>NZ_CM137010.1:5000-697500 GCF_054483835.1 Paenibacillus sp. strain BS8-2
GCAGGTATGATGTCCACGAGCGCAACGATGCTGGAGTGTCCGGAGTGCGGTCGTCAGACTAAGATGTTGGGCAAAACAGATCGTTGCATGTTCTGCCGCACAATGCTGACGCTTGATCCTAACCAAGCTCGGGAAAACACTGAAGAGCTGAAAGCTTAACAACGTCACAATGGTCTAACCACGTTGTCACTCAAGAGATCATCGTCCCATAGTTGTATAGTGCGTATATTTCTGAGAAGAACAAAACCTCCAAGCCATGCGGGCATTGCCGCACTTGCTTGGAGGTTTTGTTTGTTTTCTTACATCGATGGTATGAGTGCTGCTTTACTTTGATGGGGTCGTCAATGCTTCATTGATGGTATTCCAGATAGATGGCACCTGGAAGGTTCTTTGCCAGGTAGCTACACCAGCCAAATCGTATTTGTGTACGATCCCCACCCTTGCCCGAATGGATAGATCATCTTCGATCCAAATACGTTGCTTGACACCTTCCTCCGTATACTCAACATAATTTTGTCCTGCAGCAGCATCCAGAACAGGCACAAGTTTTTTATCTGCAATAATTTGTTGCACCCGCTCCATGCCTACAGCTTTAGAAGATACCTCCAATTGACCATCTGATCCAGCCTTTTCGCTCCATATCCGCGAATACAAAGGCATACTCAGAATCAGCTTGTTTGCAGGCACCTTATCTTCTTGCAGGATGCGCGCAATCGAATTCTCCGTCCACGGCAGCGAGGCTACCGACCCTGCCTTCGGGCTGGAGGCCCAATGCTCGTCATATGCCATAACCATCATATAATCAACTGTGCGCCCTAACGCTTCACGATCCAGGAAGACCGACCACATCTCGCTGTTCGACTTCGGCGTAACATCGATGGATACGACCAAACCCGCCTCATGCAGCAGCGGAGTCAGTTCCTTAACGAATTGCACTAAGTTTTCTTTGTCCTTTGTATATACATTCTCGAAATCGATATTGAAACCTTGAAGCTTGTACATCTCCGCGAATGCAAGCAATTGTTGGATCATGACGAACCGAGACTCCACTGTAGCGAGCGCCTCCGTCGTACGTTCTGGCTCAAATCCATTACTGAAGAGCGCCCACACCTGATACCCACGATCATGTGCCCACTTTACGTAAGCCGGATCCGCTTTCCCTTTGATCGTGCCCGCTCCATCGGTCAATTCAAACCATGTCGGACTTACCACGTTAACGCCCGGCATCTCCCCGATCTTGGCTGGATCGATTCGTCGTTCGTAGACAGCTTCCCACGTCATGTTGATCTTATGACCGTCTAGCTCCCATGGCACAAAAGGTTCTTCGCGCTTCACTTCGCTCACTGTTTCTGTACCGGACATCTTAACGTCCTTCTCCCGAACGTAGCCGATGTGCCCCTGCGATGACTGTACGAGCAACCAACCATCATTGCTGCTCCATACACGCATGCTTTCACCTTGTGCAACTTTCAACAAATAGGGTTCCCTGATGGATGGTGATGTGCGGATAGATGCACCTTTCTCATCCAGCGCTTCTGCAAGCTGTACCGATTCTCCTTCCTTAAGGAGAGAAACGATCCCCGTTTCCGGATTGTAATCCACCTTCAGCCCATATAACTCTTCAATTGGCGCGGCCGGAATATATACAATATTGTCCGTGACCTCGGCAGCAATCGTCAGCTTGTATGGTTGTTTATTCAGAATGCCGGTCAACGCATCCGTCTTAAGTCTAAGCACTTTGTCCACGCTCGTAAGCACGATAGTACCTGTCGTGCTTTCATAGTGTATCGGCTTGTCCACCGCAAATATAGATTCTAAAATAGGAAGCGGCAGTTTAACCATTCCGTTCTCAATCAAAGCACCTTGTGCGGTTTCCTCTCCATTTACGATAATGGGAGTCGCAGATGCATACGACGGCTCTTGATACTCACGGCTTGGAATATACTTCAAATAACCCAGCCATCCAAATGTTACAATTGCTGAAGTCATGAACAGAAAGACTAACATCATTAATCCGACTCTTCTTTTCTTACGACGCGGTCGGATGTAATTCATTTCCAATGCTTCACTCTCCTTGGCTCTTGTCATAATTGCATTCCGGAGCATGCGGATTCATTGCTTATGCTCCGATACAATCTCAAACAAAAACGTGCAAGAAGTAGCGTAAAAACGCTGCCCAGCACGTTATTGTCATAAACTATCTTATTCTATAGACGGTCAGCGACCGTTAAGTGTTGCATGTTGTGCACAGTCCATATATCTCCATCCGGTGACCATGTACGGAGAAGCCCGTTTCCTTCGAAGCCGCTTTCTCTACTTCCAGCAGAGGAGGATAGCCGAAGTCGACAATCTGTCCGCAACTCTTGCAAATTGCGTGATAATGATCGGAGAGGTCAGCATCGAAGCGACTTGAATCATCGCCGTATGTTAGCTCGCGTACCAATCCTGCATCGACGAACAAACGCAAATTGTTATAAATTGTCGCAACGCTCATGCTCGGATAAGTAGGCGACAACGACTTATAGATCTCGTCGGCGGTAGGATGTGATTTCGTATCCATCAAATATCCCAGTATGGCGTGTCGTTGCGGGGTCATACGGACGCCATTCATCTTAAGTTGTTCCAGTGCCGAATGAACGTTGGCTGCCATTCCCCTCACGCCTTTCTTTGAAAAAAATGAAATGATTTATAATCGTTATAATCTATTGTACGTTCATATTAAAGTTTTTGTCAATGAAAGCGCCATCTAACGAGTAACCCGACTTTCAATGGTTATGCTATTTGTCGCATTAATATGAATGCGGTAAGTGCCTGCGCCAACTGAGCCACGGATCGTTTTGCGAATTTGCTGGAATGGCAGTTCCGATTCAATCTTCCCAAAAGTTACCGAACCGTATAAAGAATAATCCCCTTGTTCTGGCAGGCCTACTGTAATCTCCCCGACGGAACTGTCCAAATCCCAATTTCCGCCTACCATACTGCTCTCTACTGTAATGCCGCCGTTCATTGTGTTCGCTTTGACCGAGCTGGCTGCGCCGTCAATCGTTACACTCCCATTCTTGGTCTCCGCTTCGGCTTCTCCTGCGATATCCGACAATCGAATATTGCCGTTGGAAGTAGCTGCGTACAAGGCTCCTCCAGATGCATGGCTTACTGCAATCTCCCCATTCTTGAGCTCCAACGTACTTTCGCCGCTCAGCGACTCTGCATCAAGACTTCCATTATTGCCGGTAACCGTCAAAGGCCCAATCAATTGTGAAATTCGTATAGCCCCGTCCCCACTGTTGACGATAAGTCCGTCTTCTGCGACCAGCCCGTCCACCTCGGTGGAACCATTAACGGTTTCAATCTGCACTTGAATAGCTGTAGGCTGCTCCGCACTCGAATCGGGAGCTTGTTCGTAGTCAGGCAATGCGTACACGGGCTCGTCCGACTGAGTTGTGATGACATCCGTCATCATGGGTTCATCCATTTCCACATCGGGAGTCGCTTCAGGAGCGGATTTCTCAGCACGAGGTTCAATCCGCGGCAAGACAATCACCATATTCATTCGAGGTACTCGCTTATTGTCGGTGCCATAACGTTGTCCCTTTGCTTCGAGCATCACTTCGCGCCCAGGTGTTGCTTCTACTGTCGATTGC
Source organism: Paenibacillus sp. strain BS8-2 (assembly GCF_054483835.1). Lineage (NCBI taxonomy): Bacteria > Bacillati > Bacillota > Bacilli > Caryophanales > Paenibacillaceae > Paenibacillus > Paenibacillus sp. strain BS8-2. Next base: position 8,642 of record NZ_CM137010.1, read on the forward strand.
TCGGCAATGACCTTTGACTCAGCCTCGTCCAAGTCGTCTACCCATACTGTCGTAAACACCTCGATCTCCCGAACGTCGCCTGTACGAACGATAACATCTCCATTCATATTTTTTATCGCGACCGAGGATAGATGCTCATCAACAAATACTTTCATGACGCTCTTGGTCATGTGGTAACCCTTCTCTTCGCCATACTCCACCATGCCACTCAAATCCACATTAAATTGATCAAGCCATTTAACGGGGAAATCGGCGAATTGGGTGACGCCATAAGCTGTCACCGTCACAACTAACGCAGCTGCTGCTCCAGCCATATCCAGCTTTAGCTTAGCAACCTTCGCTCGCAGCACGGTACTATATAGGGTAACTTCAATGCCAAGCAGCAAAAATAACAGCGGCCACCAGTCGCGAAGCAGCATGATATCATTCGAATCCCTAACTTGATCCCGCAGCAGCAGTACCCCAACCGATAATATTAGTATCGCCGCTGTTAATCGACCAAGCTTAAACATGGTGATTTCTCCTTTCTTGACAACCGTCAGCACAAAAAAGCAAGCGATCGCCATCAGAAGTGGACCCACACTGAGCTCAGCCAATTCGTTCATCCATGGGAGGAGCAAATGCGGAGGCTTAATCAATATCATCATGACAATTCCAGAGGCAACTAGCAAAATGCCGTGAAGCAGTTGTACTGGCAGTCTCTCCTCAGCTGGACGATCCTTAATCTGCAGCGCCTCGAATACACTTACAAAATAATATATCGGCAGCAGCAAACCTAGATATACGATCAGAAGCAGGTGGCTTCCCCCATCAGAATTTGCTAGCCGGTAGATTGCGGTTACGTCGAGAAGCAAAGCCGATAAGAGGAGAAAGCCTCTTGAATATTGCCCGTTATATACAAGTCCCATACCGGGAAGCAAGAAAGCAAGCAAGGCCGTGAGCCATGCCCGCTTTCGTTGCGTTACTCGGAGCTCACCCAACGTATGCCCTCCAGTTTCTTCAGTTCGTCAAGCAGACGAAGCGCCGAATCTTTTTTATGGGAAGACATCTTAACATGAAGAATTAGCCTTGTTGCTCGCTCATCCCCTTCTTGTCGCGATGTCTCCACTTCTTCCATCATCATTTTGCGAATCGTAATTCTACGGTGCTCTAAGATTTGATTGATACTGACGAGATGGGATGAAAGATCATATGCCTCAACCTTGATAACCCGGTCCTTCTTGGCGTTCATATATCTTTTCTCGATCTTATTGAATCCCCATAACGTTAACAGTGCCATTATCGTAACTGTCCCCGAAGCAAAATAAAAACCTGCCCCCACCGCAAGGCCTATAGCGGCTACAACCCATAACGAAGCTGCCGTCGTCAGTCCTGTTATGGATTTGCCTGTGAACAGGATTGTACCTGCCCCTAGGAAACCAACCCCTGTAATGACCGCTGCCGCGAGACGGGCCGGGTCAACACGGACATTAGGCTCCTCTACAAAATCAGCAAACCCGTATATCGACAACAACATAAGTAAACACGCGCCTAAGCAGACTAGAATATTCGTACGAAATCCAGCGGCATGATTGGATGACTCGCGTTCGAAACCGATTAATCCTCCGAGCACAATCGAGAGACCTAACCTCGCAGCAATGTCAATTTCATTAATAAACCATGGATTATTCGCCACACCTGCTGTCACATTCATCGCGGCACCCCTCTCTATTCATGGACTCATCATCTGTCGGCATAATATAAGTGTATGCGTTAACGCTCTGCACTAGCCGTACATCAACATGAAGGAATCATATATAGAGAACGTTAAACAACTGTCATTTCTTTTCTGTGAAAGTCATTAGTGCTCAAATTACTATCAACCCACTCAAGGTCGATTTAATGATCTCATAAAACCAACTTTGATTTAAAATCAGACAATAGGATGCCCGGGGCCAGAAAATATTGGCCTTTATGTTTAAAGCTTTTAAAGTTTGTCTATACTGTTATGCTTCTTGAGCAGTTATAACGGGCGGTCCGCCTTCTATATAACCATGTTTGTGTTTGATCATGTGATAGATAATCGTTAAGATTTTTCGAGCAAGAGCAATTAACGCTTTTTTCTTACCTCTTCTCGCTGCCATTTTCCAAAAGCGAATAGCCAGTAAGGATTTTCTTGATTTCGTTGCGGCCCAGGCAGCTTCACATAAAGCTGTTTTGACATGAGGATTGCCTTTTACTGTTTTTGAACTTTTTTTTTGCCCGCACTTTCGTGATTTCCGGGGGCCACACCTGCCCAAGAAGCTAGATGATCTGCAGTTGGAAACTGGTCCATATGGACACCAATCTCAGCAATGATAGCCGAAGCAGTGATACTGCTGACTCCTGGTATGGTTTGAAGCAGGTTATGCTCCTCTTGGTAAGGCTTAAGATGCGCTTCAATTTCTTGATCCAGCTCGGCAATCGATTTTTCGAGAAAAGTAATGTGTTCCCAGCAATTTCGAATCACTAGAATTTGATGATTGGTCAATGTCCCAAACAATGATTCTGCGACGCGAGATACATTTTTCTTCACGTTTCCCCGTACGCGATGTTCGATGTCATCTCGATCCACAAAGCCTTGTTCCATTAAACGTTCAAGAAGATTACGACCCGAAACACCGAAAACATCCGAAATAACCGTGCCTAATTTTACATTCGAGGCTTCCATCATCTTCTGAATGCGATTTTTCTCTGCGGTGAGGTTGCCAATCCGCTTCTTGCGAAGGCGTGTCAAATCCCGTAGTTCACGCAGATCCTCCGAAGGTACGAAGCTCTTTTCAATTAAGCCAAATCGTAGAAGCTTTGCAATCCATTCTGCATCACTAACGTCGGTCTTGCGGCCGGGCACATTCTTAATACGTTGAGCATTAGCAAGACAGATGTCGAAGTAACCTTCTAAGATATTGTACACCGGTTTCCAGTAGATTCCGGTGGACTCCATGGCGATATGCGTTACATTCATATCTTCGAGCCAAGTCATTAAAGCAAATAAATCTCTTGTCATCGTTGGAAATGTTCTCGTTTCGATGACGGGTGATTCATCCGCTTCTCCGACCATTACACAAGCAACAATTGATTCTTGATGGACATCGAGTCCGGCACCTCGGGCAACAAGCATATCCATAATACTTCCCTCCAATCGATTGGTACTACGATTGGCGAATTCGTTTGAACGTACCATTTTTCTGTACGCAGTCATTCGGCAAAGCGAGCTCCGAAGCTAGCATGGGGTTGTGCACAAAACGAATTCTCACAGTTTTTAGGACAGGGTCGAACCACCAAAAAGAGTCTCGTGTTTCTGTCCAATCGCAGTATTAACCATTATGGCAGGGAACGAGCGGCGCTAAACTCCACTTTCATGCTGGGGATGCGGCCGAAGAGCCATGGATGTTTTTAAAAAAAGCGCAGTCCATCCATTGGATGAACCACGCTCCTATACGCTATTTCATATTAACCACGTGGTTATCTCCGCTAGCTAAGCCGCTCCAGCAGCATCTTGTTTACAAGCGCGGGATTGGCTTTGCCCTTTGTCTCTTTCATGATCTGTCCAACCAAGAAGCCGATCGCTTTCTCTTTGCCCGCACGGAAGTCTTCGACGGATTGCGGATTGCGTTCGATTACGGCATCAACGATCGCAAGAATGGCACCTTCGTCACTGATCTGGACAAGTCCTTGCTCCTCAACGATCTGTTGTGGAAGCTTGCCGTTCTCAAGCATCGCCTTGAACACCGTCTTGGCAATCTTGCCGTTGATCGTCCCCTTCTCCAGAAGACCGATCATCTCGCCAAGTCCTTGACCAGTCAGCTTAATATCCGACAGCTCTAGGCTATTAGCGTTAAGATAACCAAGCAGGTCTCCCATCACCCAGTTCGCAACAGACTTTGCATCCTTGGTGTAGCTTAGGCTTTCTTCGAACAAATCTGCGAGCTTCTTGGATGCGGTAATGACATCTGCATCATAGGAGGACAAGCCATAGTCACTCTGATAACGCGTTTTGCGAGCATCCGGTAGCTCGGGGATCGAAGCGCGAACGCGTTCTTTCCACTCTTGGCTAATCGTAAGCCTTACGAGATCCGGGTCCGGGAAATAACGATAGTCATGCGCTTCTTCCTTGCCGCGCATCGAAAACGATTTGCCTACCGCGTCATCGTAACGGCGAGTTTCTTGTACAACTTCGCCGCCGCTGTTCAATATCTCGGCTTGACGTACTTGCTCATACTCGAGACCGCGCTGCACGCTTCGGAAGGAGTTCATGTTCTTGAGCTCAGCGCGTGTGCCGAATTTCTCTTGTCCGTAAGGACGCAAGCTGATGTTGGCATCACAACGAAGACTGCCCTCTTCCATCTTCACATCCGACACATCGCAATACAACATAATGGCGCGAAGCTTTTCCAGATAAGCTTTCGCTTCTTCTGGCGTACGGATATCCGGCTCGGAGACGATCTCTACTAGCGGCGTGCCTACACGGTTAAAGTCGACCAGCGATGCGAAACCGCCGTCCACATGTGTTAGTTTACCTGCATCTTCTTCGAGGTGAAGACGCGTAATGCCGATTCGCTTGGTTTCACCATTTACCTCGATATCGATCCAGCCATTCTCGCCGATCGGCTGATCGAATTGCGAGATTTGGTACGCCTTAGGCGAATCCGGATAGAAATAGTTTTTGCGGTCGAACTTGCTGATGTCGGCTACTGTGCAGTTAAGCGCCATTGCCGCTTTCATCGCATATTCGACAGCTTGCTTGTTAAGGACCGGCAGGACGCCAGGATGACCGAGGCAGACCGGACAAGTATGCGTATTCGGCGGCGCTCCGAACTCGGTGGAGCAGCCACAGAATATTTTGCTATTGGTGTGAAGTTCGACGTGCACTTCGAGACCGACGACCGTCTCGTATGAATTCGATTCTGACATGCTAATCTTCCTTTCCGCTCTTATTACAGCTGCGGACGCAGCGTATGATAGTCCGTGTGGGCTTCGAACGCATGAGCGGCGCGGAGCACCGTCGACTCGTCGAATGCCTTGCCGATAATCTGAAGTCCGATCGGCAAGCCGTCGGCGGAGCCGCATGGCACGCTGATTGCAGGAACGCCTGCCAAGCTGACCGGAATGGTGCAAATGTCATTGAGATACATCGTGAGCGGATCGCCGACTTGCTCGCCAATACGGAAGGCAGGCGTTGGCGCAGTTGGTCCGATAATGAGATCGTATTGTTCGAATACCTTATCGAAGTCGCCTTTGATCAACGTACGAACCTTCTGTGCTTTCAAATAATAAGCATCATAGTAGCCCGAGCTGAGCGCATATGTGCCAAGCATAATCCGGCGTTTCACCTCGTCTCCGAAGCCTTGACTCCGCGACTTGCGGTACAAGTCGATCAGGTTGTCCGGGTTGTCGGCGCGCACACCGTATCTAACGCCGTCGAACCGAGCAAGGTTCGAGGAGGCTTCCGATGAAGCCAGAAGATAATAAGCGGCGATTGCATACTCCGTATGCGGCAGAGATACCTCTTCCCAAGTCGCGCCCAGCGACTCGTAAACGCGCAATGCGTTCATAACGGCTTCCTTCACGCGCGGGTCGATGCCTGCTCCGAGATACTCCTTCGGCACGCCAATGCGCAATCCTTTGACTTCACCCGTGAGCGCTGCTGTGTAATCCGGAATTTCCACATTCGCGGAGGTCGAATCGCTCGCGTCGTAGCCCGCAATTGCTTGCAGGACGTATGCGGAATCTTCAACGTTTTTGGTAAGCGGTCCGATCTGATCCAGAGAGCTTGCGAAAGCAACGAGACCAAACCGCGACACAAGGCCGTAAGTCGGCTTTAGACCCACGATTCCGCAATAGGCGGCTGGCTGGCGGATGGAACCGCCCGTGTCGGAGCCGAGTGAGAAATAGACTTGTCCAGCCGCAACCGCAGCAGCAGAGCCGCCGCTGGAGCCGCCCGGCACATAGTCCGTGTTCCATGGATTGCGGGTCGGGTAGAAGCAGGAGTTTTCATTGGAGCCGCCCATAGCGAATTCGTCCATGTTCAGCTTGCCAATCGTTATGGCACCGGCTGCATTCAGCTTGCGCACAGCGGTTCCGCTGTAGATCGGTTTGTAGTTGCTTAGGAATTGGCTCGCACAGGTCGTAACTAGACCTTCTGTCACCAAGTTGTCCTTAATGCCTGCCGGCAGACCAAATAGAAGCCCTCTCTCGCCGCCGCTTTGCAGTGTCTTGTCGAGCTCGGCAGCTTGCGTGCGGGCTCCATCTTCATTCAATGATAGAAAAGCCTGAATGGCCGTATCCGTCTTCGCGATCCGTTCGAACGAGCCCTCAACCAACTCCGTGACGGAAAGCTCCTTATTGTTTAACTTGTTATGTACCTCTTGCAGGCGCAGATCAAACAATGCCAACTGTAGCTCCTCCTTTCAAAATCGCATTTCTTATGATTCAAGTACCGCAGGTACTTTGATTTGTCCATCTTCTTCGTCAGGCGCGTTAAGCAGCACCTTCTCGATCGGCAGCGACTCCTTGCGAACGTCTTCTCTCAACACATTTGTAATCGGCAGCACATGCGTAGTCGGCTCGATATCATCCGTATTAAGTTCATTCAGCTTCTCTGCGTATTTCAGAATGGCGTTCAACTGATCCGTGAACTGCGACTTCTCCGCATCCGTCAACTCCAGCCGCGCCAAGTTCGCTACATGCTCGACATCCTTTAGCGTAATGCTCATCGGTAACTCTCCTTCTCATCTTGTGCTTTTCGTCATTCCTACTATTATAGCCTACATCCACCACACACAGCAATTAAGAAGCAGGATAACAGAATGCCAGTCCGATCCATAAATCAGAAATGGCGGTGCAGGGAATACCTTCTCCCTGACACCGCCATTACTGCTTTGTCGCAGACGATTCAAATCCACGCCTTCAGATTCACTTGGCGAATAAAGTCCTCGCGACTAAGCGGCTCCTTCGCCGCGCCTTCATCCTCTTCGACCTGTTCTTGATCGCCCTTCATGATGCGATAGAACAACTCCTCGTTATGTGTCGCCAGCGCGTAGTCGATAAGCGCGTCTCGCTCAATCCGATCTGCTTCCAACTGGAACAGCACTTCCTCAAGCTCCACATCCTCGTCTGGCAGAAGGAAGTTACGATTCGATTTCGGCACGCGCACCACGTAATCAAATACGTTGTCCGCGTTGCGGTCATAAGCAATTATATACCCATACTCCCCTACGGGGAGGTTCTGTTCGTATTGATCCGCTATAATGATTACCTTGGAGCCTAGCTGCAGCATCCTATCAACCCCTATCGCACTAGTCACTGTACTCTCTCTTTCCGTTTCTATTATCCTACTAAAAAACGTTTACGCTGTCCAATAGCGGATGAAAGAGTTTCATAGGACGGAATTTGCGAGTTGCCGTGATTGCTGCATCAAACGCGACAAGGCTAGTCATACGATCGTTGTATTCGTTATTCCGCTTCCCTGCCTAGCTCCAGCAGCGCTTTGGGAAGCTGGAACGCCTTGTTGCTCAGCAGCAGACGCGTCAACTGCTCCGTGTCATCTTCCCCCTGATTCTCCTTGATGACGGAAATTTCACGATGCAGCCTCTCCATTTGCTGATCCAGGCGGTTCGCCGAATCCGATGCCTCCTTCAGTTCCTGGATTAGCCGGGATGGGACAGACTGATCGTACTTATAAAATATTTTATGCTCGAGACTCGCCCAGAAGTCCATTGCAATTGTGCGGATTTGAATTTCGACGCACACGCTCTCACGTCCATCTGACATATTAACGGGCACTTCCGCGACCAAATGCAAACTCCGATAACCGTTCGGCTTGGGCTGTTCGATATAATCCTTTACTTCGAGGATGTGCATGTCGAACTGGTTCTGCAGCATATCCCTGATCCGATAAATGTCGGAGATGAATGAGCAAGTAATCCGTAAACCGGCAATATCTTTAATTTCGCGTTTAATGTCCTCAAGCGAGAAGGCAATGCCCTTGCGGCCGATCTTGTTCATGATGCTCTCAAGCGATTTGACTCTCGACTTCGTATGTTCAATCGGATTGTAATCATGCAGGAATTGGAATTCCTCTTTCACAATCTCGATTTTCGTCTCCAGCTCATTAAGGGCAAATTGGTACATCATCATAAATCTTGTCACTTCAGTCTTCAGCTTCTTAAATTGCTCGATAGGGTAATTCGCCATGCTCATCGTATCTATCTCCTTCGTCCGAGCGGATTAGTCCGGATCCTCGATGCTGGAATGTTCTCTTCCTAGTATGAACGAAGGAATAGTCCCATTGCAAATGAAGCGATTACTACACGATCCGGTGCAGGAACGCAACCTTCATCGGGCGTAAAGAGACCCTTATCCCGCAAGATAAGGGTCTCCATTGTGCAATACACTTAGATGTTAACGTACGCGCCTTTGCGGTCCGCAGAGGCAATCTCGGCTTCGATGATTTCGAGTGTTTGTACCGCGCTCTCAGGCAGGCAGACAGATACAGGATTGCCGGCCGCAATCGATTCAACAAAATATTTGATCTCGCGATAATAGCCCATATCAGAGGACAGATCGGCGATAAAACCTGGACCGTCATATGGATTTACTTTCAGTTCGTTGTTCTCGAATACGAGATTCGCTCCTTCGAAATTCACTCGGAACGTCATCGCAAATCCATAGTCTCCTTGAAGCGTCCAGTCTGCCTGTGCGTTCAACACTTTCCCATCTGGATAGATGTAGTTCGTCGAAACAACATCGTAGGCGCTGCCAGGAATGACATTCCGTGCAAGCGTAGATACGCTCTCCGGCTTGCCGAACAACCAGTTGATGACATCTGTGTCATGGATATGCATGTCGACCAGGCATCCGCCGCTATGCTCGCCTTTCAGGTACCAAGGCTGCGGTAAGCCGCCGCCCCGGAAGAAGCTGCCTGCAACGACAGAGCCGTAACGACCGTCCATAACCGCCGCTTTCAAATATTCATACGCCGGCCAGAAACGCAGACATTGTGCGATCATCAACGTGTTGCCCGTGCGCTTCGCAGTCTCAGCCATTCTCCAGCCATCAGCTGAATTAAGGGTAATCGGTTTTTCGCATAATACATGTAATCCCCGCTCCAGCAAGGAGCAAGCGAGATCAGCATGCATTGGCGTAGGCAATGTAATATCAACAATATCAAGTTCCTCGTTGTCTAACATCTCTTCGATGGACTCATATAACGAATATGGAGTCAGGTCATACACGGACTGCTCTGTCGCAATATTGCCCCATGCTGCTCCATCCTTCAACTCATGAATGCGCAGGTCAGCAATTGCCACCAGCTTTACATCCGCGCCTTCTTTCATCAGCCTGACGTAGTTGTCAAAGTGCATTCTACCCATGAATCCGAATCCGATCAAACCTACTTTAAGCATCGTCTATTCGCTCCTTTATATTGTATTAACCGAATTAACAGCCAGATCTTCCAAGAATGGCGTCCATTGCGTTTGATGTGTTGAAAATAATCTGATCCGCATGATGCGTATAAGCAGGAATCATCTCTGCCGTTACATAGTTGCTATATCCAATTTCCTTAAGCGCGGCAACAACAGCCGGGTAGTCCACGTCACCTGCCAGCAGATCAACGAAGCCATGAAGCCCGCCCGCTTGACGTCTGTAATCTTTGAAGTGAACCTTCTTGATACGCTCGCCTAGAATGCTGATCCAATGCTCGGGATAACCGCTATGCACCACATTACCTACGTCGAAGTAAGAACCGACGAAGCTCGAGCCTTGTGCATCGATAAAGCCCTTCAGCTCAAGCGGCGACAACAAGAATTTGTTCCAGACGTTCTCGATTGCAATTGCTACGCCAGCTGCCTCAGCATGAGGAACGAGGCTCGCGATCGCTTCCGACGCACGATGGTATGCCAGATCGTAAGGAACGACCTCAGCTCCAGGGATAAAATCAACGCCGACGGCCCCAGGAATGACCAGGATCGCATCCACGCCAAGCGCTGATGCGACTTCCAGCTGCTTCTTACAAACATCAATCGCCTTGCTGCGTTTGCTTTCGTCACTGCTTGTCATCGAATACGACCAATACAATCCCGTCGCAAGACCTGCAATCTCAAGTCCAGCATCATCCAGACGGCTGCGCACTTCAGCGATTTCCTTGTCGCTGACTTCAAGACCCAGCTCACCCGTTTCGTTCAGTGAAAGCTCAATGCCGTCAAATCCCGCTTTCTTTGCCAATGCGATCGCATCAGCAATGGAAGTTCCATCAGCGAATGACCAAATGTTAATCCCTTTTTTCATCGTAATTCCTCCTTGTTATATGTGAGTTCTTTATAGAAAAAGCAGCTCTCCAAATCTCGATTGCACATGATAATTGATTGCTCCTGTTGGGCTCCATGCTTGATACTCGCGATTGCCGGCTTCATCCTCGTCGATTCGGTATGCGTTCATCCGCCAGCTGATACCAGGTTCCGGCTGCTTAGCGAAATGGCGGGTTGGAATGGCCAAGCGGTAGTAACGATGATCATCCTGCGCTTCAACCTCTGTCACTAGCCCTTCCATATTCCATTCCAAATCGATGGTATGGATGCCTCCATTGCCGTTATTCCACACCTTGGCATCAAACACCACATTATTCGGACTAACTTCCAGCTCTACGTATGGGCCGCCATCCTCCGCACCGAATTCGATGAAGACTTCGACGACATCCTGCTCGTACAGCGGATCATCATGCTCCGTATATTGCGATACGGCGTAATGATCCACGCAGCTGAATTCCATGTATACATATTCCTCGCTCCAACAAGCTCTGAAGGAAGTCGGCTCCTTAACAGCTTCGCCTGACACCGTCTCGGACAATGCTGCCCATTCGCAGTTACTCCAGTCCAACATCGACCAATCTACCGGCTCTTGGCAGGCGTTGCCGGATCGCCATGCTGCAGGCTTGCACGAATAACGTTTGACAACTTGATCCAGTAGCACGATCACGATCCTCCTTTAACCTATTCCGTTCATTGATAAAAGCGATCTTAACTGTCATAATAGTTATATAATACTTGGATTATCATCAATTTTCTTTAGCGATACAAGCGATTATTTGCACAATTCCGTTGTAATAATCACATGCAAAGGAGAGTTTCCTACGTCATGTTCACGAACAATGTTGTATTTCCACTGCAACGGAACGCTCCATTCCGCGAGTGGATGCCTTCGATTCATTACGCCAAGTTTCAGCAACTGGAGAAAGAAGTGCTGGCGACCAGGCGAATCTACAATTTCGAGCTGTTATACGTGAGCCACGGTCAGGCCGCTACCCATATGAACGGCCGGCGCTATGAGCTGTCAGCCGGGCAGCTTATCTTCCTCCCGGCCGGAGTACAGCACCAGAACGAAGCGATTGCAACAGGCGGAACACGATTCTTGGGCATTCATTTTGATTTCTTCGGCGAGCTGGATATCCATACCGAACACGATATGATTACTTACGATGAGCCGCAAAGTACGGATCGTTACGCAGTGGAAGCCGTCTCGGACAGCTTTCCGCCTTTGTCCAATCAAGTCATCTATACACCTACGCTTGCATGCGTTGCACTTATGGAACAGCTCGTTCACGAATTCACCATGCGGCCACTCGGATATGAGCTCGTATGTAAAGCGCTGCTGCTCAACATTCTCGCCCACTTGCTGCGTCTGCCGCTCACGAGAGAAAAGAGATTTGCTTCACAGCACGACCAGCGTCTGACCGAGCTTGCGGAAGCGATTGAACGGCATCCCGCCGATGCATGGACCAACGGCGCTATTGCAGAACGACTTGGACTCAGTCTCGATCATGCTGCCAAGCTGTTCAAGGAGCTTGTCGGTCAGCCGCCTGGCGAATTCGTCGGCGCGATCCGTCACCGCGAAGCGCGAAGGCTGCTGAGAGAATCAAATTTATCCATCGAGCAGATCGGCGAAGCGGTGGGGTATGCGGGCATCCATTATTTCAGCCGTCAATTCCGAAAGCACGAAGGCATCTCCGCATCCGAATACCGCAAGCTATCTCGAATACTCTGACGGATACATCAAACTCGCTATTTGCCATGCACCACCTTCTGGGCTAACACATACACTAACCTGGGCAACATGACTCTAAAGGCATGGAAGGAATGGATGCGACTCATGGCTACTTCCTATATGGATTACGCTTCGCCGAATACACAATTTACTTATGACTTAGCTAACAATGTTTTTTTCAAAAAGGACGATCAAAACTACATCCTTTCGTTATCGGTCAAACAGCTGAACACGTTAGGCAATTCTTCAATTCTGGATATTTATCTCAGCAAACAAAACTATGTCGAGCCTCATATTCATCAGAACGCCTCTGAGCTAGTTTATTGCGTGGCTGGCGCGGCGGTCGTCTCTCTCATTAACCCGTTTACGAACGAGCTGCTGAACTTCCCGATCACCAAAGGCCAAGTCGCGAACGTGCCGCAGGGATGGTGGCACTATGAAGTTGCGACGGAAGACGATACCCATTTGATTGCGATCTTTGATGCTCCGATTCCGGAAGCGATCTTCGGGTCAGATATTCTGCGCTTAACTCCAGCTTCTGTCCTAGCGGCCAACTATTGCTTGGATGAAGAGATGGTCAAGGCGACGCTGGCCCCGATCAAATCCACAGTGGTTATCGGTCCGCCTGCTGGCTGCAACAATGCCAATACAGGTCCTGCGAATACTGGCGGTAACATGGGGCAAGGTATGCAACCTTATAATGGGAGCTGGGGAGCGCCGAGCATGACGCCACAAGGTTCTCAAGGCATGCAGAATTATCCAGGGCAAAATGGTCACGGCATGCCCATGATGCCGGAGCAAGGCTCGATGGGACAACAAGGCTCCGGCATGATGCCGCAGCAGGCGCCTGCGAGCCATGGCACATACGCCTACCCGCTGCGCCCAATCGATACCGCATATTCGCCATATCCGCCGCAGTTCCACCCCGTACCGTTTCTGTACCGGAGCTGGACTTAAAACACAAGGATAAATTGTGTCTCTTACGATAGAAGGGCTGCTTCGCATCAGGATCACTGACCTGATGCTAAGCAGCCCTCTTGCAGGTTAGAAAACGCTTGCGAAGAATTGTCGAATTATATAGAATCATCCATAGCGATGGAACAAACATCGACCTAATTGATATGAAGGGGATTATAACTAATGAAAAGAAGTATTGGCGTTCACGAAAGGCCGCCCGCAGCGCAAAGCTTGATGCTCAGCCTTCAGCATCTGTTCGCGATGTTCGGCTCGACAGTGCTCGTACCTAACATTCTTAAGGTGGACCCGGCAATTTGCCTGCTGATGAACGGTATCGGCACATTGCTCTACATACTGGTGACCAAGGGAAAAATACCTGCATATCTCGGCTCAAGCTTCGCGTTCTTAGGTCCAGCAGGCGCCGTAATCGCTAATGAAGCAACCGGCGGAAGCTACGCAGCGGCGCTCGGCGGATTTATCGCCGTCGGCGTCATCTTTACTGTTATCGCCTTCATTATCCAGTACACCGGAACAGGCTGGCTGAATGTTGTATTCCCGCCGGCGGCCATGGGTGCAATCGTCGCCATTATCGGACTGGAGCTCATCCCTGTAGCTGCCAAAATGGCCGGATTTATCCCAGATACAGCAGACCCGAATTGGAAGATGGATACGGATGTCATCCTCCTGTCCGTGTCTACGATGGCTGTCACTGTTCTCGGATCGGTGTTGTTCCGGGGTTTTATGCGCATTATCCCAATTTTGTTCGGCATCTTGTTCGGTTACGTATTGGCTTATCTCATGGACATGACGGACTTTAGCGGATTGAACAAGGCTGGCTGGCTGCAAGCGCCAACGTTCACCTTCCCTGAGTTCCACTGGACGGCGATTATCGCGATCGCTCCAGCCGCGCTTGTTGTCATCGCCGAGCATATCGGTCATTTGATCGTAACAGGCAACATCGTCGACAAGGATCTGTCCAAGGATCCTGGCCTGCACCGCTCCATGCTCGGTAACGGAATCTCGACAATCATATCCGGTTTCGTCGGCTCTACACCAAACACCACATACGGCGAAAATATCGGCGTCTTAGCCATTACAAGGGTTTATTCTACCTTCGTTATCGGCGGCGCGGCTGTCATTGCGATCTTGCTTTCGTTCTCCGGCAAATTCTCCTCGCTTGTATCGGGTATCCCTGTACCGGTTATGGGCGGCGTATCCCTGTTACTCTTCGGCGTAATCGCAGCTTCAGGGCTTCGTATGTTAGTCGAGTCGAAAGTGGATTACAGCAAGCCGACAAACCTGTTCTTGACGACGGTTGTGCTTGTAGTTGGCCTGAGCGGCGTGAAGCTGACGATTGGCGACGTATCCTTCAGCGGTATGGCCCTCGCGACAATCGTAGCGATTCTGCTCAGCTTACTATTCAAGATTTTCGAAGTCCTTCGGATGACGAATGACAACGAAGCAGCAGAACATTAATGTTGTTCCTTCTCTGCAAGCCGGCAATCGGTTCTTACCGAGCACCGGCTTTTTCTTTGCCCTCCACTGTGTCAAATCCTAATTTTCCCACTCCCACGAAACGATCATGGCTGACTATCGTACATTAAGGCACACTGATTTATCGAAAGGAGATGCTAGCCTTGTCTGGATTCGGACTGTTTGGTTTGTTTCTGCTTATTGGTTTTGCCTTGTTCCTCCTTAATATCGGAACCAGCGTTTGGGCATATCTGGATGCCAAAAAGCTAGGCAAAAGCAACGAATACGCCATTCTATTACTCATCGGAACATTGATCTTCCCAGTTGCGGGGTTTATTGTGTATCTGCTGATTCGGCGGGCATAGCGGATCTAAGAACCTTGTCCTCACTTAATGTTTCAATATCCGATCCGATTCGGAATGACCTTATCTCGTTTATGGAAAGATAAGGACGACTATTCCGAAGGGAGATTTGAAGATGACTGGAACCCATGGATCAAATGGAAGAGTTAACGGTAAGGTCGCTGTCGTAACGGGGGCTGGCTCTGGTATCGGGAGAGCTGCCGCGCTAAAGCTTGCGGAGCAAGGAGCCAAGATCGTGCTTGTGGACCTTATTGATGAGAGAAGCAAAGATGTCGAGGCGGAGATTCGGGCAATGGGAGGCGAAGCAATCTTTGCCGATACCGACGTGTCCGACCCTGCAAGGGTCGAACTTGCCATGAAATTGGCGGTCGACCAATTCGGGAAAATTGATATTTTGTTTGCTAATGCCGGGGTTAACGGTACGCTTGCACCGATCGAACATATGGACCCCGAGGATTGGAATCAGACGCTCGCCATCAACTTAAGGGGGACCTTCTTAGCAGCCAAATACGCTATTCCTCATATGAAACAAAACGGCGGCAGTATGATCATTACGAGCTCCATTAACGGCAATCGAAAATTTACCGGCTTTGGTATGGCTGCGTACAGCTCTTCTAAGGCAGGACAAGTCGCCTTTGCCAAGATGGCTGCACTCGAGCTCGCCCAATATGGCATCCGCGTAAATGCGATCTGTCCAGGTGCCATCAAAACGAACATCGGAGAAAATACGAATAAGACGCCAGAGGTCAAAGAAATAACAATCCCCGTCAATTATCCAGAAGGCAATCAACCGCTCGAGCATGGTCCCGGTGAGCCGGAACAGGTGGCGAATCTTGTCCTGTTCCTCGCTTCGGACGAATCCAGCCATATATCAGGTACAGCCATTTATATTGACGGTGTAGAATCGTTGCTGTAATTTCCAGCTTGCCTCAGAAGACTCGATGCTTGCACTTGCATCGAGTCTTTTGCTTGTTCATGCCCCATTCGATTAACTCATTATCGATTTCGTTATCTTGCTATTTCAACAGGAAAGGCACGCAACGCCTGCCGGTTCCGGTTATACTGAACGGAGAGGTGATACCATTGGGAATCGAAGAAACTAGAGGCCGTCGGATCGGAGCTTCTCCTAACGAGGACGAATGGCAGCGTATAATTACAAACAACGTTGCCAGCGATGGAATGTTCTATTATGCTGTACGCACGACGGGAATCTTCTGCCGCCCTTCCTGCGCCTCCAAACCTCCACTCAAAGAGAACACCTCGATCTTCCGTTCGGCGGATGCCGCTAAGCATGCCGGTTACAGACCCTGCAAGCGCTGCAAGCCGACAGGGGAGCAGCTCCCTGACGAAGAATGGGTCGGAGCGGTAACCGCCTATATGGAAGCCAATTATATGGAACCCCTGCCGCTGCACAAGCTGGCGGAGGCTGGTCATAGCAGCCCGTATCATCTCCATCGGACGTTTAAACGGGTTACCGGATTGACTCCGGCGGCTTATGTCACAAGAATCAGAATCCAGCAGGCAAAAGAGTTGCTGATCAGCGGAGACCAAACGGTCGCCTGGATCGGCAATCAGGTCGGCTTGCCGAACACGCCTTATTTTATAACCTTGTTTAAGAAAGAAACAGGGTGGACACCCGCACAATATCGTTTGATGGTTGCCAAAGGAGAGGATTCGCATGAACAGTAATCATAAAGATGAGAGTATTGCTTTGTACTGGTCGGAGATTCAAATTCAAGATGCAACAATCATGATCGCAGCTACAGAGCACGGATTATGTTATGCAGGCGCATTCGAGGGAACGTTCGTGGAGATGGATCGTGATTTGGCAACCCGTTTCAAACCTAAGACCATTCAGTGGGTTCGAGATGATGCCAAATTATTAGACTACGGCAAGGAATTTATCGCATACGGGACCAACGTTCATTGCGATTTCAATGGCCAGTTCGATTTGCGAGGCACGCCGTTTCAGTTGAAAGTCTGGAACGCCTTACTCGATATCCCATTCGGCGCAACACGAAGCTACTCCGATATTGCAGCCGCAATCGGCCAGCCTTCCGCTGTACGCGCCGTCGGCTCCGCAATTGGCGCAAATCCAATCCTGATCCGGGTGCCTTGTCACAGAGTTATCGGCAAGAATGGCAAAATCACGGGTTATCGCGGCGGACTAGACATGAAGCATAAGCTGCTTCAGCTTGAGCAGGAGTCTTCATGGCGGTAAAGCTCGCTTATACAGAACCCAAGTCGCTCCTCAATAAAGGAACGGGCTTCCTCCAAGGGTATAGCCATACGCTTAATCCCTATGCTGGCTGCGCGTTCGCCTGCAGCTATTGTTACGTACGCGGCATGCCCGTCTCCTTATTTCGAGGCGAGCCATGGGGTCAATGGGTCGACATAAAACAAGGTGGCGCTGCCACCCTGCGCAAGGAGCTGGCGAAAGCATATGCCAAGGGTCCGGTTACGATTTTTATGTCCTCCAGCACCGATCCTTATCAACCTGCGGAAGCAAAGGAGTATGTTACGCGAACAATGCTGGAAACCATGAGCGAGATGCCGCCGGATTTCCTTTTGGTTCAGACGCGAAGTCCGCTTGTTACGCGGGACATGGATCTGCTCCTCAAGCTTGGAGATCGCGTCCGGGTCAGTATGACGGTGGAGACTGATCGCGAGGAAATTCGGAAAGTGTTCTCTCCGGCTGCTCCGCCTATTGCAGCTAGATTAAAGGGGCTGAGACAACTCGCTCAGGCTGGAGTTCCAACACAGGCTGCCGTTGCTCCGATCCTTCCAAGCAGCGAACGATTTGCTGAGACGTTACGCGCAGCAACGGACCGCGTATGCATCGACGACTATTATTTAGGTGACGGGAGCGGTGGCAAAAGAACGATGCGGCTAGGCATCGACAAGCTTTATGAGGATTTGGGGTTGAAAGAGTGGTATAGTCCAACTGCCTTGCAAGGCGTACATGACCGATTGGCACAAGTATTTCCAGCGGGAGCCATTCGAGTGAGTCAGGATGGATTCCTGCCGTAACATCAATAAACAAGCCCTCATCTTGATGTGCAAGATAAGGGCTTGTTGGGTTTCCTATTGCAAGCATTGCTGGGATTAGAGAGCATGAACAGCATCCGCAAATTGCTTCAGCGCCTTCTCCAAAATAAATCTCGGGCAGGCCAGATTGATCCGCAGCCAGCCTTCTCCTTCTTCTTTCCCGAATACGGAGCCTTCGTTAAAGGCTACTTTGGCTTGCTTGTACATCATTTCCTTGAGTCCGTCCTTGTTCAGCCCCAGCGCCCTGCAATCCACCCACAGCAGGTAGGTGCCATCCGGTTTCATCGGCTTCACCTTAGGCGCATTAGCTTGGAGGTAGTCCAATGCGTATTCGAGATTCCGTCCGACGTATGAGAACATGTCGTCCAGCCACTCTTCACTATCGTTGTAAGCCGCTACCACCGCATCCTGTGCAAAATGGCTGGCCATATGAAGCGATAATGTATGGATTCGTTTGTCGATCTTCGATTTGATGTCTTTGTTGGAGATGACCATAAAGGACGTCACGAGTCCTGGCAAATTAAAGGTCTTTGTTACAGACAACGTCGTAATCGTAATGTCTGCGATTTCTGTAGACAACGAAGCGAACGGAATATGCGTATGTCCAGGGAACGTCAAATCGCAATGGATTTCATCGGATACAACCGTCACACCATAACGAATACACAGCTCGCCAAGCTTGAGCAGCTCCTCCTTCTCCCATACGCGCCCACCGGGATTATGCGGGCTGCAAAGAAGCATCAGCTTGGCGCCGCCTTTGAACAACGATTCCAGATGTTCGTAATCCATCTCGTATCGACCGTCGCGGTTTACTAATGGATTTCGGGCTACCTGTCGGCCATTGCTCTCGATCACGTCATAGAACGGATAATAGACTGGCGATTGCAGCACAACCTGCGCGCCGGGTTCGCTTAGCTGCTCCACACATAAGCTTAGCGAGGTGACCACACTTGGCGCGTCGCCAAGCCAAGACGCATCGATCGTCCAGTTTTGGCGGCGCTGGAACCAGCTCACGATAGATTCTGCGTAGTCATCTGTACGAATCGCATAGCCATAAGCGCCAATCTCAGCCCTGCGCTTCAATACCTCCTGTACCGCAGGAGGACTTGGGAAGTCCATGTCCGCGACCCACAGAGGCAATATATCCTCGCTGCCGAACATCTTGGCAGATTGATCCCATTTATACGATCTAGTATTGCGTCGATCCAACAATTCGTCAAAATTAACAGTCACGCTTTTCACCTCTTCTGCAGCATTCGAGCGCTTCGATCCACACCCGTCAAGTATGTCCTCATTTTACCGATTCTGACTTCGCGAAGCAATATGCGCGTGATACTTAACCGACCTTGGAATATCCACGATTTCGTATGATTTAGCTTAGCGACGTAAAAAGATAAGTCATTTGTATGAAAAGCTATCATTTAAAATTTATGATCATATGTTGACATCAGTTTGATCGAGCGATTAATGAAATAGGAAGGACGAGTATATAAATGTATTGATTACATGATTAAGGGGTGAATAGTGTGAGCTTAAAAGGATTGAATATTCGATATATACTAGTCACTGTCATAATAGCCGTTATTACTGGCTTGTTATTATTCGTATTATGGGGGTTGCAAAACAATCGAACAGTCACACATAGCGATGTTGCATATGCACCTAACTTAGAAGTGCTGACTGCAGTATCGGCATATATTATAAAAGGAACCGTAATTGACAATGGTACTCCTAGAAATTTGGAGAGAGAATTGAACAACCCCATGCAAGAAGCAAAGAGTATAACTCCAGGGACGGATTATTCTGTTAGAGTAGATGAAGTATTCAGAGGAAACTTATCTTCTGACGAGGAAATCAAAGTCGCCATTTCTGGTGGGAATTATAAGGGTAAAACACAAAGATTAGATGCAGAGGTGAACGTGAACGAATCATATTATTTCTTCCTACTAACATCTGCAATGGGGAAGCCACACTATTTCGCTGCAGCCGTCCCCTTCCTATTTCAAGTTGAAAATGGGAAAATGAAAACTGTAAGTAATCAGATTGAATACAAAAATCATTACACAGATGACAATATAAATGAACAGGAATTTTTGAACAGATTGAAGAAGGAAATACAGTCCATACAACAATAATTAAAAAAAGAAAAGTATTAAGCTTTATGCGCTCATCTTCCGAGCAGGGAATGAGCGCATTCTCGTATTCGCATAACAAAACTCCCATTCCGCATATAGCGAAACAGGAGTTTGAAAGAGTAACAATCGGCTATCCCTCGCGACCAAGGAAACGCCAGAAGTTGCGATGGTACATATCCTCGAGATCACGTTTGATTTCTTCGTCGGTCACTCGCCAGCCGCTTTCGAGCAGCTTGACGTATTTGTCGGCGAGAACCTCACCTACGATCTTGCGGGAGTATTCCCACTTATAGATAAGCTGTTCGAACACCCGGCAGTCGGAATGGATCGGAATCATCGTTGTGCCAAGCAGCTCGATCCGGAAGCGAGTCATCTCTTCCACGATGGAATCCGTATTAAGGAACCACCAGCAGCCGAATATCATCAGGTTACGGAATTTGCGGGCAAGCACCGCTAGCTCGTGTTGGTTCTCTCGCGCCAGCATCGTCACGATAAACTTTTGCTCCGGATATTTGCGGCAGAGCGCCTCCATCGCGGATACATCCGACTTCATGCTCATATCGCCAGCGAGCTTCAGTGAAGGATTGGAAGCACGACGAACGCCGATCATCAGCGCAAACGGAATGCCCTGCTCAAGGCAAACCGGAATCATCACCTCATCGATCATAAAGCTCCGATGATGCTCGGATGGATAGGCGAAGTCGCCAGGCATGGATACAGCCAGATATAGCGCATCCATACGCACGATCCACTCTTTGAGGAAGCGGCGCACTTCGGCTTTGGTCGATTCCGTCCATGCTTCTTCCACGTCATAACCTTGTTTCTGAAGCTCTTGTACAGCGAACGGCCAATTGTTAAGCAAGGAGTCGACACGAAGCGCCGCGTAGAACCGCGGATCCTTTTTGCCATCGCCCCCTTCCCACACGGGACGCTCGAGCGGATCAAACGGGTCATTTGTCATTACAATTCGATCCACCCGCGCAATTTCCATCACGGCATCGACTTGTTCTCTTACAGTCCGCTTGGCGAATTCGGCACGGTAATCGTCCAGATTCCGGGACGACACATCGATACCGAGGCGATTCAACATCGTAATGAAGCCGCTCGCCGCTTCGCTGACCGGCGAATGATCGACGAATAAACGCTGCCAAATGAGATCGGCTTGTTCTTTTTTCGAAAGCGACCAGAATTCATCATAAGACTGATCCGTCCAGCGGAAAGATTCTGATACCAAGTAGTGGTAGACGAGCAGCTCATCCACGCCCCACAGGAGCAGCGATTCAAACTCAGGCGCATATAAATGTGTATGCATATCGGTTACTGTCAGCGTATTGGCCAGCTCTATCGTTCTCGCTCTTAACTCTTGTACCTCTCCGTTCATCTGTACGTTCCTCCCCAATTGTCCCTTCCACTTGCCTATTACAGATTCCTTAGCACCTCATGGTAAACAGCCTCAAGCGTAACTCCGAACTCACGGGCTGCCTTGGCCGCGTCCTCGTACTCCGGCGCAGACTTGACGAGCTTCTCGCCATCATGGGCTTGCTTCACTCGAATGATGCCGTAACGTGTGTTCACATCTAGCCAGCTTCTGCTCAAAATACGTCTATCTGCCATATAACTGCGTACGCCAAACGTTGACGTTTCCTTTAAAATAATACATTCGCAAACGACCTTGTCTCGGGGGTGGCATAACGTCGTGAGAAGGACGCCCGGACGATTTTTTTTCATAAAGACGGGCGTGTAATAGACATCGAGCGCCCCAGCATCGAACAGCTGTCCCATCGCATATCCTAGCTTTTCTCCGGTTGTATCGTCGACTTGCGTTTCTAGTACAACAATCTGTTCATCGTCTCCGAGATCGGACTCGCTGTCGCGGTACAGTACAGCGCGAATGACGTTGGGGTGCTCCATGTCCTTGGTGCCCGCTCCGTAACCGATTCGATCGATCACGCCTCCTGGTGTCGGTCCGTAAGAAGCCGCAAGAGCCTTGGCGATCCCCGCTCCGGTCGGGGTTGTCAATTCGCCTTGAGCAGTGAAAGCAGACAGGGGCACTCCCGTCAAAATCTCTGCCGTAGCAGGTGCAGGTATCGGGTATACCCCATGCGCGATCCGGATTCGGCCGTGGCCAACCGGCACAGGCGACACGATAATCTGGTCAACGCCCAAGCTTTCAAGCGCGAGACATACGCCAATGATATCTACGATAGAATCCATCGCGCCAACTTCGTGGAAGTGAACATCAGCTGGATCCATGCCGTGAATCTTGGCCTCGGCGACGGCAATGACTTCGAAAATGGCAAGGCAACGTTCCTTCACCCTCGCCGGCATCTCCGATTGACGAATCATCGCCAAGATGTCCGAAGCTTTGCGGTGCTCGTGGTCATGACTATGCGAGTGACCATGGTCGTGGCTATGATCATGATGATGGTCATGCGAATGGTTATGATCATGATGGTCATGCGTGTGACTGTGATCATGCGAATGGCTATGATCATGGTGATCATGCGTGTGACTGTGGCTATGCGAGTGACTGTGATCATGGTCATGATGATGCTCATGTGTGTGACTATGACTATGCGAATGGCTATGATCATTGTGGTCATGCGTGTGACTGTGGCTATGCGAGTGACCATGATCATGGTTATCATGATGCTCATGCGTATGACTGTGGCTATGCGAATGAATATGGTCGTTTTCCTCAAACTTCAGGTCGAGCCACTTGGCCGAAATGCCCTGACGGATGACTGGCACGAAGTCCATCGTGAATGCATCGATCGGCAGCTTGCGGAGCTGTTCGCAAATATAATCACGATCGGCACCGAGATCGACCAAAGCCGATAATGTCATATCGCCGGCAATTCCCGACACGCAGTCCAGATATAATGTTCTCATCGCTCGCTTGCCTCCGCTACCAATTGCAGAATAACAGCAGCTTGATAAGCCGCCCCAAATCCGTTGTCGATATTGACGACCGTCACGCCCGATGCGCACGAAGTCAGCATCGCAAGCATCGTCGTTACGCCTTGCAGATTCGCGCCGTAGCCGACCGAAGTCGGGACGGCTATGACCGGACGTCTAACGAGCCCTCCAGCAACGCTTGCAAGCGCGCCCTCCATGCCCGCAACGGCGATAACGACGGACGCCTCCCTGATCCGATCGATCTGAGCAAGCAGTCGATGCAGACCTGCTACGCCGACATCATAGATCCGGTCAACGCGGCAGCCCATCCACTCGGCCGTTCCCGCGGCTTCTTCTGCTACCGGAATATCAGACGTGCCTCCCGTCAGCACTGCGACGGTCCCCGGCAGACGGCGCGGTTCGCCGTCCAAACGTACAAGCCTTGAGACGGGATCGAACAAAGCGCCGGGATGCGAGGATAAGATCCGCTCCGCCATCTCTTCCGTAGCTCGAGTCACGAGCGCCCTGCCATGACGTGCAGCGATGCGTTCGAAGATCGCCTCGGCTTGCCCTGGCGTTTTGCCTAGGCCGAAAATCACTTCAGGAAAACCCGTCCGCTCCTCACGATCTACGTCCACCTTGCAGAACTCCAGCTCTTCGTATCCGGACATCAGACTGCTCCTCCCAGCTTCAGCGCCTTATTCATGCTGCCGCTTCGATAGCCGCTCATATCCATGGAAACGTATAAGAATCCAAGCTTCTTGAGCTCCTCGGATACAACAGCCGCATGACCGGCTAACTCAGCCATCGCTGCCGGCTCTACTTCGATACGAGCCAGCTCGCCATGCAGCCTGACCCTCACTTGGCGAATGCCAAGCGAACGAATGAATCGTTCTGCAGAGCCAACCTTATTGAGCTTCTCGATCGTGATCTCCTCGCCGTAAGCGATCCGGGATGACAAACAAGCGAAGGATGGTTTGTCCCAAGTCGACAGCTCAGCCCGCATGGACAATTCACGGATCTCTTCCTTCATCAGACCCGCTTCCTGAAGCGGACCTCTAACGCCTTTTTCTTTGGCGGCTTGCACGCCAGGTCGATGCTCGCTCATATCGTCAGCGATCAAACCATAGACGATATGGCGATATTCACCATCCTGAACAAATGGCTCCAAATGTTCGAACAAGCTCTGCTTGCAGAAATAGCAACGGTTGCCGTTGTTCTCTTTGTAGCCTGGAATTGCCAGCTCCGACGTCTCGATGACGGCATGATTGGCGCCGAATTCGGCCGCCAGAGCTATCGCCGCCTCAAGCTCCTCGGCTGGATACGTCTCCGAATCCGCTGTGACCGCAAGCACTTTATCCTTACCGAGTGTCTCCAGCGCCGCATAAAGGAGGTACGTGCTGTCCACGCCTCCCGAGAAGGCGACGACAACGGAGCCCATTTCGCGCAAAATCTCTTGAAGTTTATCAACCTTTTCCTGAGCCATAACGCCCCTCCTTCGATGTGCCGCTTACTCCCGGCATTTCCTTACTCCTTACATCCTGCTATACCTTCAAGTATCTAAATGGGTAATCGCTCCATCTCGTGCATGGATGGCTTGAGCGCATGATACAGGTTCAGATAGAACGGAAGAAGCTCACGATAGACCGCATGCGTATCGGGATTAGGCTCGTAAGTTGCACCGTCGCCAGATTCCCACCGATGCAGCGGACCTTTGCCTTCTTCCATCGCGTAGATCCCTAGCTGAGCAGCGCCTAATCCAGAGCTTTCGACCGATTCCGGCACCGTTACACGTACGCCCAGAATATCGGCCAGCATCTGAACCCACAGCTCCGAGCGAGCGAATCCGCCTGATGCCCGAATCTCCTTAATTTCATTGCCGCATTCGTTCATCAGCGCAACGATTGCTGCGATCTGATACATGACGCCCTCCATCGCGGCCCGAAGCATGTGTTTCTCCGTATGCGCGAGCGTTAGACCGAACATCACACCTTTGGCGTTGCCATCCCAGAACGGCGCTCGTTCTCCAGACAGCAGCGGCAGGAAAAATAGACCGTTAGCACCTGGTGGCACTTCGGCAGCAAGCGGCAATATATCTTCCATTGGCTTGCCGGGGAATAGTCGTTCAGCTGTCCACTGCGCGACGATAGCGCCGTTGTTGGATGCGCCGCCGATAATAAAGTGGTCATCTGCAAGCGCGTAGCAGAAGAGGCGGCCTTGCGGCTCCAGCAACGTACCTTTGACCGCAGTACGCACCGCGCTGCTTGTTCCGACGGTAACTGCGGCTACGCCGGGCGCGATTGCGCCGATACCGAGATTCGCCATGACACCGTCTTGCGCGCCAAGGACAAACGGCGTCTCGCTCGATAAACCCATTCGGTTGACAAATTCCGGCTTTAACCCTGTTATTCGGCCTGTTGAAGGCATCAATTCGGGAAGCTGCTCCGGCTTAACGCCCGCAAGCTCCATGTTCTGGGGATCCCAGTCAAGCGTCTCCACGTTGAACAGCCCTGTCGCGCTCGCCATCGAATAATCGGTGACATAACGGCCGAACAGCTTGTGCAGCAAATATTCTTTAATTCCGATCACATATCTGGCCTCGGCCATCAGGTCCGGACGGTTCTCTCTCATCCAAATCAGCTTGAGCAGGGGCGACATGGGGTGGATCGGCGTGCCTGAGCGCAGGTAAGCGCCGATTCCCTCTCCGCTGGCATTAAGCGCTCCCGCTTGCCCCGCGCTACGCAAATCTGCCCATGTGATGACCGGAGTCAATGCATGGTGCTCCTTGTCCATCAGAATCACGCTGTGATTCGCCGAGCTGAAGCTGACGCACAGAATATCCTCCGCACTCCAGCCGCCTTCCTTGATAAGCCGAGATACACATTCGATGACGGCCTCCGTCATCTCCTCGGGGTCCTGCTCCGCATAACCGGGCTGCGGCGTATGCAGCGGGTACCCAATAGATTGGGTACCTAGTATCCGGCCGTTATAATCTACTGCCAATGTCTTGGTGCTTGTCGTGCCTATATCGATGCTGATAACCAGCTTAGATTCATGACTCATTTGGGCAAAAATCCTTCCATATCGAATTGCCATTCGAACGGGCCTTCCAGCACCTCGATATCGGGATGCTTCTTCGCTTCTTCAAGCAGGCTCTCCGAAATTTCGATCTCGCCTAGATGCAGCGTATCGCGTATACGCGCCAGTCGCACCGTCGTGTAGTCCAAAATATTGCTTGTTTTGATACCTGCTTTGATGGCATCGCGATCGTTCGCAAGCGTGGTCGCTTGTTTGGTTGGCGCACATACGGTGGAAGTCAGTCCGTTGGCATATGTGCCCGGCCAATCCGTCTTGCCGACAAGCCGGCTCGTCGTAAAGTCCGCCGTGCCGACGCCGTTGGCGTTGCCCTTGGATTCTTTGGTCAGATCCAGCACAACGATCTTATTGACCTCTGGACCACCTGACGCGTAAGGCGTCGGGTAACGGCCCGTAATGTTGGGATCCATACCGTCGCCGCTAATGTTCTTGCCGATGTAATCCACCACGAGGACGTCGAAGCTATCGAACAAAAACTTCGGCAAACGCGACTTCGCCTCGACCAACAATTCGCGCTCCCGTTCTTCCATGCCCACAGGTCCGATGACCTCGACACGGCAAATTTGATCATACGCGTTCTCTACAACCGCGACGCCAAATGCAATTGGCAACTTGTCGATCATAATCCGCGCCATGGCAGGCACGTTCTCGGCCATATATTTGAAACCCAGCTGATGACACGCTTCCGCACCCTTCTGCTTGCCAAGACCAATCGCGATCATCTTGAACAGACCGCTCTCGACGGGACCGCGGAAAGCCGTGTGCGGCTTGATGCGGTTGACAACAACGATAGCGTCGGCTTCCTCGGCTGCGATCTTGTCGCAGTATACAGGGAGCCCGTTCGGCAATTTGCCCAGCTCGATGACTTCCATCGAAGAACGAACGGGACAGCCCATCGTCGCTTCGTCGATACCAAGATGAGCAAGCACGGACGCTTGACCTTCTGCCGTTGCGCTTCCATGGCTGCCCATACAAGGCACGATAAACGGCTCGCAGCCCTTCAGCTTCAGCTCGTCCACTACTACTTTCGTCAGCTCATCAATACGTGAAATGCCGCGGCTGCCAACGGCCAGCGCTACCTTAGCGCCAGGCGCAAGCGCCTGCAGCTCCGGGCTTGCCTTAAGCTCTCTTCGGAGCTCTGCTACCGGATCCTCGAGCTTCGTTCCATCAAACCGTTGACGAATGCGATACATGCTCGGAATTGGCGTTTGTTCAACAAGAGAGGTCAGCAGATCACTCATATTGTCATCGCTCCGAATCCGCCATCAACGCGAAGGAACGACCCTGTTACGAAGGAAGACGCTTTGGGCGAGGCCAGATAAACGACTGCTCCCTTAAGCTCTTCCGGCGTGCCGAACCGGTCCATTGGCGTATGGCGCATGATGGATTCCACACGTTCGGGCGAGAGAATCTTGCGGTTCTGCTCGGCTGGGAAGAAACCAGGAATAATGGCATTAACCCGTACGTTGTCCTTGGCGAACTCTCGCGCTAGGAACTGGGTGACGGCGTTGACGCCTGTTTTGGAAACGGAATACGTGAACACTTTGGAGAGCGGAGGACCTGAAGATACCGAAGAAATATTGATGATAGATCCGCCTCTGCCTTGCTCGATCATCCGTTTGCCGAACACTTGGCAAGCCAGCACAACACTCTTCAGGTTGACGTCCATGATCCGGTCCCACTCATCCATGTCCAGCTCGAAGAATGGCGTCGCGCTGTTCGTACCCGAGGCGTTGATCAGCGTATCTACGCTGCCTCCCCACTCGATAACCTGCGCCAGCACCTGCTCCAAATCTTCCTTGTGGGATGCGTCCGCTTTCAACGCGATCGCTTCTCCGCCATTCGCCCGGATGGCTTCGCATACGCGCTCCGCCTTCTCCATATCACGTCCAACGATTGCCACCTTGGAGCCTGCTTCAGCCAGAGCCTCCGACATTGCGCTCCCTAATACGCCATTGCCGCCGATTACGACGGACACCGAATTTTCCAAATTAAACATGCGAGCAACCACCCTTCGCCTCGAATTTACAACGTTGTAATTTTAATCATAATAGATTAAGCTAGTACTGTCTAGCACAAAAAAACAGGCACGCCATGCCAATATGTTCACGGCATGTTGGCATATGCGGGATGCAGCTCATGCGGAAGTGACGCACCGCTTTATGCCGTCAAACCAATTATCGGCATGTTCCACCCCTTCGCAAACATTTTATATCGATAAGGAGATCACTCCATGGTTACGATAAAGGACATCGCGAAACAAGCGGGCGTCAGCTTCTCCACCGTCTCCAAGGCGCTGCTCGACAACCCTAATATTAAGACGGTTACCAAAGAGCGAATATGGGAAATCGCACGCGAGATGGGTTACCAGCCTAATATCGCAGCCCGCAGCCTCGTGTCCAAAAAATCGGGAGCCATCGGCATCATCTGGCCAACCGTCGAACGCGGAGCCCTCTCGGCTTTGATCACCAAGCTGAACGAAGAGCTGGAACGCCGCGGCTACACAACGCTTTTCTCCATCAGTCGAACAGAAGCAGCTATTGAATCATTCAACCGCTTCCGGATGGATGCCGTCCTATTATTCGGAGATCGCGACGGCAATCAAGCCGAGCTCAGCGAAATTGGACGCGTGCAATCACCGCTGCTGGTATACGGCGCTGCGGGTACACATCCCTTCTCGACTGTTGACGTAAACAGGGGGCACGCGATTCGTCTCGCTGTCCGCCATTTGACGAAGTTAGGACATCGTGCCATTGCCTACATTGGCGAACCTGCCGGCAACGACCCTATGCAAGCTGTCAAAGTAGCGGCGTTTCTTGACGAAGCGAAAGCGCTAGGCCTCGAAGCCGATGAAAGATCTGTCCTGCGTATGGAGGGTCTTGAGACGCATGACGGTTATATCGCAGCCATCGAAATGTTCGGTTGGCCAACGCCGCCTACGGCAGTCATTAGCGGAGGGGTGGATCTGACGCGAGGGATTTATAGAGCCGCGCGCGAACGAGACATTAGCGTGCCAGAGGCGCTGTCCGTCGTCAGTTACGATAACCTGCCGCTAATGGAGGATTTGGACGTGCCTACGACAGCAGTCGGCGTATCTGTTGGCGACATCGCATCCATCATTGCCGAAGCGCTGCATACGTTAATAGAAGCGCCGGACGAAACGCAGACGATCG
Organism: Paenibacillus sp. strain BS8-2; assembly: GCF_054483835.1. NCBI lineage: Bacteria > Bacillati > Bacillota > Bacilli > Caryophanales > Paenibacillaceae > Paenibacillus > Paenibacillus sp. strain BS8-2. The sequence continues at coordinate 37,844 of NZ_CM137010.1, forward strand.
AGCTTGAGCCAGAAATTATCATTCGCGGGTCATCTTCCGAACACGTATCTTCATAGATAAAGTTAACCTTATCGCTTCCGTACTGCTTCCGTGCTCCTTCGACTCAAGCCTATTTCCGTACACACATACACAACAAAGCCACCTTCTTCATTCGCCCATCGAGCGATAGGAAGGTGGCTTTTCTAGGCGCCATGTTATTCCGTCTTCTCCGGCAGTACCGTCTTCGCGATTTTTCCGTCAAGCGCTTCGTAATCCCCATATCGAATCGTATCGTACAGCTCGCTTCTAGTCTGCATCTCTGCAACACTCGCCGCTTGCGTGCCGGAACGCGCAATTTCTGCGAAGAGCCGTTCGTATGCTTTGGCCGCTACCCGAAGCGACGACACGGGGTAGATCACCATCCGAAAGCCCCATGAGGCGAACTGTTCGGCCGTGTAATAAGGCGTCCGTCCGAACTCCGTCATATTCGCGAGCAAAGGAACGTCGAACGACGAGCTAAACTGCCGGAATTCGGTTTCTCCCTCCAGCGCCTCCGGGAATATCGCATCCGCGCCGGCCTGGACATAAGCCTGCGCTCTGTCAATCGCAGCCTCCAAGCCTTCAACGCTCCTGGCATCCGTACGCGCTACGACATATAAAGTTGGGCATGTTTCCTTGAGCGCGCGTATTTTGTGAATCATCTCTTCTGGGGAAATAAGTCGCTTGCCATTGAGGTGCCCGCATTTCTTCGGCATATCCTGATCCTCGAGCTGCACGGCCGCAACCTTGGCTTCCACCATCTCCTTGGCTGCGCGAGCCACGTTAAGTACGCCGCCATAACCCGTATCGATATCGGCGAGCACGGGCAGCCCCGTCGCCCGCACCAGCTCCCGCGCCCGCTCTGCTACCTCATTACCGTAGAGGATGCCGAGATCAGGCAACCCCCGGCTCGCCGTATACGCAGCCCCGGACAAGTACAGCGCCTCAAAGCCGCTCCGCTTCGCCACTCTTGCCGACATGCCGTCATGCGCCCCGGGGATTTGCAAGATGGGGCCTCTGCCCACCAGCTGCCGGAATCGTTGCGCCAGCTCTGACTGCCCCGGTTCTTCTTCGATTAACCATGACATGACTCCATCTCACCTCCGGAGATATAGACACAACTGACATTCAACTGACATTCAACTGGCATTCAAATGATTAGCATATCCATAAATTTCGTAACAGGCATCCGCTCCAATCTCGCCAGATCGAAGCCCGCTTCTATAATGCCGGAAACTCGTTTGCGCGGAAAACGGGTCAACAAGTTGCTTTCGCATTTGTCGATCACCTTTGGCAGTCCTTCTTCTCGCCGTCTGCGATGACCGATCGGGTACTCGCATTCGACCTTCTCCGATGCTGTTCCGTCCGAGAAGCGGATCTGCAGCGCATTCGCGATAGATCGTTTCTCTGGGTCGAGATAATCGATGGTGTAACGCTCATCATGCACGACGGTCATTTTGGCACGCAGCTCATCGATTCGGGGGTCCGCCGCCGCCTCTTCCTCATAATGTTCTGCCGTCAGCGTTCCATGAATTAGGGCTGCCGCCACCATATATTGCAAGCAATGATCGCGGTCCGCCGGGTTGCGGAGCGGCCCCTTCTTGTCGATAATCCGGATGGCTGACTGATGGGTCGTAATCGTCACCTCAGTGATTTCATCAAGGCGTCCCCGGACCGCATCATGCAGAGCGAAGGCGCACTCGACAGCTGTCTGCGCGTGGAACTCGGCGGGGAACGATATTTTGAACAAAACGTTCTCCATGACATATGTGCCCAGCGGCCGTGCGAGCGCAATCGGCTGTCCTCTGAACAAAACGTCCTGGAATCCCCACCTTTCAGCTGTTAAGGGCGTCTCGTACCCCATCTCTCCACTCAGCGCCATCAGCGCATGTCGAACAGCGCGGCTGGTCGCGTCTCCGGCGGCCCAGCTCTTACGGGAGCCCGTATTAGGCGCATGTCGATACGTCCGAAGCGAGCCTCCGTCCAACCAAGCATTGGACAACGCTCCCTCAATCTCCCTCGCGGATCCGCCTAACAGAGCCGTTGCCACCGCCGTAGACGCGATACGAACAAGCAGCACATGATCAAGTCCCACGCCGTTAAACGCATGATTAAGCGCCAGCACACCTTGAATTTCGTGGGCTTTCACGGCCGCTTCAAGCACTTCCCGCATCGTCAAAGGTTCGCCGCCTTCCGCTACACGGCTTCGACTGACGTAATCCGCAGCGGCGAGTATCGCTCCGAGGTTATCGGAGGGATGTCCCCATTCCGCTGCAAGCCACGTATCGTTATAATCGAGCCAGCGGATCAACGTGCCGATGTTGAAGGCTGCATGGACGGGATCGAGCTCATATCTCGTGCCGGGCACGCGCGCTCCGCCGTTCAGTGTCGCGCCGGGCACAATCGGTCCAATATGTTTGGCGCATTCGGGAAATCTAAGCGCGAGCATCGCCGTCCCGATGGAATCCATTAGCACATATTGCGCGATTCGCAGCGCTTCCTCGCTTTGTACGGTATAATCGGCGGCATAAGCTGCAATTTCCTTAAGCAGCAGGTCCGTTCCCATCCCCCTCACTCCTTCCATTGGCAGCACATGAATAACTTGTTCAAGGTCGCAGTCCTCGCTGTCCCGTATACTGTACACGCGGTCGGAACAATCGATTATGACTATGCTGCTCCATGACGTGAGCACACAGACCGGCCGTTCGCGCCGCAAGAAATACAGGTGTGAACAGCGGAACCGGTATGCCTAGCAGCGCATATACCGGAGCCGCGTAATAATCCAAGTTCGGATAAAGACCCTTTTCCCGCTGCATGAGCGCTTCTCCCGCTTCGCATATTTCGTACAGCTCCTGACGCCCTTTGGCCCCCGCCAATTTGCCGAGCGCATCCTTCATAAGCAGCGCCCGCGGATCTGGCTTACGCATATAGACGCGATGGCCGAAGCCCATAATTCGCTCCTTGCGCGCCAGCTTCCCGAGCATGATCTTCTCCAGCTCGCTGGCTGATTTCACCTCGCCCAGCATCTCCATGACCGCTTCGTTCGCGCCGCCGTGCAAATACCCCTTGAGCGAAGCGACCGCGCCGGTTACCGCGCCGTACATATCGGACATCGTAGAGGCAATCACTCTCGCGGCGAACGTCGAGTTCGGCAGTTCATGCTCGCTGTAGGCAATCAGCGACTGATCAAATATCTTCTCTTCCAGCGGATCAGGCTCTCGTCCGGTCAATAGATGTAGAAATCGTCCCGCATAAGACGCATCTGCGGCAGGCTGAACGATTGGAAGCCCGCTCAGCAAACGATGTCCATTCGCCACTAGGTAAGGAGTCTTGGCTAATATTCTGATTGCCTTGCGCCCATTCGCTTCTGCCGAGTGATCGTCCAGTTCTTCATCGTATCCCGCAAGCACGGAGATTCCCGTCCGCAGTACGTCCATACGATGGCTGCTTGTTGGAAGCTTGCTTATCATGTTGTAGACCGCTTCGGGGATTGTGCTCTCGGCTTGCAAGGAACGCTCCAGCGAATTCCTCCGTTCTGTTGTTGGCAGCTTGCCATCCAGCAGCAGCCCTGCAACCTCGACGTAGGACACACAGCTTGCAAGCTCGATCAGATCGTAGCCGCGTACAACGATTTGCTCCATTTCTACATCCAGGTAGGAAATGGACGTCTCGCTTGCGATAATATTTTCAAGTCCGGGTACATAACGATCGTCGGCCATGTCCGTCATCACGCTCCCTTTTCTTGATACCTTGCATGGCTTGGATAGGATTGGACTTAACGTCTACATATTGCGTCGATACTGTCCTCCAGCCTCGAATAATACAGCTGTCATTTGTCCAAGGGACGCATGCCGCACCGTCTCCATTAGCTCCTCGAATACATTGCCGCCGGACAACGCCGTATGCAGCAATCGCTCAAGCGCCTGCTCCGCATCGGTCTGATGCACAGTCTGAAAAGTCTGCAAATTCGTTAGCTGCGTCTCCTTCTCCTCCCGTGTCGAACGGGCCAGCTCAGGTTCTGCCGACATGACGATCGAAGGATCCGGATTCAGGAAGGTGTTCACCCCAACGATCGGAAGCTCGCCGTTATGCTTCAGCCGCTCATACAACAGGGATTCCTCTTGGATTCGCCCCCGCTGATACCCCGTATCCATCGCCCCCAGGACGCCGCCCCGCAGATGGATGCGCTCGAACTCCGCCAGCACGGCTTCTTCGACGAGATCGGTTAGTTCTTCGATCACAAAGGAGCCCTGCAACGGATTCTCGTTCTTAGCCAATCCAAATTCCTGCCCAATGATGAGCTGAACCGCCATCGCCCTGCGGACCGAATGCTCGGTCGGCGTCGTAATGGCTTCGTCGTATGCGTTGGTATGGAGAGAATTGCAATTGTCATATACAGCAAGCAGTGCTTGAAGCGTGGTACGAATATCGTTAAAATCCATTTCCTGCGCATGCAGTGAACGTCCCGAGGTTTGAACATGGTACTTGAGCTTCTGGCTGCGCTCGTTCCCCTTATACAGATCCTTGATCACGGTGGACCAAATCCGTCTCGCGACGCGGCCCAGTACGGCGTATTCGGGGTCGAGACCGTTGCTGAAGAAAAAGGAGAGATTAGGCGCAAAGTCGTCGATTGCCATGCCCCGACTCAAATAATATTCGACGTACGTAAACCCGTTCGCCAGCGTAAACGCAAGCTGAGAGATAGGATTTGCCCCCGCCTCCGCGATGTGGTAGCCGCTGATGCTCACCGAATAATAGTGGCGAACGCCTTTATCGATAAAGTAGCGCTGTACATCTCCCATCATTTTCAAAGCGAATTCGGTGGAGAAAATGCATGTATTCTGTCCTTGATCCTCCTTCAGAATATCGGCCTGCACCGTCCCCCTTACCGTCCGTAGCGTCCACGCCCTCAGACGCTCCGCCTCCTCGGCATCCGGTTCTCTGCCTTGCTCGGCTAAGAATCTATTCATTTGCTGACGGATCGCCGCATTCATGAACATCGCGAGCAGAATCGGCGCCGGACCGTTGATCGTCATGGATACGCTTGTTGATGGATGACAAAGGTCGAACCCTTGGAATAACTTCTCCATATCGTCCAATGTGCAGATGCTGACGCCGCTGTTGCCGATTTTGCCATAAATATCAGGACGCCGCCCAGGGTCCATGCCGTATAAGGTGACGCTGTCGAAGGCTACGGAAAGCCGTTTCGCTTCATCATGCCTGCTCAAATAATGGAATCGCAGATTCGTTCGTTCCGGCGTACCTTCGCCCGCGAACTGCCGCTTCGGCTCCTCATCGCGCCGCTTGAAGGGGAACACACCGGCTGTATAAGGCGGTCGTCCAGGCACGTTTTCGGTCATCAGCCATTGCAGCAGATCGCCTGGACATGTGTAACGCGGCAGCGCAATCCGAGGCACGGGCAATCCCGAGAGCGTCACCCAGTACGGTGCCGCCGATATCTTGGCGTCGTCTTCTCGTGCAGATGACGGGCGATAGGATGCTAGTAATGCTGGCCAACCCTCCAGCAGCGTCTTACTTATCGGATGCATCTGCTGTTCCAGCTCACCGATCATATCTGTGAGCCAATCGGCAAATAGCGGCGTGGCGTCCTCCTTCGCGGTTTCTCCCCCCACAACCGGTAACGACTCGGCTGTCGCTATAGGTGCTGCAGCGGTTCTTCTCTCGGCTGCCCATTCAAACGTTCCTTTTAGTTGACCGATTCGCCGTGCAAGCTCGGACTGCTCCCTCACGAACGTATGGCGCGCCCTCACGGTGCGGACGATTTCGCCCAAGTAGCCGGTTCGCTCGCGCGGAATGATGGGTGAAGGCGCCGATTTGCGGGCTCCTGCTGCAACTGGTTGTCGCTTATTATTCGCGCCTGACGCACCTGATGCACTTGATTCGGCTGCGCTGTCAAGCTGCTTGCTATCTGCATGATCAACCGCATTACTTGCCGACTGCTTGCTATCTGCACTTGCCCCCACGTCTGTGGCAGTCTTGGCTGTCAGCCGCGAGACTGCTTCCACGATGGCAGCGAACAGTCCGTTCGTGCCCTCGTCGTTGAACCGGCTGGCAATCGTCCCGTAAATAGGAGGTACCACGTCCGGCACCGAAGTCAGTCCGCGGCTGCGAATGAACTGTTTGCTGACGTCGCGCCAGGCATCCTCCGAGCCGGCACGATCGAATTTGTTGATGACGATTATATCCGCATAATCGAGCATATCGATCTTCTCGAGCTGCGAAGGCGCTCCGTATTCGCTTGTCATGACATACACTGCGATGTCGCATAACGAAGCGATGGCGGAGTCGCCTTGACCGATGCCGCTCGTCTCGACGATGATCCAGGAGAAGCCGGCCGCCTTGGCGAGCTCGACCGCTTCTGCCGTCGCGTCGCTTAACTCCTTGCCCGAGCCTCGCGTCGCCATGCTCCGCATATATGTCCGCGATCCGCCGATCGCGTTCATTCGGATACGATCTCCCAGCAGTGCGCCGCCGGTCTTCTGCCTTGTCGGATCAACAGAGATGACGGCAATTTTCCCTGAAGGATCGTAACGTAAGTACCGGCGGACGAGCTCATCCGTTAGGGAGCTTTTGCCCGCTCCTCCGGTTCCTGTAATCCCGATCACGGGAACCATTGCGGTCCCTGTTTGACGCAAGCTCTCCAGCAGCCCCGCTATGCCGGCACTCCCCTCTTCAGCCGACGTGATGAGTCGCGCGAGAGCGCCGGGATGACCTTCTTTGAGCAGCTTCAGCTCCTGCTCCAGCGATCTGGCCGGCGGCTCATCGTCCGCGCCGCGCAGCATCCAGTCGATCATGCCTTCCAGCCCGAGCGTCCGACCGTCCTCCGGCGTAAATATTTTGGCCACGCCATATCGATGCAGCTCATCCGCCTCAGCCGCTGTAATCACGCCGCCACCGCCCGCAAATATTCGAATATGGGACGCGTCCCACTGTCGCAGCAGATCAACCATATAGGAAAGAAACTCTACATGCCCGCCTTGATAGGAGCTGACCGCAATCGCCGCTGCATCTTCTTGTACCGCTGCGGTCACGATCTCTGCAGCCGAACGGTTGTGCCCCAGATGGATGACTTCCGCCCCGGCTCCTTGAAGCAGCCGCCTGATCATATTAATCGAGGCGTCATGTCCGTCGAACAAGGAGGATGCCGTGACGAACCGTAAGCGCCTTCGGGCTTCACCGGTCTTGCCCTTGGATGATTCGAGCTCCATGTCAGCACCTCCTTATCCACCATCCTTGACCATGTGCTTAAAAATGACCAGCCGCTGTATCTCATTGGTTCCCTCATAGATTTGGGTTACCTTCGCATCCCGAAACAGCCTCTCTGCCGGATAGTCGCGCATATACCCGTATCCTCCGAGAATTTGAACCGCCTCCGTCGCGCAAGACATCGCGGTATCCGAGCTGAACCGCTTGGCCATTGATGCCTCCTTGCCACAAGGCAGTCCCCTCGACCTCAGCTCAGCCGCCTGATAAACAAGCAGCCGCGCCGCTTCGATATTCGTCGCCATATCAGCCAGCTTGAAGGCAATGGCCTGATGGCTCGAGATCGGCTTGCCGAATTGATGGCGCTTGCCAGCATAGTCGAACGAACAAGCCAGCGCAGCTTCCGCGATGCCAAGCGCTTGTGCCGCAATACCTATTCGACCGGCATCCAAATGGTTCAGCGCGATCCGGAAACCTTCGCCTTCGCGACCGATCAAGTTGTCTGCCGGCACCTCTGCCTGATTAAAAATCAGCTCTGTTGTGCTGGAACCGTGAAGACCCAGCTTCTTCTCCCGCTTGCCGTAGGAGAGTCCCGGCGTCCCCTTCTCTACAATAAAAGCCGATATCCCCTTAACACCTTTCGAACGGTCGGTAACGGCAAAGGTGACATACGAATCCGCATAACCGCCGTTCGTTATAAACGTCTTGGTTCCGTTCAACACATAACGATCGCCTTGCTTCACGGCCGTCGTACGAATGCTGGCGGAGTCAGAGCCCGCGCTCGGCTCGGTCAGCGCAAAGGCACCGAGCGCCTCTCCAGTGGCAAGACGCGGCACAAACCGGACACGCTGCGCTTCGTCCCCGTCATATAGGATCGGACTCGTGCCGACCGAGCTGTGCACCGAGAGGATGACGCCAACGGCAGCGCTTATCCGGGAAATTTCATGGATCGCAATCATATTGGACAGATAGTCCGCCCCAACTCCGCCATAGAGCTCGGGAACGGCAATGCCCAGCAGACCGAGACTCCCCATGTGGCGAATGAGCGCCAGCGGGAATTCATCCTTCTCTTCCATATCCGCGACACATGGAGCAATCTCGTTTTTCGCAAAATCCCTAACCATATCGCGCAAGCTTGCCTGCTCGCTCGTGAGCTCCAGCATGACCTTCACTTCCTCTGCGGAGTAATCTCGGGTGCGGTTGGTCACTTTGCTTCGTACGTATAGAATCCACGTCCCGCCTTGCGCCCCAGCCAGCCGGCTTGCACATATTTGCGAAGCAGCGGGCACGGACGATACTTGGGATCGCCAAATCCTCGGTGCAGCACTTCCATAATCGAGAGACAGGTGTCTAACCCGATGAGATCGGCGAGCGCAAGCGGTCCCATGGGATGGCGCATGCCAAGCTTCATAATGGCGTCCACGGACTCCGGCGTTGCCACTCCCTCATACACGCAATAAACAGCTTCGTTAATCATCGGCATCAGCACGCGGTTGGACACAAAGCCCGGACTGTCCCCCGCTTCCACTGGCGTCTTGCCCAGCTGTCTCGCGAATGCCTCAGCACGAGTATTCGTTTCATCAGAGGTAGCCAGCCCCCGGATCAGTTCGACAAGCGGCATGACGGGAACCGGATTCATAAAGTGAATGCCGATGACAAGGTCCGGTCGTCCCGTCGCAGCAGCCAGCTCCGTAATGGGAAGCGCGGACGTATTGCTTGCCAGAATCGACGACTCCGGCATCACCTCATCCAGCTGGCGAAACAGCTCCCGCTTGGCTTCAAGACTTTCGACAATCGCCTCAATAACAAGCTCTGCGTTCAACGCTTCGCTAATATCTGCAGCAACCGTGATCCGACTTAAAGCCGCATTGGTCGCGGCTTCGCTTCTTTTCCCCTTGGTTATATCCCGCTCCGCTTGTCTGCGTAATGCCGCAATTCCGGCCTGAGCTCGCTCCGGCACCAAATCGTGAAGCAATACTTCAATCCCCATCTCGGCTGCCGTGGCTGCGATTCCGCTCCCCATCTGCCCGGCGCCTACTACCATCAATTGCTGAATGCTCATCTTCGCTCCTCCCTTCAGCCGCCTCCAGCCACCTCCACTAGGACCGCATCACCTTGAGCCGTTCCGCTGCAAATTGCCGCTACGCCAAGTCCTCCGCCGCGTCTATGCAGTTCCAGCACCAGCGACCATAGTATTCGCGCTCCGCTTGCTCCGATCGGATGCCCCAGCGCGACGGCGCCTCCATTCACGTTCACCTTCTCCATATCGCATCCGAGTACGCGTCCGCTCGTCAGCGCAACCGCTGCGAATGCCTCATTGATCTCGAACAGGTCGATGTCTTCGAGACGATGTCCCGTCTTATCAAGCAGCTTCTGGATCGCAATCGCTGGCGCTGTAGCAATATACGGCGCTAACAACGCCGATTCTGCTTGACCAAGGATACGCGCCAGCGGCTTCAATCCTAGCTCGCTTGCCTTGTCCTCCGACATGAGAACGAGCGCAGCCGCGCCATCATTGACGCCCGGTGCATTGCCAGCGGTAATCGTGCCATCCGCCTTATATACTGGCGGGAGCCGAGATAATACATCCTCATTCGTATCCTTTCGCGGGGCCTCATCTAGCTCGACAATGAGCTCGGCTCCCTTCTTGCCTGGAACATTGACAGGTACAATCTCTTCGCCCATTCTCCCCTCAACAATTGCGCTTATCGCCAGCCTATGACTGCGGAGCGCCCATTCATCCTGCTCCCGCCGGGTAACATTATACTCTTGCGCGACGTTACTCCCGTGCACCGCCATATGAACCCCGTCGAACGGACATCGCAGTCCATCATGCAGCATCAAATCGACGGCCGTCGCATTGCCCATTCTCAGTCCTGAGCGCAGTCCCGGAATGGCATAAACCGACTGGCTCATGGATTCCATCCCGCCTGCAATTATGATGTCCGCATCTCCAGCGCGAATCATTTGATCCGCCATCGTGATTGCCCTTAGACCTGAGGCGCACACTTTGTTTACCGTTTCGGCGGATGTCTGCCAAGGAAGACCTCCTAGACGCGCCGCTTGTCTAGCCGGATTCTGCCCCGCTCCTCCTTGGAGAGCCATGCCCATGACCGTTTTGTCAACCTGATCCGGACTTACGCCCGCCCTCCGCATCGCTTCCTTGATGGCTGCGCCTCCAAGCTGAACAGCAGACAGATCCTTGAGCACGCCGCCTAGCTTGCCGAAAGGCGTTCTGGCACCATGTACGATGACGGTAACAGATCCCATGTTTGTTCTCCCCTTTCGTCGTCTCGCTGACTTGTAAGCAACAGTCGGGGCTCGCGTTTCGCAATTGATGTACAAGTTATCTATACAGGGAGCTATCTCTATATCCATACTTATGTCAGCCGATTCCGCTACATGTATGGCCCAATACGTACAACAATTTCAAAATAAGCGGCAGCCCGGGACTTTTGAGTCCAAGGCTGCCGCTTGTCGACACTCTATTATTCTATTGCAAGAGATATTTGTAATAGGCCGGGAACTCGCGAAGAATCGAATACACATCCCTGGCCTCAAAGATATAGGCGTGTGCTCCGAATACTTCTTTAATCCCCCGCTTGCTAAAGACTAGCTTCGTCCTGGAAACATGGAAGTATTGCGTAATGATCATGGCGGAGTCTGCACCTATCTCATTCATGATACTTTTCGTATTTTGAGCGGTCATGTGGGAATTGTAACCCTCGTTATCCTCGATGATACGTTCCTCGGGTATCCCCTTAAGAGATAAGTAGGACTTCATCACCTTCGCCTCATCGAAACCTTCCTTGCCGATCCCGCCGCTTACGATAATTGTATCAAAATATCCCCGATTATAAAGCTCTACCGCCCGATTCAATCTAGCTCTCAGCCGTTCGGACGGTTGTCCGCTAAGCTCAACTTTATTACCTAAGACGACGGCAACATCGACAGGTATTAATTCGTCATTCAGGCCATCCATGATGATGATAACCGTATGAATCGCGAACCACATGAAGAACGCAACTGAGAGTGTTAGGACTAATTTGATGAAGCGGCCTCTCACCCGAACCTGCGGCGGCTTGCGCTTAATCATTTATCCCCTTGCCATCCAGAATGAACGGCAAATATTTTTCGATGCGGGACTCCCGCGTCTGTGACCGTTTCGGCTCGGAAAAATGGTATAGGTACGCTCTTTGCCGGCCCGGCGTCAATGCTTCAAAAGCGGTTTTCAGATCAGGGATCTCGACAAACTTATTTTCCAATTCCTCTGGAACGGTGTATTCTTCCGTTTTCTTGTATTCGACTTGCAAGCCTGCCTTTTCGACTTCAATCGCCTCATCGATGTATGCCTTAATGATCAGCTGCATCTCTTCGATTTGCTGGACACTTGTGAACCGGAGTTGGCGAGCGGCTTGTACATTCTCTGTCTGCTGAACCAGAATCCCGTGCGGGTCCTTGAGTAATGCGCCTTTGTGGAGCAATAGCGCACAATACTCCTTGAATCCATGGATTAGCACAACGTTTTTGCCTTCGTACATGTAACAAGGATGCATCCACTTGATATCCTCGGTCAGCTCGCACTCCAGCACGATTGAACGTAACAACTCGAACTCTTCCTTCCAATTTTTGGCCTTCCGCATAAATCCGTCTACTTTAGGATTCGTTTTACCTATTGTCATGGGACGACACTCCTTATCGCGAAAATGTATGTATTTGGGGGCTGCCTCAACTGTTTCCAAATAGATCTTGTTATTTATTTTACTCTACTTCAGTATGGTTTCAAGTACCGTTTCCAATTACAGGACATTATGAAAAACGACAGCCGCAGACCAGGTGAGATAGGTCTTTAGCCGTCGCTGATTTTCGTATCTACTAGATTATGGAACTCGCTCGATATGTTAAGTGGCAATCCCTTGTTGCAGCATAGAGCGGTTTTCCAAAAAGTCCAAACGATCGATTCGATACAAATCGTATATCTGTTGCTTGCTATTGATCAATTGGTACATTTGTTCTTCACGCTCATTTACGAATTGAACATATGGCAGCTTTTCGATTGCCTTCTTGGATCTCGTATTTTGTTTTTGGATTTTCATATATATCGTATCGATCCGGTCCTCCACAAACAGCTCCGTAAAAAAATACGCCTTCGCTTGCCCGTTATACCCGCCTCCGAAATAAGGGGTGCCAATCCACGTAGCCAAGAAACCTGTTCGATTGACGATATCGTAAAGATCGATGGTCCCGATTGCGTGGCCCATCTCGTTCAGAATCGTCCTGGATATGCACGTCTGCTGCTCTTCTTCGTCGATCAGCTTTTTGGTCATAAACACATACTCTTCGTAGGTTTGGCATTTGAATCGAACATAAGGAAACACTGCGGGTTCAGTCATGAATTGATATAGGACATGGCAATCGTGAAGATCGCGCTTTTTTAACATGGAATCTACCACCCTAGACCAAATTGTTCGATCATTCGATCCATGTCAGTATACAAGCGGACGTATAAGGCTATATCAACGCTGCGTTTTCTTTGTGTAAACGAGAGGCGCTGTTCGGGGGCATGGTGGTTGTCGGGCGTCGTATTTGCGTCTCCAGATATGTAACCAGGCGAACGCCAACATTCGCATGTACCCCGCTATTCATACAATCTGTGAAGACGAGTGTCGCATATCATAGTAGATGCTAGTGCGAAAGCGAGGTGTTATTATGCAACGAATTCCTCTTAACGAGGCAGCACTCAAACCTTATATCGGCAGAACTGTACAAGCGAGACTCAAGGATGGCTCTGTCATTCGGGGGACGATCAAATCGTACAAAAACGGCCGACTCTACTTCTCCAGCATAGATAAAGGTAAAGGACCAACCTACAATCGTATGAAGAAACGTCATGCGAAACGGAGTAAAACAAAAGCGCATGTGTCTTTCTTCTTCTTCGGCGGAGCGATTGCGTTCGCCCTTATCGCAGCATTGTTTGTCATTCCGTTCGGATTCGGATTTGGCGGTGGATGTGGCGGATTTGGCGGCGGTTGCGGCGGCGGTTGCGGCGGCGGTTGTGGCGGCGGTTGTGGCGGTGGTTACGGCGGTGGGTTTGGCGGCGGCTACGGTGGCGGGTACGGTGGAGGCTTCTTCTAATTGGTAGAGCAGCACAACAAGCGGACCTTCCCTTACACAGCTTTGCCCTTGTGAAATCAGCTCACTCGGCAAGTTTAAAATGGCGATTCATTAGGTTATCTCTATGAATCGCCATTTTTTTATGCCAAAATATCAAGCTGCCAAAGTACGTTTAACTTTTAGCCGAAAATCTCACCCTACTTATTCCACTTCGTAATAAGCGTAAATTTTCCAGCTGTTATCCATCATCCTCTTCAGATAATAGACCCCATCACTCGTTATCGTCTCCGTCTCGGATTCTCCTTCGAAGTTCGTCGTGAGTTCATATTTTCCCCCCGTAGCTTCGACAATGGCTACTCGATCCGAATAATCGTATACGGAGTAGGATTGCGGCGAAATAAGCTTCATATCAACAACAACACCATCTTGTATCAGATCGAGCAATGTTTCCGTTTCATATCGACTTAGCGCCAAGTAATAACCTGTGAAATAAAAATCGGATATTTCATTCAGATCAGAGTAGCTTTTGTTGATCAACGCTTCATTTTGCTTCTGTTCTGCACTTTGCAGCACCTCGAACAGCTCCGCAAGATCGTTATTCCCGCCAGGTGTCGCGTAAAGTGCTCGGTCAAGCATGACTACGGCTTCAGCACGCTTAGCTGGCGCAAAGGGCATAAAGAGCTTGTCGGTCACTCCCGTTATAATCCCCGCCTCACTTGCCTTCACAATGTATTCTTTCGCAAAATATTCCGGTACATCCTCAAACGAATTTGCTTCTGATCCATAAGGCAGCGATTGATCAAAAGCACGAACAATCATCGTTGCAATTTCGCCGCGGTTAACGAGACGCTCGGGAGCGAACTCGGATGCACTAATACCATTGACAATGCCATGGGCGCTTGCAATGCTGATTGGATCGGCATACCACTTTGAGTGATCAACGTCTTCGAATGTGTTTCCTGCGCCTGCTCCATTGCCTGTCAATCCGAGCACGCGTACAAGAAGAGCGACAAACTCAGCACGGTTGATTGCTTGATCCGGCTTAACGGTTACAACACCATTGTTATCCCTGTAGCCTTTCAAAAAATCAGCATTCATAAAATTATCTAACTCGAAAAAAGCCCAATGCTCCCCGATATCCGCAGGAAAGTACAAATCATAATCTTCGGCGGCAGAAGCACTGGCCTTTGTCCCGTGTAAGAAGGTTCCAAGCAGTACAAATGCGAGTGACACGATGGTGATGCGAGATAACGTTTTCACAATAAATCCACCTTCATTGTTAAGTTAATTCCTCTTTGAGATTAACAAATACAAGATGGCTACTCCATGATAAATACTTGGATACGCTGGGATATTCTCCGGAAAGGTACGCGCGACGCACTTGCTATTGTTCCTTCAAGCACAATAAAAATCGCCTCGACCGCTCCATGACGAAGCGTTCGAGGCGATTGCTAGCTTACACTCCCAGAGGAGCTATCGAGATGATCATTACGGTGTCGCGACCGGCGCACAGGACGGATTTCGCTCCAGCCAATCGTCATAATAATCGATTATCGACTGTAAGAACGGCGAGTTCCAATCCCCCATGATATCGATCAGCATGAGCAACAAGTTTTTTTCCGCAACCTGATGTGGTGTACATGGCGCTGGCGGAGGAGGCGGCACCACCCGTGACAAAAACAAATCTTTGGCGTTCTGGAGCGACGCCACTGCCTCATCGATTTCCGCTTGAGTGGAATATAAATCTTGTTCAATATCTTCCGCAAATGTCAGAGCCGCGTTAAGCTCGCTCGCTGCTACCTGCGGATACTGCCCCGGATTCGTGCCAACTGTCGCGCTAAGCAGAACAGTGTCCACATCTGCTATGGTCGACTGCAGAATAGTTCTGTCCGCAGGAGGCAATGGAGCGTACACAATGCGCAGAATCGGCGCTCTCCATCCATGTTCCTTGCTCCAGATCTTCGTCAGCAGCGGATCTCCGTCCGTCCGTTGTTTCACGGCAAATGATGCCGTTCCTCCATTTAATGCCGCATCTTGCACGATTGATGTCACATCCACCTCTTGCCAAGCGCCGCCCCAAGCGGCTGTGAACGAGCCGATCGGTGTAGTTCCTTGTGCTGGCTTGCTGCTCCATGCTACGTTCGATTCATTCCATGCGCTACCTGTACTGAACAACTCGTTGGCAGCTGGGATTCCTGTCGGCTGATTTGCCGTCGATCCCGGAGGCGTCATCGTGATGCGCAGATATGGCTGATAGTCCGGACTTTCTTTACTCTTAATCGTCGTATACAACCCTTTGCCTGCTGGCGTTTGTTTAATGACGAGACCGATATCTTGGCCCGCATTGTATTTGGTTTGCGCATATGTCGTAATATCGATTTCGTGCCATGCCGATTGCCGCCCTCCCGTAAAGGATTGAAGTGCCGAGCCTGTTGCCGGACGATTGTTCCAAGTAACGGTAGACTCACCCCATGCCGTGTCCGCTAATCCGAATACATCATTGACCATTGGATCGGTTCCGGTATCACTAACGATGGCATAAACCATTAGCTTGGCGGATGCCAGCCCTCCCTGAAGCGTTGAAGTATCGAATTTCATCAGCGCTTCCCGTGTGAAGTCCGCGCCGGTATCTTTTTTAATATCCATTCTCGCAGCTGTTCCGTAGTTGGTATTGGCATATTGCCCACTCCGTACATAGGTATCCGCTTCTGGCGCCAGATTGACCGAATGCTCATCATTCTCGAGCGCCTCCGCGTAGAATCCAACTGTCGCAGATACGATCTGCTCCGGCATGGATGGCACATTAAATTTCAGAAGCGACTCGCGATTATAGTTCGGCGCGGAAGCCAGAACATACATCTCTTCTTCAGCGCCGTTGGCAGCACTCGAATGATTGCCATCGCGGACATAAGTATCTGCGGCTGCCGAGATAAACAATGATTCCGTTTCCTTTGGTGCGGCCACAATCTCCAGATAAGGACGATTAACAGGTCCTTCTTTGCTGACGATTTCGGTATAAGCTCCCTGTCCGCCTAATGATTGCTTGAACGCGAATCCTACACCTCGAGCTGCGTCATGCCACTCCGTCACGTATGGCGTTACATCGATTGCATGCCAGCTTCCTTCGCTATTTGCCGTGAAATCGGCAAGCCATACATCATGCGCCGGTTTGTTGTTCCATGTCAGATCCGTTTCCTTCCACTCCGCGTCGCCAAGACCATATACACCCGTAACCGCAGTTGGCAACGTATCGGCTACCTTGGCATACACATAGAGCTTAGCGGATTGAATTGCACCGTCGAACTTCCTCGTGTCGAACAACATCATCGATTCCCGTGCGTACCCTGGAGATGAGTCCTTGATCATCAGCTTCACGGCGCTGCCATAATTCGTATCCGCGTTAGCACCATTCTGCACGTAAGCATCCGCGTATGGCGAGAAGGCTTCTGCGCCAGCTTCAATGACCAGAATGTCGATCTTCTTCACTTCCGTATAGCCGCCAAGGGTGACATAAACGATCGCGATCGACCAGCCGGGAGATACAGCGTGAAGTTTGCCGTTCAGAACGGTCAACCGACTTTCATCGCCAACACGGTATACGATCGACGCAGAAGCCAGATTCGCCGCAGTACCGTCAGACATCACACCCTGCAGGGATAAGTTGGTTTCTTCTCCTACCTGAAGCACGGCCTTACCGCCGACAATCTGGATTTCTGTCAGATGAACAGGCTCTTGCCACTGTTCAATCACGACATCATAGAACATCGCTTCGTTCATACTGTTCCATCCGTTTTTCGTGTTCCCGTAACCTGTAATCCTGACGTATCTGGCCGTCGCATTGCCAAGCGCAAAATATTCGACCGGCGCGTATTGCGTATTGCTGCTGCCGTTGTAAGCTTCAGTCCAGCTTACATTATCGCTGGATACTTCGATCTTGAACGCCGTGGAACGTTCATTCGCTGCGAACCAAGCAATGCCAGCCGTCTTAAGCGTACGCTGTTGTCCAAGGTCGAAGCTGATCCATTGACCTGCTCCAAGCGCCGACCAACGGGTAGTTAAACTATCATCCAACGTATTCGCAGCCACATTGCCGTCATCTGCACTGGCGGATGCCGAGACGACTGGCAGACTGCCTGCTCTGATACTGGTATCAGTTGGAGCTAGCGTAACATGAACTTCGTACGTTTTCTTGATGCCGCCCGACAGACCAACCTTCACCTCGTACTTACCTGGAATTTGCGCTGGCGGAGTAATAACAACGGTCTCACTCGGCGTTACTGCCGCAGCGGCAAGCACCGGTGGGGTCCCGATCGGACCGGTGAGCTCCAGATCATAGGTGAAGACGTCCGGATCGAAACCTGCGATAGCCGTTCCGCCTAATTGAAGCTGAGCGAGTCCTTGAGAAGTTGATGTTGCCAGCGCCCAGTTGGCCAGCGGCACGGTGGATGGAACGCTGATCCCAGCCTCAGATTCATGCTCTCGCAAAGGTGTGAAAGCGATTGCAAGTGTATCCTGAACCGTATCGTTTAATAGCACAGCCAGCTTCCTCTTCCCGTAGCTTTGTCCGCTCGGATTCGGAGACAGCGGCAGCGGTGATGCATCCATGATGCTGAAGCTCGCTGTGGACGGAGATACGATATTGGCTTTCAGCCGTTGCCCGTCTCTGTATAGGATGGCGCTTTTTCCGTTTGGAGCAATCTCAATCAGAGCGCTAGTATGCATGAACCATAGCACATCTCCAGGTGCCTTCAGCTCATATTCATCCTGGATCATAACTTGACGGCGATGGTTCAGCAAGCTGATGCCTCGTTTAACGGACACCACATCTTCTTCGTAAGCATTCGTCAAATCGAGAATCGAATACGCCTGCAGCGGATTACTTTCACTTCGTTCAATGGCAGCTTTGGCATATAGATTCTGTCCCGGCGTGTTCGACGGATTAATAACCAGCGTGTTCTGTCCTTCCGTACGCTTCCGATAATAGTTCCATCTTGTGTTGTTGCTGCCAAAGTAGCCAGGCAAATTGTAGTTGTCGGAGCCTAGCTCCTCGGCCCAGCGTTCGCTGAGTACGTCGATTACGAACGATCCCAGATCAAGATCCGAATGGTTAAACCGGTTATTGCCGCCCTTCATTCCGACAAAGAGTGCATTCTTGTTGTCCCATGCGCTTCTCATGATCGAAATATCAACATTCCCATAATTACGATCAAGAGGCAGTTCGTTCTGAGTCGTCATCGACGCTGGCTTATACCAAAGCAAATGTGTCGGTTTCGTGTTGTCATCTGCGTATGGAAGCTGCCACTCTGCGTATTCCGGCTTCGAGAAACGATCCGCCATCCAGAACAATTGAGGGTAGCTCTCCACACTCGATGGTCCGTCGCCCAAATTAAAGAACTGTCCGTCTGGTCCTGCCATATAAAGCGGGAAGCTCGCCGTCTCCGAGAAACCTGGGCTGTTAGACAATCCAAAGTCCGTTCCGAGCGCTGACTCCATGGACGCGAATAGGTAGGTCAGATAAATCGTGGAATACGACCAATATCCCGGTCCTTCGTTCCATGCACCGTCAGGAGCAAAGTTCGCCATGGCGCGCGGCAACGTTGCGATACCGCCTTGTACGATCTCCTCCGATAGCGCAGGATAACGATCGGCGATAGCCAGCGCCCCCATCATCATGCCGGCATTACAGATGAAATTCCAGTTATGATCGACTTTTGTCCAGTTCAGTGTCCCTGCCGGTACAGTTTCGTTATAATAGGCAAGCGACGGGGTGAGCGCTTTATTGATGAGCGCCGTCTCCAGCGTCAGCCGCTGTGCTTCCGTCCATTCGGCATAAAACCAGTCATAACCAATTGCAAATGCGGCTGCCACAGCTGCCGTATCCAAATAATGCCCCGTATTCCAATTCGCGTACCCAGCCACAGCCGAAAGCTCCGTCCAAGCACGATCCTTATAGGCCGTGCCGCCATCCATCTTATACACGATTCCAAGCAGAAGAATGCGGTTAAGAATGGTATCCACGTTAGCCCAGCGAAGTCCGTCGGAGATGTTGTAAGGAACTGGTGTTGTGTTACTGACTAGAGCATTTGCATCCGCTCTCAGCTTATTCGCCCACACCTGACCATGAGGATCCTGCGCTGCCACAATTCCCATGTTGGTGAAGTCTGCCGCTGTTGCCATCAATCGCGGATGCTCATTTAAAAGTAGATCCCCTATTGAAGCAGCATCAAATGAAAACGCTTTCAAATTATCTTTTAAACCATATGGAAATAACAGTTGAAGAGCCATGCCAACAATCAGTAAGGATAAGAAAATACGTTTGCCTTGCATCATTATTCATCCCCTTTGTCCGTTTAATATTGATAAGAAAACGCTCGGCCCCCCATTCAGCAAATATGTGAATGAAACCGCCGAGCGCCCCTTTCTCAGCCAAAAATCATATTAGCTGGTTGTATAACGTTGGTAAGCATCGTTGTAAATTTTGACAACATCGTCCATTCCCATCTTCTTAAGGGAAGAGATATACGCATCGAAAGTAGACTCTACATCGTTTGCGCCCATGATCCATTTTTGCTCGGATTCTTGGATAAATGTAGTAATTGCTGTCCATTTCTCAGTAAGCACCTTTTGCTCATCTGCTGTGAAGGAGATTGGAGGCAGTTGTTTCATCAGCAAGCCTTTTTCTACATACGATTGCACACCAGCTTTAGCAATTGGGTTCATCCATTGCTCTTCATACGTGAAATCTTGTTGGAAACCGATCTCGATTTGAGCGCCTTCCTCATAGAGGAACACATTGACTGGCTTCTCGCCCTTAAGAACGGATTCTTTGAAGATCGGCTTGCCGTCTACCAGATCGTAATGTACGCCTTCAAGACCGAAGTTGTTTAATCTTCTGCCTTCTTCAGAGAACCAGAAATCGAAGTATTTGATTGTTTCGATTGGATTCTTATTTGCAGACGAGATACCCCATCCTTTGCCAGAGAGCAGTGTGCGGCTATATTGCTGCTTCACGACACCATTAACATCGGCAGGAGGATCCATCGGTTGGAAGTTCAGTGTTGGTACTTCAGCTTTCAGCTTATCATTGTAGCCGCCAGTACTTGCGAACCAGTCATGTGTTGCTCCACCCAGGTTGCCGCCGAGCAAGATGTCACGGGATTTGCCGCCACGAGTGAAGATTTCCTTGTCGATCAGACCTTCAGCATACCATTTGGAAATGTTAGTCATAGCCGTTTTGTACTCTGGAGCGAACTTACCGAATTGAATAACGCCATCCTTCTCGTACCAATCAGAGTTTGCGCCGAACAATTGCGCCAGCTCAATACCGCCAAGCATATTCCGGTTGAAGTACGGGATTTCATCCTTTTTGCCGTTACCGTTAGGATCCCCATCGCGGATTGCAACTAAAGTGTTATAGAACTCGTCGATCGTTTTCGGTACAGGAAGCTTGAGTGTGTCCAGCCAATCTTGGCGGATAAAGAAGCCCATCGATGCTTCTCCGTCCATGACATAAGGAATGTAATACAGCTTTCCATCCGAGTTCAGGGAACCTTTTCTTGCCCACTCGTTCTTTTCGAAGAATGCTTTGATGTTTGGAGCATGCTCTTCAATCAGTTCATCCAAAGGAATGAGTGCGCCATCAATTCCTGCCTGGTTCAGCTTGTCTTTTTTGCCGTGGATAATATCAGGCAATGTGCCAGAAGCAAGCATGAGATTGAATACTTCATCACTGCTCGTTGCCGTAGCAGACGCTGTACCTTTAAGCGAAATATTCGTTTTATCTGCTGCATATTTGAATGTCTTCCAAGTATCGTCGAATACACGTGTATCATCATAATGCAGGTGGATTTTAAGTTCCAACGGCTCTGCTGTAATTTGGCCTTCTGGCAGAGCAGATTCCTTAGGTGCCTCAGTTGCAGCTGGTGCTTTTGTCGGCTCAGCATTCTTATCATTGTTCGAGCCGCTACAAGCTGCCAGCATCAAGGCTCCGATTAGCATTACACTCAGGATCGCTGTGGTACGTTTCAATTTTGACATGTTGATACCGCCCCTTTTGTCGTTGTTATTCTTTGATCGAACCAATGGTCAAGCCTTTGACGAAAAATTTTTGAATGTAAGGATATACGATAATCATCGGAATAATGGACACCATTATCGTTGCATAAATGATGGTTTCTTGCGAATAATTGGCCGACAAACTGACTGTTTCCATCATGTCGTCGACATCCATTTCTACGATTAGCTTCTTCAGCAGCACCTGTAGCGGCACTTTACTTTCGTCAGTAATCATAATCATTGTCCAGAAATAGCCGTTCCATCTTGATACGGCATAGAACAACCCGAGTGTTACCATGGCCGGAACCGACAATGGAATATAGATGCGCCACAGAATTGTCCAATCACTTGCTCCGTCAACCTTTGCCGCTTCCTCAAGCGCATCTGGAACACCAGTAAAAAATGATCTCATCAACAATACATAGAAGGAAGTAATGGCGAAAGCGATGACAACACCGTATCGGTTATCCAGCAAGCCCAAATCTCGAAGGTTCAAATAAAACGGGATCATGCCTGCTGGACCTGACATGTTAATCCAAATGGTAAACGCCACCATGAAGCTGATAGCCGTTCCGCCTATCAGTCGCTTCTTAGACAATGGATAGGCTCCGCTTATCGTCAGCAACAAGCTCGCCGCAGTTCCGGCGATCGTGTAGAACAACGTATTGGCATATGCGAGCCAAATGCCTTTTTGTGAAAGGACCTTCTCATAAGAAGCAAACGTGATATCTTTGGGGAACAAGAGCACTTTGCCCGTTACGACTTGCACAGGATCGCTTATGGATGAAGCAAGCACATACACAAACGGATATAATGCGGCAAGCGCAGCGAGAGCGAGCACAATATGATTAATAACCGAAAATACTTTCTCTCCTGGAGATAATTTCATCTACTCTCACCTACCATAATCCGTTGTTTGTCAGCTTCTTGCTGAGCTTGTTCGTAACCATAACCAGGACGAATGCGATAGCGGCGTTGAACAACCCGATTGCCGTAGCCAAATCATAACGTCCTTCCTGTAATCCTGATCGATAAACGTAGGTACTGATGACATCAGCTGTCGCGTAAGTGACCGGCTGGTACAATAAGATAATCGCTTCGTAGCTGACATCCATAATGCTGCCGATCTTCACGATTAGAAGAAGCATGATGGTCGGTAAAATACTTGGTAGCGTAATGTGGATGATCTGCTTGAATTTATTGGCACCGTCCATGACTGCCGCCTCATAAAGCTGCGGATTAATAGCCGTTAGAGCTGCCAGAAAGATGATCGAATTGTATCCCGCTTCCTTCCATATATCAAACGAGAAAACGAAGATCGTACGGAAGTATTCCGGTACGGTAAGGAAATAAATACTTTCTCCACCGAGCTTCTCAATAACGAGATTGACCACGCCGCTTCCCGGAGACAAGAAGTTGGTGACGATCCCGGCCACGATGACAACTGAAATGAAGTAAGGCATGTACAAAAACGTTTGCGTCGCTTTTCTGAATATCGACATACGAAGTTCATTAAGCAATATCGCCAATATAATTGGAGCTGGAAACGCAAACACAAGACCGTAGAAGCTTAGGATGACGGTATTTTTCAACACACGCAGGAAGTAAGGGCTTTCAAAGAAGACACGAAAGTTCTCCCATCCGACCCACGAACTATCCGCAATTCCCTTGAATAACGAAAAATCCTTGAAGCCGATTTGTAACCCGTACATCGGTTTGAAAACGAACACCGCATACCATAGCAAAAACGGTATGAGCATGATGTATAAAACACGATCTTGATGTAACCGCTTTAACATGGCGGCAACTCCTTCCCGAATGGTGGAGACAAATCTGCCTCCTCGTTGTCGTTGCTTTGTTGCGAGTGT
Source organism: Paenibacillus sp. strain BS8-2 (assembly GCF_054483835.1). Classification (NCBI taxonomy): domain Bacteria; kingdom Bacillati; phylum Bacillota; class Bacilli; order Caryophanales; family Paenibacillaceae; genus Paenibacillus; species Paenibacillus sp. strain BS8-2. The sequence continues at coordinate 61,123 of NZ_CM137010.1, forward strand.
CGAGCTCGACAACCTCATACTAGCATGTGTCCAACAGGCGGTAAATTGTCGTTTTCTGCTCTAGCAAACCAAATCGGAGGCTTACGAATGCTGCATTTAGCAAAATCGTACCTTTAACAAAAAAAGAGCTCCGCTCGGGAAAGCCCGAACGAAGCCGCACACAGCCTTTGTCAGGAACCGCTGCGCTTGCCGTATTGAGAGGGCGATATGCCCTCATATTTTTTAAACATTCTTGTGAAAGTAATCGCGTTGTTGCAGCCGACTAGCTTCGCAATTTCCTCAATCTTCTTCGGCGTATCGTCGAGCAGCTGCTTGGCCGCACGTACTCTGCACAAATTGAGATAGTCCTTGAAGTTCTCGCCCGTACGCTCCTTGAACATTCTTCCTACATAACCAGGCGACAGCTGAAAGGCATCCGCAATATCCTGAAGGCTGAGATCCTTGCTGTAGTTCGTATGGATGTAATCCATGAGCTGGTCGGCCATGACCGGTTCTCCGGAGCGTTTGTTCTGATTGTGATAACCGGACAGCTTCTCGAATATTTCTGCGATTTTGGAAGCCAGTTGCTCCTTGGAATGAAACGCCAGCAGATCGGTATACAAATTATAACCTTCGTGGAATACATCCTCCGTCTTCCACTTCAACTGCTGCATGATCCGGTTCGCCGTCGCCGTTAGCGAGAATAGAAATTGTGACAAGACCTCATAAGAGAGGTCCCTTCCTGCCATATTCTCTTCGATTATCTTTGTAATGATCGCGGTTGCTTGCTCCTGCCGGCCTCTGACGACACTGGCAATCAGCTCGCGCTCCACATCCATCGGATAATAATAATCGGCATCCACCAGCCTGCCAAGTTGTTCCCTCGTAATGACGCTTTCCCAATCCTGCACATAACGGAATTCGAGCAGCTGCAACGCTTCCTGATAGGAAACGTGAAGATCGGCCATTTCATCTACGACTTTGCCGACGCCAGCGATTAATTCCATCTCCGGTCCGGCCTGAATGGAGCCCGTCAGCTTGTAGACAAGCGCTTCGAGCTCATCAGGCATTACGCCGAAGATGATAATCGGGAAGCTCATCACGTTGATTTCGAGCAACTCGTGCTCTACGCCTTCCAGCGCCTCGCCGAACCAATCTCTCAATCGATGCGCCGCCTTGCGGAGACCGTCAGCCGACATCTGCTCCGTGTATTCCTTGTCGTTCTTCCATTCGATGATCACGACAGCCGCTGGCATTCGGCTTTGTCCAAGACCGACGATTTCGCTTCCTTCTTCGATTTGACCCTTGGTCAACCGACCGAACAGCACATCCTTCAGGAAGGTCTGTTTCATGGAGAGCTTGCCTTGCTGCGTAATTTCTTTCAGCTCTTCATTAATTTGCAGCATTCTAGAGTAGGGCCGATAAGCGAATTTGGCAAAAAACCAGATCATGACGGCTCCGCCAATCAATAACAGAACGAAAATAATAATCGTATCTCTCAACATCCCGGTTAACTGCGCGCTAGCTGCGTTATTCTGAGTGACATACAAATATTGAGCGGCTGGCAGCACTTGTGAGCCTACGACGTGCAGCGTATATTCGCCTTCATCGAAACGCGCGTAACCGAGTGGCGTGTCCGCTTTTTTCTCGTCCGAGTGAAGCAATAACGCCTTCACATCTGGATTCCCTGCCAGAGTTACGGTTCGTGCGCCTGATTTCATCGCAAAGCCTTGCTGCTCCGTTTCGCTAAGCGAAGGCACGATAGCGGTTGTCCGGAAGGAAATATAGAACACCAGCTCCTCGCCACTCGAAAGCGTTTCCTTCTTCACGATGGAGAAATAATCGACCGCTTCTCCTGAGTCTCCTGAGCTGTTAAGAAGAAGCGCTCCCTTCGACTCTCCATCCTGCATATAGGCGGCTGCCTGATGGCGTTGATAGTCGCTCCAGTTCAGTTCATCATAATAAGCAGAAGCGCTCGACGTGTTGCGCGAAGAAATAACAAAATCGTCAGAAACACGCTGAACGCCAAAGATAAGTCCGAAGTTTGAGAATGAATCCACCATCGTCTTCAATTCCTGGTGGATAAGCGTAACGTTATAGTAGTCCCGATTATCCTCGCTGACGAACTGATTCATCCGTGTACTACGCTTGAGCTGCTGGGTGAGATTGAGCGCAATCGTAATTTGGGTGTCAATTTTGTCACGGGCCTGCAGAAGAAATTCGCGGTGGGTATTTGCCATCCGATATTCGCTGATTTCATTTGTTTTCTGAAAAAATACGCCTGTAGCCACAGCCGTGTAGAGCAGCACGATCGATGCGAAAGCACCTACTAATTTGATAAGCATGTTTCTCTTGTCCATCATGATCCCCCCGAGTCTTCTCCTGGAAAGCACTTTCTCGCTTGGAGCGAAACAATCATGTATGCTGCTGTCATAATACTACTCTCATGCAAACTCATCTCACTTTAGCATTGGTCCCGCCAATCGTAAAGCCCTACGCGGCTAATTGGCTTACAGATGCACCGATATCAAGCGTACACGCGAATTTCGCCCATCATTGCGCATGGGTCGCCATTCGTTTCGCGCACCACGATTCTCAATTTGTCCGCGGTATATGATCGAGGTAGAACATGGGTGCGGCGAGCTTGATAATTATCCGTCTCACTGTGGACCCATACCCACTGTCCCTCTTCACAAGCATAAATGTCGTATTGCTTACCGATCGCACCGTCGCGCGATAACGGCGGTTGGAAGCGATAATCCCTAAGCAGATGGCCCGGGAATACAAGCTGCACTTCCCGAATGGCAACAGGCTGCGCCCATTCCAGCTCAATCCAGGCCCCCTCGGCTTCATCTTGAATAGTCTGGGAGCGCCACATATTCGTATCATCGTAAGGACGTGTTACTCCGCTCAATACAAGCGAAGCCGGATAAGGACGCTGTGCAGGCGAAATTCGGAAGGACAACGTCGAGCCGTTGCCGTATCGGCGCAGCATGCCTTCCCCCATATCGAAAGCGGCTGTCATGCCGGGGAGCACATTCTCCGCTTCGATCCAGGCGATATCTTCGTTTGGTCCCGCTTCGAGTCGCACGTATCGCCTATTAGCGCCGTCCTCAAAGGTCAAACGCAGCGGCCATGTAAGCCAGCCGCTGTAACGAGCCGGAATTTCGAGCCGGTCATGCGCGAGGACATCATCAGCTCTACAATGGTAATCCCATAGATGACCAGTCGATCGAAGAGCAACGTCCACATAACGTGTTTCCTCTGCTCGGTTTACGACATAGAGCGACAGCTCGTCGATAACAGGCGAATGTACGGCTATCCATTGCGCTCTTCGTTCCGTAAGCCTAAGCTCATCGGCAATGGGAGCGGCATGAGCAGCTTCAACGAAAGGCTCCGCACCGGTTACAACGAAATCACCGCTCGCTTTCGCCGTCGCTTGTCGTGCCAGATCAGCTTCGTCTTCGTTCCGCGTATGCAGCAGGAAGGCGCCTTCCTTAAGCAGGATCTGCTTGATGTCACGGACTGATTCCGCCGAAACATTGGACGACTGCTCGCCTCGGGCTATCAGCACAGCCGCCGTCGTCCCTGCCGCTTGTCCCAGAACCGCCGTCGTACCCATTACTCTCGTGCTTCCAAGCGCCGCATGCGTCACGCTAATGTTCCTTCCCGCCATAAGCAGATTGGGGACATCCTTGCTAAGCAAGCAGCGCAGCGGAATACCGAACGGCGGCACGTAGCTTTTCCTCATATAACTGGATCCTTCACCCTCCGCCACAGCCTGTTCACTGTATTCGGCCAGCAAACCGCCGGCTTTGTGCAAATCGATGTACCAGCCTCCGTATCCGATCTCATCCCCAAACGGGGCTGGATTCAGCAAATCCAGCTCGGTCAGTACGTATTGCCCCATAATTCTACGGCTCTCCCGCTTGCCCGGCACTGCACCGATCCAATCCAGTGCGTAATTAGCCGCCTTCTCCTTCATCTCGGGATCCTTGTTTTTCATAAAATCCCATATCCCTAACACATGACTCGTAAGCTCATGGCGAATCGTCTCATTCTCTTCGATCGTATTCCAAGGCACGCCCAGCTCGATCCACCAGAAGCCTCCTTCGGGGTCGTCCGCCAAACGGCCGCCTTTATAGAAAAAGTCGGGATCGTCATAACGAACGGCCCATTTCGGAGCTTGATACGGTACTGGCCGGCCCATGTTTTTGGCGCGAAAATGAATGGAGCTTCCCATCACATCACCCGAAGCAGACTCCGGGGCATGCGGCTCACCGAATTCATCTCGTCCTTCGGAGCCCATTCTCCACTCGCAGCCGGACAAAGCGGCGACAATGCCATCTCCTGTACAATCAATGAACAGATTTGCATGCAAGGCAAGCTCGGTTTCTGCATGCGCAACGCGTGCGCGTATAACCTGCAGCTCTCCGTCTGGCCCCTTCTCCACCGCATGAATCGAAGTATTAAGATGGAAGGACAGTCCTTCCGTTTCCATGATTTTATCGTAAAGGAGCAAATCCCAAACGCTGTTGGTACGACCGTTCACGCGGTTAGGCTCGTGATTGACGGCTCTCTCCTCGATCAACAGCTCCGAGATAATGCCCGTCTCCCGCGCGTATGCGTGGAAGTTCGCCGCGCCCTGCGGGAACACTCTGATCTCGGAGGAGCTGTTGCCTCCGAATACGGGGCGATCCTGGATAATACATGTTCGCGCCCCTCCCCTCGCGGAAGCGATAGCCGCGCATATACCGGCAAGTCCTCCTCCGCACACGACTACATCATAGTGTTCTTCCAAGCTTCTCATGATCTGGTTCCTCCATTATCATTCATTAAATGAAACTGTATTCGCTTTCATCATAACGAATCGGATACCGGAATCCCATACACTGTGTTATCCTGTTCCATATACTTTCTTTCACAATTTTTAGAGAGGTGGTGTGTCATGGACTTCACTGCCATATGGACATACGAGCCCAAGCTATCGAGGTACCATTATTTTCTCGATAAACCAGCCTTCGAGCTAGCTGTCGACCTTCTGCCACACTGGGCTGCCTTCGCGATCGAGAAGGGCAGCTGCGTCTACCGGATTGGCGAAGAAGAAGGAACGGCGGGAGAATGGGAGGTCCTTGTTTGTCCGCCATATACAAGCTTTCATCGTCAAACGTCTGGGCCCATCACATTCCACTTCTTCGTGTTTGATTGGGTTGACGGCTCGGGCGCCCGGCTAGAGCCTTCGAGCTACCCTCTTGAAGCCAAATGGAAATTCCAGGACGGCAGCCGTCTGTTCTCCTCCTTGCAGTGGCTTCGTTCCCATGGATGGCATCAGGAAGAAACGCCGCTTCACCGCCAGAACCATCTCTGGAACGATATTATTCGTCTCTATGTCATGGAGCAGGAAGAGCTTGACCGAACAGCGGTTATGCAGCAAGATGATCCGCTCATGCAAGAGGTGCATGCCCATATCGAGGCTGCTTATGACCAGCCTCTGCAGATCCAGGAGCTCGCTTACCGCTTCGGACTCAGTCCCGTGCAGCTATCGAGGCGCTATCAGCGCGCATACGGCTCCAATCCTTCCGAACAGCTTTTGCGCCTACGCCTCTGGAAGGCTTGTTATCTGCTGACGCATACCCGCTTCTCCCTTGACGCCATCGCTCAGCGCTGCGGTTTCGCGAACGGCTTTTATTTGAGCCGAGTGTTCACCAAGCAGCGAGGGATGTCGCCTTCTGCTTACCGGCTGGCGAATCGAGTGTAGGACATAAGACAAAGGAAATGGCGGTGCCAGGGATCATCCGATCATCCTTGGCACCGCCATTAGTTATTGCTTCAATTCAAGTTATGCTTCAGACAAGTAGTCAATCATGGAGCTTGCCGTAATTCGTCCAGCAGATGCCGGGCTGCTTGCGACCTGGCCTTCGGCGCGATGACGGAACTCCACCTCCACCGGCATGCCTGGCAGTACATCGAAGAAGTTATCCGAGAATCGTCCATCCTCTTCGGCACGCAGCCATACTTGTTTCGCCAACGAGTCCGACGTTACGATGAACCTTGTTCCGCCGCTTCCTTCGACTTCCGTTACGCGCACGTCAGTCCGTGCCAGCTTGAGCTCCTTCGTGTACGAGAAGTAATGAGATCTTCTGCTCATAACCTGCTCCCCTTGCACAAGCTCCGCAACCAGCACAACACGATTCGCGTCTCGACCGGACAACCATTCAGCCTCATCCGCGGCATACACAAGAGTCGAATGATTACCTCTTGCTGCAAACGGTTCTTTGATCTCAGCCAGCATCTCACCATCAAATGAAAGCAACGAGATTCTTAGCTCTCCTTCGATAGGAGCCAGCGAGTCCGTAATCGCAAAGATTCGCAGCTCACCTTGCTCCGTACGTTCGAACGATACCAGCGTATCCGCGAAGCTGGCAGTCGCAAAGTAATGCATCGCTTTCCATTTTCCATAGTAGTCAATGCCAGACCAGGACGCAACCGGCCAACAGTCGTTCATCTGCCAATAGAGTGTTCCCATGCAGCGGGGCATATTTCTCCGGTGCGCTTCGATAGCCATCTTCATGGCTTCCCCTTGCAAGACCTGACTTACGTATAGGAACGAAGGGAAATCCTTCGGCTTGCTCATATAGATGTCCATATATTCTTTGATGAGTCGATTGCCTGCATTGTTTTTCTGATGCGCGAGCATGACCTTTGATTCCAGCTCCATGTCGCTTTCTTCGGCAAACGTTCTTACTGTGTCATACTCCGGGAAGGACTGGAAGCCATACTCGCTCATGAAACGTCCGACTTTGACATTGTAATTCTCGAACGGCTCCACCGAATGCCATACGCCCCAGTAATGGATATCGCCTTCCTGTGTCAGCGGATGCGAATGCTGCCCAATATCCCCCGTCAAGTCGATCATCGGAGAAGAAGGCCAGTAGTCCATGCCGGGAGCAAGCTCAGTCACGATCTTTGGCAAGATGCGGTGGAAGATTGCCTCATAGCCCGCCCAGATGACTTCACGTTGCTCGCTCGTATAATTTTTCTTCCAGCCCCAGCCGCCAGTCTCGTCGTATTGCGACCAAGCCGTATCGATCTCGTTATTGCCGCACCATAGCACAATGGATGGATGATTGCGAAGCCGCTTAACGTTCTCCTCTGCCTCCAGCCTGACGTTCTCAAGGAACTTTTCATCCGATGGGTACATGCTGCATGCGAACATAAAGTCTTGCCATACCATAATTCCGTATTCGTCGCACAGCTCGTAGAACGCAGGCTGCTCGTAGATGCCGCCGCCCCAAATGCGAAGCATATTCATGTTGGCTTCGACCGCGGAGACGATCTCGTGACGGTATCTCTCCTCTGTCACTTCCGTAATAAAGCTGTCATTCGGGATATGGTTGGCGCCTTTGGCGAATACAGGAACACCATTCAGCTCAAAGTAGAAGCTCGCCCCCAGCTCATCCTTGTCGCGTACGAGACGAACCGAACGTAATCCCGTTCGAACGGACTTCATCGCCATTGGCGTAAGTCCCCCCGCTGCCGTGTATGCCGCTTGGAACGTATACAAGTGCGCTTCTCCAAGTCCTCTGCTCCACCACAGCTTTGGATTCTCGATCTCGACAGGCACCTCGATAATCGTAACCCCTTGTTTGAGAAACGTTTGGACAGACCATGTCGAAGTGCCATCGGTTACCGTGACCGTACCTTCGCCGTCCGCTTCGCTTTCTATCTCTACGCCTACTGCCAGCTTGGCCAGATCGTTTGTTACCACATCCTGACGAACAAATACATCACTCATCCGAACATCGGACCAGCCCAGAATACGCACCTCACGCCAGATCCCGCTCGTCACAAAACGAGGACCCCAATCCCAGCCGTAATGATACGGTGCTTTTCGCGCGAATACGCTGACCTTGTCTTCACCAAGCCCGCCAAGCTCGGATTGATCGTTTGATGCAGGCAGATTGTAACCAAGCGTCTGAATCTTAGGCAGATCCTCGTTCACCGGAGAACGGAATGTAATATGGAGCTTATTGTCACGCTCCTTGACGAGCGACCTAATATCCGCCCGCCACGTCCGGAACATGTTGTCTGTTGAAAGTATGGCTTTGCCGTTAAGCGTGACGTCCGCATACGTATCAAGCCCGTCGAATACAAGCTCCAGCATAGACATGTTCAGCCATTCGCCGTTTATATCAAAGGTCGTTTCGTATTCCCAATCCAGCTTATCGATCCATTGCAGGTCATGTTCGTTCGTCGCATAGAACGGATCCTTAATGACACCGTTACGGTGCAAATCCGTGTGCACGCAGCCCGGAACGACGGCAGGCAGCCAATCCCGTTCTTTGCTGGACTTAAACGTCCAGTTCTGAAGTGAAAGGCTGGCTACAGGCTGATCTTCTTTCATAATCGCTCTAGATACAGTCATTCTGATCTCTCCCTCAGTTGTTGTCTCTTCTATACTCAACCTCAATCGAATTTCAAAGCTATCAATTTCATAACAAATGATAACAGAGCCTAACTTTATGGTCAAACAACATTTTTGTTATGTTTTGTTAGGATGATATCCTCCCCTCCACACATCCCCAGAATGGCGAATGGTTGCGGAATTCCGTCTATCGATGCTACACTTAGCGCATATCTTCTGATCCTAACAAAAGAGGAGAAGACTTATGCGAAGTAAAGTCACCATACAAACAATCGCCGACAGCGTAGGGTTATCCAAATATGCAGTATCACGGGCGTTAGCCGGCAAATCAGGTGTCAGCGCCGAATCGAAAGCGATCATCCTGCACAAGGCGGCAGAGCTTGGTTATCGCAAGGAACCGGTCTCCGTCCGTGCAGCGAGCGAGTCGTACAGCAGAAATTCAGTTATGATTGATGAAGAGCATGAACAATGGAGCGGTAGCGTGCTTGTTCTATTCCCCGACGTCAGGGCTCAGAATCAAGAATCGGCGTACTGGGGACCGCTGTTCGAAGGCATCACTGAAGGCCTAAACGCTAAGGGCATCAATATCGTATCGCTCACGAAACCGGATATTGATTCCATGTTTTCCTTGCTTAATCCGCAGGCCCTCATGGGCATGATTACCGTCGGCAATATTTCGTCCCCCATCCTGCATGAAGCTGGCCGCCTCGGCATACCAGTCGTGATGGTGGATCATTTGGATCCCAGCTTCCCCTGTGATACGATCTTCTCCGACAACTTGGCAGGGATCAACGATGTGATGTCGGACATGCTCGGCAGAGGGTACCGGCGTTACCAGTTTATCGGTAATATCGAAGAGGCATACAGCTTCTACGAGCGCTGGGTCGGCTTTAGCGTCTCGCTAATGAATGCGGATATTGCTCATGTGCAAATTCCCGAGCTGCTTCGTATCGATTACGAAAGTTATAAAGAAACGATTGCTGCAGCTTTCGCTGCAAGACCTCTTCCGGAAGTGCTGGTCTGCGCCAATGATTATTATGCTGGCGTGACCAAAGAAACGCTGCAGGAGCTTGGTCACTCTACCAAAGACATGATGTTCACCGGCTTTGATAACATGCGCCGAAACGTCTCATCCGTCACGATTAACGTCGAGGAAAAACGGCTAGGCCTGAGAGCCGTTGATCAGCTGTTATGGCGATTACGTAATCCGGATGCCAGCCCCGAGCGAATGCTGATCCGAGGCGAATATATGACGAACGAATAAATGATTGAATGAATGCAGCTGACCTGCCTTCGGACTTTACAACAATAAACCCCGTGATGGATGCATGCAGCCTCTCAGGCGCAGCTTGCAGCAACACGGGGTTTCGTATTATACATCATATTCCAGCTGCTTTCTCGCTTTGTCGATGAAATCAAGCGGCGACGAAACCGTCTCCGGATCATATTGATATTCGCCGATTCGAAGCTGGAATTCCACCGGGAAGCCGCCCTCACCATCCCGCTCATTGAACCGCTCCATATTCGTATTGAGACGGTTCGCGACGATCCTCGACCCCTCGATATCGGTAAATAGCAGCATCCCCCACGTTGCATTCTCCTTGTCGAGGATATACAACGAATCGTTGCTGCGAATGCTGCTCTCGCTGAGCTCCGAGAGACGGAACAATGCATCGGCGATACCGTCGTCCGCAATAATCCGTCTGACATCATGCCAATACCTCACCTGCATAACGAGCAGCGTCAGCGGGATTCCGTATCTTGTAGACAATGCCATGTAGACAGTGGCATCCTTCTGGAACGAAAGAATGTTACGCAAATTCGTATTACGATCCATTGTAGCTAATCTATCATTGGCTTCCTTAAGCGCCTCCGCATCTATGTGCAATTGCTTCATGCCGCTGGTCATCATCCAAATCGCAGCCGTGTAGAGCGGCGCCATCAGCAGCCAGAAGTACGACTCTGTTGCAATCGTATCGCCGATCGCTAGGGTCTGATACAACATCAACGTGCCATAAGCAAATATAAACACAATGTTCAGCACTAAACCTGTTGTCACATTGATGAAATACGTCAATATGCCGATCATAAAAGCGGTGTTCAGCATTAGAATATTTAGCAAATACCGATCGGGCTCGCTTGACACAAACATGATGCCAATGAAGCAGAGAATCAGAAACGCGATGAAGCCTGTATCGGCAATTAAGCCGCCCCCCTTACGTTTCACGATCGCCACCCCGCTTCCTCCGATATTTGCGGACGATCATCAGCAAAGACAGAAGCACAAGAACGAGCACCAGCGCGGCAGCCGTCAGAAATTGCAGCACATCCTCTCGATCCACAACATCTCCAATCGTTCGAGAAACCCCCTCTTTCTCAGCCAGCTTGAAGCGATACGATTGGATAATTCCGTCAGCATCCGTCAAGACCGCATCTCCTGCCAGCTTCCAACGTTCAGCCTCTGAAGCCATTAACTTAGAAGCCAGATAAGCGTATTCGTCTGTAGATCCCGTCACTGCCAGCATGCCGTTGCCAGCCGCCAAGGGAGATTCCAGCAATTGAATAATGCCGAGCCTGCCGCCATATCGGGGATCGATACTCTTCTTTTCGTTAGAAAGAAATGTTCGACCGTCCTCTCCATAGGAGAAGTACAGCTCCGAATTGATTCCTCCAACCAATTCGTTATCCGCCGAGCTTCCGATCACGATGATATTGGAATCGCGATAAGCTCGCTCATCATCCTGATCGTCAAAGAAATGAAGTTCTCCCGTGTTGCTCTCGGCATATTGACCTAGCAGACTAAACAAATTCGATATCGAACCCAAGACATAACGATTCTGCTCCTTCGGCAGGACGACTGCAATTTTATGAAAAACGCCATCCCGAAGAAAGGGGTACGGATAGTTATCGAGCACAAGCTCCGTGCGATCCAGCGTATTAAGCTGCAATTCCGAATCCGCACCGACGAACGCCCAAGGCATCTCCTGCCCGTTAGACACGCATGAATCGCCTTCAAGCTCCAGATCAAATGCGGTTGTCACAACGAAGTTGCCCGATATATTCGCATTCCGCGGAATCGGAACCATCAAGGTATCATTGTCCGCCCAATCCGGATTCAACCTCTTGCTGCCGATTGGCTTGCCATCGACTAGCAGTGTGACCAAGGAACGGCTGAAATCGAGATTACGCGAATAGCGAAAATCCAATGTAATTTTGCTTGCCTCCGCTATCGAACGATTCGCAGGCAAAGATACGAAATAAGAACGAGTCTGATGTCGCGAGCCTGTAATGAGATCTCCGCGCTCCGTAAGCATAATCGATCGGCTCACGGAGTCCGCCGGCATGTCAACGACCAATTCCTCTGTCACGATCCTGCTGTCACCATCGAGCTGCAAGGCCAAGTCGGCATTCGCCAGCAGCCTCCCGGCCTTTGGCAGCATATCAGGCTTTTCCGCGGTGACAACGAGAAAATGTGTGCCTCCTGCATCTACCCTTGTGACGCGTGCATCGACACTTCCCTCTGTCATTCCCAGACCCGCTGCTACCTCTACTGGTAGATGATCTCGCTGCGCCACCAAGATTACATAATTCCTTTTCTTCCATGACTCGTCCGAATACGCAACAAGCGGAATCGGCGCATCCTTTGTTTCGCTGGCTCTTGCCAGCCCGGCGATGACATGCGCTGCGGTCTCCAGCTCCTTGGGCGAAGCATCGTCAGGCACGACTACGACCCGCCGATCAAGCGCGGCGGCGTCCTGCCCCGCGAATCGGCGATAGAATTCGCGAATGCCCTGTCCCAGTGGTTTCTCAACATAATCGATTAAGATGACCGAAGTTTTCGCAATTTGCAGCCAGTTGTCCCGCTCCTCACCATGCAGACAGGATGACTCAGCAGTAACATTGGTACGAAGCGCTCCTTGAATGGTCAACTGATTAGAGCCAGCAGCCAACAAGCGACCAGGGACGGGAACCGTCAATGAGCTAGTCTGCTCCCCTTCCATGACGGGGCGGAACGAATAGAACGGGGTCCCGTTCATCAGCAGCGTCACGCTGGATTTCTCCTTGGCGGCAAGCGGAGAAGCCTTGTAGTCCAGCTTGATCGACGTTTGATTCACCGTCCAATATTCAGGAATATTGATGTAGCTTTGATAGGACGGCCACATCCCCTGTAAGGCTTGATCAGCCCCGGTTATAATAATCGGATAGGGCTCTGCTTCCCCTTGGCTCATGCATTCAGTCACCCCTACTCCTTGAAGCAAACTAATGATCCCGATCAACCAGAGTATTCTGCGCATATTGTTACTCCTTTCCTTCTTCATCTCAGTGTGCCTCAGACATGTCCTAATACCGCTCCGTCTTGTACCACGTCAGCTCACGCCTCAATACCAAATCTCTTATGAAAATATACAAACCGTAGAGCGCTACTACCATCCAGAGCTGGCAATACGTCACGTACATCAATGCGACGATCCCTAGATTGGACAAGCTCATCTCGCCTTTCTCCGTGGTCAGCGTGACAAAGGTACCCACGATAAACAACACAATCGCGAGCACCCATAAGAGTGTGCTGAAGCCGGAAATGGTTGTGTAGACGAGACCGAGCGCGTGCAGAATGAGGATGGCATCGGACATGAGAAGAGAAGTCAAAAGCAGGAAGTAAATGGACATAAAATATAGAAGATCGAACCGGATCGCTCTGCCCTCGCGACGGAAGAGCAGCGGAATATTTTTGACGATGACATAGATATTGCCCTTCGCCCATCTTGATCGTTGCTTGAACCATACCGGGAGCGTCTGCGGTTCTTGTTCCCATGTAACTGACCTCGGCTGAAACTTAATCCGATACCCCATCCGATAGATCCGGAAGCTGATCTCGGTATCCTCCGCGAGCGCCTTGGTATCCCACCCGCCGATCTCCTCCAGAATCGACCTCCGCACGATGAAGTTGGTGCCCGGTATCGTACAAAGCTTAAACAGCTTCCATCTGCCTGCTTGCGCCATCCACTGAAAGGATAATGTCTCGATATTGATAAATCGCGTCAGCAGACTGACATCGTGGTTTCTCGTCCGAAATTTGCCGATGACGGCTCCGAGCTTGTTATCAGATATAAGCTCGGCAACCAAATAGAGAAGCGCTTTTCGTTCGGGCGTATTATCCGCATCGTAGATCGCTATGATCTCGCCGCGGCTATGCTGCAAGCCGATGTTCAACGCATTCGACTTCCCCTTCCCCCCGGTCACGTTATCCGTATTCAGGATGATCAAGCGTCGGTCCGCATTGGCAGACTGAAGCTCTGCAAGCTTCTCTTCGCTATTGTCGGAGGAGTTGTCGTTAATGACGATGATCTCGTAGCGGTCATGCGGATATTCCAGTCGCAGCAACGCTTGTACAGTTGGCACGATCACCTTCGCTTCGTTATGGGCGGGAACCATAATGCTCACGAACGGATACTCGCCACGTATGACCGGCTCCGGCTCATGCTCGCAAGCGACATAATACCAATACCCTGCCATGATAAGGAGAACGTTCACAAGCAACAGGGACCAGATACAAAACACTGCGATTACCATTAGAATATCCGCTGCCGTCATGAGACTAGTCACCTCCGCCTTTCATATATTTGCGACGATACAATCGGTAGCCGACAAGCAGAATAGCTCCGAATACAACAAGTGCGAACACGATGATGGTCAGATAAATGTAATTTTGAATCGTAAACAACCGCTCGAAGCTCTTTGGCCCATCTTGCCCATAATCGAATTCATCACTGACCTCCTCAATCGTTTGACTGAGTCCTACCTGCTCACCATCCAAGTACAGAATACCGTCTCGCGAACCCATGATGTGCCGAGTAGTGCGCGTCTCATGTTCTCCATACTTGTAATCCGCGAACGGGATTCGGCTATCCCTCAACCGCAGAAGGGACTCTTCCATCTCTGTTTGGGATGAATAGAAGTCCAATGTAATGGCCAAATCGACCGGTAATGTCTCAACGTCACCTCTTTGCCAATACGGCTCGATCTCGTGCCAAGCCGTGTCTAACATGGAGGATGCAAATACGCGTGTCGGAATCCCTTCTGTCCCAACCAGTAAGGAAGGGTCGGGCGGGGCGAACAGGAGTGCCGAATCGAAGGGCTCCATGCCATCTTCGACGTAGCCCATTTCCTCCCGCCACCAATACGCCGCATCCGCGCCGGTTCCCAACGGAACGATATCGTTCTCTGCCAGCGTGTTCAAAAATACTTCCGTCTTCTCCTTCAATGTGCTAGTCTCGATCCCGGCTGCTGGCGACAACACGGAAGCATTGGCAAAGATCGTCCCGTTGCGGGACTGAGCCCCCCGAAGCATCTCCGTATACCGCTTCATGGCAGGGAAATCCGTATTGCGATACACGGGTCTTACGGAATAAATGAACGGGAGCCCAAGCCGATAGAGCTCGCCGGACAAATCGTGCAGCAGCCCTAAATCGGAGAACGGATATATCTCCTTATAGACCAAATACGCATGGCCTTGCCTGCTGAGGCCAAGCCAATCCCGAATTAAATATCCCAGCGCTATACAAGAAGGCGCTCCCTTGCGGAAAACGGGCACGTATGCCGTTGTGCCTAGACGAACGCCAAATGGCGCTTCTCTGCTTAATTCGGTCCATACGACCCGGCCATACGAGGTCCCCAGGGCAGAAGAGATGTAAGGCAGCCGCTCGGGAGCACGAACAAAGTCTGCAAGCCGCAGCGGCCCCACAGACAGACGAGCTTCTCCAAGCTCCGATATCCCTTGAATCAGCTGAAGCGATGCTGCCCGCTGCTCGTCCATCCCTGCTCCGACATGTAGATAATGACCCTTATAATTCGATAATTCCTCATGCAGCTTAGCGTAACCGCCCTCTAGTTCTGTATGATTGCGGATCGCGATCACCGCATCATAATCACGAAGAGGTGGTACGGCTTGATCCGAAAGCCGCAAGAGCTCCGCATGCACGCCCATGGCCGATAACAATCTCAGCAATGCCTCTACATTGCCACTGTTCGGCGTTCCAATCGCGAGACTGTCATAAACAACGAGCAGGTTAACATCCTTTGCGACAGGATTAGCCGCTGCGCGTGGATTCGACGATAGCGACAATATCATCAGACTTACAAGGAACATCATCAGGAGCTTCGACATGCTTAAAAAACTCGCTCTCATGTTAATGCCCCCCTTCCTGCCCGTCTCACCGACCGCCAGTACCAACTCATGATCAGATCTGACACGGCTACAAACGATACGATGTCGAACATCACGGTGAACAGGAATTGATGCTTGGATAGATCGGCATCGCCAGCGCCGATCAGAGATACAGCAATTCCAGACAACCCGATTAGAATAAACATCACAAGCAGCGGCAGCTTAATCGCCTGTCGCCAAGCCTTGGCCTTATATGCTCGCAGAAAGGAGGGGAAGTAGAAGCCGATAATGATCGCCATCCAGAGCAGGATGAAACCGAAGGTTCGCGGAGCAACCGCTTCTTTGTAAGTGCTATAAGCTGAAAAAAAAGAAGTGTGCGCGCCAAAAGGTCTGTCCTCGGCTCGCTCAAAATTACCCATTGCAGGCGGCCGTATCGTAAATGCATGACGAGCAGACAAATGAAGCAGCTTGATTGTCTGACCAGGATGAGCAAGGTAATATCCTACTAACGATGTAAAGCCATACCGGTCATAAAAGGTGTTCTCCAGCAAAGGAGCATCCACATCAACGGTTGTGTAGCGCTCGTAATAATTACTGCCCGCAAGCAGTGCGTATTGCCTGTCGATTCCGAAGTGGCGAAGCGTCTCCTCGGGGTTGTCCGACACTAACAAAGCGCCTCGAGTCATCGCATGATACTGATTGATATGGACAAATTGCTGTGGGATCAACGCATACGTCGCAGCTCCCGCAACGATAAACATGACAAGCATGCCACAGACAATGGAGCGGTACGTGCGCGACTTGTTGGCGAATACAATGACCCACCCCGCCGTTCCGGCTATGATCCCAACCGGCGCGTTCTGTTGCTTGGAAGTCGTAAGCAGCAGCATTGCGGTTGCCAATATCGCGAGCAGGACATAATCATTAAATCGTTTGCGGCACAGAAGCAACAATGAAGAGACCACGAACAACGACATCAGCAGAACGATACTCTCCCCGTAGAAGGAATTTAAGTAAGCCGTGTAGCCAGTATCTCCGAAGATAAACACCGCTAGGAAAGCAATGGGATATCCTAACTTGTTTGGCGTTCTCCAAGTTAACCCTTCGACCAGCAAATAAACAGCCGCAACAAGCAGCACCCACAATACCCCAGCCTGCACCCGAATATCAAAGATGACATCGCTGACGAACAAACGGTTGATCCAAAGGGATAATCGAATGAACAAAGACTGCGAAGAAAACAACGCCTCCGAATATTCGTTGTAATATTGCATGATCCCGTATTGCCTTATAAAATAGCCGAAATATTGATCGATATAGTCCGGCGCATTGAAGTATAACCCGTTCCCGTAAATGATCCGTGAGAAATCGCCGTTGTCCGCCATCCCGACGTACGGAGGAATAAATAATGCAACGGCAGATACTACCCCAACAAGCATGGCAGCAAGAATCGATGGCGACATATATCGCAGTAATCGTTTTGATGTCCTAGATAACGTCGTTCCTCTTCCAGGCACCCATTCCTGCATCCTTACGCCTCCATCCATTGAGCGGTCTTAGGTTATGAAGCCAGTGCAAGCAGCGCCATCAAGTTATCGAACGAATATGCTTGCCGGGTGACGGGATCTCCAAATCCACCATATAACACAGAATGAACATCCATGATTTGAAACTCGACCATATGTGCAATCGCATCTTCATAGAGCGCTTTATCGTCAACCTCGCGCCCAATCAGTGCGGCGATCGCATATAATGCCGTTGAACGAATATCGCTAAGCGGAGTTCCGGCCTTGTCATATTGACCATACAACTCCCCGCTTGCTACCATCCTCTTAATCGCGTCCATGCTTTCCTGGCGTTCCTTACCGATTTCCGCGAGTGAAAGGACTGTCAGCATCGATTCCACCATATGGATTCGATCCGACTCATATCGTCCGCTCTCATAGTTATAACGGGTCTCATAGAAAGGGAATTGTTCAGAAAGATAGCCGCCCTCCACGACAGCAAGCATCCGCTCCGCGAGCTTATCCGCCTCTCGGTTATGGTCGGCGATATACTGAAGCGTTCTCAGATCCGCGTAACATAATGTGAGAAAGCCGTTTCTTTGCTTGAGCCTCATATCGTAAAAATCGTAAAGATTGCCATTCTGCACATTATGTTCCAGCAGCCTTTCGCCATAACGCTTGGCTTCGGAACGATAAGCGCTGTGACGGAACACCTCCGCTCCCTCGTAGAGCGCTCTGATGATACGAAGATCATCAACTGCCGCGTTGGCATCAAAACGTTTGTCTTGCTTGGGGCTGTACCGGTAACTGAAGCCGCCTTCCTGCTCGAAGAGGTCCTTGGCTTGCTCCAGCGTTTTATCAAACAGATGCTGATTAGGTCTCGTCACATAATAACGCAGCATGATACCCGCCGATTCGCTAAGCACTTCGTGACCGCTTGCCGCATCCTCATTTTGGTCACTTTCAATACGATTGGTGTTAACGCCGAAATCGCCTAGCTGCTCCCGGCGGATATAGTCCATCAGCAGCCGCTCCGCCTCCGATATTTTGCCAGACTTCACATTCGTTGCTGGCGACGAGTCTCCGCACGCAAGCAACAGAATCGGCAACAAAAACATAAGAAGAAGCGTTCCCCACCGACGATCCTGCACCTTATTCCCTCCTCACCTGAGTTTGATACCTGACGCTTCCAGGTTAGTATGTCTAATTCATCCAACATTATCAGCCATTAGCCGCTGTGGAATGATTAAAGAACATAAGAAAAAACCTCGCAGAGCGAATATCGCCCTTGTGCGAGGTTTGTTGTTATACCGTCTATATTCATTAAGCGCGGTCTGCCGTTGTCCGTTTGAGCATCCGGATACCATTGACTGGCAGCTGAATCACAGCCTCTGCCGACTCTCCGCTTTCCAGATCACTGTACGTTCTGCCGTCCAGCTCGACTTGCGCTGTGCTGCCCGAGAAATTCATCAGGAAGACGAAATCTGAGATGCCGTCCGTTCTAATCTGTGCAGTAACACCAGCCGGCAGCACGGTATCCAGCGCACGCGCAACTCCTGCTTCCGCCGTCACAGCCTGATAGAAGGCAAGCAGGAAATCGTCGCCGAGACGAGTGGCGATATAATACGCTTTGCCTTGCTCCAGCTTGTTGACGGTAAGTGCTGGCCGATCCGCGAAGAAGCTGTCCGTGTAGCTGCCCAGCGCTTCCGCTCCCTCCAGATGGATTAGCTCGCAGAGCTCACGCGACTCGAATTGACCAGACAGACCCAGAGAGTTGCCGTCATGCATAATGAGTCCATTGCGCTCCCAATCATGCAGTCCTTCGATTTCCTCCGCCCAGATGCCGAGCATCTTGCGAAGCGGTCCCGGAAAGCCGCCCAGATGGCACAAGTCATTTTCGTTGACAACGCCGGACCAATAGGTCACAACCACCGTGCCGCCCTGTTCAACGAACGCCTCCAGCTTGCGTCCCGTCTCTTCCCTGCACAAATATAACATTGGCACGACGATTAGCTTATAAGCGGAGAAGTCGGCTTCGCTTCCGATGATATCAGTCGGCACACCATGCTCCCACAATGCTCGGTGATGATCCATGACGGTTGCTTCATAATGCAGTCCAGAGTTCCGCGGGCCTTGTGAGTCCTTTACCGCCCAGCGGTTGTCCCAATCGAACAGTATGCCTGTCTCTGCAGGCGTCGCAGTACCCGTCACTTGTGAAATATCGGCAAGTGTTACACCCAGCTCGGCTACATCGCGGAATACGCGGGTATGCTCGTGGCCGGCATGATCTATGACCGCTCCGTGGAACTTCTCGCTGGATCCTCGGCTCTTTCTCCACTGGAAGTATTGCACCGAATCCGAGCCATGCGCAATCGCTTGCAGAGAGGATAAGCGATGCATGCCTGGCTGCTTCAGCTTGCTCACCGCCTGCCAGTTCGTGCTGCTTGGCGTGCTCTCCATAAGTAAGAACGGCTTATTCATAATCGTGCGGAAAAGATCATGGTTGAACGCAATGGCTGCTCCCTGCTTGCTATCATCCTTGTTGTCATGCCAGGTTGGATAGGCATCCCAAGAAATAACATCCAGTATGTCAGCGAACTTGCGGTAATCCAGTCCTTCGATCAGATGCATGTTCGTCGTGGCAGGCAAAGCGGGATTAGCCCACTTGACGGCATCAATCTCATGCTTGCAGAAGTCGATTGTCTGATCCGTAATAAATCGACGCCAATCCAGATTCTGACCGTGCACCATGCTCTCTCCATGCGGAGCCGGCGATTCTACTTGAGCCCAGTCCGTATACGTGTGTGCCCAGAAAGATGTCCACCACGCCATATTGAGCGCATCGAGCGTGCCGTATTTGTCCTTGAGCCAGTTCCGGAACGCATCCTGACATAGGTCGCAGTGGCAGTCTCCTCCAAATTCGTTGGAAATATGCCAGCCGACGACCGCAGGATGCTCGGCATAACGCTCCGCTAGCTTGCGATTAATAATAGCCGTCTTCTCTCGGTAAGCAGGGGAAGTGAAACAATGGTTATGCCGAAGTCCGTGAAGGTTGCGAACGCGATTCGCTCCGACTCGCAGCACCTCCGGATATTTGGCGGATAACCAAGCGGGACGCGCGCCGCTCGGCGTAGCCAGCCACGCATAAATGCCATTTTTTTGGAATCGCTCAAGCACCTGATCAAGCCATTCGAATCGGAATTCTCCTTCCGCTGGTTCCAAAGCTGCCCAAGAGAAGATGCCGATTGCCATCACGTTGCATCCAGCAAGCTTCATCAGCCGGATATCTTCCTCCAGCACAGCGGGATCGTGCAGCCATTGGTCGGGATTATAGTCGGCTCCGTGCATCAGCACGGGCAGTTTCGGGCTTATTGGCGCTTGTTTGATCGTCATATTTGATATCCACCTCATAATCGTATTATTCTCTTATTATTCTTTGATCATAGTCCATTTGCAGGGTATACTCATAGAACAGAACTGACAAGAAATCGTCCGATCCTAACATAAGGAGTGAAAACCGATGATGCCTTTCCTCTTGGCGGATAATGAGAATTTAGAGCAGCATCTCCCGCTTTACGTGCTTTGCGTTGGCAGTCACGAGCAGAAGGAGATAGACCGGCGCGAGAACGGATATCCCGCACATCAGCTGTTCCTCACCCGAAGGGGAGAAGGTACTTTCCGGACGGTCGAAGGCCACGAATACAAGTTGACGCCGCGTAAGGCGCTTCTCCTCCCCGCCCATATCGGGCATCACTACCGTCCGGACGACTCGGGGGAGAAGTGGGATCTGGGTTTCATCGCCTTCCATGGCGGAGTGGCGGATGTCCTGCTGGGGCAGATGGATCTTCTCTCACAGCGCGTGCTCGAGGCGCCCAACTTCGACGATCTCTGGCTCCGGCTGGAGGGCATCTGGCATACCATCAATCAAGTCGGCGAGCATGCCTATGATGCTTCAAGACGATTGTACGACCTTCTTCTTGCCTTTATGGAAGGACAATATCCCAACACGAAGCCTGCCAAAAAAATATTTCCCGCCGATCAGCCCAATTCTGCTCTACAAGCAGCCGTACAGCTGATTCACGATCATTACAGCGAAAGGCTGCTGTTATCCAACGTGGCCAGGGCAGCAGGTTATTCTGTCCAGCACTTCCACCGATTATTTGTCGCAAGCTACGGCACTACTCCTCAGCAATACATGCTCCAGCTTCGTATGCGGCGAGCGTTGCAGCTGTTCCAAGAAGAGCCCGGCATCACAGTGGATCGTGTCGCAGAGATGCTGGGCATGGACACCAGCTACTTTATCCGGATGTTTAAGCGTACGTATGGCATTACGCCCAAACAACACGCGAAGGGACGCAGCTAGTCGCCGCGCCCCTTGAACTCTTTATATCAGATATTTGCCTCATCCCCCGGATAAAGAGAGTCAACGTTTAATCAGCTCCTTTTATCGGAAAGTCAATATCTCCTTCCACGCTTCACCCTTTGACCGATCCCATCGTCAGACCGCCCACGAAATATTTTTGCAAGGCAAAAAACATCAAAAGCAGCGGCATCGCGCAAAGGATACAAGCGGCGAACAACACGTTCCATTGCGCCGGATTCTGCTGATCCCCAAGGAAACCTAACATCGCGACTGGCAACGGAGAGTCAATCGATTTGGTGATGAACACCATATTAAAGAAATAATCGTTCCATATCCAGACGCCTTGCGTAATTACGACAGACACGGTGACGGGGAGCAGCAGCGGGAACACGATTTGCCAAAACCTGGTCAGCAAGCCCGCTCCGTCGATATAAGCCGCCTCCTCAATTTCCTCTGGCACGCTGCTCCGGATAAAACCCGTGTACAGAAAGGTCGAGAACGGCAAGCTGCATGTAATAAACATAAGAATTGGCGTATACTGTCCCAGCGGAATGCCCAGCCCCTTGATCATTTGAATGATCGGGATCAACACCATCTGACCCGGCACGACAAGACCCGATAGAAAGAACATGTACAGAAATTTGCTTAACCGGTTTCTAATACGTGCCATTGGATAAGCAGCCATCGCTGCAAATAGCACAACAAAGAAAACTGATACAACGGTGAGTACGATGCTGTTCCATAAAGCAATGGGAAAGTGCATGCGGCTGTACGCTGATGCAAAGCTCTCCATAGACCATTCGTTGAACCAATTCAGCGGGTTCGTCATGTTGCGAGGAGAACGCAGCGAGCTCGATAACACAATAATTAACGGAATGAGATTAACGAAAACCAGCGCGAGTAGCAGCGCATGCGTACCGAAACGTTTCCACCCTGCCGCCAAATTCATGCCTGCACCTCCTTCTTGTTGAGCGTCAGCACGCAAACGATCGTAATGGCGATAATGATTGCGAACGAAATAAGGCCCAGCGCCGCAGCTTTGCCAAACAATTGATCGGTGAACGCCATCTTGTACATAGCATAGATAAGCGTATTAGTAGAAATACCTGGACCGCCGTTGGTCATGACGAATGGGAAGTCGAATGCCTTCAAGCCATTGATGACACTTAACGTAATATTAATCGTGACGGAGGTGGCCAGCATCGGGAGCGTAATAAAACGAAACAGCTTCCATTTGCCTGCCCCATCTATTTTGCCTGCTTCAAGCAGCTCGCTCGGAACCGTCTGCAAACCTGCCAAAAAAATGATTACGCTCGTGCCGATGTTTTTCCAAATATCAACTGCGATGATCGAATACAGCGCTTTGGAGTAGCTGCCGAGGAAGTTTGTATCCCATCCCTGCAAGCCGAGTTTGGACAAGAAGGAAGCGATGAGACCTTCATCGGGCATATAGACATAGCTCCAAATGAAACCGACAACGATCGCGCTGAACAAGGTGGGGATATAAAAAGCCGACCGGTAGAACCCTTTGGCACGTATATTCGCATTGAGCAGGAGGGCCAGCATTAACGCGATCGCGTTGCCAAGCACAACCGTGATGGCGGTGTACGCCAGTGTATTTTTGATCGAAACGCTCAGAATTTCTTCTCCGAACAATTTCTTGAAATTGTCGAAACCGACATACTGGAAGCTTTGGACGTAACCGTTATAATCCGTGACGCTGTACTGAAAGAGTTTAAGAATCGGAAAAATCCAGAAGATACAATAAAAGATGAGCGCTGGCAGCACAAAAAGGTACATTGTTTTTCTCATGACCGCACTATTCATGTTGATTTCTTCCCTTCCTCATTCCGGTCATACGGGGAAAGCCTCATGTTGACGGCCTCCCCGAGGACGGAAAACTTCTATTCTTTGAATAGTTCCGTATATTTGTCCTGCATCGACTTGGTCACGTCTTCGGCTGTCGTCTTCATTCCGCCGATGATTTCTGAGAACTTCGACTGCATCACATCGCTCACGCCGGCTGGCCACATTTGGTTGGAGAAGTAGAAGGCGTTGCCCGTTTCTTGAATGTTCGTAAGCACATCTTGGAAAATCGGATTTTTGAGCTCGACGCCGTTGAATACACTAATCGACGGGTTGGACTCTATCCAGGCTTGGAATAGCGGAGATTCGCCGTCGTACAAATATTCGAATACTTGCTTGCCGATCTCAAGGTTAGGCGAGTTGGCGTTCAGCGCATATCCAGCGGCGGTTGCTGCCGATGCGTATACCGGTTGGCCTGCGTCATTGCCCGGAAGCGAGAAGAATCCACGTTCAAATTCCGCAGCGCCTGTTGCCGTTAAGCCCGGGAGATCCCACGTTCCAGTGAAAATCATAGCCGCTTTGCCATCAACAAATTGTTGAGCAGCTTGAGCGCTAGCCATTCCCAAGGATCCGCTAGCCACGTAACCTTTGTCGTACAGCTCCTTATATTGGCCGATCGTCTTGACCCACTTCTCGTCCGTCAGAGCAGTTTCTTTGGTTTGCAGCTTCTTGTCAAAATCAGGATCGGATGGATATACGCTGTTGGCTGCTAGTTGATACATGCCGAACTGGATCACCCACGGATCTTTGTCGCCCATAACGATTGGCGTAATGCCGGCAGACTTCAGTTTCTCCGAGGCTGTGAGGAAGCTTGCCCAATCTTGCGGCAGCTCCGTAATGCCTGCTTGTTCGAACAGCGACTTGTTGTAATATGTGCCGAGAATATCCATACCTTTGGCAACCGCATATGGTTTGCCTTCGAAGCTCATATCATTCTGAGCAGCTTGGCTAACTCGATCCCAGAAGGACAAATCCGATAGGTCGGCTGCATAACCGGCTTTCGCTACTTCGATCGCTCCCATATTCGCCATGTTCGGGAATACGAGGAAGATGTCTGGACCCTCGCCAGCTCCAAGCTTTGTTTTCACGGTCGTGTAATATTGTTCGTCAGGCAACTTCTGTACCTCAAGCGTCACGTTCGGGAACTTTTCCTTCACGAGCTTAGGCAGCGTCTCTAGCTCGAAGTCCGCTCCTTCGGCAGCCTTAGCCCCAGATACGAGCATCGTCAGCGTGACTGGGTCTGCGCTTGGACTAGTGCTTGCGGTCGGCTCCGCTCCCGCGCTTGGGCTGTTCGTCGGACTTGGGGCGCTCGGGCCATTGTTGTTTGAGCTGCACGCGCTGAGGACGAGAAGAGTCGAGGCGAAAACAACCGCAAACGATTTACGATTCAGAAACTTCATTGGATATACCCCCTGTGATTAAGTCATGATTACTTGCTACATCTCTAATTCTAAAGGGGTTTGCGCGATCTCATAAGCGCGTCATTTTTTGTCTGGATACCGCATTTTTCGGAAAAGAGAGCCTCGTTGCTCGCGGCGGTGTCGGGTGGAGGGCGCGGAGGGCGTGGCGACCCTATTTTCTCGAGTTGCAGCGCACTGCTGCGCTGTGTCCGCTCCATCACGGAGTTGCTGGAGCTCAGATTTATAGGCTCGTTAAAATTAAGTCTCGAAATTGGAGATATGAGTTATGGTGGGCACAGTTGCATGGGTACGTGCTTGGACGCAGGTAATGCGCAATGGGGGCCGAGATGCAGATGTTACTTCTATGAGTTTTCTCGAAAATCAGTTTGTTGTCGAGCAGAAAAAGTCGAAGCAATACGCAAATTCAACAAAAAAAGGACCTTGCGGTCCTCATTGGCACTTCCCTCTCTTCTCTCCCGACTGCAAAATTTGCATAACTACCTTCCTTCCATCCTTCTTCCACTCCGCTCACCGCACGCTTGTCACTCAACCTCTCAATAAGCCTATCACCCTCCCGCCTTCTTTCACACCTGCTCCCAAGCATGCTAGTCGAAGATAGAGATCGGGAGACGAGCTAGATGAGAAGCTAGACGAGGAACTCCGAGAGGAACTCCGAGAGGAACTGCGAGAGGAACTGCGAGAGGAACTCCGAGAGAAATTGCGAAAGGAACTAAGAGAGTAATAATACAAGTAGGAAAAAGAGACTGCTGGCTGTTACTCTCGCAATCTCTTTTCCCTCAATCCTCGCCCGACTCCTACCTGCCACGATCTAGCTGTTCCTGTAGTGCCGTCAAATAACGTAAGGGTTCGTACGTTTCATCCGTGACCAGCAGTTGGGCTTGATCCCATGCAAGCAGCTGGGCATTTGTATCGAATCGCGCCTCGAACCAAAGCGCCCCTTTGCTTACTTCATTGATTTTCTCCTGTACAAGCTTGGTAAGCGGCGGCAAGTCGCTAGGTGTATGCTCGACTTGGAAGCCAGTAATCATGCCAAGCTCTTTCATCGCTCGCGCTCCGTATCGCTCGAACACAAATTTAATCCACTTGCCAACCTCCGGTGTGTAAGCCGCCTTAGAGAAAGAAGTCGTTAGCCCCGCGTTGACAGGATATTCGTCGAGGCTCCCGCTGCCTCCTTCTACGAGCGGAATACTGAAGAAGCCGATATTGTCTTCGCCAATCTTGTTCTGGGACTCATCATTAAACGCCCGCAGCTGCCAGCTCCCCATATAGAACATCGCGGCTTTCCCCTGCAGGAAATCATTCACAGAGGATGCCATATCAACAGTGTTAACGCGCGAACCGAAGTAACCTGCAAGCCCCAT
Organism: Paenibacillus sp. strain BS8-2; assembly: GCF_054483835.1. Lineage (NCBI taxonomy): Bacteria > Bacillati > Bacillota > Bacilli > Caryophanales > Paenibacillaceae > Paenibacillus > Paenibacillus sp. strain BS8-2. Next base: position 87,208 of record NZ_CM137010.1, read on the forward strand.
CCTCTGTACCGTTGCCGCCGCTTCGACGAAGCCGCGGCTCGTCAATGTCAATTCGCCCTTATCTACTCGCTCCATGACATCAGCCCCATACACCCGGATCGCATAAGCATTAATCAGCCGGGTAATCGGCCACTTTTCCTTACCTGCAACCGCAAACGGTTGAATGCCGTTGTTGTACAGCTTCTCTGCCGCCGCCAGCATGTCGTTCCATGTTTCCGGCACCTCGATCCCGTAATCATCGAATAGCTGCTTATTATACCAGAAGCCTTCAATATTAAGCTCCAGCGGCAGCGCGTATAACCCCTCACCGTTTGCATAAGCCTTCAGCAGCTCTACGGCTGCAGGATTTAACGCATCTAGCATACCAAGCTCGTCAAAGGTATCCTCGAGATCCAATAAGGCATCACTTTGGATCAAATCAATTAAGGGCTTACCGGACTGGTAGCTGAAGAGTACGGGCAAGTCGTTACTAGCCGCCAGAAGCTGTACGCGCTGGGATAGATCGCTCTCCGCCACATTCTCGAATTCGAACGAAAAGCCCGGTGTATTTGCCCCGTAATCCTTGGATAATTGACTTATAATTCTCGCGCTTCCCTCCTGTTCCTTATTGGAGGACAGGTACAGGATGGAGGTCTTCGGCAACACTTCAATATACATTGGCTGCGAAGGTTGGCTGCAACTAGTGAGCAACAGCAGAATAGCGGCAGCGAATAAGCCAGGAAGTTTGACCAAGGACGGCGCTAATCTCTTCATGTACCCATCCCTTTCGACCGATATTGCCCAGGTGTAAGTCCGGTATACTTCTTAAATACCTCTGCGAAATGCCTAGCGTGATAATAACCTACCTTTTCGCTGATCATTTGGATGGATGTGCCCTCGGCTAGCAACTCCTTGGCTTTCTCCATTCGGATGGTCGTCACATATTTGATGTAGGACATGCCCATCTCCTCCTTGAACAGGAGGCTGAAATACGTGACATTCATCTCGATGTAATCCGCCACCTCTTGCTGCGTAAGGTCCTTGCCGTAATGATCGTTCACATAACGAATCGCCTTCTCTACCGCCAAATGTTTGGAGCGCTGTCTCACACCGACGACCCAATCGATAATCCGTTCCAGTTCCAGCCTCAGCCAGCTAGCCACCTCTCCTCTGGTCTGCGCATCTCGAAGCTCGCGTTGCGGCGCATAACCGGGAGGAAGCAACTCTGACGTGTTGCTGCCCGTTTCCTTTGCCGCTTCTGCGCAATGAAGAACCAACTTAAGCAGTTCAATCTCGGCTACGTCGGGATCAATCGTACTGGACTTAAATTTGGCCAGATAATCGTCTAATTTGCTCATGAAGTTTATTTTGTCGCCTAACCTCAGGTCGAACAACAGCTCTTCTTCCTTCTCCGAAACGTTAGGCGATACAGTATGGTGATCCCCAAGCTCGTCAAATGGGATCCAGCCCATCCCTTCAAGATATTGTCCGTATCGCAGCGCCCGAAGCGCCTCCTTATAGCTTTTCGACGCTTCTGCTAAAGATGGATAAATACGTCCTGACCCTACCGTGAGATGGTCCAGATCAGCCAGCCCATGCTTCCACTCCTCTCCATCGATGTGGAAATGGAACAGAACGATCAGATTCTCTCTCCCGTTCGACACGTTTACAGCATGATAGGCTGTACTTTCAACCATTCGAAATTCAGGCCGTGATGCGGCTAGTACAGATACTGCCTTAACCTCGCCTGCTTTCTCACCGAACTGCGCCAGCCAACTCGCTTCGGCCTCCTTGCCGCGATGAAGCAGCCCAAGTGTCGCCATACTTAAGAGATCCTGCTTGCGTCGCTCCTTCAGCTCGCTCATCTCGGACCTATCATGGATGCGGGAGACGGACTTGGCAATACCCTCACGAATCTTGTCAAGTGTGATCGGCTTCTCCAAATAATCGATGACGCCCAGTTGAATCGCCTTTTTCACGTAATCGTATTCGTTGTAGCCGCTAAAAACGATACAAGCCGTATCCGGCGCCTCTTCCCTAATCGTACGAATCAGCTCGAGCCCGTCAATTCCAGGCATGCGGATGTCCGTCATGACGATATCCGGCTTATGTAATCTGAATGCTTCGAGAGCGGATATGCCGTCCTGTGCCGTCGCCACTAGCTCTACCCCGCACTCCGACCATACGATAAGCTTCATCAATCCTTTAAGCACGATATGTTCGTCGTCAAACAGCACCGCCTTCAGCATGGACGGATTCATCTCCCTTCCTTCCCTGGTGAGGGAACCTCATCTCGATGTATGTGCCTTTGCCTGCCTCGCTCTCAATATGGAACGAACTCTTGGCTCCGTAAAACAATATCAAGCGTTCACGGACATTTCGTATACCATAGCCCTGATCCGTCTTGCTGATATCGTCCATACCGACGCCGTCGTCGGATACAGAGAAAACAAGGTAATCACCATCTCTCCGCCCAATCAGTCGGATCATGCCTTCGCCCACCTTCGGTTCGAGTCCGTGGTACATCGCATTCTCCACAAGCGGTTGCAGCAGCAGCTTCATAATTTCGTATACCTTGATCTCCTCATCAACCATTTCCTCATAGCGGAAACGATTGTCGTAACGCATGTTCTGAATAATCATGTAGTGCTCAATGTGCATAAGCTCCTTGAATACGGGGATCAACTCTTTGCCCTTATTTAAGCTGAGCTTAAAGCTCTCCGAGAGTGAGAGCGCCATTTGGGCGATATCCTTCTTCTCCTCCAGAAGCGCCATGAAATAAATCGAATCGAGCGTATTATACAGAAAGTGAGGCTTGATCTGCGCCTGCAGCGACCGCAGCTCCGCTTCCTTTTCTTTGAGCTCCGATTGGAGCAGCCGCTCGCTAAGTTGTTTATTCGCAAACGTAATGCGCCGGAAGGTCGCTCCGATAACGCCAACTTCGTCTGTTGCAAACGGTGTAGCCAACGCTCCTTCGCTGGAGGGACTCCCCGTCGCCCATTCTACAATCATCTTTTTGAGCTGCAACAGAGGTCGAGTTACCGTGCCTGAGATGATATAAGAAACGAGTATCGCAACGCCCGCCATTAATGCTGAGATAAGCATTGTAATGGAACCGATCCGGTCAGATTGACTTAAAAGCGTATTCATTTTCACATAGTGTATAAATCTCCAGCCGGTTGTCGCATTCGTAAATTGATTGACGATGTTGTCCGCATCTTGCAGCCTTTGAACGGTTTCGTCCAAGCTTGATCCAAGCCCGATGCTGTTCGTCACATCCGGCGTCAGGTCATAAACCGCTACCGGCTCCGGCTTATGGGACGCATCTAAGATGAGAAAACCGTTTTGTCCGCTGCCGCTCACCGCCTGATCAAAGATCGAGGTCTTAATATTAATGACGAGCAGCCCCATCATACCGGCCGTTAACCGATTGGGATCGCGCAACAGCTTGACGCTGGAGAACGATTCGCCTTCACTCGAGTTCCCTAGTACGTTGAACCCGAAGAAAACTTCCTTGCCCTTAGCCTTTGCCGCCTCGGTATACCAATCCGTGTCCACAATCTCCCGTCTTGTCTCATCCGTGCCATACTTCCCCCCGTGCTCGGATCGGCCGTGACATACGGATCGGAAGTTACGATCGAACAAACAAATCGACTCGATATTTTGTGTATCGAAAAGGTTGGCGACCACGATGTTCTGCAGCTTGTTCGCCGTTCGCACATCGAGAAAGTCCTGCTTATTGCCTTCGTTCGCCCCGCTTGCGATTAATTGTTCCCTTAATTCATCATTGGATAATATGATCCGGTTCATGTTTATGATATTGCGCAATAGCAGATCTGCCACTTCGCTGGCGGTTTGCAGATGTCCCGCATTTCTCTCATTATGATTGTCTACAAGCGTATCTTTGGCGATATTGTAAGAAAAGTAACCCAGAATCATTAGAGGAGGCAGCGCGACTAGAATCATAGCGGTCAGAAATCTTCGTCGTATGCTGGCTTGCCGCAGCACGCCCGAAAGATTACGTAATAGACCAGACTTCATGGCAGACTTCCTTTGCATGTTATTCACATTGGTAATATTGAACACCATCTGCTATAAATAGGTGCCCGATTAAGTTCAGTATAGCAGAGGATCGAAAACGAGCATGTGCGTTTTTTTTCTGGTCGATACCGCATTTATCTGATCAGTCCCCGCTCGTCCGGTTGCCGTCTATCACTTCCTGCAGCTCTCTCATATACATGGCGCCCGAATAGTCGGGATCTGATATCAACAGTTGGGCATTATCCCAAGCCGCTAGCTGCTCTTCTGTTGTAAACCGGGCTTCGAACCAAAGCGCCCCCCTCTTGAGCTCCGCCAGCTTATCTTGGACCATGTGGGCAAGCGGCGAAGCAGCATCCGGCATCCGATCGACGCGAAAACCTGTTATCATACCATATTGGTCCATCGCAAGCTGGCCGTATCGCTCGAACACATACTTCATCCACTCTCCAACCTCACCGTCAAATGCTTCCTTCGAAAAAGCCGTCGTTAGTCCCGCATTGACGGGATAATCCTCCGCCTTGCTACTGCCGTTCTCTACGGACGGAATGCCAAAGAAACCTATGGAACTCGGCTTCAGACTACCTTCGCTGCCCTTGTCAAAGTCCCTAAGCGACCAGCTTCCGGAATAAAACATACCTATTTTTCCTTGCATAAACGCCTTCGTCGCCTCTCCGAAGCTCACCCGGCTTGGCGAAGGCCCGAAATAACCGCTTCCTGCCATCTCTTTAATCATTTGCGCTGCCTCTACAAAACCTTTATCCGTCAGTTTTGCGTTTCCTTGATTTACATCCTTCATCGCATCGATACCTAGCTTGCGAATAATATAGGCGTTCATGTAACGCGTGATCGGCCACTTTTCTCTGCCTGCGAGTGCGAAAGGCTGAATGCCTTCCTCCATCATTTTGGCGGCGGCAGCCATCATCTCATCCCACGTCTGGGGTACAGCTAACCCGAGCTCAGCAAAATGTTCCTTGTTATACCAGAAGCCCTCCAGGTTCATCTCGAGCGGCATCGCATACAAACCTCGGTTCTCAACTTGATTCTTCATCAAGCTCACCGCTGAAGGAAGCAAGATGTCAGACATGCCCAGCTCTGATAGCGTTGTCTCCAGATCGAGAACGGCACCGCTCTCGATCAAGTCTTCGAGCGGTTTGCCGGCGGGATAACTGAACATGACGGGCAAATCGTTGCTCGCCGCGAGCAGTTGGATCTTTTTCGATAAGTCCGCATTACCCGTCTCCTCATATTTGAACGTCACATGTGGATGTAACGCCGAATATTCCTCCGCCAATTGCCGAATGATCGAAGTACTAATTGAATTGCCTGCAGATGTGATATATGTAATCGTTACCGGTGACGGTGGCAATTCGGATACCGATGGTCTGCCGCCTCCGCATGAAGTCAGCCATATCAGAGACGCTAAGATCACAGCAAGCTTGCAGGGTCGTTCGTAGAGTTGCATAATGGTTACTGCTCCGTTTCATTAGAGATTGCAAGAAACCCGCTGGGCTCCTTTGGTTAAAGGTATCACCTAGCGGGCTCGTTGACAAATTACGATTGGAGCTTTGAAGCAGTTAGAATGAGCGTAATCGTCTCTGCTCGAGTAATGAAATCTCTAGGAGCGAATAAGTTTCCGCCTCTGCCCTTCACGATGCCCGCTTCAGCCGCGGCTGCCACGTAAGTACTTGCCCACGATGGAATGGATGCTGTATCCGCAAAGGTAGGACTAGCTCCATCCACAACTTCAATTCCTAACGCGTTCACAATCATTTTGGCCGCTTCGTCTCTCGTAATCGCACGGCTCGAACGGAAGGTTCCGTCCTCGTAACCATCGATGACTCCTCTGCTGGCAGCTGCTGCTACTGAATCTTTGGCCCACGCAGGGATTTGTTCGGCATCCGCAAAATGTATGTCCGTCTCCTCTGACGTCCATTTCAAAGCGCGAGCCAGCATCGTGACGAACTCAGCCCGAGTCACTTGACGATCCGGCATGAAGCTGCCATCCGGATATCCTTCCACGAAACCTAGCAGAGCGCCCTCCTTAATTTGGTTTACCGCCCAATGACCTGCTATATCCGTAAACTCAGCTGAACGAACGACGAAGTTCCGACTAACGACTTTTTCGTTTTTCGTGAGCTCGAGCTTGGAGTTGACATATTCTACATGGAGCAGATCCAGCTTGGCCGAACCTGAGGTTTTCACCGTAAAAGTTAATGTACACAGAGGCAAGTTTCCGTTATCGCCCGCTGCAATGCCCGTCTTGGTGCTTGCGAACGTTAAAATCCCGCCTTCGACAATCGGTTTGACGGAGAAACCTTTCAGCGAGCTTGCTGCAGATTTAAAACTCAATTTGTCCGTATCGTATTGCACCTTTACTTCATAGGCGTATAAGTCTTTTAAGTTGCTGCCGTTTATGACAATCTGGAGCTCTTTGCCATTACTTACCTGGCTGATAGCCGGAAGCAAGTCAAATGTCGGTTTCAACGCATCGGCCGCTAGTGCGGGTCTAACCATCATTAACGAAATCGCGATCAGGAGGCCCAAACTAAGCAGGAACGTCTTACGCATATTAGAAATCAATGGACCGCGTCTCCCTTCTTCTGTAGCCATAATCGGGTAGTCGGAGGAACGAATGATTCGCTCCTCCGACTCCAAGCATTACGGATGAAACTCTCTATCTCTTGTTATTGCTCCTTGTTATTGCTGCAGCCAATCATCCAGAATCAATCTGGCGACGTATGCGAGAATCTGAATATTGACACGATCTACAGAAACTCCGAACGGATTGACCACTCCGAATTTATTCCACTCCGCCGCGGTAGCTCCATAGTGATTGGCCACGATCGTCAAATCCTTGACCGTTACTTGGCTTTGGCCTGCTACAAGCGTTACGAACCCGCCTTGGAACAACTGCAAAGCGTTGTTGAGAGCAGTCGTTGCACCGTTAAGCGTTGTCTGCGTTGTTGCATGATCCCTTGCCGTCTTCGCTGCTGCCAACGCCTGCTCCAATGCGGATTTATCGGAATTGTATTGACCGATGACTGTTCCGATTACGGCATTGGCAAGCTTGGCTTCCGCTGTTGTGATCGCAGCGATAATCGCCGTTTTGTCCAGATCGACAGGGATGCTTGGTACTTTGGAATTATTTACGGTTGCAACAATTGTCTGAATAGAAGCGATTGCTGCCGTGATGTCAGCTTGCGTCGCGGTGTTATCCATCAGAACAGCTTGCGCTGCAGCGATCGACGATTGCAACGAAGTGATGGAGCCAGCCGCGTATTGACCCGGATTCGTGCCCTCTGTTGCCGTCTGAACGATAGTCAATAGGTTCTGTGCACCTGTAATCGCCGCCGCAAGGCCGGACAGATCCACCTCGGATACTACAATCGTATGAGATGCAGGTTCTACCACCGTCGTAACAACCTCTTCTGTTTCTTCGATGAATCGGTTGATATGGAAGTCTGCTAGAGCCACCAACGAAGCGCCGCTAACGGCTGGTTTCACAGTAGCTTGAAGAGTAAACAATGGACCGTCACTCTCGATTTCTGCACCTGTCGAAGCAAGCAGCACCTTAATTTCGCCTAGCTCCGGCTTGATTGCCGCCCCTGCGATAGCGATCTCAGAATTTACAGCTGTGATAGCCGTATCCTTCAAGTAGTGCGCCAACGTTCCGCCTTCGAGCTCAACTTCGTCCATCGCAAACGCCAACTGCTGCGGGTCATAGTGGACAATGACGTCTACGGACGAGAACCCTGCGGATAGATTCTCGAGCCCTGCCGTCAGTGTAACCGCCTGGCCAGGTCTTGCAACGGAAGGTCCCGTTAACGTTCCCTGCGTAGCCGTTACCGCTGAGCCTACTGCTTGTATGCTGTCAACCCGGATGTCCGGTCCGCTGAACTTCAAATAAATCGTTCGGCTTCCTGCTGGCGCTTGCGCCACATCCCCTTCGATCTCAACGAAGCCGAGCTCATTGACCGTCTGCGCGGTATTGCGCATCGTGTATGGAGTGACTTGCGTGACTGGAACTTCTAGCGTCGCGAACGGCTCGCTTGCCAAGGAGTCGGCATGCAGCGTAATCGTACCGCCAGCGGCTTTGGATGCCACCATCGCTTTGACCTTCTCGGCTCCCGTGAAATTCGCCTTAGGAAGCGCCACCCACGAGCTGGCATCCTTCGATGTGACCGTGTAATAACCGCCTGCAACTTGATCCGCGGTTAATTGATCCACCGTGCGCTGTTTCGATACTTCGTTGTACACAACATGATGAGAAGCAAATGCATGATCGAACACATTAAAGCCGTCAGCAGCATTCAACTGAGCAAGCTCTTCTCCAACGATCTGAATGTTGTTGGTTTGACGAATATCCTTGGACGAATGTCCAACCAACAATGAATAATTGCCGGATTCAATAACATAATCGCCTTTGTTAACATCCCAGATCGCCAAATCCTTAGCGTCAACCGTCATCGTAACGACCTTGTGTTCTCCAGCTGTGAGCTCCACCTTCTCGTAACCGACCAGTTGCTTCTGGCGCGAGAAATCTCCGTATGCCGGATTATTGTTCTTGGCGTACAATTGTACGACCTCAGAGGTTGCTACATCTCCTTCGTTCGTAATTTCAACGGATACGTTAAACGTACCGTTACCGCTCGCTGCCGTAGGCGCCGAGAAATCCTTGTACGTAAATTCCGCATAACCAAGACCGTACCCGAATTCATAAGTGACCTCTGAATCGGTATACATATAAGTCAAATTCGCTTCAACCGGATCCGCATTGTTCATGTCGGAAACATAACGAGGATCAAGCTGCTCCATTGTCAAAGTTGAGCCTTCCGGAATGGAGTAGCTGTCGATTGCAGGAAGTGCACCCATATCTGCATACCAAGTCGAAGTCAGTCGACCCGTTGGCGCATAATCTCCGTACAAGACGTCGATCAGACCTTGTGACTCGTATTGCCCCGAATACGGCTGCATAACGATAGCCGATACATTAGGATCTTCTTGAATTTCTTTCATAATCACTGGAGCCGTAGTGAGGAGCACGACGACTGTTTTCTTGTTTTTGGCTGCAAATGCCGCTGCGACATTCTTCACCAGCTTGTAATCGCCTTCGCCCAAATACAGATCCGCGCGATCGTTGCCTTCGCCGGCGCTATTGCCGGGATGCGCACCTACGAAAACGAGAGCGTAGTCCTGCGTGTCAGCCATAGCAGCAAAGTCAGCTCCAGCTTCCTTAACGACCGTTTTCTCGAACTTCGTTGCATCTGTTCTCGTATTAAAGCCAGCTAAGTTGCCGATCGTTGAGGTAGCCGCAGCGATCTTACCTTGCGCGTCAGTTGTTACAAATCGGCCATTGAATACGCCAGTCTGGAATCCGAGACCTCCAGATACAACAGATAATGTATCGTCCGCATTGTTTTCGACTCGCAGTTTAGGAGGTACTGTACTGTTAATTGCCACGGAGCTTAAGTTGCTCCAGTCAGCCCCTGTAAGCAGCAGGCTTGCCGTCGCCGTATTGCCGACCGCCGCACCATTGGCTGTTGGAGCGCTGAGCCAGCGGTTATTAGCCAGCGACTTAAAGCTGAACGCGTTCTGTCCCCAGTCTGTTACTTCGAACAGCTGGCTGTTCGTGAACTCGCCTGCCGTAGGTGTATAGTTAGCAGTCAATTGATCTCCATTACCGGAAGCAGAAGTCAAATATTGTCCGTTAAGCTTCGACTTCAGCGCTACAACCTCGCCGCCTGTCGCAAACTGGACTTTATCCGCACCAATCGTGTTAAGGAGAGTGTACAGAGGCGTTTTGCCACTGTTATCAATTGTAGTTGGTGTTGATGCCGTGTACTGAGGTCTCATCCGCATATCGGCATATACGCCAGCAACAGCTGCTTTTTCGTTTTTCTGCAGCGGCAGCGCACCGTCCGTATTTTTGAGAAGAACCACCGTCTCACGTGCCGCTTCCAGCGCTACCTCTTGATGGGCAGGCGTGCTGAAGTTGGTCAGCGTACTGGCTACGTCTTTGGCTTGATTCGCGAATGGGTAGTTTTTCGGTATGCCATTCTCGTCCGGCTCGTTGAAGATGCCCAGACGAACGAGCTGGTTGACCAACGGGCGTCCCGCCTCGATGACATGCTCTAATGTAAGACCATAAAGTCCTTCTTTGGTCGCATTAGCGAGCGTCACCACATCCGTTTTGTCCGTTCCGGAAGCGCGTACCGATTCGGAATGAGCTAGCACCATCAAAGCAAGCGCGTGCTTACGATCCAGGGTATATCTCGCATCGTAACCGTTGCTGAAATTCGTGTTGAACAGATGGTTCTCACCGTTGAAGTCTGGCGAAGAATACATGCCATACTTTGCGATTTCATTGCCTTTGATTAAGTATGGCGAAATGATATTCGGGATGCCGTTCGTACGTCCGAACGATGTCATAATACCCGAAACCGATCCGGATTCAAGCCCCTTGAACGCGGAAGGGATTTGATATTCAAAGATTGCCCGAGCACTTGCCGCTGTGCTGGAAGATTGACGGAACCACTCGGCGTTATACATCGAGAAGTGTTTGGTCCCTACAACGGCGCGAATCCAGAAGCCGTCATCGCTTTCGCCTAAGTTCGTTCCCGCAAGCCCCGACGCCTTACTGTCAATCATCGTAGCGGAAAGATATGGATCTTCTGAGTAACCCTCGTGGAATCGTCCGTTAAGCGGATTCACCCGAACGTCTGACAAGGCTGTGAACGCGATGGAACGGGATTGTGCTGCACCGCTTCCATTGTGATTGTTGGCCGTTCCTTGTTTGACATTCAACTGACTGATTTTTTCGCTGCCCATGACCTGGCCGATTCGAGCTACCAAATCTTTGTTCCAGGTTTGTCCCATGCCGAGCAACACCGGGAAATCCGTCGAAACGCCGGATACGTTGTCTGCCGCTGATAGTCCGCCAGGTACCGTTTTTCCTTTGCGCGGATTATCGTCCATGACAAAGGTATAGTTATCCCTGATTCCGGTAGCGTAGAGCGATGCGCCCTCAAGACCGATATAGTCATAATAGGTATCCACGAATGCATCAAGATGTGCTGGGTTTCCGTCGAATAGCGGCATACCGTCATAGACGCCGCCCACTTGGGTGTTAAAGATAACGACCGCGTCCGCCGATGCGCTTGGAGCCTGGATGGTGAATGCTACGCTTACCGCCATCAAGCAAGACAAGGCCGCCGCGACTGGACGTTTGGCCTTTCGTAACTGGAGAATTTTCATATGAACCTCCTAATGGTTAATGAATGAACGCTGTCAAATAAACCACAAACCATACATCCTGCCATACGCTCTAAGGCCATGATTCTTCTAATCGCTTCAAACGACCACCCCTTGTTTCCATATTTTGCAGAGTAGCTACTCTTAAATTGTAAGCGGTTACCCTAATATGGATAAGCGCTCTAAAGTTTGGTTTTAATCCGCATTTTTTAGGTTGTGGTCGGGTGAGACTCACTCTCGAATAGAAAACAGCGACAGCCAAGGACGAGAACTAATCCTGGACTGTCGCTGTTTTATTTTGGCATACAATTGACAATTTGCTGTTATGATTTTACAATGAATAATAATTCATTCATTGAAGGAGCAACCAAAAATGCCCCGTACACCTGAGCAATACGAGACCATGCGCCTTGCAACCCGTACCAAAATTCAGACAGCCGCGATGCGGTTATTTGTTCGTCAAGGATACGGCTCCACTAATGTGCAGCATATTGCCGATCAGGCTGGCATTAGCACCGGCCTTATGTACCGTCATTACAAAACAAAGGATCAGCTCTTCGAGGAGCTGGTGCAATTCGCCATGGCCGGACTTGAGGCGCTGATTGCCAAATTTCAGTACACCGAAGAGCCTGCTGAGGAACTGGAACGATTCGCGAACGAGGTATATCTCGACCTATCTTCCGGCGATGACTTGGGGCACCTCTTACTGTTGATGACACAATCCTTCTTCTCCACGGAGACGGACGGTCGGAGAGAGGAACTCAAGCAGATTCACATTGATCTGATGCAAGCAACTACCGCTCTTATCGTCAAAGGGCAGCGGCAAGGCAAATTCCGAGAAGGAAACGCTACTGAGATGGCCCAATATTTCTTCTCCTCCATCCAGGGACTTGCGATGATGAAGATGATGCTGGAAGAGAAATTTTCGATGCCGTCGAGATCGCTCTTGACCTTAGTATTCAAACAGGAGGGTGAAACGTTGTGAAACATTCTAGCGCTTTTAAGGTTGTCCGGGCGGACCGAGCTGGTGTAGAGGTCAGAAACCAGATGGCGGAGATCTTCGCCGACGGCTTCTCGCAGTGGCTCACGTATTTCTCTAAAGACCGGGATGTCATCGCAAAGGCGTTCGCCCATATGTTTGTGTTGGATCAGTTTTATGTGGCGCTCGCTGGCGATCGGGTGGCTGCCATTGGCGCATGCACGGACTGTCGAAGCTTCTCCCTAGAACTCCAGGGCGCACCGCTCCGCCGGCATCTAGGCTGGTTCAAGGGCTCGATGGCTGCACTCATTCTCAAGAGAGAGTTCCAAAAACCTTTTGTCGACCCGCCGACCGAAACGGGTTCGGTCGAATTCATCGGTACTGCCTCATCCTTCCGCGGTCAAGGAGCGGCATCGGCCGTTATTCGACATATGCTGGATCATTTGCCGTACCGTAACTATCTTATCGAAGAGGTCGCCGATACCAATGTTCCGGCTATCCGCTTGTATGAGAAACTTGGGTTCACGGAGTACAAACGCAAGTCCCTATCCCCTAAACAGGCCCGCGTATCTGGTATCAATTACATGGTCTCGCTGTGTTTGAAGAAATCCTGAGCATTTCACTTTATCATCAAGGCTGGTTGCGTCATCTTCCATCCGTGCCACCACCAACCCACAGCTCCGTGCCCCACTCTCCTTCCTCCCTCAGCCAACAACTTTTTTTCAACCGCCTTTCTTTCCTGACACACAGTTGTCAACAAGGGTAGCTTATGATGATCACAGATGATGATTAAGCAATCCAAACAGGAACAAGAAAGGACTGGTAACGAATGACAAAGAAATTAGCTGCAATCGTAGGAGGACTGTTGCTTGCCATACTGATGGCCTCCATGGACAACACGATTGTTTCGACCTCGATCGGCACGATCGTAGGAGAGATGGGGGGACTCGACAAGTTCGTATGGGTCACCACGGCGTATATGGTCGCGGAGATGGCCTGCATGCCGATCTTCGGCAAGCTGTCCGATATGTACGGGCGCAAACGGTTTTTCGTCTTCGGGATTATCGTCTTCATGATCGGCTCCGCGCTCTGCGGAATGGCGCAATCCATCGTGGAGTTAAGCATGTACCGGGCGGTGCAAGGGGTAGGCGCGGGCGCGATGGTATCCATTGCGTTCACGATTCTGTTCGATGTCCTTCCGCCTAAGGAACGCGGCAAAATGATGGGCGCGTTCGGAGCGGTGTTCGGATTGTCCAGCGTGCTCGGCCCGCTGCTCGGCGGTTATATCACCGACCACTTGAATTGGTCGTGGATCTTCTACATCAATCTGCCGCTAGGGTTCATCGCGCTGGTGATGATCGCTATGTTCTACAAGGAGTCGAAGGAGCACTCCCGCCAAAAAATCGACTGGGCCGGTTCCGTTCTGCTCGTTGGGGCTATCGCCAGTTTCATGCTTGGCCTGGAGCTCGGCGGCAAAACGTATGCCTGGGATTCTCCGCAAATCATCGGACTGTTCGGCGGGTTCGCGGTTCTTGTTTTCTTGCTGATTTTAGTGGAAAGAAAAGCGGCGGAACCCATCATCTCGTTCGGTTTGTTCCGCAGCAGACTGTACACGACAAGCAACCTGGTCGCCATGCTTAGCGGCGCGGCCTACATGACGGCGGCGATCTTCATTCCGATTTACGTGCAGGGCGTGCTGGGCGGCTCTGCTTCCAATTCGGGCCTCACCTTGCTGCCGATGATGGTAGGTTCGGTCGTCACCGCGACGCTTGGCGGAATCCTGATGGCGAAGCTGCAATACCGCACCATCATGATCGGAACACTCGTGATACTGCTGGCGGGTCTTGCCCTCCTGTCGCAAATTACGGTAGAATCTTCTCGACTTTCCATTACGGGAATCATGATTCTGATCGGCCTCGGGATCGGCGCCTCCTTCTCGGTGCTCAGCACGGCCGTTATGGACTCGTTCCCCGCTTCGCAGCGCGGAGCTGCCAGCTCTACCCTGAATTTCAATCGCTCGCTCGGAATGGCGCTTGGCATTACCGTCTTTGGGATCGTGCAAAGCCACAACCTGCTCGGCAAGCTCTCCGCCTCGTTCGGAGATGGCGGCGCCGCCGTCCCGGCCGGTTTGAACCTAAGCGATCCTTATTCGCTGCTGAATCCGGCGTTCCGGCAATCCGTTGATCCGCAGGCGCTGGATACGATCACGGCCGGGCTGTCTAGCTCGATTGGAGCTACTTTTGCCTGGAGCCTCATTCCTGCCGTTCTGGCGCTTATCGCGGCTTTCATGATGACGAAGGGCAAGATGAATCCGGCTGCCGAAGGGCAAGAGCTGGCCGTCGCACACTAATTCATCGATCGGCGAAACGCGACATGCCGACTGAGGAGAAATGACCATGAAGCTTGAACGGTTAATGACTATTACGATTTTGCTGCTTAACCGAAAACGAGTACAAGCGCAGGAATTGGCGGACCAGCTCGAGGTGTCCCTCCGCACCATCTATCGCGACCTCGACTCGCTCGGTCAAACCGGCATCCCCATCGTCTCCTATACCGGCATGGAAGGCGGCTACGAAATCATGGACAGCTTCCGGCTGGATCGTCAATTGCTGTCCTTCGACGAGCTGACCGCCCTCTCCGCCGCGCTTCGCGGTCTGGAATCCACCAAGGCGTTCGACCGCGGCAACATGGATCTCCTCCTTGGCAAAGTAGGCGCGATGGTCGCCCAAGCCGAGCAAGGACGGGGGGACGGCGGCGAACGGATTCAAGTCGATTTCACCCCTTGGAAGAATAGCGAAGAGGATCAGAGCCGATACGACTCCCTTCGCAAGGCCGTGGACGAGCGAAAGCTCATCCGGTTCACGTACACCAGCAGAACCGGCGAACAAAGCCGCGAAGTGGAACCGATGGCGCTCGTGCTCAAAAACTACGTTTGGTATCTGCACGGCTATTGCCGGCTGCGCGATGATTATCGCATTTTCAAGCTGTCCCGCGTTCGGGATCTCGACGTGCAAGCCGGCACATTCGTACGGCGGGCGGAATCGCTTGCACAGCTTAACGATAGATGGACGGCGCCTGAACCTCATGCGGCGAGCGAAGGGATACCCGTCGTCCTGCGGTTCACGGCGGCCGTTGCCGTATGGGTGATGGACCGTTTCGACGAAAAACACATCGAGCGCTTGCCGGATGGGCAGCTCATCGTCCGAATGAACTTCTCCAGCGAAAGCTGGCTGATCCGTACCGTGCTCCAATATTTGACCGAAGTGACCGTGCTCGAGCCTGCCTACATGGCC
The DNA here is from genome assembly GCF_054483835.1 of Paenibacillus sp. strain BS8-2. Lineage (NCBI taxonomy): Bacteria > Bacillati > Bacillota > Bacilli > Caryophanales > Paenibacillaceae > Paenibacillus > Paenibacillus sp. strain BS8-2. The sequence goes on from NZ_CM137010.1 coordinate 102,751, forward strand.
GATAAAGTAAGACGGGTCGCTCTGGATATCGCGGCGCGGTACGGCGGGGCGGATAAGGAATAACGCGGATCGGGGAGGAAGCTTGATTATGATGTCCTTACACGGAAAAGTAGCGATTGTCGTCGGAGGCGCGCGCGGAATCGGGCGGTCCACGTGCGTGCAGCTCGCCAAACAAGGTGCAAAAGTCGTCGTGGTCGACTTCGGCAACGGGTCGAACGCCGAAGCCGTAGCGGCCGGGATTGTCGCGGATGGCGGCGAAGCCGTGTCGATGAAGGCGGATGCCCGCAGCCCGGAGCAAATGAAAGAGGTGGCGGAGGCCGTCATTCGTTCGTTCGGACGAATCGACATCCTCGTATGCAACGCGGGGCCGAGCGCCGAAGCCGCAACCTTCGCCGAGCTGGCTTGGGAACCATTCGAACGGCAGATGACCGATGAATTAAAGGCGGCGTTCGAACCGACGAAAGCCGTGATTCCCGCGATGATGGAGCGAAAGGTCGGCCGGATTATCTATCTGTCCAGCACGGAGGGCAAGGATCCCACTCCTCCTTATATCTCGTTCGGCACGGCGAAGGCCGGTCTGGATGCATTCGCCCGATACATCGCGCAAGAATACGGCCCCTACGGGATCACGGCCAACGTCGTCGCTCCCGGCTTCGTTAGATCTGACGATCTCTTCGGTTTATCCGAAGAAGAAGGACGCGTGATTGGCAGTTTTACGCCGCTGGGCCGGATTGCCGAGCCGGAGGATGTCGCCGGGGTCATCTCCTTCTTGGCCGGAGACGGCGCACGTTTCCTGACGGGAACCTATACGCCCGTCACCGGCGGGCTTGTCATGGAGTAAGAGCGGCTTCCGAGAGGCCCTTAATCTCGGCTTTCTTCGAGGAAAGCTTCTTTAGATAAGCCCCCGCATGAAGCGCCTCGACAGGGATAGTCGTTGACCGGTTTTCATGCGCGGGCCACATCATGTATACGTTGTACGTGCCGCTTATCGGCAACGATGCCGAAAACGTCACGCTTTGGGTTCCCTTGCCCGCGTTATCGTCATGCTAATAATTTATGCCATATCGGTCCGTCTGCGTAGCTTCCGCTTTCCAAACTCCGGTCTTCGCCGCTCCCGCATCCGTATTGTCTATAATGACGGGTTCGACCTCTGGAACAGGGTCCGGGTCTGGAACACGTACGAACCTAACGGCATCGGCTGCGACATAGCCGACCGTTCCGTCATTACGTATCGTTAAACCGTTGCCGCCTTGTCCAGCCTCAAAAGCATACGTGCCAAGCGACTGCCAGACGCCTCCTCCCGTCGTCTGATCAACTGTCGTTGCCGCCGTTCCTCCATCAAAAACGATGTCGATCGGCACTGCCGTCGAACGATTGAAGTGCGCCGTCCACGACAGGAATAGCTCGTACGTGCCCGCTTCCGGCAGGTTCGGAGCGAACGTCAACCATTTTTCTCCTTTACCCGCATTGTCGTCATGGAAATAGTTTGCACCGTACTTGTCATTCCCGACCGTGCCCGTCTTCCAGCCGCCGCTCTTGGTGACCGCTCCGGATGTATCCGCATTGTCGACAATAACTTCCATTGCCGGCTCCGGCTCTCCCAATTCGAACGAGGTATGAAATGATTTCCCTTTTGCTCCCGCAACGTTCACGGACAGCTTGATCGTCGGGCTAAGTTGCGTCACGGTTACACCTGTGTCCGCCGTGTACGAAACGGCTGAACGATCAAGCTCAAGCTGTATCGCCCCGGCGTTTAACTGCGTTGGATCGCTGATCGACACACTCAACTGTTCGCCGTCCAAAGACTCCTTCGTCTTGACAGACGCTTTGGCGCTCGAGGTAATCAGGTCAACGGTTTGCGTTGTATCGGTCCAAAAGTTAGCGCCAACGATGCCGAGCGACGATTCCTTAACCGCCTGTACAGCCGAGGAATTTTCCAGAACAACAAAATCTGGATTGGACGAATAAGAGGCAACCTGACTGCTAGTTTTACCAGGCAGCAGCGCATAAGCGTACTCCGCGCCTGTTGGATTAACACCGTGATCAACCCACATCGTCATATAGTTTCTGGTAATAGGCGTCGACGGCGAAACTGGCCTCGTATTTAATTGCTTCCAATTGCCCGTCCGCGCTTCGCGCTTCATGTCGATGTCGGGCGTTTCCGGGAAGTAATAACCGATGTCAGAGCTTGCCGCATTCCCTTGCAGATGCGCCCACGACACATCATCGATTGTATCCGACCAGCCAAGCGAATCGGAAACGACCGTGCCGTTAACTGTCAAAGCCTCGTTGCCCGCCGCGCCGAGCTTGCGGTTTTCAATTACCGTCTCTGCCGCTATGCCGTCCGTGCTTGTAATGCCGGCGCCAAGCGCAACGATCTCATCGTCGAGCATAAACCAGGATTTGCGAGCGGAAAGCGAATTTCCGCTATACGACAAATCCATTCCGGATACGCCGTACAGTCCGTCCATTGCAGTGCCGCCGGTCCATTGATTAACGCTGGTATGGGAACTTGTCGGCGTACCCGACAACACGCTTGTGCCCGGAAGCCGATAGCTGTCAACGGTTGGCCAATAATCGTCGCTGAACTGGCCCAGGTCCCCATTGTACAGACTGGTCATGCCCGCCGAGGTGTACCAAGCTTTGCCGTTCTCGCTGTTGATCGCCTCGAAGCTGCCGATGCGGCTCGAATACATAGCAAGACCGAACCCGTAGCCCGGACGGAGCTGGACGGCGCGATCCATGCCCGCATATTGCTTGTACAGCACAAGCTCATCCGCCAGAGCAATAGAGGAATCGGCGGCGATGTCCTTCGCCAGCTGCACCAGCGGCACGGAGGCCGTTTGGTAAAAGCTCAAAAACGTATCCTGTTCGATCCACGCTTTGACCATACGTTTAAAGTCAATCTCCTGAGAAGCGGGAGCGACTAAAGCCAGCTTCATAATGCCTTGAATCGCCTCATGCCCCGCCGCACGATCCTGCGAATAATTCCGTGAAATTTCGCGACCCCGCACATTGTCCATAATAGCGCCCTTATAGATCACAGGTTGATAGGCGTCATACACCCAGCTCCACACGTTTTCGACATCCGGATCGATAACATCCCACGACGTTCCGTGCAGCATATACAGCAGATCGCCCATCGCCTTTAGCAAAGATAATCCATAGCCTCCCGTATAAGGGAATCTGCTGTGCTGAATAAACGAGCCATCCCGATAAAAGCCGTCCCCGCTCGTCACGTAATCAAAAATTTGAGAGAGTCCGTCCCTTACCGATAACAGCTTTGTGGAATCCTTGACAAGGATGCCTCGCACACCTACAACGATCGCCTTCCACGAGCGGTTTGCACCTGTCAGATTGACGCTCGGAGTGAACCGTTCCACCGCGGCGGCGAAATTGGCGACCTGCGAAGAAGACAACGCATCGTACATGAGCACGACCGCGTCATTAAGCGCCATCGGAATGCCGATCTGCCAATCCCACCAATTGCTTGTGCCGCTTGGCGTCGTCGTGGTGTTCTCGTTATAACGAGTCGCGTACATATAATCCAGCGCCGACACGATATCCGTTTCCAGTCCGGCATCCAAATACAGAGAAGAGTCTTGCATCGAATAGGCAAGCGCCATAACCTTGATTCTTTCGTAAACCGTTCGAATATGCACTGAATTTCCTAACCCAGGGATATCGCTCCACAGATAACTCCTTCCTGACGTCTTAACCATCGCGGACCAGAACTGATTCGCCTCCTCTTCAATCTCGTCCAGCCCGGCTGCAATGTCGGCATCCAGCGGATCGAGCCCGGATCCTCCAGTCAGCATTTCCTTCCACGCTTCCCTCATCGCATCATATTCATCCGATGCGCGAGCCTTGTCGGGTGACCAAACCCCTGCCGACATGATCGCCAGCAGCATCGCTAGCATAAGCATGCAGTCTTTTTTAAACTTCCTGTTCATTAATTCATCTCCTTCGCAATTTTTTAAGCGCTTTCATTCGATAGTTTAACGAACGTTCTCTCCTTTTAAAACCATCCGATTTCGAGAAATGGTTTCCTTTTTCGAGATGCATGCTCCCTGGCTGACTGATCTGTCTAGCAATACTGGAATATATCATGCACTGCTCGTTATACATCATTGCTTGCCTGGCAGGTGAAAGGCTATCATATTGTCCTGAAAGCGGATACAAAATATGGAAGGAGGGATAAGTTTATGCGTATTCCGCAAGGAATGCGCTAGGAAGATACGAGATGAACGAACAACGAGAACAGGTTTCTCACAAGATTCGATTATCGCATGGGCCGCATTTGAAATGTCTATGCACGCCCAATAGAAAACAACGAATGGGAGGTTTAATTAATGTCATTTAAGAAATGGGCTCCGCCTGCAACCAAAAGGATGAGCGCCATATGCCTAGGCGTCGCTCTTGCTTTCCCCGCCATCGCGATATCGCCTCAAGCTGTAGAAGCCGCAATTGCTCCGCTCCCGGGGCCAAGTAATCCGCTCGTTTACGACAATTTTTCGGGCGGCGGCGTATTCAAACAAAATTGGATGAACTGGTTTAATCAGGACGGCGGCACCGCTGCCTTCACCAAAGCTACGGAGGATTCTCGAGAAATCGGCAAATTCGCGCAAACGCCCGTCAGCAACAAGTCTTGGGCAAAGTTCCAGCCTTGGAACGAAACCGTCGACCTTACAGGCTACCGCTATTTGAATTTCTCGCTCAAAAACCCGGGATATTCGAATGCCCAGCTGCGCGTAGTCATTAACGACGGCTCCCGCAATTATACGCTTATCAACTGGGAGTCCGTGGACAGCGACTGGACGACCAGACAGTTTGATATGGAGGCGCTCTCTCCCGCAATCAACAAAAAGAAGATCAAATTCGAAGTTTGGCTGCGCCAAACCGGCGGAACATACGGCGAAATCTGGATGGATGATATTGTTGCGACGACCGCCTCTGGAAGCAGCGCTCCCGTGTTGTCCGAGGCGGGAATGACCTCCAATACCGAAGGTATTCCGAACCAAAACACCGCCTTCACATTCACTTCCACCTATACCGATGCCGACAACGAAAAGCCGTTCGCCATGCAGGTTGTCATTGACGACACGGCTTACGATATGAAGGAAAACGACGCTTCGGACATCGATTACACCGACGGCAAAGACTACACCTACCTCACCAAGCTGCCCGTGGGCTCCCATTCGTACTTTTTCCGGGCGACGGACCTCACTTCGGATGGCGCAGCGACCAGTCCGCAGACCGTTCCAACCATCGTTCAATCGAACCAAACGCTTGATGTTGTTGCCAGCCAAGTCGGATACAGCATTCATGACGTTAAAAACGCGAAGGTCGCATCCACGCTGCCTCTTGCGGACACTACCTACGAAATCTTTAACGGCAGCGGGACATTAGTCGCAAGCGGCGATATGGAGTACGAAGGAGTAACCTGGGAGAAGCATGTTTATACAATCGACTTCTCTTCGGTTGCCACTCTCGGTCAAGGCTATACGGTCAAAACGAACGGCGTCTCCTCCTTCCCGTTTTCAATCGAAACGAATGTGTGGAGCAATTATACGGATGAAATGACTGCCTTCTACCGTCTGCTCAGAGCGAGCGTCTCTACGGAAGAAGCTTACCCTCCCGGCTATAGCAGCGTCGCTCCTTCGGCCAAGCTCTATCACGCGGCTGGGCATCTGGACGACGGTGCGTCCGCCGACGGCACGCAGCACTACGATCTGACCGGCGGCTGGTACGATGCCGGCGATTACGGCAAGTACGGCGGCAACCAGTGGGTCGGCGCTCAAATCGCGCTCGCCTATGTTCGTTACGCCGACAAGGCCAGCGTCAAGTTCGACAACGACGACAACGGGATTCCGGATCTCATCGACGAAGCGATTTGGGGCAGCGAATATGTCATCAAATTCGCCGATCAGCTCGGAGGCGCGATGTACAACCTGCGCAACAACGCCGCCTTCGTTCACCCGGCTAAGGCGACGGACAACATTCCCGGCACGGCCGACGATCGCAAAATAACCGATTATGGCGTCGGCGGTTCCGCCAAAGCCGCGGGTACGCTCGCCGCAACGGCGCGCGCGATTCAAACGGCTATCGCGCAAGGCGACGTCGAATCGTCCAAAATTGCCGAGCTGACCGCATTCGCGGCCGAAAGTCAAGCGGCTGCCGAAGTCTTTTACCAATATGTACTCGATCATTATAACGATCCGATCGGATCGTACAGCACGCGCGGCGGTATAGACAATTCCATGCTGTTAGCCGACGTTGAAATGTATCTTCTGACGAACGATACAGATTACAAGGACGCGGCTACGATCAAAATTAATGCGCTGACGTTCGCAGACCTGTATACAACTAACTACTGGGATATGAGGCCGATGTCGCTCGCCGAGTTTTATCCCGCGGCCGACCCGACGACCCAAGCTCATATTCACGACCTGCTGAAGCAGCAAGTAAACTACTTCTTATCGTCTGCCGACGATACGCCTTACGGCGTGTTCAACCAGTTCAAAAACTTCGGCGTCAACGAGCCGCACGCATCGTATCTCGGCGACCTGCTTCGTTACTACGAGCTGTTCGGCGATCCGGCGGCGCTTAACGGCGTGCTCAAAGGTCTATATTGGATTTTTGGCGAGAACCCTTGGAATATCAGCTGGGTATCCGGCATCGGCTCCGATTTCGTCGATTTCCCTCATACCCGCTACGACGAAGAATCCAATACGCCAGAGGGCAAAGGCATCGTATTCCCTGGCGCTATGCTTAGCGGACCAAACATCAAGGACACGAAAAACAAAAAAAGCGTAAGCCCTTGGTATGAGGATCGTTCACTCGATCAGGACGACACAAACCAATGGCGCTACAACGAATTCAGCGTCAGTATTCAGGCCGGTCTCCTGTATACGATAATGGGACTGAGCGCAACCGACAGCGCGGCGATCCCGTCCGGCACAACACCGCAAGAGCTGCCTATTCTTTCGCCAATCATCGGCGACTACGTTCGGGGCGACGTCACGATCTTCGCCGATCCGGCGGACGGCGTGAGCTCCCTGCAATATTCGGTGCCGGGAGTCGGCTACCAAGCGATGACGCCATCCGGCGAAGTATTTGCTGGCATGGTTGACGAAAGCGCTACGGCTCCTTTCTTTAACCGCCGCATCGATGTTAAAGGAACAGACGCAAACGGCAATGACACGTATAGCTCTACACACTACACGGTTGCTTCGCCATTGCCGGATCCTTCTACTCCGCTGCTCTACGACGACATGGGCGGCGGCGGCTTATGGGGCTCAACCGGCGGCAACAGCCAGTGGGTGAACTGGTATACGCAAAACGGAGGCTCGGCGACCTTTGCTAAAACGACTGCGGATGGCCGCACCGTAGGCAAGTTTACGCAGACGCCTGGCTCGGCGACTTCTAACGCGAAGTTCCAGCCGTGGCACGATGCCCTCGACTTGTCGGGCTACCGCTATCTGAACTTCACGGTCAAAAATCCGGGTTACACGGATCTGCGCATGAAAATCGAGCTGTCTGACGGCACCCGCACGCATAACCTAACGGGCGGTTGGGCTAGCGTTCCCACAGACTGGACTAACCTTGCGATCGATTTGGACGGATTGGCGAATCCGGTTAAAAAAGAAAACGCCAAGCTGGCCATTTGGCTCAATCAAACAGGCGGCGCTTACGGCGAGCTGCTTGTCGATGAAATCGCAGCCACCAACGTCGCTAGCGGTTCGGCTCCTGTACTGACAGACGGCGGCGTTAATACGGCGAACGGCGATCGGGATACGGACTACACATTTGGCGTCACTTACACTGATGCTGACAATGAAGCCCCATTCGCAATGGAGCTGGTGCTGGACGGCATCGTCCGCTACATGGAAGCGTTGGATCCTAGCGATACGAATTTCGAAGACGGCAAAGCTTATACCTATACCACCAAACTTCAGCCAGGCGTTCATTCGTATTATTTCCATACGACCGACACCTCTTCTGATGCAGTGAGCACGGGAGTTCTGGTCGGTCCGGAGGTCGGTAGCGGCGAAATCGTCGTCGACCCGACGACTTTGTTCTCCGACGATTTTGAGGATGGCAATGCCGACGGCTGGCTGTCGACAAGCGGCGTATGGAACGTGACAGATGGCGCCTACAACGGAAAAGCAAGCTCCGGCAACAGCTTCTCTATTGCAGGTGACGCCGAGTGGACAGATTACACGTTGGAAACAAAAGTCAATATAACGAACAATTCTGGCGGCAACAAGGATGCGGGACTCGTATTCCGCTACACCGATCCGAACAACACGTATATGCTGTATTTAAAAAATAATGATCGCTCCGGCCGCAAGATGGAGCTGGTCAAGGTTGTAGGCGGCGTAAAAACGGTGCTGGCTCATGCAAGCCCTAGCATCGCCGCGAATACGTTCTACACGTACCGAATCGTAGCCGAAGGAGACAGCATCGAGGTTTACAAGGATGATGTTCTGGAGCTCAGCGCTACGGACAACGCCATCGCGCAAGGTAAAATCGGCGCGCGCGTATTTGCCAATACGCTTGCGATATACGACGACGTTACCGTGAGCTCGACGCAAGAAGCTGCTCTGCCCGAGCCGCCGGGAAGTCCGGCAGGCTTGGCCGCGGAGGCTGGCGCCGGAGTCGTCACGTTGGCATGGGCGCCTGCTGAAGGTACACAATCCTTTTTGATCAAGCGTAGTCTGATTGACGGAGGACCGTATGAAACAATAGCGGAGGATGTTATCGAGTTAGCCTATGTTGATCAAACTGTAGAGAACGGCAAAACCTACTTTTATATCGTGACGGCAGTCAATGAGGCGGGCGAAAGCGAAGCTTCCGCTCAAGCATCGGCGACTCCGCTTGAAGAAGTAGTAGAACCGGAGCTGCCGAACGTCATTGATAGCCTGACTGCCGTACCGGGCGTTGGCCAAATCGCATTGGCGTGGGCGCCTTCGGAAGGCGCGGACTCCTATCTGGTCAAGCGCAGCCTGACAAACGGAGGTCCTTACGAGACGATAGCAGACGGCGTTGCCGGAACTGCCTATATCGATGAATCGGCAGAGGCAGGCACGACCTACTATTACATCGTATCCGCGGTTAACGCCGCGGGAGAAAGCGCAGCCTCCAATCAAGCGAGCGCGGCTCCGCAAGAGGAAACCGTTGAGCCGGAGCCAGAACCGGAACCGTCGATTGTCTCTACCAATGGGAAGCTCAAGCTTCCCGCAGGTCAATCGGGCCGCGTTAGTCTGGAGGGCAAAGTCACGATAGACGTTGCCGAAGAAACAACATCCATAAAACTGGATCTCGGCATCCTCAAAACATGGAGTATTTTATGGGACAAACGAGGAAAAGCCGAGCTTGCCAGCGATCCTTACGTCCTGTACAAGACTCCCCTGTTGCCGTTTGCCAAGGCTGTGACGCTTACGATGTCCTTCGATTCGGCTAAAGTCGACGACAACCAATCGGTAGGAATCTTCTATTACGATGTGTTAAAGCAACAGTGGCTGCCGGCTGGCGTAACAACCGTTGAAGGCGATCAAGCCAGCGTACAGATCAACCAGTTTGCGATATTCGCGGTGCTTGTCGTTGACGAAGCAACCGGCGCTCCGATTATAACCACGCACGATTGGGGTTTCTAGACAGCAGCTTTGCCGTACTTTGGCTGTAAGGGTGTTGCGATCTAAAAAAATAGCGGTGCGAGGGTGATCCTTAGCACCGCTATTTTTTTGTCCGCCTATACTTCAACAGGTTATCCCAAAAGGCCGAACGCCGCTAAGCGCTAGTGAAGAAAAGCCACTTTGAAGGTTTTCCCTCTAGCGCTTGCAACCTTTACCGGCTTGCCGCGGGCCATCCGTCCAGAAATTAGCAAGATAAGCGATGCAAATGTTTTGTCGTATAGTGTCAACTAAGAGAGGAAACACTGGAATAAATAGGGTATTAATTTGAGGGGAGGACAAGCACATGGGCAACGATGCTGGCCAAACATCATCCGATTCTACTCAATCCACCGTGTCAGGCGGAAAAGACACCACATCGTCCGGCGATCAACCAAAGCAGCCTATCTCCATTGCGCTCAATGACAACATAGTCGAGCTGAAACATATATTCGAGGGCGCCGAGGATCTAATCGTACGGAACTGGAGCTTCGGCGACGATTATCAAGTGAATGCCTGTTCCATGTATTTCAGCTCGCTGGTACAAGAAGATCCAATTAATTATATGAAGCTGTCTTTGCAGGATTTGAAAACCCATGAAATCGGCACCGGGCAGGACCTCACCGTCGAAGATTTTCGCGGTTTTTTTGAGCATAACGGCGCGTCCGCCAAAAAGGCGATACTCCGGGACGATCTGGAGCAGCTTGTCATCGATATTTTGAGCGGCCAGGTCGTTATCCTTCTGGATCAATGGGACAAATCCTTAAGCTTTAGAGCCGAGTCCGTAGAAACGAGGCAAGTCAACGAGCCGGTCAACGAATCCGTTGTGGTCGGCCCTCGCGAGAGCACCGTCGAAAATTTACAAAAAAACATCGGACTTATCCGTTTGCGGCTCAAAAGCCCCAAGCTTAAAATCCACTTTATGAGCGGCGGCGGAGAAACACGCACAACGATCGCTTATGGTTATATGGACGGCATTGTTGACAACGAGATGCTTCAGGAATTCAAGAAAAGAACGGAACAATTATCCACGGTCGAAATTTTAGAATCCACCTATATTGAACAATTAATCGAGGATTCGAATATGTCGCCATTTCCGCAGCATCGTTATACCGAACGAACGGATGTAGCCGTCTCAGCCTTGCTTGATGGAAAAATAATCGTGATGGTGCAAGGCACCGGCGGCATCTTGTTATGTCCGGGGCTGTTTCCCGAATTTTTTCAGTCCAGCGAGGACTTTTACCAGCGCTCATTGATTTCCACACTGATACGATGGCTTCGCATCGTGGCCTTTATAATTGCTCTAATGCTTCCAAGCATCTATATTGCTTTGTCGACCTTTCATCCCGAGCTCATTCCGACCGTTCTTCTGTTGGCCATATTAAATGCGAGGGAAGGCATACCGATGCCCGCTTTTTTTGAGGCCTTGTTAATGGAATTTTTTTTCGAGCTTATGCGCGAAGCGGGCGTGCGGTTGCCCAGGCCGGTTGGTTCGGCCGTCAGCATCGTCGGGGCGCTAGTAATCGGGGAAGCGTCGATCAGCGCCGGCATCGCATCTCCCATCATGGTTATCGTCGTGGCGTTGACAGGCATTGCCTCCTTCTCGCTGCCGCAGTACAGCATGACGATCGCACTTCGTATCTTGCGTTTTCCGCTCATGATAAGCGCCGCTATTCTCGGAGGCTTCGGCATGATGATATGCCTGTTGCTGATTCTATTGCATTTAAGCAAGCTACGTTCGCTTGGCCAGCCTTATATGGCGGGACTAGCCCCACTTCGAATAAGCGATCTGCGAGACATCTTTATGCGAATTCCGCTCAAAACGCTGCTGCGCGTTCCTCGTAGTACGCACAAGCGATAAGAGCTATACATGAGCGTTGTTACCATTACTTTGTTTGAGTGGAGTTGGGCCTAACGATGATCGTATGGAAAAAAGCGGCGTTGCTCCTCTTGCTGATCCCGTTGCTCGCTGCCTGCTGGAGTAAATACGAGCTGCCTGAACGAGCGTTCGTGATGGGGGTTGCGCTGGATTTGCGAGACGACGGAAAGCTGGAGATGTTGACACAACTGTACAGGCCCTCATCTGCCGAAAGCGGCAGCGGCCCCTCCACTTCCATCGATTCCAGCATCAATATAAAAACAGTCGACAACTCGGTAATGGAGACGATCAGGGACATTCCGATTCATCTGGGGCGCAAAGCGCAATGGAGCCATATGAGAGTCATCATCGTAGGCGAGAAGCTTGCTAGAACACATCATTTGATGAAGACGCTGGATTTGTTTATTAGAGATCATGAGCCACGAAATAGTGTTTCCATTATGATCGCCAAAGGAAAAGCGGCCAAGCTGCTCGAGAAAAAACCGCTCGCTGAACAAACGACCTCCCAGCAATTTTTAAGAACAAACGAATCGGCTTACGTGAATTCCGCCAAAACGCTTCGCACAACCCTGCTCGATTTGGCTAAGGTGTCTAAAAGTCAGACGCAAGCCGGCGTCATTGGTTATGTTTACGAGGATCCAAAATCACCGGAGTATTTCTCCGCGGCTGGTTTGGCTCTTATTCAAGACGGAAAAGTAAAATCAGTATTGACCGCCGGCAAAGCGGAAGGCCTGTTAATGCTGCGCAATGATTACAAATCCGGGGTGGTGGAAATACAATGCTCCGACTCCTCCGATTTGGAAACCGCAGAGGTGCTTTCGCTGCAAACGGTGCTCAAGCCCAAAATATCCGGTGAAGAGATCAAACTTGAGATCAAGATGGAAGGCTCGATTACCATCAATGAGCTCAAATGCTCCAAGCTGGATACGCCTAAAGCCGAGCAAGCTTTTTTGGAAAAAGTCGAAGAAAGCTTAAAAGGCCAAGCCGCTAGTGCGATGGATACCTTGCAGCAACGGGAAGTGGACGGGATGGGCCTCGGAAACCTCATCTACCGTCATCATCCAAAGCTGTGGAAGGGGCTAAAAACCGATTGGAATCAACGTTTTGCCGCCGTTCCATATACGATTTCGATCAAGATCAAGCTCATTTCCAGCGGTACGATCAGCAGCAAGATACTGTCTTAATCATGTACGACAGGAGGAAAAGCAAATCATGTGGGAAAGAGCGCTCATATTAACCGCCACATTGTTTAGCATGCTGCTGTATGACGGGATAACTCTAAGAGGAAAGCAAACGGCCAAATCCAAGTTTATCTACGGGGTCCTATTGGCGCTCATCCTCTATACAGGGCTCGATTATGTTGTTAATCAGGACTGGGTGGACTATCTTGACTTCGTGCAAGCATCGCTCGGCGGCGTGGCGCAAGCAATCGATGCGGCGTTAAAAGTACAATGGGATTAACATTCGGAGATGTTTGGAGATATGGGGCTAAGGAGCTTGGAGTAAACAATGAACAAAACGACGATAAGCCATATCCAGATCGGGGTCTTATTTTTTGTATTTATGACGGGGTCCTCTATCATTAATATCCCCGGCCCTCTCATCGCCAGAGCTGGCAATGCCGCTTGGCTCTCCTTGTTGATATCGGGGGGCGCAGGCTTCTTGCTGCTTGCCATGATTCTTTTTTTGTATCGCCGATATCCGGAGCTTAGCTATATCGAATTCAGCCGCAAGCTGATCGGGGATTTCCCAACCATCGTATTGGGACTGCTGTCGCTAACGTTTCTTTTTCAAATGCTTGCAGCAATGGTGATGGATGTAGGTATATTCATGGTCAGCTCCATGCTGAGGGAAACGCCGATTTATATGTTTACCTCCATGATTTTGCTTGTATCCGCTTTGACCGCAAGAGCAGGCATCGAGGTTATGGCAAGGATGTTTGTGTTTATTGTCATGGTTACCGGTTTGTTTCTTATCGCGACCTTCTTGCTGGCTACAACGGACTATGTGCCTGAGCAATTGCTGCCCATTTTTCCAAACGGGATCAAGCCTGTACTGCATGGCGCTTACTTTTCCTTTGGTTTTCCGTATGCGGAGGTATTCGTCATTGGATTGCTGATGCACCATACCGCCGCCAAAAATCGCAAACAGTTGCCAGCTACTCTAATGATTGCGCTAGGACTCAATGTATTTATATTATGCGCAGCGTCGGTCGCTGCGCTAATGATGTTTGGCATATATGCGGGCGACATCCCTTATGTGCTGTATGCGATGGCGCGCATCGTCGAATTTCAGGAAATTATACAGCGTATCGAATCCATCATCGGCATGTCGCTTATACTTGGCTCTTACATGAAGTCGACGGTCACGCTGTATGCGATCAGCCTTGTGATCTCTAAACTTTTTAAGATGGACGATTACGCGCCGGTCGTTATGCCGGTAGCCCTGCTTACCTTCTTTATGGGACTGGTTACCTTCGAAGGGCCCGCCGGCTGGGGGGCGATCGTGACCGCCGTCCACCCGCTTTGGGCCGCTATCGTATTCGTAGTTCCACTGCTCGTATTAACCGTTGCCGCGGCGATACGGAAGCAGCCGAATTGTTGATCGCGCATAAGCAGGCCATCATTCCGACTCATTCGCTTCCCATAATGAATCTTTGGAGATGTTTATGTATTCCAGTTGCTTCATACCTCCGAGAAACTCGGGTTTCCCTTGGATCATACACATTCCCAGATTCAAAACACGAAGGTTTCTCAACCTCGCTAGCTCGGGTGGCAGCTCATGGATCGCAGTGTATTGGATCGTAAGGTGTTCCAACTGCTCCAATTCTCCAATTTCAGGTGGAATGTGGTCTAAGCTGATTTCTTCCTTTCGTTTAGGCCGCCAACCAGCAGTCGGTCGATCCGAGCTTGCGCATATGATACTAAGCTCCTTCAGATTCTTGAGCTTGGCAATGGATGCCGGAATACGCTCCAATTCAGCCGTCATAATTCTCAAGCGCTCAAGCTTGCTTAGCTCGAACAACCCTTCTGGCAAACGATAAAGATCCTGTTCAAAAATTTCCAGCTCACGCAGTTCAGTCAGCTCCCGGAATCGATCAGGTAGCTCGGACAGCTTATGTCCGCTTATCACCAGCTTGTCTGTTTGGTGCTTAATGGCATCATCTAAGAGCCGATCAAGTTCTCCATGAGCCTTTAATTCAAAAAATAGTCCTGTAATGCTATCCATCAGTGCGATTGCTTCTTCCTCTGTCACGTCCATACCATACATGTGTTCATGTGCAATGGAAAACAGGTAGTCCCCGCCGCCTTCCTTCAAGAAGCATAGATCTTCCGGCAAGGCAGGATATATCCAATCCGCCAATCGATTTGCGTATTGCTTCAGCAGGATCCCGCTGTCTGCGCAGCATCTATATATATAGTAGGTCCCAGCAGAGTAAAAAGCATGGCTGCGATAGATATTCCTTATTTGCACAAATTCATCCATATGATCATCCAGGCTCGGAATGACGATTGTCTTAATCAAATACGGCTCCAACGCTTGCAACACACTTCTATACTGGTCCGATGATTCCGGGGCAAACATCTTCTCCCCAAGGACAAAACATTCTGTATTACGTATCGCTAAATCTATCACTTGTTGGTAGGCATCGCCTCTAGGGTCGGTATATAACCTCATGATAACAATCTCCATCCCAATATTAATGCTTAACAAATTCAGTTGATACGATGGTTTTGTTCCACTCAATCTGAATTGTGTATGAGCCAGGCTCTAATCTCGAAAATGTTTTTATATCTGTGTAGTCCTCTCCCGGCTCCAACTCGATGTAGTCTTTAATCGGGACCCCACCTTCGTCTACTACTTCGTTGCTCTTTAACAACTTATATTTGACTCCGCCAACAACAGTAACTACTTGTTCACTTTGATTTTTGAAAGAATACGCAACTTGAGTATCGGAACCTGAGTTATCTATCATAATAGAGCCTATTAAATCAGACTGATTTGTATCTCTATTTGACCCCATATTGATCCCTGTGCAGCCTGAAATAATTATATACAATACGATCACCAATACTACAGTGAACTTATAGTTAATTATGAATACCACCTCCAAGAATCGTTCGTCATCGCCTCATATCAATGTTACAGGACAATCTTCATCTCAGCATTCTCCACCGTTGATAATCGATGTGCAATGATGATCGTTGTTTTGTTGTGGCGTAACGTATCGATGTTGCCCATGACACGCCTCTCTGTCTCCAAATCTAGCGCGGAGGTCGCTTCGTCCAGAATCAACACTTCAGGATCTCCAATTATCGCTCTCGCTAATGCGATTCTTTGCCTTTGACCACCAGATAATGTAATACCCCTTTCTCCCAAAATCGTATCATAGCCATCTGGAAACTCCAAAACCGTCTCATGGATCTCGGCATCCCAGCATGCTTGCTCCAGTTGCTCTTGCGAATAATCCCTTCCCATCAGGATGTTAGATCGGATCGTGTCAGGAAACAGATACGGCTCTTGGAACACTGCATTCACCTTGCGCGCCCAATCCGCTCTATGAATTCTGCTTAAGGGTATACCATTAACTTCAATATTCCCTTGATCAGGCTCATAGAATCGCAGCAATAATTGAGTGATCGTGGACTTGCCGGAGCCGCTTTCTCCAATAATGGCCACCTTTTTCCCTGTCGGAATCTCCATTGATACCGACTCAAGAACCCTTCGCTTGTCATCTCTGTATGAGAAACTGACATCCCTAAATACGATGCTTTGAATGGATTTCACGATTGTAGAATCTCCGCTTTCCATCTGTTCTCCTTGAATGATCTTCTGCGCTTTGTACATTCCGCCGTAGGATTTGGCAAACTGCATGAGTGAGTTGTACACGCCTTGAATAGATCCTAATAATTGAACAGAAAGCTGATAGAATACAACAAATGTGCCGATCGATACATGCCCAAGAATGACTTGATACCCTCCGTATCCAAGAATCAGCAAATGACTGCCCCAACGTAAAGGTTCTGAGATGTTAAGCTCCCTTTTTTCCAGTGTGAGCATCTCAAATGCTTTGTCCATGTACGTTTGAAAGCTATGCTTGAGCCGCTTCCTTTCCCATTGCTCCTTATGAAAGGCAATAACTTCTCTTGAAGAAGAAACGCCTTCTTCGATATTGATATTGTGCTGGGCTTTCAACTCGTTTCGTTCAATAGACAGTTGTTGCGTCTTGGAACCAAAGTATTTTCCTTGAACAATATAAAGCACGGATAACGGGATGATGAGCGCTAATAACTCCGGCATCACAAATCCGACGATGGCTACTAGCAAACTTAGATTAAGCAGCTTTTCTATTAATCCAGGAAAGGTCCAAATATAAACATTTTTTGAATTCATAAATTCGTTTAAATAAGACACATAGCTGCCGGTTCGTTCCTTTTGATAGTCATATACGGGCATTTGGTGGAGGAACCCCATGTATTCCTTTCTCATCATGAGTCTTAATTGATCGGAGGCGCGTTCAAATAAAATATCCTTAAAACACCAAGAGGCTATATACGTACATGCCATCACAACAAAGAAAATTAAAAAAAATGGAAACAATTCATACTTACCTGCAACAAAAACATCATCAATCATATATTTCTGACTAATCGTAATAAGCAAATTGGTGACAACAGAGATGACCAACAGCACTAATGCGCTCATATAGATATATTTGACTTGTGCTATATACCTGAAAATCCATCTAAGTGTTTGCACCATGGCTCTTCTCCCCCATTAGAAGCTGATAAAAAGCACCCTTCCTTGCAAGCAAGGTCTCATAGGTTCCAGCTTCAGCAATTTCTCCATGTTCAATCACTATGATTTTGTCAAAATCCTGAATCGTAGAAATACGATGCGCTACCGCAATCATCGTCCGACCTTTAAACAGCGTATCCAAAGCATCTTTGACCGCTTCTTCATTCTCATGATCAAGAGCGGATGTCGCTTCATCCAAGATGATGATAGCTGGATTCTTCAAGACCATCCTAGCGATAGCGATCCGTTGCCGTTGACCACCCGAGAGCTTACTCCCGCGCTCTCCCACGACAGTGTTGTACCCATGGGGCGTTGCCATGATAAATTCGTGAGCTGAAGCTGCTTTTGCGGCAGCAGTAATTTCTTCATCAGTCGCGTCATCTTTGCCGAACCTAATATTCTCTTTAATCGTACCTCCAAATAAGTAGGTTTCCTGGAACACATAACCTATGCTCTCTCTTAATTGTTTGAGTGAGAGCTGTGTCAATTGAATTTGATCTAAGTAGATTGCTCCTGCAGTCGGGTCATAAAATCTGGCCAACAGCTTAATTAAGCTGGATTTCCCATGTCCACTCGTGCCTACTAACGCAACTTTTTCCCCTGGCTGTATCGAAAAGCTTATATTCTGCACGATCGTTGATGAAGATGTGTAGCCGAATCGCACATTACGAAATTCTATTCCACCTTTAACCTCAGGCAATTCTACTGGATGGCGGGCTTCTTCCACCTCGGGGGTTAGCTCCATAAAGTGATAGAGTCGTAGACACTGCTGCAACAGCACTCGCTGCTCGGTTAAATTCGTGATCAAAATCGTAAGATCAAACATCACCTTGTAATAAAGAATGGTGAATGCAATAAATTCTCCAATCGTTAACAGTCCGTTAGATACAAAATAGTAGCCCATTATAAACATTAGCACGCCACTCAAATAAACGGCGATACGACGGAATGCCCCTCGATAATTAATCAGCTTAAAGTATATAACATTGATGGATGCGGTCTTTCGATCCTTGCTAAGCAGCTGCTCCAAATCCCAGTGCTCTTGTCCATACGCTCTTAGTTCAAGCAATGCGGAGATACTATCATATTGACTTTTGTTTAGATCCGAATGTGACGCAGCAAGAAGCTGGGCATACTGAGCGGATTTCCGTTCAAAATAGGGGCCAATCAAATAATAGATGATGATGCTAGGAAGAAACACGAGAGATAGCTGCCAATTGAGCATCGCCATAAATAGATATGTGACCAAGAAAGTAATCCCGTACTGAATAATGGTCGGAAGATATTGTCGATTGATCTTCTGAATTGCTTCGACCTCTGTATGGAACAAAGAATAAATCTCGCCAACTGGATATTTTTCATAGAATGAATACCCTAGCCTTCTTATTTGCTGAAATACACCTAATTGTATATCTCCTGAAACCCGCTCTTGCATCTTGCGATCCGACACATGCTTCAAGATCGTGGCGATGATTACGATGACGACAACGCCTGTTAGAACGATAAGTATTTCCCGGTATCTGGTCACATCTTCGGAGGGTAGAACCTCATCAACAAGAACTTGAATAAATTTGGGTATCGTAATTTGTGAGAAAGCGATCAGCAGTCCTAAGAATAGACTAAGTGCAAACAATCCCTTATACGGCTTAAGAAAGCCCAGCGTCCACCCGTATAATTTCGTTAATTTGGGTTTTTTACCGGTACTTAACTGATTTCCCGTTTTTATTGCAGCTTGTTCCATGAGCTCACCCCGTTTTATATCATTCTACATTGATATGGTAATATCATCCATAAATATTTAATCTGTCCGATAAAATAATGAAGCTGCCGGTTAGCAGCGGCAGCTTCATGGATGTGGATATTCAATTTTAGTTGTTAATGCCAGTGAATTAACGTTGTTTTCTAAACGTATTTAAGATCTTTGCTATCTCCGATTTATTGTCTTCATATTTGCTTTTTTCAACAAACACCTCGATTACATAATATTCTTTCGAGTTATTGCTGATCATTATTGCTCTTTGTGAATGAGAGTCATTGGATACATAATCTAACAATTGTCCTTTTAATCCGTCTAATTCAATTGTCGTAGTATTGACAAATTCAACGTATTTGGCGAGCTCTTCTTTATTTCTAGCAACCAAATCTTCTAAGCTGGCTCCCTCTGATTCTCTTATTTCAAAATTGACCCCCATAAACGAGTTGCTATATATTTTTTTAATTGGAGTCAAATAGCTTGGGCGCCAGCCTCCGTTTATTTGAATATCAACGAAGCTAGTAGTCGTGTAGTTATTTAACTGCATACTGGAGTATCCCAGTTTTGCCGTTCTAGTTTTTCCATCCCACTCAACAGGCAGCCCCACCGCTTCAGCTACCGCTCTAAGAGGCAAATATGTACTGTCTTTGTAATTAATTGGAGTGATTGGATTCCCATTCAAATCTAGAGGTTTGTAATCCGAACCATGAATAGTCAGCTTAATATCCGTATCCAGATATGCAATGATTTTTTCGAAGTTTGAACTAGCTGCAGCCCCTATGGAGCCTCCCAAAATTAAAACACCAACCAGTATAAAACTAAAGAGAAGCTTATTCATCTTCATTGTGTTCCATCCTTTTTCTCATATTTGAAGCATCTTTAACGATACCACATATTGTAATTTAACCGTTAGACTTTTCCATAATTTCTTTGCACAATTCGTCCACAAATCCCCTCTGCATGACTCCAAAGAGCTATAGATAGAACAAGCTCATTCCTCTTATAATTACGATCGTACGATCATTGTGAGTCAACCCTTAGGAGGTCCCCATGAACCCCATTATTCACTCTGCTCCAGAGGTTAAAGCCCCTGAAGCCAACAAGCCATCGTCGAAGCTGCTGTCAGGACTCTATTCATCCGTTTGGAGATGGCATTTTTATGCTGGGATCATATTTGCCCCATTCCTCATCATTCTGGCATTGAGCGGCTCCGTCTATTTATTCAAACCTCAGATCGAAGGATATCTCTACAAGGATATGCTGATAGTACGCGAGGTCGGGACCTCGGCCATGTCCCCCGATGCCATTGCAGCCAAGACAGAGAAGGCTTATCCCGGTACAACCATCTCTTCCATTACGTTCTCGGATGATCCTAAGGCAACCGTCAAGCTCTCGGCAAGCCGGGATGGTTCGCCTACGACGATGTATGCCGACCCCTATACCGGCAACATATCTGGCATGTTGAACAGCGACAAGACATTCACAGCCTTTTTCAAAAAAATGCACAGTGAGCTTGTCATTGGCGGTACATGGGCCAATCGTCTCGTGGAGCTTGCAGCCTGCTGGGCGATCATTCTCGTCATGACCGGCTTGTACCTGTGGTGGCCGCGCAATCGCTTCCAGATTTGGGGAACGATTCTGCCTCGGTTCAGCAAGCCCGGCAGCCGCCAATTCTGGCGCGATCTTCATGCCGTGCCCGCCTTCTGGCTGTCGCTTTGTATCGTCATTCTAATTGCAGGCGGTCTGCCATGGTCAGGTGTGCTTGGCGGGCAGATCGACAAGCTGGCCAATTCGACGAATTCCAATTATCCGCCTTATGCGCTCAGCTTCATGGCCAAGCCTGATTCCGTTACCGTTACCAAGGACATAGCCGTGGATGTACCATGGGCTTCTGAGAATCTCCCCGTGCCGGAATCCGTCGCAGGCGGCTATGTCAAGCTGGCCCTCCTGGATATCGCAGGCATCGCCGACAGTCAACAAATCGCCAAACCTTATACGATTTCGTTACCTAGAGGGGAGACCGGCGTCTACACGATTACCACTTCCCACACACGTCCGGGCGATAATGCAACCTTACATATTGACCAATATAGCGGAGCCGTGCTGACCGACGTTCGGTTTGCTGACTACGGTCTCATGGCCAAAGCGATTACGATGGGCATTGCACTCCATGAAGGCCGATTATTTGGAGTTGCCAATCAGATATTAGGTTTGATTACCGCCTTGGGTGTCGTACTGATGGCTGTCAGCTCCTATGTGATGTGGCGGAAACGCAAGCCTGGCGGTAAGCTCGGAGCTCCTTCGCGCGCCAAGGACAAACGTGTTACGATTGGCGTGCTTGTCATCATGCTCGTTTTCGGAGCGCTGATGCCTCTTGTCGGAGCATCTATTCTTGTCATATTAGTGCTGGATCTGCTTATCATACGACAAATAAAGCCGCTAAGAGCCTGGTTCTCGGCATAATGCAGAGGGAGGATGATCAGACATGATGAAACGAACACTTTGGCGAGCTTCAATCGTTGCTATGGGCCTTGCCTCCAGCCTGCTGCTCGGCGCCTGTACAGCGCAGACCGGCAATCTGGACGAACATGGCTTGCGGCCGCATCTAAACGTAGACCTGCAAATTCCAGCGAAGCTAAAGCTCCATCAAGAAACAACCTTCTCCATTGCGCTCGCACAAGGAGGTAATCCTGCAACGGCGGATTCTGTAACCTTCGAATTCTGGCCTGAAGATAATCCCGAACATAAGGTATTCGTTGATGGTGTTCAAGACGGGGAGGGCGTCTACATCGCTTCTTACGACTTGCCCGATACTGGCATCTACGTCGTGCGCTGCCTCGTGACGTCAGGGACCATGAAGGCGATGCCGGCCAAACGTTTCGCCATCGGCGAAGAAGCTGTGCTTCATCTCGCCGCAATGGAGAAACAGGGGGATTCAGGAGATGCTGGAGATGGGGATAACGCTTCTGGACATCAACATCATTAAGCAATAACGCAAAGCCTATGCTCAGACAAAAAGGACCTCAATCTCCATCGTATCGTGGAGGTTGAGGTCCTTTGACGCGTCCATTATGGGTACGATCGCTGCATCCACAAGCAATCAAGCGAACGGCGCGATCAGACATTATCCCTGCATGCCAGCCAGACCGAATAGCTGACCGAATGCAGTCTGCAAGCCCTCGGCGCCGTAGCCCTTCCGAATTTCTTCGGTCCCACCGTCTAACACTATGCTTCCACCCTGCAGGAACAGGATCCGGTCCGAAAGCGACTCTGCGATAGGCAGCTGATGGGTGGAGAACAGCACCGTGCTCCCTTCTGCGACCGTCATGCGAACAAGCTCAACAAACGTCTGCATCCAATAGGGGTCAAGTCCATTCGTCGGTTCGTCCATAATTAGCAAAAGCGGCTTCGCAAGCAGCGCTTGTGCGAACAAGACTCGCTGTCTCATACCCTTAGAGAAGGATGCAACCGGCTTGGCGCCGGTATCTGACAGACCTACAAGCGACAGCACCTCTGCCGCCCTTGTCTTGCCCAGTCCGCGCAGGCGTGCCCAGAATAACATCGTCTCCATGGCCGTCAGTCCTGCGCTGAATTTGTAATCATCTGGCATGTAGCCAATCTTATCGGCATAGGCCTGTCGATTGCTTCGCCAATGAACGCCGTCCACTGTTATGGAGCCGCTCGTTGGAAGCATGATGCCTGCCAACATACGAATCAGCGTACTCTTGCCTGCGCCATTGCCGCCGCATAACGCCACTGCCGTTCCCCGTCCGATGTTCAGGCTTACGTTCTCAATCACTGTTTTGCCATTGTAAGCTTTATGCACGGATTGTAATTGTACACACGAATCAGCCACGTCCTCTCCTCCTTTCCCATACCGCGTACGAGACGATCAGAACTGCTCCGATCCAGAGCAGAGAGATAACCGCAAATGCAGGAGTTCCCCAAGGTGAGGTTATCCAAGTAATCCATTGGTAATATTCGGGTCCCAGCGTAGATCCGCCTCCAAGCTTCGTTACGGTAAATAACCTCGTCAGCTCGGCCGGATTGAGAAACGTAAGTACGGTGATAGCCGGTTTGATCCAGAGATACGGTATCATGCCAAGCGCTGCGATCAATAATGAGGGCCATGCAATTATGGCAAAAAACCACACGCCGACCGCTACGGTCAGAGCTTGCCATCGATTGCGTGCCAGCGTTCCGACAAGCATAGCGATCGCTAGAAAAAATAAGGACAGGCATGTCGCAAACAGCAGTAAACGAAGGTACGCGCTCCATTCGAAGCCGCCACCGAGCAGCAGCCCCGCCGTCCCAGACACGCCGAAGCCAGCCGCAACGATGGCTAGCAGAACAATGGATAAACCAGCGAACTTGCCGGTCATATAAGCTCCGGTTCCAAGTGAATAGGTAGAGAGCAGCTCCCAGTTTCCCTCTTCCTTATCGCCGGTAAGCGAGAAGGAGCCCAGCATTAGAGCCATCAATGGGAGCAGATACAGCGTTAAATTTAACATCGTGCCGCTCACCCCGGAGTACCCGGTGACATAGCTTTGGGCATTAATGAGCAACAAACTCAACATGAACAGCGTAAAGAGGGCCATAAAAGAATAGGCCCATGGATTACGGAATCCGATTTTCAATTCTCTTGCAGCGACGTGTACCATCAGCCTCACGAGGCATGGCCTCCACTGCTCGTGGCTTGATCTTTCGAATCATGCCCTTCAGTGCCTTCATGCTCATGCTCGTGCCCGTCCATATTCATCATATCCATGTTAACAGCCCACGTATGATTTGTTAGATCTGCAGAGGTCATAAGGGTGCCCGTGCCTTTCTCCGCGATAAACGACTTCGCATCCTCTTCCTTCTCGAACGATACGATACCGTATGCCATCGGAGTTTGGTACGTTGGATCATAGGCATAATAAGCCTTGTCATAAGGAAGCCACTGCTTACTATTGAAATCCCGCACGAATGCAGCTCCGATCGTATCGGTGCCGTTCTCGGTTTTCCAAGTGTTGAGGCATCCGATATCGTCGAACTTAAGCGACTGTCCATCCTTTGTTACGATTTGCGTGGCATATTGATCGTCTTTTATCGCCATTTTGCAAATGACACATATATCGGTTTCTTCATTGATAGCCTGTGCCTCGTATTGTTTCTCCCCGCAAGCTGTAAGGACAAGCGTAAGGACCAGAATGACGCCCATCCAACTCCATTGTTTTCTCAAATGGTTCTCCTCCTGTTCATATACACCAGCATAATCGTCGCTCCAAGCAACGCCAGTCCGGCAATTCCGGAAGCCTTAACGTTCTCTTGCTGTGCTTGTTCCCCGCCAATAGCTGGCGGTTCCATCAACGGTCGTCGATCCGCGGACCATTGTTCGCGCCCCGTCTGGTACAGCCCTTCTAGAAATACCATCCCCGGCGATTGAAAAAATAGCTGAAATGCTGCACGCTTCTGCGTCAAGCCTTGGAAAAATGGATTGATGGAATAGGAGACATCACTATAGCCGTCTCCGTTCGCGTCAATGCCTTGAAAGCTATCCCAATAGTTGCCGGATATCTCATTCCGTTGACTTCCCTTCGCTTGAGCGTCCGCTACATTTCCTTGGAAGAGGTTGCCCTCTATGACATTGTTCTCTGCTTCCAGCAATTGAAGACCTACAAAGTTGTAGGCTACTCGATTACCTAGGAACTGATTGCCCGTTGACTGCTCAATATAAAGGCCTGCTCGGTTCCCTTCAATCGTGTTGTTCTCGAACAACGAATCATGTGCGTCGAATAACAAGATGCCTTGCGAATGAACATTCTCGCTTTGTTTCGTGAACACATTGTTCGTCAGCACGACATCGCGAGTCGTCATGACCATCGCGCCCGTAATATTGGCGAGCCCCTCGTTATCCCGAATGATCGTGCCGTTCGTGTACATGCAATGAATGCCGTAACGCGACTCCTGGATCATATTGCCGACAACGATGGTGTCGTTGCTGGATTCCATATAGATTCCATCATGAACGTTACGGATGTCGTTGCCCTCTACATGCCAGCGATGCGACTGGAACAGATCAATGCCATTCCCTTTCTTAGCCATGGCGATACCTTCCGGAGACCAAACAATTTCGGTATGCAGCACTGCGCCGTCATTGGCATCCTTCGCCGCAATGCCATCCGATCCTGTCACAATACGCAGCTCCTCAAGTGAAACGCGGTCGCCTGCAACCAAGATCGTTGCCGATGCCTTCAAGCTTTCGTCCATCACCGTTATGCCCGACACCGTCACATCATCGGCCTCGATCGTCAAGGCGCTCTCCTCGCTCGGGTTGAGAAGCCTGACATCTCCCTCATCTTGGGCTACCAGCCGCAGAGGCTTGCGGATGACCGCCGGTCCCCTATACGTACCCTGCTTTAATGAAACAGTTGCACCGGGTTCCGCCCGATCCAGTATCATTTGCAAATCCAATACCTCTTCTGGTTGCCCGACTTCCGCCGATATGTACGCCGCTTCCTGCACAAGTCCGGACTGCAGACCGCCATTCGCTTGGACGCCTCCTCCCTCCACGCCGATCAAGGCGAGCGCGGCCACACTAACACAACAAATGTGCCGGATCGCGGACGAGAGAATCTGCATGCCTTGTTCACCGCCCTGTTATAATGGTTCTTTCTGTTCCCCCTGACAAACAGATTGTAGCAATACGCCTCCGCTTCATATATAGCTCTTTCGAGTCATTCTCTCCGTAAGATCGACAGCTTTGTGAATGAAAAGCGAAGAGCTCACCAGCCTATCTCTTCCTCATCCAGCTTTGTTCGTATGCATATCTAGCAAGCTGAACCCTGTTTTCCAGGTGGAGCTTCTGCAGAATATTTTTGAGATGATTTTTGACGGTGTGTTCGGATATATCCAGGTCGGAGGAAATCTCTTTATTACTCAAGCCCTTGGCGACCAATCGCAAAATATCTCCCTCGCGATCCGTCAGCGGATTCTCCCCTTCCTCACTCCCACCCACAGGCGACAATTCCTTCAGTATCCGAAAAGCCAGCTCGCGCGACATCGGAGCTTCGTCAATGGCAATCGCACGCAAATATTCATGCCAGGCCTCCGGCTTTAAATTTTTCAGCAAATAACCTTGCGCGCCTTTCTTGAGCGCATCAAAGAGATGCGAAATGTCGTCCGACACCGTCACCATAATCACTTTGACGTACGGAAACTTATCCTTTAGCCGTTTGGTCGCTTCAAGCCCGCCCATCCCCGGCATCTGGATATCCATGAGGACAAGATCGGGCATCCATTGCTCGCATAACGCAAGCGCCTGCTCGCCGCTGCTGCCTTCGGCTACAATTTCGAAATCGGGATGACTCTCCAGAATAAGCCGCATCCCGTCTCTCGCCATCTCGCTGTCATCTACAATCAGTACACGAAAGCTAGCCATGCCTCGTTCCACCTTTCCGAATTTCCACAATGGTTTCATTACCGATTCTCTTAAAGTCGAACGCCCACGACATAGTCTTTGCTCGATCACGCATCATCTTGAGTCCGTATTGCTTGGCGCCGTCTATATGCTCAGGCTCAAAACCTACCCCATCGTCTATGATTTGGCACAGCCATCCGCCATTCGAGGGGGCTGCGAGGATTTGCACATGCCGGGCAAACGCATGTTTATGAATATTAAGGAGCGCCTCACGAATGATGGATAACAGCTCCACCTTCTCCTTGGAGGTTAGATCATCATCCGGAATCGACCAAGCGGTGTCGAATTGAAGCTCAGTCTCCCGGCGAAGCTCGGCGATCATGCTGTCGACGCTTTGCAGCCATGGTCTGGAATCGATCTCGGGAGCATGCCGCAGATTGGCGATCGCTTGCCTGACGTAATCGTTGGTGCGATGCACGTTTTCTTTTAGCTTCATCATGGACTGCTCGTTATTAGGGTACTTGTTCTCGATATGCAGCAATTGTGCGTTTAGAAAAAATAAGGATTGCGCAATCCCATCATGCAGCTCCTGAGCCAGCTTCTCCCTCTCCTGCAGCACGGCTTGAAGAGCCTTGGCTTTGTTCAGCTCCTCCTGCCCTTGCTCGATCATGGCAAACAGCTTGGTCAGGAACAGCAGCGTGACCAGCAGCACGATAAACGGCGCAAGCCAGTTCCCCAGCTCCATGGAGATATACGGAAGAAAAAATTCATGTCTCGCATATTCCCATAACCCAATCGTAACCGTCGGCAAAATTAAGATCAGCCATTTGATTTGTTTGTATGTCATGACTTCCCGCCTGCCCTACCCGAATCCGAATCAAGGTTTACAAATTGCATAATATCGGACATATCCGTCAGCTCTCCCTCATGCCTCTTCACAATGTGCCCACGTTGATCGATCAGAACGGTTAACGGAAGCCCCGAGGCTCGATATTGCATCTTGGCGTTCATCTCCTCATCCAGCGCGATCGGGAACGCCAGATCATAACGCTCGGCAAACTTGCGAATCGTATCCGCATCCTCTCCCACATTGATGGCAACCATATCGATGCCTGCAAGCTTATAAGCTTCGTTGAGCAGCGGGAGCTCGTTTACACATGGATTACACCAAGATGCCCAGAAGTTGAGGACGACACCTTTTCCTTCATAATCGGTTAATCGGATAGCGTCGCCATTCAAAGCCGTCAGCTCAAATGACGGAGCCTCGTCACCGACTGCCGCGTCACTCAGGGGCGGCGAAGCCATTGTCCTCGCGACAGCGTATATCATAACGACCGCCACCGCTGCCAGCAAAGTGAATTGAAAACATTTATTACGAATAAGCATATTCAAAGCTTTCACCTCTCACAAATAATTCAAACTAGAATTAGGCAGCCAATGAGATCGAAAAGTCGGGCATAGCCCTAAAGAGTCATAGCAACCTGCCTCTCACTCCACTACAATAAAATCGATATTGATACTTGGAAAGGGGCGAGCTCTGCATGACTCCAATCTCACGCAAATCCGGTCTCCCTTATTATTTAATGGGCTTGGTCCTGGTTGTGCTTGCAGCAGGCTACTGGCTATACGATACATACTACCGCCACGCATCGCTTCCTGTCGTCATGGAATCTCCGGCATTCGCATTGGAGGATTTGGACGGTCATACCGTAACCGAAGAACGATTTGCCGGGAAGGTACGTTTAGTATCCTTTATTTTCACAAAGTGCCCAGATATTTGTCCTGCGACGACGGCCAATATGGTGCTGCTGCAAAACAAGCTGAAAGAGCAAGCATCGTTCGGCAATGATGTAGCCTTCGCTTCGATCAGCTTTGACCCGGTTAACGACACACCAGAAGCGCTGCGTCAGTATGCGGACCGGATGAGCATCGACCAGAGCGGCTGGACCTTGCTTAGAGGAACCGATGAAGAAGTGAACAAGCTGGCCTCTGGCTACAACATCTCGATTGTCAAGCTAGAGGACGGTTTGTATGCCCATTCCGTGACCTCACTCGTACTTATTGACGCGAACAACAAGGTACGCAATATCTACAAAATGGGAGTATTGATGGACAATGACATCATTATGACAGAAATTAACGCCTTGTTGCAGGAGCGCCAACGAAAATCATGATGATGCCGCTTCATATTCCGAATCCCACCTTTCTATTTTCATGGATTCATCCTTTTTTTGAAATAGCCCTTTCGAGTCATGCGGCTTCACCTTAACGACGAGCAGGCCTCTTCCACGATGGGAAGAGGCCTGCTTTTAAATTACCTATATAGGGTCAACTCACATACCATTCTTATACTCCTGCGGCGTCATCCCATACTGCGTCTTAAATAATTTAATGAAGTATTGCGGCTTCTGGTAGCCGACCTCGAGGGCGATCTGGTTGATCTTGAGATCCTTGTGCCTCAGCAATTGAACCGCCTTCTCCATCCGCAGATGCAGCACATAGTTGGAGAAGTTTTCTCCCGTTTCCTGCTTGAAGAGGTTGGACACGTAGACGGGATGGAGATTGACATGATCCGCTACCGCTTGAAGCGTGATATCCTTCACGTTTTTCTGGATGAAGCGGCGGATGCGCTCCATCAGGTCAGTGCGGATATTGTCCGAACGGCTGTCGCTGTAAGCCTTGATCTGCACATAGCTGCCGAACGCCCATTCCTTTAACGGCTCCACGCTCCAGCTGCCGTCGATTTTCAGCATCTTCTCGATATCCCGCCCGAATACGTCGAAGATCCGTTTGCCTTTTTTGTGCAAATAATAGGAGTACGCCTGCAGCAACGTAACATAAATTTCGACGCCGTATTCGCGCGCTCCGCTGCCCGCTTCCGCAAGCTCTTCGAAAATCCGGGTCAGCTTACTTTCGAAGGCTGCCCACTGCTCGATGTCGATAAGCTCCATGAAGGTTTGCGGTCGATACAGCTCGGCAAGCGGCTGAATGTCGAAAGCCTCTTTGAGCTGCGTCACATGGAAGAAGCTCTCCGTCTGATACCCGATATAATCGGTATACACCGCCAAGGCGGCGTGGTACATGGTCCGCATGTCCTTCGGGAAGCCTCCCCAGTTGCTGAACACGACGGAAACCTTCGACTTCAAATATAATTTGATTTGATGCTGTGACAGCCTCGCCAGGTCCTCGATCGTGACATTCCATTCTTTGTCCGATTCTCCCAATGGTTTGGCCTGCAGCAGGAAGATCAAATAATCATGGTGATCCTTACAAGACATCACATGGTAATGCTTCGAGAATACTTCCTCCACGATATTAAACATGCCATATTCGATAAGCGACAGACTATAGAGATCCGTATTCGCGTAATCCTCCTCAACCCGCATACATAAGAGGATTGTTTGCTGATCGGTGGAAAAGGGCAGACCGTACAACAACATCTTGTCCAACAAGTCCGATGGGGGGTAGTTTTTGCCGGTTAACAAATCGAGCAAAAACATCTCCCTTAATTTGGGCAAGCTCTCCCGGAACCGATATGCGAACTTCTGCCCATCCAGCAGCTCTTTGCCCTCCTCCGTTATGCGATCGATAATCTGGCGAAGGGTCTGCTCCAGCTCCTCGTTCGATACCGGCTTGAGCAAATAATCGCAAACCCGCTGCCCAATGGCTTCCTTGGCATATTGGAATTCATCGTAGCCGGTAATGATCACCGCTTTGGTATTTTTCCATTTCTCGTTGATGCGGGCAATCAGCTCAAGTCCGCTCATTCCGTTCATATGAATATCCGTCACCACGATATCGACAGAACGGTAGTTCAGCAGCTCCAGCGCTTCCTCGCCGGAATATGCCTTATAAACATTAGCAATCCCCATCTGCTCCCACGGAAGTCCAATGGCGAGACTGTCGACCAAGTGCGTGTGATCGTCCACGATCAATATCTCGTACATGATTGCCTCCTTGGTTTAAGACGTATGTTCCTTGCTGCTCCAGCATAATTCGACGCATAATCCGCCCAGCTTAGATTGTCTGAGCTGCAGACCGGAGTCGCTGCCGTACATCAGACGAAGCCTTTGATGCACATTCTTGAGCCCGGATTCCACTTCTTCATTAACCGAATAGATCTTCTTCCGCATCGCTTCCATTAAAGCATGATCGACACCCGAGCCTGTATCCTCGACCGCTACATGATACAGGCCGTCCGTTCTCCAGCATGTAATGGATACTTTGCCGTAGTCCGACTGATTGTTGAAGGAGTGAATAATAACATTCTCGACAAGCGGCTGCACGATCAACCTCGGCACCTCCAGCTCGTCCATCCCGTCCTGCACATCGAACTCGAATTCGAAGTCGTCCCGGAGCATGCAATGGATCTCCAGATAGAAATGGATCAGCTCCAGTTCTTCCTTCAGCCTGACCATCTTATTACCGGTTTTGGTTGTATATCTATAATATTTGCTCAAATTCATCGTCATAGAGATAGCGGCTTTGTCTTCCTGAAGCTCGATCATGCTTTTGATATAAGCTAATGTGTTATACAGAAAATGCGGATTGATCTGCGATTGCAGCTGCTTTAATGTCGCATCCTTGGAGCGAAGCTGCTCCTTGTACACATCCTCGATGAGCTCCTCGATCTTGGATGCCATGGAGTTGAACCGATCGTACAGGAACCGGTATTCGCCATTGGGCTTATCCGACATCCGGACGGAGTAGATCCCTTTTTCGATCAAATTCATGTTCTGAATCATTTTCCTGAACGGAATTTGAATGTTGCGATACATCACGAAGGCGAGATACGCCCCCATAAATAACAACATCCCGCTGATTACATAAAACATCGTCTGATTGCGGCTGATCGGCGCCATGATATGGCTGATGGGCACGTAGTCAACCAAATACCAACCTAACGATTCTAGCTTTTGATAATGAACCTGGAACCTCGTTTTGTCAGATTCCATCATCATATAACCGCTTTCCGACGAGGGATCGATCTCCTTAAGCCGCGGGAGAAACTCGTCGATTTGCTCCACATTGACGGAGTAATTATAGATAGGGTCCGCCCCTGGATGGTATAGAAACGGATCTCCCGAACCATTCGCTTTAAATTCGGACAGAGAGCTGCGCAATGCCGCGATGCCGAACTTGAGCACGACCCGCATATGCGCTTCGCCCGTCTCTGCCGAGTTCTCGGGATACGATAGAATTCCCATGAAATAATCTTCATTCGGATCCGGATAGTATTGCCAGAATGTATCCTGCGCCGGGAACGCCTCGGGCAGCGCATTCAAGCTGGAATTGCTTTTGATGACGATCCCCGAGCGGGGGTAGAGCACCGCGATAACCGCTTTCCAGTCGCCGTACCCCGCCAGTCGATTAATCTCCTCGGATACGGTCCGATTGACTCGATATTTATCCAACACATCATCCAGCAGATCGGGATACGCCAAATTCCGTACATCCGTACTCTCGTACAGCATCTTCTTGTAGGTATCCAGTCTAAAAAACAATTCATCCAACTGGTTCGCGAACGTTTCGATCTGGTATCGCTTCACCTTAATGATTTCTTCGGTCAACACATCCGTGCTGGTACGATTCGACACTGCGAACAGGAGCAAGATCGGAATTAACAAAATAAAT
Organism: Paenibacillus sp. strain BS8-2; assembly: GCF_054483835.1. NCBI lineage: Bacteria > Bacillati > Bacillota > Bacilli > Caryophanales > Paenibacillaceae > Paenibacillus > Paenibacillus sp. strain BS8-2. The sequence goes on from NZ_CM137010.1 coordinate 134,892, forward strand.
AATGTAGCGATTAACTTCGTGAAAATGCTGAATCGGCTCATCCAGGGTCGTCCTCTCAATTAAGGGCTCGGCCTCTAATGTTGTTTTCGGAATTCTGAGAACTGTTTCTTTAATTCGGCAAAAACAATATCCAAACCTGCCTTCTTGAGCGCTGCAACAGCATCCGTGTAATGGAGATCGTAGCTGGCCAAGCCAAAGTTGATCGGCTCCACCTTCTCCTTGTAGACCGCCATGACCTGTGCCATCTCGTTCCTGACGGGAGCCTCATTGAAATGGAAGCCGAAGAGCTTGGAGATACTAGAGTTCTCATCGTTCGTCAGCATATCCTGGATCATATCATCCTCGATGCCCGCAGGAGCGATAAAAAACTCCTTGTTCCGCCACATCCACTCGTACATAAGCTGATCGTTGGTCAGCAGCTTAATCTTGCCGTTCTCCAGCACATAATCCTTGCCCTTTACTCCGTAAATAATAAAGTTGTAGTTGTCTTGATTCGCTAGAATCCAGTTCATGAACATCATGGCGCGTTCGGGATTTTCCGATGCCGCCGTGATCATAAACGCTTCGTTGCCCGGAGTCGTAATGAACTTAGGTTTCTCCTTGGCAAGATAATACTCGCGCAATCTGGCACCTTGATCCGCATTCCGCGCCGTCTGCAGATTCTCCATCGCTCTGGAAACCGCGCCAACCCGGAAGAGAAGTTTCCCTGCATTTTCCTGATCGATCTTCGCTGCCGGATTTCCTACAAGATTTTTGTCGATGATCCCCTTATCCACCCATGATTCGCGCAGCCTCGCCACCTTCTCGAATATCTCGGTCTCCACGTAGTTCAACATTTCGCCGGTATCCTCATCAACGATGAACAATAGTCGCTCGTCCAAGGAAGAATAGTTGCGATCCGTCAATTCCCTCCACACCATCTCGTGCCCCCGGTCCGTCTCCAGATAACCGTAATAGCTAGGGTCGATCGCGTGCATTTTCGCATAAAACAGCTCCAGATCTGCGATCGTCTCAATCTCAGACATGCCGACCTTCTCCAGCAAATCCTGCCGAACCATGACGGAAGAGAATTTTCCCGCCGATGTAAACGCCTGAGACGGTATCGCCCAAAGCTTATCGTCGATCCGGTTCTGCTTGAAGTTTTCATCCGGAATATGTTTGATCAAATTCTGACCATACTGCTTCAGCAGCTCGTCCAAGGGCTGAATATATCCCTTCGTATAATAGATAGAGACAAATGGCGCACCGTACCAGAACAAATCGTAATCCTCGCCGGTGGACAAGGCCAGCTCCAGCTTTTGCTGATAATTGGACCATGGGATATATGTCAATTCAAGCTTCATGTTCAACTCTTGTTTAAGCCTTTTATTCAGTTCGTTTTCTACAAAATCGCCCATACGCGCCGACATATCGCCAGGCATGATGACCTTCAGCGTAACAAAGCCCTCAGGTGTGTCTGAGGCTTGCTGCTCCGCCTTATCCCTATCTCGGGATTCAGGAGAGTCGGTTGGCTCACGGCTAATGGAGGGGTTAAAGATAAAAACGAGTAGCGCGACAACTAACAATGCAGCCAAACCGATGACGGCAGGTTTCATCTTCCAACGCTGCCTCCTTTTCCATAAAGTCATATTGCTAGTGTACACGATTTCCCTTTGAGTGAATACGTTTCCATGCATAGAACAGGAGCACATGAATGGGATTCTCATGTGCCCCTATTTCCGTCAAATCGCTAGTTCATAAACTGTACATACTGCAAGAATCGTTTGATCATCACGGCAGCCTCCGCACGGGTCGCATTGGCAGCAGGTTCGATGGTCGATTCCGTTTTTCCTTTGATTATTCCGGCAGCAAGCATTTCGTTTACCGCTTGTGTAGCCCAAGGAGCAACGGTTCCTCTATCTATATACGTTCTGCTCGATGGTTGGCCCTCTTGAAGTGATTGGCCCGTATACCTTAATGATCTTGATAACATAAGCGCCATCTGCTCGCGCGTAATCAACTCGTCAGGTCCGAATGTGCCGTCCCCATACCCTTCGATCAATCCCGCCTCTACCGCCGTCGCAACGGCATTCGCGAACCAATCTTCGCTTGTAACGTCACTGAATTTGGTAGACTTAACCGAATTGCCCAGCCCCAAGGAACGTACGAGGATCGCCGCGAACTCCGCCCGGGTAATCGAAGCATCCGGCGCGAAGCGGTCCATCGCTGCTCCGTTAACGACCCGCTGAGACGCTAGCCGCTCAATGTCCTTTTTCGCCCAGTGGCCCTGAAGGTCGGCAAAGGTTTTGTTACCTTGGACGACTACGTAGATGCTGTTGCCGTTCCGTTTGATGAGGGCTTCCGTTTTCCCTTCAGCGCTCTGAAGGAGCGTCGGTACGAAATGGAAGGTGCCCGTTGCCGGATCGAACAGTAGCGCGGTTGCATTGGCGCCATCAGGCTTTCCGGTCAGCATAATCGTTCTTTCTACATAAGTGCTGCCAAAGTTTCCATGCTCAACCGTATGACCACCTGCCTCGGCCGTAATTCTAAAATCTAGCCCAGGGGATAACAAGGTTAACCCTTCCTTGTTCGCTTGCTCGGTCATAAGATCTGCAGCTCCGCCCGCAACTTGGACGATGCTGATGCTGATGGTCATCTCTTTTGCTTGAACGCCCAATTGATCTGACAGCTTATTCAAGCCTAGCGCGCTGACAGGAATCGTATAGCTTCCGAGGTTCGTCTGAATCGTGATCCCAGCATCTGGCAGCTCGGTTGCTCCGTCTACGAGCGCGGAGGATGGGATATCCACCTTCACGCTTCCGGCTTCATTGCTCAGATCAATGATTACTGTGTTCGCACTCGCCGGATTTGGTTTATTCTTAAGCGAAAGGAAAGCATCTCGAAGCCTTTGCCCATCGAGTACCGCTGCCGCTTCGCTCACTCCATCCTTATTCGTTGACCGCGAGATCCGGATGGCGTCTTGCCCCAGCTTGATTCCTTTGTCAGTGACAATAGGCTCAGAAGTTGTCGTGCCGCCTGACGTCCCCGGATTCGAACCGGATTCTACGGTGACCGTAAATGTTTTTGTCAGATTGCCGTCGGAGCTCTTCGCTGTAATGACGGTTTGACCAGCACCTACCGCCGTGACCAAGCCCGCATTAGATACGTAAGCAACTTTAAGGTCGGCCGACGACCATTCGACTCTGCTGTTATCGGCATTCGCAGGAGATACAACGACGTCTATCTGCTTGCTCTCGCCTGGTTTCAATGAAACTTGGTGAGATGTAACCGTAGTTAAGTCCTCCACTCTGATCGGCGCTTCCGCTGCGCTGTCCGATACCTCTACATTGCCGAGCGTCAACCATCCGTTGCTGCTCTGCTCCGCGTTGGCGAAGTGGAACCTTTTGGCGTCCGCGTTCATTTCCTCAAGCGGATTAACGTAGCGCATCAGAATTTGATAGCTTCCATTGCCAAGTTCAGGATTGGTCGTCGACTCGAACAGCTTGTTACCGTCAAAGCCATTCGTATTAGGCAGAATATCCTTCAAGCTCCAACCCGGCTCCCAAATCTTGACGATACCCGCTTCTGTCTGGGCGGCAAGCTCGACCTTCCAGTCGTAATAGAACGGTGCTACTCCTTTGTTCTCTAGCTCTACGCCAACTTTGAGATTGCCATCCGTTCCGTCCAGATAGGCGGTCGGCGCATAATATTCGTAACCCATAGCTCGTGAGCCTTCCGTCGCTCTTGCCAACGGTTCAGCGTCTAGCGGCGTCTGGAAGATCCCTTGCGCGATTAACCAGGACGCATGCGTCAAGTCGAGACTCGTGTAATAATCCTCGCCTTGCGCGTTCTCGATCGGCGTCGAAAGTTCATTGTATCTCGGCGGATCGTTGTTCCACATTTTCACTTGAATTTCCGGTCTCATCTCTCCGCCCATCGCATTCTCTTTCCAGAATTCCGTGACGCCGGCGTCGTTCACTCTGCCCCAGAAATGCCAGCCCTGTCCGCCCAAGCTTGGCGGGAGCGTCTGGAACGCAAAGGAATCATCATGATAACCAACGTCGAAGTTTTTGGTTTTCAGATCGGCGCTGTCCTTCGGATATCTCAGAACGAGCTGCGTTTCGTCGAATGCAGCATCCATGGAAGTGAGAACCCGATGGAGATTAGCATCGGTTGGCATCAGGTTCGGCTGCTGGATATTGCCGTCATACGGGTAGGTGTGCCACTCTCCCCAGAACCCGATCAAGCCGATCATGATGGAGCCGATCCGCGGGTCGCCGTCGTAACGCGATCCCAGCGCGCCGATGAAATTGTCCAGTGCACCTAATAGACGTTCATCGTTGTAATTCGGCGCCAAGCTCGTGGCATCCTTGCCGTTGTCGAATTCTTCGTACTCGTAAGTTTGAAGCCCCGCGTCGATCAGGAACTGCGGGATGCCCGACGGTTTGTTCGGATAGTCCAGATAGACCCGGAATACCGATTGATTACCTCTGGCCGCGACCTCCGCAAGCCGTTTGTCCAGCTCGGTCCAGTTAAAGTCATCCACATTGTTCATCAGCTTGCTCAGCGGCAAGTAGAAGAACTCCAAGCTGTACGGCAGCTGAGTCGGACGATCTCTCCAGTCGTCGCCAACCTTGAAATACGCTTCCTCGGATGCGTCGTAGAAAGGAAGGAGCCCTTTGAGCGGATTATCCACCGGTGCCGGTTGATGCTCCAAGGCATACGTTCCTTCTGCCGTCGCCCATTCCGGAGGGCTCGGATGATCGACAGGCGGGTTCGTCGGTCCTTCTCCGTCTCCACCGGTTCTGCCAGCCAATGCGTATAGGCCAACCTCGTCAATGCTCAGTACATTGTCGGCTTGTGCGAGCGGGCTGAAGCCGAATTGAATTTGCAGCACTTTGCTCGCGTTGAATTCGGCTGCGCAGGAGCCGCAGTCTTGCCAGCTAGATTGAGAGAATGCGCTCCATGGTATGCGAACTACTCCCCGATAGCCTGATGCAATCGACAGAGAACCTCCGCCAAGCGTACTTGCCTCCCAGCCTTCCGTTGCATCATAGAACTGAACTGAACCTCCCGCTTGTAACGAAAACTCGCCTTTCGACGCATCCGTCACAAGCGAAATATTGAGATCCATCGCTTTGGCCATTGGCGAAACGTTGTTCACCCAGAACGTTAGACCGTCGAACGCCGACCAATCGGAATCCGTGCCGGTGAAGGCTGCCCGTTTGATATTAACCCACTGGGATATGGTTCCGCCCGGAGGAGTAGACACCGTTAACTTCATCGCTTGCTCGCCGCTTGCGGCATTGTCCAGATCAAGCGTGCGCTGCGCGGACGGGTCTCCGTTCTCCCAGTCGACTCGCCACACGTTCTGCAGAGCCGCATTATCAGCGTATGTTTCGAAATCATCCAGCGTTTTGTCCGACCGGTAGAGGGCGATGTCGTCAATCGTGACGACATTGTTCACGTAACCAATCGGCGGGTAGCCGAACTGAAGTCCCGTCACGGTGCTAGGATCCAGCAAGGCCGCACATTCCCCTTGGTTGCCGTCGCACTGCCATGCGGACTGTACGAATTGATCCCATCCGATGCGCACGACACCCTTGAAGCCCGAAGGGACATTCAGCGAGCTGCCGTTAAACGCCGCGGCTTGCCAGACGCCACCTTCGGAGATCGTCGTAGCCGCTCCGCCTTCTTGCAGCCCGAACTCGCCTTTGCTTACAGGCGTTTGAAGCGCGACGTTTAAGCTGAAGTTCTTGCTGTCGGATGTCGTGTTATCCACCCAGAAGCTTAAGCCGTCGAACTTCGACCAATCTTGCAGGTCCGCGGGGATGGCATGAATGATGTTGGCCCACTCCGAATTGTCGATAGCGACCGATAGCTGTAGACCCATACTGCCGCTGGCATCGCCAAGCGTTCTTGTCACCGAGCCCGGTTTGTCCGACCAGGCTTCCGTCCAAGCTAGCCCCAAGGCGGCATTGTCGGCATAGGACTCAAAGTCCTCAATGAGCCCAGGCGCATCCGTTCCCGGGTCGGTTCCCGGATCCGTACCTGGATCCGTGCCTGGGTCGGTATCCGACTCGTAACGGTCGGTCAAATAGATTTCGTCGATATAGATCGTTCCCGACTGATCCCAGCTTCCTTGCGAGATCGCAAGGCTCCAGATCGTCTGCGTCAAATTGACGCCTTGAGCAGCCAAGTCGATCACAATATCTTTGTAGTCTGTCGTAATCGTATCCCCGCTGAATTGCGCCAGCGTTTTTCCGACGCCGCCGATCGTCAGCTTCACTTCGTTTTCCTCGCCGCCGGCAGCTCCTTTCATCCGAAACACCAGCTTGCTCGTATCCGTGAGGTTACGTCCGATATTCGTCTCGAACCACGCCATATTCTGATAGTTGAGCTCTAATGCGCCATCCGCAATGCTGCCTGATACATCAACGCCTCCGAAGTTATTGGAATTGATGCCTTGACCTAGATCATTTTTCTTCTCGGACCACGCCGGCGTCCCGTCGAAATCATCCACGAGCAAGCGTGTTGGCGGCGGAGGCGGCGATGTTGGAGGCGCCTCGCATGGAGACGCACAATCCCCGATCAGCACCGGTCCCAGATTGAGCCATCCCGCCTCGTCCTGATCCGTATTGGCGAAGCCGACTTGCTTGGCTTTGCTGCTAATGGCCTCTAAAGGATTCACGACCTTCATGACCAAATAATAATATCCGTCGTTTAAGTCAGGATCGGCAATCGTCGTGTCAAAATAATAAGGTTCGCCGAATGGAACGTACTCCTGCTCTTCGGGAAGGCCCCACTCGGGATACGTCCTTATTTCTTGCGGCATGACCTTCGTCAGATCCCATGTCGTATCCCATTGTTTGACCAGTTTTCCTGATGCGTTCTTAACGCCGAGCTCCACCGCCCATGGATACGAGAATGGTGCGACGCCGTCGTTCTCGATCGTGACTCCAACCTTTAGCACATCGCCTTGCTCGATATTATTGTAATGGGCGCTCTTGACATGCAGATCGTAGCCCATCTTTCTGACACCAGCGGCAACGGCGGCATTGCTCTCGCTATAGTTGCTGATCCCGCCTTGGTTAATCATCCACGTCGCGTGCGTCAACTCGATGTCGTCCATCGCATCATCCACATTGGCTCCGCCGCTGAAGAAGCTGCTCTGGATCTCCGGCCGCACCTCTCCGCCGATGGATTGTGTAATCCACTTGTTCTCCGATCCGGCATCCAGCATCTTGGTCAGGAACGAATAGTAGGCGCCCCCCATGCTTTCGGGCTGCGTGACGCTCTCCAGTGGATCTCCCTCCTTAAATCCAAAGGAATCGTCATGATAACCGAAGTTGTAATCCGCTGCGCCGGGCAAGCCGGGATATCGGACCTCCAGCTTTGTGTAATCGAAGGCCGCATCGTAAGCCGTGAACAGCGTTCCGATCGTTTCGTCGCTTGGCATATAGTTCGGCTTGCCATCCTCGGTATCCGAATCATAAGGCCATGTATGCCACTCGCCCCATAATCCTACGAGTCCCATATGGATAAAGCCGATGCGGGGATCGCCATCGTACTCCGCCCCGAACGCCTCGATGAAGTTGGTGAGATACTCCACCATGAGCGGATTGTCATAGTCGGGCTCGTCTTGATTGAAGGCATCGTTGTGGCGCATTTCGATGTTTTCGTTGTCGCGTATGAAAGCCGGGATGGCATCAGGTTTATCCGGATATTCCAGATAGACCCGAATCGCCGCCTGATTGCCTCTAGCTGCGATCGCATCCAGCGCCAGCTCCAAGCCCTCGCCGAAGGTAAAGGAATTAGGACCGCTCATCACCGCCTTCAGCGGCACATAATACCACTCCAGACTATGCGGGAACGAGGTTTCCGTTTCCCATGGATAGAACGGCGCAAAGCCTTTCAGCGGATTGTCCAGCGGACTTGGAGCATGAGTCAAGTCATGCTGGACTAACGTGTTATCCACCGCAGGACTCGGATAGGGATTGGTTGGCACCCGCGCAGGGACCGGGTCGGCATGTACGCTGCTGGTTACCGCATGGCCGAAGAACGTACTCATTAATAAACAAGCGATAAGCATTACTTTTAATGAGGAATTCCTATTGCTGCGTAATTTGGCTTTTCTACTTCGATTCAAAGCATTTGATTTCATCATGATCCTCCTTATTGTACGATTGAAAACGCTATCATTCTTTTGCGAGAAGAATGACCTTTCGGTCGGTTTAAGCTCGCTAACAGGTTAATCCGGACCTTCTCGTAAGCCCGGATTCCTGTTTCAACTTTATTTAACCTTTGTGTGCGCTGAACGCGATGCCTTCAATAAACTGCTTTTGGAAAATAAAGAACAGAATGATCATCGGAACGACCGCCATAAAGGCACCTGCCATCAGGACTGGATAATCCGTTCCGAACATCGATACCAGTGTTGCAATACCGGATGACAAGGTCATCTTCTCAGGTGAGCTGTTGATGATCAGCGGCCATTGCAGCTCGTTCCATGCCCACTGCAGCTGAATGATGACAATCGCGACCAAAGCCGATTTGACCAGTGGAAGCATGATATGCCAATAAATTTGGAATGGATTACAGCCGTCGAGCACGGCGGCTTCCTCTAGCTCCTTCGAGATCGTCAAGAAAAACTGCCTCAATAGAAACGTGGCAAAAGGGCTGATGAGCGAGGTAATCCAAAGCGCGGTAACCGTGTTCACCAATCCAAGGTCGCTCATCATCATGTATTGCGGCGTGTAGAAAACAGGATTCGGCACCATCATCACCGAAAGAATCAGCACAAATAGGATGGAGCTTCCTGGAAATCTGATCCGTGCAAAAGCGTAAGCCGCCATGGAGCTGAATATAACCGGAAACACCGTCTTCATGATGGCGGTTAATACGGTATTCATATAATAATGCGGAAACGCCGATTGTTTGATCGCCTCGATGTAGCCTCTTAAGCTAGGGGCATCGGGGAAAAATCGGATCGGAATTTGCGTAGCTTCCGTCGTTGTTTTCAGTGAAGTCAGCACCATCCAGATAAACGGTACAAGCATGGCAATCGCGCTGATGATCAGGATGACGTGTATCAGCAGGTTGATTCTCCTCGCCGACAAAGTCTGCATGTCGGTTTTCCCCCTTTCTTAGTCGTAGACGACCCACTTTTTCTGGAACGCAAATTGTATGCCGGTCAGAATCAAATTAATGACCAATAAGACATTAATAATAGCTGCCCCATAGTTAGGGTTAAAGTATACGAAGCTGTTCTGGTAGTAGGCATAGACTAGCGAGCGAACCGATGGCAGCGCTACGTTCGTCTTCCCGATAATAAGATAGATCGAATCAAAGATTTGTGTAGCGCCAATTAACAAAATGATGCTCGTGAAGAACAGTGTTGGCGTCAACATAGGGATCGTAATGTAGCGGAACTTGCCCCACCGCCTTGCTCCATCGATATCCGCCGCTTCGTAAAGCGACTTCGGTATGCCTTGCAAGCCTGCAAGAATCAATAACATATTGAGGCCGATTGCTCCCCACACACCTACAATTACGAGCACGAACATCGCCGTATTGGTATTGGACAGCCAAGCTTCCCGCGTGCCAAGAATATGGTTAATCAGACCAAAATCCTGTGCAAACAACACGACCCATACCATCGCCGCCGCGGCGGGCATCGTCACTTGAGGCAAGAAAAAGATGACTCGGTAGACGGATAACGCTTTGATCTTGGCGTTCAGCAGAACCGCGAAGAAGGTAGATAACGCCAGCGTCACGGGCACGAACAAAGCGACGTAATACAAGGTGTTGCGAAGATTCTGCCAGAACTCCTCGTCCCGGATCAGCTTTGCATAGTTATCCAATCCAACCCAATGATTGACCAGGCCAAAGTTTTGCGATTGCTGGAAGCCCAGCAATATCGAATGAAGAACCGGCCATCCCCAGAAAATCAATGTGCCCAGGAGCGTTGGCGCGATCATGACATAAGCCCACACATATCTGCTTCTGGAATTCAACCCTACCACTCCCTACTCGTCCGGGGACGCTCCGATGTATGAAGAGCGTCCTCGCACGACTATATTTAGATCGTTATTATTTCGTTTCGGCGATCGCTTGGTTCATCATATCCGCGACCTTCTTAGCTGCTTCCTCTACAGAAATCGCTCCGCCCCATGCTTGGGACATGATCTCAGGCTCCTTCGCGAACCAGACCGGATACGCCATCGTGCCGCTTGGGTATGGAATCGCATCAGCTACTTGCTCTGTGAATATTTTCAGATTCAGGTGAGGTCTCGAAGTAAGCCAAGCATCTTGTGTACCGTTGAAGGCCGGGATTGCTGCGCCCATCTCTGCCGTAATTTGAGCCGCTCGTTCGGAGCCCAGGAACTTAAGGAACTGCCATGCTTCTTCTTTGTTCTTGCCTGCTGCAGACATTACGTTGCCCAGACCGTTGATGATATTGCCGCGTTTCGACTTGCCTGTCGGCAGTTTTGCCCAATCCCATTTGCCCTTGATGATTTCGCTGCTGTCGATGTCGCTGATTCTCCATGAGCCGTCAAAGATCATCGCGAGTTTGCCGGACTTGAACATCTCGGTGGATTCCATATCCGTCATTTGTTGATGCGTCGGCGAAGCTCCGTCGAGAATCATTTGGTAACGGGCTTGCAAAGCTTCAATAGAAGCTGGGTCATCGTAACCGGATTTGCTCAGGTCGGATGTCAGGATGGATCCGCCGTTAGCAAGAATATCGTTCCAGTAGCCGGTTTGTGTATCAAGCTTCGCCCCGAAGCCATAGATGCCTTTGTCTGGCTGGCTGAGCTGCTTGGCAACCTCGGCAAGCTTAGCGTAATCCCATGTATCGTCCGGATAATCAACGCCTGCTTGATCGAACAATTCTTTGTTGTACGCGAGTCCGATCGTGTCGAAGTCCTTCGGCACGCCGTAGTTCTCGCCGTTCAGCGTGTAGATCGTAGCCAAGTCGGCTGCGTAATTGCTCAGATCGATTTCCCCAGCTTGCACCTTGCTCGTAATCGGCTCCAAGAATTTGCCCGATGCATACTTGATAAATTGGCCTCCGTGCATCCAGAACACGTCAGGCAACGTGCCGGATGGCGCTGCCGCGGACATCTTGGTCCAATAGTCGCCCCACGGAATCACTTCTACCTTTACTTTGATATTCGGATTCTCTTCCGTGAACTCTGCAGCGATCGCTTCCATGGCCGGCTGCTGAATCTTATCCCAGATCGAGTAGGTAATCGTTACGTTTTTCTTAGGTGCATCTGTTTCAGTTGCAGCATTGTTGCTCGGACTATTGTCCGCCGGCGTATTGGCGTTGTTGCTGCATGCGCCGGCGAACAAAGCAGACGTAATAAGTACAGCTGTGCCTACTGTTGCAAATTTGTTTCTTTTCATCATTTGATATCCCCCTATGAAATAGTTTAGGCAAAAATTTTGCGTAAATCTCATGTACTAAACGTTTGCCTCGTTACGTCTTCATTGTAATGGATGACTGCAATGACTTGAAATGCCTCATATTTAAGATTGGATGCCCAATTATTAAGATAAAAAAGGTTTGCATTAGCCCATCATTTCATTCATACTGTCAGTAAATATTTGCGCAAATAATTTCATAAAACAGATAGGAAGTGTCCTCTATGACAACGACAGTGTTAAAAAGAGAGCCCGGCGAATTCTGGTGGGGAGGCGTCATTAATGAAGGTTACGCGATGCCATTCGGCGAAGGCGAACATACGCGGGATATAAGGTTGACAGATGATAATCAGGCTTCACCCTTATTACTTTCTAATAAAGGCAGATATATTTGGTCCGAAGAACCGTTTGCTTTCTCATTCCGGGAGGACAGCCTGACGATCGATCATAACGAGAAGCTCTCCATTCAAGAAGGACACGAGTCGCTCCAAGGCGCGTACCGCCATGCTTGCGCCAGCCACTTCCCCCCTTCGGGCGTCACACCAGACAAGGTGGCTTTCACAGCGCCGCAATATTGTACTTGGGTCGAGATGTTCTATGAAGCGACGCAAGAGAAGTTATTGAATTACGCTAGATCCATTATCGAAAACGGTATGCCGCCTGGTGTGCTGATTATCGACGATAATTGGATGCAAGACTATGGCACCTGGGACTTTGACAAACACCGTTTCCCCGATCCCGCCGGAATGATTGCTGTATTACACGAGTTAGGGTTCAAAATAATGCTGTGGGTATGCCCGTATGTAAGTCCGGACAGCATAAACTTCCGTCGTTTGCGTGATTTGGGCTATGTAATGAAATATACGGACGGCTCTCCTGTCTTAAGAAGATGGTGGAACGGGTATAGCGCAGTGGTCGATTATACAAGCGCGGGAGGCTCCGCATGGTTCAGGGAGCAGCTCGATCGATTGATTAAGGATTACGGGGTTGACGGCTTCAAGTTCGACGCGGGAGAACCGATACTGCCTGAGCTTCAGAATGATGTTGCTGCAGCCGTGGAGTGGACACGTCTTGTCCGTCCTATGGAGGATTGCGAAGCTTATGCCGCACTCGGCATCGGATACGGGCTAAGCGAATTGCGGATGTGCTGGAAGCTTGGAGGGCAGGCGCTCATTCAGCGGCAGCGAGACAAGACGCATTCGTGGGAAGCGGCAACCGGTCTGCAAGGTCTCATCCCGAACGCCATCGCCCAAGGATTGATGGGCTACGCCTATAATTGTCCCGATATGGTTGGCGGGGGCATGGACGGCGATATCAATTCGCCGCATTTCCGATTCGATTCGGAGTTGTTTGTCCGTTATGTACAATGCTCAGCTCTGTTCCCTGCGATGCAGTTCTCCATGGCGCCATGGCGGGTACTAAGCGGTGACGAATTGTCATGGTGTATGGATGCCGTGCGGACACGCACGGCATTGGGGGCCGTTATTGCCGGTCTTGCAGACCAGGCCGCTGAGAATGGGCTTCCTATTATGCGCAGCATGGAATTTGTGTTCCCCAATGAAGGGTATCACGCCGTTCAGGATCAGTTCATGCTTGGCGAATCCATCCTTGTCGCTCCGGTCATAACGAAAGGAAGCACGTCCCGCTTGATCCAATTCCCTGTTGGACGCTGGCAGGGCGACGATGGCAGCATCGTGGACGGACCTGCTGGGATCGAAGTCGCAGCGCCGCTGTCGCGGTTGCCTTGGTATCGTAAATTATAACAATTGAAAAGCTAGATAAAGGGCTGAATCTGGTACAATTCCGGATTCAGCCCTTTTTACGTTCCTCTGCTCGCGAAGGCCGAATCTCCAACGAATTTCATGTTACACTGGACAAAGGACGAATGACGAACGCGCGAACAATTCTGGGGATCCATTCGGAGGCACAAATGAAAGATACAATGTACATAGGTCGATCAGGGCGCATGGCGCTTACTTCGATCAAAAGAATCAAGCGGGATGGCCTGCGAGGCTCATTTCGGAGAAAAGCCTTTCATCATCATGCCTTGGCAGTCATTACGTCCGGCGAAGGCATGTTTATGCTGAACGGCAAGCTCTACTCCGCGAACAAAGGAGATGCTTTTCTCCTTGCTCCAGGCATGCTGATAGAAGGTCAATCGTCTATCGATGAGCCGATTTCCTTCTCGCTGCTGCTGTTTAACGGCGTTCAGCTTTCCAGACGGGAAGCAGCCTGGCATCCATCAGAGTTAAAGTTTCCAGTCTCTGGCAAGCTCTCCCCCAAGGCTTGCGGACAAGCGGCAAGTCTCCTTGAAGATGACTCAAGCAGAAGAGAATCCGACGACAGCGACTGTGTACCCGATGTCCTCCACTTGAAATATCGGCTTCACCGCTTCCTTGAGCGTCTGATGAACGGCGAGCTGGAGCAGTCGTCGCCATCCGAGCCGGTTGTCGGTATGGACTACGCGATCGCGTATATGAACGAACATTATGCGAAGGATTTGAAGCTTGAACAATTAGCGGGTTTAGCAGGGCTTAGCGTTAATCATTTCATACGCACCTTCAAGCGCCGAACTAGTATGACGCCTCTTCAATACGTCGAGCACAGGCGTATGGACAAGGCGAAACGGCTTATAATCGACAGCAGCAAGATCAAGGAGATCGCGCGCGCGGTTGGCTACAAGGACGAGCATTACTTCAGCCGAGCATTCAAGAAGGCTGAAGGTGTGGCGCCGACCCTCTATATAAAGAACAAATGCAACCGAATCGCCACGATCTATTACGGTCTCGACGATTATCTGACAACTCTTGGTCTTAAGCCCGTCGCTGCATTGTCCTATGCGGGCCGGGTCTCGACCGCATTCGATGGGGAGAGTCTTCATCACAAGGATGGAGAGAAAATATGGCTGGATGGGGCTAAGCCGGAATACGGCAAGCTGCTCCGATCGAAGCCGGATCTGATTCTGACGAGCGACCGATTGAAGGAAGATATCTCATTACAAGCTATCGCGCCAATAGCAATCCTGCGGCATTCCAACGAAAATGGCGAGATGCTGCGGCATATCGGCCATCTATTCGGCAAAGAACGCGAAGCCCGGCAATGGCTGGAACGTTATACTTCAGTCAAATCGAATATTCGCGAAAAGCTTGTGCAGGAATGGGGTCATCAGACGGCTTGTTTCGTTCGAATATGCGGCTCGTTCTATCGGGTCTATGGAGCGTCTAACCAAACGGGTTCTTTGCTTCATGAGGATTTGAGTCTCGGGCTGCCGGATGGATTACAGGCACGATCATGGATAGACTTCCCACTCAGCGAATGGGCCAGCTTACGGCCTGACCATATCTTCTTAATGACGGATCCTACCGAGGAAGCCAAGACTCGACTAAAGATGCTGCAGCAATCGGAATCCTGGAGAGCGCTGCCTGCCGTTCGTGACGGACATGTATACGAGGCTGGCGATCTGTTCTTCCGAGCATTGGGGCCGACAGGTCGATTGTCTGCCGTTCGCAGAATTGCACGCCAGTTAAAGCTCCCGGAAAGTGATATTGTACAACGGAACTGAGGGATATGATCCATTGCTGTCTCCCGCTGCTGCCCATACAATGATAATGATTATTATTACTAAACAAAGGGGCAATACAACATGTATCATTTCAGAAAAACAAGGGTAGGTATAATCATCCTGACCTTCCTTATCCTAATGCTAGCCGCATGCAGCAACAATAACGCAGCGCCCGAATCTGCCAATCCGCCTGCGAGCGAGCCGGCCCAAAGCGCAGACTCGGCGCCAACGACTCGAAGCATTACCCATCTTCAAGGTACGAGTGAAATCCCGGCCAAGATCGAACGAATCGTCGTGCTTTCCGCCGCCTATATCGATCACTTGCTGGCTATCGGAGAGAAGCCGGTTGGCGTAAATGTCGAAGTCCGGTACGGCGGCGACTACCTTCCTTATTTGGCTGATCAATTGGAAGGCGTGGCGACAGTAGGCTCGGCGGACAGCCCTAATCTCGAAGCTATCGTACAGCTTGATCCCGAAGTCATCCTAATCGAGAGCCGCACGGCGGAGACGACCTACGAGGAGCTCAACAAAATTGCTCCGACGATCGTACTGGGCTCAGAATGGCTCGATTACGAAAAAGACTGGACGAACGACCTCATGACCATTGCCGGCATGTACGACAAAACAGATGTGGCTGAGCGTGCCGTCAGTGAGCTGCAATCAAAAGTAACCGAGGTCAAAGCGAAGGTCGAAGGGCTAGCTGACAAGCAGCTTGCTTATCTCAGGGTGAGAAAAGACATCGTACAAATCTACGCACAGGAAGGTCACCCGACCAACGTCTTCTTATACCAGGAACTCGGCTTCGAGCCAGCCGCTCTGACTCCCAAAGAGCAGCGAGCAGATCTGTCGCTTGAGTCATTGCCGGAGCTTGACGCCGATCGATTGGTGCTGGAGGTAGATCCTAATGGCGGTGATTACTTGAAGCAAATAGAAGAGACATCGCTTTGGAGCAATCTGCCTGCCGTTCAGAACGGTAAACTCTATGAGACAGACTCCTTCTGGCTATTCAAAGGATGGGGCGTCATCGGACGCGGCGAGCTATTGGACGAAGTGCTGCGGATCATTGAATAAATGAGTGGGGAGAACGATCTCGCTTCAAGGGAGGCGGCAGCCTCCCTTCTGCGTTATTTTGCCATTCATCTAGCTCCATGGTCCGATTCCGACTACCCTTATTCCTCTAGCGACTTCATTTGCGAAAACTCGTTGACCCGCATTCTGGATCGTCAATCCGCTGCTCTAGGGAATCCCGAAAGCCATGTGACGGGCACCTTGTTCGCCAAACGTTATTCCGTATGGGCACGAGGCGTGCTTGCCGCCTTCAGCCTATACGATACCCCGCTCGATCTCGCGCATGAGAACGTCAAGTTCCGTTTGGCCGATCGAGGCATGATGCTTTATGCGGCCGAGCCTTCACGAGAAGAAGGATTGACCAAAACCAATCGCTCTACCTTTGCACGAACTTATATGAATCGGTTGAGGGAGCATTTGGCACCTATATTTAAAGCTGTATCTTCCAACACGGGAGCGAGTGAAACCGTTATGTGGTCTCTTGTAGGACACAATGTGTACAGCTTATACGGGAGTTTGACCGACAGCACATCATCCTATCCGCTCAGCACGAACAGACTGGAGCTGGTTATGCAAGATTGGCAAGCCTTAGCCTTAACGGAAACAATGGGCCCTGCCCGTTACACCCGATTTAACGACCCGCTCTGGCAAGGGCCGCCGGTCTATGTACGTGCATATTGTTGTCTTGCCTACCAGCTCGGCGGGAAAGGGCAAGAAGAGCCCGACTATTGCGAGACCTGCCCGAAGCTTAGTGCCGAGAGACGCCTGCTGATGCTCTC
Source organism: Paenibacillus sp. strain BS8-2 (assembly GCF_054483835.1). Taxonomy (NCBI): domain Bacteria; kingdom Bacillati; phylum Bacillota; class Bacilli; order Caryophanales; family Paenibacillaceae; genus Paenibacillus; species Paenibacillus sp. strain BS8-2. The sequence continues at coordinate 151,710 of NZ_CM137010.1, forward strand.
CTCCGAACCAAAGTGAAACGGCTACGCCGACCACTGTGACCGGTCCAATCCCATCATTTCGAAATCTCCTCCGTTCAAGGATATCGCCGCCAAGTGGCTTCGTGGTCTATCTACTTACTGCCTTCTATGGCAAATCTGCCCTAAGATTGATATACTGATTTTGCAAGCGTATTACATTAATGGGGGCAGAAAAAAATGTTTGCAAAGCGACTGAAGCAGCTGAGGAAGAGCAGGAAGTTGACCATGCAGGAAGTAGCCGACTACGTAGGCGTGGCCAAAAGCACCTATGCGGGTTACGAATCGGGATACCGTCAACCGACGATCGAATCGATCCAGACGATATCCCGTAAATTGCGCACGTCCGCGGACTATCTTCTAGGCCTTGTCGATCACCCCGATCCGCCTGACGAGCTTACGCATAACGCGAAGGAATACTTGAACGTGGAGAAGCTTCATTGGGACGGCGTCCCTCTGGAGAAGGATGATCTCGATCTGATCCGGAGCTTGCTAGAACGCGTGCTTCGGGACCGCGCTTTGCCCAAACAAGAATAATGCTGCATTTTGAATAATTTGACACTATCCAAGACGACAAAAAGCGCCGTAAAGGCACAGCCGAAGCTGTGAACCTTTACGGCGCTTTCCGTGGAGCTTGGGAACTCTGAATACTAGGAATCGTACAGGTCGAGGTCGACGAGCCTGCCGTCAACGTAAGTGAAGTCCATTTTTGAAACGCCAAAACCTGCCATCGTCTCGGATACTTCCATCACTTCCAGGGAAAGCGACGTCCATTGTTTTCTCTCCATTCCTTCCACCTCCTTTCGTGGCGCGGATCGTGATCCGATTTTACTAGGAATCATAAACATCAATGTCTACGAGCTTGCCGTCAACATACGAATAGTCCAATTTCGAAATACCGAAGCCTGCCATCGTCTCGGATACCTCCAGCACTTCCAGGGAAAGCGAAGTCCATTCTTTTTTCTCCATAGTCTTTCACCTCCTCTCAAGCGGGGTCGTCTATTGCAATCGTTTGAGAAAACGATAGGCAATCAAGCTTCGCATAAGCAGCTTCAAGTGAGGATCGTCGGCCTGCTCCGGACGGAGGTCCGGACCTGCCTTGCCAAGCGATTCCTTCACCTGCATGACGTTCAGGTAGCGGGCAGCCCGCTCATCTCCGCACAAAGCGCGAAGCTCTTCCACGATGAACCGCCACCGGGGCATGGTCCGGTGTACCCAATCCATGCCTTGAACGCCTCGCGTCCGTTGATTGAGCCGCACTTTGTCCGGCAAACGATGTTCGGTCGCTCTTCGGATAAGAGACCGTCCGAACCCGTCTTTGACATATTGCTCGACGGGGATCGCCAAGCAGAATTTGATTAAACGGATATCACTGGTCGCATCCCGCTCCCATATGCCAAGGCGATATGACGACTTCGCCGATATGGTGCCCTGCATGTTCAACACCGCTTGATTGCCGAAGTAATCTTCGCGTTCCGTCATCATCCGGTACGCGGACTCCCGCAGGCCGACATCGTAAGGCGACAGCTTATCGAATACGCCCGAGCTTCTTGCGAATTCGGGATCGATAAGAGGAGGCACGCCAGGCTCGAACGGAACACCTTTCTCCGGAAATACCTGTTGTCTGATAGCGCGGGCGATCCGTTTCCGGCCGGTGCCGAGCTGTCTGCCGTACAATGAAATTTCGCGGTATAACGGAAGCCATTGGAGCCTCTTCAGAAGCAGGCTGTAATAACCGATGGCGGAACCCCAGGATATAGTGTAATTTCCCCGGGCACCCGTGAGCAGTACGCCGATTTCTTGACGCGCCGCTTCTTCATGGATGCCTTTCACCCAGAACGCGTTTTCGAAATTTTTATACGGCGCTTCCAGGCCGTCCATCCATTCGTCGATCTCGGTGAAAGGGCTTATCCCGGGAAAATCCAAGTAATTGGCGTTCATATTGCCGACATGGTCGACGACGGATTGAATGTACGGGCTTTCGTCCGCGAACATGCTTCTTGGCGTCCAATCGATGAAGTCGCGCTCGGGAATATAGCTGTACGCCTGCAGGCTCTTGCCTACCCCCGCGAGCATGCCCGCCGCGAACGCCGACACCGATCCGGAGTCGAGTCCTCCGCTCAGCGTGACGCCCACCCCCTTGAAGGTGCGCAGTCTGGCGCGGATCGATTCCTGGAAAATCTCCTGGAACGCTTCCACGTATTCGTCGTCTGAGCCCAGAGTCAGACTCCGTTCCGGCAGGAATGAACCATACCTTGCCACCGCAAGCTTCCCCTCTTGCAGGGTAAACGAGTGTGCCGGCGGCAGCTGGAAGATATCCGCGTAATAAGTGGTGTGAACATCGACGGCGTCGAGCAGCGTCGGTATGGCCAGAAATTCGGCGAATCGCTCCTCCGCTAAACGTTTGTCGATCCCCGGCAGGGAGAACAGCGGACGAACGACGCTGCAGAACGAGAATGAATTCCGGCTCCGATGGTAATACAGCGTCCTGCTGCCTAGCTGATCTCTAGCGCCGAACAGCCGCCTTCTGTTTTCATCCCATATGACGAAGGCGAAGTCTCCGACGAGATAATTCGGCGTCTCCGAACCCCATTTGCGATAAGCGTGCAGAATGAGCTCGCTGTCTGGTATCTCGTTCCTCCTGTCGCCTCCGATCCCGAGCTGCTCGTACAATTGCCCGCGATTGTCAATGATCGCATCGGCGGTAATGACCAGCCCGGATTCCCCGTCCCGGAAGGGCAGCCGTTCTTGCACCGATTCCGGCGTTATCCACTGCGACCGGCAGCCGAGTAGAGCCGTACCCTCTTCCCATGTCTCGAAAGCATTTCCGGGGAAATGCCGCACGGCCTCCATGAAATCCGCCGTGCCATCGGATGGCTGCAGAGGTCTATCGAATTGGATAACTCCGGCCATAACGCTCATGCCATCTCACTCCTTAACCATTCATTCCCGATTGATAGCTCAGCAGCTGCTTGAACTTGCCTTTGGCTTCTTGAGAGAGCTGCTTGTAGCCGCCTTGCTGAATAACCTCACCTTGCTCGATGACAATGACCTGATCCGCATTCCGGATGGTCGACAAGCGGTGAGCGATGACGATAATCGTCATGCTGCCCTTAAGCCGTTCAAGAGCCTCTTGAATCCGCCTCTCGTTCTCACTGTCCAGCGCGCTGGTCGCTTCGTCCAACACTAGGATGGACGGGCGCTTCAATATCGCTCTGGCGAGTACGATCCGCTGCCTCTCTCCTCCGGACAACCGGATGCCCCGATCGCCGATGACGGTATCCAGGCCTTGCGGCAGCTTGCGCACGAATTCGTCGGAAGCCGAGAACGTCAACGCCTTCCACAGCTCGGCGTCCTCGGCACCTTGATCTACCAGCTTCAAGTTATCCCTAATGCTCGCATGGAAGAGGAAGGGCTCCTGCGCCACATAGCCGATCGAGCCCCGTAACGCGAGAAGCTGCTTCTCGTCCCGCAGCGTGACGCCGTCGATCAGAACCTGCCCTCGCTCCGGCCCGATCAGCCCCATGAGCATGTCGATCAGCGTGCTCTTCCCCGCGCCGGACGAACCTACGATCGCCGTCATGCGATTAGCGGGAATGTAGACATTGATATCGCGCAGAGCGAACGCCGGCTCTTTGGGATCATACCGGTAATGGACCTGCCTGCATGCGATGCCGTCCCGCAATTGAAACGGCTTGCTTGCATCCTGCGATTCCGACAACGTAAGCTCCTTCTCCTGCTGAGCCTCCTGAAGCAGCTTGCGCATTGTTCGGAAAGCGGGCAGATTGGTCGCGAGCTGCTCGAAATTCGACTGAATACCGATAAACCTCGGCCACAGCCGCGAGAAAATGAGCACGACCAGAATAAGCTGCTCGGCAGGCGTACGGAACACTTCCAGGGCCAAATAAACAAACCCGGCAATGAGCGCGATCGAAGAGACCCGGTAGATGAACTGGGACAGCGAGCTGACGCGCACCATCTGGACGACGTTGCTCTCCAGCTGCTTGCTCATGCCGTCGAACCACCTGATATGCGAGCGCTCCAGCCTGTTGCTCTTGATATCCTTGATGCCGCCGAAATGATCGTTGATTCCCGCAAAATAGCTCTGCGACAGCTCCGATGTCTGATCGCCGATCACTCCAGCCTTCTTGACGAACTTGCGTGAGAACAAGGCGAGCATGCCGCCGCTCGCAAGCACGACAGCCGTTAGCATCGGAGACAGCCAGAAGGCCAGACCGATTTGAATCACCGTAAAGATAATGCCCGTGACCATCTGAAGGAAGAGGGAAGAGCCGTAGCTGACCCGTCCGAGCTCGTTCACCATGACATGATGGAAGTCCGACTTGCGCTTGCGGAGGAAGAACTCCCATCTGGCAAGGAGCAGCCCACGATACGTTTCCGAGCGAAGAGAACGAACGTAAGACTGAAGAATCCGGGAATTCAGCACCATCTGGCTCCGTTGCAGCAGGGCTTGTCCCCCTACAATCAATACGTATATCGCGAGCACGATCGGCAAGCTGAGCTCGATCGACCAGGAGTCTACGATACCAAGCAATGTCGATACAAGCGGCACTTCATCCATATTCATTTGAAAAACGCCGATTAAGCTAAGCATCGGGACGATCAGATAAATGCCGATGCCGTCCAAACAGCTGATCACGAAGGTCGTGAACATATTGAGGTACAGACGGGATCCGGCGTCCCGGCGCAATTTGCGTATAAAATAGAATAAATCACTCATCAGGCATACTCCTAATGCGGATTACCGCTCCACTGGCGACAACACCGCAGCTTCTGTGTCATTCCCGAACACGGCAACGACGGCGAATCTCTCCAGCTTCTCGTTGCCGGTTACGTAATACGACCCGCTGCGCAGCCAAGCATGCGCGATCATCTTGCCGCCTTCGTCCCTGCCGCTTCCCAGATAGAGCGTGCTCGCGACTCCTCTGCGCCGCAGCATCTTCATCGCCGCCACGGCTTTGACCATACACTGGCTCTCCCACCAGGTGACGCGGCTCATCGCATGTACGGCCTTGGCTACCTTGCGCTGCAGCAGATCCTGCTCTATCGTACTTGCGTGTGAGGTCTCCTTGCCATGCGTACCAAGCGACGGCGCCACCTTCGCGAACGGAAGCAGCTTAAGCACCCTGGCCCAAGCCAGGTAGAAGTAAGCTTCCACGTACATCCGCTTCAAATCGGCGGGATAAGCCGCGAACCGTTTGGTTTTTCTCGCCGCTCTTCGGAACACGTTCATTATTTCTTACCGGCTTGGACGAGTCCTTCGGCTTGCATCTGCTGCAGGAATCGGCGAACTTGCCGCTTGCAGTCTTCGGGTTCGATGACGTATTCGGCCACTAATTGATCCACCACGTCTTGAACGGACGCCGGGGACTCGATCAGCTCCCATACCCGACCCCCGATCTGGCCCAAGTTGTAATACTTGCCGTTCTCGATGCTCAGCATGACCTTCTCGCCGTTCATTTCGCTAACGAGGTAGCCTTCCGACTGGACGACAAGCTCGCTTAAGGCAATCGTATCGACGCTCATGAATGAACAACCTCCTTTAAATTGGTCGTGCGAATGATTTGATCCACCAGCTCGAAGGCGGAGAATCCGTCCGCCGGGCGGCGGAGCCGGTACACCGGAAGCTCGGAAGCGAGCCGGACAATACACTCGAATTGCCATTGCTGCCTGTCCATCAGATGGAGAAGGTAATTTCGGTACGTATGCGCGTTGAGCGTATGAAGCCCTTCCAGCCGATTGCAAGATCGTATCGACGGTTTCGGCTCATCCGATTTGACTAGCTCGACGATTCCCGCGAGCGGGAGCGCCTCTCTGCAGAATCGGGACCGTATCGGCACCGCGTATTTGTTCACCCTCTGGTAGATCGATGGATAGTCGCGATCATGCATGCCGAGCTGCTCGATACTTTCCTCCCACAGCTTCTGCTGCGGATAGGACGGATGAACGAGAGCCGTGCCGCCTGAGAAGTCGACCGCGATCACGTCATCCGTCATTAACGGATAACCCGCGCGGGCGAACGCCGCGGCAAGCGTTGATTTGCCAGCGCCCGATTCCCCCACGATGGCATATACCTTCCCGTCCATGACGACGGCGCTCCCGTGCAGCGGCAAACTCTCTCTCTGCATGAGCAGCACCCCCATACAAGTTCCGAGCAAGAACAGTCGAATCTTCGCCTCGTCGGCTCCCGGATAAGGGGTTATCTCGATATAGGTGCCGCCCGCGACGCTGTAAACAGCCGTTCCGGGTACATGAAACAGGAATTGGCCATTATCGACGCGGAAGTTGGCTCCCTCTAATGAATTCCAGATATTCTCCTGTGGTGGCAACACTTCGATTGTGACATCGACGCTTTGCAAACCGTTGATTTCGAATGCTTCAGGCAAAACCATTCTGCTCCTCATGTTCAAACCAAATAATCGATAATCATTCAGCGCGATCACCTCGATTTCAATTATTGATGATATGCCTCCAGAACCATAGAAACGGCCGGAGCGGCAAATAGAGAAAATGAAGCGGTTTGTACAGCGGCAGCTGCGACATGTCTTTAACATTAGGCTCCAAGTGATGGAGCAGATACCTCGCCCGCTGCCTGCCCGTCATTAGCGATAGACTATACCGAAAATAAGGCCATACGACGCTTTTCTCCGGAACCGGGTTTAATTTCACGATTCTTTTCATAAAAAACAGGGACGTTCTCGCCAGCCTGATCGACTTCTTATGTTTCGTCAGCCCGCCCATGGAAGAAGGAATCTTCGATCCGAGCAGTTGTTCAGCTAACAGGAAGGCCTGTCCGGCGAACGATTGTCCGCCGTGCAACCTCAAGTAGGCAAGCAAGTCGTCGCCGTTCAATCGAGGGATTAACCGATCGATATCCTCTAGCCAGCGCAATCGAAACCAGGCATGCCTGGCGCCGTGATCCGCCAGATAGTGGAGCAGGTCTTCATTTCCTAGGCAATGAAAGGACAAATTCATGATTTCAACGGTATTCCTGCGTTCCCACAGCTGATGGAACGAATGCGTGCCGCCGGAATAAGGATTGAGCCGCCAATGGACTTCGACCTGTACGGCATGTTCCTTGTGTCTGAACGAAAGATGATGCGTCTTCTTCTTCCAATCCGGTTTGGCTGTAGGCTTATCCTCAGCAATGTATCCAAGCTGCGCCATTACTTCCTCTGCGCGTTCCACATCCTCGGCATCCATCAGGATATCCAAATCTTTGGAGGTCCGATGCGCCATGTCGCCGTAAAGCTGGACGGCCAGCACGGGGCCTTTCAAGATCAGGGTTCGTATGCCGCCGCCAGCTAATTTGCCGCAAATCGTATTCATCTCTCTCGTAAGCTGCATCATCTTCAATAGATTGGCATTGTAATGGTAGCGGAGCGTCTCCATAACATCGGCGGGAATGCAGGATGATCGGCTTTGGCTTAGCTTCAAATAAACGTTAGGATAGACGCGATGATGCAACGTTAATTGGATGAAAGAATCCCATTTCATCTTCGAAGCGAATTCTCGCGTTCGCCGCTCATCCCATTCCCCCGCCTCGCGCAGAATGAATAACAGAAAGGATAATTCATTCGAAATATCGCTCAAATCGATTTTCCCTGCTTTCATCATGTAAGAACCCCGCTATCGTTAGAATTACAATTGCATGACCGGAATTTGCTGCTTCACGCCTTGATTCAGGCTCGGCCGTCCGACAGAATAATAAATGAATGCGGTCCCGAGCAAATCCTCCTCTTCGAACACGTTGCGTCCGTCGATCAGAATGGCTTGCTTCATGACGGACTGCAGCAGATTCAAATCGACTTCCGCGAATACGTCCCATTCCGTCAGCAGACAAAGCGCGTCCGCGTCTTGCGCCGTCTCGAGCGCCTCGCTGCACCATGCGACGCCTTCCTTGCCGTATAAAGCTTTGAAGTTATCCATCGCGATGGGATCGTACGCCTTCACCTTCACGCCGTTCTCCACCAAATACTGAATGATCTCCAGCGCCGGCGAATCGCGGACGTCATCGGTATTCGGCTTGAAGGCCAGCCCCCATATCGCGACCGTCTTGCCTCTCAGCTCGCCGTCAAAGATCGTCTCCAGCTTGCGGATCAAGTTAAAACGTTGATCCTGGTTCACTTCGACGACCGAGCGGAGCAGCTTGAACTCGTAATCGACGTTGCCCGCGATTTGGATAAGGGCTCTCGTATCCTTCGGGAAGCAGGAGCCGCCATAGCCGATCCCCGCTCTTAAGAACGACTGTCCGATCCGCTTATCGTAGCCCATCCCTTCCGCAACCTTCGTCACGTCCGCTCCCACCTTCTCGCAGATGTTCGCAATCTCGTTGATGAACGATATCTTCGTGGCGAGAAAAGCATTGGACGCGTATTTGATCATTTCCGAGCTGCGGATATCCGTCACGACGATTTGCTCCGTCAGCGGCCGATGCAGCCGAACCATCGCGCCGGCCGCGCGTTCGGAATCGGCGCCGATGATGATTCGATCCGGATTCATCGTATCCTGGATGGCCGAGCCTTCGCGCAGAAACTCCGGCAACGAGATGCTGTCGAACGACACCGAAGTACGGTTGCGAATCAGTTCGCCGATCCGCTCGTTCGTGCCGACCGGCACCGTGCTTTTGACGGCGATGATTTTGTAGCCGTTCATCGCGTCGGCGATATCAAGGGCGGCTTGGTTGATATAGGCCATATTCGCCTCGCCGCTTGGCATCGGAGGCGTTCCGACGGCCAAAATGATAATGTCCGATTGCCGTACCGCTTCACTCAGATCGGTCGTGAATGAGAGCTTGCCAGAGGAACGGTTCTTGTCCGCTAGCTCCTTAAGCCCCGGCTCGTAGATCGGAATCTCGCCGGCCTGCAGCATGTCGATCTTCCCGACATCTTTGTCGACGCAGATGACCTCATGACCAAGCTCCGAATAGCAGACACCCGATACAAGCCCAACGTAGCCAGTGCCGATAACCGTAATGTTCATTTCCATCACCCCTTCTATTGAAAAGCCCTCGCCTGCACCGCGCATATTTGCATAATTTCGTCCCAATCGAACGCAAGCCTGACGATGTCTTCTTCAATTAGCTCCGACCCCGTCTGCACCTCGATGATGTCCATTTCCGTCTCCGCGCGCAGACTGTGCTTGGACTGTTTCGAGATCGTGAGCACGTCTCCGGCTTTTACCGGAAATCTCTTGTCATTGAGTACCATGACACCGTTGCCGGAGACGATCGTCCATACCTCGTCCCGAAGCAGATGATACTGGTAGCTCAAATTATTGCCCGGTCCGACGCAGAGCCGCTTGGTCAACACCTCCGTCCCGTCCGGATATTTCAGGTAATCGAGCACCCGGTAACGGCCCCAGCGCCGCTCCTCGTACATCGGGCGCTGTTCCGAATGCTTCATGACTTCCTTGATCATCGGGCTTGAAGCCTTGTCCGAGACGAGAATGCCGTCCGGGCTCGCCGCGACAACGACGTTGGATACATTAAGCAGCGTAATCGGAATATCCAATTCGTTAATCACATGCGTATTGGACGAATCGTCCGTCATGATGCCTTTGCCGATCAACGGGCTGACGATTTCCTCGGTCAGCGTATTCCACGTCCCGAGATCCTTCCAATCCCCAGCGTATGGCAACGCGACGATCATGTTCGCCTTCTCGACAACCTCGTAGTCGAAGCTGTTCTTGGGAAGCTTGCCGTACTGCTTCACCATCTCGTCGTATTGGATCGGATACCCGTGCGACAGCAGTATATTGATGATCGTATCCAGCTTGAACGCGAACACTCCGCAGTTCCATAAGGCGGCCTGCTCGATCATCGCCTTCGCTTCCGCTTCGGGGGGCTTTTCCCGAAAGCTTTGCACGTTCATATAGGGCGCGTCTTGCGGCGTCCCGCTTTGCGGAACGATATACCCGTATTTCTCCGAAGGAAAAGTCGGCTTGACGCCCATTAGCGCAAGGTCCGCTCCCGACTCGTTCAAGACGCGGTCCAGTTCCTTGGTCTTGTGGAAAAACGACTCCTCGACGTAAGGATCGACGGGCATAACAACGACCGTCTCGTTCAAGCCGACGCCTTCTACGGAATACAAGTAAGCGGCTGCCAGCGCAATCGCGGGGAACGTATCCCTTCGTTCCGGTTCGACGATCACTTCGATCTCGCTGCCCAGCTGGCTGTGGAGCATCTCCACCTGCGGCTTGCTTGTCGCGATGTAAGCATGCTCGCGAAGCCCGGCGCTTTCGATCTGCCTCCAAACCCGCTGCACCATCGATTCGAGTTTTCCTTCCGAATTGTTAAGCACCTTCAAAAACTGCTTCGAGCGGGAATCGTTCGACAGCGGCCACAGGCGTTTGCCAGAGCCTCCGGAGAGTAGAACAATCTTCATGGTTACTCCTCCTCAGTAGGTCTATATAAGATGAACTACACATACGAACAAGGGGCTGCTGCGCAAGAGTAATGATCTTCCGATCGCTGACGCTTCTCCAGATTCATCTCTCTTGCTCCGCTGCTTTGTTCAGTTCTCTAGCTCAACTTATCTAGCCTTTACTCTTCACAATCAATTCGGCGGACTTGATGCCGCTCGTCCAGGTATGGTAGTAGTTGGAGTTCTTGCCGTAAGAATTGTCCAGCAGCGTGTTCGGCTTATCCATCAGGCAGGAGAGAATATGACCGTGGAGCCTGGACGTCTGCACGTTCCGGTATCCGCTGAAGCGTTTGACTGCTTTATCGACCAAATAATCGGTGTACTTGCCCCAGATCGTGTGCATGAGCAGCGGACCGGGGCCTTTCTTAAACATCCGAACCATGAGATGTATCGATTTCTGCTCCATCCTGTTGAACAGGGAGCCCCAGTCCAAATAGTCGCCGCGGCTCGCGGATTCTAGCTGCTCCTGCTCGGCGGTCTTCTCGATATCCGTGCGGAAGAAGCAGAGCAGCTCCTTATCCGGGCTGTCCTTATGGCGAATAGGCCATAACTGATGAGCCATGTCGGGCGACAAATACACGTTGCATCGATGAAACTTATCGGTTGCGGCTTGCAAGGACAACGGGTCGCGAACGTAGAGATGAACGTCCCTGTGTCCGTTGAATATGAGTGCCGTTCGGTCGAATTCGGACTCTTTCTTATAGAAAATCGTCTGCGGAAGGATTACGATCCTATGGTTTGGATAGCTGGCAACGATCTTCTCGCGCAGTCTCTGATGCGTCGGATATAGATCGCCGAAGTTTCCTCCCCCTTGAAGCACGATGATGAAACCCTTCGGGATAAGGAGCGAATCGGGAAAATCAAGCACGCTGTAGCGCGCATGGACGCGAATGTCGTAGTCCCTGAAGAACGCTTCCGTGCCCTTCATAATGAGCATGTCGCCTCCGTTGTTATACACGGGAATATCGACGTAATAAATGTTGGAGCCCGGCGGAATGACTTCCGTTATTTGGCGAAGCTTGTTTTTCAGCACGTCCATCTGATGAACGCTCGAGGTACTCTGCATGATAGCCCACTCTCTCCTTTTATCTGTTTAAATAGATCGAACACAGGCGGCTGCGCAAGAGTGATGATCTTCCGATCGCTGTTGTTCGCTGACGCTTCTCCAGATTCATCACTCTTGCTCCGCTTCTTTGTTCCGTCAAACTAATTCGTCTTAAAGTGAGAGTTCAAAAAGCCCGGTTTTCAGCACCGGAAGTTCCGGCTGAATTCGATATTCGACGTCGAGTATACTTCTCGATTTGCTTCGTGATCAAAAGCGGGTTTTTTGAACTTCCTCTCTTAAAGGGTCCACTCGACGTTGCGTTTGATCTCTTTGGCCGGTACACCAGCTACGAGCGTATAAGGCGCCACATCCTTCGTGACGACCGAGCCCGCCGCGACGACGGCGCCGTCGCCGATCGTGATGCCCTTCAGAATCGTCGATTTGCAGCCGATCCAAACCTTGTTTCCGATCAAGACCGGCTTCGTCGATTCGGTGCCGATAAGCTGGTGGTAGTCGGTGTCGATGATCGACACGTCCCAGGAAATCGCGCAATGACTGCCTATCTTCACTTGGTCCTTGCACCTGATTTCCGATCTTCGGTTAATAAACGTATGATCGCCGATTTCAATCCTCGCCGTTCCCGATTCCAGATAAAGGCCGATATCTTGATGCAGGATGACGTTTCTCCCGACAATCAGCTTGGCGTTCCTTGCTTTGGATACGATGACTCTCCCGCAGACCCGAAGCAGACTGCCGCCTTGATCCAGCCTCGTGCGAAATATCAGGCCGAGCAGAATACGGTATCCGTATCTGACATATTCCCTGAGGCTTCTCTTCCTTGTCCCCACGACAGCCTTCACCTCGCTGATCATTTGTTGCTCCATTCGTACCTGGGCTTCTCCCCCAGCATGACCTTGTAAATGTCGTAGTTGGTCGCCATGACGCCGTCCAAATACGGCTTGTACGGCCGATCGGCGACATTGACAAGTCCCGAGTTGTAACGTTCGCCCCATATGCCTTCCCAGTATCTGCCGAGGCCTGCCTGATCCACGTAATTGAACACGTGGGCGCCCACAACGTAGTCCAAGCTCGCGGCCGCCTCCACGTAATTTCTGTAACGCATTCCCCTCTGGGACTGATTGACGGCCGAATTCGGCAGGAGCGGCTCGAGGCCTTGCTCCGAGGTGCCGAACCCGAATTCGCTGATCAGAATCGGCTTGCCGCCCGATCTCTCGTATACGTCTTCCAGAAGGCCGGCTTCCAAGTCATAGCTGTAGTTGTTGATGCTGATGACGTCGACGTACTTCCCTTCGACCTCCGCCATCACGCTCCGAAACTTCTCGTCAAGGAACGGCGTCATCAGCCAGCGGTCGCCAAGCAGGAGATGATTGGGATCATATTTGCGGTAGAGCCGCGAGACCGTCCCGTAGAACGTATCCAGGTAGTACCTGAAGAAGGCGTCCATATCGCGCCATGCCGCCGACGTCCTGAGCGGCAGCTCCGCTTCCTTCAACTCTTCGAAGGATTTGAAGTTTGTTTTCCACTCGCTGTTGAATTTGTACAACTCCTGATATTTATCCTTCAGCCGCTTGACCAACCGTCCCTTAATCGCCGCTTCGCTTGCCTTCAGTTTCGGCACGTGGGAATAAAACTTGTGGAATTCATACTCGTTGTCGATGAAATACCCGATCAGCAACGGATCGTCTTTATGCGGCGAGACGTATTGGGCAAACGACTTCTCGAGCTTGGCCTCCGCATCAGGCGCGAAAATGTCGAACAGCGAAAACCCGTCTATCTTCGCCCAGCCCATGCTGGATAACGGCAGCATCCGCACGTAAGGCAGATTATTTTCCGCTCCGTATTTGTCCGGCGAGAATCCTCCCGCGCTATTAAACCCCCATTTCTTAATCCGCTCGGCCGCTTCCGAATAAATCGCGTGCTCGGTCGGGACCGTGCCTGTCTTAAGGAACTTGTTGGCTAAGTAGAACGAAAAGTTGGCGTCTCCGTTATAAGCCGTTCTATAATCCTCAAGAATGGACGGTATCGATTCGAACAGCTCCTCCCTCCCCTTGACCTTCGCATAGGTTTCGTTCGCCGTCAGCCCGTTTACGCCCAAGCTGAAGAAGAGATTGCCGTCCGGCGTCGTCATCGCCTTGCGGCTTCCCATCTTCTGAATGGCGAAGAAGCCCGTCTTCCGCAAGCCGTATTTCGTCGCGCTGCCGGCTAAGCCGCCATACGTGTCCCGGTTTGAAGGCGGCGTTAAGCCATCGTAATACGCTTCGTCCGTCACGGCGTCCGACTTCAACTGCTGCTCGCTTATGACCTTCTCGGGATAGTTCGCGGACTGGATCTGGCCGAACCGGTCCACCTGGATTTCATCGCTAGCGTTGAGCGTATAGCTGCGGATCGGACTTGGCTCGAGGCCTTCCTTGACCGCGTAAGCTTCCAGCACGTTATAGCCGGCGAGCTCAAGCGGCTCGGTATATTGCCGGAAGGCGGATTCTTTGTTCAACCGGTAATAAATGCGGGCCCCGCTCGAAGCCGTGGTCAGCACCGCTTGCATGGAGTCGCCGCTTCTGATCGACTGCACCTTCGCGGAAGCGGTGCTCCGATCTAGCATGACATCCGAAATCTGGGGCGACCACGCAACCCCTCCGCGCAGCTCGATTCTCACATACCTCGTGCCTGCCGGCAGCGACGTCGCCTCGTACGTATATTTCTGCCAATTGGATACGGGTTGTCCTACCGCGTAAGCGGTGGCGGCCAGCTCCGTATAATCGCTGCCGTTGCCCGATACGTAGATCCGAAGCTTCTCTATCACATTTCCCGCGAAAAAGTAGCCCTTCACCATAAAGGACTTCATATCGTAATCCGTTTGATAGACGATGTGCCCCGGCTTAACGGTCGTACGCACGATCCGGCTCGAATCGTTGCCGAAGTAATGAGCATCCGCTTTCTCCAGATAAACACTCGAGCGGCCTGCAAGCTGCTTGAAATCGTCCAGCGGATCGTACAGGCCCGCGTTTTCTGGAACTTCCGCGGCTATAGCCCTGTCTGAATGACCGCTTCTCGGGATCAGGGTTAGAAGCAACCATATGATTAAGATCAAGTAAAACACGGCGCGATGGTTCCTCTTTATGTTTGCTGCCCGATCCACCTCTTTTCTCCTCTCTCTATTGATCTAGTTGTAAGTGCGCAGAACGCCACTGATTAAGCCGTTATTGTAAATGACTTTGCTAATATTGCGGAAAATCCGATGTTTATCGAAGAAGAAGACGACCGTCAGTACCAGAAACACGGGAACCTTTAGTATGGATTTAACGAAAATGCCCGATTTACGCTCGGAGCTCACCGCGCTGCTCACACCCTGCCAATAGATCCGGCGCAGCAGCCATTTGCGGCTGACTCTGCTTCGCGGTATTTTGTGCCGAACCCAGGCATGAGGGGTGTAATAGACGGTATAGCGACTGCGTATGCGGTCAATGAGCTCGGCTTCCTCGCTCGAGAGCAGGTTGCTTCCCACTCTTCCCAGATCCTCACGGAACGGCTTCAGCGTATCGAACACGGATTTGCGGAAAGCGACATTGGCTCCGAACGGGATGGCCGGCTTTTTCATTTCCACAATTTCTTGCGAGTAGTCCAGTATCGTATAAAGCGTGCGGTTTTCCGGCAGAAGCCAGGTCGGCTCCGCCCCTTCCCATGCCGGTTCGATCTTGCCCCCGACGCAGCCGATCCGGGGATCGGACTCGAAAACGGACACAATGCCTTCTATCCAGTTCTTGGATGCTGCGGCATCGTCGTCCAGGAACAGGATGTAGTCGCCCTTCGCTTCGCGAATCGCGCGATTGCGGGCAACGGAGAGGCCCAGCCGCTCCTCGTAAACATAAAGGATCGGAATGTTTGTCATCCGCCCTACTTCTTGAACGACCTGCCTCGTGTTGTCGGTGGACCTATTGTCGACCACGATGACCTCGTAAGCCCCCGCAAAGCTTTGCTGCAGAAGGCTGAACAGCGCTTCCCTCACATCTTCGGCCCTGTTATGCGTGCATATCGCTACCGTCGCTATCATGCGTTCACCTCGTACCTTTTTGTCCCGGTGTAGACCTTGATCATTTTCCCGGCGATTCCTTGCCAGTCCAGCTCCGCCAGCTTCTTCGAAATTTGTTTCTCGGCCTCGTTCATATTCATATGGACCGACATCGCCAGCGCCTTGCGCAATCCGTTCGGGTCGGCGGGATCGTACAAGATTCCGCAGCCATCGGCAACGTATTCGCTTAGCGAACCGAGTCTCGGCGCAACGACCGGCTTATAATGGGAGAGCGCGAGAATCGCGCTTCCGGAAGTCGTTATCTGGGTATAGGGCAACACCATGACATCGCCGGCCTTCAAGAAGTCAACCAGCTCGCGATCGTCCACAAAATGCGGATAAACCTTGATTCGGCCGTCGTTGATGGGATCCAAGTAATCCAGGCTGTAACCGTCGTCTACTTTGCCCGCAATCAACAGGCCGGCCGACTCCAGCCCCAGCGACAGAAAAGCTTCGACCAGCTTCTCGACGCCTTTGTACGCATTGATTCGGCCGACGAACAGGAACAAGAACTGATCCGGCGGGATGCCGAACCGCCCCCGGATATCCGTCCCCGTGCCGACATAGGCATCCACGTAATGTCCATGCGGCGTGACGATCAGCTTATCGGCTCTGACCCCGAACGTCTCGGCCACTTCATGCTTGACCGATTCGCTCATAACAAAACCCCTGTTGCAGACGGATAATATAAATCTGCGCATTCTGTAATCCCATTTGCTCTTGCCCGTCGAATGCGGCCAGACGTTGTGAACGGTCCAGAACAGCCGCACGCCCCTCGACTTCAAGAACAAAAGAAGTCCGGCAAAAAACAGCGACTTGACGATCGTTAACGGAAAACTCGATGCTTGATACGAGTAGCTGGGCCAATGCATATGGACGATGTCTCCCTTGGATGGCTTCAGGGTGTTCCGTTTGTCGTAATGCTCCACCTGCAGTCCGCCCGCTTCGATGGACTTGGTCAGCAGCTCGGAGTATTTGTTATGCGGGCTTGCTTTCGGCCACATGTAGACCGTAGGGTTACTCATCCATTCCACCTGCTCTTCCAACTCTTTTCATGATCTTTTTCTCTCTCAAACGGCCAATCAAGAAGCGGATATCATCCTTGTCGAACAACATGCCGGCAATCCGCACCTTGAAGGCGACCCGCATCGCGGCTATCGTAACGAGCATTCGCACCAGCGCGCCGATTAACAGCGACAAGGCGATTCCATTCAGCCCGTACAGGGGCGTGAAGAGGAAGAATAGCCCGATCGTAATCGCGAGCGCGATGATTTGCCGAATCAGCACGAGGCCGGGACGCCCCAGCGCGTTGAACGAAGCAGCAAGAATCCATGAGCCGCCGCCAAGTATGCATTCGATTGAAAGCAGGTAAAACGCCGTGCTCGCCTCCAGAAATTCTTGGCCGAACAGCAGCCCCATCAGAAACCTGCCGATGAACATGCTCGGCACGACCACGATCGTCATCAAAATGAGCGACAGCCGGAAGGCCCGTCCGACCGTCGATATGATCTTGTCCTTGTCCATCCCCGTCAATTTCGGAAAGATGACGTTCGAGATCGCCGTCTGAACCGTGTTGAACACGCGGGATAGCGCGTAAACGACGCTGTACAGACCGAGATCCCGCGGCGTGAGCAGCGATAAAATAATGATTTTGTCAAACTGCGTATACAACGTTCCGAGCAGCTCGACGCCGAACACCCGGCTGCCGTAAGCGAACAGCGAACCGGCCGCCGCCTTGTCGACCATGTGCCTGAGCCAATGAATTCGGAGCTGATCCCTGAGCTGGTAAACGGACCAGATGACGACGAGCAGCGTCGTGATCAAGAAGACGAACGAGGCGGCGTGAATGCTCAGCACCCCGATCGCGTAGAGCGCGGTGATCCCCGCCAAATTTAAGAGCGGGACGAACAGCCTTACGCCGTTGTACGTTCGGAAGTTATCCGAGCTTTGTGCCAGCGCAGCGATCAGATTAACCGCCAGCAGCAGCGGCAGCGTCAGTGTGGTATACCACTTCGCGGTCTCAACAACCTCCGCCGAATAGCCGCCCAGCCACGCCGGGAGACAGATCCAGGAAACGACGCCGACCACGATGCTCACCGCGAGCTGATACAGGAATCCCGCCCTGATGAACTCGGCTCCTTTGCCGGCTTGCTGCTTCATGTTGTAGATGAGGGAAGTGGGAAGACCAAAGCCGACGATTCCGACCAGAAAGGTCGGCCAGAACAGAATCGCCGTAAACTCGCCCTTGCCCTCGACGCCGAACATTCTCGCCGTCAAGATGGAGGTGATCGTCGTAATGACCATCACCAGAAAATTGGCCGCGCTCGTTTGCATGATTGTCTGAACGAGACCGTTCCCGCTCAGCCGTTTTTGGATTGCCAACTGTGCCATAGACTATCTTCCCGCGCCGGCTTTCATATTGTGTCCGGCAAACGCATTCTCCGGTTGCGCAAGGCCGGATTGCCCCAGCATGACCGATTGATATAATTCCTTATGCTGTTCAAGCAGCGATTGTTTGGTGAATTTGCGGCTGTGCTCCAGGCATTCGCTTTGAATCGTTTCCTTCTCTTCGGCCGAGTGGCAGTAATATTCCATCAGCTTGTCCCGAATGGCATCCGAACTGCCCGGCTCGAACAGAAATCCGCGATTCATGACAACGTCCGGTATTCCGCCCACAGCCGAGGCGTATACGGGCGTCCCCACTTGATAGGATTCGATAATGACTCGGCCGAACGGCTCTTCCCAGATCGAGGGAACGACAGTCACGTCCACCCGGGCCATGAGCTCCCGCGCCTCGGCTGGCTTCACTTTGCCGGTGAACACGATACGTCCGTCGTCGCCGCACGCAGCCTTCAGCTCCTCCTTCAGCTTGCCTTCGCCGCATACATAGAGCCGCTCCACCTTCTCTTGCGGCAGCGACAGGACGGCATCAACGATTTCACGGACGCCCTTCTCCTGCTCGATTCTGCCGAAATAACCGACGCGCAGCGGCTTTCGCGCAAATTCCTTCTCGCTCGCGGCGATGTCGCCTTCCACCGCGTTCGGAATGACTAGGTGCTCCGCATTCGGGAACAATCCCGATTCCGTGTGCCTATTCAAAATATGAGAGGATATGCCGACCACCGCGGATACCCGCTTGCTGAAAGCTAGGGAAGGCAGCTTGTATAACCGTGCCATGAACGGATTCGCTATAGGCGAGCTGACCGGCGAGATGAGCGAATAATCCCGCAGCGTATGCACGATCGGTACGCCTGCCCGGCGAAAAGCTGACCAGATCCCCGGTCCGAACCCGGACAAATTTTGCGTATGGACGAGATCCGGCCGTATTTGCTTAAGAAGGCTCGAAACAGCCCCGATTTGCATCGGATTATACATATCGATAAGCCTGCGGGCTACCTTATGCAGCGTGCCTCGACCTTCCCCCTCGCCGATCCAATACAAATTGTTGCAGGGGAGGCGATGAACCGTAACCCCATTGATCCTCTCCGACGAGATGCCGGCGCTCCTCTTCTGCCCGCCTGTCGTGAACACATGCACGTCAGCCGCGGAACTAAGCGTTTCGGCCAAAATTTGCGTCGATATTTCCGCGCCGCCGATAATATGCGGCGTGTACAAGCTGTTAACGATTACGATCTTCATGCTCTTCATGCTCTTCATGCTCTTCATGCTCTTCATGCTCTTCATGCCTTTCGTCTCCATTCGCTATAAATAGGCCTAACGGGCGGCAACAGGCCTCTTGCCCGAACGGGAGCGCGTACCGGAAGGGCTGTACGCACGGCCTCCGTTTCGAACCAGCCCCCGCGGATGAACCCGAACAACAACCAGAAATCCAGAAAAGCATATGAATCAAAATTCATCACTAGGGCGATGCATAACGCAAAAGCGAATTTAGAATACGGATTTGCCCCGCAACTACGAAAAATCGAAACGAGAAACCCTCCAAACAGGATAACCCCTATAAGGCCTTCCTCCGCGAACACCTTCGACACCAGATTTCTCGATGTAGCTGCATCGGGCTTATTAAACACAAGATCGTGCACTTCGGTGAACTTCAATCCGCTGCTGAAATACTGCTGTAGAAGGGAGGCAAATTCCGTATAATAATATCCGCCGCCAACTCCGAATATCGGATGTTTGGCGAATTCCAGGAAACCGATGGCCGGAAACACCAGCCGAATAAAAAAAGAATTGTCGTTATTCATCAATTGTTTGAAATCGAACTGAAACCGATCCGTAAAGTAGCCGCTTATCTTGAACGTTTCGATCAGATACGGCACGCCTACGACAACGACTAAGGCGGATGCCGCCAGAACGGCCAGCATCTTGCCCCTGTTCTTGCTTGTTGACAGCACGTAAATGACCAGCGCGGTCAGGAGCACCAAATAGGCGTAAGCCGAAAAGGATACCACCATAAGCAATATCGTGGCTATGAACAAAAGCAGCAGCTTGCGGAAGCCCCGATTATACAGGAAAAATAGGATCAGCCCGCCGCTTAACATGTGGATCGCCGCCCATGCGGGCTCGCCCGACAGCATTTGAATTCTTCTGAGATACACCTTCTCCGCAAATAGTCCCGTAAAGACGCCGGAAAATCCGCTGCGAATGAAGAACGAATCAACGAACTGCATAAAGCCGGCCGCGAGCGGGGGGATAAACGCGATCGCGATGCTTTTGGCGATGCCCTTCATAATGTCCGGATCTTCCTTCGCTTGCTCGGCGACATACACCGTTACCCGGTACATCGAGAGGCCAAACAGCAGCGTGATACAATGAGATGCGCTGCTGCCGATATCGCCGTTCATCGTAGCCACAATCAAGGAATGCCCGATGCTGTACATCACGAAGAGAAGAAGAAAAACATCCCCTTTCTTGAACCTGAAGTCGGTTAACAGGAGCAAGACGGAAGCAAGGAACATTGGAAACATCGATACCGGCCGGTAGACCGAGAAAGGGATAAACGGCAAGCTGTCGTACGTGAACAGCATCAAAGATAATAGGAATAGAGCTATTACAAGATTTCGAGTTATAACAAGATTTCGGATAACCAACACCTGCTTTGGCAATTGCCTTACGATAATATCAGCTCCAGATTTTTGCGGGTTACGGAGCTGCTGAAATGACGGCTCACGTAACGGATCGAATTGCGCGAAACTTTTTCGTTCATCTCTTGGTCGTTCAGTAACAAGAGCACGTTCTGCACCATTTCCTCATCCGTTTCGGAGACGAACAAATCCTCATGATTGATGGCGTTGATGCCTTCGCTGCCTATCGGATTCGTTACGACCGGAACGCCCCAAGACATCGCCTCGACGATTTTCGTTTTAATTCCGGTGCCGAACAGAAGCGGAGCGATCATTAACGCGGCATCGCTAACGACCCGCTTCACGTCATCCACTTCGCCGGTTACGATCACTCCGGGATAGGTCTGCTGCAGCTTCAACACTTCCACGGTCGGGTTTTTGCCGATGATATGGAACGTTGCGTCCGGCGCCTTCCGCTTTATGCTGGGCCATATCTGCTCGCAGAAAAAAACGCAAGCCGAGCTATTGTGGGGAATGTCCATCTTCCCGACAAAGACGAGCTTGTTCCGGTCGTACGAGCGGGGAATACCTCTCGATGCTCCATCCGGGTCGAATCGCATCGGTATGCCGAGACAGGATCGATGACTTACGATTTGCCGGAACGATTCCGCTTCTTTGGGCGAAGTGAAGATCAGATGTTGGAAACGGCGGGCAACATGCTTTTCGTACTTGTGCAGCAGCTTGCTTTCGAACGCGATGAGCCACTTCTGAATGAACTTCAAATCGGCAAACCGCTTGAGTCCGGCTGGGAGCTTGTTCGAGAAACCGCCGAATACGGACGGAATGTACTGAAACCATTGAAGCTGGCGTTCATAGCGCAAGGACAGCAGATCATCGTAACTAAGCACGCGTTGCCCTATTCCGTCCGCTACGTACTCCGCGACGCGTACCATGTCGTAAAAGATGTAATCCGGCTGCTCTTCCGCTATGATCCGTTTGATCTCCCGATGCGTTATCCGGGAGTAATAAACCGATACCTGAAGCGGCCACTTCCGCAAGATGAAGGAATAGACCAGCGCATTGTACAGCTTTTCTGCCATGCCCGGCAGTTTCAGACATTCGAGCCGGGAGATCGCGGCTGGCCGATCCTTCAAGTACTTTTTGTCGTCGACAAAGGACAAGTTCACGATTTGGCATTCGGGATAAATGTCTTTGACTTGCTGAATGTATTGCATAAGCAGATTTTTTCTGCCGTCTGTATTCGGAAACGGTAGCCTATTTGTAATAAACATCATCTTTTTCATCCGTTATCCGCCTTAGAAAGCATCTTTTGCCCCAAGGAGCACTCTGAATGTCTTGAATATGATGATCAAGTCATACACGACGCTCCGCTTTTGAATATATTTCAAGTCCAGTTCGACCATTTCCTTAAAGCTGAGTTCATTACGGCCGCTAACCTGCCATAGACCCGTACAGCCGGGCGTAACTGTTAAACGCTGCTTGTCGTAATCCGTATATTCTGCCACTTCCCTAACTAAGGGAGGTCTCGGTCCGACCAGGGACATATCGCCCCGAAGTACGTTGATCAGCTGCGGGAGCTCGTCAATGCTCGTTCTGCGGATGAACTTCCCGACCTTCGTAATACGCGGGTCGTTCTTCATCTTGAACATTGCGCCCTCGATTTCGTTCTGGGCGAGCAACTCCTTCAGCTTTTCTTCAGCGTTGCTTACCATAGAGCGGAATTTAAACATCCGGAACTGCTTCTCGTTCTTGCCGATTCTCGTTTGATAAAATAATAAGGAGCCTTTCGGATCCTCGAGCTTGATCAGAACGGCAATGAGGACAAACAACGGGCTTAACAGAATCAAGCCTATCAGCGAACCGGTTATGTCAATGGTCCTCTTCAACACCAAATTCAAGGAAAATCGATACTCGTTAGGCCTGTTCAATGCGACTTCATCGCGAAATTGTGGTTGCATCATGATTCACCCCCAATTGCGATCAAGTGCTTCCCGTGCTCTCTCTCCAGCAGTTCTCCAAGCTCGATCAAGAGCTGATGACGAAGCTCGTTATTTCGGAGAGCGAAATCGACGGTCGTCATAATAAAGCCGAGTTTTTCTCCTACGTCATAGCGTTTGCCTCGGAAATCGTAAGCGAAGACGCCTTGATCCAAGTTCAGCTTCTGGATCGCGTCGGTCAATTGGATTTCTCCGCCCGCACCGATTTCCTGCCGACCCAAGTATTCAAATATTTCCGGGGTAAGCACATAGCGGCCCATAATGGCCAGGTTGGAAGGCGCTTGTCCCTTCGGCGGCTTCTCGACGAATCGGTTCACCTGATACAGTCGGCCCATCGTCTCACCGGCATCGACAATCCCGTATCGGTCCGTCTGATCTGGATGAACGGCTTGCACGCCGATAACCGAACGCTGCGTAAGCTCGTACTGCTCAATCAGTTGCCTGGTGCAAGGTGTGTCTGCTTCTACGATATCGTCTCCAAGAAGAACGGCGAATGGCTCGTCCCCGATAAAATTACGGGCGCACCATACGGCGTGGCCAAGTCCTTTCGCTTCTTTTTGCCTAATATAATGCAAGTTAACATTGGATGATTTCTTTACTTTTTCCAGTATGTCGAGCTTTCCTTTAAGCTCGAGCGTATATTCCAGCTCAAACGCGCTGTCAAAGTGGTCTTCGATCGCACGTTTGCCTTTGCCCGTCACGACGATGATGTCTTCTACGCCAGATTCGATGGCTTCTTCTACGATGTACTGAATGGTAGGCTTGTCAACGATTGGAAGCATTTCTTTCGGCATGGCTTTCGTCGCCGGCAAAAACCGGGTACCTAGTCCAGCGGCAGGAATAATGGCTTTTCTCACTTTTTTCAATTGACCTTCACCCTACCTTCTATTTTTTTATAAACGTAAAAATAAAACAATCAGGGCATTTAACCCTTCCTCACGTCACACCCTTGACGATTAACGTCTAAGGTCAATTGACCCACAGCATGACCGAGTGCCTCCGGTGATAAAGGTGCAGGAGACATTACCTTCCTTTTTTAAGGAAGTTCAAAAAGTCCGCTTCCCATTACGAGGTATTTCTAGGTGCTAAGAGTTGCTGCCTACTTTGTAGGAATAGGCATAGGCATTCACTTGTTTGCGGCTAATGTTGTTGAGTACGGCGCCGATCAGATTGGCATGTACATGCGCGAGAGAAGCCTTCGCTTTGAGCACGACCTCTTTCTTCACGTTCCCCGAGTCGATGACCAGAACGACGCCATCGCTTTGCGCCGCAACGATTTGAGCGTCCGTATAAGACATGATCGCCGGCGTGTCGATCATGATGATGTCGTAGGCATCCCTCAACGTCTCAAGCAGGCTTCCCATTTCCTTCGACGACAACAGCTCGGATGGACGATGAGGAGTCGGGCCTGCAGTGAGAACCGACAGATTGTCCGTACTCGTCCGCTGGATAACCTCCTGCGGCTCCAGCCGGTTCAACAAGGCGTTCGTCAAGCCTTTATGGTTGGATACGGAAAAAATGTAGTGCTGCGCCGGTTTTCGCAAATCTGCATCGATCACTAGCACCCGTTTGTTCGCTTGAGCGAATGTGACCGCCATATTGGCGCATGTCGTGCTTTTTCCTTCGCCTGGCTGGGAAGAGGAAATCATAATGATTTGCGGTTTATCGTTATTCGTCGCAAACTCGATGTTCGTCCGCAGCATCCGGTACCCTTCGGAGATAGGTGATTCCGGATTTCGTTCTGTAATGAGATTCCATTTACGTGTCAAGCGAGACATTGCTTCCCCTCCCTGCTCCTCGATTCATCGTTGCCCCGCTGCCTGCTTCTACGGCGTCACTTTTGTTGAACCTCGGAATCGAGGTCAGCACCGGTACGCCAAGCAGGGCCTCGACGTCTTCTTCGTTCTTAACCGATTCATCCAAATGCTCCAGAAGGAAGGCCAGGCCTATGCCCGCCATCGCAGACAATATAAATGCGACGGCAATGTTCATAATTGGATTCGGCGCCACCGGGCCGCGTTGCTCGCTTGGATCAGCCAGATCCAAGACGGCAACATTGTCAATTTTCATCAATTCGGGAACCGATTTTTGAAAAACGGTCGCAACGGCATTGGCCATATTGGCCGCCTTCTCATAAGAGTCCTCACGGGCGGTAATGGTCATAATCTGCGTTTCGTTAACCGAGCTCACAGTAACCTTGCCGCTGAGCTCACGGTACGAGTTTCCAAGCTCAGGATGCTCGGCTAACACTTTCTTCATCATGCTAGGCGTTCTTACGATCTCTTTATAAGTCTTGATGAGCCCGATCGTGGAGGTAATGGAGACTGGGTCTATGCTTGGCAGCAGCTCGGGGCTATCCTTGAAATCGCCTACGATGAGCGTAGAGGAAGCCATGAACTGCGGTTTGATGAATAAAAAGGAGTAGATGCCTACGGCCGTACAAACGACGATGATCATGAGTGCAATGAGTAGCAGCCTTCTTTTGACGATGTGCCAGTAATGTTTCAATTCCAACAAGGTCTCCTCCATTACTCGTAATATTTTTCTTTTTCGACCTGTTCACACATATTCATAACGAATATTTATCATTTAGTATTATTCAAAACGCGACCTTTTGGACGTAAGAATGGCATAGAAGCGTTGCCTCTATCCCTTCTCCCTTATCCAGAAGCCCTTACCTGGCATTGGTTCATAAATTCCTCAATCGTTCCTCCGTTAATGACATGCTCCATCATGTCCTCCGAGCCAGCCTCATGACCCAGCTTCTTTAGGAGGAGCGACACGACCTTGGCTATATCTATTGTGTCGTTTCTTGGATAATATCCGGTGTAAACAAAGAGATCGGCGAGCGAACCGGCGTTCTGGAGCGTCCCCTCGTGTACCAGTGAAGGATCTTCGGATAAAATTTTCAAAAATAGCTTCAGCCTTATTCGCTTCTGCTCTTGTCTCGAAATCTCCATTGTCGAACTCCTCCATTTCCACACTTCCTTTTCCCATTCTCTTCATGAGGTAAGCTAAGATTGCTACAAAACGACATTTAACACAACTATAATTAGGAAGTTCTAATATTAAGAAAAATATAGTTTTTAATTTTCCAAGCTTTTACTTTGAGACTAGTATGCCATAGATTATTACAATTCTTGAGGGAACAAAGACATGTTGTTATTTAGCATTCCCTTCTCATTTTTAGGGCCAATTTCATAAGAATTCGTTCCTAATTTATCCATTTTGTTCTGAATGAACACATCTGTTTTTGCCAATGAAAAAGTTATTTTGTCAGATGAAAGCGCTTTATGGTCTTTCATGGCCAGCCTGCCTCCAGAACTATTTCGTATCGTTATAAGCCCAATACAAACCTTGTTATATTAAGGTTGTTTCCGCTTCCACGTTTTTGGAGACTTCTCCCGTTACTTCATAAAATCGTCTTTCTTACATCAGGAATGGGACTATTGACCGACGTCCTTGACATTGTTAACACGACCATGTCAGTCGACATTATTTGCATCAACCAGGAATATTTATGAAAACGGTTTATTTATAATAAAAAAAATAGAGAACAGACATTTTCATCCAACAAATTAGCGATTACTTTCAAAAAAAAACATGATTTCATTCCTTCAAACACGCATATAAGCCAAATCGACAACGCCTCTAACATTTTTATTAGGACCAAAGAACGAAACTGGGCGGCGCAACGCGAGAGAGGAAGGAGCTTTGCCGATAAACAGATTATCACATTAGTCGGAGGATCTACATATGATGAATACAAGATCCAGGTATAATCGCAATGGTATTTTGACTTACTTGTTGGCATTCGTCGTCGCATCCATTTTCGTCCCATACGGTCAAATTGGAGGGGAAGGCTCTATGCTAAGGACAGGCAACTATCTTCACAGCCCCGCTCCGAACGGCGGGAACTCTCCCGACTGGAATAAATCCGGGGTTATATCCACGGCGGAAGGCGTCTTGTTCGACGGAACCTCCGCTTACGCAGGCTGGATGGGGAGCTCAACCTCGCAACCAACCGTAAATGTCGTCATCGATCTGCTCCGGGACTACCCACTGAGCCAGATCCGCATTGTGCTCAATTCCCCCAATACATACTGGGGATTTAAGGACATTACCGTCAAGTACCGTCCTGAATCGGCGACGGGGTATTACATTGCGGCAAGACACGTAAGAACGGGAACTGATCTCAACTATTCGTTAACCGTCCCTATGTCGGACAAGACGGCCAGATTTATCGTGCTGAATATTAGGCGTACACAACCCTTTCAACATATTCCGCTGACGGAAGTCGAGATTGATGGAGGTACAGGCGCCTACAATCTTATTCCTGGACCTGCGCTAACCACGGAACAATTGCTGGCCGAGCTGAAGAAAGAAGCGCTGCTGGCGGACCGATTCGGCCAATGGATGAATGAAGACTGGCCGGGCAAAGTGACAACAGAAGCTCAACTGCGGCTGGAATATGCGGCCGAGGCAGCCGACTTGGCGAATGTTGCGCCGGATCCCGCACGATATGATCCATATGGCGGCATCAAAAGCTTAGGAAAACAAGCCGCCACCGGCTACTTCAGACTTCAGGCCATCGACGGAAAATGGTGGTTCATTACGCCGGATGGCTATCCCTTTATCGTGAAAGGAGTCGATGCGACAAGCTTGTGGGAGTTCGGCTATAAGACGCCGATTCTAAAGACGGACGGCACCGTCAAGAAAATTTTCGAGGAATTGCCCAATCGTTCGGCTTACGCCCCCGCTTACACCAGAGATGGGAATGGCGAATATGTCAGCTTCGTCGTAGCGAATGTAATGAAGAAATACGGCAACGATTTTGAGTCGAAATGGGAAGAGATGACGATGAATCGTTTAATCGAATGGGGCTTCAATGCGTTCAGCAAATGGACCAAACCGAGAAGCTTCACGTTCCCGTACATTCAATCCTTGCAGGACCCCGCTAACTTGAGAAGGATTCAATGGACGTACGACTTGTTCGATCCGCAGACCGGGCCCATCATCGAGAACGCGCTGAAGACGCAGCTCCAGAGCACGAGATCCAGCAAGTGGCTAATTGGTTATACGTACGATAATGAAGCGGGCTGGAATACCGATATCGTAAAAGAGGTACTTACCTACTCTTCGACCTCTCCGGCGAAAAACGCATTCGTTGATTTGGCCGCACAAACCTATAACGGCAGCCTCGCCGCGGTCAATCAGGCTTTGGGCACGAAGGCAGCCTCGTTCGCCGCTCTGAAAAATACCCGGATCGATATCACCAAGGTTCCTGAGGCCGTCGTATCGGAATATATCAAGCTGGCATCCAGAACGTACCATTCGATGATCAGGGATATTATAAAGAAATACGATCCGAACCATCTGTTCCTGGGGACATCCATCGTTCCTACATGGCGCACGAGCCTGGAGTGGGATCAGGCGGCGATGCCTTTCGTCGATGCCTTCTCCGTCGACGTTTATTCAAGAGATGCAAGCTGGATTTCCAGATATGAAGCATTCGGCAAACCTCTGCTCAATCTGGAGTATTCTTTCGGCTCGTCCGAACGCGGGCTATCCTATATCAATATAGGTACGAGGACAACGAGCGTGAGGGAGAGAGGGCTAGCGTACCGGGCTTTTGCGGAAAGCCAGGCCGCGCATCCGTTGTTTGTCGGTTCAGGATGGTTTGCCTATTACGACCAGCCGGTTACAGGGCGTCCGGACGGCGAGAGCTACAACACCGGACTCGTCAATCAGCAGGATCAGCCGTACACGGAAATGGTCGAGATCATGAAGGAGACGCATGCAAATTTGGAATTGGTTCACCTTAATCGATAATCACTAGAGTAAGGGGCTGCATTCCCATATGTGAACAAAGAAGTCAGGAGCTGAATAACTCAGCCCTGACTTCTTTGTATTGCGTCGGAATACCTCTAGACATGTATCAACATCATAATAGCTGCATACTCGTCTGTTTACTCAAATCGAATCTCATCGATCCAAACCGTGCTGTTGCCCCCGTGCCAGAAGGACATGGCTAGCTGCCCAGGGCTTGTGCGATTGACGCCTTTCGCCACCAAATCGATTTCGATATTTTTGTAGGCGGTCGTAATCGTGTCTCCGCTTAACGACCCTAATGTTTGTGTCACGCCGCCAAGCGTGAGCTGAACATGATTTTGTTCCCCGCCGCTTGCGCCTTTGACCCGAATGATCAGCTTCGAGTAGCTGCTGACATTCTGGGCAACCTCCGAGCCTAACCAGCCATCGTTGTTATATTGCAGCTTTAACGCGCCCGATTCGATGACGCCCGAGCCGTTCACGAACCCGTTCGCACCCGTCCACTTGCCCAGATCGTTTGTCCCCGGCCAGCTTGGCGAGCTGTCGAAGTTATCGACTAGCAAGCTGGTCGTGCCACCGGCATTCGTGGTGACGTTAAGAGTTGCGCTAGCCGCAGATAGATTGCCCACCGCATCCTTCGCTCTCACCGTATACGCGTATGCCGTGCTCGCGGTTAAGCCGCTGTCCGTATAGCTGGTCACAGCGGAAGTGCCAACTTGGTTGCCGTTTCGGTAGATGGCGTACTCCGCAACGCCAACATTGTCCGTCGAAGCGGTCCACGCCAAGCTCACGCTGTTCGTTGTTTTGCTAGGCGAATTCAAACTCGTCGGCGCGGTTGGCGCTTGCGTATCGCCGCCTCCCCCTCCTCCGCCGCTAATCTGAATGCGGTCGAAATCCGGCGCCCAGCCAGTCGGATTAGAGAAGTGGATCGTATTATTCCCCGCATTCAGCTGAACCTGTGCCTGAACGCTGCCAACCGTTGTCCATCCTCCGGTACTTGGCAATTGAATAGTGACGGCCGTTCCTCCGTTCACGCGCAGCTGTGCGGAGCGAGCCTCGCCGCTAAGATAAGACACCGTCATCGTATACGTACCTGCCGCCGATGCGCTGACTCCGTTAAACTGCAACGTACCGTCATTGTTTCCGACATATCCTACTTTCGAGCCGCCCGAGCAAGTGCCGCATGCTGCAATGACGGCAGCTCCGGTTCTGGTGTTACCCGTTGCTTCCGCTTCGTATGACGCTCCCGTTCCTCCCCCGCCTGAGGCGTTCGTGGTCGCACTCACGGAGCTGCTTGCGCCGGAAACATTCCCTGCCGCGTCCTTGGCTCTGACCGTGAACGTATAATTCGTGCTCGAGCTAAGCCCGCTATTCGTGAAGGAAGTTCCGGTCGCAGAGCCCGCCAACGTTCCTCCGCGGTAAATATCGTATCCGCTCACGCCTACGTTGTCGGTGGAAGCCGACCAGGTTAGGCTGACGCTGCTCGAAGTCGTCCCGCTTACTGTGAGATTGCTCGGAACGCTCGGCGCCTGCGTATCCGTGCTTCCACCGCCGTCGCTGTAGCCGCCATCATATGCTGTCTGGGTCAGGCTGTACGATAACGTATTATCGGGTTTAATCGCATCGAACGTTCCAAGATTCTGATCGGCGGGATCCATGCCGATTCCCACTTTACCCAGCGGCGTTCTGCCGCCGGTGTAATAATTCGTATTCGCAAATCTGGCGCTTGGCTTATATCCGTAAGGGTCCAGAATGGATAACGCTAATGTGTAGGTACCTGCAGGCATATTGGACGGAATCGTAAAAGCGCCATTCACCTGCTGTACAGCAGGCGCTTCGTTATATTGACGCGTTGTGCTGTTCCAATCATCACCAGGCATCCAGTTCCGGATGTCCGTGTTATTGAAGATGCCTTTCCACGCTACGGTACGATCGCTTCTAAGTAGACTCGCTTCGACCGGCCAGTTGTAGTAGAACGGCGCCGAACCTTTGTTCACGACCTGGAACGATACGTTCATCATGCTGCCAGGCGTCACGTTGCCGGAGAAGGTCGCTTGGTTCACGACGAACCGATAACCGAATTCCTTCTGCATCAAAGCGGCGCCTTGCGAGACGGCCGAATTACCTGCATCATACAGATCGATCCAGCCGAGGCTGGTTGTATGTGTTTTTTTGATCCAGTCGATGACGTAGTTCCGATGAGTCGGATCGCTTAACGTATCGTTTGGCGAATCGCCGGGCTGAATGTGCTTCTGCCCCCAATCGTAAGCCACCTCGCCTCCGTTGACCTGCGTCCGCCAGACGTTTCTTGCGACGATTCCCTCTCCTCCAGACAAATCATCTATCAACGCGAAGGAATCCCACAGGAACCCGAAGTTAAAATTCTGGAACGTGTCAGGATACCGCACTTGAACCTTCTTATTCTGGAAGGCTTGCGTTGCCGCATTGCCAAGCGCCGTCTGGAAAGCGAGCGGGATACGATCCGTGTTGTCGGACAGCTTATCCGGCCAAATATGATGCTCGCCCCAATTCCCCCACAAGCCCAGCTCTATGTAGGCGACTCTTGGGTCGTTATCCCAAGCTTGCCCGAGCTTTGCGACGAAGGCTGTCAGCCGATTTTTTAACGTTTCCGACGTCCACTGCGTCGTCACATCGCCGTGCGGCACACCGTCAGGCCAATACTCGCCTCCATTCGGATAGACGATAAATACGCGGGGAATAACCTTTTTGTTCTGCGCTTCAATCCCCGCCCATGCCGTATTGCTCCAATCCTTGATCTTCTGCACAGAGTCCGTCGCTGCATTCTCCAGATCGGTGTATTTGATATAGTGCTTGAACACCGTTCCATACTCCGGGCTCGAGAACGATGTGTCGTTCATGAAACGGGTAGGCCGGAAACCTTTAAACGGATTCTTGAACGCTTCTTGTGTTTCCGTCAGATTGACGCTGATGGGACCGATTGCCGCTGATGCCGTCTCCACCTTGGATACCGAGAGCGAACCTCCCGCCAGCAAAATGAACGACATCAAAGCAGTAAACGCTTTCATGAATGGCCTGGAAACCTTGCCTGTCATTATTAATCCCTCCCACATTTACTCAATTCGTGCAAATTGTTTGCGCAAACTTTTGCGCTTTTAGTATATTCTACCTGTAATCTCTTCGTCAATAGAAATCATTGCACAACAAAAAGCCGCCCTCCGACAATCGGAAGACGGCTGTGCAGGCTTATCAAAACTTCTGCCGCGTGCTACGCTTATTTTACCGCTTGAGCGCAGGATTCACGTTCAATAAGCTCTGTTTTGAGACTGATGTTCACTTCAGAAATGTTCTTGTTCGTGATCAATTCCGTCAGCACCTTAACGATAATGGAGCTGATATCATAACGGAATCTCCGTACCGTCGTAAGCGGCGGAACCATGAACTCCGACAGCTTGAGATCATCGAAGCCGACCAAAGATACATCCCTGGGAATCCGGATGCCAAGCTCCGAGAGTCCCTTCATAGCGCCGAATGCAATAATATCGTTAAGCGTAAAGATCGCGGTAATAGACGGCTCCTCACGCATCAACTGCTTCACGGCTTCATAGCCATGCGAAGGGTCGAACGCCCCTGTGACGACATGGCTTTCGATCCAAGGCAGCTTCAAATCTCGAAATGCGTCTCTGCAGCCATCCAGGCGATTAATGTTCACAAGATGATTTTTGGGCCCCGCGATGATCCCGATCTTACGGTGTCCCAGTCCGTGCAAATATTGAATGACTTCGTAGGCGCCTTTGCGGTTATCGTAATCGATGAAGTTGTGGCCGCCCTTGTAGGTTCTGCCATTCGTGAGCATGTAAGGCATGCCAATTCTCTCGAGCTCATCGAAGAGCTTGTCGCCCGCCACGGGATCAAAGATGATTGCTGCGTCCACTTTATCCTCGCCGAGCATTCTGTTAACCGGAGAGGACGGCATATCCGCGCCGTGTTTCACGATATGGACTTGATGGCCGTATGCCTCGAACTCTTCCTTTAAATGAGTCAGGTCGGCCGATGTAGATGGATCGTTGTCGAAGAAATCATTTTGCCCGGGAACAATGACTGCAATCGAATAAGAAATGCCGGCCAGCTTGGAGGGAGTAACGCCTGGCTTTAGATGCTCATTGGCAATATCCAATACCTTTTTGCGGGTTTCCTCGCTGAAATTGCCTTGATTGTTTATGATCCTGGACACCGTACTGATCGAAACGTTTGCTTTTTTTGCGATTTCTTTAAGCTTCATTTGCTCTCCCTCCCAACGTTAGGAAACTTTTTTGCACAATAATGAAATTATAGCTTTTTATTGCGCTTTCAGTCAATTGGTGCTTCGAGTGCAACCTTATAGTGGCTTGAGTAATTGACCTCACAAATGCTAACAGGTTGGAAGTCCCTCTGAAATGTGGCACTATAATAGAATAATCATTACTAATAAAGGAGATTGCGGCTATGGACAAGCTGAATGAGCTCGTTATCGAATTTTCGCGCCATGCTGTTCGCCATGTCGATGTGTACTGGGGCATAAGGGAGCCAGATATTATTGAATATAACTTTCGCACCGTCAATCCCGGCTTCGTGTTTCCACTGAAAGGAAACGCGTTATATCGATTCGACGGAACCGAATACGAAATTCGTCCAGGCGTCGTCGTTCACGGTGGGCCGGGTATGACTTTGGATATGGAATACGGCTCCTCGGGAATGGAGTTTTGTCTAATCTTTTACGATACGTATTCCGTTGAAGGCGTGAACAATACATACGAAAAATCTCATTTTCTATTAGAGCCGGGCGAGCACTCTAGATTAACGGAGCTTCTATATGAGATTCATGCATCGTCCAATAACCCCGACATCTTTTCCGCCTATCGCACCAAAGTACTGTTCGGCACCATCACAGATGAGTTATTCAACACCTGCAGAAATCGGAGAGAACGAAGCGGACAGCAATTGGCTAACCAAATCGCCGATTATATGAAGGAGCACTATCAGAAACCGATAACGATGAGCGATCTAGCTGCCACATTTGAGTTGGATGAGAAACACTTGGCATACAGATTCCACAAACATACGGGCATCAGTCCCAAAGAATTTCTCATTCAATATCGGATGACCCGCGCCAAAGAGCTCCTGCGTAATAGCAATTGCTCCATTAAAGACATCGCGCGGAGCGTCGGTTATTCGGATGCCTATTATTTTAGCCGTCTGTTCAAAAAACATGTCGGATTATCACCACTCGCAACTCGCACCGGATTCGGAAAAAGTCCATCCTGATTTAGAAATTCGTATATTTACCCGCTAGTTTTCTCTTTGTTATTATTGATAATGAATTTCATTGTCGATAGATCAAAGACAGGAGCTAAAAGAAATGAAGAAATGGTATGTTCTTATTCTCGTTATTTCACTGGGAGGCATGCTGCTTGGGTGCGGTAACAATGGGGCGAATCTTGATACAACCCCGTCTAGCAGCACAAGCCCGTCATCAACAGCCAACGCCGAGCCCTCCTCTACCCCAAGCGCCAATACGGATTCGGAGGAGCTCCCGCAAACCCGGATATATAAAGATGCCATGGACAGGGAAGTTGAAATCCCCGTGCGCCCTGAGCGTGTGGTCACCATATCGATGACCGGAGAGATGGCACTCCTAGGAAAAAAACCGGTTGGAGCGGCTGACAATTGGCTTAAATTTATGAGTGAAGAAGAACAAGCTGGAATCGTCAATCTCGGTCAATTGCCTGGAAATATGGAGAGCATTGTATCGCTTGAGCCCGATTTGATTATTACGCCTGCCCAAGTCAGCAAAGCAGAAAGTATTGAAGCGTACAGCAAAATTGCGCCAACGGTTGTTGTTCCGTTTTTTGGCGATGCGCTGGACAGGTTCCGCATCGCGGGTGATTTGATGGGGATGTCAGACGAAGCAAATGCCTGGATCGAAAGCTACCTCAAGAAGGGGGAGGAAACGCGCAAGAAGCTGGCTCCCGTCGTCCAGGATGGTCAAACGGGTATCGTTATTCAGTTCAGCAATAGATCCATGTTCATTTTCCCGGCAAGCACGTACCCAACGGTCTATGAGACACTGGGCTTGAAGGCGCCGGTCGAGGATGTTTATACCATTACACAAGGCATGCAAATCACGGAAGAATCGTTGCCTGAATTCGCTGCCGATCATATCTTCCTCGTCACGACCTTCGGCGATAAGGCTTATGTGGACGAAGTGCTTAAAGGTCCAATTTGGAGCAATCTGCCCGCGGTTAAAGATGATCGCGTCTATGTGCTCGGAGATCGTATCTCGGCAGGAGATGCTCCCGCGCTGGATTGGTCGCTGGACGAGATCGTCCGCCTCATGAGCAAATAATAGATTCAAGCGGCAACCCATCTATTGAAAGAGAGGATTGTCATTATGCGTATTTCAGAGAAGAGGCAGCTTAAGCTCGCTGCCCTCCCAGTGTCTCCAGCCCACTTAGGCGGTGGCTGGAGATACCCTGGCGCCGACGCCGACCATGTGATGAATTTATCCTTTTATCGGAAGGTCGCGCAGCAAGCGGAGCGAGGAAAACTTGATATGTTATTCCTTGCGGACAAATATATTCTGTCTTCTCATACCGACGATCCCGAATTCGAAAAAAACATTCATACATGGCCGGAGCCCGTAACCTTATTATCCGCTTTAATAGGAACAACGGAGCATATAGGTTTGTCGGCAACTCTGTCTACTACCTATCATGAGCCCTTCCATGTGGCTCGGACCATTGCTTCGATGGATCATCTCAGCGACGGACGCGCGTCCTGGAACGTCGTTACTTCGCGAGGCGACGCCGAGGACATCAACTTCGGGCCATCGAATCGCATTCCGCAGGAGCAGAGACATGAGCAATCTACGGAATTTCTAGACATTGTAAGAGCCCTATGGGACAGCTGGGAGGATGACGCTTTACAGAAGGATCGATCGGGCG
This sequence comes from Paenibacillus sp. strain BS8-2, assembly GCF_054483835.1. Classification (NCBI taxonomy): domain Bacteria; kingdom Bacillati; phylum Bacillota; class Bacilli; order Caryophanales; family Paenibacillaceae; genus Paenibacillus; species Paenibacillus sp. strain BS8-2. The sequence goes on from NZ_CM137010.1 coordinate 187,135, forward strand.
GCTTGTACGTCCATCGCTCCAAGATCCATCCCGTACCGTTCAAAGGCAGATGGCATCAGGTGCAAGGGCCGCTTAATGTGTCCCGACCGCCGCAAGGTCACCCCGTCATCGTTATGGCTGGAGAGTCCGATACGTTTAAGTCACGCGCTGCCAAGGATGCGGATGTTGTTTTTACTTCATTAAATAACCTAACGATTGCACAATCGTTCTACAAAGATATCAAATCGCAGCTTGCCCTATTCGGCCGCAAGCCTGATGACCTTGTTGTCATGCCCGGACTGAATCTGGTGATCGGCCGAACAGCAGCCGAGGTCAAGGAGAAGGAGGCCTTGTGGCAGGAAGCCTTCGGTACCATGAACCGCATGGATTACATCTCTGCCGTTCTGGGAGTCGATTTGCTCGAATACTCGCCGGATGACGCGCTTCCTGATGAGGAAAACTTCGTAGTTGCTGCGGGAGAGCGATACAAGCTTCTCTTGGAGGATGCTCGTAGAAACGGTCTAATTACCATTCGCCAAGCCTTTGAAGCCGCGAATAGCAAGAGAGGTCATCTTACACTAAAAGGGACACCAAGCGACATCGCTGACGTGCTTGAGCAGTGGCTGACCGAACGCGCTGCCGATGGTTTCATCTTCATCCCTCAGCATATGCCGGGGAGCCTTGATGACCTTGTCGAGTTGTTAATACCCGAATTGCAGACCAGAGGTCTATTCCGCACCGAATACACGGGTCGTACTCTGCGCGATCATCTGGGACTGTCGCGTCCTGGCGGTATGTAACTCGCTAAGACATTACCATATGACCTGATTAGCTCCAAGACCACTGAAGACTTACTTTTTTCTTCGCTGGCAAGCTATGCAAAAACGAAAAAGGCATCTACTCCCATTTATTAGGGTATGGATGCCTTTTTCTCGGACTTTTGTAGCTTCTTCTAGAATTCTTTTGCCTCGCGAATCTCATCAACAGAACAACCGGTTACTTTGGCTATGAGATCCACCTCTAATCCTTCCGTTAACATGTTCCTTATCACTTCTGCTTTGGCTTTCTCGATGCCCTTCTCTATGCCTTTCTCAATGCCTTTCTCGATGCCCTTCTCGATTCCTTGCTCCATCCCCTTAGCTACTCCGTCTGCGATGAGACTGTTACGTTCCATCAAAGAATGTTCCCGGGCTTCATACAGTCTGTACGTCTCTTCATCGCTGCTAAGCCGAAGAAGCAGCTCTTCGGTTTTCTTAATGTTCACATCCATCTCGATCAACTCCTTTAATTGATTATCCAGAAGCCTTTCGTCCAGATACAACAGCCAACGATGCAATGGATTGTTTAGATCCTTCTCCATCCGCTCAAACTTGGGCAGCTCTAGAAACTGAACCTCAAATGCATCAGTCAGCAATAAACTCTTGTCTCTGTCATCATATAAGTGGAATGTCGTATGAAAGGTGTCATGCTCTTTGAATAACAGAAAGTCCAACAGATTGATCGTTACCGTTCGCTTCAGTTGGCTATAATCATCACCTTGCTTGACGGAGCCGATATACATCTTGCTCATATAAAATAAGGATCGACGCGCCATGTTGCGTTGATCTGTTAATTGCATCTCGATGTCGTACTGCACTTGGTCGTCTGATTCCGCCGATATATCCAGACGTCCTGTCTTATCGTCTACCATCTTCTTGGCCAATTGCTTGTTGTCCTTCACCTTCAAGCTGCGAATACGCTTCTCGCCTTCCAGGCCAAGAATGGCATTCAGCAAGCTGATCAAGCTTTCCTTCGATTCCTCTTCCCCGAACAGCTTCTGAAAGATAAAATCATTTTTCGGTTTCATCCTGCGTTTCGGAATGGTCTTGTTTTTCGTTCTTTCTGCTTCCATTATACTCGCTCCCTCTAGGTTTTGCATGAAGCAGCAATAATCCTCCCCGTCGATCCGAGCAAATGCCAAAAAGCACACCCTCCCGATTTGTTCGGAAAGGATGTGCTTCATCCATTAGCTTCACTTTAGCATGATGTGTGGCTTACCTGCAATCAATAGCTCCCGCTTGCCGTCTCCATACGCCAAATACCGCCGCAAACGTCCCGACCATCGCGCAAATCAAATACATGTCGGAATAGGAGGTCAGATCGGCGACGGGCCCCATGATGATACCTCCTAGCGATACGCCGAGATCGGCCGTCGCGATGAATAGACCGATCAGCACGCCGCGCTCCGCCTTGGGGAGCACGAAACTGAGGTATGTCGTGAGCGTTGGATAGAGCAACGCTTGGGCGACTCCCATCATGACGGCTCCGGCATACAACAGCACCGCGCCTGCGTACGCAGACAAGCCGGCAGCAATTGCAGCCAAGACTAGAAGCAGCATGTTGCCTCCTACGAAGGAGCCTCGCCACTTGCCGTCCGATGGAATCTTAGAGCGAAGCAGGAATCTCGACGCTACAACGACTGCCGCCTGAATCATCAGATAGACAGCAGCACTGGCTCCACCTACCTCGGGAACATATAAGGGAACGAATGCGGTTGTCGCTCCGAAGATCATGGAGGCGCTCAACATCAATAACCCGCATCTTGATAAATGAGGATTCGTTGCAAGCTGACCCATCGATTTGATCATTGAGGCTGCTTGACTTCGTACTCCGGTGCCGCTCGAAAATTCCGCAGGCTGCTCCCCGATTCTTGCAGTGAATCCCACGGCGCCGGTTAGCACTGCGATCGCGACCATTGATACCGCGAATACGCTCATATCTCCCGACTGCCACATGCCGATCGCGAGAAGCGGACCGAAGATGCCCGGCAGATAGGAGCATAACGAATACATGGATATGCCTTGCGAGCGATCCTTGTCCGGCAGGGCGTCGATAATGCCTAGCTGTAATGCCATGGAGAAGAAAGCGGTGCATACCCCTTGCAGCACGCGCGCAAGGAAATAACCTTCCAGACCGGTGAACGTATAAAGGAGCAGGGCGAGCGCGTTGACGACCAGCAGAATGCGCAGCACTTTTATCGGCCCGTATAGCTGAATCAAGCTGCCCGCCCACGGTCTGAATACCATTGTCGTCAGCAAGTAGGCTCCCATAATAATGCCGATTGTCGTATTGGAAGCACCAAGCGATTCGCCTTTGAGCGGGATAATGACATTCAGAATCGAATTGGCGCTAAAGTACAGCAGCGTAAGCAAATACAGCCGAACAAACGGCCAGGATAAAGCTCCTTTCACGCGAGTGTTCTCCTTCCTCTAGCTACGAGATGACCCTCCGCAGCAGCTCCTGGGCATACGGAGATTGTACGTTCGCGAGCTCCTCTGTCCGGACGAGCTCCTCGATCTCTCCGGCGCGAATGATCATGATCCGGTCGCACAGATAAGCAGCCGCCTGAATGTCGTGCGTGATGAAGATGTACCCCATGCCGAAGGTCTCTCTCAGATTCCTAAGCAATTCCAGCACTTGCATTTGAACCGAGCCGTCCAGCGAGCTTATGGCTTCGTCCAGCACAATGCATTCGGGCTTCGAGGCTACAGCCCTGGCAATGCATACTCGCTGCGCTTCTCCTCCCGACAGCTCATGCGGATATCGGCCCAAATAAGAATCATCCAGCCCGACCTCGCGCAGCAGCGACCCGATGTCGAACGATTCGATCTCGTCTTTCCTGAGACGCAGCGGCTCGAGAATGGCTTGTCGCACGGTATAGAAAGGATTAATGGATGACGTATAATCTTGAAAGACGGCGCTGATCGCGCCTCTTCGCGTCTTGCGATCCGCAATCGGTTTTCCGTCGAACGTGACTGAGCCGCGAACCGGCTTATCGATGCCGAGCAGCAGACGGCCAAGCGTCGATTTGCCGCTTCCGCTTTCGCCGATAATGCCGAGACATTCGCCCTTTTCCCATTCAAACCCGATATTCCGAAGCACATCATGACTGGTTTTGCGCAGCAAGCCGCTGCGTCGATACGACTGGTATACGCCCTCAACCTTGAGCAATGTTCGCGCCTCCCATCAACCACTTGTAATGGCGGCTAAGCGTCTCCTTGGAGGACACCAGATAACGTGTATACGGATGTTTCGCACCGGCGAAAATATCTTGCGCCGAGCCTTGCTCCACGATTTCCCCGTCCTTCATAACAAGTACGTTGTCCGCAATTTTACGAACGACGCCCAAATCATGCGAGACAAAAAGCATTGCGCTTCCCAGACGCTCCCGCAGCTGCACGAACTGCTCTACAACCTCGTAAGCCGTCACTGCATCGAGCGCTGTCGTCGGCTCGTCGGCGATAATGACGTCCGGTTCCAGAACGAGAGCCAATGCAATCATTACCCGCTGGAGCATACCGCCGGAGAGCTCGAAAGGAAACCGGCGCAGCACTGATGCGGGCTCTCTTAGGCCAACGGCGGTCATTGCCTCGATTAATTTCGTTTCTCTCTCGGAGCGGCTCCAGTCATAATGAATGCCTAGCGTCTCATGCAGATAGGCGCCGATCGGTGTCGAAGGATCGAAAGCGCTCATGCCGTTCTGCATAATCATGCAAAGCCGCCGCCCTCTATACTGACGCATGGCTTTATCGGACACTGTTGTTAAATCCTCTCCGTTCAGCGCGATCAGGCCGGAATGACGAATGTTATTTCGGTTCAGCCTCATAATGGCTTTGCAAGTCAAAGACTTGCCGCTGCCGCTCTCCCCTACGATCGCCAGGCATTCTCCTTGCGCAATACGAAATGAGCTGTCTCGAACCAACTTGCGTCCGGAGCTCTCCTCCCAAACGTTCAAATGCTCCACATCAAGCACATTCATGAGGCTTATGCGACCTCCTTCTTCTGCTGACTCAGCGCCCATCCGCCAGTCTGCTTCGCAGCGCGCGCTCCTGCAGTCATCAGCTTCGGATCAATCGCCTTTTGCAGGGCATCGGACAAAAAGTTCACTGCCAGCACCACGATAATAATGGCCAATCCTGGCGCGAGCATCAGCTCCGGCCGGGTGAACATGACCGATCTGGCTTCATTCATCATCATCCCCCACTCGGCGTGCGGAGCCTGAATGCCTAGACCAAGAAAGGACAAGCCGGATATTTGCAAAACCATGGAGCCAAAAGCGCCGCTTGTGATAACCGCGAGCTCAGGCAATGCAGTAGGCAATACATGCCGTCTTATAATTGCAAAATTGCCTATGCCAAGCACCTTTGAAAATTTAACGTAATCGGCATCCGCAAGCGGCATGACAGCCGAACGGATGACGCGCGCAAACCAAGCCCATTTCATCACGATGAACGCAACAAGAATGTTCGTCAGCCCCGCTCCTAGCATGCCAACGATCGAAAGGGTCATCACATAACCTGGGAACGAAAGCATAATGTCGCAAATCCGCATGATGACGGCATCCACTTTACCTCGGAAATAACCTGACGCAAAGCCGAGGACAGCTCCTGCGAACGCCGATGCGCCAAGTGCCGCGAGCACCCAGAGTACGCTTGGCCTGATCCCGTATATTAGCCGGGACAAGATGCAGCGGCCCAAATGATCGTTGCCCAGCGGATAGCTCCAGGATGCCTCTGCGAATCGGAGAGCCATATTCGCTTCATTAGGTGAATGCGGGGCCAATAACGGAGCCAATACTCCGATGAGCAGCGTGGCCGAGACGATGGCCAGCGAAACCGCAGCCCATTTGTCCAAATATAGCAAAGTATATGCGCCCCGCCGTAAAGGACGGCATAGCCGTTGTACCTTGTTCAGCAGTCTTTTGATCAGCATCTTTAGAACTCCTTCCTCAGCTTTGGGTTCACCGCTGCGCCAAGCAGATCCGATACTGTGTTAAACAGAACAAAAGCGACAGCTAGTACGAGCACATAGGCTTGAATAATAGGAAAGTCCCGACCCAATATCGAATTGACGGTAAGCGTGCCAAGGCCCGGCCATGCAAACATATTTTCCACCACTACCGTGCTTCCCAGAATGATTGGAATGGCCATTCCAAACACAGAAATGGCAACTTGAAGCGAATTTCGAAGCACCTTCGTATTGAGACTGCGCTCTGTCATTCCGCATGCCCTGCCGTACGTTACATAATCCGCATTCAAATTGCTTAGCATTGAGCTGCGCACAATACGGAAATAGATACCGACATAACCAACCACAATAACCGCAACCGGCAGCACGTAGCTGCCAAAGGTATCCATCCCGCTAGTAGGGAACAGATCCAGCTTTACGGAGAAATACCATATCATTAGCGCCGCCAGCCAGTAAGCCGGCATCGAAGTGAGGAAGAAGGAAATGCTTCGGATGGATAAATCCTGCCACTTGCCCTCCTTTAGCGCACAAACGACTCCAAGCACGATCGACAACAGAATAATGAAAACCGAAGAGACCAGTGTTAGCTTCACCGTGTTCAACAAAGCAGGTCCCAGAAGCGACCACACGGTATCACCCGTAATGTAGGAGATGCCAAAATCCAGCTGCAGGCAAGACATTAACCAATCTCCATATCTAACCAGCATCGGCCGGTCCATACCTAATTCGCTTCTCGTTTCGGCGATGAGTTCATCCGTGATGACCGGCACGCCCTGCGCATGCAGCACAACCTCGGCTGGATCCATGGGCGACAGTCCATTTAATATAAATGTGAGAAAAGAGATTACGAATAGCAGCGGCACAACAAGGACGATTCTTCGCAGTGCGTATCCTAGCATAAACGGTTCCTCCTTTCTTCCTCCGTCAGCATTAAGGCACTTAAATGGTCGTCAATTGAAAATCGAAAGCTTACTTGAAGCTCATCATCTCGAAAGGCAGCTCGAATTGTGTCTGTTTGAACGAAATACCTTCCAGATCTGTCGGAGCAACAACTGTCACGCTTCCGTTCGTCAGCGGGATAAATACAGCCTCTTCGTGCACAATGGTAAGGATATCCTTGTAGAGAGCTTTTCTTGTCTCCTCGTCCGTGGATACCATAACTTCATCGATCTTGCTGTACAGCTCATCTGCCTGAACAATTCCTTTGGTCGTATGTAGATAAGAAGATTCGGTGGCAAACGCCGCGATCGTGCTTTGCGGGTCATACGCTAGACCCCATGTCTGATTAAACAACAGCTCGTAGTCGCCGGTCGAACGACGGTTTGCGATGGATGGTGACTCTTCTCCGACAAGCTCCAGCTTCATGCCGAGCTTCTGTGCTTCGCTTTGGAGCAGCTCCGCTTGCGTTTTCTGCGAGCCCGAATTGACGTCGTAATAGATCTTCATCGTTAACTGACGTCCGTCTTTTGCTCGAATATCCACGCCTCCGGACAACGTCCATCCCGCTTCCTCCAACAAGCTTTTGGCCTTTTCCAAATCGTATTCTCGCTTTTCCAAACCAGCATCGGCATAGTTCACGTTGGGAGCAAACAGCGTCTCGGCCGGAGCTTCTGTGCCATTAAAGATAGCTTGGCTGATGGTTTCCCTGTCAATCGCATGCCAGATTGCCTCGCGAACAGCGCGATCGCTTACCGGACTGTCCGTTTTGCTGCTGTTGGCCACAATCATTTTTGTATTCATAGGATCGCTTCGAACGATCTGGTAGTCGCCGGAATCAACAAGCTGCTGCATCGCTTCTACGTCGATGCTGTCAGTGCCGCGGTCGTCCGTAAATACAAAGTTCACTTCGCCTTTTTGCAGCGCAAGCAGCGTCGTTTCGCCTGAAGGCAGCACCTTAGCCGTAATAGACTTCACTTCCGGTGCGCCGCCCCAGTATTGTTCATTGGCTGCAAACTTCGCGAATTGCTCCGTCACATGCTCCTCCAGCTTGTAAGGACCCGTGCCGTGATGGCCTTGCACGCCGTCCTTCGTCTCTCCGTTCAGAAAGTCCTTCGGCGACAGGAAGACGAAGGGACGAGTCATGGACAACTCGAGCAGCGTCGGATAATACGTTTGTTTCAGCGTCAATTGCACCGTATGTTCATCGATAACGGCGACTTTATCCAGCATGGTCGTCAGTTTAATCCAAGAATGTTTAACCGCGTTGCTCATCACGGCTTCGATGTTCGCCTTGACCGCTTCCGCATTGAATGGCTCACCGTCATGGAAGGTGACGTTCTTCCGCAGATGGAATGTATAGACCTTGCCGTCCTCCGAAATATCCCAGGATTCTGCCAGCAACGGCTTAATGCCTTCCGATGTGTTCTCGACAAGCGATTCATAAATCATGCCTTGCACAGGCATAGAGCCTGGATACAGATGCGGGTTCATATCGTTAATGTCTTTTGCAGTGGCATATACGATCTCCTTCGTCTGCTCCTTGCCCTCATCTGTATTGCCATTGCCAGCTTTGCTGTCATTGTCTCCATTGCCCCCGTTGCCGCTGCATCCAGCCAACAAGGCAATGACGAGCAAGGAAACCAGCAAAACGACTCCTTTGTTTCTCTTCATGGTTTGACTCTCCTCTTTTCACAATAGTAATTATTACTAATAACGACCTTTATAGAGTGTAATTATTACGATTAATGCTGTCAATCTTTTTTATTTTGTTATTTCAAGCAATGACGTCGCCTTCCGACCACCACAAACACAGCCACTCCAATGGAGCGGCCGTGTTATTGTCGTTGGACCCTTAGCGGCTTTCCCGATGAACCGTCACCTTCTTCAAGCGCGGCGAATACTTTTTGAATTCCAAACGTTCCGGATTTGTTCGCTTGTTCTTCGTCGTCGTGTAGTTGCGATCTCCGCATTCCGTACACGCTAGCATAATCGTCACTCGCATGAAGGCTCCCCCCTTTCTTTTAGAGGTTATTCAATATGGCTAGTTGAATTGTTCTTCCAGTTGAACGTCGTGCTGGTTCGGAAATTCGTCGACGAAATCGTTCCAATCCATATCCATCTCTTCGTCGGTTAGCAGACAGTTATCCAACTCTCCCGTTAAAGACGGCCGATCCATGTCCATCCCGATAAATACAATTTTGTTCACACGGTCCCCGTACATTTCATTCCAGTTGTTAGATAGCTCCGGATCCTCCTGCAGCATTTGCTGCTGCTCTTCTTCCGGAAGAGCCGCCGCCCACTTCCCGGCTGGCCCGAATTGAATGGAAGGTCCAGCCTGGCTGAAGCTCTGCGCCATGTCGCTGCGAGTAGCAAGCCACACCATGCCCTTCGCCCTCACAATCTCCTCCGGCCATTCACTCATCCAATCCATTAATCGTTCTGGATGGAACGGCTTCACACGCTCGTAGACAAAGGAAGCGATGCCGTATTCGTCCGTCTCCGGCACATGGTGCTCCTTCTCCATCTCCTGAATCCAACCGGCCGAGCGGCTTGCTTCGTCAAAATTGAACAAGCCAGTATTCAAAATGTCGACAGGCTTCACTTCGCCGCGCGATGCGCGGATCAGACGGGCTCGCGGCTGAAGCGCGCGAAGCACCTTCTCCAGCTCTTCGAGCTCCTTCTCGCCCACCAAATCGCATTTGTTCAGTATGAGCACGTCGCAGAACTCGATCTGATCAATCAGCAGATCGACCACTTCCCGGCTGTCGTCTTCGCCCACTGCCTGCTTGCGATCCATCAGCGTCTCGCCGGAGGCAAAGTCGCTCCAGAACCGATAGGCATCTACCACGGTCACCATGCTGTCCAGTCTACAGAACTCTGTCAGATCGATGCCCTGCTCCTCGTCGATGTAGGAGAACGTCTGGGCAACGGGGACAGGCTCTCCTACGCCTGTCGATTCGATAAGGATGTAATCGAAACGCTGCTCCTTCGCCAATCTCTCCACTTCACGAAGCAGATCCTCTCGAAGCGTGCAGCAGATGCACCCGTTCGACATTTCGACCAGTTTCTCTTCCGTACGCGACAAGCCTCCTCCGTTCTGAATGAGATCGGCGTCAATATTGACCTCGCTGAGATCGTTAACGATGACCGCCACCCTCATACCCTCGCGGTTGTTCAGCACATGATTCATAATAGTCGTCTTGCCTGCTCCCAAATATCCGCTTAGAACAGTTACCGGCAGCTTCTTGCTTTCATTCATTCTTGACACCTCTATTAGTTGTAGTCATAGCCTTACGCGTAATACAGCCTGTATTCGCCCCTCTAATCGTAATCATTACTATATGAACTTAATTGTAACAATTACGATTAATAATGTCAATCCAACAATCCATTCTACGGGACTCCAATAGTAGGACAGCCGTCCACCTGAGCAATCGATCCGGATGAAACGGGACCTTGCGCGTGTAGACGAAGGAGGATAGACCATGCAGTCAAGACGGGTCAGCATGGATAAATCCATATTTTGGTCCTCGTCTACGTAGGTAAAGGTTTGAGCCACGGGCAGCGGCTCGCCAATTCCCGTTGATTCGATTAAGATGTAATCGAATCGGCCTTCCTTCGCCAGCTTCTCTACCATAATCCTTGTTTTCTTTCAATTGTTTGCGAATTGCTGCGTAACGGGCTGCTTTCTCTCTTCTTTTTTGTTCTTTTACAACTTTCGATTTTTTGGCCATAATTCTTCACCCCTCATAATAGTAATAATTACGATTTATTATGATGAAATTTACAGAGATTGCAACCCCTATCCGTTGATTGCATGCATGATCGCTTCAGCAATGGCGCAAATCCGATATCCTCAGCGAAACTCAAATATCTGAACAACTCTCCGAACACATGCAGTTCTTTGTCGAACAAATCTCTGTATTGGAGACTTTCACTCCTTAGTCGGTGCGCGGCCAAGCGCACCAAAAAACCTTGATTGATCAATGCTTCTGATCATCAAGGTTTCGTATCTTGTCTCCATTATAATTACTACTCACACATGCTGTGAGTCACGGTTATAGATGAGATTAAAATCATATCGCTTTGATCATTTTCATCTCGTTGATATACCGATAAGTTTCTACTTCCGACAACCGCAGCTCCAACATCGTCCCACTCCCCATTCATACGAATAGACTACGACGTTAATTATAGGGATGGAGTGCAACCAAATGAATATGTTATGGTAAGGGCTTTATGTCAGACGGTTAGATCTGATTGCTCAAAGTGACTCAGAAGAACATATAAAGAAAAATCAGATGGAGAGCATCAACTCAATCCTCAGCAACCGCCAATTTTCCTCTCTTCCTCTTCCTGCTTACTTGCTCTTCGGCGGCTTGGAAGCAACTGAGCCCAATGCGGCCCCGAATGCGACTCCGAGGGCGATACCGATCGCGAGTTGATCGAATGCCGCCCCGAGAGCGACGCCGATGGCAATGCCGAGCGCCATTCCCGATGCCGTCTCTTTTTTCCGATTTTTATTGTTGTTGGACGGATTGTTATCACTCATATCATCCGGCCTCCTCTTCCAGTTCTACTCCTGCTCACCAAGCTAATAAGAAAAGACCCTTGATACATCAACATTCTAGGATGTATCAAGGGCCTATTACATCTCAAACATAGTTTACCTAATTACTTTGCAACTTGAATGCCTAACAACACCAAGATCCCCGTTCCGACAGCCCATACGACAATGGCGATCGTTTGCCAGATGATTACGTATCGTTTCGTTGCGCCCGAGGCGATACAGACTAGAGCCGCGATGTGGTCTCCGATCAACAACGGGCCTAGAAGCGACACTCCGGGAACGCCGTACTTCTGGAATAACTTCTGCCCGCGTTCCAGACGTTTGTTTTGCTTTTCTTGGCTACGTTCGGACGGTTTTCTTCTTTGCAGCCACTGCTTAACGCGATCGCTGGCCAGGATCACAACCATAACCGAAATCCAGTTGCCGACGATGGCCGCCGCGATCGTCATCACGGCCGGGAACCCGATCGCAATCCCTAGGGGTACTGCCACGTATCCTTCGAGAAACGGGACCATGGCCACGAGCATAACCCCAATGAATTGTAAGATCGGACTTGAATCTTGCAGCTGTTGCAGAAATTGTTCCAACTTGTCATCATCCTTTACTACTCACCAAATTTTAATGAAAAACCCTTGATACATCAGCTTTTATAAATGTACCAAGACTCACAACTCACTCAAACAATTAAATCTTATAAGCCTTCATCGCTTTCCGAATCTCTTTCCAAGTAGGACGTTTGCCGTACATCAGCACGCCCGTGCGGTAGATCTTAGCCGAAACGTAGACCGAGACGTAGATCGAAACGATCAGGATGCCGAAGGACAGCAGCGTTTCCCACAACGCGACTTCTGTCAGCCCCAGACGAAGCAGCATCGTAAACGGCGAGAACAGCGGGATGTACGACGATACTTTGACCAGCAAGCTGTCTGGCGTGCTGATACTGAAGATCGCGATATAGAAGCCCGCAAGCGAAATAAATGTCATTGGCAGTACGGCTTGGCCAAGATCCTCTGTGCGGCTGACAATAGATCCGATAGCCGCGTACAACGTTGCGAACAAGAAGAAGCCCAAGAAGAATAACAGAATGGCGTACATGATAAGCACCGGATCGACTAACGACAAGTCGATGTCGAGATTGCCGAGCGCACCTTCATTATGCGGCAATGATGCGTTGCCGAGTATAACAGCAACATAGAATGCTACTTGGATGATCACGACAACAAACATCCCGAAAATTTTGCCAAACATCTGCGTGAGCGGTGACACGCTCGTAATCAAAATCTCCATAACGCGCGAACTTTTCTCCGATGTAATCTCGGATGCGATCATATTGCCGGACATCATAATCGCCATAAACAGGAAGATCATCATGACGTATACAACGCCCATATTCACGCCTTGTTCTTCCTTGGTTCTGCCTGAATTATCGCCACCGGAGCCTTCTCCAGTATAAATTTGCACCGTATCAATTTTGATTGGAGCAGACAGCAGCTTCATTTGTTCATCCGTCAGGCCCGCATCCTTCAGGATATTTACTTGTCTGATTTGGATCAAAGCGTTCTGCATCGATTCCGTCATGCCGAATTCGAGCAGTTTTTCGGATTTGTATTTCATTTCGGGGAAGCCGCTATCCGTCAGCGTATCTCCGAACTCCAGATATCCTTTGATCTCGCCATCTTCGATTGCTTGCTTGAGCTGCTTCTCATTCGCCGCAGCATCGCCTTTATTCTCGAACGGCACCATCACAATAGTTGGATTTTCTTGGCTCTCGTAGAAGCTTTTCAGTAGATCTCCGGTTTGATCAGCCTCTTGTCCTGTCATCTGCACATAACCGATATTCGTCGCTTTGTCGCCTTTGTCAAACTGCTCGATGATATAGGGAAGATGGATGCCGATACTGATGACCAGCGCAATAATAAGCGTTGTAATTACAAATGCTTTGCCTGTAATTTTATTGCGAATCGTAAACCCTACTACCGTCCCGAATTTACTCATGACGATCACCTACCGTTCTAATAAAGATTTCGTTAAGCGTCGGTTCTTTGATTTCAAAATGATTGATTGTCGCTTGATCCACCGCTAATTTCAGAATCTCCGCTCCCGCAGATTCCATGGAAATCGCGATATCGTAGCCGCGCTCCGTCCGTGTAACTCCGCTAACGCCAGCTACACGGTCAAGTCCGTTAATTTCGGTATCCGTGCCTAATATCACACGTTCTCTTGGGAACCGTTTCTTGATATCCTTGAGGCTGCCCTTCAACACGGTGTTGGAACGATGAAGAATCGATATGTTCCGGCAGAGCTCCTCGACATGCTCCATCCGATGCGTCGAGAACAGGATGCTTGTACCCGTATCGCGCAGCTCCTTGACTGTCGACTTCAGCAACTCGACATTAACGGGATCAAGACCGCTGAACGCTTCATCCATAATTACGATTTGAGGCTTATGGTTGACGGCCGCAATAAACTGTATTTTTTGCTGATTCCCCTTCGACAGCTCTTCAACCTTCTTGTTGTAATACTCCGGTACTTCAAATTTATCCAGCCAATACTTCAAGTTGCGGTCGGCGTCTGCCTTCGACATCCCGCGAAGATGGGACAAGTAGATGATTTGCTCGCTAACTTTGATCTTCGGATACAGCCCTCTCTCCTCCGGCAGGTACCCGAGCTTACTTAATTGCTCGTTGCTGTAAGGCTTGCCGTTATAGAGAATCTTGCCTTCATCCGGGAAAATCAGGCCGAGCACCATTCGCATCGTCGTCGTTTTTCCTGCGCCGTTCGCGCCAAGCAACCCGTAGATTTCACCTTCTCCAACCTCGAATGAGTTGTTGTTTACCGCTGTCTTATCCGCGTATTGTTTCGTAACATTTTCGACTATCAATGGCTTCATCTTCTTAATCCCCTCACTTCGTTCATTTTGGTCTCTAGTGCAATACCTTGCAACAACGCAGCCATAATTTCGTCCAGCTCCATCGCGGATTTGCTCATGATGTTAAGCCCAGCCTCCTGGCACCAGCGTTCAGCCTCAAACGCTTGACTCGTCAGGACGCGGAACGTATGCAGCCCTGCATTCTCGATGCCGGACTGACCAGGCATATCCATCAAGTCCCTGGCTTCCAAGCCTACACTGCTCACATACAACATGAACCAACTGCTGAACAATTCATCTTTCTCGTAGAAGCCAAGAACCCTTCCCTGCGCCATAAATACGATAAAATCTGCCAACCGTTTCACTTCTTCAACGATATGACTCGTCATCAGGATCGTTCGGTCACCTTGTTCCATATGTCGATGCAGAATATCGATCATACTTTTCCAAGCTAGCGGATCGAGGCCAGAAGACGGCTCATCCAGCAGGAGCAGATCGGGATTATGGGCAAGCGCAAGCGCAAGCTCAGTTTTTCTCCGCATCCCTTTGGACATCTTGCCTAACATCTGATGATCGTTGACCTGCAAAATACGAAGCAGCTCCTGATAGCGGAACATATCCCAATTCTTATACCAGTAACCGTTAATCTTCGCTTTATCGCTGCCCTTCATCTGATTCTCATGCGCATAATGCTCCTCGGGAACATAACCGATTCGCTGCTTAATGGCATCATCGTCGTCGCTCCCGATTTCTTGACCAAGCACCGTCACTTTGCCTTGATCCGGCTTAGCAAGGTCGAGCGCCATACGGAAGAGTGTGCTCTTGCCGCTCCCATTGGGACCCACGATCGCCGTTATATAACCGGAAGGAATATCAAGCGTTGTTGGACCTAACCGGAATTCCGTATTTTTGACCGATACCTGCTCGAAGGAGATCGCTGTCTCCGATTTCCACTCGTTCATCCATCTTCGCCTCCCGAGTCGTAATGTTTATGGATGGCCTCGCGGAACAGTTCCTCTAGCTCTTCGACCGAGCACTGCACACGTTTGCCGGCAATGACCGCTTGCTCCAATGATTCTAGAACGACCGAAAGCCGGTGACGATCTCGTTCCTGCTCGCCAACCTTCGCCACATAGGTTCCCGTTCCTTGTCTCGTTCGCAGCAACCCCTCCGCTTCCAGATCACTGTACACTCGTTTGACAGTAATAACACTGCACTTGACGGTCTGCGCCAATTCGCGAATAGACGGGAGCAAGGTGCCATCGACAAGCTGACCGCTGACGATAAGCGCTCTAAGCTGTACTTTGATTTGATGATAGAGTGGTTCTGCGCTTTGTTCGTTGATTTGGATGGGCAGTCTCACCAGTCTTCACCCGCTTTCTCCCGTTACTTGGCCAAATTCCTTTTTCGTATCTTCCGCTCGATAGCACGTAAGCCCAGCGGTATAAGCACAGAAGCTGCTACAATCGCTGCCGCCGGTAACCACCAGCCTCCGCTCATGATCGTTCGATAGCTTTCAAGCATTAAGCTCTCCTCTACCATGATCGAATAAGAGATGAGTGCAACTAACGCAACAATCGAGATCGAAATGGAGAACCAAAAATATACTTTCATTCTGAAACCTAACTCCATGAACAAGTACACAAAACCAAATACTGAAGCATATACAATCCAGAACAAGGCGAACATCACAAATGCTCCAAGCTCCATCTCATGCGGCCCAATCGATTGGATGGCGTAATAGAAGCCAATAAAGTATAGAATCATTGGGGGGATGCCCATTGTCACATATAGAAGGTATTTACCTAACGCAATTTGTTTGATTGGAATCGGTAATGTCCTCCAGGTTTCCAGCTTCTTGGTATAGATATCTGCTTTCCAAGTGAAGTAGGGCTGTGTTGCCATTTGGCCCAACAACGGGAATAATAGCAGCGCATATAGATCGATAGCCATGTAAGTGAAAACCGATCCTTCATGTAGCAAAGCATCATCAAACATTGAGATCATAAATAGCAGCATGTAGCCAGCAAATAGGATTGGATATATAACCTTCCACTTCGCCCATTTGATCTCGCTCTTTACCAGAAACCATGCGCCTCTCCAGTTACTCATCTATTTCTTACCTCCCGGATCTGACCTCTCGCGTTTGTGTGGTGTGTTTATATACTGTATATATCTATATACACAGTATATGCACGAAGACATTCATTGTCAAGCGTTGGAAAAAAATAAAAACCTCTACACCATTCGTTCTGACATAACGAATAGGTGAAGAGGTTTAACGTATAGCAGAAAATATTACTTGCCCCATATCAGCCAAGACAACTTCATCTTTCTCGTCAGGTGCACGATCGTGAACGAAAGTCCAAGCATGATTACAAACAACGAGATGTTATAAAGATGGTAATACGAGCTGCCGAGCGCTTGGCCGAACAGCTTGCCCATTGCTGTCTGAATGGCGGGATGGATGAAGTAGATACCGAATGAGGCAGAACCTAGAGCAAGCAGCCAGCCTGTCAGTCGTGTTGCCCGTTCAGCGATTAATTTCCCTCCCCAGATTAGCGTTACCCCGATGAGTACCGCATAGATGCTGTATAGGGTAATGTAGATCGGCATGGGATACATCACTCCGCTCTTGGCGGATAACAGGCAAAGCATATACATAAAGCCTACTAACATCGCTAGCGGCCCCGTCCAAGCTGCATGAATCCACCGTTTTGCGAATGCCTCATATACCATTCCGATTGCCGCTCCTATACCGAACACCGCGAAGTAGTTCAATATTATTGTAGTGGCATATTCAAACTTGTATATTTCATTATGAATGTACAAGAATGTAATCTGTACCGCTATGCCGAGCACTGCGACATGCCACGCCTTGAGCTTCAACCACCGAATAAGTCCCATCAGCAGCGGGAATATAAGATATAGCTGTATGATGATCGCCATAAAGTAGAGATGGTAATTCGCATCTCCCCAGATCAATAGTTTGGCAAATGAGACTATCTCGAACGTCAACGACTTGCCATAAACCCATTGATTATACAAGTAATAGATAAGCGACCATACCAGGTATGGCAATACGATATACTTGAGCCGTTTCTTATAGAAAGCAAGTGCCTGTCTCATGCTCCAGTCGTCGTGATAACGATAGAATAATACAAGTCCGCTGAGCAATAAGAACAGAGGTACCGCAAACATACTTAATTGATTCGCTAACAAGTAGAACGGAGCAGATAAGCTGCCCCACGGGATGGAATAGCTGGGACTAGCTGTCACATGGATGAGAACAACCGCAATTATAGCAATTGCTCGCACGATACCGATTTCAATGATGTTTGATTTTCTCTGGATGCTCGACATCGTATCTACCCGAAAATCGCTTCAAAAAGCGGTTTCGCATCCACTGGCGGATACAAGACATACAAGATCAGGTAGACGGCCGTACCTGTGATGGCCGTAATGAACCAAATAATCGATGTGAATCGGCCAAACTTACGATGCTTGGCGAATTTTTTCTTGTAACCAAGAACGATCGTTGTAATCCCAAATACCGCTGCGACCGTTGCAAGCACAATGTGAAACAGTAGAAAGACCAAATAATAGGGTTTAAGACCCTCCGGGCCATTATACGGCGTACTGCCGATTATAAAGGTGCGGGAGGCGTAGATGATAAAAAATAATATGGCTGCCACGGCTGCGTACACCATGACCTTCTGATGCTGATCAAGCTTCCGCTTGATAGCCAGCCGCCAACCAAAAGCGACAAGTGTCGCGCTAAGCACGATAAAGAATGTGCTTACGGTCGGCATTAACGTGTTAAGCTCCACTGTCATCCACTCCATGCGTCATAATGGGCAATAGGTTTGAAGATGCGATTACACGGTCCCAGGATTCGGATTAGAATTAGGAAGATCATCCTCCGCATGCTCGTTCTTGAACCATTGCTTGAAAATATAAGCCAGGATGATCCCGTACATGATCTCTTGGACAAGCTTCATCACGATGCCGCCCAATTGCTGATCATCCTCAATCCCGATATGGTTAAAGAACTCAGGACCGCCGTATTGCGTCAGCAAATAAGATGTATCACCTGAAATGCAATAGCCCATTGCTTGCACCCATACCTGCGGATCGTTATATGTCGCATATAGATCGGTTGGCCCGAAAATAATCAATGCACAAGCAGGCGTTAGAAGTACCCCATTGGCAAATACATAAGCCATACGCTTCATATCAGTCAGTTTCGCCCATTCTTTGACCGGGCAAGCGACTTGCCACCACATCATAAATGCTGTAATCAACAATACGACATAATAGAGCCGATGCACTGCGAAATTAGTCATCACATAATCGTGAACCATCGGTACATGATATATCGAGAACAGCATGTTGAACATAACCAGGGTCATAATAGGATGCATGAGAAAGGAGAACTTCTTCCAGAAGCGAGGCGCGAACATTCTTCTCCAAAGGAATGCAGGCACGGCGATCAGGACCATTGGCGGAACCATTAGATAGGAAATGGACATATCTACCATATGATAGGTGAACATCAGGTGGCCCATTAAACTGAGAGGACCTCCTTGTGTCAAGTAGAACAGAAACGCAGCACCGATGAACAACATCTTCTGCATTGGCGTTGCACCGGCTTCTTGCGGATGATGTTTCTCTCTCCAAGGACCTATTAAATAGAAATACAGAATGACCACCGCAATCATCGCAAATAGAAACAAAGGTGACCATAATTCCTCAAAAGTAAAATATTCGTTTAAGCCAAACATCTGAAAGGCTCCTTTCTACATTACGGAAAGAAGAGGGACCCGCAACCACTGGGACCCTCCTCTGTTCAATTCTTATCGATCTTGCGGTAGAACGATTACCACCAAACCCAATACTCCGCCATAATGACGCAAGTGAAGACAACGAATACGCCGGTCAAAATTCCGATCAAAGCGAATGTATGCCCACGATCCTTCATATGCATCCAGAATGCCATCTGTACAAATACTTGCAGGACAGCCGTTCCAAGCAGAATGATGTAGATAAAGTCTTTGTTGATCTCACCGCTGATAACCGTAGCAAACGCAATAAATGTTAACAGAATCGAGAAAATGAAGGCAACGATATGTTTCTTGGGACCTTCAACCTTATGACGTTTGGTGTTTGTGTGTTGCTCCGTAGCACCGTGATTGCTCGCCATACCGTTAAACCACCTT
The DNA here is from genome assembly GCF_054483835.1 of Paenibacillus sp. strain BS8-2. NCBI lineage: Bacteria > Bacillati > Bacillota > Bacilli > Caryophanales > Paenibacillaceae > Paenibacillus > Paenibacillus sp. strain BS8-2. The sequence continues at coordinate 206,498 of NZ_CM137010.1, forward strand.
TCCCATCAGGTAAACAACTGTGAAGATGAATACCCATACAACGTCGATAAAGTGCCAGTACATACCGGCAACATATGTCTTCGGTGCAGTTACAACCGTCAGACCCTTACGCGAGAGCTGAATGATCAGCAGCGTGATCCATAGAATACCGAACAATACGTGCGCTCCGTGGAAACCAACTAGCGTATAGAACGAAGACGAGAACGCACTAGTCGTGAATCCGTGACCTTCATGCACATAGTGATAGAATTCATAAATCTCAAGACCAAGGAACGCCGCGCCGAGTAATACGGTAACGATCAACCAATTGATCAAGCTTTTTACTTTGTTTTGGTGCATAGCCTGAATAGCGAATACGCTTGTCAAGCTGGATGTTAACAGAATAGCTGTTGCGATAGCAACAAGCGTTAGATCAAATAGATGATCAGGTTTAGGACCGTCAAGCACTTGGTCGCGAAGTGCTAAGAATGCCGCGAACAATGTACCGAAGAGTACAGTCTCGCCGCCTAGGAACAACCAGAAGCCGAGTACCTTATTGCGTCCCTCGAGGGTCGCCTTTTCCGGCTCATGAGGCAATTGCCCTTCTACATGCGTGTGTGCGCTCATGCTTTACCCCCCATATCTTTAAGGATCTCATCTTCTTCGATATGGAAGCCGTGATCGTCGATAACCGAACGAAGCATCATGCAGATCAGCGTAATGCCAAGGCCGAGAGCACCGACGTAGATTCCATAATCCCAATCCGGCGAATACATAAATCCGAAACCTGCGATAAACAGACCCAGACCCATGAAGAACGGCAGAATCGATGGGGATGGCATATGAATCGGTCCAATTGGCTCCGCAGGCGTCATGCCTTTGTGACCTTCCATCTTTTCTTTCCAGTAAGCGTCATAACCACGAACCAAAGGAGTTTGTGCAAAGTTGTACTCTGGTGGAGGCGAAGGAATCGTCCATTCCAGTGTACGGCCATCTTCCCAAGGATCGTTTCCTGCGTTCTTAGGTTTAGCAGCTGTAGACACCACGTTGATAAGGAAGAAGATTGTACCCAGACCCATCAAGAATGCGCCTACTGTACTGATCATATTCATTTCGTTGAAGCCTAGACCGTCCAGGTATTGCCAGATACGACGCGGCATACCAAGCAGACCCAAGAAATGCTGAATGAAGAATGTTAAGTGGAAGCCGATAAAGAATGTCCAGAACGTCAGCTTGCCAAGCGTTTCGTTAAGCACGCGTCCGAACATCTTAGGCCACCAATAATGCAAGCCTGCAAAGATACCGAGCACCAAGCCGCCTACGATAACGTAGTGGAAGTGAGCTACGACGAAATAAGAATCGTGATACTGGAAGTCAGCTGGTGCCGCCGCAAGCATAACGCCTGTAACGCCGCCCATTACGAATGTTGGGACAAAGCCTACCGCAAACAAGTTAGCTGCGGTGAACTTGTTGGAGCCGCCCCACATCGTGAACAACCAGTTAAAGATTTTAATCCCCGTCGGTACCGCGATCAACATTGTCGCGATAGAGAACAATGCATTCGCTACAGGTCCCAGACCAGCTGTAAACATGTGATGCGCCCATACCATGAAGCCCAAGAAGCCGATCAAGATGGTTGCAAATACCATGGAGCTGTATCCGAACAGACGTTTACGCGCAAATGTACTGATAACTTCGGAGATAATCCCGAAGGCCGGCAGGATGAGGATATACACCTCAGGATGCCCGAATATCCAGAAGATATGCTCCCATAGTACAGCGTTACCGCCTGCAGATGGGTCAAAGAAGTTAGCACTGAAGATCCGGTCGAACATTAGTGCCGCGAGACCAACTGTAAGTGCTGGGAACGCGAACAGGATCAGTGCGGATGTGATAAATGCTGTCCAAGTGAAAAGCGGCATCCGCATGAAGGTCATGCCTGGAGCGCGCATGTTGATGATTGTAACCAGGAAGTTGATACCGCCGACAAGCGTACCGATACCGGCTATCTGCAAACCTAATACGTAATAATCCATACCGTGATCGCCGCTATACGTTGTTCCCGCTAGCGGTGCGTAAGCCGTCCAGCCTGCATCCGGTACGTCGCCTGTCAGCCAGCTGATGTTCAGCAGCAGTCCGCCAAAGAAGAACGTCCAGAAGCCAAGGGAGTTCACGAAAGGAAATGCTACGTCGCGCGCGCCGATCTGAAGCGGTACGACCGCATTCATAAAGGCGAATAAAAGTGGCATCGCAGCCAAGAAGATCATTGTTGTTCCGTGCATCGTAAGCAGTTCGTTGTATGTATCTGCTCCTACGAAGTCGTTCTGTGGTGCCCAAAGCTGAACCCGAATCAGGATCGCTTCAAGACCGCCGATCAGGAAGAAAAATCCTCCTGAGATCAAATACAATATACCGATTTTCTTATGGTCAACCGTTGTCAGCCAGTCCATCAGACCACTGTAACGTTTGACAGCATGACCATGTGCATGAGCCAAGGTAGGTGCCTCCTTAAGTCGCTGATGATTTTATTCGTAATTGAGCGTTAGCTCCGACAAATACTTTGTAATCCCTTCAAGCTCCGCATCTGTCAGATCATATTTGTTAGCCATAATATTGCCTGGCTTGACCGCCTGCGGATCTTTAATCCACTTGTAGAGATTGTTATAGACCGTATCTTCGTGTTTGTATTGCTTATCATCAGCTTCTACGTTGACAAGAATACCACCTACGCTGCCGCGGCTTGCGATACCCGCAAGGTTAGGATAAGCCGACGGGCCTGTATCGCCAATTGCGTGGCAAACCAGACATTTGCTTTGGAAAGCTTCTGCTACAGCAAGATCAGCCGGCATAGCTACAGGTTCTTTGATTGCTACTGCCCAACGGTCAAATGCCGCTTCGTCTACCGATTTTACTTTAAAGTCCATCAGGCCGTGAGAAGGTCCGCAAAGCTCTGCGCATTTGCCCAAGTAAACGCCTTCTTTTGGTGCGGAGAAGTACATGTGGTTCTCGTTGCCGCTTGGATTCGTATCGATCTTGCCCGCGAGCGATGGTACCCAGAAGGAGTGAAGAACGTCTGCCGTCTTCGCTTCGATCGCGATCGTCTTGCCGGTCGGAATAACCAGCTCCTGCGCAGTCTTGATGCCTAATTCCGGATACTCGAATTCCCACCAGTATTGATGAGAAGTAACGATGACTTTCACTGCATCAGGGTCGTTGCTGTAATCCTTGGACAGGTTAAACACCGATTGTACAGTAGGAACGGCCAGGATCACGAGCAAGATGATCGGAATGACGGTCCAGATAACCTCAAGTTTGTGGTTACCTTCTACCTGCTTCGGAATGGTCTTGTCTCCTGAACGTCTGCGGAACCGGATAATGACATACAAACAAATCGCAAATACGACAACAATCACGATCGCCATGATTATAATCGCCAGCTTCATCAGTCCGAATTGTTCTTCCGCTACCGGCCCCTGAGGATTCAGCGTAGACAAGTCTTCTCGTCCGCATGCCGCCAGCACCAATGCCATCATGGCCATTAGCGGTGCTAGCCGTCTTACAAATTGCCACCGATTCATCATTAATCAACCCCACTTTTGACGTTTTCGCAGCGGCCTGTTTTCACGTGGCAAGCGGCCTGCTGCGTGTTTCACAGCTGTTGTTACATCTCGTGCAACTTTAAACACTTTATTAAATATAAAGTTGACGACCCTATTTGTCAATGTTCCACAGAGAGTTCACAAATTGTTCTCAAAGCTGTCAAAATGTAATCTTTTCGCGCACTTTCGGGCTATTGCGACAGGCAATCTTGCTTCATGAGAAGCTTCGTTTACCTATCATTGTGCACCAAACCCATGGTCAATTATGTATGCTTTCGCAAAGCGTATATTTGAACCGTCAGAACCAAAACTAAGGGCATACCAATATGATTGGAGGTAAGCCGATGATCATGATTAGACGAGCCGGGCTTTTGATACTGTCCTTTGCCATGGCTATTACCCTTGCGTCCTGCAGCTACAAGGAGAATGTCCAGCATTCCGATTCGGATTACGGGAGCAGGAAACAAAACGACCCCAAGATGAACGGAGTCAAGTCGTATGGCTCAATGAGCAGTGGCAAGTTGCAGCACGACAATTCATTTTTCGAATACAGCTCCGTCTTGTCCAATAAGCTCAGCTCACTTAATGGCGTCGCGAACGCGATTGTTATGTTGACGGATAAGAACGCTTATGTGGCCATACTACTGGATTGGACAGCCTCTGGTACAACAAGCAAGGGCGGTACCCATGAGCAGAACAACACGGGCTCCAATGGCGGCGTCTTTAACATCGATTCAGGTACGCCTTACAGCAATACGAACGCACTTGTTACGCCGTATAACTCATTCTTCACCGTCAAGGATCATAACAACTTGTCCCATGAGCTTAAGCAGACCATCGCGAACAGCATTCGCGAGAACTCGCCCATGATTCAAGAAGTCCACATTTCAGCCAATATGGAGTTCAACAATTATTTTGTTCAATTCGCGCAAGAGGCTTGGGCAGGACGTTCCTTGAAGCCGCAGGTCGAGTCATTTAACAAAGTGATTCAATATGAATTCGACGGTAGCACAGACAGACCAAAACCCATCACAACGCCAGGCCGATATTCTCCGCAGAACTGGCAAACAAGATAACGATCCCTTCGTATCCTTATTTCTATTTATATAGAAGAAACACAAGGAGCTTTCCCTTATTCGGGAAGCTCCTCTTGAAGATTAATGTCGGGTTTCACTCTCCGGCTGCTGCTCTATCTCCAGGTTCAGTCTAGCTAGAGCGGATCGATAAGCCCTCTTGTCTTCTTGATTGCGCGAAACACTTTCGAGCTGCTTAAGCTCCGCCTCAAGCTTGCGAGTTAACTGACGGATCCGATCGGTTGCTTTATCCGTTTGTTCGCGCGGGAACGTCTGTCCATCAATAAGCTGGATGTTGACCGTTACGCCATCGTCTTCGATCTGGGCCAGCAATACTTGCTCGAGCTTGATCTTATTTTTGTGAAGCTCATGCTTCAGCCAATCCCTGTCTTTGCCCGCAAGCTCCAGCTCCAAATCAATTACAATACCATCCATTATAATCGTATGAGGCGGTTTCTCCTCCGTCATCTTCCATCCAAGCATGTCCGGCGTTATGGGCTGAAATTGTTTCTTCAATAATACATTCAATTCTCCACTGGATTCCATGACGGCAAATTCAACATCGGCGACTCGATAAACATCTCGACTTCTGAGTTGCTCCAGCAGCTCGTCCATCGTCAGCCGCTCTTTGCGAAGCATGCTTTTTAGAAGCTTGCCATCTTTGATAAGCACAGTGCCTTTACCATCGACAAAATCTCTAACCTTTTTGTTTTTCATCGTCCACAGTTCGATCCCCACAGATGCGCTTACCCACACCACCAAGGATACAATACCGAGATACCACAGATTATCAAGATCAAGCGAGACATACGCCGCGATATTACCAATCGAAATTCCTGTTATGTATTCAAACAGCGATAGCTCCGATATTTGCCGTTTCCCAAGCACTTTCGTCAGGATAAACAGGATCACAATAGCCGCTAACGTGCGCAAAACAATTTCCAATACATCCGGCATCTCAGATTCCCCCTTCCAAACCTATAATGTCCAAAAGAGCTAAAGTCATGCGTTCTACACTTTCTATTTGCACACCGCTTCATCATGTGTTATAATAACCTGATGCAATATTTAACCCCTATATATCTCCAGTAAGAATCAACTATACCCTCTGTAATTGATCATCTTGACTGACGATTCCAACTCATGTTTCATCTGTTTTCTGATTCACGCTGGCGCGGTCATTGGAGCCGCAAGGACGAAAGAGAGGTAGGGCTTTCGTTGTTTTAGAAAAAAAGAAGCACGTACAACTGTGAAATGCATGCTGTTCCGTTATGCTGTGGGGATTACGTGTCGCTTGACTTAGCAGCGGCAGGTTAAATATAAGCAATTAAAGGGCTGCCTGGCCGGCGACAACTGTCGCTGGCAGGGCAGCCCTGTCCAATTTGCATATCTATTTCGTTAAACGACTTTAACTGTATAAGCAACGGTGATTAGATTGCCATTCCGCTGAAATTGTCCCCATATCCGATAAACGCCAGACTTAGGAAACATCGTCGAGAATGTTGCTTCCGGTCCAGTACCATTATCATCCTCTGCATGGACATGCAGGTACTCCTCTGCCCCTTCGCCAACAATAACGACATGACCGATCGCTCCTAGGTACGGCATCAAATCCGACACCTTCTCGCCAGTTGAAGCATCTTCAAAGCGGAACGTCAGCCTCGATTGTTGCCCTGCCGCAAGTGTCGAGATATCCAAAGCAACGTTCATCCCCTCGACTGTTTTCGGTTTAGAAGGATCCGTATCAGGGAGGGGTGGGACTGCTGCATCCGTTCCTCCAGCGATATGAATTTCACCCCTCGCAGTGACTCCAGCTTCTCCTGCTGGTTTGTAGTCAGCGAATAAACGGTATGTTCCACCTTTCGAAAGTACAACATCCTGCTTGAATTCGCTCTTGCCATCGTATTCGGGATGTAGATGCTGAAATTGGCTCAGATCCTGGCTCACCATGATCAAATGCAACAGCTTCTCATGACTGATAACGAAATTCTCGATCGGCTTCCCTTCTCCATCCATCATGCTCATCTTAATGGAAACCGTCTCACCAGCTTTAGGATGCTCAGGATCAAACGTCCAAGTTACCAACGAATCGGCAGTCTCCGCATCTCCATGACCTTCGTGATCACCTTCGTTCAACTCGCCGTTAGCCTGTTCTGCCACATGATTACCATGGGAGAGCCCCGCACCGCTTCCGCAACCACTTATGGTCAATGCAGCACATAACACAATGGATATCACTATTGAGCGGTTCGTGTTTCTCTTAGACCACATCATAACCTTGATCTTCAATCGCTGCTTTAATCGCATCCAGACTCACTTTGCTGTCATCGTATTGCACTGTCACCGATTTATCACCCAGACTCACTTGACCGGTTGCACCAAGTCCGCTTACCGCTTTCTCAACCGAATTCACACAATGTCCGCAGCTCATACCTTCAACCTTCAATACTACGTTTGCCATTATTAATCGAACCTCCTGTTATTTCATTAATTTATTTACCGTTACCAACAACTCTTCAATGACTTCATCTTCACCAGCTTGAATCCGCTCTACGATACAACTCTTCAGATGTCCTTCGAGCAGCAGCTTGGCGACGCTTCCCAGCGCAGACTGAGCGGCCGCGATTTGCGTTATAACGTCATCACAATACGTATCCTTCTCGATCATGGACTTTATTCCGCGAATTTGTCCTTCGATCCGATTAAGACGACTCGTCAAATTTTGTTTCGTCTTATCGGAGTGATGGCTTTTCCTGCCTACTTCACTCTCTGAGCCATGACATGACGGGCTGTCGATAGCATTAGGTGTATGCTCCATGTAATACCTCCCCAGGGTATGCAACTTATGTTCACATCTTATCATACCCCTTATGGGTATGTAAAGTATGAATCGCCAATCACCACTAACCTTTACATGATTCTCACTATACACGATGTATTGGTTTATGCTACGATCCACATGCAAGCGCTATCTTATGTTCTACCTATTGTTAATCACTTTATTCGAGAGGATGAATCCCGATGAATAACCTCATTAACTTCGCTCACCGTGGTGCAAGCAAATATTGCCCAGAGAATACAATGGCCGCATTCGTCCATGCAGTTTCATTAGGCGCGACAGGAATCGAAACCGACATCCAACGAACGAAAGATGGTAAGCTTATCTGCATCCATGACGAATCTTTGTTCCGGACGACAGGACTGAACCAGCTTGTAAACGATACAGAGTTTGAAGTATTGTCCCAGCTGGATGCCGGTGGTTGGTTCGATGCCTCCTATACAGGCCAACGAATTCCAACACTTGATCAGTTGCTTCAATTAGCTGTAGAACACGATCTCTATCTTAATCTAGAGCTCAAGAACGGTATCGTATTATACCCCGGCATGGAAGCTGAAATTATCGAAGCTGTGCGTACGGCTGGACTTGCCCATCGTGTCGTCTTGTCAAGCTTCAATCATTATTCGCTCGCGCTCTGCAAACATCTCGCTCCCGATATTCGCACAGGCATTCTGTATATGGAAGGACTTTATCGCCCATGGATTTATGCCGCAACTCTGCAGGCGGATGCGCTCCACGCTTATCATCATGCCGTATTACCAGAGTGGGTACAAGAAGCACAGGAGCACGGAATCGTTTATCACCCCTTTACTGTCAATGACGAAGCCGAGATGAGCCGATTAATCGAAGCTCGCGTTGCCGGCATTATCACGGATTATCCGGATCGGCTACGTGATCTTCTGGCGGCGAGGTAACCCCATGAGAACTTATTCAGCGCGCAGTATTTGGCTGCTCGGCTTTGGCTTCTTCAGTATCAGCATAACCTGGGCGCTCTATAACGCCTATGTCCCGCTTTATCTCGAGCATTTCATCAAGAGTACAGCCCTGATCGGCTTCATGATGACGATCGACAATTATTTCGCTATGTTTCTTCAGCCATGGATCGGACGGAAAAGTGACAAAACACGCTCGAAGCTTGGCAAGCGTATGCCATTTCTCCTCATTGGTATGCCGCTCGCCGCTGTTTTCGCCGCGCTTATCCCATGGCACAATGGAATCGTAACGTTAGTCGCGTTTATGGTGCTCATGAATCTATCGATGAGTCTCTACCGTTCTCCAACGGTAGCGCTTATGCCGGATCTTACACCGGCCGACAAACGAACAGGAGCCAACGGCATCATTAATTTCATGGGAGGCATTGGTTCCATTCTGGCATTTGCCGGAGGGGCTTATCTCAACGATTGGCATACCTCCATGCCGTTTCTCACTTCTTCAATCATTACGCTGCTTTGTATGGTGATCCTTCTGTTTGTCGTTCGCGGGCAACTGCAATCGGATAACACTAGTTATATGGCGCAAGAAGAACCCAAACTGACCAAATTCAGCGCCGAATGGAATCGTCCCACTATGTTCCTTCTAGGTGCGATCTTCTTCTGGTTCTTTTCCTATCAGGGCGTCGAAGCACTGTTTACGTTGTACGGAACGAATCGTATGGGCATGACGGACAGCGAAGCCGCCTTCTCGCTTGCTTTTTTCTCTCTCGCATTCGTAATTGCCGCAATACCGAGCGGCATGCTCGGCAACCGTTATGGCAAAAAAACAATCATTCTCATTGGCGTGGTCGGCTTAATTGCTGTATTCTCGCTCATTTCTCTCGCCGAATCGGTACTGGCTCTGCGGATTATGCTGCTCATCGGCGGTCTATTCTGGGCATGCATTAATATTAACTCGTATCCATTTATCGTACAGCTTGGAGAAGAGAGCAGCATCGGCACCAGGACCGGTATTTATTATATTGCTTCATCCATTGCTGCTGTTTCGTCTCCGCCTCTAATGGGGTTGCTAATCGACTGGCTGGGATATTCGATCTTGTTTTATGTCGCAGCAGGCGGCATGGCCGTCGCGCTTCTCTTCTTGCTTGGCGTCAAGGATCGCGGCCATACCATCTCTCCTACATCTACACATTCCGCTTGATACCTTTTTCCGGTTCATCTAATAAGGGCTGCACCCAATGTCTCGAGACATGGCGCAGCCCTTATTCATTCTCGTTATGCGATTAATGGATGCTGCCTTTACTGAAGTTGCCACCCATTACATCCGAGACATGTTCAACGGCGATAAAAGCTTTTTCGTCAATTTCCTGAACGATACTTTTGAGCTTCGCAAGCTCCAGACGGGAAACGACACAATAAATAACTTGCAGCTCGTCGCCGGAATATCCGCCGCGCGCTTGCAGCAATGTCGTGCTGCGACCTAGCCTGTCCATGATTGCCTGGGAAATTTCCGAATGTTCCTTGGAGATAATCGTAACAGACTTGGATTCATCTAAACCTTCGACAACAATGTCGATGACCTTAATCGCTATGTAATAAGCCAATATCGAATACATGGCAGATGTCCATTCGAAGACGAAGCCTGCGATCAGGAAGATCGCAAGGTTAAAGATCATAATCACTTGTCCTACTGCAACACGCAGCTTCTTGGAGATCAGAATGGACACAACCTCAATCCCATCAAGCGCTCCACCGTACCGTATGACAAGTCCGACGCCCGCACCCAATATCATACCGCCAAACAGAACTGCCAGCAGCTTATCTTCCGGAAAAGCATCGACATGGTGTAGCAATGCAGTGGTTATCGACATAATGGCGATGCCATAAAGAGTGGATAACGCAAAGGTTTTGCCAAGTTGCTTGTAACCGAGAATAAGAAAAGGGACGTTCGCGAGGAACAAGTACACGCTGAGGGGCAGCGGCGTTAACTCGGATAACATGATAGAGATGCCCGCAATTCCGCCGTCGATGATCTGGAACGGAACAAGGAATAATTCGAGTGCAACGCCCATCAGAACCGCACCGATTGTAATAAATAATAATCGTTTGGAGATTTCTAAAGGGGATAATTTTTTGTGTACTCTGTGCGGCAAGCCGGTTCCTCCTATTCATGATAAGAATGCTATTTTTTATTATAAACGGTTTCGAGAAATCACGCATCAATATCTATTTGAGATGGATGACAAAAATAAAATAGCTCCACGGACAACGGTTACGTTGTCTACGTGAAGCTTCTGCTCATCTATTAGATGTCGCCGGACTCGCCGATTCTTCCCCCATCTGCAATCGATACATCCGATGATATCTGCCGCCTAGCGCCATCAATGCATCATGGTTTCCTCTCTCCACGATCTCGCCTCGATGCAGCACCAGAATATGATCCGCGTCCCGAATGGTTGATAAGCGATGGGCAATTACTAACGTCGTTCGTCCCTCGCTAACCACCTTTAGCGCACGTTGTATAATATGTTCGGTCTCACTGTCGACGCTTGCTGTCGCTTCGTCCAGAATAAGGATTGCCGGATCGTACGCGAGTGCCCTTGCGAACGAAATCAATTGTCGTTGCCCGGCAGAGAACGTGCTGCCACGTTCGACAACAGGCTCGGACAATCCTTGCGGCAGCGATTGGACAAAGGACTCCGCTCCGACCTCCTTGAGAGCTGCCCAGACCCGTTCGGGCGTTATGTCTTGCTGATGGAGGCTGACATTAAACGCGACATCACCCGCGAAGAGGAATGGATCCTGGAGTACGATGCCCATTGGGCTGCGAAGCTCCTGCTTCGACATCGTAGCAATGTTCCTCCCATCGATCGTGATCTCTCCTTGATCCGGCTCGTAGAACCCCAGCAGCAGATTCATGATTGAGCTTTTGCCCGAACCTGTATGACCGACAAGCGCCAACGTTTCTCCTCGTTTGACCTCGAAGGTTATCCCTTTGAGCACCGGTTCGCCGCTCTTGTAGGAGAAGGTGACGTCGCGGAATACGATATCGCCCTTCGGGCGTTTGTCGTTCGGGGCAGTGTCCACATCGACGCCGTCCATATCCATAATCGAAAATATTTTCTCGGCTGATACGTATGCTCGCTGCGCATTGGTCAATTGATCGAAGATACCGATAATTGGGTGGAAGATTCGCCCCAAATAATCAATAAACGCATATAACACGCCAAACAGGATGGCTCCTTCGAGCGCTTGCCCGCCAAAATACCACAACACAAACGCCGTCAACAAAGCGCCGATCGTACCTACGATATTACGTGAAGATAACGAAAAAACACGGAATTGCTTAACCTGGTTTACGTATCTGTCGTTGTTCAGCTTCTCGAATTCATCGATCGTGCGCCGCTCCCTGCGAAAGGCCTGGATGATGGGCATTACATTGATCGACTCGTTGATCATTGCGTTCATATCACTAAGCCTGGCTCGCATTATCGCGATGTAGCGTTTGGAGTAACGGAGATGCACGACCATAATAAGTGCAAACAACGGCAACAGAAGCAGACATAGCAGCGCCAGCTTAACATCGAGAACAAAGAGCGCAATGTAGATGCCGGCAAGCTGAACAAAGCTGACAACAAAGGTTGCCATAAAACTCATAAATAACTCGCGTACGGCTTCGGTATCATTGGCAACCCGGGATACGATCCCTCCGATCGGTGTATTGTCGAAGTAGCGAAGCGGTATCCGATGAATCTGCCCCATCAGATCCATTCTCATATTCTTGATGATGCGGAGCGCCGTCGATTGCAGCATATAAGACTGTAGAAAGTGAAAGCAACTCGCAGCAACTAACAGTCCGACATACAACAATAACAATCGCAGGACTGGCGCCATCTGCTCTACACCGCCTTGGCTCAGATGATCGTCGATAATTGCTTTAACGATCAGCGGACCTGCCAGCTCAGCGCCAACGGCGCAGCATAGGATGAAGATCGCGATGACAATTCTGTATTTATATCGGAGTGCATATGACAAAAGACGCTTTATCGTCGTTCTCCCGGATGCAGGTCGTTCGACTTCGATAGATTCCATCCATATCCCTCCTATTCTGCAAGACTTGCTTCCATCTGCTGACGATCCCATTGTCGCTTGTACCAGCCGCCGAGCCCCATCAACGTCTCATGCGTGCCTTCCTCCACCACTGCTCCTTCGTGCAGAACCAATATCCAATCGGCATGACTGACGGCGGACAACCGGTGGGTCGTGATGAATGTCGTTTTCCCTTGACGTTCTCTGCGAATCGCCTTCAAAATACGATTCTCCGTTCGTGCGTCAACTGCAGATAACGAATCGTCGAATAACAACATCTCAGAATCAATCAACAATGCGCGGGCAATTGCGAGTCGCTGCTTCTGGCCTCCGGAGAGCATTACCCCGTTTTCTCCGACGATCGTTCCGTAACCTTCAGGCATACCAGCGATATCTCCATCAAAGGATGCCATCTCCACCGCCTTCACGATTTCTTCTTCCGTTGCATCCGGTTTGCCCAGCGCAATGTTGTCCCTAATCGATTTGGAGAGAAGAAGATGCTCCTGCGGCACATAAGCGATCCATCCCTTTAATAGATCCAGTGATATTTGCTCAATTGGCGACCCCGCAACGAATACGGATTCCGGCTGAATCGGATACTGACGCAGCAGCTGCTTCAGCAGTGTGCTCTTGCCGCTGCCCGTCTTGCCTACGATACCAAGCGTCTGTCCCCTATGAAGTCGGAAACTGATGCCGGACAAGCTCGGCGCAGCCGCCTCTGGATAAACAAAGCTCAGCGATTTGAACTCGATGCTCTCTGGGATGCTCGGTCTGACCGGCGCCTCTGGCTCCGTCACATCAGGCTGCTGTGCAAACGCTTGGTCCAATCGATCGGCAGAAGCGCTTCCACGTTGAAGCACGTTAATAAATTCGCCAAAGGAAATCATCGGCCATATCAGCATGCCAAGGTAAATGTTAAACGTCAGCAATTGGCCGATCATAATTTCTTTCTCCAGTACCAAATAGGAGCCGTACCCGATGCTTATGGTATAGCTGATGCCTACTATGATTGAGATAAGCGGGTGGAACATCGCGTTTAGCAGCGAAACCCTCCTATTCTTCTCCATGACATCCTCCGTCACCCGATCGAACGCAGCCAGATCCGCTTGCTCCTGTACATAGGAACGAATGACACGAATGCCGGATATCGACTCCAGCGCATGATCATTCATCGTTCCGAAGGCCGCTTGCGCCGCCATAAAACGATCGCGCACCTTCGTGCCAAGCCAGCTGATCATAAATGCGAGAAGCGGCAGCGGCAAGAGCGCTGCAAGCATGAGCTTGAAGGAAACAAACGTCACCATCATAACAATGACGACGGACGCTCCGACAAGCGTGTTTACTAGCGTCATGACGCCATATCCTGCCGTATTGCCGATTGTTGTAATATCATTGGTAGCTAACGCCATCAAATTGCCCGTACTGTTCTTATGGAAGAAAGAAGGTTTCATACGCGTCAAGTGACTCAGCAATTTGCCTCGCAGTAGCTTCTCCACAAGCACTGAATTTCCAAACAACGTCGTAATCCATATGTACACAAACACATATGTCAGCAATGCCAGCGACACGAGCAATAATACCGTCCTGCCTAGATCCTCTTGCGTCAGCTCACCCGCACCAATCTGGTCCACCGTGTTGCCGATCCATCTCGGAGGTACAGCAGAGAGCAGGCTGACGATCGTCATAATGCTGATCGCTATCGCATAGCTGCCCCATCTTTGACGAAAAAACCAATCCAAACGCTTCAAAAAAGTCAAAGGATCCCCTACTTTCAGCGCAGTGATTGTATAATATTACCTTTAAATATGAAATCCTACAACTGATAAAACGATTTAAATCATATGTGACGGAAGTGTCACTTACGAACATGAGCAATCGATGGCACGAGTCTTAGAAGAACGGTATATTGGGATCATAATCAAGTACAAAGAGGAGAAAACATATGAAGATGCCAATCATCCGCGCGAAGAACGTAACCAAAACCTTCGGTAAGACGACTGTGCTGCGTAATATAGATCTAAACGTCAACGAAGGCGAATTCACCGCTATTATGGGACCGTCTGGCTCGGGGAAATCGACTTTGATGAACGTATTGTCCACCATCGACCGGGTATCTGGAGGCGAGGTATGGCTGCAAGAGCAATCGCTGCTGTCACTGGGCAAAAGAGAGCTTCGTGAATTCCGTCAGGAGAAGATGGGATTCATATTCCAAGATTACAATCTGCTGGACACGTTAACCGTCAAAGAAAATATATTGCTGCCCTTGTCTCTCAGAGGCTTCAAAACAACCGAAATGGAGGCTCGACTGAAGTCGCTCACGAATACGTTGCAGATAGAATCCATTCTCGACAGGTACCCGACAGAGATTTCCGGAGGTCAACAGCAAAGAACAGCATCCGCAAGAGCGCTCATTACGAATCCGTCCGTCGTCTTTGCAGATGAACCAACCGGAGCGCTGGATTCCAGATCGGCGACCGAGTTGCTAGAAGTGCTGTCCGGTATGAACAAGAAGCTAGGCACGACAATCTTGATGGTCACACATGATCCTTATGCGGCCAGTTATTGTAGTCGAGTCGTTTTCCTGCGGGACGGATCTGTCGTGAACGAGCTTTATGCGGGCGATCAGTCCCGTAAGTTTTTCTTTGATCGAATCCTGGAGTCGCAAGGTTTGCTCGGAGGTGGGCGGGGATGAGTCTGCTACAGCTAACGCTACGGGGAGCTCGCCGCAATTTCAAAATATATTCAATCTATCTGCTGGCGATGATCATTGGTGTCATTATTCATTTTACATTTTCATCGCTCATGTACAACGAAGATATTCTGGATGCGCTGCGTAACAGCGACATGTTCCGCCAAGGCGTCACGATTGCCTCTGTCGCAATCAGCTTATTTATCATCCTGTTTATCTTATATGCCAACTCGTTTTTTATGAAGCAGCGCAAGAAGGAACTCGGCATGTATCTGCTGCTTGGGATGAACGAGAGACAAGTAACGTTTATGTTATTGTACGAAACGCTCGCTATGGGGGCCTTCTCACTTGTAACGGGGATGTTGCTTGGCGGTTTGTTGTCCAAGTGGTTCGGTATGCTGCTCATGAAGCTAATGGAGTATGACCAAGCTGTCTCCCTATCGTTCCGAGGCGGCGCAATCGGCACAACGGCGCTCGTATTCCTTGCTATCATTGTAATCATCAGCATTCAGAATTTAATCATGGTTCGCCGCGTTCAGCTCGTAGAGCTGTTCCGCGCGAGAGCCACAAGCGAGAAGCCTATTGCAGCCTCTCCTGTACTGGCATGGCTGTCGATCCTTTTGCTCGCCGAGGCTTATACGCTTATTCTTCTTGGTCGGGAATCGTTCCTCTGGCAGGATTACGGCACGTTATCGCTCCTTGCCGTTTCGGTGGGCATCCTCGCTGGCACTTGGTTGTTCTTCCGTCAGTTCACGAGCTGGATCTTGGCCAGACTTGGCAAGGCGTCTCGTTATCTCGAAAGCACGACCATGTTGTGGACCTCGGCTCTGCGCTTTCAGGTGCGAAGCAACGTTCTCAATCTAACCTTTATTACGTTGTTTAGTTCTGTTCTCATTCTGTTAACCAGCTTCGTGGCCATCAATTATAGCGTGCAGTTCAGCGCGGTGGGGAAAAATCTGCCGCATGATATCGCATTCGCAACAATAGACGAAGATACGGTCTCTAAGCTCGATGGCATCATTCGGGGCTCCGAAGAGCATCCAGTGAACGAATATCGTCTCCTGCACACGCTTGAGACTGAAGCGGTTACCGATCGGGAGATCGCATTCCAGGGCGAAGAACAATTTGACCCCGGCGTGTTACTCGTCTCAGAGTCGACGTTCAATTCGTTTGAACAAGTGCATGGCCACTCGAAGCGCACGCCGCTATCAGGTAATGAGACGATCTCTTTATCCGCCGGCATCGACATTCCTATCGTCTACGAGCAAGATGAACAACCTGAGTTCGAGCTGCTGGCAGGCGATTCGCCGATCACACTTTCCATTGCGGAACAAATCGATTATTCGCTGCTCGGCTGGAAAACCAGCTTAGAAGACTCGATGTCAAGCAAGGTAGCCGTACTCGTCATCTCCGACGATTTGTACGTCTCCTTGCAGCCTAGCGCCAAGGAAAGAACGTTCCAGACTTATGACATTGAAGATGCTGGGAACGCGGAGGAATTGTCGCTCCAAGTGCAGGAATTGTTTTATGCTGCTGCTCCGAATGGCTATTATTCTTCCTTCGCAGATGTGTATTCCAAGCAAATTGAAAGCTCGTCTCTCTTATTGTTCTCAGGAGCCTTCTTGGCGATAATTGCGCTTTTCGCGCTAGCGAGTGTCATCTACTTCCGTCAGCTTAAGGAAGCTACGGATGCCATCCAGCAATTTGAGACATTGCGCAAACTCGGCATTCGGAGCGGCCAAGTGAAAGGTGTCATTCGCAAGCAGCTGCTGTTTGTGTTCGCGCCGCCGCTCGTGCTCGGACTATTGACCAGTTGGCTCGTCATTGATTCCTACATGCTCGATACGCTGCAGGATTACCCTGATATCGTGTCCATCGTGTTCGCGTCCATGGGCATCTATATCCTTATATACAGCTTGTTGTATTGGTCCTCGGCAAGCGTCTACGAACGAATCGTCAGCCGGAAGCTTTAACGCTTCCGGTTTTCTTGTTCCAGCTCGCCCACAATGAATTGATACGGATCATGAATTCGCGGGCAATGAAGCGTCATAGAAGTGTACTGCCCTTTCTCCGACTCGCATGACAAATAATGCCCCAACTTGCCGCACATTTCCTGTGCCAAATATAAGCCCATCCCCGTAGACCTTGCATGATTCCGCCCGTTCTCGCCGCTAAAACCTCGATTGAATATACGAGGCAAATCCTTGGCATCGATCCCCGCTCCGTTATCGAGCACGTTGAACTGTATCTCTGAATCCGTCTCGGCAGTCGTTATTTGCACAGCCCCCTCTGATGGCGTGTACTTCAGACTATTCGAGATCAACTGATGGAGCACGAAGGAGAGCCATTTGCGATCGCTTAACACTAGGTGCGAGTGGACATGCAAGCTGACTTTTATTTTTTTGGCAATAAACGTCTTCGCATGTTGCTTGACCACACTTTTCACCAATTGCTCCATATCGACGGATTCGATCTCATAATCTTGGTGGAAGCTGTCCAGCTTGGCATGATAGAGCGCTTGATCAACATAATGCTCGATACGGGACAGTTCCTCGTCCATGTCGGCCGCATGCGGATCCGTCTGCTCGATCAGCCGCAGAACGGCAATCGGCGTCTTGATCTCATGAAACCAAGACACCATATACCGATAAGATTCCAACTGTCTGTCCTGAAGATCGTTCAACTTGCGGATGTATTCCATCTCCATCCGGCTTAGCTCGTCCTGATAGGCCTCCCCCTCAAGAGAAAGCGGCTCTCCGTCTTCATGCCGGAGACGGCGGACACTCTGCGTTTCTCGGATGTAACGATAGGAGAAAAAAGCAGCGAGCAATAACGCAAGAAGAATGAGCCCGTATAGAAACACATCCCAGTCATAGTCGATGCCAGGATCCGCATAACAGACTCCCATGGCCAGCGTATAGCTCGCCGCACATATAATCAAATAAGAGCGTTGATAACGTAGAAACTTCTTGATCCGACTCATTCGACGATGTACCCCATCCCTTTGCGGGTCGCGATATAATCCTCCATGCCAAGCTCTGTAATTTTCCGGCGCAGACGGTTAACGTTGACGGTTAGCGTATTATCATCGACAAACTGCTCGTCCTTCCATAACGCATGCATAAGCTCTTCCCGCGGAACAATTCGACCTATACTGCGCATGAGCACTTGCAAAATAATAAATTCGTTGCGCGACAGCTCGGCAGTCTTATCATCCGTCTGGACCGACGAATTGCCGAGATGGAACGTCAAACCGCGATGCCGCAGCTGCAGCGTCTCGTCCTGATACGTATAATTGCGCCGAAGCAGCGCGCTTACCTTGGCCACTAACACGGATAGGTCGAACGGCTTCTGCACATAATCGTCGCCCCCCATATTAATCGCCATAATGATATCCATGTTCTGACTTCTGGAAGACAAGAACAGTATCGGCACCTTCGAGACGGCACGAATGCGCTGGCACCAATAGTAGCCGTCATACACAGGGAGATTGATATCCAGAAGGATGAGATGAGGCTCATGTGCTCGAAATTGCTCCTCAACCGTCTCGAAGTCCGTCGTTTCGACGACCTCGTATTGCCACTTTCTTAGGCTGTTCGCTACAATACCGCGAATCTTCTCGTCGTCTTCGACGAGCATGATTTTGAACAAATGTGGCACTCTCCTTTGTACTCATTGTTGGCACGAGCCACTGATTGATCTATCTCATTTTATATCCATATATGAGGTGTGCTGTGATTCTGTTGCCTAATGATGCCAGTATATCACAACAAATCATCAACAAACTGCTCCCCTCCAATACAAAGAACCCGCCATAGGCGGGCTCTGAACATCGGACTTCCAGCTAATGAGGCGAGTCTTCGATTCGTGTGCTGCAGCACCTCTACAGCTGTTCAAGAATAAACGATTCAATCTTAGCCGGCTCATCTGTAGGAGCGAATCTCTTGATCACACGACCTTGACGGTCGACAAGAAATTTCGTGAAGTTCCACTTGATCGACTTAGTGCCAAAAACGCCTCTAGCTTCGTCAGTCAAATGTTTGAATAGCGGATGGGCATCATTTCCTTTGACGTCTACGCGAGAATACAGCGGGAAGGATACGCCGAAGTTCAACTCGCAGGCCTGGGCGATTTCCGAATCTTCGCCTTTCTCTTGATTCGCAAACTGTGCGCAAGGGAAGCCGAGTACGGCCAATCCTTGGCTTGCATATTCGTCGTGCAGCTTCTGAAGTCCCTTGAACTGAGGTGCGAAGCCGCAGCCTGTTGCCGTATTCACGATCAACATAACGTCCCCTTTGTACGGCTCGAGCGTTTGCTGTTCTCCTTTAATCGTCTTGACCGAAATATCGTATATGGACATGATATCACTCATACTCCTTTCATTACCCATTTATATTTTGTTTAATTAGATTTTATACAATTAATCATGAGGTGTCAATGGATTCATTCTATTTAGAAACGCACTTCCAATATTCCACTTCTAGTTTCTATTACTTTTTGAATTCTATTCATAGTGAAGCAGCGGAATTTTGATAGAGTTGAGTACAAGCACAGTCCAGTGATAGAGATCCGGCATATCTTGTCTTATCACAAGGAGGTGTATTAAATTTATGAGTAAAAAATCCAATCAGAAAAATGATCATGTCAGCAGTAAAAGTCGTCCTGCTACAAAAACGAAGAGGATGATAATTCAAAGTAAAGATTGCGGATGCAAAAAGAAAAAACGTCATGGAGGTGCTGGATCAAAATCAGGTTCAGGAAATAATGGATCGGCCAGCGGCAAAAATTGCTCACCCGTCATCATTGTCGGTCCTGGTCAAGGTGGAGGCAGCACTCGTTACAGATGTTGTGCACCAGGGAAACGAGGACCTCAAGGTTACCCTGGTCAACAGGGTCCTCAAGGAATCGCTGGGGCGGAAGGACCTCGCGGACCTCAAGGCTACCCTGGTCAGAACGGGGCTCCTGGAGCCCAAGGTCCGGCAGGCGCTCAAGGTCCAGCAGGCGCTCAAGGTCCGGCGGGCGCTCAAGGTCCGGCGGGCGCTCAAGGTCCGGCGGGCGCTCAAGGTCCGGCAGGCGCTCAAGGTCCGGCGGGCGCTCAAGGTCCGGCGGGCGCAACTGGGCCGACTGGTGCTGCTGGCGCAACTGGTGCCACTGGTCCTGCCGGCGCTGCTGGCGCGACTGGGCCTGCCGGCGCTGCTGGTGCCACTGGCGCTACCGGCGCTGCTGGCGCGACTGGGCCAGCTGGCGCTGACGGTGCCACTGGTCCTGCCGGTGCGACTGGTGCCACTGGTCCTGCCGGTGCTGCCGGTGCGACTGGTGCCACTGGCGCGACCGGTGCGACTGGTGCAGACGGCGCCACTGGAGCGGACGGCGTTGCCGGACCAGCCGGCGCTGCTGGCGCTACCGGTGCCACTGGTCCTGCCGGCGCAGCTGGCGCGACTGGTGCGACTGGCGCGACTGGCGCGACTGGACCAGCCGGCGCTGACGGCGCGACTGGTGCGGACGGCGCAGCCGGCGCAGCTGGAGCTACCGGTGCCACTGGTCCTGCCGGCGCTGCTGGCGCGACTGGTGCGACTGGCGCGACTGGGCCCGCCGGCGCTGATGGCGCCACTGGACCCGAAGGGCCGACCGGACCCGCAGGCGCTACCGGCGAGATGGGACCAACAGGTCCAACCGGTTCAAGTGTTGTAGATAATAACGCAACCTTTTATCATTCTGACAACCAGAACAGATCTTCTAACGTTGCTCTTACGTATGACTCGGCTGGTTTTGTTAATGGAACGGCCATTTCGGCTGCGACGCCTACTCAAGATATTATATTGGCACCTAACCAATCTTATTTCGTCACCTATTCGGTAGGTGTTCCGGGATTACAGCAGGAGAACGTACAATTGCGTCTGGAACTGGACGGAGTATTAGTACCAGGCAGTATATCTCAGGTAACCAATGGTAGCGACAACCTTAACATTCAGCCAGTAGCCACACAATCCGCTATCGTCAATGTCGAAGCAGGCGCCCCTGGCGTATTACAGCTATTGCCTTCAGGATACGGCGGAGCTCGACAATTCACAAGACCAAATGTTACTGCCATCAAGTTAATCTAACAAGAAATCCTTCAAATTGATTGGAACAGGAAAAGGCGCAATTTCCACAAGAAATTGCGCCTTTTCATCTATGATTTTCAGTTATCCAGAAACTCCAATCTAATTGTATTGCTTGGTAGATTGTCAACCGCCTTGAGCCCTTCGGCCGGACGAAAGCTGAAATCCAATGTTGCGCTCGACAATAGAAATGGCTTTATTTGCTGCTTAATCCTGATTTGATACATGGCTACAATTTCATCTCGCTCAGGCATGGCCCTTAAATAAACAGTGACCGCATTGAAGTGATCTGCATGAATTGGAATAGGAACATTATTTAGTTTAAAGCTATCCGAAACCAATTCCGTACCCCGAGGCAAGGTTGTTCGATATTGCACAGGAGAAGCGGTCAGCTTGCCTATATTGGTAATACAAGATTGTATAGTGACGATATCACCTACTTTAATAATGTAGCGATCGGCACAATGTGAAACCTCCATGACAGCAACCGGTAACCGGATGACTTGAGCGATCAGCACTGGAGAGGGACAGTGGCTTCGCATTCTGCTGTAATTTGTTGTTTTAAGATGGCTGTCTTCGTTGAATTGGAGGTTTAAGAGGCATGTGCGTTCCTTCAAGATTGGATCCAGCACTTGCAGCTTGGCAGACCAAGGCAAGCCAGGTGAATTGATTGGCAGTGATGATATCCACGTATCCCATTCTGCCATGGAGGGCTGCGACCAGCACATGGATATATGACATAAGGGCATAAACGGAGAACCGTATACAATGAGCATGTGCCATGGCATTAGAGTGTAATTCGATGACTTTCGGTCCAATTGAACCTTGTATCGGGCATTCAAGTGGGCACGCACAAAATCTGCTACGTTCAGGATATGAATATATCTATCATCCTGATCAGCAATTGAGGATGAAACTGAGCGAATACGTTTAATATGATAATCAGCCATCAAATGGATGATACACTCCTTCTCAGACGTGTGCCATATGAGTATGGCTTGGGAGATGTAGACGCTTTTTTCGCTAATTCGCAAAGTCGCCGTGTGCCCAGTTTGATTGGAAAGCCATTTCATATCTTGCCTCTTGCATGTATCAATACGAAGCATATCTGATCACCATCCGGCTTGTTAGGGTGGGTGAATGCGGGATAGTACGTGGATATCTGTATCAGAATATGCTTCAACTGAATCATCTATGTTTACAGGGTGCGTACACATATTCAAATAACCGTCTCGCAGCCATAGGCCGCAAGACGGTTATTCGCTTCTGCACTATTCATCATAATCAGCGAGCCCGCATCGACATCGCTCCAACCGCTCCAAGAATCACACCAAGAAGGGCGCCAGCCGCCACTTCGCTCGGCTGATGACCGAGCGTCTCCTTGAGCTTCTCTTTGCGCCGCTCATGGTAGATGCCGGGATGATGTCCCGCCAATCTCTCCACATCGGCATCAAGATCATTGACTTGTATCGCGATTTCTCCCGCGTGCCTGCGAATATTCATGGCGTCGTACATGACGATTAAGCCAAGTATGCTGGAAATGGCGAATTCCGGTGTACGAACTCCATATTTCATCGCCGTGTATGTGGCAAGTGCCGACACACCGCTCGAATGCGAGCTCGGCATTCCACCGGAGCCGGCCATTTTGCTCCATTTCCATTCGCCCGTTCGACACGCATGCAATGGAACTTTGAGCAGCTGCGCAGCGCCAATGGCCGCAAGCGCAGTAGCTAATCCTCGGTTTGCCATTACGGATCCCTCCTGACTTCACTTCTTCGTCAGTGTTCCCTAAGACAAGTACGAGCATGCCGTGTCCTAACAAGGCTTATTTGCCCAGAAGTTCCAAATGTCGGCCGATATGCACACCCAATCCTTCGGCGAACACTTCCTCGCGATCTGCAAGAGTCTGGAAGAATTCATCGGCGAACGTTTTGCTGCCGTCATCATTATTCGCTTGCAGCAGCAAGCCGTACGTAATATGCAGCAGCTGGCGAGCGTTGTTTTCGTTCATGTATTCCGGCAGCTGCACGTCACTCACGCTGGCTAACGGCGCGATGGCGCTAATATCCGTTGTAACATGATAATAGACCGTTGCTTCATGGAAGTGATCCAGCGCGAATTGATGCATGCGGCGATACAGCGACGGATTCTCGCTAGCCACTACACGAACCGCTTCAAGCCAGTTCGTGCCTGCCGTCTTAAGATGGAACAATCCATTTGTATATTGCCCGATTAACGGGAACACGCTAAATTTGTCGCTGCCAGAGTGGATGCTCAGCTTGTAGCCGAAGTGAACGGCGATTGCCGCATGACTCGCAAGCTCCTTTTCGAATTGTGCGATATCCCCGATGTAATCAATGCCCTTTTGGAATTCTCCGCAGAATCTTGGCGCCATGCTAAAGATCGTTACGCCGCGATGATGCAGCTCGCTGGCTACGAGGTAATGCGCTTCAGGCGAGGTTGGCGTTTCTGTCTCGTCGATCGAAATTTCGAAGTCGACCTCGCGATCCAGCGTCTTGATATAGGTATTATAGATCTCTTCCATAAAATCGATCGCCTTATCGTAGATAAGCACATCCTTCATGAGCGATTCGCGGGTAAACGCAAGCGAAGCGCCAGGAAGCGCTGTATCGCCGCTCAAGTAACGCGACTCATAACGCTCGCGCAATTCGGCGGGCAGCAGCTCGTATTTCGCAGCAATCTCAGCAGAAGAAGCTCCGCCGATCGTACCGTCGATATGCTCTGAGCAATCTAGCGTCAGCATCGTAAAGCCTAGACGCAGCGCGTATTCGATATCTTCTTTTTTCTTCAAATGGTCGCCATCTGCTCCATATCCATCCGTATACCCTTCTTGCAGAACGGCATAAGCGGCAGCGTCCAGTACATCCTCATAGGTGCGCCCTGTCAACGTCAGCTCACGGATACTTTGCTGAGCCAGCACAGGTCTGATGTCCTTGCCCCTAATCGTACGAATATGTCCTGGGCTCGCGATGCCAAGACGATCGCCGAGACCCATCGTTGCCACCTTCGTACCGAAAGCACGCGGTGCCGTATATGGGAAATAGCTGTTAATCGTTAATCTGTTCTCATGAGAAAGCGCACACAGCTTGCCTGTGCCATCTTCGGTTAACTCGCCAACAAGCGCATCATATAATTCTCCGTCTCCTGCCGCATACAGCTTTTTGCCTTGATCTGTTTTGACGATGGCAATCGTCGTGCCGGATGCTTTTGCAACAGAATTGGGATATACATAATTGTCGGAAGAAGTCTGCTCGGATGTGTTGCCGGATTGCAATTCATCGATCCATGTTTTCATTGCGATAGGCCTCCCTTGTCATTTGCATCACCCAAGTCAAGAATGTAAGGGTTATCACCTTTATTCGAACATGGATGAGCCGGTATGAGATATAGATATCGTATCGCAATTATCGATATATTTCTTTTCATTTATTCTTATTTTCTAATAAAACTATTCATATTTTGCAATAATATGCTACGATCTTCTTAACAAAGAAGGGGAGCTGCTCAAATGTCTGATACCGTAACCTTCGGCAACGAAGAAGAAGGCCCTTTTTATCTTCAATACATTCGCCGTTCCGGTCCGTTCGAGCGAACGCAGCATATGCACGAAATGTACGAAATGTATTACTTATACGAAGGTGAGCGCATGTATTTCATTCGTGATCGCTCATACCTTATACTGCCCGGTGATCTCGTGCTTATTAATCGACGCGATCTGCATGCCACTTCGGACTCTGGGCAATGGGGCCATGCTCGGGTTGTCATCAATTTCAGCGATGCTTTCGTCGGTCGTGCGCTAGAGGAAGCGCCTAATTTGCTGGATGCGTTAACCCACGGTTCACCCGTGTTACGCTTAGACCTGTCAAGCAGACGCATCGTACAGCGTATTTTGGATTCCATGACAGAAGAGGCGCGCGAGGATGAGCAGGACCAGTTGTTTGCCATTCGGCATTATTTGCTCGAGCTTCTGTTGTTTACATCCCGATTCGTCCGTCAGCATCCCGTCACTTCACCCGATCATGTCAGCCCGCTCCATCGCAAAATATCCGCCATCGTCCGTTACATCAACTCTAATTATGCAGAGCCAATCCGGCTCGAAGAACTAGCGTTTCAATTCGAGATCAGTCCTGCGTATCTAAGTCGAATGTTCAAAGAAGTAACGGGATTTTCGCTTGTTACTTACGTCAATCTCATACGTATACAAGAAGCGCAGCGTCTGCTGCAGGAAACGGATGACAAAGTGATTACGATCGCCGAGCATGTGGGCTTCGGCTCGCTGGTACAATTCGGACGCGCATTCCGCCAGATAACAAACATTACACCGCTGCGCTACAGACAATTTTCCCAAAAGCAGCCATCAGCCGAATCGTAACAGCAAACTCCAATAGCCCCTATTTGCCACGCATGCGAATATGGCCGGGATGCCATGCTAATGACGTGGAAGGAGGTGCTTCAAACATGTCATCATCCAAACGTCGCAGGGAGAATGCCTGGCATCAGCGCAAGCATGGTCAGAAACCGCCGCACGGGAAGGTCAAATCCTTTGAAGAATTGAGCGAAGGCACGGACAAAACCAACTCCTAACATGCAGAACAACAAGAGGGATGTCCATGGTCGAATAGACCTCGGACATCCCTCTTGCCTGGCATAACTCATTTACTTTTTTACCTGTCATGCGGCATCAAAGATTGTTTTGTAGAAAACAAAGCGCGACTGCTATCGTTAGACGACTTTCATCAGGATCTCCTCATAACGATCGTCGAATGAGATTCGCAATTCCTTATCTTCCAGATACCATAGATTATCATCTTCGATATAGAAGAGAATGCCTTCAATCTCGTGGCGCAGCCCCTCGCTTCTTGGCGAGTCCTTCGTAATGCCAAGCGACAATCCAGGATGAACGCTGCCGCAGCCGCCAAGTCTGACAAAAATGCGGAGCGCGTCTCCATCGGACAACTCCATCTGCTCCTTATACCATCGCGCCGCTGCCTGTTCTACCACTAACTTCATCGCTGTCAGCTCCTCGAAGTCATAATACCTCCATTATACCCGCCATTCATCGATGCTCCAACCCCAGACAGAAGTACTCGCTTATATATATGGACGATGCAGCAATAACATGCTTAATCAATGGCGGTTGCACGTCGCAACAGCTGATAAGTAATCGCAAACACTGCCGCAATGAGCACAATCGTGATTACAATCGACCAGAGCAACATATCGGATCGCTCCAGAGCGGACTGAGTCTCTTGGTAGGCGAAGCCACTTAACGAGCCGGGACTCCAGCTCAAATACTTCGGCAGCAGACCCGATGTGAGCGATAATGCCGCCATTAATCCTAGCGTGCAGAAAGCAGCTGCAGCGGGACTCCTCAGCATCGTACTGAATAGCAGCGTCACGCTCATCACAAATGCCAACCATAAACCATACACGGCAGCGCTGCGAATAAAGGCATCGAACGGGAATGAACCAATGAGCAAGGTTGTGTAATACCAAGCAGCTCCGTAACCCGCTAATAACGAGAGCCATGCGAGCAGCAGCATACTGCTCCACTTTGCACCCAGAAAGGCGCTCACAGACACAGGTTTGACCAAAATCAAAGAGGCTGTACCGCTGGTACGTTCTCCCGAGACGATCCCCATAAAAACAAGAACGATAACCAATAAACCCAGTACACCGAATTGTGACAACGTATTCGCCATGACCTGCGAGGCCTCTGGTGGCGGAATGTCGATAATTGCTCCCTCGGGCAAATTGCCCGCGTTCTCCAGAATAAACGGCATATAGTAGATCGATACGGGCTGCATAATACCTAGCGCAACAAAGATAAGCGGCACAAAAACCAGCTTCATACTGCGTGTAAGCTCCAACAGCTCTTTGCCGAGCACTGCACCGTACCTGCTGGAGATAGAACTAGTCTGTGTCTGCACGGATGATTTCACAAGCTCACCGCCTTCATGAACAAATCCTCCAGCGTCGAATATCCCGCATTCATCCGAATAATATTCACTTTATGGTCTGCCAGCTCACGCAAAATATAGGACCTTGCCGATTCCAGTTCCTTTACTTCCAATCGCATGAGATTGCCTTTCCACTCCACCAATCCGATGTAACGATAAGCTTGATCTGCTGGGTCGGCCACCATTGCCATAAACGCCGTAGCCCATTTCACCGTTCGTTCATCCCGCTCCAGAAGCAGCTCAATGACAGGCATTCGATGCTCATTACGAATTCTCTCAAGCTCACCTTTCAACGCTACTTGTCCTTCACGGATAATGACGATGTCGTCACAGAGCTCCTCTGCGTCATGGAGCACATGGGTCGAGAACAAGACAGTTGTCTCCTGCTTGAGAAGGGCAATCAACTCCATCACCTCGCGGCGTCCGATAGGGTCGAGCGCAGATACCGGTTCATCCATAATAAGCAGCTTGGGTCCGTGTACGAGCGCCTGCGCCAAACCCAGCCGCTGCTTCATGCCGCCGGAGTAGCCGCCGATCCTTCGTTTCATCGCATCCTTCAGCCCCACCCGCTCCAGCCATTCGCCTGCCCGCCGCTTGGAATCCGCTCCGGATAATCCGCACAGCTTGCCCGCATAAGAGACGAACTCGTATCCCGTCATCCATCGATAGAACTCCGGGGATTGCGGCAGATAACCGATAGCAGCCCTAGCGTCGATGTTGCCCGCTGCTCCCAGATATAGGATTTGACCTGCAGTTGGTTTCAACAATCCGGCCAACATCCGGATTGTCGTGGTTTTGCCCGCGCCGTTTGGCCCTAGCAACGCGACGCATCTGCCTTCCGATATGGAGAAGTCGATTCCTTTAACAGCCTCCACTCCGCCAAAGCTCTTGGACAAGCCGGACACTTCTAGAAGCGCGCTCAACTTCCATTTCTCCTTCCGAATACAAAGAATGCAAACGGACCGAGAATATTAACGAAAATAATAATCAAGATCCACATCAGCTTAGGACCTCTTGTCTCCTTGGCCCGGATACACAGCACGAGCGCAATGATCATCAAGATCAATTGCACGGCAACAAACGGCGCAAGAACCGCAATCAACTTCGATAGCTCCATCTCTTCCATTATGTCTCCTCCTTCTTCTCATTCAACTTCTGCTTAAGCTGCCGCCACAGCCCTCTTCGAACAAACAGCCAATACGTGATGGAAGGCAACGGGCACTGTATCAGCCCCCATAATCCCCAGAACCAGTAGCTGCTTCCTCGCTTCCGCGCATCTATGAACAACCAAGTCGACTGCGTGATCAGCATCACCGCCAGCAAGCTCCAGAACCACACCGAATTTTTTAGCTGTTCTTCCATAGCTTCTTCCCTTTCGCTCTCATCAGACGTAAGATCGTGACCGCCATGAAGCCGCCTGCAAGTAGCGTAACTGTTATTTGTAACGTCACGAACAAGGCCAAGCTTTGATCAATCGTCCAAGCCATTGCCCCTAACACCACTGCAGCCAGCAGCCAAAATAAGACCAGCTCCCTGCGAAACTTCCGTTTGAGCTCATGTTTCCTGTCAGCTACAAAGGCCTCCATAACATGAAGTTCGGGCTGTTGAGAAGTCAACACTTCGTCCATTCGTTCCAGTTGGTTGCCGATGTTCTCCCTGAACCACTGCTTGTCGCCGCGTTCGCGATCATCCATCATGTCCGCCAAGCTCCTTTCTTAATCGTTTCATCCCTTCATGTAGACGAGATTTGATGGTGCCAGAGGGCACCTTCAACATCTCGGATATTTCATCTTGCGAGTAGCCGTAATAATATTTCAGCAGGATCGGAACACGATGATGCTCCGGCAATTCCGCGAGCGCCTCTACCGCATCCGGCCACTCGCCAAGCCTGTTTATCGTCTCGAATTGAAAGGATCGTGTATATGCCTTTTCCTCTTGCAGCCATCTTTGCTCCCGTTTATTGCGGCGTGCCTTATCGATGACGAGCCTGGATGCGATTGTGATCAACCAAGTCGAAAATTTGGATGTCCCCCTGAAGGTCCCGATCTGTTCGATCGCCTTAAGCGCTGTCTCCTGCACAATATCATCCGCACGGCTTCGATCCATCGTTAGCTTGATCGCATACTGATATAAGAACGTATAATTCAGTCGCAGCAGCTCCGCCAGGGACCGGGTATCGCCTCGGATCGCTTGCTGCACGAGCTTCGATTCTTCTACTTCAATCGCCAGCGACTCCCCTCACTTCTACTTGTCTTCGCTTATATGACGTTCAGCATTCCCGTTTCGTTCATTCGCATTCCCAAAAAAAACATCGGTATTCGGACAACCTCCGAAACACCGATGTTATTTACGTCTCCCTGTTTTCATCTATCATTGCTCACACGCTTTAATTTAATCCAGCTTATACTTTGTAATCGGCCTCTTGATACTAAGGTTACTCTGATAATGGTGGAGCCAAGTGCCGACTATACCAGCTCCACACCGCTTCAACATCCCTGACGTTCAAGAAACTCGTATTGTATGCCGATCCGCTTCCGAGTACATGAACAGACAAGGACTTCAATTCCTTCTTGCGCTGGGCGTTCGTGCTCGTTACCTTCATCGCCACGATCCTTGCTTTACGCAGACAATATGTCGTTCGACCGATAAATCTCTTTCTGAGCGACAGCTGACCGTCCCGGAGCAGAACTCCCGCGGCCCGGTGGCAGCCCAGGCACCAAACATAGATCAGCGGAAGCAAGAAAAGGGACCATATGCCTGCAACGCCAAAGAATCCGATACTCGCCGCACATAACGCGATTGTAAGGAGATAAGGAATACGAATATAGTACAGCCATGCCCTCTTGGGCGAAGGCAACAGCTCCGCCGGATCAAAGACGCGCATCCCCGGAACGAACTGAGAGAGCAGCTTATCAATATCCCTAAACGCTACGAATGGATGAAGCATCAATTGCTCCTGCTTATCGGAAGATACAATCTGCAGTCGCACCTCCGCATATCCAATCCACTGTCTAAGCAAACTTTCGTTAATGATAACCGCCTGTACGTTTCGGGGATCGAACACATACGACTTTTTCTCCAACAGACCATATGAGATGCTCACTTGTTGACCGTCACGCCTCATCGTGAATCCGCTGTACTTCAATACAAACAACACGATGGACAACAGCCAAGTCAGTCCGATGACCAATATCGCGATAAACACAATTACCAACACGCTGGGCATCAAACTTCGGGAATCCTCGATGAGATGCTGGAAAAATCGGTCAGGCAGCAGCAGCTCCAGGAAGTCGTCGGCAAACGAATACAAGCCGCCAATAAATGCGAGCGCAAGCCCGAAGTTAAGCGAGGTTGCCGCTGCTTGCAGCAGCTGAGCCGGTCCTAAAGTAACGGAGTTCTCCCGTGCTGTCGTTAGAGACTGATTGCTATCTTTAATGACTTTGCTGCTGCCGTTGTTGCTGATCTCCGCACTAGCCGTCCCTTGCTCCTGTCCAGCCGTCCCATTGACTTGTGCTGCCCTGTCCATTGTCAGCACATCAACCGCAGCCGTAGCTGACAGCCCTCCCGCGGAGTCGTCCGCAGCTGTTACAACTCCTTCATCCTTCTTGCGGTCTGCGCCTTCCGCGAATGTCCTTAGTTGCTCCTTAATGAAATTTGCTTCGGAAAGTGATAACGCTTCGAGCACGCCGTCGGATTTCGCACCGCCGCCCGGCGTTTCTATTTTTAATTGCGAGATGCGAAGCAGCCGTTGAATGAGCGGTTGTTCAACATTGACCGTATGTATGCGCGAATAATAGATTGTTTTCTCTCCGCGGAACAGCAGACCCGAACGAATGACAATTCGATCCTCCTCCAGCCAGAAGCTGAACCTCTTCCACTGCAAATAACTGATGCCCAGCAATAATGCCAGCAGTCCCGCTGCTCCCGCAAGCCAGTACCACCGCAAGACTTCCTCCCAATTGATGCCTCTTAGCATAAAGATCAGAACGACAGGGATAAGTCCTTTAACAAAAGTAAGCACGCCGTACACGATATACAGAGGATGGAGCATACGTCTCTCATTCATTGCTGTCATCCACCTTAGCCAGCTTGCCGATGCTCCGCTTCAGTTCCTCGGCGTCCGCACGTTTAAGTCCGCTGATCTTATGCGTCGTCGCAGCCGTAACAACGGAGACGGAGGCCAGGTCGAACTTACGCATGAGCGGCCCGCTGCCAAGCTCGACATGCTGGACCCGAACCATCGGAACTAACACGTTGCTGATAAAGATAATGCCTGACTCGATTTCCAGCTCCTCCTCAAACAGTTCAAAGCGGAAACGCTCATATTTGACCTTGGGCACTATCCACGTGAAAATAATAAGCGACAGCGCGAGCAAGCCCGCGCAAATCCAGACGGGAAGCAGCGTCCAGTCAAACGCCAAAGCTAGCCCCAAATAGGTCAGTATCAATGCCAGAAAGATGCCGTTCGATATATATTCCGAAATACGGTAAACCTTTAAATAGTCGCGGTGAAGCCTCTTGCTCAATTCCCTGTTCATGGATCTGCTCCTCTCTTCCAATCCCTCCTATTACACCAATTTCCGTATCGATAGTCAACTCATTACGAGCTCCGCAGCCCCCCTAATTTCCCATTCGATCGGCTCCAGCACTCGAAACGCTCTGGGATAAACAACCTTTATGATCAAGACGACGCCTGGTCTCCGCAAGACGGCTTCGAAATCATGTTCTTCATTACGATAAATAAAAGGGAACTGCTCGTCATCATTAATGATTTCGAAAACAAGCACCTCTACGGGCTCCCTCAAGAGAGAACCCGCAAGAGGGTTACCCGCGGCGTCGAGGAGCAGATTGCTGCCCAGATACATCGTAGCCGCTGCTTCGGCAGCCGTCTGATCAATTCGAAGCTTGCCATCCCCCAATGCCTGCTTGTCCAGCTGCTGAGCGGCGGCATGGGCTGCCCGATTGACAGCCTTCTTGCCTTGCGACAACGTCTTCATCGCGAGCTCCTCTTCAATGCCCATGAGATGGACGGCCATCCAGATCGTCATCATCATTACGATAAGCACCAGCTTGTACATGAACGACCGTCTCTCCCTTCATTCGATTCGCTGCGGCGTCTCCAGTTATGGCACATACTCACTCATCCGCATCCCGTAAGCGCGCATCCGTTCAGTCGGGGCCACGGGCGTAATCCCGATGAGCGAGTCAATCATAAACAAATTTTCGTAAGGATAACTAATTTCAAGTCGAATGCCTGTCCCTCTAGCGACAGGAATACCTGGATTGGTGGCAGCAACACCGCTGGTCGTCGATGCCTCGTACACAAGCTGATCCGGTTCCAACCCAAGCCGCGAAAGTCGCTCTGCCGATTGCTCCAGCATAACCGCGCCAATGTAGCCGAATGTGCCGCTCGCCCCAATCTCAAGCAAATAGTCCACCTCTTGCTGCAGCACCGCTTGCCGGACGATAACGACATGCTTATAGATCGGGGAGAACATCATCCAGCACAGCATTGCAGCGAACAGCACAAATAGCAGCAGCTGCCTCACGGACTCATCCCCCTTATATAATCGCTCACCGAGCTTCCCGCTCCATCGGTACGCGAACGAATGCCATCCTCACCCGTAACAATGGTCGAATACAGTATCATAGCCGTTATTAGCAGCAGCATACACACGAGTAGCACACGCATATACGACCTCCTTTGCTTCTCCCAGAACCAACTAGGGGATAAGCTGGCTAATTCTTGTATTCGCTGCATTGCCTTGCGATTGCACCTGACTTTTGGTACCTGTCGCATCTTGCGCGATAATCGAATTAAACAAAACGATTACAACCACAAGCATCATGACAGTCATCAGAATATTACGCATCCTATCTCACCTCCTTCAATGAATTGCCGAACTTCTGTCGCGACTCATCCCAGCGACTCATCCCAGTGACTCGAACAGCTTCTGCCCCTCCTTGACCCACGGGAAAATAAATACCTGGAACGTATACAAGATCGGAATCCCCGCCAGTAGAAAGAGCACGTAAGACGACGACTCCTTACGGCTTTCCTTGGCCAGCTCCAGCTTGTCCTTATAATCTGCAATTCGGATCCTCAGCAGCTCATAATAATCACGGCTTTCGTGAAAACGAAGCGCATCCAGCGTCTCGACAAAACTCATGCCGTCATCAGTACCGAGCCTGATCTTGAAGCGCTGCAGGGCAGCAGCCGGATCATGGTACCACTCGGCAAGCAAGCTCTCTAAGTCATTTCGCGTCGCCTTCGTGAACGGAACGCAGCGCGTCAGCTTGGCGTGGATATGCAGCGATGAGTCCGACAAATACAGAAGCTGCCTGCTAATCGTATAAATCTCCTTTGTTACTTGCAGCGAGCGCAGCCTGCCGAACGATCTGAGCCACATCCGGTCGACGGCCAGCATTCCCGCAAGAATGGCAGGAACTCCCGCCGCAAGCTGAAATGCCGGCGAGGTTATGTTCAGACCAAACCATGTACATGCCGCTAACGTCAGGAGTACGAACAGACCTATCGCCGTCCATCTGGCCAGCACATACCATGCCGCATCCGCCGTTACACCACATGAAGCAAGCAGCAGCTCACGCTCCCGGAACGACGACGAGTCTCTGCGGAGTCGAAACAATCGCATCCACCGTTCGGACGGAGACTCCGTCCTCCACGAGAGCAGCGCCATTCGACGCCAGCGCGGCGATTTATGGGGGAGCGACTTGATAAGCATATAGATGCCCGCGGCCGCGAATAACCATTGACCCCCCGCAAGTCCCAGCCGCAATAGTTGATCCGTCTCGTTCAACATTCCTCCTCCTCCTCTCTACATCTTTTTGCGTGAAAGCCACAGCCCCATCAGGAAAGATGCGAAAATTAGCAATACAGCATTAAGCAGCATATCCTTGCCTTGCGGATCGATAAGGTAGTAGTAGTACGAATGATCGGGATTGTATTTGGCGTTGATGCCAACGAACAGCGCAAGAAACAGTATGGGAGTGAAGTTCGCAATCCGAATCTCCAGCAGCCGATGACGTTCTTGCTCATTCGATCGTCTCGCACCACGCATGTCGCCCAGCAGCTCTCGCAGCCCGTCCGTGATCGGAACACCTTCGGATAAAGCCACACGCAACATATTGGCGAAGTAATCGGCCCATACATGTCCCAGCGAAGAAGCCATCACTCTCAGTGATGCCTCGTCATCCCCTCTGACACACAAATTGCGGTACAGCTGCTCGAACACCGCCTGCATCGGACCGAGCAGCCGTTTCTCTTCGATCGCACGCTGCAGAGCCGTTCTGATATGGCGTTCTCCGGTAACGAGATAACATTGGTAGAACAGCTCGACAGCAGGGAGGAAGTCAAGCTGAGCCTGCATTCTACGATGAATTAGCAGCCCTCTGAGCATCGTATAAGGGGCACAAGCTGCTAGCACACCGAATAGAAGCGTCCCTTTTGCCGTCTGAAAGTACAGCCCGCCTAATGCAACTCCAGACAAATAAAGCAGACCGCTGAGACCAAGAAAGGAATCAGCCGAAAACTTGATACGCAATGTCTCGAGCAGCTCGGCTATATGGGCGCGAAGCTTGGCGTAGCCATGGAGGTTTCGTATCAGCAAACGCCGTATGCTGCGAGGAGATTCATAGGTTAGACGGTTATTCAATCTCTGTCTGCCTAACATGGCTTCCAACAGCTTGCTGAAGATATAAAGAAACAGAAGGAACAACGTAGCGGCAGCAGCCGTCATAGAGAGCTGGCTCATAACGAATATCCCGCTTCTATCAGTCTCCTGGCCTTTTTCTCCGAAGGTGTTCCCCCGAGCCTCCACTCGTCGTTATGCTCATCATAGACCGCCCAATCCCGTACAACGGCTTCGCCATTCTCCCAGCACAGCTCGCCGATTCGAGACATGATGCGCCGTCCCGATACAACCTTCATCTGAATCCCCACCTCTGTCACGTATTCGGTGATCCGTTTCGCAAGCCGCTCCGCGTTCATCGCCCGTTTATCCAGCATACACATGTCCGTGATCGCTTCCGGCACATCCTCTAGCGTATTGGCATGCACCGTCGTCAAACTCCCCGAATGCCCTCTCGTGCAAGCACGCACATATATATTGGCGTCACCGTCACGGATTTCGGCATGAACAATCCGCTGCGGCGACTGCCGCAAAGCCAGCTTGAACGCCTGTTCCGGCGAATGGATTCCCTCCTCCTCGGAAGACTCGTATTCGATAATGTTTTTGCCGGGGAAGTCCCGTCCAAGCATCATCTCGAAACGCCCTTCGATCGTAATGATCCGCTCTTCGTCCGGGAGCTCTCCGATCATTGCTTTGATCAAATTCGTCTTGCCAGAATTGGTCGCTCCGATAACGACGACATTGAATCTCGCCGCAAGAACGGCGCGAAGCAGCTCCACCATCTTGTCATTCATCGTCCGATACGGCTTTGCGGCAAGCGCAGACAAACTGAATGTTCTCATGGTGTAGAACCGAATCGTAAGCGTCGGGCTTGCAGTAAAACCGAAGCCGGTCATCGTTACACGCGAGCCATCGCGCAGCATGACCTCCGCCCACTTCTTGCGCGGCGTGATCCGGTCGTTGTTGAAGAGCACCAGATTCTGCTGAATTCTCAGCACATCCTTCAGCTCCCCAAATGAATATCGGGACAATTCGGGAATGCCTCCCCGAACCTCGTAGATTCGCGTTCCGACAACCTGGATTTCTTCGAGTCCCTCCCGATTGGCCAGCACCAACTCCAGAATGTGCAGTCCGACCACTTCGGCAAATAAAGCTTCTGCCAGCGTCGCATATGGATGACTCCAGCCCTCCACGTGATGAACGCGCAGCCGGATCAGCCTCTCTTCAATCATCGCAAGCACTTGCTCCCTATCTTGCGGAAATCCTAGCACAGCCCGATTAAGCGTCTCGCCGTAAGCTCTTCGCTCCTCTTCCGTCAGCCCTCTTGGCGCACTCAGATACGAGCGGATATCCTCGATGAGCTTTAGTTGCTCATCCGTTCCCCCTGCGGACATTTCACTGGCGGCACGATCCTGATTATCAGGCATCTTCTCACCCATTGCCGGATCCATTCCTTTGCCGCTGCCGCTCGCACGAAACGCGAACTCTGCCGGAGAGAACCTCGTACGCTCCCCGCTCATGTGGATCCCGCTCCATCCTGCGCCAACCTGCGCTTAAACAGCCAAGGTCGAATAGACTTTCGCGAAGGCCCCGCCAGTTCAAACCTCGCAACAAGACGTCCTGCCGCCTCAGCCATGGCAAGCTGTCCGGATTTGTCCTGCTTTAGCCATTCTCCGAGCATCCCATGGTCGAGACTGGCGAACAGGGATGGCATTAGTCTTAGCTCCCCTAAACTCATAGCACCGAGCTCTCTGACGATTTGCGCTAAGCTATATGCGTCTTGCCTCCACGGAGGTCGGATAACCAGACATTCGTAATGCTCCAGCCGCACTTGGAATAGCGGTGACAGCTCACGGATCCATCGCCTGCCATCCTCCTGGAAGTGGGACAATGCGCCTGTTGTCACGACTACTCTCGAGGATGCACGCCTGATGGAGCATACTGTTGCAGCATTATCCCAGTAGGCGCCAACATCCAGCACAGTGAACGCAAAGGTGCGCTCCGCCACATCGAGCAGATGCTCGATCTCCTTGTCCGTGAAATATTCAGCTTGCTCGCGGCTCACACTTCCGAACAGAATTCGCAGGTTCCGTTGCTCGGGAAGCTCATAGGTTGCGCGCTCCAGGATGGCAGGCGTCATCACGCCGGCTCGCAGCTCGGGCTGCAGCTTGTCCAGCGTCATCTCGGGATCGTCTACACCGAGGAAACGATGCAGCTTGGCGCTCTTGAGATGGAGGCACAAGTATCCGATTGGCTTGTCCGATGCTTCGGCTATCCTCACCGCCGCCGCGAAAGCTGCGGTTGTCGTGCCGATATTAGGTGTCGTGCCAACGAATACCGCCATTGGCGACCCGAACCCGGTCATCGGCTCTCCCCCTCTCCACCTGTTGCGAGCTCCGCTGCTTGTCCGATCCGCTCGAACGATGCCGGACTATAAGCGATGACCAGCTTAACCGTACCGCCCTTGCACAGCTTGTCGATGCTCAGCCACTGCGCTTCGGTCAAATTGACATTGATGGCATCAATGCTGCCGTTCGCGTCCCGACGCGAGGCATACATTCCATCCTTGTTGCCCTCGGCCAGCGCAAGCAGATGAGAACGCTCCAAATTGTCGATCTCCACATTCCCCGCAGTCTTCACTGATGCAACCACGACCGGCTCATCGAATACGCGGGACGACTCGCCTTCGGCTCCCGAGGCATACACCATAACCAGATCTCCTGCCCGGATGCCGCTCGAGATCGACCGGATATATTCCTTGGGCAGCTGGAACGTCGACTCCGATTGACCCGGCTGCAACCCATATTCGTTGAGCTTCCATACCAGCACAGGCTCCCCTTTGCCCATCGGCACCACTGCTTCCTTGCCCGCCACCTCATCTACCTCTGCCGCCATCTCGCCGAGATGCGCATCCGCAGGCAGCCTGATACGCTCCAGATCGCCCGCCCCGATTCGCTCGCCTGCAGCAATGAATCGATTCGGTACAACGACCGATACGGATACCTCTCGTTCAACCTGCATACGCTGCAGCTCGTACAAGCCATAAACAAGACCTGCCGCCAATACCGCCGCAGCCAAGCTGAGCCACATATTTTTGCTTCTGTTCATCCTGTTCCGACTCCCCTCCAAACCACAAAAAAAAGAACGCACACGTCAGCACTCTGGCTAAACGTATGCGTTCTTCGCATCGTAGTTCCTTATAATTTAAATATATGGCAATCGATTGTGTATATAATATCAATAATTGTCATGATTTGTCTACAACATTATTTACTCTGCAGGAGAGGCGTCTAAAAATCGATCAAACCGACACTTATGAGCAGCGCATCGTCAACCTTACGCATCGTTTCATCGTCCAGATGCGTAATTTTGTCCGTAAGTCGCTGCTTGTCGATCGTCCTGATCTGCTCTAGAAGCACGACCGAATCACGATCGAAACCATGCGTCGCCGCGTCCATCTCCACATGCGTCGGCAGCTTCGCTTTCTGGATTTGGGCTGTGATGGCGGCAACGATGACCGTTGGACTAAAGCGGTTACCGATGTCATTCTGAATAACGAGAACGGGACGGACTCCGCCCTGTTCAGATCCAACGACCGGGGACAAATCGGCAAAAAACACATCTCCGCGTTTTACGATCAACCTCTACACCCCGCTAACGAGACGACCCAACGTATGATCGGCTTCTTCCTCCGCTTGAAACGCTTCCGAGGCCATATTCAGATTGATTCTTGCCATCTCCATATAACCGCGCTGCATGGATTCGCGGATTTGGCGTTTTTTGCGCTCTACCAGATATAGCTTCATGGCTTGCCGGATAAACTCACTGCGATTGGAATTTTCTTTGGCGACAATGCCGTCGACCTCTTCCAGCAGCTGATCAGGCAAGCTGATCATGATCCTTTTCGTATTGTGCACATTAGCCACCGAACTCGCACCCCCAAAACTTTTCCAAAGCCACATTACACATTATGACAAAATATAGCCTGCGCTATACTTCAACATATCTATGTTAGCCATATATCAATTATGCTATATCGTTGTCTGTATCGAAGTGTGCATAACAACCACTTATCTACATTCGATATTAGTTCCCATTTTTCCTCTGTACTTGACAATCTTTCCTCGATGTAAATAATCCCAGCTCTCATTCGCGGACTTAAGCCAGCTCGTTACTTACCGCAACGACCGCTCCAGCCTCCGTATATACGCGAGGCACACGGGATGCAATCATGCATGCAACCTCGTAATTAATCGTGTCAAGCTGAGCCGCTACTTCTCCCATTGTGATCGTAGCATCTCCCTGATTCCCGATCAGGACTACCTCTTCTCCGGGGAGAACTTCACCCAGATCTGCAACATGAAGCAGCTCGTCATCCAGTGCTATCATGCATTGATCCATACAGATCGTACCGCGGATCGGCATCTTGACTCCCCGCACAAGACCGTGCGCTTTGCCGGTCAGCATCCGGCTGTAGCCATCGGCGTAACCGATCGGCAGCGTGCCGATATATTCATGACCTTGCGTGAAATAACGAGTGCCATAACTGATTCCCCAACCCTCCGGAGTCTCCTTCACGAACGCAATCCGCGTCTTAAGCGACATGACGGGCCTCAGCTCAATGATTTCTTGATTGACCTCAGCAGACGGATACAAGCCGTACATTGCGATTCCCAAGCGGACCATCCCGCCAGCCCACTCCGGCGTATCCATCCCTGCAGCGCTGTTAGCTGCATGGATGATCGGAATGTGTATGTCTCGCTCCTTCAGCGCATTGGCAATGGCAGAGAACCGCTTATACTGCAATTCCGTATACGATTTGTCCAGCTCATCCGCGCGCGCGTAGTGCGTGAACATACCTTCCACCTCAAGCTGAGGCGTACCCAAACAACGCTCCACGAACGCAATTGTTTCTTCTTGGCCAATAACGCCTAGACGGCCCATACCTGAATCGACCTTAACATGAATCTTAAGCTTACGACCGTCTGCGGCTGGAGGCAAGCTCTCAGCAGCCAGCCTGACATCTTCCCTGAACAAGCTGATCGTAATATCTTTCTCACGCGCAAGCGCAAGCGCCTCTCCCGGCACATAGCCAAGAACAAGAATAGACGTCCGAACGCCTTGGCTTCGCAATTGAAGCGCTTCGTCGAGGAACGCCACACCCAAATAATCAACGCCGAATTCCTCGGCGGCCTTTGCCACTGCAACCGCTCCGTGTCCATACGCATTCGCTTTCACCGATGCCATGAGCTTACAGCCATCTGGCAAAGTCGCGCGAATAGCAGAGAGGTTATGTCTTAATGCGTCGAGTGAAATTTCTGCCCAAGTCGAGCGATAATACGGTTCCAAGTCTTCCACCTTCTCTTCATTCTGTAACGCAAATGTGAAACTGCGGTCCCCTGCAATAGGCGTACCAGCTGGTTTCCTTACAATCCGAGCAGCCAACATCAATAGAATTAATGTTATACGCTGGTGCTGGGACTGTCAATCAATTGCGCCGCAGAATCGGCTAGCACGTCTTGGAAATTACGAGCTAGCCGATGCCATTTTTCCTGCGCCAACCTTTATTCCGTATTTATTTGGCCATTTCACCCTGTACAGACTGGGCTACTTGAACCATCTCGACCTCTGGCAGATTGTCGCTTGTGAGGCGGAATTGATGTCCTTCGTACGTCCACGTGAGCGTCTGGAGCTCTCCTTCGCCCGTGATCTCGCCTATATTGTCGAAGCCTATATCCACGATGCGCCCAGGAACCAATGTTGTTGCGATATCTTTCGGCATCGTCTGAATCAGTGTGTAGCTGTAGGCGCCTTCGTATTGCGTCATCATGCCCGGATTGCCGCCGAATACAATGTCTTTGGAGCCCTTCACAGAAACGCCTTCAGGTAGATAATCCGGTCCCAGTGCAATGAAATCGACTGGCTTCTCGCCTTGTGCATCCGTCGAAGCATCTTCGTCTTCAGCTCCTGTTGCCTCGTTGTCAACGCCCTCTTGGTCGTTCCCGTCAACTGCAGCTTGGTCATCCCCTGGCGCAGTCACATCATCGCTATTCTCCGGCGTCGCGATCGTAGGTTCGTTTTCTTTGCCCGTCGAAGGTGACGCTTCAGCTTGCATATTTGCTTCTGTCTGGAATACATCCGGCTCGAATTTGGCGCCAAATTCGAATTGATCGAATTTCACGTCCACCACGACAGATGAGCTGGTATCACTGACTTCAACTTGCACCGGGCTCAAATCCGACTTATCGAGCCAGATTTTCTGACGGGCCAGCGAGCCGTTATTGTAGCTTGCCATCACATCGAATACATACGCGTCTTCATCAACCGCAAATAATCTGGAGTTGTCGACGATTATGCTCTGCGCTAACGTTTGGTACAGATACACTTGCCCTTGATTTTGCGGCCAATCACTTTGGAACCTGAACACTTTGTTCAGCTTTGGCGTAAGCACGAACACGCCATCATCGTTGCGAAGGACAATCTGCGTAATATCCTTCTCTTCGTTCGTCAGCTTAATGCGATAGAAGTGGGGCGTCTGATACGACACATCCACTTGATAAGTAAGCGGCTGCTGACCGGTATGCAGCGTCATCGTACCGCTTCCCTGATAACTCTCCATGTTGCTAACGTACTTCTCGAGATCCTTAACCACGGACTCGGCGTCCTTCGTACCACCGCAAGCAGACAAAACGATCGCGAATACCATCACAATTGCCGCGGTCCATGCCATGCGACGCATGAAATCATCCCCTCTAACCTCGAATTTTTACTGGATGATACATCTCTATGAGGGGACTTGGACATTTATGCAGACAGGCAGAGGCTTGGTTCAATTTTTAATGGCGCAGTCTAGTAAAACGTCAATCTAGCTCATTGGTTAGGCTTCTTTCGCCAGATCGCCCCAATCACCAGCAGTAGCGTAGGCAGGACGAAACCGAATACGCCATCCATGTACGGCCAATAAGTATTCAATTCATTGAAGTGATTAAT
Organism: Paenibacillus sp. strain BS8-2; assembly: GCF_054483835.1. Lineage (NCBI taxonomy): Bacteria > Bacillati > Bacillota > Bacilli > Caryophanales > Paenibacillaceae > Paenibacillus > Paenibacillus sp. strain BS8-2. Next base: position 248,419 of record NZ_CM137010.1, read on the forward strand.
ATCGGGCGACATTAACGTGGAGAATGATACGATCAACAAACCTGCAGGCAAGGCGAACGCTCGATATTGGCGAAAGCGAAAGGCTTGTGAAAGCATGATGTGAAAGATGTACAGAAACACAGAAGATTTTATAAACGAAGTTAACAACCACATAAAAGCCAATATAACCTCAATTCTCTGCAGGAAATGTCCGATATCGATTTTTTTTGGCCAGAACATATCCAGGATACATACTTCTGGAAGCCAAATCTTCGCCTAATATAGCGATTGACAATACAATGATCGCGGCAATTACCGCTCCTCCAAACAACGAGCCTTTAATCCAATTTTTCCCAATAGACGAACCTTTCTTCAAATGAGGTAGAAGCATTAGCATAACACCCAGCTCCATAAATGAATAACTCGTCATTGTAACCGAGCCTCTCAGAATCGGTTTCACGCCTTTCTCCATGATCGGGAAAAAATTGTCCCAATGGATGTTAGGCAGCAGAAATAATATAAATACGATTAGAAATAACATCAGCCAAGGGAAAAAAAATTCACTTGTCCTTGCAATAGGCTCGAGGCCGAGCCTCGCAGCCAAAACAATGACTAGTGCATAGAGAATATGAATGGAGTGTATCGGCGTCTCCACCATCATCTGCGTCGTCATAAAGTCACCAATTTCCCTAACATGTGCGGATACAGATACCATGAGATATATCAAAAAGAAAACGGTTATGACCAAGCCTCCCCATCGACCAAATCGACTTTCCAATATGTCGACCAGCGATTGACCTGCGTGTTTCTTAGCCAGAAAAACCTGAAAGCAAACGACAATTATCCCGAACATAATCCCCGCCAACGCCGATAACCATGAGTCCCTTCCCGCTTCTATTGTCGGTATGGAGGGAGTGACCAGAAAGGTGTCTCCGATGGAGATGTAGGCGATAAGCAACGCGAATTGTCTGCCGCTGATTTGTTCTTTACCAATCATGCCTTCACCTTCTCTCTAGCTAAGAATGGTATCCGTAAGCTGACTCAGTGGTCGAAATACATCGCCGATCCAATCCATTGGGTTAGGCATTGGGAGCTTCAAACATAATCCGCAGGAGATAACGGTTCCTAATGCCAAAATAAAGATGAACATGCCAAGCTCTTTGAATTGATGTTTCCTCCATAAACCTGGAATTTCCAAGAAGGCTATACCGGCAACTAACGCAACGATACCTAACAACGCATTCATCACTCTACTCCTTCATTTTGTTCAGGAATGACTCGCCGATCGTTCCAATTCTCCGAATGTTTACTTGCATATTTAATTCAACTGGCATATCCGCAAATACCTTGTCCCATCTCTCTTCGACTTGTCTCCAATAGGAGGGATCGGCTCTGTGAATCGCATTCCCGAAACCAAATACATCGACTTTCAGCTTCTTTGCACGTGCGATGGCGTCCTCGGCGTTCTGCCTCATGACCAGCTCAGCTTTCTGCTGGAGTTCATCAAAAGACTGATTCCCGGTTAAATTCACCTTACATTCGACATCCGCAACATTAGCCTCTGCTCGAAGGGAAACTTGCGCGGAAGGTTCGCCATTCTTAACCGTCCCCTTGATCTTCGATTCCGCACGAATGATTTCGATAGCCAGCTTTCCCCCTCCCTCACAATCGGTCACAATCACCGTGCTTTTCAAACGATTCGTAATAAAGGTAAACCCTTTACTTTCACTCTCATTAAACCAGCCCTTGAGCATATCCGCTCGAAATATGGCGATACCGCTATACCGTAGCTGGGCTGGTGTATTCGGTGTTCTTAAATTGCTGATCGTGGAGCCTTTTTTCAGTGGACCTTCGATTTCTATGCCGGTAAGCGCCGGCTGGATCCCTGTGCTGACGATATCCGAAATAAGATCGTCGAGCTGAACAGAAACAGTAGGCGCCCACGCCTTCTCAGATACTTCAAGCGACGAGAAGAGCTTCGCTGCAGGAATCATTTCCATAGGCGTCAATACGTTCAGCACATCTAACGCCGTATGTCCCTTGGCTACAACAATATAAAAGTCTGGGCGTGCTTCTTGGTCCCTGGACATCATATCTAATACTTCCCCTATTCCTTTGCGAGCCTGCTGTTCTCCGATAACGAAAATACGAAGATGTGAAAAGTATAGCTTTCTAGGCGTCATCACCGTCATTTTCCGTATCGCTTCCATAACCGTTTCACCCGTCGCATGGTACGTCGTAACGGGCGAGTTTCCTCTTCCTCCTAATCCCGCAGCAACTTCACCGGGATCGACAACCTGTACGGAGACGGTATACCCCTCGTCAGCTGGGTCTATGCCAAAGCCGGTCACGATTGCGATTTCATTAAGCTCGCGGCGGTTCCAACAACCGGTAATCACTAAGAGTGACAACGTGCAGATTATTAATGTAACAAGCTTACCCTTACGCATAACACTCGCACCTTTCAATCCTTGTTGGTCCCAGGCCTCGCGGCAGAAGCCGGCTGCTGACGCTTGCGATTGCGCGGACTAATTAGCTTCTGACGATTGGTCATGGCCCAATGCGGGAAGCGGAAGATGGCATCGATTCTCTCAGACAGAATCATGGGCGACATCGGGCTCATATACGGAACCCCGAACGAACGAAGACTGTTCACATGCAGAACAAGTGCGAAGATCCCCATAATAATGCCGTATAAACCAAACGATGCCGCTAGCATCATAAGCGGGAATCGAAGCATTCGAATCGTATTCGCCATGCTGTAGGAAGGGAAAACGAAGCTTGCAATTGCGGTCGTTGAAACGACAATAACCATCGCGGCAGATATGATGCCGGCCTCGACAGCTGCCTGTCCAATAACTAATGTGCCTACGATGGATACGGCAGGTCCGATCGTTCGCGGCATACGAAGACCTGCTTCCCTCAGAATTTCGAATGCGACTTCCATCATGATCGCTTCTATGAATGCAGGCAGCGGTATGCCCTCTCGCTGGGCAGCTAGACTGATCAAAAGCTGTGTAGGCAGCATCTCCTGATGAAATGTCGTGATGGCCACGAATAGCGATGGCCCGAGCAACGCCAAAAAAACGCCTATGTAACGCAAAATTCGCACTAATGTGCTGATATCCCACCTATGATAATAATCCTCGGCAGAATGCAAAAAAGAGACAAACAAAGCAGGTACAATGAGAACAAATGGCGTTCCGTCTATCAAAATCGCGATTTTCCCCTCCAACAATTCCGCTGCGACAACATCCGGGCGTTCGGAAGTATATACAGTAGGGAATGGTGTATACGTCTCGTCCTCGATAAGCTCCTCAATATAACCGCTCTCCAGGATGCCATCGATATCAATGCGCTCCAATCGATCACGTAACTCTTGCACGATCTTATCGTTCGCGATGCCTTGTATAAACATGATCGACACATCCGTTTCTGTTTGCCGTCCGATTCTCCGGTTTTCTAATCGAAGATCGGGGGTCCTGATCCTGCGTCTGATTAACGCCGTATTCGTACGGAGTGTTTCCGTGAAAGCCTCCTTGGAGCCGCGCACGACCGATTCGGATGTGGTTTCGGACACGCCGCGGTCCCGCCATCCTTTGGTGCCTGCCGCAATGGCGCTGTCGCACCCGTCTACCAGTACTATCGTGTCTCCTGATAGAAGAGCAGCATACACAGATTTAAAGGTATACGTAAATGAAATGTCTCCGATCGCAATGGCGCGGCGCTCCACCTCCATCATGACTTCATGCGGCATGTGCTGCGAGGTCGCCTCATCGAACAAGTCCGAAATATCCATTGAAGTCGTAATAATAAAATGCGAAATAAGTTCCCTATTTGCCAATCCTTCTGTGTATATAATAGCGGCCGCAACCCGATTGCCAATCCGTAGAGGTCGAATGACGATATCTTCACTATTGCCAAGATCGTGACGAATCGTATCCAGATTTTTCTCCAACTCATTTCCCAGTGATCTTGGAGTCTCTAGTCCGCTTTTCACCTCAATGCCAGCTCCCTCTACGCTCATCATCCGAAGAAATAATTGTGATTACAATATGCGCTCAAAACATCAACAATATGCAAACAATTCCAGCGGCATCATTGTTTGTTATCGAAAAAAGATTGACAGAATGATAAAACCATTTTATTGTTGATAACGATTATCAATATCAAGTACATAGGGGTGGAATAATTTTGTTACTTACAAACCGATTTAACCGATTGATTACACTAGCTCTACTAACGCTTGTACTAGCGGTCGTACTCGCTGCATGCGGTGGCAATTCGAACGGCAGCAATGGAAACACAGTTGCCGAAAGCGGCAAGGGAGCAACCAACACAGCCGCAACGGCAACTCCAGCACCTACAGAAAGCGCGGCTGCAGAGAGCGAAACAGTTATATTTAAAGCAGACAACGGAGATATTGAAGTACCGAGAAATCCGCAAAGAATCATAGATACGACAGGCTTTATGACAGGTTACTACTTAGCACTCGGCTTGAAGCCGGTAGGTGTTATGGAAGGTGCGATGACCACTCCTTACTTCGAAGGCATGCTCGAAGGTGTAACGAGCCTTGGCAATGCACCGACAGCAGAGAATATCTTGGCTCTTGAGCCGGATCTCATCGTTGTTTATACAGGAACGGAAGGCATCGACAAACTCGAGGAGATCGCTCCGGTCGTGGCCATTCAATATGGCAAGCTGAGCTACAAAGAGCAGATGATCGAGATCGGCAAGCTGACGAACAAAGAAGCAGAAGCCAATGCTTGGGTTGAGCAGTGGGAGAAAAAGATATCCGAGCTTAAACCTCAGGTACAAGCTGCCGTTGGCGACAAAACCGTTTCGATCCTCAATCCGTATTCCAAAGGTCTGTACGTGTTCGGTCACAATTACGGACGCGGCGGCGAAATCATATATGGTGAATTCGGATTAAAGGCACCTGAGGAAGCACAGAAGCAAGTCATCGACAGCGGTACTGGCTGGGCCTCCATCTCGCTTGAGACTCTGCCGCAGTTCGCGGGAGACATCATCTTTACTTGCCCATGGTCGGGAGACGACGCAGATCCGGCAGCCGTATACGACAATGCCCTCTGGAAAGGCCTGCCCGCCGTCCAAGCAGGAAATACGTTCGAGCTAAATCCGTTGGCCGATACGTACAATGATCCTGTTTCGCTGGAAGCACAGCTTTCATTTATCTCGAACAGCTTGCTCTCGGTCAAATAATCTCGATTATCAGAAGCCGTCCGGGCGATCTTCGTCCGGCGGCTTTGCTTGTTCTAGAGCAGCGATCGGCGCTTGTGCTACAATTCATGTATGTTTGTAATCTTATCGGACGGGATGACCCCACCGAGCTTCAATCAAGGAGTGGAACGAATCACATGGAGTTGAATAAGGAGTCTGCCATCCTGCTGCTAGATCGAACGAATGACTTCAGTCAGAAGGATCCCATGTACGCTTTCGCCCTGGACGAGCTGCTGTGCCGCAGCGCCGGCAAAGGAGGTCCCGCGATCTGCCATTTGTGGCGCCATCCCCATGCGTTTGTGCTAGGACAAAAAGATAACAGAATGCCCCGAGCTGCAGAAGCACGGCAATGGCTGGAGACGAGTGGCTGGGAAACGATTGTGCGCAATTCGGGTGGCGCTGCCGTGCCGCTAGATTCAGGTGTACTCAACATCTCTCTCATTCTGCCCAAAGCCAGCGCACTCGACTACCATTTCCATAACGACTTCGAGCGGATGTACGCCTTGATCGCCAAAGCCTTGCAGCCGACGGGACGCCAGGTTGATAAAGGAGAAATCACGGGCGCCTATTGCCCCGGAGACTTTGACCTTAGTATCGAAGGCTACAAGTTTTGCGGAATTGCACAGCGGCGTCAAACTCATGCTTCCATTGTACAAGCCTTTGTCGTTGCCGAAGGCTCAGGCCGCAAGCGGGCCGAATTCGTGCGCAGCTTCTACGACTTCGCCTCGGGAGGAGACGACACGACTAGTCATCCCATCGTACAAGGTGACAGCACCGCTAGTCTCGAGGAGCTGGCGGGATTAGGCGAACAAGCTTCGCTTGTTTTCGCGGAGGCTATTAAAGCTGCCATTCGGGACGGTCAATCTGAGCATGGATTAGCTGAAGCGGCAGCCAAGCTTCAGATGCCGCTTGCCTCAGAGGTTGCAGCGATGATCACGTCACTTCGATCACGTTATGCCGACTAACCTATCACCGATCAGTCTGCCAGAATCCCACCCCCATTATCTCAGTCTCCACCTGCTTCTCTCTCAAGTCGCGTTCTCAACCATTTCCTCTCCCGGTCGTACGTCCGAGGTCTTCCCCGCCTAAAGACTAGTGGCAACAATAGACTACGGACTGTTACGTCTCTTTCGCTCAAGGTCTACAATTGAGACATAGATGAGCCAAGCGAAAGGATGTATGCAAGATGAAAAAATTGTTTCGTTCTACTTCGGATAGCAAATTAACAGGACTGTGCGGAGGTCTCGGCCAGTGGCTGGGTATCGATTCCAACATCGTCAGAATGCTGGTCGTCATTGCCGGGTTTTTCAGCTTTGGCAGCGTGCTCCTCGTTTATTTGATTGCTTCAATCTTTATCCCGAAGGCGCCGTACAATGACTTTCGTTTCGTAGACCACTACTAATAGGACAAGGGAGAGATCAGATATGGGAATTCTACAACGCGTAATGAATATGACGAGGGCTGCAGCAAACGAGATGCTGGACAAAATGGAAAATCCGGTTATGATGCTTAACCATTATTTGCGAGACTTGGATGAGGAGATCGGTCGAACGGAGCATACGCTTGTCCAGCAGCAAGTGCAGGAGCGAGTCATGGGCTCCAAGCTGGAGGAACTGCGAGCGCAAGCGCGTTATTATGAGGGCAAGGCTGAACAAGCGGCGCTGGAAGGCCGCGAAACGGAAGCGCGTATGGCGCTGGAGGCGAAGTTGTTGTATTTGGAGCAAGCAGAGGATACCTTGAAGCTCCGCGAGCTAGCTGCACAAGCGGCAATTGACCTCAAGCTCCGCGTAGAAGGTCTGAAGGAAGAGAAAACGCGGCTGCAAAGCAAGCGCGCTGAGCTTCTGACCCGGGTTCAACAGATGAATGCGGAAGGAGTTAAGGGGCCTGAATCAGGTATTTACGGCGGCGGATCGACGCTCCACGGAAGCTCTGCAGCCAAAGGCTTTGAGCGAATCGAGCAAAAGGTTATGGAGTGGGAAGCATCACGCGACCTTGCTAAGACAGCCCCTAATGGCAGCTTTGGAGGCGGATATGGGCCTGTCGACACGAAGCAGGAGCAGCGCACCGCGTTGGTAGAAGAACAGCTGCAGCGTCTGCTTAACAAATCCGGCAACTAGCTGCCTTCATATAGAGCTTTTGCTTATGTCGAATACGGGAGATGCGAGATGGTGCTTTCACCATACGCGTCGCCCGTATTTGGCGTTTCGGGCTTGTCCGATTATTCTACATAGATCATTTTGGTAGTCATGCCGCCGTCAATGGTTAATTGAGATCCGGTCACGAAGCTGTTCCGAGGATCGGTCAAATAAAGGCAAGCCCGTGCTATATCATCCGGCCTGCCGACTCGCCCCGCTGGATGCTGCTCATGATCGGCCGCTCCCAACTTGCTATAATCTCCCGTTTCGATCCACCCTGGCAGAATTGCGTTAACCTTAATCCGATCGGGACCTAGCGATGCCGCCAGCGCATGGGTTAGCGCCAATAGACCGCCTTTGGATGCCGCATACGCCTCCGTGTTCGGTTCGGACATCAACGCGCGCGTAGACGCAATCTGGACGATCGAACCGCCGACCCCGTCCTTGCGCATGAGCTTAGCCCCTTCGCGCGAGCAGAGGAACGCGCCTCTTAGGTTCGTGTCGATGACATGATCCCACTCGTCCACCTCGAGGTCATAAGGCGACTTCCATATCCCATACCCGGCGTTGTTCACGACGGTATCCACTCTGCCGAACAGCTCTTCGATATCTGCAAACATGCGGATAACTTCTTCCGGCCTGCTTACGTCAGCAACAAACGATCCGGAGTCCAGCCCCTCTTGATCGAGAAGGGCAGCTGTCTCCTCCAGCGTGATCTCGTTCCGATCGCAGATAAGCGCCAATGCACCAGCTCGTCCGTAAGCAAGTGCCAGCTCTCTGCCAATTCCGCTCCCCGCACCGGTGATCAATACGATTGTTCCCTCATGCGTATCTTGTTCCATATCTTCCTTCGCTCCTTTCGTAAGCTGACGGTGATTTTACAACCTTAGTGTGCAGATATTGTATCACAATCCCCCACCTGCTTCTAAAGCTGCTGTGCATGCTACAAATACTTGATGTGAAAAAGTTCACAATTTAGTCATTGCCAGATTCCTTAGTCTGTCATATGATAATAGCAAGAACACATTGTGAATTAAATCACATTATAGACATGGTTGTGAATTAATTCACTATACCCATTGGAGGCGTTTATGATGACAACCCCTACTCGCATCGCCGTAATCGGCTGCACGCACGCGGGCACTGCCGCGATACTGAATATGGCAAAACTTTACCCGAAAGCAGACATTCATGTATTCGAAAAAAACGATACGATTTCGTTTCTCTCGTGCGGCATTGCGCTCCATGTAGGCGGTGTCGTAAAAAAAGCCGAGGATTTATTTTATGCTTCTCCAGAGCAACTGACAGCACTAGGCGTACAAACGCATATGCGTCATGAAGTGTTGACGGTAGACACTGATGCCAAACAATTGACAGTCCGCAGCAACGAGACGAGCCAAACGATGGTGCATGAATATGACAAACTTGTTGTGACAACAGGCTCGTGGCCGATCATTCCAAAGCTGAGCGGTATCGAACTGGAGAACATCGTATTATGCAAAAACTATACGCACGCGCAAACGATTATTGAGAAAGCAAAGCAAGCCAAACGTATTGCGGTTATCGGCGCCGGTTATATCGGCATTGAGCTTGTCGAAGCCTTCGAAATGCTTGGCAAACACGTTACGCTCATCGACAATATGGACCGTGTGCTTTACAAATATCTGGATGCAGAATTCACGGACATCGTGGAACGTGAACTGACTGACAAGGGCGTGGAGCTAGCGCTTGGCTGCACGGCCCAGTCGTTCAAAGGTGACGATGACGGCCGCGTTGCCACCGTCGTAACCGATCGCGGCGAAATCCATGCCGATCTCGTTATCCTTTGCATCGGCTTCCGTCCAAACACGGAGCTGCTTCGGGGACAGATCGATATGCTGCCGAACGGAGCGATCCTGGTCGACGAATACATGCGTACAAGCAAACGTGATGTGTTCGCGGCTGGTGACAGCTGCGCGGTTCGCTACAACCCAACCGGGGCTCATGCTTACATTCCGCTCGCAACCAACGCCGTCCGGATGGGCACATTGGTAGCCCGTAATTTGATGGAGCCGACCGTGCGATATATGGGCACACAAGGAACATCGGGCATTAAAATTTATGATTACAACATCGCATCGACAGGTTTGACCGAAACTGGCGCAATAGCCGCCGGCATTACCGTCAAACAAGTAACCTTGCAGGATCACGATCGCCCGGAGTTTATGCCGACTTACGAGGATGTGACGCTTAAGGTCGTCTACGAAGCCGATACTGGACGTATCGTTGGTGCTCAGGTGATCTCGAAGGTCGATTTGACGCAGTCGATCAATACGTTATCGGTCTGCATCCAGAATGGCATGACGATGGACGGTCTCGGGTTCGTCGACTTCTTCTTCCAGCCCCACTACAACAAACCTTGGAATCTGTTGAACCAGGCAGGTCTGCAGGCCGTCTAAATCAACGCTTGTCATGTGGCTTCTGACCATTCCACAATAATAGCCCAATTGCGAGCAACTCGGTTACGCAACAAACAAGCCTGCCACATATTTTATGCGGCAGGCTTGTTATTTCCATCATTCACGATAACTTCGAGATACCAGCTTTGATACTCGCTCCAATGTAACCATGGTCCTTCCAGAAAACGAGGCGTACGCCCTGCGGCGCCGCCTCGTTCTCTGCTTATTCGCTTTTCTTGAAGTGGTATAGCTTGCTTGCAAAGTCGCCATGGAATTGCGGTGTTGCAAGCCCAGCATACATGAGCTCGTCACCGCCATATGTGATGCCGGAGCCTTGCAATAAGTAGTCGGCCGCCGGGTCCAGGCCTTGCAGGCGGAAGCGGTCAAGCGGCGGGTTCGGCTCCTGAAGGACGGATACGAACACGACTGCGGCCTCCGACTTATCTTTAGACACGTACATCCATGCGGTTTCGTTGCCCTCGAACGGGCTCAGCAGGCGGTAGAAGTCACCGAACTGCACTAGATGACGAATGTTTTTGTACGCGGCTACATGCTCCTTAACGAGCACCTTTTCTTCTTCCGTGAATTGGGTCAGATCCAGCTCGTAGCCGAAGTTGCCGGATAATGCCACATTCGCTCTCGTCTCCAGCGAGGTGATTCGGCCGACTTGGTGATTCGGCACGGCCGATACGTGAGAGCCCATCGTGCTGATCGGATACACGATACTCGTACCGTATTGGATCTTGAGGCGCGAGATCGCATCGGAGTTATCGCTAGTCCATGTTTGGGGCATGTAATACAGCATGCCCGGATCGAAACGTCCGCCGCCGCCGGAGCAGCTCTCGAACAGGATATGCGGGAAGCTCGACGTAATCCGCTCTAATACAGCGTATAACCCTAACATATAACGATGAGCGGTTTCTCTTTGGCGATTGGCCGGAAGCAGCGCGGAGCCAATCTCCGTCATATTACGGTTCATGTCCCACTTGACGTAAGTGATTGGCGCGCTGGACAGAATCGCCGACAACGATTCCACGATATAGTCCTGCACATCATGTCTGGACATATCCAGGATCAGCTGATGACGAGCTTGCGTCCGTCTGCGGTCCTCGACATGCAGACACCAGTCCGGATGGCTGCGATATAGCTCGCTGTTCGGCGACACCATCTCCGGCTCGAACCATAAGCCGAATTCCATGCCAATCGAATTCACACGCGAAACAAGATCCTCTAGTCCATTTGGCAGCTTGTTGCGATCGACGAACCAGTCGCCGAGCGACGAGTTGTCTTTGTCGCGTTTACCGAACCAGCCGTCGTCCAGCACGAAGAGCTCGATGCCAAGCTCTTTGCCCGCGCGGGCGATATCCTCGATTTTGTCGGCATTAAAGTTGAAGTACGTCGCTTCCCAGTTATTGATCAAGATCGGACGAGCTTGATCGCGGAAAACGCCTCTGCACAGCCGTGAACGGTACAGGTTGTGATAGCTGCGCGACATGCCGCCAAGTCCCGTGTCCGAGAACACCAGGATGGCTTCCGGCGTCTGGAAATAGTCGCCCGGCTCTAGCAGCCAGCTGAAATCGAAGCTGTTCAACCCTGCGAATACTCGGGAAGTATGGAACTGATCCACCTCAACGCCAGCTGCGAAGCTGCCGCTGTATACGAGGCTGACGCCATAGACATCGCCTTGCGTCTCTGTCGAACCTTCGCCAAGCAAAGCGATGAACGGGTTCTGCATATGGCTGCTGGATCCGCGGCGGCTCTCTACCGATTGCATGCCAGGAACGAGCTTACGTTTGTGTACATAACGCTCGCGTGCCCATGTACCCGAGAGCTGAAGCATCTCGTAACGGTCATGCGGCAGATCGAAGCTTGCGCTGTATGCCCGTTGCAACTGAAAGGACTTGTCGCTTTCATTGCTGATGCGAGCCGACCGCGCAATGGCGTTATGATCCGCAAATACGGTATATGACAACGTCACGCTAAGACCTGAATACGAATCCTTTAATACGATTTCCAGCGTCTTGGCTTCTGAAGCCTCTTCGGCATATACACCTGGAAGACCAGGAAGAGCCGGCTTGCCGTCAACGATGCGATGCGACTCGTATACAAGCTCTGTCACCGTCGAGCCGTTCGCCAATTGCACTTGGATGGCTGGGTTACGGAAGTCCGAGCTGCCATACGCCGGATACTCCTGTGGAAGCGTGTCAAGCGATAATGACAACTGATCCAGATCCGTGCTTGGGTTGAACGAACAACGCTCCTTAAGCTCTAACAATTGGTTCAGCGCCGTACCACGAACCTTGCGCCCCCAGTAATAATGCGCCAAGAACCCTTGCTCCGTAAGACCAAGCACATAACTTGTGTCGCCGGACTGGAGATGGAATATACGATTACTTTCATCAAATTGAATGAACATTTAGAATACCTCCACATCAAATTGTAGTCGTTAACAAACGAATAGAAACGGGTATTACTACTAAGGGAAGATTATGTTTGGGCTGGTATCCCGCAGCTTTCTCTCTCCACAAATGCCGTATTGACAATGGAGTGAATGGCTGTCTCCCGACCATCCAGCCGCTCGAGCAGCAATTGGACCGCCGTCCGCCCCATAAGCTCCGTGTATGCTTTGATCGTGGTAAGCGGCGGATTCAAATACGCGGATATCTCGATATCGTCAAAACCTATCAGGGACATATCTTCCGGTACGGACAGTCCCGCTTCATTAAGCGCGCGAAGCGCGCCGACCGCCATTGGGTCACTTCCCATCAGACAAGCCGTTGGGCGTTCATTGGCATCAAGCTCCAGCAGCTTACGCATCCCGCTATATCCGCCATTCGAAGACCACTCCGAGATGAGGTTGTATCTCGACTGGTAGAGCCCTTGTGCAGTTAGGACGGCAGCAAACCGATTCCTGCGCACATCGTACAGGTCCGATCGATCTCCTCGCTCCGCTAACGGACCGGACAGCCGGTGGATCGTCTCCTCGCCGCCAATATAGGCGATTCGGCGATGTCCTAACGATCCAAGATAGGACAAGGCATCGTCGATCGCTCCATCGAAGTTCATCCTAACCGCATCTATGTTGGAGGGGGCACTCGGATGATTGACCAGAATAATCCGTTCGGATTGGCTATACAATTCAAGGATGTCTTCTAGCCGAATAGATCCAACGACAATTAGCCCGTCCAAATTTTGGCATGGCGCAAGCTGAGTGCTGCTTCTGCCTCTCATCACCTTCGCAATCGACAGCCCCAGCTCCTCGCAGCGCAGCTCGATACCGCGGCGGATGGAAGAGAAGTAAGGATCGTCACCTTCATCTTCGACAGAGGACCACATGAGCAAGCCGATCTGCTGCCGGGAGAGATGTTCCTCTTGCTTCTGCTTCCGAATCCTGCTCGGCTTGTATGCGAGCTGCTCTGCGATACCGAATATGCGGCCTCTCGTTTCGTCGCTTACAGATAACGATTGATCATTGTTAAGCACGCGGGATACCGTAGCCGCGGACACGCCAGCTAGTGCGGCGATTTCCTTAATCGTGGCCATCCAATCGCTCCTAGAGGATATTTCAATAATAGGTTTGTGCATTCAAAATTTAGTTAATAAATTTACTTAACAAGAGTAATCCTATCAAAATCAGCATGTAATTTCAAGCGAATGCATCTGCTTACTGCAACCTTTTCACATCATGTCTTCGTCAATTCTGGTATCAAGTATCCACAATACCGATCCTTCCCGGATCGAAACCGAGGTGTTGCATATGCGAACCCGCACGATACTGATCATCTTAACCACGTTCATAGCCATTATGCTGTCAGGCTGTAAGGAATCCCCCACGAATACGGAACGGCCGGTCGACTCTGCCTCACCAACGCCGATCGCCACCGAACAGCCGCAGCCAACTGCGATACCGGAATCCACCGATGATCCGAGTCAGCCAGAAGATACCTTCGACAATCCAAGAGACGCAGCAGCCGCTGTCATTGAGACGCTTAAAGAATCTGATTGGGAACGGCTGAAGGCGTACATCCACCCGTCCAAAGGCATTTTGTTCTCGCCTTATGGCCATATCGATGCGGATCATGCCATCACTTTCTCTTCCGATGAGCTGCCGACTGCAAACGCGGATACCTCATATGTATGGGGCTCTTATGATGGATCTGGCGAACCGATTCAATTAACATTTGGCGAATACTACAAGAAGTTCGTATACGACAAGGATTTCGCTAATCCCGAGCAGGTTGGCTACGACAAGATTATCAGTCAGGGCAACACGGAGCCGAACATAAAAGACGTTTTCCCTGAGGGTTATTCTGTCGAATATTACTTCAGCGGCTTTGACAAAGAATTTGCGGGGATGGACTGGGCAAGTTTGATCCTCGTGCTAGAAGAGGTTCAAGGCAACTGGTATGTATGCGCAGTCGTTCATTCGCAGTGGACCATCTGATCGGTCGAGTCGCAGGTAGGACGACAGAAAACATGAAATGGCGATGCATGGGTATTCGAACCCGTACATCGCCATTTCTTTTATTCCCATGTTTGCTTGCTTTATTACGTTGTATTTACGCTGTATTTACGTTGTATTTACGTTGCATTCAGTAAGATTATTTGCTTTGTTTGGATTGCGTCGAGCCTACATTTCCTTTGCCCGTGTCGCTGGAACCTTTGGAAGCATCATCTTTGGAATCAGGTTTAACATCCGGTTTAGGTGCAACCGTCGGCGCTGCCGTTGGCGCTTCGGTAGGCATTACAGTCGGCGCAGGGTTCGGAGCTGGCGCAACCGTTGCGCTAGGAGTAGGTTCCTGGCGGGAATCCTTCCCCTTGTCCTTGCCGCGTCCAGGCCATTGATCTCCGCCAGCCTTTCTTAATTCCGCATGAAGCTGCTCCACGCTCTTGCCTTCGGTTTCGATACCGTGCTCCTTCGCAATCTCCTGCAGACGCTCCAGTCGTTTGGCCTGGTGTTCAGCCTTGAATGCCTCCCATTTCTCGGGATTCGTTTTTCTTGCTTCCTTCAGCTCCTGCTTCAATTGATCAGCGGACTTCCCTTCGGTCTGAAGCCCGAAATATGCCGCCATCTCACGAAGCTTCGTCAGACGGTAAGCTTCGAATTCTGTGCGGGACATCTCGCCTTTATGATGACCGCGCTCTCCATCCACATGCTGAATGTGCTCCGGGCCTTCGGCAGCTGCATGGGAAGTAAGGCCGTATGCGGAAGCAAGCAGCAGCGTGGTCGCGAGCGCAACCGATACTTTTCTGAACATCATAACATCTCACGCCTTTCTATCCTCGTTGGTAGGTTGGGATATGTGTGGATCCCATCCCGATTATTCTAACCAACCCGCTGGACGAATAGACATGAACCGACAAATTACGCAGAACTTGACTCTGATTCCAGCCCCCTCAGCTTCTCAAGCAGCGCTTCTTTGGAGAAATGCTCGCCTATAAATACAGCCACATCCAGCACCTTTCCTTGTGGCTCGATCCGGATGAAATCCGACTCCTTGAAGGCGTACTGGAACAAGAATCGACTGCCTCCCGATGTATCCGAGAATGATAAAATGCCTTTGGCTCGATAGATGTTGTCAGGGAGTCCGTTCAACAACTGCTCGAACGCTTCACTATCTACCGGTCCGTTCAAATAATAGGTCAACGACATGACATGGTCATGACTGTGATGATATGCGCCTTCAGATTGTTCGCCTATCAATGAATGTGTTGCTTCTGGCTCCTCCATCCAATTCGCCCTAATGACAGGAGACGTCCCTGCCTGTGCAAGCAATAACTCCCACTCATTGGTGTCGCAGCGGACGGAAGGAACAATTGGGGCATACACGTTCATCTCTCGCAGTTGCTGCTGCGCCTCGACCAGCTCATCCGGAGCGAGCAGATCCGACTTGTTCAGCAGCAGTACGGTGCCGCATCGAATCTGATCACGCATCAGCTTGTACGTTCGCCCCTTGCCATCTCTAGCGCGCTGCAGAAGATGAGGGCCATCCACAACAGTAATAACCGCCTTCAGCTCGATCGGATGATACATCGCGGCTTCTGTCACCCCGTCAAGCAGCTCCATGGGATGCGCCGCTCCCGTCGCCTCAATGACGATGGCATCCGGCCGATGCTGACGGATGAGCCCCTCCATCTCGAGTCCCAAATCTCCGCGCATACTGCAGCAGATGCAGCCGCTTAACATCTCAGCCATCGGTACGCTCGATTCGACAAGCTGACCATCCAGATTGATATCGCCGAGCTCGTTCATGATAACAGCTGGCCTTCTCCCTTCCGCCTTAAGCCGCTCCAGCAGCCGGCCAAGCAGCGTTGTCTTACCGCTGCCAAGGAATCCCGTAAGTACATATACCGGAATCGGTGCATGACCGTCCTTATAATCGAATGTCATCCTTCTTTCCTCCGGTTCTCCCTATTGTTTCGCGCTAACCTTCTCCATTGTAGCTTGCAAGGCGGCTGCGATCTCCTCCGGCTCCGCTTCTCCGGCAAGAAGTCGCTTCAGTCCGTCATTCAGCACGTCCGCTGCTTCACGAGACATATATCCGTCATACACAGGCGTAAGGCTCACGCTGTTTACTAATTCGTACACTTCCGCGAAGATCGGAGACACCTTGTTCCGATCCAGATCGATCTTATAGCTGACCAATTGATTACTCTCCAGCGTCCGCCTCTGGGCATCCGGCCCCGACATGGCGTAGATAAGCCGAAGAGCCGCTTCGCGCGTCTCCCCTTGAGCCTTGCTGCTCAGCCCCATACCGGAGCCTATTGCTCCAGATAACGTTCTTGGATCCCCTTTGCCCTCAGGCATGGTAGGTAGTACGGTAGCACCGATCCGCTGGAGTTCTTCCGTCTTCGCATTCGCAGCCAGATTGGTTAACGCCCAACCACCGTCGATCATCATAGCCGCGCCTCCACGCGCGAACAGCATCTCCATCTCCAAGTTGTCGAGCTCCTCATAACCTTCTTGGAATACATCCTCTTGACCAAGCTCCTTCATATACGATAGAGCTTGGACAAACTCGGGATCCATAAAGGACGCCCCTTCACCGCTCACCGCTTGCATAAACCAGCTTGTCCCGGTCACTCGGTCCGCAAGCGAGCTGAAAATACTGGATTGCGCCAGCCACCCCGCCTTGTTTCCGAGCGCAATAGGAGCAATGCCCCGCTCATTCAGCTCGCGGCTAACTTCTATAAGCTCCTCCCACGTACGCGGAACTGTTAGCTTCTGCTCCAAAAAAATGGATTTGTTGTAATACAGAATCGAGGTTGGAGACAACCCCATCGGAGCGCTATATGTATCATCGTCTTCGGTGAAGGCCTCCATGGAACCAGGAAGGAATCCATCACGCCACTCCGGATAGTCGTCAAGCAACGAGTTGATAGGCTGAATGACGCCGGAATCCGCGAATCCCTTCGTCATGGCTCCGCTCCACATGACGAATACATCTGGAAGCTTGTCCTCTTGCGCCGCTTGGAGAATTTGCGCACGGTAATCATCGGGATTGATCGCACGTACATGCAGTTCCACATTCGGATACTGCTCCTCGTACGACTCGATAATACCGCGCATCATGATAGAGCGAAGATCTTCCGCATAAAAATTATGCCACAGCGTTAGTTGTATGTTCTCAGTTGAATCATTACCCTCGCCAGGATCGTTCCCCATACCGCAAGCAGCTAACACGGCTAGGCCAGCTAAGCCTACTCCGACCGTTGCGATTGTTCTTTTCAAATCACATGTCCTCCTTTGCAATACGTATTTTTATAACCATTATAATGAATATGTGTCGAAATGTGGAGTCGGATTCGCATATAGTGTCGAATGCGGTCGTAATTTGCTTTGAACATGTCAAACCCCCAAGCGCGGACGCTTGAGGGTTTACATGCTATTTCAGCTCATGGATTGTGAGTGCGACAAGGATTAGTAGCAAAGAGTTTTAACGATGATAACCAGAAGGATGAAAAGAACCAGGATTGCGCCAACGCTGTTGTATGCGCCGCCGACAGGTCCGCAACCTGTGCCTGCTACCGGGTAATGATTGTTTCCTCCGCCAGATACGTTTGCTGCATAATTCATTAAGTTTTCAGCTCCTTTAATGTTAAGGTACAGTATCCTATGTATATTTCCCCCAAATGTATAGGCACTTTGATAAATTGTGCGTTTGCACATTTTATTGGGATGCCGTCACCTTTTCCCTCCAGTCACGGCAGTTGTCCATCCCCATACAGACCCTTGTCCCGTCTTTCGGGGCATAAGCCCAAGTTATTTGCCACAGGAACAAATACCCAGTCAACGAATGTCATAGGAGCATAACCTACAGAGTACTCAAAACGTAAGGAGGTGCATGTAACAATGTCCGGTTGCGTTGGTGGTGCTTATAATAACGTTGGAGCTATCCTAGTCCTCTTCATTCTGCTGGTGATCATCGCTTGCAGTTTTGGAAACAAATGGTTCTAATTCATGTCTGATTGTATCCTCCATGCATAATGACATGAATCGCAGCAGCGATCACAAAGGAAGGCCCGCCCCTGTGCGGGCCTTTCCTTCGGTCTAACACAGGTCAAGCCCTAAGCACGATATGTAGAGACACCAGGATATTGGAATCCTGTTACGGCATATAATGTTGCAACGATGTTAGCGTGATAAGTGCTGGTCCAACAGAATAGGAAATGAGGTGCTCCATGCCGAT
This sequence comes from Paenibacillus sp. strain BS8-2, assembly GCF_054483835.1. Taxonomy (NCBI): domain Bacteria; kingdom Bacillati; phylum Bacillota; class Bacilli; order Caryophanales; family Paenibacillaceae; genus Paenibacillus; species Paenibacillus sp. strain BS8-2. The sequence continues at coordinate 266,902 of NZ_CM137010.1, forward strand.
CCGTTCAGAATGGTATCGCAATACGATGTTGACCATCGCTGACCAGAAGATTGTTCGAACAATGACGGTAAAGTACGGCAAACGGCTGGCCGCCAGATTTATCGCAGGCGAAGAGCTTCCTATGGCGATCTCTGCAGCCAAGGCATTAAACCTCAAGGGTATCATGGTAACGCTGGATCATTTGGGGGAAGGGATTCGGGAGGTTTCCGAAACAGTCGGGTATCAACATGCTTATCATCTGTTGCTGACCGGGATCGCCGATCATGGTCTAAGCGCCAATGTCTCACTCAAGCCTACGCAGATGGGACTTGCGCTTGATGCCGAAGCCTGCTATGCCAATATTAAAGAGGTCGTGCAGCATGCTGCCACGGTTGGCAACTTTGTGCGGCTGGATATGGAAGATTCGCCTTATACGGATGCTACGCTCGCCATTGTCCGACGACTACATGGTGAAGGGCTGCGCAATGTTGGAACCGTCCTTCAGGCGTGCTTACTTCGGTCCTCAGCTGACGCGGAGCATTGTCTTGAGGAAGGCATTAGTCTCCGGCTCGTCAAAGGCGCTTACAAGGAGCCTGCCAGCATTGCGTTTCAGAAATCGAGTGAGATCGCAGAGCAGTTTAAGAACTTGATTGCTTTGCACTTGGATCGTGGTGTCTATACAGCCATTGCCACACATGATGATGCAATTTTCCGGTTCGTCAAACAATATGCAGCTGATCGAGGCATACCGCCATCCAAATTCGAATTTCAAATGCTGTATGGACTTCGTACCAATGAACAAATAAACCTCGCCAACCAAGGTTATCGGGTCCGATGTTACATTCCATACGGGCAGATGTGGTACCCTTATTACACGCGCAGACTAGCGGAGAAGCCAGGGAATCTCTGGTTAATTATACGGAATTTCCTCCGATGACCAAGAGTTTACGATATTCGTCACTCCCACTTATAGTAAATTATCGTTATTTGTTGTAAAATGAGGAGATCACTTTGCAAATCCAACTAACGCTAAAGGAGACGAACGTCGATGAATACTTGCGAATGCCGGAATCGAATCGAACAACTTCGCAGAATCATGGAACTCACGTTCAATAATTTCGAATCCTTTACCAATGCGGCAGTTCTTGAAGCAAGCCAATCCCTTGACGATGCGCTCGTGCAATATCGCTCATGCCCTGACTATGACTTTTGCAACTCTAATGGCTGCAGAGTACGCTGGCAAGATGTTGACCATCTTCAAATGAACACCACGATCAAGAAACGTATCGCTGGGTAGTGGCCATTCGCATCTTTTGATATAAGGACGACACAATAGAAACCTCGAATATGACTCTTTCGCAGAGCCGTATGCGAGGTTTCTCGTGTGAAAGGTATTGTTGCGAGCCGTGTGATCGTGGCGGTCCGTTCGATTCGTGCGATTCATGCGATTCGTGCGATTCATGCGATTCGTGCGATCCGTGCGATTCATGCGATTCGTGCGATCCGTGCGATTCATGCGATTCGTGCGATCCGTGCGATTCATGCGATTCGTGCGATTCGCTCTTTTCGTACGTTAAAGTCGATGTTCGTTCTGTTTGTTCCTTGTGATCCATGTACCTTTCGGCTGCTCCGTTGGCAGCAACTCTATCTGTGCCGTCAACCCGCTTGGTCTGATCTCCATGTAGGACCGACGCTCACCGTACGGCTGTGACATTCCGATCCTAAATCCGCGAGCCGCAAGTGTGTCTATCCATTCTGTATGTGTTCGTTTCATGCGCCATCCTCCTGCTGTACAGTATGCGAAGAGGAAACGATGTGCAAACCAAGACTTCATGAAATGCTTTAATTTTTTGGTTTCTTTAGATATTGAATCAAGTAATTCTTCATTTGCGTCTATGCAAGAGTCATATAGGCTGACGCATGTCAATGCGAGACCACTGTGTCGTCCATTGACCATTAGGAGCACCAAGGTGAAACGGCTAAGCCGTCCTTTGGCGGCGGGGCGCGTTTCATTCCGAGAATTCTAAGTCCAGATAAGGTGCGAAACTTATAAATTCTGGCGTGTAATATACTCCTTTTATAAAGGAAAATCCCCAGCGACTATCGAAGAAAGAAGCACCTGACGAAGAGCTTCAATCTAACCACCCACCACAGGAGGTTGAAGTCACATGGGGAAATCCCAACATATTCAAGGCTTAAAGGGAACAAAGTTCAGTCAACAACTGCGAGGTGTTAACCTGGAGCAAGTACTCATCGTAGCGATCGATGCGGCAAAGCTCCACCAAAAAGCACTCATATGCAATTATTTCGGCGACGTGATTGAGAAACCCTTCTTTTTTTCCGTCAGTCAATCCGGAATGAAACTCCTATACGACACGATTGAAAGAGCCATTCGAGACACGGAAGCCGTACGCTTGTTTCTTGGCATTGAAGCAACCGGCCACTACTACGAGGACATTGTCAGACAGATGACCATGCATGGGTACCACGTTCAAATTCTCAACGCCTACACGACCTCTGAAGAGCGTGCCAGCGCTCTTAGTTGGTGCAAAACCGATGACCTCGACCTCGTCGCCATTGCTCACGCCATTCGTAACAATAAAGCGACGGAGTATCGTTTAACGGAAGGCCTGCAAAGACAGTTGCGCGTCCTAACTCGTGCAAAGCGCTCAGAAATTCGCAAGCGTTCTAGCCTTCGTATGGAGATCCGAAACATCCTGGATATCGTCTGGCGAGAGTATCAAGGTTACGCCGAACACCAGAATGGAAGAGCTAAGAAAATAAAAGTGTTTAGCGACTTGTGGGGGAAAGCATCTCTCTACTTCATGGAGTACTACCCGCACCCCGCTCTCGTTTTGCAACTTGGTGAGATGGGGCTACGGAAGCTTTCCGTTCAGCACAACTTGAAGTTGCGTACGAACGCAATCGGCAAGCTGCTTCATGTGGCAAAGGAATCACTTGCCTCAGACGTGCAGACGCTCCGTCCCGAGCTCATGGTGCTACGTATGAAGCTACAGGACCTCCGCGCCTTCGATGCCAAAATCAATACGCTGGACAATGAGATTGAAAACCTGTTGCTTCAGACCGACGGTAGCTTACTCTTTACGGTTCCTGGACTCGGCGTATCCTTGGCGGCAGAGCTCTACGCGGAGATCGGTAATGTCTTGGATTATCAGCATGCCGGGCAACTCATCAAGAAGGCCGGTACCAATCCGATCGTCAAGCAGTCAGGCGGCGGCGCGGGCTCTTATCGCAAAATCTCCAAGCAGGGCAATACTCACTTACGCTATGTCACTTATCTAGCTGGGCGGAGCCTCTGCTTGCATAATGAGGACCTGAAGCCGTTTTACGAACGTCTCAGAAGCCGAGGCAAGCACGAACGCGCAACCTTTGTAGCAATGGGCAACAAGATGCTTAAGATCGCTTTTGCCATGTTACGCGATAAGCAGCCGTTCCATTCCTCCAAGCCAGCTTATCGGCTCGTGCAGGAAATCAACAAAAAGCTCGCCTTTAATTGCATGATCACATCAAGCGCTGCCTAGATACAAAGAAAAATGATGAAGTCGGTATGTCTGGGACCGAGGGAAGATCGGATCAAATTCTGGAGGCCCAGACCTCGTACTAAAGCGTTATCCACCTCGTCCTGTCAATGCGAATTGTACGTTAGAACAGCTATCTGCACTCAGCCAGATTGCATACAGGATTGAAACGAGGCTATTTCTTCAGATTCGAGACATACCGCTTTCGTCCACCGCTTTTCGTCAGTTGGTAACCCTATTTTTAAAATTCTACAGGTTAGGTGTGTTTGGGGTGCTCTAAAGTCCGTAAAAAGTAGTTGACATAGTACGCTTAGAATTCAAGAAAAGTGCAGTTTGAAAACACCCTTACATACAGTAGGCTGCGATCCAACCTTGTGGCTCCAACGTATGTAAAAATCTACTTACAATGTGCTTCGACCCAAGCAAGTGGGCTAGCACCAGTGAAACGCCTGACGGCGTCTTAGGAGGCGGGGCGCGATACATCCCGCGATTACTTCACTCAGATAATGTACAAAACTTATAATTTTGCGTTTTTCATTTTGCATTTAGAATCTAGAATTTAGAATCTAAATTTAGAGTTTAGAATCTAAATTCAGCATCTAAAATTCAGCATCTGGAAATTGAAATAGGGTAAGGATTTAATACTTTCAGATAATAAGTAACAAGGTGAAACGGCTATCGCCGTCTTTGGCGGCGCAGCGCGTTTCATTCCGAGAATTCTAAGCTCAGATAAGATGCAAAAACTTATAAATTCTTAGAATTAAAAAAAGACGACATCGTCGCCTTTTCTCCCATCTATTCCGTCGGCTTTAGCCGATTATCATCCGTTCCGTACGTTTTCCAAAAAACGAGATCGTCTTGGAAGTCGATTCTTCCTTCGACTCAGACGGCTTCACCTTAAAACCGTGCGCCTCCAGCACTCGAAGCGCCTTCGCACGTTCTTCCCCTTGTATAACGGGAATTCTCTGAATGTCATCCATGACTTCGACCTCCTCCGGCATCGTTATTCCCATTATAGTATATTCGAGCCAACAATTCACGCAGAACTTGATCTGACTCCTTCATCGTCTCATCGATGAAAGCATTGGATTCGTCGTGCAGCCCCGGGCTGAAAATAATAAGCGCCAGCATTCGATCCCTTGGCATTTGAATTTCCGTCGCGTAATACACACGGTCCTTTTTCTCGTCGTTACCAATGTTGGAGAAAACATAATAGTTCGTTTTCATGAGAATCGCCATCAAAATACCGGAGCGAAGCATTTGATCCAGCTTCTCAGCTTTTTCCTCAGACAGCTCATGCTCCACGCGTATATCCAGGTAAGTCGCCATCATGCCAAGCGCGATCCGGCAGAAAGCGAATTCCACCGCATCCTTGCCCGTATATTGTGCTGCGCTCTTCGCTTGCAGCCTGGATTGCAGCCGATCGGCTAGCTCGATTGCAGGCATCAAATCATGCGTGGCAAGCGCCTTCTGTGCTTCGCGAAGCTCCTTGTACAGCCTCGTCGGCACATTATAATAATGCTGTGAGAAAATATTGACGTTCTCTCCCTCGCTGGCATATTCGCCGATATTCTTAACCGCGATGCGCGTGTTCCCCCGCCCGATCATGATTTCATATTGAAAGAGCTGCGCCGCGATCGCATAAGGATTACGTTCTACAAACGATTGCGCAGCTTTGCCTAACAGATAACGCATCTGCAGCGGTCTCTGCTCCTCGCTGAGCAGCGCCATGATCCGTTTCTCGTCCTCCAGCAGCGTCTCCAGTTCCCCTACCCGGCGCCTGTAGACGCGGATCACGATGGCCACGAACGTCGCCCCAAAGAAAAATACCGACCAGAACGGTACCGAAAAAATAAAGTTATCATCTAACCATGCCAATATCGGCTCGAACCAGGTCTGCTCGGCGTATTTCTTAACGATCTCCGAGCCCCAGAACCACATCACCAGCCCAATGATGATCAGCAGGTCAGTCCAGAACAGCTTTTTCCCCATAAGCGGCCCTCGTTTTCCGTGATAGATTTCTCTAGTATACCAAAAAAAGGCAGATGGGGATAGAAGAGTCCGCGGCTCCGGCGCGTAAAGGGTATCTCCGCTCCGATCGGACTGCAGTAAAAAGCCGACTCCCCATGCGGACACGGGAATCCGGCTTTTCGGTTTTGACTAGGCTGGTTTTGCCATTTGCTAGACATTTGCTAGACGACTAAGGCAAGCCTCTTGCTAGATGGACTAGAAGGCAAGCTCCTTGCTAAACGGTATATTGAACTAGCCGCTAGCTGCTAAACTTCGGCGACAGCCTGGCAAGCCTCTCGAACATCGAATCGTCTACCCGCGCTCCGTTCGCATACAGCTCCGCCCCGTCTTCGCCAATTGCCGCCGTCAAACGTCCGTCCGTGATCCGAAGGCCGATCAGACCCCCGCCGCGAATCTCGAACCCGATGCCCGCATAGCGGAACGACAGATTTAGCTCCCCGCCCAGCCGCGGCATAAGCGTCAGTACGGTTCCGTCGTCGTCATGCGAGGTTTTGCAAAGCACGTTAGGAGGCAATTGCAGCTCCTTGTAAGCTTCCAGCTCATGCAACAGGGATTCGCAATAAGGCGTGAGCGGCAGCTCGAACGCGTAATAGTCGACATTGCCTCTTCGCGCCGCGATGGCCAGGTCGTCATGCCTGATCGTCAACTTGGCATCCCCGGCTCCGTCCGCAACGGATAACGGGAAGCACTTCATCGGGATCCGTTCGTTCGTAAACCACAGGTCCCAAGCCACGTATTCGTATTCTCCGGGATAGTCAGTCTCGGGAGGTGCTTGAGCGCTACGTCCGTCCAAGTTTTCGTTTCCGCGTACCGCCGTTCCCGTAAACTCCGCAAACTCTGCGGTTATATCCCTGCCCTCCGTCGTGCAAGCCGCGGGCGGACCGATAAAGATCAGACGTTTCCCGGACCATTCGCCATAACGCCTAATTCTCTCCCAGGTTGCCTCCGGCAGCATAGCCGGCCAAAGCACGATCAGCGCGTCGTAGCGCGAGAGCTCTTCTTCGAAGGATGGCACGACGTCGACCTCCACGTGACGCAGCATCAGCTTGTGCAGCAGCGCCTTCATGCTCAGGCGGTGATAATGCATGAAGGGATCGTTGCGATGAGCAACCGATTCCCATGCGTACATCAAGGCGACCCGTGGACGGCTGACCGCTTGGCCGATAAACCGCTGCATCGCCCTCTGCATGGAGACGCAGCGCCCCGTCATCTCCCAAGTCGGGTGATGCGGATAGCCGGGGCCGAACGGTCCGGAATGCCCGTAAGCGTGGGCGACCCAGCGCACGTTGCGGGCGGCGAGCAAGCGATGGTAATACGTCATCTTGCCCGAGGTCGGCTCGCGATCCCAGCACATGTTGTACGCCAGGCCGCTGTCCGAATATTTCGCGAGCGACTCCGCCAGCATCGTCATGGAAATCATCGTCCGCTCGGCGTCGTATTGCGCGTCGACAAACCCGCCGCTTAAGTTATCCGCCAGCTTAAAGTAATCGATATTGCCGGCCCACAAATCGCCGGAGTTTCCTTCGCCCCACCACGTGCTGTGGAAGCCCATGAAGGACGCCGGGCCATGCTGCGCTTCGTAACGCTCCCTCACCTGCTTCTGGATTCGGTACGTCAGCTCCATCGTCAAATTGTAATAGTCATAACGCAGCTTGCCGGAGCTCTCATCCGCCGACTCGTGCCGCATCAGGTAAATTCGATCGAGGAAGTCATAGCCGGAGCTCCGGCGAAAGGCTTCCAGAAAGGCCGTACCGCCCAGGTAGACATCCTCCTTCTTGCTGCCGGCTCCGAATTCGTCCATGGCGAAACCGTCAAGCTTCATGCCCCGGTAACAATCGAACGTTTCGTCAATGGACTCGGCCATGGCGGGGCTCGCAAAATCGGGATAATCGGTAGAGTAGGACGCATACAACAGCACCTCGCCGTCCGCGCCGTACGTTCCGCGAAGCAAGGAGCGGCTCGTAATGGAGAGAGAGAGATCCTTCAATTCCGAGGTAATATCCTTGGCCTCCCTGATGATGCCCCCTTCCCGCTTGACGAGGAACGCTTTGGCGATGCCTTCGTACACCGGCCTCATCTCGATATGCCCGACAGACTCGAGATCGTGAAGCCTGATCTCGAGCTTGCCGTCACGTATGAAACCTTGGTGCTCTCTTATCCATTTCTGTCTCGCTTCGGGATGACGCTTGAGAAGACGCAACCCCGGCCAAGGTATGATCTGGACGAAGGAGAGGCCCTGCTTATGAGCCTCCTCCTCAGCCGCGCGCATGGCCCTCTGGCCGATCTCGTCGAATTCGCTATAGCTGCAATTCCGAAATTCGAGCGCGACCGCGTCGAAGCCCTTTCCCGCTATGTCCGCAACGGCATGCCGTATGCTGTCAGGTAGAGCCGCCATCGAAGTGTCGATCAGCAGCATAATAGGTGCCATTGTCATCGTTTTTTTCTCCCTTTTCCCTTACTCGAATCGGAACCAGTCAAAGTCGGTCGCGCCCGAGAACAAAATATAAATATCGTGGGTGCCGCTAGCCCCCGTAAGCGCCGCGGTTCCTTCCGTCCAGTTGCTCCAACCGCCCGTAGCAGGCGTCGTGATCGTCCCGATCTGCGTTCCCGTCAAGCTGCCAAGGCGCACCGTAGCCGTCTTGGTCGTGGATTCTCCGTTCGTGAATCTGAACTTCAATTGCGAGAAGCCGCTGCCGAGATTAACGCCGCTATACTTGACCCACGAGCCCGCGTTCAAGCCGCCGATCGTCGTCGTGTAGTTCGAGACGCTATAGCTGTCGCTGAAGCTTTCCGCTTGAATCGTAACCGGCGTCGGGGCGCTTACGCTGTCCTCGAACCGGAACCAGTCGAAGTCGGTCATGCCGGAGAACTTGATGTAAATATCGTGCGTGCCGCTAGCTCCGGTGAGCGAGCTCGTCGTCTCGACCCAATTGCTCCAGCCTCCCGTCGGCGGCGTCGAGATCGAACCGATCAGCGTGCCCGTGAGACTGTCCAGACGGATCTCGGCCGTCTTGGCGCTCACGTCTCCGTTCGTGAAACGCGTCCGCAGCGTCGCATAACCGCTTCCCAGGTTTACGTTACTGAACTTGACCCAATCCCCGTTATGAAGATCGCCGATCGCGGAGCCGAAATTGACGATGCCGCTCATGTCGTTGTAGCTCTCCGCTTGCAGCGTCAACGTGCTGCCGCCTCCCGAAGACGTGTATGCGGCCGTCGATACGGCCGACTGCAGCATGCCCGCTTTGCCCGCGATCGCTTTGACGGTCTGCGGCAGCGTCACGGTCAAAGGAGCCCGGTAGATGGGCGAGTTCGCGTTCGGCGTGCTGCCGTCCGTCGTGTAGCGGATCGTCGCTCCGGTCGTCGCCGAAGCGATCGTCACGGTTGGCGGCGTGCCGTACGCGCCGGCCGTCGGCGTAAACGTAGGCGCGGCTACGGTGGACTGGGAGGCCGCCGCTCCCGCGTTATTGGCATTGTACGTATTATGCGCGCCGGTATTATTAACGAAAGCGCTGGTTACGTTGGCCGTCTTGTTGCCCGCCAGAACCGTGCCGTAGCTGCTATGCGTCAAGGTGACCGCGTATTGTTTGTTGCGGACCGTGTTGTCCTCGACGATCGTGTTTGTCGTGTCCCCCGATACCGTCACGTCGTTGTTGCCGTCGTAGTAGCCGATATCTGCCGCGGAGACATAAATGCCGGTGTTGTAGGATGGCGCTTCCGTGATGCTGTTGCCGACCGGCGTTTCGTTTGTGCCCGTCAGGTCGTTGTCCCTGAATTCATTGCCAAACGCTTGAACGGCATAGTAATGGCCGCCGCCGTTATCGAACCGCTCGGAGGCGACTCCCACGCCCGAGTTTTTGCTAAGCGGGGACACGCCCGTCAGGACGTTGCCCTTCACCTTGTTGAAGTAATTGGGCGACAAGTTGGACTCGTTTCCGTTCTTGACGTTCACGCTCCAGATAAAGACACCTTCCGAATCCAGGAACGTGTTGTTCGCCACGACGCTGTCGTAGGCGTTGCCGAACAGCCAGATGCCCTTGTCGTTGTCGGTAATCGTATTGTTGTAGGCTGTCGTATGCTCGTTAGGGGTAATAAGGGTCCATTTGCTCGTGTTATCCGGCATTTTGTCCCAGATCCTGTCGACCGTGATCGTGTTGCCGGAGATGCCCGTTACTCGGCGCAGTTGTCCGAGCCCCGTCCCGTCGATGATCTGGATGGCCGGATAGCTGTACATGACGGTTGGCGCAACCAGCGCGCGATCCGCGCTGACCGTGACGTTAAGTCCGCTTGCCGAGCTCACCGTGCCGTAGTTAAAATAGCCGCTCGGCGCTTCCGACATGATCGCTTCCCCGTCGTTATCGTGGCCGTCGACAAGCCCGCTCGCCACGGATCGCATGCCGATAATCGTATTGTCCGCCAGATAGTTGTTGGCGCGTACCGACAAACCGTGCTTCTCGGCGTTGACGGCGGTATGCCCGATAAGGGTGTTGCCCGTCGCGATGTAATATTCCGCCGTATTGACGTAGACGCCGAAGCTGAATTCCATGTACGAGTTCGTGAACGAAGAGTACTGGTTGACGTAGTTATGCGCGTAACCCGCAAAACCGCGGAAGTCGCTGTCCGCCACGAGGAACCGTTCCTTGCCGAGCGTCATCATCGGGAAGCCGCGCTGCCCCGGCGCGCCGTTCGTGCCGAGATCGTAATCGATCTTTACGCCTTTAAGGAACATCTGCTCGGCCGTGCGTTGCAATACGTTGCCCGCCGGATAGGTCGGATTGCCGCTTCCGTCCAATACCTCCCACGGAGAACCTAGGATGAGGAAGATGTCCGGACGGCTCGTATGGCCCGGAGCGATCGTCACCGTCAGATTGGCGATGCCGACCTGGCCGAAGTTCGTTTTGCTATCGATGGCCGTGGCGCCGCCCGTCCCGATATATTGCAGAATCGTGCCCGCGCGGCTCTGGCCGCGTAGAACGACTTTGCGCGAGAGATGCAAGGACGTGATCCGGTACGTGCCGTCGGCCAGATAGACGACGCCCCCGTTCGGATTCGCTCCCGCCGCGTCGATGGCGGCCTGAATGTCGGCGGTCTCGTCGACGCCGCTGTTCGGCGTAGCGCCGTACGAGCTCGCGTTTACTTGGTTCGCCCAGTTGAAGTTGCCCGCCCAGGCGACGCCAAGACCCAGCGGATCGCTGCCCGCGGCGACGACTTGCAGCTGTTGTCCGCTGCTCGGCTTGCTCCAGTGCACGCCGCCGTCGTTCGTAATTTCGACGTCGTACGTCCCTAGCGGCATACCGGACGAGATGGTAAACTCGGCCATGTACGCGTTGCTGGATACGATCGTCTGATTCACCGTGTTCGAGCTGTTCTTCAGCCGAACGACGGTTCCGTTAGCCGCCCCGAACTCGGAGCCCGCGAAGTTCCGTCCGACGACCGTTATTTTCTGGCCGGACCAGGCTTGCTTCTCGGAGATCCAGATCGCGCGAGCCGCATTGAGCTTGGCCGGGGCGCTCCAGCCCGTCGCGTTCTTGACCCACACGTTATAGACGCCTGCTGTCGCGCCGCTTGGCATCGTCACCGTGACGTAATTCCCTTTGCGATCGCTCTGGATAATGGTCGGATGCAGCGCATCGACAGGCGGCGTAGCCGGAGAGGTATTCGCCACATCCAGCTTGATCGCAACGTCTTGCGAGGTCGCCGTCATGTCCCAGCCGGTAATCGTAAACGTCTTTCCCGCCTGCACGGCGTCCGACATCCGGTGAATCTTTGGCGCGTCCGCGGCATGGACCGGACGGACGTCCAGCGCGGCCACCAACGTCAATAACAGGGCCATAACCAACAATCGGGACAAGCCTGCGCGTAGAGAGCTTCTAACCAAAGAGTACATAATTAGCCTCCTGACAATTTGGATTATTAAAATGTAAGCGATTACCGAGATGTCGTATAGAATCCCCCGGCTATCCGCCAAGCCTGTTTGGCCTGCCGTCTCACCGGGGGGAATTCCTTATTTCAGCGCATCAAGCTGATCTTTGTTGGCCGTTTTGAAATATTCGTCGATCTTTTTACGCAGCTCCTCGTTGCCGCCGTTTTTCGTCGCGATTTCGCCGAACTGCTTCCATAGCTCCTCGAAATGCGCGTCGTCGCGTGCCGCAAGCGTCTTGGTCAACGCTTTCTCGAAGGCGTCGCGGCCTTTCCAGAACTCGTCGGCCTCCGGCACGACGCCGAAGAAGTTCCAGATCTGCATGTCGTTGTTGATCGGTATGCCTAGATCCGAGTACGAATTGTTGGGCAAATTGCCCGGATCGAAGAAGTTTCTTGCCTCGGAAGGCGATAGGACGCGATCATAGCTGTAGAACGGCGAAACTTGGGAGCCGCCCCACATGTAAGTCGGATAATAAGGCCAGCCGCTGCCGTAAACGTTCGTCGATGCCAGTCTCGTGTTCGCCAGGTTGTAATGAAGCGACTTGCCGTTATCCTTGTTGTAAACCATGGCGTCTTCGAGCTCTTTGTCCTTGAACTTGCGCTTGCCGTCTACTTCGTCGAACAGTCCCGCGCTCTTCGGTCCCCATGTGTACATCTTCTCGCCGAGCTCGGATACCATGTAATCCAAGAAGCGAACGACTTGCGGCAAATCCTCTTCCTTCACGCTGTCCTTGAAGATCACGACGCCGATATTGTTCTTGACGCCGCCCATCGGCGAAATAAATTTATCCGTGTTGACCGGGGAATCCAAGAACACTTTGCGGTAACGGTACGTTTTGCCGGCGGCCTTCATCACGTTCTCGTCCGGCTGATCGTACAGGTAAGCAACCGCGTATTGACCGTTATTGATCTTCTCCAGATGCATCGCGTTGTTCTCGACGAGCGAGTTCGGATCCATCACTTTATCGCGCACGAGCTTGTTGAAGTCGTGGACGATATCCTTGAAGAACGGCTGTTGGAACATAAATTCGATCTGCTGCGTTTCTTTGTCGAAGTACGTAAAGTAGTTGCTGCCCTTCGGCAGGCGACCATAGAGGTTGGCCAGAACGGCCAGCGTCCCCCAGTTGTCTTGGCCTCCGAATGCGTAGCTCACCTCGACCGGCTTGCCATTCTCCGTGATATTCTCGGTTTTGATTAAAGTCTGAAGGTCGTACAGCAGCTTCGTGAAGTCTTCCGTCGTCTTAACCGGAACGTCGAAGAGATCTTCTCTGCTGAACTTGCCGCCCTTCTCGACGAACAGCGCGTCGATCTCGTCCTGAGACTTGGCCTCCGGATACAGCTTCTTCAAGAGGTCGTCGCGCACCCAGATGAATTGGTCCGTGCCTTCGAGCGCGTTCGGGGTGACGAATGACGGATCCATCATTTTGATCGAGCGGTCGGGATCCCCCATCTGCGTCGGGAAGGAGTAGATGCTTCCGTCCTGATCGTTGTTCGTCGAGAAACGTTTGACGTAAGGGAACGTCTCGAAGCTTAGACGCTTCTGCAGGTTCGGCGCGTACTTCTCGATCGCCTCCGTCAAATCGTAAGCCTTGCCGGCCGCGAACATGTCCTTGAGGCTGCCCATGCCGGAGTCGGTAACGAAAGCAAGCTCGGGCCAATCGTTCGCCGCGTTGATCATGCCGAGCTTCACGTCGATCGCTTGCCCGCCGTTGTCGAACGAGCCGTCCTTGTCGATCTCGATGCCCGTTACCCGCTTGATCTCCGGACTGACGATGTCCTCCGTAGGCACCGGCCGTTTGGCGTCCCCCGTTCCGTGAGCGTACCAAATCTTCAGCTTGAGCTGTTTGCCGGTCCAGTCCGGCAGCTCGGAGCTGTCTGTCACTTCTTCGTACATGTCGTAATAGGCTTTTTCTCCGGAAACGTTTTCATTTGTCGAATTGGTCGGAGCCGTCGTTCCCGCCGGGCTATTGCCGTCGTTCGTGCAGCCTGCCGCAAGCGACATCAGCAAGGCCGCGGCCGCGGTCAGCGTAACCGTATTTCGCATCCGTAATTTCATGTGTTCTCCCCCTAGAATGAATTGGCATCTATATCATGCCGGACCTTGCAGCGGGTTTTTCACCATCATAGCAGATCCGGCATCATACCGTGGTTGTTCTTGAATGAAACGAACCGAGCCGCCAAGGATGGCGACAGCCGTTAGGCCTACTCTTTGACTGCCCCTAGCGTAATGCCTTTAACAAAATGCTTCTGAAGAAACGGATACACGATCACGATCGGGATGGTCGTCAGGATGATGTTGGCGGCGCGAATCGCCTGCGGCGTCACTTGAGGCTGCGTGTTCACGCCGGACGCGATGCCTGCCCGAATCGCCTCCTGGAACATGCTTGCCATCCGTTCGCCTTCCTTCAGAATCTGCATCAGAATATACTGCAGCGTGTTCAAGTCTTGGTTCGTGATGAAATAAAGCGTCGTCGTCCAGTCGTTCCAGTGGTACACCGCCGTCCATAACGCCATTACCGCGAGAATCGGCATCGAAAGCGGCACGTAGATGCGCAGCATGATGACGAACTCGTTCGCTCCGTCGATCCGGGCCGATTCGGCCAGACTATCGGGAATGGTGTACAGGAACGAACGGATGATCACCATGTTGTACAAGCTGAACGAAACCGGGAGAATGTAGACCAGGAAGTTATTGAGCAGATGCATCTTGGAATACAGCAGGTAGACGGGAATCAGTCCGCCGCCGAAATACATCGGGATCATCAGGAAGATCAAGATGGCTCCCTTGCCCTGCAAGCCCTTCAACGTGAACGCGTAGGCGCTCGTATACTGAATGAGCAGGGCGAAGGCCGTGCCGATCACGACGCGAAGCACGGATATAAACGATGACTGAATGATGGCTGAGTTCGTAAGCAGCATCTCGAAGTTGGCGAACGACAGCTCCCTCGGAAAGAAGGTAAGTCCGCCGAACTGGGAATCCACGGGATCGTTGAGCGCGTAAGCCAGCACGTTCAGATACGGAAATACCATGGCGATTACGATCAGGGTCAGCAACGAAGCGTTGCCTACTTTGAAGATGCGGTACGTCAGCGATTCGTGATTCAATGGTGCATCCTCCTTACCAGATCGAAATTCCGGTCGTTTTTTTGGCGATGGTGTTGGCCGAGACGGTCAAGAGAAGCGCCACGAGTCCTTGCAGGAAGCCTACAGCCGCCGCCATCGAGTAGTTGCCCTGCTGGATGCCGGACGAATAAACGATCGTCGAGATGACGTCATAGCTGATGAACGCGTTCTGCATCCCGTATACGAGCTCGAAGTTGCTCGTGAACAGCGTGCCTAAGGTGAAGATCAGAAGCAGAATGGTCGTCATCTTGAGTCCGGGCAACGTGATGTAGAGATGCTGCTTCCACCTGTTGGCTCCGTCGATCTTGGCCGCTTCGTACAAGCTGGGATCGATGGAGGTAATGGCCGCCAAGTAGACGACCGTCCCCCAGCCTACTTCCTTCCAGACGCTAAGCAGAAGCAGGAACGGCAGGAACAGCTCCTGTTTGGAGAGGAACATGATCCTCTCTTCCCCGCTAGATAACTTGAGCAACAGATCGTTAAGCGGACCGTACAGATCGAAGAACGAGTAAGCAAGTCCGACGACGGCGATCCAGGACAGGAAGTGGGGCAAATAACTTAGCGTCTGGACGGAGCGCTTGAACAAGCCGTCCTTGACCTCGTTGATCATCAAGGCGAGAATGATCGGCGCCGGGAAGCCTACGAGAATCGTCAGCACGCTAAGCTCCAGCGTATTGATAATCGCCTGCCTCAGCATCGGCGTCTCGAAGATTTCCCGGACATGCTCCATCCCGACCCATGGGCTGTTCCATAATCCCAAGAAAATGTTGTAGTCCTTGAACGCCGCGATAATGCCCGGCATCGGCACGTAAGCGAAGATGAATGTCAACACGATCGACGGCAGCATGAGCATATAGCCGAACGAGTTTTTGCGCAGCGTCCGCATGAATTTGCTTCCGGCCGGTTTGGCGGCATGGTTGATGGCGATTTCTTCGTGCAAGGTTCCAGCTCCTTTCGTCGTAGGTGTTGCTCTCATTCTAGTTCATTGCCGATAGCGGTTATAGTAAATAAACGGAGCTCGTATAGCTGAATTCGGACATTGTGTTCAGTCTTAATGCCCCATCCTCCAATTTGGCAGCCGCCACTAAGCCAAGGCGAAACGGCTGCGCCCTCCTTAGTCGGTGGAACTCGTTTATTTCCGAGAAATATAGAGAACGTATGGCAAAATGATATACCTTCCTATATTTTCAAAAAAAGAACCTGCCGTTTTCGCGACAGGCCTCTCTCTTCTCTCTCTTCTCGCTATTCTACTCGTCTGCTGCCTGACCACCATTCACGAGGCTGTCGGTATGTGCAGCGTTACGGTCGTACCTATGCCCGGTTTGCTGTCGATCTCGATGCCGTACGGCTTGCCGTAATAAACCTCGATCCGTTTCCGCGTGTTGAGCATGCCATAGCCGCCGTACATGCTGCCTTCGTCGGTCTCGCCCCTCATGATCGTACTCAGCTTCTCCGGCTGGATTCCCTCTCCGTTGTCCGCAATATGAATCCATATTTCGTCCGGAGCCGCCTCCCCCGGCAACCCCCGTTCCACACGAATCGAGATGAGACCTCCGGTCTCGCGTCCGTTAATGCCGTGCAGCACGGCATTCTCCACGACCGGCTGCAGCAGATGCTTGAGCATGGGCGTATCGCCGAGCCCTTCTTCGACATGAATCCGGAAAGCGAAATCGTTGCCGTATGCGAATTTCTGCAGCTCCAAATATTCGTGCATCATCTCCAGCTCCTGATTGATCGTTATGATGCTGCTGCCCTTGTTAAGCGCGATCCGGTAATAACGAACCATGGAGTCGATGACGCCGCGTATGCGCTCGTCGCCGCTGAGCCACTTCATGGTCGATAGCGTGTTGTAGAGAAAATGCGGATTGATGCGCTCTTGCAGAAGCTGGGTCTCCAGCACAGTGCGCTCCGTCTCGTAAGCGTTAATGCGCTTATAATAATCGCGAACGCGAACGATCAGCTCGTGAAGGACGTTGCCCATGCGGCTAAATTCGTCGTCGGTTGTGGAAAACTGCAGGTGATCGTTGTGGAGCAGGTTCTCGACGGTCGTATTCATCCGGCGCAACAGCACCTCCAGCTTGCGGGTCAGGTAGAACGATACAACCTCCACCATTAATAGAAGGATGACCATGACCCCGAGCAGCAAGGCGACTGCTCCGATCCAATAGGAATCCAGCTCCCGAACGACGAGAGACTTCGGGATGTGCATCGCGACCGTTCCGATCCCCGACTTGAGGTCGAGCCGGATATCGTACCGATCTTCCGAATCGGGGGCGGAGGCTGTCTCGTCTTGATCCGAGCCTGCTATCGGAAACCGGCCGCCGCCTATTGCGGATTCGAATTCGATCGACGAATTCGGCGGCAATTCGATATCGAAGTGCCTTCGAACGGTCGGGAAGGGAACGCGGATTTCCGTCACAGCGAGCGGTCCTCGGAAGGAGGCCAGCGTTTTGTAGAGGTAAATGTACGTTCGATCTTCCGGAGCGCCTTGCCCGTTTAACGTAGACAATCTCCAGAACACGCTGCCCGGGTCGGAAGCCAGAATATCCTCGCGGAGTTTGGCCCCCCCGTCCGCCTCGTTGCTTCCCAGGGAATCGAATCTTCGCAAATAATCGCCGTTCAGCGTATCTTCGCTGATCGAATAGATAATGACGCTGTCGTTTTTCATGTCCGCCTTGACGGCTGCGACGACGCTTTGCAAATAATCGTTAAACGACATGATGCCGACCAGATTCTGATCGGTCTTCGTCTCGAGATAATTATGGATATAGAAGTTGCTGTTCATGAAAAGCAGCATGTCGATGTTCGACGTAAGCAAATTGTCGACCCCGGCCACGCTTCCCGCGAGCAGGGCTTCGTTTTTTGCCAGAATGTCGTCGACCTTCTCGTTCCATACGTTGAAGAACAGAACGGAACCTAATACGAGCATGGGAATTAACGAGAAGATGAAAATAATCGACGCGATTTTGTGCCGGTACTTGAGCTTGCCGAATAGAAACATGGCGCTAGACCCCTCCAGGGAGCATGCCCCGCTCTCAGCGCAGCATGGATTTATTTTTGTATTCCGCCGGGGTCATGCCGACGTTTTTCTTGAAGGCCAGGCAAAAATAGGAGGTGTTGACGTACCCTACCGCTTCCGCTACGACGGCCACCTTGCTGTCTTGCTCCTTCAAGAGCCCCTTGGCTATGCCGATCCGGTAGTCGATCAAATAATCGAAGATCGTCTGGCCCGTCTCCTTCTTGAATATATGGTTGGCGTGCCGTCCGCTTAAGTAAACGGATTTGGAAATATCCTCGATCGTAAGCGGATCGCCGTAGCGCTCGCCGATAATGTCCCTTATTTGATCGATGACCTTCTGATTTTTGGTCGGATTGCGTTCGGCGAGCGCCTCGCGAAGCATCGCAAAGATGCGCCGCAGCCACGCGCGCGCTTCCTTCGCGGGAGCGGATGAGTTAAAGCTGCTCCAATCCGCCGATTCCTCACCTATCAGCTCCTTCAGCGATTTGTTCGCCTCCTCGAGCAGCACGTTCACCACATTAAGCGTCAAATAGGAGAAAACCTTGACGTAGCTTTCGTGCGGGACTCCGCCTCCCGGCGCCGTCATGTATTTGTCCAGAAACTCGTCGACGACCTCTTCTCCGCCGTAAGACAGCAGCGCCTTGACGTCTCCGTACAACGATTCCAGCCCCGGCATCGCGTCGAACGGAGTGCGTTCCGCCCGGTCCTCGATCTCCGAATAGACGATGATCGGGTTGCTGCCCTCGTAGAAGGTCGACAGCGCCGCCTGTCGGGCCTGCCTGTACAGCTCCGCCATGGCGGAGAGCGAAGAAGACGCCTCGCTGATGCCGATCGTCACGGAGCGGTCGATCCGGTCCGTAATCATCAAGTGCAGATCGACCGCCGTCTGCAGGAATTGCTCCGACTCGCCGAACAGCAGAACGGCGAAGGAATCTCCCGCCATCTGAACCGGATAAGCGGACACGAGTCCCTGCCCTTCTCTGCCGTAATCGAGACGAGGCGAGCCAACCGAATCACCGGTTGCCGCGTCAAGATCGGCTCCCCGCTCCAGCGCGTTAACCGCCTTCTTGATCGTATACGATTGGTAGTACGTATCCACGACGCTTCGGGAAGACTCGCCGGCCGTCGGCTCCGCCTTCTCCCTGACGTCCAGGGCAAGCACCGCAAAGCTCGAATTGTCCGGCACGGACACGCGCAGAAATTCGATTCGCTCGCGAATGTCTCCTTCGTCGCGGAAGTTGCCGAGCAGCAGCTCCTTGAAGAACTGCTCCTGCACGAGCGGCAGCATCCCTTCGAGCTGACGCAGCATGCCGGAGCGCTCCCTCTCCCTGCGCTCCCGTTCCGTCATCTCGCCGAGCACGCCCCGAACCGCCGTCTCCAGCTCGCCGGAGATAATGGGCTTGAGCACGTAGCCGTACACGCCGAGATTGACCGCCGATTTCGCGAATTCGAAGTCGCTGTGGCAGCTGGTAAAGATGATCTTTATATCGGGATATTGCTCCCTGACGCGCTCCGCGAGCGCGATTCCGTTCATCATCGGCATGGCGATATCGGTAACGATCAGATCGGGATGAAGCTCGCCGACGCCAGCGAGCGCTTCCACTCCGTTGGCGTACGTGCCGACGACCTCGATACCCATCGCCCCCCAATCCACCGCTTGCTTAATGCCCATACGTTCGTATTTGTTGTCGTCGACAATGATCAGCTTGAACATAAGCGCTCCCCCTCTGTCTAATAAGTTAAGCGTTTTCATTCTAATGGTAGATTGCCGCTCCCGCAAATTCCAGTCCAAATCAGGAGGAATGATGCCGGAATTTGGAGCACTATGATCCTTTTATTATAACTTGTTTTAATAGCGAAGCATGAAAAAAATTCCTCCCCATTGTCGAATGAGAAGGAATTTTGGTGTTGATTGGATTAGTTATGTTACTGCCCGTTCGCTGCGTTCATTAACGAAGCGTATGCCCAATGACTCATCGGCAAATCCGGGAACGCTTGGTCTCCCGTCCATTCCGCGGAGCGCTCCAGAATTCGGGCTATAATCGTAGCGGCCTCGGCTTTGGTTAACGTCTGATTCGGCTTGAAGCTGCCGTCCGGGTAACCGGATATAAGGCCGTTGCTATAAGCCATATTCAGCGCGGACTCGGCCCAATGTCCCTCGATGTCAGAGAATGGCGCTTCTCCCGCGGCATTCGGAAGAC
The DNA here is from genome assembly GCF_054483835.1 of Paenibacillus sp. strain BS8-2. Lineage (NCBI taxonomy): Bacteria > Bacillati > Bacillota > Bacilli > Caryophanales > Paenibacillaceae > Paenibacillus > Paenibacillus sp. strain BS8-2. The sequence continues at coordinate 286,713 of NZ_CM137010.1, forward strand.
TCCGCAGCTTAAGGGCCATCGAGATGAATTCGGCCCGCGTAATCAATCGTTCTGGCTTGAAGCTGTTGTCCGGGTAACCATTCACATATTCAAGCTGCGTGCAGAAAGCGATCGCATCCGCATGCTTGTGCAGGGAGCCGACATCCCGGAATTGCTCCAACACGTCTGTGTCCAGCTTCGACTTTGGCTTTTCGTATAAGCTGTAGATCATGTCGGCCACGTCGCCTCTCGTGAGCTTGCTATCGGGCTCAAGGAGACCTTTGCTATTCGGAGCGAGATAAGAGCCGGTATACGTTACGTCTTCCCCTATTGCCGGCCAATGTTCTTCAGGCTCTGCAGGCTGCTGAGGTCCGCTGCCGTTGTCCGGCTGGCTAGGCTCGCCAGGAGATGCAGGTATCGCCGTTAGAGCGGCCACGGCGGAACGAAGATCATAAAGCGCGTTTCTGATGTCGATATTGCGCGGCGTCGATAAGGCCAGTACGTCTCCCGCAGCCGCAAGTCTGTCGGCATACGGCTCCCATGTATGACTTACGTAGCTTGACGCATTTCTGTTCAGCGCGAGTTCCGCATCGTACAACCGCTGCAGGTCGCCGGCATCCACCGAAGCTTCTCCTTCCAGTTGAACCAGATTTTCGGCTTCGCCGTCAACCCGGTCTTTGCCCGCATGGAACAATTCGGTCGTTACGTTATGGAACGAATTGTCCGCGGTAATGACGCCGTAATCGCCAAGCGTTACGCTAATCCCCTTGTTATAGTCGGTCAGCATATTGTTCTGCACGATCAGATTGGTGGCGTCTCCGCTATAGGCGTCCGCGATCAAGTCCGAGCTTTTGAGCCCCGACCAGAATACGATGCCGGACTCGGGCGGCGCCTCCGACAAGTTGTTGGGCACGGCGCTCGGAACGCCGGTAAGCGCATTGTTGCGGAGCTCGATATTATACGCGGCTACCGAATAATACAGCCCCTCGGAGCCGTATCTCTGGGTGTTGAGCAGAATGCCGCCCGTGCGGGTTTTCGGCGACACGCCGTCGAACTCGTTGTCGCGGATGGCGACGTGCGTGGCGGAGACAAGCGCCGGCGCTTGCTTTAACAACGCGGTCCAGACAAAAGCGCCTTCCGTGTCGATCGCGTCGTTATTGGCTACTACCGTGTCGACCGCATTGCCGAAGATATAGATGCCTTTACTCGTATTTTCCGCAAAGTTATCGTAGATCGTTACATTGTCGTTGGGCGATATGAGCGTAAACACGCTGTTGCCGTCCGGAATGACGTCCCAGCTGCCCTTGATCGTGATCACGTTGTCGTCGATGCTCTCCACTTCCCGCCATTGCCCGATGCCGCGGCCGTCCGTAATCTGAACGCCCAAGGTATTGTACATGACGGAATAGTCTTGATACGGGGCAAGCGGCGCCGTCGTCAACGTGTTCTCCGTCGCGTTAATGACGTAGCCGGAGTTGAAGTTGCCTCCGGGACTGTCTACCGCATAACTCTCGCCGTCATTATAATCGCTTCCCACGTCGTATACCTGATTGCCTTCCATGTGTACGTTGGCGCGGGCGAACAGGCCGTGCGAATCCTTCAGCAAGCCCGCTTCCCAGCCGCGGCCGTGTACGATGTTGCCGTTCATGAACGAATAGTTGGCAACGGTCTGCAAGTAACCTTCGTGGGCGTAGTCTAACTTGTTATTATAATAAGTCGTGTATTCGTTGAGATAAGCATGCGTAATGCCGGCGGACCAGCCGCTCAGCTCGGAGTCGCGGACGATAAACCGTTCTTTGCCGATAATGACGACGGCCAGCCCTCGCATGCCGGCGTAAGGATCCGGATTGGCCTGTCCGTAGCCGGTATCTAGCGTATAATCCAATTTGATGTTGTCGATAAACATTTCGCTGGCCGTGCGCAGCGCCATATTGCCGGCCGCTTCGCTCCATGGCTGCCCGAAGGCGAAGAACATATCCGGGCGCTTCGCGTCATCGGATAGCCCGACCGTAAAGCCGGATACGCCGTACCGACCTTCCACCGCGCCGTCGCCTTCGGATTCGAACATGTTGACGCCCGCTCCCGTATAGACGAGATGCGTCGAATCCCTGTCTTCGCCCAGCAGCACGACGTCCGCGTACATCGGAACCCGGCTAACCTCGTACGTGCCCGCGGGGAAATAGACGACCCCGCCGCCGGAATCCTTCGCCGCCTCGATCGCGTCCGTCACGGACGCGGTATCATCCGCTCCTTCTCCAGGAGCGGCTCCGAAGTCGGTTACGTCGTATCGATTGTCCCAATCGAACTGATTAGCCCAAGCGACGCCTATTCCCAGCGGATCCCGGCCCATCTCCACCACGTCCAACGTTTGTCCGCTGGCCAGAGGCGCCCAGCTCGCGCCGTCGTTATGGCTCACCTCTACGTTATACGTGCCGATCGGCGCCTTGACGGTAAATTGCAACGAATACGGAGAGTATTGCCCAATCTTCTGCTCGACCGTTCGGGTGTCGTTCGCGAGACGCAAGCGCGTCGCCGAGTCCATCCCGAACTGCTCGGCCATCAGGTTGCGTCCGGATAGATCGATCGTCTGTCCTTCCCATGCTTCATACTCGGAGATGAACAGCGGGCGCGCGGCGTTCAGCAGCGTTGGCGTGCTCCAACCGTGACCGTTGTTGATCCAGACGGCATATTGGCCTGCGGTCAGTTGCTCCGGAAACTCGGCTACGACGAAGTAGCCGTCTCGCTGATCGTATTGCTTGATCGCCGCTTGCGTTCCATCCGCGGGAGGCAATGCCGGCATGGAGCCGCTGCCGTTGTGAGCCTTCATGACGACCTGTATCTCGTCCGTATCGCCGGCTTTCAAACCGTAGCCGTTGATGGAGATCAACTCGCCGGGCTTCACCGCGTCCGATAGCTTGTAGATGACCGGCGGAAGCTCCCAGGCCTTGCCGCCGATCGACAAAGCGACATCGCGAGCGGAATTCGCCAATTGATCCACGTCGTCAGCCGCGAACGTTGCCGTAACGGTGAAGCTGCCCAAGTAATCGGGAGTGAAGCTCAGCGTAGCCACTCCGTCTTCGTCTGTAACGGCCGTGCCTAACGCGGCGGGAATATAATCGCCGACCGTTCTGCCGGACAAGTTAAAGGCGATTGTTTGGCCGCTTGCCGGAACGCCTTCGGCCGTTAACGTTACGTTAAGCTCGACGGCGGATCCAGATCTGGCCACGTCGTAAGCCTCGGAATCAAATTGCAAGGCAGTGGCTTGGTAAGCCGGCACGTCGACGGAAACGACGCTATCGCCGGGCAGCGAGTAGCGCCCGCCGTCCTTGACGCGCAATCGGTAATAGTACGTGCCGCCGGATCCCAGATCGGCATCTACATAGGTGCCTTCCGCGGCGTCCGTCGTGCCTGCCTGAACGAAAGGCCCCTCCGCCTGCGCGGAACGTTCGATGACCGCGATGGAGCCCGCATCCCCGCCGCTCCAGCTCAGCTTGGCGGAACGAGGCGACTGGTATTCGCCGGTCAGCCCCGCCAGATCGTAATCCGCCGGCTCGTCGAAGAAAAACGCCTGCGGACCGAAGGTCATGTCGCTGTCCGCTTTGACCATTTTCAACGTAAAGCTGCCTTTGACGAAATAGGTCAAATACGCGCCGCCGTTAAAGGTATCCGGCGTAATCGCATGGTTAGGAAGCATAACATTACCGTCGTTGTCCAGGAAGGAGAGCCCCACCGGATTCTGCGGAACGGCATTGCTGTAGATCGAGAACTGATGCCAATCCTGATCGTCCAGCACGAAGCTGAACTGTCCCGGAGAACCGCCCGCTCCATAAGTATCGTGTTTGGCAGGCGACCCGGCAGCGGCAGGCAGGCTTAAGCTAGCCTCCTCGTTCGTCGAGCTCCTGGCCCACAAGTCTCCATTGACATTGTAGGTAAATTCGTTCAGATAGTCCGGCTTCGACACGTAATCATGGATCGTCGGATTCATGAACAGCCAGGTATCCCAGATCGGATTATCGCCCGGAACCGCACCCGGATAGTTGTACCCCAGCAGAATGTGCCCATCCTGGCCGTATTGGCCGATCCAATCTCCTTTGGTCGACTTGTCGACGCTGATCTGCAACGCCTCGTCCCCCTGGACGGGACCGACGGGTTCGACGGGATCGAAGAACATCCCGGACGGCCCTTCGCTCCAAGCCCCCATCACCTCGAAGACGAAGCTGCCCTTCACCTTGAATGTAATATACGCGCCTTGATCCCCCAGACTATTGGCCCCAACAGGCAAACCAGGCGCATCGGCCAGCGGAGGGGTAAGCGTTTTCATGCCGCGGAACGTATTCACGAGAATATTGCCTTCCAGATCCTTAATCGTGTAATACTTATAATTCATGTCTCCCGCAAAATAAACCGAAAACAAATGCTCCTCGTTATCCTCGAGCGTGAAGGCGAACTGACGGATGTCCCCGTCGCTTCCAGGCGTCCCTCTCGAGATAAACGCATTCGTCTTGACAAGTCCGCTGCCGGACGGCGGATCCAGCACGGCCCCGTTGCCGCTGACATCATCCGCCCGGACCCATGCGCGAGCGCCTGTTGTAACGGTATAGATGTTGCCCCCCAGCTCCTGCTTCACGTATGCCGGATTGACCGTCACATCACTGCCGTACAAAGCGATTTCCTTGCTCGTCTCCCCCTGGTTCTCGATCGGATCGGCATCTCTGCCGTCATAACCGAACAGCACGTATCCGTCGCGACCGTATACGCCGTTCCACGCGCCTCGGGTCGCAAGATCGTATGCGCTTACAACGGCGCTTGAGCTCGCTGCGGCCTCTGCCTTCTTCGCCGCAGGCAGCGGCGCGAAGGTCATCAAGAGGGTCATCGCCGCGATCATGCCCGCGGTCCATCGTTTAAGCCTTGTCTGCTTCATGTTGTTCCTCCCTTTTCATCCATGGATTGGGTGATTCACGCCTAAAGTATAGCCCTCGCGTGTTAGCGGAAATAGTGAATATTCGGAGAAGCTATGGAGATATCCGGATAATCTTGCTTCTGCGCAGCGCAAAAAACCGCTTCCCGTCATGCAGGAAGCAGCCTGTTTGCCATGATGCCCTATTTCGTTAGATGCCCCGGCTCATTGCCGTTTCTCCGGTTCTATCATGGGAGATTATGCATCATGCTCCCCCGTCCCCACCTAGAGGAGCGTACTATCCAATAGATGAATATAATAGTATACTCTTGGCGGCGGGAATAAAGATTTCAGACTAGAGGTGATGAGATGGAAGCCAAACTATCCGCGTGGGGGGAGGGGGAAAAGCTCTCCCGAGGTAAGAGGAACGGCGGCTCCACCTTGCGCGGAATCCATCGCCGCCGCGTATTTCGTCGTCCGGCGGATCGACGCGCTCACGCGCGCCACCAATTCCAGCAGCGAGAACGGCTTCGCGATATAATCATCCGCTCCGAACCGAAGCCCAAGCGCTTTGTCCACTCCGACCACTATAGCGGCCAAGCTGCTAATTCGCACAATTGCGAAAACAAGACTGGAGCTCCAAGCTCCATACGCCAAAACGCAGGACCGGGACAACCCAGTCCTGCGTTTTGGGAATCCGTCAATGTAGACGGAACATTTATTGGATGGGACTTATTTTAACGACTGACTAAAGCTTTACCCGACGTACCTCGAGCTCTGCTCTCCTCCGCGGCCTCCAGAAATCGAATAATTCCCACCGTTTCCGCAATGTGCACGCCGGGTTTGCCCGACTGCAGAAACTGTATCGCCTGCTCCAGTGACCAAAACAAGAAAAAGAGGCTTCGCAAAAGTTCGGTGATCGAATGCGAAGCCTCTTCTCTTTAACTCCTCAATGTTCCTCAATCCAAGAATTCGAACATAACCATGAATCGGTGCAGCATGACTGTTGCTTGTGCGCGTGTTGCCGGTGCGGCCGGCGCTAATCTGTCTGTACTCATCCCCTGAATGAGTTCACTGGCGACAGCTTCCGATATTGCATCTCGAGCCCAAAGGGACACTTCCGAAGCATCGGTAAACGATGTGAGTCTACTCTGAATCCGTTCGATAGAATTGGATTCATCATTCACTAGCACCTGAGCGTTCATGAGCATTACTGCGATTTGCTCCCGCGTAATCAGGGCATCCGGAGCAAAATGTGTTGAACTGATCCCATTCACCAGTCCCGCCCTGAAGGCTGCTTCTACTTCAGCGGAATACCAAGAACTGATTGCTACATCCTTGAAAACATCGCCTGCACCAGTATGATTAGTCTTGATCCCCAGTGCACGCACCAGTATTGAAGCAAATTCAGCACGAGTAATGTTGCGATTCGGTGCATAGTCATTGATCGTTATCCCTCTGACAATTCGTTTGGATCCCAGTTTCTCAACCTCTGACTCCGCCCAATGTCCTTGCATGTCAGCGAATTCGATCCGATCCGTTTCCACTATCGCATAGATGCTATTATGCGGCATCTGTATGACTGCATCTTGTTGACCATTGCTTTGGCGATCCATAACCGCTGGTACATACGTAAATGTTCGAGCATCTGGGTCGTATAGGACGGCCATGTAATTTCGATTGGCGAATTGTTTGTCCAGCACGATCGACTTGGTCATATACGTGCCGCCAAAATCGGTTATCTCAACCCATTCATCGTCGCCCGATACAAACAATTGAAATTCAATCACTTGGCTGAGCACTGTCATCCCTTGCTCGTCCGCAGCTAATAAGAAATCTTCTTTAGTGTCGCCTGTTAAGGCTGAAATTTTAATAACCACATTCAATTCCTCTACAGCAATCCCTAATCGTGTAGCCAGTTGTTCTAAATCCAGTACGTTTACTTTCAATTGAAAACTGGATCCGTTCAGTTGCATGTCAAACTCTACATTCGGATTAATAGCCCTCAGTTTTTCCAACTGTTTACCTAGAAGACGCAATTCTACATCGGGCAGAGTGTCATCAATGACGACTTGTATCACAGGACGATCATCATCCAGTAGCTTGGGAAGTTCCTCCCACACATCATCAGGGAGATTCACAACCTTTTTATTCCTACCGTTGTCCTTTGGCAACTCCTTGATATCTCGTGGAGCCACCTTTATTATGATGACACCAGGACCAATCGATATGATTGTACGAGGTTCGCAATCTTCAGAGCAGAGCGGCGGTGTAGAGTCAACTGAAGACGTACTGCGGTCAATGTTGTTGATTGTGATCGTCTCAACCGCTTCATTGCCGGCCTCGTCTCGCGCATAAACGGTATATATTCCGTTAGACGTTGCATCGAATGAGTTACCTGTGAGCAACTGTCCGGATGTTTCGAAGTACGCAGCAACCTGGTTGCCTGCCGCCCATTTTACGTTGTCAATGGCGCTTCCAGTACCATCCGTATCGACTTTTATGGTAACATTTCCCATAGTCGGCATTGTCGGATTAGCTGTCAAATCAATAGATGGACTAGTTTGGTCAACACTTAATTCCAATGTATATTCTTCTGTAGAGTTGTCTGGCGCTTCCACAACCACCGTAATTGTCGCCAATTCTTCATCAAGTTCAATGGGTAGGGAGCCTTCTCCGTACGGCACCAGCACCTCATTAACCTTCACTATCGAGAAGGGGACAACAGGAGTTGGTGTCACAATAACGGCATTCGCATTTGTCATCACGTTAAAGGTACGCTCCTCCGGATCAAATGAAAATCCGTCAATGTTAAGCTCCAGGTCCAGAAGCTTTGGCGTAATGGTCTGAAAGCCGTAATTGTTGTCAGAAGCAAACGTCTGCGAGTTTGAAGAGGCATAACTATATAACGTTAGATTGGTCGAATTTCGATAAAATATATCGTTAGCCGCAAATTCCACACTTGTGTTCAGTATTAGCACATCCAAAAGTGCAGGATTATAACTAAATGCTCTTGGTTCAATCGTCTGTACACTAGCTGGAATCGTTAACGAGACCAGTTTATTGTCCTTGAAGGCAGTTGTTTCGATTGTTGTAAGACTGCCAGGTAGTGTCAAATTAGTCAGGTTATTATATTCGAATGCGCTTGGCCCGACTGTCGTCACACCCTCTGGAATCGTTAACGAGACCAGTTCATTGTTCTTGAAAGCACTTGGTTCGATTGTTATAAGACTGTTAGGTAGTGTCAAATTAGTCAGGTTATTATATTGGAATGCGTTTGTCCCGACTGTCGTCACACCCTCTGGAATCGTTAACGAGGACAGTTCATTTTCCTTGAAGGCACTTGATTCGATTGCTGTAAGACTACCAGGGAGTGTCAAATTAGTGAGGTTATTATATTCGAATGCGCTTGGCCCGACTGTCGTCACACCCTCTGGAATCGTTAACGAGGACAGTTCATTTTCCTTGAAGGCACTTGATTCGATTGTTGTAAGACTACCAGGGAGTGTCAAATTAGTCAGGTTATTATATTCGAATGCGCTTGGCCCGACTGTCGTCACACCCTCTGGAATCGTTAACGAGGACAGTTCATTGTTCATGAAGGCACTTGATTCGATTGTTGTAAGACTGTTAGGTAGTGTCAAATTAGTCAACATATTATATCGAAACGCCGCCTGCCCGACTGTCGTCACACCGTCTGGAAGTGTAAGCGAGGACAGTTCATTGTTATAGAAGGCATTTGTTTCGATTGTTGCAAGACTTCCAGGGAGTGTCAAATCAGTCAGATTATTCGATTCGAATGCGCTTTGCCCGACTGCTGTCACACCGTCCGGGATCGTTAGCGAGGACAGTTCATTTTGATAGAAGGCAAAGCTTCCGATTGTCGCGAGACTGTTAGGGAGAGTCAAATCAGTCAGGTTGTTCCTTTCGAATGCGCCATTCCCGACAGTCGTCACGCCTTCTGGAATCATTATTGATATCAGTTGTTTTTCGCTAAAAGCATACTCACCGATTTCGACCACGGTTAATCCGCCACCCACACTATTAGGGATGACAACATCTACTCCGTTATCCCCCGTGTAGCCTGTGATTATTGCGGTGACTCCGCTTAAGGCTTCGTATTCAAAATCACCTTCCACAGCAGCATACGTGCTAGTCACCGGGAATGACATAAAGCTCCCAAAAAACAGAAAAATCGACAGAGTAGCAAGTCCTATTTTCCGCGTAAAACCTCTCATTATCATGAATTTCCACCTATCTCCTCTGAAATTGTATAAAAGTATGGAACAATTAGTTTTCATCCTAGCATACTGCTATGATAAAATTATGATAGAATTTATTTAATTTTTCCAAATTCCTTAACTTCGGAGGAGCAACTTCCCTATATATGAATGATTTAAGGACACTACCCTCAATCACAATTCTTGTTTCGGCCATTCTAATCTGCATCATGTTGATGTATGCGATCGTGTACCGCCGGGAACATGGTGTGCGCTTTTTCGTATGGGTGTTAGGCTGCCGAGTCGTTTATGCAGGAAGTGTGATTCTCGAGATCAGTCGCACAGACTTGCAATCCAAACTTTTTTTTCGAAATATAGAACAAACAGCACTCTTATTTATGGTCCCATTAATGGTACTTTTTGTCCTGGACCTGGTCGGTAAGGACAGGTGGTTGCGGCTGCGATGGAGCGCCTCTCTCATTGCCCTATTCGCTTGCTGGGTCGTTGTGATCTGGGCAGAACCTTACTGGCATATCATTAATAGAACGCAAGACTTGGTTAATGGGCACCTGGTCATCATTAAGACCCCGTATGCATTAGCTTTCAACTTATTGTGTTATACCATTATTGCGGGCTGCATATTCGTTCTGATCCGTTACATCCGAAATTCACGTCCTGAATTCCGTATAGCAGGCATGTGGCTTCTGTTGTTCGGCAGTATTCCCATGTCGGTAGAATTGTTGAAGCTTTTCATGCCCACTCTCTCTCCATGGCTCTTGCCTCTCTCCGTGTATTCCGGAATTTGCGGCATGATCATGTTCTGGATTATTGTGCGGAAGAAGCTTTTCTCAAGTGTCCCCATGGCGAGGAACATCGTTGTAGACACGATGCATGAAGGAATGCTCATTATGAATAAGACAGGCAAAATTATTGATAGCAACAAATTAGCTCGCTTACTGTTAGAGGATAACAACAACAGTCCTATCCTGGGCCGTAGTTACGAGGAAGTACTCACAGCTTGGCCCAAATGGCAGTCTGCATGCGCTCTCATGGAAGATTGCCGAATCGAGATCAGTACTCAGATCGGACATGAGAAGAGAGCATACATCGTGAATGTCTATCCATTCTTCACCCAGCGACAACGCAAGCTAGGAACCATCTCGGTCATTATCGATATTACGGAGAAGCAACAAGCGTTAGAACAGATTGCCCACCTAAACCAGATGAAGGATCAGCTCTTCACAGCCATATCGCATGACATTCGTAACCCGTTAGCTGCTCAAGTCAACTTGATAGAGCTGCTGGAGCAAGAGAAAGGACCATCCGACCAAGCTGGCAGCGAGATTATTCATGTATTAGGCGGACAAATTCGCAACACCTATACAATTGTCGAGAATCTTATGGAATGGTTTCGCGGTCAGAGGGAAGGCATCGTGCTGCATCCTGAATCCTTTCCCGTATCCGCTATTGTTGACGAAGCATGTCGGTTACTCTTGCTGAACTGTGAGGTGAAGCAACTGACGTTGCTTGTCCATATTGATGAAGACATCCGCGTTTACGTCGATCGTGAAGCGCTTATTCTGGTGATTCGCAATCTTCTGTCCAATGCGATTAAGTATTCTAATCCAGGTGGCATAATCCGAATAAGTGCTAGAACTACCGAGAGTAGAGTAGAAATCTCTGTTACCGATCATGGCGTGGGAATGAGTGAAGAACAGATCCAATATGTGTTCGATGATACACGGTTTGATTCCACTGCAGGCACCGCTGGAGAGAAAGGGACAGGTCTTGGCTTACTTGTAAGCCGGCAATTTCTAGACATAAGCGGCGGATCTCTCAAGGTACACAGTAATCTAGGCAGCGGGAGCACTTTCACTATTGGGCTTGAGGACGGTGATTTACGATGAGGGTCATTGTGATTGATGATGAAAAAGCCATGCATATCGTGATGAACCGTTTATTATCCGCGATCAGTGGAGTAGTTGTGGTTGGTTGCTATCAGAATGCCGCACAGGCGCTGGAGCACGTAAATCGGGAGGACATAGATCTAGTATTCATAGATATCATGATCGGGCAAGATCACGGATTGGAGGTCGCTCGTCAGCTTCGTTCTACCCACAGCAAGGTAGATATTGTATTCGTAACCTCGCACAAGGAGTTTGCAATAGATTCATTCGACAGCTACCCCCTGGATTATATGATTAAGCCCGTTTCGAAACCACGTCTAGAACAGACGATCATGCGGGCTGCAGCAAGAATCAGCGAGAAGTCCACAACTGAGGACAACTCTCCCGGAAAGCTGATAGTGCGAGCCTTTGGAGGATTCGAAGTAAGAAGCGAGCAAGGTGGACATGCCAAATGGATCTCGAAGAAGAGTATGGAGTTGTTCGCTTATCTTCTGATCCAAAGAGGCAGGCCCGTTTCCAAAAGCCGGATCATCGAACACATTTACACGGACACACCACAGGAGAATGCTGCAACTTATGTGAATACGAATGTCTATCAGCTGCGTAAAACGCTGCATACACTCGGGCATAGGAACATCATTGTCCATTCTCAAGACCAATACTGGCTGCTCCTCGATCATGTCGAGATCGATTTCGTGCAATTCGAAGATCAAGTTTCTCAATTCACTACAATAGAACCTACTCATATTGACAATGTCTTGGCATGCGAACAACTGTATATCGCTGAATTATTCGAGGACCGATCCTTTGAATGGTCGATTACCGAGCAAATCCGTCTACACAAATTGTATGCCCACTTTGTCAAACAGTTAAGTGGGTTTCTGATCGCACATCGAAGAGCTGAGCAAGCAATCCCCCTGATCAAGAAGCTACTTGTAAACGATGAATGGGACGAGGAAGCTCATTTGTTATTGCTGCAGATTTATAAAGAATCGAAGGATCATCAATCATTCGAACAACATTATGTGTACATATCAAATCTGTATCAGCAAGAATTATCCATCCCCCTTCCTATTGAATTCTCAAAGATAATGCATACTTAATCGGAATAGGTGCCGCATTTTTCGCCCATTGCTGGGACTCGCTGAAAAACCATAGGTTCTTCAGTGCCCTGTTCGAACTTAAACTGCACCCCTCTAATAGGATGAAACGCCCAGCTCTGTTTTCTGCACAAACGTTCTCCACTTCTTCATACGTCCAAGACAGATGATTAGCCCTATTAGCGCAATAATAGTCCAGCTAATAATGGTAAAGCCCCAGCCATAAGCTTCGCTTAACGCTGCAATTCCATAGATAGATATTGAGCTTCCGATATAAGCAAAAGCGTTTAAAATACCTGAAATCGTTGCTGCGCGACCATACTTGGCATAATGAAGCGGCAATTGACTAATTAACATCAAGTTAATGCCGTGCGTACAACCGGTCAATAAGGCCATAAGCAGAATAGAAACCATTGCATGTGACGCAAAAAAGAAAATAAGCGCCAAACCCGTAATTCCCCCAGCCCCCCATAACAAGGCAGAAACCAAAAGTTCATTTTTTAAGGATTTGTAAACCTGGGAAGCTACTGCTACACAGCAAATGGTGAATATGGGCAATATGACGGTACTTAAAATGGAAAGTGATGTGTCTAACTGAAAAACATCATGAATATAGGTTGGCATCCATGTTGTAATACCATCTCGCAAAGCACCTTGAAGAACAATGACCAGCATGATCGGCAGCAGGCCCGAGGTCCAAATAAGCGCGCCGACGCCTCGCTCTGACTCAGGAATTCTACTACTTGAACCCGGCTTCGTGGCATACTCGGTCGGTTCATGCCTACCAAAAGCTTTGATACTAAAGATCCATAATACTGCGACGATCAGTGCAAACATTGCAGGTATCATAAAAGCGATTCACCAACCCGAAATCCAAATGCTAAAGGGAACTAATAGATAGACCACGATTGTTCCTGCCGATGACGCCGTAACGATCCACACACTTGTCTTGCGGTATAGCTCGGGCGATAAGTATTGCGACATGCCGCGTACAAGCGGCGGCCATAACATCGCTTGAAAGAATCCATTTAAGCACCAAATAAAGGTCATCAGATAGATGTCGCTCATAAAAGCAATTGTAAAGTTGCAAAGAGCTGTTGCCACCAATCCTGCGAAAATCATCGTTCTCGGCTCAAACCGGTCACTCAAATACCCGCAAATAGGCTGACCAGCGCCGTAGGTAATAAAACTGCCGATAACCGCCATGCCTGCCAATTGATTGCTAATGTGCAGCGATTGCGCGATTTCTAATAGAGCTGCCCCGAAATTAATGCGAGTCAAATAGCTGGTGAAATAGACCAAGCAACATAAAATACTAAAAAATAAAGCGCTTCGCTGCTTTGTTTTTGAAGCTATCGATTCCGAAATCATCACACAAGTGGCTTACCTTCCCAATCCTTATTGGAGGTTACGCCTAGAAGCTTAACAATTGTCGGGGCTATGTCGATAATAGTAGCTTCCGGAAGAGGTGCCCCCGATGCAAATGCCTTCCCTTTAACAAACAATGGAATCGTCATATCCTCGGGCATCATTGTACCGTGAGTACGGTCGTGGCCCCCATGATCTGCAGTCACAATGACATTATAATCCTCCGGAATAGCATGTATGACCCTCTCGATGCATGCCCAGGATGAATAAACAGCTTCAATATATTCCTTGGACATCCAGCCATACTTATGTCCAACCACATCCACTTCTCCTAAATACAAGAAGGTAAAATCAGGAGCATATTCGTTTATACATGCGATCGACATGTCGGTTAACATTCCATTCGTAACGTCATAACCATAGTCAGAGCCTGATAAGAAGCAATTATGCGCGGTTGAACCCGGACGTGCAACATCACGAAGCTCCTCCCAATTATAAAACAACGCTGATGTTTTGTTGCCCGCTTTTAATTGTTCGCAGAGACCGGCGATTGGCCGCACCTGCGGAGTATAGATATTATCCATTATGCCATGCCGTTCAGGTGGGACGCTATGGAACAGCGACATATGGCAGGGGAGTGTTACACTTGGCATAACCGTCTGGGCAGTGAGCGTGTAGCTTGCTTGCTCCTTTAATTGTTCGATATAGGGATGACCTGAAAGGGATAAGCTGTCCGGACGCATACCATCAACCAAAATAAGCAGAACTTTATGGTTCATTTTATATCACTCCATGGATTTTATGATGTTTAGCGAGCTGTTCTTATACAACGATAAAATGTGATCCGGCAGCTTTGAATCCGTTATGATCTGGAAGGAAGATGATAAATCGCAAACTTTAATGGTGGCAGGCGTTTCGAACTTCGAGCTATCAGCCAAAATGAATACTTCATCCGAATGCTCGATAAATCCCCGCTGGATATCAAATAATTCGTGAAAGAACAAACCGATTCCATAACGAAGCGAAATTGCTGAAGGAAAAATAAAAGCCTTTGAAAAATGAAGCCGCTTTATCGTCTCCATTGCCATATGACCATAAAAAGCTTTCTCCTCCCGCAGGTACTGGCCGCCGATCAGGATCAAGTCAAATCCTTCTACATCGCATAAAGCGGCGAAAACTTCGGGGGAATTCGTAGCGATCTTGAGTCTGTGGAAATGCTCCTTGAGCAGCGGCGCGAACTCCATTGCAGTGCTGCCTGAATCGATTACGATCATGTCGTCCTCGCGAATAAACTGCAATGCTTTACGCGCCAGCTGTTGTTTCAGCTCCCGATTTTCGGAAATACGCTCTTCAAGGCTGGCAGCCATTTTCATTTTCTGATTCGAAACAGCCCCCCCATGCACTCTCTTCAACGCTTGTTTTTTTTCTAGATATTCGAGATCCCTACGCACCGTTTCAATCGATACCCCAAACAATGACATGAGCTCCGATACTGTAACGGAAGACTGTTCCTTGATCATTTCCACAATTTTTATACGTCTCTCATTTGCAAACATATGCAACCAACTCCTCACAAATACACATTTACTGTACACCCGCACTCATTTTGTGTCAAGCATTTTAAAGCATACGACGGATTGTAATATGAAGTACGACATCTAACGTCTTCTTCGCTGATCCCTATTCTTCTTGGCAACGCGGTTCCAATGAGAACGCTAATGGGCTCTTGAGGGAGTTCTTCCCTAAAGGGCACGATCTCGCTATGCCTGAATTATTCATTTTCAAACCAAAAAAAGCTTCCCACAAGTTTGGTGAACTCATGAGAAGCCTTTTGTGAATCTATCTGTGGTCGTCAAGCTGTGTATTAGCGTCATTGCCGGAAAACGCTTGTTATTGTTCTGTATAAATCAACATCGGCCGTTTCGCCGCGTCCGCGTTTTCCCGTGAAGCGTAGGTCGAATCGCTCGCCGAGCCTTGACTCTCAAGCGAGAATATGAATAATGTAATGGCGTTCTCGTTGTTGGCGATTGCTGCGTTGATGAGATCCGTCACATCAAACTCCACCACGGTGGAGGCTTGCTGCAAGGTCCATGTCGCAATCGCATCTCCGCTTGCTGCCGGCTTATTATTCCAATTGATCCCCGTTTCGCTCCACGAATTGTCGCTTACGAGTTTCGCCCCGTTCAGGACGCCGTCCATCCCGGAGCGCGTCGTTGTAAGCCGGATCTTGGCGTCGGACACCTCGGTCGCCAGCGATGACAGATCGAATTTGATATAGCTTTCGCGAGTATACGCTTCGGATTCATTCTTCGTTACCAAGGTTACCGCCGATCCATAGTTCGTTGTGGCATAAGTACCTCCCCTTACAAGGGCATCCTCCGATGCCGTCAGCATGGTCGGTCCTTTCACATAGACTATAATCGGACGGTAAGCCTCAACCTCGTATTCTTTGCTGCCATAATAGATAAAGCCTTGCGAACCTGGATTGGTAGGGGATGAAACGCGAATGGATATGGAGCCGCTGGTATGCAAAGCTGCATTTACTTCATCCGTCACATCGATCTGTACTGGCGATCGATCCGTTGCAACCACGAAGCTTGACAGCAGCTCTCCCGCAATCGGCTGGTTATTCCATGTTACCGTCGATTCGGTCCATGTATGGTCGTTTATAAGATGCGCCTCATTCACGATACCTTCCATGCCCGCGGATACTGGTACAAGCTGAATATAAGCATGTAACACATCGCTGGGAATGGAAGACAGATCGAACTTCACATAGGCATTGCGTGAGTAACCCGCGCCTCCTGTTTTCGTATAAAGAATTTGCTCCGAGCCGTAGTTCGTGTTCGCATAAGAGCCATCCTGCACAAAGGCGTCATCTGATGACTCGATCACCAACAAATTAGGCGTAACCACACTCCATTCATTCGAAGGCCCGCTTTCGCCCTCGCTGTTCACAGCTCGTACTGCGAAGTAATAGGAAGCCCCTCCTGCAAGGCCCGTGACCGTAAAGCTGTTCGACGCGCTTACGGCTTGAACTGGGATCGAATGCGTGTAGACGCCAGGAGATGTGCCGTACACAATATTGTAGCCGCTCTCGCCTCCCGCAGAGCTCCAATGCAAATCGGCTGACAGGTTGTGAACGTCTACCCCATTTAGCACAGGCGCTTCAGGAGCGGAAGACGTGCTGAGCATAAACTTCGTCTCATGAGACTTGCCCTGCGATCCGCTTGCGTTAACCGTCAATTTAATACTTGGCGACAATTGCGTGACCGTCACGTTCGGATCAAGAGTAATAACGCCTGCGGCGCTTCTGTTGATCTCCACATGAATCGGCGAAGTGTTCGTATGTGTCGGATCAGACACCGCTATATCCAACTCATTCGCACTTTCCAGTGTTGTGATCGACGCTTTTTTATCACTGGTCAAGAAGCTTGCCCCGTCAACGGAAATCGTCTTCGTGCCATCGTTCCAGAAGTTCGCGCCCACCGCATTTAAAGCGGTATCCTTCACGGCTTGTGCTTCTGTGCTATTTTCTAGAATTACAATATCCGGATTAGCCGCATAAGCAGCAGTGGCAGCGGCGTCCTTGTTCGGCAGCAGCACATAAGAATACGAACCGTTTGCCGGCTGAGCGCCATGCTCGAACGCCAGGCTTAAGAAGTTGTTCGTAACCGTACTGCCTTGTTCGTTCATCCTCGTATTAATATCGTACCAATCTCCAGTTCTTGACTCGCGTAATCCGGTGATCGTCGCCGTACCAGGGAAATAATAGCCGATGTCGGAGCCCGGCACGCTGCCTGATAAGTTTGCCCACTCAATGCCGTTCATGGTCTCCGACCAGCCCAGCGCCGTAGACTTGACGTTCCCATCCACGATAAGCGTGTTATCGCCCGCGGCATTCAATTTTCGATTCTCCACGATCGTCTCTACGGGGTTCGTATTCGTATTCTTAATTCCCGTTCCAAGCGCCGCGATCTTGTCGCCGAACATGAACCAGGATTTCTTACCTTGAAGGGGACTTCCGGTTACCTCGGTTAACGAGAACTGCATGCCGGCAGAGCCGTACATTCCATTGACACTGGAGCCCCCCACCCAATTAGAAGTATTCATGAATTTATTACCGTTCTTGGGCGTGACGCCCTTCCCGGAACCGTCCGTCGTTGTACCAGGCAGACGGAATGAATCGATTGTCGGCCAGAAATTGTCGCTATGCTGAGCGAGATCATCATTATACAGATAGGTCATTCCAGCCCCTGTATACCAGCCCTTCAAGTTCTCTTGATTGATGGATTCAAAGGAGGAAATACGGTCGGAAAATAAACTGAGTCCAAAGGCATAGCCGGGTTGAACATGCACGAATCGATCCATGGACGCGAATGCGTAATTCCCGTAAGTCTCGGCCATCGGCTGAATCGAATCGTCATTCATTAGAGCGCGAAGCCTCGATTGATTAAAGAGAGACATGTTGACGAAATAATTAGCATAGGTAGTATCTTGCATCACCCATGCTTTCACCATGCTCTTCAATTCAAGCTCCTTGGCGGCGGAGAATCCTTCCGCAAGCTTAAGGATAGAGAGGACAATCGATCTGCCCGACTTATGGTCGTTCGTATTTTGCCGCGACATCGAACGTCCTGCCACGTTGTCCATTATCGCGCCTTTGTATATGAGCGGCTGAAAGCTTTCGGTTACCCAACGATAGACATTATTAACACTAGGATCCGTCACTTCCCAAGTCGTGTCTCGCAAAATAAATAGTAAATTCGCAAAACCGCTCAATAACACGGAACCATAACTTCCGGTGTAAGCGATGCGATTATGCTGAATAAAGGAGCCGTCCTCATAGAAGCCATCTCCGCTCGTTACATATGGGAAAATCCTGCTAAGCGCATCCCGTCCCTGCGCGATGCGAGACGGAAGCTTGCCTACAATACCGTGAACGATTGCAGCCTGAGCCTTGTCCGACAAATTGGCACCGTCGGCATGACTCATATCGGTGGATGGATTCGGCACGAATTTATTCAATACTGTGCCATAATTCGTAATTTGAGTCGGCGATAATTGATCGTACAGCAGCACCATAATGTCGACAATCTTCTTGGGAGACCCAATCTCGAAATCCCACCAATTATCGTATTGCGTCGTGCTGGTATTGAATTTATTCGTGTACATCCAATCTAAAGCGTTTACAATATCCGAAGCAAGCGAAGCATTCTCATAAAGAGCTGAACCGCTAGTGGCGTATGCCGCCGACATCGCATATAGGCGATTGTAATTTGTGGTCAAGGTAGCTGATACGGTCCAGCTGGCTGCATCGCTCCACAGATAAGTGCGCTCGGATGACGTGTTCATCGATGACCAATACGTATTGGCATTTGCCGTAATCGTTGCTAGCTGCGCTGCGACATCGGCATCCTGCGGGTCATAATCGCTACCGCCAGTAAGCATGTCGAACCATTTCATCCTCATCAAATCGAATTCATCGTATACGTCGGCATGCGCCGCCTTCGTCACCAGCAAGGATGGAACCAACATAGAAATTATTAACATCATGCATAACCATTTACGTGCTTTCCATTTGTTCATCATTAGATCCCTCCGCCAGATCGCTTTGTCACTGCTTGAATCAAATTCCCGTCTATCTCAACAGGTTGTGCTCCAGCGCCTGTTAAGCGCTTCCATCACCGCCAATTCAATATATTTGAGCATTATGTTACGATCTCGGCGCCAATACAGCTATAATCAAATTTCCGAATACATGCGCATAAATCCCGATCGCCAGCACCAGACTGCGAAAACAGTTCAAAATGCCTTGTTTTGAGACGAAAAAAAAGCCTGCATCCCCATGGAGAACACAGACTATTTTTGTTGAACTATCGCTGCTTATTATTGCACGCTGCCTACTCTGATCGGGAAGGGATCGCCGATCTTCTTCAACCAACCTTCAAGCTCGCTCTCCAAGACGCTCATCAGATCAACATAGCCTTCATAATTCGTAATAGGCTGCAACTGATAGGGATCCTTCTCATTGTCGTATAGGATCCTTTCCCGACTGTCCTCTATATGAGAGCGAGTTACCACATACGTATACCGGGAAGTACGAACTCCGCGCCAACCATATGCAAGGAGATCGATACCTCTGCGCTTCGCCTCTTCATATTCGGCCACACTGCCCGGATATCGGCAGATAAATACTGAACCGCGTTCTTGATACTCGGATTCTGCTACCGCGTTGGCCAGATTCTCCCCTTGCACGAGAGCCGGAATCTCCGCATTCATCAGTCCAAGCAGCGTTGGCATTAGATCTACGCTGTTCACTAATGTACTGTTCGTGCCTGGTCTGATGTTCCCCGGCCATCGAATGAACAATGGTACTCCGATTGACTCTTCATACCATATATTTTTATTTTGCTTCCAGGCATGCGATCCTAAAGTGTCGCCATGATCCGACGTAACCACAACAATCGTGTCGTCCGTCAGTCCTTCCTCTTCAAGCGTAGCCATCAGTCTTCCGAATTGATCGTCAATTCCCGTTACCGCTGCAAAATAATTAAGCGAATGTTTTTCGGCTTCCTCAACCCCTTCGCCAATCACATTGGGGCGTGTCGGGAGCTCCATACCAGCATATCGCTCACGGTACTCCGCAGGGACCTGATCGTAAGGATGATGCGGCGGATTCCATGAGAGGAACAGGGCAAACGGGCGGTCTCGATCACGGTCTCGAATATAAGCTTCAGCCACATCCGTTTCATGTTTTGGCGACCATTCATCTATCCGAATCATCTCCGGTGTGTCTTTCCAGTAATGGGGATGCAGATGCTGGCCATCCGCTCCGTACGAATACCAGAAGTCAAAACCCAGCCTTCTTGGCCCTGGAGGGGTGTATGCATCCCAATTAGATGCGCCGGATGTTGGATTGGCGCTTTTGTTCAGATCCGGTTCATCCAGATGCCACTTGCCGATATAGCCCGTCGAATACCCTTCCGCCTTCAATGCTTCGCCGAAACCAATCTCTCCATCATTAAGCTGAATGGACAGACCGGTTTTGCAATTAGTCGTAACGCCGGTGGACAACGGGAATCTGCCGGTCAACAAGGAGGATCGATTAGGTGAACAAAGGGGGTAGCAACTCACCGCTTGATCGAAATCGGCGCTCTCCCGCGCAAATCGATCGAAATTCGGCGTGATGACCGGATCTTCGTCTCTGACGCCAACCGCCTGTCTGCGCCATTGGTCTGCAAATACGAACAGGAGGTTGGGTTTCTTGCGTTGCTGCGTCATTAAAATGATCACATCCTTATCGCTATTCTTTCACTGCTCCGATCATAACGCCTTTCACGAAGTACTTCTGCAAGAACGGGTAGAGCACCAGAATCGGCAGAGTAGCGACCATAATCGTCGCATATTTGATCGTTTCTCCAACTTGCATCTTGTTGCCGGCGTCTACGCCGCCCGTCATTCCATCCGTCACATTCTGGATAAGAATTTCCCGCAGGATGAGCTGAAGCGGAAAGAGATCTCTATCTTGCAAATAGATGGAAGCACTAAACCATGAATTCCAATGATGCACGCCATAGAAGAGAGAAATGACAGCAATCGCGGGAAGCGACAACGGGATTATGACTCTCCACAATATGGTGATATCATTCGCTCCATCCACGCGCGCTGCTTCTTCCAAGCTCGCAGGAACCGCTTGGAACGACGTACGAAGGATAATCAGATTCCACGCACTGATTGCAAGAGGGAAGATCAGCGACCACCTGGTGTCCAGCATGCCTAGATTATTGATAAGAATAAAGTTCGGGATAAGCCCGCCGTTGAAAAACATCGTAAATACGATCATCAACATAATCGGATTTTTCAGCAGTACATTTTTCCTCGACAAACCATACGCGCCAAGACAAGTCAGGAAAATATTAACGAACGTACCGACTAAAGTATAAAATAATGTGTTCACATAGCCAGAGCTGACCATGGGATTCTGAAATACCGCTTTGTAGGCATCCAGAGAAAAGCCCTGCGGCCAGAACAGGATACCCCGGCTTTGCACCAGCAGATCAGCCTCGCTCAGAGAAGCAAAGAGGACAAAGAGCAGCGGGTATAAAGTCGAAATGGATAATAAAATCAACAAGAAGGCATTGATGTTTTCAAAGATAAATTCGCCTACGGTTCTCTTCTGCAGCATAAGATGTGCCTCCTTCTACCAAAGCTTCGTTTCGCTAAACTTCTTGCTCGTGTAATTCGCAAGAATCAGCAATATGAAGTTGATAACGGAATTTAATAATCCAACCGCCGCGGAATAGCTGAAGTTAGATTCGAGCAGACCTTTTCGGTAGACAAATGTCCCGATCACATCTGATGTTTCATATATGGAGGGGTTATACATTAACAGGATCTTCTCGTCGCCTAACGCGAGCATCGATCCAATTCGAAGAATGAGCAAAATAATAATCGTGGGCATAATCCCCGGTATGGTCACATTGATAATTTGCCTGAAGCGCCCTGCGCCATCCACCTTTGCCGCTTCATAAAGCGTTGGATCGATGGTTGTAATCGCTGCGAGATAAATAATCGACCCCCAGCCAATTTCCTTCCATACAGCCGAGCCGATATATAACGTTCTAAACCATCCAGCTTCTTGAAAGAAAGGAATCGCTTCCCCGCCGAAAGCAATGATAATTCGGTTAATCATTCCGTCAATCGACATGAAATCGATCATCATCCCCACGACGACAACGATGGAGATAAAATGCGGTAAGTAAGTCAAAGATTGTACGGTACGACGGAAAATATGGCTTCTCACTTCATTGATCAGCAAAGCAAGGATGATCGGAGCCGGGAAGGTGAAGATAAGATCATACAAACTAAGGATTAACGTATTTTTAACAATCCGGGAAAAATAAAAGCTATTAAAGAAACTCTCGAAATTTTGAAGGCCGACCCACGAACTTCCCCAAATGCCCTGCGCCGGAGAAAAATCTTTGAATGCAATTTGAACCCCGTACATGGGGCCGTATTGGAAGATAAGGAAGTAGGCAACGACCGGCACTAGCATAAGATAAATGATTTTATTGCGTTTCAAGTCCTTCGTGAGCGTCGTTGCTAAGGATGGTGCTGATTTCGTTGACATTCTCTTCACCTGCCATTACATGATGATGTCGGGATTAGGCTTGTACCGGAACCCTTAGCCGGTACAAGCCCCCTGCAAATCTTATCGTTGATTATAACGATCAAGAGCAGCTTGCTTTAGTTCTACAACTCTGTCCGCTCCCATACCTTGCATCGTCTTCACGAACTTATCGAAATTGTCCAAAGATTCAACGCCAATGACGAATTTCACGAACATTTCCGTAAAGTAAGTGTTCATATCGGTCAGCAACGGTTTCATCTCTTTGTCTTCCTCTCCCGTTTGTGTGAAGTAAGGAAGCAATCTTTCATTCGATGAAGAGCCCCATGCTTCAACCGCGGCTAGCTGTTCCGGCAGTTGCGTTGAAGGCTGCTGGACGCCTTGGCTTTGAATATATGCGCCTTCGCCAGTCTCAACACCGTATTTGATCTTCGCTTCTCCGACAGAGAGTCCGTCAGCATCTTTGGTAACGAGTTCGGTAAAGGTTGGAACACCATTCACCATTTCGTAAGTTTTGCCTTCGATACCGTAATTGATTAATGTGTAGCCCTCATCGCTGTACATATAATCCAAGTATTTTATCGTTTCGGCAGGATTTGGGTTCCCCGAGGTAACAGCTGCTCCATAACCTTTGAACATGGCATCCTGTAAGCCGATTACCGCTTTATCTCCCTTGTTCAGTACGGGAAAAGGAGCGCCGACAAGCTTGAAATTCGGATTCTTTTCTTTCATAAGTCCCATGTACTTGGCAATGCCAGAGCTTGCATAACCTACGAAGGAGCCAACGGTGTCGCTCGTAATTCTTGCGTCGCGAAGCTTGTTGTCGACGGAGGCAAATTCTTTGTCAAGCACTCCGTCTTTGTACCATTGATTTAATTGGATCAAGAATTCTTTATATTCCGGTTGGATTGGACCGTATTTCACTTTGCCGTCGACTTGATAGAAATCGCTGTTCACTCCCCATGCCGTAGCCAAGCCGTTTGGCAAGCCGAAGCTTCCCAGGAGATTCCCTGCAGTTGGGTTGATTTGAAGAAGGAGAGGAATTTCGTCGGCTTTGCCGTTGCCGTTCGGATCATTATTTTTGAACGCCGTCAGCACGGTATTCCACTCGTCAATCGTAGTTGGCATCGCCAATTCTAGTGTATCTAACCAATCCTGCCTTATAATCGGGCCCATGAAGATCGTCAGATCCTTATGCTCGCGAATAAACGGCATGACGTAAATGTTGCCGTCATCGGTTGTAATCGCCTTCTTCCAGTCCGGATGCTCGTTAAGCAACTTTGTCAAATTAGGCGCATGCTGTTCGATAAGTTCATTCAAACGAATAATGGTTTTATCTTTAATCAGCTGATCCGGTCCCTTGGCTAGCCAGTTGGTTTCAATAACGTCCGGCAAATTGTTCGTTGCAATCATAAGATTCAAGGCTTCGTTCGCGTCGCCTGTCGGGTACTGATAGTCGACTTTTGTCCCCGTAATTTTCTCCAGTTCGTTCTTTACATTCAATTCACTATCTATTTTCGTAACGTCCGGCGCTATCGCATCCGTCCAATAAGACAGCGATGCAGGATAGCTGACCTCTTGTACAGGTTGTTCCGTCGATGAACCGGCATTGCCGGTATTGCTATTATTGTTGCTATTGCTTTCAGCGTTGTTCCCGCATCCGGATATAACAACGGCAAGCACCAGACTGGCGACAGCTGCGCTTTTGCTCAAAGCGTATTTCCCTTTTTTTGCGTTCATATTTGACCCTCCATCGTTTATTTGGGCCGTGAAGCTTTGGCCTCCTCTAACTTACCATTCACTAAGTAACGGCTCCATACTCAGATAGCCTTATCCATAGTCAAATAGTCGATTAGACGACATGCAATATTCCCGATTAGCATTCCACATTCCCGATTTATCAGCATTTTCATCAAAATAGGAAAGCTGCAGTCTTAGTAAAGACTGCAGCCCACGTCTAGCCAGATCCATTATTGTCCTCTATATTTCCCAGGCGTAATCCCTTCCAGCTTCTTGAATACGCGAATAAAGCTTGCGTCATTGGTGTAACCGACCTTCTCGGCAATTTGGGATAACGTCATATCGGAATCAGTCAGTAGCTTCTTCGCATGCGCAACTCTGACTTCCGTCATATAATCTACGACATTCTGACCGCTGTAAGATTTGAAGAAGGAAGATACATATTTAGATGTCAACTTGAATTCGTCCGCAATCCTTACTAGACCTAAAGCATTGTCGTTGTAATGTCCATCGATAAACTCCTTGATGCTCATGTACAACTTATCTCCATGAGAGGTACGGTTCGTGTTTACATGCTCGCATATCCTTCTGTAATGTTCCTTTGTTTGATTATGCATATCCTCGGCGGATAAGCCGCTGGAAATCATGCCTACGAGATCAATTTCTGTCCCTTCCTCATCCAGCATGGATGGCATGGTCTCCAAACCATTAATGATTTTAATCACCGTACTCGCCATATCTAGATATAAGCACCGAGTCATCGCGGGAGAGAGTGACTGAGAATTCATATTGAAGGCGTAAATTTGATTACAAATCATCTCGATGTTATCATAATCGCCGCTTTTGGCAAAATTGATGATCTGTTGCTCCGTCTCCAATGGATAGTGGTAGTATCGCTGACTCAAGTTTTTCATATTCTCGTAGGTCAGTAATTGATTTTCACCCTTTATGATCTTATGCTCAATCGCTATGGAGGCTTCCGCGAAGCATTGGCCCAGCTCGTTCATGCCTTCATGAATATTGCTTACCGCTACCGTAATTCGCGTTCTGAAATTCGAAATCATGACATCCCTCATCTTATCGATGATCAATACTAAATTGGCATATGTCGGCTCTGATCCGTCATTCAGATTGATTAAGGCAATCAAGCGGTCTCGATCCGTCTCTATAGCCATGCCGGTGCCTTGAAACAAGTCCTCGATAATGTTAATGACAACGGATCGAACGAGCGACCACTCGTTTTCCGATTCGCTCTTTACAAATTCATTACAATCATCGATATCGATAATCAGCACCGCGAAGTGCGAGTATGGGAACGAAAGTCCCATCTTCTGAAGATGGAGCTCGGATAATGACTCGGGTTCTACATGCCCTTTAATTAAACGATTCAAAAAGTTTGCGCGTACGATCGGCATTTGCTCGTAAACGGTTCGTTTAAGCTGCTTCTCCTCAATAAATAAATCCGATAAGGTGCTATTAATAATCGCGATCTCATTATGACCCGCTTTTCGATCTGCCGTTTTACCGCTATTGGCAATGACATGAATAATTTGACGAATAGGGCTGACATTGCGATAAGCCATATAATAGCACACCGCAATCCCCGCCACTAACGAAATTAGCAATACTTTAACGGCCCAATTTCGAATATCATCCACCTTAGACATGATCACTTTCGTCGGCATAACGGATATATACTTCCATCCGCTTTCTTCCGAGACGACATACGTAAGGATCATTGATTCTCGATTATAGGAATAGGTGAAGGAGCCTTCCAGATTAGCATCATGCTGATTATTCAAATTTAGACGAGCATCATTCAATATTGCTGTATTGTCAGAAGTCGAAGTAACGATCTCGCCCTCCTTATTCACAATAAAGAACTGTCCTTTGTTAAGTTGACCCCACTTCTCTACGATATTCTTAATTTGCTGATCATTCATGGAGACAACCAGATAGGCCGGGACATTGCTCTTCTGTCCAAGCGGCAACGACTGTACGTATGTGATAATCTGATTATTTATGTTATTCGTCATCGGTTCAGAAGGAAAAAAGCGGCTGGGTCGAAACCCCGAGAAATATTTCTCATTCAGCTGATCTAAGGTTAAGTTGGAGTAAACATTGATTTGGTTAAAAAAGATGTCCGGACTCGTCGCCAACTTAGGCGAAACAACAAGATTACGATCTGCGAAATAAATATAAAATTGATCGGCAAAGCTGCTCATTGACGATAATCGAAAAAGCTCCTTGGATAAACTGAAAGCCAAATATTCTTGAGGATATATATTAGAGGAGGCCGCATTCGTGAGCGTTTGAACCTGGGGATTTATGCCGACCTGTTCCATCAGCTTGGCCACTTCCTTCAGCCTGCTATCGATATCCTGCTTGGCCTGCTCCATTATGGTCAGGTTAGAGGCATGTGCGTTATCAACCAACACCTCGGATACCTTGGCGAATATGTAGCTTCCAATAAGAATAAATAAACAAAGAATGGACAGGTAGGACAGTAATAAGGTAATAAAAATACTTTTATTTTTTAACATATTGAAATTCCTCCAGATGATTGCCTTACGATGCTGTATCGTTATCATACTGAATTGCATGACATCATATCAAGAACTAATATTTGCAATGTTACTAACTTACGCAAACAAATAAAAGTTCACAGAAAGAAACCAAACTGCCAAAGAAAAGCTCTAAGGCAGTTTGGTTTGCATTCATTTTAAATTACTCCAACTCTTCGAACCTTTGAAGCATCGTGGCAACTTCTGCTCGGGTTGCAAGACCGGAAGGGTTTAGCGTTAAATCGGAGTTCCCCTGCATAATGCCCTTTGACACGGCCCAAGCAATGGACGCTTTGGCAAATTCCGAAATTTTATTGGCATCCTTGAAGCCGAGGCTTGAACTTTCGGCATGGAGGTCCAGTCCTTTGCCCTTGGCGTATCGATAGAGCATAACCGCGATTTGCTCGCGAGTGATTGGTTGATTGGGAGCAAATATTCCCTTGCCATATCCGTTAACAATTTTGCTTTGGTTCGCCCAAATGATAGGATCCGAATACCAATGACTGCTCTGAACGTCAGAGAATACATCTGCAAATTCAACTTTTGGTTGATTTTCCAACCGATATAATACAGTGGCGAGCATGGCACGGCTCATTTTCCCATTGGGTGAAAACTCTGTTTCGGAAGTTCCCGTGAATAGCCCCTTGTTATAAACGTACCTTACAGATGAATAGAACCATTCGTCATGCGCTATATCCGTAAAAGGAGTTTTTCTCGCGAAGGTAACCACCACAACGGTGTCGCGGTTAACCTCCGGAATGGTATAAATGTCGTAGCCAATAAATCTCTCGCCGTTGACAAATATATATTCGGTTTCGAACCCTTCATCGGGAATCATTCTGACCGTTGCAGAGGTTGTCGCGCGAACGGTTTGAGCTTCAAAGCCATTGGCAATTTTTCCATTTCCGCCTTCAACGGAAGCTCTAACGGAATACTTAAGATCAACGGTGCTGTTACCGGTCGGGTCAACCCAACGATTCGGGCCGATTATTTTTGAGCTCTCAAAATTGGAAACGCCAATGCTGAGCTTTTCGATTGCTTCCGAGATTTCCGAAGCCAGAGCATTTTCTTTTTCGAAAACGGCCTCAGACTCGGCAATAACATCCCTTAACTGTTGCGCGGATTTTGTTGGATACCAAAAATCCGGACTATATATGGTTTTGGGATCATCCGCGATGGTAACGGAAGCAAGCAAAGCTTTGGCGGCAACAATGTCTTCATATAATGATGATTTTGAGGCTTCCTTTATTCCGGAGCCAACAATGATTTGCACATCTTGGGACGGTTCCATATACCGGTGTGTCGCATCTTTGTTGGTTAGAATGACGTTGCTTAAAGAAAAACTGAACGTTCCGCTATTCCTGGCCTGGAAAACAGCGGTTCCCATATTTTGAAGCATGGAATCCGCTTTTCCCCCTGCGGTCATATCCAGATAGATATAGTTGATGATGCCATCGGAATAGTTCATTGAAATGTCCTTTTCCATTTTAAAGCCGGTGTTTTTCAGAACATAAGAATCAAACTGCAGCTTTCCCTGAAAGCCATATACGGGCGCTCTTCCTGCACCCGTATAGGAAAGACTTAGCTTAACAAAAATGTCCTCTCCAACTTCAAAGGATGATTTCGCGGCACCCGAGCTGTCGGTTACTGTGATGTCTGCACGATAACTAAGGTCTGCGGCATCGTTTGCGCTGTAGGCATAGGATGGTAAAACAGCCGCTAGAAGCATGATGCAAAGGATGCTTTTCAAGTATTTTATCATCTTTTAAGTGCCTCCATTAGCGTGAGCTGCGCATCAACAATGTCAACAATGCCATCACCGTTTTTATCCGCTCTCATCCAGTTTTCCGAAGAACTAAATCCGTTGTAGACATTGTTTAATATCCCATCCATTGTTTCCGAAATGTCAGTTTTATCAATAGCGCCGCTGCCATCGGTATCGCCGCGAAGCAGAATAGGGGATTTCACCGATGGTTCAAAAACAAGATGGGCTGTTAATTGCTCGCCTGTGACAAGCGCCCTTGAAGAACCTATATATGCTTTCTTCAGGTTGTCATATAACAGCGTTTGTTTGATGCCATCAACCACAACCGTTGCCTTGCCCATGTTTATTTCCGTGTAGATGGCGTACAACGAGAACCCTTGCGTTTGACGAACCTCATAACGATATCCAAGATCTTTTACGCTAATTTTGATAACGTCCGACAGTTCTTTGTAGACAACTTTCCCGTCCGGACCTTCAAAAGCAGAAAGTCTATAGCTGACTTTGATGGCCGTTTCTCCGGGAGCTAATGCTTCGATTGTCCCGTCTTGCGAAAGCTTGATGATGTTCTGATTATAAAGAACGTGCCACACAACGTCTTCCGCTTCTAACACGGTGTCTCCAACTGTGCGCAGAGCTTTAACGGAAAGCGCCGTTTTCCCGCCTATGCCAAGCTCGATGTAATCAGGTTGATCCTCGGAGCTTTCAAGGTCGGAGATGAGTTTAATGCTTTCAAACTCCGTCAAAGCACGATTCACAAGATACACCTGAACAACCGTTTCGTTCCCGGCATCATCAACCGCTTTAAGAATCAGGGTTTGGTCTGGCTCTTGGCTGGAAGTCTTACGACCCACAACGAAGGTTCCGTCCGGATTTCTATCTATTCCGTCTGAACTGCCGTCCAACGTTAAGGTTGCGGATGGTTCTGTTACACCATGGAAGCTATAGCGTGAATTGGCTCCGACAAAAACAACTTGATTACTGACGGTGTTGTCAACTTCTTCCTCGTCAAGGCTTGTTTGAACCTCTTCGCCAAGCATCAACGCAGGTGCTTTTGTGTCGACAGTAAACCCTATGGCTCCCGATGACCTGCTGCCCTGAATGGTATCACGGTTTTCGCCAACTGCTATAAAGTCCATCAAATGCTGGCCGTCTTCAACCGTTTCCTGGAATGACCAAACCGTCTTAAACTCTTCAGGCGTGTTTTTTTCTTCCGTGTTAAGGTTAAATGTCATTTTAACAGGTCTGTCGAAGGTGTACGTTACTTCCAATAGATCCGTGTTTAAATAATAGCGATCCCTTGATCTGTCAATGTTCGTTTCAACGCTTAAAAGCTGTGGCTTAGCCTGTGAAGGCATAACAAAACTTGGCGATGAAGCAAGTTCGGTTGAACTGTAATATTCCGCATGCGTAAGAGGATTTTCCACAATTCTAACAGCCTGCGCTTTAACCGAATACGTTTTGCCTTCCTGTAATAGAGGCCGGTTCGTTTGGTCTTCTAACGGTTTCAGAATGATGTCGCCGCCAACTTTAAATTGACCAAAGGAATTATCGACCTCAACACCATCTTCGTCCTGGATCGCCACGAAATAATGTGTTGCCTTCTCATCGCTTCCCGTTATATCCACTTTCACATAGCCGTCGCCACTGTAGACCGCAGAAACAGCCTGTGGTTTTTGAGGAAGCAATGGATTTGTGAACGTGAATGTGGAAGAAGTGATTTTTTTGCTCATTCCCCCTTGATGGTTAACAAGCATGGCAACAACATGATAGTCCCCTTGCGGAAAGGACTCCGGAAGCGTGAATACATGCGAACCTGATTTAATTTCATCTAATTCCAGGTTGCCAACGCTAATTAAGGATGAAGTGTCTTGCATGTTCGTTGATTCAATGGATTGCATGACGGATGGGTCTTTTGTGACATAGATATTAAGCGCGCCCGAATAGTTGCTTTGTTTATCCGTTGTCCAGGAAACGTTAATATCACGGCTTGCATTTTCGCTATGAGAAACACTAATTCCTGTGAGCTCTGGCATAGCGTCAACGCTGTTTACTTCAAAGTTGTCGATATTAACATCCGGCGTTGCAACTGATATCGACCAGTTGCCAGCAACAATAAGAGATGGGTCAGTGACTGTAATGTACAAATAATTAACGCCATCCAAAGATTGAACGAGATAGTTTCCGTTGCCGTTATAATCGTCTTCGACCATTGTCAATTTGGTGCCGTTAGGATTGGTGACAATGATTTCCGATGCAGAAGGTTTGACAAATCCGCGAAGCGGAACTTCAAAGAGAAGCGAATCTTTTGTTGCCGGTTTAATCTCTTTTGTAACGCCATTCCCGGCTCGCGTTTTAGCCACTGCCTTTGTCGCGAGTCTTCTCAGGTTCGATCCATATACCGTGGTGGTTGGTACAAGGTTGCCGCTTTCGTCCAGCCCTTCCGATTGGACATAGTGAACAGCTTTTCCTCTTGAAGATAGATCGATGGATCCGCCAAAGTTGAGGTCCCCGTTCCAATAATAGATAAAGCCAAGCTTAATTCCAATGACTTTGAAGTTTGCGCCAACAAAGTCGGATGAAACGGCCGCCTCGACTCCTCCAATCTCCTTGCCCCCTACAAACGGGATGGAGTCTGGTATGAACAGTCCCGCGTAAACATAACCATAAAAATAATCTTCCGTAATTTTGATCGTGATGCCGCCACGAATCGTTCCGGCATGAATGCTGATGCTGCCGTAGGCATTTAGCTGAAAAGGCGATATCCATTGCACATTCATTCCCGCTTGAATATTTAAAATCCGTCCATTATCGTCGCCATTAAGATGGGCGGCGCCTTCAATGGCCATTCCGGATAACTTGGCATCCAGCTTAAAGTCGCCAACAATAATTAAATTAATCAAAAGCCTTGTTTGAAGATGGATGGTAAGCGGCGGCAGCTCGCCTGCCGGTTCCCCGGCAATGGTGTCTGCAAGGTTTGATATGCCTCCGCCAAGTCCCGTGATAAATACATAAGGCGAAACCACAGGAATTCTCGTATTTTCTGATGCTAAAAAGAATGTGATTTCGTCCAGCATCATTTTTGGAACATCGTTAATACGAACCTTTTTCAGTGCCAATGACCCTTCTACTTCCAGCACGGTTATCGAAACGCCGGCTTCAATCTTATAAATATCTTCAATGGTGTTAATCGTTACTTCGGCTTTGGCACCGATCTCGTTCCCTACCAAAGGGCCTAATATATCTTCGGGCAGCTCAACGGCCAGCGTTGTATTAACGCCGCGAAAACCGATATCGTCGCCTTTGCTTCCATAGAGAACATCCTTAACATCTGCAGTGAGTGAGCCTTTATAGTCATAATGCTCCTCACCCTTCGATTTGTCAGCAGCTTTCAAAGGCAATGAAATTCTTCCGCCAAAGCTGATTCCGAAATCATCATCATCCTGGGTCATCACGCCATATTTAATATTGATCAGGAAACCCGCAATATTTTGCAGCATAGAACCGGCATCGCCAAGCTGAAGCTCCAATGCCTTAGCCTCTTCCTCGGAAACAGCCTCCCGGTCCAGGCTATATTTGACCCCGTTTTGGGCTTCATAATACCACTTGTTGTGCCAAATATTGATAGAGTTGATTACTTTGATGGTACCGTCGCCCTCCAGCTTTGCACCATTGCTGTTAACGGTCATCTTAAGCGCTTCGTTGCTGTCATAGGCCAAAATGTTATTGATGGTAATGTCGCCATCGGCTCGGCTGGCAGAGTAATATTTTTCTGTACCCGTATCCATAAGCCTGATTTTCCCGCGAAGCGTCAACAGAATTTCAGTTTTATCCCCTTCAAACTGAATGTTTTTATGAAGAATACCATCTTTTTGTACGCCGCCAGCTACAAATTTTTTCATGACATCTTCGTTTGCAAAACTAATATAGTCATACATCTGTCTGTTGTTTGCAGCATTTGTAAATCGAACGAGCGAAACAATGCCGTAGCTTGCACTTTTATCCGCTAAATTGTTTGTGACATCCAAAGTCGTTGTTGCTTTTATTTTTGCACCAAAGGCACCGATCAGCTGTTGATTGGTAAATCTGAATTCAATGTCGTATTTTCCGACTGCCATCGTTTGGTTCGTTGAGAACGCAAGCGTCTGACCTTCTTCAATAAAGCTTATTTTTCTTTTGTCGATCAAAATAGCTTCATTGCTTGATGATGAAACAAGGTAAAGACTCCATCCATCGCTTCCCGAAAGGGCCTCAGCCAAAACTTTCATATCGCCGGAAACGGTTATATTTTTGTCGCCTTCATAATAAACGGCCGCCGGGAAAACATGCTTCATGGAAACTTCCGGAAGCTTCCCTTCAACTGCAGGAATCAAAATGTTTGTATTCGCACTATAGTCAACCACTTTATGTGTGCTAGAATCAATAATTTCTGTTGCATTTAACGAAACAATCAAACGCTTGGAGGTTATCATAGGCTGAGCCTCTGCGATAATCTCGACATTCGGAATATCAAACACCGTTCCAATGTTAAGACCGCCCGAAATCTGCACATTGTATTCCCGTGTATTCGTGGCCGCAAAAACAAGTCCCTCATCGAGGCTAAGCTTCACAACAGGTTCCAGGAGCTCTCTTGCACCCGAGACACTGTTGTCAATGGTTACGGTAGCTTTGAAAACGCCATTGTTTTCATACGTTTTCTTGTCGTTAGTCAGCAACACGTTTTCGGTTTGGATCCCTATTGAAACATGCTCCTTTTGGGTTTGATCGGAAAAGTTGCCGATCCCATAAAGCATTTCGGAAATTCTGACCCCACCTGGCTCAATTGATTTTTCGTTCCAATAATAAGCAGTTGCCGTATCAGGGGTTAAATATTTGTTTGAATAGTTGGTAAAGTCAACATTAGGGTTTGGCGTATAATCGTATCTTGTGTTTGCGAGATTAACCCAGTGACCCACGATGGCTTTATCAACGTTTACGTCTTTGTTGCCGCTCCAGCCGGACAACATGGCATAAGCCATCTTGTCCGAAGCGGAAAGAGAATCCACATATCTAATTTGTTGCGGAAGGTTGTCGCCGCTATATTCGGTTTCAACGATTGTTGGTTGCGTTGGGTCAACCAAAACATAAGGTGAATCAATGTCCGAACCAAGCGCGTTGTCCAGAAGCAGTCGAATACCAACCGTCCCGGACTTGGCATTGTTGTTTTTTACATCATAGGAAATACCAATGTTTCCAGCCCTCGGATTGTTAGGGTCAATCGAAATGGACACCTTTTGCGTGATGGTATAGCCCTTGATGTCCCATGCAATGGTCAACAGTCTGTTTTGCTCCGAAACGACAGGTTCATGAAGCTTTGTATCGATTCCGAACCAGCCGTATTCCTGACCAAAAATAAAATCTTTTCCGTCGATCCGAACGGTTGTGAAGGATGTTCCGTTGCTCCTTGCCGCATCTTCCCTATACAGAAGCGGCAGGTTGTTGTCGAAAGCTTTTTGCGGGTGACCGTTAATGGTTTCGATTGAAAAACCACCCGTTTTCGCATTGATCGAATATTTCATAAATTCGTTTGCAATGGAATAATTTTCGTTGCTAGCATCTGCACGGTCAGGGAAACTTGCAAAAGTGAATAACAGGGTTAAACAAAGGATTGCAGCTATGCTGCGTTTCATTGTTCGATGGATCGTCATTGCCTATTTCCCTCCTAGATGTGAAACATAGACATGAATGTTGAAATAGTCGCGTTTATCCGTTTGGATATATACGGTGTACCAACCGTTCGAGACATTATCGATGGTATAAACGCCGTTTTTCTCCCGAAGGATCGTTCCTTTTGTTTTCATTTGACCTTGCGTCAAAGTCCCTTTTTCATAACGGGCATACGAGATTCCGGAAAAGTTTTTTAGTGTTAGTTCAACTTTGTTTCCAACAACGGTTGCAACATTCGAGCTGTCCGGCATAACTCCGTTAACAAGGGCTATTGTGTCGTAAAGACCCACAAGACGAACGGTTCTACGAATGGTGGTTTGATTCCCTGCATCATCTCTTACGGTATAGTCGATATAGTAAGGGTTCGAGCGAACAAATTCATTAGCCGAAATGTTGTCAGGATTAAACACTCTGCCGCCTGCTCCGTAGCTTATGGTGACTCGTTTCGTTAGATCGACATTTTGGCCTGCAACCACATCCCATGCTTCGAAGTCCAGAAGCTTTGACTTGTCGTAGGCAATGGAGGCATCCCTTGCAGGCGTCATGCCTTCAATGAAGATTAGCTCTTCGCCATTTTTAAGCTTGAGCACAGGTGGCGTTTTGTCGATTAGACCAATATTGACACCATACGAGGTATAGTCCCCTGTTCTTCCTTCAAGGTTAAAATTGTAAAGTCCATTTTCTCTATAGTTCATTGACTTATCTTGTCCCCAAGGGTCGTTTCCGCCCACGAACTTGGCATCTTTGTCCGTGATTACCGTGACCTGCACATCTTGGTTCGTTGCCGGGTTTTTGTCGATTCCCACGACATACCCTGCTTCTTTGCCGGACGTGTCGACACCAACAACAATTTTGTTTTGGTGATCCCTCTCCACCCACTCGCCAGCTTGGTTTTGTTCAAGATATTTATACGTCCAACGAACTTCTTGAACCTTTGGCGCGCCCACTTCAATGCCTTCAACCGTCAGTAGAATTTTTTGCGTGATGCCAGTTCGGTCTCGGACTTGAAAGACGTGCTCCCCGTTCGTTTTGACGTTAATGACGGCCTCTTTATAGGAGATAACATCGCCGTTTTCATCCTTAACCTCCGACAAAAGCGCATATTCATAGCCGCGATAAGAAACGGTAAGGTCCGTCAGCTTTCTAAGCAGGTCCAGCGGTACGCCGTCACTGTCGCGGATTTGGTCAAAGGTTACATTCACGCTCAGCTTATTCTCCGCCAAGGCTGCCGTTGCTTCGATTTGCGGCGGCGTGGACACAATATTGGAGACGGTAATCACCTCATGTCCTTCGTTGCCATAATCGTCCACAAAGAACATGGTAACCGTGCCGTTTTTCCTGAAGCGAACCGCTTTTGTGCCAGGGATATGCACGATATCGTTGGCAGTAAGGCTTCCGGTAAGTTCCACGCCGGTGACTGTAATGGTTTTGATATCTTTGCTAAACTGCGTTAACTCCACATTCACGCTTTGTGAAGTGATTGTCGTTGGAAGCGTGCTGTAGGTCCTTGCGGTTGCAATTGGCGCTACTTTGTTAATGTTTGAAACCGTGATTGGAGTTGTCCACTTGTTTCCTGCGTAGTCGTATGCTGTCACATAATAAATGCCCGAGCTGTCCAGCTCCACGACATATTCATTTTCAAGCGGCTCGCCCCTGAATGGATACACGGCATCGCCCTTTTTCACCTCGGCAAATGCGATCTCGCCCCGATCATCCGTCAACGTGATCGTTGCATAGATATTTTGGTTTGTCTTGGCCGTGTTAGATAACACATAGGAGGTTTCACCGATTGTGTTGTCGTAATGGTCATAGCTAACCGTTTGGGAACCTGTGTTTCCCGCGCTATCCCTAAGCTGGAATGTGAATGTATGAACATCTTGCGTTAGCATCCTTGAGAGTGCTCCGCTGTTGTTTGTCATGGCAAGCGTTTTTTCGTCACCGATAAACTTGAGCGTTGCCATAACCCTTCTATAGGCCTTTCCCTCTTGGATGGGGGTCGAATTTCCAAGATAGTTTTCATAAGTGTATTCCACTGTATAGTGTCTGTCCTGCGTGATTGGCGTTTTATCAATGTTTGAAACAGTAACGGGTACGATTGTTTCGATTCCTGCTTTGTTTGTCACTTTGAAGTATACCGTTGCATTTTGCTCGAAGGTTTCGGTGTGCGAAACAATGGAGTCAATTGGACTATAGTTTTGGCCGTCATACGAACGTTCAAGCTTCAAAATCCCGCTTTCCGGGTCGGATATAGATAGTGTTGCGTTAACATTCTGGTTTGTTAGCGCAGTGATCGAATAGTTCACATTGGCAGCAGGGGCAGTTTCATCCACCACTGAAATGGCAACATATTCATCTTCCATTCGATCAGATTCAATGCCTTCTGTTGTGTATGCTTCGAAATAAGCCGACTTTGTTGTTTGGCCATCTCTTAGCGCTTCGAATACAAGCTTAGAATAAGCTGTTTTCCCTTCTACTTCTGTAAAGGAAGGCTCATGAACGCTAAGCTCCGTATTCAATTCCATCCCGGACAATATTGCATGTTCAACAAAGAAATATTGCGCGGAATACGCTGGATTGGGAACGACGACATAATAAAGCTTGTCGCCCTGGTTATAGGCTATAAATCCTCCGTTTTGAATGGTCTGACCATTTTTCTCTACATGACCTGTAATGTCAAAGCCTGTAACAAATTCAACATCAGGCGTGAATTCTACTACTTTATCCCTGCCAACCTCGTCCTGGATATAGAGATTGATTGGATTATTGTTTTGAATCACAACATCATAGTCCAGCACATAGTCGACGGATGTTGTTAACAGTCCTGTATACAGAAGGTTCGACCTTGCCATATCCCCTACAACATTACCCTGGGCAGGTGCGTTAGGCATTACGGTTACTGGAACGTTAAATGTAACGGTGACCGTAGAGGTGGTTTTTGTTGTTGCAGGGTTTGCGCTAACACTTATTATGGATGCTTCCGCATCAACCAGGCTCAGTCTGGAGTTATAAAATACTGTTTCGGTCATATTGCCTGCAGCGTCGACCGCCTTGATCCCGATTGCATAACTTCCGCTAAGCCCTTTCAAATCGATCGTATAGGTACTCTGTTTGTTTCCTTCGCCATTAACGATTACCGGACTGCTTTGCAGTTCCACGGATTGACTGGAATTAAACAAAGCATAGTCCGCTTCTGTTAGAGTTTGATTTGCCGTCGGATCTTTAATAAGTGCGAATGAAACGGTTGTGTCGTTTTTGTCGGAAACATCAACCGTAATGACGCCATCCTGCCTTGCACCATTTGCCACGATGCTGCTCGACGCCAGCGCGGATGGAGCTGTTTTGTCAATATTGGAAACCGAAATCGGAACGAGAACGCTATTGCCAAGCTCGTCGGACAGCGTCAGGTTCGTTGTTATGTTTTCGCTGACCGTTACGGTGAATGCACCGTTTGCATAAGGAGAAACCGTAATCTTGCCCCCATCCTCCGGTGCAACCGTCAGCTTGCTAATTCCCGTTCCAGCATCGCTTGCTGCTATTGTCGCCGTTACTGATCCGTTAGTTGGCTGAATGGTGCTATAGTCCGGCAATTCAAAGGTCGGCGCCTGGCTATCATAAAGAATAGTGACCGGTCTTGCTTCCGTTAAAAACTCTGGTCTTTCATCAGCAGGATGATTTAAAAGCCCAAACTGAAGATAGATGGTGTTGACACCTTCTTGAAGCTGCATGGGGGTGTCGAGTGTAAATATGAAATACCCGCCAAAGTTATTGCCGGCTGTAAACGTAGGCACTAAAACGC
Organism: Paenibacillus sp. strain BS8-2; assembly: GCF_054483835.1. NCBI lineage: Bacteria > Bacillati > Bacillota > Bacilli > Caryophanales > Paenibacillaceae > Paenibacillus > Paenibacillus sp. strain BS8-2. The sequence goes on from NZ_CM137010.1 coordinate 324,882, forward strand.
CGTTATCTGTTGGCATACCATCCGTTGTTGCATAATAGACCGGGTTTTGATACTTCTTTGTACTATCCGAAGTCCATGATACATGGGGTTCTCTCAAAATCGTATAGACGCTATAGGTTCCATCCGTTGTTGTACCCATCCCGTTTAAAATCTTTGGCCCTGTATATTTTAATTCATCAACGATTGCAGACCCTGACCTCATGCCGAAGTACGGGGAAACCTTTTTGCTTTCCCTTCCATGCAGGTCTGTTGCAACTACAACAATGCTGTACGCGCCTGACGGAAGTCCCGTCATGGTCAAGGTTTGATCAACCTCTACTATGTTTTCGCTGTTTGGTGTCAATGTCAGCGTATAGTTTGATGTATTGTCAATTCTAATTTCCGTGTCCGGTCTGGATAAATAGTAATACGCGCTTGCAATTCCGCTGTCACTTGTCACTTTCACGTTAAACTGATGGGATGATTTAAAGTGATCGTGCCCACTTCCGATCGTATAGCTAATTTCAGGGTATTCATTGTCATAATGGTATACTCTTGAAAACTCGGCCGTGTTGCCAGATTGTTGATTGGTAACCGTATATTCAAGTATATATCTTTCGTGCATCGTGATTATTCTTCCATTTGAAGCATTACGTTGTGAAGAATCGCCGACATCTTGTCCATCATATACTCTAAAGTTTTGCGTAAAGGTGGGCGACCAGGTATTGCTGGGATGCGCAATCCATCTGTAACTCGTTTCAAGGTTTGGATCGCTTGTGTCAAAGCTGATGTCAAAGCGAGGACTTGGAAGGCTCGCATCCCCGGAAATGAGTGTGTCCGTAACTTCCCCATTATAAATCTTCACAGGTTTCGTATAATATTTTGACGCTTGCTCGTCTCTCGAATCGTTGCCAAGTGAATCTACTGTGAAATAATAGAGTTTCCCATCAAAGTTGTCACCTTCTGGAATGGATAACATAGCCGTTGCGCTATCGCCTTCAGAATCTACAAATGCCCACATGCCTTGGGTAGAAGCTATTTCTTCCGATGCAGGTTCAATTTCACCAATCGGAGTATCGGATGGCGTCGCAGTTCCGTTTATAAAGGTATAATAAGTCCTTGACCAGCCGTTGTTGCTTTGTTGAAGATCGTTCATTGCAAATCGATAGTCATTTCTTTTGCGGAACTGGGCATCCTGCTGGTGTACCGTTTCGTGAATGCTCACTCGCGGAGCCTGGTTATCGATTTTGATATTTTCGATTTCTGCGTATCCGGCATCTCCGCCTAACGGATTGTCGGCTCGATCCCATCCATAAAGCCGCAGCTTGAATTCTCCTTCTGTGGGATCAATCGGACTTAGTTTTATGCTAACTCCATTCAAAACTTGCGTGTTAATAGGTGCGGTCACTCTTGTTTGTATTCCTGTTCCGTCAAAGTTTGTTATTCTTGTCATTGCCGGTTCGTAGGAATCACCCGATTTCTTGTACAGCTCATATTTAAAATAGTTTTGATTCGAAGTGGTGTGGGCGACATTTCCCTCTGGATAGAGTGTTTCGCTTGAAACCATATAAAACTCATGTTTCTTTTTGATGTTATTTTGAATGGAATCCCCCCCCACAAGGTCATTTCCATATTGGTCGGTAACTCTTACGGTTGGTGTTTTCGTGTCCACTTTGTGCGTTGAAAAATAAAAGCTTTGTGAGGTTGCTGATTCCGGTGTTGGATTTTCCAATTGATAGGCCTGAGCTCGACCATTTTTCATTAGAGAGGTAGACACGTTGTTAAGCTGAAGCCTTATGCCCTCGCTTTCAACTGCGCTAACATCCAACGGCACTGTTCCAGTAAATTGAAGTTTGCCGTTTGGATTTCCGTCATTGTCCCGTAGTTTTGTCATGGTAAGGTCAGCAAGCGGTGTTTCCGTACTGTTTCCAAGATACAACACAGGCGTTGCTTGGAAGTTCGTTATGAGCTCCGTCTTCATTTCTTGCGTCATCGTTTTTTTGTGAAGGGAAACCGCTTCAACTGTGATATCAACATCTGTAAATGTACGATTTAGATATCGATTGTCAAGGCTGGGCGAATAGGTAATCGTTTGACTGATGTCAGGGTTGCCAAGGTTATAGATGCTGCGATAAAACGTATACGTTATATCCTTATAATAATAATCCTGGTTCCCGATCTTTGCTGTTAAATAGGTTTTAACTCCCGGATTTCCTGAACTTATGTGGGCAAATGTCCCCTCAAGGCTCTCAGCATTGGTAGACTGGGCAAGCAGCGCCACTCTATACGTTAACGAAATCTCTGCTTTGTCCTGTGCAACCATTGCATCGTGAAGCTTCTTGCGATCAATATCCAATCTGAAATTTTGAGTTTTTGTTGGCTCCTGGAATGTTAGCCAATTCCTTCCCACAGCGTCGTCCGAAACGGTATAGCTGAATACTGGGGCATCCTCATATTGCATAATGTCGTAGTGGCCATATTGATCGCTAACATAATTGTCCCAATCTACACTTTCAGAGCCTGATGAATTAGGATCGAGATAGAACTCTCCCCCACGCTTATCAACGTCACCTAAGCTTGTAAATTTTCTTCGTGTTAAATCCGAAATATTGTGCTCAAGTCTGCCGCGGTCTTTGGTCCATGTAAATAGCTCAAGCTCTCGTGTCGTCTGTGTCGGATTTAATCCCCCATTCATATAGGGAAGCCACAGATTTACATGTTCAATGTACCAATCATCACTGCCTACAAGCCAATAAACCAATTTATCCACTCTCCATGGCGGAGTATTGTCCATGGTATACGGATATTGTTTATATTCCCAAGCTCCAGCTCCGCCATAACCTGATCCATTAGCACCGTATGTTCCAGTGTCATAGGTACTTAAACCAAGATGAATATTATCACCTGTTCCGCCATCACCGTTTCCACCTGTTTGCACACCGAACACGTAGTTGAATTTGGTTGCCACATTGGCATAAACAGGTACTACTGATGCCAGCAACGAAAGGACTAACATCAAGCTTAAAATCTTCTTCATAAGATACCTCCTCATATAGTCGTACCCTAATTTTCATTGAAAATCGTATTGATATATTGTGAGCCAAGACCAATGGCTTTTAGCTCTTCTTTCATTTCATCTGCCTGCGCGATTTTTCTGTTAGGCACATAGAGCGCCACGCCGTTACGATTGTTGTAGCCCGCTGAATTTCTCACTTCGAATGCAAGCGCCTGGGCTGCAGCAGTAATAGCTGATGATTGGCCCATCAGATCGATCACATCATATTGATCAAATACCCCTTCGTTTACCCCTAATAGCTCTGAGTTGCTTACAAGGTCTGGCAGCGAAGTATCGAATTCCGCATGTTCTATTGCCTTAACCAGTGATTCAGCCTGAGAAAGCTTCATCATTGATATTGTTGTTGGCATATGATTAGCTTCTAACGCCGAATGCAGGGTAAAGGAATCTAGCATTAACCGTCCCAATCTTTCCGTGCTAATCTGCGGATTTCGCTCCATTGCGCTTATCCATGTCGTATAATACAACCCTGCTGCGGGAGTTGAATCTTCGGAAGCAATGAGATATTCGCCATGGTTTCTAAGAGCATAGGCCGTTTCAACGGTACCCATCAGACATGCATCAAAGACGATTAAGTCGAAATACATATCTGATTCATCGATTGCCCCCGAAAGCTCCGATACCTTCATCGTTTTTCGTCCGTTTAGCTCATCTGCACCAAATCCGCCCATTGTACCATACCCATGGTCCCATAAAATCAGGATATAACGCTCGCTCGGCGCAACGGTTTTGCCCCAAACCAGAAAATCCTTTAGTGTTTTAGGGGCTGATGCGGCGCTTTGGATGCGGCTTTCGTGCTTTCTAAGTCGTCCTTCGCTAACTTCAAAGCGTTCGGATGCTCCATCCGTCATATATGGGTTGTGATAGTTGAGCGTTCCACCCGTTTGAATCAGGATTTTCGTATTTTTATTGGGCTGACCGCGAAAAATTTCTTCCAAGTCGGCTGTTAGACGACCTTGTTGCGATTCAAGGTCAGAGCCAACTGCATAGATCAAAATCGTCGATGAATCCACATTTTTATCCTGCTCCCACAGCGACCTTGCCTCGTTTAAACTTTGCGTCGTAAAAACATCACTATCGCTATGGATTTGGCCTAGTGTCGCAATTTTGTTTTTGGGTCTAGTGTTTAAAACATAGCTGCTTATTTTCGCAAGCGTTCCCCGATTGAACTCAGCTTCTTTTGCTAGGTCTATTCCCATTACCTTTGAGGCGAAAGAAACCGCGGTTTCATAGGTAAAGTCGCCCTTTGTCTCCGAATAGCCCAAAACCCTTAACATCATTGCACAGTATTGGTTTAGAGAGGTGGGTTGGTTACCGCCAAAACGATGTTCAGTCATTCCGTTGACCAAGCTATTACTATAGGCATACGACACATAGGGACTTTCCCAAGTCGTATCGTTAAATGGATTTTTGTAGGTATTTTTCAAGGCATCCTCTTCCTTCCCCCACAGACGAAGCATCATCACAAGGGCTTCCGCTCGGGTAGGCACCTTCGAAAGTTCATAGCCATTCCCCGTTCCGCCGAACAATCCCAAGCGGTTGAGCGCTTCTGCATAGCTTGCGTTTTGTGCCGCTGCCGACGGCGTTATTGCAAAAAGAAAGAATGAAAAAAGTACTGCAATTCGGACATTTTTCATCAAAATCCGATCCTTGTTATTGGTTTGATGCTGCATATTTGCTCCTCTATTAGCTAATTTGTCCTATCTTGTTACTCTATCATGGCGGATTAGCCCCTGTGAGGAAGTTAAAGAATTCTTTAGGTTCGCATTTGCAACTCGCTTCCGGCAACCAACGAAAAGAGCCTGATCTTCTGGAGATCAGGCACTTGCAAGGTCATACATAATATTCTCATCCTTGCGTGACATCGAATTGCAGCCTCCTAAGACGGACTGATCCGTACCCGACTTCGAAATGGATGATATGGTTTTGACGATGCTGATTGTGATAATACGCAAAAAACGGGACCCCTAAAGGTCCCGTTTTCCTTACTATATCAGGAGTTTGCCTGATGATTACCGCATGGAGCGCACTCTGCTCCATCGGCGATGAAATCTACCGCTTAAGCGTGGTCGCTCATCATCGAATTACTTCGATAATGATTTCATTACATCATGCCGCCCATGCCGCCCATGCCGCCCATGTCAGGCATGCCGCCGCCAGCGCCCTTAGGCTCAGGCTTGTCAGCAACAACGGCTTCAGTTGTCAGGAACATAGCCGCTACGGAAGCTGCGTTCTGCAGTGCGGAACGCGTTACTTTAGCAGGGTCGACGATACCAGCGTCGAACATGTTAACCCACTGGCCGGAAGCCGCATTGTAGCCGATGCCTACTGGCTCGTGCTTCAGACGCTCAACGATAACGGAGCCTTCTTGGCCAGCGTTAGCTGCGATTGTGCGGATTGGCTCTTCCAGAGCGCGAAGAACGATGTTCACGCCTGTTGCTTCGTCGCCATCTGCTTCAACAGCTGCAACCGCTTTGTATACGTTAACCAGAGCCGTGCCGCCGCCCGATACGATACCTTCTTCCACAGCTGCGCGAGTGGAGTTCAGGGCATCTTCGATACGAAGCTTACGTTCTTTCAGTTCAGTTTCAGTAGCCGCGCCAACTTTGATAACCGCTACGCCGCCAGCTAGTTTAGCCAGACGCTCTTGCAGCTTCTCTTTGTCGAAGTCGGAAGTTGTTTCTTCCAATTGAACGCGGATTTGGTTTACGCGAGCAACGATGTCAGCGGAGTTGCCAGCGCCGTCAACGATGATCGTGTTTTCCTTCGTGATGCGGATTTGACGAGCGGAGCCCAGTTGCTCTACTGTCGTACCTTTAAGTTCAAGTCCAAGTTCTTCTGTAATCACTTGGCCGCCTGTAAGGGCCGCGATATCTTGCAGCATAGCTTTGCGGCGATCGCCGAAGCCAGGAGCTTTAACCGCTACGCAAGTGAATGTACCGCGAAGTTTGTTCAGTACCAGCGTCGCTTGCGCTTCGCCTTCTACATCTTCCGCGATGATCAGAAGCTGCTTGCCGGATTGTACAACTTTCTCCAGGACAGGCAGAATTTCTTGGATGTTCGTGATTTTTTTGTCCGTGATCAGGATGTAAGGGTTGTCGAGTACCGCTTCCATCTTGTCTGTGTCCGTGATCATATAAGGGGAGATGTAGCCGCGGTCGAATTGCATACCTTCAACCACTTCCAGCTCCGTGTTGAAGCCTTTGGACTCTTCAACAGTAATAACGCCGTCGTTGCCAACCTTCTCCATTGCTTCTGCAATCAGTTGACCAACTTCCTCGTCAGCGGAGGAGATGGAAGCAACTTGCGCAATGGATTGTTTGCCTTCGATTGGCTTGGAGATCGCTTTAAGCTCGGTTACAGCTGCTTTCACAGCCTTCTCGATACCTTTGCGGATAACCATTGGGTTAGCGCCAGCTGTTACGTTTTTGAGACCTTCGCGAATCATCGCTTGAGCCAGAACCGTTGCAGTTGTCGTGCCGTCGCCAGCTACGTCGTTTGTTTTTGTTGCTACTTCTTTAACCAGTTGAGCGCCCATGTTCTCGAACGCATCTTCCAGCTCGATTTCTTTGGCAATGGATACGCCGTCATTCGTGATGAGCGGGCTGCCAAATTTTTTCTCAAGTACAACGTTGCGGCCTTTAGGACCAAGTGTTACTTTAACTGCATTAGCAAGAGCGTCGACACCGCGCAGCATGGAGCGGCGAGCGTCTTCGCTGAATTTAATTTCTTTAGCCATAATCGTTAACCTCCCGATTGGTTAAAATAAGGTATGTGTATGCGAACTTAGCCGAAAATCGCGTGAATGTCGCTTTCTTTCATGATCAAATACTCTTTGCCTTCGTATTTGATTTCTGTTCCCGCATATTTGGAGAACAGAACGCGGTCGCCTTCTTTTACTTCCAATGCAACGCGTACTCCGTCTTTCAACGAACCGCTGCCTACAGCGATAACTTTGCCTTCTTGCGGCTTTTCCTTAGCCGTATCCGGCAGCACGATGCCGCTTGCAGTTGTTTCTTCTTTCGCGATTGGTTCGATCAATACGCGTTCACCCAAAGGTTTAATCATTGAAAATAGCCTCCTTCTAAATTTGTCGCTTATTGTACATCGTTAGCACTCGTAAGCGTTTAGTGCTAACAGCCATTTTTATCATACTCAACTTCCCGTCCAATTTCAAGTGCCTAGCAACCTTTTTTCGCAAAATTTACACCTCCGCCAGTAGACGGAGGTGCTAGGATTTAAGCTAAATATAAGGATAGACGGGCATGAAGACAGCGTATTTCGAACCTCTATGATTTCAACGCCGAATCGATCGACGCATGTTCCCCGCTCCAGACGATGACTGATGTCCATGGCCGGTCAGGTTCGCTCCAGAATGGATCGGATGCAGGCAGCCCCAACGGGAGGAAAACAGCTGAGCACAAATACGTGCTTCCCGTCGAAATATAACTTTCGCCCAGCTCAGGCTGATGACCGGCAAGCCCGATCGTCAGCCAGCCTTCCTCCGTAAAGGTACCCGGCACATCCAGCGTACGCCGGATGACGGCCGTGAGCGCGCTTCTGACCGCACCTGATGCTAGATCTTCAGGCAGCTCGCCTCGCAGAGCGCTCTGCGCCAAGCTTTGGAAGGCGCCGCAGCGGTAAGCAAGCGACCGGCCCATCGGCGGGAAGGTTCCGTCCGAGGCTATCATCCGCTCTTGCACGGCTGCATATCGCTTCGCCCGCTCAAGCACTGCAGCATAATACCGATCCCATGAGACATCTTGCGTATGTAACACGGCTAATATATCAATGAGCATAGGCTGAATGACAAAGCTGTTGTAATAATCCCAGTGGAACTGAGGTCCGTCGCCATAAGCGCCATCGCCTACATACCAGGCTTCGTGCTGCCTGATTGCATAATCGACGCGCATCGGATCCCAGTCCGGCTCTCCTGCAACAAACAAAAACGTCTCGATGATTGCGGCGAACAGCAGCCAATTGTTAGGATACGGCTTGCGGGTGCGCGTCGCTTTCAGCCCCGCGATAACTTGGCGCTGGGTTTCTACATCCAGCTTGCCCCACAATTCGTTCGGCGCGCGAAGCAGCGATTGAGCAAGGAATGCCGCATCGACGATCGGCTGATGACCAACAGAAAAATTCAGGTAATCCAGCGAATTCGGATCAACGCCGTTTCTTATCGCGCGTCGCGCCAAATCGCTATATCGACTACGGAGAGCCTCTTCGTCGGCATCTGCTGCGCCTTCCCTGTTCTCCAGCCATGGCGAGATTCCGCACAACAATCGAGCAATCGCCTCCAGGTAGGTAAAGTTTTTTCGGTCCTCCAGCAGCCCATCCTTCGCTTCCACCGGCATCTCGCTTTTCAGCTTGCCTTCAGCCATCTTGAGTAATACCGGCTCGGCCACCTCACTCAATCGCTGTATCCAATAATCGCGATTTCCCAATTGCATCTCCTTCATCATCTCGCATCCTCCTCGGGTAGGAAAGTAAATGTAAATTCGGCTTCGATGATATGGCTCCTCCATGCTTCTGTAGGAAGGAAGTCCAATGTATACCAGTGACGCTCTTGACCAAAATGATCAAAGTCCTTCCGCTGCTCCACGACCGGTCTCCAACAGTCAGAGTCATATCTGATCATCAGTAGATAGTTCTGCTCCAGCACAAGAAACCCTTCTTCTAACATACGAGGTTCCTTCCTTGTTATAAACCTCTCCACAATGGACAACGACGCTTCCGCTAAATGATCATCAACGGAGAATCGATCGCTAATCGTAAGCGCGGGCGATCCGAGCTTGCACCACCTAAACTTTCGCTCGAATGATTGCAGACCTGCTGATTCCGGATACATTCTTTTCAACTCTACTGCAAAGTGATCCTCCGCCTCACTAATCATTGCATCGATTATAGTCGCCTTCCGATCCTTGCCCTCTGCCTGATAGGCCCCGTTCACGATGGGAACGGAATGCCCTTGAGACCCGTTACACCAATACGAATACCGCTCGGGTCCAAAATAAGACTTCGTATACATCCCGCTGCCAAGATCGGCCAGATAAGCTTCTCCATTCGCATGAAGGAGAAATTGACCGCCGTCATTATGGTTATGAGGCTCCCCATTATGTCCCCCTTTGGCGGCGAAACAATAGGAATCACCCTTGCCAGGTACGATTCGAGAAATAAACCATTGCGCGTCCTCCATCAAACGTGTTTCCGCAGGCCAACCGACCTTGACCGCCCCAGATCCCGCCATCTCATTTGCGGCAGCCCCCGTTGAATCCGTCGCCCAGATCACATTGCGGAACGCATGCGCCCATCTCCCGCAATGATCCGTCGCATAGGGTACCCGAAGCAATATATCAGGGGATGCCACGCTCGGGAACTCACGGCGCAGCCGATTCGTCATCCCCATATAAACACCGCTGCGCTCCGGCGAATCCGAGAAGCTCACAACCATATCTTCGCTTGTGAAGCACCGCTGCTGGAACATCGCGATAGCTTCTACCTTGCGCTCAGCGAATCCATCCAATCTGCCGCTAGTCGCCGCTTTAAGCAGATCCATATAATAGATGTAATAACCAAATCCATACTGCCAATACGAATACCCCTCCAGGCAAGCCCCATCTTGTCCGTATCCCGACAAAAACGCATCCATTGCCGCATGTACCCTCTCGAGTAAAGTAGCTAAGCGCTCCGTATCCTCCACTACATAAATGGCTGCCATGCCGATCGATCCCGCGCAGACCGAAGACCAGTTGTTGGCGAGTTTCTCCCAGCGGTATGGTCCCTTGGACATAAAAGGCTCGAATATCCGTTGCTCCACCTCTTCGGCGATACGCGCAACTATATCCTCGCCTAGAACATCGCCCAGCAATACGGCGACTTCCGTAAGCGCTTGCCCTGTTTCGGCTGCGAACAAATCAATATAGCCCCAGGGTCCTCGTTCCTCGTCGAAGTGGGCGGGCAACACCCATGTCCACTCGTCGCAGATTGATCGTACAATCTGGCGAAGACCATCCGCGTAGATCCCCGTCCCCGTCTCCGGCTTCAGCCACGTCATAAGCGCGAACGCATTCAACCTCTTGCGCTTGGCAAAGTACACATGCTCATAAGGCAGCCGCTCACCGGTTTCGCCGAACAACCGGAAGAGCTGGTCCGTCAGGATTGGCTCTGCTTCCGCCAACAGTCGCTCCGCTTCCGCCTCGATCTCATCGAGCATGGCTGCGAGAGATTGATCCCCTCTCAGTCTCTGCACCATCTCTTGCTTCTTTTCCGGACCGCCTATCAGCTCGAATCCGCGCACCCGGTCCGACAATAGCTCAAATAATGATCTCGATTCCTTCTGTCCCCACTCCACATCTTCCACTCCTTATTTGCGCAACTGGCTACGGTATTCGACGGGCGTAACGCCCGCAAACGATTTGAATAGCTTAATGAAGTAGCTTTGGTTGTCGTAACCGAGCGTCTCGCATATTTTTCCGACGGGAGCAGCACTGTTCTCCAGCAGCTCTTTGGCGCGATGAAGCTTCATTCTCGTAACATATTCGATAAAGGTCTCCCCAGTCTCCTTCTTGAACAGTCTGCTAAAGTAGCTGGGATTCATAAAGAGCTGCTCTGCCACCTCTTCGAGTGTAATTTTGCGATCCAGATGCTGCTTCACGTATCCGCAAGCCTCCGCAATCTCCTCGCGTTTGCTGGAGGGTCCTCCATACATATCCGCTGCAATAATGGACAAGCAGTTGCCGATCATCCATTCCTTCAGTTCGGCAAGCGTATCCAGCTCAAGCGCCTCGTTAGGAAGCATCTCCCCCCGCCCGGCAGAGCGATAGTCCATTACGGACTGCAGCTTAAGCCTCGTATCGAGCAGCATACGAAGCACCCAGTCTTTGACGGCCGCCGGATCTGGACGCCGCTCCGCCGCTTCATCCAGCCACTCGGCCACGGCCGATTGAATCTCCACTACCTTCTTGCCTAAGATGAGATCCCGCAGCTTCTCGCTCGACTTCTGGAAGTCTTTGATCGGGTCGTACAATTGCGGCTGCTTCTCCTCCGTTCGGATGATCTCCCCTGGCTGCCGATAAAACCGCGAGAGACTATCTTGCTGAATCCCTTTCAATGCAGTCTTAAGCCCCTCTGCCCCTGGGCAGCTCTCTCCGATCAAGAACGACATGGACAGCTTCAGACTTCTCATAGCAGCCTGAAGGGTTCGCAGCAGCTCCCTTGTCTTGTCGTATCCATTCACCTTCAGTCCTCCAGCAAACGCCGCCAGCAATATGGTCTCCTGCGTGCTGTACTGAAAATGGACAGCCTTAAGACCACACTTCGATATCGTTTCCTCGAGCACATTATCAACAGCGAAGCGCAGCACCTCCTCGGATTGGAACCGCAGCTTCGCAGCCTTATATTCATCGACTAGCCCTATGACGGGAATGATCGTCTCTCCTTGCTGCAGCGGCAAGCCGAATCCGGCAAGCTCCGCTTGCCATTTCCCAAAGTCTAACATGGGCTGCTGCAGAGTCGCGCGTATAAACTTTTCCTTCATAAGAGAACGATTGCGGTCAACCAAACTCTCCATACGAAGCTGCTTGGACTGATGCTCTCGCTCCTCCTCCAGACTCGCGATGAATTGCGATAACAGCGTCCGTATCGCAGCGGGGTCAAGCGTATCCTTGAGCAAATAATCCTGCACCTGCAGCTTCATGGCTTGCCGCGCATATTCGAATTCGTCATGGCAGGACAAGATAGCCGCTCGAAGACCTGGCTTCACTTCCTTAAGCTTCGCAATCAATTCTAGGCCGTTCATCTGAGGCATGCCGATATCCGTGATCAGTATATCCGGCATCTCGATCTCTGAGGCTTCCAGCGCTCGGGCTCCATTCTCATGCATCCCGATGACGGACAATCCAAGGCTCTCCCAATCGATCGCATAATGAATGAGCTCCAGAACCGGATAATCGTCATCTACGAGCATCACTTTATACAAGTTCGTCCACCTCCGCTCTCTGCATAGGAATGATCATTGTAATCGTTGTCCCTTCATCTACTCCGCTGTTCACATCAATGCGGAACGACTCCCCATACGTCATTCGCATCCGTTCGCACACATTATACAGCCCGATTCCCGATAACCTGCCGCTGGTTTCATCGCCGATCTCGTCGCTGATGCTGCCAGCCTGCAATTTATTACGAAGCGTCTCCAATTTATCCGTATCCATCCCTTGTCCGCTGTCTTGCACGTTAATCACCATATGCTGATCATTCGTCCGCGCCGTAATCGAAATCACGCCTGCACGTTGACTAAGTCCGTGAATAAGCGCATTCTCGATGAGCGGCTGCAGGAAAAAGCGCGGCACACGGCACATCAAGGTATCAGGGGCGGGATCTAGCCGCAGCTCCGCCTTCTCCCTTTGCCTCATGTTCATAAGCTTGACGTAATCCCCTACGATCGAGAGCTCCTCATGCAGCGGGATCGTATCCTTGCTCTGGATGATCGTCATTCGGAGCAGCTTGGACAAAGAGCCCATCATCTCAGCGCTGTCCAGATCACCGCCGCGCATCACCTTCATCCTGATCGAATTGAGCACATTAAATAGAAAGTGCGGATTGATCTGCGCTTGCAGCATCGCAAGCTCCGCCTTGCGTTTCCTCGATTGCGTCATAGTGATCTCCGCAATCATGCCTTTCACCCGGTCTAACATATGGTCAAACGACAGTCCGAGATACCCGATCTCGTCGTTGCCGCGTATATTCGATCGTACCTCGAGATTGCCCCGTTGCACCGTCTCTGCCATCTTGCCCAGCCGTACAAGCGGGCGTGTGAAGTTGCCAAGCAAATATAGAAACAATAATACAAATACTACAAAGGATATAAGCTGGAGCACCGCCACTCGATTGAAGATGGAATTGAGTTTAAATACGGCTTGTTTGTACGGTGTCAGCGAGACAAGCTCCCAGCCTGTCAGCTTCTGATTTTGTGAAGTAAGAATGTAGCTTTCGTCGTCCACATGAACGAGATCGGAGCTGCTGCTTTGCGTATCGCCATGCGTAAACGTTTCCCCGATCTTGTCTTTGTCGAGATGCGACATGATCCGTCCATCGCTGCCTAGCAGCGTCGTCTCTTGGCCCTCCGCCAATCGGCTGAAGATGCCGCTGACGTCTTTCTCCATAATCGTAACAATGACGTATCCATATGGTCGTACGCCAGCTCGGAGCGTCCTAGCCATCGTAATTTGGTAGGGACTATTCACTCTTTCAATTGGAAATACGGTCGGTGATGTACCGACCCAAAGAGACTGCAGCCCGGTCAAACTATCCAATTGGTCGAACCAAGGCTCATCCTTTAATTTGATGGGATCGAAATCCGAGATGTTATAATTCGTAAACTTGGTGCCGTCCTTCAGCAGAATCGTTACGTAGGCGGAGTCTCCCTGAATCGTCAAAAAATCGATTTTGCTCAGTATTTTAGACTGATCCAGGAATCGTTCATATTCGCCGTTCGGTCCTTCATACATCTTGCCGTTGGCAATTTCCTTCAGCACGATACTAACCGAGGAGTCGTTCTGTATACTGTTCGCGATCGCCAGCATGTCGTCGAACAGGCTCGTCACGTAACCATCCACCAGTTGCAGCTTCTGCCGGGCCTGCACGATCGCTTCTTCCTTAACGGCATCCTTGGTCAGCATATTATAAAGAGCCAGCGTAATAAACGCAGGCACAAGGATGCAGACGACGGCCGTAACCATCAGACGGAAGCGGAACGATCTCGACCACAACCATGGCTTGCGCGGGACTGACATACGTGACTCCTCCTGTTCAATCAAACTTGCGGCTACTCGGACTAATCTGGAATAAAAAGAGGTGCAGCTTGTCACTCTGCACCTCTTTTATGCTATTGCTACAAGTATAACTTATTATTTGTTCGCATCGATAATTTTCTGTACGCGATCATTAAGCGCCGCGATGACTTGATCGACATCCTGCTGACCGTAGATCAGCTTCTCGTATTCTTCGTTGATTACTTTGTACATCTCGGACTGATAGGTAACCGGAGGAATGATTTTGGAAGACTTGGCGTTCGACAATGTGTTTAACAGGGAAGCTTTGTCAACCTTCTCCGGATTCTTAGTACCGCCAAGAATAATATCAATGATACTTTCCAGCTCCGCTTGATCTACGCCATTCCATGCCGGGATGTTTTTCCCTTGCGCGATCTGGCCTTTCGTTGTATACCAGCGTACGAATGAGTAAGCCGCTTCTTTGTTTTTGGATGCCGCTGCAACAGACACATAGTCCGTCGTAACCATCGTATATCCGCCTGCATCGCTTGCGCTGTTCTTCGGAATCGGCGCTACTGCTACATCGAAGTTAAGCGGGAATTGGTCTGTGCCGCCTAGCTCGGTATTCATCCAGCTGCCAATCATAATCATGCTGACAGCTTGGTTAAAGAATTGATTGCGGTAATGCAGCTTCTGCGACAACATATCCGTATATGGCGTTGCGGATTGATCCTCCTTCTCCATCTGCACACGCAGCTCCAGCGTCTTGCGGAATAATGGATTGTCGAAGTTCATCGTGCCGTCTTCCTTCAGGAATTCCGTGTTGTCGGCTTGGTTCGCAAGAGCCAGCTTCATAAACTCCATCCAGCCGCCGTTCTGCGGTCCGTGGAAATAGGTGCCGTAATGTTTTTTTGCGCCTTCGCCTGTCGTAAGCGTCTTGGCATATGTCGTGAAGTCTTCCCATGTCCAGTCGGTTGGCACTTCAAGTCCCGCGTTGTCCAAATCCGTTTTGTTTAGCAGCACGTACCATGGGTTGAACTTGCCCGGCAATGCATAGATCTTGCCGTTAAGCGTTGTGTCTACTTTGTAATCCTCGTTTACCTTGAAGCCCTCGGCCGTGATATATTCGTCAAGCGGTGCTACCATGCCAAGACCAACCCGTTGTGCATAGCTCGCCGGATCCGAGAACATCACTACGTCCATCGCTTCGCCTGAGGAAGCCGCAAGATCCAGCTTCTGGAGCGCTTCTTGCGAATCGCCTTTTTCGCTCAGCACGTTCACATTTACTTTAATGTTTGGATATTCTTCTTGGAATGCCGCCACGGTTTTCTGCCAATTGTACGTGGCTTCATTGCCGAATGTATGAAGCTGGATCGTGACCTGTTCATCCGCCGCCTTCGGAGATTCCGCAGGCGCCTTGGTCGAGCCTCCGTTCCCCGACGTATTACCGTTATTGCCGCCATTATTACCCGCGCAGCCCGTCAATCCAACGACCGCCGACAATGCAAGCACGAAAACCGCCTTTTTCCCTTTCAACATCCGTACCCCTCCCAATTTGTATCTCCACTATACTACAGAAAGCTGGCTTATACGCCGTTTTTCACTTACATCTGCTTCCTTGACTCTATTGTAGCAAGCGCTTCCAGAAGCTCTATACTACTATCTTGACTACAAATACGACTATTTTTACCTTCTGGAAGACCGCCATGCGTGCTGTATCATTGAAACAGCGGTTGATGTCGTTTAGACGACGGCACCACCATCAACCTTTGACACCGCCTAACGCGATGCCTTCGATGACACTCTTCTGACCAATGACGAACATAATGAGGAGCGGCAAGATTGCGGACACGGCTGCCGCCATCATCAAGGAATAAAATTCTCCGTTGATCGTTGTGAATTTTTGCATCGCCAGCTGGATGGTATACAAAGCGTCTGTCCGCAGGAAGATGAGCGGGTTCTGATAATCGTTCCACGTCCAGATGAATCGAAGAATCGCATACGTGGCAATTGCCGGCCGGACAAGCGGGAAGGCGATGCGCCAGAAGATGCGCCAGTGCCCTGCTCCGTCAATCTTGGCCGATTCAATAAACTCGTTATGAATGCCCATAAAAAATTGGCGAAGCATAAACGTGCCTAGTACGCTAAAGCTTCCTAGCAGGATCAGGCCAAGATGACTGTCGAAGAAGCCGATCTGACGATACAGAATAAACTGCGGTACAAGAATGGCCTGCTGCGGAATCATGTAAGTCGCAAGCACGATTAGAAACAAATATTTGCTGGCTCCGAATTGGATTTTGGAGAAGCCGTATGCCGCAAGCGCGGAGATGATAGCTGATAGTACCGTTGTCGCGACGGTTACCTTGACCGTGTTCCAATAATATTTGTAGAACGGGAATTGTCCCACCCATACTTCCTTATAATTATCGATCGCATTCCACTGCGTTGGCAGCCACTTGATGGGATACGTGAACACCTCGGCTTCGATCTTGAAGGATGCGGACAGCATCCACAGAAATGGCAGAAGGAACACGATGCTGAGAGCAAACATGATGGCTGTGAGGATTCCTTTGCGTAAAGCAGCAGTTGTTGTTGCGTTCAAGATTCTCTCCTCCTTCTCGTTAGTAATTGACCCATTTCTTTTGACCGATCCATTGGAGCAACGTAATAGCCAGGACGCAGACGAACAGGACGACCGCCATCGATGATGCATATCCGATTTTCAGGTTAACAAACGCGGTGTCGTACAGTTGCCAGACGATCATGCTCGTGGAGGACAACGGTCCGCCTTTGGTCAATACAGCGATCAGATCAAACACCTTGAAAGTCGATATAATGCCCGTTACCAGCAGGAAAAAAGTCGTAGAGGATAGCTGCGGGAACGTAATGCTCTTGAACTTTGTCCAAGTGCCCGCGCCATCGATTTCTGCCGCTTCGTACAAGTCTCTTGGGATCGACTGCAGACCAGCGATATAGACGATCATGTTAAAGCCAATGGCAGTCCAGACTGAGATCATCATAAGCGACACGAGCGCGAACTTGGGATCAGCGATCCACTTGGGCGGATTGTCGATGCCGATTGACATGAGGAACTGGTTAACCGGCCCCGCCGAAGGATTAAAGAGTACCTGCCAGACAATGGCGACCGCCACAATACTGGAGATGTACGGCATGAAGTAGGCCACTTTGAAATATGCCTTCATATAAATATGTTTGTCGATCACGATGGCCAGGAACATCGAAATAATCAGATAGATCGGCACACCTAGCAAGAACAGGGCGTTATTGCGCATCGACTTCAAGAAGATGTCGTCCTGGAATAGTTTCTCAAAGTTATCGAAGCCTACCCACTTTATATCCTTGATGCCCGCAATGAAGTTCCAGTCGGCGAGCGATAATAAGAAAGTCGCGATGATCGGAATAAGCGTCAATATGGATACGCCGATCAGCATCGGTCCAATAAATAGAAAGCCGGCGATTGTTTCGTGACGCTGCAATCGTCCTTGGCTCCGCTTCGGCTTGAGCGCTGCTTGCACAGTGGTTGCCGTCGTCGTCTTTGTCGTTTGCATCTCTACCTCTCCTCTTATCGATGTCTTACTCGTATTATAGAAAACAAAGACGCCTCGCCTTTAACGCTATTTTGATCGGCTATACCGTTATTTTGACTTTTTTGACGGGACTGGAGAGAAGTGGACAGCAAGAGTAAAGGAAGGGCAAATTATTCTGCCCCTCCTCATCAAACCGTACGTGAGGTTTTCCCTCATACGGCTTTCCGATGTTCGTCCTTCATGTGCATGCAGATTACAAGAGCGTTTTGGCGCACCGAACTCATCCATCGCACGCGCTGTCTCTTCTTTGCATACCATCTCGCAAGTCTATGCATGGGTCTGCATCTATCCAGGGGCTTGGCCCCTGGCTAGAAGATGCGTGCTTCTGGGCACGCCAAATAACAAAAAAGGTCGTCCTTGCCCATGAGGGCACAAGACCACCTTTCGTTGTTGATCCTCTATGAAGTCTCTACCAGAACAGATCGCCGTGCTTCAGTAATCTGGAAATCCCCTCAGCGAAGAAATAATCACCGTAGATTAGCGGCACATCGATGTTCTTGCCCTCCGGATAATGGCTGGTGCCGTGGAGAATCAGCCCTTCTTCGTCTGCGCTGTCCCAAGCGCCATAATTCGTATACAACGAATGAAGCATCCGCTCCGCCTCCATGCGGTACAGTCCCGACTCGCGATCATCTACGAGCTCCGAGAGAAGCAATAGACCGCAAGCGGCACACGCACCTGCCGAGGAATCTCGGTATTGTGGTACCTCTGGCGGCAGCCGGAAGTCCCAGTGCGGAACCCGATCCTCAGGTAGATTGGCCATGAAGTAATGCGCAACCTGTTTCGCTGCCTGTATATAACGTTCTTCGCCTGTATGTTTCGCGCTAAGAGCCATGCCATAGATCGCCCAAGCTGCGCCTCGCGACCAAGCCGAATTCGCGGCATACCCTTGTCCGCCGTTGACGCTATTAGGTTCTCCCGTTTCGGAGTCGAAGATCACAATATGGTTAACGGAGCCGTCCGGACGGATAAAATGCTGCAGCACCGTATCGGCATGGACCATCGCTAGATGCCTATAACGAGGATCTCCCGAGGTTTCGCTCGCCCAATACAACAACGAGAGGTTCATAGCGCAGTCGATAATAGCCCAGCCCGAATTATCTTCCCCATCCCTCCAGGGATTCCAGGCCCGGATATATCCGCCTTTGACGTTAAATCGTCCACCAAGTAAGTTAGCTGCAAGCAGCGCACGCCGCCTTGATGCATCGTCGTCAAGAAGCTTATAGCGGGCAACGCTTGTTAATTGCCACATGAAACCGATATCGTGATCCAGCCGATCAAAGCCGGTCATAACCGCGTCTAATTGTTTTTCACAGCTCTCCGCATACGCTCTTAGCCGTTCGTCCCGTGTGTCCCGGTATATGAGCCACAGAAGACCCGGCCAAAAACCTGCCGTCCACCAAGATGCAGGCTCCAGCACATATTGTCCGTTCACGCTAGCATGCGGAAAACCGTCCTTAATCCGCTCGCTTGTACGGTCTACCTTCACTAAGATCGCGTTCCACGCCGCTTGCTCCCAGCCTGCTTCGAGATTCGTATGTTTCATTGTCGGATCGCCTCCCATCTATCGAGTGTAGCTCAGTTTTCCAGGGCGGCGATACCATTATTTTGACGGATGATAGTCGTATCTTTACATGATTCCCAAGGTGAAACGGCTATCGCCGTCTTTGGCGGCGCAGCGCGTTTCATTCCGAGAATTCTAAGCTCAGATAAGATGCAAAAACTTATAAATTCTTAGAATTTCATAAAAACCCGGAAGCTTACGCTCCCGGGCTGTTGACTAACTTATAAATCGCCTCTATATTGCAGACCTAACAAAATAAATTCTGTCAGTTCTCGCGTTACTGTCTCTAGATCCGACGGCTCTTCCTCCAGTAAGACGCTCCAATACTCCTGTTTGCGATGGAACAGAAGCGTGCCAACCACGGACATAAACGCAGTGTCCAAAGATCCGAACTGAAAGTGACCTTGCTCTCGGCCTTCCTTCATCCACTTACGAAGCAAGCCCCACATCGGCATAACATGTTGCCTGATCTTCTGGATGCGCGGCGTATTCATAATAATTTCCTGCTGAATTATGGTGACCAAGAGCGGATCTGCTTGCCGGAATGCCGTAACCTCCCGAATAAGGAGCTTCACTCCAGCTATAGGATCCATATCGGGATCGACAGAAGCCAGCAGTTGATTAGGAAAATACGATTCGATTAATGAGCCAAACAAATTATCTTTGCCGCCAAAGTGGTAGGAAACTAATGCAACGTTTGCTCCCGCTTCTTCGCATATTTGCCGGATGGACGTTCCTTCAAATCCATATTTTGCGAACAGCTTCCTGGCTTCGCACAGAATCCGCATCTTGACATCTATTTCATCTGCAGGTGACATAGCTAAGCTCCTGTCATATTATCGTTGTCGTTTAAATTATTTTTTGCTTGCGATGGCGACCTGTGGCTGCGGGGCGGCAGCCCTTCGCTTAAGCATGACTGCTGCTGCGCTCACGATTGCGGCAACAGCTCCAATGGCGAGCAGCGCTGCAACGTCGTTGCCGACGCCTGGACCACCGAACAATATATTCATATTACCATCTACCGCGTAGGTTGCGGGCAATAATTTGCTTAGACCTGTATAGAAATCGTTCAGCAACTCGCGCGGTACCATTGCGCCCGAAGAAACGAGCTGCACCGACAACAGCATGATATTAAACAGCATGCCCGCCATGCCGAACAAATACAAGAACATCTGCGACACGAACATAAACGTCAGCAGGAATAAGAACTGGAAGCCCCACAATGCGAGGAAACCTGCCTCGATCTGTCCGCCAAGCGCGGCCAGCAGCGAAGCGCCTACTAAGGACACAGCCGCCGCCGAGATAACGTTGATCAGGCTTCTTGCGCCGAATCGCGCAAATCGTGTGGTCGTGCCGCTAATCGCCATGCTCGACTGTTCGATATTCATCCCCATAATCATTGCACCAACATAAGAAGCTAAAACCATCATCATCGGCACCATCTGATTATTCATACCCTGCACAACGTTCACCGATTGTACGTTCGAAACCACACGCTCCGACAAACCGCTTGAAGCGGCAGCAGCTTGCTCATCCGGTACACTCATGCCTGACAATGTCGCTTTGATACCCATCGCGACAGCTTGATGATTAACCTCTGCGGTAATTGTCTCTGCCGCGCCGCTCATCATACTTTTGATCAACGCAGGGTTGGACTCGTTAATCCAATAGTCGATCTTCGCCTGTGCGTCCTTAGATGCAGCCTGTGCAGCAAAGTCAGACGGGATATGGACGACCATCTGCAGCTCGCGTTCGTTCAATTCCTTCTTCGCTTCCTCTAGCGAGGACGGCAGCACCACGGTAAAGGGAAGGTTGTCGGCCAAATTACCCGCGATCGTGTCGCCCATGCCGCTTGTATCTTCGTTGACAATTGCGATCGTCAATCCATCGACGCGATCCGTCACGCCATCGTAACCTGTCATCCAAATCACCGAAAAAATAATTTGGAACATAAATGCTGTAATAATACCGACCCAAGTCGTCGGTCGTTTCATAAATGACTGTAACGCAAGTTTCATCTCGATTCCACTCCATTCTATATTTAAACAAGTGTTTAAAACAACTGTTTAAATTATGCGATGACTCTGCGTTTTTGTCAACCGTCATTTCTTTAAACATTCCTTTACCAATTTTGATATAGCTCGAAACAGCTATGCAAGGTTATCGCCAAATTAAAACAAACCCGATGCAGCGAATCGCACCAGGTTTGTTCTGCCCTTCAGGTTTGTATTGCCTTACGGGTTTCATGTACCTCTTATTCGGTCGCTTCTTCATCCCACTTGGCATCAGCGTCTTGTTGCTTGCGGTATACCAGACCCGACAAAAAGACACTAAATTCATATAGCAGGACGAGCGGGATGATAACCAGAACGTCGGATATAAAGTCGGGCGGCGTAATGGTGATGCCGATAAAAGCCATAATAAAGTAAGCCAATCGGCGCATCTTCCTAAGTCGCTGCGGGTTGACGAGTCGAATGGCAGTCAAAAACATAATGACAAGCGGCAATTCGAACAGCAGCGAGATCGGTATAAGTATGCTGAACATAAACGTAAAGTATTGAATGATCCCGTAGGTCTCTTCAAGATTCAAGTGCTCAGCCACTGTGCGCGTAAAGTTAAAGGCCAACGGAAACACTACAAAATACGAAAACGCTAGACCGATTAAGAACATCAGCAACGCAAACGGCACATATTTCAGTGTAGAGCGCTGCTCAATTGGCCTCAAAGCCGGTTTAACAAAAGCCCATAGCTGGTAGGCCGTAAATGGTAATGTAATAATCAGCGCGATAACAAACGCGAACTTCATATACATCCCGATACCATCCCACAACGAGAAGGTATGGAGAGTCATTGTATTTGCCGGCTCCATGCTCATCAGATAATTATATAACGGCTCAGCCGCCACAATTCCGAGCACTAGCCCCAGAGTAAGCACAATAACGACATAGATCAGACGTTTGCGCAGCTCCCCCAGATGCTCAAGCAGCGACATGAGTCCTTGTTCCCGAAGCAAGCCTTTGCTTCCTTGTATGTTCTTCATATCTCCGGCTTCCATCGGTGAATATTACTCCCCTTTCAACATTCCCGCACGCACGAGACAAGATGCAACTCATGTTCCATGCCTTGGCTGCGCAGCGCGTTTTCACAAGAAAAAAGCGGGCCCGATTACTCCGGTAGCCGCTTGTTGGTTTTCTCGATATCGGATGCCGCGCTTACTTCGACTCTTCCCTTGTCCTTGGCGTCGTCGTGATCCATCATTTCTCTGGCTCCCGTCTTGAATTCGCGAAGTGTCTTGCCGAACGCTCTTCCGAGCTCGGGAAGTTTGTTAGGCCCAAACAACAGCAACGCGATCAGTACGAGCAAAATAATGCCTGTCGCTCCAATTCCGCTCATCATCCAACCTCCTTCGTCTGTAGATCTACGATAACAACATTCGGCCAAATTATTGTGAATGTCCTATCGTGTAAGTAAACCACCGTAACCAAGCGGTATAATATCATCTCTCGTTATAACGTCTCCAGCCAATATACGCGGTAGCAGCACGTCAAAGGAGGTGTAAGGATCATGCATCACGCAACCTGGGAGACCCATAATCGGAATCCCGTTTATGTAACCCATTAGAAGCATAGATCCCGGCAGCATCGGCGTCCCATAGCTAACGATATCAGCACCGGCAGCTCGGATTGCGCCAGGCGTCCGGTCATCTGGATCTACGGACATGCCGCCTGTCACGAGTATCATATCATACCCCTGCTCGAGCATAAAGTGTATTTCCTTGACAATTACATGACTATTGTCTGGCGCGAACCGCTGCTCAGCTACAACCGAACCTAATTCGCTCAGTTTCGCAGCGACAGCGGGACCGAACTTGTCCGTAATTCGCCCCTCGTATACCTCGCTGCCTGTGGTTAGCAGCCCCGCCTTGATTTGGCGGAATGGTCGCACACTAATCGGCGCTAAGCCTCCATGATCTGTGCGATATTGTGTAGCCAGCTTCTCAACCTCAGCCACCTTATCTTTAGGCACAACAAGCGGTATCGCTCTTGTTGCAGCGAGCGGATTACCTGCTTTGACCACTGCATGCTCCTTCACGGTTGCAAGTGCAATTTCGCCCAAGCTGTTAATCGCGTCTACGATGCGCTTATCGATGCGAGCGAGTCCCATGATTGGCGATTTCAGCGTTACTTTCCCCTCATGTGGTTCTGTCAGAAGCAGATCTTCATCTGCTAATGCCTTAGCCATCGCAAGGGCAGCGTCATCCTCGTGAAGCTCGCCTTCTCCGAGCTCGAGAATATATATGTGTTCTTTGCCAATATCAAGCAAGCTAGGGATGTCGGACTCGGCGATGAGATGGCCTTTCTTGAATAGACGACCCTTAAACTTCCCTGGAATGATCTGAGTCAAATCATGTGCCAGTCTTAATCCTACGGCGTTGTGGACAGACACTTCCCGTAGTACCGTCGTCCCTTGCCTGATGACCTCAAGCTCCCTGGATTCTCCATTTCGTCCTGTCATCCGTTATGCTCCCCGAGTTGGCCCGATAGGATGCCAAGCGCATGCGGCAGTTGATCCATAATGGCCATCAGGCTTTCATGAACGCCTTTGGGGCTTCCCGGCAAATTGATAATTAACGAGCTGCCGCGAATCCCGCATACCCCGCGTGACAACATCGCCCTTCTTGTCTTCTGGAGTGCGCCCATCCGCATAGCTTCTGCTAGTCCTGGCACTTCCCGATCGATGACTTTGAGCGTTGCTTCTGGTGTGATATCCCGCAGAGCAAGTCCCGTCCCCCCGGTCGTCAGAACAAGATCCGCTTGGAAATACTCCGTCATCTCGATCAATGCCGCCATAATTTCATCCTGTTCGTCAGGCACAATACGATAATCGACGATTACACCTCCGAGCTCTTCTTCCACCAGCTCACGTATAACCTGCGCGCTCGTATCCTCTCTTTCACCGCGTGATCCCTTGTCGCTAGCCGTTAACAAAGCAACCTTCCACTGCATAACCCATTCCTCCCATCCCGAATGTAACGTAGAACACTCTCGCCTAAGGCACTCTATGAATCGGCAATCATATAATCCCCGCTCTTGCCGCCTGACTTGGCAATGAGCTTGGTAGGACCTATAACCATATCCTTCTGCAGTGCCTTACACATATCGTATACGGTAAGCGCAGTGGCAGATACCGCCGTTAACGCCTCCATCTCAACACCAGTCTTACCTGTCGTTTTCACTGTTGCCTCTATGTATAGCTCGTCCGTACCATTATCCTCGAACACGATGTTAATGCCCGATAGCGGTAGAGGATGACACATCGGAATCCAATCGGACGTTTTCTTTGCAGCCATAATCCCCGCAACCTGTGCCACAGCGAGAACATCGCCTTTGCCGATTCGACCGGCTTTGATAGCTTCAAGCGTCGATGGCAGCATCTTCACACCAGTGTGAGCAGTCGCGACCCGAGTCGTCACATCTTTGTCCGAGACATCTACCATCTTGGCTCTTCCTTGCTCGTTGAAATGGGTTAGCTCCATAACCTCTACACTTCCTCTCTATTCAGTCGTTGATGATTAGTCGGCTGGCACCCGCCAGTGTACACCGCGTTCCGTTACGACTCCATCCAGAACCAGATCGTGAGCTTCGCATGGCACATACTCCTGAATCTGAGACTCAAATGATACGCCTAACCATATCGGTCGCTTATTCTCATTGTTTCCTAACGATTCAAGCCGCTCCCAGTAACGATCATAATAACCGCCGCCGTAGCCCATCCGTCCGCCCTTCTTATCAAAGGCGAGCCCCGGTACTAGTATTAGCTCTGGAACCCACGTATCTTCGAGCTGCGGCGCGAGCGACGGATCTGGTTCCATAATCCCGTAAGCGCCTGATCGGAGCTGGTCGAAGCTATTAATTTGGTGCAACGTCATGCCACGATCAGCGAAGGTACATCTTGGCACAATTATGTCGATGCCGCATTGCCAACACGAACGAATAAGTTCACCAAGATCAAGCTCGCTGCGGAATGCTACATAAGCCATAATGGACTTCATTTGTTGGCTCTCCGCTAACTCGGCTACATATCTGCTGGCTTCCCTTGACCACGCAAGGCGGTTCTCCGCATCTATCGCATTACGCCTTTCGGTATAGTGAGCCCGCAGCTCGGATTTATTCTGCGCCGCTTCTTGTGAATCCATTGCCGTTCAATCCTCTTTCCCGTCCAATGACTGAACTTCCCTTAAGTTGTAGTGTACCATTGTTATACAACTTTCGCCAATGAAAGCGGCACTTTGTGGTAAACTAGACATGTATGCACGCAGCCTTTCGCTGCGACTATGGAGTGGAGGGTCAGCAATGTTGTTGCAAGTGTCTAATATATCCAAAAACTATGGCGTTACCGCCGTATTATCCCATATTTCTATGCAGGTGCAAGAGCGCGACCGTATCGGCCTTGTCGGGGTCAATGGCGCGGGCAAGTCTACACTTCTTAAAATTATAGCCGGCGAAATGTCTGCAGACTCCGGCGATATTCATAAATCCAAGGAAACCAAACTAGGTTATCTCGCTCAGAATAGCGGTCTGCAGTCCGATCGTACCATTATAGAGGAAATGCGTGCCGTCTTCGCCCATCTAATCGAAGCGGAGGAGGAGCTGCGTCAGCTCGAACTGCGCATCGCTGATCCAGAGCTTCACGACAATCCCAAGCGTTATGAGGAAACATTGGAACGATATTCACTCCGATCCGATTGGTTTAGGGAGCAAGGCGGCTTCGAGATTAATACCCGCATCAATAGCGTGCTGCACGGAATGGGCTTTGGTAACTTCGATCTGAATACAATCATCTCTACGTTAAGCGGCGGGCAGAAGACACGTCTTGCTTTAGCTCGCATTCTGCTGCAGGGGCCAGACCTGCTGATGCTCGATGAGCCTACCAACTATCTGGATATTGAAACGTTAACGTGGCTGGAGTCATACCTGCGTGGATATGCTGGCGCAATCGTCGTCGTATCCCATGACCGCTACTTCCTTGATGCAATGGCGAACACGATTGTCGAGATCGAGCGGCATGTCGCCACTAGGTACACAGGCAACTACTCAAGATATTTGGAGATCAAAGAAGCCGAATATGAGACACAACTAAAGCATTACGAGAAGCAGCAAGGCGAGATCGAGAAGATGGAGCAATTTATTCAGCGCAATATAGTTCGTGCTTCCACGACCAAACGAGCGCAGAGCCGTCGCAAGGCACTTGATAAGATGGATCGTCTGGACAAGCCGCTTGGGGATCTGAAGAAAGCTCATTTCACATTCGAGATTGAACGAATGTCTGGCAAAGATGTTCTTAACATCGATAACCTGTCCATATCCTTCCCAGGCAAAGAGGAGCCGCTATTCCGCAATATCGGATTCAAGCTGACGCGCGGTGAGACGGTGGCGCTTATCGGGCCTAACGGCATCGGGAAATCGACGTTGCTCAAAGCACTTATGAGCCAGCTTCAGCCTGCATCCGGCACCATACAATTCGGCACCCATGTCAAAATTGGGTACTATGATCAAGAACATACTCGGCTCAATGGACAGAATACGGTATTAGAAGAAGTATGGGGCGAATACTCGCATATGGAGGAAGCAAGAATTCGGACTGTGCTTGGCAACTTCCTGTTCAGCGGCGAGGATGTGCTGAAACGGATTTCATCCCTAAGCGGCGGCGAGAAAGCGCGTGTATCTCTCGCGAAGCTGATGTTAGCCCAAGCAAACCTGCTCATCTTGGACGAACCTACGAACCATTTGGATCTATATAGTAAAGAAGTGCTCGAATCAGCGCTCATGGACTATGAAGGTACGTTATTGTTTATCTCCCATGACCGTTATTTCCTCAATAAGATGGCGGAGCGTATTGTCGAATTGAAACCCGACGGAATCCGACATTTCCTAGGAAATTATGATGATATGCTGGAGAAAAAACGTGAGATCGAAGAAGCGTTGCAAGAGGCTATCGCCGCTCAAGCAACTGCCGCCCAGCGCAAGTCTGGCCTTGTAGCTGCAGCTCCTTCGGCAAGTAATTCGTATGAAGCTGACAAACAAGCGAAACGCGAGGAACGTAACAAGCAGCGTAAGCTGGAAACCCTTGAAGCACAAATCGCTGAGCTGGAAGAGCAGATTACGAAACTCGAGGAACAGTTGATTGATCCCGCTATCTTCAATGACTACATTCGCATCCAAGACATTCAGTCTTCGATCGACGAACACAAACAAACATTATCTGTCGCATACGAACAGTGGGAAGAGCTGATGTAACGCCAGGTCTAGATATGACGTTGTGCAAAGAGTGAGACTAGACTACGACTCAGATAAGATAAGAGAAGCGAAGTCGGGGCCGCTCTCCCATCACTTGCATGGTCCGTTTCCACAAGGTAAAGAGGAGCATTCCCTGTCATCACCATCAATCGATGGACGATGGGACTGCTCCTCTATTGCTGTTCATTAATAAGATTAGTAAGTCTCCATGCTGATAAGTCCTAGCCTCTTCGCTTCTCTAATCGCTTCAGATCTAGATCGGACGTTCAGCTTCTCAAAGATTCGGGTAAGTTGATACTCCACATTGCGCTGGCTGACGTGCAGGCTAGCTGCTAGTTCCTTATTGCTAATACCTGCGGCTACCTCCGATAATATCGCCATTTCTTTTTCGTTAATCGACACATCTTCGATCGAGAGCTCTGAGCGGGAGACCGTCACCTCATTCCGCCTTAGCTGCTTCAGTAACGTGATCGGAATGACTGCTTCGCCACGCATTGCGCAGCGAATCGAATGATGTAATTGATCACGAGATGCTGTCTTGGAAATAAACCCAGATACACCTGATTCAATTAACAAGTTGAAATGTGAACCGATCTCGTAGCCGGAGTAAATCACAATCTTCCGTTCCGGATCCAGCTGAAGCAATCGTTTTGTCAGTTCCAATCCACTTATGCCTGGCATATTAAGGTCGCAAAGAATAAGATCAAAAGGTTCTTTGTCCATCTGGACCTTATTCATCGCTTCCAATGCAGAATGAGCGACGGTTACCTTCATTTCGTTGTCTTGTTCGATCATCGTCTTGGTACCTTCTCCTACCGATGGATGATCGTCAACTAATAAGATATGAATCACCCGCTATCCCCCTGTCGCTTCTTATTCCGTCCATCATAATTGGCATCAGAATTGTAACCTCAAGTCCTCCGCCGCGCTCTGAAATGAACGAAATATCGCCTTCCAAACTCGCCACTCTTTCCTTAATACCAGACAGTCCCATATGCTCGAACGACTCCGTCATATGGTTAACATCCATACCGATTCCGTCATCCTTGTAATGGAAATAAATCATACCTTTACGCAGTTCCAGCTCAAGCGATACATGTCTGGCATTCGCATGTTTATCCGCATTTCGCAACAGCTCCTGCACAATTCGGTAAATCGCTGTAATCTGTTCTTCGTTTAGCTCATCCTTGATTGGTTTGGAACGGAATTTCACATCGAAATTAACTCGCATCTGCGTATGCTCGATGATCGACTCCACCGCTTCCACGACGCCCATCTCCTTGAGCAAAGGAGGCCTCAGCTCATTGCAGGTTTCCCTGATTTGATGGATGACGTCCAGCAAGCCCTCCTTAATAGCCTCGAGCTCACTGCCCAGCTTGTCCGCAATCGGATGATCCACAATAAAACTCTCGAGTCTGCGATACCATAGCAGCTGATCCTGCAAAGCCGAATCATGCAGATCCGCAGCAAGCTTGCGCCGTTCGTTCTCCGATAATAGGAACAGCATTCGGAGCACCCAAGGGGATGGCGCATGTTCCTTGCGCACCTCGGATTGCAAATCCTCGATCAATCCCTCGATCAAATACAAATTCTCAAATACAATGCTAGAATAATTGGCCATTGTTTTGAGCCAACGGATTTCGTCTGAATTAAACCGTGTATGATTCGTTTTTTGTCCGATCCACAGGACATGGTAACGAGATCTCTGCTTACCGATGACGAGACCTAATCCATAAGGCAGATCAATAAGATCGCCGGGCTTGAATGTGTTGACAATACCAAGCAAGAAGTCCGCTGTCACAAGCTCTTCCTGATCGTCCGTCATCGGGAATACCGCATGCTCCGACTGATCGACGATTAAGAAGGAGATGCGTCCGACGGGAAGCAAGTCGTTAATTTCGCTCTTTAACACGGCTTCCAGGTCCGCTTGTTTCATGACTTTAGCGACGTTGCGCGAGAAACGATCGAGACTGTCTTGATAGCTGTACATCGCCTTAAACAAACGCGGTCGGAATCGCTGATCGATCTGCTCCTTGGCGTACAAGAATAAAGTGATACCTGTAAAGAGAACAACAAACACGCCGATAAACTGGGACCAGATGCCGTTCTCCCAGTCTCTCATAACAAGAGTAATGACTCCTGTAAGCAGCAACGAAGGGATCATGGAAAGTGACGTGTAATATTTGAATCGCGTTAATATAAAATCGATATCGAACAATTGATTGGAGGTCGACAAATAGAAATAGACGACCGGCAGGATGAAAAGGAACAACGCCGTAAATGCCGGAGGCAGCACCTGATCGTTTCCATATAGCTGCGGCAATAAATTCAAAGTCGCGAATGGCGTAAACGCTACTATATGCGACACCAATGTAATCGTGAACAACGAATGCAGTTTGGTGAATCGATGTTTGATATATTTGAGTACGAGCTTGTACACACATATCAAATTACCTATTAATACGATGGCACTGTGAGCGCCTCTTATGTAAGTAAACGTCGAACTGCTGAGTGTATCCGTCCAAATGTATAGCAGACTGCTCGCGCTGACTAGACCAACTATTCCGAATAACAGCTTCAAGAATCGAGTATTGATAAAATTGGCATCAAATCTTCGCAGATACATGTTCATAAACTGCATATATAACAGAGAAATAGCGGGCATAACAACATAGATGATCGATAGCCCTACTGGATTTCTTAGTATAGATGCAGATGAACTGTAATAGCTGATTCCTATGGATGAGAAGAATAGGATCAACATAATAGCCGCAGGATCATGACTTCGTTTCACATAAAGGAAGATAGAAAACGCGCAGAATACAATTAATGAAATACCCGGCACATACAACTGAAGCATCAGTTCCAGCGCGGAATGATTGCCCGACCATGCTTTGGCGAACGTAATCGATACAGCCGCCCCGTCTTGCCTCTTCGCAAAAATATGATGAGCATCTTCGAGCGAATCGTACTTTAACAAATTGGGGAACTGCTCTGCGGGTTCTCCATTAATCTCGACGATCTGGTCGCCGACCTGCAGTCCCTTCATCTTGGCTTGTCCCCCTGGGGCTACGGAGACAACAAAAAAACCGTCATTCTTCTGGGACGTAACATAAGCCCCAATGGAAGGTACCCGAATGATGACGGCGGTCAAGTATATGATTAGCGATACGGTAACCAAGAGGAAGAGGATTGCTGTCAGCCGTTTAATAGGTGTGGATTTCATACAGTCCTCTTCCTTTCAATCTCTTCATGCGTAGAGTCTAGTTCCACCCGTAAGTGAAGGAATATTTTTCTTTTCCTTGTTGATTGAGTTCGCCTAGAAGTGCTTTTTGCTCTTCCATCGAAACGCCTGCCAGTTGAACTTGTCCACCCATAACCAGCTTCATGTTTTCTGTGCTGTTAGCCAGTTGACGAATCATTTCTTTTAACATTTCAAATTCCTCCGCTTCGCCTAGTTTATAGTTTGAAATCTAGTACATTATTACTATATCAAACATAGGTACGCAGGCAAACGCAAATGTGATTGGTATTTACCGAAACGCGAATTGCGTGATTGCCTCCCGCTTGCCGTCAGCCCCTGTCGAAATCGCATTCGTAAACCTATTAAATTGGCGAAGTCGTATCCTGCACAGCTCCTACTCTGCCTTCTAACGTATCGATGAGCTCCCTTTTCCACACATCTGGAACCGTCATCGAAGCCAGTTGATCCTGGAACCGATTATAGTGCATACGTCCCATTACGGTGCCGTACAGCAGCGCTCCGCTTCGCTCAAGCACTTCACTAAACGCCGCCTGAGTGCAACGCTCATCCTCTTGTCCGATTAATCCTTTGTAATAATCGGCAATCCAAGCATCTTGCTCACTGACACTCTCGAGCAAATAAAGAATGGGCAAACTGACTTTACGTTGCAAGAAGTCACTTTTCTCATCCCAACGAACCAAGTCCCTGACATCGTTTCTTAACTGCGAGGATAATCCCAATTCTTCACCGTATGAAGCGACTTCCTCGTTCCAGTCACATCCGGCAGCGAGTACCCCTGCATTACAAGCTAGAACGAATAGAGAAGCCGATTTGAGTCGAACCATCTCCAGATAAGATGTTTCATCTTCCGATTCGTGGGCAATATCCATCATTTGACCATCGGCGGATAACAACAGTTGCTCATTCAGTCTGATCGCCATTGTAGCACGCCTCGCCTGATCTGGCATACTATCTATCATTGTATATTGTGCGAGGGTTAATAAGGAAGTAGCAATATGGATAGCCTCCGGCAGCGGGATCCTCATCCACGGTTTGGAAGGGGCGTCCTGATCCTCCAGATCATCTAATATATCCGATGCTAATATAAGCAGTTCCATACCTGCCGCTGTTCGAACGGGGTCGCCTTTGGCACCGCCGTACATTCCGTAGTGAATATAGGTTAGCGGCCCGAAAATCATAGGTTCAACGAGTTTATTCTCCGTGAAAAGAATCAATAATTCCTGCAGACGATGCGACTTGAAACCCTCCTGCACAATGGTTCTCATGGTGTTAGCAATCCGTTCGTTCAACGGTATCTGACTTGGTAATGATATACCGTCCATTCTCTTGCCCCCGTTCATGTCTACCTTAGATTACTAGTATACTACGATTTTTTCGATGTGACATCGCTCATATTGTTCTTCTTAGTTCCCTCCTCGCTTCTACGTGATAAGAGAAGTGCGAGCATCTCCATCCTTATCTCTATCAGACTTTTTCGCTCAGTGGACGGGTCTTGCACTTGCTTGCCTTGCTCGAACGATCTAAACTTCAACGCCCCCCCCATAGCCAACAGCATATTCCATGTATACGGCTTCCATCGTAAGTCCGCCGCGAGGGAGCTCCTCAATCAATGTCGTCGGGCTGTCACATGCAACTAATTGTCCACCTTTCATGACGCCAACCCGGTCACAGCAATATTGAATTTCGGTCATATCATGCGAGATGATGACGATTGTTTTCCCTTGCAGCTTTAAGGCCGCCAGTATCGACCAGTACTCTCTCTTGGCTTGGCTGTCGAGACCAGTCGTCGGTTCGTCCAAAAAGACAATCGACGGATCGCTGATGATCGACGCGGCAAGCATGGTCCGCTGGCGCAGCCCCGATGAGAGCCGACTGACAATTTGCTCCGCGTACGGCGTCAGACCAAATTGTTTCATGACGACATCTATATTTATTTCGCCGCGGTAGACATCCTGGAACATTTCGAGCGCTGCCCGCACCGTCCGTTTGTCCACGAGCGTTGTTGTCTGTACAAAAAAGTTAATGTGCTTCTTAAGCTTCTCTGCTTCCGTCGCCATATCGAAGCCAAGCACGCGAACGGAGCCTTCGTCGGCCGAACGCTTGCCGGATAACAGCTCTAATAACGTCGTCTTACCTGCTCCGCTTTTGCCTATTATGCCGAACAACTCGCCCTGACTCACCTCGAAGGATATTTGCTTGATTGCATGAGTAGCGCCTAAATACTTGCTGACCTGTTTCGCCTGGATGATGGCTCTCTGATCCACTCGGGTTACCTCCGCTTATAAGACTTTATTGTTAAGATAGCGCATTCAAAGCGGTATTTCACCGAAAAGTTGATTCGTATTTAACGCAAAGAAGATTGCGCTTTTTGGCAATATAGATCAGTTGTCCATATTACCCACAGCTTTATCCACAACCGTGAATAAATTGTTAGTGAATTCTGTCGACAATATTCGCGTTACATCCCACATTTCCTAAGCCTTTAGCCATAAATGTCTTCTTTCGACACAGATGAACAACATTCTGTCCACGTTATTCACATTATCCACAGCTATATTGTGAAAAAGTTACCCCCATTTACAACACAACAACAAAAAGGCGCAAACCTAAGGTTTACGCCTTTTTTACATACATATCCACATCTCACGCACGTTCTGTGGATAACTTTATGCACATGTGACTGAAAAAAATTTCATTTCGTCCTAGCCCATTCCATTTACCGCCTCATGCACAGGCTTATCTAGCTGAGCAGCTTGCGCTGTCATGATCGCTTGATTACAAGCAGAGACATACGCCTCGGCTGCGGCCAGAATGATGTCCTGATGAATCGAGCTTCCTCTATACCGCTCACCGCCATATAATACGCTGACCACCGCTTCGCCGAACGCATCCTCTCCGGTAGATAACGAATGCAGTTCAAGATCCTCGAACTCCATCGTTGCAGGAATCGCTTGCTTCAGCGCTGATATAACAGCCTCCAGCGGACCGGCGCCAATCGCCGTATAACTTTCTTCTCGTCCATCGCCTCTCTCACGAACCGTGACAGTTGCAGTTCTGGCACGCTGCGTACCTGCATGTACATGCAGGTCAACCAACACAAGCGGATCTGGCTGCGTCTGCGTCATATCCCCAGCGATGCGAATCAGCTCGTTGTCAGTCACGATCTTCTGTCCGTCAGCTACTTCCTTAAAGCGGATATAGATCGATTGGAATTGCTCTTCTGTCGGTTCAATGCCGAAATCCGCCAGACGATGCTTGATTGCATGGCTGCCCGAATGTTTGCCCAGCACGATCATGCTTCTGGATATCCCCATTGCTTCTGGATCCATAATCTCGTACGTATTGCGGTTCTTGAGCAAGCCGTCCTGATGTATGCCGGATTCGTGCTGGAACGCATTGCGGCCAACAATCGGCTTGTTATACGCGATCGGGAAATTCATTGTGCGGCTTACGACTCTGGATGTCTCATAAATCTGGTCGATCTTGATATTGGTGCTTGCTTGCATAAAGTCGCGCCGCGTCTCGATCGCCATGACCAGCTCCTCTAACGAGCAGTTGCCCGCCCGTTCACCGATGCCATTAACCGTCACTTCAATCTGCGTAGCGCCGCCTTGGATAGCCGCCAGACTATTGGCTACCGCCATACCCAGATCGTTATGACAATGCGCGCTATAGCGTACTCTGTCACCTCCGCGCGCTTCTCTCCGAACCGTCTGGAACAAATCGATTACCTCATTCGGCATGGCATATCCAAGTGTGTCGGGCAGATTGATGATCGTGGCTCCTTCTTCGATGACCGCCTCCACCAGCTGAATAACGAAATCCCTCCCCGACCGCGTAGAATCCATTGCAGAAAATTCAATTTCATCTACGAACTGTTTGCCGTAAGCAACCATATCGCGTGCGATACGAATCACTTCTTCGCGAGACTTGCGCAGCTGGTGGCTCAGGTGAATATCAGACGACGAGATAAATAGGTGCAGCCTGCGGCGCTCCGCGTCAGCCGTCGCTTGCACAGCGGCATCGATATCTCCTTTGACAGCACGGGCAAAGCCGGCAATCTCAACGCCTTGAAGCTCGCGAGATATTTGTTGAACAGCAGCGAACTCGCCTGCGCTGGATACTGCAAATCCCGGTTCTATAACATCGATGCCCAGCTTTGCAAGCTGGCGCGCGATAACAATTTTGCGTTCGGGCGCGATGGACGCTCCCGGTGATTGTTCACCATCTCTTAATGTCGTATCAAAAATTTGAATGTTAGTATGGGTTGTTTCCATTGTTATTCCTCCTCAGGGGGTTAAGTGTGATCACTCGATCTTCAAATAATCAACAAATAAAAAAGCCCGCCGTCTCTAATAAGAGACGACAAGCTTGCGCTATGCCGTGGTACCACTCTAATTGACCGCGCTTAACCGTTGTTAGGCGCATGTCCGCTTATAACCCGTTTACGGAGGCGACCCGTATCGCAGTATAATCAGTGTATCTTAAGCAAGCCAAGGCTCCCTTCAGATACTCCGTGTTCCCACGATCCGCTCACAGGCGAGATTCGAACCTGGTTTCGACTGCGTCACACCTTCCCGCAGCTCTCTACTTCCACGTAATGGATTTCTCCACACGCGGTTTGCCAACCATCGTTCTACTTGCTCCTGTTCTCAGCGTTTGTTCTATTCGATTGTCTGAATTTGGTTTACTTCACGAGCTATACGTTACCGGCGGCCTTTGCCGACTTCTGTTAAGAGTTCGAATAAGGTGCACGCTTATTCGGCCATAACCTTATGACGACATAACAAAAGCCTGTCGTCTCTATATCAAGAGACGACAGGCTATTAAGACCCGCGCGGTACCACCCTTGTTGGCATTCCTGGCTTGTTACAGCATCAGAATACCCACCTTAATCATAACAACGACTCCGGAGGCCGCCGTTATGAACCCGTTCACGGAGGTTAACCGTAGCGAAGTAATGTCACGCATCATGTAGGAATTCAATATCCCGACCCCATGCTTACACTTCCTAAGCTCCGCTCCCAGGCGAGCTTCAAGGACTCCATCGTCTGCGTTGCACCTTCCCGCAGCTCTCTCATGCTTCACGCCTATAGGGCGAAAGCGACCCGGATTTCCTCTACTGTTCCTGATCATTGCGTTTGTCATATTGTGGTTGTGAAGTATTGTTGCTTATTATAGTCCATCCCAAATTGTCTGTCAATTCGGTAAAAGAAAATAGGCGACATGCCTATTAGGCTAAATCTTATGGATTAAACCGACCATTGCTCCAGAGATAAGCCAGGATCCGCCTTCAGCTCCAGATCGGAATAGATTCCACGTTTATGCTTGAGATACGCAGCTGCTCCAATCATGGCGGCATTGTCCGTACATAGCTGGCTAGGCGGAACAAGGAGCGGCAACCCGTCGGCTTCGCAACGAGCGGTCAATGCAGCACGAAGTCCGCGATTGGCGGCAACGCCGCCGCAAAGCAGCAACTGCTCAGCGCCATATTCCTTCGCAGCCCGCATGGACTTGGCTACGAGCACATCAATCACCGACTCTTGAAAACCGCGGGCTAACGCTGCCTCGTCGAGCTCGAGCCCCTTCATGCGCGTCTGGTTGATAACCGCCAGCACAGCTGACTTCAGTCCACTGAAGCTAAAGTCGAAACTGCCTTCTTCCAGCCAAGCACGTGGCAGCTCGATCGCGGCCTCGGCTTGCGATGCAAGACGATCGATATGCGGACCGCCTGGATACGGCAGCTTCAAGGCGCGCGCCACTTTGTCATAAGCTTCACCTACAGCATCATCCCGTGTTCTTCCGATCAGCCTGAAGCTGCCCTCGCGCTCCAGCAGAACAAGCTCGGTATGCCCCCCCGATACGACCAGTGCTAATGAGGGATAACGCAGCTCATGGACCAACTCGTTCGCATAGATATGTCCTGCGATATGATGAGTGCCGATCAGCGGGATGTCCAGTGCTAGAGCCAAGCTCTTGGCTGCGACGATCCCCACTAGCAGAGCGCCCACCAATCCAGGCCCTTGCGTAACGGCAACTGCGGACATGTCCCTGAGCTCAAATCCGGATTCCTTTACCGCTTGCTCGATAATAAGCGTAATACTTTCTACATGTTTGCGCGAAGCGATTTCGGGTACGACACCGCCGAAGCGCTCATGTACATCGATTTGGCTGCTTACCACATTGGATAATATTTGTTTGCCGCCTTTGATCACGGCGACCGAAGTTTCATCGCAGCTCGTTTCGACCGCGAGAATCAAATCCTCTTGCTTGCTGCTATCTTTCACTGGTTCCTCTCTCCCGTTCCTTGCCGGCTTGCATCCAGCTCCGCCCACATAATAAGCGCATCTTCGTTGTTGTCCGAATAATAATTCGGACGGACGCCGGACGACTCGAAGCCATGTTTGCGATATAGTCGCTGGGCATGTTCGTTGGACACACGCACCTCAAGCGTCATGCGTACCGCTCCATAAAGGATTGCCGTACGGATTAATTGACCCATGAGCCTATCACCAAGCCCCACACCACGCACATCGGAGCGAATGGCGATATTGGTTACATGGGCTTCGTCCATGATGATCCACATGCCGCCATAACCAATCAGCTCCCCGCCATACTCCATAACGACATATCGGGCGAACATGTTATTCTTAAGCTCGTTCACGAATGCTTCCTCGGTCCATGGGCTGCTGAACGCTTCTTGTTCGATCGCCAGAATCGGAGGGATATCCTCCATCGTCATCGATCGATATAACAACATCTCATTGTTCATTACCATCGTTACGCTTCACCTGCCAGCTTCGCCTTCAGCTTCACTTCAGCTTCTGTCAGCTGCGTATAGTTCGGAATAAACGAATGTACATCATCCGATTCTCCAGCGGCGAGTCTCTGTTGACCAAGCTCAGCGAGAAAACGACCTTCCATGACATACGGCATGAGCCGAACCACTACTCCGAGCAGCGCTGCTTCCGCAACTAGCCGTGCGGCTGTTGGTTCATGGAGCGACAAATCGCCCACCAGCCAGACGACAGGTTTGCTTTGGCTCTCATCGAGAGCAGACATTCGCTCAACTAACGTATCGACCCACTGCTCCATAAGCCGTACACCATCATCCGCAAAGCGACTCCACACCACTCCCGCATACCCACTCTCACGCGACAAGAAGCCAGCACTATACACCTGTCCACGTCTTGCGTCCATGATGGGAAGGACCCAGTGCTCGCCATCCGAAGTAATCTCAGCGGGAGCAGACTTCTTGTTACCGTCCCCTAGCTGGCCCTCCACTCCGCGATGCCATGCGCCATAAGCGACAGCCTCCAGGCTGGAGACACCGATTAGCGGCTTGCCCCAGCACCACGCCAGCGTCTTGGCCGCGGTCACGGCAATACGCATGCCCGTATAAGAGCCAGGTCCATTGCCGACTACGATGCCCGCTAGCTCCTCAGGCGCAACCTGCGATGAAACCAACAGCTCTTTCAGGTGCGATATCACATGAACGGAGTGATTCCTCTCGGCCAGAGACTGCACCTCGCTGAGCACTTCCCCATTGTGCATGACGGCAGCCGCCATGGCGGCTGTCGATGTATCCAGAGCGATTATAGGTCCGCTCTCCGCCTTTATTGCCGTATTCATTCGTCCTGCTCCCCTATTCTAAAGTCCATTGTCCATCCACGTCGCGTAAGGCTCTCCCCATCCAGTCAGCCGGAACCGTCTTGCTTCTCCCCCCAGATGCTCGATATAAATCGAGAGATGATTAGGAGGCAAGAGTTCATCGATCAAGCTCGCCCATTCGACGATCGTCACGCCCGTACCGTAGAAATAGTCATCGAGCCCAAGCTCGTCCGCTTCTTCCAGCGATAGCCGGTACACATCCATATGATAAAAAGGGAGCTGCTCCCCTTCATATTCCTTAATAATCGTAAATGTAGGACTGTTCACGATTCCTTTCACACCGATAGCCGCGGCAAATGATTGGGAGAATGCCGTCTTACCCGCTCCCAAATCCCCGTCAAGCGCAATGACCGCTCCAGGTCCCGCACACTGGGCCAACCTTGCAGCAAGCGCCGCCGTATCGAGGAGGCTGTTTGCCATCCATTCTAACGTTGTACCGCCAGTCTTCACTTCTCTCACCCGTTCGTTATTCAAAATGATTATATCCCTGTTTCGCAATCGAAACTCGAATCTCACGATCTCCGCCGTTGCTGCTGCTCGCACGGACCAGCTCCACACCAACGGGACCTGCTTCCGTCTCACCGATTACGAAGAATGGCAGCCCTTCCGCCCGGAACGATGCACGGAGGTTGTCCACCACATCAAGAGCGATCGTCCCTAACAGCACATAGTCCTCGCCGCCATACAACATCCATTGCAGCGCATCCATTGACGAGTCGCCTGCATACGAGCTCATGCTGCCGCTCTTCGGCAGCTGCCGCTCATGCAGTACGAGCCGAAGCCCCGAAGCTTCAGCCAGCTCCCACGCCTCGCTTGCGAGTCCATCGCTTACGTCGTTGAGGCTGCTGCAGCCACCGGCGAGCAGCAGCCTGCCCGCCCGCACCGAAGGGGCCGGCTGCCGGTGCGCCGCAACCAGCGTCTCGCGATAACGCCGCTCCCCCGCCGGAACCCCATGCTGACCGCCCGCATGCGCCGTCCCGGCTTCGGCCAGCAACAGATGCAGCCCCGCCGCCGACAACCCGACGGCGCCGGTCAAGAACACCGCCTCACCGGGCTTCGCCCCGGATCGCCGCAGCTCGCGTCCCGCTTCGACGGTTCCCGTCAGCGTGACGGATACCACAAGACGCTCCGGCGACGACGTCGTGTCGCCTCCGATCACAGCAACACCATAGCGCTCGGCGCACGCGTACAGCCCGTCATATACCCGGAGCATCCGCTCCGGCGAATATGACCTCGGCACGGATACCGATACGAGCGCATGCAAGGGCACGCCGCCCATCGCGGCAATATCGCTGACGTTCGCGGCCAGCGCCTTATAGCCGACATCTTCGTCCCTCATCGTCGCATCGCTGAAGTGCACGGTCTCCACCATCGTATCGACCGCGAGCAACAGCCTCTTCGCTCCGTCGATCCCATCTCCGGCGCCCGACAGATCAACAGCCGCCGCATCATCACCGATGCCAAGCGACACGCCGCGGCTTCTCTGCCAGTCGGCTGTCTGCCTATGCGCCGTCCAATGCGCTATGCTTGCGAATTCATCCACGCCCCGAATCTCCTTCATCCACGCTATATGTCCTAATTCTACCTTAAAGCGGAAGCGATTCAAAGCGTTGTGATAATTGCGTCCAACCAGCAAGAAACCTCCTCCGCTACGGCAATGCCGGATCGCAGAGAAGGTTTCGTATACACGCCGTTGACACCTGGTCTTATAATTCTCTGACGATCGTTAGATGCAGTTGATCCTTTAACTCGATCTCATAAGGAGAGGCTGGCGGCTTACCGTCTGGCTCCGAGATGACCCGGACACGCGGACGATGAACAGCAAGCTGACTGTTATGCGTAACAACAACGATCTGGCCGCTGCTAAGCTCCAGTGTTGTCGCAACGGGATATACGGAGATATGGCTGCAGAACAACTTTATCAAGTCCAAATCGAAGTAGGTTCCGCCTGAGGCAAACAGAAATTCGATGGCTTCACTCGTTGTATACCGCTTGCGATGAGGACGAGGTGAAACAAGTGCATCGTAAGTATCGGCGAGCCCGACGATTTGGGCATATATATGAATGTCGTTTGATTTCAAATTTCGAGGATACCCCGAACCATTAAATCGCTCGTGATGCTGCAAAGCGCAATGGGCGGATACGATGGAAATGTCGTGGTACTTGCGCAAAATATCGAAGCCGAGTTTAGGATGCGTCCGCAGCAATTCATGCTCCTCTTGGGTGTAACGGCCCTGCTTGACGAGCAGATTGCTTGGCAGCTTGGTCATACCGATATCGAACAGCAGCGCACCGATACCAAGCTCCTCCAGTTGCATACGATTAAAGCCTTTGGCAATACCCATAATACCCGACAATACCGCTACGTTGAACGAGTGTTGAAACAGATAGGCATCCATGGAATGGATACTTGTCAGATTGACCAGCATATTGGGTCTCGTGGCGAGATCCTGCATAATATTACCGAAGACGGCACGAAAGTTCCTTCCCATATCGGGAGCGATGGTGCGGCCTTTCGTTACGACTTCATCTTTAAAGGAGTTCATTGTTTTGTAAATCTCGTTTACCGACCTTGCTCTCGTCTCGTCACGGATTGTTTCTTCCGGTTCGATGTCTCCAGATAACCCGTCTTCAATATACAGAACATCAATTCCGAGAACACGCAGTCGATCGATGTAACGTTCGCTTAATTCGACTCCAGCCCCAAGCAGTACGTTGCCATTTTCCTGAAAGATGGATCTCGCAACCCGATCTCCCGGTTTGGCCAATGCTAGCTGCACTTTTCTCATGTTATACCTTCCCGCCTTCAGTTGCGTCGTTACCCGCTGGGTGAATATCTTTTATATCTTAGCAAACATTATTTCGTATTGCTATGTCAGTCATTCCCGGTATGTATTCTTCACTGCAATGCAAAAAAGGACGAAGCAGACTTTCCTGCTAACATCCTTGGCCCACTGACGAGCCATCGCTTAAGCCAGCTTGCTCTTGACGATTCGATTACGACCGTTGTACTTGGCCTCGTAGAGTGCTGCGTCTGCCTGCGCCATAAGATGGCGCAGGTACGTCTTGGGATCCGCCAGTATGGAGGAATCGTATCGGTCGATCGAGATGACCCCCATGCTTATAGTGACAGAGATACTCGCATCTCCCGACAGCACCACGTTCTGCTCGACGATCATCTTGACTTGCTCCGCCATGAGCTCAGCCTGCTCCTTGTTGGTATGCGGCAAATAGATGGTGAACTCTTCGCCGCCGAACCTGGCCAGCACATCCGTCTGTCTAAGCACTCCGCGTACCGCCGCCACTGTACTGCATAATACTTCGTCGCCTGTCAGATGACCGTAGCGGTCATTAATCATCTTGAAGTGGTCCAGATCGAATATGAACAGCGAGAACGGAATGCCGTATCTGACATTCGCAACAACTTCTTCTTCTAGCTGTTGGAGCAAATATCTGCGGTTGAAGCAACCAGTCAAACCGTCCGTGATCGCCATATGCTCAAGCTTCTTGTTAGCCTGCGAGAGCTCGTCCTGCATAATCATTAGCTCATTATTGCGCTGATGCAAAAGTTCGTTCTGAGAGTATGATTCTTCGACAAGCATCCTCAGCTCCGTCACATCCTGGAACGTTAACACACGCCCGATGATCCGCTTCTTGTTATCCAGAATTGGAGCAGATTGCACGACTACATGCCTCATTTGGTCAAACCTCACATTGAGCTCGACCTCCAGACGATCCTTCGGACGTGACTGCTGCGCCTCGAACAATGCCAACAGCTGCTTGTACGATTCTTCGTTAAATTGCGCAGCCATCTCGAGCGGCTTGAAGTAGTCCCCGATTCGAAGCTTAAGACTCGCCCTCAGCGCTTTGTTTGCTTCGAGAATGATATCGTTTTCGTCCAGCACCAATATCCCCATCGACATGGTGTTCATAACGTCCTGCTGCACGATCTGGATAATGTCGAACACCCGGTTGCGGCTGATCGCATTAACGATATAGATGGCAGTGGCCGCAAGTCCAACCGAGATAAGCGGGAAATAGTTGTCAAAGCGATCAATGA
The DNA here is from genome assembly GCF_054483835.1 of Paenibacillus sp. strain BS8-2. Classification (NCBI taxonomy): domain Bacteria; kingdom Bacillati; phylum Bacillota; class Bacilli; order Caryophanales; family Paenibacillaceae; genus Paenibacillus; species Paenibacillus sp. strain BS8-2. Next base: position 367,171 of record NZ_CM137010.1, read on the forward strand.
AATACAAGTTGACAAACAAATCGCCCAATGCGAAAGCCGCCAACATGAACAGCCCGATCAGCGCGGTTCGGACCATTTGACGCTGCCGGGCGGACTCGTCCCTTCTCCGAAGCTTGTACATCAGGATGACGAGCGACACGGATAAATACAATACCAACTGCCCAATCATGACCCAATAAAGCGGACCGTGCTGCAGCTGCTTGAGCGGTTCCAGTTGATCGTTAATGGAAAGAAACAGTCCGTCTGGATTCCAGCTTACGACAGTACAGGAGATTAGTGCGGGTATCGATAGGACAAGCAACCTACTCTTGCGTATGACATAGGATTGTCCGGTCATATATAAGATAAAGATGAACCACCCAATCCCTAACAACGATAGTCCTATGTAGGATACCGATAGGTATAATAGCCTAAACGGAATCTCTGAGGTGGTCTGCGATGCGAACTGGAACAGCGGCCACATAATAAACACAACGTGGAGCAATAGATAAATGCGGTGCAGAACCGTTACTGTGCTTGAATAAAACACGTACAAGAACAACGCCGCAAGAATCACAAACATGCTAAAATCGAGCCAGATCATCCAATCCAATAAGGTTCACCCATTCGTTTGGTAGCCATCTATTTCCATTGTAGCAAATGTTCTTGTCATCGACAATTGCCTATTTATCGGCTGTGAACGATTTCTTCTCTATCGCAGGCCAGGCATCTGGTAGCATCCGTTCAAGCGCCGGAGAGAGTCCTAGGAACGACTTAAACGCGAGATATTCCTCCCATTTGTGCATAGATGGTTCTTTATGACCAGAGACTACCGCTCTAATCAACAGGTTTTTGGGCGTATGCTCCGGATCTACGAATTCGAGCATCTGCACTTTATATCCCAGTGCCTCCAGTAATTGACCTCTTACGGCATCTGTAGCCAGTGCGGCGAATCGTTCCTTGAGCAAGCCCTGCGAAAGGATTGGAGCCATAACTTCATTGTCGACCTGACGGAACAGCTCATGCTGGCAGCATGGCACCGACATAATGACAGATGCGCCCCATTGCACAGCCTTGGCAAGCGCGGCATCGGTGGCGGTATCGCAAGCATGCAGCGTCACGACCATATCCGCCGAAGTCAGCCCCTCGTATTCGGCGATATCACCGACGAGAAATTGCAGCCGGTCGTAACGGAGTTTCTTCGCAAGCTCGGAGCAGAATGTGATGACATCCGCTTTGAGATCAAGCCCCACCACTGAGATCGAACGACCAAGCTCAACTGCAAGCAAATGATACAGGGCAAAGGTCAAATAAGATTTGCCGCAGCCGAAATCGACAATTCGCAGTTCCCTGCCCTCAGGGAGATCATCGAGCACGTCGGATACCATCTCAAGGAACCGATTGATCTGGCGAAACTTATCCTGCTTCTTCGCATGTACTCGGCCTTCTGGCGTCATGATACCAAGCTCGACAAGAAACGGAACTGGAGTCCCCTCCTCCAGCACTCTCTTCTTCTGTCGATTATGCTCCTGGATGCCCTCGTTTTTGGAGGTAGGGGGAAGTTTGCGTACAGCCGCTTTCCCTTTCTTGTTGAACAGCAATTGGACGTCTGCCGTCGGCGTCTTAATCAGCGCTTGCCGGTAGCTTCCCGCAAGAAGGGAGATCAGCTCCTCGGCTGCATCTCCCTCTCTCGTATTACGATGAATCGCTTTCGTCGCAACAAATGATTCGAATTGATAGTAGAGACCATCCTTCAAGCGCACGGGACGGACGACCGTCCGCTGCGCTGTATCCCCATCCTTGCGCCGAGGCTGGCTTAACGTTGCATGCAGCAATTGGCCGCTGCCTACCCATGCAATAATATCCTTTTTCCACTGCTCTTGGCGCTCTGTCAGCTCATGTTGCTCTTGCTGCTTTTGTTGCTCATACGACATAGGTCCCGTTCACTCCTTGATGATCTCTACAGTCAATTCCGTCAAGCCTTGATTGATTTCCTCACGGGGCAAGCCGCCTGCCGTAAGCTTATCATCTTCCTGCATCAATAATCGTTTATAAATTGCGGCGGCATCAGCCGTCGATAATGCCATATCTTCAATTAGCTCGTACATTACGTTCTCAAGCTCATCATATCGACCTTCGGTCTCGTGCCACTCCATCAGAAGCCGCTTGGCAGGGACCGGAAGCTCATAAGGCCGCAAAGTAGCGAGCAGATTACGAATCTCGTCGTTCGGTACGGATAATGTGGGCTCCGCGCCCATAAGGGAGAGACGGAGGAATAGCCTCAGCGCCTTGACATAACCTGCGAAGCTATCGTTTTCCCTCCCCAGCTCCGCTAGCAGAAGCGCTTCTTGCTTCAGCAACAACGCAATGGCCTGCAGATGATCCGTGTCCGGCAAACCGTTCGTGGTCATAACCTTGATCAGATCCTCGTCCGACAACGAACGAATCAGCTTCGAGCTGAGACGAAATTCCTTATCGAGCAGCTCATCGATCACGAACAGTGCTTCTTCCTGCTTGTTCTCCTTGCGGAGTTTCATGATCACACCAATCGCCTCGGTCATCTGCGCGATCATGCGCATGAAATAATCCCGTTGAAACAACGCCATTCCTCCCCGGTTATCCCTACTCCCGTGCCGTATTACTTAATCTGGCTCACAAAGTCCCGAATCGCCGCGGTCAGCGCCTCCGGACATTCCATCATGCTCATATGACCGGCTTCTACCAGCTCGACGATTCTAGTTGTTTCCCCCGTCGCCGCGTAGGCGCTCTCCGCCGGGATGATCCCGTCTTTGGCGCCGGCTACGATGAGGACAGGAAGCTTTGTTTCTCTGATGATGAAGCCGCGCTCGGTACGCTCCTTCATGCCGCGCGCGGTTGCCGCAGCGCCATGCTGCGAGGCGGCGCGGCCTATTTCCTTGCTGCGGGCTACTTCAATTGCCAGATCGCCGATTCGATCGGCAGCGAATAGCTTGGGTATTAGCCCCTCGACAAATGCTTCGATCCCATCCGACTCAATAGCAGCTGCCGCCTTGTCCCGATTGGCCTTCGCAGCTTCACTGTCAGACAGCGTAGTCGAGTGTATCAACCCGAAGCCGGATAATCGACTGCCAAATTTCTCTGCATAAGACAATGTAATGTAACCGCCAAGCGAGTGGCCCAATAGGACAGCCTGCTCGATGCCTAGCTGTGCAAGCAGTTCCTCTACGTCTTGGGCGAACGCCTCCATGACATAAATCTCATAAGCCGGCGCTGCGCTTAGTCCGTGGCCTCTTGCGTCCGGCGCTATCACTCTCGCGGATTGCGACAGCTCGCTGACGACAAGCTCCCAGTACGAGGAACTTCCGCAATAACCATGCAGGAGGACAATGACGGGTCTGTCATCGGCTTCTTCCTGCGAATCGAAATACGCAAGCTCAAGACCGCTTTCCAGCGTAATCGTGCGATTTGCTATGGATACCGTTTGAGCATCAATGCCAGGTTTGCTAAACATACGAATACCCTCCTTGGCGATTGTTCCTATGATCGGAACATCGTAATGGCGAATGGTGTTTATGAATGGATATACCACGCTTCATTAATTTCTGAAACAATTTGCTTCGCCATCTCCATGACAAGATGAAGCGAAGTCGTCTGAAGCAAGAAATAAGCTTTGGGACCGTGTCGATTGACAACTCCCGCGATCCCGAAGTCTCCAATAGGCGGGAGTCCTCCACCCGTTGCGGCACCAGGACGAATGGGGCCGCTCGAAAGGACATAACCGCCGATCGATTGAGGTTTGCCCAGACATGCATCGATAGCTATAATGATTGTGCCATCCGCTGCAGGCACCGGGATGTTTGCCGCCACTCCTTCGACCTTATGGGCGTCACAGGGTTCTGCCAGCGTGCCGATGACACGCGGCCAGCCGTGCTCCTTAAGCATCGTTCCCACAAGAGGGCCCAGCGCGTCCCCCGTCGATCGATCCGTTCCGATACATACAAATACGATACGTTGTTTATCCGGCTGCTTGGAGGCAATGCTGGACACAAATCCTCGCAATCGCTCCGTCGAAGTTTCCTCATCAGGCAAAGCCGCCGCCTTGCTTATCGTCATCGCCTTTGCTCCTCCGTTTACGCCCCAGCCCCGCCTAATAATAACGAACTTGAAGTTCTGCTTTGTTTATTGTAACCGATAACCGTTTCCTTCTTCAATTTGTGGTGTCGCAACACACGTCGTGGTACAATGACGATTACAATAGCCAAGCAACAAAGGAGGAAATATCGAATGTCAGATTTGCAAGTACCAACACAAGAAAATCTTGAATTCATGATCGAAACCATTAAGACCAAGCTCAGAATGGCATCCGGCGCTGCTATGCAAGCCAGCAGCTTCAGCCTTGATCTCTATGAAGATATCAAAGATATTTATGATTTGATTGTAAGTAAAGACAAGTTCAGCATTAGCGAAGTAGAAGCGCTGGTATCCGAGCTCGGCAAGCTCCGCAAATAACAAGCAATCGACCTAACGGGGTTGATCATGGTTGATTTTTTATTTCGACAATCATTACCATAACAATCCATTATTTCACAGAAAAATGCTGTAATGAATATCCTTAGAACACATAAAGACCGGAACCTTGTCGATTCCGGTCTTTTGTTGCATCTATTCTGCTTATTCTTCGTTTTCTTCTTCAGATGTCTCCGGTTCAACCGCACCTAGAGAAAGCTTAATTGCGACATTCTTGCGTTCGCCTCTAAGGAAATAGGCCAGCCGCTCCAGCTTGTCCGCAAGTTCGGCACCGCTCAGCGTCGTATTGAGGTGGTAGTCGAAGCTGTCCGAAGGAAGCTTGGACGAGGACTGAGATCTCCAGCCCAGCTCTTCTGCCGGGTTCTGCCTGTTAATAATTTGCTCTTGTGCAGGATAGAACTTGTCCGATTTGTTGACGACACGTTCGTAGATACGAAGCTTCTTAAGCAGCATATAGTACTGGGCGGAATGTTTGAAGTTCCATGTTTCTCTAATATCTTTAAGCGTATAATCCATCTTCCAACGCTTGAGCTTCTCTACTTGCTCATCTGTTGTGAGTTCCAGGAACTCTTCAAGCGGCAACATTTTCTCCGGCATCTGTAGTACCCCCATAATCTTATTATTAATCATACATCTCACATCATAATAATTATTAAATTAATAATATTTATTGTATAAAAAATACCATAAACTTGTGATGAATACAACTAAAAACCTTCCTCATCATAATTATACATCATTCGACAAGGAAGGTTATATGAGGTTGTAAATCGTTTATTGCATATTCAATCCAGATGCTTCAAGAAAATCGCGGAATGCCTTAGCACCACGTTCGTCGCGTTTGAATACACCCGCATCTCCCAATACCTCGAGAAACTTGTCTCCCGTCTCCGAACGGACGGCGGCAGCAGCCTCTTCCGTTGTAAGACCATTGCCGTACTTCGCCACAAGCCACTCCGCCCACTCCGCATGATGCCCAAGCTTGTGGCCCTCTTTCCTCAGATCAGATGGCTTCTCTTCGGCTCTTGGCGTCAACAGGACGGCGATCCCCTCTAGTTCTTCTTTCAAGCGCCCCGGAAGAACGGCAAGCCCCATGACCTCGATCAAGCCGATATTCTCCTTCTTGATGTGATGCAAGTGACTGTGCGGATGGAAGATGCCGCCTGGATGCTCGGTGCTTGTACGATTGTTGCGAAGCACCAGATCCAGCTCGTAATCCCCATTGTCCTTCAGTCTGGCGATTGGCGTAATGGTGTTATGCGGGATCCGCTGACCGTCGGCTGTCTCGGTGTAAGCTAGCACGTCCACAGAAGGGTCACTGTACGCCTTCCACAAGTCCAAGATGCGACAGCCCGCCGCATGAACTGCCGACTTTTCCTTGCCGCGCAGACGCAGCACAGACATCGGCCATTGTACGATGCTGTACGTAACGCCCGAACCCGTTCCATCGACATAAGTGGCTTCGATCGGCGCGACTTCCATTGGGAACACATGGCGTCCTGCCTGGAAGTGATCGTGGCTCAGGATGGATCCGCCCACGATCGGGAGATCGGCATTGGAACCGATGAAGTAATGCGGGAATTGCTCCACGAAGTCTAATAATCTTGCAAATGAAGAATGAGTGACCGCCATCGGTTCGTGCGCGCCCTTGAACACAATGCTGTGCTCGTTGTAATACACGTACGGCGAGTATTGGAAGAACCAGTCTTCTCCCTGCAGCTGCATAGGCAGAATCCGCAGATTTTGTCTGGCGGGATGATCTGCGCGCCCTGCGTAACCCACATTCTCAGCGCAAAGCAGGCACTTCGGGTAATGGGCTTGCGGCAGCGTCTTAAGCAGCGCGATTTCTTTAGGATCCTTCTCCGGCTTCGAGAGATTGATCGTCATCTCCAGCTCGCCGTAAGACGTAGCATGACGCCAATATTGATTCTTGCGGATACGATCCATCCGAATGTAGTTGCTGTCTATGTTAAGCGCATAGAATCGGTCCGTAGCGGCGGCAATGCCCTCCTTGGCTGTCGTGCTCCGGAAAGCAGCCGTAGTCTCCGATGGACGCGGAATTAGCAACCCCATAATACGCGCGTCCAGTAGATCCCGCTGAGTGATCGTGTTGTCGGGGATAAGTCCGATCTCGAAGCCGTAATCAAGCAACGGCTCCAAGTATTGGACGGCGCTGTCCGCGATCTCTGCAGAATTAGCAGCCGACGCAGCTGCCGGCTCCGTGAATCGGAATAGATCAAGCAGTGCATTGCGCACGTAGGCGGTATCCTCGTCTGTTATCATGCCTTTGTTCCCTGCAAACGCCAGCAGCTTCTCTATGTTCGCCAGCGCCTCCAATCCGGCAGGTGCGGCTTCTTGTTGCAATGTCATGCCCTTACAGCTCCTCTCGCTCCTCCGGTCGCTTGTTGATCAGCTTGCTTCCGGGTTTAGTTTCCGTCTCCGTATCCGTTCGGATTCGCTTGATGCCAATTCCATGCGCTCGAGATAATGTTATTCAGATCGCTGCGGCTAGGATTCCAGCCCAGTTCGGAGCGCGCACGTTCTGAGGAAGCTACCAGGACAGCCGGATCTCCAGCGCGTCTTGGTTCAATAACGGCTTTGATATCGCGGCCTGTCACAGTACGTGCAATCTCAATCACTTGTTTGACGGAGAATCCATGGCCATTGCCCAAGTTGTATACGGAGCTGTCCGCTCCTCCGCGCAAGCGATCAACCGCCAAGACATGCGCATCCGCAAGATCGCTGACATGAATATAATCGCGAACGCAAGTGCCATCTTCCGTTGCATAATCGTCGCCAAATACAGAGATATGCGGACGTTTGCCCAGCGCTGCTTCCAGTACGATCGGCACCAGATGCGTCTCAGGGTTATGATCCTCACCGATCTCTCCGCCGTCATGCGCGCCAGCGGCATTGAAGTAACGCAACGAAATGTATTTGATGTCATGGGCAATGTCGAACCACTTCATCATTTTCTCCATCGCAAGCTTCGTTTCACCGTATGCATTCGTCGGGAGTGTACGATCGTATTCGTCTATCGGTACATTCTCAGGCTCGCCGTACGTTGCCGCCGTCGAAGAGAAGACGATACGCTTCACGCCATATTCATTCATCTTCTCGAGCAGGCAAAGCGTGCCATATACGTTGTTATGATAATATTTGCCCGGCAGCTTCATGCTTTCTCCGACAAGGGAATTAGCTGCAAAATGAATGACAGAATCAATTTCGTTTTCCTTAAACACCGTATCAAGGAAGTCCGCGTCTCTCAGATCGCCAACGTACAGCTTGCCGCCTAACAGCGCCTCCTTGTGGCCTTGCTGCAGGTTGTCCACGATAACGATTTCTTCCCCACGCTCCTTAAGTGCTGCTACGGCGTGAGAGCCGATATAACCCGCCCCTCCGGTTACCAATACTGCCATATCTATCCCTTCTTCCTGTTTATTCGTGATTCAGACTAGTAAACGATCTATTGAAGACGCTCAACACCGTTACCGATGGTGCATACGTAGAAGTCTGCCTTCAGCCCCGTCGCTTCCGTATATTTGCGTCCTACTTCCTCTTGGAACCGCTCTACGCTGTCCTCGTGTACCAATGAAACCGTACAGCCTCCGAAGCCCGCGCCAGTCATTCTGGAGCCCAGCACGCCTTCAACCTCACGCGCTGCATCAACCATAGCGTCAAGCTCTGCGCCAGTTACTTCATACAGGTCACGGAGCGAATCATGCGATTGATTCATAAGTTGGCCGAATGCTGCAAGGTCATTGCCCTTAAGCGCGTCCATCGACTTCAGCACGCGGTCGATCTCTTCCATGACGTGCTCGGCGCGACTGCGGATGAGGTCATCCTTGATAAGCGACTTAGAAGCATTGAACTGCTCCAGGCTGAGCTGTCCGAGAAGCTCTAGCTCGGGATGATCGGCACGAAGGTCAGCTACCGCTTGCTCGCATTGCGCGCGTCGTTCGTTATATTTGGAATCCACGAGTCCGCGGCGTTTGTTGGTGTTGCCGATCACAAGCTTGTAGCTGCCGGAATCGAATGGTACGAGATCGTATTCGAGCGTGTCACACATCAGCAGAATCGCATGGTCCTTCTTGCCATTGGCAACTGCGAACTGATCCATAATGCCGGATTTGACGCCATTAAATTCGTTCTCCGATTTCTGCGATAGCAAAGCGATCTTAACCGTATCGAGCGGAAGATTTTCCATCGACAGCAGCGCGTAAGCCGTTACAACCTCAATCGATGCCGATGAGGACAAGCCGGAGCCATTCGGTATTTCTCCATGATAAAGCAGCTCGTACCCGCTTCCGAATTTCACGCCTTGCTGCAATAGCTCATTGACAATCCCCTTTGGATAGTTCATCCAATCATCGGCGCTGTTGTATACTACTCCTTCGACGGAGAAGGTACCGTCGGATGGGAAATTCGTTGTCGCCAGCTTCAGGCTCTTATCTTCTCTTCTGCGGATCAGCAGCGTTGTGCCGAAAGTCAGCGCAGCCGGGAATACATAACCGCCATTGTAGTCGGTATGCTCGCCGATCAGATTAACGCGGCCAGGCGCGTGGAATACCGCAATGTCCTCGGCGTTACCGCCATATTGTGAAACGAATGTGTCTTTCAGAGCTGCAAGATTAGCCATGTGCGATCACGTTCCTTTGGTTTAAGTGTGGAGTTGCTTGTTATAGCCTTAGTATAGTGGATTAGCAGCCAGAACAAAATGGCGCAAAGTGCCGATCATATGGATTTATGTGACTTTTCCAACTTTAATTCGACGAGTTGATCGTGCTATGATGGACGTATCATAAGGCAATAGAATCATCAAATTCGCTTACAAGGCTGGTGCGCAAATATGACTCAAGAGACATATACCGTCGCCTCTAATCCAAACCCCATTACAGATACCGGCAGAGCCTCCACTCCGCTTCATGTCTTATTCGCCGGCGAAAGCCAGACAAAGGGGGGACATAGGCTGGGACCCAAAGTATATGACTTCTACCTCATGCATCTGGTCATCTCCGGCAAAGGGACCTTTATCATAAACGGCATCCGGCACGAGCTGTCCGCGGGGTCTACCTTTCTTATTCAACCCGAGGAGCTCATCAGCTATGAATCCGATCTCGACGACCCTTGGCGTTATCGCTGGATTGCCTTCTCGGGGTCAATGGCTCAAGGGCTTGTCCAGGGAGCCGGGTTCGGGGAGAAAAGCCCTGTCATTGCCATTAAGGATAGCCGCAGAGCATCGCTATACTATCGCAATGTCTATCTGACATTCCGCGGAGCCCGTTCATCGGCGTCCGTGCAATCGGCGGGATGGTTGCTGCTATTAATGGCGCTCTATCAGGATAGCCGCATTGGCGGCACCGACGACAACAGCATTAGACGAAACGAAAACGAGCATATCCATCGACAAGTGATTCATTATCTTAATACGCAGTACTCTCACCCTGTATCCATTGAACAAATGTCGGAGGCGCTCGGGTATAACCGGGCTTATTTGTCCAGAGCCTTCAAGCAGAAGGCAGGGATTACGCCCATCTCGTTCTTGCTCAGGCTAAGACTGGATAAGGCGAAGCTGCTGCTGCGAGAGCGGCCCGAGCTGACCGTAGAACAAGTATCCGCTTCTGTCGGCTTGCAGGATGCACTCTATTTCTCCAAGCAGTTCCGCAAGCAATTCGGCATGTCGCCAACGGCATACCGCGCGGATATTTGGCATGGAGATGACTAGGATAATGATCAGACTCAACTTGCTGCAAGACTGTGATGTCTCGTCTGTTTTCGGATTGTTCTCTCGTGGGTATACTACCACTGAGGTGATTCATTAAATGAGCGAATTACATAGCGGGCATATGTATTGGCCAACGACCATGAGTGATGTTCAAACTTATCCAAGCCTGACAAGCAATGAGCGGGCCAAAGCAGTCGTTATCGGCGGCGGCATGTCCGGCGTCACATCCGCTTGGGAGCTTGCATCTGCAGGAATCGACGTCATATTGGCAGATCGTGAATCCGTCGCTTCGGAGAGTACCTCCGCTAATACTGGTCTTCTTCAATATTGCAATGATGTCATGTTGTCCGAGCTGATCGGGCAGATCGGGCAAGAGCCCGCAGAGACGTTCTACCGAGCCTGCAGCAACGCCGTAGACAAACTCGCTAGGATAGCGGCTGAATTGCCTGGAGATAGTGGATTCATTAGGCGAAGCAGCCTCTACTACGCATCTTCGGAGCAGGATCTGCCCAAGCTGAAGCAAGAATACGAGGCGTTATCCGCTTGCGGCTTGGATGCGATATGGTGGACCGAAAAGGACATTGTGAACCACTTCCCATTCCAGAAGCCAGGCGCAATCGTAACAGGCGGAGATGCGGAAGTAAATCCGTTTCGGTTCGTCCATCTGCTAGCCGAACAGGCGGTAAGCCGGGGACTCCGAATTCGGGAGCGTACCAACATCCTCGATCACGAGACACTTGCGAATGGATTACACCGACTGCATACCGGCAACGGATGTTATATCGAGGCAGAGCATGTTGTCTATGCGATCGGCTATGAACCCGAGAAGTTGCGCGGGAAGCTCATCAAACCGGATATCGGCCGCTCCTTTGTCATCGTAACTGATCCGATCGCCGACCTAGGCCAGTGGCATGATCGATGGCTCTTGTGGGAAACAGCGCGCCCTTATCTTTACCTGAGAACGACACAGGATGATCGTATCATCGTCGGCGGACTTGATGAGGACATCAGTACGCCGCTGCGCGGCAAACATGCACAAGAGAAGCACAGCTCCAAGCTGCTCACGAAAGCACAAGAGTTGTTCCCCGGCATGCCGCTTACCATCGCGTATCATTGGAATGCGACCTTCGGTGAGTCAGAGGACAATCTTCCCTTTATAGGCGAAGATCCCGAATGGCGTCATGTTTATTACTCGCTCGGATACGGAGGCAACGGAACGGTGTACAGTGTGCTCGCCGCAGAGTTGATTCGCGGGCTCATCGAAGGAACAGCGGGTGACAATCCGCTGAACCGTATCGTCGGCTTATCCAGGGCAACCCTGCGTTAAAACAAAAACCGGCTGCCGCAGCTTGGGATGCGGCTAAGCCGGCATTGTTCAACTATTTGTTCCTCCGCTCCTTAACGTGTCTGTATTCGGCTCAGCTTCCATCCGTAATCAATGACGCGTTGCAGCTTCGGAACACCGCTTCTGCTACGCCAAGGGTAGATAAGTCAGGCCCTCCGTCCTTGTCCAGAAGCGACTTGCTCTCTGTCGTTTCTACAATTAAAGCGTAAGCGCCCCTTTCTACCTCTCGGCAGCACAATTCAGCCTCCTTGTTATCAAGTCCCAAGGATCGGAACGCCCGCTCGTGATCATTCCCGATAAAGGAGTAGGATACGGCAAGCGGGAATCCCGCGCCTGCGGTCATACTGCCGCCAAAGCCTGTAAACCCATAGGACATAGCCAATGCAGAATCTGCCGATCCAGACGAATAAGCCGCCCCAATGGTATCCGTATGGGTTCTGGCGTCGTTGCGCGTCTCTTCCAAGTCTCTCATCTCGTCAACGTGAACGTCGCTTTCTGCTTCGATACGCCTGGAATGCTCGCTGTCCTTAGCCAGTATCTTCATATCACCAGGCTTGAAGCCCGCATCCTCGAGCTGGGTGATCGCGCCGATTACCTGCTGCTGAGATTCAAAAATTCCGATTTTTTTGGCCATTGCCGATGCCTCCGCCTTATTCTATATTCGTTTTCCCATATGGTTGGTATGCCCCAATGCAGCCGCGATCACTCTTCAGTTGTCTAGCGAGCTTGTTCGGGTTATGATGGAAGGTAGCGATTGCATGTACGGCTACCACAATATCTGGAAACGCGGAAGGGAGGAGAACCAATGATTCGTCAATTGCTAAGCTATCCATCTGGATGGGAATGGCATCTGCTGCAGCAAGCAAGCTGCTTCGAACAGCCTGCACAGCCGCTTCCGAGCAGGAAGAGCAAGACAGAATCCAATCCCAAAGCAGATCGGCGGCCACTCCTCTCCCCGCCCGTGACAGATCAGAAGGATGAAGCGGTCGAATTAAAGCGGCAGTTTCCCGAATGCGCCAAGTGGATTGACGAATGTGCATCCAGAAGAACCAACCATATCTTGGTTGATCACTCAGAGGAAATGGGATCCATTCTATGCGGCACACTCATGATGCAAATATCGGATGATGCTTCCGATGTCCAGCCGTTCCACTTCTGGCTGTCCAAACATCGACTGATTACAATCTATGATGATATTCGGCTGCCTCTTAGACTGCAGCAGGGATCACATACATCAAAGTACGACGAATGTCATATCGCTCCGGAAGCTTTTTTTATAATGATTAGCGTCTTGTTGGACACATTCCACGGCGGACTTGACGGCTTCGAGCGCAGGCTCGGAGAGCTGGAGCGCACGATGCGTCACCGTAATCGTACTGGGCTGCTCGACGTCATCTTTGATCGCAGATATGATCTATTGCATTGGAGCCATCTATTCATTCCGATCAGAGAGGTGCATAGCGCCGCGAAGGAAGCCTTCTCCCACGATTTGATGGATACGGAAGGATTTACTCGTATTACGCATAAGCTGGAGCGTATCGACGCTCTCCTTAAGCATTACGCTCTTGAGATCGATACGCTGATCTCGATGGATGATGCGATCTCGAGTTTCAGAGGCAATGATATTATGAAGACGCTGACGATCTTTACCGTGTTGTTCCTCCCTGCTACGGTCATCGGCGCTTTATGGGGCATGAACTTCGATACGCTGCCATGGCGCAAGCAAGAGTGGGGCTTCGGCGTCACCGTCGCCGGCATCGCCCTCATCACGGTTGGCATCTACTTCTGGTTATGGCGGAAAGGCTGGACGGGAGACTTGCTTGTCAAGAAGAGGTCGAAGCTCGGGCTGCTAGAGCTAGACGAAGAAGTAAGCGGCGGCGGCAAGCGGCGTTCCGCAAAACATGGCAAAGATAAGCGCAAAAGCAAAGATAACCCTCGTCGCGGTGAGCTTCATACAAGCTCATACGGTCATGGTCATAGAGAATCCCGGAGAGAACGCACATAACCTTGTCTTCAAGAGCAGACGGGCTTGTGCAGCGCTTCCGGGATTTTTGGTGTAAGCTTATGATTGCAGTTTAACGGGTAAGCCTGTAAGAGCTGAACGATTTGCCGCCATCGTAACCCGATGAGTCAACCAAGCATCTTCGTACGTAGATCGGATACGCGATGTGTCGCCTGTTCGAACAGCATGCAAGAACGCTTCGTTCTCTGCATCGTACGGATTGTTAACATTCTGGTATTCCGTCACTTGACCAGCCGTGCGATGAATCAAACTGCTGCCGCCGATCTCGAGGACGCCTGCATCGGTATATAGATCCAAGCCGTTATGGCCGCCAGCAGGAATAGCACAAGTATTGCTAATGGTCGCAACCGCGCCGGATGACAGCTTCATGGTTACCGTTCCTACATCCGGTACTGTAACACCGTCATTATTTTGCGCCACGATCTGATTCCCATACGCCGCATAAACCTCGGTTACCTCGCCAGCCGTATAACGAAGCAGGTCCACAATATGAGTGGTCTGCTCGACGAATTGACCTCCGGACCCTTGCATTGACCTCCACCAATATACGCCAGGCATACCTCCCATCCAATAACCCAGCGCCATACCAATCGCTCGATCCTTCAACAGCTCCTTGGCCTTTGCCGTACTATCCATGTACCTGAAGTGGTAGCCTGCTGACGTAATCAATTGTTTCTCCTTGATACCGCGCAGAATCGCCTCTGGCTGTTCTTCATCCACACCAATCGGTTTCTCCACCAGAAAAGGAATACTCCGTTCAATCAAAGCGTTTTCAATATCTCCATGGGCGAAAGGAGGAACGCAAATATAAACGGCATCCAGCTTGCGCTTGCGCGAGTCCAGCATTTCCGTCACGGATACATAACCTTTGGCATCCTGGAAGCCTCGCGCTGCTGCATCTGCCTTCTCTTGCGTTGTTGCTGCAAAAGCAGCGACATTAACGCCTTCCATCTTCGCTAACTTTTCCGCATGCATGTTGCCAAACCAACCTGTACCGATTAACCCAATCTGTAATGTCATTACCAGCTCTCCCCATTTCTCATCGTTCTGCATGACTCATGACTCATTACAAGGGCCGCCACACGCTCCGCCGCCTCGATGCTCAACATTATAAACGACCTTGCATTGCTCGTCCATTCAACTTTACATCCGGTACCTATCCGCATCTGCCTACATACAATGAGGAATGAGGCCGCGCCAATTGCGGCAACGCGGAGGGATCACACATGAATGCAGGCAATAACACCCCGATTGCAGCTATCCAACAACCGGATCTGGAAGCCGCTTTGTTTCTTGCGGGCGTCTGTGGACAGACCTATGTACAGTACAATAACAAAGAAGATGGATTATTCCTCGTGCCTCGCACTTACTCGCTTGTTGGCGAGATTATGGCGAGCGCATACGGCATCAAACCCGAGCGCTTCGGATTCGTTATCATGTCCGAGCAATGCGCCGTTATGGCATTCAGAGGAACCGGCTCGGCAGTGGATTGGGTGGCTGACTTCATCGCGCAGCAGACGCCATACCGTCCTGTCCGCGGCGCCGGTCAGACACATAAAGGTTTTACCGATATTTATATGTCCGCGAGGGATCAAATCTTCGAGCTGCTCGCGCAATTGCCCCCAGGGTTGCCGTTGTTCATTACCGGACATAGCCTTGGCGGGGCACTCGCCACACTTGCCGCACTCGATATCGCCCGCAATACGACGTTAGGCTCACCAATTGTATATACGTTCGGAGCACCTCGCGTTGGTGATCCCAAGTTTGTACAGACCTATAATTATTGCGTGACGACGCATTGGCGTTTCCAGAACGAACACGATATCGTGCCGCATCTGCCGCCACTCGTGTATCAATCGCCGCGCACGAAACAAACTTATTTTTATCTGCATGTCAAAGGAGAAGTGCCTCGTTCCTTCCGCAAGGGCTCCGTATCCGCCAATCATATCCTCGACAGCTACTTCGCTGATTTGGCCAAGGAGCAGCCTGTCGTCGCCGTATCCATGTGTGCAGAGCCGCCAGGCTGGTGCCCGGAAGTGAAATAGCCGTTTCTTCTCCGCAGAAACCTCAAAACGAAAAAAAAACGCCGCGCCTGAATTCAGGCCGGCAGCACGTATAAAATAATGGCGAAGAAATGGACAATGGACCCGCCTAGCACGAACAAATGCCATACGGCGTGGTGATACGGAAAACTGCGCCATACATAGAATATCGTACCGACCGTATACAGCAAGCCCCCTGCAATAAGCAGTTGCAGCCCACCTGGCGCCAGATGCGTAACCAGCGGCTTCCATGCGAACACGATAATCCATCCCATAGCGATGTACAAGATTGTAGAGGTAACAAAGAAACGAGAGGCAAAAAAAGCTTTGAATAGAGCTCCGACCACCGCTACGCCCCATACGATACCAAAGAGCACCCAGCCTAACGTCCCTTGTACGATATGGAAGAGGATCGGCGTATATGTGCCGGCAATAAAGACATAAATAAAGGAGTGATCCAGTGATTCGAACACCTTTTTGGCCTTGCCCTGCGGAAAGCTGTGGACAAGCGTTGAAGCGAGATATAACAACAGCATGGCAGAACCGTATATCGTAAAGCTCACGACATGAGCCGCAGTGCCTTTCAGGGACGAGAATACAATAAGCAGCACAAGGGCGGCTATGCTTAGCAAAGCGCCTATTCCGTGTGTGACGGCATTGGCAATTTCTTCTCCCTTGGAGAAGGTATGAGTATTGGCCATGTTGAGATCAACTCCTGAAGGTTTGGTCCAAGGATACATCATCATGCTCGATTTCTCCTCAATGCTTCTCCTTCAGTCTAGCCGATTAGAGCCAGCCTTTCAACCAAGCGCCTACTCGCGTAATGGTCTTATCCAGATTGCAGACGGAATCCGTATCGATAAACGGCTCCGTGTTGCGGAAGTAGTCGGCATGTCCGCCAATCGTCGGAATACCTTCCACGTATCCTGGCGCATACTTGAAGTGATTCCATCTGGGCAAGGACCTCTCTTTGCGGATCCAGCCTCCCCAAGTACCGATCTTCGTGATGGGATCGTTTTGTTTCCCCAAGCTGTCCACCGAATGAAAATAACTAACCTTGTCTTGAAGTCTAGGGTGGATCGGTGTTCGAGGAGAACCGACCTGCACCACTCGGAAGTCACGAATAATTCCGTTCTCCTCCAGCAGCTTGGCGGCCTGATAAGCAGCTGCCCCTCCACCGCTATGCCCAATAAGCAGGAAACGACCGTTCTCATCTTTGACCGAATCCTTTAATTGATCCCAAACTTTACGTCCCCCGATCCGTCCAGCTTTCAACCTGTTAGATAGATCCGAACGAACCTCAAGCACCTGTCTGACTACACTTCTGCTGCAATCACCGTAAGGGTATAACACTTCGATAATCGGTGTAATGCCCTCCGATCTGAGCTGCGCTTCCAATCTTTCCTTACAAGCATTGAATGCACTGGTTGTTGTTTTTACGCCGGCCAGCAAATAAACATGAAGCGAAGTTGAGCTCACCGCCATATGAATCCCTCCATGAACATGATGATGGTTTACCCTCATTATGCGGGGACTCGCCTCATTTCATTCTTCGATACAACTGTCAGTATCGCCCACACTTGCTTAGCAGCTAAGTGTCTTGAACGTATGCGACTTTCTCCGCAACGATTGCCTATTTCTATACATTACTGATGCTCCGCTTTAATACGCTTACATTTTAGTTGACAACTATGGACGAGCGATATTTCCCTTTCATCTATCATATTCATACCCATATCAGCCTGCAACTGGACACAAATCTATAATCAATTTGTACGACAAAAAAAGAACGTCGTCGGAAGGATCCGACTGACGCTCTTGTTTGGTTATACACCCATTTTTTTACGTTGGTTGTTAACCTTTTTCGTATTTTGGCTCTTGAGCTCTTGAGTTCCAGTGGAGTGGTGCTTCTGGCCTTGCAGACCCGATTGTCCCTGTTTCTTCTGAGCCAGCAGTTGCTTCGCACGCTCCGCTTGAGTCAGCTTCTTCTGCTCGACGGCCTCGTTTTGTTCATTCGCAGACATAGGTTCACCTCACTTTATGCTCCGCATCTTCCTTATTCTACTACACTTATATATCGCGTGAAAGTACCTTTGCTCAGCTTGGCTTGTTGCATCATCCGAAAACCAGCCTGAGCTAGCTGGGTTCCGATGTCTTCCGTTGTCACAACGACGGCACGATTCGTCATCCGTTTAAGCGCTCGCAGCATCGCCAGTTGCTCTTCGCTCGGCAATACCGAGCATAAGTTATAAGGCATATCCAGAATAGCCGTATCATATTGACGAGTCCACTCCAACATATCGCCTCTCGTCACGATGCTCCCAGTGTATCCAAAGTGCTCCAGATTCAACCTTGCTCCTCTAGCTGCAAGCGGGTTAAGTTCCACGCCTTCAGCATCGATTCCCATCGACAAAGCTTCAATCAGCACTGTTCCCATGCCGCAGCATGGATCGATGAGCTTAAGTCCGGCAGGATTAGCTCCGGCGGCAATATTGACGAGCGCTCTTGCGGCGCGAGTCGGAAGTGCCGTTGAATAATTTTGCGGCTTGGCTTGATGGAGGAGCCATGTCGCAGCGTTGTCTGTGCTGGGACCCCACAGCCACTCTCCCTGATACCGCATCAAACCGAATTTAACATCAGGATAGCGCATCTCTGCTCTGCCTCGCAAATATCCGCCTACTTGCCTCTCATACTCACGTCTTTCCTCGTACGTATGCGACTCGTCTCCATCGGTGTAATAGATCTTAAATGTCTGTCCCGCTAAATCATAACCAGCGAGCAACTCCGAGAAGCGCTCCAGCGATACTGCTCTCCGCTCAACATCGATCCTTCGCTTCAAGAACGGGCTCCTGCTCACATCGACTGCAGGCTCTCCGTCATTCATTTCTTGCACGATTATACCTGCAGCCGGAAGCCTGCCAAGCAGAGTAGATAACTCTAAGGCGCATAGTTCCGCTTCGTCCTCATGACAAGCATACGTGTACAGTCTCATTGCTTTATCAACATCATTTACTCCCAACAGTCTGGGCTGTATCCAGCTATGCCCTATGCTAATATACTCATTCGCTTCTTGCAGAACGACCTTCGTTTTGTTCCCCGTCACGACTCTTGCTATCGGAGCTTGTCGGCTCCTCCTTGAGCTCTCCAGCTCCTGTTCCAGCTGCAAAAGAAGCTTCAAACGGATCTCTTGCCTCCGCCTGATCCGCCGCTGCCTTCTCAAGCGCCTTGACTTGACGCTGCAGCTTGAAAATTCGAAGCATGCCGAACAATCCGACCGTTAGACCTCCGAGCAGCGTGGAAACCAAGATGACCAGAATGAGCGGAGTCGCTGTCTTGGCAAACAGGAAGTTCACTTCTACCTGCTCGACATTGATAACAGCGAATATTGCGATAACAAGCGCGAAGGCGAATGCCGCGATTAACATACCCTGACCCTTCATGAGACCTCTCCCTCACATCAATATGTACCAATAGAGTCTCATACCTTGCCCGAATAGTCTAGCGTTTACCCGCTTTTGATTAGTACCCTCTCTCGTAAGGAACAGGCACAGCTGCCTTGTAGTCCCCTCCACTAGCTTTAATGGCATGAATGGCCCAATACGGATCGCGCAGCAAACCCCGTGCAACAGCAATCAGGTCCGCTTTGCCTGAAGCCAAGGCTTCTGAGGCGACCGCTGGGTCTTCGAGCATACCGACCGCAATGACAGGTACGCCGAGCGCTTCTTTCACCGCCTGCGCAGCATGAAGCTGGAAGGCAGGCTCAACCTTAGGACGGCGTTCCGGACTCGGAATCCCCTCGCCCCCAGTCGAAATATGCAGCAGATCAACACCTGCTTCCAAATAAGCGCGGCATAGTTCAATACCAGTCTCCAGGCCGTAACCGCCTTCTGTATATTCAAGTGCAGAAATCCGGAACAATAATGGCATGCCCTCCGGCATGGCGCTCTTGACCTCGGCGATCACCTCCCGTCCGAACAAGGTCAGATCATGGCCGTATTCATCATCGCGTACATTGCTCCGCGGCGAATGGAATTGATGAATCAGATAGCCGTGTGCACCGTGAAGCTCGATCGTATCGAAGCCTGCTTCGACGGCTCTACGGGTCGCCTCTCCAAATTTACGAACCATTCCCTTAACCTCATCCGTCGATAACGCAGTTGGCGTCTTCGAATTGTCGTCAAACGGGATAGCGGAAGGAGCAACAGGTGATGGATCATCGGTTGCCTTGCGACCCGCATGAGCGATCTGGATCCCGATCTTCGCGCCATGCGAGTGTGCAGCATCCACGATCTTCCTGTAAGCAGGAATCTGTTCATCCGACCATAAGCCAAGGCATCGGTCTGTGATCCGTCCTGCTGGCTCCACGTTCGTCATCTCGACAAGGATAAGACCCACACCGCCTACAGCTCTAGAAACATAATGGATATAGTGCCAGTCTGTAGGAATGCCGTCCTTCTCGTGTACAGAATATTGACACATCGGCGC
Organism: Paenibacillus sp. strain BS8-2; assembly: GCF_054483835.1. NCBI lineage: Bacteria > Bacillati > Bacillota > Bacilli > Caryophanales > Paenibacillaceae > Paenibacillus > Paenibacillus sp. strain BS8-2. The sequence goes on from NZ_CM137010.1 coordinate 387,276, forward strand.
CATAACCGTCCGATTACGAAGTTTCAGGTTCTTTATGACGAAAGCGTCATCCAGTTTAACGTGCGGCATAGCTTTCCCTCCTGTATGTAGATATAATTTCTTCCTGATGATAAGCATAGCACATTCGAATCCATAACAAGAAAAAAGGGACCTCGATGTTCTCGAGATCCCCTCTAAGCCGTTCGTATCGTATTGGCTGCCGTAATGGTGCTCTGACATCCAACATAAGCATGCAACTGTCCATGATAGACGAGCTCGAGCACCGGCGTATGCTGCAGATCGCCTGGCGTAACAAGCAGCGGCGACTTGTCGATGAGACTCATACCGCTTCTCTCAAACATCGTGGCAACGAATTGAGAGCAGAAGTAGGAATACTTGCGCTCCCATTCAATATTGAAGACGACACCAAGCATTCCGACCAAGTTGTATTTGTATAGGTCCTGATTCTGTTCGAAATGCTGTACTTGCGTCCTCAGGCTTGAGTATATGAGTGGACTCACCGTACATCTGTATAGCGCGCACATGGAATCCTCAAAAAATTCGCTTCGCACATCCTCCCGAACGAACCCGCCATAAAATGGATTACTAGGATTTTTCCTGCCGAAGCTATACACCTCTTGAAGATTTGAATCAAACGCGATAGAAGCGTGATTAAGCGGATCTTTCGTAAATGTTCGAATGATTTTCGTCAGGACGGTCCCGGTATCCGTCAGAAGCACATAAATTTCCTTATCTCTATTCATCCCTAATGACCTCCACATTAAAGAACTTTCATTTGGTATTAACTTTAATGCAGGAGAAGGCTCGATAGAACCTTCTGAGGTAATAGACGATCCCCCGACCTTAGTCTAGTAAATGGCTAAATCCCGACAATTGGTAATGGTAACGTTACCTTCGTAATAACATCCATTTTAATTGATTTTTGACATTTACTCAACAGGTACATGCGTAGATGAATATAGAAAAAATTGCCTCTAGCTTCCCTTCTGCTCGCTTCTCCCGCCTCCATTCGTGATATAGTGATATAGAACTAGAAAATAGTCTCATATCGTCCAAACGGAGGGTGTTTGCACATGTTATGGTACGAACGATACAAACCTCGATTAACGGCTTTGTATAAGGCTGCGCTTGATACAATCTCCGGCTTCCCGTCGCCTCTGAACGAGCTTGGCTTGGCTTATGCCAAGAAGTTCGATCCGGTAGACAACGATGGAGGCAAGGATTATATCTGTACGCTGCTGCCTTATTGGATGCAAGAGAGCGCCTCGCTGTCGAACAAGCAGTGCGAACAACTTGCGCTTGCCAATGTATATGGCATGCTTTACTTCTTTATTCAAGACGATGTGATGGACAGCAAAGTTGCAGGTGGAGAAGACTGGAAAACTCAGCTCGCTCTAGGCAATTTGCTCCAGCTCGAGATGTTCCGAATCTTCCATGATCTATACCCTCCTGGCAGTTTACTCTGGGACTATTATAACAGGTATGTACATACATGGGCGGACAGCGTGGTGAATGAAGGACGTAGCAATTACTTCCTGACAAATCCTTTATTGATATCGGGAAAGGCTAGTCCAGTCAAAGTATGCGTCGCAGGCGCGTGGCTGCTCGCTGCTGCTGCTGAGTCTAGCGAAAGCGTTGTGGATGCAATTGAGGTTGAAGGCAACGCTCGCGAGCGGATCAAACGTACAGAAGAAGCTGTCAACACTGCATTAATGCTGCTTCAGATGCTGGACGATTGGGCGGATTGGCGCGATGATCTGGAGGACGGCAGTTATAATGGATTGCTCGCGATGATCCAATCTATCTCTAATTCAACAGTCGCGGGCCATATCCCTGCCTATTCTACAGATGATCTGACAATCGAACGAATCGAAGCCGCTATATATGTGCGCGGCTGTATGGCACCTTACGCCGACATCGCCGTTTCCTATCACGAACAGCTGCTATCAAATCCGTATGCGCCTCCAGATCTAGTTGCATTCAACGTACATCTCCTAGAAAGCTTGCAAGAGATTGCAAATCAACTTGCCGAGCGCAAACGCAAGCTGCTTGGCGGGGGGATTAATTTGCTATTCTAACAATCACTTTGTAAATATAGGGATAAAATGATCAGATAACGTCGAATTGTGAATATTATGTAGATTTATGACAAGTTTCTTGTTGAAGCCGTTACTGAATCTTCGAAGAAGTTTTATCTTGTGATTCCTCCTGCTCCTGGTGATTTCGAAATTGATAACCCATCTTCAGGCCCGCGATGGCTTTAAAACCCACAAAAAAACCACTACTTTGGTAGTGGTTTTTTTGTGGGTAAATAGTTTCTTTATTTTCCGTTTGTAGTAATAAAGATCTAGTAAATGTCGAATTAACATGATAGAATGAGTTTGGAAATGATATACATATTCGAAAGGGTGACTACATTGATGAACGAACAAGAACTACGTAATAAGATTATCGAAAAAGCTTGGGAAGATGCCGAATTCAAGAAACAACTACTCGCAGATCCAAAAGCTGCAATCAAAGACGCTTTCGGAATTGAAGTTCCAGAAAACGTAAGTGTCAAAGCCCTAGAAGAGTCCGCGGACAGCTATTACGTAGTCATCCCGCAAAACCCTGCAGATGTAAAAGACAACCTAGAAGGCCCTATGTGGGAATAAATAAAACGCCAATGAATTCGTTACAATAGATTCATTGGCGTTTTACTATACAAGTGGAAAAATCATATTCACTCGAGTTCCTTTATTTTTTTCACTCTCATAATTTATTTTTCCATTCATAGCTTCTACAATCCGAAAGGTTACCATCAATCCTAGCCCAGTCCCTTTGGATTTTTGTGAATAAAATGGTTCTCCTAATTGGGAGACAACGTGTTTATCCATTCCGACTCCATTATCCTCTATACATATATGAACCTCGTTTGTTTCCTTCAATTCATTAATACTAATTCTAATTATTCCATTACTTTCAATGGCTTCCAAACTATTTTTGACAATATTCAGTACAGCTTGCTTAAACTTCGAAGAGTTGCCTTTTACTAATGCCTCGAAGGAACCAGTGACTTTCAGTGATCCTCCTTGCATTGTAGCTAATGGAATTAGGATAGCTTCGATTTGTTGCAACTCGTCCCTGATATTAATTACAGTGTACATTTCGCTTCCTGGCTTTGCGAATGTTAGGAAATCCGTTATGATTTCTGAAGCTCTGTCTAGCTCTTCAATCGCAAGCATCATATAATCTTTATCTTTTTCAAGTAACGTTCTTTCCCGTAAAAGTTGTAGAAAGCCCCTTGTTACCTGTAATGGGTTTCGCACCTCATGAGCGACAGAAGCAGCTAATTGACTTACCATTTCCATCTTTTCTGACCTTTGTAATTCAACATTAAATACTTCTAGTTGTTTGGAATATGATATCACTTGCTTATAATTTTGTATCGCTCTTCTTACCAGGACGATCATCAGGGAAGCGAGGAAAATAAATACACCTACTTTCCAAAGCTTCAATTGATACAATTTTGAATTCGCAAAGTAAAGTATTAGTTCTGAAACTCCTAACAATGCGAAAGTACTAAAACCAATCGTAATAATGATTGCTTCCTTGCTCTTGCTTCGACAATAAATAATTAATACAACAACCAATACAATTAAGCTAACAATAATTGAGAGTCCTAATAAAATCGAACCATAGGTTTCGTATATTATTTTATAAGATGGGAAGATAAAACCTATGATTAGAGAAGCAATATAAATTCCAGATAAAAAAATATGAGTTGTTTTAAAGTGTTTAATGATTTTAAATGGCCCGCTTCCAAAAACCTTTTCAAAGAAATAAAATATTGAAGGTAGTAGTAGAATAGTTGCAAAATCGAAAGAGTAATAAACAATCTCCCCAAACTGCTTATAAGTAGAATGGAAGAATGTAGAGTACGAAAGTATCATTACTCCAATACTGAACATGACTAAGAAAAAAGCATACCATTCGCTCAATACAAACCGATTAATAAACATAATCGTAATAAAACTGAACAACGATAAGAAAATCAGTGAGGCTCCTAATACGACATCGTATAACTCATCATCAGCTTTAATTCTGGAGAGATTGTCATATTCTCCAATTTTCATCGCATATTTAATACCGTTTTGATTACCGGATGTAGTTAATTTCATATAAACCATTTTATTTGACTCTATAGTAGATAGAGGGATAATTATTTTATTTCTAATAAATTTGTAATCTTTCAACATCTCAAATACTAATTGACCATCGATATAGATCCATGCATCCCTAGCAAAAACCTTATCCATATAAATTGCAGGTCGCATCTGCGACAGCTCAGGCAATTTGAATTTAATCCATGCGGAGTTTATGCCTTCGGGTAATCGTGGGTACTCCTCATCCGAATGCACATCAAACCAACCCTCATCATCTTTAAGGGATCTAACTTCTTCGATCGACAGCGGTTGGTCTGGCTGCTCCCACAACATCTGCCATTCCGTGATGAAAGAAGCGTCACCACTAGCAGCTGCTTCCGCTCGTCCCGGCGATATCGCTGCTATCGTTCCGATAATCATACTTAAAGCCAACAAGCCAACTACACATTTGATTAAAAGCTTCAATACAATCACCTCGAGCGAATCTGTATCTATATCTATTATCCGAATACCTAAAATTCGACATTCTTCGTCAAAATTTACCTATTACTATTTTCCGATATACTTGAAGGAATTACAACTATTAATTGGTAACAATTTTTATTATCCGCTATTATGTGGGTATAGCTATTAGGAAATGGTATGTACAGCATTAAGAACGGGAGATGTTGCACTTGAAGTCTATTGTCGTCGCGGCGGCCGTCATTGTTAACGAAGATCAAATGATCTTATGCGCCTTACGCTCTTCAGAAATGTCTATGCCGGGGGTATGGGAGTTTCCTGGTGGAAAGGTCGAAGCCGGGGAGTCAGTGGAAGCATGTCTCGTACGAGAAATCAAAGAGGAACTGGGATGTTTAATCAAAGTAAGAGCACGAATTGAAGATATTGTTCATGAGTATCCTTCCTTAAAGGTACGATTACTCACTCATTATGCAGAGGTTGTTGAAGGTACGCCAATCCCGCGAGAACATGAGGAACTATTATGGCTTGCGGTGTCAGAACTTGAAACACTTAACTGGGCACCGGCAGATGTACCGACCGTCCAGCGCATCCTAGCTACATCGAACATATACGAAACGAAGAGGCTCCCTCTCCAGCCAAATGATCCTGACTGATGAAGAAGCCCCTATGCCATTATCGCGTCATGCCAACCGTCTTACTGGATGAGCTTCCCGCAGTAGAGCGAAGTCGGTAGAACACCAATATTCCGATGTGAACCGCCATTAGTACCAAATATATATTGCTAAACGACTGCTCTTTCATATAACTGTTTATAGGATTCCAATTATGAGCCGCTCCAGTCGAAGCTAACACGCCATATACAGCCGTTGCAAGACCGTGCGTAATGAAGTTCATCATCGAAAACAATCCCATGCCCACGCCGATTTGTTCTTTGGGCAACACGCTGGAGACGGCGTTCGATATCGCAATCTGGAGGAAGGATTGCCCCACATTGCCGAGAATGAGGAACGCCGCAATCCATGGCACTGCAATGCCTGCGAAGGAAGACAGAAGCAAGAAACACAGGATCAGGCAGCTCGATGCGATTGTGAATAAATAGGTATTGCCTTTGCGATCCGCCAGCCTCCCTCCTTTCCTGCCGAGCAACGACGAAGCAACAGCAGCAGGCACCATGGCAAAGCCTATCCATGCAGCATCCAAACCATAGGTTTCGGCCAACAGGATCGGCGTCAGAAAGAACAACGAGATCCCTATGCCACTGACTAACATGGTCAGAACAAGCATGACGACATAATTACGATTGCGGAATAACCCCGGATGCACAAAGGCTTCGCCTTCTTTTGCCGCCCGTATACGTATTCCGAACAGGAACAATGCCACCAGCCCACCCACTCCATACAACCACTCCAAATAAGTGACGCCGAGCAAAATAAGAGATACGGCAGCGGCTAGCAGCAAGCCGCCTAACCAATCGAATGAGCGCGGCTCGGTGAGCGGTTCGGTACGCAGATATTTGCGATATAGCGGGATGAACCCCACCATAAGAAGAGACGGAACGAACAGCCACCGCCAGTCGGCAATGCTGACAAGCAATGAGGCAACTACTGGCCCCAGCGCGCTCCCGAGCGCGATCCCTACAGCCGTCATACTGATGGCGCTCCCTCTCTTCTCCGGTGGAAAATAACGAATCGGAATAATCATCGCGATAGCCGGAATTGCCGCGGCGCCTGCGGATTGCAGACATCTCCCAAGCAGAGCTGCCGGGAATGTCGTCGACAGAAAGCCGATAAGCGAGCCTGCTCCGAATAAGAGGATGCCGAAGGTTAATAGATTCGCGAGCTGAAAGCGGTCGGATAACTTGCCATAGGTTACGGTGCCGAGCGCATAGATTAATGCGTAAGCGGTCGTCAGCCAGCTCGTCTGTGGCAGCGACATGTGGAACTCTTCGCCGATCTGCGGAAGCACGATATTAAACATGAGCGCACCCATCGAAGAAATCATGACGGTAAATAACAATAATCGCATAAGGGCCTTACCTTGCCTTTCACTCGAGCTTGCCGCATCGTCATTCATCGTTTATTCCTCCTGTTTGTGTTCATTTCTTTTCATTTCAAACACCATTGAATGCAAGTACATACTTACATTTAGGGTAGAAAAAAACACCCAAGCGGGTGATCATTCCCTATTCCGTGTCAGGTCTCAGACCTCGTACAAACAGATTAACACTATCTGTGATGAATACAGACAAATCATCTTCGTTCAATTGTGAGAGGAATGCACCATGATGCATCCACATGAACGACCATGCACGAAGATCCGATCGTTCGGTCGCCACTATTTGACCTTGGCTCATCATGTTTCCGAGATAGTCCGTTAACAGCTTCTTTAGCTGCATGGGATGCCGATGCGCTTCTTCATACACTTCGTCAGGCAATTGTCCTCTCCCGCGCTGGGTAATCATAAACAGTTTACGGTTGCCGCTCATCAGCTTATGATAATGCTGACTGATGACCAGCAAATCTGTCTCCAGCTCGCCGACCAGACGATTCTCGAACAGCTTCGTCATCTCGTCACCGTAATGGAAGCGGCTGAATGCGGCTTTCACGAGACCTTCCTTCGTTCCGAAATGGCGGAACAAGGTGACCTCATTAACGCCTGCCCCAAGCGCAATCTCCTTGGTCGTGGTCGCAGCATATCCCTTCTCCGACATGATGTCGATCGCCGCTAGCATGATCTTATCTCTGGTGTTCATGTTGCTGTTTTCGCTCATTTTTTCCTCCAGCGTGCATGCAAGTAATTACTTACATTCTATTCCTGTAAGAGGCGAGTGTCAATTCATTTCCGTTAAAATGTGTAAACTACATGCAACTTATTCCATAACAACAGCGTCAAATGAAGTAACACCAAGAAGCACGCTGCTTACGTTAGAGGGGGCACATCGATTACAACCCAATCCAAAGGAGGCCCAGTTATGAAGAGGAAGGCTGCAATGGCCGTATTACTCGCTCTAGCGCTATGTCTATCTCCGTTTACAGGCGGGACGTTTAAGGAAGAAGCCGTCGCTCAAGGATCGATCGAAATTCGGATACAAGACAAGCCGCTTGCGCTGAGCACACCAGCTTATATTGATAATGGAACAACGCTTGTTCCGCTTAGAGAGGTTGCTGAGGCGCTAGGGGCAAATGTGGTATACAACGACGCAGGAGACGGCTCGAAATCGGTAACGATCGAGAGAAACGGCCGCACTGCACGTATCGCGATCAACTCCATTACGATGACGGCAAGCGGCAAAAACGTGAAGCTGCCTCTTGCGCCGCGGATCGAAAACGATATCACGATGGTTCCGCTGCGCGCTGTGTCTGAGTCACTCGGCACAATCGTGGCATGGGACGGCATTAAACAGATCGTCTCGATTGATGAACCGAAGGAGCTCCCGACCATCGGGACACCGAAGAAGCTTATGGAGCTGCTCCAAGCTTCCATCAACCAGAATAACAAAGTCATTATGCTTTCCGGAGCCGCCGAGATGGGCACGGCTGTATCTGCAGAAACCAGCTCCGATGCAGGCGCGAAGTCTGATGGCGAAAGTGCGCCTACAGCCGACGATCATTCCACAACGAATGTGCAAGTAGACGGCGTGGATGAGGCTGACTGGGCGAAGACCGACGGCCATTTTGTCTACCAGATCAGCGGTAATCGCGTCATCATAACCAACATCGCGGATCCAGCCAACCCTAAGCTGGCTGCCGTACTGGAGTATGACGACAAAAAGGGCTTTACTCCACAAGAGCTGTATGTCGGTGACAACCGTCTGGTAGTCATTGGCCAGGACCAACTATTTGCAGCTATGCCTCTTGAAGAGGGGAACGAAGGTGCTGGAGTGGATAGCACACCTCCCAACTCTGGTTCATCAGCAACACAAGGCGCCGATCCAGTTGCTCCAGACAATATAACCTCCGAGCCGGTACCGGATGAGAAACGTATGTCCAGCATGCCATACATGAACAGCCGCAGCTTGACGACCACTTTGGTATACAATCTGAGTGATGCAGGTGAGCCTGCTCTCGCACGAGAATTGTCCCAAGAGGGCGGCTATGTCTCCTCTCGTATGGTTGGTGATTCAATCTATATCGTCACGAACAAATATAACAATTTCTACCCGCTGTACAACAAGTCCATCAGCAGCGATGCCAAGAATGCGACCAGCAATGAAACATCCGTCGAAGCATTAGCGCAAGAAGTTGAACCGCTGTACAGGGATTCCGCTGTATCGGATAAACCAGTGACTCTACCTCTGGACGAGATCCGCTACTTCCCTAATCCGACAGACAACAGCATGATGCTGGTCGGCGCGGCTGATCTCAGTACACCGGATCAGGAATTGCAAGTATCCGCATACCTTGGTTCCGGCAACACCATCTATGCATCCGAGAAACATCTGTATGTCGCGATTGCCAAGTACGAAATACAAGGCGACGACTACAAGGAGTCTACGGTTTTCCATAAGTTCAGACTGGATCAAGGCAAGGTCGTATACATCGGTGAAGGTTCCGTACCGGGCAGCCTATTGAATCAGTTCTCGATGGACGAATACAATGGTTACTTCCGAGTAGCACTTACCAAAGGCAATATGTGGGCGAGCGGTGAACAAGGCTCCACCAATAATGTCTTCGTGCTGGACGAGAAGCTAACAACGATAGGCAAGCTTGAAGGTCTCGCACCGGGAGAGCGCATCTATTCTGTCCGGTTTATGGGAGATCGCGCCTACATGGTCACCTTCCGCAACGTAGATCCGTTGTTTGCCTTAGACTTAAGCAATCCAACGAAACCGAACGTACTCGGTCAACTCAAAATTCCAGGCTACAGCGATTATCTCCATCCGTACGATGAGAACCATATCATCGGCTTCGGCAAAGAAACGGTAGAGGTTCCTTCCAAAGGGATGGGGCCAGACGAAACGATGGCGTTCTATCAAGGGATGAAGATCGCCATGTTTGATGTAACGGATGTTACGCAGCCAAAGGAATTGTTCAAAGAAGTTATTGGTGATCGAGGCACAGGATCCGAGCTGCTCTATAATCACAAGGCTCTCCTCTTCTCGAAGGCAAAGGGTATCATGGCATTCCCGGTTGAGCTCTACGAAATCAAAAACAAAGAAGCCATCAAACCGGGAGAAATGCCGGCATACGGCGAATTTGTTTACCAAGGCGCATATGTATACGGAGTTGACCTTGTCAACGGCTTTAACCTTAAGGGTCGCATCAGCCATTTGTCCGATGCAGACCTCAAGAAAAGCGGGCAATACGGTTACGACTACAATAAGACCGTACGCCGCATCCTATACGCCGGCGATACACTCTATACGTTGTCCGACGCTATGCTCAAAGCAACCGGCTTGTCGGATTTAACCGATAAGGGCATGCTATCTTACCCGCCGCTCCCTCAGCCTTCTTACTGGGGGGATGGCGGCACGATCGATATGATGCCGATGCCTGCCGTGACACCAGCAAGATAACCTGCTTGAGCGGGCAGCCACCACTTACAGCATACAGAGACTCTCTATCATGGTCCAATTGGAGCATGATAGAGAGTCTCTGTTTCGTTAACAAGATGCTAGCATTATCCATCTGAATTCGTGTTCTGTTACAATGAATACAGCTCCATCTTGCTATATAGAAGGGAAAAAGTCCATGTTGCATACCTCGCAGAATGACAGGTCCATCTACCAATTGAGAGACATCAAACGTGTGCAAGGCTCATCCTGCAGCCGCATAAACCACAATTTGTCTATGTGTCATACCCTTATCATTCCTAACCAACTAGAAGGTACGATCATCAGCGGAGGACATAGCTTCCAAGCCACGTGTAACAGCATATTCTATTGTCCGCCTGAAGAGGAATTGACGACGGATTGGGTACCTGCAGCCCATAGTATGGTGTATATGATTTCATTTGATTGTTATCACACGAGGTATTCGCAAATGGGGACGAACGATGATGGGACGATGTTTCCGGAACAACTATATCGGATAACCGCTCCTCTCTTGTCGCTTGCCGCTGAATTGCCGCTGAACGAACGTCTGCTGCAACTTTGTCATCTATTAGTTGACCATACTCAGTTAGAGCAGCCTGATGCCCATTCCCACCTGTCTCAAGCTTATTTCCACGAGCTGCTGCATTATGCTAATACGGCTATTCCTCATGCAGAGGATGGCTTGTTGACGAGTCTTGAGCTTAGTAGGCGCTATATCCAGAACGAATATGCCGAACGGATAACTATAGCAACATTGGCTGGCAGTATTCGAATCAGCCCCAAATATTACATGGAGCTATTCAGCAAACATTACGGCATTGGCGCCATTCAGTATCTGAATCAGATTCGAATTGAAGCCGCGAAGCGCTTGCTCATGCGAGGAGGCCGTCGTTTGCGCGAGATTGCGCTGGCTTGCGGATTTCAAGACGAGTTTTATTTCAGCAGAAGATTCAAGCAAGAGACCGGTGTTTCGCCGTCTCACTTTATTCATAATCGAAGCCGTGTGATCGTCGTCTTGGACAGTGCATTTCTAGGCTTCCTGGCACCGCTGCACTTCTTGCCCTACGCCGCGCCGAGTCATCCCATATGGCGATCCTATTACGACGAGCTTATCGGCAATGAACTCATGCTACGTCTAAGCATAGGGCGATCTCCGTCAATTATCCACAATAATGTCCATACCTTGCTTCGTGAAGGTCGGCAATATGACATTATTTTTTATCCAGCCGATCAATTACATCAAGATGTTCAGCTGTTAGAAAGCGCGGGGACGCTCGTATCTATCGATCTCGCACATGCTCAGTGGCAGATTCCATTCCTGCAGATCGCCTCCCTGCTACATGCCGAGAGCGAAGCTGCACGATTCATCGCTGCTTATGAATATGAAGTGTTGGCTGCGAGCATGAAGCTGTCACGATGGCGAGAGACTCACTCCATACAGCTCTTGCTCATCGAAGGAACGTATATCTACAATTATGCCTCGCATACGGCTTCCTCCGTCTTGTTCGAAGATCTGGGCTTTAGGGCGGCTCATTCACATGTGAATGATATCGATACGCCATTCTCCCTCTCCGAACTAATCGAAGCACAACCCGATATTTTATTTGTGCTCATCTATCAAGATGAGGAATCCATGTACACTTGGGAATCTCTACAGTTTCATGAAGACTGGCTCGAGCTGCCTGCCATTCGCCAGCGACAGCTATATATGCTCCAGCATTTCCCTTGGCGTGAAGATTCGCCGCTGGCAAGAAAGCTAATTGTAGACGCGACTGTAAGGATGCTTTCCGACAATCCTCCATCATACTAGCAGACAATCGTACATAGACAGAACTGTCCTACGTTCACTATGATGTCTAATAGTAATAATCATTCTCACTGGAGGTTGTGCCTATCATGCCATTACGTCGTTTCGTTATATCCTTATTAAGCTTGTGCACCGTAATCACACTGCTATCTGGTTGCGGCAATTCCCAGTCAGCATCGGAGAATGCTACCCGCACGATTGAATATCTCGGTCAAATGTATACGATTCCTGCAGAGCCACAACGAATTCTGTTTATGAGCGCGTTTGAATCGATGGAGGATGCCGTCGTCCTGAATTATGAGCCTTACGCATCCAGTGCCATTGGCGATGATGCTGAGCCATTTCCCGGCTTCTATGGCACCGTTATGAAAGAAACGATTCCTCTCATGGGTGCTACAGAAGAAAGTCTGGAGTATTTGCTGGAGCTGGCTCCTGATCTCATTATCGGCACGGATATGGAAACCGAAGCCGTACATGAGAAGCTCGCGCTGATTGCTCCGTATATCCCCGTCTCTCACTTTGGACAGGATTGGCAAGCGAATCTGGAGATGTTAGCCGATGTTACCGGTCAGCAAACTTCGGCAGTCGAAGCTGTAGCCAACTACGAGAAGGCTAAAAAAGAAGCACAATCCATCGTCTCCCAATTGGATTCTACCACTGAAGTTTTAGCCGTTCGCGTTCGAGGTGGAGAAATTATGGTCTATCCACAGGATGTATTCGTCAATAGCGTGCTTTATGAGGAGTTAGGTTTTACCGTGCCCTCTGTCGTTGCTCAAACTACGCAACAGACAGCAATCACACTGGAAGGTCTATTCGCGGCTAATCCGGACTACTTGATCGTTCAATATGATATCTATGAGAACGGTGGAAGCGAGCAGACGCTGCAAGACATTCAGGCTTCCAAAGTATGGCAAAGTCTGGATGCAGTGAAACAAAATAAATTGTTTATCAATGCGATTGATCCGCTCGTCTCCGGTGGCAGCACAGCGTACGGCAAGATTAGAATCGTAGAAGCCGTATTGGAGCAGTTCCAATGACGCCAGCTGCTGAAGTCGGCTCATTCATTCTCCAACAATTTCAGACCCTTCATCGTAAGGGTCTGTTTTCTGGAGGTATATTGTTGGCGGAGTCCAACGCTCCAGCTCAAGTTGCCGTATATGGACAAGCTAACTATCGATCGGGCAGAGAATTAACAAGACACTCCTTGTATGAGCTTGCTTCGGTCACGAAACCGCTGACCGCGACTGCCATTCAGCGATTAGCGGAGCAAGGCCGCTTGCAGTTGGATGATCCGCTTGTGCGGTGGATTCCAAAGCTGCCTTATCCTGTGCCCACGATTAGACATGCGCTGACTCACACTTCCGGATTACCCGATTATATGGAGCTGCTCGCATCACACTACGAGGAGGGCCGAATCTATTCGAACGACGACGTTATCGATGCCTTGAATCAGCATGTTCCTCCCACGGTATTCGAACCGGGCAGCCAATTCGAATACTCGAACACGGCTTATGTTTGTTTGGCTACCATCATTGAAGAAGCTTCCGGTCAATCCTTTGCCAACTACATGGATCATGAGCTGTTCCAAGCGTCGGGGATGAAGCGCTCTCGCGTCTACAATCGCCGGATCAATCCTCATCACATCCATGATCTGGCCCTTGGATGGGTATATGAACCATCTCTTGGTTATCGATTACCCGATGAAGTGGATGAGCTCTCCTTCGTTATTACGTTAGATGGCATTCAAGGAGACGGCACGGTTCATTCTACTTTAGATGATTTGCATGCCTTCGATAGTGCCCTTCGTTCAGGGAAACTGCTGTCCCCTGCATCGCAGCTGCTGTCTACGAGTCCAATGCCGCTGCAAGACGGAAGCGAGACACCTTGCGGACTAGGCTGGTTCCACTCGTATACGCCTTCCGGTCGATTACTGCAAAGTCATAGCGGAGGATGGCCGGGCTACTGGACACGCATTGTCCGTGATCCGCAGCCCGACGGCCGTGTATGGATTGTGTTAGCCAATCTAGAGCTGCAAGACCGTGCAGAAGCAGCTGCCTGTGTCGCCGAAGCCGAGCGCTTATGGTTTATATAACGACTGTCGTCGCATAGACGCAGGCTCCCGTCCTTATATGGTCAGCTTGCGTCTAATGACAACGCGATGCAGCAAGCGCACATTGATCCACGCTAGACATACGCATGATAATAACAACAGCACGAAGTTAATGGCATGATTACCAGATGCCGAATTTACCCACTCCAATGATGGCACGATTTCCAGCAAAATGATGACGCCAACTAACAGATGACACAAGATCAACCCTTTGAACCAATGAAACCGATAAAATCCGGTACCAATCATCCAGCCCGCACAGAAATAACTAAAGAACAGCAGGATGTTCTTCAGCACCTCGACCAATAGATTAGGATGAACAAGAATACGCTCCGCTCCACTAATCTCGATGATCATTCGCTCGATCGGGTAACCAATCAACACAACCAAACTACAAATCAATGACATCCCCGCAATAAACAGCAGACCACCTCTAGCGAACGCTCTTCTCGTTACTCCATTCGACACAAAGCTGCTAAGCGAGCCGAGCGTTAACAAGATGCCTAACACAAGCAAAAATATTCGCGGAGATAACGAAGCGCCCGACCAGATGCTTCCTGCCTCCTTAAATTCTTCATCGGGAATGTACCCACGCATAATCAGCTCATTGATTCCAACAAAAATGACTGTGAACACCAGCCAGAACCAAATCAAAACATGTCTGTATGCTTTCCACAAATGATACGCCACATTGCGCGCTGGACTACGTTTTTCTTTAGCCGCGTTTCCGTTCATCCTCTCCACTCCCCTTTCTTGTCAGATGTACGAACAAATCCTGCAACGATACAGGTCCAATCTCCAGACCATCCGCGATAGCCCGATTCTCACGCTCCCTGCCGAGCTCACCGAACACGGTAATCGACTTCGTACCGCCGAGCTTTTGTTCGTTAAGCACAGTCAGCCCAAGGGCGAAATCATCGATTTGTTGCGCTGATCCAGTAATCGTCGCCCCGCGTGTCCGCAATGTCTCGGCCTCCTCGTGCAAGACCAATCGCCCTTTGTCCAGGATCAGCACTTCTTCGAATAGATCCGATACTTCCTCGATCAAGTGGGTGGAGAGAATCATCGTTCGCGGATGCTCCATATAATCCTTTAGCAGCTCGTCGTAGAACGAATACCGCGATGGGGCATCCATTCCGAGATAGGCTTCGTCAAAGATGGTTACCGCTGCCCTCGAAGCGAGACCTATCGTAACGCCTAGCGCCGACTTCATACCGCGAGAAAGCGTCATAATCGATTTCTTGAGCGGAAGGTCAAACATCTTAATAAGATGATCCGCATATGCCGCATCCCATTGCGGCCAGCAGCTTGCGGCTAACTTGAGCGCGTCTCGAACCTTCATGCTTTCTGACAGAAAACCATTCTCCTGGATGAAACAAACCTGATTGACGATTCTCTCGTTCTCGTAAGGCGCTTCTCCGTCGATTCGCACCTCGCCGTCAGTCTGTAGCTGGAATGATGCCAGAATGGAGAGCAGACTTGTTTTGCCCGATCCATTGCGTCCCAGCAATCCGTAGATCTTGCCGCCCTCCAGCCGGAATGAAACATCCTCCAGTGCCCTGAATGATCTGCCATATTGATGTCCAAGGCCGCTTACCTCAATCGTCAATGTCATGCCTGTTCCCCTCCGTTCAAGTCTTCGAGCCTTCTAACAATCTCCGTCAGCGGAATCCCGATCTGCTTTGCTTCCGCCGCCATCTTGTCGACGACCTCCTCGAAGAACCGATCTCTGCGCTGCATGAGAAGCGACTCGCGCGCTTGTGGACTTACGAACATGCCAATCCCTCTCTTCTTGTACAAAATACCTTCGTCCGTCAGCAACTGGAACCCCTTGGCCGCCGTTGCAGGATTGATGCGATAGAATGCCGCATACTGATTAGTCGACATGACTTGCTCCTCTTCCTTGAGCACGCCACTTACAATATCGTTTTTAATTCCGTCAGCGATCTGTTGATAGATCGGACTACGGTCATCGAACATCCTCTCACCTCATTACTTATGCGGTTCATTAGTTATGTAACTAACCATATAACGAAGTGGAATCAAAGTCAATGGGCGATTTCAAAATATGATCCTTACACAACACAAAAAAAAGACTTCCGCCCGAACCATGCCACAAAGTGATCTCGCTTGAATCGCGTTTATCACTTGTCGCTTATCGTTCGGACGTCAAGTCCTTACTGCTGCATCGACTTATATATTCGCGTACACCTACTCGGCTACAACGTCCTCCACAGCATCGCCTGCTGCTTCTTGCAACAGCTTCTGCTGCTCCGACCTTTGTTTTTCCATCTCCTTTTGCATTTCTTCATCCGTCATCGGCTCTTGACTAAGCAGCTCGTCCCCTTTGACTTGCAGCGTCTGGAGCGCTTCGTCAATCGACTTCGCCCCATCTTGAAGAGCTTTGAACTCCTCCTGCATATAACCGTAGAAGAGCATGCTGAACTGCGGATTCAATTTTTGATATTCACTATAATCCTGCATCTGCCGCGATGGCTTCAGCTTGTAGAACGCTGCGAAATTATGGCCTTCCTCATCCTTAATGTATGCCGTTCGAATCGGGAAGCCTCCCATATTGGTTACTTTGGACTTTACGCGCGCATATTCATCGCCGGAGATATACGAGATGAAGTCCCATGCCGCTTCCGCATTCGGTGAATCCTTGGCAATTGCAAAGATATCGCTGTACCAGGTATTCGGGCTTTGATCCGGATATTGTGCGCTGACGGGCATCGTCACGATATCCCAATCGCTAATCAGTACGCCCTCTTCTTTGATCATGTCCTTCGCCTCATTCATACGCTGCATCAAATAGGTATGGTCCAGCGTCATTGCAAGCCTGCCGCCCATGAACGGATCCTGCAAGATATAATCCTCATAGCTGCCCGAGCTCATCATCCCCTGATTCATGCTTTCAAAATACAACGCATTGGATTGAATAGCGTCGAGCGACGACTGTACGACATTACGCCATCCGTCTGTATCAATCGTCATTTTTTTGCTTTTGGTATCCACGTATTTTAAACTTTCTGCAGATGAGAGCATGTTGACCATTTCGTTCAAGTCGCCATTATAGCCGGCTTTTAGGCCATATACGCGCTCATTCGGCTCACCGTCAGTCGGGAACTGTCTCGCAAGTTGAATGACTTCATGCCAGGTCATCTGATCCGTCGGATGAGGGATATTGTATTTGTCGAATAACGTTTTGTTGTAATACATAACCTGACTGCTGAAGCTCGATGGGAAGCCGTATAGCTGACCGCCGCCGATTTCCTTCATGAAATCGACCATACCCGGAACGATACCTTCCGTATCGAATTTGTCCTTGGCGATGTAAGATTCAATGTCTAGCAGCTTGCCTTCTTCCGCAAGCTTCTTATATTGATTCTGATCAATCATCAGCACATCGGGTTTCTCTTCGTCGATTAACTTCTGAAGAGCTTTGTCAGGATCGTATTCCTCCCCTTCTTCCGCAGGTCCTGCGTACAAATTACGAGTGGATACAATCTCGAAGTTGACGTTCGGATACAGCGCGCTGTATAACATCCCATAGTTCGAATAAAATTGACTTTCATCATAATACATGACCCTGATCGTTTTCTCGCTCTCTTCTTCCGTGTTCCCGCTGCCAAAGCTGCAACCAGCCAGCAACGTACCTGCAAGTGCCACAGGTGCTGCCTTCTTCCACCATTCTTTCATCTGTCTCTCCCTTTCCATTGCATATTGTCTATCATATGTGCCAAAATGTACCATAACTATTACGTCTACTTCGATCGTTTAGTTGCAAGTAAATGGATTAATTTGCATTTCAATAAATGTAATGTCGTCATTTGTTGGTGTTTTTCGTGAATAAGAAAAACCGCTCCACGGTTGGAACGGTTGAACGATTGATTACATTCGGTATGCCCACGTTTGGAGCGTATGTCGGCGGGAACGCGAGCCAAACGAAATACGCAAGGTGAAACGGCTACGCCGTCCTTTGGCGGCGGGGCGCGTTTCATTCCGAGAATTCTATGTCCAGATAAGGTGCGAAACTTATAAATTCTTAGAATTCAAAAAAGAGCCGGCTACTTAAACCAGCCCTTCTCCTTAAATCTAGTAATCGCCTCGATCCGGTTGCTAACGCCGAGCTTGTCGAGAATGACGGAGATGTAGTTGCGCACCGTGCCTGTCGTCAGGAACAATTCCGTTGCGATCTCCTTCGTATTCTTGCCATCGGCGACTAATCCGAGCACTTCCTTCTCCCGCTCCGTCAGAGGATTGTCGATTCCACCACCGTATGCTTCGTCCATCAGCTCGGATGCGTAGATTCGTTGTCCCGCCATCACATTGCGGATCGAGCTCGCAAGCTCCTCGCTCGGACTATCCTTGAGCAGATAAGCACTTACTCCGGCCTTAAGCGCCCTCTCGAAATACCCCGTTCTGGCGAACGTTGTCAAGATAATGACCTTGCAGCGTCCTTTCAGCTCCTCCGCCGCTTCCAAGCCGCTCTTCGAAGGCATCTCGATATCCATGATACAAATATCGGGCTCATGCAGCTCCACGAGCTTAATCGCTTCCTCGCCATTGCCTGCACGTCCGACGACGGTCATGTCTCCTTCGAGATCAAGCAAAGATGCGAGCGCACCCAGCAGCATCCTCTGATCCTCCGCAATGACGATCTTGATCATGATTTCAGCTCCTTCATAGGTTGCTTTACGGCATGCGGTACGCGGAACGTCACGATCACACCACGATCCGATGCGATATCCAGACTGCCGTTGACGAATTCCAGGCGCTCCTTCATCCCTCTAAGCCCATTTCCCCGGTAATAACCCGGCTTTAGAGTCATACCTACTCCGTCGTCCTTGACCGCTACGGATACCTCGGTATCCGTAGAATGAATCGTTATATCACAATTTGCAGCTCGACTATGCTTCACGATATTCGTTACCGCTTCCTTCAGGCACATGCTAAGCACGTTCTCTGCAAGCAGTGTCGTATTCGCTAGCTTCGGATCCCCTGTCACAGTAAGCCCTAAGCCAGCCGCCGATAGGATCTGACCAACACGGTGCATCTCCTCGTCAAGCCTTGTACCCCTCATCTGAGTCACCATCTCTCGCACTTCCTTCAGCGCATGACGAGCGGTTTGCTGCACGTCCAGCATCTCTGCGTGGGCGCGCTCCGGGTCCTGATGAACCAGCTTGCCAGCCAGGTCGCTCTTAAGTCCGATAAGCGACAGCTTCTGACCAAGCGTATCGTGCAGATCTCTCGAGATCCTCTGACGCTCCTCGAGCTTTACGAGCTCGTCGATCCGTTTGTTGGCATCCTCCAGTTGGCCTTCCAGCTGGTCTTGCTTCTTCTGGCTAAACGTATTGAAGGGCAGCAAAATGACAACGATCAGACAAATCAGGATAAACGGGAATTGTGTGAAAAACAGTTTATTCTGCGTTACCAGACCATAATTGACCGTGATGATCGTACTGATAAGAAGAATCGCGTATAGCGTGTAGAATCCCGCTTTATTCTTAATATTACCGATAAAGAAAGCAAGAAAAATCGAGAAGTATACGTAGCTGAACAATACAGTCATCGCAATCGAGATGACAATCTGGACACTTGTCCAGAAGTATACTAGCCATCCCTTCGAGACAAACGACTGCCAATAACAAACAAAAAATAAAAGGATCATCACAATGCCAGACACGACCTCTGGCGTTGATGACGATCGGAATATGAAGTAAAACGGCAAGATACAGAAGACGACCCATACATAAGGGCTAAGCCCCGTGCTGCGACTGAAAATTTGATGCCACTTGTTCATGGGTCGTCCTTCCTTCACTTTGTCTTTTCTTTATTCTAGCATATCAGAATTGATTACACCGCTCGCTTGTTACGACGAACTTCTGTAGATCTGGTGCGGCGTTTGCCAATCCGATCCTTCACGTCCCTGAAGCTCACGAACTTCTTATCCCGCTCATCCCATAAGCGGAATCGAAGCGATTCGAAGCTTTGAAGAATGGTAATGGTCGTCGCATTCTGCAGCGGAGGCGTCGCTTCATGGGCATCCTCAAGGTAGTAGTTCGGCACTTTAGGGCTCAAATGGTGGACATGATGGAAGCCGATATTGCCTGTCAGCCATTGCAGCAGCTTAGGAAGCTTATAATACGAGCTGCCTTCTACCGCCGCTTTCACATAGCTCCACTCATCATCCTTCTCAAAGTAGGAATCTTCGAATTGATGCTGTACATAGAACAACCAAATGCCAAGTACGCCTGAAAGATAGAAAATCGGCCCTTGTACGAGCAGGAATGATTGCCAGCCGAGCGCCCAGCCCATCAACGCGTATACGCCGACAATAAGTACGTTCATCAAGTATGTGTTGAGACGTTCCTTGCGGCGTGCTCCTTTGCGGTTAAAGCGATATTGAAGGACGAACACAAAGATCGGACCAAGTCCGAACATGACGAGCGGATGACGATACCCACGGTAAACCAGCTTACGAAGCGGTGTTAACGCCGCATATTCTTCGACCGTCAGAATCCATAGGTCACCTACTCCGCGTTTGTCGAGATTACTGCTCGTAGCGTGGTGGATGGCATGCGAGTTTTTCCATTGCTGATAAGGTACCAGTGTAATAACACCTGTTATAATCCCAAGAATATCGTTGGCACGTTTGCTCGAGAAAAACGATCCATGACAGCAATCATGGAAAATAATAAATGTACGTACGACAAACGCCGATGCGATCACGCTTATACCAAGCGTAAGCCAATACGAAATCGACAAACTGTAATATGCAGCCGCCCACAATACAACCAAAGGAAGTAAAGTATTGATCAATTGGCCTATGCTGACTTTGAGATCGTTTCGTTCAAAAGGGGCTACGCTTTTCTTTAACTGGGCTTGCTTCGGTTCCATCATGCCGGCTTCCTCCTTGAGTAACGCCGTTCCGCCGCCCACAAGAAGGCCGCATTCTGCGTCAATAACATCTTTAACCTCATTGTAGCCAAATCTGTGTCATACCTGACAGTCATAAACGTCAAGCATGTCGTATGACAAATGTCATATGGCTTGCTGGTTCTAATGTTAAAAGATGGGATGCAAAATCCTTTCTTAGCTCATACTACCTACATGACACGAGGAGGATAGGAGGTGACTGGGATCGAATTATCAGAACGGCTGCAGCTGCAGTTATCAAAAGTACAAGCCTATTTCGCCCATACAGAAGATCTGAAGATCCGCCCCATTCAATGGCAAGGGTCAACTGCCGCGTTTATCTATCTCGAGTCACTCATTCATGCCGAATCGATACAATTCAGGCTTTTCCAGCAAAAAAGCGAGCCGGAAACCATTGAAAAGGGAGAATTCTTGTCTCCTCATCAGCAGCTTCTCGTTAATGACTTAGTAGAGCTAAGCAACGTCTTATTGGAAGGTCGGGTTGCTTTGTTGCCCGAGGGTCAGGATTTCGCCTACGTCATCGATGTGGCAGAATCCTTTGGACGTTCACCCTCCGAGCCACGCAGTGAGCAAGTAACGATCGGCGCTCATGATGGTTTCGTTGAACAATTGAACACGAATATCTATTTGATACGCAAACGTATCCACCATCCTAATCTCAAGATCGTTTATTTGAACATGGGCAAAATCACGAAAAGCAAGGTTGCCATGGTTTATATGGACAATCTCGCAGATCCGGGCATCGTGACCGAGTGCACAAGACGGCTTTCCGAATTTTCTGCTGATCATCTGTACTCAACGGGCAATATCGCCGAGTTTCTGGAGGAGCATCCCTTATCTCCATTCCCACAGACCTTGCAGACGGAGAGACCTGACCGTTCTGTTTCTTATATCTTGGACGGCAAGATCGCAATTATCGTGGATGGCAACCCTGTCGCGCTTATATTGCCAATCACCTTCTTTGCTTTCTACCAGTCTCCGGATGATTATAACAACCGATGGATCATCGGCACCTTCAACAGACTTGTCAGAATGATCGGTTTCGTATTCGCAATTAGCTTGCCTGCGATCTATATTGCGATCGTATCCTTTCATTCCGAGGTTCTCCCGATCGGTATTTTGTATTCTGTTAAGGTGGCCATCACCTATGTCCCGTTCCCGCCCATTATGGAAGCCATCACCATGCAGATTATCCTGGAGTTGTTGAAGGAAGCTGCCATTCGGCTCCATTCCTCCATTGCTCAGACGATTGGAGTCGTTGGGGGACTCGTCATTGGGACGGCGATCGTGGAGACGCATCTGATTTCGCATACGATGATCGTCGTAATTGGCTTGACCGCGATCTCCTCCTTCGTCACGCCAATCAGCGAATTCGGAACCAGCTTGCGAGTGCTGGGATTCTCGACGATTCTGGCAGCCACATTATTCGGATTTTTTGGCATATCCATTATGCTCATGCTCATTTTCATTCATCTGTGCAATCTCGAATTGTTTGGCGTTCCTTACTTCTCTCCATTCGGCCCGTTCCGCGGCAGGGAAGGGCTTCGAGATATGTACATTCGTTATCCAACATATGGGTTTCTGAAACTTCGATGGAAGAACGGTAAAATGACGCCAAAGAAAGGAGGGAAGTGAAGCCATGGAATCATCCATTGTGCGCTCCAAGGATAAGATTACGAGGTTCGGGCTGTTTATCTGGATGATCAAATGCCAGATTGGCATCGGCTTATTATCATTGCCTTCGGATATATATGACTCCGCAGATGGGGATTCCTGGATATCCGTTCTTGTCGCCGGGGTCGTTATACAGTTGCTATTGATTGTGTATGTATTGCTATATACCAGGATGCCGGGGCGCATGTTAAGCGAGATGACCATCGAGCTCCTCGGCAAGCCCATCGGACGGGCAATCAATTTCATCTACTTTGTATGTTTCGTCTATATTTCCGCGTATGGGCTCAAGCTCTTTAATCATGTTGTCCATACCTGGCTGCTGCCAAAGACACCGGAACCGATTATATTAGCCTTGATTGTCGGCTCTTTCCTTTATCTTACTTTACAAAGCTTAAGCGCTATTGAGCGATTTTTTACGTTTGCTTCCATATTGTTCGTCATCATCCTTCTGTTCAGCCTGACTGCGCATTCGCACAATATGCATCTGTCGTATATTATGCCGATAGGCAAATCAGGTATATCCAACATAGGGAGCGGGAGTCTGGACACGTTTTTTTCAATGATCGGATTCGAAGTGGTTTTGTTCTTGATGGCTCATGTTCATCGTGACAATGGCAAACCGCTTCGTTTTCTGCCGACCATGACGATCGCGAACGTATTTGTCACGTTTTTCTACATGTATTTCGTATTACTTTGTCTACTTAGCTTTAGTCCTCATGCCTTGCAGCTTCTGAAGGAGCCCGTGCTTTTTCTTTTCAAGGGACTTTCCTTTCAGTTGGCCGACAGGCTTGATCAGATTTTTTTGTCCATCTGGATCTTCGCTATGACAACGGTCTTTGTCGGATATATCTACATGGCAAGCCGAGTCCTCTCGCCCAAGAGTCAATCTAACCGCAAGATTATATGGGTAAGCAGTATTATCGTTTATGTCTTGGGTTATGTTCTTATCAAGATTGACGACTTGGATGCGTTCAATCTCAACTTTTTTTATGTGTATCTGTTCCTTATTGCTATCTTGCCCGCACTGCTGTTAGCAATGTCCTATAAAGTTAAACCCAAATCAAATGTTGATCGGAGGCATCCATGAAAAGGTTAACGTTCGTGTTGCTGACAGCAACTGTTCTGCTTACTCTTCCCGGATGTTGGGATACCGATAAGCTGGCAGACAAATTAATCATTAATGGCATCGCTCTCGATGTGGCGGATCATGGACGGATCCTTGGGACGGCAAGCACGATCAAGCTCATTAATAAGGGAGGTGGGCAATTCGAAGAACAGGATGATGTTGTTCAGGCTACAGGAGCTTCCGTCACAGAGATTGGATCCATGATCAATAACATGATGCCCGGCAAAATCGAATCGTCCAAAACGCATATTATTATGGTCGGAGAGAAGCTTGCCAAGGCAGGCGTTCTCTCATCGATCGAGACTTTCTATCGGAATTCCAAAGGGAATCTGAATTCCAGCTTCCTGATTGCTAAGGGAAGGGCTTCGGATATGCTGGAGGTGGCCAATGCGCCAACCGGTAGTCCCATCGCCTTCGAAATTGAGCAGATGATCAAAGGCGCGCAATTCGCCGCTATCGCCCCTAATCAGACACTCTATACGATATGGACGGAGCTTCTCGATAGCGAATCCGACATCATCATTCCGTTAATTAGCAAACGGAGCGACCATATTGTCATCGAAAGCATCGCACTGATGAACGACGACAAGTATAGCGGTGTGACGATGGATCAGAAAGATAGCAAGCTGCTCATGCTGATGACAGGCAATTTCAGCAGAACGACCTTGCTGAATATTCCGCTTGAGAAGTTGTCCACTATATTAACTTATGAAGTAACGAAAGCATCCAACAAGATAGAGGTTACAGTCGATGATCTGACAGGGCGAATCGATTGTGTTATTCATGTGAAGCTGTACGGGGACATCCTGAGTTATCCGATGATGGGAGACGCTAATGCTCATTTAAGCATGCTTAGCGCTGCTGTCGAGGAAGCATTAGAGAAGCAAGTCCAACGAATCACGAAGAAGCTGCAGACCGCACACTGTGACGCCTTAGGTATCGGTCGGCACTTTAGGATCACACATCCGAAGCTGTGGGAAAACGTGGAATGGGATTCTGTTTACCCGGAGGTACGTATCTCCTCCCAATTCAAAGTCAACTTTGAAAGTACAGGGCTGTTGCGGTAACAAGCATCACTCGAGCACCAACGCACAAGAGGCCGTTTCGCAGGTTGGATTACAACCTTGTGAAACGGCCTCTCGATACGAGCGAACGATTAGATCGCCCAGTTGCCTGCCCGGAATACCGGCACGACTGTGCCATCCACTTTGATACCATCAATATCCATCTCGGCGGACCCGATCATAAAGTCGTTGTGCGTAATACTCGCATTGACGCCATGCGCCTCCAGCTCTTCGGGGGACATCGTCTTGCCGCCTTCGACATTGAACGCATATCCGCTGCCAATCGCCAAGTGGTTAGAAGCATTCTCATCGAACAATGTGTTGTAGAACAGAATGCCGGACTCCGAAATCGGAGAATGATGCGGCACCAGCGCAACCTCGCCCAGGTAATGACTGCCCTCGTCGATCTCGACGAGCTTCTGCAGTATCTCTTCGCCCTCCTCTGCCTCCGCTTTCACAATACGTCCGTTCTCGAAAGTCAGCTTGAACTTATCGATAATATTGCCGCCATAGCTAAGCGGCTTCGTACTGGAGACATAACCATTTGTACCCGTCTTAAGTGGTACCGTGAACACTTCTTCCGTAGGCATATTCGCCATAAAGGAGAAGCCGCTTTGGTTCGTGCTGCCTGCAGCTACCCATAGATGTTTCTCGTGAAGCTCGATCGTCAGATCCGTACCCGGCGCACGGTAATGCAGCTTGCGGAATCTGTTGTCATTAAGCACTTCGGCTTTGACATGCAAGGTCTCGTTGTGTTTCACCCATGCAGAGATTGGATCCCCTTCATGCAGACGCACGGAGTCGAAGATTGCGTTCCACAGCATATCAACCGCCTCGGACTCTGTCGTATCCGGGAACACCTTCTTCGCCCAATCCTTGCCTGCGCCGGCTACGACTGTCCAGCTAACCTTGTCGGATTGGATCGCTTTGCGGAATTCTTTGAGCCCCTCGCCGGATGCCTTCTGGAATGCCGAGATGCGGCTAGAAGGAATGCCCTTAAGCAGATCCGGGCTGGAAGCTACGAGGGAGATAAAGACGGCATTACGCTCCACGAAGTGATTCCGTTTCATCGTCTCGAAAGCAGGGAAGCTTGAGAAAACAGATTCGTCAGCCTTCTCGTATTTGAGTCGGGCGAGCGAATCGTCTACCCAATCTACATGTACATTGGAAGCGCCCGCTTCATAAGCTTTGGCCGCAATCAGGCGAACCAGGTCCGCCATCTCAATGGATGCTCCGGACAAGAATACCTCTTGGCCAGGCTGAACGTTTACGCCTGTGCGTACGATAAGCTCGGCATATTTCTCGAAATTTGCGTGCAATTGAGTTGTCATATGTATTTGCATCTCCTCGGTCGTAAGTTAGTGTGTTGTACGCGCCCGCACGAACGGGTCGGGCTCTACAAGTATACCATTGATGCCGATCGGATTTCATCTCGCACCAGCCTTCGGAGCTCCGGCGTCTCCAACACTTCCATCCTCCCCCCGAATCCAAGCACGATCTCGACTGCCGATTCAGGCGTCTCGAATTCGACTTCCACCAGCAGCCATTGACTAACTGGCTCGTCGTTAATCTGCTGAGCGCTGTCGTGGCTGCGGCTATGCACCGTCACATACCGCTCCCTATCTAGCTTAGGCATTGCATCGGCCCTCACTTTCAGCTTGGCTGGATATCGAGGCAATCGCTCACGGAACTGTTCAAGCGAGTTCTCCCAATAGGATGCCAGATCAAAGTCCTGCGGCGGCTCGAACACCTCTGGCAAAGACTCTGTTCGCACCAACCGGGAGATGCGGAACGTGCGGAGGCCATCTCCCTCCGTATCGGCGACGAGATACCAGATACCACGTTTCGCAACTAGACCAAGTGGATAGACTAAGCGGATCTTCTCTAAGCCATCGCGCAAATAAACAATACGCAGCACCCGTTCTTGCCACACCGCCTCCTGCACGGCAGCGAGGCAAGACACAGGCTCGCTGCGCCGACTGTTCGGCTGCCAGCCAGCCCCGTCGATATGCAGCTTACGCCGGACGGCTTCGGCGCCGCTCCGCGCTGCATCCGTTGCCGCCGCCAGCAGCTTCTGCAGCGCGGCCTCAAGCTGCCGATCATGGCCCAGATCGCTTAGCAGCTCAGACCGACTGGCGACGAGCAACGCGGCGAGCTCATCAGCATGGATACCGGTCAGCGTTGTCCGATATCCTTCTGCCAGCAGCCAGCCTCCCTCCTTGCCTCGCTCGGCGTAGACCGGTATGCCGGCTGCGCTTAACTCCTCCATATCCCGGAGGATCGTCCTCTCGGACACCTCTAGCTGCTCTGACAGCTGGCGAGCCGTCAGCTTGCCAGCATTCTGCAGCGCCAATACAATCGATACCAAGCGGCTCGCCCGCATAGCCTCTTCCTCTCCCCTGCTCCACTAACGTTATTTTGATTTTATTATATCTGTTCAATCATGACAGAGGTTGTCATATTACGTCGACTATACTAAAAACACACATGTTCCACCATTCCATGATCCATCGAAAGGATGATCACAAATGATAGACAACAAATCTCTGCAAGGCAAAGTTGCCGTTGTCGCAGGTGCGACAAGAGGCGCGGGAAGGGGCATTGCTATCGGCCTCGGTGCCGCAGGCGCAACGGTTTATTGTACAGGGCGAAGCGTTACGGGGCAGCCGTCGGATCTGAACCGATCGGAGACGATTCAAGAAACCGCAGCACTAGTTAGTGCAGCTGGAGGAATCGGGATAGCGGTTCGCACCGACCACACCGTTCCGTCCGAGGTCGAAGCGCTGTTTGCTCAAATTAGCGAAGAGCAGGACGGTCGACTCGATGTGCTCGTCAACAACATCTGGGGCGGCGAGAAGCTGGTCGAATGGGGCAAGACATTCTGGGAGCATGACTTGCCTGCCGGCCTGCTCGTGCAGGAGCGCGCCGTCAAAGCCCACATGATTACGAGTTACTACGGCGCTCCACTCATGGTCTCGGCAGGCAAAGGTTTGATCATCGAAGTCACGGATGGAATCGACTATCGTTATCGGGGCAACCTGTTCTACAGCCTGGCCAAAATATCGCCCATCCACCTTGCCGAATCAATGGCAGCCGACCTGGCGCCCTATGGCGTAACTGCCATTGCTGCGACTCCGGGCTTCCTGCGTTCCGAAGAGATGCTGGAGCACTTCCGCGTTACCGAGGACAACTGGCGGGATGCCATTACCGGCGGCATCAAGGACGCCGAGCATTTCGCCCAATCGGAAACCCCGCATTATATCGGACGCGGTCTTGCAGCCTTCGCCGCAGATCCAGACTATGCCGCTTACTCAGGCAAAGTGCTGTCCAGCTGGTCGCTCTCGGATATGTACGGCATCATCGACGCCGATGGCACACGACCTCACTGGGGCAACTACGCCAAGGAGCATGGCTTCTTGTGAGCCATGCTCCTGCCACTGCCTTCGCAATTAGAAAACTCAGCCCCTTGATGATTTCTGACCTAGCCGTTGACTGCTTCTCCGCCGTTAATATGCAGCATCTGGCCCGTCATATAGCTGGAGTCCTCACAAGCGAGATAGACGTATGCTGCAGCAAGCTCATGCGGCTGTCCCGCGCGGCCCATTGGCGTATCCGAGCCGAATTCGGAGACGCGATGCGGATCGAACGATGCCGGAATGAGCGGCGTCCAGATCGGCCCCGGCGCGACTCCGTTCACGCGGATGCCTTGCGCAGCCAGGTTGGCGGCGAGCGCGCGGGTGAACGACACGATCGCTCCTTTGGTCGACGAATAGTCGATCAGGGTCGGGTTGCCCTTGTATGCTGTGATGGAAGCTGTGTTAATGATGCAGCTCGATGCTTTCAGATGCGGCATCGCAGCAATTGTCAAATAGAACATCGCGAATACGTTCGTCCGAAACGTCGTATGCAGCTGCTCCGCCGTTATATCCTCCAGCTTTTGGCGGACATGCTGCTCCGCCGCATTATTGACCACAATGTCCAGCTTGCCGAATGCCTTTACCGTTTGCTCCACAACGCTCTTCGCGAATGTTTCGTCACCAATATCGCCCGACAGCAGCAAACATCTCGCGCCTAACCCCGTTACCAGCTCCTCAGTCACCTTGGCATCGCCATGCTCGTCCTTATAGACTATGCAGAGCCATGCTCCCTCCTTTGCATAAGCAACAGCGACCGCTCGTCCAATTCCGCTGTCGCCGCCGGTTATAATCGCAACCTTGTTCGCTAATTTGCCTGCCGCTTTATACTTGCCATCATCAAAGACAGGGAGCGGATTCATCACGGATTCGATGCCGGGCTGCCGAGATTGGTTTTGCGGCGGGAATACCGGCCTCTTTTCCATCGAATTTGTCATTTTCAGCGACACCTCATCTCGTAATATGATAAAAGATTTCGTCCATCTCCGACTTCAACCGATCCGTGATTTCCTTCTGCTCTTCCTGGGACAGCGTATCCTTGGTATAACCGAACAAATAGTTATTGAGATCAAATTGCTTGAGCCTGCACTTGGTGTGGAACAAATTCTCCTGATAGATGTTAACGTCGATCATATCGAATAACTTGCTCTGCTCATCCGGAATGTAATTCTGAATCGAGTTGATCTCGTGGTCGATAAACAACTTGTCGCCATAGATATCGCGGGTGAAGCCGCGCACCTTATAGTCGATCATCATAATATCCGTGTCAAACGAATGGATCAGATAGTTCAGCGCTTTGAGCGGCGATATTTCGCCGCAGGTCGATACGTCGATATCCGCTCTGAATGTGCTGATCCCTTCGTCGGGATGGTATTCGGGATAGGTATGTACCGTGATATGGCTTTTGTCCAGCGCCATCACGACGATCGACGGCAGCGGTCCCGGCGACTCCTCATAGGATTCCTCCGGCACCTCCACGATCGGCCCTTCCGATACGAGAATCGTTACACTAGCCCCTTGAGGAACGTAATCCTGTTTAGCCACATTCAGGACATGCGCGCCAATCAAGTCTGCTACATTCCGCAAAATCGCAGTCAATCGATCCGAGCTGTATTGCTCATCAATGTAGGCAATGTATGCCTCGCGTTCCTCGCGTGTTTTCGTATAACAAATATCGTACATGTTGAAGCTCAGCGATTTGGTCAAATTATTGAATCCATGCAGCTGGATGCGCTGCTCCGGTGTTAACGTCATCGTGTCCCTCCTATTCATACCTACTATCTCCTGAACGTGCGGCTGACATGCGCTCTAACCAGCCTATCCGTACACGATCATCGCCTTAGGAATTAAAAAGAGCGAGCCCGCATCTCCTCATGGCAGATGCAAGTTCGCTCTATACTTACCCTTTCGACCCTTTGCTCAAACGTTCGTAAGTTAACTTATCGCAGATGATAAACAATTTGGCTTCGTCCGGGATACCAGTTGTCAGCTTGCGGTTGATGCTCATGTCGCCACGGTCGGCGATCAATGTCGCGCCCCGTTCCAACAGCGCCCTGAACGCGTCGCCATATGTTTTCCAAGCGGGATCGCGCTTCACCTCATAAATATCCTCTTCATCCTGCTTGCTTATGAGCTGCCTGAGCAGCTCGGTGTTCCCTTCCTGCAACGCCGAACGTACGGCCAGACGCGATATCGCATCATGAGACAGCACGAACTCATTGACATGCGCATGCTTGAAGTTGCGAATATGTTTTTCGTGCACGATCTCTACGGTCGTATGCACCTGCGGAGCGATTCGCTCGATACTAGACGTAATCAGCAGCGACTTCCCGTCAACAAGCGAACCTTCGTCGATCCGCATATCTGCAAAAATAATCGCCGATCGCGCTGTCCCAATCGATGCCTTGGCGAGAACGCCGTCTTCCGACGGGTCCCCCTTCACAAAGTGGACCTGTGCTAGCTCCTCCAAGGGATGTTTGGCGAGTCCGTCGTCGATGATGACAATATCGAGATGCGAGGAGTGCGACAACAAATCCTCTACGGCCGTTTGAGCTTTTTTGCCCCAATTGATAATGACGATGTGGTTCGAACCTTGATAGGACAACTCCCCAGCTCCCCTCTTCTGCTTAAAGATCGCGAATGAATCAATCACTTTCCCGATGACCAAACTGAGTAAGCCGATTCCGAAAATGTAAAGGAAAATCGTAAACGTTTTGCCTAGCACCGTAACCGCGAAATAATCTCCGTATCCCACCGTCGCCATCGTCGTCAGTACCCAATAAAGGGCGTTGAACCAAGTGCCGAACGTGTCAGGCTCGATGGTATAAGCGAAGGTTGCTCCAAGCCCCGTGAACAAAATAACGATGACTGCAATCGTCATCGGATTAAGCCGAAGCAGACGCGTTCCCAAAATTCTCAAAAAAATCATAACAGGCTCCTCCCGTTAATCAGTTGAAACGTATTATAATGGAATTGCGTATAAGAGTCATCAAGTAACAATAAAAAAAATTTACGGAGGTTTGCACATGTCCTTGTTCAAAAGATTGCGTGACCTGACCCTCTCCAATGTATATTCCTTGATTGAAAAGGCCGAAGATCCGATTAAACTGACCGACCAATATATCCGGGATATGACCGAAGATCTTCAAGACGCTGAGAAAGCCGTAGCTTCTCAGATCGCTCTTGAGAAAAAGTTCAAAAAGCTCTATGAAGAGCAAGAAGCATTGTTCCAGAAACGTTCGGAGCAAGCTCATGTAGCCGTGCAAGAAGGCAATGTAGATCTTGCCCGTCGCGTCCTTGAGGACAAACAAGCCGTTGAGAAAAAGGTTGTCGAATACAAAGAAGCGTTCGCCGAGAACCAACTGCTCGCCAACAACTTGCGCGCTAAGCTAGACGAAATGCGCAAGCAGCTGGAAGACATGAAGAACAAACGCGAGACGCTCGTAGCACGCTACCAAGCTGCCAAGACACAAACGCAAATCAACAAAGTGATGTCCGGATTCGGCACTGGCACTGGCGCTGCAGGCATGAAGCGGATGGAAGAGAAGATGCTGCAAGCCGAAGCCATGGCGGAAGCAAGCAACGATCTGGCCGCTTCCAAAGGCAAATCGATCGATGACGAATTCGCAAATCTCGGCAAGAACAAAGCCGTTGACGACGAGCTGGCAGCGCTTCTCAAGCAATACGAGAAGAACTAGGCAGCGGAATCCGATATGAGCATATTCCAACGGATTAAAGGCATCATGAAACGTCCCGAGCCGCCAGTCGCGCAGCGCAGCATTCTGGCGACCGGGCCGGGAGATGTGTGCGAGGTTTCCCTCGTGACATATCAAGTCATTGGGCGTGTGCTGAACAGCCGTCGCCGCACGACCATGCTGACGCTGCAAGACGGAGCGGATCTAAGTTATCTGCTCGTCGAGGAGCGTGAAGTAAATGCTTATTCTATCTTCACGCCAATCGATGGACGACTCGATAGCATTACGGAAGTTCCGATGACACTTGATCTCGACGGACGCACCTATCACATGGAAGAGCACTATGCCGAATATGTGACGACGATGGGCAAGTCTCCCTTCATGCAAGGAGGCGAGCAGTCCGTCTGGCGCTACCAGTCGGATGACCGGAAGCTGCTGCGGATCGAGTGGCTGGAGGGGCGCTTTATGATCTACGAAGGCGAAGACGTTCTCCCTGCCGACGTCGAGGTGCTCGAAGGAAAATCGATTCACTAGCCGGCAACTTTAACAGTTGCTCCACATTAGACGGATCGGAAACGTGGTTGATAACAAGATTGATGATTCGCTAGTCGAATAGCGAATTAATGGAGTAACATCAGAAAGGCCGTTTCATAAGGTCGCAAGCGACCTGTGAGACGGTCTTTTTCCTAAGTCCAAGACGCACCAACGCTTAACGATCGCCTTCCGCTCTCTGCTGGATGTAACTTTTTACATACAATCGCATCGCGATCGCCTTCCGCCCTCTGCTGGATGTAACTTTTCACATACAATCGCATCGCGCTCACCTTCCGCCCTCTGCTGGATGTAACTTTTTACATACAATCACATCGCGCTCACCTTCCGCCCTCTGCTGGATGTAACTTTTTACATACAATCGCACCATACTGCCCTTCCCCCTCTGCTGGATGTAACTTTTTACATACAATCGCATCGCGCTCACCTTCCGCCCTCTGCTAGATGTAACTTTTTACATTCAATGTTACATAACGCGTTGCCCATCACACAGTTGTCAATGCCACATCATCCTTGGTATGCTTCTCACATGCAGATTAATGAAAGGAACGGACCTCCATATGAAATACATCGTGATCGGAGCAGGAATCGCGGGAGCTTCGACCGCTTATCATCTGGCCAAGCTCGGCGCCGAGACCATCATTGTCGACCGCAAGGATGTCGGTCAAGCTACAGGCGCGGCGGCTGGCATTATTTGCCCGTGGTTATCTCAACGACGTAATGCTACTTGGTACAGGTTAGTGAAGGAAGGCGCGCGTTATTACCCCGCCCTCATCGATGAGCTGCAGCAATTGGGGGAGACCGAAACAGGTTACTCACAGGTGGGCGCACTTCTGCTGCGCGAGAATCCGGATAAACTAGCCGAGCTCTCCGAACGGGCGCATGTACGCAAGGAAGATGCTCCCGAGATCGGAGCAACTCGGATATGCGACGAGAAGGAAACACGAGATCTGTTCCCGCCGCTCGCGCACGGATACCACGCCCTTCACGTGAGTGGTGCCGCTAGAGTTGACGGTAGAGCATTGCGTGATGCGCTGATTCGTTCAGCAATTAAGTTGGGTGCTTCTTATATCGAAGGTGATGCCACACTGAATTATTGCACCGAAGAAAACAGGGTCAAGGGCGTTATCGTAGACGGCAAGTCGTTATCTGCCGACAAGATCATTGTCTGTGCAGGTGCCTGGGCTGGCAAGCTGCTGCAGCCGCTGGGCATCCACATGCCAATTAGACGCCAAAAAGCACAAATTGCGCATCTCCGCGTAAGCTCTCCTTCGTCTACGGGGCATTGGCCTGTCGTGATGCCTCCATCCGACCAATACCTGTTAGCCTTCGATGAGGGTCGCATAGTAGTAGGCGCAACACACGAAGATGTAACAGAAGATGATGACGATACGAGAGTGACAGCAGGTGGACTACAAGAGCTTATGAACAAGGCATTGCTCGCAGCCCCTGGCCTTGCGAGTGCGGAGCTTCTACAGGTGCGGGTGGGCTTCCGCCCGTTTACACCGGGATTCCTCCCTGTTTTCGGAGCCATCCCGGAGTGGGAAGGGTTATATACCGTCAACGGACTAGGCGCTTCGGGCTTAACTGCCGGGCCGTATCTAGGCAAGCAGCTGGCTCTGCTTGCTTGCGGACTGTCAACGGATATCGATCCGCAGGATTACGATCCCCGACAGGCTATGCAATAACCGAGCAAAAAAGACCTCAACTGCCACGCATGGTGGAAATTGAGGTCTTTTTCTTGCGAAATAGAAATTGATACAACTAAATAATAAGACTGCTAATCGCAAATGCAAAGCCAAGGTATACCGAGAACAACATAATGCCAACCGCAACATTGCCTTTGACCAGTTGTTCAGACACCTTGAATCCAGGCGTCAACAAATCGAAGATCAGATAGGCCGCTAATAGACAAACATAACCGATTGCAAACCACAGCACCATAAACCAAATATTCGAGTTCGTATATGCGGCTACCCCGAGAATAATCGCCGTCGAGATGAACTTGCCGCCGAGTGCGAGACCTACGGCTACATTCCCCTTCTTAAGCTCTTCCATATCCTTGAACGGCGTAATCCAATTGAATACGATCATACCAAGTAATTGAAGAATGATAATGACTGCAACGCTAACTACAATGTTCAAAAAAATCGTCAATTCGCCCACCCCCGAAATTTGGCATACGCAAGATCATAATCCGCGAAATCATGTACTTCTTCCAAATAAACATTTACTGTCTTTTTCTTCGAAAAATCTTCATAACGTTTATCGTCGATCGGCTGCTTCATCCGATTGCCCGTTGGCAGCTCGACGACGGCAAAGTTGCGCATTTCACCTTTGAACTCCGTCTTGTAGACGCCAACAAGATCGACCTCGGTCGTTAGCAGAAGCTTCAAATTGTCCATGTCGGTCATCGCGGATTTCTCATCCTTGAACGTCTTGATCACCCGCCAAGCGGACAAACGAATTTCGTTGCGCTTCTGCGCATCGGTGCTGAGCTCGGCATCCATGAACTGAAGGCTCCACACTTTATCGCCAGTAGCGTAGTTGTTATCATTCGGCATAAGCGTATTGTCTGGCAGAATCGTCATATCGCTGCCGATCAAATCGCCAACCGTCCCTTCAACAATTTTGTAATCCCAAGGCACTTGTGACACATCGCTGACCACAGAAGAAGATGTATCTGAACTGAATACGGATTGAGTATTCGACGAACATCCTGTCAAGGTAAGCGCCAGTGCAAGAGCAGGCACAATCATCCATTTGCTTATGGTCATGCCGCGCTGCTTCTTCTCTTTATTCTGCTCTGTCATTTATTTCACTCCTATCGGGATAAAATGGCTGGCGTTGCCCGTAATCGGCCCGCCTCCCCGTCCGAGCATTCCGCAAGGCTCGCCATTAATAACAAACATGCCTGTTAACAGATGAAGCTCTCCGCGCGATGTCTCCACGCGAGCAAGATTCGCCCGTTTCTGATACACCGTCGGGAATAACACACTCGTATCGTAACCGTCCTGATCTTCAATCTCAAGCCCGCCGGCGTCGTCGAATAAACGCACGGAACCACCCTCCCTGCCGAACATCGACTTGGAGACATAGCTGCCGTCAAAAACAGGCTTGTTATACGTTGGCAAGAGATATTGACCAATCGCCGTACGTTCTTCTTCGTCGAACAATTGCCCTAACTCGTAGAGCCCCCAGACAACGGCCATCAGACCTTTGGTCTGAAGCAGAATGGCAGGCGGCAGATTGAACAAGGTTAGCTTACCTGTCTCAATTGCGTACGCCAAGGCGTCTCCGCCTTCGTCAACTGCCATCCACTCCTTAGGATATAGGGCGAACATCCGCTGGATAACACGGCCTTCTCCGTCCTTAAGTTCACCTTCGTCAACATACAGCTCCAGACAATCTCTGCACGCAATGTCGAGTCCGCTGTGCGACACCAATGCTTCGATTGTGCCGGAATCCTCCAGATGTTCGCCATAGGCCACGCAAGCCGCCGTATCTGGACGCTCCACTCCCCAAGCTGCTGCCACGCGATCGCGCATCCCGCTATTGGGAGAAACAATCCCCGCATCCTCACACAACCAAGGGGTAGCGATAGAAGCCTCTACATATCCGGTAGGCGTGTCAGCGTTGAGCTCTAACAGCTTGATTGTGCCGTCTTGATCGATGGCGAAGTCGAATCTTGCATACCTGCTGATAAGACCTGCTTCTGGCAATGGTGTTCCATCGACCATTTCCCACAAAATCGGCGGGATGCCGATCAATTCGTAAACGCCGTGATTGCCGTGAATATGTCGGACAGACTTGTCAAACACGCGCCATAAAATGACGGACGCACGATGCAGTTCGTTGTATACATCACGATCTAACGCCGCTACCTGATCGATCCAATACTGCTCATCTTCGAGATCAGCCCAGCCGAAGCCTAATTCTTTGAGCGCTTCAATGCGGCTGGTTCGATCCGGATGCGGCTGCGTAACGATCTCGAACGCCTGCTTGGTCATCCGCCGAACCCACTGCTCTTGCCGCTGGAAGAGGACACGCTGCTCTTGGAGCTGCTGCTGCTCTTGGAACCCGAGGAGCTCAAGCTGCTTGATGTTCCACCGATGCCGCCTGGCGATGACGAAGTCGATCTCCGGGTAATCGTGCCTGACGTGCTGGACGTCTTCGGTTTAACCGACGTGCCGGCGACTTGTTTATTTTGGAACGAGTCACTTGTGTAAGTCTTAGGTGTATACTTGCTCTTATTAGTCGAATAATAAGCCGGTCTGTTCTTGTAATAACCGGATGACGAATAGCTGCCGCCATTATTGAACAGCAAATGGTATAAGAGCATGTCGTCCCAGCCGAAGCCGGAGCCGTAATGATGAATAACTGTTGGAGAACTGCCTCCGCTGCTCGAAGCTACGGGTTCATCTTCTTCCGTTTCCTCATCAGCAAGCGGAGGCATTGGCAGACTCCAGTCTACCGTAGCATCAAAGTACGCTTTGACTTCCTCCGAGGACCACGACACCAGCTTGGGCTGCTCCCCTGTTGTCGTTGTACTCGAAGCGGATGCTATGCCTGTGCCGAGCACGGAGCTCGCCAGCAGCGCGATACCAAGTGATGTAGACAATACTTTAACCGGCTTGCCTTCGGATGTGAACAACCGCGGGGTGCCCGGTAATTGTTTTCCTTGTGGCCGTTGCTTCTCTTCGTGTTCGTGGGTCAAGATGACCATCCTCCTTCATGCGATCAACTATATAATGAGCGGATTAGGACTGCATGGGAACAAGCAGTAACTCCAGGCTGCCAAGATCTACATTCAGCCTGCCTTCGACCGTCTCGTATTCGCGATCCCCTACCACAATGTAATTGACATGCTCCAGAGCTGCGACCATATTCATCGACCAAACTCTCTCTTCAATCTTGCGAAGCTCGCCTGTTGCGGTCTTCTCCATTAGCACTACATTAATGCCTTGTTCCACTTTAATTGCCTCCTCCGCATTTCACTCATGCGATTATGATTATACCTTATTACGAGTTGAACTTGCAGATGTTTCGTGCGACAGGAAGAAATTAGTGGAAGCAGCTTGCTTATGATAAAAGAATTCATCTACCTTTGCCTATAATTGGGCCTATAATAGGCCTGAAAATGGGTCACTCCCGGCAGTATGTCGTTCTCACCGACATAACTGACTCCAAACGCGAAGATTGCTGGGAGCAACGGCTGACGCCTCTACAAACATACAAGAACGGTATTGACTATAAAAATAGAGATTGACCAATACGCTCGTTGGTCGACCTCTATTTCGTTATTGTTCGGTTAGAATTTGTGGACCTTCGGACGTGATGGCAATCGTGTGCTCGTATTGGGCGGCGAGCTTATTGTCCTTCGTCCGTGCGGTCCAGCCGTCCGGATCGATTGTCATGGCGTACGATCCTTCGGTGATCATGGGCTCAATCGTGAACACCATCCCCTCCTTGAAACGGAGGCCTTTTCCTGGCTTGCCGACATGCATATAAGAGGGCTCCTCATGCAGGTTGCGGCCGATGCCATGGGCGAGAAGATCCCGCACAACGCCGAAACCATGCGATTCCGCATGCCGCTGAATCGCGCTCGTAACATCGCCGAGTCGATTGCCAAGCTGTGCCTGCTCGATACCGAGATCAAGACATTCCTTCGTGACGCGCATCAGCGTCTCGGCCGTCGGGGAGATTTGCCCGACCGCATAACTCCAGGCCGAATCGCCCAGCCATCCATCAACCTCAGCAACCGTGTCGATCGTCACAATATCACCTTCCTCAAGTCGCTTATTGCTAGGGAAGCCATGTGCGATCACATCATTGGCGGAGGCACACGTCGCATATCGATAGCCCTTATATCCTTTCTGATATGGCTTTGCACCATGCTTCAACATGATGTCCTCGAATATACGATCAATCTCGTTGGTCGTAATACCCGGCTGGATTAGCGGGGCGATTGTACGATGGCACTCAGCTACCACTTGGCATGCCTTGCGGATCGCCTCTATTTCTTGTTTGCTTTTGAGAATAATCATATTCGTATCAGCTCTCCTTCTTCATTGCTTGCACAGCAAGTCTAGCGATTCGATCGACGTTCAGATCGGAATTGTCCGCATAGTAGTACAGCCCACAGCAGCCGACCAACACGGCAAGCATATGGTCGACGCCGTCGTCGTCGCACTCTGCGATCGATTGGAGTGGGTCATACAGCCGCTCCATAAAATTGATTTTGGCATGGTGGCGCTCCCTTTCAGGTAAGCCTGCATAATGCTCCGACGCCATTTTGTAGACGAGATATGCACGGGCGTCCGACTGCCATAGCTCGAGGAGCACCTTGCAGTATGTCAACACTTTCGAGTCGCCTGAGAGACTGCCGCTGTTGCTTGCCCAGTCTGCAATGACTTGCTCGCATCGCTCGAAGCCGCTTCTTAACACTTCATCTATTAACAAATGCCGGTTAGGATAATAATGGTATACCGTGCCATAACCAAGTCCTGCCTCGCGAGCAACGTCACGAATATCAAAGCTCCCTCCCGTCCGGAAGTAGGAGCGTGCGGCGACGTCCAGAATCTGCTCTATGCGCTGTAAGCGAATGAGCTCATTTTGTTCTTTAGTGCGGGGGCACATAATATGTAAACCTCCTTGTATAGACCTGCAAATTTGTCGATATAAAAATTGTAACGCATTGCCTATAAAAATGCAAAATTTATATCGATATGCGACCAATAGCAGATTGCTTATCGTCTAATATCGCCTTTTGAACGTACCAACCGATGGATAGACCTGCCTGTTTGAAACCTCCTCCTCCGCGTTTAACAATATGGAAAACGTAAAGGGGGCATACGGATGACGCTGCGACAGCACATTTGGTTTAGGCGACTGACAGGGGCGATACTAGTTCTGCTATTGCTCTACTTGATCCATCTGAATCGAGGCTTGTTCGCCCCTGTTCGAGCGATATTCTCTACTTTATTTTTCCCATTCGCAGCTGCTGCGGTGCTCTATTATTTGCTCCGGCCCATCGTGTCACTTCTGGAAAAACAAAAAGTACCGCGAACGCTCGCGATACTTCTGGTGTTTATTACAATTGGAGTACTGCTCGTCGTTATCGTGGTGACAGCAGGTCCCTTCTTGCAGACTCAATTCCTAAGCTTCGTGCAGCAAATGCCCGAGATGGTAACGTTCGTGTCGAGTGGGATGGAGTCGCTGAAGCAGAGCCAGGACGCACTGTCTCCAGAAATTCGGGATGCACTGCCGAACATGGCGCAGGACCTGGGCGCCGAGTGGAATAAGTACGCATCGTCTATCGCGAACAGCCTCTTCCGCGTCTTCGGCTGGATGAGCAATGCGCTCGTCATGCTAAGCTTAGTCCCTTTCATCCTGTATTATGCGCTTAAGGACAGCACACGATTTGCCGATCGCATGCTGGAGCTGGCTCCAAAGCCTAGGAGGACGAATATCGCCGCCATGCTGCAAGAGCTCGACGAAACCATCTCTTCCTTTGTCAGGGGCAAAGCGGTTGTCTGCCTCATCGTCGGGCTCCTGCTGCTAGCTGGTTATGCCATTATCGGATTGGATTACGCGCTAGTGCTTGCTGTTATCGGCATGCTGTCCAATCTAATCCCCTTCTTTGGACCGCTGATTGGCGCAGCGCCTGCCGTGCTTGTCGCCTTGTTCCAAGACCCCGTCAAGGCTCTGTATGTCGTACTAATTACGGTCATCATCCAGCAAATCGAGAACAATCTGATCTCGCCGCAAGTGATGGGACGTACGCTCGACATTCATCCTGTTACCGTCATTGTGCTTATACTGGCAGCAGGCAGCGTTACAGGGCTCGTAGGTGTCCTGTTTGTTGTGCCGCTGTACGCTGCAGCCAAGGTTGTTGTTCGTCATATCCGGATGATGATCGCCGAACCGCCCGCCTCCGGAAGTCACTTTCGGGAAGATAGTGGCCCTTAAACTTAGCTTAGCTTAGCGGCCCACTCGGCGTGATACCGCCAATAGGTAAAGCAGGTATGCTGCACATGCCGCGCCGACAAAACCAAACCCGCCGAACAAATCCAGCTCGGATGATACATATCCGAATCCGATTCCCATCGCAACAACGGCCGAATGAAGGCCAAGTGACTGGAAGGAGGCGATCGTTGCGCGCATATTGTTGTCAATGCGATGATGCAGGTAACCCGCGGCAAGCGGCTCAATGGTTCCGGCAACCATGCACGCAACAAGCAGTGCTATCAGTCCCGTCCAATCTCTTGCAAGCGCCATATAGATGAAGCTCGCTCCTATGACAGCGGTAATGAGCGGCAGCAGCACCTTCATCGGTATACGTTCTTTGAGCTTATACGCCAGTAGATTACCCGGGAGCCTCGCGAAAAAAAGCGCCGCCGAAACAACGCCGAATGCCGCAATCGGGATACCATGCCGCTCCAGATAAAGCTGCCAGAACTCGTCGACGAAGTTGATGGAAGCGCCAATCATCATCCCCGTCAGAATAACGGGATAGATGCCGGGATGCCTGCGGAAAAAGGCGAACGCTTCTCGCACATAAACGCGGATCGGAATGGTCTCCTCTCTCCCTCCATGACTGCCTCTCGGAGGCTCCTTCAGCGTCATGGTTAGCGCGAGGGCTATCAGCATACTCATACATGACACCCAATAATTGAAGGACAGGCCATACCGCACCGCGAGCAAGCTCCCGGACAATGCCGCGATCATGACAGTAACGATATCCAGCGCATTCAATCGTCCCAATATCCGTTCAAAAGAGGTCTCGCTGCCGTTCTCTTGAAGCGATTCGTACAGCAGCGCTTCATCTGCTCCGCTGCTCGCGGAAGTAGCGATTGCCGTCATCAGAACAACAGCCGCAAAGTGCCAGAATTCCGTGGCAAACAACAACAGAAGGAACTCCAAGCAGCCGATAACGGCAGCGATGAGAAGCAGCCGCTTCCTGCCCCATTTGTCAGCAAAGATGCCTGTAGGAATCTCCAGTACTACAATAACCAAGGCATACAGGATTTCGGTCATCACGACCATGGGGATGGTCATGCCCCGGCTCTCCCAGAACAACCGCTCGATCACATAAGCCGGCACTAGGCTTTGGAAGAAGCGAATATAATACAATTTGGTAATGTTGGACATGCTCGTTCGTAATCCCCTCTCTATAGACATGACGGCTAATACTCGTCGTGTCCGAGGGGGTGCCCGGGCAGCAGCCCAGAATTAACAAGGAGGGCGTATAGTTGTCATCCTGTTCATTCTCCTCTCTAATTTCTGGATGATTAGCTCTCTAGCCTGCTACAGCAATAGCTCCAGCCACTGCTCCTCGGTAATAGGGCCAAAATAATGGGCAAGCTCGATCTCTCCGCTCCAAGCTTTCAGCGCCGCCGCATCGTATCGGACGCCTGCAAGCTTCGCCGCAACCTCCGAGCTGTCGCCCCGGCCGAAGTAATCGCCGTAGATCGCAGCTTCTTTAATTACACCGTCCTCAACCTGCAGGCGAACGTCAAAGGTACCCACGCCTTCGATCCTTTTGCGCTGCTGCACATTGAAAGCGGGGGATCTGCCATAGTTCCACTCCCAGTTTCTATATCGCTCATCTGCCAGCTTATGCACGTTACCCCAGTCTTCGTCCGTCAGCTCGTAAGCGGCGGGTTCACCGCCTCGATCCTCGAAGATGGATTGCAGTAAGGTTTCCCGGAACGCCTCCACTGTCATGGGCTCTTGAAGAAATTCAGTAATGTTCGCTACCCTGCTGCGGATCGACTTCGTTGCTTTGGACACGTACTTTTCCGCGTTTACTTTGAGCGCGGATACGACGTTTTCGATTTCCGAATCAAAGAGAAGCGTGCCATGACTGAACATTTTGCCCTTTGTGTGGAATTGCGCATTGCCGGAAATTTTACGTTCGCCGACCTGCAGATCGTTGCGTCCTGTCAGCTCCGCCTCAACGCCAAGCTTACGCAGCGCTTTGACGACAGGCTCTGTAAACTTCTTGAAATTGTGGAACGAGCCGCCGTCGGTCTGCATAATAAAGCTGAAGTTCAGGTTGCCGAGATCGTGATACACCGCTCCGCCTCCGGATAATCTGCGCACGACATGAAGCTTGTTCGCTTCGACGTATTCGGCGTTGATCTCTTCGACGGTATTTTGATTCTTGCCAATGATAATAGATGGCTCGTTTATATAAAATAACAGATAGTCATGCTCGCTCGGCAATGAACGCAGAATGTATTCCTCCAGCGCGAGATTGATTGCGGGGTCCGTAATCCCCTTGTTACTGACGAAACGCATGTCATATCCTCCCTTGGATGTCCGAGATTTCATCTCTCACGGAGATTATACCGCTCTCCAATACCATCTTCAACGTGGGCAGCCGATGCAGGATGATATACAAGCCTGTTTCCAACTCAAACATCGTGCTTGTATCTCAGCAGCCTCGTTCGATATACTATGGAACAACCGAAGCTGCATAAGGAAAGGGTGAAGCAACGATGGAATATCGTCGATTAGGAGATAGCGGGCTGAAAGTATCCGCCATCGGACTCGGCACGAACGCCTTCGGCAAACGATCCGATGAAGGTACGTCGATCGGGATCATTCACGACGCGCTGGACGGAGGCGTGACATTTATCGATACGGCTAATATTTATGCGGGCACGGAGTCGGAGAGAATCATCGGCAAAGCGCTTAAGGGAAGACGGCATGAGGTCGTATTGACCACCAAAGCGGGGCTGCCTCGCGGAGCCGGCGTCTATGAACGCGGCTCGTCCCGCCGGCATCTGATGCATGAGCTCGAAGGCAGTCTGCGCAGGCTGGGTACGGACTACGTCGATTTGTACCAGATCCATACATTTGATCCCGAGACCCCGCTGGAGGAAACGCTGCGTACGCTCGACGATATGATCTCCTCCGGCAAAGTGCGATATGTAGGCGCGTCGAACTACCATGCTTGGGAACTCATGAAGGCGGTCGGCATCAGCGACCGACTTGGGCTGGCGCGTTACATCTCGATGCAGACAAGCTACTCGCTTGCCGATCGGACCCCGGAGCGGGAGCTGATCCCGATGTGCCTCGACCAAGGACTCGGCATCATCCCGTACTTCCCGCTTGCCGGCGGTATCTTAACCGGCAAATA
Source organism: Paenibacillus sp. strain BS8-2 (assembly GCF_054483835.1). Classification (NCBI taxonomy): domain Bacteria; kingdom Bacillati; phylum Bacillota; class Bacilli; order Caryophanales; family Paenibacillaceae; genus Paenibacillus; species Paenibacillus sp. strain BS8-2. The sequence continues at coordinate 430,945 of NZ_CM137010.1, forward strand.
CGGCACGCCGCAGGATGCACCGCCCGGCTCGCGCGCCGACACGGATCCCGGCTTCCGCCGCTTCCTCGGCGAGAGGTCGGTGACGCTGGCGCAGCAAGTCGCCGCACTGGCAGCCCAGCTCGGCACGAGCGCAAGCGCGTTGTCGCTTGCTTGGTTGCTGCGGCGTCCCGCCGTGTCGACGGTCATCGTCGGCGCCACGAGCGGCGACCAGCTGCACAGCAACCTTGCGAGCCTGGAGCTTCAGCTTGACGAGGCGGCGCTAACAAGGCTGGACGAGCTAAGCGCCCCCTTCCGCGAAGGCGAGCCTTTCGCACTGTACCGCCTTTCTTAGGCGGACATAAGGAAAGGCAGTCTGGACCGCTTAAGTCTTGGACTGCCTTTTTTGAGCCGTGCGATGAGAGTGTGATGCAGACGCCTTACGCCGGGCCGCTACTTCAGAAGCTCGATGCTCCCTGTGCCTTGCTCCGGATACGACTCTGCGACGGCGCCAATTATCATAATCCGCACGTAATCGCCGATGTTGGCTTGCTCGAACGCTGAGGACTCCACCTTTAGTGAAATAGCCTTCATGCCGCCACCCACCAGCACCTCCTCTGAGGTCGCCCCCTCTTCGAACGGTTCGGATACGATAAGCAGTCTTCCGCTGGTTTTCTCCAGCACATACCCCGTCCCGTAATCCCATGTTTCGGAGCTATGATTGGAATCACTATCCTTATGATCTGCGCCCGCCGAGCAGCCGCAGCCTAAAGCAAGAATAACAATCATAATCGCTATCAGCTTACGCATACGCTCACCTCATCCTTTTCATCCTTCCCTTTACTTGTTATCCGCCGGATAAACAAGACCGATCTGCCTCCTTGCCTCGTCCATAATCTCCATTACGATTCTCGACAGCTCATGCGAGTTGACCAGCGACTCCGTCTTGCCTTGTTCGATCAGCGAAATAAACTCCTCCACCTCGTAGAACATGTTATGTTCGACCGTCGATCTGCTCAGATCCTCCACTCGCCCATCACGGAACTGAAGCCGCACTGCCTCCGGCTCGCTAATCTTATCGATCACCAAGTTGCCGTCTTCTCCATGAATTTCGTTAGGGAGCGAGGAGCTCGTTATTTTGGAATAAATGACGACCGCATCCATCTCATCGTATTGCATCAGAATGCTGCCTTCCCCATCGACTCCCGATTCCAGCATAAAGCCAGACGCCTTGACTGCCTTAGGTCTGCCAAACAATGCCGCTGCCGGATATAAACAATAGATGCCGATATCCATCAGCGACCCGTTCGAGAATTCTGGCTGGAAGGCGTTCATGACATTGCCTGAACGGTAAGCATCATACCGAGAGGAATATTGGCAGAAGCTCGCAAAATACCGCCGTACCGTCCCAATACGCTGGACGCCTTCGCGTACAGCCCCGAATCCAGGCATCAGCGTCGACTTCAGCGCCTCCATCAGCAGCACATCATTGCGCCTAGCGGCATGGATCATCGCCTCAAGCTCACGGCTGTTAGAAGCAATCGGCTTCTCACACAGGACGTGGATGCCCCTGTCCATCGCAGTGATGGCGTACTCGGCGTGGAGGCTGTTCGGACTGGCGATATATACCGCATCAATCTCGCCGCTGGTGAACATGGCATCCATATCCGTATAGGTGTGGGGGATGTTATATTTGTGAGCGAACTCGCTCGCTCGATCCTCCGTGCGTGAATAGACGGCCGCAAGCTTGAAGCGAGGGTCTAACGCCGCTCCTGCGAGGAATCTATCGGTAATCCAGTTGGTGCCAATAATGCCGAATCGTATCATGATGCTCTTCCTTTCCTTTTTGACAAAATCAAATCGTCTATATTATAGTGGGTCGGAGCCACTGACAAGCATGTCTAAGGGGGTACTATCATGGAAAAATACATATGGCTTGCAAGTCTTCTACTTGTGCTGATCATCCTCGTCGGCGTATACCTTGGGTATGCCAAACCAAAGAAGGGGATATGGTTCGGCGTTTCGTTGCCGGCCGAAGCGCTCGCGGATAAACGTCTGCTCGACTTGCAGCGAGAGTTCCGCAGAGGATACTTATGGTTCGCTGTGTTTGCCGGAATTGCCGCACTTCCGATTCTTTGGTTTTCGGACACATTCTCACTCTCGTTTATCTACGTATTCTTATGGTTTGCTGGTGTCATCTACACCTCTACCGTACCATTCAAACGTATTCACTACAAGGCGGCCAAGCTCAAACGGGACAATAATTGGTTCGCTCCCGGAGCAAAGAAGAACGTTCGTATTGATGTCGACATCGCGCTTATGAAAGGCAAGTTGCCATTGTCGCCTTATTGGTTCGTCGTACCCGCGCTCATGTCTGTGCCTTTGATGATCATCTCGCTGCGGGACGGCGTAGGCGTGCTGCTATATTCAGGCTTCGCTTCGCTGATCATGACGGCGGTCATGTTCGCGCTGTATCTAGCCTTCAGCCGCGGCGAGCATCGGGCGCATAGCCGCAATCCAGTTCCCAACGCAGCGATTAACATCGCCGCCAGCCGACTCTGGTCGATTCTATGGCTGTCGCTTGCCGTGTTTGAAGCGGCCAACGCATTTGTGGCGTACAAAGTGCTTACGGAGGGCAACTCCGGTGATCCCGGCTTGTGGTTCGGAGGGATCTTCATGGTATCGCTGGTGCCGCTCATCGGGATTTTCGTGGTGCATCAGCATATTAAGGAGCTGGAGTATCGATATGGCGACACTGATGGCAACAGTATTCCGTCTGATGAGGACGCCCATTGGCGTCATGGACTCTCCTACTACAATCCCAAGGACAACTCCGTATTTGTAACGAAACGGTTTGGTTCCGGCAAGACGGTCAATATGGCTACTCGCGCAGGCAAAATGTATTATTACGGCGCGCTCGCCTTTGCCGCCGCAGTCATTATTCCGGTCACGATTCTGATCGTGCGTGCGGATACAAGTCCGCCACAACTCGTCATCGAAGGAACGGAGAGAGTCGTTATCGACGACACGATGTATCCGTTCGAATTTCTGCTGGATGACGTGCTGGAACTCACGCTGGAGGAGGACATGCCTAGCGGCTTCCGACAGAATGGAATCGCTACCTCAGAGTACGCGCGCGGCAACTTCAAGCTGACGGAGCTTGGCGCCGCGAAGATGTACATCTTCAAGCAGAGCGCGCCGTACATCCTGATCAAGCTGCCTGACCGCTACGTCGTTTACAACGAAAAGGAACCCGCCGCGACCGAGGCGTTGTTCAATGAGCTTGCGGAGCTGACAGTGCTCGCGGAGGGGTGACTTGCAGGGTCATTATGTCGGCCCTGCCGACATACTCCCGAACAAACGCGTCAGCTACTCATCAGCCTGTAACTTTACAGGCGGCAGGAGCTTACGAACGCTCGCCTACTCAACCCTCCGACTACTCAACCAAATTTCTGTACCGATTATTCCGCACGCTAAATCATCCCGCATACTCACCCTACTCCTCACTCAACAATTCTTTCAGCATACGATCGCGATTGTTGAGAAACTGCGAGGTGATGATGTAGTGGTCCGTCTCTTCCCATGTCACCTGTTCGATTCCGTTGCCCGTCAGTCGATAGATCCACGCGTCGGGGTAGGCCATGAGAATAGGCGAATGTGTCGCGATAATAAACTGCGAGTTGTCTTGCACCAGCTCATGGATCCGCGCCAGCATGGAGAGCTGCCTTGAGGGAGACAGCGCCGCCTCGGGCTCGTCCATGATATAGAGACCGCCGCCGCTGAACCGGTGCAGGAACGTTGCAAAAAACGACTCTCCATGCGATTGCTCATGAAGCGAATGGCCGCCATAGGAGCCGATTAGGGACGCCCCAAGTCCGGGCTCTCTATCCAGCTCGTCAAGATAAGTCGCCACGTTAAAGTAGCTCTCCGCGCGGAAGAAGAATCCATCCCGCGGTCGCTGAGCACCGCGAACTGCACGCATATACGCGTGCAGCTCCGAGTGGGTATGCGCCGTCTCGAAGTTAAAGTTAATCGTCCCGCCTTCGGGATTAAAGCCGAGCGCGACTGCCATCGCTTCGATCATCGTGGACTTGCCCGCCCCATTCTCGCCGACGATATACGTTACTTTAGGATGGAACGCCAGCTCGTCCAGCTCTCTTATGGCATCCAGGTTAAACGGATATCGATCGAATGTGGGGACGGCATCTCGAAGCAGGCTGATTTTCCTCAAGTAATGACCATTCCGATGAATCGACATTGACTACTCGACTCCTTCGCCCTTTAATTCTACAATCGCGTTGCTTTCTCCCGTTACTCCTGCCACTTATCACCTTGCAGCTGCTTCCAGACCGTCTTGTTGCTGTATTGCTTCTGCGAGCTGATATCTTCGCCGAACCAATCCGGCGCTTGGAAAGCGTTCGCCCCCTCCAGTGACGCGAACTCTACTTCAAGCACAGTCAACTGGATTTGATCATAGATATCGATTTCCACCGTTGTGCCGTTCCACCTCGCTGTGATGCGGTTCTTGGTGAGTGGGACGAACCCGAATGCCGTCACGACCTGACTATATAGGGCAGGACTGATCCCATACTCCACCTCTTCGCGCACCAGCCCGTTTCCGTTCTTGAACGTATGTGTATGAGTCACCTCGCCGCTCCCAAGATCCTGGATCCGCCTAACGCGAAGCTCCTGCGTCTCGTCGATCGCGAGATACGTTTGTTCGATGCGTTGCTCCTTAATGGCCGTAATCACACCATCTACAATTAATTCATAAGGATTGCCCGCCAGCAAAAACTTGCGTTCGATCTCCAGTGCCATTATTCACTCATCCTCTCATTATTTCAACCGCGTCAACATTCGGTTTACGCGTGCTGCGATTTCCTCCAAGTTGAGATTCGCTTGATCAAGCTTCTGATAGCTCTTCTTCACTGCTTCCAGCAGCCATTCCGGAACACGCCGTCCCTCTAATCCCGCATAAAATGTTTGGTAAGCCCAAACAAGATGCTCCCATCGCTTGTCGTTGCCGTCTTGTACATATTCCGACACGTCCAATACTTTGGCGCGGCCATTCTGCAGGATGATGTTTTTGAGATGAATATCCCGCGGATTAAGCCCCCGCTCTCGCACGAGCCTCCGTGCCTCTTCGACATCGGCAATGACTTGAGGCGGTACGGCAATCCCTTCGATCAGACAATCCAGCAGCGTAGGTCCGCGCTCGTAGCTCATGACCAGATAATTCGCGCCTTCCCCGTGCAATTGAGGGAAATACGGGATGCCTTCTAGCTGCTTATAGACATCTCTTTCCGTTGTTTTTTTGTGCAGGGCATGATCCGAATATACTTTATACGCATACCCGGGCGTTTCATCGTAATAGAATACCGCCGCATCCGTACCCACTCCTATACAACTCAACCCGTCCGCTTGGCCGATGATGTCAACTTCACGATTGCTATCATCGCCGACGACCTTAATTTGACTAATAACTTGTTCTGCCGCTGTCCAATCTATATTCATGATTATTGCCCCCTTGATCGAATTGCTAACGATTCATGAAAGTACTTACCCAATAATAAGGTCATACGATCACAGAGCAATCATTGTTTCAATCGGGCAGTCATGACCAAAGTATACCATCTTCCGTATCTAACCCATCACGTTTCTCGGAGCAATCGATTTAACCATGCGAAAATTAGTTAATGCGATGCCTTTCCGGATCACACTTTGGACTTCAACAACGACATAACCTTGATGCTCAAAGAACGGCTTAGCCGTAATACTGGCATGCGTCACGATTTCCTGAATTCCCGCGCTCACCGCAGTCTCCTCTAACACATCAACCAAAGCCGTAGCGATGCCTCTTCTCTGATAGTCCTTATGAATATACAGCCGATCCAAATAACCTTCATCTGTCATATCTGCGAATCCCGCGATTACGTCCTCCAATACGGCCACATAAGCCGTGTTGCTGGTTAACGAATCTATCCAAGTGTCCAACTTGTTCGCCTGTTCCTCTCTCGAAGCCCATGCATCAAGCTGTTCCTTCGTATAATCTCTGTCGTTCACATGATGTACCGTGTCATAGAACAAGGAAACGATGGGATGAACATCCGATTTATGAAACCTTCTTATTTCCATGACGAGGCCTCCGTTCATATACTCTCTGTTTACACAATACCGCTTCTCCTTGCCGGAAGGCAAACCATATACAACCCGAATAGTGAAACACCCTGTAATTAATCGTAATCAGCGCTCTTAAAAGGGATCCTTGATGCAACCTTACAGCGTCTCTGCTCGTCTAGTGTTCGACAACATGAATGAGGAGAGAGTACATAATGACAGCAAGAACAACCTGGCTCAAAGCAGCCGCAACTCTGACGATCGCGATCTCGCTAGTAGCTTCCGGCTGCAGTAACGAGGGAAATCAGACCTCCAACGCCGGCAATGAAGCAGGCACATCGACGGCAACCGCCACTTCGAGCGCTTCGCCAGAGGTTGCACCGACGGATGGTGCTGGAGAGTCCACCGCGCAGCCTTCGCCATCCATGGAACCATCGGCGGCTCCGGAGGCTACTGATACGGCAGCTGCGACACCGAGCGCATCCGCAACGGCCGATAACGCTCAGAAGCAAACAGCCAAACCATCCATGAAGCCGGCAGCAACAGCGAAACCAACAGTCAAGCCGGCAATCAAGCCAACAGCTAAACCGACAGCTAAGCCGACAGCTAAGCCGACCGCCAAGCCAACGGTCAAACCAACAACTAAACCAACCGCAACACCTAGCCCAACTGTGAAGCCGGAATCGAACATCTCCGTGAACGACATTATGGACAACATTTTGGACGACATTGAGCTGCCTGCGCTGCTCGAAGTAACCGGCGATCGCATCCAAGATAGTTATTATTTCGACAGCACTGAATTACTCGCAAGCGGCGTGTTCAAACAAGCGCTTATGAATACCAAAGCGACTGAGCTCGCCGTCGTCAAGCTTAAATCGGATGACAATTATGACGCAGTAAAAGAAGGGTTTACGAAGCGCGCCGAGGATATTATCAAAACGTTCTCTACCTACCTGCAAGACCAATATGAGGATGCCAAGAACTATCAAATACTGCGCAAAGGCAATTACATTCTGTTCTCCATCTCGCATGACCAAGCTGCGATTAAAGAGGCATTTGAAGCGTCGTTCAAATAAAAACCCGATAAGAGCACTTTCTCTTGTAAACAATCCACCTTGTACTTTACAATGAATGGTAATATACATACCCTTATTGACGACAATGTGGTGGATATTTTTATAGGGATGGTGAGTCACCTTGTTTATAATCATCATTTTACTCCTGTTGATTATTGGGCTGCTGTTGCGAATTAACAGTAAACTACCCAAACGTGATATGGTCGCAGAAGCACTTGAACGATATCGATTGCAGCAGCTTGAAGCCGAAAAAAAACAATCTTCGAGCGATCTATAACTTAGTCGTGCATTGCAAAAAAAGGGGCTGGACCTTAGGTCAATTTATGACCTAAGGTCCAGCCCCTTTCCTCATTCAATCATTAACCAGGAGACCTCTGCGACTCGGATAATGTGAGCGAGGTCGCTCCCGTTCGTCCGGCATGCTTCCGACGATGCAAGAGCGTAGTCACGATGACACATTCGACGAAAGTCAGTCCCGTCTGCAGCACCTGCTGCCAAAGCTCGAGCTCCATGCTTCCGCCCCAGCCCAGCATCCACGCATTAAGTCTCATTAAGGGAATATGGGCTACGAATGCGACAATGCTGAACAAATTGAGGAGCCGATGATGAGCTGTAATGATTGCACTCCGAAGCTTTAGCACTCCATAGAATAATAACGCGGTATTCGGAATCATGCTGAATGTTAACTTATAAGCCTCTGTCCATGGAGCGAATGTGAGGAGCAGCAACAATTCCACAACCGTGAGCGCCGCTGCTCCGATCATTAATTTACGAATATCCAGACGCAGGAACCACTCTTCGTAGCGAGCAATCCATGCACCCATAACCACAAACGTTAAACCAAAGCCGAGATATCGCGTCGCCCACATGATGGCATATTCCAATGGTGTATCTGAAGCAGTTACAGCACTGTCAATGCTCGCCCCGCCTATACCGAACAACCCTAGCAGACTGCCGGATACAAGCTGGATCAACAAATAAGACGAAGCGACAATCACGACGATACCTCGGGTGCCCAATCGGTTCAGTAGCCAATAGGAGGCGACAGCCCCGAACAATAGCGGGGGGATGAACCAAAGCTGTATGAGCGGTCCGTTGACGAAGACGGCCATGAACATGATTTTTCCCTGGAGCAGTAAATTGGATATTCCGAATCCACCATTGGCAAGTGCCGGTACAACAAATTCGAATGCGAACAAGAGACAGAAGACAGCATATACAGCGGTTATTCGAAGGATGTATTTTCTTACATAAGCGACCGGCTTATCTGCATGCGTCCAGCCTTTATAGAGCAGGAAACCTGAGACAAGGTAGAAACAAGGCACCACAATGCGGCCCTCCAGCATCAAAAAAGATAGCAAAGGCGGCAAATTCATCGCAGTCATAGACGGAATAAGGAGGGCGTGTGCTGCCAGCACGAGAATCGCACCAGCCAGCTTGAACATCGTAATACCGGGATAGAACCGCCGCATCATGCGTGTCTCCGCAACAAACCAATTTCGTCAAGCGCCAGCCGCTTCATCTCTGCGACAGAAACCTTGCCCGTGCCCGACATCGGTAACGCTGGGAGAAATATCGTTTCCTTGGGCAGCTTGAAAGCCGACAAATATGGTGTTAGCTCTGCTTTCAGCCAATCTGCGGACAGATTGGCCCCTTGCTTCGGCACGACACAAGCACAGATTTGTTCGCCATACAGCTCGTCCGGAATACCTAGCACCATCACATCCGCCACATCGCGGATTCTTAGAATGGCATTCTCGATCTCCACGGGCGAGATTTTCTCCCCCCCACGCGAAATAATGCGATGCATCCGTCCCGCTATCGTCAACTGATTATGCTCATCGAGCATTCCCAGATCACCCGAACGGTACCATCCGTCCTGCTGATGGCAGGAACGCTCGGCCTCGTCGCGAATATACCGCATGACCCGATGGCTCCGAACGAGGATCTCGCCTTGCTCACCTCTTGCCATCGCTCGCCCCGTAACGGGATCCTCAATCCGGATCTCGATGCTCCTGTCCACTCTTCCTGCCAGACTATAGTTCTCGCTCATAAATCTTTCGTACGGAATCAGTCCGCCCAGCAGCTTGGTGTGCTCAAGCATACGGTACAAAAGCGGCAAAATGATGCCTCCTGCCATCAAGCAAGTACCGCTCGCCACAGCTCCCGCTTCTGAAGAGCCATAGCTGACAAGGAAGAACCGAAGCCTAAGCTCGCCTGTTACTCGCCTGATGATTGATGGATTAACGGCTGCCGATGTAAACGCAACGCCGAGCAATGATGACAAGTTATAGCGGCTTATCTCCGGAACCGAGATCATCGCTTGCAGCATGTATGGCGTGCCAACGAGTACCCTGCATCTCTCCGTCTCCGCAACCTCCAGCGCCTGCACTGGATTGAAGCGACTTAGCATTACCGTGCACACAGGCGCACTCTTAAGTGTGGTCAGCAGCGTAGCGAAACCACCCATATGATACAAAGGGAGCAAAGTCAATATTTTGAATTGTGCCATAATTTTCCCGCTAACCTTTGCCATCACGGTAGTCATCCAGCCTTCCTGTTGACTCTTGGAAGTGTTGGTGAGGAAGGATGAAGTCGTTCGCAGCACGCCTTTGGGACTTCCGAGCGTTCCCGAGGTGAACAGAAGCACCAATGGGTCGCGAGACTCCACACTCCTGCATGCCTCTCGGAATGCGGCATACTCGGCCTCATGACTGCCGCCCCCCTCCAATATTCGTTTATACGAGTGAAAGCCAGACAGTCCTTCGTCATCGTCCTTGCAGCCGACTACGAAGATACGCTCCCGACTTGGCAGCCAATGCGGTTGCCCTCGCGACTCGAATTCCACGATCAACTCATCCAACATCGCCGGATAATGTTGTTTGTGTCCCTCCGCTCCAAGGATCAGCACCGTAGGCGACGATTCCGCGAGATAACCGACCACCTCTTCCTTGCGGGAATAAGCATTCAGCGGGACAAGCACCGCCCCGAGACAAGCTGCAGCATACATCGACACGATCATTTCCATGCGTCCTGTCATAAGCACGGCGACCTTGTCCCCTTTTCGAACCCCCATACGTCTCAAGCCGTAAGCGAGCAGCTTCACTTCTTCCCACATGCCGCGCCACGTAGCGCGTTGTCCCCATTCCGGAAACATATAAGCGACCACGTTCGGGAATTCCTTGGCTCTCTGCTCCAACATAGCAGGAACTGTGTTTCGTTGAAACTCGCTGCGCCATGCCATTCGTCAACATTACCTCCGCATCGCCCGCGAACATTTGTCATCGTAGTCGGCTGCTTTAGTCTTCTGTCCGATTAACTGTTATGTAGAGCGGCTTTAGTTACGATTTACGTGCTTGCGATCGATCTTTTTATGGAACACTTCCTTACTATATCAGCTTTTTTGTTCTTAATAAAGAACGAATTTACACCATATGATTACCTACATATAAATAAGAGGCTGCTCCTACGCGGGAACAGCCTCATTCGTTTTCTTGCAACACCAAACCATATGGGGCGAGTCCTATCTAGACAGAAACGATCAATTCCTCTATCAGCCAGACTGCTGGCCATCGCTTTGATTAAAGCAGAAGCGATTCCCCGGCCTTGATATGAGCCTTCATTTTGTGAACCCTCATTCATACAGCTCGGTTCAACTCCCTACGCCACTTATCGGTAGATCACGCCAGCATAATGCGCAGCCGCGTCTCGCACAAGCATGAAGGTCTCTCCGTTGGTCAAGCCGCCCGGATGCGTAACAAGCGACCAAGTATCCGGCGAGATCCAGCCACGTGCTTTAAGCTCGTCAATGGCATGGTCACGCTTGACCTGAACGCCAGCGGTCAGCAGCAGCGCATATACGGCATCCTCCAGCTGCAGCGGAGCTCGCGACTGTATATATTCACGGAGCGAACGCTCCGGCTTACCTTGGAAGTGACGCTCGTGCATCTGGGCTAGCCTCTGCATCATTGTGAAATAACGCTCCTTGCTGGACAGTCCGTCGAGATCCCAACGTTTGTTGTCATATCCACCAAGCGTCATGCCCATGCTGACCGCAGCCAACAAACCTGGATACGTCTTATGATTGCGATACGAGGGCTGCTCCAGCTCCCGCATGGCCAAGTCCATGCCTTGTCTCTGCAACTGCTCGCGCAGCTTGGCGATTCCATCCCGCGACGAAGAAAGCTGACGGAACGACAGACCTTCTGTCTGTGCCAGCTTAGCCGCCGCCCCAGCCGCTTCGCCAGTTGCCATTCCGAGCGGTACGACGCGCGCGCTGCCGTGAGGTAACGAATCGAAACTCGCGGCACGTCCGACGACCAGCAGGCCGTCCGTATGCTTGGGGACTAACGATCTGAACGGAATTCCATACTGCTGCGGCGACATCATGATTGCCCCGTAATCTCCTCGCCCCGATCGCTGAATATCGACATCATAAGAGCCATACGCAATCGCATCCCAATGATCACGGTTCTCCATTACATCCGCCATCGTTAGCCGATATTCACCTTGTATGTGCCTGCTCTCCCGGATATACAACTCCGGCGCAACGCCTGCAAAGGTTAGCCCCTGCATTTCTTTGTATGTTTTCTTCAAGTATTCAACGATACGCGGCGCTTCTTCGCTTCCTAACCTCCAAGCTTCCTTCGCAGACGCCGGATCAAGCGGGTCCACGCCAAAGAGATGCATCGCGTTAATCAAGATGGTGCCGTCATTCTGCCTGCCAATATTGAGCCCGCGCAGCGCAATTCTATCTGGCGAGGACGATTTGTACGCCTTTGCCGACGGGAACCCCCAGGCGCTGCTGCGATCGATTCCGGTATCCTCACGTTGGCCGATGGATTGCCAAATCTCATCCGTCATCCCGCTCATTTTAAATATTAACGTCACGGCCATCCTCGCCTCAGGGTTCCCCAAATCCTCATGACCAATCGTATAAGGGACGCCTGACAAGGCGGCAATGTCCCCATCCTGGGTTGCATCGATGACCGATTGTGCGCGCAACGTCCTACTTGCACCTGTTTTATCCTTTATGACCAATCCTGTAACCGTCTGTCCGCTCATCAGCGGCACCATCGACTTCACGCCCAACAGCAAGGTTATATTGGGCTCTGAATGAACCATCTGACCGAACGCCGCTGCGGCTTCGTTGACATCAAACGAGGTGTTCCCGATCCGGTCGTACCATTCTTGAAAGATACCTTTGTTGAGGAACTCATGATTCCCCTTCCGCTTCGCTTCCTCCGACTGCAAGGGCGCAATATTGAGATCAAGAGAATTCAGCCAGCCAAGCGTCAGCAGTCCACCAAGCTTGTCCCGCCCCTTGCCGTCCACTAATAACACGCTTAGGCCGTTTCTCGCTGCAGATAATGCGGCCGCCACACCTTCCGGATCGCTCCCCGCAACAATTACATCGTAACTCTCCTTCCCAGACGTTTTCAGAGCTAAACCTGCTACCTCTTGATGCTCCTGAACGGTATCGGGGAGAAGCGTTGTCCATAACCAGACCACTCCCATTATGACCGCCACTAGCAGCAACGTCGTTGCGACCACTTTTCCCTTACTCTGTGCCACTCCCAAGAGTCAACTCCTATCCCAATATGTAGTACCTATTATGAAGCGATGGGGCGAATAATATTGCCAAAGTTAACATGGAAATATATAGAGATATGAGGTCTGTTTCAAACAGCAGTCTCAAGGTTACATATCTCTATAAGGCAATATGGCCTTGAAACCATATTCGAGAATAGGAGTGATCGCATATGTCTAAGCAAGGAACTGCAGGAGGAATCATTACGAGCGCAGTCGTCGGAGGAATCGTAGGTGCAGCAGCAGCCCTACTCCTAGCGCCTAAGTCAGGCGAGCGTCTAAGGTCCGATTTGGTTAGTTCACTTCAAGCGATTGGACAACGTACCAAAGAGGTCGCCGCAAGCGTCTGCGAGAATACGCGCGAGGCTGCGCAAGGCGCTGTAGAGGGTGTCAAAGGTGCAGTCGATGGCGTGAAGTCGGATGTAAACTCCATGGCGCCGCTGCAAGACGATATCCATAGGCTCGGCAAGGAAATGGATGCGATGCCGACCAATACCGAGGTCAAGAACAAAGGACTTCAGCCCGACCCGACTCAATGATCGGTCTGTCATGGATCCGGCTGTCATAACAAGAACCGTGCGACGTTTCGTCGCACGGTTCTTGTTGAGTACATTCTCGCAGCCGAACTAAACTATTTTACACGAAATGTCCGCGAACCGAACTTCCGCACCAGAACTAAGGCAGCCGCCAAGTATAGGAGCGTCGCAAGCACGATGACCACCATAAACGGAACCGCCGCCCCGCTCCAGATGATGCTTAAGCCGCTCAATAACGAAACACCCATGTTCGCGACGAAGTACAACGGGTTCTTAACATTAAGCTCTGTCGAATAAGGCTGGAAGAAGTAATACATAAATAAATGGTGGATGGTGTAAAATTGGGAGAGCGTAATGACGCTGATCCATAGTATGAGCAGCTCAGCATCAAACCTCACGACCCCTGCCGCCGCTCCAACAGCTGTCAGGGACAAACCCATAGCGGCAGCGATAAGCAAATTCCACCCGGCGATCTTGCCCAGCCGTATCATAAAGTGTTGGTAAGCGGCGCTACGATAGAAGCCATATCTCATCAGACTAAGATCACAGTTATAGAACATCGCTTTGCATATCTTCTCCCCTACGGAAAAGAAGTACATCGTCAGTACCAGGTAGGGCAAAATCTGCTCCAGGCTCCAATCGAGTTGCTCCATACGCTCGCGGAGTAATGTCATGAGGAGAGCACCAGCCACACCGAAAGCACCGATAATAGCCAATCGTTGTCTGACAGGATTACTGATCAAGCTGCGGTGTCTCAAGAAAAACAACGCGTTAAGGTAGGCGTGTCCTTCCTTCTTGCCCTTCCAATCCTCACGATCTAGACGGAGATTGTAATCGCCGTCCTTTGACGCCACACTTTTCTTCTGTGCATCCGACATCATCACACCAATGTTCAACAGCGGATCATCACGCTTGGTCGCGGCGTCGACTGCTTCCCTGTAATGAGAATAGCCTAACAACCGCACTGCCGCGTATGCCCCTGCCAACACAACAACAATAAAGAAAGGCAGCTTAAGCATAAACGCACCTGTTAACGGCAGCTTGTCCAAGAATAAAGGCGCATAAGCTGCAACATAGCCGACAAGTATCACCGCCCAAACGATGACGGTATGTTTGATCAATACCATCCCTGTTTTCTCAAATAACTTCAAATGACCGTACTCTGCCAGCAGTCTCCACGAGGTAATCATCATGGTCAGCATCAGCGCTTCCAGAACGGACGCGCCTAGCAACGTGGCGCACACAAGCATCGCGGGCAGCATAAAGATGCCGAAAGTCACGTAGCGGTACACCATCGTCGACCGCATGTACTTCGCAGGTGAAAGCCTCATGAGTTTAACCGCAATATACTTCTCCCGCTTGGGCTCAAGCGCTGAGGCACCACTCACCGCTGCAATGATGTAACTGATAATGAAGAACATATAGAGAAACTGGCCAAGTCTCTGTTCCTGCGTCCATCCATCGCCAGCTATTACGACCACCGGTAGATAAAGCAAAAGCCCCACATAAGCAAAACGAAGAATAAAGCCCCATAACCATGTAAGCAGCAGCGCCACAACCGAAATAACCCTTTTCAGCTCCAGATTGCTGTAAACGCTGTTCTTGATCAGCTTGCCTGCGAAGGGCAGCTTCTGAACGTAGTAAAGGAGCAGATTAGCTCCGATTGAGGTCCGTATCGCCAGCAGTGTTCTAAACATGCTCAGCATGCTCATCATCCTTCAACAAGTTGATAACGGATTGCTCGAATTCCTGGCTGTGCAGCAGCTCGGCCGGCACGGCGGACAACTCCCCTTTATGTAACACGACCAACTCGTCGCATAGATCGGATGCTAATTGCAGAATATGTGTCGAGAAAATGAGGATATGTTCGCTCTTCAGTTCCTTTAACATCCGCTTCATCTCTAGCGCTACAATGACATCAAACGAGGTAAGCGGTTCGTCGAGCAGAATAACCGGAGGTCTCGTGATGAGAAACAGGAGCATTTGCAATTTGTTTTTCATGCCATGGGAATACCCTTTGATCAGCCGATGTCGATCCGAGGGCGTCATGCTCATCATGTCAAAATAAGCGTCGATGGACATCCCCTGCTGACGTTTATCCCGGTTAATATCCATAAAATAAGAAACAAATTCGTAACCCGTCAGGAACTCAGGCAGAATCGGCAAGGAATACACATAGCCCACATCATGCTCTTCTAGTTTGCGTCGATGTCCATTGTCCTCCAGCAGCACTTGACCGCCGTCCATTCCCTTCTCTCCGCTCAGACAATCAAACAATGTCGTCTTGCCAGCTCCATTGCGGCCCAATAGACCGTAGATCTTTCCCTTCTCGAAGCTGAAGCTCGCTTCTCGAAGCACCTGTTTCTCTCCAAATTGTTTGACGATATGTTCCAAGATCAGACGCAATAGCTGTTCCTCCCTTCCATTTCATTGAGGTACACAGAGACACAATCAACATAACACAACAAACAGCCTTAACACCATTAACGCCCCCACGGCTTCCGTGGGAGCGATCATTAACAGCGCAAAGGCAGTTTGTGACATGTCGATCATACGATATGCAGGACCATGCTAATCATCCCGTTCTTCTCGCGCCGCAGCAGCGCTCTCGGCGTAATCATCTTCAAGCAGCTCGCGGAGCTTGACGATCGCCCTTCTCTGGATACGCGACACGCTCATCTGAGAGATACCTAGCTGCGTCGCGATTTCCCTCTGGGACAGGCCACCGTCATATACAAGCGACAGCACCTTCGCTTCTTCCTCCTTTAGCTTGCCTATCGCTTCCTTGAGATCCATGCGCCCGTCGAGCGATAGCATCTCGTCGTTGTCCGAGCTGATCATATCTCCGATGGTAGCGGCGCTCTCACCTTCTGTAGACAAAGGGGTATCCAGCGAAACGTATTGATATGACTCCCTCGAAGTCATGACCTCGATCGTTTCTTCGACAGACAGCTCGAGATAGGCCGCTATTTCCTCCACCTTGGGAGAACGGCCCAATTGTATAGACAGCTCATCGATGGCACGGCCAAGCAGCAGTCCCTTTTCCTTGAGGCGTCTAGGCACTTGTATGTACCAGGATTTGTCTCGCAAATAATTTTTGAGATGACCGACCACGCTTTTCATGGCATAAGCTTCGAATGGAATTTCACGATCCGCATTGTATTGCGCGAACAATCGCAGCATCGACATCTGCCCAACCTGGTACATATCTTCGTACAGATCGGGTCTGCTGCGTGACAGCTTGCCTGCAGCCATACGCACGATGGGTTCATAGTGGCTCAGAAGCGAAGTGGCGGTATCGTTGCAGCCCGTCTCTCGATAATGCTCCAGCAAGGACATCGCTTCCTGCGAAGTCAGCTCAGAGGAACCTGAATTCATACCATCTCCTCATTTCTGCTCCTGCGCTTGGTGAGTACAACCTCCGTACCATTATTGATCCGGACAGTCACATCGTCCATCAATGCTTTCATCATAAATAATCCGAGACCTCCAACTGGCGCTTCCTCGATCGGCGTACCATGAAGACCCGTTCTCGTAACAGGCTCCACACGATCAAACGCTGCTCCCCCATAATCACGTACCGTCAACATGAGACTGTCATCCGTGGATAGAAACTCGATATCCACCTCTCCTCGGTCATCGCTTCCTTTGTAGGCATGAAGTATCGCATTCGAGCAAGCTTCCGTTACGGCCACCTTCATATCTTCGATGTCCTCATATGCGAATCCGGCTTTCGCCGCAACTGCGTATAAAGCGGCACGGACAATATCCAAGTAATCGGCTTCTGCGGGTATTCGCAGTCTGATGGGCGATTGGCTCATTGTGTACACGTTCCTCTCCGTCTTTGTCTAGTAGTATACCTTAATTTGTTTTCATTCTGCTCCAGATCCGGACGGATGAAGCGATCACTTCTGTTATTGCCGCAGCTGTCTTTCTCACTTGATTGTTGGTACTGCCTGCTGTACGCGTTCGACGAACGGCATGCGTGCCGCCTGCTGCACTCTCCGCCGCCTTCACTCCAGCTGCAGCCTCTTGTCCTTCCATGGTCTTCTCAAGCACGCCCGCCGCAGCCTGCTTTGCAGCCGAAGTCAGCGCATGAGCCGCTTCGCCAAGGTCGCTGACCGTATGGAACAGCCCGTCGAGCTCCTTCAGCTTCCTTCTCGCATCTACCGTCACCGCATTTGTATTCTGCACGACCTCTCTCGCCTCGCTGCTCATCTGAAGGACCTCGGTCCGAAGCTCGCCTACCGTTCTCTTCGTCTCCGCGATAAACGTTTCCGCTTGCTTGAAGGTCTTGGTAACTGCGATTACAAGTATAATGAGCGCTAATGTGATCACGACCAAACAAATGCCGATTAATAGATCCATAAAGGCCACCTCGATTCAAAATTTGTAACTTCTATCCCTTTTGTACCCCGCCAAGCGAAGGTTGAAACAAAGGAAATATTACCCTCTGGAATTGGGTTGCGTTCAACAGCATGGTATACTGGGTAATAGATTATAGCCTGAATACTCGCAACTTTGAATGAGAGGGTCATGAACTTATGTTTAAACATTGGAAGCTTACTATTCGAATAAAGATCGCTATCGGCTATCTGCTGATCATCTGCTGTCTCGGAGTGACGATAGCCATCGTGACCGATCGTATTACATCTCTGCAACAGGAGATCGAACAAATTACGAGCCGCGATCTGGACATTCATAATGCCATCACGAATATCCGCTACAACGTCATCAGTATGGAGACAAGTCAACGCGGCTATGTCATTACGGGCGATCCATCCTATCTGGTACCCTATCAAGATGGCAGGTCACAGTGGGAAGCGAACTATAATAACCTGAGGGATTTGATGTCCGACAATGCTCCCGCGCTTCAAGCTCTGGACAATGTTAAGCTGACGATTCAGGACTGGATCAGCAATACGGCGGAGCCGACCATCCTGATGGCCGAAAACAACGAGACGGACAAGATTCGTTCCTTCTTCCAGAACGATCCCGGCAAGGCCAACATCGACAAGCTGCGCACGCAGCTTGAAGATATGAGAATGGATCATTTGGGCGAAACAAGAAGCTATATTCTGCAGCTCGAGAGCCGCAATCGTATTGTCACGCTTAGTCTGTATGTCATGTTATTAGCAGTCGCAATTATTTCGTTGCTTATCGTTGCATACGTGTCCGGCTCCATCTCCAAAACAATTAGACAAGTCTCGCTAACGATCGGACAGATTGCAGCCTCTAAGGGTGACTTGTCCAAACGTATCCACGTCAGAACAAACGACGAGATCAAAGAATTGGCCCATTCAACCAACAGCCTGCTCGTCAGCCTGGAAGCTCAGGCATGGGTCACGAACAAGGTAACGGAAGTCGCAACGATGACGCAAGGCCAGAATAATTTGGAAGAGCTCGCCAAAGCATTCCTGATTAAGGTAGCTCCAATGATTGGCGCACCATACGGCGTCTTCTATATCAGAGGGGCCAGAGGCACTCAGCCGCGCATGAACAAGCTTGCTGCCTATGCCGAATCCGCGATGCCGAATGTGAAGGACACGTTCCATTTTGGCGAAGGACTTGTAGGGCAATGTGCAATGGATAAGCGCGCCTTCCTGCTTAATGCACCGGCTGATTATCAGGCTGGTATCCAGTCCGGCTTGACGACGCTCAGCCCAAGCAGCGTATTGATCGTCCCGATCGAATTCGAGGGACATGTTGTTGCAGTCGTAGAATTCGCTTCGCTAGAGCCCTTCACCTCACAGCATCTGAAATTACTAGAGAGCATTGAGGATCACTTCGGCGTAGCTATTGATAATGTTGCCGGACGCATGGAAGTCGAGCGGCTGCTGAGCGAATCTCAAGCGCTGACAGAGGAACTACAGACCCAGACTGAAGAGCTGCAAGCGCAATCCGAGGAGCTGCAGATGCAGCAAGAAGAGATGCGAATGACGACAGAGCATCTAGAGGAGCAGAATCTATTCGCCGAGCAGAAGACCCGCGAGCTGGAGCAAGCCAAACATGAGCTGGAGGCTTACGCCGAGAAGCTGCGCCAAAGCGCCCAATACAAAACGAACTTCCTTGCTAATATGTCCCACGAGCTGCGCACGCCGCTTAACAGCATCCTGATCTTGTCGCAGCTGCTGTATGAGAACGAAAACAAATCGTTGACCGACGAAGAAGCCGGATATGCACGTGTCATCCACTCCTCCGGCAACGATCTTCTTGCATTAATCAATGATATTTTGGATCTGTCCAAAATCGAAGCCGGCAAGTTAGCGCTTGTCATGGACGACGTCAACGTGACAGAAATTCCCGAGATGATGCGGATGAACTTCGATCCCGTGGCAGACAAGCGCGGCATTACATTCCGTATCGAAGTGCAGCACGACATTCCCGATGTCATCCGTACAGACGGTCAACGGCTCCAGCAAATTCTGAAAAATCTGTTGTCCAATGCTTTTAAATTCACGGAGCATGGGACCGTCACGCTCAAGATTCATCAGGCGGATCCTGCTGTTGTTGCCGGCAGAATTCCAGGCAGCAATCCCGACGAGATGATCGCATTCTCCGTCATCGATACGGGAATCGGCATTCCGAAGGACAAACATGAGCAGATCTTCGAAGCATTCCAGCAGGTTGACGGCAATACGAATCGGTTGTACGGCGGAACGGGACTTGGTCTCTCGATCTGCAACGAGTTTGCGGGACTGCTCGGCGGCTGCATCGTCGTGGACAGCGAGCTTCATAAAGGAAGTACATTCTCGCTCTATTTGCCAGCTTCTCATTGTACGGCATACGAGCTCGAGCAGGCTGCGCAGCAGACGGCAGCTTCCTATTCGGATGCTGATGTCGAACGGCTTTCGCAAGAACCATCGACAGATCAATTGTCTCGCGTCAGCCACAACGAGACGATCGCCTCTTCTGAGCGTTCCGCTTCGAAGCAGGTGCCGGACGGTCTTACCGAAGAAGCGTCCATCTTCTTGGGCAAACGCGTCTTGCTAGTAGAGGATGATGAACGTAATATCTTTGCCATCGTCAAGGCGCTCGCTGGTAAAGGACTAGAGGTCGAAGTCGCGCGTAATGGACAAGAATGTCTAGACATCGTCGCAACTGACTACGGCTTTGATCTCATCTTGATGGATATTATGATGCCTGTGATGGATGGATTCGAGACGACTCGCGCGCTGCGAGCCAATGCTAATATGCACAATACGCCGATTATCGCTCTTACGGCGAAAGCAATGAAAAGTGATCAAGAAAGTTGTCTGGCGGCCGGCGCCTCCGACTACATCAGCAAGCCAATCCATATGGAGCAATTGTTCTCGCTTATGCGGGTATGGTTGACGAAGCAGGTGGGGCATTAATGCTTAGACATGACGGCTTCGGGCACATCGATGACCTTGTCGGCAGGCAGGAGGCTGCCGCCGCCGACGATGGAAGTTATCTTGGAGATGGCTCTAGCGATGAAGGGTTCACGCAGCTTGAGGAGCTAGAGGTCGATCTGCTCCTGGAAGCAATCTACCGCGTACGTGGATTCGATTTCAGGAACTACTTACGTTCGTCGCTTCGCCGCCGAATCCGCCACCGGATGAATCTAGAAGGGATATCGACCATATCCTCCCTGCAAGAGCGAATCCTGCATGTCGACGGTTTTATGGAGCGGCTGCTGGAGGACTTCTCTATCAAAGTGACCGAGATGTTCCGCGATCCTGCGTTTTTCCTTACCTTTCGTAAGGATGTGGTACCCTTACTTCGCAAACATGAGCGGATTCGTATCTGGCACGCCGGCTGCGCTACCGGTGAAGAAGTGTACTCCATGGCGATCTTGCTAGAGGAGGAAGGACTGCTTGATCGAACGATAATCTACGCCACCGACATGAGCGGAACGGCCATCGCTCATTCCAAGGAAGGTCGGTTCCCGCTTAAACGTATGCAAGCCTATACCAAAAACTATTTGCAGGCGGGCGGCTCGCGCGAATTCTCGGCTTATTACACAACCGATCATGCCTATGCCCGCTTCTTGCCTTCCCTTAAGGAACGTATGGTTTTTGCGGAGCATAATCTGGCGACGGACGGCTCGTTTAATGAATTCCAGGTTATCTTGTGCCGGAATGTGCTCATTTATTTCACCCCAGAGCTTCAGAGACGCGTCCATGGTATCTTGAACGGCAGCCTGGCTTATGAGGGTTTCCTCGTCTTGGGGAGCAAGGAATCGCTTATTTCGCCCCAGAGAGGCGACTTCGAGGAATTGAACGCAGAACACAGAATCTTCCGCAAACGTTTAATAACGGATTAACACCTACAAATACGGCAATAAAAAAGAGGCGTCGTCGCAAACGATCGCCTCTTTTTATTGCCGGTATTTGGTTAGCCATACATCTGTGCCGTCACGAGTCGGAACAACCTCAACCTTGTCCATCAACGCCTCCATCAAGTAGATGCCGAGACCTCCCGATTGAAGCTCCTGAACTGCCGCTCCTCCCAGGGGAGTCGACGCAAGACTGCTGCCATCGAATACGAATGGCGGCCCCTCGTTATGAATCTGAATAATCAATGCGTGATCATCATGGCGGAATGTCACTTCGATGACGCCTGCTCCGATTTCGTCGCCATGCAGGATCGCATTGCTACATGCTTCGGAAACCGCTACCTTCATATCCTCAATGTCCTCGTAAGCGAATCCAAGCTTACTCGCGATCCCGTACAAACAGATTCGAACAAGATCGATGTGATCCGCATGAGCCGGTATTTGCAGCTGTACCTCTTTCATCCTTACGCCCCGGCTCCTTCCTTGATATATCCCGATATGCCGGTTAGATCGAACAATCGCTTGATTTTGGCCGGCGTTTCCTGCACATAGAACGGAGCTCCAAGCTGGTCTCTCGTCTTGAGGATCGAGACGATTACACCAATGCCCGTACTGTCGATGTAAGTCAGATTTCCAAGGTGAAGTACAAGCGCAACGTCAGTACGCTTCAGTACATTCTCGAGCACGCACTGCAGCTGCGGTACGGCCGCGAGGTCCAGTTCCCCCTCCAGGTACATTGTGAATTCACCGTTTTTCTCTTCCGTTCGAACGTTAAATGGCTCTAACTTCATGTTTGTTCACTTCACTTTCTCCAAGGATAAATAAATTATACCGTTGCCAAATGATAATAACTGATTGAGCTCAGTTCTCCGCTTGCCTGGTCAACGAACAGCTTAAGCAGCGCTTCATCACGCTGGAACACAATGCCGTCCTCCGCCACGTAATCGGGATCTCCAAGCACGTCTTTAAGATCGGTCAACGTTGCTTCCACATATCGATCGTCCAGCAGCACTTCCTTCACATCAGCCGCAATATCAATAGATTGAATATATTCGCCAAAGAAGACAACGTGAAGCCGCTCGTACTCGTAGATGACAAGCTCGCTATAGAACTCATCCTGCGTTACGCCCTTTGGCTCTCCCAGCTTGCCGATGACAGCCGCGCGATCATCATAGAGCGTAAGCTCTTCGACGCTTTGGAGCAGGATCGGCCCGGCATCGCCCGTTACGGTGATGACAGGCTCATCGCCTTCATCAGCAGGCTGCAACGTCTCGCCATTCGACAACACACTTACTTGTATGTCAGGCGCAACAAGCTGTACATATTCCGTTTCCAGTTGATGAACCGGGATATCGTTCGACTTCACTTCGGAAGCCCCGCTCCCTCCCGACATCATTCCGCTCAGGATTAACGTTATGAATAGGATCACTTTCATACCTGCAACCTCCCTGCGATCAACCATTCTGCTAGAGTCTATACATATGGTATAAACCAATTCAGAAGGTTTGAAACAGTTTGGTTTGCTTTTCTTTCAATGATCTGTTTACGCGTGCAGGATAGCATGCACCACGCAAATATCATCGCGCTGCTGCTCCCCCTCACGTACATCAAGCAGCGACTCCACCCACTCATCCGGTCCAAGCCCCTGACCATGATGCTTGCGGACAGCCTCCTCGAGCTCCTTCGTGCTGCATTGACTACCGTCCTTCGCTTCCAGCGCGTCGAGCAGTCCGTCTGTGTACATGAATAGCTCGGTACCGGACTTATACGGCCGACTAACCTTGTGGATCGCAAGTTTGTCAAACAGACCAATCGCCGGTCCCGTCGGCTCCATACACACCACTTCGCCGTCTGCCGCGATGAACCCTGCCGGATGCCCTGCATTCACGTATTCAAGCTGCCTATTCTCCGTATCTACTACAACGAATATAGCCGTAAAATAATAATTAATGAGCTCATCCGATCGATAGAGCCCGCCCATATAGCGGTTGAGCTCCTGCATCACCTCGACCGGGTCGTTGACCCGCATGATGAGGTCTCGGAGCACCGAAGAGATGAACATACAAACAAGCGAGGAAGATATGCCGTGTCCCATCATATCCAGCAGCATGACGCCATACCGGTTAGCATCGATACGGAACCACGCGTAGTAGTCGCCTGCGAGCTCAGAGGATGGGCGATATGAGGCATTAATTTCGATGTTCCGGTTCCGGATGGGGCTGCTCAGGACGCTGCGCTGCACCTGCTTGGCGAGCTCCAATTCATAACGAATCCGCTTATCCCGCTCCTTGTGCCAATCCTTTTCGTGCTTGAGCCGCAGCGCCGAGCGCATACGAGCAAGCAGCTCGAGCTTATTGATCGGTTTCATCACATAATCGGTGGCACCTGCATCCAGCGCTTCAGCTAGTTTATTAGAATCTCCCACAGCCGTAACAAAGATAATCGGCACATCCCGAAATCTCTTTTCGGCCTGAATTCTTCTGCACGCTTCGAGGCCATCAACCTCCGGCATCATCATATCCATCAAGATCAGATCGACAGGCTCCTCCGTCGCTGCCACGGTCGAAGGCATGCCGTCCATGCCAAGTATATCGAACAGCTCTTTGGCGGAAGAGGCGATTCGTGTTTCGGCATAGCCTGCTTTCGTCAATATTGCTCGAATGATCATTTGGTTCGTTACATTGTCGTCTACGATTATAATACTCACATACGGGTCCTCCCATTGGTCACTTGCCAGAGTCACGTTTAATATGTCTAATAGCCTACCCCTAGGGGCAGGCTATCAAGTTGCTATCTGAGAGGCGGCTGATTAGTATATCCATTGTACATCATATAAGGGTGAAAGTAGATATCTCTGTCATAATCATCGTTGTCGTATTCGCGTCCGCCCCATGCGATCACCACGATTTTGTCGCGATCCATCTCGGCTTCGAGGCGCTCTGCTTCTGCCTTCGCCACGCCAAGCGATCTCATTTTGGCCCGTAGCTCATCTCCCGTATTCCGGAAAATGTTACCGATTGCCGTGCCGATTCCTTCGTCCATAATGCCGATTTCCTCGGCATCTGTTCGCTCCGCGAGGCGTTTCGTCCTTGTTTTGTCATGCGTAAGAACAAAGATACGATCCTCATGATATCCTTCCTTGCGGAATCTTTCCACCTGCTCTTGAACTTCATCTCGCGTCATGACCGTGTGTACCTTCGTTTGTTCTGTATTCATGATTGTCATATAAATTCCCTCCGTTTATTGGTTTATTGGCGATTGCCTTGTTATCGTAATTGCCGAGTTAGCTTGCTCTTGGCTCAGCTATACTCGTCTTCGTCCAAAAATAAGAGATGCAATGAACAATACTAGGAAGACGACAAACAAGATTTTGGCTATGCCGGCCATGGCGGATGCTATCCCGAAGAATCCGAAGATGCCCGCTGCTATGGCAAAGAGGAAGAACAATAATGCCCAGCCTAACATATGAATCACTCCTTTTGATTTGGCGTTTACCGCTAGCTTGATTACTATTAAACGCACAATGGAAAGATGAAACAGGAAGACTTTGGAGGACTCCGTTGATTCGGTAGAAGGCTGAGCTATAATAGTAGTATCGCGAGTCGACACGAAATCATATAAGTGAACCTATACCGCAGCCAAAGGAGAGAACTCATGGATATCACCCAACTACCTATGTCGCTCATCGAAGAGGACAAGGACCAGCCGCGTTATCAATTTGACGATGAAGCGTTGCAGGAGCTGATGAAGAGCATCGAGGAGCTCGGACTGCTCTCCCCGATCAAGGTACGCAGCATCGAAGGCGGACGTTATCGCATCATATACGGGAATCGGCGTTACAAAGCGACGCAGATGCTCGGAAGAGAGACGATCCCCTGCATCGTCTCCACTTCGACCGATGAGATGGAGATCTATCTGGAACAAATTGCGGAGAACCTGACGAGAGAAGGTTTCTCCCCCATTGAAGAGGCGATCGCCTTCGACAAGCTCATGAACGATGGACGGTTCCGCAGCTCGCTCAAGTTTCTCTCGGCCAAGCTTGGCAAGCCGGAGAGCTATATTAAGAACAAATGCGAGCTGCTCAAATTCAGCGCGGCAGTCAAGAAGCTGATTGTCAGCGGCACGGAGATTCGTAAGGACAAACTAACTGAGGATCAACTGATGCCGCTTAAGGATTTGCCGATGGAGCATCGGGATCCGCTTGCGCTCATCGCCGCGAGGGACGAGCTTCCCGTCAGCGATGTCAAGAAGATCGCCAAGCTGTTCAAGGACAAGACGATCTCCGACAACACCAAGGAGAAGCTGTTGCTCAAGACCGGCAGCGGACTGATTGAAACGTGGTCCGTATACGAGCAGAATCGTAAGGAGGGCGCAAGAAGCTCCGCGAATTCGGAAGCCGGCGACAAGAAGTCCAAGGATGCTGCGCCAAGGGGAGCGGCAACGGCAACTTCGTCGTCATCCGGTGCCGAGGCGCAAACTGGTCCTGCTTCGCATCCGAGCGGCGTATCTGCTGCTACAGCCGTGCTGGAAGCAGGTGCCGTGCGCGTGCCAGAGTTTCAACAGACTGTTGGCACAGTGCCTACTAACGGCGGTCATGTCCATGTCTCCGACCTGCTGCGCAAGCTGCAACAGGAACTTCCGAAACAAGCGGAGCTTTCGAGGTCCATCGCGAAGCTGGTGCACGAGTCCGGCGGCGACGGACAAGTATTGTTCACTCACGAGGTTGATGGCGTCATCGAGCAGCTTGAGCAGCAGCTTTCGTTATGGAAGTCTTTGCGGGAGAAGTCGCCGCTCTAAGTTCACTTGCTCAAGAACATTATGCCCGATCAAGTGTCCCGGAGGACAATGCTCCATTGTAGAACACCGCTGCACGTTCCGGCAGCCTCGCTACTGCCTCTGCGGAGCAGCTCGCCGAGACTAGAACGCCTGTTGCCGCATCTCCTGCCGCGGGCCATACCTGGTTGCCAGTCTCGTCAAGCGGCGTCTTGCCGCCAGTCGCCAGCGCCAGCGCACGCGACAGCTTATATTCGCTGGACCATCCGTACAATTGCGCAGCCAGATTCGCTCTCTGCAGCGTATCTCCGGTACCGAACGGCGACCAATGATCAATAATGCTGTCGTTGCCAAGCATCACGTTCACCTTCTGCTCCAGCAGCTTGGGAATTGGCATGATGCTTCGCCCAATCGGTACGCAAGTGGCGATCGAGATGCCAAGCGCGGCAAGCCGACTGAACAACTCCACATCTGCGCCAGCTGCAAGCGAAGCGAGAGAGAATGCATGGCTTACGGTCACCTTCCCTTGCAGACCTGCTTCCTCGGTCAGATCGGCCAGTCTGTGGATCGCCTGCAGCCCCGTATCCCCACCTTCATGAAGGTGGATATCGATTCCAGACCCATAATCTACAGCGATCTGCACCATCGTTTGAAGCGACTTCTCCATATCCCGATCAACGAGCGTCGGATCAAGACCGCCGATATGTGTCACGCCAAGCTGCATCGCTTCCCGAAGCAAGCCTTCGGCATTGGAACGAAGCAAGCCATGCTGAGGGAATGCGACAATTTCATAAGAAAGCTTGTCCGAATCATTCGCTAGCGCCTTCTTGAGATGCTCCAGATTGCGTAACCCCACGGTAGAATCGATATTGCAATGGCTCCTTACATGGGTGGAACCGTAACCTAGAATGAGATCAATCAGCTTCTGTGCTCGCTCCTGAGCTGTCGGCAGAAGCTGGGGCAATAAGGTCTGCTCTTCTGCGATCCGATCGAATATGCCGTTAGCAGCAGGCCGCACTGCCCGCCAGGGACCGCCGTAATACGTTTTGTCCAAGTGGATATGCATATCCCGGAACGATGGCAGGAGCAGCATACCCTTGGCATCGTAACATACGATCCCTTCGGCTCTTAGGGGATCGCTTGTATCCGTAATACTCGCGATGGTCCCTTCGTGAATATATATATGTCGCAGATCACTTTCGGTCGCGACAACCTGCCCATTCTCATACGAATAACCGCACTCCAGACGAACGTTAAGCAGCATGTATGAGCTTAAGCTGTTCGGCTTGCTCCCCGCATTGCCCAGAATCTCTCTCTGAGCGCCCTGTTCCTGATCATGCTCCATCTCCCATTCCTCCTTCATATTCATAACTAATCTCGATTATAGATCAAATGATTTGCGATACTGGCTCGGCGTAATCAGATGTATCTTCCGGAACACGGCGGAGAAGCGACCGGCGCATTCGTAGCCGCATGCTCTCCCGATATCCCTAATGCTCATCTCATCCTTGGCCAACATCCGCATCGCTTGCTGCATCCTGTTCTCGCGGACATAAGCAGCAATCGTCACCCCGTATACCAGCTTAAAGGAGCGCCGCAGCTTGCTCTCGCTCATCGCTGCAAGCGCGGCCAACTGAGACAACTCCTGTTGCTCCAGGATATTCCTGTCGATAACATCCTTAACCTTAAAGATACGCTGTTTGTTGTCCCAAGTCACATGGTCCGCCCGTCTGCGGTCCACCTGCTCCGGCTGCTCGTGATTACGTTTGATCAGCATCAATATTTCTCCGCACTTGAAATAATAATAAGCGAGCGGCACCACCGCTTTACGTACCGACCACTTCAATTCATCCATCGCAAGCAGCACATCCGCAGTGTTAATTCCCGGCTCCGTCCACATCCTTCCCTCATTTGGTTTAAAGGAAGTCTCCGCACCGCCGCCGGCACACAATCTGTCTCTCATGTATGTTTCGAACACGATGACGGCATCGAAGCAGATCAGCTCCTCCGCAGCGAACCGAATGGTAACCGGCTTGCCTCCGCTAGCAAGGGTCTGATTCATGGACTTCAGCTCTCGTTCGCTTCTCCCCTGTCCGGAAGTCGTTATTCGCCCTTCGGCAACGCTGAACAGCCATACGTAAGGTTTATCCGAGTCGAACGTAAAGGACCGCTCACTAATTGTCGTAAACCATGCGCTAATGCAGAACAATCCAGGCTCGGGGCTCATCTGGATAATCCAACCTTGGCCCTCGCTCTCCGGCATATCGTAACACCAGCCATTGCCGAATGGACGCCTTTGCATTCCGAATGCCATAGCCATATCCGCAAGACCGTTAGCATAAAGCTCGTCCAACTCCTGCAAGCTGCCCGCTAGCCCCACCTTAGCTTCTATATTGAGTTTGCCTCTTCCAGTTGACTTTCCCATCTATTCTTCCTCCAAAATAATGTGCCAAATTGATTTAATACTATGCCGATTTTAACTGATTTTGATTATCATTAACAGTGTAAATCCTTTAAAACTGCTGAATTTCGGCATTTCAGGCATACATTCGCCAGCACTCCAGCCTCTCACTGCAATGATTGACTTCCTAAATGGCATCAACCTAATATGACAATAGCACTACTATTTTTGTATCAAAGAAAGGAAGGGCAAGCGCGTGAAAACTTTGCGTCGATTTTTTTCGTATTACAAGCCCTACAAAGGGCTTTTCATTGTTGCTTTCGGGAGCGCCATCATGGCGGCTCTGCTCGAACTGACCTTCCCGATGGCGATCAACGTCATCATTGACGATTTGCTTCCCGAAGGCAACTGGATGTCGATCCTTTGGGCCGGGGTCATTCTGCTGGGCATTTATTTGCTCAGCTCCGTCTTCCATTTTATCGTGACCTATCATGGACACAAGCTTGGGATTAATATCGAGACCGACATGCGCCGTAATTTGTTCAAGCGTGTGCAGAAACTTTCTTTCCGCTTCTTTGACAACAACAAGACCGGACATCTCGTCTCCCGTATGACCAATGATGTCATGGACATGGGCGAGGTTGCCCACCATGCGCCAGAGGATATGTTTATCGCTATTATGACGCTGCTCGGAGCTTTGGGCATAATGCTCGGCATCAACTGGCAGCTCGCTCTCCTTACCTTTGTGATCGTGCCGCTTATGATTTGGATATCGCTTTATTTCTCGCGCAAGATGAATGCCGCCTTTAATAAAATGTTCAGCGACATCGCCGACTATAACGCACGCGTCGAGAACAATGTCAGCGGCATGCGTGTTGTGCAAGCCTTCGCCAACGAGCAGTACGAAATCGAAAAGTTCAGCATGAACAATAATCGTTTTCGCACGACGAAGTTGATTACATACAAAGTGATGGCATGGCACTCCTCCATTAGCTTTGTTATGTTGAAATTTGTTTCCTTGTTTGTTATCGTCTGCGGAGCCTGGTTCGTCATCGAGGATCGTATGACTTACGGTGATTTCATGGCGTTTATCCTGCTCTCCAACGTCTTCCTTGGACCGATTCGTACGATCAACTCCTTGATTGAGACGATCCCCAAAGGTTTGGCGGGCTTCCGTCGTTACGAGGAGCTGCTTCATACCGAATCTGATGTCAATGAGAAGCCGAACGCCGGTGAAGTCGGTCCGTTCCGCGGCAATATTGTATACAAGAATGTCAGCTTCGGATATGAGCCAGATAAGCACATTGTAAACCGACTGAACATGGATATCCGCGCTGGTGAAACAATTGCCCTTGTTGGGCCGTCCGGCGGCGGCAAATCGACGCTTTGCAGCCTGCTGCCACGCTTCTACGATATTACCGAAGGACAGATTATGATCGATGGTCTGGACATTCGTGATATGCCGCTCCGTGCGCTGCGGGAGCAAATCGGCATTGTGCAGCAAGATGTATTCTTGTTCGATGGAACGATTCGCGAAAATATCGAATACGGTAAGCTCGGCGCAAGCGAGCAGGAGATCCGTTTAGCTGCAGAGAACGCTCAGCTCGGAGACTTGATCGATTCCATGCCGGAGGGGCTTGATACCTTGATCGGCGAACGAGGCGTTAAGCTTTCTGGCGGACAGAAGCAAAGACTATCCATCGCCCGTATTTTCCTTAAAAATCCGCCAATTCTCATTCTGGACGAAGCAACCTCCGCGCTTGATACAGAAACGGAGGCTTCCATCCAGCAAGCATTGGCCGAGCTGTCCAAAGGTCGTACCACGCTCGTCATCGCCCACCGCCTCGGCACAATCCGCAACGCCGACCGAATCTTTGTCGTCGCTGAGCAAGGTATCGCCGACAGCGGCACACACGATGATCTAATGGGGCGCGACGGTATCTATCGTCGCCTGAATCAACAGGGACTGACAGCCTGAGCAATTTGAGCTGTTGAGCTGTACAACAAGCCATGACCGTTATCGGTCATGGCTTGTTGTATATTAAGCATGTTTTATTGATTAATCGCCATATGTTCATACAAGCTCTCAGGCAACGCCTGCACGAAGGGCGACCAGTCGTTTGTGGTGTAGAGACAAAGTCGATGCATAGCCCGTGTACATGCCGTGTACAGAAGCTTGCGCTCATTCTCCCCGCCGTACGTGTCGGACGAAGCATCATATACGATGACCGCGTCGAATTCTACGCCTTTGGCGAGATAGACAGGAATAACCATGATCCCCTTGTCGAACTGGAGCGTCTCCTTCGTAACAAGCTTAAGCCCGCTGCAGCCACTCGCTATTAACGCATCATGAACCTTTCGGCTCTCTGCCGCTGTCTTTGTAATGATGGCAATCGAATCATACCCATCAGCCTGAAGGGTTTCGATATCAGACCTTATTTGAATATCGCGCTGCGCTTTGCTGCCTGCTTTCTTTAGAAGCGGCTTCTGTCCTCCTCTATCAAAGGGTATAATTTCTTCTCCCCCCGGCAGCATAAGTCTGGTGAACGCAACGATTTCCTTCGTGGAGCGATAGCTGCGAACAAACGTAACCAGCCTTGTATCGGCTTCGCCGAACAGGCGGATCAAAGGAGAATTAGCTGCGTCTAGACTAGTCGATTGCCTATAGATCGCTTGCCCGAAATCGCCCAGCACCGTCATTCTCGCCTTAGGGAACAGCTTCTTCAGATATTCATACTGGAACGCCGAATAATCCTGTCCTTCATCTACGAATACATACTTAATCTCCGTATTCGTCCGTACGCCTTCGACCATTTCTTTGACATACAAATACGGCGTCGCATCCTCGTAGAACAATACATTACGGTCCAGCGCTTCCTTGGTCTGATGGCAAATATCGGTCCACAGCGGCGGGACATCCCTATTATTCGTTTTCTCGCGGTAAGCGGATTCTTCGTCAAACAATTGCCCATAGATCGTTTTGACATCTACGAACCATAACTTTTTGACACTTCGCCGCAGCGGTTTAAAACTTTCCTTCACGATAGTTCGGCGGAGCAGCTCCTCCTCCTTGCTGGCGAAGTCAAAGTCGCTTTCATCCTCCCTGCGTTTGTTATCCAGCTTCTCGAAAATAACGGCATAATGCTCTGCAAGATCAAAAACTTCACGATCCTTATGCAGCTTGGCGAACACTTCCGCGTATTGCTCGCTATCGAGATAATTCAGCTCTTCGTCGACCCATTCAGCTTCACGTTCCGCCCGTTCAAGCTTAGACAGCTCTTTCAACAGCCATTCCTGCAGCAGAACGATCCGGTTATACACCGATAGAGAGTCGTCGAATTCGTAAAACTTGGTTTTCATTTGTTCCCCGGTAATATAGTCTCGATCCTGAAACCTGATGCTGTGGAAAGCCATGCCTTGTTGTCCCAGCCATGTCCCGTAGTGCTGCAGGGCCTGCAAGAAAGTCTCGGATGATTTGTACGCCATGCCCTGAAGACGCGCATCGTAACCCGCATCATCTTGCGCGGTAAGCACATATTCGATCTGCTCGAATGGATCCTCCGGACGCAGCGTTGCTCCTACCCAATAGTCGATATATTCCTGGAACGTCGTCTGCTGCATGTTCTCCTCGCCAAGCTCTGGCAGAACCGTAGAGATATAACTTGCGAACATCGGATTAGGCGAAAAAAGCACAATTTGATCAGCCTTGATGTTTTGCCGATGTTTGTACAGCAAGTACGCAACCCGCTGCAGAGCAGCTGAAGTTTTGCCGCTGCCTGCCGCACCTTGTACGATAAGCATTCCGCTTTTATCATCGCGGATAATCGAGTTTTGTTCCTTTTGAATCGTAGCCACGATACTTTTCATTTGCGAATCTGCGCCTTTGCCGAGTACCTGCTGAAGAATTTCGTCTCCGATCGTCTCGCTCGCGTCAAACATATTGCGAATATGTCCATGATGAATCTGATACTGCCGCTTGAGCATCATGGTCCCTTCGATTCGACCGCTTGGCGTGTCGTAACCTGCCGGACCTGGAGAATGGTCGTAATACATGCTTGCAATTGGCGTACGCCAATCGTAGATCAGGAAGTTTAGTTCATCCTCATCAATGAAGGATGAAACGCCAATATAGATAGGCTCGACCAGCTCGCTCTGGTTCAGGCCATCCTCTTGAAAGTCGAGACGTCCAAAATAGGGGGACGGCAGCAGACGATTCATATTTTTCCATTGCTGCACGAGCAGCTTGTGACCGCGCTCCCGTTCTGCCAATAACGCCGACTGCTGATTAATGGTGTAGAAGGTTTCTTCGAAATCCTCCTGCGTGCTGGTGTTGATCGTCACTTCTTCCCAGAACCGTCTACGGATGTCCGTCGCTTGATCGCTCAGACCGGCAACCTCGGGTTCCAGCTTGGCAATTCGAGCGTGCAGCTTGTCTCTGACCCCATCCACACGTTCCTGCTCTTGCTGCCAATCCTTTGTATCCATCTTTGTCTTCATTAACCGAACACGCTCCTTTTTTCCAAAAATAGGGATTAGGTAAAAGGGCATTGACAAATTCAATATTGGGATGTACAATTAAAGTAAGGATAACACTGTACGGAACTAAATATTGAAATGTCAATGGCGCTATCGATTATATCATGGCGTTATTTTTCGTTCAACCTTTTTTCTCTTTGGGGATCTGGAAATGAAAACCAACATTTTGTAATGCAATTGAAATATTTCCTTCATCCTTATTTAATGTTGAGAGCCTATAATAGAACTCGACCCCCTTTTTAATAATATATAACTTTGGCCCGCTGCCCGTTGCAGCGGGTCCCTTTTTTTGTGTACGGAGAACCAAGCGTGCTTATAGCTCTGTAACCATAAGCAGTATCGTTACCTCCGTTGTTATTCGTCCTTCACCTCGATCGTTTTGGCAATGGTTTGATCAGAGCTTAGAAGGCTAATCATCCATAGCGAAGACTCCGCATCATATTCCGTATTCGTGACGATGACAATCTGATCCTTAGGCAGCTCGAATGCGTCCATCGCTTGGCGAATCGCCTCTTCTTCGGATAGCGCGGCTCCTTCCGGCTTTGGATCCATATACAGCTCCATACGCTCCGCCTTGCCTTGCTGCGGATATGAATCGAGCAGCATACCAAACTTTAATTTCACCTTCATACCAACCTCTACCGGATGCGGAGGATCATCCACCGTGAACCATACGGCAGCATAGTGATGGGATACTCCGCCAGTTGAGCTGTAATCTTCCCCCTCAGAGGAGACAACAAGCATACGATCTCCGTCCACCTTGGTTATATAACCAACAAATCCTCTTGTCTGAGGCTCATCATCCAAAACAGTGACCTCCGTTGCAAGAAGCGGCTGTCTCTCGCTGTCATTGACATAGTCTCTAAAACCAATCTTCTCCCCGATTACAATGCGGACGGAGGTTCCTATCCACAGTTGTTCGAAAGTTAACGGGTTACCATCCTTGTCATGAATGATTGTATCCTCCGTAATCTCAACCCTGCAGCTATAATACGCATCATCCGAATTTCTGGCTCCCTTATTAACTGCATCATTGCAGCCCACAAGCAAATCTTGATCTGTTAATTCATCAATTCTGCCCTGGAAGGTATCGGACTTACCCTGGCACCCTGTCAGCATGATTACGGCAACACAAAACATCAACACACTGATTAACTTCTTCATCCTGCACGCCCCTTGTAAATCCTTTTGATATTATATCTCTATAACGACATTCCTTTATTCAAGGTTGCGCTTCAACCGTAATCCAATCCTATATGCTGTATACAAAAAGCTGTATACAAAAAGAAGTGCCCTTAACCGTTGCCGGCGGGCACTCCCATACAGCTTTATAGCACCTTGCTTAGAAAATCTACCGTACGCGGATGCTGAGGATTCGCGATCACATCGCGAGGTACGCCTTCCTCTACGATAACTCCGCCGTCCATAAACAATAGCCGATCGCCGACCTCACGGGCGAAGCCGATTTCGTGCGTCACGATTACCATCGTCATGCCTTGCGCCGCCAAACGTTTCATCACGTCCAGCACCTCACCGACCATCTCGGGATCCAGCGCCGAAGTCGGCTCGTCGAACAACATCACTTCCGGCTCCATTGCAAGCGCCCGCGCAATGGCGATCCGCTGCTTCTGTCCGCCGGACAGCTTGCCCGGGTACACATCGCGCTTCTCAGCCAAACCGACTGACTTCAGCAGCTCCATCGCGACGCCTTCCAGTTCCGCCCGTCCTCGGCTCTTGAGCTTCGTTGGCGCGAGCAGCAAATTCTCCATCACTGTCATATGCGGGAACAGATTAAATTGCTGGAACACCATACCAAGCTTCTGGCGAATGGCATTCAGCTCCGACTGCTTGCCGGTTACCTGCTTGTCCTTGAACCAGATTTCACCGCCAGTCGGTTCCTCAAGCCGATTCAAGCAGCGCAGAAACGTGCTTTTGCCCGATCCGCTTGGTCCGATGACAACCACAACTTCGCCTTGGCGGATCTCCGTGTCGATGCCCTTCAAAATTTCATTTTTG
The DNA here is from genome assembly GCF_054483835.1 of Paenibacillus sp. strain BS8-2. Classification (NCBI taxonomy): domain Bacteria; kingdom Bacillati; phylum Bacillota; class Bacilli; order Caryophanales; family Paenibacillaceae; genus Paenibacillus; species Paenibacillus sp. strain BS8-2. The sequence goes on from NZ_CM137010.1 coordinate 466,264, forward strand.
CCGTATGACTTGCGGAGTCCCTGAATTTTAATCATTCGTATTCAGCTTCCTTTCCAGCGCGCCCAGCAGCTTTGACAATGTAAAGGTCATGACGAAGTAGATTGCAGCCGCCACGATTAGCGGTTCAAGCGGAATAAAGGTCGTCCCCCGGATAACCTGGGCATTATACAACAATTCAGCTATGCCGATTGTGGAAACAAGCGATGAGTCCTTGATAATAATAATAAATTCGTTGCCGATTGCCGGCAGCATATTACGGAAAGCCTGTGGGATCACCACATATCGCAGCGCCTGTCCGCGGCTCAGACCAAGCGATCTTGCCGCCTCCATCTGCCCCTTGTCGATCGCAGCGATCCCCGCACGGAATACCTCGGCCATATAGGCCGAGCTGTTAATCGTCAGCGCGATGACGCCCGCCATAAACGGCGGCAGATTGATGCCGAATTCCGACAATCCGTAATAAATAATAACAATCTGAACCAACATTGGCGTTCCGCGGATCAGCTCAATGTATGCCGACGCCAGAAACCGGAGCAGCCAGATACCCGAAATACGAAGCAGCGCAAAGACAACGCCAAGAATCGTACCCAGCAAGACGCCGAAGAACGAAAGCTTCAGCGTCATCCAGGCCCCATTGGTGTAGTAGGGCCAATATTCTTTCAAAAAGTTAAAATCCAACCCCCATAATGATAAATCCAAGTCCATCCGTTAACTCCGTCCTCGGCCGATTATTCGCCAACCAGTTCGTTAGCTTCGATAACGAAACGATCGATATCGCCGTTTTCTTTCAGACGCTCCAGCGTCTTATTAATGCTGTCCAGCAATTCCTTGTTGCCCTTCTTAACAGCGATCGCGGAACCCGCTTCCTCTGCAGATTGTTCGATCTCGATGCTGGACATAACAACTTCATCCTGCTTCGTCGCATATTGAGCAGCAACTGGCTTCTCCAGAATAAGCGCGTCGACACGGCCGCTGTTCAGCTCAAGCACCAGCTCAGGAATCTTGGCGAGGGAAGTCAGCTTGGCGCCTTCAATTTCTTGCGCTATACCTTCTTGGATGGATCCAAGCTGCACGCCGATTTTTTTGCCTTTTAAGTCGTCTAATGTTTTATAGTTGCCCTCATCGCCGGCTTTAACAAGTACGCCTTGTCCCGCCAGGTAATAAATATCCGTGAAATCAACCTGCTTCTTACGATCTTCGTCCGGCGTCATGCCGGAGATAACGAAGTCAACTTTGTCAGCATCGAGCGCAAGCAACAAACCCGCAAAGTCCATGTCCTGGATTTCTAACTCCGCATTCATGTCTTTGGCGATTTCCTTCGCAATCTCAATATCGAAACCGACGATTTGATCTTTGCCGTCGATCATCTTATGGAATTCGTAAGGCGCATAGTCCGCGCTCGTACCTAATACGATCTTCTGCTTCGGTTGTTCACCCGTTGTAGAATTACCGTTGTTTTCATTGTTTTGGTCAGCACCGCAAGCCGTCAACGATGCCGTTAAAAGGATAGCCGCCAGGGCTGTCACCATTCTTTTCATTCTCTATCCATCTCCTCTTCTATATGTGAACATGAACTATTATAATATTTATCGCTACAATAGCAATAGTATGCGTATATAAATGGATATTATTACCTGATAAAATAAAAAAAGGACTCATACCGAGTCCTTTATCGTATCAACGCATTAATTCATTAGTTTATTCATGCACATGATTATAATAATCATATATTTTTAAAAATTATATAGTAGCATTCCCTGTTCCGAGTTTCTTATCCGCCCTCTTATTTGCGAGAGTTGGCGCGTTTGGACGGGCTTATGTCGGCCTGCGGACATCACAAAAAACGGAATCCGAGTCGAATGAATCGAATTCCGTTATTTTCGTTTCTTGCACCTTCGCCGTTTTCTGCGGCGGCGGCTTCTGGCCGAGCTGCTTTCGGCGGTATCCTCTTCTTCCTCCGTGCTTTCGCCAGAGCCCGTGTTTGTTTGCGTAGCGATACTTGGCGAGTTTTCCCATATATGTCCGAATATAATGGTCCCTTCGTTCCTGACGATAACGACTTTGCCATAATAACAAGGCATGGTCTATCATTCCTCATCTTTCGATTCTGTCATGATCCATACCTTATATTACGTGAGACATGAAGCCTTCGTATTGGCTCATCCATCAGGAACAAACGCCTTTTTGTTACGAACGGCGGTTATTCTGCCGATCCTCGAACCAGATCGACCGAGACAATTTCCGGCCGGTTAAACAACCTCTGCGGGATGACGCTGTTGCCAAGTCCTCTGCTGATGACAAGCGTCGATCCGTTACGCTCATGTTTCCCTTCGGACAACTTAGGCCAGAAGCCTTGCTCGGGAGAATACACCCCGCCGACGAACGGAATACGGAATTGACCGCCATGCGCATGACCTGAGAAGGTTAGATCAAAACCATGCTGAACATAAACGTCAAACCGTTCGGAGCGATGGGAGAGCAACACTGTATAGGCTTCAGGCTGCTGAATCCCCTCCATGGCTTCCTCCAGATGCATGTTAAGCTTATCTACATCGCCATCGCCATGTTTGTTATACAGTGGATCGTCGATCCCCACGAGTCTTAAGTAGCCGTCCCCAAGCGGGAGCAGCTCATGCTCGTTACGCAATACATGAACGCCAATCGTACGAAGCTCCTTCTCGAGCGAGGGATAATCCTCCGCCGCATATTCATGATTGCCCGTAATCATATAAACCGGAGCAATTCCGACCATACCCTGCATCATGCGCAAGCTCGCTTCACCGTCATAATGATTCGCATCAACGAGATCGCCGGTCACAACGATCAAGTCAGGCCGCAGCTTCTCGACCTTACGAATGAGCGGCTTCTGATCCCGTCCGAACATCTTGCTCTGAAGATCGGACAGCTGGACGATTCGGTAGCTGTCATAGCCTTGGGGCAGCTTCTCCGACGCCATGCGATAACTCGTAACGCCAATTGCATTGTTCTCAAAATACAAGAACAGATACAGCCCGAGGATCAATGCAGGAATATAGATCAACCACCACCGTTTCGTCCTGCTCATCATACAACCTCCAGTTAAACGTCTATTCGATCCGACTAGCTTTGCTATAGGCAAGATTCCAGGACTGCCAGCCTTGGCGATCCTCGGCCTTATTTTTCATCCGGTCCAGAGTGGCCCGCACTTGTATATGATCAGGCAGCTTCTCACTCAGCTTTATAAATGTAGGTACAGCATCTACCGACAAGGTATCCATGTATGCCCAATCGATCTTGCCGCTCTGCTCAAAACGCTCCACATTATTTTCTGCAATACGCGCGTCTAGATTAACATAATTCATGATGACGTATGCCGCAACAGCTAATGCGATATTAACCTTAGCTAGCGAATATCTGCCGTACCAGATCCTTACGATCGCAGCCAGCATCATCACGGCTAGCAGAATCATAAAACCATGCACGAGCAAACGCTGCTGAGTGAAGCCATAAGCCTCTTCATATAGAGATAACCTTCCATATGCCGAAATTAACATCACTACCGTACAACCCATTAGTACAGTAAGCAGTAACTGTCTCAGGCGATCGAGCATCGTGCTTTCCTTCTTCACGAAATGCAGCCCTAGCAGCAACAAGCCCATATTAATGACGGCGATCGCGACTAGCTCAGAGAAGCCTCTTCTCGCATACTCCGCGTATGCTGTTCCGTCCGGCAGCAGACCTTCTGCGGCACCAAACAAATAAGAGAATTGAATGGCAACGAACAACACGTATACAGCGTTCACGCAGACCAATACCGTGGCAGCAATCGTCGAATCAATGTAGACGACCGTATCCGACTTATCCGTTGCCCCATGGGGATCCTTAGGGAAAGCTGCGTCTAAGCTGTCGTCCGACTTGGGCTTGCGGAATAACAACCCCCATACAAAGCAGAACGAATAGAAAGCGATACATAAGCCAAAGAATGTTCTGCCCATGCCTTCGCCCAGCGTCTCGCCTTGGAGCAGCTCCGGAATATTGGCGAGCCATGACTGGAAGATGCCATCTGCGGCAGCAAGGAGAGAAACTACGATGATCAGCAGTGGCAGCGCAATAATGAGTCCCAGCGCAACCTTCGCGAACCTTCCGCCGAATCTGCCGCTCCCATTGCCAATACGCAGCCATCCGCCCACAATCCCGAACGGCACCATCATATGTCTAAGCGGCACAATGAGCCATTGCAGCAACAGATCGCCATAAAATCCGAAACGATGCCACGGCTGCGATCCGCCGCGCGTCAAGAGCATGGTCTGCGCAACGATAAGCAGCATGAGCGCAAGCACATTCAGAACGCGGAACATATCGTTGGCGAACAGAACATAGCTTAACGCCAGCGCAGTGATTGGCACGAACAAGAGCCATCCCGTCTTGGATTGTCCCTTCCACTTGTCGAAGCCTCCAATTCTGCCTCTCGCCGAATAAAAGAATAACGCGTACAGCCCAATGACAAACAATGGCACCGAAACGCCAAACGGTTGGTCCACAATTAAATATTGCCCGATTAATCCCAGCAGTAGAGCGATTATCCACATCCGGCTATATCTCTTTAGCCATGGCGCTGGATCTCTCATCTCTGTTGCCCTCCCTTTGCTTTTTTCTCCTTTTATTGTAACCTAGAAAATAAGAACAAAAAGTGCAATTTGCATCTCTGGAATTTCATGTTTTGTGCAAAGGCGGGGATGATCATCAAAATCAGGCGGCACTATATCGCGCTCAGACGCGCTTATTCGTCGGTTGCAGACGGCGAAGCCGTACTGGCGACAACCTTCGAACTCGCGGAACTGCTCGAATGTACGACCCGAAACATGGTCATGATTCTGAAGCGAATGGAAAGAGACGGCTGGATTAGATGGGAATCCAAACGCGGCAGAGGAAATCGTTCGGAGCTTGTATTTTTGGTGCCTCTCGACTATATGCTGCTGGAGGAGGCCAAGGAGCTTGTGGCTCGCGGCGATCTGCTTGCAGGTTTCGATACGCTTCAGACGACGGACGGATCGGCGGCAAGAGACACGTTCCAGGACTGGCTTGCCGGACAATTCGGCTTCCGTACACAAGTGGACGGCAAGCGCAGAACCGATACGCTTCGATTCCCGCTTCCGGGCACGATCGATACGTTGGACCCCGCGCGCATCCATTATTTTGGCGAGTCGCATCTCGTTCATCAGCTCTTTGACGGGCTTGTGCGCATGGATAGTCGCGGGGGCGCCGTCTTGCCTCATCTAGCCCATACATGGGAAACGGACGAAAGCCGCATGACATGGACGTTCTATCTCCGCAAAGGCATTATGTTTCATCATGGCCGCGAGATGACGGCGACAGACGCCGCTTATTCGATAGAACGTCTTCGCCGGCATGCGCCGGACGGCTTGTATAGCTGGGCATATCGTGAAATCAGTTTGATCGAAGCACCTGACGACACAACGATCCGATTCAAGCTGAACACAAGATGCGAGCTGTTCTTACCGTTCCTGGCTACTAATCGCGCTTCCATTGTGCCGCAAGACATCGTCGAAGCCGAGGGAGAACGATACGGCAACGCCAGCTTAGGCGGATCGATCGTTGGAACGGGTCCCTTCCGTCTTGCATCCAGCGAGCAAGGTATTCTGACATTGGAAGCAAATCCGGCCTATTTTCAAGGGAGACCGTTCCTGGACCAGGTGGAGGTATGGACCATGCCGATGCCGGTCGATCAGCCTGTCCAAGATAACCGCGAGCTGCGTCAATATCAGGTGATGCATAATGTTCGCATGGTCGAAAGCGACGACGCACAGTGGCAGCAAGTCCGGCAATCCGGGACCACTTGCAAGTTCTTGACGATGAACGAGCTGAAGGATGGACCTCTCGCCGATCCGCGAATTCGAGAGCTGCTCAATCGAGCCATTAATCGGACTGAGCTGCTGAGGCTGCTGTCTGGCGACGTCATCGAGGAAGCATCCAGCTTCTGGCTGCGCGCCAGCAGTCCGGATCAGGGAAGTGACCGGAGGAGTGCTTCGACTACAACGCTTGATGAGGCCGAGCGCACGGAGCTCCTCACTAAGCTTGAAGAAGCTTTTGCACATTTCGGTAACGACGCGCTAACGCTCGTCACCATCCCCCAATATGGGGCGGATGCTTCGCTCATATCGGAATTGCTTGCCGGTCAAGGCATCCGGATAACTATTAAGCTGCTGCCTGCCGAGCAATTCAAAGGCGGCGGACGAATGGAAGCCGACCTGTTGCTGTTCGCGATCATGTTAGACGAATACCGGGAGCTGCGCCTCGTTGACCTCTATACGAGCATGCTGCAGCATATGGCTGAGAGTGACGCGCACGACATGAACATATGGATTCATGGCATAATGGCAGAAGTCGATCCTTCCGTGCGTGCCAGACTATTTATCCGAATCGAGCAACAGCTTACGATGCGTCACAGCCTCTTTTTCCTCTATCGCAAACATCTCAAGACGGCGTTCCACCCTTCTGTACAGGGGATTACGCTAGAGTCGCTCAGTTGGGTAAGGTTCAAGGATTTGTGGTTCCGATAGGCTGCCAAGAGAGACTGTCGATTAAACAGTCACCAGACTTGCCCTCAACTATCATTCTGTTAAATTTTTGCATTTCATGCCTTTCAACGTCCAACTTCGGTCAAGTCAGCCCGTTTTTCTGTTCCTTTTGCTGCCCTTAACCGTAAATCGGCCACAGTGAGCCAGGGCCTCGCTTACGTTGAAAACTAAGTGTAAGCGAACCCTGCGCGTGTTTCACGATTTGCTTCAGATTTGTCACCACGGCTACAAGCTTCGTGTCTATACGGCGCTTCTCCCGAGAACGTAATCGTGTTCTGCCTAGCCCATTGTGATTTTTCATTTCATTGCATTTCCGTTCAATGTTCGCGCGTTTTTGTAGCAGTGCCTTTCCCGCATCGGTTGCGTTAAATGCTCCTGCTTGCTTGAATTCTGCATAATAGTCACTGATGAAAATGGTTCTCCCGGTCCTTTTGCTCGTGGTACACTCCGATCTGATCGGACAGCTCTTGCATTGGGCTTTGCTGAATATATACTGTTTGCCTGAGTCTTCTCGCATATCGTTAATATAAGCATTTACTTGGCCTTGCGGGCAAGTGACCGACGCCGCATCGGGGTCGTAAAGGAATAAGTCGCTGGACATGAGCCCCTTCGTATTGACGCCAATGGATTTTAACGGCGACACAAGTTGAATGCCGTCTTTAGCCAACGTCTGACGGTGTACCCCGTATCCATACGCTGAATCGCCCAAGACGTACTCCGGTTTGACGTTATGCTCTTCCATCACAACGTTCAAGAGCTCCTGCAGACGGTCGCCATCGGGCTCATTGCCCGCAATCGGTTCCGCATGGAGCACGATGCCATTGGTTTCGGACATGACCACCTGCACCTTGTCGCCAAAGAACTGTAAGGTTTTGCTTTTGAAACCATTTCGCTTCTCTGGATCGACTGCGCTGCCGATCCGGTCTTTCAGCCGCTTTTTACGCTCGATCTTCTTGAATGGGGTCTTGGGATCATTCGGATCTTCCGGGTACACATTCTCCATTAAAGTCTGGTACAGAATCGCTTGAAGCTCTAAAGAATCCACTCGGCGCTCCGGATGGGACCACGACCAGAAGAGGTTGCGGATCGCATCCTTTTCGAACCAGTGTAACAGTTCGTAAGCCATAAGAATCAATTGACTAAACGCAACACCGAGATCCTCCGCGGTCGCATCGGGAGGAAGCTTTGTGGTCAACGGACGCAAGTCAAGCTCCGTTTGGGCACGGTCAAACAAGTGCCGATATGCACGCTTCAGGTGGTTCAGCACGCGGACGAAGGCATGCTTGATGAGGCGATAAGAGGAGCGGTAAACGGCATTGCCCTGCGTGATAAAGGAATCCACAATCCAAATGTCCTTGTTATCGCCCCAAAGCCCTTTTTGCTTCGCTTGCGCGAGAATGTGATGGTGACAGGCATCGAATAAAGCAGAGCCGAGACGGTCGCGATCAAGCCCGATCGTACTGTGGTCGAACCCCATAAAGCTGACCGGAACGCCTAAAAATCGCTTAATGAAGAGATCGCCAATGACGCGCTCCTCCATCTCGCGATCCGAAAGGTTGTAATAGCGCTGGACAACGTGAAGTTTAAATTTGATGGATGGGGCATAGGGTCTAGGACCGCGCGAGGAATACAGATGAGCACAAATGCGGTCAGTGAAGCTAAAGTCCACGAGATCCGCTACTTTGCTCCAAATGGGATGCTCAGGCAACACAGAATAAACCTCGATATCCGCAAATGAAAGCTGCTCAAACTGTTTAAACGCGACTGCCATGACAAATCTCTCCCCTCAGTATAAGTCTATTATACCACGAAATCGGGAGATATTCGGTGATTTATCGAGTAAAAAGGTTATTTTATATAGAATTTGACCATTTTTATTTATAGATTCTTTAGAATTAATCGACAGTCTCCAAGAGAGAGCTAGAGAGCATATTTTCATAAGTAACGGGAGGCATTCAGAATGAGCAGCAACGCCGAATCTTCTGCCGATTTCGATATGATGATCACGATCATCCCTTTTTTGATGTCGATCGTATTCGCCGTCGTAATTGGCGCAGTCATCTTCGTCAGCATCCGACGCGTTAGAAATTCGAAAGCAAAGCAGGAAAACATATTTGCCAAAGTGATCGCCAAACGACTGGAGGTACAGAATAACAACGATTCTAGACATTCGGCAGCATCCTCGCGGACAAATTATTACATCATGCTGGAATTCGACAATGGCTCGCGCCGCGAATACCTGGATACAAATAACGTTAACGCTTTCGCCATGGAAGGCGACTCCGGCTATGCCGCTATAAAAGGGGATACGATTATCGCCTTTGAACGCAGCAGTGGCTAGACAAAAAACTTGAGCCCCCGACCGCTTCAGCATCAAACAACAAATAAGCCTGTAAGCGCGGAAACAACCTCGACCTACAGGCTTCATTTGTTATAGACGGATGACCTTCTCCATACAGTAGCTAGACTCGCAATTGATATATTCGCCGAACCGCTCAATCGGATAAAATCCTTGTTTGCGATAGAAACCGATGGATTCGAATTGAGGTTCGCCAGTTTCGAGACGTAGACGTGTATGTCCAAGCTCTATCGCACGTTTCTCCAAGAAGCCGTAAACCTTGGCCGCGATTCCGCCTCTACGGGCATCCGGCTCCACATAGAACCGCTTCAGCTCCGCAATATCCGCATCCAGGCTCCGAATACCGCCGCAGCCGACGGGCCGTCCGTTCAGATATGCAATCGCAAACGCCATATCTCGTGTCCCGGGATCGGAGAAGTCCACTCCAAAAATCTCATCCGCCGGATAGATCCCTGCCAAATACTCATCTAATTGTGCAATCAGCGCAGCGAGAGAACCATCATCCGCCGTCACCTCTAGCACAACAACATCTTTGCCGCTCGTATCAACCACGTTGCATCGCCTGCTCGAACCACTCATAACCGAAACCTACCTGCTCTGGCTTATGCGAATCCGAGCCGTACACACATTCGATCCCGCGCTCGATACACGCCGATAGGAACCACTCTGGCACATAAACCTTGCCGCATGTTGCAACACGTAGACCTGCTGTATTGACATCGATACCAACACCTGTCGATTCCAGCAACGGCAGAATTCCTTCCAGACGCGACCGAATCAACGATTCGCTGATCTCCGGCAGCTCCGTGCGGAACTTCTCTATGAGATTAATATGGCCGATCCGTTTGCGCATCGGCAGCTTGGCTGCGAGACGGATAGCCGCCTCCACATGGTTGTAATATTCGTCCACTACCCGGTCCATCGTACCGTAATGCGCAAGCAGATGCTTGTGGAAGTCGTCCGCCGTATAATCGATGCAACGCATCCCGCCGATCCCGGGAAGATAATGCACCGAATACACAACATCCTCCAGCTCACTGCCCCATTGCTTGATTAATTGCTCCGTAAAGGATTCCGAGCCGGGCAAATAGTCGATCTCGAGTCCTACCGTGACCTCGATTTTCCCTTCGTACCGGCGTTTCATATCTTTGGCATAAGCCAAATATTCCGGCATTTCTTCCATAGACATCGCCAGTTCATCCATAAGCTTGGCATCGTCAATCCAGTCCACTGGCAAAGGCGGATGCTCGCTTATCGTATATCGCTGGAATCCGAGCTCTACCGCTCTGTCCAAATATAACTCTTGCGCCGCGTCGCTCCCATGATAGCAGAAGCGTGTGTGCGTATGCCCGTCCCATTTCAACATCTGATGAAGCACCTGCCTTCTTGTTTTTTCACTGCTCTTCGTGCTCAATATCTCATTCTTCGCACATTATAGCACCACCTGCAATCACCGTCGAATGCCGTCAGCACATCCATCGATCGACATATGACGTCATTTGGTTATTGAAGACAACGATAAGAATATTTTTCCTTAAATTTCGTTCTAAAAAGAGGACTTTCGCCTGTGCTTGTCGAATGACAGGAAGTTGAGCACGACTAGGAATCTGGTAGGAGGCCCTAATACCTATGAAGTGGTTATCCAAACAATTTACTTTCGTCATCATCCCCGAAGCCAATCAATCCGTACGGCGCATTCGGCTAAATGTTTTCACCTTGGTTCTACTGTGTTCCGTAATCGCACTGATTGCCATATGCGGGGCCGTATTCACGATTTTATTCAGCAGCAGCTCTACAACCATCACACAGCTTCAAGCACAGATCGACGCATCAGAATCCGGTTATGAACAATCGTTGTCAGGGAAAAACGATCGGATCGCCACTCTCGAAGCCGACCTCTCCGCATTATCCGCACAAGCCAAGCAGATTGAAACAAAAATGAACGCGATTACCGAGCTGGAGAAGGAGCTTCAAGATATCGCAGGCATCCAGGTCTCGGATTCGACCATCTCCAAGGCGGACAGTCTGCCGCTGATTGAAGGCGGTCAAGGCGGTGAGGAATTCGACCTCCCGGCAGCGATTAGCACCCCCTCGCTTGTCGATCTGACGGAACAGGAATTCAACCAACTCTCTATCGAAATCGACCAATTAAAGCCCAGTCTCGAAGAGACTAAGGCGGCCATTGTGGAATACAAACAAATATTAGATATAACGCCAACCATCTGGCCTGCCGATAATCGTAAAATAACGTCCACCTTCGGTGTAAGGCGAGATCCGTTCTCCGGACGCTCTGCCCTGCATTCGGGACTCGATATCGGCGGCAATCGCGGCGATCCGATCTATGCGGCTGCTGACGGAGTTGTTACCTTATCGGAACGCACTTATCCGCAAGGCAACAACATCATCATCGACCACGGCAGAGGAATCGAAACGAGATATTTGCATCTGAACAAGCGGATCGTAGAGGTCGGAGCCAAGGTCAAGAAGGGACAACTGATCGGAGAATTAGGCAACACCGGGCGCAGCACGGGCCCTCACCTTCACTACGAAGTGATCATTAACGGCACTCATGTCGACCCTATGCCCTATATTCGAGAGGATAAATAGAAAGGAACGTGGATCGTAATGTTCAAGAACAAAGCCGGAGCCGGCAAAATCAATCCGGATACGACGGATACACTGATTGGTGAAAGTACGATCTTTGAGGGTAATATTCGCACGGAAGCAAGCATCCGTATCGAAGGCAGCATCATCGGCGATATCGTGTCGAGCGGCGACGTCATTATCGGAGAAAACGGCGTGGCCAACTCTAACGTCAACGCACGCGATCTCGTGCTGGCAGGACAGCTGAACGGAGATGTCGCGGTTCGAGGCAAGCTTACCATTAGCTCAACCGGCGTACTTAACGGCAACATCACGGCAGCATCGCTGATCATCGAATCCGGCGGCGTATTTAACGGCAGCAGCACAATGACAAGCCCGAAATCAGAGGTTGTGCAGCCTATCAAAGCATCATCCTAACCTTATCATTAACCCAAACAAACCTCTTTTGCGATCGATTGGCCCAGAAGGCTGGCTTCGATGTAGAAGAGGTTAGTTTATTTGCGGCTCGAACTAAGATCAGGCTAGAGATAGTGCCTTTAGCTACAATTAGAAGTTGTTGTAGATCCGAACGGCCGTTACTTTGCCGCTGGCAACATCATCAGATGTGAAGCCAGAAACCGTGTTGCCTACCTTAAATTCTTTGCTGACTAGTTGCTCGGAAGCATCAGGTGCAGTAGTTCCCGAAATGCCGTAAATTGTTTCGTCCGTTACGGTTACCCAAAGCTCGCCAATGCGGAAGCTCTTGCCGTCTGCGCCGACCTCTTCGATCACACCGTCGATATTCACTTGGACTTTGCCCGTTATTGGAGGTGCTGGCTGCTGCGTCTCCACAACGCCTTTATCCCCTCCAGGATTTGTTACAGCACCGCCATCGTTATTGTTAAGGGCTACTATGCCTACTGCCAGAACCGCACATGCAGCAACCCCTACCGTCCATGCCTTCCATTTGTTACGTTTTGTTTGATTGACTGTATTCATCCTCATCGCTCCTTTGGTTTGTTGATTATCCATTCTTTGTTGTTCCCTCTCCAGCATGGCAATCGTGCGCTCTTGAAAGTCCTCGCTCATCTTCAGCTTGGATAATGCCTCCTTGTAGCTATCATTCTTCATGCCTGCCCTCCTCCTATTACGCTTCTGAGCATCTTGCGTCCACGTGCCAACCACGTGCCAACGGTCGCCGGCTTGGCGTGAAGAATGTCCCCAATCTCCTCAAGCGAATAACCTTCGTAATAGTGCAGGTGAATGGGGATCCGGTACTTCTCATCTAGAGCGAGCACCTCTTGAAGTACAGCGTTTTCCTGCTCCGTCAGACTACCCAAGTTGTCCGGCATCCTTGTGCGTTTGCTGAACCATCCCGACTTCAGACGATTTTTGCTTTTGTTGATCGTTGTCCGGATCAGCCATGCCTTCTCATGTTCATCACTCACAAAGACGGGAGCAGTCTGCAAGTAAGCCAAGAACACATCCTGCGCAACTTCCTCCGCATCCGACATATTTTTGAGATAGGAGAAGGAGACTTTGATCAGCGTATCCGAATGGTTAATAACGGCTATACGCACCGCTTCTCCCCGCTCAGATAAGTTTGGCACCTTGTATCCCCCCCTTCACTACTAACACAACTGAACAGCTTCGTTTTTGTCACGGAGCCAAAAAAAATTTCCCGCCATCTATTCGATTCGACTCTTAGAAATCGCTAAACCGAAGGCCTGTTATGGCACTTCCCGCTTGATACCAACGTGAAACAGCCACCAGGAAAAATCGAGGCAGCTCTCGTTCGTGCTTAAACAGTTAACAAATCCTTTAAACGGCTCTAACATAGCCAGCATCTTTCGGCGGTACACTAAGGATGTCCGAAGCTTGACCTCGCTTCTATTATCCTTTTCCGAGGAGGCTGTTTATATGAAAATGAGTTTATGGTTCCGTAACACCCTAATGATTGTGCTTGCAAGCTCGACTTTGGCCGGAGGTTTGTTCCGTCCCCCTTATGTTGAACCAGCGCAAGCTGCCGCCGTTCCCAGCGTTCAAATCCTTCGCTCTGCCAACCAACCCATATCTCCTGATACTCAGCGCCAGCATTTTGCTCTCCAGGAGATCTCCGAGCCTGCTGCGGCAGCGATAGAACATAATCAACAGCTTTATGTTCCGATCCGCAGCTATGTGGAGACACACCATGGCAAGCTGATCTACAATCCCGAGACTACATCTGTCGATGTTACGCTCAATCAGGTTTCGTTCTCATTGCTTTTGGCCGAAGCTGCTATTCTGTCAGACGGCCGGTTAACAGAAGGCGGGTTCCTTCTCCTCAATAATACAGCTTATCTCTCGCTCGAAACATTCTCCGCATTAATGAGCACCAACAATCGAAATTCGCAAGCCTAGACTCGATATCGTTCCATCCACCAAACCCCATAATCGACAACTTCTCTTACACGCATCAGACGTACGTCTGCATCACCGAGCTTTCCTATCTTTATGACAGCGTTCTCCTTCTCGAATTGTGCGCCGACCGAAACAAAATCCCCGGAATCGTAGCCAATCTCTTCGAACACTACCCAACTTCGTTTGTCGTCAACTAACATCGGAGCATCTTGTTTGGTCATTTTCTTGCCTTTATAATCCGCTCGATGTTCGGATAGATGCAGCGAAGTATTCTGAGCGTGACCCACACCTAGTAGCAACACCCATCCATCCAGATCATATAATCGCGCAAGCGGCGAAGCTTCCCCAAGGCCATGGTCAAGCGAATGATGAGCTGTCATTATTGCTGCATGTCTGCCTCGAGCGGCAAATGAAAGCTGCGGATGTGAGCTTCTTAACGTACCTTCTTGTTTCCGAAAACATTCCGGAACTGCCCCCATATAATAGGTTGGCGTTATGTCTGGCTGATACGGCGGCATTTCCTCCCGAATAATGTCCCACCATGTTTCCGGTACGGGCGGATTCTGCCAGTATGCAGGCTCCGAGAGGCTTGAGGTATGCGTCGGCATCACTAAGGTTCCGGCCGCACCTATCGCGGCTTCGAGCCCTAGGATAACGGCTGTCTCTCCCCCAACAATCCAGCGATTCATCGACTTTATCGAAGAATGGACCAGCAGCGTCATCCCTTCTTCTACCCCTAGCCGCGTAAGCTGCTCCTTTATGATTGTTACTGTTAACGGCAATTCTTTTGTATTCATCTGAAACACATCCCCATTCATTGTCCTCATTCATATTGTCTACCTTACCATGTTCGCCGATTCTCCCCATAGGGAATGATTGATTATAGACAATTGATTATAGACAAAAAACCACAAGCATCCCGTTTGCTCCGGGAATTGCCTGTGGCTTCGCATGCTTCTACAGTCCTTCTAGAAGTTTCTATATGTAGGCGGTACGGCGTGGTTCGGAGCTACAGTTGCTCCGCGTTCTTGAGGGCGTGCTCCCAGCTTGGGAAATAAAACAATGCGTTTTTCATCAACTCTGGATCGTGTTGCTTCACTTGCTTCTTACTCATGGATCCGCCAGAGGTCTGCAAATGCTTGATTCTGCGAACAACTTCGTCTGCTCCAAGTGTAAATTCCATGACATGCACTCCTTTCCAAAGTTGATCCCCACCATTCAGTCTGTCTGTTATGTCATGTAATATACCTTAACAAAGAAAAAAGCTTGCTCCTCCGTGAAGAGGACGCTGATGACTTCAAGATAGAAGTTCACTTAGCACTCTTACGATGCAGAATGCTGTAAACGGTGCAGGAATCTTCTAGATTAGAGACAGTATGTGAAGTAATGCAGTATTTTGTGCAGGATTTATGTCATGATAAGGGGCAGAGAGTGGGGTATCGCTCCAGAATGCTGTACAGATTACTTGAACACCACTTGGGTCGGGGTTATGCGATAGATAATGATGTACGAATTACAACTTTCGCTTCATGTCGACCTACCCTCCAATAACTAGTACTAGATATCCATTCGAATATGACTGTGCATGTTGGAGCTGGACGGTTCGAGCGGTCCGTTCGATGCATTTCGTTCGAGATGATGATACTCCTCCAAACTCGCTCTTCGCCCAACATGTAAGAATGGGCATTCTCATACTAAAAAACGCAAATCGGAACGGCTTTCCCGCTCGAATTTGCGTTACTTGTGCTAGAAAATTTCACACTCGTTTTAGTTAACCAACTTAAAATGCGAAATAGATAAATGTGCTTGCCTCTCCGTTCATAAGCAGCATCAGCAGAGCGATCGCGATAGCAGCGTAGACCGCTCCCCGCACAATGGAAGGAACCGCAGACTGCCAAGCAAGCGACCAACGCTTGAAATGCGTAACAGCAACAAACTCTACAACATGTAGCAAATACAAGCCTGCCGAAATAGCCAGCAGCAGCAAGGTTTCCTTGGTAAATGTCACGCCGCCAAGCAGCGTCATTTGTTTGATCATATGCACGGCATCGCCCCAGCTATTAGCACGGAAGAATACCCAGCCCACAACCGTCAGATGGAAGAATGCCGCAATCGCAATCAGCTTGTACAACATATTGTTCTGCAGCTTTGTCCAGCCTAGCCTTTTGAGACCTTTGCCATACATCCGGTGGCCAGCTGACAAGACACCATGGTAGAATCCCCAGATAATAAATGTCCATGCTGCGCCATGCCATATGCCGGAGATCGTCATGGCTGCGATCAGATTGACGTAGATTCGCCAATTTTTGACGCGCGAGCCCCCAAGCGGGATAAAGACATAGTCGCGAATCCACTGCGACAGCGTAATATGCCATCTACGCCAGAATTCGGCGGGATTGGCACTCAAGTAAGGCGTCTTAAAGTTTAAGTCGAGACGCAAGCCCAGGAGCAAGCCGATGCCGACTGCCATCTCGCTGTATGCCGAGAAGTCAAAATATATCTGAAAAGCAAACAGATAAGTCGCGACCCAAGATTCTACACCGTTAAGCGTCTGAGCAGCCGAAAAGTATTCGTTAACATAAGGAGCGATCTTCTCGACGATGAAGACCTTCTTAACGAGCCCCAGTAAGATAAAAACCAGACCAAGCTTGATCCGAGGCGTACGGAACTTGATCATCGCGATATTGCGCAGCTGCGGCAGGAAATCGCCGCCACGAAGAATCGGTCCTGCAGCGGAATGCGCAAATAAGGAAATGAACACCCAGAACTCGAATAACGAGCGACTTGGCTGCAGCTTGCCCTTATATACATCGACCAGGTAGGCTATTAGCTGGAATGAGTAGAAGGAGATGCCGATCGGCAGCAGCATATCTGCGAACGGAATGCCGTCCTGCCAGAACGTTGCGCCAAGCATTTGCTCGAAATTGCTTAACAGGAATACGGAATATTTGAAGAAAATCAAATTGCCTAAGACCACAATTAAACCTGCGATTAATGCCAGCTTGCCATTCTTGCCGCCCAGAAATCTGGATATACCGTATACCAAAGCGACGATGGCGAAGAACAGCAGGAAGTAACCTACCCCTGCATAAGCATAGAACGCTGCATTAGCAACGGCAAGAACCAGCATTCGACCGCGCGGGAAGGCATAATACAACAGGAAAACCGCGGTCAGAAATAACAGGAATGTCGGTGAATTAAATAACATGCGTTAAGCCCCCTTCCCCGTCCAGGTGTCCCATACGAAACGGGCAAGCAGTTCATTGCCTTCCTTCGTCAAATGAACATGATCGGTAAACAAATTCGGATCGATCTTATCTTGCATAATGAGATATTGAGCATCAAGCTGCTTGAGGTAAGTCTCGATCATATCGGTATTGGCTATATAACCTGGATTCGTAACTTCCTTCTTCGACAGCTCACCATTACCGCCCGACACAAAGACAAGCAGACGTTTGCCTTGCTGATGCTCGGCGATGCGGTTCATGAAGTAAACGCCCCAGTTCGCCTCGCTCATATCAAACGGCGTCGGATCGAAGAAGCTGAGATAAGACGGGTCGGACAACCACGTCTCGGAGAACTGCTTCTCGTTCCATGCGCGGGGATCGCCAAGTAGATCGGTGCCGGCGTTCCGTTGCTCCCAGTAAGCAGGAATAACTTCTTTGTACTTAACGACAGGAATGCGATGAAGAATCGTCTCAAGCGCCTTCTCCTCGGTGTATTTCCAGCCCTCTTCGTATTGATACCCGCTCGCTGTCAGATGGGGCAGTACGTCAGAGAATGCGTTGCTATCCTGCTCCCGCAAGTAATCGCCTAACCAGAATACCTGCCTAGGACCCGTAACCGGCTTAGGCTGAACAAATGCCGAATAGGATAAACCAATCATCACGTTGTCTGTCCGGATGCCGTGATCCTCCATCATCAGGAGGAGCGTATACGCATCCCCTGCCATCATGGACGGCGCAGATAAGTTAAACACCGCCTGTAGTTTATCGTCTCCTTCAGCCGTAACTGCTTCATCGGACAAATAGCGGCCCAGCGAATGCTCCGAGCTCTCATTCGTCCCCCATGCGACGGAATTGCCGATCAGGATGGCGTAGTCCGTGAGCCCTTCCTGCTTGATCGTCTTCGCCATCTCCTCGATCACAACCTCAATCATGCTGCGATCCTCGAGAAACATATTGTAATTTAGCCGATGCTTGTACACCGTGTCGAGCTTTACATAGGAGCTCACGACAACTTGCGCCGCCACGAAGAAGACCAGAGCGAAGATCAGCCCCAGCAGTCCATATCTCTTCTTACGAATGTTGCTGTATCGAGTTCGGCGCCTAGCGGGCATCCGAGCCTTTGTTTCTGTCGATTGTTGTTCCATTCGCTATCGAATATCCTCACTTTCTGTACAATCATATCCATCCATTATATATGATGTCGCATTTCGACTTCCATAGTTTATTGGAAAACGGCCCTATTCGACCCGCTCCCGCTTCTCCCAGTTCTCCCTCGCTGAGGGAGGCGATACCTTTCGCGAAGCTCTATCAGGTTATCTGCATACGTTAAAGCGACCTGGTCGTAACCGTTCCTGTAGACAAGAAAAGACGATTAAAAAACCATCCAGCATACGCTGGATGGCTGCAATAACAGGTTATCATTCCGTTCACACACACTGCTGATTCTTTACTCTTCCCGCACTTCATCCTCCACACGATCCGGTAACTGACTCACATAACTGTCTGACAAGTGAAGCAGCTCCAGCGCACGGTTAAACTCTTCCTCCGTTGATGCGGACGCTTCGGTGCTGTCGCCGCCAGACAATGTATAGTGCTTGCCATCTTCAAAGCCGCTTCCCGGCAGGAACAATTCCTCCGTATTAACGAATGATCCTGTTGGCAGATAATAACGCTGTGGAAGCAGATTGTAGAGCGGCTGATTCAGCAAATCTTGACCGAAATGAATGTGATCCGCCAAGGAAATGCCTAGCAGATTCGCCAGAGTAGGCAAGATGTCCACCTGACCGCCAAGCTGCTGGTATACCGTTGGTGTTGTAATTCCCTCTCCCGCAATCATGAATGGAATGTTGATCATGTCGCGTTCGAGATACGTTCCGCCGAAGATTTCCTCCAGCAGCACACGATCCTCCTCGTCCAGTGAGAAGACAGGCAGCCCACGGTGATCTCCGTAGAATAAGAGAATGCTATCCTCCAGCAATCCTATCGTCCGCAAGTCCTCCAAGAATACGCCTAGACAGTAATCCGCGTAGTTCTGCGACTGAATATAATCGCCCACGTAGGTACCAACATAACGTTCTGGCAACGTCATCTTGGCCTTCTCTTCAGGAAGCTGGAACGGATTGTGAGCCGACATCGAAATCACATGCGCGTAGAATGGCTGTTCATTTGCATCCATAAGCTGCAATTGCTCCGCCGTTTTGCTATACAGCACCTCATCCGAAGGACCGAACCATAGCTCATCATTTCCTTCACCGAAGAAGGTCTTGTCGTAATATCGATTGAAGCCTAAACCTTCGTACAATTTTTCCCGGTTCCAGAAGTCCACATCGTTGGTGTGGAAGGTCGCGGTATCGTAGCCATTCGCCCCCAGCAATCTCGGCAGGCTAGGAAGCTCCTTATCCGCATAGATTTGCGTGGCTGGACCGTCAGGCGGTACATAAAACGATGTGTTCACCACAAATTCCGCATCCGAGGTATTGCCCTGTCCTACCTGCTGGTAGAAGCGCGGGAAGTAATAGCCGTTATGAGCCAGCTGGTTCATGACAGGCGTAATCTCTTGACCGTCAATCTTCAGATCAATCAAGAAGTTCTGGAACGACTCCATCTGAATCATGATGACGTTCTTGCCAGCTGCGCTGCCGAATTGGAGCGGCGTTGCCGGCTCCGTAATGTTTTTCAGCTCATTGATGGAGGTTTGCGTGATCAGATCCTGTTCGACCGGCGTTTCCTCATCATTTTCCAGCAGGCTGAATGCTTCGTAATTCAAAATTCCCATTTGCTCTGCCTGAACCGTTTCGTTAATACTTTCCGTATGGGGCAGAACATTGAATAAACATACCAGTAAGGAAACCGAGAATACGGCAGCCACTGTCTTACGGCTTGTTCTAGCCGACAAGGCGCGTTTCCAGCCCACCGCGATTCGCCGACGAAGCAGCACATAGCCAAGAATTAGGATGTCCATATAGATCAGCAGATATTTGGGATGGATGACGGAGAAAATACTTTTTTTCACCGCGCCGACTTGATCTGCTTGCTCGAGAACCTGATACGTTGGAATGATGCCGAAGTGCCTATAATAAACAATTAGCGTGAAAAACAAAACCGTAATGAGCAAGTTTACAATAAGATACATCAACAGCTTCCGTTTGGTCGAGAACCACTCGATGAAACAGAATACAATCAGAATGAAGGGCATCTCCTTCAGCCAGAACGTATGGAACGAACTTCCTTCGAATAAAACCGTCCAGGTGAGATAGCTTTTGACCAGCATAATTAAAGAAAATACCAAAATAGACTTGGTGCTCCATCTCTGGGGCAAACTCTGTGTCATCGTACGTCTTCCTCTCCTGCGTCTAGCAGCCAATCTAAGATCATACCAATCTTTCTACTGCCACACAACCTAATAATATATAATAAGTTTTCTGACCTCGGAGTGCAATATGTCTGTCGTAGCCATTTGTTGTGAAAGATACAAAAATTAGCTGACTTTGGGCAAATAAAAGGACCTCATTCCCCACCGCAAAGTGGAGGCTGAGGTCCTACACAGCCTGTTATTCAGCTATGGCAGCCATATACCTTGCAGCGTCCCGCACGCCGCCCCCAGGAGCACGATCATCCAAGGCGGCAGCTTCCAGAATACCAGCATAACAAACAACAGGACTGCAATGGCAAAGTCAGAAGGCGACGCTACCGCGCTTATCCAGATCGGATCATACAACGCTGCAAGTAGAATGCCGACAACCGCTGCGTTGACACCACCTAGCGCTGCCCGTATAGCTGGACGGCTCTGCAGGGATTGCCAGATCGGCATCACACCCGCCATGAGCAGGTATGCAGGCAAAAAAATAGCGAATGTAGCTGCGGCTGCGCCTAACCAACCGTCCGAAATCGCGCCCAAATAGGATGCAAAGGTGAACAGCGGTCCCGGAACGGCCTGCGCTGCGCTGTAGCCGCTAATAAATTGATCTGCCGTTACCCAGCCTGCGGGGACTACTTCCCGTTCCAGCAGCGGCAGTACGACATGACCGCCGCCAAATACCAGCGAGCCGGAACGATAATAGCTATCCGCCATCGCTACCCAATGATTCGTAGTCAGCTCTCTGGCAATTGGCAGCAAGATAAGAATAGCGACTCCAAGTGTCAGGCAGATCCATCCCGTCCGCTTGGAGATCCCCCTCCATGCTACGCTGTCGCTCTGAGCAGCGGCAGATTGGGCCCCCTTGCCGAGCAAATACCAACCTGCTATCGCTGCGGCTGCAATTACGACAAACTGGCTGTAAGCCGTATTCCATACTAAGACGATCACCGCCGAAAGAACAGCCATCGTCATCCGTGTGCGCCCCGCAGCCAGCTTCTGCCCCATACCCCAAACCGCGTGCGCAACGATCGCGACAGCTACAAGTTTAAGCCCATGCAGCCAGCCCGCGTCGCCGAAGCCAGACCCATGCAGCCATAATGCGAACAAGGCAAGCACGATTGCTGAGGGTAATGTAAACCCGAGAAACGACACGATCCCGCCAAGCAGACCGGCACGCATAATTCCCACGCCGATCCCGACTTGGCTGCTAGCCGGGCCCGGCAGAAACTGCGCAAGCGCAACTAGATCCGCGTACTGACGCTCATCCAGCCACTTGCGCCTGCGAACATATTCTTCATGAAAGTATCCCAA
Organism: Paenibacillus sp. strain BS8-2; assembly: GCF_054483835.1. Taxonomy (NCBI): domain Bacteria; kingdom Bacillati; phylum Bacillota; class Bacilli; order Caryophanales; family Paenibacillaceae; genus Paenibacillus; species Paenibacillus sp. strain BS8-2. The sequence goes on from NZ_CM137010.1 coordinate 488,080, forward strand.
ATGCGCGATAGGGCCGCCGAAGGAAGTGAGTCCTAGCTTCAGCGACGCCATAAACAGCGAAGTCATCTTATGATCGCTAACTGACATCCATCCTGCCCCCATTGCCGCAGCAAGTCCCTTAAGACCCATGCTTAATGAGTTTATTATAAAGGATGTCCATGCATCTGCTATAGTTGAGGTATTGTAAAGATTACATTATACCGAATGACCACGGTCGCTGCCTGTATCTGATCGGACTCCTGGATGACCGGATTGACTGCGCCCATCATGCGCCCGTTTCACGAACAATGCTCTAGCGCAAGCAACCGCCACAAGAACGTAGCAAGCAGCGGCAGTAAGAGGTAATGCCGACCACTCCAGCAAAGGTCGACCAAGCATCGTCTGCCAACCGATCGCAAGCAAGCCAACAAAGTATGCGCTGCCGGCAACATGCACCAATGTTAAGCGTACTCTAGCAGCTAGTGTCGCTCCTGCAGCCAGCGCAGCGATGATCGGCAGTGCTTGGATCGCATGGAATCCGAGACCATGCAACGTGATCAGATTCCCTTCTGCGCCGACCATTCTGCTTTCGTTCATGGCTATGGAGATACCTCCGGCAAATGACACCATAATTGAGGCCATCGCATACCGAATACTGAGCACAAGCTCAGGATGTTGGGCAAATGCGCTGCGTTTGAAGAAGCTGATCGCGAACCACAAATAAAAGAGGACTAGCAGGAACGCATCCATTATAAAAATCCCGGCTGCGATGTCGTCGAAGGTCGAACCGTTCTCCGGATATCTGGGATTAACCCCGCGAACATGTTGTATCGTTTCCTGAGCGTAACAATAGATCACGAGCACGATGTATGACCAGCGGAAGATCCCCTTCGACCTGCGACCTAGCCCAGAGAATGGCATGACGGCAGCCGTCGATAGCATGAAAATGCCTAGCGCCGCATCAAACGAAAATGCATGCCACAGATTTCCATCCGGCGGCCGATCCGCCCCCGTCACTAGTGCCAAGCAAGTACAGAATAATGCCAACACGAAACCGAGCAGTCCTACGATGATCATTGCTTTTTCCTCGATGAACCAACGCTTGATCCTACTTCCCGCCATGTCCTTCAACCTCTTTCCTCACTTTTCCTTTAATTTACAGAAAAAAACATCAATCTGTAACGGACCTGCGGTTGGTTCTCAGCTCTCCCCAAGCAGGGTATACATATCCGTCGCAAGGCGGAAGCAGTCTACTCCCTCTGGGACCTTGGCAACTTCTTGCCTAGCTGCTGCGTCTTAATTCGTATAAGGTTCATACCTATGGATAGAAAAGGAGGCGTGATCGGATGAAAGAGCAATGGGAGCACAACTGTCCATTAACGATTGAAGTTGCTGGCGAAGGAGTGACGGCGGTCAGGCCGGACGAGACTGTGGTAACGCTTGGCGTGGTCAATGAAGGAGAGAAGCTGACGGAGCTTCAGAAGGAAAACGCAGCTGCCATTGCCGCCATTATTGGCGCCCTGACAGCGCTTGGCATCGCCCGTCATGACATCGCAACGACAAGCTTCACGATCGAACCGCAATACGACTATACGGACGGCAAACAGATATTCCGCGGCTACAAAGTATCGCATCTGCTTCAGATCACGCTTTCTGGCACAGAGAGCGCCGGGATCGTCATAGACGCCGCTGTCGCCCACGGTGCGAATACGGTGACCGACGTAGCCTTCCGCTCGACTGGCGCATCAACCGCTCGCCGAGAGGCATTGTCAGCGGCCGTGCGCGACGCTGGGGAGAAGGCGCTCGTCATCGCAGCTACGTTAGGCGTCTCCCTCTCCTCCGTGCCATGCAAGGTAGTGGAAACCTCTCCGGGCGGCTTCGAGCCGGTGCTGTATAAAGCGATGTCGATGCCCGCTGGCGATGCTTCGACGACGATTGAGCCGGGATCACTGTCCTTTAAGTCGTCTGTCCGCGTCTGGTATGCATACGCGTAACCAGCAGGAGAGGCTTGAGCCTAGCCATATAGCACCCAGAGGAGGCCGTGAGTTACAAGAGAAGGCTTTCTCGATCTCATAAGCCATCTGGGGCTGAAAGCAAAAATAGCTCGCACATTCCGACCTCTGGTCGAAAAGTGCGAGCTATTTTACATGTTGTTACTTCACGAACTTCACGCGCTCATCTAGCGGTTGAACAGGCTTGTCGCCTGCTGGCGCGACGATTTTGCCGAACGGCATCTGTGCGAGCAGCTTCCAGCTAGCAGGAACGTTCCACTCCGACTTCACTTTGTCGTCAATAAGCGGGTTGTAATGCTGCAAGGATGCACCGAGGCCCTCCAGCTCCAGGGATGTCCAAATGACGTATTGCAGCATGCCATTCGACTGGTTGGACCATACAGGGAAGTTATCTGCGTAAGAAGGGAATTGCTGCTGCAAACCTTCAACTACCGCCATTTCTTCAAAGAACAACACAGTCCCGTAGCCTGCACCAAAAGCATTCATCTTATCCTGGGTGGACGAGAATTGATCAGCCGGAACGATCGCTCTGAGTGTCTCCGTTGTTATGCTCCAGAACTTCTTATGCTGCTCCCCGAGCAGCACAACGACGCGAGCGCTTTGGGAATTAAACGAAGATGGTGTATATTGTACGGCATGATTTACGAGCTCTTGGATTTTCTCGTCGGACACAACACGTTCGTCACTAATAGCATAGATCGAACGTCTTGCTTGCACCGCCGTATAAAAGTCTGTAGTCGCTCTTAAAGTTGCTGTTCCCATAATAAAAAAACCTCCGTATATCGTAGTTGTAGTAATGACTTGTGCCCATGAGTGTGGATGATCCTGTTAGAAGTGCATAAGTGCCTTGGAAATCGTTTAAACCGTAAGCTTGACTCCAATACCGAATGGATCCGACAAATAAAAGGCGCCATTACGCGATTCCGCTACAAATCCCGCCATGGAAGCAGCCTCCACGACTCTAGCTAGTTCGGCTTCATCCGGCATTACGATTGTAAAGTAATCGATGCCTGTACCATTCTTTGGAGCCGGTGGCGCACCCGCGCCAGCCCACAAGTTGAGACCGATATGATGATGATAGCCCCCTGCTGCTATGAACAAAGCGCCCATTCTCATCCAATCCGCTTCAACCTTGAAGCCGAGCACATCGCAATAGAAACCTCTTGCTTTGGCAATATCCCCCACATGGAAGTGCACATGACCCATCGTTGTTCCCGAAGGCATTCCTGTCCACTTCGTATCTCCAGCTTCCGCCAACAAACCTTCCCAATCAATCGGATCGCTTGCCATGCTAACCGTTCCGTCCGTATTGAAATTCCACTCCGACCTCGGTCGGTCCCGATAAATTTCAATACCGTTACGATCCGGGTCAGACAGATATAACGCCTCACTAACGTGATGATCTGCTTGCCCAATCGCTACTCCTTTTTCAATCAAATGACGCAGCGTAATGCCTAAGTCTTTTCTTGTCGGCAGCAGGATCGCGTAATGGTACAGACCGCTGTATGAGCGCTCTGGCGTAATGACAGCATTCGTCACTTCCTCAAGCACTAACAGCGTCGTCTTGCCGTCTGCTGTCAGTTCTGCCGTACGCCCGTCATGCGCCTTCTTGAGTCGAAGACCAATCGTTTGTTCATACCAGGCAAGCGACCTCGTTAGATCACTCACTCTTAGTTTAACCTCGCCTAGCTTAATGCCCGGATGTAAATGCTGGGTCATGGATGCACGACCTCCTACGCGAATTATATGCACCTTGCAGTTACTTACTTATAGTAATTAAGTTTATATTATATATCTACTAAAGTCAATAATACACCAAGAGTAACATTATGGTTAGTTTTCAACTAATCCTTGAAAATTAACGCACTTTGGCACGCTGCAACCGCAGCGAATTAAGCACAACTGATACGGAGCTGAGCGCCATTGCGGCTCCCGCAACCCACGGTGCGAGCAGACCAATCGCAGCGATTGGGATACCCAGCGTATTGTAACCGAGCGCCCAGAACAGATTTTGTTTAATATTCGCCATCGTCCTGCGGCTCATCTCAATCGCATCAGGAATGCTCGCGAGATCTCCTCGCATCAGCGTTACATCCGCCGCTTCCATTGCCACATCGGTTCCTGTGCCGATTGCCATACCAATATCGGCAGACGCAAGCGCAGGAGCGTCGTTAATCCCATCGCCTACCATTGCCACTTTGCGGCCCGATGCCTGAAGCTTGCGCACCTCCTCGGCTTTGCCCTCTGGCAGCACTTCTGCCAGAACACGGTCAATGCCTACCTGAGATGCGATTGCCCGAGCTGTTCGTTCGTTGTCTCCCGTTATCATAATAACGTCGATACCCATTGCTTTGATCCTAGCAATTGCAGAAGCAGAGGACTCTTTGACCGTATCAGCCACCGCAACAATTCCTGCGTACTTTCCGTCGATCGCCACTAACATCGCTGTTTTGCCGGATCTCTCAAGATCCGCCATTGCTTCATATCCGCCTGGTACATGAATGTCCCTGTCCTCAATCAATCTTCGTGTCCCGACAAGCACTGTCCGGCCTTCCACAGCAGCTTCTATTCCATGACCAGGAATCGCTTGAAACGATTCCGTGTCAGGCATAACAATCCCCTTGAGCTCGATGCCTCCTACAATCGCTTCCGCCAATGGATGCTCCGAACGACGTTCCGCAGCGCCCAATAGACGCAAAAACTCATTCTCGTCCCCAACGGCTATAATATCCGTTAATTCCGGTTTCCCTTTGGTTACCGTTCCCGTCTTGTCTAGCACGACAGTATCGATAACATGCGTGTGCTCCAGATGTTCGCCACCCTTGAATAAGATGCCTAACTCGGCTGCTCGTCCCGAACCTGCCATAATCGAAGTCGGAGTGGCGAGACCAAGCGCACATGGACATGCGATAACCAGAATGGCAATAGCCTTCTCCAATGATCCCGCAACATCCCCCGGCGTAACAAAGAAGTACCAGATCGCAAAAGCAACGACAGCAATGGCAACGACAATCGGCACGAAGATGCCGGATATGATGTCCGCTACCCGCTGAATCGGCGCTTTGGAGCCTTGCGCTTCCTCAACCACTTTAATAATTTGTGCCAGCGCCGTATCTTTACCCACCTTTGTTGCACGGAAGCGAAGACTGCCGTTTTTATTGATGGTCGCTCCGATCACCGCATCACCCGCCACTTTCGTGACAGGCAAACTTTCTCCCGTCAACATGGATTCATCGACGGAGGAGCTTCCTTCGGTCACGATACCATCCACAGGTATTTTCTCACCTGGCTTAACCATAATAATATCGCCAGGCACAACTTCCTCTGCTTTGACCGAAAGCTCGACCCCATCACGTATAACGGTAGCTGTCTTAGCCTGCAGACCCATAAGCGACTTAATGGCTTCTGTCGTGCGTCCCTTGGCCTTGAGCTCGAACAGCTTACCCATGACAACCAGCGTAATCAGCACGGCACTTGTTTCGTAATAAAGTTCTGGGCCGCCATGTCCTCCATGCCCAGCGGACTGCAGCGCATACCAATCTATCGTTAGATACAGACTATAGAAGTAAGCGGCCGATGTACCCAATGAGACGAGCACATCCATATTAGCGCTGCGGCTGCGAAGCGCCTTGTAGGCACCGACATAGAAGCTCTTGCCGACATAAAACTGCACAGGCGTAGCCAATAGCAGCTGGAACCATGGGTTCATAAATAATTCCGGCACATAAATCCAAGTTGTAAAGGAAAAGTGGCCGACCATGCTCCACAGGAGAGGCAGCGAAAAAATAGCGGATATCCATAATTTGAATTGCTGATGGCGCAGCTCCTTGGCCCTTCTGTCGGCTACGCTATTATCTTGTTTCTTGACCAGCGCTGAATACCCTAGCTGCTTAACCTTGTCTTCCATACTGGTAACCGTCAGCTCTGCCGGAGTATACGACACGGTTGCCGTCTCCAATGCGAAGTTGACTGCCGCGTTCGATACGCCTGGCATCCGGGATAACCCCTTCTCAATCCGATTCGCGCAGGCGGCGCAGGTCATGCCCGTTATATCAAAAGTAACGTGTTCTAATCCCGTTATGTCAACTTTGCCCCGTTCATTCTCTCTTACTGTCATGTTTGTCACGCTCCTATCCAGCACTTAACTGTATGATTTCATTGTCATACAAAACATACAATTTCATCCTCGTCTGACTTCAGTATACCCCATAGAGGTATATGAATCAATATAAATTTACGATACCCCTGTATGGTACTGTGATACGAACAAAAAAGCTGTCGCCCTCTCCGCTCTCTAGCGGTGAATCGCGACAGCTTGCTTCTCTTTCCGATTTAGATTCGAAAGGAACCCCTTATTATTGATCCCCTGACGAATGACGAAGCTTCAGTTCGTAAGGCACCCAGATTTTGACCGGTATCGTATATTGACGGTTCAAATAATCGATCAACGTCTTGGCAGCGATCATGCCCATCTCCATCTTGGGCACATGGATCGTTGATAACGGCGGCGACGTGAATTGCGACAGCTCAATGTTATCTACACTGAAAAAGGCAACATCTTCGGGAATACTAAGCTTGCGCTCCGTAACCGCCCTCATCGCAGGGATCGCCATCATATCACTAGCGGCAAAAAACGCGCTCGGATGTCGTCCTGTCTTGTCCATTGCTTCCTTTACTGCTTCGTAGCTTTGAGATACATCCCAATTGACATTTATCGCCCATTCGGGATGAATCGGCAATCCCGCTTCTTCCATCGCTAATTGATATCCGCGGTAACGCTTCTCCTTCTGAACTTCGCCATAGCGTCCAGGACCTCCAATAAAACCAATTTCGCGATGCCCCTTCGCGATAAGATGGGCAACGGCAGCCTTCGCCGCCATCACGCGGTCATATGCAATGACGGGTACCTCATTGTCGGCAATATCGATTCCGACCACGACACGTACGTTCTTTTTGATCCACTGGTATGCCTCTGGCTGAATGCCTTCAACCACGATTATTCCGTCGATGGAATGCTCTTTGACCAGCTGCTGCAAAGCACTTGTATCCATCGCGTTATCCATGGTTTGAATAAATTCTAGGCGGTAGCCCTGAGCAGTCATCCCCCGTTCAATACCCTCGAGAATGATGGAGAAATAAGGGTCATTATATTTATTCTGAGGGACAGCGACGACACAGCCCACGTGGAACGCCGCTGCTCGCGTTTCCCGTTTGCCTTTCGCCGGTTTGCCCGTTTTGTTCGTCCTATAGCCCAGCGACTGAGCGGCTTCCAATATGCGGTTGCGCGTGGCCTCATTCACCGATCGGCTTACGTCATGGTTGATTACGCGGGATACAGTTGATACAGATACCCCTACTTGTTCAGCTATATCCTTTAACTTTGCCAAGAATTACGCCCCCTCCCGTTATTCTAGTTATATCAAAAATAATTGTTTGGGGCAAACTTTTTATTGTATTCCTTTTTGCCCCAACTAGAAAAGAAGCCTCTTAGGCGCGGAAGAGGGTTCCGCTATCGCCTAAGAGGCTTTCCTGACTTGCTAGACAAGCTTTATTGCCTCATCTGGGATTGCTCTAGTTTATTGAATCTTCGAAGCCAAATCTGCAATTGCCGCAGCCAAATCGCCTTCACCAGCCAGAGGACCCTTCATCACTTGTTCGCCGTACGTCCATACAAGATCCGTTTTCTTCACGGTAAATGGAGAGATAATACCGTACTTCTGCGCTTCCAAGAAAATGCCGAAGTCATCGCCAGCTGTTTGAACGTAAGCGCCAGAAGCTGCTTTGTTCGCTGGAATCGCGAAACCTTGGTTAGCCAATGCCGTTTGACCGTCTGGACCTGACAGCCAAGCAAGCAGCTTATACGCCGCTTCCTCATGTTTCGTCGTTGCGCTCATCGCTACACCTGCTGGCTGCACAACCGTCTGTGTGGTCTCGAACTTAGGCAGATGCGAGATGCCGTAGTTGATGCCCGCTTCTTTGTAATGCGTTGTGTTCCAGCTGCCGCCAGCGTTCATAGCTACTTTGCCTGTTGTAATGCCCAGGTTCGCTTGACCGCCGAGACCTTCCATTTGTGCTGGCGTTGTGTTGATATTCGTGTTTTTCGTCATATCGATAAAGTATTGCAGAACCTTTTGCGCTTCAGGTGTATCTAGCGCGAGTGAACCGTCGTCGTTGATAAGCTTCGCACCACCGGACCAAAGCATCGGCTCCAGGAACCAGTCCATTGTCGAGCCTGGCACTAGAGAAAGTCCCCATTGCTTGATCGAACCAGCATCGAATCCTTCTTCGCCCGGATTTTTGTTATTTGCATCAAGCGTCAATTTTGTTGCAATGTCGGAGATTTGATCCCAAGTCGGCATCTTCTCCGGATAAGCAGCACCCTTAGGGTTCGTCTCTGGGTTGTCGAACAAATCCTTATTGTAATAGAACATAATAACGTTAGCGTCAATCGGCATCGAAACCTGTTTGCCGCCATATTGATGTAAGCCGAGCATGCTGTTGTCTATGTTTGCAAGATCGAACCCGTTACTCGAAAGCAGACCGTCAAGCTCTTTGAAGATACCAAGCTCCGCGTATTTCTCGATGAAAGCATAGCTAGTCTTCATAACGTCAGGCAACGTACCGCCAGCGGCATTAGCCGTCAAGCCGTCCCAATAGCTGCCCCAATCCTTGCCTTCCAGCTTAACCGTAATATTAGGATTGGCCGTCATGAATTGATCCAGCAGCTCCTGAATGCGTTGAAGCTCCTCAGCTGTTCCCCACTGGGAATACGTAATCGTAACTTTTTCTTCAGGCTTCTGAGTTGCTTCTGCAGAATTGCCGTTTGTCGCCTCATTCGTTTCACCGTTATTATTGCCGCTGCAACCTATCAATGCCATGGATACAACTAACACCAAACATACAACCCAAACTAATTTTTTCGAAACAAACATGGATCAAGCTCCCCTTTTCGAACAATTTGGAATGATGATGCCTTGCATGACTCCGCTTGCTTTTATGCGACTACCCTTTTGAACCTGTGAGCACCACCCCCTCGACGATATACTTTTGCGCGAAGAAGTAGATGATGCCGATTGGCAAGATACTGATGAACGCGCCAGCTGCAAGTGCCGGAAAATCCTGGCTAGTTTGACCGATTAGGAATTGAAGCCCCACGCTTAGCGTATAATTTTCGCTGGACTTCAGATAAAGGAACGGCCCCAGGAAGTCCAGCCAGGAGAACACGAATGCGAAGATCGAGGCTGTCACAATGATCGGCTTCGACAATGGCATGATGATGCGCCAGTAAACCGAGAATCTGCCGCCGCCATCAAGGAAGGTTGCCTCGTCAAGCTCGCGTGGGATAGTCATAAAAAATTGCCGGAACAAAAAGATGTAATACGCTCCGCCGAGCCATGCCGGAACGATCAACGGCAGCCAAGTGTCGATCCACCCCAGTCGGGTGAACAGAACGAACGAAGGCACGATCATGACCGAGGCGGGTATCATAAGTGTCATGAGAACGATAAAAAACAATCCATTTTTGATCTTGTTGTCGAACCGGGCAAAACCATATGCGGTGAGCGAGCTGGAGAGCACCGTTCCCACGGCGACAAGCACCGATATGATCACAGAGTTCCCGATCCATTGCCACATGAGCGGTTGCACGGTGAACAGCCTGTTGAAGGCGTCGAACGTTATTTCATGCGGGATGATCGTCGGCGGGAATCTGTACGTCTCAGCCTTCGTCTTCAGCATTGTCGACAGCATCCAGAACAGCGGTCCCGTGAACAGGGCCAGAACGGCGGTCAAGAGTGCATAACTTGCGACTTTGGACATCGTTTTACTTTTTTTGTACGAAACGTTCACCCTAGCCTACCCCCTCTTCTCTCCCTCGTAGTACACGAACCTGTCGGAAGCTTTCAGAATGAACAGGGTAACCGCGAGTATCATGGCGAACAGAATCATCGATTGCGCCATCGCTATGCTGTACTTCAAGTCCGTGAAAGCCGATTTGTAAATGTTGAACACATAGGTATACGATGCGTAATTCGGTCCGCCGTTCGACAAGAGCATCGCCTCGGTGAACATCTGGAAGTTGTACATTGTCTGGATCACAATGACGAACAGAATGGATGGACTGATCATCGGCAGCGTGATGGAGAAGAACCGTCTCAGCACGCTTGCTCCGTCGATTCGCGCCGCTTCGTACAGATGAGCGGGCACGCCCTTGAGCGCAGCAAGGAAGATAAGCACGCCACTCCCCGAAATCCAGACCTGCAGCAGAATGATGACTGGTTTAATCATGCCCGCGCTGCCGAGCCAATTTACTTTATCAATGCCGAATACGCCGAGAAATGCATTCAGCACGCCGAATTCGGAGTTGAACACGAGCCGCCATATGATGACCGTCGCGACAATTGGCACGAGCGTTGGCAAATAATAAAAGGTGCGGAACAACGCAATGCCCTTGACATCCAGATTCAGCAATAGGGCGATAAGCAGCATGCCGATTGTCACGACGGGTACTCCAAGCAGTACAAAGTACAATGTGTTGGTTACACTTTTGCCAAAGATTTCATCATCCATCAGTAGTGCAAAGTTGTCCCAGCCGACAAAATTAACGTCTGTAGCACCCGGCAAGCGGGCATCCGTGAAGGCATAGAAGACTGCCGTACCGAACGGGATAAGGAAGAACAGCGTGAACCCAATCAGCCACGGGCCGATGAAGGCCAGAAATTTCCATTGATCAAGCTTGCTTGACGATAACAAAGGACCACCTCATTCCGTAATCTCGTCGATGTAGACATAACGTTCTTCGCGTATCGACTTCTCGGCCGCAAGCGCGACGAGCAACGCATCGCGTCCAATCTGACCATTCGCGAACGGCTGCTTGCCGGTGCGAATACAATCGATGAAATCCTCGCGCTGTCGCTGACCGCCGGTATGGCCTCCCGCAATGGAATCCGATCTGACGTCGACGTCGATGTATTCTTTAGTGAAGTCCTCGCCGCCAAAGATACCGATTCGCGAATCCTTCTTCGCCGTCATCTGCGCACCGTTATTGCCGATTAAGCCGAACTCCAGTCCGTCCTCCATCAAATTACGAGGCTGTAAGTACATACAGAGTCCGAGGTTTGCCTTGCTGCCATTCTCGTATTCCACGATAACCCACGCATGATCGACGATGGAACTGTCCGAGATCGTCTTGGGCGGATAATGGGAGTACGAGTTCGTAATGAGCCGTTCCTCACCGCCACGAATCACCTGCTGACCCCCCGAAGCGAATACGCGGCGTGGGCGTGAGCCGATCATCCAGTTGAAAATATCGAAGTGGTGGCAATCCTTCTCTACCAGCGCTCCGCCGGATTTCGCCGAATCATAGAACCAGTCTGCAGGAGGGAACGGATCGCGGAACTCCTTGCACCACATCATCGACACTTGACCAAGACGTCCTGCTGCAATTTCCTTTGCCATTCTCCGGTACAGATTGGAATAACGATAGACAAGACCGATTTGCAAAATCTTCCCGCTTCTCTCCGCTTCGAGAATAATGTCGTCACAATCCTTGATTGTTGGCGCAACAGGCTTCTCCAAGAAAACATGTTTGCCGGCTTGCAGGAACGCGACTGCCACTTCCCGGTGCAAGTAGTTCGGCACGCTGATGACAACTGCATCAATATCTTCTTTGTGGAGCAGTTCCTTGTAATCGTCAGTGATGATAGGTGTGCTGTTGGTAAGCTCCTTTAACGTTCGCGCCACATTTCCCTCATGGGAATCGCATATGTAGCGAACCTCGCATCCCGGTATCCGATCGAACCCCATCGCATGATGCGAACCCATGTCTCCTACGCCGATAAACGCCATGCCGATATTCCCCATCTAACTCTCTCCCTTGTTGTCTGTTGGATCACTTTTTATTTGCGCCAAATTTTCAAGTATAAAATCCGTTTATTTGCGCCAAATGTTATTTAAATATTAATCCAAATGATAGGCATTGTCAATGAGTTTTTGCTTAAATATAGCGCTCCTTACATGCCATGTAAGGATGTACCAATTGGCGCTAACACTTATGCCAAGTTAGTGAAAATTTGCGCCAAATATTTAACGAAATCAGACAAGTCATTCAACTTGCCCGATTTCGTTCTAACTAACATTCTTACTAACAACTAGACACGAAGCAGCCATTGAAGCAATTGAGCTGCCTCCGCTCGCGTTGCCTCATTTTGTGGAAGCAGCGTTCCGTCGGGATACCCCGACAAATAACCAGCTTGACGCAGCGCATAGACGGCATCCGCCGCCCACGAGCTGATTGCCGCATCGTCACGGAAGAGAGTCGCGTCACCTGTTCTCGCTGTTAGTCCAATTGCTCTAGCAAGCAGGACAGCCATCTCCTCGCGCGTAATGAGATCATTCGGACGGAACGCTCCTGTGGTATCGCCGCTTACGATACCCGCTGCATATAACGAACCGATATAACCGGCATACCAAGCATCGCTTTCGACATCATCAAATGTTTGGCCGATATTCGGCTCCAAACCAAGCGCCCTCGCCGCCATCACGGCAAATTCAGCGCGTGTGACTGACCGATCCGGAGCGAAGTCCGTTTTGCTGACTCCCGTCACAACATGTCTGGCCGCAAGCCATTTCACGATTCGATTAGCCCAGTGCCCCTCTGCCATGTCGTCGAACTGCTTGTCATAAGTGACAACTGCATATACCCCAGGTCCCGCAACATCGACCAGCCATACGCCGTTCTTGCATTGTCCCCTTTGATATTCCATTGTTCCGTCAGTGGTTATTTCGTATACGCCACCCAATCCGCATGTGTCCGCCTCATTCGTTCCACCGTCCAATCCTAATGTGAGCGGCGCGGCATAATCGGTGATGGCTAGATTAGATTTATCCGTTCCTCTTACACCGATGCCGAGTGCGTAGGCTCCTCCTAGCGGGGCCAACTTCGCGTACTCATCTTTCTCGGCACGGGCAATTACGTCCTTCTTTTCGTTTTCTTCTATGAGGATCGTCAACCGCGCGCCAGAATCAGTGCCGGCCGCCTTGTAAGATTGAAGCAGCACGTCGTAAGGAATTTCCAACGTGAAGCCCTCTCCTTCCAGCGTCAACGATCGGGCTGGGCCCGATGCCTGAACAAGCGCACTTAGCGGAATCACAACTTGTCGAATGCCCTGGGCAACTTCAACTCGGTAGGTTTCCTCATCTACCACCGGTGCCGTTACGAGTTGTTCGCCCGGCTCGGCGATATCGACTGGCGGCACGTAACCTCCCAGGCCCCCTGTCTCCGCTTGCACAGTAACGTTTCCGATATGATAACTCCCATCCTCCAGACGTCCTTCGTTCGCGAGCAGAATGCCCGGCGCATCTGCCTCGGGATCAAGAATAGCAACGGCAAGGCCATATTGACCCGCGGCAAGACCGGCTGGGATGGCAATTGAACCCTGAACCTCACTCCGGCCAGGCAGCCAGTTTCGAATGTCAGCATCCGCCACGACACTTGTCGCGGCCACGTTGCCGCTGCCGTCTAGCAGTCTCAGCTCAAGAGGCCAATCGAAGTAGAATGGCGCAACGCCTTTGTTGTTCCACAACATCGATACATCTACAGAGTCGCCCGAACGAACGGCTTGGTTAAACTTCGCAGCCTCCAGCACGAACCGGTATCCCATCAGGTTGTGCATAGCGTCCAAATTGCGCTGCAGCTCGGAGCCCGCGGGCACATCGCTTGGCGCGCTTGGTCCAAGCCAAGCCGTGTGGCTCTCCCTGATTTGGCGAAGCGACTCCATAATCGCTCCATTCACCAGCCACTTCTCTGGATTACCTTCGGCAAACTCACCGCCTGAGAAGGAATACTTCCAGAAGTCAGGCATGGCCGACGCTGCCAGCTTCTCAGCTGGATCGTCGCCCGGATCCACGAACTCTCCGATACCAGCCCAGCCGTTCTTTGTCCAGCCAACCCACTCGTTGGTGGAGGACTTAATGCCGAATACATCGTTGAACAGACCAAGCTCATGATCCTTCGCGATCGGGAACGGCTTACGCATGCCAATCTTCTTATTCGTGAAGACATTCAGGTAATGCTGCACGTATTGGTCGGATATGCTAAGCGTCGGGAAGACGCCGGAGCCAGCCGGCCATGTATGCCACTCGCCCCAATGTCCGAGGCTGCCAAGCTGGATATAAGCAATGCGCGAATCGTCATTGTAGCGCTCCGCTACCGCAGCTACCATGCGCTCATGTTCTGCGAGCAGCAATTCACTGTTATAGTTCGGACTGAAGCCGGAGCCGATCTCGACCGTGTCGTACCAGACTCCGGGATCGCCTTCCTCGTCCAATGCCTCGTACAGCCAGTCTGGAATATCCATATGTTCAGGATCCGAGGTTGGCAGGTCAAGTACAAGCCTTAGATTGATACGGCTTCCCGACTCCGCCCAGAAGTCGAACTGATATTTCTCCTCGATGCCTTCCCAGTCGAACTGTCCGCGAACAGGCTCCAGCTCTCTCCAAGAAACGCCCGCATAGACGGTACGATGCGGCTGAGCGTATGACTCGCCGTCATCCTTGTCCTTGTTTCTGGCCCATGGCACCCATCCCATGTACGGATTATTCAAGACCCCGAAGTATTCTTTCGGATATACGATGTCCTGACCACCCGGCCACGCGGGACCACTCTCCACCGCAAGGGCTTGGCTGCCCGCTGAAGGCAACTGGAACAGACCGCGTCCCATGTAACCGACGCTAATATCCGAGTCCGTCGTCGCACCGATATCTTCAAGATACAAGTACATCTCCGCCGTCTCCGTCGTGACGTTCTCACGCACCGGACCGCGTTTCGTCCAGCCTGAGTTCTCGTAAGCATAAAGCACGCCGTCTTCGACTTTGTAATCCATGCCCGCAGCCGTCCACGGAGTTCCCGTGTCGCCTGTCGATGCAAGACCGTCGCTGTCAATATAATAGACGTTGTCCAAATTAAGCTGTTCACCCTTAACAAGCGTATACAACCGCTCGCCAGCCGTCGCGACACGCAGCTCCGCGCCTGTCCCAGATGGAACAGCACTTGCAAGAATGTCCACCCAATCATCCGCTTGGCCATCCATGTTGATTGTTGCTGCCGTCGACTTTAACAGCAGGGTCGCAGGGTCTCCCGTTGCATCCGGCCCGGACTGGGTGTTCGATAGGAACGCTAGATTCGCGCTGCCCGCATCGCTTAGTCCAAGCGTGTCGAGCGGCAATGTCCATTCGATCACTTTGTCTAAGCCGCTGCCCGACCTGGCGTAATCGAATACCGTCCCGGTATCCTCCCACTCCTCAGCTTCATTGCTGCGGTACAGCAGGCCGAATTGAACGAGGTACTCCGAGCCCATCGTATTCGCCCACGCCCAAGAAGGTTTGCCCGTCTCCGGATTCCGGTCAGCATCGATAAATAGATGCTCCCATATTCCGTCCGCGAATTCGTTCGTGTCGACGCTTCCGCGAATGAGCACGCTTAGCGCGCCGCCATTCACATGAGCATAAACCTTCGTCGCTTCATTCGCTGTCGCGAAAAGCGGCGCTACGCCTTCCCATTCGGAAGGGTCTCCGTCCGCTTCGACCGCGATCGACAACGGCAGCGGCAGCGATGCAGGATCTCCCGATGCAAGCGGAGCGGATAATGTGCCCGTAAGGAATGCCACATTCACTGTTGCCGGCTCCTCCACGCCAAGCGCGTCCAATGGCAGCGCCCATTCGATTATCTTGTTCGCTCCGGTGCCGGAACGTTCGTATGCGAAGGTTGTAGCCGTATCATCCCAGCCCCCGCCTGCATTGCTTCTGAATAATCCACCGAACTGGACAAGATAGTCCGAGCCAAGCGTATCTGCCCATGCCCACGACGAGTTCCCTGTCGCCGGGTCACGATCGGTATCGATGAACAGATGCTCCCACAAGCCGTCTGCGAAATCATTGGTGTCAATCTGCCCTTCGATAAGCATGTATAGCGTACGATCATAGACATTCGCCGTAACACTTGTCGAGCCATCAGCCGTTACCATCAACGGTTCGAGCCCGTCCCAATCTCCGGCATTCCCATCAACGACAAGTGCTCGTCCATCGCCGACAGGCACAGCTCCTGCAGCAGCGTCGACGGAGAACATCTGGGAGCCAATCTCCGGCAACATGCTGGCTCCGTCTACTACATATCCGATTCTCAGCTTGCCCGGATCGCTAAGACCGATGTCGCTTCGCGCCACATCAATCTCAATGAAGCTTTCGCCTTGCCGTACATCTGCGCTTCCCTCTTCCACCCATGCGCCGTCCTCATATCCGAACAACGCACCGTCCTCCACCTTATAATCGATCCCTGCGCCGTTGCTCCATAACAAGGAATCCCAGCCGGTAGACGCGTCGTTATCGCTGTCGATATACAGAATCCCCGCTTCTTCCAGTGTTCCGCCGCTCACGGCAACGAACAGCGAATGCTCTGTCTGTAACGCTTTCATTTCGTTCAGGGTGTTCTCAGCGGTTACGGAATCGTACGGGATGTTTTCCCACTCCTGCGCCGTACCCCCGAACGGCGGCACCAAACTGACACCACCTGCAGCAACGGCATGTGTAGCCCCCGCACCTAACGAGGATACAAGAAGCGCCGATGCCAGCAACGCGGATAAAGATTTGACCATTTCATTTCCCCCTTTCGACATATCACCAAAAAATTGGCGCAAACAAGTGCAAAAATAGAATAATTTGCGTAATGAATTTTGTCAACCAACTTTGTGTAATTTCGATAAAATCACGAACATCATGAACAAATCGATTAGATATCGTAAAGAAATGGCTTGAAATATCTAAATAATGGCACTATACTCTCTAGTTGAGTGCGCAAACAAAGCGGAAACTCGTTAAAATTTGCGCCAAATTATTGGAGGTGCATAATGAGAAACGTAAAAACCCCCCGTATTCGTCTGCCTCGTCCCCAGTCAGACCCGCGAAAGTTCACCTTTCGCCTGCTAATGGCCGTACTGCTCGCCATAGGCAGCTTAGGCAGCTTCCCGCCTGCCGCATCGGCCGCCGTCTTTTACCCTGCCGAACTGAACAGCCCGCTGAACAATCCGTTCAAAGGCTGGGCGCCCCGCGCTGAAGGAGGTCCGTACGCGCAGTCTCACAAGCTTGTCTATGCCGGTGTAACCTGGAAGGAGCTTGAGCCTACGAAAGGAGTGTACGATTGGGCGGGCATCGAGTCCAAGTTCAAATTCAGCTACTGGCGGAGCCAAGGCGTGCGAATCGTGTTCCGACTGCTGCTGGATAGCCCTTCCGGCGTCCCTCATCGCGATATTCCCGATTGGCTGTATAATGACATGATTAACCTCGAAGGAACGGCGGGCATCGCCTATCAAGACAACACCGGCGGCATGGGCGCGGGCAACAACACCGGTTTTGCCCCTAACTACAGCTCACCTACCCTCATCTCCCGCCATCAGACGCTCATCCAGGCAATCGCAACCCGCTATTACACCCAAGACGCTCCTGTCGCTTTCGTTCAGATCGGCTCGCTCGGACATTGGGGAGAATTCCACAGTTGGCCTTATATAGGTCCTAACAATGAACAAAATTATACGGGCGCTTTCCCTCCTAACTCGATTTCGAACCAATTCATCCAGCACTACATCAATGCCTTTCAAAACAAATCCGATCGTATCTCGCTCATGATCCGCAGAAGCGTGCAGCTCGCTTCCTCGAACGGTCTCGGCATGTTCAACGACATGTTCGGCCATCAGCCAAGTTTCGACTCTTCATGGGGCTGGTACACCGGCACGCAGAACGGCTACTGGGACGATATCGGACAGCAGCAGCCGGCATATGCGAACTTCTGGAACAACGCCATCTCGGCAGGCGAATTCTACGGCGGAGCAAGCGGATTACAAGCCAGCCTGACAAGCGGCGCAGGCTTCACCGAGACGATGAGACAGACGGAGCTTAGTAAACCAAGCTGGCTCGGTCCCAACTCGCCCGCATCCTATGCAGTAGGAAACTCGTACCAAGCCAACATGGATACGCTCGAGAAACGAATGGGCTACCACCTCGTCGTGAAGCAAGTCACGCACAACTCTTCCGCACAGCAAGGATCGCCGCTCTCTGTCGATCTAAGCGTGGAGAATAAAGGCGTGCAGCATTTCCCGTTCAACTGGCCGGTTGAGCTCCAAATTCGCAGCGGATCTACTGTTTATGCGCGAGCAGTGACTGGCATCCAGCTCAAGAACTGGAAGACGGGTACTTACTCCCACACAAGCTCCATAACTGTTCCGGCCGGTCTTGCAGCAGGCAGCTATACCGTTGCGCTTGCCATCCTGGATCCGGCGACGAACACGCCTGCCGTCGACTTCGCGAATACGGGCAAGCTTACCGATGGCTCATTCCCCGTTAGTACGCTTACCGTCACGACCGGCTCAGGCGGAGGAGGTACGTCGATTACGGTAGATGGCTCGGCATCCGAATGGAGCGGTATCGCAGCGTTGGCAACAGGAAGCTCCTCTGTCTCTACACTCAAGGGAACGAGATTCGGCTCAAACCTTTATTTGCTCGCTCAAGGCAGCGGATTGACCGATACGGGAGCCTTCTACATCAACTCGGACAACAACAGCTCGACGGGTTATCACGCGACAGGATGGCCGAGCAGCGGCGCCGATTATTTCCTCGAGAACAACTTGTTGTACGTGTACACAGGCACAGGAAACAGCTGGTCCTGGAATCTGGTCGCGACGCTTGGCGCAACGCAGTTCGCCAAGAACGGCTCCGTCGTCGAAGCAAGCATCCCTCTCTCCTCGATCGGGGCTGCGGCAGGTCAAACCATTCGTTTCGGCTATATACGGAACGGCTCAACTACGGAGCGGCTGCCTGCGCAGAACGCCACACTGCCGGCGCTTTCACTATGAGTAATCCTTCATCGATTTATGAACGATTATCCACTATAAAGGAGGAACATAGATGAAAGCGAATACATGGAGCAGTCGACTGGCCGCCGCGTTAGCCGTTCTCCTGCTGTTGACGGTATATCCACTCGGCGGACCGCCGCAGACCGTCAGCGCAGACCCCCTCTTCGAGCTGGGGAAGACGCCGTTTTACGGCAAAGTGCCGATCTTGAACGCGAACAGCCGCATCTCGTTCTGGTACGGGGCGCTCGATCAGACAAAGCTCAATCAACTGAAGGGATACGATCTCGTCATTCTGGAGCCTACGCTCCGGGTCATCAACGTAAAGAACAATGAATTTTATTTCGAAAATCTAACCAGCGCGCAAGTACAAGAGCTTAAGCGCGGGAGCGACGGTCTGCTTGGCACCGCGGATGACGTCATCGTGCTCGGATACATCTCCATCGGTGAGATGTTGTCCACGATTATTCCCGGCTCAAGCGGTCATATGACCATCCAGCGCGGCATCGAGTTAGGTCTGTTGCCCGAAGGATACAGCGGACCTTCCGGACCGCTCCACGGTCCAAATCCTTGGAATTTCAACAGCAGCGGAGGGTACGTGAACGTAGAAGGCGGCTCCCTCCCGGACGGTACGTACGATGACGGCTATCAAGGGTATGCGGGTCTCGGCATCGCGGACGACTACTCGTCATGGGGCAACCGGTTGACCTGGAAAAACCAAGGCGTCATGCCCTGGTACTTGGATCAGCAGGGGACCTGGGTGACGGACAGCCGGTATATGTACGGAGGCTATTGGAAGGACGGCAACGGTGTCGTCGACGTCAACAACAGCTACGGCGGCGGGTATGTGAACGGAGGAGATCCCGCTTGGCAGAAGTTCGTGACCTTCCAAGTGGACAAAATCGTGCACGACGCCAAGTTCGACGGCGTATTCCTCGATACGGTCGACACACCGGACCCTGTCGGCGGCGCCGGACCCTCCGTTTCATGGGGGCCTCGCGGCAACTTCGGCTTTACCGCCGAAGGGATGGTCGAATTAGTCGAGGCGATCAAAGAGGTGAATCCGGCCAAAATCGTCGCGGCTAACAGAGGTTATTGGTATTTCAATCCCGACGAAGGAACATCTCAATTCGCGGATCGTTACCGCCACGCCATCAATATGTTCGTCACGGAATCTTGGTACTACAACGCCTATATCCCAGGCTTCTACGACGAACATTCCGCATACGCGGACAATTGGAACACGAATACCGCTTCGCCAAGCTATCGTTCGCGCGACAACTTCGGCGGCTTCTGGAAATCGTATATGAATGAGCTTGCCAATCAGCCAGACGGCTTCAACATGATCATTATCGATTTTATGATTCCTTCCGGCGGCACAAACAAATGGATGAATGAGATCGTCACAAACAATGGTTACATGGGATACGACGTAAGCGGCTCTACCCATTTCAACTCGGCGATCTACGATACGTCCAAGAACTGGCTTGATTCGAACGGACTCCACGATCCGAGCCATGCAGGCGCTCATCCGACCGACATGCACGACGGCTTCTTGGCCGACGGTCAGTTCACCGAATGGAGCTCTGAGACGCCCATCTTCAGCGATCCGGCGGGGGCGAATAGCAAAGGCATTACGAAGGTCTATTCGAAATTCGTCGGCGATTCCTTTTTTATGATGATCGAAGCAAATACGACACTGAATCTGAGTCAGGAAATGATCTATTTCGATTATGATCAAGACGGCGCGGAGGGCTGGCAAGTGTTCTGGCCTACATCTCCGGATGCCCGGATCTACTTCGAGAACATGAATCAGGTGTACGCACTTCCGCATCAGGGCTCAGGCGACGTCTTCCGATTCGGCGGCGCGAACGCGCCTACTAATCGAGGCTGGCCGGTGCGCGCCGTCCAATCGGGCAATAGAGCCGAGCTCGAGATGAGCCGCGACTACCTCTTCTCTGGCGCCCAGCATGGCGGCGGAGAAGTGTGGACATGGTTCCGCAGCGCCAACTTCGGCGGGCAGACTGTCAAATTCACCGTGCCGACCGAAGGACCAGCCGTCTCTAACGTCCAGGCTGCAGCGATCGGCGACAACACAGCTACGATCACATGGTCGACGGATCTGCCCTCGACTTCGATCGTGCGATACGGCGTCGGTTCGACAGGCGAAGCATCGAGCACCAGCAGCGCTCAAATTACACAGCACAGCATGACACTAACCGGCCTTACGCCTGGTACGACTTACCGCTATAAAGTTTCATCGCAAGATGCTCAAGGCCGTATCGGCGAAAGCGGCGAGCGCATCTTCGCAACGACAAACAGCACGGCGCCGCCGGTTGTCTCGAACATTACTGTGCAGCCAATCGAAAGCGGCAAAGCAACTGTCAGATGGGAAAGTAATCAACCTGCTACAAGTCAGGTGCAATACGGTCTAACGACCGCCTATGGCTCCACGGTCAACAGCAGCACACTTAAGACTAGCCATTCGGTGGAGCTGAATGGATTATCGCCAGGAACCTCCTATCAGTTCCGCATCCGCTCATCGAATGCAGGTGGACTTATGACAACCAGCGGCAACAGCAGCTTTACAACGCTGCCGCTACAGAATGGTCCCGACATAACCGTTGATGGCCATACATCCGACTGGAGTACCATCACGGCCTTGGCGACAGGCGCAACGACTGTTCAAACCATCAAAGCGGCTTATGACGAAACCAATCTGTATTTGCTCGCGGAAGGCACGGGTCTAAATACGATGGCGCAATTCTATATCGACTCCGACAACAATGCGTCGACCGGCTACAATGCGACTGGTTGGCCATCGGCTGGCGCCAATTATTTGTTGGAAAACAACTTTCTGTACCGGCATAACGGCTCGGGATGGTCTTGGACGTCACTCGGCGCGTTGTCCTCGTACACGAAGAATGGCACAGCGATCGAAGCTGCGATTCCGCTTGCGACGTTGGGACTTGCAGAAGGGGATACGATCAGGCTCGGCTTCCTCAAAAACAACTCGACTACAGATCGGCTCCCTGCACCCAATGTCACTCTCCCGTCTTATACGTTGATCGCGGGTCCACCTGTACCAGACTCGACACCTCCCGCGACACCAACCGGACTGGCAGCGACAACGGGCAATGGGCAAGCGGCATTATCATGGAATGCTGTCATAGCCTCCGATCTCGCAGGCTATCATGTCTACCGTGGCGGGACTCAGCTAACATCTGCACCAATTCCTTCAACATCGTATACCGCAACCGGGCTGACGAATGGGACGCTTTATTCCTTCACGGTAAAAGCCATCGACACAAGCGGCAATCTCTCGAGCGCGAGCGCAGCGGTTACGATCACTCCCGCGGCATCGCCGCCTCCGGCTACCATTATCATTGACGGGAACGCAGCAGAATGGAGTGTTGTGCCCGCGTTAGCAACCGGCAGCAGCACCGTCCAAAGCATGAAAGCCGCAAGTGACGGCACCAACCTGTATTTGCTCATCCAAGGAACAGGAATGAACGTATTCTCTCAGTTTTTCTTTAATACAGACGGAAGCTCGGCAACCGGCTTCCAGGCTGCTGGCTGGGGGAACAGCGGCGCCGAATATATGCTTGAGGGCGGGTTCCTCTATCGCCATTCCGGCAGCGGCTGGAGCTGGACACTGCAAAGCAGCAGCATCGCCCATTCGCGCAATGCTACGGTCATCGAAGCGGCAATCCCGCTTTCGCTGCTGAACCTGTCGCCGGGCTCATCCCTATCGATCGGTTTCGTCAAAAACAATTCCTCGACCGATCGATTGCCCTTAGCCAGTGGCGCGTTGCCCGTCTTTTCTCTTGCTCCATAAGAGGTTTTTTCGTGCTCGAACAGCTATTTAGAGCATAATCAAGCAAGCAAAAGGGGCTATCCTAAGGTCATCTTATTCGATGACCATGGGATAACCCCTTCCTAGTTACCTTTACTTGGTTATTGTTACGTTGCCGAAATCCAGCGACCTTCGTCAAAAGATTCGATAATCGCATCGATCGTCCGTTGATTGAACTTGGTGATCCCTATCACTTCAGCAAAGTGTTTAAGCAATATGTCGGATGCTCGCCGATGCAGTATTACAAGCTGGTGCGGGAGGTTTAGCGGAGCTTTGTTTAGTACAGCAGCCGCCACAAATAGAAGGTCGCGTATGCTTCCCAGCCCGCCCAGCCTGCTGACATCGTTAGCAGCTCCGATTTTGTCGGTTTGCGTTCTAGATTTGTTAATGATTTAATCGCATTATGTAAGCCAACATCGTCGATCGGGAAGGCGTCCGGGTATCGCAGGCATCTCATGATGACATAATGTGCGGTCCAAGGACCAATACCCCGGCGGCTGATAAGCATACGTTCGGCGGCTTTGATGTCACCTGCAGCCAGCAGCCTCTCTCTGCTCAGTTCGCCGGAAACAACGGCTGCCGCCGTATCGATCAAGTATTCGCTCTTGCGCGCCGTCATACGAAGTGGTTCAAGCTCCTCTACTGTCAGTCCCGCGATGATCTCCGGCTCGGGAAACAGCCAATAGGTCTCGTCATTATAGCCGATTGAACGACCGTAGCGCTCTACAAGCCTGCGCTTGAGCGTGTAAGCAAACGACAGATTGATCTGCTGCCCGATAATGCCCCAGCACAATGCCTCGAACAAATCGGGGATGCCAAGGAGACGCAGCCCGCGGAACTGTCGGGATGGCCCCCGCAGTAGAGAATCCCCCTCCGCCATCTCGTAGAACGGCGATAGCTCGCGCTCTAGATCAAACCATTCACGCACATAGGTTGCCGCAACATGGCTTAGCGAATCTACAGCGCTTTGGCGGCTGTTGGCTGTGTGTGGGGCTGCATCAGAATCCGATGCCAGAGATACCACTTCCGTCACCCTCTCGAGCAGCAGCTCTCCGCCCTCTCCCTCGCTGACCCGCCAGACGGCTGCATACGTGCCGTCCGTTATCGCTTTGTATACGGTATTTTCCTCCGTACGGAATAGACATTCGTTGCTCGAGCGCTTCAAATAAGCCAAATTACATTGGAAATCGAATGCCTCCGGCACGGGTAGCCGAATTTGCTCCAACGCCTCTTGCAATTTCACCACTCCTTCATCGCGGACCTGGGTCCTGTTTTTGCATTATTACACACTGCAGCATTCGTAATGTTGCGGTTATATTGGAGTCATGTGATGATCTGGAGCAAGAACATGATTCTATTAACGTCGGATAAATAAAGAGCGGTGGACCAAGACTTCAAATTTCAAGTCTTGGTCCGCCGCTTAACCCTGTCAGTGCTTATTCGTTTTCGTTTTTCTTAGCGATCAGCATCAAAATCGTGATCAGCGTAAATCCGGTCAGTGCGAGGAACGGAATCGTGATGAAACCTAGCCAGTTGATCCATTCTGTTGTGCAAGGCACACCATTGGTACAAGGTCGAACCTTCTCGAAGCCCGGAACCTTCTCCAGCATATAGTGGAAAGTCGATATCCCCATGCCGATAATGGACAACGGCAGCACGTACTTACGGATCTTGAAGTCATCATTAAATGCCGCGATGCCGAGAATAATGCTGAGCGGATACATCAGTATACGCTGGAACCAGCATAGGTCGCATGGAATAAATTCGCGTACCTCGCTGAAATAAAGGCTTCCCAGCGTTGCGACGACTGCAACGATCCAGGCAAGGTTTAACGCGTTCCGTCTTAATAACATAGGTTCACCCCTACTCCAGGTTCGCTTCGATTGCCGCTTTGATCGACGCGTAATCGAACGGATCTGCGATTTGTGTATCGTTGATCATGATGGTAGGTGTTTGGTTCACGTTATACTTTTGATACAGACCCTTGTCCAACAAGAACTGCTCTCTCATCTCGTCCGAGCTCATGCTTGTCCGCAAAGCTGCTTCATCCAGCTCCGGAATGACAGATTTCGCTACTTCTACCGCCTTGTCTTCCGTCAGCCAAACCGCATCATGATCGGAAGTCGGTTGCTGCGCGAACAATGCCTTGTGGAAATCCCAGAACTTGTCGGGATACGCCTTCAGAATGGACTCGCTCGCAAGCGCTCCTGTAACGGACGGCTGATTATGAAAATCAACATTCACATAAGAAAACGTTGCTTTACCCGTATCGACAAAGTCCTTCTCTAGTTGAGGCCATACCGCTTCTCCCCAATATTTGCAGGAAGGACACATATAATCTCCGAATTCCACGATCGATACTTTCGCATTAGCATCACCAAGCACCGGCTGCGACTCGGTCGACGGGATGCTGGATAACTCCTTATTCTGGCCTTCTTCTTTTTTCTGCATCTGGTTGATTACAACTAGCAATACAATGATCAGAACAACAATTGCCGTATACAATACGAAATTACGAGAGCCTGATCCCTTCTTTTTACGATTTGCTTGAGCACCCATTCATTATTCACCTCGTTTGGTTTATGTCACTTAGCGTACCATAACGGAAGGACATCCTCTACATCCCTCAAAGGGAAAATCGCACAAATTTTTAACGATTGTAATGAAAGTAACTTCAACTAGGTGCGTGGGATTGAAAAAGCTAATTTTTTAAAGCATCAACCATCAAACAATCCTGCATTCTACACATCTTTCCGGCCACCCAACCTCGAGAATACGTATGAACTAGGCGGCCATGAGCAATTCAATCCGGACACACTTTTATTATCCTATACAAAAAAAGCCTTCATCCCCCACTGTACAAGCGAGAAATGAAGGCTTTATTCTTTCAATTAAATGAGTTATCGTTCTACTCTTCAGCCAAAGTGCTGAGGTAACGATAGCTGATCGCCAAGCTTTCGAACGGATCGCGCAGGCATACGTCCTGCTCAACCACGTACCACTCAACGCCGATCTCGCGGCAAGCAGCAATGATTGCCGGGAAGTTCATGTTGCCTTCGCCGATTTCTGCGAACACTTGTTTATTATCAACGATCGCCATGTCTTTGAGATGTACAACGCGCATACGGCCATCAACCTCATGTGCAGCTTCTACAGGGCTAGCGCCGCCTGCTTGTACCCAATACATATCCAGCTCGAAATGAACGGCGTCTTTATCGCTGTCGTTTTGCAGGATGCTCATGCCTGTACGACCTTCGTATTTGGTATATTCGAAATGATGGTTGTGATAAATAAATTGCAGGCCAGCCTCATTCAGCTTGCGTCCGATATCTGTCGCAATACCTGCGAATTCAGAGTAGCCCTCTCCGCCCGCATTACGGAACGATTCAGGAATAGCGCCAAGTCCAACGTATTTGCAATTCCACAGCTTATGTTTTTCGATGGTTGCTTCCAGATCAGTCGTCAATGCATCATAACCGACATGCGTCGCGCAGATCGTGAGACCATACTCGTCCGCAATCGCTTTCACGATCTGGGGATCGATCGGGCCTACCCCGGATACTTGCACGGCTTCATAGCCGATCTCTTTGACCTTGCGCAGCGATTCACGCAGACCTGCCTCGTCCTTGCAGAATTCTCTAAGCGTGTATAGCTGTGCTGCTATCATCGATTTTTTCATCAAAGTTCGCCGCCTTCTCATCGTTAATGGTTGTCATTACAATCCTTATACGATGAGTATACCACCCTCGCTCGATTCCGCTTGCTTCGTATTAATGAAAGAGCTGCTCCGTTTAACTCTGGTTGACCTATTAACGGACAATCTCATATTCGATTAAGTAGCTTCGGCTATAGCAGCACCTGCTAAAGCAGCTTCGATTCAAGCTCCTCGATTTTGGCGCACAACTCCTGATGCCATTCGGCGTCTCCGCTCGTATACGCAACGAACGCAACCGACTTTAACGAATCAAGATTAGATACGAGATCGAAGTTTACTTTCATACAGTGCTCAAACTCCCTCTTCTCCAGCAACGACAACATGTGATAACCCCCTGTCGCTCTGGCTTTGAGCGTTAACTCCGCCATACGGCGATGAACGGGATGAATGCCAACCATGTAAATCCCCTCCTCCAATGGAATAGACCTGATAAGCCTGGTCTTATCAGCATGTCCGGCGGCGCATGGTTGCAAACCTGATCGCAACTCGATTTTCCTATATTACAAAAAGAGGCCGCCCCACAAGTCGTCAACATGCACGACTTAAGGGACAACCTTGTTGATGGCTTAGCTATGGAAGTTGGTGCCGTCGGTAACCGCTTTGATGTAACCATTGCGGATGACGAAATCGCCAAAGTGTTCGCCTTGCTCACGATCCGATGCAAAGTGATGAAGAATCGGAGTCAGCGTGTCGACGATTTCCGTTTCGCCAATGTTCTCGCGGTACAGCTTGCTGAGACGATCGCCGGAGAAGCCAGCGCCCAGATACATGTTGTATTTGCCCGGAGATTTGCCGATAAACGATACTTCGCCGAGCGCCGGACGACCGCAGCCATTGGGGCAGCCGGTCATACGGATGTTGATTTCTTCGTCGCGCAAACCTGCGTCTGTAAGCACAGGCTCCAGCTTCTCGATCAGCGTTGGAAGATAACGCTCTGCCTCTGCCATTGCAAGTCCGCAGGTAGGCAGCGCCACACAAGAGATCGAGCTGCGGCGCATCGCGACAAGCTCCGAGCCGTCTGTGATGCCGTGTTGCTCCATCAGACCGGTAATCTTTTTCTTGTCCTTCGCCGCGATATTGCCGATGATCAAATTCTGATTCGCCGTCAAGCGGAAGTCGCCCGTATGGAACTTGGCGATCTCGCGAAGACCGGTCATCAGCTTGCTCTCGTCGGTATCGATAATACGGCCGCTGTTCACATAGATCGTGAAATTCCATTTGCCGTTTTTGTTTTTGTTCCAGCCGTAACGGTCGCCATTCGAGTCGAAGCTGAACGGACGAGCCGGCGCCAGCTCCCATCCCATACGCTCGTGGAGCTCGCCCACGAACCAGTCGAGACCGTGACGGTCGACCGTATATTTGAACCGGGCGTACTTCCGTACGGAACGGTTGCCATAATCGCGTTGAATCGTAATCGTCTTCTCCGCTACATCAAGAATTTGATCTGGCGTACAGAAGCCAATGACACGGCCAAGCTGCGGATACGTGTTCGTATCGCCGTGGGTCATACCCATGCCGCCGCCTACAATTACGTTAAAGCCAAGCAGCTTGCCCTTCTCCATAATGGCGATGTAACCAAGATCCTGCGAATACACATCCACATCGTTGGAAGGCGGTACTGCAATGCCGATCTTGAACTTACGCGGCAGATAGACCGGTCCATACATCGGTTCCACCGCATTGCCCGTAAGGCCGGACTCCGCTTTCGGCTTCTCGCCGGTATCCACCTTCTCGCCATCCAGCCAAATTTCGTGGTAGGCTGGCGTCTTCGGAGCCAGATGCGTCGTTAGACGCTCCGACCACATTTGAACCTCGCTGTGAACCTCGGATTGCTCCGGATTCGGCGTACACATAACGTTACGGTTAACGTCGCCGCAAGCCGCAAGCGTCGTCAGCATCACGTCGTTGATCTGACGAATCGTTTGCTTTAGGTTCCACTTCAGAACGCCATGCAATTGGAATGCCTGTCTGGTCGTCAGACGGATGCTGCCGCTGCCGTACTTCTGCGCCAGCTTGTCGATCTCCAGCCATTGCTCCGGCGTCGAAACGCCGCCTGGCGTCACGACACGCAGCATGAATTGGTACGAAGGCTCCAGCTTCTGCTTCTGGCGTTCGTTCCGCACATCGCGGTCATCCTGCATATAACTGCCGTGGAATTTCATCAATCGGTTATCCAGCTCGGTCATGCCGCCTGTTACGCGATTAGCCAACGTCTCCACAAGAGACCCGCGCAAATAGTTACTCTCTATTTTCAGTTGCTCGACATCGCTCGGAGGCCCGCCAACTGGTTGTACTTTCTGTTTCGTCACTGCTGTCCGCTCCTTTCTCTTCCTCTAGTAGACGTCGCGCTGGTAGCGCCCGTTCGCTTGCAGATCAGCTACATATGCCGCTGCTGCTTCTGCGCTGACTCCGCCCTGCTGCTCGATAATCGTCAGCAGTGCCGAGTGGACGTCATGCGCCATATGTTTTTCGTCGCCGCACACGTAAACATGCGCACCCTCTTGAAGCCATGCGTAGAGCTCGGCTCCTTGCTGCAGCATTCTGTGCTGTACATAAACCTTCTCCTCCGAATCGCGGGAGAACGCAACATCCAGCTTCGTCAGAACGCCGTCCTTCAGCATCCGCTGCCAGTCCGTCTGGTAGAGGAAGTCTGTCACGAAGTGGCGATCACCGTAGAACAACCATGTTTTCCCTTCCGAGCCAAGCTCTTCGCGCTCCTCCAGGAATGCGCGGAATGGCGCGACGCCCGTACCCGGTCCGATCATGATAACCGGCGTTTCGGAGTTGACAGGCAGCTTGAAGTTCGGATTGTTCTGAATGAAGATCGGCAGGGTATCTCCCGCTTCCACTCGTTCAGACACTTGCACGGAGCATACGCCGCCCCGTTTCCGTCCATGTGCTTCATACTCGACCTTACGAATCGTGACATGCACTTCATCCGGATTCGCTTTGTTGCTGCTCGCGATGGAGTACAGGCGAGGCGGCAGCTTGCGCAGAATGGATACGAGATCCGCTGCAGACAGCTTCCAAGGACCAAAGTCCTGGAGCAGATCCAACAGATCGCGTCCATTGGCATAAGCCTTAAACGCTTCTCTGTTATCCGGCAGGCTCAGTTCGGCAAGCTTGCCGTTCTCGGAGAATGCCGCTGCTTTCTCGATCAGCGGACGCGTCAGAACCGTAATCTCGAATTGGCGGAGCAGCGCTCCGCGCAGTTGGCCGTCCTCTCCATCTCCATCCTTGCCCGGTACTACGTTCTCGGTGCCGCTCCACTTCATCTCGGCGATGATCGCGTCAACAAGTGCGGGATCGTTCTCCGGATAGATACCGACGCAGTCGCCTGGCTCGTATGTCAGGCCGGAGCCTTCGAGCGAGATTTCGAGGTGGCGAGTTTCGCGGTCGGATCCGCGTCCATTAAGGTTAACCGTCGTCAACAGCTCCGCCTTGAACGGGTTGGCACGGGAAAACTCCGATTCCCCGGCTGCCGTGGAGGATGCTGCAGGAGCCGCTGCCGTCGCACTTGAAGCTGCTGCTGCAGGAGCTGCCGTCACAGCGCTAATCACGCTAGCCAGCCATTGCGTTGCAGGTCCATCGAAGTCGACGTCGCAATCCATGCGCGGCGCGATCCGTTCTGCGCCAAGCTCAGCGAGGCGAGAGTCGAAATCTTGACCTGTTTTGCAGAAGAATTCGTATGATGTATCGCCGAGCGCCAGCACGGAGAACTTCATGCCATCGAGCTTAGGCGCGCGCTTGCCCAGCAAGAACTCGTGGAACGTCAACGCGTTATCCGGCGGATCGCCTTCACCATGCGTGCTTGCCACGATAAACAAATAAGGAGCCTTCTTAAGTCCGTTCGTCTTGAAAGCATTCATCGCCGACAATGTGACATCGAAGCCCTGCTCCTTGAGCTGAGCGGCGAGCTTGCCAGCTAGACGCTGCGAATTACCCGTCTGCGAACCGAATAAAATGGTTGCTTCGCGCGGCAATGCAGGCGCTGCAGCTTCAACCGCTTCTAGAACTGGAAGCGCTGCCGCAACCGCAACCGGCGATTGTTCTTGCAATGCTACCGCGGATTCCGCGGATGCGGCGCCTGTACGATAGAAAGTCGTGTATCCGTTAAGCCACTGAATCTGGGAATCCGTCAAAGTCGGCAACAGCTTGTTAAGCAGCTCTACCTGCGTTTCGTTAAACGGACTGTTCGTCACCTTAAGTTGCAACTGCATCCACCTCACATCGAATCTATGCACTTCAATTCCAAGTTTCCAAGTATGAATTTATCCTGCTCTAAAATTATCATAGACGCTAGTTTCGGTCAATGAAATTGACGAATTATGTCTATAAGAAATATTGAATTCATACGTGAACTTTTCTTATGATTGCAAGAACCGTGTCCCGCGACTGGAGAAACGTTCACCGCTGCGCTCCGCGACCAACAAAGTGATTATGACCCGAACAAATGATTATCCGCCTCTTAGGTCGCTAAACACGATTACTGGCGCGATGATTATTGTGGTACCTCCCGGAGTCTCCTATACTGGCGAAGAAACGGTAAGCGTTTACATACCTATATCCAATGGAGGTGCAACAGGAAGATGAAACGTCACAAACACTGGCTCGGGACCATCCTCGCGGCGACCATGGTTGCGCAGCTTGCCATCGTATCCCCGCTGCCAAGCGCTATTGTATCAGCTGCCGCTGATCCTGTAGTAACGGCGAATCTGCCCGATTCATGGAGCGCAGTCAGTATGTATGCGAGCGAGTCCTCGAAGCCTGGTGAGGCATCGGCTCAATTTGCAAACAATCAGCTGTCGATGTCTGCTGCAGCCGGCAAAATCGATTCGTCCGGTGACAACGTGGTCTACTCCTTTATGCCTGTTATCGGAAACAAGGATTTCACCTTCACGGCCCGCATCAGCGCATTCGTGCCTAACCCGTCCAACGCATGGGCGGCACTCATGGTAAAGGACGGATCGGACGCCGCATCCAAGATGGTTGCCCTTGGCCTCTATTACAGCTCAGGCAGCTATCAAGTACGCGATTACAGAAGACTTGACGGTACGGGCGGAGGAACGACTGCCCTCGGCACGGAGCTTGGCGGTCCCGTTTATTTGCGCATCCAAAGAACGGACAACAACCTCGCCTTCTCATACTCAACGGATGGCGGCACCAATTATGTATCCCGAACCAACTTCAACAATAACGACAAGAACCACTATACACATCTGAATCTATCTACGCTTCACGTCGGATTGGCCGTCTCAGCCGGTTCTGCCGTTTTCGACCAAATCACTTGGGTCGTGGATGGCCAAGAGGTGTTCGACTCCGATTCGATCGTAGATAGCAGCGATCCCCCGAGCCTGCCTGACGGCTTAGTCGCCGTTGCCAAGGACGGGGCGGTCGATCTCTCATGGAACACCGTAACGGGAGCCACCTACTATCAGATAAAAGGCGGCACCGCGGATGGCGGACCATATCCGTTGTTAGATGAAGCGTCAGGAACAACCGCAACGATTGACGGACTTACGAACGGTGTCCCTTATTATTTCGTCGTCAACGCAGGCAACACGAACGGTCTGAGCGACGATTCCGAGCAGACGTCGGCCATCCCCACTGGCTTGACTGTGCCAGGCCTATACGAGCTGTCCGGCTTTGCAACGTACGCCAGCGGCGGAGGCGTCATCCCAGAGGATGATCCCTCCTATCGAAAAATAACGAACGCCGCTGAATTCCATGATGCGCTGCAGCCCGATTCCGGCGCCAAGGTCATCGAAATTATGAACGATCTGGATTTAGGCTGGAACGAAATTCCGGAGAGCGCGAAACGGTCTCCTTTTGCCAAACATAATGAACCGCTCCTGCACCCTATATTATTGAAGACTGGCGTCAGCAAGATCACCATAGACAATGCGAATGGGCTCACCATCTTCTCCCGCAACGGATCTGCCATTCGCCATGCTTCCCTTGTCTTCCGGGCGAGCACCAACATCGTAATTCGTAATTTGAAATTCGATGAGCTGTGGGAATGGGACGAAGCAACGAACGGCGATTACGATCGCAACGATTGGGACTATATTTCATTGGAGAGCGGAACAAGCAAGGTATGGATCGACCACGCTACCTTCGGCAAATCGTATGACGGTGTCGTCGACGCCAAAGGCGGCAGTAATGGCATCACGATTTCCTGGAGCCGCTTTGAGGGCGACGACGGCAAGCAGGGAAGCTGGGTTAGCGAGCAGATCGAAGCGCTCGACCGATTGCCAGCCAAATATCCGATGTACGAAGCACTGCTAGGCGCCGGTTTGACCAAAGCAGATATTATCGCAATTGCTGCAGGTCAGAAGAAGGGGCATCTCATCGGTGCGTCCGAGCTTGCTGCCGACAATGCAGAGCTTGCGATCACGCTGCATCACAACTTGTATACGGACATGATGGACCGAATCCCGCGCCTCCGGGCTGGCAATGCGCATGTCTACAACATCGTCGTCAACAACACGGGAGCTCATAACGCGAGCAAAAGGCTGACGCCAGAGGTTGCCGCAGCGATCGCCGAGGCTGGCTACCACTTCGGCGTGACAAGCAACGGTGCAATTTCTACGGAAGGCGGGGCCGTATTCATAGAGAACAGCGTGATCACGGATGTTCTGTACCCCCTTCGCAACAATCAGAAGGAAGATGTAGATCCACGTTTCACGGGTGCCATCAAAGCAACCGGCATCGATTATTCGCTCGACGGAGCTACATACTCCGGCGACAGCGATTCGCCTGATAGTCCGCTTGCTCCTATGCCGGCCGAACCGTTGCCATTTGCTTGGAATACAGCGTCGGGCGAGCTTCCTTATCTGTACGAGCCGCAGGAAACCCCCGGACTTAGCTCGCTCTTGAGCGGTGCTAACGGTTCTGGAGCAGGCGCGGGTGAGCTGTACTGGTCAACAGAGAACTGGCTGAGCACGAGCAGCTATAGCGGGACACCATCAGATGCTCCTGAAGAAGCACCAACCGCGCCTAGCGGACTGCTCGCCATCGAAAGCGACGGCGAGATCCAGCTTCGTTGGGGGGAAGTCGGTGCGGCCGATCGCTATAACGTGTATCGCAGCGAGTCGTCCGAAGGACCTTTCGACCTGCTGGAAACAATTGTTGAGACATCTTATACAGACCTAGGGGTAAGTAACGGTGTTCCATACTATTATGTCGTTCGTGCGGTCAACGACAATGGTGAGAGTAACGCATCAATCCAAGTAACCGCGACGCCGAGAGAGCTAGCCATTCCTTCCGTTCCAGCGGGCGTTACGGCTTCCGGAGGCAGCACGAAGATTTCGGTTTCTTGGCAGGCTTCGAACGGTACAGATTATTATGTTTTATATCGCCGTGTCGCCGAGACGGAAAGCTTTGTTATTCTCGATGGTTCTATATTCGAACATTCCTTCGAAGATCGGACAGCTGCACAGGGGATAACGTACGAATACGCGGTAGCTGCCGTTAATGCGGCGGGAGCAAGCGAACTGTCTGCTGCTACCAGCGCTTCTCTGACCGATCTGACGGAGCTGTCCGAGCTTCGTATGCTGCTGGAGGATCATTTTGACGATCAAGAAACAGGTGCCGCACCTCAGCATTACGCCATACTCGAAGAAAGCGGTACGCTCACCGTAGCAGAGTTGCCTAGCAGTACGGATAAAAGCATTCGATTCTTCGACGATCGAAGCGGCATCGTATTGGGGGATCGAACATTTGAAGGGCAAACGGCCATCGCCGGGGCTTCCTTTGATTTCATGCAGGAGAGCAAAGCCAACTCGGTCAAGGTATTCCGTCTTACATCTGGAGCCGGAGCAGGCTCGACAAGCAACAGCTATGCTGCTGTGGCAATCGAAACAAACGGCGGACATTTGGCTTATCGGACAAACGGCGGGTACGTACCTTTTCTCATGAACTACGAAGCAGGCGTTTGGTATGCCATCAGCATCGTCGCCAACCTGGCAACGGGCAAAGCGGACATCTATGTGGATGGCGAGCTGGCGCTGGAGCAGATCGGATTGTTTAACACGGTAGCAGATATCGCCGTCATCCAAAGCTTCACAGCCAACAACAATTCCGCAAATGCATATTATTTGGACAATGTTCGGGCCTATGGGAAAAAGAACGATGAACCGGGCAGCGGTGATGGGGATGGCGATGGGGACGGTAATGGGAATGGTGACGGTGAATTAGGTTCGATTGTTTTGCCGCCTCAACCTATCGTTTCACGTCACGACGCTGGCGCGTTCATCCATGCGTCTGGGACGTTGCAGACCTCCTCGGATGGTAGGAAGGCATATATTGCTCGGCTGACTCCATCCAATCTGGCTCAAGCGGGTGCTTTGTTGGATGCCAACCGGAATGGTATAACTATGAAGCTTGATGGAGACCCATTAGCTGATCGTATGGAAGTGGCGCTCCCGCTAGCAAGCCTGATGTCGCTGGTAACGACCGATGCCAGCAATGATGGCATTATCCTAGAGCTGCATACAGTATTCGGCCGCTATCAGATCTCCACGAAGTCGCTATGGTCTGCGTCTGATCTAAGCATGCTGGAAAGTATGCCGGAAGGAACTACCGTTTCTTTGAAGATCAGCACATTGACGGGAGAGCAAGCTCGGCAAATGGAGATAGATGCAGAAGCTAACGGAATTAAGCTGGTGTCGCAAGCTATCGATTTCGCAGTCTCCATCCAAGGTGCCGCCGGTAACATCGATGTAACTGAGCTGCCAGGTTACGCCGCTCGATACATCCCGCTTCCAGAGGGGTATGAATCCTCTAATCTAGCTGGAGCCGTCTACGATCCGGCGACCGGCAGCTTCTCCGGTGTACCTTCGTATATCGAGCAGGATGGTGACATTTCCTTTATCCGAATGCTTAGAACCGGTAACAGCATCTACGCAGCGGTCGATATCAATCGTGTCTTCGACGATCTTAGCCAACACTGGTCCCGTTCCGAAGTCGAATGGCTGGCGAGTCGTTTATTTATTGAAGGTGTAGCTATGGACACTTTCTCTCCAGACGAGAACGTAACTCGTGCTCAATTCGCGGCAATGCTGGTACGCGCCTTTGGACTGTATGGCGGCCAATCCTCGTTTACTGATATCGATCCTGACGCATGGTATGCGGAAGCTGTCGCTGCTGCCGAACGATTTGGACTTGTCACTGGTTATGATGATGGGACCTTCCGTCCGGATGCCTGGATCACGCGTGAGCAAATAACCGTCATGCTGAGCAGAGCGCTGAAGCAAACAAGCTATTCAGGAATAGGAGCTTCGCTCGAGGGTATTGTTATAGCGGAGAATTCTGAAGCTGGTGCTGCTGATGCAACGATGTCCGATATGGGCGGAGACGGCAATGCTGTTGCTGTCTTGAACAGGTACCTGGATGCCGCATCGATCAGCAAGTGGGCACGCTCGCCGCTAGCTGATATGGTGAGGGCAGGCATCTTGCAAGGTACGCCGGCAGGCATGCTGCAGCCTGGCAAATCTGCGACTCGCTCCGAAGCGGCTGTGATGTTGTCTCGTTTGTTGTTTAGATTAGAGCAATCATAGGATGTATATCTAGATTATTTTCACACTATCGCAACAGCTGGCTGTGGGACTGGACGCTGTTTCACGAGCATCCGTCCCGCCTCGGCGGCCTGAAGTCTGTACTTTGTGGCTGATGTTTTTTCGAGCGGTAGTTGTTGGATTATAGCGGCGGGTCCTTTTGGAGGATCGAATCCTTCATTTTGTACAGCATTCTCGCCTCCTAAGTCTGGGGAAAATTAAAAATCATGTAATTGGTACAGGACTTTTGGAGCCTCCACCCCTGGAAACAGGTTCAAGCCATTAGAATCCTGTACAAACTACATCAAACCTTCTCCAAAGGCATACAATTTGAAAATTTACCTGTATAAAATACATCAATGTTTGATGATAATGATCTATGATAATGAACTAGCCAGAAATCGAGTGCCAGAACGCTGACGGATGTGCCACCACTACCACTCATACAAGAGAAGTCACTCCTACAGGCGTTCGCAGTACCGTTACGACAAACACAGTCCTAAACACACGCCGAATGCACAAAAGCCGTTTCGCAACATGATCCCGGATCATGGCGAAACGGCTTTTCAATTTCCCGCATACCTATCAATGCTTCGTTACTTCTTGGCGGCAAGCCAACCGACTAGCGAGTCGATTTCGGCGTCCGTCAATTGATCTTTGAAACCTGGCATACCTCCGCCGCCTTTGGCGATTTTATCGTGAATTTCATCCGTCGTCATCTCGCCGCCGACTTTCTGCAAATTCGGTCCTACTCCGCCCGCAAGATCTGCAGCATGGCAGCCGATACAGCTGTTTTTGTAAAGCGCCTCTGCAGCGGCTGCATCAACAACGCCTCCCGCCAAACGAAACGCATAAGCCACGCAATAATGAAGCAAAATACATGGAATGACATGGAAAACGAGGTGATTCCTATGTTCAATAATATCGGGGTATCCGGGCTCATCATCATCCTGCTCATCGCGCTCATCGTATTTGGTCCGTCCAAGCTGCCAATGCTCGGTCGCGCATTCGGCGACACACTGCGCGAATTCCGCAGCTCAACACGTGAGATGGTAGAAGATGACCTTCCCAGCCCTGCAGCCATCGAAAGTAAAGACGAAATGCAAAAGTTGCTTTAAGCAGCTCACCTTTAATGAAGCTCTGATCTCCATGCGTCTGGATTCTTCGCGCATCTGGATTCCCGTTTGAGCACCGTTTATGCTTCAATAGAACAAAAAGCTTGTCAAAGCACGCAGCACCGTGATAAGATACTACTTGTGTCTGCGAGACACCGACTTTAAGTGTGGAGCTGTGGTGTAGAGGCCTAACATGCCTGCCTGTCACGCAGGAGACCGCGGGTTCGAATCCCGTCAGCTCCGCCATTTGAAGTTCACTCCAGACTAACCAACCTATATGTATAACGAACAGAGCGGCTATGCTGCTCTTTTTTTGTATGCTCGGGAAGTAAGATGCTAACGCATCGAACGACCATCAGACCATTTCATCTTCGTTTTCTTGACATCATTTTCGACCAGAAGGTGGGCTCCTAATGCCGATTCCATCGATTCAACCGCTCAAGCGCCGGGGCCGTTTCGCTCCTACGCCATCCGGTCTCTTACATATCGGCAACGCATTCGCAGCTCTCGTCGCTTGGCTGCAAATCCGCCATTCTGGCGGCGAATTCTTGCTTCGCATCGAGGACATCGACAAACCGAGGTCGCGTCCCGCCTTTGCCGAGCAGCAACAGGACGACTTGCTCTGGCTCGGTCTTAACTGGGACGAGGGACCTCGCATCGGAGGTATTCATGAACCATACGAGCAAAGCCATCGCGATGAGTTATATGAGGCTGCTCTGGATACTCTTCGGGCCGCCGGTCGTCTCTACCCATGCTTCTGCAGCCGTGCCGAGCTTGCTTCTATTGCAAGTGCTCCTCACGGTCTATCCTCCGAGGGACCGGCTTATCCCGGCTTCTGCCGCCATCTGACGAAGGAGGAGCGAGCTGCCAGAGCTGCCCATAAGGAGCCGTCCCTCCGCTTTGTTATGCCGAGCGTGCCAATTGCTTTCGTCGATGGCTACGCTGGCGTTCGCTCCTATGACGGCGACACGCTCGGCGACTTCGTCGTCAAGCGGGCGGATGGCATGTTCGGATATCAGCTTGCCGTCGTTGTTGACGATGCCGCCATGGGCATCACCGATGTCGTGCGTGGCGCCGATCTGCTCGACTCCACGCCGAGACAGCTTGCATTATACGATGCGCTTGGCCATGCGGCGCCCGCTTTCGCCCATGTACCGCTGCTCGGAGACGCGAGCGGCGAGCGATTCTCCAAGCGGGACAAGTCGCTTACGCTTGCCGCGCTCCGCAGCGAGAACGTCAAGGCCGAGCGGCTCATCGGGCTGCTCGCACATGTTGCCGGCTGGCTGGATACGCCGGAGCCTGTCACTGCGTCTGAGCTCATCTCGCATTACGCGCCGCTTCGGACTGGCGAGCTGCCACTTCCGATCGGGGATGATCACCTTCTTTGGCTGCGGGGGAAAGGATGAAGCCACGCGAATCGCGAATCAATCTAACAATGCAGCCTGCGCTACCCTTCTACCGGTTTTTCTCCGAATCGCTTGGCGTTGCGCTCACGTGCCCGTTCTCGTTCGACTTCCCGATTCTTGGGCTCGGAATTCGTCACAAGCGACTCCAGAAGACGCTGGGAGACCTCGGTCACTTCCGCCACAGCACGGCGGAATGCTTCTTCGTTCGCCTTGGAGGGCTGAACGAAGCCAGATATCTTCCGTACATATTGAAGGGCCGCCGCTTCGACCTCATCCGGCGACGCGGCAGGTTCGAAATTAAACAACGGTCTAATATTTCTGCACATCTACATGCACTCCTTCCGCATGGCTAATCGTCTGTACCGTGTTACCATGCTTGCTCTGATTACAGCCACGGCATCCAGCTGCTCCATCTATCCGCCTATCACCTTCACATGGAACGTTCGCCTGCGAGGTCCGTCAAACTCACAGAAATAAATGCCCTGCCACGTACCGAGCACAAGCTTGCCACCCGAGATCAACACCATCTGGCTTGTGCCCGTAGTAATCGCCTTGAGATGAGCGGCCGTATTGCCTTCCGCGTGACGATCTAACCGATGCTCCCATGGGTAAAGCTCATCCAATCGGCGAAGCACGTCCCTTACTACGTCTGGATCGGCATTTTCATTAATAGCCATGCCCGCTGTTGTATGAGGACAATACACGAGCGCATATCCCTCTTGCACGCCGCTCTCCCGTACTGCCTCGCGAACATAAGCCGTGACATCAATCATACCGTCCCTGTCTTTCGTCGACAGCGCGTAAGTTTTCATCGTTATTTCAGCTCCTCCCACTTCGTCCAGAGCTCACGCGGATTTAATTCGTACTTGTCATTCTCCCGGAACATGAACTGATGCATAATAAGTTCCCTGCGAATCGTAGCAAAATCATCATGAACAAGCTTAATAAACGCATTGATCTCGGATTCTTCGTATTGGCGCCCGAACGACAGCTTATTCGCCAGATGCTCTAGCACGATCAGCTTCTTTTTCATCTGGCTGGGAATCGTCTTTAGCCTTCCGTCCGCGGAAAAGAAATTCCGGATCGTCGATTCTTTCCATTTGGTATATTCGTCCTTCTCAATCATACCAATCTCTCCTCTCTTTTTGAATACAAGGCCCAGCACACCTTCGGCTCCACTCTTAAGGAAATAAGGATTCAAGGAAAAATAAATGGCATTTTTCTCTCTTCTTTCGTAGATGAGCGCCGCTTCCCTCAGCTTGGCTGCATGGAATGTGATGGTAGCCGGCGCGAGCGCCAGCTTCTCTGCCAGTACCTGACCATTAAGCTCGCCCTCTGAGAGCAAGACTAACATTCGTATTCTCGTCGCATCCGAAAGCGCTTTGTGGTATTGCACGATTTTGTCCAATTGCATGGCTGCACGCCCTTATGTGTTTTGATATTTATCTAATTAGATAAATATCAAACTACATGATTATCTTCCCGTTGTCAATCCCGACATCTACCACTATCCCTTATTAGAAGTTGCTCCAGTACGATGGCAACGCCATCATTATCGTTGGATTCCGTTATTTGGTTAGCTAGCTCTTTCAATTCGTTTACAGCGTTAAACATAGCAACTCTATAAACAGGCAATCCAAAAAGTTCAAGGTCATTATAATCGTCACCAAACACAATCACTTGGGATAAACGGATCCCAAAGTGCTCAAGCAGCAGTTCTACTCCGCTAGCCTTACTAACTGAGCGATTCATGATCTCTTGGGGACATCGGCGGGTCCTCAGAGCTCCTCCGCGAATCCAAAACTCAGATAAGATGCAAACTTATGAATCCTTAGAATTTAAAATAAGCCCCACACCCACAACAAACGTGAGTACGAGGCTCCATACCATTCGCAATTCCATGTAGCAATCTTTAAACAATCATCGCCGCCCGAGCTATGCCCCGCAAATCCGCGGCATCGGCATCGGCTCCTTGCCGAGCTCAGCCCAAGCATACTTGAGGAGCAGCTCGGACTTCAGACCTGCGGATGCCGGGTCATTCCATAAATTACGGAGCTCGCCAGGGTCCTCTTGCAAGTCGAAAATTTCGCCGTATGTCTGATTATAGTAGACCGTGATTTTGTAGCGTTTGTCCACGTAGGTTTTCTGATGGATCGTTGTTGGCTCATGTCTGAACTCGCAGATGGCATGATCCCTGACCTCGCTCTTGCGTCCCAGCCAGACATCCTTCTGATCGACGCCAGTCATGGCATAGGGAACCGGAATATCGCTGAACGATAGGAAGGTTGGGGCCAGATCAACAAGCGACTGAATTGCATCCGATGTTGCTCCAGCCGGCACATGACCAGGATACCGCACGATAAACGGCAGCTTGATCAGATCCTCGTAATGGAAGCCGCCCTTCTGCTGCAAGCCATGTTGTCCGAAGAAATGCCCGTGATCGGTCGTGAACACAACAATTGTATCCTCCGCCATGCCGAGCTCATCGAGCTTGTCCAGGATGCGTCCGATATATTTGTCCATAAGGCTGATCATGCCGTAATAAACGGCTACCAGCTTTTTCTTGTCATATTCGCTCAGCTTCTTCCTATCTCCGTAAATATAGTACTGATGGGAGCCGTAGCCGTGGATGCCCATTCCCGTCTCCTTCCACTCAGCGAAGTCCGGAGCATCCTCCTGCGTCATGCGGAAATGCGGCGGGTTATTGTCATGCTCGCCAGGCACAGCGCTCGGAATCGTCAAGCTTTCGGGATCGTACATCGTATCCCATGGCTCCGGCGCAAGATACTCCGGATGCGGGTCGAAGAAGCTCGACCAAAGGAAAAACGGCTCGTCGTTTTCCTTATGCTGCTCCAGTCTGGCGTTTGTCCGTTCCGCTATCCATGTATTGTAGTGATACTCCTCTGGAATCGGCCAAGAATAGGTGTGATTCGGATCCATCGTCCCCGTAGGCGCTACAAAATAATCCCGCCAGTTCGAGCAGCCCTTCTCCTCCATCCAGGCGGCATAATGCTGTCCGACATGACCTTCGTTCGTGTGGTTGCGTGCCAGCTCCACATGATCAAAGCCGTAGAACGGCTCATCGAAGGAACGCCAGTAGTCCAAATCCTGCAAGATCGGATATGACTCCAGCGAAGGGAATTCGTCCGTAGACTTCAGAGGCTGGAAGTGAGCCTTGCCAATTAACGACGTCAAATATCCCGCATCACGGAAGTCCTCTCCGACTGTATGTCGATCCTCTAGCAGCTTGGTGCCTAATGTCCATGCCCCATGTTGACTTGGATACATTCCTGTAATAATCGATGCGCGAGTCGGCGTGCAGGTCGGATTGGGACAATAGGCTCTTGTAAACGTTGTGCCCTCGCGAGTCAGCCGATCCAGATTCGGTGTTTGCAGCTCCCCGTTGAAAGCTCCGATTGTATTCCAGTGCTGTTGATCGCTCGTGATCAACAATATGTTAGGTTTTTTCATCATCCATCCTCCTCTTATGCTAAAATTATAGGTAAACAAACCGTATCATGACCATGTCTGAATATCAGGTTAAACTATCACTTTGTCAGGTAGAAGGAAGGGTGAGCGTCTTGCAATGGAAGGATTACGGGAACGAATACGCTGAATTCCTCTACCGTACCCCTAGCGACTGGGAGCTTGAACAGACAATATGGGTCGTACGGGGAGGACAGTCCATCACAAAAACGGGTTATCATGCAGGAGCAAGGCGCATGGATTGTTACAGCCTGCACCTGATAACAGAGGGTGAGCTCATTCTTCGAGAGGACAATCGAGAGGTCAAGCTTGCGGGGGGCGATCTATTCTGCAAATTCAAGGATCGTTCGTACAGCTATTATCGTCCCGACTCTTGCAACAAAGCAACGTTCAGCTGGCTTGCCTTCGACGGGCCCGGAGCGGAAAGCCTGCTTGGCAAAGCCGGGATGACACCAGAAACTCCCTATATTTGCGACCGTATCAACGACTCGCTTCAGGATATTTTGGCCCAATTATTCGGACTTATGCGCAGCGATCCCAGCGGCGAGAGCTTGCCTCGCGCCCTGCAGACACAAAGCGTATTACATCTATTTTTCTCACAGCTGATCGATTCGTTGCCGGTGACATCACGCCCTCCAGCCAGGGAATGGGTGAAGCAGAGCATTCGTTATATCGAGCTGCACGGATCAGAGGGGCTCACCGTCGAGCAGCTTGCCGAATTGGTCGGCATGAATCGCAACTACTTCTCCACCGCCTTCGCCGAGCATACGGGGATATCCCCACTGCAATATTTGACGAAGGTGCGCATGAAAAGGGCAGCGAAATTGCTTGACGACTCGGCAGTTCCCATCGCGGAGGTCGCCTATTCGCTCGGCTACGCCAATCCCTTCGCCTTCACGCGCGCATTCGCCAAATATGCGGGGATGCCTCCTTCGGCTTATCGGAAGAGAAACCAAATCCAATAGGCGCTTGAGTCGCCGCCTTTCTATGCCGAGTAGTGCGTCCCCTTATTCGCCGACCACACGAATCGTACCAATGTCGCTTCTTTTTCTGATACACTGGTTATAGAAGGCGCGATCGGATGGAGGCATGTTGTATGATGAAACCTTGGGAAATCATGCGAGATTTGAACCGTATGAATATGAAAGTCATCCTGGCTGGCTACTCCCACAAACCTGCCGGCTGGCGTAACGGTCCTTACAGCCACCGTTTCCACAGCTTGTGGCTTATTACGAAAGGCAAAGCAACGTTTGTCCTCAATGGAACCTCTTACACCGCGGAGCCGGGCAAGCTATTCGCCCTCTCTCCCGGCATGATTATCGAACGGATTAACGAGGGCGACGGACCTATCGAATTTTGTTTCATTCGTTTCTCCTATGTTGTAGCCGCCTACGAAGAAGACGGTTCCTGGTCGCTCGAGAGCGGGGACCATTTGCGTTTCCCTTTATCGGGCAGCTACTCCATTCTGAGTACGCCGCCGATTTATA
This sequence comes from Paenibacillus sp. strain BS8-2, assembly GCF_054483835.1. NCBI lineage: Bacteria > Bacillati > Bacillota > Bacilli > Caryophanales > Paenibacillaceae > Paenibacillus > Paenibacillus sp. strain BS8-2. The sequence continues at coordinate 531,588 of NZ_CM137010.1, forward strand.
ATGCATTCGAAGCGATTATTAAGCTCATGAAGCATCGCGGACAGATTGTCCAGATGCGGCAGCGCATTCAATTCCTCGACATTCTGACGCATATTATTGCAGATCTGCGCTCGCAAGCCGTGACGGGACATACCAATACCATGATCGAAACGACGATCGATCACATGGTTAATCATTATGCTGAGAATATGACCGTCGAGGATCTCGCCAATATGGCGGGGATGAGCAGCAGTCACTATTCTCGGCTGTTCAAGAAATACGCGAGCGCCAGCCCGATCCACTACCTGACTCAGCTGCGTATGGACCGGGCCAAGGAGCTGCTTATCTTGTCTGACCATAAGCTCAAGGCTGTCGCCCAGAGCATTGGTTACGAGGATGAGCTTTATTTCAGCCGGCTGTTCAAGAAATTTACCGGCCAATCGCCATCGCAATACGCCAAGACGCACAAGGCGGCGCCCAATCTATAAGTCTGCCGCCTTCTATCCCTTCAACATAACGCTCGCTCGTTTATTATCTAGCTCGTGTTGCCGGCATAGCTGCGAGGCGCTCCGCGTTTTTTGCTCTAGCATCGTCCCTGGCAACTCTACTTGGTTCCTCAACTGACGAGCGATCATCTCCGTCTGCGTTCTGCAGCTCATATAGCTTGCGGTACACGCCGCCGATTCGCATCAGTCCATCATGATCGCCCATCTCCTGTACCCTGCCTTTGTCGAGTACGATGATGTTATCCGCATGTCGAATCGTCGACAAGCGATGCGCCACGATAAGCGTCGTTCTGCCCCGCGAGAGCCGCATCAGCCCTTGCTGCAACGTTTCTTCCGTCTCCGTGTCGATATGCGAGGTCGCTTCGTCGAGAATCAGAATGTCCGGATCGCTGACGTACACACGCAAGAACGCAAGAAGCTGTTGCTGACCAGAAGACAGCTTGACACCTTGCTCGCCGACTGGCGTCTCGTATCCGTGCGGCAGTCGCTCGATAAAGTCGTCCATCGCCAGCTCCTTCGCCGCCTTGCAAATATCTTCGTCCGTCAGGTCCGCACGGTTCATACGGATGTTATCGTAGATATTTCCTGTAAATACAAAGGGATCCTGCTGGATGACGCCTATGGATCTCCTGAGCTCATCCAGCTTGTAATCCCTGACCTCGACGCCGTCAATCGTCAGACTCCCCTGCTGAATGTCATAGAAGCGATTAACAAGACCGATAATTGAGCTCTTGCCTGCTCCCGTCGCTCCGACAAACGCCACAGTCTCACCTTGCTTAATATCAAAGCTAATATCCTTCAGTACCCACTCATCCCCTTGATAAGCAAACCATGCCTTGTCGAAGCAAATTCTCCCCTTGAGCGGACGAATAATCGCCTTCGCATCCGGTCGATCTACAATCGTTGGGCGCTCCTCCAGCAGCTCAAAGATTCTCTCCGCCGACGCAAGCGCCGTCTGAATCTGCGTATAACGATCGGCAAGCGCGGTCAGCGGTTGGAAGAACTGACGAACATAAGTCGTAAATGCATACACAATACCAAAGGTGACGCCCGCCGCCAACACAGAGTGCCCGCCATACCAGACTACTAACGCGAGTGCTATGTTCCCGATAAATCCGATCATCGGGTTGAAGATCGAGTTGTTGACACTGCCCCGCATGCCGGCACGATAATGTTCGTCGTTAAGCTTGGAGAATTCGTCAAGCTGCTGCTTCTCGCGGGTAAACATTTGTACGATCGTCATCCCGCTAAGATTTTCTGCCAAGAAGGAGTTCAATCGCGACAGCATCAACCGCGACACACGCTGCGCATCCCGGATAATTCCCTTAAAGTAGAACGTTACTCCGATTAATAGCGGAATAACCGCAAAGGAAACCAGTGCCAGCTTGACGTTCAGTGCCAGCATGATCGACGCGATACCGATTAACAGCAGCACCTCCTTGGCAAGATTGACGATTACCTGCGAGTACAGCTGGTTAACGGCTTCGACATCATGCGCGACACGCGTTACAAGTCGTCCGACAGGATTCCGGTCGTAATACGATGTCTGCAGCTTCGACAAGTGCGTAAACATCCGATTCCGCATGTCGTAAATAATTTGTTGACCCGTATTCGACAAGATGACCGACTGCCAGTACGTAAAAATGCCCGCCACTGCGACGTTAAGCACAAATAATCCAGCTAACAGGATCAATCCGGTATAGTCCTGCTTTCGAAAAGCCGCGACTTCTCCCTTGGACAGCTCGTAATTATCTGCCGCAATCGCCTTCCCGTCCCATTGTTCTTGCAAATAGTAGGTGCCATCGCGCACGACAATGCTTGCTGGACTTAATCCTGCTATCCATTCTCCTTCGTCCGGATTCACACGGTAGAAGGTCCGCTCTCCCAACTGAATCGGCTTGCCATACGCACGGTCATCGCCCGATAGCTCGGCAAGCGCGATCTCATCGGTCGCGTACATCATCGGCTTCAATATGCCGTTAATCCGGTCGTCGATCGCCGACTTCACAAGAAGCGGCTGCGTGACGGCAGCTGCCGCTATGAGCAATGCGAATAACAGTGATATGGCCAAGCTGCGCCAATACGGTACGGCGAAGCTCATCATTCGACGCCACAACAATCCGTCCTTGACGCCTGCTAACTTACGTTCATTGTGAATATCCAAGCGAACCCTCCATTCCGACTCGCATCGTCTGCTTGTTGTACGTCGAAGCGTACAAACCGCCTAATTTCATCAATGCAGCATGCGTGCCTTGTTCTACGATTCTTCCATGATCCATCACAATAATGTGGTCGGCATGACGGATCGCCGACAGCCGATGACTGGTAATGATGGTCGTACGATCCTTCATCACACTTGTCAGCCCCTCGAGAATACGCTCTTCCGTCTCCGCATCGACTGCCGACAAACTGTCATCGAACACTAGAATCGAAGGCCCCTTAATCAGCGCTCTCGCCATGCTAACTCTCTGACGTTGCCCTCCAGAAAGCGAAACGCCGCGCTCGCCCAGCGAGGTGTCAAATTTCCCGGGAAATTCCACAATATTGTCATAGACCTGCGCGACCTTTGCCGCTTCCTGGATATCTTTCTGAGCATATCCGCCAGGATGAAAAGCGATATTGTTGCCAATTGTCGTCGAAAAGAGCATATGCTCTTGCGGGACGAAGCCCACTGATTCCCGCAGCTGTTTGATGGGAATATCCATCATATCGTGTCCGTCGATCATAATCGTGCCTTTGGGCGGATTGTACAGTCGGAGCAACAAGTTGACGAGTGTTGTCTTGCCGCTGCCTACCTTGCCCACGATGGCGAGACTCCCGCCTGAAGGGATGGTGAGATTGATGTTTTCCAGCGCCGCGCGCTTCTGACCTGGATAAGAAAAGGTGAGCCCTCGTACTTCAATCGCCCCTTTAATATCCGGCACACGCTCTGCCCCCTCCTCATCCGATATAGTCGGCTCCGTATCGAGAATGTGGCGCAGCCGCACGTCGACCGCCTTGCCTCGCTGCAAGATATTAATGACCTTGCCTAAGTTCTCTACCGGAGCGATTAACATGGTCAGATACGTATTAAATGCTACGAAATCCCCCATGCCGATACTTCCTTTCATCACTAGAAGCCCGCCAAATACGACAGATAACAAGTAACTGACGCCAACAACCGCAGAGCTAATCGCGGAGAAAAACGAGTTGGAACGATTAAGCTGACGGTTCGTCTCCAGATTGTTGTAGTTATCCTTTTTGAATTTGTCGATCTCCGGCTGCTCTTGCACGTAACCTTTGACCACCCGAATACCCGAGCAGAACTCCTGAACTCGGCTCGTCAGACCCCCGACAGCCTCCTGCACAAGCGTTGTCCGATGCTCAATTTCTCCCCGGAATCGATACGCCAGATAGGTAAGCGCCGGAAGCGGCAGCAGTACGAGCAGTGTCAGACCCATATGAACAGAACCAGCCATAGCCACGATCGCTACTCCAATGAGGACGACCGCTTCAATGGTGGAGAAGACCCCCATCATGCCGACCTCGCGCATAATGTTGATATCGTTCACGGCGTGGCTCATGAGATCGCCGATTCTTTGTTTGCCGAAATATTCGCTGGATAAGCTCTCCCATTTCACAAACAGTTTCTTCCGAATATGTTTCTCCAGCAGACGAGCCAGCCTGAACAAGTAGATACGGCTCGTTGAGCGAAAGAATGCGGCCAGCAAACCAATCGCTGCGATCCATAACGCAATTGACATGATTTGTTCCCCGGTAATCGCCTCTTGTACAAGATCGGCGAATCGACCAAGCAGTAGAGGGATAACGAGTTGCAACAGACATGATATGGACAATAATACCGCACCAATTACATAATGCATTTTGTAATTCAACAGATGCTCTTTGAATAACGGCTTTGTTTTCACCGCCATCCCCCCTCTTTTTCACTATGGCATTAAGTTTACTCCTCTCCAGTCGCATAAAACATGGATATTCGAGCTCAGTTTTATGGATTATTCTGCTCGCGTGAATCGACAAAAAAACGGTTAAGCCTGCCCATGGCTTAACCGTTTTATGATTCGTATGCGATGTCGCTAGTCCAATACATACGCCAATAAGAGTGCGGCTGTGCCGAGGACAGCCTCTTTGTGCGTGCGCTCCATGCTGTGAGATGCGTGTACGCCTGGTCCGAGCAGCGCTGCACGAATGTTGCTGCCGCCACGCAGTGCTGCCGTCGCATCGGAGCCGTATTGCGGGTAGATATCCACCGCGAACGGGAGCCCTTCCCGCTTGGCAAGCTCAATCAGCCTGGATGTCATCTCGTAGTCGTAGGGACCGCCGGAATCCTTGGCGCAGATCGATACATGCCGCTCTGAGCCGGACAGATCATCGCCTAGCGCGCCCATATCAACTGCGATCAGCTCCGTAATATCGGACGGGATGTAGGCATTGCCATGACCGACCTCCTCATACGTAGATATAATGAGCTTCAAGGTATGTTTAGGCGAGCGACCTTCGCGTTTCAGCCATTCCATGACTCCCATCAGCGCCGCAACACTCGCCTTGTCATCCAGATGGCGCGACTTGATCCAGCCGTTATCCAGCACCCTGGTCCGAGGATCCCAAGAAATGAAATCGCCAACCGAGATGCCTAACTTCAACGTGTCTTCTTTGGAAGCCACCAGCTCATCGATCCGAATTTCCATATTCGCTTCCTCGCGCTTCAAGTCGCGGGAATCAGCGTACACGTGCACCGATGGTTTGGTCGTCAACACGGTTCCTTCGTATTTGCGTCCATCACGCGTATGAATCACACAATATTCGCCCTCCACACTCTGCATGGAGTAGCCGCCAATAGGTGTAAATCGGAGCATACCGTTCGGCTTGACCGATCTGACCATCGCCCCCAGCGTATCAACATGCGCGGAAATCCCGATTACCGTCGAGGGGTCGTCGCCTGGAATGGTAATGATGCCTACACCCTTGGGCGTCTGCTCCATCTCATAACCGAGCTTCCGTGCCTCTTCCTTCATATATTCCATAATTGCCATGCAATAGCCGCTTGGACTTGGTATCGCAAGTAATTCCTTTAGTTGGTTAACGATATATTCCGAGTTGAGACTCGGCTGTAAAGGTGTTGTCATCGTTTCATCTACTCCTTTCAAGTATCATTGTAGCTTTGGTCATAGGGAGAAGCAATCGCCACCAAATTTCCTGTTATTTCCTTGTAAACCTATCATTCACTGTCGCCTAGTGTTGTAAATACGATATAATTACGGAATATATGGAAGAATCAGTGTATTTTGTCGCTCAGGAGGAATCTAGATTCCATGTCTACCAAATTGTTTCATTTGACTTCTGTCCAATTTGAAGCTCTGTCACCTAGTGTACAGCGTGAAGTCTATCACGAATATTATCGGTTTGCATACCCGATCATCATTTATATGGTCAAAGATCATGCGACAACGGAAGATATACTCCAGAACGCCTTTATGAAGATCATTCGCCATATCCCTCCATTAGAAAATGAAGGCCATCTTAAAGGCTGGATGAAGGTAATTGTGAAGAATGAAATCTATAATTTTTTTCGCAAGCACAAAAAAAATCGCAACGATAACAACACAGACAGTGTCTATATCATAGACAATCTCAGAATGGCTACGGATAAAGCAGGACTAGAAGCAGAAATCGAAACCAAACTGATGGCAGAGGAGCTAGAAACCTATCTTACGAAGCTGAAGCCGGAATATCAGGCGTTAATTGAGCTCCGTTGGAAGCGAGAGCTAAGTTATCGGGAGATGGCCGCCGAGCTGGATACGACTGAGGATAAGGTGAAGTACAAGCTCTACAAAGCTCGTGAAGCGATGCGCAAGATATTCTTGAAGAGATGGAGGGACTAGCTATGGATCGCGAACGATTCGACCGAATATTCGACCAGTCATTCGAAGAAGCGGCACGAAATTCAGAGTTCGTACCCGACTCCGAGCCTTCTTGGTTGAACATCGAGAAACGACTACTAAGACGGGCACGGCTGCGCCGAAGACTCCGACTTACCCCTTATATCGCTTTATCCTTTCTGATCGGAGCTTTAGTGTTCGGGACACCTATCGTTTCGATTGCTTTCCACCCGATGATAGAGTCGGCAGCAACCATTAGAGATGGAGTTGTAGAGCTGACTGTTGGCAGGCAGAAGCCGGCAGATACCGCTCCCAAGACGGACGCCCCTCCTGATTATGCGGGACAACAAGATACGCTGCCTCAAGAAGGTCTAGATATTGACAGTGGCGGAATGAGCCACAATCGACATTCCACGCTCGCTGAGGCAGTGGACAAGCTGGCATTTAAGCCTCCCACTCTTACTTATTTGCCTGATGTCTTCGAGATGACGGAGATTCAGACTTTCAGACCCCATGACGAATCTAAGGATCAACAGCTGACGATCACCTATAATCGCAAGGACGGAGCCGAAGGATTCTTTCATCTGCATGTGCAGGTATTTCCTCCGGGCTCTTTAATGAAAATCACCTCCGAGCAATCGCAGATTGCGACGGAAACAATTGTCATTAACGGCTACGAAGCTTATCTGCAAGTGTCGGACGAAGGGTATGCAGGGCTTCAATATTTTGTTGATCATTTGTACATCGCAATCACTGGAGCACTTGAACGTAATGAGATCGTTGCCATCGCTGAGGGTCTCCGCTTCTCTTGAATACCAGAGCTCTATACGTAAACAGGCTTCCTCTTAACCGCCTTTGTGTCACAAGGTCGTTAGAGAAAGCCTTTTGTTGTACTTAAGCTTCGCGTACTAGCTGGGTAATGAAAAAGCCGGGTGCCACCTCGAAGTCGCCACGCTCGGAGAACCCAAATCGCTTGTACAGCGCAATGGCAGGCGCATTGTCTCTCCCTGTGCTAACGACCGTGCGTTTGCCGAATGCCGCATGACTTAGTAGATGCCCCAGCAGCCTGGCGGCAATGCCTCTTCGGAAAAAATCGGGATGAACAACCAACCGGCAAATGTCGATCTCCTCATCCCTCGTCTCATAAGAAATAACACCGACCAGCCGATCCTCCTCCCAGCAGCCAACAAAATCTTCGCTTGATGCACTCACTAGCTCAGCCGTATCCTGCAGCGCGGGAATCCCGTCGAACCCGATTATCGCCGCCTCAACAAGATATGCAGGTATCTGCACCCCGATAATTTCTTGAGCTGTACTCAAGTTGCGATGATCCAATTGTGTAATCATAATGGTCCTCTTCTGTTCTTCGTTATGTATTGTCATTTCATTAGTTAGCAATCATAGTAGCATAGACGGCAACGCTTGTCATAGGCTGCCCCATGCGCCTCCATCCAATTATAGGAAACACCTATAACTTTATAGTCAGTATATTGTAAACTCCGCTGGCCTGTACTATTATTATTCATGTTATTAATAATTACATAGATCGGGGTAATACGATGCGACTAACACTAGGCAAGAAACTCTTCTCAGGATTTATGGCCGTATTACTCGTCATGAGCATCACAATTGTGTTAAGTTACACCCAAGTTTCGAAGGTGGAACGCCATTTTACGGAACTCATTGAAGGCAGAGCCGCTAATCTCATCATGATTCAGCAGCTTAATATCAATGTCAAAAAAGAGATGGCGAGCCTCCGCGGCTACCTGCTCCTGCAAGATCCGGCATCGCTGCAGAGCTTTACGGATGCACATACTGCTTTTAAGAAACAAGCAACAGCCCTGCAGGAGAATATCGCGCACCCTGATGCCATCGTGTTGCTCGAGAATATTATCGACCTAGAAAATCAATATTATTTCTCCTCCAACAGCTCGATCAAGTTATTGGTGAAAGGCGACAGCACGAAGGCAATGGAGCTCGCTATTGGCGAAGGTCAAGAGATCATGCAAAGATTCGATCAAGAAACGGAAGCTCTGTCAGCCTTCCAACAAACGTTGCTGCATACCGAACAATTACAAGCCTCGGATGAGGTTAAGGATATCAAACGTAACATTCTAATTCTCGGTGTCATAGCTCTTATCGTCAGCTTCATCGTCTCTCGATTGGTGGGCCGAATGATATCTCGTCCGGTCATCCAGATCGCAGCGGCTGCCGAAGCGATTGCCCAAGGCGATCTGACGAGCAAAACGATACGTGCAAACGGCAAAGACGAGCTAGGCGATCTTGCCCGTTCGTTCCAAGCGATGACCTCCCAGCTGCGCGAGTTAATTCATCATGTTGGCCATAATGCAGAGCAGGTTGCGGCTTCTGCCGAGCAGTTGTCAGCTACAAGCGAGCAGACCTCACTCGCTTCCGATCGAATAGCCCAGACGATGCAGGAGGTGGCCGAGGATGTCAGCCAGCAGTCTCATCATATCGGCGAGGCTTCTCAAACCATCCATAACATGAGCGCCAACGCGCGACTCATCGCAGAGCATGCACAAAGCGTATCGGCCAATGCTTCGGACGCATACAGCCAAGCCGCGAAAGGGGAGGCGGCTGCCCAAACAGCGATCAAGCAGATGGATTCCCTCCATACCACAGTTACAAATTTAGCCGCATTAATTAAGACGCTTCAAGATCGTTCCAATGGGATCGGTGCATTCCTTCAAGTGATCTCCGACATTGCGAAGCAGACAAACATTCTATCGTTGAATGCCGGTATCGAAGCCGCTAGAGCCGGCGATCAAGGCAAGGGCTTCGCCGTTGTGGCTGTCGAAATCCGCAGGCTGGCCGAACAGTCCGCAAGCTCTGCCGAACAGATTTCGTTGCTGGTACAAGCCATCAGACAAGAAACACATAACGCCGTGGATCAGATGGCAGCCGCTACACACGAGGTAGACTCCAGCATCTCGGCCGTTAATCACACCGGCGAAGCTCTCTCTCGAATCCAAGGCTCCGTTAATTCCGTGAATGATCAGATCGGCGAAGTATCCTCCTCCATTCAGCAGATGGCAGCCGGCGCCGAACAGCTCGTTCACGCGATGAGCATCGTCTCGGCAGCTTCAGAGACGACCTCATCCGGCACACAAGAAGTATCAGCCGGTGCGGAGGAACAGCTTGCTTCCATGTCGGAGGTAGCTGCCTCCGCGAGATCGCTGACAGAGCTTGCCGAACGTCTGCAGGTACAGATCGAACGTTTTAAGATGTAACAAAGAAGAGACTCCAGACCCTTGAGTGGGATTGGAGTCTCTTCTTTGTTATTCCGGCTGCGCTGCCGAAGTCATCGACTTCTTGGAGGCTTTGGCGTCTTTGGGAGCTTTGGCGGCTTTATCCGGTTTGACTGAGGACTTGCTGCGCGCCTTCTCTTCGTTTGACGCTACTCTATATTGCACAATACGTGCGATGAGCTCATATGGCAGTGGTTGATTCAACGGAAATTGCAGCGTGCCTTTGGCTTTGTTATAAGGTTTCGTCTCTTCAGCGAACGCTTCAATGCCACTCGGTGCTGGATACACTCCGATATGGTTCTTAAATGCGGCGAAGTGGATGATATTCCCTTGATAATCAAAGGTCGGCATGGCGTAGCTTATTTTCTCCTTCGCCTCAGGCGCCGCCTCCCGGATCACACCGCGCAGTGTCTGCAAAATCTCTCTTACATCCGGAGCTGCCGCTGCGATATATTCGTCAATACTCGCGAAAGCCGCCTTCTTCTCCTGCATGTGCACATCCCCCTGCCCTTCGGATGCCGTGTTAGGTGTTTAATCCGTGTTGCTCGCGAATGTTGTGCAGTCCTTGGATGAGAATTTCGGCTGGATCCCGGTTAAGCAAATGATGCGTAATCAAGATGTGCAGCGGCACCGCGCACACATTATTGCCGTCCTTGATGGACGGGAAACCCGCTTCGAACACTGGCCCGTTCTCCGGTACGAATCCGAGGCCCGCATGCACTTGCTCAGGCTCAAACTCTTCGCGTACGGACGTAATGCAATGCGGAACGAGCGTTTTGTCGATCAAAGCCTTGGTCTCATCTTCGCCGGATGGCGGAGTAGGAAGACCCTTGCCTTCTTTGTGTTCATTCATGAGCTCAAAGAAGAAGGAAGCGAGCCATTGTGCCGGGTCCTTGCCCGACTGGAACTTGGCGACCAGCTCCTGGAGGAAAAATCCGCAAGCGTATACATGTTGGTTCGAGTCTCTCACTTGGAATACAAAGACAGGACCATAACGTTCCTGGTTCAACACCTGCCCTGCCACTTCATCAAAAAACATCTTTAATGCAGTCAAGCCGTTGTGATAAACAGCCTTGAGCAGTTCAACCATCTTCTCGTTATTATCGTTAGTTTGATTAGTAGTGCCAGACGTATTAGTTTCCGGCTCGGTTGTCTCTTTGGACATGTCAGCATCACCCACTACCATCATATCACTACTAGGCGCTTTTGCTCCACCCCTCATTCTTTGGGAGGTTTATTATAGCCTTTATCGTCATAAGGCTGCAGCTTCTGCAACCAGCCTTTCTCGAGCTGCTTCTTGGCCCACTTGATGTCCGTGATCTCCCCTGCATCCTGCTGCTCCAGCACCTCGTACTCGAAGCCAGCTCCTCCCTGCGCATGCCAATCCTTCTGCAGCTCCAGATTCGGGAATTGTCCCATGGCCAGCTGAGCTTGGATCGTCGACCATTTATTTTTTAAATTCGGATAACCTCCGACGTACGTCTTGCCGTTCACCGTATTCGTAATTTGGATTACGCCCATATACGTTTTTATTTCTTTATACGCTTCTTGCAGTTCTTTCCGCTTACTCTTATCCATGTTTTCTTGCCTCCTTACGTGTTCACAGCTGCTCTTTCTTATCCTTCTTATCTCAACTTTCGCACCTAAATATCAATCGCAAATGCTTGCTAACTCTAAACATGAGGCATATTGAAAAACAAGCTTGTTACAATAGAGAAAAAGACCTTCGTTTGGTAAAGTGAGAGTGTCGAGCTACCACTACCACACAGAAGAGGTGTCTTCTCCATGATAGAACAAAAACAATCCCTTGATCAACTGCCAAAGAATTGAACGTCATCAAACACTTGAACAGCGCAGGATTGAAGAAAAAGTTCGGCTTCAATTGCGCTTACTTATTTCGCTTAGTGTTTGTAGTCATATCGGGAGCTTACTTCATGGATGAGCACCGAGCTCCAGAAGAGTCGCCCATTTATCAATCGTGATGCTGTTCATAGACGTATGGCTTTTATACCGATTATGGGCGCTGGTTTTAATAGTCAGGGTCAACAAAGGTTTCTATCGCTTTATGCGGTAAGAACCTTTTTTCATTAGAAACTCTGAATACATATGAATGAAAAAGATATACGAGTCTAACTATTAGTAAGGCTGTTAAGATTGTGTAAACTTATGGAAATTATGTTGTATAAATAGTAGTATTTGGATGCGGCCGCGAAAATTAGATGAGGAGAGTGTTATTGTAAAATGAAAAATCTACTAAAAAAGTCATTAGTATCTTTAGGCTTGGCAGCTTGTTTCGTAGGTGCTGTTTCTTCTGTCTCGTTCGCCTCTATCGCTTGGGATTCTGATGCATCTTGGACTGGTATAGGAGGAAAAGCCCAGGTGTATGCTTATACTAGTCAATCAAATGAATCTTGGAATTACCATATTCGAGTAGAAGCATACACAAATGATGGATCAAGTAGATCCGCTGCTAGGAATCCGGCACTTGAAACCGACATGGCTTATGTTAATTTCGTAACAGCGGGTGCTGTAAGTAGCGGATCTTCCTTCCATGAGTGGATTATGAACGGGGATGAAGCAGCAATTAGCAAGGTCATGGATTTTAACTAATTCATTTTCTTCATAAATATAAAATGTCGGAACATGAACAAAGGGTAATGCCCTCGTTCATGTTCTGGCTGGCTGGAGGACAACATGCGACAAATTGTAAAGGAAATCTGGATTAGCAGGAACATATTCGCTATGTTATTTTTGGGGTTTCTGCTAACCATCATCCCTTTGCTCATCGCTTTATCAACCTATCAATATTACAATGACCATTTCTACCATCAGAAAAACGGCGTTTTTAAATATAACTACGCCCTGGATTTAAAGGACATTCAGAAGCTCGAATTTAATGTGCTGCACGATATGGCAAATGCCGGCTTCCAGGACGCAAGCGTCATTACCAGCGGAGTTACCGCTTCGCATCCTAAGAGGGTAAGCGACATTGAGGTAGTAGGAATGCTTACGGACAAACTCTGGACGCCGTCTCTGATCGAGGGCAAGGGCATAGAGTCAGTCGAGGAGAAAGAAATTGTAGCAGGAAGGCTAATCACTTCACAGCTCGGCACGTTTGAATGGGGAGGAGAAACCTATCAGGTAAAGGGAATAGCTGGAAAAGATGCAGGCAGAGATTTAATCAATGTCTATGGCAATAAATTGTTTGTGGGACTACACGAAATGCCGCAATCGCTTATAAGCGAGCTGGGGCGCCGCAATGAACTACGGATCATGGTCCGATCGGAGAAAAATCCCACCTCAGACATCGAAAGGTTCATCACTGCCGTGAAGCGACAATTTAAGGAGGTTGAGATTACAATTACGAACGTAAACCCGCAATTCAAAGAAGAAAAGAAATCGAGACAGGGCGTTAATGAAGTGCTCGGATTCCCCTATCAGTTGGCCCTGATCGCCATGATAAACGGGATAAATGTCAGTTATTTATGGATGTATCTAAAGAGGAAAGAAATTGCGCTCAGAAAGGCACTCGGAGCCAGCACTATTTCGTTAATCGGTCATATCTGGGGGCAGTTGTTCGCTTGCGCTTTTCTAGCTGCACTTGGTTCAAGCGCCTTGCAATGGTTTCTTAGCAGAACAGGAGTATCCGTGGTTGAATCCACAAGCTACTTTATCAGTTATCATCCCAGCCATTTGGCCGCAGCTCTTCTGATAACCCTAGCAATTGCTTGCTTGACGTCGGCTCTTCCACTTATTCAGATAATACGAATCGAACCAGCCAAAGCCTTAAAGGAGTAACTGCCATGTTTAGAATACGAGACGCCTTGCAGGCACTCAGGAATAGATGGGTATTTTCCTTGTTGCTTCTTGTCCAGTTCACTCTAGGTCTATCCACGATGACAGGCACTCTGAATACATTATACAATCTTCATTATCTAGAAACAGGGTCTCTTCTAGATCTCGAAAGCACATATTTGGTAGAACCGGAAGGATCGGCCAGACTATTAAACGAGAATCAATTTACTATGGAGCAAGTCCAAGGTATATATGAGAAGCTTGGGAAGCATCCGGATGTTATCGGATATGGGACTTATTATGAAGATAATCTGATATTCGATGATGCGAACCAACTCGATGACCGACTCATCGAGGAATTGAAAATCAGCACATTTCCTTACCCTTTAATTAATACCATAGTCGTGGATCGATCCTATTATCATTTAATGGACTTGGAAATTAAAGACGGGCATGGTTTCACGGAGACCGACTTCCGTCAAACCAGCAAAGAGGTTATCCCTGTGCTCGCGGGCACTTTTTTTAAGAAGTATTACGAGATTGGCGATGTCATCAAGAATCAATATTGCATTATAGGTTTTATACCTGAAGGCTACCTCGTGAATAACAATACGACCAACGTTTACTTGAAGCAGGATAAGACTATGCTGCTGGCTATGCCTTTGGATCGATATAATGACTATTCTTCTATGTTCTATAGATTGCACTTAGGCACTGTGTTAAAGCTGCAGCCCAATGCCGATTTGGATGGAATAAAACGAATATTGACTTTGCCCGGGACCGAAGTAGACATTAACGTTAGAAGTCTTGGTGAAGAAGTTCGCAGCAATGCCGAACGAGATATTTACATTCAGATCCCTCAGATGGTAATGGGAGCATCATTTATTCTATTCTCCATCATTGGAATCGTCGTAACGACTCTTGTATCCATATGGATCAGAAGAAGAGAATTCGGGATAAAGCTAGCTGTAGGCGAAAGCGAGCGTGGCATCTTTGTTCAAATCGTTATGGAAATCTTGATCATAGGTATGGCAGGACTAGGATTGGCGATTGCTCATTTTGCCATAAAATATAGACGCCTGCTCCAAATTTCTAGTGATTTAAATGCGGCCAGTTCGCTCGATATCAAGATCGATCTCAACATTCTTTTGTCGAATTTCTTCATTCTTATAGCGACTATTGGAATATCCAGTCTCATCCTGTATCCGTTTATTAAGAAACAAGAATTGAAGTCATTAATCGGAGGAACGGAGTGATGGACCTGATTCAGTTAAAGTCACTGAAAAAAATATACCGTCGCAAACAAGTTTACACAAATGCTTTGGGCGGCATCGATCTTACTGTTGGAAAGGGAGAGTTCGTAGCCATTATGGGACCGTCAGGCTCCGGCAAAAGCACGTTACTGCATATCTTGGGTCTCATGGATTCGCCGACTGAAGGCGAATACGTCTTGAATGGTCAGTCCCATCACCACCTCAGAAGTCGCAGCATTCACCGGGTCCGGAATTCCATGATCGGATTTGTGTTTCAATATTTTGCGCTGTTAAAGGACTATACCGCATTGGAAAATGTTGCGTTGCCGCTGACATATCGAAAATCCAGCTCTAAAGAGCGAAAGGAGAAAGCGAAGGCGGTTCTAGTAAAGGTAGGTTTGGCCGAGCATTTGGATAAAAAGCCTAATGAGCTATCAGGAGGGCAGCAGCAAAGAGTGGCGATTGCGAGAGCATTGGTCGGGGAACCGGAGCTGATTCTAGCCGATGAGCCAACAGGGAATCTGGATCGAAAGACGGGAGAAGAGATCGTGGGCATGCTTAGACAGTTGAATCAAGAAGGAAAGACAATCGTCATTGTCACCCATGATCCGGAAGTCGCCAAACAATGTGGCAGAATTATTGAAATTAGGGATGGCATGATTCATAGCGATCAACGGGCACAAATCCTGTAAGATTCGACAACATGTAAGAAATATCGCGTGAAGGGCTTTCTTTGGGATTGTTTAAGGATTGGATTAAGGCGAAACTTACCTAGCAACGAATAGCCATACAGACAGATTAGGTCCAGGCACCGGTCAACTTTCTGCTTTCTCATCTGAATCCATATGTGCGTCCATTTCCAGTATGACAATGACCCGAACGCTACTGTCCGCACAGAGTAAAAGTAATTGACTATTATATCAGTGGGAGCGACATAATCGCTGCACACAAAAAAACAGGTCAACCCGCAAGACGTTATGTCCTGGCAGGTCAACCTGTTGTGCGTTATGAAGCTCGAATCAAAACCTTCGTGCCAGTCGGCAAGTTGCTGTACAGCCACTCGACATCCTTATTTAACATGCGGATGCATCCTGCGCTAACGCTGGTTCCGATAGATTCGGGCGCGTTCGTGCCATGAATGCCATACTTGGTTCCGCTCGTCCCCGGCACGCTGAGCCCTAGCCAGCGGCTGCCCAGTGGATTGTCCGCGGAACCGCCCGGAATACTTTTGGCCGAATACCACGGGTTTTTGAGCTTTGTAATGATTTCAAACGAACCCGTTGGCGTTTTGTGCCCTTGTCCGCTCGCGACAGTAAACGTCTTCTCCAGCTTCCCGTTCGCTTTGATGTACAGCTTGTTCTTGGAGATGTCGATCTCCACAGATCGAACGATGCTAGCTGAAGACACTGGCGTACTAGAAACTGCGGCTAGTTCATTGGTATAAAACGGATTAGGGATAAGCAAAGATTGGCCGAGCTTGATGGAGCCCTTCGCGCTGTCAATATTGTTGCTCTTTGCGATTGCCTCGATGTAATCCACTTGCTTGTAATAGTTAGACGATATGCTGAACAACGTTTCACCAGCCTGCACCTTATGCCAACGTTCACCTGCCGGCAGCGGAATTCGCAGCGCCATGCCTGCTTTAAGATCCCCTGTACTGCTCATACCGTTATATTGCATCATAATGCTAATGTAATTAATGCGGCTGAAATATTTGCCTGCAATTGCGTACAATGTATCGCCTGCCGCAACTGTATAGTAGTCCAGCACGAGCGGATTGCCTAGCTTAACCCTGCTCCCCGCCTTTAACTTCGCTTGCGGGTCTAAGCCATTCGCTTTGGCCACCGAGACATAATCGCCGGTCAGATAGTGCCGTTTGGATATGCCGTATAACGTATCGCCCGCCTTGATTCCATAATAAATGCTGATGCCTGAGACAACTTGCGTACCGTTTGCCGTCGCGACCCCCGTGCTTCCTACCGATATCCATACAATCATGCTCAGAACCAGACTAATGGCCCACTTCCACTTCTTCATCAACTTCGGATCACACCTTCTGCCAGTTTATATGCGGCAAACAGGTTTCGCCACACTTCGGCAAGAATCCTTTAATCCTCACGCTGATTTCGGAAAAATAATCCAATCGTATCAGAAATGCAGTCCTCATCGCCTTGGGGAGGTTCGAAAGATCTCCTTCTTCGTCCTTAAGCGAAGCAGCTTCACCGGGAAATTGTCCCGATTGATCAGCGCACATGGCGGGAGCGCCTGCCGCGGCTGCTAGGCTAGCATCTTACGTGCTTACGCTTGAAGCCCACTTCGCCTTTGTCGATCGCCTTCTGGATGCGTTCGCTTACGTTGAGAGGGCCGCCTTTTTTCTTGTCGCGTTGCACATCTACGAGTCCTACGGCGCCAGCAGTCTGAACCGCCAGATCATGGAGCGGCGTATAGGATACCGCTACAGTATAAATGAAGCTGTTCATCGCATATTTCGCACGTATAGGCGCATCGTGTATGGTAGATTGTACAAGCTCCAGCAAATTGGCAATCTTCGCCTCGTCAAACGCGCTGTCAGGGCGATTGCCCAGCATCCAGCAATAACAATTCCAGCCTGCAGACATTCTGAGCTCGTCATCGCCATGAATCCAGGCATCAGACACATCTTGACCGATTCTCGCTTCCGCCAACGTGACAGACACAACATAGTCAGACACCATGTAGAAATAGGCAGTATCCATCCACCGATTATAATCAGCCTCGGTCATCGCATTCGGATCGGCAATAATGCCGGCAAAATACATCGCATCATAATTGCCAGTCGCATACAGCTCGTCCGCTAGGGCTTGGTTAATCTTAATTTTCCTGAACAGCGGCTTCATCTCGCCTGTTGCCACACCGAACACCGGCTCTTGCGCGCCATTGGACATATACATCTTCTTCAGCCGTTCCTTGCCAAGCGCCTCCAATTCCTGCATGACCGTCTCCAGTTCCATCTGCAAGCCACCTTTCCGCTTTTGGTTATCATTCCAATTCGTGTACGTACAAATAGCTCTATACCTGCATTGTAACCCAATCCGATTGTTGGTGCACCTATGGTGGGATGAAGGAGGCAAGCTCGTTGTGGTACACTTCAATTAGAATACAAATGTGGAGGAATACCTGATGCCTACAATAGAAAATCTAGAGAAATATGCCGACCTGATTGTCAGAACGGCCGTACATATCGAGCAAGGCCAGACACTGTGGATCAATGCGCCTATCCATGTGCCCGAGCTTGTTCGGCTAGTCGTGAAACGTGCATACGAGGTAGGTGCGAAGCAGGTTCATGTCGAATGGCGGGACGAGCAAGTAACCAAGCTGAATTACAGTCTTGCGCCGGACGAAGCCTTTGAGGAATATCCGGCCTGGCGCGCGCAAGCAATGACGGAAATAGCCGAACGGGGACATGCTTACCTGTTGATACACTCCGAAGATCCCGAGCTGCTCAAGGATATTTCCCCTGAGCGGATTAAACAATATTCGCGGGTATCCTCCGCCGCGCTAGCAACCTTCCGATCGTATATGTCCGCGAAGCGGATAACGTGGTCGATTGTTGCTGCCCCTTCGGATGGCTGGGCTAAGCTCGTCTTCCCTCAACTAGACGCCGATGCTGCGGTTGAAGCGCTGTGGGAGACGATTTTCCGCATTGTACGCGTTGATCAAGACGATCCCGTGTCAGCTTGGGAGAAGCACAATAATAATCTGCTCGCCAAACGCTCTTATTTGGATAGCAAGCAATACAAGAAGCTGCATTATACCGGACCCGGCACGGATTTGACCATCGAGCTCCCCGAGTCTCATCGCTGGAACGGCGGCATCTCCTGGAACGAACAAGGGAACACGTTTAATCCCAATGTCCCCACCGAGGAAGTGTACACCGCTCCTAGCAAGCTGGGTACAACCGGTGTTGTTCGCAGCACGAAGCCGCTGAGTTACCAAGGTAATTTAATTGAAAACTTCAGCTTAACGTTTGAGGAAGGACGAGTCGTGCATTTCGAAGCAGAACGTGGCTACGACTCGCTGAAGGCAATGCTTGATTTGGATAACCATTCGCGTTATCTTGGCGAGGCTGCGCTTGTGCCTCACCAATCGCCGATCTCGGATTCCAACATTATTTTCTTCAACACGCTGTTCGACGAGAATGCCTCTAACCACTTAGCGCTGGGTAATGCCTACCCGACTTGCGTCGAAGGCGGAGCAGCGATGACCAAGGAACAATTGGAGCAAGCCGGTCTCAATCAAAGCATCCTGCATGTCGACTTTATGATCGGCTCAGCCGACATGGATATCGACGGCATTACAGAAGGCGGCGAGAGAGAGCCGGTGTTCCGCAAGGGCAATTGGGCATTCTAACTAATGGACGACATCCGAGCTGCCGCAACGATTACGAGCCTTGCTTCGGCAAGCAAGGCCGCCGGTACAATTCCCGGTACAGCTGCAGCAGCTCGGAGGGGCTACTGCGTCATCCCTCCGACAAGGAACGCATCGCCATACTCTCTCAAGTTGCGACTGCCCGTTGAATAAAAAAAGGAGTCGCCATAATAGCAACTCAAATGAATCGTCAAATATTAAGTTATACGCAAAGGACTGTTCTGCACGACCGATAACCACTCGCGGGCAATCAATTGATGTCCTGCAGCAGTAGGATGTACGCCGTCCCAGAGCCAATAAGCCGGGTCCGCCTTCAAACAGGCGTCACTGAAAGCTTCTTGCAAAGGAACATATACAGCCTGGTATTGTTCTGCTAGCCGGCGAACCGTGTTCTGGTATTCTTTAATTTGCTTACGCCACCCTGCCCACCTATCCTCCTCCCTCAATATAAAGGGCTCGCATAAAATCAATCCTGTGTCCGGCAGCTCGGATTTGGTTTCTTCGATCAAATGCCGATATGATCGTTCGAACCGATCCGATACGCTATTCAATGCCCATTGCACATCATTTACACCAATTAGAATGCTAATGAGATCCGGTCTTAGATTCATGGCGTCTTCGTTCCAACGCGCGTATAGATCGGCAACTCGATTCCCGCTAACCCCCTTGTTCATGAAAATAGGCCGCCTCTCGGCCATTTCAAATCCAAGCTTTGCAGCGATTAAGTAAGGGTATCCATGACCTAGAATATGACTAGGGTCTTCGTCTCTGCCTCGATTTCCGTCCGTAATGGAATCCCCTTGAAATAAAACAATCGGTTGTTCCTTCAACATAAACCTTATCCTCCTTACTATTGGAATGAGTAGTTTAAACGCATTCACGATGTTGAATATGACTGATCGTACGTCATTTCCTCGGACGAGTCCTCCGGAGCGGTTTAACCCCCGAATAATGGACAGTGCACCTCTTATTCGATTGATTGCATAGAATTGCTTAGGGTTGCTTCGATTTTCGTTATTCATCGACTCACACTTTGATTTCCTTAGGCTTTGCAATGCCAAGCTTAATTGCATCCATATATTCGTAGGGTGACATATCGTAGATGCTGCCATGAATGCGATCATGGTTGTAGTTGTGGATAAAGCCGGTCACGACTTCATAGGCATGTTGATAGCTTTCAAATTCGTATCGCTGATAGCATTCGGATTCTAGAATGGCATGGAAAGATTCGATATGCGCATTTTTATTCGGAGTCTTCGGTGGTATGCGCTCGTGAATAATCTTGAATTGTTCGCAGGCCTCCGCAAATCGATGGCTTATGAACTGTGGTCCATTGTCTGATCGTATGACTGGCCCACTCGCCTTGCCAAAGAGTTGGCGCTTCATGAGCGCCTCTTGCGTGATCTGGACAAGGTCTTTGGCTTCGCAGGACAAACCGAGGTGATACGTAACGATGGCTCGGTCGAACACATCGATGATGCTCATGAGAAAGAAGAAACGCTGTTCACCTGAAATCCAACCATACTTAATATCCGTCTCCCACAACTGATTGGAACCGGTAATCGTTCTATTGTTCGCCAGCCTCTTAGGGTACTTGACTTTCAGCGCTCGCTGAGGCCGCAGCACATTCATCTTCTTGCACAGTCGGTAGACTTTCTTCTTGTTGATGACAAGTCCGTGCTGGCGTTTTAACAGCTTTGTCAGCTTACGGTAGCCATAAACGGACGTATACTCATCGGCTAATAACTCCATGATCCATTCACAGATTTGCTCGTCACTGATTCGTTTGTTGTCTTGCGTATATGAGTATCCAGGTGCGGGGCGACCGCTCCTATGGTATTGTTCAGGTTGCTGATTTGTTCGAACCACATGTGTATAGTAAGTGGATCGCTCTACTCCCACAAAGCGCAGCACAAGGCTGATCGAATGCCCCTGGCAGATATATTTCTGCGCAATCGCTATTTTATCCGCAAGTGCGGGTTCGTTTTTTTTAACAGGTCACGGAGGATCTCCCTCTCTAGCGCCTGCTCTGCATAAAGCTTCTTGAGTTTCTCATGTTCCTTCTCTAGGGCAGCGAAGTCGGCTGCTGAGGGAATGAACGTTGGCTGCTTCAAAGCTGTATCGTCTAGTTGATCAAGATCTTTACGCTCAAGCTGTCTCGCCCAGCGTAGTACCATCTTCGGATCGATTTCATGCTGCCGTGCAGCAGCGGTCATATTACCAATTTCTTTCCCTTTTGCTACAACCATCTTCTTGAAATTCAGATCAAACCTTCTTCTCTCCATTGCTTTCCCCTCCGACTGATTTCATTGTATCGGAATAAGGGGTTTACTGTCCAAGTTCATTTGGGGGCTAAATAGGGAGGCAGCTTCCGGAGGATGAACCTGGAGAGGAAGATACTTGCTTCATAGAGCCCGATTAAAGGCCCTGTTACGATAATGACTGACAACACATCGGGTGGTGTAATAAAAGTAGCTGACACAAGCAGCAGCATATACGCATAGCGGCGGAACTTGATCAGTGTAGCGGGCTTTAATAATCCAATTCTGGTTAGGAAAAGGATGACGATCGGCATTTCGAACAAGAGCGACAGCGGCCAAAGAAGATTGAACATAAACGAAAAATAATGTGTTATCCCATAGGTTTCCGATAACCCCATACTCTTGTTAAACCCCGAGGTGAAATGAAAAGTTAACGGAAATACGATGAAATAAGCGAAGCTAAGACCTACTAAAAATAGAACGATGGTATACGGAATGTATCGAAATGTTGCTTTCGTCTCCCTCTCGCTCAACCCTGGTCTAACAAAGAGCCAGAGTCGGTATAATGCGAACGGACTTGTTACGACCATAGCCAGAAGTAAGGCAAATTGCATGTAGATCCTAATCCCATCCCATGGGGCAAAAGCGTTCCATTGAATCGACGAAGCAGGCTCTATCCCTTTCAGATAGCTAAGCAGCGGTCCGGCAACTAAAAAACCGACGATCATTGCTGCGACCAGGACGATCACGATCCATAAGACATGCTTGCGAAGCTCTGTCAGATGGTCAACCATCGACATGGAACCATCCTTCATAGAATCACCTATCCGTTCCTTCTGTTTGCTTGTGATCGAGGATCTTCTTCTCCCGCTCCCCTGAGGAATCAGATTCATCATCAACGATGATTTCTCTCGTTCCTTTCTTAAACTCTTTCAACGTATTGCCAACTGCACGGCCCAGCTCCGGAAGCTTCTTCGGACCAAACAGCAGTAGAGCCGCGATGATCAATAATAGAATTGTAGACGCGCTGAAATGTGGCACGGCATACATCTCCTTCCTATGATTCTATTTGTCCGAATGTTTTGAAAATTGGAGGGCTCATTGTTCCGAATTCGCCTGATGATACGCATATCCAACCTAAGTTTCCACCTGCAGCAGGGGTGGTATTGGTAATCTTATCTCCTATCATCCATTTCCCAGTCGCAGGCAAGGATGCTAGACTTCTACCCTCTGATAACGTTTTTGCCGATTGAAACAGCTTCCTGAAATTAATGCCGCCTACGCTGATGCCCACACTATCAATAATGAAATATTGTCCATTAGGGGGGCTGCCGCCTCCTACTTTATTAATATTAAAGGTTACGTAATTGCTATAAGGTGTAACCGGCCCAACTACCAGTAATTTGAAATCGCTTCCAGTGTTTGAAACTGGAATGAGCTTCTGCGGCTCTTCGAACCCATAACCTCCCAGTCCGAAGGTAATCTGCAGTTCGGGAGATGGGTTTTTGACAATGGCCCAAGCATAAATCTTTTTGTTTACATATGTCTCAGGGAACGTGAAGTATACGCTGCCTCCGAAAGCATCGTCTGAAATCTTAGTCACTTTGCAGCTTCTTGTTCCGGTGAAATATTGACCCGCTTCACTCAGAATTTCCAAGCGGTGAGCACCACCGTAATATCCGCTTTCTCCAATGAAACCATCAGTACCATTCATTTTGACAGCCCATTCTTCGAACGTTCCCGAGTTCGTGTCTAATGGGATATCTCTCGCCGTAAAATCTTCAATGGCTGGCAATGAAGTGATGCTTTGAATAACTCCAACGCTCCGAATATCCGGTTGTACACAATTATAGAAATTTTTATTGATGACATTCTGCGGGACATAAAAACGGGTTCCTTCAAAGGTAACTCTAGCATTCGCCACCACTTCGCAATTGATTAGACCACCTGTAATTAACGCATTCTTGTTGAACGTTAATTGGTTATCCGCCGGCGTAGAATGATGCTCGGCATATATACCGTTGATAACGACCCCATCGGCATTAGAGGTAAACGCATCAGGCAGTCTAATATGTTCAATATGGAGCCCATGGAACGAATGATCGAGGTTTTCGATATACAATCCTTTGCCAATCCATTCCTGCGATCCCTCAATGTGTAGATTCGAATACGTCACATTATTGGTTTCATATCCTTCTGCATGAGTACCAAGCCAACAGGCGTACGTAGTGCTATTGCCGCAGTTGTATACATAAATGTCGTTCATCGTTCCCGTCCATGCACCCTTAGCTTCGAATGCCTTCAAGAGCTTCTCGAATCGCACATTCGAGATCTTCCATCGATGAGGCGTGTAGTTCATATCGATGCCGCAGGCCAGCGCATTTCCGGCCTGATTGCCTGTCCCGACGATCTTCAGATCGGAGACTGTATTATGGAGGAAGGCAAGCGTCAGCGCATAACCATTGAGATCGGCGATGATTCGAGTGGATTCAATGGAATTCCCCCGCAAACATACATTCGACCACAAAATAATGGTACTGGTCACCCGATAAGAGCCTTCCGGAAGAAACACCGTACCGCCAGGTGCTGTATGATAATTTCCTACCGGGGGTTGAACCGTTTCTACTGCCTTGGTTATCGCAATCGTGTCATCAGCCACTCCGTCGCCGACAGCACCGAACCATTTCACACTTACCTCGCCCTGATAGATGCGTTTAAATCGAGCGCCATAATTGGAGACGATGATGGTTCCCGTATTATCCGCAGTCGAAACATCAGAAGCATCATAATAGAAAGGCCCTTCCTTACCACGGTCCTTCAAGTAATAGATGCAGCTTGAGTTAGGCTGTATCAAAGTCTTCAGTTCGGTGAGCGTAACAGCTACCCAGTCTCCAGATGATAGCCATTTGTTGTTTTTGTTTTCATTACCTTTGGCGTAGGCTGTTGATGTGCTGCCGGGGATTAAATTCTCGACTAACAGACCTGCGCCAGCCACACCCAAAGCGGCCAACATTTTTCTTCTGCTGATCATTCCTTTGTCCTCTACTTCCATTGTCAAATCCTCCTCGCATTCTACTTATATTGGGTTTGTTCTAGATCACGGTCATTAATCTTTCTCGATACTGAGTCGGCGTAATGTCATATTGATCTTTGAACACCTTAATGAAATAACGGTAGTTATAATAACCAACCTCTTCGCCGATCGAAGCGATCGTTCGATCCGAGCTCTCCAGCAGCTCCAAGGCACGCTGCATTCGCATACTCACCAGAAAATCGATGAAATTATGCCCCTTCTCTTGTTTAAATAACTTGCTAAAGCGATGATATCCAACGTCGACATAATCGGCTACTTCCTGTAATGAGAGATCTCTAGTCAAATGCAGTTTCATATATTCAATAGCTCGATCCATACGGCTGACACTTCGTTGCTCGTGGAAACGATGATAGATCGAATGGGCATAATTTAACGCATCGTCGCGGAGCTGAGAGAATTCATCCGCCATATTCAGCCTTACCAGAAAATCAATGAACGAGAGTTCCGGGGTGGATACGGCACGGAAGTCGCGCAGTGACTTCGTTAAGTTCGCAAGACATTCGCATGCAATCTGCTTAATTAACGCAACATCGCCGAGCTGCGTCAATGCATTCAAAAACTGTGATAAGTAAGTGATACCTTGGTCGAATCGGTGTTCCTTAAAGGCTTGCAGCATCTGTTGCTCCATCTCGTAAGGAACGACGCTTAGCGATGGTCTCGAATCAGCACAAGTATCGTTATATATATGAATTTGCCCATGACCTGATAAAAACTTCTGCCCAAGTGCGCGTATCGCTTGATCATAACAAGTCGGCAAGGACTCGGGATGGTTTGTTGTCAGACTGCAGCCAACGGATACAGAAACCTTGAACAATTTGAGATGTTTATACAAATTCTCGATTAGTTTGTTGCCAATTCTTCGGACGTATTGCTCTTTGTCTCCATGTGATCGATCGAAAGGCATTATAAAAACATATTGCCCCCTGTCGGAGTGTGTCGATCCGATACTTTCGTACGGAATCATCACTTCTTCAAAAATATTTGAAATAATGAATGTGCACAAATCCCTGTCCTCTCGGTTGTACCTGAGCTTAAACTTGTGATATTCATCCAGCTCCACGACAAGGATCCAATACTCGCTATGACGAAATTCAATTCCGAATTGCTGCAGCTTAAGCTGGAGTGCCGGGGCGGTTTCCTTATCTCTCAGCCATCTGAGCAACAAATTTGCTTTTTCGTTTTCATTCTTTTCCTTCTGCAACCATACGGCTTGTTGCATCCTTGTCGTTTGCAAATATTTATCGTCCAACCTGATTTTAATTTTCTCGGCAACTTGTTCCAGCCGCTCCTTGGATATCGGTTTGGTTAAGTAGTCTCGCACCTCAAACTGGATAGCCTGTTGAGCATATTCAAAATCGCCAAATCCACTCAAGACGACGATTTCCGCCTGCGGATATAAGGAACGAATGGCGGCCACCAATTGAAGTCCATCCATAAGTGGCATGCGTATATCCGTGATGACTGCATCTACGCCTCCCATCTGAGATAGCAGATCCAATGCTTGCACACCGTTCTCGGCGGATACGACCTCATGAAAGCCTAGTTGTTCCCAATTCAGTTTTTTTAACAACCATCTTCGAGAAGCATATTCGTCTTCCACAACAAGTAGCCGATACATATTGTATCCTCCTCCTACATGGGTCTGGATTCACTACTGCGCAAGTCTCTTATTCTCAACGTATTCCGCTATTTTTTTGATCAAAACTTCTCTTTTTTCTAGAATCCATGACTGATTATGCGGATATTGATCGAACGTGAGAGGTGAGGACAATCCTTCTTCCAACCAGAGTAACGTCTGCTCCCGTCCAGCTAATTGCTCGAGCAATTGGAGCATTCTCATATCCTGTATGCCTTCGTGAAATACGCGCAGCCGCAGCGACTCAATGGGCTCTGATTCTCCTGGATAAACCACGTATGCATCACCTGCTGGATAAGCATAATCGCCTTCCAAATTCATATAAGGGTTGATGGCACGCTTCGATAAGTGTGAATTCCAGAAGTTGAAACCCCAGTGCAGAAAGCCGGCTATGCGGAACTTGTAGAGTTGCATGCCGATGATCCTATTGCGGTAAGAAGGCATATTCAGAAACCGATTCGATACACCCTGTTTGTATTGTCCGGAACAATAATACGTCCACAGATCCGGCACCTCGTTATGGATAAAAGGTTCGATATGATCGTTTGATGGAATTGGTTTTTTCACCAACCCCTTTTCGTAGAACGAATAATCCGATAGGGCGTCTATGATGGGGAACTCACTCAGATGCTTCTGAATCAAATCACTCGCCACTTGATAGATTTCAAGATCAGCCGGGCCGGGTTCATCGGAAATATGAAAGAAAGACTGTGTTTGCAACTGATGCTGGACAATAAACGCTCGTAGTTTTGGCAGAAACATTTCAAGAAAATGTTGATATTCCTGTCCTGTCGATGAATGTTCCCAGCCGAATAGCTGTTTCTGTTCACCGTTTACCTGCCCCATAATTTTCGGAGCGGATTTCGCCCCCCATTGCGAGAATAAGTGGGAAAATTCGAAATATTGAACGCCGCAGTCTACACACATATTGATCCACTCTTCTAGCCGATCGAAGTTAAAGCGATAGTCGTCTTCTTGTAGTTCCACGCCAACGAGCTGAACCGTAGGTCGTTCTCCCCCTATATACGTATCTAGCGGTGGGGTGAACAGAGGAGTCAGAATCATGTTTACTCCGTTTCTGACGGCGGTTTGAACATATTTCCTGATCCATTGCCAGTGCTCGCTGGAGAACACCTCAACCCCGTAATAGGTGGCCAGACAATCGCTGTGGAACCATTCTGTGCGAATCAACGTTTGCTTAGGTAATTCGATGCCCACGACAAACAAATTGAAGCTTTGTCGCCCTAACAGCTCTCCATCATCTGTCTCAAAAGTAATATCGATGCTATGGTTGCCTGACGCAATTGCATCCGTCACATCTATCTCCACCCATATGGACCTCCATTGTCCCGGCAGCCCGGTAAGCCGAAACCCTTCGATTGGATACAGAGGGTCCGGGTATAAACCTGGCGTCACGCGCAGCACGTCATCGTCATGATCATGATAAGTCGGCATCTCTACCGGTACGACTCCGACGGTCCGTACTTGAATGTGACTATGAATATCAGAATGGATTTGAATCTTCATCGGCCGGAGCAATTTCCCCGCGCATCGATAGGCAATCTGATAAGAATAGCTTTCGTTCCATAAGGCAGATGCACTCTGCAAGATTGGATCTTGAATATCCTCATCGGGAAATACCTTCGCGAGTGAGCTTAAAGAAACGGTCTCGAACATAAACTCATGTGTCATTAAGTTTTCTTCTCCTTAGAAGGGAGATATCCGATTCCACTGTGACCGGCTATCTCCCTTCATTCTGAATGCTAGATTAAAGATCAATTCGGGTCAAGATAATCGATAAATGGGGTAATCTTGTGCTGCTCGGCGATCATCTCTTCAATCTTATGAATTCCCGCTTTCTCCATCTGGCTTCTACCGGTTTCGATCAATTTCTTCGCATCTTCTTCCGATTTGGCGTAGTATGCCTGTTGCGTGATTTCAGCTAGTCCGTCAGCAACCGGTTTAATCGATTGCCACATGTCCGTCGATATGGCGTATAGCTGAGGATCAGATCCAGTCGCAATCTCTACCCCATTTGGACGGATCATCTTTTTATATTCTTGTGCGATGGCATTCTTAGGATCTGCTTCATGGCCGAATGTTCCTCCGCCAAGTGAGACTTGACGATCAGGACCGGACAAGGTTGCATATCCCGCAGCTATCCCTTCATTTAACAGCGCTTTCGGATCAGCTTTCATCTTCTCTACCCATTCTGCCTTTGCAGATGGCTTGCCGTCTACCATGTCATAATGTACGCCTTCGACTCCATAGTGCGTGAGAAGATATCCTTCGTCAGAGGATAGAAAATCAATGACTCTAGCAGCGGCTTCCGGATCTTTGGACGTTTTCGGAATCAAATTAATGTTATGGCCTTGCGCTCGGAAGACGCTTTTATACGGATCGCCTTTACTATTGTCCAACGGTCCGAGTGGGATAAACTCCCCATTTGGATTATCTTTTACATATCCGCCCGTAGCTTCATTCACATAATAGAAGTGGCCGGGTAGAACCGCATAACGTCCTTGAGCGATCTTCTCATTAGCGATAGCTTCCGACTGCAAGAAGGCTTCGGGGTCGAGCAACCCTTCACTAATGAGCTTCCGAGTGAAGAGAATTGCCTCTTCATTGGCCTGCGTCATGAAATTATGCTGCACGGTACCATCTTCGTTAAATTGCCAGCCTGCATTGTTATAGAACATTTTGGACAATAGACCGAGTGGCCAGCCTCCATGGAACGCCCCTAAAGGGAAAATATCCTTACCATTCTCTGTCAACTTGGCATCTTTGATTTTGTTCAAGAAATCATATAAGTCATCTTTCGTTCGTATGCTTTGCGGATCGACGTTCAACTGCTGAGTAATGTCTTTCCGTACATAGAATCCGTATAGCCAGTCGTAACCATCATCGCTTGTCGCTGGCATTCCCGTATACAGCATGTACGATTTGCCGCCGAATTGCTCAGGATCCAAGTATCGGTTGTACATGTCAAGCGGCACGGATTCTTTCTGTACGCTCTTCGCCAAGTTGGGATATCGTTTCAAGTAATCGGTTAGATCCAGAAACATGTCTCCCTTTACGCCCTTCAGGATGGTTTCCATCTCGCCTCCACCCATCCAAGCCGGTCCGGCATAAATATCGGGAAAATCTTGAATCGCGAACATGGCATTTAACTTCTCTACTTCCGAAATCTTAACCTCCATGATTTCAAGCGTAACCCCCGTTTTTTCCCTAATAATTTGGGCTACGGGATTATTAATTTGGTCCTTTGGAGCCGTAGACGCTCCATTCCAGTTGGTTAACAGCTGTAACGTAACTTCTTCAAATTTTTCCGGTTCGTTCCCTTCCGTCTTCCCCTCATTTGGGCTGACGGCGGTTGCTTTTCCTTCGTTCGTATTCTCGGAGGTACAGCCCCCTAGAATGGTGATGATGACTATCAAACAAGCGAGTGTGACAAGCAATGTCTTTTTGCGCATTTGCGAACCCTCCTTTGTTTTATGAAAATAATTTATATTACGTATATAATAAATCGGGCCTGCTGTTGGCTCGAAGTATTAAGATGCCCACTATCCTTTAACAGAACCTAACAGAGCTCCTTTGACGAAGTGCTTCTGAAAGAAGGGGTAGATCAATAGAATCGGAACTGTCGATACAACCAATACGGCCATTTTGAGAGACTCAACTGTCACCTTTGCAGAGCCCATATTATATTGAGAGGTTGCGGCCCCCTTCTCAATCGATTTGGCCGCGTTCATCAGCGCATCTGATTGAGTGAGTAGATCCTGTAGCAGCGTTTGAACCGGCATTAAATCTTTATCAGTGATGAAATACCTACCGGTAAACCAATCATTCCAATGCCCTACTCCAATAAAGATGGATATGACAGCCAATACCGGCATGGAGAGAGGGAGTATAATGGATACAAAAATTTTCAAATCTCCACAGCCGTCAATTCGGGCTGACTCTTCGAGCTCCGGCGGCAGCTGCTGTAGAAATGTGCGGATAATAATGATGTGGAAGAAGCTGTACAGCGATGGCACGATATACACCCAAAAGGTATTCAGCAAATTCAAATCTCTTAGAAGAATAAAGAAAGGAATGAGTCCCCCGCCGAACAGGGTCGGGATGAAGATAAAAAACGTAATGAAGTTTCTGCCGGGAAGTGATTTCTTGGCCAGCGCATAGCCGAACAACATATTAAGTACGATATGCAGCAAGGTGCCGAGAACCGTTCGATAGATCGTGATCTTGTAGGCATTGATGATCGTAGAATCTTTAAACAGCTCTACGTAATTATTTATAGTAAACTCTCGCGGCCAGAAGTAGAGTCCACCCTTCATTGCATCCATCCCATCATTTAACGAATATACGATAACGTATAGAAAAGGATAGAGCGTACAGAATGCAAACAAACCGAGCAGCGAATAGTTGAAAACAGGAAACATATAACGCATCGTTTTCTCTCCTATCAGTCAAGCATAATTTAAAACAAATGGGTGCTGCTTACTTTTTTGGCTATTTTGTTCGCCGTCAGGATAAAGATCAGAGCTATCACGCTTTGGAAGAAACCAATTGCCGTAGCATAACTCATCTCTCCCCCCTTTATCCCCGCATTGATGACATAAGTATCTAATACATTGCCTATTGAAGCGGTGGCCGGGTTGTTAAAGAGCAGCAATTGCTCGTAACCTGCACTCATTAATGAACCCGTTCCGAGTATAAACAGAAGGATGAATACATCCCTTATTCCCGGTAATGTGATATGCCACATTTGTTTAAACCTACCTGCTCCATCGATCTTGGCGGCATCATACAATTGCTGATCGATGCCCGAGATAGCCGCAAGATAGATAATGGAGTTCCAACCAACATCCTTCCATACGAAGGAAAATAAGAGTAATGGATAGAACCAATCGATCTCTCCAAAGAAAAAGATCTTCGTGCCCCCAAATGATTCGATCATATCGTTGACCGGACCACCACTAGGCGAAAGCAGTCGATTCAATAACGTATAGACAACTACCCAGGATATAAAGTGGGGAATATAGGAAATCGTTTGGATAGGCCTCTTAAACCAAGATTTCCCGATCTCGTTTAACATTAATGCAAGAATGATCGGCGCTGGAAAACCTATGCATAGTTTCAACAAACTTATGACTACCGTGTTCTTAATCAGATCCACGGATTGATAGTAATTAAAAAACTGTTCGAAATATTTTAACCCTACCCATGGACTGCCTAATATCCCTTTGGTGAAGCTGTACTCCTTGAAAGCCAGTGTCACTCCATACAAAGGAATATAAGAAAATATAAAGAACCAAGCTATCCCCGGTAATAGAAACAAATAAAACATTCGATGTGACCAAATCGGCTTTATCAGCTCACGAATTCTCTTTGCATCTTGCTTCGGTGCAAACAAGTTCTTTCTCGCATTCATTAGTTTCATGCCATACACTCCTTGTAACTTTCAATTCATAATCAAAGTATAGCAAGGACATTTGTGTCAAATAAGTCAAAATAATTGTCTATACGTATCTACTTTTTACTCCGTATTGCGGATTCAATCCAGTCATGTACAATATTGAGTAAGCTGAGTTTTGAGCATGTTAGTATATATATAAAAAGGAGAGGGAGAAGGGATTATGAGGATTCATCACAAATTAACAATTACATATCTGTTAACCAGTGCCATTCCGATTCTTGTCCTATCCCTGCTTTTTATTAGTCACGCAGAGACCCTAATCATTAATCGTATTGGCGACTCCTATCGAGCTCTCGTCAGTCATCAAAACAAAACAATTTCCTTCAATCTTCAATTTTATGAAAGTATCGCTAATCATTTGATGTTAAACCCGGACATTCAAAGTTTATTATCCGATCCTAGTATTTTTGAAGAAAAAGGCATTGTTCAAGTCAACAAGGAAATCTATGCAGCTACTAGATTTATGAGAGCCTATCGGGAAACTCACATCGATGAAGTTGGTTTCTATTACACCCAAAACTATCATTATTCCGACGGGCAGTTTCTTTTCCCCATATCCGCGTTAGATGATGATCCGCAATTCGCCCTCTCTAATTCCAAGAAACCGATGTGGTATCTCGAACATGATTCTTTTCAGGATAAGTACTTTTTGACTTTTTTCCGAGCGATACTCAGTTATGAAGACAGCGTGCAGATCGGATTTTTGAAAATGAAAGTTAACATATCGTCTATTATCAGCATTGACACCGATTTATCTCAACAATTAGGAGATGTTCGATTCCATATCATGAACGAGCATGGAATTATCATTTATGATGCAAATCCAACGCTTATTGGGCAACCTTCTACCCTGCAACTGATGCAAGAAAAGATAGATCCACAGGCGGCCCAAATCATCTATCAAGATAACGATCGATTCTTTGTGTCTCATCAGCAACTAGAGCCGTTAGGATGGGTAATTGCCCTCACTGCGCCAACAAAGTCTATGGACGAGCCCATTTTTCGTATGCGAGCTTTCGTCTTAATCTCTGGTATGATTGCGTGTGTTCTCTTTACATTCATCAGCTACTTGTTTACGCAACAAATAACGAATGGCATCCGCAAGCTTAGAAACAAAGTCGTTATGGCGGGCAAAGGGTTGCAGCAATCTACTGCGCCAGCGACAGGAAAAGATGAGATTAGCATTCTGGATCGAAGTTTCGATGACATGCTGCATAATTTAGCCAATTTAACTCATGAAAATATTGCTTCTTCTTTAAAAAAACGCGAAATGGAGCTTCATTTGCTACAGTCCCAAATCAATCCACACTTTCTGTACAATACGTTGGAGTTTATTAAAAGCGAAATTGATCTCATGGACTGCGATACAGACATGGCTGTAAAGATGATTGTGAAACTGGGGGATTTATTCCGGATATCTGTCTCCAAAGGCAAACACTTCATATCGTTCAGCGACGAATTCTATCATGCGAACTGTTATCTCGAAATTGTGCAAATTCGATCACAATCAAGATTCGATGTTGAATGGGATGTTGATCCTGAGATAAAAAAATCATATACCTTAAAAATTATTCTACAGCCCATTCTGGAGAACGCCATCCAACACGGATTGGAATCCTTAACGAATCGAAGGGGGCTTATTCGAATTAGAGCCTATATGAAAGAACAAAAAGTATACATTGATGTGAGCGATAATGGCGTCGGAATCGAAGAAGATAAAATACTGCAGTTGCTTCAACCTTCTGATTTAAATAAACAAACAGGTGTAGGCTTATCCAATGTCTCAAGCCGATTGAAAACTTATTTCGGGAATATGTACGGTTTAACCATTAGCTCTCAAATTGGCACAGGTACAACAATCAGCTATTGTCTTCCATTTGTTGATTCAGAGAATGATATTCCGACTTCAGCAGTTCCCCTAAACCTTACGGATGCCATTGGTTAATATCCAGCACCTTATCACGTGCGTTCTCAAGAGATCGCATGCTTGAAGCGACGCCGAATCGACCAACCGCGACGACATGTCGATTCTCTCCTACACGTCGGTACGACCGTCAATCCGAGGGGCGTCGTCCATACCCATGGCTATCGACCGGGAACCTCTTAATTAAGCGGTCATCAAGCTGTTCGAAGCTACCTTCTCGATCACGATTTGAGAACGCTGCGACCAAACCGAAAGCACGCTTCTCATCGGCGAGCTGCCGAAGACTTACTCAGGTAAAATCCATAGAATCGAGCTTCGCTAGCGCGAAGCCACACAAGCGAATAGCTAACGCTCAACCGCTTACGTTGTCCGTTGATGGAGAAGCTCGTTACATTCCGCGAATATTACAAAAAAACGTTGCTCCGCCGAACGATGCAAACGTTCAGTCGGAACAACGGATTTTTGATTAAGACACTCTACGCTAACTCTCTTGCTCCTCGTTACCGCCAATTTAACATCGTTTCGTTAATTACACGGAGCAGATTTGTTATTTGAGGGAAGCTATCTCTGTTATTTCTTCAGCATCCGTGTGAACGCTTTGCTCTTTTGCTTGGAAGCTAGCGATCACAGGAATCCCCCATGAAATAAAACAATCGGTTGTTCCTTCAACGTAAACCTTATCCTCCATACAGCGTTGATTAATGTTCTCTGAATCTTCCCGAAAACGTTCATCGAATTATTGCTTTACAAAATAAAATTGGTCAACATAAACCTCGGACACGTTGTTTGGGTTATCCCAAGGCATGATATAAACGACTTGACTGTTTGTCTGGGATGGCGTGAAGCTGCCGATCTTCACCGTATGCCAGAACATATTCTCCAATCCACTTGCTGCTACGGTCGTTTCTGCTACCGGATACGTGCCGGTTGTCAGATCATATACCCCGAAGGAAAAGGCCGTGCCGGACGGCTGGAACGGATGCTCTGCTCCGTATCCGTCTACGTAAGTATCCTTTGCGTATTTTACCTTGACCACGGCATACAAATCATAGGTTGCGCCTGGCACAAGCTGCGTTTTATCCCAGAACCACTGGATGTTCCAGGTTCTAGAGTTCGTTACCGTATGCTTCGCCGTCTTCCCGTTCGATGTCGAAAGATCCGTCACAAGCTTCGTCGCACCGTTATTAACGTGGAAGTCCGAGTCCTGGCCCGTATAGATGATTGCAGTGGAGCTCTTCGTCAGCTTGAGTAGTTTGCCGTCTCCCGCCGCCAAATTTAGATTACTGATGATATAGCTGGTCGGGGTCGTCGTAAACGTAATATTGGCGTTGTTCAGTATATTGGTCATCGATACGATATTTTTACCAAGCTTGGCACGGTCAATCGTAACGGTCACATTCGCCGGGTTGATACAATCATGATTGACGATAACCAAGTAGTTGTCACCTGTCACAATATCCTCGTGAGTCGTGATGTCGGCGGTCGCGTAAGCCGAATTCCCGCCTCCGGACGCGGTAGCAACAGCACCGATCTTTCTCATGTTCTTAATTGTAGGCTTCAGCACAGCGAGCTCGCTAAATAAGGTTTGAACCGTTTCATAATCATCCGTATGGTTGTAATATTCGTCCACAATGCCGACCCAATCCACTTCCGTTTGATATACGAAATACGTGAAGCCCTTGGAGCCGTATCCGATCGCCTCGTAGGTCATGGCCCGAATTTCTGCAGCGGTCGGATTGCGAAGCCAGCCCGTTGTGTTGTTCGTCTGCAGGATCGTCCACATAGGCGCCGGGTCGTCAATGTGTTTGCGGATCTGCAGAGAAGAGAAGTCCATATACTGCTCAAAGGAAAATCCGGGATATTTGTATATATTTCTAAAATCCCCGATCGCACTGCCTTCCCCTACGCCATACGGATCGATACTCAGCACCTGTGGTCTCTCCACGCCGTAATGCAGCGGCACTCGGTCCAAGCCAACGTAGGTCATCAGGACCGGACGTGTAGGATCCGCCGTTTCCAATAAACGCTTCATATCCTTTAAGTTATCCGCAAGCCGATAATCGTTGGCCGGCTCATCATACAGATAATAGCCATAAAGAGCGCTGCTGTCGCGTACGGGATCGATAATAGATTGAGCTTGAGCGTACATCGCAATCTCATCGTTGTACAATGTTTCGTTGAATAACAAGTAGCTGTCCGGCAGGCCGACGATTCGCAGATTGTTCGCTTCAGCTTGCTGCAAAGTCTCTTCGTAGACGCCAATCGGCTTCGCATGCCAATTCGCCAAGAAAACTGTATCTGCACCCATACCGTTAATATCGCTGAATGTGGTTCCCAGATACGTTGCCGCGTCCGTCAAGTTATAGGGAATTTCCCCCGCTTCATAGAAGATGCCAAGGGGCATTTCGTCCTGAACCGCACTTTGCGGAGGCGTTAGTGCAACGCCTGCAATAACCTCGACATTGGTCCTCAGCAGCTCCGTCGCCCCGGAGCTGACCTTCATCGTATACAAGCCGTTAGCCACCGTCTGTCCACTACCGTTCTTCCCATCCCAGACGATCTTGTGCGTCCCGGACTGCGTTACGTTGCTTGCGAGCGTCCGAACCGTGGACTGGCTGCCATGGCTATATACAGTCACGGTGACGTTCTGAGCGGAGGGCAGCGTGTACGTTATTTCGGTGGAGTCATTGAGCCCGTCACCATTGCCCGGCGACAGCTTATACGGATAGGCATGGATCGGCTTAACCGCGCTTTCGTCCACCGGTACCTGAGACAACGTCACTCGGTCCACCTTAAAGGAAGGGAAGCTCGCCGCATTGTTGACCGGGAAGAAGCAAACGCGGACATCGTGACTAGGGTCGATCATAATTGGCGGCGTCTTCCATTGCGGGTAGTAGACAACTTTGTCAGAAGAGGTCGACGTCACCGTTGTAGGATTGACCAGATACGTACTCGTCGTAAGGTCATAGACTAGATAGCCGAACATCTCGCCAGCAGACGTATTCCAGTCCGTTCGCTCCGGTTTCACTTGCATGGATACCGTATACGACTTGCCGGCTTCAATCATGGAGCCGTCGATCTTGGCCTGAATGTTCCAGCCTCCTCCTGTACCGTTCGCCATGCGCACCGCCGTGTTGTTCACCGCCATGGGTTCGGTTACGGAAGCGGCATCATTAAAGAGGTAGAAGAACTGATCTTCAATCGTGTAGTCCTGATACTCCCTGAAGACGAAGGCATCTACATAAATATCCGACACTTGCGAAGTATTGGCGGTTCCTCCGACATAGAAGCTCAACCAGTTCACCGACGCGTTTGGCTTGAACGTGCCCAGCTTGACCTCCTTCCAGACGTTATCCTGGGTGGCCGATGCGGCAATCGTCTTCTCCGGCAAGACGGCGCTGCCGTCCGTTATATCGTAGACGCCCAGCTTATACGCTTGCCCAGACGGATTCGCCACGGCATGCTCGACTTTAACCTTGGCGTAGACATCGTACAAAACGCCCGGTTTCAAAGCAGAGAAATCCCATTGCATGTATTGAATGTTCCAACCTGTGTTATCGTTGGCCATATGTGCCGAAAACAGATCCGACGCCGTTCCATCCGCCACGGTATGCGCTCCGTTGAAGTAGGTGAACGCATGGTCTTGAATCGACACATCCTGCGCGTGAACGGCTGTTTTGCTTAATAGCAGACCTCCCAATAAGATCGTGAAGACGGCAAATCCTTTTCCGATTCCCTTCATTCTCCACATTCCTTTCTCTAGGCGATTAGTTGTTCCGAGAACTCTCGTATATCTCGGCCGCTTTCGTCAAATTGTCCATCCAGTAATCGATGGCTTTCTGGGCGTCCATCTTGCTGAGCTCCTCCATCATAATCGCTTGCTGCGCCTCGTAATCTTCATCCGTCTTCGCATAGATCAGCTTTGGCGCCATGCGCACCAAGTAGTCCGTCACGTTTGTTTCGATCCGCTTGATGTCATCCGGCATATCTTGGTCCATGCCGAGCTCGTTGTCCATGTCGTAATAAATGAGTCCAATCTCTCCCGCTTCCACCCGCTTCTGAACCAGCTCACCTGGATACGCAACCGCATAATGGCTCGCATAGTCCTTATCCAGCTCCGTCATCTGCGATTTCCAGAAATCGAGAGTCAGCGTGAAGTTGAATGGCACATTATATTGCGGGTCTACATAGCCGTCGACAAAGCCCGCTAGATTCCAATACAACCCGATCCCCGTATTCATCTGGAAGTTCGGATCATTCCTCTGGGCATCGATTGTCTCTTGCTTCCACTGGGGTTTGCCATCCGTTATGTCCCAATGCTCGCCTTGCATACCGTTCAGGATCAGCCTCGAGCCTTCCGCCGACTGTAAGTAGCTGATAAGCTCCATAGCCCGCTCCGGGTATTTGCAGTTTTTCGAGATCAAGAACAGCCGGTTAGAGAAACCGTTCGAGCCGAATTCGCCTGCATAGACCGTCTGACCCTTTGGCACCGGCATCGGCATCCAGCCGGAGACCTGATCCATCTTCGCCAACTCTGCGTTTGCTTCGTTTACGCCAGCCCATTGCCACTGCGAGAACAATACGCGATGGCTCTTTACTTTCTCCGTGAAGTTATCATATTTCTGCGTGAAAGAATCGGGATCGAGCACGCCTAGCTGATTGGCTTGGCGGTAAAATTTTGTACCGTTCCAGTACGCGTTGTCGGGATTCAGAATGCCGCCGCCCGGCATATAGGTATCGGCATCCAGATAGACGAACAGATTGTTCCGATTCATTCGGTTGAAGAACCGATCGAACAGCTCGTAAGGCACGAGTCCCCAATCAAACAACGGCGCCAGCCCATATACCTTTTGCCCTTGCTCGTTCTCTGGATGTTTTTTCTGCATCTCGACCAGCATGTTCAGGAAGGCGTCTATGTCGTCGATCTGGGGGTAACCCAGCTCTTTGTAATAGTCCCACCGAATGTTGTAGGCAGGAGAACCGTATTTGAACTGAGGCACGACTTGGCTCGCAATGCCGGGAATGGCGTACAGCTTGCCCGTGCCGTTGCTGAAATACTTGCGGCTGTTTTCGATTTTTTGCGGCGATTCCTGTAAGATACTGGATCCATGCTCCTCCAGCAGATCGTCCATCGGAATGACTTGATTGCCTTCGATCAGCGGCTTCAAATATTTCTGAGGATTCTGGAGCACCACAATATCGGGAAGATCGCCCCCAGCCAGCATGGCGTTAAATTTCTTGTCGTCCGTCTGTGTATCCAGCATAAGCGTGACCCCGGTTTTTCTCTGAATTTCCTTCATGACGGGATCCGATTGCTCGCCGGCGGCCAATGTAGCGGTGAATAACGTATTGTCGCTTGTAAGCTGCAGCGTGACCGGCTTTGCGCTGACGTCTCCTCCTTCACCTTTCGTGTTGCCGTTCGTACAGCCCGATAATACGAGACATGCGGTCACTACCAGCGCAATAGTTGTTTGTTTGATCTTTTTCCCCTTCATCTCATTTCTTCCTCCAATCATCGGTTGTAATCGTCTATCCCTTTATCGAACCTAACATAATACCCTTCACAAAATACTTCTGCATCAACGGATAGATAAAGAGAATCGGTGCCGTGACGATCATTGTAATCGCCATTTTGACAGTTTGCGGCGTTATGGCGTTCTCTCCAAGCCTGTTGCTGTTGCCGAGCAAACGCCGTGTCGTTTCACTCGCCAGCGCCTCCGATTGCTTCAAATACTGCAGCAGCGTAAGCTGCAAGGTTTGAAGGTTCGGGTCATTAACCAGGAACAAATTGTCCATCCATGCATTCCATTGATTGACCGCATTAAACACGGTAACCGTGGCCACGATCGGAAGCGATACCGGAAAGATAACCCGGACAAAAATAGTAAAGTAGCCCGCACCCTCCATCATCGCCGCCTCCTCCAGCGCTGCCGGTATTTGTTCAATAAATGTTTTCATCAATATAACGAAAAAACCGATAATGACTGACGGCAGAATGTACAGGAGAAAGTTGTTCTTTAATCCCAGCGTCTTCATCGTCATGTACCAAGGGATGAGCCCCGCATGGAGATAGAGCGTCACTACGACGAGGCGATAGGCTGTCTTCCGCAGCGGCATTTCCTTCTTGGTGACAATATAAGAAAACAACGCGCAGCTGAACACGGTGACGACTGTACCGATGACCGCCCTCGATAGTGAGACGCCAAATGCCGACAGAATCGCCTCCTGAGTCAACATTTCTTTGTACACCGTCAGATTAAAGCCTTGAGGGATTAGATACACCCCCTTTGCAGCCGCCATAGGATCGCTTATGGAATTAATCAGAATGTAATAAAAAGGATAGATGCAGCATAAGGAAAACAGCGCAAAAAAGATGTAGTTCCCAATCACAAACACTTTGTCAATGATCTGCTCTCGCATCGTTGACACCTGCATCGCCGCCGGTTTCATATAATGCTCTCCCCCCTTATTCGTTTAGCGATCCAGTTAACCACAAACAATATGGTGACGCTGACGATTGTTTTGAACATGCCGAGGACCGTCGAATACGAGAAATCATTGCTCTGCAGCCCTACTTTATATACGTAATAATCGATGACCTCCAGCTTGTCTGCTACTAACGCGTTGTAAAAGACATAAAACTGCTCGAAGCCATTGTTCAGCATGTTGCTCACATTCAGCAGCAGCAATACGATAAACGTTGACGAGATACCCGGTACCGTGATATGCCATATCGTGCGGAACCTCCCCGCTCCGTCTACTTTGGCCGCATCATAGAGCTCAGGATCAATACCCGCAATCGCGGCCAAATAAATAATCGCGCCCCAACCAAGTCCCTTCCAGAGTCCGATCATCGTCTGGAAAGCCCAGGCGATGCTGCTCTCCCCCAGAAAGTTGAATGGAAGTTCCAGCAGCCCGAGAGCGGTCAAAGCTTTGTTGACAACGCCGTCCGATACGGCGAAGAAGACATAAAATACGGAATAGACGAGTACCCAGCTAATAAAATTAGGAAGCGTGGTAGTGGTCTGCACCCATTTCCTAAATCGTTTTCCGTTCATCTCGTTCAGCAGAATCGCAAACACGACGTACAGCGGCGAAACCAGAATGTTTAACAAACTAAGTGCAAGCGAGTTCTCAAGCACGCGTACGAGGTTACTCCCCTGTTCTACAAAAGCAATCTTAAAGTACTTCATCCCTACAAATTCAGACTGCATCAGGGGAATGCCCGGCTTGTAATCGAAGAACGCATAGACCCATCCGAACAAAGGAACATAATAAAACAGGATGACTAGAAACAGGAAAGGCAGTGCCATAAGAAAAAGCTTTAAGCTGTATTTCCGTTTCTTATTACGCATTCGGATTGCCGGTTTTGTACGTATTACCACTTTCATTCGTTCGACTCAGCCCCCTTTCATTCTTGCTGCTATCACAGCATAACAAAGGAAAAGCAGCCGAAAAATGTCCTTATCTCCGAAAAGATGCTTCTTTCTCCGGAGAAAGCCACATAAATCGACTGCCTGTGAATTTATGATCCCCTTCTCATGAATCAGTGCCTAAATCTCGGATATCGGGATGCGCAGCTCCGTCTGGATGCCTCCTGATTGAGAATGCTGGATCAGAAGTCCGGGGGAATCTGGGAAGATAAGCCGGATTCTACGGTGAACGTTGCGCAGTCCAATTCCGAAGGCAGAATCTTCCCTATTCTCTTCTTCCCCAGGCGTCTCCCCACACATCCATTGCTGGATGTCCAGCAGTCTCTCTTCCGTCATTCCTTGCCCGTCATCCACCACGCGGATAGAGAGAGAATCGTGAACCTTCTCCGCTTCTATCCGAATAAGCCCAGCATAACCGCTGCGCTCGAAACCATGAAGCACGGCATTCTCGATCAAGGGCTGAAGGACAAACCGCGGAACGGGAACGGCTCGCACCTCAGGGGAAACCTCAAATTCGACGACGATACCTTCTCCATATCTGTAATTCATAATTTGAATGTAATGGACAGCATAATCCAATTCCTCGGCAAGGGGGCATAATTGCCCTTGCTTCTTAAAGATCGGCTGCAGCAGGCTCCCCAGCGCTCCGATGCTCTTCATAATGTTGTCCGCCTTGTGCATAACCGCCATCCATTTAATCGTATTAAGCGTATTAAACAGAAAATGGGGGTTGATTTGCGCTTGCAGCATCTGGATCTCCATCCTTCGCTTATGGTTCTCCGCGATTCGGTTCTGTTCGATCAGCACCTTGATGCCGGCCGACATGCGGTTGAACCCTAAACTGAGACGTCCAAACTCATTCTGATCTGTCTCTTGCAGCATAACATCTAGCTTGCCCTTCTCGATCATGGACATCGCTTCCATTAGCCTTTGCATAGGTCGAGTTATTTTCCTAATCCAGATCGAGGACAGAAAGGAAGCGGCAATAAAGCTGAGAATCAGAATGCCGATAAGCTGATAGCGAAGCTGGAACAAATCCCGGATGTACCCGCTGACCGGGACGGCTTTCACCATCGTCCAATCCGTATCGGCCAGCTTATAGTAGACGACTTGCTCTTCGTTATATCGGAGACTCCCGCTTGCAGGCTCCGCGTTCGCACGTTCGCATGCGTCGCTTTGCGTTCTTAGCAGACTCTTGTCGGCATGGGAGATAATTCGCGAGCTGGCGTCACACAGATAGAGCTGCTCTGGCTCCGCAGATTTGCCGTTATTATATAAGGAAAAGAGCTTTTCCTCCTTCACGTTGATGATGAGCGTCGCCGAAGGCTTGCTCTGATACAACGATTTCATCGCCCGTGCCGCCGTAACGATGCCGCTCAATCGCCCCTCGGACTCATGCATGGTCCTGCCGAATTCTTCATTCCGCTTCGAGCCATCCCATACGAGTGTCGGAAGATCGTTATCATGGTTCACGCTAATAACACGTTCATGCAGTGCTGAGGAGTAGAAGGGCTCCCGCTTAGCGGGATCGTGGAGCAGCTTCGTTTTATTCTCTGTGGTGCCAATTACTCTACCGTCTTCGGCAAAAAGATAGATGGATCGGACATAATCATGGCCCTCTATCGAATCATGCAAGTGCTCTAATATATCCCTGTGGAGTATAATTTGGTCCGAAAGCTCCTCCCCATCCTCCCTATCCAGAAATTTCTGGATGTCCGGGTCGATCAGCAGTTGTTTGGTCAGCTTGTCCACGTCATTGCGCAGGCTGATCAGCGCGTCGCTTGCTTGCGCCATGTATTGAGTGGAGGATTCATTCGTACGTTTGGCTAGAATATCCATAACGCCTGTATACGTCATAACGGCGCTCATCGCCAGTATGATGAATGTGATCAGCATAAAGGTTAGTCTAAGCTGCACGCGCAAGCTTCGACTGTAGCCGAACGAACGGATTCTATTATTCTTCATCCTCGGCATCCTCCGCACTATCGTCTGTCCATCCTCTGCGGAATTCGCGAATGCTCAGACCCGCATAACGCTTGAACACCCTGCTGAAATGACTGTGGCTGGCAAATCCGATCCGTTCTCCCACCTCGTACGCCCTGAGTCCGCCGGTCAAGAACAGCTCCTTTGCTTTCTCAATGCGGAAACGCATCACATAATCCACGAAATTCATGTCCATCTCTTTCTTAAACAATGTGCTGAGATAATTGGCATTCATGAGCACGTTCTCCGCCGCCTCTTGCAGGGTAATGCTATCCGCATACTTCTCCTCCACGAACCGCAGCACGGAGGCGATGGCTGGGCTTGTCTGTTTACGACGTCGAAGCTTTCGTAGCAGCTCTTGAACAAACTCCTCGTATCGCCCTATCAATGCATCTAACGTTCTTGCCTTGGATAATTCCGCTGCATAGAACGTACAACGCTCCGAAATCTCATCATCGGCTAGCCGTAGCGTGACGATAGGACCGTGAAGAAGCCGTGCAAACAACACGAGCAAATCCTTTCTCTCACAGCTTGAATACGCTTTCAAATATCGTTCCAACACACCCTTGCACACCAAGCTATATGGAAGCCCCGTCCCCTCCCAGATCGCAGCAACCCTCTGCAGCTTATCGGCGGTCTCCGCGGTCAATGCTTCGGATTGCCGTTCACTGTGTACATACATTCTTCCAAGACCACCCACGAAGCTTCTATTCAGCGCTTTCCGGCTTTCTTCGTAGAGCAACTTAAGCTTGTCGTATCCATCCTGCTTGCCGCTGGCTCCGAACGTTGCTGTTATGTCAAAATAGACAGACATAACTTTCCGTACATGCCCCACGATTCTTCCTAGCACTTCCTCCGCTTCTCTCTCTCCCGAGAGCTCCGCAAAGCTAAAGATCAGAACGTAT
Source organism: Paenibacillus sp. strain BS8-2 (assembly GCF_054483835.1). Lineage (NCBI taxonomy): Bacteria > Bacillati > Bacillota > Bacilli > Caryophanales > Paenibacillaceae > Paenibacillus > Paenibacillus sp. strain BS8-2. The sequence continues at coordinate 575,391 of NZ_CM137010.1, forward strand.
CTATTATCCGAGTCGTGGAATACCTCGCAGCAATCATAGGATTTAAGCACCTCTTCCAACACATTTAACAGGGACAACCGAATGAGCGATCCACGGCTGTCCTTGAACTTCTCTTGAAGACGTTCATAAGGATCGAGCTCCATCGCGCAAATCATTAGGCGGCGTGCAGATAAGGACAGCTTCATGCCAACTGCCTTGCGAGCGAACTCGCCTGAGGTGTAGCGCTGTAGAAACAGGAAATCCTTCAGTAAGCTTTCCTTGGCGGAAGCCTCGTCCGGCAAGGGAAGCTCGGCATGAGAGGGCTGCTTTGCAAGCTCCTCTCGCAGCTTGACAAGCACGGCCTCCATCTCTTCCGTAGACATACTTAGCTTGACGAGATAACCGCTGACATCGAGGGTAACCGCTTCTCTCGCCAGATGAAATTCTTCCAGGCAGGTCAGAATAACGATACGTGTCGTCGGATTCACGGACCTGATCTTGCCAATCAGCTCCATCCCTCCCATGATCGGCATCTTCAAATCTGTAATCAGCACATCCGGAGCTGCCCTCTGGAACTGATCCCAAGCCTCGGCCCCATTAGCCAAGTCGGCGACGACTTGCATGCCGAATTTGCCCCAATCGACGGAATGCTTTAACCCAAGACGAACCAGCATTTCATCTTCCACGATCATGACGTTATACATACGGATCCCCCATCCTGCGATGTAACATGCGGTTTTTGCCGCAAATATGGAATCAAGTGTAGCATCGTTGTTCATATTTGCCAATTCATAGACACCTTGTCAAACAAGCCAAAAGAGCACAAGAGGATCATCCATTATGGCTTGGTTGACCTCCTCGTGCTCCTTTCCCTATAAAGTTGTAGTCGGTTCGTGCTTATAAGCTATTCCAATGCCCGAAGAATTAATACAACAGCTTCAGCTCTTGTTGCTGACGCGCTCGGAGCAAAGAGATTGCCCTTTCTACCAGTCAACAGTCCCTCGCGAGCTAAAGCATGAATCCCTTCTCTCCCCCACTCCGGGATATCCTGATCATCGACAAATGAGGTTGCGCCGCCAGTGCTCGGAGCTAGAGCCAGCGCCCTTGCCACAATGACGGCCATCTCTGCTCGGCTAATGGTTTGGTTCGGACGGAAAGCGTTATCCTCATAGCCTTGAATCCAGCCCAATTGTACGGCAGCAGCGATCGATTCCCTCGCCCACTCCCCAATTTGATTGTGATCCGCGAACGTCACTGCAGCGTGCTCGGTCGTTTCCGGTTGCAAAGCTCCAATGAGCAGCTTCACAAATTCTGCCCGAGTTACCTTGCCTTCTGGACGGAACGTACCGTCCGGATATCCGGTCACGAAGCCAAGCTCACTCGCTTGCGCAATGAGGCGCTCAGCCCAGTGCCCATGCAGATCAGTAAAGCTTGCAGGAATTGTTGCATCAGCTACTGCGAACACCGCAAATTTGGTAAAATGATCCACGGTCGCTTCTACCATATTGCCTTCTGCTACGGTACCGCCAACTTCAACCCATGTCTTGGCGTCCTCATCATAGTAGAAGATGGCTGGTCTGCTGTTACCTACAACATCAGGATCAAAAGCCATTCGAATGGTAACAGGTTTATTAAAATTGCCGCTTACCGTCTTCAACACTTCATAAATACGACTTGCCAGAGGATTGGATGAGTCAGCAATCAGTACATCTGCATCTGTTACTTCGGTAATCGTAATGGTTGCTGCATGATCCAAAGCGCCGATTGGAACATACATCTGAATCAGCTGCTTCAGATGGACTTGGCCAGCTTGGCCAGCCGGTATCGTCACTGTACCTTCCAGTGTCGGGGCTGTATTCGGATTCGTTGGCCATTCGGTTGGCGGATTCTCAGAACCTGGCTCGCTTGGCAGTATTGGATTAGCTAGCTTCAGAGCCAAACGCTTCAACTCATCGCCTGTTAAAGCACGATCGTAAATACGCAAATCATCGATATATCCGTGTAGATTCAAGCTGGTGTCTTCTAATGAAGCGCCCACGATTATCGCTCCACTTGCTTCAGCTAAATTCCCAACAGCACTTGACGAAGCAACCCGTTCTCCATTGATATATAGTTCCAGCGCGTTCGCTTGGTCGTATACGACTGCAATATGACGCCAGCCCAATGCGTTAACTACAGGACCTGTTAGTCTATGCCATTCTCCGCTCTCCGCTTGCACGCTTACATTCAGGCGTCCATCTTCGATGGCTATGGACAGTTGCTCGCTCGACATAATGATCTGATCTCTGAACTCCTGCGGATTCATCCATAATGACCAAGTGAATGTTTCGTTATCCAAGCTGAATTCGTCCTGGGATTGTACATAATTAACTACACCGTCGAAGAAGAGACCGCTTGAACCGTATTTGGCCCCTGAATCAAAGGCGACCGCCCACGGCACAAATTCTGTTAGTTCGCCGTTCACATATCGAATAATATTGCCTGTGTGGCCGTTGCCTGACCAATCATAGACATTGACGCCTGCGCTTTCATCGAAGGACCAATGCATGGTCAGCCCGTCGCTAACCTGAGCCGCGCCTGTAGCTACAAAGCTTATATCATCAACCCATACGGTTCCTGGCACCATGCGCGCATCCAGATACAAGGAGACATTGCTAGATGTGACAACAGACGGCGTTGTAAATTTCACATGCACCCTGGTCCATTCCTTCGTGCCATAGATAGGCTGCGTTATATTTTTATAAGCAGCCGGCCCTGTGACAACCGTACGAAGCAGCGCACCTGAGCCTCTTACATCATCCGTTTTGATCCATGCGCTTAATTCATATTCCCTGTTCGGCTGTAAGGTCACATCTTGCCATAGAACTACCTCGTCAATTACGCCAGACAGTTTCAGCGACGAGTCTCCTGTACGGTATACCGTTTGATCCAGAGTCGCTGTAATATTTGAACCGATATTCCAGTTTGTTGGGCTGTTATTGCTCCACGCTTCAAAGGATGCATTCTGAATCATATTATCCGTGCCATTAACCATTATTTCAATTGGCTCTGAAGTGGTTTCCAGCCCTTTGATTGTTGTCGCTACTGCCGTTATCGAATAGCTTCCCGAACGATTCACCGTCCAATTCGCGATATAAGGAACCGCTGTCGACGAACCTATTTCATCTCCGTTGGCGTAATAGGTTACTTTGGCAATTCCTTCAGGAGCACCGGCCTCTGCTCTGAATCCAAGCTGATCGCCCACATTTAACGTGATGCCAGACTCCACACTCGTAATCTTCACCGTAGGCTCCGTGAAGGAATGTGACGGAATAACTTCGAACATTCTACCGTCTCCAGGCCGCACATCAATCTCCGATTCCCCTATTGTGAATATTTCATCCGTTTCCAAATCCTTTAATTGTCCTTCAAATTGCTTGGATTCAATCGTGAGCAACTGATTGGACAATACGTCCGTATTGACGGCAACCACATACTGCCTGTCGCCATTCTTCTCTACCAATGTACTGATATAGGGCTTAGCAGAACCTGTAGCCGTTGCCGTGAAACGATCCTCATCTTTCTTAGTGCTCAAGAGGGTCTCGCGCAGCGGGTTCAATCTGCCGGTAAGGTCCTCTACCTCGGAGAACAACACTTCATTGTCGCTCAAGCCCGTCCAACCCGAATCCAGCTGTGAACCGTATACAAACCAGAATATACCCGTAGCACCCTCGCCAATTGCTAACCATTGCTGCTCGCGAACCTCAGCAGGGAGCGGCTCGCGTAAGGAAAACCGGCCTGAGTTATAAGCATGGGTCTGTAAAATCATCCAGAGCGGCGTATCTTCTGCTTTTTCCTTAATCACTTCACGCGTGTAGCTGATAAAATCCCAACCGCCATACCCATAAGCATTCATCGAAAAATCGCCTTCAGGATTAATTTTGGCCGCCGGATAGACATCAACAATATAAATATCCGGATTTAGCGCCGCAGCCATGGGCCCTGCGCGATCAAAACCAATAAGGGGGGTAGAGACTTTAATGTGAGGAGCGAGCTCATGAATAATTTCTGCTGCATTCACATGCTTCTCCAGCGTATACAGCTCTGGTTCATCCGAAATGTTAATGCCTTTCACGCTTGGATGGTCCTGGAGCAACTCGACGACAGGAGTGACAAGATCTCTTGCGGCATTCAAGTCGCCTGCCGCATTCTTATCATGCAACCAAGGATACCAATCAACATGTGCGCCAAAAAACACATCAAATCCATATTTATCGGATACTTCCAGCATTTCCGAATCACGTTCAGCGCTAGCGTTGGATAACATAATTGCATTAAGACCTCTGGACTGAAGGTCATTAATGATCGCCTTGAATTCCCCTTTTTTGCCGCGAATCAAGTTAGCATCCTCAAACACGCCGATCGGGAAGTCGCTTGGATCGGGCTTTACAATATCCTCTGGATAGAACGGCGGGACCTCCTCCGATTCTCCCTCGATTGTAAAGTTCTTAATCTTCTGCCCATATGCCGTCGGAGAAGTCATCATGAAACCTGCCGTTTGGATATTCAGAGGCGCGTCGCCCACCTTCAGCGAGTTCACATAAAGAACGTCATCGATCCATAATGAAGCCGTGTTACTATTCGCGTTATATAGCAGCTTGACGTTAGTATAATTATTCACATCAATATCTGCCGTTCCTGATGCCAATAACTTATTCGATCCCTCTGAGTATATTTGATAATACCCCGAGGCATTTAGTAATACCCATAGCTGACCTGTAAACCAGAGGTAATTCAAGTCACTAGCATATCCCAATGCAATCCAACCTGCAGGCATATCACCTATTTGGATATCATAGGAAATACTCGTCATAGGGTTTATTGGCGTATAGGCCACTTGCGCCAACGGGTAATGATTACTCCCGCCATCCTTGCTCGTAATATAGCTGTCAGTCGAGTCTCCGGCAAATACAAATTCAGGAGACGCTTCCCACCATCGTCCATCCATCAAAGTGTCCAGATAATTCAGTTTTTTTCCTTCCGCACGGTTCGTATCGTTCATTGCGAGATCATCAAACACCTCGATTGGCAGCTCCGACAACTTTGCTTCTCCACGCACGGCAAAGTTGGAGAAATTCTGCCCGCCATCACTTGCGGTACAGATCATAAAACCTGCGTACAGAATCTCGCCATCCAAATCTCCTACTTCAACATGATCCGCGTATTTTATCCCATTGACCCATAAGGTTATCGTACCTGCTACACGATTGTAGGCCAGCTTTACATGTGTTGGATTCCCCGCAGCGGATACTACGGCATCTCCGCCTGCTATCATGACTACCCCATTCTTATAAATCCGATATGTTCCGTTATTATTAATATTCGCCCACAGCGCTCCCACGCCAGCGGTCCAGAACTCGCCCGCAGCCGATGCATAACCAATTGCCGACCAATCCTCCGAACCTAATACGATATCGGCTTCAACACTTGTCGCATCACCTGCTGGCTGGTAAGGTACGAATGCTGTAGGATATCCTCCCGCATTGCTGGTCACATATTGTTTGCCCGCAGTTTCTGCGAATACAAGCTGGGAACTAGCTGCCCACTGCTCTGCAGCTATAGGCGTAAATTGTCCATTTAAGGAACTGCCCAGTGATCGATTGGAATCAGCAGCGGACAAATCATCTGCTATAGCAAGCGATTGTTGCTCTTCTCCGCGAATGACTACATTCTTGATTCGTTGTTCGGAGGCAGTAGGATAAGTAATCATAAATCCAGCATAGTTGATCTCTCCTACTTCTCCTATCTGAAGATCCGTCTCTACTTCTACTCCATTAATCCATAATGACGCGGTTTCCGTCGCCTTATTATATTGCAGTTTCACATTCGTATAGTCCGTTCCGCTAGATACAACTGCTTGCCCGGTAACGACCAAGTCCATACCGTTCTTATACATTTGATAGGTACCCGTCGGAGCGACATATACCCACATCTGACCCGTTGTCCATAAATAATTATTTTCGCTGCTGTAGCCTATCGCTACCCAACTCGAGTTCTGCAGCACAATATCCGCTTCTATATTGGTTTCAACTGACGGATTATATGGAACATACGCATAAGGATGATCTACTCCGTCACTTGTAATATAGCTATCCGAGCTATTCATCTCATCTTGAGCAAATCGTAATCCGCTAACAGAACGCCACACTTTATCTCCGATAGACGTCGTCTTGCTGCTCAAAGCACTCCCTGCCGTTCGATCGTCGCCATTAATAGCTAGCGCATCTGCAACTGCAACTGGAGGGTACTCTACAGACATAAGAGGTTGCGCCGCTGCATAAAGGGGCAAAATGGAAAATACCATTAGTAATGCAATGAATGCGCTTAAAATTTTTTTAGTAAACAAATTGACTCCTCCTTCTTCATGCTCAACCTGATCTTGCTGACATCCATCGATTCATAAATCCTTCCTTACATCCCTCACTTTCATTTGAATAAAAGCTTGAATTTGGTAGCCAGGCTTTAAGAAACCGAGTCATTATGAAGTGCAGCGATTTGACTCTACTAAAGAGTACATTCGGGGAAGCAGGAAGTCTTTATAGCAGATACTCTTCATAAGCAAATGAATGGGCGGGGAGTCAGCATTAGGACTACAGCGAGCAAGCTCGTTTTGTACGAAATTAATATTCCTGTTTTTTCTGGCTATGAGATGCTTGTATGTTGCGCATGTTTTGAGATAAAAAAAGGAATCCCGCCCTATTACTAGGGTGAGACTCCTTCTTTTTCGGTCCATAGTTGGACTTGCCTTGCCTACTCTTGCTCCGTAATCTTCGGAGCTTCCACATCTTAGTTGACTTTCACGGCAGTTCCTTCCCAATGCATCGATACACAACGGTCATCTCATACCCGGCAGGTGCTTCCACGCTGATCTTGACCGCAGATGGCGCAGAGATGATCGCCTGTAATTGGCCATCGCCTTCTTCGCGCCACGATACATCGATCCGTTCTCCGCTTGGCAAAGGTACGGACCCAGACGCAAATCGCAGCCCGCAAGGCTGCGGCGCGAATTTCACTTCGCTCCATCCAGGGGTCAAGCCTTGTATGCCCAGGACATACACGCCTAGGAAATAAGCCGGTCCTGCCGACCATGCGTGGCAATGACTCCTCGTGAGCAGCTTAGGGTCTGAGAAAAATCCGCTCCACGGATACATCTCCCAGCAAGCGCTCGCTCCGTTGTCCACCATAACCCCATAATTTCGCTGCAAATCCTGCATTAACAAATCATATCGTCCCATTTTTGCTAACGCCTCATAATGGAAGAACGACATAAACGGACTGCCTACTTTCACGAACGATTGCGGAGCGTCCACCAAATAACTTTCTGCCGTTTCCTTCCTAGACCCTTGGGCAATGTCGCATAAGCAAGCCACAATATGTGTCTGCACGCTCAACGTCTCGGAGTAGCTGCCATCGCTTCGAATACAATCGACATATGCCGATCGCTCATCATCCCACAAATATTGATTGATAGATTGTCGGAGAGCCTGAGCACATTCGTTCAGAGACATCGCCTTGGCGGACTCTCCGACAATCCGAGCGATCTCGGCTGCGTGTGTAAGCGCTCTGACCAGGAACATATTCTGAGGTGTCACGATGCCGGTCGCGGGCTGCTCAAACGGTGCCCAGTCAAGCAAATTCCAGCCGTTAAATTCAAACAAACCTTGCTCGTTCCGCTCCTGCCAATACGCATGCATCGTACGCTCCACATGCGGCCATATATCGTTCAGAAACTTCTTATCCCCAGCGTATTCGTAATACTCTAGACAAGCTGTCACCCAGAAGAAGGTCCAGTTCGGGATGACACTATTCCACCCGCTCGGCAATTGATCCATATAAAATGGCGTATTGTCACCAGAGCCGGGTACAAGCTTCAGGCATCGCTCCACGATCTCTTTGGCCCCGAACGTATAGTAATTAACTAGTGCCTCATTACGCGCATCCCCCACCCAATAAGCTTGCTCGTAGGCAGGACAATCCACGAATGTATCCTCCATACAAAGCCGGGTCGTCTCCCGGCTGATTCGCCATATTTCGTTCAACTTCGTGTCGCTGCTCAGGAATTGGCCGACGTTGGCAACGGGATAGTTGCTTTGAATCATCTGGACCGAATATAGACGAACAGGACGATCCGCTCCTCTTACCGTCAATGTTAGATAACGAAGTCCGCGACGAATGACAGATTGATAGGACTGACGTCCTTCCCGGCATCTGTACCTCAGCGTATTATCGAGCGAATACGTATGTTGCCGCCAGCCGTCCCGTATATATTCGAGCCCATACAAATCAATGATCGTTCCTTCGGAAGCGTCGAGTTCGAATGTGATGTATCCCGATAACTCCCTGCCCATATCGATGACAAGCTCCGTATCCCTGTCCGGAAAGACTGGCAATAACGCCGCATCGAGCCCCGCTGTAACGGCGAAAGTTGCGGATTGCGGCATAGGTTGCGGCTTATTCTCGATCTGCCAGACGTGAGCTGCAAACACATCATTGCGATTAATATAGACCGGCTCTATTACCTTGAACCAACTTACAAATTCAATAAGCTCAGCGGCCGAAGCAGCCTCGCGGATGGCCAGATAGTCCGGGTGTGCTCGATTAAGCTCTCGTGATGGTCGATAGTCAATAATCGTAAGCGCATCGAATGGACCGATCAGCGTGAACTCCGATTCTCCTTGCTCTGCCCCAGCATCATCAGTCTTAATCGGCTGCAAGGAGAAAGGAGATGCGCAGTCAATCCCGATGTGGAAACCGTGTCCATGACTCATGCCCGATACGTCGAGCAGAAGGATGTGGGAGCCCGCTTCCAGTCGCAACGTCCATTGGCGCTCTAGCGTTACTTGTGCGGGGAGTTCATCCGGAATGCAGAACTTTCCATCTATCCATAACTCTGGTTTTATTCTCCCTCCATCGGGAAGTCCGATGATGATGTCGGACGAAGTTTCTAATTGAAGCTCCGCCGCCAAATAACCACAGAACTGAATATTGTTCGAATGATCTCCGCTGTCTGGAGACATAAGCGCATACAAATCAATGACAACGCCCCACTTTGGCGCAAGAACAGCGCTAATCGATTCTACTCTAGACGGGTAGATGGGCTCTTCGGTCAGGAACGGGATATCGCGAGGTACCAAAGCTCCCCAGGGTTCCACGCCCGCCTCGCCGATCACCGTTGCAGCTTCCCAGGCTGAATCATCGTATCCGGCACTTACCCATCTCTCATCCCACAATCTGGCATCTACAATTTCTGTAAACCCCATCTGACAGGATATCCGCGACGAATTCGTATCATAGCCTTGATGAACGGCTGTTTTCCAGGAGTGATCGGTTGTGACTCCACCATCTTCCACATCGCCGTTTGGATAGTCCAATTGAAGCAAGAGACCGCCGCGCGCTCTAACGTATTGGAACGTAGAAATACCATAATGCAGCACGAGCACCGCAATTACATTCTCCTTGCCCGGCTCTAGCAAATGCCCAATCTCATATTCGTCATACGACCAAGAAGTCGTCCATGAGCGAACAGGTCCTCGACCAGCCTGCTTTCCATTCACATAGAGCACATAACGAGAGTCTGCGCTTATTCTCAGTTTTGCTTGACCAACCTCCTCTAGGGGCTGGAACGATTTGCGAAAGCATCTCCATTCATTTCTCGGACTTGACTCGTTCCCTCCCCATATCCAATTTGCATGCCAATCTAGACGTTCAACGATTCGGTCCATGAGTATCCGCTCCCATAAAGACAATAATTTATCAATCTTTTTACGAACAACTTCATTATACTAATGGGTATAGGTAAAAGAAGGGACATTCCGGACCAACTATAGGGATAAAACGGACATTAGCTTTTCTATCGGAGGGAGATATCTTGAATCATATTGTGCTAGTGACCAACGAAACCTATCTGGGTACGAAGAGGCCTGTCTTCATTAATTTGGTCTCCGAATCCTTCCGGCTGGAGCAGCATCGACATGAATTTATCGAGATTTGTTATGTCAGCGAGGGCAAAGGATTTCATTATATAGAAGATGAAACGATTCCCGTCTCGAAGGGAGACCTGTTCTATTTGCCAGCAGGCGTATCCCATGTTTTTCGTCCCTCCAATCCCAGCGATGGGAGATTGATTGTTTATAATTGCTTGATTAGCGAAAGCTTAGCAGAGCGCATAAGCCACTCCTTTGAGAATGCGTCTGCTCTGCAACAATTGCTCCTGCACCCTTTTCCCGATCAAGCTTGGTTGTACGCCCATGACCGCGAGGGTATATTCGAGCCTATCTTCCATAATATGTTCGGCGAATTCCAACGACAACGCGACCATTATCTCTCACTTATCCATTCGGATATTATGCGGCTTCTCATTCATATGGAGCGTCTGATCAAACTATCCTCTCATTCGTCTGAGACAAACGATACGGAAAAGAGATCGGTCGATGATCAGATTCATCTCATTGCCGAGAAGCTCCGGACGCCGAATGATGCCCATGCCCCAGGCTGCTTAACTGAACAAGCTGCGGCAGTCGGATTAAGTGAACGCCACTTCCGCAGGCGATTTAAAGCTTGTACGGGTATGACTTATATCGAATATGTGAGGCGTTATCGGATCGAACGAAGCTGCGAATTGTTACGTACAACAACCGACAAAATATCATCGATTGCACAGCAAGTCGGATACGAAGATCTCGCATTCTTCAATCGGATATTCAAAAAATTAACAGGCACAACCCCTCATGTTTATCGAAAAACACACATCCCTGTCAGTCATTATGACTCCGAAACTTTGAAAATGTGAATAATGTACAAATCACGATGTTTGTTGCCTGCATATCGCCCTTCCTCGTCCTTGCTTCTGGGATGTTAGGCGTATCCGGTACAAAGACTTTCTGACCACCCGACGGTACACTTTACTTAAGTTCCATAATTAATGATGGATACATTACGTAAAGGGTGGGTGTCATGAAAGCATTACAAATTACAGGAGTAGAGACTTATCAAATTATTGATCTCCCTGCGCCGGATCCGCATGAGGATCAAGTCACTGTGCGAATCGAGATGACATCTACATGTCCAAGATGGGATATCAATATGTTGGGCGGCAAAGATATGTTCGACGCTGCGCTCGCGCCGGACTACCCCCTTCCGCCCGGTTTTCCCGGACATGAGATCGCAGGTACAGTCGTCTTCGCAGGCTCCAAGGTTACACAACTGTCCATTGGTGACCGGGTAGCCTCGCTGGAGCATCTTCAAGGAAATGGCGGTTATGCAGAATACCTGAACTTCCGCGAGCATGAGCTGATCAAGCTGCCGGCTGAAATCGAATGGAAGCAAGCCGTTTCATTCGAATTGCTGAAATGCGTCTTGATCGGGCTGCTCCAGTTCGGAGACTTAAACGGTAAGACCATGCTGGTATCCGGTCTCGGACCTGCCGGCATGCTAGCGCTTCAAGCGGCCAGGCTTATGGGTGCTAGCCAAGTAACTGCGGTGGATATCAATAGAGAACGTATTAATCTCGTTAATGAGCTTGGTATAGGATCAGCCATCCACGTAGAAGAGCTAGGCGACCAACGCTTCGATCTAGGTTATGATTGTGTCGGTGCATCGCCTTCGGTTCAGAGTCTTCTGGGTCATATTAATGATCATCTCGTCATCTTTGGCGTACTTAAGGGCGATGTACGATATAACGAGAAACTATGGTTCAAAGGAACCAAGCTTGAATCATATCGTTACCGCAGCTTTACCGAGCAAGACCAAGCCTTGCTCCTTGATCTAGTTGTGAATAAGGGATTAAACACGAATTGTCTTCAGACCCATCATGTCCCCTTCTACCGCTACAATGAAGCAATCGATCTGCTCAGGAGTCAACAAGCCATTAAGGTATTTGCATATCCGCCAACCGATTTCACGGAATCGCAATAGGGTAAATGATTTCTCATAAATACAGCTGTAGAAAATTAGCAATCCAAAGGCCTGTGCATATACGCGCAGGCCTTTCACCATTTTTGTGTAATACCTCTACTAAAGCAAACAACCTCCAATCCCACGAAATCGTGTTCAAGAAGGCCGTTCGTTTGAAACGATCTTGTCTAACTTGTATTACCCTTTGACTCCGCCTAACGTTGCCCCTTCGATAATTTTGCGCTGGAACAACATATAAACAACAATTGTTGGAATGATGGTGATGACCAGCCCTGCAAGCAGCGTAACCCAGTCCGCTTTGTATTCCATCATCGCATTCGCAGCGTACATATTAATACTTACCGTATACTTGTCGGGATCGCTCAGCAGAATGAACGGGCCGAGGAAATCATTGTATAGGGCGACGAATTTGAATATACCAATCGTGACTAGACCCGGCATGGCAAGCGGAACGATTATTTTCCTAACCACCTGGAAGAGCGTCGCACCGTCGATGAAGGCACTCTCCTCTACCTCCTTAGGCAAGGATCGCATAAAACCTCCTAGCAGCAGTAACTCAAAGGCGCCGAGCGGTAAACTGGCCAGCAAGACAAGTCCGTTCAAGCTATTCGTCAAATCCAGCGCTCTCATGATCGTGTATTGCGGCACCAGAATGTTGATGCCCGGTAGAAACAGCGACAGCATAATAAGACTCCAGACGAGGTTGCGCAGCTTCCATTCCATTCTCGTAAAGGCATACGCATTCACTACCGCCAATGTTAGACTAATGATCAGACTTAAGCCTACGTAATAGACAGTGTTCAGCAATGACTTGCCTACGCCGAGACTCGTCCATGCCTTGCTGTAGTTGGACCATTGAAGCGTGCTCGGCAGCGCCCATATGTCGGCAAAAAATTGTTGATTCGTTTTTAATGACTGATATACGATCCAAGCGATCGGAAGAAATACCGTTAATGCCCAGATCAGCAAGACGATGCGCCAAACGATCGAACCTATTCCTCTTGTCATGAGAACCCGCCCTTCAAAACTCTACGCTATCCTTCGAGAATATTTTATCGATGCCAACCTTGAGCAGCACCAGCAGGACGAAGATGAACATCCCGATCGTAGACGCATATCCATAGAAGTGCTGTCCTAAGTTCAGAGTGCCGAAGGCCAGATTAAACATGTACAACGAAATAACCTCCGTCGATCCGCCTGGACCGCCTTTTGTCATGATAAACATATATTCGAATCCCTTAATGACATTCAGCATTAAGAAAATCATTCCCACCCGTATGATGCCTGACATGAGAGGTAAAGTAATCTTCGTTAATCGTTGGAAATTCGTAATGCCATCCAGCGTAGCAGATTCGTAGATGTTCTTAGGTATGGCGCTCATCGCATTGATAAAAATAACGACATAGAAACCAACATAACACCATACATATAGCGGCACCATCGATGCAAGCGCAGTCCCTTGACTGCCTAGCCAGTTGTGATCGCCTCCTATGCCTATTGCTCGCAGCAGGCCGTTCAATAATCCAAAGGTCCCATCATAGATAAAGCTCCAAATGAGTGCGATAACGACAAGCGACAAAACATTCGGGAAAAAGAATAGCACCTTATAGAAACCATTTTCCTTATACTTGCGATTCACAAGCAAATCTGCCAGTACCAACGAAATGACTAACGTAATTGGAATCACCGTGACGACAAGAATCAAGTTGTTCTTAAGCGCATTCACGACAACAGGATCCTGGAACAACCGAATGTAATTATCGAGGCCAATAAATGTTTTCTCCCCGATCCCATTCCAATCCAGGAACGAATAATAAATGGAGAGCACATTAGGGTATAGCGTAAACAGCATGTAAGCCGCGAAAGGCGGAACGACTGCCAGAACTAAAAAAAGCGTTTTTTGAACCTGTTTATTCGCTAGGGCTGCTGTCTTCACATCGATCTCTCTCCTGTTCAAGTCGCCAATCAGACCGTTAACCCCATGATCAACGGTCTGACAAGCAAGATTAGTGCTGAATGACGACAACGCTTGTATTATTTGCCAGCAGCTTCAACGGCCTTTAGCAGAAGCTTCTCACCCTCTTCAAGAATCGGCAGCGGCTCCTTCTGACCTGTCAATATAAGCGCTGTATTATCTTGAACGTGCTTGTATGCCGCGACGTAATCCGGTGAGTTCAGAACGACCTTCCGACTTTTCAGTTCAAGGACAACATTGTTTTCAGACAGGTAAGTAGCAATCGACTTCTGGAGCGGCTTCATGTTGGCTGCTCTGGCCGGATCGTCCATAAAGTCAGATCTCAGCGGGAACGCTCCCCCCTTATCTACTAGAATCTGCTGTACTTCGTTAGTCATTAAGGATACAAGGAATTCCTTTGCCCATTGCTTCGACAGATCCGGCTTATTCGCCCAGATTTGGAACGCGTAGCTGAGACCATTGTTAATATGAATCGGCGTCTCCGGATTATTGGAGAACGGTACAGCCATATACCCCCACTCGAAGCCATCTGGGGCAGATTCCTTCATCTCGTTCTCGATCCAGTCGCCCGATGGAACCATTGCCGCTTTGCCCTGCAAGGCAAGCATCTGGGATTGCGTATGATTCATGCCTACGCTTTGTTTGCCGATATAACCTTTCTTGCCCATATCATACAAACGATTATATACTTCTACGCTTTCGGCCGAAGTAAACTCTGGTCCCGAATAATTCTCAAAGTGACTGCGGAATTCCTTGTTGCCATTGTCAATTGCTAATTCAAATACTTTCGTATCGAAGGAGAAGATCGAGTAGTTGTAAAGTCCGGAATATACAATCGGATCAATCCCTTTGCTCTTGATCGCTTCGCACAATGCAAGGAACTCATCGTACGTCTTCGGCGACTGGTTCCAGCCATTCTCTTTGAACAGCTTCTGATCGTAGAACATGCCGCCGACATAGTTGGCGATCGGGAACAGCCAGTTCTCTCCCTTGTAATACTGTTCAGGCACATTGTACCCCGGAACGATCAGCTCATTAAGCGTCTTGCCCCCGCCGTCGGAAGGCTGCATCTGGAAGAGGTCGGTAAGCGGCTCCAGCTTATTGGCGTCCACGAACTCCGTATAGGCCAGTCCGTATAGAATATCGAACATATCCTCATCATCCCCTGCTGCTGCTTTCGTTGTAATCAGCTCAGGAATTTTCGGAGAAGCCGTAATATCGAACGTGACGTTCGGATATTGCTCCGTGAATCGGGACACTGCATGGTCGAACCATTCTCTTCCGTAGCCGGCTTCGAGGAAACCGACCTTCAGCGTAACCTTCTCGTCTTTAGGCAATCCATTCTCATACACAGCTGGAGCCTCCGTTGCCGGTGGATTGCTAGAGGGAGAATTTGTGGCTTCCGCCCCTGGAGCATTGCCATTGTTGCCTGAACAAGCGGAGAGTAATGCGGCTGTTGTTAACAAAGCGACGAACATGGATGATTTTTTATTTTTTACTTTCATCTTTGTGACCCTCCTATGAAATTTTTTATTTCTAAAACAATTATACCTTGTATCGGAATAATCGTATTTGCAAGAGATATTGTTCTTCCTTATCCTGAACCGTGATAAAGCCTGCCAAGAACGCTATCTCTTGCAATGGTTTGCAATATATTGATGTAAGGTCAATATTTCAATGCATCACTCAAGATGTTGATTCGATTGCAGAACCTCTGCTAGATTCGCCAGAAACTGTGCTGCCTGACCTCTAGTCGCTCCCTCTTGCGGCTGGATACGATTCTTGTATCCTTGAATCAGTCCCATGCTGGATAACGAAGCAATGCTATCGATTGCATAAGGGGCTATCTTATCCGCATCAAGGAACATAGTTGTTTGCGCTGGCTCCGAATCTTGGCCAAGTTTGTTTGTTAATGCCAATGCACGATTCGTTATCGTGAACATCTCTTGACGCGTGATGACAGCGCGAGGCCTGAACGCTTGCTTATCATCGCCCTTGATGATACCCAGAGACTGTGCGAGCCCTACCTCCTTGGCATAATAATCGTTTTCCTGTACATCTATAAACGATTCCGTCGCATCGCCGCGAATGCCGAGCATACGCAACAACATGATGACATAGTCGGCTCGCGTCATGGCTGCATCAGGCTGGAACAAGCCATTCCCCTTGCCTTTGATAATCTCGCGCGCTGCCATCGCCTTCACAGCTGCTTCCGACCAGTGTCCGGAGAGATCGCTGAACGACTTCTCGTTATATTTCACTTCGTAAGTGCCAGCTCGACTCGTCCAGAAGCTGGCGACTCCATCAGCATATCCGCTTTGCGGAACAACGGATGTTGTGCCATTCTTATCCTTTCGTGTAACAACAACATACTCGGAGCGCTGACCTTCCTTAAGCGAATAAGGCAACTCACCTTTTACGGCATAATTGGCATCCCAGCTTTGGATGGGCTTGTCATTCGCCAGCAGCTCGAATTCCAAGCTTCCCTTCCGCAATTGAATCGTCAATAGATCGCCCGTTTCTCCCTGCAGTAATTGGAGCAGCTCCTTATCGATGGATAGGGTACCGAAGCTCGTCGAGATCGTCAGCTTCACCGGCTTATCCTCTTGCTCCATCCATGTCAGCAGGCTGGATAATTGCAATCGAAGGGTTGTCATATCCTTCAATCCGGTATAATCCAATACAATCTGATAGTCGCCGCTCGCATCTACTTGCGCCTTCGACATCAACTCCATCAAGGCCTTAGCCGTCAAGCTGACATGGTGTAGACCTTTATCCTGGACAGTGCCATTCTCTCCTGAGCCTGCTTGATCTATTGGATCTACCGGATCTACCGGATCTACCGGATCTATCGGATCTACCGGCACATCCTCCGTCGCTTGCACGTAATAGAAGTGATCAACATAGATGGATTCGATATTTGTTTTGTTATTGGCCGGCGAAACATAGACATAAGCCGCGTCCGTCGCAAGCTCAGCCTCCGTTGCCGTAAACTCGCCAATCTTCACATTCGTCCATAACATATTTTCCATACTGGCACCCGATATGGTAGTCGGCGCAACAATGATGCCGCCAGTACCGAACTTCATACCGACCTCGAAGGCATCCCCCTCTGGTTTCGGGAATGATGGACCGTTCTGCAGATCAGCGAGGAGCGCCGTCTTATAGTTGATCTTTACTCTGGCGAAGACATCATACGTTTCGTTAAGCTCAAGATCGGCTGCACTTACATAGCTATAGAAATCCATAGGACCATTGCTATCGCCTATCGTCTTCATTGCCGTTGTACCGTCCGTTGCTGTCAGGTCTGCATTGCCGCGCGTACTGCCGGCTCCCCAAACTCCGAACTGCTGATCCTGCAAAGTCTTCACCGTTTGAGCAGCTTGCTTCACCAAGCGGAACAGTTGACCGTCTCCCGCTTCGAAACCAAAGGACGATATGATATAGGCATCCTCCGTCGTCGTGAAGCTAACCGGTGATTCACTTCCATCTTCTTTGTTAATGACCTTAATAGCCGATAGATTCATGCCCAGCTTGTCTCTATCGATCGTGATTGTCACATCGCTGCTTGCCAAAGCATCATGATTCACGACGACGAGATATTTGTCCGTCGAGCTGACACTTTCATGCGTTGTAATATCTGCACTTGCATACCCCGGATCGTATGGCGTGACCGTAGCGCCGCCGCCACCGCCTGTCGTTGTGGCAATATTGGCTACTCGGCTCATATCCATAATGACAGGCTTCAGCACTTCCACTTCTTCCATCAACTTCTTGATATTGTAGTAATGCGGACGACGCGTATAATCGTAATCTACCATTCCACGCCATACCACAGTCGATTGATAGAGGAAGTAGGTGAAACCGCGCGCTCCTCTGCCAAGCGATTCATAGGTCATCGCCCTGAGCTCTGATGCAATCGGTTCTCTTGGCAAACCGCCCGTCTCGCCATGTGCCTGCAAGATCATCCAGATTGGCGCATCGTTCGTCAGATCCTTACGAACCTGCAGCGTAGATGCATCCAGACTCTCCTCGAACGTCGCATTCGGGTACGTGCCGATGTGCTTGAAGTTGCCTGGCGTTGCATAATGATTAACGGCAGGGTAGAGATCCAGGCTTATCGCTTGGGTTTGGTTAGACGGATAGAAGTACTCGGCATCCTCCGGCATCGTATAATCAATGACCGTGAATCTTGTAGGATCGATACTCTCTAGCATCTGTACCATGAGAGACAGATTGTCACGGAATCGTTCCGTGTTCACCACGTACAAGCTTCGCGGTTCATCGAAGAGCAAATACCCGGCTAATTGATCCGCATGCTCCTCCTTTAGCGCCAATGCAGTGCGTTCAGCCAAAGCATCATACATGGCTATCTCATCGTTGCTATATAAACCTTCCGTATTAAAGAAATTGCCATCCCAGAATTTGAATAGATCATGGCTATTGGGCAAGCCGATCAGCTCAATACCATACTCGGCCGCTTTCTCCAATGTAATGTCGTAGATATCCGGCTTCCCGTGCCAATTGGCCAAGTAAGCTGTGTCGAGACCTGCTTCGCTTATATCCTTGAAGGTACGATCCAGATAAGCTTCTGCATCCGCTTCAATGTACGGGATATTGCCGGCTTCGAACCAAACACCTTTAGGGAAATGATCCAGCGCAGGATTCACCGTTGCTTTCGTCAGCTCGACACCTGTGATAACCTCGACATTATGATACATAAAGACAAAGCCGTCCGATCGCTTCACTTCTATGGTGTACAAGCCGTTAGGGACGATGGCTCCTTGATCGTTGGTCCCATCCCATACGGTATTCGCATATGTCCAGTCCTCGCGATCGTCAACCAGCTTCTTCACCTGATTGCCGTTTGCTGAATAAACCGTGACATCTACCGTTTTCCCCGGCTGGTATAACCCATGCACACTATAATACACGGTGGCGAAATCATGAATACCATCCGCATTGCCTGGCGAAATCTTATACGGATACACATCATCATAATGATTGGCATCATAATGTGTTTCGGGCAGCACTCTAGTAAATGTTGCACTATCCACCCGGAAAGAAGGGAAGTTTGCGACATTCTCGGATGAGTAAATGTTAAGCTCATAATCATGCTCCGGGTTAATGGCAACCGGCATCACCAAAGCGCCGAAGTATTCGATTTTCATATTGAATGGCGAATTTGATGTACTCAACATCGTTTTGGGTCTAATCGTTTCGTTCGTCGTCAAATTATGCAACGAATATCCCATGACTTCTCCCGTTATATCATCCCAGTTGGTACCTGTCACACGATCAGGACTTACTAGCAGCATCAAATTATAATTGCCCGTAACAAGCTCAGATCCATCAATCGGAATCTGGATTGCAGGATCGTTGATATTAACACCTGCCACAGTCCCATTGGTTACCTTAACAGCAGAGTTGTCTGGCGTTAATCCGTCAGGACCGTTTACAGCGCTCGCAGCAAGAATAAATTGGTCATTCTGAATGACATGCGGAACAACATTCTTCAGCAGCACATGATCGAGCGATATCGACTCTACGCTGCTATTACCCATTCCTTGTACATAGAATTGCAGTTTATTCACACCATAATTAGGATGAATCGTACCCACCCTAACAAGCTGCCACTGTTCGTCCGTTGTTTCCGACAACGGTACAGATACTGGCGTAATCAGCTCGATCCGCTGAGTCGTATCATAGACCCCTACCTTAACAGCATCACCGTTGCTTCCGCCGCTTTGATTCACCTTTAATTTGAAATACACATCATATGGAGCTCCGTACTTCAACATCCCGAAATCCCATGCTTCATATACGATGTCCTTGCTCGTCGAATCGCCTCCGACACTCGCGGCAGACCCGTCGCTTGCGCTGTTGTCGACTACAATATTGGCGTCATTGAACAGATGCAAGCTGCTGTCTTCGATTGTATAGTCGCCTGTCACTTGAGCAGGACGAGCTATCACAAGGAAAGACGAGCTTGCAAGTTCGATTCCATCATGCTGGAAATGAAGAGCAAATGTTTGATCTTCGTTTTGATTCATAGCAGGTACATCAATGACGACGTTGGCTGTGTTCGCGGTCACTAAGAGACCGTCGACTCCGAATAATGCCGTTTGATCCACGCCTGCCTCATCCTTGATCACAACAGCAAGCTCCGCTCCATCCTCCAATTGTTCCGTACCCAGCGAGATCACGAGCTTCCCGCCCGAATAAGATACCGGACCGCCGATCGTATCCAATACGTGTATCGAAGGAGCTCCCAGCTTTACGAATTTGGTATGGTGCTCCGCAACGCCCTCCATATCCAGCGTTACCGAATATTCGCCAGCTGCAAGCGTTTCGGGAATGTCCAGCTCTATAGCTGCTTGATTATCCTGGATGGTATTGCCCGATGCTGCTATGCTTGAAGTGACGTCTGTACCCCATTCATCTTCTATCTGGATCGGGATTATTGTCCCATTGGCTACATTAGCCGAAGTAACCGGTATTCCCATGACTCCTCCGCCGGAAGGAATCGTCGCTGTGGTCGGTGTGCCCACTTGCACATATGCCGAACCGCTAACCGCGAATTGAATAGTCGTCGCGGGGATCGTCTCATAGCCGATTGCTACGGTATATAAGCCGGCAGTTGTTCCTGCGGGAACGGCTATACGAATTTCCGCCGCTCCTGCCGATACGGCAAGACCCGTTGTAGCAAAGGATTGGGATTCATCAGCCGCATTCATGACAACAACTTCTAATTGTTCCATATCTGCGATATGCTGCACGTTAACAGGAATGATGACCTCGCCGCCGATTACGGATGATACCGGATTAGCCTGGTCAGATAATGCTTCAATGACCGGCGTAGGCTCTATAACAAAGTTAAGATTGCGACTCGCATTGCCGTAGTTTAATTGCAAGGTATACGCCCCGCCTAACGTAAACGCAGGTATATGAATGCTTAACTCAACTGCTTGGTTCGTAACGACATTTTGGTTAACGACGATTCCCGATGATTGTGTGACATCCTCACCGAGGTGATTCAAGATGCTCGCATCCAGCTCTTCACCCTCGCCAATATTGAGCGTCGTGGCACTCGTGATAATTTCTCCGCCGTCGTAACTGACCGACGTATCTAGCGGCTCCTCAATCTGAATCAGCGGCTCAGTCGTAACCTCGAACCGAGTCCGGCCGGTCTCTGCATTGGCATATCGGACCTCCACCTCGTATTGGCCGCCGGTTGTCAGTGCAGGCACCGTTACTTTGATCCGCGAGTTGTTATTGTTTACGGCGTCAGCTTCTATGTTGAAGCTCTGTACCACGCCCGCACTATTCTTAACAACTACATCCAGTACTTCATGATCCTCTATATTAAGTGTCGTAACCGGGATCGTTACCGAGCCTCCCGCATGCGCAATTAGACTGTTTTGAGTTGCACCTGCTACATTGATAATGGGTGCTTCCTGATCCGCAACCTCCAGGTAATAAAATTTGTCGACGGAGATCGAAGCAATCTGATCCTGTACATAATTGGCGCTTTCCAGATATACACATTCCCAGCCCGTAAGCGAAGGATAATAAGCTCCGACTTGAATATCCATCCATACATCGTCTTGCAATTGATTCGCTGCAATATGAACGGAGGGAAGTGGATAATTGTTCGCCGTCATCGAGTAGACACCTACAGAGAATGCTGTTGCCGTCGAATTCGGCTGGATGAGATCGGCCTTCACTCTTGCATATAACACGTAAGCTTTGCCTGCGGCAAAAGGGGCAGGGGCAGTAGGAACAAAATTCATATCCTTGGTAAATACCCCTTGATTCATCCTGAGCTGGAAGTCCCATGTGTTCGTTTCTGCTAATTCTTTTGCAGCTGCGCTGCCATCGGATGCTGTCGCGTCGCTTACAATCAGAGTATTAGGCGTGTCATTCAAATAAAAGCTAGAATCCTGTGCCACATATTCGAAAGCATCCGCGTGAACCCGGCTACTGGCAGAGAGCATGAGATTCATATTGGACAGCAAAACCATAAAAGCTAATATTAAAATCATTTTCCTCTTAAACAACTCTAGCACCTCCATTATTGTGTTTCTCATTTACAAGTGTGCAGCGACATACTACAATAGGGCTACCATAAGCCATCTCTTCTAAGGAGAATTGTTATGCAGATAAGAACCTTCAAGTATGTGGACCACTATTCCCAATCCGATTACAAGACAGGCGGCATCCATCCTTCTTTCGAGATTTTATATTTGGCCGAAGGAAGCTATCAAATGCAATGGCTTGGTGAAAGCTATACGATTAAACCAAATTCGCTATTCTTTATTACACCGAACACCCCCCATGACGTCGTTATCCTTTCAAGCAAAGCAACATTCTGGTATATCGAGCTGACCGAAACGCATACCACCTCCTTATTCCCGAATCTAGAGAGCATCCTCGTCTGGAATCGACTTCAATGTGAATCTGATATATCTAGCCACATGCCTGCTGCCATGTCCCATACCATCAAAGGAATGAGTGAACTGCTGAAGCAGGATCTAGACAAGCTGACTTGCGGCACCGAACTGCTCCTGCTCGATATCTCGAAGCTGTTCCTGATCGTAGAAGAGATCCTGCAATCCTATAAACAGGGACAAAATTTCCAAGATATACTTAAAAAACCATTAAGCAACACGCCTACGCAGGATATTATTAAAACCTTGATGATCATTATGGAATCTACGTTTCGCGAAGAAATTACATTAGGCCAACTGGCAGAAATATCCCACTTCCAAAGCTCTTATCTTGTAAAAAAATTCAAAGAATACAGCGGCTTCACCCCTATTCGTTATCTCAATGAGCTGAGAATGCGCGCGGCCATCAACTATCTGACTACCACATCGATGAAGGTCAATCAGATTGCAGAAGAATGCGGGTATCCCAACATCCATCACTTTAGCAGCGCTTTCAAGAAGCATACCGGCAAGAACCCATCCGATTGGCGCACCCAATTCAGCAGCGCAAAATCGTAATTTGGACGTACTCACAACGTTCCTCACTGGATGGTTCTCATTATAGATAACCCCTGCACTATAGTATTTGCACGGTATAACGGTGTTTGCTGAAAGGTTCAAACCTATTAAAGCTCTAGAATCAAAGACTTTCATGAAACCGTTTGCAAAATATAGCGATAGCTCGTTGCATAATGAATATGGGAAAATAAAAAACGGGGTTCATGGTCTATGGAATGTACAAAAAAACCGTTCCTTTCGTAAATGGTTGGTCGTGCCTCCATTTACCAAGAAACGGTTTCTTTTTTTCGATCGTCTTATTGATCTATTGTCGGCTTGCCGTGTTGTTTGCGGTACTCTCCCGGCGCTGCTCCCACCAATCGCTGGAATGAGCGAATGAAGTTCTGGGCAAAGCGTTCTCTGGATCATCCCGCCAGCCTCATGCTCGCCCTTCAGTCGCCCGCGCGCGGCTTGCTCGCAGAGCAGTACAAATCCATTCATTATCGTTGATTAATCGAAGGTAATAGGTGGACACAGGGCGAGAATTTGTGTAAAAAAAATTCTCAAACGATTACCCCAAAGACAACCGATAAGCGCGTACGTTGATGCCGTCGTCGGCCGGCTGGAAATCATGCTCAGGAACGCGTATAAAACCTGTTCGTTCGTACAGGGAGATAGCCTCGAGCATAAACTCTCCCGTGTGCAGACCAATGGCAGCAAATCCTTCGGAACGTGCCCTGCGGAAGCATTCTTCGAGAAGCGCGGAGGCAATGCCCCGCCCCCGATTCGCGGGAGAGACGGCGAGCAGCCGAATTTCGGGAATGTTCTGTTTCTCGGTTAATCCGTCATAGGCATCGATATCTGGATGAAATAGCGCGACACTCCCCGCAATCTCTCCGTTATCTTCCACCGCGACGAGCAGCTTCACTTCCTCAAGGGCATCCGCATCGGTGGATATCGCTTGCTCCAGCGCAGCCCAATGACCTGCCGGTATCCGATTGGCATGCACGCGATAAGCTTCGATTCGCTGCTTCCGTATCCATTCACGCTCATTTTCCTCAGCCTCGCGTATTAGCATAAGTCTGACCTCCGATATTTGTTGTTCGATCTTCGTGGCTACCGGAACTTCCCTTCACGGTCGCTTAGTCGATTACGATCATGATTGGTATGCCATGCGCTTTGATCCGGACCCTTCGGCAATATTAACGTTTCTGCTCGATTCGGGTCGATCGTAATGGACAAGTGATAATGGCGCTTAATCGCGTCAAAATCAGTTGTATCTCCGAACCCAGGCGTCTGATAGAGATCTCGGACATAACCCCAGAGATGATGAAACTCGCGAAGCAAGCTGCGGTTACAGCGGAATGCATTGTAGTAGGCGGTATCGAATCGAACCAACGTTGTATACAGGCGGACATCAGAATCTGTTATCGCATCACCCAGCAAGAAACGCCTCTCGGACAACAGCTCTTCCAAACGATCCAGTTCGTCGAACAACATGTCATATGCTTTCTCGTACGATTCTTGGGATGTTGCGAAGCCGCATTTGTATACGCCATTGTTCACACGGTGGAAAATGCTATCGTTCAGCTCCTCCATCTCTGCACGGAGATCCACGGGATACAAATCGGGAGCCCCTACTTTGTGATATGGCGCCCAAGCGGTTTCGAAGCTTGTTGTGAGCTGATGGTAATCATTGTTCACTGCTTGCTTGTTCCCGATCTCCACCATCACCGGCACCGTTGGCCTGCCTGCATAATCAGGATCTGTGCCAAGGTAAATGTCGCTCAAATAACGTACACGAAGGATGGGATCAACGCCCTCGGGATCAAGTGAGAACTCCCAATCCACTTTACCGGTCCGAGGCCTCATCGGACTTACCGTACCGAGGCTAATTGCTTCTTCCAGCCCGAGCAGCTTGCGAACAATGACGGCGCGATGCGCCCATGGACAAGCAGGACACCAGATCAAACGATACCGGCCAGGTTCAACGGGCAGCTCGCTGGGCCTGTCTCCGAATGGCGTCGTAAATCGATTGTTCTGGCGATGAAATGAACCGTCATTGGTCATTTCCTTTACATTCCCATCCTTCACGTTCATCATTCCCTCCATCACAACTACAACCTATTCCTTCTATAATCTGGACTCTTCATTATTAAATCACATTTTTTCTCACACGACCGGATTTACACGCAAAAACTGAAAAGCAGCTTCCAAAAGATACATCCTCCTTGGAAAACTGCTTTATGCCTTACCACCAGTCGAGCTGGAAGCAACAGTTTCATATTTCTCCCACGAACGGTTTAATCAGCTGCTGATGCAATTTGTTGGCTAATATCGAATTCACATTCACGTACGAAGTCCAGCCAAGCTACAGCAATCTTGGGGTCGAATTGTCGGCCAGCCTGGGCTTCAATCTCGAGGAGTGCTACCTCCGAGGATACGGCTTGTTTGTACGTCTGATCGTGAGTCATCACATCGTATGCATCCACAATGGCGAGCAGGCGGGATACATATGGAATATGCTCTCCTGCCAATCCATACGGATAACCGCTGCCGTCCCAGTTCTCGTGCATACCGCGAATCGCTTCGGCAAGCGCCCATTCACCAATTGACGAAGCCATCCTGTAGCCGATCTCGCTATGGCTCTTCATGAGTTCCCATTCCTCTTCACATAAAGCACCGGGCTTAAGCAGCATGTCGGAGGGGAGTGCCAAATAACCTATGTCGTGCATCGGAATAAGTGATTCCAACACATTCATATCATGGGATCCCGACTTCAGTCCCAACCGAATCGCGAATGGAATAGCCTGCTCGCGGAGCCGCTGTTGATGCCCGCTCCGCTCAACGCCTCGTTCGATCAGCGCAGTGGTTACGCTCTTCATCATATCTGCTCGTACCAGCTTGTTCTCAAGCAGCTTATTCTTGTACATCTGCTTCTCCGCAGTCACGAACGCCGACATTAAAGGTTCTTCGGTATTCAACAGCGTCGCACTTCCGATCGCCATCGACACTTTGACCGGATCGATTGCTGATCTCTCGCATTCTGCCTTCAATCGCGCTGTGGCAGCAGCGCAAGCTTCCTTGTCCGTTCGGGGCAGAACGACAACAAATTCGTCCCCGCCCCATCGAGCCAGGGTCGCTTCCTCTCCTGCGAACACCGTCCGCAGCAGCTCTGCTCCTCTTGCCAGCAGCCTATCTCCTTCACGATGACCGAATACATCGTTGGCTAATTTCAAACCGTTCAAATCGATCACGAGCAAGCTAACAGGCAGCCACTCAGCGGCAGGCGGCAGATCGAGAATCGGCTCAATATAACTGCGATTGCAAAGCGACGTGAGCACATCGCGATAACTCAAATATTGAATGCGCTCCTCCGAAGCCATTCGTTCAGAAACATCAGTAACGATGAGTAGCACAAGCCTCTCTTCCGTCATCTCGTCAATAATCGGACGGTATTCGAGCACAACCGTCTTCTCACCAATCATCGCGCTGTCCGGCATGCCAGTGAGTAGATGCCGGGCATCATCCATGGACATGCTCGCGCTCATCGCCTGACGGAGAAGATCGCAGAGAGCCTCTCGTTCCGTACCCGCTGTCCCGTAGAGAAGGTCGACAATGTTCAATCCGAAGATGCTTCTTCCGAATATCCGATTACATGCCTTACTAAACTGCGGATTGACACGCAGATTTAGCCCGAACGTCAGAAATCCTTGATTCGTATGGTCAAGCAAGCTCTTCATATCATTCTCACGGCGGCGAAGCATCTTCGCTTGCACATCGCTAATAGATGCGATCTTGCGAGACCATTTCATCAATTTCTCGTATTCATGCAGCAGTTTCTCGTATTCCGGCCTTAAGCTGTCACTCAACACTTCCGAACGCTTCAGCTCCAGCTTGCTTCGAGACAATACACTCAGTTCATGCCGATATTGCTCCTCATGTTTCATACGTTTCTCCTCCGTGCTCAGCAATCGCCGCGACTAAGGAATGACAGCACAGTAATATCATCACGTTGCCGTTCTCCCCTCATGTAAGACTCGAGCGATTGAATCATACCATCACGCTGCTCCGCCGCATTCCATCGGTACACAGACTGGAGAAGCTCCTCGAATCGTTTTCTACCAAAAGCATAATCACGCTCTCCGCCATTCTGATCCATGAATCCATCTGTCGAGAGATAAAGTCTCGCCTCCAAGGCCGGCACAACATGGTCCGTATAACGGCAATCGCTCGGCGTACGACGATATCCGATCCCATAACGATCGCCCTTCCAGGATTGCATACCTTCATCGTCTAGTCGGTACAACATACTTGAAGCCCCGGCAAACACGATTTCGCCGGACTCCCCCATAGCACAAATGCCGATCGACAGACCATCATCCGTTACCCCTTCTTGATTCCCATGATGGAGTGTGTCCTTCATCAGCCGATTAAGCTCTTCCAGAACACCTGCCGGACTAAGCTCAGCATCCGACTCCACGATCCGATTAAGCGTTGATATAGCAAGCATCGTCATGAAGGCGCCTGGAACACCATGCCCTGTACAGTCTCCAACGGCAACGAACGTCGTTCCGCCCCACTGCTTCACCCAGTAGAAATCTCCGCTCACGACATCCCTTGGCCGCCAAATAACAAACGGAGCATCGAGAGTCGCTTCAAGCTGTCCACTCTTCGGAAGTACCGACTGCTGCAGCAGCCGCGCATAATTGATGCTATCGAGCATCTCGCGATTGCGCTCTGACAATTCCTTCGTTCGAAGTTCAACCTCTGTCTCCAATCTCCGATTCAATTCAAGCGTCCGCTTATATGGATTGGCGATTCTGCGAGATACATAGAAGAAGAACAGTACAGTAGCCAGCATAGTGAGCAAAGCTGCGACGACGGTGTTCCAGCGGATCGACTGAAGGAAGCCCGTTGTCTCCTTCCGCTCCACCTCGACGAGGAGCTGCAAATCCGTCGATCGCAAAGGCTGGCGGATCAGATCCATCTTGCCAACTTCCCGGATTTCATATTCAAGAACGACCGCTTCTCCGTCTTGCGCTCCATCAGCATCCGCTAACTGTTGCCTAGCTGATTCGGGCAGCACTTCGCTAATATTGCGGCCATTGTTCGCGATATCGTCGGACAGAAGAATTTGGCCTTCGTTGCCGACCAACCATAGATTGATCCCTCGACCTTCTTTGTAAGAGGCGAATTCCGCCGATAACTCATCCAGTTCCATCCCTACACCTACAATGCCAAGGGGGGCGTGCGCATCCTCTCCTGCCAGAACATTCACAAATGCGAATGTGTCTCCGAGCTCAGGGTTAGAGTCAAAGTTGATGGAAACTGGCTGCGCCTTTGCGAGCGTGTCGAAGAACCAAACATCCGCAGGGTCATTCTCGTCGATGACAGATAAGAGCTTGCCCTCGTAATCCCAATATTGACGTGTAGCTGCGCCGACGATGAACGTCGCACTATAGCCAAGCTCTCGGTGCATATAACTTGTTTTCCCACTGATCATGCGAGCTAGCTGCTCATCACGTTCTCCGCTCGCCAGCCATTCCAACAGGGCTGGGTCGTGAGACAGCGTCAGAGACGTCTCCACCGCACGTTCGATCTTGCCATCAACTCTCGCAGCAATTGAGTTTGCAAGTGTCTGAAGGTCGCGGGTCTTCAGCTTATCCAGCGCTGCCCGCTCCGTAATCCCATACACGTACGAACCGATCAGTATGATCGAAATCGCGATCAATACGCTTGCCAGCAGCATCACATTCCGGATGCCGATATCCAGCTTCGCATCGAACACGCCGCCTTGAGCAGGCGGCTGTTTGCTTCGGCCGATCACGTCGAAACACCTTTTGGCAAAATGGTGAAGGGCAGATTCAGATCTTCCTTGAACTCTTCCGCGCATTCCTGCTCCGCTTCGTTCTCTTCATCGCAATACCACCGAACCTCGACAGGCTGACCCGAAGCAAACGCATCGTCCAGCTTCTCCAGCAGAATCATGAAGCATTTCGTGCTGCTCGTATTGATATAGGGGAGCTCAAGCTCGATCGATATGACCGTGTCTCGAGTCATCCCCTTCAAATATTCGTCCACCCAGTTCATTAACGGCTCGTAGAATTGAAACGCATTCTCTGGATAGGACTGACCGGAGATCGCGAGCGCCCCCGTCTCAGGATCGAAGCGAACTTCAGGCGTGCTCTTCGTAGCTTCTATGTATAATGGCTTCATGATGACACTCCTCGTACAGTCGCATTCAAGGTAAAGAAGGATAAACCGTTATTCCGTTCCACGATAGAGTATTGCAGCGGCGTAGACGATTTGCGTGCCATATCGATAAGACCTAAGCCGGCACTCGCGGCCCCAGGAGCCAGATCTGCCTTCATCTTCGTCCGGTACAACGCCTTGAGCTCTGTCTTATCCATAGTCATCAAGGGGTCGATATAGGACTCAAGAGCTGCGACGTCTTCATTTTCAATCAAGTTCCCAGAACAAACTAAGTATCCGTCATCCTCTGTTTTCCCGATCGTTACGATACTAGAATGGAGGAGTGTCTCATAGTGCGGACTGTTCGTTTTGATCGCGATGTAGTTATTGATATTTTGCGTCTGTTCGATGAATAATGCGAAAATATTATAGACCTCGTTCTGAGGACGATCCTCTGTTTCCAAATACGACTTCACTGCTTCTCCATACTCCACAATAAGCGCTTGCGTCAGCTTTCCGGAAAAACAGATGAGAATGCCGCGAGAACGTAAGGCTTGCTGGACTTCCAGCACATCGATCATCATGTGATAGCTCATTCCTCTGCGTCAGAATAGTTGTCGATGGCCGCGCCTTTCGACATGATTGTATATACCCTTTAACATTCGACGCAGTCATCTATCATCCTGCCCAGACCCGTAAATTATGGTAGAATTTCATCGAATCATGTCGAATGCGAAAAAAGCCGCTGCACGTACGCAGCATTTGCTCCGGTACGACAACGGCTTTTCGATTGTGGCAAATTCCTTCTTTTCCTCTTAGTGATTGGTCATCCCTGTCGATAGGTCTTCTTGGTGATAAACCGCTTATCCGGCCTTCGAACTGGTAGCAACAGTCTCATAACGCTCCCATCGCACCACGATTTCCATCACAATCGCCAATATAACACCGACGACCAGACCGTTCGATGCAATCGGCGCCCATAACGGCGGAAAATCCGCGAAGGCGGCTGACGGGATATTCATAATACCGATCCCCGTAAGTAAAGGGAACGCAACTCGGTAGATCGTCTTAGCAGTGACATACTCCCACCACCTGCGCTAACGCTTAGAGGTGGGGGCTTCTTGGGACATACCAGCTAATGCCAGCATCATGACCAAGCTATCCCCGTTTGCCCCACGGTTCTGATTCGTGCCGATTAGGCTATACCCAGCTTCCGGCAACCTTCATTTTTGATGTTGATTGCCGCGTTTACGTCTCTGTCTAATGCTGTGCCGCAGTGCTGGCATACCCAAGTTCGATCTGCCAATGTAAGTTCCTTGTTATCGTTTTGGCAATATCTGCACCGTTTGCTGGATGGAAACCATTTGTCAATCACAACAAGTTGTTTTCCTTGCTCCGCAAGCTTATACCCCAAAAAGGTCTTTAGCATCCCGAATCCATTGTCATTCGTAGATTTTCCCAGACGGAGTCCTTGCGCCATTCCACGCATATGTAAGTCTTCTATGGCAACGGCTGAGCAGGCATTGGCTATCTGCCTGGAGCGCTTATGCAAGAAGTCTTTGCGCTGGTTCGCTACTTTTTCATGGAGCTTGGCTACTTTAAGGCGTTGCTTTTCACGGTTTTTACCGCCTTTTTTGCGTTTAGACAGCTTGCGCGCAGCTTTTCTCAGTCTTTCTTCTGCCTTTCGGTAGAATTTTGGATAGTCAGCACTGTTTTCCTGACTATCGACAAACAATGAACGAGACGAATAATCCAAACC
Source organism: Paenibacillus sp. strain BS8-2 (assembly GCF_054483835.1). Lineage (NCBI taxonomy): Bacteria > Bacillati > Bacillota > Bacilli > Caryophanales > Paenibacillaceae > Paenibacillus > Paenibacillus sp. strain BS8-2. The sequence continues at coordinate 606,238 of NZ_CM137010.1, forward strand.
TACTACCGTTTCAGGGGTTGGCTCTACTAGATTTATTCGTGCTTCGTATTGGATCAATATGGAGACGAAATATTTACCCGTTGCCGTTTTACTTAGCGTTGCAGACTTTATGATGGCTTCCTTTGGCAACTGACGGTGAAGCTTAATCTTCACATCTTTCAGTTTAGGCAGTCGGATGGTTTTGCTGTCTATGAGCCGAATCGTGCCGCATTGATTGTTCGTAGTATAGGATTTCTTATCGTGATGCTTATTCTTGAACTTCGGAAAACCCACAGACGGGTCTCGGAAGAAATTCTTATAAGCCGTTTGCAGATTCAATTGTGCATTCGCCAGCGCCAGACTGTCTACTTCTTTGAGCCAAACAAAATCTTTCTTGAAGTCGGCTGGAAGCCTATATTTCTGTTTCTTCATTGCTTCTTTATCGTCTTTGAATGACTCGTAAACTTCTTTTCGATTCGCAAGCATTTGATTATAGATAAATCGCACACAACCAAACGTTTTATTGATGAGAATTTCTTGCTCGGCATTCGGATAGATCCGATATTTGAATGCTTTGTTCATATCTTCTCACCTTGGCTTTCGATATAACGTCTGACCACTTCAATGGGTGCTCCGCCTGTTGTTAGCAGACAAAAACTTCTCGACCAGAAATATTCTTTCCATAGTGATTTTCTAATGATGGAATGTTCTTTTTTGACCAGACGTGATGATGCGCTTTTATAGGTATTGATAAATTTAGATAACTCACTGTTTGGCTGTGCCTTGAACAAAATATGAACATGGTCTTTGTCGTGATTCCATTCCTGTAATGCAATATTGTACTTCGGTGCAATATATTCGAATATCTCCTTGAGACGATTCGATATTTGATCATCAATCACTTTTCGACGATATTTGATAACTAAAACAAGGTGATAGTACATCAAGAATACTGAATGATTATTATTGTCTAATTCCACAGTATCACCGCCATTTACAACTTTACTACTGATTATATCATGACGGCGTGTATTGGGTAAGCAACGCTTCGAAGAAATGCAATTCATCTCCCACCTATAGAGGATAGGAGACTTCTTGCCGTATGAGGTTAAACGGTATACCTTTTAATTATTCGGGTGATCTGCGATGAACGTAACCGACATTCTAATCAAACGTACTTATGAGCTCATTTATAGTGTATGCTTCAAGGAGGCTGCCGATCCGATTACGGGCATTCCGGTTAAGCACGCAAAGACAAAGAGAACCGCTATGACTACCAAGCCAACCGCAATGAGTTGATTGGTATTCTTTTAGATCGCTTCGTCGGCCGGATTAGGCTGTCTATTGCTTAACCTGTTGACATTGATTAGTAAAGAGTTCGATGATGTTCAACAATCCGTCAAACGCTACAAAAATGACTACGAGAAAATGATGGACAAAGTGAATGGACAATTGAAAGCAAGTAGAGAAAAATAAAAGAACCTCGCCCGCGCAAGGTTCTTTTTCAATATCATCTTCACTGCTTCTTCACCTTATAAAACCCATGATACAGATTCATAAGCGCCAGCTTCGTGATTATCATCAATCCATCTTTTTAGCTGTTTTTTTTGCTAGTACTAGATAAATTACAAACGCCGCCATTAAAGCAACTATTGCACTTATAGTAATTACTTTTACGGTTGATTGTTCATTGTTGACAGTTATACTAGATGCAATCTTCCCCCCTGAATCTTCGTTCTGATTTGGAGAAGATTGAATCAGTTGTAGATTAGAAATAAGTGCTTGTGCTGTTGATAAATTGCTATCCGTTATATTGGGAAGCAATTTGGAGTTATTTGCGAGTAGTTCTGTCGAAATAATTTCAGTGTTATCTTTCTTAGATAAAAATATCGGGATCCCTTGGGCATAGAATAAGATTGGCTTTTCCTTCGGATTTAAGGCTGTCATCTCATCGTAACTTTTAGCAAGATCAAGTGCATATCCTCCAGCTTTCGTTACACTCCATTTACCATTCTCAATCCCAACACCAAGAAGCGATTTTGGAAAACCATCAACAAGGACAATGTATTCCCATTGATCTGTTTTTTTAATAATGGATTGTATTTCAGTTGAAGCGTTCGCCTTTTGAAGTTTCTCGGGATCAATAATATGAACTTGGAATCCTTCCCCAAGTTCTGCTCTGTCAAGTTCATCTATATCAGAATAACCGTAATCCATCAAACTTGATGGATCTTCCGATAATATTTCTTTGAATTTTTTTAATCCTTCATGCTTCGCGAACTCTTCTACATGATTAGGAACAGAAGCGAATGCTGCAGTTGCCAATAAGAAAAAGAAGCAGAATGAAGTACCGATTATCTTTTTAAGCATCCAAATCCCCTCCTACTCCGTAATGTTGTTAAGCCCCCATCGCCATATTCGATCTGAACTGCTTCCGCCAGTAAAACTTGTAAGAGTCATAGAAGTCTTTGTCCCTGTAGCCGGATCCATATAATTAACATATGAACCACTGTTACTATAACCGTATATCACAACAGCATGACCACCACCTGCAGTCCATCCCCATGAAACATATATTGGTAGCCCAGAATCAATTTGATCTTGGATATTAGACCAAGAAAGACTTCCGTTATAATAATCCGATGAGACGCCAAAATGATCTAAAGCATCCTGTGCATCATAAACTGAACCTGTTACATTAGGACAATTCTTTGAATTGTTACCAATTTGGACAATACCACACTGAGTACCTACGATATCATAATAATCAAGGATACTAGTACTTGAAGCTGCCCAACACCAATTAGAATAACCTTGTTGGTGTGCTGGATAATTAGCGATGTTTCCAGCATAAACTTGTGTTACAAGACTTAACGCAAAAAAGGAAATAAACGTTGCAATAAATACCACCTTATTCCTAATTTTCAATCTTTCCCTTAAAAATACTTTCATTGGCATACCTCCTTAATATTGTAATTAAACCCATTGTTAATAATACCCAATTCGAGATCTTGTTTCAACTAAAAACATCCATGGCTCTTCGGCCGCAACCCCAGCATGAAAGTGGAGTTTAGCGCCGCTCGTTCCCTGCCATAATGGTTAATACTGCGATTGGACAGAAACACGAGACTCTTTTTGGTGGTTCGACCCTGTCCTAAAAACTGTGAGAATTCGTTTTGTGCACAACCCCATGCTAGCTTCGGAGCTCGCTTTGCCGAATGACTGCGTACAGAAAAATGGTACGTTCAAACGAATTCGCCAATCGTAGTACCAATCGATTGGAGGGAAGTATTATGGATATGCTTGTTGCCCGAGGTGCCGGACTCGATGTCCATCAAGAATCAATTGTTGCTTGTGTAATGGTCGGAGAAGCGGATGAATCACCCGTCATCGAAACGAGAACATTTCCAACGATGACAAGAGATTTATTTGCTTTAATGACTTGGCTCGAAGATATGAATGTAACGCATATCGCCATGGAGTCCACCGGAATCTACTGGAAACCGGTGTACAATATCTTAGAAGGTTACTTCGACATCTGTCTTGCTAATGCTCAACGTATTAAGAATGTGCCCGGCCGCAAGACCGACGTTAGTGATGCAGAATGGATTGCAAAGCTTCTACGATTTGGCTTAATTGAAAAGAGCTTCGTACCTTCGGAGGATCTGCGTGAACTACGGGATTTGACACGCCTTCGCAAGAAGCGGATTGGCAACCTCACCGCAGAGAAAAATCGCATTCAGAAGATGATGGAAGCCTCGAATGTAAAATTAGGCACGGTTATTTCGGATGTTTTCGGTGTTTCGGGTCGTAATCTTCTTGAACGTTTAATGGAACAAGGCTTTGTGGATCGAGATGACATCGAACATCGCGTACGGGGAAACGTGAAGAAAAATGTATCTCGCGTCGCAGAATCATTGTTTGGGACATTGACCAATCATCAAATTCTAGTGATTCGAAATTGCTGGGAACACATTACTTTTCTCGAAAAATCGATTGCCGAGCTGGATCAAGAAATTGAAGCGCATCTTAAGCCTTACCAAGAGGAGCATAACCTGCTTCAAACCATACCAGGAGTCAGTAGTATCACTGCTTCGGCTATCATTGCTGAGATTGGTGTCCATATGGACCAGTTTCCAACTGCAGATCATCTAGCTTCTTGGGCAGGTGTGGCCCCCGGAAATCACGAAAGTGCGGGCAAAAAAAAAGTTCAAAAACAGTAAAAGGCAATCCTCATGTCAAAACAGCTTTATGTGAAGCTGCCTGGGCCGCAACGAAATCAAGAAAATCCTTACTGGCTATTCGCTTTTGGAAAATGGCAGCGAGAAGAGGTAAGAAAAAAGCGTTAATTGCTCTTGCTCGAAAAATCTTAACGATTATCTATCACATGATCAAACACAAACATGGTTATATAGAAGGCGGACCGCCCGTTATAACTGCTCAAGAAGCATAACAGTATAGACAAACTTTAAAAGCTTTAAACATAAAGGCCAATATTTTCTGGCCCCGGGCATCCTATTGTCTGATTTTAAATCAAAGTTGGTTTTATGAGATCATTAAATCGACCTTGAGTGGGTTGATGGTAATTCGAGCATTAATGACTTTCACAGAAAAATTACGACAGCAAAAATAACTATATAAGTTGAACTAAAGTCACTTTGAAGGAATTTCAATAGATTGCCGTCATATAGGTTGAGAATATTCTACTGGACGGTGAAGAAAATGAAAACCGTAGCAGGCATCGACGAAAGCAAGGCTGCAGCTTTACAACGCTCGTTGAAATAATTAATTCGCTTTGTCTTCTCATCACGCTCAAATTCAACAATGCCTCGGCCCTCATAACTCGCGTCCGCTCGGCGGATTGTTGGTGCTCGGGACCATCGCCATGGGATGGTGGGTATACCATCGTAGAAAACGAAGAGCACGGTAACTGAAAAATGAAAATAACCCGCCCAAGGTCAGCGCCGGGGAAACGGGTTATTCGTTCTTTATTCGTTCTTTATTCGTTCTTTATTCGTTCTTTATTCGTTCTTTATTCGTTCTTTATTCGTTCTTTATTCGTTCTTTATTCGTTCTTTATTCGTTCTTTATTCGTTCTTTATTCGTTCTTTATTCGTTCTACATTAATTAAACATCGATGTTATCATATTAGCCATGCGATGCAAAGGAACCTGTCTCTCTACCGCTCCCAGCTCATACGCTGCCTTAGGCATCCCATAGACGACGGAGGTTGCTTCATCCTGGCCCATCGTGCGCGCCCCTCTGCGTCTCATCGCCATCAATCCCTTCGCCCCATCGTAACCGAGCCCGGTCAATATAACGCCGATCGCCCTTCTCCCTACTTCGAGCGCAACCGATTCGAAGAGAACATCAACCGCGGGCCGATGCCCATTCAGCTTATCGCCATCATAGCAATGGACGGCTAAGCCGAGGCTGGCGCGCCGTACCTTCATATGACGATCACCTGGCGCGATCAGTACGGTGCCAGCTTGTATGCGGTCGCCTGACTTCGCTTCGCGCACAGTCCATGCCGTGTCTTGATTCAGACGATCCGCAAAAATACGCGAAAATGTCGCCGGGATATGCTGCACCACCACAATGCCCGTTCCGTTAGGCGGCAAGCCGCGGAGCAGCTGGGCGACCGCCTCCGTCCCTCCGGTGGAAGCTCCGATCGCGATTAGCTCGATGTCCGATCTTGTGGACGGAGCCGCCGAGCTCAATTGAGTATAGGCTCGCTCCTCAGGCACAACCACTTTGGCATGGGTCGTGACCTTGATCAATCGGATTAGTTCTTCAATAAATGGCTCCAAGCTTTGCGGCGAAGGCATTGTAGGCTTCGATAGAAACTCAACAGCACCGGCGCTTAGTGCCTCGAACACAGCGTGAGCGTTCGTGCTGACGATGATGGAGGGCACTCGGTATTCTGGCATCAGCTTTCGCAGGAAATCGATACCGTTCATTCGGGGCATCTCTACATCACAGACCATAATATCCGGCAGCTCATAGAGCATAATATTCAGTGCCTCTAAGGGATCTGCAGCTTTAGCCATGACTGTAATCGCAGGATCAGTGGATAGACCCGCGGCGATCAGCTCCCGGTAAAAGAGAGAGTCGTCGACGATCAGGACGCGGATGACTCTATTCATACGCCCACCCTCCTTATTGCGACTTTACGATAGACCGCAGGCATGACATACTCAAAGGCTGTATGATCCCACTGCAGTGTCTCCGAATGTCCGATAAACAAGTACCCTCCCGGCTCAAGCAAATCGTAGAATTTGCTTACGACATTCATCTTCGTCTGGTGATCAAAGTAGATCATCACATTACGGCAAAAGATGACGTGAAACTTTTTCCGGAACGGGTAGTTTGCCTCCATTAAATTAAACTTTCGGAAGACGACCTCCTTCTTGATCCGTTCGATGATCCGATACTGACCGTCCTGATGCATGAAGTAATTGTTCCTCCATCGTTCCGGAAGGGGAGCAACCGCATCTCCTTGGAACACGCCTTGGAGCGCCTTATTTAGTACCTGGGCTGATATGTCCGTTGCCAAGATTGTCGTATCCCACTCCCGTTTTCGCAGCTGGAAATAATCATCAAGGAGAAAGGCAAGCGTATAAGGCTCCTCACCGGACGAGCAGCCTGCGCTCCAGATGCGCAAGTCCTTGTCTCTAACCTGCCCATCCCAATAAGGCAGTACGACTTGACTCATATATCGAAAATGATCGATCTCGCGCATAAAAAAGGTATGGTTCGTCGTCATGCGATCGGCAAGCAGCTTAGCTGCTTGCCCCTGCGGGTCGGCGGTTATTAGCTTCAGATACTCGTCAAAGCTGCTTAGCTGAAGCTTGCCGAGCACATCAGCCAATCTGCTCACGACCAGTGTTTTCTTGCCGCTGCCCAAATGAATACCGAAATGCCGCTTTACGTGATCGACAATTCTACCATATGTATCGTCCGAGAGCTGCTCCATCGGCATCATTAATACTTACCGAATTCTTTGTCGCTAAGGCCGTGGCTGCGTGCGGACATCGCAGTCGAGCTCGCTGCCGCTGCTTCTCCTAATGCCGTATTCGTACGCTTCTTATCCGCCATTTGGACGAGCATCTGCAGCACTTCCGCAGGTAACGCATCCATATCGCTATATCCGGAACGGGAACTGCTATATGTGCGAATCTGGAACCTCTTTACTTGGTTTCGAAGCAGCTCAGCTTGACCGGATAACTGCTCGCTCGCCGCAGCGCTCTCCTCGGCGGTAGCCGAATTGCCTTGTACCACCTGCGACACTTGCAGCAGTCCAAGATTGATCTGATTAATACCTGCCGCTTGATCGTTCGACGCATAGGCAATTTCGTTCACCAGCCCCGCGACCTTCCCCACGTCTTCCACGATCTTATGCAGTGCGAGCGCCGTGTCCTTGGCGATCCTCGTTCCGCCTTCTACTTTCTTTACAGAGCCCTCAATGAGCGCCGTCGTCTCCTTGGCCGCACTCGCTGAGCGCGCCGCGAGATTGCGTACTTCTTCTGCCACAACCGCGAACCCTTTGCCGTGTTGACCCGCGCGAGCTGCTTCGACGGCTGCGTTAAGCGCCAAAATATTAGTCTGGAACGCAATCTCATCAATGACTTTAATAATTTTCGAGATGCTCTCGGAAGCTAGATTAATGTCATCCATCGCGCATAGCATCTCTTTCATTTGCTCGTTGCCGTGTTTCGCATTTTCCTTTGTCGACTCTACAAGCTCATTGGCTTCATTGGCATGATTGGCATTCTGCTGCGTCTGCGCCGAAATTTCCTCTAGCGAAGCCGTCAATTGTTCGAGGGAGCTAGCTTGTTCGGTTGCCCCCTGGGAGAGCGAAGCGCTCGAATCAGACACCTGCATCGAGCCGGCCGCGACTTGCTCTGCCGACACCTGAATTCGGCTCATCACCTCGTTTAGATTATCTGTCATCCGTACAAATGCGTTCGCCAGTTGTCCAACCTCGTCCTTCGAACGAACCTCAATATTCACTTCCAAGTTGCCATCGGCGACTTTCGTTGATGTTTGGACCAGATGCTGGATGGGGCGACTGATCGAGCGGGCAATAAATATGCCGAGCAGGATTGACACGGTAACCGCCGCAATAACAATTACGATCATCGTCAGGCTGATTCTCGTAGTGAGCGATTCCAGTTCATGGGTTTTGTCCGTACCCTTTTCGACTTTATGATTAAATAATAGATCAATCAGGTCGTTTACTTGTCCAGAAGGAGCGCTTGTTTCTGAATAATAGGTAGCAATCGCATCGTCATGACGACCATCGAGCACCAGTTGGAGCGACTTGGCCAGCCCCGCCCGGAATATCTCGATTTGCTCTTGCAGCTGATTGAAGATCTCTTTATCTTCTTCCGAATGAAGACTGACCATAAATTTATCCAGCTCCTGGGTCAGCTTGGCATCGAGCTGTTCGATCTTAGCCATATTGGTCTCAACTTCATCCGTATCCGGCTTAAGAAATACGTCGCGCGCCGTCGCCCGCATATTGTGGAACGCCATGCCGGCAGAGCCGATGTCGCCAGTCGAAACGCCGTAATCGTTAAACACGATTATACTCTCCGTGTCGATCTTCTTAATATAGATGACACCAAGCGCCCCAACAACTCCTGCTAATAACGCCACGATCACGAATGCACTTATCATCTTTGTACTTATCTTTAAATTATTAAACCAACGCATTCGAGAATCCCCCTTAGTTATAAAGCGGTATACAACCTACTCGCATCTGTATCGTTAATGAGTTTATCGCAATCCAGCAACAGCTTAACGTTATCACCGACTTTACCGATAGCCTTAACATAACGAGCAACGCTCGTTCTCAGTTCCGGAGGATTAACGATGTGCTCCTCAGGAATGGCAATCACCTCAGAAACTCTGTCTACGATCAACCCGATCGATAGATCCAGTACTTCTACAACGATAATGCATGTGCGATCCGTATAGTCTCGAAACGTCTTGCCAAATCGTAGTCTTACATCCATGACCGGAATAATATTACCGCGCAAATTAATGATACCTCGGATAAATTCAGGCATCTCAGGTATGTTTGTGATAGGCTGAATACCGATGATTTCGATGACGTGCTTAATGTCGATGGCAAAGTATTCGTTCTCCAATTGGAACGTAAGAAGTTTCCCTCGTTGTGTATCTTCAACGACCTCTAACGATGGCTGGACCTCAGAATACAAGAGCTTCTCCCCCTTACGTATTTAAGCGGTTCGTATTAATCCACATGTGTCGAGGATCAGGCTGATACTTCCGTCTCCTAACAGCGTACAGCCCGCAATACCTTCCAAACGATTGAATTGCAGTAAGTATGGCGGCAAAGCCTTTACGACAATCTGCTGCTGTCCTAACAATTCATCAGCAAATAGACATATCAGGTTACCGTCCTGCTCGACCACAATTAATATGCCTTCTTCGATATTCCTCTCAGATGCACAATCCTGTATGCCAGTAGCGAACTTGCGATGCAGCCTCACAATCGGCAAACACTGTCCACGGACAAAGATTAACTCATTACCCGAAGGATCAAGGAACACTTCTCCCGTCTGCGGGCGGAACGATTGCTGAATAGATGTGGTAGGCAGCGAATAGCTGGCAGTGCCAACGCGAATGTTCATTCCGTCGATAATCGTAATTGTTAGAGGAATTTTGATTTGAATAGCTGTGCCTTCGTTCTGTCTGCTCTCAATGGTGACATGTCCGCCGATCGCTTCAATATCCTTCCGGACTACGTCCATGCCGACGCCGCGGCCGCTAAATTCCGAAATGCCGTCCTTTGTCGAAAACCCGGGCGCAAAAATCAGCTCAAATGCCTGTTGATCCGACAGCGACTGCTCGGAAGTAATAATCCCTTTGCTCCGTGCGCGCTCGATTAACGAAGCTCTATTGAGCCCTTTGCCATCGTCGCGTACGGTTAAGAGCACCTCATTGCCGACATGTTGAGCTTCAATCGTAATCGTACCTTGCGCAGACTTGCCAAGTGATACGCGTTGCTCTGGCAGCTCGATGCCATGATCAATGGCATTACGAACAAGATGCATAAGCGGATTGGCAATTTGATCGATGACACCTTTATCGACTTCGGTCTCGCCGCCGATCAGTGTTAATCGCACATCCTTATCCAGCTTTTTGTTCATGTCCCGGACGATCCGATTCATCCTCTGGAACGTCTGCGACAGTGCCACCATGCGGATCGACATGACGGTATCCTGGATCTCGCTTGTAATCTTGCTCAGATGCCTTGCCGCTTTGCGAAACTGCTCTAATGGCAGCCCCTGGAATTCCGGAATTTGCGTTACCATAGCTTCGGCGATTACCATCTCACCAACTAAATTCATGAGCTCATCGAGCTTCGTGACGCTCACGTTAATAGAGCTTTGCTGAGAGGCGTCTTTCTCTTGCGTATTCGAGACGGTAAACGGAGAGACAGCCTCATCCTCGGCACTAATTGTCACAGCCGCTTCGCTGCTTGTATAGGTCAACGAGAAGCGATCGATATAACTAACAGACCGAATGTGTTGCTCTAGCTCGTCTCTATACATGGTCGTCGTTAAGATCACCGAATACCCCTGTTCGCGAATGAACGCAGTCGACCGCTCATCCAGTAGGTCTGTCGGCTGACTCTCAATCACTTGCGCTAACTCCTGCAGTTTCATGCATAATTGATAGGCGCGCACATTCTCCATCTCACAGCCGTCCTGATAGTGGACAATCAATTGGTACTTGCTTGCCACCCCTCCTCCATCATCAGCTTTGAACTGATTCAGCAATACGCGTGATCGTTCGATCAATGCTGTGCAATCCCCGTCAGGCGCATCGCCATTTACAATCTTGAAAATTTCCACTTTGATGTGATCGACGGCATCGAGAATAAGATCGAACAACGCGGATTCCACCGGAACGTGACCTTGTTTTTCTCGTAAAAACGCAAATAAATCTTCCAGATTATGCGTCAAGGCAGCGATCTCCGCAAACCCCATCATGGCTGAGGAGCCTTTGATCGTGTGCATAACCCGAAAGATTTCATTGATCGTTTCCCGATCGAGATTGGCAGCAATACGTTCGTCGTTCTCAAGGACGATAGCCTCTAGTCGTTCCAAAAGTTGGGATGATTCGGCTACAAACATTTCAAGCAAAGGATCCTGAAGATTCTTCGAATGCTGCATCAACAAATTCCTCCAAATTCCGACTATTCCTCCCTCTATATTATTTGTCATTAAATGTGTCGTCAATTTAAAAAGGTTCCATCTATACCATTTAGTGGTTAATAGACGGAACCTTTTCAACAAAAATATAATTCATAAGGACTATTTTTATAAATTATAGGTCATATGACCCGTTAATAATATCCTATCCAATGATCGTTCATTTGGCTACTTACAGAGCTGTATCCTCAAGCGCGGTCTTTACTGATTCATCCATCACTCGAAAGCTGTCATGTGCATCGCACAAAATAACATAGACCTGACCTTGTATAACGTCGAGCTCGAGCGTCTCCTCAGCCTTCCCGATCCGAATTCGGCAACGGCGATTAGCTGCTGCTATGATACGCGCTTCTTGTAACCGGCCATACGCCCATTTGAGGTCAACCGTAAACCCGCGGCGCGCACGAAGCCCGCTCATGCTGCCGCTTTGCCAACCCACTGGCAGCGCAGGGAGCAGATGCAACTCGCCGCTGTGGCTCTGCAATAACATCTCTGCAATGCCTGCCGTCCCTCCGAAATTGCCGTCGATCTGGAAGGGCGGATGATTATCTAGCAGATTCGGCAGCGTCGACTTCGCCAGCAGTGCTTGCAGATGTGCATCCGCCTGTTCTCCGTCCCATAATCGAGCCCAGAAGTTCACAATCCACGCGCGACTCCAGCCGGTATGCCCACCTCCACTCGCGAGGCGGCGCTCTAAGGTAACCCTTGCTGCCTGCGCAAGCTCAGGTGTAGCCGCAGCGCTGATTTCATTGCCGGGATGCAAGCCGAATAGATGAGAGATGTGACGATGTCCCGGTTCATCCTCATCATAATCATGAATCCATTCGAGAATTTGCCCATGGCTACCGATCTTGGTGCGAGGCAATCGATCGGATGCTTCCGACAGCGTCGTGCGGAATTCGTCGTCGATCCCCAATGTCTCCGCTGCTGCCCGGCAAGCTTCGAACAATGCTCGAATCAATTGGTTATCCATCGTGGATCCATAGGAGAAGACCGCCGATGTTCCGTCAGGCAACCTATACGTATTCTCTGGCGACACAGAAGGACATGTAACAAGCTCCCCTTCTGGACTGACAACCAAATAATCCAGTGCGAACACAGATGCTTCCTTGAGGGTATCGTAATGCTTGGTCAAGAACAGGCGATCCTCCGTAAAGAGATAGTGCTCCCATAGATGGAGAGCAAGCCATGCTAAGCCCAGCGGCCAATACGTTGCCGGAATCCAGGTATCTTGCGGGGCGCTATCCGCCCACAAATCCGTATTATGGTGAGCAGCCGCACCTCGGCACCCATACATGACCTTAGCAGTCTGGCTCCCGGATCTCTTAAGCCGGTCTATCAAATCGAACAATGGCTCATGCAGCTCCGACAGATTGCAAGACTCCGCGAGCCAATAGTTCATCTGTAAATTGATGTTTATCGTAAACTTACTGTCCCAGCTTGGGAGGAAATCCTTATTCCAAATCCCTTGCAAGTTCGCCGGCAACGTGCCGGGACGGCTGGACGCTATCAACAAATATCTTCCATATTGAAAATACAGAGCTGTCAAAGCATGATCGCGTTGGCCGCTGCGAACGAGCTCTAATCGCTCCCGCGTGTCCAAGTTGAGAACGTCGTCGGAATCGGAATCGCCGTGCAATTCGAAGCGCACCCTCCCAAACAGTTCCGTAACGTCGACGATATGGTCATTCCGCACTGCTGCATACCCTTTCGCCGCAGCCGCTTCAATGCGATTCATACAGATCATCTCCGGATCATCGAACCGGTAAGACGTTGCCGCCGCCAAGAACATTACAACCTCGTCTGCTCCTTCGACAATGAGATGCTCGCCGATTGCACGAACGGTCCCTCCAGTCGGGATGCAGCGCAGCACTGCGCGGAACTCTACACCGCCCTCGCCGCCGCCATTCCCTCTCATGACCAGCGTGTCGTTGTCGATTTTTTGAATCTGCTCGACATAACGCCATTTGGCCCTGCCAAGTCTTGCTGTGACATGTAGCGCACCGGGTCGATCGGCCGTTAATCGCAAGGCAAGCACGTGATCCGGATAGCTGGTCAACACTTCTCTCGTATACCGAACGCCGTTCCCGGCAAGATAAGACACGCCGGCCACCGCTTTCTCGATATCCAGCTCTCTAACATACTCCTCGTAGACATCCCCTCCTGCGTCAGGGAATGTCAGCAATAGATCGCCAAGCGGCACATAATGGCGCTGCGTCTCCGGCAAGCCCGTTAGCGCCAGCGCAGCCAGTCGCTCCGCCTCATGCGGACGCCCATCGAATATAAGCTCCCGAATGTGCGGCAAGTGGAGCGCTGCATCAGGGTTATGCCGATCACGGGGGCCGCCGTACCATAAGGAGTCCTCATTGAGCGAGATCGTCTCACTCCTCACACCACCAAACACCATAGCGCCGAGACTCCCGTTGCCAAGAGGCAACGCTTCGTTCCATTCCGATGCAGGTCGACGGTACCACAATCTGTCGTTCGTACTCATCATTCCACGTCCTTCGCCTCGGACGCCGCCATCCGAAACTCGTCGAAATCCACATATCCGCCATCGCTCCGTCCAGCCTGCGAATAGATCCCTACCTTCGCTCCGACCCACTTGCTAACCGAAGCAACAAAGTCAGGAGCCTCTATCGCAACATATCGTTCGCCAGCGTGACAGTAAGAGAATTTGCATACCCCGCCGGTACTTACGACAACGCGCAGCGAAACCTCTCGATTTAGCACAGGAACACGCCACACTTCCGTTTCTCGTTCAGTGTCCCCTTCTACCAAGACCAGCTCCGTACTCCCGGCCTCATCAACGCTATACGTTAACGCTGCATACCGATATCCAAACACAATGAGACCTGCGCAATCTCCGGGCCGCAAACCTTCGCCATCCACTATAACAGTGGTCTCGAATGACTCGGAGGGGAATTTCTGCATCAATAAATATGGTGCCGCAAACAACGATCCGATTGGTTCCTCCGTACGTTGTGCATATAGTCGCAGTCGTCCCAGGCGCTCGCTCATCGAGTACCAATGTGGCTCCGGATTAGCTTGCCATTGCCACTGCAGCCCCAGATGCTCCGTATCGAAGCCGTCGGATGTCGCCGGGATCTCAATGGACATCAACTCGCCGCCTACATCAGGCTTGCGCGCACGCAACACAGGCTCGCCGATTCCGTCGCCGTCCGAGTCGAAGCCCATCGTTGGCCAATCGTCCTCCCCCCAAGACATCGGTTGCAAATGTACAATTCTGCCATAAGCGTCCTTATGCTGAAAGTGCATAAACCATGATTCTCCTGAGGCTAGCTCCACCCATGCGCCTTGATGCGGCCCGTTAATCGGAGAATCACCTTGCTTCAGAACGATCCGATCCTCATAGGGACCGTAAGGGTGAGTGGCTCGCAGCACCGTTTGCCACCCCTCCTCGACGCCTCCAGCCGGTGCAAAGATATAATAATAGCCATTGCGCTTGTACATCTTCGGCCCTTCGATCGTCGGATGCCGCTCGGGATCATGGATGACGACAATGCCTTCATCAAGCAAGCTGCTCCCATCCGCGCTCATCCTGCGAACGCGCAATTGATGTTTAATACCGCTCCGACTTTGAGCATAAGCGTGAACTAAGTAGGCATCCCCATTGTCGTCCCAGAACGGACAAGCGTCGATTAACCCTTTGCCCTCTTGGACGAGATGAATATCAGACCATGCTCCAGCCGGGTCGTCTGCCGTTGTCATAAAGATGCCAACATCCGGATCGCCATAGAAAATCCAGTACTTTCCTGCATGATATCGAATGCTGGGCGCCCATACGCCGTTGCCATGCTGCGGCCGGTCATAGCCGTCAAGGGGCATTCGTTGGATCGCATGATTAATCAATCTCCAGTTCACGAGATCCTTCGAATGAAGAATCGGCAATCCTGGGATATGGCCGAAACTGGAGGCCGTCATATAGAAGTCATCACCAACGCGGATCGCGTCAGGATCCGAATAATCCGCATGCAGGATGGGATTCACAAACATGCCATTGCCCTGATCCGACACCCAAGGCCTATCGTCGCGTAGCTCGGTATTGTTATTCATCATTCTCTTTCCTCTCCCTTTGGGGAACGCAGTTTGCACTCACTCGGACTAATGCCGGTATACTTCTTGAACACCTTCGAGAAATACGCTCGGTCCGAATATCCCAGCATGTACGCTGTGTTTTCAGCCGTTTCGCCTTTCGCAAGCAGCCGCTTCGCTTCTTCCATCTTCATGAGATGAACATGATCGGTAAAGATCGTTCCTGTCAGTTTCTTGAAATATCTAGAGAAGTAGCTAGGATTAAGGTGCAAGTGTCTGGCGATATCAATTGACGTTATGTTTCTATGGATATGCTCGTGAATAAAAACGTTAATCGCCCTCAGATCGGGGTCGGACGCCGCCGTTTCCCGCGCGTCGCTCTTCACACGCGTAACCAAACGTTCCGCGTACCACCTTACGATGCGGAACGCTTCCTCCAATCGTGCCGTGCGAGCGATATCTCCTTGAATACCCGCATCCACGGGCCGACCTAAACGAACGCCGATCTCTTGCACACAGCGCAACAGCCATTCCTTCTTCTTGTCGGCATGCAGAGCAGAGTCCCGCATCGCCTTCTCCAGATTTCCTAAGTAGATGTGCGCGGACGAATCATCTTGTTGCGTTAATGCTTCGATCCATTTCGTCGACAACATGTCGAGATTCGTGTCGTTCTCGGATACTTCTGCGCCGACGTTAGGCTTTGGCGCTATATTCGATGTGCCTCGGCCCAAATTGTACGTTAGATCGAATGTCTTCTTTGACCGCATAATGAGACCTGGGAGCTGTGAGAATACGCAAGTTTCTTCCACCGCTTCGCAATAAGCGCGCACCTTAAGAAATTCGAGCAGCTTTTGCTGTAGCCTCGTTATAAATTCGGACAATACGCCGGTTACCACATTGCCCGTTGCTTCGCCTGAGATCACCCACAGACGCTGATCCTTCGATCGAAATACCGTCAATCTCGATTCTGTCGCCAGCTCAGAGGCAATATTATAAGCTGCATAATGAACCAGCTCGACATTTTCGCGATCGTACACTTCGGATAAATCTCCGAGGTCCAGATGACAGAGGGCAGCGCCGAAGCAAGGAACGCTCCAATCAATGCCGAGCCGCTTTGCCGATTCGAGCAGCACAGCGGGATCTGAGCCATTTGATAGATCGTTGAAGAGCTGCTGTAAGAGAACATCGCGGTTGCGGTCCATCTCTCTCTTGTAGGAGATCCTCTCCCACCGTTCTTGCTCGCTTGATATCCGCATGGATGCCTTGCGCAAGCTGGTCGCTATCTTCTCAGGGGTCAATTCATCCTTCACCACATAATCGTCGGCTTCGATACGGAGTGCCTCTTGGACATAGTGAAAATCCTCATGACATGTAAGAAAGACGACACGAAGCCGCGGATGAGACTCACGGAACTGGCGCGCCAGCTCGACTCCGTTGCCGTCGGGTAAGCCGATATCCGTCAGCAATATATCCGGTGGCGACGCCTCAAACTGTTCCACCGCTTCTGCAACCGAGTATGCTTCGGCGCTGACAGCAAGTCCGAGCGCTTGCCAAGGAACTAATTTCCGCAAATATTCTACTACAGGTACATCATCGTCCACGATCATCACGTTAAACATTTGCTCGCCCCTCTCCGCCTCCACTTGTGTCGCTACCGTGCCATGGCAAAAACAAATATGTCGCAAACCCCTCCAGCACATCCGTTTCGACAAGAAACCGCGAGCGTTCGCCAAACGTTAGCTTCAGACGGCGATTCACATTGTACAATCCTACTCCGCGTGCGCCAGTATGTTCTGCTTCGGCTTCGAGCTTACTGTTCAGCGCTTCGGCCTGCTCGGCCGTCACCCCATGTCCGTTATCAGCAATTCGGATCTCTACCCCTCCGTCCGCTCTACTAACCGTAACCTTAATTCGCGGTGTTCGCCCCAGACGGGTAAACCCGTGCACAATGCTGTTCTCCACCAACGGTTGCAAGAACAATCGCGGCACAAGCACCTCCTGGCAGTTCTCCGGCAAGTCCACCACGAACTCGATATTCAATCGGTTGCGCATGCGCATGATGGAGATGTATTGAGCAAGCAGCTTGCATTCCTCGCCTAAGGATAATGGTTCATGAACGCGCAGATGCGCACGCAACAAAGCCATTAACGAGTCGATCGTCTCACTATGTACTTGATCGCCTTCGATGGCTAGATTACATTTGATCGAATTTAATGTGTTCAGCAGGAAGTGCGGTTGAATCTGCGAATACAAGGCGTATAGCTCGATTGCCCGTTTCTCTTCTTGCTCTGCCTCCACCTTGCGAATAAGAGCACTAATGTTATTGAGCATTTGGTTGATCGATTCGCCGAGCAAAGAAATTTCGTCTTGTCCCGTCGCATTGTACCGGATCGAGCTGTTGCCCTCACCGTATTGCGCAGCGACACGCATCAGCTTATGGATCGGTCTATTAAGTCCTCTAGCGATTACGGTAGACATGAATAAAAATACGAACATCACAATGCTGACCGCCATGATCGTATACCAAAAGCGCTGTGTAATGTCGCCGGTGGCGCTCGCGACCTCCAGATCGTAAGTCAACGTCCAGGACGTGCCCGGCACGGCGATGCGCTCCCGCATCCAGCCTGACATCGGAGCAACGGACAGTCGATCTGGACTCTCTTTCATCCCGGCTAATCGGAAGCCATCAGCATCATATAAAGTCATGGTGCCGTCACCTGCACTTTGGAACACCCCATCGAAATACGAATCAGGTATGCCAACGAACAGCGTCCCGAGCACCTCTTGATGGTAAGGATCATACACGCTCTTCTTCGCGTAGAGCTCGTATCCACCCGATCGATCTGCACGAAACCAATGCACGAGACCAGTCGCCGCTTCAACCGCGTCGAGATGATCAAAGCGCGTATCGTCTTGCAATTTATCGATATCTTGTGCATTAACCGTTCCAATGATCGGGTAGTCGACGCGGTTGATATAGAAGACGTTTACGTGAACGAGAGACAGCTTGCCCACATGAAGAGCAGTCGTTGCGTTAAGCTCCTCGTAATAGCGATAGTTCTGAAAGTTAATAAAGCCATCAATATCTCGTAATGCTCGAAGATAAAGAAACAAATCATTTTTTTGGGCAGCCGAGTATTGGTTCACGGTATACGTAACATCGTTGGCGGTCTTGGACAGGTCGTTAGCGAGAATCCCGAGAATCCCCTTCATGTTCGCGCGTACGTTATCCTCGTTCGCTTGCTTATTCGTTATATAAGATAATCCGGTTATGATCAGCAACGGGAAGATGAGAAATAACAACAACGCGACCTGTATTCTGCGATAAAATGAGATTCGATAAAACCAGCCCAACATCCATTCCTCCAAGCACCGACCTTTTTCACCATGATACACCTAACACTCGAAAGAGAAAAAGGGAAATCTGCGAACGCGGATTCCCCTCTCCCGAACGCGAACGCGTTCTATTATTTGTTCTCTTCTATAATTTTCTGGCCTTCTGTCATCATGAACTGCTGAGCTTCTTCGTAAGTCGTATTATCGAGCAGGAACTTGTTAATGCCGCCCTCTGCTATCTTCTTCAGTTGCTGCTGGTAAGGCACGCTGATCACCGAGGAGCCGGCTGTACGCACCTTCTCGTTAAAGATGGTCGAGGTGAGCACATCAACGTCTACCAGATCCGTCTTGTCGCCTACCATTTGGGTCACGATCGCTTTCCCGTCCGCCTTCTTCCAGCCCGGGATCCGACCGCCCAATGCCGCGCCTTCCGTCGTCGCGTACTTAATGAATTCGAAAGCCGCTTCTTTATGCTTGGAGTTCTTATGGATGGTGAGGAAGCTTCCCCCGATGCTCGTCAATCCGGCTTCCGTATCCTTAGAAGAACGCGGCAGCGGAGCAAACGTAATCTTGAAGTCGCGCGGGTAACTCTCCTCATTCAAGAACGCTTCGTCAAGCGAATACATGGCGATCGGCATCATACTCGTTGTGCCGTTCATGAAGTCCGTTGCCCAGTGCTGCTTCGCCGCCAGAACATCCGCGAGCGGGCGTACGGATTGATCTTCGACTTCCATACCGCGGCGTAGATTGAACCAGTATTCGAAGGATGGATCATCGAACTGAAGTGTACCGTCTTCCTTCAATTGCGGGTTCTTGAAATCCGTATAAGCAATAATGTTGGCATACTCGCCAAATGTGTGGAAGTACGCTCCAAAGCGGCCTTCCTTACTTTCCTTCAGCTTCTTGGCATATGTTCGGAAGTCATCCCATGTCCAATCGGAGGACGGGAGCTCCAGCCCCACTTCCTTCAGGTGGTTTTCATTAAGCGCGACATACCAGAAGCTGGCGTCCGTCATTGCGCCATAATATTTGCCGTCGTATACCGGATTGCGATAATATTCGGCTTCCGCATCGATTTGATTTGCATCGTAGTATTCGTTGAGCGGATACAACATGCCATTGCCGGCGCGTTCCAGCACGTAACCTTCGTTGTTCATAAGCACAACATCGACTTCTTCACCCGATGCCGCAAGTACATCCAGCTTCTGCAGCATCTCGCGAGAATCATTGTTCTGGACAAGCGCGACATGCTCCACCTTCACCGTATCACTTTGTGCATTAAACGCCTCTACGATCTTCATCATCGGCTCGCCAGGCTCGCCCTTTGCATTCGTATAGAACTTCAGCGTCACCGTCTCGCTGGAAGAACTGCCTTTCGTGTCCCCGCCATTCGCTGGCGTATTCGAAGCGCCGTTTCCTCCTGTGCCCTGATCTCCACAAGCTGCCAAGAACAGCATGGAGCACATTGTTGCTATCATCGCGAATTTTTTCATACCGCATCCCCTTATCTCTACAGAATGATTAACTGCATCTTTAGCATAAAGAATATGAAAGCGGTTTACCGTGTAATCTCTGTAGAACTTCATCGTGTACTTTTTTGACTACGAGACACGAAGCGATGAGCTTACCCCTTAACCCCGCCGACCGTAATTCCGTTAATGACCTGCTTCTGCAACACAACAAACACAATAATTAATGGAATAATCGCGGATACTGCAGCCATCATCATCAGTGACACGTTGTTCGAATATTCCTGACGGAAAAATTGAATGCCAAGCGGCAGCGGCAGCAACTCTTTTGAGAACAAGAAAATTAATGGATTCTGATAATCGTTCCATGTCCATATGAACTTGATTATACCTGCTGTTGCCAGAATAGGCTTACATAAAGGCAGCATGATCTGTGCATATACCCTGACGTAGCCAGCGCCGTCGATCTTTGCCGCTTCGATAAAGTCGTTAGGGATACTCATCATAAACTGCCGCATAAGAAACGTAAAGTACATCGAAAACGCCAGCATCAGGATAAGACCTTCATGCGAATTGTACAACCCCAGCCATTTTATCATAATAAATCGCGGAACAAGCGTCGCTTGCTCGGGAATAATCATAAACGACATCATTAGACCGAACATGATGCTTTTCCCAGGTGCCCTCAGCTTCGACAAGGCGAAGGCAGCCATTGAAGAAAATAGTAAGGTTGCGAGCGTTGAGATAATGGCTAGCTTGAACGAATTCAAGTAGAACATCGAGAAGGGTACCCCCTCCAGCCATACCTTGCTGAAATTCTCGATCCAATTCCAGTCCTTGGGGATCCACTCGATCGGATACGTCATAACGTCCCGCTCTACCTTCGCAGAAGCAGAGAGCATCCAGATGAGCGGCATAATAAATAGAATCGAGAACACTCCGAATACGGCGGTCAATGCCACTCGGTCGAGCTTTAGCTTTAATAATTTCATCCCGTTTCTCCCCCTCTACGCCCGTTTTTCCCTAGCTTGTACGATCCATGTCACGGATGTGACGGCAATAACAAGCAGGAAGAGAATCCATGATAACGCGGATGCGTAACCCATGTTGAAGTTTATAAATCCCTCTTCGTAAATGCGGTACACCAAAACAGTCGATGCATCGTTCGGGCCGCCGTCGGTCAAGAACTTAATCAGATCAAACACTTTGAACGAGCCGATAATTGTTGTGATCGTCAAGAACAGCGTTGTAGGCGCAAGCATCGGAATCGTAATCGACCAGAACTGCTGTAACCCCGAAGCGCCGTCGATACGCGCCGACTCGTAAATTTCTTCAGAAATTTGTGTAAGACCAGCCAAAAAAATAATCATCTGATAGCCGAGTGCTTGCCACACCGCGATTACCATGATCGCGACAATCGCGTATTCGGAGTCAACAAGCCACTTGGGCGGTTGATCGAGACCGATCGCCATCAGGAACTGATTGATCGGACCACTGGAGGGATGGTACAATGCGGCCCATACTGCCGCAATCGCAACAGTCGAGCAAATATAAGGAATGAAGAACAAAATTTTAAATAGATCCTTCGCATATACCTTCGTATGCACGAGCACGGCCATAACGACAGCGATGATTAGACCAACAGGCACGGTCACCGCCGTGAAGAACAAGTTGTTCTCAAGCGCCTTCCAGAACTTCGAATCGTCCATCATCTTTGCAAAATTATCTAGTCCAACCCACTCCATCTCCTTGAATCCACCGACGAGATTCCAGTTCGTGAAGCTCAGCAAGAGAGAGAAGAATAACGGAAAGATAGCCAGCGCGACGATACCGATTGCTTCTGGCGCCAGAAACAGCCAGCCCACTAGAGCTTCCTTCCGATGTTGATTCCACCATCTCCGGCGACCCGCACGCTCTGCCGGCATTGTCCGATCGACCATCATTGACATGTCGCATGACCCTCCTAGTTTCCATACCTTTTCGATATGTTCATTATAGGAACAATCGCCGCCGATCGCGGTCCATGATTTAGACTCATTTGCGTGTATTATTTTTACCTGCACAAGCTTAGAAAAAAATAGGCTATGTTAACGCTGATGTTGATTTTTGAGCATAAGAAAACCGCCTCCGTGATGATTAGGCGGTTCATTGAGCTCTCATTCTTTCGTTAGTTAAGAAAACGGCAGCCATTATGCCGGCTGCCGTTTCTTTGTGTTTAATAAGCTACATTCCTCCGAAACAACTTTCTTTTGGGTCACTTGGGTCAGGCTTCGCGCCGGTTACGGACCGACAAACACGCCATGAATGAATTTCTCCAATGCTTCAACATTCGTTATATTCTTATTGCAAGCCTCGCTGTTCACGCACAAATAATTACCTATTGCCCTGTAATAATCGGGTGATGCACCTACCGGTTTCCACTTGGTCTCAGCAGTGATTAACATGACCTCAGCATGCCGATTGCACACGAAGCAAACACCCTTCTTATTCGTCGGCGTATACTTCCCTTCAATGCCGATAAGCTTTCCGTTCAGATCATAAACCATGAAAAATTTATTCGCTGCAATATCGGTCCAGCCTAGATATGTCGCGAATCTATAAGGGATACCATTAAGATCAGGTATTTTCAGTTTCTTGTGTTTGGGGAAAAGTTTCTTTAATTGATTGTCTGTCACATGCGCATATTCCTCTGCCAAATAAGGCTCCAAGGAATGCAAATATCGCTGAAAGTCCGCAGTGGTTTGTAGCTGTTCCAGGTTCCCAACCAGTTGTTTTTGCCAATCGGTTGCATCCGAAAACATTCCGCCTATCTTGACTTCTGTTTCATTGCGAACCGCTGCGACCACTCTCAAATCAGAAACGGAGTTACTGGCACTTTGTAACTGACCGATCTGCTTCTTAATCCGGCGATCACCATAAACGAATCACCCCATGCAAAGATCGCCCTAATAAAAGGCTCTGCATGAGTCGCTACTTATTCCGGCAAAATGATTTGCCATATTTACCGCCCCCCTTATTAATTTAAATTATAAGGTTACATGCGAGAATAAGGAAGTTTCGTCTTCCATATCGTTACTTTAGTCGCAGGCACGCGTCGAGAGCAAATTATATACTATTATTGAATTATTTCGCGTACGATCCTATAACTTCATTTTATATATCGGAGGTAAGCGATGAACGACAATCCTTCTCCCCCTGAGAACAGCCGCTTGAAGACCGTCTTCCGTTGGTTGCTGCAAGTAATAAGGACCTATCTGCTGCCGGTGCTATGGACATTGATCAAGTACACAGCCTTGGCATTATGGTGGCTGCTGCGTCAAGGGGCTCGAACTACGCGAGTCTACCTGATCCAGCCGCTCGCCCGCTGGCTGAAGAGCCTTCCCCGTAGCGCAAAGATTGTCGCCGCGCTGCTCATGTTGATCGCCGTAGGGGTGCTCACCCAGATTCAGACGGTTATCCCGAGTATTTCGTATTTTCACAAAGATACCGTAACCCCTGTGCCTAAAGAGTCCGTTGTCGACTCTCTCCTTCACGACGACCGGCAAGCTCAGCTCGATACGACGAGATTACTCGTCGAGCAATTCGGCTTGGAAGCCGCGCTCGACGAGACACAGTCACCGGATACGCCATTCTTTGTGTTGCCTGCCGAGATTTATGCGCTTGCGAATGACGCCGCCCTTAAGGAGACCTCGGGACGGTTAACCTTAACCGAGCTTGCGATGATGCTGCGAGATCTCGGCTTCCCCTTCCAGCCGGAAGAGGATGAGGCATTCGCCCTTCAGTCCGCGCTTCGCCAAGCCGTGCTCCATGCGATCGATAGTCCGAATGACGAGGGGTCGGATGCCTTGCTCTTCCTGCAGGCGATGGCGTTGAAGCAGAAGCCCGGCATCGACCTGACAGAGGAGGGCTGGCATCCCCAGCTATACCGGCTGACGTATCTGGAATTGTTCGCGTTCCTCAGCCTCTTCCTAGCCCCGCAGACCGAAGCGCTACAGACCGGAGCATCGCAAACCTCATTCGGCGCGAAGTTGACGGGCTGGCTTACGGAGACTGCCTATGCCGATGAAGCGCCGACGCCTGCGCCGACCACGAAGCCGACGACATGCTCCATTGCCCGGCAGTGGCTGGGCAGCGGGACGAGCGCCAAGGACGGAGGTCCGAACGGATATGGCATTTCCGACACGGGCCTGGACTTGATCAAGATGCTTAATAACGAATTAGCCGGCAGAGTCACTGAGGCACTTAACAGTGCAGCCGCCAAAGCCATGACGGCTGTGAGCGCGGCATTCAAGCTGCTCAAGCTCGGTATGCTCTATTCATCGATTGAAGTGGAGGTGGCCGGAGACCCCGCTTCCCTTCACAAGCAGAATTCGTCGGAGAACGAGAAGGAAGTGAACTGGACAGCGAAGGTCGGCGTGAACGAAGCGAAATATAAGGCGTACCTGGAACAATGGAACGCCACGCCGCTAGGCAAGGAAGTGAAGGAATGCCTCTCCTTCTACGGCATCCCGGTCCCGACGGATACTGCGGACATCGCCAAGGAAATCGACAAGTGGAGCGTGGAATGGGATCTTGTTGCCGGGGGCGGCAAGCATGCGGTAATTAGCCTGAACAAGAATGAATTCGAGCTTCCTGGGCAATTCCAGTCGAAGGTACAACGCATTTCCGATATCGCAGGCGAAGCCAGCCTTGTAACCGATGTGGTCGATGAGAACGTCCGGGAGCATGAGGGCGAAGAAGAATCGGCCGAGGTCGTCGTTCGCGCATTGGCGGAAACCAGCGCGCCTCCTGCGTTGATCGGTTCTTTATTCGGTTCGGGCAAGCTGGGCCTGGAAGCCGCGAAATCAGGCGGTTTCGAGCTGCTGGGACTTGCCGACACCCTTATGGACATCGCAGCCGGATGGTTTCAGGAGATCGTCGAACCTGAGGCATACGGCACCACCGTTGTGACCTATCATGTGCCGGAATTCCGAACATACAGCTATACCGGCTGGGTATCCGCCTCGCTCCGCGAACGGGACAGCTGGTCGAATCAACATGTGGAGATTGTCTCTAGGTCGGCTTCGGGCCAGTGGCAGCTCGATCAGAGCAGCACCGGCGATCTCTCCTCCTCTCCCTTGTCCCTCAGAGGCAGCGGAAGCGTGCAGATGACGTCTTTGTACCAGAGGAAGTCGAGCGGTATTCAACCTTGCATAGGAGGAACGGTCCAGCATACGACTACCGGGATGGGCTGGGGGAGCGATCGCGTGACCGACGACATCTCCGCTAGGCTGACGCGTTCCGGAACGACTTCGGAGGGATACGCGTTCAATCTGTACGTTGGCGTTTCGGACAGCCAAGGCGAGCCCTTCGAAGCGACCATACGGCACGAAGAAATCCCGAGCGGCTGCAAATACGTCCGTCACTATGAGTCAATCAAAACAAGAGATATACAGTTGACAGCGAAATTCAGAAGCCCGACCTTCCAATTTGAATCGAAGGAGGCTTACCCTGAGGTCATCACCGGCAGCCTGACAGTGAGTGACGAGGAAGACAGAACTGTCATCTGGCGTTATGAACTTCACAGGCAAGAACCTGTAGAAGGTGCGAAGGCCTATTTCGATTCAGAGACGGGGGATTTCGGCGGCTAGCCGTCGGAAATCCGATCCATACTCGAGTCAGCTATGCTGGATACATTATATATGACTTTTTTGAATCTACATTTTATTAGTTCGTCTTCCCGTCTTTATTCTATGCCGCTTAAATTAAAACCGGCTCTCATAAACGATAGCCGGTTTTTGTAATCAGGTAACAAGAATTCGTTGAACTCCCGTTCTTACGTTAGCGGAACAACTTCATTAGCTAACTTCCACTTTCGAATAGGGACAAGGACTATCAGCACTGCATTTCGCAAACAACCCGATCGAAGCGTTGCTCCGCGAGGTCTTCCTCTCGAATCCAAAAATAAACGCGACCGACGTCCCCGAACATGATGCCGGTTTTCTCTTCTTCGGAATCGATTTGAAGAAGCAGTCTCCACTTCAAAGCGGACTTAACAGCGCGTTCTTTGACTCCAGGATCCTTAAGCATTTCGTATGTGAGTCCAGTTGTCATAACCTCGCAAGCAACTTGCATGTCGCCTTGTATTTGTTCCGGATGACCGAACAAGCGGTGAACCGTATCACTAGGCTCGGTGATTTCACGGTACTTCTCAATAAAGACTTCCCAGTATTTATTGAAGTGTTCACGGTTCCCATTCCATCCAAGCCCCATGCTCTCCAAATAGGCCGATTCTGGCGCAGGTACTGAAAGTACGGGCGAGAACGTAGCCCGATTTGGCCTGAAGATGGCTTCTTCTGTGAGTTCTGGTAGCGGTTTAGGGGTAAGTCCTGATAGCCCCTCGACCGGCGTAAAGATGACGTGACATGTGTATGGATCACCATAGAAGTCCTCATCTTCGTACATCGGTTCTACCGCGTAGAAGAAAGAAAGCAGACCTCCTAGCGGAAGCGGAGTAGGATCGGGCAGATCGGCAAGATTAATTTGAGCGACGAATGACATGTTGTAACCTTTCCACTTTGGCCACTCGATATCAGCAGCCAGATCCGGTTGACCGCCAATCTTGCTCACACCCAAGGGGAAGTTCGAGTCTTCCTCTGGTTCCAATTGAATCTGATAAGACGGAAAGATCAAGGAATCGAACCGGTCTTTGTATGCTTCAAGGCCGGACGTTACTAGCAGATCTAGAATTTCGTTCTTCTTCATGATTACCTCCAAATTGGTATGCCCGTACCAGACCTAAAATCTAATTTTCTTTTTCGAGGTTAGCCCACTCAATTCCTTTATTTCTAGGATCGGTTGTTTACGTAATCTTCCATTTTCTTTAATAAAAGCTGAGCTTTATTGATTGAAATATCGTCTCCTGTTAGTTCAATGGAATTAGTTATTGAAAAATCTTCTATGTCGCAGATCGAGCAATTGTATGTCTTTTAAACAATTTTTACAGTAGTAACGAAACTTTAAATGATATTGATTTCCATATGAATAAGTTCCGTTTATATTGTACCAACCTCTTTTAAGAAAGGTCTTTTCGTTACTTTTTACCAGCTTCTCCTTGCAGTCAGGACATATTTTTTTATAGAACAGTAATCGAATAAGTTATTTGGTTTTAACTCAAATTCATACGATGGCATACACGACCCCCAAAAACTGAATATGATATCACAGATTAATTTACCATACATTGTAACTAAACTGCCTGTTAACTTAATGGGAAAATCAACAATACAGTTTAACAAAGCCAAAAAATAAAGAGCGGTGAATTTACAAAAAGTATTCCGTTCAGAGATGCAATCCTAATCATGACATAAGAAATGGCGGTCAAACTAGCTGACCGCCATCTTTCATCGTCAATCTTTTACGAATGGTATTCCGAATTATCATGCCTTGAGCATCCAAATAAATAACAACTAGAACTCAAAGATGTAGAATATTTCATCGGTGGAATTATTCAGCAACAAAAGCTTCTCCTACAAATTCATCATCACTTTCCGAAGGCAAATGCGAAGTCGGATGTAAACCAATGGCTTCTTCCACCAATTCTAGAGCTGTTTCTGGATCACTTTCTTCGTAGTAATACATCCAAGCGAGATTCGTTAAAGACTGTACATTTCTCGATGCGTCTACAGCTTCTTTGAAAAGATCCAAAGCAGCATCACATTCATTGCTTTCGAACAGTTCGATAGCTTTTGGGTTAATATTCAACTCGGTCCTCCCGCCATTCTCGCATGATTAAGAAAATAGGCATGGCTAGTCAGAGATGCGTATCCCTCATCCCTCACCGCAATAAACCAAGAAACGCCTTAGGAATATCCGTTTCGAACCGCATAAGCTTCTCCGTCTTCGGATGAACAAACGCAAGTACACGAGCATGGAGTCCTAGCCGCGGGAGCGCCTTGGACTTGGAGCCGTATTTCTTATCCCCTACGATCGGATGCCCGATGTCCTCCATATGAACGCGAATCTGATTCTTCCGTCCCGTCTCCAGTTGAACCTCCAATAAGGAGAAGCTGCTGTTAGACTGCAACACCTTGTAATGCGTGACGGCATGCTGACCGTCGTCCTGGCGATGGCTGGAGTACATTTTGAGCGTGCTGCTCTCCCTGAGCCAAGAGGTGATCGTGCCTTCCTGCTTCTTCACCTTACCTTCGACCAGCGCCACATATGTCCGCTCTTTCACTGCATCCTGCCACGAATTCTGAAGCGATTGCTGAATCTTCTCGCTTTTGGCGAACATCATGACACCCGAGGTATCCCGGTCCAGACGATGCACGACGAACACTCTGCTCTTTGGATCCTTGCTTCGAACATGTGCCATGAGCTGGCGGTAAGCGGTTATCTCTTCATCTTGGCCCGTCGAGATCGAGAGCAATCCGGCCTGCTTCAGAATGATGATAATATCCTCATCCTCATGCAGGATCGAGAGACCGACGAGCGGCTCTGCTTCGACGATCTTTTCTCTGCTAATGCTCACCGTTTGTCCCGGAGCGAGCGGACAGTTGTATTCTTTCACGACTCGCCCATCAACCGACACCTGACCGCGGGCCAGCATCGCTTTCAACTTGTTCCGGCCTTCCTTGGATTGTTTATGCAACAAAAAAAGCAGCAGCTCCGTCGGTTCCTTGACCGTGTACTGACTGACGTTCGGGCGACCTGCTTTTGGTTGGTTATTTTTGCTTGTGTGCTTCATAAGATCCTCCTGCTTCCGAAACAATCCTCATCATAGATTCGTGTCCAATATATCATTTTCAAGAAACGAAAGCTATATCGTCATCCCAGCACTTTCCCCTTGCTTTCCGCCATCGAATCGCTATAATACTGTATAACGTCAACGAACGGTACAGTACATCGTCAGATATACGTTGCCAAGCGAGCCGGGGTGGTGGGAGCCGGTCAACGACAGACGGTCGAAGAGGACCCGGGAGACGGCTCTCCGACAGGCGATTGCCTCTAGGAAAGCCCGGTTCGGCCACGTTACGGCTATGATAAGATCCAGCTCCGAACGTGAGTCATTGGATAACCAGAGTGGCACCGCGGGTACATCCCCGTCTCTAGCAGAGACGGGGATTTTTTGCGTTCTAACGCGCACACATATAAGGAGGAACTAAAGATGAGCAATCCATTATTAACGCAATGTCTTGCACCGCTGCTCCCTCTCGCGGAGGATGAAATAGCCGCAATGCTAGAGTATCCCCCGAACGATGAGCTTGGCGATGTCGCGTTGCCTTGTTTCATTTTGGCCAAATCAATGAGGCAGAGCCCCGCGCTAATCGCGCAGAAACTCGCAGACCAACTTAACCAACTGAACCATCCCGCCTTTCGCGCGGAAGCCGTCGGTCCCTATTTGAACTTCAAGCTTAACCGTCCGGCGTTTGCCGAGGAGCTGCTTCTGCGTACCACTCCGTCGGAAGACTTCTGGCGCCCAAACGTCGGTAACGGCAAACGAGTCATCATCGACATGTCGTCTCCCAACATCGCCAAACCGTTCGGTATTGGCCATCTGCGTTCGACAATGATCGGCAACGCCATCTATCGCATCCTTAGGGAGACGGGACACGATACGGTGAAAGTCAACCATCTAGGCGACTGGGGGACGCAATTCGGCAAGATGATCGTCGCCTATCTCCGGTGGGGCAATCCGGAAGCCATTGCGGCAAGCGATAACGTGACCAAAGATTATTTGGCGCTATATGTGAAATTCCATGAAGAAGCCGAGCACCATCCAGAGCTTGAAGTCGAAGCGAGAGAGTGGTTCCGTAAGCTTGAGGGCGGAGATCCGCAAGCGACGGCGTTATGGCGCGAGATGATCGGCGAAAGTCTGAAGCAGTTCAACAAGCTGTACGACCGGCTCGGCGTAACGTTCGACCATGTGCTGGGAGAGAGCTTCTACAACGACAAGATGGGCGCCGTTGTCGACTCGCTTCGCGAGCAAGGGCTGCTGGAGGAAAGCGACGGTGCGCTTGTCGTTCGACTGGACGAAACTGGCATGCCTCCCTGTCTGCTCGTCAAGTCCGACGGCACGTCTATCTATGCGACCCGCGATCTGGCAACGGCACTGTATCGCCGCGATCAGATGAACGGCGAGCAGCTGCTATACGTGGTGGGAGGCGAGCAAGCGCTCCACTTCCAACAAATATTCCGCGTCCTCGAGAAGATGGATCCCGCTTGGCAAGACCGCTGCCGCCATATTTCGTTTGGTCTTATGATGATGGATGGGCAGAAGATGTCCACGCGCCGCGGCAAAGTATTGTTCCTTGAAGATGTGCTTAACGAAGCGGTGCAGCAAGCCAAGAACGTGATCGAAGCCAAGAACCCCTCGCTTGCGGGCAAGGATGCCGTAGCCGAAGCGGTGGGGATTGGCGCAGTCGTATTCGGTGATCTCAAGAACACCCGAACGCTCGACGTCAACTTCTCCCTGCAGGAGGTGCTCAACTTTGACGGCGAAACAGGGCCCTACTTGCAATACACCTATGCAAGAACATCCAGCATCCTGCGCAAGGCTGACGCAGCATCTGGGGATGTCCCCACATCTGGCGAGGCAGACTTCGAACTCGCAATTAACGAATATGCTTGGGCGCTGCTGAAGCTGATCGGCCATTACCCAAGCCGTCTCCGCCAAGCCGCGCAGCGATATGAACCGTCCGTGCTGGCTCGTTATTTGTTAGAGCTAGCGCAAGCATTCAATCGGTTCTACCACCATGTCAAAGTACTGGACGGCAGCGCCGCTGAACAAGCATTCAAATTAAAGCTCGTTCGCTCCTCGGCGGAGGCGCTGCGCAAGGGTCTGAATCTGCTCGGACTTCAGGCGCTGGAAGAGCTCTAATCGGTTCGATCCAGCTATTCGAGAATTGCCCCCTCTATTTGCCCATGGTTTCATCCATTTGACCAGGGGGGGAATTTTCTCGTCCTCGTTTATTTTAATCCGAGATAATTTTCGCCCCGAAAAATGTACATGATTTGTAAATTTAACCCGGTAGAATCCAAATCTCCCCCTTCCTGAACCCCCCCTCTTCGTCCCATGATTAAAGAGATAACAGGAGTGATCTTAACTCTTCAAATTGATGAAAGGAGACCTGGACAAATTCATACCCCCACACCTAGACTTGCACAGGGCAACACTTGCTGCAGCGTTCTTCGAAAAATAAAATTCGAGGTGATATGGTGTATCCACTCGCACGAACTCGCATGACCAATCCGCTTATCTGGCTGCTTTGCCTAGCACTACTGATCAGCCCATTCTTCAGTCCAACCACGATTCAAGCAGATGAGCTACCCATTGTAAATCCCGAAGCGCCACAAAGCCTTGCCGTTGACCCTGCAAGCATCACTTCTTCTTCAGCAACGATTACTTGGACCCACGACGCATCGAAAAACGATGTCGACGTCTGGCATGCAGAACCTGCCGGAGGCGGCGATGGGTACTTTACTTGGGGCAACGGCGGGAGTCGCAACATTACCGGGCTCAGTCCAGGCACCACATACAAACTGTATATCACATGGGATTTGCCAGTTGGTATAAGTGAGCACAGAAGTAATATTATCGAATTTACGACCTTGGAAGGAGAGGACGAACCCGATCCGACCGGGGGACCAACGAACCTCGTTGTCGAGAGCGTGACCCACAATTCAGTATCCCTGACATGGACGCCTGCTCCTGGCATCGCACATTACTGGATCTGGGACTCCAGCAACAAATACATCCTCTGGGCTAACGATGGAGCGCAGACAGTCGGCGGATTGACGCCGGAGACTACCTACTCCTTCTACGTGGGACCCGACGGCGTGCAAGCGCCTAATCTGACGCCAGAGCAGAAGAGCAACCTCGTCACATTCACGACGCTGCCTGACACCAGCGTATACGAAGAGGCTCCGCTCTCCCCGCCGCATAACTTCAAGGTGGATGGCATCTCAGGCACTGATGTGACGTTCTCCTGGACGGGAAGCCCAGGGGCCGCTGATTATGATCTCTATGTGAACGGAGATAGTCCGTGGACGGGTACAGTGACTGGAGCGACCTATTCGATTCCCGAGGCTTTGCTTGATTCGGGCATTCCGATTAGCTTTAACGTAGTCGCCAAAGATTCCGCCAATGAACGAGTCTCGGCAAGCAGCAACACCGTCGCGTTCACTTGGGGTGAGCTGGCTGCGCCGGCCGATGTTCAGGTCGTTACCGCCAACCGTTCGACAATCGTGCTCGGCTGGGCCCCCGTACCCGGTGCGACCGCTTACACCGTATACCGGGATGGAACTGCAATCGGTACGACAGCCGATCCTCGTCTGACTATATCCGATTTGACCGCGGGTCAATCCTACGCCTTTACGGTTAAGGCCTCGAACGAGCTATGGGAATCTCCTGCGAGCCATGCAGCGACCGGTGTTCCGGGAGCCAACTATACGAACGTCACCTACTACACATCCTGGTCCTTATCCGAAGAGGGACGCAACTTTAAGCCGGAGGATATCGATGTATCCCAACTGACTCATATCAATTATGCGTTCGCGGATCTGTGCTGGAAGAAGTTCGGCTCAGGTGCCGCTGGATGCCATAACAAGGACCTGCCGCTGCAAGACGATTACGTATATGATGGCGAGGTTATTAT
The DNA here is from genome assembly GCF_054483835.1 of Paenibacillus sp. strain BS8-2. Classification (NCBI taxonomy): domain Bacteria; kingdom Bacillati; phylum Bacillota; class Bacilli; order Caryophanales; family Paenibacillaceae; genus Paenibacillus; species Paenibacillus sp. strain BS8-2. The sequence goes on from NZ_CM137010.1 coordinate 638,965, forward strand.
CGGTGACGCGGATTTCGATCCTCGGAACTTCGAAAGCTTTGCCACGATCAAAGAAAGTAATCCGCATCTGAAGTTGCTAGTCTCCGTAGGCGGATGGTCGTGGTCGAACAACTTCTCTCATGTAGCCGCAAGCGAAGTAACACGTCGCGCGATGGCGAATTCCGCCGTTGATTTCATGCGCGAGTACGGTCTTGACGGTCTGGATATCGACTGGGAGTATCCGATCGAGGGCGGCGAAGAAGGCAATGCACATTCGCCGGAAGATACCGTCAACTTCACCCTGCTCATGAAGACGATACGCGAAGCGTTCGACGCGGCGGGCTCCGAGGACGGCAAATACTATTTGCTGACGATCGCATCCGGTCAAGGAGACAACTTTGTCGCAAATGCGGATCTCGCGCACTCTTCGGCTTATCTGGATTTCATTAATATTATGGCTTACGACTATAGCGGCAGCTGGGAGCTATTTGCCCACCATAACTCTCCGCTCTACTACGATGCAGCGCACCCGAAGGATTACGCGGCTCGTAATAATGTCAGCGGCGGTGCCGTTGGACATTTGAACGGAGGCGTACCGCCTCATAAGCTGGTACTCGGCATTCCATTCTACGGCAAAGGCTGGCTAGGCTGCTCCGATGGCGGCGAATATGGCACTTGTACATCTATTCCGGCCGGCACTTGGGAAGCAGGCGTCTTTGACGTAGCGGATCTGGAAAATAACTTCGTAGGGAAGGATGGGTATGTCAAGCATTGGAACGAAGCGTCCAAGACAGCCTATCTCTGGAACGAAGAAACAGGTATGTTTATTACCTACAATGACGAAACGTCGATGAAATACAGCGCTTCGTTCGTCAAGTCACTTAACCTTGCCGGCGTTATGAGCTGGGAAGTGAGCGGCGACCGCAACCTCACCTTGCAGGATCAGCTTGCGCTGGATCTACCGATTGACGGAGCATTCAATCCAGAAACACTTGCGGCCCCAACGCAGCTGAGGCTCACAAGCATAGGCACAACTCATGCCACGCTGGAGTGGGCGGCTGTCCCAGATGCCGACGCTTACGAGGTTTATGCCAATCGGAAGTATCTAGGCACCACAACGGATACCACCTATTACGAGCAGCAATTGCAACCAAGCACGAGCTACTCCTTCTACGTACTTGCTATTACTCGTGATGGCGACGTCATTGACGAAGTATCGCCGGCCAGCATTGTGAACGCTGCAACAGATGCCGTATTCCCTTATTTGCCGACTGTTAAGGATAAGGATGAATTAGATGCGACCGTGATGTGGCAAAGCGGCAAACTCACGATCTCTGTGAACGAAATTGCTGCGCTGGGCACCATTAAGGTGAATGATTCTGCCGCATTCACCCTTACAGCCGATCCGTTCGCGGACAGTCTGGACATTCAGCTTTCGGATGCCGTTGCAGCTGCGCTTGCAGCCAAAGGAGAAGACGCTCAGCTCTCAATCGTCTGGGGCGACGTGACGTATATCATCCCAGCGGCGGCGCTCGCTCGCGGAACCGATATTCGCATCTCCATCAGGCCTCCAAGCGAGGAAGCAGAAGCGATCGACGCTGAGGCGGATGAAGCTGGCTTGACCTTGCTAACCGAACCGCTGGACTTCCAGATCGCGGAGCAGCAAGAAGACGGCAGCTATGCAGAGATTACCGACTTCGAGGGTCAATTGTTCCATCGCGTCTTCACATTGAGCGGAGACGACGCGAAGAATAGCCGACTGATCGGCGTCATCTATTTGCCGGCCAGCGGCGAGTTCCGTCCCGTCGCAACTGTAATCAGAGAGCAGACGGATGGCACTGTCACGGCAGAACTCATCCGTGACGGCAACAGTATCTATGCGGTAGCAGCGACTACCTTTGATTACGAGGATATTGCCATCGATTGGGCGCAGGACGCCATCGAGCTCGCGACGTCGAGTCTGCTCGTCTCGGGCAAGAGCGCTGCGGAGTTCGGCTCATCGGACAACATCTCTCGTGCCGAATTCATCTCCCTCGTTACGCGAATGCTCGGCATCCTGCCAGATTACGGCAGCAGCGTATTCGCAGACGTCGATGCCGATACCGCGTTCGCAGGCGACATTACAGCCGCGGCTAAGCTTGGTCTCGTAACAGGCAAAACAGTCGATCACTTTGACCCGAACGGTTCTATATCACGCCAAGATATGGCGATTGTGCTCACAAGAGCGCTTGCGCTGGTCGGTCGTACGAACGAGACTGATGTTACGATTCTCGACCACTTCAACGATTATATAGCTGTCGGCTCCTATGCGAGAGAATCGGTCGCTTGGCTAGTCGAGCTGGGCATATTGAAGGGCGTGTCTGCATCGGTGCTCAGTCCACTGACCAACGTTACCAAAGCGCAAGCAACCGTCGCAGTCATTCGATTGATGGATAGCTTGCAAGAAGGATAGTTGAAGTTGCTGTGGAGCTCTGTTGCATCTTAGCTGAATCACCACAAGCTACACATGGAAGAAGGCGGGCCTCATAGGAGGCCCGCCTTCTCTTGTCATATAGGAAACATAGGAGTGTTATGCTTCAGGTTCTACTACCCTACTTGAACTTATACGTATAGAACCGCTCCGTGCCGAAGCGCTCCAACAGATCGGACTTCGACATGCCCGCCGGCGACGGGAACTGCGACCGATGCGCGGAGATGGAGGCTACTTTGTTGGACAGCGTTGCCTTGACATCATAATGCACATCCGGTGCGCCAAGCGCGGTCACATGATCCTTGGAGAAGGCGACGCACAATACCTTTGGCCGGCTGGCAGCAGGCATATGGCCGATAACTCGCACGACTGCGGCACCGGTTGCGTCATGGTCGGGATGAACGCTGTAGCCTGGATAGAAGGTAAAGACCAGCGTCGGCTGCACTTCTTCGATCAGGCCGGCAATCGCCGATTCCAGCAGCTCTGGCTCCTCGAATTCGATCATCTTGTCATGGAAGCCCATCAATCTGAGATCCTGAATCCCTATCGCACGGCATGACTCTTCCAGCTCCAGCTTGCGGATCGCGGGCAGCGTCACGCGGCTTGCGAACGGCGGCACGCCCATGTTGCGTCCCATCTCGCCGAGCGTCAAGCAGCCGTAAGTGACGTGAGCGCCCTCTTGGATATAACGAGCCAGTACCCCGGACATCCCGTACGCTTCGTCATCCGGGTGAGGCAGCAGCACTAGTATTTTTTCCGTCATGTATTATCGCTCCTCTCCGAACGGCTCGCGGCTCAGTTGCAGCGCAACGACCAGCTTGCCCGTGCTATCGTGACCGGCAAGGATAAGACGATCAGTCTCCGTCTCCTCGTAGTGGGTCAGTCCTTCGCAATATACCCAGCCATGCTTCATCTTCAGTCCGACGCGGAACGGTCCCCCGCCGGAGATGCCGCCATGCGAATAAGTAATTACAATATTGCTGATGAAAGATGCCGCAGGATGTTTGGAGCTATCGAAATGTGCGGCATATGCGCCCGTCGTCTGCTCCAGATGGAGATACAGCTGTTCTCCCGTCATTGTATCGATTTGTTGCTGAATGACCGATGGATCGATTGGCAGCATCGGCAGCACCTCGCTTTCTGTTACGTTATGGCGACCGGTTAAACATGGGATGGATCTCTCTGCTTAAGCCAAGCCGTCTCTAATAGTTTACTACACTTAGCCGTCATGCTCCAGAAGTCCCTTATCCAGACACATGACCACGGACAACGACTTCAGATTAGCAGCGCCAAATAAAATTTCGATTCCATCCCCCACGACCTTGGTGATGATTCCCGAGCCGAACACGCGATGCCGCACGGACACGCCTGTCTTCAGCGCAGCGCGCTCGCGAATCGCGCGGCCGGAAGCGGAGTCTTGCCCCGCTGTCCCCGAAGCATCCGTGGTCGATTTGCCCCGTCCGCGACTCGCTGACGAGGTTTGTCCCGCACCGCCCGGTCGGCCATCCGTCGTTGTCACGCTGGAGACCGCCGGCTTGAGCGACGCCTTGAGTCGGCGCGCCGATGCATGGCTGCCGCCGCTGCCGCTCCAGCGCCGGACTCCGTCTTCGCCGTTAGCGCTCCAGCTGCCTTCGCCCCGCCCCGGCTTCGTGTTTGCCGTACCGGCGCGGCTGCCCGGCGCTTCTCTACCGGAGCCGCTCGCAGCCGCCAATCGTTTGGCTGCTGCCGCTTTCGCTTCCGCCTCCCGCTTCTCCGGCTCCACAATGTCTCGCATCGCCTCCATGAAGCTGGACTCCTTGGTCTCCTCGCCGTCGCGTTTGCCGTAGGAGATGAGCTCCAGATGATGACGCGCCCGCGTCATGCCGACGTAGAACAGTCGCACTGCTTCTTCCAGAAGCGGCTGTTCGCCCGTGCCGCCGTCCTTCTTGTGCGCTCCCGCATATTTGGTATCCTCAGCGGACGGGATGATCCCCTCGATCAGATCGACCATGTAGACACGGTCGAACTCAAGCCCTTTGGCACTGTGCAGCGTGGAGAAGGTCACCACATTCTGACCGCGTCGTCCCTTCGCGGAGTGAAGCAGCGTCTCGAGGTACTTCAGCCGGGCTGCAAAGTCCTCCATCGTCTCGAGTCCATCCGCGATTTCCTCAAGCGTGTTCAGAATTCCGATCAAATATTCCTTGCGGAAGCCAAGCCGCTCACACATTTTCTCCAGCGCCTTCTCATAGCCGAGTCGGCCTCGAATAACTGCGATCGCAGGTTTCGGCGGCATGCCGCGCATTTCCTGGAACGTCTCCTTGGCCTCCGCAATCGGCTTTGTCTGATAATCGTGCAGCTTGACGAACCGGAGCAGGTTATCGAACACCGACTCGTTGTTGTCGATCTCCTTCAGCACCGCCATCTGATGTTTGCTAATATATCCGTTCAGCTTGAGATGAATGCGCTCAAGAATGTCCGCCCGGCGATCCGTGAACGACATCCGCATGAAGTTGAGCACATCCTCCACTACCCAGTGGGAGAAAAACCGATTGTCCGCATCCTTCATATAGAACGGGATGCCCGCGCGGTCGAATTCATTCATCAATACAATGGACGAAGCATTATTGCGGAACAGGATGGCTGTCTCGGACAACTTCTCTACCTGCTGCAGCTGCCTGACGAGATACTTGGATTGCTTGCGATAATCCGAGAAACGTTTGAACGTCGGCTTGTCTCCTGTCGCGTTATTCGTGAACATGTTTTTGGGATACCTGTTCTTGTTTCGTTTGATAAACAGGTTCGCCGCCTCTACAATTCCCTTGTCCGATCGATAATTCTGCTCCATGAACAAGATCTCCGCACTAGGGTAAGTCTCCTTGAAGTTCAGCAAATAAGACGGCTCCGCCCCCCGCCAGCTGTAGATCGACTGGTCATCGTCGGCCACGACGCAGAGATTGCGGTGCTCCCTGACGAGTTTCTCGACGATCGCGTGCTGCACCAAGGAGGTGTCCTGGCTCTCGTCAGTCAAAATATAATCATACCGGCGCTGATATTTCTTGCGCATCCCGGCATCCTTCTCCAGCGCTTCCTCCGCAATCGTCAGCATATCATCGAAATCAATGAGCCGCTTAGCATGCCCCGTCCGCTTGAATTGCTCGTATTCGCGCGCGAGGTCGCCTGCTCCCGTCACATCCGTCTTGACCGAGTCCCATTCCGCTTCGGGAATCATTCGGTTCTTAACATAGCTAATAAAGGTCGTTAACTCCTCCAGCTGATCGTCGGTGATGTTCTCGCCATTCAATCGTTTGAACAACGTGCGAAGGATAATTCTCTTGTGCAGCGGCAGCGATTCTTCTCCTTGAACTCCCTCCGCTACGTCATCTTCCTCGGCCTCCGTCCGCCCCTCGATAATCTGGTACGAGGTCCCGTCCTTCCATAACCGCTCACGCGCAATCTCGAACGCCAGACTATGGATCGTCGAGAAATCGACCGGCGGCAGCGCGGGGAAAAACCGTTTAAACCGATCACTCATATCCCGCGCCGAGGCCCGGCTGAAGGTTACGGCTTTGATGCGTGACGGCTCCGCACCTTTCACTTCGATCATATAGCCGATGCGCATAATCATCGTCGTCGTTTTGCCCGAGCCCGGTGATGCGAGCAGCAATAGCGGGCCTTCCGTCGTCAGCACGGCTTGCCGCTGCACGTCGTTCAGCTCGACGCCGAGTTCTCTTTTTTTGCGAATCAGAAAGTCTTTGTTCCCTTTCATAGCCTCTTGCCCTCTCTCCGCCCTTAAGCTTGCCTTGTGCCCATATTGTAACATAATCGTCGAGAGCTTGAAGGGAGTCGAGACCTCAATCTCGAGCGAAACTGGCTTATAACGTCGCATTGCGGTATATTCGAACATGTAGAATAGGGGGATCGGAGGGAAGCACATTATGAAGAAATTATTCGGGAAAACGGCTAAGGAGCCTGGACTTGTCATAAAACGGACGTTCGATGCGCCGCTTGCGCTGTTCTTCGATGTATTCACGCAGGCTGAACATATGAAACATTGGTGGGGACCGCGAGGGTTCGAGATGACGACCGTCAAACAGGAGCTTCTCCCGGGGGGCGTGGTCCATTATTATCAGACGAGCCCGGAAGGACAGATCATGTGGGGGAAATTCGACTACATCGAAATCGTGCCGAACGAGAGGTTTGTGTATACGAACTCCTTCTCCGACGAGGAAGGCAACACACTGCGAGCATCGTTCAGTCAAATGTGGCCGCTGCGCGTTCTGAACACCTTCACATTCCGCGCCGATGGCGATCAGACCGAGCTTACCATGCACGGCAAGGCTTACGAAGCGACGAAAGCAGAGATCCAATTTTTCGAATCGTTTAAGGACAACGTGAAAGTCGGCTTTGAGGGCACGTTCCAGCTGCTGGACGAATATTTGGCGAAGCTGCAGGAGTAGCGCCCAGGCCATGAGGGTCATCCATGAGAAAACCTCGATCGAGGCCTTGCGATGATGAGCGGCCGTGCTTGAAGGCAGGTTTTATCGTCAACAAAAAAAGCGTTAAGCCGCCTGTCTAACATCTAGGACGGCTTAACGCTTTTTTGGCTAGAGCCGAAGTGTACGGCCTGCGGGAATCAACGTCGATTCGCCATTGACGCTTACCCACACGTCAGTTGCGCTAGGGTTGTTGACGCAGCTGCGGTCAACAGAGAAACGCAGCGCCAACACCGCGTTGTGATACGTGAGCACCTCCGCCATCGTCGCATGCCACACGCCTTCTTGCCCGCCAAGCCGTTCGCCGACCTCAACCATCAGCTCCCAGTTGTTGTCGTTCTCGAACTCGTAGCTGTGCCCCCAAATAAAGAGAAGCTGCCAGCGATTCCGATACGGCTGCAATTGCATAAACTCCTCAGCCTTCTCTACCATCGTCTTATGATGGCAAGTTGGGTGCCAGCGCAGCGGATCCTCCGGCATGCTGAAACCTCCATGACTCTGAACTGTGCGCGAATATTCGATGCCGAGCGCCGGCAGCGCTTCAACCACTCGATTGTTGTAGCTGCCGAACGGGTAGCTCATGCCCCGTACCGGATACCCGACCAGCGACTCTAGTGCCTGACGGTCGGACAGAATCTCCTCCGCTACTTGATCCATTGGCGATTGCTCCAAGAATGGATGCGTTACCGTATGTGCGGATACCTCATGTCCCTTGTACAATTCAGCCACTTCATCTCCACTGATGTAGCCATCATGGCCGAAGAAACCGGAATTGAGATGGAACGTCCCTTTGAGCCCGTATCGGTTCATGACCTCGACTAACCGTCGATCATGCGTACGACCATCATCGAAGCTGAACGTCACCGCCTTGTGGACACCGCCTGGGAAGCGGTCGAACTTCAACTTTTTCGTAGTCAATTGACTATCCCCTCTCGCCCTCAAATTGTCCAATATCAGCTCTATCATACTGGATGGGGAAGCCGTCGACTAGTCCAAAATCGGATCATTCCGGTTCGAATCCGGCTCCATTATACTTTATTCCCGCGACTTCCATCTGCCCGTGAGCAGCAGCATCAAAAAAGAAATGACGATGATCCCAATCGTCCAAGCCCAAGCCATCGACATCCGTCCTGCATCAACCGCGACATAGATCGCCGTTGGCACCGTCTGCGTCTTACCCGGGATATTACCGGCTATCATCAGTGTAGCTCCGAACTCTCCCAATCCACGCGCGAAGCCTAGAATATAACCTGTCATAAGCGAACGCCAAGCAAGCGGCAGCGTAATGAGTCTGAACACTTGCGGGTCCGATGCACCCATCGACCGGGCCGACTGCTCCAGCTCACGATCAACGGAGTCGAAGCCTACCTTCATCGTCTGATAGACGAGTGGAAAAGCGACCACGACCGCGGCAATGACGGCCGCCCATGAGCTGAAGATGACCGGGGCCGAGAACAGCCACTCGATCGCCTGACCGACCCAGCTTCTGCGGCCAAGCAGCATAAGCAGCAGGAATCCGACAACGGTTGGGGGCAATACAAGCGGCAACAAAAACACGGTATCAATGAGGGTCTTCCCGCGGAATTTCCCGCGAGACATCCACCATGCGGCGGCTATGCCGAGAAGGGCTGCCACAACGCTTGCGAGCAGTGTCACCAATAGAGACAGCTTGATCGGCGGCCAGAGTGTATTCCAATCAATGGCCGTCATTCTTTCGATACGGAGAAGCCGTACTCCGCGAAGACATCAAGTGCTTCTTTGCTTTGCAAGAACTCGTAGAACTCAGTTGCTTCGACCGAATGTTCGCTTGCTTTCACAATGCCTACAGGATATTGAATTGGGGCATAGGTGTCTGGTGATACGGCGAACGCTACCTTGGACTTCTTAGAAGTTATCGCGTCCGTCCGATAAACGAATCCGGCGTCCACATTGCCTGTCTCCACATAATTCAGTACTTGGCGAACGTCCTTGGCCTGCACCAGCTTGGACTGCAGCACATCCCACAACGCTTCTTTCTCAAGAGCTCCTTTGGCATAATTGCCTGCCGGAACGCTCTCCGGGATGCCGATTGCGATCTTCTGCAGGCCTTCGCCCTGCAGATCCTGCATTGTCGCTATATTCAGCTTGCTGTCCGACGGTACGACAACAACAAGCTCATTGCCGAGCACATTCGTTTGTTTGTTTTCCTCGATGAAACCTCCGTCAACCAAAGCTTTCATATTCTTGGTCGCAGCAGACAAGAACAAGTCCGCTGGAGCGCCTTCCTCGATCTGTGTTTGCAGCGCACCGGAAGCTCCGAAGTTGAATAATAGCGTCACGTCTTCATTCTTTTTCTCGTAGGCGATCTTCAGCTCCTCGAGCGCATCCGTCAGACTCGCGGCAGCGGAGATCGTCAGCTCAACATGGCCGCCAGTCTCTTCGTGCACCGTCACGTTACCGAAGGTAGAACAGCCGCTGATAAGCAGTGCTGCCGCAATCAAACTGATGCAAATCACACGAAACCTAGTTACCATCTCATCCACTCCCAGTCACCAACTATATCTAATCAACTATATCTAATTATAATTAAATATAATTAGATATAGTTGTATTGTCCACTATGTATTTAGACCAAACATACCCTCTTCGTACTCCATGGACAAGCATACAATTGAAAACACCGATTCCAGCGTCATTGCGGTTCAGCCTTATGGCCGTATAACGGCCAAGTCCGAAGGTAATGTGAAGCTGTCGGCGGACGATAATTGGGGCATTTCCAGCTGTGTTTTTGTAAATATATGGACTGGGCAAGAGACGATAATCCTGCATTTTATACAGCATTCCAACCTCCAAACCTCGAGAATTCGACTATTGCTGCATTTTGTACATCAATTCTGCGTCATAACCTCTTATTGCCTTTGTCTAGGCTTGAGATTCCTGCATCAAATGCAGCAATCGTTCCCAATCTGCTTCAAACCAAAGATTATTGCTGTATGTTTTACATCATTCGGCGCGGCGATGGCATGGAGGGCTTACCCTTACATGCGCTGGCAGAAGCCTCCTGATGGCTGTCATAGCAAAAAGGGAGCATCCGCCCCCTTCTCAATGTTCCTCTATCGGGATTAATGTACCTTAACCTCGATGGATCAACTTAATATAACGGTCCCGGCGATACCGCACAGCCTGGAAATCCGTTTATATCCTGAATCGTATGGAACGGATATTGTTTGGCCGCATATTGGTTCTGATACATATATTCCTGCAGCACGACCGTGTTGTTGTTTAGACTGCACAAGACGCCGGATACGCCTTGACCGTTTGTAAGCGATACTCCGACGGGCTGGCCGACGAGCATCATCGCTTTTTGATACCATGGCATTCGTTATGCACCTCCTCCGTCCATCCTATGTGATGCTCCGCTTTAGGAAACTTGACCAGCGCCCGAATAGTCTGCCGCCCAACAATACAAGAAGCCGTGCGTACGCGCTTATGCTACAATAAGGAACAAAGTAAAACGCTGCCACCACGCGGGAGGAACAAGACGTTATGCCACAATCATCCGATATCTCCTACACGACGGACGAAATCGCGAAGCTCCTCAAGATTTCCAAGCTTACCGTATACGATTTAATCAAAAAAGGAGAGATCCCCTCCTACCGCGTCGGCAAACAAATGAGAGTTGACGCCGAGGATCTTGAAGCTTACAAGCAGCGTAATCGTACCGTCCCCACACACGTACAGCCCGTATCACTTCCTGCTCAGCAGCGTGTGCCCAGGTTGAACGCCGACTTACATGAGATAACCCCGGCTAAGGAAACTCAAACTGTCTCTTCTCGCTCCATCGTCATTACGGGGCAAGATATCAGTCTGGATATTCTCTCGAGGCATCTGGAATCAGAAGCACCCGGTCAACGCATGTTCCGCTCTCATGCCAGCAGTATGGACAGCCTGATCTCCATGTACAAGGGCGAAGCCGACCTAGTCAGCACCCATCTGCTGGACGGTGATACAGGCGAATACAATATGCCATATATCCGGCGGCTGCTTGTTGGCTCGCCATATCTTGTCGTACGTCTGTTATCGAGGCAGGCCGGATTATTTGTCGCCGCCGGCAATCCGCTCGGTCTCACAGCCTGGAAGGATCTCGCTCGTCCCGGCCTTCGTTTCGCCAATCGGGAGCAAGGCGCCGGCGCTCGCGTACTTCTCGATGAGCAGCTACGGCTTCATGGCATTCCGCATGCAGGCTTGCTGGGATATGATCATACACTAAGCAATCATCTATCCGTAGCCTCCAAAGTGGCTTCCGGCGAAGCCGACGTTGGAGTCGGCACAGAGAAGGCCGCCTCCATTGTCCAAGGAGTCGACTTTATCCCGCTTGCCGTCGAGCATTATGATCTCGTCATGTTGAAACGCCCGGAGAATCTCCCGTGGATCGAAGCCGTGCTTCGTATCCTCCGATCCGAACTCTTTCGGCGCGAGCTGCGTTCGATGGCATCCTACGATCTCACACGTACCGGCGACATTATTGCGGAGGCGTAACCCCGCCTTGCGCGTCCATCCCCGCCTGATGAGCCGGGAGTCCTTTGCCTGGCTCCGGCACACGCGCGAGGAGGAGCGCTCCGATAATGAACAGAACAACAAGACTGAACACGCCCGTGTTCGTATTACCCGTCATTTGTGCTGTCACGCCGACGAGCAGCGGTCCCAGAATAGACGCGAACCGGTCAAAAATATTATAAAACCCGAAAAAACGATTCGCGTTTTGTTTCGGCACCATTTGGGCGAAATAGGCGCGGCTAATAGCTTGAATTCCACCTTGCGAGGTGGCTACCAGCATGGCCAGCACCCAGAAGTCGAAGGTCGAATTCATGAAATAGGCGTAGATACAGACGAAGATGTAGACAGCAATGCCGACGTAAAGCAATGGCTTACTCCCAAAGCGGTCGGCCAATCGTCCATACAACATCGCGAACGGGGCCGCCACAATCTGCGTGACGAACAAGATAATGAGCAAATCCGTTGCTTCGATCCCCAGATCCGAGCCGTATGCGCTGGACATCGTAATAATGGTACCGACTCCATCGATGTAGAGGAAGTACGCCAGCAGGAACAGGAACATCGCCCGGTATTGTTTAATCTCCTTAAACGTCCCATAGAGACGCCCAAAGCTATTCGCGATAATACGCGGCTCCCGCATTATGAAGTGTTTCTGCCGGACATGACGCAGCATGGGCAAAGTAAATATTCCCCACCATATCGCTGTTATCATGAACGCGATTTGACTAGCCGCCGTCACGGACAGCGGCAGCACTTCTTGCTGGGCAAGGAGGATAATCGCGATGCTGATCAGGAACGGAATCGTGCTTCCGATGTACCCCAGCGCAAATCCGCGCGAGGATACCTTATTCATTCGGGTATCGTCGGTGACATCAACAAGAAACGCATCATAGAACACATTCGAGCCAGCCGAGCCAATGGCGATAAACATATAGCAGACCAGCAGCAGCTCCGGATAGTCATTCGGTATGAAAGTCAGGAGGCCGGTCGCTAGGACGCCAAGCAGGCTGAAGCCGGCAAAAAACGTTTTTTTGAACCCCTGGTAATCTGCTATTGTCCCGAGTATCGGCCCAAGCAGCGCAAGGATCAACGTGGAGATGGAGATGGTATATGCCAAGAAAGCAGTAGAGTCTGCTGCGCTGATGCCGGACGCTTCGGCCGCTGCCTTGTAGAACAGCGGGAACACGGCTGTAGAGATAATAACGGAATACGCAGAATGGCCCCAGTCATACAACATCCAGCTTCGTTCTTCCTTCGAAAAGGCTTTCATAGATTTGACCTCCCAGGCAACCATTTTCCTTTATTGTATAGCAAATGCGCGGTAATGGCAGACAAGAACAAAAACTTAACACAGGGGCCTCTTTAGCCCGTCAAACCTATTGCCAGCTCGAAAAACGAGTAGTATAATCTCTATTACATCAGCGTTTGACAGCGCTGTCTTCTCGAAGCGTCGGGGTATGGCGCAGCCTGGTAGCGCGCACCCTTGGGGTGGGTGAGGTCGCACGTTCGAATCGTGTTACTCCGATCATAGGTATAGCAAAGAGACCATTTCTGCATGGACGATAGTCGTGCGGAGATGGTCTCTTTGTCTATTTCAGTTGATTGGCTTCGATATGCTTCTCACCCCAAGAGCACATGGCATCCAAGGTCGGCTTGAACGACCACCCGTAGTCGGTCAGAGAATAAACAACCTTGGGCGGTACCTGATCGTACACCGTCCGCTTCACCATGCCGTCCTCCTCAAGCTCTCGCAGTTGCTGAGTCAGCATCTTCTGCGTAATGTTCGGCATCAGTCTACGAAGCTCGCTCGTCCGTTTATCCCCTTTGTCCAGATGGCACAAAATAACGACCTTCCACTTGCCCCCGATGACCTCCAGCGTCGCTTCTACCGGAATGTTGAATGGCATCGCTTCTACCCTCTTTCGTCGTATGCAGGGTACTTTTTGGTGCCTATAGCACTTAAAAGTACGTACTTACGAAATGTTTTCGTTAGGCTTATACTAGCATCCATGCAGCAAACGGCACAAGAGGCCGACATTCATTCTACTGGGAGGGAACATTCATCATGGCATCCACCACAATCCGGGAAGCCGCGGGTTCTGGCCGCAAACAAGCATCTGGCTCGTTCGCGCTTGTTGCGCTCGCCATCAGCGCATTCGGAATCGGTACGACCGAATTCGTCCCTGTTGGCTTGCTCGCGTCCATCGCGGATGATCTTCATATCGGTATCACCCTTGCGGGTCTACTTATCTCCGGATACGCCATCGGCGTCGCTGCAGGCGCGCCAATCTTAACGGCGTTAACGAACCGGATGAACCGCAAAACGCTGTTAATGGCGTTAATTTAGCTCTTTATCGTCGGCAACGCAGCAGCAGCTTTATCATCGTCATTCGCCTTGCTGATGACCGCTCGATTCGTCACCGCATTCTCGCATGGCGTCTTCTTCTCCATCGGCGCTACGATTGCGGTCCAGCTCGTGCCGAAAGAGAAGCAGGCCAGCGCGATCGCGCTCATGTTCACGGGGCTTACCATCGCCACTGTGACCGGCGTACCGCTCGGCACTTACATCGGTCAGCTGCTTGGCTGGCGCGCCACCTTCTGGGGCGTCACCCTGCTCGGCGTCGTCAGCTTCATCGCCGTCGGCATACTTGTTCCAAAGGGACTTAAACAGCCACCGCCGTCCAAATTTGTGGACATGCTGCGTATCTTGGGCAACCGCAGGTTATTGATTGGTCTCGCTATCACTGCGCTAGGCTATGGCGGCACATTCGTGACCTTTACCTACCTTACGCCAATTCTGCAGGACGTCCTCCATCTGAAGCCAGGAGCGGTCGGAATCGTGTTGCTCGTCTATGGGATCGCCGTCGCAATCGGCAACGAAATCGGCGGCCGCTGGGCGAACCGTAATCCGATTGGCGCTTTGTTCCGCATGTTTATCGTCCAGGCAGTTATCTTGGTTGCGATGTCCTTCATGATTCCGTATCAGCTCGCCGGTCTGTTCGCCATTATGATGATGGGATTGTTCGCGTTCATGAACGTGCCCGGTCTGCAATTGTATATCGTGCAGCTCGCCGAACGTTACGTACCATCGGCGGTCGACGTCGCGTCAGCGCTCAATATCGCAGCGTTTAATGTAGGCATCGCACTTGGCTCAGTGACTGGCGGATTGGTCGTCGACAGTATCGGATTGCGCCACACGCCATGGATCGGCGGACTGATGGTCGTCATCGCCGTACTGCTTGCCGGCGTATCCATTCGACTTCAAAGGGAAAACGAAACGATTCATAACGGAGGGATTTCATCATGAACAACAATAACCTAACCAACACTGTCATCGAACATAACGCTTCAGCATGGACACTTCAAAGCACAGCTGTGCTAAACAACGGCGTTTCGATGCCGCGCGTCGGTCTTGGCGTGTTTCAAGTGGAAGAAGGACAAGAGCTGGTAGACGCGATTCGATCTGCCGTCCGCACAGGTTATCGAAGCATCGATACCGCCGCTATTTATGGCAACGAATCGAGCGTCGGTGAAGGTATTCGCCAGGCGCTTGCCGACAACAGTCTTAGCCGCGACCAATTATTCGTGACGTCCAAAGTATGGACGGCCGACATGGGTTATGAGGAGACCCTTGCAGCTTACGAAACCAGCTTGCGCAAGCTTGGGCTGGAGTCGCTTGATCTATATCTGATTCATTGGCCAGTCGCAGGCAAGATCCAAGATACTTGGCGTGCGATGGAGAAGCTCTATAAGGATGGTCGCGTACAAGCGATCGGAGTAAGCAACTTCCAGGTCCATCATCTCCAAGAGCTGCTCGAGACCGCAGAGATCAAGCCGGCCATCAACCAGGTTGAATTCCATCCTCGCCTGACGCAGAAGCCGCTGCTTGCTTTTACAAGGGAGCACAACATTCAACTCGAAGCATGGTCGCCACTCACGCAAGGTCAGCTGCTCCAGAACGAGACGCTTCAGCGTATTGCAGATCGTCACCGCAAGTCCGTAGCGCAGATCATCCTCCGCTGGGACTTGCAGCACGGCGTCGTTACGATTCCGAAGTCAACTAAGCAGCACCGTATTGACGAGAACGCAAGCCTGTTCGACTTTTCATTGTCTAACGCAGAGATGGCCGAGATCGACGCCATGAACCAAAACAAACGTGTTGGTCCCGACCCCGACAACTTCGATTTCTAATTCGCGATTTTGTATCGCGATTAGCAACTGTGCTCTCCTTCCCGACGTATAATTCCATATACGAATAATGGAAGGCGGGATGGGATGGAGCTTTATTTTAGCGATCGATTCTTTAGCTCAGGCACGACGGATATTATGAACGAGCAAGGTGAGGCGCGCGGCACCGTCGATCTGGAAAGTATAATGACTGCAACGCTGTCGGTATACGGAGCAGACTCGGCGCTTCGGTACTCCGGCAAGTTCCGATTCTTCTCAGGCAAGTGGGAGGTGTCGGACCAACAGGGGTTTGAGGTCGGCGTACTGCGCGCCCGCTTCTCGTTATTCTCGAAAAAGTTCGAATACGATGCCGGGCCTCGTGGTCTCTATACGATAGAATCCCCCGCTTTCTCGCGGGAATATACGATTCTGGATCAAGGCGGTAATGCCGTCGCCTCCTTCGAGAAGGTCAGCGGCTGGCTGCAGGCCGGGGCGTTCCAACTTAGCAATTCCTCTACATCGCTGGACAGCTATGAGCTGATTGCGGTCGTCCTTGGTGTACACAACATTCAGAAACGGCAAAACAATGCTGCTTCCGGAGCCAGTACCTAAATCTAATCCTCGCGAATGTTTTCCAATTTTATGCACATACTAGGGAGGCTGTCACTTTCTAATGCTGAAGCGATGGCGGCCAAACATGAAACATATGTGGAGGGAAACATGAATCTATTTGCGATAGCAACCTCGCTTATGCTCCTCTTGCATCCAGGGGCGCACGAAGCATCCATATCTAGCGAAAGCGGCGAGACAACAGGACAAACCATCTCGATCATGAACACCGAAGGCGCGTCTATCGGTCAAGCGTCTTTGACGCAGAAGGGCGACCATGTCGTCATTCATCTGGAAGCAAAGAAGCTGACTCCGGGTGCGCACGGTATTCATATCCACCAGGTCGGTCTATGCGAGGGTCCCGACTTCAAGTCGGCCGGCGCTCACTTCAATCCGCAAGGGAAGCAGCACGGCTTTAACAACCCCAACGGCTTCCATGATGGCGATCTGCCTAATATCGAGGTTGGCGCGAACGGCGAGGTCGTCATCGATATTACGTCTGCCGCCGTCACACTCGAACCAGGGAAATCGAATTCGATCAGCGGTGCAGCGCTCGTTATCCATGCGAAAGCAGATGACTACGCAACGGATCCATCCGGCAATTCTGGCGATCGCATTGCATGCGGCGTCATTAAGTAATACGCGCAAAAGGAAAGCATCTCCACTGGCCCCAGTCGGCACAGCAGAGATGCTTTTTGCGTTTTTATGAGTATGGTCGGCGTGCTAGCCTATTGTATCGGAGCTAGATTAGCGCCTGGGATGACGGAGTAAGTCGAGCTGCCCGGCGTTTTCCAGCCAACCGCCACATGGTCGCCGCCGCCCTCTTCTTTGTGCAGCACTTCGACGTAGTAGCGTTGTCCTGCAGTCAACGTAATCAGTCCTGATTGTTGTCCGGCATTTTGCGTGAAGGCCAGCTCGTTCACCCAGTCGACGACTTCGCCGATCTGCGCCTTGTTGCCAGCTGTGTTATCCGTGCTGAGGTACAACACGCTGTTATTGTCGCCGGCAATAGAGAACTGATACGTACCTGTTACTGTCGGCACGATATAACCGCGGATACGTGTGCCATAATTGTCACCGAAGTTCGATGGAGCCTGGAAGCTCGTCAGGGAGCTCGTGCCCGAAGGCGTCGTTGATGTCGGGATACTTGCAATTGTTGGTCCCGAAATTCCCGTCCAGTATTCACGCGTAATAGATCCAGTTGGTGTTGTGCCGCCAGAAGCGTTGGTTGTCACGCTCAGCGCAGAGCTTGCCGCTGATACATTGTTCGCAGCATCCTTCGCTTTGACCGTGAAGCTGTACGCCGTGCTGGCCGTTAATCCCGTGACGTTGTACGTTGTTGCGCCGGTTGTCGTGCCCGCCAGCGTCGAACCGTTATAGATCTCGTAGCCGGTCACGCCCACATTATCTGTGGAAGCCGTCCACGATAGGCTGACACTTGTAGATGTTTTGGATGGCGAGGTCAGGCCAGTTGGAGCAGTTGGTGCTTGTGTATCGCTCGCAGCATTGGTCGTTACGCTCAGTGCCGAGCTTGCCGCCGATACATTGTTAGCCGCATCCTTCGCTTTGACCGTGAAGCTGTACGCCGTGCTGGCCGTTAATCCCGTGACGTTGTACGTTGTTGCGCCGGTTGTCGTTCCCGCCAGCGTCGATCCGTTATAAATCTCGTAACCCGTCACGCCCACGTTGTCCGTGGAAGCCGTCCATGAAAGACTTACGCTAGTAGACGTTTTGGATGGCGAGGTCAATCCTGTTGGAGCAGTCGGCGCCTGCGTGTCTCCTGCTGCAGCGTTCGTTGTTACGCTCAGCGAAGAGCTTGACGATGATAAGTTGTTTGCCGCATCCTTCGCTTTGACCGTGAAGCTGTAAGCTGTGCTCGCTGTTAGTCCCGTGACGTTGTACGTTGTTGCGCTAGTTGTTGTGCCTGCCAGAGTCGATCCATTGTATATTTCGTAACCCGTTACGCCTACGTTATCTGTAGAAGCCGTCCACGATAGGCTAACGCTTGTTGACGTTTTGGATGGCGATGTCAGCCCCGTTGGAGCAGTTGGAGCTTGCGTATCGCCGCCTCCGCCTGGTGTAGCCATATTAACGAAGCAGGATTTGTATTGTCCTGGGGCCGCATCGCCGAACGTATTATTGGAGCACATAACCCCGTTGGTGTACGTGCCGTAAGCCCAGCTGCTGCCTGCACCATAACGGACTTCCTTCGTACCCGTGAAGCCGCACCAGTTGTTCTCTCCCGCGCACAGCTCCCATACCGGAACCGGCGTCGAATCGGTTGTGACGCTCAATGCCGAGCTGGCCGAGGACAAGTTACCTGTAGTATCCTTGGCCTTAATCGTAAAGGAGTAAGCCGTATTCGGCTGAAGTCCCGTAACCGTATAGGATGTTGTACTGCCGCCGATCGTCGTGCCTGCAAGACCGCTGTTCGCATAAATTTCGTAACCGGCAATGCCAACGTTGTCCGTAGAAGCATTCCACGTCAGCGTTACGCTTGTATTTGTTTTCGAAGGCGATGTCAGATTCGAAGGCGTAGAAGGTGCTGTTGTATCCGGCGGTCCCGCTACGACAGTAATCGTCTGTTCTTTGACAGAGGCGCGACCATTATTGTCCCATACGCCAAGAATAACCTGGTAGGTGCCTGCTTTCTGGTACGTGTATGTCGGGCTGGCTGTGGTGACTGGCAAACCTTCGCCCAGATCCCACAGATTTTCGACGATCGTTCCATTGTCCGTTGATGTATTCGTGAACGTAACCGATTGTCCGAGCTGTACAGTCAATGGCCCCGAGAAGTTGGCAACTGGCTTCGGATCGCTGAATCCTCTGCTCGTCAGCTGCGTGTTGGTGCCGTTGCCGCTTACCGTATTGTTGCTCCACTCAAGATCCCCTGCGGAAGACGGGTATTGATCGATAGACGGTCCACCGTTGCCGGTAATCGTATTGTTAACGAAGCTAAGCTTATCTGTGCCGCCCGCTGTTGTAATCTCAATCGCTTTGCGGCCATTGTTCCGAATGATGTTGCTGTCGAATGTAATATTCTTGGTATTGCCGTGAATACGAACCGCGTTGCCGTCATAACCGGAATAAGCCGCAGCCGGGTGACCAATCGGTCCATCCTCGAAGATGTTCTTATAGAAGTATTGGAACTGTTCGGTTTGTCCTGTTCCTTCGCCTTGAAGCTGCATGCCCCACATCACCATGTTCTGGACAGTGTTGTAATTCCAGAGCTGATAACCCGTGCCAGGCGACTGCTGGATACCGACCTGCTGCCCGCCATCGACAAGGTTGTTGCTCGTAACGCCGTGGTCGACCATAACCTCAAGGCCCATATTGCCCACTGTGCCGTCCGTTGCTCTCACCACGTTATTCCGAACCGCAATGTAGGCGGAACGTACAGCGCTGATCCAGTGATCGACTGTGTTGTTCTCGATAATAGAATGGTCGACGTTCGTATGAAGCTCGATGCCGAGACCCTCCATCTTCTTGCCAGTACCTGTAACTGTATTGCCCCTAATAATCGCACCAGGGCTGTCGTCATTCAGGAAGATCCCGCCGCGTCCCGTTAGATGGACAACGTTGTTCTCGACAAGCGCATTGTCGGAGCCCCAGCCGATCCGTACGCCGCCGCCCCAGTCGGAGTTGACGCCGATGTTCGTAATGATGTTGTCTTTGACGATCAGATTGTCGGTATTGATGCCGAACAACGCAAATGGACCGAAGCCAGAGTTTGTCGCGACATCCTTCACGTTCAAATTCGTCATTTTGTTGCCGCTGCCATTCTCTGATACAACAACCGATTGCGGGATCGTACTGTTATTCGCATCAAGCGTCATCGTAGTGACTTCTGCACCGGTCAAATTATACATGGAGAAAAACGTAAGCGCGGAGGTGGAATTAAACTTCACAATCGTTGTATCTCGGCTTGCGCCCGTAATTTTGACCCCTGACTTCAGGGATACCGTGCTTGTCAAATAGAATGTACCAGCGGGAATAAGGACGGTATCTCCGCTGGAGGCTGCATCTACCGCTGCCTGAATGGCGGCGCTGTCGGACACGGTATCGTTGCCGGCAGCTCCATAAGAGGTCACATCGAACGTTGCCGCGCTCGCAATCGGAGCCGGTAATACCGGCAGCAGCATCGACATGGCACATAATGCGCTGAATAGCCTCAGCTTCAGTCTCGGTCGCTTAGTAGTTGTTGTCATTAATAATCCCTCACTTTGTTAAGATTGGCTTCTACTTCTGCTCAGAATGCTTCCTTCTCACTATCCTGATCTTGTAGTATGCAACCCCATGATGGTTATCTCTATCCCGACAATCCCAATCTCTTAAGCCTCACCACCTTTCATGTTTGTGCGTACATGCTTAACAACTCCACTGCCCGCTTACAGCGGACATCAGGGCTTGCCTTTCTTTATCCCATGCACCCTGATGTCCACCGTAAACGCAATGCCATGAATTCGTCATGCTCGATCATTCGCGGATACTAGTCTGCCGAACTCCTTCACGATTGTTATTCGTTGTAGAGGATACGTGCGTCTCCCCAATCGGCATGATCCCAGTCCGTACCGCTGACTCCGCCGTTCGTGACGACCAGCTTGAGCTGCTGAGCACCGCTGATGTCGACGTCTATGTCGATGGTGTCGGTGTCGGCGTACATCACGCCGCTATCGTAGGCTAATACGCCGTCCAGCCAAACTTCGAAGCCCACCGAGCCGTTGCCGTATGTCTCATCATCCACGCCGACGCTCGCCATAAACCGTTCGTAAGCCCCGCCTACCGTATAAACGATTTCCGAATGCGCATGCGTACCGAAGCCTTTGGCGTATACGACGTTATTCAGCGTGATCGGTCTGCCGTCGGACGATTTGTCGAGCTGGATATTGCCCCATCCGGCCGTGCCGGAATCCCAAGCATAATCGCTGAGATACACATCACCAGTTGGCGCAGTCATGGTGACCGAAGCAGAGACGCTGGCAGCGGAGCGATTGCCTGCGGCATCCACCGCTTTGACTGTGAACGTGCCCGTCGTGCCCGGCAATAAGCCGCCGGTCGTAAACGTCGTAGCAGCAGCACCACTCGTCGTTCCGATCAGATTGCCGCCGCGGAATACTTCATACCCTGTCACCGCTTTGTTATCCGTCGAAGGTGACCAAGCCAGCGCTGCGCTTGTCGCGCTTGCGGCTGTCGCCGTCAGATTCTCAGGAGCCGAAGGTGGTGTTGCATCCGGCGCTTCCGTCGTTACCGACAGCGGCGTGCTGGCGGGAGAAACGTTGCCGGCTGCGTCCTTGGCTTTCAACGTTACTTGGTAAGTCGTTAACGCCGTTAATCCTGTAATGAGGAACGATGTTTCGCCTGGTGCGGTGGAGCCGGCTAACACGCCATCCACGAATACGTCATAGCTGACGACCCCTACGTTATCAGAAGCCTTCGACCAACTGATGAATGCCGTCTCGTCTGTCTGCTCCGGAGAGAGCAAGCCCGTTGGAGCCGTCGGCGCCTGAGTATCGGGAGCGCCAGGTCTGACAAGCACGACCCGCTCCTTCAGATGAGATCTGCCTTCGTTATCCCATACGACCAGCGTCACACGGTAGATGCCCAGCTTGTTGTACACGTAAGTAGGCGAAGTCGACGTGCTCGGCAGCCCATCGCCGAAATCCCATAGCCGATGCGAGATTGATCCGTCCGCATCTTTGGATGCATCGGTGAAGGTAACAGGTTCACCTACACGGACCAATAGCGGCGTCTGGAAATCCGCGACCGGCTTCTTGTTCGAGAATCCGCGCGATACTGGCACTACATTCGAGCCGTTGCCCCATACGATATTGCCCGACCACTCCAGATGCTCGGCTGCTGCCGGGTAAGGATCCATCGTGATGCCTTTGTTGCTCGTAATCAGATTGTTTGTGAAGCTTAGCCGGTCAACGCCAGCCGCTCCTGTAATCTCGATCGCCTTGCGGCCATTGCCTGAGATGATGTTGCTATCGAACGACAAGTTCTGAGAGCTGCCGTGGATCCGGATGCCATTACCGTCATAACCCGGATAATTAGCCTTCGGATTGCCTTCCTGTGTCTTGATAAAGCTGTTCCTATAGAAGTATTGGAACTGCTCGATCTGACCGGAGCCTTCGCCTTGCAGCTGCATGCCCCACATCACCATATCTTTGATGACGTTGTATCCCCAGTACTGATGCCCGGTGCCAGGCGATTGCTGAATCCCGACCTGTTGCCCGCCATCCACGATGTTATCTGTCGTGATCGTATCGTCCGCCATAATTTCGAGTCCAATGTTGCCCACCCGACCGTCTTTTGGCTGAATCAAATTGCGGCGAACAGCGATTTTGCTAGAACGAACGGCACTAATCCAGGTATCGACTTGATTGTCTTCAATAATGGAATTATCCACGTTGGTATGTAGCTCAATGGCAAGGCCGTGTTCCTTAAGACCCGATCCTTTCACCTTGTTGCCTCGGACAATCGCCCAGGGGCTGTTATCATTGACCAAGATGCCGCCGCGTCCCGTATTCTCGATCACATTGCCTTCAATCGTCGCATGGGCTGAGCCCCAGCCGGCGCGTACACCTGCACCCCAAATGGAAGCGGTTCCAATATTCGTAATGATATTATTCGAAATCGTAGCGTAAGTGGAATTATCGACGAACAGCGCATGCGGTCCAAATCCGTCCACAGCCGTGAAATCCTTCACGCGTACATTGTTAACGGTATTGCTTTTCCCGCCTGACATCGCAACCGCCGACATCGCGATCATACTGCTATTGCCGTCAAGAGTCAGGTCGGAGACCGTGGCGCCTGTAACATTCTGCAAGTGGATCATAAATGTATCAGATTCCGAAACGAACTTCACAATGGACTGATCGCGTTTCTCGCCTTTAATGATGACGCCGCTCTTGCCTTGTACCGATCCAGACAAATAATACGTCCCTTTCGGAATGAGTACCGTATCCCCCGGGGAAGCCGCATCGACAGCCGCTTGAATCGCCGCCTTGTCATCCAGCGCATCCGTGCCGTTCGCGCCGTAATGGATAATGGACTTCACCGTTCCTGAGGCGCCTCCGGATGCATACGCCCCAGGAAGGGGGGCCGCAGCAGCTAGAAGCGTAAGCGACAGGAACAAACTGATACCCGTTCGTTTCGTTGTTTTCACTACTATCTCTCCCTTGCACATAGAATAGGGCGGGATGCCGGCTGACCTGCGCCTGACTTCCCGCCCTTCTATCGTGCACTCTCAGCACCCCGAAGCGAAACTGTTCATTTCGCGAATTGCTTCACTCGCCGGCTGTACTTATAACTAATTGCTGTATAATTTCTTCTCGCTCTGTCGAAGCTTGACGACTTATGGAGCGGCTTCTGCACTCGATGCGAGACCTTCCAGCTCGGTTTGGTTGAGATGATATAAGAACGTAACATCGACGTCTCCGAAAATCGTGGCCCCTGTACTATAGAAACTTCTATCCTTCGGTTCCCCGATCAGAATGGGCAAATATCCGATTCGATAGGACGATGGCATCTGTACGCTCCCTCCCCATACACCCGCGTTTGCCGCGCCGTTAACAGCCGCCTGCTCCATTCGTCGCAGCTCCGCCCATTGCTCGGGCAGAAGCAGCGTTCCGTAGGTTCGCTCGCCAAGCGAGATTCGATGCTCCAGCTGGACCCGTGGAATATAAAAGTCATTGCCGTAGAATTGTCCACCGTTTCGATCTCGCATCCAGTACAACGCATATTCGCCCACCATGTAATCCGGATTTACGTTCCACACGAGATACTGTCCAGCAGGATCATCGCCTCGAAGACTCCAAAGGTGGGGATCTCCGTCACTCTGTACTCTTCTGAGCTCCCATTTGAATCTGTCCCAGACCCAGAAGCTCATGCCGTACTCGCCATCCTTAGACACAAAGGGTACGAAGAGATGCCGGCTGTCCACTTCAACGATATCCTGAATCTCTGCGATGTTATAGTCGGGAGCAAGCTGTTGCAAGGATGACTGTATGAACTCCAAATCGCTCATTGCAGTTGGTTTTACCCCGATCCATCTCCAGAAGATGAACGCCGCGGCAGCCAGTATGATCAACCCGATCACCATACTTCGTTTGGTCACTTGCCGCCACCTCCCGTCTCCGTCCGAAGCATCGTCATTTGGGAGGTGTAATACATATAACGATTATCCCAGATCATCAACAGCCCTTTGCCATCCGATTGCATATAGAACTCGGCCTCAATGCCGCTGCCCCACCTCGACTTCGTCCCAAGCAGGAGGTAAGGGAATGGCTCCTTTTCCGTTTCATTAGCCTTATAACCCAGACTCATCCCATCATAACTCGGCTGCAGCTCCAGCGTTTGCAAGGCATTCTCAAATTGTACAGTATCAAGCGATGCCTCAGGCGCGGAAGGATGTATAGCGACAAGCCTCGCCTCCTCCACATTCGCGAGATACGTGGCTATCGTTTGTTTGGGATATACGACATCATACATGTAGTGTCCTAGCAGCCCCGTTGCAAGCAGCACATAATTGCTCCAGAATCCGATCCAAGCGAACCTTCTATATTGAGGCCAAGATGACTTTCGGGTTAGCCCATACACCAGCCAGACACCTAGCGGCAGAATAGCCAGCTTGCCTGTATACTCGCCAATCGGAGTATTGAACGTAAATGAGAATAAACAAATACACGCAATCAGCAGGGCTTTCCAAGGATTCGGGCGCTCCCCTCTTTTCACTTTCCGATAATAATAAAAGACAATGCCAATAAACACACCAAAACCTAATACTGTGGACAAACTCTCCACGATATTAGCCGGCCAGAGCTCGAAGTTGATCATTACGCTCTCCTCTCCACGCGAATATAACTACCTTATACATGTATGAGGCAGCACTCCGTTTACTGTAGCATACTTGTAATGGAATAAATACCCTATTACTTCTCCCCCGTTCACCATTTCCAGCTCAGCAGGAGCCCCTGTGCACCATGATCTTGCGTTTACACAAAAAGGAGAGCGACGCCGAAGTCACTCTCCTTTTTGTGTATACGTGTATGAAATCCTTGAATAAGGATGGTCTGCACACAAGTGTGCTTTACCTTGTTTGTATTCGGGCTGCTGCGCGATCGATCTCACCCGCTCGATAGAACCAGATCGAGGTAACGGAGATGACCGCGATCACGAGGAACAAGGTCTTGCCGCCGTAATCCTGCAGCAGGAACCCACCAAGCCAGGGACCGATAAAGGAACCAAGGCTTGTAAAGGTCTGTCCTCCGAAATAAGTGCCCCGCATCCCATCCGGCGCCAGCTTGTCCAGCATCACAGAAGCGGCAGGGAACGTCAGGACCTCGCCCCAGGTAAACACGATCATTGCCGCAATCAATAACCACCCACTCGTGCTGTAGGCAAAGCCGATATGCCCCAGCCCGAAGAAGATACTGCCTACTGCGATCACGGTTAACGGCTTCCTCTTCTCTGCCCACTTGGTTAAGGGGAGCTGGAACAACACGACAACAACGGCGTTTACGGTCATCATCCAGGCAAACATCGTTACGCCTTTGACGAAATTTTGCTCGATGAATTGAGATAACGTCGACGTCATCTGCGAATAACCGATTGCCGATACAATACCGCCAAGGATAAAGAAACGGAACGCCCGATCACCCTTGATAACGTTCCATGACCTGGTGATTGTGACCGCCTCTCTCTTATCCCCTTCAATATGGTGGATACCGAACTTGTGCAGTAGGATATGCAGTAGAATGCCGTACACGATATAGATAAGACCCGTAATCGTCCATGGCAAGCTCCCCTCCATCGCCGCGAACAGCGTACCCAGCAAAGGACCGACGGCTACGCCGATATTGATGGCCAGATAGCGGAGCGAGAACACCTCGTACCGCTTCTCCTGATCCGTGAGATCGGCCATTAACGCTTGTGATACCGGCTCATAGAAGGAGCGACATAGTCCATTAACGGCGTTAAGCAATGCAAATACGAGCGGAACGTCCGTCATGGCGAAACCAAGAAACACGGCTCCCCATGTATAAATGGCTGCCAACATCACAACCCTTCGTCCAAAGCGATCGGACAGGAAACCGCCAAAGAAACCCCCAAGCATTCCTGCAAGGGAGCCAATTCCGATCGTAACGCCAACCATCATCGGGCTCATATCCGTCTTGGCAATCAGATAAATAGCAAGGAACGGCAAGCTCATAGAGCTCGCTATCCGTGCAAAGATCGTGCCGAGCAGCAGCACTTTTACAATCGGGTGATAACCGCGTAGGGATAATTGCAATCGTCTTAACATAGATGAATCCCTGCTTTCTCATGCTGCAAATTCGTTGTGTGTTCCGAATAGCCGGATGCAGACCTGCATCCGGCTCTTGAGGAATGTTTTCCGATTATACAGCAATCTCATCTAAAGGGATAGTGCCAGTTTTCGATCTCATTGTTACACTTGAGGATCATTCAAACCACAAATACTGCAAAACGAAAAAGCCTCTCTTCGCAGAGAGGCCCACCCCAGAACCCAGATCCTAAATTCCAAATTACAGATCCAAATCAACTTATCAACCGTATATTCCGGTCTCTACTGGGCGTTTAAAACGCAGCACCAAGCTCCTTCAGGCACCTCACGCTGTCCTCCAGCGCTTCGAACGGATCGCGGTCATAGCAGTCATCTTGTTCCACTACCCCCCATAACACGCCTGCCGTCTCACATGCGGATAAGATTCGTTCGAAATTCATATTGCCTCGGCCAATCTCTGCAAACATGCGTTCACCGGTCGAGCTAACAGCGTAATCCTTAAGATGAATAATCGGCGCCTTATCCTTTAGTCTTAGAATCCATTCGACCGGATCGCCGCCGCCAGCTTGGATCCAATGAACATCCAATTCCATCCCATAGCTGTCTGGCCCCGCCGTATCTGCTAATAGCTCCATACCCATATGCCCATCGAATTTGTGGAATTCAAAAGCATGATTGTGATAAAGCAGCTCCAAGCCTTGTCGTCTAAGCGCCGCTCCGCCTTCCGCCATTAATGCGCTGAATCTGGCATACGCCTCTTTGTCTTCTCTCATTTCGAGCGGCATGCTCCCGATGGCAAAATAACGACAGCCCCACAGCTCATGTTTAGTCCGAATAGCATCCATCGGCTGCATTAAATCATTGATGCCAATATGAGCAGATATAGCCGTCAGTCCTGTTTCTTTCAGCAGCCTGGATACTTCGTGCTTGTAATCGATCTTAATACCAGCCACCTCAACATAATTGAAACCTAACCTCTTCACCTTCTCGAAGGTGCTCCGTATGTGATCCGGCGTTGTTAAGTGCTTATGCAGGGTGAATAGCTGGAGCGCAATCTTCATGTCTATTCTCCTCGTCATCTATATGGTCTATTGCTCGAACTTGATCGGTCTGCCTTCCTTCGCCGAGATTTCTGTCATCTCAAGTACAGCAATCGTATTCGCGGCTTGGCTCGCTTTGACGATCAATTCCTCTCCCTCTCTGAGATGGTTAGCGATATTCTCATAGAAGACCGAATATTGATTCGGCTTGCATGCAATGACAGACTCAATTTTTTGACCACCTATTTCGCTGTACAAAATAATCTCCGTATCCATAGGTTTCTTCAGCACGATTGCACCCTTTGTACCAAGCACACGAACCGCATCCTTAGGCGCTCGGGCAATCGTAGAGATTTGCAATTGAGCCGTTGCACCGTCCTGGAACTCCATGATGCTTTCCATTTGATCCTCGTTCGTGATGTCATGCCATAACCGGTTATGGATGAAGCCGCGCACCTCTTTGACCGGAGCAGCCATGATACCGAGCAGCCAATCTACATAGTGGGCTCCCCAATCATAGAACAGCCCCCCGGATATTTGCTTGTCAGCACGCCATGTTTGACCGGGCTTCTTGAAGCCCCCGAAAAACATATCGACCATAAAGATCTCGCCTAGCGCACCCTCTTGAATAAGCTCCTTCACCGTCAAATACCAGCCGTCCCAGCGGCGGTTATGATAGACCGTTAGCATAAGCCCACGATCCTCCGCCAGTTGATTAAGCATCATGGCATCCTCCGCCTTAATGCACATCGGCTTCTCCAGAATGCAGTGCTTGCCATGCTCGAGTACACTTCGCGCCAAATCCACATGCGAATTATGCGGTGTAATGACCACTACGAGATCAATATCTTGTTCGGCTAACATCCGATTCGCATCGGTAAAGGTACGTATGCCAGGAAAATCGATTACCGCCTGCGCGGTCCGATTTTCGTCAGAATCGCATACCGCGACAAGCTCTATGCCGTTGTCTTGCATCTGCCGGGCATGCGCCTGCCCCATACCGAATTGACCTCCGTAGCCGATAATGGCGCTTCGCAACTGTTTCTTACTCATATCCATCCATACCCCTTCCTATTATTGATTAATTATTTATAATGCTCGCAATACAGGCCACTCCAGCTCCAAGCCCAGCTCTCGCAGTACCTTCTGGAAGTCCTGAATATGCTTATCGCTTCTAACTTGACGTGGCTGCAGCTTGTGCTTTAGTGTGTACGCAGCCAGCGCGCCTGCTGCTTCTCCGATGTTCCATTCCACTGGATGCAGCCGGTAACAGCCGTTCGTAATATGGGTTGTTCCAATATTCTTACATGCCGGGATCAAGTTGTTGACCCGAACAGGCAGCAGGCTGCCGAGCGGAATCTGGAACGGCAGCGCCGAGACATCCACATAATTGCGGAGTGCAGTGCTTGGATGCAGATCGATACGATATGAGCCCACTCCTACGCTGTCAAAGAATTCAGCCGCCTTGCCATCATGCCTTCCCTCGGGAGACACATGCTGCTCCAGCACAGTGAATTCCGCTTGAATTCTGCGTGATTCCCTAATATAAGGCGCCATGGCCAAGCCATCATCCGTTCCCGTCACATGCGGCGCCAGCTTCAGCCCCGCATAACCTTGTTTGCCGTCAGGCCGAATGGCTTCTGTCTGCATCCAGTAGAGGAACGAAAGACTTAAGTTTCGCGCTTGCCGTAGATGCTCGGCTGCTACATCCGGCTCCACTTCAAATACAGGTCCTAACCAATAATCAATCTGCGGCCAATTCACCAGGGTTATATCGCTGTTGTAGGTGCCTTCTTGAAAGTTCGCCTTGTCGATAATACGACGGAACTGCCACAACGAATCCGCTCGATTGGCCGACGGGAACAATTGCTGATGGTTGGCCTCAAGCGTCCAAGGGATCGGTGTCACAAAGCTGAAGTGATTATCCGGCCAGAAATCGGCTTTGTACGTACGCCAGAACTCATACCCTTCAGGCTTCGTAATCGTATGATCTTCAAACTCGTCATACTCAAGAGCGAAGCAATGCGATATCGCTTGCATATCAAGAGGCTGGCTGTCACCTTGCAGCGCCCTCGGCTCTCCCGTTACACTTTGTGATTCTGCGCCTGTCACATATTCCGTCTTCGTTAATGGAAGCAACTCTCCGATTTCCGTTGCATCAATAAACATCGGAGCAATCAGCGTCAACTTGTTATGGGTTCCAGTGTGCTGCACGGTAACAGCCCTAACATCATCACCCTCTACTTCGGCGCTAATCGGCCGCGTATGCGTCATGATACGCAGCTTCCCGCTATTCACATAAGGAGACAGTTGGCTGTTGAGCACGGCTAATGCCACTCTTGGCTCATGACACAAACGGCTTACATGGCCATTGCCGGGATTTAAGTACATCGCGGAATGCGCCTTGTTCGACAACGGATAATGACTCTTATAATAGTCTCGTACGCCATTGCGGAATTGACGGTACGTGCTTGTGCAGCCGAACTGTTCGATCCAGGGATGCTCATCCGGCGGGACGGCTTGACTAGTCAACTGACCGCCAATCCATTCTGTTTCTTCCGTCATGATGACCTGCAATCCTAATCGACATGCCGCCATTGCCGCTGCACATCCGCCTGTACCTCCACCGATAATAACCAGATCAGCTTGTTCTTCTCGATTCATTACCCTAGCAACTCCTATCTGAAGGTCAATTCATAACACCTTGTTCCTCAATAAGCCTCTGTGCATATTCTTATTTCCAATATAGCAACTCTCGCTTGCGATAATAATGAATGAACTTAGTGTGATCATGAACGTTTTTAACTCTTTGGCGGCGGAGCGCGTTTCATGCCGAGAAATATAGAGAATGCCATATCAACAAGGATCGTTTCGTAAAAAAAAGCCGTTCAGGTAGTCACGAGACTACCTTAGAAGCGGCTTCTTTTGCTGTCCTTCCGATATTCATTTGGTGTTTGGGTGGTCCACTTCTTAAATGTCTTAAAGAAATAATTCGTGTTGACGAAACCAGCCATCTCACCGATTGTAGCAATGGCCAATTCACTTTCGGTCAGCAATTCCTTCGCCTTTCTGACACGTACCCGCTGTAAGTACTGAATAAGCGGTTCTCCCATTTTCTGTGTAAATAATCCGCTCAAATAATATTCATCCATGGAGACCAGAATGGCCATCGCTCTCAAGGTAATGGATGCGTTATAGTGTGCATGGATGTACCGGACAATTTGATTAATACCCGCATGATCCGTCACCTGCTGTTGGTTGGATTTGTATTTCTCCATGACCGACAACAAACGTTCAACCATCATGCTCTTGAGCTGCGTGTAGTCCGTGCATGAGTAAATCATTTCAACGCCGAATGCTTTCATATTCGCAAGCCGGCAGGCAGCTTTCAGAATATCATGGCAATTCTCCATGACTCCCCACACCGGAATCGAAGCTGAACGCCATTGCTGCAGTAAGGTATGAATCCATATTCGCAGCTCTCCTGCCTCCATACGCTGTATGGCTCGCAGCAGCTCCCTGTGCTGCTCCTGTGTAAAATCGGTTTCCGCGGCTAACGATGCTGTACCGCGTGGAGCCTCCTCTAGCCCGTACCAGTATGCGCTTAATTCCAACAGCGCTTTGTACCATAGCTCGTAAAGTCTGTTTCCTTCTCCTGCTGCCGTAATCACGGCCGCTCCTAACAACGATTTATAGTTTTCCGTGTTGCACGCGACAGGAGAATGACTCCATACCATCATCGTTGTAATCCCGTTATGCTGATCCTCATGCACGACAGTGCCTGGTTGGAGCAGCGTGCCCATTGCGCCCAGCATCTCGCGAATTGGTTTGTTCGTATAGGAAACAATGATTTGAACCCATGACAGATGGTCTGTACGGCTCATCTCGAATGGTTGATCCGGCATATGACGAATATGATTCCATACCTCTTTGTATAACACATGAAATAAGGACGACTCTTGCTGCAGTTTCATTTGGGCTTTGGTTTGAAGCTCAAGCTTGACCCTGTCTAGCGTCTTACTTAAGCTTTCATTATCCAGCGATAATTTGAGCATATAACCGGATGCCCCAAGCTGCAAAGCTTCACGTGCATACTCAAACTCCGTGGAGCAGGTCAACATAACGAATCGGCAGTCGATTCCGGCTTCTCGGGTGCGTCTGAGCAAATCGATCCCATTCATGCATGGCATGATGATGTTCGAGATCACAACATCCGGCTTCAGCTCATAAATGCGTTGCAAAGCCTCGTTTCCATCTCCTGCTTCCCCAACGACCTCGAAGCCCATGGCTTTCCATGGCGTTTTCAGCTTGAGGGTCCTTCTGAAGAATGGTTCATCCTCAACAATCAGCACTCTCCACATGTCATCCACCTCATTTATGCATAGGGCTTGGCAATTAGAAACGGGACAACGATTTCAACCTTGGCTTCGACTTCGAGATTCATAAGCTTCATGTGAGCTTCATCCTTTTACAATAAAGCTAGTCTTTCTTGTACATTCTTAAGTCCGATAGAGTCTCGATCTCGTGACGGCTTGCGCGGAGCTGCCGCTTCGAGCCCGCCCCCATTGTCCTGAACCTCAATAAACAGAGAATCGTTCTGTCTATACACAGAGATCACGATTCTATTACCCTTACGCGTTTCCTGGAAACCATGATAAATCGCATTCTCGACTAGCGGCTGCAAGATGAATTTGGGCACCGCCTAGATGGCGGGCTGCACGCTGTCCGCTGCCAATGGTTTGTTGACACACTTCGTTTGACGAGAAATTTGTGTGATGAGACATATTGAGGCAATGTAGGCTTACGGTTGGTATATGGTTGGGCGCCATGTATGTGATTTTTCACATCCATTCGCCTCGACGGGCTACGCCGTTAAGTATGCCTCATAGACTTATTTCCTCGAATTCGCAGTTTGGCGCACATTGAAGTATCGGGCCTTTGTATCGAGGGGGAGCAATAACCGTCGCTCGCAAGGTATCCGATTTGATACCCTTCTAACGTCTGAAAATGATATACTCCAATCCGTCATATACTTGCCTATACGTCAAGGAGAAACGGCTACGCCGTCCTTTGGCGACGGGACGTGTTTCAAGCCGGGAAGCTTTCCAATATTTCCAAAAAAAAAGCCGAACAACTGTACCCTAAATAGGAACAGTTGCTCGGCTGATTAAGTCATGAGCTTATTTCTTCGGTTTGGGCTGGGCCGGCAAGAAGTATGGCTTCCACGTCGAAGACAACTGCATCCGGTTCACTTCCTCGTCCATCTGACGAATAACCATCTGCTCTTGTCTCGCGAACTGGCGCGCCTTGGAGTCCATATGGACTTTGCCGCGATCCTTGCGTTTCGGCTTCGTAGACGGCTGACCGCCGCCTTGCGCCGCCGCTGGCTGCTGCGCCCTCGCGGGCTGCTGGCCGCCGCCTTGCGCCGCCGCCGGCTGCTTCGCCCTCGCGGGCTGCTGGCCGCCGCCTTGCGCCGCCGCTGGCTGCTTCGCCCTCGCGGGCTGCTGGCCGCCGCCTTGCGCCGCCGCCGGCTGCTTCGCCCTCGCGGGCTGCTGGCCGCCGCCTTGCGCTGCCGCTGGCTGCTTCGCCCTCGCGGGCTGCTGGCCGTCGCCTTGCGCCGCCGCTGGCTGCTTCGCCCTCGCGGGCTGCTGGCCGCCGCCTTGCGCCGCCGCTGGCTGCTTCGCCCTCGCGGGCTGCTGGCCGCCGCCTTGCGCTGCCGCTGGCTGCTTCGCCCTCGCGGGCTGCTGGCCGCCGCCTTGCGCTGCCGCTGGCTGCTTCGCCCTCGCGGGCTGCTGGCCGCCGCCTTGCGCCGCCGCTGGCTGCTGCGCCCTCGCGGGCTGCTGGCCGCCGCCTTGCGCCGCCGCTGGCTGCTTCGCCTTCGCGGAGCGATTGCCTTGCCCGCTCTTGGCGGCTGCATTAGCCGACGTAACCACCGCGTCTGCTGCAGCTCCCTGCATCGGGTACGAATGCCCAACCACAACCGAGATTTTTTTCTTAATCAGCTTCTCAATGTCCTTCAGATATGGCTGTTCCTCTTCATCGCAGAAGGAAACAGCAACGCCGCTATGTCCAGCACGTCCCGTCCGACCGATTCGATGAACGTACGTCTCCGGAATATTGGGTAGATTGAAATTGTACACATGCGACAGCTCTTCAATATCAATGCCGCGAGCCGCAATATCGGTTGCAACAAGAATACGTGTAGCGCCGCTCTTGAAATTATTGAGTGCATTTTGACGCTGATTCTGCGACTTGTCGCCATGAATAGCCTGCGCCGTAATATTAGCGCGGTTCAGCCCGCGCGCAACGCGATCGGCACCATGCTTCGTGCGCGTGAACACTAGCGCAGAAGAGATGGATGTATCCGCTAGCAGCTCTGCCAGCAACGCCGGTTTGTTCGTCTTATCCACGAAATATACAGACTGCTCGATCAGATCAACCGTCGAGGATGCCGGCGTAATTTCCAGCTTAGCAGCATTTACGAGCAGCGAATCCGCTAGCTTTGCGATTTCTGGCGGCATTGTCGCCGAGAACAACATCGTTTGTTTCTTCGATGGCAGCTTGGCGATGATTCGTTTCACGTCGTTAATGAATCCCATGTCCAGCATTCGGTCTGCCTCATCCAATACCAGCACCTGAACATGCAACAGATCAATAAATCCTTGGTTCATCAAATCCATCAACCGACCAGGCGTCGCGATCAGAATATCGATGCCTTTCTCCAGATGACGCTCTTGACCCTTCTGCGATACGCCGCCGACAATGGACAACGTACGAAGACCCGTATATTTACCGTAGGCACGGATATTATCTTCAATCTGAATAGCCAGTTCTCGTGTCGGCGTGAGGATCAAGCTGCGAATCGGACGCTGCTTGTCACGTGCCGCAACTCCTTCCTGGTACAGCCGTTGAATGATCGGCAGCGAGAACGCCGCCGTCTTGCCTGTTCCCGTCTGTGCACAGCCCAAGACGTCGTTGCCGAGGAGCGCAATCGGAATTGCTTGCTCTTGAATCGGTGTAGGCTGCACAAGATTATCTTCGCGCAACGCTTTCAATATTTCTGGTATAAGTCGCAAATCGTTAAAGTTCATTTGTTCTCCTATGTTATGCATATTGTAGTTAACGGATTTTAGCCATTCCCCACATCATACCACAATTGCAAGGAGTAAGGGAGTCAGTCCTTAAGAACAGCTCATCAGTCGACAACCTCACATGCCAGCCGATGCCCCATAAAGATCGAAATCCCTAATTGACGATTGAGTTCACCTTCCTTCCGTTAACTAGCGTGGTCTTACAATCCCCGCTTCCGTGCCAGCACCAGCTCGAGCTTGCGCGGCTCCCCCGTCAGCTGAAACTTAAGAAATACTAACCGACCCTCGATCAGCTTCGTCTCGACGCCTTCGCTGCAAGAAATAACTTCGAACCCGTCAAGCTCATCCCAATACGCCAGTCCGAATGGCATCGGCTGCGTGTATCCGATCTCGTACGTCAGCGCGATACGATCCAGTGTCTTCTCGTATCCTTTCACGAACAATCCTGGAGTCGCCTCCTCGAAGTTGTCCGCCATGTTGCCCTTGCCGATATAATTACGTAGCAACCGGGGGATGCATTCGCCATCAACGAATGCCATCTGGCATACTTTGTCATAATAGAGGAAGACATCCGGCCAAGGCCCGCCGCCTACGCCGCCCAGCGTCATTGTATATTCGTTCACCGCAGGTCTTACAAGCGTATCTTGCGTCAGCATATACACCGGCGCCGTCTCCGAATTTCGTTCGTGATAACGTTCCATCGCCTTCGGCACCGTTGTCAACGTAATCGGGAAATCCGTAATATAGTCAAAAAACAAATCCAGCATGCTCTCGCATGCCTCCACATGGGAAGCCGGGAACACCGCGAATCGGTCCGTATATTCCATTTCATGCGCTTCTTGCTGCTGCAGGAAAAACACCTGGTCATTGTGTGAAGTATTACGTAAATAATCCATGAATAAATTTTTCCAGTAGTCGATATTGTCACCCGTACATAGCCCGGCTCTCAGCACGTCGTTAGGGTCTGTCGAATAGATGACGGGACTGCGTGAATGATAAGTCAAGTTCAAATCTCGCGCGGTCCACTCGCAGGCGACAACTTTGCCTTTGCCCGGATGAGGTGCCTTATATCGATTAGGATCGATATACCAGGATCCCCATGGTATGCCTTTATGCGTAATGCCGTCCCACCAGACCTGCTCCCAGCAGTAGCCCCACATTCCTTTGAAATCAAGCTCTTCCAGCACTTCTATCACTTCATTGTAGATTTTCCCTCGTGCAGCCACCTTTGTACTCGCCCATGGAAAAGCCGCCTCTACGATCGTCCATGCTTGCACTAGTGCAGCTTTAAACTTGGCTGAATCTGCCCCGCAGTCCTCTATGAAAAACGGCGTCTGCAAAATAATATCGTCGCCATACTGTTCATGCCATTCGTTAATTCGACTAGCCAGCACCGGCACCGATCCGCTGTTGACGATCCATGTAACCGGGATGCCATGTCTATGCGCAACGGCAGCTGTTCGGTCGATTCCCTCGATTGCTACACCTTTCCCCCAGTCGGTATCATAATGAGCCGCATAGCTGACGAATGTATAAATCAAATTTTCGGGCTTCATCTTGTTACCCACTCCTTATGTTCATTAGAGAGAGGGCTGTCACAATAGGTTCGACATCGACCCTTGGGACAGCCCTGCATGGATCAAGCTATAGGGGTACTCTCTGCTTATTTTTGAGCAGCCAGCCAAGCATCAGCTTGTGTCTGAATTTCCGCTCTAACCTTCTCGATACCCGCGTCCTGCAGCTTCTTATTACGCTCTTCGAGCAGCTTGACAGGGTTCGCAATCGCGCCTGTAGTAATCGCTTTGTATTCGGTAGCGATAGCCGTCAGCTGCGTGACCTCGTTCTTCACATTAGAATCGTTGAAGACGAAGCCAAGCAATGGAGAGCGTTTCGCTTCATTATTGTATTTGATCCAGTTCGTGTACAGATCTTCTGGCTGACCTGGTTTTAGGTAGTTGATCATTTGGTTGCCCACGACCCAGAACAATCCGCTTGTGCCGTAACCGGAGTCCGCGATCGGCTCGATGCGGTTGTCACCTACTTTTTTGTAGTGGACATCCTCGATCCCGTTAACGATGAGATTCACGACATACGGATCCGTGTGCAGGTAGTTCAATACCATCATCGCGCGGGCAGGATCCTTCGACGTACGGGAGATGGAGAACATGGAGCCTGTCGTCAGATCCGTCGTAACATAAGGTTCGTTCATCACATGGGATACGAAATCGTATTTATTGTTGGTAGTCAATTTCATCTCGATTTCCGCTCCTGGTTTCCAGACACCATCTTGGAACCAAGTCTTTCCTTCTTTACGCAGCTCTGATATGTTTGTTTTGGCTGTTGCCGCATCACTGTTCGTGTATCCTAGCTCGAACCAGCTGCGAGCAAGCTCGTTCGCGTTATTGTTGATTGTTACGATTTCTGGATTTAGGGCATTAATGACCTCGATTTTTTCTTGGGTTGGGTTAAAGAAGAACATCGCAATTTTGCCAGGAGTCGGTCCGACCGGAAGGAATCTTCCGTCTGATTCGTACATCGATCCGTCACCGCCGCCGCCAGCCGAGTAGTTCGGGATGATGTCCGGCTCGTTCTCCTTAATGACTTGCATCCATGGCGTAATATCGGCATATGTTTTGATCGTATCCAGCGGGATATTGTATTTTTCTATGATGTCTTTGCGGAACGTGAGCGAACGGGATTGCGTAATCTCCTTGTTCGTCGGCACAGCGTATAGCTTGCCGTCCAAACGAGGTGCTTCCAGATACATCGGATTCAGCTGCTCCTTGATGCCTTGGCCGTGCTGCTCGAGCAGTTCGTCCAGCTCGATGAACGCGCCCTTGGTAATGTTGGAGAAGAAGTCCAGCCACGAAGCTGTGAACACGAGGTCCATTTTTTCGCCGCTGTTCATCATGAGCTCCGTTTTTTGCTTATATTCGCTGCTTGCAATCGGATTTAACTTGACAGTCGCGTTGATTTTTTCCTTAAAAAACTCGTTCAGCTTTTCTTCGACCAGTGCTACGTCCCGCTCCGGAGTGCCCCAGTAGGTAATGGAAACCTCGTAAGGCTTTAGCTCCTCAACCGCTTCCGTTGCAGCAGGCTTAGTCGACGCTTCCGGCGCTTTCGTGGCTGCAGGCGTGTTGTTGCCGCCGCCGCTATTGCTTGAACACGCTTGCAAAACCATTGCTAATAGAATTGTAAATACGATTAGTAATTGTTTCGTGCCTTTTCTTTGTTTCATTTTAACCCTCCTCGATCGTATCTAACGCTAAACTTATTTATATAGAACGATGGGATGTCTAAGGCGCCTAAGACACCCGATCGCAGCTACCTTGATATAAAACGGCTTAACCTTTGACAGCGCCGACCGTCAGTCCTTTGACAAAATACTTCTGGAAGAACGGATAGACAATCAGAATGGGTCCCATCCCGACGGCTGCCATCGCCATCTGCAGCGACTCGTTCGGAAGCTTGGCAAGCAATTCAGGATTTTGAGCCGCGAGCTCTACATTGCTTCGCAAATATTGAATGTCGTTAAGAACTCGCATCATCAAATATTGCAACGGATATTTGTCCTCGCTGGTGATGAAGAGCAGCGCGTTAAACCAGTCGTTCCAATAGTTGATCGTACTGAACAGCGCCATTGTTGCAAGCACCGGCAAGGATAGCGGCAAGACGATGGTCACGAATATTCGAATTTCTCCCGCTCCATCGATTCTTGCGGACTCGATCAAGGCGGGATGGATCGTCGTCTGGAAGAAGGTCCGCATAATGATGACGTTAAACGGAATAATGAGCAGCGGCATAATTAACGCGATATAAGAATCCTTCAGTCCCAGCAGCTGCGTATAGACCAGATATCGGCTGACGAGTCCGCCGTTGAACAGCATCGTGAAGAACAGAAAGAACGTAAAGCCGGTGCGAAACGGGTAGTCGCTTCTTGATATCGGGTACGCATACAGCGCCATCAACACCACACTGAGAAGCGTTCCGGCAATCGTGATGCCGATGCTCACGCCATAGCCACCAATAACCGTGCCGTAATCCTTAAACAGCGATTCGTAGGCGACAAGCGACAAGCGATCGGGCATAAAGCTGTACCCGTTGGCCACGATGGAGTCTCCGTGCGTAATCGATACAATGATAACGAGCAGCACAGGGAGCAAGCAGATGAGTGACAAGATAACGAACATCATATTTAATAGGAAGCCGGCAGCGGGAGACAAGCTGTTTTCTCTTTGGCTCGCTCGGAAATTCATAACATTCACCTCATACTAATGTCATCGTAAAGCTGTATTTTCGTCGTTTTCGTGATCCAAAGCTGGCCTAGAACAAGGCTTGTTCTTTGTTAATCTTGCGTACCGTCCAGTTCGTTAGAATGACCATGACGAAACCTACGACTGCCTGAACGAGTGCGGCTGCCGACGACATCCCGATATCGTTCATTCTCATCAAGGCGCGGTACACGTAAGTATCGACGACATCCGTCACTGGATATAATGCCCCCGAATCTTGCGGAACCTGGTAGAATAAGCCGAAATCCGCGCTAAAGATGCTTCCCATCGACAGGATGGTCATTATGATAATAATCGGCTGTATGGAAGGCAGCGTAATGTGAATGATTTGCTTCCACTTGGAGGCTCCATCGATAATCGCCGCTTCGTAATATTCGGGATCGATTCCGGCGATTGCAGCGATGTAGATCACGGCGCCAATACCGACGCCTTTCCATGCGTTTACGAAAATCAGAATATAAGGCCAAACCCCTTTTTCCGTGTACCAGTAGACCGGATCCATGCCGAACCACTTCAG
This sequence comes from Paenibacillus sp. strain BS8-2, assembly GCF_054483835.1. Taxonomy (NCBI): domain Bacteria; kingdom Bacillati; phylum Bacillota; class Bacilli; order Caryophanales; family Paenibacillaceae; genus Paenibacillus; species Paenibacillus sp. strain BS8-2. The sequence continues at coordinate 678,444 of NZ_CM137010.1, forward strand.
AAACGTCATGTTCATGAATCCGAAATCAGGATGCAGGAAGGCGTAAACCAGATAACTGACAACCACCATGGACAAGAAGTTCGGCATGATGATAAACGTCTGATAGGTTTTGGTCAGCCACTTCTTACGAAGTTCGTTGATCGCGACCGCGATACCTACCGAGATCACCAGATTCACAATCATAAATGCAAAGCTGTATAGGATCGTATTTCTCGTGATCCGCAGCAAGGAGCCCGACGAGAACAAAAATTCGAAGTTTCTAAAACCTGCCCAGGGACTTCCAAATATGCCGTCGATGTAATTAACGTTCTTAAATGCAATAAACACGCCGAACATCGGAAGATAGCTATGCAACAAGATAATGATCGTTGTTGGGAGAAGCATCAACGTCAAATATTTATATTTCCACATTTGATGCAGCCACATGGACCACGCCGACTTTTTCTTCACACTGCCCGATAGCCTTCTGGGTTCTGTCATCGCTTTCTCCACGTGAACACTTCCTCTCTCTCATGTTTTAAGTATAGGACCGAGAGGGTTGCATAGCGATGATGTATTCTTATATGAATGTGATATAAAGTAAACACTAAAATCACAAAAGCCCCCATAGTGGGGGCCCGCTTCGATCGTTTCTATTGTCGCCCGTCTTACGCCTGCTTTCTAAGCGGCATATGGATGACGGCGCGCAGCCCGCCGCCTTCCGCACGCTCATACCGAAGTCCGTACGCCTCGTCGTAATGCAGCTGCACGCGCTGATGCACATTGCGGATACCATAACCTTTGTCCGTCTCTTCTCCTTGAACGATTCTCTCCAAACGTTCGAGGTCGACAGGCACAAATCCGTTATCCTCGACGGATAACTCGATCTCGTCCTCGATTCGCTCGACTCGGATACGGATAACCCCCTCGCCATCCATTGCGCTGACGCCGTGAAAGATTGCGTTCTCGACAAGCGGCTGCATAATGACCTTTGGCGTCATGTATGAGAGCAAGTCCGCATCTACATGCCACTCTACCTCGAACGTGTCTGGATACCTTTTGGCCTGCAGACGGGTATATGCACGCACGTGCTCCAGCTCTTCTTCGATCGTGATCATACTCCGTCCTTTGCTAAGACCGATGCGGAGCAGCTTGGACAGATCCTTGACCATGTCGCCGACATCCGTATTGCCGCTGTCCAGCGCATACCAATAGATCGAATCCAGCGTATTGTACAGCAAATGAGGTGTAATTTGAGAATGCAGCATCGTAAGCTCGTACTCTCTCTGCTTCAGCTGCATGCCGTAATTTTCTTCGACCGAGTGGTCCAGACGTTTGGTCATCTTGAGGAAAGCGCCGTACAGAATGCCGAATTCATCCGAACGAAGCTGTTCACTATCCAGCTCCAACTTTTTGCCCGGCTCGTACAACTTCGTTATGGAGACCAGCTTGCCGAGCGGTTTCACAACGATCCTTAGCAGATACAAGACAAATAACAGCACAACGCATAGATACAAGCCGGACAATACCATCAGCATCCCCATCAAAGACGATTGATTGCCGGTAATCGATTCGTAAGGAATTTTATAGATCAACGTCGTCTCATAAGCGGATTTACGAGAAAACGCGTATAGCCATTTCGTTCCATGCTCGGTTGCAAAATAGTATCCCGATATTTTATCCTTGGCCTCGACCGGAATCTGTATTAATTCAGACGGTGTCGAGCCTGTTTTCATTAACAGCTCGTTCTGCTCATTAAATAAATAGCTGCTCGCATTTTTCGGCATTTGGACCGAAACCAAATCCCTTGTCAGCAGCACCTCTAGCTTCGCCACCACCAGCAGCCCAATCACTTCGTCATACGACTTGGGATTCATGATGCCTCGCATGAAGCTAACCGTCGTCGCTCCGCCGGGCAGCGTGACTAGTCTGACGCTGCTTCCGCCACCCTGCCCTAATGTTTCCTTCGCCCAATCGGGCAACCCCGCTCCGCCTTCCTCCACGTAGATGAAACCCGTTTGCTTATTCAACATCTGGAATGGCGTTTGTTTGCCGCCTTTATTTTTCATAAACAACGAATATTCCGTTCCATCCGAGGACCACAGCTCAAGAATGGAATCGGCGGCGCTAATTTCACCGAGCGTCTCCACGCCTGTCCAGAACGCATACTGAGCGGGATTGCTGAAGAAATGCGTATCAAGCAGCGTAACCATTTTATCATTTACGGCGGACAACGTTTTTTCGATCGTGACATGATTCTGATTTACGAGCTGCAGCGTCGTTCTCCCTATTTCATCCTTCATCGACTCCGATGTCTTATACGCAGAATACCACCCGACAACCAGGAACGGAGCGACGATAAATAGGAGGAATGCGATCGTCACTTTATATTTCAGCTTCAGTTGTCTCACCCCTGGATGTCCTTGCGGAACTCCGCCGGACTGATGCCCACATACCGCTTGAACATTCGACTAAAGTGCTCCGGCGATTCATAGCCGACCTCGTAGGCCACCTCGTATCTTTTTTTGTCCGTCGAAGTAAGCAGCCGCTTGGCCTCTTCGATCCGTTGCTCGGTTACAAAATCCCATAGATTTTTTTTCATTTCTTTTTTGAACAAATAACCGAGATAGGCCGTACTGAAGTGGACCTCATTTGCTATATCTTGAATTTTGAGGGCGGGATTGCGATAATGCTCCCTAATATATCCGGTTATCCGAGCCAGTATCGATTTATCCCGCTCCTTGCCCATCTCATACAATTGCATAACAACCTCACCGATATACACGTTTAATGCCTCCAGCTTCGCATCCGCATTAGAGTTCCGGAAGTAGACCGACGGATCAAAACGATGCAGGGAGATAAGCTGGCTATGCCCGTATTCCAGCAGCAATCCGTACATCCGGTATACCAGCATACCGAAACAGCTATTAAATAGCTCCTCGGTTGGGCCGTATTTGGTCAGTTGCCCGGTGATTAACGAAGGAACGATCGAAGCAGGATCCTCTGAGGAGGATTTCAAGAGCTCCATATATTCATCGACCTTGTTCATCCACTCCACGATATTCAAGTTTTGCTGCGATGCGATATCGTCGAAGTAAAATACCTTTTGTCCCGGATGAAGCTTGCGCCACTCGATGGCCGCCCCGGCTTCTTCCATTAGCTTGGGCAGCATAAACACATTCGGACTCAACGTACTTAAACCAACAGCCGATTCGATATTCAAATATTGTTTGATATTCATCGTGACTAGCTGACCGATTAATTGAAGCTGGCTTTTGAGCTGTTGCTGTTGCTGAGAGTCATTCGCGTAATAATCATAAATTTGCACCATGGCAATCAGCTCGTTCCCATAGCCGTTAAACACTAAGCCCTTCCACTCTTGCAGACTTTCTTCGATAATGTTGACAGCCCCGTACTTGAGCAGCTTACGATCGTTCAGCTTAATCTGCCGGTTGCTAAAGCCGCCGCTGCCGAGCTCCAGCCTGATCGACAGCATGCCGAAACAAGCGCCTTCACTGCTTGGCTTCAGCTCGGACAGCAGCTCGTCATAATCTTTGGGGTTCAAGTTTTTTTCGGTAACAAGCTCCATTAGGAGCTCGTTTCGTCTCGACATCCCCGTTTTTTCTTCTTCCTTTTGCCCTCTCGCCTGCTCCAGCGTTTGCTTGCCGTATTCTTCCTTCTCCTGCAGCACTTGACCGACGACGCGCAGCAGCTCTATTTGCTCGACCGGTTTGACCAAGTAGTCCCTTGCACCAAGCCGGAGTGATTTCTTGGCGAATTCGAATTTTTCGTGAGCAGAAATCACGATGATCGGAAGATGCGGCTGCTCCATATAGATCGTCTCCATCAGCTCGAGACCGCTCATTCGTCCCATCTGAATATCCGTTAATACAAGATCAAAGTGATCCATTCGCAAATAGTCGATTGCCTCGAAGCCATTAAGCGCCGTTTCGATATAATTAATCTTCAAATCGGATGCTAACAGAAAATTACGGATACCCATACTGACTCTCGGCTCGTCGTCGACTACCAATATTTTGTACATGAGGCCCCCCCGTTCTGTCAGCATATTTGCGTATAGCCGCCGTATCGAGATACGGCGGCTTGCATTCTATTGTAATTTATTACATCTTACCGCGAATTATCGGGCTTGGCGATGATGAATAGGAACTAAAATGTGACTTATTTCTAGATTATCTATATATATCGAACAAGAGCTGCCCTTCTTCTTATCGGAAGGTCAGCTCTTATTGCCGTTATCTATTTATTTGATGCCGGTCATGGCTACACCCTCGATAAACCGCTTCTGGGCGAAAAAGAATACGATCAACAGCGGAAGCGTTGCGATGACGGAGGCCGCCATCAGCAAATGCCATTCGGTGCCGCTTTGGTCGGTGAAGAGTGACAATGCAAGCGGCAGCGTGTAGAGATCGCTGGAGCTCAAATAGATGAGCGGTTCAAAAAACTCGTTCCAGCTATGCAGAAACACGAAGATACATAATGTCGATAGCGCCGGGGCGCACAGCGGGAACATAATCCGCCAGAACGTCGTCCATGGCGTGCAGCCGTCGATTTTGGCCGCTTCATCCAGGTCGGAAGGTACCGTGATAAAGAATTGGCGGAGTAGAAACACGCCAAACATTCCGTAAGCGCCAAGCATCGGCGGCACGATCAGCGGGAAATGTGTGTTGACGAGTCCTAGCTTCGACATCCATTGGAACAATGGAATCGCCGTCACCTCGGTCGGGATCATCATGCTGCTGAGCAACACAAGAAAGATGGCATTCTTATACGGGAACTTAAGCTTCGCGAACGCGTAACCTGCCAACGAAGCAAAGACGCAGGTGCCGAGTGTAACGATGACTCCAATATATGCACTGTTGAACAGATACAGATGAAACGGCTGGCGCGTGAACACTTCAACATAGTTGCCCCACTCGATCGGACTTGGCAGCCACTGCGGCGGGAACAAAAAGATTTTGGTCTGATCCTTGAGCGAGGTCGTCACCATCCAGAAGAATGGTACGAGCATAATCGCGGTCACGACGCTCAGCAGCAAATACGTCAATGATCGGGAGATGATCCCGTCTCTGCGTGTCAAATTATTGTTCATGATGCACCCACCTCTTTCTTGCGCTCCATTGCAGCAGAGTCAGCAGCAGCACCAGGAAAAACAGAATAAACGCGACTGCCGAGGCATAACCGAACTCATACAGCTTAAACGCTTGCTGATAAATATAATAAACCAGTACATACGTGCTTGTGCCCGGTCCACCACCGGTCATGACATAGATTTGGCCGAACACCTTTAGCGAGCCGATCAGCGTCAGAATCATCGCGAGAAATACGGAAGGCGAGATCATCGGCAGTGTCACATGCGTAAAGGTTTTCCATTTGGAGGCGCCGTCGAGGCTCGCAGCTTCATAATACATTTTTGGCACGTCGTGCAATGCGGCGAGGAAGATGACCATGTTCATGCCGACATTTTTGAGTACGCTGACCACGATGACGACCGGCATAGCCAGTTCCAGGTTATAGAGCCAAGCAGGTCCTTGCACGCCGATCAGTTTGAGCAGTTGGTTGATCATGCCCGCGTCCGTAGCAAAAATGTACTTGAAGACGATCGCCCATACGACTAATGATGTGACGACCGGTGTAAACAAAGCGGTTCGGAAGAAGCCGATGCCGGGGATATTGTTTTTGAGCAGCAAGGCTAACCCAAGCGCAAGAATCATATTAAGCGGAACGAGGCCGGCCGAGAAGTAGAGCGTGTTGCCGACCGTTTCCCAGAACACGGGATCGTTCGTAAACGCCTTCGTGTAATTGTCGAGGCCGATAAATGACGTTTCGCGGAGCAGGGACCAATCTGTAAAGCTCATCGCGAACGCGGTAACAATGGGTATGAGCATGAAGACGGCAAAGCCGAGCACCATAGGGCTGATGAACAGGTAGCCGTACCACTTTTCAGATTTCAACATTCGAAGTTCTCTCCTTTGGGAGGTCCGGCCGGACTTCTAGGGAAGCCCGGCCGGTGACGCGTAGCGTGTTGGATTCGCAAAGCGGGTCTACCAAAACAATCTGTTACTTCAAGAGCGGACTAACTTCGGATTCCATCCGTGCAAGCACGTCCTCTACCGATTCGCTTTGTGTGTACAAGTAGTCCAGCAGCGTTTGAACCTTCACGTCGATTTGCTGCCAATTTTTATGGCCAGGAGCGATGCGGGCGCCTTCCATTTGTTCGAGCACGGCCACTTGAATGCTTTCTGCAGATGGCTGCGGAGCTGCCTTCAGGAATACGTCAGATTCAAGGACGGATTTACGGGAAGGTACGAAGTATTGCGAAGTTACCCCCATCGATTGTGCATTCGTTACGAATTTCAAGAACGCTGTCGCTTCTTCCGGATGCTCTGTCTCGAATACGGAATAACCTGCGTAGCCGAGTGATGTGCCGCGGCCGTTCATGCCTTCGGGCATTGGCGCGATGTCCCATTCGAAGTCGGTAACAGCGCGAGCCTTGGACACGTAGCTGTAACGGTCGGTGTACATGCCGATCTTGCCCGTATCAAATGTAATTTCGTCGCCCGGCTTCGGGTGAACGCTATCCTTGAAGAGCATATCGTTGTACACTTGCAGCGCTTTCACGCCTTCCGGCGAGTTCAGCGTAAATTCGGTTCCATCGGCGTTGAATACGTCAGCGCCATGCGACCAGAACAGCGGCAGCAGCGCATCGGACCAGTTTTTCCATTCACGAACAAGCTTCACGCCGTATACGCCTTTACCTGGATCGGCGATTGTTTTGGCTGCTTTCAGAAACTCATCATAGTTCCAGTTGCCCTCCGCATACAGCTCGGAAGGTGTTTTGAGCCCTTTTTCCTGGAACAACGTCTTGTTGTAGTAGATCAGCACTGGCGGCGTGGAGAATGGAATGCCGTACAGCTTGTCTTCTTTGGAGAACAGCTCCAGCGTAGAAGGGAATACGTCCGCGAAGTTGTAGTCTGCGTCGTCCTTCACACTTGCCGCAATATCAACCAATTGACCCGACTCCAAGAATTGCGGGATCATACGCTCTGCGAGCCAGCCTACATCCGGTGCGGTTTTGGAAGCCAGCATGATAGACAGCTTCTGTTGGTAATCGGCGAACGGGATCGTCACAATCTCGACTTCGACATTCGGATGCTCAACCTGGAAGGCTTTGACCAATTCTTCATACATCGCTTTGTGAGCGTCATTGCCCCAAATGCTGAACTGCAGCTTTACTTGTTTTTTGGGCTTTTCCGTTTCTGTCGCCCCGTTCTTGGAAGTATTGGTTGAGCCTTGCTCACCGTTTGTCGTGTTGTTCGTTCCGTTCGAACCTCCTGCACAGCCTGCCAGCAGCGTCAGCACTAGTACCATGGCCAGAAGCATCATCGAGCTTTTTCTCACTGTGATTATCCCCTCTCAGTCTCTTGTCTTGCACCTTGAAGCGCTTTCATGAGTCTAAGTATACGAATTTCCCATTCGGAGAAAAATCACTGTAATTCGAGATTAGGTATGAAAATTCGAGATTGCGCTTTCAATTTGATCACGATATTGCGATGGTGTCATACCGACTGCCTCCTTAAAGACGGCCATAAAATGTTTGGCGCTGATATACCCCGACAACACCGAAATCTCATATACTTTCAAATTCGTATCCTTGAGCAGCTGCTTGGCTTTGCTCATGCGGCACTGGGTCACGTAATCCGAGAAGTTCTGGCCGGTCTCATTCTTGAATAACACCGACAAATATTGATGATTGAGATGCACTTGCTCTGCGATGTACTGTAACGAAATTTCCTGATCGAGCCGCTCTGCAATCAATTGCTTGACTCGGCGGATCAGCTGCCTTCCCTGATGCGCCTTTTCTTCGTCGCCCGCCTGGCCCTCCGCCGCATCGCTTGCTGCCACCGCCGCATCCTTGCTTCTTGCTTTGCGCTTGAACGTATCCAGCGCTTGCGCCAGCTCCACGCGGTCAACCGGCTTCAACAAGTAATCGCTGATCCCGTATCGAATCGCCTGCTTCGCGTATTCGAAGTCTGCATATCCACTCAAGATAAGCACATAGAGGTCGGGATACTGATCGCGCAGTCGTTTGATCATATCCAGGCCGTTCATCTCGTTCATCCGAATATCCGTAATCAGTACATCGGGCTGCACTAATTTAAGCATATCCAACGCTTCTTTGCCGTTGCTTGCCTCTCCTATGATCTGATACCCTCCGATCACCTGCTCGAGCAGCTGCCTTAGTCCTGATCGAATTATAATCTCGTCTTCCACAAGAAATACTTTATACATGTTAGATCCCCCATTCGATCGGCAGTCGGATATGGAATGTGACGCCCTGCTCTACGGCGTGGTCAAGCGTCAATCCGTACGGTTCGCCATGTAGCAGCCTGATCCGTTGATGCACATTACGAAGTGCAAATCCTTTGCGCACTTGACCAAAGCTGCTGCCTTGTTGTTGACTCATATGTTCCGACTCATGAATCGCCTTCTCCAGGTTGAGCATGCGCTCTTGGCTCATGCCGACACCGTTGTCCTTCACCATGATAATCCAATCATCTTCCTCCACGCGTGCCGAGATCATAAGCTCCACCGGGGCTGAGCCCATCGCATGCTCGATGACGTTCTCGACAAGCGGCTGCAGCATCAGCTTAGGCACCACACAGCGGTCGTAGGAGGAATCGACACGGACAGAGGTCCGCAAATTATTACCGAGGCGCAGCGCTTGAATTTGCAAATACGAGTCAACAAACTTCAGCTCATCCTGCAACAATACCTGCTGCTCCTTCCGATCAACGGTATACCGCAGCAGCTTTCCGAGATTGGTTGCAATCATGGATAGCTGCTGTCCGTTGCCTTGCAGCGCCAGCATATTCATCATTTCTAGCGTATTGTATAGAAAATGAGGGTGAATCTGGCTTTGCAGTGCGAACAGCTCAGCTTCTCTCTCACGAAGCTTCGTCTCGTAAACCTCTTTGACCAGCCGGTCGATCTCTCCAATCATCCCGTTAAAACCTTCGGTCAACTGACCGATCTCATCATTCGTCGTCACGATCGCACGTTCCTGGAACATGCCCCGCTTGGCCAATCTCATCTTGGCGTGCAGATGGGCTATAGGCCTCACGAGACGGCTTGCCGATACGACCGCTGCTATAACAGCCGCCGCCAATGCCGCAATCGATACGATCAACGTATAACGCGACAGCTCCCTGGCTTCCTTGCGCAGCTCATAACGCGACATCATGGCCGTGATTTGTAATCCCGTGTAATCCGATTGGACGGATGCCCGAATAAATGCGTCATCGGTCGCCGAACTGGCTTCTGTTGCTGAATATTCTCCCCTATCAGTCGGCTCACTCGCATTCATTTGTTCTCCCGAACGATCCGTAATGGTCAAGCTCCCGTTCCCGCCAAGACTTGCGGTAGAGAGGATGGACTCGAATCCTATCGGCGTGAGATCTATTTTGATTGCACCAAGCGTCTTATTCGAGTAAGGCTCGCGAATGATGCGCGCAATCGATACAACGGTCATGGGGCGCATATAGTAGTCCGCTTGATGAGGAGGGAGGATAACAAGACCACCATCCTCTTCCTTCAGCCGGTTCACCCAATCCTCATCCGCGGTCATCATATTCCAGCGGCTTTTGATGCTTTGCTCCAGATTGCTGAACACGCTCCCATCATTAGTGAAGATCGAGATGCTTGCCAGCTCTGGCCGGTCATACGATAGGGAAGATATAAATAGATTCATTTTGGACGTTTCATCCGTAGTCAAATACGGACTTGCCGCCGCAAACTCGCGATGGTTCTTGAGGATGTGCATAATCGTTTCGTCATAGAACGGCATAAGCGTAAGCCGCTCGATTTCCTTAATGTATCGATCCAGACTAACGCTCATCTGATCCACAAGCTGATTGGACAACTCGGCCGTATTGCGCTCGACCCCCTCCGAATATTTGAGGTAGGTGATCGTGCCGATGACAACAAACGGGATAACGATCAGAAAACAAAACAAGATCATAAATTTTATACGCAGCGGCAAATAAACCGCTTTCATTCTTTCCCTAGCAATGACCGCCATAGATGCTCCCCCAAGTCGATTCGTGTCGAAAGTCAGACAGCATGTCGTTTTTTACTAACATATCACACTTGAGGGTAAGCGACTACGATTATCATCGACACCCATGTTCTCCACCTTCTCCATTTGTAATTAATCAGAAAATAGAAATAAATCATCTACTGTTCATAATCCATCATTGCTTGTCTACCGTGTTAGCCTCTATTATATTGAACTGAAAGCGGATTCAAAATGGAATAGGAGGGATAAGGTAATGCGTATGCCGCAGGGGATACGCTTCACATCATCTATCAGCAGCCTATGGGCGTGCTCACATGAAAACGATAAATAGGAGGTTTTATGTAATGTCGTTAAGAAGTTGGATGCCATCCGGAGCCAAACGTTTGACCGCACTTAGCTTGGGAATCGCCCTTGCTATTCCTGTTATGACTGCTGCGCCAATGGCTACGCAAGCCGCAATCGCTCCATTGCCTGGACCAAGCAATCCGCTAGTCTATGACAACTTTTCGGGAGGCGGTGTTTTCAAACAAAACTGGATGAACTGGTGGAATCAAGACGGCGGCACCGGCACCTTCGAGAAAACCACCGAGGATTCTCGTCAAGTTGGCAAGTTCAAACAAACACCTGCATCCAGCAATTCATGGGCGAAGTTCCAGCCTTGGAACGAAACTGTCGATTTGAGGGGCTATCGCTATTTGAACTTCTCGCTCAAAAATCCGGGTTATACTGACGCACGTCTGCGAGTCGTCATTCACGACGGCTCACGTTATTATACGCTGATGAACTGGGAAACCGTGGGCAGCAGCTGGACAACCCGCCAATTCGATTTGGATGCGCTCACGCCTGCAATTGACAAGAAGAAGGTCAAATTCGAAATTTGGCTGCGCCAAACGAGCGGTTCTTACGGCGAAATCTGGATGGACGACATCGTCGCAACAACCGCCTCCGGAAGCAGCGCACCCGTCTTGTCCGGCACAAGCATGACCTCCAATACCACTGGCAGCCCTAATCAGAACACATCCTTCACTTTCTCTGCCACCTACACCGATAGCGACAACGAGAAACCGTACGCCATGCAAGTCGTCATCGATGACAAAGCCTACGAAATGCGGGAAACCGATGCGTGGGACGTCGACTATACCGATGGCAAATCCTATACCTACCTGACCAAGCTGCCCGTCGGCTCTCACTCCTACTACTTCCGCGCGACGGACCTTAGCTCTGACGGCGCAGCCACCACACCTGTAGCACAGCCGACCATCGTCAACTCCAGCCAGCTCATCGACGTTGTCGCGAGTCAGGCCGGATATAGCGTTAATGACGTTAAGAACGCTAAAGTCACCTCCGTGCAACCGCTCGTTGACACCTCCTATGAAGTACGCAATGCCAGCAATACGGTCGTTGCATCCGGCAGCATGGCATATGAGGGAGTAACCTGGGGCAAACACGTGTACACCGTCGATTTCTCGACCTTGTCCACGGTTGGCGATAACTACACCGTGAACACAAACGGCATCTCCTCCTTCCCCTTCCCGATTCAGACAAACGTCTGGGACAACTACAAGGACGAGATGACCGCCTTCTATCGTCTGCAGCGAGCCAGCATCTCTACCGTAGACGCCTATCCGGCTGGCTACAGCAGCGTCGCGCCTTCTGCGAAGCTCTATCACGAAGCCGGACATCTGGACGACGCTGCCTCTCCAGACGGCACGGTGCAATATGATCTAACCGGCGGATGGTATGATGCAGGCGACTATGGCAAATACGGCGGTAACCACTGGGTAGCCGCGGAGATCGCGCTCGCTTATATCCGCTACGCGGACGAGAGCAGCGTCGAGTTCGACAACGACGCCAACGGCGTGCCGGACCTCATCGATGAAGCGATCTGGGGCAGCGAATACTACATCAAGATCGCTGACCAGTTCGGCGGCGCGATGTACAATATCCGGAACAACGCTTCCTTCGTGCACCCGACCAAAAATACCGACAACATCCCGGGCACAGCTGACGATCGCAAAATATCCGACTATAACATCGGCGGATCCGCTAAAGCCGCGGGCTCGCTAGCCGCTACTGCACGCGCCATTCATACGGCTATCGCGAACGGCGATATCGATCCGTCAAACGTTACTGCGCTAACCGCATTTGCCGCCGAATGTCAGGCGGCTGCAGAAGTATTCCACTCCTACGTGCTAAGCCATTACAGCGACCCGATCGGCTCTTACCAGACGCGCGGCGGCATCGACAATTCCATGCTGCTTGCTGATGTTCAGCTGTATCTGCTAACGAACGACATCGATTACAAGAACGCAGCTACTACCAAAATCAACGCGATCGGGTTCTCGGATCTGTACGCGACAAATTATTGGGACATGCGCCCGATGTCGCTCGCGGAGTTCTATCCAGTCGCGGACAGCACGACGCAAGCACATATTCATGATTTGCTGAGACAGCAAGTTGATTACTTCCTGTCGACAGCCGATGATACACCATACGGCGTATTTAACCATTTCGAGAATTTCGGTGTTAACGAACCGCATGCCTCGTACCTCGGCGACCTGCTCCGGTATTACGAGCTGTTCGGCGACCCTGAAGCTCTGAATGGCGTACTCAAAGGTCTATACTGGATCTTCGGCGAAAATCCGTGGAACATCAGCTGGGTATCGGGTATTGGCTCCGACTTCGTGGACTTCCCGCATACCCGTTACGACGAAGAAGCCAACACGCCGGACGCCCGCGGTATCGTATTGCCAGGTGCCATGGTCGGCGGACCTATTATTAAGGATACGAAAGATAACAAAAGCGTAAGTCCTTGGTACGAGGATCGTTCGCTTTACCAAGATGATACGAACCAGTGGCGCTACAACGAATTCAGTATCAGCATCCAAGCTGGTCTTCTGTATACGATCATGGGACTTAGCGCAACAGACAGCACAGCTATCTCTGCCGGTGACCTGCCGTTAGAACTGCCGATTCTCTCCCCGGTTATCGGCGATTATGTACGCGGCAATGTTACCATCTTCGCGGATCCTGGGGCTGGCCTTACCTCGTTGCAATCGAATGTGAACATGCCAGGCACAGGTTATACAAACATGACGGCATCCGGCGATGCATTCGCCAGCGTACTTGACGAGAGCACCGCAGCTCCGTTCACTTATCGCCGTATCGATGTCAAAGGCACGGATGCCAATGGCAAGGATTCTTATAGCTCCACACACTATAATGTAGCGCCTAAGCTGCCGGATCCATCTACCCCTCTTCTCTACGACGATATGGGAGGAGGCGGACTATGGGGCTCCAAGAGCAGCATGCCATGGGTCAACTGGTACAATCAGAACGGCGGTACCGGCACGTTCGCCAAGACGACAGTGGATGGACGTACGGTCGGCAAGTTCACGCAGACACCTAGCTCAGCGACATCTTACGCCAAGTTCCAGCCGTGGAACAATATTTTCGACCTGTCGGGCTATCGTTATCTGAACTTCACCGTCAAAAATCCAAGCCATACGAATTTGCGCATGAGAGTCGACCTGTACGACGGCACTCGTACTCATAATTTGACTGGCGGCTGGGCAAGCGTGCCTTCCACTTGGACCGATCTTGCATTCGATCTCGACGGTCTTACGCATGCTGTTAACAAAAAGAACGCTCAGTTGTCCATCTGGTTCAGCCAAACCGGCGGAACGTATGGAGAAATGCTGATCGACGAAATTAAAGCAACCAATGTTGCTAGCGGTACCGCTCCAACATTAACAAGCGGTGGCGTCAGCGTATCGAGTGGCGATCCGACAACGGACTTTACATTTAACGTGACTTACACCGATGCAGACAATAAAGCACCGTTCGTCGTAGAGCTTGTACTGGATGGGGTTATACGTACGATGCAAGCAGCCAATCCGGCGGATACCAATTATGCGGACGGCAAAGCCTATACGTATACGACCAAGCTTCCGATAGGCATTCATTCGTATTACTTCCACACGACGGACATGACGTCGGATGCGGTAAGTACATCCGTGTTAAGCGGTCCGACGGTTAGCAATTAGTATATCGTCACAAGCCAGCAAAGGGATATGCGATTGTCCGCATATCCCTTTCTTTTGTTCCTATCTATTCGTCAGCTTACATAACGGTTAATTACTTCCACTAACAAATCGCGCAGCAGCTTTACCTCGTATTCGCCTGCCGCAGGCTCCAGGTGATCTCCTCCGATGCCGCTGTCATCGGTCAGGAACAAGTAGGTTCCGCCCGTCGCAACAGACATGAACCGCAGTAGATATTCCGTGTCCACGTTCACGCCGCTCGAAGCGACCGGAATTATTCGTATACCTTTGGACGAGGCTTCCTCAATCAATTCATGGATTTCTTCAATAATTTGAACATCCTCATGCGGCGGAGCATCCAGAACCAAGAACAAAAGTCTTGCGCGTGCATCCTTGCTCCAATTATGCTCCTTAATGGCGTCGCGGAGCGCCTGATCAACCGCTTCCGGGTAATCTCCCCCACCACCAGCAGACTGCTGACCGAACTGCTCCACAACTTGATTTATATCCGTCGTAAATGGGTATGGCCTTGTTACATATTGATCCCCTTCATCGCGATAGAAGTTAGCGCTCACTCTTATTCCGAGTTGATTCGCATGTTCATCCGCTACCCGTTTCACCACGTCCTTCAGCTCGGCTGACAAATAGTTCAGCTCATCTTGCATCGAACCTGTTGTGTCGACAACAAACATCAGATCAACTAGACTGGACGGCTCCGTGCCCTCTGCTTTAGCGCCAATATCGATTTTGATAGCTCCTTGCCGAACCATGTCCAGCTCCTGCATCGATTTCTCAATCTGCCCTTTGCGGATGTGAACTTTATAAGCGCTGTTGTTACGAACCTCGCGCTCATACAATCCTGCATAAACGTATGCGATACCATCCGTATTCGTCCGTGCCTCCCAAATCGTCTGGTTGTCGGATTGCAGCACAACCTCTGCGTCCGCCACAGCTCTGCCGTTAGCGGTAACAGCTACCTCCAGCCGATGAAAATTGCCGAATCGCCAGAAATGTTTGCTGCTATCACCCTCCTGACTATTCAACAAATCGTTAAATGCCTCCCATGCGGCAAGATCATCCCATTCTCCCGCCGTTAATTGGCCGGCTTGAACCTCTTCTTGCGGTTTCGGGTGCTCCCCGCGTTCCTCTTTCGTCCTTAAAGGCTCTAATGAACGATCGCTGCTATCAAAGCTGAATTCAGCAGCCTCCGATGCCTCATCCTTCGTCGTACTCTCCGACCTGCTGTTCCCCACATTATCATCCCCGCTTGAACATGCGCTTACAAAGACAACAATTGCGAGCCATGCTGCAGCCAACCATCGGAACCGCCGGCGCTTCCCTCTCTCGACTCCTGCCAACGAAGATCCCACCTTCATCGAATCAGCCCCCTTATGTGTATGTACCCTTCTAACGAACGAAGGATGACATAAGTTGCTAGGACAGACTATAATAAGTAAATTCGAAAATTAGTCATTTTATAACAAAAAAGAAAAGCCCTCTATCCAAATGGATAAAGAGCTTCTCTCATTAATCGGGATGACACGATTTGAACATGCGACCCCCTGGTCCCAAACCAGGTGCTCTACCAAGCTGAGCTACATCCCGTAACAATGGCGCGGCCTAAGAGATTCGAACTCCTGGCCTTTTGATTCGTAGTCAAACGCTCTATCCAGCTGAGCTAAGGCCGCGCAAAAAAATGTTGGAGCGGAAGACGGGAATCGAACCCGCGACCCTCGCCTTGGCAAGGCGATGCTCTACCGCTGAGCCACTTCCGCAAATCATGGTGCGGTCAAGAGGACTCGAACCTCCACGGTTGTTACACCACTAGAACCTGAATCTAGCGCGTCTGCCAATTCCGCCATGACCGCATATGAAATTTGTTTGGTGCGGTTGAGAGGACTCGAACCTCCACGGGCGTACGCCCACTACCCCCTCAAGATAGCGTGTCTGCCATTCCACCACAACCGCATATGAAACTGGTGAGCCATGAAGGACTCGAACCTTCGACACCCTGATTAAAAGTCAGGTGCTCTACCAACTGAGCTAATGGCTCTTGATAAAAGATGGCTGGGGATTCAGGGATCGAACCTGAGAATGACGGAGTCAAAGTCCGTTGCCTTACCGCTTGGCTAATCCCCAACATTAACCAATGTTTGAAGCAACATATGGGGCGATCGATGGGACTTGAACCCACGAATGCCGGAGCCACAGACCGGTGCGTTAACCCCTTCGCCACGACCGCCATATGATGGTGCCGCCGAGAGGACTTGAACCCCCAACCTACTGATTACAAGTCAGTTGCTCTACCAGTTGAGCTACAGCGGCATAATGAAGTTGTATGGTGGCTCGGGACGGAATCGAACCGCCGACACAAGGATTTTCAGTCCTTTGCTCTACCAACTGAGCTACCGAGCCATGCTTCCCTGCAAGTGGGGTCCCCGTAAAAGTAATCGGAATTAGCTTCGAAGGACTTCTTCACTTTTTGGATAAAAAGTGGCGGAGCTGACGGGATTCGAACCCGCGGTCTCCTGCGTGACAGGCAGGCATGTTAGGCCTCTACACCACAGCTCCACAGCGTTTTTCGGATTGTATCCGAAAGTAATTTGGTTGCGGGGGCAGGATTTGAACCTGCGGCCTTCGGGTTATGAGCCCGACGAGCTACCGAGCTGCTCCACCCCGCGTCATTTTGAACAGATATATGGTGGAGGATGACGGGATCGAACCGCCGACCCTCTGCTTGTAAGGCAGATGCTCTCCCAGCTGAGCTAATCCTCCATATATGGTGACCCGTAGGGGATTCGAACCCCTGTTACCTCCGTGAAAGGGAGGTGTCTTAACCCCTTGACCAACGGGCCTTAACGTACAGTACTGCAAAGCAAGAGCTGCTTAGTGAAAATAAGCTGTTCTGGCAGAGAGGAAGGGATTCGAACCCTCGATACGTTGCCGTATACACGATTTCCAATCGTGCTCCTTCGACCACTCGGACACCTCTCTGTATGGCTCCCCGAACAGGACTCGAACCTGTGACAACTCGATTAACAGTCGAGTGCTCTACCAACTGAGCTATCAGGGAATATGGTGGAGCCAAGCGGGATCGAACCGCTGACCTCCTGCTTGCAAGGCAGGCGCTCTCCCAGCTGAGCTATGGCCCCGTATCTGGAAATTGGAATGGTTGGCCTTAGTGGACTCGAACCACCGACCTCACCCTTATCAGGGGTGCGCTCTAACCAGCTGAGCTAAAGGCCAATAAAAAAACCACATCACTGTGGGTGACTTCATCAAGTATATTACACCTTGAAAACTGGATACGAAAGGTTTGCTGAACCTTTAAGCTGTTGCTTATCGTTTGTATGAACAGATAAGCGTGTAGGATAAGCCCTCGACCGATTAGTATTCGTCAGCTCCACACATTGCTGTGCTTCCACCCCGAACCTATCAACCTCGTCGTCTTCAAGGGGTCTTACATACTGGGAAATCTCATCTTGAGGGGGGCTTCACGCTTAGATGCTTTCAGCGCTTATCCCGTCCGTACTTGGCTACCCAGCGGTGCTCCTGGCGGAACAACTGGTACACCAGCGGTACGTCCATCCCGGTCCTCTCGTACTAAGGACAGCTCCTCTCAAATTTCCTGCGCCCGCGACAGATAGGGACCGAACTGTCTCACGACGTTCTGAACCCAGCTCGCGTACCGCTTTAATGGGCGAACAGCCCAACCCTTGGGACCTACTTCAGCCCCAGGATGCGATGAGCCGACATCGAGGTGCCAAACCTCCCCGTCGATGTGGACTCTTGGGGGAGATAAGCCTGTTATCCCCAGGGTAGCTTTTATCCGTTGAGCGATGGCCCTTCCATTCGGTACCACCGGATCACTAAGCCCGACTTTCGTCCCTGCTCGACTTGTAGGTCTCGCAGTCAAGCTCCCTTATGCCTTTGCACTCTTCGAATGATTTCCAACCATTCTGAGGGAACCTTTGGGCGCCTCCGTTACATTTTAGGAGGCGACCGCCCCAGTCAAACTGCCCGCCTGACACGGTCCCCGTACCGGTTTCACGGTACTAGGTTAGAACTCCGATACGATCAGGGTGGTATCCCAACGGCGCCTCCACCTAAGCTGGCGCTCAGGCTTCAAAGGCTCCCACCTATCCTGTACAGATCGTACCAAAGTCCAATATCAAGCTGCAGTAAAGCTCCATGGGGTCTTTCCGTCTTGTCGCGGGTAACCTGCATCTTCACAGGTATTAAAATTTCACCGGATCTCTCGTTGAGACAGCGCCCAAGTCGTTACGCCATTCGTGCGGGTCAGAATTTACCTGACAAGGAATTTCGCTACCTTAGGACCGTTATAGTTACGGCCGCCGTTTACTGGGGCTTCGGTTCACAGCTTCGGGTTACCCCTAACCGCTCCCCTTAACCTTCCAGCACCGGGCAGGCGTCAGCCCGTATACTTCGCCTTACGGCTTCGCACAGACCTGTGTTTTTGCTAAACAGTCGCTTGGGCCTTTTCACTGCGGCCCCCTCGGGCTATTCACCCTACCGAGGCACCCCTTCTCCCGAAGTTACGGGGTCATTTTGCCGAGTTCCTTAACGAGAGTTCTTCCGCGCGCCTTAGCATGCTCTGCTCGCCTACCTGTGTCGGTTTGCGGTACGGGCACCTAGATCTAACTAGAGGCTTTTCTCGACAGCCGGAGTACATGACCTTCGCTACTGCAATTTTCGCTCCCCATCACAGCCCAGCCTTATAGTTGGCGGATTTGCCTACCAACTAGCCTCACTGCTTGGACCGGCTATTCCATCAGCCGGCGTCACTGCCCTTCTGTGTCACCCCATTGCTCAAACAATCTTCGGTGGTACAGGAATATCAACCTGTTGTCCTTCCACTACGCCTTTCGGCCTCGCGTTAGGTCCCGACTTACCCTGAGCGGACGAGCCTTCCTCA
>NZ_CM137010.1:702500-705000 GCF_054483835.1 Paenibacillus sp. strain BS8-2
CTTTCATTCTTATCCCCCCGGATGAATTTATCCCTGCTAAAAAATGAAGAAAACCAACGTTTAGCATTCAGTGTAATCAATTTTTAATATTTTGTAAATTTATTATTCTTACTTCTTCGCGGTATGCACACGAAAATTGAAAGCGCTTAATTAAATCCAAGAAGTGAATTTATGCATGTATTATTATCGTATGCATAGCTAGTTACAAGTCTATATAAACTGAACCATTATCTGATTCAGTGTGCAGCCGGCACCAGCAATAGTTGAACCATTACTATCCCTAATAAAAGTGATATCATTAACAACCCAAAAACTTTGTTCAATGCACCTATCTTTTTTCCTCCTTTTAACACCTTATCGGTGAGTAGTCCAATTTGCGGATCTATTAATGACGTTAACAGAATAGTTGCCATACCATTTATCAACTCTGACGATTGAGATGTCGTGAGCGAAGTCTCCGTGCTATAAGTGGATGCCAGCCATGCCGCTAACACGCCTATGGTATATATAGCAGTCACGAGGATATTTAGTTAGGAATGCCTCCTACGTAGACGTGACAGCATTTCCTTCTTTGGTACCCGCAAATGTGTTCGGGCGTTCTTTAATTTACGAATCGTAACGGATGAAAGTAATCGTTGAGGTAATGAACCGGTTACTTCTAATTGAGCGATCAAGAGTATTGGGCTCAGAGTATCAAGAATTTAGTTTAAATACCTTGAAAATAAGAAAAAACCCTTAACGGGTAAGGGTTTCGATTGATTGATTAATTTGTAGCAAACTGGTGGAGGATGATGGATTCGAACCACCGAACCCGAAGGAAGAGATTTACAGTCTCCCGCGTTTGGCCACTTCGCTAATCCTCCAGAAAAACATGGTGCCGTCGAGAGGACTTGAACCCCCAACCTACTGATTACAAGTCAGTTGCTCTACCAGTTGAGCTACAACGGCACATTGATTGATAAAAAATGGCGGAGCTGACGGGATTCGAACCCGCGGTCTCCTGCGTGACAGGCAGGCATGTTAGGCCTCTACACCACAGCTCCAGGAATATAATGGTGGAGGATGACGGGATCGAACCGCCGACCCTCTGCTTGTAAGGCAGATGCTCTCCCAGCTGAGCTAATCCTCCATAATGGTGACCCGTAGGGGATTCGAACCCCTGTTACCTCCGTGAAAGGGAGGTGTCTTAACCCCTTGACCAACGGGCCATATACTATCTTCCAACTAGGACTCTAATGAATGGTTTTCATCAGAAAAACCACATCACTGTGGCAGGTAATCATCCTATGAGGATTACACCTTGAAAACTGGATACGAAAGGTTTGCTGAACCTTTAAGCTGTTGCTTATCGTTTGTATGAACAGATAAGCGTGTAGGATAAGCCCTCGACCGATTAGTATTCGTCAGCTCCACACATTGCTGTGCTTCCACCCCGAACCTATCAACCTCGTCGTCTTCAAGGGGTCTTACATACTGGGAAATCTCATCTTGAGGGGGGCTTCACGCTTAGATGCTTTCAGCGCTTATCCCGTCCGTACTTGGCTACCCAGCGGTGCTCCTGGCGGAACAACTGGTACACCAGCGGTACGTCCATCCCGGTCCTCTCGTACTAAGGACAGCTCCTCTCAAATTTCCTGCGCCCGCGACAGATAGGGACCGAACTGTCTCACGACGTTCTGAACCCAGCTCGCGTACCGCTTTAATGGGCGAACAGCCCAACCCTTGGGACCTACTTCAGCCCCAGGATGCGATGAGCCGACATCGAGGTGCCAAACCTCCCCGTCGATGTGGACTCTTGGGGGAGATAAGCCTGTTATCCCCAGGGTAGCTTTTATCCGTTGAGCGATGGCCCTTCCATTCGGTACCACCGGATCACTAAGCCCGACTTTCGTCCCTGCTCGACTTGTAGGTCTCGCAGTCAAGCTCCCTTATGCCTTTGCACTCTTCGAATGATTTCCAACCATTCTGAGGGAACCTTTGGGCGCCTCCGTTACATTTTAGGAGGCGACCGCCCCAGTCAAACTGCCCGCCTGACACGGTCCCCGTACCGGTTTCACGGTACTAGGTTAGAACTCCGATACGATCAGGGTGGTATCCCAACGGCGCCTCCACCTAAGCTGGCGCTCAGGCTTCAAAGGCTCCCACCTATCCTGTACAGATCGTACCAAAGTCCAATATCAAGCTGCAGTAAAGCTCCATGGGGTCTTTCCGTCTTGTCGCGGGTAACCTGCATCTTCACAGGTATTAAAATTTCACCGGATCTCTCGTTGAGACAGCGCCCAAGTCGTTACGCCATTCGTGCGGGTCAGAATTTACCTGACAAGGAATTTCGCTACCTTAGGACCGTTATAGTTACGGCCGCCGTTTACTGGGGCTTCGGTTCACAGCTTCGGGTTGCCCCTAACCGCTCCCCTTAACCTTCCAGCACCGGGCAGGCGTCAGCCCGTATACTTCGCCTTACGGCTTCGCACAGACCTGTGTTTTTGCTAAACAGTCGCTT
>NZ_CM137010.1:710000-992500 GCF_054483835.1 Paenibacillus sp. strain BS8-2
GCATGAAATGCGGACACTAGCACCATCGTAATTCGCAGCGGATATCGATCATCTGTCTCCATCGAGAGCGGCAAACCAGGTCGCAAATAAAACAACATACCCGCTCGAACATCGTAGTCCTCTTTACCACGAAATCGCCCGCGCCCTTCTTTAATCCAATAAAAGGTATGTGCGCTTCTATTCTGACGAATATCTCGCCAGCCAGGCGATGCCTCCTTGTCAATTACCCAGTGGATTTGGATATGTAACTGGCGAAGCATCTGCTCCTTGTCCATTTTCTATTCCCTCCTGCTATTGCTTTTTCCCACTCCTGTATCCTTTTCCCTTGGAGCATAAATCCTTGAAGCGATTTTGACAAGTTTGAAATCGGTACAACCATGTTAAAATAAGAAACCACATGTTAGAATCGACGTGATAATGACAAAGGGGGAGTCGTAATGAGGCGCAAGCCGGTTGATTATATGCCTTGGATGAGCTTGACGGAAGAGGAGAAGCAGGAACAACAGCTCCTGCAAGAAGAATTGACCACCCAATTCAACGGCGTCTTCGGCAATCATTGTGTCGTCTCGCCTGAGGCTGTGTTCCATCCCGATTCGATCCGCATGGGTGATCGCAGTTATATTGCTGGGGGAGCGATTGTGCGCAATGGTCATATTGAGATGGGAGCGTATTGTTCGATCAATGCTTATGCTGTCGTAGCAGGCCGCGTCACGATGGGAGACGGCGTACGCATTGCTTCCAATGCAAGTTTATATGGCTTTAACCATGGTTATGCGTCGGTAGATCTTCCGATTTATCGTCAGCCTCATACGTCGCTCGGCATCCGAATCGGGGATGACGTATGGATCGGTGCTAATGCGGTTATCCTCGATGGCGTTACGATAGGCTCGCATACGATCATCGCTGCAGGAGCCGTGGTCACAAAAGATGTACCGGACTATGCCATTGTTGGCGGCAATCCTGCCAAGGTCATTCGCAGTCGACTGGATGAAAGCGCCGCCCCACGCGAGAACGGCAGCGAATCGGCGTTCGAGCTGGGTGCGGTGGCGATGACGGTGCTGGGGGGTGCTGGTACGGCAACTGTGACGAATACCGATCTGGGAGCTGCGAGTGCGGCAACCGACGAGTCAACGATCAACGACAAGGCTGGTGTTATCGCTGCAAACGCGGTTCAGGAGAACGGTCTTCGCGGCTACTGCAACGAGGCTAGTGCTACCTCTGCGAAAGCGTTACTCGCGAATCGACTATACGGCTCCGGTGACGAAGCCAGTACTATCACTGCGAACACCCGACTGGCGAGCCGTCTTCGCGGCTTCGGCGCTGAGGCGCGGGAGCAGCTTTCGCGACTGCTTGGACATTATGAAGAGTCCGAGGGCGGCGAGCGCTACTTCCGCGATCGCCCCGGCTACAAACGTACAGTGCGTGCTTACTGCGATGCCGTAGAGATCGCGGCCATGTTCGGCGAGCTGCCTCCTGGCTGGACGCGCGACGATCTGATCGCCAAGCTTGGCGGCTTCCAGGACGCCGCAACGGGATTGCTGCCCGATCCATGGACGCCTCCCGACTCGGAGTCGTACCGCCCTGAGCTGCTCACGGATCATCTGTCGCGCTACCACCTCCTTGCGGTCGGCTACGCGCTAGAGGTGTTAGGCTCGCAGTTGCCACACGCCGTTCATGTCGTGGAGACGATGGATACGGGAACGCTGTACGGTAAGCTGGAGTCGCTCCCGTGGACAACAAACGCATGGGGCTGCGGCGACTGGATTGATTGTTACACGACAGGTCTGTACCATAACCTGCGGCATTTCGGCTCGGCGCATCGCCCCGACGACTTGTTTGGGTGGCTGCATACGCATGCGAACCGGCTAACGGGTCTATGGGGAGAGCCGACCGAGGCGCAAGAATGGCTGCAGCCGATCAACGGTTTTTACCGCCTGACCCGCGCGACGTACGCCCAGTTCGGACTGCCGCTTCCGTATCCGAAGACCGCCATCGACACCGTGCTTGGCCACAGCCGCAATCAGGCCTTCTTCCGGGAGGATCGGCTCAACGCCTGCAACGTGCTCGATGTCATCCATCCACTATGGCTCTGTCTACGGCAGACGGACCACCGCCGGCCCGAGATTGTCGCGTGGGCCGAACACCACATCGACATCGTTCTACGGAGCTGGGTACCGGATCGCGGCTTCGCCTTTGTCCTTGCCGACAGCGACTCCGCCGGCCTGCAGGGCACCGAGATGTGGCTCAGCATCCTCTACTTGCTCGCCGATGTTTGCGGTCTCGCCTCTTCTCTCAGCTACGCGCCGAAAGGCGTGCACAGACTGGAACCGGCTTGGCGGCTGTAGTTATCATGAGAAACATGCTTTGATGTCTTGCCAGACAACCCTTTTGCTGATCATGCAGGAAGAGACGAAGAACGTCCTAATTAACCGCACGGGGCGGAGAGTTAGGGCGTTTTCCTATTTAGGGGAGGAAAATTTCGACGCGTTTCATCCTGATTACGAGGTTACCGACTGGCGCGGAACATCCTTCTTCGCGGCTCCCCTGATCCCTGTCGCGAGTGGCAGAAATGTCCGATCTGAGCAAAATCATATACTTTCCTGTAGGTGAACAAAGGCCTGAGCGAGGATCGCTCAGGCCTTTGTTCACCTATCTGTATGAATACAATATCAATAATTAATGCCTAGACCTTTGCTTTCGCCTCGATCGGGAGCCTGAATAGTAATCAGCACACTCCCGTAATCAGAAAGCCCGGGCACTTCCAGCTTGACGCTTGTCTCTCCTGAAAGCACCGTTTTGGATTGCAATAGAAGACGTTCAGAATTCATCATACCCATACCGTACACGCGGATCGTATCGCCTGGATTCAGATTCGTAACGGTAACGCTCTTCTCGATCTGAGAGTTTACAACGGTGATTTGGTTACTCTCTACATTTTGTGTCTGGTTCAAGTTAATGGTATGGATGACACCAAGTTGCGTATACAACACATATTTTCCAGGCACCAGTCCTTGAGTCGAAATACGGATCTCTTGCCCTGCTTGTTGCTCGTTTAAGGTGACCGATTTGCCCTTGCCCTCGGCAACGGCTTCTTGAAACCGACCAAACCAATCTAGTGGAACTAGGTATAGGGTGGCCGCTCTGTCTACAGAGAACACAACCTCTTCTCCTATTTCAAGATTCGTTTCGCTAGTCATAGCAACATCGGTGCCAGCCTCGAAGGTAGGACTAATCCAATCGTAATCCATCGTTCTTCCGCTTGCTACATGAACCAGAGTACCCTTATTGATTTTAATTTGATTGAGACTGCCTGAATAAGGATGTTCGAATACAATGTAAATAGAATTATCGGTATCTCGAGATACACGATCACCTTGCCCAAGCGGCTCGTAGGTAAGTCCACCGTCTCTGGACAGCGAGATAGCTTCCTTCAAGTTATCCGGAACGCCAATTTCGGTATCAAATCTTAATCCGATCCCTTTGTTAAAGTTATACATAAATCCATCAAACATGATTACACTTTCCGGATCCACAAGGCTGATCAATACCGAGCTTGAAATATTGCCCGAAGCGTCTATAGCTACGACAATCCAGTCACCTGTCGCAAGTTTGCTCGTATCCAGCGCAGCGGAAATATCCGTAATTTCATACCTAGCCCCGGCTCCTCCTCCGCTGCGAACAAGGCTATCAATGTCCTTTCCTGTCTCCCACTGGGTGCCGTCTGGCACGATATAGACGTTGGCTTTTTCGTTTACGCTAAAGAACAGCTTTTCACCGACAGCCAGATGGGCCGGTAACGCACCCGTGAATGCTGGCGGCGTTTGATCCCCCGTATTGAGCTCTGGCCTTATGGAATGAACCACAGTATAACCTGGCAATACATGTTCCGGCCCGGGCTCCATAGCTTCCTGATAGTAGCCGATTGGTTGGTAATTTTTGTTATAGAAGATAATTTGCACATAGGAATCGTAGACGATTGGATCATTCATGTTGTGCATGCCATAATATCCTTCTGCCTGTCTAATAAGATTTATATTGGTATAGAACGGGTCAAGATCCGCTTTATAGCTGTCTCGTACCGGGGCCCCTAATTCAAAATAAATGGAATCAGAGGGAGCTTCGTGATTCGTGTAATATTTCGCATCTTCCAATAATGTTCCAGACCATCGGGAAGGATCCAAAGCGATAACTCTATAGTAGGGAACCTTCGGCGAGAGATCACCTAGCGTTTCTTCCCTTTCTACATTCGTCATTGAACGCACTGTTACACCTTCAACATCCGTAATTCTAGGTATCGTTGAAAAGTCATATTTGAAATCACCGACAAGAATGTCTTGACCGCCGCGTTTGACCTTTATAAAGAACTCGCCTGTTTCCTGAAGCCTAGCATTCTCACCATTAAGCATCAGGTAAATCTCTCCAAGGTTTCCTGCCACAGCAGATAGAAAAGGCTCGGTTGCATCAGACGATTCGTATAATTCTGCGACATCGTTTTTATTAAATACTTTGGAGGAATATATTTCATATCGAACATTTCCGGGTTCGATTAGATATGGTAAATCGTATTGACGAATAAGAAACGCATCCTGTACCGTTCTCTCATACTGGAAGCTGATCCAATAGTTTTTCTCGATTAGTCCATTGCCGCTGATGACAGAGATGGAGACTTGTACATCTTCTAACGGCTTTAATTGAACGTTAAATGCACGATTTGTATTTGTTAAAGAAAAATTAGCGCTGGTCTGATCCTTATATTCAACAGTGGCGTAAATCTTCGCCTCGTCTGACTCCGAAGTTACGGTTACAGGCACGGTTATATTCGAAATATTGCGCGGCACGGAAATGCTGTAGCCCAAAATATTTTTATGGAAGCCCGTTCCAATCGCGGCTAGCTGCGCATCTCTTTGCACAAGAGAATAGTTACCGCCGACTTGAACATCGCTCAGCGCAGCATTAGACTGGTTGCCTGCCGGAGGCTGCACAACCGGTCCGCCTCCGCCTCCGCCCGGGATAACGACGGGAGGCGTCGTTGCTCCGCCTGATTGTCCCGGTCCTTCCACCTTCACGGGTTCGGTCTCGAACTTGGTTCCCTCTGCCTGCTCGCTAAGCGTAGCCGTCATTATTTGTCCTTTTCCTGCAAGCTCCGCTATTGCGTTTAATACCAGATTGACGATGCTAGCGTCTTCTCCAAGCTCAATCTTATTGTCGTTGGAGTTAGCCGCTACATCCAGATGCTCGATTGTTCCGCTAGGAATATTGATTTGAATAGTCGTCGCAAGCACTCTTACATCTTCGAACTGACCGACCAAGTCAATCTTGGAATTGGCAGGCAAGCTCTTGCTGAGTTCAACGGCATTAAAGCCTTTCCCTGACTGGAAGTCTTGTTCCTCCAGCTTGACCGGCGATTGAACGACCACCGTTTTTACATCCGTGGAACCTGTTGCCACAATACGTACCTTGCCGGTTGCTTTGTCTACGATCACCTTGACGAGTACTGTGTCCTCTACATGGATGGAATTCTCTCCGCCGCCTTGGACGGTCATCGTGCCCCGGACATTTACTTTCTTTAGATACACATCTCCTTCGGCAATGCCTTCCGCCAGAAGCAGATCGCCTTGAATCTCCATATTAATCAAAGTAACGCCGGCAGCGGTTACGACCACATCTCCCTTAATAACTTGAGTCTGTTCAAGAGACCCGTATTCGCCCGCCGTGTCGAATACGACCTTCTCCTGGTTCTTCACCAGAGCCGAGTCAATTACCGTTATTGCTTGCGCGCGCGTTAGGACATCACCCGGACGAAGATTTCCATTCGTGTCACCTTTGAAGATGCCTTTGGCGGATAATTGGCTAAGAGCCGATTGCGCCCAGACAGCCGCAGAATTGCCGTCCTTATATTGGGACAAATCAGCTGAGGTAACCGATTCCAGCTTTAATACGTTCGCCATCATAACGGCGCCTTCTTGACGAGTCGCGACGGTATCAGCGTTTGCTTTGCCGTTAGCCCCTTTCAAATATCCCGCCTGGAAGGCTATTAAAATATCCTTATAAGCCCAATGAGTACTGTTAATATCCGTAAAAGGCAACGTATCCGAAGGCTCTGCCAATCCGAACGCGCGATTGATCATAGCCGCGAGCTCCGCCCTCTTAACCGGTTTGTCCGGCTTGAACGTACCGTCCGTATATCCGTTTATCCATCCTTGCTCAATCCACTTCGAGAACACTTCTTCAGACCAGTGTCCCTCCAAATCGGACTTTAATGCCGATTCACTAGCCGCCGCTGCCATTGGAAATTCAGACAATGTCAGACTAGGAAGGGCTAAAGCAAGAATGCTGACTCCAAGAATTACACGCTTCCAAAATTTTCTCAACACCCACACACTCTCCCTATCAAGTAAAATGATACCAACAAAATACTTTTTCATTATAGTTCATAAGTTCTATGAATTCTATCGAAAATGAAAGAATGTAATGTTCCAAAATGTTCTAAATCTAGTTGCAAAGTACACTATGATGCTATAAAAAAAACCGCTTCTCTCGAAGAGAAACGGTGTGTTCGTCGGTACTTATATTAATCCTTCAAGAAAAACTGAATCGTGCGGTCGGACGAGCCAGGCAAACCTTCGTGCGCGAAGTCCGGATAGATCACAACCTGCTTCTGCGCCGTGATCTTATTGTACATCGCGAATTGCGTGGACGGCGGGCAGATGGTGTCCATTAGTCCGACGTACATCAGCACTTCGCCGCGAATGCGGTTCGCAAGGAACTGGAGGTCGATATAGCCCAGCTTCTCGAAAATTTCGTCCTCCCGCTCGTGCAGCGGATCAAAATGACGGAAATACGTGCGAAGCTCCGCGTAAGCGTCCTTCGCCAGGTCCATCTCCCACACGCGCTTGTAATCGCATAGGAACGGGAACACGGGAGCCAGCTTCTTGACGCGGGGCTCCAGCGCCGCGCAGGCAATCGTGAGCGCACCGCCTTGGGAGCCTCCCATTGCGTATACGCGCTCCGGATCAACTTCTGGAAGACCAAGCGCGATGCCCGCAAGCTGAGCGGTGTCCAGATAGATTTGACGGAAGAGCAGGTTGTCCGGGTGATCGTCAAGACCCCGAATGATATGACCATGATGCGTATTGCCCTTCACACCCCCGGAATCCTCGGAGGAGCCGCCTTGACCGCGGCAATCCATGGCAAGGACGGAGAAACCCAGAGAGGCATACGCAAGTTTATCGCTCCAGTCTCCCGAATTGCCCGTATAGCCATGGAACATCACGATAGCCGGATGCGGCTCAGTCACGTTGCGAGGGCGTATGTATTTGGCATGAATGCGTGCGCCTCTAACCCCCGTGAAATACAGATCAAAGCACTCCGCTTGCGGGGTCTGGAACGCGCTTGGCACGAGCTCGACGTTGCCGTCAACGGCGCGAAGCTCTTCAAGTGCACGATCCCAGTAAGCGTCAAAGTCCGCAGGACGCGGGTTTCTTCCTTGATACTCTTTTAACTTTTCTAACGGCATATCGACTTGCGGCATCTCTTAATTTCCCCCTTGAACAATGAAATTCAATATAATGTGATTGTTCCGAATATTCCTATCATACTCCAATTTGATAGCGATTCCAATGCTAGATACACAATCCTTTATTTTTAAAAAAACCGGACCTAAGACGGCATATCGCTACCGTGTTAGGTCCGGATTCTCATTCCGATTCTATGAGAGATACAAGCCTGTCCAGCTTCACGCTCTTACTGCTCATCCGCAGGATAAGACAATCCCCATTGCTTACGCAGACGATCGAGTGTATCCATAATTGCAGCTGTTTCGTCAAG
This sequence comes from Paenibacillus sp. strain BS8-2, assembly GCF_054483835.1. Taxonomy (NCBI): domain Bacteria; kingdom Bacillati; phylum Bacillota; class Bacilli; order Caryophanales; family Paenibacillaceae; genus Paenibacillus; species Paenibacillus sp. strain BS8-2. Next base: position 717,828 of record NZ_CM137010.1, read on the forward strand.
CGGCATCACTTCGCTCTCGGTCTTACCTTCACGAAGTGCTTCCATCGCAGCTTCAGCTTCATACTTGTATCCAAAGAACGATCGATCATCCTCAAAGCTGACTGGTTCTTCTCCGCGGACATGCAAGCTCGCCGACTTCCCGAATAGGAAGCTTGGAATATGAATATAGCCCTTCGTTCCATACAGATAAGCTTCATTGGTCAACTGCAGTCGGACTGCACCATTCAGCACCGCGGTACGTCCGCCTTCGTATACGAACAAGGCCGAGAACTTCTCGTCGACTCCCGTCTCGCCAATTACTGCGCTGCTATGAATCGTGGTCGGTTGCTCGCCGAATACCATCGAAGCAAATGAAACGGGATAGATACCGGCATCCAGCAGAGCGCCTCCGCCAATCTCCTTATTAAGCAGCCTGCCGCCAGGGTTCCAGCCGGCATCGAAGCCAAAGTCCGCTTGCACGAGCTGAACGTCTCCGATAAGTCCTTGCTGCAGCCATTCACGAACTTGCACGATAGGCGGCAGGTAACGTGTCCACATAGCTTCCATAACAAATAATCCCTTATCGCGTCCAGCTGCTACGAGTATCTCAGCTTCAGCCGCGTTCATCGTGAACGGCTTCTCGCACAATACTGCTTTGCCTGCTTCTAGACAAGCGAGCACCTGCTCCTTATGCAGGGGATGAATCGTGCCAACATAAATGATCTCTACATCCGCGTCGTTCAGGAGTTCTTCGTAGCTGCCATAAGCGCGAGCGAAACCATGTTTATCCGCGAACGCTTGCGCCTTATCCTGTGTTCTCGCTGCGACCGCCGTCAGCTCGGCTCCCTCCGCCAGTTTCAGGTCGCTCGCGAACTTTGATGAAATGCCACCGCAGCCTAGAATTCCCCATTTGACCGTTTGTTTGCCCATATGTTATTACTCCTCTCCGTATTCGGCTAATCGTATTGCTATGTTCCATTCTACCATTTATGAATCAGCAATAGCTCAACTATTCCGCGCTCTCGGACTCCCCTAACTACAAACGGCGGATCATCGTCCTTTCAGTGAAGGGACGACAATCCGCCGTTTGGTTGTTCCTTAAAGAAAAGCTATTCTTTTACGATGCTCTCCAGAATATGATCGATCATTTGACCATTCGCAATCGGACCTGTGTACAGCCAGCTTGTAGCCGGGCCGAACTCATGAATATTGCCATTTTTGACTGCAGGGATATTCTTCCAAATCGGATCCTTAAGCATTTGCGCTCCATCACCATCGCTATTGATCAAGAAGATGTGATCGGCATCGAGCTTCGCCAGCATCTCAAGCGACAATGCGTTCCAGCTAGCCGAAGCGCCTGCGGAGATTTCCTTGACTGTCGCCGGAACCGTTAGTCCCAGCTCCTTGTACATAACAGCACCGCTGGATTGCGTATCGCTAACGACATAGAAGGAGTTCGCTACGAGCCACAATGCGGCTGCGGACTGTCCGGATGCTTTCTCCTGGAGCGTCGCTTTCGCTTCTGTTGCTTTTTTCTCGTAGTTATCCAGCACCTCTTGCGCCTGCTGGGATTTGCCGAGCACTTCGCCAACTTTGAGCAAAGCCTGACGCCAATCACCGTTCACCTCATCACCTAGTGTGAAAGTCGGCGCAATTTGTGAATATTGATCATATTTGCCGCCCTCAACTGTGCTTGCCGTGCCCGTAATGATAAGGTCCGGGTCGAACGACAATACAGCCTCGTACGGAAGGTCAAACGCAATTGTCGGCACATCAGCCAAATCTTGTTGCAGGTAGTCTTGAATACCATTTGGAACCGACCATTGGGCAACCGGAGTCACATCCAAAGCGACCAGATAATCCTCCAAATAAGAGGCGATAATACGTTTCGGTTCTGCCGGGATGGTTACCTCATGTCCCAGACCATCTGTCAGCTTGCGCTCAGTCGGAGCTTCCGTCTCCGTCGGTGCGCTGGCAGTCGGCTCGCCTGTTGCGCTGCTTCCTTCATTCCCGTTATTGTTGGCACCGCATGCGGTCAGCAGCATGGAGAGCAGCAATATTCCCGCTAGTGTGCTTAATGATAATTTCGTTCTGGTTGCTTTCATGAATGTGTAGACTCCTTCGTTCCATATGTGTCCCGGCTTGTCTGTGTCTTAGTTTCGGGCTTGTTAATGATAACAATTCTCATTATCGAAGTCAAGCCAGCCTATTCTGATTTTCATATTGTAATTATTTACAACAGCTCCCCTGGAATACCATCCCAGGGGGGCTGTGTGAAGGCGAGCCTATTTAAGGGAATCAAATCGTTTCGTTAGAGCTAGAGGTTACTCCGCCTAGCCGGCACCCAACATTTGAATGTGCTGCCCTTGCCTGGCTCGCTCGTCACCTGTATGTAGCCATCCATCATGCTCAGAAAGCGGGAGCTGATGGCGAGTCCGAGACCTGTGCCGCCATATTTGCGCGTCGTGGAGGCATCGGCTTGCATGAATGGCTGGAACAGCCGCTTAAGCTGCTCGGCGCTCATACCGATTCCGGAGTCGGCTATGATGAAGCTATATCCCGGACGATCAAGATGTGGTTCCTCGGCGACCTCGAACCGGACATTGCCGCCATGCGTAAATTTGCCGGCGTTGCTGAGCAGGTTCAGCAGAATCTGGCGAAGCTTCGTCACATCGATCTCCAGATCTCCTTGCACTTGCCGCGTTTCCAGCGTATTGCCAGCTCCTTCGATAAGCGGCCCCACCGTCGCAATGACTTCCTGCATGAGATCTGCTATATTGACCCGCTCGTAATACAGCTCCATTTTGCCCGCTTCAATCTTGGAAATATCGAGAATATCATTAATCAGCATGAGCAGATGAGTACCTGCTTTACGGATTTTGTCGAGATCATCGGAGAACGACTGCTCGCCCATATCGTCAGCTTCTTCTTTCAGCATCTCGCTGTACCCGATAATCGCGTTAAGCGGCGTGCGCAGCTCGTGGCTCATATTGGCCAGAAACTGACTCTTGATCTGATTGGCTCTTATCGCCTCGTCTCGCGCCTCGGAAAGCTCCATCGTCCGTTCCTTGACCAGACTTTCCAACTGATCGTTTAACTCCCGCAGCTCCCGATTCACATTGCGGATCTCAGCTGTTTTATCCTCAATCTCGGAGTCCAAGTATGCAAATTTATTGGATACGAATATACCGGAAATCGACAATCCCAGCGTAAACAAGGTTCCGCCCGAAATAAAATAAGCAAGCCACTTTTGATCGAGAATTAGACCCGATCCTTCGAATTGGGATAGGCCATCCAGATCGAAAGAAGCCGCAATCATACCCACATAATGCATGCCCGCTACAGCTGCGCCCATGATAAGCGCGCTGCCGAGCTTCAGTATCATGTACCCGCGGTTGCCCGCTCCTTCCTCCCTGCGGAAATAGAAGGATAACCATAACGCAGTTATGGCCGCGATCAGCGCGATCAATACGGACAACCCGACGTAGAAACGATCGTATTCGATCCGAATCAGCATAGCTTCCATACCAACGTAATGCATGGCAACAATACCCGCCGCCAGCAGGACCCCGCCCGATAAGATACGCGTAATCGTTGGCTTCGGCCTGCCTACAATATGCAGCGCGGCAAATGATGCTCCGATCGCGAACAATACGGATAGGACAACAGTCGGTATATGGTAGGCGACAGGTACCGGCAGCGAAAACGCCAGCATGCCGACAAAGTGCATCGACCAGATGCCCATGCCCATCGAGCAAGCGCCGAATAACAGCCAAAGCCATCGTTTCGATCCCAAAGTGGTGCTGATCCGGTTGACCAGATCTAATACAGTATAGGAAGCGGCGATCGCGACAATATAGGAGAACAATACCAGAATACTGTCATATGAGCCGTGGTGATGATGCATAGGAACATCCTCTTTTCCTCTCAAGTATCTCTAGCCGTGTATTCCTTGTGTTCATTCGACAAACAATCGACCATTTCCTCCCTCTACGCTAGATATGCCGCTCCTGAACCACTTAAATTCTAAATTGGTAGTGTCGATTGAACTAGAATCCAGTCGTAAAATATCGAATTACCCCTTATAATAATAGAATAGTGGCAATAATAGCCAATGAATTTCATTATATATTCGAATGAGGCCGACATATGGATGTTCAGTGGAATCGTAATGCCAAGTTCCTAATCGTAGATGATCAAGAATATAACATCAGCCTGTTAATACGAATTCTGACCCGGGCGGGATATACGAATCTAGTAACGACAACAAATCCGCTAGAGGTGGAATCCTTATTCGCCGAGCATCAACCGGATATCGTGCTGCTTGACCTGCACATGCCCGAGATGGACGGCTTCACTGTGCTGGAGCGATTACGCGAGTGGAAGCCGGAGAGCGAATATTTGCCTATTCTCGTGCTGACAGCCGACGTAACCCCAGAAGCCAAGAAACGTGCGCTGCATGAAGGTGCGAGCGACTTTATCTCCAAGCCGTTCGATCGGACGGAGGTTGTCCTTCGTATCCAGAATTTCCTCGCTACACGATTCTACCATCTGAAGCTGCAAGAGCGGAATTACAATCTGGAACAGCGCGTGCGGGAGCGGACACAAGAGCTCGAGATGGCACAGGCGGAAATATTGGATGTGCTCAGCCGTACAGCGGAGTATCGCGATGACGAGACCGGCCACCATACGAAACGAGTCGGCGACCTAGCCGAGCGCATCGCGCTCAGCATGGGACTCCTGCCGGAGGAAGCCACGCTGATTGGACGCGCTGCGCCGTTCCACGATATCGGCAAGATCGGCATTCCCGACGGGATCCTGCTGAAGCCAGGACGGTTCACTCCGGAGGAATTCGCCAAGATGAAGGAGCATGCCGATATCGGCGCCAATATTTTGCAAGGAAGCGTCTTCCCCGTCCTGCAGACTGCCGGCGTTATTGCGCTTACCCACCATGAGAAGTGGAACGGAACGGGGTACCCGCAAGGGTTAAGCGGCGAAGCTATTCCTCTGGCTGGCCGAATCGTCGCACTCGCCGATTTCTACGACGCCCTAACTCATGAGCGTCCGTATAAACAGGCATGGACACCTGCGGAAGCTTTGAAAGAGATCAAGTTGCAATCCGGTCAGCATTTCGACCCGAATGTCGTAGAGGCATTCTTACGCTTGACCGACATCAATCAGCAGGCCGATTACCTGTTGGAAGGAGCCGGCGGATGAAGGGAATCGTATTTACCTCGTTTCTGGACATGGTCGAAGAAACCTTCTCCTTGTCGCTTGCAGACGACATTATCGAATCGTCCAAGCTCCCTTCAGGCGGGAGCTATACATCGCTCGGTACGTACGATCACGCAGAGATTATCGAGCTCATCTCTCAGCTAAGCGCTCGGACGGGCGTTCCTGTCGCCGCTCTCGTCAAAGCGTTTGGCCGCTATCTATTCGCCGTTCTGGTCCAGCACTATCCCTACTTTATTGAAGAGCATGCCTCCACTTTCGACTTCTTGCAGCGCTTGGACAGCTATATCCACGTCGAAGTACGGAAACTTTATCCGGACGCCGAACTGCCTGCTTTCAGTTTTGATGCGTCCGTTCCGGGAACGCTTGTGATGGTTTATTCGTCGACGAGACCTTTCGCAGATCTGGCAGAAGGACTGATCAATGGGTGTATCGAGCATTACGGAGAACACATTGCGCTTAGCCGTGAAGACTTGACTGACGGGACATCGGCACGATTCGTGCTTACATTAGCGGGGTGAATGATCACATGAACGAAATCGAGGTTTTGCGCAGGCAATTGGAGAGGGAGCGACGCGCTCGCAAGGATGCCGAGCAGATCGCCGAGCTTAAGACTCGGGAGCTTTATACGACCAACCAAGAGCTCCGCATGCTGAATGATCAATTAGAGGATAAGGTTGCCGAGCGGACGCTCGAGCTGTCCAAGGCACGCGACGGAGCGATTGAAGCCAGCCAGATCAAAAGCCAGTTTCTCGCCAACATGAGCCATGAACTGCGCACACCGCTTAATGCGATCATCGGCTACAGCGAGATGCTCAAAGAAGAAGCGGACGAAATGGGCGAGGTCGCCTTCTCCGAGGATCTGCACAGAATTCATAAAGCAGGACGTCACCTCCTCTCCTTAATCAATGACATCCTTGATCTGTCCAAAATCGAAGCAGGCAAGATGGAACTGTATGTGGAGCCCTTCGACCTCCCCTCCATGATTGCCGAATTAATCGATACTGTCGATCCGCTCATCGCCGCCAAACGCAACAAGCTTGTGCTCGATGGATTGGACGGCAGCATCGGAACGATCCGATCGGATGCCACCAAACTAAAGCAAATATTGCTTAATCTGCTCAGTAATGCAGCCAAGTTCACGACGGAAGGCACTGTTCTCCTGTCTATTGCCAGCGAACAGACAGACAGCGGACTAGATATCATCTTCCGAGTGAAGGACAATGGCATCGGTATGACACCGGAGCAGGCTGAGAGTATATTTGTCGCGTTCAAGCAGGCAGACACGTCAACGACTCGAAAGTTCGGAGGCACTGGCCTTGGTCTGGCGATCAGTCAGAATCTGTGCAACATGCTCGGCGGTACCATACGAGTAGACAGCATGCTTGGCGAAGGCTCGACCTTCACCGTCCGGCTGCCTCTGCTAGCCGACGGTTCTAATCATCCGTTTGTTGCTAGCGAGTCAACCGCCTTTGTCACAAGCAGAACGGAAGCGCTGCATGGCGATGCAAAGTCGTCATCATCGGCCAAGAGCGCTAGACCTGTCCAAGGAGAGCATCTTCAGCATTTGTCGCTCTCGTCGACTCAAGGTGTGGGCACTGTGCTAGTGATTGACGATGACCCCGCGATGCTAGGTCTTATGCAGCGATATCTCGGCAATGAGGACTGGAGCGTCACATTAGCCAAATCGGGTCAGGAAGGTTTGCGACTTGCCAAGCAGCTGAAACCCGATGTGATTTCGCTTGACGTACTGATGCCCGAAGTTGACGGTTGGAATGTGCTCACTATGCTGAAGAACGACCCCGAGCTCGCGCATATACCCGTCGTCATGATCTCCATGCTGGACGAACAGCGGCTGGCTTACGCGATGGGCGCCTCCGAATTCGTTACGAAGCCTGTACAACGAGATCGCCTCATCGGCATCATTGAGAAATATGTGCCCGAGCGTCACAATCGCTCCGTGCTGGTCATCGAAGACGATGCCATTACATGCGACATGATGACAAAGATGCTTAGCAAGGAAGGGTATCGCGTCCTGCAGGCGGGCAACGGGCAACTCGCTCTTAATCTCCTGCGGAAAGAGGCTCCTCATCTCATCCTGCTGGATCTGATGATGCCGGAGATGGATGGCTTCGAATTCGCAAGCGCGCTGCGCGAGCATGATCAATGGCGCGATATTCCTGTCGTTGTTGTCACGGCGAAGACATTGACGGAGGATGAGCGCTTGCGATTAAGCGGCTACGCCAAAAACATCATGGACAAAGGACAACTGGAGAAATCGAGGCTGCTCGCCGAAATTCATCGATTGATCGATCAGTCGTCTGGTCACACTAGGGAGGAAACAGTCTATGGCTAGAATACTGCTGGTAGAAGACAACGAAATGAATCGGGACATGCTGTCCCGTCGTCTGATGCGCAAAGGGTTCGAAGTCGATATGGCCGTTGACGGCCGGCAAGGCGTCGAGCTTGCCAAGTCGCTTCAGCCCGATCTCATCCTGATGGATCTAAGCCTCCCTGTTATGGATGGCTGGGATGCGATTCGCGCTCTCAAAGCAGATGCGGACACCAAGAGCATCCCCGTCATCGCACTCACCGCACATGCCATGACCAGTGACCGCGATCATGCCTTCGAGGCTGGCTGCGACGACTTTGATACAAAGCCTGTGGAATGGACCAGGCTGCTCGGCAAGATGGAAACATTATTGAATTAGCAGCGCGCTCCATTCCGAGCAACGCTTAGTATTGAACAAATTCGTCCTCCCTCTCAGCCAATGCCTAGTCCTCGAGCGCTCCCGATGAATATCCTACACCATAAGCTGCCGATCCGCAGCACATTGGGTGAAGGAGGGACCGTCCGTGGACATGTGGCAGAGTGATTACGAAGGGGTGTTCTTCCTGCAGGAGCGCGTAAGCGGGTTCAAGGCCATTATCGCAATCGATAATACGAAGCTTGGTCCCGCGCTTGGCGGATGTAGAATGTGGCAATACGAAAGTGACGAAGCAGCCATCTCGGATGCGCTGCGACTAGCCAAAGGCATGACGTATAAATCCGCGATCTCCGGTCTTCCATATGGAGGGGGCAAAGCGGTTATTTTATCCCATCCGGGTCAAGGCTCCCGTGAGGGGCTCTTTCGCATGCTCGGACGTTATATCGACCGGATGCAAGGACATTACATTACGGGCATGGACCTCGGTACGACAGTCGCCGACATGGACTGCATACGAGAGACAACCTCTTACGTAACAGATGTTTCGGGTTCGCTTGGCGCCGTTAATGATTTGACAGCGACCATGACGGCATACGGCGTCTTTCTTGGCATCCGTGTATCGCTCAAAAAGGTATTCGGCTACGAGTCCCTCCTTGGACGAACCGTTGCCGTGCAAGGTCTGGGCAAGGTCGGCTATCGGTTATGCCGCTACCTGCACGATGACGGCGCCACGTTGATCGTTACGGATATCGACGAATCCCGTATGAAGCAAGCCGCGCTGGAATTCGGCGCGACCGCTTGTGCCCCGGAGAACATCTATGATGCAGCCTGTGATGTCTTCGCTCCATGCGCGCTCGGCGGCATCCTGAACGACACCACGCTTGCACAGCTTCAGTGCAGAATTGTAGCCGGTGCCGCGAATAATCAACTATCGGACTTAAAGCATGCAGAGCGTATGCGTCAGCTCGGCATCGTGTATGCCCCCGATTACGTCATCAACGCCGGCGGCATTATCGTCACTGGATCGGAGCTTAGCGGCGGCGATGCCGCAGAGGCGAAGCGGAATGTAGAGAACATTTATGGCACACTCACGAAAGTGTACCAGCTATCAACATCCTCGGGGCTTTCTACAGCAGAAGCCGCAAACCGGATGACAGAGGAATTGCTGAAGTAAACGGAACGATTGCATAGATACGTCCCTCTAATCAAACAAAGACGCATCGCCGGGAGCCGGCGATGCGTCTTTTGTTTGATTCTATTCGGCGAAATGATGATGCCCGATCTTAGCGACGACATCCAAATTGGACCAGAACGATCCCTTGGACACCTTGGGATTAAAGAAGTAGACAGCGCCTTGTACGTTGTTCTTGCCGTTAAGCGCATCCTTGGCTGCGCGCAGCACGCTAGCGTTCGGACTTGCCTTGTCTAACAATCCGTTATGTGCAGGCGGGAATTGCTTGCCGGAGTAGATGACATCCTTAATCGTACTTGGGAATCTCGTGTCCTTGGTACGGTTCAGAATGACATTCGCGACGGCGAGCTGTCCCGCATACGTCTCATATCCGGCTTCGACCATCGTAATCTTGGCGAGCAGCTTGTAATCCTGATCCGTATAAGGTTTAGCAGGCTTGTCGAAGATGGACGGCATCACGACTCGCAGCGCAATACCTGCTTTAATGCTGTCGGCATTCTTCATCTCGTTACGCAGAAGCAGCTCCGCTTCATTGGTGCCGAACGACTTTACAATATCAGCCAACACGTTTTCCTCGCTTACAATGGCAGGCTCAACCGTTGTAATTTCCGCGGCATCCTCTTCATCGTTCCACTTGACCGTTGCGTGCATCAGTTCAGCTGCGTGGCGCAGCGGTATGTACAATCTGTTATTCTCGACGAACGGTGCGGCGTCCAGCATATAGCGGGCTCCGTTGAAATAGACGACGGGAACGTCAACCCCGAAGACGATTGTGTCACCAAGCACAGTCTCGATTGTGCTTTCTTGATTCGCCTGGTTCCAGCTTATCTTCTTTACGTTGAACAGCTCCGCCATTCGTGCTACCGGCACAAATAACCGATTGTCCAGCGTCAATGCCGGCTCTGTAAGCGTAATGGCTTCTCCGTCAAGCTTGATGACGGCATCCTTTGTCACAATAACGTCGCCCTTCGCCGGCGCGGCCGAAGCCGTTAACGGCGTGACGAGCAGCAGCAAGGCTGCCAACGCCATAAATATCCATTGTTTTGTTCCTACATGGGCCTTGATGTTCATGATTACCTCCTAGCAATCGCTTGTGATGTGCTGCTTGGTCCCGTGCCTTCAGGCTTCCGACAAATTATAGCACACACTAAAACGCTTGCAGGATTAACTTTTTTTCAGAATTGATGGATTAGAGGCTTACTTTGATGTCATTGCGAATTGAAAATCCCCGATTAACATATAACCTAGCGTACGATTAACATTGGTGACATACTCCCACCACCTGCGCTAACGCTTAGAGGTGGGGGCTTCTTGGGACATACCAGCTAATGCCAGCATCATGACCAAGCTATCCCCGTTTGCCCCACGGTTCTGATTCGTGCCGATTAGGCTATACCCAGCTTCCGGCAACCTTCATTTTTGATGTTGATTGCCGCGTTTACGTCTCTGTCTAATGCTGTGCCGCAGTGCTGGCATACCCAAGTTCGATCTGCCAATGTAAGTTCCTTGTTATCGTTTTGGCAATATCTGCACCGTTTGCTGGATGGAAACCATTTGTCAATCACAACAAGTTGTTTTCCTTGCTCCGCAAGCTTATACCCCAAAAAGGTCTTTAGCATCCCGAATCCATTGTCATTCGTAGATTTTCCCAGACGGAGTCCTTGCGCCATTCCACGCATATGTAAGTCTTCTATGGCAACGGCTGAGCAGGCATTGGCTATCTGCCTGGAGCGCTTATGCAAGAAGTCCTTGCGCTGGTTCGCTACTTTTTCATGGAGCTTGGCTACTTTAAGGCGTTGCTTTTCACGGTTTTTACCGCCTTTTTTACGTTTAGACAGCTTGCGCCCAGCTTTTCTCAGTCTTTCTTCTGCCTTTCGGTAGAATTTTGGATAGTCAGCACTGTTTTCCTGACTATCGACAAACAATGAACGAGACGAATAATCCAAACCTACTACCGTTTCAGGGGTTGGCTCTACTAGATTTATTCGTGCTTCGTATTGGATCAATATGGAGACGAAATATTTACCCGTTGCCGTTTTACTTAGCGTTGCAGACTTTATGATGGCTTCCTTTGGCAACTGACGGTGAAGCTTAATCTTCACATCTTTCAGTTTAGGCAGTCGGATGGTTTTGCTGTCTATGAGCCGAATCGTGCCGCATTGATTGTTCGTAGTATAGGATTTCTTATCGTGATGCTTATTCTTGAACTTCGGAAAACCCACAGACGGGTCTCGGAAGAAATTCTTATAAGCCGTTTGCAGATTCAATTGTGCATTCGCCAGCGCCAGACTGTCTACTTCTTTGAGCCAAACAAAATCTTTCTTGAAGTCGGCTGGAAGCCTATATTTCTGTTTCTTCATTGCTTCTTTATCGTCTTTGAATGACTCGTAAACTTCTTTTCGATTCGCAAGCATTTGATTATAGATAAATCGCACACAACCAAACGTTTTATGGATGAGAATTTCTTGCTCGGCATTCGGATAAATCCGATATTTGAATGCTTTGTTCATATCTTCTCACCTTGGCTTTCGATATAACGTCTGACCACTTCAATGGGTGCTCCGCCTGTTGTTAGCAGACAAAAACTTCTCGACCAGAAATATTCTTTCCATAGTGATTTTCTAATGATGGAATGTTCTTTTTTGACCAGACGTGATGATGCGCTTTTATAGGTATTGATAAATTTAGATAACTCACTGTTTGGCTGTGCCTTGAACAAAATATGAACATGGTCTTTGTCGTGATTCCATTCCTGTAATGAAATATTGTACTTCGGTGCAATATATTCGAATATCTCCTTGAGACGATTCGATATTTGATCATCAATCACTTTTCGACGATATTTGATAACTAAAACAAGATGATAGTACATCAAGAATACTGAATGATTATTATTATCTAATTCCACAGTATCACCGCCATTTACAACTATACTACTGATTGTATCATGACGGCGTGTATTTTGTAAGCAACGCTTCGAAGACGGGAATTCATCTCCCACCTATAGAGGATAGGAGACTTCTTGCCGTATGAGGTTAAATAAAAGAATCGAAATGTAATAAGTTTCGGAAAGATTCCAGTTATCCACAGGGGTTATCGGTTTGGTTACTTTCTCAAGCGTTCCATTATTGTTTGAAAACACATAATTGATTGCAATGTCGTTATACAGAGGCTCTTGGGATTGCGGACCGCCGTATTGGCTCAAAATTTCGCGGTACGAGCTGCCTAGACCAATTTCTCTGTGGGTCCTATAGCGATTCGTTTCATTATCGGATGCAGCCACGATCAAACCTGCAGCTTTGTCATCCCGGTAATAGACTTGAAGACCATTGTACAAGTCCCGACCCATTATTTCGTCGTCCGGCGCCCCTAGCAGCTTCTCTACCTCTGCCTTCGTCATGCCTAACCGAATCTGAGCTCCCGTTACAGCATCATCGATGCCTAGATCATCCAAGGTAAGCTCCCCTGGATCGTCGCTGATCCGTAATCGATGCGTGAAGAGCCAACCGCGGCGTAAGCAGTTGTGGCGCTGAGTAGCGCACAGCAAACGAATCCTGCAACAAAAGACTTTAACGATACGCGCATGGAAATCCCCCCTTAGAGCCTCTTATCCATCCCTTCAAAATCATCCTCTAGACGGAGTTATATGAACTGAGTGCATCATATACTGTTTATGTAGCACACAATTGTTAAATATGATTTGAGGAGTGATGTTGTATGGCGACCAATGCCATCGAAGTACGCGGACTCCGGAAGTCCTTCAAGGGAAAATCCGTGTTAGACGAACTGAATTTGTCTGTGCCCGCTGGAACCATCTTCGCACTGTTAGGCCCTAACGGCGCTGGCAAAACAACATTGATTCGCATCTTGTCCACGCTCTCCTCTCTTGATGCCGGGAAGGCAAACGTAGCTGGTTATGACGTTAAGCTGGAAAAACAACAAGTGAAACAGTCCATTAGCTTGACGGGCCAATTCGCAGCAGTCGACGAAGTGCTGACAGGGGAAGAAAATCTAATCATGATGTGCCGGCTGTCCGGCTATTCTGTCTCTCAAGCCCGCATTCGCTCAGCGGAGCTGCTGCAGCAATTCGAACTCCAGGAAGCCGCGAACAAACGAGCCAAAACCTATTCCGGCGGCATGCGAAGACGGCTCGATCTCGCGCTTAGTCTGGTCAATAGCCGTCCTGTGCTGTTCTTAGACGAACCGACTACTGGTCTCGACACGGTCAGCCGGCGCGCCTTGTGGGGGATGATACTGGCATTAAAGGAGCAAGGAATCACCATTCTGCTGACTACTCAATATTTGGAGGAGGCTGACGAGCTGGCCGATCGAATTGCAGTCATTAACGGCGGCAGGATCGTCGCCGAAGGCACTTCGGCAGAGCTTAAATCCATGGTAGGGGGCGAAGTGATCGAGCTAAGAAACAATAAGGATGAGTTGATTCATTCGATCCCGACAAGTGGCGGTCTTGCAGAGATTAAACATATGATGAGCGAGCTCTCAGCCCGCTATCCTGGGGATACGAAGATCGGTATTCGCAAGCCGAGCATGGACGATGTATTTGTAGCCCTCACTCAGACTCCCGGCGTGGAGTCAACAAAGGAGGCTGCCGCAAGATGAGAACGATTCTAACCACAAACTCCGTGTTCATCGGTCGCAGTCTGCGCCACAGCCTGCGTAATGTCGAGGCGCTGCTCATGGCCATCATGCTCCCTGTATTCCTCATGTTGCTCTTTACTTATGTATTCGGCGGGGCACTCTCTTCGGATGGCGATTATGTCAACTACGTCGTCCCCGGTATCATCCTGTTGTGTGCCGGCTTCGGCGCCTCCAGCGTAGCCGTCGACGTGGCCACCGATATGACCAATGGCATAATCGACCGTTTCCGCACGATGCCGATACAAGCCACAAGCGTCGTGACGGGGCATGTTGTAGCGAGTCTCATACGTAATCTCGTAGCAACCGGCATTGTGATCGGCGTCGCGCTGCTCGTCGGCTTCAGACCTTCGGCCAGCTTCGCGGAATGGCTGCTTGCGCTTGGACTCGTTGCTTTGTTCATCTTAACGTTCACCTGGCTCTTCGCTGCGATCGGCCTCGTTACCGGCAGCCCCTCTGCCGCAAGCGGTTATGGCTTCGTCCTATTATTCCTACCATATCTGTCGAGCGCCTTCGTACCGACCAATACGATGCCGTCATGGCTGCAAGGCTTCGCGGCCCATCAGCCCATTACGCCCGTCATTGAGAGCATTCGTGCGCTACTCTCCGGCGGGGCTGTTGGCGATAACGGCTGGAAGGCGCTGCTCTGGTGCGGCGGCATATGGATGCTCGCAATGATCTGGGGAGCGATTGCTTTCTCGAGAAAATCGAAAGAGTAACGCCGTTAATCTTTGACCTGGTTGTGATTTTTTTCTGTTATTCTATCATCTTGCGCTTCATTTCGATGTATCGCTCGATACCGTCCAATATTCGCTCCAGACCGAAATCCAGGTCGTCTTCTATGGGGCTGCCCTTCTCTCCCGTATATGCGCCCGACATCACAATCGGGTATAGATGCGGGAAATCCTTGGCAGAGATAAGTTCCCGGAGAGCTGCCGTATAATCCAATCCTTCGAAGCTGCTGAGTGAGCCATGATCCTTCATGACGAGCGCCTTATCCCGTTCTATCATACCGTATGCTCTGGAGTAGCTGCTTACTAGGAGCAAGAAGGACATCTTCTCGAATTCGTTCAGCGGGAAGTCGCGCATAATCCGCAGCATCCACTCCAGAATGCGCAAATTACTCGGCATAATCGGCAAGCTCTGAATCGGAATATCGGCATACCACGGATGGTCACGGAAGACACTCACGCTCCGGCGTACATATTCCTTCATCTGTTCCCGCCAGGTTTCTTCGCCCGAGTCCTCCGGGATCTCGATATCGCATACCGCATCCTGCATGAGGAGCAGCAGATCGTTTTTGCTAGAGACATAGCGGTATAACGACATCGTCGTAAAGCCTAGCGATTGAGCCACCCGGCTCATCGACAATGCTCCCAGCCCTTCCTCATCGGCAATTGCGATTGCCGCTTGGACAATCTGAGGGATACTGAGCTCCCCCTTAGGTCCTCTGCGCTGCTTCTTCACAATGCCCCAGCTGAGTCTAACGCCTTCTGGCAATGAGCTCAGCCGTTGTTCCTTCTCCGTATCGTCAATGCTTGCCATCGTAACCATGTCCTCCGCAACCACACTCTTCGAAGCACGTAGATTGAGGTTTCATTTTTTATCCAGTATATCACAGGGATCGTTTCACATCTTATTCGCCCGGAAAAATGAGCTCAAACCACGTCTCGCTGTCGCCGCATCCAGCAAGTGTATACACCGTTCCCGCATCGGTCTTATCAGCCTCAATGCTGCGACAGAAATCGGTCCGATCAAGCGCCGCCCCATAATCATCATGGGATGTATCCAGCCGGAATCTCAGCGAATCGCCCCCATCATAGATCAAATTACGGAAGATGGGATCGCCTTCGATCGTATAATACACCACTTGCACCTCATCCGGCTCCTTATTCTCCACGTTATCAACAAAGCTCAGCCAACGATCCGCATTCTGAATTCCGCCCGACAAAGGAGAAACAACATCACCGTTAGCCGCAGCTGTATCAGAATCATAGTGGACGCCCCATATGATCTCAATTAACGCCTTTGTCGACTTCTCGGTCATCGTATATCCAGTGCCTGTATCTCCCGTATAGACGAACATGCCTTGACCTCCATCCCGATGCAGCCACATATGAAGCGTGCTGCGTTTCCCGTTTTGGTCGATGACGATGTCATAATCCGGAAAGTCGACATCTAATGTCCCGTTTATTTTATTCCCAGACTTCATTGCATCTGCAAATGTATCCATCTCATCCCCGTCTTCGAATATGACGTAAGGCCGCTCATTCACTTGTGCAAAATCTATCGAACGGGACACGACTACCCGGTCCGCTTCTACGCCCCCCTCCGTGATGCTCCCCGCGATAGTTGGCTCAGGCGGTACCGAACGTTCTTCTTTTCCGCAGCCTATCGTTAGCAACATCAACATGCTGCCAAGTATGCCCAGCGCCAACATCATCCAGCGTTTCATGAAACTTCCCCCTTTGTATACGTCTTAACATTTAGACGAAACACGGGAGTAAAAGGGTGCATGGTGCTTGAAGCACATGCAGCAACCCGAAAGATATATGCGTGCGCAAATCCAAATTCATGTTCGTTCAAACAAATAGAGGCAGCCCAAGGCTTCAAGATTCAAGCCGAGGCTACCTCTATTTCTATCTATTCCACTCTAGTTTTTCTGATCGTATAGGATGTTTCCCTTACTCGTACCAGTAGCCTTTATGCCCCTTCTCAATGCGCATCAAAGCTTCCATGTAGTAGTAGTCGCCCCAGATCATGTAGTCGTCAGGAGAAGCTCCGCCGCGCACGCTGTATGAGCCGCGCTCCAGCAATCCTTGCGCATCCGGCTTATTCACCGTGGAATAACCTTCAGCCAGACCTTTCATGGTCTGCTCCAAGCCATGTTCCAGCACAGCCCGATCTGGATGATCGGCAGGCAACACTTTTAACAGCTCAAGCACGCCGCATGCCATAATGGCCGAAGCCGAGCTGTCACGCTTCGTCTCCGCATTGACCGGCGCGTTGAAGTCCCAGTAGACAACAAGGTCTTCAGGCAGGCGCTCCAAGAAATATTTTGCAAGACGAATCGAGGTTTCCAGGAAAGCCTCGTTGTTTGTATAGTGGTAAGACAATGCGAAGCCGTAAATGCCCCAAGCCTGACCGCGCGTCCATGTGGAGCCGTCGAGGTAGCCTTGATGCGTGCCGCCGCGCTGGGCGTCGCCCGTCTCTTGGTTGAAGTAAAACGTGTGGTACGACGAATCGTCTCCGCGCACGAGGAAACGACGGCTGACTTCGGCATGTGCCACCGCAACATCGTAATACTTTTGCTCGCCAGTCACTTGATGCGCCCAATAAAGCAGCGGCAGATTCATCAAGCAGTCAATGATGATGCGTCCGCCGTTGATCGGATCGCCCTTCGATCCCCATGCCTGAATAATACCAATCTCGGGACGCCAGCGGTCCAGCAGCACGTCAGCCGCTTCAATCGTCAGACGTTTGGCCTCCTCGTCGCCTTCGATCATCCATTGCGCCTTGGAGGACAAGGAGTACAAGAAGCCGATATCGTGATGGTCAAGCGCTACCTTGTTATCTAAGCGAGTGCGGAAGCTCGCCACCGTTCCTCGCGCTGCGTCTCTGAAGGTTTCGTCGCCGGAATATTCGTAGCACAGCCATAGCAAGCCCGACCAGAAGCCATCTGTCCAATCCGTATTATCGTTAAGCAAATACTCGTCGTTTAAGCTGACATGAGGAAACTGATCCCCGAACCGTGTTATGTTTTGTTTCGTCTTCGCTATTACATCATCCATGATAGTCTGCCACATACATATCCCTCTTCTCATGAGTTTCTACTATGAGAATACCAAATGCTGCGCAGCGACAGTTCAGTTCTCTTGTGCTAGACTATAGCTATATTGCGGATGTGTGGAAAGGATTGAAATCATCATGAATCGTCTAATGAATGTCGATTTTCCGGATGGATCCATTAATGCCAAGCTGGTGAAAGGAGCTGAGCCTGGATACCGGGGCTACTTCCACTACCACCAAGGAATCGAGCTTCTATATGTACACGAGGGAGAAGGCAGCGTCATTCTGGATCAGAACGTCTATCCGATTCAACCCGGCTCGTTATTCCTATTCCGCCCCTACCAGCTTCATTATGTTAGAGCGCTAAGCGAGCAATCCAACTATATTCGCTCCATCATCCATTTCGAGCCCAACGCAGTAGCAAGCGGACTCCAGGTGTTCGGCAGCCTCATGACCGGGATGAAACGAATCTCGAAGGATGGGCTTACGTCGCAGGTATTCCACGGATTCGGAACCCGCCATCCCATAGAACCGCTGATGACTTACTACAACAAGCTATTGGATCAAGCTACGCCGGAAGGGCGTTTCTCGCTGAAGGCGGCTCTTCTCACGCAAATGCTTGTTTTTCTAGAAGCTGAGGGCGCTTACCTATCCGATCATGCACCGCTATCTTCCCGTTCCGCAACCCATACCGAAGCGATTCTCGAATGGATCGAACTCCACTTCCAAGAGCCATTTAGGCTCGAGCAACTGGCGAGCGACATACATCTGTCCAAATTCCATGTATCGCGCCTGTTCCGTGAAGAGACCGGGCAAACGGTGACGGATTATTTGCTGGCGCGCCGTATTCAGGAGGCATGTCTGATGCTCGGATCAAGCGACCTTTCCGTCGAAACGATCGGCGCTCGAGTTGGCTGGCCCATTCCGTCCCACTTCGCAAGCCAATTCCGCAAGTGGGTCGGATGCACGCCGACGCAATACCGAAACAAGCAGCAAATGCTGCTAGCGGGTCAGCATAAGGATGGCGGCGCGACTTAGCTCTATATTGGCAGAGGAGTGACGGTTCCGTTGATTTCGCGACATATCCCCGTGTCCCATAGACTTCTAGATGCCCTTGGGCGGACGATTCAATCGACTTTCCTCAACCAAATACTATACGTCCGTCTACTTCTTACCCTTAGAACCGCCTCTGAATGCGCTTGCATGATATACTCGTTGTAGCTGCTTAGAAGGAGTTGGACCCATCCGTGCGCATACCCAGCCTACCGTTATTTCCCAAGCTTTTTCTTACCTTCCTGGTGCTTATCCTTCCTCTCGTCACGCTGAGCATGGTCGTCAATGTGCGCAGCGAACGGCTCGTACGCAACGAGATTACGAGCTCCGCGGAGTCCAAGGTAGGCGATTATATCCGCTCGCTCGAAAGCGATTTTGGTCCCCTCGTGACGCTCATGCAGCAATACGTGCTTGATGACGACATCAACCATCTCGCCTATTCGTCGGTCATTCTGACGGATGAACAGTTCACAGCAGCCGTAAAGAACGTACAGAAGAAGCTCCTTATTCTAAAAAATATGAGTCCTTACATAAGAGATGCATTCGTCAACGTGCCCGCCCTGAATCGCAAAATCTCAGCAACCTCCTACGACGAGCTGCCTGTCGAAGAAGCCTCTGCGTTGAAACGATTGGTCGATATCTACGAATCTCCTTTCACTTTATATCAGAACAAGCTCTGGATGAGCTTGCCGTTTCCCAATACAAAGCCGGTGGGCAAAGGCTTCACCATCGTGCTGGAAATCTCTAACGACGCCATCATGAACTCGCTTGCCGGCATAACCATCGGCGGCAGTGGAGGTGGAGGCGCGATGCTGCTGGACAGTGGGCTAGAGTGGTCGATGACGGGCGGCGCCCTTCCGGGCGATCGCCAACGGACGCTTGCATTCATTCGGCAATCGGTTGCGTTCCGCTCCTCTCCTGCTGTCGGAGAAGCGGGGAACGACGATCGCAACAACATCTACTCCGAGGGCAAGGAACGTTACTATACCTTCCACCAGACCTCCTCCAAGCTAGGTCTGTCGCTTGTTTTGTTTCTGGATGAAAATAGTTTGACCGGCCCGCTCAAGCAATACGCGATCTGGTTATGGAGTCTGTCCATCGCCGCCGTCGCACTCTTGCTACTATTCTCTTACCGGCTGTATCGAAGCATCCATGCCCCGATGAAGCGGCTTGTTAGCGCGTTCCGCGGACTGGAGCGAGGCAATCTTACCCAGCAGCTGCAGGCGGATACCAATGATGAATTCAGCTACTTGTACCACCAGTTCAACCGAACGGTCAACCGGCTGCGAGAGCTGATCGATGAGGTTTACGTGCAGCGTTACCAAGTTAAAGTAGCTGAGCTCAAGCAATTGCAGTCGCAGATCAACCCCCATTTTCTATATAACAGCCTCTTTAACCTATACCGGCTTGCCAAGCTTCACGAAAACGAGAAGGTGATTGCGTTCTCCAAACACCTCGGCGATTATTTCAAATACGTTACCAAAAATGCCGACAACGTATCTCTGGAGCAGGAAATTTCGTTCTGCCGCTCTTATGCCTCCATTCAAGGCATTCGCTTCGACGATCACGTCCGAATTGAGTTCGGAAACGTGCCGGAGAGGCTGAGTCAATTGCCGGTGCCCAAGCTTCTGCTGCAGCCGCTGATCGAGAATGCTTACCATCATGGGCTGGAGGACCGAATCAGCCAAGGCTTGATCTCCGTCACCTTCCTCGATCATGACGACGGGACGGCGGCAATTACGGTGGAGGATAACGGCGAACGGCTGGACGAACGCGCCATGGAGCATATCTCGTCGCTTCTGACCAATCCCGGCTACAACTCGGACAGCGAAGGTTTGCGTAATGTACTGCAGCGGGTTCAGCTGCATTTTGGCGAGAGTGCCGGGCTGATTGCAGATCGTAGTTCCCTGGGGGGATTGCGGATCATCATGACTATACCCTATAAGGAGGCGACAGCTTGATGTACCGACTGTTGATCGTGGATAACGAACCGAATATCGTGCGCGGGCTGAAACAACTGCTCGCGGAGGAGGCCCCTTACGAGCTGGATGTGTATGGAGCGTTATCAGCTAATGAAGCCTTAGCGGTCATGGAACGTACGAAGATCGATATCGCGCTGCTGGATATTCGAATGCCCGGCATGAACGGACTCGAGCTGCAAACCGTAATCGCCAAAAACTGGCCGTCGTGCAAATCCGTATTCCTGTCGGGCTACGACGACTTCTCTTATATTCAATCGGCGATGCGAGGCGGCGGCATCGATTACGTCCTCAAGATGGACGGAGACGAGGCGATTCTCCAAGCAATCGGCAAAGCCATCGCCGAGCTGGAACGCAGCGGCGAGCGAGAGCAGCTGCTGGAGCAAGCGAGGGCGCAGTGGCTGCAAGCGATCGGCGCCCGGCAGAATGAATACGCGCGCCAGCTTGTGCACGGTCTGGCTTCCGTCAGACAAGACCGGCTGGATGAGCTGCAGACCGGGCTCGATGCCGAACGCCCGGCTCTCTTGCTCGTCGCGCGCGTAGACCGTTTCGACTCCGAGCATACCGAGTCCGACAAGGCGCTGCTGCGGTACGCCGTGCAGAACATCGCGGCGGAGCATTGGAGCGGCTTCCACCATTTCTCCACGCTGCCCGAGATGCCGTTGCTGGCGGCGTTTATCCAGCCGGAGACGACTGTTGGCTTTGCGAGAACGACGGATATTAGCTCAACGAAGTCGGAGGCGTTGGCTGCCAACATCGGAGAGCCGCCGAGATTCGGCGCAATGCCTAGAGAGGCTCTCGACGCAGAACTATGGAGCCGCCTCGTTCACGGTAAGCTCGAAGCGATTCAGAATGCCTGCCGGCAATACTTGAACCTGGCAGTATCCTTCGCCGCAAGCACAGCCCCTATCGAGTGGCATCAATTGCCCGCCAAATACGCCGAGCTGAAGCAGTTGTTATTTTATGGCTTCGGGTCGGATGATGAGCTGCTGCTGACGGACGCATTTAATCGCAACTTCGGCATAGAGGCTGCACCTGAGCTGGACGCAACCGTCGCGCGCAATAAGCTGCGCCGTCTGCTCTCTTCCGAGCTCGCGCTCGAGCATAGGATGCTCGCCGACTTTGACGAGCTTGCCGAATTATCCCGCCGCGGGGACCAAAGCCGCAAGTTTCATGCAGAGCTGTATCATGGTATCTGCTACTTGCTGCTATCGTCGGATGATTCGTCATCGTCCGCGGCGGAAGCGGAGTCGTTTGAGCGCCGAGACAGGCTCGGGAAGCTGTTATCGCTGGATACCCATGTAACGTGGGAGGACGCCCTCGCCTACCTGCGCTCCGAGATCGTCAAGCTAATCGATGAGCAGGCCCGTTCTAACGATGAAGGGGCGCACTTCGTGGTCTCCAAGCTGAAATCGTACATCGACGGCCACCTGGGCGAAGACCTGTCACTCGTCCGCCTTGCGGATGTCGTGTACCTAAACCCGACCTACCTGTCGCGGCTATTCAAGCAGCAGACCGGCCAAGGGGTATCGGAGTATATCGCTGGTTTGCGACTTGGCAAATCACAAGAGCTGCTGCGGTACTCGCAAATAAAGATTCAGGATATTGCCGGCAAGGTAGGCTTCGACTCCGCTACCTCCTTCGGCCGCTTCTTCAAACGCGAAACCAATGTGACGCCGCAGGAATATCGCGATGCGTAAACACCGAAGCTCCTAACATGATTTGCGCAAATCAATGTAGCGCGATGCTGTGCAACTTAAGCTGGCTAATTGTTAATAGTAGTAACAAAAAGCCCGCCGATCGGCGGGCTTTTCTAAGTTAAGGCACCTAAGTGCAGCAGACGGGCGGCACTCTGCGAAGGCTGCACTCTGCGAAGGCTGCAACCCGAAAAGTCGGGTTACAGCACGCTGCCGGCGCAGTCCGCTCCCCAGCTCTTGTTCGGCCGCGGCCCCATCCGCAGGAGCAGCTCCCCGCCTGCGACTATGGCGTCGTGCGGCAGCGTCGGGCCGGACAGCGGCGCGCCGTTAAGCTCCGCCGACTGAATGTATTTGTTCACATCCGACACGCCTTCCGCGCGGATGACGAACTCTTTGCCGTTCTCCTGCCGGATGCGAGTCTCTTCGAAGATCGGACTGCCAATGTCATAGACCGGCTTGCCGGGGCAGACGGGGTAGAAGCCCATCGCGGAGAAGACGTACCAGGACGACATGGCTCCCGCGTCCTCGTCGCCGCAGATGCCGAACGGAGTCGATGTGAACCATAGCCTCATGATTTCGCGCAATCTGCGCTGCGTCTTCCATGGCGCCCCCGCATAATTGTAAAGGTACGGGATATGGAACGCCGGCTCGTTGCCCATGCAATACTGGCCCATGAGCCCCGTCGAGTCTGGAAACTGTGAGAGGAACTCATACTTGGAGCCGCTGCAGGATGCCGTAAACAATTCATCCAGCTTGGCCTCCAGCCGATCACGTCCACCCATTAACCCAATCAGGCCCTCGATGTCATGTTGGACATGAAACGTATAGACCCAGGCGTTGCACTCGGCAAAATAATCCCTGCCGCCCTGCCCGCCGTCCCGCGCCGGATCGAAGTTTTCCACCCACTCGCCGTCCGCATCCCGCGGCGCCATGAAGCCGATCCGTTCGTCGTACAGGTTGCGGTAGTTATCTGCGCGCGCGAGCAGCTCCCGCACTTCTTCCTTCCGGCCGAGCGCCTTCGCGAGCTGCGCGGCGCACCAATCGTCGTACGCATGCTCCAGTGTGACCGACACCGCCTGCCTGCGCTCGAACCCGTGAACCTCCGGCACGCTCTCTGTCTCTCCCCTGTGCAGCGCCGGCAAGTAGCCGAGCTCCTGGTAGGCGCGATCCAGCTCCGTCAGCGGACCGTTGTGCGTCCACGGCAGCATCGTCGCTTCCAGCGCGTTATGGCGCACTGCTTCATAAGCTTTCTCCAGATCAAAATTTCTTTCGCCCTTCGCATACGTATCAGCGAAGAATGCTGCGGCATGGTTGCCCGTCATATAAGGACGGTCACCTGCGACATCCGGAAATTGCGGCAGCCAGCCGCATTCTTCGTACATCCGCACGTAAGAGGCGATCATGTCCGACTGCAAGCCAGGCTCCAGCAGCAGCTGCAGCGGATGCAAGCAGCGGTAGCTGTCCCACAAATTGTCCATTGTATAGTGATCGCGTCCGTCGTGTTCATGCGTTCGCCCGTCGAAGCCGCTATAATGCCTGCCGTCCGCTTCCGTGATGTTAATCATCGGAAGCAGCGACCGGTACAGCGCCGTATAGAATGCGGACTTCTGCTCGTCGGAGCCGCCTTGCACGGCGATGCGCCCAAGCGCTTCGTTCCATGCAGCTCGTCCTTCGAGCTTCATCGCTTCGAAATCCGTTCCACTCAGACCCGAACCGATATGCCGCTCCGCCGACTCCGCCGATACGTACGACAAGCCGGCAGAGAGCTCGATGCGCTCTCCTTCAGAAAGCTCGCCGAAGACGAGCGCACAACCCGTCGCGTCGGCATTCTCCCACCGTTCGAGTCCGCTCCATGCCATGCCGCTACGCAAAGCCATATGCACCGGCACTCCTCGATCCTCACCGTACAGCGCCAACTCGCACTCGCCCGTCACGCGAATGTCGAAGCCGGCGGGCAGCCTAACGATCACGCGTGCGTTCGCACAGGCAGGCATAACAAAACGGTAGGCGGCCGAACGTCTGGCAACCGTAACCTCCGCCAATACGTTCTCATCTTCTAGCAGTACGGAATAATGATAAGGCGTCGAAGTCTCGAAATCATGATCGTATGCGGACGAACAAGAAGTCGCGTCAGTGCCGCTTTTGTTCGCCGTCGCTATTAGCGCGGCGTAGGCGAATTGGATACCATGCATACGATCCGCCAGATATCGATCCGTCGTGCCAGGCGGAACAATCGGCCAGGCTTGCGCCATCCCGTGAGGAAGCTGCACGAACGGCGTTGTCGAAGTAAGCAGATGCCCGATAGAGCCGATATAAGGATCGACGTAGTCCACCGGTTCTTTAGCCGTTATTACGTTTGACATGGGTTGCTTCCTCCTCTAGGTCCGAAACGCCGGTCGCGAGCGCGATGCAGCGGAATTCCCCTCCGTTGTCCGAAGCGTCTCCTTCCCGGAGTGGCCGGACTGCACAATAGTAGTGGTAGAATATCCCGTTCCAATACACAATCGAAGATTTATGCGCGTTCGTCTCGTCCAGCTCTCCCGGTCCGCCTGCCGGAATCCAGGGCTCCGGGAGAATCTCCCAACTGAGCAAGTCACGCGACACAGCCATAGCCCCTTGCGCTTGCCTCCCGTCGAACCCAAATCCGAAGTTGATCCATAAGCCACTGCGGCTGTCGTAACGAATGCAGGGGTCGCTGAAATACTGTGCATAGAAGGTGCCTTCTGCCGTGCGAAGCAGCGGGCTCTCACGATGCCTTTCCCAATGCATCATATCATCCGATACCGCGAGGCCAGTTTCCTCGATCCAAGGCCATTCCGGACGATTTTTCGCATTGTAGAACATCCAGTATCTGTTCTCCGCCTCGATGACGCAGCACTTGTACAAGCCGGCCTTCTCCCAATCTCCCCCGCCCTCGTGAGAAAGTACCGGTTCCTCCAGTCGGTGCCAGGTCAGCAAATCCTCGTCCTCGCACCAGGCGAGTCCCATCTCCGCACCGCCGGCCTCGTAGCCGAATTTAGGGTATGAGTGATAGACCATCCAGTACTTGCCGCCCACTTTCCTAAGTGTCGGCATTTCGTACAAATCGTTCGAATTCAACAATATCCATGAGCCTGCCGCGCCGACGTGATCCCACCTAGATGTATCGTTTCCCCGTTCCAAAATAACGCCGGCATGCCTCCACAGAGCCAAATCGTCGCTCGTCGCGAGCGCTGTCTGATACCCTTTGCCGTCGAAGCCTACGTACATCATGTAGAAAATACCGCCATGACGGAATACGAACGGGCAATCCACCGCCTTCTCGTCGAACGATCCTCTGACACCCGATGCCGCCAAGGCAGGGATAGCTATCTTGTTTGGCGTCTTTAAATAGGAGAAATCACTAGCATTCAATCCGTTCATTGTAACCCTCATTTCCTCTGATGATTATTCCTTCACGCTTCCCATAACGACACCTTTAATGAAGAAACGCTGCAGAAACGGATACACACAGATGATCGGCAGCGCCGCCAGGAAAATCTGCGCTCCCTTAAGCGTGCGATCCGACACCGATGCCAGCGTCCCTGCATCAGCCATGGTCACCAAGCTAAGATCTCGATTAATGACTACCGTCTGCAGATAGCTCTGCAACGGGTATTTGTCCGGTGTATTCATCAGAATTAATCCGTCGAACCACGAATTCCAGTGGCCCACCATCGTAAAAAGGATGAGCGTTGCGAGCGCAGGCATCGATAGCGGAACGAAGATACGCCACAGGATAATCCAATGACCCGCCCCATCGACGAAGGCGGCCTCCTCCAACTCCTTCGGCAAGCCACGGAAGAAGTTAAGCAGCAGCACCACGTTGAATACGTTGACCGCTCCCGGCAAGACGAGCGCCCATATGGAGCCCAGCAGATTCAGCTTTTGGATGATAAGATACCAAGGGATGAGACCGCCGCCGACCAGCATCGTGACCACGAAGAACCAGACGTAGAACAGCCTTCCGGAGAAAGCCGCCGGCTCCTTGGAGAGCGGGTAGGCAAGGGTAATCGTCAGCAGCATATTCAGCACCGTGCCGATGGCAACCCGCTCCAGACTAACGCCGAAGGCGCGGAGAAACTCCGGCTTTTGCATGACGAACTCGTAAGATTTGAGCGTAAACTCTACCGGCCACAGCTTGACCATGCCTGAGCTCGCCGCCGTGCTGGAGCTTAGCGACACCGCCAGAACGTTGACGAGCGGAAGCAGGCACAGCAGCGCGAGCGCAAGCAGGAAGACGGAGTTCGCGATATTGAATACTCTGCCCGATGCGGATGTGTATTTCATTGCGGTTCGTTCCTCCCGTCAGAAGATTCTGTAGTTCGCCAAGCGGTACGCAAGATAATACGAGCCTGATATCATGACCAGCGAGACGATCGATTTCAGCAAGCCTACGGCAGTAGCCAGACTGTATTGGGCTTGCTCAAGACCAAGCCGGTACACCAGCGTGTCGATAATGTCGCCGCTTTCGTATACTTGCGGGCTGTACAGGTTGAATATTTGGTCGAAGCCGGCATTCAGCACGTTGCCGAGGCTCAGCGTTGCGAGCAGCACGACGATGGGCAGCATGCCGGGAATCGTTATATGCAAAGTCTGCTTCCAGCGATTCGCACCATCGATCACGGCTGCTTCGTAGAGCGAAGGATTAATGCTCGTGAGCGCAGCCAAATATACGATCGTGCTAAAGCCGAATTCCTTCCAGATGTCAGAAATGACGACAACGCCAGGGAACCAGCCTACGCTGCCGAGGAAAAAGATCGGCTCGATGCCGAACAACCCGAGAAATTCATTGACGATTCCATTCGACGGGGACAGGATGTCGATCAGGATGCCCCCCAATATGATCCAGGAGAGAAAATGCGGCAAATAAATAAGAGTCTGAATCCAGCGTTTGAAGATTCTCGCATGAAGCTCGTTGAGCAGGAGCGAGACGACGATCGGAACGGCAAGCCCCGCTGCGATCTTCATGACGGCGATCGCGACCGTATTGCGGATGACCAGCCAAATATCCGGCAGCGAAAACATATACTCGAAGTTGCTTAGCCCGATAAAGTCGGAATCGAACAACCCTTTGACGATCGAAAATTTCTGAAAGGCGATAAAGAGCCCGCCAATAGGACCGTAACTGAACACAAGCACGAGCAAAAACGATGGAACAACCATGAGGTGAAGCGGAATTTGGCGTTTAAACCGGGCTCTGAACATGAGTATTTCTCCTTTCTGACACTTGCAGCCAAGGCGAAAGTCCGGGGGCGAACCCCCGGACTTGGACCCGCGTTTTGGCAATCAATCAGGATTTGCTGGCGTACCATTCGTTGACTTCGTTCGTAATTTGTTCGCCGCCGAGTTTATTCCAATCCGTCACAAACTTATCGAAGCTGTCGATTGATGTGCCGAGAATGATTTTGGTGAACGTCTCGAGCACGAGCTTGTCAAGAATGGCTTGCTTCTCCGTCATGCCAGGCGTAGGAGGCCCGTAGTACTCGCTTTTCTTAAGCAGTCCTTGATCCACATAGTTCGCGCCGATGACCGCCCACGAGCCGCCGGGACCAAATGTTTTGTTCGTGCCCCAGTTCGCCCGATCTCCGCCGAGGAACAATTCAATCTTGTCAAAATAGCTTTTCTCCTCCGGATTCAGTCCGGATCCGTCTTTGCTATCCAGCGCCGCGACCACGTTCTTGTGCACGGCAAGCAATCCTTGTGGCGTGCCGAAGCCGTTGGCCATTAGCGCGTATTTGAAGAACTCGTAGCCGTCCGCGCTGTGGAAGTTCGCCGGGTCGGCGTTCTCGCTGACGATCTTCTCGTTATACAGGTTGAACACTTTCACGATGGCCTCCGGATGAGCCGCGCCTTTCTTAACGACCCAGAAGGAGTTGAAGTCGGCCTTCGATTGCGCGCTTGACGGCGTTCCGTCGGAGGACGGAATCGGGAATGCGCCCCACTCCGCGTTCGCGTCCTTGGTTGCGTTGTCTTGCAGCGGCCAAAGCGGGTTCCACATGGCGCCGAAGCTCATGCCAATCTTACCAGCTGTCTGCAGCTCCGCAGCTTTGCCGCCGTCCTTAACGCCGAATTCCTTGTCGATTTGACCCGCTTTGTACATCTCTTGCAGCTTGCCAAGCGCCGTCTTCATCTCCGGCTGCACGCTGCCGTTAACCAGCTTGCCGGATGCGTCCTTGATCCAGATGTTCATGTAAGCGTGGTAAGCGTTCATGAATCCGGACAGATCCGGATATCCGCCGATGAGGTCTTTGGAAGCGGCCAGACCGTACGAATTTTTTTGGCCGTCGCCGTCTGGGTCGCCGTTCGTGAACGAGTCGGCAATCTTCGCGAAATCATCCATCGTCTTGGGCTCCGGCAGATTCATCTTCTGCAGCCAGTCGGTACGCACCCAGAGGAGCGGTGCACCTCCAAGATAGTCCTCAGCCGGCGGAATCGCCATCAGCTTGCCGTCGTAGGATGCTGCAGACTTGGCATTCGTGCCGCGTTCGATCATTTCCTTGGTCAGCTCGGAGCCATACTGTTCGACGAGAGGAGTCAGATCCTCCAGCAAGCCGGCATCGGCCAACTCGCGGAACTGCTTGGCATCGACCATGAACATGTCTGGCAATTCGTTCGATGTGATCGTCAGGTTCATCTTCTGATTGAACTGGTCTCCGTTCACGACCCACAGATTTTTCACTTTAATGCCAAGCTCGCTCTCATACGCCTTGGTCCATACGTTGTTGTCGATCGATTCGCCTTCCTTGAACTTGAAGGACGAATCCGTGTAACGAACCGTCGTCACTTCGATCGGCGGATCGTATTTGGCGTTCGGATCAACGACTGGCGCTTCGGTCGGCGCCGCTGTCGCTTCCGAAGTCGCGGCAGGCTCCACGACGTTGTTGCCCTTGCCTGTGTTCGCGTTGTTGCTGCATGCGCTCGTCACGGCTAGCATGACCATGAGCGCTGCCGCCGCGCATTTGTTACGGAGTTTCGTATCCATGTGTGTACTCCCCCAGAACATGATTGTTAAGGATGTGCTCCTCATGACTTAATCATAGAGCACTGCTGTGCGGCATCCAATCGTCCGTTGTTGACATCGGTTCTACCCTTCTCAACTTAGAATCGGCGAGCCGGAATTCGCCAGACTCGCCGATTCGTAGTTTTCTTCCATTCCCTATCGAAGTATCTGCAAATCTTGAGATGCATTTGTCGGAATGTTATTGGAACACCCTCACGTAATCGACATACAAGTCGATCTGATTATTGTAGCGAGCCAAATCCACGGGCCAGCCGCCGCCAAGCGCAAGGTTAATCATGAAGTACATTGGCGTCTTGGCTTGCTCGAATGTCGTGTGGCGCCAAACCTCCACGTTATCGATGTAGTAGATCGTGTCCGTCGGTGTTACTTTCGTGCCATAAATATGCCAAGTGGACGCGTTGTCACCGAAGGCGAAGCTGCTGTTCGAGCAATTCGTCTCGTGCATCTCCGGGCTGCCCGCCCACCAATGCTTGACCTGGCAAGCGCCTTGCGGATTGTGACCGTACGCTTCGATCGTATCCAGCTCCGCCGTCGAAGGTACGCCATCGGAAATACTGTCCTGCGACATGAGCCAGAATGCCGGCCATGCGCCTTTGCCTGCCGGCATCAGCATCCTTGCTTCAAAATAACCGTATGTCGCCGCGATGCCCGTACCGTCCGTCCGTACGGATGACAGAAGACCGCCCGTGTGCGTTCGGTTCCAGCCCATAGGATCAACCGTGCCAACCGGCGCTTTCTTGGAGCGAATGCGCAAATATTGGCTGCCAAGCACGTCGAACGGATCAAGCGGCCCTCCGTCGTCCGCGAAGATCGCTTCGCCGAACTCCGTACCGCCCGGGGCATCCGGCTTGGAGGAAGCGTAAGTCGCGCCGGCACCCGTACGGGAAACCGACAAGGTGCCAGTGAAGTCGTCCGCGTACAGAACACTCATCCCCGAAGCCTGAGGAGGCGCTGACGGCAGACCTTGCTTCCAGACGACGCCGCCGTTGTTATATAGCTGCAAGTAACAATTATCCGAACGGGTAAAGTTCGGATTGCCTTCCGGCGTATCCCATGCGCTCAAAATGACGGTAATCGGACCATGCGGGAAGTTATCCGCGGGGAACGAGATCTCTCCATAGCCGTTCGCATCCGGTGTCACGCGGGCGAACCAAGCGTCATAGCCGTTGGCGCCTGGATTGGCCGTGTCTGGCTGGTGCCAGGAGCGCGCCCATACATTCTGCATGCCCGGCGCGTAGAACTTAATTGTTATCGTACCGGTAATCGATGCACCATAATCCGGCGAAACTACGCTGACTTGATACGACGGGTACGCACCTGGTGACGGCGTCGCCGTTGGTGCTGGTGTCGATGTCGGCGTTGGCGTTGCCGTTGGAATTGGCGTAGAAGTAGGCGTTGGCGTTGCTGTTGGTGTTGGTGTTCCTCCCCCGCTGCCGAAGTATTGAATTTCCGTCACGCCGGATGCCGACCCGGATTGCGGAGTGAAGACGACTCTCAGCTTCGATGTCGTTACTGAGCTAAACGTAACGGTATTCGCTTGATTGCCGGCAGGCGATGCCGGCGACTTGGATTGCGAAGCCGCGTTCATCCATGCGCTGCCATTCCAATATTGCATGTTGTACGAAGCAGGCGACTTGACGCCTCCGCCGTCATCGTAAACATAGATTACCGCTTGCGAAACAGAGTAGCTTGCGCCAAGATTGGTCTCTACGTAATCCGTAGCGTTAGGCGATCCATAGCTTGTCCATCGATTGCGCGGCGCATCATTATAAGAGAAGACACCGTCACTAGCTAGAGCTGCGTTATCTGCGGAGTACGTATAAGAAGCGCTGCTAGTGCCCGCGAGCAGGCTTAACCCTGAGGAAGGCGTTGGCGTTGGCGTTGGCGATGCCGTTGGTGCAGGAGTCGCCGTCGGCGATGCACCCGTTCCGTAGGCAATTTCCGTAACGCCCGACTTCGCTCCAGACGCATGTGTGAACACGACCCGAAACTTCGATGCCGACACGGACGTGAAGTTTATCGTGTTCTTGTTGTTCGCCACTGGAGTCGCAGGCGATTTGGATTGGCTCGCTGCTCCAACCCATGCACTGCCGTTCCAATATTGCACATCGATCGCGTTCGGCTTCTTGACGCCTCCTCCGTCATCGTAAACGTAGACGTCGACCGAGCTTTTGGTCACGGCCGATCCGAAGTCTGTCTGGACCCAATCACTTGCGTTAGGCGATTCGTACGCCGTCCAACGATTCCCCTCCGAAGAGCCGTAGTTTACGATGCCATCGTTCACGTCGCTGACCTGATCCATAAAGAACGTGTACGAAGCGCTGACTGTCGCCCCCGTATCGTACGCATATGCCTGCAAATTTGAAAACAACGATACAAAGAAAGCGCTTACGATTATGATGGAAATCGTCGATCTCCCGTTCTTTTTCCACTGTTTGTCCATTAATCGTCACTACCCTTCGATATAAGTTTTGGAGTGCAACCTGATTATACTGGATTGCCATCCCTGCGCAATCAACCGCTTCGCACTTAAGCTCAACATTTCTCAACTTCATTGCCAGGATGTAGACGGATGTCAATTTTGGTAGAGAGAAAGTCACGAACGGATGATTTTCTCCAGCCCTTTGCTTAGGTATCTTTAAAGCACCATCACCGGAGCTCAGTGTTGCGAGATGGAATTTAACCGTAACCGAGGTGTACATCTGGACCATGAAAAAACGGAAACTCAGCAAAGGTCTTTCATTATTTTTGACTCTCATGTTATTAGGCAGCTTGATCGCCGTGCCGCAAGTCGGCGCCGAAGACGCGCCGGATGAATCCGTAACGGCTTCGTACACGTATCACGGCGATCAAATCGCGCATGTCATCGATGGCATTATTTCTTACGACGATACGCCCAAGAGCCGTTGGACCGCCTACGAATCCCCGAACGCGCAGGACTGGATCCGCACGACGTACGCCACGGCCCGCGCCAAGGATGCCGTCGGCGTGTACCTGTTCTCCGATGGCGGCGGCATCAAGATTCCGACCGGTATCGACGTGGAATTCTGGAATGGCACCAATTGGGAAGCCGTTTCTAATCCAATCCACTCTCCCGCATCGCTGTCAGGCAACGAGCGCAATCTCATCCGATTCGACTCCGTTACGTCCACCGACTTCCGCATCGTCTTAACGCACGGCGAAGCCAAAAGCGGCGTTTCCGAGGTGCGGTATTGGGATTCGGAAACAGAGGAGCTGCCTACAGGCGAAGTTGTGCCTTTAGGTATCGTATCCGCCTCGTACACCTTCCGTCTGGATCAAGTCGGTCATGTCAACGACGGCATCACCTCCTACCAGACCGAGGTGAAGAACCGCTGGACCGCTTACGAATCTCCCAATGCCAGCGACTGGATTCAGACGAACTTCGGCGGCGCAGTGACCAAAGACGCGGTTGGTATCTACCTATATTCCGACGGCGGCGGCGTACGTGCCCCGCTCTCCTACGATGTCCAATATCAGGACGCAGGTGGAGACTGGGTCAGCGTGCCCGGCCAAACGAAGATACCCGCTGCTCCTGAAGGCAACAAGGTGAATCTTGTAACTTTTGACGCCGTTAGCGCGCAGAAATTCCGCGTTTTGTTTATCCATGACAGCGAAGGCAAGTCTGGTGTGACCGAAATTACGTACGTCGACACGACGCGCAGCACGTTGCCCGCAGAACTTACCATGGGGGCAGCGACGGCCTCTTATGCCAACAACGGAGACTCCGTCGCCACAGTGAACGACGGCATTCTCTCCTTCTCTGATTTCCCGCGCAACCGCTGGACGTCCTATGGCTCCCCGAACTCGTCCGACTGGGTAGAAACGACATATCCGGCGTCGAAATCGATCAATGCCGCCGGCGTCTATCTCTATGACGATGAAGGAGGCGTTCAGACGCCAGCTTCGTTCGACGTCGAATATTGGGACGGAGATGTCTGGACCTCGGTGCCTAACCAAGTGAGAACGCCAGCAGACCCGGCAGGCAACGCACTTAATCTCGTCGTCTTTGATACGGTCGTGACCGACCGGCTGCGCGTCGTCTTCGACCATCGGGCGGATGCCAAAAGCGGCGCGAGCGAAATCGTCTACGTCGACGCTCAAACAGCGCCGCTGCCGCTGCCTGCCGAAGGGCTGGAGCGCGAGCCGTATATTCTCGTCAACTCGCCGGAGCTTGGCTCATCTGTTTCTGGAGAAGTAGAGATCGGCTATTATGCGCCCGATATGAAAAACATCGCCGCCAGCATCTGGCATCAGCCCGACGAGGAGCATCCCGATCCGAACGGCTATGCCAAGACGCTGCCGAACGTAACACCAGACGAAGACGGCTACGGCACGCTTGTCTTCAACGCGGACGAATTCCCGCGCGGTCCGCTCGTCGTCGTCATGCACGGCTGGGATTCGCCCGCCGGCGATCCCAACTTCACCAAATCGGCGACTACCTACGTTCAGCTGTACAACGAGAACGGCGTCGACTGGCAAATCGGCTTGCCCGCCGCTCCTCCTCAGGCGGCAGGCATGTCGGTGAAGTTCGCGGATGATTTCGACGGACCACTCTCCATATCCAAGACTGGTGTCGGCACGACGTATACTTCTACGAAGCCGGATTGGCCAAACGGCTCGCAATTCGGTGAAGCCATCTTCGCGGATCCGACGGATGCCGTCAATCCGTTCGACATTCTAAGCGACGACATCTTGCGGATCCGGGTCACCAAAGCGCCCGAAGGTTATATCGACCCCATGGGCTGGAACCGCAAATATATCGGCGGGCTTCTCTCGTCCGTTCGACTGGATGGCACGGGAATATCCGCAACAAATGGTTATTTCGAAGCCCGGATGCAGCTGCCGGCAGGCAAGGGCGCATGGCCGGCGTTCTGGCTCATGTCGCAGAATAGCTCCGGTCCGGACCATCTCCCGTCGACGGCCGAGCTGGACACCATCGAAGGGTACGGACACAATCCGCAAGGCGCATGTCAAGCCAAGCATTGGTGGTCCGGCAATCCGGAGACGCACGCGACCAATTGCTCATCTGCGAACTTCGCGTATGGCGATAGCGCTTCGACTTGGCATATTTACGGCACAAAAGTGACGGATACCGAAGTCATCTATTATATCGACAACGTGGAAGTATGGCGCCATGACACGTTCGAGCAAGCGAACACGCCACTTTACTTCATGATCAACCTGGCTCTCGGCGGCGGCTGGCCAATCGATCTGGCCACCTATCATGATCAGATCGATCTATATGTCGATTATGTCCGCGTCTTCGAGCCGACTGAGACGGTAGAACCGGAACCGACGCCTTCATCGGGTCCGCAGGAAACCATTTTGCCAACACCTACTCCTGCTCCATCCGGCAAACCAGGCGTTATCCATCCAAGCATCACGAAGGATGACAACGACGCAACGATCTCCAGCTTCGATGAGCATGCTTGGAGCAAAGCTCTCGAGGAAGCAAAGAGCAACGGAATGGATACAGTGGTCATCGACGTGCAAGCCGAAGGTACGATTCTGCAGAAGTTGCCTCCCGCGGCACTCGACGGTCTGAACGGCATGTACGTGTCCATCCGCACACCTGGCGGCGCCGTAACGCTGCCGGTTGGTTGGCTATCGGGGCAGCTCTCTGGCGGCGATGGAGTCGTAGTCAGACTGGAGCCTACAGACAAAGGACTTAACCTGAGCGTATGGAAGGACGGAACGCAAGTCGACCCAGCCGGGCTACTGCTCCCTGCGGGAATTGCGTTGCCGTATAAGCCAACCGTGAAGCAGCTCGCCGCGCCGGAATTCCTAATCATCAAACGGTCGGGCGGCGCTTCAAGCGAAGACGGCATCGTATCCAGCGGCCGTTACGATGCAGCTTCGGGCGGCATGCGATTCGCCGCGAAGCTGGACGGCGCTTCTTTTACCATTGCGTATGACAAAAAAACGTTTAGCGACGCATCTGCCAACCAAGAAATGCGCCACGCAACCGAAGTATTGGCTTCCAAAGGTATTATCCATGGCGTGTCTGGTAACCAGTTCAATCCGCAAGGAATGATTACTCGGGCGGATTACGTCACCCTTCTAATGCGGATGTTCGCTATGCAGGGCGGCACAGAATCGGAGTCAGCGTTCTCCGATGTAGATATCGACTCGTATTACGGCGCGCATGTAGCCGCCGCTCACGATCTCGGCATCGTCCACGGCGTCGGCGCGGGACTCTTCTTGCCGGATAGCCCGATCAGCAGAGATGAAATGGTTATGCTTACCTATCGCACGCTTAAGGCAGCCGGATTGATCGAAGAACATGATTCGCCGGCTGAGGCTCTTGTGCAAGCCGGGTTCCTGAAGGGCACCGCGAGCGGGCTCGAGCTCGACCGCAGCGCCAGTCGCGCCGAGGCGGCAACCATCCTGTACAGGATTTACCTGAAGCTTTAATTTAACCGGCGAAGTCCCCATCCGTGCGTGTAAACGGACTGGGGACTTCTGTTGTTATGAGCGTTGTTACTAATCCCATCGCCTAACGCGCGAACTTTCACAGCGCCGCTCTACAGCTCCTTGCAGCCAACCACGGCGACATAAGAGCCGTTAACATCCCCTCACAGGAACATCAACGTGCCACCGATCACGAGCACCCATACGAGCGGCAGCGCGTTGATCCAGGCGGCCCAGCGGTATTTGCGTTTGTGGTACAATACCCAGCTAACAATCGTTGCTCCAAGGAACCCGGCAGGATACAGCCATACAAACAGAAAGACGGATAACGTAACAGGATCCTTGAGCGCATCAGGCGAATCAAACATCATGAACGACATCATCGCCACAATGAACCAAAGGACGCCGAACAGCAGGAATCCAACTTGGCTCAGGATAAGATAAAGACCTACTTTGGTATTTTTCATAATCGAAACCCCTCATTTCTATGGAAACAACCTGCCTCTATCCTACATTACGATTAACGCTACGGCGACAACGAAATCTAACAATGCAAACAAAGAGCCAACCCCGAACGATGGATTGGCTCTTATATTTGAGATGCAGTTCGCATCGCTATATGTTATCTACTCCGTTACGGTGAATGTTGCGTACACACGAGCATCATAATCGTCTTTCAGGACATCCTGCGTCAAAGCAAAATTAGAGCTAGCCGTTACCAGGTATGTACCTGCCGGCAATTTCAGCTCCTTATCCTCGTAAAACTTCTTCCAAAATTCGGCATCCGGGTCACTAGAGCTGTATCCGCCTGACTTTGAGAATGGGTATTTCACCACTTTGCCCTTCTTAAATTCCGTTGGAGATAAATCCAACGTGCTTGCTCCCAGCATCTCGAAATCCTCCCCGTCTGACAGCGAGAAAACGACTTGTGCGCCTCTGGATCCCCAGACGGTGTAATGCTTCTCCTTGCCGACATATTCAAGAGATGCAGAGATATCAATGGCTTCTCCGACCTTATATGTCGTTTTGGATAAATGGAGCTTCATGTCGAAGTATGTGTCTGAGTGATTCAGCTTCGAATCCTCCAGCTCCGCGGCAACGGTCGGATTAACCGACGGGTCTGGTGAATTGCCCCCTCCGCTGCCCGAATCGCAGCCGCTCAGCGCTGCTGCCGCTGTCATGGAAAGGATTAACATAACGATACGTTTCTTCATCATACCGCCCCCTGGCTGACATTATATAGAGAATAGACGAGTCCGACATCTTTTATGTTTCACATCGGTCTGTATGCCACTGTTGCCGGCATTATGCCTAACATAACATTATGTCTAACGCATTCTCCGCTAGCGGATAACAATTCTGTATTTTGTACATCAATCCAGCCACCTAACCTCGAAGATACGAGTATTCCTGCATTGTGCACATCATTTTAGCGTGGTTCCCCCTTATTTCTCTCTCCTGACCTTAGTATTCCTGTATCGACTACATCAATCGTTCCCGTGTGACTACAAACCGAAGATTATTAATGTAAGCACTACATCAATCTGAAGGACAGCCTTTATGAGCACGTTAACACACCATTCACCTGTTTACACAGCCGCACGGCTGTGCAGGCCTCTGTCGGCGGCCGGAGTTTCGTTCCGATTAGAAGTACACAAAAAACAGGATCGCATGACGCGATCCTGTTCTACACCAGTCTATTCGATTAGATTGGCCTGCTGCAGCAGACGCCGCACGATAACCGCAGCCTCCGCTCTAGTCAATGCATCCTTTGGAGCGAGCATTAACTCGCTCCTTCCGTTAACGATGCCAGCCAGCAAGTTGGCAGCCACCGAATCGAGCGCCCAAGCCGAGATGGATGGTGCGTCCTCGAATGCGGACAGTACAGCTTCTGCTTGAGCATCATCTAACGTTAGATCCAGCTCTGCTAAAACCATCGCTCTGGCAATAACAGACATCGCTTCCTCACGGGTAATTGTATCCTCCGGATGGAAGGTGCCGTCTTCGTAGCCGTTGAGCAGACTGTAGGCATGAGCCGTGGCGATATAATCTGCATATGGATGAGAGGCTGTTACGTCAGTAAACGCCTTGCCGGACTCATCCAGGCTCAGACCTAATGCGCTGATAACGATTGCTGCAAATTCTGCGCGCGAGATGCCATCCTCCGGTTGGTAGTTGGCGCTCGAAGAACCAAATTCGACAAGTCTCGAGCCTATATCGCGAACATCCTTATCCGCCCAATGTCCGGAGATATCCTCATACTTCGCAGGATACGAAACAACTGCGTACAAGCTGTTGCTGCGGCTGTTGATCACGATCTGCAGCACGCCGTCGATTCTTACGATTCGGGTTGGCACATGACGAACCGTACCGTCCTCGTTCACAACGACAGCCGTAGTAATACGTCTGGCGTTCACTTCCCTCGGTAGCACGATCGTACGTTCAACATAAGCGTCGAATGCCGACAGTTCGTATTCGGCTCCCTTATGTGTGACACGAACCGAGTAATGCAAAGCCGGACCAAGAAGCGTGAAGAAACCATTATCAGCAGCAAGCTCCATTGCTTTTAATTGTTCTTCATTCGGTGCAGCAAGCACAATTTGCAGCTTCAAGTCTGCCAGCTCGTCCAAGTCCCCTATGTCCTTCAGGAGATCGTCAAGACCGAGAGCGGAGACAGGCAACGTATAGCTGCCAA
The DNA here is from genome assembly GCF_054483835.1 of Paenibacillus sp. strain BS8-2. NCBI lineage: Bacteria > Bacillati > Bacillota > Bacilli > Caryophanales > Paenibacillaceae > Paenibacillus > Paenibacillus sp. strain BS8-2. The sequence goes on from NZ_CM137010.1 coordinate 756,282, forward strand.
GCTTTGTCTGAATGACTACCGTAGCATCTGTGTCAACCAACAGAGCTGCGATTATGCCATTCATTTCGACTATCACTTCGTCAGATTGCAGCATGACCGGGATTGTCACTTTGGCGCCTTTGCCTTCCTGCTTGAGCCAGGCTTCCAGCTTCTGCTCATCTACGGAGAGTACAATCGACTGCTTGCCGTCCTTCTCTGTCAGCAATACCTTTCCAATGCTTTGTGAAACGCCATTCACCCATATATCGATTGTGTTATCATCCTCCGGCTCAGTGCTACCGGAGTCGGTATCGACAATAATCGGAGGCGCATATGGAACTACAGCATTGGAATCAGTCGAAGCGTCACTGTGACCGGCTCCGTTGATTGCCCTCACCGTAAAGGTGTAGCTTTCTCCGTTGGTTAGTCCCGTTACAAGGATCGGACTATTGCCGCCTGATGCAACAATTCCGCCTGGAGTGGAACGAACCTCATAGCCAGTAATGGCATGACCTCCGTTGTCCAAAGGTGGCTCAAAGGATACAGTGGCTTGTCCATTGCCCGCGACAGCCGTTACATTCGTCGGGGCTCCAGGTACTGTAAACGGAGTAGCGCTCACCTGATTGGAGCTACCACTTACCCCGCCTGGATTGGTTGCTGTTACAACAAAGTAATACGTTGTACCGTTCGTCAGACCCGTTACCTGGTGCGAATAGACGGAGCCCGTTACAGTCGCCGCTTCCGCTCCAACGATGGCGGAGTCCGTGCTTTGATAGACGGTATAACCCGTCGCGCCGTCAACTTCATCCCAAGCCAGCTCGACCGACGCATTGCCGGCGACTACCGATTGAATAATAGGCGCGCCTGGCGCTGCAACCTGCGGAGTCGCTTGTACTTCGCTGGAGACCGCACTCTCGAGCACGCCGTTCAGCGCGCTTACCGCAATATAATACACTGTGCCATTGGTGAGATTGGCCAAATCATACCTGTACACCGAAGCGCCTACTGTAATAGGTGCACCATAAACGCCTGATGCGGTGCCGTAGTACACATGATAGCCAGTCGTATCGCTAACCGGATTCCAGTTCAGTGAAATTTGCGAATCGCTGGCAATTACACTAGTAATGGCCGGTACGGCCGGAATCGGGTTAATGGTAAGCTCAGCAGCCGACGAAATGGCAGCCGGTTGAAGCGCGCCCGTTACGACAACACGATATAGATTGCCGTTCATGCTTGGCGAAGTACTGGCGAGTACCAGTGTTGCGGACTCCTCCCCTGCCATATTAACGAAACCTGATCCACTATCTTCTTGCCATTGGTAGGTCAAAGTTCCCGTACCCTCGGCAGCCGCCGAGAACGTCGCTGAATAACCTTCATTCGCAACGACATCATCCGGTTGATCAGTAATTCTTGGTGGCGCATTAACCGTAACGGATACGTCGAAGCTTTCATCGACGCCATTGTCACCGGTTATCCGAACCGTCGCCGTATACGTGCCTAACGTCAATCCGTTAACCGGACGTACCGGGAATACGATCGAACGTATGCTATCATTCAAGTACATCTCGCCCGGTGCGAACGAACCGAATACAAAGCTGTCCGAATCATCCCCCTCGAGCGTGATCGCCATATTACGAATCTCGCCCGTTCCCGTTCTGGCAACCGTAATATTGTGGGCTGCCGGCTGGGCATAACCCTCTTGAAGTGCTGGGAAGGTATGCGCTCCCACTTGTGAAACGTCGATGGTGTACGTAGGTGTGGCCGTTACTGTTGCGCTAACATCAAAGCTTTGGCTGATCCCATTGTTAGCGGTAACCGTGACGGTTGCTTCGTACTCGCCCGCTGTTAAGCCAAGTACCGGTCTTACGTAGAAGTTAGAAGCAGCTCCAACCTCAAGTGCCGGCGAAGGCGTCGCTCCTACGAATTCGAACGAAGAAGCGTCACTGCCGGATATAGCGGCGCTTAAGCCGTGTACCGGTCCCGTCCCTGTGTTCGTAATGGTCACCGTCTTGGCCAGCGACGTGCTGTAGCCTTGCAATAGCGGATAGAAAACAGAAGGTGTCTCTTCAGAAAGATTGATGGAGTACGTCAACCCGTCGTCCACGGCGCCGATCAGGATAGAGTGGTAGAAGCCCGCCGAAATCGCTTTGACTCCGCTTACTAACGAAACGGCATAGGGCGACATTCGATTATGCTGCGTGCCATTGCCTAACTGTCCTTGGAATCCGCTTCCGAATGCGTACACATGTTGATCTTCGGTCAAGACGAGCGAATGCTCCCCTGCCGAAATTGCTTTAATATTCTGTCCGCCAGGCATTGGAACTTGTACTGGAATCGCACTATTGGTATCGTTTCCCTGGCCTAGCCGACCTCCATAGTTGTTTCCAAACGCATACACGTCTTCCGCGTCTGTCAGTACGAGGCTGTATGCGTAACCGGCTGAGATCGCCGTTACATTTGCCAATCCTGTGATTAGAGTTGGTAACCAATGATTTGTCACCGTTCCAAGTCCCAGTTGCCCATCTGTACCTGCTCCGAATGCATAAACGCTTCCATCGGTCTTCAGGGCAAGCGAAAAGTTAAAGCCGGCCGAGATCGCTATAACGTCTGTCAACGATGCAATCAACGTTGGTACCTGATAATTTAAACCATCGCCATGACCCAGTTGCCCCGAGCTTCCGATACCGAACGAATACACCCTGCCATCATCGGTCAACAGCAACGAGTGAAGTCCACCCGCGGCTATCGCAACAAATTCCGGATCGCCTGCAATTCCGGTAATTTCCGTGGGGATAAGCATATTACTTGTAGAGCCAAGACCCAACTGACCGCCGAACCCCGTGCCGAAGGCAAATACTTTGCCGTCACTGGTCAATGCCAGCGAATGTGCCGCCTGCGATTGCGAGTAGCTGCCAGTACCCGCTGCAATAGCTACGACATTCTCGCCGTCCAGCGCTGCAATCTTCGTCGGAACAGCTCGATTCGCTGTGTCACCATGACCGAGTCGTCCATTAGCACCACTGCCGAACGAATAAACATCTCCGTCTTCTGTCAACACAAGCGAATAATTGATACCGGCAGACACTGCCTCGACACTGATCCCGGACAACCCGGCAATCACGGCCGGCGACAATTGATCTCCGACTGAATCCTCACCGAGACCCAGCCTGCCATCCGCTCCCATGCCGAATGCGTAGACATTCTCGACTAACGCAGCAGATACTGTAGACTCAGACGATGCGCTCCAGGGCAGCAACGAAAAAATAAGCATGAAGGACAAGAGCCATTTGGGCCATCTGGCCTTCCTGCTCAATCTGCTATACATCTTTTCTTTTCACTCCTAATTTCAAATTTTATAACCATTTCCTTACTGATCTTCTGTCCCATATAAAGCTATCCTTTCGGAATCAGATAGACTAATTGACATTTTCTACATAAAACGTCATAAACCCTTTTTTTTCGAGTTTTATTTCATAACATCTTTACTGGCGCATATCAAAATCTATGGATCATCCTGGAATCAAGCTTCATGCCATATGATTCGGGCATGGCGCTATATATTTTCCTGAATTGTCGTATCATAATAAAATAAGATCAACTATCCATTAATATGTAGGAGGCTACTCAGCATGCCATATACGGCAAATGAAAATCGTTACAATGAAATGGTTTATAATCGCTGCGGCAGAAGCGGCATCAAGCTTCCTGCCATATCGTTAGGCCTGTGGCACAATTACGGCGGACAGGATGTGTTCGAGAACGGCAGAGCCATTGCCCGTGCGGCATTCGATTCCGGCATCACACACTTCGATCTCGCGAACAACTATGGCCCTCCCCCAGGCTCGGCAGAGGAATCCTTTGGCCAAATCATGAAAAAGGATCTCGCTCCATACAGAGACGAGCTGCTCATCTCTACCAAGGCTGGTTACGGGATGTGGCCGGGACCATACGGAGACTGGGGCTCCAAAAAGTATCTAGTCGCCAGTCTCGATCAGAGCTTACGGCGGATGGGTCTCGATTACGTTGACATCTTCTACCATCATCGTCCGGATCCCGAAACACCGCTAGAAGAGACCATGACCGCGCTTGACCTGATCGTCCGCCAAGGGAAGGCGCTATATATCGGACTCTCCAATTATCGGGAAGCCGAAGCGCGCGAGGCAGTCGCCATCCTGAAGAAATTAGGCACACCTTGCCTGATTCACCAAGCAAGCTATTCGATCCTCGATCGTTGGATCGAAGACGGCTTGCAAACCGCCATGAGCGAGAACGGTGCCGGTATCATCGGCTTTGTGCCGTTGGCGCAAGGCGTGCTGACGAACAAATATTTGAATGGGATCCCGGCGGATTCACGCGCGGCCGGGCATAGCCAATTCCTGACCAAGGACAGCATCCCTGATTCCAAGCTTGCAATCGTAAGGCGATTAAATGAGGTTGCAGCCCAGCGGGGCCAAAGCCTGGCGCAGATGGCGCTGGCTTGGGTACTTCGCAGCAACGGGGGCGTTACCTCGGCGCTGATCGGAGCAAGCAAGGTTTCCCAGATCGAAGAAAATGTACGAGCGCTGGATAACCTCACATTTACAGATGAAGAGCTCCAGCTCATTGACCGCATTTCACGCGGTGATATCGTTTCATAGAAGGCAATCGCACAAGTATTGTACTTGTGCTTGCCTTATTTCATGGAAAGGGTCTACGCCATGATCGAATTTCTTCCCGCAAATCTGCATCAACTCGACCTGCATCTCATTCAGTTCGGCGAGGAGCAATGCCCGCCGAGCCATACTGTAGGTCCCGGCATACGGGACTATTACAAGATCCACTTTATCCTTGAGGGCGAAGGCCGCTTCGAAATCGAGGGCTCCGAATACCGATTGAGCGAAGGACAAGGGTTCCTGATTTGTCCCGGTGCTGTCGCCCGGTATGTAGCTGATGATTTACGGCCTTGGCGATATTGCTGGATCGGATTCGACGGCATCAAAGCCGCAGCCTTGCTTAAGCAAGCTGGTTTATCGAGCGAAGAGCCCATCTTCCGCAGCGCCGATCCCTCACGCTTCGAGATGATGACAAGCAGGATGACTGAGTCGCGTTCGATGAAGAGCGGACGGGATATGCTGCTGACCGGCATGCTGTATCTGTGGTTATCCGCCATAGCAGAAGCTCGCCCTTTGGAGCAAGACATTGCACCTATTCGTTCGCGGGAGCGTTACGTTGCGCAGGTCGTCCAATTCATTGAACGTAATTATGAGAGCCGCATCACCGTATCCGATATTGCCCAGTTTGTCGGGCTGCAGAGAAGTTACTTGAATGCATTGTTCCAGGAGTCCGTCGGATGCAGCATTCGGCAGCATCTCATCGCTTACCGAATGCGCAGAGCGGGAGAGCTGTTGTCCGCCACGACGCTTTCCATCGGAGATATTGCCAGATCCGTTGGCTATGAGGATCCGTTGCTCTTCTCCAAGATGTTCCGCAAGACGATCGGGACATCTCCTTCCGATTATCGAAGAGGCAAGGGATGAATACGCGCTTTGCATGATTTCAATCCGTACAATCCGTACATCAATAAGAAGCCTCCGTCACCACTATCTAAAGTGGAGACGGAGGCTTCTATTCGTAAGGAATGACCGCATAGGCTGTCATTTGTATCTTTATTTTTGCATTTGCATCTCTTTTGTTGGTCCCAACACGCCAGGAACAGGCAGACCTGCTTGACGCAGAAGCACCGTCATTTGGCCGCGGTGATGCGTTTCGTGAGTGACCAGAACACGCAGGAACTTGCCGCGCGGCATTTTGCCAGTAAACGCTGTGATCTCCTCTTCCATCTGCTCATCTGTCAGTGGTGTCACGTCACGTGTATAAGCTTCTATGATCGCTTCGTATTGGGTTACAATCTCAGCCATTGTGGCCGGAACTGGAGCGCCGCGTTCGATCATTGGAATATGAAGACCCATAAAGTGTCCAAATGCTCCTGCACTGCCGACCAGATGCCATGCGAGCCAACCTAATGTGCTGTGCCCTTCAACGATAGCCGTGTTCATTTTGTCATCTGTAATGGCTTTAAAAACGGCTAGCGTACCTGCGGATGATGCTGTCCATTCATCCAGGAAATCTTGTGATTTACGATACATAAGTCATAATCCCTCCTCTTGATGTCTTCCTGACTATTCTAATCCAGCCAAGCCTGCATTTCAAATTCGGTAATCACCTGCAATTACTGACTTCCTGCTTGAATTTGCCCCACAACTCCACTAAACTTGACGTATTGTCCAATACGCAAGAAACCATGTGTTGGACGAGAGTAGAGGAGTGAGCGGACTTGTTCTTGCAATTTATCGAGGAACGTGAGCATAAAGAAGCTTTTCTGGAGCTTGCGCACCGGATCGCGAAGTCTGACGGCTTTGTGGGCCGCAACGAATTAGCTTTTCTGCAAGGCTGTATGCTGGAGCTGGGAATTGAACAATGGCAGCCTACGGAGATGACAAGCCTCTCCACGGCCGACTTGATCGGCAATCTTCAAGACGAGCGGTTGAAGCGTATATTTTTGGCCGAGATGCTAATGCTTATCTATGCTGACGGTAATTACAATGATAAAGAAAAAGCGATCTCGGACGAGATACAGCGGCTGTTTGGCTGCGAGAGCGAAACATTCGACAAATTCAAGGTATGGGTCGAAGGTCTGAATAAACTTAAGGTGGAGGGCATGAAGCTCGTGCTGGACGTTTAGTCGACTTACATGAGAATCGGATGGCGAGCATTGGATTACGAAGTAGAACAGCAACCATGACAGCAACAGGCGGCTTATCCGTCTCCTGAGCTGACATGGCTGCTGTTTCGCGTTTATGGGATATCGTTGTTTAGTTACCCTCCGGAATCGGATGTTTGCCCAGTAAAGTGAACTGCTCCGCAAGATACTTGGGTGTGAACGGCATGTCGTTACGAAGCCATAACACGATCGTGCCGATTAGTGCAGACGAATTGTACCAGATTGCAATCTCCTTCTGGATGCCGGCTTTCATCCTGTTGGCTTCGTTGCTCCGTCGCTCCGAAATGACCGTTATGAGTTCCTTCAGCAGCTTAAGCAGACGATCGGAGAAGATCGTCGTTCGTTTGGACGCCAATACGACCTTATAAAAGCTCGCATTGCTTGCGATATGCTCCAATAAGTTTAATAGGATCGTTCCGTCCGGATCCGTTTCATAATCGTTGTCATCAGCGGCCGGCTTCTGCAAGATCCCTTCAATATTGCTTGCCATTTCGTCTGCGATCTTATCCATCATGTCGGGTATATCCCGGTAATGCAGATAAAAAGTAACACGGTTGATCGTTGCTCTCTCCGCAATCTTATTGACCGATAACTTCTCTATATCCATCTCTTGCAGAAGAGACACGAACGCATCTCGAATCAGTTGCCGCGTACGAATAATACGCGGATCCGCACTGCTTTGCTTTCTCACCAATCTGCCCCCCTCTTTCAGCTATGTCTATTCCTTTCATGCTACATTTCCTTTTATCGTCGTCTATCATGATGAGTATAAGCAACAGATCCAGCGTACATGTAAACTAAGCTACAGAGCACAATAAAGCTGTCTGTTGATCTTTGGATTGACCAAGGACTATAATCTAATTTATGCAATGTATACTATACAACACGTTGTAAATTTAGTCCAACAGAGAGATACCGAAAGGGATGGAGAGAAATGAGTACCAAAAAAGCTACACAGGACGGTGATTCCGTCAAGAAAGGTCCCATACTGTTCGTCATGATATTAGGCGCGTTCTTAGCTACACTTAATCAGACGATTATGAGCGTCGCTACGCCTGAGCTGATGGTTGACTTCGATATTACGGCTGCAACAGCGCAATGGCTGACTACCGGTTATTTGCTAGTCAACGGCGTATTGATTCCGATCACTGCTTATTTCATGCAACGATTTACAACGAGACAGCTATTCCTTACATCGATGATCATATTCTTAATCGGTTCAATCGTTTCTGCTGTCGCTCCAGGCTTCGAAGTCTTATTGGCTGGACGCATGATTCAAGCTGCCGGCGCAGGCATTATTATGCCGCTGCTTATGAACGTGATCTTGACCTTGTTCCCTGCCGAGAAACGGGGAGCTGCCATGGGCATGGTGGGCTTCGCCATTATTTTCGCCCCGGCTATCGGGCCTACTACAGCCGGTTACGTTCTTGAGCATTATGCTTGGGAAACCATGTTCTATGGCATGATTCCACTCGCCGTCATCGTCATTGCTTGCGGCTACATCTACCTCCGCAACGTTTCGGATAAAGTCGCGACTAAGCTCGATGTACTGAGCGTTATCTTATCGACTGCTGGATTCGGTGGACTTCTGTACGGTTTCAGCAGTGCAAGCAGCAAAGGATGGTCGAGTGCGGAAGTGACCATTACGATCGCTGTAGGACTTGTTGCTCTTGCGCTGTTTGTCTGGAGACAGCTAACGTCCGCGCAGCCCCTGCTTGACCTTCGTGCATTCAAATACAAGATGTTCTCCTTAACAACTGTTATCGGCCTCGCGGTTACGATGGTGATGTACGCCGACATGATGCTGCTGCCTCTGTACCTGCAAAGCGCTCGCGGCTACACCGCATTAGAATCTGGTTTGCTGCTCCTTCCAGGTGCGCTTGTTATGGGCTTCCTGATGCCGATTACCGGCAAGCTATTCGATCGCTACGGGGCCAAATGGTTGTCCGTCATTGGTCTTGTCATCACAATCGCAACAACCGTCGGCTTTATAAATTTGACGGATCACACAAGTTATTCTTATCTTGTCCTAATGTCCACAGGTCGACGCATTGGTATGGCACTGCTCTTGATGCCGATCCAGACTGCCGGACTTAATCAATTGCCGAGAAGCTTGAGCGCTCACGGCACCGCGATATCCAACACCGTAAGGCAAGTCGCCGGCGCAGTCGGCACGGCACTGCTCGTTACAATCATGTCGGACCGCGCGAAGACTCATGCTGAAGAGTTCGTAACCTCCGGCGCCGCTAGCGGATGGTCGCAGGCGCAGCTAGGCATGGAATCTACGATTCAGGGCATCAATGACGCTTACCTCGTCATCATCGGCATCGGTATCGTAGGTCTGGTACTTTCATTCTTCATCACACGAACTTCACCGGCTGAGGAGCCAACTTCTGCTGGCGTTCGACTAAACAAAGAAGCCGTTAATTAAACTCTTAAACGAAAAGACGCTCTCGAACCCGCTTCAAGCAGGTTCGAGACGTCTTTATTATTTTACCAAGTCCATTGCCACAGCTTGACCACCCCGACATCGGTTTGGGCGACCGTCGTGTTGCCTGCCTTATCCGTTGCTGTATAAGTGATCGTATATCGTCTTGTCAGCCCAACCCCTGGCGCCTCGGCTCGAAGATCGAAATCCGTATCGTAGGTGCCAAGCTCAGCATTCTGGATATCATCCGCCGTTGGCAAAGTACCGTCGCCTCCACTTTCATGAATCGTGATAGACGTTAATTGTACCGATTCGATTCCCGAATAAAAGTCTGCACGCACAACATTCGCTCGAATGGACTTCATAAGACCGCTGGCCGGCGTTATGATTGGTGGATTAGGCAGAACGAGCAGCATGGGCGGCGTCTTGTCGATCTTTACAATATGCTGCTGGATTGCCTCTGTGTTGCCGGCGATATCCACACTTCGGTAATACAAACGATGTTCTCCTTCTCGCGAAAAAGGAATGGCCCCGTCATAATCGCGCCATGTCCGTCCTCGGTCCAGGCTATACATGGTTTTCTCAACGCCGGACACATCATCCGCCCAGGACAAGGTAACACTAACGTTGCTCCTGTACCAATTGCCGTCCCCTGTTTCCCCGGATGCAGAGGCTATTGTCGTTGGCGCTGTCTTATCCAAGTTTATCTGCAATGAGCCCGTGCCGATCAACCCTTCCGCATCTACTGCGCTACCGGTAATGATTTGATTCGCTCCTTCTGTAGTCACGAGGACAGGCGGATCTATCGTGAGCTCGCCTTCCTCGTCTTCAGCGTGGAAAGATACAAGCACATCTCTGTTGTACCACTCGCCTCGATCCGGTGCACGCTCCGCAGTTGCCGTAACCGTTGGGGGATTGTTGACGGTTGTTTTCCGGAGCTGCACGGACAACGGGTACACACTTCCGTTCACGACGATCGGCTCATTCACAGCCTCATAACCTGGTGCCGTGGCGCTTACCGTATAGGGGCCTCCGCGCAGGATGTCGGAGAAGAAATAATGGCCCGCCTGATAAAGCGGCAAATCCGTTCCCGCCAATGCGACTACTGCGTTCTCAAGCGGTTCGCCCGTGACAGCGTCCGTCACATCCACCTCAAGACGCCCATTGAAATACATAGGAGGTCGATCATAAACGATTCGATCCATAATGCGCTGATCACCGGAATGCATTGTAACTGCTTCCTCCATGCTTTCGTTGAAGATTAAGCTGAATGTATTCTCGCCGCGGATAGACTGAAATTGCCCCGGCTCCAGTGAGAGTGCATAACGTCCATCTTCGTCTGTCCGTGTCTCGCCGATCGTAATCCGCCCTTCCCCCCGTCCCAGATTGACTATGAGACGTATGGGATAGTCGCTGACAGGCGTCGTATATTCGTCACCGTATGATAACTGTCCGCTTAACGTCGACATCACTTCTGGCAGCCGAACGTCGAGCGTTGGCTCCCACACCTGGTACACAATCATATTCCCTCTCACATCGAGGATTGCTGAGACGGCATCCCCAAGCTCCCGCTCATAGGCAATCTCGTATCTCCCCTGCTCGTCCGTAGTGCCTGAAGCAACGAACCGAAAGGAACCATTGTATAATCCAATCCGCACAGTCGCACCTTCAATCGGCAAACCTTCTTCATCCAGAATTGTCCCTTGTAAGGAACGGGATAATATCTCTCCCGTCGCGTTCACACTGCCGGCATGGATCGTCATGACAACCAATGAAATGATAATGGCCACTACTCCAATAAAAGTTAACTTTCCTCCCCTTGACTCGGCTTCACCCAACATTTTTTCATCCTCTCCTTCGCTTCAAATGGTTTTGATTGAACGTTTGTTCTTAATAAAGAATACCACGAAATTATAAAATTTGTATATTCATCCTCATTCATCCATAAAAAAGAACGATGCCCAAGTCATCGACTTCAGGCACCGTTCTTCTGTAGTGTTTCTAATGAGACTTTTAGTTTCTCTCCATCACAGCAAAATAGTTCTCTTCGTAATCCGCGAAGTTAAACACTCTTCCACCCGGCAACGCGACGATATCTCCTACAAAAATATCTCGTTCCTTCAATGAAGCGTACAGCTCATCCAGCGACTGCGTGAAGAACATCAAGGAAGGCGTACCCAGATTCATACCCGGATTCATCTTGGCGACAAATTCCTTGTTATGAAGAATAATGGTCGTGTCCGCTCCCTTGGGAGCTACTTCGATCCATCGGAAACCTTCGCCGTTATCCTCTTCTGCTACCAGATCGAAACCTGCAACTTCAGTCCAAAATGACTTCGCTTTGTCTTGATCATTCACGTAAAGCATGATCTGGCCTACTTTGTTGAACATGATTGGTCCACTCTCCCTATCGAATAGCTTCCCTTACATGTCCCATCGTACCATTAACCGATCATGTTTCCCAGTCGATTATTAGGCTTCGTCTGAGTGAGTCTCTCGGACGCGTGAAGCAGTACCAATTGCCCAGTATTTATGCCGTCTGTCAGCTCCATAAACCAAGCTTCGTCCCTCGTCGCCAATGCCAGATCAATCAAGTCATCGACATGCCTTAGATCCTCGGCATCTATTCCCTCAACCGACTTAATCGTCGACAACTTGACAGTCGCGTATTTCCTTTCACGCTCCACGTTATCTGACTTGACGACATATAACGTGATCAAGCTCTGCAATCGGTCTGCCGACTCCACAAAACCATACACCATCTCACCATCGCCCGTTATCCCGTGTACCCAATCGCTTACATTTACGTTCATCTCCATACACCGCCTGTCATCATCATATTTGGTAAACTTTTAACTGTAACAAATTATTGTACATTTAAACCATGAGGAAACGTTGCCGCCAGCAGCTTACGGCGAACCGCTTTTTATTTACCACTTTCGGTTGTTACTGTAATTTTAATAGTTACAGTTGACATTGTCAACTGCGATGCTCTAACTAATCGAATACATTCGGTATTACCCTTGTTGGGTCAAAAAATGTTAAAATCAAGTCATACCATTAGAAAAGGCGGACAAGTCATGGAGCAACTCGCAACGATTGAGCCGGTCGCCTATACGGCGTTCGAGAACGACACCGATCAGCTTGAGAAAGGCAAGGAGTGGGGCCTCGTTTCGGAGAAAGCCATCAAGATGAAAGCCCTAACCTACAAAAAAGAAGGCAAAACATTGCCTTGCACGATCATAGGCTTCGCAGATCAAGTAACGGCCGTTATTCGTTTCGACAATGGCCAGTTGCATAGTATACACCCTTCCTATCTAAAGGAGATGCAAGCGGCGAGCTTCGGCAAGAAGTCCGCAGCCGACTCGGACAATGATGGAGACGGGGCGGGATCTGCACCAGCCGTTAAGGAACCGACAGGAACGGATGTATCCGTAGCTGAGTCCGCTTCGAGCAGCGACACAGCGGCAGAACAAACCGAAGCTTCCTTGTCCGACGCGCCGCCGTGGGATGTGGATCCAGCAGACAGCAGCCTCCAGAACGTTACATCTCCGGCACCATCGCCAATATCGGGAGCGCCGAAGAAAAGCAAGAAGGAGAAGGTGGAGCTGCCAGAGGGCAAGGTCAGCCTGCAAGCTACCGTCCAAGAGTTTACAACCGTGCCGAACCACTTCTCTGATACCGACGACGAGGTTATCATCTACGAAGCGGTTTCCATCAATGATCCGCCTGTGGAGCTTGGCAGTGCCTGGTCCAGTCACAGCGCCACGATCAAGAAGCTGGAGCTGGCCATTGGCGATACAATCACCTTCGATGCCAAGATCGTAGCCAAAAAACTGACGAAACATCCCGTCCCGTATAAAATCAACAATCCTGCCAAAATTCAAAAGGTGACCTGATGCAGACCTTTAAGGCGAATCGATCATTCACCGAATAAGGACTTGCCGACCAACGTTATCCACTATAACGTAGGCCGGCAAGTCCTTTTATCGTTGACGATCTCGTCCCGGATCACCCAAATCCGAACGTTCACAAATCATCCATTTTCTTGCCCAATGGGCAAGCTTTATTCTGATAAAATATTGCTCATTGGGCAATTATGATGATAAAGTTGATTGCAGAACGCGGCTAAATCCGGAACACCGTATCGGAGGTGACACACCATGATGCACAAACCTAGCTTGCGCGAATCCAAGAAAGAAGCGACGGCACATGCACTAGGCGAGGCGGCTTTCCAGCTTGCACTGGAACATGGCATGGATGGCTTCGTCGTCGAAGATGTTGTACAAAAGGCTGGATTCTCCCGCCGTACGTTCGCCAACTACTTCTCCTGCAAGGAAGAGGCCGTTGCAATGGCGACCGTTCCTTATCATGATGTCGAAGAATTCTATGAGCTGCTGCATGGGATGCCGGAATCTACCTCCCCCATCGACGCTATGCACCAGTTCGTAAAGATGCAGCTGGCAGAAGAATCGCTCCGCAGGTTGAAACAACTTTTCACCTTGTCCAAAAGCTATACTTCGCTGGAGCCGTACACGCTAATTGCCGTGCAGCGCGTGCAGCGAGAAGCGCAGAAGCTCCTGACCGAGCTATACCAGCACACACATCCACCCAGCTATACGTATTTGCTTGTAGGAGCGGTCTGTTCAACCATCATACCGCTGCTCGACGGGACGCTCCACGTCACGCTCCCTGGCGAATCGCCCGAAGAGGATCCTGGAGCCCAGTCGTTCGACGAATACTTTAATATAGCGTTCGGTTACCTTCGCAACGGCTTCTAAATGAGCTGCCACTGCCTTGCACGGTTGTCTTAAAATCGCCAATCGCCAATATTAAAAGCTATCTAAAGGAGAGACATCACCCCTTATGTCCAAATTATTGTATCGAATCGGTAAATCCGCATTCAACAAGCCATGGCTCTTTATTGCAGGCTGGCTGGTCATTATCGGCATTGTCGTTGCTATGCTCGTTATTAACGGCATGAGCGTAAGCTCGGAAATGAAAATCGACGGCACCGAATCGCAAAAGGTGCTGGATAAGCTGGAGCAAGAGCTCCCGGAAGCGTCCGGCGGTCAGGCGAGCGTATTGTTCTCCGCGCCTGAGGGTGAGCGGCTTGATACGCCTGAACGTATCGCTACCATAAGCGAGGCCGTCGGCAAAGTATACGAGCTCGACTATATTATTAACCCTGCAGAGTTAGCCGCAGCAGCAGGTGCGGATCTCAGCGCAGGGCAAGGCGCCGATGCTGGTGCCGCACAGCAACAAGCGGGCAATGCCCAAAGCACCGAAGGCATGGAATTGCCGCCATATATGCCGTTAATGATTAATGGCATGCCTGTTCCCGGCGTGCTGATCGCAACAGACGGCAGCATCGCGTTGTTCCAATTCCAGTTCACCGTGCAACAGAATTCATTGCCCGCGGGCGTTACGGATTCTGTCGTAGAAGCGGTTACCGAGGCCGTGGATGGCTCCGGCATTATTCCTCTGCCGAGCGACTCGCTCAAAGCGGTTGAGGTTCCGATCAGCGCTACTGAAATATTGGGGCTGCTGATCGCGGCCGTTGTCCTCGTGATGACGTTAGGGTCACTGGTTGCAGCAGGCCTGCCCATCATTACCGCATTGTTCGGCGTAGGGATTGGTGTGGGCGGAGCGTTCGCTCTCTCTACCTTCGTGGCTATGACGTCATTCACACCTGTACTTGCTCTGATGATCGGCCTGGCGGTCGGCATCGATTACGCACTCTTTATCGTAAACCGGCAGCGCCGGCTTATCTTCGATCAAGGTCTGACAGCTCGCGAAGCTGCAAGCCGCGCGGTTGGTACGGCGGGCAGCGCCGTATTCTTCGCAGGTTTGACTGTCATCATTGCATTATGCGGTCTGCTGGTTATCGGAATTTCCTTCCTCAGCATGATGGCCATAGTAGCTTCTGTCACCGTTCTTCTCAGCGTATTAATCGCACTTACGCTGCTTCCGGCGTTTCTTGGTCTGGTCGGCGAGCGTATCTGCTCGGAGAAAGCGCGTGAAAAGCAGCGCGCCAAGGCAAAAGGCAAGCAGCATGGTTTCGCTTTTACATGGATCAAAGGTATCGTGAAGTTCCGCTGGGTAGTTATTATTGCGGTTATCGCTATTCTGGGCGCAGCGGCTATTCCTTCTGCCAAGATGGAGCTCGGTATTCCTTCCGGCGAAAGCGCCAACCTGGATACATCGGCTCGCCAAAGCTACGAAGCAATTTCTGCCGGCTTCGGAGAAGGCTTCAACGGTCCGCTCCTTCTTGTGGCGGAACCCAAGGATTCATCAGGCACAATTGCTCCAGAGGTGCTTGGAGGTATCGTACAAGAAATACAGAAACACGATAATGTTTCCGTCGTAACGCCTGTAGGCATGAATGCTGATGGCAACATCGCCATTCTTAGCCTTATTCCGAAGACAGGTCCAACGGATATCGAAACAAAGAATCTTGTGCAAGAGCTACGATCCGATGATTCGGGGATCTCCAGCAACTTCGACATCAACTTGGGCGTAACCGGATTTACTGCGATCAACATCGACATGTCGAGCCGTCTGGCCGAAGTGTTCCCGACCTATATCGGTGTCATCGTCATTCTGTCACTTATTATCTTGCTGCTCGTATTCCGCTCCATCCTCGTCCCAATTAAAGCAACGGTTGGTTTCCTGCTAAGCATTCTTGCTACGTTCGGAATTACAACGGCTGTGTTCCAATGGGGCTGGGCAAGTACCCTGTTCGGCGTCGATACAGGCGGTCCGCTCATGAGCTTTATCCCGATTCTCGTGACGGGCATTCTATACGGACTTGCAATGGACTATCAAGTGTTCCTCGTATCCTCCATGCGCGAATCCTATGTACACGGACATCGTGGAGTCTCCAGTGTCATTCATGGCTACGAGCAAGCTAGCCGTGTTGTTGTCGCAGCAGCGGTTATTATGGTCGCCGTGTTCGCCGGCTTCGTGATGACGCATGACATTATGATCAAACAAATCGGCTTCGCCTTGGCCATTGGTATCTTCATCGATGCATTTTTTGTCCGGATGGCGCTTGTGCCAGCCGTTATGGCACTCTTTGGCGACAAAGCTTGGTGGCTGCCGAAGTGGCTCGACCGCTTGCTGCCGAACCTCGACGTCGAAGGCGACAAGCTGATTGCTGAGCTTGCAACTCAAGAAGCTCCACAGAAAGCACGTGTAGCGGGACGTTAATTCATCATCGTCTCCACCTTATCGTCAAGCGAACAGCCCTCCCCCTGATAAGAAGGGGAGGGCTGTTTCTTTGTGCGCGTGCACGCTCGTTTGTTCGTTCGTTATCCGATGTCCACGACTGCCTTGATGACTTTGGAGGCGGGATTCATCCATTCGTCAAAGCTTTGTATCATCTGTTCAAACGGCGCGCGATGCGTAATATATGCTTTCATATCCACTTTCTCCTGCTTCAGCACCTCAATGACATGGCGGAAGTCCTCTGATGTAGCGTTACGGCTGCCCATCAGCGTCAGCTCACGCTTGTGAAATTCGGGATCCGAGAACGTTATCGCCTCTTTGACCAGTCCCACGAACACCAGCTTGCCGCCATGCGCGACATAATTGAAGGACTTCGTCATGGAAGCGGCGTTGCCTGTCGCGTCGAATACGACCGTCGGATAGTCGCCTCCTGTCATCTCCGCTAGACGCTCCTGCACATCAGGAGCAAGCGCGTTTATCGTCTCGTCGACACCGGCCCATGAGACACAGAAGTCCAGCCGTTCCTGCGAGATGTCCATCGCGATCACGCGTGCTCCCACATGCCGGGCCAGCGCCATAACCCCAAGACCGATCGGTCCCGAACCGATGACAAGCGCCGTATCGTCAGCCGTAAGCTCCGCGCGTCGCACCGCATGTGCACCAATGGCTAGCGGCTCAAGCAGGGCCGCTTCGTCGAGCGTCAACTCGTTCACGTTTAATAGATGCCGCACAGGCACGGAGATTCTCTCTCGCATCCCGCCATCGCGATGTACGCCTAGCACTTGCATGTTCGTGCAGCAATTGCTCTTGCCTCTCCGACAAGCGATACAAGTGCCACAATGCAGATATGGGATAATCGCGACCTTATCGCCCACTATATGACCCTGCATGTTCTCTCCAATCGCTTCGATAACGCCTGACAACTCATGCCCCAAAATGCGCGGATATTCAAAGAACGGCTGGTTGCCCTTAAACGCGTGATAGTCGGTACCGCAAATGCCGATCCTCCGGATTGCAACGATGGCATGTCCCTCCTCAAGCTCCGGCTCGGGCAGATCCATCCTCATGCTGAATTCCTCTACTTGCTCACATACGATCCCTTTCATCCCGTACCTCCTTCGCCGATTAGATGGAATAACTTATTCTGTATTATACCGGGGCAAACCACTGACCCACGTACGATTGTGAATAGGACCTAACATCTCCAGCACTTCCTCAAGCAGCTCAAGATCCATAGGTTCGTCCGTCCATGCCGCATTGCGCGCGATGTTAAGCGGGTTCGCCGTGCTGACCAGCGTGGTGGGAATGCGCTCATCCGATGTCGAGAACTGGATCGCCAGCTTGGCGATATCCTCTCCGCGCTCGGCAACCCTTGCGGCAGCTCTAAGACAAGCCGCCTTGAGCTCCGGGTCCGCCGGATGCCAGTCCGGCGCGCCGCGCGTGCCGAGCAAACCCATCGACAAAGGCGAAGCGTTGATCAAGCCTACGCCATGCTGATCCAGCAAAGGCAGTAAACGAAGAAGCGACGTATCGTTAAGCGAATAATGACAATACGAAATAATGACATCGATTTGCGCTTGCGGCAGCAATTCCTCAAACAAAGCAAGCGGCAAGCCACAGATGCCGGCGAATCTAATTTTGCCCTGCTCCTTCAGCCGATGCAGCGCCGGGATCGCTTCCTCTATAATGATAGCCGGCTCTACAAACTCGATATCGTGCAGGAACAACATGTCCACGTAGTCCGTCCGCAGTCTGCCCAAGCTTTCCTCCAGACTGGTTACAATCCGCCCAGCCGAGAAGTCGAACGTATTATCGCCGTATCGTCCGGCCTTGGTAGACAAATAGAAGCGGTCGCGCGATGTCTGAGCGATCGCTTGGCCTAGCACAGTCTCTGCCTTGGTCGCTCCATAATAAGGCGATACGTCAATTAAGTTGATGCCCGCGTCCAAAGCTGCGTGCACGGTGCGAATCCCCTCGTTATCATCTGTCTCCCGAAACACGGACCCTAGCGAAGAGGCGCCGAAGCTAAGCTGCGACACCGCCAAGCCCGTATGGCCTAGTTGACGATATTCCATCGATATCCCCCCATGATTACAGCTTGTAGAACCTTCTTGCGTTATCGCCGAATAACTTCTCCCTTGCATCCGCGCCCCAACCACTCGGCAGTGAACCTTCCAGCAGCTCTATGACCTCATCGTAGCTCCCAGCTAGCAAGCATACCGGCCAGTCCGAGCCAAACATGACGCGGTCAGGTCCGAACAACCGCAATATATGCTCAATATATCGCTGGAATTGCTCCGGCTTCCAAGCGCCGTGGTCCGCCTCCGTCACCATGCCCGATAGCTTGCAATAAAGACGTGGATGCAGGGAGGCTCGCTCCATGAGCGACGCCCATGGCTCAAACTCGCCTGCGGCAATATTCGGCTTGCCGATATGGTCAATTACGCCTCTTAAGTTAGGCACCGCATCAAGCAGCTCGTTTAACGAATCCAGCTGATTCGATTTCACCAGTAAGTCAACAGGAACATCCATTGCGGCATACGTCCGCAGCGCCTCTACGAACGATGGCTGCATAATTGCGCCGGCATCGTCCATATCCTGAATCATCACCCGGAATCCGACAAATTTTGGATGTTGAAGGTAACGCTCGTAATACGTTTGATGATCGGCATCGAACAAATCCAGCCAACCCACCACGCCAAGAACGCTGTCCGCCTCCGCCGCGAGTGAAAGCAAATACTCCGTTTCATCTACGGTAGGCGCAGCCTGCACAAGAATGGTGCCGTTGATATGGTGTTTTAACCTATGATCATCCAGATCACCAGGGAGGTAGTCTCTATACAGCACCGGCAGCTCCGGCGTGATCCAGCCGTAATCCGTTCGTGATATGGACCAATAATGTTGATGGGCATCGATTCGCATGATAGCGTTCGCTCCTCTCTTCTCCCTTCTATTCTACTCGCGTAATAGGCGAATAAAATATCATTTCATTGCGATTTTATGTCTAATTTTGATATATTTATACCATTACTCTCGTTCAGGAGGCCGCATCACATGCAACCGATCCGCAAGCCGTTTATGCTCGATCCGATCTTCCCCTTCGAGCTTGTCTATCAAGGTATCCGGTATTCGGAGAACGAGCTGCCGGATCATCTTCACGATCTGTACGAGCTGGTCTATATTCACGAAGGCACGGGTACGTTTTTTATCGATCATACCGTCTATGAGAAAGGACCGGGCGACTTGTTCCTCATCCCCGGCAACACCGTCCATCGCGCGTTCCCATCCATCGACCAGCCTATCGTATCCACCGCGATCTTCTTTGCCCCTTCGCTTGTGCAGAGCGATCCTTTCGGCGACGGCTACAAGCCGCTGGGATGTTTCGAGCTGGCCCGAAGACGCAAGCAATATCGATTGACCTTGGCAGACTCGGCACAAACGAAGCTCGAATCGACCTTGGACGCGATGGCGGATGAACAGGGCAAGCAAGCACCCGGGTATCGCCATGCGATATGGCTGCGGCTTCAGCAATTGCTGCTTGAGCTAAGCCGTCATCCGTTCTCGCAGCCAACACACACAGCTATGTCATCCGGATTTGGCCCCGCATGGATTCGCAAGGCGCTAAGCGACATCAACCGCGACCCCGTAGGATGCGGCGGACTTGCGGAACTGGCAGCCCGCGCTTCGGTCAGCGCGAGCCACTTTTCCCGCGTCTTCAAAGAGTTGACAGGAATGAATGTAACCGACTACATCAATGCCAAACGGCTAGTACTTGCCAAGAGCTTGCTGCTAGAGACTGAGGACAATATCGAAACGATTGCGATAGCTTGCGGCTATCAGGGCATGCGCCACTTCTACCAGCAATTCAAGAAGGTAACGGGACTAACGCCAAAAGGGTACCGACGTCAGATGAATGCGTGATCAGGTAACCGCAGCGGCCGGAGACATTTCAGATCAGGAGGCATTGCAGATCAGGAGCAGATAAGATGCCTCTTCCTATCCTCGCTACTCTCTGCGCTACTCTCTGCGCTACTCGCGGCGTTCTTCCCTAAGCGGCTTGACGTACAGCGGAATCCTATCCGGCACGATATCGACGTTGCTCGCCTCAAACGATCCTTCATATTCGAACACGGTACCAAGCAATGAATTGTTCACCTCCACCGAAATTCGGAAGCAGTCTGCCCGATCATCATACCACTCGCATACATTGGCGATGCCCGTTAAGGCTGCTGGGAACTTGAACTGCAGCACATTTTCGTAAAAACGCTGCTCGCCGGAGCGAATCCGGATCCCTCCGTTCGAGGCCACCGAGATGTCGAGATCGACCGCCAGATGTTGTTTGGTGCCAAGGTAATCGACAATACGGTCGCGCTCCTGGCTATAAATCATCGTGGCGTCGAATCGCCTAATAGCATTCGGAAACTTGAAGGTGCGAATCCAGGTCACCGTTTCTCGTCCGAATCGGTCGATATAGGCGAAATTCTCAATGGTAAACGGCACCCCTCTGCCGCCTTGCGGGAACATAATATTTCTTGTCGCTCCTGCATAGAGCGGAATCGCAGCCAGCTTGGAGAAGCGTATATGCTCCATGACCCCGCGGCCGACGGAGGCAACACAATCTCCGCTGGCGAATCCGAATCGCTCCCGGATGCGGGGATGAAGCTTGCCAAAGTCGGCGCCTAACGCCTGCTCGTATATGGAAGCCATATCGATCCTCTCCTTTCTTTCTCGTTCTCCGAAGGCTGCCGGCGCTTGCAACGACCAGCGCTTGGCAAATCCGTAGTCGTAAGCGATGCGATTAGCGCCAGCGTTAACATCGGAACCGTCAGCGTAATCGGATTGAATGGCGATGTCGGAAGATTCGGTGACGCTGCTATCGCGAGTATGGCGAGTGCGATTAACAGGATGCTTTGGATGACGTAGAGCGACTTGAGTCGATGACCCCAAAGGATAACCAAAGCGCAACCCATCTCTGATAAACCTAACAGCAGGAGTATATTGTGTTCGGCTGCTGGAGGAAAGATATTTGTCGCCCGTAACAAATCCAGCTCCCCGCCTGCCGGAGTCATGAGTTTTGGTACAAGTCCCTGATAGAACCAGAGCAGCGACAACGTCAAGACGGAGGCATAATGAATGACTGCTCGCTGGATGGTGACGGCAGGCGCGATGCCGCGCTCCAGCCAGATACGCAGCATATCGAAGCTCCAGGCGGTAGCGTAACCGAACATGGGGCGGAATAGCCATGCATCCAGCAATCGACCGAGCGCCCCAAACCGAGTCGAGTAATTGAATTTGGTGCTGAAGTTGACTCCTTGTTCACCCGGCTTGTATCGCCAATACCCTCCCCCGCGTCGGATCAACGAAATCGGCTGCTCGGATTGGAAGGACAGCGTAGAGATTGCGCCGCCTGTGTCCAGCGAACGGGCTGACCTCGATTCTCCAGTACCCGAGATGTCGAGTCCGAAGCCGATGCGCGTGCGATAGTGGAAACGCTGGGGATTCGCGGGGTCCTCTTGTGGTAAATACTGAATGTCCGTGAACCGAAGATCCCATTGCTGATGCAGCTGCGGATCCTGCGTATGCTTCCAAAGCGATTCCATGTCAGTTGCAATGTCTAGCTCAACATAAATGTGCTTTCCTCTCATATGCGTCCTCTCCCTCTCTCGTTCCCCGTGACTGTTAAGTCCATTGTATGGGTGATCGAGAGGACGCGGCAGTTCCAACTATTATAGGTCTGCAAGCCGGGAGGGTACTATGTGATGTAGAACTTGACAGTGGGGGATGGAGCTAAGAGGTATATGAGTGAACGTGTTGACGTACGGCAGTTTAGATGGTTGAGGATGTTAATGGGATGGAATGTTGAGGGGGATAATAGGATGTTGAGGAGGAGGAGGAGGAGGAGGAGGATGGTGGTGATGAGTTTGTATGGTATGGAATAGGGACAGAGTTACAAAAAAAGCCCATGACTGAATCTGTTAGCCGACCGTTACTCTTCTGCTGGGATTTCCTAACTCATCTGTTCTTTGTCATATGCTTGTTTCGAAATGACGCTGCCTGATAGGAGCAACATACTGGGGGAACTGAACTAGCGGTATTGGGACGGTATTGGGACGGTATTGGGACGGTATTGGGACGGTATTGGGACGGTATTGGGACGGTATTGGAACGGTATTTGGGCGGTGGGCGGTATTGGGACGGTATTTGGGATGCTGTTTATGACAAATCGTTTTTTTGTGTAATCGTCTCTAATTATGTTGTGTTTTACATCGTCCAAGGTGAACAAAAAATCCTGCATTCTATACATTAATCTAGCTTCCAAACGTCTTAGATATAAGCATTCCTGCACTCTGTACATCAATTTTCCGCTGTTACCACTTATCTACCTTTGCTGACCTGATATTCCTGCATCAAATACATCAATCGGTCCCAATTGGCTGCAAATCAAAAAATATTACTGTACGCCATACAACAATCGCGAGCCGGTAAAGCCAACATCACATCCTCCTGATGCGCAGCCAGGCCTTAGCACCTTCAAACTTTCAACCATCGTTTGCGATCCGAATACTGCCATTGGAGCAACAGTCTGCTATTTTGCCACGCGTTCATCGCTTGTCCCCTCTACGGAACATACCCTTCCTGCGTACAAGTTCCACAGCTTCTTTGCTGCTTTTTACGCCAAGCTTCTTTAGCATTTTATTGACCTGATTCTTTAGCGTGCTTTCCGCCTTGTACAGCTTCCTCTCGATCTCGGGCTGTGTGTACCCATCTTCGATCAGCTCGTACACTTCTCGTTCGGCAGGCGTGAGCGCCCCAAGCTGCTCTTCGCGCTTCAAGCGGGCGAATTCCTTCAGCAATGCATCCATCGCCGCCGGATGGTGATGCGCGCTTCGAATCGCCTGAGGCAGCTCCTTGAAGCGCGTCTTTTCGATATAATTGACGGCCCCTGCGGTGAAAGCTTGCATCATGATCGTTTCTTCAGTGACAGAGGTTAGCATAATGATTTTGGCTGGATGAATGTCGTGCAGCTCAAGCGTCGTGTAGATCCCCTCGTACCCGCTTCCCGATAGCTGAATGTCCATCAATGCAACATCGAACGTCAGCGTCCTCGCCAGCATAAGCGCTTCGTCATGCGTTGTAGCCGCGCCAACAACCAGCATATCCGGCTCCCGGTTCAAGAACGACGTAATCGCTTTGATCCAGTCCGAATCATCCTCCACGATCAAAACTCTAATCGGATTAGTTGACATCCTTTGGTCCCCCCTCTAGCTCGATAACTTTTTTAGGTGAAAAAGCAAGCATTGCCGAAGTCCCTCCGCCTTCCCTAGGCATCAGCGCCGCCGAACCCCCACTCGTTCGCATAACATTGTAGACGTAAGCAAGTCCCAATCCGAAATTACCGGAACCGTTCTTCGTGCTATAAAAAGGTTCAAACGCTCTTTCCGCTTGCACCCGCGTCATGCCTGCACCATTGTCCTCGACAGTGATCCTTATATCTCGTTTGCCTGCGTCAAGCCGCACTTCCATTCGCCCGCCCGAGCTATGCATCGCTTCTATAGCATTGGCAATCAGGTTTCCGAGCGCCTCCCGAATGTGCACTGGATCGCATATTACGATTGGACGGCAATCCATCCGCACGCCGATTTCAATGCCTAGACGATTCGCGCGCTCGCGATGCTCCTCGGCGACAGAAGCCGCCAGCTCGTCCAATCGCACCGGCTGCTCTCGCAGCACAACCTCTCTCGTCTGGCTATGAATTCGCCCTACCATACCCAGCATATGGTCCGCGGCGCGTTCAATTACTTGCAGGTGCTGCTGTGCTTCCCTGCTCGCTTCATCCGTCAGCTCCGGCAGCGTGTGCCGCATATTCTCCGCGCTGATGGCAATCTTGCCGATTTCATTCTTGATGGTATGGTTGAGCAAAGTCGTGCCTGAGCTAGCCGCCTGCATAGCGCTCTCTAGCGGATCACGCTCAAGACGCAGCTTCACTCCAAGCACGCCATAAACAAACGCCAACAGCAGCCCCGCTGCCAGCGAATAGAACACAAAAAGCGATACATAGTCAAAAAAAGGAAAGTCCGGCGCCACAGCTCGCGCGACATAAATAAAGGCGAGCACGGCCAGCAAGGTCGGCACGATAATGACAGTCGTCACAAAGCGGTTGCGTCGCCTATGCGCATCCCTCTCCCGCAGCAATGCCGTCACCAGCTGCCAGCAAGCAGCCAGATAATATGGTCCGCTCCACAGCAAGAGCAGCCAGTAATCCATGTGGAGCGCCGTCTCCTTAAGTCCGGCAACAAGCATCAGCGGCACCGGAAGAAGCAGCAGCCACGCCAGCATCTTGTATCTCCTTCGGTTACGCTCCGGTAAACCGGCATACGTCAGCGCGAACAGGAGCACACCGTAGGGCGTCACCGTCAAATTCAGAAATTGAATACCTCGCGCAGCCCCATGCATCCCCGCTTCGTCTATCGTATCCGCCAATCCGCCAATGGCAGCGAAAACAAGGAAGAACGCCGCCCACCTGTTACTCCTGCTTCGAATATCGTTCGCCAGCAACACAACCGCCGCAGCGAGCAAGGCAAAGAAATAAAACAACATGATATCGTATCCCATCCCGATGAGTGATGTCCTGTATTGTAACTATATAGTATTCGGGTAAGACGTCCTGATCTCCTGCGACGCGATTAGGCCTCGCTCCGCTCGTCACTTCTCCGTCAGAGATTCAAGCTCGTGAACGGTTATCGTATAACGTACGGCATCCGAGAGATTCGCTTGTGTCGCCATTTCATAATAGAAATAACGCAGATCCTTGCCTGGAAGGTCTTCTGCTGCGCCTTGAACTTCAGTATCCATCCAGGTATTGCCAAGCAACTTCCCTTGGTCGTCGTAATAATGGAGCTCCGCCGCTACCCGGAATGTACCGTCCTTGCGGACAATGGCTCTCACCTGAACTTGCGTCTGATCTTCCCCGACATGTATCGCGGTCTGCTCCATCTCAAGAACGCCGGTAGGATCGGCTACGTTAGGTATCGGGGGCATATAAGCATAAATCGGCTCCGGAATAACTTGCTCCAATGCTGCGAATGCGTAGCTGGACAGGTCGCGATTCGAAGTTGCCGTAAAGGAGAGCATCCGATCCCCTTTGGCCGTTGTCGATACGCTGATCGGCACTTTGCCTAGCGTCCTGTTATTCTCGTCATAGAAGGCGATGTACGCCTTGATCGCAATCGGGCTTCCGGGCTCTAACGCTGCTTTGCTGTTCGCAAGTGCATCCCAATAAGCTTGTCCGGCATATATACGACCGGTCACTGTGCTTCCTTCGCCTTTGCTATCCTTCACGACTTTTATATATCCCGCCTTTACCTCACCGCTGATGCTGCTGAGGCCGAATCCTGTATCGAGCTTAATCGTTTGCGTTGCATCCTCGTAAGCCACGACCGTATCCAGCTGCTCCGCAACAAACCGAATAGGAACGTAAGCCCGATCTTGATACAGAAGGGTTGCGTAATCTCCGGTCTGTTCGATTGCAACACCGTTTAAAGCATATTGGGCCGGAAATAACGTAGCACGTATCGCATCCTCGGCGTATACCGCAGTCGTCCCTGCCAGCATGGCCCCGCATACTGCGCCCACCATAAACTTCCGATCAACAAACCTTCTCATTTGCAACATCCGCTCCTCCATACAACTGGAATTATTTGCTCATTATGTATAAACGAAGACTGCGCTAGAAAAGTTGTTCACTCCCCAGAACTTACTTTCTCAATCGCTTCATGAACAGAAAGCAGCTCCTTGACACCTGTGGATCGCTCCACATATTCGACTTGGCCACGAGCGGCATCCTTGCCGATGACGATGCGGATCGGGATGCCGATCAGCTCTGAGTCGTTAAATTTCACGCCCGCTCGCTCGTCCCTGTCGTCAATTATAACGTCGATCCCACGCCCTTTCAGCGCGCCATACATGATTTCTGCTATGCCCATCTGCGCCTCATCCTTAACGGAGACCGGAACGAGATGAACCCGATACGGCGCTAAAGCGATGGGCCACATGATCCCTTTTTCGTCGTGGTGCTGCTCGACAATAGCAGAGATCATGCGGGATACTCCAATACCGTAACAGCCCATAATCATCGCATTCTCCCGGCCGTTTGCATCCAGGTATCGCGCCCCTAGCGCCTTGCTGTATTTCATGCCGAGTTTGAATACGTGACCAACCTCTATCCCCTTCGCCAAATACAACTTGCCCTCCAAGCATCGCTCGCACGCTTCGCCTTCGGTAACACTGCGAATATCCGCGGTATGCATAATTGGGAAATCTCTCCCCGGTACGATATTCGCAATATGGAAGTTAATCTCGTTCGCACCTGCGATACCCGCTTCTATCTCGGCCACCGCCAGATCCGCTAGAACGGGGATCGTCAAGCCAATCGGACCAACAAATCCGACAGCCGTGCCAGCGACAGCCGCAATCGTGTCTGCATCCGCCAAGGCAAGCTCATATGCACCTATTGCATGCTTGAGCTTCACCTCGTTCGCTTCATGATCCCCGCGCACAAGAACGGCGATCGGCTTTCCGTCTGCCAAATAGATGAGAGTCTTGATGATATCCGCTGGTTCCACACGCAAGAATGCCGTCAACTGATCGATCGAGCGCACATCAGGCGTATATATTTTCTGGCAAGCCGGTACTTCCTTTTGAGCATTCTCGGATTTATTATCGTTCTTGGTTCGTTCGACTTTGGATGTTGCCATCTCCATATTCGCAGCATAGCCGCAATAAGAGCATACCGCGATTGTATCTTCGCCAATATCTGCCAACGCCATAAATTCGTGTGTGCCGCCTTCGCCGCCAATAGCTCCCGCGTCTGCTTCTACCGCTCGGAATGTTAACTCACAGCGTTCGAAGATACGATGATAGGCGTCGTACATAGCGCGGTAAGACAAATCGAGTCCCTCCCAGGATGAGTCGAAGGAGTACGCGTCCTTCATGACGAATTCCCGTCCCCGCAGCAAGCCTGAGCGCGGGCGTCGTTCGTCACGAAACTTGGTCTGAATTTGATACAATGTCACGGGCAATCGACGATAAGAGCCGACCTCCTGCTTGACCAGCGCCGTAATGACTTCCTCATGCGTCGGACCAAGTGCGAACTCCCGATGATGGCGATCCGACAGGCGGATAAGTTCGGGTCCATATGCTTCGTAACGACCCGACTCCTTCCACAGTTCGGTTAGCTGCAGAGCTGGCATAAGCAGTTCCTGAGCTCCTGCCCTCTCCAGCTCCTCTCGAAGAATATTCTCCACGTTGCGCAGAACACGCAAGCCGAGTGGCATGTAAGTGTAGATACCCGCAGCCAATTGACGAATGTATCCCGCCCGTAACAGCAAGCGATGGCTCTCGACCTCGGCTTCCGCTGGAGTTTCCCGTAAAGTATTAGCGAACAATTGTGATTGGCGCATCTGTCAAACCTCCTATTTTCAAAAAAAATGATACTTTCCTGTCAATCAAAAAAGACACATTCGTCAGGGACGAATGTGTCGCGGTACCACCCTAGCTTTAATCGCCAAGAAGCAGCGATTCTCTATCCGAATAACGGTCGGCACCGGCAACGACCGAATAAGCTAGCCGTCACAGCTCGCAAGGCGGGTCTGATACGTCCGGGGAAGACCTTCCAGCTCTAAGGGTCTCTCTCTGCGCCGCCGAATGCCGTATCATGCTCCTTGGTCAAAGCCATTTCTGTTATATATTTCTACTGATACTAATCGATGCTCCCTGCTCTGTCAAGGATTAGCACAAGATCAGCGGTTGTATAAATCTGAAACCTCTACTATGAAACTATCAACTAAATTGTTTGCCGGTCAGAGAACAGATAAACGCCAACGAAAGCTTCAAACCTTCCTCATAATCCTCTATCTCGGCAGCCGGAAAGAACGAAGGATGATTAAAGAAGCCATGTCCTCTGCCCTCGAAGGTATGCAGCTCGCAGTTATTGCCGGCAGCCCGCATACGCTCTTGAAACAGCAGAACGTTGCGGTACGGGACCGCCTTATCCTCTGTGCCATGGAGAATAAGCGTCGGCGGAAGACCAGGACGAACCGCATGTGTAGGAGACAGCTCTCTCTCCCTGCCGCCGAAGCGAGGCACTCCGTTGACGAAGCCCGACTCTGTAGTGTCGACCACAGGATTGAATAGCAGCAACGCATCGGGCTTGCAGCTAACACGATTGTCATGATCATCACGATCTGCAAACATCGCAGCACATAGCGCCAGATGTCCGCCCGCAGAACCGCCTGCTGCGATAATGGGCCACGAAGCCGCCCCCCATTGCTCGGCATGCCGA
The DNA here is from genome assembly GCF_054483835.1 of Paenibacillus sp. strain BS8-2. NCBI lineage: Bacteria > Bacillati > Bacillota > Bacilli > Caryophanales > Paenibacillaceae > Paenibacillus > Paenibacillus sp. strain BS8-2. Next base: position 785,019 of record NZ_CM137010.1, read on the forward strand.
CGGATCCAGCTTATGGCGGCGCATGCGTCCTCCGCGCTGTCAAACGGGGTGGAGCCATGTTGCCGTGTAACGCGATATTCCGCGGCAATCGCGATCATCCCCTTCGAAGCGAAGAAGCGGCATTGTGGATGAAATTGACGCATATTGCCATCCACCCATCCGCCGCCGAAGAAGAATACGACGATGGAAGGGGACACAGTTGAGCCGTTATCCCGTATTGTATCCTGATCAAGGGAAGATGCCCGTTCCGAATAGATGTGAAGCCGCAAGCCAAATCCATCTGCCTCACGATAGATGAGCTCCCTATAAACCATTTCGCTGTTTGACGAAGTCATATCCTTTATTTCATTCATGACCGAGTCGCACCCTCTCTTGCTCCTATGGTAAATACGGATCGAAAGGCGTGCACTTCCTCACTTGGCATGCTCTTCATGCCATTAATGATTGGCAAGTTCCGGTATTGCGCCGTTTCCATCGGACGGAAATGCGCCCGGGTCATCCGTTCCAGCAGCTCTGCCTTCTTCCAGAGCCACTCACTAACATGATAGAGATCTCGCTGCTCGTCTGGATCCTCTTGCAAATTGAACATCTGGCCTTTGCCCTGCTCATTGTAGACCGTTAATCGCCAGCCGTCGTCAGTCACAATACTCTTAGCTCTCTCCAACTGCACCGTCACCTCAGACCAACTTTCTGCCTCCGGCAATCCGCCGCATGTCGGTATGAAGGATAATCCTTCGACAGGAGGCAACCCAGCCGCTCCACCCAGCTCACAAAGGCTGGGAAACAGGTCGAGCGAGGTGGAGAGCCGATCTGTGCTGCCCTTCGTTATACCTGCGCCACTTACGATGAGCGGGCAGCGTATACTCTTGTCATAATGCATCAAACCCTTCGTAATGAAGCCATGATCCCCCAGCATATCACCGTGATCGCTTGTGAACAGAATGACCGTATTATCCATTAGTCCTTCTTCCTCCAGCCACATGATGAGGCGGCCGATCTGATCATCGAGGAAGGTGAGTGAACCCTGATAGAGCGCTCTGAGCTTCTTCACCTTGGCTTCATCATCCGCTATGCCACGAAATCCGTGAAAGTCCCGCTTATCCTCCAGCGGCGAATAATCGTAATGCTCCTTCGCTCGCGGAACAGCCGCCTCCATGTCCTCCGGCTTGTACATGGTGTCATAAGGCGCCGGCGGATCATAGGGGTCATGCGGATCTACATAGCTGACATGGCAGAAGAACGGCTGCTCGGGATGCTCCCTCCGTTGCTTCCCCATGAATTGCAAGGATACATCGGTAATATATGTGGTCTGGTGCAGCTCCTTGGGCAGCGGAGATCCATACATTAATCGCCAATCCGATTGCTCACGCAGCGGCTTCATATATTTCTCATGCGCCTCATCCCATGCCGGACGCAGATTGCGGCCTTCTTCGCCATATTCGCTAATATAAGGCATCGGCCACGAGACAGCGAGGGCCTTATCGAAGTGCGCGGGATGCTCACGCTCCACCCAGTCCAGCCAAGGGCCGAGCTTGGAGTCCTCGGTTCCAATGGATTGATCGAAGCCCAAATAAGCGAAATCCTTCGGCAGCGGTCTCTGCATGGGCGTGAGATGGAACTTGCCGAAAGCACCCGTTCGGTATCCCTCACCCTTCAGCACATGCGCGAAGGTCGGCAAATCCTCAGTCAGCACAAGATTGTTGCGGGTAATGCCATGTATTTCGGTAGATCTCCCCGTGTAGATACTGGCCCGATTCGGCGCACAGAGAGGCGAATGCGCATAAAATCGGTCAAATCGCATGCCCCGATTCGCCAAGCCGTCTATATTGGGCGTAGATGCTGTCTTACCTCCATAACAATGCAGAGATGCCGCTGCCAGCTGATCAACAGTAAAGAGCACCATGTTTGGTTTGTTAATCATTTGGTCCCCCCCTCTCATGATAATCTGCGTATCGTTCCTTCGATGCCAATGCCAGTCAGTTGCAAAGCTTATTCGTAATCCTTCAGCTCCAGCTTCAGGGCGTACAGCTCTTCCTTTAGCTGCTTAACAATCGCCGCATATTCCGGCTCGGCATACACGCTGCGCATCTCTGCCGGATCGACCTCCAGATCGAACAGCTCCCATTCCTTCTCCTTCGGATCATCCAGTGCGCCGGTAGAGCCCAAGCTCTCCGAATAGTAATAGATTAGTTTATAACGTTCTGTCCGCAGACCGTAATGGGAATAGACGCGGTGCGGCGGAGACATATGCTCCCAATAGCGATAGTACATCGATCTCCGCCAGCCTTCAGGATTCTCTCCTCTAAGCAGCGGGACGAAGCTTGCGCCTTGCATGTCAGCAGGAATCGGAAGACCCGCCAGCTCCAGGAAGGTAGGGGCGAAATCCACATTGACTGCAATTCGGTCAGCTGCTGTTCCCGGTTTAATGAGTTCCGGGTAACGAATCAGGAACGGCATGCGAAGCGACTCCTCATACATGAACCGTTTGTCATACCATCCATGATCGCCAAGAAAGAAGCCTTGATCTGACGTATAGACCACAATCGTATGCTCTGCAAGTCCCTGTTCTTCCAAATAATCGAGAAGTCGGCCCACATTGTCGTCAATAGATGCTACGCAGCGTAGATAATCTTTCATGTATCGCTGATACTTCCAGCTTTTCAATTCGCTGTCGCTTAAGCCCTCGGGCGGCTTCTGCTTCAGATCACGGTCATTCAGGTCGCGGTCGACCCTCATCAGTGCCGCTGCTGCCGCCTCCGCTCTATTGTCATAAGTATCATGGAAGGTCGGAGGCTCGGGGATATCTACATCCTCGTACATATGCGCATGCTTCTCATCTGGAACCCAAGAGCGATGCGGCGCTTTATGATGACACATGAGCATGAACGGACGATCCTTATCGCAATTGTCTATCCATTTAATCGACATATCGGTTATCAGATCGGTGACGTACCCTTTATACTTCTTCTGCACCCCCATCTCAATCATGTCCGGGTCGATATATTCGCCTTGGTGAGGCAGGATATTCCAGTAGTCGAAGCCGGTAGGATCGCTCATTCCTCCGTGTCCTAGATGCCACTTGCCTATAATGGAGGTTTGATATCCGTCTGCTTGAAGCAGCTTGGGCAGCGTCTGCTGCCTGCCGTCGAACTCATCAAAGATCGTTTTAATCCCATTGATATGGTTATAGGTTCCGGTCAATGTTGCGGCACGGCTCGGAGAGCAGATGGAATTCGTACAGAAGCAGTTGTCAAAACGCATGCCCTCCTTGGCAATTCGGTCGATATTCGGCGTTTCATTAATAAGGCTGCCATAGCTGCTAATTGCATGTGCGGCATGGTCATCAGACATAATAAATACAATATTAGGCCGTTTGTTGCTTGCTGTCATACGCCTTCACCCCTTTGATATTGTAATCGCACTTAATCTCTTAAAGTAAATCGATAGGTTCTAATGCCCCATGGCTCGATGCTTAGCGAAAGCGTGCGCCCTTCTCCGCTTGGCGCGATTCTCCCAATTGTCTGCTCCAGCATATTCACTTCCTCCGCTTCCTCAATGGCTCTGCAGGGGACAAGTTCAGCCGTATCGAGCTGGTTGGAAGCGTTATAGAGACGAACGACCACCGCTCCGTCCTTCTCCTCCGAACGCTTCATGACACTCATGCAGATATGCCTGGATTGCAAGCTGAAGAAGCTATGTCCTGAGGGCAATGCTTCTGCCGCGCAGCGTACATCCATGCTGTGTATGCCTGCCTGCATACTGTCCTGCAATCTTGCCAAATCTGCGAAGACCGTGTCCGGCTGCAGCATCGTCAACGCATAGCGGAAGGTTAGCGGCTGAAGAAGCTGCCCGCCTTCCTCCCCATTGGTCATAACCGTCTTGCGGAAGGAGCGGAACATCGTCACCTGAATGGTCCCCGCCTCATCGTCTGCCGCCGCACATTCATGCAAGCCGAATGGAGCGACCAGCGCGATGCCGGTGCCATCCTCTTCGCGGCGCTTGCCTACAATGCCGCCCATCTGCTTCTCAGGCACATCACATTCTCTCCAGTGCTGCGTCTCCTCCTTCACCCCGCAGTCTCTCGTAATGAAGGCGAACGGCTGTTTCACGAAATAGCTGTCACTGTTTACGCCTGTTGGCAGGTTCAGCCGCAGCCGATGATCCTTTGCCGTATTGACAATCTTTGTCTCCACATCAATATGCCTTGCTCCCATGGACAAACCGATAAGAGATGTAATTTCTAAAGTAGTATAGTCACGAGAGCGGCGAATTCCCGCCTGATCGTATTCCATCTCCTGGGGCACCTTCATTAATTGTGTCACCTGGAATACTGTACGGGATGGCCCTGTCTCAATCCGTTCAATTACACATTCCGAGCCGTGACTCGTAATAACGCGATCAGCGGCAGGATTGGCGTGATACCAGCCGTCGCCAATTTCGCCGTCATCCACGTAGCTCATCAGTTTGTCGTAGATAGCACCGCTTGTTTTGTCCAGCATTGTCAGCGTGCCGTCTCCGTTAATCGTCAGCTTCACAAATTCATTCTCGGCTATGTTCTCGTGACGCGACATGACATGCAAGTACCTGGATGCCTCCTGGAATGGAACCACCCTGTAGCTTGCAGATCCCATAGCAGGGACGTCTACCTCCAGCGAAATTTTGTGCCGGTTCACGATGACAACATGCTGATTGTAAACTCTCACCTTATGATTGCGCTGAATATCAGCTAGTCCGTACGGGATCTCTTTGCCAGAGCTGTCGTAAACCTTAAAGCTGTTCTTCATCTCATAACCAAATGGCTCCTGATATACCTCCGGGTAGTCGAGCTCGAAATCAATGTCCACAGTAACGACCTCCCTACGGCGGAAGGGCAGCGGGTTGGTCAGCAGCAGCGTATGCTCGTGCTCGGCGCTTTGCACAATACTTGCCACACGGTTTCTCATCACGTCATCAATTACGATTTGTGACAGCTCCCTGCTTTGATCAAACCGATACATCATATCCTGATGCACCTGATCGATGGAGCAGCCACAAATCGAATCATGTGGATGGTTTTGGAGCAAGTAGTTGTAAGACAAATCGATATACGTACGAGGAACGGCATATCCCTCCAGCTCGGCAATTGCAGCCAGTGGCTGTGCCCACTTCTCCAGCAAGGCCTGACATCGGTCATTCTCCTGCTTTAGCGGATACCTGCTCGAGAGCGTATGGGTGATAACATGCAGATAGGGGGCCTTCGCTTTCGCCGGCTCATACAGCTCGCCTTCCTTGACTGGCATATGTGCTCTGAATGACTCCAGCTCCAGGCCCATTTCCGTCAAATCGGCATGCTTCACGCTTGCTGCCGGATACAGCTCCCGAATCTCTTTCAATACTTCAACCGTCTCCTGATGCACCGGCTCATGATCCAGACCATCCATCAGCACGACAATTGGTGTCTTGCTTCGCCCGAGCTCTGTCTGCACATGGCTGCGTATTCTCTCCATACGCCCCTCCGAATTCAGCTGCTGCTCTCGTGCAGGCAGCAGCACATCCGTATAGAAAGCTCCATAGCCGTAGTTGTCCGGCAGCTTGAAGGTCAGACATTCCGTGCCGTCCGGGGCTCTCCAGCGGAAATGCGAGTCCGTTGTGTGTTCATTCGTCCCTCTGCCGAGCATGGCGTAGCCAATATCAAAGCCTTTGAAGATTTGCGGCATCTGTGCAATATGGCCAAAGATATCGCAGATATACCCGTATTTCCAAGACTCGGCGCCCCATTCCTTGCTGATTCGGTGGCCAACTGCCAAATTTTGAATGAGACTCTCACCCGATAGCAGCAATTCATCCGGCATACAATACCAAGGTCCAATAAGGATACGCCTAGTAGAGATTAATTGCTGCAGCCTGCCTCGCATTTCCGGTCTAATCTGAATGTAGTCCTCCAGCACAATGGTCTGTCCATCAAGATGGAAAACTTCAAAATCCGGCTGATTCTCCAATGTCTCGATCAATTCATCCATCATCTTTACGAGCCGCGCTCTAAAGCCTTGAAAGGTCTGATACCACTCTCTGTCCCAGTGCGTGCTGGAGAATAGATAGATCGATTGAGGCGATGCTTGCTCACGCTGATGCGGTCCATCCTGAAGTTGATGCTCCTGTTTGTGCTGATGTTCCTGACTCTGTTCTCCCATGGCATTAACCTTCCTTCTGAATCAAGATTTGGCAGCCTCCGATAATGCCAGAGGGCAAGCTCTGTTTGCCGTACAAATTCTCAAGCGTATTCGCCGTCTGGATACGCAGCGTATTGGACCCTTGCCGCAAGGCACCTGTCAGCTCCCAACGGTAAGGCTGCCACAAACAGACACCTAGCGGACAACCATTCAGCCAAGCTTCGGCCGTTTCTCTCACCTCATCGAGCTCCAGATAGAAACGATCGCCCGCAGCATCCTGGGCTGTAATATTCCAATCGAAGGACTGCATATAGCTTGCCTTGCCTGCGTAATAGGGATAACCTTCCAGCGTCCAATCCCCTTGAATGATTGACTTCGGCAGCTCTAGCCTGCCGGCTGGATCTAGGGAGAAATCACCAATAACAAAGGCCGGGAACGTCATTGCAGGCATCGTCTCTAGAAGTGACAGACATAGAATCTCAATCTCGTTGACACCCTCCTGCAGATAGGTTCCGATATCCGCTTCGCGATAAAAGCGATCCTGCCATTTCGTCTCCCTTAATGCAGGTAGCTTATGCCCATTCACGAATATCTCTACATTCCTCCGTCTCGATAAGAATCCGATATGCGAAGGGATATTCTGATCAAGATCATCGATAACGAGTCGAATGTCTCCCGTTATGACGCCCTCTTCACTTACCTCGAGCCTCGTTCGATAGCTATTGACCTGCCCTGGCATTCTCGCCTGCAGTCTTGCTTCTCGGTCATTAAGAACAACTTCCCATCGATCGAGTATACGCACATTCGGCTCTTCTGCTTGGAACCTCCATTCTCCCCCAAGCTGCAGCCGCTGCTTCAGCGCTGATCGCGCTGATGCCCCCCACTCTGTTGCCAAGGTGTTCGGCTCCTCTTGCGCCTCAGCTATTGCGAGCATGTTTGCATCATTCTCATGAATAGCTGTATGCACAATGCGCAGCTCTCCCGCCTCCAGAAGAAAACCTTTCGCTTCCTCATGGCTCAACGCTGTAACAGAGCCATCCTTCAACCGCCATTCGACAAGCTTCGTATGCTGCCCTAAGCTGTCCAAGGCTATCACTAGCGGCTCCTTCGACCAATTCATCAGCCATACGAAGGAGCCGCCTCCGTACGCTCTCCTCGTGACAATCAGATCCTCCTGTCGTCCCTCGGGGGACTTGAAACGCAATCCTTGGACGTGCTGATCACAATGCTTGCTGGCTTCCCAATCCTTCAGGAAAGCGCAGAGCAACGTGGCGTCTCCCCCTAATATTTCCTCCTGCGGAAAGAACATCGTCCTTCCCTTCGTTGTCCTGCTATCCATGGGGATAGCGTCCACATCGCCGTCACTCTCCGAAAACAATTCATCAAAGAAATCCAAGATTGCCGGATCCTCTCTTCGCTCCAGGCTATGCTTGGGAAGCTGTCCGACTGCGATGAGCAAGCCGCCCTTCTTGACGAATACGGAGAGTTTAGCTGCCGACTGTACGGAGATAGCTGACATCGCGGGGAGAATCATCGCCGTATAACGAGCATGACTTCTTGGGAATATCAGTGCGCCATCCTCTGTCACCTCTGCCTCCTCCAACTGAAGCTCATCCATATAATCGTAATCGACTTGATTGCGGAGCAATCGATCGGATAGCAAGGTGAACGTCACATCTGCTTGCGGCTGACGAACTGACTTTCCGTCCTCGAACATCTCTTGATATACCGTATGAATAGGCGAGAAGAGAAGAACGCCAGCATTACGTTTTCCTGTTGTCCCCATCAGACTGAGCCTGCCGATATAATCTGCGAACGTCTTATAATGCTCCCAATGCGGAGCATGGAAAAACTCCGTCGGCGGAAAATCCGTTTTCCTGTAGCCCGCGAACGAATAATAAAACGCATGCGGGATAAACAGGTTCACGCCTAAAAATGCCATGAAGTTAGCATCCAGTCTTCTATCCCGCATCGAATATGCATGGTCGCTCGCACCGAAGGCTTCGCATACGACCCGTTGCTTGCCCTCCAGCTGGGCAACAGATGCTGCGCATTTGACCGACAGAATTCGATGAGGATTTTCCTTCGTGCCAATGCCCGGTGTCAAGTAATCAACACCCGGATAATCGAATTCCCTAAGCACCATCGTCTGATTTCCCTGTGATCTCGCTTGCCCCCATAGCGGCTCCTCAAGTGTATGTCCGATATAGCGAAGACCACGCTTCCCGCACCAGGCGGATAACGCAGTATGATAAGCCTTCCTGTACCACTCGGCTAAACTATTGTAATAATGCTCTCTGATGCCATGACTTCGATCACCCACTTGATAGAGCAGTGCTCCAAGCACGGACTTTAGCCCATAGCCGTGATCAGACTCGAATTTCTGCAGCGCTCCTCTCGTCCAGGCGAAGGTCACACCCGGCAAGTTGCAGGTTGGATGCTCTACATTCGTGCGATAAGCCTCCACTCCAAAGAACCCATCGTGAATCATGAGGCCCGGCTCATCCGTGAATACACCCTGTATCGTAGAACCGAACTCGGCTTGATAGCGGTCGAAGGGATCATACGCAAGCTGTACAAATGACTCGACCGCTTCTTCGTTCATCGTGTCGAGATAATAACCATTGCCAAAGGTAACTCCTTCCGCGACTTCACATTCCCAGCATGCCAGAATAATATAATGACCAGGCGTCGTTGGCCTCCAGATTTCCCCTAGCCTGTCTGTCAGATCCTCCGCCCGCTCCTCTAGAATCAGAGCTCCGTCCACATGCTGTTCCTTTACGCGATACGCAAGCAGTGCAATCAACGCATTGCCTGCAAATTCCGCGAAATCAAGAGCAATTTCGGCAGAAGCAGCATCCTTGTAAACCGCGCGTTTCTCTTCGATACGCAAATAGCGCATCCGATACTCAGGGTGGCTGCGCGTAAGCTTGCCGCCGAAGGTGCCGCTCGGCCAGTTATCCTCATCATACAGCCACACCTGCATGCCTCTTTGCTTGCATGCCTCGATACAGAAGGCGAGCATCTCCAAGTAGGCTTGGGACATATACGTTTCCTTCTTGCCATGTCTCGAGTGAAGCACCACGCCGCCTACGCCCTTCGTGTGCATCTCATTAATTTGCCGGAGAAGCTCCTCTTCCTCAAATTCATGATTCAGGAACCAAAAGGGCTGGGGCCTGAACTCGGCTCCCGGATCTGCAAATTGCTGCTCCAGCGTCTTCATTCGAAGTCCTCCTCCTCGGGGCTGACACAGGAAAGCTTATTTACGGTTGCACCAATTGGTATCGGTACCTCCCCGGCAACTAGCGGATCGTTGGTCTCTCGCATCCAGCTATCCAGTCGCTTCATCAAATCAGCTTGAACAGCGGCATAGCGGCTATCTCCGAATCGATTCACCCGCTCTGCAGGATCAAGTATGAGGTCGAACAACTGCTCCTGCTCAACCTCAGCCTCCTTAATGCCATGTGAGAGCAGCGTCTCCTTGCTCAAGGAGTCATCCATATTGGCAAGCACAGGCAACGTGTACCCACCGAACCGCTTCACATACTTGTACCTTTGCGTCCGTACAGCGCGCATGGGCTCATATGCGGCATGGAAGGTCACCTCCGCATAGATTGCATCATGAATGTGTTCGACCTCTCCGCTAATTAATGGCAGGAACGACTTTCCCTGCAGCCGTGCAGGCTTCTCCAGCCCCAGGATGTCGCACAAAGTCGGGAACAGATCGATCTGGGAGGTCATGGCATCGACCACGCTGCCGCTCCGCGAGCCATCGGGGAGCTTCATGAGGAAGGACACTCCAATTCCGGTATCGAGCAAGCTGCATTTCATACCTGGGAACGGGATGCCGTGATCTGTTGTAAAGATAAACAACGTGTCTTGCTCTTTGCCCGAAGCCTGAAGGGCATGACGAACAATGCCGACACAGTCATCCACCACCTTGGCGGAAGAAATATACTGCGCCATGTCCTCCCTATTCTGCGGTGTATCAGCTATCGGAAAAGGAAGCTGTACATAATTCGGATTCACAGGCTCATCAACAGGGAAGTCCCGTTTCTTCCGATGCGTGTTCACCAGTCCCACGGAGAGGAAAAAGGGCTTATCCTTCTGCTCTCCAATATAACTTGCTGCTTGACGGGCTCTTGTTAAATCCGCTGCCACAAAATCTTGAGAACCCGGTATAGGGACACCCTTCATAAGGTCCCGGTCATATCCGATCTCGCCAATGTCAGGATGCTCATGCTGCACCCCGCAAAGCGCCGTATCGAAGCCATGTCCACGTAAGAACGCAGCAAGATGCTGACTGCTGTCGTTCATGCGGAAGCCGCGATGTGCAAGGCCAAGCAGACCTGCGCTGTGGGGGGCCATGCCGGTCAACAAGCCCACTCGGCTAGGACTGCAGGTTGGCGCAGCACTAAACATCTGCCTGAACAGGATACCTTCCTCCGCTAATGCCATCAAATTTGGTGTAGGTATGCCGAATCCATATGGGGATATATATCTGCCTGTGTCATGTGTGTGCATATAGATAATATTCATCCGTTGTTTGCTCCTCTGCCAGGAATAGAACCGGGCCCTTTCCTCAGCCGTAGACTGATGCCAAAGGACCCGTATTTGTTCAAATTAGCTAAATCAGGTATGACGGTTTACTTCGCATCCTTCCAGCGGTCATATGCGGCTTGATAGATGCTCACGTATTCATCTACTCCCATATCCTTCAGCGTAGCCACATAGGAATCCCACTTCGTCAGCGGCTCAGTGCCTGCAACAAACTTTGCTTCCATCTGCTCCGTATACGTGCGGATATCGGCCATAAGCGTATTTAACCGATCCTGTTCTTCATTGGTGAAATAGACATTGGGATAGGTCTCCTTGCCATAAGGCATCAGACGCTCTTCTGTTTGATTACGAATGAAGAAATTCGTCGGATTAGCTTTCTCCGTACCAATCTTGCCAATCTCATCTACAGTACGACGATCTAGGGGCACTACTGTTCCGGCGTCAGGCGATACCATACCTGCCTTGAATTCCTGGCTGTTCATGCCCTCCGGAATATTCATTTGGAATCCGCCTTCAGCCGTATACTCGAAGTCCTGACCTTCTACTCCCTGCGCCATCATGATGGAGCCTTCCTCCGTATACAGATAATCAACCCACCTGATTGTCGCTTCCGGATTCTTATTCTTATTCGTAATCGCGAATGCGCCACGGCGAATCGGCGAATTCAGCGGCCAGATCGGCTCGCTGCTAAGCTCAGAGGTGAGCGGCTTCAACTGCACATAATCATAGTTCTTATCCACGCCAACAATGAGGAATGGACCCGCCGAGTTAAAGGAACCCAGCTTGCCTTCTTGTCCCTTTGCGACAACCTGCTGCGGTGTCTGCGAGAACGACTCCGAATCCAGCAGCTCTTCCGCATACAGCTTATGCATGAATGTCAGATACTTCTGATAACCTTCCTCGATTGGAGAATAAACCACTTTGCCGTCCTTCACTTCTACATTCTCGATATTGCCATTTGGATTGAGTCCATAGGCGGCTTCTATGGCTTGACGGATATCAAGGCCGTGACCAGACATCGGAATTTCATCTGCTTGGCCGTTCTGGTTCGGATCCTTCTCCTTAAACGCTTTCAGCACTGTATAAAGATCATCAATTGTCTTTGGCTCTTCCAGACCTAAGTTATCCATCCATTTTTTATTGATCCATAGCTTAGGATACAAGCCGAAGCCTGCTGTAATTTGCGGCAACGCATAGATATGACCGTCTGTAGCCGTAATCGAACGACGGATATTGGGATCATCATTAAGCAATTTCTCAATCGTCGGCGCATATTCCTTAATCAAGTTCTCCAGCGGAATCAGAATGCCTTGCTCGCCGAAGTTTACTTCATCGGAAGGCGTCAGATTAGCACCGAAAAACACATCCGGAATTTGACCGCTGGCGAATGCAAGCTTCTTCTTCTCCTCATAATTAGCAGCAACCGGGGTGTCAAAGGTAAAGCTGATATTCGTCAACTCCTCCATCTTCTTAAAGATCGAGAGCTGATTCCATTCTCCTTGAATAGGTGCTTTGGAGCCCATCATCTTCAAGGTGATTTTGTCGGTGACAAGCGGGAAGCCCGTTGCATTGAAGTTCGGAATTTCTTTGTCCGCATTGGCGGCATTCCCATTTTGCCCATTGGCCGAACCTTCCTGATTGTTCGCATTCGAACCGTTTTGATTTGCATTTGAGCAGCCTGCAGCAAGAATAGAAAGCATCAACATAGATGTGAGCAACAATTTCCCCGTTTTTTTCATTTGCAATAACCTCCCTATTTGTATGAAAGCAGCTGTATATTCAAGCATCCGTCCCATCTGAGCCAGTACGTTCTAGCCCTTGATCGAACCGATTAAAACCCCTTTTACAAAAAAGCGCTGCACGAATGGATATACTATGATTAGCGGAAGCGCAGAGATAATGATTACCGCGTACTTAATCAAATCGGCAATTCTCGCTTGCTGAGCCATTAGCTCCATGCTGTCTCCATCCATAAGCATGCTGGCGCTCATCTCGTTCAACACCAGAATCTCTCGAAGAATTAGCTGCAGCGGGAAGAGATCCCGTGAGGACAAGTAGATCATGCCGTTAAAATAACTGTTCCAATGCCCTACTCCATAAAATAATCCCATTACTGCAATAATCGGCAGCGACAGAGGAAGCACAATAGAGAAAAATAACCTTGTTGTTCTGCAGCCATCCATCTCTGCAGCCTCCTGCATCTCGATCGGAATATTCATCTGGAAGAAGGTGCGTGTAATTATGATGTTCCATACGGCAGCCGCATTGGGAAGCAGAAGCGCCCACACTGAATCAATCATACCCAAATCCTTAACCAGCAAGTAGGTTGGAATGAGTCCGCCTCCGAAGAACATGGTGAACACAAACAGTCCCATTAACACTTGACGCCCCGCCAAATCCTTCCTGGATAAAGCGTAAGCGCAAGGCAATGTAATGAACAAATTAATTGCCGTTCCCAGTACCGTGTAGAATACTGTATTGCGATAGCCCCGCCATATATCGCTGTTGTGAAAGACGCGATCGTAGCCTTCAAAGGTAAGTCCCTTGGGGAACAGCCACATCTTGCCTTGACTTACCAGAATGGGATCACTCATAGATGCGCTCACAATAAAGACCAGCGGATACATGACAACGACCAGCACGATAGCAAGAAAGATAAAATTTAACACATGAAATACGCGATCGCCAAAGCTTTCTCTAATCATATGGACTCCTCCTCTCTACCATAAGCTGGTTTGCTTCATCTTCCGAGCCAATGAATTGACGAGAATCAGCAGAATGAAATTTAGTATGGAATTAAATAAGCCAACTGCTGCCGAGAAGCTGTATTGACCTTCTAGGACCCCGCTTCGATAGACATAAGTTGAGATCACATCCGAAGCTTCCATATTTAAAGAATTTTGCAGCAAATAAATCTTTTCAAAGCCAACCGCCATGAAATTACCGACATTCAAGATGAGTAGAATGACAACAGTAGGCAGTATACCCGGTATATTGATATGCCAAATTCGCTGCATGCGAGTGGCACCGTCGATCATTGCCGCCTCATGCTGCTGCATATCAATGCCCGCCAGCGCAGCTAAGTAAATGATCGTTCCCCAGCCCATGCCCTGCCATACTCCGGAGAAGACGAATATGGTCTTGAACCATTCCGGCTTGCTCATGAAATCAATGGCATCCAATCCCAAACCATTTAAGATGAAATTAATAATACCTGTTGAAGGAGATAGAAACATTATGATAATGCCCGACATCACGACAACTGAGATGAAATGAGGTGCGTAAGTAATCGTCTGTACCAGCTTCTTGAAGCGAACGAGCTTCATCTCATTAAGCGCCAGCGCAAGAATGATTGGCACCGGAAATCCGACAACCAGCTCATACAGATTAATTGCAAATGTATTCTTGATTAAGGTCCAAAAATAATAAGAATTGAAGAATCGATCCAAATGATCAAAGCCAACCCAGTCACTTCCCCATATGCCTTGCACCGCATTAAATTTTTTGAACGCGATCTGCACGCCGTACATCGGGAAGTAGTGAAAGAGTATGAAATAAACCACTGCCGGAAGAACGAACAGATACAGCTCCCAATTCTTCCTGATGACTTTAACTGCTCTTATACCCATCCCTTTCGTTCCTCCTTTCCAACTCGCCTATTTGTTCCGCACCCCCATCATCACGCAAAGGGCGTCTTCTGTAAATTTGCCATTATCGCATGTATGCGCTTTATCTTACATGAGCAATGCTGACATGCAGAATGACAGGGGTGGCGGATTATTTATACTGCGTTTTTCTTTACATTCCTTATCCCATCAGGGATTTAAGGACTTCACTGTGATCTTTGCAATGACGATGTCCGAGCTTCCCGTTCCGAATTCCGGCGAATAGATGCCAATACGGAAGTCATCATTTGCTATACGATTAGACAATTTAGCATCATCCCATTGGAATTGAACCTGCTTCCAAGTACCGCTGTTCTCAAGCTGCACACTTGGCGTGTATTGGAATTGCGATGTTGTAGAATCGTAGGCTAACGCAAATTTCCCTGTACCCTCATCGAAATAATCAACGGTTACTTGCACGCTGTTTGTTCCATCAAAGATGTAACGGTCATCGATGCCCAGATAGAAATATAGCTGCTGGCTTGCCTTATCCGTCTGCCACCCTTCAACGCCAGCCCTTGTCACAACCTTCGGCAGATTGGATCCGCCCACTGCTCTGGCCGTTAATCCGTAGAATTGGGACTGACTTCCTAACACCGCTGTCGCAGCTCCGTTCAAGAGATTGATTGGTTCATCAATCTTCACACTTGTTACCAATCTTCCCGCATCCTTGCCGCCAATCTTTGCTTGCACGACATAGGTTCTCGTACCCGGCTGCGCGCCTGCAGGCAGCAGCACTTGCTCTTCTGCTTCCTCCCCGGCTCTGGCTTGTACATGAACCGAATGTTGAGATCCACTTACCTCAAACTTGACAGGAACCGGATGCGAGAGCCCTTCTCCGTTCACCTTCAAGGTGAGTGGAATATCCTCCCCTGCCAGCGCAGAGCCGCCTTCTGCCGCTATCATGCTTCCAGCGCTGATGCTGTCTACATTTCCTTCAATATAGAGAGGCTCTCCTGTCAGCGTCAGGTAAATCTTGCCGTCATACGGACGATAATTGCTTTCTCTGCCCATCATATCCGTTATCGTTAAATGATCATTTGTCTCCAGCGTGACATTCTGCGGCGCCTTGCCGCTTCTCGACCAGATCACGCGCACATCCTCGTTGTTCTTGTTGAATACATAGCTGAACACATCCTCAGGCGCATTGTCTCGCTCTACATAAGCAGCGCCAGTCAGCTGTCTCGCCATAACAGCGTAGGATACATAAGAAGGCTTAGGCGTATATGCTCCAAGCTTATCTCCTGCATTGCGAATCAGTCCGAAGTTATGCTCTTGATTAGCCTCACCGAGACCATCATTCATGAAATCATACCAGAACAGCTTCTCCAGCCCTTCGGAGGCTGCCATTACGTAGGTCGGAATTACATATTGAGCCTGTGTCGCTTCATCGACATGCTGCTTGCCCTGGGTAGAGGTTGGGAAGCCTATTTCGCTGAACCAGATCGGCTTGAATCCACCGTTGTTATATTGTTTGATTAGATCCTCCACTCTCTTGGTGGATGCGTCTGTACCATCAACAACCGTATCCGGAGCCCACCACTTATACGGATGTACGGTTACCGCGTCCAGATAATCAAGAGCTCCGGTCGCAAATAATCGCTCCAGCCAGCCATACGGCAATGTAACACCGGCCGGACCGGTGACAAGCACATCTGGATTGGCGGCCTTCACCGCCTCGTAGGTAGCTTTCAGCATTTCGTAATAGCAATTAGGATCGGATTTGCACGGTCCACGGTTCCAAGGCGCCGTACTGTTATATTCGTTCCATACTTCAACGCCTTTAATTTGATCGCCGTATTGTTGTAGCAGTGCCACTGCGTAGCTTGCATAGCCTTGAATGCCTTCCTCAGTATGCGGAGCAGCGCCGAATCCTTCATCATCGACATCGTACAGCTTGTTGCCGTAATTCAGTATCGAGTAGGAGGACAATCCCTGCTCCTTCGCCGCATTCATATAATTCGTAAGATAATCCGGGAATTGATAATCACCCCTTGTGTCAGGCTCCACCTTCCCCCAAGGCAGCTCATCCCGAATCCACTTCGCTCCCATCTTACTGACAAGCGGCATAATCTTCGGATCCCATGCCGGATTATTCAAGATGTTCACAAAGTGCGTCTGAACACCAAACGGCGAATCCGAAACTGCTGCAAAAGGATAGTCATCGAGGATCGCGAATACCGTTTCTGCCTGACCCGCTTGTACTCCATCGTGATATGCTGTGAGCTTTAATGTATAGTAGCCATTCTCCTTCACAGGGAGTTTAAGCTTGAGCATTCCATTCTTTACCTCTGACGAACCATCCGCTACTTGGTTATCCCAAAAGTCAGTCACCTGCCACTTAATGGATTGACTTTGTGTATAAAGATTAAATTCCACCTTTTCGTTTCCTTGAAATACATTCCCTAATGCCGTCTGTTCGATACCAATACCTGATGTCGTTCCTACTTGGGATAGTTCATTCGCAGTGATCTGCCCTGATGGGACCGTCGCATTAATTGCAACAAACAAAAACAATAACATAATGGAAATTCTTCTGGAGAAGGTAGTCCTCATCGGCTTCCTCATCTCCCCATTCTTCGCCTTCGTCATAACATTCGCCTCCATTCATTTAGCTACAGGTCTCATTATTTGGGAAGCGCTTACTTTTGTAAATTTGTTGTTTATGCAGCATTGTTTTTTTGTACAATGGCTTATTTTAAGGGATTACAGGCGGCTCATATTCGTGCTTGGCGTTTCTTGCAGACTACGCTATTCTTTACAACACAAAAGCCCCTATGGCTGATGTGCAGTCATAAGGGCTTGAAAGAAGGGAGAAGGATATAAACCACTCCTAAGCCTCCGAATGAAGCTTACGATATTCACCCGGTGTTATTCCTTGTGCTTTCTTGAATCTGCGCATAAAGTTGGAAACATCTACATAACCAACCTCGCTAATAATATCCTTGATCGCCTTATCTGAAGTACGCAACAGCCATTTGGCCTGCTCCATTCGCAGTTGGAACATGTATTCCGTAAAGGTTGATCCTGTCTGATCCTTAATGAACCGACTGAGATACGAGGCGTTCACCTGAAAGGTGTCAGCTAGCGCTTCTAAGCTGAGCTCATAAGAATGATAGTTCTCTTGTATATAATGCAGCACCTCATCCAGCATTGCTGTGTTCTTGCTTTCCTTCGTCCGATTCACATGCTCGCAGAGCTCTGTTACCAGCTCGGCAAGACCAGTCTCCACTTCATCAATGGATTGGAACAGCAGCAGGCCTCGCACATTTTCTGTATAGGATGGGAGGTTCATCTCATTAATTGTCTTCAAGACCGTGTTGATGATATCGAAACACATGCACTTCAATAGCAGAATCGACTGCTCCTGCAATGCGATGCTTCGGAACATCTCATGCAAGGTCTGAAGCGCCAGATTGCTGTCCCCCCGCTTTAAGCTTTGCACGAAGGTCAGCTCCTCCTCGATTGGATACCAGGACGACTTCTCTTGATAGGCGCTGACTTGATCAAATAGAATCGCTTTTCCTCTGCCGACTGTGAATTTGTATTCCAGAGCTGCTGAAGCTTCAATGAAGGAACGATTGACCTGATAGAGCTCCCGATAGGTCTTTCCTACGCCAATTGCCGGAATTTCTTGCCCTGATTGCTCGAATTTTGATGTAATTTCCTTCGCCAGCTGCTTCTTATGCTCCGAACTGAAGGCCTCCGCCTCTTGACCAATACAAACAATAAGAGCTGCTTCATGCTCATCCAGCAAGTCAACAGGATAGAAGCTCCAATCTCTGTACTGCAAAGGAGTCAAAAGCTGCATAAGTGCCGCACCATTAAGCTTCTCTGTAAATTCCTTCTTGTCATTCGCGATGACTACCACATAATAATGTTGGATCGTCGTTCCTGCCTGCAAAGTTTGAAGCTCAGGGTAATGGTCTGTTGACGGAATGAGACTGCCCTTCAGCAGCTGGAACAGCAATCTCTGTTGAACAAGAGGCTTCTGTTCATCAATTTTGCGTAAAGCAGAGTTGACGGAATCATGTATGATATCCATCTCACTGCGATTCGCTGACTTCTCCTCACCATGACGAGATGCGGCAATTAGCTTGGACAGCTTTTGGATCGGTCTGTAGTTGCCATATGAGAACAAAATGGAGAATATTGCGCCCAGAACCATGATCATCGCCGTCAGAAGGATAATGAAGGAGCGCATCTCAAATACTTTATGGAAGAATTGATTTCTGGGCATAAACGCAACATACTTCCAATGCGTATAATCAGACTCCGCATAAAGCAGCGAGAGCTTGCTCTTATTCATACGGATCTGAAATATGCCAGGCTCTATGTATTGCTCTGAAAGCTCCTTCATATCATCCTCCGCAACGAACAAATCCTGATTCTTGGAGGCAAGCTTCCGGTTGTTTTCATCGAAAATATAGACACTTCCATCAAAATCGCCGAGTACATTCTCGATTCTGTCCGTTAAGAAGGACTCTCTGACCAAATAGATAACGCTTCCATGAGGAATCGCACTGCTATTGGGCAATGGAATGAGAATGGCGAGCAGATCACTGGCCTCCGAGCTGCCCGGCTGCTTGTTTCTCGCAAACACCACCTCCATGGCCGTGTTCTGATCCAGATGCTGACTCAAATTCTCACCGTCTGGTAATGTGAATTCATACATCAACGAATTCAGCGCGGCAAAATCACTTGTGCCGGAGGTTGTGTACAAATTGTTATCTCCCCGAAAATGAAGAATAATTTCGTCGGCTATCCCGATATTGTCACGATATCTCGTTAACTCCTTCACCGCTTCACTGGCATTATATCCGTTATACTTCACCATATAAGGAGTAAGACTTGCATCGATAGAAATCTGAGCTGTCGTGCGAATTAATCCTTGCATGCTCAGATCAACCGTCTCCTTGACCTGCTCCAACTTACTCAGGTTGGAATCTTCTATCTCACTCTGCAGGCTTAATACCGTATTCTTGTACATCACCACGCCGAGAATGGAGAGGGGAATACACAGAATCAACATATAAGAGAGAAAATAGCGAAACACCAGTCCGATTCGAAGTTTTTGCAGCACGTAGAACGCCCCTTCTTTCCTGTTCATGTTCTAGATTATATGAGGTGTACCTATCACTATAACATAAATGGAAGCGTTGCCGAATGTGAAAAGACGCCCATATGAGCGTCTGTCCACCTCTATATTTCTATCTTGAATCGAGCCAATCGTTCATTCCGTCATTATAGTGACGCCATGCTCGCCACAAGCCTGCTTCAGAGACTCTTCCGGCTCCGCATTGGCAATTATTCGGCTTGCTTGAGATAATTCTGCGAACGAGAATAAATCTCTGGCACCAAATTTGGTCGCATCGGCAAGGATATTAACCTCTGCCGCCTGCCTTATAGCCGCCTTCTTAATCTCCGCTTCATACATATTCGAGTTGCTGAAGCCGTGTCCGGGGGTAATACCGGTAGTGCCTAGGAAAACTCGCGAATAAGCCATAGAGCCAATCAAGTTTTCTGCGAATGGGCCGATTAGAGTGGATGTTGCCTCCAAAATCATGCCGCCTGTCACAATGGTCGGAATTCGTTTCTCTTGCAGCTCAGCCGCGACATTAAGAGCGTTCGTCACAGCTGTCATCGGATAATCCGGACGCAGCGCACGAGCAACCTCAATCGTGGTTGTTCCACCGTCGAAAAACACATAATCGCCCGGCTGAATGAGCGAAGCCGCGAGTCTCCCGATCGCAGCCTTCTCGGCTGACATCACACCGGTACGCTCCTTCAGCGCTATATCCTTCCCAAGGGGAATAGCGCCTCCCAGCGTCCGCTTGACCAGCCCCTCTTGCTCGAGCTTCTCGAGATCACGTCTAATCGTCATCTCCGTCACATTGAAGCGTACACTCATGTCAGGGATGCGAGCTTCTCCTTCAGAGCCTAGCCATTCCATTATCAATTGCTGTCTCTCATTCAACCGACCGCTCATGCGCTACAACTCCCGCTTTCCAGATCTATATGTGCTTTTATTATGGCAACGAATCAGTCGAAGTTCAACTCCCAGGAATAATGAATCTTTTGACCCGGCACAAGTTTGACCAAGGTGTTACGATCGGCTTCTACTGACACTCCCTCTACCCCGCAATTGGACGGTTCTATGCCAAGCACGTATGTACCTGCCCCTGCCAGCTTCCACTGGATCAAGCGAGGCAGCGAGTCGCCCGACCAGCTCAACGTCGCAGTCAAAGGAATATGCCGTCCGCCCGCTTGAGGAAAATAAGGTTGATGAAGCTCCACCTTATGCCTCTTCGACAACTTAAGCTCATGGTAATAGACTCGTTCGGCATAACCAGACTCAGGCGCTTGCCAGCTGTCATAACCTTCAAGCGGAGTTCCTTCTTCTCTCGGCGAAACCACGCCTGGCGGGAAACTTATAGTTGTGTCGGGCGAAAGAAACGGATAACCGAAGTTGAAATGATAGAGGAGCATGTGCGGAACCGACTCAAATCCGATATTTTGAACGACATCGTTAACTAGAATGCGATTCTCTCCTAATCGGCTTCGGATTTCACGACTGAGCCGAAGCTGTCCGCCGAATAGACTAGTTTCCTCCACCTGACCTTTGATTACCATCTCGTATTCATCGTCCATCCAATGACCTTCAGCGCAGACATGTCTGGCTGGCAGATGATGAGCCCTGCCGTGCATGCCATAACGTTGCCCTTCATATACGCTTGGTGAACCGACATTCATGAACCCGCAAGTCATCATCAGGCCGCCAGATGCCGTTGTCAGCCAACCTGCGCCTTCACTATCGTAATATTGCGGGTGTACATCACCACCCTGAGCCTGCCAGGAGATTGGCGTTCCTCCGTACTCGGCAAGAGAGAAATCAAGACCCTTGTCAGGCGTCACCGTATAACTTAATCCTGCACCGGTTCTGACACGAATGAAGCCCATTCCTTTCTCCGTTCCCTCCGCTCCGTCAAACCGCTGAATGCCGCCAATCTGCTCCAAGCGTCCTACATGCATCTCAAGTTCTCTTCGTGTCCATTGCTTGCCAAATAAGCGCATACGCTAATCCTCTAGAATTTCCGGCATTCTCTGAATTGCAGGATCGGTAAATATATCGTGCTCATCTCGGCTCGTACTGGAGAATTCAGACACCACCGCTCCTTCTAGCCCAGCCTGGAACCAATGAAGGGTATCCGGCGGAATGGTATATTGTTCGCCTGGCAGTAGTGCGATCTCTTGGAATACAGTGTAATAGTCCTTGCTTAGCGGTGGTACCGTAGCTTGAATGCTGCGAGAGAGCTCTCTATCGGCCTGAGCGGACGGCTCTCCCTCTACATAGAGGAATACCTTCCCTGCGCGGCAGCGGAACGTCTCCATTTTACCCGGATCGTCGCCAATTGGCGGATGTTTATGCTCCGGGCACGTCTGCCGAGGAAAGAGTACAAGCTCCTTCGCGCAATATCTATCGGTATTCACGTATGTGATCAGCTCGAGACCTTGATTCTCCAGATCATCCAGCCCGAACGAAGCGACTTCGATCTGTTGGAGCTCCTGAGAAGTCAGGACGATACCTGCCTCTTCCAATATCTTGGCTGTCCGTTCCTGAGCAGCTCTTACTTGACTGCGTGTTAACATCACATAAACCTCCCTATTCTATTGGAGCCGCAATTTCCGCGATCTTACTCTCCAGTATCTATTGGACTGCGATATATTGTGCCATTCTCGGCACTGAATAAGGAATAACCCTCCATCGACAACTGAATCCCATGCTGCTCCCAGCCCGAGGCGATGCGCCTCTCCACCACAGTCCATGGGGGAATGCCGCTTGTTGCATCCTGCCTCTCGACGCTGCAAGCTCCAGTGCCGACCGCCCCGATTAGTGCTGCTTCAGGTGAGCGCCCCTGCATCAAGCCGGACAAAAAACCAGCTATCGTGCAATCGCCCGCACCGGTTGTTCCTGCTGCCTCTATTCTAAAACATGGCGCATATAGGGTCCGATCCTGCCAACCATCTGCATCTGAAGGAGTATACCTTCCCATTGTTTGCAATCGAGACTGATCCGCCGCTGTTCGCATAAATAAACCAAATTCGCCGAGCTTCAACACGACTATTGCCACACCCATATCCAGCAATTCTGCCGATAGGGACTCCAGCAGCTCCGAGTTGATAGAGGCGAGCAGTCCCTCGCTGCCATATTGCTCTTGCATGACCTCGTATTGTTCTCTGTGAAGCATATATAACACTTCCTCCACACTAGGAAGAAACACATCAACATCAGGCAGAGTTCGCTCAAGAATGCGCCGCCAATCTGCGGCTCCCGAAGCGGAAGCCGGATCTGGCTTGGCAAGGTCAAGCGATGTTGTAGCACCAGCAGACTTGGCGCGTTTCATTAAGTCCGCAAGCTCTGCACCTTCATTCTCATACATGCGACGCATCAGGGGGGGATAACCGAAGTGGAACAACCCCGCCTCAAGAAGCGCTTCTTCGCTTATATCGTTCGAGCAGAATGTATCATTGGCACCTGTACAATGCAGAAACATACGATCTACCTTAGGCGGACTAATGACAATGGTATAAGAGCTCGACTCTCCGTCTACAAGAATCATATTCTCCGTTAGTCGTTCGTCCTGTTCGCGAATAATGGATCGTAACACTTCGCCGAAATGATCCTTGCCGAGCTTGCCCATCAGCCTCACGGGTGCGCCTAGCCGATGCAAGGCAATGCCAGTGTTAGCAACGGCACCTCCCGTTGCCAATATGACTTGACCCGTATTCAACAGCTTTCCCGGAACTAATTCAAAGGAGTTTTGCTGAATGGCAGGAATAATGTCCAAACATATATGTCCACCGACTATCGCGGGATATGGATAAGTCTGATCGCGCAAGCTACTCCCCCCAGTTGATAGATATCGTCTTGCCTGTACGATTCGACTCCAATGCGGCTGTAAAGACGCGATGGCTCCCCTCTGCTTCGTCAGGCGTTGCGCAGCGGAAGCTTTGTTGCATGCCGCCAGCGCCATTAGTTACTTCATCACAGAATGCAGCCCACATCTGAAGGATGGAATCCGAGAAGCCGAATTCAAAAATCCCGCCGGTTATCGTGCTGTATGCCGATTTATATGGTGCATCCATCACATGCCAAGCTTGAATGCCGCCTTGCTCGTAAGGGAGCCAAGAGACCTGCTTAGGATTTTTGGTAGAAAATTCTGCCGACATAGCCGTTCCTTGTATCCGAATGAACCAGGTGTTGGCATGCCCGGGCGCAATTCGTTTCGTAGAGAGCAGCATTGGGAACTGCCCCTCCTCGGTCGCTACCTCGCAAGCAAGAATCGCATTGTCCCAAGTCTCACACGGCGTCATGCCGCCTTTGCCGTCAGGGCGTTCATCCACCACTTTGCTCAGCAGTGCTCTTACATTGTGTGGCAACCAGCCATATCGCATTGGCAGATGCAATACATGCATGCCAAGGTCGCCCATGCAGCCATATTCGCCGTTAGTCGCTGCTTTGCGTTTCCAATTGATTGGCTTCAATGGATCCAGGTCGCTGGAATGCCAGAAGCCAGCTTCCACTTCAATGATTTTACCAAACTTCCCTTCCTTCACCCACTCCGAAATTTGTAACGCACCGGGGAAAAAAGGGAATTCAGAAGAGCAGCGTACAACAACTGACGGATGCTCGGCCATCGCCTGGAGGATTCTCTTATTCGCAACCTCATCGATGCCGAAGGGTTTCTCTCCCAGCAAATGTTTGCCTGCACGAATAATATCCGTGTAAAGTTCCGCATGCAGGTTATGCGGAACCGCACAATAGACTGCATCTATCTCCGGATCTGCCAGCAATTGATTATAATCAGGATACGTTTTCTTAACGCTCGGAATCGCCTGCTCGAACCAGGACATCGCTGCAGGATTAGCATCGCAGACCGCAGTAATAACCGGTTCGAAGCTTACATCGGTCAAATGACACCAGCGTGCTGCCGCGCTGGCGAATTCCTTGCCCATCAAGCCGCAGCCGATAACGCCGAATCGAATTTGCTTCTTACTCATGACGGCTTTCCTCCCCGTTAAGTAATGCAAGTGCTGCGTCGGCAGACATATTGTTGTGAACGATCTCCATGAGCGCCTTCGTCATTCTCGCTGGATTTGGATGCTGAATCACATTGCGTCCATATACAATACCAGAGACGCCTTGCTCCATTAATTGGACAGTACGCTCGATAATTTCTTCGTCAGAGGCTCTGCCGCCGCCGCGCACCAGCACCGGAATACCGGAAGCTACTTCAACAACGCGATGGTACTCCTCCACATGATCGCATGGATCAGCCTTGATCACGTCCGCTCCAAGTTCAACCGCCTGGCGCACTAGCGGCATAATCTTCGTGATATCACCGTCGACCATGTAGCCCCCTTTCACTTCATTCGGCAGCATCACCAGAGGTTCAACCATAAGAACCATGCCATATCGCTCACATTCGTTCTTTAGCTTCGTAATGTTCTTCACACATTGATAATGAAGCTCCGGCTGGTTCGGCAGCAACAGCAGATTGACACAGACAGCTACCGCATCCAGTCGCACCGCCTGCTCTACAGCATTGTCGATAATCTCACTAAACAAGAAACGAGGCAGCTCCGAGCCGTAAATATTCGCTGCATCTGTGCGTAGCACAAGACCTGGCTTCCTCTTACCAGGGATTTCTTGAAGATGTTTGGCCTGACCTGCGCTGAGCTGGATACAATCAGGTCCAGCCCCTACAACGGTCTCCACTGCCTGCTTCATATTTTCAATCGAAGATAAAAACGAGTATTCATTAAAGAATCCATGATCGATTGCCACATCAAAACATTTACCTGCTTCGCTAAACATCCTGTTTAACCTTGCCTTTGTCATGTAGACACACCCCTCGAAAGTTATATTCGAACAAACTATGTTATTTAACAACAATTATATGTTTACGAATAACAATTGTCTAGAGGGGGCCATAAAGTTTAATCTTTTTTACGAATGATGTCGATTTCTCCACTTCTCATTCGTTATCCTATTAGAAGCACACAAGTGTAAGGGAGAGAAGCAACTATGAATACGGTTATTTCCAAGGACGGTACCGCTATCGCCTATGACAAAACAGGGCAAGGACCCGCGCTTATTCTCGTAGCGGGAGCATTCAGCTACCGCAAGTTCCCAGGTACGATCAAGCTGGCACAGCTTTTGTCGGAACGGTTCACTGTGTTTAACTACGACCGCCGTGGACGCGGAGACAGCGGCGATTCGAAGGAGTACGCTATCGAACGCGAGATTGAGGATCTCGAAGCGATGATCGAAGCAGCCGGAGGCAGCGCTTATGTATGGGGACTATCCTCTGGAGCAGCGCTCGCCTTGCATGCTGCGGCGAGCGGAGCTGCAATTACCAAGCTGGCGCTGCACGAGCCTCCTTTTATCGTGAGATCGGTCGACCGTAAGCCGCCTCGGGAATTCCTCCAACATCTTAAGCTGCTTATTGCCCAAGATCGAAGGGCGGATGCCGTCCGATACTTTATGACGAAAGGGATGGGAGCCCCCTCCTTCGTGGTCAGTATGATGCATATCATGCCTGGCGTGTGGCGCAGACTGCTTGCCGTCGCTAACACGTTGCCCTACGATGCTGCTCTCATCGAGGGCCATACGCACGGTAAGCCTCTGAACACGGAGCAATGGAGCCATGTCGCTATGAAAACAATTGTACTTGCAGGGACAGAAAGTCCGGAGTCGATGCAACGTGGAGCAGAGGCCGTTGCCTCCGCCCTCCCCGATGCTCGTCTGGTATGCAAGAAGGGTCTCGGCCATATGAGGCAGATGCCGGCAGAGGCAATTAACACCGAGCTTCGAGCCTTCTTCACCTCACACTCACCAACGTAAAGGGCAGGAATTACGACTAATCTAGCGAAGTTTAAGTACACAACATTTGTAGAAACAGACTCGGCCATTCATATTGTGCAGACAAGTCGCAACGGCGCGTAAACAAACTTCATTTGCTTAAATTGATATACAACAATTCCAACTTCCAGGAGGTTATCCTTATGAGATTTATGATGATTGTCAAAGCAACTGCCGATTCGGAAGCAGGAGTAAAGCCGACACCCCAGCTAATTGAAGCGATGCAGAGATATAACGAAGAACTCATCAAAGCCGGCGTCTTCCTCGCCGCCGACGGCTTGCAGCCGAGCATGAACGCCGTGCGCATCTCCTACCCCGAGCCCGGCGGCAAGCCGAAGGTTATTGACGGTCCGTTCACCGAGGCTAAGGAAGTCATCGCCGGATACACGCTAATCGAGGTGAAGTCCAGAGAGGAAGCCATTGCGTGGGCCATGCGCATGCCGGATCCACACGGCTTTGGTCAAGGCGAGATTGAGCTTAGACAAGTGTTCGAGATGGAAGAGATTATGGACAATCCGGATTCCATTGCCAAAGAAGCAGCGCTGCGTGCACAGGTAAAGGAACAAACACAAGCGTGACAATGGAACGGATGGCGCGCACGATAGAAGCGATCTGGAGAACGGAATCGTCCAAGCTCGTCGCCACGCTGACTCGGATGGTGCGGGACGTCGGACTCGCCGAGGATCTGGCGCAGGACGCCTTGGTTATTGCGCTCGAGAAATGGCCAGTCAGCGGATTGCCCGACAGCCCCGGCGCATGGTTGATGACGACGGCCAAGCGCCGCGCATTAGATCACATACGCAGATCGAAGCTCCGTGACCAGAAGTATGCAGAGCTTGCTCATGGCTCGCCGACCTATACCGAGGATGACTTGGAGCAACGTTTGGACGAGGAGATCGGCGACGATCTCCTCCGTCTGATCTTTATGACCTGCCATCCCGTTCTGTCGCAGGATGCTCGTGTGGCGTTGACACTGCGGCTGTTATGCGGACTGGCGACTGACGAAATCGCACGAGCTTTCCTTGTCGCCGAATCCACCATCGCCCAGCGAATCGTCCGCGCCAAGAAAACACTAAAGGCGGAGCAAGTGCCATTTGAGCTCCCCTCGCGGGAAGATATTCCAAGCCGGATTTCCACTGTGCTCGAGGTCATCTATCTCATGTTCAACGAGGGATACTCGGCAACGTCGGGAGAGCAATGGATACGACCATTACTTTGCCTGGAGGCACTGCGTCTAGGCCGCATCCTCGCCGAAATATCACCTGCGGAACCGGAAGTTCATGGCCTTGTTGCGTTAATGGAGATTCAATCCTCCAGATTCAGGACGCGCGTAGATGCTCAAGGCGAGCCGGTCTTGCTTATGGATCAGAACCGTGCGGCCTGGGATTGGCTGTTGATCCGGCGCGGGCTTGCGGCACTAGAACGATGCCGCCAGTTAGGGCGGCCGCTAGGCCCGTACGCGCTGCAAGCAGCTATAGCAGCCTGCCACGCACAAGCGCCAGCCGCCGAAGAGACGGATTGGCCGCGTATCGCCGCATTGTACGAAGCGCTTTCTCGAGTAGCCCCTTCGCCAATTGTCGAGCTGAACCGGGCCGTGGCAATCGCAATGGCATTCGGTCCCGCCTTTGGACTGCAATTGCTGGATGCCTTGCAGGACGAGCCTGCGCTTGCTGCTTATTATCTGCTGCCAAGCGTTCGAGGTGATCTGCTGCTCAAGCTAGGGCGACGCCAAGAAGCCCGCGAGGAATTCCTGCGGGCGGCCTCTATGACACGCAACGAACGTGAACGCACTTTACTTCTCGAACGAGCGGCTAACTCCGTAACGATTTCGGAGTAAGATTTTTTTCGCTGTATCTGTCGATCCCACGCCTTCTCGTTCGTCGTCTATATAGAGGAAGGAACGATCAGAATCAGCCTTCCTCCGAGGAGGAAACACATCATATGCGTTACATGTTTATCATGAAGTCGACGGGGCATCACGAAGCAGGCATCCCTCATCGGATGGAGCATATCCGTGCCGTCGCAGCTTTCCGGCAATCACTTGCCGAGGCCGGCATTCTAGTAGCGGCGGAGGAGCTTCTGCCCAGCTCGTCGGGAGCCCGCATTACCTATTCTGCGAATATCGATCAACCGCGCTTGCAATCCGGCCCTTTTCCGGCTCTTGGCGGCTCGATAGCGGAATATATGATCATCAATGTCGCATCAGAAGCTGCGGCGCTTGACTGGGCGCTTCGTATCCCGGTACCTGCAGGCTTGGGGGAGTTTGAGATTGAGCTCCGACAATTGAAGGATCGTAATAAGGCTACTTACGAGCCTATGGAGCACGCACTCCAATACGACTTGCACAATCATCTGCACATGTTCAATAATCGTGATAACAGCTAATTCCATAATGAAGGGATGTTATGTTCATGAATCCAGAAGTAACGGATTTTATCGAAGCTTTGCCGCAGCCATGGCAGAAGGAATTGACTCTCTCGCTAAGAGAAGCAGTCCACCAAGCGATACCCGAGGCTGCAGAACGTATCCAGTACAAGAAGCCGCATTTTCTCAAAAATGGCAAGTACGCCGCCGTCATCTCCACCTCGAAGGACGCCGTCAGCTTCACTATATTTAACGCGACTGGTCTCACCTTTCCCGAAGGTGTGTACGACGGTCCGCCGGAGCGTAAGACGGTTAAGCTGCGCCAAGGTGATCCCGTCAACTCGGCAGAGATTATCTCGCTGCTGGGACAGGCTTCGAGCACGTTGTAGCGGAACTGCACAGCCATTTCAAAGTAAAGAGTGGCCGCCCTTAAGAAATCCTCGTCGGGACGGCCACTCTTATTTTCGAGCTTGCTCGCTATTTCGTATTAGAATATCTGGGGCGCAGCTTTAGCAACTACTCAGGCGTTTATTGAAAGAGAGTGACATAGTTACAAGTGAGGTGGTTCCCGTATGAGGATGAAACACTATCTATTCTGCATTGGTGCGATATTGTTACTATTATTGATTGGATCGACGACCTACCTGTTTATGCCTAAAACGCTGAATGCCGATACCATCTTCATGTCGGACTGCAGCGTGAAAGGGGAATTGATAAGCTTGCAAGGCGGGCTGGCCGACAGTGCAAACAAATATCGCGGGTATCGACTCGCTTATAGCGATCATGCCTTGACAATCCAAATCAAAGGAAGCCTTCTGTCCTTGGGCAGCAGTGGCGAGTTCGACATTACGATTCCTAACTCCTACGACGACATCCATACCATCTACGTACAAGGCCCCCACTCAACGGATCGTGAACTTGCGTGTTCTATTCCATCCTGAAACTTTATATGCTCCACTATTTCCCTCATCAATCATTAACCTGCTCAACTATATCTCTTCCGAGGGGTTAATGATCGCCAGCACCTGATGATCCTCCCACACGCCTTTGATCTTAAGATTGCTGCGGGAGATCCCTTCCTTATGGAAACCGGCCTTCTCGAGTACACGGATAGAGCCCGGATTACGCGGCGAGGCTTCGCCGACGATTCGGTGGAATTTCAGCTCGTTGAAGGCGTACTGAACGACCTGCTCTACCGCTTCTGTCATGTATCCCATGCCGTTATGCCCCTTGTCGAGGCTGTATCCGATCATGCAGCTTTGCAACGGTCCTCTCGTCACAAAGGATAATCCCACCGTGCCGATAATCTCATCATTCTCCTTGAGGCAGACGACAAAGTTATATTTGCGATCCTCCATCCTGTCGGCTCTCCCGCGAACTATCGACTGGCGCTGGTACTCTTCGGTATAAAAATCCTCGTCTGTAATCGGCGAGAATAACTCAAAAAATTCACGATTGCGATTGTTCATAGCTGCTAAGTCCGCTGCATCAGACACATAAGGGAATCTGACGTAAACGCGATGCTCCGACATCCGGCAGCACCCCTTCCTTCAAAAGATAACGACTGCATTATATCATACCGTACAGAATGAAATCATGCCGCAGACTCGCATCATAGCCGTATTGGAGGTATAATGATGGGATGTTTTCTAATAAGAGGTTGGGGGCTCCGTGTATTTGAGTAATTATCCCTTTAATGTAGATCCCAAAATCCCATTCATCCAGCAAGCCAGCGACTGGATCGCGGATGTTTTCTATGAAGTGCTCCCTGAGGCTGGCTTCGAGGTTCGTGATGAACAAATATATATGGCCTTTCAGCTTGAACGGGCATACAGCACCAAAGGAACCATATTCGCCGAGGCTGGCGTCGGCACAGGCAAGACGCTCGTTTATTTGCTCTACGCGTTGTGTTATGCCAAATATACGAGAAAACCCGCCATTATCGCTTGCGCCGACGAGTCGCTGATTGAACAATTGGTCAAGCCCGAGGGGGATATCGCCAAGCTAGCGACACATCTTGGCTTGCAGATCGATGCGAGGCTTGGCAAGTCGCCCGATCAATACATCTGTCTGAACAAGCTGGACGAAGCGCGCTCCGCTATGAATGGTGACCCGCAGTACCGTGACATCTATCGCAGCTTGCCGGACTTCGTCCATACACCAGGCACGATGCAGTCGTTCTACCCTTACGGTGATCGCAAGGACTTTCCGCATCTGACCGATGAGGAGTGGAGCCATCTCGGCTGGGATGTATTCCAGGATTGTCTGGTGTGCAGCCAGCGTCATCGCTGCGGTCAAACGATCTCGCGCGATCATTACCGAAAGGCGCCGGATCTCATCATCTGCTCACACGACTTCTATATGGAGCATGTGTGGACATACGAGGCCCGCAAGCGGGAAGGTCAACTGCCCCTGCTGCCCGAGCATAGTTCGGTTGTGTTCGACGAGGGGCATCTGCTGGAGACAGCGACGCAAAATGCGTTAACCTATAAACTCAAACATTCCTCATTCGAAGCCATCGTGACCAGACTTCTGCAAGGCGAAGTTCGCGAGAGCTTTGCCATGGTTATCGAGGATGCTTTGGAAGCCAGCGAGACGTTGTTTGCCCTATTGGCGCGTACTAGTCGTAAAGTACAGGCGTCGGATCGTAAGGAAATTGTCCAGAGCAGCGAGCTTCTGCGGTCAGTAGCTCAGCTTCGCAAGCGGCTGGAGATTATCGAAGAAGAGCTCGTCTTCGAGAGCGGGATGCATACCCTCGATTCGTATCAACTACGAATTGTCGAGGAGCATATCGAGATGATCGGCATTGCGCTTGCCTTATTCGAGAACCCGAAGGATCTGATCTGCTGGGTGACAGACGATCGGGACGAGTTGACGCTTGTGCTCATGCCCAAGAAGGTAAAGGAAGTGCTGAAGGAACGCGTATTCTCGCAGAATATGCCGGTGGTCTTCTCCTCTGCCACGATGTCCGTGAACGACAGCTTCGACTATATGTCGAGCAATCTTGGCATTGACAGCTACCTATCCTTCTCGGTGCCATCGCCATATGATTACAAGGAACAAATGGAAGCCGTGTTACTTCCCGACGATGGTTCGGACAACGTACAACGCGTGCTTGAATTGCTGCAGCAATCCGGCGGACGGGCGCTCATACTGTTCCCTTCGCAAGAAGAGCTTCTTGGCTTCAAGGAGGAGATGGATAAGCTTCGCCAATCCGGTGCGGTTGCCGAGGACTATCGCCTCCTCTATGAAGGTAGCGCCGAGATCAGCCATCTGATCGCCGAGTTCCAGCATGACGAGACAAGCGTCTTATGTGCGGTAACGCTATGGGAAGGGCTAGATATTCCGGGTCCATCATTATCCCATGTGATCATCTGGGAGTTGCCGTTCCCGCCGCATGACCCCGTGTTCTCGGCGAGACGCTCCGATGCCCTCCATCCATTCGAGGAGGTTGATCTGCCTTATATGATGCTGCGGCTGCGCCAAGGTATCGGACGGCTCATTCGATCGCGCGAAGACAGCGGCCGAATATCTATCATGGGCGCCGGGTTGTCCCGTCCGGATGTTGTAGAGCACATACAGTCGCTTTTGCCGAAGGACTAACAGCTGGCAGGCGCTAGACTGAACATATACAAAAAAGTGACGGTGACCAGTTCCCTTGGTGACCGTCTCTTTGCGTCGAGTTAAGCAGCTCCTATCCCATTTCATTACTCTTGCCATGCTTTGGTTCTTTTGATACGCTAATGCGTGAGAATAATTATCATTGGAAGAAACGGATAACCGTTTCAATTACGGTATCTATTACGAAATCTATTACGCTATCGCTCTCATACCTGAAAGGATGAACGTAAAGTGCCGCACACCTATGGCTCAAGCTCTTATCTTACATTACCGGATGGCCGCAAGCTGCATTATATGAGTCAAGGAACGGGCTCCCCCATCGTCGTCTTCGAATCCGGCATGGGTTACTCCCGATCGGCGTGGGGATTGGTCCAGCCCCGCATAGCCGAACAAACGCAAGCTGTCGTATACGACAGATCAGGTTTCGGCAAGAGCACGCCGGATACCGCACCTCGGACGCTCGGCCGTATGGCGAGCGATCTCGGATACCTGCTGGATCATCTGGGACAGGGGCCGTTTATCCTTGTCGGACATAGCTGGGGCGGTCAGATCGTCCGGGCAGCCGCGGCGGCCAACCCTTCGCGCATTGCCGCTCTTGTGCTTGTCGATCCATCCGACGAACATTTCGAGCAATATTTCCATCCCACCACAGCCAAATATTTCGCCTTTATGCGTCGAATCCTCCCTTTCATGGCTCGCACCGGCCTGTACCGCTCCATGTCGAGCAAATATGGACGCGTGCAGCCAGCGGATGTCGCGGCGGATCATGTTCGCGAGGACTTCACCTTGCAAGCCGCCCGCACCTCCAATGCGGAGTCGCTCGCCTTTCTCGACGATCTGGCGAGAGTGCGTGCCAGACCGCCTAAGCTCGGCTCACTGCCGGTTACCATCATCTCAGGCACGCTCATCACACGCGCCGAGCGCAAGATGCGTCCCGCTATTATGGCCGCTCATCAGCAAACGGTAGATGAGCATGAGAATGGCCGCTGGGTACAAGCACCCGCTTCAGGTCATATGATCAATTTCTCCGAGCCCGGCATAATTATTGAGGAAATCCGATTAGCAGTCAACCAAGGTGAAACGGCTATCGCCGTCTTTGGCGGCGCAGCGCGTTTCATTCCGAGAATTCTAAGCTCAGATAAGATGCAAAAACTTATAAATTCTGGCGTGTAATATACTCCTTTTATAAAGGAAAATCCCCAGCGACTATCGAAGAAAGAAGCACCTGACGAAGAGCTTCAATCTAACCACCCACCACAGGAGGTTGAAGTCACATGGGGAAATCCCAACATATTCAAGGCTTAAAGGGAACAAAGTTCAGTCAACAACTGCGAGGTGTTAACCTGGAGCAAGTACTCATCGTAGCGATCGATGCGGCAAAGCTCCACCAAAAAGCACTCATATGCAATTATTTCGGCGACGTGATTGAGAAACCCTTCTTTTTTTCCGTCAGTCAATCCGGAATGAAACTCCTATACGACACGATTGAAAGAGCCATTCGAGACACGGAAGCCGTACGCTTGTTTCTTGGCATTGAAGCAACCGGCCACTACTACGAGGACATTGTCAGACAGATGACCATGCATGGGTACCACGTTCAAATTCTCAACGCCTACACGACCTCTGAAGAGCGTGCCAGCGCTCTTAGTTGGTGCAAAACCGATGACCTCGACCTCGTCGCCATTGCTCACGCCATTCGTAACAATAAAGCGACGGAGTATCGTTTAACGGAAGGCCTGCAAAGACAGTTGCGCGTCCTAACTCGTGCAAAGCGCTCAGAAATTCGCAAGCGTTCTAGCCTGCGTATGGAGATCCGAAACATCCTGGATATCGTCTGGCGAGAGTATCAAGGTTACGCCGAACACCAGAATGGAAGAGCTAAGAAAATAAAAGTGTTTAGCGACTTGTGGGGGAAAGCATCTCTCTACTTCATGGAGTACTACCCGCACCCCGCTCTCGTTTTGCAACTTGGTGAGATGGGGCTACGGAAGCTTTCCGTTCAGCACAACTTGAAGTTGCGTACGAACGCAATCGGCAAGCTGCTTCATGTGGCAAAGGAATCACTTGCCTCAGACGTGCAGACGCTCCGTCCCGAGCTCATGGTGCTACGTATGAAGCTACAGGACCTCCGCGCCTTCGATGCCAAAATCAATACGCTGGACAATGAGATTGAAAACCTGTTGCTTCAGACCGACGGTAGCTTACTCCTTACGGTTCCTGGACTCGGCGTATCCTTGGCGGCAGAGCTCTACGCGGAGATCGGTAATGTCTTGGATTATCAGCATGCCGGGCAACTCATCAAGAAGGCCGGTACCAATCCGATCGTCAAGCAGTCAGGCGGCGGCGCGGGCTCTTATCGCAAAATCTCCAAGCAGGGCAATACTCACTTACGCTATGTCACTTATCTAGCTGGGCGGAGCCTCTGCTTGCATAATGAGGACCTGAAGCCGTTTTACGAACGTCTCAGAAGCCGAGGCAAGCACGAACGCGCAACCTTTGTAGCAATGGGCAACAAGATGCTTAAGATCGCTTTTGCCATGTTACGCGATAAGCAGCCGTTCCATTCCTCCAAGCCAGCTTATCGGCTCGTGCAGGAAATCAACAAAAAGCTCGCCTTTAATTGCATGATCACATCAAGCGCTGCCTAGATACAAAGAAAAATGATGAAGTCGGTATGTCTGGGACCGAGGGAAGATCGGATCAAATTCTGGAGGCCCAGACCTCGTACTAAAGCGTTATCCACCTCGTCCTGTCAATGCGAATTGTACGTTAGAACAGCTATCTGCACTCAGCCAGATTGCATACAGGATTGAAACGAGGCTATTTCTTCAGATTCGAGACATACCGCTTTCGTCCACCGCTTTTCGTCAGTTGGTAACCCTATTTTTAAAATTCTACAGGTTAGGTGTGTTTGGGGTGCTCTAAAGTCCGTAAAAAGTAGTTGACATAGTACGCTTAGAATTGAACAAAGCCGAGCACTCGCCAGATAAACAATCTGGGGAGCTGCTCGGCTCTTTTGATGAAATGCAGGAAAGGAGTCGCCACATGAGAGTGATCGACTTTTCTATGCCGATTAGCGATGGCATGCCCGTGTAGCTACAACACTACAACACTACAAAGCTTCATCGCCCTGCGACCTCCGCAGCAGCTGATCCCGATATTCGCCAGGCGTCTGCCCCGTGTCCATCTTGAAGGCTTTGGCAAAGGATTGCACCGTCAAATATCCGACCAGATGCGCGACATCCTGAATTTTGTGTCCTGGATCACCGAGCAGCTGCTTGGCTCTCGTTATCCGCCGCTCGCTGATGGTATCCTTGATGGTCACGCCAGTCTCTTCCTTATAGATCTTGCGCAGATGGGACATGCTGATCGCAAACAAATCGCTTAACCGTTCAATTGACAAGTCATCAGCAAGATGGGAGTCGATATAATCGGAAACATCCGCAACGAGCTCCTTGTTCTTCATGCTTCGTTTCTGTTCCAATTGACCCAGAATCAGATCATATAAGGTTTGCATATAGCCCACCATGCTCTGCATCGTTTCCGATTCCAGCAAATCCGTATACCGAAGCTGCTGAATGACCGGCTGGAAACCGAGATTGGCGTCAATCTCATAGATACTCCTAAGTGAAGAGGAGAACAGCTGAAGGAAATATTGTCTGACAACCTCGATCTGGTTGGAATGATGCTCCAGCATATGCGCTTCAAATTCTAACAGACTGCTCGCGACACCTTCTCGGTTGCCCGTCTTGAAATACGTCAACAATTGTTTCTCGATCTTGAGCGGATACAACGCGATGCTCGGCTCCGACTTGACTCCGTTGTAGAAGATCACGTTATTGTAGCCGTAGATCAGCTTCTGACTCACCGCAGATTCTGCCTCCAGATAACATTCGCCCAGCTCCTCCAGTCCTTCGCGCAGCGAACTTACGCCGAAGGTCACCGTCATATTGGACACATCCTGCAGCGTTTTGTGCAAATTCCGGATCCAGCGATGGAGCTGGGATAACATCGATTCCGGCCCATCGCTCGGATTATCAAGGCTTAGCACCAGCAGCAGCTCATTGGATTCGTGCTCCAGCAGATAACCTTGATACTCCTGCTTGATGAATGCTTCCTCGCGAATATGTTCGGACATCCGCAGAACCAACTCATTGCGGACGGACTCATGCGTCTCTTGACTAAACTTCGCGAATCCGTCGAGCGAGATCAGAATGATCGCAAAGTGACCGGATGCGCGGAGCGGAACTTCGTAATAACGAAGGCGCTCCAACGTCCCCGCATCGGCTGGCTCGACACCGCTTGCAAGCCGGTACAGAAACTGCTCTTTGCGGTGGGTTTCGTATGCCTTGAGCAGAATCGTCAGATCCCGATTGTGATCGATAAGTCGATTCACTTTCGTTTCGAGCTGCGTCATCTCCTTGCCCCGCTCCGAGCCTGCCCCTGCCGAATTCACCCTGCGAAGCAACGATAATAGCCGGTTCACTGGATGGAAGATCCGCTTCGACAGCAAGAATGAACCAATGAGGCTAAGCACAATCGTAATGACACCAACGATGATAGTCGCCCTGCTCCATAGCTGCACACTCTTGGTAACCGACGACTTAGATACAGAATAAATGTACTTCCATCCGCTCGGCTCCGAAGTAATATAGCTTACGAGAGAATCAATCCCGTTGACCTTAGCAGACAAATTGCCTGATGGTCCTTCCAGCATGGAGAACTCCAGACCGCTCTCGGCTCCGAAAGTGAATGTATCCTCAGAGGACTTCTGCGACAGCACATGTCCTTCTTGATCGGTAATGATAAGGAAGGCATCTTGATTCGTGTTTAACGAATCCATGATTTTGACCAAAAAGTCGCTTTTTATATTCATCACAACATACGCGTAGGGAATTCCCCCATGTATGATCGGCAGCGTTTTCACAATCGTGATAACGTTATCATGCCGAGTCGACGAGATAGCGGGAAGCGAGCGAGTACGGACTAAAGACTCATCGATCCGTTCCCCTGCCAGCGACTCGGCAAACGCCTTGTCGGAGAATGCCGTCAGCGGAACGGCCCCCTGCATAGAAGACAGAATAAATTGCTCGCGAGGATAATGAATATACACTGAATGAATATAATCACTGGCTAGAACAACATTCTCAAGCCTCTGCTGAATCCTCAGCTGCATGATGATGTCCGAGCTGTCGTAATATTCCATGAAGTTTAAGAATGAGGAGTCGAGGAATACCGCCTCCATCGCTTTGTTGACCTCAGACAACACGATCTCCTGACCGTTCTTGAGAAGCTGAAGGGTATTGCTGCTCGTCTGGACAGCGTCCCGCCACAAGATATTGGATGACGAATAATACAGGGTAGCTCCCGTAATGGACGAAATTAGCAGCGACAGGGCAAGAAAATAATAGAAATATTCGAATAAGCTGCTCTGCATGAATCGCCATGACCTTCTCTCTCTCACTTGTCCGCCTCCTCTATGTCTTCGTGCTTGCCAGCCCGGGTCTATTTCGTCCATTATACTTGTTCGCTCCCTCTATTTGAAGACGACAATCCTCCTAAAACGTAACAGCCTAGAGCTGATAAGCGCGCCAAATGATTACTGCCGCTTCTCCTCGAGATGCCCATCGCTGTGGCCGCGCGGTTCCATCCTCGTAGCCGACAACCAAACCAATGGCTGCTGCTTCCTCAATAGCCAACGATGCCCAAGCTGATATATCGTTACCGTCGGAGAAGGATATCGTTTGCCCTTCGCTGCTTTCTAATAATGGGAGCTTGCCGGCTTGCTTCAGCCCCCTAATGAGCATCGTCGTCATTTCCTCGCGCGTGATCGGCTCATCGGGCGCGAACCGGCCATCCCCTCTTCCGGTCACAATACCGACTTGCCTTGCCGCAGCTACCGCTGCCGCATAATAAGAGTCGGAGGGTACATCGGCAAAGGACGTATCGGCGTTTAGCTGCTCGCCTTCCAGTCCTGCATAGCCTAATGCACGCATCCATAACGCAACAAATTCAGCTCTCGTTACCTGACGGTCAGGCGCGAATCGATCTTCGCTTACTCCGGTTGTCACATGAGCGGCCGTCATCTGCCGTAATGCGGGATATAACCAGTGCTGCGGAGACACATCAACATAACGTTTGTCGTACGCCAGCAACGAGTACGTTCCAGCATGATTCAACCGTGCTTCGATCTTCCCTTGCGCACGCTTCCACACACTTCGAATATATTGGGGAGCATCCACATCCGGCTCCCAATAATAGATACCGAGCAGCTCCGGCTCCTCATACCCTTCGTAAGAAAGCTGCAGCGTTACAGGTATATCGAACCGCTCTGGCGTGAACCTGTGCCCGGCTGAATCAACCCCGTAGATGAACAGCTCGACGAGCTCGCCAGCTTTCGTTAGAGGACCGTCCTCATCCGGCAATCCCATCCGCTTGCTTTCGGTATCTCCCCTTCCTCCATCAATACCAATCACGATCCGGTCGTACCGATTACCGTCTTGGCCCTCGAGCAGCGGCTTCAGCGTACCTGATGGGATGATCAATCGAACGCCCCCCGCTTCAATCTCAAGCTCCTGCCCCGACAGCATATGGAACAGAGCTGCATGAAGCTCTACCTGGTTCGCTTTCGCGGCTAGCTGCAGCTTCAGTCCGCTGCCGCCCTCCGCCGGCAACAAATCGGCAGCAGTCGCCTTCATGATCGTGGAGTCCTCGCCTCCAGGCACGACGCCGCCTGCGTCTTCATTGCCATTCTCGTTCCCGGATTCGCTATCTTCTATGACCGTTACAGCAGACTTGGCCGCAACCAATCTTCCGTTTGTGTCGAATCCTTTGACCGTCACCGCATAGCTGCCTGGCTGCAACGTCGTTGTCGCTTGAATCGCCGATCCAATCTGTTGATGGGGCACCTGCGTTCCATTGACCAGCACTTGAATCGTATCCGCCGCCACAGGAATTTCGCCTTGCACAAGATCGGCCGTAATCTCGACGGTGCCGGCAGTTACTTCTCCATTATGAACCGGAGAGAGATTAACAATCTTGCTGTAGAGACCCGAATCCGGCTGGGTATACACGCCGACATTACGGATTCTATACCCCACACTTGTGGCGGTCCGGGAATTGATTCCGATGCTGAACTCCCGAATTTGGTCGGGATCGAGATGGAAGTTATCATCCGGGTCGCCGAATGCCGCGAAGTCCGACCAAGGCATCTTAACGGATTGCCATCCCCCCGTCGGAGCGGCTCCACCTGCCGTAAAGTAACCCGCACCGTTGCGCTCATACATAAAGCTTCGGATCGTCACACCGTCGATTGGCTCAGGGAAGTACACCTCGAAGGTCAGCCCCTCCGAACCTGCAAAATCGGTGGATTCATCCAGTTCAAAGCTCGGGTACGTCCACTTGTCCCCGCTTCCGAACGTTATTTCGAATTGTGTCTCGCCCACCTCGGGAGCTGTCACCATATTGGTTGTGCCTGTGGAGTTGTTATCTCCCCACCGACTGGGATCGTCGTATCCAGGCACCAGCAAGCTAGGTATTGCAGGCAAATTCTCGTCGGATGCAATCAGCGTAATCGAGCGCGAAGTCTCCTCGCCGCCGAACATCCCCTGGAACACAACAGGGAACTTCACATCCGCGGCCACCGAAGCGCTGCCCGTCAGCTCAAAGGTCAACGTTTCCATGGAAAAAGGTGCTATCGTGACACTTTCTGCCTGCGAGGAAAAAGACCATCCTCCGTATGTCGTGCCCGTTACCTCTCCCGTCATCGCCGTTTCGTTAAAGTTATATACATCAACCTCTACTGTCGTCACTTCATCCTTATTGAGCAGATACCCCTTCGCCTTAGCCTTGGCTGCCGTAGCCTCCGGGTACTTCTGCACCAGCACCATTCGATCGGCCGCCGATAGTGCCGGCGAGAAAGGTGCTGGCTCGTCGAAGACAGGTTCGGTCAATCCAGGGAAGGTACCGGCTACACGAACATACTGCACATCCGGTCCGGCTTCGAGGACATAACCGCCTGCAGTTGCCTCCAGCACCTGTTCTCGTCCCATAATATCTGTCATTAACGCTTCTCCAACCGGAGCGGATATTGTCACGGGTACGCCGTTCTCGCTCCAGATGGCTGCAATGCTATCCTCTCCATCACGGAACACATGACTTACGACGCCTTCGGGCATACCGCTCAGCCCGCCCAAATAGATAGCTTCCCCTAGCGCATGCGTCATTGCAGCTTGGGCATTAATAACGGCATATGGCGTTGCCCTGGAGGAAAAACTTCCCCACGACATGCCGGTCTCCAGATAATAAGGGAACACAAACCAAAAATGTTTGTCTACCCCCGTAGCTATAGACCTGATCGTGGAGGTTGCCAAATATCGAGCTTGAGCTCGCAGCTGCTCCGCGGTCAGAATCTGTGAGCTGTCATGGAATTTCAGCGAGATTCCCGCTTCCGTGACATAGACGGGCTTGCCGGATAACTCATAATCCTGTATAAACTCCGTATTCGTAGCAAAGGTTGACGGCATATCCATCAGCTTCGTCGTTTCATTGTCATTGCGATGTCCATGGTAATTATAAATATCGATATAGTCCTCGATGTCATTCTGCACGAGTAGCTCCACGTAACCACCAGGCGGATAGGCGATACCGCCCAAAGCGACCTGCGTGCCAGTGCCCCCGTCCCTGGCTGCGATCGTCGTCGCTTTCAGGAAAGCTGCATATTGGTCTGCCGTTTCGCTCTCCGCTGTATACTGGATGTCCGGCTCGTTCCAGAACTCCCAGTCTGCTTGCGCACCATAGTGCTGTGCGGTGGTCTTAGCCAAGTTGTACGCATCCATCAGGCTTCTCGGCAAGTTTTTGCCGGTATCCTTCGCCCAAGGCGGTGCGATGTGATTAAGCCCCAGCACTCGAATCCCTTCGTCTTCGTAAGCTTCGGCATAGGGATCATATTTGGAGAAATCATAGGTGTCTTGAGCGCTGCTAATCGAATTCCAGTGCATCCGCTCACGCACGTAATCCACGCCTGTCAGCCTTACGGCTCTGGCATAGTTCGGAGCGTCGGCACTCGGGAACAAGGAGCCGCCTGCCACATCGATCGCGAACGGATGCGTCATGCCGGAACGGCGTTCGGAGCTGTTCATTACCACCGAAAAATATTCGCTGATCGAGCTATTATTCTGATCATCCCCGGCCATTATCGTATAATGTCCTCGTTCAAGCTGCGGCAAAGTCAGCTCAACATCCGCGACATTGTCCGTCAAGACGAGTTCGTCTTGCAGAGCGACATTGCCGTCGTAATCATACACGCTGTACGACACGGTATGACCACTGCTCGCGGAATCGGTGAAGCCGATCGTAAGCCGAATGTCGTCATCCTCTTCGAACAGATTGTTCGGCGCATTGCCGCGAATGCCCGTTAATCCCCATGGAAGCTTGGTCAGCTCCAGCTTGTCGAGGAAGAAGTACACACGTCCGTCTAAGGATCGTCCATCCATCGCTCGGAAGGAGATCGTATTAGCGCCTTCTTGGAGCGTAATGGGATTCAGCCTGTAACGGTGGAACAGGTTCGTTGGCGTCTGCAGTTCTCCGATCTTCGTCGCGCTCGAAGAATTGACACTCGCATAGTCGCCGTCGTTAATTTTGATTTGATACGGAGAGACATGTCCCGCCGCAATCGGCGATGCCACAATGACCAGTCCATATGTACCTGGGACCGGAGCGTTCACTTCAAAGTCCGCTACGTAACCGCCCGCTGGAATCGGCGTATTGGATGGGCTTTTGAAGAATAAAAAGTCGTTGCCGCTAAGCTCTGTGCTGCTTCCCCTCAGCGCGTCCCGCTCCGCCTTCGCTACCGGCGTCTGATTCACGCTGCTGTAATGCTCGCCTTCGATCGTTATCACACCCGCAGCTTGTACGTCAATTGTCCCCTCGTCCGCATAAACCGGAAGCGCTTGCAAAACTAATGTCACAACCATAAACCAAATGATCGACATTCGTCTCATCCCGTCAAACCCTCC
Organism: Paenibacillus sp. strain BS8-2; assembly: GCF_054483835.1. NCBI lineage: Bacteria > Bacillati > Bacillota > Bacilli > Caryophanales > Paenibacillaceae > Paenibacillus > Paenibacillus sp. strain BS8-2. The sequence goes on from NZ_CM137010.1 coordinate 827,320, forward strand.
TCTATTATCGTCCGGGCATGGCCCGGATTACTTCGGCCATTCCCAGTTAAGCAAATCCTTGCTCCAGGCTATCCCAATCGAGGCGTGCGTATCGAATAATACGCTTTCGTCCTGGGGTCCGCTGCCATGGAAAAACATCACGAATGCCTCTATGTCTTCTACATGACGCAAATCGATGACGAAGCCGGCCGTGATCCTGCCTTTTGCCCACTCCCAATCCTTCTGCCCGAGCGTTATAAGCCATTCGTCCTCCCGCCACTCCGATAGATCGGTGGAACGCATGACGCCGATGCCGTTCTCCGGCGAATGGAACATGACATATTCCCCTTCATGACGGATCACGCATACATTCTCTCCCGCCTCCCGGCTGCCGCCGTATGTCCATTCCTTCAAATCGTACGAGCGCGAGAAGCTGACGCCATTCTGCTTGTAGAAGCAATACCATTCGCCGGGGCTGCCGACATTCTCCACCCAATACGGATCGATCATACGACCCATCTCGCCAACGTCCGTCTCTCGCCCTTTGACTAGAAGCAGTTCGGGCTCCGACCAATGGCGTAAATCCGCGCTCTCCATCGTCCATAGCCTGCAGTCTGCGTTACCGTACTTTTCTCCATTCGGTCGCGGATAGGTTTGGAGGCACATCCGCCACTTACCTCCGTGGTACACAACATTGCCTGGACTCGAAAAGTTCAATCCCTGATCCCTCCGCGTCAATAGGCGGGGCTCGCTCCACTGCTTGAGATCCATGCTTTCACTCGCCGCCGCGTAGAGATACACCCCTCCGTCCGGCTCCGTCTCCACCAGCGTGAAGTACAGATACCAGATACCGTCATGATAGACGGCGCAAGGATCGCGATAGGCTCTCTTGTCATCGCCTTGGAGCAGGATCGGGGAGGTCACTGCATGTAACTTCATTCGTTTCCTCCCTTCTGATGGCATGGCAAAGGTCGAGGACCGTCTCCGGTCCCCTTCCCTCGCTGACTCGTATATTAAATGCCGGATTCCAGCTGCGTTCCTTTAAGCTCGTTGTACTTCTTGATCGCGGAATCAAACACCGTTTGGCCGCCCTTCTTCTTCCAGCTCTCAACGTATGCGTCCCACTTATCCAGCGATTCTACGCCGGTAATGAACTTAATAATCATTTCTTCTTCGTATTTGGCAACATCGGCGCCATACGTCTTGTATTCATCCGTAAGCGGAATGCCGTAGAAGATATCTTGATATAACGTGTAGCTTGCAGCGGCGTTAATGAAGCGATTGTTTTCGATTTGGATCGGATCCTCGCTCGCATTATTAACATTGTTAACGAGATCCACCCTCGAAACGATCTGGCTTAGCGGATCCAGCCACTTCTCGTCATATGCCTTCTGACCTTCTTCCGTTCTTGGAGCGGTAGCGGATGTATAATGCGTATCCTTGATACCGAATCTTGCTAGCTCCCAGCCTTCTTCCGTTGCCAAATAATCGAGGAACTTAATAGCTTCCTCCGGATTTTTGGACTTGGCAGAAATCGCTACAGAAGCGCCAATGTTACCGAATGAGAACATGCCGCTTTTGCCATCTGGACCAGTCAGAGCAGGTTGAATCGGCTCCCACTTTGCTTCCGGTACGATCTCGTTCATCTTCAACTGCATCACGAGCTGCTGCGGCGCGATGGACCACCAGGCGTTAAAGTAGCCGATCTTGCCTTGCGCGGCCTTCTGCTGCGCCTGATCCGCTTTGATCGTAAAGATTTCCGGATCGATAACCTTCGCGTCCCATAACCGCTTGATATATGTGATCGCTTCTTTGTATTCGGGAGATACCGCTACAGGCACGACTTGATTGTCCTTCTGGTAGCTTGGCATCGGCGTGCTGCCGCCGATAAAGCCAGGCGCGATTCCGAAGGCACCGAAGATAGGCATAAAGGATTCGCTGTACGTATTGGTTACGCCCATGCCGTACGTATCGTTATTGCCGTTCTTATCCGGATCGTCGAACGTAAACGCCTTGAGCATTGCCTCGAATTCGTCCAGATTCGCAGGCATCTTAAGTCCCAACGTCTCCAGCCAGTCCATACGCACAACCGGCACTTCCTTGCCTGCCGTGTTCTCATACGGAATGACGAATTGTTTGCCTTTATATTTGGTCAGATCCCACAGCTCTGCGGGAATGGCCTTCTTCAGATTAGGACCATATTCGTCCAGATACTCAGTCAGATCCAGGAACAGACCTTGGTCCGCGAAGTTCTGGTAATCAAACGCGCTAAGACGGCTAATGTCAGGAATATCGCCTGAAGCTGCGAGTACATTGAATTTGCTAGTGAAATCATTATTAGGATGCATCGAGACATCAAGCTTCACATTCGTACGCGTCTCAAGCTCCTTCGTACCCGGATTATCTGACTTCCAGACTCGGCCGAGATCCGGCTGAATGATCGAGATGGTCGTTGGTGCTTTCTTTGTTTCCCCATCCGCCGGTTTGCCTGCATTCGTCTCTGCCGGTTCATTCGAGTTGCCTCCGCTGCAGCCAGCCAGCAACGCGACGGTCAGCAGGGATGCGCCAACCGCATTCAAACGGGATTGTGTATTCGATTTCATTGTGATCTCCCTTTCTGTTTATGTTATCTATTATAAGCCAAATGGCTCACAACCACAGTGATTAACCCTTTACAGAGCCGACCATGACGCCTTGCACGAAGAATCGCTGCAAGAACGGATAGACCATGACGATCGGCAACGTTGACATCATAATTGTAGCGGCGCGTACGGTCTCCACAGGTGGAGGCAGGCTGTCGCCGTCCAATTGATCGATGGCGAAGCTGTACATTTTGCGCAAAATCAACTGAAGCGTGGAGAGGTCGGGATCGTTAATATAGATCACGACGTTAATGTACTCGTTCCAGTGACCCACGCCATAGAACAGCGCAAGCGTTGCAAATATCGGCAGAGACAGCGGCAGAATGATGCGTACCAGTATACCGAGCTCCGAGCAACCATCGATGCGGGCCGATTCCCGCAGCTCGGACGGGATGCCCTGGAAGAAATTGCGCATCAGTATCAGCAGCCACGCGCTGATTGCGGAGGGAAGCATGAGCGCCCAGACGGTATCCACGAGATGGAGGGAACGTACAACCAAATAGGTAGGGATCAGCCCTCCGCTGAATAACATCGCGATCAACACCATCGTCATCATCGCGTTTCTGCCGGGCAGATCGCGATTCGAGAGCACATAGGCGCCCAGCGCCGTCATCACTAAGTTAATTAAGGTGCCAACAACGGTGATAAAGATGGTGACGCCGTAAGCATTCAGCAGGCCTGAATATTGGAGCACGTACTTGTAACTGTCCAAGTGAATCGATTTCGGGAACAGCAGTACGCCGCCGCTTGCCACGATATCTTTCATATTGGCGAACGAGACGAACAGGACGTTCAGGAACGGGAATAATGTAGATAGGCTAAACAACACCAACACAAACCAGATTACATAATCGACTAGAGAGGCTTTGCCCATCTTCGGGCTCGATGTTGGACTTACCATATGCCGCCCTCCTCATCCATTTTTTTGGCCAAATAATTCGCCAGCAGCACAAGCGCCACCGCGATTACAGAACGGAACAAACCGACTGCAGTCGCATAACTAAAGTTATTCGTATTCAGCAGACCCACTCGGTAAATGTAGTAATCGAGCACTTCCGCGACCGAGGATACTTGTGGATTGATCATGACTAGAATTTGCTCGAAGCTGACGCTGAGCAGTCCGCCGAGACTTAGAATAAACATGATGCTGATGACGCTGCGAATGCCCGGAAGCGTAATATGCCACAGCCGCTGCCAACGGTTAGCGCCATCAATCGAAGCGGCTTCATATAAATTCGGATCTACCCGGGTCAGCGCCGCTAAGAAGATAATCGCGCTCCAGCCCATCTCCTTCCACATCGCGCTTCCGACGAACATGCTGCGGAAATATTCGGTAGAGGATAAGAACGGCAGCGTCTCGCCTGTTGCCGATTTCATAATGGCATTCACGAAGCCGCTTTCCGAGAAAAAGTTGTACATAAGCCCGTACACGACGACCCATGACACAAAGTGGGGCAAATACGATACGGTTTGGAATATGCGCCTCCATTTGACGAACCGCATTTCATGAAGCAAGACCGCGAATAGGATCGGCGCCGGGAAACCGAACAAGATTCGGTAGAAGGCGAGCACTAACGTATTGCTGAACACGATCCAGAAATCTCCGTTATCGATAAATCGTTTGAAGTGCGCCATCCCCGCCCAAGGACTGCCAAAGACACCGTCCAGGAAGTTGTAGTTTTTGAATGCGATTACGACCCCTGCCATCGGCGCATAATGAAAGATCGCATAATAAGCGATGACCGGGATAAACAAGAGATAAAGCGCACCGTAACGCCTCATCACATCGAGGAAGCGCTTTCTCTTTGGCCGTTGACGGATACTGGAATCGCCAGCGTGTGCATATTTCTGCATGTTTTGACTTGCCAGTGATTTCAAGTTTGTTCCACTCCTTTATGTCTCGTATGTCCGAAAGCGGTTTCACTCACCGCCTTCGCTGCTCCCCTGTATAATCACATGCCCATCCGATATCGGGCTAGCGGAGAAAGCGCTTTTTTGAGCGATTTTCGCTGATTCGGCAGAATGGATAACGATAAGCTATTTGGTTCATCACCTGCCCTATGACACAAAAAACCGAGCAAATACGGGGTATAATCCCGTATTTGCCCGGTCTTGAGAGTCGAACACCGTAGACAACTAAACAAATAGAGACCGAATGACACCATTGTGCAATTCGGTCTCCAGGTAAGCTGCTTATGCCTAGAATTGATTAAGCGAGAGGCGCAGCATGATGACCCGCCGTCTGGAACGTTCCGCCATCCGCAATATCTGTGCCAAATGGATATTTACTGCCGTCATATGGAGCCTGTGGCATAGCTTTGGGCTTAGGCTCAGGACCTGCGATGCTAAGAATCCAAGCCCCGTACAAACGGCCGAGACCTCTAAACAACATGGGGAGCAGCAGCGCGAATACCAAACCAACTCCGCCAGCGATCCAAGAGCGCTGGGCCGACGTCAAGTCCAGGTTCAGCAATTTGTCCAGCCACCATGAATGCGCAAATAAATCGAATTCGAACAATCGCATACTCACCTCATAAGCTGCAGGCGAGAGAAGCACCGCAAGCACGGTAACGGGCAGCACGATGGCAAAGGTGAAGGCCGCGACGCCAATTGGCAGCTGCAGCAACCCGAACAGAATACCTCGGTATGATCTCCCATCTTTCATGACGGATACCAGCCAGGACCGCCAGCCCTGTCTTTGCCCCGCATCTGTACCCGCGTGAGCCGTTTCGACCGGATACTCCTTTCCTTGGAGCCACGAGATCACCGTTTTTGTTTCGTCTACCATCATCGTACGGGATAGAACCAATGTCGCGGCGAGCAATGGCACGCCGAGCAGAAATATAGATAGCGGGAGGCTTACGGACAATCCAGCAACTACGATAACGAATGCCGCAATTCCCTTTGGAAGCGATAGAATCAACATTCTCCATGCCAGCAAAGCGCTTGGTTTCCTCATGAACATAACCACACTTTCTTGATTTGTTGCTCTAATTGTAGCCTGTTCGCATGAGGGTTAACCTCCTTCTCTCGGATGGAATCGAAGCCGGACCTAAGTCCAGTAAGGCCCAGTTACGTTCAGGTGCCTGCCAAGAAGGAGAACTTACAGATGCAAATGATCATCGTTGATCGTTGATGACGAAACCACTGGGTGGACAGTCTATCCACAACGAAGCCATGGCACCCGCTTGGCATCGAAACCGCTCATTAAGCGTACTCCGCGCAAAAAACATACAACGATGATCGAGAAGTGGAATCTGCTCCGTCAATCCGAGCTGGAGACCTTCAACAAAATCATCTATGGCAAGCTGCCGGCAGACGCCTTCGACGAGTTCGTTGCCAGCTGGAACGCAAACGGCGGCGAGCAAGTAACGAAAGAAGTCAACGAATGGTTTCAATCGGTGACGCAATAATCTACATCCTGTAGGTTATTCGTAGAAAAATTAAGTTTTAGACTGACAATGCTTCATTAAGCTCACGGGTAGTTATCTTGAGAAAGTTCTTGACTAAGGTGACGGGAAAGAGTAATATCTATCCAATATCTGTAAATCAATGATGGGACAAAAGTAAATCTTTAAACTCTTTACAGGAAAGGGTTTCATGACTGAGAAAACCCTAGAGTACTGATTGAAAATGCCTGTTCCAGAGTATGGCTAATACCCATCGGTTTGACCCGTTATAGTCAATTAAGGTGGCTGTGTGAAAATACAGCAACCTGGGTGGTACCGCGATTAATATCGTCCCAGAGCATTTGGCTTTGGGGCGTTTTTTATTTTGGGAGGAGTCTATATGATATTAGAAAAAGTTATAAAAAGAATTTTAATACAAAGTGAATACAAGGATTTTGTTGATAAGTATATAGATAATATACTTGCAGAATTTAAAGGTAAGATTCATAGCATTTATATGTGTGGCTCGATTCCAAAAGGAACTGCTATACCTTTTAAGTCAGATGCAGACTTTACTATTGTATGTGTAAATCCCAAAGATATTGATTACGAAAGATTGTCAAATATTAAAGACAAGATGTTGAAGGAATACCCCTTATTAACTAAGATTGATACGACAATTTGCTCGATTGACGATGTATTAAGTAAACCAAATGATTGGGGCTTTTGGGTAAAGATAATTTGTGTTTGCATATATGGTCATGACGTTGGTGAAAAAGTACCACCGATAATTATTTCTCCAGCGTTCATTTTAGGCTTAAATACAGAGACCAAGAAGGAAGTAGATCGTATACATCGTTTACTTTCTGATGCTAGTGATAACACAATGAAGAATAGATATATTAAAGGTTACTCTAAAAGATTAATTCGCGCATTATACTCTTTGGTTTTAGAAGATACAGGTGTATGGCAAGATGACATTATTATGATGAAGAATTCCATATTAAACCATTGTGAGATTGCCCCCGCTTTAGTTGATTATCTGTATGCTTGTTACTTGGATAGTAATAATGTACTTGTTGAAGAGTTTATGGGGATTGCAGATGAAGTATATAGCTATTTTGAGAACGCGTTAAATGCAATGGCTGCTTCCAGAACTTCCTTCGACTAACACCATATTGACGCTTCGGGTCACTCTGAGAAGCGAGTGACCACATCCAGCCCCCTAAGCCCGTCGGGACGTCACTGCATTAGGTGTTCGGCAAGCCTCACAACTATAAGCAGCGACTCTAATTAAATTAAAACATAAGAGTATTCTAACGGGATATGATAGCATTGAATAGCGGCAGTCTAGAACTTTATTTTCTTCAGATACTTATTGGCTTTTCTGGGAGTACAAACAAAGAAAGCCGTGATTGTCGTCACGGCACTCGGCACTTTTTTGCGTATTACGTTATAACGTGTTATATACATTTTCGCATTCCTGTGCGGTCGGCTCGTAGAAGCAGTGTTTCTTCCATCTCCCCGCGAATGGCTGATTGTACCAGGTCGGCGGACAAGGTCCGGGATTGTCGAACGATCCGGGGCGGAAATACCAAAGCGAAAATTTGCCTGGCCAATGTCTTTCCCCGTTCACAGATCGTTGCGCCAAACGGCGTTCCCTCTCTCGCGCGTTCTGGTAGTACAACCCATGCTGCAATGCTTCGAACGCATGCGCTTGGTTAATCATTTGAGGAATCGTTCGGAGTTCTTTAAAATCGGAGCAATTTGCTCTTATTCGATTAATGCCTACATTTCCAACTAGAAGCATGCCCATTTCGCCTTCGGTTTCAGCCTCTGCACGGAGCAACCTTGCCAACATATCAATGTCCTGTTTCCTGGCTTTTACGACTGCCATTGGCTCACCTCTTTAGATTTCTAAACTTATCATATTAGGGCTGCAGCGGAAGTGTTACCCTCGGACGATTCGAACTACGGAGATTGCGAAATACTTTCTATAAAAAAAGGGCGCAAGGAGGCACCGAAACGCCTTCCCTGCTCCCTCCGCAGTCTGCTTATTCATTTTGCCCCGGATACTACCGTTGCACGATTTGAATGAGATTTCCGCAAGTATCGTCAAAGATAGCTAAAGTAAGATCGCCCATTGTAGTCGGCTCGATGGTAAATCGCACGCCTTGCTCGACCAATCGTTTATGCTCGGCATGAATATCTTCGACTCCGAACATCGTAGCCGGTATACCGTCCGCGACCAGCTTCTTCATATATTCCTTTGCCGCAGGATGCTCATCCGGTTCCAGCAACAATTCGATTCCGTCTTGAGCTTCGGGAGAAACAACCGTGATCCACCTGTGAGCTCCGACCGGAATATCGTGTTTCTTCACAAAGCCAAGTATATCGGTATAAAACGTCAACGCTTTGTCCTGATCCTGTACGAACAAACTAGTCACTATGATCTTCATAAAAATGATCCTCCTTATATTGAGCAATTCTCGTCCTCTAACCTTACCTATCTAATCTGCCTTACGTTAATCTAACCATCCTTTCAACAAATCTTTAAGGGGGTCATTGTTGAATTGAATGACTCGAAACTTCCCCTTTTTCTCCGTCCTCACAAGCCCCGCATGCTCTAATGCGGCAAGATGCTTAGCTATTGCTTGCCGCGAAATCGCGATCTGGTGCTTCATGATAAGACGCGCCGTAAGCTCGTACAAAGTCAGTTCTTTGCGCTCAGCCAACTCATCCAGCATCAGTCGCCGAGTCGCATCGCCAATCGCTTGGAATATGGCATCCTTGTCCTCATTCATATCCCGATTATACGCAACTCATGGATTGCATGTCAATATACGCAACTCTTTAGTTGCGTAATGATGATTGACCTATCACGTAATGTCCAAGCTTGCAGTTATAATCGTTTTGTGATCTGCTCCTAACCTGCGCAACAACGCTAAAAAGCGAAGCAGGGTTAGTTCTCCCCGCTCCGCCTTTTGGCCCGCGCTAATGACTTATTCTGCTGACTGTTCTTCTAGTTGATCCGCAATATCCTCGATTTGTCCCATTACGGAGATCGGATCAGAGAAGTAGAAGCTATAACCGTCGATTTCGTACAATCGGTTCTGCTTCACGGCATCCAGTGAACCCCAGATCGGATCGCTGGCAAAATCGTAGGCTTCGCTCTTCTTATTAATCGCCATGAAGATATGGTCTCCTGCATATTGAGGAATAAGTTCGTTCGATACCGTTAGCCAGTCGATCGCCGGATCGATATCGCGGGTCACATTTTCATTCATCGGCAAGCCCAGATGCCCGTGGAACGTACGCCCTGTAAATGCGCTGCCATAGCTCGTTCATTTGTTCGAGCAGCACGTACAGCATACCCGGTTGTGCAGGAACAAAATGGTACTCCGATGCAAACGGATTGCAAGTCCGCATCTTGTCCATCAAGTCGGGCGGCAGATCCCGGGTCATCTCCGTTTATAGTGGAGAATATAATAATCAAGGCCGTCTCCACCGGCGCTGAGCTCCATTCGACTAAGGGGCGGCACGTGGTAAATACTCATGCGGGCAGGAGAAAAAATTCGATTATTGAGCAACATCCGCGCGCCGCCGCTGCTTACGCAGAAAAATCCGCTAGTTGGAAAAGAAATGCCTACGCTTTGCGCGCCTGGCAACAACGATTGTTTGGCCAGTCTGATAATTCGAATGTGAGCGTAGGACCACAAGGTTAGATGTTCATTGTGCGGCAAGGATAGATCCACTTTCAATCACCTCCAGTAGGCATCTATTCAAACCAAAAGCAGCCCTCGGGCTGCCTTTGGTCTGCACTCAGGAATAGCGTGTTCCACTTACTGGTTCGTCATAACCTTTACAAGCTCATCTAGCAATCGATCTCTCGTAATCGGATCGTCGAAGTTCCAAGAGCTGTTCATGATATACACTTGTTTATTCTTAACGGCGTTAATCGTCCCCCAGATCGTGCTGCTGAACAATTTATCCGTTGCCGCCGTTGTTTCATCCGTTTCGTCCGTTAACACAAACAACACGTCGCCCGCATAATCCGCGATCACCTCGGAGGAGATAACAGCGAATCGCTCGAGAACAAAATAAGATCCGGATCAAGCGCCGTCACGCTCTCCCAATTCGCCGGGTAGGCGATATCCTCGATGCCGCCGAGCAGATCAGGACATGTTCTGTCAAGGGTCGAGGCATTCGTTAAGTCCAATCCCGCTGCAGCAATGAAATCTCGTTCAAGTCACCCGCAGGGACTGCCAAACCGGATCCAAATGCGCGTTGCTAAGCAAATGCAATTTTCTATTAAAGATAAACAATATCGCGGGCGGCCGCAGCCGGAGATACAAATTGAAGCAAATGGGCCGCCTCCACAGACAAAGCTTCTTGCTCTTGCCCGGTGAGTGCTCGAAAAGGCTCCATATACAAAACAGACCGCTCACGCTCGGTTGAGATCTTCCAGGTCCCAGCAACGAAACCATCGATGAGAATGGTTGCACGAATGATACCGTTCGCTGTAAACACACGTTTACGGTACGCTTCATCCATAATCCGGTTGCGGTCCACGTAAGACAGAAGCATATTGTCAAACTCGCCAAGAAATCGTGGCGAGGAGGGCGTATCCGCAGCAGGCCGAGGCGCATCCGGCAGATCAAATAATACCTCGCCTTTTTCGTTTCTGAACGTGATCAAATGCTGCCGAAGCCATGCGAGATGCTCATGGATCCGAGTAAGTCCCGACCATACCTGCATATCCTTGACCGTAGCCGGACCAAATGCCGCCAAATATCTCCGAATAATCCATTCCGGCTCAAGCGGCGCAGAGAGAGCCCGACCAAGCCATACTTCAACTGACGTATGTACAGCCTGGCCGCTTTCTCCCCATATGCCCCGAGGCGGCAGCTGAACAAGCGGGATTCTGTTCCGAACTACCGCTGCTGCAGCCTCCGGACTGAGCCCGGGCCATTGCTCGCTCAGTCGCAAACCCAATTCGCTCGATGTCATCGGCTCCTTCTCGACCCATGCCCTTCCGGCTGCAGCAAGCGCTTCCTGATCTATTGCTTGGAGTTGCTTGCCGAAGGCCCCCTTCAAGCTGCGGTCCATTACGGGCTGCAGCAAGGGGCGCAGCAACAGAGCATCCTGTGCGGAGACCAGGTGTAACGTCGAACGCATGAGCGCCATGCGCACAACCTGTCTCTCTCGCAGCAACTGGGACAGTTCCTCATGCCGAAAAGCTTCTATTCGCGACCATAAGCCCAAATATGGTGCGTTTGGCGCTTGCGCCTGCATGCCAACAAGGTTCTCGATAACATCCGCGACCGGGAGCCTCACACGGCTAAGCAGCATTTGCCTTGCCAGCAGCGCACGATTCAATTCACGATTGGTAAGGATATCATCAGGATCATTAGCGTTAGCTTCCTCGTGGGTTCGCACCTTTTTCACCGCTTTCATGTGACCAGCTCCCTTGTTAATTATCATTACGCTTAATGCCGAGACGGCATATGCTGCAGCTTATCCGGGTTAGCCTGACAATAAATATGATCTATGACTCCGTTATTGAAGCCAAAGGTGTACAGATACGTCGTCCCGTTGGCGAAATCGAATCGCAGCCCGGGTTGTCCGTTAAGCGTCGTGAATTCGAATTGGAACTGGCCTTCGTATATGGCAAGCAAATTGCGAAGAACTGAGATGACGGTATGGAGACCTCTGACCGGAATGTGAGCCGCCTTGACCTTGCCGCCGCCATCCGACAGGAAAACAACATTGTCGCTAACGAGCTCCAGCATCCTCGTCATGTCGTTCTGCATAATCGATTGAACAAAGGCTTTAATGGTAGCATCCGCGACCGATACCGACGGTTGTTCGGACTTCCCATCATGGATACTTCGCTCAGCCCGGTGGAAGATTTGCCGGCAATTCGAGGTGCTTTTCCCGACCATCTCCGCAATCTCGTCGTATGAGTATTGATAAAGCTCGCGCAGCAGGAAGATCGCCCGCTCCGTTGCGCTAAGCTGCTGCAGCAGCATCAGATAAGCCGTAGAAATGGTTTCACGCTGCTCGTACGTGGATGCGGGATCGTTCCACGACCGTTCGCTCCCGAACAGGGGCTCTGGCAGCCAAGGGCCGACGTATAGCTCACGTTTTTTTGCCGAAGAACGAAGCAAATCCAAGCAACGATTAGTTGCTATTTTGTACAAAAAGGCACGTTCGTTGCGGATAGGCTCGGCTTCCGACACTTTGCCGCGAGCGATAAACGTCTCTTGCACGATATCCTCCGCGTCCATGACGCTTCCGAGCATGCGGTACGACATGGCGAACAGCTCGGTCCGATACTCTCTATACAGTGACTCGATGTCCATGGTTGACATTCCTTTCTTGTGCATCCGCCGCAAGCAGATGTTGGACAGCTCTTCTGGCACTCTCTGTGGCAGCATCTACCAATAATTCACCATGCGAAACCCAATCCCCTGCCACGTACAGCCCATCAATTTCCGGTACATGAGGTCCCGGATTAACGCGATCACGAACATGCAGGAAATCGTGACACACTGTAATTTTCGGCAAATATTGTTTCGCGACGACCTCCGCGCGCCAGCCCGGCTGCGCTAGGTCAAGCGCGCTCTCGAGCTCTGACAGATCCCGCTCCGGATCACTCTCGCTTCCCTGATATTTCATTAAGCAAACAACCTGCGACCCATCGTCACTTAACTTAGCGGCGCGCGATTGGTTGCTCATGAACACGGGAGTATCGATGCCGTACACGAGCTGATGCTTGGGTCGCGGCAACCTGCGCAGCGCAACGTCTAAAGAGGCCGCGGTCACTTCAATGGCTTGATCCTTCCATCGCTTAAGCGAGGTTTGCTCGGCGCCAGGGACTAACTTGCAGGAAACGGCAGGAGAAGCGGCAATAACAACATGCTGGGCTTCAATAACCGATCCATCATCTAATAAAATGCCGCTGACGGCTCCATGTTGATGCATAACGCTGACGGCCGCTTTTCCCGTCATAAACGCTGCTCCGTAGCGACCCGCAGCATCCCTCAGATCGGCAACGACCGCGCCCCAGCCCTCGTCAACGTACAAAACACCTTTGAGCGCGTTCGCAAGTGATCTCAATACCGGTCCCGCCGCCTGCAGATCCGGAGCCATCACGTAACTTGACGTTCGAAGCAGCGAATAAAAAACATGCCGCACCATAGGATCCTGAATCTGCCCCTCAATCCACTCTCTTAGACTGATCCCGTCATATCTGTGCGTGTCCAGCCTGGAGAACTTCGCGAGCCATCCGACGAACTCCACCTTGCCTTTCCAGGTCAATAAGGGGGAGGATAGCAGCGAGCCAACGCCTGTCGGCAGCACGCCAAGCTTGCCGTTCCATATGCCATGCGCCGCGATGGACGGCTGTCCTCCCTTGAGGCTGCAACCAAGCTCCCGGAAGGTATCGTACGCAGCGCCCTTGTATATCGCGTGTCCGCCAAGGTTAAAGTAGACGCCGTCCTTCTTGTTCGTAATGGCTCTCCCTCCCAGCCTGCTCTGCTTCTCGATCACCACGACCCGTTTGCCCGCCTTTGCCGCGAGCGCCGCCGCCGTTAATCCCGCCATGCCTCCGCCTATAATTGCCACATCGTATCTCATCATGGTCATCCAACCCTTCCCTTCAGTTTGACAGTATGACGGGCGTGATAACCTGAATGTGACACCGTTCCAAAATAAATATTTCAACTTCCATTTTTCCATATCCTACTAGTAGATGAAGTGATATAGTTAAGGAAATATTGACTACCCAGGAGGACTCATATGGACTACATTCGGGATTACGCCATGTACGCATCCGTCTTTGGGATGTTCAGCTTTGCCTGGTTTGGCTGGGCGCAAGAGAGACCTCGCCCGTCTTGGCGGCTTTACCTCGGTCTTGCCTCCGGCGTCGCCATGCTCGTCTGCCTGCTCGGCGTCTACTTGAGCATTAACAATTGGGACGAAGCCTCTGCGCTTAACGAGGTGGATTCATTCCGTACTTATCTGATCGCCTTCTATGCCGAGTTCATTATTGCGGGCGCGGCGGCTTTTGTTCTTATCCGAAAGAAGCTGGGAGATTACGTCGCACCTATGGTCGCCTTCGTAGTTGGCGTTCACTTCGTCGCTCTGGCGCCGGTATTCGACGATAACGGCCTGTATGTGCTGGCTGCTTTGCTTGTTGCCGTCGCTGTCGTTGCGTCGATCATCGCACCTAAGCTGCAGGTCGCACGCAGCGCCGTGACAGGTATCGGCGCGGGCATCTCGCTGCTCGTATTCGCCGCGATCGGACTGATCCGCTTCTTCTCGGCTTGATCAGGCGCTGTCGCGAATTCGCGAATGCCCCATGACCCAAAAGAAGCATCCAAACAGCCCGCGGGTTGTTTGGATGCTTTTTTCTTTGCATTAAGGAATCATGCACACCGCTTTCCATCGTTAGGCTTCCTTCACAAGGTGCGCCGCCGTACGGAATGCGAGTGCCATGATCGTCAGCACGGGATTGACGCCGCCATTGGTCACATGCACGGAGCCATCCGCCACCCACAGATTGTCGTAGCCGTGGACGCGACCGGTCGGATCTGTAACAGAATGGGAAGGATCGTTACCCATGCGAAGCGTGCCTGCTTGGTGCTGTCCGGCTGTCAGTCCAATGCCGGGACGCGATCCCCATACTTGTCTGGCTCCGGCTGTTGTCAGCCAAAGCTCCGCTTGCTCCGCCAGCATGATGCCCGCTCGTATCGATTCCGGATGCACGCCGCCGGATAGCTTGGCGACCGGCAATCCGTAACGGTCCTTGAGCGACCGCGACACCCTCACTCTCGCGTCGGGAACCGGAATCTCCTGAATCGGTCCTTGGACATGGACCGTATTCTGATAGCCTTCGCGCATTGCGTGCTTGCCGGCCATCCCCCACCTTGCCGCATCTGGCGAGAGCGAACCCAACCAATGAATGAGCGGCAGCTTCGTAAACTCGTTAGCAAGCAATCCGCCGCCAATGATATCTCCGTTCCCGTGTGCGAACCGAAGCGTCGAGATGCTCACGCCCGGACCAAGACCGTCCTGCATAGGCTCATCGAACAAGCCGTGCGCGCCGACGTAGACATGGCCCTGTAGATGCCGCCCGACATGCCCGCTATTGTTGCCAATGCCGTCCGGCTCACGATCCGTCGCGGAATTCAGCAACAAACGTGCGCTCTCGATGGCGCCAGCGGCGACGACGATGTGGCTTGCTTGTACTTCCTTACGGGTAATCGCGCCATCCCTGCCATGCGCCAGTCGGACACCGGTGGCGTGTTTACCGTTCTCGACGATGACCTGTTCTGCAATCGTATCGCAGAGAAGATCGCAATTGCCTGTGGCAAGCGCGCGCACGAGCATCGTATTGTGCCCGCCATTCTTGCTGTTGGTCGGGCAAGCGAAGCCGACGCATTGGCCGCAACGTCCGCATGCCGGCCTGCCGTCGCGCTCGACCGTGTTAATCAGCAGCGGCACCGGTCCCGTCTCCCATCCAAGCTTTGCCGCGGCATCCGCTAATCGCTTCGCTTCTGTCGTATACGGGAACGGCGGCATCGGATACCCTTGCCGACGTCCGACATATCCGGTATGTGCCGCGTCGTCTCCAGCTACGCCGACCTCCCACTCTGCGCGTGTGTAATAAGGCTCAAGCTCTTCGTAGGTAATCGGCCAATCGACCAGCGAGCTTCCCTCAGGCACCCCGTATCGACTCGCCATTCGGAAATCCTCGGGATGGAAGCGCCAAGCTTGCGCTCCATATACCCGCGTTCCTCCTCCGACAGTCATTGCATTATTATGATAATCTCCTTCATGCGAAGAAATAATCTTCTCGATTCCGTTCACCGTAATGAGTTTACGAGGATGGCCGGCTGCAGCAGGTCCCGTATTGTTGCCATATCTGCTTAATCGGTGATTGCGAAGGTGGTCTCTGCCCACTTGATCGTATTGCAGCCAGCTCCCCCGCTCGACGACGAGCACATGCATGCCTGCCTCCGCCAATACAGCCGCCGCGACGGAGCCACCCGCGCCTGCGCCGATTATAATTGCATCGTAGCGATCACGCAGCTGATCGAAACGAATGGTCTTTAGCTCCGTCTCGCTAACCGGGGGTTCATCATGGATGGTTCCCGGTCTGAATCCGAGCATCTCCCAAGACTTGGCACCCTCGTTCCCACCAGCTTCTGGGCTGCCGTAATAACCTTCGACGACGTTCGTTAGCATGGCGCGGAACCATTCGTTAGCCGATCCAGGCCAATCGGTTACATGATCCTGCTCGATCGTTCGCAGCAATGCTTCTTGTGCAGTTGCATCCAGCGAGACGAACGGTCTGCTGTGCAGCGTCATGGCCAGCCTATCCAAAGCGTGAAGTCCGGGCTCGATAAGCTTTGTCCATGTATCGTCATCCTCACGGAATCGCCGCTCCAGGTAGCCTATCACTCCAGTCTCGGATGCTGAAGGCCATGCGTCTCCGGGAATGAGCTGATCCGCAACCGCTTTCAATGTCGCATGATGCCCTGATAACCATTCGTTCGAATGTTGTGTTGGCATGGCTGTTGCACCGCCTTCTAATTGTTGGTAATCCTTATCCTATACAATCCTCTATCATCGTTCGAATGTAATCATTAACGGATGATCCATATCCAGCAGAATGCGGCGCTCGAATTGAATCCCGCTTGTTAGAAGGGAGAACTCCACCGGCGTATCACCGATTTGTACAGCGGTTGTCGCGCTGACTAACACTTCATCAATTTGGAGCATACGAAGCTCCAGTTCACCGCCTAGTAGTTGTACACAAACCTGATTCGCAGTCTGCTCATAGACCCCCCAGCCTCCAGCCAACGACCATACGATACGAAATATACCCTTCTCCGTTCGTACCGGTCTGAAGCCGATCATGCCGGTCACCATGTCATATTGAAATCCGCTGAATGCATGAAGCAACGAATAGCTTGCCATGGATCTCGCATAGTTGCTCCCGCACTCCATCTCGTTCCAAGGGTTGCGCTTCTCGCCATCATACCTGTTCCGTATGGCTTCCACGATCTCGATTCCTTCGTCGACAAGCCCTTCCTGGATCATATGCGAAGCTGCTTGATACTCAAAGCCTGTCATCGTCTCCGAGCTATACGTTAGCGGAATGGCTGGCCTGCTGCCGGGGGTAGGCCATGTACAAATTTGCAGCCCGCCTTCGTTATTTAGAGCAAATATCCGCCACGTGTTCGCTTCATGCCTGAGGCTTGATTTGAAGTTGTGAGTATATAAAGATCGCAACGCTGTTCGCGTCTGGTCTCGATCGAAAATTTCGCCAAGTCCGCACAGATTCGCATGCCATTGAGCCGCCACTTGGTCAATGCCGCACCCATCAGCGATCTGATACTTGATTTGGCCAAGCTCTTCATTCCAATAAAAGTGAAGAGCTTCATCTCCGAAGCGGCTAATAAGCGAGTGATCCGACAGGTCGATGCGCTGAGCATAATAGTCGCCGTTGAACAGATGTGTGTCGACCCACTTCTTGCCTTTCGAATAGATATGGTTATATACGTCTGCCGTTTCCGACTCACCGAGAACAGAGGCCATCTCCGCTCCGGCCTTAAGCGCTGCAAGGTAGAAGCCTGTTAGCCACGCATTCGGACCGAACAGCTCGGTATCTAACGTATGATGCTGTCGGCCGGTCAGTACGCCTGACTGCTCTGGATCCCACCGGTCTTCGTTCGTCCCTGCCCATGCGTAATTGATTGAAGCTTTGATTGCCGGCCAGATGGATTGCAGCCACACGGTGTCCCCCGAGATTTTCCAATCTCGATAGGCTTTTATTACGCCGCCGAATTGACCGTCTGCGCAAGCTCGATAATCCATTCTCTCTCTGCCTACAGGCAGCATGAGTCTGAACGACATTCTGCCGTCATCCCGTTGGTTGTACGTATAATCCAGATTTCTCATGCTGCGTTCAAGTCGCGGGAACAAGAACGGGAGCGCATAGGCATAGTTCCACACATGCGTGCAGGAGCCTTCGCAACAACCAATGTCCTCAATACAGCCTTCGAAGCCATAAAAGAATCCACCCTCAAGCCGCAGCACCGTCGCTGATTTCAATACAGATAAGTTAGCAGACGCGGCTTCAATGACCACCTCCGGGACGGTCGAAGAGAACAGCGCATCCTTATATTGTTTAGTTTCAGAATAAAAGCGCTTCCAATTTCGCAATGCATATGCAGCACATTCCTTAGAGTCGTTAAATAATGACGCATAGTAATTCCGCCATCCATTAGGTCCCGATGGATTGGGGTTCCAATGATTCTCCACGTTGGGATAATACCAGCCAATTGCGAAGCGCACGGTTTTCCTGCAGCCGGGCAACAACTCGAATCTCGCTGCCAGAGACGCCGTGTCTCTATTAGACGCTGGTCGTTCGTCTTCCGAGTACCGTCGATTCGATAATGCTCCAGGCTGTGTGAAGTCATGCCAGAACATTTCGATATTGTCGCACCATCCTCCCCGATACCAATACTCCTGGTAGCTAACCTGCTCAGCGTCAGTGGCAATCGTAATATTACCGTTATGAACATGTTCGCTTGCATACTGATTCGAGCCTAGCTGAATCGCATGCACAGGCAGGAAGCTCTCATTCTCAATCTGGTTATATCTATAGTCGACCTTCTCCGTCGAGTAGGGGTTGCCAGCGGATAAACAGACTGTATACGTAATCGGGCTTGTCTCTGTGTTCTTGAGCTCCCACTCGAATAACGCGACAGGTAGACTCGAATCGTCTTCTTGCAACGGAATAAACGGATTGAAAGCCGTCAACCGAACATCACCAGGAAAAGCCGGTTCCTCGAACTTCAGCTCGGCGATCGGGAATTGTCCCTTGAACGTCACTTCGCTGAAATGCGGCATGCCGGCCAACGTCTGACTGTCCGGACCGAAGCCGAATCCGCTATGCAGCGGTCCCCCGCGAATCGGCTGACCAACATAGGGCGATTGCAGGTCTCCGTTCAGCACTCGAGCATCGATCACATCACCGTCTCGTTCCGCCTTTACCGCGAAGTGACTGAAGCCATTAAAGCTTCTTTTGTTAGGTCGATTGAAGATCTCCCAATCAACCAATCTGCCATTGCCTGCTAATCCGATACTCCCGGAACCAATCCCCCCAAGAGGAAAACTAATTTCTCTCGTATGGGGTCCCTCGTACATGGATCTCATAGTAGGTTTCTCCAATCCTTGGCATGATATCGTCGAGAAAAAAATCCGACGAGTTACTTCTCCATTTTAACACGGTAAGCTTGGAAATTTGACGAGAAATATTCGAGGTCGAGCCGCATCCTTGAACCATAAACAAAAGAAGCTCCCGAGAATCCGGGAGCCTCTGCAACAATTATTGAACGACCTGGCCCACCGCAGCGATAAGCCGGTGAATGTCCTCCGCCTTTACTTCGCCAATATTTCCAATTCGGAACGTGTCCACCGCAGATATTTTGCCTGGATATATGACGAAGCCAGCTTGTTTGAGGCTTTCGTAGAAAGCCGTGAACTGAAACTCGGATGCCTGATCAGGATAATGGAACGCGGTAATAATAGGCGATTGCAGCTCTTGCGGCAGCAGCGCACGAAACCCGAGACTCTCCATGCCAGCAACCAGAATGCGCTGATTGTTGGCATACCTCCTATGTCTGGCTTCCGGCCCTCCCTCTTCCTCCAGCTCACTCAGCGCTTGATCGAATGCGCGTACTACATGCGTCGGAGAGGTGAAGCGCCACTTGCCTCCATGCTTCTCCATCGTTTCCCATTGATCGTACAAGTCGAGCGACAACGAACGAGCTTGTCCTTTGCAGACTTCCAGCTCTTGCTTCTTCGCGATTACGAAACCAAAGCCGGGGACTCCTTGAATACATTTATTGCTGCTGCTGATTAAGTAATCGATCGATAGCTCCGCCATATCAAGCGGAATGCCGCCGAAGCTGCTCATCGCATCGACAATGGTAATCAAGCCGCGGCGTTTGGCCGCAAGCGTTACCTCCGCGATCGGATTTAACATCCCCGTAGTTGTCTCACAATGGACAACCGCTACATGCGTGACGTCCGGATGGGCATCGAGCGTCTCCTCCAGCTTGTGTGCGCTAACTGGTGTCGTCTCTCCCAGATCCACAACTAGCGCGGGCACACGTAGAACTTGGGCGATTTGCGCAATGCGTTGCCCATAAGCGCCGTTGACCAGAACAGCTAACTTGTCGCTTGGAGATAGAATCGAGCCTACCACTGCTTCGACGCTGAATGTGCCGCTGCCTTGCATAGGTACCACCGTATAGGAATCAGGATCCACTTGGCTCGCAAGTTGAGCTAAGCGGCTTCGTATATGCTGCACAAGGCCGTTATATTCGGAGTCCCACGTGCACCAATCACGGAGCATAGCCTCTTTAACTGTGGCTGTAGTCGTTAACGGTCCCGGCGTTAGCAGCAAGTATGGATTTTCGGGTGTAACGTTTGTATGGTTTGTTGTCATGGTTTGATCTCCCTTTGCTCTAGTCTCAAGTCGTGGATGACAGCCCTCTATAATCGGAATGTGGATATCGTTTGTCTCGATTTATCGCAAGCTGGGACAACTGCTCTGCAGAATCGGATATCCCGATCATCGAAGCCGATTGCAATTCCGAAGCTTGCACGACGCTTTTTGCATTTTTGCTGGCTTCGCCCGCATTGGAAGCCGTCAGAAGCAGTGTTGCTGATATTTGTTCAGTGGATGCCGCCATTAATTCCGATGTATCCGACACTTCCATTGCCTCGTTATTTATCGTTTTAATTTCTTCTAGAATGGCGGAGAACATGTCCCTGGTTTCCCCAGCTGCCAAGTTGCCAGAAGCGAATTCCTCCGTTACATTGTCCATTGCGTGGACCGCTTGGATGGTATCCTGCTGCGTGACTCGAATCAAGTCCGTGATCCGCTGGACCGAAACCGCTGACTCGGTGGCAAGTCTTTGGACTTCGTTCGCCACAACGGCGAACCCCCTGCCGCTTTCTCCCGCACGCGCCGCTTCTATCGAGGCGTTAAGCGCAATCAGTCTCGTCTTCGTTGCAACGTCGGTAATGAGTGTCAAGATGTCCCCAATGCGCTCGGAGCGAGCACTGAGATTTTTCATTATCGTTTCTAGCTCCGTTAATGAAGTTTGGATAGCTCCCATCTTCCCAACGAGAGCATGAATAGAAGCATGACCTCGCTCTGCATGGTGAGAAGTCGATTGTGTTTGCGCGGATACCGAGGTTGAAGACGTAGCCACTCGTTCGATTCCCAAGGCTATGACCTCCATCGACCTGGAGCCCTCCTCCATTCCCGCCAATTGTTCTTCGGAGCGATCTGACACTTCTTGTACCAACGTGACTACTTGATGCGACCTCTCCGCAGTTGAATTTGCCGATGCAGTCAGCTCGTCGGACATGACTGAAATTCGAGATGAAGTATCCGCCGTTACTTGGATCGTTAGCCGCAAGTTCTCCACCATATGCTCTGCAGCTTCAGCCAACTCCCCAAGCTCGTCTTTCCTCCGCCTTAGCAGCGGTTTAACGGTGAGATCGCCAGAAGCCACTTGCACGATATGGGCAGTAACTCGCCTCAGAACCACTACGATTTCATAATGAAAAATGATGATGATCGCAAGTACGACAAGCAGACTCATTGCCATGGTTGCATAAATCGTGATCGTCCCGCTCCGGTTTGCTTGCTCCACCTCGTTGGCGGCGGCAATCGCGCCTTCACTATTTAACAGCTTCAGCTCGTTAAAGATGACCTGCATCGCGTTGAATTTCACTATTCCATCGGATAGTAATGCTAATGTTTCAACCATTTCGCGATTGCTGCTTTTCGTTAACGTAAGCAGGTTCGCTTCTTTAAACGAGCTCCAAGTCGACTGCAGTTGAACAACAACATCCTGCTCCTCGGCAGTCGTTAAGGCTTCGGCATATGCCTTCAGATTTTTTTCGAAACTGTTGTGCAGCTGCTTTATGCCGAGCTCAATCGTTTCCCTCTTGACCTTGTCCCCTTCGTCTTTATGGCGGTACGTCATGGTCAATGTATGCTCCGCCTCGTAGTTCATTTCATTTAATATCTCTACGGCCGGAAGCCAACCTTCCGTGATCGCATCCACTCTTTCTTTCATATATCCCATCCGTGTAGCAGAGGAGTATCCTAAGGCGAATAACAAGAGCAGTACAACTCCAAATCCGATCCACAGCTTCTTCCCTACCGAAATGCGCATAAACCTTGTCTCCTCGTCGATTGCGTTTACTCCATTCATTCAACTCAAAAGGCTTATCGAACCGCCATTTCAATGAACGAACGAATCATCTTAGCAGCTTCCGCTCTCTTGACGATACCTTGAGGATCAAAGAAATTGCCCGGTTTGCCTTCGACGATTCCCGATTCCCGCAGCTCCCGAATTGCATCAGACGCCCACGCGGAGAAGCTTTCCTGATCTTCGAACACTCGGCCCGTGCTACCTGCATTGGACTCGATACTTGCATGGTCCATGAACCTTGTGAGTAATGCCGCCATCTCTTCCCTGGTCATCTCACGATCCGGTGCAAAATTGCCCCCACCAACGCCATTCACGATGCCGTGTTGACTGGCGTAAGCGACATAAGGCGCATAATAGGAATCAGTGCTCACATCATGGAATACGTTTGCCCCATCTACTTGTGGAGTACCTAACACTCTGCCGAGCACCGTAACGAACATCCCTCTCGTCACCGTTTGTTCCGGAGCAAACCGCTCGTTGCCGACGCCGATGAACAATTCTCTCGCCGCCACGAACTCGATATTCGATTGCGACCAATGACCAGCCGTATCCGAGAACCTTTTCTCCGCGTAACCAATCTCGAATGTACCGGCTTCGCCTGCAATCATGATGACCTGGCCATCGAATAATGCGGCTTGAGGAAGAATAATTTTTTGTCCATCCACCATTCGGTACGCAATGATTGATTCATACTCTTTTTGGGCTGCCTTGTCATAAGGAATCGAAATCTTTAATTTACCCTCGAAGCTCTCCACTTCTTTGCCGTCCGCAAGAATGGTTACCTTCCTGACCGGCTTATGCTCCGAACCTTCGACCTTCTCTACTCTTATTTCGACGCGGCTTTGCGCCAACTGGCCAACAATAGCGGGATCCATTTCCAGGCTTCCAATTGGCGTCTGTACGGCAAGCGATTTGTGGCTTTCCGCAAATTTCTTCATCGCAGATTGCTCCAGATCAAGCTTAATCATGTCGGAAGAAAGCGGGGCCATAATCTTGATTGTTGTGCGATCCGCATGTCCGTCATCTATCCGGATATCCTGAATGACATTGCCATCGACGCTTGCGACAGCATCGGCTTCGATTCTACTCGACATATCAGCGGCTTTGTTCAGATCCATAAAACCTTTCAGATCCGTAATGCCGAATGCCTTCCCTGTCGATGATCCTTTGAGCCTGAATGTAAGCCGGGCGATAGCGGCTTGGTTATCCGACTTAAATCCGTCTAGATGAACCGCGGCAATTCGGACCGTACCGTTCCCGGAATTAATACTGTACTCGAACATCCATCCTGCTACATCTGCGCCTTTGACCACGTCGCGATCGGTAATTTCGAGCGCGGCACGGTCATATTGAAGGGTAAATTCGAACGTCTTCAGCCCTTTAGGTCGGTTCATCACAAGATCTACCATCGTTTGACCTTGGGCTGTCGCAGTCGTTTTCACTTGCAGCTCCGGTCCATTTCCTTGCCCATCTGCCCATACAACGAATGGAACCAGCAAGGATAAAATCAACAAGCAGCTAGTCAGCTTCCAACTACGTCTGAACATCGCAATTCTCTCCTTATACATTTGTATATGCAGCAAATAGAAAGAAACGGATCCCCATACGCCGTTCAGGCGCGGTGGATCCGTTCCATAACTAGGAGCCGCCGAGCTCTATCCTTGATACGCTCAATGTTTTGTTATCAAGCGTTACCTTGTACAGCCAGCTTGTCCGCAATCATCTGAAGCAAAGCAAGCACGTCCTGTGTATTAACCTCGCCGTCTCCATTCACATCTGCCGCCGCACGTTCAGCCGCACTGCCTCCACCTGATACAATCAGCTTCAGAATGGCTCTTGCATCGAGCAAGTCGACACGATTATCGCCGTCGAGATCGCCCGTGGTGCGGCTAACCACCGTAATGACAGCACTGTCTGTCTCTACCTCAGTGTAAGACGAGTGACCGGCATCGTCTGTCGTGACGCCTTGAACATTAGAGAACGAAATCGTCGCCGCTCCATCTACAGTTAAGTCTGACTTGGCTCTAAACGTCACATTAGCAATAACCGTCTTCTCGTTCGTGCCTAATGAGGCGCCGGATATACCTGCAAAGCTAATGATTCCAGCGTTCTCCGTATTCGTAGCACCGCTCTCGCCAAGCGCGGTGAACGCGAAGTCCTCAAACTCGAGCAGATCGGCATCATAGTTCAGCACGCCTTCGATTCCGACAAGCTCGGAGCCATTCTCGATTGTGACAGGCACTACAAATTCAGTTCCTTTCATCACGCTCTGATCTGTCACCGACAGCTTGATCTCTCCCTGCTCAGGCTCGGGGTTTGGTTCTCCGTCCGCGTACAGGTTCATCTCCATCGTAAACTGATTCTTGTTCCGATACAGTTGATCGTTCTTGACCGAATACCAGTTCACGTCAACGTCGTTGCTGCCTTCCTTGAACGTCATCAGCATCACCATGCCCAGATCGCGCGGATCCATATATTGCGCATCCGCCAGAACCTGCTGCACGATATTGCCATGGTCGCCTAAGTCCGTCTTGACTACAAGATCCGGATGTCCAATATGACCGGACAAGACGAGTACAATATTGTCGTGTTTGCTGACAAATTCGTTCCACATATCGTCGCCATTGTTAGCGTCGCTAATGTAAGAGCTCGGATAGTGATGGTGATCGGTGCTGATGTGTTCGCCGTTGTGGTAGACATAGGTGTGCGTCGCCATAATGACCTTTTTGTCGGGATTGGCTGCCACCACTTCGTTCGCCCATGCTAGCACAGCGTCGTTAGGAGCGAATTCGATCGCCAGAACCATGTATTCCACACCGCCGATGTCGAAATAATGATACGTGTTCTCCATCTTGCCTTCGGCAAAGGCTCCTCCGAAGGTCGGCTCCTGCGAATATTTGCTATAAGGGAAATAAGCGTTGTAATTCGTATAATTGCGTGTCAATTGCGCATTGTTCAGAATGACGTCGTGGTTGCCCGGAAGCAGCACGTACGGGATTACTCCATCCAGCTCGGCATAAGCGCTTGCGGCCGCGGCCCACTCCGTCGTGCTCGAAGGCGTATCCACGATATCGCCTACACTGATGGCTAACTTGATGTTCATGTCGTCGGCATGATCCTTCATCCACGACATGTAGTTTTTCATTTCTTCAGGATGCAGTCTAGCCATGTATTGTGTATCAGGAATGACAGCGATCGTATAATCGCCTTCCGCGAAGTCGGGGGCTAACCAGTTAGACGTGACTTCGTCGTATGGCAACGCGTTGTTCTCGTATGAAGATGCGTCTGGATATATGCCGTTTTCTGCTCCATCCAGCTTCCAGTTCCCTAAGAGACCTTCCTCCGTACCTTGCAACGACTCGTTGTAATGTGCTTGGATTTCTTCAGCCGTCCGGGCTGTTGACCAGACCCGAAGATCCGCAATTTCGCCTTTGAACGACATCATGGTTCCTCTGAAATCGGACCCGATCTTCATCTCGCGCGCGGTCGTATCTGTGGGGAATTCTGGAATGTCGATCGCTGCTTCGTGAACCTTCTCGCCGTTAATATAAGTTGTTCCCGTTTTGTTGGTCTCGTCAAGCACCATGGCGATATGCACCCAGTCGCCCGCATTAACATTGACGTTATTGGCCACATAGTTCAATGTGTAGTTCTTGTTGTTCACCCAGTAAAGTCGCGGAGCCCCGTTATTGAAAATTTCGAAGCTGAATCGCGAAACGTCGCTGTAGGAGGAATCATAATAATTGCCCATAATGACACCGACCCGCTGACTGCTCGGCGTATTCGCAGGAACGTTTACCCAAGCCTCAACTGTGCGTGGAGCTTTCGCGACATGATCCTTGGTTGCAATTTGCAGCCCGTCGGCAAAGCTTGTTCCTGCACCTTGGAATTCACTGGCATATTGACGTTCGAATCCTCTAGGAGTTGCGTCGATTCTGCCAGCCTTATCTTTAATAACATTCATAATCCCGCTGAGCGAAGTAGAGTCGAGCTTCCATGCGTGCATCAGTCCCTCTTCGTTCCCTAGTATATTGGCATCCGCGTGATCGCGAAGCTCGTCAACCGTTCGCACGTCGCTCCATAGCCTTACTTCCGCGATTTCCGCTCTAACATGATAGCCGTTTCTCGTATCGGTACCGATACTGTGGAGGCTCTCCATGACGACTAGCTCCGGCAAATCTACATTTTCGAAAGCAGCGACGGCGTTACCGTCCTGTATGATTTGGATTTTTTTGTTGGCGACATCACGGATGACCGCTAGATGCGTCCATTGCCCGGTTGTAATGGCCAGACCCGTCGTCGATTTATCGATGATCTTGCCGCCATTCGAAATCTCGTAGTATCTGAGCTGATTGTCTGCTTTAAGCTCAATACTGAATTGCGTACTTGCCGATGCACGGTAATTACCGAACAATACTTGGCGTACACCAGGATTTGCCACAAACTTTGCACGCATCTCGAAAGTAGTCGGAACCTGTTCCAGTATCTCGTTCAAAGCAACCGAATTTTGTTTCGCCGAGTTAAATACTAGCCCTTGCGGAGAGACGATTTCCGCTGATGTGGCTGAAGCCAGTCCGAAGCATTGCACGATGATTGCAATCACCAGCATCCATGCCGCCAGAGCTTTTTTGTGCATCATGATTTTGATTCACTCCTTTTGGGTTTTGGGGTATGTCCCAAACAGAGTATATATAAAACAGCAATTACAAGCAATATACATTGCGTGTTTTTGCAGTATCTTAATATTATGTATGGATAATCGCGGATTATTGGCGGATTTATGATGAATTTATGAAGTGATTTCACAAGAATTTCTTAACAAACAAGCCAAGGTGAAACGGCTATCGCCGTCTTTGGCGGCGCAGCGCGTTTCATTCCGAGAATTCTAAGTTCAGATAAGATGCAAAAACTTATAAATTCTTAGAATTTAAAAAAAACGCATCCGACACCGTCTATAAACGGCGCCGAATGCGCTATCTTTCCTTCCCTCGTACATCAAACCGGGGTCTACTAGATCCCCGGGTATATAACCTTAATCCCGGAATGCTTATATTTCTTCACGATATCCTCGTTGATCGTGGAGTCCGTTATGATCATATCTACGTGATCCAGGGAGCACACGTTGAGGTAGGATACCTTCTCGAATTTGCTTGAGTCGGCCGCGACGATCGTCCCTCTCGCACTGTTCATGATCGCCTTAATAATATCAATCTCATGAATACGGAAATCCGTTAACCCTTTGGTTACCGAGATGGCATTGATCGAAATAAAGGCCAGGTCGATATTATAACCTGCGATATCCTCTTCGCATTTCTTGCCATATAGGGCATACTCTTGCTGGTCCAACACGCCGCCGGGCACAATGACCGTAAACCCCGGTTTGCTCGCAAATTGCTCAATAATCCGCAGTCCGTTCGAGATAATGGTCAGCCTCTCGAACCGTTCGGCGAGCTTCTTGGCGATTTCCAGGTTCGTCGTACCTGCATTCAGCGCAATCGCTTGACCCTCCGAAACATGCTCGCACACGAGCTGAGCAAGCTCGATCTTCTTCTCCTTGTTCTTGCTCTCGCGATAGGAGAAAATATTCTGATCGCCTCGCTCCTCAGGCAGAATAGCGCCTCCGTGTACACGCTTCAGCAGCTTCTTGGCCTCCATATTCTCCAAATCGCGTCTGACCGTATCAATCGAAACATGAAGCACACTAACGAGCTCCGTCACCTTAACGGAATCATTCTGCTTCAGAATATCTTGGATCTTCTTATAACGTTCTTCCTGCAGCACGTTATCCCTCGCTCCCGCTATCATTTCCTTTTTTCTCCCCTTAGTATACAGGCCCGCTGCGTGCTTCTCAACCATTTCGCTTATTATTTACAACTATTTGCTTCTTTTTGCCGTTATGAACGCACGCAAAAATACAACCGCCCTCATTCATTAGCGATTGTATCTTTGAACCTTTAGGCGTTAACTGCCAGCTTCTTCTTCATCCATCTTGCCAGCAACTCAAGCAGGATCGCGAATGCCAGGATCATATACGTGATAAAGCCGATTTCCCGGATATCAAAATAGAAATTGCTCGCCATAAACATATCGAAGCCAATACCGCCTGCTCCCGCCGCAGCGCCCATGGCGACCGCTACCGCGAAATTAATTTCGAACCGGACGAACGTCCATGAAATGATATACGAAATCGAAGATGGCAAGACTGCCTGAAAAACAATCTGCCACCAGCCCGCTCCTCCGGCACGCAACGCTTCAATGACGCCTTCATCAAGCTCCTCGAAGGACTCGGAGTAAGCTTTGACCAGATAACTGATCGAATGGAATGTCATCCCGATGACGGCTGCGACGCTTCCAAGCCCCGCAGCGACCGCAAAGATGAGTACCCACAACACGGTTGGCACAGCGCGAATAAAAGCAACAATGCTTCTGATTACGAGAGAGACGCCCGGACGGGATAGATTGCGCGCCGTGAGCAGTGACAGAAACAATGCAATCACCGCTCCGAATAACGTCGTCAGGAACGCCAGTCCGATCGTGATGACAACTTGTTGCAAAGCTTCGACGAATGTAAAATGTTTGGCGTGCGGCTCAAGCAGCATCGTGCCTAGCGTATCCCCCGTCTTGCTGATCGCCTCTGACAGAACCAAATCCTTGTAGTCGAACGTCAGCAAGCCGAAGAGCGTAAGCGCAGCAAGCATCAACAGGGTCATTCGGATCACGAACGACGATTTATTGAACGGTTTTGCCGGTATGTTGGTGTTGGCTAACATCTTACATGATCACTCTCCTGACGTAATTTGAGACCGATTCGATGATCATAATGGCTATGACGATCGCAATAACGACCAAGGAGGCTGTCGCATAGTTCAAGCTTTTGTAATATAGGTTAAACAAGAAGCCGATTCCGGTCCCCGTTAATATTCCAATTAGGGTCGCTTGCCGTATATTGGTTTCGATCGTGAACAACACCCAACTGATCAGTTGCGGCAGACTCGACGGAATGATCGAATGGGCAACGATATGGAAATAACCCGCTCCGGTTGCCCGAAGCGCTTCTACGGAGCTCAAGCTCATTTCGTCGATCGACTCCATGAACGCGCGAGTCAGAAAGCCGAAGGAGCAGAAGAATAGTGCCAAATATCCCGTGAGCACGTTCTGTCCGAAGGAAAAGAGCAGGATCATCGACCATGCCGCAACGTCGATATTACGAAACACCGTGGCAATCCAGCGGCTAATGATGCTGAACGGTCCACCGATTCCCGCCTTCTGAGAGCCCAATACGGCGAAGATCAGTGCAAAAACCGCAGCCGTGCTAGTTGCCGCTATCGATACCAATAACGTCTCAATCAATTTATCGATAATATCGGGAATCTTCTCCATCGACTTCTCGTTCGGGACAAAATTGCTTACCGCCCATTCCGCCGCCTTGGGGATGGAGGTAAATCCTTTCACCACATCATACTCTGTAATAATGATCGCGATCATGGTAAGTCCGAGCACGATCGCGCAGAAAATCGCCGTGTTCAGCCGTTTACGAAGAAAGAAACTACCCAACATGGCGACCGCCTTCCTCCTCCGTCAGCTTATCGTATTCGGCGCCATATACCGCACGCAGCTTTTCTTTGGTCAATCCTGCAGGTGTGCCGTCATAGACTACGGTTCCCTTATTGACCCCGATGATACGATCCGAATACTTCATAGCCACATCGACCTGATGCAGGTTGACGACGACCGTGATTCCCATTTTGGTGCAAATATCGCGCAAATGCTCCATGATGACCTTGGACGAATTGGGATCGAGTGAAGCGATCGGTTCGTCGCAGAGCAGCATTTTGGGATCTTGCACAAGAGCTCTGGCGATGCCTACTCTTTGCTTTTGCCCGCCGCTTAGTTGATCGCAGCGCTTATATATTTGCTCTTGCAGTCCCAACACCTGAAGGAGACGATAAGCCTGGGCCTTTTCCTCTTTGGAGTACATACCAAGCACGCCTGCCAACATCGACTTGTAGCCTAACCTGCCATGCAGCACGTTCTCGATTACGCTGAGCCTGTTGACGAGGTTGTAATGCTGAAAGATCATACCGATCCGGGTTCTCAGCCTTTTGAGCTCATTTTTGTTCAATTCCAATACGCTTGCGTTGTCAAAGACGATTTCTCCGCTGCTGGCATCAATCATACGATTAATGCAGCGAAGGAGAGTCGATTTCCCCGCTCCCGAAGGACCGATGATTGAAACGAACTCCCCTTCCTTTACAGCGAAGTTAACGTCCGA
Organism: Paenibacillus sp. strain BS8-2; assembly: GCF_054483835.1. NCBI lineage: Bacteria > Bacillati > Bacillota > Bacilli > Caryophanales > Paenibacillaceae > Paenibacillus > Paenibacillus sp. strain BS8-2. The sequence continues at coordinate 857,918 of NZ_CM137010.1, forward strand.
CAACGCGCGCGTCTCCGAGCCGTATTGTTTGGATACATGCTTGAATTCGAGCAGCGTCGCCATGTTAACTCCTCATTTCCTATTCAGATCCGCCAGTTGACGTCCTCTATGCTGCAGTTACCTTTCATTAGTTGCCCGATAATTCTCTTACCGGATCAAAGAACACATCTTCTACGGCTACAAATTTTTCTTCGCCCGATTTTTTCTTGAAGATAGCCGTACCTTCTGCATCCTTAGGCAAGAAAATCTTTTCATTGTTTGTTACTGCAACGGATGTGAACAGCTCCAGCAGCTTTTTCTGGTCGTCAGCACTCAGCGTGTCTGTGTTGATCGCGAACGGCTGATTCAATACGGGTGTAACGGAGATAAGGACGAATTCTTGGCCAGTAAGCGTATTAAACGGCTCTTCTGCACCTTCTTTTACCTTATACACTGCGCCCGGCTTGTTCTCTTCGCCAGATGCCAATTCCACATAGTTAGCTACACAAGTGTCGCAGAACGCAGCAACATCGGACTTGCCAGTCAACAGGTTGACTGCGGAGCCTTGGTGGGATCCCCCGAACAACACTTCAGTAAACACTTTGTCGTTGCCGCCTTGCAGCAGATCTTCCGCCGTAATCGCTTTGAACTTGTCCATGGCGCTAAAGTGTTTCACGATACCTGCGGAAGGCACCTTGAAGCCCGAAGTCGACGAGTTGGATACGAACGAGAACTTTTTGCCCTGGATGGTGTCGAGCGAGAATTCGCTGCCGCTCTTATAGGCATCCTCTTCGCCCTTCTTAACTGCAAGCCAGCTATAGTATACAGCGTCGTCCAGCGTGCCGGACTCGCCGCTCTGTACGAACAGCGGCTGTACTTTGTCGCTCTTCGCGTTGGCTTCCACGTAACCTTGCGCGCCCATATAGCCGATATCCGCATTGCCGTTAGCCATCGCTTCGATCGCGATGATATAATCCGTCGTCGTTTGGTGCTCAACCTTCTTGCCTGTCGCTTCTTCAATCAAACGAGAAAACTCGTCGCGCGCGTCTTTTAGCTCGGCACCGGATTCGTTGGGATACCAGACCATCTTGATCGTGCCCTTGGAACCAGAGCCGCCGCCCTCCCCATTCGCCGCTTCGTTACCGCCGCATGCAGCTAGCAAACCTACGAGAACCAAAGTAAGAACGAGCGTTAATGCCTTTTTCATTTGAATACTCCTCCATCATAATCGGGATTTGTTAACACTATGTGTTATAGCAATGAAACCAACATTAAATTTAGTTCTTCTGGCGTAATGGCGGCTGGATTGTTGTCCATCCGGCCTTTGGTGTAAGCATGGGCAACAATCGTTTCAATATCCTGTTCCGCTACTCCATAATCTTTGAGGGAATCGGATAGGCCGAAGGTGGCGTACACCGACTGCAAGAATGTGCGAACGCCATCTGCGTCCTTCGCGCCGAAAGCCCGGAGCAGCTTATCCGGTTCGATCAAGGTCGAATAATTATGTTTCAGCACCGCGGCAAGCGACAAGCTGGCTGCAATGCCATGATCGATGCCATGAAGCAACGTAAGCGGATAAGAGATGGAGTGGCACGCCGTCGTCTTTGTATTACTAAAGGCTAGACCTGCCAGTACGCTGCCTAGCGATAGTTGTTCCCTGTTATCCAGATTGTTCGGATCCTCCTTGAGCCGTGGCAGCGCCTCGCGGATTCGTTCAATCGCCTGCAGCGCATATGCGCGGGAGATCGGATTAGAATGTACCGACCAGTACGCTTCCGTTGCATGGCACATTGCGTCTAGCGCGGTGGCCACGCTCAATCGCAGCGGCATCGTCACGGTCAGATCCGGGAGAATAAGCGCCGCATCCGCGAACAGCCTTTTGTCGGAGACCGAATATTTGCTGCCGCGTTCCGCATCCCACACCGTCGCCCAGCATGTCACCTCGGAGCCCGTCCCGGATGTGGTCGGGATGCCGATCCAAGGTGCGAGCGCCGGTTTGTTCGCATACATTTCATTCGTAATGTAATCCCGCACGTCCGCCGGGCTGTCGATTGCCGCATGCTGCAGAGCCGAGAGGGCCTTCGCCACGTCCATGACACTGCCGCCGCCGATTGCGATGATCAGCTGAAAGTCAAAGTCTTCTACGCTCTTGAGCAGCGAATAGATATCCGTAATGTCTGGATTATAAAGCGTGACCTCGAGCACTTTCGATTGTTTCCCAGCGATAGCATCCATTAATGGCTCCAGCAGCTCCGTACGTTCAACGCCGCCGCCTCTAGAAAGAATCAAAACCCGGTCGACTACCGAACGTTGCAGGCGTATTTGCTCCGCGCAAGCCTGAACGGAGTCACTGCCGAAGTAAATCGCTACAGGGTTGTAAAAGGAGTTCATGAAATCCCCCTGGCAAGTCTGTTGCTCTCCAGCGCTGCAATCTCTTCTGGCAGCTGCGAGATCGAATCAATGATGTAATCTGCGCCCGCTTGCTCAAAGGAACGTCTGACTTCATCCTTTCTTGCCTGCAGTTCGTCGGGATGCATCGCTTGGACTTCCTCCAATGTCAGACCCAGTTCACTGCTTCCCATAATGATGCCGATCGTCCATACACCCGCGTTTCTTCCTTCATGGATGTCGGAGACCGTATCCCCAACCTTTACGATGGCTTCCGGAGGAAAGACACCTAGCTCACTCATGTTCTGGAAGATCATATAAGGGTAAGGTCTACCGGCCTTCACCTCGTCAGAAGCGACCATACAATCCGGCGAGTACCCTTTGCGCTTCGCCTCATGAACGATGACCTCCATCATCCCTTTCGTGTAACCGGTGGTCGAACCAATACGCAATCCAGCATCGCGCAGCTTTTCAATTGCTTCCAGCGCTCCGGGAATAGGGTCCGTATATTGCTTCAGTGACTCCATAAGCGTGATTTCGAATTGGACATACAGCCGGTCGACATCCGAAGAACCTGGCTCCGCGCCGTAACGTTCCGTCCATGCCTTCTTCACTCTATCCATTTGGAGAATGCATTGAATGTGATCCCATTTCAGCATCCCCATCGGTTGTCTCGCTTCCCGATTTGTTATTGGCACACCTGCTTGTTCAAATGCGTTCAGGAAAGCTTGCATGGGAGCAAAGCATCCATAATCTACAACCGTACCCGCCCAATCGAATATGACCGCTTTAATACGTCTGTTGTTGCTCATTATGTCCCCTCATTTCGTTAGTCATCGTTTCTTTGACAATTTTGATTATAGAACGCCTTCTCATCCACTTCAATAGTTTTTGCGTTATTTTACGTATTTTTAACAATTATATTGCATTATTATGCGTCTTTTTACACTCATTTAACAAAACAAAACAGCAAAAAGCCCTTTCCCACCCATTTGTGAGAAAAGGCTTTGGATAACGAATAGCTCTACTCTGGCACTCGTGATGCCAGCTTGCCGAACAAGTCTCTAAACACGAGGTCGCGATCAATGTGCCATGCGCAGCGAATTAGATGCCGCGTCGGATCGTGTATCCAACAGGCATCATCCGACAGGCGCGGGCTCGACGTCAGCACACTCGGACACCAATCCGGATTGATGAGCCATGCGACAACGGATATATCCCATATCACACGCGTATAGGCGTAATGATCATCAGCACAGCCAAGGTATGTTTCATACAGATAGCAGCCTACAGCGCCATGGTCCCGTACATAATCCCGCAGCTCAGAGAGCGAAGTGCGGAGATTGGACGCAACGCCCATGCATGGAACAAGGACGAGCGGCACGCCGGAGTCCAATACGACCCGAGCAGCATGAATGTCCTGCCGCAGGTTGAACTCCCGCGTATCTGGCCAATGCAGCGAATGGCCTCCGAGCCATACGACGACGATACGTTCGATAATACGAGGTTCCATTAATATCGCTGAAGCGACGTTGGTAATTGCGCCAATCGCCAGTACGTACAACGGATCCTCAGGACTTGATGCCATCGCCCGTTCGACCAGATTACGCGCCGCATCGCTCTCGACGTATTGCTCCGCCGCAGGCAAATACGCCTCCGAGCCTCTGTAGATTGGAATGTCCGTCCTTCCCGCTATGCCAAGAATTCGCTGCAGCTCGTGATAGCTTTTCTCCATCCCGTCTGCTGGCCCGCTCGATAGATCGTTATGAAACGGCGCCGCGTAGAACGCCTCCACCTCGATTCGTTCTGGTGATGCCAGCGCATACACAACCGCAAATTGGTCATCGATCTCGTTAAACGTATCTGTATCCATCACAATCCGGACCTTTCTCCCGGGATGCTCCAGCCGGCGCACCCGCCAATCCTCAGATACTTGGAAGCCATAAGCAGCCATACTCTTCCTCCTCCTATAATTGCGAGATTATCACTTCCCCCATCCTACCAAACCCGTATCATATTCGTTATGACAAACTGGTCATTTTGTTATATGATTTGGCTATCCTAATGATTGCAGGTGACCCTATGAACCAAGCAATAGAGTTCTTATTTCGTGCTACTCGCACCAAATCAGAGGCCATTGCGCCGCACAGCCATCGCTGCTACGAACTTGTATATTATGGCTACGGGGAAGGAACAACCCGCGTCGGAGACCGAGAGTGGAGCTACCGTTCCGGCGATTACGCCATCATCCGGCCGTCGACCATCCATGACGAACACAGAAGTTCCGCTACGGACGTCATCTGCGTCGGCTTTCCTTCGTCTCTATTGACTGCTCCGCTGGAAGAAGGCGTCTTCGCCGACAATACCGGCGACTCCATTATGCCTGAGCTGGAGTCGATGCTCCTCGAGCTGCGTGAGCAGCAGCCGCGCTACGACGATATGCTGGAGCTGATTGCCAAGCGACTCGTTCTGCGGCTGGAGCGCCGGCACGCTGCGCAGACTTTGCCGAGGGCCGATGGAGATCGATTTCAGTACACAATCGGCTTTATGCGCGAACACTTCACGCAACGAATCGACTTCGCTTCGCTCGCCGCGACAGCCGGCTACAGCTACGATCGTTATCGCCACTTATTCAAACAAAAAACCGGCTATTCGCCGGTTCAATATATTTTGCGTATGCGTCTCGACTATGCAGCTACCTTGCTTCGCCACTCCGACCTGACCGTCGCTGCGATTGCCATGGAATGCGGTTTCTCCACCGACGCGCAATTCTGCAACTTGTTCAAGCGCGAGCTTGGCCAGACACCCGGGCAGTACCGGGTTCATTCGCCATAATATGTTAGAGATGATGTCCTCGCGGTTTTTTCCCGCTCCAACGTTCGTCTACCTTCTCGAACGCAGACTGGTATCTTGTATCGACGCTTAATCTGTATTGATTTGTTGTGTTTTCCAAGGAGCAATGCATGAGGAACATGCCGAAGATGAGGATATCGCCTGCTTGATATTCTGTCGTTGCCCACTTGCCCCCGAATTTCTCGGTCACTACGAGCGGATCATCCGTATAGTGCCCTATACCAGCATCCCGGTCCGAATCCTTGGATCCATACGAACGTTTAAGCTCCTCGAAATGATGGGAATCGAGACATATCGCGAGTCCCCCCATCGCGTAATCAATATCCCCGAGCGGAGACCATACGGTATATAGGTTATGGGTGCCTCTTCCCATGTAGACAATATCGTAATGTGCTCCGGTGTAATCGCCTTTCCCGACTGCGCGCAGCCATTTGTAATGATAAGTCAGCGATTGTTCGCCCAGCAGTTCATCGAAGAGACCCATGATATGATCGCCGTTCAACACGTTCAGCAGCTTAGGCAAATCCTCGTTCGTCCCTCCGAAGAATACCGTTTTACTTCCATCTGCCATGACTCCGTCTTCCAGCAAAGTATCCCTTTCCAGCTTGCCCATGCGGTTCATCTTCTCCAGAATACTTTGGCGCGCCTTCAGAACCTGCTCTCGATCATGGAAGCCTCTAAGCAAGAGATAACCGTCCTCCTGCATTCTTTCTCTCAAGGCGTCAATATCGTGAAGCAACTCGTTAGAGCTCCTCAATTCCGAGAGATGGGGTCCTCCCAATTCAAGCTCCCTGCTGCCGACTTTGACCATCATGCCGCATCGCTCCTTTATCTGTAATAGCTAAAGTATAAAGATTCCGGCATTATCGAACCATGGATGAGCGTGATAGGAACATGTAAATTCGTACAGACTTATCGTCTATTTTCTATACTTTATGGGATAAACGATGTATGATTGACCTCAATATGATGAAGGAGGTTCCCTTCCGTTATGCCTGTAATGGACATTCCGTACGAATTGAAGCCATCTGATGAGCTTCCTGCTTGCAAATTTCATACGATTTGGAAAGTGCATGCCAATAACGCCTATCAAGTCGATAAACCGGGCGGCTTCTCTGTCCCGGGGCTGTTCGTGACGATCGAAGGAACCGGCAGCCTGACCATGGCGGGGGAACCTGCGTTTCTGCATGCCGGCACGTTTTTTTTCGTAGACACCGGCATCCCTTGCTCGTACCGATGTTTGAACGGAGACTGGAAGTTCTACTTCATAGATTTCGATCGAATGGACTTGGTACGCTCACTCGACCTCCCGAGCGGTCAAGTCATGACAAGTGCCAGAATTCCCGATGCCGTCAAGCTCTGCGAGCAAATGATTGACAATCTCATCGTCCAACCGGTCGGCTATGCCTACTCTGCACATCACTCCGTCCAAGCGTTGCTCCTACTCTTTGCTCGCGAAAGATCCGATACCCGTTCGTCTCGTTATCCAGAGCTGGATTCCGTGTTATTCCGTATGCATAAGAATATTGACAAGCCTTACGAGCTTGACAGCTTTATAGCCGAAAGCGGATTGTCCCGGACGGCCTTCTTCTCGCGGTTCCGGGCCATGACGGGGCGTTCTCCTGCCAGGTACATGCTCGAGCTAAAGCTGGCTTCCGCCAAAGCATCGTTGGAAACGACGAATTTATCCATCAAGGAAATTGCCTCCGCATTAAGCTTTTACGATGAATTTCACTTCTCCAAAATGTTCAAGCAGCGTTACTCCGTCTCCCCTAAGGCATATCGGAAAGGACCTCTAGCGAAATGACTACCATTCCTTTCATACTGTTCAAAGAAAATAAGGTAATAGACTCGGAAATAAGGTTGTAGACTGAGAAAACACAGTATAAGACTGCGCCCCTTCATTCTAACGGGCAGCATAGTTTAATGAATAGCAGTCAATCATTATGGTATAATTAAGAATATCCGTAAAGGTGGTGAGGAGAATGCAAAAGCTCCGTTCTTCTGAAGAACTGATGAATTATATCTCCGACATGAATCGGGATAATTCAGTGTGCCAGTTTTTTATTCCTGGAAAAGGGAGGTTCACACTTGTTCTTCAAGAAGAAGATCAGCAATCAATCAATGCTGATGTATTGGCGAATCCAGAATTAAAAAATATGATCAATGAAAGTCGAGAACAGTACAAACAAGGGCTTGGAATGACGACTTCCGAACTTTTAAAATCTCTTTCTCCTCAGGATTTCGCTAAATGAACGATCGAAATATAATCTGGCTCCCTAGTGTTAGGAGTAAGCTGATACAATTTCGAAGCGATCGTTTTACCCCAGAGGAGACATTAGATTTTATATCCCAGCTTGTTCTAGAAGCCGAGGATTTCTTAGGTAATCCTGTTATTGGAAAGACATATAGAGAAGAACTAGGAGTATATAAAGCCGGCAATTACAAAACGTGTGTAGCGATAAATGAGAATCATGTAGTTGGTTTCATATCAACCGTACATGCATTTGCTGTAGGATCTGCGAATGGTTATCTGCATATAACCGGCCTTGCTGTTCATAATGATTTTCGGCGTCATAGGGTAGGCTCTGAACTGCTGCATCATATTGAAAATTTTGCGAAAGACAGCGAAATAGCCAGCATTATCCTATGTTCTGGGATGAAAAGAACAGATGCCCATACTTTCTATGAGCAAAATGGCTATGACAAAGATTCATACTGTTTTGATAAGACTATTAAACATTAACGTCGCAAACCTTGTGCCCCCTCCCATTCCATCCCCACAACGAAAAGAAAGCGAAGACTCCGCGGCATCCCGCTTTGTCCTCGCCCACTTGCCTGATTGTCAGCCGTTTAATCCCAGCTTCTTGGCGAAAAAAGCATACGCCTTCTCGGAGCAAGCCGGTTCCAACGCTTCCTTGACCTGCCGCTTCGCTTCCTCCAAGGAGAGGCTCTCGCTATCTCCCAGCACAGCTTGCAGCCAAGTCTCCGACGTTTCGTAACACATGCTGCTCCAGCCGCCTTCGTCCCGCTTATCCGAACCGGTGATGACGATATATCCGCCGCTCTGGAGCTCGTTCAACCCTTTGTCGTATTCCTTCTTGTCTTCTTGGGCTCCGAAGCCCGCTTCCTTCCGCAAGCTGCGCGAATCGACGTTGCCCATCTCGCGGATGACGCCATAAATTCGGAATGCCGCTCGCGATAAGGAGCCTGACTCATAACGTTCGTCCACCGTCTGACCGCCCGTCATGAGCGTCTTCACCGCGGGGAACAGCCCGCTCTGGATGAACGCCGCTTTCGAGCCAAAAAATTTACCGTACGCCGCCTTGCCCTCCCCCGCGATCCGGATACGCCACAGCCACGGGTCCGTCTCCTGCTCGGTGTGCCAAGCGCCTTCTTCGGTAACGATCGTCAATGCCGGGTGCTCCGGCACGAGCGCCGCGAAAGGAAAGATCCCATACCGTTCCACAAGCTCCACGAATTGGTCGTAAGTCGTAATCTCCATAGCTGCCTCCCGCTATGCGAACAAGCTGATGAGATTGCCGTCGGGATCGCGAACGATTGCGTAACGCTGTCCCCACACCGCATCCCATGGCTCGCGATGGCCTTCGAAGCCGCTCCCGATAATGGTGCCGTACAACTCGTCCACCGCGGACACGCTCTCGCATAGGAAAGCCAGCTCAATGCGATGGCCTGCCGGTTCCTCCCAGCCGCCATAAATGTCGGCGATCATCTCTTGTTTGTCGAAGGCCAAGCGAACCCCGTCTTGACCCTCCGCCTCGACATGCATCGCATCGTCCGAGCCTTCCGGAATCGACAGCCCCAGCAGCCGATAGAATGCCAGCGCCTTCTTCATATCCTTTGTTACAATGCCGATCATATCCAAACGAATGCCCATACCCATGCGCTCCTTCCGCGCCACCGGAATCTTGCAGAGTCCGATAGCTTTCGGATTTTGTTATTCTTCCTTATTTTACCCTTATTCCCGATAGGTTAATAGGAAAAATAATCATGTTATTGCTGCACATCGGACTGAAGCAATCGCACGATCATGGTCACGGCTTCTGCGCGGGTCGTCGTCGCCATCGGATGAAGCAGGCCGCCGTTCTGCCCTCGCATAATGCCGAGCCCGACTGTCAACGCCATCGGCTTAACGGCCCATGGCGCCAAGCGGTCCCGATCCGCGAAGCCGGTCAATGGCGCTAAGTCACCAGCGCCGACCACCGACTCATCCATCGTCCGAGCAATGATCGCGGCAAGCTCTTGCCTCGCGATCGTCTTGCCGCCGCGGAACGTGCCGTCCTCGTAGCCGCCTACCCACTTGGAGCGGACAGCTTCGCCAACGTAAGGCATCGCCCATTGCGGAATATCGACTTTATCGCGGAAGTCAGCCTGCAGGCTACCGCTTGGTTTCGCGAGCAATGCTTTGACCAGCAGCACGGTCGCTTCTTGACGCGTCACGGGTGCGTCGGGTCTGAACGTCCCGTCCGGGAAGCCCGTCACAAACCCAAGCTCCATTGCCTCTCGAACCGCTGATTCCGACCAGTGGCCGGCGATATCCGAAGGCAGCTTCACAACTGCCCCTGATTTCGCCGTCGCACTCATCCCCGGTGTCAGCTCCCTCAGCTTCAGCGCGGAATCCACCAGCTTTGCCGATGCCAGCTCGATGTCGGCATCGCCGCCCCTGATGCGCTTGAACGTAATCACCGCAAGCTCAAGACTCCCATTCCGCCCAGCGGCCGCGCCGATACTGGTAAACGCCAGCCTCAGCTCGCCGCGGGACAGCAACGGCTTGACCGTAAAGCCTTGCGCCAGAAGCTTCGCGTCCTCAAAGCCCATACGAACGTTATCGAACTTGACCACAAGATCATACGCGTACAGATCCTTGGCATTCTTCAACGAAACGGTTACCTTGATCGCTCCGCCTGCTTCTTCGGAAACGGACAGCCCGAAGCCGTCCGTTTCTGAAGCCGACACCCGCATACCAGGCACGCCGACAAACCCAAGGAACAGGATTGCGACGATGAATACGACAAGCCCTTTTCTCACTATTCTCGCCGCCCCCATTTCTTAACGTCCATAATACCAATCGGATAAAATCATACGAGCAATAGCCGCCAGCGACTGGATTGTAATTTCACCTTGATTCATCACGTCCGCTGCAGCCATCCCTCCCCAGCCTTCATGGGACGAAGTTTTGCCGAAGTAACTCGCCGCGATCGACAAGGTTTGGAGCGTAATGTCCGATTGACCCTGTACAAGCGTAATCCGACTGCCACGGAAGTCTTCGATTGCGTCCTCCAGCTGATCCACTGCGTCATTCAATGCCTGCTGGGATTGACCGTTCTCGTATGCAGCTTCTGCAGCTTCGATTGCCGTATCCAACGCGTCCGCGAATGCTTGCGGATACTGGCCTACCTTCGTGCCTTCTGTCGAATTTGCCGCTAAAGCCTCAGCTTCATCCAATACATCACGCAGCTCATCCTTATTCAAGGAAACCGGAACATTAACCGATGCGTTAAAGGTTTGGACTGCAGCCGACAACGACGTCAGTGCTTCGTTCACGGCAGATTGCGATGCTCCTGCTTGCTCGTAGACAGCTTCCGCTGCTTCGATCACTTGAAGCAACACCGCTCGCGATCCGCTCGGATATTGTCCGGCCGCCGAACCTTCAACCGCATCCTCGTGCAAGTCGTACGCAGCTTCGATCGCGTTGCCTAAAGCCGTTCGATCTGCTGCGAATACAAGAATGTACGCCCTTGCCGAATCCACCGCGATCGCATGCAGCGCCTGATCCTCATCGATAATCTCGAACTTGGCAAGCGACACATTCGTCAAGCCAACAACGGCATCATCCGCAGCCTTGCCATGCAGCTGGAACAGCTCGCCTCCGGCGGTAATCGCGCCGCCAGGCGCGCCGAGCAATAGATTGATCAAACCTTCCTCAGGCTTGATCGCCGTGCCAAGCACCTCCAGACCGGATCGGCTCGTCGTGATTGCCGAACCCGCAAGCTCCAGCAAGCCATCCTGGGCTTCGACCGTTTCGAACGTCAGCGCTTCCGGATTATAGGATACAATGGCTTGAATAGCCGAATACGCATAAGTGCTTTCCGTCACGGATAGGGACAGATCTACAGCCTGGCCTGCATAAGCCTCGCTCGGGCCGTTAAGCTGGACTGCTGGCAGCACTTCCGCCTCATTTGTTGCCGGAACCCCGTAGATCTCGATCTCGAACAACCTTGCCCGATCATCGAATACCGGGTTGCCTTTCGTGATCATCAACCGCAAGCGGTTCGTCGCAATAGGCGCGAAGGTCAGTGCCGTGTATTGTCCATAATAATTGTCTTTGTCATTAGCCGTAACCGAACTGACCGTCTGCCAGACCGAGCCGTCCCATGCCTGAAGCTCAAAATCAGCGAGCTGCATACCTCTGCCGTCGGCTTGCCCGCTCCATAGCCGAGCACCGCTTACCTCATAATCCGCATCCCACTGAAGCTCCATCCAATGAGGGCCAGTGGCTCCTGTGACCCAGCGGTCTGCGGAGGCGTATTTGATTCCATTAACCGCAAGCGTTGGCGGGAAGCTGCCATTCTCGTGGCTCGAGCTTGCCGTCACATCAGCCAGCGGAGCAATATTAGGTGCAGCAGGCGGCGCCGTTATGTCAATGGCGGCCTCGCCCCAGATGCCCGATCCGTCGTTCGCCTCAGCGATTACTTTGACCGAGCCTTGCGACAACGCCGTCAGCATGCCGTCCGCTCCGATGGTGGCGAGAGACGTCGCCGCTCCGTCCATCCCCGCTACGCGCCAAGTCACGGTGCGATCATCCGCGTTCAGCGGCTTGACATCCGTCGTCATCTGCAGCGTTTCGCCCTCGCTCAGCATCGATCTGCGATTCTCGCCGCTTACCTGTACGCCGATGACATAGATCGGTGCTGTTTCGGGTTCCACAGGATTTGGTTCATGCTCCCATACCTGAATTTCGAATATGCGCGCGCCGTTATCGCTCGATTGTGTTGTCGCCGTCCCTTTGGTTACCCAAATCCGGATCTTGTCGGTATGAACAATAGGGAAAACCAAGTCGTTGTATGCGCCGATTCGGCCATCCTTCGTGTTGCCTATCACCGATGCTGCAACCTTCCACTCGCCGTCCTCCCAATATTGCACCTCGTAATCACGAATTTGCCAATTTTCAGATCCGGCTCCAGCACCGCTCCAGAGACGGACACGGTCGATGTCGTAGCTCTCCTCCCAGCTAAGCTCCAGCCAGTGAGGCGCCGTGCTGCCGGCAAGCGTAATCCACCTGCTGCTTCCGTCCAGCGAACCATCAATGGCTAGCGCCGGCGGATAGAGAGGGTTGTTCGAGCTGGCTGTCAGCGTAGCGATACGCGAGAGATCCTGCTTGCCCGGCAGCGGCTCCGGCGGAAGCACCGGCGGCGGCGCCGGAGGGGACACCGTTCCGTATTCGTAAAGCAGCATATCATCGAAGACGACGCTGCCCGTTCCGCTCTGCTTATAGAGATAGATAACGGCGGTCGTATTGGCAGCACCCGTCGTGAACGCCAGCTCTTTGCCCGAGAACGCCGTTCCGCTAACGTGGGCGTCCTTGGACGGATTGCCGTAGTTCTTGATGCCGAAGACCGCAGCTCCGCCATTCAGACCTTTTGCGTATCCCGATAATTTGTAGATGGTGTTAGGCTTCACGGTAATGGTCTGCTCGACACCGGAAACCGCGTTCGTGAGAATGGCCGCTTGCTCGCCGCTTCGTGCGTCTTCGTCCGTGATCGCAGCCTCGCCGAACGTATTGCCCCAGCCGCCGAACGTTTCTTCTTCGAAACCAGGGTTGGCAAGTAGATTCACGATTTCCGCTCCCGGCGGCACTTCTCCCGCAGGCACGCCAGCGCCTTCATACGCGCCGATATTCGGATTGCCCGCAGCTGGAACCGGGTTGCCGTAGAAATCAAATCCTCCGTTGCCTTCGATGAATGTGCCCGCGCCGATCGCAGGCGATCCTTGCAGCAGTTGATAGCCGGCAAGCGTCTCCCTGCCGATTCTTCCCGTACCCGGCGCCGCCAGCAGCGGATCGCCGACGACTTTGTTCGCGTCCATGTTCAAGACGCTTGCCGGATGGTTGCCATAGAACAAGTTGTTGTCGAATACATTGTTCGTGCTGGATCCGAAGTTATAGCCGCCGGAGCCCAGGTTGACGATCAGGTTGTTGGTGTATGTCGTATTGCGAGCCCAGCCGCCCCAATTGAGCGTGTCGACGACCTTGGTGCTCGAGCTCGGCGGAATGTAGACCGTGTTGTTGTAAATGTGGGTGTTGTCCGGCGTGCCGCTGAAGTTGAACACGGCGCCCAGATCGTTCTGGCTGATATTGTATCGAATAATGGTGTTGCGGTTGTAGTTCGTGGCCCCTGTGCCATCGTTAACCGCGAGCGACATACCTCCCGCGTTATTATGGCTGTAGTTGTACTGGATAATGGTTCCTTCGCTTCTGTAATCCGAGTCGTACGCCATCGCGTCCCCGCCCGGATACGTGTTGAACACTTCATTGTTCTGGATGATGGAATCCTTGGATTCGAACACCCAGAGCGGTACGTGGTAGCTCGTCGAACGTTTGTGTGTATCGTACACGACGTTGCGCTCGATGAGGCCATTCGTCGTGTTCAACACGAACGCTCCGTCGCCGCCGATATCGTAGATAACGTTGTCCGATACCGTATTATTGAAGGAGTACGGTCTGCTGCCCCCGTTTAAATATACACCCACGCTGTCCATCGAGTAGATACGATTGTTCCGAATCGTGACGTCCGTTACGACGTAATTCCAGCTGGGATCCCAGACGATAATGCCGCCGTTGTGGGCGTAATCCAGAGCCAGACTGCCCTTCACGCTATGAATGTCCAAGTATTCGAACACAAAATGGCGATATACTCTCGGATTGTTCCAGCCGCCGCTGTTGCCCGCCACATGTACCCCTCTTCGCTCGCCCGGTACCACCGCGCTATTGGTTATTTCCAGATTGCGGACTTCCCAATATTCCTGGCTGTAGAAGTAGACCGCTGCGTCCGCGCCGTTGCCCGCGATAAGCGGCTTGGGTCCTTCGCCGTATTTGTCGATGCTAATGGGACTTCCTTCCGCGCCTGAACCCTTAGGGTACAGAGTTCCCTGCCAAGCTCCGCCCGCCTTGAACAGAATGGTATCTCCCGGCTGGAATACGGTGGCGTTCACCTTGTTGAGCGATTGCCAGGCAGCGCCTTCGCTGGTGCCCGCCGCACCGTCATCTCCGTCCGCCGAATCCACGTAATAGGTGATCCCCGCGCCATCCGCCGCAACCGGCTCCGCGCTCCAGGCAGGAATTCCGATCGCCGCGATTAGAACGACGACAAGCAGCAGATTCAGCCATCTCAGCTTGTTGCTTCTCCACATAAACATATCCTCCTCGGTTTATGAACGAAATAGAAGTCTTGTAAGTAAACGCTTTCATATCGATAAAAAATTATTGTACGCCCGCAATGTCTTGGTCGTATTCCGGCAGCAGAAGGACGATCGCCGCATCCGCCTGGGCTTGAACGTACTCCTCATACTCCCGTTCCACATAAAGCTTTCGGACGATATCCCGCACCTCTTCGTAGACGGGAGGCTCGTCGGGCTGCAAGCCCGTTACGTGGGCAACGATATAACGGCCCGCGGCACGATCGTCAACGACGGAAGGCACCGGCTGGTCCGCCGTGCTTGCCCGCAACGCTTCGTACAGCGCATTCTCGGATCTGTACAGCCTTGATGCGGTCTCCTCGTTCAACTCCAATTCGCCTGAATGAATAACGGACAAGCCGGTAGGAAGCTGTTTATCCTCCACCGTGTGTTCGCCGGCCGCCAGCTGCTCCCGAATCGTCTCTGCGACTCGTAATGCATACGCTCGAAGCGTCTCCGATTCTTCGCCATCATGCCGATAGGCAACGGCTATCGTTTCGTAGGTCAAGCTGCCTTCCATCGGCATAAGCGACGTCTTGATTCCCTCGTAGAACGTCTTCAGCTCCTGCTCGCCCAGCTTTAGTGAGCGCTCCGCCCACACCTCCTTGACTGAAGCAGCCAGCTTGCCGCGGTAGAAATCGATAAAGGAGCTTGCATCAAAGCTTGCCGGTCCGTAGATCGGTTCGCCCTTCGAGACGGCAGCCTCTCGGCGTACGTTCTCCTTCTCCATCTCTACCAAGAGCGAAGCAAAGGATACGTCGTTTACCAAACCAAGCTCGCGTG
The DNA here is from genome assembly GCF_054483835.1 of Paenibacillus sp. strain BS8-2. Classification (NCBI taxonomy): domain Bacteria; kingdom Bacillati; phylum Bacillota; class Bacilli; order Caryophanales; family Paenibacillaceae; genus Paenibacillus; species Paenibacillus sp. strain BS8-2. The sequence continues at coordinate 873,395 of NZ_CM137010.1, forward strand.
CCAGCTGCAGCTCTATCTTCATGAGAAGCGCCTCGCGGAATGCTTGGTCCCGAAGCGACTTCATCGGCGTTGTTCCTCTGACGTCACGCTTCCAGAAACCATCGTCCAGGGCGGCGCCGCTCTCCGAAAGATAAGCTTCGATGACCGAAGCCCGATGCAGCTTGGCGAAGTGAGCCAGCTCGGCGGATGATATCGCATCACCATTAATTTCTGCTACAATCACATCCTCCGCAGGCGCGGCAAGGGGCGACTTAACCCAGAAGGCTGCCGCAAGAAGAACGGCCGCTGCCAGCACAACAACGGATATTGTCGATATCGTCTTCTTGCGTCCAGTCATCGCCCTATCCCCCCGCAGACTTGAAGAAAAGCCCGCCGCTTGCCGCGGCGGGCTCGCCCGTTACTTGGTCTTCTGATACCATTCGTTCGCTTCTTTGGTAATATCTTCGCCGCCGATGCTCTTCCATTCTTTGACGAAGTTATCGAAATCATCGATCGCCTTCTTGCCGTAGATCATGCTAATAAACGTATCGCCTTCCAGCTTGACCAGGATGCCGCTCTTCGACTGCATCGCCGGAGTCGGCGCTCCCGTGAATTCCTGAGCGACGGCATCGCCGTTCTTCCAGCCGTCGTCCACGATTTCCGCGGCCTTCAGCGTGCTTGGATTCGACATTGCGGCGCGTTTCTCAGCCGATGTCTTCGGTTCGATGCCTCTGCTGATATTGGCAAGCATCTCTAGGTTGTAGAAAGGATTTTTAAGATCGATAAGTACGTATTTGGCTACGCCGACCTTGCCGCCCGGAATATCTTCCTCGGCGACCGATACGCTGCCGTCCGCTTTGATCGTGTAATCGTAATCCTTCGCCCAACCGTTCTCGAACTCGCTTCCAGCCTCATGAGATACACGGCCGAAGATTCGGTTCAAGTACAGGAACAACGCGTCTACATGGTCAAAATCTTCTTTTACCAGCAATCCTCCGCGCAAGAATGTCGTGTCGCGCATAGCGGACTTGCCATCAAGCGTCGGCAGCGGGTAAGGCAGCATATCCGCGCCTTCTACGTTTTTCTTCAGATCCGGAATCGGCCAGTTCGGCAGCCAATAAGGCGCGACGACCATTCCCACCCGGCCTTGCCCGATCAGCTCGGCCAGCTTGTTCTCGTCATGCAGTCCAGCTTCCTGCGAAATAAATCCTTTGTCATACCACTCGTTCAGCTTGGCAAGTCCGTCCTTCATCTCAGGCAACGTGGAGCCATGAACGAGCTGACCGTCCTTCTCCAGCCATTGATACGGAATCGTGCCATACGGTCCGAACACCCACGTGCTCTCGCCCAGCCAGCCTGCGAACGGGTTCGGGTTGTTGCCGCCAGCGCCTAAGCTGAGTCCCAGCGGAATGATGTTGTTTACGCCGCCTGGTTTCTTGTCCACGAACGCCTGCAGCACCGTCTCCAGCTCCTCGAACGTAGCAGGCGCCTTCAGTCCCAGCTCGTCGAGCCAATCCTGACGAATCCACAGTACACCGTTGTCGTTGCCGGCATGCGCGAAGTTCGGCAACGCCATCTTCTTGCCCTCGTGCGTCACTTGGCTCCACATGAGCGGATGCGAGCTATAGAGCTCCTTCATCCCGTCGGATGCGTATGTTTCGAAGTCGGCCGTAATGTCGCGGTAATGTCCGGACTGGATCAGCTCGTTAATGAGCGCCATATCCTCCGTCATCAGCACGTCCGGCAGCGATTCCTTGGATGTCAGCATCAGGCGTACCTTAGTGGCGAATTGGTCGCCAGGCGATTCCCAAAGGTTCTTGAGCTGAATGCCCAGCTCATCCAGCGCCCACTTCGTATGAACGTTGTTGTCGAGATTCTCTCCGTTCTTGAACTTGAAGGTACCGTCTGTCGCCTTGACCGTCGTGATTGTGACTGGCGGATCGAACTTGTACGTGCCGTTCCGGATTGCATCCGCGTTCGAATCTGCCGCTTCGGTCGGTGCTTGGGTCGCTTCCGCGCCTCCGTCCGGTTTGTTTGTCGCTTGATTTCCGTTCTTTCCGTCGTTCGAGCCTGACGAGCAAGCCGCAAGCATCGTGATCAACATGACTGCTGCCAGCGTAAGCAGCACTGATTTTTTTGCCATCTTGTTACTTGAACCTCCCTTGATTCTGCTGTAGTGAGATGCAACCTAATCTTATTACAGCGCTTTCAGCCGGGTAAGAGATAAAGTTTTAAGATCGTATAGCAAATTGTTAAGATCTGTTAAGCTCGATTATCAAGTGCTGCTTCCGTTGCGGTCGCGGTACATCTGAGGGGTCACGCCGTAATAATATTTGAACAGCTTGCTGAAATAGGGAGGGTTCTGGAAGCCCAGCTGGCCGGACAGCTCGTAGATTCGTATATCCGTCGTGCGAAGCAGCACGCTTGCCTTCTCCATTCGATAACGCATAATAAAGTCGCTGATGTTCTCCTTGGTCTCTTGCTTGTATAGCGAGGACAAGTACGCCGGATGCAAGTCGACATGGTCCGCAATCGCCTGCAGCGAGACGTCGTCCGCAATCCGTCCCTCGATGAACCGATGGATCTTGGCGATGAGCGCGCTCTTGTTATCCTTGAATTCCCGGACATTGGCAGACTCCAAACTCCGCAGCGCCAAGTCCGCCCATTCCATGACAGTATCCAGTCGCGTGAACACGCCCGGCTCCGTCGCGATGTCCGCCTCGAAGCCGGTCAGCTCCATGACCGTTTTGCCTTGCAGGTGTGCCGTATATAGAAAAGCGTTCATTAGCGCATATACGACTTCGTTCACATGCTCTTCCGTGTCCAGCTTCTTCTCGCGAATCTCCGTCTCGAGGCTGGCCATCTTCGCGCGGGCGTCGGCCCATCGTCCAGCTTCGAACAGCTGCTGGAAGCCAGGCGGGGCGTACAGCGAGTCCAGCGATCGGGATTGCTGGCGCGACTCTCCTTCAAGCATGACGGCGCCCTGCTCGCTTCGCGGAATTTTGCGGAACTCGTTAAGCGCCTTGCGGTATTGATCGACGAGCTCAAGCGGGAATACGCGCGGTTCGCCGACCAGCACGGTCACGGCTCCCCGAAGATAACTCCTTACCTTGTCGACAAGCTCCGCAGCCGCAAGCTCCGCCCGCTTGCCCGCATCCGCTTCGAGGGCTTCCCTGTTGTCCTGCAGCAGGAAACACAAGTATCCATTGGCATCCTTGCTCATCCATACGTCAAATTCCCGTTCGAGCAGCTCGCCAGCGATATTGCGTACGGCGTATTCGTGCAGCATCGGATCGCCGATCGCACGCTCAGATTCGTCGATTCGCACCAACAGCATACTTGTCCGTTCTCCGATGCGGAAGTTCAGCATATAATCGTTCATCCGCTCGGTCAGCAGCGCGCTCGGCAGCCGCATCCCCGACAGCAGATCGTTCAGCAAGTTGGTCCGCAGCGCGGGCAGATGGTTGCGAAGCGTATGGCGCGCCTTCTCGAAGGCGTCCATCGCTTCCCACTCCCGCTCCAATACCTCTTTGATACGGGACACTTCCTCCATCAGCTCCTCGTCCTTCACCGGCTTGAGCAAATAGTTGGCCGTCCCGTACGTGATCGCCTTCCTGGCGTATTCGAATTCGCCGTATCCCGACAGCAGAATGCACTTGGTCCGGGGATAATGCTCCTGCACATGCTTGCACAGCTGCAGACCGTCCATGCCCGGCATCCGGATATCCGTTACGACGATATCGATCGGAGCCGATTCCAGAACGGCGATCGCCTCCATACCAGAGCCCGCTTTGTATACCGCTTCGATTCCGATGCTCGCCCAGTCGTTCGCCACCATACTGCCCACGATCATCGGTTCGTCATCCACCAACAACAGCCGACTCATAACCCACGCTCCTCTTCTCCGCTATCCATTCTTCGCTTCGCCACTTCAAGGTTACGCACAAGCCCGTGAGCGTTCCGGAACGCTCGAGTGTCACACCCGCCCCCGGACCGTACCGATGCTTGAGCCGTTGATGCACATTCCATATGCCGCAGCCCGACGTATCCTCCATCGGGAGCTCAAGCTTTGCCGCAAGCGCCTTCATTTCCGAATCGGACATGCCGTTCCCGCTGTCCTCCACGGTCACGATATTCCATCCATCGCAGCTCTGTCCCGTTATTAGAACCAGTCCCTGCCCAAGCGTCGGCTCTACGCCATGCATGATCGCGTTCTCCACCGCCGGCTGCACGATGAGCCGCATGACGGGTTCATGCAACATGTCTTCCGGCACGTGGATCTCAAACCGGATTCTTTCGAGCCTGTATGTATATATCTGCAGATAATGCCGCACCAAATCGATCTCTTCCTTCAGCGTCGCCCGCTGATTCTCGACTCTAGTCGTATACCGGTAATAACCGCCCAGATGATACGCCATTTCCTTGATCACTCCCGTATGCCCCGCTTTGGCGCTTGCCGCGATGAAGGACAGGCAGTTGTACAGAAAATGAGGATTGATCTGCGACTGCAGCTGCTTAAGCGTCGCGAGGCGCGAGCGGTTCTGCTCTTCATACACGTTCTGGACCAAATGCTGGATCTCCCGTCCCATATCGTTGAACCGGTGCATCATATAGTCGAATTCGTTGTGGAACCGCTGGCTGATGCGGAAGCCATAATCCCCGATCTCAAATTGCTTAAGGCCGCGAATCAGCGCGGACAGCGGTTTCTGCACATGCAGGTAAAGCAAGTACGACGCGGCGAGTCCGAGGCCGATCAGCACCAGCATGCTGATATAGAACAGATTGCGGCTGTCGATGACCGGCGCGTGGAACAGCGCCAGCGGCACGTAATCGACAAGCCACGCGTCAAGCTGCGGCACATAGGCGTAGCTCACATAGTTGCGCTGTCCATCGACCTCCATATTCGCGTTGCCGATGTCGTCCAGCTCGCCTTGGAGCAGCCTTGCGCCCAACTCGGCATTCACCTCGTCCTCCTCGACCGAATCGGAGAAGGCTTCGCCCGAGGACGTCAGCAGAAAGCTCTCGCCGGGGTTCTCCACGCTATAGTGACCCAGCATCTCCCTTACATTGTCGATCGGGAATCGTACCTCGAACACTGCATTTACAGTGTTTGGATCGCCCTTGGACAGGTACGGATCCCAGATGAGCAGCTGGTAATAAGGCACCGCATCGCCGCTCTCGCTCTGGAAGCGCCATACGCCGTTCTCCGAACGTTCCAGCAGCGAGGGATCGTACGGCGCGTTTAATCTCGTGGATATCCGGCTTTCGTTAACCGGCAAATAAACGGACAGCTCGTTCGACCAGTGGCTGGAGAAGCTCTGGAGATACAGCTTGTCTTTGACCAGCGACTGATATTCGATCATGTTGTAATAATCTTTGGTGAGCACACTGATCTGCAAATCCAGAATGGACGAATCCCGCGCGAGCACGTTGGAGGACAACGACAGCCGTTCGACGTTGGATTCGATCTGGCTCTTGAGGAAGAGCAGCTGGCTCTCCTTGTATGTTTTCATCTGCTTGTCGATCACTTGGACGCTGGTCGTGCTGAAGTAGGTGTACAGAATAACAGCCGGAATTAGCAGAATAAGTATGACGCCAGTCATCTTGATGAAGATCGGCCTGCTCCGTTTCACGAGAGGTCCCCCTTAATATTTTGACAGCCACCTTTAGGATGTGTTCTATACATCGTTTCGCGGATGCCATACAATTTTCCCAACAACCGGTCTGCATTCGACCATGCACGGCGAGGTTGCGGGGGAGCGTCCGCCATCCCTACCACCACTCTCAGGAGGAAGCCCAATGAAGAATAACGACATTATAGCATCAACTCGGAGAGCGTCAACCGCGAGACTCCAAAAAATCCCTTTCCGCAAAACCTGGAGGCTGCATCTCCTTCTCCTCCCCGCCGTCTTGATCGCGCTTGTATTCAAATACGCCCCCATGCCTGGAATCATCATGGCGTTTCAAGATTTTAAGCCCTGGCTCGGCATCGAACGTTCGCCTTGGATCGGCTGGGACAACTTCAAGTTGATGTTCACGTTGAACGGCACGGTTCAGGTGATCTGGAACACCTTGATCATCTCCGTGCTAAAAATCTTATTCGGCTTAGTCGTACCCGTCTTATTCGCCCTGCTGCTGAACGAGGTTCGCAACATGGGACTCAAGAAGTCGATTCAAACGATGGTCTACTTGCCCCACTTTATGTCTTGGGTTATTCTTGGCGGCATTCTGCTCGACCTGCTGTCGCTCGACGGTATCGTAAACCGGCTGCTGACGGCGCTTCACATCGAACCGATTATGTTCCTCGGAGACGGCAACTGGTTCCGTACGACGGTCATCGTGAGCGATTTGTGGAAGGAATTCGGCTTCTCGGCCATCGTGTTCCTGGCAGCGTTATCCGGCATCAACCCTGACCTGTACGAAGCCGCGGAGATCGACGGCGCGGGCCGGCTGCAGCAGACGATTAATATTACATTGCCGTCGCTGCTCCCGATTATGGTCGTCGTATTCACGTTGTCGCTCGGCAGCATGTTAAGTGCCAACTTCGACCAAATCTACAACCTGATCAATCCGCTCGTACTGGGCAAAGGCGACATTATCGACACATTTGTGTTCCGTTCCTTCCAGGACGGCCAATACAGTCTCTCCACCACCGTCGGCTTGTTCAAGTCTCTGGTCGGCTTCATTCTCATCAGCGGCGGCTACTATGTGGCTTACAAATGGGCCAATTACCGCATTTTCTAATATTCCATCGACGGAGGTAGACCTGCATGTATCACAAGGACCCATCGTATAAAGTGTTTTATTACATCAATCTGGCGCTGCTGCTCTTCATTTCCATCTTGTGCATTCTGCCTATGCTCCACATCTTCGCCGTGTCCCTAAGCGGCAAGTCCGCGGCTGAAGCCAACTTGGTCACCTTCTTCCCAATCGACTTCAACTTCGACAGCTATGCCAAAACGTTCGAGAACGACAACTTCAGCGGCGCGATATGGACGTCGGTGCTTCGTGCCTTGACCGGCACCGCGCTCGGGATGCTAGTCACGATCATGGCCGCCTTCTCCTTGTCCCGGAACAGCACCGAATTCAAAGTCCGCGCGATGTACGTCTGGTTCTTCCTGTTTATCATGATCTTCGATGCAGGGCTTGTTCCCCATTACTTGCTCGTCGAGAAGGTGGGGCTCATCAATTCGTTCTGGGTGCTCATCTTGCCGGGCCTCGTCAACGTGTGGAATATGATTCTGATGATGAACTTCTTCCGCGCGCTGCCGAAGGAGCTGGACGAAGCAGCCATCGTGGACGGGGCGACCTCTTTCCGCATTCTATTCTCCGTCTACTTACCTATCTCGTTGCCCGCTATCGCGACGATCTCGCTGTTCACGATGGTCGGCCACTGGAACAGTTGGTTCGACGGCATGCTGTACTTGCGCTCGCAGGAGCAATGGCCACTCGCCACGCTGCTGCAGACGATCGTCGTCGTGCAGGACTTCAGCAAGACGGGCATAACGCCTGAGGATCTGGAGATGATGTCCAATCGAAGCGTCAAAGCGGCGCAAATTTTCATCGCCATGCTGCCGATTCTCGCGGTGTATCCGCTGCTCCAGCGCTTCTTCGTGAAGGGGATCGTGCTTGGGGCCGTTAAAGAGTAACGCTATTTAAGCGATTATTAGCGATTAGAAACGATTAGAAGCGTGGGAGCGGCGGGCTGGCACTTATCCTGGCGCTCCTTCGTCCGTGGACGAAAAAAGGAGCGATAAGAGTGGAACGATTGCATGTGGATATTTTGGTTGCAGGAGGCGGTATCTCCGGCGTCGCTGCCGCTGTCGCGGCTGCCCGGAACGGCGCGAAGGTCATTCTGTGCCAGGATCGCTCCGTACTTGGAGGGAACGCTTCTTCGGAGATTCGGATGCACATTGTCGGAGCGGCTCATTCCAAGCGGGGTTCGGAGCTTGCGACTGAGGCCAGGGAAGGCGGTATTATCGAAGAGATTCTTCTGGAGAACGCGATACGCAATCCGCAGCGCAGCGCGTCCATGTTCGATCTGATTCTGTACGAAATCTGCAAAACGGAGTCGAATCTGAGCTTAATGCTTAATACCACGGTTACGGGCGCGCAGATGGATGCGAATCGGATCGTATCGGTCCGAGCGGTCAGGGAAAGCACGGAGCATATCTTTGATATATTCGCGGGCATCTTCATCGATTGTACGGGAGACGGTCGTCTTGGCAAAGAAGCAGGCGCGTGGTTCACTACGGGCCGCGAAGGGAAACGGCAATACGGCGAATCGCATGCCACAGAGGAAGGCGATGCCTATCGGCTCGGCTCCTCGCTGTTGTTCACCGCTAGGGACATGGGAAAGCCGATGGCCTATATTCCTCCCCCTTGGGCGAAGCGATACACCGAAGAAGATTTGAAATTTCGCAATCACGACTCCTGGGAGTACGGCTACTGGTGGGTGGAGTTCGGCGGCATGATGGATACCATCGCAGACAACGAGAGAATCCGCGACGAGCTGCTCGCCATTATGCTCGGTGTCTGGGATCACATTAAGAACAGCGGCCATCATCCGGCATCGTCCAACTGGGCGCTCGACTGGTTCGGCTTCTTGCCCGGCAAGCGGGAATCTCGCAGGTTCGTCGGCAGGCATCTGCTGACGCAGTCGGATCTGGAGGAAGCCGTCGACTTTGAGGATGTGCTGGCATACGGCGGCTGGCCGATGGATATGCATCCTCCTCAAGGAATTGAAGCCCGGGAGATGGAGCCCTGCAGCCAGCCCGTGACGAATTATGTCTACGGCATCCCGGCTCGTGCCTTGGCCAGCGCCAACGTGGATAATCTGATGTTCGCGGGACGCAACATCTCCGCGACGCATATCGCCTTCTCCAGCACGCGCGTGATGGCTACCTGCGGGGTAATGGGACAAGGCGCGGGTACGTTCGCGGCGCTTGCGATCTGCAAAGGGCTGTCAGTCAGCGAAGCGCTGGCGAATCCCGACTTCCTTCGGGCAACCCAGCAGACGCTCATCAAACAGGATGCGTTCCTGCCCGGCGTGAAGGCCGCGTCCAATGCGGCCAGCGGCGCGACCGTTCGTGCTTCCACAGAGCAGCCGGGCGGCGAGGCCACGCAGGTGCTGGACGGTTACACCCGCTCCATGCACGGCCCGCGCGGGGTCAAGCCCGGTCTGACGGAGCCCGGAGCCCATCGCTGGATGTCCCGTCCGGAGGATCGTTCGCCTTGGATCGAACTGGAGTGGGAAACGCCGGTATCGCTCCACGAAGTAATGGTCGTGCTCGATACGGGCATGCATCGCAGACTGACGTTAACCTATGAGAACCACCTGTACCGCCAGCAAGTATGGGGAGCGCAGCCGGAGACGCTGAAGGCATTCCGCGTGATCGCCTACTGCAATGATAATCCTGATCTCGGCATTGAAGTGGCACACGTCAAGGACAACTATAAGCGACAGCTCACGTTTCCCGTCGACCTCGCTGGCGTTTGCAGACTCCGGATCGACAACATCGAGACCAACGGATTGGATCACGCGCGTGTATTCGAAATTAGGTGCTGCTAATATTCGTAAACTAGGATTCTCAAGAAACAGGGGGAAGAGTCCGGCGGCAGATTATTTTCGTTTCTTATTGCCTCGCCGCAACTCTGCAAAATCAAACACAGAAAAAGGCTGGACGGAAAACTTTACGTTTTCTCCCCCAACCTTTGATTTCGGGAACCTGTTGGATGTCCCTAGACCGCTCCATCTATGTTTCCATACCTGACTCTACCTTCATTTACTCTATCGATAGCCTCCACTAACTTCGCTTGCGTTTCTTTTAATTTCTCTGCCTTTTCAGTATGGCCTGTATCATACTCAGAATAAAAAGCGGCAAATGATTGGTTTATGTATCTAGGTACAACATGCATATGATAATGGCTTAATTCATTAAAAATTCCACCGTTTTGACTTACTGTAATGCCGTCGGGATTATACAGTTTCTTAATCACTTTCGAAAGCATCATTGATGCTTTCATGACTGACCTTGCCGTTGCATCATCCAACTCTTCAACGTCATAATAGTGCTTCTTCGGAAGTATTAAAGTATGTCCTTCATTAAACGGATTATGGTCCAAAAAGCAACAGATATACTCATCTTCCAATACCACATATACAGGTTCATGTTTGTTAGCTAGACTACAACCTAAACATTGCATGGAGTTCTCCCCTTTTGTTGAAGTTCTTTCATGATCTTATCCTTAAGAGTACTACTTATTGAATAAATTTCCCATTGCTATCGCTAGAACCAAGCCCGGTAACGTCGCAAGAACATGCAAAACGGCTCCGTCGTCCCTCTGGGGACGGAGCCGTTTCGTTCCGAGAATATGATCCTACCATTCCGCCACGCTGCCATCTTGATGGCGCCAGATCGGATTTTTCCAATCATGTCCGACCTCTGCCATTTTCCGCACATGCGCCTCGTTGATTTCGATGCCAAGACCCGGGCCGCCCGGGATCGAGACGAAGCCGTCCACATACTCGAATACGGACGAATCGACGATATAATCCAGCAAATCATTGCCTTCGTTATAATGTATTCCCAAGCTCTGCTCCTGAATCACGGCGTTATGGCAAGTCGCGTCCACTTGCAAGCAAGCAGCCAGTGCGATTGGTCCGAGCGGACAATGCGGCGCAAGTGCGACGTCGTAAGCTTCCGCCATACTTGCGATTTTCTTGCATTCCGTAATACCTCCTGCATGCGACAAGTCCGGTTGGATAATGTCGACATAACCGTCCGCGAGCAGCTTCTTAAAGTCCCAACGCGAGAACATCCGCTCGCCGGTCGCAATCGGGATATGCGTCACGGCCGCAATATCCCGGAGCGCCTCGTTGTTCTCTGCCAGCACCGGCTCTTCGAGGAACATCGGACGGAATACCTCCAGCTCCTTCGCCAGAATCTTCGCCATTGGCTTATGAACACGGCCATGGAAATCGATCCCGACTCCCAGATAAGGACCAACCGCTTCCCTAACCGCGGCTACTCTCTCCAAAACCTGATCGATCTTGATATAAGAATCGATATATTGCAATTCCTCCGTCGCGTTCATCTTAACGGCAGTGAAGCCTTGCGACTGCGCGCGCAAGGCGGCTTGGCCGACATCGGAAGGACGATCTCCGCCGATCCATGAGTACACCTTCATACGCTCGCGGCAGGCTCCTCCCATCAACTGATAGATCGGCGCTTGGTGGAATTTCCCCTTGATATCCCACAGCGCTTGATCGATCCCCGCAATGGCGCTCATCAGCACAGGACCGCCTCGATAGAAGCCCCCTCTGTACATCGCTTGCCAGTGATCTTCGATGGCGAGAGGATCCTTGCCGATCAGATACTCGCTCAATTCTTCGACCGCCGCTTTCACCGCGAGAGCTCTGCCTTCCACGATCGGTTCTCCCCAACCGACAATCCCTTCATCCGTATCGATCTTCAGAAACAACCATCGCGGCGGAACGATGAATAACTCCAGACTCGTGATTTTCAAGCTTCTCATCCTCTCGATTGAATGGCATGAATCATATCTTGAATATGGGCTCTCATGAGAGTCCGCGCTTGTTCCGCGTCTCGCTCCTGTATGGCGATTGCGATTAGCCGGTGATAGCTCGCGGCTTTGTCCCGCATGTGAGGCAGCTTGTCCGTCTCCCGCCTACCTTGAGCTGACAGGTCCGCTACGACCGACAACATCCGGGCAAGCAATTGGTTGTCGGCGCCTTCCGCGATCTCTTGATGATATTGAACATCTGTGGCGAAGTGATCCTCCCCCCGCTTCATCTGTTCTTCCATCAGATCCGCCAGTTCGCGGATGACTCGCGCCTTGGCTCCAGACGAACGTTTGGCGCAATGCGCCGCCAGCTCAGGTTCGATTGCAAGACGCGCTTCTAGCAGCTCGAGCAGCGAGCGGTTCTCCATCCCTTTAATCGGAGCCGCGGGATCTTCGAGAAGTCCAGGATCGATGCAGGCAAAAATCCCTCTGCCGTGCTCGATGCTGACAATCCGGCGACTCTCCAGCAGACGCAGCGCTTCGCGCACGGCCGTAATGCTGAGCTTGTATTGCAACGCCAATTCCTGCATCGTCGGCAGACGTTCCCCGGGCTTCCATTCTCCGGAACGGATTCGCTCTTGTATGTGCTCCATGATCTCTTCGTGAGCCAGCTTCTTCATCTGTGCCTCGCCATCCTACTCCCTATTAAAGATATGATCTTTATGTAATTAAGATAATATCTTTATTGGGTTTTGTCAAAGAAAAACAACCCAAAATCCGGCTGCTAAGCAAAGCCGACTGGACAAAATGGCGCTTGGTGCAAGCGGAAAGTGGCCGCTGTCGTTCACTCCTTGATCTCCATCCCGCTCTGCTTATACTCATTCGGCGACATGCCTACCTCTTGCTTGAACACCTTGGCGAAGTAAGAATAGTTCGAGTATCCAACCTTCTTGCCCACGGCGAACACCGACAACGGAGTCGTCCGCAGCAGCCCTTTGGCGGCCGCAATTCGGGCTCCGATCACGTAGTTGCCAAGCGAGATTCCGGTCTCCTTCTTGAAAATCCTGGCCAAATAATCGGGATGCAGGTAAAAAATTTCAGCCAAGCTGAGGCGGGTTAAATCCTCGCCGTAATGCTTGTTCACGTATTGTTTGATCTCCTCAGCCACCGTCGTGGGCTGCTCGGCGAAGTCTCGATACGACATCGCCGTCGTGACGAGATATTGGAGGTAAGCCTCCATATCCTCGATCGAATTCATGGAATCGGCCATCAGCCGCTCGCTCTTCCCGCCTTTGTACAATTGATGGGCTTGAATGCCCCTGGACTTAAGGAACGCGTATACGAGCTGCATCATGTCCAGCCGGAACAAGCCCAGAGTCGGGACGGAGAGGCCTCCTTGATCCGAGAGACGTAGCAGGTACGCGGACGCTTCCCTCACAAAGTCGTCCGGCAAGCTCTGCTCCAGCAGCCCCTCGAGCCTGGATAGATCTGGCGGCGCAAACGCTTCTTCGGCCTTTCCCGAGCTTCGATCCGCGTAATAGATGACATTGCGCCGTTTGGCGATTCTCGCATTCCCTTGCAGCAATTGCCTCAAACTGTTAGAAACCTCTTCAAACTTGGACGACTGGCCGATGATGCAGCAGGCATCGCACTTCAGCGAACGATTCGCCTGCTCGATGAACGAGACGCAAAGCTCCTCGAGCTTCCGCTGGTTCGGCTGCCCGTTCCACTTCAGTACAACGATCCAATTATGCGCGCTGTATTCCAGCGCCGTCTCCACCGTAAAGCTCTCGTGCCGGTATAGCTCAAATAAAACGTTAAGCAGCGCGAAATCGAACAGGCTTTTTTCCTCCAGCCCCATCCCTCCGGCAGCGTGATACATATTAAACATAAGCGTCTGTACGCGATCGCCCATGCCGTAAGACAGATTCTGTTCGGAGGCGGTGCGGGCGACGTCCTCTGGTTTAAGAGGAGCGGAAACGCTGTCGCTAATCAGCTTGCGCCAGAAGTGCTCCAGCATCCTGGCTTGATTTCGTTTCCAGTAGCGCCCCTCCCGAATGGCCTCCTCCTCGCGCCTCTGCTCCTCGACCCGTTCGATCGCCTTCCGTATGATCAGCATCAGCTTATCGAATTGGATCGGCTTCAGAAAATATTCGAAGCTCCGCAGCTCGATCGCCTTCTGCGCATAGTTGAAATCGGCATAGTTGGTCAGGAGGATCGCCTGCACGTTGTAACCCTCCTCGCGAATCCAGGCCAAGAGCTCGAGCCCGCTCCCTTGCGGCATCTCGATATCGGAGATGAGGATGTGGATGGGATGCCGCTGCAGAATGTCGCGAGCCTGTGCGACATTGTGCGCGGTATGTACCGTATCGATGCCAAGCGAAGCCCAATCGATCTTCTTCTCAAGAGCCGTCACGACGAAATAATCATCATCTACCAACAAGGCCTGCATGCTGCTCTCCTCCTGTCTCGGATGGATGAACCGGTAGCCCTGGGAGCTCCGGCAGGTAAAGCGTGACGCCGGCTCCGCCGCCGGCGCGGTTGTGGAAGCGGACGACCGCTCGACCGCCGTATAGGGTCTCCAGACGCTGGAGCGTGTTCATGATGCCGATCTGCGTGCCGTTCGCTTGATCCAGCGGCATGCCTTGCCGCAGCTTCTCCAGCACTTGCGGCGGGAAGCCGGGGCCGGTATCCGCGATCCGGATGACGGTCACGGGTTCGCCGCCGATTCGGCGGCGGCCGACGTTCAGCGTAATAAGGGAATCGTTGTCTCGCGAGACCGCGTATTTGATCGCATTTTCAATGAAGGATTGCAGGACGAGCGGCGGAATCGGCGTATACCGCATCTGCTCCGCCCCCTCGATCTGATAGAGAAAGGCGTCGCGGTAGCGGTGCTTCTGAATGTCGAGATAGATGCGCACATGCTCGATTTCGTCCTCCATCTGAACGAAGTCCTGGCCGTTCTGGAAGATGTACCGGAAGTAGATCGACGTGGACATCGCCATCTTCTGGATTTCTTCGGTCATGTCCATCTGCGCCATGCTATGGATCGATGTCAAGCAGTTCAGGAAGAAATGCGGCTTGATCTGAAGCTTCATATAATCCAGCTGAATGCGCTGCTTCTCGATTTCCCGTTCATAGATGTCGATCTTATACGTCTTAATCTGCCGAACCAGCTGAGCGAATTGTTTGTTCGCCTTCTCAAGCTCCGCGATATTGCTTCCCTCGATATCGATTGGCTCACCGTCCTCGGTCCAGAAGGCCAGGTTGTACGAGAAGTTCTTGATCGGCTGGAGCACCTTGTTGCGGAAGTACAGCATGATGAAGCTCAAACTGCAAGCCACGATGACGGCTAGAAGCATAATGAGCAGCTGAGCGATCATGATTTTCTCGAAGGCGCCGAATTGAATATCCAGTTTGACGTAGAACGACGCGTTATCAAATTCCCCTTTGACGGTCGTTTTTGTCTGGAATACCTTAAGCCAGGCGTGCCGATCCTGCGAGGCGTCGGCCTGCTTCCCGTTATTCGAGATCGGGGTCGTCACAAGGCTCCCATCCTCTGTCCACAGAGAGGCATACCCGTTCTCCCCCAGATTGATCTGCCGCAACGGTCCGATCAGATCATCCGCAGCGATCAGGCAGATCATGTAATTACCGTGGTAAAGGAAAACATTAATGATATAAAAGGATCCGTCCAGACGGACTGTCGACCAGCGGGAATAGAACGGATCGTAGATCTGGCCGGTGTCCTTGTACGCGCCGATCTGTTCCTTCAGTTCCTGATACTCCTTGTATGTCAAACCCATTGGCGCGACGTTGATCATGACGTCCTGCTGTCCGAGAAACAGAAAGAAGTTGTAGCTTCGATCGTAGCTTTTCTGCAGCTCGACGAATCGGCGGTATAACATGTCATTGGCCTTGATAAACTCCGAATCGTTCAGCCCGTGCGAGCCCATGAGCTTCACATTATCGTCGTTCGCGAGCGTCCAACCCATGAATTGGCTAATGTAAGAGAAATCCCCGTTGATCCTATTAATGTACAAATACGCACTGTCCCGCAAATCACGAGCGGATTGCTGCTTGACGATCGAGATCGACGCGAAGCTGATGATGAAGTCCAGGATAAGAGCCGATATCGAGATGATCATAATGATCCTGACGTAGTGCTTAATGGGATAAAGCTTATTCTCCGCCCGTTTGGCCACTTGCCCCCGCTCCCCTCGCCTTTCCCTCGCCGCTCTAATGAATGGGCTTTGTCAGATGATTATAATACCGGCAACGGAAATTGCATACCGGCCTTGTGCCCGCCGCCCCCGAATGTCCGGAAAGTGCTAGCAAAAAGTCTGGATTAAGCCTTGTCCCTTGCCTAACCAAGCTGCCAGGAGACGCCCGTCCCCCTCATAGGTCCAGATCACAACGCCAAATCGTCCAAATCGCATCACTCCGTTTACGTATACTTAGGACCAAGACAAGGGAAAACGTCGTCGGATGCAAGGCAGCTCGTTTCATTCTGAGCATACACATTATGCGGCAAGAGGAGGTTCGACAGCTTGATCAACCATTCATTCAAAGGCCTTGTCCGTCGGCAAGCGCTCCGAATCGGCAGAAACTGGGGGCTCTACTTGCTCTTGCTTCCGGCCGTGACGCTTCTGCTCTGCTTTACCTATAAGCCGATGTACGGCGTCATTATCGCGTTCAAGGACTTTAAACCAGCATTAGGCATTATGGATAGTCCTTGGGTGGGACTCAAATACTTCGAGAAGTTCTTCCAGTCCTATCAATTCTCGATCACGATCAAAAACACCTTGTTGATCAGCCTGTACAGCTTCGCAATGTTCCCGATTCCGATCGCGTTCGCGATTCTCGTGAACCAACTGCGGGCGAACAGGTTCAAGCGGGTGTTCCAGACGATCACCTACATGCCGCATTTCATCTCCACCATCGTTATCGTCGGCCTCATGATGATTCTGCTGTCGCCCGGCAACGGCTTGATGGGCAATCTCTATCGATTGTTCGGCGCCGAAGCGCCTAACGTGATGGGGTCCGCCAGCCTGTTCAGCAGCATTTATGTATGGTCAGACGTCTGGCAGCATACCGGGTGGGACAGCATCATCTACATTGCGGCGTTGTCGGCGGTCACTCCCAGCCTGTACGAAGCCGCAACGGTGGACGGCGCGACCCGTTGGCAGAAGATTTGGTATATCGACATCCCGATGCTCATCCCGACGATTGTTACACTCCTCATTCTGAGAGTCGGCGGTCTGCTCGGCGTCGGCTTCGAGAAGGCGTATCTGCTCCAGAATAACCTCAACATTTCCGGCAGCGAGGTCATCTCGACGTACGTGTACAAGATCGGCCTGCTCAGCTCACAGTTCAGCTTCTCTGCGGCGATCAACTTGTTTAATACGCTCATTAACTTCGTGCTGCTTATTGTGGTTAATCAGGTAGCCAAAAAATATTCGGAGAATAGCCTCTGGTGAGGGAAGGAGGACGAACAGCCATGGACCATGCAACAGGCCGCATCCAGCCTGGCATACAAAAACGCGATAACGACAGGCTCCTGGAAACATTACTATATATTTGGGCCATCATTGTGCTTATCATTATGTTATATCCGCTATACTTTATCGTCATCGCGTCCTTCAGCGATCCATCCGCCGTCGGCAACGGCAAAGTGTGGCTCTGGCCTCAGGGCTTTACGCTAGACGGCTATAAGGAGCTGTTCAACCACGCCAACATATGGATCGGATATCGGAATACGATCTTCTATACAGTTGCGGGAACATTGATCGGACTTGCCGTTAATTTGTCGGCGGCTTATGCCTTATCGAGAAAGGATTTGGCCGGACTTAAGCCACTGACGTTC
Source organism: Paenibacillus sp. strain BS8-2 (assembly GCF_054483835.1). Lineage (NCBI taxonomy): Bacteria > Bacillati > Bacillota > Bacilli > Caryophanales > Paenibacillaceae > Paenibacillus > Paenibacillus sp. strain BS8-2. The sequence goes on from NZ_CM137010.1 coordinate 890,766, forward strand.
TTCTTTATCTTCACGATGTTTTTTAACGGCGGACTGGTGCCTACTTTTCTCACCATTCGCGACTTTCATTTGTACGATACGTTCCTAGTTATGGTGCTCCCGTTCTCGGTCGCCGTCTTCGACATCATCGTAGCGCGTACCTTCTTCCGGACGGGTATTCCAGAAGAGCTGTGGGAAGCCGCACAGATCGACGGCTGCGGCAATCTGCGCTTCTTCGCGCTGATGGTGCTGCCGCTATCCAAAGCCATCATTGCGGTGCTTGCGTTGTGGTTCGCGGTCGGTCATTGGAACTCTTATTTCAACGCTCTGATCTATTTGCAGAATAAGGATCTTCATCCGCTCCAGCTGGTCTTGCGGGACATACTCGTCACCAACGAGATGCAGACGGCGCTTGGTACGGGTGAAGCGGCACAGATCGCCCTGCGCCTCGCCAATCTGCTTCGATACTCTGTCATTATCGTCGCGACGCTGCCCATCATGTGCCTCTACCCCTTCGTGCAGAAGCACTTCAACAAGGGGGTGATGATCGGCGCCGTCAAGAGTTAAGGAAGTTCAAAAAGTCCGCTTCCCATCACGAATGAACAGCAGGGAATGCCCGAAAACTTGCAATTATTTGATTCTAAAGGGGAGATTGACATGGCAAAGGCAAAACAAATGATAACCAGCCTGGCTTTGATGACTGTACTCGGCACCGCCGTTCTGGCGGGCTGCAGCAACGATGCGGATCCGGGCAACGCCCCGTCTAACGACACGGGGAACAATACGGCAAGCGAGTCCGGCAAAGGCCTTAACGAAGAAGGCATGCCGATCGTCGACAAGCCGATCACTCTGAACGCGCTGACAATACGCTGGGGCAACATGGGCGACACGTTCACCAAGAATACCTGGCTGCAGGAGCTCGAGAAAAACTCCAACGTCAAGATCAATTGGCAGGTCATCTCCAATAGCGACTGGGAGACGCAAAAGTCCGTCATGCTGGCTAGCGGCAAAATGCCAGACATCATCATCGGCAACATGGCGTTCGGCGACTCGGATATCGTGAACAACCTCAATCTGTTCCGCCCGCTTGACGACTACATCGATCAGTATATGCCTAATCTCAAAGCGGCGATGGACGAAATGCCGGATATGAAGAAGCTGAGCACCTTCCCGGACGGCAAAATCTATTCGTTGCCCGCACGGCTTCCATCGCGGCCTTACTCCTCCGTGCAGCCAGTCATCAACAAAACGTGGTTGGACAAATTGAGCTTGAAAACGCCGGAGACGCTCGACGAGCTGTACACCGTGCTGAAGGCGTTCAAGGAGCAGGACCCCAACGGCAACGGCAAGGCGGACGAAATTCCGTACAGCGATTCCAAGGACATCGACTTCAACCTGCTCTCGCCGTTCGGCATTACCGATATCCGCGGTAACCACATGGTTGTCAAGGACGGCAAGCTAGACTACATCCCGACGTCCGACGAGTACAAGGCCGGCATTACCTGGGCTAATAAGTTGTTCTCCGAAGGGCTGATCGACAAAGAAACGTTCACACAGGACAATACGATGCTGACGGCCAAGCGCCAGAACCCGGACGCCCCTTTGATCGGCTTCACCTACCAATGGACACCGGACGCCGTATTCGGCCAGTGGAGCGACCAATACGAGACGATCGTGCCCATGAGCGGACCTGACGGGAATAAATATCAGATCGGCGATCCCAATGGGCTCAGCTTCAGACGCAACGAGATGCTGATTACGACTGCCAACAAGTATCCAGAGGTATCCGCACGCTGGGCGGATCAATTCTACACAGGGGAAGCCAGCATACAGAACTTCTGGGGCGCCATCGGCACCTCGATCGAAAAGTACGGTGACGGCACGTATACGCTCATGGATCCGCCGGATGGCACAAGCGCGGACGCCTGGTACTGGGATAGCTCCCTGCGCGACTTCGGTCCAAAATACGTCAGCCCCGAATTCGAGAAAAGTATTAAGCTCGACCCCGCCACCGGCGACGGCCTGAAGCTGCAGCTCGACGCTCTGAGCAAAGAGTACGTAACGGAGCCTTTCCCGGACGTCATGTATACCATCGAAGAATACGCAGAGCTGCCTACGCTGACGACCGATATCGAAAGCTATATCAGGAGCACCCGCGCCAAGTGGATTACGCAAGGCGGCATTGAGCAAGAATGGGATTCTTATGTCAAGAAGCTGAACGACATGGGCTTGCAGAAGCTGATCCAAATCTATACAGACGCTTTTGATAGATACAAGAACGTGCAATAATGCGCGGAGAGGGGAATAATGCCATGTACACATATCGAATCGGGCTAATTGGGCTAGGCGGCATGGCTCATTCCCATATCCGTTGGATGACGGAGGAGGGCCGCTACAGGATCGTGGCGTTAAGCGACGTGAATCCTCTGGCCTTGACTGAGCGAGGGGAGAAGCTTGGTATCGCGTCCGGCAAGCGGTATGCGGACTTCGCGGAACTAATCGAGGACCCGGAAGTCGATGCGGTCGTAGCCGTGACGCCAAATAACGTCCATGCAGCCATCCTTCGCGCTTGTCTGGCGACTGGCAAACCTTATCTCGTCGAGAAACCCTTTACCCGGATCTTCGAGGAGGCGCTCGAGCTTCTGCCACAGTACCAACGGACGCCGGTTCCCGGCATGGTCGGCTTCAGTTACCGGTATACGCCGGCATTCCGTTACGCGCGGGAGCTCGTTCGCGAAGGGCGGCTGGGCAAGGTCCGCAGCTTCTCCATCCAGTACCTGCAGGGCTGGGGCTCGTTAGCTAATGATACGCCGTATATTTGGCGCTTTAACAAGAACATCACCGGCACGGGGACGCTCGGCGACCTCGGCTCACACATGATCGATCTGGCGCGTTTCCTGTTCGGCGAGTTCGAAGAGCTGTCCGCGCAGATGCGCACCTTCGTTCCCGAGCGTCCGGATCCCGTTACGGGAGAGATGGTCAAGGTCGAGGTCGACGACTTCGTGAGCTTCCTGGCGCGAATGACCGGAGACGCCGTCGGCGTCTTCCAATCATCGCGCAACGCGATCGGATCGGGTAATCAGCACGAAGTGTCCATCTATGGCGATCTAGGCACGCTTCATGCGTCTACGTTAAGCCCGGACCATGTCGTTTGGATTCGCGAGGAAGCGCCAGGACAGCTCGCCAAGTCGGAGATCGAGGTTCCCGCACGGTGCAAGGTATCCCAGTATGGAGACTTCCTTGCTCTGCTGGACGGGCAAGCTCCGGACGGCCTGCCGGACTTTATGGACGGCTACCGCAACCAGGAGGTTTTGGACGCCGTCATACGTTCCAGCGAGGAGAAACGTTCCGTCTCGTTGCCGCGGCTGTAAAGTTCAGATGACTTTTCCCGCACTCGGGTGACGCCCATACTGGCGTGCACGAAGAGACCCGCGTCCTGTAGGGCGCGGGTTCGTCTTGCGTACAGCTTGCCAAACGTTCTTACTTTACGGCAAGTTTCTCCCTTTGGCGTAATCAAGCACTGCTATTGCGGCGCGTTCTCTGCGCTCCGGATCGTCGCTTCGCATCGCGGCATGCAAGATGGAGAGCGCTTCGGCAATCATGCCTGCATCCGGAAGAGGTGAGCTATAGGCCTGTTCGGAGCTTGCTTCGGCTCCGCCGCCAGTCGCATAATCCGCTCCCAGTTCCAGCCTAATCTCAGCTTGCGATATGGGACGGCCAAAGAAGGATAGGCTTTCCCCTTCATTCAGCAACGCTCGTATTTCATTGCTAATCCCCGCTGCGGGCACCGTCATTAACCAAGTTACGCCTCTACGATGACAGCTGCCCTCTTCGTTGGAATCGAAAGCTTCTACATAATAGTAATCGCCGATATCGCCGAGATGCACGTTGTCGTTGTCCATGATCACGACATAATCACCATCCTGGATGACATGAACGAATAGCCGCATCTCCGTGTACATTTCGGCTAGTTGCCGCTCGTCCCGAGCGACATGCGTCAGCCTGCTGTGAAGCTCAGCCTCCTCGCAAAGCTCCACATCTCCGATGTCCGCCGGACCCGCGCACACATAGTTATGTTCAAGAAAGTCGTCCATCCGATTGCGTCCGTTCGTTTCCGCTTTCATCTGAAATAATCTCATATTGTTCTCCTTCGCTGATCGCAACTACCTAACATTATCCCAGCAAATCGGTAAGATTCATACCCTCCTTGGCATTTTGATTAAGCGGCGTCCACATGATGAACTCGCACTCCGATAACAATCAAAAAAGCGACCAACAGAAGGCTGCTTGCCTTAGTTAGTCGCTTTGTACATTAGAAAACAAGTTCAGTACCGCTCCGCCTTTGATCCAGCATAGCCCTTAGCCATGTCCCGATCATGGCCCCCGCTTCAGCAGGCGGTGTGCCGCTCTCATGAATATTAGAGATCACGTTACGATTGCAATCCATCTTCCCGGAGCAAGGCCTGTAGCACATATAGGCACTCATCGAGTTGGCGGATAGAAGGCCGGGTCGTTCTCCAATCAGCAGGACTAATACCTCTGGCTGTAAGAGATCACCGATATGATCCATGCTGCCCACTCGTCCGTATTTCACGAATACAGGTGTACCGGCCTCCATCTTGAGGCGTTTCAGGGCATCTAACAAAGAAGAATATACAACCTTCAGATTGGCTTCGATCGCTGCTGCACTAAGTCCGTCCGACACAACGATCTGCACCTGCGGTGCATGGACGCAACGTGTTTGCAGCACCTCGGCGGATTCAGCCGTGAGTTTCCTGCCAAGATCAGGTCGCTTCAAATACTGAACTTTGTCTACAGCCTGTGTCTCCGCGAAGACAAGCCCCATCTCTTCGATTAGGCGGCGAGGAACTTCGCTATACACGGCATCTACAGCAGCCGCATGATCAAGACGCAACTTCAGCATGTCGCTCGTAATCGGCCTTGTGCCAGACCGGCCAACATCGATGCGTGCCCCCGTTGTGATTCTCAGCTCATTCCATGCATCCAGCCCAGAAGAAGCGCTGATATCCTTCATCCGAATCCCCCTCTCCATACCTTCGCTCTTGTTCTGCTTGCCTACATAAAGATTTTCGGATCTCCTGCTCTGGCAGTCAGCCTGCCGTTCTTCATCAGCTCCATTCTTTCAAGCCAACGTTCGAATGGAGGAGCAGGACGAAGCCCGATGGTTTCCCTCAATGTCGCAATATCATGGTAGCTCGTGGACTGGTAATTCAGCATGCAATCGTCTGCCATAGGTACACCGATAATAAAGTTGACACCCGCTGCCGCCAGCAGCACGGCCAGATTGTCCATGTCATTCTGGTCAACCTTCATATGGTTCGTATAGCACACATCAACCCCCATAGGCAGACCATGAAGCTTGCCCATGAAGTGATCCTCAAGCCCGGCACGGATGACCTGCTTACTGTCATACAAATATTCGGGACCGATAAAGCCTACAACCGTGTTCACCATAAATGGTTTGTAATGCCGGGCCAGCCCATAGCAGCGTGCCTCCAGCGTCACCTGATCGATACCATGATGGGCCTCGGAGGACAGCTCTGAGCCTTGCCCCGTTTCAAAGTACCAACGGTTCGGCCCTGTGGCGGTTCCCTCCGTCTGAATTAACTCGTCGGCTTCGTCCAGCAGCGCCTTATCAATACCAAAGGACTTATTGCCAAGCTCCGTACCTGCTAAGCTTTGAAATACCATATCGGCGGGAGCTCCCATCCGGATCGCCCGCATCTGCGTGGTGATGTGAGCTAACACGCAGTTCTGCGTTGGCACATCCCAGCGAGTCATCACATCCTTCGTCATTGCGAGAATATGATACACGCTGTCGGCAGTATCAATTACCGGATTAATCCCGATTACAGCATCTCCGATGCCATAGGAAAGTGCCTCGTACAGCGAAGCACGGATGCCATACAAATGGTCAGAGGGGTGATTCGGTTGGGCACGACCGGCAAGGACACCTCGCTGCCCCATCGAATAGTTGCAGGTCGTAACCACTTCAATTCGAGCAGCTGCTTGGATCAGATCCAGGTTGCTCATCAGCTTGGCGCAAGCGGCGATCATTTCACTTGTCAGCCCTTGGCCCACACAAACAAGAGAATTGCTGCCGCCATCCATTCGCAGCAGCTGCTCCCTTAATTCAGCTACGGTCCAATTCTTAATCTGTGCATACATCTCTTCATTAAGGTCGGATTCAATGATGCGTGACACTTCGTCTATCTCTCCAGGGAGCAATGGCGACTCGCGAATATCACATAATCGGAGCTCCGATAGAACCATTTTGGCGGCAACCCGCTCGGTAGCATCCTCCGCGGACAGTCCTGCTAAGCTATCTCCCGACTTCTCCTCATTCGCCTTAGCCATGACCTCCTTAAGGTCACGGAATTGATAACTTCTCCCACGCACGGCTGCTGTCAGCTTCAAAGTCTCTCCCCCTCTCCATGATTTATATGGACGGATCGAATGTCTGATTCGCTGTCATGGATGTCTAATCCTCCAGCCTCAAGTACCTTCGTTCCCGCCCTTCGAAGTACACGACTTCCTCATAGCCTGTTCTGAGCGCAAGTGCTGCGGCTTGATCCAGCATCATGCCGATGTCGTCGGGGAAATGCGAATCGGAGCTAAGCGTAATGGGTACGCCGTGGCCAATCGATCGAATACGGACCTTCTTCTAGATGGAAATGGGAATCGACGATCATTGGAATTCATCCTCCTCCGCGAGTAGTAATTGAACATCTTGATCGCCTAGCAGCTGTTTCCAATCTTCCGGGCATTGCCTATCTGTTATAACGAGTGACACATCTTCCAAACTACAAATACGGGAAAACGTTACTATGCCGAATTTGGAATGGTCCGCCAACAAAATAACTTCATCGGCTCGTTTCATTATAAGCCGTGAAATGTTCGCTTCCTGCACGTCGTAATCCGTCACGCCATCAACGATGGATATGCCGTCCGGCGAAATAAAAGCCTTATCTACTTTAAGCTGGCTGAGCATCTGCTCGGCGAGCGCTCCTCCCGCTGTCTTCTGGGAAGCGTTCATCTCTCCTCCAATGGATAGGAAGAGTGATATAAAGCATGGAATCGCCCAGCAAAGAGATAGCCGTAATAACCGCCAGTCTCGACACCGGCGAATATCGGCTACCTCCTTTTGGCCTTCTAGAAAGCATTATCCGCAACATGAAGTTTTACTTGCATTAGGTGTTGTCGAACAGCTACCATCAGTTTGATTATCATCCGGCCGAACTTCTGAAAGACCATTACTAAATTGTACTGATTTATTAACACTACATACGCCAGTCTCTGGAAGATCTAACTCCACATTTTCAGCTGCTTCCCAGTCTCCTGTAATCGCCGCCACGATGGATCTGACTTGCTCATATCCGGTTGCCATTAAAAAGGTAGGTGCGCGGCCATAGCTCTTTGAGCCAACAATATAGAAATTCTTTTCTGGTTGACGCAATTCTTTTTCACCATGAGGCCTTACGTTTCCGCAGCTATGAACGTTGGGATCAATCAGCGGAGCGAGTGCACCTACGCTCTCGATATCGGAATCAATATCGATCCGCACTTCCCTAAGAAAAGACAAGTCCGGACGCGATCCCGTGTTACTGATAATTTCATCTATTCCATCGATCCTCACCCTCTCGCCGTTCACAGACCCCACTACATTAATGCGGGCTCCATCATGCTCAAATTGATCAATTAGGTATGATGAGTGTACGGAGAGTTTTCCTGACTCGACCAGCTGTTGCAATCGAACTCCAAGAACACCGCGTTCGCGAAGTGCATCACTTACCTGACCGCCATAAACATCTGCCACATTTGTTTTTCGAATGACCCAGGAAATGGAGGTTTGTGGAGCTTGCTCTTGAAGACGTTCAAGGTCAAGCAAGGCATTAATGGCTGAGTGACCGCTGCCAACTACAAGGACATGCTTTCCTGCAAATCTTGTTTTGTTCTTACCAAGCACATCCGGAATTCCATATGAAATCTGGCTATTCACGGACTGCTCCTCTATAGTCCATACCCCATCAGACATAGCAGGGTTAGGACTAGACCAAGTTCCGGAAGCATCAATAACGGCTTTAGCCTCATATTTGTAAGTTCTATTGTCTTGTTGAACATGAAGAACGAATGGCAAATCATCGCGTCCCGCAGTTTTTACTTTACTTAAGCCTTTGCGAGTTACCGCAATAACTTTAGCGTTGTAATGGACAAATGGCTTAATGACTGGAAGCTGAGACAATGGAGCTAAATACTCATCGATAAGCTCTCTTCCCGTTGGGAATGCCTGTTCATCAGGGACCTTCCATTCTGAAGCTTCCAGCAGCTGTTTAGCCGCCTTATCCATATTAAATTGCCATGGGGAAAACACGCGTACATGCTCCCACTGGTTAACATTTCCTGCTATGTTTGAAGCTGCCTCGAAGAGAATAAAGGACTCTCCTTTAGAGACAAGGTGAGCGGCAGCAGCTAATCCGACGGGACCTCCACCTATAATTGCAACAGGTAGATCATGTTTTACTGAAGTTGCAGCATGCTTTGAAGCCTTCATCGATAACTGAATTGGACTTGGACTTGAACAACATTGACTCATGGGTATGACCTCCAAATGGTTATTTAGTAGTTGTTATCAAGAGACTTTGTATAATCAATTTTTTTTGATTTAAAATCCATACAATCGCTTAACAGCAATCGTTTGATTTCACCTCATTCATACGAAAAATACAACAAAGCTCCGGAGACAGCAGATTATTTACTTCCGTTGTGTTCAACTCGTAATAGCTCCAAGTCCCTTTTGTTTCTCGACGCAGTAATCCAGCATCCAGTAATATCTTCAAATGGTATGATAATTTGGATTGGGGCATATCGACGATTTCTGTCAGATCACATACGCATGTATTTCCTCGTTGCGTGAGCTCATACATAATCTGAAGCCTTTTCTGATCAGCAAGTGCCTTAAATTTCGCTTCATACTTTGCGAAATCCACTTTCGCTTCATTTTGTCCCAGTACCTGAAGTTCTTTAATCAAGGTCGCCTTCCTCCAATCCCTGTCAGCTTATGTTTAATCAACATTTCTTGATTTACGGTCCCATGATATCAACTTTCTTCCGCAAAGTCAACAATAAATCAATTTATTTTGATTTAATGATTTTACTTCTTCTTTAAGTACTTCACAAGTTTGTTAACGACATATTTAGCATCAGGCCCTACACCGCGCATTGTTGCAGAAGCAAAGGATCGTTGACCATATAATCCTACAAAAAACAGGCCTGGAACCACTTCACTGACTCCTGCTTGATGAATGGCATCTCCACCAGCATGGGTAGCGCCTAACGCTTGAAAATGAGGCATATTAGGCTTATATCCTGTTGCAAAGATAATGCTGTCTATCTTTTCCCTCGCCCCATCCGGCCAAATAACGCCATCAGAATAAAAAGAAGTAAACATCTTTTTCTGAGCAGGATTACCGGCATCCAGCTTCATTTTATACTGATCTAAATCCATGACAGCCGATGGATTTGGCGCATTAAGTCCAAATCTCCAAAAAGGAAACGTATCCAGCCCTATCATACGCAACCAAAAATGCACATCCACTCCTCCGACTTTTTGCTTTGTAAATTGTACGGGTTTAAGTACAGCCAAACTTACGGTGCTGACCTCAGATAGTTCAACTGCGATTTGAACAGCAGAATTCCCACGGCCAACAACGATGATCCGCTGATTCTTAAAAGAATCGGGATTCCGATATTCCGAAGAATGTAAACAGTTCCCTAAAAACGATTCATGACCACTAATCTCTGGAGTATAAGGGCGATGAAAGTTACCTGTCGCATTAATAATTGTCTTTGTTCTAAAAGTACTGCCTATTGTAGAATAAAGAGTGAATATGCCATTTTCTCGCATAACGCTAATGATGTTTTCGTTAGTTTGAACCGGTAAATGAAAGTGTTGTTGATATTGTTTTAAATAATCTATGACCTCATCCCTCTTTGGATATGTTGTGCTACGGAATTTCAACCCAGGCAGCGATGAGAATCGAGCAGGAGAAAATAATTTTAGACTGTCGTAATACTTTGGCCAAGAACCCAGGGCTTTGGGCTCTGATTCTAAAATAAGAAATGAAAGACCCTTTCTCTTTAGATGGTATCCTGCCACCAGTCCAGCCTGTCCCCCGCCGATCACAATCGAATCGTAAATATGCATAGATATTCCTATCCTTTCCCGTTCAAATTTATTTGCATTTTGCAAATATTGAATTTATCTAATCAAAATAGGTTTGGGATTGATCATTTATATTTGCAAAATGCAACTTTCAGTTTTAGCAAAGCAATTTTATTATTACCTTGCTTAAGTGCAACACATTGTTGATTTCTTCATACTGTCATTCAATAATTTCAAAGAGCGTAATACGGTCTCCTTTTCGAAATCATTCATAAAAGAGAATACTTCATTTAAGTAATCATTCATCATTTGATCGATTGTAGTTGCAACAAACTTACCTTCAGTAGTTAAAGACAGTATATATACTCTTCGATCTTCAGGAGAAGGTGTTTTAATCACAAGTTTCTTTTTAACCATTGATTGAATTTGACGACTAAAGGTCGTAATATCCATCCCTAGATTATCTGCAATCTCTTGAATGGATGGCTGGTGTTGACGATTAATCTCGTATAAGATATGGCTTTGAATTATTGACAAGTCAAAGTTTCCTATGCTGCAACAATTCTTATTAAGAAGTCCAAAACTACGAGACGTTAGCTGTAATAAATCTCTTGGGCTATATTCCATAGCGTTCACCTCTTAGTCATTTATACACTATTTATTTGCATTTTGCAAATTAAATTAAAAAGAGAAAGCAGACGTTCATACGACTCGTCTGCATCATTACAATTAACCATATAACTTTTCGAGAGCTTCACGTTGAATAGGTTTTACGTTGATTTTAGATCGAATTGATCTGGCAAGTTTCTCCGCTTCATCAATGGTAGAGCTTTTCCCGAGCTCAATAAGTGTCCCGACAGCTACAGCCCCTGTTCGGCCGCTTCCGCCGCCACAATGAAAACCAACTTTTCTACCCTCATTGTATGCTTTTACTACATGGCTAACAGCCTGCTTAAAAAGTTGATCTTGCGGTTCCTCTGCATTGTCTCCTAGGGGAACTTGGATCCATTCTAAGTTCTTATTTGGATATGCGCATTCGGTTGCTTCTCCACGCAAGTCAACGACGACCTCGATCCCCTCATTGACGAACATATCTTCAACATCTGCGGCGCCGCCAAAAAAGATTTTATCCTCAATGAGATTATGATAATTCTTTTGCATATAATCAATCTCCCTTTATCGTTTAAATGTCTTAAATTCTACAGCAATTGGCGATGGAGGCGCGCAACAAAGCGAGAGATCCCTTGCTTCCCCCGCGGACTCAAATTCGGAATCTTCTTTCGTACAGAAAATTTCCCAGGCGTTCCCGTCTGGATCATAAACCCAAACCTTATCCTGAACAGCATAACAGCAAGTCGTATTCATTTCATCAATTGTAAGAAGATTCGACTGGCGGAGACGCTCACCCATTGCTAACACATCCTCGGTACTAGCTACCTGAAATCCGAGGTGATTAAGAACGCCTGTTTTTTCAAAAGGCCGCACATTCAATGAAAAATGCAGAGCAGGTTCATCAAGTTCAAACTTCGCATAGTTGTCTTTAACCTTCGTAGGTTCTACTCCAAAAAAACTCTGATAAAATACAATCGACGTTTTGAGGTCAGAACAGTTCAGTGCAACATGCATTCTACGAATAGCCATTTTAACTTCCTTTCAAAGGAAAACGCACATTCATGGATGAAAGTGCGTCCGTCTCAGTGTTATTTTCCTGTTTCTACGAACTCGACAATTCTACTCTTGATGGAATCTCGAACTTCACGGAATTTTTCTGTTATTTCTTCTTCCGTACCCGTTGCTTTGGCCGGATCATCAAATCCCCAATGCCATTTGACGACATTTTTATTCATAATAACCGGACAATGTTCATCTGCATGTCCGCAAAGTGTGATAACATAATCAGCCCGGTTAAGGATCTCTGGATCAATTACATCGGATGTGTGGTTTGTTATATCAATACCCGCTTCTTGCATCGTAGCAATCGCTCTGGGATTCAAACCGTGCGCTTCAAGACCCGCGCTTTTCACTTCGTATTTATCACCGCCAAGAGCTTTTAGAAATCCGTCAGCAATCTGGCTGCGGCAAGAGTTCCCGGTACATAAGAAATAAACAAGTGGTTTTTTTTCCATTGGTATCACTGCTCCTCTAATATTAATTAACTTCTTAGTGTTTGCTTTGTTTTCTGGACTGAAGCTTGTTAAAGATAAATAATGCAACTCCTGCTATTACTGCAATTACGGCTATGATGATCCAGATGTTTATTGAAACGGAGTCAATCACGAGCAGCCATAGATACAATCCAATTAACGTAATAAGCAACGTTGGGATTGTTAATATAATGCCAACCTTAAAGTAGTACCCCCAACCGATTTTAACTCCTTTTTGGGCTAATACGTGCAGCCACAGCAGAGTTGCTAATGAACCAATCGGCGTTATTTTGGGACCCAGATCGGAACCAATGACATTGGCATAAATTAATGATTCTCTAATGATGCCTGTAGTAGCCGTTTCTTTGATCGCCAAGGCATCAATCATAACGGTCGGCATGTTGTTCATAATGGATGAAAGAATAGCCGCAATAAATCCGGTACCTACGGTGGAGATAAACAATCCTTGTTCACTTACCCACTGGAATACCTTCCCGAGCTCGTCGGTTAATCCAACATTACGTAGTCCATACACGACGACATACATCCCGATCGAAAATACGACAACGGCCCAAGGAGCCCCTTTAACCAGCTTCCATGTCTGAATGGCTTGACTTCGTCTTGCCAAGAACAAGAAAATAATTGCCGCTGCTCCCGCAATGACGGAAACCGGAACCTGAATGAATTCACTCATCAAATAAGCGACTAACAGGATAGCCAAAACAATCCATGAAATCTTGAATAAACGGAGATCTTTAATGGCCTCTTTCGGTTCCTTCAATTGCTTCAGATCATAGCTCGTCGGGATATTCTTGCGGAAATAAAAGTACAAGACGAGCAAACTTGCCATAATCGAGAACAACGTTGGGACAATCATACGGCTTGCATACTCGACAAATGAAATAGAGAAAAAGTCCGCCGATACAATGTTTACAAGATTACTCACAATGAGTGGAAGTGAAGCGGTGTCCGAGATGAATCCACTGGCCATAATATAGGGCAGGATTAACCGGTCATCAAATTTTAATGCTCGCACCATGGCGAGAACGATTGGAGTCAAAATGAGTGCCGCGCCGTCATTAGCAAAGAATGCAGCAACAGCTGCGCCTAAAAGAATAACATACACATACATTAGGCGCCCATTCCCTCCAGCGAACCGCGCCATATGAAGGGCTGACCATTCAAAAAATCCGATCTCATCCAAAATTAATGAAATCAGTATGATCGCTACAAATGCCAATGTTGCATTCCATACGATTTGTGTGACATCCCAGACATCAGAGAATGTGACAACTCCACTTATCAAGGCAAGTATGGCTCCTGCTGATGCTGACCAACCGATATTTAGACCTTTCGGTTGCCAAATCACGAAAACTAAGGTCACAATGAATAAAACCGATGCAATAACTACCATAATTCCTCCCTGCCTATCCTAACAACTGTCGCTACTTTGTAATTCCATGACTTTATGTTTCATTGAAGGAAGCGTATTTAAGATGTCTCGTACATACGGCTTATTATCGCTGCTAATGGAATAGTATATCCATTGGCCTTTACGTTTTTCGCTAACTAGATTACCAGCCTTAAGTTTGCGCAAATGCTGACTTACGTTGGGTTGAGTAGTTTCAAGTACGGATACGATATCACATACACACATTTCCTTTTCATTCAATATCGCCAATATCATGAGACGCGTCTTATCAGACAGTAATTTCATATCATCGGCTAATTCCATGTACGTATGCACGATTCCATTCCCTCCTATCCTGGTTGTATGTCTAACTCATTTTTTATTATACACATATAATTATATAAGTAAAGGATTATATGAATAAGACATTTACTTTAGGGAAAGCCGATATCCATCATTTCGAATGGTCTCGATCTGAACATGTGTTGCTGCAATCCGGAGCTTTTTACGAACTGAAGCAATTACTTGAACAACGCCCGAGTTCACTTTGACCTCACCGTACAGTACTTCACTTAGTGATTGTTTCGTAATGACTTGTTCAGGAAACGACATAAAATGATGTATGAGCTTATATTCCGATTGCTTTAACTTGATTACGTGTTCATGAAAATACAACTCTAACCGCTGAGGATATAGCTTAAAGAAACCAAATTGATATGCTTTTTCTTGCGACCTCGTCGTAATCTGTAGAAGCGTATTCTCATGCACACGCCTCATGATTGCGTGTATTCGAGAGACTAACTCACCGTATCCGAATGGCTTTCTAATGACATCTTGGGCACCTAGAATGAAGCCAAGGGCAATGTCGGAGTCTTCGTGACGATCTGTAAGGATGATGATAGGTGTATCCTTCTTTAATGTCATCAACAGAGAAACTGCCTTCGATTTCGTCACACCATGTTGATCAACATCAACAATGACCATGTCGAAAGATTTGTCCTCAGCCCATGCATGCAATGTCTCCGTTTCGGATGACCATTGCACGGTATGTCCCGATTTCTTCAGCTGATAGCTGAGAACATTAGCCAGTGTAGGATCTTCATGAAACAGAAGAATGCGATAGGACATCTTCTAACTCACCTAACCATAACGCCCAGAGATATAATCCTCTGTCCTGGCATCATGCGGGCTAGAGAATAACTCTTTGGTTTCATCGAACTCAACAATTTCACCGTTCAGGAAAAATGCAGTGTCATCCGAAACTCTGGCTGCTTGATGCATGTTATGAGTAACCATAATAATGGTATATTGCTGCTTAAGCTCCTGTACCAACTCTTCAATCTTTAATGTGGAGATCGGATCGAGAGCCGACGTTGCTTCATCCATAAGCAAAATATCGGGATTAACCGCTAATGCCCTAGCAATACATAAACGTTGCTGCTGTCCTCCGGAGAGTGAGAATGCGGAGCGTTTCAACGAGTCCTTTACTTCCTCCCATAGGGCGGCACCCCGTAAGCTTTTCTCTACGATATCATCCAATTCACTTTTTTTGCGTATACCATGAATTTTAGGTCCGTATGTGATGTTATCGTAAATGCTTTTAGGAAAAGGATTTGGTTGCTGGAATACCATGCCGACTTTTTTTCGAAGAGTCTCTACGTCTACCAGTCCGGAATAAATATCTACACCTGATATCGACACAGAACCACTAATTTTCACGCCAGGTGTCATGTCATTCATCCGATTAAACGTTCGAAGCAGGGTCGATTTACCGCAGCCAGACGGACCTATGAATGCCGTAATCGATCGTTCCTTAACAGCCAGGCTTACCTGCTTTAATGCATGCACTTCACTATAATATAGATCCAACTTTTCGACTTCAACCATTCGTTTCATGTGTTTCCTCCGTTAACTTTTCTTCTGGTATTTGTTGCGGATAAGCACTGCAGACAGATTCATAAGAACGAGTAACACCATTAATACCAGGATTCCAGCAGCAGCTAACTCGTGAAATTCTACTTGCGGTCTGGATACCCAATTGTAAATTTGAATTGGCATGACTGTGAATTGATCCATAGGATTATCTGGTAAGAAGGCTACAAACGTTAAGGCTCCAATCATGATTAATGGCGCCGTTTCACCAATTGCTCTAGACAATGCCAGAATGACTCCTGTTAAGATGCCTGGGATCGCCGAAGGCAATACTGCTTTCTGGACAGTCTGCCATTTGTTGGCACCCAAAGCGTATGAAGCATCACGCCTTGAACGGGGAACAGCACGAATCGCTTCTTGCGCAGATACGATAATAATCGGTAATACCAATAGGGACATAGTCAGCGCTCCGGCCAAAATACTTCGCCCCATTGCCAATACTTCAAATCCTCCAGCCCTTACAAATAAAGTTAGCCCGAGCATGCCATATACAATGGAAGGCACTCCCGCCAAGGTGCTGATGTTCACCTGAACCATCCTGGTTATCCGATTTTTGGGTGCATACTCTTCCAGGTATATCGCGGCACCTACACCAATTATTAAGGATACCGGCGCCATAATAGCTACCATATACCCTGTTCCTACAAGGGCTGATAAAATGCCGGCTTCAGCAGGTCTTCTCGAGGGGTAGCTCGTAAAAAAATGCGGTGCTATCGCACCTAATCCATCCACCAACAAATCAACGATTAATGCGGTTAAGCATAAGATGCCAATAGACGTACAGCCAATAAACACAAGATGCAGATAAAGGTCCGTTCGTCTTCTAGCCCGATTAAATGCTCGGTTGTCATCCTCAAACACCATCTCTAATACTCCTCCCTGAAACGCCGCGCTACATACTGCGCAAGCAAGTTTAGGATAAGCGTGATCCCAAACAATGTAAGTCCAACAGCGAATATCGATCCATATTCAATAGAGCCGTGCGGGGTGTCGCCTAAACTAACTTGTACGATATATGCAGTCATCGTTTGGATGCTTTCCAAAGGATTTCCGGTTAGTTTCGGTGTTGATCCTGCAGCAACCGTTACAATCATCGTCTCACCTATCGCTCTGGAGAACGCTAATACAAAGGAGGACACAATCCCGGACAAAGCCGCAGGAACGATAATTTTCAGTGCAACCTCAAGCCGGGTTGCTCCTAGCGCGTATGCCCCGTCTCTCAATGATCTTGGAACAGAAAGCATAGCATCTTCACTTAATGAAGCAATCATTGGGATAATCATAATGCCAACAACAATACCGGCACTTAAAGCATTGAAAATGGAAACATCATGCCCAAAAAACGCTCGGAAAACCCATTGAATCATTGGGGTCACGAAGCTCAATGCAAAGTAGCCGTAAACGATCGTCGGTACACCGGCTAACACTTCAAGAATGGGCTTTACTATTTTCCGAACCCGATTCGGCGCATATTCGCTAAGGTATATCGCGCTGGCCAAACCAATGGGCATGGCGACCAGGCAAGCAATAATTGTGATCATTAATGTGCCGCCAAGAAGCGGAAGCACACCGTATGCTTTCGGTTCGATCAAGGGCGCCCACTTGGTTGAAGTGAAAAATTCCACTATGGAAACCGTACTGAAGAAACGAATGGTTTCTGACAATAAGGTATACACAATACCAACAGTCGTTAATATGGAAACCAAAGCACATAGTAGTAACAGCTTCGGCATGAGCCAGTTTGCAGGATGCTTACGATAGTTTCGGAAAGGAGATGTATCCATAGATATATTTCCTTGCGGACTATGATCGTATGGTTCAGTATTCAAATTTCTACGCTCCTTCATATCACTTGGATGAAATAGAATTCAATCGATTGAAAGGCCCCCATCATGTGGGGGCCATCCGGCGCGAGCCAAAGACATTTGAGTTTGCACAACCTGCCTTGACGTCTATAATTTCGCCTTTTCTTCCGCAAGCATGTCTTCCGGCAATGGGATGTAGCCCACCTCTGCCGAAAGCTCGTTCGTATTGTCCATAAAATACTTCGTAAAAGCCGCTACCTCCGGGCGTTCATAAGAGCTCTTTTTCACGTAGATAAATAGTGGTCTACCAAGCGGATTGTAGCTCTGATTCATGACCGTCTCTTGTGAAGGCAGCACTGCAACTCCTTCTTTGTTGACAATCGCAACATCCTTCACCTTATCCTTGTTCTCCTCGTAATAAGCCAATCCGAAATACCCGATACCATTCTTGCTTCCGGCTATACCTTGAACGAGCACATTGTCATCCTCGCTGAAAGATACTTGATTGTCATTTCGGCTTAATTGCGCCTTTCCATTGATCACTTCAGTGAAATAGTCAAACGTACCCGAATCAGCGCCCGGGGAGAAAATTTCGATTTTCTCCTTTGGCCAATCTGCACGAACATCAGACCAGTTCACAACGGTGCTCTCCGGCATGAAAATCGCGTTTAGCTCTTCAAGGGTAAATTGATCTACCCAAGTGTTCTGCGGATTAATAATTACCGCTAAACCATCGTAAGTCGCTTTCAATTCAATATATTCAACACCTGCAGCTTTACACAATTCAGCTTCTTCAGCCTTGATCGGTCTGGAAGCATTGCTGATATCTGTCTCGCCTGCACAGAAGCGCTTAAATCCGCCGCCTGTTCCAGAAACACCTACCGGTACTCGTACATCTTTATTTTCTTTGCTGAATTCTTCCGCAACTGCTTCCATCAACGGAAATACCGTACTGGAGCCATCAATCTCAATTTGACCGCTTAGCGCCTCATTGGTTTTTGCTGTTTCACTAACAGCAGCAGTAGACTGTTGCCCTGTTGTAGCGTTGTTGTTCCCCGTCATGTTGTTAGATTGACCGCAGGCTGCCACCATTGCAACGACAACTGCCAGCATACCCACCATTAATGCTCTTTTAAACACGTTTCCCACTCCCCATATCATCATATAATTATGTTGCGATATGATCGTAAGATTTTAGTATTAGGAGAGTGTTAGTGGTTTGTTTTCGCTATGTAAACTTTTTCTTCTGCATCAAAATCATCTTGCAATACATATAATAACATGGTTATATGATGATATGAAATAGTTTTTGGAAGGTAGGTGTCCACATGCTCGTAAAGGTGCTTTTGATTGAGGATGATCCTGCTGTAACGTCATTAATTGAATCACTCCTGCACAAGGAAAAAACCTACGACCTGTACATTG
This sequence comes from Paenibacillus sp. strain BS8-2, assembly GCF_054483835.1. NCBI lineage: Bacteria > Bacillati > Bacillota > Bacilli > Caryophanales > Paenibacillaceae > Paenibacillus > Paenibacillus sp. strain BS8-2. The sequence continues at coordinate 909,645 of NZ_CM137010.1, forward strand.
CGACTACCTTCGATGAGGCTAACAAAATATTAAAATGGATAACCTTTGAGCTGCTAATTGTGGGCATGGATATGGCGGGGAAAAACGCTGGAATTTCCTTCCTCAACTGCATACGTTACCTGAACATCCGGACACCTGTAATGGTATTAGCTTCTTCTAATCGGGAAAATGACATTGTGGAAAGTCTGGAAGCCGGGGCGGATGACTATATATTGAAGCCGTTCGGCATGCAGGAGTTTCGAGCACGAATCTCAACCATCTTACGAAGATCCTCCAGTTACAACCAAAAACGAAATCACTTGAAGCTTCTCCATGGCAATCAAATGATCCTCACCTCTACCCCATTTATCGTGGAAATAAAAGGAACCAAAATCCCACTCCGACGAAAGGAGTTTGAGTTGCTTATCACTCTGGCCAAACATCCAAGTGTTGCCATCAGTCGAGAGGAGTTATTGCGTACGGTGTGGGGGGGGGCATACAAAGGTGGGCTCCGAACAGTGGATGTTCATATCAGTGCATTGCGCAGGCGGCTTGCATCGTTTCAAACGGAGATACAGCTTGAGTCTATTCGGGGAAGCGGTTATCGGCTAACATGCACCAACTGGTGCATGTCACCACCATGCATCGGTTAGACCTTAATCACATTCCATTGCAAGCTGTTTATCCAGCCACTCGATCTTATCCGCTTGAGAAGGAACACTTGCCAATACATTTTTAACGTAGGGTTTGTCGTCTATATTCAGGGAGTAATAAATCCATTTGCCTTTTCGGTATTCATTCAAAAGCCCGCCTGCTTTCATCTTTCGTAAGTGTTGACTTACTCCTGGCTGAGACATTTGTAATATATCAACAATGTTGCAAACACAAAGGTCTCTTTCGTTCAACAACCCCATAATGGCCAGCCTTGTTTTGTCCGACAGAAGTTTAAATGTGTCTGCCATGTTATCTAAAGTATGCATCGTCTAACCTCCGCATCATTACATTCATATATAATTAAATTATAATATAACAATGCAAAAAAATCTAACTCCGAGGCGACTGAAATGGTCGAGGCGCGATTGGCGCGTCGTGGAGCGCTGTCCTGAGCTGACCATTCCAAATAAGCCCCCTCGCTCCCTATTAGTTGAACCCTGGGAAATCCGAAAGATCGGATGCGTTAATGGCAAACAAGACAATGCTGATAATCGCAAGCAACAGAATCATAAAGGTATCCTTGAAGGAGTCTTTAACACGCATGTGCGTCAAGATCCCACCGATGCTTGTAATGCCGAGTATTATCGCGCCAAGAGCTGCCCAGCTTGCTTCCCAGTAACCAACGATTAATACGGCCGCACCAGCAAGTTCAACCAATCCTGTAACAATACGGAACCATTGAGGGTAGCCCCATTTTTTAAAACCTTCCACATGCATGTTGGAACCCGAGATCTTTCCCATACCTGCCATTAAAAACATGAGTACTAACAAGCTTTGCAAAATAATCGAAAAAACTGTCATCTTTACCTCTCCTTATCGATTGAAAATAATTGGCATTTTGTGACTATATAAATTTTCCTTTGCCACCTGAAACATGAACTTGCCTACATTTTCGCGTGATACGCCCATTTTTGCGGGTTTATCGCCAAACGAAAAATCATACTCTTGGTTCCTTTGCTTGACGTTCGGATTAATAATTCGGACGACTGTCCAATCCAAGCTGGATTCCTTCACGAGCTTCTCGACTTTTTTCATTTCGAAATAGCCATTAGGAAAAAGAAGCTTTGCCATAATCCCAGGGATAACGGTACTAAACTGTGATTTATCTGCATCCGACTTTACAGTGGGCGTCGCCAACGTGATGAATCTTTTTTTATTGAGCTCTTGCATGGCATAAATAATGGTCTCATGCCCATCTGCTATTGGCGTACCTTTTCTTCTGCGCGAAGTGTCTAACGCCGGTCCCAGCGTACTAATGACAACATCGGATTGCTCAATGGCTTGTTGAACAAGAACCTGATTAGTTAGCTCTCCAACAAAAATCTTCAAATTTGGATGTGATACTTTAAGAGTATCCACTCTTCTAACGAATGCATTTACTCTAATTGATTTTTCTCTTAGCGCATGTTCCAATACGATCTTGCCAATCGCTCCACTTGCACCGAATAAAGTTATATTCATTGGGCCTCCCTTTTATGTGCTTACAATAAGCACAATTTATTGCAATAAAAAGTTGCATATCATTCTGCAACTTCATCTTCTTTGAAGTACTGAACACGATCCATAACCTGAGCAATCGTGTAATTTCGCAGATACTCGATGGTCTGTAACTCGGCTTCATGGAGAATCTTTTCAAGCTCAACATCTAACTGTTGGCCCGCTTCGCCACAATCCACATCAACATTTGCTTCAGGGGGAACGATGCTAATCGCTTCGTAGATGTCGCCTAACGTAATCTCAATAGCAGATTTCTTTAAGAAATATCCGCCTTCCCGCCCGCCTTTTGATTCAACGATCCCAGCATTGTTTAATGACTGCATCACTCTTCGCATAAAGGTTGCGTGTGAATCGACCTGACTCGCTATCATCGCACTGCTAAGCATGCTGCCGCTTTTGGCTAACCATACAACAGAGTGAACGGCTATTTTAAATCGAGGGGGACCAATGTGAACGCCACGTGACGCGGTACTCATTATTTTAGCCCTCCAATCCATAATCAATTGCAACTTCAGTAAGCACATTATAAGCTCTATTTCACACGATATGCAAGGGGGGCGGACCCGTTTATTTTTATTTTTACGCCTTAATTGAAACGGCGGCAGCCAAGGATGAGAAAATAAAGTCCTAGACCAAAACTGTTAACTACGTCCTAATTTGTATAAAATACTTTACACATGGTTAAAAATATCATACTCTATGTATGAAAAATTTAACACAAGAAACGGAGATGATCCCCATGTTTGATCAGGAGAAAAAGACAGCTGCCTCATTACTCGCAAGCCTGATTATTCTTATTGCTTATGTCCTATACGGTTATGCCCAGGTCCGGGAGCGAGGGGCTGATCTGGAGTCCAACCTCGCCTGGTGGGCGGGTGTTATACTGGTGTTCATTGGAATCGGCATCGTCGTGTACATCATCATCCTGATTGCGCTTCGCATTCTGAACGCGATTATGATACAAGGACGGAAAGAAGAAGACGATTCGACGGATGTATTAGACGAGATGGACAGACGAATTATGCTGATTGCAACAAAAAACGGGTTTATTGTGGTCAATGCAGGATTTATCATAGCTCTCGTTACTCTCGTCCTGGATATGCCGTCTGCTGTCATGTTGAATATTGTGTTCCTGTCCTTTCTTGCAGGGGCAATGGTTGAGGGGTTGTGGAAATTAATACTGTACAGAAGAGGGATCCGAAATGGATAACATCGCGATTACGAACCATATACGCCGATTGCGTTTTCACCATCACGAGATGACACAGCTCGAGCTGGCGAGGAGAACGGGTGTTACGAGACAGACCATTGTCGCTGTAGAGAACGGCAAGTACTTCCCCTCGCTGGAGCTTGCGTTCCGGATTGCCCATGCGTTCGGCGAGAAGCTTGAGGATGTGTTCGTCTGCGAGTTCACGGGAACAGACGACGATACAAGGAGGAAAACACGATGAAAGCAGTCGTTTATGAAAGATTCGGATCACCCGAAGTGCTGCATCTGCAAGAGGTCACCAAACCGATCCCCATGGATGACGAAGTGCTTGTTCGCATCCATGCCACGACCGTCACTTCCGCAGACGTGAGGATTCGCGCCAAGAGGATGCCGACCGGTTTCGGTATCCTTGCCCCGCTCGTGTTCGGATTTCGTACACCGCGAAATCCGATTCTGGGCGTTGAGTTTGCAGGAGTGATTGAGCAAGTGGGGCGTGAGGTGACCACCTTCAAGATTGGTGACGCTGTGTTCGGCATTCATGGCGCTGGCATGAGATGTTATGCCGAATACAAGACGATCAAGGCGTCCGGACCGATTGCCTTGAAGCCAGATGCGATTTCCTTCGAAGAAGCAGCTGCAATCCCGTTCGGCGGGGGGACCGCCTTGCATTTCCTTAGACAAGGCAAGGTGACGGCGGGAGAAAAGGTGCTGATCATCGGTGCGTCAGGCAGTGTTGGCAATGCGGCTGTGCAGTTGGCGAGAAGCATGGGTGCAGAGGTGACAGGGGTGTGCAGTACGGCCAATGTGGAGCTTGTGAAATCACTTGGTGCAGAACATGTGGTGGATTATACGATAGAGGATTTCAGACACAGTGCACTCCGATACGATGTTGTGATGGAGACAATCGGGTGTTACGGCTTCACAGACTGCAAATTGGTTCTCAAGGAAAACGGGCGGTTCATCCAAATTGCCGGGGGCTTGCCCGATTTTGCGAAGATGGCGTGGACGAATCTGACAGACAGCCGCAAGACAATCGCCAAAGTCGTCACGGAAAATGCGGAGGACCTACAAACGATTGCGGGTTTGACTGTAGCCGGAACATACAAAGTGCTCATTGACCGAACGTGGCCTCTGGAGGAGATGTCTGAAGCACATCGTTACGTAGACACAGGTCGCAAACGCGGTAATGTGGTAATCAGTGTATGCGAAAATATCGAATTATTATGGTTATCGTAAAGTGACGTGAAATATAGGGATTACAACTTAATGTTATGAATTCAATACAAAATTCTAGTAGATTATTTATTGTTCCATAAATTTTTTAAATTCTTGCGTATTTACCTTCAAAAAATCCTCAATTAAATTAATATCGTTTTGAAGCTTAAATATATAAGCGGATAAACAAATGATAATGACTACTAATCCTCCAATAATTGTTCGCGCTAAGCGATTCATGATTGAAGGTAATATCGGAAAGCATCTCCAGTCTATCACTTCGATGAGTCAAACTCAATTCATTCTGAAGAGACTCCACTTCGCCACCGTATCGATAAACACTCACCTTCTCAAGGCTTGCTCCCAGTTACTGTTGAGCTATCGTTCTCCAATAGTGTAACAGCCACTTGCATTAGTTCACTTTAATTATAAATGAATAATCGGCGCTTCCGATTGGCTTCCACCAAGCGTTCAAGTTGTATATATAAACTCCCTTTTCGGACGGCACGAGAACTTGTTTAAATAATTTCAGGTTATCCTCCGAGACCAAGTTTCCTTCGGCGTCGAGCCTTTGTAGCACCAAAGTTCCAGGTTCGACGTCGAAAGCGACCGATATTTCCTCTCCTGGAACGACTGCGGTCGGCTCTTGTTTCTTCACGAGATCAATGGCTCCCGCCGTGTCGTAAATCGCATCGGTCACGCTCGAACCCAAGACTGTCGAGATTTCTTTTCCGCCGACCGTTACTTTAGGTGTCGGAATTTCGCGTTCCGCAGTGATTCTGTCCTCACCACCATTTTTAAAGAAGGCAAATGTGCCGACAATGACGACCGTGACCGCCAAAACTATAAAAAACCATTTTTTCATCTCTTTACCCCCCTCTGACTGTATAAGTAGACGTCTTTATGAGAGGAAAAGTTATATCGATAAACGAGGTAATTTCTGGAACTAAACTCCCATTATCTCAATTAAGGGGCGCAGTCTAATACTTTCTGAGTCTAACACTTATTTTCTTCTGACAACGGGACTTTCACACTAGAAATGATGCCATACTGGGCGCACCGAAAAATAGCCTGCCGGTTTGCCCGGCAGGCTATTATAACAGTTTCCATATTTATTTATTTGTTTGTTTCCAACTCTATTCATTAGTTTCCATCTTTATTATAAAGCTACAAACATCAACCCCATCCAACCTCTCCTACTCCACCGTCACGCTCTTCGCCAAGTTTCTTGGCTTATCAACATCATGGCCTAGCGCGAGCGATGCGTAATACGACAGCAGTTGCAGCGGCACGACCGCAAGCGCTGGAGACAAGATCGGCAGCGTCTTCGGAATTGCGAAGATTTCGTCGACGGACTTGGCGACCTCGCCCTCGAAGCCGCTATTGGCAACCGCCAATACGTGAGCGCCGCGCGCCTTCACTTCCTTGATGTTGCTCAGCGTCTTCTCGTAGAGCGCCTCTTGTGTGACGAGCGCGATTACCGGCACGCCATCCTCAATGAGCGCGAGCGTTCCATGCTTCAATTCGCCAGCCGCATACGCCTCGGAGTGAATATACGAAATTTCCTTCAGCTTAAGCGAGCCTTCTTGGGCAACAGCGTAGTCGACACCGCGGCCGATGAAGAACAGGCTCTTATGATGCGCCATGGATTCGGCGACTTGCTTGAGCACCGGCGCTTGCTCAAGGATGCTCTCCACTTGCTCAGGCAGTGCTTGCAAGCCTGTGATAATCTCTTCGATTGTTGCCTGCTCTTGCGAACCAACCACGCGCGCCAGATGCAGTCCGAGCAGGTAGAAGGCAATTAGCTGGGACGTATACGCCTTGGTCGACGCGACCGCGATCTCAGGTCCCGCCCATGTTGTAATAACGTCGTTAGCTTCGCGTGCGACGGAGCTTCCGACAACGTTCGTGATTGCCAACACGCGAGCGCCGTTTCTTTGGGCTTCACGAAGCGCAGCAAGCGTGTCAGCCGTTTCACCGGACTGGCTCACGACGATAACGAGCGTGTCTGGCGTAATGATCGGCGAGCGGTAACGATACTCTGACGCGACATCATTCTCTACCGGGATGCGCGCGAGCGACTCGATTACCGATTTGCCGACAAGACCAGCGTGGTAAGCCGTTCCGCATGCGACGATGTGCACCTTGCGGATAGCGCGGATATATTCATCCGACATCGACAATTCCTTAAGATTGACGGACTTACCGTCATCTGCGATTCTGCCAAGCATCGTGTCGCGATAGGCCTTCGGCTGCTCGTAAATTTCTTTCAGCATAAAGTGATCGAATCCCGCTTTCTCCGCGGTAACCAAATCCCAATCGACATGAAATATTTCCTTGGAAATACTTTCTCCATCTGTCGTCATCAGTTCGACACCATCGCGTGTCAGAACAGCCATCTCGCCGTCGTTTAGAATATACACATTACGCGTATGCTCAAGGATTGCCGGTATATCCGATCCGATGAAATTCTCACCTTCGCCGACACCGATAACAAGCGGGCTGGCAAAACGTACCGCAACCAGTCGCTCTGGCTCGTATTCCGTTAATACGCCTAACGCGAACGCGCCGCGCATCCGCGTAACCGCGCGTTGGACGGCTTCGACAATGTTGCCGTCGTATTCGTCAGCGACAAGATGCGAGATGACCTCTGTATCCGTCTCCGACACGAATACGTGGCCTTTGGCCGAAAGCTCATCCTTCAGATCCAAATAGTTTTCGACAATCCCGTTGTGCACAACCGAGAATTTCAAGGAATTGTCGGTATGTGGATGCGAATTGACATCAGATGGTTTGCCATGTGTCGCCCAGCGAGTATGTCCGATGCCAACCGAACCTTCCAGCGGATCGCCTTTCAGCTTATCCTCCAGGATCGCGAGACGCCCTTTGGATTTCTTGATCTCCAGCCCTTTATCCGTGAAAACCGCGATACCTGCCGAGTCATAACCCCTGTATTCGAGCTTCTTAAGTCCTTCGATCAATATCTCCTGCGAGTCACGATTACCAATATATCCTACAATTCCACACATAGTTAATAAACCTCCGTTAACGGTATATTTCCCCCGTCCAGACGGATTTCCCCATGCGCGGCACAGGCAAATTTATGAAGTTGTCTTTGATTGTCTCTACATTACATATTCGAACAAAGGTCGCCATGCCAAGGAGAATCCCCGGTCATGCACCTGCATAAGTTCGAAACGACTAGTATGGTTGTATAAAATAAGTGCGACAAAACCAACCCCATTGCCTATGCCATCCCCGCAGGTGGCATCCTAGGACATTCGGGAGCGAATGAATAACATTCTAAAAGCAGCCCGCCGTACGTTTGTCGGATTGGTCGCCCAATCGTTTTGCGTATCGGCTTTCGGTTGGCCGCAATATACCGGAAGGTCCCCGCCGAAATTTCGAACACCTTCACCTCGTCAGCTTCCCGTATGGGGATTCGCCCCATGCCCTGTCTAAGCGGCTCTGCCCGAATCCTTCATCACGCAAGCTCTGGCGCTTTTGATACGTTGTAACCTCAACCCTCTCTTTCCTTCTTGAATCAAGGTGAAACGGCTATCGCCTTCCATTAGGCGGCGCGGCGCGTTCCAAGCCTATGTCCTATCATATTCATTTTGTCTTCCCCGCGCAACCATTTTCTGAAAATGTATACAAACCGTTTTCAACAAAATCCTGCTCCATTAAGCCATCTGTCCCAATTTCACGCTACTTATCTCTAATATATGCAAGTAGTGCTTATCCCTGCCTAACTGAGCTTACCCAGTTTGTCCAATCGCACCAAGGTGAAACGGCTACGCCGTCCTTTGGCGGCGGGGCGCGTTTCATTCCGAGAATTCTAAGTCCAGATAAGGTGCGAAACTTATAAATTCTTAGAATTTAAGAAAAGACAGCCCCCAAAACACAATCAAAATCGGGGCTGCCTTCTTTAAGCGATTGCACATCTCCTGGCTTGGATTATTTAGCCTAGTTCACGTTTAACCACATTAGCGATTTGGTCGACATACGCCTCGACCTGCTCCTTATCCGGCCCTTCCGCCATGACACGAATCAGCGATTCCGTACCGGATGGACGAACCAATACGCGGCCGTTATCGCCTAGCTCGTCTTCGACCTGCTTGACGGCTGCCAGAATGGCTTCATTGCCATTGTACAAGCTCTTGTCTGCGACACGAACGTTAACGAGCTTCTGCGGATACTTGCGCATTAGACCCTTCAGTTCGCTCAGCTTCTTACCGGATGCCGCGAGCGTATCCACCAGTTGCAATGCAGTGAGAATACCGTCGCCTGTTGTGATGTAATCCAGGAAGATAACATGACCAGATTGCTCGCCGCCGAGATTATATCCGCCCTTGCGCATCTCCTCCATCACGTAACGGTCTCCAACAGCAGTCTGCGCCGTCTTAAGACCAATCTTCTCTGCACCCTTAAAGAAACCAATATTCGCCATCACTGTCGTTACGACCGTGTCATGCGCCAGCTTGCCCTCCTGCTTCATACGATCGCCGATGATGCAGAGAATGAAGTCGCCATCGACCTCTTCGCCCTTGTCATCGATCGCGATTAGTCTATCGGCATCGCCGTCGAAGCTGAGACCCAGATCTGCACCTAGCTCGAGCACCTTCTCGCGCAAATATTCCGGATGCGTCGATCCGACGCCTGCATTAATGTTGCGACCGTCCGGCTCTGCACCGACTGTCGTAATATCTGCTCCAAGCTCGCGGAATACGGCTGGAGCCAGCTCGTAAGCGGAGCCGTTGGCGCAATCCAGCACGATCTTGAGCCCGCCGAAGCCGCCGCGGATTGTCGTCTTGAGATAATCGAGGTACTTCTTCTTCGCATCTTCCTCAACGGACAATGTGCCAATGTTGCCGCCTACAGGACGAGGCAGCTCATCTTGCTCGGCATCGATCAGCGCTTCGATCTCCAGTTCTGTCTCGTCGGATAGCTTGAAGCCGTCCCCCGCAAAAAACTTAATGCCGTTATCTTCCACCGGATTATGCGAAGCGGAAATCATCACGCCGGCATCGGCGCCAAGCTCCTTCGTTAAGTATGCGACTGCAGGCGTAGACACGACGCCCAGTCTTACAACACTTGCTCCAATTGACAATAGACCGGCGATCAGGGCCGATTCCAGCATGGGGCCCGAAATTCTTGTATCCAGACCAATCACAACTTTTGGTTGTTCAGTTGCTGTTCTGGTCAATACATAACCGCCGCAGCGACCAATCTTGTAAGCCAGCTCAGGCGTTAATTCTTTGTTTGCGACGCCGCGAACGCCGTCGGTTCCGAAATATTTCCCCATATTCGAAGTTCTCCTTTAAGTACGGTTAGTGTTCTTTTCTTGTTACGAATACGCAAGATGCGTCTAGGCGGTTACAAACTGCGATCCCCATTCTCCGTTTCCATTGAAAACGAGCCTCCGGGGTTCCGTACTTGGGGCGGTTCCCGCGTTTGTTGCCTCGTTGTCGGCCGTGCTATTGCCGTTGCCGCTGTTCCCGCTCTCTCCTTCAGTGTTGTCCGGCGGGTCGGTAGGCGTGCCGCCAACTTCTAGATCTTCTCCACCGCCACTGACTGGGGGAGCTAATTCTTCTATGATTTCAACGGTTGCCGTCAGCGGTTGATCCGAGCTGAGTACAGCCTCCACATACGGAGGCAGATCTAGCTCCAACGTGACGGTATGTAAGCCGGGATCCAGTCCTTCGATATTCGCCGTAATGACGATATCCGACTCCTTCACAGCCGCTAGCACCCCTTCTGCACCAGAGAGCTGCAGACTCATTTTGCCGCCCTCCGGAGTACGCAGCGCTGCTGTCATTTTGGCTGGGGTCCCGACAATCGATATCTTCAGATTATCGATCGTACGCGTAGTTTTTTTCTCTACGACAACATCCAATTCGACCTCGCCCGGAGACACCGACTGTATGCCATCGATGGGTCCAGCCTTGACTTTGATTTTGCCGGATTCCTTGACCTTAGCGAGATCAAGGACGACTCCATCGTAGAGCTGAATCGCATCCAGCTTGTCCTGTTCTGCGAAGACGGTAATAGTATCTGTCGCAGGGGTCACAGAGACCAAGCTTAAATTAGCGTCTAACGTGCCGCTGTATCGAATCTGAAGCGGTACCTGCTTATAAGGCAGCGTGACCGGCACTTCGGCATGCACCGTGCTCGGTGTTACGAATGCGCCTGTAATTTCGACCCCTTCGGTATCGTATACGACGACCTTTGCTTTTTTGTTCGAGACAAGTTTATCCGCGCCTGTAACATCGAGCGTTACGGCTACTACGCCAACCCTCTCCATATCGTCCTTAGGCAGCGTCACCTCGACAGCCGCGCCATCATCCATCTTAATCTCAGGCGTCCCCATGATATATCCTTGCGCGGGCTCTCCTTGCGTGACGACTTGGACGTCAAAGGACTTGGTAACGATCTCTTCGATTTGAACCGTAACGGCACGAGGCGACAATGCTACTTCCTTGATGCCTCTAGGCAGCTTGACCGTCAAAGGCAGCTCTTGCGTACCCGGAGTCGCGTTCGTCAGATCGACGTTCACGACATAATCGTCAATCGACGCCGCGAACAGCTTGCTAATGCTTCCCTCGACAACGAGCCTCGTTACGGTTGGTTCCATCGCGGTCATCACATATCTGGATTGATCAAGCCCTGTCGGAATAATCGTAGCGGCTTCAATCACCTTGGTATCGACGCTTGTTGTAGCCGTCTGCGAATTCGTCTCCGGATCTACATGAACCATGGCGAACAGAATGAGACCCAGAAGGACGGAAATGATCTTCAGCGCTGTCGGGTGGCTTAACCATTTGTCCATCGTTTACTCCCCCTTCCGCTTCCAGAACGAGGATTTGGCGATGCCGTTATCCTTGCTCCGGCTGTTCGTCTTGGGACTTAACTCCTCAAACAGCTTGGAGATCAACGATTCTTCGTTAATATCTCTTACGATCATACCGTTAAGGGACAAGGACACTTGTCCTGTCTCCTCCGACACGACGACGGCCAGTGCGTCGCTGACCTCCGAAACACCAATTGCAGCACGGTGGCGCGTCCCGAGTTCCTTGCTGATAAAAGGGTTCTCAGACAACGGCAAATAACATGCCGCTGCGCTGATTACATTGCCCCTTATGATGACAGCTCCGTCATGAAGCGGCGTATTCGGCGTAAAAATATTGATAAGCAGCTCCGAAGTAATTCGCGACTCCATCGCGATACCCGACTCCACCATCTCGCTAAGACCGGTCTGCCGCTCAAATACAATCAGCGCTCCAATCTTGCGCTTCGCCATATGCTGTACGGAACGGATCACTTCATCGATCTGTTCGCTAAGCGCGGCCTTCTCCGGGCTGTTGGAGCGCGAGAACAGGTTGCCTCTTCCGAGCTGTTCAAGCGCACGGCGCAGCTCCGGCTGGAATAGTATGATGATCGTCACGATACCAAGCGTGAACATCTGATTCATCATCCATTTGAGCGTATACAAATTCAGCCATGTGCTGACTGCCCATATTGCGATGAGGACAAATATGCCCTTGAGCAACTGCACGGCACGAGTTCCGCGTACGAGCAATATCAATTTATATATAATGAAACTCACGATCCCAACGTCGATCAGATCCTTGAGCCAATCCTGCCAAGTCGAATCCGTAAAGTAATTCAAGCGATCACCCCTGACTGCTGCATGCGTATATCTGTATTATCGCACTTCAACTGTATGGTTTTCTAGTTTTGCATTACGAATTCCTCTAAATTTAGAAAAAAAGCTTCCCTCCGGGAGGGAAGCCGTAATTAAGGAGTAGCTCCAGTGCTGTTGACGGTATTGTTAAATGTCGATATGACTCTGTACCAGAACCAATCGAGCGCTTGGTCGATCGTGCGGCTATGCCCGGCGATGTGACCGGTTGAAGCCAATACCATGGAGCCGTCTATAACGGTGACATCTCCGTCTATTGAGCCTTGTACTTCCAGCGTACCGTTCTCGACGGTGAGATTGCCGGTTAAAGCAACGCCTTCCGGAACGATGACGGTATTGCCGTTGATGACGACGCTTTGCAGATCCTCGCCAGATACGATGAGCTTAGCATCCTGTTCCCAGCTCGCGAACATACTGCCGAACATCACAACGAGGAACAATGCAGCCGCTGTAAGACCGGGATAACGGTAGATCAGTCTCACGAATCGGTTCCGTTCCTTCGCCTTGCCCTTGGGTAATGATGTCATGATGCGATTCTTAAGCGCCATAGATGCCGTCGCATCATACCCCGTTACGGAAGGAGCCGCCCCTTCCATGGCCAGGAATGCCGCAGCGTCGGTCTTCTCCAGTTGTTCGAAGCGAGTGCGACAATCCAGGCAACCGCTCATATGCGCATGCAGTGCGCCCTTCTCTTCCCGCGGCAGCTCGCCGTCTAGATAATCGTGAATCTTGACGATGGCGACTTTGCATTCCATAGCAGCCATTCCTTTCTACTTGCTGATGTGCATATTCTCGGTATAGGATACGTTCCAGCACCAAGGGATGTTTCAAAAAAATTTTTAATGAAAAGTTCGACGTACCAAATGTACAAAAAAACACCACTGTCTCGCCTCATAAACGATGTTCAAGCTTCTTGCGAAGAAACTCACGTCCACGATGGACCCGAGTCTTGATCGTCGTCACCGGCATGCCCAGAATATCCCCCACTTCCTGCAGGGATAAATCCTGAATATACCTTAACATCATTACGGACTTGTATTTGGGCGGCAGTGTTTCCATCGCCTGATGGATAATGCGCTGCGTATCCGACAGAATCAACTCTGACTCCGGTGTCCGGTTGTCGCCGGGAATCATGGAATACCCGTCGAGTCCCTCATATTCGCTGGATTCTGCATCAAGAGAATATGTAGGCTTGCGCTTGCGCAAGCGGTCGATGCACAAGTTCGTTGCAATACGATAGATCCAGGTCGAAAACTTAAGCGATTCGTCGAATCGGTCCAAATTTTTGTACACGCGTAGGAACGTCTCCTGGACGACATCCTCCGCCTCTTGACGGTTACTGAGCATCCGGTACGCCATATGGAAGAGCTTATCCTGATATAGGTCCACAAGCTCTTCGAAAGCTTGCTGGTCGCCTTTGAGCGCCAACCTTGCAAGCTGGTTCTCCAGCACATTCACCTTGTCTATTCCTCCAGACTTCCAATCCGGCAGATCATCCGCCATTTGTATCCAATGGATTGAGGCCGCACGCTGCTGCCTCATCATCGCTACAATCAACACTCTCTCAAAAATGGTAATCGACTGGAACCAAAAAAGCAAGAGTGACCGGAAACAAATCTTCTATAATATGTCGTCAAAAACGATTGCTCATTTCCTTCTCGAAGCGAACCATAAACTCCTTAAGCAGCGGCGGCTGCACTCTATTCCTGGTCAGCCAGCCGAATTGGACAGGCTCCGTATCTACCCCCTTAAGCTCCACAGGCACGAAATCTTCTCCGAGGAAACGAGGCAGGTCGTAGAACGATAGATCATGCCCAACGGTAATCCCGTGACCTTCGCTTAAGGCCATTGCAATCGAGAAGCTGTTATTTGTCGTAAACAACACTTCTAGCGCACCGTATTTCCGTTCGAAGTCGCGTACAAACCAATGCACGAGATCATCATCGTATAGAACGAGCGGAGTTTCCTTCAACTGTTCGGGCGTTATGCTATTTTGTTGAGCCATAGGCGTGTCCTTCCCGACACAAACCACGATTCTGCCCGTACGTACGGGATTAAATACTAGAACACCATGCTCCTCCAGCAGCTCCTCCGTCATGACGACGAATGCGGCATCAATATGACCGTCCTCTAATTCCTTAATCATTTGCATGGAGCTTGCTTCACGGATGTTAATGAAAATATTCTGGTATTCGCTCTTTAATTGGGCAGAGATCCGAATAAACGCATGTACCGTACCAGGGAAGCTTGCTATCGAGATGTTCCCACTGAGAAGCTCCGCCTGTAGCTTGGCCTCATCCTTCATTTCCTGCATGAGAGTTAGTATTTGCATGGCCTTGTGCACCATCGTACGCCCCTCAGGCGTCAATATAGCCCCCATTCGCGAACGCGTAAATAATGTAACTCCCAAATCTTTCTCCAGGGATGCGATGGATTGACTAAGGCCAGATTGAGAAATATGTAAGGTAACAGCAGCTTGTGACAAGGACTGATGGCGCGCCGTTTCGACAAGATGCTGCAGCTGCTCCAGGTTAATCGTCAACACCACCCATTAGACGTACTTATATTAATATAATTAACATCTATTATACTTATCCAACCGCCTTTGTTACACTTCTTAAGGTCAATATTAAACATTCCTCTGATACAAAGGAGCGATTTAGCATGAAAGCTGCTGTATGGTACGGCAAAGAAGATATCCGAATCGAAGAGTGTGAAGTTCCGTCTGTGAAACCCGGTATGGTCAAAATAAAAGTAGCATGGGCTGGGATCTGCGGCAGTGACCTGCATGCTTATCACGGCTACAACGTACAAGTAGATGTTCCTCATCCCGTAACGGGCCAAATGGCGCCTCTGGCACTCGGCCACGAGTTCTCCGGAATCGTCGAAGAAGTTGGCGAAGGCGTAACCAACATCGAGATAGGAGAACGCGTAGCCGTTGAGCCATCCATCCGCTGCGGCAAATGTCATTCTTGCAAGCTCGGCAACTATAACATTTGTGACAGCTTCGGATTCTTGGGACTTAACGGAGAAGGCGCATTCGCCGAATATATACTGGTCAACGATTTTATGGTGCACAAGCTTCCAGAATCCGTTTCGCTCGAAGTAGGCGCGATGATTGAACCAACTGCTGTCGCTTTCCATGCTGTGAAACAAAGCAAGATGAAGGTTGGAGACGATGTCGCCGTATTTGGTGTGGGCCCGATCGGATTATTGACGATTATTTCCGCCAAAGCTGCCGGTGCCGCACAAATCATCGCAGTCGACGTATCGCCAGAACGGCTTGCCAAAGCAGCCGAGGTTGGCGCAACTACCATTATTAACGCGGCAGAGGAGAATGCGGTTCAAACGATTCTTGCAGCTACTGGCGGAGTTGCCGTCGCTTTCGAAGCAGCAGGCGCAGCGGCAACAGTGAACAATGCACTAGCAGCAATCCGCAAGAAAGGCGAGGTTGTCATCATCTCCATCATCAATCGCCCTATCGAGATCGACGTGCTCCAGCTTACAGGCAAAGAAGCCAATCTCACCTCCACACTTGGCTATCGCAATGTGTTTCCAGAGGTCATTGCGCTTATCGCGGGGGGCAAGATGGACATTAAGCCCGTCATGACGAAGCAGATCGTGTTGGACGATATCATCGAGGAAGGCTTTAAGGCGCTTATGACCGACAAAACCCAAGCGAAAATCTTGGTGAACACGCAAGCATAATTCCGATTTGTATATGGAAACAGAAGAAGCAACGGATCGTCATTACGTTCCGTTGCTTCTCTGTTTTATTTTATTGTGTTATAAGGATGAACGATTCGTCTTCAGCCCTTCGAGTACCTCCATAATCGTAGTTGTCGGTATCGCGAAACCAATTCCTTGCGCCTCTGAGTTGACAGCCGTATTGATGCCGATGACCTGACCTTGCTCATTCAGCAGCGGTCCTCCAGAATTGCCTGGATTAATCGAAGCGTCCGTTTGCAGCAAATGTTCATACACATGATCCCCTTGCTCATCTGCAATCGTAATCGGGCGTTCTTTGGCGCTCAGCACCCCAGTCGTCAAGGTATGGTCAAAGCCGTAAGGATTGCCGATGGCCAGCACCCAGTCGCCTACATCTGTTGCATCCGAATCTCCCAGCTCCAAAGCAGGGAAACTTTCTCCATTAGGATTTTCCACTTTCAGTACCGCAAGATCCAGCTCGTAGCTCGAACCCAGCACCTGCGCAACCAACGGTTCATCATAACCCTCTACCGTCACCTTTACTTCCTTTGCACCCGAAATCACATGTTCGTTCGTCAGGATGTAACCATCCTCTTCGAAGAAGAAACCTGTGCCCGAGCCCGACAATTGAAGCTCGCTGCTTTCGTTCGTGTTCGGCGTGGACTGCTCTTGCTGCCCCGAACCGCCGCCTCTGCCAGACATCCCGCCACCGAAGAATTGCCGGAACATCGGATCGTCCATCATATTGGAGCGCGACTGTACTTCCGTATAGTTTTCAATTTTCACTACCGCCGGGCTCGCCTTCTCGTACACAGAAGCAATATCATCACTTGTGTTGAAGGATGCCGTCGACAATCCCGAATCTTGTCCAGCATAGCTGTTATCAACTTGCTCCGTGTTTGCTTGGCCGCCTAATAATCCACCTGTGAACATATCTTTTGTATCCGCCGTATACGCAAGCCCTCCAATCAGGATCGCTCCCGCCATAAAGGCGGCTACCATCGGCAATGCTGGATTCATCTTGGTTCTCTTTTTCGCACTTTTGGATTGCTTGATTTCATTATAATAAGCTTCGAACTTCGGAGCCGTGCGGCTCATCACCGCACCTGCTGTCTCGGATTCCACATCTGCTCTCTCCGTCGAATCTACATGCGTTTCTCTCATATCTATTATCCTCCCATGCCAGATTATCTTGTTATGTTTGTGTTTCATCTGATAACTCTATCATGGGGGTTGTTCCTTAAATCAATCTTAACTGAGCCTAAATGCTTCCTAAAATCAAATCATTTTTCATATCTTTCATTCGGTAGAAGATCGCTTAGACAACAGAAACAGCCAATAACGACATGTTGTCGCCATTGGCTGTAGTTGTGTTGCGTATGAGCAAGACATGCGCCCCGGGTATTAGCCCGTATTGCGAAGGCCCGCGGCAATGCCATTGATTGTAAGTAAGACTTCACGGAGCAGCTCCGGATCGTCTTCTTCGTTGGTACGCAGGTCACGAAGCTCCGACAGCAGCTGCACTTGCATGTAGCTAAGCGGATCGACGTAAGGGTTGCGCAGTCGAATCGATTCTTGGATGACCGGAACATTGTCGAGAATCTCGTCTTGGCCCGTAATCTGAAGAATCAACGATGAAGTCAAGTTGTACTCTTCTTCGATCTGCGTGAAGATACGATCGCGAATGGTGTCGTCCTTGATCATGCCTGCATATTCCTTGGCAATGACAAGATCCGCCTTGGCAAGCGCCATCTGCAGGTTGTCGATCAACGAGCGGAAGAACGGGAATCCTTCGTACATCGTCTTGAGCGTCGCGAGTTTAGCTGCATCTCCGCCGGTATACGTTTGGAGCGCGGTACCAGCAGCATACCATGCAGGCAGCAGGTAGCGGCTTTGCGTCCAAGCGAATACCCAAGGGATCGCACGCAGATCCTCAAAGCGGTCGCTATTCTTACGCTTAGATGGACGGGAGCCGATATTAAGCTCTCCAACTTCCGGAAGCGGCGTCGACTCCTTGAAGAACGTCAAGAAGTCTGGATCGCGGAAGATCAGATCTTGATATTTATTCAACGCGGTTTCGGAGATAGAACGGGCGATTGTATCCCATTCAGCTTCCGCTGCCGATTCCTGCTGAGGGTATTTCGCCAAACGTGCAGCCGTCACAAGAGCCCAAGTCGCCTGCTCCAGGCTGCGGTATGCGATACCTTTCATCGAATAACGCGATGACAGCACTTCGCCTTGCTCCGTAATCTTGATGCCGCCGCCAACGGTATGAGGCGGTTGCGCCAGGATACTACGGTTAAGCGGCATGCCGCCGCGGCCAAGTGCGCCTCCACGGCCGTGGAAGAACTTCAGCTTCACGTCGTAAGCTTTGCCTGCTGCTGTAATATCTTTGAGCGCAACGCGCAGCTCCCAGTTCGCCGTCACGACCCCGCCGTCCTTGTTGCTATCGGAGTAACCGAGCATGATCTCATGCAGATTGCCTCTAGCTTCTACCGCTTTGCGGTATACCGGCATCTCGAACAGTTCCTTCATGATGGATGGAGCAGCGTGAAGATCGTCGATCGTCTCGAAGAGCGGCACGGATTGTAATGTGCAACACACTGTTCCGTCGGCTTCCTTGCGGAACAAACCGACTTCCTTCGCGAAGACCATTACTTCCAGCATATCGCTGGCCGCTTCCGTCATACTGATCAGATAGCTCGAAATACAACCCTCGCCGAACTCTTGCTGAGCGCGGTAGATCGTATGGTAGACATCCAGACATTCGCGCGTCGACTCCGAATAATCGAGATGACCCGACGTCAACGGACGCGGATCGTTAAGCAGCTTGTGCAAGAGCTCCGTCTTCTCGGCTTCGGAGAGCGAAGCGTAATCCGAAGCGATATGCATCTTGGCCAATACCTCGGACATCGCGTTCTCATGCTCTTGGCTGTGCTGACGTACATCCAGCGCCATCAGATGGAAGCCGAACAGCTCTACTTGACGCAGCAGCGTAGCCAGATCCGTATCCGCTACATAGTCCGCGAAGTGGTTGCGCAGACTGCGGTCGATCACGAGCAGATCCTCGCGCAGCTCCTCCGGACGATTGTAGCGCATGAGCGTGCCTTTAAGCGCTTCGTCACGCGTATTAGCAAGCTTCTCTAACATGAAGCCAAGCTTGACGCGGTACGGCTCCTTCATATTGCGCCACAGATCCACGTTCTTGAGCTCCACATGCTCGCGGTCCTTGCGAATCGACTCCAACAGCTCATCCGATACCGTGACCAGATTGGTGCTGAAGCTTAACAAGTCCATAAGCCCGATGAGCTTCTCTTCGTACTTGCGGATCGCCAGCTGGCGATGCATCTGAAGCGTCTCCCAGGTTATCTTTGCTTTGACGGACGGGTTGCCGTCGCGGTCGCCGCCGATCCAAGAACCGAAACGAAGGTAAGCCGGCACATGCCAGTGCTCCTCCGGATAATATTTGGTCAGGCAGCGCTCAAGCTCTTCGTAAACGCTTGGCAGCACCTCGAACAATGTTTCGTCGAAGTAGTACAAGCCGTTGCGAACCTCGTCGATAACCGTAGGCTTGCGGTCACGCAGCTCGTCTGTCTGCCAAAGGATCAGCACTTCGTTCATCAGCTTTTCCTTCAGCTTCTCGCGCTCGCGGAACGTAAGCGTAGGATTGTCGAGCTGCATCACATCTTCGGCAATCCGTTTGTGGATATCCAGTACCGCTCTGCGAGTCGCCTCCGTTGGATGCGCCGTCATCACGAGCTCAAGGGAAATACCGCTTAAGATGTCCTGTACGTCCTCAATCGCGATGTTACGTTCTTTCAAATCCTGAATCGCGCTCTCGATGGAGCCGCGTTGCACGGCTTCGCCGGCAGACACTTCATAATCGCGTTTACGTCTAATACGGTGATTCTGCTCCGCGATATTGACGAGCTGGAAGTAGATCGCAAACGCGCGAATGACCTGATGGCGAATCTCGGGGTTAAGCGACGACACTCGGGTCTTAAATTGATCGAACAGCTCCGGCACGAAATCCGCGCGAAGCGCTTTGCTCTGCTCCCGAATTTGCTCAACGATGTCCAGCAGCTCGCGGCCGCCTTGGTGCACAAGCACTTCGCCGAGAATGTTACCCAAGAAGCGCACGTCACGTCTGAGCAAGTTGTTCGTGCTTGTCCGACTAGCCGACGTAGATGTTACAGATTGTTCCGACATACCGTTCCTCCTACAAATCTGTGTAGCAAACTCACTTTGAAAGCATCCGCTCTTCTTCACGCACATGCCTAATCCAATATCGTAAGGTTACTCTCAGTTAATGGCGTAATCACTCCTACTATCATACTACAAATCACAACGCCATTGAAGCCCCGTGCAGCAATCAATCCATGCCAACAAGCCGAAACTCCGCATGGCAAGCGGATTTCCGGCTGCTTTTTCACTTTAATGCGTCTCTTTAACGAGCTGAACGACAAGCGTTACTTCACGCCCCTGCACGAGTTAGCCCTCCGATCGTCTATATACTCGCTCCGGTCGGCCCACGGTGACATAGGTAATATTTGCTACGCACACAATAGTTCATGCATCATCGAGCCGTAGTCCGACTAAAGCTGGACTTCGTTTTAGAAACACAAAAAAAACCTTCTGCATCGCAGAAGGTTGTCGGTTAAGATACTGGAGCGGGTGATGGGAATCGAACCCACGCTATTAGCTTGGAAGGCTGAGGATAGCCTCATTCACATCTTATCCACCCTGCTCAAAACCATATTTAATATGAAGAAACAGCATTTTGGTCTATCCCTAACTATCTGTCAGTATCATATTCAAATGTAAACATGCCCCAAATCTGCCCCAAGTAACTGTTTAGAAACCATCATCGTATTTAGCAACAAAATCCTGAAACTCTGGCTCATCTCTAAATATGTAAAGAACCGGCCATTCTAGAAGTTCTACCTTCCTCACATCTCTAGAAATAGTGAGATTATGCAATACATGATAGAAATTATTACGATCCTCAATTATAGAATAATAGGATAATTGATATCTATCCCTTTTATCAGAAAAATCTGCTCGTTCTGCAGTGGATTTGATTTCAGAATATTTGCCTAGCTTCTTCATTGTCAACCAATAATTAATTAAAGCGATTGACTTGTTCTCGCTTCCGCTCTCTTTCTCATCACAGAAAAATTTATAAACATCATTTGCTAACTCCCATCTTCCTTCCATTAACAACTCATATCCGTAACCACTACAGAAATCCCATCTCACTTCAGACTTTTTCTCCATCGCTCTCCACAACTCTAAAGATATTAGTAAACCTATATGTTCTATTACATTTATACTTTGATTCAAGTAACTATTATTCATTTTTAAGTACTTGCCTTTTTTCAGTCCATTCGTCAAAGCGCTGTTAACATTTGACAAGTAAATATTGTTGATGATTCCCTCATTATGAACAAACAAATTTCTCCTCTGAATTATTTCATTTAGTTCAGCTTCAAATCTAGTCATAAAGTCAAAATTAACTGTCTTAAGATTTTTTTTGAAATATGCAAACCATTCTTGATGCTTCTGTCTTATAATCCCCTCTACTTCATTCTCAATTAAATAAGCTTCTGCATTTTCGAAATTTCCCAACCTTCTTATCTCATCAATTGTCAATGTCTTGTCTTTTAAATTTGCTGCATCAGGGTACTTGAACAACCTGTATTTTATGATATTTGCAATAAGTAGCTCAAAAAAAACTACTAAATTAATTAATGAACTCTGGTTCAAAATCAATTTTTGCGTTAGCTTTCTGTCTATACTTTTCATTCCATTCAAAATACTTTTTATTTTCTCATATTTGTCATTATTATCAACAATATCGCCATTATCGGCCAATTCAAGGCCAAATTCTGTTACCAGAAACTGCTTAAAGATATCTACCTTTTCTTCAATTTGTTCATCCTGATACTTTTCAATAGATGCAGCTATTCCATTTCTCTGAACATCTTTAATTACCTGATAAGAATGTGCACCAAGTTCGCTAAGTCTTAAATCGGGAGTTGGCTCAAAAGTAGATATCCCAACATCTGCACGAACAGTAAATTCTCTTAATGCTTCGATATTATGTAGAAATGTATCAATAAACCTTTTAAAACTTATATCTTGCTCCATTTTGATATTCTGCCCCCTAAACTTTGAAAAAATTATGTTATAGTTTAATAATATTTGATTCCCTCCTGGGACGCCATAACAATCCTACAGAATCCTAAATTACACTTAACAAAAACCTCTGATCCCTTGATATGACTGGGATAGGAGGTTTTTTAGTTGCCCCTGAGTCGTCCTAAGAATTCTATACAATCCTACAGAAACCAGAAATTATATACACATTTTATACACGTATAACACTTCTTTTTCCCAATCGTTTGGGATTTTCTTTTCTGTCGCCCGAATATGACAACTGTTGTCAAATGATCATTAAAGATTTACCTACTATTAAAAGGAGACAAAGCCCGCTTACCATCACTGGTCGGCGGGCTTTAATAATCTCTTTTAATAAGCTCCCTACGGTACCCCTCACGTTGTAGCGGAGAAGCCCAAATAACCAACGTTAGCCCATCTTTGTGCTCCAGGTAACCAGTCTTCACCAACTCGTTAAACGCGGCGCGTACAACAAGCTCAGTCCGACCAGCCCTTTTGCAGATCACCGACATATCGCGGGTATAGTTGGCCCATTGATCTCGGTACATGTTATATGCGACCGCAAGGACTTTGCGTGCATCGTCAGATATCATGTTTTCACCTCAAGATGATTTTATCACAAAACAGAACATATGTTTTTAAATCCGATCAACTTTCCTCGTATTATATGTTGTAACACGTATCAATACGTGTTATAATATTATTAGGAGGTGAGGGGAACTGAGAAGCTATTCTTCAAGGGAAGTCGTTAAAATCTTAAGGGAGAATGGATGGTACTGGGTGAAGACGGTGGGCGATCACTGGCAATACAAACACCCCACCATAAAAGCTAAGGTGACGATAACGCACCCAGTGAAGGATGTCGCACTACATATCCTAAAGGATATCGAGAAGAAGTCGGGGCTGAAATTCTAGCCCCTTCCCTTCCTCGACTTACATAAAATAAATTGAACGGAGGTTTTCTGATTTGAAAAAAGATTACATGTTTCCTGCCGTGTTGACCTTTACATCTCAGTGCATTGAAATTACGTTTCCGGATCTAGAGGAAGCTTTGTCACAGGCAGATACGATTGAGCAGGCAATGCGAAGGGCTAACGAGGTCCTATTACTCACAATTGAAAGTCGATTAGAGGATAGCGAAGATATTCCCGAAGCTACGGATTTAAACACGATATCGCTTGCAGATAATCAGAAAACAATTGTCGTCATGTGCCAGGTAAACCAGAAGATTAAATACGACAAGAAAACCTTAACTATCCCGCATGATTTAAATGTGGCTGCCGAAGCTGCCGGTCTTAACTTCTCTCAAGTTCTGCAAAAAGCACTTCGCGATGAGTTGTCAGAAATAGAATCCAAATAAAAAAAGCCCGCCGTCCGAAATATCGGATAGCGGGCTTTTATTAATCTATCTGTTTTGCTCTTGCCGTTTTTCGCGTGACCGTATCACAGCATACTGCGCTCGCGTCAAAGGCTCGTCTGGACGAAACGATCCATCAGGGAAACCAGCAAACGCGCCGTCATCAATTGCCTCACGAATTGCAGCTTCTGCCCAATGGCCCGTTTTATCGTCGATTGGTTTTGTAGGTTGCTCCGGCTCTTGCGGAACCAGCTTGGCCGCGACGCGAGCCTTAAACATATTCCACCCCGCCCAACTGCCGCCGTCGTACATGAGGCGCGGGCAAATCTTGCCGCTCCAATCAAAATGGCGGCGCAGGCGTTCAACACCCCATCCGCGCTCCTTCAGCATCTTCGCCACGAGCTCAACCGCGCGGGAAAATGTACGGGCATAATCTCCGCTCTCGCAAATCTCGATCCCGATAGACGTCCTGTTGCCACTAGCTGCACCGCTGCCGTCGCCCGCGTGCCAAGCCGACTCGTTGAGCGGCAACACCTCAATTGTCTCCTTGTCGTCCAAAACGAGATGATATGACGCAGTCACATTGTTATCTAGGTTTATCAGCCAATTCCGCTCGCCGCGCGCTGTACTGGTTGGGTTCGCCGTATTGTGTATCGTGATCGTCGTCGGCGTTAACTTATGGCCGGGACGGCGGTTGTTCGGCGTGCTAGTTGGGATATGATCTACGATGTATGTCGGCAGGAGCTTGTCCGGATCAAACTGGATAGCAATCGCGTGATGCGTTACACGTTCGACGTAGTTCTCCGACATGTCGGCGACGTGATAAGACCGCTTTTTGTTGGCCTTGTCAATTTCGAGCAAGTCCAGCAATCGGCGGTTGTTGGTCGCTAACGTCGCACTTCCGCCGCCGTCCAGGTTGACTGACTCCGGATAGCTATAATGTACGGCCGCGATTCCCGCCTCTTTGCTCGTCAGCCCTTTGTCATAAGTTCCACGGCCGTCGACAATCATCAGCCCGAGTGTGCCGTCTACCTTGATCCCGGCAATCATACGTGGGTTAGTGCCGGTAACGTCGGACGGTGTCATCTCAGCAGCGCGAGGCGGATCGATAGCTTTACCGCCTGCTGAGAGTGTCGGAACCTCGCAAACAGCCCATTCAAGTCCAGCAGCACTATTTTGACGACCAATCCCAAATCGACCAGATTTGCGGTATAGGTGCGGCCGCTGCTCCGTTTTTCCATCAACGTCTGGAAAGATCGCCTTTCCGTTACGGTGCGTCAGACCGAGCAACCGGCCATCCGCCGCGAAATAGCTTGCATTGAAGCAAATCCAGTCTCCTCCGTGCTGCTTAACAAGATCCGCGAGGATCTGGCTCGTCGTTTTCCCCATAGCCGTGACCAGCTCCGTGCGCAAGACAGTGGCGGCGGGCACGTCTACGACACGAATGTCCGTCCATCCTTCGCCCTTACTATTGGGGCCGCTACGTGGATACGACAGCGGCCCCTCTTCTACTTTTCCGGATGCGATCCGGATACGATTATGAGCGATCATCGTACGTAACCTCTGGTAGTCCTGCTAGTGACGTCAAAAAGCTTGTAATAGTAGCGAGCAGTACCGTACCTCCGACAATGCGCCAATCCACCTGGCTAAATACTGTTGTTGCTCCAATTGATGCAATTGCCGTTTGCGCTGCTGTTTTAACCCCTCTTACGGTTGCAGCTTTCATCCATGTCTTTGTCATTGCAATCACCCTCTCGATTTATTTGCTTATCACTTGCCATATAATCGCTACAGCCCCGCCAATCACGCCGGTTACCAAAGCTGCCGTAGCAGTTCTCCATAGCCACTTGCGATCATCTTTCAATTCCTTGATTTCTGATCTGATTTCTGCCGACAAGTCATCGACACGTTTATGAGCTGACCGCGAACGCTGGTCTGCATCCTTTGCAACATCGTCTGACCTATCCAATTTGTCCACTAACTTATTCACACTCGAAGCCAAATCCCCCATAGCTTTAGTGCTTGCATCTTGCATGACTTCGAGGCGCCCGACCTTTATAGCAATGTCGTTAATCGTCTGCTCCTGCGTCATCAGTCACCCTCCCCAATAAAATAGGCCCCGCGTATGCGGAGCCTCGTAAAATTTTTCATGATATTTTCCCGCTTTTTCGGGACATAACAGCTTTATCCGGCGGACCCGAATCGTTAATTGTTTCAACATTAACGATCGACCCGTTTTCAACATTAAACGCCTTTATCCCCGAGCTACTATCGATCTCTGTCAGAAAAAAACGCCCATCAAAAGATGAAAAGTAATAGGGGGTGCCCTTGAGGGTTAATTCGTTGTAAACGTTTTCAGCCTCTTCGAACATACTAAGATTTTTAACACGAATGAGATTTTCGGGATAAATCGAGATATAGAAATACTCGTCGATTTTGTGTATACCATTCATTGCCCAATATTCCTCTGGAACATCGTACTGTGTATCAACCGAAATATTACCATCAATAAAGTCGGCTACAATCACTTTATGAGGGCCACTGACAAAGTACATTTTATTGTCGATAATGGAGAACGATCGTGTATAACCTCCTTGTAAAAACTCCAAGTCCACCACTTCATCCAATATCATCTCTCCATTGACATTAGACAAAATATACATGTCTTGTGACTCAGCAGTAAGAACGTAAAACTTTTCTGTCGCATTATCATAGACCGTCTTATGTGGCCTACCATTAACATTTTCAATTACCTGTGTTCTCACAAAGCCAGTGGAGTCCTCTTTATAAACAAAAAGTTGACTACCTCCTGTATTTTCAGCAAGATATAATTCGCCGTCACTGGCTATAGAATGCGGTTCGATAATGTCATCGTCAAGAGTATTCCATTCCTGTATGCCCTTATTTAAATCGGAACTGTAAATAATTCTATGATTCCAACAATCGACAATAAAATATGTGCTATTTATCTTTGTTATATATGTTGGTGTGTATAATCTATTCGAAAAATTGTCTGAACTCTTGCTGTTTAACAACAATAAGAGAATTACAAATACAAGACCAGAACACCTAGCAATCCCCGACAAAATCCCCCCCCTTCCAATCTACCAATTATATACCAAATTCATGATGAGCACCACTGGCACATTACGTCGGAAACATCTTTTTTCGTTCGCTATCAGCTGTTGTAATCCCTGAAAAACTGAAGTCATGAGTAACATTTAACAATGATGTGTCCGAGACTGGGAAAGAAAATATTCCGTTGTTCTCTCCAATTTCAGTAATATAAACCCTGCCATCAAAAACGCTGATGTAATAAGGACGTTCTGTAAATCCAATTGTGCTGTATATGTCTTCATAGTTACTACTCGCAAGATTGAACAGATTCTGTATACGAACGATTTTGGGCGCGATAACACCTAGATTGTTTTGTGTAGAGGTGAGATAGAAGTAACTGCCAACTTTGTAGATGTCATTCATTCCTTGCAACTCATTCGGGACAGGGTACTCATTCACGATGGCGAAAGATTCATTGGCATAATTGGCCACAACTATCTTACCTGGGCCGGACACAAAATACATCAGTCCATCAATAATGGAAATGGCTCTCACATACGTCCAATCAATCCAGGGAATATGCTTCTGATAATCCAAAACTAAAACTCCACCGGATTTTTTGAAGCACAGGACATATGGAGACGCTATAACATAGAATGCTTGCGTTGTGGCGTCATAGAGCGTTTTATGGGGACGCTCTTGAATCCCGATGAAAGAAAAGCGCTGGCGAAACTTCAAATTCGAGCCCAGCACGATTACCTCGTCGTATCCGGCATTGTCGACTACATACAGATCGCCGTCAGTTGCGATGGAATGTGGACCGGCAAATTCGAAATCAACAGTTTTCCATTCATTAATCGGCTGTGAAATATCTTCTGACCAAATCACACGATGATGCCAGCAGTCTACAATGAAATATTTACCGTTGAGCTTTGTGATTTGCGTAGGAGCGTATAGCCTTGCCCCATACACTTCATCCCTTCAAGGTGGGCATAGCTTAACAATTGAGAATTTCGAACCCGGTCCTGTTGAAGACGTCCCAAGTATATTCAAGGTATTCGGAAAGTCATCTTGGTACACTCTGATTCTAATATACTCTCCTGCGTTCAAAAAGGCGGTAGTAGTAATATTAAGACGTGTCGCGTTCGCCGATCCATGACCTGTCAAATACCCGATTGCCTCATTGTCTGCATTCTTGACCACCTGAATGTTACGTTGGCCGTTCTCATTCTCCTCTATCGTGACCAATGCGTTAATTAAGTAAAGGCCCGATGTATTAATATTAATTTTAGTCCGATCCACGGGATCAAGAAAAATATCCGTGTCGTATGTCTGCATATTCCAGTCTGGTGATGTCCATTCAAATGTTGGGCATGCCTTGTCAAGATTGCTTCTGTATTCGGCCCTGGCGGGATTCAAAATACTGGACAATGTTGTTGCTAAAGCATCCGTCTCAGCCTTACGAGCTACATCGTCGCTTGCCGAAGGCGCCCCAGCTTTATATCGCCCATTGGCGTCTCTTCTGACCAAAGTGTTAGCCGCGGCATTCGCCGTCGCTCCATCTATCAGCGTCTTATCTGTTGGGGATAAAGCCCCTTGTGCAGAGGTTGTTGCCGCTGGGAGTCTTGCAGCTGCGAACGTGCCCGATGCTATATCTCCTGCCGCCAAAACAACCGCCCCAGTCCTACCTGCGACACTGGTTACGGCGTTGGGCTGCGCTCCAGCCGCGATCCCGGCAAGTTTGGATTTTTCTGCTGCCGTGTAGTCCTCGGTCGACAGCTGCTTTCCGGTTACCTTGTCCACCTTGCCACCAACAGCAGCATCCAGAATATCAAAATTGTCGTTAAAGTCGTTGATGTCTGTGACATCGGTGTATTCCGGCTTCTTCATCCCAAAATTCGGTGTTGTAAGCACGTTATTCCTCCTCGTAAACGCGTAGTTCGCCCCATGTTTTGGACATTGCTTCGCCCCATGTCATATGCAACAAATCCCCCCAAACGGTGTACGTATAACGGAAGCTATAGGCCAAGTGCGCGGGCTTGATATCCTCCAGCATCCGAATAAAAGCGGCCATGTTCGGCGGAATGCCTTTCACACCGATAAAGACGACTTCGAACCGGTTTTCTGCCGAATGTTCGACGACCTCCACATCGCCTCCGGAGAAGGCCGCCGCAGTCTGAACAATCATTTGCTTCGTTGTCGTTCCAGCTCCCAGCAACTTGGCTTTTATGATCTCCCGCCGCCGATCGTCGCCTAATGCGCTATCGCTCGGCAGCCCCAAATCTCTCTCCCAATCGATAAGCCCCCAAGTCGCTGAGTCAATGGCCCGTTGCTTCCGCGTATCGACGATGTATGCGCCGGTCGCGCCTATCTGATTTGCAAAAATATCTACGAGTTTCAGTACGTTTTTGCCGAACCGCATCCAGTCTGGCAGATACTTGCTTAAATCCAGTTTATTGGATTCGCCGCCGTCATGTCCGACTGTATCGGTTCCGAAATCGGAGGTGCCAAACGAATTTTGACCGTACATGCTATACCCCCTTCAGCTGCCCCCAGGTGACGCCGGGAGACAACTTGCCCGCTGCGAGATCATAAGCAGCTTTCACGGCCGCAGGCGTGGCCGCTTGCGTCGTGCTCGTGCTATTCGTCGCGCTGTTGAGCTGCGATATGCCAGCAGCCACAGCGCTGGCGGCAGGTAGTCGAGCGGCCGGGACGGTGCCGGACGTAATATCTGTGCCGCTATGCGGGTGCGCCGCAGGCGTGAAGCTTGTGGGCTTGCCACTCACGCCGGACCATGGGACGCTATCGGCAGACGCCGCAGCCGTGACTTTTCCATCATCGTCCGGATCATAGACCGATTTCAACATATCCCCGCAGCCGATGCTCTCCAGGCGACTAACAATCGCTTGGGCCGTCCGCTGCGGCGTCATCAGCTTATTGGAGGCGGTTCCCGCCTCGGCTTCCACTTGCGTGGCAACGCTGTAGTTCTCCACGTTGCCAAGGCCAACATCGGCAGAGGTTAACGTAGACCAGGCGGCCGAACCCGTCGATGCCCCGGCCTTCAGCACTCTGCCATTGTTCGCCGTCCCGGTCGCTGGTACATGCTGATTTCCGTCACCGGAAGGATGGACATAAGCATTCGCGCCGCCTGCGATGCCGTCAAGCTTAGCCTTGTCGGTTGCTGACATCAATCCAGCGCTTGCGGACGTGGCCGACGTCGTTTCGGCTTTCGCATTCCAAGCTGACATGTTCGCATCCGTTACAAACCGGTGACTTGCATCTTCCTGGATCTCGGAGGCATTCACTGTGCCCCATGCAGCCGATCCCGCAGTAGCCCCAGCTTTCAACACTCTGCCGCTATTACTCGTTCCCGTGGCCGGGATATGCTGATTCCCGTCACCCGAAGGATGGACATAGGCATTCGCGCCCGCCGCAATGCCTGCGAGCTTAGTTTTCTCGGCCGTCGTGTAATCGTTCGTCGTCAGGCTTTTGCCTGCTTCTTTGTCCACTTTCCCGGCAAGCTGGGTCGTGATCGTTTCGGCAAAGTCCGGATCGTTGTCCAGCGCCGCCGCGATCTCCTGCAACGTGTCCAGCGCCTGGGGCGCGGCCAACACGATGGCTTGAATACGGTTGTCGGTTTCAGCTTTCGTGTAGGTGCTTGCCTTGTCTGCTTTGGCGAGGAGCTGCGTGTCCACATAGGCGACATCCGCTTTACCGACTTTCAGCTGTTCAATTTGTTCGCGGTCAGCATCGGTAGCTTCTTTGTTGCGTTCGACTTCGGTTTGCGTCGCCGTGATTGCCGACTGTACGCGATTGATATCCTCGGCCTCGACCATATCTCCCGGCGACTCATAGGTGATATAAAGCATCGGCTCGGCGTCGAAGATTCGAATAAACAGCTTCCATGGCGTATCCGTGGAGCTAGAGAGGTTCCAGTTGGTCGCCTCGCGGCCGGTGAGCTGCGAACCGGTGAATACCTTGATTGATGACCGAACGATATTGTCGTGCCCGAGCCATCCCTCATATTTTCCTGCCGTCAGGCTTACCGCCTCTTCAATCGCGTAGATGCCGCTTGGCTTCTTGTTCAACTTATCAACGAATTGGTCAATCTCTTGTGGATAGGCCATCTTATACCTCCAGTGTCAACGACCCCGCGACCGCCATTTCGTCCGGCTCTAGCGCGAGGTTCGATGTGCTGCCGTTCAGCGTCATATCGTTGTAATCGAGCACCCCTTTCACCCCCAGCAGCAGCGTGCCGATTCTGGCGATACTGACGTATTCCGCTATCAGCGCGTTCTCCTTTAGGTAATCGTCAAGGATAGATTCGAATTCTTCCGTGACCTCCTGCAGATAGGTGCCCGGAGATAACACGACGGTCGCCACGACGTCGATTTCTACCGCCGATGCGGCTTGAACCGTCACGGCTGCGCCTACTGGCCGCGATTGCTCGATATGAGCGATCGTAGCCGCGACGATATCCGGGCTCGCTGGCATTCGCTCCGTGTCGGCGAGAACAACACGCACCGTTCCCGGTCCTGCCCACAGAGGAAAGACTTTGGCCTTACCAACGCCTGTCACTTCGAGCGCCCAATTCAGGTAATCGGCGGCGTTCCCGCTGGTTCCTGGGTTCTGGATCTTGGTTAGGATGCGATCCCGATACACGGGGTCGCTCTCCGTATCCAAGCCGCCGCTCGTCGCCGCCGCATTGCTCACCGCCGTAATATCCGCATCCGGATTGACGATGATGGTAATGGTTGTCGCCTCGACATTGCCGGACACACCGGATTCCACCGCGCGAATTGGGCATGTCGTGGAGCCGCTCCCGCTAAGCGTATGCGGCGTTAGCGTCTCGAACACGACTCCCGCAGGTGTCTGCATTCGGAATCCGGCGGGCAGGATGTGCAGCGGCGTGCCGGTTACGGATATGTATCCGGTCGACTGCTGCGCCAGCGTGCGCGGCGTGTTGTAATTCGCGCCAACACGGTCCAAGTTGCGCCCCGTCGCGCTATGGACGTGCCCGCTGTAATACACATCCTCCAAGCTCTGCCATAAACGGCCGAGAAAAAAGGCGACCAGCCGGAGCATGATTCCGATTGCCGACCGCTCGCCCGTGTTGATTTGCTGGCCGAAAGCCTCCTTCGCCTTTGCCTCCATATCCGCGTATATTTCCGCAAAGCGTCGGCGTTTGAATCCATTGGCATCAAGCAAGTTGATCGACCTCCCCCTCGTAGACTTCACCGGACGGACCTGACGCGCTAAACTTGATGAATAGCGTACGCGATTGTCGGTTCATCTCGAATGTAATGTCCTCCACCGTGGAAACGCGCGGATCGCGGAGGATGGCTTGTGTCAGCTCGCTTCGCATCACTTCTTCATCCAGGTTGTTGCCTACAAACAATTCCTGATTAATCCCCATCTCCGGATTCAGGAACCATTCGCCTATACTCGTTGCGATTTCATGCCGACAACACTGAACGACTTCCTCGTTGTCCGCGATGATGACAAAGTCATCCCCCTCAATGATCAAATCGCCGCTTTCCATCTTTAAAGACTCCACGGAAACACCCCCACAATAACGGCGTCGTTGGCCGAGTGCTTGCGGCCGGAGTCTGGACTTGCCACCTTGCCCGCAAGTCCGTTTTTCATCTCCTGATCTGCACAGACGACAAGAACAACATCGCCAGGATGCAAGGAGGGCAAACACACCGTCTCGATGCCGTTAATTATCAAGCGTTGGCCGAGCGTTGGCACCTTTTGCAGGACGGCCGGCTCTTGTGATGTAGAACGAATGAGCGGCTGTACGTTCGCCCGCTGATTCGCAGCATCAAATTGAATGACTTTGCACGGGAACGCCACATGGAGGCTAGCCGCTTGTTTGTTCCATAATCCCGTAAGCATTCTTGCCAACGTACCGGCCGGATCAATTCGGTTCACAATACTGCCTCCACTCCTGTCATGAAATCTCCGGTTAAGCTGAAACGATGCGATCCGCTCCGCACGTATAAACGGCCTTGGAACGTCTTGCTTTGCAAGTCGATGATCGAGGCCGTCGTAATGCGATATTGTAGCTGGGATTGCACCGTGTAACCCTTCGCGGATTCTTCTTCGAAATATTGCGGGGTTCCAATAAGCCCCGTTGCAACGGACAAACCAAATAGCTGATCCGCGCCGCGCTTCAGATTGCGCACGTACAGTTTGCCTTTGTTGATGAAAGCCTCTGTTTTGCAATCGGCGGCCACGTTGGACAGGATTTTCGTCACTTCGCCCTTTGCGGTGAAGCCCTCTTGATAGCGATAATCCTGCACCAAATCAAATTGTGCGACCGGCAAGCCGATATAGGCCGCCATGTCCTTCAAAATGTAGCTGGCAAGCGTTCCGGCCGCATATGCCTTCTCGGTCACTTCTCGCTTCGATAAGTCCTCCGAGTCCATGACATAGAGCGTCGTGATGCGGTCAACGCCGTCTTTCGATGTCGCGACCTTGCTGATAAATCCATGTAGGATAACGCCAACATCGCCGCGATAGCCAGCATTGATAATCAAGGTCTCCCCTACCTTTAGGCGATGAATGCTGTTCGGAGCAAGGTTGTAAAGCTTGACCTCGCTCTCGTTAGGCAGAGGATCGTTGTCGAACGGGATCGTCCCTTCGATCGTAAAGTCATCGCTATGGAAGCTCATCCCGTTCGTCATGACCTCAATGACACGGCCGAAGTTATTCATTCTCGCTCACCTCATACAAAAATAAATACACACTCTCATTCAGCGTGTTCCAGGTTGCCGCCTGTTCTTTGCCGGACTCATCGAACGGTATGATCGCCCTCTTCGGAAACCGACCGTCCAGAATGTCGCCGAATATCTGCTGCCCGTAGACGATTTTCTCGCCCAGCGCCAGTACTTCGCCCTCTCGCTCCAAAGCGACCGTGAAGAAATCATATTCGGCGTTGTATTGAACCTCGAATGTGAATGTTTCTCCGCCTATCGCCATGTCGAAGCGATAAGGGACAAGCGGCTTCTCAATAACGATATACTCCATGCTAATCCCCTTCCGCCCATGGGCTGCCCGCGACGAACTTCACCTTTTCGACTTTCTTCTCCGCTGATTGGCCCCCCTTCTTGCCGGTTGGGGCATTCGTCTTCGTTTGTTTGATGCCAGAATTCACGATAGGCGCGGCCTGGCTGCGAATAGGAGCCGGAAGTTGCGATATCGGCGACGCCCTGGCGATCCGGATCTCGCGCAAAGCGAAGGAAAAGCGGAATCCATTCGCGACTGTATGGTCATGATTCGTCGCAAGATCCGTAATGATCCCCGTAAAGGCATTCCGTCCAACATAGCGTACAATTTTGCCCGTATTGCTCGCCGCGACCAGGTATTCGCGTATTTGGGCAGCGTCGGGTCCCACGATAACGCCGCTTAACGGCAACGTTCGCACTTGCCGCTGTACATGGTCCGTAAGGTCGACGCCTTCCTCGACCGGCTGCTCCGTCACGACGACCGGGAAAGCAGGATCTTCGGTTTCCACGGTGATGTAAATGCCGTCAAGTAAAGCCATTAACCTACCCCCAATCCCATGCGCCTGATCGCGGACTCAAATTCGTTGCCAAGCACTTCCCGAATCTTTTGCAACATGGCATCATCTAAGCCGTTTGGAGCCTGTCCACTAAAATCCAGCTTCACCGTAACTTCGTGCTTGCTGGATTGTGCAGATCCCCGCTTTGCTGGCGTTGATTCTGGCGTATAGGCCGTATCTCCAGCGTTGTACGCCTTGTTCTCGGAAGCAGTAAGGACACGCTCGTCCTTATGCAGCTCGGCAATATAACCGTTATACGGAACTTTTGCAAGGCCATTCGCATGGCTGCCGTCCACAATCGTCGGGATGGTCGGGATATCGATGCCGATCGTTTCGCCATTAAATGGATTTTTGATCGATATGCCGTTCGCCATCTCAATGACACCGTTCAGCTTATCGATGACCCAATTAATTCCGCCTATAAATGCATCCTTGATACCATCCCAAACGCCCACCATTATATTCTGGAGCTTCGTACCGATCTCCTGAATATTAGTCAACACAAAATCCCAAGCGTTTGCGATTATGGCTTTCAATCCATCCAGCGCGCCTGAGACGGACGTCGATATGTCGCTCCATAATCCGACAATCCAATCTTTAACGGCACCGAGGACATTCATGGTAATTTCCTTTACCTTGTCCCAATTTTTGATGACTAGGCCAATTAGCAGCCCAAAGGGCCCAAGGAATATGCCCAGCATCAACGGCCACCACTCCTTGGCAAACGATACAATTTTGCCGAAGACTGCTGGTATGGTTTTAGTGAAGAAGTTGGCCGTTGCCGTCCATCCTTTTTTGATAGCCGCCCATACGCCATTGACGATGTTGCGGAATGTCTCTGATTTTTTATATGCAAGGACGAACGCCGCTACCAGCCCGACAATGGCCGCAATGACTAGCCCGACTGGATTAAGGCTCATGGCGATGGATAGCAACCTCGTCGCAACCGTCATGATTTTACTTGCGATCGCGGCTCGGCCAATCCACAACGCATGAAGCCTCATCGCGATTGTAGCAGCTGCGACATAGCCTCTATAAGCAACGAATGCTGCGCCGATCCCCCAAACGAGCGGACCAAAACCTTCCCATCCCACAAACGCGCTGACAATCGCTGTGATTTGCGTGTAAAGGTTCTGAATTTCCGGCCAAAGCCACTGGAATGCCTGAAGCAGCAGCGTGCCCACCAACGTCATAATCGGCTCAATGCTGATCCACAAGTCGTTAGCCGCAGCGATCACAATACCAAAAACGCGCTGTCCTTCCGACGCAATTTGCTGGAAGTAGGGCATCGCGGCGACAATGAAGCGCTGCACTTGCTCGATGGCAAAGCCGATCCCGGCACCGATTGCATGACCAACGGCGGCAATCTGCGGCTTATGCTCGGACATCCATTGCCCAAACAAGTTAAGAGCGGGTAGCAGCTTTTGACCGATCGGAATAAGGATGCCGACTTCCAATTGTCGCATGAACATTCGAAACGCTTGCATCGGCTTTTGGAACTTGATCTTGTTCAAATCCTCCATCGCGCCGGACGTCATGTCGAACTGACTTGTCGCGCTGCCCATCGCCTTTACGACGCTAACTTCCAGGTCCTCGAACTGTGTCCCCATCAAGGCGACGCCAATCGCATTCCGCTGGATGGGATCTTCGATGTCGCCAATCATCTGGACGATTTGCGAAAAAGCCTTTTTCGACTCGGGCCCACCATTGGCAAACGTCTGCATCATGGCTTCAGCATTCAATCCGAGGGATTCAAATGCATCCATACTGCCCTGTGACATATCCTTTGAACGAATGTTGAATTCCTTAACGGCATCCCCCACTTTGTCCAATTGGAACACGCCCTCGGAGCTGCCAGCAGCGAAGACGTCGAACATCTCCTCGGCCGTAAAGCCCAGGCTTTTGAATTGGTTCGCGTATTCGTTCGCGCTGTCCATGAGCTCGCCGGACTTATCCAAGCCTTTTTGCGCACCGTTTGCTAGGAGATTCATGGCCTCTTCAGACGTAATGCCAAATTGACGCATCATCGTATCCACGGACTTAACGGATTCCGCAACCTCGAAGCCGAACGTATCCCGAAGCAACAACGCATTTCTCGTCGTGTTTTCGAGCTCTTGCCCTGTCTCGCCGGTGACGCTGGCGACAGTTGAGATGCTTTTGCCAAGATCGTCCCAATTCTCGCCGAAGTTGTCGCCGTAGAGATTTTGAGCAATCCCCCGCGTCTCCTCCATTTGCTCCGCTGTTGCGCCGGTCGCGCCCTGGATATCGAGCATCGCGTTTTCATAATTGGAAGCCGCTGCAATAGATGCCATGCCCATGGCCGCGATTGCCGTCTTGGCCGATATGCCCAGATTAACGACGCCCGCCGTCAAGACCTCGACGCCCTTGTTGGCTTTGTCCATACCCTTGCTGTTGAATTTAAACCCGACAGCAAACATCAGGTTTCCGATGATGCCGCCAGCCATGATATCCACCCCCCATCAGAAAAGGCGACCACATGGGCCGCCTTACTTGCTCTGGTTTTTGTTCTTTCGCTCCTGCGCTTCGATATACAGGTCCAAGGCCGCATTCGCTTCGGCTAGATCGTCGTCATCCATTTGCATGATGTCGCTATACGTGATGTTCATGTCGGACAAGAGCAGACGCCATTGCCGCCAATTTGCCCGCGCAAGTTCCCTAGCCTTCTTCTTGCTGATCATCGTCAATATCAGACTCATCGTCTTGGCCGGTTGCGAAAGCAAAAGCCTTGCCTACGACTTCCGACATCTCGGCGTAACTTTCGAAGTCCTCGATGCGGAGTTTCGGCGCAACGACAACATGTCCAAGCATTTCGTCTGCAAGCTTCTCGTCCTGCGGCACGCCATGCTTATTTTTCACGCGATCCGTAATTTTGGTTACATTGCGGACGCCGGGATGTTGGAACGTGTACTCTTTACCGCTTTTGGATGTATATTTTTTTTGTTTGAACATGTTCAATCTCTCCCTTTACTTCATATGATTAATTTTGTTTGAAGTCCAAGCATTGGAACTCGTATTCCCGGTCCTCTGCTTCGCTACCGTAGGTGCGGGCAGCCGGTTTTTTGACGAACGCTTGCGTCACCGTAATCGATTCTTTCGGCGGACCGGCGTAGATAATGGAGATCGGTACAAGCGTACCGGATGCAGCCAAGTCGTCCAGATAAGCAACCTGCGGGCTGGATTGCAGCAGGGTCATGGTAATGGTTCCGAGTGGATTGTTGACCTTCGAGCGTACCGTGTCGCCCTGGGCACCGACGGTAACGGTGTAATTCTCCTCGTCCTTCTCCGCCTCAATCATGCTCTCGCCAAAGCCGGTAATGTACACGCCGCCAACGGTGACGGTGACGGTCTTAGCATCATAAGTCGCGTTCATGCTTTACCTCCTACAGGCGGATGACGCCCCTAATAGTTGTTTTGTGAATCGCGCCTTGAAGGTCAAACCAGAACGAGCCGTCGTTATATTCCCGGTTGGCCCGATCTTCCGGACTGACTTCTGCGCGGCTTTTGAAGGATGTCCCGTAGAGCGCCTTGCCGCTTTCGTCCGCAGCGATAATACCTTCTTGGAAGGCTCGTTCTAGCGTGATCTTGACGACCCCCTCGATTTGCGCGATGCCGCTGTCATCATACGGGATCTTGTCCGCATTGTTCAGCAACGTTTGTACATCATGCTCGATCGTCGCCTTGACGTAATCCTTACTGCGGATAATGTCGATGTACTCCCCCGAAAGAGACTTCCCTTCACTTGTCTGCGCCTTGCCTGCTTTGCTGACATAGGTCTGCGCATTCAAAGCGTGGATGTCACCGAGCTCGTCCGCGTTCAGCGCGACCGGGGAAATGCCGGTAAGTCCTTTGAACTTCCACGTCACGCCAACCGGCTTCGTTCCCGTCCGCCCGATCCAAGCGGATTCCGGATAGTTCGCCGTATTTGTGTGATACATCACCGCTGTTCGCTCGTACGCATTTTCTTGGAGTGCGGCAATGTCGACTTTCGAGGATGACCTGATGAATAGGAACCGGCTATCGTCCGCCTCGATCGCGTCGGCCAGCTCCTCCAGGTCGGCAACGGCCGTCGACGTCGCAATAAGGAAATACCATTCGTGTAGAAGTGCTCTTGTAATCGCCTCCTCGACTGTCTCCGGCGTAGCTCCGGTTCTGCGTGTCAGAATGGCGATTTCGGCAGGCGAATCCTCCCCTTGCCCGAATAGAGCGGCGGCGGCTTTGTGTTCCTCCGTCGTCGCGTCAAAATCGGCCGCAACAGCCGTTAAAGATGTGTACTTTTTATACGCGCTGCCTGCGGCGCTTGTCCCCAGGATAAGCGGCAAGCCGAAACCAATGCGCGGCGTAGGCCGCTGGATGTCGATAATGACCGTTACATCCCCGATTGTTGCCAAATCAATCTACCTCCCTGATAGTTGCCTTGTTTATTGGAATGAAGGGCGTCGTGATGACGTTGGCGGCACGCAGCTCGACGTCGAACCCGTGCCGCCGCTCCCACTCATCGCCTAACTGTATATCCCTGTTGCTTACGGCCCCAACCGTGACGACTACCGCACCGGAATTGTCCTTGATATGCCAATGGCCGTCCGATAAGAGCCAATCCCGCGCTTGCTCCGCAAGCTGGATGCCCCCGGCCTTGTCCCTCGCATAGCTGTTAAACGAAAGATCCAGCAAGGACAAACCCGATAAAACAAGCTGATCGCCGACCACGGTCCTCGCCATATGCCCGACGACCTGGCCGGACGGGTCCGCGAAGTCGTAGGTCAAGAACGGATACGGCGGCATGGGGCCCATGCCATTGATTTCGATCACCCGCACGCCAAGGGCAGCGGACATGCCGCGCACGATCGCGCTCCGGATCGACTCAAATTGGATCATGGCTGCTCACCCGCTTTGCAATGTACTGATAGATGTCCGAATAGTGCTGTCGGTCATCTATATCCGCGATTCGGTACCGCTGTCCGCTGAAGGCGATGACGTCGCCCATGGCGTGACGATGTCGCGTGTACAAATGACGGTCATCGGCTGTATACTTGCCGCCCTCCGCCTGCAAATACTTAGCCCCAAGCGGCTGAAAGACGCCACGCAGGTCCGATTCGCTGCTTTCAGTAGGCTCATAAACCCCATCGGCGTTATAATCGCCGTCTTCGCGACGCACCAGCTTGTACGGCACCTCGTATTTGCGGGTAATTCCGCCAAATCTGAACATGATTACCCGCGCCCCCTTCTCGGCCGAACCACGACTTTATAGGTGAGCGACTTGTGCAAGTCATCCTCTCGAAGCAACAGCTTCCGGCCCGTCTTGGTTCGTTTGTATTCCGGCGAAAGGGCTGGCTTCTTGATCCGGAGGAAATTCTGCTCCGTTTTCTGCAATCCCGTTTGGCCGATCTCATCCAGGAATGAAGCGACCGTTTTGCGGCCTATGGCGACTTGTTGGATGTCGGAGCGGACAAGCTTGCTAACGGTTGCTCGTGACTTCTTCAAACCCGTTCCGATAAAGGACCGAGCTGGGATCTTCATCTTCGCGCTTCCGTACTCATGAACACCGGCAATCATAGCAAGCTCTGCGTCGCCTTGCATGCCAACATTGACCTGTTGCTCGGCCAGCATTCGGAGCCTGGATGCTACCGCATCCAAATTCATCCCGTCAATGACCTCGACGCCTGCTCGCCGGTAACTCTTCCGCTTTGCTGTCATACCCAGCGCCCCACATAAGGCGAGATGAGTGCAACAACCACAGGTGGCAGCGACGTCCTTTCATCGGCATAGGTGACGGAAATGTCGCCGACTCGCTCCGACTTCACGCCTGGCGAGCGGAGCAGCATTTGAGCATAAAGCAAGCACGCAAGTTCTAGCGGCTTGGGAAGCGTTCGCGGATCGTTCGTCGTCTCCTCGCCTGGAAGCACGTAGCCGCCAATGTAGGACACGGTAACGTTATGATCGCCACACGGCCAGCCGCCCCTCCGGTACAACTGCCCCTCGTCCAAAAGCTCATAGCCCTCCACATTGATCCCCT
Organism: Paenibacillus sp. strain BS8-2; assembly: GCF_054483835.1. NCBI lineage: Bacteria > Bacillati > Bacillota > Bacilli > Caryophanales > Paenibacillaceae > Paenibacillus > Paenibacillus sp. strain BS8-2. The sequence continues at coordinate 949,862 of NZ_CM137010.1, forward strand.
TGATTTCGTGGACGGGATAATTACGAAGGTTAATATACTTGGATGACGCATATCCGCTGATCCGCTCAGCGTATTCCTGCTTTCGGAACGAGCGTTTACAGTATTGCTCGATGGACGCCGACGCTGCAGCTATCTGCAACGTCAGCAAATCCTCGTTTCCTTCCATTTCGGGCATGATGCCCTTTAGCCGTTCAAGCGTTGCAAGCACATGCCCTCCTCCTTATCCATTAAGAAATAGCGAGCTCGCCGTATACGACGGCTTCATCGTCAAATACCTTGACGTCCTCGCGCTGGATCGCACGCACGTCTGTTGTATTCCGGCCGAACGCCTTGCCGCCGACGTTCGTCGAAGCAATGGAATATTGCTGACGGTCAAACAAGACGATCGCCTCTTTCAGGTCGCCGATGATAATCGGAGCTTTCTTCTCCGTCGTGCCAGTCGTCGGCAAGAATCGGTTTGCGACCACGACAATTGGCCTGCCGAACAACAGCTTTTGGGTAGGCTGCGTCGGATTCGGCTGCAACATGGCGCGGCCGTCCAGGTCCTTCAGCTGATCCAGGAAGTTGAAGCCGTCCTGATTCGTCAGGATGATGCTGCTGTTCGAAATGGAAGGATCGAGTTCCACATTCAAAATCGCTTTGATCTCGTCCAATTCGGCAATCGGCACCTTCGTCATGGCGCCCAGCAATCCCAGAATCAGCCCGTTACGGGTCACGACCGACTTCTTCGCGATCCACTTCGCAATGTACGTCATCAGATTTTGGTCCGTGTCTTGCAGCAGCGTATTCGAAATTGGCAGGATGCCGCCGCGATCTTTGATCACGTAAGAAATTGGCTTGAACTTCGGATTATCCAGCTCGTCCAGATCCGTCAATTCCGTAATCTCGACAAATCCCGTGACGTCGGCATTTTTTTCGATGACGCGAGATCCGGAACGCGTCGAGACAGGCTCGACCGTGACATACGATTCAAGCGATACAAACTGCCGCTTGAGTTCAAGGATCATGGTTTGAATATCCTGCGGTACGATTAGGCCACCATCTTCACCCACACCGCCTTGCATGCCCGCGCGAATCTCTTCAATCGCTTCTTCGATCAGCGCCCGCTCTTCGCTGTTTAGCGTCTTGCCGCGAAGCTCTTTCAAGAATGCACTGCGGTATTGCACCGCTTTATCCGGCTTGTTGCCTCGCTGCTCCGGCTCGGCAATGGGGTCGGTGTCGCCTGGGGTATCCATTCCGCGCATTTCCGCGAGCAAGTCGATTTGATTCCGCAACTCCTGCGCCGCATCCTTCGCTGCACGCGCCTCCGTCATCTTTCCTTCTGCCGCCAAGCTCCTGGCTTCGTCCAACTTCTTTGCCAGCTTCTGGCGTAACTCACGCTCTTTCTCGTCCATGGTTGACCTCCATATAGTTGATTTTGGATATAAAAAAAAGACCGATTAGCTCAGGGCCAACAGGTCGATTTCCAATATGAGTTGTTCTTTTTCAAGCTTCCGCTGCTCTTTCGTTGTAATGCCGAATTGCTCGATAGTGCGCTGATTGACCTCGCTGTCGGGGTAAGCCGGGAACGGCGTTGGCGATACTTCATGCAGATTGATTTCAAGCAGCGTCCGCTCGTAAACGTCCTCATCCTTCAGGTACGCCCAAGCATCTTGCCGGACGTTGAAGCCGAAGCTCACCCCGTCCACGTCGCCCCGCTGGATGGACTCGTAGGCATCGTTACCCCATGAATTGTTGGGCAAATCGATTTCAAACACGAGGCCCGTGTTATCCTCGTGAAGCCGGAGCGTTTGATTTTTGGTTGATCCAAGCACAAAGTCGCTCCGATGATTCCAAAGCGCCTTGATTGTGTTCTCGGACAACGATCGAATGAAAGCGCCCTTAGCTACGCGCTCATAGAACTCGCCCCAAATGAGATGACTCCGCTGGTTGAATCGCACCACATAGCCGCCAATCGTCCGCTTGCTGCTTCCTTCTTCGCCGCCCGTGCTCCGGACCTCGATTTGATCCGGGATATATCGAATGACTTTCTCACTCACCTTTTGCACCTCCCTTCGCATCGGCACCGAGACCGGCCTTCAGCATTTGATACTGGTCCATCTTCTCCAGATTGACATAGTTCAGGCTAACGAAATGTACATCGCCTTTTTCACCGATGTTATCCGCCTCCTCCAGCTCGCGCACTTCGTTAATCGTATACACGCCAATTTCAATCATCAGCTTGTAGAAGGCTCCCCGGCTGGCACTATCGCCTCGCAGCTCGGCCGCGACATTGAACTTCGTGTAGTACCGCTTTCGCTCCGATTCGGTAAAGCATTTGTAATCGATCTCTTGCTCCCAATTCGTTATGATCGGCTGCAAGGTGCTTTTCACGTATTCGAGCGACTGGTTTTCCATGTTGGAGAACTTGACGTCGGTGAGGCCCAACTTGTACCCCGGCACTTTGTAAATCTTGCCGACTTCCATAATGCCGAACTTGCTTGTCTCGATGAACTGCGCATCATTAAGCGGCATCCCAAGATTCTGATACTCCATACCCGCATCCAAGATCGCGATGCGGTGAGCATTGCTCATGCCCGAGTTGGCTTTCTGCCATTCCTCTCGCGCCTTGTCTTTGGCCGGCTTGTCCAACGTGCCATTCGGGATCTTAAGAATGCCGCGCGTGGCTGTTCCATTGGCATAAAACCCACCTAAGAATTTACGCTGCGACTTCTGGACGCCAAGTTCCTCCCGAATGACAGCTATCGGCGTAATCCCTTTAAGACCGGATTTGCTGATGGTCTTAAAATGGAGCACATCGTAATGCCGCAGCTTCCGCATTTCGCCGCTCGGCAGTGTCGTCACATACCAAACCTCGCCCGTTATGGGGTCTGTATGCACATCCGTTTTGCCGGGGTCAAGCGGCCAGAACGCTTTCGGCATTCCGTTATACGGGCCACTTGTTTCCCATTCGATGTTTGCATAGCCGTTACCCCATATCATGGTATGGACTTGCATCAGCTCCTTGAAGGTGTAGGCGCTCATATACGGGTTTGCGCGCGTTCCGAGGAGCCTTGACACCGGATGGCTGCTGTCGCGTTCTATGCCGCCGCTACGACGCCTGAAAACTTGTATCGGTAACTTGCCGATATCGCCGCCCACGATGGATGCGCACGTGTACACGTTGCTGTTGAGCAATGAGCCTTCATTGGTCACGCTCTCCCCGCTGGAAGTATTGGCCCCGCCGCCGAAGAGATTCAGCAGCCAATTCGGAGGGTTTGCCAAGCTTTCAGCCTCTTCAGCCGACCGACGTTCACGCCAGCGTAGAAAAAAATTCCTTCGTTTCATGTTTCACCCCCTTAGAAGGAGAAGCCTTCGCTCATAATGTGTTCATTCAGGTCAATGCTGGTATCCCGAGTCATTGCCCGAACCATGGCATTCAGGATCGCGGCGATCAAGTCGATGCGCTGGCTATCATCCTTGTGCTTCTTGGATAGCTTGATGTTGCCGTTATTGTCCGAAACCTCGATCGCATTCGATAGGCACCAGGTTAACAGCTCGCTCCCGTCGTGAACGATGAGCCCCTGAAGCACCAGTTCACGGAAGAACTTCGTCGGCTCAGACAACGTCTGTACGCCCTGGCGGATCTCAACCCGTTCATACCCTTCCGCTTCGAGCTCGCTCGTGAAGTGTGTCGCATTATATGGGTCATAACAAACCTCTTTAATCATCCAACTTTGTTCTTGCTCGCGCTGCTGGATATGCGACTTGATGAAACTGTAGTCGACTACCGATCCAGGCGTTAGCGTACACCATCCCTTTTCTGCCCATTGACGATACGGAACGCGGTCGCTGTGTTCGTGCTTCGTCGCGCTCTCCTGCGGCATGAAGCCGTGAGCGGTCACCGCATAGCGGCCATCCGGCAATCGGAATACAAATCCCGCTGCGGTAAGGTCTGTCGTCTTGGATAAGTCGAGGCCGTTCCATGTCTCAAAGCCACGGACCAAATCAAAAAAGGCGTCCCGCGATATCGCAAGCGCCTTCCATTTGTCCATGATGCCGGACATAAATTTGTTTTCGCTATCTGCCTGCCAAAGGTTCACACGCTTCGTCAGCCATTCACGAATCTTTGCTGCGTCGCCTGAATTGAATGCTTCATCATGCTCCGTCTTTATTTCTTTCAGCAGCGCTTGTGAGTATTCGCTCTCTTCCTGAAGAATCGGATTTGCTTTCGGCCAAGTGCTGTTATCGTGCGGATCATCTGCCTTGTCCAACGTCCGGATCATGGCGAATGTTGTCTCTATCATCGGGATGTCGCCGCGAAGCATTTTCTCGTGGGAGTCCCTTTCCTTTTTGCAAGGATTGTTCTCCGCGTTCTTGCCTGCGGTTGTAATGATCAACATCAACGACTGAAGCCTCTTACCAAAGCCTGAACGTAGGACGTCTACGATTTCACTCGTGGGATGCGCATGGTATTCGTCAATAATGACTATACAAGGCGCACCGGAATCCTTATTTTTCGTATCCCTGGACAATGGCCGTAGCCATCCCCCGCGAGTTGAGTGCTCAATGTAAGTCCTTTTAATACGTAGACGCTTCAAGATGTCTGGACTCTTTTCACCCATTTTTTGAGCATCGCCCCATACCCGCCTAGCCTGGCCCTTGTCAACGGCAGCGCATTCGACTTCAGGCATGTCCTCGTAACGCTTTTGGTCTGGAGCGTTCGGCGGATAAACACAATCGCCGCACATTCCGTATAAAGCGATACCCGACATTTCGGTTGATTTAACATTGCCGCGAGCACGCTCGTTGTATGATAAAACAAACCGGCGTTTCCCGCTCTCCATGTGGACCCATCCGAACAGGCAGCCGAGGTCGAACTTCTGGAATGGAAGCAGCTCTATTAATTGCCCGCTGAACGGTCCGCGGACATGGCGGCAACACCTTTCGAACCATTCGAAGATTCGGTCTGCGCGACTCTCATCAAAAACGAAAGGGAAATCCGGAGTCGCCTGGCGCTGAAGGTCATCAAGATGGCGTTGGCATGCAAGGATCTCCAACTCGCAAGCTATACGAATTCCTAATACAATTTCGGCGGCGTAACGATTGGTCGGGTGCAGATCATCCCAATCAATCGAAGAGGCTTGCATTAGGGTCGTCATCTCCGTCGGCCTGCTTCTTCGCGAGGCGGGCGCGAGACTCAGCGTTCAGCCCAAGCTTGTTGGAATACTGCAAAGCGATGCCTGAGTATCGCTGCGACATCTGAACGTAAGCGTTCTGCACCTGGACGCCTGACTTATTCGTTTCGGTGTAGCCATGAATATCAATAAGTCGGTTTGCCTCCTGCACCTTGGAGACAGCATCGCAATAGATCCCCAGCACGTCCTCATCGACTTTATCCAGCACGCCGAATTCCTCCATATCTTTTACGGTTTTTCTCCATACTTTTCGGGCTGTATCATCCAACCATTCCGGAATCTTGAGCTTTATTTTCTTTTTGCGCTCGAATTTTTTGGCAGCTTCTTCGCGGCTGTCGACTTCTTTTTTGGTCCAGTTCTTTCCGCCGCCTTTTTGACCAACGCGCATATGGTCAAATCTAATTACAGAATTACCCATTTTCTCCCTCCTTCGTTTCCCGTTTCGTCCACGGGGACTTTTTTTCGCATTTGAGGTCGACGCGGTCTAGACTTAGCTGTTTTATTTTTTTGTCCCCCTGGGGGGCCTCAATACTTAAAAGGAGTATAAAAAAAATTGTCGAATTTTCAAAGAGAGCAAAACTAATTAAGGAGGCCAACACTTGAGTAGTTTCTATCCCCCTAAGTTTGATATCTTACAATTTCATTGCGCTAGATGCAGAGTATTTGCTTCGCAAGAATGGTTCAACATCTTTACAAACAACGGCCATCACTCGGTTACTGATACTAAGGTAAGTAGATGTGCCCATTGTAAAAAATTTTCGATATGGGTTAAAGGCAGACTCGTTCACCCTTATGAAACATCTGCTCCTGTGGCTCATGAAGATTTACCTAGCAGCATTCAAGAGGATTATCACGAAGCCTCTGTTGTTCTCAAACACTCCCCTCGCGCCTCTGCTGCATTACTAAGATTAGCTCTTCAAAAATTAATGGTTGAGCTGGGCGAAGAAGGCAAAGATATCAATAAAGACATTGGATCATTAGTAAAAAAGGGGCTTCCTGAAGAAGTACAACAAGCACTGGACATTGTTCGGGTTGTTGGAAATGAATCCGTTCATCCTGGATCTTTCGATATCCGAGACAATCAAGATACCGCAATTCAATTATTTGATTTGATCAACTTCATAGTTGAAGAACGTATTACTCGGAAAAAGAAAATCAATGCTCTTTATACGCAGTTACCTCCTAAAAAATTAGAGGGAATTGAGCAAAGAGACGGAGCAAAAACCACTTAATAAGTGGTTTTTTCATTTCCAAACCCTCCATCCTCGCGCGCCGTTTTGGCGTCGTGGTGTGCCTTGCAAAGCGCCTGCCAGTTGGAGCGCAACCAGAACAATACCTGATCGCCACGATGCGGAATGATATGGTCGACGACAGTCGAAGCCTCCACCCTGCCTGCATTAATGCAATACTTGCAGAGTGGATTCTCCCGAAGGAATGCCTTCCGTGCCATCTGCCATTCGTAGTTATAACCGCGACTCGTAGACGACCTTCTATAGTGATCGTATTGCCGCTTGGAGTTGGTGTGTTTTTCGCAAAACCTCTTCCTCGTCAGGTTGCCGCAGCCTATCTTTGAACATGGTTTCATGGCTGCTAATGGCATCGTTTCTCCCCCTCATTTGTCTTATGCTATTTTGGCTTTTACGCCCTTTGTGCGCCCCTCTGAGTTATCTATATGTATATAAGAATGTAACTCGTAGAGCGGCCTGCAAATGGCGTAACGGCGCGATTTAAGGCGTCTGCGGCGACATCAGTTCTCGGTATGCTCAATATAGAGAACTGATCATATTTTGAACCGCTTAAGATGGACATCCATCGTATCTTGTTCTACCCCAATATACCGAAGCGTGACCTTCTCTGATGAATGGTTAAACAGCCGCATTAGCAATGCTATATCGTTATATTGCTTGTAAAAATAGTAGCCGAAAGTTTTTCTGAGCGTGTGACAGCCGATCTCTTGAAGGCCGAATTCCCTGGCGATATCGCGCATGACTTTATAGGCCATGCTCGACGTAATGGGCCGATTGTGGCCCTCTCGACTTTTGATGAGATATTCATTAGACGGCTTGCCCTGAATATACTCTTGTAGCTCCCTCTTCAATTCTCCGGTTATCAAAACGCGCTTCTGCTTACCGGTCTTGATTTCCTTTGTAACAATATGAGTGCCAAGAACGTCCCTCACTCTTAGCTTTAGGATGTCCGAAATTCGGAGACCCGTGTTCAGTCCGATCATAACCATTATGTAGTTCCGTATATTCGTATCTTTCAAATGGTCTTTTATGTCGGATAGAATTTCCGGATCTCTAATTGGCTGTACGAACTGCACGAGATCCCTCCTTTCTCAGAATCCCAAACGTTTGGGAATATTAAGAGCCCCGCGAACGAGGCTCTTGTCCCTCCCCTCAAATGGTCATCAACTACACATTGACGGAGGAATGGTATATGTGAGGCGCTGCCGCGCTTATCACTGATGCCGTCCGTGACGACGTTCTTTTCTATTTCGCGGCTCCGGTTTAGCGTGAGGCGCGAGTTTTCGAACGAACCAACGTAGGAGTCTCATGATTGTCGTCTCCTTTCACACATTTTGTTCTGGAGCAAAATTGCTTGCTTCCTTCTGACCTGCCCCATGGGCAACCGCGGCACTTATCCGGCTGCTGGGACTTGTCTGCTTTGTATTGAATCTTCCTCGTATATCTCAGCCGGATTGCCTCCCTTCGTTATTTGCTTTTGCGATGAGCCGATCGATCGAATGAACGCAAAAGCAAATAAACTTGTTTTTTGAATTATTTTGAGTCGCTTTACTGAGCACAAGGCATCTGAACCTCCGAGTTACTTACGGATACCGCGCCTACTTTCCCAGCTACTCCGCCAGCGTCGCTGACGTTTCGTGCGACTTATTCAGTTGTTTAAAGAACAGGAAAAGAGGTACAACGATTACTGGAAGAATGTTCTTCCTATAACCACTGTACCTCTGTATTTCACGCATCGGTTTAGCGTCTTAAGTGCGTTTCGCCCGCAATTTACACGCGTTTTTATCCTTCGAAAAACTTTAGGCTATTCGCAACTGAACCGATTCCTTTGTTTATTCGTCGATCTACTGTCGAGGGGTCCATTGATCGGAAATGAATGAGAACTTCTTTCCGACGAACACCGTCAATGAACCGCAAGCTGATTGCCTTTCGAATATCTGGATCGACTATTAGTCGTACCGATCTCTCTATGGCCTGATTCATTCGCAAGTACAAGTTATACGCGGACTCCTGCTTTGCTGAAAGGCTCCCCATCCTTTCAAGCTCAGCAATCAAATCCTTTTGCCTTCTATACCGATTGAGCAAGGACCTCGCTTGCTCGATCTCCTCCGCCGTTGCTTCCTTAAAAAAGTCCAGTTGCAATGCGATCATTCCCCTCATCCCCCATTGTGATATAATAGAGATGAGTTGTTACAATTAGCTCGCTGGCGACCGTTCCCCAACTGCTGCCGGCGAGCTTTTCTTTTTGCTTACCCACACAAAGCCGATCTCACCGCGCGTCAGCGGCTTCTCAATCAGATAACTTGTCCCTTTCGGAATATTGTCGCCTTGACGAATTGTGAGTAGGCCGAATCTTGTTTCTACGTCCTCCATCTTGGCGATAGCTGATTCCGGGCAAACCATTAATCTGATTTGCCCGATCTTCTTGCCCGAATTAATCATTAATAATAGCTTTTCTTCTATAAGGCGCTGGGCTGTCGACGATATTTTTCCGATCGTTCTTCCCCTCCCTATCCAATAGGCAATAACAACTGTACTTAGTGCCGTTAGCACCTTTAAAGCTCCCCTCACCTTTGCAGAAAATACAATTCAAATCTGCTGTCAATCCCGATACTCCCTTCCAAGATCCTCAATATTCAGCCTGCACTCGAAACTAGAAATGCTTCTGCAGCTTGCGAGCTGTCATCCAAGTACAGGTGGATGATGAAATAAACATTCCCGCGCTTTTGTAGGATAATTTCGTTTGATCGATTAATTTCAACCATTGAATAATGAGCAATTTCATTTCCTTTTTTGTACTCAAGAGAACCGGCTCTCCATCGAACAATAATTATATCTCCCTTTTTCAAAGCATCGAACTGCTCCTGGCTTGCCAACTTAACGAGTTTCATTCAATCTCTCCAAGTTCCTCAGTATTCATTCAGATACTTGACTCAAGCCTTTCTCGAATTTCTCCGTTTGCGTTCCCCGATTTTCTTGTAAATAGCAGCTATAACAAGTCCTGTTCTAGTCAGATTGGCATCGCTATAGAGTAATCCTTTATTGTTGACAATTGAAAGACTTGACTGAGGAGCAAGGAGTAGATTGTCTAGCGTAACGTTCCGTCTATCTTGATCTGCAAAAATAAGAACGTAACCGTCTGGAATGGGGCCGTTAGCTTCTTCCCATATCACTCTGTGCTTGTGCCGCCACCTTTCGTCCCACCTTCCGACATCCGACACTTTGATTCGCGTGTACCCATCGTCATCGATGCTCTCAGATCCGATAGGTTTATAGTTTGCTGCGCGTTGACCGTGCTTGAAAGAAGTCCTATTGCCACCGACGTTGTAAACGCCCTTTGTTCCTTTGTTTGCCGGTGCATCCCCCTTTTTAAAACGACAGTCGATCCCACTAGTCAATTTTCGATTTTTCTTCCATGTGTTGATTTGCCTCGCAGTTATTTGCAAACAAAATCGATCATTGACCAATTCAGCTATTTCTAGGTTTGTCCTACCTTTCACATTTTGGACGATGAATAGTTTTTGTTCCTTTGTAAAAAGACCATCTTCCTCGCTAATCCTCTTTCGAGGTACACCGCTATTGATTTTGTGATTTTTTTTGATCGAACTGATCTTATCCGCATTCAGTCTTGTTCCGAATCGATCATTGAACAACGCAGCGATTTCATCATTGTACCGACCCTGTGCAACCTCTCGCACATAATCGATCTGCTCAGAGGTATAGCGATAAACGCGGCTCATCCCTCTAACATCTTCGGCAGCTTGGCATCAGCGTTCAATTTATCGTCAGAGAATTTCTTTGCATCAAGGACAAGGCGACCGTTGTTTATAATCTGCGTCGCTACACTTGTAACGGCCTTTGCTCTGCTAATTTCTGCTGCCAGTTCTTCATTATCTAGTTCTTCATCACCTAACCGTTCCAGTTGTGCAAAAAGGTGATTATTAAGGTCCAACAATGTGTTCTTCACAGCCTCGCACCTCTTTCTTTATATGGATCACTGCTCATTTTCGTCGTACTGCGACACTACTCAGGCAATCTGCCAGTTTCAGCAAAAGCGGTCAAAATCGGTAGTAATGCTTTAACCTGTTCTTGCGAAAGATGCATCCTCGTAGTTAGCGTCACATCTTCTGGCAACGGATATTTTAGCCAGCCAGTACCACCTATTTGAGTTTTGGATGCTAAGATTTGCGGGTTTGCATCGTTAACTCCTATCCAAATCGCATCTTCTGTTGCGAGTGAAGATTTCTGAATACTGCATCCCACTCCGTACATATCATTAAATTCGATAAGACTGAAACCACGATTCGTCCGACCTGTTTTCATCTCCATTTTTCACAACTCCGTTCCTTCGCAATATGGATCGACTATTCATCAAGATAGTCGCGTATATCCTCTTCGAATAAATCATTGTCACTCTGAATCTGCTGTAGTTTCTCTTGCATCCAACTGATGGCGTCACTACCGAGTATTTTGAGAACATTCATTGGTAGATGGAAGGTCATTACGTCATTCTCGTAATCTAGGTCGTCTTCAGAAAATCCTTCAGGATCGTGTTCATCAATCTTGAGTACACCCCTCTGAATATCGAGGTAGTTCAGATAGTGATCATATATAATTCCAGTCGCAATCATGAAATAGCTGTTTCCGTTGCGATATGCCCTCGTTAGCCGCTGAGCATGTGATCTAACCTCAAAGTTTTCCACGACGAGATCGCTATCCTTGAGCATCCAATGATTGGCGTACTCCAGGAGTTTTTTATGTTTGTCTTTTCCGAGACCGCCAGAATCGGTAATAAATTGATTCATCCCGAACACCTCCAATTGTTCAATCTACGTGAGTATTGCAGACCCGCATTGCTTCTTCTAAGCTAGGGATGCTTTCTTTTATCAGCCTAAGCTCACTTGAGACAATTTCAGTTCGGGTATATCCCAACTCATTCTCCAATTCTTCTAGAAAAACTTTGGGGTACTTAGCAAGTTGCTTTTCAACATCACTTACAGCAACTTTTAATTTTATTTTGACGACTGCTTCGACCTCGTACACAGCCAATTTTCGATCATCCACCACCGGTATACACCTCCCACTCCTCAGAACATCGTCAGCTGCCTGAACTCAATTTCCTGCGCTTCCCGATTCCATTCGGACTCGCTATATGATCCAGCGCCATCCGCCGACCGATAAAACACCCGAACTTGTCCGTTCGGAGCCTTTGCCTTTCGCTCCATTCGAACTAACCGCCCATCGATTCGGTGACTCCATTCTCCTGGCTTGGTTTGTAAAATGGACCTCTCCAGATCGGTGCAGCCTTTCCACGACAATCGCTCAATTCTGTTGATCATTTAGCACCAGCTCGTTTACGCCAAAGGCTCTTATAATGAATTAGCGTGGACTGTTGGATACCGTACATCTCGGCAATTTGCTTATCAGATAGCCCTAGCAATGCCTCAGCATCGTATAGCTCATTCGTTAGTATTGTCCGTTCCTTTATCCGCGATTTAATCGCTCGCCGTTGTCGAGCCTTGCTCTCCACTTCTTGCTGTTTTGGAACAGCTTGCTTGATTTCACTTGCCGCGACGATTTTATTCGGCTTTCCCAAATCCATGCGTGGAACGTAATTTTCGACCTGCTCCGGCGTAAGCTGCCAGATACTAACCTTCCCAATGCTCATCTCGGATACATCTCCTTTCGCTTGTGCTGGACACGAGAATGCCGGTTACGCAGATATCTATTTCTCAGCTCGGCCGCCGCGGCGATCCGGTGAACCCACGGTGCATTATCATCCTGATACGCGATATTCCGAAGTTGCTTCATGGTTGCCTTTTTCCAATTCATCCGGACGCTGCCTCCTCAGCCGTTGTTCTTCTGTCGCTGCCACTTGCTCCCATAATTCGGCAAAGAACTGCCGCATAATTGCTGGAATCTGTTTGTTGGGCACCCTGGCATTTGTTAGGTCAGTGCTCATACTTCGAGCCATTTTGTCTAGCTCTTGAAGTTTTTCGCGAAACAGCCATTCGTAGCTTTCTAACACACCTTGCGTCGAATCAGCGTAATATCGATTTTTTGCCAAATCTGATCAACTCCTTCCGTCAGAATGGCTGTGGTTCTGCAATTCTTCCGTCCAGCTTTGCCGCAAGCCTCTTAAGTTCTTCAAGTTCCTCAGGGCTGACCGTTTCGCTAGGTTTGTCCTCCACAATTGGAATACTTCCTTTGCCGGATCTTCCTTGTGACGTCCCTCGTCGTTGCTGCTGTTGTTGACCTGGAGCCGGAATATTCCACGGAACATCAACACCGGATGATTTGTAACGTTGTAGAATTGCATTAACATATCCGAGGTTTCGTTTTCCAGCTACTACAGCAGCTCGCATTGCCTCACATACCCATCGTTCTCCGTAATCGTCGATCATGGAGCCGATCTTGTCAGCTATGATCGAGCTGAGTGTTCCGAATCCTTCATTTTCGAAAAGCTTGAACGGATTCAGGGGTAATTCGACAGAGTTGGCGGCAGTGGTAGTAGTTTTATTAGGTTCTGTCTGGTTAGGTACTGTACTGTTCTGTACTGTAGCCCCGTGACTTTCACCTTCGTCATCATTTTGTCCGCGTGACGAGTCCGTGACATCCGAATGACTTACTTCTTTGTCCGTTTTGTTCGCGCGTGACTTCCGCTTGCGTTCGCGATTTTGAACACGCTTGTCCACAAGTCTGCCCGCGTAATCGAACCAATCGTGTACAACAAGTGTTCCTTCTCCCTCTCCAACGCGGTCGATAAATCCTGAATCTATAAGAGCAGCAATCAGTTGATTGGCATCGTTCGGCCAATCTAAGGCGTCGGCAATGTCATCCGGATCAAAATTCGACAGATCGCCGTCCTGGGCATAGTCGATCGCCCACCACCAAAGCATATGTAAGTGACCAATGGCCGCGGGAATAGATATTCCAAGTTTGCGTGATAGCTTACGGGTTTTAGGATGCCTAGCCAATTCTTGATGACTTTCAATCCATGCCAAAATGCAACCCTCCTCTCAGTCTGTTTGTTCTTCGACCAGCCGTATTAGATGCTTCAGTTCCGCCGCGAATGGCGTAAGATGCTTCTTGCGGATCTCCTCATAAAACACCATGTCCGGCCAATCTCCTTCCGGATCAATAAGAGGCGTGAGCCTTATTCCATCTAGATCGCGCCGCAGAACAGCCCCCGCAGAGCGTATCGTCCACATACGGGCAAGCAGCATGTACGACTTCTTCCGATCCTTTATGTGCAAAGGAATCAGCCGAAATAATCGGCGCCAGCGATGGGAATCGAAAGCCGAACTCGGCAGCGGATCGTCGAGCAGAAACGATAAATCCACGCGGCACCTCCTATGCAAAATTAATAGTTTGATAGATTTTCAAAGAGCATGACAAATGATGCATCTGCTGCATCGAAGGGCCAGCGATTCGTGTCGATGAACCTTCGATAGAGCTGATCGCTCTATCTTTTGCTAAAGCCTCACTTCGATGTCATACGTCTCACAAATGCACATCTCAATTAGGAGTTGCTCTTCAGGCGTCATTTTGTTTAAAATTCTTTGCACGCATGTGTACCCTTTGCCGACGATGCGATTTTTCCCCGATTCAACGACTTGATGTGTGAAGCCTTTCTTCCGCAGGCTTTCCGCAAGTGCTTCCCTGTGTTCTTTTGTCGATTGAACCAATTCTTCAGCAGCTTGTCCCAATTTGTAATTCCTCCTCAGTTTTATTTCAAACGATCCGGCGTTGTGGTATAATAGACGCAAAGAGATTCCTTAGTCGGGATATCAACGATGTCCGCCCTTGCCGGCGGGCATTTTTCTTTTCTTCCTTCGAAAACTGGATCATCATGTATAAGTAGGTTTCCATGTCATGCTTCTTGCTTTGATCGAACCTCTCCGGATGTCTCATCATCCACTTAAGGTTATGTATCGCTGCCCTTCCGGCCGCTAGTGCCTCGGCCGCCAAAACTTCTCTTGGCATGTAATCCCTCCTCTTTTAAGCTACTCCTGTAATCTGCATTGCCGATTGCAATAATGATGCCGGATCGACACTAAATATAAATTGAATACCTTGATCTACATGGTTAGTAAGCTTTGTCCAATCGCGAAAAGTAAAGATATCGATTGTCCTTTTATCTTTCTCGAGCTTCGATATGTCAGATTGGTTCTTGTTCAACATCTCTGCCAATTGGCCTTGGCTAAAGCCTGCCTTTTCTCTGCACTTTCTCAAAAACATTCCTGCTGTCATTCAACGCCCTCCTTCCCATATGCCAATTTGGAATATATTCAAAATTGGAATGGCGCGGGCCGATTCAGTTGTTTTAGAATTCAGTTATACCGATCAATACATAAGCCCTCGCAAGATTCCACTTCGTTCCCCTTGCCCGACCTTCCCCAAGTTCGGGCATCCCCGCAATCGCCTGGCCTCTTCCCCGGATGCTGGGCCCCTCTATCCATCTCCTTTCCTGATCATTCTCTTTGAGATAAAATCATCCAATTCCCATTGTCTAAAGAGCAACGAACCCCGTAATTTGAAATATGGAATCTCTCTGTCCCGCAGCAGTCTATGCAACGTTGCGGAAGATATCTTCAAGTACTTTGCTGCCTCCTTAGCGTCAAAGATATTCCGATATAACATCTCGTTAATCTTTGGCTCAAGGGCCGCGAGCGCCTTATCAAGCAAACCGGTTTCGATTTCTGATCTCAGCGTGAGCAGATCGATGGATGCTTCTGATGGTGATTCAGTTTGTACGCTCATGGCTGTCAGCTCCTTTCTGTATGGCTTGTGTGCTAATAGTTGCTATAATATCAATTGTTTCGAGACCGGCTGATACCTCATCTACAAAGGATGGAGCATCATTAACAATCCAAGAGGCGACTTCACTTTCTTTCACTTCGCTCGGGATCGATGCGTCTGTGACCAGAATCAGTAAGCGACGGAGGATCATTAAGCCTTGCTTCAAGGTTATCCGACTCCCTTCACACCCTGGTCATCTGAAACTTCGCGAATTGCATAGCGAGTAGCTAAAAAAATTTCTTCTATTGGTTTGCCATAAAGCTTCGAAATTTCCTCAGCTCGCACTTCGCTAACATGCCGTTTAGCATGTTCAATTTGCGAAAGATAACCTGCTGAAATGCCCAACTTTTCGGCTGCTGCTTCTATGCTTAATCCCTGCTCAATCCTTGCACTCCTGGCCTTATTACCCATTATCTTCACCTCCACTTTGCAATTCGCGTTGTTTATGAATCAAATATACTACGCATAACGCAAAGTGTCAACGCATTTTGCAAAGTTAACGATAAATATCTTTTCGTTTTGCATAGTGCAAAGTATACTGATATGTAAGGTGGTGACTATTGGTGTACGGCGAACGCATCAGAAAATTAAGGAAAGAAAAAAAACTCACCATGAAGCAATTAGGTGCTAAGTTCAACCTTGCTGAATCAACGATATCTGGATATGAAAATGAAACAAGGAAGCCTGATCTTGAGCTCATTGATAAACTGGCTGATTATTTTGGAGTGAAGGCCGATTACATACTAGGACGTACTGATGATCCGACACCTTCATTCACTCCAAACAAAGAATTAGTTGCTGATTCTGATGCATTTTCAATTGCCTTTTTAGGTGGGCCAAAGGAAGTATTGGATGAAGAAGAAGCGGCTCATCTTGAAAAGCAATTAGAAATGTTTCGCATTTTCAGAGAGAAGAGACGCCAAGAGCGAGGTCAGAGCGATAAATAAACAAATCATTAATTTAATTAAGCCAGCGATGGCTTTTATTTTCACTCATACATACGAACATACATTCTTATTTGGAGGTTTTTATGCTGCCTTTCGACCTGACAATGTACAAGCCGACAGAACTTGAAGAATGGATCAGTGATAAATACAGGGCTGCTGGCATCTATTCTCCCGAAGACATGGACTTGGATGTAATAGCGGAGATTTTTAATTGTGAGGTCAGATACGATCCTGGTAAGTCTACTGCAATGTATGATGAATTGTATGGAGGGATTATCTTTTTACGGATAGGTAAACCAGAAACAAAGCAACGAATGGAATTCTTTCACGAACTTTCACATCCGGCTTTACATTACGGCGATCAGCGAAAACTCCATCCGTTGTTTGTAGATATGCAAGAGTCACAGGCTGCTGCACTTCAAAACTATGCATCTATGCCCTCTTATTTAATTGAACGTATCGAATTGGTTCCAACGTGGCGAGAATATATCCAAAACTTAGCTGACGCATTCAAGCTTCCTTATAGCTTTGCTGACAAACGTGCGGAGCAAATTAAAAGAAGAATCTACCGTGAGCATAACGATCGCAATTTCAGGGCTCTCACAGCACCAGTAAAGGCACGATGGGGCTATTCGGAGGAAACGTTGGGTTTGCTAGATAAATTGCACAATCAAACTAAGGAGAGACAAGCAAAATGAGACAAATTGCATTTTTTGAACCTGATGGAGAAACAGGAAAGATGCATCCTGCATGGCTAGTCCTGGACCGTATGAATTTTGACTGGACTAAAACTCTATATGTAAATTTGGAAACGCCATTTGAACTACTTACTCTCGAGGAATTCGATTCAGATGTTGCTTCTCTTAGTGTGCCGGATTTTGTATTCGTAAGAAATCCATATGATCCCAAGGAATTTGGTATTAACTTTTTACTCTTGGCTGAGTTTGTGCGGCAGCAAGCGCATGCAGATCCAGAAGATCTCGAGATCGATCGTCTCGTTCTGCGGATTAGCGATATTGAGGATTCCTTGCAATACTCGGTCCGTGATTATATCCAATGGGGTTATTAACCACAATAAATCATTTATTATGTTAAGGAGCGATTAGCATGGCTTACTACGAACATTTAGGCGGTCTCAAGTACCGTCTTTGCACAAATGATCCTTCAGCGATCGGCCGGAAGAGAATTTACCTTCCGGTAGTGCTCCCAGAAGAGGTTGTAAAATCAGAGAGGAAAACGAAACAGTTCCTTGATTTAGAACTGGCGAAGTTTGTTGAACAAGTTAATACCGGACAGTTCATCAAGACAGACAAGCTAACACTGAAAGAATTTATCCCGCAATGGAAAAAGGGATATGCGGATCAAAATATGGGCAAGTACACTCGATACACGACCGACAATATTCTGAACATCTACATCCTTCCTATATTTGGGGAAATGCGAATGGATAAAGTCAAAACCCTGCACATCATAAACTTTATGGCGGAGCTTGTTCGTAAGGATGGCAAGCCGATGGCAACGAATACGAAGAAGAACATCTATAAGGTGATCAACAGTGTTTTTAACTATGCGAAGCAATGGCAAGTTATCGCCATTAATCCCATGGATGGAGTAGACTCCCCGACAGCTGGTAAACAAGAAAAACGTAAAATGAGGCAACGAAAGAGCCATTATACGAAAGCAGAGGCCCAGGCGGTCATATCCGCCCTCTACGACCTTCCTAACCGTTGGCGCCTCTACTACCTTGGCGTATTGCTCGGAGGCTTCAGGCGCGGCGAAATGCTCGCCGTGGAATGGCATTTGCATGTGAATTTCGATGCAGGCGGCCTGTACATTGAAAAACAAATCACATTAGATGAAAACGGCCAGAAAAACGAGGATGAAGTAAAAACGGAAGCATCCGAGGGATTCATCCCAATGCCCCAGTGGTATATGGAGGAGTTGAAGAAATTTCGTGTGGAGTGGAAAAATGAAAAGCAGCTTGTCAAAGAATGGCGTGGAGGATTGAAGCAGTATGTATTCCATTCCGGCCAGGGCACCATGTATTACCCCAATACCCCCTCCTTGACTTGGAGACGATTCCTCGCCGCCCGTGAGTTGCCGCATATCCGCCTGCATGACTTGCGCCACACTACAGCCATGCTGTTACGTGAGTATGGAGCCGATGTAAAACAGATTCAAGAGCGGCTACGGCACAGCAAAACAGCGACCACTACAGACACCTATATGCACGAGTCCGAGCTGATTAGCCGTGATTCTGCGGATAAGCTCGAAATCCTCAACCCCAAAAATGCCCCAAGTTCTGCCCCAAACTAATCTGAACGTCATCGGTCAATTAAAAAAGAAAAACAAAAAAAGCCTTGCTGCGCAAGGCTTTTGGGCTCTTAAGATACTGGAGCGGGTGATGGGAATCGAACCCACGCTATTAGCTTGGAAGGCTAAAGTTCTACCATTGAACTACACCCGCAAATATGATGGTCGGGATGACACGATTTGAACATGCGACCCCCTGGTCCCAAACCAGGTGCTCTACCAAGCTGAGCTACATCCCGATATACAAACATGATCTTATAAGTAAAGTGGCGCGGCCTAAGAGATTCGAACTCCTGACCTTTTGATTCGTAGTCAAACGCTCTATCCAGCTGAGCTAAGGCCGCAAAAATTATGGAGCGGAAGACGGGAATCGAACCCGCGACCCTCGCCTTGGCAAGGCGATGCTCTACCGCTGAGCCACTTCCGCACGGTAAGTTTGTCGACCATTTCAACACCATTCCATCGTGGCGACAAGTAATAATATATCATCTTGAAAAACAAAATGCAACTCCTTTTTTCGTAAATCACATTTTTTTTTGAATTCGTGCAAATCCCGCCAAGGATAATAAACAAATAACCCACGAGAAGTCACTTATTCCTTAGTGTCCTTCTTGCGGGTTATCGTTTCTTCTATATTTATGCGCTATCTAAGCGCCGATGTTGAACTCTATACGCCTGCAGCAGCCGTCAAGGCCGGCTGATTACTGTGATCGCCTTGGTTAGCTGCACTCATCACTTTGTCAGCATGAGCTGTTTCAGCAAGTGCGAATGGCAGACATAATGGGACGCCTGTTCTAGGGTCGGGTACGATATCGGCTTCAATATTGAATACTTCTCGCATGATATCCGGTGTGATAACCTCGACTGGAGAGCCTTCGCCTCGTACAACGCCGCTCTTAATCGCAATCATATGATGCGCATAACGCGCAGCATGGTTCAAGTCATGGACAACCATAACAATGGTACGATTGTTCATTTCATTAAGCTTCTTCAGCAAATGGAGTACTTCCAGCTGATGCGCCATATCAAGGAACGTTGTAGGCTCGTCAAGGAACAAGATATCGGTCTCTTGAGCGAGCGCCATGGCGATCCATGCACGCTGTCTCTGACCGCCGGACAGTTGATCGACAGGGCGATCCGTAAATTCCCCCATGCCTGTAGCTTCAATGGCCCATTGAACGACTTGACGATCTTCTTTGCTCATCGAACCAAAGCCCTTCTGGTAAGGGAAGCGCCCATACGAGACCAGCTCCGAGACAGTAAGACCATCTGGTGCTGTCGGGTTCTGCGGCAGGATTGCAAGCTGCTTCGCCACATCCTTCGTAGACTGCTTATGAATCGACTTGCCATCCAACAGAACATTACCCTTCGTAGGGTTCATAATCCGAGCCATCGTCTTCAGTATAGTAGACTTGCCCGAACCGTTTGCTCCAACTAATGCTGTGACCTTCCCCTGAGGAATGGATATGTTCAAATCTTGGACAATAAGTCTGTCATCATAAGAAATAGCCAGATCCGAAGTAGTCAGACGAATCATGGTGCTGCACGCTCCTCCCGCTGCGCCTGGCGCAGACTGTGTATCCAAAAACTGAAAACGATTATCAAAGACATTTTTAATGATAATCGTTCTCAGACCCAAAGTCAATGCCCAACTTCATCTAACATTCATAATCATGGCTTGGCATGCCATCCTGATTTGAACAGATCCGATACTTTCCGTATACTTGTTGGTAAGGAGAGGATGACCATGATGACCAAACGATTTTCGTTAGCAGAAGCGAATGCGCTTCTCCCCGAGATCCAACTGAATTTACAGCAGCTTCAAGAGCTCTCCAAGAAGCTCGAGGAGCACTATATTCACTATCGTAAAGTAAAAGCAGGTCATGCTGATCAATCAGATGAGCTTTTGTTCGAGATGGAAGGTCAGATGGACTTCATGCAGTTAGAGTTGCAGCTCTATATGGGGAACTTCTCCCGGCAGGGCATCCTGCTCAAGATGATCCAGCCAGGTCTCATCGATTTCCCTGCTATCTTGGGCGGTGAGGAAGTATTGTTATGCTGGAAAGAAGGAGAGGAGCGCATCACCCACTATCACGGCTGGCATGATGGCTTTTCAGGTCGTAAGCAACACCCTGATGTTAATGAAGACGCGGAATAGATCATATACGCCTGAAGACAGCAAAAAACCCTTCGTCATCCGAAGGGTTTCTTCATGGTATGGTGCGCGTAGAGGGACTTGAACCCCCACGGTCGCCCGCTAGATCCTAAGTCTAGTGCGTCTGCCAATTCCGCCATACGCGCGTGGGTAACTTCAGAAATAAATATTACCACGTTCCATACGAAGATGCAAGTCCTAAATTATTTTTTTTAAGAATGGCTTACCACATCCACATTCAGCTCCAAAGATGCTTTCAGAATCTGATGGTTATCCATTTCGACGATTGTCCATCGATGATTGCCATGCACAATGGGAACAGGCTCCTCTTCTAGTGAGAACTGTTGCACCTGCAACCATCCGCCAATCGTATCCACGCCATAATCTTCGTCGAACACAAGACCGAATTGCGCCTCGATATCCTCCAGAAGCACAAGACCACTTATTAGATATTGATGCTCCGATACTTTCACTACATTCGGCTGCTCATCATTATCGAACTCATCTCGAATTTCTCCGACGATTTCCTCAAGTATATCCTCCATTGTAATCATACCGGCTGTACCGCCATATTCGTCGATAACCAATGAGATGTGTACACCCTTCTTCTGCATCTTCCGGAGTACATCCTGAAGCGGTGCCGTTTCGTGGACAGTGCCAATTTCATGAATCATCGATTTCACTGGTGTTGATCGTTGCAGCGCGATGTCCGTTACAAGCTCCTTGGCATTCAGGAAGCCGATTACCTTATCTTTATCTCCATCCTGCGTTACAGGATATCGTGTGTATTCGTAATCATCAATAATAGCCAGAATTTCCTCTTTGCTCATTCGTTCGTCGATCGCAACGACCTGCATTCGAGGTACCATAACGTCCTTCGCCACACGTTCGTCGAAGGCAAATATATTTTGCATATAGGCTAGCTCCGTTTGGTTAATCTCACCGCTTTGGAAGCTCTGCGCCATAATAATTTTTAATTCTTCTTCGGAATGCGCTTGCTCATGTCCAGCGGGTTGTACTCCGAACATGCGGAGAAATAAACGTGCGGATCCATTGAGCAGCCAGATCAGAGGGAATAGGATCTTACCGAACATAACTAGCGGTCCCGCGAGTAAAAGTGTCATACGTTCAGCGAATTGGATCGCCAGTGTCTTAGGTGCAAGCTCTCCGAATACGACATGCAGGAAGGTCATTAACGACAATGCAAGCGCAAAGGAAATTGGTGTTGCCCATGCATCGGAGACGCCCCAGTCATGGAACAAAGGATGTAGAATCTTCTCAATGGTAGGTTCGCCTAACGCACCTAATCCGAGTGCCGTGACTGTAATTCCGAGCTGACAAGCTGACAGATAATAATCCAGATCCATTACTAGACGTTTTGCCGCAATTGCTTTTTTGTTGCCTTCTGCAATCAACTGATCAAGTCTTGACATCCTTACTTTAACAACGGCAAATTCGGATCCCACAAAAAAAGCCGTTAATACGATCAGCAGTGCGACTAGTAGCAAGTTAATGAAGATAGATAAGTCCAATTGTTTCCCTCTTGAGAGGGATTCACCTCCGTAGAATATAAAAAATAGTTAACTCCTGGTTCATACGCACGAACGAGCCTATTCGTTCCATATTATTCACCCGATAAGATGCTTTTATGATGAAACAATCATGCCATTAAAGATTAACACCTATAAACACCATTATGAATACGATAGATAAGCTTTAGCCCTGCCCCACTAATGTCTCGTATGATTACTAATCAATCCCAATAGGAGTGATCCATGATGTCCTTTTTCCCACCATTCGGACCGCCGCCTGGTCCCCCATTTGGCCCTGGTCCCGGTCCCGGTCCTGGTCCTGGCCCTGGCCCTGGTCCCGGTCCTGGCCCTGGCGGACCTTCCGGCCCTTACGCCGCTCCCGCTTCGCCGCCTCCATCCTTTGTTCCACAACAGCCGTCAGCTTCGCTGCTGGCGGTAGATCCAGGCGGAATTCGCCGCTGTGCATTCCGCAACACGTATATTTGGATGCATAACGGTAACCAATTCTGGTTTTTCCCAGTCTTTGTCGGTCCAACCTCGATTGCCGGCTTCCGCTGGAACGGATTCTTCTGGATGTTCTCGGGATTCGATCTGCGATCGATCGAATCCTTCACTTGTTTCTAATCATTCCATGCGCACGAAGAAGAGCCCTTCTATTGGGAAGAGCTCTTCTTCGTGTGCCGACATCTTCATTCTCAATCCATCAAATATGGCGAATTCAATATACTCTCAGGTATTTCGATCATATCCCGTTCATTGTGCGCGGCAAAAGTTCCTGTTATCGATTGTACACGGCTTTCTTCTTTCATCTTGTAATCCAACGCCACAGCGAACGATATAGGGGCGATCGTCGACTTATCGTAAGCGAAATCAAAGGTTGCTTCTCCTGTAAGTATGGATGGCACGAGGAAGATATCCTCGCCCATAAACATTGCGTTTAATTGTTGCTCATCCATAAGTAAGCGAATACGATATTCATCTGGCGTTTCTTCTATTTTTAATTTATTCGTGTATTGAAGCAACATTTGAAGCTGTGCATATGGACTTGAGGTCAGTAGTTGATAATCCACTGCAAGATACAGAGGCGCCGGCATATTGCCGGGTCCTGTTCCTGGATGATCGTTCTTAAACCACTGGGTCCCGCCCATAGTGAAATAGGTATGCTCTGGTGTTCCATAAGACTCATGCTTGACAGGCGGTTGTGCTGAGTGAGTAAGAGTGGATGAATAATAAGTCGGTTGCTCATCCCAAATGATATCGATTCTTCGGCTTGCTTGAATAGACACCTTATCTATAAAATCAATGGTCTCTCGAATCGTAAGCTCGATAGAAGAACCGCGAATGTCGACTGCCCGCTCCAGCAGCTCTTCCACCCTCCGATGATCCGCTTCCAGCGTGTTCGATTGTAGAACATCTACGCCTTGATCCGCTTCTATTGGTACAGACGCACTCCTATTCCGGTCCCCATTGATAGCAGCAACATCACCCAACGTCGAAGATATCCTATCCCGCTGCTCTTCTTCCTCCTCCGTTATGTGCCCCGTTCCCGTCTCACATGTTGTCAAAGTCACCAGAAACACAAACGCTGTCAGTGCCAGCAGCCGTCTCTTCTTCATACGGACTCACCCTTTGCATGTTCATCCACTTCCCTATAAGGTTAGACGTAGATATTTCTTCAATAGTTTCTAAAATCAGGAATTTATTCGAACAAAAGAGCGACCGAAGCAGCAATCGCCGCTCCAGTCGCCCCTTTGACCTTATTGTTTCGTTATCCGAACATCATCGATATGAAGGACTGTGCCTCCCGGTGAGTTCACATAGAAACCAACATCAATCTGCCCGCTTGTCACGTAGATGTTGTCAATCGAAATATACTTCCATACGCCATCATTCGAGATGTTGTAATACTGCGCGGACCCGCCATGGCTGCTAATTTCGGCTCGCGCTATGGAAGGTGTTGTACCCGACAACCTTACCCATGCCTCAAACTTATAATTCGTATTGTTGGTCGGAACCGATACCGTTTGATGGATGCTTTGTTGATACGCGCTCGAAGCATAGAAGTATGCCCGCTGTAATCCGGTCCACGGCGGCTCAGGAGGATTAATCCCGATTCCGCTGTCTATCCCGAACGCCAGCGCCTGACCGCCTGGATGCCACTCTGACCAATTGCTATTCTGATCATTCCACCGCTCGAATCCGGCATTATCAAGCAGATTCCGTTCTGATGCGGCTTGCACTGGAGTAACCGCCGAAACCAAGATACGATCCAGATTCACGCCTCCGCTGTCTCCTGTATCGTATTTGAAGGCAACCTTATTCACCCCTGCGCTCAGAGTAACTGTCTGAACATGATCCGTCCATAGATTCCAGTTCGCACCCGGGCTGGTCAGACTGTTCTGACGCACTTTGGAGCCGTTGACGAAGGTACTGATCGTCTTCGTCGATCCTGACCCATTCGCATAACGAAGCGCCACTTCGTAACTGCCAGCTGTCGGTACATCAACCTGAAGCTCAGCCTGTGCGCCAAGCGATGTGATCCCATCTACGAAGCGCGATCCCGAGTAGAACCAGTGATCGTAGCTCGTACCCGCTCCTCCGGTTAGCTTCGCTGTCTCTGCTTCGTATTTGGCCTGCACGGGTACGAACGGCACTTTGATATGATCCAGGTTCACGTTCCCGCTGTCGCCTGCACCGTCGTCATACTTGTATGTGATGATATTTCTGCCTGCGGTGAGCGGCAATGTCTCTGTCTTGGTGCCCCATGTACTCCAGCTAGCCAGATGATTGAGAGCTGTCTGCTTCACGCGTGTACCATTCACATAGATACTTACCGTTTTCTGCGAGCCGGTACCGTTCGCATATCTCAGCTCTACATCATAGTCCCCACCGACAGCTGTATTGGCATAGAAGGTTACTGCCGCTCCCTCTTCATCAAAGCCGTCTACGAAACCAGCGCCCGTATAGCCGCTATGATTCGTATTCGTACTTGCTTGGGTAGCTGTCGTAAGTCCAGACAAGGACGCTTCTTCCGCTTCATACTTCGTCGAGGAGGCCGCAGGACTGCCGCTGCCCGTTACGACTATGCTTTGTGAAGTGCCAAGCGCAGCATCCACCTTCACATAGGTAACAGGTCCGTAGATATCCTTGCCTGTCGTCCAACCTTCACCCGCTGCCGCTTTGAGCGCATCAAGGTCCGCATAGGAGGACATGCTCGAAGCATTGTCCGTAACGGCTGTACCCGCTTTGCCATGCAGCTTGACAAGATAATAGTCTACCGCAGGTGTATAGGAGCCTGACTTGGCAGCAACATCGAAGCTATAGCCGCTGCCGCCATTGTCTTGTGCAGACAGCTCTTGCTTGAAGTAACCTCCGCTCTCGTAATCATACGATGAACCATCATCATCGTAATACTCGAAGCTAGTCTCCGACGTCGATGGGAACACATCCACATGGATGGTATCCGCTGTCAGCTGTCCGGCGTAATCCTGAACGGCTTCGCTAGGAATGATCGCACCTTGTTTGACGAATAGAGGCATATCCGTCCAAGTCTCCGCATTCACAGGATAGCTGATCGTCTGACCGCCAGCGTAGCTGTGTCCTCGGAAATAATCGATCCAAGTACCAGCAGGCAGATAGACCGTCTTGGAGGTCTGTCCCTTCTCAACGACTGGCGCCGCCATCAGCCAGTCGCCGAACATCCAGGCATCAGACGAATCTTCGACATTGCTGTCGCTTGGATAATCGAACAGCAGCGGACGAACCAAACCTACACCGCTGTCATACGCACTTCTTTCGTAGGCGTACATATAAGGCAGCAGGCTGTATCTAAGCTGAATAGCGCTTTTGGAAACCTCTTCGGCTGTCGAGCCATAGTACCATGGCTGCCGCTGCTGATTCAGATTGCCATGCGTTCGGAAGACAGGGGTAAATGCGCTGAATTGCAGCCATCTGGCGTATAGCTCAGGAACAGGATTGCCAATTGTTCCATTCGCCTGATTGAATCCGCCGGAGTCCATTCCCCATTTCATCTGACCTAGATTAACCGATGACAACATCACTTGACGCTGCTCCTTCATTCCCGTCGCCCAAGGCAATAGTTCGCCCTGATAGAATTGAGAGCCTATATCTCCTGACCACAAGGAAGTAGCATATCGTTGTGCACCAGGATAATACGTTCGCGCAGTCTGCCATACACGCTGCTCATCATTGGTATAGGCACGTTGCCCCTCATACATGGCTTGTGACCAGTGTGTCGTCGTAAAGTTGCCGAACCAATATTGTGCCAGACCGGATGATACCTTGTCCGTTTCATCATTCCACCAGCCTGCTATCCCCCGATCGAATGCCTGCTCCGAGTTCTGCCACAGCCAGCTTCGCACCGTAGCATTATAAGGATCGACGCTCCTTACCTTAACGGGGATAAAGTAGTCTGTATACTCACTATGACCGGGGTACCAATAGCCGCCAGACTGCGCATCATAATATTGAGATGTTCGCGCGCTGCTCAAATCCTCCGTTATAATCCGCGGCTTCGTAATCCCAATCAGCTTCATTCCTAATGCATCCATATCATCCTTCAAATCGGTAGATGAAGCATCCGGAAAGTTGGTCGTGTTCCACTTAAATTCACCGTAGTTGGTTTCTCCATACTTCTTCCAATCGTAATCCAGCGCATAAGCATCGATCGGAATATCGCTTGCACGGTAGGTCTCTACCGAGCTTTCCAGCTCTGCCTGATTGATCCCCCACTCAAAGTTGCTGAATCCGAGTGACCACTTCGGCATCATCGGAGCAGACCCTGTAATCGTGGCATACGAGTCCATAATTTCGTACGGGTCGCCTAACATAATGTAGTACTCCACATTGGCCTTGCTATACCTTCTGCCTTCAGTTGGCGTTCCGCCGTAGTAGAATTCAAGCTGGCCCGTGCTGGAATCGGTATAAGGATAGCCTCCATCACTGTCTACCAACAAGCCATATCCTGCCGTTGACCACATGAAGGGTCCGCCAGAGTCTCCCTGCTCGCCTGCATGTGCGGGATGACTGCTGTCATTGCGGAGCAAATCTCCCTCATACTCCACAGCACTGAAGCTCCGTATCCCATACACATTATCGCTGGCAGCATGCTCGAATCTTACTCCATCGTAGAATACGCCACCACTAGACGGCTCCCACAGCAGCGTTGTTCCGTCTGCCTTCTTAATCGTCATTCGAGTAGGTGTCTTATCAATTTCAATCTTCATCTTGCTCGTTTCAATTAAGATCGGATCACCTGCCGTATTGATTGTTGCCCCTACGGCTGACCAGGTCAGGTTCGGATCGATAATAGGCGTGCTGCTGCTTGAGGCTACACTATTGGGCCGATAGTTGACCTTCAGAATATCATCCTCAGCGACCAATATTTCCAGCAAATCATCACTGGGCTCGGCCCCATTATTAATCGTAAGCGTCAAAGCATCACCGGATACAGACACTCCCGTAACATTACCTAATGCGGACACATAGGCCTCTGCAGGCTTGTAGCCAGGAAAGCTGGCAGAAATCACCACTATACCTGCGAGCCACGCATAGGTGATCATTCGAAACGTTCTTTTCCGATTAAGATTCATCATGGCCAAGGACACCTCTCTTCTTCGAATCATGAATTCAACTACCTATTGCTCTCGCGTGACCGAGCTTATCGTATAGTTAGATGATCTACATTAATCCCGAGTGAATCCGTGCCATCGTATTGAACCTTAATTTTATTGCGCCCCGCTACTAGTGTGAGAGATGCTGTGGAGGTCCCCCATGTATCCCAATTGGCTGTCACCGGAAGCGACATCGTCGCCGCACTGCTGCCGTTGACATAGATTGTCCGAGATCCGGTTCCACCTCCTGAGCTATATTTGACATCCACATTATAGCTGCCAGCAGACGGTACGAAGACATCGAATTCGATATAATCGCCAATGGATGCGAAACCATCGACAAACCCCGTACCGATATAACCGGTATGATTGTCATTCGTCGATACAGCATAGTGTGCCGCATATTCCGCCTCGTAAGATGCCTTATGCACGCCACTTAATTCAACTGTACGCGAGGATGTTCCCGCAGCTACCTTTACGTGGACAAACTTGTTAAGCGAATCAAAGTACCAGCCCTGCGAGCTTCCAGCAAGCGCGCTCAAACTATAATATTGCGTCAATCCGCTGGCATTGACGGTTACAGCAGAAGGCTTGGTTGTGTATACCTGGACGGTACTTGCAGTATCCATCGCTGGTAGCACTACTGTCGTTTCATTGGAGGCGTAATTCTCCGATGAGGTAATCGTCTTGATCGATGCGCCGACCGTACCGCCGCCTACATCATCGTTCCAAGCATACGACGTATTCCCATCCGGATAGACACGGAATGCGAGATTCGTATAGCTGTCCAGATCATTGCCGATCGTGCCGCCAAGCTCATAATCTCCATTCAAATTCAGCGGAATAATCGCACCTGACTTCACGAATACCGGAATCTGGTCATGCCCGGCATAATACGAGATCGTCTGGCCTCCAGGTCTAGCCGCTCCGTAGAAGAAATCGATCCATTCTCCTTCAGGCAGATAGATGCTCTTATTGTATTGCGATTGCTCCACGATCGGAGCTACAAGCAGATTATCGCCGAACATATATTGATAAACCAGATCATGGGTGTTCGTGTCCTCTGGATATTCGACCGCCATCGATCTCATGAGAGGTACGCCTGTCTGACTTGTCTTCGTGGCTTCACTATAGATGTAAGGCAATAGATTCATTCGAATGTTCATGTACTTCTGGAACACGTTCATAATGCTTGTATCGCCGCTATTACGCGATACCGAATTCCACGGTGTACGCTCTTCGCTCGTACTCGGATTAGCCTTCTCTGAGTGAATTTGTACCACTGGCGTAAACGCAGACATCGTCACCGAACGTTTATACAACTCGGCTGACGGATACGTCCCTGTGAATCCGCCAAGATCCCAGCTCCAATACGGAACGCCGGATATATTCGCGCTCAGCCCAGCAGCCAGAGATTGCTGCATCGTTCCAAACGTCGATTCTTGGTCACCCGCCCATATAGCCGGATATTGTTGAATGCCTGTCGTCCCGGATCGACTGAAGGATGCTGCATCCGCATTCTTGGACTTGGCGTAATCATAGTACGCCCGAATATATTCATTCGGATACTGGTTACGCATCTCATCCCCCTTCTTGCCGTTGTAGAAGGTGGTGTCCCTGCCCCAGATCACTTCGCCTCCATCCGTCTTGAACCCGTCGATATGGAGATCATCAAGCAGATAATCCCGCTTCTCGAACCACCAGTCCTCTGCCGCCGGATTCGTGAAGTCCATGACAAGACTGTTGCCGAACCAGCCTTCTGGTATACGGTAGTCGCCGCCATGACCATCCTTGACCGCATAGTCTTGAGCGATCATATAGGCTTCATCGTTGTCCTTCTGTTCGTAGGCATATCCGGTATACTTCATGGTAGGCGTCTGCCACAGCAACACGCGCAAACCTGCAGCATGAATATCTTCGATCATACCCTCGGGATCCGGCCATCTGCCGCCATACGTAAAGTCCGACGATGAGAAGGACTCATCTCCAGCCTTCGCCGTATAGGTTGCGTCATTCCAGACATAGAACGTATGCTCATCACTCCATTGCTCCAAGACAAGCGCAGTTGCCGGAATATTATACGTATCTAGATTGTCCAGTACCGTATTAATCTCCGATTCCCTATCCCATTCATTGGCGGACAGCCATAGTCCAAAGCCCCACTTAGGCAACAGCTCAGGCAGGCTCGTCGACTCTGCATAATTAGATATGACTTCTTTCAAATCATCACCGCTATAGAAGTAATAGTCCAACATTGAGGTCGAGCTTCCTCCCGTATCGACCGTGAACGTGTACATATCGGTAGGGAGCGGCGAAGAAGCCATCTCGAATTTCGAATAGTACGTGCTGTTGACCAGCAGTCCATATCCGTTTGTATTCAAGAAATAAGGGATGGCAAGATACGTTTTTTCATTTTGATTCAAATATTGGTTATAAATATAAGTCTCAACAACGTCTCCTCGCTTGCCGAAGTTGTTGTACCTCTCCCCGAAGCCGTAAAACTCTTCATTGCTTGGGGTGTAGAAGTTATCCTGTACCTTATCAATAATGCTTGTCCCATCTGTCAGCCAAGACATGTTCCGATTCGAGCCTGGATTATAGTGCTGCGCGATAAGGGTTGTCCCATCCGACTCATAGACATTCATCTTGAAAGGATTCTTATCGATCTTGATAACAAGATCCGCCGTTGTTACGGTGTAAAAGGTTGTGTTGTCGGTCACAGAGAACACATCTACACCCGTCGCGAATGCACCTGTTCCATTAGGTGACATCTGAACTCGGAACACATCCGCCGAATCAAAAGCCAGGTTGATCTTGGGAGAGAAGCTCCCCGTATTCGCGGCTGCATTCAGCACAAGATGTGTGCCGTTGTCGGTATAGCTGCTTACGCTAGCGATGGATTCCCAGTCCGTCACGGTAAATTCGAATGGTCCAATCGACTTCTGGTTACTACCATATTGATCTGCCTTTACCGTATACTCGACATGGTCTCCTTTATTGAAATCACCTAAAGCCACTTCCCAGAATGTGTTATTCGTCCCGCTGTCGTTGTACTTCCACGAACCGCCTATTGCAGATTGCGGCACACCGTTCAGCTCCCATTCGATCCACACGGACTGACCAGGCTCGATTGGCCAAGTATTCAACTTTACGAACACGTCCTCGCCAGCCTTCGGATCCTGCGGATAACGTTCTGCAGCCTCTGCGATATAACGATCTTCAACTCCGTATGGTGTATGCCACACACCATTAATGGCATACGAGTGTGGAACCGACATGAACATGAACACTAGAATAAGCAAGCCATAAATAAATGATTTCGACTTTTTCCTCTTCATGAACATTAAGAACTCCTCCTTCATCGATTTCGTTCTTACAGGTTACCAAAAGCCTCCAGTCCATTAGTTAATCCATTATGATGAGAAAACATCACCTCCTCCCGCCTCATTCGCCTCAGCCCCTCCGAATCCGAATGCTCGATTCCCCAGTTGCCAGCGTAATCAGCACATCTTGTTCACGTTGCAGACAGCTGCCGACTCCACGTTCATTGGCGTTATGGACGATCGCAAGATCGTTCCCGCCGACGGTGACCGATGTTGCTGTACCGATGGAACGGAAGCACAGCACAACGGACTCGGTTGATTTAAGCTCTACTTCGGCATCTATCTCACCTTCAGAGATTGTCGCTTGTATCGTGACCATCGTCCCGAGCTCATCCTCGAAACGATAGTCGAGAGAATCCGCTACGAAGATCATCATACTGAGCTGCTTGTATGAATCCACAGCATTCCCGACATGACTCGCAAGCTCGACCTTATCATTGAGGTTCAACGGCACTACGCTGTTCGCTCTCATATAGACAGGGATGCTGCTCAGATCCGCCTCAACCGTCACCCATTGACCAGTGGAATGAAGGGCATCCCGTCCGTGCAATAGCGGCAGCCAGCTTCCCTGCGGCAGATAAAGTTCAACCTCCGTGGCCCCTTCCTCCAGGATCGGCGCTACTAGCAGTTCCTCGCCGAACATGTATTGCTGCGTCAAGCCTGCGCAGGTCGGATCACCACCATAATCGAGCAGCATCGCTCTCATTAATGGATGTCCTGTACGAGAGCTGCGCTCGGCTTGTTCATAGATATAAGGAAGAAGATTCATCCGCAAATCCGCATACCTCTTATATTCCGTTAATACTTCCGGGCAGCCCGTGCGCTCCGCGATATTCCACGGCGTACGATCGAGATTGAATTGCCCTTTGCTCTCGGCATGGTATTGCATAACCGGACAGAAGACGGCCATCTGAACGGAACGGATATAAAGCTCGGCCGTTGGAATCTCGCCTGAGAAACCTCCCAGGTCCCAGCCCCAGAACGGCACCCCTGACAATCCGCTGGATAGGCCGGCTACGACACTGGCGCGATACGCCTCGAAGGTCGACTTCTCATCCCCCGCCCAGTGCAGCGGCATCGACTGCGCCCCCGAATATCCTGCACGACTGAAGGTGATCGCCCCGCCTTCTACGAATCGATTAGCAATGCTGTGGAACGCCCCAATATACACATTGGGATAGCTGTTCCTCATCTCCGCCCCGCTCCTGCCATCATGGAACTGCACATCCGAGCCATATATACATTCGCCGCCATCGGTCTTGAAGCCATCAATCAACAGCTCATCCAGCAAATACTGTCGTTTGGACAGCCACCATTCGCTAGCCGCCACGCTTGTAAAATCAGGGACCAAGCTGCCTCTGAACCATTCGTAAGATGGAATTCGGTATGGCGTGCCATCCCCATTCTTGACTGCATGCTCGCCGGCAATCATCGCCCGTTCATCTTCATCACGCTGCGCGTGTGCGATACCGTCCATATATTTCATCACCGGCGCTTGCCAGAGCAGCAGCTTAATCCCTTGCTCATGTATTCGCTCTACCAGCTTCTTGGGATTCGGCCATCTGCCCCACTCCGGGAAGGTGAAGTCGTTATAGCGGAACCGTTCGTCCCCATCCTTCTCCTCATATTGCGCATCATTAAAGATATAGAAGGTCGATTCATCGCTCCACTGCTCCAGAACCATAACGGTTGCCGGTATCTCATACCTCCGGTTCTGCTCCAGCTGCCAATCGGTTTCCTTCTCGCTGTCCCAGTTGTTGCTCGACATCCACGGACCGAATGCCCACTTAGGCGGCAGCTTCGGCTTGCCCGTTAAATCTGTATATTGCTCGATCTGCTTCAGCAGCCCACCATGGAACATATGCAAAGTCATCGCTGGGGCATCCGGGCGAACACTGGCTTCAATCTGCATCAGCTCCGGCTGTTGTGAACCACAACGAAACACGGAATATAGGGTGCTCTCCAGGAACAAGCCATAACCTTCGGAGCTAAGCACCAATGGGGTCGGCATATACGTACGATAGCCCTGATCCTTATATTGATTAAATACATAGTTGTCGAGCTCTTGTCCTCTGAACTCCATCCCTGCAAACCGTTCACCAAGCCCATAGAGCTTTTCTTCATCGGTCAAACGACTATTCCAGCGTACCTTGTGGGTTCGGCCTTGCTGATCCGTCAGCACCTGAATACGTGCAAAGTCGTGTCCTGGCATCTCGATAGAGATTGCCATCCCCGACTCGTCAACTCTCCCCCATGACACTTCGCCCTCCGCCACGGTTAATTGAATGTGACCTATCCGATACGTACCATCCTGATGTTGGCTTACAGAGTCATCCGTCCCCAGATCTTGCTCTTCGGAAACATCCCAGTCCAGACTGCAGGCGACCCCCTCTCCTGTCTTCCACAATTCCAATTGTATGGCACGGTGATCGTTCAGCTGCTCGGCCTCGCTTGACCTATATCGAAGCACCAACCGATTCTCCCTCTGCAGGATTCCATCCGCGACATCCAGATTCGCCCATTTCAACACGTTATAAGTAAACCGTTCGGATTCAATAAGTCCCCAATCACCTTGGGCGACAAAATAATACCCTACTTCGACTTGCTCCCCACAAGCAGGGATCGTCGCCTGCCAATAAGCGTCGCTCTCCACACGATCTCCCATACTCATTTCGACCACATGCTCGGCGCCATCCGCCGCATGATAGTGAAGCCATACAAGAGGAGGCTGAATCTCCGATTCAATGACTGTGCGTACGATGACATCCTCACCTGCTGTAACCAGCCGAGGCGAGCGTTCATCTGCTCCGAACATATAAGGGCATTCACTACCAAGCGGCTCATGGCGGAAGTGCACCCGCTTGAGTTGATCCGACGAACGGAGCTGCGATTGTGCGATTTGGATCCAGATCGACGGCTCATCCTCGTTACTCGAATTCACCGCTTGCTCCAGCAGCGTTTTTGCACGTGCTCCCCTACCGCATTCACTGTAATACCAAGAAAGGATGGCAGCGTAATCCCCCTTCGCCCCCTTCTCATCCAGCCTTTCAAGCGACTTCAGCAGAGCCAGATCTCCTGCGCTGATGAATCCGAATGGAACCGCCGCAAGAATCACATCCTCCCAGACGACATCCGTTCCCTTCTCGCTCACCAGATGCGTTCCGATCACATAATCAGTGAACAGCGTACTTCTAATTTCTTTGCCGATACGCTGCACATCCTCCGATTTGATGGCTTGCGCAGCAGAACGGAGCGCTGCATAATAGATAGCCAGATGACTCAAATAGACCCCTTGACGATCCTCCCATAACCAGTGAGGAGTCGTTTCCTGCCAGTTGCGATCGATAATCGCGATACATTTTTGCACCATATCAACATTGGCCTGTATCCGGGTCACGTCTCCTGAGGCTACCGAATATTCGCTAATCAGCCATAACCAGTACGCACATTGGAGAGGCTCGTTATCGTTCATATCCAGCAGCGCGGTAGCATGATCGATATAATTCGCTACTTGTTCTATTCGCTGCTGACGCAACTGCACATAATGGAATAAAGTTTGGTCCCGCCAGCTATTCGTCTCAAGCACATGGTTCATCTATTTGATCCCTCCAAGTTGTAACCCAGATTTGAAGTAACGCTGTGCAAACAAATACAACACAATAATCGGCGCCATCGAAATCAAGCTTCCCGCCATTAGAATGTTGTACTTACTGCCGTATTGACCGTTAAGTGATCCCAGCGCGAGCGGCAATGTCATCTTATCTTTATCCGACAGAACAATTAATGGCCAAAAGTAATCTCCCCATACCCCCATGACAGTCAGCACAGCAAGCGTAATAATAATCGGCATACTCAGCGGAACGATTATTCTACGGAATACGTTGAGGTGCGAAGCGCCATCCATAAACGCCGCATCCAAAAAATCATTGTGTATCGTCTTAATAAATTGCCGCAGCATGAATACAGCAAATGCATTAAACACAGAGGGGATTAGCAATCCCGTAAATGTGTTAAGCAAACCGAGTTCCTTTAGAATGAGAAATACGGGTATGGTAGTCACCTGACCAGGCACCATCATCGTTGCCAAAAATAAGGAAAACACCACTTCTCGTCCTTTAAACGCTACTTTGGCGAAGATGTACGCCGCTAACAAGGAGGAAGTAATCGTTATAAGCGTAGTCGCAACCGTTATAAAGGTACTGTTGAATATAGCTCTTCCAAAAGGAAACAAGCTGAACAATCTGGAATATGCTTCTGTACTGAAAGGGTCCGGTATCCATTGGATGGGGATCAGGAGGTAAGTACCTTCTGCCTTCAAGGATGTACTCAACATCCATACAAAAGGCAGTAGGGCAAAAGCGGCAAGCAATGAGGCTGATACATAAAAGGACAACGTTTTGAAAACCCGATTATCCATCATAATGCACCCACTTCTTCTGAAGTTTCATCTGGAGCATAGTAAAGATGAAGATAATAGCGAACAAAATCCACGAGAAGGAAGAAGCAAGTCCCATCTTATAATATTTGAAGGCCAGCCTATAGATCCGCTCTACCATAACCTGCGTTGATCCATATGGACCTGCATCCGTCATAATCATCACCTGCGGGAACAGCTGGAAGGAGCCGATAATGCTAATAATCATAACGAAGAAGAGAATGGGAGACAGTAACGGCAATGTGATGCGCTGCAGTCGTTGCCAAGCGTTGGCACCATCAATTTGAGCGGCCTCATAATAATTAGGATTAATACCTTGAAGACCTCCTAATAGAATAAGTGAGAAGAAGCCCATATCCTTCCACACGCTAGCAAGCACGATACCCGGCATCGCCCACGTTGGATCTTGCAGCCAAGCTGGTCCTTCTATGCCGACATAAGATAACAACGCATTAATCGGACCATAGTTCGCGCTAAGCAGCCACTTCCAGATCAACGCGCCGGCAACCCATGAAGTAAGAACAGGAATGAAGTAGAGAACACGATAGATACTCATGCCTCGATATTTGTTATTGAGAAGGATGGCTGCCCCGATCGAGACGGTCAGCATAAGCGGAATGTAGAGGATGATGTAGTAGGATGTATTGCGGAACACTCTCCAGAATTCTTCGCCGGATAAAATCTCGGTATAGTTATCTACGCCTACAAATTGTGGCGTTCCAGCTGCCGGATTCCAAGAATTTAATCCATTCCAATCTGTAAAGCTGATCATAAACGAATAGATGATAGGGATGAAGCTGAATACAATCAGCCCCAGACACGAAGGCAGCAAGAAGGCTAGGATCACGAGCCACTTCTTCACATTCTGATTAGCTAACATGAGACACCTCGTTTGGATCGAGCAGGCGGTCATCTTAGGTAGCACAACAACCGCCTGTGCTCGATAGCGTTTTGAGTGTTATTTCAACTTAATTTTCTCTTCCAGCTCACGCTGCGCATCCGCAAGCGCTTGCTCTGCCGTTACCGCCCCTTGCCCTGCCTTCGTCAAATGCTGGGTCAGAATATCGTTCATCTCGCCGAACTGTTCAATAACCGGAGGTGTGATCAAATACTCCAATGATTCGAACACCGCTTCGCGGTTGTCAGGAGGGGTAATTTTCAAGTAGCCCTCTTGGACTTCAGGATACGTAACAGCCGGCAGCTCCCAGTTGGCATCTAAGCGAATTTGCGCGGCTTCTTTACTTGAGGACATAAAGTTAACCCACTCAAAAGCAGCCTGCGCTTCTTTGCTCTCTTTGTTAATGACATATCCGTTCGCAAAGAAGTGCGTCGCTTTTTTCTTATTACCTGGTTCGACTGCTATATCCCAATTAAATTTCACATTTTGTACGAAATCCGGGAATGCCCACACGCCTGTCAAAAGCATACCTAATCTCTCACCCTTGAACAGCTCCCAATCGCCAACACCGCTCATCTGAGCTTCGGATGCCATGACATTGGAGACATTGATTCGGTCTGCCATATGTTTAAGCGTCTCTACATTTTCCGGTGTATCGACTGTGAATGCTGTACCATCCTCGTTCAGTAAGCTTCCTCCATTTTGTTGTACCGCCTTAAAGAATTCAAAGAAATGTACGCCCTGCGAGATCCCGAAAATATCATCACCTAGCGCACGGATCTTCACCGCGGCTTCGTCCATCTCTTTCCAGGTCCAATCACTTGTAGGATAGGATACATTTGCTTTATCAAACAGATCTTTATTGTAGATGAGTACGACATTGGAGAAGCTTGCCGGCATCCCGTATTGCACGCCGTTTTCTTGGAAGGCATTAAGCGCTTGCTCATAGATGACCGAACGATCGATATCAAATTCGTTCAAATCCTTAAGCACACCCTTCTTGGCATAAGAGAAAAAGTTTTCAAAGTTCAACTCGTACGCATCCGGCGCTGTACCTGCTGCTACTCTAGTCTGCATCTGTGTAAAATACTCTCCGAATCCGATTGTCTCAATCTCTACCTTAATGTGAGGATTCAATTCTTCAAACTTGGCCTTCATCTTCTCTAACGCCGGCGCAGCATCTCCTGCACCCGAGAAATTCGCAAACTTAATCGTCACATTCCCTTTCTCTGAACCTTTGTCTGTATTGCCCGAGGTGTCATTAGAATTGCTGCAACCAACTGCCATGATGACAAGAGCTAAAACCATTAGTGCAGAAAGCGCTTTCAATAAACTCCCTTTGCTCATTAGCACTTACCCCCTCGATAGACTATTATTCAACATCATCTATCATTAAACGTTGCCTAATGGCATTAAACGTTTAACTTCCTAACGGTTTGCCTCTCAACAATCTCTAATGGCACTAAGTATTGGAATCCGCCTACTTCGTTAGCCGTTCCTTGTTTGATGTTCTCCATCAAATGCCGCGCAGCCATTTCTCCCTTTAATGCAATCTGTTGTCTTACCGTCGTAAGCGGCGGGAAGAACATGTGTGCCCAGGAAATATCATCGAAACCAATGATGGATACATCCTCCGGCACAGACTTGCCGCATTCGAATAATCCGCGTATCAAACCAAATGCCACAAGGTCTGCCGTTGCAAATACAGCAGTCATTTCTGGATGCTGCTCTGCAATGATGCGACCTGTATCATAACCATGCTCATAGGATACAGACTCTTCGAATACTAAATCCGGATTATAGAACAACCCAGCCTCCTGCATTGCTCTCTTGTAACCCAAAAATCGTTTCTCTACAACACCATCACGTCTAATCATACCTGTAACAATACCGATATGGCGATGACCTTGATCAATGAGATATTTGGTCGCCATGTATCCGCCTTGCTCGTCATCAATTCCCACATTGGCGAAGTATTGATCATGGACATAGCTATCAATTAACACGATTGGAATGTTTACTGATTTACATTCTTCGTACAGTTGCTCTGGATAGATTCCCATAATAATGGCGCCATCCAAATTTCGAGATGTAGAGATATCCAGATATGACTTCCCCTTCTCTACCCCCGCCAAAATGATATGGTATCCATATTCCCTAACAACCGCTTCGATGCTGCTTATAATTTCGCTATAAAAAGGGTTTTGTAGAACGAGCTGCTTATGCTCTTCTGTCTGTGGAATAATGAGGCCAATTAATTCTGAGGTGTTCTTGGATAACCCTCGTGCGGAGATGCTTGGAATGTAGTTAAGTACCTTAATCGATTCATAAATAACAGCGACTGTATCGTCAGAAACCTTATTCGCCTTGCCATTCAATACATAGGAAACAGCTGCTATAGATACACCGGCATGTGATGCAACATCTTTAATTGTTGTTTTTCTCTTGCTCAATGTGGCTAGCTCCCTTTCTCGGTTAAGCGTTTAACCAAACTATAATACGGATGCCTAATATTGTCAATATTTTTTTGTAGCGCTTTCATAAGGTTTGTACGCAGCAAAAAACCCTTCGTTATCCGAAGGGTTTCTTCATGGTATGGTGCGCGTAGAGGGACTTGAACCCCCACGGTCGCCCGCTAGATCCTAAGTCTAGTGCGTCTGCCAATTCCGCCATACGCGCGTGGGTGATGCTTGGGTAATAACTGGTGAGCCATGAAGGACTCGAACCTTCGACACCCTGATTAAAAGTCAGGTGCTCTACCAACTGAGCTAATGGCTCTTAATAAAATGGCTGGGGATCCAGGATTCGAACCTAGGATGACGGAGTCAAAGTCCGTTGCCTTACCGCTTGGCTAAACCCCAGCGAACGGTATGGTGGAGGATGACGGGATCGAACCGCCGACCCTCTGCTTGTAAGGCAGATGCTCTCCCAGCTGAGCTAATCCTCCATGAATGGTGACCCGTAGGGGATTCGAACCCCTGTTACCTCCGTGAAAGGGAGGTGTCTTAACCCCTTGACCAACGGGCCTTAAAAGTTATGAAGCAAGATGTCTTGTCCTTGATGGGAATGGAGCTCTCAACCGGGATCGAACCGGTGACCTCATCCTTACCATGGATGCACTCTACCTACTGAGCTATGAGAGCAAATGGCTCCCCGAACAGGACTCGAACCTGTGACAACTCGATTAACAGTCGAGTGCTCTACCAACTGAGCTATCAGGGAACATTAAACAAGTCATGATTAGTGTCCTTAAGCATAAGCGGTCAAGACAATTGCGAACTCAATGTGTGTTGCACATTGAAAACTGGATACGAAAGGTTTGCTGAACCTTAAAGCTGTTGCTTATCGTTTGTATGAACAGATAAGCGTGTAGGATAAGCCCTCGACCGATTAGTATTCGTCAGCTCCACACATT
This sequence comes from Paenibacillus sp. strain BS8-2, assembly GCF_054483835.1. Taxonomy (NCBI): domain Bacteria; kingdom Bacillati; phylum Bacillota; class Bacilli; order Caryophanales; family Paenibacillaceae; genus Paenibacillus; species Paenibacillus sp. strain BS8-2. The sequence goes on from NZ_CM137010.1 coordinate 989,799, forward strand.
GCTGTGCTTCCACCCCGAACCTATCAACCTCGTCGTCTTCAAGGGGTCTTACATACTGGGAAATCTCATCTTGAGGGGGGCTTCACGCTTAGATGCTTTCAGCGCTTATCCCGTCCGTACTTGGCTACCCAGCGGTGCTCCTGGCGGAACAACTGGTACACCAGCGGTACGTCCATCCCGGTCCTCTCGTACTAAGGACAGCTCCTCTCAAATTTCCTGCGCCCGCGACAGATAGGGACCGAACTGTCTCACGACGTTCTGAACCCAGCTCGCGTACCGCTTTAATGGGCGAACAGCCCAACCCTTGGGACCTACTTCAGCCCCAGGATGCGATGAGCCGACATCGAGGTGCCAAACCTCCCCGTCGATGTGGACTCTTGGGGGAGATAAGCCTGTTATCCCCAGGGTAGCTTTTATCCGTTGAGCGATGGCCCTTCCATTCGGTACCACCGGATCACTAAGCCCGACTTTCGTCCCTGCTCGACTTGTAGGTCTCGCAGTCAAGCTCCCTTATGCCTTTGCACTCTTCGAATGATTTCCAACCATTCTGAGGGAACCTTTGGGCGCCTCCGTTACATTTTAGGAGGCGACCGCCCCAGTCAAACTGCCCGCCTGACACGGTCCCCGTACCGGTTTCACGGTACTAGGTTAGAACTCCGATACGATCAGGGTGGTATCCCAACGGCGCCTCCACCTAAGCTGGCGCTCAGGCTTCAAAGGCTCCCACCTATCCTGTACAGATCGTACCAAAGTCCAATATCAAGCTGCAGTAAAGCTCCATGGGGTCTTTCCGTCTTGTCGCGGGTAACCTGCATCTTCACAGGTATTAAAATTTCACCGGATCTCTCGTTGAGACAGCGCCCAAGTCGTTACGCCATTCGTGCGGGTCAGAATTTACCTGACAAGGAATTTCGCTACCTTAGGACCGTTATAGTTACGGCCGCCGTTTACTGGGGCTTCGGTTCACAGCTTCGGGTTACCCCTAACCGCTCCCCTTAACCTTCCAGCACCGGGCAGGCGTCAGCCCGTATACTTCGCCTTACGGCTTCGCACAGACCTGTGTTTTTGCTAAACAGTCGCTTGGGCCTTTTCACTGCGGCCCCCTCGGGCTATTCACCCTACCGAGGCACCCCTTCTCCCGAAGTTACGGGGTCATTTTGCCGAGTTCCTTAACGAGAGTTCTTCCGCGCGCCTTAGCATGCTCTGCTCGCCTACCTGTGTCGGTTTGCGGTACGGGCACCTAGATCTAACTAGAGGCTTTTCTCGACAGCCGGAGTACATGACCTTCGCTACTGCAATTTTCGCTCCCCATCACAGCCCAGCCTTATAGTTGGCGGATTTGCCTACCAACTAGCCTCACTGCTTGGACGGACTATTCCATCAGTCCGCGTCACTGCCCTTCTGTGTCACCCCATTGCTCAAACAATCTTCGGTGGTACAGGAATATCAACCTGTTGTCCTTCCACTACGCCTTTCGGCCTCGCGTTAGGTCCCGACTTACCCTGAGCGGACGAGCCTTCCTCAGGAACCCTTAGGCTTTCGGCGGACAAGATTCTCACTTGTCTTTTCGTTACTCATACCGGCATTCTCACTTGAATGCGCTCCACCAGTCCTCACGGTCTGACTTCAACGTACATTCAACGCTCCCCTACCCAAGTAAATCACAAGGATTTACGTTGCCATAGCTTCGGTGGTGTGTTTAGCCCCGTTACATTTTCGGCGCAGAGTCACTCGACCAGTGAGCTATTACGCACTCTTTAAATGGTGGCTGCTTCTAAGCCAACATCCTGGTTGTCTGTGCAACTCCACATCCTTTCCCACTTAACACACACTTGGGGACCTTAGCTGATGATCTGGGCTGTTTCCCTCTTGACAATGGATCTTAGCACTCACTGTCTGACTCCCGGTAAGCATGTCTATGGCATTCGGAGTTTGACTAGACTTGGTAACCCTTGGCGGGCCCCGCATCCAATCAGTGCTCTACCTCCACGTCACTCATAACCGAGGCTAGCCCTAAAGCTATTTCGGGGAGAACCAGCTATCTCCGAGTTCGATTGGAATTTCTCCGCTACCCCCACCTCATCCCCGCACTTTTCAACGTGCGTGGGTTCGGGCCTCCAGTGCGTGTTACCGCACCTTCACCCTGGACAGGGGTAGATCACACGGTTTCGGGTCTACGACCACGTACTTAGGCGCCCTATTCAGACTCGCTTTCGCTGCGGCTCCGGCTTTCCACCTTAACCTTGCACGTGATCGTAACTCGCCGGTTCATTCTACAAAAGGCACGCCATCACCCCTATAACGGGCTCTGACTTTTTGTAAGCGCACGGTTTCAGGTTCTTTTTCACTCCGCTCCCGCGGTGCTTTTCACCTTTCCCTCACGGTACTGCTTCACTATCGGTCACCAGGGAGTATTTAGCCTTGGCAGATGGTCCTGCCGGATTCCGACGGGGTTTCACGTGTCCCGCCGTACTCAGGATCCGTCTCGGAGAGTGCTTGCTTTCGGCTACAGGGCTTTTACCTGCTATGGCGGACCTTTCCAGATCTCTTCGCCTACCAAACACCTTTGTAACTCCATGTGAGACGTCCTACAACCCCAAGGAGCAAGCTCCTTGGTTTGGGCTAATCCGCGTTCGCTCGCCGCTACTGACGGAATCACTTTTGTTTTCTCTTCCTCGGGGTACTTAGATGTTTCAGTTCCC
>NZ_CM137010.1:995000-1085000 GCF_054483835.1 Paenibacillus sp. strain BS8-2
CAGTTCCTTTGGCGAAGCGATCCGAGCATACATTCTGAATATAATTTTATACCTGCGGGCGATCGCTTGTTTGATGTCGCCATCTAACCTAGAGTCGTTAAGATCCAACAGCATTTCGTCTAATTCCTTGCGCAGCACATAGTCGAGTTCCTTGCATTCTTTGTCGTTGAAGAGTATTCCGAGCATAACCGTAAGCGGCCTCCTTTGGGTATGTAGCGCGATTGGACCGTCATCAGACGTAACGTGGCGAAACTGCTGTTGCTGGCGTTAGGCGCCACAGCTCATTTCATCCTAAGAATTACAGGTTCATAAGGAAGACCTTATCTTACCGAATAATTCAAAAAAAGCAGTGTCGTCGCCAATGCGTTTCGACACCGCCTTACTGTTATGCTCAAATATTGGAAATAATATTACAACGACAACAACCAACCTGTAAAAGTACTTTCAATAACGGAAGCAATTAGTAATGCAATGGTCAATATAATGATGATCGGCACAATTCTGATAATAAAATGAGTAAACTCATCACCGATGCCTCTCACCTTGTTGCGAGCAAACAAAAGGTTCCCGAGCAACCGCAGGACGAGAACACCGAACCTAATTCCATATGCGCAAGCCACTATAATTGCCGGGATTTCGATTATGCCGTGAGGCAGCAAACCTTTGACCACCAAATCGAATACGGAAATCGAATCAGGCGCCTGCGACACTCTTTCGACCAGATAACCAATAACCATCCCATTGACGACAAGGAATATAAACGGCAGAACACCAAAAAAAGCGCCCAAAAAAATGATCATGATGGATTTAATCGCGTTATTCAAAAAAATAACTACAATCATCGCAAGCGTCTTGTTCTCCGCTTTCTCCACAGTGTCGACGAGCTGTCCGAGCGCAGCCAGTTGGCTGTCCAAAAAGGAATGGAATGCCGGATTGCTTGCTCCTACAACAATACCTGCAATAAACAAGACAGCCGCAATACCAATAAAACGCCCAGTAGACTTCAGGTCTCCCCATATCGCTTGCCATTTGAACATCGACATGACCCTCCTCGCATTCATAAAAAACTATATTGGCATATCCCCGATGTGTACGAGCATAGATTGTACTAGTAGAGCTAGTCAAGCCCTTGCCTCGGGATGCCGAGGCATACCCAAGAGAGGAGAGCCCCTTCCTATGAACATGTTTTATGTACTGAACGGCAGAAAGCTCAAGAAATACTTTTTTATCGCGATCGCTCTCGTGTTTTCTATCGGTATTATTTATGCAGAGCGCGACAACATTACGGTGTTCGCCCCTCAACAGCCTGCAGCCATCTACAGTGTACCGACGGACAAGAAGGTCGTCGCGCTTACGTTCGACATCAGCTGGGGAGACAAGCGTGCCGAGCCTATCCTAGAGGTGCTGAAGGAGAAAAACATTACACAAGCAACGTTTTTCCTCTCCTCCCTTTGGAGTCAGTCTCACCCCGACCTCGTGAAGAAAATTCAAGACGCTGGTTACGAAATCGGCAGCCATGGTCACAAACACGACTTCTACACCAAGTTCAGCGATGAAGAAATTCGCAAACAAATTGCTACAGCACACACCATTCTATCTGATATTACCGGCAAACAACCGAATCTGATTCGCTTGCCTAACGGAGATTTTGACAAACGTGTCCTCCGGATTGCCGAAGAGCTCCAATATAAAGTCATTCAATGGGATACCGATTCGATGGACTGGATGAACATCGGAACGGACAAAATCATTGATCGTGTCGTGAATCGCACGCATCCCGGCGATATTATTCTGCTTCACGCCAGCGATACCGTACTGCAAACGCACGAAGCGTTGCCCGTTATCATTGATCAATTGAGGGAAAAAGGCTACGAGTTCGCCAACGTTACGCAGCTTATCAATGGTACCGAAGCACAAGGAAATACAGTACAGGCGACTCCCTCCGACTCCTTGGATCAAAAGAAGCCCGCCACCGCTCAGCAACTTAACGCTGCAAGCGAATAAACGGACTTCCAAGTAGATTAAATATTTCCTTAACCGGCCGATTTCGCGGGCACTACCGCGGAGTCGGCTTCTTTGGCGCCAAGCAGGCGATGCATCATTATATTTTGGTATGCATTGCAGACGAATAACGGGATCATCATAAAGATAATCGCGGCGACGTTAGTTGCGCCCTGCAGCGCCGGCCAAGCCTCGACGAAAGTAACAAAATATAAAAGGAACATCGTAGGAAGAAACGCGCTATTGTTCGTTTGTTTAACCTTAAACCAAGAAACCAAGAGTGACGCAACGAACAAAATAAGCGGCAGAACCCAGAAAAACCAATTATTTGTTCTCTCTTCGTATAATACGTAACCAAGACCAAATACGGCAAACAATGTTGTATAGCCTTGCAGCGCATGCCACAAATATTTGCGGCGGAAGACGCTAAGCGCAATATAATTAAGCGTCAAGTAGGCGAAAAAGCCCATTTGGCTAAAGGCACCAATCATCAAGCCGGAGATGCCCATCATCAAGATGTTGAAGCCGGTTGCTTCCATCCCGAGAAAGCCGAATTCCTGATCTGTAAGCAGCATAATCCCGCCGGCAACGATACAGACGACCGCACCTAACGCCATTGTGCTCCAAAATAAGAAAAACCATTTCCGCAATGTCACGTGAGTAATCCCCCAAAATAAACGATTTGGATTTATTTTACCACGATCACAACAAAAAGCTAATGTCCTTCCATGATAAAACCGTGAACATTGCACATAATAAACACGATTCAACAAACACGAAGCGGACCCATGGTCCATACGGGCATTGACATAGGAGGGAGAATTCTCAAATGCGCATCAGGTGGTCCTTATTTTTGACGATATTCGCACTCACGTTCGTACTCGCGAGCTGTGGCGCAGAATCATCCGGCGGCGGTCAGCAGCAAATGAGCTATAAGGATATGAAGTCCATGGTCATCGATATTCTGAAAACCGAGGATGCCCAAGAAGCCTTGCAAGAATCCTCAGAACAGCGATCCGGTTATACCGCTCAACAGTCCAAGCTGCTATCGGTGCAGGATCAGGAAGAAGTACGGCTAGCCGTCAAGGATGTGATCAGCTCCCCAGATTACGACAAAGTGATTAAAAAGCTGATGACCGACACAAGGTTTGCTGGAGAATTTGCGAAAGCCGTCAACAAGGAGAACAAATCGATTCATAAAGAGTTGCTAAAGGATCCGCAATATCAAGCCGATCTATTGAAGACATTCGAAAACCCTGAGATGGAAAAAATGATTCTCGAGGTTCTCAAGAGCTCGCAGTATCGGAAAGAAGTTATGTCGCTCATGCAGGAATCGATGCAGAACCCGCTATTCCGTCTTGAAGTATTGGAGTTAATGAAAGCAGCGGTGAAAGAAGAACTGCAGACCAAACCGGATGAGAAGGTAAAAAAATCGCAGGAAGAAGGCCAGCAGGAAGAGGAACAAGGCATGGAAGAAGAAGAGCAAGGAGAAGAAGAGCAACAGCAAAACGAGGACGATCAATAATAAAGTTGAAAAGAAGGAGCAAGAGCCCGCAAGCGGCTCTTCCGGTTCGACAACGGCGTATATAACGCCGTTTCGTAGCTTAGGAAGCCATTGCGGGCTCTTGTTATGTTTTATTATGCTTTGATACGCTCGATCACGTTATCCGCAAGATCCAGATACATCATCCCTGTCTCGCTGTCTGCCTTGTAGACCGACGGGGAGAAATCAGGTTCGGATACATGGTTATCCGGAGCACCAAGTGGAATTTGGGCCAGCAAATCGCAATGAAGCGTCTCTGCAAGGCGCGCACCGCCTCCGCGACCAAATACATATTCCTTGTCTCCCGACTTCGACATGTAATAGGACATGTTCTCCACGACTCCGATGATTTCGTGTTCTGTCTTGATGGCCATCGCTCCTGCTCTAGCCGCTACGAATGCAGCAGTCGCATGAGGGGTGGTCACGATGATTTCCTTGCTTTGCGGGATAATCTGATGTACATCAAGCGCCACATCTCCGGTACCTGGCGGCAAATCCAGCAGCAAGTAATCCAACTCGCCCCACTCGATTTCCAGGAAGAAGTTGCGAAGCATCTTGCCCAGCATTGGACCGCGCCATACGATCGGGCTGTTGTCCTCGACGAAGAAACCCATGGAAATGACTTTAACTCCGAAACGTTCGATCGGAATTACTCGATCGTTCACAACCTGAGGGCGCTCCTCGATGCCCATCATATCGGGCACGCTGAAGCCATAGATGTCCGCGTCGATAATACCGACGCGCTTGCCCTTACGAGCCAAGGCGACCGCCAAGTTGACGGTCACCGTGCTCTTGCCGACGCCGCCCTTGCCGCTCGCGACGGCGATAAATTCGGTCCCGCTGCCCGCAGCCAGCAGCGGGCTGTCCAGCCCGGCCCCGTGCCCTTGCACCGGGGCCGCACTGCTCTCGGCGCCGGCTCCGCCGCTCGGCGCCTGTACAGCCTGCGGCTGCGCCTGGGCGTCCCCGCCCGGCGTTGCCGCAGGCGCGCCCTCGGCGCTACGAAACCGGCAATGCACGGTTTCGGCGCCGAGGCGCGCCAAGGCCTCGCGCAGCGAGGCCTCGAGCGCGGGCTGTGCCGCCGCGCTCGCTTCGAGAACCGTCAACGACACTTGACGGTTCCGGACCATGACATCGCGGAAGGAGATGCCTTCCGCGGGATATTGTTCAGCCATCACATGCTCGATGGCTTCGATTGCTTGCTCACGTGTTAACATGCGTTTACTACCACCTTTGTTCGAAATCGCAACCCTCCGTCTGGCGGAGCGTTCCTTCTCAACCTGCTCCCCCATTATAACACAGGTTGCGAGCTAGTCTGCAGGTCGCGCCGATAGGTGCATCCCTTCCGCTGCTTTAGCGCTATGACTGTACACGGCTCCCTTTCGGCTCTCTCGTTCTATTACTAAAGCTTATCGCTTCTTATATGTGGCTTTTGACTACTCGTTTATGCTTATAACTCGCCGCTGCAAGCCCAAGCCCCTACTCTCCGTTCTGGAGCTTGATCTCGTCCGACGTGCTGCCACTCAGCTTCTCTCCCGATACATACCTCAGTACGCCCTGGTAGATGGAGGCCGCCACTTGTCGTTGATATTCCGCGTCTGCAAGTCGCGCCGCTTCACCTGGATTAGACAGAAATCCGACCTCCACTAGCGCCGTAGGAATTTCAGTTAATGCTTTCATCAGATAAACATCCTTTTTGACGGCTGCGATCCGTGTTGTGTTGGTGAGATTTCGTTTTATTTCATCCTGAATAAACGCAGCCAGCAGGCGATTGTCGGGGTGGGCAGATGAGTTGTAGAACGTCTGGGCACCGGACCACTTATCCGATGGAATACTATTCATGTGAATGCTAATAAAGGCGGCAGCATTACTCTCTTTAATTAACGCAACTCTCCGCTTCAAGTCCTCTGTCTTACGTTTGCTATAAGCATTGGCATCCCCGCTAGCCAGATCGTAGTCGCCTTCCCTCGTCATGACGACAATCGCTCCGGCTTGCTGAAGGTAGTCGCGTAAATTTAACGCAATCGCAAGGTTAAGATCCTTCTCCACCGCTCCATCTTTGCTCACTGCTCCTCCGTCCGCGCCTCCGTGCCCTGCATCTATCGCAATTGTTTTGCCGGATAAAGGCAGCGTCCAATACGACCATGAACTGGACGAAGGCAAATTGTCGCGAAGCAGCAGTCCGGTCAATATAAGCACGGCGGCCGCCGCCGTGATCCGCAGCGCACCCTTCAGCGTTAACCAGATCACAAAATGCCGACGAAATCGACGTATCACCAAAAATCACCCCGTCTTCCATTCTATACATGCACACCCGGACAACACCTATTAAGAACCAGGCTGTCCATGCTCATTGATGTATATGGGACGAGGTGATATTTTATGTGCTTTGAGATGGATGCGCAGGCTGATTCTCCACCGAATGATCATGTAATTTTTAATTCATTCCATTTTTAATTCATTCCATATCACAAACGACAAAACGCCCGCTTTCCGAAGAAAGCGGACGTTTCCAAATGTCATATTTGTATTTGATTCAATTAGCCAACCGGCTGCTCTGACATACCCTCAATGAGAATTTTCGCCACTTCTGGACGAGAAAACTCAGGAGGAGGACATACGCCGTCACGTAGCAATGCACGAACCTTCGTTCCAGACAACGTCAGGTGAGATTCTTTGCCATGCGGGCAAGTTTTGGTTGTCGCCATGTTGCCGCATGTTGTGCAATAGAAGCTATGCTCAAAGTACAACGGAGTTATGCCGAGGTCCTCGGCAGGAATCGTCTTAAGCAGATCCTGCGCTTCGTATGTGCCATAGTAGTCGCCTACGCCTGCATGGTCGCGTCCTACTATAAAATGTGTACATCCATAGTTCTTGCGAACGATAGCGTGGAAAATCGCTTCACGAGGTCCCGCATAACGCATTGCTGCCGGGAATACGCCAAGGTGAACACGATCCTTCGGATAGTAGTTCTCCAGAAGCGCCAGATAGCTCTTCATCCGTACATTGGCAGGCACATCATCCGACTTCGTCTCGCCGACTAGTGGATTCAGGAACAGCGCATCTACGATCTCCATAGCCGTCTTCTGAATGTATTCATGAGCGCGGTGAACCGGGTTACGCGTCTGGAAACCAACTACTGTCTTCCACCCCTTCTCGGCGAACAGACGACGTGTCTCAGACGGGTCATAATAGAACTCCTGGAACTTCTCAGGCTGTGGACGGTTCAATACCGTGATGGATCCGCCAACATAGATATTCGAGCGCTCAAGTAGTTTCTGAACACCTGGATGAGCAAGATCGCCTGTTTTGAAGATATTAACCGCTTCAACATTCTGATCCACAGTGTAGATGCTCTCTACGTCGATAACGCCATAAATGATGCCGTCTTCGCCTACCAGAGCCGCTCTTTCGCCAACCTTTAGCTCAGCTGCCTTGGCTTCACTTACGGATAATGTTATAGGGATACTCCATACTGTGCCGTCTGCCAATCGCATGTCGGATACAACAGTTTGATAATCTGTCTCGTTGAGGAAACCTTTTAGCGGAGAAAACGCGCCAACACCAATCAGATCAAGATCAGAGATCGCCCAAGTATTTAACTCGATCTTATTAAGCTTTGCAGCTTCTGCAAGTAAAGCTTCACGTTGTTCACCAGATGCGACAAGATTCACTAATTCGCCGCCGTGAGGAGCAATTTGACTCATATTCGTTGAAAGCCTCCCAAAATCGTTGTGGATAATTATTTATGAAGTCCGCATTCTGTTTTTTCTTGACCCGACCAACGTCCTGCACGCGGATCTTCGCCCGGCATTACTTTACGCGTGCAATATTCGCAGCCAATGCTTGGGTAGTGTTGATCATGAAGCGGATTGTATACAACGTTATTGTCGCGGATATAGTTCCATACATCCTCCGTTGTCCAGCTCGCGATTGGGTTGAATTTCACCAAACCGAATTTGACATCATATTCGATTTTCTTAGCGTTCGCGCGCGTAGGAGCTTGATCACGTCTGATGCCCGTAATCCATGCTTCATATTTGGACAAAATAGAAGTAAGCGGCTGTACTTTACGGATATCGCAGCATTTGTTCGCATCCGTTTTCCACAGCTCTCCACCGAATTGCTCAGCTTGCTCTTCCGGTGTGATCAGCGGCTTCACCTCAACGAACGGGATGCCAGGATAAGCTTCAATCATCCGATCGCGTGTTTCGTATGTCTCTTTAAAGTGGAAGTCCGTATCCAAGTAGAAAATGTCTGTCTTAGGGCTAATCTTCTGAAGCATATCTACCAGGACAACGTCCTCGGCACCGAAACTGCACGCGAACGTAATATTCGGGAAAGTCTCGACGGCGAAACGGATAATATCTTCCGGCGATGCATTCTCGAGTTCAACAGCCTTTTGCGCAATAAGCGCTTCTTTCTCAAACAAATTCATAGGTCGTAACCTCCATCTTTAATTCCAAGTAAAGTAGTCTGTATAATTGATTATACGACTATATTCTCAAATGATCAATCCTTCTTTTCACCAATATGAGGAAAAGTTTTTATGCGTGCGCCTATAGCGTTATAATTTCACAAAAAAAATGCCATCTCTGCGTGTAGCAAAGATGGCATCTTTGAGTTGATTAACGTTTCGAGAATTGTGGAGCGCGACGAGCCGCTTTAAGACCGTATTTCTTACGTTCTTTCATACGCGGATCACGTGTCAGGAAGCCTGCACGCTTCAGAGCCGGACGGAACTCAGGGTCTGCTTTAAGCAGAGCGCGGGAGATGCCGTGACGGATTGCGCCAGCTTGGCCGGACATGCCGCCGCCGTTAGCGATAACCAATACATCGTATTTGGACAATGTGTCAGTCAGGTTAAGCGGCTGCTTAACAATCAGTTTAAGTGTTTCTAGACCAAAATATTCGTTCAGATCGCGTTTATTAACAATGATTCGTCCTTCACCCGGCACGAGACGTACACGTGCAACAGAGTGTTTACGACGACCGGTTCCATAGTATTGCACTTGAGCCATGAAACGTGTCCTCCTCTTTATTAGCCGCGAAGCTCGTAGACTTCAGGGTTTTGGGCTTGATGTGGGTGTTCCGCACCTGCGTAGACTTTCAGCTTAAGCTTCATTTGGTTGCCAAGACGGTTCTTAGGCAACATGCCGTGCACAGCCAGTTCAATCATACGCTCTGGCTTGTTTTTCAACATCTCATGTGCAGGAGTGACTTTCAAGCCACCTTGGTACATGGAGTGACGGTAGTAGTTTTTGTTAGCCATTTTGTTGCCTGTCAGAACGATCTTGGAAGCGTTGATGACAACAACGAAATCGCCAGTGTCGATGTGAGGCGTGAATTGCGGTTTGTGTTTGCCGCGGATCAGGCTTGCAGCTTCGCTAGCCAGACGTCCGAGCGTTTTGCCTTCCGCATCGATGACGAACCATTTACGTTCGACTTCATTCGACTTAGCCATATAGGTGGTACGCATGGATGATCCTCCTTAATTCTGTACAATAATCGGTTTATAACAACGTTTCCGTTGGTTAGTTATTCATGGTTGAACCTTACATTTGGTGGCCATTCTTAGTCGGGGCTGTGGGAGAGCCACTAAGAAAGCACAAGTTATATTCTACTATAAACAATTATGAAGTGCAAGCTGTTTTGGGCCTTTGGCGAAATAAAAAGTGATAATTGATTTCGCTCCCACACTAGACCTAAGACCAGTCTGTTCCTAAGTCAGCAGGCTGTTTCTACCTGACACACCAATTGCTACAATAGAAGCAATCAAGCCGCAGCGAGCATATCCGCAAGCGGAACAACATCACCTACGTTAGGGGCGTGTAGTACCATGCAAGCAAACAAAGCACTCGGTACATTGCTTGTGCTAATCGGAGCATTCGCACTCGTGTACTTATTCTGGAATAACGATAACAATCCGTTAAGCAAGTTTTTCGCTGGTCTTACCCAGCCCATCCATGATGAACGGACGTTCTCTGCGGATCAGATTAACAACTTCTCCATCGAATCGAGTAGTCTCGATGTCAACATCATCCGTGGGAGTGGCGATAACATCGTCGTCACACTTCATGGCCGTGCAGCTAAAGGAGTTGCCAAGGATCTGCAGTTAGTCTCAGAAGAAGACGGAGATACGCTTAAACTCACGCTGAAGAGGGACAATACCTTCCGATTGGGCTTCAACTGGTCGAATGTTAAATTGACAGTTGAACTGCCTGATCAGACTATGCAGTCTCTCACTGCAAAAGTTAATAGCGGCGATGTTACAATGGATACAGCAACATTCGATTCTATTGATCTTCGTACAAATTCCGGTGACATCGAAACATCGGCCGTAACAGCGTTCTCCAAGCTTCAACTCAAAACCAACAGCGGCGATCTTGAACTGGACGATATAACTGCGGGTTCCATTCATCTCGAGACAAACAGTGGTGACATCGAGATGGATCAATATGAATCCGAATTTATCCAATTCGACGTCGATAGCGGCGATGTTGTGCTTGAGAATGGCACTGGCGAACTTAAAGGTGAGGTAAGCTCCGGTGATATCCATCTCGATACCGACGATCTCACCCATCATACGAATCTCAAAGCATCTAGCGGTGATATCAGTATCTCAATATCCAAGGAACCTGCTTCCCTTGCCGTACAACTCTCAACGGATTCCGGTGATGTCGTCCTAGGCAAAAGCGGATTTACGAAGGATGGAAAAAACGGCGATAAAGACATTAACGGAAAATTCGGAGATGGAGAATTGGAGCTGATCGCTCAATCGGGCTCTGGCGACGTTATCCTCAAATGATCAACACCTTACCCGCAGACCAGCATGCAACAAGTGCTGGTCTTCTTTTTTAATCTGCTCCTATCTGAACCTTCCTTATTCCGCATCATCGTCCAATAATTCCGTCTCCATCTGCACCAGCGGCTCTGGAGCGCTCCAATCGCTGTACTCCACATCCACTAGCATAAGCCCATGAGCCATAGCTGTAGGACCCGCTAGCGTTCGTGATTTGCCTTCCAGAATCCGTTTCATGTCTGCAGCCTTCAGCTTGCCTTGACCAACCCACAATAACGTACCCATAATAACGCGCACCATATTATATAAGAATCCGTTTCCCGTTATATACAGGTGCAAAACACCATGTTCTTGTAAGAAATACGCTTCATAAATTGTGCGGATATGATGTGGCTTAGTAGAGTGAATAGAAGTATAGGAAGTAAAGTCATGCCTGCCTACAAGATACGCTAACCCTTCTTCCATCGCTGCAACATTCAATTTCGTCGGATGGTGGAAGCGATAGGATCTAGAGAATACATCAGGAAATTTGTTCGTATCGATAGAATAACGATAAGTCTTTCTTTTGGCCGAACGTCTCGAATGAAAATCGAACGAAACGTCCCATGCCTCCAGGATAATAATGTCCTTAGGGAGCCTTGTATTAAGCGCGATTGCCCAGCGTTCCGTCGGAATGCTCGAAGACGTACGGAAGTTAAAGACCTGCCCCATGGCGTGTACGCCGGCATCCGTCCGACCGGATCCGATAATGACGATGTTCTCGCCCGTAAGGTGATGGATCGCCTTCTCTATTTCATCTTGTACGGTTCTCCCGTACGGCTGTGATTGGAATCCGTTAAATCCGCTACCGTCATAACTTACTTTTACGCCAATGTTGCGAATGTCACTCACTCCGCTTCTATATCCATTACACATAGCGCTACACAAACATATTCTCTAAGAATTAAAAAAAGGTGGCCTCAAGGGTCCACCCTTTCTTGTTATATCTGTGATCGAAACGCGCTGTGCCATCAATGAATGGCAACAGCCGTCTCAACTTGTAAGACATCTTACGCGCGGTCTACCAGCTCAAGGTAAACCATAGGCGCGGAGTCACCGCGACGAGGTCCGAGCTTAAGGATACGCGTGTAACCGCCTGGACGCTCCGAATAACGAGCAGCCAGTTCGGAGAACAGCTTTTGGATTGCGTCTTGCTCACCGTTAACGGTTTCGCGACGCACATAAGCTGCAACTTGACGACGAGCATGAAGATCACCTTTTTTAGCTTTAGTGATCAGCTTTTCAGCGATAGAACGAACTTCTTTCGCTTTAGCTTCAGTCGTTTGAATACGCTCATAAAGGAACAGATCTGTAACGAGGTCGCGGAACAATGCTTTCCGCGCGCTAGCGTCACGTCCCAATTTTTGATATGCCATCTTGTTTTCCCCTCCCTTGCTGTGTGGTCTAACTCTGCTGTCAGACTACGATACTACTCTTCCATGCGCAAGCCAAGACCAAGCTCTTCAAGCTTCTCTTGAACTTCTTCCAAGGATTTGCGACCAAGGTTACGAACCTTCATCATATCCTCTTCGGATTTCGTGATCAGCTCTTGAACGGTATTGATGCCTGCACGTTTCAAGCAGTTATATGAACGTACGGACAGATCCAGTTCTTCGATAGTCATCTCTAGAACTTTCTCTTTTTTGTCCTCTTCCTTTTCAACCATGATTTCAGCATCTTTGGCTTCATCCGTTAATCCAACGAACAAGTCCAAGTGCTCGGTAAGAATTTTAGCGCCGAGGCTTACAGCCTCTTCAGGGCGAATACTACCGTCCGTCCAAACTTCTAGCGTCAGCTTGTCATAGTTCGTGACTTGACCGACGCGAGTGTTCTCTACGCTGTAATTAACCCGAGTAATGGGCGTGTAAATTGAATCGACAGGAATGACACCAATCGGTTGATCGTCGCTCTTGTTCCGGTCCGCTTGCACGTAACCGCGTCCCCGATTAGCAAAAATCCGCATATGGAGCCGCGCTCCGGAGGCCAAGGTCGCAATGTGAAGATCAGGGCTTAAAATCTCGACATCGCTATCAGCTCGAATATCGCCCGCTGTTACGTTCCCTTCGCCTTCCGCATCGATCTCCAACACTTTCTCTTCGTCGGAATGGATCTTAAGCGACAGGCCTTTCAGGTTCAGAATGATTTCCGTTACGTCCTCAATCACTCCGGGAACCGTAGAAAACTCATGCAGGACTCCGTCGATTTGTACCGACGTTACCGCTGCACCAGGCAAAGACGACAACAAAATTCGGCGAAGCGAATTTCCAAGCGTCGTGCCGTATCCGCGTTCCAGCGGCTCGACCACGAAACGTCCGTATGTGCCCTCGTTATTCAGCTCTACGGTTTCGATTTTCGGCTTTTCGATCTCAATCACTAATAGTACCCTCCTTCAAACGTCGCTCCGTTACCTAGTCGTTCATTGTGCCTAATCATGTAGTATGCCAAACCTTCACAACCATTATTCACAAGTTGTAGTCATTTGATACCACAAAGGAATGGGCTATACGCGACGACGTTTCGGTGGACGGCATCCGTTATGTGGAACTGGGGTTACATCCTTAATGAGGTTAACTTCCAATCCAGCAGCCTGCAGCGAACGAATCGCAGCTTCACGGCCAGCGCCAGGTCCTTTAACCATAACTTCGACAGTTCTCATGCCATGCTCCATTGCTGCTTTAGCAGCGGATTCAGCAGCCATTTGAGCTGCGAACGGCGTGCTCTTACGGGAGCCCTTGAAACCAAGGTTACCGGAGCTTGCCCAAGAGATTGCATTACCGTGCGGGTCAGTGATCGTAACGATCGTGTTGTTGAACGTCGAACGAATGTGAGCCACGCCTGTGTCAATGTTTTTCCGATCGCGACGTTTTGTGCGAACGACTTTTTTTGGTTTAGCCATTGTCCATTATCCTCCTTTCTTATTTCTTCTTGTTCGCTACAGTACGACGTGGACCTTTACGCGTGCGCGCATTTGTTTTCGTACGTTGACCACGAACAGGAAGTCCGCGACGGTGACGAAGACCACGGTAGCAGCCGATCTCAGTTAGACGCTTAATGTTAAGCGAGATTTCACGACGAAGGTCGCCTTCTACTTTAACACTCTTGTCGATGGCTTCGCGCAAACGAGCAAGCTCATCCTCAGTCAGATCGCGAACGCGAGTGTCTGGGTTAACTTCCGTAGAAGCCAGGATTTTTTGCGAAGTCGTTTTGCCGATACCGAAAATATACGTCAGGGCGATTTCAACGCGCTTATCGCGCGGAATATCTACACCAGCTATACGTGCCATGGGCTATAGTTCCCTCCTTTTATCCTTGTTTTTGTTTGTGTTTCGGATTTTCACAAATCACCATAACGTTGCCTTTACGACGAATGACTTTGCATTTTTCGCAAATCGGCTTAACCGAAGGTCTAACCTTCATTGTGATTACCTCCCGAATCTTTCGAAAAGCTTGCCGCTAACAGCGGTTACTTCCGATAGGTGATGCGCCCTCTCGATAAATCGTAAGGCGATAACTGTATGACCACTTTGTCTCCGGTCAGAATGCGGATGAAGTGCATTCTAAGCTTGCCGGATACATGTGCGAGAATTTGATGACCGTTCTCCAGCTCCACCTTGAACATCGCATTTGGCAACGGCTCTATAACCGTACCTTCGACCTCAATGACGTCTTCCTTCGCCACCGTCATTCTCCTTTCGCATGCGCGTACTTCTGAATTGCGTAACGTAATTTGGCATTCGTCACTCTGCCTGTTTCTTGCAAGCTGCTTATTACCTCATGACTTAAGGCAGGTTGTAACATCAGATGCAGAACGTTCTTTTTCTTGGGCTGGTCGAATCTACGCTTATCACCATCTGCAATCATAACGAATTTATCGTCGATGATCGAAATTATAACGGCGTAGCTTTCCTCGTCCTTGCCTCGAAGCACTTTGACGAACTGACCAACTTGGGGACGAGCATCCATCTTACACCTCGGTCTGCTGCGGCAATTTGGTCAATATTTCAAAGCCGTCCTCCGTGACGGCAACCGTGTGCTCAAAGTGAGCGCACCAGGAACCGTCTTGCGTTACGACTGTCCAATCGTCTTCGAGCGTGCGTACATATCGTTCTCCGATATTGACCATCGGCTCGATGGCAAGCACCATACCCGGCTTCAGCCGCGGCCCTCTGTCCGGTATACCATAGTTCGGTATTTGCGGTTCTTCATGCAATTCCGCGCCGATTCCGTGCCCTACGTATTCCCGCACAACTGAGAAACCTGCTGCTTCAATAACCTTCTGGATGGCGTGCGATATCGTATAAAGCCTGATATCCGGTTTGACGAGCGCAAGACCCGCATAAAGCGATTCTTCCGAAACATCAAGCAGTCTCTGAACTACAGGCGTCACATTCCCGACCGCATAGGTCCAGGCGGAATCGCCATGATATCCTTCGTACTGTGCCCCGATATCGATGCTTATAATATCGCCCTCGTTCAACTTGCGAGATCCAGGGAATCCGTGCACCAATTCGTCATTGACAGAAGCGCAGATGCTGGAAGGAAACCCATTGTAACCTTTAAAGGAAGGAACGGCATTCTGGCTACGAATATACCCTTCAGCAATTCGATCGAGCTCACCTGTAGTGATACCCGGCTTAACTGCCGCCGCCATCAAGCGATGCGTTTCCGCAACAATCCGTCCGGCTTCCCTCATTAATCGCAGCTCCGATTCGGATTTGCAAATAATCATTACAACGTACCTTTCAGGCAGGAAACGATATCGTTCGTTACTACGTCGATATCCTTCTCGCCATCGACTTCGCGTAGTAGACCCTTACCGCTGTAGTAATCAAGAAGCGGAGCCGTCTTGGACGTGTATTCGTCAAGGCGTGTGCCCACTTTCTCTGCTGTATCATCAGAACGTTGATACAACTCTCCACCGTCTTTGTCGCAGATACCTTCGACCTTAGGTGGATTGAATAGTACATGGTAAGTCGATCCGCAAGATTTGCAGATGCGTCTGCCCGTCAAACGTGCAAGCAGCAATCCGCGGTCAACCTTCAAGTTCACGACATGATCGACGCTGCGGCCAAGCTCCGTCAACATAACATCAAGCGTTTCGGCTTGTTGCAATGTACGGGGAAAGCCATCCAGAAGGAAACCCTTCTGGCAATCGTCTTGAGCTAGACGCTCTTTCACGATGCCGTTCGTAATTTCATCTGGAACAAGTAGACCTTGATCTACATATTCCTTCGCTTTCAAACCAAGCGGCGTCCCTTGCTTCATAGCAAGACGGAAAGCGTCGCCCGTCGAAATGTGCGGAATGCCGAATTCTTCTACGATCCGCTCTGCTTGCGTTCCCTTGCCGGCTCCCGGAGGGCCCATGAATAAAATGTTCATTACCGTGTTCCTCGCTTTAAACGCAGGAAGGTTCGTTCGGGTACCGCACCGCACCAATTAGGAAGCGCGGCAGCCCGCTGTCGAACCTACTGTTATTTATTGATAAACCCTTTGTAATGACGTTTGATCAATTGGCTTTCGATCTGCTTCATCGTATCAAGCGCAACGCCGACAACGATGAGGAGCGAAGTGCCACCAAGCTGTACTGACCTTGGCAATCCCGCAAGTGAACCGAACAACACAGGGAACACAGAGATCAAGGCCAGGAAGAGCGCACCCGTGAGTGTAATCCGCGACATTACGCGAGTCAGGTAAGCGGATGTCGGTTTGCCAGGACGGATGCCCGGGATGTAACCGCCATTCTTCTTCATCTGATCAGCCATCTGAACCGGATTAATCTGCACGAAGGTGTAGAAGAAGGTGAAACCGATGATCAGCAATACGTACAATACCATTCCGAGAGGACGGTCATAGTTCATATTGTTGATAATCCAGTCTGCCCAAGGCTGCGTGGCCCAGAAGTTCGCAATCGTTACAGGGAACATGATCAGGGATACCGCGAAGATAACCGGGATGACGCCTGCGCCGTTTACCTTCATTGGAATGTGAGTCGATTGTCCACCGTACATCTTGCGCCCAACAACACGTTTAGCGTATTGAACAGGGATCTTCCGGATACCTTGCTGGATGAAGATAACGCCGACGATGATCGCTATAATAACGAGTACGATCAGCACCATCTTCAGGATATTGAAGAACAATTGATCTTCAGCACCAACGAATTGATCTTGGTACAGTGTGCGAACGTGGCCAGGGATACCAGCTACGATTGCAGCGAAGATCAAGATCGAAATACCGTTGCCGATACCTCTCTCCGTAATTTGCTCACCGAGCCACATCAAGAAAGCTGTACCAGCTGTCAGGATGATCGCAATGACCAAATAGTCTACGAAGGTTGCGTTAGGGATCATTTCGAGGCCGAAAGAGCGGTTAAAGCCGATCGCTGTCGCGAAGCCTTGTACCAAACCTAAAATGATTGTACCATAACGCGTAATTTGGGCTAGCTTACGCTTCCCGTTTTCGCCTTCCTTCGCCCATTCCGCGAATTTAGGAATTACGTCCATGGACAACAGCTGCACGATAATCGATGCAGTGATGTATGGTGTAATACCAATCGCGAAGATGGAGAATTGGAAGAGCGCACCGCCCGAGAACGTGTTAAGCAGGCCGAACAAGTCAGCGCCTTGCGAATCCATGTTCTCGAATACGGTTTTGTCTACTCCCGGAACTGGAATGAAAGAGCCAATCCGGTAAATGAAAAGAATGAAAAGTGTAAATAGGATCCTAGTTCTCAGATCCGCAACTTTCCAGATGTTGGACACGGTCGTGAACAATTAGATCACCTCGGTTTTACCGCCGGCAGCCTGGATTTTCTCTACCGCAGATTGAGAGAACTTGTTTGCTTTAACAGTGAGCTCTACTTTCAATTCGCCGTTACCCAAGACTTTGATTCCTGCCAACGGGTTACTGATAACCCCTTGCTCAACAAGAAACGCTGGAGTAATTTCTGTCCCTGCAGCAAAGCTGTTCAGATCTTCAATGTTAATAATCGCATATTCCTTACGGAATGGATTATTGAAACCGCGCTTCGGAACGCGACGGTACAAAGGATTTTGGCCACCCTCGAATCCAGGACGTACACCGCCGCCGGAACGAGCGTTTTGACCTTTATGACCTTTACCTGCCGTCTTACCGTTACCGGAACCGATACCGCGACCTTTGCGCTTTGGCGCTTGAGTCGAGCCCGGTGCTGGTGCTAGATCATGCAATTTCATCGTTCGTGCACCTCCTTGTTTATTTCGTGTAATACGGTTGCTTTATGTTAGACTTCTTCGACTTTAACCAAATGGTTAACCGCGTTAACCATACCGCGGACTGCCGCACTGTCGTCATGAACGACCGATTGACGAATTTTGCGAAGGCCAAGTGCTTCGACCGTTGCACGTTGTTTCTCGTTGCGGCCGATCAAACTGCGAACGAGGGTGATTTGCAATTTTGCCATCTTATTTCCCTCCTTAACCTAGCAGCTCTTCGACTGTTTTTCCACGCAGCTTTGCAACATCTTCCGCACGTTTCAAACGGGAAAGACCTTCAAGCGTCGCGTTAACCATGTTCAGGGAGTTCGAAGAACCAAGAGATTTCGTTAAAATGTCGCCTACGCCAGCCAGCTCAAGAACTGCACGAACTGGACCGCCAGCGATAACACCAGTACCCTCGGAAGCAGGTTTCAGCAGAACTTCGCCAGCTCCGAAGTGACCAAGCACAAGGTGAGGAATCGTAGTTCCTACGAGTGGAACGTGAATCAGGTTTTTCTTAGCATCTTCAATACCTTTGCGAATCGCATCTGGTACTTCGCCTGCTTTACCGATTCCCGCGCCCACGTAGCCTTTGCCGTCGCCAACTACTACAAGTGCGCTAAAGCTGAAACGGCGTCCGCCTTTTACAACTTTTGCAACACGGTTGATATGAACTACTTTTTCAGTAAGTTCTAACGTATTAGGATCTACACGCAAGTCGTTTTACCTCCTTATTGAGTGATTAGAAATTCAGGCCAGCTTCGCGAGCTGCTGTAGCCAATGCAGAAATTCTGCCGTGATACAAGTAACCTCCGCGGTCGAATACAACCTCAGTTACGCCTTGAGCTTGAGCGCGTTTTGCGATCAGCTCGCCAACTTTAGCTGCAGCTTCGACGTTACCGCCGTTGCCGATTGCTTCAGTCAACTCTTTATCCTTTGTCGATGCCGATGCTAGCGTTACGCCTGCAACGTCGTCGATCAGCTGTGCATACATATGCTTAGCGGAACGGAAAACGGACAGACGCGGACGTGCAGCCGTACCGTTGATTTTCTTGCGAACACGAAGGTGTCTTTTCAGACGAGCCTTATTTTTGTCGCCTTTCGTAATCATGCCTGTTTCACTCCTTTCTTTTTGCCCTATGAAGCTATTGTAAGGAACGTCGCACGTTCCTTATTATTTCTTCTTACCAGCTTTACCTTCTTTGCGGATGATGCGCTCGCCTTCGTATTTGATACCTTTGCCTTTATACGGCTCAGGTTCACGTACGGAACGGATTTGAGCGGCAACAGCGCCTACGCGCTCTTTGTCGATACCGCGAACAGTAATTTTCGTGTTAGCTGGAACCTCGAACTCGATGTTGCTCTCGGGAGCAATTTCAACCGGGTGGGAGTAACCAACGTTAAGCACGATTTTATCTCCGGATTTGCTAGCACGGTAACCTACGCCTACGAGCTCCAAGTTTCTTGAGAAGCCGTCAGTAACACCTGTCACCATGTTTGCGATAATGCTGCGAGTCGTTCCGTGCAGGGAACGATGCAATTTATTGTCGGAAGGACGTTCGATCACGATCTCGGTTTCAGCCACATTGACTTTCATATCCTTGTGGATGTCACGAGTAAGCGTGCCTTTCGGTCCTTTTACAGTAATAACTGTGTTGTCCAAGTTGATTGTTACACCAGCTGGGACAGCAATTGGTTTGCGACCAATACGGGACATTGTTACACCTCCTGTCTTTCTGACTTATTGATTACCAAACGTAGCAGACGACTTCGCCGCCGGATTTAACCTGGCGAGCTTCTTTGTCTGTCATAACGCCTTTGGACGTGGAAATAATCGCGATTCCCAGTCCGCCAAGCACGCGAGGAACCTCAGTTGCTTGCGTGTATACGCGCAGACCTGGCTTCGAAATACGTTTCAGGCCAGTGATGACGCGCTCTTGGTTCGGGCCGTATTTCAAGAAAATACGGATAATCCCTTGTTTGTTGTCTTCGATATATTCAGCATCGCGGATAAAGCCCTCGCGCTTCAAGATCTCAGCGATTTGCTTCTTCACTTTCGAAGCTGGCATTTCCACTGTTTCGTGACGAACAACGTTCGCATTGCGAATGCGCGTCAACATATCTGCAATCGGATCAGACATAACCATTTATGTGAACCTCCTTCCCGAACTAGGCTTGATTACCAGCTTGCTTTTTTAACGCCAGGAATCTGGCCCTTGTATGCTAACTCGCGGAAACAAATCCGGCAAATTTGGAACTTTTGCAAAACAGAGTGCGGACGGCCGCAACGCTCACAGCGCGTATAAGCGCGCACTTTGAATTTCGGTGTGCGTTGTTGCTTCACTTTCATCGAAGTTTTTGCCACTGGGTATTACACCTCCTACAAGTGGATTACTTCGTGAACGGCATGCCCATTTGGGTCAGCAGCTCACGAGATTCTTCGTCCGTTTTTGCCGTCGTGACGATGACGATATCCATACCGCGTACTTTATCAACTTTATCATACTCGATCTCAGGGAAGATCAGCTGTTCCTTAAGGCCCAGCGTGTAGTTTCCACGTCCGTCGAATGCTTTAGTCGATACACCGCGGAAGTCACGTACACGCGGAAGGGAAATGTTGAACAGCTTGTCGAGGAAGTGGTACATGCGCTCACCGCGCAGTGTAACTTTAACGCCGATTGGCATGTTCTCACGAAGCTTGAAGCCCGCGATAGATT
Organism: Paenibacillus sp. strain BS8-2; assembly: GCF_054483835.1. Classification (NCBI taxonomy): domain Bacteria; kingdom Bacillati; phylum Bacillota; class Bacilli; order Caryophanales; family Paenibacillaceae; genus Paenibacillus; species Paenibacillus sp. strain BS8-2. Next base: position 1,015,335 of record NZ_CM137010.1, read on the forward strand.
TTTTAGCACGAGTGACAACCGGTTTTTGACCGGAGATGATGCGTAGCTCTTCTACAGCAACATCTAGAATTTTGGAGTTGGATACTGCTTCGCCAACACCCATGTTGATTACAACCTTCTCAATCTTCGGAACTTGCATTACCGAAGTATAGTTGAACTTCTGCATCAAGGCAGGAGTGATTTCATTAAGAAAGCGACCTTTCAGTCTTGCTGTCATTGTTCATGGACCTCCTTTCTTACCATAACGATTAGTCGATCTGTGCTCCGGATTTTTTGGCGATCCGGACTTTCTTGCCGTTGTCGAGCACTTTGTAACCGATACGGGTTACGCCGCCGCTCTTCGGATCCACGTGCATGACGTTCGATACGTGGATTGGAGCTTCCTGCTCGATGATACCGCCTTGCGGGTTTGCTTGGGAAGGACGCGAATGCTTCTTCACCATGTTAACTCCCTCAATCAGTACGCGGTTCTCACGAGGATAAGCTGCGATGACGCGGCCCTTCTTACCTTTATCTTTACCGGTAATTACGATGACCGTATCGTCCTTTTTGACATGCAGTTTATTGTTGTGGGATTCCAATACTTTTTTCAGTCTTGGCATTTGTTACACCTCCTGCTCGCTAAGCTATCAGGCTTTATCTTGTCGTTCTTGATTAGATTACTTCCGGTGCAAGCGATACGATCTTCATGAAGTCCTTATCGCGAAGCTCACGGGCAACTGGTCCGAAGATACGTGTGCCGCGCGGGCTCTTATCTTCTTTAACGATTACTGCAGCATTCTCGTCGAATGCAATGTAGGAACCGTCTTTACGACGTACCGAACGTTTCGTACGAACGATAACCGCCTTAACTACATCACCTTTTTTGACAACGCCGCCTGGCGTTGCTTGTTTGACGGAGCAAACAATCAGATCGCCGATATGACCTACGCGACGGCCAGTACCGCCCAGTACGCGGATACACATCAGTTCTTTAGCGCCGGAGTTGTCGGCAACACGCAAACGTGTAAATGGTTGAATCATGGATTACGTCCTCCTTTCGGCATTCATACGGGCACTAATCGCTCATTAAAGAACAATCGCTACTTCGACAATCTCAACCAATCTGAAGCGCTTGTCTTTGGATAGTGGACGAGTCTCCATGATTTTAACGGTATCGCCGATTTTCGCAGTGTTGTTTTCGTCATGGGCTTTATATTTTTTCGTATATTTAATGCGTTTATGGTACAAATCATGTTTTTTGTAAGTTTCTACAGCCACCACGATTGTTTTGTCCATTTTGTCGCTTACCACTTTGCCAATTTGAACTTTGCGGGCATTGCGTTCGCTCATGTTTTGCCTCCTTCCTTCATCCGTGATCGTTATATTGTGCAAGGTTTAATATTAGCTGCTGATTCCGAGTTCTCTTTCACGCAAAACGGTTTTAGCACGAGCTATTTCCTTACGCACGTCACGAATGCGAGTCGGGTTGTCCAGTTGGCCAGTAGCCAATTGGAAACGAAGGTTGAACAACTCTTCTTTGAAACCAGCGATTTGTTGTTCAATCTCAACAGAGGTTAGGTTGCGAAATTCACTAGCCTTCATTTGCTTCACCACCCACTTCTTCGCGTTTCACGAACTTCGTTTTTACAGGCAGTTTGTGAGCCGCAAGGCGCATTGCTTCACGAGCTACTTCTTCAGGTACGCCAGCCAGCTCGAACATGATTTTGCCCGGCTTAACAACGGATACCCATTTCTCAACGTTACCTTTACCGCTACCCATACGCACTTCGAGAGGCTTTTGAGTGATCGGTTTGTCAGGGAAGATCTTAATCCATACTTTACCGCCACGCTTGATGTAACGAGTCATTGCGATACGAGCCGCTTCGATTTGACGGTTCGTGATCCAAGATGGTTCAAGCGCTTGTAGACCGTATTCGCCGAAAGCAACAGTAGTGCCGCCTTTAGCGCGACCTTTCATGCTACCGCGTTGTTGCTTACGGTGTTTTACACGTTTTGGTACCAACATGATTAGTTGCCTCCTTCCAGGGGAGCTTTCTTCTTCGTAGGAAGGACTTCGCCACGATAGATCCATACTTTTACGCCGATGCGGCCGTAAGTCGTATGTGCTTCAGCTGTGCCATAGTCAATATCAGCACGAAGCGTATGAAGCGGAACCGTACCTTCGCTGTAGCCTTCACTACGTGCGATCTCTGCGCCACCGAGACGTCCGCTAACAGCGGTTTTAATCCCTTTGGCACCGGCGCGCATGGAACGTTGAATTGCTTGTTTCAATGCACGGCGGAAAGATACGCGACGCTCAAGTTGTTGTGCGATGCTTTCTGCTACCAAGATAGCGTCCAGATCGGCTTGTTTAATTTCAGAGATGTTAATGTGTACTTTTTTGCCCTTCGAAATCTTTCCGAGCTCCGTACGAAGGTTCTCAACTTCGGAACCGCCCTTACCGATTACCATACCTGGTTTAGCGGTTTGGATCGTTACGTTCACGCGGTTAGCCGCGCGCTCGATTTCGATGTGGGATACTGCTGCGTCTTTCAGCTTGTTCTTCAAGTACTCACGGATTTTCACGTCTTCTAGAAGAAGATCGCCAAAGTCTTTGCCTGCGTACCATTTGGATTCCCAATCACGGATGATCCCGACACGAAGACCGACTGGATTTACCTTTTGACCCACACGTTATCCCTCCTTATTTTTCAGATACCACCAAGGTGATGTGGCTGGTTCTTTTGTTAATCCGGCTTGCGCGACCCATCGCGCGAGGGCGGAAACGTTTCATTGTTGGACCTTGGTTTGCAAATACTTGCGTTACAACCAAGTTGTTCACGTCCATTTGGTAGTTGTGCTCAGCGTTAGCAATTGCAGAGTTAAGCAGTTTCTCGATAATCGGGGAAGCGGCTTTCGGCGTGTGACGCAGAATCGCAATCGCTTCGCCAACCTTCTTGCCACGGATCAAGTCCGCTACGAGCTGCGCTTTACGAGGAGCGATACGTACGAAATTAACGTGCGCTTTAGCTTCTGGCATGTGGGAACCTCCTCTCGTTCTTTAAAAGATGTTAAAGGGCAACTTAACGTCTGCCCGTTTTCTTGTCGTCGTTCGCATGACCTTTGTAAGTACGAGTCGGTGCAAACTCACCGAACTTGTGTCCTACCATGTCTTCAGTCACGTATACTGGCACGTGTTTACGTCCATCGTATACCGCGATTGTGTGCCCGATGAATTGTGGGAAAATCGTCGAACGGCGGGACCATGTTTTGATTACGACCTTTTTGTTTGTTTCGTTCAGATCCTCGACTTTCTTAAGCAGATGTCCGTCGATGAATGGACCTTTCTTCAAACTGCGACCCATGTAGAATCCTCCCTTCGCATAAGCACTGGCGTGATGACTCCATCACGCGGATTGTATCAAGCAACTATTATTTCGTGCGACGACGAACAATGTATTGGCTCGATGCTTTCTTTTTCTTGCGTGTTTTGTAGCCCAATGTCGGTTTGCCCCATGGGGACAACGGCGACTTACGTCCGATTGGAGCACGGCCTTCACCACCACCGTGTGGGTGATCGTTCGGGTTCATTACTACGCCGCGGACTTCAGGACGTTTGCCGAGCCAACGGTTACGACCGGCTTTACCGATTTTCACGAGTTCGTGATCTTCGTTGCCTACAGAACCAATTGTAGCGCGGCAAGTGCTCAGGATACGGCGAACTTCGCCGGAGCTCAGACGGATGGAGACATAATCTTCTTCCTTACCAAGCAATTGCGCTTCAGTACCAGCTGCGCGAACCAATTGGCCGCCTTTACCTGGCTTCAGCTCAATGTTGTGGATAATTGTACCGACAGGGATATTTTTAAGCGGCAACGTGTTGCCGATTTTGATATCGGAATCAGGTCCAGAAACGATTTGATCGCCTACTTTAAGGCCCTTAGGAGCGATAATGTATGCTTTCGCACCGTCAACGTAGTGGATCAGAGCAATGTTCGAGGTACGGTTCGGATCGTATTCGATCGTCGCAACGTTACCTACGATACCGTCTTTAGTACGTTTGAAATCAATGATACGATATTTACGTTTGTGTCCGCCGCCATGGTGGCGAACCGTAATTTTACCTTGGTTGTTACGACCAGCTTTTTTGAAGAGCGGTGCAAGCAACGATTTCTCCGGTGTGCTTGTCGTGATTTCCTCGAATGTGGATACGGACATCGCACGACGAGCTGGAGAGGTCGGTTTGTACTTTTTGATTGGCACTTGTATTCCCTCCTTTTCTAAACAGACGTTTCAAAGAACTCAAGTTCTTTGCTGTCAGCGCTAAGCTGAACGATTGCTTTTTTCCAGTCAGGTCTGTAACCGCTATGTTTGCCATAACGCTTCGGCTTACCAGCAACACGCATTGTGTTAACGCTGGTTACTTTTACGTTAAAGATTTGCTCAATAGCTTGTTTGATTTCGGTTTTGTTCGCGCGAAGGTCTACTTCAAACACATAACGTTTAACAGCCATGAAATCGCTCGTACGTTCCGTTATAACCGGGCGCTTGATAATATCGCGTGGATTTTTCATTACGCAAGCACCTCCTGTACTTTCTCTACTGCTTCCTTAGTGATGATCAGCTTGTCATAAACAAGTACGTCGCGAACATTGATGCCGTCAGCTGCAACGAATTTCACACCAGGAATATTACGTGCGGACAACGCTACATTGTCCTCATAGTTAGCTGTTACAACCAAAGCCTTACGATCAGCTTTCAGGTTGTTCAGAATGCTCTTGAATTCTTTCGTCTTAGGAGCCGCGAATGTCAGTTGATCCAGAACAATAATGTTGTTCGCGATCACTTTAGAAGACAATGCGGATTTAATCGCAAGACGACGAACTTTCTTAGGCAATTTGAAGCCGTAAGTGCGTGGTGTTGGTCCGAAGACCGTACCGCCGCCAACCCATTGCGGGGAGCGAATGGAGCCTTGACGCGCGCGTCCTGTGCCCTTTTGCTTCCAAGGTTTGCGACCGCCGCCGCGTACTTCGGAGCGACCTTTAGTCTTGTGCGTGCCTTGACGTTCAGCAGCTTGCTGTAGAACGACTGCACTATGCATAACGTGAGTATTAGGCTCGATACCGAATACGTTCTCTGCCAGTTCCAATTCGCCTACTTGCGAACCGCTCACATTGAATACTGTTACTTTAGGCATTTCGTGTTCCTCCTTTCTTTTTAAGAACGATTAGTTCTTAACCGTTTGTTTGACTTTAACGAATCCGTTTTTAGGTCCTGGAATGGAGCCTTTAACGAGGATTACGTTGCGTTCCGCATCTACACGGATAACTTCAAGCTTCTGGATCGTGATTGTCTCGTGACCCATGTGACCTGGTAGGCGTTTGCCCTTTGGTACGCGGTTCGCTTGGATGGAACCCATCGAACCTGGACCGCGGTGGTAACGGGAACCGTGGGACATAGGACCCGTGCTTTGTCCCCAACGTTTGATAACGCCGGCAAAGCCTTTACCTTTAGAAATACCTGTTACGTCAACAAATTCGCCCTCCGCGAACAAGTCAGCTTTCACTTCCTGGCCAACTTCATATTCACCAAGATTGATTCCGCGAATTTCGCGAACGTAGCGCTTAGGAGTCGATCCAGCTTTCTTAGCGTGACCGATTTCCGGTTTGTTGGATCTTTTTTCTTTCTTATCAGCGAAACCAAGCTGTACGGACTCATATCCGTCAGTTTCGACTGTCTTCTTCTGAAGAACAACGTTTGGACCAGCTTCGATTACCGTTACTGGAACTACATTGCCGTCAGCTGTAAATACTTGAGTCATTCCAAGTTTTTTACCTAAGATACCTTTCATGTTGACACCTCATTTCCTCTCTATGATCGTATATACGGATGTTTGTGCATATTAAAGCTTAATTTCGATATCTACACCGGACGGCAGATCCAAACGCATCAACGCATCAACGGTTTGCGGTGTTGGATTCACAATATCGATCAAACGCTTGTGTGTGCGCATCTCGAATTGCTCACGGGAATCCTTGTACTTGTGAACCGCACGAAGAATAGTGATGATTTGCTTTTCCGTTGGCAACGGAATCGGCCCGGATACGCCTGCACCGGAACGTTTTGCAGTTTCCACGATTTTCTCTGCGGATTGATCAAGAATTCTGTGATCGTATGCTTTCAAGCGGATACGAATCTTTTGCTTTGCCATATAAGTCCCTCCTTCTTTCGCCCAATTTTTTAATCGGACATACTCCGTGAGAATAACCCGCCACAAGCTCCATGGCAAAGGAGCCGGGTGTGTCGGCAACCTCTCACATCAACGCAACGTCAGACCAACAGTCAATATTATATCGGATTGGGCGGGCGATTGCAACTAAAACATTCTTTCTCTCGAATATTTATTGAAATTGCTGAATCCCGCATCACTAAAGGCTTTATTGGCACTTCACTTTGGTCTTCATGCACTTTTGATCCACATCCAAATGATGCCTAAACCAAACTTTATCTGATTTCTTCTATATAACTCAAGAAATGATCAGGTCCAGGCCTGTACAGCTTTGTTATGAATAAGAAACATAGCATTGATCATTCAGAACAAGAAAAATGCTCAATTGACAAGGATATACGATCCCTTATCAATTAAGCATTCTTCTTAAGCTGCTACTATCCCAGAACGACTCGATCGTCCGCCATCTTCTTACCGCTAATTTGCTCAAACTCGCCGAGCAGCCTTTCAACTGTAAGCTCCTTCTTACGATCCTCATCCACTTGCAAAATAATCTTGCCTTTGTCCATCATGATCAACCGATTGCCAAGTCGTATAGCTTGTTCCATGTTATGAGTGACCATAAGGGTAGTCAAGTTCAAGTTGCGAACGATGGATTCCGTTAGTCCTGTTACAAGCTCCGCACGTGCCGGATCAAGCGCTGCCGTGTGTTCATCGAGCAACAAGATTTGTGGTCTCGTAAACGTCGCCATCAGCAAGCTAAGCGCCTGACGCTCTCCGCCTGATAAGAGACCTACCTTCGCACCCATCCGGTTCTCTAGGCCAATGCCGAGCTTTACAAGCTCCTCACGGAATATCAGTCTCGTCTTCTTGGTTACGCCTAACGAGAAGCCTCGCGACTTCCCTCGCAAATATGCAATCGCCATATTTTCCTCAATTGTCATACGTGGAGCTGTGCCCGCAAGCGGATCCTGAAAGACACGTCCAATCCATTTACTCCGCTTGTGCTCAGGAAGTCCGCTAATCATATTGCCGTCAATATAGATATTCCCCAAATCAGGTTTCATGACTCCAGAAATCAAGTTCATTAGCGTAGACTTGCCTGCACCGTTACTTCCGATAACCGTTACGAAGTCTCCAGGCTTTAGGTGTAAATTAGCATCCAACAATGCAATCTTCTCATCAACCGTTCCTGGATTAAATAATTTGGATACTCCTTCTACCTTCAGCATTACCGTTCACCTCCGCCTGCTTCTCGAAGAGATGCAATCACTTGCTCGGAGCGTCGCTTAGCGTTTGACTTCCCTTTGATCGAATTGCGGATTGTAGGAACAACAAGTGCCCCAATAATGATAATTGAAGTAATTAGCTTCATATCGGAAGCATCCAACCATTCGATCCGCAACGCGATAGCATAAATAACTCGATAGATAATCGCACCCATAATAATCGCAAACGTTGCACGGACAATCGTCTTCGCACCAAAGATCGCTTCTCCGATAATAACCGAAGCTAATCCTGCAACAATAATACCTACACCCATCGTAGCGTTAGCAGCATTCTGCGAGAAAGCAATTAACGCGCCAGAACCCGCAACCAAAGCATTCGACAACGATACACCAATAATAGTCGTTGTATCGGTGTTAGCACCGAAGCTCCGGATCATTCGGCTATTATCGCCTGTGCCACGCAAGCTCATGCCCATGTTCGTCTTGAAGAAGGCATCTAGACCGAACTTGATTACAATAACCATTATGATTCCAATCAGAATAGGTTCAACGCCATTAAAGATATTATCTGCATTCCGTAGAGAAACGTTCGGTTTACCGAGTATCCTCAAATTGATCGAATATAACGCGATCATCATGATGATACCAGCCAATAAACCATTAATTTTCCCTTTTGTATGCAGCAACCCCGTACAGAGACCCGCAAGACCTCCGCCAATGAATGCACCAATAAGCGCAAGCCATGGCGATGCTCCTCCGATCGTCAATACAGTTGCGATTGCCCCACCAGTTGTAAAGCTCCCGTCAACCGTTAGGTCAGGAAAGTCTAAAATTCTAAACGTAATATATACACCCAGAGCCATTAGTGCATATAACAAACCACTTTCTACTGCACCCATTAGGGAAGTGAGCATGTATGCCGCCTCCTAGCCGGTTATTCCAGAATATTTGCTTGATCTTCAACGTATGCTTTCATCGCATCCGTTACTTCAACACCCTGTTCTTTCGCTGCACTAATATTCAATACGAAGTCCAGCTTTTGCGGCGTCAATACATCCAGGTCGCCTGCATTCTTACCGTTCTTCAAAATTTCTACAGCCAATTGACCAACTTCATAGCCATGATCGAAGTATTCGAAGCCAATCGTAGCGAAAGCACCTCTCACTACTGTATCACGATCAGCAGAGAATAACGGAATATCGTTTTCGTTTGCAACATCAATAATCGAATCCAATCCCTCAACAGCTGTATTGTCCAATGCCACATAGATAGCATCAACACGGCCTACTAATGATTGTGCAGCTTGTTGAACTTCAGAGCTGTTCGCAACTGGCGCTTTCACATATTCAATACCATGTTTAGCAAGCGCTTCTGCTGCAATCTTGCTCATAATAACGGAATTATCTTCGGATTCATTAATAACTGTTCCGACTTTCTTTACGTTCGGGAATTCTTTGGCAATAAAATCCATCAGCTTTGTGATAGATTCCGGGTTCATATCCGAACCACCTGTTACATTTGCGCCTGGTGCTTGTAATTGTGGAACAAGTCCTGCATCAACAGGATCCGTAACCGCTGCAAATAGAACAGGAATGTCAGTAATATCCTCAACAAGCGCTTGGCTTGTTGGTGTAGCAATACCAAGAGCAAGATCTGCATTGCTAGAAGCAATTTTCTCGGCGATCGCTTTGAAGTTATTCGGATCTCCCTGAGCATTGTTGTAATCCAATTCCACTTCCATGCCAGCATCTTCGAATGCTTTCAAGAATCCTTCTCGTGTAGCGTCCAAAGAAGGATGCTCTACCACTTGGGAAACAGCGATGTTGTATACCTTTGCCTCATCTCCGCCATTCGTGTCCCCGTTGCTCCCGCTTGTCTTTCCACCATTATTACCACATGCAGTCGAAATCATCATCAAAGAAGCTAATCCTACACCTAACCAGAATCTTTTTTTCATTTTGAACCCCTCGCTTTATATGTTATTTTTTAACAATTATTCACACTCACTTAAAAGCTTTATCGCTTCCACACGTTAAAGTGTGTATGCAAACGATGTTATTCGCTAATTAATTTATTGTATGAATAATTTATTCAATAACATTTATCATAAATGCGGATTAGTTTTGCGTCAATGTCAAAATATTAGTTAATCATTATCTATTACAATCGAGGTGAAACAGTTATCGGTGTCCTTGGCGGAGCAGCGCGTTCATTAGAATCAAAAAAAGAACCCCCGCAAAGCGGGAGTTCTTCATGCATGCGGCGCTAGCGCCGCATGGCATTATTTTTGGATCGTTGCTACAGCGCCAGCGCCTACAGTACGGCCGCCTTCACGGATGGAGAAGCGAGTTCCTTCTTCAACCGCGATTGGAGCGATCAGTTCAACTGTAACCGTGATGTTGTCGCCAGGCATAACCATCTCAGTGCCTTCTGGCAGGTTGATGATACCCGTTACGTCAGTTGTACGGAAGTAGAACTGTGGACGGTAGCCAGTGAAGAATGGCTTATGACGGCCACCCTCTTCTTTTGTCAGAACGTAGATTTGAGCTGTGAAGTTCGTGTGTGGCTTAACCGAACCTGGCTTAGCCAATACTTGACCACGCTCGATGTTGCTGCGGTCTACACCACGAAGCAATGCGCCAACGTTGTCGCCAGCTTGAGCGGAATCAAGCAATTTACGGAACATCTCAACGCCTGTTACTACGGATTTACGGGATTCTTCTTGAAGACCGATAATTTCGATCTCGTCGCCAACTTTGATAACGCCACGCTCTACGCGACCTGTAGCAACTGTACCACGGCCAGTGATTGTGAATACGTCCTCGACAGGCATAAGGAAAGGCTTAGCTGTGTCGCGCTCTGGAGTTGGGATGAAAGTATCGATTTGGTCGAACAATTCGATAATTTTGCCAGCCCAGTCGCCTTCAGGGTTTTGAAGAGCTTCACGAGCGGAACCACGGATGATTGGAGTATCATCGCCTGGGAACTCATACTCGGAAAGAAGATCGCGAACTTCCATTTCAACTAGCTCAAGAAGCTCTTCGTCTTCAACCATGTCGCATTTGTTCAGGAATACTACGATGTATGGAACGCCAACTTGCTTGGACAGCAAGATGTGCTCACGAGTTTGTGGCATTGGGCCGTCAGTAGCGGAAACAACCAGGATTGCTCCGTCCATTTGCGCAGCACCAGTGATCATGTTTTTAACGTAGTCGGCGTGACCTGGGCAGTCAACGTGAGCGTAGTGACGGTTAGGAGTCTCATACTCAACGTGAGCTGTCGAGATCGTGATACCGCGCTCGCGCTCTTCTGGAGCTTTGTCGATTTGGTCAAAAGCTGTAGCTACACCGCCGTATTTTTTGGAAAGTACAGTTGTGATTGCAGCTGTAAGAGTTGTTTTACCGTGGTCGACGTGACCGATTGTACCGATGTTAACATGCGGTTTATTACGTTCAAATTTCGCCTTAGCCATTGAACTGAATCCTCCTCAATATTACTTAATATTTTTTATTGGTGGGCCGATGTTTAGAATGAATTCACACCTGAACTCGGCCAAACACATATTTATTGCGCTTATCACAATGTGATTTGCTTATTCAGCAGAACCTTTGTGCTTAGCGATGATCTCTTCAGAGATCGATTTCGGAACTTCTTCGTAGTGAGAAAGTTCCATGGAGAACACACCGCGTCCTTGTGTACCGGAACGTAGCGTTGTGGAATAACCAAACATCTCGGAGAGAGGTACCTTGGAACGGATGATTTGTGCGCCTGCACGCGAATCCATACCTTCGATACGACCACGACGGGAGTTAAGCATACCCATAACGTCGCCCATGTACTCTTCAGGAACAGTAACTTCAACTTTCATGATTGGCTCAAGAAGAACTGGCTTACATTTATCTTTAGCAGCTTTAAGCGCCATCGATCCTGCAATTTTGAACGCCATCTCCGAGGAGTCAACATCATGGTAGGATCCGTCAACAACGACAGCTTTAACATCAACGAGCGGGAAGCCAGCAACTACGCCGTTCTTCATCGACTCTTCGATACCAGCTTGGATTGGAGCGATAAATTCACGAGGAATCGATCCACCAACCGTTTTGTTTTCGAATACGAAGCCTGATCCTGGCTCAAGTGGCGAGAATTCAACCCAACAATGTCCGAATTGACCTTTACCACCGGATTGACGAACGAACTTACCTTCAACCTTCGCAGCTTGACGGAACGTTTCACGGTAAGCAACCTGAGGTGCACCAACGTTTGTCTCAACTTTGAATTCACGGAACATACGGTCAACGAGAATCTCAAGGTGAAGCTCACCCATACCAGAAATGATTGTCTGGTTCGTTTCTTCGTCTGTACGAGCGCGGAAAGTAGGATCTTCTTCAGCAAGCTTAGAAATCGCGATACCAAGTTTATCTTGGTCAGCTTTCGTTTTTGGTTCGATCGCAACCGAGATAACTGGCTCTGGGAAGTTCATGGATTCAAGAATGATGATGTTCTTCTCTTCGCAAAGTGTATCACCTGTAGTTGTATCCTTAAGACCAACAGCAGCGGCGATGTCGCCTGCGTACACTTCGGAAATCTCTTGGCGAGAGTTCGCATGCATCTGTAGAATACGTCCAATACGCTCACGTTTGCCCTTAGTTGAGTTAAGAACATACGAACCGGATTTCAGTATACCAGAGTACACACGGAAGAACGTCAATCTACCAACGTAAGGGTCCGTCATGATTTTGAAAGCCAATGCGGAGAATGGCTCCGTGTCGGAAGATGGTCTTGAACCTTCTTCGCCGTCTTCAAGAGTACCTTTAATAGCTGGTACATCAAGAGGAGATGGAAGATAGTCAACAACCGCATCCAACATCAATTGAACACCTTTGTTACGGTAAGACGAACCAACGATAACCGGGAAGATTTTAACTTCGCAAACACCTTTACGGAGTGCTGCTTTAATTTCTGGAACAGTGAGTTCTTCACCTTCCAGATATTTCATTGTTAATTCTTCATCCAGCTCGGCAACCTTCTCGACCAATTCGTTGCGAAGTTCTTCTAGTTGATCAGCGTACTCCGCAGGAATTTCAACTTCGATTGGGTCTTTGCCTGTATCGTCTTTGTACTTGTATGCTTTGCGTTCAACGATATCGATTACGCCGACAAAGTCAGACTCTGCGCCGATCGGAATTTGAATCGCTACTGCATTTGCTTGAAGACGCTCACGCATATCTTTGATTACATTAAGGAAATCGGCACCGATGATGTCCATTTTGTTAATGTAAGCAATACGCGGTACGTTGTAACGGTCAGCTTGACGCCATACAGTCTCAGACTGTGGCTCAACGCCTTCCTTAGCACTGAATACTCCAACAGCTCCATCCAATACGCGTAGGGAACGTTCAACTTCAACTGTGAAGTCAACGTGACCTGGGGTGTCGATGATATTGATACGGTGACCATTCCACTGAGCAGTTGTAGCGGCAGACGTAATCGTGATACCACGCTCTTGCTCTTGCTCCATCCAGTCCATCGTAGCTGCACCTTCGTGCACCTCACCGATTTTGTGAACTCGTCCTGTGAAGAACAGGATACGCTCAGTAGTAGTCGTTTTACCAGCATCAATATGCGCCATGATCCCGATATTACGCGTATTTTGTAAGGAGAACTCTCTTGACATACATATGTCTCCTCTCGTTAATGGTTATCCTACCAACGGTAGTGAGCAAACGCTTTGTTTGCTTCAGCCATTTTGTGCGTGTCTTCACGCTTCTTAACAGATGCACCAGTGTTATTGGAAGCATCCAGAATTTCAGCAGCCAGACGTTCTGTCATCGTTTTCTCACCGCGGTTACGCGAGTAGTTCACGAGCCAACGAAGACCAAGAGCCGTACGGCGTTCTGGTTTAACCTCGATTGGCACTTGGTAGTTAGCGCCGCCTACACGGCGAGCCTTAACCTCAAGTACCGGCATGATGTTTTTCAAAGCTGCTTCGAACACTTCCATTGGATCTTTACCGGAACGCTCTTGAATCAGTTTGAAGGCATCGTATAACAGTGTTTGTGCAGTGCCTCTCTTACCGTCGATCATGATACGGTTGATCAGACGAGTTACCAGTTTGCTGTGGTAAACCGGATCTGGAAGCACATCGCGTTTTGTTACAGGACCTTTGCGTGGCATGTAAAGTCCCCCTTTCTTCTAATAGTGGCTTGTACTAGCATGGTATTAACCCGGTTGGGTTATACTTATTTCTTAACTTTAGGACGTTTCGTACCGTATTTGGAACGGGATTGGTTACGGTTGTTAACACCCGCAGTATCCAATGCGCCGCGAACGATATGGTAACGTACACCCGGAAGGTCTTTTACACGACCGCCACGGATCAAAACAACGCTGTGCTCTTGAAGGTTATGACCGATACCTGGAATGTACGCTGTAACCTCAACACGGTTAGTCAAACGTACACGCGCGTATTTACGAAGCGCGGAGTTCGGTTTTTTCGGAGTCATTGTACCTACACGAGTGCACACACCGCGTTTTTGTGGAGCACTGATCTCAGTTGCTTCACGTTTCAATGCGTTGAAACCTCTTTGCAAGGCTGGCGATTTCGATTTAACGACTTTCGCTTGACGTCCTTTACGAACGAGCTGGTTAATAGTTGGCATGTTGCCACCCCCTTCCCCTAAATCATGTCTTTATTATGGTAGACATATCACCCAAATTTTAAGCCCACAGACCCAGGCGGTTCATAATGAAACGAAAGGATTCCATAACCTTAGGTCTCAGGCACACTTCGATATATTATCACTTAGGCTATACGCATGTCAAGCAAGATTCATGGTAGATCTTGTCGTTTTTACGTTTTTACAATTAATTAGTTTACACCAACTGGTTACATTCACGAAATTGATGTGAACTCAACTAATATAAGACTGAATAGTTACCGATTTTCTCGCCAACTTCTCAAGTTCTAAGCGTATGCCACTCAACTCTGCCTCAACTTCTGAGTCGACGTTTTCGATGCCGAACCTTTCTCGAATTGCATGAAGCAGATTATCGATATTTTGTTTGTTCGGCACAGATCCATCCCCTTTATTTGTTTTCTTCTCTCTATAAACACTTGCAGGAGATTAAAGGTTGTGAAAATTCATTGAAATACGCCAAATTTTAATCCTTCCATTAAAAAGAGACGATACATCCCCTCAAAGGAAATGTATCGTCTCAATCGATGTCGCTGCGTGTGCGGCGACTACGTTATTATTCGACTACAACAGCCTCAGTAGCATCTTCCAGCTCTGCGCCTTCGATAAGTTCGTCCTCAAGCCCAGCGAAACGAATGTTACGGTAGCGCTGCATACCCGTACCAGCCGGGATCAGCTTACCGATAATAACATTCTCCTTCAGACCAAGCAATTGGTCGACCTTGCCTTTGATAGCTGCGTCTGTCAGGACACGAGTTGTCTCCTGGAACGATGCAGCGGACAAGAACGAATCCGTCTCAAGGGACGCCTTGGTAATACCGAGAAGCACAGGCTTCGCAACCGCAGGCTCATTGTCGGAGAAGATTGCTTCGCGGTTAGCTGCTTCGTATTCGTGAATGTCGACGAATGCGCCTGGAAGCAACGTTGTACCTCCAGCATCGACAATACGGATTTTGCGAAGCATTTGTTTGATCATAACCTCGACGTGTTTATCATTGATCTCAACGCCTTGGTTACGATATACGCGTTGTACTTCTTGCAGAATGTAGTTCTGCACGCCACGGATACCTTTAATACGAAGCATATCCTTCGGATCGATCGAACCGTCCGTCAACTCGTCGCCAGCCTCGATTTGCTGTCCTTCGATTACACGAATACGTGAACCGTAAGTTACGGCATAAATCTTCGTCTCAGCTTCGCCTTGAACCTCGATTTCACGACGATCCTTCGCCTCACGGATCTCCTTGATAACGCCGTCTAGCTCGGAGATGATCGCTTGACCTTTCGGATTACGCGCCTCGAATAGCTCCTGGATACGCGGTAGACCTTGCGTAATGTCATCGCCGGCAACGCCGCCGGTATGGAATGTACGCATTGTAAGCTGCGTTCCCGGCTCGCCGATCGATTGCGCCGCGATAATGCCTACCGCTTCACCGATCTCAACGTGCTTGCCAGTTGCCAGGTTACGACCGTAACAAATTTTGCAGACGCCATGACGGGCGCGGCAGCTCAGTACGGAACGAATTTGAAGTTTCTCTACACCCGCATCAATAATCGCGTCGGCTTTGCCGGAGTCGATCAACTCGCTGCGGTTAACGATTACTTCGCCAGTCTTCGGATTACGCACCGTTTCGAAAGCATAACGGCCTTCGATACGGTCGTATAGATCCTCAATAACTTCCTTACCGTCTTGAATTTTGCTAACGGTAAAGCCTTTATCCGTGCCGCAATCGTCTTCGCGAACGATAACGTCTTGTGCTACGTCGACCAGACGACGAGTCAGGTAACCCGAGTCAGCTGTACGAAGTGCTGTATCGGCAAGACCTTTACGCGCACCATGCGTCGAGATGAAGTACTCGAGGACTGTCAGGCCTTCACGGAAGTTCGATTTGATTGGCAATTCGATGATACGGCCGGACGGGTTCGCCATCAGACCACGCATGCCGCCAAGCTGTGTAATTTGCGATTTGTTACCCCGTGCTTTGGAGTCAACCATAAGCATGATGTTATTGTAACGATCCATGGATTTCATAAGGACTTCTGTAATCTCGTCCTTACATTTGCTCCAAATGCTGATGATCCGGTCATAACGCTCCTCGTTCGTGATCAGACCGCGACGGTACTGATTCATAACGGTTGCGACCTTCTCGTCAGATGCTTTCATGATCTCCGCTTTTTCCTTCGGAATAATAACGTCGGTTACGCCGATCGTAATACCCGCTTTGGTGGAATAAGTGAAACCGAGCTGCTTGATACGGTCAAGTATAACCGCAGTAAGCGTCGTATGGTATTGACGGAAGCATTCAGCGATGATCGTACCAAGGTAATCCTTGCCTACGCCTCCCGCAATAGCTTCATCGTTAACGAACTTCGACAGATCCGCGCCTTTTTCGTACACGAAGTACTTATCCGGCGTTCCTTGCAGAAGGTTAACTTTCGTCGCTTCGTTGATATACGGGAAATCTTCAGGGAAGATTTCGTTAAAGATGACTTTACCGACGGTCGTAGCCATCAGGGATGCTTGCTGCTTTGCCGTGAAGTTCTTTTTCTTCAGTACTTTCACCGGAATGAAAATACGTGCGTGTAACGATACGATACCGCGTTGGTATGCGGAAATCGCTTCGTTAACCGTAGCGAACACAGAACCGGAGCCTTTGGCATCCTTGTTGTCCATCGTCAGATAGTAACTGCCGAGAACCATATCCTGGGAAGGTGTTACAACCGGTTTACCGTCCTTAGGGTTAAGGATGTTGCCGGACGCCAGCATGAGCAGGCGTGCTTCCGCTTGCGCTTCCGCGGACAATGGAACGTGAACGGCCATTTGGTCACCGTCGAAGTCGGCGTTGTAGGCCGTACATACGAGCGGATGCAGCTTGATCGCGCGTCCTTCAACAAGAATCGGTTCGAAAGCTTGGATACCGAGTCTATGCAGCGTCGGGGCACGGTTCAAGAGAACCGGATGTTCTTTAATGACTTCTTCGAGGACATCCCATACTTCAGGGCTGACACGTTCTACTTTACGTTTCGCACTCTTGATGTTATGCGCCAAACCTTTGTTCACAAGTTCTTTCATGACAAACGGCTTGAACAGCTCAAGCGCCATCTCCTTAGGAAGACCGCACTGGAACATCTTAAGGTTAGGACCTACTACGATAACGGAACGACCGGAGTAGTCAACCCGTTTGCCGAGCAAGTTCTGACGGAAACGGCCTTGTTTACCCTTCAGCATA
The DNA here is from genome assembly GCF_054483835.1 of Paenibacillus sp. strain BS8-2. NCBI lineage: Bacteria > Bacillati > Bacillota > Bacilli > Caryophanales > Paenibacillaceae > Paenibacillus > Paenibacillus sp. strain BS8-2. Next base: position 1,032,700 of record NZ_CM137010.1, read on the forward strand.
TGGCTGAGGGATTTGAGCGGACGGTTGCCTGGGCCCGTTACTGGGCGACCACGGCGACCGTTGTCGATCAAAGCGTCAACCGCCTCCTGCAGCATACGTTTCTCATTCTGAACGATGATATCAGGCGCTCCAAGATCAAGCAGACGCTTTAATCGGTTATTACGATTAATTACGCGGCGATACAGATCGTTTAAGTCGGATGTAGCGAAACGTCCGCCATCCAGCTGTACCATCGGACGAAGCTCCGGCGGGATAACTGGCAGGACGTCTAGAATCATCCAATCGGGCAGGTTGCCGGAATTACGGAATGCCTCGATAACCTCGAGACGTTTGATCGCACGATTACGGCGTTGACCTTGTGCTGTGCGCAGCTCTTCTTTAAGCTGCTCCAGCTCGCGCTCAACATCGATATCTTGAAGCAGCTTCTTCACCGCTTCGGCGCCCATTCCAGCATGGAAGCCGTAGCCGTATTTCTCACGGTAGCTGCGGTATTCCTTCTCGGACAAGAGTTGTTTTTTCTCAAGCGGCGTATCACCGGGATCCGTCACAACATAGGATGCAAAGTAGATAATTTCCTCAAGAGAACGAGGGGACATATCGAGAGCAAGACCCATGCGGCTAGGAATACCTTTGAAGTACCAGATATGGGATACAGGAGCAGCCAGTTCGATATGACCCATCCGTTCGCGACGCACCTTTGCACGCGTTACTTCAACGCCGCAACGATCACAGACGACACCTTTATAGCGTACGCGCTTGTATTTGCCGCAATGGCATTCCCAGTCCTTGGTTGGTCCGAAAATCTTCTCGCAGAAGAGACCTTCCTTCTCGGGCTTGAGCGTTCTGTAGTTAATGGTTTCCGGCTTCTTTACTTCTCCGCGGGACCACGAGCGAATTTTATCCGGCGAAGCCAGACCAATTTTCATATACTCGAAATTGTTCACGTCCAACAAGGAGCAACCCTCCTTCGTCATGTATGACGGTGTCTATTCAGAGATTGAACTTCAATACGTTCCGCCTGCAGGCGGACCCGCATTGAAGCTCAGTCCCGTGTACCACATCCATAAAGCTTATTCGGCTCCTACTTCAGAGCCTTCCATGTTGAGGTTCAGCTTATCACCAGCAGCCTCTTCCTCGTCGTCCATCTCTTTCATTTCGATCTCTTCTTCGTTCTCGGACAAGATCTTGACGTCCATGCCCAAGCTTTGAAGCTCTTTGATCAAAACTTTGAACGACTCCGGAACGCCTGGCTCTGGAACGTTCTCGCCCTTGACGATCGATTCGTATGTTTTCACACGGCCGACCACGTCATCGGATTTGACAGTAAGAATTTCTTGTAGTGTATATGCGGCTCCATAAGCCTCGAGTGCCCAAACCTCCATCTCACCGAAACGTTGTCCGCCGAACTGAGCTTTACCACCCAGCGGCTGTTGTGTAACGAGTGAGTATGGACCCGTAGAACGGGCGTGGATTTTGTCGTCGACCATGTGAGCAAGCTTAATCATGTACATGACGCCAACTGTAACTTCGCGTTCGAACGATTCGCCTGTACGACCATCGTACAGAACGGTCTTTCCGTTACGCTGCATGCCAGCCTCTTCCATTGTATCGAATACGTCGTTCTCACGAGCGCCGTCGAATACAGGAGTAGCAGCATGGATACCTAGATGTTTGCAAGCCATGCCAAGGTGGACTTCGAGTGCCTGACCGATGTTCATACGGGAAGGTACGCCAAGCGGGTTAAGAACGACTTCAACAGGCGTTCCGTCCGGCAGGAATGGCATATCCTCTTCTGGCATGATACGTGCGATAACGCCCTTGTTACCGTGACGTCCAGCCATTTTGTCACCTTCAGAGATTTTACGTTTCTGAGCGATATACGCACGAACGAGTTGATTAACGCCTGGAGGCAGTTCATCACCATTCTCACGCGTGAAGACCTTCACGTCTACAACGATACCGTCAGTACCGTGTGGTACGCGGAGCGATGTATCACGCACTTCACGTGCCTTCTCGCCGAAGATTGCATGGAGCAATCTCTCTTCAGCTGTCAGTTCCGTAACACCCTTAGGCGTTACTTTACCGACAAGAATGTCACCTGCGCCAATCTCAGCGCCGACACGGATAATACCACGCTCATCGAGATTACGAAGTGCTTCTTCGCCGACATTCGGGATATCGCGTGTAATCTCTTCTGGTCCCAGCTTCGTATCACGAGCTTCGGATTCGTATTCTTCGATATGAATCGAAGTGTACACATCTTCCTTAACCAGCTTCTCGCTTAGCAAGATAGCATCCTCGTAGTTGTAGCCTTCCCACGTCATAAACGCAACGACTACGTTACGTCCAAGCGCAAGTTCGCCCATCTCTGTGGAAGGACCATCTGCCATGATATCACCTTTCTTGATGATATCGCCCTTGCGAACCAGCGGACGTTGGTTAATGCACGTACCTTGGTTGGAACGCATGAACTTATGAAGCTTATGCTTAACCAAGTCGCCATTAACTGGCTTCCCGTCGATCATCTCTACTCGGCGCAGCCAAATTTCATTGGCCGAAGCGCGTTCGATAACACCGTCATACTTGGATACGATACATACGCCAGAGTCCTTAGCGGCCTTGTGTTCCATGCCCGTTCCGACGAACGGAGCTTTCGGAATTAGAAGCGGTACTGCTTGACGTTGCATGTTAGATCCCATGAGCGCACGGTTGGAGTCATCATTCTCTAGGAACGGAATGAGTGCAGTCGCAACCGATACGACTTGCTTCGGCGATACGTCCATGTAGTCGACGCGATCACTTGGCATTGTCAGGATGTTATCTGCTTGTTTATTGTAACGGACAATTGTTTGTTTCTCGGCAAATTGGCTATCGGCGGTCAACGAAGCGTTCGCTTGCGCGATGACATAATTGTCCTCTTCATCTGCCGTCAGATAAGCGATTTGTTCCGTAACTACTCCCGTCTTCGGATCTACCCAACGGTACGGCGCTTCAATAAAGCCGTATTCGTTAATGCGGGCAAAAGTGGACAAGGAGTTGATCAGACCGATGTTCGGTCCCTCTGGCGTCTCGATCGGACACATCCGCCCATAGTGGGAGTGATGGACGTCACGGACTTCGAAGCCTGCACGCTCACGCGTCAGACCGCCTGGTCCGAGTGCGGACAGACGACGCTTATGCGTTAGCTCCGCAAGTGGATTCGTTTGGTCCATGAACTGAGACAATTGGGACGAACCAAAGAACTCCTTGATCGATGCGATAACAGGACGAATGTTGATCAGCGCTTGAGGCGTGATCGCATTCGCATCTTGAATCGACATCCGCTCGCGCACTACACGTTCCATACGGGATAGACCGATACGGAATTGGTTCTGCAGAAGCTCGCCTACGGAACGTAGACGACGGTTGCCCAGATGGTCAATATCGTCCGTGCTGCCTACGCCGTGCAGCAGGTTAATGAAATAGTTGATCGAAGAGATAATATCCGCAGGCGTAATATGCTTGACGGATTTATCAATAATACCGTTCGCGATAACCTTGATGACTTTATTCTCATCGAGCGGAGAGAATACGCTGATCGCTTGGAGTGGAATACTATCCGCATCTAGAACGCCGTTAGCTACATGGTAAGTCTTGAAGCCTACGTTCGTCTCAAGCTTCTCGAGAATCTCGTCCAGAAGACGGCGGTCAATCATTTGTCCCGATTCTGCGATGATTTCGCCCGTAGACGGATCAACGAGATTCTCGGCAAGACGCTGATTGAACAAACGGTTCTTGATATGAAGCTTCTTGTTTATTTTGTAACGGCCTACGTTAGCCAGGTCATATCGTTTTGGATCGAAGAATCGTGCTACAAGCAAGCTCTTCGCGTTGTCCAAAGTAGGAGGCTCGCCCGGACGAAGACGCTCATAGATCTCTATCAACGCTTTCTCTGTCGAATCCGTGCTATCTTTGTCCAACGTGTTGCGGATATACTCGTCATGTCCGAGCAGATCCAGAATCTCGGCGTCAGTGCCGAACCCAAGCGCACGCAAAAGCACCGTTACCGGAATTTTCCGGGTCCGGTCGATACGAACGTAGATGATGTCCTTGGCATCTGTTTCAAGCTCCAGCCAAGCGCCACGGTTCGGAATAACCGTTGCCGTGTACGTCTTCTTACCGTTCTTATCTACCTTCGTGCTGAAGTACACACTCGGGGAACGAACCAATTGGCTAACGATAACACGTTCTGCGCCGTTAATAATAAATGTGCCGGTCTCGGTCATAAGCGGGAAATCACCCATGAATACTTCCTGTTCCTTAACCTCGCCCGTTTCCTTATTGAACAGCCTTACCTTCACGCGTAGTGGAGCCGCGTACGTTACATCGCGTTCCTTCGACTCATCCACCGAATACTTCGGCTCGCCTAAGTTATAGTCGATAAACTCCAGTGAAAGATTGCCCGTAAAGTCCGAAATCGGAGAAATGTCCTGGAATAGCTCAATTAGATCGCTATCCAAAAACTTCTCATACGATTTTTGTTGGATTTCAATCAGGTTCGGGACTTCCAGCACCTCGCTGATCCTAGCGTAGCTTCTTCTAGCACGCCGACCATACTGAACAAGTTGTCCTGCCAACTTAACCTCACCCCTCGTGTCTGTCTCACAGCATCGATACTCACTGCGTTACCTCTGGGCGGCGGCAGCCGCCTATACAGATAAATAAAGAAAAGCCCTTATCGAATAGGTTCGAAAAAAGAGCATGTTTCCGGCAGTTGTCCTGACGCGGATCGCCGCGCAGGTCTCATATCAAGTAATTTTGCCCAAAATGTAAACATTATACGTCAAATGCCCCAAAAGTATGCATTTACTGATGAAAAATCACACTTGACATTTTAGTTAACTAAAGAGTTTACGAGCAATTTTATGCTGACATTTTATAATATTACCATATTGAAATTGTCAAGTCAATTCATTTCCATCATTTTAAGCAAAAAAAGATTGACAATTTACGTATTATCAGTTATTTCTATTTTTTGGCTCGGAATATACGATATCCCTTGTCTTTTGTCACTTCTACCACTTCTTCATAGACTTGCTCCAACTTCTCTAATGCAGAGGGAGCGCCTTGTTTCTTCTGAATGACGACCCACATACTGCCGCCCTTCTTGAGCAGCGTATGTCCTTCTTCGAATATCTGATGAACGACCGCTTTGCCCGCCCGTATAGGCGGATTTGTCAGAATAACGTCATATTCTTCATCTGTGACTGACTCATAAAGATCGCTTTGCATAATCTTCACATTACTGATGCCATTAAGTGCGGCATTTTCTTTGGCGAGCTCAATCGCTCTTCCATTAATATCAATCATCGTGACCATCCCCTGCGATGCAAGTGACGCTGCACTGAGCCCAATCGGCCCATAACCGCAGCCTACGTCCAGAACACGGTCATCCACTCGCAGTTCCATTGCCTCGATCAACACCTTGCTCCCAAAATCGACACTCGCTTTCGAGAACACGCCTGCATCCGTCATAAATTTCAATTGTCGACCTCTTAGGAGCGTCTCTACAATTTGGCGATTATGCTTGACCTCCGGTGTCTTGGAATAATAATGATTCGACATATTCCGTCGCCTCCTTATACGCATTAGCCGTTAACATACAAGGAACCCCTTGTTACCTTACGGTATCAAGGGGTTCGTCAGCGGAGGCTGCCTTAAGCAACGATCCTGCTGCAAGTTATCTGAAAGAGATATTACTTAACTTCTACGGAAGCGCCAGCTTCTTCAAGCTTAGCTTTCACGCCGTTAGCTTCTTCTTCGCCAACTTTTTCTTTGATTGCTTTAGGAGCGCTGTCAACCAGTTCTTTCGCTTCTTTCAGGCCAAGACCTGTGATTTCGCGAACAACTTTGATTACGTTGATTTTGGAAGCGCCAGCGCTTGTCAAAATTACGTCGAATTCTGTTTGTGCAGCCGCTTCAACAGCGCCGCCAGCTACTACTGCAACTGGAGCTGCAGCTGTTACGCCGAATTCTTCTTCAATTGCTTTTACAAGATCGTTCAGTTCAAGAACAGTCATACCTTTGATGGCTTCCAAAATTTGCTCGTTAGACATGGTATATACCTCCGAATGGTTTAGTTTTTTTGGTTTGATGCTTTAGCCGGCTATCCGTTCTAATGAACCGATAAACCAGTGATTGCTATGAAAGCTTAGTTTATGCGCTAGCTTCTTGTTTCTCTCCAACTGCTTTAACCGCAAGCGCGAAGTTGCGCATTGGGGCTTGAAGCACGCTGAGGAGCATGGAGAGCAAGCCATCGCGGGATGGAAGCTCTGCAAGCGCCTTAATTTCGTCAGCGCCAACAACTTTACCTTCTACAACGCCGCCTTTCAATTTCAAGGCATCGTTCTTCTTAGCGAAGTCGTTCAGAATCTTAGCTGGAGCAACAGCGTCATCGCCGCTGAAAGCTACTGCTGTAGGTCCTGTAAGAATGTCGTTCAGCGACGTCAGGTCAGTACCTTCCGTAGCACGGCGAACGAGCGAGTTTTTCAGAACTTGGAAGTCAACGCCCGCTTCGCGAAGTTGCTTACGCAGTTCAGTTACTTGCGCAACGTTCAATCCGCGATAGTCAGCGATAACCGTGCTGGAGCTCGAAGTGAGCTTCGACGCGATAACCGCAACCGCTTCTTGTTTCTCTTGGATGATCTTTGCGTTAGCCAAACTGTACACCTCCCGTTAATTTTATACATGCCGTGAATACGTTCGATTCCTTCTCCATGGGTGCATGAGAAAGGCCTTCGCAGACAAAGCGAAGGCCATGATGTCGTTATTAAGTACTTACGGACAAGCCGTAACCTCATAAACGTATTATCATAACACCTCGGTAGGGAATTAAGCCCTTATGGGCACCTACTGTCTACGGTATGCGTGTTCGAATTTAGTGTTGTTTCCCTTCGACTTAGCGGTAGCTAGCAGTCGAAACACGAGCGCCAGGGCCCATTGTGGAGGAAACAGCGATGTTTTTCAGGTAGATACCTTTGGCAGCAGCTGGTTTAGCGCGTACCAGAGCATCGATCAGAGCTTTCATGTTCTCGTTCAGCTTCTCAGCGTCGAACGATACTTTGCCGATTGGAGCGTGGATTTGACCCGCTTTGTCCAGACGGTACTCAATCTTACCTGCTTTGATTTCTTGAACGGCTTTCGCAACATCAAATGTTACGGTACCTGCTTTCGGGTTAGGCATTAGACCTTTACCGCCCAGGATACGACCGAGTTTACCAACTTCAGCCATCATGTCCGGCGTTGCTACGCAAACGTCGAAATCGAACCAGCCTTGTTGGATTTTGTTGATCATGTCTGCGTCGCCAACGAAGTCAGCGCCAGCAGCTTCCGCTTCTTTCACTTTTTCGCCTTTTGCGAAAACGAGAACGCGTTTTGTTTTACCTGTGCCATGCGGAAGTACGACTACGCCGCGTACCGCTTGGTCTTGTTTACGCGGGTCTACACCCAGACGAACTGCTACTTCAACGGATTCGTCGAATTTAGCTGTCGCTGCTTTCTTGACAAGCTCGATCGCTTCAGCCGGTTCATAAGTGGCTTCGCTATTGATCAGCTTTGCTGCTTCTACATATTTCTTACCGTGTTTAGCCATTGAAATTGTCCTCCTTTGTGGTTATAACGGAACAGCCTCCTAGGACTGATCCTCCCACCTCGCGAAGCCTAAGCTTCGCTAAGCGCGATGTCACGAAGACATCTAGACGTTCTCGCCCCGATGGACGATACGGTCATTAGTCAGCGATAGTGATACCCATGCTGCGAGCAGTACCTTCAACCATACGCATTGCTGCCTCAACGGAAGCTGCGTTCAGGTCCTGCATTTTGGATTCTGCGATCTCGCGAACTTTATCGCGTTTCACAGTTGCTACTTTTTTCTTGTTCGGTTCGCCAGAACCCTTCTCGATACCAGCTGCTACGCGGAGCAATACTGCTGCCGGCGGAGTCTTTGTTTCGAATGTGAAGGAACGGTCCTCGAATACCGTGATCACGACTGGAATAATCAGACCTGCTTGATCCGCAGTACGCGCATTGAACTCTTTACAGAACGCCATGATGTTGACGCCCGCTTGACCCAGTGCTGGACCAATTGGAGGAGCTGGATTCGCTTTACCTGCAGGAACTTGCAGTTTGACCATCTTGATGACCTTTTTTGCCATGATTCACACCTCCTTGCCCTGATTTACAAACGTGCGAATGCGCGCTTGCTCTGGAAACCGGATATTAAATCTTCTCCACTTGAGTGTAATCCAACTCAAGAGGGGTTTCCCTGCCAAACATGTTGACGTGAACCTTAAGCTTCGCTTTATCGAGCAGAATCTCTTCTACCGATCCGACAAAGTCTGCGAAAGGACCAACCTTGACGCGTACCGTTTCCTTGAGATCGAATTCGATCTTCGGCTTCGGCTCTTCCATGCCCATGTGTTTCAGAATCTGCTCCACTTCATCAGGCAATAGAGGAGTCGGCTTGGAACCCGATCCCGTCGAGCCTACAAATCCTGTTACGCCCGGTGTATTACGAACAACGTACCACGAATCGTCGGTTTGAACCATTTCCACAAGAACGTATCCAGGGTAGACTTTACGCTGAACGGTCTTTTTCTTACCGTCCTTCTCTACCACTTCATCTTCCATAGGAACGAGAACGCGGAAGATCTTATCTTCCATGCCCATCGATTCAACCCGGCGCTCCAAGTTGGCTTTCACTTTGTTCTCATAACCGGAGTAAGTGTGTACGACATACCATCTTTTTTCCATCACAAATCCACCTTTGGTCCCTTATTAGACAATGAGTTGAACCAATTCAGAGATTCCGATGTCAAGAAGCCAGAAGTAAATCGTCACAGCGACAACTGTCAGCAGGACGACGATGGAATAGCTCGTCAACTCCTTACGACTTGGCCAGCGAACCTTCTTCAGTTCCGCCCAGCTGTCGGCAAAAAAACTAAACGTCGTCCCAAAGCCTTGCTTCAGTTTGGCCAAAAATGTCACGGTTACACCTCCAATGGACTATCTCGTCTCGCGATGAGGAGTCTGCTCGTTACAGAACTTGCAAAACTTCTTCAACTCGATGCGGTCGGGGTGATTACGCTTGTTCTTGGTTGTCGCATAGTTTCTTTGTTTGCAGTTTGTGCATGCCAACGTGATGATTACCCGCATTGAATTACACCTCCCGAACTGCTAAAAAATACGAATCGCGAAACTCTATGGTAAAGTTTATTGATTCCACGCTCATTACCTAGGCCAAACAAAAAAAACCCGTTCTCAGGCCTACCTAAACACTTTATCACATGGCATATTCCGTGTCAACGCATCACGTCCGCAATCATCCCTGCGAAATATTGGCATCGCCCTCTGAATTCTATCAACTCATGAACTTCCTACGACAAGTATAGCCCATTTATTCGGACATAAACCAATGGACTGTCTTTACCCACTGAATATGAATTCAGACGGTAAAGACAATCCATTGTCCGGATGATCCTTCCAAGCATCACCCATGATGAACCTATAGTCGTCACAAATGTAGCAAGAGGGGCTAAAGACCGCCGAAATCTCGAATCTCCAAATACTTCTCCAGCTTGCGCTTTACTCGTTGTAAGGCGTTATCAATGGATTTCACATGACGATCCAGATCAACAGCGATTTCCTGATAAGATCGCCCGTCCAGATACAACATCAATACCTTGCGCTCCAGATCACTGAGTATCTCAGCCATCTTGTCTTCCAGACCGATAAATTCTTCCTGATTAATAATCAACTCTTCAGGATCGGATACGCGGGTGCCGCATATGACATCCAGCAGGGTTCGGTCGGAATCCTCGTCATAGATTGGCTTGTCCAGTGAAACGTAGGAATTGAGGGGAATATGCTTCTGTCTAGTAGCCGTCTTGATTGCGGTAATAATCTGCCTAGTAATACAAAGCTCGGCAAATGCCTTAAAGCTCGCTAACTTGTCGCCCTTGAAGTCCCGGATCGCCTTATACAAGCCGATCATCCCTTCTTGGACGATGTCCTCGCGGTCAGCTCCGATCAAGAAGTATGAACGAGCCTTCGCGCGTACGAAGTTCTTATATTTATTGATCAAATATTCCAGCGCCATGCTGTCGCCGTTACGGACAGCTTCTACGATATCCTCGTCCGTACTGCTTTCATATTCGAGCGTACTCCATTCTTTGAGGTCGTAACCCACACTATCCCTCCGGCCTGCAAGGCGTACACCGCGCTAGATTCTTTAGCTAGAAATATAGAGTCAGTATACATTATGTAACCTTACACCGTCAACAGAACGGACCTTCGAAAGTTATCGTATTTCTAGTAAATTTGTAACTTTATGACACGAAAGCAGGCAGCATTCCAATAGGGAAAAATTAGAATAAATCCCTTCAAAAAGGATCCTGCTATTGGATCTATTCCTTCTCTCCGCGTCGAAGACGTTCAAGCTTACTCCACACATCCAGGCTTACGTTCTCATCGACCGAATTGCGGCGTATTGGCTTCTGCTCACGTTCACGGATGTTCTGCTCGATAAGCTTACGGTTCTGGTTGATGTCGATCAGCAGCTCGCGCGCCGACAAGCGGAGCGCGCCCTTGCCGAAAGCGACATGCTGCTCGACCAGATCCGAAGTCGCCACATAGATGCTTCGTCTTCGGATCATAAGCTCGCTGCATAATCGTTCGATGCACTCATCCGCCGTCTCCTTCTCCTTCGTGTACACGACAGTGAGCTTATGCTGCTTGTACGTTGCGCCCAGTCCAGGTACTTGATGCGCATCAAAGACGACGTAGACTTGCATGCCTGAGAACCCCTGATAGTCGGCCAGCATATCCAGGAGCTTGTCCCGTGCATCCTCCAGATCCGCTTCCTTCAGCTTCTCCAGAACCGGCCACGCTCCTATCATGTTATAGCCGTCGACGAGGAGCACATCATTCGGCCGATTCATCGCTACACGCTCCGTCTCTGCCTGACAACCTCGTACATCAGCACCCCTGCGGCAACCGAGGCGTTAAGCGAGTTTAGCTTGCCGAGCATCGGAAGTTTCACGAGAAAATCACATTTTTCCTTAATCAACCGCCCCATGCCTTTGCTCTCATTGCCAATAACAATGGCCAAAGGCATATCGAATTTGGACTTGTACACATCCTGTGCGGCCGAAACATCCGTTCCCGCCACCCATACGCCCGATTCTTTCAGCTTCTCGATCGTTTGCGCGAGATTGGTCACACGCGCGACAGCGACATGCTCCGCTGCCCCCGCCGACGTTTTGAGTACGGTCGCTGTCAAGCTGGCGGAGCGCCGTTTCGGAATAATGACGCCGTGCACGCCGGTGCATTCGGACGTCCGCAGAATCGAACCTAAATTATGCGGATCCTCGATCTCGTCGAGCACAAGGATAAACGGTATTTCTCCCCGCTCCTGTGCAATGGCCAAAATGTCCTCCACTTCCACGTAGTCGAACGCCGCTGCCTGCGCAATGACGCCTTGATGCGCGACGCCAGCCGCCATCGCGTCCAGCTTGCGTTTGTCGACGAATTGCACGACAATGCCAAGCTTCTTGGCTTCCGCCGTTATCGGAGCCGTCATACTCTTTTGCGATCCTTCGGCGATCCAGATTTTATTAATCTCGCGTCCTGAGCGAAGCGCTTCTAATACGGGATGTTTACCGGCAATAATCTCTTCTTCTTGCCCCACTTGTTCAGTCATGGTTGCCCTCCTTCATTCTTACCTGTCACTGGTTCCAAGGCGACGCGCATCAGCTCGCCGATTCGCTCCATGCGTCCTTCGAAATACAAATATCCAAAGAGGCATTCTAGCGCCGTCGCTTGGCGGTAGTCGGCAGGGTTCGCATTCTTCGGAGGCGCTCCCGACTTCGTATTGCGCCCCCGACGAGCGATGTCGGCTTCCTCTTCGGTCAGAAGCGGCTGAAGCCGTTCCAGCAACAATCGTTGCGCCTTGGCTGATACTCGTTTTGTTGCTTCGCTATGCAGATGATGCGATTTGTTGTTGGGAAGCGAGATCAGATATTGTCGCACCAGCAGCTCGAACACCGCATCGCCCATATAGGCTAGCACGACCGGGTTCATTAATCCCGTTTTCTTGTCCGGCGTGTGCAAGGCAAGCGGATTGCGGGACAGCGGAGCCGCCCGCTCCACATCAGCAACTGCCGCTGTTTCCCGCACATCGCTCAGTTCTTCTTGATCATGTATATCTTCGCGTCTGTCCGTCATTTGCGCCGCCATCTAATACCTTGCGGCGTATCTTCCAGCACGATATCCATTTCGTTCAGTCGATCCCGAATTTCATCGGCACGCGCCCAGTTCTTCGCCTTGCGTGCTTCTGTACGTTCAACGATCAGGGCTTCAACTTCTTCTGCCAATGGATCGGATGCTGCAGCGCGAGGAAGCAATCCAAGCACGTTGTCGAACCTTTCCATCAACGCGAGCAACGCCTGCAGCCCGGATGCATTAGCATCCCTGCGCACCATGTAGAGATTGGTTTCGGTCACCAGCTCGAACCAAGCCGTAATCGCATCCGGCGTGTTAAAATCGTCGCCCATCTTGGCGGTGAATTGGTCTGTAATCTTGGCAAGAGTCTGGCGCAATTGATTATCGACCGTGCCGATCATCCCTTCGGCGGCAAGACGATGCTTGAGATTAGCATAGCTGTTTGTGATACGCTCTACGCCACCCGTTGCCTGCGCGATCGTTTCATCACTGAAGTTGAGCGGGCTGCGATAATGTGTAGACAACATAAAGTAACGAATAACCTCCGGCTTCACTCGTTTGACGAGCTCATTAACCGTAATACCGTTGCCTAGCGACTTGGACATCTTCTCATTATTAATGTGAATATAGCCATTATGCATCCAGTAGTTCGCGAACGATTTGCCCGTTAATGACTCCGATTGCGCCACTTCGCATTCGTGATGTGGGAACTGCAAGTCTTGGCCGCCTCCGTGAATGTCGAGCGTATCCCCCAAATATTTGCGAGCCATTGCGGAGCATTCGATATGCCAGCCCGGACGGCCCGGCCCCCATGGACTATCCCACTTGATCTCTCCCGGCTTGGCTCCTTTCCAGAGCACAAAGTCGCCCTGATCCTCCTTGCGATCGCCAATCTCGACACGGATACCGAATTGCAGCTCATCGATCTTCTGATGCGACAGCTTGCCGTATTCCTCGAACTTGGAGGTGCGGAAGTACACATCTCCTTCACTCGGGTAGGCATAATCTTTGGCAACCAACTCATCGATAAAAGCGATAATTTCCGGGATATGATCCATTACACGCGGGTTACGCGTCGCCTTGCGCACGCCGAGCGAGTCAATATCCGCGTAGAATGCCTCGATGAATTTCTCCGCTACTGCCGGCACATCCGTTCCGAGCTGCTCCGCTTTTCGAATGAGCTTGTCGTCCACATCCGTGAAATTACTAACATAATTGACATCATAACCGGCATCCTCCAAGTAACGACGAACAACGTCGAAGAAAATAACCGGTCTCGCATTGCCAATATGGATATAGTCATAAACCGTCGGTCCGCACACGTACATCTTCACCTTGCCCGCCTCTTGCGGAGTGAACGAATCCTTGGTCCTCGTCAGTGTATTGTATATAGAGACTGTCATACTTTACTCTTTCCCCCTTCTTGTAATTCCTTGCACTGTTCAAGCTCGGTTCGCAGATGATTCAATTCGTTCTGCATCGCTCTGAACATCTCAATAACCGGGTCAGGCAGTTGTGTATGATCCAGACGATCGCCAACCCGCTCACCGTTACGTTTGACGACGCGCCCTGGATTGCCAACGACTGTACAATTGTCAGGCACCTCGCGCAGCACGACCGCATTAGATCCTATATTGGAATTATCGCCCACCTTGAACGATCCCAATACTTTGGCGCCGGAGCCAATGACCACATTGTTCCCTACCGTCGGATGCCTCTTCCCTTTTTCCTTCCCCGTGCCGCCAAGCGTGACGCCTTGATAGATCACAACGTTATCCCCGATTTCGCAGGTTTCCCCTATGACGACGCCCATGCCATGGTCGATAAAGAGTCGGTTGCCGATCTTCGCGCCTGGGTGAATCTCAATGCCCGTAAAGAATCGGCTGACTTGCGAAATGACTCGCGCAGTTGTGAGCCAATTTCTCCGATATAGCCAGTGGGCTACCCGATGCGCCCAAATGGCGTGCACACCGGAATATGTGAAAACAACCTCAAACCTGCTGTGAGCTGCAGGATCATTCTCGAATACCGTCTGAATATCCGAACGAATATGGCGAAACATAACGGACCTCTCCCCTTCCAACTAACCTGCACGCGGCAGCGGTGTTATACTGACGGGATGACTGACTGCGCCCAACTGCCCGGCATAAGCTTTCTCTCTCATGTCATTATGCAAAAGACCCTGAATCGCGCATACGGCGAACCAGCTCTTATAAAAATCAAAAAACCTCTGCAGCATATTATGCTGCAGAGGCGTCAATATCGCGGTCCCACTCTGCCTGAACGAACATGCACCATACACGAATGGCTGTTCATTCATCTCAATGCCCGTAACGAGGACAATACGTTGCCGCCTACACTGCCCGCCCTACTCCTGTATACATACGAGGATAGCGTCAGCTCGGAGCAAGGCTCCCAGGTGCATGTTCCGTTCTGGCGGACTAGGCAACTTACAGCCGACTCTCCTAATCCGCACGCAACAAACTCAATGCTGCCGACGAATTCGAATGACGGTTGCCCTCTCTGCGAATCCACGATATAACGTACTTTTCCTGTTCATGGCCGATAAATATGATTGATAATAGTCATAGTATACCGAATCGGCAGGAAAGTGCAAGTAAAGTTATTGAACCGCGAGCCGCTCGCGTAAACGCGCCAACACTTTGGGCTTACCTAGCAGCACGATGGATTGGTTCAGGTCAGGACCATGCGTTTGTCCCGTAAGCGCAGCGCGAATCGGCATAAACAACGCTTTTCCTTTATGACCTGTTTCCTTCTGCACACTCTTAATCATGTCTTTAATTCCATCTGCCGATAACGGAGCCGCATCGTTCTCCACAAGCTGCAAGAAAGCAGACAATACGGTCGGCACTTGCTCTTCGGACAGCACTGTCGCCGCCTCCTCCTCATCCGCCACACCTTCACGGAAGAAGAGCTCCGTCACCTCTACGATGTCAGCTGCATAACGCAGCTTATCTTGATGCAGCGCAACAAGCGCCGTCACCCATTCGCGTCCAGCGCCATCCAGCGTATCCGGAATGCAGCCCGCCTTCTGCAGATGCGGCAGACACAAGTCCACTACGCGATTCAGATCCGCTTTCTTCATATATTCATTATTCATCCAGCTCAGCTTCTGTGTGTCGAACACGGCCGGACTCTTGCTCAGACGCTCCGCATTAAAGACATTCACCAGCTCCTCGCGCGTGAACATCTCTTGTTCGCCTTCCGGCGACCAGCCAAGCAGCGAGATAAAGTTGAACATCGCCTCTGGCAAATAGCCAAGCCCGTCATATTGCTCGATAAATTGAATAATCGACTCATCGCGCTTGCTTAGCTTCTTGCGATTTTCGTTCACGATCAAGGTCATATGCGCAAAAACCGGCGGCTCCCAGCCGAAAGCCTCATAGATCATGAGCTGACGCGGCGTATTGGAGATATGATCTTCTCCGCGCAGCACATGGCTGATCTTCATCAAATGATCGTCGAGCACGACCGCGAAGTTGTAAGTTGGGATGCCATCCTTCTTGACGATAACGAAGTCACCCATCTCCGCCGTGTCGAACGTGATCGATCCCTTGACCATGTCGTCAAACGTATACGACGCGCCCTCAGGCACACGGAATCGAATGCTCGCTACGCGGCCCTCAGCTTCAAAAGCCGCTTGCTGCTCAGCAGTCAGATTGCGATGGCGTCCCGAGTAACGAGGCGTCTCGCCGCGAGCCTGCTGCTCCTCGCGCTCCTGCTCAAGCTCTTCTTCTGTGCAATAGCAGCGATATGCCTGTCCGCGGTCCAGGAGACCCTGCCAATATTCCCTGTAAATATCGAGACGCTCCGTCTGACGGTAAGGACCATAACCTCCGCCTACGTCAATGCTCTCGTCCCAATCGATACCGAGCCACTTCAGATACGTTAGCTGATTTTCCTCACCGCCGGCCACGTTACGCTTAATGTCCGTGTCCTCAATCCGGATAATAAATTTGCCGCCTAAGTTTCTTGCGAATAAATAGTTGAATAAGGCCGTTCTTGCATTGCCGATATGCAGATGCCCCGTCGGTGACGGCGCATAGCGCACGCGAACTTCTGTTGTCATGATGCCACTCCCTCGCAACAAATATAATTAATTTCCATTGAACGCCGAGCGTTAGGCTCGTCCTATACCGCTACCAAACATACGACCGATTGCGCCGCAATCCCTTCGCCGCGTCCAGCGAAACCTAGCTGCTCTGTCGTTGTCGCCTTCACGTTTACCTGCGAAACCTCCGCCTGAAGCACACGCGCGATGACTTCGGCCATCTGCGGAATGTAAGGCAGCATCTTCGGACGCTGGGCGATGATTGTTGAATCAATATTACCCAGCTTGTAGCCTCGCTCGGTGGCCAGCTGCCATACCCGCTCGAGCAGCACTACGCTGTCCGCATCCTTGTACGCTTCATCCGTATCCGGAAAATGTTTGCCGATGTCGCCAAGCCCTAGCGCACCTAATATCGCGTCGCTAATCGCATGCAGCAGTACATCCGCATCGGAGTGTCCCAGCAAGCCCTTCTCGTAAGGAATCGTAACGCCCCCGATAATACACGGTCTTCCTTCTACTAATTGATGCACGTCGAATCCTTGCCCTACCCGTATCATCTAATCTCTCCCCTATGCGATAACCCGGAGCCGGCAGACTTCGATTCGCCAGACAGATGTCTGCTATCCAAGCCGCCACGCTGAGCCAGCAGAAATTCCGCATACGGCAGGTCCTCGGGCGTCGTTATTTTGATATTCGTATATTCTCCTTCGGCCACCTTAACGGGATGCCCTAACCTCTCCACGACCATCGCGTCGTCCGTGCCAAGGAATCCGTCCGATTGCGCGCGCTCATGCGCCTCCAGCAAGAGCTCCCGCCGGAATGCCTGCGGTGTCTGGATTGCCCACAAGCTACGGCGGTCGGGCGTCGCAACGATGATCCCTTCGCCGTCTACCTGCTTGATTGTATCCTTGACGGGCACAGCAAGCACGGATGCTCCAACAGCAAGCGCAGCTTCGCAGCATGCCTCGACCGCCGACTCGCTGACCAACGGCCTCACGCCATCATGGACCATTACCCATTCATGCTCAGACAATGAACGCAGTCCACGCAGCACAGAATGCTGGCGCTCCGCTCCGCCTTCGAGCACATGCGCCACCTTGGTCAGCCCGTGCTCGCTTACCCAGTCGCGGCATCTATCGATATCCTCGCTGCCTACGACAAGCGCAATCTCGCGAATAAGGTCCATCCGCTGGAACAGCTCCAGCGTATGGACCAGAATCGGCTTGTCCGCAAGCCGCAAGTATTGCTTGCTTTCTTTCGTTCCCATGCGCGTACCGCGACCGGCCGCTACAACGACAACGCCCCACTTCTCCGCCATGCCTTCAACCTGCCTTAAGCGTTATGTACAACAAGGCTTTGCGCCTTGCATACTATCATACCTTGTTACAACGCTTTTTCCAACAGCTTCGGCTTGGCAAAAATCATTCTTCCCGCTGATGTCTGCAATACGCTCGTCACCAGCACTTCCATCGTTGTGCCGATATATTCGCGACCGCCTTCCACTACAATCATTGTGCCGTCATCGAGATAGGCGACACCTTGACCATGCTCCTTGCCGTCCTTGATCACTTGTACGATAATTTCTTCACCCGGCAGAACGACAGGTTTGACGGCATTAGCAAGATCGTTGATATTGAGAACCGATACGCCCTGCAGCTCGCACACCTTGTTGAGATTGAAGTCATTGGTTACCACTTTGCCGCGCAGCGCTTTGGCCAGCTTCACCAGCTTGCTGTCGACCTCGCCGATCTCCTCGAAGTCTCCTTCGTAGATCAACACCTTGACGTCTAGCTCCTTCTGGATTTTGTTCAGAATATCGAGCCCTCTGCGACCGCGATTACGTTTCAGTAGATCCGATGAATCGGCGATATGCTGAAGCTCCTCCAGCACGAATTCCGGAATGACGAGTGTACCTTCAATAAATCCCGTCTTGCAAATATCCGCGATTCTGCCGTCGATGATGACGCTTGTATCCAGAATCTTATGCTCTTCGAATCCCTTCGCTTCCGGAGTAGCAGACGCCGGCTTCGGTTTCTCCAGCAGCGCGGCGAATCCAGCCGCAATCTCTTCTTGTTTGACTACACCAATTCTCAGACCAACAAATCCGAACGTTAACGCCATAACAGCCGGCAGCAAGCTGCCGATCCCATCCAGGTCGGCCACCACCGGATTCAGCATCACGGCAAGCAGCAAACCTGCCAGCATCCCTCCCGCACCTACCATCAATTGCCTAAGCGGCATCTCCGCCATTGTGTCTACACCTTTGTGCAACGCACGAACGATCGGCCCCGCAAGCACCGATGCTACAATAACGCCAAACACAGCCCCAAGCGCCACATTCATGTAATAAGTGCCGGATTGCAGCATGCCGTAGGACTGGCTAGACCATGTCGCCGCACCGCTTCCCCATCCGTAAACCTCGTTGCCAGCCATCGCACCGAACAATAATCCAATAAGTTGTATCATTCGTCTAATAACCATAATGGTTCACCTCCATTACAATTATGTTCCAATCTTTCAGCCTCTAATCGTGCCTTGCCCTAATTTGTGCAAAAGATTCGAAGACTCCGATCTTTCGACGAAACCTGTGATCCAGTCTGCAACTTCCGGCATGTGGAAAATGATGCCGAGGAGCTTTATAATGGAGACAGTGACGACTACTACTAAGGCGGGTGAAATGAGATGGAATCAACGAACGCTCCTACATTGGAACAATTTCAGCAACAGGTATCAGAATTGCTGCTTCGGCATCGCAGCTTGCTTGATGTCATGTCCAAGTTCGGTCAATCCGGCGCATCAGTGAACCGTGCAGTAACGAAAGCGGTAACCGATTGCGGCTGTATCGAATTAAATGCGAGGAAACAACAATATGCGGACGAATCCGATCTCGAGAATGCCAAAGAAACGTTACAAAGCCATCTTTCCGGCGCTCTATGCGAACACTGCAACGAAGTACTGAAGAGCGAGCTAGGACGCAATCTGTTCTATATGACCGCGCTATGCAATCTCCTTCAAATTCAGTTGGACGAAGTAGTCGCGGACGAGTACGACAAGTGCTCTACCCTCGGATTATTTAATTTGACTTAATGGGGATCAACAAATATTGTTCGAACATACAAAAACGTTCCTGCCTCTAAGAGACAGGAACGTTTTTGTTGTGATGCGATGACGCGATACGCATGATACCTTTAAGCCGGTTTCTCGGACTTCACTTCTTCGTCTTCCTTCACCTTGCGGCGTTTGCGCGGTTTGGGAAGTCTGCGTTCAACGTTTTTTTTTAGCCCCCACAGCGCATAAAGCAGGAGAGGCACAAACAATATCTTAGACAGCTGATTCTCGAACAGAAGACCCAGCGCGACGGACACCGCCACGACGATCGGAACAACCCAAATCGCACTGCGCGGAATGCCCACTTTCTTGAAATTGGGATAACGAATGGTGCTGACCATCAGGAACGACAGTAACAGTGTGCTCGCTAGTAAAACACCAACCGGAATATCATCCTTGAACAGCGCAAGCGTAGCTAGTACGCCTCCAGCAGCCGGGATCGGCAATCCGATAAAATAACCAACCGAGCTTGTAATCACATTAAATCTCGCGAGACGTAGCGCCCCGCATATCGGGAAGATGGCAGTCACGGTCCATGCAAGGGCCGGGCTGAGCTCTTGGAATGCAACAACATACATAATGAAAGCAGGTGCTACGCCAAAGGAGATGACATCAGATAAGGAATCGAGCTCCTTGCCGAATTCACTCTGCGCATTGAGCGCACGCGCGACTCTTCCGTCAACGCCGTCCAGCAGCATTGCAATCAGAACCATCATGGCGGCCATCTGCGGCCGGTCATTAAAAACCATAATGATGGCTATAACGCCGAGAAATAAATTACCTACCGTGAGAAGGCTCGGTATCGACTTTAAGATCATCTAATCCACCTCTTCTCTACTATGCCCATCACCTTCGCAATTTGCACGAAATGGACTGGAACACATTCTATCCATTGTAGCCCAAATCAAATTTGCCTGTCAATGAACATCTGCTCTTGAATCCGCTTCATTCCGTCTTTGATGGCGCGTGCGCGTACCTCTCCAATGCCATCTACTTCATCAAGTTCTTCAATCGTCGCCATGAGAATATGAGGCAAACGACCGAACCGCTCCACCAGATTGTTCATGATGATGTGAGGCAGACGAGGGATTTTGCTTAGCAGCCTGAAGCCCCTTGGCAGCACCGATTCATCAGCCATATTGTTGGTATGCGGATACCCGATAAGACGTACAATTGGCGATTCATCCAGCAAATCGTCGGAACTCAGCTTCTTAAGGCCCATGCGGATCTCTCGGATTTTGTCGTCGGCATTATCTTTGGCGTAATCCTTGAGGAGATACCAAGCATCCTCTTCCACCCCGCCGACGAGTTCATCCATCTGCATGCTTATCAAGCGCCCCTCTGTCCCGAGCTCCGTTATGTAACGATTGATTTCCAGCTTGACACGAAGTACCATCTCGGCGCGCTGGATGACATGTGCTACCTCTTGAAGCGTTACGAGCTCTTCGAATTCCAATGCGGACAGATTGGTCAACGATTGTGTCAGTACGACTTTATATTTCTCGAGCGTCTGTATCGCTTGGTTGGCCTTGGTCAATATAACGCCGATATCCTTGAGCGAATACCGCAGGTTGCCTTGATAAAGCGTAATAATATTGCGTCGCTGCGAGATGGACACGACCAGCTTACCCGTCTGCTTCGCCACACGCTCAGCTGTCCTGTGACGAATCCCCGTCTCGATGGACGGGATTGCGCTATTGGGGATCAACTGCGTGTTGGCATACAAGATGCGGCGCATATCCTCGCTCATTATAATTGCGCCGTCCATCTTCGCCAACTCATACAGATAGTTCGGCGAAAAATCGCAATTAATGGAGAAGCCGCCGTCGACTACCTCCATAACTTCGGGACTATAGCCCACTACGATAAGCGCGCCCGTCTTCGCCCGCAATACGTTTTCCAGCCCTTCGCGAAACGGGGTCCCTGGCGCAACTAATTGCAACAATTGATTCATGACTTCCTGATGTGTCGGTTCCTTCATTTTATCTATACCCCCTATCCCAGCGCTGCCTTTAACGCTTCTGCTACCGTATTCACGCCGATCAATTCGATACCCTCCGGCGCCTTCCAACCTTTGAGACTTTTCTCGGGCATAATCACTCTCTTGAACCCAAGCTTCTCCGCTTCCTTCACTCGCTGCTCCGCCCTGGAAACCGCCCGGACCTCGCCCGTTAAGCCAACTTCGCCAAAAATAACGTCATAAGGCTTCGTAGGGGCGTCCCTGAAGCTGGACGCGATACTGACGGCCGCGGCCAGATCGACGGCCGGCTCGTCAAGCTTGACGCCGCCCGCCACGTTCAGATAAGCATCCTGCGTCTGGAGAAACATCCCGTTGCGCTTCTCCAGCACCGCGATGATAAGAGTCATGCGATGGTGATCGATTCCCGTCGACATCCGTCTCGGAGACGGGAAATTCGTCGTCGCGACGAGCGCCTGCAGCTCGACAAGCACGGGCCGCGTTCCTTCCATGCTCGCCACGACGGTCGATCCCGACACGCCGAGCGGTCGCTCGGACAAGAACAGCTCGGACGGATTGGACACCTCGCGCAAGCCGTCCTCGGTCATCTCGAAGATGCCGATTTCGTTCGTGGAGCCGAATCTGTTCTTAACCGCTCGCAGCAGCCGGTACGTATGATGGCGTTCGCCTTCGAAGTACAGCACGCAGTCCACCATGTGCTCCAGCAAGCGCGGACCCGCGATCGCACCTTCTTTGGTCACATGCCCGACGAGCACGGTGGCGATGCCCTTGATCTTCGCCGTCCGCATGAAATGAGCCGTGCATTCGCGGACCTGCGACACGCTTCCGGGAGCAGACTCGACCCTTGGGTCGAATACGGTCTGGATGGAGTCGATGACCAGGAAATCCGGATCTAAGGATTCGATCGCATCGTTAATATGCTCCATATTCGTCTCGCACAGCACGTAAAGCGATTCCGTCAGCGCGCCTAGCCGGTCCGCACGCAGCTTGGTCTGCCGCACGGATTCCTCGCCGGATATGTACAGCACCTTCAGTCCCTTTTCGGCGAGCGCATGCGACGTTTGTAGAAGCAGCGTTGATTTGCCAATGCCCGGATCGCCGCCAACCAGAATCAGCGAGCCTGGTACGACACCGCCGCCAAGCACCCGGTTCAATTCAACCATCCGCGTCTCGATGCGAGGCTCTTGCCCACTTTCTATATGTATGATCGATTGCGGTTTTTCTTTCGTATGGATTCCCGATAAGCCGATGCCTTTTGTCTTCACAACGGTTTCTTTTTCTTCCACCATCGTATTCCAAGCTTGGCAGCCTGGACATTTGCCCAGCCACTTCGCCGACTCGTTGCCGCATTCGGTGCATACAAATTTCGTTTTGATCTTAGCCATGCGAAGACTCCCTCTTTGAATACTCGTCTTCAAAGTTTACCATTATATGCCGTCTCAATAAAGGCACACCGTGCACGAAAATGATTGTGAACTTAGCATGCCGATTTCCGGTTAAAATCATTATCGGCTCAGGAGCAGTTCGTTGTGAGTGAAGCTTCTTCGTAACTCTACTTCTTCGTAACTCTTGACTATAGAGTGATTTAAGACAAAAAAATTTCAACAAACCCAATAAAACCAGCGTATTCATTGATTACCACACATTATATTTATAATCGGGTAGGAGGCTACTCATTATTTGAGTAGCCGACCTCCCACACCACCGTACGTACCGTTCGGTATACGGCGGTTCCATTAGGACTGCGCAGTAACTTGTCGATAATAATCAGAAAAGAAGAGGAAACCTAGAGCATTTATAGTGGAGTTGTTAAGGGATTTGGAAAGGATAGGGCTGTTGGAGGTTCTCCAATAGCTCTTTCTTGTGTTTGCGTATTCCCATGCCTTCTGTTCGAGGATGCCGAATGATTTCAGTCGATCGAATTTTGTCCTGATTCGCTTCCATTGTTTCCAGTAGATCATGCGAATCCGTCTTCTCATCCATTCATCCGTCGTTTTGAGTAGCGACTTCATATCCGCTATCTTGAAGTAGTTGATCCACCCCATAATATAGCGTTTAAGCTTCATCGCACGGACCTCATTCCCCATTCCGTTGCTTCTCGACGTCAGCTCTTTAATTTTCACTTTCATCTTGGCAATGGCTTTCGGATGTATTCTGACCCTCGCTTGACCTTTATACCGATAGAACGAGAAGCCAAGGAATTTAACCTTTCCCACCTCATCCACGACCGTTTTCTCCCGATTTACTCTAAGGAATAGCTTCCCTTCGATGAAGGGAAGTATGTTCGTTAGAGAGCGCTCGGCGCTTTTCCTGCTTTTGCAGAAGATCAGCAGATCGTCTGCATAGCGCACGAATCGGTGTCCTCTGTTCTCCAGTTCCTTATCCAGTTCGTTCAGCATGATGTTGCTAAGTATTGGACTCAGGTTGCCACCCTGGGGCACGCCGATTTCTGTTTCCTCGAATTTGTGTTTGACTACGACTCCTGCTTTTAAGTATTTGTGGATGAGCGAGATGACTCGTCCATCTTTGATCGTTCTGGACAATACTTCAATTAACTTACTTTGATTTACCGTGTCGAAGTATTTCTCCAAATCCATATCTACTACATACTTGTAGCCCTCGTCGATGTTGGCTTGACTCTTCCGAATGGCATGGTGTGCACTTCGCTTTGGTCGAAATCCATAACTGTTATCCGAGAATTGCTTTTCGTAGATCGGCGTTAGCACCTGGGCAATCGCTTGCTGGATGACTCGGTCCACTACGGTCGGTATGCCTAGATTTCTCTTCTTTCCGTTCTCCTTCGGTATCTCTACCCTGCGAACGGGATTCGGACGATGCGTTCCGTCCAGAATAGACTGCTTGATTTTCTCTCCATTTTCTTTGAGATATTGTAGAAGTGCATCTACTGTCATCCCATCGATTCCATGAGAGCCTTTGTTTGCCTTTACTCGTTTGAACGCTTCGTTCAGGTTTTCGCGGCTCACGATCTTCTCAAGAAGTCTCTTCTCCGACTCGATTGCGTTGGTGTCATCCGTTTCGGCTATCCTCTCAGGAATGTGCACTCCCGCATATCCTTCGTGTTCCGCACTATTCTTCTGCGGCGAGCCTTCCATTGGAAGTTGGCTGCCCTTGGCTCCTGTATTGGTAGCTTTCATTGACGATCACCTCCTAAGATTCAGCCCTTCCCCCCTGCTGTCGACGGCAGGAGGTACTATGGCGTCTGCTGACTTCTCATGATAAATCTTGTTTCAACCGTGATTCGAAGCTAATATCTCTTCACGTCCATGAGACCTCCCACGGTAAGACGATTCACTTTCCTTCCATGCACCCGCACCATCTACACTGGCATGTCCGTGTAGTTCATTGGATTTCGCTTTGTTTGGCAAGCTCATCCCATATCCTGTGCCTTATGATGTTCGTGTTCCTCGGGTCGGAATTTTGCCTCCAGCTTCCTTCAGATTCCACCTCACGGTGGACACCCTTGCTCTTGGCTAGTGGTTGGTGACTACAAACCCCCACAGCGGACTTTCACCGCCTAGTTAATCGCCATGCGTGGCACACCAAAAAAGCACTCTCCAGTTGGGAGAATGCTTTCATGCGTCAATCACATTTCAACCTTAAAATATATGTCGTTATTGTTGTTTCTTAACCATTTCAAACTGATAGCCTGTCAACTTGGAGACTCCATCCGTCGTTGTAATTTCATACACAACTTTAATGGGTTGTTCGACCCTGACTATAAGATCAGCAGTAAGTGTACTAACCTTATCTTTATGTTCCACATCGATATTCACAACTTTTTCGATTGAACGAATATTGAAATTTTTATAACTGTAAGAGCTATTAATTCTATATCCGCCTACTACAGGGTGAAATGCTTTTGTTGATCGTTCTTGTATCACCTCTTCTGACATATAGTTTTGCAACCATGTTAGGAGTTCCACCCTTTGATCCTCTGTAAATGCAACTGAACTAGACATAGCTGATTGATAGATGTGTTCGGTTTCCTTCACCCACTCAAAAACCTGCTCTGCTGACAGGTCAGACAAATTCGCCACACTTTTGGAATTCACCAACGCAGGAAATGATTGTAATGATTTGCTAAATTCAACGGAATCTACTTCGGTTGGGTGTATAGGCGCATCGTCATATGATGAAGTTTCCGATTCATCACGGTGCTTTTGTTCATCTACTTCTGTTCCTGCCTGACTGGAAAGCTCCTTTTGCTCTGTACCACATCCTGCTATTACTGCGATTGTAATCACCGTTATTAGCATGCTTAGAAATATTCTCATAACTTGATTTGCCTCCCTTATTGATATTGAGGATGATTGTCCCAATAATCATCAATAACGTCAATTCCTGGTCTTGTTAAATATAATCCTATATCTCTCCAAGTTCCATCAAATCTACTTGCAATATGCAGATGTTTTCCAGTAGATGTCGGCCCCGTATTTCCCATCCATCCCAGATGATGACCTTTAGAGACATTTTGA
Source organism: Paenibacillus sp. strain BS8-2 (assembly GCF_054483835.1). Classification (NCBI taxonomy): domain Bacteria; kingdom Bacillati; phylum Bacillota; class Bacilli; order Caryophanales; family Paenibacillaceae; genus Paenibacillus; species Paenibacillus sp. strain BS8-2. Next base: position 1,058,612 of record NZ_CM137010.1, read on the forward strand.
CCTACACTTACTAGTGGCGAACCCTCTAGGTGACAATATTTTGTTTCTAGAGTTTCGCCATTAATAATATCATGTTCAATTCTAACTTCCACGCCACAGGGCGCAGTTGTATTTGTTACAACAGTAGTGACCTCACCAGATCGCGTAGCTAGGATTTCATAGTCCCAGCTAGAAGTTGATGTAGAAGTGCTGTATCGTCCGATGTCAATTCCATCATGAGTTCTTCCCCCAGACCTCGGAATGCCAAACACGTCAGTTACTCGATTACTGCCAGGAACAGGCCATTCCCAATCCGGATAAAACCGCCAACGAAACAAGTAGGCATCGACCGCGTTATAAACATTAAGAAATCCCTCGACTCTTGCATAGTAAGTATGTGTCCCGCTTCCTGTTATATTAAGCGTGATCAACTCATCAGAATGACCAGCATTTGATGAACTGGCCACCAACACTTGACTTGAATTATAGACTTTCAAGTCATAGTCCGTATTATTCGGAAGGGAGCCCAGAAATACTTTTAACTGACCACCGCTATTAGAGTTTATCACAATCTTATAATAATCAAGATCACCAGCAGGGTTAATTAATCCATCATAATTAACACCTTCCGTCGCACTGTCCGCTGAGGAGAATGTACCATTATTTTCGCTTTCTGATCCTGAGTTCGCCAATATACTCATATTTGACTCTATCGTCGATATCCCCATCTGAGGTTCATTACTATTCAATAGACCAACTTCAGTTTGCAAATCTGTTAATTGGCCGGGTTCATTAGAATTAAAGTAATAGGTCTTAGATTGACTTCCATTATTCGATTCTGCAGTTATATGAAGCGCATATTCAATATTCCCAGCTAATTCTTCAAGTATATAGTTGTGAGTATTCACTGGTTCTGATATGAATTGAAGCATTTCCTTCTTGTCATTTCTCTTTGCGATGATTATTTCGCTCACTGATTGTTCCGTTGTCTGAAAAGTTAAATGATAGATACCGCTGTCGCTTATAATCTTCACATTTTCTATTTGAAGCGTTGTATTAGCATTTGAAATCCTCTCAAATGAAAATAAAGAACACCACAACAAAAGCGCAGAAATCAATAACAAAACAGTCTTTCTCTTAAATAAAATATCATTCACTGTATTATCTTCCCTTCTCAATTTTATTGAATAATATTGAATAACGGCAGAATTCCTCCAGTGAGGTACATTAAAATAATTACGCCCCTCCTCTCGCTCAAAATTAGAAACTTTTTACAATGTTGTAAACGAAATGATATCATATCCAAAAAAACAATCAACAACAATTTTTGTTTATTTAAACACTATTCAAGACTGATTTAAAAGCAAAAGCCCCGCATTCGTGTAAACGAATACGAGGCTTTTCTTGCTTTTACAAAACTTAATTGTTACTTCGTACTTGGTTCTTCTTGTACCTCTGCCGCCTGCTGCAGGTTCTTCATAACAACCAACCCGCCATCCTTCTCGTCGATGATGAAGGAATCGCCCTTCTGAATCAAGCCCATCAGCAGATCCTCGGACAGACGGTCCTCGATATGCTTTTGGATCGCTCTGCGGAGCGGACGAGCGCCGTATTGCGGATCGTACCCTTCCTTCGCAAGGAAGTTTTTCGCCGCTTCGGTGAGCGTGAAGTCCACTTGCTGCTCCTTCAGACGTTTGCGCAGCTCATCGGACATCAGCGTTACGATGCGAGCGATATGCTCTTCGCCCAGCGAATGGAAGACAATCGTCTCGTCGATCCGGTTAAGGAACTCCGGACGGAAGCTTTTCTTCAGCTCGGCCATCACTTTGTCCTTCATGACGATGAAGTCGCGGCCCGCGTCCTGTACAGCCGTAAAGCCGAGGGACGAGTTTTTCTTGATTTGATCAGCGCCAACGTTCGACGTCAGAATAATCAATGTGTTGCGGAAATCGACAACGCGCCCTTTGGAGTCGGTCAAACGTCCATCCTCAAGCACCTGCAGCAGGATGTTGAACACTTCCGGATGTGCTTTCTCGATTTCGTCGAGCAGGACAACGGAATATGGCTTGCGGCGTACCTTCTCGGTCAGCTGACCGCCTTCTTCGTAGCCGACGTATCCTGGAGGCGCTCCAACGAGTCTCGATGTCGAATGTTTCTCCATGTACTCCGACATGTCGATGCGGATAACCGCATTCTCATCGCCGAACATCGCTTCAGCAAGCGCTCTGGCAAGTTCCGTCTTACCTACACCCGTTGGTCCCAAGAAGATGAACGAGCCGATCGGGCGTTTCGGATCCTTCAGACCCGCTCTAGCGCGACGAATCGCACGAGAAACCGACTTGACGGCCTCCTCTTGACCGATGACGCGATCATGGAGAATTTCTTCCATCTTCAGCAGACGTTCCGTTTCTTCCTCAGCAAGCTTGCTGACCGGAATGCCGGTCCAGCTGGCAACAACTTGAGCGATATCCTCTGGCGTTACTTCGGAATCGGTGCGTCCTTGCTTTTCTTTCCATTGGTTTTTCGTAATATCGAGCTCTTCGCGAATCTTCTGCTCCGTATCTCGCAGCGCAGCCGCTTTCTCGAATTCTTGGCTTTGAACGGCCGCGTCCTTTTCCTTGCGGATATCCTCTAGACGATTCTCGAGCTGCTTGAGATTCGGCGGCACCGTGTAAGAATTCAGTCTTACTTTGGAGCTTGCTTCATCAATTAAGTCGATCGCTTTGTCAGGCAGGAAACGATCCGTAATGTAACGATCCGACAACTTTACCGCTTGCTCGATGGATTCATCCGTAATTTTCACCCGGTGATGCGCCTCGTAGCGATCACGTAATCCGTGCAAAATTTGAATTGCCTCATCCACCGAAGGCTGGTCGACCGTGATTGGTTGGAAACGACGCTCGAGCGCCGCATCCTTCTCGATATACTTGCGGTATTCGTCCAGCGTTGTAGCCCCGATACACTGCAGCTCGCCGCGTGCTAGCGCCGGCTTCAGGATATTGGAGGCATCGATTGCACCTTCCGCGCCGCCTGCGCCGATGAGCGTATGCAGCTCGTCGATAAAGAGGATGATATTGCCCGCTTGGCGGATTTCATCCATGATTTTTTTGAGACGATCCTCGAACTCGCCGCGGTATTTCGTTCCCGCAACGACAGAGCCCATATCCAGCGTCATAACTCGTTTGTCGCGCAGCGTCTCCGGAATTTCGTTGGCGATAATTTTTTGCGCCAAGCCTTCGGCAATCGCAGTCTTGCCGACGCCCGGTTCGCCGATGAGCACCGGATTGTTTTTGGTACGGCGGCTTAGCACCTGAATGACACGTTCGATTTCTTTGCTGCGACCGATAACAGGATCGAGGTTACCTTCTTTGGCATATGCCGTCAGATCTCTCGCTAGACCGTCCAAAGTAGGCGTGCTTACATTCGCGGGAGCCCCGTGATTGCTGGATACAGCTTCGCTGCTGCCCAGCAGTTGCAGCACTTGCTGGCGTGCCTTGTTCAGGCTGATGCCAAGGTTATTGAGCACACGTGCAGCTACACCTTCTCCTTCGCGGATCAGACCAAGCAGAATATGCTCCGTGCCGACGTAAGTATGGCCTAGCTTACGCGCTTCGTCCATGGACAGCTCGATGACCTTCTTCGCCCGCGGCGTGTATGCAATATTGTTAGGCTGCTCTTGACCACGGCCGATAAGCGCCTCGACTTCGTCCTGAATTTTCTCGAGCCCAAGACCGAGACCGATTAATGCCTTTGCCGCAATGCCTTCGCCCTCGCGGATCAGACCGAGCAAGATATGTTCTGTACCGATATTGTTATGGCCAAGCCGCACCGCTTCTTCCTGAGCTAGTGCCAGCACCTTCTGCGCACGTTCCGTGAATCTTCCAAACATCATATTCCTGCACCCCCATGATCAATCTTGGATTTCGACAACCTTAAGCTTCTCCCGGATGAGCTCTGCGCGTCTGACGTCGCGTTGCTCGGTACTCATCTTCTCGTTAAACGTTTGTTGCAGGTAACCCGGCTGCGTCATCACAAGCAGCTCGTTGAGCACTTGCGGCGTTACGTCCGGCAGCAGCTCCAGATCGTACCCTAACCGGACATCCGATAATCGTTGCGCCGCTTCCTTGGAATCCATAATCATGGCATGTGACAGAATACCGAAGGAACGTTTGACCCGATCCTCCGTCCGCAGCCTGGACTCTGCTAGAAGCCGCTTGCGTGCTGCCCGTTCATGCTCGATGATTTGTCTCACCACATCATGCAGATTGTCGATAATTTCCGTCTCGGATTGGCCCAGTGTTACCTGATTGGAAATTTGGAACAAATTGCCGAGCGCTTCGCTGCCTTCCCCATAAAGGCCTCGAACGGCAAGACCGACCTGCGTGACCGCCGTCAGGATTCGGTTAATCTGTTGCGTAAGCACAAGGGCTGGCAAATGCATCATCACCGAAGCCCGAATGCCCGTTCCAACATTCGTTGGGCAAGTCGTTAAGTACCCGCGTTTCTCATCGAAGGCGTAATCCGCCTCTTCTTCATAGATATCGTCAATTCCGCTTGCCAATGACCATGCTTCACCGATTTGGAAACCGGGATATAAACATTGGATGCGCAAATGGTCTTCTTCGTTAATCATTATGCTGACTGATTCGTTTTCGCTGAGCACGACGGCTCCGCCACGCGACTCATTGGCCAGATTGGGACTGATGAGATGTTTTTCGACGAGCACCCGTTTCTCCAGCTCATTGAGCTCGGATAACAGATGTGTCTCGAACGCACCAATCTCCCTCAGCTTGCCGGACTGGCTGACTTCCGCAAGCTGCTCGAGCACCTCGCTCGCCTGCGCGCCTGTTGCCAGCATCGGGAATGGCTGATGCCGCAAGTTACGCGCTACTCGCACGCGGCTGCTGATCACAACATCGGAATCCGGACCTAACGTCCGCATCCAATCACTTAATGCGTCTTGTGAGAAACGATGTTCCGACATCTTGCCTGCCCCCTTCCTCCTCACATCTCCGACATTTTACGCTCGAGCTCACGGATTTCGTCACGCAGCTCGGCTGCGCTTTCGAATTCTTCCTGTTCGATATGGGTATGCAAATCCTTGCGTAATCGTTCAATCTCGCGTCTGCACTGAATGCGACCGCCGGAGCGTTTGGGAATCTTGCCGCTATGTGTTGTACTGCTATGCACCCGCTTCAGAAGCGGATCCAATCGATCGGCAAACGCTTGGTAGCATGAACTGCAGCCAAAGCGTCCAATCTTGCTAAATTGCGTATACGTTAGTCCGCATTCCTCGCAGCGAATCGCCTGCTGCGGTGCGCCGGTCAGCGCGGAAGCGGAGCTTCCTATGGCGTTAAAGTCCAACAAGCCCGAGAGCAGACTGTGGATGGAGAAGCTGTTCGGTGAACCTGGAACGCCTTCGCCTCGTTCTCTGGCGCAGCCTTCGCAGATGTGGAACTCCGTCTTCTCACCGTTCACAATCTTAGTGAAATGAAGCGTTGCCGGCTTCTTGCCGCATTCTTGGCAATACAAGCCTCAGTCCCTCCTTCCGCTATATCCTATTTGACGAGCAGCGAGATCAGCATCGATCTCAGGAGCCTGGCGCGTAATTCATCCCGCAGCGGCAGCATGAGAGCGATCGTATCCCTATGGATCGCGGCACGTATCAGGTTCGACTCCCTTGATGTAATCATACCCGCTTCTTGGAGCTGATAAATCAGCCCTTCCGCCGCGCTTTGGTCGACGCTGTCGCCAACCGTTCGCTCGATATGATATTGCAAGGTCTTAAGCGCGGGCAAATTCACCCGCTGGATGCGGATATAGCCGCCTCCGCCACGCTTGCTCTCCACCATATATCCCTTCTCCAGTGTAAATCGCGTGCTGATCACGTAATTAATCTGGGAAGGTACGCAGGAGAAGCGGTCGGCCAAGTCGTTGCGCTGAATTTCCACCGCGCCTTCGTCGCTGACGTCGAGCATTTGTTTGAGGTACTGTTCAATGAGATCGGAAATGTTACGCAAATCACCAACCTCCCTGAGTATCGTCTTCGGAAAGCCAAATAACCGACAACTACACACATTGCTTTATAGCGCCACACTGCACTCATTACGAGCAGGTCAGGAACCTGCCGAGCACAATAAACATGTGCCGACTAACATCATATAGCTGACTTTGACTTTCTTTGACTTTAACTTCATTATACTCAAAAACATACAGGGGTCAAGATGCAATGTTCAAATTTTCTGACGATTCCGAGTTCTCTCATACGTGCGGGCAAAACGATAGCCGGAGCACCTCTATTATGTATCTTGGTGCGCTCCGGCCATATTTATACTATCACCTCATTCATTTCTTCAATCCTAATTGGCGATTCATGACAATCAGCTTCATCTCCGTCATCTCAAGCGCAGCATACTTGACGCCTTCGCGACCTGTGCCGCTTTCCTTCACGCCGCCATAGGGCATATGATCAACACGGTAAGTCGGGATATCGTTGATGATCACGCCCCCCACATGCAGCTCATCCGCTGCCCTGAGTGCCTGACCGAGGTCATTTGTAAAGATGCCTGCTTGCAGCCCGAAGCGTGAATCGTTGACCGCAGCAATCGCTTCATCCATGCCGCTCACTTTGGTAATCGTCACCACTGGCGCAAATAGCTCCATACAGCTAACGTTCATATCAGCGGCTACATCTACGAGCACAGTCGGTTGCAATGTATCCCCCACCAGCGCTCCGCCAGCCGCAAGCGTCGCTCCACCGTCCAGCGCCTCCTGGATCCAAGACTTAACCCTGTCCGTCTCGGTAGGAGCGATCATCGCAGACACGTCCGTATCGAGGGATAATGGATCACCGATCATTAAACCTTCCGTTGCCGCGCAGAACTTCTCGACGAACTCGCCATACAGCTCCTCATGAACGTAAATTCGCTGCAAGGAAATACAGACTTGCCCTTGATTCGAGAATGCTCCAACAACACATCTTGGTACGATAGCCGCAAGATCCGCCGCCGCATCGCGGTCTACGATCAATGCGGAGTTGGACCCAAGCTCCAGCGTTACCCGCTTAAGTCCAGCCTTCGCCCGCAGCGCCTTGCCTACCTCCGGACTACCCGTGAACGTGACCATCGCCACACGATCATCCTCCACAATGGCATTCCCGACAACACTCCCTGCGCCAGTCACAACGTTCAGTGCGCCGGGAGGAAGGCCCGCCTCGTGGAACAGCTCAGCGATGAAGTAAGCTGACAAAGGTGTTTGGCTCGCCGGCTTCAGCACGACTGTATTGCCGGCAGCGATCGCCGGACCGACCTTATGCGCTACTAGGTTCATCGGGAAGTTAAACGGCGTAATCGCACCGATGACCCCCAGCGGTTCGCGTACCGTATACGCAAGCCTGCCTTCCCCGCCTGGTGCAGCGTCAAGCGGAATCGTCTCGCCATGCAGCCTCTTCGCTTCCTCTGCCGCGAACTTGTACGTCTGCACCGTACGATCCACCTCGCCAAGCGCGAACTTGAGCGGTTTCGCCGCTTCAAGCGCGATCAAGCGAGCCGCCTCCTCTCTGCGCGCTGCGAGCAGCGTCGCGACTTGCTCCAAGATCGTAGCTCTGGCATGAGCGGGCATCGCTCTCATCGTCGACCTCACAGCATAAGCGGACGCTATCGCTTCACCGGCTTCAGCTTGTCCCGCAACTGCCACGTAAGCAATAACTTCCTGTGTATGCGGCGACTTCAACTCTCCATAGTGCACCGCCGCATACCAACGCCCGCCAATCCATAATGACTTGCGATCCAATCCATCCGCCTCCTCCCAAACTTATGTAGGACATTATAGCATAAGCGGCGTAAGCGGCGAGCGATAGAAGATTGCGAAGTGGGGCAAAGCCTGTCATTCGACCTGTTGCAAAGAAATAAGGTATATATCATCGTTACTGCACCGGCAGCTTCACCACAAAGGTCGTACCTGCTCCGGGCTGGCTCTCTACCTCGATCGTTCCCCCATGCAGTTGTACAATCCGCTGCACAATAGACAGCCCTAGGCCCGTACTGCCGGACTTTCTTTCTCGTGCCTTGTCTCCCCGATAGAATCGATCATAGACAAATGGCAGCTGATCCTCCGCAATGCCTTCGCCTGTGTCGGTGACTCGGATAACGCTGTATCCGTCAATCATTTGCCCCTGTACCTGAATGGAGCGACCAGCCGGTATATATTTGACCGCATTAGAGAGTAAGTTAGACCACACCTGCATGAGCAGCACTTCATCTCCGTACACCTGCATGCCAGCGGATACCAACAGCCGAACCGCGATCTCCTTCTCCGCCAGCTGCCACTCCAGAATTTGAAACGTCTGCCGCAGCTGCGGCTGTAACAAGAAGCTCCGCTTCTCCGGAATCTGCTCGGAGTGATCCAATGTCGAGAGCAGCAATAGCTGACGGCTCAACGTGGCTAGATGACGCGTTTCCTGCCCGATTATAGCGGCATACTCATGCACGCGTGACGGGTCCATTTCTTTGCCGAGCAGCGAATCCGCATAACCTTGTATAGATGCCAGCGGCGAATGAATCTCATGCGAGACATTCGCAACGAACTCCTTGGTACGGCGATCGGCTCTCTCCAGCTCCAGACTCATCATTCTGAAATGATCGGCAAGCTGTCCGATCTCATCCTTGCGCCTTGTCGGTAATTTGAGCTTATACTGCCCCTGCGCGATCCGTTTGGTCGCCTCCTTCAGCTGCACGATAGGCTGAACCAAGTATCGCGTGCTGACCATAAAGTACGGAACGCTGAAAACAACGGTTAAGATAAACATAAACAGGAAAAACGTGCGAAGCTCGTCAAAATGAATATTGCTGTCATGACGCAGGAACAAGGCGTACTCGTCGGCTCCCGCCGATACTTGTACGCCTACGGTGTTGCTCAGCTGATTGTCGAAATATCCGGAGGAGAATGCCCGGTTCGGGAATTGGGCGATCCCATGATATTCAGCCCCGCTGAGCACACCGGCTTTGGTCTCGTCACTCAGATCCTGTTGCGCAAATTCCCTGCCATAAAACAAATCGTTGCCGGCTTCATCAAATACATAGAGCTGATACCCCAGCTTTGACGTGATATTCAGCGTATCGCCCATCGCCTCCGGATGACCTTCAATATGGCCTTTGACCTCCAGCAGAGTGCCGAACAGCTTGTCGTCCTGATAAGGCTTCAGCGACCAATGATAATACACGTTGGCAATGTAGAAACCAAGGAAGCTGCTGATCAGAATCGTATATAACGTAATTAAGAATACGCGAAAATAGAGCGAGCGCATCAAGATAACACCTCAAGCTTATAGCCGACTCCCCGTATCGTATGAATAAGGAAGCCGCCGTCACCTTCAGAGAACCGTTTGCGCAGCCGCTTGATATGTACGTCGACCGTCCGTTCGTCCCCGCCGTAATCAGAACCCCAAATGAGATGGATCAACTCATCTCGCGAGAACACCCGTCCAGGATATTCGGCGAGCTGGGCTAACAGCTCGAACTCTTTGAGCGGCAGCAGCAGTACTTCATCACCGTCAACCACTTCGTAGTTTTTGCGGTCGATGACAAGCCGCTTTAATCGAATCTTGTCGCTGGAGGCAAAGGAGTATCGGCGGAACAGCGCCTTTACCCGGAACAGCAGCTCCGGCAACTCGAATGGTTTGGTCACATAATCATCCGTGCCGCTCAAATATCCCTGTTCCTTATCGCTGAGCTGATCTCTAGCGGACAGAATGATGATGGGAATATCGTAGTTTTTTCTTGTATATTCGCATAACGCAAGTCCGTCCACTTCTGGCATCATAATATCCATAATGACGAGATCGACTGGCTGATTCTCCAGTACATGCATCGCCTCTCGCCCATTCTGCGCTTCCAGCACCCGGAACCCTTCCTTCGTCATGTAATGACCGAGCAAGGACCGGCTATTGTAATCGTCGTCCGTAATAAGCAGCTGCTTCATCCGTATTCACCCACCTCCTTTTCGACAGTCCTTTCGGCCGCTTATTTGTACAGCTTGTCGCTTCGCTTCAGCATAATGATCAAGAAGGGTCCGCCGATCACGGCCATAATAATAGAAGCCGGAATTTCAGCAGGAGCCAGTACCGTTCTGCCGATTGTATCCGCTGCCAGTACAAGAAGGGCTCCACCGAGCGCGGAGAACGGAATGAGAAACTTGTAGTTCGATCCAACAAGCACTCTCCCGATATGCGGAACCAGCAATCCGACGAACATAATCAACCCGCCAATAGCTGTAGCGACGGATGCCAGCAGCACCGCGACCGCCGAGATCAACAATCTTACGCGCACGACCCTAAGACCCAAATTACGGGCCGTCTCATCGTTGAAGGCCAGCATGTTGCACCAGCCCCCGAGCAGCAGTGACAGAAGCAAGCCGATCCCGCCGAACAGTGCTAGGATCTGGACATCCTCCCATGTCTTCATGGTGAAGATCGATGAGATCGCCTGATTGACGCTCGTCACAGCATAACTTCCCCGATAATTAAATGATTGCCCGAGCCCAGTGAAGGTTGCATTGATCGCAATGCCGACCAAGATGAGTCGAAGCGGATTGAGTCCTGTACGCCAAGAAAGCGAGTAAACCAAGTAACAGGCTAGCGCACCGCCAAGCACGGAGAACAGCGGGGACCAGAAGTAGAGCATCGGGAACATCGTCACGACGGTTATCGAAACGAGTCCGGCACCGGATGAAATACCGATAATACCAGGCTCTGCGAGAGCGTTCTTCATCACCGCCTGCAACAATGCCCCAGAAACGGCCAATGCGGCTCCCGACAGCATAGAGACAAGAATACGCGGTAATCTCAAATCCTTTATAATTTCCACATTTTCATTCCCGCCGCTGAGCAAACCCCCAAACAGCTCCCCGAACGAAACTTTAATACTTCCTGTCATCGCAGAATAAACGGCGAGTCCAGCAAGCAACAGAACGGTCGCGAGCAGCATGCCGTACGGCCTCACTTTGGCTCGTCTTCTAGCTTTGACTTCTTTGCCGGCTACCGTTCCGCCTGCTCCAGTAGTCGATTCGATGTTCGTCATCGTTTTGTTCATCGTTCACAGTCCTTTGCAGCTATTCGGGGTACAACATCGGCAGCAGCGCTTCGAGCGCCTCCCCTACGGCCAAGTTACCAGTCGTACCGAATAGCGGCTCGGGAAGGTCATAAACACGATCATTCTGAACCGCCTTGAAATGGTGCCAAATATCGTTTTTCTTGAACTCCTCGTCAAACATCTTCACCACTTCCTCCGGCATACCATGCGCGGCGCGTAGTATAACATCGGGATTGGATTGATGCAGATACTCCGTATTGGAAGCCAGAAACTCCACCTTCTCGCCCTCCACAATATTGACGCCGCCAAGCAATCTGACCAGGTCGCCGATATACGAATGCTCCGTCGCTACAAGATAGCTGCCCGGTACACCTAACAGAATAAGTACTTTCGGTTGTTCCTTGCCTTCTGTAGCCTGACGAATCTTCTCAAGCGTCTGATCATATTCGCTAACAATCTCAGCAGCTTTGTCTTGCTTGCCGAATTTCTCTCCTAGCTTCATAATCTCGGCTTGCATTCGCTCCAGGCTCGTTAAATCGAGGAATGTGGCGTCGATCCCCGCGTTTTCGAAGACAGGCTCGAGGTCATACTGCAGCGTCGTGACCGACAAAACCTCAGTCGGCTTCAGTGATTTCACCAGCTCCATATCAGGGCTCATTGGGTTGCCGACCTTTGTTACCTCATCATACCGCTCTGGCAACGTCTTGACGCTTTTCGGAATACCGACTAGCTCGATTTCTAACAAATCCATAATCTGCGTGATCGCCACAGTAGTCGACACAATACGATGCTCTTGCGGCGCTTGCGTGTCCTCTGGCTCTACTTGGTTAGCCACTGTTTCCAGAGTAGCGCTCGGAGTGGCATTCTGCCCCTCGCTAGCAGGAGTTTGTGCGTCACCGCAGCCCCCCAATATGAGCAAGCACAGGATGATCCATGACCATACTGCGAGCTTGCCTCTGTGTCTCCACATCGCTTCAATCCCCCTATATCGGTATATCTGCTATCGATTCCGCCCTATTCAACTTTTTTCCTTCTCCAAATGTAGAAGCCGCCTGCCGCCAGAATGAGAAGCGCTACAATCGGCGTCCACCATACCAAACCGCTGCCGCCGCTTTCGCCTGCAATTTCACCGCTATTCTCATCCGCCGACTCTCCGGCTGCAAGCACCGATACCGTCTCGCCGCCTGAGACATCCGTATCCGCCTGCTGCGTCTCGCTCTCAGCGACTAATTCCGCCGTTTCCTTATCCCCGGATTCTTCTTTCACTGTCTCATTATTAGAATCATTGTCTGCTCCCGCGTCTTGCTCTGTTACTGGTGATGCAGACGACTCCACGTTTTCTTCCTTCGCCGCAGCTCCGCTATCCGTAGCTGTTGTTACCGGCGCTGTAGAAGCTGCTGCCTCATCCTTGGTTTTGCCGCTTGTCGCCCCTTCGCTTGTAGAAGCAGTAGACTGCGCACCTTCCTGTGCCGGCTTCACTGTTGCGGCTGGCTTGTTAGTTGCCGCGGGCTCTGCCGATACAGCAGCCGCCGGCTTCTCCGTCGGTTTCGACGTTGCTGTTGCGGCTGGAGCGGCACCCTTCACCAACTTAAAGCTGTCTGGATCAAACACGAATCGGATCGTGTAATCATGGTCATAATCGATCTCTTCGACCGTTACGTGTATTTTGGAGAGCATCGGCTTCGTGATGTCCGCAGAAAACTCAACTAAGCGCGTATCCGCTTTTTTGTTGGAGCTGATTACCTTTGTATCCACAAATGAGCCGCCGCTTCCCGGTACCTTGAACTCCGTCACCCAAAAGCTATGGTTGATAGTAACGCGGATCTTCGCCTTGCCATCCTTGATCGTCACCGTAGCCGGTTTCTCCCAGTAGTCGTTCGCCATGGAGACAGAATCGTTCTCCGCCTTCAAGATCAGATAATCCGCCGTATACGTTCCATCCGCCAAATCTCCCGCAGCCATTGCGCCAGCAGGCCAAATCAACAGCGCTATCCATAATGCGGCTAGCATGCCGCTTATCATCACTTTTGCCTTCAACGTTTTCCCATCCCTTCGTCATTCCGTCCCATGAAACCCAACCCATTATCGATCTCAATACCTAATCATGATAATGATAATTATTATCACTAATAATCCTACCAAGTTTTTCTTTGCACTGTCAACCCTAATCTTTTAAAATTCTTCCATTATTTTGTAACGATCCTATGCCTTTGAACAATGATTTAGCCAGCCATTCATGCAAAAGGGCTTCGGGAGCCGACAGCATACTCCCGAAAGCCCATTCATAGTTCCTGTTACACGCTCTGAGCTTCAACCTCAGGCAGCGGATTTCGGACAATCTTGACATCGTAGAAAGCAATTTTGTTAGAAATGATGTATTCCGGTGTCTCGCGATGCTGATGGGATTCGCGGAATGCTTCGCTGCGTGTCCAGCCTTGGAAATCCTCTCTGCTCTCCCAACGCGTGCTCACCGTCACCTCGTCGTACTCCTTCGTATTCTCGGTCAGCATAACCTCAAGACCCAAGAAACCTTTCATTGCTTCCACTTTACCCACCTTATTAAAGCGTTCGATGAGTTTCACTCCATTGCCCTTTGTAATTTGCGACACGTTCGTAACGATAACCATTGTCGATTCCTCCCCAGATTGTGGTATTGGCATTATGACAGGATAAGCGCCTTGCAGTTCTACCTTGGCTCTTATTCCAAAAACACTAAGCATAAATCGAGCATCGATGACCGATTTCGGCGGCCCACTTGCCGCGATGCGTCCGTCTTCCATTGCGATCAAATAATCGCTGTAAGCCGCCGCCTGCTGCAGATCATGCAGCACCATGACGATCGTCAGCCCCAGCTTGCGGTTCAGCATCCGCAGCATCTCCATCAGCTCTAGCTGATGCGATAGATCCAGGTACGTAGTCGGCTCATCCAGCAGCAAAATCTCGGCTTCCTGTGCGAGCGCCATGGCGATCCTTGCCTTCTGCTGCTCTCCACCAGACAATGTGTAGAACATACGATCCTCGTTATGACTAATCCCTACAGTCGTAAGCGCCCATGTAACAGCCTTCTCGTCTTCCTGAGTGAGCCTGCTGCGAAAAGCGGATTGCCTGGGCGCGCGTCCTAACGACACAAGCTCACGCACGGTCATGTCCGGCAATTGCCCCTTCTCCTGCGACAACGTGGACACTAGCTGTGCGAATGACTTACGTGCGTATTCGTCGCCGAGCCGCCCATCGTAAGTAATGACCCCTCCGTCCGGTTTCGTCGTCCTAGCCAGCAGACGCAGCAACGTCGACTTGCCTGATCCGTTGCGTCCGACGATTGCCGTAATCTTTCCTTTCGGCGCAGACTCGGTAATGGTATGAAGCTCGAACCGCTCTTGCTTGTAGATCAAATCTCTTATCTCGATGGCCATCTATCGAATCAGCCTCCTCTTCTTGAGCAGCATTAGGAAAAACGGAGCTCCGATACATGCGAGCAATATACCTGCCGGCAGTTCTAGTGGATCGAACCAGCTTCGCGCTGCCGTATCGGCAATGACCATAATAGCCGCTCCACCTACGATCGAATACGGCAGCAGATAGCGGTAATCTTCGCCGATGAGCAGCCGGACCGCATGTGGAACGATCAGTCCTACGAACCCGACCAATCCTGCGACGCTGACAGCCGCTCCGGCAAGCAAGGCCGCGAGCGTTACAACCATGAATCGCTGGCGTTCCACATGCTGACCCAGCGACGAGGCCGATTGATCGCCGAGCATGAGCAAATTCGTCGTCTTGGCCGCGAAGGGCACGAGCAGCAGCCCGACCGCCGCGTACGGTAGCATAAATTGCAGATGGGGCCAGCTTCTTCCGCTGAGGCTGCCCGATAACCAAGGCAGCACGCTCTGAATCCGGTCGCTGTTCAGCACCATGATGCCGTTCATCACGCCACCGAGCAAAGCGTTCACTGCAATTCCCGCCAATACGATTTTTACTGGAGAGCTGCTCCCGTCCCATGCCAGCAGATAGATGATTAACGAGGATATCAGCGCTCCCGCGAAGGCAAAGCCCGGCAGCAGATATGCGAATTGCGGGAATAACACAAGCGCAATAACCGCAGCCACCCCGCCTCCTGCCGACACACCGACAATACCGGGATCCGCGAGCGGATTGCGCATAACCCCTTGCAGCAGGGCACCGGAAGCAGCCAGGCATGCACCGACCAGCAGACCAATCAATACACGCGGCAAGCGCAGGTTCCAGATGATCGACTCATGCGCGGTATCGCCAGTGCCGAACAGCGTCATCCATATGTCTGCCGGCGAGATCGACACCGACCCGCTCCCGATGCCATATAGCAGAGACAGAATGAGTAAAGGGCCTGTCGCGATTGCCATCCACTTTCTTCGATTTTTCCTCTCCTTCACGCTCATGGTTCAAGCAGCTCCGTCAGCAGCTTCACGGCTTCCGCCACCCGTGTTCCCGGATTTGTACCAAACAGCTCTGCAGGAAGCACATGAATACGACCGTCATGTACAGCCTCGAGCGAATTCCATGCCGGGTTTCCTTCCATCTCACGAACGAAGCCCTGCTGTACTTCCTCCGAGTTGCCATGTGTCATAATCATGATCACATCCGGATTCGCTTCTACGACACGTTCCGTATTGAGCTGTGCGTAGTTGGGATAATTCTGGAGCCTCGGGAATTCAGCTGCCATATTGCGACCTCCTGCGGTCTCCAGCAAATTTCCTGCTAGCGAATGCGGCAGCGCGGCCAGATATGTTCCTGGCGCTCCATATACCATCAGAACGCGCGGCGCATTGTCCGTGTTAACAGGTTTCAAGGCTGCCAATTCGCCATCTAACTTCGCGATCAGCTCCGTCGCCTGTTCTTCCCGCTCCAGCAGTTTGCCGAATAGCTCGATTTGCTTCCTAATATCTTCAATTGAATTTCCTTGCGTCAGTACGATCTTTGCCCCAATGCTCTCTAACTGTGGCACGTCGTTTCTATTGATCGGATCATTGCCGAGCACGACATCCGGCTTCAGCGATGCAATCTTCTCCAAATCAACGGTATGAACAGACCCTACAACAGGCACATCCTCCACCTTGTCCTTGAGCAGACCGCCATTATCCTCCGGGCGGCCGACTACGGACGCGCCTAGCGCATACACAATGTCGACCTCGCCATTGCCGAGTGCCACGATCCGGCCAGGCGCTACTTGGAACGACACTTTCCGGTCTGCGAAATCAACAAGCGCGATCCTTCCTGTCTCATCGCTCTCTCCTGCAGCTCCTGCGCTGCAACCGGCAAGCAAGCCTGTCGCCATAAGCGTTGCTAGCAGCGCTAGCAGCGACCTCCTCATCGTGACGTTACGTCTCGCGATCCTGACCCTGCCAAATTGTCTCTCTGTCTCTATTTCCTTTATAATTGCAGCTTTCAATGCACGTAATCCTCCAACTTCTGCCTCTATTCTTTGAGAGAGATTATCAATAACAGCTTCACAAGGATTTTACTCGTCGTATATGAACGGAGCGTGAACTTCAGATTACAGTTTTCAAATCGTACAAACATCTCCTTCAACTCCCCCCCCTGATTGGATGGTATTGGAAAAATGTAATATAGAATTCATACTCCGTTCATAATCGAGTTGTAAAATTCAGTTTGTCTAAGGCGATGTACACGCCAGACCAGGTTCTGATAGTGAAGGACGGCGTATACCGGTGCGTCCGATCTTCCATTGCAGAAATTTTTTTTGCAACATGAACGATAATGATTATCATTATCTTAACATCAATGCCTATTTCTGTACCCTTACTTCTTGCTTTTTAAGCTAAAGAAAGGAGAGTCTTCACCACAGCCTGCCTAAGTGCAGGCATGCTTTAAACATTTTCATTTGGTCCTGACCAAACGTCTCCCAATCGCGGAGACAATTATCCCGCAAACTAAAGGAGAGATCTTGTTATGAAAATTTCATTAAAAAAATTGCTACCTGTAATGCTAATGGCCCTGGTACTTTCTGTCGTGATGATCGTGAACTCCGCTTCCGCCGCAAGTAGCCTGGACTTTAATATCGTAAAAGCTGCTGATCCTACTCAAATCTCAGCTGCCGACGGCTACGCAGTTAAACCTGCATCTCTGGCCACTGATGGTCAAACGGTAACACTCGGATTTACGACTTCTTTCCTGTACAGCATTAACGGCCTGAGCATCTCATATGACAATGGCGCAACTTACACGCCATACACGGGCTCTACTTCGGGAGGCAACATCTACTATACGTTCCCGATCTACGATTTCACTAGTAATGCAAAAGCGAAAATCTCCGTTACGGTATTCGGTCTGTACAATCAGACCCACGAGATCGAAATCGAGTGGCTGTAATACGCCGCGCGTAATGGGACACGGTAAGGGCTGGCGCGCGAAAGCGCTCTTGCCCTTGCTTCCCGCTTGAACGTGAGAGCACCGCTTCCGGGATCGGGATCGGTGTTTTTATTTGTAATCTATTGTTCACGCCCCGTTCATAATCGGCTTGTATAATTCCTTTGTTGGTCAAGATGGGTAGGGTGTCGTCGTTCTGCGAAGGTAGAGGTTGCTATTGCCCTCTCACCGCGCAGTTTTTTTTGCAGATATGTTGATAATGATTATCACTATCTATAATTTCAGCTCGATCTCTTTCATTTGACGAGACATCCTACGAAAAAGGAGGCATATGGAATCAAGCAACGTATCCCCGGCTGACGCCTTCGCCCGTTTTATCCGTTTTGGGCGGAGGCTATACAGTCTAGCGTTTAACTCCCATAACGATGTACCACACAAGGAAAGGTTACGCAAACCAATCGATCTTAAAGGAGATAACCTATCATGAACAGACAACTTCGTAAATTCACCTCATTCCTGATGACACTGGTGCTGCTTCTATCCGTCTTTTCGGCTGCCGCAGCAGCAGATTCGCAGTCGGCATCCATTCAAGCGCTTCCTGCCGACGGC
This sequence comes from Paenibacillus sp. strain BS8-2, assembly GCF_054483835.1. Taxonomy (NCBI): domain Bacteria; kingdom Bacillati; phylum Bacillota; class Bacilli; order Caryophanales; family Paenibacillaceae; genus Paenibacillus; species Paenibacillus sp. strain BS8-2. The sequence goes on from NZ_CM137010.1 coordinate 1,076,647, forward strand.
GTGTACGACGTACCGTTCCGCTACTTAAAGGATGATGGTTCCGGCGCGCTCTCTTCCATACATACCGGCTATGCCGTCGAAGGAACAGGCAAGCTGACGATCAAAGAAGGCAAGACTTCCTTCTCTCACGAAATGAAGAACATTCCCTACTTCAAGCATGTTGCCGTTCTGAAAGAAGGGCAAGAAAAGGCCGTCATCACAAGAAGCGGGCAAAATACTGCGATCATTGAGGGCGATCTTGTACGTTACGAAGCCGGATCCTCGACACCGATCGAGAACTCCGCCGCGCAATCCGGCATGGTGTCGTTGACCATTCCAAATCTTTACGAACAGCAGGTTGTACTCTTGCACATCGAGATGACGACTCCCGCCTACTCGGCATGGCATAACGTCGTTCTGCAATTGGACGTATCTGAACTGCCGCTGCCCGAGGGCGAGTTTAACATTCCGTATCAGTATTTGAAAGATGATGGTTCCGGCGCGCTATCTTCCATCCACACCGGCTACGCGGTTGAAGGAACGGGCAAGCTGACTGTCAAAGAAGGCAAGACTTTCTTCTCGCACGAAATGAAGAACATTCCCTACTTCAAGCATGTTGCCGTTCTGAAAGAAGGGCAAGAAAAGGCCGTCATCACGAGAAGCGGGCAAAATACAACGATCAATGAGGGCGATCTTGTACGTTACGAAGCCGGATCCTCGACAACGATCGAGAACTCCGCCACGCAATCCGGCACGGTGTCGTTGACCATTCCAAATCTTAACGACGAGCAAGTCGTGCTCTTGCACATCGAGATGACAACTCCGGCTTATTCGGCATGGCATAACGTCGTTTTGAAGCTTGATCTATCCGCGCTGCCGTTTGTACCACAGGAAGACGATGGCAACGAGCAAGAGCCGCCGGCTATCGTTTTCACGGATATCCATGCTCATTGGGCCAAATCCGACATTGAAAAATCGATTGCACGTGGTTTTGTGACTGGTTATACCGATGGCACCTTCCAACCTGATGCAACTATCTCGCGAAGCGAGTTCGCCGTCATGATTAGCCGTGCACTTGGCCTGAGCATCAATGGAGCACCTAATATCCCTACAGATTATGAGAAAATTCCTGTTTGGGCCCAGCCACATGTAGCACGCGTCGTAACAGCAGGCATTATTGAAGGCTTCGAAGACGGTTCCTTCCGTTCGGAAGAACAACTTACTAGAGCTCAACTTGCAGTCATTATTGCACGTGCAGCCAGACTTACTTTAGATGCTGATTCCACACTTACTTTCAATGATTCAGAAACAGTCCCAACATGGGCCAAAAATGAAATATCCGCCGCGGTTGCAGTAGGCCTGATACAGGGTAAAGATGGTAACATCTTTGATCCGAACGCGACTGCTACCCGTGCCGAGGCGTTGACGCTTATCATCCGCTTATTGGAACGCAAATAGCTACAAGCACCATAAGGGGCTGTCCCAAAAGTCATCGTTAGATGACTGAGGGATGCCCCTTCTTCAATTTGTAAAACAAAAAGAAACCTATCTTTGGTAAAATGGAGGTTCCACCCAACCACAAACCAAAGGAGAGGTTTCTTTTGTACATTCAATATACCATGGACCAACTTCATCTGCCAATGGATTTGGAGGACGACATTCCTCTAAATCATCTCGTTCACGTAGTTAACGAAGCAGTCAATCGCCTGGATGACAAGATCTTTCAGGATGCTTATCCAGGTGGAGGACGAGACAGCTATCACCCCAAAATGCTCACCAAAGTAATCATATATGCATACACACAGCGGATTTACTCTTCTCGCCAGATTGCCAAAGCTATCAGGGAAACGTCATGTTCATGTGGATTGCTGGTAGACAACGTCCAGATTTCCGCACCATCAATCGCTTTCGTTCTGAGCGGATGCAAGATATAGTAGAGACCGTCTTCACTGGCGTGCTCCAGTTTCTTGCTGAAGAAAAGTATGTGAAGCTTGAGCATTACTTTGTCGATGGTACTAAAATCGAAGCGAATGCGAATCGGTACACGTTCGTCTGGGGCAAGGCAGTCGTGAAGCAGAAAGCTAAACTTCAGGAAAAAGTACATATGTTGTTTGCCACCATTGAAGCGGCGGAAAGACAGGAAGATCAGGAGCAGGCAGGACAAGATCTGACTGAGCTTGGCGAAACATCTGAGCTGACGAGCGAAAAGCTGGAGTCGGCTGTTCAGCATTTGGAAGAGAAGCTGCAAGCTCGGCCCAAGGACAAGCCCCTTAAGAAAGCCGTGCGTGTCCCTAGCAAGAGGTTCTTGGTGAACGAAACAGCTTTAGCAAGACCACAATTTGCTCAAGAAAGCAGCAATAGACCAAAAGCCAGAGATGGCGGTGCCGGGAATGACCCCCTAAGCACCGCCATCTCTTTGTTATTACCTGATTTTCATCACACGAGCTGTTTCTTCAAGCGAGAGAACTTACTTTTGAGACAGCCCCCATCTACAGTCTGGATTAAAGTTAACTTTTAATCTTCTCTGCGGCAGTAGGCTGCATCTAGATTTGTTCTTATTGCTCTTCTACTTCGCTGCTCTCCGCTGGTTGATTTTCCAGCTGCTCCTCAGCTCCATCTAGATAATCCAATAGTCGAAGCAAAATCGTTAATGCCTGAGCGCGGGTTGCCGGACCGTTTGGATCGAACTGATGATTGCCCGTGCCTTGCATCAATTCCGCTGCTTCAACTGCAGCTATCTCACGGCGTGCCCAGCTTGGAATATCTTTAGCATCAGCGAACGATGGCTCCGCATCCTCTGCAAGCTCGAGCCCGGCAGCACGCGCTAGAATAACTGCTAATTGCGCTCTTGTTATTGTGGTATTAGATCTGAAGGTTCCATCCTCAAAGCCGCTTATGAAGCCAGCCTGAGCTGCTAGTACGGCATGTTCTCGAGCCCACGCAGGGATTTGGTCGCCGTCCTCAAAAATCATCTCACTGGTGTCGCCGCCAAGACCTAACGCCCTGCTCAAGAAAGCAGCAAATTCACCGCGAGTCACTTCTTGTTCAGGTCGGAATGTGCCGTCACTGAATCCATTCGTAATACCAAGCTCTACAGCGCGTTTAATCTCATTTGCAGCCCAATGCTTATCGGTATCTGAGAATGAAATGCTTGGGCTATTACCGTCATCTACTGGCTCCGAAGGTTCTTCTGGATTCTCCGTCGTTCCACCCTCAGGCGGCAGCTCGAGTCCAGGAGCCCCCACATTGCCATCCTGCTCATAGCCCATAACAGTCGGGTTAGCTCCAGCATATGTGGCGGAGCTTTCATCAAACTGGAATTGGATGTCGTATTGTTTATTGTTGTAGTTAAATTCTGGCCAATGGATTCCTACAGTGCCATTCTGTTTACCTGACAATGACGATAACGAATAGGATACTGCCCTTAAGTTGGCACTCGCATTCGTTTGCACATCAAAACCACTGCTGCCGTTAATCGTAACGGTATGCACTTCTTTGCTACGAAGCACGACAAAGCTGACTGTCCTAGAAGAGCCCTGCACCTTGACAAGAGCTGGACTTACTACATAGCTATTTGCTATAGAGGAATCATCCGTACCGTCTTTCAGAACTCTAAAACTCATGTAGTAGTAACCATCTTGCGGATAAACCGGATTACCTGATCCTGGATCACCGGTTATCGGACCTGTTCCTGGTCCAGGCGTCTCCGTCTCAACATAAGGCGTTACTGTCGATGCGAAACGGAACCGTAGATCGTATTCGCCCGTATTGTTTTGGGCCGTCCAGTTAAACTTCGCCCATCCCGGAACGTCCTGTGTCAAATCAGCAACTAGGAAATTTACTTCCCTGGAATTTGCTGATGTGTTGGTTCCAGATATGCTCACATCTTCGCCATTTACCTTCAGCTGTGGAATTTGTGCGCTCTGTTTTAAGGTGAAATAGATTCTTTTCTCCCCGTCTTTTATTTGAAGTCTAGCCGGAGATACCGCATAGCTGTTCACCATAGAGGCTTCGTCCACATTACCTTTCAGAATGCTAAAGGCAATGGAATAATCGCCATCCTGCAAATCGTTTAACGTAACAACTGAATCTTTAAATGCTTGAATCGCTACCAGTAGAGCTGCCAAAGCCTCCTCTGATTGCGTGTCTGTGTTCGGACCGTTAACTGCTACTGCTCCGGCTGCCGCGATAGCAGTTTGCAAAGCCGTTTTGGATGTCGCAGAATATTGGCCAACCGCTGTGCCTACAACCGCCGCTCGATTAAGATTCGATGCTTCCGTTATTTTCGCTTGAAGCTCCGCATTGTTAACGCCATTAAAATTCAGACGTATGTCATGCGTCATATCATATACGCCGCCGTTTGGAAGATTCGTAACTGCTCTTATTTTGGCCTTCATTAATTGACTCAGATCATTAACGATAAAACGAACCGTACGTGTATCATTTGACGTGTTGCTGCTTACGGGCTCAACTTCCGTAAACACTTCATTACGTTCAATTTGCAGATTGCGGATCACGGAACTTTCGTTAATGGTTAACGTCACTTCGAAGGTACCATCTTCAAGCGGTAGCACTTTTGCCGGCTTCGCCAAATATTTGTCCGCCGAAGAGAACGCGTTATTTGTTGCATGAAGCATGCCATAATAGAGCTCATATTCTACTTGTGCTACAGTTCTATAACTTTCTGCTGCTGCCCCTAGTTGCTCGAGCGCATTAATAATATCTGGTCTTGTAGCATTCAAGTTTTCGGTAATTGGCTCTACGGCATCCATTACAGCCAATAATTCCTCTTTTGCGTCGTCATAGTCGACTTGATCGATATTCGTTTGCTTTGCTGCCATTACGTTCTTTTTCTCATCCATTAACAGCTGTTTCAGTTGCTCATGAATATCGCGATTGAAGCTTAAATAGAGAGAACGTTTGACACCGCCTACGCGGTATGTCAGATGGCCTAACCCTGTCCACTGCGTTTCCTTGTTAGCATCCAAGTACTTAATGTCACCTTGGAATATGTTAGATCCGAGCGCGACATTAGGTGTCTTCGTAACAGCAAATAGAAAATTCATTGATTCGTACAAGTCAGGGCTATAATAAGTCCCATCACCAGCGGGATTGAACCAATACACCTTATTATCGTCCGGCGTTTCATTCAGAGTAATATTAGCCTTTATATCTCCCCAAGAATCGTATCTAGAGATTTGTGTTATCGTGCTTACTGCCGAACTCAACTTATCCGAATAAACAGACTCCGTAGCCGTTGTTTGGTTCGTATCCAATACATAAAGCTTTAACGGTACATTGGATACATATTGCTGATTTTTCACGTCGATATACCGATTTTTCAATAAATTGATTTGAGTATCGACTTCTTCTTGCGTCGCCGTGCCCTTGGCCACGATTTGCTCAGCCAGGTTTACTCTATCTGTGAGAAATTGAACTGCACTGTGAAAATATTCGCCGTCAACAATCGCCGCGTTAGCTCCACCTGGCAAGCCGTTCGTTTGGCCATTCACTTTGGCCGTGCTCAGAAACTGCTTCATCGTTGAGATCAGCTGAATGAGCAACCCCTTATTCGCTTTCTTCTCAAGCGATATGAAGTATTGAAGTGCCTCATCTAACGATTCATAGATCAAGGCGTATTCCTCTTCATCATCTTCTAGGGTCATTGAAAGTCTAACCTCTGCATTAAACACTGCTGCGTCCAGATTCTGTTTGCTTCCTGTTGGGAATTGTCCGTAATCGGAACCCTCCACACTAGTGGATAAAACTGATTTAGCCTCTTGAATGAGATCATTGAGCAATTCCAGACTGACTAACTCCGGCTCTGTGCCAGGATTTTCTCCACCTGGCTCCTCTCCCTCATCATCAGTTAATGGTAACACAGTCGTATCAAACCAAAGTTGTGCATGATACCAATGGTCGTAAACTGGAATCATTTCTGGGATATAAATATGCATGAGAATATCTTGCGGGCTTTCGATATTATAGATGCGGTACTTCAAAATTTTGCGATCCGCATTTGCCGATTCTCGCACTTCTACATCTACAATACCTGTTTTGTCCTGTACGACGGAGTTAACGATTATTGCTTTCGGTACACCATCCGGACGATAACCCAAATATAAGAATCGCGTTAACTCACTGCTCAGTATCTCGTGCTCCAGCCAATATGTACCGTTATCCGCTATGATTTTCGCTTTGGTACCCGGAATTTTCATATATAAGTTAGCTGTAGAAACGGATGATTTGCCATCCTCCAAAATATTAAAATCCACATCGTATTCTCCGTTCGGCAACACCTGCGACTCCGCCGCATAAACAACTACCGATTGAACCATCGAAAATACTAGTGCCAGTGATAGCCATACTGCAATGAATGGCTTCACGATTCGACTATTTCTCACTTTCGTACACTCCTTCATGTGCTTTCTAAAATTGAATACTTCGCTTACCTTTTCTTACATAATCCTAGTTCTCTTGCTATGCATCAAAAATCAAAGTAAAGTCGAGCTTATGCCCCCTCTCTATTCATTGAGGTCTTCTCAGGCGCAACACAATCCAACAAAAATGATAATCATTATCATTAATTAGACAAAAAAAGAAGCTTCTTGCACCTCCGCCTGTGAAGCTTTACATTCTGACTATAGATTACTTGCTCCATATGAACGGAGCATGAACTTTAGATTACAGTTTTCGACACCATTTATTTTTCATACTACCTGATCCGAACCTACCACTGGTGCCGGGCCAACCTCTAAGGCCGGGCCAACATCATCGAGATACTTCGATAACAAGGTTCATACACTCTCCCAATAGGGAGAGGAACGTCGCCAGGCACAACAAAAAAACCAGCCATATCATATGGCTGGTCATTCGTGCTTGGCGACGTCCTACTCTCCCAGGACCCTGCGGTCCAAGTACCATCGGCGCTGGAGGGCTTAACGGTCGTGTTCGGTATGGGAACGCGTGGTTCCCCTCCGCCATCGCCACCAAACAGTGTTTTTCGATGATCATGCTCCCTGAAGCGCTTCAGAAAAGACACAACCATGCTGTTCAAGGTTTGGTTTGTACCTTGAAAACTGGATACGAAAGGTTTGCTGAACCTTAAAGCTGTTGCTTACCGTTTGTATGAACGAGTAAGCGTGTAGGATAAGCCCTCGACCGATTAGTATTCGTCAGCTCCACACATTGCTGTGCTTCCACCCCGAACCTATCAACCTCGTCGTCTTCAAGGGGTCTTACATACTGGGAAATCTCATCTTGAGGGGGGCTTCACGCTTAGATGCTTTCAGCGCTTATCCCGTCCGTACTTGGCTACCCAGCGGTGCTCCTGGCGGAACAACTGGTACACCAGCGGTACGTCCATCCCGGTCCTCTCGTACTAAGGACAGCTCCTCTCAAATTTCCTGCGCCCGCGACAGATAGGGACCGAACTGTCTCACGACGTTCTGAACCCAGCTCGCGTACCGCTTTAATGGGCGAACAGCCCAACCCTTGGGACCTACTTCAGCCCCAGGATGCGATGAGCCGACATCGAGGTGCCAAACCTCCCCGTCGATGTGGACTCTTGGGGGAGATAAGCCTGTTATCCCCAGGGTAGCTTTTATCCGTTGAGCGATGGCCCTTCCATTCGGTACCACCGGATCACTAAGCCCGACTTTCGTCCCTGCTCGACTTGTAGGTCTCGCAGTCAAGCTCCCTTATGCCTTTGCACTCTTCGAATGATTTCCAACCATTCTGAGGGAACCTTTGGGCGCCTCCGTTACATTTTAGGAGGCGACCGCCCCAGTCAAACTGCCCGCCTGACACGGTCCCCGTACCGGTTTCACGGTACTAGGTTAGAACTCCGATACGATCAGGGTGGTATCCCAACGGCGCCTCCACCTAAGCTGGCGCTCAGGCTTCAAAGGCTCCCACCTATCCTGTACAGATCGTACCAAAGTCCAATATCAAGCTGCAGTAAAGCTCCATGGGGTCTTTCCGTCTTGTCGCGGGTAACCTGCATCTTCACAGGTATTAAAATTTCACCGGATCTCTCGTTGAGACAGCGCCCAAGTCGTTACGCCATTCGTGCGGGTCAGAATTTACCTGACAAGGAATTTCGCTACCTTAGGACCGTTATAGTTACGGCCGCCGTTTACTGGGGCTTCGGTTCACAGCTTCGGGTTACCCCTAACCGCTCCCCTTAACCTTCCAGCACCGGGCAGGCGTCAGCCCGTATACTTCGCCTTACGGCTTCGCACAGACCTGTGTTTTTGCTAAACAGTCGCTTGGGCCTTTTCACTGCGGCCCCCTCGGGCTATTCACCCTACCGAGGCACCCCTTCTCCCGAAGTTACGGGGTCATTTTGCCGAGTTCCTTAACGAGAGTTCTTC
>NZ_CM137010.1:1090000-1407500 GCF_054483835.1 Paenibacillus sp. strain BS8-2
AAATCTTGGCGCCGCATGCCTCCAGCCTGCGAGCTGCCTCATCCCTCGTCATCGTTGGCAATGTGCCTGTCAACACAACGGTCTTGCCACTGAACACGCTATCTGCTCGAATGACGGCTGGCTGCTCCGCCTCCGCTTTGACGCCGAGTGCACGCATTCTGGCGATGCTGTCTGCGTAGGTCGGATAGGCAAAAAATCCGACAATACTCTCCGCCACGATACCGCCGATGTCCGGCAGTCCGACAAGCTCCTCCGCGGTAGCCGCCATGATGGCGTCCAGATCGCGATAATGATCGGCCAACATTTTGGTGGTGGCTTTGCCCGTATTGGGAATGCCGAGCGCGAACAGGAAGGCCGCGAGATCCCGGTTCTTGGATTTCTCAAGCGCTTCGAGCAGCTTGAGCGCCTTTTTCTCGCCGAACCGCTCAAGCTTAATGAGATCGTCATAAACCAAGGCATATAGATCAGCAGGATCACGTACCTCGCAGTCCGCATACAACTGCTCTGCCGTCATAATGCTGAAGGATTCGATATCCATCGCGTCTCTTGATGCGAAGTGGGTTATCCGACCGATAATCTGCGGGCGGCAGCCTAGATTATTGTTGCAGAACAAATGCGCGCCGCGCTGCTCCAGCTCCGTGCCGCAGGAAGGGCAGGCGATCGGGAAGACGATTTCGCCGCCCGGCTCTTCGTCCGCTTTTCCGAGAATCTCCGGAATAACGTCATTGGAGCGCCTGATGGAGACCAGCGTGCCAAGGGCAAACTTCAGGTTTTTCCGCTCGATGTCGCCGATATTGTTCAGCGTGCAGTTCTGCACCGTTACGCCTGCAAGATCAACGGCTTCTACGCGCGCGACCGGGGTTATTTTGCCCGTGCGGCCCACTTCCCAAGATACCGACTCCAGAACCGTTGTTGTCTCCTCCGCCTCGAACTTGAAGGCAACCGCCCAGCGCGGGAATTTGTCCGTGTAACCAAGTGCCTCGCGGGTTCGCATGTCCATCAGCTTAACGACGGCACCGTCGATCAAGAAGTCGAACGTCAGCCTTCGCTCCGCAATAGCGGCAAGCTCAGTCTGAACCTCTTCGATCGTATCAACATATTTGACATAGGGATTAACTTTGAATCGATTCTGAATTAGAAACTGCTGCAGCTCTCGATGATCCTTGAACGAAACACCTTCAGCGTACCCTATATTATAGATAAAAGCGTCAAGCTTCCGCTCCGCCGTAACTGCTGGATTGAGATTGCGCAGGGCTCCCGCTGCTGCGTTGCGCGCATTTTTGAGCGGATCTACGGCTGTTTCGTTGTACTTGGCCAGGACGGATAGTCCCATGATGCCTTCGCCTTGCACTTCGATGATGCCTTCGTTGAATGGAATCGTCATCGGAATCGAGCGTATCGTGCGGACTTGAGGGAGAATGCCTTCGCCCACCGTGCCGTTGCCACGCGTAGAAGCTTGAACGAGATTGCCGTTCTCATAGGTCAGGTTAAGCGTCAATCCATCAAATTTCAGCTCGATGACATAGCTTGGCTGTGGTAGCGGCTCGACATTCGGATTCTTAGCGTTGTAATCGGCAATCGCCTTCTGGACACGCGCATGCCACGCCAGCAGATCCTCCTGATCCTGCGCCTTGTCCAGACTCCAAAGTCTAGCGCGATGACGGTGAGGATCAAAACCTTTGAGCAGCTCGCCGCCGACACGAAGAGTAGGTGATTCCGGCAATGTTACACCCTCCGCCGCCTCCAGCGCGACCAGTTCGTCGTAGAGCTTGTCGTAATCGACGTCGCTGACAGCCGGGTTGTCCAGCGTATAATAATGATAGTTGTGCTCAGCAATGAGCGTGATAAGCTCTTTCATCCGTTCTGATCCCACGTTCACGAGTGAAACCTCCCTATAATGACTTCTCATCAAACCTCACGATCAAACGCCGCAACGGCTCATCATAACAGGTTGCGGCGTTAATCGTTTATGTGTTAAACCTTCTTGATGGGGGCAAAACCGGCGAGCAGCCGCTTAATGCCGACGGGCGCAGGGAATGCAACCTGCAGCTCCATGTCGTTGCCCGTCCCCTTGACGGCAACAACGGTGCCCTCGCCCCACTTGCCATGGGCGACGCGATCTCCAGCCGCGAAGTCCCCCGCCGCCGCTCCCGCGGTTGTGGCCGTGCGGGCGGCGTCCAAGGAGGTGGTGACGCGCACCGCGCCGCCTCCACCGCTTCCGCCTGCGGCGGCCCTGCCGCTCCCGGCGCCAAAGCCCGGGGAGCGCGATCCCGCGGCAGAGGCAGGCGAAGCGCCGCTGCCGTAACGTGTTGGCGCGGTGCGGCCGAAGCCGCCTCCGCTGCCAAAGCCGCCGCCCCCGCCGCTGCCTCCGATGGCGGTGGATACGCCTTGCTTGAGGTTGTCCGGTATCTCGCCAAGGAACCGGGACGGCATGTTCATCCCGGTACGCCCGAACAATGTCCGCATGCGGGCGCAAGTGAGATACAGTCGTTCTTCGGCACGGGTGATACCGACATATGCTAGCCGGCGCTCTTCTTCCAGCTCTTCGTTGTCCGTCAGTGCGCGGCTATGAGGGAATACCGATTCCTCCATCCCAATGATGAAAACGATCGGGAACTCCAATCCCTTGGCGCTGTGCATCGTCATTAACACGACCGCGTCTTCGTCTTGTTTCTTCTCTTCTTCCGCATCCTTGCCTAACGAATCAATGTCTGCAATTAACGCGAGGTCAGTCAGAAACGCCACAAGCGACTTATCTTCGTTGCGCTCTTCGAAATCCATCGTCACAGATAGAAACTCGTCGATGTTCTCGATCCGGGCCTTGGACTCCAGCGTATTCTCGCGTTGAAGCTCCATCCGGTATTGAGACAGCTCCAGCACCTTCTCTGTAAGCTCCGTTACTGTCAAATAGTCGACCATCGCCGTCAGATTATAGATAAGGCCATAAAATTCACCCAGAAGCGCCCGGGTTCTCGCATTCACTTCGACATCGCCGAGGTCGCCCAGGACGCGATAGATGGAGACGCCGCGACGCGCAGCCTCTTCTTCCAGCTTGCCCACGGTCGTGTCGCCGATACCCCGCTTCGGCACATTAATAATTCGCGTTAGACTAATGTCGTCATCGGGATTGGACATGAGGCGCAAATACGCCAGCAAATCCTTAATCTCCTTACGATCGTAGAACTTGATGCCGCCTACGATTTTGTAAGGAATGTCCGACTTGATCAGAATTTCCTCGATGACACGGGATTGCGCATTCGTCCGGTAAAGGATCGCGTGATGCGCGAATTTGCGCCCCTTGTTAATATTTTTGCGAATTTCCCCGGTTACAAAATACCCCTCGTCATGCTCGGAATCCGCTTGGTAGAACGAAATCATGTCGCCAGGACCCTGCTCCGTCCACAGCTTCTTCGGTTTGCGTCCCGTATTGAGGTTGATGACCGCGTTCGCCGCATCCAGGATATTGCCTGTTGATCTATAATTCTGCTCCAGCATAATCGCTCGCGCTTCTGGATAATCGCTCTCGAAGCCCAGAATGTTGGAGATGTCCGCGCCGCGCCAACGATAGATGGATTGATCGCTGTCACCAACAACGCAGATGTTGTGATGCTTGTCTGCCAGCATGTTGCAGAGCATATATTGCGCCCTGTTCGTATCCTGATATTCGTCGACGTGGATATAACGGAATTTGTTCTGATAGAACTCCAGAACCTCCGGCATCTCCTTGAACAACCGAATCGTCATCATGATAAGATCGTCGAAATCGAGCGAATTGTTGCTGCGCAGCCGCTTCTGGTACATGGCGTACACCTTCGCCACGAGCTCATCGAAGTAATCCCCGATCTTCTTCTCTAGTTGGTCCGGCGTGACAAGTTCATTCTTCGCGCTGCTGATCGAAGACTGTACCGCTTTGGGTTCGATCTTCTTGGTGTCAATATTAAGATCCTTCATGCAGTTACGAATGACGGACAACTGATCCGAAGAATCTAGGATGGAGAAATTCGAAGTAAACCCGATCCTGTCAATGTCTTTGCGCAAGATGCGTACGCACATGGAGTGGAATGTCGATACCCAAATATCCCGGCCCGACGGTCCGACAAGCGCACCGACCCGCTCCTGCATCTCTCGCGCCGCTTTATTGGTAAATGTAATCGCCAATATACTCCATGGCGCTACCCGTTTCTTTTCAATTAAATATGCAATGCGGTGCGTCAGCACCCGCGTCTTGCCGCTGCCCGCTCCGGCCATGATCAGAAGAGGGCCGTCCGTGGCGAGAACCGCCTCGCGCTGCGGCGAATTGAGCTTCTGCACCGCCTGTTCGATGCCAATGGAATTAAACATGATTGAACTCCTTTGTTCGCCATTTTGTTCGCCTATTCACAGTTTAGACAACGCGCCCTTTGCTGTCAATTTGCTCTTTTTGGGTCGGCTTGCTTCAAATGAAGGCGGATGACCGCTTCCGAATGTCCGTTTCAGCCACAAGCAATCTAGCATTTATTAATACATAGAGGAGGTGATTACAATGGCTAGCTTGATTCTGCCACGCCCATTCTCGGTAGCGGTAGCTTATGAGATTATGAATTACTTCATGATCGCCCCAACAGGAGGCATTGTTCTGACTGCCAATACACCGGAAGATATCGGTCCTGCAACAGAAACATGGCTCGATGATACGGGGGCAACAGTTACACAATTTGCAGTCGATATCAGCACGCCTCCACCAGGCACAGAATATGCTTACCAGTTAATCGTCGACGGCCAAGTGCAAGAGGAGGGATTGGTCACGGACGTTACGGACACTGTTCTGGAACTAACTTCTACGACAGCCGGTACGATTCCCGAGGATGCTCGTATCGTGTTTACGATCTTCCAAGTGGTGACCACTTATTCGTAGTAATAACATGAACAAGAACAACACCTTGCGTGGTCGCAAGGTGTTGTTCTTGTTCATGCGTTAAATGCGTTAAATGCGTTAAATGCGTTAAATGCGTTAACTGCTTTGATTGCGTAGAATGTAAGCAGCGCAACCGCTCATTTTAGCCTCTTATGGCAATAAATTGGGCAATAATACGAGAGTTCATCGGAGGTGCTTGATTCGAGACGAAGAGCAACTCACCCGGATAAGCACCGTATACTTCCGGAGACTGCAACATTCCATCAACAAACACGTTTACGACCGACATCCTGGAAGGATCGGGCAATCTACAATCATAACCAGGTAATGCCTCAGCCAGCGTAAACAATCTTCTTTCGCCATCGCCAATTGAGTAGTAGTAATAGGTCCTCACCGCTAGAAGCCGCCGTCTCTTATTGGGTTTGCATTTCTTGACGCCATTAGCTCCCGCAGGTCTGATTTTCTTGTCCCTCGAGCAACTTGCGATGAACGCCTCCATCTCCTCACTCCTGCCTAACCTCTTGATCTGCTATTCCATTATAGTCAGTCATAAGTTGGAAGGATGCGGCCAATCGTCTATTTGTGCACGGCCCCTACCGTCAATAGGGCTGCAGCCAAGTCCGAATAAACGATATTGCCTACAACGACCGTATGCGCATGCTCAGCGGCTAAGCGTGCCTTCTCCGGTGTATCGATCCCGCCGCCGTAGAACAGCCTAGCTCCAGTTGTCACCCCTCTAGCTCTGCGCAATAGCTCCATATCTCCAAACATACCGCTATATTCGATATAAATAACCGGAAGCCGCATGAGTCGGTCTCCCATCCGTACATGCGCAACTACATCATCCGCATCCAGTCTAGCATTAGCCCCAGTCAGCTTAGCCGCGGTTGCATCTTCGTTCAAAATAATATAACCTTGCGCCGCCGTCTCCTCCCAAGGAACAAATGTCCCGTATTCCTTGAGACCTTCAAGCTGGCGGCCAAGTATCCACTCGACCCGATCTGTGTTCAACACCAACGGGACAAAATAACCGTCGAAGCCGGGCACGGCTCCTTCCAATGTCGATACCTCCAGTGCGCAGTCCACTTCGTAACGACGAATACGCGACATCAGATCCACCGTATTCTCGAAGGTAACACCGCTAGAACCCCCGACGATGATTGCATCCGTTCCAGACATACAAATCGCATCCAACTCGTCATCTGTAATATCTTTGTCCGGGTCCAGCTTGAATACATGCCGCCATTGCGAATACCAAGTCATCTATTGAGCCTCGCTTTATGATCATAATCATGATTAAATGCCATCAAGTTGCCGGCATCAAGCCGGAACTCCTTCATGCTAACGGGACGGGGACCTTCTGTCAATACAACCGGTTCCTTAGGATCAGTCGGAGCGACTATATCCTTCTATACAAGGTGAAATAACTTATACATGTATAGAAATATAAAAATAGCCCTCCGCATGTGCACGCGCGGAAGGCTCACTCCAGCTATTCTTATAATTGTATTAATGACTCATAATGCGACGACTTCCCAAACACCCCGCCTATTGAAGAATAGAAGGAGTCAGGCAGCCTATAAAAACCTCTAGAAGACTCGATCCATTCTTCACCGCGCATTGGGTGGTAGCCTTGCATCCTCTTCCAGCCGAGATAGTTCTGCGGACCGTTCGACTCGATCAGTCCCGTCGCCAAGCCTGGAACGGGCGGCAGGTGAGCGGCTAGACATTTGTTCCAATCGACCATGATCGGGCTGGCCGTCAAATCCGCGCAGAAGCAAGGGATACCGTAATTCGCCGCCAGCTGCGCCACTCTTAGACTGAGACTCATCGTCTTGGCTACGGGCTTGAGAGCGAACGCGCCGTACCCCATCTGAATACGTTCAAGCGCATCTTCTACGCTATGCACGCTTTCGTCTCCCGCGATCCGGAACGGAACATCCCACACTTCGTGCTGCACATCTTCGTGATAGGGCTCCTCGACGACCAGAATCCGGCTCAGCGCTCCAGAACGATCTGCCGCATCTGCAAGCCGCAGCAGTTGATCGGTCGTCCGATACCTGCCGTTGATATCCAGGTAATACGCAATTCCCCCATGATCGGTAAATCGTGTCTCATATTCCCTCACCAGCTGGTGGATGCGATTCATCCGTCCGATATCCCACTCCAGCATCTTCTCCTCATCGCCATCACCGTCAGGATCGGAGCCCAGCTTGATCTTAAGCACAAAATAACCTTCTTCGACCAAGGCCAGAATATCCTCATTCGACATCCCATACGAAACGACGGGAGCGCAAGCGACCCGTTCGTGTTTCGCCGACAAGATAGGCTGGAATTCAGTCGGCAGCAGTTCCTTAAACGACAGCCCATTCACCCCATTCAACTGGCTGTTCAAATTTTTGCTCTTCAAATAAGCCAGATGCCACGCCGCCTGATCAATCGGCACCAGTGCATTCAAGAGGAAGGTGTGGCGAAGCTCCATCTCCGAACGAGCGCGTGTAAAGTCAGATGCTTCCTCCAGCAGAGCATCGAAGAGCTGCGGCGGCGTGTCAAAGGACATGCCAACAGCAGCCTTCAGCGCCTGCACCGTAATCTCATGCATGAAGGTGTTGCCTCGTTCATGTCCCCAGCGTGCGAACAGACCGGGATCCGACCAAAGAATGCTTTGGACACCTAGTCCGGTACCTCGATTGCCGTCGCTGTCCTGTAATGTGACGATCGACTGCCACAGCTCGTCGACGTAACCTCCTTTGAAGCCAAACGGTGCGGCTAGCGGCTCTCGCATTACTGCATAACCGGATTGTGCAACTGTCACCATCGTTAAAATCCCTTCGCTTTCTTGCGATATTGTTCAGCGAATGTACGACCATCGTACAGCCCATCGCCATTCTGTTCATCCAGCTCCTTCAAGCTGACGAACCGTCCGCCATCAGCTTGAGACACCTTCGCGGCAATCGCTGCGAACTCAGGCTCCAGCAGCGATGCCAGATCAAGGAATGGCTCCGATTCACCCGCGAGATATGGCAAACTCCGCTCCAGAAGCGAACGATACAATCCACTATTATTGACTTGGAGATGCTCGACCTTCTTCTCAGTCACGATCGTGGCATAGAAAGGCAAATAACCTGCCGTACCTCCAACGTTGACAATAGCGCGTCCCCCGTCATGCCAGACCAGCTCCACCTGATGCTGTACCTGTGTGCCGAGAGAACGCACCTTCTCAATCCCTGGCCCCAGAATACCGAGCATCATCGAATAGGCATGAATGCCATAATTGAATTCGTCCACCGCGCAGCCGCCAAATACGGATACGATTCCATCCGCATGGTCACGTCTCTCATGCCAATCAACAACTTCAGCGCACACAGCAAGCGAGGAGCCGCCAATGATGCGAGAGCCTTCCTTCTGCCAAGCCAGCAGGCGACGAAGATCGCTGACACTTCCTGCAAACGGCTTATCGATCAGTACGGATACACCTGCTTCGATGAACGGGGTCGCCCGCTCGACATGCAGTCCCCAGTCAACTGTATGAATAATGGCAATGTCCACCTCGCCCGCCATTTGTTCCAGCGAAACAAAAATTCGATCAATGCCGTGATTGCGGGCGAACTGCTCCGCATAACCCGCTTCGTGAACGGTACCGCCGTCATACACACCTGCTATCTCATAGCCGAGCTCGCGGATAATCGGCACCCAATTGCCCGGGTGCGATGTGTCGAGATCGACGATTCCTACTCTTCTGTTCCCCATGCCCTCGCATCCCTCCGTTATGGCTCGATATGTCCCGGCTTATGCCGCTCCCGTTGCGATCGATCCAAATATTCGTCCAGTCGCTCGAGCTCGAATTCTGCTACGATATCCTTCGCCGTCACGAACTCCGATTCACTGGTCAGCAGCACGCTGCCCAGGTAACCGGGATCATGAATGCGGATGTCCGTGCCATATTTGTTCTTCATCTCTTGAAACTTCGCGCCATTACCGTCAATATGCAGCACTTCGTAATCCAGGTTGATCTTGGTTGTAACGAATGGATAGTAGTTCGTACTGCTTGCTGTCTCTTCGCCAAGCGGAGATACGATCGTACAAGGAAGACCTGCGATCGCGCCGGCGAAATATGAGCGGCAGGAGTAAGCCCAATACCCTTGCATCAACCCGCCATGATACATGGAAGGGAATATAATCAGATCCGGCTTAGCATTCACATATTGCAGCCTCAACTCATCGAAATTGAGATCGAAGCAGATTGCGCAAGCCACCTTGCCGAAGTCGCAATCGATTAACTGTGCTTCCTTGCCATAGAGAATGCCGCCCTTGTAATGTTCCTCAGGTACAAGATGATTTTTATGATACACACCGACTACTGAACCATCGCGTCCGATTAGCTGAACGGCGTTGCGCCAGCTTCCATCCTCCGCTTCGGTGTGGGATGGATACGCGATATAACAACGGTTCTCGCGGGCAACTTCCGCGAAAAAGTCACGGATTTGATTGCCTCTTGTCCGGTAATACACCATACGCTGCTGTTCCGGATAAGCGATCTTATCCGGTCGATCACACGCTTCCGGGAGTACGATCAGATCGGGCCCATCTGGGATCACACGATCCAGTAAGCTTCGCCAATGCTCAATCATAAGATCCACGGCCTCTTGAGGAGGAACATGCGCCTGCACGACAAGCGGACGCGGACCCACACAACTTATCGTAATATTTCGAGCCATCGTTGGTGCCCCCTTCGAAATAATGAAACGAATTAACGATCTCTCAACCAGTCCTCAAGCTCCCCGCACACTGCCTCGGCATACATGGACAACCCGCCAGGCATCGTCAGATGTGCATCATCGGGGCTCCACTTGTCGGATGAGACCGTCACTTCAATAGTCGATCCCGCAATCGGAGGACGTTCCACGAAGATCAGCTTCGTCGGCAGGAATCGATACCATACCGCGGGATGGCGGGCGCGTCCGTTCCAATTATCAATGATCAATTCGTGCGGCGCTGCTTCAGGCCGGAACGCCAATGCATATCCGCCTTCGACATGGCAGCCATCGCCATAACGCTCCAGTCCGTCGACCTTCACGGACCAGTTGCGCAGCGTATAGCCAACTCCAGCCTGAATGTCCTCACCATTGCTATTGCATAACAGATATTCGACTGCTCCATTCGCCGACGTGTTGCCAGCTCTATCGAGCCAGGCATTCAAATCCCGTTCCCTTCCATACTGCCAATTAGCCAACTTATCATATATCCGAATATGCCTCGCGCCTTCTGCAGCCGACAATCGCGTCATTTGCTCGGCATATCCCATTAGCAGTCTGGTATTGAAATTACTCAATCCCGTTTCGATTAATGCAATATCAGCACTCGGCGCCGACTCCCGAATCGTCCGAATCATGCCCCTCAGCTCGCTAAGAAACCCGTCAATCCGCTTCACGCGCACCTTCTGACCGATATAATTGCCAATTTGATGAGTAATCGGCGTCGGTGCAAGCGGATTGTCGAAGACCGCTGTCCGCGTCGACGATTCCCAGCGTTCGATAATCCGACATTGTACATTGCGATTATCTCCCCAATAGTCACCAAGTACGACGATGTCTCCTTCGCGCACATCGCTCAGATCAGCATTTGCTCCATCTATCGTCACACTACGCTCCGTTAGCCCCTCAATTAGAAGCTCGGACGTCTCGACCTCGTATAGCCCTTCCCTTTCCATGGCACATCTCTTCATAACAAGCGTTGGCATCTGACGCAAAGACGCTTCAGATATTCCCTCCTGCAGACGTCTGGACGCGACAAAACCATTGCCCACTCCCCAGTCATCATTGGTACCGAGTCCGATGACAACCAGATCCGGTTGCCATGCTGCGACATAAGCAATGTTCCTGAGGGCGCGGTCTTCGTTGAACAGCTTCGCCGTCCAGCCGCCAATGCCCGCATTCAGAATATGATGCGCCCGATCCGTTACGGCATTAACGATAAGATACGGTTTACCCGAGCAGCTTCCGCGAGGATCAAAGCCAACGACACGAAACGTCACCTCATGTTCTACACCTTCCGTAAGCGACCACTCGCGCATTGCCTTCGCATTGGATGCCCGAAAGTCGAGCCCACTGCTCAGCGGACGCGGATGCGCAGGATCAAATGCCACATCCCCTTCGCCGAATGGACTCTCCAGCGGATCGGACAGCTCTGCTCCTATCTCGCCAACCGTTGTTCTGGCATACGTCACGCTCTCTCCATATTGAAAGGTAGCTTCAATGTTAGAGCCTGCCCGCGGCGGCGTCAGAAACCAGAGAAAATGACGAATTTCTACTTGTTCATTAACGGGGTTAAAAACCGATTTCCGGATGACTTTGTAAGCATGCCCTTCAGGCATCGCTCCTCCATACCCCGATCGGTTCAGCTCGCCGATCAACACCTCTCCATCTACAGTCACTTGGTGACTATATGTAAAGGCATGACCCAGATCATATTTATCACTTAAGCCGTCGGCGATAAATGATAGTGCCTCGCTGCCGCACGGCGATTCGTTATAAGTAGAGAACGAATCCGTCAGCTGTCCATCCACATACAACTCAATCAGCGATGCTTCTTCATTCCTTCTCTGAAGTGCCGTGATCAGCACGAGCCGATCACCGTTCCAGCGGAACGTCGCCTCCGAGCCTGCTCCCGACAGCATGCTCGCTTCTCCGCCATACAGCTTAGGATTCACGACAACTGACAATTCGCCATTATAATGAAGCTCATTATGAAATAATGTATACGCCGCGCGCTCACGCAGAAGCCGGTCTGCTGAATCAACAAAACCTTCATTCAGCAGACCTTCTCCCCACGTAATACTATCGCCAGCGAAGGCGACACGCAGCGGCTCCTTATTGTAATACAATCGATTACTACTCATCCTTGTACACCTGCTTTGTCCGGTAAGATTAATGTGATTAACTTAGCATTCCAACACATTCGTCCTCACCGAGCCAACTCCTGCACTCAACCCTCGACGATAAAACGGCGATTAATGGCATTAATCGTCGTCTCGTCCTCCGCGTCCACCACCATGGCCGCCACCATTGCCATTTCCATTACCATTGCCATTTCCATTACCATTACCATTGTTTGTATTGAATACTTTCCCATCGTTCGCACTCGTCGGCGAACCATTCTTAATCCGCAAATTGCCAGAACCGTCTACCCAGATATGGTGATTGCCAAGCTGCAAATGCGGCTCGTTCCAAGCTGCTCCGAGTACAACGTTGCCGGATGCGCCGCTGAACTGCAGACTGTCCTGCGTCTTGCCCGCAAGCTTATAGCCGAGGTTGCCGTCCGTATCCTTGAAGTCGAGCGACCACTTGTCTGCCCCCGCTTCGGTCCAGCGTTGTCTGGATGTTTTCGCTGTGGTCGTACGGTTATAGGCTGTATTAACGGCATCATGATAGGTCGTGCCGAGCCCTCCGGAGAAGTACTGGATTCCTTGCTCCCGATCCATTCGCCGGATCAGCGGCTCATGAGGCGTCTCATTAACAACCACGCGATTCATGAAGTCACTCGAATCCTCCGGATCCATATACAGATTATCGAGAATGATGATGTTATTGCTGTCTTGCAGTCGAGTTATCCGAACAACAGTCCACCAGTTCGTATAGAGACTATTGACGTCCCTGTAGAACACACGGCTATTGGTGAAGGATAAATATTTGACTTGATCATCGATGATGATAATATTCGAAGAATTGCCGGCATGGATATTGTCCATCGTCAGTAAACCGAAACGATTAGCGCTATGCAGACCTACGTCGCAGCCTTCGAAATGACCGACACTTATTTTAAGTTCTTGCGCGCGCCAGCCGAAATGAACACCGATCGTCCCTTGCAGCACAGTATCGCCGGTCGCGATTGTTACAGGACGATCCAATACAACTCGATTGCTGATTACGTCGAGGGAAGCCACGACTGCCGGTGTTGCTCTCGATTCGCTGCCGACCAAAATATTTTCCCCTACCGTAAATTTGGAGACATCCGGGACAGGCACTGAAGTACTACCCGTTACGCCGCTTGTTGCCTTGGTTTGATAGTAGCGTACACGATTCTGGGAGACGTACGTACCGCCCTGCCAGCCGACAAATTTGCAGTTCTGAAGCAGAACGGAGTTCGACATTGCGCCAGGACCGCGAGCATACAACAATCCATGACCGCAATACATGAACAAACAATCCAGGAAGGTGACATTACCGGAATTGTAGCGCGTATTCGGCATGTCAATACCATAACCTCTTGCCCATTGGCGCCATGCACATGTGTCAAATACAATCTCAAAGCCGTCGACTATTTTGACACCGGTTCCCCTGTAATAACTGCCGCCAGCCGTTGTGTTCTGGAAAAAGACATGCGAGAACTGCGAACGCACGAGCGTACTGGCTAACAGGATCGGATAGTCACCCGGCGTACGCACAATTTCGTTCTTGACCATAATGTCCGCAAGTCTGAAATTCGTAATGGATAGCTGTGCCGGGAACGGCGTATTGGTATCGCCATCCTCACGAATCGGTGTCAGCGGATCACCGTCATCCACTAGCGGTTGCTGAATATTAAGGATAGGATTACTTACATGTCGGTTGACAAGCACGGAGGCAACATGCCCTTCACCAACAATATGAACATTATGTTTGCTTACCAATAGATTCGTAACCACATATTTGCCCATTGGGACATAGATCAGACCGCCGCCCTGACCTTCGATTAAATGAATCAGCATCTGGAATACAGCACTATCGTCCGTTATATTGTCCCCTTTGGCTCCAAACCATTTGACGTTATAATGATCAACATGATGGCGCTTAAATCTTGCACCTGATATAGAAGTGAATATAGTGCCATCATTATCTAGAGAAACCGAGTCTGCAGGATCATAAGAGAATTCCCCTTCCCTGCCGGGATCGGTTACATAATAAAGCTTGCCGGCAACCGCAGCCGTCACGCCAGAACGAATATCCGCAATAGTTGTCAGCACAAGCGGATGCTCGACGACTGCCGGCTCGCCGCCACCATAGACTGACTCCGTGACCGATTCACCTTCACCAAACGCCTTACGCCCAGGCAGCACAAGCGCTCCCGCTGCTGCCGCCAATGCACCTGCGCCAAGTGCCGCAAGCACTTGCCTACGCGTCATACCTTGCTGAGGTGCTGCGATCGTTTGTTGCTCCATCTTTTCCGTTTCGTCAAAATGATTCATGAATAAGACCTCGCTCTCATCGGATATTCCGAGCGTAACTGCATGACTGACGCTCGGGCGAGTCCGCTAAGCTATCCATTCAATCGTGTAATCAACAACACTTGCTTACATCATCTAAGGCTCGATTGCCAGCAGATTGCCATCCGCTTCGCCAGTCGGCACACCGTTCTTGTAGCGCAGCCTGCCGCTGTTATCGACCCAGATATGGAAGTTGCCCAATCGCAAATGCGGTTCGTTATATGCTGAACCGCCACTGCCGACATGGCCGCCAGAAGCATCCAGCAGCAGACTGTCCTTCGTCTGCCCGGCCAGCTTGAAGCCGAGATTGCCTGCCGTATCCTTGAACTCCAGCGCCCACTTCTCCGTCCCATTCTCCAGCCAGCGTTGCTTCGACGTCAGCGTGTTCGCGGTTCGGTTGTAGGCTTGAGTGAAGCCATCATGATACGTAACACCCTTGCCGTTCGAGTAATATTGCATGCCGCCCATTCGATCAAAAATTCGAATATACGGTTTATACGAGGTATGATTGCGGATCTTGGCCTCGAAGCTCTGGAGCTGCTCCGCTCCCGCGCCTTCAATGTACATATTATCCAGCAGAATCACGTTGTTATCGTCATCAAGCTTCGTAATACGGATGATTGTCCACCAGTCTGTGCGGACTGGCGCATCGTCGTTATAGAAGATCCGGCAATTCATCATATGCAGATATTTCACCTGGTCGTCCACGATAACAACATTCGAGTTGCTGCCGATATGCATCGAATCAAGCGTAATGAGTCCTAACTTATTGCTAGCATATAGTCCGACATCAAGCCCCTCGAAGTGACAGCCCGTGAGCCGCATCTCTTGGCAACGCCAACCTGCATGAACAGCCACCGTACCCATGATGATCGTATCGTTCACAGCCAGCGTGACTGCACGATCGAGCGTAAGCGTATTCAACGTGGTATTCCTTGACACAATCCGCGCAGGCATGACTCGCTGTCCGCTACCTGCCAGCACACACTCATTATTTGCAAACTTAGAGGCATCCGGGACATAGACGACCGTGCTGGCTGTCACCGCCGTACCCACCGTTGTCTGATAATAGATGGCTCGATTCTCATGATATATGCCGCCTTGCCAACCGACGAATTTGACATTAGTCAGCACAATCGTGTTCGCCATGGAGCCATCGCCTCTCGCATACAGAAGAGAATGACCGCAATACATAAACGAACAATCCGTCAAGCTGACATTGCCGATATTCTCATCGAAGTTAGGCATATCCAACCCATAACCCTTCTGGAATTGCCGGAAGGTACAGCCTGTAATAGCAATCTCATACGCATCGACCAGTTTCATCCCCGAGCCATAGTAGTAGCCGCTGCCGAATGTATTCTGGAAAAACAAATCCGTAAAACGCGATCCCACAATCGCATCGGCTGTAACGAGCGGATAGTCGCCAGACCTGTTGATCTCATTCTTGATCGTAAAGCCTTCAATCGAAATATTGGTGATCGTAGGCATGATTTCACCTGATGCCAGCTCCGTACCCGTTTTGGGCCTGATCTCGAGCACAGGCTGGGTCGCATGCCGATTGACGAGATGAGAGGCGCTTCGCCCTTCGCCCCGCAAAGTGAAATAATGAAAATTGATCAGCAGATTCGTCACCACAAATTTCCCGCTCGGCACATACACCGTACCGCCGCCCCTGGATTTCGCCACGGCGATAGCTGCAAGGAAGGCCGCGCTGTCATCAGTCGTATTGTCGCCCTTGGCACCGAACCACTTCACGTTGATGACGTCGGCATCCAGACGTCGGAATCGCTTGCCTGTCGTCGATACGAAGATCATCCCGTTATCGTCCGAGGAAGTCGTATCTGACGAATCATAGATGAAATGCCCTTCTCGACCTGCATCGGATACATGATAAAGCACAGTACTATCCTCAGCCGTCGCACCAGATCGGAGTTGTGCAATCGTCGTGATAACAAGCGGGTGATCGAAAGCAGCATGGGCCTTCTCGCCGCCAGGCAGGAGCATGGCACCTGCCGTTGCGGCCAGTATGCCGGTGCCCATAGCAGCAAGCGCCTGCCGCCTGCTGATTGCCTTCGATTCTCTTCGACGTCCTTCCTCCAATTGCAAAGCCGCTTCCGACGTAGCAGCGGTATCCAGCATTGTCCCTCCTGGATTTGTCGCTCGTTGACGATTACGTTCAAAATTCTTCTTCACCTGCATATCCCCTCTTTCGAATGGATGATTCAGCTCAGAGCAGAACGGGAACCTCTTCTACCTGACCGCTTAACCGTGCGCGATCCGCACGGAAACCGACAAGATGTCCAAATATGGAGTTGGCCAGCGATGTCGTAAAACGAGAGCCCGTATCACCACTCACGACGCCGATAAAATCTTCAATGATTCGTCTGTCGCCTCCGCCATGCATATCCTTGGACACTTGCAAACGCACGATTTCTTCCTTATATTCACCGCCCGGTCTAACATCGGGATGACGAACGATAAATTCGCCGGTCTCCATCACGCCTTCGATCTCGCCTTTCGTCCCGACGATATGGATCGTACGGCATGGTTTTGCCGTATTGCCTGACAAGCTGTGCATCGCCGTACTGCCATCCTCGAACTCGATCATCACGGTTTGATGATCAACTACATCGTTGTCGCAGCGCCACACGCAACGTCCGTATGGATTGTCCGTACGCATCCATTCGAGCTTCTCCGCATCAGTCAGTTCATGCCCATACTTGGCTTGGGGCCACACATAAGCTCCCCACAACGGTTGATCCAGGTACAGCTTTTTCGCCGAGAAATTACACGTGTCTTCAATTGCGCAATCATTCAAACAACGTGTGCCTGATCCAGCAGGAGCCTTGTCCACGCGGAACTGAGCGATGCCGCCATAACTGCTTACCTTCGACGGACGAATGCCGTTCTTGAACCATGTAATCAGATCGAGATCGTGACAGCATTTGGCCATCAGCATCGTCGATCCACCTGTTTGCACATTGCCCCACTTGCCCCGCACGAAAGCAGTCGCCATATGGTGATAGGATACATTCTCTTCCGTCCGAATGTGGACAATATCGCCAATGTCACCTCCTTGAATTCGCTTCTGGATTTCCGCATAGAATGGCGCGTACCTTAAGACGTGGCAAATCATCACCTTCCGTCCGTGTGCGCGTGCCATATCATAGAGAGCCATCACCTCCTCTTCATGAATGCCAATCGGCTTCTCCAGCAACACATCATAGCCGGCTTGCAGCAGCGGCAGCGTGGTCGGCACATGCAGCGGGTCGAGTGTCCCGTTGATTACCGCATCCGCGAATTTGGGTTCGGCAAGCAGCTCCTCTACAGTAGAGAAGCATCGCCCTTCGTCAAATCCGTACGTGTCCGCCGTGTAGCGGCGTCTGACAGGATCGGGGTCTACAACGCCAACCACCTGCATCTTGTCAGGCTCCAGCTGGGCGTATGAGGCATAATTCATGGCTCGGCTTCCCGCGCCTACGATGACGACCTTTATCGTCTTGCTTTCGACATTTGGTACCGATGGCTCGCTAGTCATCACATGATCTCCTTCATTAGCCTAGACAAAGCCGCCCGCCGATTCCGGCAGGCGGCCGCCTAGCCGTCAAATATACTACTGCTTATAACGATCGTACGCCGCTTGATACAGCTTCATAAACTCATCAAGCTTCACATCTTTGAGTCCTGCTACAAATTTGTCCCATTCGCTGAACGGCAGATCACCTAGAATGAATTTCGCCTCATGCTCATTGACGTAGGTATACAGATCTGTTCTGATTTTTGTCATTTGATCATTTTCATCCGCAGTGAAGTTAAAGGTTGGCCATACTTCTTGAATGATATAAGGCTTCACTTTCTCCGCCGTTCCCAAGCTGTCCGGCTGCGCTTCGCTGCCTGCGTAATTGTTCTGGAATACGATCGTCGGAGAACCGCCGCCTGGATACGTCACATACTTGGACAACGCCTGATCTTGGCTTAAGCCATCCGGATTTTTGGTAATGATATCGAGCAATTCGAACTTGCCGTCCGGAAGCTCCTTGTAGGTTACATCCTTGAAGCCGATCATTAGCATACGGCTGCCTTCTTCGCTGTAGAAATAATCGATCCAACGAACCAGCGCTTCTACATTCTCCGCTTTGTCCGTAATGACATAGGAACCAACAATCGGCACAGAAGGGTTCACGGAGGAGTAGATTTGGTCGCCATGCGGCCCTTTCAACGCTCCCAGACCAATAAAGTTTTCAAGCTTCATCGTAATTCGCGGATTGCTCGTAAGCATGGAACCTAACAGATTCTGATTGCCCTTCGCATACATATCCGGAACCTTCTGCGAGATAATATCGCGGTCTACCAAACCTTCGGCATACAGCTTGTTCAAGTATTCCAGCATCTCTTTATACTTCGGATCGTCGGCGAAGAAGCGCAAGTTGTCCGTACCTGGCTCGATATCGACCATCGCATGAGCGTTGCCGCGATTAGCGAATCCGAAAGCGCCCTTCATTTGTCCGATTAAAGTATGAAGACCTGCTGTCGAGAACGGAATCTCATCATTTTTGCCATTGCCGTTCAGGTCCGTTTCTTTGACACCTTTCAAAAACTTGTAATAGTCATCAAGCGTAGTTGGCTCGCTCTGACCAAGCTTGTCTAACCAATCCTTGTTAATCCAGATTCTTGGTCCCATCGTAAGCGAAGTGAATGCGGGGTCGAAGATCCACGGGAACGAATAGATGCTGCCATCTGGCATTGTAATGGCCTTGCGCACTTGCGGGTTGCTGTCCAATATTTTTTGGAAATTCGGCGCGTATTTCTCGATATAGTCGTTCAGCTTGACGAAGATCCCTTGCTCGCCATACTTCATCAGATCGGCATTCGGAACCGATGCGCGATAGAAGGCTTCCGGATATTCGCCGCTTGCCAGCGCCAAGTTCAGCTTCTCAGACTGACTTGCAGCAGGAGCAAGGTCAAACTTCACTTTAATGTTCGTCATTTTCTCGTATTCCTGCCACAACGGTACCTGGCTCCAATCGGTTGACGCAATGGCTGGTTGACCTGCGAAGAAGGTCACGTCTAGCGGTTCGTTTACGATTGGGAATCCACTCAAATTCACTTTCTCCGGCGCAGCTGTTGCTGTAGCCTCCGGTGCGACCGTCGCTGAGCCCTCAGCATTAGTGGGTTCATTGTTTCCGCCGTTGCTGCAAGCTGTTAAGCCTGCCGTTGCCATCATAACAATCGATAAAGCCAGTACACCAAATCGTCTTCTCAACATATTTTTACTCCCCTTTCGATATTGGCTCTTCCTTGCATCTATGGACAGATCTGCGTTAGCCCTTGAGCGCGCCGATCGTAATCCCTTGAACGAAATATTTTTGCACGAAAGGATACAACATGAGAATCGGAAGATTAGCTACGATGATGACTGCATACTTGATTTTCTCCGCTTCCATTAACTGCGCAGCGAAGGTGTCGTCCGACGTCATGGATTGTGTAGAGCTTACAATTAAAATTTCTCGCAGAATCAATTGCAACGGGTAGCTCGCTCGATCTTTCAAATAAATAAGAGCCGAGAAATAGGAGTTCCAGTGTCCGACACTGTAGAACAGAATCATAACCACAATGATAGGCGCCGACAGGGGCAATATAATTTTGAGCAAAATACGGAAGTGGGAATATCCGTCGATCGAGGCTGCTTCCTGAAGCTCATACGGAATACTCGTCTGGAAGAACGTTCGCATGATTACGATGTTGTAAACGCCGACCGCCGAAGGCAGAATGAGCGCCCACATGGTATTGACTAGACCCAGATCTTTCACAAGCAGGAAGGTTGGAATCAAACCCCCGCTGAAGAACATCGTGAATACCATCATTCCCGTAATCACATTGCGACCGAAGAAGTCCTTCCTGGATAAAGGGAATGCTGCACAGATAGTCATTAAAACGTTGATGGATGTCCCAACAACTGTGTACAGAATCGTGTTGCCGTACCCCCGCATAATATCCGGGTTCCCGAATACCTTCGCATAACCGCTAAAGTTAATATCAATTGGAAAAAGCCACATCTTGCCGTCGATCACAGACATCGGATCGCTAATCGAAGCGCTCACAACAAATAACAGCGGATAGAGCACGATGATGCACACAGCTGTCAGAATGATGATAATCAGCAGCTCGAGCAGTTTATCTGACCTGTTGCGAATTTCCATCTCTCATCCCCCTACCACAGACTGGTTTCGTTCACGCGACGGGCGAAAGCATTCACCAGTACGAGAAGCGTAAAGTTAATGACAGAGTTGAATAGTCCAACTGCTGCTGCGAAACTGTAATTGGCGCTCTGAATACCCTGCTTGTATACATAAGTAGAGATGACTTCTGACGTTTCCAGCATCGTGAAGTTCTCATTCTGCATCAGGAAGATCTTCTCGAAGCCAACGCCGAGCAGCCCGCCCACCGACAAAATAAGGACAATGACGGCTGTTGGCATAATGCCAGGTATGTTAATATGCCAGATCCGACGAAGCCGCGAAGCTCCATCCACCTTGGCCGCCTCATGCAGCTGCGGATCAACGCCAGATAACGCCGCAAGATAAATAATCGATGCGAAGCCCATGCCTTGCCATACGCCAGAGAAGACATACAATGACTTGAACCAGCTCGCCTCCTCCATAAAGGCGACCGAATTCAGACCAACCCACTCCAGCAGGTGATTGAATATCCCTCGTTCAGGATGGAAGAACATAAACATCATACCTACGAGCACGACCGTTGAAAGGAAATGCGGGGCATACGTAATCGTTTGCACAAATCGTTTAAAGGGCTTGCTCGCAAGCTCATGGATCATAAGTGCCAGTATAATCGGCACCGGGAATGAGATCGCAAGCGAGTACAAACTTATGGCAATCGTGTTCTTAAGCAGCCGCTCGAAGTAGAAGCTATCAAAGAACATTTCCAAATGTTTGAGTCCTGCCCAAGGGCTCCCCCAGATCCCCTTGTTGGCGAAGAAATCCTTAAATGCGATCTGTACGCCGTACATGGGAATATACTCAAAGATGACAAAATAAGCGATTACGGGTGAAATGATGGCGTAAAGCTGCCAGTTCCATAAGATGCGTCTCCAGCCTTTGTGCAGCTTCGACTTCCAGTGCGGCGAACGTCCAGCAGACACATTCGTTCTCGCCTGGGATGTGCTGTTCATCTCTCCTCACTCCCCTTCTAGATAGTTCGCGGTCTAGCTCTCCGCGTAAAGCTTCTAAGCAAGCAGGTTCAATTCTTCGCGCCTGACCTCGCCCTTCATATCGCTGCCTTGCATAAACAACCATAAGTCATGAATCACGGATCGCGCGACACGCTGAAGACCATTATTCACCGCTCCTGCAATATGCGGCAGCAGAATGACATTCGGCAACGATCGGAACGGGTGATTATGCTCAGGCGGCTCAGGGTCGGTGACATCGAGACAAGCGAAGAACCTGCCTTTCTCCAGCTCCTTAATCAATGCTGATTCATCAATAACCGATCCTCTTGCCGTATTGATCAGAATGCAATTTTCCTTCATTAGACGGAAGCTGTCCTCGTTGAACATGTGGTTTGTCTCCGGTAAGGAAGGAACATGAATTGAAATCACATCACTCTGTTTCAACAACTCTTCGTAAGAAACCTTTTCCGCTCCCAATGTACCTGCCCGTTCCGCACTGATAAACGGATCATAGACGAGTACATCTACCTCGAACTGCTGCAACAGTTTAATGAAATGCGCACCTGCCATCCCTGCTCCAACAACGCCAACCTTCACATCGAACAGCTCGCGCACTTGTTGAACCGGGCCCCACTGATTCTCTTTGCAACCGGCGCTAAGCCGCCACATATCCTTCATGGATGCAATCGTCAGTCCCAGCGCAGTTTCGGCCACTCCCCTGCCTAATGCCGAATTCGCATTCGTAACCCGAACCCCGCGATCCCACATCGCATCGCTGATGATTGGCTTTACCGTTCCTGCCGCATGCAGGACGACCTTCAAATTCGGTGCTTCGTTTAACACCTTGTGCGTCAAAGACGACATTCCCCAAGATGTAATTGCCACATCGGCGCCTTGAATCGCTTTCACCAATTGCGCTTCCTCTTGAAAGCCAGTCCCTTCATTCAAGGTGACCTCTCCCCATTGACGAAGCTGCTCCAGGTGTTGCGCAGTAAAAATTCTGTTACGCTGATCAGCGCCTTGCAAAAATGCGATTTTCAATCCAGAACCCTCCCATCGTGTTCGCTTACTTTATATACTATAGTGAACCAGACGCGACGTATTTGATAATTAAGATCATTTCGTTTAGCCTTGGTATACTTTAGATTATATTTAGGAGTTCACAAAGTGTCAATACTATTTTTTCGTTCCTAGATTGTGTGTCAACGGGCAGGTAAGCGTATACATTGTGATACTCCTGGAAATTTTGTTTCGAATCTGGTGATGACAATCATTATCTATTGAGCTATAATGAACCTAATTGCCCGCTAGATGCATATAAGAATTAAACTTAAATATACTAGAACACAACTTCATTACACACTCATCCATTTAGATAGGGGAACATGATACGCATGAAACAAAAAAGAACTACCTCACGAAGCCGCTTGGAGGAGCTCATCCAAACGCTTAGAAGTCAAATTCAAATCGGGAAATTTCCAAAGGGCAGCTTCTTGCCTTCTGAGCTTGAATTATGCGATCAATATAGTCTGAGCAAGAATACGGTCCGCAAAGGACTGGAAGTATTAGTTGAAGAAGGGTTAATCGAGAAAATTCCGCGTATCGGGGCGCAAGTGCTGGAGAAACGTCAGAAGAGCGACGCCGTTACTCTTCGTTTCGGCTACTATCCTTCGTTGATTGATGAGACAGATATTCTGAAGCTCGTTGAACAATTTAATGCCCTGCACGACGATATCCATGTGCTCCCCATCCCGGTAGCCTTGCCAAGACAACATGACAGGATGGATCAATATCTGATGGAGGATGTCTTTGACGTCCTGACGGTCAACTTATACAACTACGAATTTATGAAGGATGATGACGGTTCAAGCAAGCTGCTAGAGCCATTCGAGCACTTCGACGAAGCCTACGAATTTCTGAATGAACCGTTCTCTGTCGGCAAGAAGCAATATGTCCTGCCATTCGTCTTCACCCCCGTCATTCTGTGCTATAACAAGGATCACTTCCGTGAAAGCAATCTGCCTGAGCCGCATAGCGGCTGGAGCTGGGAGGAGCTATGCGAGGCCGGATCGGTGCTCAGCAGAGGGAAAGAGAGAGTCGGCTTCCACTTCTACTTAATGTCCGAGAATCGATGGCCGATCTTCTTGCTCCAGAACGACGTCCGTTTCCAGCGCAATGCCGAAGGTTATTACACGCTGAATGCCGAGCCGCTGAAGTCGGCCATTGAAGCATGTATGAGCGTTGTCACGGATCAGTTTCCGTCTTATCTTTCGCAAAGCGACTCGGATGCCATGTCCTTGTTCATCAATGAGAAAACATCGATTATCATGGGCACCTATTCGTATCTGAATAAGCTTAAGAACGTTGGTTTCGAATACGATATTGCTCCGCTGCCGCATCTGGCGCAATCGCGCACGATGCTCGTCATTATCGGACTGGCAATCAGCAAACGATCCAACGAGAAACCTGCCGCCAAGAAATTGATCGACTTCTTGCTGTCTTACGAAACTCAGCTATACATTCGGCAGAACACGCTGAGCCTCCCAAGCCTCAAACGGGCAGCAGAATGGACTGGCGAAGAAAT
This sequence comes from Paenibacillus sp. strain BS8-2, assembly GCF_054483835.1. Lineage (NCBI taxonomy): Bacteria > Bacillati > Bacillota > Bacilli > Caryophanales > Paenibacillaceae > Paenibacillus > Paenibacillus sp. strain BS8-2. The sequence continues at coordinate 1,113,912 of NZ_CM137010.1, forward strand.
CGTCAAGCGGCCGCATCGTTTCCATATGTACCGCGAGATCGTCCATACCTTCCGCCTGTACTCCGATCTTGGCCTTACAGCCAATGAATTAAATGATCTTGGCAGCGAACTGCGCTATTACTGGTCTAAGCTGGAGCCGCTCGAGAGCGTACTGGAACGACTTGAACGTACACTGTAAGCCACATACGAAGAGGACCGCCATCCATAAGGGAGGCGGTCCTCTTCTTGTTCTTCTATTTTTTCACCAGTTGTCCGCGTGTTACACCTAGCTGATTCGTCGCTTTGAGACTGCGCCATACCTGAGTACCACTGATGCGTCCGTCAAGTGCGTCACGGTAGAGAGACAGTACCTCTGTTACCTTCTCGCCTGTTTCCTCCAGGAATTCCACGCGATAGTGATCCACTCCGAGCTCTACGAAGTTGCGTAGATATTCAGCGCCAGACTGCTCAATGGCATTGTACACGGTGTTGCGGCATCCTTCATCCACTCGTACAGGGTGGGACATGCCAATGCGATCCTGAAGCGATGCCCGATGCTCTTCGCAAGGTCGTCCGCAATTCGTGAAGTCCGTTCCTTCACTCATAAACGTACAATACACACAATGCTCCGTATGGAACATTGGCAGATGCTGATGGATGACAACTTCAAGCACGGTTGTATCGGAGTGCTCCAACAGGTCTACCATTTGTTGTATATTCAGATCATACGATGGTGTAATCAGATCCAATCCCGCTTCGGCAAATAGTTTAACTGCTTTATGGTTGGCCACGTTGAGCGAGAAGTCGCCGATTAATTTAGGGAACGGTGCATCCGGATTTTCTCTCTTCGCCTTCAAGTAATAATAAAGCGCACCTGTGTTGCGCACGAGCACGGCATCCGGCTTTAGCTTCAGAATGTTGGCGTGATATCCGTTCTCCCCAGGCATGTGAATACGCGGAGTTGCGAGCGCGATCGGTACGCCTGCACGGCGCGCAGCTTCTACTGCGGCCGGGAATTGCTTAATAAACTCGAAGTCCGCATAGATGTACGAGACGTTGGCATCAATGGCCGCCTCCACCTGTTCGAGACTGCGGCATAGTGCTGTCAGCTTAGCGGTGCGGCCACTTAGCACTGGATCACGTTTCGTCATGCTATTGCTCGCAGCATCGGCGAATGCATCCACATCATGTTTCACATACACTGGCGGTTTCGGACGTTCGCCAGCAAGCTGCTCTACCGCTTCGCGGCGCATTCGGTTCAACTCACGGATCGGTACAATCAGATCGCCCTGCAGATGAACCTCCAGCTTGTCAAGCTGATATACCGTGCCGCCTAGACGACCAAGCTGATCCTCCAGCAGCGCTTCGTCCATTGGACGTTTCTGGGCTTGCTCCAACAGCAACTCGGATATGATCTCGACGGTCGTGCCCTTCTGCACATCCGTCCACCAAGTTCGCATCGGCTCGCCGAGAGCACCTGTTACACGGACATGCAAAGGAAATACGCGGTACGGCTTATCCGTCTCAAACGTAGCCCGCAACCTTTTGTCGAGTGCAGGATCGTTTGTTTTCCATACCCGATCGCCCACATGCACCTTGCGCAGATCCACGTCATTACGTCCCGGCACAATCTCAATCAGCGTACCTTCCGCGGCTTCACCTTCAAGCTTCACGCCTTGACGCCTAACATCGTACACGCGACCGCCTTCTTCTTTCTTCGTTGGGTCGCCGGCGTCGAACACGATGCCATCGCCCCGCTTGACAGGGGCATCCAGCCGCACGGTCACCGCATCACGCATAATGCGCTCCACCGTTCCGAGATAGACGCCGCGGCTCTTAGGGAACGTTCCTTCAACCAGCAGCTTATTGTTTGTGCCATCCAGGAATCCATGCGTGAAACCACGCGAGAAACTTTGCTGAAGCTCTCTCACTTCTTCCTTCGAAGGCCTTGCGTCATTACCGTCAAAATAATGATCAATCGCTTTACGATATTTGCTGACCACGTTTGCTACGTACTCCGGACTCTTAAGACGTCCTTCAATCTTAAAGGATGTCACGCCCGCTTCAATTAGCTCCGGTACGAGATCGATTGCAGCCAGATCCTTGGGCGACAACAGGTAGGCGATATCGCCCATCGGCTTATGCACGCCATCGACCATCAGATCGTAAGGCAAGCGGCACGCTTGCGCGCATTCGCCGCGATTGGCCGAACGGCCTCCCCACATCTCCGATGTCAGACATTGACCCGAATAGGATACGCATAACGCGCCATGCACGAAAACCTCCATCGGCAGCTTTGCTTGCTCGCCGATCTTCTTAATCTGCTTCAGGTTGTTCTCGCGGCCAAGCACGACACGCTCCATATCAAACGGCTTCGTAAATTCCACGGCTTCTGGCGATGTAATCGTCATCTGGGTCGAGCCGTGAATCGGGAAGTCGGGCGACAGCTCCCGAATGAGCTTCACTAGACCGAGATCCTGTACGATGACGGCATCCACGCCAGCCGCAATACACATCTCGATCAGCTTCTGCGCATCGCGCAGCTCGTCCTCGAATACGAGTATATTGAAGGTGAGAAAACCTTTTACCCCGTAGGTATGCAGGAAACTCATTATTTCCGGCAGCTCCTCGCTGCGGAAGTTATTCGCACGCGCTCTTGCATTAAATTTCTCTACGCCGAAGAAAATTGCATCCGCGCCGTTGGCAACGGCTGCACGCATACAATCCCAATCCCCTGCAGGAGCGAGTAGTTCTATATCCGATCTTGTTAATTGTGTTGTTATCATGTATTCCTGTTCCTCTCGGCGCCGCCCCTTGGGCATTATGCGCAGTTCTCTGAATTCCGACGGTCTCATTGATTTGTTTCTCTTATATTATCAAACGACGACCAACGATTCCAGCAAACATTACTGCCAACTGAACCAACCTCATGCTGTATTGTTCAATTATTATGCGATTTTGCCAAATTCTTAAAATCCTACATGTCTATATGGTTATTAAGTGGTATACTAATGGCGTTTGTGAAATCAAATCCATTCTTTGGATTCGGGAGGTATATATCTTATGAAATTAGGCGTATTCAGCGTATTGTTCGCACAGAAGCCATTCGAAGAAGCACTTGACTACATCGCTTCCAAAGGTCTGGATGCCATTGAGATCGGCACGGGTGGTTACCCTGGCAACGCGCATTGCGATCCTGACACTCTTCTTGCTGACGCAGGCAAGCTGAAGGCCTTTAAACAAGCGGTAGAATCGCGCGGCCTCATGATCAGCGCACTCAGCTGTCATGCCAACCCGCTTCACCCGCAGAAGTCACTTGCCGCTCCGGACGATGCCGTCATCCGTAAAACAATCGAGCTGGCAAACCGTCTGGAAGTCGAAGTCGTTAACACATTCTCTGGCTGCCCAGGCGACCATGAAGATGCCAAATATCCAAACTGGCCTGTTGCGCCATGGCCGAATGACTTCCAAGATATCTTGAAGTGGCAATGGGAGCAGAAGGTTATCCCTTATTGGTCCGAAATCGGCGGCATCGCCGAAGCTGCGGGCATCAAGATCGGCTTGGAGCTGCATGGCGGTTTCTCCGTTCATAGCCCTGCAACACTGCTCCGTCTTCGCGAAGCGGCAGGCAACGCGATCGGCGCGAATCTCGACCCAAGCCACATGTGGTGGCAAGGTATTGATCCGGTTCAAGCCGTTCACATTCTTGGACGCGCCGGCGCTATCCATCACTTCCATGCAAAAGATACGACGATCGATCCGATTAACGTTAACCGCCATGGCGTAACGGACATGCAGTCCTACTCGCTTATGCTCGATCGAGCTTGGCAGTTCCGCACTGTCGGCTTTGGTCACGACCTCAAGGTATGGGCGGATATTATCAGTGCCCTGCGTCTCGTAGGCTACGACTATGTTGTCAGCATCGAACACGAAGACGGTCTGATGTCCGTAGACGAAGGTTTCACGAAAGCAGTAGCCAACCTGCAACAAGTACTGATCCGCGAGCCGCTTGGCGAGATGTGGTGGGTATAAGTTCTTCTAATCAAGCCGTTCAGCTTGTCGTAATGACAAGGTGGACGGCTTTTTTTATTGTGGTCAGGCCATGCGGGATATTATTGTTACCTGTGCATCTGCCGTTTCTAGACTCCCTACCAATCTATACACTATCGTATCTGTACAATAAGGAGGCTAATCATGAAGGGCGAATCTCGTCGTAGCAACAAAAGAAAACCCATTCGCCGCCATAAGAAGCATCACAAATGCACCTGTCCCTCTGGCTCCAAATCCTTGAAGGTCATTTGCACTTGCATTGGCTGCAAAAAAGGCAAACATAAATGCCCTATTAAAAGACGGAAGACCGGTGGTAAACGTAATGTTGTCGTGCTCAAAAAAATGGATTCATTCCATCCGGAAAACGACACGAACCTGCATACCGGTAATTCAAGCAACTCATCCAAAGCCGAAGGCGACAATTCCATCGAGGAAATATCAAAGAGTTTAAGCGGAGCTCATAATTCTTCCGACCTCGACAGTAATTCCAATGCATCGGAAAACTCGACTAATACAAGTGACGCAAGCAACACCTCGGACAACGACAGCAACTCCAATGCGACTGACTCATCGAACAGCACGAGCGGGGCCTCCAACGCTTCTGATACGGACAGCGCATCGAACGCTACTGAAACATCGAGCAGCACGAGCGATGCTTCCAACACTTCAGACAATGACAGCACTTCCAATGCCACAGACTCGTCTACTAGCTCGAGCGGCGCCTCTAACGCTTCTGATACGGACAGCGCATCGAACGCAAACGAAACGACAAACAGTACAAGCGGAGCCTCCAACACTTCAGACAATGACAGCACCTCTAGTGCGACTGACTCATCCAACAGCACGAGCGGCGCAACCAATACTTCCGATACGGACAGCACGGCGACTGTCACCGAAACGAATACGAGTACGAGCGGATCCAACAACGCTTCGGACACAGACAGCGCTTCGACTGCGAATGAGACATCGACAAGCACCAGCGGCGCTTCCAACACATCCAATACCGACAGCGAGGCGACTGTCACCGAAACGAATACGAGTACGAGCGGATCCAACAATGCTTCGGACACAGACAGCGCTTCGACTGCGAATGAGACTTCAACAAGCACTAGTGGCGCAAACACCGCCTCCGATACCGACAGTGCGGCGAATGTCACCGAGACGAATACGAGCACGAGCGGATCCAACAATGCTTCGGACACAGACAGCGCTTCGACTGCGAATGAGACTTCAACAAGCACCAGCGGCGCAACCAACGCCTCCGATACCGACAGCGCGGCGACTGTCACCGAAACGAATACGAGCACGAGCGGATCCAACAATGCTTCGGACACAGACAGCGCTTCGACTGCGAATGAAACATCAACAAGCACCAGCGGCGCGACCAACGCCTCCGATACGGACAGCGCGGCGACTGTCACCGAAACGAATACGAGCACGAGCGGATCCAACAATGCTTCGGACACAGACAGCGCCGCGGTCATCAACGAGACGTTAACTAGCAATAGCGGATCGAACAATACGTCGGACAATGACAGTACATCAAACGCAACTGAAAATTCAGCCAGCACAAGCGGTGCTTCAAGCACATCGGACACGGACAGCGTCTCTGCAGCGAACGACTCTTCTACGAGCACAAGCTCATCATCGAACACGTCTGACACTGATTCAGGTGCGACAGATAACTCAACCAGCACAAGCGGCGCCTCAAGCACATCAGATACGGACAGCGTTTCTTCAGCGAACGATTCTTCCACAAGCACGAGCACATCGTCGAATACCTCCGATACCGACGCGACTTCCAGCGCAGGACCAAGCGCATCAACAACTGGCGACAACTCTTCTTCCAGCGGCAGCGACGCCACCAACTCATCCGATACCGATGCAGCTTCAAACGCAGGACCAAGCACATCAACAACTGGCGACAACTCTTCTTCCAGCGGCAGCGACGCCACCAACACGTCCGATACCGACGCAACTTCAAACGCAGGACCAAGCACTTCTACAACAGGAGACAATACGTCCAACACTTCAGCTACTTCCACAACAGGAGACAATACGTCGACGAACACATCTTCGGCTACAACCGGCGATCATACACCCAATAATACGAGCAATGCTGACAATTCCTCAGCCAATGATAATCCCAGTAATGCAAACAGCACCCTCAACTCCACAAGCTGTGCAGATAATGACTCCAACAATCTAAGCACATCAAACAATACGTTCGACTATGACAGCGCATTGGTTAGTTCTGCAAACGGTCTTGCAAGCTCGGCTAACAACTCTGCCAATACCGTATCCAATGGCAATTCGTTCACGGTCGGCAACAGCACGCTTATCAACTTCTCTGATAATACTGCGATTCTCGCTCTACTTCTCCTGTTTACCAAATGTGCTTGTAATAACACTCCAGCAACAGGAACAGGAACGACTTCAAGTTGCAGCTGTGGCGGAGGATCAAGCGCAACCGAATCCCTCATCGTCAAATTATTAGAAGAAGAAAGAGCCAAACAAAATAAACTGTTCGACTTATTGAAACAGAACAACACATTGATTGGATAGGAGAGGAATCGATGAATATGGATAATATGACAAACATCTCAACATCGCAATTCACATTCGCCAAGAGAGAAGGTCAGCTTGAGCTCGCTATTCACCTTAACAACGTCGGCACAGAGCCAAGGAGCCTCCGATTATCCATCAAGGACGCCGAATCGGGTACAGTTCTACCCGCTTCCGTCGATGGTTCAATCATCGAAGATGTTGTAACGGTTCCTGGCGGGACCGTTCAGCAGATGATTATCAATACAGCAGATGCAGCGAAGCAAGTAGCCATCGAAGTGATCAAGGAAGCCGGCCAAGGCGGCGTATCCTTGCGCCAGCGAAGCTCATCTTCGAACGGTGTTCCGAATAATTTGATCGAAATGTTATTGAAATAGATATCTATTGATTCTACAAAAGAAGCGGTCTGCCGGGGTTACCGACAGACCGCTTCTTGTCACAATTGCTTCTAAGCCAACCAAACTTTAAAGATCATCACGTAATCAATAAACAGGAATAAAGCAAGCGCTACGGTTGTAAAGCCGATTGCAAACACATTTTTTCTCGGACGAGCCATAATGAGTCGTACGAAGCCGATTGCAATAATAACCGTGAAGGCAAGCATGAACCAATCGAATGGATCAATTGCGCTTGTTTTTGTAGCTTCTTCTGCCAGGAACAACATAAGGGACCTCCTCCAAATCACACGTAACCTAATCTTAGTCTATGTTAGCCTTTAGACGCTTACGTTGCAAGTCCGAAATCGCATTCGTAACAAGTTTGTCACGATTTGACACGAATTATTCCTTGACGCCAGCTCCTATACGCTCTAATGTCCGTTTGCGCTCCTCTGTCCGCTCTCGATCGCGCTCTAGAACAGGCTTCAAGTAACGCCCCGTGTAAGATCCATCTACTTTGATAACCTGCTCCGGCGTTCCCGTTGCGACAATAGTACCGCCTCCGCTTCCGCCCTCTGGACCCAAATCAATCAAATAATCCGCAGTCTTGATGACGTCGAGATTATGTTCGATCACAAGCACCGATTCGCCGGAATCCACAAGTCGGTGGAGAACGGTCAGCAGTCGGTCGATGTCATGCACATGAAGGCCTGTCGTTGGTTCGTCGAGAATGTATAATGTCGTGCCTGTACTTCGTCGATACAACTCTGCAGCAAGCTTGACCCGCTGCGCTTCTCCCCCGGAAAGAGTCGTAGCCGGCTGTCCCAACGTCATGTAGCCTAAACCTACATCGAGCAACGTCTTGATCTTGCGGTGGATACGAGGCAAATTCTCAAAGAATTCGCATGCGTCTTCGATCGTCATCTCCAGCACTTCTGCGATGTTCTTGCCTTTGTATTTCACCTCGAGCGTCTCGCGGTTATAACGTTTGCCTTTGCAGATTTCGCATGGTACATAAACATCCGGCAAGAAATGCATCTCGATCTTGATAATGCCATCGCCGCGGCAGGCTTCGCACCGACCGCCCTTGACATTAAAGCTGAAGCGGCCTTTCTTGTAGCCTCTCATCTTCGCTTCGTTCGTATTGGAGTAGAGGTCGCGGATATCGTCGAATACGCCCGTATACGTCGCTGGATTAGAACGCGGTGTACGACCGATCGGCGATTGATCAATATCGATAACCTTCTCCAGATGCTCGATACCGCGAAGCTCCTTGTATTGACCTGGACGCACCTTAGCTTTGTTCAAATCCCTTGCCAACGTCTTATAAAGAATCTCATTAACAAAAGTGGACTTGCCGGAACCCGATACACCGGTAACCGCCGTAAAGACGCCCAGTGGAATCTTCACGTTGACATTGCGTAAGTTATTTTCTTTGGCGCCGCGAACCTCCAGCCACTTATCACCGGTTGCTCTTCGTTCTTGCGGCACTTCGATGAATTTGCGACCGCTCAAGTATTGCCCTGTCAATGACTTCTCATCGTTCATGACTTCCTGAGGCGTACCCTGAGAGATGACATGGCCGCCATGAATGCCGGCACCTGGACCGATGTCGATAATATAGTCAGCAGCCATCATCGTATCCTCGTCATGTTCGACGACGATGAGGGTATTGCCCAGATTACGCATATGCTCCAGCGTTTGAATCAACCGATCGTTGTCCCGCTGATGCAAGCCAATGCTCGGTTCATCTAAGATGTAGAGGACTCCCATTAGACTGGAGCCGATTTGGGTCGCCAGACGAATCCGCTGCGCTTCGCCGCCAGACAACGTTCCCGCTGCTCGGCTGAGCGTCAAATATTCAAGACCTACATTAACTAGGAAGCCCAATCGACTGTTAATCTCTTTGAGAATCAGATTGGCGATCGTCCGCTCCCTCTCCGAAAGGTCTAGGGAATCAAAGTAACGTTTGGCTTCGCCGATCGACAAGGACGTAACGAACGCAATATGTTCGCCTCCAATCGTCACCGCCAAGCTCTCTTTCTTCAGACGTTGTCCCTTACAGCCTCCGCAAGGTTTGGCGCTCATATAACCTTGAATATGCTCACGCATAGATTCGGAAGGCGTATCCCGATATCGACGTTCTAGATTATTAACGATACCTTCAAATGGTACAAATGCTTCCTTACGATGGCCGAAGTCATTCTCGTAGAGGAATCTCACTTTCTCTCCGCCAGTTCCATAAAGCAGCTTCTTCATCTGCTCGGCGTTAAGCTCAGATAAAGGCACATTCTCCGGAATCTTATAATGTTTGCACACCGAGCTTAGAAATTGCGGATAATAATTAGATGTACTCCCCGCCCAAGCTAAGAAAGCCCCTTCTTCGATCGATTTGCTCATGTCGGGTACCAGAAGATCCGGGTCTACAATCATCTTGGCCCCTAGTCCGTCGCAATCCGGACATGCTCCAAACGGGCTGTTAAACGAGAACATACGCGGCGCCAGCTCTTCGATGCTGAATCCGCACTCCGGACAAGCCAGATTCGAGCTGAATAGCAGCTCCTCTTGCTCCATTACATCCACCAGCACGCGTCCTTCAGCCAGCTTGAGAGCCGTCTCGAGAGAATCCGCAAGACGAGCATGAACATCCGGTTTGACGACAATACGGTCTATAATAACCTCTATATTATGTTTTTTGTTTTTCTCCAGTTCGATCTTCTCGCTGAGCTCTCTAAGCTCCCCGTTGACGCGAACGCGAACATATCCTTGCTTCTGCATATCCGCAAGCAGCTTGGCATGCTCACCCTTGCGACCGGAGACGATTGGCGCCATAATTTGAAGCTTGGTCCGTTCGGGATACTCCATAATCCGGTCTACCATCTGTTGAATCGTCTGCGACACGATCTCGATTCCGTGATCCGGACAATGAGGACGACCCACCCGCGCGAACAACAGTCGAAGATAATCGTATATCTCCGTCACAGTGCCTACGGTCGAGCGCGGATTGCGGCTCGTTGTCTTCTGATCGATGGAGATGGCAGGCGAAAGTCCGTCGATGGAGTCGACATCCGGCTTCTCCATCTGACCGAGGAATTGCCTTGCATAAGCGCTGAGCGATTCGACATAACGACGCTGTCCTTCGGCGTAGATCGTATCGAACGCGAGCGATGACTTGCCAGAGCCACTTAGTCCCGTCAGCACAACAAACTTGTCGCGCGGAATGGTTACATCTATATTCTTAAGATTATGGGCACGAGCACCCTTTACGACGATCTTATCGCTTGCCAAAATATTCTCCTCCTACCCATTCTCAGCGCGCAGTTCAAGCAGCGCATCGCGAAGCTCCGCCGCACGTTCGAACTGCAGACTCTTCGCTGCCTCTTTCATTTCTGCTTCCAATCGCTGTATAACCTTCTCGCGTTCCTTCTTCGTCATCTTACCCGAATCTGCGCCGGTGAGATAATCCGACTTCTGTTCCGCAACCTTCGTTGCTTCGATGACGTCGTGGACCCGCTTGCGAATCGTTTGCGGCTCGATGCCATGTTTCTCGTTATAGGCTACCTGAATCGCACGGCGGCGCTCCGTTTCCTTCATCGCCCGATCCATGGAATCCGTTACTTTGTCCGCATACATAATGACGCGTCCCTCACTATTACGCGCGGCACGACCGATGGTTTGAATCAGCGATCGGTCCGAACGGAGGAACCCCTCCTTGTCCGCATCCAGAATCGTAACCAAAGAAACTTCCGGCAGATCCAAGCCTTCGCGAAGCAAGTTGATTCCGACAAGGACATGGAAGACGCCTAGCCGCAAATCCCGCAGGATCGCAAGCCGTTCCAGCGTCTTAATGTCGGAATGAAGATAACGCACCTTAATGCCGACTTCCTTCAAGTAATCGGTCAGATCTTCTGCCATCTTCTTCGTCAGGGTCGTAACAAGAACACGTTCATCGCGTGCGATCCGCTCCCTTGCTTCATGAAGCAAATCATCGATCTGCCCTTTTGTCGGACGCATGTCGATGATGGGATCAACGAGTCCCGTCGGCCGGATAATTTGCTCGATCATCGTTGGGCAATGCTCCAGTTCATAAGGTCCAGGTGTGGCAGAAACGTAAATAAGCTGCTTGGCTTTCCCCTCAAATTCCTCAAACTTCAGTGGTCTGTTATCCATGGCGGAAGGCAGCCTGAACCCATGATTGACGAGCATTTCTTTACGTGCCCGGTCACCATTAAACATGGCGCGGATCTGAGGTAGGGATACGTGGGACTCGTCGATGACAACCAGGAAATCATCCGGGAAGTAATCCATCAAGGTGTACGGCGTCGAACCCCGCTCACGGAACGTCAATGGACCAGAGTAGTTCTCGATTCCGGAGCAGAAGCCCATCTCCGCCATCATCTCCAGATCGTAGCGCGTACGTTGCTCTAACCTCTGGGCTTCCAGCAGCTTGCCCCCTTCTCGCAGTTCGGCGAGGCGCTCCTCCAGCTCGCGTTCGATGTTCACAAGCGCCCGCTTCATCGTCTCTTCGTGGGTTACGAAGTGGGAGGCCGGGAAAATCGCGACATGGTCTCTCTCCCCGACGATCTCGCCGGTTAATACATCGATTTCCGAAATCCGCTCGATTTCGTCCCCGAACAACTCCACCCGGATCGCCCGTTCATTGTTCGCGACAGGGAATATCTCTACGATGTCTCCGCGAACGCGGAACGTCCCCCGTGTAAAGCTGATATCATTGCGCGGATATTGAATATCTACAAGCTTGCGAAGTATGGCATCGCGGGACTTCTCCATGCCCACTCGGAGCGAGAGGACAAGGCTTCCGTACTCCGAAGGAGAGCCGAGACCGTATATACACGATACGCTGGCTACGATGATGACATCTCTGCGGTCGAACAACGAACTTGTTGCGGAGTGCCGCAGCTTATCGATTTCGTCGTTGATGCTGGAATCCTTTTCGATAAAGGTATCCGTAGAAGGAATGTAAGCCTCCGGCTGATAATAATCGTAATAGCTGACGAAATATTCGACCGCGTTGTCTGGAAAGAAGGTCTTGAACTCGCTGCATAGTTGTGCCGCGAGCGTCTTGTTGTGCGCGATTACAAGCGTAGGACGGTTCAACTCCGCAATAGCGTTCGCAATGGTATAGGTCTTGCCCGTCCCTGTTGCCCCCAGCAGCGTCTGATGCCGCTTGCCTGCCATTACGCCTTCCACAATCTTCGTAATCGCCCCCGGCTGATCGCCTTGCGGCGTATAGTCCGATTTCAATTGAAATACCTTCTCTTGCGGCGCAGCGCTCATGAATCCATTCCTCCCTTGCTAACCCTATATAAAAAGTATAGTCAAAATGTACTTGTTCCAACAGGAACGGGACCAGAACAGCAACGGCCGAGCTTGCCACATGGAAGCCCGGCCGTCACCTCCAGCCCCGTACATGAACGCGCAGCGTCCTTCCAATCCGAATGTCCACATATAAGAATGTGTGTTCCCATTCATTATAACGTTAAGCGTGCTGGGATGCAATGTGGAAAATGGATTCGGAATCCGAAGTTTCACTCTATCAAATCAGAGACTTAAGTCCCAAATATTTTGGTAGCCATTGTCAGTACCATTTCGAAGTTCCCCTATAATCGTCTATAATTTTCCATAAAATCGACACATTTAGGCATATAGAACTTGCTTTTGTTCAAAAAAGGAGGAAAAAAGACTTACATATCAAGGATATAGTTGATAGAATTATACTACACATCAAGAGGTTCGAAACACGGCTACATTTATCCATTGAAAGGAATGAAGATCATTATGCACGTTACCAGATCGAGCAGACACCAAAAGAAACATGATCTGCTCCGCGGTTTGAGCCGCATGCCAGCTCTAGGAGGCAATGGCATTACGCTTCGCCAGAAGAGCATTGCTCTCCTTATGGCCATGCTGCTGCTCATCCAAACGATTCAGCTGGGAGGATTGGTGCAGCATACGTCTGCAGCTCCCGTCCCGGACAGCGTCATTAAGAAGGTGCTGTTACTGCAGGGCGAAAGTTTTACAGAATCACAGCTATTAGGTTGTTTCGGTTCAATGGACGCAAGTTGCGCCAGCTTGCGGGCGGCCGTACTTAACAACGGCTCGACCTCGCCTGTTTATACCGATGATTTCGAAGCCTCGATCGGAGCTAGCGGATACCCGTTCACGCTCGCTTACGAGTGGGAGATCGATGCCGCGATAGCCAATGATGGCGGTACATACACGATCGCTTTACCTGCCCAGCTTAAGCTCGACAGCAGCATGACCGGCGTTTCGCTCGGCAATGCAGGAACGTTCGATGTAGACCAAGCTACCAAGACGATCACGATGCATTTTGCCGCTCAGACCGGCCCGCTTCAGTTATCGGGCGGTATGCAAGTCAATGCATGGCTAGAAGAAACCACCGTTATCGTGGATAACGAAATCCTGGTGCGTATACCAGTGAGCGCAACAGCCCAGATTGATGTAACACTGCCGGTTAGCTTCGGCAATCCGACGCCTAACATTAGTAAAACGATGGTTAGCCGGGATCGTGCAATTAACACAACTAAAGTGAACTGGTCCATTGATTTCAACAAGAACTTAGGCACCATCAACCAAGCTATCGTAACGGATACGCTTCCGTCCCAGCTTGCGCTCGACGAAACAAGCCTAAGAGTCGTTCCATTAAGTTATGACCTTCATACAGGTGCTTTTACAGAGGGAATCGATCTGGTTAAAGACACGGACTACACGTTGAGCTACGTGCCTGCAACCAATGTTTTCACAGTTGATTTAAGTCTTAGCGGCACTCTTAAAAATGCATATCGCATCTACTACACGTCCAATGTGAAAAGTGATGCGACGATACCACAATATCCTGGCATTACGCTCACTAACAATGTCGCGCTCTTCGATGATGCTACATCCCGAGCAACCGCCTCCGCCAATGTTACCATTCAGCGCGGCTCGACGATCGAAAAAACGTCAACGGGGTATGACTCGCTGAACAATCATACCGCGACGTGGTCGCTCCAGTTCAACTTCGGCGAATTTGAGTACAGCGATCCCGTATTGACCGACCTGCTGCCAGCGGGGCATCAATTGGTGCCTGGATCGATGACTGTTCAACAGGTGGCAATCAATCCGGACGGATCTGCGGGTACCGTGCTTGATACACTTGACGAAACAACAGATTACACACTTGCTAATACCCCTTCCGGCAATGCGACGGACAAGGACACCTTTGATTTGACGCTGCTCGGAACGATCAACAAAGCATATAAAATTGCATACGCAACCGAGGCCAAAGCCATTGCGCCCGTCATCGATTCGGGCAACAAAAGCAACTCGTTGACCACGACCGTAACAACGGGCACCAAGAACGCAACCGTCTCCTATATTCATCGGGTTATTAACAAGTCCGGCAACATCACGGATTACGCAGCCAAAGAGATGACTTGGACCCTTGAGCTTAACAAAAACGAATATCGCTTCGAAGAAGAGGGAACTGACAAAGTTAGGCTGGTTGACACCTTTAACAATCGCGGTCTTCGTCTAATTCCCGGCTCTCTTGCGATTACTCGCAAAGGCTCGCCTACTCCTCTAGTCGAAGGTGCAGCCGGCGACTATACGCTGACATCGAATTACTCCGGCTCTCAAGAGACGGGCTTCACGATCTTGTTTAACGACAGCTATCTCTTTAATACGGAGCATACAATCGTATACAAGACAAATTTCGACTATGAGGATTATGCTGTCGGAAGCCCGTGGAGCTCGAGCAATTATCGCTTCTCCAACACAGGACAGTTTTTCTGGGGCAAAATCACGGATTCCTTAGGGGTAGCCTTGACTGGTTATGGTGCGGACAGCCAGTCCGCCGGCCATACGATCACGCCTAATAATTACACGCGGGATAACGGCTACAAAAACGGTTCATACAATACGCAAACAAAAGCGACAACTTGGAACGTACTTTTTAATTATCATAATGAACAAACCGTTACCGGGGCAGTCGTGACCGATACGCTGCAGGCAGGGCAATCGTTCGACATCTCTGATCCTGCCGCGATCCAAATCAGACGTCAGAATCTTGCGGCCGGCGGAGGACTCTCCAATGGTGCGACGCTTGTCAGAGATACGGACTATACGGTGGCATACGACACCTCCGGTACGAATCCTGTACTTAGCGTAACGTTCGCCGGAACCATTAGCGGACCGCAACTCATCACATTCAAGACGTCGATGGTTGGCGATCTCGTACCAGCAACGATTAACAATACAGCCAGCTTCTCGAGCGCCAATACGCTGCATCGCGCTACCTTGACCGCAAGCGTTACGCCTTCGTTTGGTAACGAGTATATCACCAAGAGCTTTATTCATCCCGATGCCGCTTTCAAACGTTTGGTTGAGTGGTCGATCTGGATTAACCGCAGCCGTTCTCACCTGAACGATATTCTCATCGAGGATACACCGGATCAATATCAAACGTTACTGCAGAATGAATTCAAGCTGTACAAAGCAACACCAACGATTCCGAATCCAACGGCGGATAGCCACTTTACACTGACCCTTGTCGATCCCGCAGACTATGATCTGGCGTTCTTACCCGTATCGGCTGCAACGCCAGGCCACCTTAAGTTTACGCTGGAAATTGACAATTCGGACGATCATGAAGCGGCCTATAAGCTCGTATACCGTTCGCTGCTAGCTGCGGGTACAGGCAACAACATTACCAATCAATTCAGTATGAGCGGATGGGGTTCATCGGTCACGAGCACAACCTCTCAGCATACGTTCCCGATCAATAAATATTCGGCATCCGGCTTCTCGTTCCCAACAGGCGGAAGCTACAATTATTTGGGTGAAGTCACGATCGAGAAACAAGCATCCGACGATAACAACATCAAGCTGGAAAATGCTGTGTTCAAGATTAGGCCGAAGTATGGAGCCGACCCTAATTACTTAGTAACAACGGATGAACACGGTATCGCAACATTCGAGAACCTCGAATACGATGTCTACGAGATCATCGAGGTAACGGCGCCAACCGGCTACAAGCCTAACGCAACGCCTATCGAAGTTGTTGTCAATCAGGCGTCCCAGCCTACAATCGTCATCAAAAACGTCGTCAACACAGGCGTAATTGGCAACTACGTTTGGCTCGACCTTGATCGCGACGGCATCCAGGATGCTGCTGAGACGGGTATTAACGGCATAACCGTCAGATTGTACAGGGATGGTGAAGCCGTTGCATTAGAATCGACGACAACGGCCAATGATGGCTCTGGAAAGCCTGGTCATTATTTGTTCGATGAGCTGGCACCGGGAGATTATGTCGTAGAGTTCGTCGTTCCGAACGACTACGATCTATCTCCCAATGTTCCGGGTGATCCAGTAAACGATTCTAACCCAATTGGATTGATCAGCAACAAAACAGATGTCATTACGCTTAATCGCGCCAATGATTTCGAAGATCTGACAATCGATCTCGGTTTGATCGCGAAAGGCGCCATCGGCAATTACGTTTGGTTGGATCGCGACCGGGATGGCTTGCAGGATGCAGAAGAAGCAGGCATTAACGGTATTGAGGTCGTCCTGTTCAAAATGATCGGCGGAGTACGCACGGAGATCTCGAGGACAACAACAGCGAACCACCCTACCGCTTCGACCTCAGGTTATTACTATTTCGACCACTTGACCGGCGGCAGCTATTACGTTCAATTCCTTGTCCCGTCAAGTTATGACAAAACAACGGTCGAAGTTGGCTCGGACGAAGAAATAGATTCCAACTTTACCGACGGAACGGGATTAACAAACGTCATTACGATTGGACCAGGCAACTGGGTCGATCCTACGATCGATCTAGGCTTGCAAGGAAAAGGCTCCATCGGCAATTATGTTTGGTTCGATACGAACGATGACGGCATCCAGGATTCAGGAGAGCCGGGCATTGAGAATCTAATTGTTGAGCTGTACAACGGTACAACGCTAGTAGCTACGACAAGAACAGATGTTGACGGCGAATACCTCTTTGAGCATCTAGTGGAAGGCAATTATTATGTCAAATTCGAGACACCAGCCATTTATGACTTTGCGAAGTCTGAGCAGGGCGGTGATGCTGGCATTGACTCCAACGAGATTTACGAATCCGGAGTAAGCCAAGGCAGAACCATCGATTCTATTCCGATCGGCCCTTCCGGCTGGACTGATCTGACGATTGACTTGGGCTTTGCAGGCAAAGGTGCGATTGGCAACTATGTCTGGCATGACCGCAATCGGAACGGCATTCAGGACGAAGATCCTATGCACGGCATCAACGGCGTAACGGTTAACCTGTATAGAGATACGCCTACAGGTACGCCGTTCAGAACCGACACAACCAGTGATGAGGGAGGCAATCCGGGCTATTACAACTTTACGGAGCTGCCGCAGGGTACTTACTTCGTCGAGTTCGAGTTCCCGGTTGAATACGAGAAAACCGCAGAAGAGACTGACAATGATTCCGCAACGGGCTCCAATGAGACGAATGCAGCGAATATCTCCAATGCCATCGTCATCAGCGAGACGGCCACCCCGTTCGGCTGGGTTAATCCGAGCATCGACCTAGGTCTAATCGCACAAGGTTCGATCGGCAACTACGTATGGTTCGATACGAACCGCAACGGCATCCAGGATGCTTCTGAGGCCGGTTTGAACGACATAACGTTACGACTGTACAAAAACAGCTCAACCGGTCCCGTATACGCGGAGACGGTTACAGCAAATGGTCCAGACGGCAAGGCGGGCTACTACCTGTTCGACAATCTTGCAAGCGGCAATTATTATGTCGAGATCGTGTTCGACAGCAATCATGAAACGACAGCCGCAGAGCAAGGCAGCGGCGTTGGCGCGGACGAGCTAGACTCGAACCGGATTAACGCATTCAACAAAACCGTTGCCATTACAATTGGCGCAGCAGCTCCAAAGGGCTGGCATGATCACACGATCGACTTCGGTATTGTACGCAAAGGCGCTATCGGCGATTATGTGTGGCATGATGCCGATTACGACGGCCGTCAAGACGAAGTAGATTTCGGCATGAATGGCGTAGTCGTGGAACTGTACAATGCTTCCAGATCTTTGATAGCTACTACAGTCACAGCCAACAAAGATGGTAAGCAAGGATATTATTTGTTCGACCATTTGGTGGCAGGAAACTACTTCGTGAGATTCATTAATCCGCTTTATTACATTCCGACCAAGCAAGGGGCGGATGGCGTAAGCGACGACTTGGACTCCAATCCAACGCTCGAAAGCTTTACTGCAAGTATCGCGATTGGACCGGCAGGGCCAGCAGTGTGGCGCGATCTGACGATCGACCAAGGCTATTATTATATTGCGCCGGTATTCCCGACGCCGACTCCAACACCTACAACAGAGACGGAAACGCCTAGCGGCACACCTGCACCGACTCCAACACCGGTACCAGGAGTATCGACGCCGAAGCCTACAACGACACCGTCGCCAACTTCGACATCCGTAACGGAAACGATTCCGGAAGACACGCCGATCGACATCGAAGTAGAAGTACCGAAGGGCGGAACAACCGTACCAGGCACACCGCCGAAACACGGAACGGTCGTCGTTACGCCGGACGGCAAAGCTACGTATACGCCGAACCCAGGATATACAGGCAAAGATAAGTTCTCCATCGTCGTAAGAGACGAAGACGGCAATGAAGAAGAATTCTGGTTCGACATCGAAGTCGAGGAAGTTCCTCGCGGCGGCATCGATGGTACGCCGGATGTAAGCAATCTGCCGAAAACGGGCCAAGACAGCTACATGCTGCTCTACCTGATCGGCGCGGCTTTCATCGCATTCGGCATCTATATGCGCGTAAGAAATAAACGGAAAACGTCCTAATCTCTGACT
The DNA here is from genome assembly GCF_054483835.1 of Paenibacillus sp. strain BS8-2. Taxonomy (NCBI): domain Bacteria; kingdom Bacillati; phylum Bacillota; class Bacilli; order Caryophanales; family Paenibacillaceae; genus Paenibacillus; species Paenibacillus sp. strain BS8-2. The sequence continues at coordinate 1,132,793 of NZ_CM137010.1, forward strand.
TGGAATGCCTACAATTCAATTAGAATAACGCTATCCAACAACGACAAAAAAAAGCTGTTCCCAGGCCACGAGGCCAGGAACAGCTTTTTTTGTTGTGATAATCCTAATTCCCTTACTTGTAACAACTACGCTTGCACCCGTTCTTCTCCGCTGACATCAGATCGGGATCCTCCTCTGCGGTTGGATGCCCTGCGACCCCTCAGCAGCTCCAGCAGCGAGGATGCACCGTCCGCCGCATAGAAGTTCGCTTGTTCGTCCGGCGCAAGTATAACGCCTAGCTGATGATGCTCCCCTGCGTAACGTGCGCGCTGAGCGAACTTGGGCTCTCCGCCAACGGTTAAGACCTCCAGCTTGCAAAATGCCGAATTGGTTGCGAGTGCCACATAAAGATCTTCTTTGGTCGATACGCGTACGCCATTCGCCTTATAAAGCACTTCTCCCACGCTCAGTCCCATGGCTTCTGCCGGCGTCCCAGGTACGATACCCAAAATACGAAGACCGCGTGCATCGTTGACGTACAACGGTTCGCGCCTCGCTTCGACCGCCGCACTGCGCCATACAAGCGCTTCGTGCAACAAGATCGCAACGATCGCGGCGACAGGAAGCAAGAAAGGCTGCCACCATGCGGCAAGCGCCGCAGCACCCAGCACGATGCTGTACAAGGTCAATCCCTTAGCAGCATGCCTTGCCTTAGCTTCGGGCAGCATCGATCTCGTCATTTCGGTAAAACCGATAATCATCGGCAAAGCGACAAACGTCCACCCTCCCGACCAAGCGCCGCTCAATAGCGACGACCATGGCAAGGTGGCTGCTGAAGCCCCGACGCCTCCCGCTTCCGAGCTTACGGGAACAAGCAGCAGCAATGGTACCGGCCAGAAGCCCTGCAGCATGTAGCCCCCAACTAGCTTGCCGCGCTTGCCTTCCAAGAATAATGGCGTAGAGAGTTTGTCGCCTTGCATTCTAACTAGCAGCGCCTCCGCCAGATGGAGCAGTGCTACAAGCAGCAGCAATCCTGCCGCATCGATCCGCTCTAGTGAGGCAGCCATTGTGCCGAGCCAGTCCGCGCGCTCAGAAAGCGGCGTAAAATCTATGATCCATTGCAGCAGCGTAATGATCCCGGCGCTATAAGCGAAACAAAGATAACGAATGCGCACCAGCATAAGCAGAGCGGCCACAGCCCACAGCCATAAGACGGCCGAAGGAGAGAGCGACGCGCCAATAAAGGCGGCAACGATGGATAAGCCCAGACCAACAAGCAACCCCGTACCCACCGCTCGGAGGGCAAGCCCCTTCCAATCCCGCAGCTTGACCGCAAACAGCTGTCTCTCCAACCTCATTTGTCTCGTATATTGAAGAATAATAAACAATATCGCCATATAATAAAAAGGTGCTGAGACAAGCTGCAACGCCGCCTCACCTAACATTCCCGCCATTTCACGAGCCGTCTCCAAAGCATCCACTCCTCGCGTCTTACAAAAGTAAAAGGCCAGCTTCGCCTGAGCGAAACCGGCCTTTAATTATTTCGACATGCCAATCGTTATTTCCTGCTTACGACTTTGATCGCTTCCAGAAGCTGTGTGTCATGGTCCTTATTCTGGATCCACTTGATAACCGCCTGCTCAAGCGACTGGACTGTCTTGGCATCAATCTCGCCTGTGACTTGCAATCCATTATCAGTCTGGAATTGACGGACAGCTGCTGTCGTTTCTTCACCGTAGTAGCCGTCCTCGCGTTTCGGCTCGTAACCTAGACCATGCAGCATGACTTGCGCACTTCGTACAGCCTCGCTTAACGTGTCCGGCTTCAGCGTTTCTTGAGACGAAATTCTCGCTACCGTATACAGGTCTGGCGGATTGATCTCGATATCCGGCTTGATCCCTTTCTCATGAATCCAATTGCCGTTTGGCGTCAGCCACTTGGCAATCGTCATCTTGACCAGGCTGCCATCTCCCAGCGCCTTATTGTAGCTTACCTGCACAGTGCCCTTGCCGAACGATTGCTCGCCGACCACGGTCGCACCGGCTGCTTCTTGCAAGGCACCAGCCAGAATCTCGGATGCGCTTGCGCTGCCCTTGTTGGTTAGTACCGCGATGGGGTAAGTCTTGGCTTCTCCACCTTTGGCCAACGTTTTGTCGCGCTCACCGTCACGATCCTCCACTTGAACAACGGTAGTGCCTTCCTTCATCAACAGCTGCGACATCTCAACGACGATTGGCAAGACGCCGCCGGGATTGTTGCGCACATCGAGTACCAGACCGGTCATTCCACCTTGCTCCAGCTTCTGAAGCTCCTCTTCGAACCGCTTGGCCGTGTTAAGCGAGAATTGTCTGATCTCGATTACCCCAACGCCATCTGGACGAAGCGTGCTGTATACCGTCTCCATATCGATATCGTCGCGGATCAGAACGACCTGAATCGGTTCGGCAACGCCGCCGCGTTTGACCATTATTTTGGCTTTGGTGCCTTTGGGTCCTCTGATCTTCCCTACCGCCTGTTGCAGGTTGAGACCCGCCAAGCTCTCACCATTAACAGAGATAAGCACATCCTTGGCTAGCAAGCCCGATTTCTCCGCGGGGGAGCCTTTGATGGGAGATACGACAATGATGCTGCCGTTCTCAGCAGTAACTTCCGCACCGATTCCCGTAAACGAACCTTCGATCGACTCCGAGAAATGCAGCGCGTCATCCTTCTCCATATAGACGGAATAAGGATCATCCAACGCTTCCATCATACCGCTGACAGCTCCGTCTAACAGCTCATCGCGTTCCACCTTTTCATAATAGCGGGTTTCGATCAGCTCCAGCACAGCGTTAAGCTTGGCCAGCTCCTCTTTACTCAAGCCGGGGGCCCCGTTATTATCCGCTGCCGCAGCAATAACTGCCTTGCTGCCCGAAGCTGGACTAATAAGCTTATCGGCAACCGTTAACGTGACGAGCACGGATGCGATCAACGTGAGCAGCACGAACGTAAATACGGTTCTTCCTTTAAAGTACACCCGGTACACCACCTTATCGATTTCCCGTTTGTGACGGCCCCCCTATTATATGACAAGCAGGACACAATTATTTACATCCTAGTCAGTAAACAGGAGTTCAATCTATTACAAATCTCGAATCGGGTAGGAGGCTACTCATTATTTGAGTAGCCGACCTCCCACACCACCGTACGTACCGTTCGGTATACGGCGGTTCCATTAGGACTGCGCAGTAACTTGTCGATAATAATCAGAAAAGAAGAGGAAACCTAGAGCATTTATAGTGGAGTTGTTAAGGGATTTGGAAAGGATAGGGCTGTTGGAGGTTCTCCAATAGCTCTTTCTTGTGTTTGCGTATTCCCATGCCTTCTGTTCGAGGATGCCGAATGATTTCAGTCGATCGAATTTTGTCCTGATTCGCTTCCATTGTTTCCAGTAGATCATGCGAATCCGTCTTCTCATCCATTCATCCGTCGTTTTGAGTAGCGACTTCATATCCGCTATCTTGAAGTAGTTGATCCACCCCATAATATAGCGTTTAAGCTTCATCGCACGGACCTCATTCCCCATTCCGTTGCTTCTCGACGTCAGCTCTTTAATTTTCACTTTCATCTTGGCAATGGCTTTCGGATGTATTCTGACCCTCGCTTGACCTTTATACCGATAGAACGAGAAGCCAAGGAATTTAACCTTTCCCACCTCATCCACGACCGTTTTCTCCCGATTTACTCTAAGGAATAGCTTCCCTTCGATGAAGGGAAGTATGTTCGTTAGAGAGCGCTCGGCGCTTTTCCTGCTTTTGCAGAAGATCAGCAGATCGTCTGCATAGCGCACGAATCGGTGTCCTCTGTTCTCCAGTTCCTTATCCAGTTCGTTCAGCATGATGTTGCTAAGTATTGGACTCAGGTTGCCACCCTGGGGCACGCCGATTTCTGTTTCCTCGAATTTGTGTTTGACTACGACTCCTGCTTTTAAGTATTTGTGGATGAGCGAGATGACTCGTCCATCTTTGATCGTTCTGGACAATACTTCAATTAACTTACTTTGATTTACCGTGTCGAAGTATTTCTCCAAATCCATATCTACTACATACTTGTAGCCCTCGTCGATGTTGGCTTGACTCTTCCGAATGGCATGGTGTGCACTTCGCTTTGGTCGAAATCCATAACTGTTATCCGAGAATTGCTTTTCGTAGATCGGCGTTAGCACCTGGGCAATCGCTTGCTGGATGACTCGGTCCACTACGGTCGGTATGCCTAGATTTCTCTTCTTTCCGTTCTCCTTCGGTATCTCTACCCTGCGAACGGGATTCGGACGATGCGTTCCGTCCAGAATAGACTGCTTGATTTTCTCTCCATTTTCTTTGAGATATTGTAGAAGTGCATCTACTGTCATCCCATCGATTCCATGAGAGCCTTTGTTTGCCTTTACTCGTTTGAACGCTTCGTTCAGGTTTTCGCGGCTCACGATCTTCTCAAGAAGTCTCTTCTCCGACTCGATTGCGTTGGTGTCATCCGTTTCGGCTATCCTCTCAGGAATGTGCACTCCCGCATATCCTTCGTGTTCCGCACTATTCTTCTGCGGCGAGCCTTCCATTGGAAGTTGGCTGCCCTTGGCTCCTGTATTGGTAGCTTTCATTGACGATCACCTCCTAAGATTCAGCCCTTCCCCCCTGCTGTCGACGGCAGGAGGTACTATGGCGTCTGCTGACTTCTCATGATAAATCTTGTTTCAACCGTGATTCGAAGCTAATATCTCTTCACGTCCATGAGACCTCCCACGGTAAGACGATTCACTTTCCTTCCATGCACCCGCACCATCTACACTGGCATGTCCGTGTAGTTCATTGGATTTCGCTTTGTTTGGCAAGCTCATCCCATATCCTGTGCCTTATGATGTTCGTGTTCCTCGGGTCGGAATTTTGCCTCCAGCTTCCTTCAGATTCCACCTCACGGTGGACACCCTTGCTCTTGGCTAGTGGTTGGTGACTACAAACCCCCACAGCGGACTTTCACCGCCTAGTTAATCGCCATGCGTGGCACACCAACAAGGGCAGCCCTATTGCTCGGGCTGCCACTAGTCATCGTGATGCTATGGAATTCACTATTTCAGATACCCGCCCGGATTAACCGGCACTTCGTTTTTGCGCACTTCAAAATGCAGATGCGGCCCCGTGGAGTTGCCCGTGCTGCCTACCAGTGCAATTTTGTCGCCTTTGCTAACTTTGTCGCCTTCATCAACCAGCAGACCTCCATTGCGGATATGCGCATACAACGTCCACAATCCATTGCCATGGTCGATTACGATACAGTTGCCGTATGTGCTCCATACCTGGGATATGATGACAACACCGGACTCAGCCGCGTAGATCGGCGTGCCTGACGGAGCACCGAAGTCAATGCCTGTATGTGTATGTTTTTTGCCTGTGATGGGATGAACCCGCGTTCCGAAGTTTGACGTTACCCGGTATCCTTGATCGATCGGCATACCAAGCTTGCCGCCTGAGTATGGATTCTGGATCCGGTTCTTCTCCGCTACCAGCTTGGACTTCTTCGCCGCGAGCGCGATGAGCAGCTTCTCCTGCTCCTCGCTGATTTCCTCCAATTGATGCAAGGTATCATCCAGCTCCTGTAGATTGGCATTGTAGCTGGCAATCAGCACTTCCTTCTCCGCTTCCTTCTTGGCTAGATCAACCTGCTGGAGCTCAAGCTCGTGGAACAACGCTTGAATATCGGCGTATTGCTTCTCAATCTCCGCTTTCTGTGTCTCCGCAAGCTCCTTATCCTTCTTATGCGCATCTAACGTATCGCGATCCGAATTAAGAATCGTTTGAAGCGCGTCGAAACGATCCAGGAAATCACTAAAGCTGTTCGCGCTCAACAGCACGTCCATATAGGAAACGAAGCCGTTCGTATACATAAGACGCATACGGGATTCTAACAAAGCTTCACGTTTGACAATGCGGGCTTGAACTTCATCCAGCACGACGCCAGCTTGTACAAGCTCAGCCTCCTTCGCATCAACCTTCTCTTGGGTCTTCTGCTTCTCAACAGCTACCTTCTCGATAGTAGCCATCAGGCTGGTGATCTCCTTCTGAAGATCGGACTTCTTCACGTTCAGATCGTTTTTCTGATGTTCGGCATTATTGGCCTGCTTAGCCGCATTCGCCGCGGTCCGCTCTGCTTCCTTGATCTGCGCATTGGCAGCTGCGATGTCCCGTTCAATCTGCGATAAGGATGCAGCCTCTATCTGTCCGTCCTTGCCGGCGGGCTGAAAAATAAATACCGATAACAACGCTGCAACGATCAGCCATGCTCCTGCCTTCTTCATATACAAGATTCACCTACACTTTCAAATACTTGCGTACCGAAATGGTGCTGCCCCAAATCCCGATGACCGTGCCAATCGTCAGAATCAACCCCGCTGTCAGCCATCCGATTTCTTTCATCGGCACAAGCGAGATCAACATGAGCGACATATCCAGCTGAGTCAATTGAATGATCTGGGAATAGCAGACTAATACGGCAGCTGTCGTTACTGCGGAACTAACAAACCCGATAAGCGCCCCTTCGACAAAAAACGGCCAGCGGATAAACGCATTCGTCGCGCCAACCAGCTTCATAATACCAATCTCTCTGCGACGGTTGATGATGGTCATCTTGATCGTGTTGGAAATCAACAGCATCGCCGTCACACCTAATCCGATAACGAGAACAAAACCAATATTTCGAACGGCATTTGTTATTTTGAACAACGTTTCTACAGTGCCTTGACCATATTTGATTCTGAAAATCGGTTGCGTTTCATCCGTGGTATTGATGGCTTGAATTGTCGCTGCGACTTCGTCGACCTTCTGCGGATCGTACACTTCGACAGTGAACGACACCGGCAACGGATTATTCTCGTTGTTGTAGCCTTCCAGCCAGTCGCCATTCTCCTCGCCCATCGCCTCACGAAGGATCGTAAGTCCCTCTTCTTTGGAGACGAACGTCACTTTGCTGACTTCTTGTATGTTGCCAATCTTGTTCTGCAGCTCCGTCACCTTGGCTTGCTCGACGTTCGTCTGCAGGAACACCCTAATCTGAACCCTGCTCTCAATCTGATCCGCCATGGAATTGACGTTTACCGCCAGTAAGATGAAGATGCCAAGTATAAAAAGCGAGATAAAGATCGAGCTCATGGAGGCAAAGGACATCCAGCCGTTTCTGATGATGTTTTTGGAGCCTTCCCGGATGTGGCGCAGCAGCGTACTAAGTTTCATAGCCGTACTCCCCTCTCGCCTCATCCCGAACGATATTGCCGTTCTCGATGGCGATGACCCGCTTGCGCATGCTGTTGACGATATCTTTGTTATGGGTGGCCATGACGATTGTGGAGCCGCGGAAGTTGATTTCTTCGAGCAAATTCATGATACCGAGCGACGTTTCTGGATCCAGGTTGCCCGTAGGTTCGTCCGCAACAATAACCGACGGATTGTTCACTATTGCCCGGGCAATCGACACCCTTTGCTGTTCGCCGCCGGAGAGCTGTGAAGGTAAGCTGCCATGTTTGTGCTTCAGACCGACTAGCTCCAGCACCTCCATGGTGCGTTTCTTGATAATTCTGCGAGGCGCTTCAATCACTTCCATTGCGAAAGCAACGTTCTCGTACACCGTAAGCTTCGGAAGCAGGCGGAAATCCTGGAAGATGACGCCGATATTCCGTCTTACAAATGGTATTTTGCGCGGCTTGAGTTTGCCGATATTGAATCCGTTGACCGAAATCTGCCCTTTGGTCGGAACTTCCTCCCGATAGATTAGCTTCATGAACGTAGATTTGCCGGCGCCGGAGGGCCCTACAAGGTACACGAATTCATTACGATCTATTCGAACTGAAACACCGCGAAGCGCATGCGTCCCATCTGTGTACGTTTTCCATATGTCGTGCATTTCGATCACGTTATCACATCCTGTATGTAGTCAATATTATGATTTCGACAGCTTGCGGCTAATTCCTTCAATAGCAGCCTCATTTCCTCTTTTTTCACTTTTCTAATGTTTCAGACTTTTGTCGAATAAGCAAAAAAGTCCATTGCCGTACTGCCTGCCAGATTGATGTTTGTCGCGTCCTCATTCATTTGGAAAAATAAGACTATAACCTGCATATACATTGAACGATGTAGATGTTGTATGCCAGCGGTCGTTCGGACCGTCTGGACGCAGCAAATGATGATAAAGAAGAAAGGTGAACAAAACCGATGAACAGGCTGCGTATTACACTGGTCTCACTTCTCATTGTCATCCTTCTGGGCGCTGCCGCCGCAGGCGTCATGATCTGGAACTACGCAAACCGTGATACCGTCCCCAGCGGGGTCACCGTAGGCAGCATACCGTTAGGCGGGATGAAGATCGACGAGGCGGTGACCCTTCTTACTCGCTACGAACAATCGTTGCTGGAGCGTACGATTACGGTCACTGCAGGAGAGCCCGCTTCAGACAGCAAGAGCTGGAAGCTCTCCGAGCTCGGATACCGTGCAGAATTCGATGAAGCCAAACTTTCGATACGGGAGCTCGAGGAAGGAAATGTGTGGGAACGGGCTCGCTACCGCTATCACTTCCCCAAGTCCTTCACACTGTCGCAAAGCTGGACCCGGGATACCTTCGAAGCGGCGTTACGCAAACAGTGGAGTTGGATGGAAAAAGGCGAACCTAAAGATGCAACAAGAACGATAACAACCGATGACAAAGTGGCGTATACGCCGCATAAGGATGCGTATCAGCCTGATTTCGGAGGATTGTCTACTGCGGTCGACGAATGGGCTGTGCTGGATGCCGAGGAAATCGGAAGCGAGGTACGGGGCAATCTGGCGAGCTTCAAAGCCGAATTGCCTCTAAAGGTCATTCATCCCGAGGTGACACTTGAGAAGCTGCAAGACGAGGGGATCGATCGACTCATTATGTCGTTCTCGACCGACTTCGCTACAAGTGCCGAAGGGCGCGCACATAACGTGACCGTAACCGCGCAATCATTGAACGACTGGCATTTGGCCCCCGGAGAGGTGTTCTCGTATGCCAAGCTGATCGAGCATGCAGAGAAGGAACATGAGTACCGGGAAGCCCCCGTTATTCTGAATGGCAAGCTGGTACCCGGTATCGGCGGCGGAATATGCCAAGTGTCCAGTACACTATACCAAGCTATCCTGCGGGCAGGGCTCGAAATCGTAGAACGTCGCAACCACTCGCTGCCCGTCGCTTATCTCCCTGTCGGGCAAGATGCCACGTATGCGACGGATGCCATCGACTTCAAATTCCGTAACTCGACGGGCAAACATCTCATCATTCGTACCGTCGTGGAGAATCGCAAGCTCACCGTTAAGCTGTTCGGTACAATGCCGGATAACATAAGCTACGACATCGAATCGGTCACACTCAAGACGATAGAGCCAGGAGCACAGCAGGTGGTCAACAATGGGCTTGCAGTCGGCCAACAGCGCATCGTCGAAACGGGGAAAGCAGGATATGTGGTGGAGACATTCCGCTCATTAGTCGAAAACGGCGTGACGGTTTCCCGCGAGCGTGTGTCACGCGATACGTACCGCGCGCAGCCAACGATCATTGAGATTGGTCCTTCTTCGCCGTCCGCCACGCCATCACCGAGCGCTGCGCCAGACTCCGATGAGTCCATCGTAGAGGATGGACTGTAGGAGCCTGTGCAACCAGTATCGCGGTGACGTTGAACGTCAAAGAGCCCTCCCTTGTTCTCCAAGGCGAGGGCTCTTTGGGTATTCATTACGAGGCGATTATCTGCTGCGCTCTACATATTCGACAATCCATGCTGCCGTCTCCGCGAGCGACGCATCGGCACGACCGATTGCGTCTTCGACCTGCGACTTCGCTGTGCCGCCGTAAACATTACGTGCATTAACTACTTGCTCCGGCTGAAGCACCGCGTAGATACGGTCGTCGAATAGTGTCGAGAATTGCTTGAATTCATCCAGCGTCAAATCAAGCAAATATTTGTTCTGCTGGATGCAATACAACACGGTCTTACCGATTACCTCATGAGCTTGACGGAACGGAAGTCCCTTGCCCACGAGGAAGTCTGCGATATCGGTAGCGTTGGAGAAGTCCTTATTGACGGCTTGACGCATCTGCTCCTTGTTCACCTTCATCGTAGCGATCATCGGGGCGAACAGCTGAAGGGCGCCCTGCAGCGTCTTCACGGTATCGAACATACCTTCTTTGTCTTCCTGCATATCTTTGTTGTACGCTAGCGGAAGCGACTTCAATACCGTTAGCAAGCCGACCAGATTACCATAAACGCGTCCCGTCTTGCCGCGCACAAGCTCCGGCACGTCCGGATTTTTTTTCTGCGGCATAATGCTGCTGCCCGTGCAGAATGCGTCATCCAGCTCCACAAATCTGAATTCTGTGCTCGACCATAGGATAAGCTCTTCGCTAAGACGCGACAGATGCATCATGATGATCGAAGCATGCGACAAGAACTCCAGGATGAAGTCGCGGTCGCTTACAGCATCAAGGCTATTCTCGTATACGCGATCAAACTTCAATTGACTCGCCACGAAATGACGGTCGATCGGGAATGTCGTACCTGCCAGTGCACCAGCGCCAAGCGGCAATACATTAATACGCTTGTAGCTGTCCTGCAGACGCTCGATATCCCGTCCGAACATAGACACATAGGCCATCAAATGATGGGCGAAAAGGATTGGCTGCGCACGCTGCAGATGTGTATAACCCGGCACGATCGTGTCCGTGTTAGCCTTTGCCTGCTCGACAAGAGCCGATTGCAGCTTGTGCAGCATGTCGACAAACTCAACCACGCGCTTACGGAGCCACAGATGCATATCCGTTGCGACTTGGTCGTTACGACTGCGGCCGGTATGAAGCTTGCCGCCTACCGTGCCAACATCATCGATCAGCGTTTTCTCGATGTTCATATGAATATCTTCATCGCCGATGGAGAATTCGATATCATCGCGCTTGATGCGCTGAAGGACGCGGTGAAGACCGTCCTTGATCTTCTCCACATCATCCGCAGGCAAGATGCCTTGTTTGCCTAACATCGTGACATGCGCGAGGCTGCCTTGAATATCCTCTTCTGCGAGCTCTTTATCGAACATGATCGAAGCTGTATATTCCTCTACCAGCTGATCCGTTTTCTTTGTGAATCGTCCACCCCAAAGCTTACTCATGTGTATCTCAGACTCCCTTCCAATCGTAAGCGGCAACCCGCTTTATTCGCCCTTGTTCTGCTCTACGCCAGAGGATACCTTTAGACGCAGCGCGTTCAAGCGGATGAAGCCTGTCGCGTCGCCTTGATCATACGCCTGGGACGGATCAGCTTCCATCGTCGCGATATCCGGATTGTACAGGCTGACAGGGCTCTTGACGCCAGCGCCGATCACATTGCCTTTGTACAGCTTCAAACGTACAACACCGCTAACGTTCTGCTGCGATTCAGTCACTAGTGCTTGCAGAGCAAGACGCTCAGGCGCGAACCAGAAGCCGTTGTACACAAGCTGACTGTATTTCGCGATCAGGGAGTCGCGAAGATGCATCACTTCGCGGTCCATCGTGAGCGACTCCATCTTGCGGTGAGCCGTGAAGAGGATCGTGCCGCCCGGCGTCTCATAGACACCGCGGCTCTTCATGCCGACAAACCGGTTCTCGACCATGTCTACACGACCGATACCGTGCTTGCCGCCCAGTTCATTCAGCTTCTCCATCACTTCAAGCGGGCTTAGCGTTTCACCGTTTAGCGCAACACAATCGCCTTGCTCGAATGTCAGCTCCACATATTCAGCTTGATCCGGAGCGCGCTCCGGGGACACGCTTAGCACATACATTTCTTCGTTTTCTTCCGCGCTCGGATCAAACCAAGGATCCTCCAGCATGCCGCTCTCGAAGCTGATGTGCAGCAGGTTGCGATCCGTCGAATACGGCTTCGCCGCTGATGCCGTTACCGGAATGCCATGTTTCTCTGCATATGCGATCATCTCTGCACGACCAGGGAATTGCTCGCGGAATGCCTCAAGACGCCAAGGCGCGATAACGCCGATCTCGGGAGCCAAAGCAGCAGCCGTCAGCTCGAAACGAACCTGGTCGTTGCCTTTGCCCGTTGCGCCGTGCGCGATTGCCGTTGCGCCTTCTGCACGTGCGATATCCACCATACGTTTCGCGATCAGCGGACGCGCAATGGAAGTGCCGAGCAGATATTGACCTTCGTACAGCGTACCCGCTTGGAACATCGGATAGATGAAGTCCTTCGCGAATTCTTCGCGCAGATCGTCGATATATACTTTGGAAGCGCCAGTAGCCAGCGCTTTAGCCTCCAAGCCGTCAAGTTCGTCCTTCTGCCCGATGTCCGCCGTGAACGCGATGATTTCCGCGTCGTAGGTTTCCTTCAGCCATTTCAGAATAACGGATGTATCCAGACCGCCAGAATAGGCCAGTACGATTTTTTCCTTCGCCATCGTTCTCTTACTCCCCTTTGATCATTAAGTGTAGTTTATGAATTAAGACATAATAGCCGCCATGATCGCCTTCTGCGCATGGAGACGGTTCTCCGCCTGGTCAAATATAATCGATTGCCCGCCGTCAATGACGCTCTCGCTCACTTCTTCGCCGCGATGCGCAGGCAAGCAGTGCATGAACAAATAATCTTTGCTCGCGTATTTCACAAGTTCATCGTTCACTTGGTATTTCTTGAAGGCAATCTCACGTTCCTTCTGTTCGGCTTCTTGCCCCATGCTCGCCCAAACGTCCGTATAGATAATGTCCGCACCATCAACCGCTTCCTTCGGATCACGGCAAACGGTAATACGCGAGCCCGTCTCCGCTGCGTTAGCTTTCGTCTGCTCGATAATATCCGAATCAGGCTCGTAGCCCTCAGGCGTAGCAACTGACATATGCATACCGAGTTTAGCCGCGCCCATCATAAGCGAATGCACCATGTTATTGCCGTCGCCGATGTAGGCAATCTTGAGACCTTCCAGTTGACCCTTCTGCTCGTAGATCGTCTGGAAGTCTGCCAGCGCTTGACATGGATGGGACAAGTCCGTCAATCCATTAATGACAGGGATCGTAGCACCCCGCGCCAGCTCCACCACTTTGCGATGAGCAAATGTGCGGATCATAATGCCGTCCAGGTAACGCGACAGTGTCTGAGCAGTATCCCAGATCGTCTCGCCACGGCCAATCTGCAGATCGTTGCCGCTTAAGAACAAGCCTTGTCCGCCCAGCTGGTACATCCCCACTTCGAACGAAACGCGTGTGCGCGTCGACGACTTTTCGAATATCATGCCAAGCGTCTTGCCTTTGAGAATATGATGTGTCTCTCCAGCCTTCTGTTTCTTCTTCAGATCGATCGCCAGATCAATGAGATAACGCAGCTCCTCTTGCTTGAAATCGACCAGCATCAAGAAATCGCGGCCTTTCAGACTTTGAGCCAATTCTTCGTTAACAACTTGCATAGGTATGACCTCCTTCAACCTTCTGCTTATCCGGCTGCATGCAACAGCTGAGCCAATATCGAAACTGCTTCGTTAATTTCTTCGTTCGTAACCAACAAATTCGGCAATAAGCGCACAACGTTCGGTCCTGCGGAAATAACGAGCAAACCTTGGTTCTGCGCTTCCGTCAGCACATTCGCCACCGGTCCTGCGCACTCTATCCCAATAATGAGTCCAAGTCCTCTTACTTCTTTGACGTATGCAGCGTCCTTCAACTTCTCGTTCAGCTGCTTCTTCAAATATTCGCCTTGCTCCGCTGCGCGGGCAGGCAGTCCGTCTCCGACGATCGTCTCCAGCGTCGCTTTGACGACAGCCGTAGCAATCGGCGTTCCGCCAAATGTAGAGCCATGGCTGCCTGCTGAAAATCCTTCGCGCAGCTGCTCCTTGGCGACCATCGCGCCAACCGGGAAGCCACTGCCAAGCCCCTTCGCCAACGTAAAGATGTCCGGCTCGATGCCATAATGCTCGTAAGCGAACAGCTTCCCGGTCCGACCGATCCCTGTCTGAATTTCGTCCACGATCAGCAGAATTCCTTCGCGCTTGCACAGTTCCGCTACCTGGCGGATATAATCGGAGTCGGCAGGATACACGCCACCTTCGGCTTGCACCAATTCCAGCATTACCGCAGCCGTGATGCCGCTAACGGCTTCTTGCAGCGCTTCAATATTGTTATAAGGAATCGTCTTGAACCCTTCAGGCAATGGTGCAAAACCTTCCTTCACCTTCGCCTGACCTGTTGCGGTCAGCGTCGCAAGTGTCCGACCATGGAACGATTGCTCGAATGTAATGATTTCGTAGCGGCCTGTCTTCGCCACAAGCTGCTGGTAACGGCGCGCCAGCTTGATGGCTGCTTCGTTCGCCTCGGCGCCGGAGTTACAGAAAAACACAGCGTCGCCTGTACTATTGTCGGTCAACAGCTTAGCCGCTTCTGCCTGATTCGGAATTTGGAACAGGTTCGACACATGCCACAGCTCATCCAGTTGCTTAACAAGCGCTTCCTTGATTCGCTTAGGAGCATGCCCCAGATTCGTCACGGCGATTCCGCTCATGAAATCCAAATATTTGTTGCCTTTGTCATCCCACAGCCAGCTTCCTTCGCCCTTCACCAGCGCCATGGGATATCGCGCATATGTAGGGAGCAGCGATTGAGACGCCGCTTCTGTCGTTGTTGTTGTATCGGACATCTTGGTTACACCTGCCCTTCACTGGATTGAACGATGCGAGTGCCAACGCCGCCCTCACGGACAGCTCTCGTCAGTACCCCAGGCTCCTGCCCGCTGACAATGACCACCTCTTGCACACGTCCTTGTATACATTGAACCGCTGCGCGAACCTTCGGAATCATGCCGCCGTAAATTTCGCCGCTCGCGATCATTTCGTCGATTTCTGCAACCGTCACGGATGGCAGAACAACCTTCGCACCGTCTACTGTTTTCATGATACCCGGCACGTCTGTAACGACGATCATCCGCTCCACGCCCAGATGAGAGGCGACTGCTCCTGCCGCCGTGTCCGCGTTAATATTGTAACGCTGGCCTGCGGCGTCGATACCGATCGGCGCAATAACAGGAATGTAACCCATCCCCATCACGCCTTCGATGATAGCGGCGTCTACATCTGTTACATCACCGACAAAACCGATTTCGTCCGCATTTGCCACCGGCTTTGCCTGAATCAATCCGCCGTCGACGCCCGATAATCCAAGCGCCTGTGCACCGTTCACGCCGATCTTGCGCACAATCTCCTTGTTGATACGCCCAGCGAGCACCATCTCGACAACATCCAGCACGTCGTCGTTCGTCTTACGTAAGCCGTTCACGAATTCCGTCTCGATGCCAAGCTTCGTAAGCGTCTCCGAAATGGCAGGACCGCCGCCGTGTACGATGACGGGTTTCACGCCCATTCCCTGCAGATCACGCAACTCGTGGAAGAATCCATCCGGCAGAGCCGCTAAGGTACTGCCACCGCATTTCATAACAAATCGTTGTTCCATTACGCCTTCCTCCTTACGTCCGGTACGCCGCGTTAATGCGCACGTAATCGTAGGTCAGATCGCAGCCCCATGCCGTTGCCGTTCCATCCGCCATATGCAGATCAACGCCGATCACAACAGTATCGCCCTTGAGATATTCCAGCGCCTTCTCCTCGTCAAACGCCACCGGGCGCGATTGCTCTAACGTAATAATATCGCCGAGGCGAATATCGACCGTGGCTGGATTAACCGGACGACCTGCGCGCCCAACGGCCGCAATAATACGCCCCCAGTTCGCGTCAGCGCCGAATACCGCCGACTTAACGAGTGAAGAACCGATTACTGTCTTGGCAATCGCCTGTGCTGCTTCGTCATTCTCTGCACCGCGCACCTGAACTTCAACGAGCTTCGTCGCACCTTCGCCATCTCTAGCAATAGCTTTAGCCAGCACTTCGCATACATAACGGAGCGCGTCAGCGAACGCCGCCCAGCCTTCATGCTCAGGCGTCAGTTCCACATTACCCGCCAAACCGCTAGCCATCGCCACAAGCATATCGTTTGTGCTCGTATCGCCGTCGACCGTAATCATATTAAACGTCAAATCCGTCGCTTGACGTAGAAGCGTCTGCAGCGATTCGCTGCCGATCGCCGCGTCTGTTGTGACGAATCCGAGCATTGTCGCCATATTGGGGTGAATCATCCCGGAGCCCTTCGCCGCGCCTGCAATTGTGACGCGCTGGCCATCCAGCGTAAGCTCGACGCATACCATCTTCTGAACAAGATCCGTTGTCAGGATCGCTTGGCAGAAGTCCTCTGCGCCGACGATACCGCCATCCAGCTTGGCAGGAAGACCGTCTATTCCGAAGCGGACTTTATCCATTTTTAAATTTTCGCCAATGACGCCCGTGGACGCTACAGCCACATGATCTGCCGATACGCCGATTGCTTCTGCGAACCGTGAACGCATCTCGTATGCATCGGCTTCGCCTTGATCGCCCGTACAAGCGTTGGCATTGCCGCTGTTGACCAGTACCGCTCTCAGCACACCGTCAGAAGCAATGCTCTCTCGTGTCACCTGCAGCGGGGCCGCTTGAAAAATATTCGTCGTGTATACGCCAGCCGCCGTCGCCGGAACCTCACATACAATGGCTCCCAGGTCGTGACGGGTCGTCTTCTTAAGTCCGCAATGCAAGCCGCCCGCTACGAAGCCCTTTGGCGTTGTGACAGAGCCGTCTGCCACGATATTGAAGCTGCCTTGTCCCATCTTGAATCGTTTCTCCTTATAGGTAGAATGTATGTTTATTTATTATTACGGATAGATAGGAACGAATTGCAGACCAAGCGTCTCTTCCCAGCCCATCATCAGGTTCAGGTTCTGCACCGCTTGACCTGCGGCGCCCTTAACGAGATTGTCAATAACGGAAACGATCGTTACGCGCCCCGTGCGTTCATCGACCGAGAAGCCGATATCGCAATAGTTGGAGCCCATCACTTCCTTCGTTGCCGGTGTTTGCCCTTCCGGACGAATCCGCACAAACGGCTTGCCCTCGTAGAAGCTGCGATATAGCTCGATAAAGTCACTCGTTGTGCGCTCGCCATTGATCGTCGCATACATTGTCGACATGATGCCGCGTGTCATAGGCACGAGATGTGTCGTGAACGTCGTCACGACCGGCTTGCCTGCCATGTCGGACAATACCATCTCGATCTCCGGGATATGTTGATGCTGATTAATTTTGTAGGCTTTGAAGTTTTCGTTCAGCTCCGAATAATGTGTGCCGAGCGATGCGCCGCGTCCCGCGCCGGATACAGCAGACTTGGCATCGATAATAATCGTGGCAGGATCAATCCAGCCTTCTCGGACAGCCGGCGCCAGACCAAGAATGGATGCGGTTGGATAACAACCTGGGTTGGAGATCAGACTGGCATCACGCACGTTCTCGCCGTATAGCTCAACCAGTCCGAAAACAGCCTGTTCCAGATACCGCTTGTCAGCAGCCGGCTTCTTATACCACTTCTCGTATAACTCGGGCGATTGCAACCGGAAATCACCAGACAAGTCGATGACCTTCAGCCCTGCTTCGAGTAATTCCGGCGCCAGCTTAGACGCCACACCAGCAGGAGTTGCCAGAAAAACAACATCCGCCTTGGCTTTAATCGCCGCTGGATTGACGTCGTCAAGCAGCTCTTCGCGAATGCCCGTCAGATGCGGATAACCTTCTGTAATCGGCGTTCCAGCGCTAGACGACGAGATAATCGACGTCACCTCCGCGAGCGGATGAGACGCAAGTAGACGAATTAATTCAACGCCGCCGTAGCCCGTCGAGCCTACGATCGCAACACCTATTTTGTTACCCATGCGGATCCTCTCCCTTAACTCTATGAAATCAAATCTACTTTCTATGTAAGCCCCGCTTCTGCGGAATATGGTTTCTGTATCGCCTCAGCACCGCAAGGCTTCCAATATCTACAACTTTCTATTTTACAACATTCAAGTTGCAATGAACATACAATTGAGCTCTGTATTATTATACATACAACTTAATATTAATACAACAAGGTGAAACGGCTATCGCCGTCTTTGGCGGCGCAGCGCGTTTCATTCCGAGAATTCTAAGCTCAGATAAGATGCAAAAACTTATAAATTCTTAGAATTTGAAAAATCGTTTTTTTGAACCGACCGGCTCGTCTATTAGCGGTTTGGTTTGATTCGAACTGCAGAGTCATGTCCTATAATCGTGAAACCTCAAACTTTCTTAGTGTGCACAATAAAAAGCTCTCCACCCGTGTATTCCGGATTGGAAAGCCTTTCGTAATCAACACGCCTAATTGTCGGTTTACTTTGCGCTTGCGCTCGCCTACTTAGCCTGTCTCTTGTTGGCTACGACTCCAGCTTAAACCCTTGCCCGAGCACTTCCGCCGTATTGCTGATAATAACAAACGCCCCTGGATCAATGTCCCGTACAAGCTGCTTAAGCTTAGACACTTCGTTCTGCCCGACGACGACCATAAGCACCGTTCTGCCTTCACCTGTAAAGCCGCCATGACCATCCAGCCTAGTCAACCCGCGATCTAGATCGTTCAGTATCGCCAAAGCTACTTCCTCCGTATGACCGCTGATAATATAAGCCACTTTGGATAGTTGCAGGCCATTCTGCATGAAGTCGATTGTCTTGCTTGTCACGAACAGACCGATCAACGCATACAACGATACCTCCGGCGAGAAGATGATACCAGCCGCAATAATAACGCAGCCATCGAAACAAACAATCGCCAGACTGTAAGGCAATCCTGTGAATTTATGTAGGATCTGAGCAGCAAGATCGAGCCCGCCTGTCGAACCGCCGCTTCGGAACACAAGTCCTAGTCCCAGACCAACACCAATACCACCATAGATTGAAGCCAGAATTGGATTGTCTGTCGGCGACGGCAAATGAGACGTTAACAATACGAACAACGGCAGCACCAGCGTACCAAGCAGCGTCTTCGCCCCGAATTTGCGACCGATCAGCAAAACTCCCGCAACAAACAACGGAATATTAATGGCCCACTGCGTCAGAGCCGGCACAAAACCAGTCAGCTCCTGCACAAGAATCGATATACCCGATACTCCGCCTGATGCAATACCGTTAGGTACCATGAACAGATTGAAGCTTATTGCAACAATGAAGGAACCAACCAATAATTGCACGACGTTCCAGACGGCATATAGCCGAGGATTACGACGCTTTAGCCCATCGACGCGTTTCCTCTTTCCCACTTCCACTCAAATCATCCCCCTATTACCAAAAGAAGAGCCCCGCACCATAAAAATCAGTGTCGGAACTCTTCATATTTGTTATTCTGCTCATCATAAGCAGACCTTCATCCAATTATGCTTTACTCTTGTCGTATTTGACTCCGGAGATAGCCGTCGATAAAGGCGTCTAAGTCGCCGTCCATGACCGCGCCAACATTGCCTGTCTCCACGGATGTGCGGTGGTCCTTGACCATGCTGTACGGATGGAACACGTAAGAACGGATCTGGCTGCCCCAGGCAATATCCGATTGCACGCCGCGAATTTCGGCCAATTCCTTCATTTGCTCCTCGATTCTGCGTTCGTACAGCTTCGACTTCAGCATCTTCATGGCCCGGTCTCGGTTCGCGATCTGCGACCGCTCTTGTTGGCAAGCAACAACGATGCCTGTCGGCATATGCGTTATCCGAATGGCCGATTCGGTCTTGTTGACGTGCTGACCGCCTGCACCGCTAGCCCGATACGTATCCACCTTCAAATCCTCTGAGCGGATTTCGATCTCGATCGTATCATCGATCTCCGGCATAACATCCAGCGAGCAGAAGGAGGTGTGACGGCGTCCTGCCGAGTCGAACGGAGAGATCCGTACAAGACGATGTACGCCCTTCTCCGCCTTCAGATATCCATAGGCATTATACCCTTTGATCAATAAGGATACGCTCTTAATCCCCGCTTCATCGCCGTCCTGATAATCCAGCACCTCGACCTTGAAGCCCCGTTTCTCCGCCCATCTCGTATACATGCGGTACAACATCAAGCCCCAATCCTGGGACTCCGTGCCGCCGGCACCGGGATGAAGCTCGATAATCGCGTTCAGCTTGTCGTGAGGCTGGTTTAACAGTAGCTGCAGCTCGAAGTCTCCCACTTTGGACAGCAGCGCCGCTACGCCTTGCAACAGCTCCGCCTCTAGGGATTCGTCGCCTTCTTCTTCAGCAAGCTCCAGCATCATTTGCAGCTCTTCATGATCGTTGTTCAACCGGCCATATTGCTCCACAACCGACTTTACCGCGTTCAGCTCCGAGATGACGCCTTGCGCACGCTCATTGTCGTCCCAGAAGTCAGGCATGGACATCTTCTCTTCGAAGTTCGCAATGATCTCTTGCTTAAGATCTAAGTCAAAGAGACCCCCTGAGCTCTTGGAGTCGCTTAGCCATCTCGCGCAAATCTTGTTTGATCTTGATATCCAACATGACTATACATTCTCCTCAATATAAGGTAGTTCAAAAGTTCACTTTTGATTACGCTGCCTTGCCAAGAAGCTTATTCGACGTCGAATATTGCACTCGGCCGAACCTTCCGATACTCACGTAGCTCTGCTACGCTCCGTTTCTCAGTTTCTAGCCTCATACAATCTTCTTGGTACTGAAAAGCGAACTTTTGAACCTTTATTGAAATGGTAGTTCAAAAAGTACGTTTTTGATTACGATGCCTTGCCAAGACTTATTCGACGTCGAATCTTGCATTCACCCGGTACTTCCGGTACTCACGTAGCGCTGCTACGCTCCGTTTCTCAGTTTCTAGCCTCATACAATCTTCTAGGTATCCTATTTGCCGTGGCACTGTTTATACTTTTTGCCGCTGCCGCATGGGCAAGCATCATTACGCCCTACGCGTTCTTCGCGCTTGGCTGGGCGTTTCTCTGCCGATTCGCCTCCGCCGCTTGTAGAAGACGTCTGACCCTTCACAACCTCTTGACGCTCCAGGTTGCTCTCGACGCGAGCTTTCATGATGTACTTGGCAACTTCCTCTTGAATCGTATCGATCATCGCCTTGAACATCTCGAAGCCTTCGAATTGATATTCGCGCAGCGGATCTGTACCGCCGTATGCACGGAGGTGGATGCCTTGACGAAGCTGGTCCATCGCATCGATATGATCCATCCACTTGCTGTCTACCGCACGAAGCACAACAACCTTCTCGAATTCGCGCATCGTCTCAGCGCCGAGTTGCTCTTCTCTCTGGTCATAATACGCAACAACCTTACCGAGGATGAATGTGGACATCTCTTCCTTCTCTTTGCCCCACAGCTCGTCCTTCGTGAGCGAACCTTCCTCGAGTAAGTTGGCATGCACGTAATCGACGATAGCCTGCAGATCCCAATCCTCCGGAATATCCTCGGAGCAATGAGCCTCCACGATCCGTTCAACGACCGGTTTGATCATATCCATGACTTCGCCACGGATATCCGACGATTCCAGAATGTCGCGACGTTGCTTGTAGATGACTTCACGCTGCTGGTTCATCACATCGTCATATTGCAGAACGACTTTCCGCGTATCGAAGTTGCTGCCCTCGACGCGTTTCTGTGCAGATTCTACCGCTTTGGAGATCATACGGCTCTCGATCGGCTGATCTTCTTCCAGACCGAGCCGGTCCATCATCACCATAATATTTTCGGATCCGAAACGACGCATGAGCTCATCTTCGAGCGAAAGATAGAATTGAGAAGAACCCGGGTCGCCTTGGCGTCCTGCACGTCCGCGCAGCTGATTATCAATACGACGGCTCTCATGGCGCTCCGTGCCGATAATATGAAGACCACCAAGATCCGGCACCTTCTCGCCAAGCAGGATATCCGTACCGCGTCCCGCCATATTCGTAGCGATGGTCACCGCTCCATACTGCCCCGCACGCGAGATAATCTCCGCTTCCTCCGCATGGAACTTCGCATTAAGAACCTTATGCTGTACGCCGCGGCGCTTCAGCATTTCGGACAGCTTCTCCGAATTCTCGATTGAAATCGTACCTACGAGCACAGGCTGGTTGTTCTTGTGGCGAGCCACGATCTCTTCAACGACGGCTTTGAACTTGCCATTCTCCGTCTTGTACACAACGTCCGGCGTATCCTTACGGATCATAGAACGGTTTGTCGGGATCTGAATAACGTCAAGGCCGTAAATCCGGCGGAACTCTTCTTCCTCCGTCTTAGCCGTACCCGTCATACCTGCCAGCTTGCGATACATACGGAAATAGTTCTGGAACGTAATCGTAGCCAGCGTCATGCTCTCATTCTGAACCTTCAGCTGCTCCTTCGCCTCGATCGCTTGATGCAATCCATCGCTGTAGCGGCGGCCCGACATCAGACGGCCTGTAAATTCATCGACGATAACCACTTCGTCCTCTTGCACGACGTAATCGACGTCCCGCTTCATAATAACGTTCGCCTTAAGCGCTTGCTGGATATGATGGTTAATCAGAACGTTAGCATGATCGAACAAGTTCTCGATACTGAATGCCCGCTCCGCTTTCTCCACGCCTTGCTCATTCAGCATGACATTACGAAGTTTGATGTCGATCGTATAATCCTCTTCTGCCTTTAGCTTGTTCACGAAACGATCCGCAGCGTGATACAGCTCCGTCGACTTTGCAGCTTGTCCAGAGATAATAAGCGGCGTACGCGCCTCATCGACCAGAATGGAGTCCACTTCGTCAATAATGGCATAATACAGAGGACGTTGAACCATTTGTTCCTTATATAGCACCATATTATCGCGCAAATAATCGAAGCCGAACTCATTGTTCGTTCCGTACGTAATATCGCATGCGTATGCTTCTTGTTTCTCCGCGTGTGACAAGCCGTGCAGATTGCACCCAACCGTCATACCTAGGAAGTTATAAAGCTCGCCCATAATCTTGCTGTCGCGCTCTGCCAGATATCCGTTGACCGTGACGACGTGCACACCTTTGCCAAGCAGCGCGTTCAAATAAACCGGAAGGGTCGCGACAAGCGTCTTGCCTTCCCCGGTTTTCATTTCGGATATTTTACCCTCGTGGAGTACCATACCGCCTAATAGCTGTACATCAAAATGGCGCATGCCTAGTGTACGTTTCGAAGCTTCACGCACTGTAGCGAATGCCTCCGGCAGAATATCCGTAAGCTCCTCGCCTTTCTCGATACGTGCCTTGAACTCGTCCGTTTTGCCGCGCAATTGATCATCCGATAAGGCCGTAAACTTAGACTCCATTGCATTAATTTCTTCTACCGTCCGCATGATGCGCTTCACTTCGCGCTCGTTCGCGTCCCCGAATATTTTCTTCACCAGTCCGAGCATGGTTTTCCCCTTTCGGTAGTAGGTCTATTTGTTTAAGATTGTAACAGTTTGTAGACACTGCCGCAATGTTTGCCCGCAGGTCACGAAAAAGCCCTGCTCCATGACGGAGACAGGGCTCGCGGTATATATGCGGTTATGGATCAGCCTTGCTCGATTAATCCATATTTGCCATCGCTGCGTCGATAGACCACGTTCACGTCTTTGCTCTCCGCGTTGGCGAATACGAAGAAATTATGTCCTACCATATTCATCTGCAGAATGGCCTCTTCCACATCCATTGGTTTCAGTGTGTGACGCTTTGTCCTGACGAGCTCCAGATCATCTTCCTCTTCGAGCACGCCGACTGCGGAGCCTTCTTCACGGAACAGGGCTCTCACTCCGCTGCCCTGTCTGAATTTACGATTCACTTTCGTTTTATGTTTGCGAATTTGGCGTTCCAGCTTATCCACGACCATGTCGATGGACGCATACATGTCTTCGCTTTTCACTTCCCCGCGAAGCATGACGCCAACTAACGGGATCGTCACCTCTACTGCGTGTTGTCCCTTCGTGACGGACAAGGTGACGTTAATTTCGGAGGCAATCGGTGATTCGAAATATCGTTCCAATCGGTTAAGCTTCTTCTCGACGTGAATCCTCAAAGCTTCTGTAACCTGAAATCGCTGACCTCGAATGTTGTAGTTCATGGGGCATTCCTCCTTTACATGCTCTCATTATATCATATGCAGACACCCAATTCAAAAGAGTTTTTAGTTATTTGTGAATTTTCTGATAATTAGGACTAGAATCCTAGTAATCATGAATCAGTAGAAACACATGCATCCGCAAGTCAACAATCATCAAGTTTATGTGAGGAAACATGACATACAATTGAACAGAAAAAGACTCCGGTTTCCCGGAGCCTTGAGTGTGTTAGGCACTGTCAATCGAACCATCTATACGGTGGCTAATGATAGCCGGATGATTACAGTTTGACTACGTTTGCAGCTTGTGGACCGCGTGCGCCTTCTACGATGTCGAATTCAACCGCTTGGCCTTCTTCGAGAGTCTTGAAGCCTTCGGATTGGATCGCGGAGAAATGAACAAATACGTCGCCGCCTTGCTCAGTCTCGATAAATCCGTAACCTTTTTCAGCGTTAAACCATTTTACTTTACCTTGCATGTGCAAACATTCCCTTCATCTTCAAGTACTGTGAGGCATCGTTTGGTCTGGCCCACAAATTGACTATACCACCGAAATCATGGAATTGTCAAACAATTTCTTGGAAGCGGATACATGAGCTGTGCATCTAGAACAACGGCTTGTGTACGATGCACTTCGTGGACTTATATTTCCTCAAGCATCCCGGCAAATAACACTCTGCGTAATTGTGTTACAACGTCTCGTACATCCTCGTCCTGCATTTTGGGATAGAGAGGTAGTGTCAGCGCTTGACCGTACCATTGCTCCGCCACAGGACATAATCCTTTTCTATAACCGAGACGCTCGTAATAAGGAAACCAATAAACAGGAATGTAATGCACATGCACTCCGATATTCGCCGCGCGCATCTCTTCGAAGATCTCTCTACGGTTTTTGCTAACTACTGTTGCATCTATTTGGATTGAATATAGGTGCCAACCCGATTCCGTATCTTCTAATTGATGTGGAATGATGACCCCTGGGACATCCTTAAGCAATTCCGTATACAGAGCAGCCAGTTCGCGGCGTCTTTCCATAAAAGATCTAAGCTTCTTCATTTGAGAAACGCCGAGCGCCGCTTGTAGATCAGTCATTCGATAGTTGTAGCCAAGGTCTACCATTTCATAGTACCAAGCGCCTTGTTCTTTGGCATACGGAGTGGTAGAGATGCCATGTGTCCGAAATAACTTTAGCTTCTCGTAATAGTCCTCATTGTCGGTTACGATAACGCCGCCTTCCGCCGTTGTAACGGGCTTAACAGGATGAAAGCTGAACATCGTCATATCCGCTTTCGCCCCTATCATTCGCCCTTTATACTTAGCTCCTAGTGAATGGGCTCCATCCTGGATAACAACTAATCCGTGAAGATGTGCCAACTCCATAATGGCGTCAATATCGCACGGCTGTCCAGTGAAATCTACCGGAATAATTGCCTTCGTACGCGAAGTCACCTTACTGGCGACATCTGCTGGATCTATGTTGTAGGTACGGCTGTCAATATCCGCGAACACGACATCCGCCCCTACGTATCTTGCACAATTCGCACTTGCCGCGAAGGTGATAGCCGAAGTGATCACTTCATCCCCTTCAGCGATTCCCGCCGCGTAACATGCGCCATGCAGCGCTGCTGTTCCGTTAGCAAACGCCACTGCGTACTTAGCGCCTACATAGCTTGCAACTGCCTGTTCGAATTCATTGATCTTTGGACCCGTGGTGAGGAATGGAGATTTTAAGGTTTCGATAACCGCTTCGATATCGTCATCCTCGATCCACTGCTGGCCGTACGGCAGCATCGTTGCTCGGATCTGCCCGTCACTCATAGCAGCAGCTCCCAGTTCAAGGGCGTTCCTTTAGCCGCATCGGATTTGATCTTTTTACCCAACACTAGGTCGTAATACTTCGTTTCGAGACCTTGACCCGGTCGTACGTTTCGTAAATTTTTGACCGTAAATACATCACCGGCCTTCATGTCTTCGCCAATATAGAGAGAGCGGCGGTTGGCGATAGACGGCTTCTCTGCTTCTGTTGGCCCATATTGAATGTGGCCGATACTCTGCCATGCCCGCTCCGTCTCTTCCACAAGCATTTTGAGCTCATGAGGCTCCATCGAAAATGATGCGTCCACGCCACCTTCTGCCCTAGACGTCGTAAAGTGCTTCTCGATTACAGTGGCTCCTAACGTAACCGCAGCTACCGACACACCGATCCCCATCGTATGATCAGATAAACCGATTTCCGTACCGAACAACTCCTTCATATGAGGAATCGTAGCCAGATTGGAATTATTCGGAGTCGCTGGATATGTGCTCGTGCATTTCAACAATACAAGTTGATTGTTTCCTTCTAATCGAACTGCGCGAACCGCTTCATCTAATTCTGCAGCGGATGCCATGCCTGTCGAGATGATGATCGGTTTACCCGTCTTGGCTACTTTGCGGATAAGCGGTATATCGACGTTCTCAAAGGATGCGATCTTATACGCCGGCACATTTAACGTCTCCAAGAAATCGACAGCCGTTTCATCGAAGGGCGAGCTGAAAGCAAGTAAGCCGAGCTCGCTGCATTTGTCAAAAATCTGCTTGTGCCATTCCCAAGGTGTATATGCTTTTTCATACAAATGATAGAGAGACTGTCCCTTCCACAGATCCTTTTCGTTAGAAATAAAGAACGCACCCGTGTGCACGTCTAACGTAATTGTGTCTGGAGTATAAGTTTGTAGCTTAACCGCATCAACTCCAGCTTCCGCAGCCAGCTCGACGAGTCGCAGCGCCCGATCTAGGGATTGATTATGATTTCCTGACATTTCGGCAATAATAAAAGGCTTTGTATGTATGCCAATCTGTTTGTTTCCGATTTGGATCATGACGAACATTCCACCATTTCCTGAAGCCAAGCATTTGCTTCGCCTTGGCTTTGCGTTATTTTCAATCCTTGCTCGCTAATATGCTCAATCCGATCACGCTGACTAGGGAGCGAATCCAACAACTTCGTATAGGTGTCAATCGTGACTTTCTCATGCCATCCCAAATTGATAACCGCGCCTAGCTGCTCGGCTGTCTGCGTCGACCCGACTTGATTGTCAGCGACAATCGTACTGGTCGATGGCAGACCGACATAACAACGTTCCCATGTCGTAGCACCACCCGCTCCAAGAGAAAAATCCGCTGCGTTCATAAGCGTGGCCATGTAATCGACCTGGCAATGAAAAACATACTGCCGCTCGTGACAAATATGCTCGATCTCCGCCCGCTTCGGATTGCTGCTGCCGACAACTACATCGATATGCTCGAAATAGCTCCTCGTCCGCTGCAAAGCATGCAAAGCCTTCATCGTTTCGTTGGTCGGATCACTTCCGCCCATAAACAGAAGGAGGCGGCTTACATTACCGGATCTTATGATACGTTTCTTTCTAGCCTCAATAAACTCGTCACGCATGATCAAATATTGCGGACCCAGCAGCTTCTTGCAATGTGGCGGAACCAAATCATCATAACGATGCTGATAATTTTCGATAACATTTTGATCGAGCAACAGATCACAATCATGCTGGCGATTGGCCAAGTCATCAATGACAACAATCTTATCAGCATAGGGGCGCATCGCTTGCTCCCAACGCGCATCTAACTGATAGTGATCTACAATTAATATATCGACATATTGTATCTCTGAAATAACAAGAAATCCGTGGCTTTCAACCCATTTAATGAGATCGCCAGGCAAAGGCTCCATCCAAAACTTTACATGATGACCCAATCTGATGAGGTTAGTCGCAATCGTTAAACATCGCATCACATGACCGCTGCCAATCAACGATGAGGCTTCTGTCCGAATTGTAATCTCCATCACATCACCGGCTTTTGTTCAATGTGTGCATTCAACTTTGCAATCTCCGGATGCTCCAGCAAATAGTTTATAACATCAGCGCTTGATACGTAGACATTGTCGAATTGCCTCGCCACTTGAGTAATTAAAGCGTAATCTTCCTCGGTGTCCAACGTAATCCGCAGCTCAGGATACTGCCGATCACCCGGAGTCTGATAGGAAACTCTTGTGAATTGATCTTTAAACTCATAGGCATAATACGTCACATGCTCACGATGACGTTCTTCGGTGCCGTGCTTGTCCATATATTGCAGTGCTTTGTAAGAAACCATCTCTACGGTAAGTCCGCGCGGCAATTCACCTAGCACATCAATAATATCCACTTGTTTTTCTCGCATAAGAGCAACGATATCCGAAGCCATCTCATAATCGACAAATGGACAATCCGCTGTTACACGAATAATATATTCTGGCTCATACGGCTTTGCAGCTTGAATGTACCGATCCAGCACATCCTCCTCGGAACCTCGATAGTAAGCTACGGCATGCTCCTTGCACCATATCTCAACAGCATCATCCTGTGGAAGTGCGGATGTCGCGACGACAATCCCATCGATGCCTTTAATCCGTTTGCAACGCTCTATCACATATGTTAGATTATCCGAAGCGCCTAGGGGCAGCAGGATCTTGCCAGGCAATCGGGATGAGCCCATGCGAGCTTGTATGATAATCATTGTTTTCATTTATCTACGCCTCCTGAGGAACCTAAAGAATAAAAACTTCCCTCGTAAATGAGTTCAAAAACCGTTGTCCATCCCATACTTCTTGGAAAGCGAGCGCCTGTCCAACCGGCACAATCCGATCAATGCCTCTCGTCTCTAGCTGTTCCACGGCTGCCAGCAGTTCATCTCGACTGTAGCCAAAGTAAGAAAGCGTCTGGTCCTTATCAACGACTACCTTGGCGATATCCGCCGGATGATCAAGGGCCAGTTCGTAGAAAAAGCCGCCTCCACAATGGCGCTCCCTAAATCCCTCTGTCATCCGTTCTAATTGAACACGAGACAACAGTTGACGATCGTCGACTGCAATAGCTTCCTCTTCTGCAGCGAGCCAAAGACTCGTTGCCAGCTTTTGAACGCGAACAGCAGGGGCTGCAGCATATTGCTTTTCCACTATAACTTGTTCGAACTTCGCCCAAAACATCTCTTGAGCACCTGCAACAGCATCTCCCACCCCAGTCCAGATCATTAATCGAGGCGATGAACAAGCCATCTGATCGAACCAATAGGAATCATTATAAAACTGCTCAGCCAGTTGCTTAAGCTCCACTTCTTGCAAAGCTTGTACAGCCTCTGCTTGGAGCATCGACATCGAGAACCGATCGGGAAACACAAGCTCATTGGCCATAGGCGATAACGCAATTCGACGAATCCGATTCACCGTAGCATCTCCGCCCCATACAACCCTGGTATGACAAAGGTTGCTTATCCGTGCAGTCGTCTCATCATCGTGAGCATAAGTTAGAACAATCGTACGCTCTGCAATCTCTTGAAATTGCGGATTGGAAAGCTCCTCTAGCATCGCTGCCAGCAAACCATTCATTGGCATTTGTTCTTTGCTAGATAGACGTATAATATTACGATTGCCTGCAAGTAACGACAAGACCCACGAATACATAAAGATCGTATCCACATTTGACGGAGCCAGATGGAACACCGTACCTCTCGCTCTCACGACACGTTTCTCTGTTTCTTTGGCCCATACGCTCTGCATCTCCATAATATGCGCCTTACGCATCCAAAAGCCGAGCGCTACAATTTCAGGATGCTGACGCATTTTCACGAAGCGTTGCGATAATGCTTGTACAAAAAGTAGTACATCATTAGCGAAAGGCGCAAACGCCTTCTTGCCTTGCAGTTGAAGTAAAGCCGCCTCACCTTCCTGCAACGGCCAGTAAAATCGCATCATCTATTCCCCCCTTGTCCGAAGGCAAATGTGTCGCTGCAGCCTCGCAATTCCGCCTTGGGAATTCGCCCTACTACGCTAAAGTATTTGCCCTTCCAGCCGCAAGGACAATCGTCTTCCCCTATAATCGTCCCTAGATCCTCTGTTAACAAACTATGTCCAGGATAGCTTCTAGGCAGCAAACTCAGCACTTGAATTAACCCTTGCTCTCCATAAGGCAATGGCTCTAGGGTAAGCGGATCCCTTATAATTAGATCAGCATAATTCGGCGTATGCAGATGACCGTAGGAGCACTCGACAAAAATCGACCCAACCTGCTCTACCATTCCATAATAATTATGAACTTGCCGGGTACCGAGCACACGCTTTAATTCTGCTGTAAATGTGGCGGCATCCACCGCTTCATCCTGCAGCTTCTTCCATCCACCGCCATGAATCAATATACTATCGCCAAAATCAATATTTCTCCCAGAGGCTATGGCCTCCTTATAAACATGCTTCCAGATCATATAAGTGAAGCCGAACAATAATAGCTTCGTTCCGCTATGCCTCTCCAAATAAGTCTGCAAGCCCTCCCAATCTACCGTCATATCATCATTTAAAGCATAGAAGTGCTGTCGTCCAAAATTAGCAAAACCGAGAATGCCCGCCCCTCGCGCGCTAAATGAGCGACGATCCTTTAGCACGGACTTTGTATCCAGTATGATCATAGGCAATCGCTGAGAACCGAGAATTGGCTTCATGACATCTACTAAGGCCTTCGTTTGGCTCATCGATGTTTCTTTGTCCAAATAGATTTTTGATACTTGCTGCCCCGTAGTCCCACTGGACGTCAGTACCTTTACAACGTCCTCCCTTGGCACCGACACGAGATCCATCATCTTAAATAATTGCACAGGCAAATAGGGCAGCTCTTCGATGGAGGAATCCGCTACTTGTTGTATTCGTTTTGTTTTTTCGAGCATGGCTTTGTAAGCTCTATTATGGTCGATATGATGCTTGATCAACGCATTCAGCTCTTGTAGCAGCTGTTGTTGCTTGGCTTGCTTTGCTAACTCATAGGGATAGGTCACAGCATCGCATCCTTTAATACTTTATAATCAATTTTGCCATTCGCCATCGTCGGAATTTCCTCTATTGTCACGACCTTATATGCACTCTTATGCAGCTTATATGTCGATTCCAATGTATCCTTCACAACCTCAATAGAGGCCTCATTATCGACAACCACTACTAATTTATCATCATTGCCGACACATGCAACAGACATATGAATAGCATCCTCCAGTTTTCGCTCCACATCATCCAAATTAATCCGAAGTCCGAACAGCTTCACAAAACGTTTCATACGACCTGTAATCGTATAATAACCGTCCTGATCGACTTCTGCAGTATCGCCCGTATACAATATGCCGTGACATTCATCACCTTTTGCCAGATCGGATACTGACTCGGCATATCCCATCATAACATTCGGTCCTTTATAAATTAACTCATTGGTTTCAGGTGCAATGGTCAGCTGCCCGCCCGGAATAGCGATACCAATCGAACCAGACTTCTCCAGCACCTTATCTGCGGGGATATACGACATGCGAGGCGCCGCCTCCGTCTGTCCATACATCACATAGAAGCGTTTGTTATGTTCCTGAGCATACTGTCCGAATAATTGGACAAGCCGGTTATCCAACCGTCCTCCCGCCTGCGTTAACGTTTTGAGATGCGGCAGCTCCATCTTCGAGAATCCTGCTCGGTTCAACATCTGATACGTAAAGGGAACACCTGGCAAGGAGGTGGCTCGCTGCTGTTCAACAAAGCTCCAGAACGTTTTTGAAACAACACTTTCTTCTGTTAGCAACACCGAAGCGCCCGCTTGCAAATGGCTATTCAAAATCGAAAGTCCATAGGAATACGACAGCGGCAAATTCAGTATGGCTCGCTCATCGGCCCCAATTTGCAAATAGTCGACAATCGCTTCCGCATTCGTTTGAATATTGCTGTATGACAAGCGCACAAACTTCTGACTACCTGTAGTTCCGGATGTGCTCAGCAAGATCGCCAGGTCCGAATGAATCGCAATCGAAGCATGACTTACTCTTTCATGACGATTGTCTTGTATGCGGTAATCTGCGAATGAGAGCTCGCCTACAATCCACTTGGGCTGGTAAACTGCAACGATGCTGTCTAATAGCTCCTTATTCGTGCTGATACTCATAAGCATAACGCTATGGCCGGATCTTAACGCTGCCAGGTAGGCAGCCACTGTCTGCACATTATTGTCGCAGAGTAACAAGACCAGTTCCTTCTGCTCTGACACAAAAGAATACTTCTCGATCATTGCCAGCAGTTCACTGCCGCTATAATGTTTTTCATTTGTAATGATGATGGTTTGATCAGTGGGGTAGATTCTTTCAAAAAACATTAAAGCTCTTCCCTCCTATAATAAAAGAAGAGGGCATGGTAGAATACCACACCCCTTTCATTAAAATTCGATATCATATTTGGTCAATATTTCTTTCGCTTTTGCAAATGAGCTCATCGCTAGAACATCATCCGTATCCAGCATCGTATCAAACTGAGCATCAATCTCCGAGATCAAAGCCATATGACCAATCGAATCCCACTCAGGGATCGAATTGTACGTTAATTCATCTGTAATTTGCTCGAGCTTGAGTCCTAATGACTCGGCAAAACTCTCACGCAGCTTTTGTTCATTCATCCGTTTCCCCACCTTACATCGCAAACTTATTCAACCTATACTTCATATATCGGAAAATGGAATCGTTGCTGTTAGCACCATTATCATACAAATTGTGCAGTATATTTATGAAACTTCGTACATTGTTCCTTCCAGGTGGATGATAGCAACTCGAAGTATTCGACATCATGAAATTGACCGTATTTGTAAATATGCTCCTTGAAGGTAGCGTTGTGGGTGAACCCGTAATAACGATGCATCTTCATCATGCCGTCATTGCCACTCATCACCTCAGCATACAGCTTGTTCAGACCCAGCTCAAAGAATGCATAATTATATAGATAGGGATGGATTCGCCCCGCAATAATGGCAAAGTTCAAATCGCCAATATAGTAGCCAAAGGAAGCCTTACGGTTGCGACGATCAATTTGGTTTAAGGAGATTACGCCTATTGAGGTTCCTTTATGTTGAATGATCCAGTAATACTGTGTATCGTCCTTTGAAACGGTCTCGAACCATTTCCTATGGTTATCCATATTCTTTTCGATATCCGTATACATATACCTGGTGACATGATCACTGGTACGCCAATCCAAAACTTGCTGAAGATCAGCCTCGCATAATTTTTTGAAGGTGATCATTAGATAACCATTCCTCCATCAACACCGATAACCTGTCCCGTTACATATGACGAAAGGTCTGATGCCAAGAACAAGATCGTATTCGCCACCTCTTCAGGCTTACCTATCCGATTCATCTTGATTTCACTTAATCGCTGAGCGTACTTGTCATCAGATAGCTGCTTTGTCATATCCGTATCGATAAACCCCGGCGCTACTGCATTGACGCGAATATTGTAAGGACCAAGCTCCTTGGAAGCAGAATAGGTTGCTCCGATGATAGCAGCTTTGCTGGAAGCATATACGACTTGGCCTGCATTACCGGTTCGTCCAATAATCGAGCTGACGTTAATGATGGATCCGGATTGCTGTCTCGTCATTAGCCTCGAAGCAAACTGCATATGGTAGATGACTGCCTCGACATTAATGGAGAATGTATCCGTCATTTGCTTTTCATTAATCATCCCTAGCAAAGCATCATCCAAAATACCGGCGTTGTTCACTAGCACATCTAAGCGCCCTAGATTTTTCTTGATCCACAGAAAAGCATCTTTGATTTCAGTACTATTGCGCACATCATACGGGAGGATGTGTACATCTATGGCATATTCTACTTGTAGCTGTTCTCGTACGTGAGCTAGCCTTTTCTGGCTAGTTCCATTTAAAACTAATGTTGCTCCATGCTTTGCAAACTGCACAGCTGTCGCATAACCGATGCCACGGGAAGCACCTGTGATTAGGCTGATTTTGTTTTTTAGCATATTACCCCTCGCCCCCCTGCAACATTTAACCTGTATCGCTTATGAGGTTCAATCTATTTTTTTCATGTCGTTGCTTGCATACAGGTGCTCAATTGTACAACTGTATAACGGTTCTCTGAAAGAAATTGTATTATTCGCAAAGCTTGTGTTTTTCTTCACAACATGCCAATTACCGTATGTGTAATCCAAATAATCTTTGTAATCCTTTGGTACCTGGATTTTGATTCCTTCAAAAGCGAGTTGGTCAGAACCATTGAAAAAACTAACAGGTGTGTCATTCAACTCTTGCTTAACGATGCTTCCCTCTATATACATACAATCAAAATTAACCATAAACAACTTAGTTCCATCCTCGATACAATCAATCGTAACTGACGCCGGCCTTCCATTAGAATATATTCTTGAAAACAGCTTAATATCGAATAACTTTTCGAAATTAGCTGCTGCTTCCAACAATCTATCTTGTATGATCTGCGTATCAGAAGCAAATATCGCAATATCAATGTCATCATCCCAAGGGATAAGACCTCCATCACGGGCAATGCCTAATAACGTTCCAAATGTATAGTAATGAGGAATATCCCTTAACGCCTTCGATATTTCCACTATTAGCTGATTAGCTTTCCGCAAAGTTTTTGGATTCTCGAAAGGCAGCTCACCGACTTTCATCGAGTTTTTCGAGGCATACTGAATTCTGCTTTCTGGTATACCCAAATTTCGTAGCTGTTCAGAAATTGAGTTAACGTACATGCTTGTAACAATGATTTTATCATATTGGTAGTTATTAATTTGACCTGGATCAATAATTTCAATGTTATTGAACAATTTCCCTCGCTTATTAACGTCATTATCAATCACTGCTAAAAAATCGTATTCTAATGCATGATTTTTCATGAAGTTTTGTCCACCGAAACTTGCGCCAAACAAGAGGATTTTCATAATTTTTGTCTCCCTCTACACACCACTAAGATCATTTTTTATAATTGTAGTAGAAATACCTTCAGTACGATTCAAATAAACCACCTTACAATATGGTTGCAGAAAATCAAATTTTCCTGCCCAATCATCCCCCATAATAAAGGTATCTACTTTATAATGAATAACATCCTCAATTTTCTGTTCCCATGTGTTCTCAGCAATCACTTCATCTACATAACGAATAGATTTTAGAATCCTCTCTCTTTGCTCATAATTATAGTAGGCATGTTTCCCTTTTATTGCATTAAACTCATCCGTAGACAGAGCCACTATTAAATAATCGCCATACTGCTTAGCTCTTTCTAATATATTGATATGTCCGACATGAAGTAAGTCATATGTCCCATAAGTTATAACTACTTTCATCTGTTCACTCCTCGGTAAAAGCACAAGTATTAGGTCATTTCCCCCTAATCAATCCGTATCAGTTGAGGTGGTTTAGAATGTGATTGAAATAAAACCTGTAAATCCTTCTCAATTTCTTCGCCAAATGTATAGGAAGCAATAATTATATAGTCAATATCTGTATTCAATAGATGATTTGGTGCTACAATCGGAATTCCCTCAATATCTGTGCCTTGTAGCCTCAAATTTCTATCTACAAAGTATATCGGAATAATCGATTTAATTTTCAATGTACAATGTACCTTATACGCAGCTTCCCCTCCTCCATAAATAACAATATTCCTATCTGCAACATCTTTCATAACTTCTTTTATTTTCGAATAAATCTCAAATATATCTGAATTCAATAAGTTCTTATATATGTACTCATGATCTTTAATTCCAAGAATACCTTGTGGCCACACAATATTTGATGATAATTCGCTGCCTTTTAAAAAAGCATAAATATCATCTATACTATATTGATTAATGTCTTTTTCATTAATAATGGGTTGAACGCTGCTGCTCCCGAAATTTATACTGTAATGCATTTTCCCTATATCTATTGCTTCTTGTTTTGTAGGGTAGTTCAGTAAGCGATGTACACTCTTTGATACGGCAATTAAATCCTCTATATTAATCTCATAATCTAGTCCAGCATCTAAAGCGATGTCAATAAAATAGCGAACTCCGTCTTGGATTTTATTACGTGCATTTATTTCCTCCGAATTATATGTTAGTTCTTCTTGTACAGGAAGCACCATATTATTTTTCATCTCATAATCTAATGTAGAGCCCTCTGTGCCTATTATAATTTGTTCTAAAGCATGAACCCCTCTAATTATGTCTTTCACAAAATGATGGTCACCACTATTAATAAAAGCATTAATATTAATTCCTGAAACTATTTTATTTAGCAGCCCCTCCCGACCGAACAATAAATAGTGTTCAAATTCCATATTATAAAAGACTTTATTCAAATTCCCTTGAATTGTGCCGTTAAAACCAATATCAATCGTCGCAACTTTTTTATGATCACCTACGATTTGTGTTATATAATGCTCAATTAATTCTTTCTTTAAGTTTATAAATTCTCTAAAATCAGCACTATTCACATTCTCTGTAAAGTGGCGTTTTATTCGTAAATACTCCTCGGAATTACATTTCTTAATTTGATAAAAGTTTTTATCGCTATAAGGGGTTTCTAGTACTTCCAAACCAAAGAGATTATACAAATCCCGTATGCTTAGATTTATACCTTCAAAAAAATGCAAAACACTTTCTACACTACTGTCTTTATATAGTGAAGGTAAATATGTTGATTTTCTTGATACATATAGTTTTTCTGAATGGATAGAATGATTTCTTTTTTTTATATATCGCTCTAAACACATATTAAGTAGATCCCCTTCACGCATAAGAGGGAGAATTAATGATATGTTTTTTCTAGTCAAATCATCTACTACCAGTTTAATGAAACATAATAATACAGGTCCCAAGTATAAGCTTCCTATTTTAAAAAAATTATTAGAACAGGAGGGGCTTTTTTCAATTGCTTTTCTTAATTTATAAAATTTTCGATCAAATCCTACATATAACATGGACTCCAAATCTATTTCACTCTCTGCAGAAAGATCATATCTAATCGAACAGATGTTATCCTCCTTGTAGTCCTGTTCAGTAATATATAAAGCATTTCCGTAGCTAGTATCATCTTCTACGTTATTTATCACCTTAAGTTTACCGAAGTTGGATGGATCTATCTTATCTTGTAATAGAGTTATTACATCCTTGTTTGTGTACTTAGTATTATTGCGAATGTATACATGATTCAGGTTTTTTATGTAAGGTAGTATATAAGGATTAACGTACATAAGAAACGAATCCTGTTTCAATTCAATCTCTAATAATTTTCTTTCCTCAACTATATGCGTAATAAGCTTTTCATAATGCCATGTTCTCAACTTTGAATAGTTTGCTTTCCCAATTGCAAGTGAGAGTAAATTCATTTTCTTTAATACATCGTATACATAAAAATTAAATGTCTCAGTCGTGTCTACTTTACGTAAACAAAGGACATTATTGAAGTCAATAATCACTGATTGCAGATCGGGATGCAACTTACTAATTTCCGCCCACTCCATATTGTTCACCTCGGAATTATTGACCTAATCTAATTATTTGTGGTGCCTGTTGCTGTGTATAACAATAGTGTTCTTCAATCGTCTTTTCAATCTCACTATAGAAAGCATTTGAACCAATAATAATTAAGTCAACACTTTCATCTAAGTATTGTATACTCCTGACAGGTATACTATATTCAAATTCCTTAGTTTGTGCATAGCTTCTATCAATAAAAGCATGAATTCTGATACCATGCAGTTCAGCAAACATTTGAATATCTCTGCCAAGCTCACCTGCACCATATATGCAAATCTTTTTGAAACTCCCTGTTTCTATATGCGCTATCATGAGAAGAATCTGGTTGTAGACTGCACTTAGCCTGTGTTCCTTAATATATCGTAACAAAAAAAATTCAGGTTTATTATGAGCAATAGCTCCTTGAGGCCAATAAGTTGAATACTGATCAAGTAACATCGTATTCAGTAGACTAACCTCATTTTGTAATGGATAATTGATTAGTCTATACAAAATATTTAAAAATTCCTCCTTTTTATGGACAATCGCTTCTTTCATTGATTTCTTATCATCCAATTTAATCCATTCAATCTGGAATTCCAAAATTCCAGAACATAAAATGTGTTTATTTTTGCTCAATTCTGATTGATATTCATTAGTAGCAGTGATAAACAAATCACTACTACCATTACACTCATAGTCAATAACAGTTTTATCTGTATGTGTAGCTGCCTCTATAACTTTAATACTCTCGTATATCGTTCCAATTTTATAGTGCCTTTGATCGTCATATCCTAACCATGAAACAATATGATGACCCTTCATCACGTTACTTAAAACATTTACATTGGATATCATCATCAGGTGATGCAACTGAATTGATTTATTTAGGGGATTTCCTTTTTGACATTTTATAAATTCTCGACCTGTCAAATCCACTGTTATAATCGGTTCATCGCAATCTTGGCAGAACTCAAACGTTTGCAAAGTTTTTCTGTTTAATACTTCTATATTCAAGCCACGTTTATTGATTAGTATCTGAAACATTTGAACAAACACATTATTTTCCCCAGCTAAAGGACAAATTTTGTTTATGTCTTCATTAATTGCATAATCAATTACCCACTCTGCATATAAACTGTATACTGGACCAAAAACTTGAAATCCTAGTTGGTAGTATCTCATCTCTATATCTTCATATTGCGCACCAACATAAGGAGCAGTTTTCCTCAAATTTCTTAACTCTGGAACAGTTTCCCCACCCCATGCTTCTTCTAAGGCAAATACACTATCCAACCTTTCTGAATATTTCGTATAGTGCATTGCTTCGATCCCTTCTTTTCTAGCAGCTATAATATCTGTACCATAATTATCTCCTATGTGCAGTATCTGATCAGGAGATATACTCGAATAATGATGTTTGAGATTCTGGTATAGCTGTCTATTAGCCTTGGAGGCTTTATAATCTGACGACATAAGAATCTCGTCGAATATTGATATATCACACCCGACCGACACAAGAATATCCATCATTTGATTCTTAGAGTAGTACATGTCTGATACAAGAGTAACAATGAGACCTTGCTGTTTACACTCAATCAACAATCGGTGCAATTCATCATTCAACACTAAGCTTTTCTTTTCAATATTAAACTCCAACTCTGCCAATCGACTTTTAATAACATCGTGATAAGGAAGTTGCTTAATAATATCCTCCAAGTATACCTCCCTAGTAGACTCCTTTTTTCTTGCTTCCGCCTCAGCAAATTCTCTTACATAGGTGTAATCGTAATCCAATTCTTCACAGAAGATCCTTTCGTACTCTCTACTCACTAATGTAAATATATCCCTTGGTTTAGCTACTGTTCTAAATAGCAATGTGTCAAAAATATCGCTACTAATTAATTTCTTATTTAAAATCATTTCATTTATTTGTATCACAAAGTATTTACTCCTTCTTTTCAGGAAATGTTAAATTCTATTAAGTTCATTGTTGAACCTGCTTAATTGCTATTTACTTCACTATCTACTATTAGTCCTTCTTTTTATTATGAAGGTTCAACACAATATCTTTCCATGTGTATATATTAATCTTCAATATCTCCTCTTCAAATTCTTGTTCTAACTGTTTTCTAATTGATTGTTCATGGTTCGCTTCGGTCGCAATAATAATAGTATTGATATTCTCCAATTTCTTAGGAGTCTTGATAACTATATTCTTCATCAATTTCCCTTCTAGATAAGGATCATTATCAAAAACAACGCACGGCGTCATCCCTCTTTTTGAAATAAAATCGATGATTAATGCAGAAATATCCCCTGCACCAAAAACTGCTATATCGCCCTGTAACATCTCATTCACATCAAATTCCTGTACATTTATAAGTAAATTTATCCAAATCTTTAATAAATCATAATTTTCTTGCAATGGATTCTTTTGAACTTCAAATTGATACAGTTCCCTCACTATTTTTTCTTTCTCTTGGCCCCAAGTTTCCTTGGCACTAGAAGTAATTGAGGTGGAAACACCACCCATTCTAAATTTAGCTACAATATCGTCCACCTTTTGTATCCTTATAGCTTCATCTGAAAAATACCTAGTTGTAAATTCATAATCAGCAGCAAGGCTATACCTGGTGTTATATACTCCAAACTTATCGAATATGGTTTTTCTGAAAAATGTTCCTTGA
Organism: Paenibacillus sp. strain BS8-2; assembly: GCF_054483835.1. Classification (NCBI taxonomy): domain Bacteria; kingdom Bacillati; phylum Bacillota; class Bacilli; order Caryophanales; family Paenibacillaceae; genus Paenibacillus; species Paenibacillus sp. strain BS8-2. The sequence goes on from NZ_CM137010.1 coordinate 1,172,837, forward strand.
TGATGAGGCATATGACCTTGCATTACTTTTTTCAAGTCAATTTTATCCTTCCATACATAGGGTTTTCCGTTATATAGCTCAATATACTCTACTGCTCCGTATAAGACATCCGCATTTGTTTCTTGCAACTGTGATGATATATCGACCAATACTTCATTCTTGAACAGTTGATCATCTGCATTCAAAAAGTATAAATAATCTCCTGTACTGCAATAAATCGCTTTATTAAAAGCATCATATATACCTTTATCAGGCTCAGAAATAACTTTACTGATTTGTCGTCTATATTTATCGACAATTTCCATTGTTCTATCAGTAGATGCACCGTCAATAATAATATATTCAATATTATCGTAAGTTTGATTTATTACGCTTTGAATGGTCTGCTCAATGGTTTGTTCTGCATTATAGCAAACTGTAATAACACTAATTTTCGGTCTTAAATTCATAATCGCACCTATTGTCAAGATACCATTGATATGTATCTTGAATTCCTTCCTGTAAGTGAATTTTGTTATCCCAACCTAGTTGATGCAACTTTGACACGTCCGTTAACTTTCTTGGCATTCCGTCTGGCTTTGAAGAATCAAACTTTAGTTCACCCTCATAACCAATTACTTCACACAATACTTCTGCTAGTTGTCGAATCGTCACTTCCTTTCCTGTTCCTACATTTACAAAATCACCAATTTGTTCGTATGTGCAATTTCCCATTACATACACACACGCCTCGGCCATGTCGTTGACATGAAGAAACTCCCTTAACGGAGTACCACTCCCCCAAACAATAACGGATTTCTCCTGCTTCGTTTTTGCTTCGTGTATTTTTCTCATTAAAGCAGGTAAAACATGAGAAGTTTGCAAATCGAAATTATCATTTGGACCATATAAATTTGTAGGCATTACACTAATAAAGTCCGTTCCGTACTGCTTGTTATACGCAACACACATTTTGATTCCTGCGATTTTTGCTAGCGCATATGCCTCATTAGTAGGCTCCAATTCTCCAGTTAATAAATACTCTTCCTTAAGTGGCTGCGGCGCAAACCTCGGATAGATACAAGTACTTCCTAGGAACAACAGCTTTTTCACACCATATTGTCTGGCTGCTTCAATAACATTGGATTGTATTGATAAATTATCGTATAAAAATTGAGCAGGATAAGCGGAATTTGCCAGTATACCGCCTACTTTCGCAGCTGCTAAGAAAACATACTCTGGATGCTCTACATCGAAAAACTCTTGCACAGCTTGTTGATTACGTAAGTCCAACTCTGTACTTGTTCTGAAAACAATATTGTTAAATCCGTTTTTCCTCAAACAACGATCAATAGCAGATCCTACTAAACCTCTATGACCTGCTACATATATTTTAGATTCTTTATCCATTAAGAGCACCTTTTTCTCTTGTTTTCTTTACTGTGGTAAAAAAGAAAAGAATTGAATAGAATCAATTCTTTATGCCTCACCGTTAAACCATTTATATTAAAGCATTTCCCAAGCATACTCCAAACACTCTGTATCCTCTTCTGCTAAAAAACCTCCCATTTGTACTTCAATCATTTCAGTATCCTCCAACGCCAACAAAGCATGCTTTACACCGATCGGTATTTTTAAGACATCACCGGACTGTACGATATTCCGCTTCCCATCTAATACAAATATAGCTGAACCTGAAATGACCGTCCAAACTTCAGAACGAAAGTGATGAAATTGATAATCTATACTTTTTCCCGATTCAATAAACATTCTTTTTGTCAGTACTTCTTGCATGGCTGTCTTAGTAAAATCAACTACTCGATACCATCCCCAAATTCTTTCTTCATACATGGGTCTAGAGAACAAGCCTTCATGAAGCATATCCTTCATCTTGGAACTGGATGGTTTATCTGTCACTAATATACCGTCCGCGCTTACCGCTACAACCGCATTGGATATCCCTAGCACTTTCACCGGCAAATCCAACTCGTTTACAATATGCGTATTCCTGCAATCATCGCTCATGCCGCCATTCCCGATGACTTGCTGGGACATTTCCTCGGTTAACGTATTCCATGTTCCAAGGTCCTTCCAAAAACCATCGTAAGTAAGCGCAATGATTTTTGTTAACTGCTCTACCATCTCATAATCAAAGCTATTTTTAGGCAGCTCCATAAATCTCTGATGCAGTGTGTGAAAATGAATAGGCATATTTAGTTGCTGTAGCTTATCAATAATTAGCTGAATTGGAAAAACAAATACGCCGCTGTTCCAATAGGCAGACAACTTAATGAGTTCTTCCGCTTCCTCTTCACTCGGCTTCTCTTTGAAGCTCTTTATCTCCATCAGATCATTGCGCCATACATTTGGTATGAGGTAGCCATATTTGGATGAATTATATGTAGGTTTAATACCTACTAGCCCTAATTGTGCGTCATTGCCACTAACATATGGTTCTAGCTGGGTGACTTTCTTATAAAATTCGACATCTACAAAGGTATCAACAGATACCACCCCGACAATTTCATCATGGGATATATTAAGTTCAGAAACGAGATAACTAGTAGCAAGAGCAATCGCCGGAAATGTGTCTCGACGTTCCGGTTCTATAACAATAGGTATGTTTCCAATTTGCTTTCGTATCATATCCACTTGTACTTGATTAGAGGAAATAATAATGTCATCCGGCTCAACAACCTGAAGTAATTGTCGATACACCCGTTGAAGCATGGACTCTAATTCACCTGTATTCTCATTCTTCAACACCTGTAAAAACTGCTTTGCTCGGGAATCATTTGAAAGAGGCCATAAACGAGTGCCTGAACCTCCCGACAATAATATTATTTTCATTGTATCCCCTTCTGCTTTCAATATAAAAAAAATGCAGTCTCACACCTGTGCATGTCGAAACTGCTTTTCTTTATTGTCTATTTTTGCAGATCAGCTTGAACCATCATGTTAACCAATTCTTCAAAGCTTGTACGTGGCTCCCAGCCTAGCTTCTGCAATGCCTTCGCAGGATTCCCGAGTAATAGGTCAACCTCAGTTGGACGAAAGAATTGAGGGTCTACCGCAACAATAACCTTACCCGTAGCAGCATCAATCCCCTTCTCATTGATGCCTTCTCCCTTCCATTCGATCTGGATCCCCGCTTCTGCAAAAGCACATTCTACAAATTCACGAACGGTTCTCGTTTGGCCTGTTGCAATAACAAAATCATCGGGCTGATCTTGTTGTAAAATTAACCACATTGCTTCGACATAATCGCCGGCAAAACCCCAGTCTCGCTTAGCATCCAAGTTACCAAGATAAAGACAATCCTGCCTGCCATTTTTAATAGCAGCCACTGCCAGTGTAATTTTCCGAGTGACAAATGATTCACCGCGCAATGGGGATTCATGATTAAATAGAATTCCATTACAAGCAAACATATTGTATGCTTCTCGATAATTAATCGTAATCCAATACGCATAAATCTTGGCAGCTGCATATGGGCTACGTGGATAAAATGGTGTCGTTTCTGATTGTGGGACTTCTTGTACCTTACCGTACAACTCGCTAGTAGATGCTTGATAAATACGGGTTTTCTTCTCCAAGCCCAATATGCGCACAGCCTCAAGTAAACGTAATGTCCCTACTCCATCAGCATTAGCCGTATATTCTGGTGTGTCGAATGAGACCTTGACATGACTCATAGCAGCAAGATTGTACACTTCATCTGGTTGTATCTCTGACATTAGACGAATAATATTGGAGGAATCCGTCATATCGCCATAGTGAAGATGCAAACAATCATTCTCTAAATATTGTTCAATTCTATCGTAACGCTCAATTGAAGTACGACGTACTAAGCCATGTACTTCATATCCTTTATTCAATAGAAATTTTGTTAAATAGGCACCATCTTGACCGCTTATGCCTGTAATTAGTGCCTTTTTCAAAGCAATCATCCCTTCTTAATTATTATAGATGGTGATTAGGCGATTATTTACCTTTTCTTTTAATTGACTAAATATTTCACGTTCAAATGTAGCAGAAGAAATTAAAATAGGAGTTTCAGTATTCGCCTCATCGATGGATAATATCGAAAAATTATTCATAAAAAGCTTTCCCCACATTGATGAATTACTATCGATAATACCTTTAACAAACATATGAAGTGTTGGACATTGAGTGAGAAGTTCTTTAGTATGCAAACCTGCACCATATATATAAATATCTTGCTGCACAAGTTGATGTAAAAAACCATCAACTTTAACCTTGACCATATCAACAATAAACTGTTCTTTAGTCGAGTACTCTGTCATGCCACCATGCAAAATGCACTCACGATTCTTTTTAAAGAAGTCACCTTTATAAAATAGACCGCCTATTGAAGTATTTACAAGCTTCTGTCCTCTATCCTGAACACTTGAAATACTCGAAAAGAACTTTGTTCCATTATCTTTTTGTAACAAAACTGTACTCGCGAGTATATCGGTGTTAACCCCTTTATAAAGCATTATTTCAAAAAATTTACTTTCAACTTCATAACCTGATCGCTCTATAAAAACAATATCAGTATCTGAAACCTGAAGATTAACTGCTTCCTCAAAAGAAACTTCTTCAGTTAATTCATTGATCTTACTAGAGACTATAATTAATTTTTGATTCGGAATATCTAACTTTGGCAATAGTTTATCTTTTATTATTTCAGCGTGTTGAAACTCTTTAGAGCCCCATACAAAACTAGGTACGTCCATTTGATTAAAATAAAGAATCTTATCTTTATTCTTCTCATAGTAACTGATAGCTTTTCCATAGACTTTATTATATTGTTCCACAATTATATTATGATCAAAATATTTTAAACAAAATTTTCGAGAATTCTCAGCAAATTTCCCCCTTAACTGTTGATCCATTACTAGTCGTAAAGTGTACTCGTACAATTGCTCGAGGTCATGTTTCGAAGCTATATATCCAGTAATCTCATGCTCAACTAATTCAGGAATACCACCCGTATTAAAGGTAACAATCGGAATACCACAAGCCATTGCTTCAGAGATGACTAATGGACAAGTGTCTGCAAGAGAGGGAAACATATAAATATCAAATGTATTATATACCTCAGCCATTTCTTGTTCGCTGGATATATACCCTACATCAAAAAGATTATCGTTAATAAATCCCTTTCTTTCCCCACCAACACTCACTAGTAAAACTTCATGGCCCTCTTTAATTAATCGTTCCATGACTGCCTGAACATATTTTCCACCTTTACGCTCTTGTGAAAAAGCACCTCCATTGGCAACTGTGCCGATAATAATTTTATCTGTAGGAATCCCATACTTCTTCTTCAACATTTCTTTGCTTAATGGACGATAAACAGCAATATCTACACCGTTTAAAATCGTTTCCATAGGCTGACTCATTAAAATTCCTTTTCTAGCAATATTCTCTATCCATTTTGCCACTGGAACAATAAATAATTTCGACTTATTGTAAATATCCTTTTTCTCTCTCCAATTTAATGCAGTACGATCGCTCTTTATTGCTGGGTATTCTTTTAAATTAGAGCAATTCCCGCATCCGAATTGCCAACTGTTACAGTCAAATGCATAGGAACAATGCCCCGTAACACTCTGCATGTCATGAAGCGTCCAAATAATAGGTTTGAAGTGAGACAACACGGAAATTGCATAAGGATTAAAATAATAACCATGCATATTATGTAAATGAATAATGTCAGCTTTCCGAAAAAGCGGATTATTTATGAGATTAAATACTCCATTGTATTCATAATCAAGCATTCCTTTTGAATCAACATACTGCTTCCCGTCAATATCAATCCCGTTATCAAACGGAAATGTGTAATTTGATGAAATTTCTTTATTGTTTACGATTGCTTTTGAAGAATGTCCCAGATTGTTTTGTGCAACAATTAAACGATCCATTACTTTTGCTGCTCCGCCACGTAAATCATTCGTGTTAATATGCAGTATTTCCATATTGCAATCATCCTCTATACACTTATATTAGCTTTGCGATTTGAGTGCTAATAATATTGTTTACATTATTCCAATTTACATCGTGTTTCCCCGTAGTTTCAGCTTTAATTTTATCAATATTCTTCTTAAAGTCACCAATTCGAAGTACCTTTCTCGATAGATCTAACATATTAAGAACTCCCGTAATTTTCCCATCATCTATTTGATAGTCTAATGCAATAAAATCTGTTTCCAAAGCTATAGCAAATACAACCGAATGAAATCTCATTGCAAAGACCTTATCTGCATATTTGAAATAATTAACTGCTTCATTTATCGAATACTCATGACCAATAATCTGCACATCATTCCATAGTTCATACTTTTCACATAGTTCTAAAAAATACTCTCGATCGTCGTTACCAATGTAATAGTTGTGCATTGGAAATAGTATAACTTTCACACCTAGTTCTTTATAATCTTTAATAGTATCAAAAATAAATTTTTCGAAGTATTCAACTATCTCCTCATACTCATTGTCGTTAATCCCAAAAGAGTACATTCTGGGCCATTTTCTTAGACAAAACATAACATATGGTGATCCTATCAACGCGTCACCTATATTACTTTTCACACTGTAGAGATAGTTAAAGGCAGGATCAATTGCCACACTGTACTGATGATCACCTATCAAACTTCTATATTTCTCAGGAGTATAGTAATCTCGGAATTGTATTTCATCCGAATGTAATAAAATTTCGGAAAAAACATAACTGTATTTGTCTACATTTAAAGGTCCTACTCCACATGAATATAAAATGGTCTTTTTACCTAACCTTTTAGCATTATGGAATATTTCCAATACATATATCATCTCATCTATATCACATAAAGGCCCCCCCCCCATTATAAATACGTCATTATTCTGAATGAATATCATATCTTGCTTCATAGAATAAAAGTCTAATACCTTTAATCCTTGATATCCTAGATCAATAATAGTTAGTCTAGTGTAATCAACATTAAGTGAAAGCAAGGTTATATCCTCAAGTAAGACTCCATTTTTTAAAACATTTCCTAAAATACCAGCCAATATTGCTTTATCGCCTAATGTTTCTGTCCCATACCAGCCTAGGATTACAACCTTATTGTTCAATTATTTCACCTCGTAATCTGTACTCTGCTATATAATTATTTAGCTCCTTCTGAACTTTGTAGTTCCTAGACAAAATATCAATTATCATTTTGGAACCAGCTTCAGTATATGGACCGGAATAATCATGAATACAATTTTTACAGTTCATTTTTGCACTTTCCAGTTTATCCTTATTATCTTCAAGAAAACTACAGTCATATTCATTACCATCATTGATATTACCTATTTTTTCACTGAAAGGAAAACAAAAGTGAATATTTCCATAAGGATCTAAAGATACACCCTCTGAAGTTTGGTATTGACACCCCGCGACTCTATTTCCGTTTTTAAGAATATTAATTAGTGAGTAATAATGCATTTTTTTTTCGAGTTTTTGTTCATAGTTATTAATAAGGTTTTCAAAAAATTTAATCAGAAGTAATTTTTCTTGATCATTAAACGTAAAATTACTAGTAAGGTCATTATTATACAACCTAGCAATTGGCGCTGCTAATCTGTATCTAATGTATACGTTATGTTTTTTCGCGAACATATAGTTATCCCATAAAGAATTAATATTAAATTTTGTAATAGTTGTGCTAATTTCATTAACTATGCCTAAGTCATTTAATTTCACAAAATTAGTGTACATAAGATTAAATGCACCATTTTTCCCGCGATTTAAATCATGAATATTCCCTACACCATCAATCGAAACTTGAAGTGAAAATAATATTGCTTTACTATCTAAATACTTTTTTATTTGAAGCACTCTTTCGTGGGTTTGATTCATACTACAATTAGTGATAATAGACAAACTTTTTAAGCTTGGAGTATTTTCAACCATTTCAGTTATAAGTAGCTCTAGATCCTTTCGTACAAAAGGTTCTCCTCCACTTATACCTATGTGACTTAACCTTTTAAACAATGGCTTATTAAAAATTTTACCAATCTCAACAGGTGTTAAATCCTTATGTGCTGCATATTCTGGTTTCCATACATTACACATTGCACATCTAAAGTTGCATTTGTTTGTCACTGGAAAATTTATAACTGTAGGGTAGACAATATCTTTCTTTGCTTGCGATGCATTTGCACTAAAATACAACTCATGATGAACAAAATCTATACCTTCTTTTAAATTAAAGTTAAGCTTAAGCTGATCACTAATTTCCGTATAATACATAGAAGCAATAATAATTAAAACAGATTTCTCCTCTTTTAATTTGATAGGAGGATGAATTTCTAATGTTTGTATCCTCCCCCCCCATTTTTTTTCATTATTATCAACAACATAATTAATTCCCTCATAATTAATTTGCGCCAGAAAGTCGATTGCTGCCTGTCCAGATCCAAACAATATTTTTTTTCTCATTTAATCTCCTCGTATAATTGTACTTGTAAGATCTTTTTGATTTGTTTGCAACTGAACCTAACGTTAAAATTGATTGATTGGAACATCCAATCGAGGCCCCTTCTGGAGTGCAAAGCTGCATCCGTATTGTAACCGAAAGGCAAGGAACGGTAGTCGGGGCGAATGGTATGAGAGAAGCTACGGCTCTCACTTCCTTCATTCCCTGTTGTACCGCTACACCTCGCTTGAGGAAGCTGGAGCCGATCATCAATTATCACTGTTACAGTCTCACTCTATTGTTATAATTATCTACATCTCCTTCACAATCTCCTGTAAATCCTCTACCGTCAGCCATCTATTATTGATGGCACTATTGTATTCAAAGCCCTCAGGCAATGCTTTTCCCGTCATCTTTTCCGAAGTCCACCAGCTAAATTCAGGTGCAATAACATAATGGTCGTCAAATTCAAAGGTATGGCGAGCATCATCAATTGTAATCATGGTCTCATGCAGCTTTTCACCAGGACGAATACCAACAATATTAATATCGCATTCCGGTCCTATCGCTCTAGCCAGATCGATGATATTCATGCTTGGAATTTTCGGAACGAACAGCTCTCCACCTCGCATACGTTGCAAATTATCAATAACGAATTGCACACCTTGATCTAAGGTAATCCAAAAACGGGTCATACGTTCATCGGTAATTGGCAACACGCCGGTATGTTTAATTTGCTGAAAAAATGGCACCACGCTGCCGCGACTTCCAACTACATTGCCATATCGAACTACAGAAAATTTGGTTTGTTTTGTACCTGCGTATGTATTCGCGGCAATGAATAATTTATCTGATGCAAGCTTGGTCGCTCCATAGAGATTGACAGGCGCTGCTGCCTTATCTGTAGATAAGGCTATAACCTTCTCGACGGCACAATCTATTGCGGCCTCAATAATGTTTTGCGCCCCATTAATATTTGTCTTGACTGCTTCAAACGGATTATATTCGCAAGCATCCACATGCTTCATGGCAGCGGCATGAATAACATAGTCCACGCCATCGAAGGCGCGATACAAACGATCTTTATCTCTAACATCACCAATAAAATAGCGCAAGCGATGCTCCGCGCCAAATTCCCTGCGCATTTCATATTGCTTCAACTCATCGCGACTAAATACAATAACCTTCTTAACATTAATGTCTAATAGCCTTTTAATGAAGGTCTTGCCGAATGACCCGGTCCCCCCCGTTATTAGCACTGTCTTGTTAGCAAAAAGATCATTCTTCATCAATCCTCACCAATCCTCACAGCGTGATAGGTACGACTTACTTTACATGATTCAATAATGCCAGATATTCCTGGTTTAAACTATCTAGTCTCCGTTTCATATCCGAAATAAATTTACCTAGCGTTTGCTGAAGCAATAGTGACTTTTTAATCATATCGGTTTCCTTAAATACGTCTAGGATCTTTCGATCGTATACATTTATTTCATTCGCCATCATTTCTTCGACAAGTTCTTTAAAGATCGGATGTCTAATGACTGGTTTCCATTTCTCCTCAATAGCTCTCAGTATTTTTTCCGCTTTCGCCTCATTGGTCGAGCTAAGCTCAACTAGCTTGTCCAAGTCTCTGCCGATAACATTACACGTTTTCATAAACGCTTCAAAAGCTTGAACGATTTCAATCGTTCTTTCGCGCACATCCTTAAAGTCTGGGTGTCCCTTGATCCCTGCACTAGATATTATAGATTTGATAGATCCATAATCATGCATAGCCCCTGTGTATTGTTTACATGCCTGATCTAGACTCATAAAATCCGCCCCTTTTATAACAGCGCCCTTTGACGATGCGTTAATAAAGGTCGTATTAGGGAATTTTTCGATGATGGATTGAATATTTTCTAACGTCGTTTTCATGCTTAACGTTGACGGATTTTTACCTCCCTCTACATTATCCACTTCTAATGACAATTGATTCTCGGATTTCCTATTAGTATGATTACTAAGGTGCTTAGCTCCCGGTGAATACATTGCTCCTCCCGGGTACGAGAGATCTTGACCAGTAAACACTACCGTGCTGGCTCCAAGGTATATAGCTGCTTGAATAGCCGTCCCTGTCACGGAATAAGTCGGCTCAAACGTATAATCTTTCTCATAGCTATCAACAAATTTATTAATAATGATATCGTTCGAATAATAAGCGAATACGTTGTTCTCGTTATGCACCTCTATAATTTGATGGTGAATTTGCGGCATATACAATAGAGGAATATGATTCACATTATTTCTTGTGAAGACATTTAGGTTAACGACGCCTGGATCCATGGATACAATCAAATGCGGCTCTACGCCCAAATGGACGAGCGATTGAATACTAGAGCCTGCCGCAATAATCAGACAGGAATCCTTCATTTTTTTCAGCTGCTCAATATCGTATTGCAGGGAAGGTCCTCCGCCTACAACGATAGCCGTACTTCCAGGAAATTCGCCTTTCAGGATAGCCAAGGAAGGAGTGTTGTTCATTTGAATCATATTGCGGAGGCTGTTCCGAAACATTTGGCCGCCAAACCTTTCGTAGAACCCTCTTCTCACCATTTTACTGATCGTAATCTTTTCTATTAACTTTAGAAATACGAGAAAGAGCTCCGTATTTATAGTTCTATAAATCGGTATATCCAGCACCTGCAGCGGAAATTTCGCATAATAGTACAAGAAGTGCATATAGCGATTCAACACTTCCTTTGACTTCCCGATAGATATATTGACAATGTTCTTATGTGTAAATAACTCTTCTGCATTAATGACTTTTAAAGCCTCTACAAAGATTCCAATCTCGGGCTCGTATATAAACAGCTTTGCCTGCGGATATTTATTAATTAATTGTGTCAAATGATAGGTCAAGCCTAAGCCATAGACAACAAAATCGGTCTCGATTTTGTCATCAAACTGATAGGCTTCTAACCAGCGTTCGCATTCATATTGCGGATCGAATTTGCTATATAACAGAAAAGATTTCTGCTGCGTATTATATTGAATATTAACGGCATGTTCCGTTGTAAGTTGAAATGAAGGATCATGCTCCGAATCGGACAAATAAGACATGACTTCATCGAATACATTCGTTTGATGTTCTTTCAGGTAGAACAGATTGCTATCGAATAAGCTGGTCATGTCTAGGCGTTCCCCTTCATAGCTGAAGATATCTTCTGAAGTTGTTCCGGAATCTCATATTTCAAAATATCTGCAAGAGCCACCCAACGTTCTTGAGAGAGCAATAACTGGAATTGCTCCGGTAGCAGCATCAATTCTTGTACATGCAACATAACGCTCTCCCTCAAAGCGGGAGCAAATTCAACACTAGATTCGACCGTAATAATTATGGCTTGGGAAATGTCAAAAAAGCCGTTAAGATACTGCTGAAAAATAACAATTGTGTCTGCCTGAAGACCATCATATAATAGATCTCCCACTGATCGGCTGGCCTGTTCCAGATTCATTATGTATTGCTTCACCTCATCGGCCATTTCCTTCCACTCTGCTTGATTCATTGCTCCGCACCCCTTCCCTAAACGTCTATCTTCTTTATTTATCGGTTGTTTTATCTCAAGATATTAACAAAAAAAGCCGCCTATTGGCGGCCTTTTTCTGGAAATCGGGTACTGCGTATTATCCAAGAAGCTTAAGAACGTTTTGTGGTACCGAGTTAGCTTGGGCAAGCATCGAAGTGCCAGCTTGTACTAGAATTTGGTTCTTCGTGAACGAAGTCATCTCAGCAGCCATGTCAGCGTCACGGATACGGGAATGTGCAGCGGACAAGTTTTCTTTGTTAACGCCGAGGTTATTGATTGTGTGCTCCAGACGGTTTTGAACAGCACCGAATGTAGCGCGTTGCTCGGAAACGGACTCGATTGCCTTTTCGATTAATGCAATTGCATCGCTAGCACCAGAAGCAGAGCTCAGGCTGATTGAACCCACACCGAGTGCCGATGCGCCCATCTCTCCACGACTTACCGAGATCGTGTCAGTCGAGTTAACGCCAACTTGGAATTTAATCGCGCTTGCCGTATTCAACAGCTCGATACCATTGAATTTAGTTCCGCTAGCGATGTTGCTGATTTCGCTAAGAAGTTCTGCAACCTCTAGTTGGATCTTCCCGCGATCTGCAGAAGCATACGTGCCGTTAGCCGCTTGGTTAGCAAGTGTGTTCAGACGTTGCAGCATAGCGTGAGTTTCAGTCAATGCACCCTCAGCTGTTTGGATCAGGGAGATGCCGTCTTGAGCATTACGGGATGCTTGGTTCATACCGTTGATTTGGAAACGCATTTTTTCGGAGATTGCAAGACCAGCAGCATCGTCAGCCGCGCGGTTGATGCGGTATCCAGAAGAAAGTTTTTCCATTGTTTTGTTCATTTGCGTGTTGCTCGAAGTCAAGTTACGGTGTGCGTTCATCGCGCCAACGTTAGTGTTAATAAACATAATAATCATCCTCCATGATAGGTTATTAGCGCCACATCCTTGTGGTCACAATAGTATTATCGGATCAATTCCATCATTTGTTTATAGCCTTTTAAAAAAAGAATGCTATTTTTTGTCGTCAATAAAATACGAGATAACATCGCTGTAATTAACGCCGCCATACGTTTGTAATGTCTTGCGGTGGACCGAGACTTGCTGCATTTCGCTCGAAGCTTCACCGTACCATCCGCTTAGAATCTTCTGCAATTGCTCATTCAAAGACTGTAGCTCTCGGATATAGTCGGTTATTTCCGTTTGTCTGCTGGCCACTATTTCGTTGTAGAAGCTCTCTTCCAGCCGAATTTCATTAATAAGAGCCTGAGGCGCCAGCTTTTGGCGTTCAAGCTCCCTAATGTCGGAAATTTGTTCATCGTACTTTTCCTTAGATGCAAGGGAAAGCTGCAATTGCTGTATGGATAAGAGTTTCTCATAGCTCTCAAGAAGTTGCTGACCCGTTCTATCCATTCATCGCCACTTCCCTGCCTATTGCCTGCCATGCTTCACGGATATCCTTAACGATGACAATTGCCTCTTCTATGGGCTCGACTCTCTTCTGAATATTCGCTTGTACGAGCAGGTCAATCGTATAGCGGTATATACTATTAAGATTTGTTGCAACCTCTTGCCCTTGTTCGAAGTTGAGACAAGCTATCAATTCGTTCATAATATCTTGGGCCCGAGTCAATGATAAGTTGGTAGCCGCGATATCCTGAGCTTGAACATTGGCGATCGATTGATTCATAAACCGAATCGCTCCATCGTATAGCATCGTAATTAGGCGGTGCGGAGATGCCGTCTCATAATTATTTTTCTGATAGGCTTGATATCCATTAAAGTTTGAGATCACAGTACCTTCATCCCCTTAGCTTACACTAATTACTTCTTAGCGGAACTAATTAATGATTCAAATTGAGAAGTTAACCATTCTTGTTGATTCTTAAGCGACGACATCATGACTTCCATATTGCTGAATTGTGCTTTTAGGCGCATTTCTGATAACTCGAGCTTACGCTCCATATTTACCATTCGCTCATCAACAATCTTGATTTCGGCATCATATCCGGTGACTCTCATCGCAAGAATGCCTTTGGTGGAGCTTGTATAGCTGGTTATTGTTGATTTCATATCTTTCATTCGATCAGTAAATACAGAGACAACTTTATCCGGGCTTGACGTCAGGGCTTTTTCGAACGCAGCTTTATCAAAGGTAATCTTTCCTGTCATCTGGCTACCGGACGTAAACCCCTTATCGATACTTAGGCCCAGTTGTTCCATGAAACCTGCGGATGCGCCGCTACCCACCATTTGTGTGAACGAGTTGTACAGAACGTTTTGAATCGACCTTAAGGTTGAATCGCCTTGTAGCGGGTTGGTTAACTCCTCGTTAGCAGGTTTAGCGAGATTATCTTTTACAACCGTAATGAGATCATTATACGCCGTGACAAACGAATCTATCTTCTTAGTAATGCTTTCGACATCCCTGCCGACTTTAAGCGTAGAGTCGCCGATGCCCTGCAAATTAATCGTTACTCCGTCGGCGATTTCGAACTCGTTGGAGTCGCTCTTAATCGTCACGCCGTCAATCGTGATGCTTGCTTTTTCTCCTGTTCCAGCTACTTTCGAACTGTTAATAGCAGGTGATAGAGTACCGCCGGAAAAACTAAATCCGACATTTTGCCCCTTTTCGGATGTTATGCTGAGCGCGTACTCATCTGTCCCAGTATTGATAAGGGAGGCCTTGCCGCCGTATATAGCCGTGTCTCCATTAATTTTCTGCACTAGAGCTTGCAGAGCTTCTTTATTGTTAGTGAAATTGCCCAGCGTGTTGGTATCGATACTTATGGTCTTATTGTCTGCCGGGTCACCAATCGTAAAAGTAGCCCCGTTCAACGAAGTCCCTGCACCCGTTAATCCAGTCGCAACCTGAATCTCGCTTTTGGCAAGGTTATTGACCGTAATCGAATAATTACCCGCTTTGGCCGTGTCGGCGATCGTAGCCGTTCCAACACTGCCGTTAGAGAATATGCCTTTATTCTTCTTAAAGGTAGCGTCCAGATTCAAATCCGCCAACGAGGTCTCCAGCGCCTTCAGCTTAGTATTGATAGCACGAAATACACCTTGCTCCGTTTGCAGATTTTTTTTCTTCGTTTCGAGATTCGTATACGGTACTTTTTCTTTGGCAATCAAGTCCTGAATAATCTGTGCCGTATCTAATCCCGAAGCAAGCCCATTAATACTGAATGACATAAGTTATCACCTCACTTAGGTTTTATCGTTTTTCGTCGATGAAGAAGCCTATCATATCCTTTAATTTGGCAGCCAATTCGATCATGTGTTTGCCCGGAATGCTGTCAATAACCTCTTGCGTGCGAGTATCGACTACTTCTACATAAAACTGCTCTGCTTTGTCACTGAACTTGAAACGGAGCGAATGATTCTGTGCCTGAAGCTGTTCGTTGACCTTCTCCACTTCCTTGTGAAGCTTGTCTTTGTCGGCTTCGCTTAGCTCTCCTTTACCCGAACGTTCTGCATGATGAACACCTGGGATTTTCACTTCCGCCTTCGACTTATCTGTGTTGTTATTCGTAGTTGTAAGGCCCGCTTGACTCCAATCTCGATTGGATCCGTCCATTCGATTGATTGACCCTAGCACTGTACATTCCTCCATAAGTGACTATTTATTTTTCCTTAGCCTTGCCAGTCAGAAGATTCATCAGTTGTAAGGATTGCTCCGACTTCTGGCTTCCGGCTTGTATGTTCTCAGCGCGTATGGCATCATACAGCTCTGATCGCATAATCTGAATATTTTTGGGTGCTTCAAAGCCTAATTTGATTACATCACCTTCAACGGCTAAGACATGAAGCTCGATGTCGCTGCCGATCCTGACAACTTCGCCAACCTTGCGTTTGAGCACTAACATGGTTCCGGTCCTTTCATGACAAGAGGCTCGCGGACGGAATAGTTCCCATCATTAATGACGAATTGGCAACCCCTTTGGGTAGAGGGCACAACCAGAATCGGAGCTTTGCCGTTAATATACGGTAGGCCATCGACAATGTGGACGATTAACATCGTAACAACCTCACTCGGCTCCTGAACGCCTAATTGCGACACGGTTTCTTCGTCAACCTGAAAGGAGAACTCCTTCTCCACTTTAATGGCTGGTATCAGCACGAAACTAAGATCCTCTTCCAGAGACTGCAAGATGAACAGTCCCGAATCTGCAAAAGGAAGCAGCCCGTATTTTGTAATAGACGGCAGACCAATAACGCCCTGCGCAAAGTTATATATCTGTTCTTCAGTTAGGGTCACTTCTCCATACGCTGTCTGGAGAAAGGTTTCCGTTCGTGTGGCGCGTTCGCTCACTTCGGCACCTCCGTAATCAGATTCATACATGATTATCGAATATAATCAATCAAGGACACCTGCATAATTCTAGCGCCAGTCGCTAGCGAAGCTTGCAAAACATTTTCCCTTATTTGAAGCTGAATGATCGCATCGGCCATATCAACATCGGCTACCTGACCGCGCAATTCCTTTAGTCCATTTTGTTCATCAAGCAATCGATTCTCTACAAGCTCAAAGCGATTAGTTCTAGCGCCTACCTCAGCCAAATTGATCGCAATGCGATCAGCCGCTGCATCGATTCCGCCTAGTCCTGCTCCCAGTGCATTTACATCATTACTCATGAGGTTGTTGTAAATGTTATCAAGCACTAGGAAGACGTTGTCAGCTGCACCTGCTTCACCGAATATTTGCTCTCCCGTTATGCTCACAGGCACTGTTACGGCTGAACTAACATTCAAATAGTACATGCCTGGATCAGTTTCGTTCGTATTAGCATCTGCCACGGTGTAAGGCTGTGTATCTGTCTTCTGTCCGTTGAACATATATCTGCCGTCATAAGTGCTGTTACCGATAGACACCATCTGCTCGCGCAATTGTTGGATTTCGGCTGCAATTTGCCTGCGAGCATCTTCAGGCATCGTCCCTGTCAATCCTTGTTGAACCAATACGCGGGCTCTCTGCAGCACTTCCGTTGCTTGCTGCAAGTTGGAGTCCATTGTATTCAGCCATCCACTACCTGTTCTTGCATTTTCCAGAAACTCCTGGCCTCGGGCTAATTCAGTATCGTATCTCATCTGATACCCGATACCTACAGGATCATCGCCAGGACGATGAATACGTTGTCCGGTAGCCAGCTGGTTCTGCCAATTTGTGATACCTGCATTCGTGTTACGTAAATTGCGAAGCATCTGCGTGTTCTGCATCATTCCTGTTACGCGCATCTTATATCCTCCTATCTACCTACAAGCCCCATTTGGTTGATAACCCGGTCTAGCATTTCGTCGACTGCTGTCATATTTCTAGCGGCTGCATTGTACGCATGCTGGAACTTAATCATATCTGCCATTTCTTCGTCCAACGAAACACCGCTGACCGATTGTCTTCTCATTTCGACTCCATCAACCAAATCCAACTGATTTGTATAATTGCGGGTCGCATTGTTAGCGCGTGTACCTAAGTCGCCTACCATCGCACGGAAATAATCATCCGTCGTTCCTGTAGATAAAGCAGTAAGACTTAGCGGGAAATTAAATTTTTTATCTCGCAAGCTTGTTAGAGCAAGCGCAATATCGCCATTACCCTTAATTGTAATGGAGTCTCCGCTGCCATTGATTTCGAATTTGCCAGACGCCGCTATTTTGCTCGTATCGGACGCTATTGCCGGATTAACTTGCAAATTACCAATGCTGAAGACTCCGCTGCCATCCGTTGTCGTAAAGAATGGCAACCCGCTCTCTGCCGGATCCGACATACTGTATCCTAGCTGGTGCAAGCCATTGAACCCGTTTACGGTTATCGTTACCGATGAAGCAATGCGAGATCCAGCAGGTATGACCGTACCAGCCGTAATCGTCGTACCGTCCTCTAATGTAACATCGTTCTGAGCTGTCATATCGTTAGCGGCTACATAGCCATTAGGCAGGGTTACGTCCACTTCACCGTTAATGAGTGTGTCCATCATCGCGTTAAGCTGGTTACGGATCGTCTGAACCTCTTCTACTGACTTCTTATATCCTGCAAGCTCACCAGCGGTTAAATTAGTTACGTCCCCAGCGGTTAGCGTTGTCGGCGTTTCTCCAGCCACTACCTGGACGCCGCCGCTCAAAACATTAACCATGCCGTTCGCGTCCTCTGAGAATTGCACATCGACGAGACGCGATAATTGATCCATCATCACATCTCTCTGGTCTCTGTAATCATTCGCGTTGTCGCCAACTTGTTCAATTCTGCGAATGATGCCATTGACCTGCGAGATACTTTCGATTAATGAATTGGCTTGCACCAATTTAGCATCAATATTGCTTGCCGCATCCGCTTCCAACGTATCTAGTGAAGAACTCATATGTTTAAGCGTATCGGTCAAATTCGTAGCGGACCCGATTAAATCAATTCTCGCACTAAGCAAGGCGGGATCACGATTCAACACCTCGAGCGAGTTCCAAAACTTATCCATGACTTTACTTAGACCGCTATCCGATGGTTCGTTGACAATTTTCTCGATGGCTTTGATTGCCTGATCGTGAACGTCCCACATACCTAATTGCTGATTTTCTCTGCGGTACTGCAGATCCAGATAATTATCGCGGACCCTAGTTACGCTAACGTACTCTACCCCTTGACCAAGTTGGCCCGGGGTATTAGGTCGAGTCATGCCTGGGAAGGCCAAAGGTCTTGCCGCCGTCATATTGACGCGCTGACGACTATATCCTTCCGTTGATGCATTGGAAATATTATGCCCAAGCGTATTTAACGCTGTCGATTGTACGAACAATGCACGTTTGCTTGTTTCAATTCCGTGGAATGTAGATCTCATCGTACCGCCTCCGTTTCCCTATGTCGCTCTGACTTATCTTCTGACGTCGAACATACCCGGCCTCTTTGTTCCTTGCGGCTGCAAGGTTGGCTTCTTGTACACAACCTCTTCATCGGGAGCCCCGAACATGACGTCAAGCGCAAAGCTGTTATATTCCATAGCCTGCTGAAGGAGTTGTTGATTCAGTTCATTGTTCGCCCTCAGACCTTTAAGGACCTCGTTCATTTCTTCTCTGATACTGGAGAGCTCTTGTCTGTCCGAAGGATTATATGTCATTTTCCCAATCTCAGTGAGCGTTATTTTTAACTTAGGACGCACTCCCTGTTCTCTCTGGAGCTTAATCATCGCCGCACGTGCAATGGGCTCGAATTCCGCCAACTGCTTAAGAAGTTTAGACTCTTGAGACTGCGAAACATTTAATTCATCGATTTTATTATGAATAATTTGATCTTTTTTCTTGCGTGCGATACTGCCCAGGGCTTTGTACAGCTGAAGCATGTTATCCAATGTTTCGATAAGTTCGCGGAAAGCGGACACCTTATCACCGTTCTTTCTGTGGGATATCGTGTGCTGGTGCACGTTCACGAAGCTACTTCAGATATGGTAGCAGCTTCTCCGCAATCTTGCCTGCATCCACGTGATACGTACCCGATGCAACAGAATTCTTCAGCTTTTCAAGCTGCTCCGCGCGTTCGGTCCCATTCAATTTACTGCTTGTTAACATTTCCTTCGCCTCGGCCGAAATTTGTACCTCATCCTTTTGCTTGGCTTTCTTCGCGCCTTCGGAGCGGAATTCCGCTTGCTTGGAATATGGATTCGTGCCGCTAATGCGATTGCTTTCGTTTATCTTCAATTTATCCACCTCATCATTTACAGGGACTAAAAAAGCCGAATACCTTATGCAAGTATTATCGGCTTTAGTCAAGTATTATTTAATAGAAGTTATTCAAAAAGTCCTCTGTACTCCGCGTTGCTATCCCTTTGTCCATCTCAGCATCATCACTTCACTAGTATGAATGATTTATCTGTCTTTATACTGAGACAAACCACGATACGCGATATTCGCCGACGAACGCTTCTCTTCTTCCTTCGTTAGCTTACTCGTTTCGTTCCGTCTCATCTGATTCGTATCCTTGACTAATCGTGCTCGACACTCATCGCAGATATGACTCTCCCGAATTAACGTTCCGCATGACTCGCATGGATACGACAGATTCGGCGCGTTAACCATCGAGATGCGGCCTTCCCGGATGAATTTCGTGATTTGTTTAATCGATACGCCCGTTTGATCAGACAGCTCACCGATCATCGCACCTTTATATTGTCTTAGATAGTCCGAGCATAGCTGATATTCTTTATCGATATCGCGGATACATACCGGACACACATCCCTGAAATTTTTGGCAAAAAGCTTACCGCAACGAGGACAATTATCCAAATTCATCGCTCTTAAACCTCCTTGTCCATAAACTACTTATTACTATAGTTTAACGGATTTTGGACAAGATTTCATTAGTGGAAAATACCGCGTTTATAAGCGTTCCCCCCTGCTCAACAGGGAGGGCTCAAGAATGTGCCCAGGTCAAGACGTATACATCGAGGTCCAATCCACACTTGTTACCGCCTTCTTTGAGCGCCTTGGCGCATGCGCCAGCCGTACTGCCGGTTGTGTAGATATCGTCGATCAGGAGAATACCCATCCGAGATGGAGTGGATCCGAATTGTATGTGTCTCCCCGCGCTCTCGCATAATATCCGAATTTCCGAAAGTCTAGGCGCGAATAACCCTTCTACATCGCGAAGCCGCTGCATTTTGCTCTTGAAGCTCATCTTCTCCGTATGGCGTGTTCGTTCAAGAAGTGAAAGGACAGGCATGCCAACCTTGGAAGCTACATGATTAGCCATAGCCTCTGCCTGATTGAAGCCTCGTTCCTCTGATCGAATTTCACTGATTGGAACAAACGTGATGGCATCCCATCTGCACCCTGGGCTCGCGAGGAGACGTTCGTAAGCAGGCATCAACATCTCGGCCAGAATCGGACCCATTCGCTCAAGTCCCCGATATTTGTACAGAGCTAGCCATTCGCGCATGACGGGATCGTACGAAACTGCGCTGCGATTCAACTGGAATGACCGGTTAGGGAAGTGATAACAATCCTCGCATGTTATCCCTCTGCCACAACGCTTACACCGAATCTCACGAAGCCAAGGTATACTCTCGAGACAACGATGACAAAGGGAGTGCTGGAGGATCCGAGGTGAGTCGTCAAACACGCGATTCTGGCTTCTCTTGCCGCAAGCGACACAATTCGCCCCCTGTGGGGACAACCAGTCTGCTATCACATCGGAGGATGTTATGGATTGCTTCAAGTTAGTCCACAATGAAACGATATGTTTATTCATATCTTATTCCATTCAGCATTCGTGTCTTGCAGGTGCGACAATAGAAATCCACGCTTCGCCGCCATACGATTCATACCTTTGATATGACGCACGGCTTGGAGCTGTGATAGAGTTCGGGCAATAGCAACAAAATAAACCCTGCCCGCCGGGTCATCAGAAGATCTCCCCGCTCGACCCGCCATCTGAACCAAAGAAGCTTCATCGAATAAACGTCCGTCCGCATCGAGAATGAAAACATCACTACGCGGTATCGTCACGCCACGTTCTAATATAGTCGTCGTAACCAACAATCGGGTAGCGGCGCTTCTGAACCGACTCACTTTCTCCGATCGGTATGGATCCTTGGAGGATGTGGCTTCGATCGTCAGCGTAGGCCATAGTTTGCGGAGCAGAACTGCCATCGGCTCAGATTCGGTGATACGCTGCACAAAAACAAATACTTGTGCACCTCTGCCCAAAGAATACTGCAATGCCTGGAAAAGCGAACGTGGTAGCCGTCCTTTGACCAACAACTGACGTACACTCGGCGAGCTCAGCAGCTTCGGCACAGGCAGCGGATGACGATGATAGCGCACAGGCACTCTTGCATGTGCCAGCTTTCCTCTTCGCGCAGCACGCTGCAGCTCGGCAGGAGGGGTTGCCGACAGCAGGAGCGTCGGCGCCCCTTTAAGTCGGCTTTTGTCAGCTGCGTAGTGCAGCATTGGATCTCCGTGGTAGGGATACGCATCAAGCTCATCGACAATGACCAAATCAAATGATTCATGGAATCGCATCAATTGATGCGTGGTCGACAATATAATTGCTCCCTTATCCCAGCGCTGCTCGCTTCCTCCGTACAGTGTTACAACACTGGTGTCCGGGAAGGCCTTTCGAATGCGGGGATCAAGCTCCAGTACGACATCTCTACGCGGAGATGCAATACAAACGCGTCCCCCTCTGCTCACGATGGATTCGACGAGAGGAAAAACCATCTCTGTTTAACTAGGTGTTGTTTAACCTAAGTGGATTTGATTGCTTATTGGAAGGAATGGCGTCAATACAGGGGGATTCGTTGATTATCCATATGAATGTTGACTTGATAATCAGGGGTCAAAAAGTGGTCATGTGGACAAGATGTGAGCAAAATGTTGGCAAAACAATAGATCCTTATAAAGAATAAAGGAGCTATTGTTTTGCTATGACTTATATTAATACTTTCAGACAATTACCTTATTCGAAAATCAATCTTCTTCCTGATTATCCTCGTCAAATGAGTGTATTTTTTTTAAATTATCAATAACTTCACTTAGTTCCGTACTCTCCTTTTCTGTGAGATCCTCATATACCATGTCATCTAAATAATCAACTAAAACGCTTATTAGTCCTATTAGTGAAACCTTATTACATTCAATTACGAGACTGTTTGTATCGTTTCGGTTAAATGTTAATTGAGCCTTTGGTCCATTGTCGTAGAACATTTTGCTTTCGACAGACCTCCAAGACAAAGGACTATCAACAAATAATCTAATACTATACATTCTGAGACCATATCTAACACTTAAAGAATATATCCAATTCAACACATCTATATTAATAGATGTCTTCATTTCATTGTAATCTTTATTAGCGTGGTATATGGCAATTAATAGATTACTAAAATTACTGATTTTCAATATTTTCTTTACTGTTTTATCAAGAATTTCAGGATCACGATTCTGAACCGCATCTCCAATTAAGTTTTCAACGATCCCCATGAGATTACTATTCTCTAGCAGTCCCTCTTCCAACCTCTTTAATGCCGCTAGTACCTTTTCCATCCCTTCCATGCTGTGAGTCCTCCTCAATTAATTTTGAAAAAAAACCTTTTAAGCCTTCGGTTTTTTCATTAGATAATTTCGGGTAAGTAACTGCTCCTTCATCATAATCGGGACTTTCTATCTCACTTATAATTTTTGTAATGCTTATATCTCTCTGAGTGGTCCTGATACTAGTCAGAAATTGTTGTTCATCAGCTGCATGATAGAATCGAATCTCCCGTTTATTCAATAACTTCACTTCTTTGTCACATGAATCAACTTTTCTCGTAAGTTCCTCCAACTGTGTGAGCAATGATGATTGGTTAATTGCCATTTTTATTAGTAGTGTATCTTTATCTTCATTATTCACTTTTTGATTATGCGGACTAGCATGTATTTTTCTTTTTACCGACTGGCTTCTGATATTAATTATTGCAACAAAGACTAATAATAAAAAACTAATCCCCATAATTAAATATGGCACACTATCCCTCCTCCTTATCTTCTCGAGTTGCCGCTGACCCTTGAGATGATTGTGCGCTAGCAGGAGACGGGTCTTCCATTTTAGGAAAAACAAGTCCCAATGCATTTTTTAAATCCTTAAGATTGAACTTCCTATTTAGTCCCTCCACAAGTGGGGCCAATATCCACAGGACTGCTAAACACAAAAACACATGTAGATCGACCGCTTTTATGTATCCACGGAACCAGCCTACCTGTACCAATATATTCAATATTAAACCTATCAAAGCTATTATTAACAAGAGACTGCTAAAAGAAAAAATACCCCTATATCGACAATCCCTTATCCAACTTATAAACATTGTAAAGAAAAAAACCCCCATTATTAAAGAAATTAAAGGAAGTGCTCCGTATTCCAAACCTGAGTCGGCACCTTCATTTGCCCACTTTGTTATTCTCACACTAAACCATGTGGCAATGAATGTTAAGAAAAAAGTGTCGAGTCCGTTAACTTTCAATTGTCTCTTCCCCTTCTATGGTGACCTCATAATTATATGATATGCACTTGGTTTAAATACAAATATTCGATACGGAGAAGGAAATTCCTCCCTCTAACTTGAATCTATTTTAGGTATAACGAAGCGGTACTTCAGTCATTGTTTGAAAAATATTCCATTAAAATATTTACCTCAACTCTCTAAACATCACTACTTCTATCGCCATTCCATCAAAGAGCGCCCGAAGCTGCTTCTGCCTGTATTCAGAGCCGGTAACGAACATTATTGTCGGAAAGTAGCCATGCTTCCGCTGAAATATCTGTGTCTCCCGGAGAGCACGATACTGCGAGCCCTTCCGCTCGTTCTGAGCCATCGTCTGCGTGTTGTCGATCTCCAGAAATACGAACTGCCCGTCACGGCGGAATATTGCATCCGGAATAACCGTCTCCTCGCCCCACTTAATGGGGAATTCGACACGCCAGTACTCCGGTCGGAATCGAATATAAACCTCGTTCCTCAGAAGCGTATGCAGAGTGTGGAGCGTGCGCCGGCGTGCCGTGGAGCTGCCGATTTCTTTACGCCCCTTGGCAGACAGGTAATAGACTTTCTCCTCCAGCTGAAACGAGCTGAGGAGGTCGTTCATATCGTTAAGAATCCGGCTTGTATTGCGTCGACCGCCGAGATCGTGAAGCCGCTGAATTTGTGATGTGGTCAAGAATCCGTGACTATCCAAGCTCTCCAATATTTGAATCCAACGCGTCATCTTCGATTGACCTAGATTCATGTGTTTCGACCGCCTTTCGTTCACAGTTCGCAAGGAGCCCTTTTGCCTGGTCATACGACAAGTAAAACGTCTGAAGCGTTTCATCCTTCGCCTGCTGAAAGATGCAGCGCCCGGGAACGTCCGGCAGCTCCGCCGCATCGTTGTTGTCTAGGATGATACGGCTTTGCATAGCGTCCCTCGTACGGAAACAGATAGATGTTGCTATGTTTGTCTTTATTAGGCCGTCCACGACGTCCGCTGACGGGCGCTGCGTACAAAGGAGTAGGATAACGCCCGCCGCCCGCCCCTTCGCTGAGAGCGTCGTTAAACGTCCCTTAATCGCGCTTTTAATCTCTGCTTCCGGATCCTTCGGCCGCGCCTTCAGATCTGCTAGTTCATCCATGACCAGAATGGCGCGCTTGCCATGCCACTCCTGGGAGCCGCTGCGCTCCATGATTGCATACCGCCGATCCATCTCGGCTTCCACATCATCAACCATCTTCCGGAGTGTCGGCAGCGTTGTGACGAAGCCCTTCGTTAGGACCAAATCGCGGTAAAGGTTCAGCTCAACGCCGCCTTTCAGATCGCATAGGTATAGGTCCGGTTTTGGACCGGTCGCTAACTGCGTGAGGATCGATCGGAGCAATACCGATTTACCGCCCCCGGAAATCCCCCCGACAAGCAAGTGCGGGAAGCTGCCGGCGAAGTCATAGTAGTGCGTTTCATAGCGCCGTGTAGCGCCGATCGCTACGCGGTAGTCATGGCGCTCTGTAACGCTATATGGCAGGCTATCAGGCATGCTGCCGCTGTAAATGTCGATGATCAGACCAGATTCCCAATAGACGTCTATATCAGCGCGTAGCGCCTCTGCTATAGCGCGCTTCTGCTCGATAACCTTTTGACTGCTGAGCCCTGCAGGAAGCCAGCAGAGCAGCCGTGAGCCCCATTCATAATCAATCCGCTTATTGATGGCCGGCAGCACCATTTCCCCACCCTGCTGGACGCCCAGGTTCAGAGCTTTGAACGTAACGTTGAGCGATCGAGTTACGTTTAAAGATGAAAAAGAAAAGAGAGTAGAAATAGAAGTACCAACACAACCAACTAATAAACCCACACCCAGAGTCATAAATAACATGGCTTTCCCTCCAGAACTCAGTAGTTCTTTCACTTTTGTGGAAGGGATTTAATACGAGCTTCGTCCTTCGGTACGCTTGAATTGAAGATATTCCGTGGCTTTGTTCTAGCCTGGAACTTTGCAGGAATAGCGGATGGAATAGATCGGACAAATGCGTAGACGTCTGCGTATATCAGTTCGTGGAATATTAGCTGGAATGATTCGAGGAATGGTGTGGCAGCCTGCCTAGCTTCACGCTTTGCCACGCGAATGTTCCGTTCGACTGTTCGACCGTTTCTTTTAAAAGGGGAATGGACGATCGCCTACGACATCGCAATCAATGCCAGCGCGGCCGCCCCCCACGCCCACACGATATAAGCCCCGGATCCAATCAGAAACCACCTGCCAAATTGCTTTGCCGTCCTGGCCGCGGCTGCGTTTCCCTGCGCCGTAAATCGTTTTTCCAATGCTGCCGATCCGATCGCTACTCCAGCGACGAAAACCACTGTCATCATTGCCGCTCACTCCTTTGCTGGAATATTCCGAGGACCATGCCCCGGACCTGTTAAAAGCATACGGCGGACCGCTTGTACAATATTCGCAATAGATTGGGAAAGGTTCGTTTAATTTTGAGAATCCTGTCCAGACTGTTTGTTAAAGGGAGGGGATTGGCTTGTTTGGAATAGGAAAGAGGCGGAGCCGACTAGGGAAGTGGCTTGATCAGAATAGCCTGAAGCAAGAGGATCTCGTGAAGGAATCGAAGGTGAGCCGGAATACGATTAGCAAAGCATGCTCCGAGGAAGATTTCATACCGAGCGCGGCCGTCATGAAGAAGATTATCGGCGCGCTGCGGACAATCGATCCGGACGTTAAGGGGAGTAAGTTTTGGGATGTGTAAAAATGAGCAAACCATGCCGGATATACGTCTAGAGAACTTCAAGGACATCGAAAAGAAAGTCGCATTCTCCATAAAAGGCAAACATGGGATGATCAACGTGATCTTACCGGAGAAAGAATCGACATACGAAGATTGGATTGAGTTACACCGTTTCTTAGCCACCATCATTGTCAGGAACGCAATGAAGAAAGGCCGCCTATAAATCGACGGCCATCCTTACATCCGTCAGAGTGACGGATACGAATTAGGTGGTTCGAATCATCATGTTCCCAACGCGGCCCTGCTCCGAATCCAGATACGGCTTAATGGCTCGGGCGATTTCCGTTCCGCTGATCTGCAGGACGATATCTCCACCGCCACTACTGTTTCCGCCTTGCCCCATCTGCATGGCATTCATGACGGCCGTGCCTAGCGCGCCGGCTATCTTGTCGACAAAGGTCGTCTGCTCGAGTGGCATTACTAGCTCCGATCCGCGCTCGCCGGCGATGTAATTGCCAAAGTTCGTGGCGCCGTCCACGATACCGCCGCGCGCGAGTTCTGGAATGCGCGGAATATTTGGAATGCCGATCGAGAACCCTTCGACAAGCGTCTTGCCATTAAGCGGATTCTTAACCGATGGTATGTCGATCGAGATGTCGTTCACCTTGCCAATGAATGAGTTAATATTGCGGATCACGGCGTTGATTGCATTTTTTATCGTTGTTCCAATGTTGCCCCATATTCTCCCGGTCTCCACCTCGAGCTCGTTCCAAATGCCGACAACGCCTTTCTTGACGCCACTAAAGTCAAGCTTAACGATCTCGTCCCACTTCGTTTTAAGCGCGGTTTTTATGTCCTCCCACTTCGTGCCGACATCAGTCTTGATTTCATCCCATTTAGTGGAGAGCGTTGTTTTGATTTTGTCCCAACCGATCATCGTCAGGAATTCGCCCCATTTGGTATTTAAAGTTTCACGGATCGAGGTCCATTTTGTGCTGACATCCGTCTTCACTTCGTCCCACTTGGTGCTGAGACGGTCCTTCACATCCGACCACGAGATACCTTTAATCTCTTCCCATTTGTCGGAGATCGCGGTCTTGATGGCGTCCCACTTCGGCGCGATGTTGTTCTTGATTTCTTCCCATTTGCCGCCGATCAGGATTTTCAGCGCATCGGCCTTCAGATTGGATTCGGCCTTCATGTCCTCCCATTTGGTAGCGACCGCGCTCTTAATCGCCTCCCATTTGGTCCCTGCGTCCGTCTTAAACTGGTCCCACTTCTTGCCGATGGCGTCCGTGACCGCTGACCACGGGTATTCTTCTAGCGCTTTCCAGCCTTCCTTGACGCCTTTGGTGACCCCCGCCCATATGCTCTTTGCATTGTCCCTGATCCATTCCCAATCGTTTACGGTGCGCTGCCACCATGAGTTGACTGTAAAATATCCGTTTCCTGTAAGGCCAAGCTGGTCAAGGATCGCGCCGATCGACTTGACTGCACCGTCTACGCTCGTCTTGATGCCGTCAATGGTCTTCTTAACGTCCAGTGTGACGATGCCTTCGAGAATCTGGAAGAAGCCCTTCCAGCCTTCGAGCGAACCTTCTGCGATCTCCATATCGCCTTTGCGGGCTTTCCAGAACCTTCCCGCAAGGAAATCTAGGAACGTTTGAACCGCCGGAGTCTGTACGAAACCTTTAATCGATTCGCCTAACCCATTGGCCTGGTCAATGATACCTTTAAGAGCATCGCGCATCTCTTTGGCCTTTCCGGTTATATCAGCGAGTTTGCCAGCGAATGCTTCCATTGGGGAAATCGAATAAGGATCAAACAGTTGTCCACCGCCTAACGAAGGAGCACTGACTTCTCCTGCGCCTGCACCTGACTCTCCTCCGGAAGTGTCTAGCTGATTGACTTCGTCAAAACTCGCTAGAGCTCCTTTGGCTGCTTTACCTGCTGCTTTGTAAGAGTCCCCCAGACTCGATACCGATCCCACCTGTGCATCGGTTGCCTTTGTTTGCTGGGTTGTCGCCTTCTTTGCGTCGCCCCCAAACAGACTAGACATGAACTGCGCCACGTATGTTGCAACCGTAGCGAGTGATCTCGCCATTGCAGTTAGAGCTGGGAGCACCGCATTTAGAATCGGCAGGAATGCCATTCCGAGGGCAGTTTGTAAATTTTTAAGCTGGGCAGTGAACTTACTGGTTGCTGTGTGAGTGTTCTTCGTTAGCTCTACGCCGTATTGCTTCGCAGCTTGTTCCACGATCGATAAATAGCGAATTTGTTGAGCGAGAATGCCGTTCTGGCTGGCAATCTGATCCCACGTGCGGCCATTCGAAAGTTGTTTAAATGCGTCGGACATCTGAATGACAGAAGTTTGAGCCAGAATGCCCAAGTCTTCGATCGCCTCGGTATTCCCGAGCATGCCTGATCTGATTCGCTCCCCAACGTCATCCATTGTCCGGCCGGTCGCGGAAGATACGACAGCCATAACCTTTACTAGGTCTTGAGTCTGCTTCGTGAGCCGACCTGTATCCTTCTCGAAGATCCGAATCAGGTTCCCGTAGGTCGCGGCATACTTGGCAGCCTCTGCCTTGCTCATGCCCATTGCAGCTGCATTGTCGCGAGCCCACGAATAGAAGGTAGCGGAGCTATCCCCGAGCATTCGGTTAACGCGCATGACATTGGCTTCGAAATCCATTGCCGATTTGGCTGCCGCCGCCATCCCGGCAGTCACAACAGCCACCGAGGCCGCTGCCACTGCGGCCACCTTCGCCAAGCCTGTACCAACGCCTTCAATTTGCTTATTCATGTTGACCTTGAAATTCTTCACCGTATCTTGTGCCTTTTTAAATTCCTTCCGCATGCCGGAGAAATCGGCTCCTGCCCTCACGAGGAGCTGCTTAACCACACTCATTGATTACCACCGCCTCCATCCGGTGCGGCCTGCTCCGGATTTTGTTAATTTCTTAGTTTGCTTCACAATGTGATTTACTTTCTTTTCAAGCTTCGCTTTTTCCGCTAACAGAGTTTCGAGTTTGATCCGCAACTCGGCCTCTCGGGTCGTATCCTCCGCCACTATCGCCCGTTCCAGTTGTTCAATAAGGGAATTGAACTCTTTTTCCATTACGTTGATCGCTTCTATGACCTGGCTGACTTCGGTCATAAGAGCAAGACCACTTTGATCGGACATACTTCCTTCACCTCATATCTTTAGAGTAATGGCCGGCGATCAACCTCAATGATCGCCGGCCATGTTTTCATCGCCGCCCTACTGCGTACCGCACTCCCTCAACCCCTCGCGTGGTTCTCATAGGGCCGATATCTCCTGCGCTGGCCGTCGTGGACTTGTAGGCAGGGCTATCGACAAGCGAAATTTCGTACAGCTCCATTACCTTAATAGTCCGCCAGGTCATTCCCCCGAGCTGCTCATCGTTCCAGTCCGACTTTTTGAACAAGAAGCTGCACTTATCAA
Organism: Paenibacillus sp. strain BS8-2; assembly: GCF_054483835.1. Classification (NCBI taxonomy): domain Bacteria; kingdom Bacillati; phylum Bacillota; class Bacilli; order Caryophanales; family Paenibacillaceae; genus Paenibacillus; species Paenibacillus sp. strain BS8-2. The sequence continues at coordinate 1,203,028 of NZ_CM137010.1, forward strand.
AGAAGCCTGTCCGGACGCCATCAATCATGCGCATAGCTCGATCGTTGTTGGCAGAGAGTTCAAAATGGAGACCGTCCTCACGATCAAACAGCTTTAAATTCGATTGCGTATCACCGAGGAGAGCTCGAGCTTCGTGGTTGACTAGGCACGTAATGTTGTGGCCGGCGGCAAGCGTTTCTTTAAGCGCCCCGCGCTGGATCCGCTCCATGAACGTTTCGCCTTTCTCCGTTTGAATGCGAGTCCATACGCCGTAAGGGACCGCCAGCCCAGAAATGACGTTATCGCTACCGACGGCTCGTACATTTAGGGGAGAATTGTAAAGTCCGCGAAATGCCAAAGACGTTGTTGATTCAATTCGATTCATTCGCTTCCCTCCAGGAATTATTCAGTGGTTTGGAACGGCTTGACGGTTAAGCTTTCAATCATCGCCATTACCGTCCAGAATCTCAGATCATCGCCCGTTGAACGCTGATCGTCTATTTCTCGATTACCTTGAATTCCAAATCGCAATTGGTTTTCGCGGTCGATATGAAGTTGGTCAATTGCTCTCAGATGTGTAACCTGCTCTTCATTAAGCACTTTGAGCTCAGATACCCCCTTAATGAGTTGAGCACGGACCGTCTTCAACTTCTCGCAAATTTCCGACGCTTGCGCTTCGATTCTATCTGACTCTGCGAAGTGCTCTCCTACAAGCTCAACTCTGAGGCGAAGCGCCTTGTTATTCGTAGCGGATGACAGTATTTTGATGATTTCTTTGTTCTGCTTAACGCGTTTATACGCCTCGTCTCGTTGTTTCTCGAGATCCAAAAGTTCCTGCTCGTCAACGCCGTCCTGTACCGCAATGGTGAAGTTGTCCACGTAGGAATCGAGGATTATTTGGTCCTGTTCATTTTCTTCCATCAGTCGGTCTACCCTGTCCTGCGTCCGTTGGGATTCGGTTCTCAATTGTTCCTGTAATTCCATGATCTTTGAGTTCAAAAATATCATCTCCCTGGGTTCATAAGTGTTATTGCCAGACTTCTGTCGATATCGCTGCAAATCTAACGTTATAAGTGCAAAATTTAGGGGAGGGGGGTCATGCGCGCGCCCTGTGTGTTATTTGAATGGGGCACATCGGTCTTGGGGAAAGGGCTCCCCCTTGGCTTGAAGGGGGGGGTGCCTCCCCTTTCGCGTCCTCCCCCGCCCGTCCGTCGTGAAATTCCTGACGGTCTTCTGAGCCCTCCGTCGCTGCTCGATCGCGTTGATATAAACCGACAGCCTGCCAATCATGACGCCGCAAGCGCCTTGCTGAAGAATCCTTTCGGCAGCCCGAGCGGCTCCTCTACATCTGTCAAATCGATAGCCATCTCGCCGTTCTTATTTGGCTTGGCCACACTGACGAATACCTTCACGACGTCCTCGTACTGACGATCAAGGTAGCGAGCCAGGCCGTGAGCGAGCAAGTCATTAAGCCGGCAGCCGCATGCTGCCACCCCTCGTTCCAGATCGTGCTCGAGATTGTACTCCAAACCGCAGACTTTACAATGTTTCACGATTGCACCTCCGAGTTATAGTCGTGTGTAGATCTCGCCGCACTCCTGGCGCAGCTCATGGATCCGATCGATGATGCCGGAACATTCCTTGATGCTGAGACGGCGCAGCCTTTGATTATCGTTGATGATTGCCTGTAAACGATGGAGCTCTTGCCTTTTCTCCTGCAGCCGTTCGTAATCGGCCGAGTGGCAGAGCGGGCATGCGGGATGCCTAATTGCTTGCTGCATCATGGTCGTAATACCCGAGCGTAATCAATTGCATCGTTCCCGCATTGCTGACAGCGACGTTCTTAATGATCCGCCCTTCTCCCAGCAGCTTTATGAAGAGTTTCAAATCGCGCTGGTAAAGCTCTGTGCTGTCCGAAGCGTCTAAGCATACTTCTTTATCTTCAAGCCCGTTATTTTGAATTGTTGTCATGTTTCATCATCCTTTTCGTTTTGGTTTTCTGGCCCGTTAAGGCCGAATGCGGCTGCCAGCTTCGTAAATGCGCTATTCCGTCGTTTCTGGAACGTTCCCTCGCTGATTTGGAGCGTCTGAGCGGCGTCGTAATCGGTGTAGTACTCGAAACCCACTGGATAGTACCGAACTTCAATTAAACGTCGCTCAGGCTCCGGCAGGCGTGCGACGGCTGCCTCTATGTCGTCGACTTGCTTCTGTTGTTCTTCCGTCAGGCTTCCGCCGGAATCGGATACGTATTTGTGGAGGTGATAGTTTTCGAACACCTTGACAACACGTTCCTTCAGGAGCTTGTACTGCTTTTCCTCGTCACTCTCCCCCTGCGACCACGGGCTTTCCATGAGCGCCTTCCAGAACTCAGGACCCGTCTCGAGTTTTATGGATTCCGCCAGGTCTAGCGCATCCCAATCCTTGTTGACCAACCATTTATGCTCTGCGTTGATGAAATCAATGTATTGCTGCAGCTTGTCGGGGCTGCGCCGGCTGAATTCCTTCAAAATTAACGACAGCAGCTTCTCGAGCGATTGGGGAACCGTGTATTCGGTGTAAAGTTCGAGCGCGAATCCCTTATGCTTCACAATGTAGTGCCCCTTGGGCGCGCTTTTCGTTTTGTTTCCCTTATCTGAACTCATCTGGATCCTTCCCCTCCTCCACCCAGCGCTGTAATGCCATGTCCCTATCTCGAGCAACGATTTCTTTGTCACGAGAACGGTTTTGGAGCTTTTCCCATGGAGCCGGCTTCTTTGGAGGCATGATGCGCTCAAGTTCCTCTATTTGCTTGTCCCACATAGAAGAATCAAACGCCTCTGGCTGCCCTCCACTCTTAATAAAGGTGTAGAGCGCTTCGTCTTTTCCCTCTTTGAGTTCGTAGAGTTCCACAGTCCATTCCATGTAGTCGTAATCGATGATCTCAGCGGCCGTCGGCGCAAACTTGTTCGTTTTTATGTGCTCCATTAAATTTTTTTGAGCCCTTTCGAACGGGTAGTCGCTTAACACCACGAGCCACATCTCAGTTTTCAGGTCGTCGATCTGGAAGCTCGAATAGAAATTGTTGATGATTAGAAAAAGCTTCTTGAGTTCCGTCTTTGTCACGTAGTTCCTCCTCTCTGATTTCTCGCATTAGTTGCTCGTTTTGGCTGAGCTGGCGGTTGCCTGTTTGCGGCCGGCCTTTATGTTTTAAATCCATCTGCATTGCAAGGTCGACGTATTTATCTCTCAGTTTGCTTGGAGATAATATATTGAGTTGCCAAAAGGGGTCTGATGTGCTCCAGTCGATTACCCTCTTTAGTTCCTGCTTGTCCGGCTTGTCAATTTCGATAATCAACCTGAACTCATCCGCCCATTTCTGCATATCTCTATTTTTTACAAGATGCGCTTTACCATTGGCTTCTGCATGCTCCATTATCTTTTGATGAAAATAAACAGCCATCTGGTAGTAAGGGTGATCCTCGGAATAAGTGTTTTTCTTATTGCGAGTCTTTCTTTCAATACTTTCTTTAGAGTTTTCTTTAATACTTTCTTTCTTGGGGAGCGAATTAGTTCCCACTCGTGGTAACGGATCAGTTCCCACATGTAGGAGCAAATCGGTTCCCTCGGTGGTATCTAAATAGTTCCCACCTCTCTTATTTAGTGGGAGCGGATTAGTTCCCACACGCCACGCACCTAATTCTTTGTTAAGAGCCAGTGTTCTTGGCGTTGTGTTATCTCCAGACTTGATGACATGAACTACGTTCATCTCGATTAGCTTCTTGATTTCCCTCTTAACTTGAACGGGATTGGCACAAATGGCCTTTGCTAAGTAGCCAATGGAAAATTCGTGTTCATTTCGATGGAATCCATCGGTGTACCGCAAGATCACCAGGATTATACTAAATTGTGTACCGTTGAATTTTGATCTCGCTACATGCTCAAGCACATCATTGCCGATCTGTGTGAAATTACCTTTGTGTTCCGCATCTTCCATTCACCTCACGTCCCATTCAGCGCAGCGGCAATTCTCATCACGCACGCCCCCGTTGCATCTCCGCAAATTGAATCGCATTATCACGCTTCTGGCGTTCTTTCCACTCGATCAAGTCCGGCCGATCAATTTTTCGTTGACCGCCGATCGTATAACTTTTGATTCCTCCGTACTCCGGATTCTTTTGGCAGAATTCATACACCCGTTGACGGCCAATCCCGAGGAAGTCAGCAGCGATTTGCGGCGAGCATATGTCCGGTAGGTCTTCGGCGCGGTGAATTTTCTTCGGCGCCCGGCGCTTTGGTGCTTTGGCTTCTGCCGTCGGGGCTGCTTCTCGCTCCCCCAGTACGGTTGCCAACTCGGCGCGGAAGAGCTCTCGCATCTCCAGCAAGAGTTCAGGAGACGGCTTCAAGTCAATTTGCAAGGTCTGCATTAGCTATCCCTCCTCAATAGTCCCCGCCGCTTGGCGGCGCCTGTTCATTAACCGGAGGGACTGTCTCGCTGTAGTTTGCAATGAACGTGTTATCCCTGTTCACATAGAACGTCGGGCCAAGGTATCCGTAATTGAAATGCCTGGTCAGCATGTCGTAAGCGCTGATTGTCTTCAGCCGCTCCACAATTTCAGCAAGCCCCGCGACGGTCCTCTTGTCGTCGATACCGATTGAAATGAAGCTATCCCAATCGTCGGCCATCTTATAAGCTGCAGGGAATTGATCATCCGGAACGACCTTGACCAAGTTGACCTCGAAGCCCTCGCTCACAACTGCGAATTGCGGCTCGATCAGGAAGGCGATTTGCGGGTAATCGGTATCGGATGGATGAATGTCGGGATCCATTGGATATCGCTGTTTGATCTCAATTTGCTGCATGATTAGGCCCCTCTCAATTGGCTGCCAGCAAGCGCAGCTCGATTAAATTTTTATTACGAGTCCGAACGTAAAGCCGGCCGTTGACAGTCACGCCGTAATATCGATGTTGCATGGGATCCGACCTCCTGGCGTCCGACCGATGTAAACGTGTTGCCAACCAAGTAAGCCGTAAACGCGGCAGATTTTCGCAAGGTAAAATAAATTCGCTTTCGTACTGTCTTCCTCATAACGCTTGATCGTTCGAACGTTGATTCCCGTCTGTTCGGCTACTTGTTTAGTGTCAAGGCCAGTGTTATCGCGGTACTGCTTAAGCGTTAATTGATACTTGCTCATGCTACGGTCTCCCTTCTGATTTAGGCATTACGTCCTTTTTTTGTGTATTGCACTACACATTTCGATCAAAAAAATGTGTGAACCCCTTTTCTGGAAAAGCTTTCAACACCCCCGCAATTAATGTCGGCCCCGGCGAACAGTACGATGGGTGACTTACGTCCAGCTTGGCCCGCCACAATCGACTTCGAGAAATCCCCATTCTTCTAGCCATTTCGCTTTCGTTCCAACCTTTTTCCTTTTGAGCTTCCTCCAGCTTATCTGCCTGTAGCCTCACTCGGCCTCATCTCCTTTCGTGTTGATTGAATGTGTATTACTCTACACACAATATAACGCATATCCCAGACATATGCAACAAAAACTTTTCGCAGGCTACACAAAAGTGTTTTATCCTCGAAACGCTTATGGTATCATGTAGGAAATCGGAGGTGCTCAAATTGGATAAGGATCTAGTAGAATTCGGTAAATTCTTTAAACAACATAGAATTGCAAGTGGATATAAAAGCCAGCGCCAGCTCGCCCTTGAGAGCAAAATCAGCAACGGTACGATCGCCAGGATTGAGGGCGGAACTCAAAAAGCATTGCCCGAAACGCTACGCGTTCTCGCAAAACACATTAAAACTGCATCGTATAGTGAGCTCATGTATAAAGCTGGATATATGGAAGACGGCAGTATATTAATCAACGGTGTTTTAAGTTCCCCGGAATCTGCCATCGAACAGATGATTGAGAGTGCCACGGACGGCCTGACCATTGACGGGACCTTTATGTCATCCCAGGAAGCGTTGGAATACTTCCGCAAAAAGCAGCGCGAGAAACGCGAGGCCGAGATTACAAATTACCTCGATCGTCCGGATCTTACTTATAACGGGGCGAGCATCTCTCTCGAAGACCGGCAGCGAATTAAAGAAATGCTGGGCATCATATTCCGAGGCCAGTAATGCTAACCAGCGCAATTTTCCGTTGGTCGATTACTAAGTTTTCAGTAACCCTAACGATGTCATCACGGCATATTCAAACGCTCACCAAAATTGGTGATCGTCGCCACAGTTGCATCAAAGCGCTCAGTGGCATCCAACAATAAGGAGGTTCATGGCATGGCATCATACCGAAAACGAGGCAAAACGTGGTCATATACCGTCGAGGGCCAGCGCGATCCAGTAACGGGAGAAAGAAAGCAGATCACAAAAGGCGGCTTCCGTACAAAAGAAGATGCAAAAGTAGCTGCAGCCCGTGTAGAAACGGAGCTGGAGGACGGCACCTATGTAAAGCCAACAAGGAAAACGTTCAAGGAGTTCACAGAGGAATGGCTCAAGTATTATGCGGCAACCGGAGAGGTGAAGAACGGAAGTGTACGGGTACGTAAATCCAGAGTTAACAAGTTGTTAACGTACTTCTCTGCGGCTCCTCTAACCTCTATAACACGCCAGCAGTATCAGGACATGCTTATATCCCTCAAATCAGAAGGATTGGCAAACGAAACCATCATGAGTACGCACGCCACTGCCAAACTGATCTTTAAAAGAGCCATGGAGCTCAATTTGATAAAGCATAACCCCACTGACTATTCGAAGGTTCCGCGGCATGCAGTCACCGTTGATGACATTGAAAACGCAACAGAGATCCCTAAGTATCTGGAGAAAGAAGAACTCGCCCGCTTCCTCGCCGCCGCGAAGGAACATGGTCGTGATTTTGACTATGCCATATTTATGGTGCTTGCTTACACGGGGCTCCGGGTCGGCGAACTAATAGCACTGAAGTGGAGCGACATCAATCTCGAAAACATGACCATCAGCATCACGAAGACGTACGACAACGAAAACAACAATACGAAGGCGTATCAGCTAGTGCCGCCCAAGACACTGGCCAGCATCCGCGTTGTTGAATTTGATGAAACTCTAAAGACTGTATTTGAAAAGCACGCTGTTCATCTGAAAGAAAAGAAAATGAGGTACCGGAACAGGTTCTACGATAAAAACTTCGTGTTCCCGAATGTCGGGCCCAAATATCCCGGCTATCCGTTGGTGCAGAAGACGGTCGAGGAGCGCATGAGGCGCCTATTAGAACTTGGAGAGATGAATACGGAGTTTACCCCTCACTCACTCAGGCATACGCACACAACGCTACTTGCAGAGGCTGGGGCGACGTTAGCCGAGACAATGGAACGGCTTGGTCATAAGGACGATAAAACGACTAGGCTCGTATACTTGCATGTGACCAAATCGATGAAGCGTGGAGCTGCTCAGAAATTCAGCAAGCTCATGAACAAAGTTGTCAAAATGTGAGCATAACCATATTTATAACACCGACTATCCCCATTTTATAAGGAATTCCAGCGTTTATTATAAAACCATCTCTGTTTTGCCCGCTCCGGTGACTGCCCATATGAGAAATTTACGGTCGGACATGGGACTTTGGACAAGCTGCTGTCCCCCCTTAGCTTCATAGGAATCTGAGAGGGAACGCGTCTTCATCTTGTTACCTTCTATAGACGCTACAGATTGCTTGGCTCCAGTATGCTCTACGACTTGTCCCACTCGATGCGACGTTACCATAGACTGCGAATCCCGTGAGGACATCGAAACTCCGATATCGCGTTGTGCCGACTCGGACGCATGTTTTTCCTTGCTCCGTTCTCGATAACCCGCAGGAGACACGAACCGTGCGAGCGCCGAATGGATGGAGTTTCTGAACCGTTGAGACTTCTCTTGCTGCCGCCGCATAGTCGGGCGTTCCTCCAGATAGTCCAGCGCCTTTGCCGTCGCGTCCCTTTGAGCTGGACTTAACGACCACCGTCCCAATCTCTCAGGCGTGCTCTGCTTTCGCATAACCTTCCATCTTCCAAGGCCATGCTCCTTCCAGACCGGCGAGTCGTAGACGCCGCGAATGAGCAACTCGCACTCTCGGCTTCGGCCCATCAGAATGCAGGCCTCGCAATATGCGCAATCGCGCCCGCATGCCAAGCACGCCGCGCGCCGCAGCTGCGCCTCCCCGCTGCCGCAACGCTGGCAGCGAAGCCGGCGCCGAGCGTCCGCCCGCTTGCCCACAGGGGCAGCGACCGCTCCGCCGAGGCGCACCTGCCCGTGAAGCGCCGCCAACTGGAACGCTTCACGCCAGTTGGCCTCTTCGGCGCCGGGCACGGTCGCGCTAGCTAGCAGGGCGCGCGCTTCTGCGCTAAGCAGCGCGCGTCCCTGCATGAGCGTGGCGGCAAGCTTCGCTATTGCCGCTGCGTGACTCCAGCGGTCGGCGTCCATGGCGCGCCGACCGTCACCTGCGCTCCAGCGCACCACGCCTTGGCGTCTGACCGCAGGTTTGGTCCGCTCATGGGGTTGCTGCCCACCTATATCCCACAGCCCCCTGACCTGCAACTCGGCGCTGGCCTTTAGGCCATGCTGCCAATCATGCTGTGCATCCTCTGACTCTTGCCACCTGTGTTCTTGTTTCTCTTGAACATCCTTAACACGTCCTGTATGCGCCGCCCATGCCTTTACATCAATTGTATTTGCATCACTGCTCCGCTGCCCTGCCATCTTCTGTTCATTCATCGAATTTGCATCACTACCCAACTGCCTTGCCAGCTTCTGTTCATTCATCGAAATTGCATCACTCCCCCGCTGCCCTGCCATCTTCTGTTCATTTATCGATTTTGCATCACTCCCCTGCTGCCCTGCCATCTTCTGTTCATTCATCGATTTTGCATTGTTCATCACCCGCTCCTCCACCCCTCTCCCATCGCTCCTCATCTTCCCACTCCCCGCTTTACCTTTAACCACATTCCCCTCCCACTCCGTCACTCCGCTCTCCACCAGATCTATTTCCACTTTTGTATCGCTCCCTTCCGACCTTTCTTTTTGCATTGTTCTAAACCTGCTTTCCCTGCTATCCTCGACTTCTCTATAACCAATCGCATTGCGAGCCCAACCCAACATCGCTCGGAAGCGGCTTCGGGGTTCCAGCTCCTTTGACTCTTCTATACAACGTGACATCAATCGCACAGCCTCGGCTTCGCTTAACGTTTCGTAAGGTGTGGCTCCTCGCACAGTCCATCCACCTTTTGAACTTATCCCTAATCTCCGCCCAACATCAGCTAACGCTTTGATACGAGTAGAGCGTGCCCTCCATCGCTCGACCGCCTCTGCCGCTTGTCCAAGCGGCAGCTCCTCGCTCCAGATCCAGATGCACTCCGCTTCCTCCTTCGCATAGCGATGATCAAGCCAATACGCGTAATCCACATCCGGGGCCAGCGTCATCCACGCCTCCCATTCATCGCGTTTCCTCCTTACATACACATATGCTTTCATCTATCATCCCCCCAATTCTCATCTTCACCGTCCTGCCAGACACGAAAAAAGCACACCGACGACGCCGTTAAACGGCGATCATCAAGTGTGCTTCACTTGGTATTCTTATACTTTTTTCGTACGTTCATTAAGTTATATTGCGATTATAAGCTAAAAGGGCATCTTAGACAAGTCTTCAGGATTTTGTAAATCTACTAAGATCGCATGATCAGCGACTGAAACGATCCCCTCTGTTTGTAGCATCCACATTAAGTGGACGGCGCCTTCCGAGCCAGAGGGATAACGCTTACTCACCTTGCCATCCTCGTCCTTTTGCCAATCGTCTTGGTGCAGTTTGGCCCTATCATGATTGCGATTCCATTGATCTACGATCGTTTTCGATTCCTCCGAAAGTCCACGATCCAGCACCGTAAGCCGTATATCATTCCCCGACCATCTCGAGAACGAATAAAGCGATCTTAAGTACCACTCCATATGGGGCTGCCTGCCGTCCGCTATCAACACATAATGTTTACGTGACTTATTTCGTTCTTTCCCGAACCTGAATGTCACATGTACTAGAAGTGCAGCGGCCGCATAACAACCGATGATCAGCAGCAGAAGCTCTAACATATCAGCCACCTCCTCTTTGTGACAATATATGCCGAGCGGCGCCCATCGGTTACGGGAATCAAGGGACAAGGAGAGGATTTGGACTGTGACTCAAGATTCGACAATCATTTCACGCAAACTAACAACTTCTCCCAAAATAACACCCTTGTTGAATTTCCAAATTGTGCTATCATTTTTGTACAACCTATATGCATATATTCAAATGACTCTTTGGTATGACTTCATCTCAGAAAGGAATGCCTGTCCGTACTGACCAAAGGTGCGCAGCGTTTCAATCAACCCATTGGTTAGGGGAGGGATATGTACAATCTAAGGGGAGCAGTTCAATAATAAGAGGAGAGTGAATTCATGTCGAGTGTAAAAAAGAGACTCTCATTGCTAGTTGTAATGATACTAATTGTATCATTACCGCTAGGGTCGTTAGTGTTTGCTGAGGGTCGCGATGAAGATCCAGAAAACGACTCCATCCAGATCTGCCAGAACTATATCAAAAACATTAATTCCATCAAACGGGACGAAGTCGTATTCGATATAAATGACAACGGGACGGCGACTGTCCACTTCGAGACGACCATGAGCTGTGTCGAGGTCACTTTCTCGGACTATACTTATGTCTCGCAGCCTCAGCCTTATGAGGAGCAACAAATCTTTGATACCGAAACATTCTACGCCGATACGCCCGGCAAATACTCTATCACAATCGACCTTCCGCTGTGCGGCAATACGCAATTAGACCTTTATTTGGGACCTGTCCAAACGCAATTAAAGCCAGGTACCGGACATGATTGGCTAATCAAATATACCTACCATAAAGCAACTGGCTGTACCGTGTCGACACCAACACCGACACCAACACCGACACCGACACCGACACCGACACCGACACCAACACCAACACCGACACCAACACCAACACCAACACCAACACCAACACCAACACCAACACCAACACCAACACCAACACCAACACCAACACCAACACCAACACCAACACCATCGCCAACTCCAGATCCGACACCATCGCCAACTCCAGATCCGACACCATCGCCAACTCCAGACCCGACACCATCGCCAACTCCAGACCCAACACCATCGCCAACTCCAGATCCAACACCATCGCCAACTCCAGATCCAACACCATCGCCAACTCCAGATCCAACACCATCGCCGACTCCAGACCCGACACCATCACCTACACCTGAAGCATCGCCGTCCGAATCACCTACTCCTTCGCCTACTGAGATCATCGTAGAGGAGGAAGAAGTACCTAAAGGTGACCCGAATGAAGAGGTTAACAATTCGACAGAAGAGATTATCCCTAACGTCAGTACACTACCAAAGACAGGCGACACCAGCCCTATGCCTTATTACTTGCTCGGCAGCTTTATGGCGGTATCCGGCTTCATTGTCCTGAGATCTCGTCATCGCCAGCAAAAATAATTACTAAAAAGCACAGCCCTCTTACAGACGGCTGTGCTTCTTTCTGTTTGGCTATTCTTGTTTCATGGTACGACACCGCCGTGTGATTTTTCACATACATTCGCCTCGGCGGGGCGCGTTACGCTCCGAAGAATATAGAGAACGTATAGCGACGTGCGCAATAGCCCGAGAAAAAGAAAATCGGGCTATTGCTCGCAGCAGCCCGCCCTCATCAGGCGCTGCCTTAAACAAAAAAACCCGAAACCCGCGTATCCGCGAATCTCAGGTCTCTAATTACATCCCAACGACAAACTACAGCGTAACCCAACCGAACTTAATGGAGTTGATAACGGCTTGCGTACGGTCGTCGACTTCCATCTTCTGCAGAATGCTGCTGACATGGTTTTTGACCGTTTTCTCACTGATGAAGAGGAACTCCCCAATCATCTTGTTGCTCTTGCCCTCCGCCATCAAACGAAGAACCTCTGCCTCACGTCTAGTCAGCGGGCTCTCTTCGGCTGCGTGATACTTCACGCCTGCCTCCTTGGCTGCCGCAGCGCCTGTAGCTACGCCCATCTCGTCCAAATAGGTCATGCGGCGCAACTGATTAATCAGCTTGCCCGTGACTTTTGGATGGATGTAGGAGTAGCCTTGCTGTACGGAACGGATGGCATTGATAAGCGCCTCCGCCTCCATGTCTTTGAGCAAATAACCCGTCGCGCCCTTGCGAAGAGTTTCGAACACATAGCTTTCATCGTCATGAATGGACAAGATAATGACCTTTACATCAGGGAACATCGTCTTCAGACGTTCTGTCGTAACGACACCTGTTTCGATGGGCATATTGATATCCATAAGCACGATCTCAGGCAACGTATGATTACAGAATTCCATGACTTGAATGCCGTCCCCGCATTCTCCGATGACCTCAATGTCGTTCTCCATATTAAGGATACGTTTTAACCCTTCGCGAAACAGCTGATGATCATCAGCCAATAAGATTTTGATCTTGTTGTTAGGTGTGGTCTGATTCATTAGTCTCAGTCTCCTTTCTATGTTCAGAAGTCGTGGGAATATCTATTACAATCTTCGTACCTTGTCCCGGATTTGAGTCTATCTCCAACCTTCCTTCAATCAACTCCACCCGCTCCCTCATCCCTACTAGGCCAAAATGAGCATTACGTGTCGCCGGCTGATTCATACTTTCTAAGCGGAAGCCTGCACCATTATCCTGAATAGTAATCGTTATAACTTGAGGCTTGAAGCAAATTTCGAGGGAAACATGTGAAGCGCCTGCATGCTTGAGCACATTGGAGAACGCTTCTTGGACCATGCGATATATAGCGGCTTCCATCGCTGACGGCAACCGAATTTCCTTGCCGCTCAACTCGAATTTGGTGAGTACCTTCGCCTTTTCCTCGAAGTCCTGGGCGAACTTCCGAAGCGTAGGAATAAGTCCTAGGTCGTCAAGCGCCATCGGACGAAGATTGAAGATGATCTTACGGATTTCCTCCAGACCGGAGCGGACCTGGCCCTTGAGATCAACTAACTCATCTTGCACCAGCTCGAATTGCCCTTTGATGAGCATTCGTTCGGCGATTTCGGTTCGCAATACGATATTCGCAAGCGACTGCGCGGGGCCGTCGTGAATTTCTCTTGCGATTCTTTTGCGTTCCTCCTCCTGGGCTACAATAATCTTAAGCCCCAGCAGTTGTCTTGTTTTGGCTGATTCCAGAATCCTTGTCACCTGATTCAAGTCACCAGTCAGATATTCGAGAACGACATTCATCTGCGAACCAATCATCTCTGCACGCTCAACGGATTTCTCCACATTGCGTACTCGCTTCTGAAGATCGTCGCGACGAGTCTTCAAATAATTTTCTTTCTCCCGATAGACCATCAGGTCCAGCTGAATCTGAGTCGCCTTCTCATAAGCGGATTTAATATCCTCTTCTCTATAGCGAACAAAGTCGCGGCTAACCTCGGTCAAGCGTATCCGTGCAAGCCGATACTCCTGCTCCAGCCTATCTACCTTATCGATGGTGCGGAGATTTTCTTGCATGACCTGCTCCAGCTCCTGCTCGAGCGCTTCCAGCTCGGAACGGGCAGATTCGCATATTTCATATATCTGATATTTGCTGTCCTCCATCACCTTAATGGCATTGGATATAACTCTGTTGATGTCCACTGTCAGGTGATCCACGCAGCCTGGCACTCCCCTATCCCTTACGAGGTTTCATGAACTCCATATCGGCCTTAGCCTAATACTCTACGATGTAGGTCGCGCGTACGAGCCGCGCAATTGAACCTGCAGGTTCAATGGCTGCTGGTCCTGCTGCACGGCTCGGGACATACGAACTATCTTATTAGAGTTTTGCAAGCTGTCGTTATCATTAAGACAAACCTATAGAATATTCTTTTCTATCATACCACACTATAGCCCTATGGCGTCCAGCCTAATCTATTGTAATTCGTCTTAATTTATCCTCATATTTGACCTTGAATCCGAGCTTTTCGGAGAACAATCGAATCGGAATCAACGATCTGTTATTTTGAATAAACGGCGCTACATCGGATGTGTATCTCACGCCATTCAGCGTATAATCCTTTTGTCCCAATGTCATCTCCAGCAGCTGTGAGCCTCGGAGCACCGTTATTTTTCTTGTCTTGTCATTAAACAGGACTTGCGCTCCCATCGCTTCTGTTACGAATCGCAGTGGAACATAAGTGGAGTCCCCTTGCAGCACTGGCACCGCTTCAAGCGTTGTTCCTTTGCCGTCTACCGTCGCCTTGGCACTGCCGATCGTCATCACGATTGATGAGCGCGCCGGCTCTTTCACGGTAGTAGCTGTCTTTAGCGTGAGATTATCGATGGCAATCGCTCCAACCGGTATCTTCTCGACATCGGCTTGTCCAAGCGTCACCACGTAAACACGCTTCAGCTTGGCAGGGAATGTGACTCCGGCAAGGTCGATTTTGACATTTTTCCAGCCTGTCCAGTTAAGCTCCTTGGCTACGTCCAGCAGATGCACTTTGCCAGCAGCATCCACGATCTCTGCGCGTACCCAATTATTGCTTGTATCGCTGTATACATCCATAGTCAGCGAGGATGGTGTTCCCGACAACGTAAGCCCGTTGCCCAGAACGCCATAAGAGGCTCTCGTGCCCGTTCCGGACGTGAAGTCGTAGGAAATTTGCAGTGCCTTGCCGCTTTTCTGCTCAGGCAAATCACTCACCATTTTCACTGTACCCTTCGTCGTGTCGGCTGGCGTGACTTGTGATGTAATCAGATAACGAGCAACCTCGAAGTCCTCAATCGTCTTCGCTTCCTCACCCTGGACGAATGGCACCATTGTGCCGTAGCCGTCATAACGTGCGATTGCGTAACCAGTCGTCGAGTCTGGCAGCAGCTCATTAACCGTGACCGCTCCTGCTTTGTACTCGCCTTCGAAGCCGACAAACTCCCACACGAACGAATCGCCGGACAAGTTATACGTACTCCCGTTTTTGAGCTTGACCGTAATCGGCACCTGCAAGCTGGAGCCTTTGGTCAGCATGCCCGCTGACGCATTAATCCGCATGGAAGCGATTTGATCTTGGCCGATGACCTCGACGTCGTAGCTCGACGTTACATCTCCCGATGTCACCGTTACTTGCGTTTTACCGATCTTAGATGCAGTGAACACATTGCCGACAAACGTTCCCACCGCCGCTGTCGTCTTCCAGCTTTGACCGGATGAATCGATGCTCATCGGGTTATAATACGTATCGTAGCCACTGGTGGAGTAGGTCGCGCTCTGCCCAAGCAGCATAATGTTCGGTCCGTTCACCAGCATCCCCTTGAGCTTGCCTTGCGGCGCGTTCGTGAACACCCCGATTCCATTCGATACGGCGCGCTGCGAACTCTCTTGTGTAGGGTGTGCAAGCTGCAACGAGGTGCTGCCGAGCGGACGCTCTGTCATCGTAGTGGATCCGCCGCCATCGAGATTAATCCCCTTCTGAATACCGAGCTGCACCATCACCTGCTGCAACTCCTTCAAGCTAAGCCCAGTATTGCTACCCGACTTCTCAGCCGTAATCAGGTACACCTTGTTGCCGTCCTTCGAATAACCAATGCCGGATCTGGATGTATACGAATTGCCGCTTACTCCCGCGATATCACGCGAGAATGCAGCAGCCGCACCGTTATCTACCAGCAGCGTGTGTCCCCCAACCATCATGGAGAACGAGGCAGGGTCGACTTTTACCCCTTGAGTCTTGGACGAAAGTGCATAATCGGCCGTGATCGCATCTCCAACCTTCAGATTATCCTGGATGAACTTAGCCGCTTCTCCCTGTCCCGCACGCAAAATATAACCGTTCTCAGGAATAGGCATTTGAATCGCTTCATTCACCTTCGTTTCTACAACCACACCATCAATGATCAACGCCTCAGTCGGCTTCGTCGCCGAATTCATCGGCCGCTCCGCCCCGCCCCAGGCATCGGTATAGATGTACAGCTTATTCGCATGGCTATAGGTGAAGCCAGCATCTTCTGGATAATACGCCGACTTGTTTAAGCCCTCCAGCTCAAACGAGTTGCCATTCGCAGCCGTAACAGAGCCAATAAACGAATATGAGTCGATTACCGGCTTACGGTCCTTGGTCAGCGCGAAAGCATACATTCCCTTTAGTCTGGACGTGCTCGAAGTCAGCTCTCCTCCTTGAACCTGAGCCCCAAGCGGCGCGCCCTCGCTATTCGACATAATAAAAACATCGCCATTGATGCCGCCAATAGCTCCGTTTTCCTTCGTCATATTCAAGATATTGTTACGCTGGCCAACGCTGTTCGATTTGCCGCTCATCGTGTCGAGCGATACGTATGGATTGGTCAAATCCACTTCGATGACATGTACAGCCGTTTGAACGCTCTTATTGCTTCTAGTCGTGGTAAATGTATAGTCCATGCGCTTAGCGCCAGATGTTAACATGGATTGAGACTTCAGCTTTAACGAGGCCGCGGTCGAGGCGCTAACCTCTTGCGTCAGCAAAGTGCGGAAGCTATCCGGCGCAATCGATGCAACCGGTCCCGCAATAAGTATGCCGCTCATCGCTATGATAATAACCTTCGTCCCTAAGTGACCTCTCCTCTTCTGCCCTTCGTTTCCCTTCAACTTGCCCATGATCTTTTGCAACTCTCCCATCCTATGTGTCTATCTATAATAGACTACAAGAATGGTATAAAAGTTACGTTTTTCGATATAAAAGACTACTATCACTTCATATATTCCGAAAAGAAATGTTAATCTCCTGATGATCCTAAACGCTATCCTATCAAAAGAAAAAAGGCATGAGCGAAGCTCCGCCCATGCCTAGCTATCCGAATCGCGCTAGCTGCAATGCTTATTTTCGTTTTTATAATCGACGTTAGGCTACGGTGTCAAGAACTCTGCTTTTACCAGAAGACGCTGAATCATGACGGTTCCTTCCGCCCGGGATGCATTTGTCGTCGGACTGATTGTCGTCGCCGTCTTGCCGTTGATGATGCCCAGATAGATGGCTTGCGCCATACTTGTCTTGGCATACGAACCCACCTTACTGCGGTCCGTGAAATCCTGCAAGTACGAATCAACCGATTTCGGAAGCGTCAAATCTACTCCTGCCGCCTTTGCAGCGCGCATCATCATCGTTGCCATGTCCTGGCGGGTAATGAAATCATTTGGTTTGAAGGTTGTAGCACTGACGCCGTTTACGATACCAGCCGAAGAAGCTGCGCCAATATAGGCGCCCATTACCGTATCTTTGTTAACATCAGAGAACTTCGCAGCTGCCGTACGGTCTCCCGTGAGACCCAGACCCTTGGCAATATAGGTAGCGAATTCGCCCCGTGTAATGGCTTTGTCCGCCTCAAATTTACTTACTGTGCGCCCTTCGACAATAAACTTGCGCGCCATCATTTGTACGGTTCCAGCCGCCCAATGTGTGCCAAGATCACCAAAGCTTGATGTATTCCTCACGAGCGCATAGGAGCTGTTACCCTTACGCTTGAATGTCGCATACGTCGCGCCATTCGCGGTTTTGAACGTCGTCGGCACATAAGACAACGTTCCTGTTACGGCATCCAGCCATACGACTGAGGATTGGCTTGCATTCAAGCTCGAAGTCGTCTTGAATGTACGAGACACATAACCGCTGAAGTTGTTTAATGGAACCTTGGTCGATCCATTCACAATAAATGTTTCAAAGCTCGCTGGTCCCTCGATGACTGTTGCATTTGCAGAATTTAGCGCTGTCGACAAAGCTGATGTTTTGTTATTTGCCCCTTTGTCGATGGCAATCAGCAAGAAGCTGTTCACGCCGTTGCCGCCCGCCATCGTGGACAATTCGTTAAAGTTCAATAATTTAAGCGGCAGCTCGAAGGTGGTACCGTTGTAATCAACAGCGAATGTCACATCTCCGCCTTGCTTGCTCGCCATCTCGAGCGCAATCAGGTTCACTGCTACGAGTCCTGCGCGTTCGGAATCCGGCACTTTGAACGCAACACGCGGATTCGTCAAACCAGCATTGCGGGCTGTCGTTACCGCTGCGATTAATTTGTCATTCTGTACGGTATACCGGTTCGCGCTCACTCCCGCAGGTGAAGTGTCTGTAGAGGTCGTCGCACCTGTATATTTGATGCCTACGCCGCCGCCCTCTGAAGCCTCATAATCGCCTGTCAGCGAATCGAGCAACGTCGTTTGGTTAGCAACAGTCGTATTGGTGAAACCTGTGACAGACTGTCCCGTGAGCGTAGTCAAGCCCGATCCGCTGTCAAAATACGACACCGTAGCCGATTCGCCAACATTAGCGGGAGTAGATAGCGTCAGTATGACTGACTGCCCTGCAATGGTCACTTGCGAGATCGATCTGATCGAATCCTTAATCCGCACGAGGAACATGCTTGTAGTAGGAATCGATGCCGGATTGAGCGCCGTACCGAACGTTAGGGTTAACGTCTTCCCTTTCAGAATCGCACCCTGCAGGGCTGCCGATTGCCCACCGCCCCCTGTGCCTGTACCGCTATTGGCCGCGATATTCGTATAGGATGCCGCTGCATTACCGGAGTAATCTGTAAGTGTTGTGTTTGTGCCGTAATACGATACTCGAATGTTTTGATTCGTCGATACACTCGTAGACAAGGTCAAGTATACAGTGTCTCCTGCCAGCATCACATTATTAATCTGCCTGACGCTTCCGTCTGCCGTAATACTATATTGGAAACTTGCTGGCGCATTGTTAGGGTTGAGCTGCTCATTGTACTTGACCGCCACCAATGTGCCGCTTGCTGTAATATTCAATACAACTGGCGCGACAACATCCCCAGCGCCGCCGCCCGTACCCGTTCCCGTTCCGTTTACGTTATAGCTGCTGAACGATCCCACTGTATTGCCGGATACGCCGATCAGCGGATAACCGATAGGATTGTAAGATACCCTCACCGTCTGACCGCTCGTGATTGATGCGTTGACAGTAAGCTGTACAATATTGCCGCTATGCCAGATGGCTGTTGGGCTGTAATTCGCGCCGTTTACATTGACCGTGAATTGCGTATAGGCGTATGTGTTGACAGACATAAGCGCTTCGCTAAAATTCAGGTATACCATGCTGCCGTATGCACTGCCGCTAGTCACTTCAGGTGCTTTGCTCGACGAACCGTTGGCAATTTCCAGATTTGTAATCGTAGCCGCTTCATTGCCGGAGATATCTTGTACGAGCCCCGTACCCGGCTTTGTATAGGAGAGAACGACCTTCTGATTGCTGCCAACCGAGCTTGCGAGCGTTAATACGACCATGTTGCCCTCAACCTTGACGGAGGACACGTTGCGCGGCGCTCCCGCCACCGTTACGTAATAACTTGCCGGTGAAGGTCTTAGATCGTTGTTAAGCGGTTCGTTATAGATAAGACGGATTAGTGCACCGCTAACCTCGGACTTGGTAATTGTAGGAGCCGTCCGATCGCCTCCCATCGTCAAGAAGGTCCACTGATACGTATTGAGAATGCCTGCGAATGAGTTGCCTACCAAATCCAGTATGGCATTATCGGAAATATTCACGTAATAATTCGTATTAGAGGCCAGCGAATTAACCGGAGGCGTAATCACAATCCTCTTGTTATTGGACGGATCGACGTAGAAAGATGCCGTGATCGTCTCTGACGCGCCGCTTGATGGATGGAACGTAATCGTTCCTGGTCCGGCCATGACCGGCTTATCGAACGTTGCGTAGAACGTCGCGCCGGTTGCGACTGCTGTTGTACCATTGGCAGGCGTTAAAGCGCTGAGCATAGGTTGCACTCCATCTTGTGTCACGGTGAAAGACCAGGAGTTGCTGCTCGATAGACCGCCATAGAAATTGCCTGCGCCATCGCGAATCGCACGGTCGCCGATTGTCACATAATACCGCGTATTGTTGACGAACGACTTCGCGGGATCTGACGATGAAATATATTTGTTCGGATCAATGACGAGCTGATTCGTCCCACCGCCGGTTACACGAGTTGAAGTAATCGGAATCGAACGGAACAGACCACCGCCATTATATTGCCTGATCTCGATATTACCGCTATTCGGGAATACCGCTTCGTTGAACGTCATGGTGAAAAGTGTATTCGTGCCGCTCGGCGTACCGCCGTTCACCGGCGTCGTTGCAGTCAGGGAAGGGGGCGTCGTATCATTCCCATATCCCGTCTTGAAGTTCCAGATCGTCGCAGCGGAGATGCCATAGAACCAATCTGCCGTGTTTGGGCTTGGGCGCGTGAAGGCGCCTGGCTCGATTAGAACGTAATACTCCGTGCTTGCCGTAAGATTGGAAGCCGGATCGATAACCGCTGTTGTGTTGCCATTCGTAAGCGATACTCTGCCCGAATTCGCTTCAATTCGCGGCTCAGCTAACGCATTGTCGCTGACACGGCGGATTTCGATGTATTTGCCGGATGCTGCTTGTACCGCTTGATCAAATCTCACCGTCAGGTTGCTATCGATCGGAACCAGCGTCGCATTATCCGCTGGAGCGAATGAATCCGCTGCAAGGTTAACTGGAGCTGCAGCGGTTGTGAATGTCCAAGACATGCCGGCAAAGGTATTGCCCGAGCTATCTTCAAAGTTCTCGTTCGCTACCGTAACCGTGTACGTTGTAGTTGGCATTAAGGCGCCTCCGGGCACGATAGAGATCGTCTGAGTGCCGCTGCCCGTTACTCCGCCGGACGTTACAGGAATCAGTCTTGTATCGTCTGCGGATCTCAGTTCAATCGAGCCTCCCGCCGCGAAGACCGGCTCATTGAATCGTATGGAGAGCCCCGATGTAATCGCATGTCCGCTTCCCTCTGGGGAGCGTGTCTCATACGTCGGCCTCACATTGTCGACAACTGCGACAGTACGGAAATTCCAACGCGTCGCGTTCTGAATTCCCCCGTAGGCCGCGCTATTCGACACATTCAGAAATGCCCCCGCATCTACCAATACGTAATAATCAGTGTTTAGCGCAAAGTTAGCGGACGGATTAATCGTGACCGTATTGGAGCTGATGCTCACTTGACCATACGTCGTTGCGCTTATTTGTTCCACCAAGGCGTTGTTCGCTGATCTATAAATCGATATGTAGGCAGAAGAAGCCCCTGCTCTTACGGCTTCGTCGAATGTAAGCACTAAATTGGCGCCGAGAGGCACTTCTGTCAGATTGTCCGCCGGGGACATGCTCACCGCTGCCGGACCGCTTGGAGCGGCTGTTACGGTTGCCACAGGGCCTATCCATCCCGCTGCCGGCAAGCTAAGCTGCAACAATAAAGCAAATGCAAGTAGAAGAGACAGCTTGCGTGATACTTTCATGATTATTATTCACTCCTTAGGCTAAACGCTCGTACCCTATTTGTCGGCTTTTGCGCTTGAAAAATTTAGGTTAACGACAAAAAACGCCGTTCTTCCCGCTATGGAACATAACGGGAAAAACGGCGTTAAGGTTGCGATATGATACGCTAAGCAGACAAAACTGCCAGAGGTTATTATACAGTAGCGCCAGCCTGTGCCTTCAGCACTTCAGCTTTATCTACGCGTTCCCAAGGAAGATCCACGTCAGTACGGCCAAAATGACCGTATGCAGCCGTTTGAGCATAGATAGGACGACGCAGGTCAAGCATCTTAATAATGCCTGCTGGGCGAAGATCGAAGTTTGTATTGATCAGATCAACCAATACCTCTTCGGATACTTTGCCTGTTCCGTATGTGTCCACGTTGATGGATACCGGTCTTGCTACACCGATTGCGTAAGCCAATTGGATTTCGCATTTCTCAGCTAGACCAGCAGCAACGATGTTCTTAGCTACGTAACGAGCTGCGTAAGCTGCAGAACGGTCAACCTTTGTTGGATCCTTGCCGGAGAAAGCGCCGCCGCCATGACGCGCGTAACCGCCGTAAGTGTCGACGATAATTTTACGACCAGTTAAGCCAGCGTCACCTTGCGGTCCGCCGATTACGAAACGGCCAGTCGGGTTAATAAAGTATTTGGTTTCCCCATCCAACCACTCTGTAGGAACAACCGGCTTAATAACATGCTCCATAATATCCTGCTGAATTTGCTCCAGCGTGATTTCTTCGGCATGTTGCGTGGAAACGACGATTGTATCAACGCGCACAGGCTTGCCGTCCACGTATTCGATCGTAACTTGCGTCTTGCCATCAGGACGAAGGTACCCAAGTGTATCATTCTTGCGCACTTCAGCCAAGCGACGAGCGATACGGTGCGACAGAGCGATTGGCAAAGGCATCAGTTCCGGCGTTTCGTTCGTTGCGAAACCGAACATCAAACCTTGGTCGCCTGCACCAATATCTTCGTTCTCTTGCTTCATGTCTTTGCCTTCGCGCGTTTCTAGAGCCGCGTTAACACCTTGTGCGATATCCGCAGATTGCTCGTTAAGCGAAGTAAGTACCGCGCAAGTCGTCGAGTCGAAGCCGTATTTCGCGCGTGTATAACCGATTTCTTTGATCGTCTTACGAGCGATCGCAGAGATATCGATGTAGTCTGCGCGGCTTGAAATTTCACCAATAACAAGCACGAGCCCTGTTGCAACAGAAACTTCGCAAGCTACGCGAGCATTAGGGTCAGCTTCGAGAAAAGCGTCAAGAACCGCGTCAGAGATCTGATCGCAAATCTTATCCGGGTGGCCTTCTGTTACTGATTCCGATGTGAATAAGTGGCGTCCTTTTACCGACATCCGTATCAACCTCCTACAAACCTTAGTATTCAATAAGAGTTCCTGTATTACACAAGGTGAAACGGTTACGCCGTCCTCTGGCGGCGGGGCGCGTTTCATGCCGAGAAATATAGAGAATGCCAGATCATAAATATATACATTCCTATATTTCATGGAAAAACAGCTGACACCATCTTTGCGGTCGCAGCGCGTTCCATCCGAGAATTCTAAGTTCTTAATAAGTTTGAAATGTATAATGCTTAGAATTCAAAAAATCAACCTTTCCCCGAAGGAAAAGGCTGACAGACAACTCTTCTTCTAAAAAAACATGATACCGAAAATGTCGCTTAGTGTCAATGGACGCCGGTCTTGGCAATATAAGTGAAACCTGAGTATGGTGAGGATTTACAGCGAGAATCCATTGCCCAAAACTTGCTCGGCTTGTTGGATCAAACGACGTGTCATCTCGCCGCCAACCGAACCTGCTTGCCTTGTCGCGAGTGTCGACCATTGCACGCTTCCGTTGCTTGCGCTGGTTGCGCCTAACTCACCGGCAAACTCCGTATCCTCACCACCGCCGGCATACCCGCTGCTGCACAGTCCGAACTCGGCTGCAATCTCATATTTCATCTGATTCAACACGGATTTGCATTGCGGTACGATTACTTTGCTTGAACGGCTCATAATGGAGCACCTCCATAGAAGATTAAGTATTACGACTATAGTGTGCGACGAGCTGCTGCCGCTCAAGCGTATAACCTATTGTCAATGCGTGCAGAATATGTCATGCGTGGCAAGTAAAGAGCAAAGCCGCCTTGCTTGGCGCAAGACGGCTTGTTCGTATAACTTATTGAATGGTATAAGGACCTTTAACAATTAGAGTAAGCGGAGCTTTCTCGTCTGCGTGACCCTTGATACCGCGTCCATCTCTCGGGAACCAGATCAAGTGATTGGTCGGCACATCCTTGCCGCTCTTGATGTCCGTACCGCCGGTTAGATCAGAGATTCCGTTCTCGTCGGAGCTATAAGCAACGGCTTTGCCTACACGCACAACCACCTCTGTGCCTGCTGGAGCCATGAGCGTTTTCCCTACTGGCAATTCAACAACTTCAAGCTTAGTGGACTGCCCGTCTTCAGAGCCGGTCTGACCACCATTCGAGCCGTTGCCATTGTTGCCGCTGGATCCATTACCAACGGAGCCGCCGCCGGCCAACTTAGCAATTTGCTCGTCCACGTAGCTCTTAGTCACGACGGGATCTTCTATCGTGCCAGGCGACGCCGCATTGGAGTTCGCTGCCAGCGGATTGCCCGCCACCATACCCACCCATACGCCAGCTGCCACTACAACCGCCGCCCCGGCGAGCTTCCATACCTTCTGCTTCACTTATGAAGTCTCCTCTCCATCTAGTAGTCTTTTAATAGGATACTAGATTTGGGGTTGGATGGGTAGGGGTTACTGTGTCATAAACCATTTCAGCGGTTTAGTAGCGACGAGTATTCTAGCATCTTGGAATACATCATACACATTGAGAACATAGTCCTCGTATTTTTGAATTTTCACTTGGAAGTCCGGATCTTCAAATACAATAGATGATGACCCGTTCAATGCTTCCTTCAAAATCGTTTCATTGCTTTCACCAGTACCTAAAGATAAGACTTTGGTATAGGCTACTTTACCGGACCCTTGGTCTACGAATTCAAGCATGATCTTGTTGTCCGTTGCAACGGCAGTATACCGCTTATCTTTCTCGAGATCATAATTAAAGGTAAGCTTAATCCCATTCACTTCATTAGGACCTAACACGGAGAACGTTGCATATACATTACGCATGGACAAATCATAACCAGCGAATGGTATGTTCGTCAGATTCGTTTGCGGCTCTACAACTTGATCAATATCAAGCGCGTAATTGATTGGCTTGATAATTAGCGTCTCTGCTGCTTGGCCTGCTTCTCCGGCAGCCACATTCATGGATCGTCCTACGATAAAGTCGAAGTCGGTTTCATCAAAGCTCTCGGAGAGCTCCGACCAAGCAGACAACAATACTTTGCCGTTACTTAGAATACGTTTTTCGTAGTTCGAGAAGTTTAGGAATGATGTTTCTCCGTTTACATCCTTCACATATCCGCCTAAGGAGGATAAGACGGCAGATCTAGCTTCCTTGTTTGTTAGTTCGAATTCGGAGTAGAAGTAACGCCCATTCTCACCAGTAAATATATTAGCCTTATTCAACTTTGCAGAAGTTCGTTTTCCGGGTTCTAATACTTCATACGTTTTGTCCGGTGTTAGCGTTTGAACCGAGCTCAGTTTATCAGTGGTGAACTTGGTGATTGTTTTCTCGGTCGAAGTTGATTCGCTACCCTTTTCGGTTAATACAAACGATATAGTTTTCATATTTACTGTATTAGGCACTTTCGCATAGACCACGAATTGGCTTGAATCCTGCGAATCCAGGATAAGTTTATTCTCCAGAGCCACTTTCTTGGTTTCAACATTAAGCTTTACGCCATTCAACAAGAAATATCCACTTAATTCAGGAATACTTGAGGATTCTTTGCCTTTATTCGTCACAGTTAAGTCGGCGACTAGCAGATCATTCGATTCCGATGTTGAGCTCTGAATCGAATTCAACTTAATACTATAATTGTTATAGGTATAAGCGGTGCCCATAGTAGCATTCTGTGAGGACACATTAAGATTATGGACAGCCACCACATACTCCGATTTAGTAGCCGCATCCGCTGATTTAATTACTAACTTAGCCGTTTCGGTGTCAACCGTTGCAGGGATCATACCTGTAACCGAAATTACTTCACGCAAGTTTGGCAGCAAGGTTACATCATTCAGAGATTTACTCGTAGTTAATGGATATAACGTATTGTCGGATGTCATTAGATAGAATGTTAGAGACGGGCCTGACACGGCTTCCGTTCCTACGTTCCGTAATGCGTATTCAAGCGATAATTCCTTTTTCTCCGAAACCCCGCTAATAAAGGTAGCATCGATAAACGTGTTCACACGCTGCCCGTTCATTGCCAGTACGCTCGCTGTTCCCGCAGCTACTGTTTTACCTTGGTTGAACGCTCCCAAGTTTATAGCTGATAATGGAATATACAACTTGGAGGAATCGTCATAAGAAGCAGCCACTAACACCAAACTTTTGCCTTTTACTTGTTTCGGCAGCATAGAGCGAATCGTTACCGTTTTCTTCTCGCCTGCACGTAACTTAATTTCTTTGAGTCCCTCAGTATTCACTGAGTAAGACTTGTTATCGGATGATTGAAGGAATAAATTCAATCCGGATAGATCCGCAACACTCATCCCTTTATTCTCAATCGTATAATTCATAGTCAAATACTCGTAGTTCTGATCTTCCGTCAACACATGATCGGATGCTTTGCCTGCCAGCTTTGAAGTAGAATAGGTGAAATTGTCAATTGCACCGACATTCGTAACATTGGTTGATCCCTGCGGGTATTGGATCGAACCTAACTTTCTTTCGTAGTTACTAGCACTAAAATCCCAAGCGATGGCCTCAAATACAAAGTCCGATAGTTTGGAAGCATTATCTACTACAGCATAATATGTAAGCGTTTGTGTGGAGGAACCCGCTACAGATTTTTTAGTTTTATCCCCATCAATCAGCTTCACACTAAAGGATTGACCTGATTTATTCTTCAATTTCATCCAGTAATCGTTCAGCGAGAGCGGTGTCTTCCCTTTATTGTTAATCTCTATAGCAAAGGCAAGTACACGCCCTTGATCTTGCATTAATAACTGCGCATCCGTAATCGTCAATGTGTTTTGAGCATTTAATTTGATAACCTGATTCGAAACACCCACAGCAGCCGCAGCATAAACGTTTTGCGAGTTTGAAGGAAAGATGGGATTTTGAAGCAAAAGCGTACTTGAAGCGAGCATAACTACACCCACTTTGGCCCATGTCTTGTTCATGTTAAAGCCCTCCTGTTCTTGTTACTATTATAGACGTAATATATCAAAATTTTGTTTCTGCCTAATCTATACGCGATTATAATATATTTCTGTGAACAGGGGATGAACTTCATAACCATATAATAAAAAGAAGCCTGGCATATGCCAGGCTTCTTTCCTTTAGAAGAAAAGTAATTCTTAAACTTCTTCTTCAACAAACTCAATTGTGAATGTAGCAACCAGACCGTTAACGGATACGAATGTGATAGTCGCTTCACCGTTATCGACTTTAGTTACTGTGCCATTGCCGTTAACCATAGCTACATCTTCGTCGGAGGAAGAATACGTACCCCAAGCCATAGGAGCGCCGTATTGATCTTCAGCAACCAGGTTACCAGCTGCATTGTAAGAGTTACCAGTTTGAGTAACTACAGCTTCTTCGAAGGAAACAGTTGTTACAACTGGACGAACATCGGATACAGTTACTACTGCTTCTGCAAGCTTAGTAGCACCTTTCCAAGCTGTAATTGTTGCAGTACCTTTTTTACCACCCATTACTACATCGCCCTCAACCAACGCTACGTCAATGTCAGAAGATGTGATAGAAGTGATAATTGTATCTTGAGCAATTGCAACTTCAGTACCGTTAGCAAGTTTACCAATTAGCGTAACTGTTACTGGGTGCTCATCGAAGTCATAGAATTGATTATTATTAACTTCATTCCACATGTCGTTGAGCAGATCGCCATAACCGTAGATTGTGCCGAGATCAGAAATTGCGTACGATTTAATATCGGATACAGCTACAACTGTGTAAGTTTTCTCTACAGAAGTACCAGCTTCAGCTGTTCCGTCGAATTCGCCTTCAACTGCTTTGTCGATACCAACTGTGTATTTCTCTGTACCAACTACTAGACCAGTTACTTTTTCTCCATCGAAGGAAGTATTGCCGTTTTCAGCAGTTTCAGTAATAACCAGTTCAAATCCTGCTGGAAGTGCAGTCAGAACGCGACCGTAGTTGTCCACAACAGTCAGTTGGCCCAGACCAAGATCAGCTTGACCAGCTACACCAAGAGTAGTCTTAGCAGAAGCTTTGAAGCCAGTTACTTTAACAGAAGTTACAGCTGCTTTAACATCAGCGCTGAATTGGGAAGCAATAGCGCCATTAACCCATACGAATACTGTAGTTGAACCGCTACCTGTGAATGTCAGACTCAGTTCACCTTTGGAGTTAAAGGAATCTACTACTGTTACAGCAGGGTTAGAAGATGTGATGTTGAAGTTATCGCCAAGAGC
Source organism: Paenibacillus sp. strain BS8-2 (assembly GCF_054483835.1). Classification (NCBI taxonomy): domain Bacteria; kingdom Bacillati; phylum Bacillota; class Bacilli; order Caryophanales; family Paenibacillaceae; genus Paenibacillus; species Paenibacillus sp. strain BS8-2. The sequence goes on from NZ_CM137010.1 coordinate 1,230,941, forward strand.
AATTGCTTTTGCAGGAACGTCTTTAGCAGCAATTGCAGCACCATAAGTGTCGGCTGCAGCGTAAGGAACTTTAACTGCTTCGCCAGCTACTACAAGAACGCCAGGGTGTTGAACTGTGAATGTTTTCAGACCAGCAGCTGCTTCAACTTTAACAGTTACGGATGCAGTTGCACCAGTAGCAGGATTAACAACTGTCAGTACTACAGTACCGGAAGTTGAACCAGTGTTGAATGTCAGCACGCCGTCAGCGTCAACAGCTACAGTTTGCAGGTCAACGATGTCGCCATTGCTGGAAACAAAGTTCAGACCGTCAATCAGTCTGCTTGTTTTGTAAGTTTCGTTAGTTACAGTAGCTTGAGCTGTGAATTTAACGTTGTTGCCGTATTGGTCAACAAGCGTGTAAGGAAGCACATAGCCAGTTTTGCTAACTTCGATGCGAACTTCATCTTTCAGTGGAGTTACAGCACCCAATTGGATCGAAGTAACGCCGCTTGCAGCTACAATTTTATAAGTCTTAGTCAGGGAAAGACCAGTTGCTGGGTGGAATACTGTTACAACAGTGTTAGAATCAACGTCAACGCCGCTCAGGTCGATTTTGAAATCGCTAGTTGGGTTAACAGGAGTTCCTACTGGGGAGCCCAGTTTTGTGTTGAATACAGTTACGTTAGAGTTGGAGATTGCACCAGCAACTTCCTCATCGAATTGGTTCAGAGCTTTGATGCCCAGTGCTTGGTTTGCACCTTTTTGAAGTGCAGCTGCGCCGATTTCAAGCTTGGAAACTTTTTCTGCTGCAACTGTTACTTTAACAGCTTCGAAACCTTTAACTGTTACGTCATACTCGCCAGCTGGCAAGAATGTCGAAGTCAGAACAACGGATTTGCCGTCTTCAGCCCAAGTAGCTGTGAACGTGTAAGGAACAACTCCGTTTTTCACTTCAACTGTAGTTGCTTTTTGCTCTTCAGCAGTAGCAGCGCGGTTGAAGTTTACAGTGATTTTCTTAGCGCCTGTTTGTGCAACAGTGCCAAGACCCAGCTCAGCTGGAACAGAGATGATTTCGTAAGCAGTGTAAGCAGAAACTACAAGCAGTTCACGAATTGCGGATACTGTGTAGTCTTCTTGAGCTGCAAGAAGGCCAGCTTCAACAGCTGCTGCAACATAAGCTACTGCCCAGTCGCTAACTTCGCCGTCAACAGTTGCTTCTTCGTCAACTTCAAGATCAAGTGCTTCTACAACCATCTTAGCAAGTTGCTCGATCGTTACTTCAGCGCTTGGTGCGAAGTTAACGCCGTCCATGCCGTCAACGATGCCAAGTCCTGCAACGTAGTTGATGTAGTCAGTTGCCCAACCAGCACCTACAAGGTCTTTGAAGCCGTAATCTTCAACTTCAGTACCTTCAGTGTAGCCAGTCAACAAAGCGATGATTTTCGCTGCTTGCGCGCGAGTCATAGCATCGTCAAGGTGAGCTTCACCGTCATCCATACCATCAAAAATACCTGCTTCTACAAGTGCTTCATACTTTTGTTCTGCTGTAAGCTCGTCAGCCGCGAATGCTACCGATGCGAACATCGAGAATACCATTGCGATGGCTACAAGCAAGGATAAACTTTTCTTCATAACCTTTTTTTCTCCTCCTCTAAATTGCTTCGGTTGTTGAGAGTTTTGTACAGATAATGAATTGCTCGTTTCCCTCATAGCCGATTCACCCCCTTCCCAGAGTTGAGCGTAAATTTTGTATAAATGATGTCTACAGACATGGTTAACCCTATGTAAGCCAATGTCGTAGAAACTTGTAAACTGTAGAAACTTGTAAACCATGAAAGAATAGATGCTAGACTAGCTGCATCACTATAACATTATACAATGGGCTATTGCCAGCGTAAAGAGGAACTTGAGAAAACATGGCAATTGATTCTCGTATAATGTCATTTTGGACATCATTTGCGCGCCCTTTGACAACGTCATGTATTTAAACGTTAGTTTCAGGGAAAAGTTGCGATTCCTGCAAAAAAGTTTTTTGAGGATCGTCTCATCTTTTCTCGCACACTCTCGGGTACGTTGTTAGTATAGCTTGTTTATATGCATAGAGTCGATGCAAAACATTTTCCATGGATAAGTTTGCTCCTTTACTCCTATGAATCTCGTACAAGCTTCTATACCCGATCTGCGCTGCTATGAATCCTGATTATGTAAATGGAAAGGACCGGCTTGGCAGCCGGTCCTTACGCTCAATTGAAGTTACATTAATTGTAGATCTTCGGAAGCTTCTTCATGTCGTTCATGACTCGGGACATGATGATCGAGGCGTCACTGCGAAGCAGGCGCGCTTTCGGTAGGAATACGGAACCTTCTTTCGGTTCGTTTGGATTTACCAGCTGCCCTTTAATGAAGCCTTTCTTCTCGATTGCCAGCACCGAAGGCACCGTGTAGTAATCGAATATGCCCGAATCCTTGAAGATTTTTTCAAGCGACTTCACAGCCTTAACCGAATCGGTCTCCAGCTTGAGGTCGAGGGCCCGCGCTAGCATAACTGATGCGTCCTGGCGAGACAACTCGACATCCTCATCGAAGAAGCCAGGTCTTGTCCCGCGCACAATGCCTGCGCGAGCAGCGGTTTCGATATAGCGATAGTCATAAATGGCATTCGCATTATTCGCATTTGTAATCGTTTCAGGGTAATACGTGAAATGCATGTTTCCACCGTAATTCAGCGGCAAATCCAGCGCACGGATGATCATACGAGTGAACTCGCCACGTGTAACATAACGGTCTGTGCCGAATACGCCAACCGGATCTACAGCGTTCATTACACCCTTCGCATAGATGGCTTCCATCGCTTCACGTGCATACGGGTGATCCGTAATATCATTGAAGCCTTTGGTCATCTTAGCCGCAACATAGTAACCGAATTTCGAGAACGATACCGTAATGGTCCGTTTCTTCTCATCGACAACCCCGCCAACGTTCTCCCACGTGCTGTTGTATGGATCGAAGCGGAATACCGTTATTGTTGTGCCTGCTGTCTGAACGATGTTCTGATCGTATGCAATCGTCAATTCACCTGGTTGCGTTGGAACCAACTCACGATTAAACAGATTCCAGCGGCTTGCGAACGAACCCGTGTATTTGCCTGCGATGTTCGGGAACGGGAACGGATCTAGACCAGTCTTGATCGGATCATAGATTGGCGATGATGGATCAGGATTGTCTGCGAGACCTGCATCGATCCAGAACAATGGACTTGCCTTAATATACTGGCGAGCAATATCTTGGAATCGATAGCCGATGTGCAGATTTCCTTCGGCCTGGCTATTCGCCGAATAGTTCGGCGGTTGACCTTCATACATATGCCTGTTGACAATGCCATCGTTAGGATTGGCAATGGCGAACAAGATTTCGTTTCCATTATATACTTGCGTCGCTTGGCTATTCTGTGCATTGTAATTCGGTCTTACCAGCTGCGTGCCTTTACTAAAGGTTAGCTCCAACGCATTGCTGAACAGCTTGTGCGAGCTGCCCATTGTCTCAAGCATTTGAGCTCCAGGAATGGTAGCCGGTACGTACTTAACGGCAAGCTCTTGCTTGATCGTATCTTCACCTCTAGTTATCGTGAACGGGATTTTGGTTTCCCTGTTCTCACGAAGCCCCTTGTAGACGGCCCTAAATGCTTCTTTGTACGTTTCGATACCGCCCACATATTCGATATAGCTTACTTTCTCAGCTACTTCTTTGCCGATTACCATCGAATCTGCGCCAGGCGAGCTAATGATAACCTCGACGAAATTCTGGTTGGTGATACGTTCTTCTTTCATAGGAGACTTAATTGTATACGGAATGGAAATCGGGTTGATTTCCAAACGATAAGTTGCCCTTGGACCAGCAACACCCGCATTAAACACTGTAATAACGAATACCTGCGAGCTGCCGTCAATTGGCATGGACTGATCTTTCATGATGAAATAGAAGCTTTGCTTGTCGACATCGTAATAGAACTTTATTGCTGCATCAATTGATTTGACTGCGCCGGCCGACTCATCATCTATGTCAAAATTCAATGGGTTAGTCTCATACCCAGGCACTGCTGTACCGCCCTTGGTAGGGTACAAATGCATACCGAGATTCCACTCGACAGTTTCTTTCCAATCCGGGGAACTGATCGTAACGATGTAATCCTCGGGGTTCCCGATATTCCCCAGTACGCTCGCCATATTTGTTTCATTGCCTAGATCGACGAAGTCGAAAGTACCGAACACATTAAAGTCAGCTTCCTTCGTTGCAAACACAGTGCCTTGCTTCACAAAGCTTGGATCATTCGGCAATGGATTATCATATCCGCTTGAGTAAGGATATACACCTTCTGTTCCAGGAGCCGGAATAATCGGCAAGTTTGTAGGCACGATACTGAATTTAATCGTGTTTTCATACAGATTTCCGCCTGAACGGAACACGATTTTCAATGTGTTCTCGCCTGATTTGTTCAGGACATTGAAAATATTCTCACGTACTGCATTTCGAACGGATTCCGTTCCATGATCGATATTTTTTGGCCTGAACTTTGTGATAGTCCCATTTCTCTCTAGCGGAATCTCAACATTATTGATGTACATAAAGACGCTTTGTTTATATGTTGCACCAGTTACTGTTTCATACACGATTTCGTTTTGGTTCGTTACGTTAAACAATTGACCAGCAAGTCTTCCGAGGTCTGTGTTAATCAAATACGTTTTGTCGTTGCGCACCGTATCGAAATCCACTTTCATACCATCTGAGATTGCTTCAAATTTCGCATGCGGGCCATACATCAGCTTGGCCAACACGTTCACAACCTCTTGCGATGCAATACCAGAATTCTTATTCAGTTGGAACGAAACTTGATTCGATCCGGATTTCGGCAGCTGATCAATTTGCACAAATACTCTTAAGAACGGCGTGTCGACATTATTAATCGTGCGATACACCACTTCGCTAGTTGGCGTAGGGCCGCCGATCTGGCTGAAGCTTCCGCTTGTCGCCCCGTTCACTTTGAATAAGCTGCTGAGATCTGCCCCTAATGTACTATAGTTCCCGATCAAAACTTCAACTGCCATCGGCATGGAGTACACATTAACACCTTCAGCCGGGATATCTACGCCTTGCAGACCAATTAATCGCGACGGATTACCAGCAATCGAAGAATCGAATCCAGACAAGTAGTTAATGTCTTGGATATATGCAAGTGTACTGTTACGCACTGTGAAATTGTACCAGTTCGAATAACCAAATGCCGTTTTGTTAGGAGCCTCAAATCGAACGCGATAAGAAGTGTCATATGCGAAGGCTGGCAAAGCAAAGGTAAAGTTAACAGTTAGAAACTGACCGCTGCTATCAACCGCGTAATTATTGACTGTAGCAGGGCTTACATTAATATTGTTGCCGGAGCCATCCTTGATGGAGGTCTGCATGGTGAGCAATGCTGCAAGCTTGTTGGTGAAATCAGCATCATTTAGTTCAATTACGTTTTGTTGTTGAGCCGGGACGGAATGGTTCAACGAACGAAGTGGTAATGGAATAATAGCTGAGCCCTTAACATTGACTGCGCCTGCAGCATTGCTGTTGGTCAAGAAGTTCATATTATTCTCGATCTTGGACGATTGAGGAGTAGTCTGTGAATCCTCCATCTTCAAGTTATAAAACGTAATATCACCGTTATAGTATGCCACTTCACGTGTGGATTCAATAATCTGACCACCGTTGTATACTTTGAACACGATTGTGTTCATGCCCTTGTCAATCGACAGTTGCGATGTACTGAATCTGCTGTCACCGTTTGAAGATACGTTAAAGTCGAAGCTGCGGCCATTGATTACAATGGTCACTTTGGTTGCGTTAGGGGCGTTACCCGTGATGACAATGTTGCCCGTTGTTTGCTGATTGGTTGTTGCCGAATACAGCATCGTAGGAGTTGCTTCCTGCATTTCGTAGAGATTGTTCTCGAAGGATACCTTTAGGTCATACAGCATTGGGCTGTTACGATACTCGATATAAATGGATTCGGATACCTCAGATGTTCCCGCAATCCCTTTGAACGTTATTTTGTTAAGACCTGCGAACAGAGTAACGCCGCTCACCGTAATTCGGTTATCGTTCGTCGTATTAATACCTGTGCTGATCTCTTGTGTGTAGTTCAAAACTCTTCCGTCAAGCGTTACTTGATCGACATGATACGAAATCGAAGAGCCGTTAACACCATTGATTGTACCGGAAAGCGACACGGTAGGCGTCGTTACGATTCTCGGGCTCGAAATCGTATCTTGTTCTGTCGGGAACAAAAAGTACGAACCTGCCGCCGAGGCAGACTGCGTGGTTGCAAAGCTCGGCAGCAGAGTGACGAACAAGGCGAAGGTCAGGATAATGGCTAAAGCTCTTTTCAAAACATGTTCCTCCTTTTATATAGTCCATCTTTATTCATGTTTCATAGTCCTGCTTGTCCATCTTGTCATCTTGTCATTTCATGTCGAACCTCATCTATCGCATTTCCTCCCTCTTCCACTTTAGTCAGATTTCGCTATTATTAGACGCACTGACGCCAGAAAAGTTCCGTACTTTATTTATCGGTGTTTGTCATTCAGATGTTTAGGGATACGGTGAATTAGAACTACTTCTCTATGTAGGCATAATAAAAGCTCCGCAGCCCGCCATATTGGCAAGCCCGGAGCTTGAAAGTAAAACAATATTGGAATAATAGCTTATTTGCCGCGAGCTTGTGTCTTCGCAGCTCGTACCAAGCCAATACGCGCAAGGAAGTTGATAAGAGGACGACGCGTCTTGTCAACGATACCTGTGAGCTCAGCCCCGATCTGCAAGAAGAACATAAGCAGACAGATAACGGCGAAAGTAATCCAGTTGGCCGCGCTCGACTGTACAACTGCTGATTGAACAATGGCAATGACGCCGAATACGGCAGCGACACCCCAAATGATTAAAACAGTGCGGCGATGGCTGAAGCCAAGATCACGCAAACGATGATGCAGATGACCACGGTCAGGTGCAAAAATCGGCTTTTTGTTGACCCAACGGCGTACGATGGCAAAGAACGTATCCGACAGCGGCACGCCGATAATTAGCAAAGGCGTCACAAACGATACAATCGTTACCTGCTTGAAGCCCAGCATCGACAATGTCGCCAAGCTAAAGCCTAGGAACAGGGAACCGGAGTCACCCATAAAGATCTTGGCCGGATGGAAGTTAAAGACCAAGAAACCAATAATGCCGCCTAGAAGCAGCGTACTAAGCAAGATGACCGGCTGGAAGCCCATCAACGATGCCATTACTGCGATAGTGGCAATAGCGATACCGGACACGCCAGCAGCCAAGCCGTCCAAACCGTCGATCAAATTGATCGCGTTGGTTACACCAACGATCCATAGAATCGTGAGCGGGATACCGATCCATTGCGCGATAGGTTGCATGGATTCGCCGAATGGCACATTAACGAGGTCAATATGCACGTTGAAGCCGAATACGACTACGCATGCTGCTGCGATCTGACCAAGCAGCTTAACCTTAGCAGATAGCTCGAAGCGGTCGTCCAGTGCGCCTAAGATAATAATGATCGTTCCGCCGACCAGCAGTGCGTTGATCATGTTGACATCACGCGGACGAAGCAGTCCTTCAGGGATAAACGGCTGAACGAGCAGGAAGGCGCCTACGAATGCGACGTAGATTGCGAGTCCGCCCATACGCGGCATAATACGCGTATGTACTTTGCGATGATTCGGTTTATCGATCGCGCCAATCTTAAACGCGAACTTCTTGACGAGCGGGGTCATCCCGAGCGCTAGTAATAATGCGATAATAAATCCAATGGTATACAGTAAGCCGATAGGCATGTGTGCAACTCTCCTTTTTCCGAAAACATAAACGGCAGCCGTCCATTCTGTCCAGCGATTCTCCGCTTATCTTTCACTGCGAAACGATACCTTATGCGGACAAGCCGGGTACAATCGACTCTGGCTGACGCCCGCATGCGTCCTCGTTTTTGCTCCAGAGTGAATTATACTCCGTTCGAAAAAGAAATACCAACTCCGTTTTCAACCAATTTTCATTAAAAAAGCGTGGTTTTAACCAATTGGACGGGATTTTGTTACATTTTCTTTGTTCCGCAGCACTTTCACGACGAATTTCGGCAAAGCAAGCATTCTTTTGTAACGAGTCGGCTCTTGAAGCAAACGATACAGCCACTCCAGACGAAGGCGTTGGTAGATCATCGGCGCTCGCTTGAGTTTACCAGAAACAACGTCAAAGCTGCCTCCCACTCCCATAATGAACGGTACGCCAAGCTCTTGCTTAAACTCGATGTTCCAAGCTTCCTTATCCATACCTCGCGCCACGAACAGCAGGTGCGGCTGGAGCTCCTTAATTTCTTGCACGATCTCAGCATCGTCATCCGGACCAAAAAATCCGTTGCGATAACCAACGATCTTCACTTGCGGATACTGCAGCTGCAGCTTCTCGGCTGCCGCTTCAATAATTTCTTGCGATGTGCCGAGCAGATACGCCTTCCATCTCCGCTTCTCCCCCTGCTCCAGCAGGCGGTGCATCAGATCGAAGCCGGTTACACGCTCAGCGACGGGGTTGCCTCCGTACTTTGCAGCCCATACGACTCCCGCACCGTCCGGTACGATCAAGTCGGCTCTATTCATGATGTTTGCGAATTCGGGATTGTCGAGTGCCGCCATAATCATAATCGGATTAGCCGTAATGACATGCGTCTGACGCCCTTCCTCGATAGCCGTTGTCAAATACTGGACAGTTTCGTCCATACTCATCTTTGAGAACGGTATGCCAAAGATCGGCACGGTTGGCAGTTGTTTCGACATGAGGAAATCACCTCGATCTATATTGACGCAAGGTAGTGATGATTTGTTGCGCCGGTTGTTGCGATTGTTGTTTCAAAAGGTCGATGGATGGAGCATGTTGCCTCCGCCAATCGTCAGCATTGTAGAGCAGCTCGCAAGCTGCTTCCGCGAAAATATCAGGGTTCAGCTGCTCTGTTGTACCGATTGCCGTTAGACCAATTCGCTGTAGGAATTGATCGATCTTGGGATCGTACGACAGACCGAGCATCGGAACCATGCGATTGGCCGCATAGATCAGCGCATGCAGGCGCATGCCGAAAAGCAAGTCGCATTCGCTTACGGCCAGCAGCATCTGCTGCGGGTCGTCGCCTGGCTCGGCCAGCTCGGCGCTGCTGCCATCGCCGAGCCTGCCGCGCAGCCGTTCCATCACTTCTTCCGACGTGACTCTGTCGGAAGGGGTGTGGAACGGCAGGAAGCGCAGCCGCACAGGCTGGCGCTTCGAGAGCGCGACTAGCGCCTCCGCGGCGCGCGCCATGTCCGCGCCGTCCTCGCGCCAGCTGCGCAGCGAGACGCCGACGATCGGCGGCTCGGCAGCGGCGCGTCCGGCGCCCGGAGCCTGCGCGGCTGCCGCGGCGCTTGCGCCTGCCTGCAGCGAGCTTGCCGGGCCGCTCGCGCTCGCGCTTGCCAGCTGCGGCGCAGCCTCGCTCGCAGCAGCAATGACTGCGGCCGCCGCGCCCGCTGGCAGCGGCAGCCCCATCACCGGATCGGGTACAACCTCGATCCGGTTCGCGGCTACGCCGATGCGTGACAGCAGCGCCGCAGATTCGGCGTCGCGAACGGACACGTACGCGCTTCGCCGCATGACGCTGCGGATAAGCGGGTCCATCCAGCGGCGGTTCACCGGACCTATGCCCTGCGCATAGGCGAACGTCGGCTTGCCGAGCAGCTGTGCAAGCTTCATGATTCCGGTGTAATACGGAATCGTCATTGCGCCAGTTACGTCCTGAAGCAAGCTTCCGCCACCGCTTATTAAGCCGTCGCAGCCGCGAATCGTCCGCAGGATATCGGCCGGGCGCATGCGATGAGCCGACTCGACGCCGTACATCGCGGTCGTCCATGCCGGATCCGCGCTAAGCACGACCGGCTCTACGGTCACGCCTTGCAAGGCTCCCTGCTCCTCGAGCGCCAGCAGAATGGAACGAAGAACGGCTTCGTCCCCGCTGTTGCTGAATCCGTAAAAGCCGGATATCGCTATACGAACGGTTTGCGAATGTGAGGCTGAACCCATTTGCGCCAAGCTCCTTCCAATACAATCCACGCACCGATGCAGACAAGTCCAATGAGTAAGCCTGCGCCAAGTCCTAGCAACGTACGGATGATGGAGATGTAGAGCGGTGTGTGCAGATGAGTGAATGTGCTCACCATCGACAATTGCCCCATCGTGCCTACGATAATGAGTACCCACGCCGCGCGATAACGAATCGCAAGGAACAAGCCCAGCAACAGTGGCGGGTGACCCAGCATAAATTCCTTGAATCTAGGGCGTACGCCAAACGTCGATTCCAGCCAACCCCTGAACAGAAGCTCGATGGAAGAGACCTGTCCGGCATTGCCCGAACGGGAAATGTAATAGAAACCAATTGCGCCGATTACGACGGCTCCTACAACCCACAAAAGTGTGAGCGGGCGAGACAGTATGCCCACCGCGCGACGAATGACGCCTTGTCCTTCGCTGTTCTCATATAGGAAGACGTAGATCGCTACCAGGAACAACGGACCAAAGAACAATGCGCTTACTCCGCGGAATTGCTCCAGCACCAAGCTGTAAGTGATGTTGTGAAGCAACCCGAACACAAGCGGCACCGCCGATAACGTAATCAATGTGCCTACAACAAACCAATTAAGCGCGATGCCGATCCGGCGTCCAATAGACACGCTAGGGAATACCCACTGTGTCTTGGTTTCACCTTCGTACGAAGCGCCGCCGACCTTCCACGTTTCTCCGCCGACCATGCGACGTTCGCCTACGGTACGAGAATAGATTCTGTTCATGACCCAAATCATCGCAAGTGTCGGACCAGCAATCGCCGCGCCAAGCGCCAGCGCCTGCTCCATTAACGAACTATTGAGCACGTACAAGCCTGCAGAACCAACTAGTCCCAATAAAAAGACAGGAATAGCTACAGTAGGCAAGAACGCTGCGACCAAGAGCGTGATCAATGCAATAGCGCCAAGAGCTACGATGCCGCGAGCAGGCTTCTCCCACGAAGCATTTTCATACTCGAACGGCTGTGCTTCACCAGAAGGGAAGCCGCCATCTTCAAGCGTCGCGATTACTCCGTCCGGACCGCCCATCGCAAGCGCAAGCTTGTCCACCGAATGATTAAGCTTGCCCATATCCATGCTCGACTGCAACATGGTATTCAGGAAGAACAACCGAATATTACGGTCCTTCGCGGCCAATAGGAAACGATCCGCAATTCCCGCCTTCGTCATCTCGATGCTGTCTTCCGGCGACAACGAATATACCCTTACTACGTTATAATCCGTCAAATAAGCCAGTTTATGAATGCCTTGCTGCGGTTTTTTCAAATTCTCAATCGCAGTCAAACCAATATCGTATTGCTTCAACATTTCGCCAAAGCTGTCCAAGCTCTTCAGATCGCCCTGATTGCTTGCGCCTTTGGCCTTCTCGCCGTCGAACAGCAGTCTTGTTACGCCATACTCCTTCAGCATGGCCATCTGAGCATCCGTTCTCGCGGCGTCGTAAGGAACGATACGATCAGAGAATCTCGCGATAATGTGGAAGCCCGCATCACGAATAGCTTCGAGCGACATAGGATCAAAGTCCATCGTCTTAAGCAGCATGGACGTCAGCGATTGCTCAACCACAATACCGTTACGATCGCCGAACGACCAATCGCGGTACGTGACGCCCGTCCGATCCAATGCTTCGCGAACGACTTTGCCTATCTTCTCTTCTTCTTCTTCGCCAGCATATAGGATATACGTGTAGTTCACCCGGTCGTCCGGTAGCTTGCCTTGCAGCAAAGCGGCATCCTTCTCGTTATAGAACGTAAGTCTGCCTGCTTGTCCAAGCTCTTTGAGCGTGCTCTCATAGACGGCCATCGTGTTGATGCCCGCTTCCTTAAGCAGGGACAACTGCTCCTTCAAGAATGCCGCAGGCTTCGCCTGATGCTCTGAAACCTCAACAATATCCCGATAATCGAATGCGTATTCGACTGTATTGGCCGAGTCCTCCATCACCATTCTCTGCGCTCCGAGCGGCAATGCCGCTACGACGCCAATTAATGTAATGACCCATAACCAAAGTTTCGCTTTCCGATTCCAACGTTGCCATTGCGTACGCACATAAATCCCTCTTTCCAACTCTTAGCTTGCTGCCTATTTATTGTGCTCCGTCTACACGGGACATTACGGCTACCTTTATGTTCTGGAGCGATGCCACGGCCGCTTCCGGACTTTCCTGCTTCACTGCAAAATAAACCTTGATCTTCGGCTCCGTGCCCGAAGGTCTCAAGCAGAACCATGATCCGTCCGCGCAAAGATACTTCAACACGTTCTCAGGACGCAATCCATCTAGACCGGTGCTATAATCCAGCACGTTCGTCACCTTGATGCCGCCGATCTCGGCAGGCGGATTGTTGCGCCAATCGCTCATGATCGCGCCAATCTGCTGCACGCCGTCGATGCCCTTAAGCGTTCTGGATTCGAGCCCTTCGAGATAACTGCCATACTGGGCGTACAGCTCCAGCAGAACATCATACAATGTCTTGCCTTGACTGCTGTAGTAAGCGGCTGCCTCGCAGATGAGCAGAGAAGCAACGATCGCATCCTTGTCGCGCGCGTATGTGCCGCCCAGATAGCCGTAACTTTCTTCATATCCGAATAGGAAGGCGCGTTCGCCCGTCCCTTCGTAACGGGTCATTTTCTCCCCGATATATTTGAAGCCAGTCAATGTATTCTCTACTTCCACGCCAAAGGATTGAGCAATATCCGCGCCCATCTCGCTTGTCACGATCGTTTTGATCACAACGCCGTTATCCGGCAGCAGACCACGTTCACGGAGCAGACTCAGCTTATAATAAACCATGATCGCACCGGATTGATTGCCTGTCAGTACGACATATTCTCCATTATTGTTCTTCACAACGGCGCCCATCCGGTCCGCGTCAGGATCAGTGCCGATAATGATATCCGCGCCAACCTTCTTCGCCAGCTCAATGGCAAGCGTGAACGCTTCGCGCTCCTCGGGATTCGGTGACTTCACCGTACTGAAATTGCCATCAGGCTGCTCTTGCTCGGCCACGATATGTACGTTGCGGAAGCCTGCGCCTTTCAGCACCTCGCGGACAGGCACATTGCCTGTTCCGTGCAGCGGGGTGAACACAACATTAAATTTCTCGCCTAGCTCGCCTTGAAGAAGCTCACGATTCAAACTTTCGCCAACAACCGTATCGATGTAGCTGCGATCCGCTTCCTCACCTAGCCATACGAGCAGATCTTTAGCTTCGGCCTCCTCTTGCGTCAATCGCTTTACATCACCCAAGCTCTCGATGCCCGCGATCGCCGCAATGACTTGCTCCGCATCCTCGGGGATCAGCTGACAACCGTCAGAGCCGTATGCCTTGTACCCGTTATATTCGGGTGGATTATGACTCGCAGTGATAACGATACCGCCTGTTGCGCCAAGCGATCTAACCGAATAGGACAGCTGCGGCGTCGAGCGAAGCGAGCGGAACAGGTACGTCTTGATGCCGTTGGCCGCAAGCACAAGCGCAGCACCTAACGAGAATTCCGGTGACATCCGGCGAGAATCATGAGCGATAACGACAGACGGCGATTCATGCTGCCCCTGCAGCCAATTCGCGAAACCTTGCGTCGCTTTGCCAACCGTATAGATATTCATTCGGTTCGTGCCTGCGCCAATAACGCCGCGCAAACCACCTGTGCCGAACTCCAAATTGCGATAGAAACGATCCGCGATTTCCTTCTCTTGTCCATCAAGCGCGGCAAGCTCAGCCTTCGTTTCCGCGTCGATCATCGCATCAGCCAGCCATGCTTGGTATTGTTCGTTGATTTCCTGATTGGTTTTCATGCAGATCTCTCCCGCTACTCTTTATTTTATTTCTATGGTCTACGCCCGTTCCGACAGAGCAAACATCAATTCGCCTTCCGCTACAACCTTGTCGCCAACCTTCGCGGTAGCTTGTCCTTTGCCGATAGGTCCTTTGAGACGTGTAATTTGCACCTCTAACGTTAGTGTATCGCCCGGCTTAACTTGATCACGGAAACGGAATCCGTCAATGCCCGCAAAGAAACCCAGCTTGCCTTTGTTCGCCTCAACCATCAGCATCGCTACACTGCCCACTTGCGCAAGCGCCTCGACGATAAGCACGCCCGGCATTACTGGATATCCAGGGAAATGACCGACAAAATGAGGCTCATTCATCGTCACATTTTTGATGCCCACGGCTCTGACGCCCGGCTCCACCTCCAGGATTCGATCAACGAGCAGGAACGGAGGGCGGTGCGGTATAATCTCTTGAATTTGGTTAATATCGAGCATTCTTAAATCTCCTCTCAGGTATACATTCGTTCATAACAAACAATCTCAGTCCACAATTTAAGGTTTCACTTATAAAATCTTAGTAATACAGGAACACTGTAGATATCCTTCGCGAAACTGCAGTTCGCCAAGGTTAAGATAAGGGGGCTTGGCAATCGAACCTGAAGCGTTCGGAAGCCAAGCCTCTTTCTGCCCTTACAGCTTAGATAACGCTGATCCTATCATTAATATGTATGACAATCTGCCTTAACTCATCGATCACCTTAGGCTAACTCGCCAGCTTTCGTTACATAGACGGCGATTCTGACTCAGACGCATTAAGCGAACGGTACGAAGCCATGTAAACAAATGTTGTAATGAACGAAAACGTGATCACAACCCACAGATATTCGTCCGCAAACGGAGCCTCGAAGAAAATGAACATGATCGCCGCATAAAACATGACCGTCGTTAGCTTGCCCATCCAATTGGCCGGGACGTTTCTCTTCTTGCGGAAATGTGCGACCAAACCTCCGACTATCATCCCGATATCACGCAGAAACATCGCACCAGCCGCCCACCAGGAAATATGTCCCGATACGAGCAGTGATACGATAACGGTGAATAACATCAACTTATCGGCAAGCGGATCGAGCATCTCGCCTGTGGGAGTGACTTGCCCATATCTTCTGGCGATATGGCCATCCAGCACATCCGTAACTCCGGCGGCAACCACAACGAGAAACGCAGGAATCATGTGACCGCTAACGAAAATTCCAATATAAACAGGAATTAAGACGAAACGCAGTGACGTCAATACATTCGGCAGATTCAGGCTCATCACGCTCCCGGCGAATTATCCGTACATGGTCTACCCTGGTTCCCAACTATTATAAACTACCTCTCCGAAAATGAAAACAAATCCATCTCTCTTCAGCCCCAAGACCGTTGCCTAAAAACATCTCTCGTGATAGAATACTGACTTAGCGTTCAGTAAAGTGTGTCGGCCCCAATTTACACACGGAAAATGAGGTGAAATTTGAACAAAAAACAACAGCAAAGTGAGGATACCAAACAACGTATTCTAGAAGTCGCATGCGAACTGTTCGCCAAGAAGGGATATAACTCCGCTTCGGTCGAAGAGATGGCTGCCGCTTCGTCATGCAGTAAAGCCAATATTTATTACCACTTCAAGAGCAAGGAAGAGTTGTTTCTCCACATCGCAGCCCTTCACGAGAAGCAGTGGTACGAGATGTGGTCGGAGCAACGCTCGAACTACCCTACAATTACGGAGCAGTTGTTTGGTGTCATCGAATTTTCGATCAGACATGGGCTTGCCCACCCTCTGCAAAAAGCAACTTGTGAATTCATGGCCGATAACGCAAAAGCATCCGAAGTCGTCTGCGAAGTTATAGCGGCAAAAATTGCGAAAAATCGCCAGTTCTACGAGGAGCTGTTTGAAGACGGTATCGCGAATGGGGAGTTCCGTGCAGGAAGCGCCCAGCAATACAGCATTGTATTTGAAGGTATGCTGCGAGGTATTGGAGAAACAACAAACGGTATGGATCCATGGGAGGCGCTCGAACTTTATCGTGCCGCCATCCAGCTTCTTTTGCATGGAATCGCGAAGGATCGCTAAGGCTATAATAAACACAGATCATATTTTTTATACGGATACGGAGGGCATCATCCATGCAAAGCGCATCAGCCGCACCAAGTCCCGGATCGATCGATCTGGGCAATATCAAACGATTGCCGATACTGATCTCACTCATCATCGGCGCATTCTTCTCCATACTGAATGAAACATTATTGAACATCGCGTTTGTTGATCTTCAGAAGGAATTCGAAATCGCCTATACAACTATTCAATGGTTGTCCACAAGCTACATGCTTGTTGTGGCTATCCTGATTCCGGCTTCTGCCTTGCTTGTTCAATGGTTTACGACAAGACAAATGTTCCTAGGTGCCATGATTCTATTCTCCATTGGCACACTCGTCTGCGCCGCTGCGCCAGGGTTTTCGTTCCTCCTTGGCGGACGTATCATCCAAGCCTTCGGCACGGGACTTATGCTTCCGGTTATGATGAACACGATCCTTGTCCTGTATCCGCCTGAGAAACGCGGCGCGGCAATGGGCAGTATCGGTCTCGTTATCATGTTCGCGCCAGCGATCGGACCAACATTGTCCGGCTTGATTCTGGAGTCGCTGTCCTGGAGATGGTTGTTCTACCTCGTGCTTCCTTTCGCAATCTTTGCGGTTGTGTTCGCGTTCATCTTCCTTAAGAACGTAACAGACGTGACCAAACCACGCGTCGATATTCTGTCTATTCTGCTCTCCACCATTGCTTTCGGCGGCATCGTCTACGGCTTTAGCAGTTTAGGCGAAGTCGAGAACGGCTGGGCCAACCCGCGCGTCTACGCATTCGTTACAGCCGGCGGCATTGCGCTTGCCTTGTTCATCTGGCGTCAGCTCGTATCCTCGTCGCCGATATTGGATCTGCGCGCCTTTAAGGCGCCAATGTTCTCCTTTGCGACTGTGCAAGTCATTATCGTCATGATGTCGTTGTTCTCCACATTGATGCTGCTGCCTATTCTGATGCAGCAAGGTATGGGCATGACGGCTTTCGCAGCTGGGCTTGTGTTGCTGCCAGGCGGTATCCTGAACGGTTTCTTGTCACCTGTAACGGGTAAGCTGTTCGATAAGTTCGGTCCGCGTGTGCTCGTTATTCCGGGCAGTGCAATCCTTGTAGTCGTGATGTATCTGTTTACGAAAATTACACTCGATACGAGCACATCTACAATCGTATTGCTTCACTGCGCGATGAGCATTGCCATGTCCATGATCATGATGCCTGCACAGACCAACGGTCTGAATCAGCTGACTCGTCAATACTACCCGCATGGTACAGCGATCATGAACACGTTGCAGCAAGTTGCTGGCGCACTCGGTATCGCATTCTTCGTCAGCGTGATGTCTTCGGGAACGAAGGACTACCTGAAGTCGTCCACTGACCCGCTTGCCGATGCACCGCTTGCGCTTAACGCCGGCATCCATGATGCTTTCCAACTTGGCATGATTTTCGCGATCGTGGCGCTTGTCCTTTCCTTCTTCATTCGGAAGTCGAGCGCTCCAAAGGAAGCTAACTAATCGTAACCATTCACACCAATCATACTGCAAGAGCTAGCCTTGAGGGATTCAGACAATCCCTCAAGGCTAGCTCTTCACCCCACTTTGATCGCCAGCAGGACACTCGAATTCCCCTCGGCCGCGTCTAGAGACATCAATGATCAATCCTGCATTTCATACAGCATTTCCTACCCTCAAACCTCGAAAATACGAGTATTCCTGCACTTGTACATCAATTCTCCGTTGTCCTTTCTTATTCCCCCTTCATATCCCTATTTTTCCTGTATCAAATACATCAATCAATCCAAAGAGCTGCTAATCGGAAAATTTTACTGTACGGTTTACATCATTCGCATGACGGCACGGCTCCATGTAATCGATTTTTCGATCATAGCTTATAGATTCTTAAAAATTGAAATTGAAAAAAGCCCCCCGATAATGGAGGACTAAAAATAGGCAATCGCCTGAATGATTAGATTGATAACCGATTAAGATTCCGCGAATACGAGATCGTAAAGATGCTGCCAGGTCGCCCAGTCGAACACTTCGTCCTCAGGAGCCTTGCCCATAATCACGTATCCAACATATAACCCCGCCGCTAACATGACGATCATCACGACAGGTACGATACTTTTGCGGAACAGCCAGAATGACACGGTCGCCCACTTGGGATACTCGCGCTCCTCGACATCTTCGTTCGTCTCCAAAGCATCATCGGCTTCTACGGGCTTTTCGGGTTTCTTCTCGAATGTCAGCTTGGCTGTCTTGCTTGGAACTACTTTTGACTTGGCAGCCACAGGTGCGGAGGAACCCCCGCCATGCCGCTCCATGCGAGACAAGCCGCCGCCTGCCGATCTCAGCTCAGACGTTGCTCCGCCTGCTCTGACTCCGCCAGTTGGCCTGCTTTCCAATTCGGTACGACTCGAATCCCTTCGCTCGTCGACCATACTATCACCTTCATTCCATCCTACGCGCGCATCGTGTTTGCAATACCCATCATCGTATCGCTGGACGATAACGCTCTTGCTGCCAATTGATAAGCGCGCTGGACATTGATTAGCTCTGTCATCTCGTCAGTCAGTTGCACATTCGACTGCTCTAGATAGCCTTGACGCAGAGCGATCCGATTATCCATCGTCGGCACAATCTCTTGTACGACATCATCAACATTGATGCCGCCGGCGATCGTGAATAGATTGTCGGCAACTGGCGTCAGCGCCGCAGGCCGGGAAGCTTGCAGCAGCTTGATGCTGCCAAGCGCGATTGTATCGCCAGAGGACACGCCGAGTACAGTGCCATCCGCGTTCACGAGCATGCTGTAGCCCTCAGGCACCACAATGTTGCCATCCACAAATCCACCGTTGCCGTCAGGCACGCTTGCCACGACAGGATAACCGTCTTCCGTTGCCAAAATCGTATCACCGTTTGCACGCATCGTCAACTGGAAGGCTCCGTTACGCGTGTACGCGCGATTACCCGCGCCATCCACTTCGACTTCGAACAAGGCATTGCCTTCGATCGCAATGTCGCTCGGACTCTCCGTCGCCTTAAGCGGACCTTGCGTCAGGTTGGGTTGAATCAGGTTGACTCGCGCGCCCCATCCTTGGTTGAAGTCGAGCGGCGTCAGACGACCCGGCTGACTCATCGAGTCTGGCTGATTCTTCATATTGGTCAGCAGGTCTTCGAAGGATGCTTCCTTCTTCTTGTACCCTACTGTGTTAACGTTAGCGATATTGTCCGATAGCAGGTCCAGCTTCTGCTGGAGCGCATTCATCGACACCATAGCGTTGATCATCGAAGCGTTCATGCCGCGTCACTCCTCTTTAAGGTCTCATGATCTCTAGACGCGGCCAATCTCGTTTGCCGCCTTCTGCAAGCTCTGATCGTAGAACTGAATCACCTTTTGGTTTGCTTCATACGCACGGAGCGCCGACATCAGATCAACCGAGGCTTGGGCCGCATCCACGTTGGACCGCTCCACGTAACCTTGTCTAACTTCGATCCGGTCGCCGGCAGCGATGGCGATTACTTCGCCTTCGTTATCCTTGAAGCGGAAGTTGCCATTACCCTCACGAATGAGATCATTCGGATTCTCGATGCGGGAGATGAGCATCTGCACGCCGATGTCATTGCCTGCAGCATCGATAAAGCGTTGATCCTGCGTAAGAACCAGACTGTCGAGACTTACTCCCTGCGGCAGCGAGATCGGCTGTCCATCCGTGCCGAGCACGTAGGAGCCATCGCCAGTCATCAGGAATCCGTCACCCGTCACGGTGAACTTGCCGCCGCGCGTATAACGAACCTCTCCGCTTGGATCCTGCACAGTAAAGAAAGCCTGAGGCTGGAACACGACCTCGCCGTCTTCGGATACCGACTTGCCCGAAGCGTCAAATGCCATGCCAGCTACTTCGATGTTGGAAATCAGCGCGAAGTCAGAGGCTTGGTTCGTCTGCGTCAAGTCGCCTTGCAAATGAATAGACAGACTTTCCTCTGCAAATACGGAGCTTGTCCACCGGCCAATCTCTGTGCGCTCTGCGTTCTCGACGCCCGTCATCTGAAGCAGCATCTCCGGGAATGAACGCGTCACGGCGTTCGTCTGTTTGTAGCCCGGGGTGTTAATATTAGATATATTGTTCGTTACCGTATCGTGTCGGCGTTGCTGCGCGATCATGCCAGACGCTGCCGTATATAGACCTCTTAGCACTGTACTCCTCCTAGGAACTGCACGTTGTACGCACTCTTCTTCTATATATATCGGCCCTTCATCGGCACGGCTGAATAGCGTGGCCTGGGACCATAGACTTAACTTCCACCTCGGCACGCCCCCCTAAGGCGTCCTACCTATGGAAATCGGGCTTGCCTTACCCGCTTTTCTCTCGTGCATCCACAACCTACTTCTTCAGCTTGTCCAAGTGATCGAGCAGAATGCCTGTCCCCTTAACAACACAATGCATCGGGTTCTCGGCGATCAGGACGGGCACCTTCAGCTCATCCGCTAGCAACGCGTCAATTCCGCCGAGCAACGCGCCGCCGCCAGTCAGAATCACACCACGATCGATGATATCCGCTGACAGCTCCGGCGGCGTCTGCTCGAGCACGTACTTGGCTGAAGTAACGATCGACATAACGGAATCCCACAATGCCTCACGCACTTCACCCGAACGAATAGTGATGGTCTGAGGCAAGCCGGACACCATATCACGGCCGCGAATATCGATCTCATCATTTCGATCCGCCTCGTAGACCGTTCCGATCTTGATCTTGATATCCTCGCTTGTCCGCTCGCCGATCAGAAGCTTGTACTTGTTCTTGATGTACTTCATGATGGCATCGTCAAACTTGTCGCCCGCCACCTTAATGGACGAAGCCGTCACGATATCGCCCATGGACAATACCGCAATGTCCGTCGTGCCTCCGCCGATGTCCACAACCATGTTGCCGCTCGGCTGGAAGATGTCCATCCCGGCCCCGATGGCCGCTGCTTTAGGTTCTTCCTCCAGGTATACTTCCTTCGCGCCGCTGCGCTCCGCCGCTTCCCTGATCGCCTTCTGCTCGACCGACGTGATATTCGTTGGCGCACAGATCAAAATCCGGGGACGGCTGAACCACTTCCGGCCGTCGACCCGGTCAATAAACGCCTTCAACATAATTTCCGTAATCTCAAAGTCGGCGATGACGCCGTCTCGCAGCGGACGAATCGCCACAATGTTGCCAGGCGTTCTTCCGACCATGCGGTGCGCATCCTCGCCGACTGCAAGCACCTTCTTCGTGTCGCTTTCGATGGCGACGACAGAAGGCTCGTCAAGCACAATGCCTCTTCCCTTCACGTGAATGGAAACGTTAGCCGTCCCAAGATCAATTCCGATATCCTTGCTCAGCATAAGGTGTAAGTCCCCCAACCAATAATTTGTACGAAGGCGTTCCATTTGGTTTCCCCCACAAGGAAAAACCCCTAACGTACATTATTCGCCAAAATAGACCAAAATCCTCTATATGCCGAGCGAAAAATAATCCTTTTTGCGCAGAAAGGTCAGACTTTTCCCGCTGCGAGTACCTCGCGTTTCTTTGAGCTCGTTTTTTTGTATTTGATCTTGGTCGCTTCCCCTCCCCGCAGATGCCTGATGGACTTGTGATACTCGAGAATGTGCTTCACCTGGTCGGCCAGGTCCGGGTTTATTTCGGGCAACCGTTCAGTCAAATCCTTATGCACCGTACTCTTGGACACGCCGAACTCTTTCGCGATCGTCCGCACCGTATGTTTCGTCTCCACGATGCTGCGGCCTATTTTAATGGTTCGCTCTTTGATGTAATCGTGCACGTTCCCGCCTCCCTACTCGAGATAGTTTGGTACATTATATGAGTCGAGTGGGTATATATTCGTTATGTCCGAGTGTGACAAGCCCTGAAAGTGAATATTTTTGCACAAAAAGAAGCAGGCAAGGGATAAATCCCTTGCCTGCCGCGCTTCCGGGGTGACTTTCTACCTAGAGAAAGTTACTCGGCGATGTAATCGTTCGGATTAATTGGGGAACCATTCTGACGCGCCTCGAAGTGGAGGTGGATACCATGATCGCGCTCCAGATCGCTGCGACCCGCTTTCGCGATGATCGTGTTCTGCTCAACCTCGTCGCCCTCTTCGACTTGTACGTCCGAGAGGCTTTGGTACACGGTCACAAGACCATTGCCATGGCTGATCTCGACAACGTTGCCGTTATACGGATGCTGAGTCACCTGCGTTACGGTACCCGACAATGCCGCCATGACATCGAATGCTGCGCCGTTCGGGTCAACGAAATCAATACCCGTGTGCGGCGTGAACGTCGAGTCGTACTGGATAAGCGCCGCTTCCTTCTCGGCTTCGCTCGCGTTCTCATCATAATAAAGCGTTTCTTTCTGAAGCGCACTGGCATCGGCTACCGGCCATTGCATTTTCTCACCGCTTGCGATAACATCTACAATCTCTTCACTTGTACCTGGATCCTTTTCGTTACCTTGCGAAACTTCAGTGCCGTTGTCCGGACCCATTGTAGGTTCCGTGTCACCTGCGCCCTGATAGATCCACATTAGAGTAACGATAATTGCTGCCGCAGCCATGAAGATCGCTGGAGAAACCCATCGCTTTGCGAAAAGCTTCCTCAGTCCGCTGCTAGAGTTTGCGGCAGACGCGCCTCCCAGATTATTTTTGGGAGTTTCTTGCTTGTTTTTGTTCTGATTTTGTTCATTCATTTGCTATCACCTCACTAGCCATTGTTGCCAGATCTACTAGGTTTATACGTGAGGTCTAGCTTTTTTTGAGATAATAGGAAAACCCCGGTCATTCGCCATACTTGTCCTATCATTCGCTGTATGAAGTACGTTATACCGCCGAACAATCTCGGTAATCTAGTTATCCTAATGGAGAGTTGTCACGTCGGCAGCTTTGAGGCTTGTTCAACCTTCGTCCCCGTATAGTAGTGAAGGAGAATATCCTCCGCGCGGCCGCCATCCTTGGCGATCCCGTTCGCTCCCCATTGGCTCATACCAACGCCATGTCCGAGTCCGTAGGTTGTAAACGTAATTGACCCTTTGCTAATCTTCCAGCTGAATTGGGAGGAAGCTAGTCCCAGACGCTCTCTCACTTCTCTGCCGGTGAAGGATCGACCGTTAATACTAAGCAGCATAATCCGGTTGCCATCGCTTTTGTCCAAAACTTTAATAGATGGTTTCTTGGCGCTTGCGCTCTTGCCCGATAGACCGATAGCCGAATAGAATTGCGAGACTTTGAACGTCAGCTCTTGCTCGTAACGCGGCGACAGCTCCTTGTCCCAAGGACTTGCGACGCTCCTCAGATAGGGAAGCGCCAGCGACCAATAATCCTCGGAATTTTCTGTGAACCCATTGCTAGTCGAGAAGAAAGCTGCTTCAATGGGCTGACCTTCGTACGTGACGATTAGTCCGCGCGTCTCTCTGATCGCTTGCTCGAGCTTCGCCAGATTGACTGCCTTGTCCTTGCCCGACCAGCGACTCGCCAGCTCCTTCTTCGAGACATACACCTGATGCCGGATCGTATCGCTGACATCGGCTCCTCGGCTTGCCATGTCGTTCTCGCCCGAGGCCATCCTTCGCACGATATATGTACGCGCCGCAATGGCTTGCGCCTTAAGCGCCTCCAGTTCAAAGTCGATCGGCATCTCGCCGGCAAGCACGCCCATGACATAGGTTTCAATCGGCACCTTCTCGACCTTGCGTTGACCGCTCAGATAGACGCGAACATGCACGCCCTCCAGCGCGCTCTGGCCTACGGATGCTGCTGCTTGCGCCGAATCATCCCTCTTGTCGTCTGGACTGTCCTGTACGCTGCTTTCCGGCTTATCCTGCGCTTCTAGGTCTG
Organism: Paenibacillus sp. strain BS8-2; assembly: GCF_054483835.1. NCBI lineage: Bacteria > Bacillati > Bacillota > Bacilli > Caryophanales > Paenibacillaceae > Paenibacillus > Paenibacillus sp. strain BS8-2. Next base: position 1,254,843 of record NZ_CM137010.1, read on the forward strand.
GGGGCTTGTCAGTCTTGTCCGTAATGGAAGGTGGTTCTTTCAGGTTGTCGCTTATATGCTGAGTCTGCGGCAATAGCTGACCTGCCCCATTGTTTCCGATCGTACCGGGTTTCTCCGACATTGGGTCATCCGCATCAATCGAACTGCCGGATAGCGAGTCGCTCACCATGCCGAGCCCCTGTTCGCTTATTCGATCAGCTGACGCAAACTTGTTCGTTGTTCCGCCATTCGCGCTTGCATCCACTAGGAGCAATCGCATTCCGAATACGACGCAGCCAAGCGTAATGCCAACCCCGAATACATACCACCATTGCTTGCCGCGCTTGTCTATTATTTTGAATTTGATGCCCTCCAACGCTCCTTCCGAATCGGCCACGCAGCTCTCAACGCAGCCCTCCTCCTTGTTAAGCGGATGAGAGAGCCTCCCCGCCTGTACTCCATTCTATGAGCCGATTTGGTAGGGTAGAATCAAAATGAATTTACTTTCATTTTTATCAAAACACGCTTCAACCAGATGCTAGAAGCAGGTCCTAAGCCCAAATAGCAAAGGGTTGGAGCCATTATTAAGTCTTAAGAGAATCGCGCGGAGGAGGCAAAAAAAGAAAGAGAAGACTTCCCGCTGGCAAGGGGAAGTCTTCTCTTAAACTATAGAATTAGAGAATGGTTAATCGTGTCTAAGCGCTTCGACCGGCTTTAAGCCCGCTGCTTTGTAAGCCGGGAAAAGCCCGAAAATAATGCCGACGCAAGCCGAGAACAGAAACGCATAAATCGCAATATCCGAAGCTACAGCCGTTGGCGAATCCATCGCATACTCGATTACGATTGCCGCTACATATCCTAACGCGACGCCGAGCGCTCCTCCCAGTGCGCTGATCGACATCGATTCGATCAGGAATTGGAACATGACATCGCGGCGCTTCGCGCCAAGCGACTTGCGAATGCCAATCTCGCGCGTACGCTCCGTCACCGACACGAGCATAATATTCATAATGCCGATGCCGCCTACAACAAGCGAGATCGCCGCAACGCCGACCAGCATCGTGTTCATCGTTTCGTTGACCGCGTTCAATGTATCCATGGCGTCCTGCTGGTTAAAGATACGATAGCTGTCCGTGTCGCCGCGGAACAGCTCCGTCAGCTCATTCTCCAGCTTCGCCGTCACAGCGTCCATAACATCCATATCCGTCGTCTGGAGATAGACGGAGCGAACACCTTCGCTATTGAAAATACGCTGAGCTACAGATAGCGGGATAAGCAGCTTCTCATCATTAGAGCCGCTAAGCGAGCTTCCCTTAGGCTCCAGAAGACCAACAATGGTGAATCGCATGCCGTTAATCAACACGATCCCACCAATCGGATCATCGTTCCCGAACAGATCATCCGCCGTTGTCACCCCAATTAGCGCCACTCTCGTTTTGTTGCGTTCGTCCATGGCCGTAATATAACGCCCGCTCTGCACACTGAAGTCCTGCACAAATTCGTACTCGGGCGTGATCCCGTCTACGGTGACGTTTGTGCTGGTTTTGCCGTATTTGGCAGATGCAGAAGAGCTTACAACAGGAGAGACGCCAGCTACCCCTTCGATTTCGGCAAGCGCCAACGCTTCGTCCTTCGACATAGTTGTATCTGTACCACGCCCGGTAATCGTCACGGACAACATATTGGTGCCAAGGGAGGATACTTGCGCCTCCACCTGTCTCGACGAGCCTTCGCCCATCGCGACCAGCGCAATGACGGTTGCTACCCCGATTAATATACCAAGCATGGACAGAATGGTTCTAAGCTTGTTCGACAGGATGCTGGAGAACGCCATCCGAAAGCCTTGAGACAGCTTCATGCTTTGCTCCCCCTTCCTCTTCGGTTAGACGACCGTCCCTCATGACGACAGTGCGGGAGGCGCGATTGGCGACTTCCTTGTCATGTGTAATCAGGACGATCGTATGACCCTCCGCGTTCAACTGATCGATTAAGGCAAGCACCTCATGGCCTGTCTTCGTATCGAGCGCGCCGGTAGGCTCGTCTGCGAGCAGAATCGGCGGATGACCAGCCAGCGCCCGCGCGATCGCCACGCGCTGCTGCTGACCGCCCGACAGCTCGCTCGGCTTGTGGTACATCCGATCCGCCAAGCCAACCTGCTGGAGAGCCAAGGTTGAGCGTTCGCGCCGCTCCTTGGACGACATGCCGCGATAGACGAGCGGCAGCTCCACATTCTCGGCTGCGGAGAGCTTCGGCAACAGATGGAACGATTGGAAGATGAACCCGATCTTCCGATTACGAATCGTCGCCAGCTTATTGTCGCTCAGGCCCTTCACCTCGGTGCCGTCCAACATATAGCTGCCTTCCGTCGGCGTATCCAGACATCCGATGACGTTCATTAGCGTAGATTTGCCGGAGCCCGAAGGACCAACAATCGCTACGAATTCACCGGGCATAACCTGGAGTGACACGTTGTCCAGCACCTGTACGCTCTCTTTGCCCATCATATAGCTTTTGGACAACCCTTGAATGTGGATAAGCGGTTCTCTATTTGCTCTATTTGCTCTATTACCGCCCATCATCGCGCACCGCCGCCTTGTGTCATAGCTCCGCGCATGCCTTGTCCTTGACCTCCCCCGAAGCCGCCGCCTCCGAAATTACCCGTCCCGCCGAAGCCGCCAGGGAACGCCATCTCTGTCTGCGCGCCCGATGCCGCTCCCACCGTACCTTGCGGCAGCGGCAACAACACCGTATCCCCCTCCGCGAGACCCGACACGATCTCCACATAGTTTTCGTCGCTAATGCCGACGGTTACTTCCTTCAGTTGCCCGCCCAGTCCAAGCCTCTCCGCCATCGCACTCATCCGGTCTGCGCCGGCAGCACCCATAGCGCCTTGTCCGCCGCCTGTTGCGCCTTCTGGGGCGGCGCCGCCTGAGGACTGACCGCTACTTTGCCCCGCGGCTCCTGCTCCTTCTTGCGTCGCGGTCTGACTTCGGCCGTTCTGCGTCGCAGCCGCCTCCCCTTGCGCCGCGCCGCGGCCGCCGCCTTGGAAACCGCCGCTAGCTCCAAATCCGCCTTGCGGTCTGCCACCGCCTTGTCCCTGCGCTGGTGCTTGTCCCTGCGCCGGCGCTTGTGCTTGCCCCGTAGTGCCAGCTCCTTCGCCAGCACCCGTGCTTCCTTCTCCCTCTGCGGCGTCAGCATTGGAGCTGCTTTCTTCGGGCACGCGCACATACGTTTTGCCCATCAACTCGACAACCGCATCGACAGGAACGACAATAACATCCTCACGCGAGGCAATAATCATGTCCGCCTGGCCAGACATTCCCGCAAGAACACCTTCATGCTCCTTTAACGCTATCGAGACCTCGTATGCTGCCACACCGCCGGATACGGATCCTTCTTGCGCTAATTCCTTAATGTCGCCTTGGAAGGTTTGGTCCGGATAAGCGCTCAAATACACCTCCGCCCCTTGCCCTTCGCTAATTTGCGGCATGTCCAGCTCATCCACCTGCACGTTGAAGGTGAGCGTGTCGTAATTCACAATTTCCGCAATAACGGTATTGGCTTGCACGGTGTCACCAACGGCAATTTCGCTCGCTGTCACCGTGCCGTCGACGGCAGCCTTCACTTCCAGCTTCTCCTCCTGCTGCTCGCGAAGCTCGGACAACTCCTTCTCGTTCGTTGCCATCTCCAGCTTCAGCATCTCGATATTAAGCTCGATGGATGCAAGGGATGAGGCATTGGGTTCCTCCGCGGAAGCCGCTTCCTTATATTGCGTCTCATATTGATCCATCTGCAGCTGTTGTTTCTTGATGTTCAGCGTAAGCTGATCGATCTTGCCGCTGACATCCTCTTGCTCAAAGACAGCCAGTACCTGTCCAGCCGTTACCTTGTCGCCTACCATGAAGCCAAGCTCTGCAATGGTTCCGTTCTGTCCCGCCACTACAGTCTCTCTCGTATCCGCCGCAACCGAACCGGAACCGCTTACCTTCACTTCGATTGCACCCCTGGTCGCCCGCGCCGTGATCGAATTCGCATTAGCTGTCTCCGCCTCCGACTGCTGCCCGTTCCAGTAATAATAACCGCCGGTGCCCGCGGCTGCGGCTATAAGCACAACGCCAACGCCAATTATCCATTTTTTCATGTCCACTCCACCTTCCGACTTTCGCTATCAAGAGGGACTATAGCATGGGTTCATGAACGGTATATGAACGATAAGAAGCGGCAGCCTTAGGGAGAATATCTGTTAATTTCAGCTTCCTTTCATCTTGCGTTCAGCTTTGTCTAAGCTTGTTCGTGTACGCTCGATTCAGTCCGAAAAATATACCATTTGTTATAGACCACATAGAGCGGAGGACGTACGATGCCCAAAATCGTTGTTGTCGACGATGATCCCCACATACGCGAATTAATCGGCTTGTTCCTGCGCAGAGACGGTCATCAGGTTGTGGAGGCGGCGGATGGTGTCGAAGCGCTTGAGAGGCTGGAGTCTATCCGCCCGGATCTGGCCATTATCGATATTATGATGCCTCGAATGGACGGATGGTCACTTTGCTCTGCGATCAGCGGGGCGTACGACATCCCGCTTATTCTGCTTACAGCCAAAGGCGAGACCGTACATAAAGTGAAGGGGCTTGAGCTCGGAGCGGACGACTATATGGTCAAGCCGTTTGATCCGCATGAGCTGATTGCCCGTGTGAAGGCGCTGCTGAGGCGATACCGGATTACCGTTTCGCAGAGCGTGGAGCTGGGGAGTATTCGTATGAACTATTCGGATTTCCGCATTTGCTCGGATGGCGCATCCCTATCCTTGCCGCCCAAGGAATTCGAGCTTCTGTTCAGGCTGGCCAGCTATCCGGGCAAAACCTTCTCGCGCGAGGATCTCATTACGCAGCTATGGGGGGTCGATTACGAGGGGGATGAGCGTACCGTCGATGTGCATATCAAGAGGCTCCGCGACCGATTCCCCGAACAGCGCTTCGGCTTCCGGATTGAAACCGTCCGAGGGCTAGGTTACCGATTGGAGCACGCTGGATGATACGCAGTCTCTACGTCCGAATCGTCGCCACCTTCTTGCTGGTTGTCGTGCTCAGCATCGCTCTCGCCTTTCTGCTCACGAACCAGATATTTCAACAATCACATGGATCACCCAATCAAAATTATCACGACGCCTTCGAACGGATCCGGCAGCTGCATAATGTAGCGGAACCTTCTTCGTTGCCCCGTTTTCTCGAAGAAATCGCTGACATGGAGGAAGTATCGATACTCGCCGTCAGTACAACAGGGGAGCATATCGCCGTAGGCGAACATGCCGAAGAACTCCAAAGGCGGATTGAAGGCATACAATCGACCAGAAAAATGGAATGGCTGCAATCAGATAACAAAAGCGAGGACGGACTGCGGGAGGCGTGGACGCTAGACGCGACTGAGGAAAGTGATCGGGTTGAACGCGATACTAGTGATACTAACAGCGACAAGCCTGTATGGTCCTGGGGTGTTCGTCGACTAATGCCGTTACCGTCACCGTCGCTAGGCGAAGCGATTGGCAGGCTGGTGACGCAGGGAGGCGAGCAATGGTCGATTTTCTTGCAGCATAACCGTTATCCGCGGAACAGCAACTTCATCCTAACAGCCGCCGCATTGCTGATGTCACTACTCATCATCGGCTCCATCCTCATCCTGTTCGCAGCCCGCTTCCTTGTCCGTCCAATCAAGACAATCAACGACGCCGCGCTCCAGATGTCCGCGGGCAACTTCAGCGTTCGTCTCCCGGTAAGGCGCAAGGACGAACTAGGGGCGCTTGCATATAGCATGAATACGATGGCCGATGGTTTATCGCGGATCGAAACGATGCGGCAGAATTTTGTCGCCAACGTCTCTCACGAAATTCAATCGCCGCTAACCTCGATTCACGGCTTTGCAGAAGCGCTTCGTTCAACCGACATTACGGAAGATGAGAAGTCGCGCTACGTCGGCATTATCCAACAAGAGAGCAATCGGTTATCGAAGATCAGCGAGAATCTACTGAAGCTGTCGGCGCTGGATGCCGAGCAGCATCCATTCCGTCCCATGCCGTACCGCTTGGATCGCCAGCTGCGGGAAGCTTTGCTCGCATGTGAGCCGGCTTGGCGGAGTAAGTCACTCCATGTGGAGCTGCGCGCGGAGGAGATGACGCTCATAGCGGACGCGGAATTAATGAGCGTCGTCTGGACCAATTTGCTGACGAACGGCATTAAATTCACGCCGGAAGGCGGAGCGGTTGTAATAAGCATGGCATCGTCGGAGAAGCACATCCTCGTGACCGTGCAGGATACCGGTCCCGGCATCTCGTCCGAATCGAGTGAGCGCGTGTTCGAGCGATTCTACAAGGCCGATTCTTCGCGCAATCGCACCGTCGGCGGCAGCGGTCTCGGCCTCGCCATTACCCGCAAGATTGTCGAGCTGCACGGGGGCACCATCGAGCTTCAGCAAGAACACAATACAGGGACCCTGGTAGATCGTCCACAGGGCGCCTGCTTTATTGTTAAGCTGCCGACTAAACATGCCCTGAGTCACGAAACACAGAATGCCTACTGCTTTATATAAATCTCGTATGCCCATGGCGCGAACGTTACAGCATGTTCCGCTGCAAGCGTAACAATGGAGCCGTCGCTTGCCGCCAGATAGCTGCCCGCCGAACTGCCTAATTTTACTGTGGATGCGACGGGTTCGGCGGACAAATTCATAATGACAACAACCGAGTTATCATCCTTGCTGCGCTCGAAGGCTAGAAGTCCTTTGTCGAGGGTTTCCAGCGAGTGAAACTCGCCTCCCGCGCTGCCGTTCCACAGTGCTGGATTGTCATGCTTGAGCTGGATCAGATGTTGATAGAAGGATTGCAGCGGCAAGTCTTCCCACGTTATCTCATCCTTGTCGAAGAACAGCAGTCTTCGATCAAGCCCAGCCTCTTGACCGGAATAGATCAAGGGCATACCCGGCAATGTGAAGGATAGTGCCGCCATGCTTTTGACTTTGGTCTACGCACCATTGTCGCTTACATTTTTGCTTCATTCGCTCACCTTAGCGGGTCGACGCACCATTATAGCTTACATTTGTGCTTCATTCGCTCACCTTGCCGCCTCGACGCACCATTGTCGCTTACATTTGTTGCCCGTAGTAAGTAATTTCCGGATATTCCGCCAGCATCGGCAGCTTGGCGGGATCGAAGTCACCTCGAATTCCGAAGTTCTCGAACTCGTACGTATTGATATCCATATCGTAATACATCATAGACCGATATTAGGATTGGAAAACGTAATATTATTGAGCTCGCTCCGAATTTCGTTATTGAGACGCAGACGCTCGTACGGCTCCGACACAGCCACAAGCTCCTCGATCAAGCGGTTCGTGCTGCCACCGTATGCAAGCTGCTGCGAGACGTGATTCAAGTTGTTGAGCGTATTCTCAAGCGTAATGATATCCTGCTTGAGATTGCTTTGGAGCGCGCTCTCCACCTTGTTGCCGATGATGGAGTCGATCGTGTAGAAGGAGATTAGGCCCAAGCAAATAAACGGAGCCAAACTGCTTATTAGGAAAATAAGGATAATTCTATTCTTGAAGGTGACGTTATTCAGCCGTTTCATTACCATAAGCGCGGAAGCTCAGCCCTTTCCCGGTTGACTATGAGGCAAGCGGATACACTTCGCCACTTCTATCATAACCCATCAGAAGAAGCCTTGCGTATGACGCTTTTTGTTGTTTAGGGTGACAGTTTTTAGTCAGGGGCTCCACGCCATATGCTTCCCTATTCGTGAAAAAAGACACCGCTTCCTATGAGGCCACTGAAGAACTTACGCTTTTTTCTTTGGCGGTTCGCGTAACAAAAAAGAAGACATTCACTCCCATCTTCCGGGATTGTATGTCTTCTTATTAGGTCGAATTCAGCTGCAACTTTCGGTAATTCTTAGACCGCCGACTGCCGCAAATCTTACATATCCTCTACAGCTATCTCCATAAAAAATAATAGCGAGTCGCCCTTCTGTAATAGACGAGCTCCCGTGTCCTCCCAAGGCAGCGGCACATGGTACGCGTCCGTCACACAGCTGTATGGCTCTAATGATATGGCCCTTGTCCATTGCGGAACAAACAATACAATGTGGCTCAGCTGCTCGCTTGTTGTAAGCCTAAGGCATTTCTTCCGCTCATTATATGAAATATGACTATGGTTAACGCCGTCCCTCATCGAGAACAGCCTGTAGCCGCTTTGGGGCGGGAGATCGTTAAACATGATTCCTGTATGCAATTGCTCGCAAAGAGGGGTATGCCGCGGTTGTCCTTCGATAAACCCGCTATGTCCAATCGGCCATTCCGCAATGGCGGGAATCTGTACTTGAACACTTTCCGCTCCAGCATCGGGCAGCCTGAAGTAGGGGTGCATACCTACGCCAACGGGAAGTCCGTACGCTCCATGGTTGCATAGCTTTCCTTCCAGGCGGAGCCCGCTATTGCTCAGCCGATAGGTAAAAACAATATCCAATTGACATGGCATCGGTGGCTGCGTTCCGGGATACTGATGGAAGGTCTGTCTGGTTGTAACGGCGACGCCCTCGGCATCACACAATCCCACCTCTACAATCGGCCATGCCTGCTTGCATAGCTCGCCATGCATATATACGCCCTCTGCTGGCTGCGGAAAGCAGAATCTCCGGCCCTCTACTTCGATTTCCTTGCTGACACGATTGGGAGGAAACAGAATGGGAATGCCCCATTTCGTAGGGGAAGCTTGAAGCTCCTCCAGATCCTGCGGAGCTTGGAGCCATTCCATCCCGTCAACCTGATAGGACACGGCCTGGAAGCCCAGCTCAGGTACAAGAGTGACACTTGCGCCAGTGCTGTTGTTGGATAAAGTTACACTTGTGTAGGAGCCTTTGGTCATAACTTGCCAGCTGAAGGGCTGCGTCATCGTTTGCGCCCCCGCAACAACTGGTCTCTCATCCACTGATTCTGTACAAGCGTGTCCCCTTCGCTGCTCAGAATATCGTATAGCCGGTGACGCAAATAGGCGATCATTTCTTTGTTGGCCGGGTCATGAATGCTATTGTGAAGCTCGTCTGGATCATCCGTAAGATGATAGAGCTCATCCACATCGGTTAAATTCCAGATTAGCTTCCATTCCTTAGTTCTAATCATGCGCTGGGTATAGAGCCCGAATTGTTGGCCGTTATAGGTTGCGACAACCTCTTCTCTCCAATCCTTGGCCTGCCCCTTCTCCAGCAAGTCCATCAGACTGCGGCCAGTCATAAAGTCCGGCACCCGCTCACAGTTTGCCGCCTCGAGCAGTGTCGGAGGAAGATCAAGCATGTTATAGACAAATGCGTCGCATCGGCTGCCTGGAGTCACAACGCCTGGCCATCTGACAATCATGGGCACATGCACAATATCATCATACAGCACATAGTGTTTATCCATCATACGATGACCACCGCACATGTCTCCGTGATCCGTTGTATAGATAACGAGAGTATCTTCACGCAGTCCCAGACGATCGAGCTCGGATATAAACCGCCCAATCGCATCATCCACCTGCGAGATAATTCCGTAGTACCTGGCGACAATAGGCGCCCATTGCTCCCAAGTCCAGTCTTCTACTTCCCAATTGATCAATTGCTGCAGCTGGATGTATGGTTTATTGTCAAAGGTATCCCCAAAGCTGCGCCACATCGGAATCTCTTCAGCATGATACATCGAAGCAAACGGCTCTGCAGGACGGCAAGGCAGATGAGGCTCCCGCAAATCCAGACGAAGATGCCATGGACCTCCATCTGCCGCATAGTTCTTCATCCTGTCAATGGCTTGCTGAGTCAGCCAATGCGTCTCTGTGTCCTCTAGCGGGACAGGATCCACCTCGCCAACAAAACCTTCCTTCCATGTTGTATCTGGATACTTCTCTCTGCGATATTGTTCATATTGAAATTCGCTAATATACTCATCGTAGCCGAATGCAGCAGGCGAAGCGGCAGGATGAACATGCCACTTGCCTATATAACCGTTCTTATATCCCAGCGCCTGCAGACCACGCGGCCATGCATACACATCAGGCTCCAGCGGCGGAATCCGGGGTCCGAGGTCGTAATTCCACAGCGTCCCCAGCGCCTCGGCCCGCCTGCCGGCAATAAAGGCTTGCCTCGCCGGGCTGCATAGCGGAATGGGAGTGTAAGCTTGCTCGAACCACATCCCTTGAGCTGCGAGCGCGTCGAGATGAGGCGTGTGCACAGGATAATCCTTACTATAACCCAAACAATCGTATCGCTGCTGATCAACCATTATAATGACGATATTAGGCTGCTTCCTCGCGTTTGTCATGGACGCCCCCCCTACATGCCATAGCTGAGATCTGTTATCCATTCTTTCTTATGCCAATGATCGCCTTCATACTTTCTAGCCCCGATACTAAATTCCAATTCCTTAGTCCGCTTAAGCAGCTTAAGCGTCACTCGATTGGAGCCTGTCTGCAGCTTTACCCTGACGGCATTGTTGTATGGGGTCCATAACCGAGTCTCATCCTTTGCCAAATATAGCTCTCCATTGACCCATAGCTTGAAGCCGTCGGAATTACCAATGACAAGCCATATCACTCTGGCATCGGGCGAGAGCAGCTCTTGCTCCAGATACAAGCAATATTGGCCCGCCAGTTGGAAATAATCCTCGATAGGCAGCTTGTCTTCATGGGCGTGGACTCGCGCGGCAGGCGCATCAGCAATACTAGCTTCAAACGATTCTTCCAAATAAGGCTTCTCCAGCGAGGCTTCATTATTAACCATACATTCCAGAGTCGGCAACACGCAGCCCTCTCCGTGCGGGGATGGCGTTCCTGGATCATCCTCTTTGTCCAGCATATCGAAATAGGGACCGTATGCCTTCCATACCGACGAACCTGCAATGCCAAAGGTTAACCCTGATAGCCGAGAACCGGAATGATGATAAAAGTCTGCGGTCAGCAGATTGCTCTGACTTACTTCCGTCACATGTGAAGGACAATAAACCCGGTTCGTCAAGACTGCTTCCTCGCCAGGCTGGAGACTTACCGCTTGTCTGTCAGCTTCGGTGTGCCACCCGACCGGCAATTGGCCGACAACAACGGAGCCTTCAATTAAGGCGGAAGTGTTATTTTTTACTTTAATAGTAAGGGGTACGCTGTCGCCCGCTCCGACTGACGGCACGCCTCCGTACTCCACCTGCAGGGCAATGCCTTCAACCGCCGGCGCCGGCCATTGCCATACAGACAGACCGTCTGGTATATCGGTTATTTGCAAAGGGGAGTCCGCCTGAAGCAGAGATACCCCGACACGGCAAGTATCCTCGGACAAATCATATACACTGTCGCTTCGTCTCTGCACATCAATGCCGCACACAAACCGATCATGAATCAGGGCAACCAGTTCGGCATCCAGTTGCTTAAAGCCGATCATGCCGCCCAGAATGGCCGCAGCCGTCGCACAGGTGCAATCGGCATCATATCCGCATTGCAAGGCGATCTGAATCGTCCTGCTCATATCCTTATTGCCGTACAGCAAGGCCAGTACGGTAATGCCGATATTTTGAGTTACATTGGTAAAGTCGGGATGCCCGAAGTCGCGTAGAATTCGCATGCGGCAGCCTTCCCAGTCCTCAGGATGCTCGTTATGATAACGGATAACCATACGAATACAGCGGGACAAGGTGCTATGCTCCGGAACATAAGCAAGCCCGATATTCAGCAGGGCGTGGATGTCCGACTCCAGGAATACCATACTCTCCATAGCAGAGAGCATCTGCTCGGCCCATACCGAATTATCCGCATGATCCAATTCTCCGTCCAGCTTGGCAAACGCCGCCGCAAGTGCCGGCTGTCCGGGATAAATAAAGCCCCAAATTTCTGACCGGATGGGACACCCCATGCCTTCCTTGAAGAAGCTGTTGTTGAAGGTCCCTGACAGCGGCGCCGCGATGCCTCTGCGTGCATTTTTCATAAAATACCCATATTCGCTGAACGGATACCAGCACTTTGCGAGCCATGCCTCGGTCAAATCCCGCGAAGTCAGATGCGGCCCCTTCTCTTCGATGACATCCAGCCACAATAGCTGCAAATCGAGATCGTCATTAGGAAGCTCAGGCTTCATAATCGTTCTGAAATCCTCAATTTCAATCTTCTTCTTAATCCCTTCGACGGGTGCACCTGCTGCACCGCCGAGACATTTGCCATACCAGCCGCCATATACCTTATCCAGGTAGTCTTTATACGTGATGGTTGCGTAGCCCACAATACAACCTCCTTATTAAATCTAATGGATCCAACATGTTATGAATTTAATTTCTTGATAGGCGGGTAATCCGTTTCAGTTGTTATGGCCCAATGGAGCAATTGCTCCATTAAAGCATAGATAATCGGCTGGCTGCCCTCCAAGCCCGAAATATCGTGCCACTCCTCTGGATCATGCTCCAGGTCATACAACTCCTTCATGCCATTGACACGGTATACCAGCTTCCACTTGCGCGTACGAATCATCTTTGAGCGACTCAAGGTCCAAGGATGCTCTACCAGAAGCTGCTGCTTCCAATGGTAATTGGGATGTCTTCTGGCATGCTCTTCGCTGTCCAACGCCGCCGTTCTTACAAGCGCCTTCTCTTCTACGCCGCCTTCGCAGAACACCGCATCCCGATGGCTGGTCTCAGCTCCCGTAAGTACACCGCGGAGCGAACGGCCCTGCATCCAATCCGGTACCTCCAAGCCACAGAGATCCAGAATAGTAGGCGCAATATCGATATTCTCAACCATGGCATCCGTGTTTTGACCACTCAGAAGCTGTCCGGGATATCGAATAATCAAAGGTACGCGGATCAGGCAGTCATAGAACATGGTATCCCACTTCTCCACAGCGCCATGCTCCCCTGCGAAATCGCCATGGTCAGATGTTAGAATTACAATGGTTTGATCTCTCATCCCGTTATCTTCCAGCTGCTGCAGGAGCATCCCGATTTGATCGTCTACATAACTGACCATTCCGTAATAGGCCTCCACCACCTTGCGCCAGTCGGCCTCGGAGAGTCCTTCAAGATCATACACCTGTCGGTACGTTCTCAAGAGATCCGGTGCGGCATCCAGCTGTTCTCTAGCCGGCAGCTTGATCTTCTTGTCTCGAATCAAGGCGATAAAAGGGTCGATGTCTGTATAGGGAGGATGCGGCGCATTGTAATTCATTAGTAAGAAGAAGGGTTCTGATGATGTCTGTTTATTGAGAAAAGCGATGCCCGCTCGGGTCGCTATGGTATCCGTCATCTCATCGATCACATTAAAGGGACCGCGATAAAAAGCACGGAACAAACCATCGTCTACTTCATCCAAGCGCCGCTCCCAAGGCACATCCAGACCCGGCTGCTTGGTATGGCACTCGTCAAAGCATTCGTTGCAATAATCAGCTTGAAGCGTATGATTCTTGCCGAACATAGCGGTGCGATATCCAAGCCTCTTCAGTTCTTGAACAAGGTTATTCTCCCCCCGGCTCACTTCAAATCCAGGCAACGTTCGATGCCCCTCTACATGGGGATATCTGCCTGTCATTAATGCCGCGCGAGACGGCACACATTTAGGAAATGTGCAATACGAATGTTGGAAGCGCATACCCTCCTTTGCCAAGTGATCCATATGCGGGGTAACGGCATCCTCATTCCCATAACAGCCAAGCATGTTGTACTTGCATTCGTCCATGGTGATGAGCACAATATTCGGTCTCGACAATGTGTCTATATGAATCACAGCCCTTCCACGGTTTCTATATCCATTCTGTTAACCCTTAAATTATAGAAAGAGAATGCCGGAATGACGATGTGCGTGGATTACAGTTCTTGTCCTCAGAAAACTGATTTCTGTTGACTGCACAATACCTCATTGCATGAAGCAGACCCTCAGCCATGCCAATCGACATGGTTGAGGGTCTGCTTTCTCTATCGTTATTCCGTTATAATAAGCACCGGGCTATTGCCCGACGATTCAGAGGAATCAAATTTCAACAGTCCGCCAGCTGCCCCCTCCAGTGCAAAGCTATACACCCCGCTCCCCGTCACATAATCGGATACATCAATTGTCAGCCACGTTCCTACATCGCCTGTGACGACCGGATGCGTGTAAATTGGCGTACTCACGGCCGGCTTGTTATTCCAGATGATGCCGCCCTCCGTCCATCCATTATCGTTTACCCGCGACACAACCAGACTCTCGTTCGCCGATACTGAACTGACCTTGAGCCTCAGCTTTGCTTCTATAATCGCAGATGCGGAGGAAACCGTAAACTTCAAATAAGACATCCTCTTGTCATTGCTCCCGTTCTTCACCTCAAGCAGCTTGCCGGATCCATAATTACTGTTTGCATTGGAACCATTTTGTACTTTGGCGTCATCTGTCGGCATGATTTCAGTAGTCACTGCACTTATATTTTTTCTCCAAAGCCCGCTGCCTTGTGTGGATACAAACAAATAGTCGCTGTTATTGGCATGAATAACCTTTGCCCGCTTGGCACTTGGCATATATAGATATTCACCATCCGAGTACTGACCCGTTATATCGCTCCAGGTCACGGATCCATCTGTACCGATCACTCCCTGCAAGGAGGCATAACCTTTCTTGAAGCTGTACACCGCAGCATGGATGAATATACGGTTGCCCGAGCCGGCCAGCCCATTCATTTGCAATAACATGTTGTCGCTGTCCCACCAGGAGCGCGCCGTGAGTGCAGGGATATCGGAATTCATCAATATCGTTTCCCAGCTGGCTCCCCCGTCGCTGCTTAAATATAAAGCCGTGCCGCTTGATAACGCGATATACGTAGTCGTTCCATCGCTCCATACCGCCATATCGGTATGGGTGCCGCCTGAGCCGGCTGTCGGATGAATGCTGTTCCAGGTCCAGGTGCCGGATTGGTTAACTCCCTTGTAGGTCCCCGCAGAAGAAAGCACATACAGTATATTTTCATCGGCGGGATCCACCTCAAGCCTGCGAACGTTCTTATTCGTTAGCGCAGTACCTCCAATACTCCAGAACGATCCTGTTCCGTTGGCGATGCCCATAATGTTGCCCGTCATGAATACACCATTGGATCTGCCTAGATAGACCTTGCTTGGATTCGTTGGGGCGGCTGCAATGGAATAGGTGCGCGCCGTGCCGCTGATGCCCGCTTTATTGGTCGATCCGCCGGCAGCATAGCTCCAGGTGTCATTCGGAGTAAGCGTTTGCAGTTTTTTGATATGAATATAGGATTCCGTCACATTCCCCCCGTAGCCGCTTCCGCCTCCCAAAATAACAAGCGGCGGTGTCGTGTTTGTAATCTCAAGGGAGTCGCCATTGCTCACCAGCTTAGGGGATACGGGAGGGACCTGCGCCCAGGATACGCCGGCATTCCAGCTTTCAACTACACCGTTATCCGCTTGCGCTTGTATCATATAATCGTTGTACATGACAAAATCGTTGTTAAAGGTCGATTCTATGCCGGTCGATTGATACGTGTCTACCCCGTTCGTTGTGTTGTACAATGCGGTAGTTTTGTAGGTCCAGCTTGTAAGAGGCTGGGAGGGATCCCCCTCGAATACCGTTTGCCGATTCGATATCCACAGCCTCCGCGTCGGCCAGCTTGTTGGCGTGTATTGATAGTGTCGCACCAGCGGCGTAGAGATCTTGGTATTCCATCCCATATCATAGGAGAAGCCGTTTCTGCCGGATTGATCGAACACCAGTGACCAGGCATGGGACGTAATGGCCCCCGCGTTCACCGCGAAGCTCCCTTCGTACAGTCCTGTTGTCCCATATAACTGACCGAGCAAAATATGATGCTCGCTATTGGTGGAGCGTGGATCCATGACCGGCATCCAGTAATCATCGCCATTGCTGTTGCCTGTAGCCAATCCGGTCGACCGGTCCGTCCAGGCATATGCTGTGGCAGTGGTTGACGTTGCAGCAGAGTAGAGCCTGTTAAGCTTCGGATCGGACTGGTCTACATACACGGCATAGATGAACTGTCCGTCCGGAGATAATACAAGACCTCTGGATTGACCAGATGTGCCCGCTGGCGCTGTAATCTGAGAGAAGCTTGTGCCGCCGTTCGTGGAACGATACACACCTGCATCCGCAGCTAAATATACGATATCGCTATTCGCCGGATCGGTAGCTATTTGGTAGAGCTGCTTGTAGCCATCCGTTGATTCATATTTGGTTTTGGACCAGGTTGTTCCTCCATCCTTGGAGTAATAGACATATCTCGGTCCGTCTTTTACTTGATCCGGATCATTAAAGGAAGCCAGCTGACCGTCCTTGTTATACCAGCTATGGCCGATGTAAATGTGGTCGGGCTGATTGGGATCAATGGTAATAGCCGCCACGGCAAGCGGATCCGGGAGATTAGGCGACATGACCTTGGCCCAGCTTATCCCCCCGTCATTCGATACAAACAATCCATTCATCCCGCCAAGGAAGTACTTGTCCGGTTGTCCCGGCACTGCTGTTATCACAAATACCATATTGTGCTTCAAGGTATGATTGACATTGGTCCAGCTTGCGCCGTAGTTATCGCTTCTATATAGACCCTCCATATCGCTTAAGAAGAACACTCTTCCGGGTGTATTGGGATCCGGATATACATATTGCACCTGCCCGCCTCCGCCAGGATTAAGCGATTCCCAGCCAGTGGCAGACGCCAAGCTTGCGCTGGTAGACAGCAGCAACAGAACAACTAACCAAATACGGAACGCTTTTGTGATCATCATTTCATTCCTCCTATTATTGTCTTGTCTTTTCACGAAATCCGGATAAGCTGCAGAAGCTTATGCATCCCTAGCGTTCTCTTAAAAAAGATGCAGGAAATACAATCGTACTTCCTGCATCTTGCCTAAGTCGTCTCTAGAGCGACCGGATCAACTTATAGATTAACACCGCCACCTCCGCTCTGGTTGCAGTATGAAGTGGATTCAGCTGCTGACCGGAGCCTTGGACGATCCCCGCCTGCACTAACGCTGCAACACTGCTCACAGCATAATCGGCTACATTATCCGCATCGGTAAACCGGTCAAGCTCATCAGAGCCTGTGACGGGTGGCCTATCTGCGGCCAAACGCAACGCTCGATCCACCAGCACCATCATATCCTGCCTGGTTATCGTCTCATTGGGACGATAATCAGCTTGAACCCCGCCCTGTGCAATACCCAGCGCTTTGGCTATGCCTAACGCTTCGTAATAATAGGCATCCTCGGCAACATCAGTAAAGGAATGATCTACTGGCGCCTTAAGTCCGAGAGCCCGCACCAGCATGACCATAAAGTCAGCTCTTGTAACTGGTGCATGGGGATGAAATTCTTGGCTGCTTACTCCATTTGTTACGCCTCTTGCCGCAAGCACCTCGATAGCATGCTCCGCCCAGGCAACACCGCTGATGTCTTCAAACGACTTTCTGACATACGAAACAACATAGGTGCCAGAGCCATCCGATATAAATCGGATCACTCCTGCTTCCGGATCATAATAACCAGAAGGCACGGGCGACCGCACGCCGTCGCTATCGATTCGTTGAACAACAATCCAATCCGGATTGGCCAGCTCAGTGCCCGTTGGTTGATATTGCATGGCAACCGGTACTCCTCTTAGGAGTGGTCCAAGCTCCGCAAGCTCGCTTGTCGTCCATTGCAGCGTAATCGCCGGCTTGCCGTTTGTTTCGTTTGCTTGGATCGATATCGTAATGGAATCTGATTCCTGAATCGACTGGCTGTCTACTAGATGATCAGGTAGTCGAAGCGTGCCGACTGCCGTGGCAAGCTCCACACGAATATCTGAGTGAAAGAACGCCACAGGGAGCTCTAAGGCATATCCCTCTGCCCCTTCGCTTGGTGGCAGCTGTATCGTCATTTGTTGATTGCCATTCGATTGTGCCTGCTGCAGCACCTTGCCCCAATCCTCCGCGGACAGTTTGGCTGCTGCTACCTGATTCTTATTTATTGTCGTCTGCACTCGAAGGGTCATGCTGCCGTCGGCCCCCACTTCGACGACTAGCGGGGGTTGCGCAGGCGGTACAATTAATCCGGAGGATCCTCCCCCTTCTGTCGCTGGCGCCTTCTTGGTTGTAAAGGCAAAGGAAAGCTTGTAGGTCAATCCTTTATCATTGGAGTCAGTGATCGAACCTGCGTCCAGATGGACGATATAACGTGCTTCTCCGGTCAAGGGACGGCTTGGCGTCATTGTGACTTGCTTGCCGGCTATCGAATACGCAAACGGCACATTGCCATCCGGTCCCTGAATCTGAATACTATTTATGTCGACATGAGCAATAGCTTTATTCGCAGAGATGACAATCGTATCGTTGACATCCACCCATTCCGCCGAGCCGCGTGGCGAAACTCGAACAATCGTAAACGGCACCTCCGGCTGAGGTGAACGAACTGCCTGCCCGATCACTTCCTTGCGCCACAAGCCTGCTCCTGTTGTTGCAATATAGACATACACCTTATCATCCACCTCATGGAAGCTGGCTGCTCGACCATGCGGATACTCCAGGTAGCCTTCCTCTCCCGGCGTCCCTGTCCATTCCCTCCATATAACGGTTCCATCCTGCTGAAGCTTTCCAATAAACGCTGCATACCCTTTTTTGGAATCCTTAGTCCCCGACGATACGAACAAGTAGTCTTCATATCCCGCAACTGTTCCCAAATCAAGCGTCATAATCGAAGTATCCCACCAGATATTGCTCTTGGATGCAATAATTTGTTTATCATTCATCACTTCGGTCCATGTTGCACCGCCGTCCGTCGATAAGTAGAGCGTATCCAAGTGACTGACGAGCATATACGTAGCCCCTTGATATCCCCATACGGACATATCAAAGCGAAGATCGCCTCCTGAGCCGCCTTTGTCAAATACGCGAGTCCAAGTCCAGCTATCGTTGGCGTATTCTCCTTTGAATATCCCCTTGCTTCCTGCCATTGTATACAACACATTGCTATTGTATGGATCAAATTCAACATAGCGGACAGAGGTTTGATCCACCTGACTGTCATTAATTTCGACAAAAGGCGCTTCCGGCGTGAAGTCGTATTGACTCACATCCAGCGTATCCATAAACGTTTCTATATCCTCTGTCATATACAACCCGTCGTCGGTGCCGAGCACTACACGCTTGGGCTGTAACGGATCGTATGCAATACTGTTGATTCTCTTATAGGGAACGGTAGCTAACGTTATAGTATTGCCGAGCTCATCCCTTGTCTGTCCGGATAATTGCTCCCAGCGCTCATTGTTAGGCGTGAGATCACCCAATCGCTTGCCGTACATGGTGCTGTTGTTGCGGTTGGTCACCGCTCCCAGCGCCGCGCCTACCAGAACGATTGGTTCCTCTAACGGAATAATTCTTACCGAGTCTGCATTCGCCTTGCGATTATCCTCGGCCGGCTGTGTCCATGAGTATCCGTAATCCCAGCTCTCCAGCCAGGCATTATCCGCTTGCGCCTGTACGACATAATTGCCGTAGGTATCCATATTCCAGTTAAATGTAGATTGTACGCCTCTTGAGGTATACGAGGTAAACGATTCATTGCCCACTGTGTACGTATACGCTTGCTTGCTGCTTATCAGCTCCCAGCTTGTATATGGAGAATCAGGATCGCCTCCATATACGGTTTGTCTCTCAGCCAGCAGCACTTCTCTGTCCGGCCAAGAGGCAGGGGTATACGTATAATGGCGGCTTAGCGGCCCGGCTCCCCAGAATGTCGCCAATCCCATATCATATTGCCAGGCTTGATTGGAGTCCTCCGCATTTACAATGCCATCAAGATGATAGATCTTCTTCCAGCTTCCCGTTGCATGGCCATCCTGATCAATCTCGAATGTTCCTTCGTACACCGCCGACGCTTTGTTTAATGTGCCTATTATTAATTTATGCTGCGTCGCGGTAGAACGGGGATCCATGACCGGCTTCCAGAAATCCATTCCGGCAGCAGAATAAGTGACTGAGCCTCCAATGTCGGTGGTTTCGGAAACTGCAAATGTAAGGCCCTCATCAAGCTTTGTCCATTCCAGACTATCCGTGCGGGCGACAAACACACTGTAGGTCAAGGGGGTTGTAATGCTTCCGTTCGTTTTCACTTCGTCAGCCGTTTTATAAGTTGCATAGATATACTGACCGTCCGGCGATACTGCAACGCCTTGACTCATACCGCTGTAGGCGACTGAATCGGCGGGAGGTGCTACTTTGCTCCAGCTCTGCCCTGCATCGATTGACCGGTATACGCCTGCATCGCCTCCAAGGTACAGCTCATCCCCATCAGCGGGGTTAATAACAAGAGAATAAACATGCTTATTACCCGACTGCTGTTCATAAGGCACAGTCGTCCAGCTGGCTCCGCGGTCCTTCGACATATAGACCACTCTTGCCCCTGTCATACTCTGCGCGGGCTGGGAGAAGGTCGAGAGCTGACTTGCTGTCTTGTTATGCCAGCCTGTCGCCGCATAGATGTTATTGGTATTGTGAGGATCAATCACGATGGAAGCAATGGAAACCGCCCGAAGCTCCGGCACCTCTCTCCAGGACAAGCCGGCGTCATCCGAGATGTTCATGCCCATAATGCCGCCTTCGTATACCCGGTCAGCATCGCCCGGCTCCACCGCAGCCGTAAGCGACAGCCCGTTATTCAGGTCTGCGCCAATGTACAGCCAGCTTCTGCCGTAATCATCGCTTCGATAGTTGCCCTCCATATCACTCTGCAGATAGATGCGGCCGGGTCTATTGGGATCCAAGGCAAGACCTTGAATCTGACCTCCAGCTCCCATATGGAGGCTTTCCCAGCCCTCCTCGTGCTGCTGCGAAACATGATTTACAAAAACAACGCTGCCCGGCTCCGATTCATGGCCATATGGATCATAGGCCGTTACCGCAATCGTTTGTTCCGCATTTGCCGTAAGACCCGTTAGGGTGAACCGGGTCGTCGCGGCATCCACATCGTCAATGAGAACACCGTTATGATAAATATGATAGCCGCTTATCTCATCCTCAGACGGAGACCATGTCAATAGCGCCGCAGTATCCGTTCTTGCATTCAGCCTTACTTGCTCCGGAGCGGCAAGCTGGATGTGCTGCCCGTAGGTCACCGTCAAGCTGGGACCATCCGAAGATTCGCTCTGCTCGGCATCGACAGCCTCAACCTTAAACGTATAGGATTGGTCCTCTTGCAAATCGTACAGTGCATACGTCGACTCTGTAACCGTTTGCAATAATTGGCCGTCCTGATATACCTTATACCCCGACACGCCCTGATCGTCGATAGCACCGGACCAGCTTAACCGAAGATGATCCATGTGTTGCTCCGAAGTAAGTGCGCCGCTAGCCCAGGAAGGCGCTTGATTGACGGTGACCGCTTGAATAAATAAGTCATCGAAGTAAGCATTCTGCTTGTTGGTCATAATTGCCGGGCGCCCCGATGTATAAGGCGTATCCGAGTCATCTACAACGGTCAACAGCTCCACATCGTTCAGGTAACCCCTCAACACAACTGGCTGGCTCCCCGTCGCTGCAAGCTTCAGATTAAAATACGTATCAGGCGCCAGATCAGGCACATTCGCACCTGATACTGTCTTCAAAGCTGTTCCATATCCGTTCGAATCTCTCTTCTGAATGGACAGCGCCTGATTTCCGTTCCCGCCTTTATGGTCATAGGCCAACAAATAGGAGCTTTTCCCATTCATATCTCCTCGTATAATGATCCCTACACGCTCCATCGTGTTGTCTGCCCAAGCGGGCACTCTCACGTTCACCTCAGCGGCATAATCGGTCCAAGTGTTCCATGAGACGCTGCTGTTATTATAGGCTGGCGAATAGGCTGCGCTTGCATTGCTGTTATACAAAGCTTTGGTGTCATTAGTTCCTTCTTCGTCAACGATCGACCACGGCGCTGCAGCTGTCTCATTGCCGAAATTCCAGCCTGCCGCAACGGCTTCCGTCAGATCCGCATATTCATAAGGCTCCACGGTCCCCTCATTGCTCGGTTGGTCTGACAACGCTCCAAACGCCATATTAGCACCCACAATGCCGTTAAAGAAGGAACATACCAACAGCAATGAAATACTTACCTTTAGCAGCTTGTCTACTCTTCTCACACTGTTCACCTCGATTTCTTAAATTGGATTCATAACGTGTTGCTATGCGTATAGAACTTTAAGCGTCATTACCTCAAAGGGTCTAAACGTCAATGCAAGCTGATTCTGATCCGCGATAAGCTCTACAGCCTGCTCCTCTCTCATATTCGTCCTGTACACACGGTTCACCGAATCAAACAGCTGGAGCTGCGTATTCGTCGTTCTGCCGTAGGCTTCATATAGTCGGATGACGCAGCCGCTCCCGTCTTCTGCCGGTTTAATGGTATCGATCAGAATATTGTCGCTGCCCACAGACATCCATTGAGGAGGGAGAACAGCACTGCTTGGCGCAGACTGCCGGGATTGAACGACAAGCGGCCGGTTCTGCAGCAAGATCGATTCCTGAATGACTCCGCCCTCTGTCATGCGTCCCTGATGAGGAAGCAGCGCGTAAGTGAAGCGGCCGGCGCCTTCTTGATACACCGCATTATGGACGGTTGCATCCGCCATTAAGTTGATCCTTATACTGTCTTCCTTCATCATATGGTCATAACGAATATCATTTAGTAAGGCGATCCCGTAATCATCCTCAGAAACGTCGACGTAGCCGTGCGCCCATAGATGGGAGCGGTCTGCGTCCAGCTCATTGTTGGTTGATCTGGTTTGGGTATGGTAGCCGAACTGTATGCCCTGACTACAATATCGGGATGTGAGTTGAATCGGGAAGTCAGCCCATAACGACGTCGCCTCCCGCCATTCGATATCACAATCAAATCGCAATTGAGCGGAATCCTGACATAACAGCATGTATTGCACGATGCGCGATGCTCCGTACAGAAGAGTGATCTTCCAGCCCGCTCTGAGCGGTCCTGTCTCCACAATTTCGATAGATACAGCCGCCTCATCATATAACTTGCTAGGGCCATGCTCGAGCATCAGCGTATTCATCCTTCGTCCTTGCGGTACGAGCTCGCGGCAGACTCGTTTGTCGTACAACGACACAATGCGGGCTTGATCATCCACAGTCAGCCGGATATATCGATTCTCCATCATACGTTCACCAATTAGCAGTCTTTCGTCTACCCGTACCGACTCCGCCCCCGATGTCCCTGATGTCTCCGATGTCTCCGAGTTCTCCGATGAAGTCGGCTGAAGCACGGTATATCCGTATGCCGGAATAGATGGTAGCTCAACCAGTATCGAATCGGCATGAACAGTGCTCTGCTGGATGCTCAATGATTTGCCATCCGAATCACGCCATCCCGATACGCCAGAGGGCAGACTAATCTCTTGGACACCAGCTACGGCTGCCGATGAAGAATTGACAATAATTACGGCATGCTGCGGCGCCCCAATGAGCTCAGCGAGCTGATCCAATGCGTGTTGCTGCAATTGCTCCAATTCCGATCGAACCTCGGCATAACGCTCGGCAGCCTCCACATGCACTTCTTTGACGGATTGCTCTTGGCCGGTAATAATATCATGGAATTGATTGAGCAGCACTTGCTTCCATAGCCCTTCGACTCGTTGACGATTATAGACTTGACCCTGCCTCTCCAGCCATGCTCCCATAAATTCAATTTGATGCAGCAGTCGCTCAGCAGCCTTATTCTCCATTTTGTTACGGTGAGCATGACGGAACGTCGTACTGAAATCGACGTATATCTCGTCTTCATAGACGGGAAAGCTATCAAAGCTCTCCAGCTGCTTCCTGGCGCTCGTGGGCAGATCGGTTAGCTCTATCCTCGGCAGACCAGGAATTTGGCCCAAGGCACGGATCTGCTCCAGAAAATCTTCTACACCGCCTCCGCCGCCATCGCCCCAGCCGACAGGGAAAATCTGTCTGTTGGTCTGCTTCTTATGCAGAAACGTCTCCGCAACCCCATATATACGTCTTGGACCGGCATCCGGGGCGCAGTACGAGAGCGGGTCTCTGTCTCCCCTGGCCGGATGAAATTCCGGTATGTAGGGATATTCCCAGGCAGGGGTCGTAATACTGTTGACCAGTACCTCGCTGCCGTCAATCCCCTTCCATCGGAACAGCTGATGAGGATTTGTTTTGTCGGTCGTTCTCATCGCATAGAGCACAGGGATCAGGTCAAATCCGCGAATCAGCTGCGGAAGCGCGGGAGTGAAGCCAAAGGAATCAGGCAAGAACAGTACATGCTCTTTCACTCCAAACTCCTCTTCAAAAAACTTCATGCCAAGCAGGAGCTGGCGAATCAAGCTTTCTCCCGATGGAAAATGAAGATCAGGCTCCACCCACATGGCTCCATTGGCTTGCCATCTTCCTTCCCTGGCCTTGACCTTCAATCTCGCATACAAGTCCGGGTGATCCTGCATTAACGTCTCGTAATGGTAAGGGGCAGTATACAAGTATTGAAACTCCGGATAGCGGTCCATGAGATACAGATTGTTGAGCGCTATTCGTTCCGTTTTCCCCCGCGAATGAGCAACTGTCCATTGCCAAGCAGTATCATGATGGCCATGGAAGATCGTATCCAATATAAAGGAAGGCGTGCTGCCTGCTTCCGCGATTGTTGTCCGCACCTCATCCAGCACCTTGGCGGCCTGCTCCATGCGACTTCGGTGCAGACGCTCTGCATTGTCGTTATCCATGAACAGCCCTACGCATGTATGCAAAGCCTCACTTAATTGCTTATACGTCTCCGATTGCTCAGGTAGTATCGACTTTGCTTCAACAAGCGTCCGGAAATTCCAGTATAAGTCGTGAACGAATGGATCTCTTGCAGCTATTGCGACTCTGGAATATCCTCGTTTGGGCTGCTCATAGATGCCAAATGATTTCAGCACCACCCGATTAGGGGCATCCTGATCCAGCAGCTGCTCAGCAGCCCAATAGTGATGCCAACGGCCTAATGCTGCTTGGGCTTGACCATTGACATATATGGTTGTCTCAGGCCAGCCGTCCTTGCTGAAATCCAAAGGCTGAAGGACAAAAAACAGCTCGCCTGCTTCGCCGTCGAAATGCTGCAGTGGAGGAAGCTCAAAGCTATAGCCTTCTACAGTAAACCTGCCTCCCCTGCCCGCCTCTCCGACACCGATGTCTTCACCACACCAATCAGGGTGATCCGCCGCTTCCATGCCATGCTTCCACTCCGGCGCGTAAGCCATACGGTCGACCTCAAATAATATGCGGTGTCTCCTTCTATTCAACAGCACAATCACCTGTTTTTCAGCCTCCGTGAAGTGAAAGTGCGGGGTAATATGTCCATCCAGCCACTGATGGCCATTGACCAGGGCAAGACTGCCTTGTCGATATTGCTCCATCATTTCCTCCGTCAGCTTGCCTTGCTGTTCCTTGGTCGGTACAGATATATTCAACATTCGTAACGATCTCCTTCCTTGCAGCTTGTAAGTCAGCTATACATCCAATGAAGCTCATCCCAGTGTTCTGACCCGTCATTCTGCTGCGGCGAGCCCGGCGTGCTCCTGCCACTTGCAACATACGCCTTCAATAGCTCGCGCAGATGCTGCACGACATCGGGATAAAGCGCATAGACGTTGTCCCTCTCGCCAATGTCCTGATCTAACTGATAGAGCTGTATCGGCGGGGCGTCCTTCTCCTCATCGCCATGGCGCGGCGCACTCCAGCCCCCCGAGCCTGGACAGAGCTCCAGCTTCCAATTCCCCTGACGAATAGAGAAGCAACCAAATACCGAATGATGTACAATGGCTTCGCGGAGGGGTCCCTTCCTTGCCTCACCAAGCCATTCCGGCAAGTTGCTGACACTGTCTTCTCCGGCGCTGTCGGGCAGCTGTAGATGAAGAATGTCTGCCACTGTCGCCAGTAGATCGACTAGGCATACAGGCTCTTGCGAGACGCTGCCCGCTGCGATCCGGGCAGGCCAGTGCACCAGAAGCGGGATACGATGTCCGCCTTCATAGATATCTGCCTTATGCCCCCGATAGACATAGCTCGGATAGTGTCCATAAGAAGCCAGCTCATCGAAATCAGCTACAGGAGCGCAGCCGTTGTCACTTGTGAACACCACAATCGTATGCTCAGTTAGGTGAAGCTCCTCCAGCTTATCCATGATTTGTCCCACCACGTCATCTGTCATCAGCACAAAATCGCCATAGCTTCCTATGCCCGACTTTCCCTGAAAGGCTTCAGAAGGCAAGATTGGCGAATGAGGCGACGGCAAAGCAAAGTAGATAAAAAACGGTTCCTCAGCGCTTTCTTCGATAGTCTGCAGCACTTTCTCCGTGAACCTTGGCAGCACCTCTTCGTGCTTGAAGTTGGCTCCAGTAGGTCCTTCGCGCCAATAACCCTTCGGATCATCACAGCTAGTCAGACGATCAGGCGGCTCTGTCACTCGATCGTTTTCGATGTACACATACGGAGGCATATCGAGAGAAGCGCTGATGCCGTAGAAATAATCGAAGCCGTATGATGTAGGTCCGCCAAGGATCGGTCCTGTGAAATCCACCTCATCCTCGCCTTCCCCTTGCTTGCTCCAGTGCATACCAAGATGCCACTTGCCTATACAGGAGGTGCTGTAGCCGTTCTGCTGCATGAGCGAGGCAACCGTCATTCTGCCTTCCTCGATCAGAGGGGCTGAATACCCCCAGGTCACACCTTTCTTGAGTCGGGAGCGCCAGTTGTACCTTCCCGTCATAATGCTGTACCTGGATGGCGTGCATACAGATGACGAGGCATGGGCATCCGTAAACGCAATTCCCTGCTGGGCCAATTGATCAAGTCGCCTTGTACGTATCTTGGAGTTGTTATTGAAGCATGTCATATCGCCGATACCCATATCATCAGCAAGAATATAGATCAGATTCGGTTTCCGCCGCTCCATCACCTGAGCTCCTTTCGCACGTATCGAAATTACCCTGTTATTTCAATTGTTTTGAAAAAGAAGGCGTCTTGAGGGCGCCTTCTTCGTTCATATCCATTTACTTTTTACTGAAGTCCTCTGCTTTCACCGAGCCGTCTGTGACAGCTTGCTTGAAGGCTGCGTTCAGCTTGTCGCTCAGCTCATTTAATGTCGGATCAATCGCTTTGTCTGTAAAGATAAGCTCGATTAGCGTGTCTTTAATCGTTTGACCCTGCAGCTTCAAGAATCCAGTAGGGTCCGGCTGCACTACCTTATCAAGCTCTCCAGGTACAAAGCCTTTGAACTGCGTAACCCCTTCCGGCAGGAACTCATCCGTTTGGGCGGCAGGCAGAATGGCATTAATTTTGCCCGCTTTCTGCATCTTGGTAATGACGTCGGCTCCAAGCATATACTCCAATACTCTTGCCGCTTCTTCCGGATGCTTGGTCTGGGCGGATATTCCCCACGGCTTAGCTGTCGTCAACATATTATTGACGAGCTGCTTGCCGTCCTCGACAGGCAACATAGCAGGAGCCCAGTCTACAGTGGTCTTGAATTGTGTGTTCAGCGTAGCGATATCCCATGACGCGCCAATGTACATCCCGATTTTTCCTTCTGCGAAAGCCGAGCGCAGCGGATCGTTATCCAAATTCGCTGTTCCCGGGAACATCGAGCCATCTTTAAACATGGAACGATACAGCTCGATAACCGGTTTATACTTGATGGATTCATATTGACCCGTCGTCAGATTGAACAAACCATTACGTGTTAAATCAGCGTCTGAGGTCAAGGACAGCGGCTCCAGCTGCAGACCGACTACCGGATTCCATTTAAAGGCTGCTCCAAAGCCGTATGCTTCCCCGTTGGATGCCTCTGTAATCTTTTTGGCCGCTTCTCTGAATTCGCTGAATGTCACAGGAGGCTGTTCCGGATCCAGGCCCGCTTTCTTGAACAGCTCTTTGTTGTAGACAAGTCGAATTGTTGTTGCATAAGTAGGAACCGAATACAGCTTGCCATCAATAATCGATGCGTTGGGGATCAAATATTGTTTGTAGTTTTCTACAAGCTCAGCGCTTACAAGATCGTCAAGCGGCATCAGCTGATTGGCTCTTACCATCTTTACACCATCGCCGACGGCCAGAATATCCGGGGCTTCATTGGTCGAGAAAGCAATGGGAAGATTTTTTTCATATTCATCCGAGGCCAATAAGTTAAGCTCTACGACAATATCCGGATTCGCCGCATTGAAGCTTTCTACCGCTTGCTTCACATCCTCTGCCAAACCACCATTTTTGTCCCACATCTTGATGACAACCGGCTTCTTCACAGTCGGCTCCGGTGTTGCTGCCGGTGCTTTTGATGCTGTTGATGCTGTTGATGCCGGTTCATTGTTCCCTGTGTTTGCGCATGCTGTTAAGAGCAGGGTTGCGGTCATGGCCGCCATCATCATCTTTGACATTGCACTCATTCTTCTCATACCTGTCCCCCCGAAATAATTTTTTGGTAACGATTTCATTTTGACAATGTTCATTCTAATAGATCGATTGTTGAGGGTAAATGGTTCAAACTAGAATCTGTTGTCTTACAAAAACTACTCTATTACCCTTTGATCGAACCCTCTGTCAAACCTTTCATGAAATACTTCTGCATAAACAGGAACAACAGAATGATTGGCAGCAAGGACAGCATTGTCCCGGCCAGCATTAAATTCCACGCGCCTGCCGCCTCTCCGGAGCTCTTAAGTGCGTATACGCCAATAATAAGAGTTCTGAACTCTGGCAGCGACATGGTAAATACGAATGGTACCTGGAAGTTATTCCAGGAGGCTTGGAAGCCTAGTATAGCCACTGTCGAAAGGATAGGTCTCAGCAGCGGGAATACAATGCGCCAATAGATCGAAAAAAATCCGCAGCCGTCCATCTTGGCGGCTTCATCCATCTCGCGCGATAACCCCTCGCAAAATGATTTGATCAGAAAGATGTGTACAACCATCATACCTCCCAGCTGAACCAACACAATGCCGGGTATGCCAAGAAGCCCAAATTGCTTCGCAATTAAAAATTGCGGGTATAACGTTACCGTGCCCACCCCGAGAAAGATCGTTGCTGCAAAGGTCGCCTCAATCATCCGCAGTCCGGCGATTTGCTTGCGCGCCAGCACATAACCAAACATCGAGGAAAACAGGACATCAATCGTCACCACAGAGACGGCGACTATGATGCTATTAAGAAAATAGCGGGAAAAATTGCCCAACACCCATACTTCCGAGTAGTTCTCGAACCGCCATATGCGCGGCAGCAATCTTGCGCCGTCTGCCATCAGTTGATCGAGCGGCTTCACCGAAGCAAAGACGGCATAAACAATAGGAAGCAAAGCAAGCATACAAATCAGAATAATAAATACATACATGATGCCCTGCATAAACGGTTGGCTTGTCAATTTTATAATGGAACGTCTGTTTAATTCTGTTCCTGCTCCAGTATCCGTGCGCATCGTAAACTCCCTTCCGGTTCATTGCTGATAGAGGAATGTCCTCAGTGATGTGATTTCAGATTTCTTGACAGCTTGAAATAGACAAAGGAGACAAGCAGAATAATGATCGCTGCGGTTACTCCAAGAGCCGATCCATATCCGTATTGTGACGAATATTCGTTACTAAAGAAATACTTGAATACATAGGTGAACATTACCTCGGTCTTGCCGAACGGACCTCCGTCTGTCAATACCTTGATCAAATCGAACGACTTCAAGGTAAAAACAATCGCCAGCATGACAACAATCTTGATAATGTTGCCAAGCATCGGCAGCGTGATATGCGTGAATTGCTTCATGCTTCCCGCTCCATCCATAGCTGCGCTCTCATAAATATCCTTTGGAATCGTTTGCAAGCCTGCTATAAATAAAATCATATTCAGTCCCATGCCATGCCACACGCCTACGAGTATGACGCAAATCATCGCGGATACCGAGTTGCCCAAGTAATCGAACGGTGCATTGATCAGTCCGAGCGAGAGGAATAATCCATTGAGAATGCCGTCAAACGGGCGGAACAGGAAGAAAAAGATTAAACCCATTACCGCCATGCTCGTCACATGCGGCAAAAAAATGATCGCCCTGAACCAGTTGGATCCAAACAGCTTCCGATTCAGAATGACCGCCATTACCAATGCCAGCGGAATCTCAATGATTAGCTTGCCAAAGGCAAATATAAACGTATTGACGACCGACTTCCACCAGAAAGCATCCCCCCATACTACAAAATAATTTTCAAGACCTACCCAGCTCGGCGTTCCAAATCCCTCATACTCTGTGAAGCTCAAATAAACAACCCAGAGAATCGGGATCAGATTAAACATTAGATAAGGAATAATGGCCGGAACAAGCATGGCATAGGCTGTCGCATTCTCCCGCCTCACCCATTTCGGTTTTATCGTTCGCATCTTGAATGTCCTCCTGTCTTAGAATGTGAGAAACGACGGATCGGATCCATGTCTTGTTTTCATTTAACAAGATACAGAACAATTGCACCATGACCTTGAACACCGCTCCTTGTCTTACAAAAACAAATAATTGATGCGGTTACATTCTGCGAACATACATATATTTTCTATTGACAGTTCATGGATTTATAAGTGTAAAATGACATCATCAGTCCTAAGACATGAAGGAGCCGCGCTGTGGAAAAAAAAGAAGCCGACATAAAGGAACGTTACCTGAGGCTGTTCATGAATCGCTCTATCTTTATTCGAATGTTTTTGTCTATGGGTATTGTCTCGGTGATGGGCATCTTGATTGTTGTCACGTTGTCGCAGCAGCTATTCCAATCCATTCTGGTAGATATAGAGACAAAGGCCATTCAACGAGGGGTAGATCAAACGGGGGTCAATTTGGACAATCGCTTGATCGAGCTTAAGAACGATATGTTCCACTTTCTCGCCTATTCTGATAATGGGCCGCGATTGCTGGAGGCAACCCTGGACCCCTTTAATATTACGCCCGACATGGCCTATGCCGCCAAAGTATTAGGAGCCTTTCGCCAACGTTATCCCGGCGATATCGAGTCTGTCTTTTTCTACCGCGACGATGATCATTTCTTTCATGATTACAGTCTGACCATTGACCGGAATATCGACTATTCCTCGCAAGCCTGGTACCGCCATTTCACAGAGGGCTCGTCAGAGCTTTGGACAGAACCGACAACGGAAACGTTGTTCTACCAGGATAAGAAGCAGCCGACCATTCTGGCTGGCATGAGTCTCAAGAATGTGGGCACCAGGGACGGGATTTTTGTCGTCCGACTAAGCGCGAAGCTGTTTCGCGATGCGTTTGTCCACCTGGAGAGCGAGGATGTCCAGATTCAGTTGTTGAATAAAGAGGGACAGCTTATCTATACGTCGGCAACGATGCAATCCACTCCCGCCGCTGCCAGTCAAGCCGATTATATCGTCATGAGCTCCAGATTGGAGCAATCGGAGTTCGAAATCAGGATGACCATGAACCGGGCATCCATCATCGACAAGGTTCATCAAATGAAAACGATTAATATATTCGTCATTGTAACCGTTGTCATTTTTACCTTGTTATTTTCAAGCGCGTTAGCCCTGTCGTTGGTAAAACCGATAAAAAAGCTGCTTCGGCTAATGAGAAGGGTAGAAAAAGGGGATTTCGACGTGCGGTTTCCCGTTCGTTTCTCCGATGAGGTAGGCTTGCTTGGACATGGCTTTAATCAAATGGTTATTCGTGTATCCGAGCTTATCCATGAGGTATATGTCATTAAGATGGAGCATATGGAGTCCCAGCTGCAGCAGAAGGAAGCCACGCTTAAGGCGCTGCAAAATCAGATCAATCCGCATTTTCTGTACAATACGCTCGAGGTCATCAATTGTCATGCGATCGTTCACGATATACCGAGTATTAGCCAGATGAGCAAGGCGCTCTCTGATTTCTTCAGATACTCCATCGAGAACCATCAGATCGAAGTATCGCTGTTCCAAGAGCTGCAGCATGTCAAAACGTATCTGAAAATTCAGCAAGAACGTTATCCGGATATTGAAATCGATATTCGTGTACAGGAGGAGCTCTTGTCCTATTCGATTCTCAAGCTTGTTCTTCAGCCTATATTAGAGAATTGTTACGCTCACGGCTTCAGAGGAGATCGTGAATACGGCATTCAAATTTCTTCGGGATACTCCTTAACGAGCTATCAAATCATTGTCGAGGATAACGGAGAGGGGATGGAGGATGACGCTCTGCAGAAGCTGAATGCCTATTTGCATCAAAACACGGAGATGCCCATTGAGCCCTACAGCAATAGCAGCGGCATTGGGATCAGTAATGTGCATGCTCGTCTGAGAATGCATTATGGAGAGCCGTACGGCTTGACCTACGCCCATTCCGCATCTGGAGGCATTCGTGTTGTCATTACGTTACCCCCAAAGGAGATGAGGACATGAAGATTCTTATTGTGGATGATGAGGTCGTCATTCGGAAGGGTATTGCAGCCTTGCTGGTAAAAAACAACTCTATTGTCGATCTTATTGGAGAAGCCAAGAACGGTAAGGAGGCAATTGCATTAATCGAAGCCGAGCAGCCCGACTTAATCTTCACGGACATTCGGATGCCGGTCATGGATGGTTTATCCCTCATGGAGTATGTCAGCTCTCATTATCCAAAGATTGATAAAGTGCTGCTAACCGGATATGCCGATTTCCAATATGCCCAGCATGCGATTCGCCTTGGGGTCATGGATTATATTATTAAGCCGATTACACAAGAGAGCATAGACGGCGTCTTGTCCAAAGCGCTGTTCAAAAATCCGGCGCAATGGGCCGAGCAGCTGGATACGGATGTCGTGGTGGAGATGAGCAGGCATATCGCTCAGCTCGCTCGTCAGGTGCTGGCTGAGCACGCCGGGGAAGCTCGCAACAACCTGGAGGAATGGCGGAGCAAATGCGAGCGCTGGGGATTAAGCCTTACAGAGCTGAAACAGCTGATGGGGCACTTCCGTCTTATGTATCAATCCGAATTGCATCACCTTGGTCAAGAACCTGTCAGACATACAGAATCCAGAAGCCCGCAATCCTCACAGGAGCTGTTCGAGCAGTGGAACGCACAGATTCAGCAGCATATTGGGACGATCTCGCTTAATCGCGTCCCGAGAAACAAAAAAATTGTGGCCCAGGTGCTTCAGGAAATCGAGCAGCAATATGGCAATATCGACTTGTCCATTCATACATTGGCGGAACGAGCTGGAGTAACGGCCCCTTATTTGAGCAAAATGTTTCGGGAAATAATGCATCAGCCCCTTACACATTATATCAGTGAGCTGCGACTGGAGAAGGTTAAGGAGCGACTGCAGTCGGATATGAATACTCGTATCAGCAAAATTTCGGAGGAATGTGGATTTATCGATTATCCCTACTTCTCAAAAACATTTAAAAAAGCCTACAATGTCTCTCCTCAAGAATATAGGGAGAAGCATTAAGGCGTCTGATTGTTAGGTCAGCTATCAAGGGTACTTGATCCAGCATCAGACAACAAACAGCCGTCAATCCCTCCGGATGAAGGAATCGACGGCTGACAGCAAGCGCTGTGCTTCGGGCTTAAGCCCAGGTCGGCTGCACCTTAAGCACAGCGACTTCTTTCTCGCGCTTGTATGAAGCGGCTGGTTCGATGGCCGGAGCCGTTGTCGCAGCCTTGCTGACAACGGCAGTTGCTCCAGAGACCGTCGCAACAGCGACAGGCTCAGCGCGTTTCATATCCGCTGCAAGACTAGCCGGCTCAGCTTCGGAGGCAACACGACGAATATCTGCGCCAAGTGCTGCAAGCTTGCCCGTAATGTTAACATATCCACGATCGACGTGATGCAGGCCGGTCACTTCCGTCTCTCCGTCAGCTCTCAGCGCCGCGCAGATCAGAGCCGCGCCCGCGCGCAGATCGGTTGCGGTTACCTTCGCTCCAGTAAGCGGCAGGCCTCCTGTGACGATAGCCGAACGACCGTCTACCTTGATGTTGGCGTTCATCTTCTGGAACTCGTCAACGTGCATGAAACGATTCTCGAAGACGGTTTCGGTCACAACACTGGTTCCTTCCGATACTAGCAGCAGTGCCATCATTTGGGACTGCATGTCGGTTGGGAAACCTGGATGCGGCAATGTCTTGACGTCAACGCCCTTAAGCGCGTTCGGCGCCTTAACACGAATGCCATTGTCGCTTTCCGTAATCTCGACGCCCATTTCCTGCAGCTTGGAGATTACCGGCATCAGGTGATCCGCGATTGCTCCTTCGACGAATACGTCGCCGCCTGTGATCGCAGAAGCAATCATGTAGGTTCCGGCTTCTACTCGGTCAGGAATAACGTTATGTTTGGCACCATACATCCGATCGACACCTTCGATACGAATCATGCCCGTACCTGCGCCGCGAACTTTGCCGCCCATCGCGTTAATATAATTAGCGAGGTCCACGATTTCCGGTTCCTTCGCCGCATTTTCGATAATGGTCGTACCTTGAGCAAGAGCGGCAGCCATCATAATATTTTCGGTGGCTCCAACGCTTGCCACATCGAGATAAATTTTGGCGCCTTTCAAGCGGTCCTCTACGCTAGCCTCGATGAAGCCGTGGCCTAACGTAATTTCTGCACCCATGGCCTCAAAGCCCTTCAAGTGCTGGTCAATAGGACGGGTACCGATCGCGCAGCCGCCTGGCAACGAAATTCGAACCTTGCCGATACGGGCAAGAAGCGGTCCCATAACAAGGAAAGAAGCGCGCATTTTGCGGATGAGCTCGTAAGGAGCTTCGTAAGATTGAATAATCGGTGCGGAAATCCGCATTGTTTCTTGGTTATAAGTAAGACTGGCGCCCAATGAAGCCAGAACGCTCTGAATCGTCATAACGTCGTCGAGGAGGGGCACGTCACAGATGACGCTGTCTCCTTCCGTCGCTAATAATGAGGCAGCAAGAATGGGGAGCACTGCATTTTTGGCTCCGCTGACGCGGACCGTACCCGATAAGCGCTGGCCTCCGCGGACGATAATTTTGGTCATCTTGTGTCCCTCCGCGAATTGCAAATTCTGAATCATAAACTCATTGTTAAAGTCATCATTTGACAGACTTCGAGTAATCACTAAACTTCATCTTAACATCTGTCCGCATGAATCGACAAGGGGATATTTATTTCCAACTTTTTACCCTTCCGCCCCTGGTTTACCGCCGTTATGGGGAGTTCGCCAGTTCCTAATACCGGATAAGGTTACCGCCTAGAAAGGTTATCGACATATGCCGTCAACATTTGAAGTTATGTATTACCCATTGTTGACATGTTTCGCACTTGTTATTCGACAAAGCTGCGCAGCATGATGCTATAGCCCCAATATTGGAGGATGAACCCGGCAAACAAATGACCAATGGCTACAGCAAGCACTACCTGCAGCATTCTGGCCTTAGGCCGGCGGGGAAATTGGAAGAAGGTTTCCCACTTGACCTCTTGAAGCAGAAACCAAGCCAAAAATATGCTCAGCAGCTCCACAACGATCGAGAACAGCCCCGCAATTCCCGTTTCCCACATCCCAGACCATTCCGTCACAACAATCCCTCCATCAAACATCCAGAGCCTTTCCGGATATCACATTATACATATCGATTTAACAGCGTCGCGAACGATGCCCTGCTCGCCGTTTCGTTAGGCTTATACAGATTAGATCCTACGCCCGTGAGCTTGCCGTCCTG
This sequence comes from Paenibacillus sp. strain BS8-2, assembly GCF_054483835.1. NCBI lineage: Bacteria > Bacillati > Bacillota > Bacilli > Caryophanales > Paenibacillaceae > Paenibacillus > Paenibacillus sp. strain BS8-2. Next base: position 1,290,507 of record NZ_CM137010.1, read on the forward strand.
CTTCATAGCCGCCAGCATGGGGGCATACCAATCGTACGGAGACACATCATAGAACGGGCGTACGTTCTGTATTTGTGTCTTCAACCCTTCGGCATTGCCGATGATGATGGCCATCTCTGCCCGAGTAATCGGTTCATCAGGCTTGAACGTCCCGTCAGGATATCCTTTGACCCAGCCCTTGGCCACAGCCTTGGCAATGGCATCCTTGGCCCAGTGCGAGCCGGCATCCTTTAATGAGGTGCCCGCTGACGTCATGACAATCGGGTTATACGCCTTGACGACCATCGTGACGGCTTCTGCCCTTGTAATGGTTCGATCCGGCTCAAATCGGTAAGGAGAAGCTCCATTTATGATGCCCCTTGTTTTCAGACTGACGATAGCGTCCTTCGCCCAATGGTTCGATATGTCCTGAAAACCCGCTACCAGCTCATCTACTTTTAGTTTTACACGGTAGTAATCATTCTGAAACACTTGGTTTGCCGTGATCTTTACGTAATAAACGCCAGTGGCAAGCACCCCGCTCCTCGTCTGAATACTGCCTCGCCCTTCCGTTTGTCCCGAGCCAACCAATTTCATCCGTTTGTCGTAGTACTCCAGCTTGAGCTTCACACCTTCCGGCACTCCTGTAACGGTTAACCCTGCAGTACTTTCTTTCGTCAATCGGAATTGGAACCAGTCTATATCATTGATCTTATCGATCACGCCTACATACTCTGTTCCCGCCTTCATCAGCAGTCCTTCATAGGACTTATCATTCGGCTCGTTAGGATCAGTCAATGCTGGCAAGAAGTCCAGCTTGAGGGTGTATGTACCCAGGACCGGACTTGCGTCCAAAGCGATCCCATTGTGAATACGAATATAATATTTGCCCGGAGTGACAGATATGACCGGAGTTTCTTCGGAAGCGCCTTCTCCGCGATCATCATAGACGGTCAACGCTTGACCGTCCTTCTGCAAGGACAGACCAGGATCAATTCGCGCCGTATTGGTGCTGACAGACAATTGAAGCTGTCCACTTTGCTTGAAATCCACGACAAACCAGTCGCGATCGGCTTGCTTGTGAAAGGTCCCTGATATGGACCCGCTTCGAGGCTGAATCGAATAAGCGCTGCCCAGCTGATCGTTCGGCTCATAAGCATCCTCTGCGATGACGAGGGATGTCGTCAAGGTGTATGACATGGACTGATTCTGAGCCGGGTTGCTGAATTGAACCTTAACGAGACTTCTGCCCTTCTTGGCTTTGAACTCGATCGATTTGCTAGCAAGCTTGGTATCCTCTTCGCGCACCAGCTTACCGCCTTCATAATAGCCAATACGTACAGCAGGCGTAGATGCACCGCCAGCGACCAGACCCTCGTATTGAAGGATGAACTTGCCGTCGTAAGGGATATCGACCGTATACCAATCCTCATCCTTGGCTGTATTCAGCGCGGCACCGTACATGGCGCCAATCGGCAAAACAGCAGCCGTTGCACTCGAATTATTGGGCTCATGCGCATCCTTGGACAAGACGGCGGTAACTGCCTTGCCAACTTGGAGCAAGCCGTAGCCGGATTTGTTATCGAAGCCTCCCGGTCCCATATCCCTTGCAGTCTGACGAAGCAGCTCTCTGACATCATGAGGCTTTAAGGTCGGATTCTGGGCCATGACAAGCGCAGCAGCAGCGGCAGCTTGAGGAGCCGCCATCGATGAACCTTCCTCATACTTATAGCCGCCGCCTAGCGCCGTTGTATAAACGTTCCAGGGAGCCATCAAGTCGAGCTCCGATCCGGGATTGGAGCGCGGATCAGCCGTGCGATCCGCCCTCGCGCCGCCTACAGCGAGCACAGTTGGATAAGCAGCAGGGTATTTGACCGAGGCCTTCGACCCCAGAGTAACACCGTCATTGCCAGCTGCAGCAACGAGCAATACCCCTTGTTTCTCCGCATAATTAACGATATCTCTCATATAAGGAGATTCACGATGCAGACCGACGGACAACACCACGATCCGGGCTCCTTTCTTGACGGCATACAGAATAGCCTCTCCAAGATCCTCTTCTGTCCCGTCTCCCCACTCATCAAGCGCCTTGATCGGCATGAGCTTAGCATTCCATAAGACGCCCGACACACCGACGCCATTATTGCCGGATGCGGCGAGAACGCCAGCCACGCTAGTACCATGACCGTTGTCATCCTCCGGCGGCGTGCCGCGTTCGACTAGATTGACGCCCTCTACCAAGTTATTTTTGAGATCCGGGTGGTCAAGATCCACGCCGGTATCGATCAACGCTATCGTAATACCAGAATGGTCGCGTACTGTCTTCCATGCTTCCTCGGCGCCGATTAAAGCCAAATGGGCCTGCTTCGCCAGCTCAGGATCGTTGGCTTTGATGGTTTGCTGTCTGGCTGCCGCCTTCGCGATATCCGGCGTCGACGCCGGAGCCGCGGCGACATCGGAGTTAGAGACATCAGAGTCAGGGACATCAGAAGCATCAGGGACGTATGAAACATCAAAGTCAGAGACATCAGAGTCAGGGACGTCGGCGCTCTCGCTTGTCTCCTGCCCACCTCCACCTGGAATCCATGTGTGGGATTCCGGTGCCTCGGCAGGAGCGCTCCCTGAAGCAGCGGATGTCGCTGCAGCTTCAGCAAGCACGTGCACCCCGCCACTCGGGTGCACGTAAGCCACCCCCGGCTCGCCGCGCAGACGGCGCAGCCAAGCCTCCACGTCCTCGCCAGCCGACGCGGCGGGACGCACGACCTCCACCGCCGCGTCCGGCTGGCGGCGGAGCACCTCTGTCCCGCGCAGCTCATGCGCCTGCGCGGGATCGTCCCAGCGGAGCAGCCAGCTCTGCGGCTGCTCTGCAGCGCTTGCCGCGCCGCCTGCAGCAAGCACGGCGGCTGGCTGCGCGGCTCGCGCGGGGGCAGGGCTGGCAGACGCCAGCCCTGCGAGCGCGACGCTCGCGAGGAGCAGCGCGAATAAGCTGCGGCGAACGCCGCCTCGCGCTTCGTGGACAAGACGACGAGCGCCTCCCTGGAGTGTGAGGCGCTCGTGGCGCAGCTGTGTCATCGAATTCGATTGTGTATGCTTCACCCAATTACGGAATATAATCATCTTGTTCTGCCTTTTTGCGTATTTCTGTAGTCATTCGACTTCAACACACGCAACCCCTTCTTTTAGTCGCACAAAAACAGGAAGCAGACGGGTTAGCCTGACTTCAACTTTCTTGTGCCTAGCCTGAGGGTCAAGAAGCGCACTATCTAATAATAAATACTCTCCCTTCTTTATACCTTCGTTCACTCCACAAGGTTTCGGTCCGTCATCAACTATTTATTCCGCCACTACTAAACTGCCGTTATGAGCCACGTACTCGCGAGAAAATATTATGTTCGAAGATCATGCATGCGTTGCTAATCAGTTTGGCGTATTGTCATTCTTTTGTGACGTAACGTGACCTGATAGAATCTGATTTACTCCGTATCGTTTCTCTCATACTCCCCTGGTCTCTCATGTACAGCCGTACAATCCTTCTTCACCCATTTTGATGCGCGTATTTATCCAAAGTTTTAGATATGCACCAGCTCCGAAACACACAAGGTGAAACGGCTATCGCCGTCTTTGGCGGCGCAGCGCGTTTCATTCCGAGAATTCTAAGCTCAGATAAGATGCAAAAACTTATAAATTCTTAGAATTTAAAAAACGCCAGCGAACTCGTTATCACACGATAACGAACCCGCCAGCAGCGTTTAAAATGACGTTATTTGTTTTGACCGCCTACCAATGACGAGTGGTATCACCTTTCATCTCTTCATCTCTTCATCATGCCCTTCATCCCCCACCAATGAAATCGCCGAGGAATGAGAACACGCTGTCGATACCGCTGACTAGCAGCCCGGGATAAACACCTAGCAGCAGCGTGCCAGCTGCGCAGAACCAGATCACGATGCCGACAGGCGGCGAGACCTGCATAGGTGCTTCACCGCCACTTCGCATGAACATCTGACGAATGAGCCCGAAGTAAAAATAATAAGAGATGACGCTGCTGAGCACGATCACCGCAACGACCCAGTACGCTTTTGCGCTCGCCGCGCCAAGCAAAATGAACAGCTTACCGAAGAAACCTGCCGATATCGGCAATCCCGCAAGGGATAATACTAATATGACCATCGCTGCTGCTGTCCATGGCGCACGGTAGTACATACCCGCAAACCCCTTAAGCTCCTCATGTCCCGCCGATCGGCTAACAACCGTCACTACCGCAAACGCGCCTATCGTCATCAGCAAGTAGGCAACGAGATAGAAGATAAGCTCCGTTACATTGTTGCTATGAACGGCAGTAATCGACAGACCGATTGGCACGAGCATGTAGCCGGCGCCCGCCACACCAGACAGCGCGAGCAGACGTTTCGTCTGCTTCTGCCGAAGTGCAGCAAGCGTACCTACTAGCATTGCAATGACCGCAACAAGCAGCAAGGCGAAGAATATATCATCGCTCACACCCTTGCCCGATGCATCAATCGCCGCGAATAACTCCGTCGAATAGAGGATCCGCAGCGCAACCGCAAGCGTAGCGCCTTTGGATACAACGGCCAGCAGCGCAGCGATTGGAGTCGGAGCGCCTTGGTACACATCCAGTGACCAAGCATGGAACGGCGCTGCCGCGATCTTAACCGCAAAGCCCGCAAGCATCATACCGAAGCCCACATAAACAAACGCTTCGTACTGCTGAACAGCGGCCGGGAGCGCCTCGCCGATCCCGCTCAAGGTGACGGAGCCTGTTATTCCGTACAGGTACGACATTCCGAATAAAATAAAGGCCGATGATATGCTGCCGCTCACAACATATTTGAACGCCGCTTCGGCAGACAGCTCGTTCTTGCGGCGCATCGCAACAAGGATATAACTTGTAATGCTGAGCAGCTCGAGACCGATGTATAACGTGACGAGATTGCCTGATGAAGCCATCGTCATCGCACCGATTGCGGCCGGCAGCAGCAAATAGAAGTATTCGCCTTTATCCGTAATCGCCTCGTCTCGCGAAGCCGTCCCTAAGCCAAGCAACACGACTAGCGACGTCCCAAGCAAGAAGATCAGCTTCATCAGACTGCCGAAATCATCGATTCGATAGCTATCGCCGAGCAACGACAAGGTCTTTGCCGCTCCTGCTCCTTCGTTCATGTCAATCATTCGCAATGCGACAAGCAGCCCTGCTGCCAACAGACTGACAAACGTTAATCCTCCAATCCAGGATCTGCTCACACGCCGAGGCAAGAACAGATCCAACAAAACGAGCAAGATAAAACATAAGCCAAGCAGCAGCTCGGGAGCCATCAGGAGCACGTCAGGCCATGTCAACGGCGCAAATCCCGTATTATCCGGCATCGGTTAACCCCCTGACCTGATTGTGAATAATTGATCCATAAATCCGCTAACGCTAAGCTGCAAAGTATCCGTAAGCACGGATGGGTAACAGCCAAGCAGGATGATAAACGCAAGCAGTACGATCATCGGCAGTGCTTCGATAAACCTGGCGTCTTTAAGCACGATATGCTCTTCGCGCAGCGTGCCGAACGTAATGCCAAGCACACTCCGCAGCACGTACGCCGCGGTTAATATAATGCCGATTACCGCAACAGCTGTAAGCCAGCGCATCGACTCGAATAATCCCAGCAGTGTAAGCAGCTCGCCGACAAAGCCGGATAGACCCGGAAGCCCTAACGAAGCAAGTCCCGCCGTGAGCAGCATCCCGCTCATGAACGGCATTGACCTCGCCAGTCCGCCCAGCTTCGTGAGCTCGGTTGTCGCCGTCCGCTCGTACAAGCTGCCCACTATCAAGAACAGCAGCGCCGAGATCAAGCCGTGCGAGACAAGCTGGAATACCGCGCCTTGTAAACCAATTTCGTTAAATGCCGCAAATCCCAGCAGAACGATTCCCATGTGGCTGATCGACGAATAGGCGAGCACAAGCTTGAACTCCGTCTGGCGGAACGCAAGAACCGCGCCGTACAGCAAGCTGATGAGTCCGAGTGTGGCGAGCATGACTGCCGACTCCCGCGCTTGCTCGGGGAAGAGCAGCAGCCCAAAGCGCAGCAAGCCATACGCCCCCATCTTCAGCAGCACACCTGAATGGATCATGACAATCGCCGGCGGCGCTTCCGTATGTACCTTGAGCATCCATGAATGGAAGGGGAACACAGGCAGCTTGATACCGAAGCCAATCAGCAGCAGGATAAAAATCGTCCAAGCCATCCCATCGCTCATCTCGAACGGATTAAAGCCGCCTGCCGCCGCATCGCTCAGATTGACCCAAGCGCTGGGATCGGCCAAATTACGAGCGATATCACCGTAGCTGCCGCTATAAATCATCTCGAAGCCGCCTGCCGCCTCCTCGATGCGGAAGCCCGCCGTGCTAACCAGTATTACAAATGCGATCAGCATCAGCGCGGAGCCTATGCCATTGTAGATCAAGAATTGATTGGCTGTCCGTTCCCGATTGTAGTACCCCCAAATACCGATAAGGAAATACATCGCAACGAGCGTGATTTCGAAGAAAATAAAGAATAAGAACAAGTCGCGTGCCATAAACACGCCAAGCATACCAGTCTCCAGCAGCAAGAACCATCCAAAAAACGCCTTCTTGCGTTTCTTGACATGAATGGCTGCGAGCGCCGCCATTGCCGTTACGAGCGCCGTCAGCAGAAGCAGCGGCATCGACAGGCCGTCGACACTAAGCGTATAACGGAACGAAAATAGGATGTCTGTTCCGCTTTGCAAATCGCTGTTGATCGGCACTTCGAGCCAAGTCGCATCTTCGCCGTACGTGACTCCGCCCTTATGCTTGTCGTAATCCACATACAACCAAAGCGACAACACCAATGGAATGAACGTCGCGAGGATCGCCGTGACCGTCATCCAGCGCTGACGCTCTTTGGGCAACAGCAATAGGACGATAATTCCAATTAGGGGCGTCACGAGTAAGATTGACAAAATGGGAATATCGGATAGCACGCTCATGACAGCAGCCTCCTTCCGATTATTGCGACAGCCAACACGATGACGCCTATGATGGCGGCAAGACTATAGGTCTGTATGTGCCCGTTCTGCAGACGCAGCGCGACTTTGCCCGAATAATCCGCAGCGGAACCTGCGAGCTTGACCAATCCGCCGACGATGTATGTGTCGAACAAGGCGAGAACGCTGCCAAGCGCTCGTAGTCCGCGGACAACAATAAGCTCGTATGCCGCATCGATATAATAACCCCGCTCAAGAAGACGGACGAGCCAAGGGGCGCTCTCCTTAACAGAAGCGGAACGCAGTCTCCCCGAGCCATAGAATAGCCAGCCTAGACAAACGCCAACTCCGGCGGCCACAATCGATAACACCATGGCAACCGCACTGCCATGCTCCGAGGCTTCTTCGCCAGTCAGCCAGCCGCCAAGCCAACCGTTCCAAGGCGTCTCTACAAAACCGGCGACGATCGCCGCTGCCGCCAGCACGATCAGAGGCACGGTCATCGTACGCGGTGATTCCTTTGCCAATGACGGAGCTTTGCCGCTCTCCACGCTCGACGCCGATTTGCCAAGGAATACGAGTACAAATGTCCGGGTCATATACAGTGCCGTACATAACGCCGCAGCTAGACCTACTGCAAAGAGGAACGGGTTCTGCTCCAGTGCGACAGCCAATATGGCATCCTTCGACCAGAAGCCTGCAAGCGGCGGGATGCCGGCTAACGCGAGCGCCCCGATGCCGAAGGTCACCGCCGTTACCCTCATACGTGTAAAGAGACCGCCCATCTCCTTGATGTTCTGCGTATGAACGGCATGAATAACGCTCCCCGCTGCCAAGAACAGCAGCGCTTTGAAGAATGCATGCGTGAATAGATGGAAGATGCCGCCGGTCCAAGAACCAAGACCGATCGCCATCATCATGTACCCGAGTTGACTAATCGTCGAATATGCCAGCACACGCTTGAGATCGGTTTGCGCAAGCGCGATCGTTGCGGCAAACAACGCCGTAAAGCCGCCCGTGTACGCCACTACGTCACTCGCGAACAAGGATGCCTCCAGAATGGGGAATGTGCGTGCGAGCAAATAAACGCCAGCGGCTACCATCGTTGCGGCGTGAATCAGTGCACTGATCGGCGTTGGCCCTTCCATGGCGTCCGGCAGCCACACATGCAGCGGGAATTGACCCGATTTGCCTACGGCGCCAAGGAAAATAAGCAGCGCAATAACGGTCGTGATACCCGAAGCGATAATGCCTCCCTGACCTTCAAACACGCTCTCGATCATCGTAAAGCCCAGCGCATGATCCGGCATATACCAGAACAACAGCAGAATCCCAATCAATAACCCTGCGTCTCCGATACGAGTGACGATAAACGCCTTTTTGGCCGCGGCCTTGGCTGCGGGCTTGGTATACCAGAAGCCGATCAGCAGGAATGAACACACGCCAACAAGCTCCCAGAAGATATATAAGGACAACATGTTATCTGAAAGTACAAGACCTAACATTGCAAATGTGAATAACGATATGTAGCCGTAGTACACGGTAATCCGATCGTCGTTTTTCATATAGCCGGACGAATACACATTGACCAGCAACCCGACGAACGTAATGACAATCAGCATTAGTGTAGTTAAATTTGTTACCTCGAAGCCGATCTCAAGCGTAAAACGACCGATCGAGATCCAATCGAAGCTGTATTCGTAGTCGATCGCGTTCGGTCCCAGCCGCTCTATCAGCACTAGGATCGACATCACGAACGAGATCAGCGAAGCTAGTGATCCGATCAAGACGCCAGCCTTGCGATAATTCCTTCCCAGCGCCGTGAGCATAAGAAACGCGGCAAGCGGAATGAACGGAATGATCCATGCTGCTTTCGTATAAAAGTCCATATCCGCTTCACCTCCTCATGGCATTCATCTGTTCGACATCCACGGTTCCGCGCGCCCGGAATAACGCGATCAACACCGCTACAGCGACAGCGGCCTCAGCCGCGGCGACCGTAATCGTAAAGATTGAGAAAATTTGACCCGTCAACGATGGCAGCGCGCCATGTTTGGCGAATGCAACCAAGTTCAGATTAACGGCATTCAGCATTAGCTCCAGTGACAAGAGCACAATAATCGCATTCCGCTTCGCAAGAGCGCCGTACAGCCCAATACAGAACAAAATAGCGGCTAGGGTCAGATAAGATGGCAGCATCTCGTTATTCCGCCTCCTTCTTCGCCAGAGAGATGGCGCCGATAAAGGCCACGGTCAGCAGAATGGATAGCAGTTCGAACGGCACGATATAACCGGTATATAGCAGCTCACCGATTGCCAGTGTATTGTCCGTTTGTGTATCCAAGCTAATCGTTCCCTGCTGCGGCATATCCGTAGTCCGGATGGCGTAGAACAACAATCCGAATAAGCTGAGGGCGGCGGCAGCGGCCAAGCTTTCGTGCAGCGCTCGCACCGGCTCCTTCTCGGCATTGTGTTTGGTCATCATAATACCGAAGACCATCAAGATCGATACCGCACCTGCATATATGAGCACCTGGACGAAAGCCGCGAATTCGGCGTCCAGCAGCACGTACATTCCCGCCAGTCCCAGGAAGACCGCCGCCATGGACACGACCATATGGACAACCTTCTCTAGGCTGATCATCAGCACGGCGCCGGCAATCATGACAGCGGCGAAGATGAAGAACGCGACGAGAGGTCCGGTAATATCTAGGTTGAACAATTATTTGGCGCCTCCTTTGGCCGGTGCTCCGATGTTGTTATTGTCTTTGCGCACAAGCGAATTGTTGTCCGTCAGCCACTGCGCATCCTTATATAGTTCGTCTCGACTGTAAGCGGCAAGCTCAAATTCATTCGTCATGACGATTGCCTCAGTCGGACACACCTCCGTGCACAGATCGCACAGAATACAGATCTCGAAATTAATATCGAATGTGTCGATCACCTTGCCTCGCTTCTCGGGATCCGGGTTCGGCTTGCCAGTCAGCGTAATGCAGTCCGTTGGGCAGATCCTCGCACACTGGTTGCAGACGATGCAGAGCTCGGGGATAAAATGTTGAATGCCCCGGAACCGGTCCGGCATAAGAATCGGCTCATCGGGATAAGACGTCGTAACCTTGGGAGCCGTCAGCGACTTCAACGTGACGCCAAGGCCTTGCAGCATTCCGCTTAGCATGGTCATTCCTCCACTCCTTATTTGACGAACAACTCCAGATAAAGCGCCGTCAGGAAGACATTAAGCAGCGCGACGGGCAGCAGCACCTTCCAACCAAGACCCATCAATTGATCGACGCGAACACGCGGGAACGTAGCGCGAATCCAGAAGAACGAGAACACGACGGCAACGAATTTGAGCAGAAACCAGATCAAACCAGGTACAAAATCAAGAAACGGTGCAGGCGGATGCCATCCGCCCAAAAAAAGTACCGTGGTCAGCGCTGCGATCGCGTAGACGTATACGTACTCTGATAACATAAAAAACGCGAAACGAAAGCCGCTGTATTCGACGTGATATCCAGCTACCAGCTCGGATTCGGCCTCCGGCAGGTCGAACGGCGTCCGGTTCAGCTCCGACACAGCCGCAATGTAGAAAACGGCAAAGCCGATGATTTGCGGCAGAAAGTTCCACTCCCAGAACCAATCGCCCTGCGCCGCAACAATCGTCTTCAGATTAAGACTACCGCTAAGCAGAATGACGCCGACAACCGAGATGACGAGCGGCACTTCGTAGCTGATCATCTGGGCCGCGGAGCGCATGCCGCCCAGCAAGGCGTATTTGTTGTTGGATGCCCAGCCGCCGAGCACCATACCAAGCGTTGTGATGCCGGAGAGCGCGATATAATAGAGCAGCCCCACGTTGAGGTCGGCGAAATAAAGCTGCTCCGTATACGGAATGACCGCAAGCACTGCAAAAGCCGGTACGAATGCAAGAGCAGGCGCTAGTATAAACAGTACTCGGTCTGCCTTACGGGGGATGGTATCTTCTTTGATCAATAACTTTAGAATATCTGCGACTGTTTGAAGCAGTCCCAGCGGTCCGACCCTGTTCGGTCCGATCCGGAGCTGCATCCAGCCGATGACTTTGCGTTCGTAGTAGATGGCGTAGGTAACAAAACCTAATACGATGAGCAGGAAGACCATACACCAGAGGAACAGGATAAAGGCATTGCCCCAAGTCAATGTCTCATTCAGCCAAGCGCCCATCAGCAGTCCACCTCCCCGACTACGATGTCGATGCCTCCAAGAATCGTAATGAGATTCGTCATCGACTCCCCGACAAGCAGCTTCGGCAAAATACCCAAGTTAACGAATGAAGGACGCCTGAATTTGAGCCGGTAAGGTTCGGCTTTGCCTTTGGACACGATATGGCAGCCGATCTCGCCACGCGGTGATTCGATGCGGACATAAGCTTCGCCGGCGGGCGGGCGAATCGCGCGAGGCACCTTGCCCATGGTCTCCCCGCCTTGAGGGAACTGCGCAACCGCTTGCTTAAGTATTCGCAGACTCTGGCGAATCTCCTCCAGCCTAATCAGGTAACGGTCATAACAATCACCGTTCGTACCCACAGGCACGTCGAATTCGAACCGGTCGTAGAGGCTGTACGGCTCATCCTTGCGCAGATCCCACTTGACGCCTGTACAGCGCAAATTCGCGCCTGACAGCCCGTAGCTTATCGCAGTCTCTGCGTCGTAACGTCCGACCCCCTTGATGCGCGCCAGAAATATTTCGTTACCGGACACCAGCTTGTCGTATTCTTCCAGCTTTTTCTCCATGTATGGGAGAAACGCTTCGACCTTATCCATCCACCCCGGTGGAGCATCCCACTTGACGCCGCCTACTCGCATGTAATTGTATGTAAGCCGCGCCCCGCACAGCTCGTTAAATAAATTAATGATGATTTCGCGATCTCGAAACGCATACAGAAACGGGCTCATCGCACCGATGTCGAGCAGGTAAGTGCCCCACCAGACGAGGTGGCTCGCTACACGCTGCAGCTCCATGACGATCAGCCGCATAAACTCTGCGCGAAGCGGCACCTCTAGCCCCATCATTTTCTCCACGGCATGAACCAGTACGTAATTGTTGGTCATGGCCGAGACGTAATCCATCCGGTCGGTATAAGGAATAATTTGTGTATAATTCAAGTTTTCTGCGAGCTTCTCCGTACCTCTGTGCAAATAACCCATGACAGGCGTCGCTTCCGTGATGACTTCTCCGTCGAGCTTGACGACAATGCGGAACACGCCGTGCGTACTGGGATGCTGTGGCCCTACGTTAAGCAGCAATTCCTCTGTGCGAATCATCGACTGGCTACACCTCCGAATCGAGCGGTTCGTAGTCTTTGCGAAGCGGATGGCCGACCCAGTCATCCGGCATCATAATGCGGCGCATATCGGGATGTCCGGGAAAGTCGATGCCTAACAGGTCATAGATTTCCCTCTCGTTCCACTCAGCCGACTTCCATACCGGTGCAGCGGACGATACAGAAGCGGCCTCCCGATCCGTACGGATCTTAATGGCAACGACCTGCTTGCTCGTGAGCGACAACAGATGGTAGACCACTTCGAGATGAGTCTCGTAGTCGACTCCGGTCACGTTACGTAAGTAATCGAACCGAAGCTCGGCATGCGACTTTAGGAGCTTGGCTGTTTCCAACCAATGCCCTTCTTTAAGAACAATTGTCGGCATATCGTCATTCAACTCATTAAGGTAAGCCTCGTCCCAAGCATCCTCCGCGATTGCGCCCCGTAGAATTTCCTGCAGCCGCTCCAGCTCAGGCAGGCGGATCGACGGCGGCTTTGGCTCAGCTTCTGGTGGGACTTCTCCTCCGGCACCCGCTCCTGCCGCCTCCGCTTCTGCTTTCGCCTTGGCGGCGGCTCTCGCGGCGCGCGCTTCAGCAGCTACCTTCAGCTTGGCTTCGCGCTCCTCTTCACTCATCCTCCGGTCACCTGCTTCCCGGTCTTCGCCTCATATCGGATCTTCTCCTGCAGCTTGTTGATGCCATAGATAAGCGCAGCGGGATTGGGCGGACAGCCCGGTATGTAGACATCTACAGGCACGATCTGGTCGACCCCTTTAATGACGGCGTACGACTTCACGTACGGACCGCCCGCGGTTGCGCAGGAGCCCATCGCAATAACCCACTTCGGCTCCGGCATCTGATCGTACAGACGGCGAAGCAGCGGTCCCATCTTCTTCGTGACCGTACCCGATACAATCATGACGTCTGACTGCCGCGGCGATGTGCGGAACATGACGCCGAACCGGTCGAGATCGTAATGCGACGCGCCCGTGCCCATCATCTCGATGGCGCAGCAGGCAAGACCGAACGTCAGCGGCCATAACGAGTTGCTTCGTGCCCATGCCTTCAAGCTCTCCAGCGTACCGAAAAAAACATTGCGCTCCAATTCCTTGCGTTCCTCGATACTTATCGATCCCAGGTTCAATTCCATTTGAGCACCCTCTTCTTCCAGGCATATAGGAGTCCAACGAGCAGCATTCCCGCGAAAATGACCATTTCGACCAGAACAAAAAGGCCGAGCTTATTATATGCAACGGCCCACGGATATAAGAAAACGGTTTCCACATCAAAGATCACAAACATAAGTGCAAACAAATAATACCGGACATTGAATCTGACCTGACCATCGCCTACTGGTTCATTGCCGCTTTCGTACGTGCCGCTCTTAGGCTCAGTCGGCTTGTGCGGTCTTAGCGCCTTGCCTAGCAGCAAAGCAACTACGGGCAACAGAATGCCCAGCACGAGAAAGATCGCAACGACAACATAATGGTTGACGTAATTCTCCACATGATCGCCTCCGTCACAAGGGTGGTATGGGATCTGCTCTATATGCTAGGAAAGGTACCGTTCATTTTTCCTCACAATTATAACAAATGCTTCCACGACCGTCTATGACGGAGTTGACCATCGCAACCCCCTTAATCTGAAAATCAAAGTCGGCTATAGGCAACGAGATGTCCGTTACTCTCTCGGAGAGAACCTCCCGTCGATACTGCTCCGCTTACGGAATATCATTGCAGCAAGCCATAATAACAGCGGAATAATCAGACCTTGCGCCGCACTGTATACCGTCCAGACGTTCATCGCAAAGTTCGATGCGTGAACGCCATTGCGATAGATCACCAGAGACATGGGCACAATCAGCATGCCAAGCGGGAACACAAGCGGGCGATACGTCTTAAGCTGGAGCAACTGACCAAGCATAACCGACAGCGTGTACATGCATAACGCCAGTTTCATAAACACCGTACCCACCCAAACGACTGCGAATAGAATTTCCACACGCACCAGGATCTCTTCTATGTTTATGATCTTTGCCATCTCGTAGACAGCAAACGGGCTGCGGCTAGTCTCCTCAACACCCATAACCGCAATCAGCAGCATAACGATCAATGAGCTGATCCCGCCGGTCATTGCTACCGCGCCGAAGATGCGGCTTCTGAGCTGTTCTCGCTCCGACTTCGCGACCATAGGAAGTATGGCTGTAATTATGACACATTCCGTAATAGGGAAACCTAAGACGGGATATAGGCCTTTGAGCATAGGCATAACCCCTTCCCCCATAACAGGCTGGAAGTACTCGAAATGCACTTGATTAAGCAAGGTGAGCGTGATGATGACAAGGACGAATAGACTCCATATAAACAATACTTCACCCGTGCGAGCGATTGTTTCTATCCCTAGATACACACCGTAGATGATAACAAACATAAACGTAGCGCTAATAAACCAAGTCGGTGTCTGGGGCAGCACGGTCTTGCTCATAAAGTCGACCAGATTACGCAGCACAAGCATACTTAGCGTCAGAAAAAAGAATATAAACGTCAGCCCGATTACCTTTCCAATCCACTTACCTGCAATAATCTCCGAATATTGTACAATGGATAACCGGGGAAATCGTTTCATCAAGGCTAGGTACACCAACAAGACTGCATATTGCACCGGGATGGCAAGCAGCATCGACGCCCATCCGTCTTGTCTCGCGATGGAAATAACAGCCGACGGTACAATTAGCGCCGCGCTCCCCAGTGAAAAAAGATAGACAATCTTGGACATCTGGCCCGCAGTAATTTCTCCGTTCGAGAACATTTGTTTGATGGACATCGTTACCCTCCCTTTATCCAAGCTAAAATAGGGACATAAATCGGAGCGGTCACATTCTCGATCCAATCCGTCGGCAAGCTGATAGGCAAATGGAGCGAGATGGCTGCCTGCAAGCAGCCCGCCGCCCACAGAATGAGAACCGCCCACACTGCTTCTTTGGTCTGCTTCTTGGCCAAATTCCGCTTAAGTATGACGATCGTGGCGATTAGAATCAAACCTGCGATCAAGAGCTCTTCCAGCATGCTGCGCTATCCCTCATTTCGTGACAGAATCTGTTCTGGACCCCATGGATTCGACATGGCTGACAATCTCAATGGTATATGGCACTCGCTTAAACAACGAATCCCAGTTGGAGCTGATCTGACGCCATATAGCAGGCTCGTTACGATAGATTTGTTCGCCCCATCCCATCGCATCCACATTTTTTTGTTGCAGCCATTTGATGGTCGATTCTATCTCGGCACCAATTGCACCGTCTAACTTCTCCTCTATTGTTTGAAGTGTCTGCTCGGCATGCGTGGATAGTCCCGGACAGGTCACTTCATGGACACTGGCGTTTAACCTCACATGGATTTTGATCCCCGGCAGATCACCACCGTCTTTGGGTTTCTGTGCAACCATATCCGTCGCCGTACGAATAACCTCGGTCATGTAATGCCCCTTGCCGTTGGAGCAAGGAAATTTGACGACCGTATTCTCCAGCTTGTTCAGCGCCCAAGCCAACCCGCGAGATTGCGATGGAGACATGTAACCAATCATCTTACCCTTGTCGAATAACGCCATGGTTGTAAGCTCCGGCAATACTTTGGGATCGATTCGGTCCACAATTTCCTTCGTGCTGCCTGCATCGGGATCACCATCTACACCCATTGCAGGCAACGCAAACGCCTGACTCGGCGAATTCGAGATTCTCGTCACGTCCCTGACGAGCATACTGTACACTTGCCCTTTGGCCTTCTGGTCGACCGTAATCATCTCTTTCATCTGATTAGCCGGTACCGACTCCATTTGCGTGCGAATCTTAAGAAGCTTAGCCGCGCTCACATTGCGGGCGATGACGATACTGATGTCGGCACGGATATCTGCATTGCGATCGATCAGATCCATGAGCGGATAGATGCCCTTACGTGCCGTTTTCTCACTGATGACGAGCAGCTGTGTATGGGAGAAGAACAACCGCCTGGACGTTTTTGCCGACATTTTCCTGATCGCCTCGAACAACGTATCGCCTCTCTCGGTCAACGTCATGACGGGGCTTCCGTTTCCGCCTCCATCTCCAGTCGTGGCGTTCTGCGGCAATACAACTTGTACCGTAAGCTCGTATCGGAACTTCTCGCTCGGGTCATCATCCACACCAAGCGCGATAACAACGCCAAGTTTATCGAGATAACGAATATCCCAGCAGCCTGCGAGCGGAAGGATCAAGGCAATACCGAGTATCGTAACAGCCATACGACGAAGCGCACGCCAAGTCCATCCTTGCATCTTGAATATCCCCGCGCCGCCATTCTCCCCGATCATTGGGACGGCTCCTTTCTCGGCTGCACTGGAGAATCTTCCCGCTGCGGATTGTTCAGAGCCAGCCCCTTTGGCCGTTCCTTCATCCTCCAGAGCGGAGCCCGAACAAATGTATCTTTCAAATCCTTCCAGAAGAAAGGACCAAACGGCTTCAGGTATGGCACCCCAAATGAACGTAAATTGCTTAGATGGAGCAGGATGAGCAGCATAACTAACGCAATGCCATAGAAGCCGAGCGTCGATGCTGCAAGCAACAAAAGAAATCGCAGTAGTCTCGCTGCAATCCCCAAGCTATATACGGGAGCAACGAAGCTGGATATCGCCGTAAACGAAACAACGATAACAACCGCGGACGACACGATACCCGCTTCAACAATGGATTGACCGATAACGAGACCGCCAACGATCGAGATCGCACTGCCGGCGGTGCTAGGCATCCGAAGTACAGCTTCGCGCAAAATTTCGAATACGAGCTCCATAATGAAGGCCTCCATATAAGCTGGGAAAGGCACGCCTTCTCGTTGGGCGGCCAGCTTAAGCAATAGCTGTGTTGGGATCATTTCCTGGTGATAGCCGATGATCGCCACATAGATGGATGGCATAAGAAGCGCGATAAAAAACGAAACGAATCGCAGCATACGCAGAAACGTAGCCATCTGATAGGTTTGATAATAATCCTCCGCCGCTTGAAAAAACATATTAAGTGTCGATGGTATCACCAGGACAAACGGTGTACCGTCCACGATGATTGCAATTCGCCCTTCCAGCAAATTGCCCGCAATGACATCGGGTCGCTCGTGGCTGATCACCGTCGGAAACGGCGTCCATCTCTGATCGCCAACAAGCTCTTCGATATAACTCGACTCCAGAATGCCGTCGATGTTGATACTCTGAACTCGATTGCGCAAATCCTCAAGCACGTCTTCGTCTGCAAGACCCTTAATATAAGCAAATGCTACAGGTGTCTGCGTGATTTCCCCAACCTTATGCTGCTCGAGCCATAGCTTCGGACTGCGGATCTTCCTCCGCAGCAAGATCGTATTAACGCGAATCGATTCCGTGAAACCTTCACGCGGCCCCCGAATCAGCATTTCGGTCTTCGGTTCCTCAACGCCCCGCTTCGGTCCGCCATATACATTACACCCGATCCCGACACTGCTTCCGTCGATTAGCACCACCGCATAGCCAAGAAACAGTCGTTCGAACAGATCCTTAAAATTTTCGATCTCCACCATAAGTCCTATCGACAAAAGATGCCCTTTGATCCTTCTTAGCACCGGTTCATCTAGCGTACTCGCATCAGCCGGCCGCACACGCGACTTCAGCATCTTCAATCGATCAAGAAGCTCCTCGTCGTGTTGAATAGGGCTTAAAATATATTCATCCAGACGTTCGTCTTCCACCATACCTTGTATATAGACGATGGCGATATCCTTATCGCCATCCTTGCCTTTGCGTTCAGTCAGATTGAGTCCGCGTATTGTTAGATCGGAGCTTTCTCCCATCTCCTCTTTCAGCTTTGCGATTAATCGCGGCAAGTCGGGGAGCAATGGCTGTTTCTCATATGCTTTCATTTGATTCTCGACCAGCTGATCCGCTCCCGGAGAACGGCGCTCCTTGTCCTCCGATTTGACTTGACCCTTCTTGGCTTTCTTCGACATATACGTTCCGAACATGGATACCCTCCGTTCTTCAGGATCTGACTTTACATAGGATAACTCATCCATGGAAAAATTATGTGCGCGCATGCACATAACACCGCTGGTTCTTATACTCTCTTAGAATTGCAAAAAGCCTGCGAGACACCGACGGCATCTAGCAGGCTTTTGACATTTATCTTGTTATGTTGTTATCTAGCTCGTGATTCCGTTAACTTGAATTGACCGACAAGCTGGTGCATAAGCGACGTAATCGACTCTACATGTTGCGAGGTTTGCTGGACATTGTCCATCTCGCCGATCAGCTCTTTAACGCGACCTTCCACTTCGGCAGACACCTTGCGATTCTTCCGGCTCACGAGCGCGATGTTCTCGAGCAGCTGTACGACCTCTTCGACGACAGCCGATTTGCGAGCATCTCGA
This sequence comes from Paenibacillus sp. strain BS8-2, assembly GCF_054483835.1. NCBI lineage: Bacteria > Bacillati > Bacillota > Bacilli > Caryophanales > Paenibacillaceae > Paenibacillus > Paenibacillus sp. strain BS8-2. The sequence goes on from NZ_CM137010.1 coordinate 1,309,224, forward strand.
TTACTTACGTCGCTTAGCGTTCCGATCGCAGCCGCAACGAGCTTATTACCCTCTTCGACAACTTGTGTACCCTCTTCCATGGAGACAAATGCTTTCTTCGCTTCTGTGTAGATATTATGAGTAATCGCGTGCACTTCTTCGGTAGATTCCTTCGTCATCGTCGCAAGCTTCCTGATCTCGTTTGCAACAACGGCAAAGCCTCTGCCTTGCTCGCCTACTCTAGCCGCTTCAATCGAAGCATTGAGTGCAAGCAAATTCGTCTGAGACGAAATTTGCTCTATGACTTGCAACACGTTCTGTATTTCTTCCACAGTGTTCATAAAATGATGAATGGTCACATTAGTTTCTCCGACCTTTTCGGAGATATGTTTCATCTTATCTCCGATCCGATCGACCTCGGACTGTGCGACCAGAATTTGTCGCTCCGCTTCCTCTTCCATTTGCTGCAGCGTATCCCTCATCGTATCGGCTGTTTCCTTAGCCATATCGATGTCCTTCAGCTGCAACCGAATACTGCCGATCATATCCGTAATTTGGCTGCTCACTCGCCCAGTCGAGCTGGTAGTCATTGCAGCTGATTCATGCAGCGTACGCTGGCTTGTTGTAACGTCCGACGCTGCCAGCTTCACTTGAAGCATGATACCCTCCAGAGAATCCATCATATTATTAAGCCATTTGGATATATCTTTAAGCTCATCATTGTCGAATTGCTCTAGCGGCAGCCGTTGGGTCAAGTCACCTTTGCCCTCTGCATTCATCCGAATGAACCGCGTCACTGACCGCAGATGCTGGATGACTCGGTTCTCTTCCTTGCGCTTGAACGCACCGCTCACGAGAAGTCCGAACAACAGATTGAATCCACCTGCGGCCGCCGCGATCAGCCATGGGGATCCCTGCTTGGCGATTAAAGCAATCAACACGACTGTCAGCACACTTGCGACGATGGTCGTGACTAGATGCAGCTTACGTTGTCTCCAGCCAATGCTGCGAATGCGGTACACCTCTTCGAGATCACCTTCGCACATCATCCCCCACTTATCAGGGCAATGCGGCAGCTGGAAAGTAACACCTTTCCCGATAACGGGGATGTGGCGATAGTCGGAGTAACCAGGAAACTCGACAAACAGGTTGCTCCCGTTTCTGATTGTATTGGATACGCCGGGATGTAGTTCTCCGGTCGCAGGATCCGTGAACAGAATTTCGAGCTCCGTATGATCCTTGATGGATACGGTTCCCCATTTCGTCGTAACGCCATCCTTCAAGTTCTCGCCATGCGTGAACGTACGATCCTCGAAGCGGCTTCTCGAAAGTGCCGTACCTGGCTTAATATGAACATTAAGTCCAGGCTCCGCCATAAAGAGATAGTTGTCGCCAGAATCGGGATAGATATGACCGGATTCGCGCTGAATCAAGTCGCCAATCACATCGTTCGGCACTCGTCCACATAAGATACCAACTGTTTTGCCGCCAATCTCGATCGGGAGCATGAACATCAGCGTCATCGCATCGTGGAATGATGACGAACGAGGGCCGATGGTTTGAGTCAGCTCATCATGATAAGGTCCGAACAAACAAGGTTTACCGCTTTGCCCTAAAGGATTGACTACATTTAAACCCGTATGTAGTACGCTCTCAACACCATAAGATGTGTTTAGATGACTGCGTTTTGTAGTAGCAGCTACCTTACGCTCTCCATCTATTATAAAAATCTCAGTCATATCCATCGCTCTAGTAAGTGCAACATCCAGCTGTGCCATCAGCCGCTCTGCTTGTGCTGCGGATTGGATGTTCTCGGGATTACCATCTAATACACCAACAACAGCCGTGCAGAGCCGCTCCATCTGGCGCCACTGGTCCTCTGCCCAATTCATCAGCAGCTCCTTGCGCGTTTCTGCGAAGCCTTCAAAAATTTGCTCTACATCAGCCTTGATGTCTTTGTTCAGTCGCCACGAAACCCAAAGCGGTAAACCTTCTTTCATACCGAGCCAATCAAACATAGCAGCACCCCGATCTCCTATTCGTCTCTCTGATGTCAACTATATTAACATACAATTATCGACAATTGGATAATAAAATAGGGCAACAGAACTAAAAGAATTAAAATAATTTAGTTAATAATTATTATGCGTGTTTATATATACTTTTTGATATTATCAATCATAATAATGCAAATAATTATATAAAAATAACTTGCTAGCCAACGCTCAATCTTTTTATAGATTTGTATAATCCCCCAAATATCAAAAAAAGGAAGCAGAGACGATTGTCCCTGCTTCCTTTTCATTCAAACCGATTAGCGTCCTACGTTCAGACGGTTCATCGCGCGTTGCAATGCCAGCTCAGCTCTACGATAGTCGAATTCGTCCTGCTTGGAAGCAAGGCGATCCTCCGCACGTTTCTTAGCCGCTTCTGCACGCTTCACATCGATATCCCTCGAAAGCTCAGCGCTTTCTGCCAGAATAACGATTTTATCCTTACGGACTTCGATGAAGCCGCCGTTCACGGCAACAACATCTACAACTCCTCCGCGCTTGATCGTAACCGGAGCAATGCGAAGCGGCGTTACGAGCGGAATGTGGTTAGGCAGTATGCCTAACTCGCCTTCCGAACCTTTTACGCTCACCATGTTCGCAGTCTCTTCGTACACTTTGCGCTCGGGCGTTACGATTTCTACCAAAAAGGTACTCATGTGGATTCCTCCCGCCTTTCGCTATTAAAGCGTGCTGGCTTTCTCCACGGCCTGTTCGATGACACCTACATAACGGAAAGCTTCTTCCGGAAGATTGTCATGTTTGCCCTCGAGAATTTCCTTGAAGCTGCGTACAGATTCTTTAACAGGAACGTAAACGCCTTTGTTGCCTGTGAATGGCTCTGCTACGTGGAATGGTTGGGACAAGAACAATTGGATACGACGTGCGCGGCCAACTGTTACTTTGTCTTCTTCACTCAGCTCGTCCATACCAAGAATCGCGATAATATCTTGAAGCTCTTTGTAGCGCTGAAGAATTTTCTTCACGCCTTGAGCTACATTGTAATGCTCTTCGCCAAGAACTTCTGGCGACAGGATACGGGAAGAGGATGCAAGCGGATCAACCGCTGGGAAGATCCCCATCTCGGAAATTTTACGCTCAAGGTTCGTCGTTGCATCAAGGTGAGCAAACGCCGTAGCTGGAGCCGGATCCGTGTAATCATCCGCTGGAACATAGATCGCTTGGATCGATGTTACGGAACCTTTTTTCGTCGATGTGATACGCTCTTGCAGTTGACCCATCTCAGTTGCCAGCGTTGGCTGGTAACCTACCGCCGATGGCATACGTCCCAGAAGGGCCGAAACCTCGGAGCCTGCTTGTGTGAAGCGGAAGATGTTGTCGACGAACAATAGAACGTCACGGCCTTCTTCGTCGCGGAAGAATTCAGCCATTGTCAGACCCGTCAAAGCAACGCGCGCACGCGCTCCTGGCGGCTCATTCATTTGTCCGAATACCATCGCTGTTTTGCTCAGTACGCCGGAGTCCTTCATCTCATGATACAAGTCGTTACCTTCACGCGTACGCTCGCCTACACCAGCGAATACGGAGATACCGCCATGCTCTTGTGCGATGTTGTTGATCAATTCTTGGATCGTTACCGTCTTACCTACGCCGGCACCGCCGAACAGGCCGATCTTGCCGCCTTTGGTGTAAGGAGCAAGCAAGTCGATAACTTTAATGCCAGTTTCAAGAATTTCTGCTTGCGTGGACAGCTCGTCGAACGCTGGAGCAGAACGGTGAATTGGAAGATTCACTTCAGATGTAACATCGCCTGCTTCGTCGATCGGCTCGCCGAGTACGTTAAATACGCGGCCAAGCGTCGGAGCGCCTACAGGGATTGTAATCGGAGCGCCGGAATCAACGGCTTGCATGCCGCGAACCAGACCGTCCGTTGTGCTCATCGCAATTGCGCGAACCATGTTGTCGCCAAGATGAACGGCAACTTCAAGCGTAAGGTTAATGTCGACACCGCCATTTGTTGCTTTTTGGCTGATCTTAACCGCGTTCAGAATCTCCGGCAAGCTGCCGCGTTCGAACTCAAGGTCGACGACCGGACCCATGACGGATACAACGCGTCCTGTTTTCATTGCTTTCCCTCCTGCTTCCTTCGGTTTATACAAACCTATAAAGTTTAAGATTGTGCGTTAGCTCCCGCAACGATCTCGGAAATCTCTTGTGTGATTGCCGCTTGACGTGCACGGTTGTACGTCAGCGTCAGCTGGCTAATCATCTTCGTAGCATTTTTCGTCGCGCTGCCCATTGCAGTCATACGAGCGCCAAATTCAGAAGCCTTGCCATCCAGCACGGCACTGTAGATCAGCGTCTCTGCATACTTCGGCAACAGCACTTCCAGTACACCCTCTGGCGACGGCTCATATTCGTAAGCCGACACAGATGTACCTTCGCTAATCTCTTCCAGAGGAAGCAAGCGGGATTCTGTTGGAATCTGGGTAATAGCGTTGACGAATTGGTTGTAGTACAGATACAGCTCATCGTATACGCCCTCGGCGAACTTCTGGACAGCTGCTGTCGCCACGGACTTAATGTCCGCAAACGTAGGCGCATCCGGAAGACCGATAACTTCTTCGACGATCGGCATGTTGCGGCGGCGGAAGTAATCCCGGCCTTTGCGTCCAATCACGAACAGTACGTATTCGTCCGTAGACTGATGTTTCTCCTTAATCGTCTGCGTCACTTTACGCAAGATATTGGAGTTGTATCCGCCTGCAAGACCGCGGTCCGACGTGATGACAAGATATCCTGTCTTCTTAACGGGACGCGTCTCCAGCATAGGATGCTTCACATCCTTTGTACCAGCGGCGATGCTCGCAACAACCTCTTTGAGCTTATCAGCGTAAGGACGAGCGGCTGTTGCGCCTTCCTGAGCCTTTCTTAGCTTGGAAGCTGCAACCATCTCCATCGCCTTCGTGATTTGCTTCATGTTCTGCTTGCTCTTAATCTCACGCTTAATATCACGCATGTTTGTTGCCAATTGATTTCACCCGCCTTCGTGTGCCCCGAACCGGTTCGGGGCGTGGTAAGGGCCTATGCTCGGACCACATGGCCGAGCGCAGGGATTTCTATGAAGATGTTGTTCAAGAAGCCGCAAATGTGTGGATTCTAGATGTATGCTGACGGCTTCTTGAGCATCCATTATGCGTTAAGCGAAGCTTTTCTTGAATGTTTGGATCGCTGCCACGAGAGCTTTCTCGTTGTCAGCAACCAGGTCCTTCGTATCGCGGATCGAAGCGCCGATTTCTGGATGGTTGGAATCCAGGAACGCCAGGAATTCACGCTCGAAGCGGCCGATTTTCTCAAGTGCTACGTCATCCAGGTGGCCTTTAACAGCTGTGTAGATGGACATAACTTGTTTCTCAACCGGCATAGGCACGTTAACGCCTTGCTTCAGAATTTCCATTGTACGCGCACCACGGTTCAGACGCGAAAGCGTCGACTTATCAAGGTCGGATCCGAATTGCGAGAACGCTTGAAGCTCACGGTAAGCCGCAAGGTCAAGACGGAGTGTACCCGCAACCTTCTTCATCGCTTTGATCTGAGCGGAGCCGCCTACACGGGATACGGAGATACCAACGTTAACAGCCGGACGTTGTCCGGAGTTGAACAGGTCGGATTCCAGGAAGATCTGTCCGTCTGTGATCGAAATTACGTTCGTAGGAATGTAAGCCGATACGTCGGATGCTTGTGTCTCGATGAATGGAAGCGCCGTAATAGAGCCGCCACCCAGCTTGTCGCTCAACTTCGCTGCGCGCTCTAGCAAGCGGGAGTGAAGGTAGAATACGTCACCAGGGTAAGCCTCACGACCCGGTGGACGGCGAAGCAGCAAGGAAAGCTCACGGTATGCAGCTGCTTGCTTCGACAAGTCATCATATACGATCAGGACATGCTCGCCTTTGTACATGAAGTACTCAGCCATCGATACGCCAGCGTAAGGAGCCAAGAACAGAAGTGGAGCCGGCTCGGATGCGCTCGCTGTAACAACGATTGTGTATTCCATAGCGCCGTGACGACGAAGTGTTTCCACAACGTTCGCAACAGTGGATTGTTTTTGTCCGATGGCAACATAGATACATTTAACTCCGTTGCCCTTTTGGTTGATGATCGCGTCGATCGCGATCGCAGTTTTACCTGTTTGACGGTCGCCGATGATAAGCTCACGTTGGCCGCGGCCAACTGGAACCATTGCGTCGATCGCTTTGATACCTGTTTGCATTGGCTCATGAACGGACTTACGGTCGATTACGCCCGGAGCCGGGGATTCGATCGCGCGAGTCTGCGTTGTGTTCGTAGGGCCTTTGCCGTCAAGCGGAAGACCCAGGGAGTTTACAACGCGTCCCAGAAGCTCGTCGCCTACTGGAACTTCCATGATACGGCCTGTACGTTTCACTTGGTCGCCTTCACGGATATCCGTGTAAGGACCGAGGATAACGACGCCGACATTGCTTTCCTCAAGGTTGAGGGCCATGCCAACGACACCGTTCGCGAATTCGAGCAACTCGCCTTGCATCGCGTTCTCAAGGCCGTGTACGCGAGCGATACCGTCACCGACATTGATGACCGTGCCGACATCCACGACTTGAATTTCGGATTTATATTGTTCGATCTGTTGTTTAATCAGCGTGCTGATTTCATCAGGTCTGATACTCAATTCGTTCACCCCAATCTACAGTACTTTAGAATTTAAACGTTTTTTGTAAACGATCCAGCTTGCCGGACAGGCTTCCATCGTACAGACGATCGCCAATACGAACCTGAATGCCGCCAAGCAGCGATGGATCGACGGATTGCTCAGCTATAATTTTTTTCCCTGTAATCGTGCTGAATTCAGCAACGACGCCAGCGAATTCTTCGGCTGTCAGTTGACTAGCCGAATACACCGTTGCATGTGCTTGGCCAAGAGCCTCGCCAGCAATCTTGGTGTATGCTTCATATACTTCGCCAATAATCGATTGACGTCTGCGGGAAACGATAACTTGCAGGGTGTTCAGCACAAGAACGGAAACCTTGTCCCCAAACCCAGACTTCAGTACAGCCAGCTTCGTCTCAGAATCGATATTAGGCAGCGAAAGGAATTTCTCAATTCCTGCGTCCTGCTTCAATGCGTCGGCGATCAGCTTCAGCTGCGCCTCGACTTCTGATGCTGTACCTTCTGCAGATGCAAGCTCGAACAACGCTTTAGCGTAGCGCTTCGCTACGACCGTATCGCGGCTCATTTGCTTCCTACCTCTTTCAGGTATTGGTTAACGATCTGCTCTTGCGACTTCTCGTCAACCTGCTTCTCGATAATCTTCGAAGCGATCTTCACCGAAATACCGCCAACTTCGGAACGAAGCGCGGCAATCGCTTTGTTCTTCTCGCTCTCGATATCCTTAAGCGCGTCATCCTTCAAGCGGGATGCCTCACCTTTCGCGGATTGAACGATATCGTCCGCTTGCTTCGTGCTTGTTGTTCTCGCTTGTTCGATAATCGCATAAGCTTCCTTACGCGCCTCGTCGAGCGCTTCCTTCTGAGCTGCCATCGATGATGCAGCCTCTTGACGGCTCTTCTCTGCCGTGCTCAATTGCTCACTGATCAGCTTGCGGCGCTGCTCCATAATGGAGAACAACGGCCCGAAAGCGTATTTGCTCAACAGCCAATACAAGATAAGGAACGCGAGGATCGCGAACACTGTATTCTCCCAAACAAAATCCATAGCTGCCACTCCTTCCTGTAAAATGAGAGTTCAAAAAGTTCGGTGTTGAAGTCGCTTCTGGTCATACATCATGATCAAAAGCGAGCTTTTTGAACATCCGTTAAAGCTTGAAATCAAAACGAAGGCGAAGAGGGCTAGGCCTTCCCCGCCATTTCATGTAAATTGTTGCTTAACCGAAGAACGCCAGGAACGCGATAACTACGCCGATGATAGGCACAACTTCGACGATACCAACGCCGATAAACATTGTTGTTTGCAGTTTGCCTTGCAGTTCTGGTTGACGAGCGATACCTTCGATTGTCTTGCTAACGATCATACCGTTACCGATACCTGCGCCAAGTGCGCCCAAACCTACTGCCAAAGATGCTGCCAAAACTCCGTAATCCATTGAAAAATCCTCCTCGAAATAGGGTTTATTAGTTGGTTTTCATTGCCTTGTATAACTCAATCCCGTATCGGAACCATTCGATCCTTAGCCGGGTCTCAAACCTTAAATCAATGATGCGCTGCTTCTTCGTCGTGATGGTGGATCGTCGCTTGCGAGATATATACCATCGTCAGAATCGTAAACAGGAACGCTTGAATCGCGCCAACGAATACGCTGAAGCCTTGCCATGCGGCCAGGAACGGAATACCCGCCCAACCTAACATAAGAATCGTGGAGATTAGAACCTCGCCCGCGAATATATTCGCATAGAGACGAAGTGCCAGTGTTACCGGCTTCGAGATTTCCTTAATCAGGTTCAAAGGAAGGAAGACCGGGAACGGCTCGATATAGTGCTTGATGTAATGCTTCGTGTTGTCTCTAAGTCCGAGATAGTGGACCAGGAAGATAACTGTCACAGCCAGACCCGCCGTAACCGAAAGATCCGCAGTTGGCGACTTCCATAGCGCGATGTGGACGTGACCATGCTGTTCATGCAGCAAAGCTTCCGTTACACCAAGCCAAGGCGTCACTTCATGAACGTTGAACACGACGCCGAAAGGCAGACCCAACAAGTTAGAGATAAAGATGAACAGAATCAGAGTCAGACCAAGCGATAGATAACGCTTTACTTTCTCCAGCGGCATGGTGCTTGCGATCGTGTTGTGCACGAACTCAACGACCCATTCCATGAAGTTCTGCATCTTCGAAGGATTCTCTACGGACAAATTCCGAACCGCCAGACGAGCAAGCACGAGAGTGATGATCATCGTAATAATGATCGTCGCCCAAGTGGACAAGTCAATCCTAAAGTCCCCTATGGGAATAATGGGAAATTCATGCATTGAAAAAATTTCACCCCTTTCCGCAGTTAAAGTCGTTTATGATGAAGAAAAGCTGATACCAACATCATGAACGGCATCATCATACAGGCAGCCAGTGTAGCCGGCAGATTAAGCATATCCGGATTCTTGAGCGCAATCATGGCAACCAGCAGCACCATAGCGATACGGCTGCCCAGCCCAAGACCCATCTTACGGACGCTGCGGCCCGCTATTGCTTGTCCAACGATTTCTACTCTCCGCCTTAACAAAAGCGCATTCATGAAACTTGCGAAAGCGCCCAGCAGCAGTCCGGCAAATATAGCCTTCTGTTCCGGGAACACGCCCCAAAGCAGCAGACATGCGGCCGCAAAAAAAAAGCGCCCCGCGCATCGCCGTTCTAAAAATATTATCCATCGCTTCCCTTCAACACCTTCCTGACGATCAGAATGGCTGAAAGGATACCGACAGCCAGACCAACGAACAGTCCTGTGACCGTCCAGGCCTTGGGATCGCCCAAGCTCTCCCCAGCCATAGAGCCAAGCCAATAGCCCAAGAAAACACAAAATCCGACATCCACGCCAATAGCTCCGACCATTGCCGCTGCCTTCCATGGATTGTCTTGATTGTTCTTCTCATTCATACCGCCCAACCCCTGTCAATCCTCATTTATTTTATCGAAGCGTCGCAAGGTTTGTCAATTAAAAGAGCATCTAATTTTCTGCCAATAGATGTGGAAAAACCCTTGTGTTACATGGGTTCCTCCACCCTCAAAACCGTACAGTACTACTGTATGCTGTATATTTGGCATTCAAGCCGCAATGGCCATGGCAACTATGAACTTTGTGTGAACGGCTGCGGCCGATTCTGATTTCTGCCAAAATGATGCAGGATCGCATCTACAATGCGCTCAGAGGCCTTGCCGTCCCCATAAGGATTAGCCGCCTGACTCATTCGACAATACAGGGACGTGTCGCCCAGAATCGCCTTAGCACGCTCATACACACGTTCTTCATCCGTGCCAACAAGCTCCAGCGTACCCGCTTCGATTCCTTCCGGACGCTCCGTCGTATCGCGAAGCACGAGTGTAGGAACACCAAAGGATGGCGCTTCTTCCTGCATGCCCCCGGAGTCGGTCATAATCATATAGGCATGGGGATAGATGTTGTGGAACTCGAATACATCCAGCGGATCGATGAGCCGAATGCGCGGATGATTGCCTAACAGCTCATTGGCTGGCTCCCGTACAGCCGGATTCGGATGGACGGCGTAAACAATCGCGACATCTTCGTGCTCGTCTGCGATACGTTTGACCGCTCGGAAAATATTGCGATGCGGCTCGCCAAGCGATTCGCGCCGATGGGCGGTCATCAGAATCATCCGTTTGCCCTTAGCCCACTCGATGACGGGATGGGTGAAGGAGTCGTCTACCGTGTATTGGAACACGTCCGTTGCCGTATTGCCCGTCACGTAGATCGTCTCTTCCGACTTGTTTTCCTTGCGAAGATTATTCGCCGACCAATCCGTCGGAGCGAAGTGGATGTCTGACAAGACGCCGGCCAATTGGCGGTTCATCTCCTCCGGGTACGGCGACATCTTGTTCCAAGTCCGCAGACCCGCTTCGACATGACCGACTTTGATCTGTTTCAGGAAAGCAGCGTAGCTCGCGAGGAATGTCGTCTGCGTATCGCCGTGTACCAGCACGATATCCGGCTTGGCTTCCACAAGCACGGGCTCCAGCCCTTCCAGCACGCGAACAGTCGTCTCTGTCAACGTCTGCCTGTCCTTCATCACGTTCAAGTCGTAATTAGGTTCGATCTCAAAGAAATCGAGCACCTGATCCAGCATCTGGCGATGCTGTGCCGTCACGCATACAATGGACACGATATCGCGATCCCGCTTCTGCAGTTCCAGCACGAGCGGAGCCATCTTGACGGCTTCCGGCCGTGTGCCGAAAATCGTCATTACTCTTAGTTTAGACAATTCATTCCACTCCCATATGGTGTCGTTCAAAAAAATCCGATGTCGAAATCTATTAGTTCGTGCCGAACATGCGATCTCCAGCATCTCCAAGTCCAGGTACGATATACCCTTTCTCGTTGAGGCGCTCGTCCATCGCCGCAATATAGATGTCGATATCCGGATGCGCTTCTTGGAATGCTCGTACGCCTTCCGGAGCCGCAATGAGGCACATCAGCTTGATCTGGTCGCAGCCTCGCTGTTTAAGCGAGTTGATAGCTGCGATAGCCGATCCGCCAGTAGCCAGCATAGGATCGATGACGATAAGCAGTCGGTTCTGCGCATCGGTCGGCAGGTTTATATAATATTCCTTAGGCTGCAGCGTTTCGTGATCGCGTGCCAGTCCGATATGTCCAACCTTCGCCGAAGGAATCAGCTTCAGGATGCCGTCAACCATACCAAGACCAGCCCTCAGAATCGGGATGAGTCCGAGCATTCGGCCAGACACAACTTTCGCTTCTGTTTCTGCCACAGGGGTTTCTACTTTAATGGTGTCGAGTGGAATTTCCCGCGTAATTTCGTAAGCCATCAATGTCGCGACTTCGTCGACCAGCTCACGGAAATCCTTCGTATTTGTATTCTTGTTGCGAATGTAAGTCAACTTGTGCTGGATCAACGGGTGATCACAAATAACCAATTTGCTCATGGAGCATAATTCCTCCTACGTTTCCTTATACCTTCTATTGTGGCAATGAACCCCGAACTTTATCACGGTCACAATCCAGTATATTATAGCACTGTACTTTGGGCCTTGCATCCTGGTCCGCAAAAAAATAAATGCATCTATGACGGTCTCAAAACATGCCTTTTCTCCGAAGACCGCCGCTTGTCTTCCGCGCATCTTAATCACCCTTCGTCCATCCGTTGTTCACTTTCAGGGACGAGATGCCGTTAATAGTAGAGAAGGAATAATAATCCACATATGAAAGGACAGGGATGTAGTGAATTTGCAGAATAGTTGGAGCTTGTCGTTCAAAGATGCACGCAGATGGCTGGCGGCCGCACTGGCGTTCACCCTTTTGATGGGAATGTTCGGCGGGATAGCGAATGCGGCGGAGGATACTACGACGGGAATCGAACTCGAATACGAGGAGGCCGATTATAATAACGCGCTCTCTTCGCTCGAAATGTTCGTTGAAGACGATAAAGTTGTCGTCTCCGTACTGGCTTCCCTCTCGGGCTCCGCATCCAAGAAAGACGTGACGGCCGAAGCAGCATGGAAAACATCGAACAGCTCCGTAGTCAAAGTAGACAAAGGCATATTGACGGGGGTCGGCTCAGGATCAGCGACCATTACCGCTACTTATAAAGGGTATAGCGCAACTGTAAAAGCAACTTCCGACTTCGTCTACGATGAAGTTATACTGACCCAAGGAAACGACGACGCGCCAGCGACGATCGCTGATATCAAGCTGGGCGAATCGCTAGAGCTGGAGCTCTTCGGCAAGAAGGGAAGCGCTCAAAACATCGACATCACCTCCGATGCCGTATGGACCACTTCCAGCGCATCCGTCGCTACAGTAGATAATGGCAAAGTTACGTTAGTCAGCGCGGGTACAGCAACGATTACAGCCAAGTTCAAGGGCAAATCCGATTCGATCAAACTAACCGTATCCTCACCGTATAAATCGATTGAAATTTCGCCGAAGCCCGAGGGCAACCTGCTCGATCTTGAGGTTGGCGATCCCGACGTTAACCTGAGCGCTTCGGCAACTCCGAAGACCGGTAACATTACGGACGTAACGGACAGCGCCAAATGGACAAGCGGCAATACAAAGGTCGCAACAGTAGACAAGGGTGTCGTAACGCCTGTAGGCGCTGGCAAGACGACCATCACCGTCTCCCACCTTGGCGTATCCGCATCGATCAGTATCGTCGTACGCACGCCGTACCAATCGATTAAGCTGTCTCCGGAGAAAGAATATCACATGCAGCTGCAAGACGGGGATTTGCAAATTCAAGCGAAAGTGCTGACGAATTCGAATGATGAAGAAACCATTACAACAAAAGGCGAATGGACCTCATCCGACGTATCTGTCGCTATCGTATCGCAGCAAGGCAAAGTAACGCCAAAGGGTGTCGGCACAGCCAAAATTACAGTAGCATACAAAGGCATCAGCCGCAGCATCGATGTCACTGTCTATCCGAGTGTTAAGAAGCTAACAGCCGAGAAGACAACGATCGACGCCTTTAAGGGCATTTCTGGCGATCTGCCAAAGGTTACAGCTACCACCTTTGATGGTTCGACCATTGATGTCTCCAAGCTTGTGAAGTGGAGCAGCGGGGATGAAGAGATCGCTACAATAGAAGAGTCGAAGTGGACGGCAAAAGCGCTCGGAGAGACCACCCTTACAGGTGCGGTAGAAGATTTTGAAATCGAAGTCGAGCTAACCGTTCATCTGAAGCCGGTCAAATTAATCGCCGAAGCCAAGGATCTCAGTATCATCACCGGCAAATCGACCGATCTTCCAACCGTATCCGTCATCTACGAAGACGGCGAGGAAGCGGATATCTCCGAAAAGATCGAATGGAAAACAACTTCGGATAACATCCTTTTATTGGAGAAGTCGATGAAAGGACTCGAAGCGTCAACCGTTACACTTACAGGAACTTATTTGTCCAAAACCGTTTCGGTCCGCGTGAAAATCGAAGAAGAAATCGTAAAGTTTGTTGTGGAACCGACGGTTATCGAGTTGAACCCTGGCCGTTCCAAATCGATTAAAGTATATGGCTATTACAAAGACGGCAAGAAAGTATCCATCGGATCAAAGATGAATTGGACGATCGCGAGCACGAACGTCGCAACCGTAAGCGGCTCCTCATCTGTCAAAGCCATTGGAGTAGGAGCAACCAAGGTAAGCGGCTCCTACCAAGGCAAGCCGGTCGATATTCAAATTATTGTAACGCCTAAGCTGAAATCCTTGCAGCTATCCTCCAAGTCGACTCAGCTTGCCGTAGGCGCTTCGTACAGCGTGACTGTCCAAGCCATCTACTACACAGGCAGTCCGGTTGACGCCACGAGCAGTGCTGTATGGACTTCATCCAAGACAGCTGTCGCTACAGTAACGGATGGTACAATAAAGGCTATAGCGAAAGGGACGACCACGATTAAAGTAGCCTACGGCGGCAAGAGCACCACATTCCGCGTCACTGTAAAATAAACATGGCATCTTAACCGCAGTTAGTCACTTGCATCAAACATCACAAAGCCCTTCTATCGAACTCAGTTCGCCTAGAAGGGCTTTGTGTGTTGCATATTTAGATGACGATAGTCTAAGCGTAATGGCACGATGCCAAATGACCTTTGCTTACTTCCACCAGCTTCGGCTCATCCGTCTTGCACTTATCCGTTGCGAGCGGGCAACGGGTATGGAACTGGCAGCCCTTTGGCGGATTGATCGGGCTCGGCAGATCGCCCTTAAGCACGATACGTTCGCGAGTTGCTTCAACCTGCGGATCCGGAATCGGAATCGCAGACAGAAGCGCCCTTGTATACGGATGACGCGGGTTGTCGTACAGCTCGCTCGACTCTGCGAGCTCCACGATTTTGCCCAAGTACATAACCGCTACACGGTCAGAAATATGCTTAACCATGGACAAGTCATGCGCGATGAACAGGTAAGTCAGACCCATCTTACGCTGCAAGTCCTGCATCAGGTTGACGACTTGCGCTTGGATGGATACGTCCAGAGCGGAGATCGGCTCATCGGCAATGATAAATTTCGGATCCACAGCCAGGGCGCGCGCGATGCCGATCCGTTGACGTTGACCGCCGGAGAATTCATGCGGATAACGCGTGGCATGTTCCGGGTTCAAGTTAACGAGATCAAGCAGGTCCTCGACCTTACGCTTGCGCTCAGCTTTACTACCAGCGAGTTTATGAATGTCCAGCGCCTCGCCGATGATATCGGTAACGGTCATCCGCGGGTTTAAAGATGCATAAGGATCCTGGAAGATCATCTGCATGTTGCGGCGAAGACCTTTAAGCTCCGCTCCGCGCATCTTATAAATATCTTTACCGTCAAAGTTTACGCCGCCGTTTGTTGGCTCGTATAGACGCAGAATGGTACGCCCGGCAGTGGACTTGCCACAGCCTGACTCACCTACAACGCCAACCGTCTCGCCTCGTGCAATCGAGAACGAAACATCGTTGACAGCCTTCAATATGTTACCCTGCCCAAGATTAAAGAACTTCTGCAGGTTGTTTACTTCTACTAATGGAGTGTTCTTGCTCATACCGGTACCTCCCGGTTAGCGTACTCATGCAGCATCCAGCAAGCAGCTGCGTGTGACTCGCTGCCTTTAATCGCATGCAGGTTAGGATCGTTATCGACGCACACCTTCATCGCTTCATCACAGCGTGCGCAGAAGCTGCAGCCTGCTGGCGGCTTAATCAGATCTGGTGGCGTGCCCGGAATCGGGATAAGCGGCTCGTCCTTCTTCTGATCGAGACGCGGTAAGGAACGCAGCAGTCCTCTCGTGTACGGATGCTGTGGATTCTGGAAGATCTCCCACTTTGTCCCCGTCTCAACAATACGTCCTGCATACATAACGATTACACGATCACAGACATCGGCAACGACGCCGAGGTCATGGGTAATAAGAATAATAGAAGTTCCCATCTTCTGTTGCAGATCCTTCATCACTCGCATGATTTGAGCTTGAATCGTAACATCCAGCGCCGTTGTCGGCTCATCCGCGATAAGAAGCTTCGGATTGCACGCAAGCGCGATTGCGATCATCACGCGCTGACGCATGCCCCCTGAGAATTGATGCGGATATTGTTTGATCCGTTGCTCAGGATTCGGAATGCCTACCAGATGCAGCATCTCGATTGCCCGTGCCATCGCTTCCGACTTGCTTACGTTTTGATGTTTGATCAGACCTTCCGTGATCTGAGCGCCGACTGTAAGCGTAGGGTTGAGCGATGTCATGGGATCTTGAAAGATCATTCCGATCTTATCGCCGCGCACTGTCTGCATTTCCTTCTCCGAAAGAGAGAGCAGCTCCTGTCCATCAAACTTGACCGAACCGTTCTTGATACGGCTTGGCGGAGATGGATTCAATCTCATAATAGACTGCGCGGTAACCGATTTGCCTGAGCCGGATTCGCCTACGATCGCCACGGATTCGCCTTCCTTGACATCGAAACTGATGTCGCGGATCGCTTGTACTTCTCCTCCGTATACGTCGAAGGAAACGCTAAGATTTTTCACTTCCAGCAAGGTCTTCATGAACAATGACCTCCTCTCGGCTAGATTGTTTATTTTTTGAGCTTCGGATCGAATGCGTCACGCAGACCATCCCCGAAGACGTTAAATGCAAAGATCGTTACACTGAGGAAAATAGCCGGGAAGAACAGCCGCCACGGGTAGTTGAAAATACCGCCAACTCCGTCATCAATCATCGTTCCCCATGAAGCGGCAGGCGATTGAACGCCTAGACCGAGGAAGCTAAGGAACGCTTCTGTAAATATCGCGCTAGGAATCGTCAACGTCAATGTAACTAGAATGGGACCCATCGCATTAGGTACCAGATGACGGAAAATAATACGCATCGCGCCAGCGCCAAGAGACTTGGATGCAAGCGCATATTCTTGATTCTTAAGCTGCATAATCTGTCCGCGTACGATCCAGGCCATGTTGATCCAGCCTGTAATGGACATCGCGACGATGATCGTCGTAATACTTGGCTCCATGACAACCAAGAGCAGAATCACGACAAGCAGATAAGGAATCGAGTACAGAATTTCTGCAAAACGGTTCATGACCTCATCGACTTTGCCGCCATAGTAGCCCATGATGCCTCCGTAGATGACACCAATAATAAGGTCAATCAATGCCGCTACGACACCGACGAACAAAGAGATCTGCGCGCCCTTCCAGACACGCACGAACATATCACGTCCAAGATCGTCTGTACCGAACCAATGTGCGCCTCCTGGCGGCTTGTTCGTATTCGTTAATTCATTCGTAAAGTGGTCATATGGCCACACCCATGGCACAAATATGGCACAGAGCACAAACACTGCGATAATCCAGAAGCCAAGCATAGCCAGCTTGTTGCTCGTAAGCCGCATCCGGATATCCTGCCAAGCCGTCAGTGTGGCACGGCCGACTTCATCGACGCGAACCTCATCGCGGCGCAGCTTCTGGAACATATCGGGAGTAAGCGTGTCCGAGCGTTCCTTGCCCAGCGGTTTCGGATTGGAATTAGACATCGATTATTTCCCCACCTTTCCGCCGGCGCGCATACGCGGATCCACAAGCACATAAGCAACATCCGACAAGAAGCGGCACACCATTAATATAACGGCGTAGAAAATCGTAATGCCCATAATAAGCGGATAATCCCGATCTATGACACTAGAAACAAAGTGCTTGCCAATGCCTGGGATCGCGAAAATTTTCTCGACAACAACAGAACCTGTAATGATGCCAGCAGCCAGAACACCCAAATAAGTGACAACTGGAAGCATAGAGTTCCGAAGCGCGTGCTTCGCGACGATGACATAACCGGCAAGCCCTTTGGATTTGGCGGTTTTAATAAAATCAGCGTTCAGTACTTCGATCATGGTCGATCTAAGAAGTCGTGCTATAAAAGCGATCGGGCCGGATGCCAGCGCGATCGTAGGCAATACATAGTCCATTGGGCCATTCAAGCCCGCAACTTCAAACCAGCCTAACTTCGTGGCCAAAAAATATTGCATAACGGGAGCGAGCACGATACTCGGTATCGCCAGACCAATTACTGCAATGATCATTGCTAAATTATCGATAAACTTCCGATGGTACATCGCCGCGAGTATGCCCAAAATACAGCCTACAATCACGGAGGTGATGATAGCGGAAATACCCAGTCTAAGCGAAGGACCAAATGATTGTGCAATCATTTTATCCACGGACTGGAATTTTTTCTTCATGGAGATCCCCATATCACCTTGAAGAAGGTTTTTCAAATACGTTCCGTATTGCACGTACAGGGGCTTATCTAAACCGTAATACGCTTCCAAGTTTTTCTGAACGGCTTCGCTAGTAGCCTTCTCGGATTGCAGCGGGCTGCCCGGTATTGCGTTCATCAGCATGAATGTTGCCGTTACCAAGATAAACAGGGAGAGAATCATAAATAAGAACTTGCCTGAAATGTAGCGGAGCATACGATCACCCACTCTCTCACAATCTTTATTTGCATTTCAAAAGGGTATATATAGAGAGACTATATATACCCTTTTGGACAGTTACTCTAAGCAGTCTTGTTTAGGTTAGGCGATCCTTATTTCTTGCTGCCGAACACCCAGTCGATATGACCTGCATAGTCGGATACTACGTTCTCGATGCCTGGCTTGACCATCGTTACCGTTGTGTAGTAGTAAGCCGGCAATACAGCCATGTCGTCTTGAATTGCGATTTTCTCAGCTTCAGCCAGCATTTCCACTGTTTTCTCAGGGGATTCTGCTACAAGCGAACCGTCAAGCAACTCTTGCACTTTAGGGTTGTTGTAACGGCCGTCGTTGTTACCGGATTTCGGATGAATCAGGTCATACGTGAAGTTGATTGGATGGTTGATGTCAGCGCCCCAGCCGGAACGTGCGATGTCGAATTGGCCAGCTTTACGAGTTTCAAGGAATGTTCCCCACTCTTGGTTAGCCAGTTTCACTTCTACGCCGAGCGATTTGCGCCACATGTCAACAACTGCTTCAGCCAATTTCTTGTGGCCTTCGCTTGTGTTGTACAGCAATGTTACTTCTGGAAGTGCAGTCATTCCTTCTTCAGCAAGACCTTCAGCCAGAAGTTTCTTAGCTTCTTCTACGTTCTCTGTGAAGTAGTTATCTGGATACACTTCGCGGAACATCTTGCCTTGGACACCGGCGATGCTTGGCGGCACCAAACCGTATGCCGGTTGTTGGTTCGCTTGTGCAACATTGTCGATCAGGGATTGACGGTCAATCGCCATCGAGAAAGCTTTACGAACTTTCACGTTCGAGAAAGGAGCTTTCTCTGTATTAAACAGATAGTAGTAAGTCGAAGCAACAGATGTTACTTCTGCTTTCTTCTCTTCGATCAGCTGTTTCGTCATGTCCGTAGGTACGGAACCTGCTTGCGCGCCGATCCAGTCGATTTTGTCTGTTTCGAACAATTGGTAAACCGTGTTCTCGTCTTCAACCAGAGAAATCGTTACTGTGTCGAAGTTAACAGCGTCTTTGTTGTAGTAGTCAGGGTTTTTCGTAAGAACCAGCTTGTCCGCATGAGCCCACTCTTTCAGAGTGAAAGGACCGTTGGATACGATTGTTTTTGCTTCTGCAGCCCATGCTTCGTTGCCTTCTACAGTCGCCTGATGAACGGGCAGGTACGTGTAGTGCGCAAGCAAGCTAGGGAAGTAAGGAGCTGGTGTGTACAGTTTAACTTCCAACGTGTAGTCGTCAGTTGCCTTAACGCCTACATCATCAGCGGAAGCTTCGCCTGCATTGAATTTCTCACCATTCTCAAGGTAGAACAACATGTATGCATACTCGGAAGCTGTTTCAGGGTTCAAGCTGCGTTTCCAAGCATATTCGAAATCGTGAGCAGTAACAGGGTCGCCATTGCTCCACTTCACATCGTCGCGAAGTTTAATTGTGTATGTCTTGCCGTCTTCAGATGCAGTCAGTTCTTTTGCAATCGCGTTCTCAGGCTCACCTTTTGTGTTCAGGCGAGTAAGACCTTCGTACAGACCTGCAGCTACGATGCTGGACTGAGCGTCTGTCATCAATGCGGGATCCAAGCTCGGCGGTTCGCTTGCAAGAGTGAATCGGAATTCTTGTGGAGTGCTTGGTGTTTCTTCTCCACCGTTGTTCGCACCGTTGTTGGCTGGATCAGCATTCTTGTTGTTATTGCTTGTACAAGCGGTTAACAACATGCTGAATGCAACAACGAGGACTAGCATGAATTGGGCTGGCTTTTTGAAACTCCCTTTCACATACATCAACTCCTAATTTTATATATAATTTTTTAAAACCGTGTTGAAGAGTTGCAAAAGATGAATTTTAATGAAGTGTCATAATTTCTCACATGAAAAATTATTTATTCGACGTTAAACAATATACAACTTAAAATTAATAATTGTCAACAGATAACTACCCGTAAAACTTTCCAGCGACACATTTACTATTTCCTTGAGACTCGAAAATTATGAGCCCTGCCGCTATTCTTAAAATTTCCCAAAGCTTTAACACGACAACGCACATTTGCACTAATGCGTTTAATATTTACTGTATTTATGTGCTAATACGCTATTGTAATACCATTTTAATGCGTCATTACTTGCACTTTCATGCACGAACTTTCGCGAAGAACCTCATATCATGGCACAAATTCATATAAAATTTGTAAGTATCATACGGAGTGACCCTATCATTTTGAAACTTTATACCACATAAAATGATCGAAATAATCGTAATTTTGATCAAGATCTCCTAAATCAACGATACATAAAAGTTATTTTTTTACTTTTTACAATAATGAATATTATAATTATATAATGTTGTTTTTATCATCAATTTAGTTGTTTGTAACAGCCGAAAATGATTGGCATATAATCACTTGTTCCTTTCATTGATCTGTCACACATCATTTTCCAAAAAACAAAAAAAGCACCGCTGTAGCATTGTGCCACAGCGGTGCTTTTCGTATGCAGATATTAGTATGTCATGTTCGGATAAAGAGGGTATTGAGCCGTCAGGTTGCGCACCTTGACACGAGCTTGCTCCAAAGTCGCGCTATCCTCGGGATTGTTAAGCACAAGTGCAATCACTTCGGCGATCACTTTCATCGCTTCTTCGTTCATGCCGCGTGCTGTTGCAGCCGGAGTACCAATTCGAATGCCGCTTGTAACAAATGGGCTTGTAGGGTCGAATGGAATGGCATTTTTGTTAACCGTGATGCCTACTTCGTCAAGCACATGCTCAGCCGCTTTGCCTGTGATGTTAAGGCTGCGCGTATCGATCAGCATAAGATGATTGTCTGTGCCGCCAGAGACGATGTTGATCCCTCTGGAAAGCAGCTCTTCGGACAATACTTTTGCGTTTTTCACAACGTTTTGTGCATATTGTTTGAATTCTGGCTGCAGAGCTTCACCAAGTGCAACTGCTTTAGCTGCAATGATGTGCATCAGAGGGCCGCCTTGAGAGCCAGGGAATACAGCTTTATCAATAGCAGCTGCCCATGCCTTACGGCAAAGAATCATGCCGCCGCGAGGACCGCGTAATGTCTTATGCGTTGTTGTTGTCACAAAGTGTGCATGCGGTACCGGGCTCGGGTGTAGACCAGCCGCGACCAATCCTGCGATATGTGCCATGTCGACAAAGAAGAGTGCGCCAACTTCATTGGCGATTTGACCCAGCTTCTCGAAGTCGATAGTACGCGGATATGCGCTTGCGCCAGCTACCAGCATACGTGGACGGTGCTTGAACGCCAGCTTGCGAACTTCTTCATAATCGATTGTGAAGGAATCCTCTTGAACGCCGTAAGCTACAAAGTTATAAAGCAAGCCAGATGCGTTAACCGGGCTACCGTGCGTCAGGTGTCCGCCATGAGCCAGGTTCATGCCAAGCACAGTGTCTCCAGGCTGAAGGGCTGCCAGATATACGGCCATGTTCGCTTGTGCGCCGGAATGCGGTTGTACGTTAGCGTGATCTGCGCCAAACAGTTCCTTCGCGCGTTCGCGAGCCAAATCTTCTACGATATCGACATGCTCACATCCACCGTAGTAGCGTTTGCTAGGGTAACCTTCTGCGTATTTGTTCGTCAGAACGGAGCCCATTGCTTCCAGCACAGCTTCACTAACGATGTTTTCGGATGCGATCAGCTCAATATTGTCGCGTTGACGTTGCAGCTCAAGGCCAAGCGCCTTTAGTACTTCCGGATCTTGTTTACGTAGATTTTCCATAACGATAATTCCTCCCAAATGTAATAATGATTATTCGCAATGATGCATAGATTGTTCGGCAGGCAGGGTCTTAAGCGGTTCATATACCGCTCTTGCGCCCCCGATAAGTTTAGGTCTTGTGATCGCCATCGTGACATGCGCTTCACCGATCGAACGGATCGAAGGTCGAACGGGTACAGCTACCCGCTTCAGATGCATGCCGATAAAGGTATCTCCAATGTCAATACCCGCATGAGCGGCAACCGACTCCACTAAACAAGGATGCTCCAATTGGTCATACGCATACGCTGCCATGGAACCTCCAGCCTTTGGCACTGGAACGGCATGGACGAGCTCCAATCCGTACCGCGCAGCCGCCTCTTCTTCGATCACGAGCGCCCGGTTCAAATGCTCACAGCACTGGAACACCGGGATAAAGGCGATTTCCCTTCTAACGGCTTCGACGCCGGCATAGATGGCGGCTGCCGTCTCCAGCGCTCCTGCTGTACCGATACGCTCACCGATTACTTCGCTGGTGCTAGCGCCGATAATAAGCAGTTGGCCTTCGCGAAGGCGTCCGGCAGCAGCCAGCTCCCGAACAATGGTCTCGACGGAGACTGACCATGAAGACGAATCGTTGTTCCGATCAACTGTGGTCATCATACACCGCCTTCCAGCCCCCGCCAATTAAGCGCGCGCGTTGTATTTTTTCTCGATTTCAAGCACTTTGTTCACGCGGCCGACATGTCGCTCGCCCTCCGAGAACGGGGTAGAAAGCCACACCTTTACGATCTCTTCAGCTACTCCAGGTCCAATTACGCGTTCACCCATCGCCAGCACGTTCGTGTCGTTGTGTTCGCGAGTCGCCTTGGCCGAGAATAGATCATGAACAAGCGCGCAGCGAATGCCAGCCACCTTGTTAGCAGCAATCGACATCCCGATGCCTGTGCCGCAGATCAAGATACCGCGATCCGCTTCGCCTGCAGCAACTTTCTCACAGACAGGCAATGCATAGTCCGGGTAATCGACCGATTGATTGCAGTCGCATCCTACATCTTCGATTTCATGTCCAAGCGACTCCAAGAACGGCACGATTACATCTTTCAGACGGTAGCCTGCGTGATCGGCTCCAATAACAATCTTCAATGCCAACACCTCTTCTTCAGAATTTCCTTGCCCGGTTACTTGCACGTAGCAAATCACCCTATGGTGCTAGTATACCTCTCCAGCGGAAAAACCTCTATCGGCCAAGCGTAACAACCTGGCAAAGGGCCAAGATCACACACATTGCCGAACTTGCAAAGGCGAAGAAATACAAGACAATTCAGCGTTTCTCGAACTTCGACACAACGTTATCACCTTGAAAAAAAACAAAAAAAGAGCAGACATGCTACGTTCAGCATGATGCTCTTTGCCCAGGCGACCGGCCGTATATTCCGATGCTCCACCGTGGTTACCCACTTCCGTCGCCAGTTACATCGGAAACCATGTTTTGTACCTTCATAATAGCGCAAGAACGATCAGAAAGCAATCCGGTTTTCTCTTCCTTATCGCCTATTTTTAACGCGACATTCCCTTAACTGACAGCTTGTCCAGCAGTTTCCCGATCGCCTCTTCGATCTCTTGGGAGCAGCTCTCATAAACGGACTGCGAGCCGCCAAACGGATCAGCGATATCAAAGCTAGGAATACTCCGCTCCAGATCCAGCAAACGGCGGCGCTCCTCACCGGTCAATTGCTGACCAAGCGCTCCTTTCATCTGCATGTCGCTGTATAGGCTCTCCAGCTCTTCGATATTGCGCAGCACATCCGGATCCGTGTTGGCAAATTCCTTCAGCGTAAACGTCTTGTCCACGGCTTCCGGGTGGACGTGAAGCAGGTCGCTCTTGTGACCCGAGGTCATCGTCAGGATGAGATCGGCCCAATCAACCGCTTCTGCCGTTAGCGCACGGGACGAACCTTGATGTGCGACCTCTCTCCGGCCAAGCACCGCAAGCGCATTGCCCGAGATCGGCAACCCATCAACGGTCGACACGCCAGCGGATCGTACAACAACGGTCATTCTCCTCTTCGCCGCATGGACGCGAAGCAACGCTTCCGCCATGGGAGAACGACAAGTATTGCCGGTGCACACAAACAAGATACGTTTCATATTGGTTTTTCCCCTCTCTATTACGATATTCGTTAAGGCGAAACGGCTACGCCGTCCTTGGGACTTCATGAACAACCTCTATAGGACGAATAGAACGCCGAATACGAGCAGTATCGCCCCGCCAAACGCCTCTCCGTATTCTCCTAGATTGCCGCTTACCTTCCTGCCCAGAAACAAACCCAGCATCGACATGATCCCGCCAGTGAGACCAAACAACATGATGGTCAGCCATAAATCAGCAGAAAACATCCCTAGCGTGATACCTACCGAAAAAGCGTCGATGCTCACGCTGAGCGCCAGAACTAACAACCCCCAGAGAGAACGATGATCAAACGATAACGCTTCTTCTCCCTTAAACGAGTTATAAATCATATGACCACCAAGCAGAATGAGCAGAATCCCCGCCGCGATCGAGGCTACTTGTCCCAATAAACCACTGACGAGCTGACCCGTCAACAATCCTCCGATCGGCATAAGAACATGGAACAAACCGATAACGAAGCCCAGCTTCACAATCTCGCGCAGTCTAATACCCTTAAGTCCTATGCCAAGCCCCAACGAGAAAGCGTCAAACCCCAACGCCGCCGCAATGCAGAGCAGCGTCAGTACTTGTCCTGTATATACATTCGCATCCCACACTACCATCTCCCCCAAGTCCGCCGCGAGTTCTTTAATCAACATATGCGGACAAGGGAGCAATACATACCAAATGATGGATGATCATTCAATTAATCGTTTGTTAAACGTGCAAGATGAAACGGCTGATGCGTCAAGCACATCCGTTTTATCGGACTTAAGGGACGATTATAAGTCGACCTCCAGACGCTTTGGCCATCCGGTTCAGCAAAGCCGCCCCGATCCCCGCTTCGCCTGGTGACTCCGCCCATATACGCTGTATACCGGCCGAATCAAATTGCCGTAACGCCGCATACAACCCCCGTGCCGCTTCTGAGAGTCTTGTTTCGCTGCCCATGCCAATAACTAAATCTGCGTCATAATGAGCAGCACGTTCGTCGAATGCGAGTACGCCTGTCGTAAAGCCGCCCGCGCGGCTATCTTCGATCGCTGATTGAATGACGGCTGAAACCAAAGCACGCTCACCGCTCACAAGCGTTAACTCGCCTTGCGGCGCGTAATGGGTGTACTTCATGCCTGGCGAACGAGGGGCCGAGCCATGAACAAGTTCGTCGTCCGTTACAATGTCCGCATGGGGCAAAGCAGCTTGCAGCGCCTCTGCCGTGATGCCTCCTGGCCTTAGGATACGAATGATCTCTTCTCCCTCGAGCTCCACGACTGTAGACTCCAGCCCGACACCCGTCGCTCCGCCATCCACAATGCCGTCAATACACCCCGCGAGATCCTCCAGCACATGTCCTGCTGTCGTTGGGCTTGGACGCCCGGAACGATTGGCGCTAGGAGCCGCTACCGGACATTCGGCCAAACGGATTAGTTCGAGCGCTACGGGATGATCCGGCATTCGAATGGCGACAGTGGCGAGACCGGCCGTTACCAAAGGCGATAACACACCTTCTCTAGCAGGCAACACCACCGTGAGCGGACCTGGCCAGAAGCGATCCATAAGCTCGTCTACAAGCGGAGAATGCGGCAGTGTCAGCTCACCAAGCTGGTTTCGGTCCGCAATATGCACGATAAGCGGATTATCAGACGGTCTTCCCTTGGCCTCAAAGATCCCGGCCACCGCTTCATTGCTGCGCGCATCCGCACCTAGACCGTATACCGTCTCCGTCGGGAAAGCGACGAGCCCTCCGCTGCGGAGCGTACTCGCGGCCTGCACGAGAGGCGATCCGCCCTCTGCTTCGTTCATGTATTCTACTTCCCATACTTTTGTATCTCGCATCTTATATTCTATCCTCATGGCGACTAATAGTTGTTCTCCCGCTATTATAACATATCGATCCATCTCCGGGACCGGCGTTCGAACACCGGCTTCCATAGCTCCCCCAAACAACGTAAGGCGCCTTGTCCGCGGGGGACAGCAGGCGCCTCTTCTATACATTGCTATCACTTCTTGATCGCCTCAGAACAATGACCACTTAGAACAATGACTTGATCCAGTTGATCAGCTTCTCGATCATTTCCCAGATAAAAAATTTCGCTTTTGGCGCTTCGCCAGAATCCGCCGTTTGCTCAGCAGCAGATCCTGCATCAGCCTCATCTGCACCTGCTTTAAGAGTCGTATCAGCAGCAGCCGAGTCATCGGCTACAGTAGCTTCCGCTGCTGAAGCTTCGCCAGTCGCCGCGTCGACAAAGCATAGTGGCGGGAACAGCACGCACCACCAGTTCTGACCCTTACCTTCGCCGATTGTAATGAGCAGCGCCTCGTATTGACCAGCCGGATACACTTTGTTACCATACATCTTCGTCGGGAAGTCGACGAGACCCAGCTCCGAAGAAGATGTGTATGCGAAACCTCTGCTTGCAAGCACATCGGCTACGATGCCTTGCAGCTCAGGAAGCTTGGACTGAATCGTCAATCGGGCTTCTTCGATACTTTGCTGTCCTGTCGCCCAGCCATTCATCGCTTTGACGACTTCGTCGCGCACGATACGTTTCACAAGCTGATCGGCGGCACTGTCCGAGTTGGCCAAGATACGCAAGCGGATCGCTTCAGTTGGAATGTCTCCCGTTGCGAGGGCGGCATCCATGCGGTGTGATTCCCAGCTCATAATGAGCACAATAATAGCAAATACAATTAAAGCATAAGAATGACGGTATGGAATGCGATAAGGTCGATCGGAATGATGGAAGGAAGTGGTATAATAATGGGACATCACACAAGCTCCTCTCGCGCACCTGCCAGTGCGTCTGCTTGCGTTCCGGAACGTCTCTATCCGTCATTATGTCCGCATGATTGAAACTATAAACCTATCACATTGAAGTTTTTAATAGATAACTAGGAGTTGAATGATTTGCTAGATATCACGATAGTGAACTCGTATCGTCCGTTGCTCACGACGCTCGCTTACCGAATGCTGGGATCGCTGAGCGATGCGGAGGACATTGTGCAGGATACACTTGCCGACTATACGATGTCCACCAACCGCTCCGAAATTACGTATGAAAAGGCTTATCTGGTACGAATGGTTACGAACCGTTGCTTGAATTTGAAGCAATCCGCCCGCAAGCGACGAGAAGTCTACGTTGGGCAGTGGCTCCCCGAACCTGCCGTTCGCGAAATCGGAGCCTTTGACGCTTCGAGCACGTTCAGTCTAAGGGACAACGTCTACGACAACCCCGCCGACTACATAGAGCGGCAAGAAAATATGACCTACGTCATGCTCGTCATGCTGGAGCGGTTGACGGCAGTCGAACGCGCCGTCTTCTTGCTTCGCGAAACGCTCGACTTCGACTATGGGGAGATTGCGGACATCGTTCAGAAATCCGCGGCAAACTGCCGTAAAATTTTTGGTCGGGCCAAAGAAAAGCTCCAAGCATCCGCGACAATGGAACACGAGGGCATAGACAGCACGGCTGAGGGAAATGAAGAACAAGCCTGGGCGTTCGCCAAGGCTTTCATCCAAGCGGCTGAGACCGGCAATTCAACCGCGCTCGTGGATATGCTTGCGCATGACGCCGTATTGGTGTCCGATGGCGGCGGCAAAGCCCATGCAGCCATTAATCCAATCGAGGGCGGCGAGCGTATTGCAGCCTTCTTCACAGGTATTGCGCGTAAAGGAACGTTGGGCGACCGCTTCCTGCAGGTCGACGTCAACGGCCAGCCCGGCATTGTGGTCATCAGGAACGGCGAACCGGCCAAAGTCATGGTGTTTGAGTGGAATGCGGAGAAGCGGATTTCGCAAATTTATATCATTGTAAATCCAGACAAGCTCGAGGGTGTCACAAATCGATACTCTACTTTGTCATAGATAGCAGAAGCCGATGCAAGCGGTCGGCGAAACTATCTAAGGAGTGATTGACAATGGAACCAAGAATGCTACTGAATGAAGTAAACCCGACGGCTTATGCGGCGATGCTCGGACTAGAGAAATTTCTCGCTGGTTCAAGTCTAGATAAAAAGCTGAAGGAGCTCGTCAAAATTCGTGCTTCGCAAATCAACGGCTGCGCCTTCTGCCTCCATATGCACGCGATCGATGCTCGTAAGCTCGGCGAAACGGAAGTTCGCATCTACACGCTGCCTGCTTGGCGCGAAACATCCTATTTCTCCCCGCAGGAACGCGCTGCGCTGGCGCTGACGGAAGCCGTCACGCTCGTATCCGCTAATCATGTACCGGATAATGTGTATGAGGAAGCGGCACGCCACTTTGACCAAACGCAGATCAGCGAGCTATTGATGGCCATCGTGACGATCAATGCATGGAACCGCATCGCGATCACAACGGGTTTGATGCCTCCGGCTTAAGGAACGTTGGACGCGTACGGTTCGTACAACTGCCAGTGTGAAGTGCATGGCCCCGCCGTCCTGTGACGGCGGGGCCATGTTATTAGCTGCGAAAGGCAGGTGGCGGTTGCCATACGGGATCCAACCTCTCTTCGACAGTTTACTTGAGATTATGGCATATACTACAAGCTGCTATCTAATGACAACGAGCCAAGCTACTCATTCGTCCGGGTTGCGATGATATGGCGCTCGATGCCGTTGTAGTCGGTTATGATGGCAATGTCGTTCCATGCCCCGATTGCCTCCATCAGTTCCGCGACGACGCGGGGCTGGTGGATACCAAGCTCGAACGCCACGATGCGCGGCATCGCGGGGAGCAGCCTCAGCTGCTCCAGCATGCGGCGGTACGGGTCCAGCCCGTCCGCCCCGCCTACCAGCGCGAGATGCGGCTCATAGTCGCGCACCTCGCGCTGCAAGCCGTCCATATCCGCCACCGGAATATACGGCGGATTGGACACGAGCACATCGATGCGGCTCCCCTTCGCGATGAAGGGAGCCAGCAGGTCGCCCTGCACGAACGTAACGCGGTCCGCCCCAACATGGCGGACCGCGTTCGCGCGGGCGACCTCAAGCGCGTCCGGAGACAGATCGGACGCGCTGACGCCCCAATCGTGACGCTGCGCAGCCAGCGTCACGGCAATGGCTCCGCTGCCGGTGCCGACGTCTACGACAGTCGGCGCTTGCAGCGGAGCGCCTGGGGCCGCCGGCCATAGCCGTGCGGCGGCCTCAAGCACCCCCTCGACGAGAAGCTCCGTCTCGGGGCGAGGGATCAGGACGGCCGGTGTCACCGCGAACGGGCGGCCGTAGAACCATTCTTCGCCGATCACGTACTGGAGCGGCTCACCTGTTGCGCGGCGGCGCACTAGCGCCTGCCACTCCTCCCCCTTGTCAGCGGGGAGAGCATCGTTCCAGGCAAGCAGCAGCGCCGCGCGGTCCATCCCCAGCACATGCAGGAGCAGACGCTCCGCATGGCTGCGTCCGTCCTCGACCTCGTGTGCCTCAAGCCACGCCCCTGCACGAATGCAAGCCTGCCTAAGCGTCATCGGCAGCTCGTACCACTCCTCATCCGCCTTCATTCCTTGCTCCATTGCCGTCCACTCCTCTACCATCGTCTGTCCTCACAAAATAAAAAGATGAACACCGCGACAGCAACTTGCTCTCAGCGGCGTTCATCCGTTCGTTACTCGCGTCTTATCTTAGGCGATTATATACCCATCGTCTCGCGTTCCAGAAGATCAGCCTGCTCAGCGATCGTCAGGGATGAGATAATTTCGTTCATATCACCATTCATGACCGAATCCAGCTTGTGAAGCGTCAAGTTGATACGATGATCGGTTACGCGGCTTTGCGGGAAATTGTATGTGCGAATCCGTTCGCTTCGGTCGCCCGTACCAACCTTGCTCTTCCGCTCGCCCGCATACTTTGCTTCTTCCTCTTGACGTTTGATGTCAAAGATCCGCGCGCGCAATACTTGCAGCGCCTTGGCTTTGTTATCGTTCTGAGACTTGCCGTCCTGACAAGTCGCCATAATTCCCGTTGGAACGTGAAGCACACGAACCGCGGATTTCGTCGTGTTGACGGACTGTCCGCCTGCGCCACTGGAGCAGAACGTGTCGATACGAATATCTTTGTCGTGAATCTCGATTTCCACATCTTCGACCTCCGGCATGACCGCAACCGTCGATGTCGAGGTATGGATACGCCCGCCGGACTCCGTTACCGGAATACGTTGTACACGATGCGCGCCGCTTTCGTACTTCAGTTTGCTGTATGCGCCCTTACCGTTGATCATGAAGATAACCTCTTTGAACCCGCCGAGGTCATTCTCGCTGAAGTCCATCAGTTCCACGCGCCAACCTTGCGTATCTGCGAACTTGGTGTACATGCGGTAAAGATCGTACGCGAACAAGGCAGCCTCATCTCCGCCGGCAGCGCCGCGAATTTCAACGATAACGTTTTTGTCATCATTAGGATCCTTCGGCAGCAGTACGATACGGATCTTTTCCTCCAGCTCTTCCTTGCGCGGAGCCAGTTCATCGATCTCCATCTTCACCATTTCGCGCATCTCATCATCAAGCTTCTCGCCTAGCATCCCTTTGGCGTCTTCCAATTGATCCGCGACTTGTTTATATTCCGTATAAGTTTCATACGCTTCTTGTAAATCCGACTGCTCCTTGGACAGCTCTCTCAGCCGCTTGGGATCGCTGGATACATCAGGATCACATAACAGCTCGCTCAGCTTCTCATATCGGTCGGCCAGTGCTTGTAAACGGTCAAACACGTTCGTCACCTCGGTTTAATTTCCTTTAGATTATTCATTAGTATACCATATCGTGCCCGCATGATCGATATGTGGTTTACTTTAACATCTCCTCTACCAATCGTGCCCACTGAATTTAATCACAACTTGTCCACAAAACAATACCTTTTATCCACATCAAATAGCTGATTTATCCACAGCGTGTGCACAGAATGTGCACATCTTGTCCACATCACGGCGAGAACCCGCTCCACGACTAGCTTCAGGCGGCATCGCAACCTGTATCGGACAAGCGTATTGTGTGTATTTTAACGTCTAAAAATGATGAAATCATTCACCCTTAAGTCCGAGGCTCCCTATACATATGAACACTCAACGCAAACCAGTTAACATGTGTACAAAGTTCTCCGTCGATCAAAATAAATGATCCACATATAACGGCTGCGCCGTCCTTCGGCGGCGGGGCGCGTATCATTCCGAGAAATGTAGAGCATGCCATCCTATTGCGGTCAAAAAAACGTCCGAAATCCAGCTCAAAGCCAGATTTCGGACGTTTCATCCATCCATATTGGGATTACACGTTGAAGCGGAAATGCATAACATCGCCGTCACGCACAACATACTCTTTGCCCTCAAGACGAAGCTGACCCTTCTCACGAACGGCAGCCATCGAGCCCGCCGCAGCGAGATCATCGTAGGATACGACCTCTGCACGGATAAATCCGCGTTCGAAATCGGTGTGGATAACACCTGCCGCTTGAGGAGCTTTCGTTCCTTGGCGAATCGTCCAAGCGCGTACTTCCTGCACGCCTGCCGTAAAGTAGGTGTACAATCCCAGCAGCTTGTAAGCCGCGCTGATGAGACGGTTCAAGCCGGACTCCGCCATGCCTAGCTCTTCTAGGAACATGGCTTTATCTTCACCTTCAAGCTCTGCGATCTCGGACTCCACCTTTGCGCTGATCGGCACAACTTCTGCACCTTGTTCAGCAGCGAAGCGGCGAACGATTTGAACGAATTCATTGCCATTTGTATCGGCAGCTTCCTCTTCACTCACATTAGTCGCATACAGCACAGGCTTCATCGTGAGCAAGTGAAGGTCACGAACCAGCAGCTTCTCATCGTCCGTCATTTCGAGGCTGCGTGCCGGTTTGTCGTCATAGAGTGCTTCTTTGATACGTTCCAGCACAGCAACTTCCTGCGCAATCTTCTTGTCGCCGGACTTCAGGTTCTTACGGGAGCGCTCGATCTTTTTGTCGACGGAATCGATATCCGCAAGAATCAGCTCCAGATTAATTGTCGTAATGTCGCTGATCGGATCCACTTTACCCGATACATGCGTAATGTTCTCATCCTGGAAGCAACGCACAACGTGAACGATCGCATCAACCTCGCGGATATGAGCAAGAAACTTGTTGCCAAGTCCTTCACCCTTGCTCGCGCCAGCCACTAGACCTGCGATGTCAACGAATTCGAAAGCC
This sequence comes from Paenibacillus sp. strain BS8-2, assembly GCF_054483835.1. Lineage (NCBI taxonomy): Bacteria > Bacillati > Bacillota > Bacilli > Caryophanales > Paenibacillaceae > Paenibacillus > Paenibacillus sp. strain BS8-2. Next base: position 1,341,439 of record NZ_CM137010.1, read on the forward strand.
GTCGGGACGATACTCTTCGGTACTACAAGCTCGACTAGCTTATCCAGTCTTTCGTCCGGTACTTCTACAACGCCAACGTTAGGGTCGATTGTACAGAACGGATAGTTCGCGGACTCCGCGCCCGCTTGCGTAATCGCATTAAATAGAGTCGACTTGCCGACGTTCGGCAAACCGACGATTCCCGCTTTCAAAGCCATGTATAGACACTCCCTATATTCTGTAAAGTAAGTATTCCGTAATGCAAGCAACTTCAGTCATTATACCCTAGTGGAATGCGCAAGAAAAGAAAAACACTCGACTTCTTACCTATCAGCATTTTCCTCTCTCACTTCCAGCCTCACCGATAAGAATAGGACAAAGTCGCCTTATCGCCGAATCGCGTCAAAGTATAACGATGCTCCTCCGCGCTTTCTTCGAGCTTCCACCCTTCCGAGTGTACCGTGATTCCGTTCGGCGCATAGATCTTCACTTGCTGCATGCCCGGGCCATTCAAGTGAACCTTTACGCTGGAGCCGTCTTGTTGCACATCTGCAGGCACGTTCACACGCTCGATTCGAGCGGACTCCGGATATGCGGTGGCCAGCTCAATTCTAAACTGGCTATCGCCGCCGAAATATAGCGCTTCTTCCTTATACATCTGAATCGGCGCATCTACAACGGGCACATATCCACGATACTTGCTTCCCAGCTCCACCTTATAACCAACCGCCGGAAGATAGGAGGCTACGGTCGTTTGCAGCTGTTCCTCTGGCTCTACGCTCCAATTCATCTCGCGAAGCCCGCGTGTTCCAACCGTTATGCTGAGCGATTGTTTCGTACGGATGCGATTGCTGATCGTATTCCAAGCTCGGCTTATAAGCGGCTCACGAAGCTCCGAATCCGCCTGATACACAGCCATCACGCTGCGGAACAGCTGCTCCTCCGTCATAAAGTTATAATCGTTCTGATCACGGAATTGATCGAGGAACTTCACCTTCTTGGCGTAACCAGCCTCGCTCTCCGGCTTCAGTATGGCATACTCCATATGATAGAAATGCGTAATCGGCATATCCAGCACGGCATACGAGTCATACACTTTGGAGAAGATGGAAAGCTCAGGCGAAGGATTCGCTACGACAAACGGCTTTACCCCTTCCTTATCCGCAAGGAGGAACGGCATCGTCCACAAATATTCTCCGGCAAGCGATGGTTCGTAGGGGTTGGAAGGCGGACGGAAACCGGAGTTCCACCAAATCCCTGCCTTCAGCTGCTCCTCAATCGTTTGTGTCGGATCCAGATTATTGACGCGCCATGTATGCTGATTTGTGCCTGATGGCGTCCAAGGCAATCCATACGCTTCGAACGCTTTGCGGTGCAGCTCAATTTCCTCCGCTTCCCGTTCGGCGCTTTCGTAGCTATGGAAGAATAGATGAGGCTGAATATCGATATGATTGTCTTTGGCATAAGCAAGTGATTGCTCCAGTTCCTCCCGATAGAGGAAGGAGGGATCATCGATTGCTACCGGATAACCAAATATCGATTGGCCGACGATGAGATCGTCGATCCCGTCTCCGCCGACATCACCCATCACCGGAACGGAATTCCTGCCGCCCCACAACCTCTTGTCCCCGAACGGGTTGTAGGTCTGACCCTCCACAAATCCTTTATCGGTTAGCGTGACATGACCATCCGCGCTCGCTTCCGCTTCGTACCTGCGGATGAAGCCGCCATTGCCGCCAACGAGCAATCCCGGCTTCCCGCCCTCAACAGCGATGATTCGCGGAGCTGCATATCGATCGTCTTTGTTATCCGAGCCTTCGCGCAGTACAGCGCCGCTGGTTGCGAACTGCAGTTGTTCTCCCTCCAAGGCGCCTGCATAGAACATCAATTGCCCGTCCCCGCCCCCTACGACCAGATCGGGGATGCCATCTCCGTTTAGATCACCAACATCCGGAGCCGTGTATTCCGCTTCATCCTCGGGCAACATGGCGCTCTCCACCTTGCGGAAACGAGAGTCCCCTATGTTCAGATAGAAGTCCAGACCGCCAGAAGCCTTGCCTACGATCAAATCCGGAGTACCATCTCCATTGAGGTCGCCTGTCGTCGGCGCCGCGAAGCCCTCCTGACGCAGCTCGAGCCCGTTCTCGAGGAGCAATACTTCTCCCTTGCCGAGCATCCATCGATCCGCACCCACGCTGCCCAGATACAATTGGATCGCGCCAGAACCGGAGCCGGCAATCAAATCGAGGACGCCGTCTCCATTCATATCCACCCCTTCGGCATACGCTCTGTAAGGAAGAGTCAGCTCCTCGGATAAACTTTTGTACTCGGGATAAGGCTCCATCTGGAAAGCAGACCCGCTGTCATCCCGGACAATGTTGCCAGACGAATACTGAGAATCTGCCTTCTCGCCTTCAAAGAGGGGCGCGGCTTGGCTGCCTATATTCGGGTAGTAGGCCAGACCTTCCTTCCAAACTCCCCAATCATAAGTCTCACGGACAAGCGAGAAGGACGGGATCTGATCGTATTCCTTCAAGTAATCAATCCACTTCTCCATCCCTTGATCCTTGATCGACGCCACAGCTTCGAAGTGGTTCTGCCAGGCCATCGCCGGACGGCCATTCGTACCAAGCACCTTAGTTACGACATAACCAAGCTTCTCCTTGGAGAGGAACGAAAGAAACTCATTGCGAAGCTGATAGCTGGATGTCGCCATCATGAAATTGAAATACGGCTCATCTTCGCCCGTACGAGGCTCCATATCAAAGCCAGTGATGAATTCGGCATTCGGCATCCATGCGCTGGAGAAGAACACATAGCCTTTGCCATATGGGTTCAATGTATATAACGCCGTGCCATCGCCCAGTGCCGCGAGTGCCTGGGATGTAGACGGAACAACGCCCACACCCAGCTGGAGCTCGTCCAATCTCTTCTTGTTATAGAACTCCGCCATATCCCCATGGAATTGCTTGATCACGCTTTGCAGACCCGCTGTGTCGACATTAGTCTCCGGATAGACGAGCTCACCTTGAAGCTCCTCCAGCTGTACAAAGGATTGCGCTCCGATCAGCTCTTTGGGCAGCACGGTATAAAAGGCATTTTCCGCAAAAACGGTGCCGCCTTGCTCGGTATAGGACTCGAGAAGCTTCGCCAATTTGTCAGCCTCGGTGAATCCCGAAGCTGCAAGGCTCCGATCCGGATAGACGGCATCGTACCGCTTAAGCTCACCCTTCGACACCGGCCATGCAGCCGATTCGATCTCGACATCCACGACCAACGTCTGATTCAAATGCTGAACAATATCATAGTAGGTATCTGTACCGTTCTCATATAGAACCAGAACCTTAAGCGAAGACGCATTCGACTTCCAGCTTACGAAGCTTGATGCAGAAACGATAATAACCAGCAGTACAATGACGGCAAGAATCCTATTCTTCAACAACTTTCCCCTCCAAATTTCAGCATCCTCGCCTCATGTCTGCGCCGTTATCCATTCCACACGCTGAAGCCTCGAAGAATTTTCATCGCAACCTCTGTATTCTCACTGAAAAAGATGGTTCCGAATCCGATAAATATGTTCACCATCACACAACGAGCTACAAATTGTGCTCTGGAAACCTTCCGTTTGTTAACCATGGTTTGTTTGAGCAACGTTTCCAGCGCCAACAATACGCCATGATAGATACCCCACAGAATAAAGAGCGGAGAGATGCCATGCCACAGACCAACGAGAAACATGATGAAGAAAGAAATAAATGCGGCATATATGCGGGACCCCGCTTTTGGGGCAATCATCTGGAAGACATGCTCGCGGAACCAGTCTCCGAGCGTCGCATGCCAATTGCGCCAGAACTGCGTCATCGTGGGAGAGGAAAATGGTTTTTTGAAGTTTTCCGGCACTTGTATACCCATCAGCCGTCCAAAGCCGATCGCAATATCCGAGTAGCCCGAGAAGTCGAAATATAACAATACGTAGAAAACAAATAACACCGCGGCGCTCTGCCATGCATTCAAGTCGCCGGACAACAGCTCTTTGTACACCATCATCAGCAAACTGACAAGCACAAGCTTCTTGAATAAGCCTCTAATAATTCGTTTGACCGACCACTCCAGCAGCTCCCCGTCTAATCTATAATCGGATCGCAGATCGCGCAGAAACTCATGAAACTTCAGCAGCGGTCCCGATGTGAAAGTCGGGATGAACAACAAATAACACGCATATTCCGCTAACGAAGGCCCTGGTTTCTCGGCCACATAATAAGCGTAATAAAACGTATTGATCACTTTCAGAAGCGTATACACGAGTCCCAGCAGCAGGACAGCATCAAACCACGCATGCGTCAACTCGCCCTTGGCATACAATCTCAGAACGAACAGCGCCACGATATTCGCGGCGATCGCTCCTACAAACGCCGGCTTGCGAAGCCAGCCCGCGCTGCCCAGCACGCACCGAAACAGAATGTAGTTCCCGATCACGTAAAGGATCGAGAATACCGCAAGCTTGAGGCTGTATACAGATAGGAATACGACGCTGAACAGCAGAATGAGCGGCATGCGCAGCGGCTTCCGAATACTTGACGAGAATAGCCCTAGCACGGCAAGCAGTGCCGCCATAACAACAAGCGACACGATCGAATAAGCGTTAAGATACCACATTAGAATCCCTCATAAATAAAAGTGCCATTACCCGTGAAGAAGGCGATCACGCACAGAAGCATAATCAAATAGATGAGCACTTCTATTGTTTTTTTGACTACTCGTTGAACCATTGGTCCAGCTCCTTTGTAAACAATGGCCGACCTCGCTGAACGTTGAGATGGCCCAAATCATGGAATTGCTCCGGCGCATACTTGTCCATCCAGTCCGTTGCCGTTATGCCGACTTGCGCCAACTTTGCCGCCGTCTGCTCTTTAAGCTCGTTCACATACGCCGGACTTTCGAACGTCGGATTCCACGGCATCCACATCACCCTAAGACGGATGTCATGAGCTTCAGTGTACCGAATAATGTTATCAAGCGCCTTCAGATTTTGCCCGAAGTCGTTCAGCGTCAAGACATAATATTTCTCCTTGTATTCCGTGATCTTTTGCTCCAGCTCATCCGGCTTCAGCGTCCCGTAATACAAGTCCTTGCCGTACAACCTCTGACGGTCAATCGTAACGCCTTCGCCCTTCAGCCAAGGAATAAAGTAACGGTCGATCGCCCCGTCTATCGCATCGCGGTAGAAATACAAATAGGGCTCGTACCAGGAGTTGTACCAGCCATAGCTAGGATCGGTCGGCAACTCATCCATAAACGTGAATAAATTGAGACCAAGAACAAGCTCATCTTGGATCGTGACCATGCCCTTCTTCAGCATCGCGTCCAAGTCGGTCAACTTGCCGTAATTGATGCCAAGGTTCACATATCCGGAGGTGCTTGCCTCCTCATCGTAACTGGCAATAACGGAAGAATTGCCAAAGATCACTTTAGACCATTCTTGTTCGGGATGTGCATGTACGGTCCGCTCGAAATCATTTTTGGCGAAAATCTCGTATCTGCCAACGGGATTCCAATACGTCAGCAACGCTTCCGCTATGAGGAATGCGCACAATAACCCGATTATAAATATGTTCTTTCTGATCATGTAACTCACCAACTTATAGTCGTTTGAACTTGACTTGCAGCACATTCCGGAAGCCATTGGCTTCCCAGAAACCTTGACCTAGCTCGTTATCATTTAACACATGCAATTCAACATAATCCACGCCATGCTCCTTGAATTGCTCCTCCATCTTCGACAACAGCCTTCCGGCTAAGCCAGCTCCCCGATGCTCCGCTGCAACAAAAAGCTCATGGATAAATCCGATAAACGAGGCTTCTTCGCTGAGCTGAAGAAACTTCTTCGGGTATCTGACAAGGGCGCCGACAGCAAAACCAACAATATCCCCGTTAAGCTCGGCAACCTGCGATACGTACATCTTCGACTTTAATTGCGCCTCAAGCAGGTGGTCAACCTCACCTACATTCAGCTCCATGACCATGCCGAAGGACTTCTGCTCCTCGTACATCCCGATATAAAGAGATTTGACAGCAGATAGGTCATCTGCTGTCATCTCACGAATCCGAAGTCTAGGCTCCATTACGAAGCTCCCATTCCTTATAATCTTGAAGGAAACCAGCCGGCCAAGCGGCTTGATCCAAACCATATTGCGCAAGGAAAGCCAAGATAAAGCGCTCAAGACCGAAAGCCAGGCAGCCTGTTACCGCCGGGCGCTTGCCAGCCTTAATATTGAATGCATTGCCGAACGTGTTGCTGTGGAAGTTGGATGATGCCACAGAAATGGTCGTATCCAAATTCGGTATCGTCATGCGCAGCTCATATTTCATTTCCTGCTGACGCTGGAAAGAAGCCTTCACCTCAAAGTCACTCGTAAAGAACGGATCGTTTGCATTCTCCAGATGGCAATCCAGCTCCCAATCGGTAACGAGCTGCTTCAGCATCTCGATCGATTTCAAGCGATTTTCTTTGACGAAATCCGGCTTGCCAACAAAGATAACTTCCCGCATCGTAAAATCAAGCAGCCTGCCGAAATCACGATGATTTTTGGACTCGAAGCGATGGCATTTGGATACAGCGGTAACGATTGTCCCATCCGACTCCAGATGCTCATCCTGCATTCCTTCATAACAATGATAGCAAGTCGCCGGATTGATCATGTAGGCTGGATTAGCCGCATCGTTGTTCATATCAAAGCTCGTATCGGCGCTCCAACCGCCCGCTTCTCTGATTGCAGAGGAGAAGGCTTCGATAACCGACAAGTCTTCCTTGAGATGCGTAACGAATTGAATATGCTCAGGGAAAGAAGTGAAGTGATTCGTTTTGTTTAGCGTTTGCCCGCTAATGACAACAGGATAGTATTCATGTTTCGCCTGGAATGGCGCAGCGATCTTCCGTACGATGCTGTCATCTAGGAACCTCACCAGATTCGTGAAAGGCTCGCGGAAAATATATACGCCCGGATCAAGTTCGCGAATAATTTTTTTGTCGGCCATCTCGGACACGATCGATCCGCGATAAGGCGTTTCGACACGATTCGTGAAGTAGATCGCTTGTTTGAAAGCATATTCGTGACTCGAGAATCGCTGATGCAGCTTGCTAACCTGCTCGATTAGTTTGGCGGTGTCCACTCCATCATGATGCTCGACCTTCAGCTTGTTTCCGTCCATCTCGACCAACGTGATGCCCTCGTCGATGAAATAAGATGAATAGATCAATTGCTTTGCTACATCCGGATTCAGATCACCTAGTTCAACCCATGTTGTGCTCATTCCTTAGCGGTCTCCTATCTTCATCTGAATAAACGAGACGATTTCATTCACGGTATTGAGTGAATGGAGCATCAAGTCCTTCTTCGTTACTTCAATCCCAAATTCCGTTTCTATATATGCAATAAGCTCCGTCGCGCCAAAGGAATCGATATAGCCATAATCAAACAAATGTACATCCGGATGAAATTCGTCATCATCGGAATCAATTTGAAACCTATCCATAATATGCTCCACGAGCTTGGCTTTGATTTGTTCCACCGTCATAGTAGTCATGCTCCTTCCTATCCTGAGCCATTCTATAGAATGACGCGTTTATAGGCAGACTCCCAGTACTGAAATGTCTGCAATTTAATTTATGATAATGGAAATGTACAGGGGTGTCAATTTGCGCGAAATTCCGATATGCGTACCGCCGAATCGACACGGTCATACTACCGACAACTAATACCTAGAAGCTGTAACAAACACCTGCAGCCACGCCATAACCGGTAAGACCGGATTACGGCGTGGCTGCAAGCGTTCCACCACTTAGCTTTATCTGAACCAATTACGAATGCTTACCCCTTAACCGCACCCTCCGTCAGACCCTTCTCGATGTACTTCTGAATAAACAGATAAATCACAAGCACAGGTACGACGGTGATCGATACAGCCGTAGCCATCAGCCCGAAGTCAGTCCCATACTGCGAGCTGATTTCGCTGAGCAGCAACACGATCGGGCGTACATTCTCTCTGCTGACAAAGATCAAAGCGGAGAACAAGTCGTTGTACGACCACAAGAAAACGAAGATGCTCGCCGAAGCGAACGCTGGTCGGCCGACCGGCAAGAAGATCTTGATAAACATCGTCCAGCGGTTACAGCCGTCGATAAAGGCCGCTTCCTCAAGCTCCTTAGGGATCGTAGCCATATAACCAGCAAGCACGAGGATTGCGAACGTCAGGTTGCCCGCTGTCTGCGGGAAGATCAACCCTCCGTAAGTGTTAGCCAAGTTCCATTTGATCAGCAGCTCGTACACAGGCACGACTGTTGCAAATGCCGGAATAAGCAAGCTTGCGTATAGGATGGAGAAAATCGTCTTTCTTCCGCGGAATTGGAACCGGGAAAGTACATAAGCCGCCAATCCGCCGAACAGCAGCACCAGCAGCACTGTACTGCCCGACATGATCAAGCTGTTCAGATACCCTTTGCCGATACTGATGCGGTCGAACGCGTTTGTATAGTTAACCATTACAGGATCTATTGCGAGTTTGAACGAGTTATTCATTACTTCTCTGGACACTTTGAACGAGTTGTTGACAATCCAGAACAACGCATAGATTGTCGTAAGCGACCATCCGAATAACACCGTATACATCAGGATCGTGCCGATTGGAACGCTCCGTCTCTTAAGCTTGACCGGACGCGATACGGGCCCGCCTTTGACTGTTTGTTGCATGATCGTACACCCCTAATACCAGCTTAGTATGTGATTTCGTCTCTCTTCATCAGACGGTTGGCAAGCAGAGACAGCAATACGCCGAACACCACGATATAGATGGCAATCGTCGAACCGTAACCGAAGTTCTGGTCCACGAGCGCTTTCTTATACATATACGTTCCAAGCACTTCCGTGCCGCTTTGACCGCGGGTAAGGACGAAGATGAATTCGAACACCTTTAGCGTACCCGTAATCGCCAGCGTAATCACGACTTTGATGTCGCTCATGATGAGCGGAATAGTGAGTAGGAACGTCTTTTTGATGCCCGTAATGCCCTCAAGCTTAGCCGCCTCATAGAAGTCAGATGGAATCTTGGCCATAGCGGTCAGGAACAATACGAAGTAGAAGCCGACATAATGCCATACAGTTGGTACTGCAATTGCTTTAAGCGCGTTATTTTCGCTGAGCCATAATACTTTCTCTAACCCGAAGTTTTGCAAAATGTTGTTAAGCAAGCCGAACTGGTAATTGTAAAATAACACGAACAGTAATGCGATGGCCGTGCCGGATATCACGACAGGGAAGAAGAACACCATCCGGAAAAACCCTTTGCCCCACGTAATGTTGTCGACGAGTACGGCCAGAATCAACGCGATGCCGACTTGGAACACGATAACGTATAACATCAATTCTAGCGTGTGCAGCGTGGCAGCCCCTAGTAGTTCGTCGGAGAACATCCGGACGTAGTTGTCGAAACCGACAAACGTCTTGCTGAAGAAACCACTCGTTCTGAAGAAGCTTAAGTACATGCTCTTAAAGAACGGGTAGTACAGGAATATCGACATAAAGACTGCTGCCGGCAGCAGAAATAAGAAGATATACTTACGGTCGCCCTTCATCATTATCACCTTTGATGTTTATTTTCTGGCGCACATCAGCCTTTGAAATAACGCCGCCGCTCCAGTCTGACTGAGCGGCGGCGACTATTATGACGGTCATGCGTTCGAATGATCTAGCTGATTCGAATTACTGCAATTCGATTGCTTTTGCTGCTTCCAGCAATTCTGCAGGCGTTTTCTCGCCAGTCAGCATTGGCTGTACTTTACGAAGCTCTGTGAATGTCTCAGGTTTAACTTTGGAGTCAACTGGACCATTTACAGAAGTGGACTCGGACACCATTTTGAATCCGTCAAGAACAGCTTGTGCCAAGCCTTCAGGTTGAACGCCAGCTGCTGCAGGAGTACCGCCGTTTGCAGTTGCAATTGTTTTGATGCTTGCTGCGGAAGTCAGGTGTTTCAGAAGCGCGATTGTAGCATCTTTTTTAGCCGCGTTGTCGTAAGCTGCTTTCGACATGTAGAAGCCAGTACCGAAGCCGCCAACTACGTCTTTACCAGTACCCGCTCCACCTGGGATTGCAGGGAAAGGAAGAACTGTTGTTTCAGCTTTTACAGCGTCGGAGAAGCCGCCGATTGCCCACGAGCCTTCAAGAATCATAGCTGCAAGACCTTCGGAGTAGTAGTTAGCTGCCATACCAAGATCGATTGTTGCTGCATCTTTAGGGAATGCGCCCAGGTCATATAATTCTTTCATAGCTGCAAAGCCTTTTTCCCAGTTCGGGTCGATGCCGTCTTTCAGACCTTTGTTTTGGCCTTCAGCGCCTGCTGCAGCCAATACGAAGTGCTCGATCAGGTAGTGGGATTGGTCAAATGGACCGGACAAAGGAATGATGCCTTTAGCAGCGAATGCACTTACAGCTGCTTTAAGTTTTTCCCAGTCAGTAGGAAGCTCTACGCCGTTGTCAGCGAACAGCTTTTTGTTAACCATCAGACCTTCGAAGAAACCAGTCAATGGAATAGCGTACGTTTTGCCGTCAGGGGAAGCGTTTTTCACGAAGTCCAGAGCTGCTGGCGCGAATCCGCCTTTCCAAGCTGCGTCGCCATCAAGGATTTCGTCCATGGCTACAACTTTGCCTGCTTTGATGATTTCGTTAGCGTCAGCGCCTACGAAGTAGAACAGCAAGTCCGGCTCGTTGCCGCTAGTCATGTCTGTGTTAACTTTCGTACGGAAACCGTCGTCGTTAGCGGACATGACGTCGTTTACGACTTTAACGTTAGGGTTAGCTGCTGTGAACTCGTCGATTACTGCTTGGAAAGCGTCCTTAGCAGCGTCAGTACCGCCGAATGTCGAGAATACGCGAAGCTCAACATTTTCAGCTGGCTTTTCTGTTTCTGCTGGCTTTTCGGATGGCGCGTTTGTTGCGTTGCCGCCCGTATTGTTGCTGTTGTTATTGCCGCATGCTGCTAGGAACATCGTCATGACGAGCAATACGCTTAGGATTGACAATGCTGATTTTTTCACTTGAGAATCCCCCTCGAGTTTATTGGCTCTACCGCAGCTTCAGTTAGGTTAACCGAATCACGATTGCCTTACACTCTGAATGTTAGGGCATTTCCGCGGATACTTTCAATGGATAGAAGGGCGACATTCATCTCATCGAAAGGGGCACATTTCTACTCGTTTAAGGGGTACATTTCTCTTTATCCAACCGCTCGGAATATGGGGCAAATACAGCAAAGGACGATCCGGAATGTCCGAATCGTCCTTTGCTTAGAGCATCTGCTTGCCGGTCATATGACCGTCCCCGGAGGTAGGGTATTATTTTGCGATCGACATAAGTGGATCATCCAATTGTATCCCTAGATGTCCGTATACGGAATCGAAGTATCTACGCCAACCAAATTACGTTTAGGATCCCATGTCACGCCAAAATCAAATAGCTTCGCAATATCACGCAATTTAAAGTAGTTGTTGCCTCCGATGTTATAAGCGGCGAGCGCAACCTCTCGTCCATCCACATACAACTTGGAGCTTGTCTGAATCGCGCTTGTGGCAGCCGGCCCGCTTCTAGGAGCCAACTCTCCCCCGATCGGCTTGTACGCCGTTCCCGAAGTCATTCTAATCGCCTTCTTGACTGTGTCCCAGCCTACATCAAAGGAGTGGGCCGTTCCGTCCAGCGCCATAGCGAGATCACGCAATTTGAAGTAATTGCTGCCCCCGATCTGATAAGCTTCGAACGAAGTATGGATTCCATTAACCAGTACACTCGATGCGCTCGGCGAAGCCGGCACGGTTGGCTGCTTAACCGCGATGGATACCGTTTTCTCCGATACCAGCGCACCGGCGGCGGAATATGCCGACACCTTCAAGCTTACCGTTTTGTTAAGATGCGGGGCAAAATCATACGAGAACGTCCACGGCGCTTTGGTCGCCGTTGCCACCGCCTTGCCTCCAATCGAATACACCACCTTGGAGAGCATCGGCTCGACCGTCCGAACATAAGCGCTTAGCTGCAATTGCTTGGGCGCTACTGTTGCACCGAGCGGCTTGTACGAAACCTTGGATTCATCCCCTACGCTGGACAGATAGAAGGGATTGCTCACCGCTTTCTTGTATGCAGCCAGCACTTTGGCATTATCCGACAAGGTGTACGAGTTCAGCCGCCCCGACTCCTTGCGTGTCGTATCGAACCAGAACACGCCTTTCACTCCGGGATAGAGCATAGGCAGATTGGCGTAAAACTGTTCGATCTGATACACCGCCCAGTCCGTCTTGTCTGTATGCGCAACAGGATCAGAGTAAGAGATGCCTCCTTCGGAGATGAACACCGGTTTCTTGCTGCCGTACAGCTTGTAGATATTCTCGAACTTCTCGATGAAGCTGGAGCGATCCACGCCCCTCTTCAGCGGATCTAACGTCCCGTTGTAGGCTTGATACATACTGACGCCAACCCAATCCACATAAGCGTCTCCAGGGTAATAATCCTCTATGTTTTCAATAGGGAAATACGCAGGTGACCACACAATGGCCACGTTAGGCGCTTCTTCCTCAAATACCTTCGCAACAAGACGGAATTTATCGATGTAATCCTGCGGATTCTCCTCGTACCACTCGATCCAGCCGCCATTCATCTCATTGGCGAACCGCAAGAAGATCGGGATGCCGATGTCCTTCGCTTCGCGGGCAAGCGAGCGCAGATACTCCCCGTCCTTCACCTCGTCCAGCCCTTTCACCGGCTGCAGCGCAACTTGAAGACCTACACCTGCCGCCTTGGCACGCGCAATGTGTCCGCTATAATCTTGGAAGAACGATCTGCCCCAAGATGTATATAAGAGATACATCGCGTGTTTCTTGCCCGTTAGCTCGGGGAAAGCAGACATATAATGCGGATTGGCATCTTTCGGATCATGTACCTTGGCATCCGCTTCCGCATATGCGCCGATGTAAGCTCCGACTTTGGGCTCGTAAGGTGCACCGTGATAGATCGTATTGAGCTGTTCACCTTCGCCTTGGGCAACAAACAACTCCACTCGGCTGCGTACCCAGTCCGCCTTGCGCAGCGCCGCGAGCGACTCTTGCGTTTTGCCGCCTTTGCTCCAATAAGTCGCCTCGGCTCCCCAACTGACGACCGCGTCATCATATAACGCTAGCGCTAGCTGAGATTCAGCCATTTTGTTATACATCAGCGCTACGTTGGTATAATCGTTGGATTGAGTGAATAGCTCGATACTCGTCTTGTATTTGCCGATCGCCTCTTGATGTTTGTCGGCTGCTCTAGCTTGCTCCGCTTCCTTATATACCTGCCAGACGTTTGCCGCAGCGACTGGGGCAGCCTCCACCGTCAACAGCGCCAGCACCATCATAATCAAGACAAACCACTTTCCTCTTCCTATGCTTACAGACCTATTCGCCAACTTGCCCTTCCCCCATATCCATTAGTCGTGTAGACACACACCTCGATGCGTGCTCACACTATATTCGCCCTCATATGGGATAATCCTCCTATTCCAAGCGCGGAAACATGATCCCTTCATCCTATATTGAACATATTGAACACTCATTCCTGTATTTCATACAGCATTCCTAGCTTCAAACCTCGAAAATATGAGTATTCCTGCATTTTGTACATCAATCCTTGATTGTAACTCTTAATTGCTCACCCTGTCCCGTTTATTCCTGTACCAAATACATCAATCGTCCCAAATAGGCTCCTAATCGTAGAATTTTACTGTATGTATTACATCATTCGTGTCCATCGAGTGACGGCGTGTCCATCGAGTGACGGCGTGTCCATCGAGTGACAGCGTGTCCATCGAATAACGGCGAGGGGGATTGGTCCTTTACGTCGCTAGGGTTAGCTGCCGTTAGCACCTGGATCGACCGGCAACAGTTGAGTGTGTAATGGAGTTTCTGTTCACAAAAAAAACCGCCGCTGCAGTTGCCTGCACCGGCGGTTCTGTTGGTCTTACATTTGACCCGAAATTTTCGCTTTAAGAGCGTCCTTGCTTTGCAAGCCAACCATCTTGTCAACCGGCTGTCCGTCCTTGAACAGGATCAGAGTCGGGATACTCATAACGCCGAACTTGGAGGCAAGCTCCGGCTCTTCGTCTACGTTGATCTTTGCAATTGTTGCTTGACCTTCAAGCTCGGTAGCAAGCTCCTCTACGATTGGAAGCTGCATCTTGCAAGGGCCGCACCATGGTGCCCAGAAATCTACAAGCGATACGCCGCTTTCCACGCTTTGCGTGAAGTTGTCTTTCGTCAGTGCTACTGCCATTGTTAATCATCCTCTCTAAGTAATATATATGATCAAAGGGAAGTATCCCGTATCACCATCATCTCATTACCCGCTAGTCGCAGGCGTGAATCTGTCGCAGCACATCGCGGATCGTAATGCCTAGGAAGTGCTCCTCCAGCTTCTTCTCCGCCTTGCAGAAGATACCATACATGACCTGCGTCATGTTAGAGCCGACCTTACAATCCATGGACGGGTCGCCGGAACACCAGCTTGGAATCAATGAGCCCTGCGCCATCACGCGGTAGATATCGGCAAGCGTGACCGACTCCGGATCAATTGTCAGGCGATACCCGCCTCCCGAACCTTCGCGCGTCTCGATATAACCACTCTTGCGCAATGCGCTCATCACCTTGCGTACCCTCGCAGAATGCGTGCCTACATTCTCGGCAATCATGTCACTGCTCGCCATCTTCTCCGGCAGGTATGCCAAGTAAACCAGACTGTGTACGGCAATCGTAAATTCACTGTTCACGGTATGCGGGCCTCCTTGCTTCTTACTGTAATAATATCCATTACAGTTATTCTTGTCAAGAGGCGTCATTCGGGATCGCTCTTATAAGATGCGAAGGCGTATCGATGCTTATACACGGATTGGAACGCTCTTTGGCGACATTTTTTTGCCAATCTCAGTCATGAACATATTCTTGTCCCGAATACATATTAAGTACCTGTTCCGAGGGCAGGGGATCTCCAATCCATGCGCGTAGGCTACGCGCCTTGAGGAGGTGACGATAATGGGATTGTTCGGGAAACGATGGGTGACAGTCCGGACGGAAAGCGGTTCTAAGGCGGACGACATCGACCGACTACAAGCGGTGTTCAAGTCCAATGGCTTGAAATCGAAGATTTTGCTGGAAGGCAGCCATCTCAAGAAGATCCAGGTCACCACAAAAGATGTTGAACGCGCGAAGGAGCTGATTGACGTCTTCGAACAAGAGCGTTAACGGATTTCGATCGAATTCGTTCAAGATGTGGGATAAAACTCGGAGTTGTTCATCTCAACGAGCAAAACAGCAGCGGTGCATGCGCCGTTGCTGTTTTGTTTTTTACATATAATCAATAAATAATATGAATATAATATGAATATCACGTAAATGAATACAACATTAATTCTGATAATATTTTAATGTTACATTTATTGTTATTGTAAATGATACTCGCTTCACTTGAACTTCAATTGTTTATAGATATAGTATGAATACATAACTAAGATAACCAAGTTAATGGAGGACCCTGGAAAATGACAAAGGCCGCACAATCGGCACGAACGCATATCCCGGAGCTGCAGCTCGTACGCGCTCTCGCCATCCTTGGCGTTCTGACCGTGCATGCTAGCGCGATCGCCACCATCACCATGAAGGAATCAAATTATTATTACTTTTATAACTTGATCAATACCGTCATGCGCTTCGGCACCCCGACTTTTATACTGCTCAGCAGTTTTGTTCTATTCTATCGTTATTACACGAAGCCATTAAACGGGAAGTTGATCGCCGGCTTCTATAAGAAACGGCTTTTGTTCATTCTTATTCCCTATGTCGTTTTCTCCGCGATCTACTTTGCATATGTAAAGAATGTGACCGGCTTGCCGCTATGGAGCTTCGAATCGCTAAACGAATTTACGCGTAAGCTGCTGATGGGCGAGGTTTATGCGCATTTGTATTTCGTTTTCATTAGCATTCAGTTCTATCTGTTATTTCCCGTTGTGCTCTGGGCAGCCAAACGCTGGGAGAAGCTGACTCTCTGGTTTGTGCCGCTCGGCTTTGTGCTGCAGTGGGTTTTTGTACTGCTCAATCTGTATCAGTGGCAGCTTCCCAACAAAGGCAGCTGGGCGCCGACTTATTTCTCCCTATTTTTCCTTGGCGCCGCACTCGGCATCTATTACCCTAGAATAAAGAATTGGCTCGCAATGACCAAAGATAATTGGAATACCAAGCGGGCCATGTTATGGCTGCTCGTCTGGGGAGCTTGGATCGTTGTCTCCGCCGTACATGTGACAATCTGGTACAATGCGCGGCTGCACGGAACGCTCTATCCCGCTGAACTATACGAGCTATTATGGAATGCGCAAGCCGTATTGGCGGCACTGGTCCTTCTTCATGCAGCATTCTTCATCCATCGTCATTTGCCTGCGAGAGTTTCAGCCACTCTCTATCGTCTGGGTGAGTTATCGTTCGGCGTCTATCTCATACATTTGCTGTATCAAGCGCTCTTCGCCAAACTGATGCCAGCACCTACCGACGCCGGCGCACTACATGTATACTATCTGGTCAGCTCGATCTTCATGCTGGGCGCATCTTGGATGACTGTTTCTTTGACTTCCCGCTTCGTCCCGTTTGCCTGGATGTTATTCGGCCAAATACCGGCACCTCGATCTCGTCTAGCGGACGCAGGCAGGACGATCCTCCGGTCGGGCCGGAACAACAAGCTTGATCCAAATATAACGCTTGATTGATGCTCCCCTGTGCGGAACCGAAAAGACAGCGCCTGAGCAATATCCCAGGCACTGCCTTTCCTAGTTCTAGACCTAGCGCGCCGCGAGGCGCTGCAAAACCGATTTTTGCGGGGTGCGGGGTGCGGGGTGCGGGGTGCGGGGTGCGGGGGGCAGACCGCCCCCCTTCCCGCAGAGCGGATCTTTCCCTAGACGCCCACCGCCGCCAATGTCTCCCGCCATGCTAGCTGCCCACGCAGGTTGACCACAGGCCCAATGATGATGGCGACCGGACTCTTGAGCTGCGAAGTGCCAGGCTCGTCCTCAATGCCACGCAGCGATCCGACCACGACGCGTTGCTCCTCCCGAGATCCGCTTTGGATGAGGGCAATCGGCGTATCCGGAGATTTGCCATTGGCCATTAATTCCCCCACGATGCGAGGCAGTTGCTGCAGCCCCATCAATACGACAAGCGTCTCCGCCCCTGCCGCCCAAGCCCAGTCCACCGATGCAGATGTTTTGTCCACACACTCATGTCCCGTTATGACAGCGAATGACGCCGCGACCTTCCTGTGCGTAACCGGGATCCCTGCAAATGCAGGTGCGGCAATACAAGAAGATATGCCAGGCACAACCTCGAATCCGATCCCTCTCTCCGCCAGGTATGCCGCTTCCTCACCGCCACGCCCGAATACAAAGGGGTCGCCACCCTTAAGACGCGTTACCGTCATCCCTCTAGCCGCATGCTCATAGATTAGAGCGTTTATGTCATCCTGATTCATGGAATGATGCCCAGAGGCTTTGCCCACATACAGCAATACGGCGTCCACCCGCGCTTCCTTCAACAGCTCTTCGGATACAAGACGGTCATAGATGATAACATCCGCCAGCCGGATCGACTCCAGCCCACGGATCGTAATCAGCTTGGGATCTCCTGGTCCCGCCCCGGTCAGATACACAAACCCTTGATCTGCCATACTCATCCCGCCTCTGTATCGGAAGCCGCGCAATCCCCGGACACGTAAGCGACCTCGGATTCTTCGCCCCCCGCCGACTTGCTTCCATAATATTTGGAGATCGCCACGACCATGCTGCCCATACGTTCCTCTTCCGGATAGAGCACTCGCTCCACGCCCTCCTCCGACAAGGCCTCTGCCGTCACCTTACCTACCGCAACCGCAAGTACGCTATCTCCAAATGCATCCAGCAGCGCCTGCCGCTTACCAAGCGTATCCGCGATATGCAAGACACATCGCACTTGCACTGTACTTGTAAACGCAATCGCATGCACTGCACCTTGCAGCGCCTCGTCGATTAATTGCTCGACGGAGTCGCCAATCGGGGGTACATGTCGATATGGCAGCAATTCCTCACAGATCGCCCCGCGTTCGAGCAGCTTAGCGGTTATTTTGGGAGCCGGATCTCCATATAACTGGAGCACAACTCGTTTGCCCCGCAGATCAATATCACGCATCTCCTCCAGCATCCCAGCCGTAGTCCCGTCGTTATCCCGAATCAGAGGTGTCACACCGAGCTTACGCAGCACGTTCACCGTCTTATACCCTCGCGCGCCTACATTCATCTGGCCAAGCGCCTCGACAAAGGGCTCCGACAACCCCAGTCTCTCAGCCGTCTGAAGCAACGCCTCCGTCCCGACACCCGTCGTCAGCAGAAGCCAATCGGCTGGTTGCTCGATCAAATCTCTAAGCTGCTGTTCGATCATCGTATCGTCCAGAAATACCGTTCCTTGCGCGGGACGAACCAGCGTATCGCCTCCGAACTTGGCGATCATCCGCCCGATCTCCTCCGCTTTGCGCGGACCCGTTATTGCAATCCTGATGCCTTCCAATCGAGCTGTCCCCATCGCCAGCCCCCCATTCTGCCTACTTTGTTATGAAGCGCGCATATTCGAAAGATTAACCGTCAGCAGCACGTTGCCGATCTCGTCTACGCGTACCGGGAAGGCAGTCACGCAACCATCGTCCGGGGCTTGCACCTTGCCATCGTTCAGATCGATCTTCCAGTCATGCAGCGGACAATATACGTGATGATCACACACCATACCTTCCGACAGCTTTCCTTTTTTATGCGGGCAACTGTTCTCGATCGCCTTCAAGCTGCCGTCCGACAGCTTGAACACCGCGATCTCGATATTTTCCAGCATCAACACCCTGCTACGGCGTTCTTGAAATTCCGATATATGGGCGACCATAAGTTCCGTCATCTTCCATTCCCCCATCTATTCTCAAATGTTAGTTTCGCCGGCTGCCGCAGCTTCCGGGCTTACAGGTCCGCTAAGCGCGTCGAACGCCTTGCGCAGGCCGTCATCTTCGATAATTTGTTTCCAAGGATCCACTTGAACCGTGCTAAGCGCCTTGTCAATTCGTGCGATGAGCGCTTCGCGGTCTTCTTTATTCGCCAGTGCTTCCTTGATCGTGTCCAGTCCGACGCGGACAGACCATTCGCTTGTACGCTCGCCCCAGTCCGCCGTCTCCCGATAATATTGCAGGTAGGCCGCCGTCCAGTCCATCACCTCTTGCTCCGTCTTCACCTTGACGAGCAGATCGGCCGCGCGCACACGCGTTCCGCCATTACCGGCAACGTAGATCTCCCAGCCTCCGTCGATAGCGACGACGCCAAGATCCTTGATCGTTGCTTCCGCACAGTTACGCGGGCAACCCGATACGGCCATCTTAAATTTATGTGGCGTGCTTAGCCGCTCGAATTTCTTCTCCATGTCGACGCCCATCTTGATGGCATCCTGCGTGCCGAACCGGCAGAACGTATTGCCCACGCACGTCTTCACGGTACGCAGCGCTTTGCCGTAGGCGTAACCCGAAGGCATGTCGAGATCCTTCCACATATTCGGAAGATCCGCTTTCTTGACGCCAAGCAAGTCGATCCGCTGTCCTCCCGTTATCTTGACGAGCGGCACGTCGTACTTCTGCGCCACGTCCGCGATCCGCTTGAGATCCTCCGGCGTCGTTACCCCGCCGTAGATCCGCGGCACGACGGAGTAAGTGCCGTCCTTCTGAATGTTGGCGTGGTTGCGCTCGTTGACGAACCGCGATTCCGGCTCATCCTCGTGATCATCGGGGTAGATCATGCCGAGATAGTAGTTGACGGCCGGGCGACACTTCGAGCAGCCTTCCGGGTTGTGCCATCCCAGCACGTGCATCACTTCTTTGGTCGTCGTCAGGCGCATGTCCTTGATCGCTTCCACAACTTCGTCACGGGATCGCGTCGTGCAGCCGCAAATACCATCCTTGGCGGCCGCCACATTGTCGACCCCGACTGTCGCCGTCAATATCGCCTCGACGAGCGGTTTACAGCCTCCGCATGAGCCCGACGCTTTCGTGCAGGCTTTAATCTCGCCAATGCTGACGCAACCCTTCTCCATAATGGCCTCGACTACCGTATCCTTGGTCACGCCGTTACAGCCGCAGATGATTTCGTCACCACTCATCGCCGCTACCAAATCCGTTTCGCTCGCTTGATCGCCGCCCGACTTCCCGAACAGAACCTCCTTCTCCCGACCTTTAAAATCTTCACCGCTTCTAATGTAGGAAAAAACGCGCGAGCTGTCCGACGTGTCTCCGAACAAGACGGCGCCAATCACTTTTCCATCCTTGAAAACCACTTTCTTATAAACGCCGTCCAAGTCATCCTGTACCCTTAGTGCCTTCGTTCCCGGTTCGTCCAAGAAGATGCCCGCAGAGAACACATTTACTCCGGATACCTTCAGTTTGGCAGAAAGGACCGTGCCGTGATATCCCGCGCTGTCAACGCCCGCAAGCCGTTTGGCGAGTACCGCTCCTTGCTCGTAGAGCGGAGCGACCAGTCCGTACGAGATGCCACGATGTTCGGCGCATTCGCCGACGGCGTACACGTTAGGTACGTTTGTCCCCATATAATCGTCGACTAGTATGCCTCTGTTCACGCTAATGCCGCTTCGCTTCGCAAGCTCCGCGTTCGGCACGATGCCGACCGCCATGACGATGAGATCGGCCGCCGCCTCCGTTCCGTCCTTAAACTTAAGGCCGGTTACGCGGTTCCCGCCGAGGATCCGTTCCGATTGTTTGCCAAGCAGGAACCGCATCCCTTGGCTCTCCAGCTCCTCGCGAAGCATGACGGATGCCGTATTGTCCAACTGACGGTTCATCAAATAAGGCGTTGAGTGGACGACTTCAACGTCCATATTCAGGTTGAGCAGCCCCCGCGCGGCCTCCAGACCAAGAAGCCCTCCTCCGATGACGACCGCCTTCCGATAGCTCTTAGCCGTCTCCATCATCGTCTCGCAGTCTTTCATGTCCCGGAATGCGATAACGCCTTCCTTATCCGCTCCCGGCAAAGGCAGCATAAACGGGAGGGAGCCGGTGGCCAGCACCAGTTCATCGTACGGGATGACAAGCCCGCCATCCGTCTTTACTACTCTGCCCTCTGTATCGACATCTGTTACCAGTTGCCCGGTGTGCAGCTTAATCCCGTTCTCTTCGTACCAGCTATATTCGTTCAAAACAATATCTTTCATGTCGGCATCGCCTGCCAGCACGGATGATAACATAATCCGATTGTAGTTCGGATGCGGCTCTGCTCCGATAATCGTAATGTCGTACCTGCCTGGATTCAGCTTGAGCAGCTGTTCTATAAAGGACACGCCCGCCATACCATTGCCAACCATCACCAGTTTCTTCATCGTGGTCCCCTCCTACGTTCATAAACATAAAAAGCCTACCCCGCCTGCAAGATACATGACGGAATAGGCTACATTGCCAAATAGGATGCGACACGCCGTTGTGTCGACTTGGAATAATTATTGCAAGTATACCTGCGGTTTTCACTTATGTCAATATACCTGACATTAAAATAGTTAAAACTTCACATAACCCCCTTGTAGCACTTAACCTTACATATAAGCGGATTTTTTCTTCAGGATTTTGCCCCGTTTAATCGTAAACAGCCCTTCCATCCCATCGACAGAGTCCATATGCTGTGTTATATTAACTTACAAATTTCCCAAGAGAGAAGAAACGGGCGTTGAAGGAGTGGAGTTAATCATGCTGACAATTATTCTGCTCATCGAGCCTAAGCCCTTAGGAGCCGCCAAGGAGGCCCTCCGGCAGAACTGCAAGCAGCTGCACTGCGTCGAGAGCGAAGCCGAGGCGCTTGGGCTTGTCATGATCGCGGATGCAGTCGTCATCCATGCCCCGGCGGATGAGATGTTAGGACTGCAGTACGCTGTGACAAGAGCCAAGAAGGTGCCTATCTTCTGGTTGAGCTCGGATCGGGACAATCGCGTGAAGCACGGACAACAAGAGTGGGGCTATTCCCTCGATGGGATATTATTCGGCTCCATGCTCCCTGCCGAAATGGGTCAGGCGCTAAGCTTTGGCGTGCATAGCTGGATGCAGCGCAAACGGTGGGCGGAAGAAAAGGAAAGCTTACTGCTTCGGATCGAAGAGCGTAAGTGGATCGACCAAGCGAAGGCCGTACTTAGCGAGATTAAAGGCATCACAGAAAACGAAGCCTACGACTTCCTCCGCAAGCAAGCCATGAACGAACGGAAACGGATCGGGGAAGTAGCCGCCAATATCGTGAAAGTATATCAGCTGATTCACGGATAATTTTTTATGTCAGGTATATTGACATAGATCTAACTTGCCCCCTATAATGCAAATAGATAAGCGAGAAAGCTTCATGACGACTTTCAATGATGAAGGTTGCCTCACGGAGAGAACACTTTCCCACTATTCATATCGAGCGAGCACAAAGACGTGCCGCCGTGGCAATGAAGCCGCACAACAATCCTTTGGGATTGCGTGCGGCTTTTTATGTGTAGAGATAAAGTTCCACATTGGAGAGGAGATGTGTAAGATGGTTTCTCGTAACGGATTTTTGAAAAGCGGTCACACCCCGTCCCTGTTTAGCTCGTTCCTGTATTTCGATGTCAGCTTTATGATTTGGGTGTTGCTCGGACCACTCGCAGTCATCATTATGGGCGAATACGAGATGAACGCGGCCCAAAAGGCCAACCTGGTAGCCTTACCGATTCTTGGCGGCTCCATTCTGCGACTTGTCTTCGGCTTCCTCGCTGATCGGATCGGCCAGAAACGTACGGGACAGCTCGGTATGATCATCACGATGATTCCGCTGATTTACGGCTGGCAGTTCGTCACTTCATTATCTGAGCTGTACGTCGTAGCTATGCTGCTCGGCGTCGCCGGAGCCTCATTTGCAGTCGCTCTGCCGCTCGCGAGCCGATGGTATCCACCGCAGTATCAAGGACTTGCTATGGGCATCGCCGGCGCCGGCAATAGCGGTACCGTCTTCGCCACCTTGTTCGCTAACCGGATCGCTGAATATTATGGCAGCTGGCAGGCCGTATTTGGTCTCGCACTCATTCCTATCGTCATCGTCTTTATCATTTTCAGCATCATTGCCAAGGACAGCCCGGACCAACCCGCTCCCAAGAAGCTGCGTGATTATGGCACTATCCTGAAGCAGCGCGATGCTTGGATGTTCTGTCTCATGTACAGCGTGACCTTCGGCGGCTTTGTCGGCTTGTCGAACTATCTGACGATCTTCTTCAATACGCAGTACGGGCTGGACCCCATCCGCGCAGCTGACTTTACAACGATCTGCGTAATCGCCGGCAGCTTCTTCCGTCCTGTTGGAGGCTGGCTGTCAGACCGCTTCGGCGGCGTCCGCATGCTCTTTGTGCTCTACGCAATTGTAGGCATCATGCTTGCCAGCGTCTCGTCACTCCCTTCGCTCGGAACAATGATCGTTCTGTTGTTCGTAGCGATGATGGCGCTCGGCATGGGCAATGGCGCAGTCTTCCAGCTCGTGCCCCAACGATTCCAGAAGGAAATCGGCATCGTGACAGGTATTGTCGGCGCGGCCGGCGGCGTAGGAGGCTTCTTCCTACCCAAAATTCTGGGCAATCTGAAGCTGTCCACAGGCTCTTACACGTCAGGATTCCTCATCCTCAGCGTCATCGCGCTAGCATGTATCGGCTTGATTGCTCTCGTACAAGGCAGCTGGAAACGGACGTGGATCGGCCAAGGCGGCCGAGCTCGTACGCAAGACTCGACAACAATTACACAGTAACGTAAGGTAATCCGGGCATAAGTCTTGCAGCACCTTATAGCACTCATCTCCATGCCGACCTCCTCAGTCGATATGGGAATATCTACAGACTAGCCCGTCATGCGGGCGCCACGCGCGCGGCAGAGTTTACAGGAGATAACCGACACTCCCGCGAACAATGCGCCGCCGGCGCCCGCCTTATCGAAAACAGCCATGCAAAGCCCCGTCCCATCCGGGAGCCTTGCATGGCTGTTTTCTTTTGATTCATGATACACTTTATGCTAATTTTCGTTGCACGATCACTGTAAGCGCCTTGATGAAAGCATCCATCTCTTCATCCGTACCGATACTGACACGCAAGTAATTGTCGATGCGCGGAGAATTGAAGTACCGCACCAGCACCCCCTGCTCACGAAGCTCAGCGAACAACTCGCTTGCCGGAATGGAACGATGTTCAATGAATAAGAAGTTTGCTTTAGAATCAGTCGATCGGAAACCTAGCTCCAGCACCTGCTTCATTACTCTATCGCGCGTCTCCACAACTTTTGCTGTCGTTTCGCGGAAGTAGGTCTCGTCCTTCAACGAGGCGACCGCTCCGCTCAGGGCAACTCTGTCCATCGTATAGGAATTGAACGAATTCTTGATCCGGTTAAGACCGTCGATCAGCTCCTCGGATCCGAAGGCGAAGCCGACGCGAAGTCCTGCCAGAGAACGAGATTTGGATAAGGTCTGCACAACAAGCAGGTTGTTGTATTGCGGCACAAGGCTAACTGCCGATTCCCCGCCGAAGTCGATGTAGGCTTCGTCAATGATGACGACATTGTCCGGATTGCGCTCCAGCAGCGAACGAATTTCGGAAAGCGGAATGAGCTGCGCAGTCGGCGCATTGGGATTCGGCATAATGATGCCCCCATGCTCGCCCTCGAACTGCTCCATCGGAATATTGAACGCGTCGTCGAGCGCAATAAGCTTCGGCGTCAAGCCGTACAACTTGGCATATACCTTATAGAAGCTATATGTAATATCGGGGAACAAGAGCGGCTTCGCAGGGTCAAAGAAGGCGGCGAAAGCAAAGGCCAGCACCTCATCCGAGCCATTGCCCACAAACGTCTGCTCCGGCACAAGCCCATAGTAGCTAGCCGCAGCTCGAACAAGCTCATCGCAGGCAGGGTCTGGATATAATCGCAAATCATCGTTAACCGCGTCATACATCGCTCGGAGCGCGGACGGAGATGGCGGATACGGATTTTCATTTGTGTTCAGTTTAATGTAGGTTTTGTCCTTCGGCTGCTCTCCCGGCACGTAAGGCACAAGAGATGCGGCAAGCGGACTCCAAAACTTGCTCATGGCTTCAGTCTTCCTTCCTTCATGAACGGCCGCACCAGCATTAATCCGATCCAAGCGCCAGCCGTATTTAGTATGATGTCGTCGATATCAAAGCTTCCGACCCGAAGCAGCATTTGCGCCAGCTCTACACATCCGATGATCGCCACACAAGCCGTCACCATCAATAGTCCGGACCGGTACCGCTTGTCAAACAGAGGCAGGAAAGCTCCTATCGGAATAAAGAGCACAACGTTGCCGAATAGATTCTTGAACCAGGTATCGAAGTTGAAGTGGTCACGATACACGACATACCTCTCAATTGTGTCGAACGGGACCAGATTATACGCATAATCGCCGTACAAATCGCGATGACGGTAGAACAGCAAATATAACATAATGACCGAATATACGAGCGCGCACATAAGGACAAACAGGTTAAACCATACATTGCTGCTATGAGCATGACGGAATAACTTAATTGCCGCCACCTCCCTCCCTGTTCAGCAAGACGGATATTACGAAACGCGCAGGCCTGTAATGACGAGATCCCTCTCCACACCATCCAATACGGCAACACGCGGCAAGAGCCCCCAGCGCTGGAAACCAAACTTTTCAAGCAACGCGAGACTAGGTTCATTATGGCCGAAGACAAAGCCTACAAGCGTTGTAAGCCCGAGCCGCGGACAAGCATCGATAGCCTGCTTGATTAAATAGGATCCGAGACCTTGCGCCCGATACTCCTCTGCGATGTAGATACTGATCTCCGCCGTTGCCTGATACGCCGGTCTCCCGTAGAACGACTGGAAGCTTAACCACGCTGCGATCTCGCCGCTCTCCTTCTCACGCACGATCCAGATTGGCCGCTCGTTCGGCGAATGGGCATCGAACCAGGCCCGCTTGCTCTCCACCGAGACAGGCTCCAAATCCGCCGTCACACGTCGACCCGCGATAGTCGAATTATAAATCTCCACGATACGCCCCAGATGTTTCTCGGTCGCATCCATCATTTCGTAACGATCAGTTGTATCCGTCATTGCCGACCTTCTCCGCCTTCCATCTGCTGTTGATTGTTCATGATGTTTGCTGTGATCGTGGTCTATACGATCTATATATCTTTTATAGGATCCTTATGATTCCGACCTGCCAAATAACTCTCAAATTGCTCAGGCGTGTTTAAGTTGAACAATCCGTACGCCGCCTTCTCTCTCTCGCCAAGCTCCAGCTCCTTCGCGTTAAGCCGCCGAAGCAGCAATCTGAGCCGGTAATCGCCAAGGGCCAGCGCTTCCTCCGCTAGCCCGAAGGCTTCCGTATGATAGAGCGCGTGCAGCGGCTCGCCCCTTGCAGCAACGACCCGCACACCTTGTTCGGCAGAAGCCTCAGCCAGCAGTCTCGCCACCCAGCTCGGAGACAACTCCGGAGAGTCACAAGCCGCCACATACGCGTACCCTGCCGGCAACGATGCGAGACCGGCAGCAAGTCCGCCTAACGGACCCGCTTCTGGAATCCGGTCATAGACAAATCGCACACCTTGCGGCAACGTACCAAGACGTTCCCTATACAGCGCCTCTCGCTCCGACGAATGAACGGCAATGACGATATCCCCAGATAAAGCCACTCGCATTGCGCCGATCAACCTGCCGAGCAGCGTATGCCCGTCTATGACTAGCAGTGCCTTGTCCTGCCCCATACGCGAGCTTTGCCCTCCGGCAAGGATCAAGCCATGGCAGAAGGGAGGCTGTCCATCCCGAGTGTCCGTGTTACTCATCCGTTTGCCCTCCCGACCCGCTTCCCCACTCCAACAAAAGCCAGCCAAGCATTTCAGCTTGACCGGCTTTCGACATATACAGAATCGTATTCGTTATCGTGATACTCGACCTAGAGGTCAACGATATCCGCTGCCACTTGGCTTACTAGGCTTTGGATGGGTCGAATGAGCTCTTGAGCGACACGATACGGTTGAATACCAGCTTCTCGCCGTTCGAATCCTTGGCGTCAACACTGAAGTAGCCATGGCGGAAGAACTGGAACTTATCTCCTCCGACAGCTTCCTTCATGTTCGGCTCCACATATCCGCTCTCCACTTGCATCGAACCTGGATTGATGCACTCGAGGAACGACTTGCCTTCGTCCTTCGCCTCATCTGTAATAAGCGGCTCGAACAACCGGAAGTCCGCGGGTACCGCCTGCGATGCCTCCACCCAGTGGATTGTGCCCTTCACCTTACGTTCGGTAAAGCCGCTTCCGCTCTTGGTCTTGGGATCGTACGTACAGCGAAGCTCGGTCACCTCGCCATGCTCGTCCTTCACGACCTCTTGGCAAACGATGAAATATGCATGCTTGAGACGCACTTCGTTGCCAGGGAACAACCGGAAATATTTGCTCGGCGGATTTTCCATGAAATCGTCTCGTTCGATATAAATCTCACGGGAGAACGGAATTTGGCGTATACCCATCTCTTCATTCTCCGAGTTGTTCTCCGCATCCAGCAGCTCTGTCTGTCCTTCCGGATAGTTCGTGATGACAACCTTGAGCGGACGCAGAACCGCCATGGTACGCAGCGCCTTCAGCTTGAGATCCTCGCGGATAAAGTGCTCGAGGTTGCGCTCGTCTACAACGCTGTTGCTTCTCGCTACGCCTATCTCGCGGCAGAACGCACGAATCGCTTCCGGCGTGTAGCCGCGGCGGCGCATCCCGCTGATCGTCGGCATCCGAGGATCGTCCCAGCCATCGACGACGCCTTCGTCCACGAGTTGCTTCAGATACCGTTTGCTCATGACCGTATTCGTGATGTTGAGTCTCGCGAATTCGTATTGATGCGGCACGCTCTCCATCTCGCATTCGGCGATAGCCCAGTCGTAGAGCGGACGGTGATCTTCGAACTCCAGCGTACAGATCGAATGCGAGATCCCTTCGATTGCATCGCTAAGCGGATGGGCATAGTCGTACATCGGATAGATGCACCATGCGTCGCCTGTGCGGTGATGATGCGAATGCGAGATGCGATACAGCACAGGATCACGAAGTGTAATGTTAGGCGAAGCCATATCGATCTTCGCTCTCAGAACTCGCTCGCCATCTTTGAACTCACCTGCGCGCATCCGCGCAAATAGATCCAGGTTTTCTTCCGCGCTGCGGCTCCGGTACGGACTTTCCTTGCCTGGTTCTGTCAACGTCCCCCTTGTCTCCCGCATCTCATCGGCAGTCAAATCGCAAACGTAGGCTTTGCCCTTCTTAATCAACAGCACTGCACGGTTGTACAGCTCCTCGAAGTAATCCGAAGCGAAGCGTAGCTCCTCCCACTCGAAGCCTAACCAACGCACGTCCTCTTGGATTGCATCCACATATTCCGTATCTTCCTTAACGGGATTGGTGTCGTCGAATCGCAGATTCGTCTTGCCCTTGAACTCGTCGGCAAGCTCAAAGTTCAGGCAGATCGACTTGGCATGTCCGATATGCAGATAACCATTCGGCTCCGGCGGGAAACGCGTAATGACCTCTTGCACGCGCCCACTCTTCAAATCTTCTACGACAATATTCTTAATGAAATTGGAGGATGATGTCTTATTCTCCTGCACGTTCTCCACTAGCGACCTACCCCTTCCACTCGTGCGCCCCTGAAGGGAATTACGGTATCCCTATCACTGCAGCGCCAATTCTACCGTGAGTACGCGAGATACACCCTGTCTAGCGGCCTCTCGCTCCACTTTGTTATCTCCTTATTTTACACAAAACTCAGCCAAATTACACGCCTTGGCAGTACGCTTATACCCAGTAATTTCACTTTTAAACACCAAAATTATCACTCTATTATTAATATCTTCTCATATTCAACACGAATCAACATTTTCCTATTATTATAATGCTTAGTTAATAACTTTGGATGATATTGCCTAATTCCCGCAAGGGAAACGGGGGAACCACTCTGGGTGAATTGGCTTCGACGTCTGTTTCCATACAGCGCCTGTGAAGTCATAGGGAACCTTCAACCGAACCCCACAGCTAACCTCGTCGGCACCGGAAGGAGAACTACAAGTTGAAGAAGAAGATTAGCTCTGTATTGCTGGGGCTTGTGCTTCTGCTTGCATTCCAGGCAGGAAGCGCTTTCGCAAGCTCCGAGATGGACGGCATCATTGATGGTGTTATCGGAACTCCTTATTCGTACGGCGGTTCCACCACAAGAGGTTTTGACTGCTCCGGATTTACTGGCTACGTATTCAAGAAGATGGGTATTGATCTCTCTCGCAGATCGGTAGACCAAGCAACGCAAGGCACGAAAGTCGCTAAGGCGGATCTTCAGCCGGGCGATCTAGTCTTCTTCGACACAAGCGGCAAGATAAACGGCGGCATCTCGCACGTAGGCATCTACGTTGGCGACGGCAACTTCGCCCACGCCTCCACGAGATACGGCGTTACGATCGAACCTCTGAACGGCTCGTATTACAAGTCGCGCTTCGTAACAGCGCGCCGCGTAATGGACGAGAAGGAGTATCAAGCTCTGACTGTCGCAGCAGCCAAGTAAGAGATGTGATTCAGGACTGTCCCTAACGTACGCGTATTTAATGGACATATGCCTCACACATACAAGAGGACCTCAACTTCCACTGTTACATGGAGATTGAGGTCCTTTTGTATGTCGTACGACCTGCCCTAGCTCTGTTCCTTCGTTTCGAACCGCGCGATGCGGCGCCCCTGAAGGAGCATGGCTCCAAGCAGAAGCAACATGATGACAACTAAGATGGCCAGATAGCTAATCGTCAGTTCTACATCGAATCGATCCATCAACCAGCCTGTCACTCGCGGGAACAACGCCCCGCCAATACCACCGAATGCGACAAGCAGGCTCGTCGTCCGCTCCGTCATGCCTGGGAGCAGGCTGTTGGCGTAGACAAGAGCGATCCCGAATACACCGGAGAAGAACAGACCACTAAGCGCGATTAGCACCATCATCCAATACAACTGCCCGGTCAACGTCATCACACCAAAAACAACTAACGCTCCCGTCACTGCAATCGCTAAGTATCGGACATAGCCGATTCGATCGGCGATTATTCCGGCAAACAATCGTCCGAGCACCACCGTTCCCCAGAACAAGCTGAGCGAGGCAGCAGCAGCGGCTTCTCCAAGATCGGTACGAGCAATTAATATCGAAGGCAGGTAGTTGGAGAAACTCATCTCCATCCCTACATACACCATAAAGAACAACGCGCTAAGAACCAAGAACGGCAACAGCTTGCCTGTATACCCAAGCCATCCCCTCTTCGACCCTGCCGTTATATTACTGGTAATCAAATGACTCGATTCAGCCCGTTCTGCTGCAGCCGCCGACTCCTTGGCCGCCGTTATGCCGAGCTTGTCATCCAGCTCGCCAAAGGACATGGTCAACCACAATACAAACGTAATTCCCGCCATTGCCGAGAGGATTGGAAATGAGAGCTGCCAGACATGCTCTTGTATCAAGTAAGCCACCGTAACCGGTATAATAAGCGCCCCAATGCCAAAGAATGTCTCCAGCCGGCTCATCGCCGAAGCCTTCCCCTTCATCGTATCAAGGATCACCGCTCCCACGATCGCTTCCGTCATCCCGAACCCGATACCTGCAATCGGGGCGAACGCAAGCATCCAGCCCCATGGCAAGAGTAAGCTATATGCCGCTTCGCTGATGGTCAACAACCCCATAGCGAGCAGAACGGCACCACGTTTGCCAATCCGAGCGGTCAAGTTTGGCGCAAGCAGCACCCCTACCATAAACCCGAGGAATTGATTCATGATCCATTGCCCGCCATCCTTATAGGTGACGTCATAATAGTCCATTAATTGCTCTAATATTGAACCGCCCACCACATGGGCGATGCCTATAACCAGATAAGATAAACAACCGATCCATAACAGCTTCTTCACGTTGATAATTCCCCTTATGATACATACGCGCGAGCAAGCGCCTATCTGATATAATCCAATTATGATGAACAATAAAGAGATTGAACCGAACCCTATTCATTATAAACCAAACACATCAACGATGACTATCGTGCCGCTGGAATTAGACCATGCTGCCCAGTTATGCGACTGGACGTACAGCGCCCCCTATGAGCGCTTCAACTGGCCCGATTGGGATGCCATGCAAAAGGACGAGATCGAATTCGGTGATCCCGTCCTGCGCATACAGCAATATGGAGCCATTCTTGACGAACGGCATGATTTGATTGGCTATGTCCAGTTTTTCCCGCTGGGGAACGTCACGAGGCTGGGACTGGGACTTCGTCCAGATCTCTGTGGGATGGGACTTGGCGCATCCATCGTTCGCATGCTGGCGGAGGAAGCGCTGCGCCGGATGCCCGGCAACGAGATCGATCTGGAGGTGTTGATCTGGAACGAGCGAGCGATCCGCGCCTATGAGAAGGCAGGATTTCGGATTACGGACACCTATCTGCTCCCTTCGTTAACAGGCGGCGATCCGGAGCTGTTTCATTGCATGGTGTACGAGCCTTCCTATTAACGAGGATAATCAGGCGCTGGTCAGATGGCTATACCGGACCTACTCCGTCCTTGCTATCCGCAAACAGGATAATGCCGGGACGGACCAGCACCGAGATTGACCGAATCCAAGCCCTGGAGTCGAGATCCGTATACGAGCGGGACACGATAGCCCGTCTTGTCTCATTCAACTGCACCAGATTGGGTACGAAGTACGGTCGCCAACTCCAATTAGCGTGCCTGTACTCCTCTTCACGCCTCCAGCCGCCAT
Organism: Paenibacillus sp. strain BS8-2; assembly: GCF_054483835.1. Classification (NCBI taxonomy): domain Bacteria; kingdom Bacillati; phylum Bacillota; class Bacilli; order Caryophanales; family Paenibacillaceae; genus Paenibacillus; species Paenibacillus sp. strain BS8-2. The sequence continues at coordinate 1,373,373 of NZ_CM137010.1, forward strand.
CCTCGCCTCTGCTGAAATTGGCCGACAGCTGAATCCCTTCTTCATTGCATATGTACACCTTGGTGCAGGATTCACTCAAGAACGGAAGCAGCCACTCCAACCAATCATCCGCATTCTCTGGACTCTCGTTGTGCCCAACTCCGCCCACTATCGTCTGTATCCGTTCGGCAAGCTCCTCTGCTTCGTGCTGCCATTGCTTCTCGATCTCCGCCAATCGCCTCAGATTACGTTCTAGACCACTCTCGATGAAGGGAGCGAAGGTTGAAGGCGCAAGAAAGTCAGATTGTGCCTGCGCAAATAGGAAACCTTGTACATATCGGGCCCCCGATTGGATCGCCCGCTCCAGATCTTCTTTGGTCTCGACCCCTTCGAACAACAGGGAAGCGCCAATCTGCTCGGCAAGCTCAGAGAAGGATCGAAGCACACCATAATATCCGTTATGCGTTGCGCTCTTCTTGACCATGTGCATATCGATCTTAAGCAGGTTCGGCTGAATCTGCGCGATACGATCCGCACTGCTGAATCCGCTGCCGACATCATCGATCGCAATTAGACAGCCGTATGAGCGATAATAATCAATCACCTTCCGGAGCACATCCATCGATCCGTTGAAACTTTCTTCCGTAATTTCAATGACAATCCGAGAAGGATCGCCGTTATACTTCGTGATCAGGTCCAGCGTATACAACTCTCCGCTCTCGGCTTGCCGGTATATCCAGTCCGGCTTCAAGTTCAGAAATAGCAGCGATGGTTCCTCTTCTTGCGCATGCTTCGCAATCGCCTGTTCCCGGATGAGACGATCGACAAACAAATGCTCTTCCATCGGAATAGAATGATCGCCAAAGAAAGGACCTAGACTCCGAGGTCTCTCCTTATCTTTGCCTACCGCCCTGCCCAGCACCTCATACCCGGCGATTCGCCTGGTATCTAGCGCAATAATAGGCTGGTAGTAGGCCGCTATGGATTCTCCATCCAATCGCAGGCTTAGTGGCAGCGAATCCGCCGAATGAGTACCTGTCATTTTGTTCTCCCCAATGTTACGATCATGTCAGCTATACTACCACTCGATTTGTTTCTATTCTACTGGAGAGCTTTACTAAAGTAAAGATTTTCGACAGCATTCGATCCCGATATGTCGCTTTTTATACACCAAGTGGGGCAACTAGATCAAACGGATAATATGGATCACATTATCTCCTTGCATCACTTCAATAATATGATGTTTGTTGTTGTATACAACTCCACCTTGCCCGACCTTTATATTGGGATCCTCGCCCAGCCCAAAGAAAACATCATCGGCGAGCGCCTCCATAACTTCATGTCGATCCGACGGCGGCAGCGCATCCCACTCGCCTTCCTCCATCTCGAAGAACGTATAGCTTTCCTCGATATCTCCAACCGCTTGCGTCAATTCCTTTAATATATCCGCGTATTCACGTGCGTGACGTACACCCATCTCTCACACATCTCCTTAATATTATGGTTCACTGCCAATGACAATTAGTTCGTGTTCAAAAGATCAGGAATGCTTCTCGAGCTGCTTCTTAATGGAAAGCTCACTTTTTGAACAACCTCTATAATCTCAGAATACCCTTTTGTCGATATAAATAGAAGTAGACAAGTGCAAACGATGACTTTAGCGCTGATTCCGCTTGCTCGCGATGCACGAAGAATTTTAACTGGACGGGGTGCATGATGAAGAACACTACAATTATTGGTCTTGTATTAGGTTTAATCGCAGTGCTTGGCGGGATGGTGGTAAAAGGCGCTCACTTATCGTCGCTCCTCAACCCAGCTGCCTTTATGATAATTATTTTGGGTACCGTCGCCTCTGTCATGATCGCCTTCCCGATGTCAGAGCTTAAGAAGGTAGGCAAACTATTCAAGATTGTATTCACCGAGCAGAAGTTCGCTTCGCGCGAGGAGCTTATTACACGTTTCATGGAGTGGGCATCCATTACGCGCCGCGAAGGTTTGCTTGCGCTTGAAGCTCGCGTCGACGAGATCGAAGATACGTTCCTCCGCAACGGCATGCGTATGATCATCGACGGTAACGACCAAGATCTCGTACGCGATGTTCTGCTCGAAGATATCTCCGCAACCGAAGATCGACACAAAGCGGGCGCCTTGATCTTTACGCAAGCAGGTACTTATGCGCCTACGCTCGGCGTACTCGGAGCGGTTGTCGGTCTCGTTGCGGCGCTATCCGAGATGAGTGACATGGACAAGCTTGCACACGCGATTGCGGGTGCGTTTATCGCAACGCTGCTTGGTATCTTTACAGGTTATGTATTGTGGCATCCGATTGCCAATCGATTGAAACGTATTTCCAAAGAAGAGATTCAAATCCGTCTCATGATGCTCGAAGGTTTGTTATCTATCCAGTCAGGCGTATCTACAATCGCAATCAACCAGAAGCTGTCCGTCTTCCTGACACCAACAGAGCGTAAGCTGATGAAAGAGAAGGAGGAGAGGGCCGTTGAGCAGAAAGCATAAGCATGACGATCATGAAGAACACGTAGACGAATCGTGGCTTATCCCTTATGCCGACCTCTTGACGCTGCTTCTCGCCTTATTCATCGTGTTGTATTCCATGAACTCCGTCGACGTCAAGAAGTTCGAAGAGATGTCGCAGGCGTTCAGCCTTGCGTTAAGCAATGGCAGCGGGGTGCTTGATATGCCGGCTGTCATCAAGAATGGCGAGGATCCTTCTAAGGAAGGCAAAGCTGGTGATGAGAAGGAAGAAAATAAAGAGAACAACGAACAACAGAGCCAATCCGATCTGGAAGAACTTATTAAGCGGGAGCAGGCAGAGCTAGAGGATCTCAAGAAAAAGATCGACGCCTATATCGATAAGAACGGACTTACCTCCGACCTAGAGACCAAACTCAACATGTCACAGCTACTGATTACGATTAGCGATAACGCCTTGTTCGCGCCTGCACAAGCGAGAATCAAACCAGAATCCGAAGAGCTTGCAACCGCGATCGCAACGATGCTGACGCAATACCCGAACTATGATGTTATTGTTGCGGGTCATACCGACGACACGCCAATTAATAACTCACAGTTCAGATCCAACTGGGATCTCAGCGCTATGCGAGCGATCCGATTCCTGGACGTGATGCTAGAGAACAAGTCTCTGGACGTCAAACGGTTTAGCGCCGTCGGTTATGGCGAGAACCACCCTGTAGCAGATAATGACACGGTAGCGAACAAAGCCAAGAACCGCCGCGTGGAGGTTTCGATCTTGCACACTTACGTGAATCCTCAAAATGTGCAAAGCTTGTCCGCGACCGGCGCCGCCGCTCCGGCTGCACAATAGCAACAAAAAAGCCACATTCGCTGCTTCAAGTAGCGGATGTGGCTTTTTCTATGTAAGATCAACATCATTTGTTGCAATGCCGGTTCAATGCTATTATTGCAGCAGCCATTTATCTCGGTTGATATTGCAGCAGCCCGAACAGCTCGCTTCGCTCGACCTCCGAGAGGTCACGCCACTTGCCTACCGGCAGCTCGCCAAGATGGATGTTCATAATTCGGACGCGCTTGAGCTTGCGCACATGATATCCGAACGCCTCGCACATACGACGAATCTGCCGATTGCGCCCTTCCGTCAGTATAATGCGGAATGTCCGCTCAGCCACACGCGTTACTGTACACGGCAGCGTCAAGCTTCCAAGCACTTTAACGCCTTCTGACATCCCTCTTACGAACACTTCCGTCAACGGCTTGTCCACGGTTACGATATATTCCTTCTCATGTTTCCCTTCGGATCGCAAGATGGGGTTGACGACATCTCCGTCATTCGTCATGAGTATGAGCCCCTCCGAATCCTTATCCAGTCGTCCGATAGGGAAAATCCGCTCGGCATGACCTACAAAATCGACGATATTGCCCTTAATATGGCTCTCGGATGTGCTGGTAATGCCAACCGGCTTGTTAAGCGCAATATAGACATGTCGTCTCTGCTCGCCGATCCGCTTGCCCTCTACACGAACATCGTCTCCAAGCTCGGCCTGACTGCCCAATACTGCAATCTCGCCGTTGATCGTCACCTTGCCGGACTCAACCAGCTTATCCGCCTCCCTGCGGGAGCAGAAACCGGTTTCGCTTATAAATTTATTGATTCTCACTGCTGTCTCACCTCGTTGTAGCGTATCCTACACTAACTTTTCTATTTCCGCAACTGGCCAGCCATCGATTCGATATCTTGTGACGTAATGATCGTCGGGAACGCGAGACCAGTCAACGCGGCCGTTGCCATGGCCTGTGCAATCCGCTCTGCATGTACAGGCTTATATTTGCCTAATGGACCCGCGAACAAGAAGGAGCCCCACTGGGACAGACCCGCAGCCATTCTCTCTCCTAACCGGAATTCTCCCCTGTTCCCTAAGATAAGCGAAGGCCGGAACAGATGCAGCGATTTCAGCGATAAACCTTGCAAGTCGCGCTCCAGCCTGCCTTTGACTTTGGTGTAGAAGAAAAGTGAATCCGGATCCGCACCGATCGACGACACAAGCATCAGTCTCTCCGCGCCGGCACGCTTCGCCAGTTTCGCCAGCTCCATGGGATAATGGTAATCGACCCGCTCGAAGCTCGGCTTGGAGCCTGCCTTCTTCATTGTCGTTCCAAGCGCGCAGTAGACATCCGCTCCTGCGAACATTTCGATCGGCAATTCTCCGATTCCCTCATAATCAATCACAAGCTGAGTCAGTCTCGGATGTGCAAGATTAATTCTTCTTCGCACGAGTACTGTGACGCTTTCGTAATCTTTGGATCCAAGCAGCAGCTTGACCAGCTCCCCGCCCACCAATCCGGTTGCACCTGCTATGACGGCTCTTCGCTTCATCATCAGCCCCTCTTTCTCTCTATCATAAGCTAGAGCTTGACTCCTATCTGGACTATGTTAGGATCATCACTTCGTCTCATTTGTTATTGCGCCGCCGGCAGCTCTTTCTCCGGCTCATGCTTGAGCACCGGCAATGTGACCTTCACGGATGTGCCCACGTTGACTTGGCTCTGAATATCTAACGTACCGCTATGACTGTTAATAATCCGCTGGCTGACCATGATACCAAGCCCAGTACCCGTCTCCTTGGCGGTAAAGAATGGGTCTCCGATCTTGGATATAAACTCTTCCGGGATGCCGACTCCCTCGTCCGTTATAGAAATCGCAATCCGTTCGCCTTTGCGCTGGATGGAGATATGGACTGGACCGCCCCCCGGCATCGCTTCGATTGCGTTTTTGAGCAAGTTAATGAACACCTGCTTCAGTTGATTCTCCTCGCAAGAGATGCGACATTCTTCATCCGTTACGACCGTATGGAACACAATATTATGTAGATGCGCTTCACTATTAAGAAAAACAAGGACATCGTTCAGGACATTCCGGACATCTTTCGTTACGAATTTGGTTGCCTGGGGTTTCGCCAATATCAGGAACTCGCCCACGATCAAATTGATGCGATCCAGCTCTGACAACATCAGATTGACATGCTGCAGATTAAGCTTCTGGCTCTGCTGCTGCAGCTGCAAGAATCCCCTGAGCGTTGTGAGCGGATTGCGAATCTCGTGCGCAACGCCTGCAGCGAGCTGGCCTACGGTCGTCAGCTTCTCTGATCGGCGCAGCAGCTCCTCCATCCGATTGCGGCTTCTCATATCGCGGCAGATGCTCGCGAACGCTCGAATCGTTCCATCCGAGTCACGAATCGGCGACACCATGACACTCACCGGAATAATTTCGCCGGACTTCGTTATTCGAACCGTCTCTTGGGCCGGCAGCTTCTTGCCAGCGAGCAGCAAACCAATCATCTGCCGTTTCTCTATACGGTGAGTATCCGGCACAGTCGGGAAGCGCATGCCCATCGCCTCGGCCTCCGTATACCCAAACAGTTGCTCGAATGCGCGGTTGATCTGAATGACCTTGCCGTCGAGATCCATTAGGTGGATGGCATCGTTCGAGTGGTTGATAAACGACTCCAGATGTTCTTTCATCTGTCGGTTCTCTTCGAACGCCTTCCTCAGCTTGCTCATATAGATACTGAGATTCTGGGACATCGCGTTGATCTTAAGCGCCAACAGACCGAATTCATCCTTGCGTTTGATCAAGATCGGCTTATGGAACCGTACGGACGATACTTCATTGACCTTCCATAATATATCCTTGAGCGGTCGAATCATAACCCCAACAAGTACATAGGTAAGCACCACCATAAGGAGGAGGAACACGCCTGCAATGAGGAGGGCATTCGTGTTATTCATGCCAAGCATCAATCGAACACTGGATTGATCGAAAACAACACTGATTACATAGCCGTTAACACCCGGGCTTGCCATGAAGCTGCGGTAATATGGCTCTCCATTGTATTTGATCGTTTGATAGTGCAGCTTCTTGTCCTTTTGCGCTTGCGCAATGAGCGCATCGTTGTTAGCATCAATATAAACATAACTACCGTAGGCAACACTATTCGTGTTGTTCTTGAATACGGTTATCTCTTTCACAAAGGGGTTCACTTTACTAATTTGAAGAAAGCTCTCGTCCGGGCTTGCCACTCGTTCGATATTGTACACCAACGAACGTCCCTCGTAGTCGATTACGGCTTGATTCGCTTGAACGGACGCATGGTGCATCGATTCCTTCATCAACTCCTCATGACCCTGCATCATGGAGTATTGGTTCACCAAATGATAGAGAAAGACTACAGATACCAGCATAAGCGTGATTGCTGCTGTCAATTTGAACTTGATCGACAAGGAATAACCCACCCTTCTCGCGATAATCGAGAAGACCCCCTCCCAATTATCAACAATCTATTCACAGTATACACAGAATATATATACAATAGTGGATGGAATGTGCGTAACTCTGTTGATAACACGCTAGTTATCCACATTGTTATCCACTACCTGTTAACAGAAGAATATTTGTTCGTTGTATAAACCGAGCATAGGAGACTAAATATGAGAAGAGAATTAGAAGATCGCGACTGGATGATGGAAGCTATTGCCGAAGCCGAGAAGGCGGAGGCGATCGGCGAAGTTCCCATCGGCGCGGTTATCGTCCGGCATAACGAAATTATCGGGCGCGGACATAACCTCAGAGAAACGACTCACGACCCTACCGCCCATGCGGAACTCGTCGCCATTCGCGATGCCTGTAACAACATCGGCGCCTGGCGGCTGCTGGACTGTACGCTATACGTCACGCTGGAGCCTTGCCCCATGTGCGCCGGAGCGCTTGTCCAATCGCGCATCAAACGCGTTGTCTACGGAACAACAGATCCCAAGGCAGGCTGCGCTGGGACACTTATGAACCTACTACAAGAGCCCCGTTTCAATCACGAAACGGAGCTCACAAGCGGCGTCCTGCATGCGGAATGCGCTATGCTGCTTACCCGGTTCTTCCGTAGGTTACGAAATCGTTGAGAAGCATCTATTTCTTTATATCTGTTAGATTGGACGTGTGTTGAATCTCATCTCGTTGCAAATATTGCAACGCCACGATGAGTTGATCGGCCTCTTCGCTAATGGCTATCACGGCCGGATCTGTTAAACTGCCTCGCGCTTCGGCAATCTCGTGAAGCTTGAGCCTAAGCGATTGCAACTGAGTCAGCAGAAGTTGTTTATCCATACTCGCTTCGAGGCACACTCCTTATCTTAGAAGACTTGGCAAGGGAATAGTTCCATTATACTCCTTGATTACCAAGGAGTTTGTAAAAACTTGTCGACGAATGGCAATAATTTTCATGCACATTTCGACAGCTAAGGGCTGATTCGTCTTCAAGATAGCACTTTCGACCTACTCAACACCGTACCTTCGGCCCCCTGGGTCCGTTCGCAATTGTATTATAAGAAGCGATGCAGTAAAATGACTTCATATACATACGGAAACGGATTAGAAAACCTTAAATTATTCATAAAAGCCAATGTGGTAATATAAAAGTATACAAAGGGGCTGATTACATGCTGCTTCGTTCCTTATTGGAAGAACTGGACTATGTCGCCCTTCAGGGCACACTGGACGTCGACATCACGTCGATCGCCTTCGATTCCCGCGAGGCCGCAGAAGGCGGTCTGTTTGTCGCGATCGCAGGCTTCACCGTTGATGGCCATAGTTATGCTAACAAGGCCGCGGAGAGCGGCGCCGCTGCTATTCTCGTGGAACGCGACATCCCGCTCGCGGACTTCCCTCCTTCGGTTACGGTGCTTAAGACGCCGGATACCCGCAAGGCGCTGGCGCTCTTATCCTCGCGATTCTACGGCAAACCGACAGAGAAGCTGAGCCTGATTGGCATTACGGGCACTAACGGGAAGACGTCGACCACTTATTTTGTCAAATCGATATTAGAAGGCTTAGGCTCGAACGTTGGGGTCATCGGAACAATTGGCGCCATGATCGGCGATCAAGCGATGGCGACGAAGTCGACCACGCCGACTACTCCCGAAGCGCTTCATCTGCAGCATATGTTCGCGGATATGGCGGAGTCTAACGTGGACTACTGCGTCATGGAGGTCTCTTCGCATGCGCTGAGTCTGCACCGGACGGCGTCATCCCGCTTCCGCATTGGCGTATTCACCAACCTGACGCCGGATCATCTGGAGCTGCACCGCACGATGGAGGAGTATTACGAAGCGAAAGCTATGCTGTTCGACCTGACTAGCGACTACAACGTCATCAACGTCGACGATGAGTACGGAAGACGGTTGGCGGACAAGGTTCGTCATTATGATGCCAAGCTTGTCACGTACAGCGTAGGCGAAAGCTCGGCGGACGTGTACGCGACAAATATTCAATACGAAGCAGACTTCACCACGTATGTCGCTCATACGCCTGCAGGAACCGTTGATATTCGCGTTAATTTGCCCGGCCTCATCTATGTGTATAACAGTCTCGCCGCTATTGCGTGCGCCTATTGCGAAGGCGTCTCCTTGGAGAGAATCGCTTCTGGCATCCGTGCTGTAGAGCGTATCAAGGGACGGCTTGAGGTCGTCTACCAGGATGCTGATCGCAAGATTGTCGTCGACTTCGCCCATACCGAGGACAGTCTCGAGAAGGCGCTCTCGACGCTGCGCCCATTTACCAAAGGACGGCTCCTCCTCGTATTCGGCGTCTATGCGGCACCGGGCAAGGATGGCAGCGGCAAGCGTGAAGCGATGGGCAAGATCGCCGCAGAGCACGCTGACTATTGCATCATCACGTCGGACAATCCGAAGAACCAGGATCCCGACGCCATCATTGCCGAAGTAGCCGCAGCTGTCGAAGCGGCAGGCGGCACTTATTGCGGTATTGTCGACCGTCGCGAGGCGATCGAATTCGCAATTGAGATGAGCCAGAAGGACGATGTCATTCTCATCGCCGGCAAAGGCCATGAGACGACCCAAGTCATCGGCAAGACGGAGATCCCCTTCAACGAATCTGAGATCGTATGCGACATTATGAGCAGCAGAGCCTAATGCGGTCGCTGCCCCGCGTGCCCGCCCGTTCGGGCTATTTGACGAAAGAGAAGGTCAACCTCCTATGAAATATACAAGCTTAGGCGTGCTCGGGGGAATGGGACCCAAAGCTACCGCTGTTTTTTTTGATAAAGTGATCGAGAACACCAAAGCGGACCGCGATCAGGAGCATATCGATATGGTCATCCTGAACCACGCAACCGCACCTGATCGTACGAGCGTCATCCTGGAGGGCAAAGAGGAGCTGTTTCTCGAGGCCATTACCAAGGATCTGCGATTGCTTGAGCTCGCCGGGGTGTCTCATATCGCGATTCCGTGCAATACCTCCCATTATTTCTATGACGACATGCAAGCGATGACCAACGTTCCGATCATTCATATGGTCGAAGAGACGATTAAGCTCATCCGCGAACGCTACGGTGCAGGCAGTCGCATTGGCATTCTTGCAACAAACGGTACGATGCGCACTGGCATCTACGCCAAAGTATGTCAACAATACGACATGGAGTTATTCGCTCACGATGATCGTATTCAAGACCAAGCGATGAAAATTATTTACACCAACGTCAAAAGCAACATGGATTTCTCACCCGACGAACTAGAAGCGCTGATCGACGAGCTCGTCACCGAGCATGGCTGCCGCTGCGTGATCCTGGCGTGCACGGAGCTCTCCTGCATCAAGCTGAGCAGCCGAGCGGCCGAAGTCAGCGTCGACGCCATGCAAGTGCTGGTGGAGAAGGCCATAACATTATCGGGCAAACAAATAAAAACCATCGACGGATAGCGTCGATGGTTTTCTTGTTCTTGTTGTCATAAGAAAAACAAGTGTTAGACTGCCGCTGTTTTATTTAACTAAATTTCCCAGTTAGACAGCATCGTAAATCACTTCAATTTCGTGTGTTTTACCATTGCAGTCCTCTATTACGAAATTAAACCGATTATTATTATGGACTGGCATGTTATCGGGTTTAAAGAAATTTTTATAATTGTTTATAATTGCGTATTAAATCATCTGCAACCCAATCCGGAACGTCAACATCGTCGGGGTTTAAAAACCTAGCCAATTCGGTTGTGGTCCCCTTATCAATAAGGTCTGAATATGTAACAACCATTTTCTTACGTTAAGGCCACATGATCGGGGCGGAGTGCATTGTATGTATAAATTTGTAAATGCTGATCTCGACATGCCGACAAACAGAAGAAAATGCTGTTGGATACCTGCAAGCGGGTGAGTTTTACGACCGTAGAACGAATGAGAGACTGCTGAGATGAATATAGCCAACAAACCGCTCAATATGAGTGGTTCGTTGTTAAATTAACGTACCCGTTAGAATGTTACTTAACTATAATCTTCAATTAATGATATCTTACCTTCCTTAATCTCGAATACTGACTTTCCATTCAGTTGAAGCTTATCCCCCATTTTTAAGCCGTTAGGAAAATCAATAGCAAGAATACCCTCATAATCAATTCCAACCTCTACTTTGTCATTTATGACGCTGTACTGGTTGATTATCTGACGACGGCTGGAGAACATCGATGACGACTGTTCTGCCAATTCTCTAAAATCTTGTATTCCTCTGGTTTCCGTGGTGATTTCTCCATTAGAAATATTCCTAAATATTATATCTTCGTTTACGAGCTTAACCATGCCTTCAATTTCAAATGAATTGTATGCCTCAAGATACTTATCAATTAAATCTCTTATTTCTTTGTTACCCATTACCATAATCCTCTCCTTAACCCTTATATAGAAGATTTATTCCCAACACAATACTACCACATAATGGGAATTAATTCCAGTTAGTTTAATGGAGCGTTGCCTGTCTAACACTTTATTTTCTCAGTCTAAACTGTATTTTCTTTTAACACTTGTACGTATCAGTTCTCAGTGAAGCACCGTCGCCGAGCCTGTATAATCGCGGGAGCTCATCATATCCTTCCTTCGGTAGGCACTTAATACGAGTCCAATGGCGGCAAATTCCACGATAGACCCCGAACTCCATAAGACAATCGGCATGGATATTCCAAGTATAGGAAGCAAGCCGAGGCACATCAGGATATTCCAGACGAGTCTGAGCGCGAGCACAGCTGTTATCCCGATCACAAGCTTGCTCGCATAACCATCCTTAAGGCGTAGACCGATCCCTATCATCCGGTATGCTAACAGTAGAGCCAAGACAGCTAATCCCGTCCCGAACACCCACCCCATGCTGTAGATCAAATAGGCGAACATCATATCAGAATTAGCGAACGGAATATCGATGGTGTGACTCCCGAATCCATGCCCCCATAGTCCCGCGGATTGGATAGCCTCGAGCATTTGCCCACTCGCATAGTATCCCGCGGAGCTCTTGCTGAGAGCGCCGAATAGCCGGTCCCATATGTACACGTATTGATGGTAATTAAATGAGTAGATCAGTATCGCTGCTGTTGCCGCTAGACCGGACAGTACAACGATTACTTGTTTCATGCGACCCGAGAAAACCATCAAAATCATGAAGCCCGCTGCATATATCATGAACTGCGCCATGGATGGCGCAATGATATAGAAATACACTGGCAGGCTCCCGTATACAATTACATCTCTCAGCAGCAACCATAACCTCCTGCCCCATCGTGTAGGGGCCTGCCGCTCCTTATCCAGCTGAAGGATACCTGCAAATGCAATGAGGAACAAGTACGGCGACATACTGTATACATTGAGGCCCATATTCCCGACAACAATCCATTGGTCTGCACCGTTGATCTGAGTTCCCTGAACCTGTGCTATGACCAGCAGAAGCAACGTCCCCCCATATAATGGCCATGACAAGCGAAGCAGCTTGCGGTAATCCGTGAAGTATATGACAACCAAGAAGACAAGCCCCAGCGATCCCGAAATCAACTTCACTACTAGTGTGTTCTGCTCCATGGAGGACGATTGAAGCGAGAACATCGAGACAAGAGCAACACCTACCAGTAGAGTAAGCATAGCAATCATGCCCCACTCCGTACGCGGCCGATGCGCGGCATGAAGCCCTTCGCCAACGACATGGGGGTCGCCCATCTGCCTCAGCGCCGCCGCGACAGCCTCGTCCAATCCGCGCCCCTCTTGTTCCATATACTCCTCTACAATCTCCTCCAGATGCCCCGCCATCTCCAGTCGAATATCTTCGTGGACGCTCTTCGCCTTTACCGGTGCGCATACATCGTCCAAATAACGCAGGACGGCAGGGTGCTCCATAATCGGATACTTCGGCTTATTCATACGCCGCCCTCCCCAATTACTCGATCCACCGAGGTGCGGAACAACGTCCACTCCTCCCGCTTATGCTCCAACTGCTTGCGGCCATGATCCGTAATACGATAGTACTTGCGTTTGCGCGCACCTTCCTCGCTCCAATATGCTTCCACCTGACGGTCCGCTTCGAGTGCATGCAGGATCGGATACAGCGTGCCTTCCTTAAACGAGAATACGCCCGCGGAGCTCCGCTCGATTTCCTTCGTCATCTCATAGCCATACATCGCTTTGCGGTCCAGCAGCGTTAAGATCAGGATAACCGTGCTGCCCTTCATTAACTCCTTGTTAATGATCATTACGTATACCTCGTTTCCCTATACATCGATTATCTATGTATAATAGCGTTGTATACTAATGTATCGGAAATCTAGGTAACTGTCAATGAATGGTTATTGAATTCAAATGATAGAACACCACTCGCAGCAGCTCATCAGGAGTAGTTTTCGTTGGCCGAGTGACTCCGTGCACAACCAGTCCGTCGATCAGCGCATGCAGCCGCTGTGCTTCGAGATCCGGATCGATTCCCGGCTTAGCCAGCTTGAGATGCTGCAGCGCATAAGCGATCTCGCGGAACACGGACAATAGAGCGTCATGCACTTCCTCGCAAAGCGCACGAAGCTCTGGATAGGCCATAGAGCCGCCCATGAACGCCAGCCATACCTCGCACTCCGCGAGACGTTCCTCGTCCAGCGGCACAAGCTCGCGAATGATGACTTCAATATCCTTAAAAGGGTCCCCGCTCCCCGTTTTGCTTCGAATTCTCTTCTCGACACGTTCGGAAACAAGCCGCATGGAAAAAGCAAGCAGCTCCGACTGCGTTACGAAATAATGTCTCAGCGAGCCGAGCGACATCCCGGCTTCGTCTGCAACACTTCGCACCGACACTCCCTCCAGCCCTTCCCGGCGTATAACGCGCCAAGCCGCTTCTGCCAGCTGTTTCCGACGTTCTTCATGATTCACAATTTTAGGCATGTCCTTAGTGTAGCACGGATTGATTTTTTAATACAGTTGTGCGAAAATAACATTATCTTTTTAGCACGACTGTATTATTTAATGAGAAAGGACTGACTTTGATGCTTCTAACCGCCATCATTATCTGCTGCGAAATCGGCTTCTGGGTGCTCGTGCTGGCCGGCCTCGCTTGCCGTTACTTGCTGAGACAAAAGAAGTTGGGAGGCTTCCTCCTCATCCTGACGCCAATTGTAGATTTCATCCTCATCGTTGCTACGGTGATCGACCTGCGTGACGGCGCCACCGCTAGTCTCGTTCACAGCCTCTCGGCGATTTATATAGGCGTATCCATCGCCTACGGCCACAAAATGATCCGCTGGGCGGACGAACGGTTTGCTTTTCGATTTGCGGGAGGACCAGCGCCGGCTCACAAGCCGAAGCACGGCCCGGCGCATGCCGCCTACGAGCGCCGCATGTGGTTCTATCATTTGCTCGCATGGGCAATTGGCTGTCTCTCGCTTTATGGCATGATCAGCTATGTCGACGACGTCGCTCGCACAGAAGCTCTCTCAGGTACGATACACCTATGGTCGATCATTGTCGCCATAGATTTCGCGTACAGCTTCAGCTTCAGCCTGTGGCCCCGTAAGGAGAAGATTGTTTAGACCCGTTGTCTTCCTTCCGATGGCGTCAAAGATCTTGTATACTCTTTCCATGTTGCACCACAAAAGACATCGATGGTATAATAAACACCGTTGCGCGCCCGTAGCTCAGCAGGATAGAGCGACAGTTTCCTAAACTGCAGGTCGTACGTTCGAATCGTATCGGGCGCGCCAAATATAGAAAGCCCAGAACCACACAAATGTGTGGTTCTTTTGTTGCCAATATCTTATTAAACACATTGCATTAATAAATGATCTGCAAGATATTATATACGGTTTTCATTTTTAGGATTTTTTGGTATTCTATAATGGTTTAATAATCTATTCTAGAAGGAGCCTTCGCCGATTATGGACATATCGTCTACGTTTTCCATATTCTCAATTTTATTAATCTTTTTTTACTTGATATTGTTCGGGATCAGCATCTACTGCCTAGTCCTCTTTATCAAGCTCGCTCATCGCGGAATCAAAGCACTCGATATCTATATCAATGAAAAAACGAACCGCCTATAACATCACAAGGGTCGGAACCATAACGGCTCCGACCCTCACCCTGCCTATTGAAAAACAGCAAATTTCAGCTTCTGCTCCAGCAAATAATCGATAATCTCCGGCAGCGCATCCAGCGTAGCCTTCTTCTCGTGCATCACGTAGATGCCGCCTGAGTTGCTAAGCTGCTTGAAGTACGCAACAATATCCTCCGAAGTGTCCGCCTTCCAGTCCTCCGGATCCCGGTTCCACATTAACGTCTTCATCCCAAGCTCTGCCGTCGCAATCTCCACATCATCATTCGTCGCGCCATAAGGGGGACGGAATACCGATACTGGTGCTGCGCTCTGCTTGGCGATAACCTGATTAGCCTTCTCCAGGTTCGCGGAAATATCATCGACCTGCAACTTCGTCAGCTTACTGTGATCCCAAGAGTGATTGCCGACAGCCATTCCGTGTTCGGCCGCGTAAGCTGCCTCCTCTGGATAATGTTCGGCATTCCGCCCAATGAACAAGAAGGTACCCGCAACTCCCCGCTCCTTGAGCAAATCGACAATAGCCTTCGTGTAATCGGATGGACCATCATCGAATGTGAGTGCCACATATCCGTCCGGCAGCTTATAAAGGGGCGTATCTCCATCTAATGTGATCAGCTCTACGATTTCTTCATCAAACGATGCAGCCGTTTCTTCTTCCTTCAGCATACCCGTTTCCGGTTGTTTCTCCTGCTCCGGCGCTCCCGCTTCCGCTTTCGCTTTCGCTTGTTGAGCATGGTCGCTTGGTTGCGTGACAGACAAATCAGCTTTCGCAACCACTGCTAAGTCCTGCCCGCCGTTTGTGGCGATACCCGCGCCCGTGGTCAGGAAGGCCGAATCTGCAAGGGATCCTGCCTGTTTCGCACCTTCACCAGCGCCTTCCACCACGACGGGCTGATTTTCGCTGAGTGCTTTGGCATCATCAATATAGATTTGCCCCTCTACCTCGAACCACACCAGAAGAAGAACAAGTGACAACACAAGTAAGCGAAGCGCACTGAGCGAATAGCGAATCATCCGCGGTCGTACATAGGCATTCACGACGTGCGAGACCGAACTCCACATAACAGTCGTCTCCACAGATCCATTAACGAGGACCGATGGTACTGCAGACTCAGGAGTCTCGGCGCTAGTGAGTTCCATCCACTCACAGTTCCTGAAACGGGCCAGCATAGTTTCAAATTCCGCAGAGCAGTCAAAATAATATAACCGGCCCCCCGACTTATCCAGTTTCACGATGCTGCCGAAGTACGTACGGCGGAATGGATCATATTTGGTATATAGCGATAATCTTACTCGCCCATCGGAGAGCGGAGCAAGCTGCTGAAGCTGCAGATAGGTCGCCTCGTCCAGCTCGGCTTCGAGCTCGGTCAGCGCTCCCTTCTGTCCATTATCCAGGCCTACGCCAAGCTTCATGACGTAGCGGTCATGTCTGTCTTCGAGCGACAATAGCTCAATCGTCTGCAAGGAGTCGATTCTCATCATTAACCTTCTCTTCCGATCGGCGCCGACATCCGGTTCGTGAAGTCGCTGATCATATTGGCGAGATAAACCTTCTCTTGATGCGTAGACTCGTATTTCTGCTTGAGATGCTGATGCTCGACCTCCTGACGGTTCACTTTCTCTTCCAGCTCGTGCACCCGTTTGTTTTTGTCCGCCAAGACATCGTTATGTTTGTTTTGCAGCGATATGTATTTCTGCTTCTCCAGCTCGATTACGCTCTTGAGCTCTTCGATTTCGGACGTCAGCCGCCGTTCCAGCTCCCGATAATCCTCGGCCACTTGATCGACCTTCATGTTTTTGTCGACGATCTTCTGCTCCAGATCCAGGATGCTTTTCTCCCGCTCGTCGATCACCTGCGTCAAATGCTTGACATCGCGATTCAGCCGATCGATGTTGCCGCCGGAATGCGTGAGACGATCTTGCAGCTCGCTATTCTGCATCTCCGTATGCTGTTTGGCCTGAATCATTTGTTCTACGGCGAGCACCAGATCCAGAGACTTTTTGTCCATGCGGGACTTCTGAATAAAGATCGAATCCTGAGGTGATTGGGCCGGAGGCGAGGAAGGCTCTTCGGGACTAGGCGCTGCGACTTCCTGCTTCGCTAGTTCTTGCGACCGATCCTCCTGACTTTCTTGGGTACCCTTCTTGCGAAAAAAAGGGGAAATCATAGATTATCATCACCTTTTCAAGGATTATGTTGGAAAATGTCGAACTATTTTAGTCTATTATAAAAGATTACGGCCTTTTATTAGTGGGACTATATATCCAATTTCAAGAAACCGAACTTTTGGACTATCGTCGGGATATATAGAGAATATTATGGGTAATTGTCCCTATTAAAAGCTCGCCATCTTCCTGTCAGCTGCGGTAGTGGACTTGAACGACTAGCTCAAATACGGCAAAAAACAGACCTCCGCCAACACAGGAAGGTCTGCATCCTCTTTGCTCCATCTATGTCACTTCGGCAATTGTGCGGCATAACGTCTTCGCAAAACATGCAGCTTCTCCAGCTTGGCCATGCCGTCCTTCCCCCGAAGCTGCGTCACGGCAACGGTCAAGGCTTCGACGATCGCGACCGGCGCCGTCATGGAGTGAAAGCCCTCTAACGCTCCCCGGTCCAATTGCAGCACATAGTCGCTCTCCTCCAGCATGTCCGACAGCAACAGATCCGTAAGCATGACGATCGTATATCCCGCTTCCCTCTTATGCTCCAGCAGCACCGTCAATTCCGGCGTCCGTTTCACAAATGCGAACAACACCACGCAGTCCCCCGCGCCAATATGGAGCAGTCCTTCCAACATGTTGCTGCCGCTCGCCGCGAGCGTCCTAACCTGCAAGCCGATCCGAGCCAGCCGGAACGCGAACAACTCCGTTAGGAACGCCGCCGCGCCGCCCCCATGAATATAGATCGTGCCCGCCCGGTGGATCGTCTCGGCCGCCCCCGCGAATTGCTTCCGATCCATTCGCTTCGCCGTCTCGGTCAGATTGGAGGAGGCCAGCCCGGTCAGCTCGTCCACGATGTCCGCCTCGCGCTCCTCGACCTGGCTCAGAATCTGCTCCATCTTGCCCGCGGGCGTCGCCGCGGTCCCGTTCTGCCCGCTTAGCTGAAGCGCCTTCTTGAAGTCCTTCAGATTGCGATAGCCGATTGCCCGCCAAAACCGGGACAGAGTAGCCTTACTGACGCCTACCTGCCCGGCGATCTCCTCGTCCGTGCAATACGGAATGCGTTGCAACGATCCCGCGATATAGTTGGCGATCGCTTGTTGACTCTTCGACAATCCTC
Organism: Paenibacillus sp. strain BS8-2; assembly: GCF_054483835.1. NCBI lineage: Bacteria > Bacillati > Bacillota > Bacilli > Caryophanales > Paenibacillaceae > Paenibacillus > Paenibacillus sp. strain BS8-2. The sequence continues at coordinate 1,391,535 of NZ_CM137010.1, forward strand.
CTACTTCCACTTGCAATTGAAATCCATTCATATGTGCTTCAGCCTCCGTGTGCGTAATGCCTCGCTCTCTTAGTCGGTGTCAGTATACCATACGATGAAACAATATGAAATTTATATTTCATTATTAATATTATGAAATAAATTTTACAATATCGATACGAAACGTTGATCGTCGCATAACAGTCCGCCCCTATATTGGAGAAGAATAACAAGCCGATAGGGAGGAATTTCAATGCTCGCTGCGCAGAAGCGCCGGTACGAACTTACGCAATCCCAGAAACTGATGGTCTTTATTTTGTCGATGTCGCTGTACGGAATCTCCAACATGTTCTCCGAGCTGATCCCATCCATTCAGGTCGGGCCGATGGAGCTGAAGGTAGAATACTTCGCGTTTATTCCGCTGACGCTCTGCATTCTGTTCCACCCGCTGTATGCCGCGATCGGCGCCTCCTTTGGCGAGGTGATCTTCGGCGAGCTTTTGCTCGGTCAGTTCGGAGGTATCGGCGAGCTGGAGAAATTCATCGAATTTACACTCGCGATGTACATCGCCGGCATGCTAGTCACGAATCCGCGCAATACGAAACAGCTAGCGCTTGCGGCATTCACGGCGGTAGGCATCGACCAGTTGCTTGGCGCGCTCGTGGATATGGGCAAGGTATGGATCGGCATTGAGGATCTCGAAGCGCTGCCGGGCATTCCCGAGAGCATTCTGCTTATCGAAGGGATCGGCTTCCTGAACGCTCTTCTGATTACCGGCATCTTCTTCTCCTTGCTTCCCGTCCTGTATCTCGTGCCTCGGCTATACGGCAAGCTGGAGCCGCTTCTCGGCATGAAACCCCGCGACAGCCGCATCCAGTTATCCTTGGGAGAGCTGCTGCGTCCGCGGCTTCTTATCGCGGCCGTGCTGCTTATGGTCATTGCGGCGGCGGCGGAATTTATGGCGGAATCCGACATTAACTTCGCCGTGTGGGAGCCCGAGTTCCTGGAGCAATTCGGCGGATGGTTCATCTGGGTGTCGGCCGGGGCGGCGGCGCTTGTGTTAGTGGCCACTTTGTTCGCCATGATGCGAAGCAAGAAGAAGACGGCTCCACGGGACGTAACCCCATGAGAAGCGCCATGGCAACGCAGGCTTCATCCATCGGAGAGGAGCCGCTCCGCGCGGCTCCCATCGTGAAGCTGGAGCAGGTCAGCTTCTGCTATCCCGGCGCCGAGCAGCCTTCTCTGCGCAACGTCAATCTCACACTCGAGGCCGGGGATTTCGTGGCGATCGCCGGGACCAACGGCAGCGGCAAATCGACGTTATGCAAGCTCCTCAACGGCCTTATTCCCCATTATTATGTCGGGGATCTGGAAGGCGAAATCGAGGTAGCTGGCCTTAAGGCCAAAGACGAGACGGTCTCGACCTTGTCGCGGAAGGCGGCATATGTCTTTCAGGACTTCGAGAATCAGCTCGTCAGACCAACCGTTTACGACGAAGCGATCTTCGCACCGCTGAACTTCGGTTTCTCGGACTACAAGGACCGCGGCGAAAAGGCGCTTGAACTGCTTGAGCTCGAGCACTTAAAGCATCAATGGATCTGGCAGCTGAGCGGCGGTCAGAAGCATCTAACGGCACTCGCAGGCGCCTTGTCGCTGAGTCCAGACATTCTGATCGTCGACGAGCCTGTCGCCCAACTGGATCCTTATCATGCCAGGCTGATTTACGACAAACTTAAAATGCTGAACGAGCGGCACGGCCTCACCGTCATCGTGATCGAGCATCACACCGAATTTATCGCGGATTACTGCGACAAAGTCGTGCTGATGGACCGCGGGGAGATTCGATGGGTCAAGCCCGCGCAGGAAGCCCTGTCCGCCGTGGAGGAGCTTTCCGCGCTCCATATTTTGCCGCCACAGGTGACCCAGGCCGCGTACGCCGTGCATCCGCAAGCCGCGATCCATCCGGTAACGATTGCGGAGGGCATCGATTATTTTCGTAATCGGACGGATCGAGGAGCTCTCAATGAATCAATCCAACCGCAAGCTTCTGTCGAAGAGGAATCAGCCTCGGGTTCTCTCGTTACGCTCGACGAAGTCTCCTGCGGCTACAAAACGATCTCGCGGAATCATCATCCCGTCCTCCGCAAGCTATCGCTCATTCTGCGCGAAGGCGAACGCGTAGCGCTCGTTGGCAACAACGGCGCCGGCAAGTCTACGCTGCTCAAGCTTATCTCTGGACTTCGCAAGCCGAGCGGCGGAGAGGTGACAGTATGCGGACTTCAGACGTCCAAAGCCGGCCCCGAGAAGTTGGCGGACTACGTTTCGTTTATCCACCAGAACCCCGAAGAGATGTTTATCGAAGATACCGTCCGCAAGGACGTCGAATATTTCATGAAAGCCCGGAAAAAGTCGCTCTCGCCGCAGGATGCCGCCTTTATTGACGATATTATGAATCGCATGAGGCTCGTCGATCTGCAGGATAGAGACGGACGTTTGCTCAGCGGAGGCCAGCAGCGTCGGGCAACGATGGCGATCGGTCTGGCCACGCTGCCTCAGGTCATGCTGCTCGACGAGCCGACCGCGAGCCTGGACGCCTCGAGCCGCCGCGAGCTTGGCGTCATGCTGACCGAGCTGCAGGGACGCGTCAAGCTTAGCGTGATCGCCACGCACGATATGCAGCTTGTCGCGGAATGGGCGACGCGCGTCATCGTGCTGCATCAAGGGAGCATCTTAATGGATACGGATCCGCAAACGTTGTTCGCCCAGCCGGTCTTGCTGCGCCGGGCGGGGCTCGTGCCGCCGCAAATCACGACGATGGCCGCCGAGCTGGGCATGATGCCCGCTCCGCTGTCCGTCGACCAATTTGTCTCGCAACTACAACTAGCCGGGGCGGCCCATGACATCACCGCCGCATCGGTGATAAAGGAGGAGTCCGCATGGAGGCCTTAAAACAATCCATGCTCGACAAGCTAAGCGTCGAGCAGATCAAGCTCGAGCTCATGAGGACCGCTTTCGGAAGGCAATCGACGTTTCTGTCCCGCTTCGACCCGCGGATGCTCATCGTCTGGTATTGCTTCTTCGCCGTCGCTCCCTGGTTTATCGACAACAAGCTTGTGCTGCTCGGCATGCTCGTTCCGATGATCGTGCTGACCATCACCTCCAAGGTCAGTCCGCTGGTCCTCATCATTATGGGCATCGGGCTGCTCAGCGAAATGACGTACATCGTGCTCACATCGCTATTGTTCGGCGGCAGCCTTGCCGGAGCATTTGCATTGCTGACCTTGACCATGAAAATTCTCGTGATCTCGCTCGCAAGCATCGCCGTCTTCTCGAGCATGGATCCCGAGAAGCTAAGCGACGCGATGCTCAGCCTGGGCATGCCCGCACAGTTCAGCTTCGGCGTCTCGTACGGCTACCGGATGCTGCCCATATTAATCGAGGAATACCACAATTTAATTCACTCGTACCGGCTTCGGGGCAAGGCGCCGGAACGCAAGGGACCGCTGCGCGTCCATTCGCTTTTGTACATGATCAAGCTGTCGATGATCGCCTTTTACCCCCTCATGCTGAATACGGCGAAGCGCACGAGAACGACCGTCGAGGCGCTGGAGGTGCGAGGGTTCACGTATTCCATGGTCAGCGGCGAAGCGAAGCGGCTGAAGCTGGCTTACTTGAAAATCGCCAGGGCGGACTACGCGTTCCTGCTCGTATCCGCTGTCTATATGGCAGGCTTGCTTGTTTTGGGACATTATATTCAGTTCAACGGATCGGAGATGGGACATTGATGACGAAACAGATGACGATCGATTTGCATACGCATGGCAAGCTGTCCAAAAAAACCGAGTTTTCGCTAGACTACTTTACGGCCATGGCGCTCGAAGCCAAGAGCAACGGGCTGGACGCCATTGCGCTCACGGAACACTTTAACACGCGCAACTTCTTCGATATGATGGACGTGCTCGACGCCAGCTTTGAATATCGCGGAGACTATTATGTCGTAGAAGGCATTCGCGTATTCAGCGGCATGGAAATCGACATACGGGATCGTGGCCATATTCTCGCGATCGGCAATCGAGAGCTCGTCCGTTCCTTGCGGCGCGACCTGGATGCCCATGTCGACAAGGATTCGTTCATTTCCCTTGCCGAACTGCTCGATCATACGGACGGAGCGCCTTTCCTTCGCATCGGCGCTCACCCGAAACGCGCCAGCACGCCGCTGACCCAGCATCCTCCCGAGCTGCTCCGCCGTCTGGACAGTCTCGACGTCAACGCCAAGGATCTGTATGAATTCGGCCTCGATATGGCCGATCAGGTGCGCCAACTGGCGCTTGAATTAGAGCTGCCCGTTACCGCGGGCAGCGATTCCCATCAGCCGCTCCAGTTCGGCAGCGTGACGAATACGCTGCCCGAAACCTGCGAGACGGCCGAAGAGCTTCGAGAGCTAATTCGCAGTCATCGCTGCTCTTTAGAGATCTCTCCTTGCCTTGCCGTCAAGGTAAGGGCCGCCCAGATGATGAAGGAGCTGCTGAAGCAATCGATGGTGGTGGCTTGATGGCTTGACCCGGGCCGAGCCGTAAGTCCTTCAACGAAAAAAAGCAACCCCGCCGCGCCGAGGCGGGGTTGCTTTTTTGATGAATGATTACAAACCTGTCGGAGCCCCGAACAAGCCCATTAATTGCTCTAACGTCACGGTATCCGTCGGCAACTCTTGCTCGAATGCAGGCGACTTGCCTACCTCTGAATACGTACCGCTGAACGAAACGCCTACCTTCGCCTTCTGTCCACTATCCGTATCATTGACATCAAGACCAATCTTACCGCTTTGGTATACCATGTAATCGTCCTTGATAGCGCCAGTCATCTCTAACGTCGTTACCTTAAGATCGTTCTGAAGGAAATTCAGCAATTCTGTCTTGTTCGTCTCCCAGTCAGCCTTAGCTGCTTCCAGATCGGCTTTATCTATTTGCAGTGCCGTCAGATATGCTTCGTTGGCAAGTAGAACATCAAGCACCTGTGGCAACACATCATTAACGATCGTTTCAACTGTCTGAGGGTAGTTCTCCTCGGTAATCGCAAACTTCACGATTTGATCAGCCTTTACGCCTTCCGGCAATCCCGCATCCGATGCTTTCACTTCGCTGAAATAAGTCTTCTCGTCGAAGCCCTCAAGTACAACTTTGGACAGATCCTGTCCAAGCTTCTGTTGTGCAGCAGGGTCGATATTGAGCTCTGCGCCTTGTTGCGCAGCGAGCTCCTTGAGATCGATGGCAACGAACTTGCCCTTCGTCTCTTCGGGCAACGGAAGCATCGGAATTTCCGGCGGCTTCACGTACAGTACATCCTTCGTCATGATCATGGGCAAGTTGAGCTTCATCTCCATCATGCCCGGCAGCACAAATTCCATATTCATATCGATTCGCATGGGATCTTTGGCATAGATAGCGTCTACTTTAATGATAGCATCCTGGAACATGCCGTTCAGACTAGAAATCGGCAATCCACTCGCTTCGGCTTCTGGAACGGAAGGCAGTTCCAGCTCATCGATCTGGATGTTCATGGACAGCTTGTAAGAATCGGCTTCCATCGTCTTGACCATGGCTAGCTGAAGCGCTTCTTTGGGCGGCGTATTGTTGGTGCATCCAGCAATTATCATAGTAAGTAAAAGTAGTGCGATGACCCCTAAACGTTGTACTTGTTTCATGGTTCCCCTCCATAAATCATATATATTTTTTACAGCACCTCCATTTTATACGAAAATAAGGAAGTTTAGAAGCAATCATCGATAATTCGTTCCGAAGACACAGATTTGCAATCTGCTATGTCCCGCAACAAAAACCCGATCCAGCAACATGCCGGACCGGGCTTTCGCGTTTAATTTAATACATCGTCATGCGGCTAACCCTGCGGATTGTGATGATCCACATGATTACGCTGCTTCGTCTTCTTGGAGCCGGACAGGGGCGCTTGACCACCACCGCCATGCTCCTTACGATTTTTCTGATTATGAGGCACACTGTCAGGGTTTGGATACGAATCCGGCTTTGACATGGCTAATTACCTCCTAGAAGGTTAGATGGCACTAGGCCTGGTCTGGCACTACGGATCAACTACCAATCAGCTGCGCGGATGGCTTAAGTCTGACGGTTGGTCGAAATTAAGCGAATCCTGATGCCTGCGGTCATTCTTGTCTTGCTGAAGCTGTTGCGCATGGTGGCTGTTGACCGGCTCAACTTCAAGAGCCTCCACAACATTCGACAGGTTTTTGTCGACAGAACCCTTCGCTTTGGTCATCCCCATCACTCCTATGCGTGAGTTAACGACTGCAGTGCTTGCGCGCACTCATGGATATGCCGCTTATAATCATGAATCAATTGCTGAATCGAATCCGGCCGTTCATCGATCGCCACATTGTCCTTCTCAACGTCGATTAACTCCACCCGCACCTCGCGACTGTCTACATACGTCACTTTAAAGTCGAATTCGTACATCTGATGTCCTGCCGAATGAATGGTTACACGTAATGCGCTTGCATCTGATTCGTCTTCATACACTTCGCATCGGTCAGAGGCATTCATTGTCTTTGGCAGTGTGCGACTCCAAGCTTCCGCAAGCTGATGCGGATCGACACGAAGCTCATTTGATTTGGCCATGGTTGATAACACCTCCACACTCGTTAAGATGCGAAGTTGGATCACCTTTTATACTGGCGGAGAGGATGGGATTCGCTCCGTCGCACCATGACCGTATATACGGTCATTGCTATGTGACTATCACGCCGGGGCCTACGAACATGCCTTTGGGCATCTTCGCTTTACGGCCCGTTCGAATCCCATCCTCGCCAGTATATAAAAAGCCGATCCCTGTAAACAGGAATCGGCTGAAATTGTTTATACTGGCGGAGAGGAAGGGATTCGCTCCGTCGCACAATGACCGTATACACGGTCACGGTAGTGCGACTATCACGCCGGGACCTACGAACATGCCTTAGGGCATCTTCGCTTTACGGCCCGTTCGAATCCCTTCCTCGCAAGTATATAAAAAGCCGATCCCTGTGAACAGGAATCGGCTGAAATTGTTTATACTGGCGGAGAGGAAGGGATTCGCTCCGTCGCACAATGACCGTATACACGGTCACGGTAGTGCGACTATCACGCCGGGGCCTACGAACATGCCTTAGGGCATCTTCGCTTTACGGCCCGTTCGAATCCCTTCCTCGCAAGTATATAAAAAGCCGATCCCTGTGAACAGGAATCGGCTGAGATTGTTTATACTGGCGGAGAGGAAGGGATTCGCTCCGTCGCACAATGACCGTATAAACGGTCATGGCTATGCGACTATCACGCCGGGGCCTACGAACATGCCTTTGGGCATCTTCGCTTAACGGCCCGTTCGAATCCCATCCTCGCCAGTATATAAAAAGCCGCCTAAACGATGACTCGTCCAAGCGGCTGCTAATTTTATATACTGGCGGAGAGGAAGGGATTCGAACCCTTGTGAGCTTGCGCTCTAACGGTTTTCAAGACCGCCCCGTTATGACCGCTTCGGTACCTCTCCACATATAAGCGTAACAAAAGATATTGTACCACAGGACAAAATCCAATATCAACTTCTATTTTGCCCCGTGGCACGAATCTTCCTTCTCGTACTAAAATTATGGTGCTGGAATGACGGCTACCCCGCCCATATAAGGACGAAGCACTTCAGGAATAACGACAGAGCCGTCTTCTTGTTGGAAGTTCTCCAGAAGAGCCGCGACCGTACGACCTACCGCTAGTCCCGATCCATTAAGGGTATGCACAAACTCCGGTTTGCTCTTCGGATCTCTGCGGAAACGAATAGCCGCACGACGCGCCTGGAAATCCTCGAAGTTCGAGCATGAGGAAATCTCACGGTACGTGTTCGCACTTGGGATCCACACTTCGATGTCGTAAGTCTTAGCCGATGTGAAGCCCATATCGCCCGTACACAACGTCAGAACACGGTATGGCAACCCAAGCAGCTGCAACACCTTCTCGGCTTCGGTCGTGAGCTTCTCGAGCTCGTCGTACGACTCCTCCGGTTTCACCAGCTTCACCAGCTCGACCTTATTGAATTGGTGCTGGCGAATCAGGCCGCGTGTGTCCCGTCCCGCAGCACCTGCTTCAGAGCGGAAACATGCGCTGTAAGCCACAAAATTCTTGGGAAGCGTCTCAGCATCCAGAATCTCATCGCGATGTATGTTCGTTACCGGTACCTCTGCTGTCGGGATCAAATAATATTCCGTATCCTTCAGCTTGAACAAGTCCTCTTCGAACTTAGGCAGCTGTCCCGTACCAATCAAGCTGTCTCTGTTGACGATATAAGGAGGCAAGATCTCTTCGTAACCATGTTTGTCGCTATGAAGATCCATCATAAAGCTGATCAGTGCACGCTCGAGACGTGCGCCAAGCCCGCGGTAGAAGGTGAAGCGCGAGCCCGTCACTTTGCCCGCACGCTCAAAGTCGAGAATGCCCAGCTCAGCAGCTATATCGTAATGTGCTTTGGGCTCGAAACCAAATGCAGGCACGTCGCCTATCCGGCGAATCTCTACATTTTCTTCTTCCGAGCTGCCAACAGGCACACTTTCGTGTGGGATGTTCGGAATGGATAGCAGTACTTGCTCTACCGCTGCATCCATCTCGCGCAGCTCCTCATCGATCGCTTTAATCCGGTCGCCGACTTCACGCATCTCCAGAATAAGCGATTCTGCATCGCCGCCCGACTTCTTAAGCTTAGCGACTTCGGTAGATACGACGTTGCGGCGATTCTTAAGTTGCTCCGTTTCACCGATCATTTCGCGGCGCTTCACATCAAGCTCAGTGAATCCCGATACCAGCTCTAGCGATGCACCACGATTCGTAAGTGCTTGTTCGACCTTCGCAAGGTCCGAACGCAATATCTTAACATCTAACACGTTCTGTTGCTCCCCTCGTAGGAGTAGTCTCGTCTACCGAGTATTACCCATATCGCGCTATAAGTATACGATGATGTTATATCTTGGAGCCTGCAGCGGCTGCTTCCTTGACCATTTCGACAAAATAAGCATGCAGACGATAATCATCCGTCAACTCGGGATGATAGGATGCCGCAAGCAATGTACCTTGTCTTGCTGTAACGATCTCGTCATTGTACGTGGACAAGACGTCGACGTCAGGACCCACCGATTTGATCAGCGGGGCGCGAATAAAGACGGCGCGCACCGTCTCGTTGATGCCTTTGACCGGGAGATCGGTCTCAAAGCTCTCTCTCTGACGGCCGAATGCGTTGCGTGCAACCGTCATATCCATCAGCTGCAGATGAGCCTCTTCTTGCCCCTCGATTTCACTCGCGAGCACAATCAGTCCTGCACACGTGCCAAAGATCGGATTGCCTTGTGCCGAGAAAGCACGGATGGCATCCATAAATCCGTATTTGCGCATCAGCTTACCGATTGTCGTGCTTTCGCCGCCGGGAATGACAAGACCATGAAGCTCATCGAGCTGCTCGACGCGCTTAACTGCTACTGCTTCCGCACCTGCCGCTTCCAGGCTGCGAATATGTTCCGCCACAGCGCCTTGCAGCGCCAGTACGCCGATTTTCATACCTTTTCTCGCCTTCCTTTAGAGAACCAGCCAAGCCTAATGGCTTGGCCGGTTGCATAAATTAAATTCCGCGGTCTTGCATACGGGATGCGGCATCCAACTTAGAGATCTCGATCCCTTTCATCGGTGTACCCAAGTTTTTGGATACTTCCGCGATCAGCTTGTAGTCTTGGTAGTGAGTTGTCGCTTCTACGATTGCGCGTGCGAACTTCTCAGGGCTGTCGGACTTGAAGATACCGGAGCCTACGAATACGCCGTCAGCACCCAGCTCCATCATCAACGCTGCGTCGGATGGTGTTGCTACGCCGCCTGCAGCGAAGTTAACAACCGGCAGCTTGCCGCTCTCGTGTACGCCGAGCAGAAGCTCGTATGGCACGCCCAGCACTTTCGCTTCGTGGTACAGCTCGTCCTTCGACAGGGCTTGTACCTTGCGGATTTGACCGTTGATAATACGGAGATGACGTACAGCCTCTACGATATTGCCTGTTCCAGGCTCGCCCTTCGTACGAAGCATAGCCGCACCTTCTTGGATACGGCGAAGCGCCTCACCCAGGTCCTTGGCTCCGCATACGAATGGAATTGTGAACTCGTTCTTGCTGATATGGAATATTTCGTCCGCAGGTGTCAGAACTTCGCTCTCGTCGATGTAGTCAACGCCCATCGATTCAAGAACTCTTGCTTCCACGATATGACCGATACGAGCTTTCGCCATAACCGGGATGGAAACAACTTTCATAACTTCCTCAACAATCGTCGGGTCAGCCATACGGGCAACGCCGCCTGCTGCACGAATATCCGAAGGTACGCGCTCAAGAGCCATAACCGCTGTTGCGCCTGCCGCTTCCGCAATTTTCGCTTGCTCAGCGTTCATGACATCCATGATTACGCCGCCTTTTTGCATCTCTGCCATACCGCGTTTAACACGCGAAGTACCTGTTTCCATTTGTTTCTTCCTCCTATTAGTCATCCATTCTGGAATGTATGATACCGTAGTAGTACTAACCATTTATTTTACAGGAATGCCGATCAATCGACAAGCATTTATTCCTTGCCAATAGGTCGGAATAACGCCGCTAATACACTTAGAACAAATCCAATATGCTATTGAACAAACCTGCGAAGAAATCGCCGATCGCGCGGAAGAATAACTTGAACCAACCTGCCTTCTCCGCTTCCTCGGTTGTGATCAGATTCACGGTATAGTTAAGATCCTTATTCGTCAACGTGTCCTTGTACGTATAAGTCACAGTACCGACCTTCGTACCTGCCTCGATCGGTGCTACCAGCTCAGCCTCGGGCAGCAGCTCAGACTTCGTCATCGTAATTTCAGGCTCAACGCCCTTCTGAACCATGAACGTAATATCCTTTTCCGTCACGATTGGAACGGACTTCTGAACACCCTTCTTAATCTTGACCGATTCGAGCGTTTCTACCACAGATTTCGGAGGCAATACCGTCTTTTTCTCGAATGTGGCATACGCATAGTTGTACAGCTTAGCCGTCTCATAGAAACGTGTATTCTTGGAGCTTGTATCCATTACAACGCTGATATAACGCAGATCGTCGCGTTTGACCGTTCCCGTAAAGTTATAGCCTGCCGCATTAATGAAGCCCGTTTTCATGCCATCTACGCCTTCATAAGCCATGCTCTTGAAGTTCTGCACGTTGACATTAGATCCTAGCATATAGTTAATGTTAATCATCGGCTGTGTGTCGCGCTCACGGAATTTATAACTTTGAATGCTCGAATACTTCAGAAATTCGGGGTGCTCCAGCAGAATCGTTCTTGCCAGCTTGCCTACATCCGCCGCAGACATGACCGTCGTATCCTCGAAACCTGTTACGCTCGTGAATACTGCGCTGTCGAGTCCCAATTTATCTGCCGTCTCATCCATCTTCTCCAAGAAAGCAGCCACGCTGCCCGCGACGATAGAAGCTAACGCCTTTGTAGCGTCATTAGCGGAACCAACCGCCATAGCAAGATATAATTCCTCAACCGTATGCTGATCGCCAGCTGCCAAATAAATCTGAGATTCCGATGGATCCGTATCAGCCGCCTCCGGTGTAACTGTAACCATTTGATCCCATTTAAGACGACCAGCTGTAATCTCCTCGAGTACGATGTATTCCGTCATGAGTTTGGTCATGCTCGCAATAGGCAAAGGTTGATCCGGATTAACCTCGTACATGACTTGACCCGACTCCGCTTCGATCAGGATCGCAGACTTAACCTGCAGTCCAAGTGAATTCTCTGTACTTGGTCTATTATCGAACCCTACGGCTAATGCAGTGGATGCGCCTAACGACAACGACGAGATACCTACTGCCAGGCTAGTTGCAACGATTGTCAACAATCGAATCGGCCTTCCCAATACTTTCACACTCTTTTCCCCATTTCCCATTGGTTTATCCGTTCATAATTGTAACATAGGATGGCTGCTCAGTTAAACCTTTGTCATGGGGGGGCAAAATTAGGATTCATTCATCCCGCAGCTAGCTCAATATGCTGACAAAACAACAAACCAGACAATGCAGCCGATTGTTGCAGCCGCTCTGTCTGGTTCGGAATCCCGTTCGACGGGTATTCAATCGAATTACAACGAGTAGTTAGGTGCTTCTTTGGTAATTTGTACATCATGCGGATGGCTCTCACGAAGTCCGGATCCCGTAATGCGTACGAATTGTGTATCATTCTTCAGTTCTTCCAAAGAAGATGTTCCGCAATAGCCCATACCGGAACGAAGTCCCCCAAGCAACTGGTGTACAGTGTCAGCTAGTGGTCCTTTGTAAGGAACGCGACCTTCGATACCTTCTGGAACAAGTTTGTTTTCGTTCTCTTGGAAATAACGGTCCTTACTGCCTTCCTTCATAGCACCGAGGGAACCCATACCACGGTATACCTTGAAGCTGCGACCTTGGAAGATTTCCGTCTCGCCTGGGCTCTCTGCAGTTCCTGCAAACAAGCTGCCAATCATAATTGCGCTTGCGCCGGCTGCGATCGCTTTGGTGATATCGCCAGAATACTTGATTCCGCCATCCGCGATAACCGGAATATTATATTCACGAGCTACCGAAGCGCAATCGTAGATTGCCGTAATTTGCGGTACGCCAATACCCGCGATTACGCGAGTTGTACAGATGGAGCCCGGGCCGATACCTACTTTAACGACGGAAGCGCCAGCTTCGATCAGGTCGCGTGTCGCTTCGCCTGTTGCTACGTTGCCCGCAATAATCGTCAGATCCGGATAGACCGAACGCAGTTTGCGAACCGCTTCAAGAATATTGATATGGTGACCGTGAGCGGAGTCAACAACCAGTACATCGATACCAGCGTTCACAAGTGCTTCGGCACGATCCATCGTATCCTTCGAGATGCCTACAGCAGCGCCGCACAACAATCTGCCCTGCGAATCCTTCGCTGCGTTAGGGAATTGAATCGCCTTCTCGATGTCCTTGATCGTGATTAGACCTTTGAGTGTATTCTCTTCGTCAACCAAAGGAAGTTTCTCGATCTTGTGGCGCTGCAGAATGCCTTCGGCTTCTTGCAGTGTCGTTCCGACTGGCGCCGTAACAAGGTTCTCGCGTGTCATGACATCACTAATTTTGATCGAGTAGTCATGAACGAAGCGAAGGTCGCGATTCGTCAAGATACCGACAAGCTTCTTGTCTGCATCTACGATTGGTACACCGGAGATACGGTATTTGCCCATAAGCTCCTCAGCATCATAGACATGATGATCGGGAGTGAGCGAGAACGGGTTCGTGATGACTCCGCTCTCCGAGCGCTTAACGCGATCTACTTCTTCGGCTTGTTGCGCTACGGACATGTTCTTATGAATAATACCGATTCCGCCCTCACGAGCAATCGCAATCGCCAAAGCTGCTTCCGTTACGGTATCCATGCCTGCGCTGATTAGCGGGATGTTAAGCTTGATGCCTGCGCTTAAACGAGCGGAGATGTTCACTTCTCTTGGTAGTACCTCGGACTTGCGCGGAACAAGCAATACGTCGTCAAACGTTAGCCCTTCTTTAGCGAATTTCGTTTCCCACACGACTAATTTCCTCCCTTATTTTCAGTGCCTCTCAAATATATTATTGCAATATTAGCAGAGGGGGTAGGGGCTGTCAAGGTTAGCTGAACGGCGATAAATCCCACATTTCCTGCCTTTTTCCGAATACCGAAAGTTCCCAATCTTCAGAAAAAGTCAGGGAGGTACGTTGTTCGTTCGGGTATACGCGCTTGTAAGCGATTTATTAGTTTGGATGAGCCCTTAATCCGCCCTGAACCCGATAATTGAAGACCGGAACGGTAACTCATAAGCAGCATAGTCAGCGCGCCAATTCCAATTGTTATTTCATTATCGGCATCATTCTCACTAGTATTCCCATCCGATTGTTGCACAACAGATGCTTGGCCGGACTCCTCAATACGTAATAGGAACGTCCCGTGGTTCCATGCCGCCTGCTCATCCGTCACATGAATCGACAGAGTCAGCGATTCTGCCCCCGGCAAGAACGGATAATCTTTAATAAACGCTTGCAAATCGACGATCCTCGCCATGAAATACGGCACAATCTCTTGCTTGATCCGAAGATCAATCAGATGGTCCGTTAAATGATCGTCGATCGGGGCGTTTAACGTAACCGTCTCGATCATAGAATCATGTTGAGCGATAAAGCTCCACAAGGCAGCTCTAGCGTCATCATTCAAATGTATGAGTTCACGTACGTTCAATTCCTTCTGAGCTACTTTATAGATCAAATACCCTTGCACAATACCTGCCGCATCCCGATAAATCACCATCTTAGTCGGCATTTGAACGTTAATCCGATACTTCCACCACTTCTCGTCTCGCTTCAACGTTCCGTTGTATCTGGAAGCAAACGTTTCATAGACATCATATAAAAGAGAGTAGTCGCTTACCCTTTCTATACGTCCCGGACTCACAATACGAGGCGGCAGCTGATGTGATTGCAGCGTATACTTCTTATACTCCGTGTACGTCTCCCAGCCAAATTTCCGATAGAAACCAAACGCGAACGGGTGCAGGAATGATACCGTCTGCCCCTTCTCCTTCATCGCTTCTAGTGAATGAAGAAGCAGTTGGCCAACAAATCCTTGCCTGCGATATTCCGGCCACGTTGCAACTCCGGCAAGGCCACCCGTCGCATAGGCTTTGCCCCCAATATACGTCTGTAGCTCTAGTACACCTGCTTGTGCCGCAAGCTTATCGTCTACGAGTACAACCCAGCGGTCGGCAGGCTCGTCCTCTAGCTTCTTTTTGGTCTCTTCAAGTTCCTGCTTTGAACGAATGTATTGGAACGCAAACTGCGAAAGTTCCATGCTCTCATCGAATCGATCAGGACCGAGTCGGTCTATCCTTACCTTCTGTTCCATCCGTAATCCCTCCGCTAATGTAAAAGTCTGTATGTATGTTTGTACACGCTAATGTACCACGAAGCCGGATCAACCGCAAACGATTAAAAACCGCACCGGCTTTGCAAAAAACCAGCCATCAAATATGGCTGGTCATTCGTGCTTGGCGATGGCCATACCGCACCGGCTTTGAATTCGCTTCGTTAGCATCAGCTTCGCCGGTCGGCGTCTGAACCTACCTCTAATGCCGGGCCAACATCACCGATTTGCTTCGATAACAAGGTTCATACACTCTCCCAATAGGGAGAGGAACGTCGCCAGGCACAACAAAAAACCAGCCATATCATATGGCTGGTCATTCGTGCTTGGCGACGTCCTACTCTCCCAGGACCCTGCGGTCCAAGTACCATCGGCGCTGGAGGGCTTAACGGTCGTGTTCGGTATGGGAACGCGTGGTTCCCCTCCGCCATCGCCACCAAACGTAGCGTGTGTTGCACGCTGAAAACTGGATACGAAAGGTTTGCTGAACCTTAAAGCTGTTGCTTACCGTTTGTATGAACAGATAAGCGTGTAGGATAAGCCCTCGACCGATTAGTATTCGTCAGCTCCACACATTGCTGTGCTTCCACCCCGAACCTATCAACCTCGTCGTCTTCAAGGGGTCTTACATACTGGGAAATCTCATCTTGAGGGGGGCTTCACGCTTAGATGCTTTCAGCGCTTATCCCGTCCGTACTTGGCTACCCAGCGGTGCTCCTGGCGGAACAACTGGTACACCAGCGGTACGTCCATCCCGGTCCTCTCGTACTAAGGACAGCTCCTCTCAAATTTCCTGCGCCCGCGACAGATAGGGACCGAACTGTCTCACGACGTTCTGAACCCAGCTCGCGTACCGCTTTAATGGGCGAACAGCCCAACCCTTGGGACCTACTTCAGCCCCAGGATGCGATGAGCCGACATCGAGGTGCCAAACCTCCCCGTCGATGTGGACTCTTGGGGGAGATAAGCCTG
>NZ_CM137010.1:1412500-1525000 GCF_054483835.1 Paenibacillus sp. strain BS8-2
CGTATCCATAGCAGATATCCTTCTTCGTCGTCAGCGTCTTGTCGATGCTTGGCAAATAGTCCGATGTAACAGTTCCAGCGAGAGCCTTGTCGTATTTGATATTCGAGATGATGAATTCGTAGACCGCTTTCGCCTTTTCTTCTGCCGTCTTCTTGCCCTTGGCCAGCTCTTGGGCTTTCGCCACGGCTTTGCTAGTGCTTGTCCAGCTAACGTTTTGAACCGAATTCAGATAGATAACCTTGTCGTCCTTCAGGTTCAGCGAAACAGCTTGTTGCTTCACTACTTTATAGGATTTGCCCGAAACGTTCTCGAGCAACATAACTTTATAGTCGCCGTTGCCCAACTGGAGAGGGAATACCTCGGACGTGAGTCCGGCCGTCAAGCCATACGTGTAGTTCTCCTTGTCCTTTACGATCATCACTTTGAGCTTTGCGCTATTCTTGGCATCGTAGTTAACCTTGACTACGCCTTGCGACAGTCCCGACGTGTCGAGCCAAGTGTCCGTTGCGGCAGCGGTTACCACCTGTGCGGATGTGAACATGAGAATAGCAGATACGAGAATCAGAATAAATTTGCGCATAATAAAAAACTCCTTTCGGCGGCTAGGCTGCCATCTGTGCAGAAGGCCCTATAGCTTTGCGTCCCTGCCTTTCGACAGGTTTGCCATTATCGGTGAAGCTTTGTTCGATAAAGTCCTATTACGTTCACTGAGTCGCTATAAAAAACAAAAAAGCCTCATCATTCGGTAGCTGGCTGCCATCAAATCGGAAGGCCCTGTAGCTTTGCGTCCTTGACTTTCGCCAAGTTTGCCGTTATCGTGTCTAGCTTTTATAGTTCAATACTACCACAATTTACTAGAGTTGCAACCTTTTTTTATTCAACTATAGGATCATCTAATAGAATCTAGTCGTTTAATGGAGGGCCACTGAACACATTTGTCGTCACAAGAAACGCATATTTTCATCTCTTACGGTTTCAACACACAAATAAAAGCCCCCTGGTAGGCTAATAGGCCGGGGTCCGATTAGGCAATCCCTTACTCCGTCTGTGCGTTCTCTTGTGATTCTTCTACCTCTATAGCCGGCTCCGCTGCTTCTCCGCTGTCTGCCTGCAGATTGCCGCTCTGGTTTGCAGCTTCTGTATCACGCGCGCGCTGCAAGCTCCTGCGCAAATGCGTCGTAAGCTCACATAGGCGCCTCTAAAGCAGCTTGCTGATTAGCCTGCGTTTTCAGGAGCGCTTCAAGATCTACGGCCGTTGAATCATCCAGTTCAACCTTCACCATAAATGCAGATGCGTTTTTAGTTCCTTAGAATCTTTTTCCTTAATATGAAGTTGGGTACTTTTTCCTAGCAACTAGGCATAAAGTTTGATATAATTTCTAGAGTATGGAAGAGAGGTGATGGGATTGTCCGGCTATATGATGTTTACCGAGTTGGCAACACCGCTCAAGCTTTTTGGCATACGGCTATTCCGGGACGAGAACGGTCGTTACTGGTACAAGATTCGCAAGAACAATCGCAAGCGGCTATTCTAGCCCTCAACAACCCAAGGATACATACAAATCTGCTTGCTCAATAGAATGAACCATACGCACGTACTCGCCAAGACTCATGCACCGCCTATAGCATAGCTCAATTGAGTAGAAGGGGGCGCCTAGCCCCCGACCACCCACACCACCGTACATAACGTTCGGTATACAGCGGTTCATGTCATATTCTGCAATTGGTTGTATCTGTCCGTTAGACTCTTTAGACCTAGAGATGACCAGTATTGGTTATCTAGTAATCGATGGTGAATGGGGCTACTTGCGACACGCCAATATTTCTTCCTCGAATTTCCCCATTCGAACGCTTTCTGTTTCGGGACCACACTTTTCGTATCGATTCGTGCATAGTAACCGCACCAGCCTGTTAGATATTGCTGAGCACACTAAGAGAAATCCCCGGCCGATTGGCCGGGGATTTCCATTATTCTATAGAGGCTAGAGCGACTCCGCCAGCTTTCTTCCCGCTTCGAGCTCCGCTTCGAATTCCGCGCGGTACTCTGCGATAATGTCGGTGCTGTAACCGCCAGCCGTCAAAGCTGCGCTCGTCTCGTTCAAGACTTTCTCGAAATCAGTCATGCAAGCGGCCAGCTCCGCCTGAAGCTCCGCATACAGAGCGGCTTTGTCCGCTTCGTCGGCATCCACGTACTTCACTGCGGTATCGAGCAGCGTCGACTGACAGCTCGACTTCAATGCATACAGTCTCGCTTCGGCATTCGATGTGATCTGCTCATAGGATGCCTTGCCCGGCAAGCCGCCTCCCGTTCCGCCGCCAACGGTACCGTTACCGCTACCGCTACTATTACCGCCGGCTCCACCAGTCTCTTCATCCGGCTCGTCTTTGCCGCCGCCTTGGCTAGCCAGGTACGCCTTGGACTGGCCTCTGACCGTGCGGGTATCCGGATCCCAATCAATCTTGGTCCCGATCGACTCCGCTAGGAAACGCAGCGGCACGTACATGGACCCCTCGTGAATGAACAGCGACTGACCCTTCGGCAACGCCTTAGTCTTGCCGTCGAAGACAAGCGTCGCTTCTCTGAAGATCATCGTCAACTTCTGCTTGACCGTGCTGGTCTTGCCGCCGCTTGCACTCAGCAGCTGCTTCTTGAGCTCCGCGAGCTCTGCCTGATTCGGCTCCGATATCGTCACCTCGAACTTGTCGCCATCCCAGCCGACCTGCTTCAGCAAGGCATAGGAGAGATATCGAATCGGTATGTAAGTGCGGTCCTGATACAGGAAAGCATACAGCCCTTTCGGCAGCGACAGCTCCTTATCGTCAAAGACAAGCCTAATCGGCTGGGATTCAACCTGCACGGTTTTAGGGGAAGGCGCCCCGCTTGTTCCTGCAGCCGAGGCGTGAACCGGCACTAGACCTATTAGTACTATTAAAGCCGCCATCAGAATCGTTATTCGTTGTTTCTTCAATGTAATCGTCCTCCGCTCACCATGCTCTTATTGAATTGCGCCTGCAATCTCCGTCAATGCGGCTGATCTAGCCTCAGCCTTGGCGTTGTCGTACTCCGTGCTCCAGTCCGGCAATCCGCTCTCCGCTATGCCCGCCGCCTTATACTGCGCCTTGGCTTGTCCGACTAGCTCCGCGAACTGCGAGTCGCATTCCGCTTCGGCCTCGATGACCTGTCCCAAGAATTCCTTCTGTAACGTATCGACCGCCGCATCTTGATCGGCCGCGATCTCCGCCTTGATCTGAGCGACCAGACCGCTGCTCTTCGCCTTGCACGTCGCGCGAAGCGATTCCATCGAGGCCGTCACCGACTGATCGATCGACTGCTTGCGCTCCTCAAGCTCGGCGGGGCTCGGAGTGGATGCCGGCGTCTGCGTGCCCGCGGAGCTGTCAGGCTTCCCGGCATCCGGCTGAGCAGGCTTGTCCGTCGACTGAGGCTTCGCAGTCGGAGTCGCAGACACATTCGTATTCGAAGTTGCGCCCGGATTGTCCGAGCCGCCCGCTCCTTCAGCAGCTGAAGGATCAACAGCGACATCAGGAGGCTCGTCGTCTCCGCCGCCTCCCGGCAGCGTCGTTGGCTCCGTACTTTCCGGATCAACAGATCCTTCTTCGTCCGCTTCCGCGATTTGACCATTCAGTTCTTTCACTTGATCCATCTTGGACATGAGGCTGTATGCCGCGTATGACCCAAGCCCCAACACGATCATGACGACTGTTACCCATACCGATGCTTTCTGCCGTTTAGTCATTGGTTTAAGTCCATTCTCCTTAGTAGTGTTTGCCATGTCTGCCGCCAAAGCAAGAAGCCGGCGATTATCCCAGTGGAACTGGGCGCCGGCCTCTATATCCTTGCACGCAATGGATGATTACCCTGCACATAAGCACCGTCTTCGCAACTTCCTCGACTTTGCCCAGTCGCGATTCATCGACAGTTACAGCAGCCCCGGACGGTTGCGGTCACCTAACACAACTCATTAGATGGTGCTAAAGTAGTTATTTAGACGTATCGTAGCAGAATTCCTCCCAAATGTATTGAGACCACCGACTTACTTTGAGAACAATCGGCTCCCTCCCTTAAGCAGAGCAATTCCGAACGCCGCTCCCGCGCTGTCGATCAGCACATCCCTCGCCTGCGCCCCTCTGCCAATAACGAACAGCTGGTGCAATTCGTCCGATATCGCGAACAACACGCAGACGGCGAAAGCAATGGCGGTGCCGCGGAAGCCTCTGACGCCTAGCTTGGATAAGGTGCCTGCCACGAGCATGCCGAGCACGAAGAAGATGAGAAAATGCGCGCTCTTGCGCACGGCATGGTTGAGTTCCCAGGGATTCAAATTAACGCCGGGCAGCAGACGCTCCGCGATCCCTACAATTCGTACCGTGACTTCGGTGCTTAGAGAATTAGATAACGGGGCCGGCTGATGAGACAAATTGATGATAAGCGCCATCCAGATGAGAACGATGGATACGCCAAGAATCACTTTAACCTTCATCGCTTCCTTAGCCCTTCTTGTTCGTTAGCAGCTGGCTCTCTAACCTATATTATGATTCGTATAAGGGCAGAAGGACGTATCTTCATACTAGCCCAACCCACCAATAGATTGAAGTATGCTCTTCAGAAATATATGAATAGAAAAGTCCGGGTTACACACACTGCTATTAGTCATTTTAGGTCGCATCGAACCCCGCTTCTACAAGCCCGTCCAGCCATTTACAAATTTCCCGACGCTTACCCAACATATTGCCGATTATGCATCTCAAATAATTCATCTCGTCCAATCAAAATAAACTCAAATTCGGTCCACTTGTGTATAAATTCCAGTCTCTTGCGAATTAAATTCTTATCCCCCATGGAAACGAGAAAAATGGTATGCTCTACACTTCCAGCTTCTAATTCCTCGGCAAGGAATCGAAGGTAATTAATATCCTTTGTTTGAAACGTTTGTGGACTGAATTTCACTTCCACAAATTCGCCGTATGTACCATCCCACATTCCTGCATCGACGCTTTGACGATTCTTGTCGCAATCGTCGGCCGTTTCGAAGGGGGCTGGGCATTCGTATTTCAGTTCCCTTCCGTCGAGTGCGATACCTTTGCCGTACCCTGTCTTACACACAGTGCCATCGTATCGGTCATTAAATATTTTTTCAAGGAGCTTTTCGGGAACAAGTCCTCTGAGCCTTCTAATCTCCTTATTACTCTCGCATATTTCAAAAAAACCTTTGACCAATCGGATTAACTGTTCAGTGTCAGGAGCCGCAATTTTCTTACGCCTTCTTCTAATTGCTGCCCATCCCTGTAGTTGATTAGCATAATTGGCCTTACTCCAACTTGAGCTTATAAGCATAAGGTTATTAAAGTGTTCTAATTGACCCTTATTTTTGTACAGAAAATCTGCTATCTCTCTAGCGTAGTTTTCTAGCTTCTCGTTTGGCCAATCCGATTCATAGAAATCAATTCTCTCCATCGACATCCTGATGAATCCCTCGTTCTCTCTTTATTGTCTCCAGAACATCCATGGTTGGCAGTGTTATGGGGGGATAACCCATTCGCATGGAAGTATCTGATATGATGACCCGTGCATATGGCAGCAGTAATGGCACTACTTGTATATCTACCCACCGCTCCAAGTCTTCCATCATTTCACCAGGGGAAACTTCAAATTTCCCTCGATAGAGGGCGATGATCTCCAGCGCTTCCTCTTCATTATCCGACCTCATTAGACCAGCAACAACACGGAAGTAACCATAAACTGTACGTGCATCTATTCGTTCTGTACTCTTTTCGAATTTCATATATGCAATGTAGTCACCATTAGGCTCGTTCTCCCGTTTGACTGCATTCAATTCTTCCAGAAACGCATCCGACAGTTGCACTTGAGTTCTTGCAAAATCATATAGCTGAAATTCATTCTCGTACTTATTTTCACTCAAAAGAACAACGCTCCTTCACCTATTGGATGTCTACTAATATACCATAAAGTTACAGATGAGGACATCCACGAAACACATTCACCACGTCCGCTACACAACAAATAAACTCCGTTGCTCAGGAGCAACGGAGTCATCGATAATAAACGACTTTATTTCTTTCGTGCTGGTAAGTGGGATAGACGCCCAATAATCATATCCAGTCGTATCGGTAAGCGTTGTACAGGTTCCGGCCGACGTCTGCTTATATGCACTTAATACATTCTCAATTGCCGTCATGACTGCTGCAATGGATTCGAAGTATACATCAGCCAACTGATTCTCCTGATCCGTCTGAAGCATGTATTGGCATTCATCCAGGCAGCCGAGTGTTTCAACATCGTCGTGAAGATTGCCTGCATATAGCTTTCGCAATGACTCATACCCATGATCCTTAAGCCATGCCCAGAAGTATGCATGTCGATCATTTCTCTCGATGCCCGCCTGAATCATATCATCCAGACTGGGATACGTCTTACGAGACATACCCAATAGTGACTCCAACGTCAGGAAGATCCCTTCCATTAATTCGTCTCGCAACCGATCAGCCTCACCAACAGAAGATCCTGAGACTCCGATGAAATCCCATAAATCTTTAGCCATAGTAAGCTCTCCTTATTATTCGTGTTAGAAGATCATACCAGAAAAAGTAAGCCGGGACAAGCTGCCTCTGAAGAATCTATCCCTATATTTAAAGTAATTCCGCTGTCTCATACATTATTCCTGGTTCAATCCGTAATACTCCACATACCAATCCGCAAACTTCTGCAGCCCAACCTCAATCGGCGTCTCCGGCTTAAAACCCACCGCCTTCTGCAGTCGATCCGTCGACGCATACGTTGCCGGCACATCGCCGGGCTTAAGCGGCTCGAAGATCTTGTCGAACACAACATCCCGCCCTGTCGCCTTGCTCAAGGCCTTCTCCAGCGTCTCGATGAACGTCATCAGCTTCTCCGGGCTGTTGTTGCCGATGTTGTACACGAGGTGGGGAATCCCTTCCACTGGCGGCTGCCCAATTAAGCGTTCGATCCCCGTCACGATGTCGTCAATATAGGTGAAATCGCGATACAAGTCGTTGTCGAAATCCCCGTTGTTGAAAATACGGATCGGCTTGCCCGCAAAGTAGCTGTCCGCAAAGCCGAAGTACGCCATATCCGGACGTCCCATGGGCCCGTAAACCGTGAAGAACCGGAGCCCCGTCGCCGGGATCCCGTAGAGGTGGCTGTACGTATGCGCCATCAGCTCGTTCGACTTCTTGGTCGCGGCATAGAGCGATACGGGATAATCGACGAAGTCCGTCTCCTCGAAGGGTACTTTCTCGTTCGCCCCGTACACCGAGCTGGACGATGCGTAGACCAGGTGCTCCACCGGATACTTCCGGCATGCTTCTAGGACATGGAAGAAGCCCGAAATGTTGCTTTCGATATAAGCATCCGGATTCTCGATCGAATACCGTACGCCTGCCTGCGCTGCCAGATGAATGACGGCAGCCGGCCTATGCTGCCCGAACAGCGACATCACCGCTTCCTTGTCCGCCAGATTAGCTTCTACAAAAGAAAATCCCTCGAACGGCATAAGCTGCTCCAGCCTCGCGCGCTTAAGCTTGACATCATAATAGTCGTTCACATTATCCAGGCCCACGACCTTGCAGCCCTGCTCTAGCAGCCGCTTAGCCACGTAGTATCCGATAAACCCGGCAGTGCCGGTGACCAAATAGACCTTGCCGGCTTCCAACGTTCCATCGTTCAACCTACCTCGACTCCTTCGCGCCTTGTCTGATTGCAGGCATCCGTCCGATCGAATGATATTCCACCCCTGCGTCCTTCATGCCAGCGATCGCGTACAGATTGCGTCCGTCGTACACGAGCGGCGTCCGCATCAAGCTTTTGTACGTTTCGGGGGGAACGGCCTTAATCTCTCCCCACTCTGTCAGAATAAAGCAAACATTTGCGTCCTCCAGCGCTTCCTCCACGCTGCCCGCGTAAGTGATGCTTCCCTTGCCGCTCGCACCCTCCGGGTACAGCTTGGCGAAATTCGACGCGCCGACCGGATCGAACGCGTATACATCCGCGCCTTGCGCGAGCAAGAGCGGCACATTCTCCAGCGACGCCGCTTCGCGCAGATCATCCGTCCCCGGCTTGAAGGTCAATCCCAGTACCGCGACCTTGAGGCCGTTGAACGTAATTAATCTTTTGCTAGCCTTCTTGTACAGCATCGTCTTCTGATCCTGATTCACGTCGATCGCCGACTTTACCGTCCGGAGCTCGTAGCCGTTCTGCTTCGCCAGGTAATCCAGCGCCTTGGTGTCCTTAGGGAAACAGGAACCGCCGAACCCGATACCAGCGTTCAGGAACTTGCCGCCGATCCGTCCATCGTAGCCCATCCCTTTCGCAACATCCTGGATATCCGCACCGACCAGCTCGCAGAGATTGGCGATGTCGTTCATATAGGAGATTTTCAGCGCGAGGAAGTCATTGGCGGCATACTTAATCATCTCGGCCGATCTGCGATTGACGGATACAACAGGGAGTCCGAACGGTTCGTAGATGCGCGTCAGCAGCTCCTCCGCCCACTTGCTCTCCGTTCCAATAATTATGCGCTCCGCATGCAAAGTATCATGTACGGCCGAGCCTTGCGCCAGGAACTCCGGATTGGAGGCTACTTCAACTCGCACATCGTTGGCGAGGAAATCGTGGATAAACTGCTCCACCTTGTCATTCGTCCCGACGGGCACCGTCGACTTCACCACGACCAGACAGTCCTTCTCGATCGTCTCGGCGATCTGTCTCGCCACCGTTGCAATGTAGGACAAATTAGCCGAGCCATCCGGCTGCTCCGGCGTGCCGACACCGATAAATATCGCATCTGCATCTTTATATGCAGCTACGTAGTCGGTGGTATAGTCAATTCGACCAGCCTCGTAATTTTTCTTCATCAGCTGTTCCAGATCGGCCTCGTAGATGGGCGACACGCCGGACTTCATCAGTGCCACCTTATCTTCATCAATATCGACACAGATCACCTGATGACCCATCTCGGCAAAACAAACGCCGGCCACAAGGCCGACATAGCCGGTTCCGGCTACTGCTAGTTTGGGCATGTTTATACTTCCTTCTCATCAATGTAAAACCAATAAAAAATATATTATTCATATCCTTTTGGATTCAGAACTTGCCATCTCCATGCATCTTCACACATTTGTATTAGGTTATTTTTTGAATACCAAGAAAGATTTTGTTGAGCCTTTACTGGGTTTGCGAAACAAGAGCCAACATCCCCCTTTCGCCTTACAACTATTTCATAAGGAATTGACTCTCCTATTACCTTTTCAAATGTACTTATAACCTCAAGTACAGAATAACCTACCCCAGTACCTAAATTATAAATACTAACGCCAGTTTGATTGTCCAGCTTCTCTAGTGCCTTTAGGTGACCATGTGCTAAATCGAGTACATGAATATAATCTCTCACACCAGTCCCATCTATGGTATTATAATCGTCGCCAAAAATATTTAAGTGTGGCAACATACCAGTCGCAACCTTTAGAATGTATGGAAATAAATTATTAGGTACTCCAATCGGACTTTCTCCCAACCTACCACTTTGATGAGCTCCAACAGGATTAAAATATCTTAAAATTGTTATGCACCACTGAGGGTCAGAATCATAAAGATCATTCATTATATCTTCGACAATAAGCTTTGAGCGCCCATAGGGGCTACTTATAGACAATGCTTGACCTTCATTAATTGAATTCTGTTCATCAGGTAAGTACACAGTGGCGGAAGAACTAAATACTATTTTTTTCACATTGTGTTTAGCCATGACCTCTAAAAGTATCAAGCTTCCATTTACATTGTTATCATAGTAGACCAACGGTTGACTTACTGATTCTCCAACAGCTTTTTTTCCGGCAAGATGTATGACCGCATCTATCTTATATCGACTAAACAGCTCATCAAGCTTATCATAGTCCCTAACATCAATATCGTATATTACTGATTCTTTTTGTGTTAGTTCGGATATTCTGTCTTTTACTATTCGGCTACTATTAGAGAAATTATCAATTGCTATCACATTGTGCCCACTGTTGACTAGTTCAACAAATATATGTGAACCAATGTAGCCTGCTCCGCCTGTTAAAAGGATCAAACCAACCCCCCCCATTCAATTTTACTGATATTGCTTAATTTTTAGAGATAATGGAAATAGTTTATTTAGCATTGAACAAACTTTTTAAACGACTATTTACTCGTTGAATTTCATTCTTATTAATTAAACCTAGAGTAAGTATAATTAACGGATATGTGATTAATGCCATCGTTAACGAGAACTTTTGTATTATATATGAAGCGATACAAAATAATACAAACAATAGAGTAATGGTCTTCCAATTTAATCTAAATTCTATAAAACGATTAACTAATCTGTACCGCGATATCATCATTACAAAAGCTCCAATAAATTGACCTAGCATTACAGCATAAATATCAAGCATTTTAAATAAAGAACATGTTATAACTATTGTGGTAAAAGCACCAATTAGCGTAGTTGTAAATTGAAGCTTTGTTTTACTAATAGCCTGAAAAACTGCACCTATGTTTGTAGACATTGTCATGGTTGTCGTGAATAGTAATAATAGTGGAATATACTTTATCGATTGATAATATTCGGTTCCCTTGAAAAATAGATATAACAGGTAAACTAACGGTAAAATCAATATAATAAAGCTTTGGAAAACCCGAAACAGCCGATCTGTAGCAATCGTAAAATTTCGTGCAAATTTTTCATCTTCTGATGAAACTATTGCTTCTTCTATAACAGCCATGTTAACAACAGAGCCAAACATACCCACAGCTAAAGCGATCTTATTTGCAAAAGCGTATAGACCATTTGCTTCATCACCTAAAAAGTTTACAATTAATAGTTTACCAAACCCAAGAAAAAACCAGAGTGCTGTAAGGTTTAAAACCAGTGGGAAAGAAAATCTCAACATGTCTACAAGTATTGACTTCTTGAAATTTTTTCTTTTTAAAGTCCGAGTTATCTTCAATTTATATTCGATTATTAGTATGGTTATAATATTACTAATAATAATGGAAATAAAGAGCGCTCTTACATCCCACCCAAAACCTAGAACCAATAATAATACTAATAAAAGATTACCTAATGCACTCATTATTCCTGAAAGAATATAGACTATGTTGTGCCCTAAAGCCCTTGAATAGTACTGCCAGACCTGAGCAATTGCATATGTTAGTAACATAAAAGTAATATATATAAAATTATTTATCTCAAACAACTTCGTTAGATACAATACTAAAGAGACAATTATTATTAATAAAGAAACAAATAAAACAAATAAAATAGATGTTGCAATATATGTTTCTCTATCAATTTGACTTTTTGCTGCTAGAACATATTTTAATATAGCTTCCCAAACCGCAATATACAGGACTGGCATTAGAATGTTAACTAGAGTTTGACTATAATCAAAATACCCTAAATCATCTGCCGTTACATAATAGGCATATACCGGTATAAGAATGGCAAATACTGCTTTTGATGAGACGGTTCCTAGAAAGTAAATAACACTTTTTTTCGCTATACCATTCATTTTTACCTCTTATTTTTTCTTTATTTTATTTAAAATAAAATTTATAAACAAACTCAGTAGCAGTATATATGCATATGCTCTTATAGTTAAAAGAGTATAATCCATAGAATTTCTGTTAATATAAAAACTTAATAGGACCATACTAACAAGTAGCCAGGTGTTTAATAGTAAATTCCTACTTTTCATTAACCAATTATTCATTTTCACCAAAGAAATACAAACTATGCTCGTCACTACGAATACCAATCCATACCCACCCGTACTAAACGCCTCTCCGATAAAAGTGCTTCCTATTCCAATTCCCTCATTTATCTGTTTATTAAAATTGATTTGCAATAAATAAGAGAAAGGTACAATATCATATTCTAACGCTATTTTCTCACCGATAAAGGGGAACAAAACCAGCGAACTACTCGCAACGTATGACCATAAGTCATATTTCATATCATAGAGGAGCACTGAGTTTAGATTTGTAGTTATAACGTTTGGTTCAGATGTAAGTAAGGCTGTAATGTAGTAACTTGGAGAGCTTAATCTTTCGAATACAAGAGAGTAATTTCCAGACAATAATGCGGCATACACGTTCTTGACAAAGAAAACAAATGCTATAAATAATAACACAAAGAATACTCTTATTTTATATTTATTAATAAATCCAATAAGATTCATCGATTTATTAGAATTCGCAAATTTATAATAAAGAATACCTATAACCGCAATTACTAAAAAGGATCTATGCCCTAATATAAATGTATAACCGATGCTCACCAGACTCAATAATCTAATTAAGTTAATATGAGCTCCTTTACTGATAAAAGCATACACCAGTATAAATGTTGAAATTATTTTTGCATATTCTGTTAGTTTAGACGATTGGCTTAATAAACTTACTTTATTAAAGTTTCCACTTAGAATGTCACCACTGTATTGGTAAACAGAAATTAGTATTAAAAAAATATTTAATATCGATAGTATTAGAACTGTCTTATTAGCATCAGTTGTTGGATTTCCTACAGCCTGTTTTATCGGCGGTTTTTTGTTAAGTGTAATATCCTTGTATATAACTATTAAAAAAGCAACTAATATATTTAAAAGCAATACCATATATGTCTTATCTATTATTGGAGTCTGGTAATAGCTGTCAACTAATACTTGGCCAATATATAGAGGGAAGTAGTATATAAACGAAGATATTATGTATACTGTTAAAAAGTCTAATTTTCTCTTCTTAACTAGAATATATAATAGAACAATTAGTGAAATTGCATAATAAAGATATATCATTATATAACTCCATTTCATCCGCCAATTTACTTTATGATAGGGTCCTAAAATTTATCTATACTTGAGATAATATGTTTGAAGTAACTCAGCAACTTGATTAATATCGTAACCTTCTGCAATTAGTTTTTGTGTAGAATCCTGTCTATTAGTACAAGATTCAGTTTTTATTGCTTCGTCCACCCAGTTGTCGATCGACTGAAGGGGTAACATCTTAATTAAATTAGTGATAACAACTTCTTTTGTAATGCTATCGGAAACTATACATTTTAAACCGGTCGCTTGCGCTTCAATTAGTACATTCGGCATGCCTTCATAAATCGATGGAAATAATAGTACATCCATAGCCATTAATATATCCGCAATATCTGTTCTTATCCCACCAAAAATCACATTTCCTTCTAAATTAAGCTCTCTCACTTTTTCCCTGGTTCTATTTTCCAATTCCCCCTCTCCAAATAATAATAATACTGATTCCTTATTCTTTTTGTAGATATTATAAAAAACATCAATTATATAACTATGGTTTTTTTGTTCAGAAAATCGTCCAATGTGACCAAAGACACGCTTGGTTCCGATATCAAATTCTTTTCTTATTTTTTCTCTTCTCACTATATCAAACTGAAATAGGTTAAGATCTACGCCATTCTTTAGAATGATTACTTTATTAGAACTCCCCATTTTCTTCCCAAACATCCACTCGGCTGCTTCTCTTGAAGGCGATAGCCTGAGTGAAGATAATAAGTTAAGATAAGGTATTCCTAACTTATGAAGATAGGTATGTAATTTTGAAGAACCCACACTTGAATTAGTAGAACGAATCACCTTACAGTTAGCTCCTCCCAGATGAGCTGCAAGTAAATCCAAAAAAGAAAAAGAATGTGCAGATGCTCTAAATACGGCCTTATAGTGGTTTTCCTTTACTATTTTTATTAGTTCAAGAAAACTTTTAATCGGTTTTTCTGACTTGAGAGGAACTCTATAAATTCTTCCTCCCAATTCTAATATTTCATTTTCATAGAAAAATTTTTCGCTACTATCAAGCACAAAGTCAAACACAACTTGTTCACTATTCACCTTTCTAAATAATTTCATTATGAATGTTTCTGCACCACCAACCCCCATCGATCCCATTATATGAAGAATTCTGATCATTTTGCGCACCTCTTCTCATGATGAAATAAAGTTATTATATATCGTTTCTAGCTTTTTATAATACTTATCTATATTTATATATGGTTCCGCTGATATAACAGAATAACCAGACATTTGGATTTGTTTTTGCCTATTATTCATTAAGGTTCTAAGTCCATCTATTAGCAACTGATTATCCTCACTAATAAATCCATTACGCTCGTTAACCACAATTCTTTTTAGACCATCAACTGGGGTAGTGACAATTGGTACTCCCAGAGATAAAGCTTCCAATGCAGCCAGGGGTGTACCCTCATACCTAGAAGACATTATGAGGGCTTTACTCTGAAGTAATATCTTATATGGATTTTTTACAAATCCGAAGAAGTTTACTTGATCAATGACACCTTCTTCTTTGAAAATATCTATGACATTCTGTTTTAGATCACCATCTCCTATAACACCAAATTTTAATTTTGGGTTCTCTTTTAATACAGTAGATACTATTTGCGCCATTCGCTCTGGGTTTTTTGGGTAAGTTAATCTACCTAGATATAAAAAGTCACAATTATAATCACTTTTATCTTGTTCTATCAGATACTTAATATTTTGAATGTTAATTATATTGGGGAGAATGCTAATTTTCTTTTTATTAATTAGGCTAGAAAAAAAATAATCCTCGACTATACTGTTAGATACGGCTATAATTCTTTTTGCGTTAAGTGATAACAGCAGAAAAACTATTGATCTAATGCTAATTTTCGACATAGAAAGTGGATTACCATGTAAATGAGCAACTATAGGCTTTCTCGATTTAATTAAAGATACCTTTAACGTTGCAGACATATCGTGTGAATGAATTATATCCGGTTGAAGTTCATTCACAATTTTAGATAGTTTTTTATCAAACAACTTAATCCCAATAGGTTTATGAGCTATACCTTTTTCTTTTAAGTACGATACTATACTACCTTCAGGTGAAGCATATATCATTTCATGTATCCCATCGCTCATTTCAATAATATCAATAGCGACTCTTTCAGCTCCTGATAGTGAATTTGAACTAAGGACATGTAGAACTCTCATAATAACCTCCATAGTTAAATCTAATGCTTCTTGCTTCCTTGCATCTCATTCTCATATATTTCATACATTAATCCCTTGATAATTTCCTTGCTATATTTATATGAATTCTTATAGTTGACTTCTTTCATCCTATTCTTAAACTCACTATTACTATAAAGACTTAATATTGCATCTTTAAATCCTTTAATATTATTTGGTTCAATTAATAAACCTCCTTCACCGTTTGAAACTAAATCAACATTCCCTCTGATTTTTGAGCATATAATGGGTAGTTTAGCTGCCATAGCTTCCATAAGGGCTACAGACAAGCCTTCTCTATATGAAGGAAATACAAAAACGTCTGCTATTTGAATTATTTCATTAATATCATTACGGTAACCAAGTAGGTGGACTTGCTCTTGGACATTGAGTTTTTCACTGAGTTCTTCTAAGAATTTAAATCTTTGACCTTGTCCGCAAATTATGTAGTGTATGTTGCTATTTTTTATCTCTGCTAATGCACGTATAATTATTTCGTGATTTTTATTTTGATTGAGTTCACCAACAGACATCAAGATGAATTTTCCAGTGGGTATATTTAGTTGTAACAACTTCAATTCTTTATTCAGATTACTTTCCTTATATTCACTAATATTAACCCCAATCCCTGGCACACGCTTTACTGATGCAGCTTTAAACCTTTTTGCTGTGATAAAGTCTTCATTATTTATTGTTATAATTAAATCAGTATATTGGGATAGCCACTTCTCAACTGGATAATACAATAGCCAATTAAGAAAAGGTGCACCTTTATAGAAGTGAAAACCATGTGCTGTATAGAACACCTTTGACACGCCCACTGCCTTTGCTGCTAGTCTAGATACGACTCCACCCATAGGGGAATGACAATGAACAGCGTAAAACTCTTCTTCCCTCATAAGTTTTTTTATTTGAATATACGCTTTAATATTTTTAATTGAGAAAGGGCTTCTTTCAAAATCTATGTGATGTCTTATAATTTTCAATTCGTCTAGTCTTTCGCTAGAATCACTAAAATTAGCTGCTGCATGTACTGAAAACCCCAACTTAGTTAAAATTTCTATATTAACTTTTTCAAATAAATAAAACTGTCTACTTACAGTAGATACTATTAATACTTTCCTCACAAGCATCCCAACCTGTTGTTTTAATTTATTATTTCCAAAGGTGGTAAGTTTCGTTTTTAGAAACTTGATTGAATCCCACTTTTTTATAGAAGTTTATTGCTTGTATGTTTTCTAGTTGAGTTCCAACTCTGATTTCTTTAACACCTCGTTTTAAAGCATTATTCTCTAGTGCAATGAGCATTTTTTTTCCAATTCCCTGGTTTTGAGCATTCATCGAGACAGCTATAAGTTCGATAGTAAATATGCTTTCAACAAACGAATATAGTAAGTAACCATTAATGTTGTATTCTTCGTCCCTAGAAAGTATAAAAAATTTATCTGGACGGTCAAATGCATTAATTAGCCATTGACGATATACCAGAGCACCACCGCGACGTTTTAACTCTAGATCTTTAATGAATTTTGAATATTTAAAATCGGACATATCTAATATACTTTGATTGTAACCAAGTGATTTATGCGATGTAATACCGTCAACGTCCAACCCGCTTTTATTAATTATGTGTTTAGAGAATTGTACATTAGTGTCCGCTAGAAAAATTGAAGATTGAACTTCTAGAAGTTTTTTATTCTGATCATCAGAATTACGATTCTCTATGGATACAAAAGTATAATCCAAAAACCTATTTTTCAATTCTTTCCATTCACTGATACTTACGCTTTTATATAAAATAGCCTTCGCACAAGAAACGCCAAAATAGTCTGAGTCCCATCGTAGATTATAAAAGGACACTCCTGTTTCTTTATTATCTGAACTCACATTTTCACCCTCTATCAATAACTCTATCCAGTCAAATCACTATCTCTTCCATTTTTTATATATATATCGTTACGCTTGATTACTGAGGCTATAGTTTTAAAGATAATTTTTATATCAATCATTAATGTTAAATTATCTATATAATAAATATCGTTTTTAATTCTTTCCTTCCATGGCACCGTATTTCTAAAATAAGCCTGATTATACCCAGTGATACCAGGACTTACTTCTAACTTTCTTTCTTCATTTCCAGTATATGATAGTTGGTGCTCAGGCAAATCTGGTCGAGGTCCAATTATGCTCATTTCCCCTTTAATAACATTTAATAACTGAGGGATTTCGTCTAAGCTTGTTTTCCTAATAAATTTTCCTATTTTCGTTAATCTGGGATCATGCTCTGAGTTGTAAGTAGACCCATCCTGATTCCTTATATCTTCTGCGTTTATTTTCATGGAGCGGAACTTATACATTTTAAAGATCTTACCGTCTTTCCCCAAACGAGGTGCATTGTAAAAGATAGGCCCCTTGTCTTGAGAATAAATAGCAAAGCCCACTACAGCAAAAACTATAATCCAAATTGGTAACACTAATACCGCTGTAATAAGATCAAACAATCTCTTGAATAGAACTCTATACACCTAGCATCCGTCCTTAACTTACATTTTCATTTGCATTAATTACTACACTAAGACATTTAAGAACATACATTATATCTTCATTGCTCAATAAACTGTGCAGAGGAAGGGTTATTTCATTTTCATACATTTTAAATGCATTAGGATAGTCACTAATGTTAAACCCTAAGTTTTTGTAAGCTGTTAGCATTGGCAATGGCTTATAGTGTACATTACACGCCACACCACGTTCCGCTAGTTTTATTACAAGTTGATTACGAGTTCTCTCACTTGCACTCGGTATTCTCATTAAATACAAATGGCCGGAAGAGATAATATCTTGAGAAAAATGATCTAAACTCTGTAGTCCTAATTTATGAATAGATTCATCATAAATCTTAATTATTTCTTTTCTACGAAATAATGACTTTTCGTATCTCTTTAGTTGGGATAGTCCGATTGCTGCCATAATATCAGTCATATTACACTTATAAGCGGGATACATAATATCATATTCCCAAGCCCCAATTTGGGTTTTAGCTAATGCATCTTTAGACTGTCCGTGTAAGCTATACAACATAAACTGCTTGTATAACCAGTCTCCAACTACCTCATCATTTTGACGCCATACTACTGCGCCACCCTCTGCAGTAGTCAAATTCTTGACTGCGTGAAAAGAGAAACATGTAAAATCTGCGATTTGACCACATTTAAAACCATTTCTTTCTGCACCAAATGCGTGTGCAGCATCCGCCATAATGACAATTCGTCCAAATGACTTTTGAAGATCCGTACTCGGTCGGAATAATTTCTTTTTACTTTCAACAACCTCAAATATTTTCTCATAATCACACATTCGCCCTGCAAGATCCACAGGAATAATTACTTTTGTTTTTTCAGTAATTACATCAGCCATCTTCTGATAATCCATTTCATATGAGTCTGGTGCCGTATCAACTAGAACAATTTTTGCTCCAACATGTGAAATAACAGATGCTGTTGCGGTATAGGTATAGGCAGTCGTAATAACCTCATCACCTGGCCCTACTCCAAGTATTCTTAGAGTAAGTTCCATTGCAGCCGTGGCAGAATTTAAACAAACAGCTTTCGGTACGCCAACATATTCAGCTATTTTTCTTTCAAAAAGTTTGGTACGGGGACCAGTAGTAATCCAACCCGATCTCATTGTCTTAATAACTTCTTCTATCTCGGCTTCAGAGATATCTGGTGGAGAAAACGGTATATGTCTGATCGATGAATCAATCATATTTTAACCTCCATCGAGTTGAAATTTACTCAGTAATTTACATAGTCTAAAAAATTTTACTATCAGTATTTAAACTATACTTTGGTTTTCTCTATTTGCCGGTCTACTACAGAAATGAGATAAGCAATTAATTCTTCTTTTAAAACACTATTCTTAAGCGCCATCTCAATCGTCGTCTTAATAAACCCAAGCTTCTCGCCGACATCGTAGCGAGTCCCCTCGAAGTCGTAAGCATAGACCGCTTCCTGAAGGTTGAGCTTGGCGATGGCATCGGTAAGCTGAATCTCGCCGCCAGCCCCAGGCTGCTGGTTCTCCAGAATCTCAAATATCTTGGGACTTAGAATATAACGTCCCATAATGGCAATGTTAGAAGGCGCGTCTTCGACCTTCGGTTTCTCAACCAAGCCATTGACACTAAATAAGCGGTCATGAATCATTCGGCCATCCACGATACCGTACCTGGACACTTCATGTTCATGAACGCTTTGGACGCCAATAATAGATGAGCTGTATCGATCATACTGCTCCATCATTTGTTTCAAGCAAGGCTTCTCGGCCTGCACGATGTCGTCGCCGAGCAAGACGGCAAAGGGTTCGTTGCCGATGAACTTGCGAGCACACCAGATGGCGTGGCCGAGTCCTTTTGCTTCCTTTTGCCGAATGTAGTGGATATCCACCATCTTGGAGGACTTCTGGACTTCGCTCAGCAGCTCCATCTTGCCCTTCTCCAGCAGGTTCTGCTCCAGCTCGAACGAGTTGTCGAAGTGATCCTCAATTGCTCGCTTACCCTTGCCCGTAACGATAATAATATCTTCGATACCGGACTCGACCGCTTCTTCGACGATGTATTGAATAGTCGGCTTGTCCACGATCGGCAGCATTTCCTTGGGCATAGCCTTGGTAGCCGGCAAGAAGCGCGTTCCAAGACCGGCCGCAGGAATTATAGCTTTTCTAACTCGCATGGTTGTCTCCTCCTCGGTTGTCGCTTCAATTGCGCGGCTACTTTTCCTTCGAAACTTCTTCGTAGCTCTTGCCTTGGCTCATGCCATACTTCTTGGCAATCTGGATGAGCTCGTCGTATTGCTCCGGAGTGAGCTTCTCCAATATAAGTGTGCGAGCCTCTTTCTTCTCATCCAAGCCAAGTCCGCCGCTGGCAAGTCCCTGCAACGCTTTAATATCATCCACGCTTAGCTGCTTAAGGAACACCGAAGCCAACTGGGCTTTCTCGGTGACTGTAATTTTTTCTTGAACATCCTTTGCTTTATCCGTTGAGATCTCGGCTGTGTAGTCGTCCGACGACTTGGAGTCGGTTGTGCCGCCTTGGGCGCCGTCAGTATTGCCCTTATTACCGTCAGACTGTCCGCTCTGCTCTCCAGAAGGCTGTTCCGTTGCTTCAGGCGCCGAACCTTCAGTACCTTCTTCATCGATCACTGGCTCATCTACAGTATCTTCATTCTCGCTCGGTGCATCAGTTGGCGTTGTAACGACTTCCTCTACCAGCTCATCCTCCAGACTGGCGGACAGCTGGGCAATCATTCGGTCCATGGCGTAATTGGCTGCGAAGAGGCCGGCAACTCCGAGTACAACTATTATGGATGCCGCCCAGATGACGACTTTTTTCCAGGTTTTCATTCTCGGCTTACGCTGTCGCATGTTGGATCTCCCTCCGTTCTTGTTGTTCGATAGTCAACGGCACCAGCTCTACATGTTCCTGTACAAAGAATGGGACGAGCTGCTCGATCGCCTCTCTCACCGTAATTGCGTCCGCTCCAAGCACGCTCTCAAAAGAACGGAACCTTTGCTCCAGCTCGATACGGTCCAATCTCTGAGGCCGGCCTACAAAGATCCGTTCATGCTGCGTCGCCGTTGTAGCCTCCGTCTCGGTAAGCAGCTCCTCGTACAGCTTCTCGCCTTCTCGCAAGCCGCTGTAGTGAATCGGAATGTCTACGTCCGGCTCCAGACCGGATAATCGGATTAAGTCCTTGGCCAGATCCAGAATACGAACCGGCTTGCCCATATCCAGGATAAAGATTTCGCCGCCCTGCGCGAATGCCCCCGCCTGAATAACCAACTGCACAGCTTCCGGGATGGTCATGAAGTACCGAACCATCTCTGGATGCGTTACCGTTACTGGTCCGCCGGCCGCAATCTGTTCCTTGAACCTCGGGATCACGCTGCCCCTGCTGCCCAGCACGTTGCCGAAGCGAACCGCTACATATTGCGTCGAACTCGTCGTGTTTAAGGACTGTATGTACATCTCCGCAATTCGTTTCGTTGCTCCCATGATGCTGGTTGGGTTGACTGCCTTATCGGAGGAGATCATGACGAATCGTTCCGCGCCGTGCTTATCCGCCGCGTCAGCCACATTGCGGGTGCCGAACACGTTGTTCTTGATGGCCTCGGACGGATTGCGTTCCATGAGCGGAACATGTTTATGAGCCGCGGCATGGAATACCACTTGCGGCTTAAATTGCTTGAAAACTTCGTCCATTCGTGCTCTGTCCTGAATGTCGGCAATTACGGTTTCCAGCGCAGCTCGAGGAAACTTGGTTCTAAGCTCCATCTCGATCGTATAGATGCTGTTCTCCCCGTGGCCAAGGAGCAACAGCTTCTTGGGACCAAAGCTGGTGATCTGCCTGGATAGCTCGGAGCCGATGGAACCGCCGGCACCTGTGATCAACACGACTTTGCCGGTTACGTAGTCCATAACGCCTTCCATATCAATTCTGACAGGCTCTCTGCCCAGCAGATCCTCCACCTCGACATTACGCAACGTCTGAATCGCTAACCGTCCCGTAATAAAATCGTCGATGGCCGGAATAATCTTTACTTTGGCGCCGGACTGCATGCATATATTAATAAGGTCGCTTATCTCCGTTCTCCTGGACGACGGCATGGCAATCACAATGTCATGAACCCCATGCTGCTTTACGACTTCCACGATGCTGCCGCGGTTGCCGAGCACGGGATAACCCATGACCTGCATATGCCTTTTGTATGGATCATCGTCAATAAAGCCGACAAGCTTGCTCTGGATGAAGCTGCGGTTTGTCATAATTTCCTTGGCAATAATCGCTCCGCAGTCACCCGCGCCTACGACCAATATGTTCGTGTTCATTGTATTCTTGGCCGATCGGTTCACTCGGATAAGGCGCCAGACAAATCGCGAGCCCCCCATGAACAGCAGCATGGTTTCCAACGTTCTAGTTGCTATTGACAACGGCACTCGATCGGCTGTAATTAAGTACGTTGATAGATAAGCAAGAACGAGGCCCGACAACACCGCCTTTACTAAGGCGATAATCTCTCCGATACTTGCATATTGCCACATTCGTTTATACATATTAAAGTAAGCAAACGTTAAGGAGCACGCTAAGGTAACTGCAAAAGCGAATATGTAGAGCTGCGAGACATAGCCGGAAGGGATGTCTGCATTAAATCGGAACAAATAAGCTATAATGATCGACGCCCATATGACCAGGAAGTCAACGACCAATATAATGATATTCCTTCTCCGTACACTCATCCCTTTATCACCTCCAGCTATAAGTCTCGGCTCCGCTTATTCCTGAGCACCGTAGTAGTAATAATAAGCTTCTTCGTTGGCCTTGCGTTTCACGTTATTGAGTACGACTCCCAGAATACGCGCGTTAACGGCCTGCAAATTCTGAATCGCTTTCTTGCCGATATCGCGTTTCACCCGGCCTTGATCGACAACCAGTATGGCTCCGTCGCATTTGCTCGCCACAATCTGAGCATCCGTGACGGCTAATAAAGGCGGGGTGTCGATCAGAATAATGTCGTATATCGACTTGAGATGCTGAAGAATAGCCGTCATGCGGTTAGAGCCCAGCATCTCCGCCGGATTAGGAGGAATTGCTCCTGATGTAACAATGCTTAGATTCGGGATTTCCAAAGCCTGAACGACCTCTTCGATCGTGCATTGCTTAGAGATTACGGACGATAACCCCCATCGGTTGGAGATGGAGAAGGTATGATGCGCCGTCGGCTTGCGCAGATCGGCGTCAATGAGCAGCGTCTTGCGTTCCGACTGCGCATAGGCGACGGCAAGATTCGCGATGGTCGTCGACTTTCCTTCGCCTGGCCCTGCAGAGGATACCATGATTACCTGCAGGTTATCGTCAATGGACGAGAAGTCGATATTCGTCCGCAAAGCCCGATACGACTCTGAGACCGGAGATCGAGCATTGGCAAGGGTAATCAACTGACGTTTATTTCTCGATCGTGACACGCTCTAATTCCCCCCTGACATAAGGCTTTGCCGCTCTTCGCGATTGGTTCTCCGCCAACTCCTCCATATTGACCTTGCTTATCATGGCCAATGTAGGTTGGCCGAGATACTCCATAACGTCCGCTTCCGTCTTGATCGTATCATCCAGGTATTCCCGCAGGAATACAATGCCGACGCCTACCATCAATGACACGACAAACGCAATGGCGATATTAAGCGGCACGTTAGGCGATACAGGACCTGGCTCGCGCTCAGGATCCGCTTCATTCAGAATGGACACGTTCTCCACCTTGAAGATATGCTGAATTTCTTCGCGGAACACATTCGACACGGCATTGACGGTATCTGCCGCCTTGCGATACTCCGTATCCTCCACAACCAACGTCATAACCTGCGTGTTGTTGACCGAGCTCACCCTGATCATATCGGCAAGCTGCTCGGCCGTTAAACCCAGCTCCGGATATCCCTCTGCCACCTTATCTAGAATAGCCGGCGTTTTAATAATTTCCTTGTATGTATCAATCATGCGTATATTTGTATTTATCTGATTTAAGTCCAACTGCCCTGTCGCCAATTGCGACTGTGTCTGGTTCACAATAATTTTAGTTGAGGCTTCATACAGAGGATCCTTGAAGTATAGGCTGAATATGGCCGCAGTCACGGAGCTTACAAGCACGAGTATGAGTATGAATGGGAGTCGCTTGCGAATAATCGTGATGTACTGTCGCAAATCTAGTTCGTTAGACACTTAATACTCCTCCATTAGGCACAGTATGAATCTCTCTGCAGTGCCTTTTGAACTATTTGTATCCTAATATTAACCTATTAAACGAATTAACTCTACATAAATTAATGATAACTGCAAAAAAATCTTCCTCCCATCCACATGGGAGGAAGATTATGGAACAAGCCCTGGCTCGTTAGCAACTATAACAAACGAAATGTTATATTAATCTATTGATTTATGCTTCGAAATTGTATGCACGGTAGATAATAACCGCAGCTTGAGCGCGAGTAGCGCTGGCGTTAGGATCATATTTGCCCTCGTTGCCAACGACAATACTGTGCTCGGCCGCGAACGCTACGCCTTGCTTCAGCGTGTCGTTAACTTCTGCCCAATCGGCAAAAACCTTCAGCGCCTCATCTACGTTCTCGATGTCTTCCGCGCCGCTCGTCAGCTTAAGTCCGCGTGCAACCATCGTTGCCATCTCGGCGCGCGAGATTTCGGCATACGGATCAAAGATCGTAGCGGAACGCCCGTTGATTAGACCATTCTCGTAGGCTGCCGCGATGTAAGGAGCAAACCACTCGTCATCCTTCACGTCGACAAATTTCTCCTTGGCTGCTTGATTGTTCAGGTCAAGCGCGCGAACGAGCATCTTCGCGAATTGGGCGCGAGTCACTTTGGAAGCTGGATCGAAATGACCTTCCGTGACGCCATGGATAACGCCTTTGGACGCGATAACTTCTATTGCGCGTCCTGCCCATGCGTCAACGCTCTCTGTATCGTCGAACGACAGCTTGTTCTCTACGACAACATAGGAGGAGAAGGAATCACGGGCCTCAGTGATGGTATTGCCCTTAACGCGGCCGCCATGGAACTCGAGCTTGTCTTCTATAATCTTGGCAAGCGTCAGAAGCTCCTTATCCAGACCTGTCGTATCCCCAAGCGGGAAGATAATCTGAATTGGCTTGCTGAAGGTAGTCGTAGTCTGGCCGCCAACGCTAAGATTGAATTCGAACACGTCGGAAGCAGCTTTCAGACCGCCTGTCACTTCATCCGTAGCATCGGACTTGCTGATCTTAAGATCGATTGCCTTGGAGAATGTGCCGCCAACCGGCAGGTCAACCGTCAAGCCGCTAACCTTAAGGATAATGCCTGTAAGTCCTGCATGAATGGCTTCTTGCATAACAGCGTCGGACAATCCGATTACGAGGTTGTCTTGCGTCACGTTGCCAAGATCGATCGTCACATCCAGGCTGTCCAGCGTCTCGCCAGTCGCTTCTTCAAGAGCGGCCACTACCGCGCCAATACCCTTGATCGCGGACAGCGCCTTGTTCTCGTCCAGCTTAAGCGTTGCCGTGTCGCCATTAACGATGACAGAGCTGTCAAGGTCGGACAGATCGTCGATCAGCGCTTGCGCTTCTTCGATCGCTTGTGCGATAAGCTCGGCCTTCTCCTCGTCCGTTGCATTAGCCAGCTCTTCGGCAAGGGCTTCGAACTTCTCTACCAGCGCTGTGACTTCGGCTGGGATGTCGGTTGTAGCTGGCGGGATGTAGCCGCCGCCGCCGCCTATTGGTGCATGGGCTTGCTTGTAAGCATCGTTAAGAGCTATGAACGCTCTTGCCGCTACAAGGTAATCCACACTATCACTATCTTGAATAGCTACGAAGATATCTGCCAATTCGGTCGACGTAAGTTCTATGGATTCGGCGAAATCACTGACGATTGTATTGGCAGAGATTGCGGCCGTTGCAGCATTCTTTAATTGCTGCTTAATTGAAGAAGTATCAAGAATATCCTCGAGATCGAGGTCCGCTACGATAGCGGCGGTTCTAGCTTCCATATCCAACAATACGGATGCGAGCGCATCGACTGTCAAGTCAGGATAAAGCTCGCTGACCGTCGGGCTGTACAAATCGCGAATGTCTTCGTAGTCGGATTGCCAGGTGGGACCAACCACCGTCGTAAGCACAGCTGTAATCAATGCTTTAACTTCATCCGCCAGTTCACCATCATTAATACCAGCAACAAATTGATCCAGAATGGCTGAGTCATCCGCTTCCAACGCTGCCTTAATCTGTACTCTGAAATTGTTAATGTACCCAACTTCATCCGTATCAAGATAACTATAAATTGCATTGGCCTCCGCAACAAAATCGGAGTACGTAGCAGCATAAGCCACCCCGCTAAATCCAAGCTTCTCAGACAGCCCCTTGCTGCTGAGCGGAATTCCTGCGAATGCGGACATCGCCACGCTAGCTGCGATTGTCGTTACCGCCAATTTTCTTCTTAATGTCACTCTCAATCACCTCTATATAAGTTAGTCCACTCCTCGTTGATACGATTAATGGCTAATAAAACATAAAGCTATGTATGTGATCGCCGTTCTATTTATTGAACAGCGCAGACATCCATTTCTTGATTCCGCCCTTGGATTGGGCTCCTCGCAGCGGGGGTCTGTTGCCAAAAGGCTGGTCGTCTAGAACATGAGAGGCATTCGACTTGAGGTATGCCACCCACTGTTCTCCCATTGTTCTCTCAATAGCGGCGTAAGCTTCGCCCAAGCGGAAGCCCCTGCGCTCCACATGATGGGCATCCGAGGATACAATCCCGATGCAGCCCCGCTTCAACAGCTCCCACGAGGTCTGCTCAACCCGCTTGCCGAATCCGCCAAGCAGCGAATGGGAGGTCACTTGCCCGTATGCGCCAAGCTCGATCAGCTCTTCCAGCCGCTCCGGATGCGCAGCCGCCTCGGCATTGCGTTCGGGATGGGCGATG
This sequence comes from Paenibacillus sp. strain BS8-2, assembly GCF_054483835.1. Classification (NCBI taxonomy): domain Bacteria; kingdom Bacillati; phylum Bacillota; class Bacilli; order Caryophanales; family Paenibacillaceae; genus Paenibacillus; species Paenibacillus sp. strain BS8-2. Next base: position 1,439,134 of record NZ_CM137010.1, read on the forward strand.
ATGGGCACTACTCCCATAATAGCCAGCTCGTGAACGAGATCGGCCATTCCCTTAGGTATGCGAGACGAAGGCATCTCCAGCAACATGTAGCGAGAATCCGCCAAAGTAAGCAGCTCTTGCCGGCTCCAGGCTTCCAGCATATCGTCGTGAATACGGATCTCCTGCCCGGCAACGATTCGTACCGGCATCCCCGCATTTCCCAGACAGCGATTAAGCTCATCAACATGCTTGCGCACGTCATGAGCTGGATTCATGTATGTCCCATTGGCATGATGCGGCGTGGCGATAATCGATGTAATTCCTTCCCTGATTGCCGCTTGCGCCATATTCATGGCGTCCTTGATATCGGCAGCGCCATCGTCGACTCCAGGGAGAATATGCGTATGTATGTCGATCAAGTCGACACCCCCTCTCTTACCTTATCGGTTATTCCTCTCTAATTCGATAGCACTAGCAGAATCGACATAAATTATATCATCATTCTAGTAATTTCGTCATAGAGAGACAGTCTCCGACCGGGGACTATCAATTTTTACTAGTATATAGTACATTTTCCTTGGTGGTAAAGTCAAAATTTGTAATGAAACCGATTAATGAAAGTAAATTGGTAAATTTTTTGCCACATGACCGCGCAACTTGTCCCGATGTTGGCGTTGGGTCTGGGTCTATCGGTATGGTTTGATAGTAATGGCGAATGAGGTCAATCATAATTGATTTCGCCCTTCTCATCTCCCCAAATGACGAAAGCCGCCCGGCACAATGCCGGACGGCTCATCAATTGTATATTATTCGCCCGAACGCAGCTCTCTCATATGAGGGAACAGCAGTACGTCGCGGATGGATGGGGCGTCAGTGAGCAGCATGACCAGACGGTCGATGCCAATGCCGAGTCCGCCTGTAGGCGGCATGCCGTATTCGAGTGCGCGGATGAAGTCATCATCCATCTCGTGTGCCTCGTCGTTGCCTTGATCCTTCTCGACAAGCTGGGCTTCGAAACGCTCGCGTTGGTCGATTGGGTCATTAAGCTCAGTGAACGCGTTGGCATGCTCGCGAGCTACGATGAACAACTCGAAACGGTCCGTGAAACGAGGATCCGCTTCGCTCTTCTTCGCGAGCGGCGAAATCGCGACGGGATGGCCCATAACGAATGTCGGCTGGATCAACGTAGCTTCACAGCGTTCTTCGAAGAAGGCGTTAAGGATATGACCAAACGTCATATGCGGCTCAACCGGAATCTTATGCTCCTTGGCAAGCGCATGTGCTTCTTCGTCCGTCATCTGAACGCCGAAGTCTACACCCGTTACTTCCTTGACCAGATCGACCATCGTCACCCGGCGCCACTGAGGCGTCAGGTCTACTTCATGCCCTTGGTAGTTGATCTTGGTTGTGCCGAGCACCTCTTGTGCGATATGAGCAATCAGATTCTCCGTCAGCGCCATGATATCTTTGTAGTCGGCATATGCTTCGTACAGTTCGATCATCGTAAATTCCGGATTATGACGGGTGGAGATGCCTTCATTCCGATAGACGCGTCCGATCTCGTAGACTTTCTCCAGGCCGCCGACGATCAGACGTTTGAGATGAAGCTCAATGGCAATTCGCATGTACAGCTGCATGTCCAGCGCATTGTGATGTGTAACGAACGGACGCGCCGCCGCGCCGCCTGCAATGCTGTGCAAGGTTGGGGTCTCCACCTCTAGATAGCCGAGCGAGTCGAGATAGCGGCGCATCGATTGGATGATGCGCGAACGGGCGATAAACGTCTGCTGTACGTCAGGGTTAACGATTAGGTCGACGTAGCGCTGGCGATAACGCAGCTCAACGTCCTTGAGTCCATGATGCTTGTCCGGCAGCGGGAGAAGCGACTTCGTGAGCACGTCGACATCGAGCGCTTTGACGGACACTTCACCCGTGTTTGTTTTGAACACGACGCCTTGAACGCCGATGATATCGCCGATGTCGAGCAAGTCGAATGCCGCGAATTTATGCTCGTCTACTGTGTCTTTGCGCACATAGATTTGGATACGTCCGGAGAGATCCTGGATATGTGCGAAGCCGGCTTTGCCCATGCCACGCTTCTGCATAATGCGGCCCGCGATGCTGACCTTCACCGCTTGCCCCTCGAGCTCTTCCTTGCTGAATCCCTCATATTGCTGAAGGATATCCTTGGCATGGTGCGTACGCTCATACTTGCGACCGAATGGATCAACGCCAAGCCCTCTTAGTTCATCCAGCTTGTCTCTGCGAATCTGCAGTAGCTCACTAAGCTCCTGCTCGTTGTTTATTTCTTGTTCCGACACTGCTTCCATCTCCTTTGTGCACACATAGACGCATAAACGTTCAAAAAGCTTCCTGCTTAGGAAGCTTTCGAAATCGGCATGTATGCCTTATTTCTTAATATCAACGATTTTATATTGGATAACTCCCGCAGGCACGTTCACCTCTACGACTGTTCCCTTTTTCTTGCCGAGAATGGCTTTACCGACCGGACTTTCATTAGAGATCTTGTTCTGAAGCGGATCGGACTCTGCCGTGCCGACAATGGCGTATTCCATGGAATCGCCGAACTCCAAATCCTCTACTGTGACGATGGAACCGATGCTTACCGTATCGATATCAATGTCGTCATTATTAATGATACGCGCATTACGCAGCATCTTCTCGAGGGTGATAATCCGACCTTCGATGAAAGCTTGCTCGTTCTTGGCGTCTTCGTATTCTGAGTTTTCGCTTATGTCACCGTAACCGATAGCGATCTTGATCCGTTCGGCAACTTCACGACGCTTGACCGACTTGAGATTCTCGAGCTCTTCTTCAAGCTTCTTGAGCCCGTCTTGAGTCAGAATGATTTGCTTATCGTTCATCTTTCCGATTCTCCTGTCGTGTGACTAATTTTCATACCGTGTATGAATTCACTGATACTTAATATATTACGTATCCAATCCATCAGACCTATCGCGAATAAAGCGCATACTATATGAACAAGTTGATTATATTGCACGATTATATTGCAACAGTTCCCGAATGTCAATCAAAGACAAATGTTTCAGTGTGAGCTATTCTCACTAGATCCGTGACATCTGACGAAGCAAAGCGGTTACTGTCGACAACTGTCGAATAACCGCTCACTCGCATCCTATTCGGTTACGCATTAATGAACGATTTGCTCAGCCGGAACGTCGTTGGACGGGGCAGGGACACGATCCGCCGCCTCTTCCAGCGAAGCGATATACGTCGCCATGATGGAGACCATCGGATCGCGTCCCGTTTCCTCCATAATAGCATCCTTCACGCGTGCACCGCCTGGCAGTCCCTTGAGATACCACGCGAGATGCTTGCGCATCTCCCGAACGGCGACCGCTTCGCTCTTGAGTGCGATGAGGCGGTCCAGGTGGAGAATCGCTACATCCAGCTTCTCGCGCGGCGTTGGATCGCCTAGCAGCTCGCCCGTCTGCAGATACTGGATCGTCCTGTACAGCATCCAAGGGTTCCCGAGCGCTCCACGACCAATCATGACACCATCCACGCCTGTTGTATCCAGCATGCGGCGCGCATCCTCGGGGGAGAACACATCACCGTTGCCAATGACAGGGATGGATACGTTACGCTTGACGTCCTTAATGATGTCCCAGTTGGCTTTGCCCGTATAGAGCTGCTCCCGCGTGCGTCCATGGACGCTGACCGCTTTGCCGCCGGCGCGTTCTACCGCCTGAGCGTTCTCGACAGCGAATACATGCTCGTCGTCCCAGCCAATACGCATCTTCACCGTTACCGGCTTGTCGACGGCATCCACAACAGCAGATACCATCTCATAAATCTTGTTCGGGTCCAGCAGCCAGCGGGCGCCCGCATCACACTTCGTGACCTTGGGCACTGGGCAGCCCATATTGATATCTATAATATCCGCGTTTGTCTGCTTATCCACGACCTTGGCGGCTTCTACGAGCGATGCTCGGTCTCCGCCAATGATTTGCAAGCTGAGCGGCTTCTCGCGCTCGTCGACAAACAACATCTCCATTGTACGTTTGTTGCCGTGCAGAATGGCCTTATCGCTTACCATTTCGGCACAGACCAGACCGGTTCCGAACTCCTTGGCAATTAAGCGAAAAGCAGGGTTGCACACGCCTGCCATCGGTGCCAGCACCACTCTGTTCTTCATCTCGATGTCTCCGATTTTCAGCATGTCGCGTCCTTACTCCTCCTTAATCGTCATCAATTCTTCGTAGCTGACGCTAAGAGTCTTCGCAATATGATGCAACAGTTTGGGGTCATTCTTGCGCGTTCCGCGCTCCAGCGATCCTAGTACCGCTACTGATACACCAAGCTCCTTGGCCAGCTCCTGCTGAGTATAGCCTTTCAGTTTCCTGAAGGCTCTGACGCGCTGCGCCAATTGATTGTTTTCCATAATGTAATGCCATCCTTTCCTGCCTCAAGCGCATGGGCGGACGTCGTAGATACTTGCTCATACAGCGGATGCGAATTCGATATCACATCATGCAGCGGCACAAGCACAAATGCGCGTTCCATCATACGCGGATGCGGCAGTGTGAGCTCCTCTTGATCCATTCTGACATTATCATATAGGAGGAGGTCGAGGTCAATGGTTCTAGGTCCCCAACGTACGTGTCGAATTCTCCCGAGGAGACTCTCCAACTTCAGCTGGGTCCTCAACAGCTCGAGTGGCTCAAGTGAGGTTCGAACGCTGGCCGCCATGTTCAGAAAGGCAGGCTGATCGGTGTACCCGACGGGGTCCGTTTCGTAGATGCCAGATACGCTTGTCACCATAATCTCCGGCTGGGCGTTCAGTTCGGCAATCGCGCGCATGAGATGCGACTCGCGATCACCCATATTGGAGCCTAACGCGATATAGGCATCGACTAACGGTCGTGTATCAGGCTCTCGCTGTTCCGAATTATGCTCGTATGATGCCGCCATGACCGTCCCGCTTTCTCCGCAGCTCTATCGTCACGCCATCGAAGTGGATGTCGAACGGCGGATGAGGCTTCGTCACTCGAACGGTTACTTCGTTGATCATAGTATAAGCCTCCAGTACCCGCGATGCAATGTGACCGGTCAGCGCCTCAATCAGCTTGAATGGCGGCCCCTCCACGATCCCCTTCGTGAACGCGTGCAGCTCTGCGTAATTGATTGTAGCAGCCAGATCATCGTTCTGCGCCGCCTGCTCTAGATCCATATGCAGCTCCAGGTCGACATAAAATTGCTGTCCCAGCTTGTTCTCCTCCGGGAATACGCCATGATAACCATAGAAGCGCATCCCTGTTACGATCATGCGATCCACTTGCGGATCACTCCCTTCGTCGTTCCGTATGTCGCATATTGCTGCGAATTAGCGCTTCAAATAATGAATCGCGTCCGCCATCAGCGCGGTGAGCTTCATCTCGCGCACGTCATGCACGCGCACGATCTGGCAGCCGTGCGCGATGCCTAGCGCTACAGTCGCCGCCGTGCCCCAGGCGACCTCATCCACCGGCAGATCGCGCAGCGCCTGCCGGATGAACCGCTTGCGCGAGGTGCCCAGCAATACCGGGTAGCCGAGCGATGTCAGTTCATGCAGGCGGCCGAGCAGCTCGAGGTTGTCCTCGTAGGTTTTGGCGAAGCCGATGCCGGGATCCAGCCAAATGGCAGCCTCGGCGACGCCAGCTTCTCTTGCGAGGGCGATGCTGCCCCGAAGGTCGCTTATCACATCCGGGACAAAGTCCGTGTAGTCCCGTGCTTGGCGGTTGTGGCTGATGATGACGGGGCAGCCGAACTCTGCCGCAGTCGCAGCCATGTCTGGGTCTCCCTTGAGCGCCCATACATCATTGATGATATGGGCTCCCGCTTCGAGGGCGGCGCGAGCCGTAGCCGCCTTGTATGTGTCGATGGACAGCGGGATGCCTGGCAGCGCGGCGCGAACCGCCGTGATGACCGGCACGACCCGGCTGATCTCCTCTTCGGCGCTGACGGGATCGAAGCCTGGGCGCGTCGACTCGCCGCCGATGTCAAGGATGTCTGCGCCTTGCTCTACCATGCTGCGGGCATGAGCAACAGCCCTCTCTACGTCCATATAACGTCCGCCATCCGAGAAGGAATCCGGCGTTGCGTTCAAGATGCCCATGATAAGCGTCCGCTCTCCCAGCGACAGCGTTACACCGTCTCCAAGCTCATATGATCGCCGCCAATATGTAGGACTTGCAGACGGGGTAGTCACTGTTCCGATCGATTGTTGCTCGTTCATCCGCTGCCCGCTCGCTTGTCCGCCGTCTCTCGTGTACTTGCCTTCCATCTCTGTCATCCTCTCACTCACTCACTCAATCATTCACTCTATATTGTTGCCGATGTCGTGTCAGCCCGATACATCTCCATCAGTCTGATCGTCACGGATCCAGCCACGCCGAGTCCAATCTCCCGATTCAGCCCCGCCCAATCGGTTAGCTTCGTCACGGGCACAAGCTCTTGAATCGAATTGGTCAACCACACCTCTTCGGCATCCAACAGCTCCTCCCATGAGTAGAGCCCCTCCTCGACGGCATAACCCGCCTCCCGCGCCAACTCCAACACTCGCGCACGGGTCACGCCGGGCAGAATACCGGTCTCGATTGCCGGCGTTCTAACGATGCCTCCCCGCAAGAAAAACAAATTGCTCACGATGCCCTCCGCTAGCCAATCTTCACGGCTTAACATCAGTCCCTCCGCTCCGGGAGATGGCAGCCTAGAGGCGCTTGGATTCACTCCTGCCGCATCGCCATGATCTGCGTCCTGCTCACCAGACACAAGATCGCGCGCTGCGCTCGGCATCAGCCCGAGCATCTCTCGCTTGGCAATGATATTGTTCATATAATGCAGGGATTTGAAGCGGACAGCCCCTTCCGGGCTATTGCGCCGCGTGTGAAGCAAGCGCAGTTCCTTCCCACGGCGCAGCGCATCCTCGTTAACCGCAGGCAGCGCCTTCGCCAGCAATAACACTGTCGGGCGGCTGTAATCGCCCTGCGGCAAACCTAACTCGCCAGACCCAGCGCTGACGGTTAGCCGTATGTAGCCGTCCTTCAGTCCGTTCGCTACAAGGAGCTCCTGCACCCGTTCCCGCAATTCGCCTGCGTCCATGACGAATGGGATACCAAGCTCCGTACAGCCGGCAAGAAGCCGGTTCAAGTGCTTCTGCAGCAAATAAGGTTCGCCCTCATAGGTGCGGAACGTCTCGAACAACCCCAAACCGTACAAAAAGCCGTGATCATATACTGAGATCACAGCTTCTCCACCATCTATCACATTGCCATTCAACCATACTTTCATCGTTGCAATGTGCCTGCCGTATGGCGCAGGAAATTACGCAGCATCGCGTGGCCATGATCCGTAATGATCGATTCCGGATGGAACTGGACACCTTCGATCGCATATTCCTTATGGCGAAGCGCCATTATTTCGCCTTCGGCTGTCTCTGCACTAATCTCCAGGCAGTCCGGCAACGTCTCCCGCTTCACGATCAGCGAGTGATATCTCGTTGCGGTAAACGGGGACTCCAGCCCTTCGAAGAGCGACTTCCCGTCATGATGAATTTGGGAAGTCTTGCCGTGCATCAGCTTCTCCGCACGCACGACATCGCCGCCGAACGCTTGTCCAATCGATTGATGCCCCAAGCAGACGCCAAAGATCGGAATCCGCCCCTTGAAGTGGTCAATCAGCGATAAGCTGATTCCCGCTTCGTTAGGGGAGCAAGGTCCCGGTGAAATCAGAATATGGTCCGGGCGCAGTGCCTCGATCCCGTCCAGATCGATTTCATCATTACGTTTCACCACAATCTCTTCGCCCAGCTCGCCCAAATATTGCACGAGATTGTACGTGAACGAATCATAGTTATCGACAACTAATATCATGTTTCGTCTCCCCCTTATCCATGACAACGCACATATAAACCTGACGGGTTACCTATCTTCTTGGTGCTAGAAATGACAGCCTCCGCAGCACTACACCCTACAACATCGAGAATTCTCGGCTGTACTCGATCGCCTTCCACAATGCCTTGGCTTTGCTCAGAGACTCAACATATTCGCGTTCCGGATCGGAATCGATCACGATGCCCGCTCCCGCTTGGATATGCACAGTTCCATCCTTTACCGCCATCGTTCTAATAATTATATTAAATTCCATATCGCCGTTATAGTCAATCCATCCCATAGATCCCGTATACGGGCCTCGACGCACGGGTTCAAGCTCTTCGATGATTTCCATCGTTCGAATCTTAGGCGCTCCCGTAATCGTGCCTCCAGGGAAAGTAGCCGCGATGACGTCATAGGCATCCTTGCCGTCGGCCAGCACACCGTCCACCTGCGACACCAGGTGCATGACATGCGAATAACGTTCGACAACCATTAGCTCCTTCACCTGTACCGTACCATACTTCGAAATCCGTCCGAGATCATTGCGCTCCAGATCCACGAGCATGATATGCTCGGCCCGCTCCTTCTCGTTCGAACGCAGCTCGTCCTCGAATAGCAGATCCTCTTCTTCCGTACGTCCTCTACGCCTTGTCCCCGCAATAGGGCGCGTGCCGAGCTGTCCGTCCACTAGCTCTACTAGCAGCTCTGGCGATGCGGATACCAGCTGAAAGTCCGGGCACCGCAGAAAGCCCATATAAGGCGAAGGGTTAACTAACCGCAGCCATTCGTACAGTTCCTCCGGCGCAGCGTCAACCTTGCTGCTCTGCCGCTGCGACAGATTGACCTGAAAGACATCTCCCTGACCAATGTAGTTCTGAATCGCGCGGACGGCATCCTTAAAGGCTTCCTTCGAGAATGGCGAGGTCAGCCCAGGCAGCTCCTCGACGTTGATCTGCAGCGAGTCCTGCCCCATCAATTGGAGTCTCCGTTCACGCAGTGCCCATGCACGACTAGATGCCTTCTCCTCCTCGAACCAAGTCAGCCAATAGTCCGCCATCCCTTCGGCCCTAGAAGCCGCTCGATCAAACACCTCGCGAAGAGCCTCATCCGTCGCATCGATTTCAATGGGACTATGAACGACACAATAGACGACAGAGCGTACATGATCGATAATCCACAGCTCGTTCATACGCATGAACAGGTAATCCGGAATGCCCGTATCATCGGCAGCAAGCTCCGGCAGCTTCTCGATACTCCGGATGATGTCGTAGCTCCAGAAGCCCGCGCATCCGCCAAGCCACTTAGGCCCTTTGTCTAGCCGAGGACCGCGGCTGTCTCCCATCCACTGGCGTACGATGTCTAGGGGCGCTCCTCTCCAGCGTTTGCGTGAGGCAGCCTGCTCCTCCAAAGACAGGAACATCATGGATTCCGCCTCTAGCCCCTTACCTCTGATAACGCCCTCCGGATGTGCCCCAAGGTAGGTATAGCTGCCTACCTTGCCGCTCTCCAGTACAAAAGCATACGGAGACGCATCTTGCCATACTTCCTCCCAAGAAGCGATTATATCGCCTCCGCCAGGCTTATAGGGCAGCTCCAGCAAATAAGGCAGCGTTGTATACGATCCCTCAGCGCGCCACCCAAGCCACTCTTCCCAAGCGGTGACCATGTCGATTGCCCCCGATCCTTCTTTCGTTGTTAGCGCCTAGTATACCGAATCACCACAGAAAAGAAAAGCGTCCTCCACTCCTTGGAATGGAAGACGCTTATGCATGCCGGACGAACAAGCCGTCCGCTTGATTGATTAGTTCTCGAAGTTGAACAACGGCGTGCTGAGGTAACGTTCGCCGTTACTTGGAACGATAGCTACAACACGTTTGCCTTTGCCAAGTTCCTTCGCCACTTTCAGTGCCGCGCTGATTGCCGCTCCGGATGAGATACCGCACAGGATACCTTCTTCTTTCGCTGCGCGACGAGCATATTCGAATGCTTCTTCGTTCTCGATTGTCAGAACGCCGTCATAGATTTCGCGATTCAGGATATCCGGCACGAAGTTAGCGCCGATCCCTTGAATCTTATGTGGACCTGGGTTGCCGCCGGACAGCAGCGGGGATGCCGCAGGTTCTACTGCGTAAATTTTAATGCCTTCGAAGTTCTGCTTCAGCACTTCACCAGCACCGGAGATTGTTCCGCCTGTGCCAATACCAGCAATAAAGGCGTCCAGCTTGCCGTCAAGGGAGTTGATCGCTTCTACGATCTCAGGCCCTGTCGTCTCGCGGTGAACCTTTACGTTTGCTTGGTTCTTGAATTGTTGCGGCATGAAGTATGTCGCGTTCTCTTGCACCAGTTCTTCAGCTTTGCGAACCGCGCCGTTCATACCTTCGGATCCAGGTGTCAGCACAAGATCCGCGCCATAAGCGCGAAGCAGGTTGCGACGCTCAAGGCTCATCGTCTCAGGCATAACCAGAATCGCTTTATACCCTTTCGCTGCTGCTACCATTGCAAGACCGATACCTGTGTTGCCTGATGTCGGCTCAACGATTGTATCGCCAGGTTTCAGCACGCCTTCTTGCTCCGCTACTTCGATCATGCTGATCGCGATGCGGTCTTTGACACTGGCGCCTGGGTTCTGATACTCCAACTTTACGTATACTTCAGCGCTATCTTCGGGTACGAGGCGGTTCAAGCGAACCAGTGGCGTATCGCCGATAAGTTCTGTAATGCTCTGTACAATTCTTGCCATGAGTGAAAAGCCTCCTTATTCCGACTAAAATAGTAGGTTTTCTGCTTATTCCATATTATCAATCTCATGCCGACATTGTCAATAGCCACTTTAAAAGCGCTTGCTAACGCCCCGAAGGCAAGGTGCTCTAACAATGAAACGGCCGTCATTTCATGACGGCCGCATTGTACCGGAGCATAAGCTCCTCCTCTATATCAACCATCGGCTTCGCCTTCTCCAGCGCGATCTGCTTCCGTACAGTATCGAGCAGCAGTTTCCCTTGCAGCCCCTCCGTCGATTTGGTACCCATAAGCTGAATGATGGCAAAACCAGATTGGATCGCGATCGGACCTGCTATCTCTCCAATCTCAAGCCTGCCTGCCTCTGCCAGAAGCGCGCTGTCATAGAAGGGATCCCCCGATTCGATAAATCCCAGATCCCCGCCGGCTTCTCTCGTGAATTCATCAAGCGAATACGATGACGCCAAGACTTCGAACGACTCTCCGTCCGCGAGCTTGACGATAATGCCATCTGCCTGCTTGCTCGTCTCAGTCAGGATCCAGCGGAGATGATACTCCGCTTGAGGAGCAAACTGCTCTTCGTGCAGCTCTATGTATGCGTCTACTTCTTGATCCGTTACGAGCACCGTGCTCGCCGTAATGGCCTCGAGCAGCAGTTTGTAACGCGTATCCTCCAGCACCTGCTCCCTTGTAAGGCCAAGCTGTTCCTCCATAACGGTGAAAAACTGTTCTTCGCTCTCATAACCTTCAGCCGACAATGCTAGTTCGCGGTCCATCTGCTCCTGTGTAATCTTGATGTTATTGCTCGCAGCTTCCAGCTCCATCGCTTCGCGCAGCATGAGCGTACGAAGCACAGCATCGCCGTACTGCTCGTATAGCTCGTCAGTCAGCTGTCGTTTCGTAATCATTCGACCGCCTACCGAAGCAATCGCTTCATCTCCGGGCTGAATGGCATCAGGCCCCTCGCCATCCTCGATGGAAGGCGCCCGATCCGCTCCTCTGCCGAACGTCTGCGGCCACATCTTAATCAGCACAGCCCCCGTCAATGCAATCAGGCAGATCGCTTGAACGATGACGACGGCTTTCAGTACTTCCCCTCTTCTCATGACTCCACAGTGCCTCCGGTTACTGGACTGGCTTAGGTTTCGCCTGCTCCAAGAGCTGCTCCAGCTGCGCCCGTCCGAAGGTGAACGCTTCGTTGCAGAAGTCGCACACGACCTCCGCTTGCCCGTCCTCATCAATAATGCTTTGGATTTCCTGTTGCCCCAAGCTGATCAGCGTCTGCTCGACCCGCTCCACGTTGCACTGACATTTGAACGCCAGATCCATCGTATGATGGATAACGAGATCATCGCCTACAACATGTCTAAGCAATCCTTCCGGCGTCTCTCCTTGCGCTAGCAGCGTCGTAACGGGCGGCATCACCCCAATTGCTTGCTCCAATCGCGTAATCTCCGCGTCCGTCAATCCCGGCAGCAGCTGTACAATGTAGCCGCCTGCATGGATAGCGGAGTTGTCGCTCTCCACCAATACGCCGACGCCGACGGCAGAAGGCGTCTGCTCCGATACGGCAAAGTAGTACGTGAAATCCTCAGCCAATTCTCCAGAGATGATGGGCACGCTTCCGCGATAAGGCTCTTTCAGCCCAAGATCCTTGGTAATATGAACGTAGCCGCTCGTTCCAACCGCTCCCGCCACGTCCAGCTTGCCCCGTTCGTTACTTCCGTGGTGAGCTTGGGGATGCTCGACATAACCGCGCACCTCGCCATTCGCATTGGCGTCCACAACGATCTGTCCGATCGGGCCATCGCCTTTCACCTGAATGGTAAGCTTCTCCTTGCCCTTGAGCATCGCGCCCATCATCGCCCCAACCGACAATGTGCGACCTAACGCCGCAGTAGCCGTAGGGAAGGTGTCATGCCGGCGACGGAGTTCTTCTACGAGATTCGTCGTACGGCAAGCGAACACGCGGATTTTGCCGCCCCATGCCGTTCCCCGGATTAAGATATCGTTTAATCGTTCTTGCTCTTGTTCCATTATTGCCCCTCCTGATTCCGTTCGTAAATAATGCGAAGTCCTTCCAGCGTCAGTAGAGGATCCACTTCTTCTATAGTATCCGATTCGGCAGCGATAAGCTCCGCCAGCCCCCCGGTAGCGACTACTCTAGGTTGCACGCCGAATTCGGATCTAATTCTGCCCACTATACCGTCAACCTGACCAGCATAACCGAAGATGATGCCCGCCTGCATCGACGTTACCGGATTGCGGCCGATCACGCTCTTAGGCTTGGCAAGCTCGATGCGCGGTAATTTCGCCGCCCGCTGGTATAGCGCTTCTGTCGAGATCCCAATACCAGGCACAATCGCACCGCCCAAGTAATTGCCGCCCTCGTCGATATAATCGAACGTCGTCGCAGTGCCGAAATCCACTACGATAAGCGGCGTGCCGTACTTCTCAATGCCCGCCACGGAGTTGACGATCCGATCCGCCCCAACCTCGCGCGGATTCTCATACCGAATATTGAGCCCCGTCTTGACGCCCGGTCCGACGATAATCGGCGCTTTGCGAACGTATTTGAGACATAGCTGCTCCAGTGTTCGCATGAGCGGCGGCACAACCGAGGAAATTATAACGCCCTCGAGCTGCTCCGTCTTGATCCCTGCGAAGCTGAACAGATTATGTATGTTAATGCCGTATTCATCTACCGTCGCAGAACGGTTGGTGCTTAGACGCCAGTGGTACAGAAGCTCCTTACCCTTATAGACGCCAATTACGATGTTTGTGTTGCCAACGTCGATAACCAGAATCACTGCGCCCTACCGCCCTTCTTCTCACCGAGATCCAGACTGATGTCCAGCGCATTGAACGAGTACGTCAGTCCACCTACCGAGATGACATCTACGCCGCAAGCCGCGATACCATGAATGGTATCGAGGTTAACGCCTCCGGATGCTTCCACGATCACATGAGGCGCACGGCTCTTGATGAGCTTGACCGCTTCCGTCATGCGATCCGTATCCATATTGTCCAGCATAATAATATCGGCACCGCAAGCCAATGCTTCTTCCACCTGCGCGATGGACTCCGTCTCCACCTCGATCTTCATCGTATGCGGAATGCGGCTTCTGGATGCCTCGACAGCGGCCGTAATGCTGCCTGCGCCTTTGATATGGTTATCTTTAATCATCACAGCATCATATAACCCGAACCGATGATTCGATCCGCCGCCGACCCTGACCGCATATTTCTCCAGCAGTCGATGTCCAGGCGTTGTCTTACGAGTATCGACCAGGCGCACCGGTAGTCCTTGCAGCTTCTGAACGAATACGTTTGTTTTGGTCGCGATGCCGGACAGACGCTGCATCAGATTGAGCGCAAGACGTTCGCCAGTAAGCAAGCTATGTGTCTTGCCCTCAACTTCTATAATAACCGTGCCCTTGGCCACGTGATCGCCATCCTGAACCAAAGCTGTGAACACGAGTGAAGGATCAACAACCTCGAACACGAGCTTCGCCACCGGAATCCCAGCGATGATACCGCTCTCTTTGACGTGAATTACTGCCTTGGACAGCGAATGGGACGGAATCGTTGTTTCCGTCGTAATATCGCCGCTCCCGATATCCTCGGCCAGCCAGCTTCTGATCTGGCTTCGAAGCGCCTCATCATAACCGCCCGTCGTCCATTCAAACATGTTCAATCCGCTCCTCAGTTATACCTTGAGTATGATGTAGAATTGTATGCTTGCGCCATACGAGATCGTCCTTCACCGGGAAGTCCTCGCGGTAGTGCGCTCCGCGGCTCTCCTCACGCTGCAGCGCAGCTTCTGTTGTCAGCATTGCACAAGTCAGCAAATTCGCGAATTCGTACTGCTCACGCTCTGTAAGCGTCGCTTGGAAGATCGGAAGCTGCCGCTTTAACTCTTCAAGTCCCTTTCGCAGGCCATTCTCGTTGCGGCGCAGACCCGCATATCGAACCATAACCTTCTGAAGCTTCAGCCTGCGCTCAACCACGGACTGCATATAGACGGAGCTTCGCTCAACCTTACTTACGACTTTAGGCTGGGTGGTTAGAGGAGAAAGCTCCTCAATCCGCTTAATAATGCGTCGACCGAAGACGATCGCCTCAGAGAGCGAGTTGCTGGCAAGTCGATTAGCGCCGTGAACCCCCGTCGACGATACTTCGCCGCAAGCGAACAAACGTTTAATGTTAGTTTCGCCGTTTAGATCCGTCTTCACTCCACCCATCATATAATGCATGGCAGGCGCAACGGGAATCCAGTCGGAGGTCAGGTCGAGGCCGTACTTCAGACAAGTTTCGTATATCGTAGGGAAACGGTGTTTCACCATCTCCGCTGATTCATGCGTAATATCAATATAAACGAAGGTTGATCTCGTTTCCTCCATCTCGCTGACGATCGCCCTTGCTACGACATCGCGAGGCGCCAGCTCAAGCTGCTCATGGTACTTCTCCATGAATCGCTCGCCTTTAATATTGCGCAATACAGCGCCTTCGCCGCGTACCGCTTCGGAGATCAAGAATCTCGGCGCGCCAGGGTAACATAATGATGTAGGATGAAATTGAATGAATTCTGGATCCCTTATGTAAGCGCCCGCACGGTACGCCATAGCCACTCCATCGCCTGTAGCAACCTCCGGGTTCGTCGTGTAACGATACAGCTGACCTGATCCACCGGAGCACAGAATCGTCGCTTTGCCCCGCACGAAGAGTCGCTCTCCGCTTGGTTTCTGCACGATTGCGCCACAGCAGACACCCTCCTCCGTCACCAGATCGATAACAAAGTGGTCATCCCACACCTCGACGCCAGAATTGGAAGTCACCGTCTCCGACAGCGCACGCACGATCTCATACCCCGTCGCATCGCCGTTAGCATGAAGAATACGACGCTGACTATGCGCACCTTCCTTGGTCAACGCGAACTCACCGTTCTCGAGATCAAACTGAGTGCCCATTCGAATCAAGCTGCGCACGCCTTTGGGTCCTTCATGCACAAGCACATCAACGGATTCATCATCGCAAAGACCAGCCCCTGCGATCAACGTATCTTGACGATGGTAGGCAGGCGAATCATCCTCCGAAATGACGGCAGCGATGCCGCCTTGCGCGTAACGCGTATTGCTGTCAAGAAGCGACTTCTTGGTTATCATCAGCACCGAGTGCTTCTCACTTGCTCGTATAGCGGTAAAAAGACCGGCAATGCCGGCCCCGATGACAATAACATCTTTCTCTACGACCGGCAGCTTATCCAGCTCAAAGTCGACGAGGTATCTAGGAATCATTAGCGCGCCTCCTGGCTAACTGCATGATGGGAACTGCATTCGTAAGGAAAAGCTGCTTATTTCACTGCCAGCATCCGCTCGAGCGACTTGCGGGCTTGATCAGCAACATGCGGCGGCACATAAATTTGTGGCTGCATCGTCTCAAGACATTTGACGAGCTTCTTCAAATTGTTGACCTTCATGTTGGGGCATACGAGATATTTGGATGCAAAATGGAACGTCTTGTTCGGGCTATCCAGACGAAGCTGGTAGCCTGTTCCATCCTCTGTACCGACGATAAACTCTTGGCAGTCGGATTCTTTGCAATATTTGATAATAGCAGTCGTACTGCCAACGAAGTCGCCAAGCTCAACAACCTCAGGACGGCATTCCGGATGCACAACGAATTGCGCGTTCGGATATTTGGCCTTCATCTCTTCCACATCTTTGACAGTAAGCATATCGTGCGTATTGCAGTAGCCTTCCCAGATGATCATCTTTTTGTCGGTGTTCTGTTGTACATAGTGTCCGAGGTTTTTGTCTGGCACCCAGATCACTTCATCACCTTCAACCGAGTTAACAACCTTGACCGCATTAGCCGACGTACAACAAATATCCGTCTCCGCCTTAATCTCAGCCGAGGAGTTGATATACGTTACAACCGTCGCGCCTGGATGCTGCGCCTTCAATCTGCGCAAGCCGTCAACGTTCACCATATCCGCCATCGGACAGCCAGCGCGTTCGTCGGGAATGATAACCGTCTTGTTCGGTGCCAGAATTTTGGCGCTTTCGCCCATAAAGTGCACACCGCAGAATACGATCACGTCCGCATCCGTCTGCGCTGCCTTCTGAGCCAATAAGAACGAATCCCCACGGAAGTCGGCTACCTCCTGAATTTCGTCACGTTGATAATAATGAGCAAGAATGATGGCATTACGTTCCTTCTTCAATTGTATAAGTCGTTCGCGCAGCTCGCGGTTTTGTTCCGCCTTGCGTTCCAATGCCAGTGCTTCCACGATAGATCATCTCCTCTTATATCATTCAGAATTCCGCGATGCCTGCCCAGTTGTTGCTTGACGAAGGAGACCCGTAAATTCTAACTTTGTGAATTGATGCACAAACCATCTGACTCCAATACCTTTAGCTTTACCCAAAGGTTGATTTATCATTGATACGTTTCTCGATAATCCCTGAGTGTAGAGTAGTTTAATTAAGATTTAATTTACACTTGACAGCAGGGTCTGTCAATGGAGGATTACAGTGATTAAGCGCTCTGGCGGCCCATTTTTTGAGCTCATACAGCGTTTATTTGATCATAGACTTATAATGCTTCGGATTTCTGGGTTTCAGCGTATGAAATTGAGCCCTCCCGACAAACCATCCTGCATTCCATACATCATTATAGTCTCCAATCCTCGCTGATGAGAGTATTCCTGCAATTCGTACATCATTTTTGCGCGGTACCCCATTACTTACCCTTCCTGGACTTATATTTCCTGCATCAAATACATCAATCGTTCCTTATTGGCTCCAAACCGAACAATATTACTGTACAAACTACATCAATCTCATGATGGATGGCAAGGTAAACGGAAATGACACGTGGATGGGAGCAACTTCCCTCGACGATATGACGGCTTGGGGCTCATCTACCTAACTTTCGCTCGATGGCATGGTTGCTTGGGCGTTTGGATTTAGTTGCGCCTACATATTTCGTGTTATATTCACTCTTCTGTTTCATCAAAAGAATTGGTTTCGCTTACTCGAGAGTAACAAAGGTGAAGCATTTCCAGGCAAGGATACGATTTATCGATTCTTGAATCACCCAGGATTTGCATGGCGCAAATTTCTGACTTCGCTAAGCCTCGAATCCATTGAAAAGGTAGAGTCTCTGACTTCAGAAGATCGTACGAAGGTCTTTATCTTTGACGACTCCATGTTTGAACGTAACCGCAGTAAAGCTGTTGAACTACTTGCTAGATTTAAAGATCATGCAACAGGTTCATACTACAAGGGATTCCGTATGATGACGATGGGTTGGTCGGATGGACATACCTTTCTCCCGATGGATTTCAGTTTACTTAGCTCGATTAAGTCCGGAATTGTAGGCATCTCTGAAGGGATAGACAAGCGTACATCCGGCTATAAGCGCCGACAAGAAGCATTGCAGACGGGACCACAAGTCATTGTTGCTATGATTGATCGTGCAATTGCCGCAGGTGCTTCTGCTTCTTATACATTAATGGACAGCTGGTTTACTCAGCACCGCTTATTCAAGAAATTCTTAATCGCGGACTGCATGTCATTGGCATGGTCAAAAATGATAATAAACGATATCTTGTGAACGGAACTCGCCTGTCCCTAAAGGAATTATACGCTGTGGCGCCCAAGGTTGAAGGAACAAACAGAGCGGTTCTACGCTCTATCCGAACGAATCTCGTTCCAGGAATCCCTGTCATGGTCGTGTTTATTCGTCACCGATCAAAGAAGAATGAATGGTTGGTTGGCTATTCTCTCGACAGACCTAACGTTGACTCCACAAGAAGTCATTCGTATCTACAAAATACGCTGGGACATTGAAGTTTTCTTTAAATGCACCAAGTCGCTTCTTCTTCGTTTACAAAAGGAGTTTCAAGGTCGTTCTTACGATTCCCTAGTCAGTCATACGACAATTGTATTTTCTCGTTATATCCTTCTGGCGTGGCAGCACCGCCAAAGTACAGATCAACGGACGCTCGGCGGCTTATTCTACCAGCTATGCGACGAAGTAAGCATAATAGACTGGGCAGTTGCTTTGCAGCAACTTGTAGAACTCATCAACGAGATCGCCACAAAAGCAGGAAAGAAAATCTCTAAATTGATCCAAAGTCAACTCCAATACTGGATAGCGAGTTTGCCTAAGTACATTAAGGCCTACTTGCCAATTTCATGCTGCGAAAGTTGAGTTAGTATACCAAACCTATACAATATTGTATAGGTGAACGGAAAACGAACAAAACAGTTTTTTGCAAAAGAAAAAACCGCCCGGGGGCGGTATGAGGCGATGTTGACTATTTCAGGTCAATGACAACTTCTTTATCGTCTGCGACATGATCAAGTGTACCATCTTTTAATACATACATCGTGACCAAACGCATACTGGAAACATCCTCGAATTTGCTATCTTTCACTGGGTATACAAGCTTTCCTTTTTTGATTACATTTCCTTTGAACTCGGATGAAATATCATTATTACCGGCATATAACGTATCTTCAATTTGTTCCTTTGTGTTGAGGACAAGAGGAGATTGATCCAGATACCATTCAATGTTATCCGCAGAAGTGTTTTCCACCGACACATCTAGGATGATTGCGGCTGTCGGCTCAGACCAATCCCATTCCTTAAATGCGGGGTCAAATGACACTTTCGAAATATGGAGGCTGACTGGCCCGTTATCCATTGTTACGTCTACGTTGTGCGCACTCGCTTTGCGCCCCTCAGCCGCGGCAGCTCCGTTTCCGAGCCAAACAGTATTGTTCGCGCCATCCCATCCGACATCAACGCCGAGCGCTTCGCCGGCTGTTCGGATCGGAAGGTATGTAGTACCGTTGTACGAGATAGGGTAGACGTTTTTGCCGCTGGCATCTTTCGGTACCCATGCTTCACCATCAACTTTAAAAAGCAACCCCATGTTAAGATCGGCCTTGATCGCTTGCAAGTTGGTAGCGCTGTATGCGCCAGCTGCGGCAGACGTGAGCATGAGAGCTCCCACGGTCAATGAGATAAGTAATTTCTTCTTCAAGTATAGTTCCTCCTCAAATGGGTAAATTCTCCTAACATTCTACTACATACTCCTAATTCTGCCTATGGTTTCACCAAAAATCACCTTCTTCCACATTCTTCCCGCTGGCTTTCCTAGCTGCATCGGCGAGAGCCTTCTTCTTGATTCCGCGCATTTTTGGCTTCGGTTCGTTCGCAGCTTTCGCCACGCTATTCCTGTTGAGCCCAGTTTCCTTACTAATTGAATCCTGCGATATCTTGTTCTCGTCGAGAAACTTCCCGTACCGAGTTGCAAAGCACCGAGCCAAAAAAATCATTAAAAAAGGAGCCCGCCACATTGGCAGGCCCCCATCCCTTTCCGTTAGAACGCTAAATTCAGCTGCCAAGTCACGCCAAAGCGATCGGCTACCCAAGCGAATTTTTTGCTGAAGCCATACTCGCCAAGCGGCATTAACGGTCCGCCGCCCTCACCTATCTTGCCATATAACGTCTCGATCTCTTCTTCCGAGTCGCAATGAACGTAGAGAGAAATCGCCGGCGTGAAGGTAAAATCATGTTTTATGTTGCTGTCAATACACATATAGGTTTGTCCCTTAAGTGTAAACGAGGCGTGGATAACAGAACCTTCCTTGCCGGGACCTTCGGGACCATACTTGGCGATGCTTACGACTTCGGAATCCTCGAACAAGGATACATAGAAGTTCATCGCTTCTTCAGCCTGACCGTCGAACATCAAAAAGGTGTTGATTTTCTGCATGGTTACTCCTCCTAATGGAATGATTGTTATGTCTTATCGCCTTGCTGGATCATACGGCTGCCCAAGCGCCGACGGGGCACTGGAGCGTCCCACCGCCGCTGCGAGCACGATTAGCGTAAGCACATACGGAAGCATGTAGAATACTTCTGTCGGGATGTCCTTCGACCAATCGAATAGCTGCGCAAAGTTGCGAATGGCCTGCGCGAAGCCGAAGAACAATGCTGCGCCAGCCAGACCAAGCGGATTCCACTTGCCGAAGATAAGCGCTGCAAGCGCGATAAAGCCTTGGCCGGAGATCGTGTTGTGCGCAAAGCTGCTTGTCGTCGTAAGCGTAATGGTTGCGCCGCCGAGACCTGCCAATGCACCGCTCAGCATAACGCCGATGTAACGGTATTTAGCCACGCTGATGCCCACCGTATCCGCCGAGCTTGGGTGCTCGCCCACCGCGCGAAGACGCAGACCAAACGGCGTCTTGAATAATACGAAGAAGCTGACGATCACCAATATCATAACGATGTAAGTCGTCGGATATGCGTGGAACAACGCCTCACCGATAACCGGGATGTCAGACAGGTAAGGAATCGATACTTTGGTGAACACATCCGATATTTGCGGCGTTTGAGCGGAACCGTCATACAGGCTGCGAGTGAAATAAATCGCGACACCAAGCGCCAAGATGTTGATGACGACACCAACGACCGTCTGATCAGACTTGAACGTTATTGTTGCCACCGCATGCAGCAGTGAGAACAACACGCCGTATACAATCGCCGCAATAAGTCCAAGCCAAGGGGAGACGCCCCCGAGACCGGCTTCTGAAGCAGAGTGTGCGGCCACGGCAGCGGCGAACGCGCCGGAGACCATCAAGCCTTCAAGACCGATATTGACCACGCCTGATCGTTCGGAGAACATGCCGCCTAAAGCCGCGAAGATAAGTGCGGTGGAGAACACCAGCGTCGTATTGATAAGCTGACCCAATACTTCCATGTTACGCCGCCTCCTTCCGCTTGTCTGCCCGTCGACTCATAAACGGTTTTAGAACGAACTTCACGATGCCGTGAGCAGCCACGAAGAAAATAACCGATCCGATTACGATACGAACAATCTCCGAAGGTACATCCGCACCAAAGCTCATACCGGAGGAACCGTAGGTGAGGCCGCCGAACAATACGGATGCCAGCAATACACCGATCGGCGTATTACCGCCAAGAAGAGCAACCGCGATCCCGTCGAAGCCGTAACCCGGAGATGCGGCCATAATGGTCTGATTGCCGAAGACGCCCAGCACCTCGAAGACGCCGCCAAGTCCTGCAAACACACCGCTAATCATCATCGACTTAATGATTGTGCGATTGACGTTCATACCCGCATACAGCGCCGCATCTGGATTATGACCGACGGCACGCAGCTCGTAACCTTGCTTCGTACGCCACAGCAATAGATAAAAGACAACGATGCCAATCAAGGCGAACAGCGTGCCCCAGTGCATCCGCGCTTTGTCCATCAGCTCAATTAGCCAGTCAATATGCATCAATGCCGAATCATGAATTGGACGCGACTTCTGTTGTCCCTGCTCCAGCAAGTAGTTCGACACAATGTAATTGGCCAAATACAATGCGGTCCAGTTCAGCATGATGGATGAAATAACCTCATTTACCCCTCGGGTCGCTTTAAGGAACCCGACAATACCTGCCCATATCCCGCCGAACAAAGCTCCCGTCAGTATCGCCAGGGGACCGTGAATATACCAAGGCAGCTCCACAAGAACGCCAATCAATGTCGCTCCTGTCATCCCCATAACAAATTGTCCTTCGACCCCGATATTGAACAAGCCGGTACGGAAGGCAAAGGCAACCGCGATCCCCGTGAAGATCAGCGGCGTTATAGCGCGTATCGTCTCTCCCATATGGTAGGAGCTCCCGAACAATCGCTCTAAAAGCGAGGAGTAGGCGACGATAGGATTGTAGCCGCCTGCAAGCATCGCGATGGCACCAATGATCAGACCAAATAGGATGGAGACCAACGGGACCAGCATCGACGATTTGTTGAATATCTTTTTGACTGTGTCCATATTGGTCTAGTTCCCTCCTATCGTCGATACGTTTGCTTGTGCTGAGCCTGCGCTATTGCCCGCCATCAACAGACCTAATTGCTCGTCATCACGTACTTCTGAGTCCACTTCACCGACCAGCTTCCCTTCATACATAACCGCGATGCGGTCTGAGAGCGCATAAAGCTCGTCCAGCTCGAATGAAATGAGCAGGATCGCCTTGCCCTGGTTGCGTGCTTCTACCAGCCGCTTATGTACGAACTCGATGGCACCGATATCAAGACCACGAGTTGGCTGTACAGCGATAAGCAGATCAGGATTGTTATAGAGCTCTCGTCCAATGATCGCCTTCTGCTGATTGCCGCCAGAGAGCGCTCTTGCATCCGTATGAATGCCCGACAGGCGCACGTCGTACTCCTTAACCAATTCAGTTGCAAGGTTGTCCATGGCATTAAAATCAACAAAGCCGTAACGGCCATACTCTGGCTTGTAATACGTGCCGAGAATCATGTTCTCGCTGACGGAGAAATCGAGTACAAGACCATGTTTATGGCGATCCTCCGGAATATGACCAACTCCTGCAGAGGAGATTTCGCGCGGCGAACGGTTCGTCAGATCCTGATTATTAAGCAAGACGTTGCCGCCTTGCAGCTTGCGCATACCTGTTATGGCATAGATAAGCTCGCTCTGGCCATTGCCGTCGACGCCCGCTATGCCAAGAATCTCGCCAGCGCGTACCTGGAATGTCGTTCCGTCAAGTGCCGGCTTGCCATGTTCGCCTTTCATATGCAGATTACGTACATCCAAGACAACATTGCCCGGTACAGCCCTAGACTTCTCAACTTCGAACGTAACATCCCGTCCCACCATCAATTCAGCCAGCTGTCGTTCATTCGTCTCGCTGGTAGGCAAGGTGCGGATCACTTTGCCTCTGCGAATAACGGTAACCATATTGGCAAGCGCCATAACTTCCTTCAGCTTATGCGTAATAATAATGATGGACTTTCCTTCAGCCGCAAGATTGCGAATAATCTCGATGAGTTCTTCAATCTCCTGAACAGTGAGCACGGCTGTCGGCTCGTCGAAGATGACGATCTCGGCACCGCGATACAACGTTTTCAGAATTTCGACTCGTTGTTGCATGCCGACCGTAATATTTTGAATCCGTACTTGCGGATCTACTTTCAACTTATAACGTTCAGAAATATCTTTAACTTTTTTGTTAGCTAGCTTGTAATCAATCGTCATCCCTTTTCGCGGCTCATCTCCCAATACGATGTTCTCCGCTACCGTAAACGGTTGTACCAGCTTAAAATGCTGATGCACCATGCCAATACCAAGCTCAATCGCTTTGGAAGCTCCGTCGATAACTGTTCGCTCGCCATTGATCCAAATCTCGCCTTCATCCGGTTGATACAAACCAAACAGAATGTTCATCAATGTCGACTTGCCTGCCCCATTTTCTCCGAGCAAGGCATGAATTTCACCTTTTTTCAGCTCAAAGTTGATGGAATCGTTGGCCACCAGACCTGGAAACCGTTTCGTAATGCCTTTCAGTTGTACAACTGCCCCGCTCTGACTCATTCCTTATCACTCCCGGGAGATATGCTTGCTTACATTCCTATAACTGCACAAGACCGGCTCCCGCCGGTCTTGTTGCTGCATATTCAAATCCATCGTGTCTTGTTGTTATTCCGTTGGTACTGCAATTTCGCCGCTGATAATTTTACCTTTGTATTCTTCTACCTTCTCAAGCACTTCTGCTGGAACGTTCTTCGTGGAAGTCTCCGGAAGACCTACGGCGTTATCCTTCAGGCCAAGCTCTTGCACTGTGCCGCCTTTCCAGTTGCCAGCGATCAGATCCTTTGTTACTTTGTGTACAGCCGCGTCTACACCCTTCATCATCGAAGTCAGAGTCACTTCATCGCCGAACTCCAATGATTGGTCTTTATCTACGCCGATTACCCATACCGCTTCACCGTTTTTCTTACGATCTGCCGCTTCGTTGAACACGCCATTGCCCGTGCCGCCAGATGCGTGGAAGATAATGTCGATGCCGCTATTGTACATAGTAGCAGCTGCACTCTTACCTGCGTCTGGTTTGTCGAATGCGCCTGTGTATACTACGTTAACTTTAATGTCCGGCTTAACCGCTTTGACCCCAGCAAGGAAACCAGCTTCAAAACGTTTGATAACCGGAATATCGATACCGCCGACAAAACCGATTTTGTCAGTCTTCGTCATCAAACCAGCTACAACACCTACCAAGAAAGAACCTTCATGTTCTGCGAACGTGATAGACTCAACGTTTGGCGCATCAACAACAGTATCGATCGCTGCCAGCTTCGCATCAGGATTTTCTGTTGCTACCTTTGTAATGGCATCCGTGAACAAGAAACCAATACCCCAAGTCAGATCGTATCCTTCGCGTACGAAGTTATTCAGGTTCGGCTCCATATCGGCTTCTCCGCCTGATTCAAGGAACTTTGTATGTGCGCCTGTCTCCGCTGTTACACGTTGAAGAGCTTCCCACGCACTTTGGTTAAAGGACTTATCGTTAACGCCGCCAACGTCCGTTACCATACCGATCTTGAAATCCTTGCCTGTTCCGTCGGATTCGACCTTTTCTCCACCTGTGTTATTATTGTTGTTTTTGTCAGAACCACAGCCGGACAGTACGAGCGTAAGCGCAAGGACAAGCGTAAGCATCAAGCTAAACGTTTTCTTTTTGTTCATTCCAGAATTCTCCCCTTATCAATAAGTAATTGGACTAGCAGCTCATATGTAGTATTGCTTATGCTTGCTACTATTATTTCATTATAGTGACAAAAAAAACTACGTCAATAAAATTGTGTTAGATTCATTGACACTCAATAGAACCTTTATGTTATCTACGTAATGAAGCATTAACGCTTTAATGAAGCTGGCTAAACGCCGAATATGAGCTCTTGTGCAGCCCTCCAACTCCAGCAACCAAAAAACGTCCGCCCCTCCACAAAGGAGAGACGGACGTTTCACGTTATACAATTTAGGATTTTAGGCTTTGTTGTTCGGATCATTCGGATCATCGGAAGGAGATGAAATCGAAGCATCATCACTCGGAGTTTCCGACTTTGTCTCAACATCTTCACGAGGCTGGATGCGAACCTTCACATCGCCGATCTCGTCGATAATCGGCTCTGCTTTCGATTCTGCGGCAGGCGTTCCGCCCTGACCGCCACTTGGCATCGTGCCTTTCTCGATGAGGGACTTGATCTGCTCCATCTCTAGCGTCTCTTCCGTCAGAAGCGTATTCGCGATCAAGTGCATCTCTGCGGTCTTCTCGGTCAATAGCTTCCTGGCACGGTCGTAGCAGTTGTTGATGATCGTCTGCATCTCTTGGTCGATCTCGTATGCGATCGCGTCCGAATAATTCTGCTCGTGTCCGATGTCACGGCCCAGGAATACTTGACCCTGTGTGCTGCCGAACTGCATCGGTCCGAGACGATCACTCATACCGTATTCCATAATCATGCTGCGGACAATGCCCGTAGCCGACTTAAAGTCGCTATAAGCTCCTGTGCCGATTTCCCCGATGAAGATCTCCTCGGCAACGCGGCCTGCGAGCAAGCCTGTCACCTTATCTAGCAACTCTTGTTTCGTTACCAGCATACGGTCTTCCTTAGGTAGCATGATGACGTATCCACCCGCGCGTCCACGCGGAATAATAGTAACCTTATGAACCTGATCCGCATGTTCGAGGAAGAAGCCTGCAATCGTGTGACCCGCTTCGTGATAAGCGACAATCCGCTTCTCGCGATCGCTGATGACACGGCTCTTCTTCTCCGTACCGACAATAACGCGGTCAATCGCGTCGTCGATATCGACCATGTTAATCTCTTTCTTGTTGCGTCTAGCCGCAAGTAGAGCAGCCTCATTAAGCAAGTTCTCCAGATCGGCGCCGCTAAAGCCCGTTGTACGCTTAGCAATGACGTCCAGCTTCACTTCGCCAGTCAGAGGTTTGTTGCGCGCATGAACTTTAAGGACCGCTTCGCGACCTTTCACGTCTGGACGATCAACCGTAATTTGACGGTCAAAGCGGCCTGGACGGAGGAGCGCGGGGTCAAGAATATCCGCACGGTTCGTCGCAGCGATAATAATAATGCCTTCGTTAGAGCCGAAGCCGTCCATCTCAACCAGCATCTGGTTAAGCGTCTGCTCGCGCTCGTCGTGACCGCCGCCAAGACCGGCGCCACGCTGACGGCCGACTGCGTCGATCTCGTCGATAAAGATAATACAAGGTGCGTTCTTCTTCGCATTCTCGAACAAATCCCGTACACGGGATGCGCCGACACCGACGAACATCTCAACGAAGTCCGAACCGGAAATGCTGAAGAACGGTACCCCTGCTTCGCCTGCTACTGCGCGGGCAAGCAATGTCTTACCAGTACCCGGAGGACCTACAAGCAATACGCCCTTCGGAATACGCGCGCCGACAAGGTTGAACTTACGTGGATCCTTCAGGAAGTCAACGACCTCCACCAGCTCCTGTTTCTCCTCGTCTGCGCCCGCCACGTCTTCGAACGTGACACGTTTCTTCTCTTCATTGTAGAGCTTGGCGCGGCTCTTGCCGAAGTTCATAACCTTGCCGCCGCCGCCCTGTGCCTGATTCATCAAGAAGAAGAACAAGACGAATAACAGGATGAACGGAATAATGGAGGTTAAGAAGGTCACCCAGAAGCTCGGGGTGTCCATCTCCTTATTCACCAATTGGAAGCCGTACTGCGCTTCCCACTCCCGAATTTGAGCCTCGGCGCTGTTCCCCACCCTGCTGGTGAAGTTCTCGCTCTCGACGCCCTCAGGGGTGTCTTTATATTTGCCCGTAATGTAGTAGGACTGATTGTCGAACTTAACAGTCAACTCCGATACATTGCCAGCCTCGATCTGCGTACGCAGCTCGTCATATCTTAACGGCTTGGTATTGTCCCCCTGGCCGCTAATATATTGGAAAATGCCAACGGTAACCAAAAAGATGATCAAATAAAAACCAGTATTTCGGATGATCCGATTCATCCCCTACCTCCTCTCAGGCGCTTTAGATATTTTACCATAGCATGACTTTCCATCACAATAGAGCCTCAATTGGCCCTCATGCCAGATACAAGCGCGACTATTTCTCGTATACTTCCGGCTTCAGTATGCCGATGTAAGGAAGGTTGCGGTATTTCTCCGCAAAATCGAGACCATAACCGACGACAAATTCGTCAGGCAGCGTAAACCCTTTGTAATGCGGCTGCAGGCTAACCGTGCGGCGGGCCGGCTTATCGAACAACGTGACAACCGTCACCGACTTAGAGCCCCGGTGCTCAAGCACATCGATTAGATAGCTAAGCGTCAATCCGCTGTCGATAATGTCTTCGACGATCAGAACATCGCGACCTTCGACTGTTACGTCGAGATCCTTGATAATCTTAACGACACCCGATGATTTGGTTGAAGCACCATAACTTGATACCGCCATAAAGTCGATTTCGAGCGGTACATGAATCGTCTTAACCAGATCGGACATGAAAATAAACGCGCCCTTCAGAACACAAATAACGAGCGGATTGCGCCCCTCGAAGTCTGCGCTAAGTTTCGCCCCCAGCTCCGCTACCTTTGCTTGAATTTGCTCTTCGCTGTAAAGTACTTCTTTAATGTCGTTCTGCAAAGTGATAATCCCCCTACGCTTTATCTATGTTTATGAAAAGTCCCTTGCTTCTTATTCACTCTTAGCCGTAATATGTAGCAGCTTCCGACTGTTCTCCCTCGCAAGAGCGTGGGACGATCTACGAAGGCCGGGAATCCAGAGCAGCCTGCCATCCGAATCACAGAGCAACGGATAGCTCTCTCTGTCCGATGGAGGCAACTTCTCATCAACGAACATATCTTGCACTTTTTTGGACCCGTTTAGTCCTAGAACTTGAATTCTGTCGCCGGGACGGCGATTGCGAATTTGCAGCGGGAAGCTAAGCTCCGCTACGTCGAATATGGCCTCGCTTCGCGATGCCGGTCTCTCCTGCACTGTATCAGCAGAAGTATCAAGCCACTGCAGCTGGAACGTCCAGCCGGCTGAAACCGCGCCTATATAAGACATCCCCTCCAGTAACTCATAAGAATAACGGTCGGGCACCTCCCCTTCCGCCGGGACCTTGAGCCACCTCATCGTCTCGTATTCGCGCAAACAGCGTATGCCGCCGCCTGCATCGAGCCGCCATGTCGAAGTCGCTTCCGGAGCTGCGGCGAACCGCATCCGTTCAATTCCATCAAAGGATATGTATTCCGTATCTTGCGAAAGATAATTTAATATTAGTTTAATCAATCTCCTTTGTAAAGCGACGTGAAGACCCCATAATTCGCTGCAGGAAACGGTCATTCCCCCTTGCTCCGCGTGCACAATTCTGCCGAATAGATCTACTGTCCGTTCAGCCAAATATCCATCCTCCTCACTCGCTACTTCCGCGAGGCGCTGCAGCGATAGCGGCAGCTGAGGATTGTACCGGGACAAGAAAGGCAGGATGTCTAGGCGCACCATGTTGCGGAAGTAATGCCGCTCCAGGTTGCTGCTGTCTGTGCAATAAGGAATAGTCCACTCATCGCAGTACCTCAGAAGGTCTGACTTGTTCATACGCAGCAGCGGTCTGATGAGTTCCACATTATTTTCACTTCGCCGATCCGGAATTCCGGACAGCCCGGACAAGCCCGCTCCGCGAATAATGCGCATCATAACCGTCTCCGCCTGGTCATCCGCATGGTGAGCAAGGGCAATTCGGCTCGCCCCGTAGCGCTCTGCGATAACATGCAAGAAATTATACCGTTTCTCGCGCGCCGCTGCTTGCAGATTCAAGCGATTTGCTTCTATATATGGAGCGAGGTTAAGCTCCGTCGTTTCGCACGGAATTCCTAGCTCATCTGCGTATGCCTGCACCATCGCAAGCTCTGCATCGGATTCCTGACCGCGGAAGCCGTGATTGACATGGGCCGCCACGACACGAAGCTGCTGCACGGCCGCAACCTTGTAGAGAAGATGCAGCAGCGCCATAGAATCGGCGCCTCCTGATACAGCGACAACCACTGTATCGCCCGGCTGCCACAAGCCGCGTTCCGCTGCAGCCTTCTCCACTTCGTCCAGCACATTGGTACTCATCGCTGTGAGTGCCTCCAATCTGTCTCTAGCCGCTCGAACGGCCGACTATTCATATGTATCGAAGCAGCCAATAAATAGATATCGCCAGCAGTACACTTGTTGTTGCCGCAAGCCCCTTAAGCCAGCCAGGCGTCGAAGAGGCTCGATGCGTCTCACGCCTATGCATGAGAAGCCTCCAAGCCTCGGCTCCTTCGGAAGCATCTACAAACCCGCCATCCAGCGCCTTCCTGAGCCAACCCGCTACAGGCTTAAGCATTTGACTGTTCGCGAGCAGGCTTGTCAACTCCTGCGGAGAGCGATTCTGCGGCAGGAGCTCCTTGGTTAGCGCATGAAGCCGCTTGGGCTCATGCAGCTGAATACATAAGACAGCGAAGGAGAACAAGTCGTATCTAGGGTCTGCCGACCTAGAGCCTCCATTCCAATATCCACGGTCGTAAATTTCCGTAAACTGGCGGATACTCCTGCCGATCGCCGTTACGCCGCCGAAGTCGACAAGCTCTACATGTCCATAATCCGCCACCATGACATTCTCGATCTTCAGGTCGCCGAATACCCATCCTGCACGGTGAAGCTTGGAGAGCTTGCCGAGCAGATTGAGCCCTACCAACGGGAACCACTGCGACCCTTGCTGGTTCAAATAAGCGCCAAGCGTTGTTCCCCTGACGTACCGCATTATATAGAAAGGATATTCTTTGCCTCCAGGGCCATACAAATCATCCACATCAAACAGGAAGGGCTCGAGTCCTTGGCTCTTCTGACCGGCGAGCGACTTCAGGACATTAATCTCGGACTGTAGATCGACTGCGTCCGATCCCACCTTGAGCGCATACCAGTCTCGATCATTCTGTACCAGATATACCTTGCCATTGGCGCCTTCCCCAAGGAGGCGATCTACCTTGTATCGGCCGCCCTTCCATTTGCCAACAACGATCGCCCCTCGCCTAAGCTCCAACTTAAACGACGTAGTCACCCATCATCCCATCCGTTCCATATCTGCTATTCCTGCCTTTGTCCTCGCCCTGTCCCTGACGATAGTAGTCCACGACCTGCATAATGGCTGGTCCTGTCGGGGTTGTCCCTCCCATTTGAAGCTTGGGAAATATCGATGGCACGCCATTGAGATGATCCGTCCAAGCCAGATCAAGGACACAATCATCGCCATGCCGCGACCCAGGGAAGTGGAAGACCGCAATCTGGCTTCTCCCTTGTCTCGCTTGCAGACTGAGCATCAAATCGTGAATTGCTTCCTCTACTGCCGCAAGCTTAGGTTTCATGCTCGCGCTTGCGTCAATCAGCAGCGCTACTTGAAGCCCTGAAGTTTCGCCCAGCTCGTCGATCACCCTCACGACTTCGCCTCGCTTCTCCGGCGGCAACGCTTCGATAGAACCATTGCCGAGAACATGCTTAAGCTCCTTCTGCACGGCAAGCTGGATCGTCTGAACAACCGTCTTGCGCGTCATCATCTGAACGGTCTGCGAGAGTTGGCGCATATTAACCAGACGACTCAGACCGCCCCCCGCTCTCGCAATCTCGTCAATCTCAGAAGCGCCGAGCTCTCCGACATCACCGTGATCAAGCACGCCAACCACATTCACCGCAATTCCTTCCGACTTGGCATGGGCAGCTGCAATAACAGGACTCATCCCAACGTTGGAGCAGCCATCCGTAATCAACAATATCTGCTTCATCCATATCCCTCCATAGTCCGCCTGAGCGAATTTCGCAATAAGCCTTTCTATCAGCTTTGCCTATTTGAGAAGAGATAAACTTAGCTAGAGTTGAAAAAGGAGTAAATCTGGAAAATCACGCATACAAAAAGGACTCAGACGCTAACATTTGCCATTATTATAACATACAGATAAGCCGCTCGGCGCCTTCTGCCATAGTGCGATCTATGCCGAAGACGAGGGGACTGGTGGCCGAAGCGAGTTCAGCGCATCCAGCGTTAAATTTCCCAGCAGTTCCCTGTATAATTTGGTATGATAGAGCCACAAAGCGATACAGAAAGGATGAATCCAACGTGAGTGACCACAATGATCAAGACGAACTTGCTGCGCGCAGGCGCGGCAAGCTGAGGATGCTGCGATTTGATAGCAACGGCAAGGATCTAGTAGAGTCCGAGAAGCCGCAGGAAACTTTCGAAGATGTTGCTGGGTTAGACGAAGTGAAAAAGAAGATTAAGCTCAACTTTATCCTCCCGCTGAAACAACCGGAGCTGTTCAAGGCCTACGGTCGCGAAGCCGGAGGCAGCCTGCTGCTCTTCGGACCTCCAGGCTGCGGCAAGACATTTCTTGCGCGCGCCGTCGCAGGGGAAATTGATGCGAACTTCATTCATATAGAGCTTCAAGCGATTCTATCCATGTGGGCCGGACAGAGCGAGAATAATCTGCACGATATCTTCGAGAAGGCCCGCGAGCACAAGCCTTGCGTCATCTTTATCGACGAGTTGGATGCCATGGGCGGCAGCCGCAACCAGATGCGCCAGCATCATGACCGCATGCTCGTCAACCAACTGCTCTTGGAGCTTGACGGTATCCGTGAGCAGAACGAGCAGATTTTCGTCATTGGCGCCACCAATACCCCGTGGTATCTCGATTCCGCCTTGCGCCGTCCCGGACGCTTTAATCATCTGATCTTCGTACCACCGCCGGAGGAGCAGGAGAGAGGAACGATTCTGCAATTAAAGTTAGCTGACAAGCCGACGGATCAATTGGATGTCGCCCGTATCGCGCGCGAGACCAAACATTTCTCCGGAGCGGATCTGGAGCAGATCGTCAAAGATGCAGTGGAGGCCGCAATGGAACGTATGCTGGAATCAGGCAATCTGGAGCCCCTTACGCAAGACGACCTCAAGCGGGCTGCCAAGAGCCGCAAAGCGACAACGCTGGAGTGGTTCGCCACCGCGAAAAATTACGCAACCTTCAGCGACGTCAATCAGGATTATCAAATCGTGCTGGATTATATAAAGTCGACCGGGCTTAAAGTCTAGCTAGCTATTAGCTATCTCAGAGAGGATGGGGCCTTGCATGACCATCAACGAAGCGATCTCCATCAGGTACGATAAGATCGGACGGCTTATCGGCTGGAAGAGATACAAAGAAGCTGCCGCCGAAGCAGAAGCGCTGCTTCGCGACGAACCCGAAGATGCGCACGCCTATGCATTGCTTGCGCTTGTCTACGTTCATACCGAAAATTATGACGCCTCCCTCCATTGGTCCGGCGAGGCGCTGAAACGTGACCCCGAGAACACGCTCGCATGGTTTGTCCGCACGAACGCCTATCATGACAGCGGCAAACTCGACAAAGCGCTAGAAACTGCCGTAGAAGGCATGCGCATTGACCCATATGAGCCGCATTATTACTTCATCCGGGCCAATATTAATATGAAGCGCGGCCATCATGCAGATGCCAAGGCGCTGATTGAATCCGCGCTTGAGATGCGCCCGAACAACGCAACCTATATCGCGAGCTTGTCCTACGTCGAGGCGCTGCTTGGCGATTTCGCCTCGTCGCGCCATCATGCGCGGGAGGCACTCAAGTTGGATGTTGAGTCCGACTCCACCTTCCTCATTCTAGCCTGGGCCGCAGAGCAACGTGGTGACTACGATGAGAATCTGGACATGCTCAAGGAAGCAATCCGGATTGACCCCAACGACAAGCAGATCCGCGACGCTTATTTGGATGGTCTTCAGAAGAACTACAAGATGTACCGCATCTTGCTGGCTCCCTTTAAGGTGTTCAAGCGCATGAAACCTTGGCAAATTTTTTTGACCTGGATAATTATCGCTATTATATTCCGTCCGCTCATCTTCATCTTTATTATCGTATACGCATTAACGCATTGGCTGACCAAGCTGCTTGTGCATGTCAAAGTGTTCGGCTGGAACTTTAGAAGGTGAGCAAGGTGAAACGGCTATCGCCGTCTTTGGCGGCGCAGCGCGTTTCATTCCGAGAATTCTAAGCTCAGATAAGAGGCAAAAACTTATAAATTCTTAGAATTCAAGGCGAAACGGCTACACCGTCCTTCGGCGGCGGGGTGCGTTTCATAACAAAGGGACTGCTCTCATGACGATAAACGTCTTGAGAACAGTCCCTCTTCTTCTATCAGCAGATGCAATCCCCATCTTGGCAAGTTGGACAAACTCTTTGCCCATAAACATGGACACGCACCTCGATTACTGAGCTCCTCACTCTTCCTCCAACACCTGGAACTGCTCCAAAGTCTGCCTGAATCTCGACCCATGACCTTCAGCCGCCTCCAGAAAGTAGTTGCTCGATAAGATGAAGCTGCCTTGCTTCCCATTGCTTACTACATAAACGTTGACGACTTTGCTGAGTCGGTCGTTGCCGTCTATGGCGTGCACGAGATATCCATCAACAGGCGCCGTCACGCGTTCCACTGCGTCGACACGGGCATAGTCGCCCTTGAGCTCTTCAGCAAGCTCCTTCGCGAGCTGCTCAGGCAGCATCTCCGTCTTCTGCTCAATAGTCAGCGATACTTCCGGGTATTCTGCCGGGAGCGGGTCTATCGTCGTAATCATGTCCCGATCGGCACCCTCCACCAGCTTATAACGATCTTTATCGAAGTAAATGGCATAATCGCTTGATTGGTCCACATGGGCTTGACCGTTCGTTTCTTCTTTCTGACCCTCGACCTCAATTTCAATCTTTTTCTCCGGCTGGAACCAATGTTGAATACTATCCATCATGGCCGTCCCTACTGGAAGCGTTAAGAATACCGTGATGGCAACGACCGCTGCCGCCGACCCCACTGCAATCTTCATCCCCTTTGTCCAACTATGTTTTTTCTTATTGTACAGTCGACTTCTGTTATCTGCAGATTCATCATGCCGTGACTTCCCCAAATCTAAACGAGCCTCGAGGTTTCCCCATATATCATCTTTCCATGATTCGGGGTATTCCGTCTCACTTGTGAATTTCTCTCTAAATTTCTGATCCATACGATTCCCCTCCCAGTCTGTCTCTCATCTTCTCGCGTCCCTTATGCAATCGCGATTTCAACGTGTTGACGTTCAGCTCCAACATGTCTGCGAGCTCCTGCTCCGAATAATGATGCACATATTTCAAAATAAGCGGAATCCGATACATATCAGGCAGCGTCTGCAACGCGTCATATAAATCAAGACTTGTATCAGGTTTCTCGGGCTCTACGCCAAGCCGCTCCAGTTCTAGCTGACCGCCAATCGGTACAATTTTTTGCTCCCGTTCCATGACCCGATAACATTCCCTTAATAAGATGCAGTACAGCCACGGTTTAAATGGTTTCGACGGATCGTATTGCCCGATGCTCCGATACACTCGAAGAAATGTCTCCTGCACCGCGTCCTTGGCGCGTTCGTTATGTCTAGTGACGTAAATTGCCGTTCGCATGGCATAATCGAAATGTTCGTCGTACAACAATCGGAACGCGTCCCGGTCACCCTGAACGATTCGGCCGATGATCTCTTGCTCCACCTCACTCACCTCTTTCGTGCTGGTTCCTTAAGTATTACCCGGCAAGATAACGAAAAGTTTGCTGCCGCACAAAATGATTTGTACGGACGACCTATGGAACCTTGATGGATGCCATTCATCTATGTCGCGAACATACGGTTTCTGGTTAGCATATACTTGGTTAAAAACGACTCGAAACATGACTAAAGAATGGGTGGTTATCCGAAATTCACCGCACCTTCATCCTCCATATGGAAACCTATCCAATCTATCTAACTAAGTTCACAAAAATGTAGGAGCAATTATTTTAATCTACTACTAATAGTGTTACACTAGGATATAAGGTCATGACTGATCCGGAAAAGATGTAAGACTAGCCTGCGCTCCGACGCATTGCTGAGGCGCCTACGAAGACGAGCCTACATCCTTTCTGCAAATCGAAGGATATAAGGACGGTAAATATGAGCAATCAACCTAAGAAAACAGACGTCATCCTGATTGGCGCCGGAATTATGAGTGCGACACTTGGTGCGCTCCTGAAGGAACTTGCACCCGACTGGAACATCACCGTATTTGAGAGACGTGGATCCGCGGGAGAGGAAAGCTCGAACGAGTGGAACAATGCAGGTACAGGACATGCGTCCCTCTGCGAGCTCAACTACACCACCCAGAAGGCTGACGGTTCCATAGATATTAGCAAAGCGATTAAGGTCAACGAAGAATTCCAAGTATCCAGACAGTTCTGGTCCTATCTAGTAGACCGCAAACTCATCCGCAATCCGAAAGACTTCATTATGCCTGTACCTCATATGAGTTTCGTACAAGGAGAGAAGGACGTAGAGTTTCTACGTAGAAGACATGAAGCGATGTCTGCTAATCCGCTCTTCGAAGGCATGGAGTTCTCCGATGATCGGGATGAGCTGATGAAGTGGATTCCGCTTATGATGAAGTACCGCACAGAGCAAGGTCCAATTGCTGCTACGCGTATTGAATCCGGTACGGACGTTAACTTCGGAGCTTTGACTCGTATTCTGTTCAAGCAGCTCACTGGTCAAAACGTCAAAATAAATTATAACCACCAGGTCGAAGATATTAAACGTGCAGCCGACGGCTCTTGGAAGCTGAAAGTTCGCAACGCGTCTACCCATGCAGTCGAACATCACGAAGCTAAGTTCGTGTTTATCGGCGGCGGCGGCGGCAGTCTGCACCTGCTTCAGAAGTCGGGCATTCCCGAAGGCAAGAGCATTGGCGGCTTCCCTGTAAGCGGCCTGTTCATGGTGTGCCGCAAACCAGAGATCGTGTCGCAGCACCGTGCGAAGGTATACGGCAAGGCGCCGGTCGGAGCTCCTCCGATGTCCGTGCCGCATCTGGACACGCGCGTGATCGACAACAAAGAATCGCTGTTCTTCGGACCTTTCGCCGGCTTCACGCCGAAGTTCCTGAAGTTCGGCTCCAACCTGGACTTGTTTACCTCCATCAAGCCTCATAACCTCGTGACGATGATGGCTGCCGGCGTGAAAAACATGCCGCTGACTAGCTATCTGGTCAAACAGCTGATGTTGTCCAAGGAGCAACGGATGGAAGAACTTCGCGAGTTTGTCCCTAATGCCAAGAGTGAGGATTGGGAGCTTGTTGTCGCCGGTCAACGTGTTCAGATCATTAAGGACACTGCTGCGGGCAAAGGCACGCTTCAATTCGGAACTGAAGTGATCAGCGCAGCTGACGGTTCGATTGCAGCATTGCTTGGCGCTTCGCCTGGCGCTTCGACGGCCGTATCCGTTATGCTCGAAGTGATCAACAAATGTTTCCCACAGCATATCAAATCGTGGGAGCCGAAGATCAAGGAGATGATCCCATCTTACGGCAAAGCATTGCAGAACTACCCAGAGTTGGTTCAAGAAATTCATACTTCGACCGCCCAATCGCTGGGCCTAGCCGATGGCAAATCCGCCAAGGAAGCTCGTCGTACTGTTTCTTAATCCACTACCAACAAACCGACTGCACGCCCGATTGGGAATGGCAGTCGGTTTGTTGGTTCTATTGTATAAACTGTCCTAGACCAGTTAGATTCATGCAGAAGCGCTTGGCTCTTCTCTTCTATACATGCCAATAGCCGCCGTGAGATGACGTCTGACTCGTCATCTCACGGCGGCTTCTTCACAAACTTTGCTTCAATCTTTGCTTCAAACTTCGCTTCACTTCGCTTATCCACGCCCTCAAGGTCCCATCTCCATCCTTGCTCCTTTCCTCCTATGCGCGCTCCAGCTAAGACCGACCCTTCTCGCCACGGCTCCCCGTTCGCCATTGTTACGACCTTTCACCAGACTTTTCACCAGACTTCTCACCAGCTTTTTTCTTACGCTACTCCTATCCATTCCCATCAGCTCACCGTCCTTGGCCGTTCCATGCGGTTCACTCCCGGCCAACGGAAGGAAGCCCACTCCGGCAAATGTTTATCAATGCGCGCGACTAGCACAGTCATATCGTCCACGATCTCACCCTCGTGGTACCTCACGACCGTATCAAGCAGCGAATCCGCCATCTCCTGCGGATCGTCCGTGCTCATCTCACCGATAATCCGCTTCATCCACATCTCCTTATTAACCGCATACCCAGGTGCATCATAGATGCCGTCGCTCATCATGATAAGCGTATCCCCCGGTTGAAGCTGCATCGACACAAAGTCGACGTCGATATCCTGTATAATGCCGATCGGCAAATTATTTGCCGTGATCGGTATGACCTCCTTCCCTCGTCTGATGAAGCTTGGTGTAGAGCCAATCTTCATAAAGGTTGTGTGCGCTGTATATAAATCGACGATAGCCAGGTCTACCGTCGCGTAGATTTCCTCGGCCGAACGAAGCAGCAAGACGGAATTCACCGACTTCACCGCCAGCTTCTCATCCATGCCTGATTGCAGCAGTTGCTGCAGGATCGATAACGCGGCACTGCTCTCCTGACGCGCACGTTCACCATTACCCATGCCGTCGCTAATTGCGACCGCAAACTTGCCTCCTCCAAGCTCCATTAGGGTAAAGCTGTCTCCCGACAGCAGATCTCCGCCCTTGGCGGCTCCAGCTACGCCTGTTTCCACCTCGTATTGCTTCGCAGATGCGAAGACGACAAGTGATGGTTCTCCTTGCTTCGACGGATCGCGCTCGAGCTTAACAGCGATATGCTCGCCTAGTATATCGCTGAGCAGCGGAGCAATAATTTTGCGGCATTCATCAAAACCTCTCTCGAACGAGTGATACACCTCAATTTCTACATTTCCTTCCTCCAGATTAACAATATCAACGCCTTGTATGGATAAGCCCAGTCCTTCGACTGCTTCTCTAATTTGTTCCTCTTGCAGGTGTAGTGTCTGACCTTCACGCTTGATCTCCTTGGACAGGTCCTCCATAACCTGCGACACCCCGAATAGCTGATCGGCCACAAGCTGGCGCGATTCGAGAATTTGTTTCTTCCAGTGCATATTATTCTGGTACAGCTCGTATTGATGTTGCATCACAGTAAGCACCTGTGCCGTTTTGACGCAATGATTGGTCCAGGAGCGCGGATGATCCTTGGTC
Source organism: Paenibacillus sp. strain BS8-2 (assembly GCF_054483835.1). NCBI lineage: Bacteria > Bacillati > Bacillota > Bacilli > Caryophanales > Paenibacillaceae > Paenibacillus > Paenibacillus sp. strain BS8-2. The sequence continues at coordinate 1,477,784 of NZ_CM137010.1, forward strand.
ATCGGCACCCGTTTCTCTTCGACGCTCGTCATCATATCGTTCATCATATTGTAGGTATGGAAGTACTTGTCCTCCCAGCAAGAATTACGCCGATGACATGTCATGCAACTACGTTCGGCGACAGCATTCATGAAGGCAGCGATCTCCTCGTCCCGCTTCACTTCCGTTGCCTTCTGATTAAGCTGGCCAAAGCTGCGCGACAACTGACGGAATACGTCCGAGAACTGTACGACTCGCTCTGCCGTCACCTCTCGAACTCGCTTCGCATACTCATGCTGCGACTTCGCATGTTCATTCGTCCCAGGCACATAACGGGCAATGGTTCGAATAACGCCTCGCGGGGTAAGAAGGAGTAAGGTCGCCGCAGCAACAGACTCCCAAGTGGAGGCCATCACATCGGATTGCGTACCAATGTAGATGGATAAGATAGACGTACCGAGCAATAGTCCGAATGCGGCGGCCATCTTGCCACCATCCCGCAGCAGGCCTGCGAGTAAGCCGGCAAATGCCAGCATGCTCATCTGCACAATCGCGCTGAAGTCAGCCAGACTCAGAATTAGTCCGGCGACGACGCCGACGGACGCCCCGAGCGGCGCTCCGCCTGCCATCGCGAATAGCAGCAGCATGTAGCGGGACATCACATGTTCGGCAGACATGCCGTACATGACCCAACCGACGGCACCCGTCATTACGGATGCGAGAAGAATCATGACGCAGATGATTTCTTCGTGTTTGAGGGTTGCCGTCTTCTTGGTCATGGTCAGCACGGGCAGCGCATGAATGAAAACTAACGTAAGCACAAAGGCAAGCGCGGCCTCAACGACAACTAACATAAAGTTATACCAGCTTAACGAATCGCCGATAAAAACACCGAATAACTGGACCAGCAGGGTGGAGGTAAACACCAGAATTGGTGCAGTTGAGAGCTCCGCCTTCTCGTAGGCCTCCAGTGCCTTCAGAAGCAAGAACAGTACCGCAATCTCCATGGCGATCCACAGCGGTGCAGGCTCCACTGCAAGCCAGCTGCCTGCCACGAGCGAGACGGCCACCCATGGATAGATATCTTTACGCATGAAATAGATGACAGCGAAGTAAGCGGCAGCGAACGGCATCAGTGATTCCAGTATGACAGCTCGTCCAAGCAGAAAAGCGAGACCGACTAACAAGAACGTCCATTTCTTCGCAAGCAGCATATTTGCCAATCCCTTTGCGGCCCTCCATGCCGCCGTCTTCTCCACATTGTTCTGGAAGAAGTTCTCCCGCTTGATTGCGGGTTGTCCAAGCACGTTCTCCTTCTTCATGAAAGACACCACCCATCCGAATGTAATTGTGTTCCCCATTATAGAAGGTCATTCCCATGAAGTTTGTCAGTTATCGTAAGACGTCCAAAAGTTTTTTCCGACAAAACGGCGGCCTGCCGCGCGGCTTGTCACAAGAAGCTCGAATCCAGCGCCAGAGCGGGTTTGTGCGGTACCGGCTTACCCAAACGACAAAACTCGTTCAACAAAATATATAGAGAGCGTTTTCAAATTGGTGGCGACGAGCGGAGGAACCTGTCGGTAATGAGAGAGCGTGGGAGAAAACTATTTGATTCGCCGAGGAATAATTTATGAATGACGTCCAGCATGGTTGCCTTCGACATATGAAGCCTTTCATTCCGCCTGACTGACGGATAAAGTGTGCCATTAGGTAGCCATTCGACGCGCTAACGGGTCGATCTCCCCTAAACTTGAAGTCGGAAAAGAGAGGATTGGGTGGTAAATACACTTGTACAAAAGCTTATTGGTTACAAGAGATCAATCCATGCAATACAGTGGATGCAGTCTTTGTCGGAGGAGTATTTTGACCGGAGCGTACTACGCATTCTAAGCAGTGTGAGGACTGTGAGGAGCACTGTTAAGTCTCTGCATTTAAATTCGACCTGTACCTATACGAACACAAAAATAAATCCTGCATTTTGTACATCATTTCGGCCTCCCAAACTTCGACGATACGAACATTTCTGCACTCTGTACATCAATTTTCACACTGCATCCCTCCGCTCCCCTCTCGCGCTGTTTATTCCTGTATCAAATACATCAATCGCCCTCAATTGGTCACTAACCGCCGAACATTGCTGTACATCATACATCATTCTCACGTCGGCACAGGTGATACGCTCTTATAGGCAGAATGATGTCCAGAGGAGATAATTCACCGAGCATCATAAGCCCAGTTACACTGCTGAAACTTGTGTATGCTGAACAACATGCAGAACAATATATAGAAACGGAACAAGGTGAAACGGCTACGCCGTCCTTTGGCGGCGGGGCGCGTTTCATTCCGAGAATTCTAAGTCCAGATAAGGTGCGAAACTTATAAATTCTTAGAATTCAAGGTGAAACGGCTACGCCGTCCTTTGGCGGCGGGGCGCGTTTCATTCCGAGAATTCTAAGTCCAGATAAGGTGCGAAACTTATAAATTCTTAGAATTCAAGGTGAAACGGCTATCGCCGTCTTTGGCGGCGCAGCGCGTTTCATTCCGAGAATTCAAAGCTCAGATAAGATGCAAAAACTTATAAATTCTTAGAATTTAAAAAAAAGCGAACCCCTGAGGGTTCGCTCTATCTGTGCATGCTTGCTGCATGTCAGTTTGTTTGAATTAAACGCGCTTCGCGCCGCGTCCGCCGCGCTTGCCTTCGGTATTCTTCTTGAGGGAAGAGATACGTTCCTCGCTGTCTTTCAAGAAACGCGACATTTTATCTTCGAATGACGGTTTACCGTAGGACGGTCTGCCAGAAGATTGTTTGTTGAAGGGACGTCCGCCGCCTCCGCCGCCGCCAGGACCGCGACCTCCGCCGCCGCCACCAAAACGCTCACCGCCACCAGGGCCGCCGCTTGGACGTTCGCGCTGAGGAGCAGGTTGACCTTCCGGCCGATCAATGGCTTGCTTAATGGATAGTCCGATCTTACCGTCTTTGTCTACGTTGATCACTTTGACCTTCACGACATCGTCGATCTTGAGGTGATCCTTCACATCCTTGACGTAGTTATCGGCAATCTCCGAGATGTGAACAAGGCCTGTGACACCTCCCGATAAGTCGACAAATGCCCCGAAATGCGTAATGCCTGTCACTTTCCCTTCTAACTTGGCGCCCACTTCAATTGCCATAAAATAAAATGTTCCTCTCTCAAAAGTTTAGTGAGTCCCTGTCCTATCGAACCGATAAGATTTGGCTTCTATCGTGATTATAACCGAATGCAAGAAGGGAGGTCAACAGACGTTCACCCCGTACAGAGCCCAATACCGCGCGGATTAATCGCTGAAAATCTGTTGTTCCCCTTGCTTCACCATTCCTTGTTCCTTCGTTGCTAACTGAGATATATATTCGGGATCGTTCAGGCGCTCCACCTGACGCTTCAATTCTTCGTTTGTCGCCTTTGCCTCTTCGATCTGGCTCTCCACAGACGTCAGCTTCTCGTAAGTCGCTTTCTGTTGCTGCAACTGACCGAACAACGTATAACCTGCCCAACCCAAGAATAAAAGAATAAACACGATCCACATCTTGTATCTTCGTTTAGCAGCGGCAGTGTTAACCGTATTATTCTTCGCCGTTGCAGTTGCCATTAGCGATCTCCCTTCTTCGTCCATGATCGCCAGAGGCTCCTAGAAGAGTCTGCCAGCTTACCGATTCTCTCAACCAGGCGCAGCTTGTCCCAGTAGGGCTTAAGCCATCGACCTAACGGTCTCCAGACCGGTTTTGTCATCCATACCAACAATAACCAGATAGGACGAACCAATTGTACCACAATCTTTAGCGTGAAAATAGTGAGCGCAGTCCCAAATCCTAGTAGGACTTTGGCTAGTTTATAGAGCAATAGAATCGGTTTTACGATCATGACATCGATTAACCGGACCAAGAAAGAGATGCAAACTTTCACTGCCCGAATAAACCACTTCACGATCACAACAACCGCTTTGCTGAATAGCCAATAATGTAGAATTACCCCAATGGCCAGTCCTAGAAACACATACGCCCGCACCTCGCCATTGTTGCTGGCATACAGCATCCGGAAAACAACCACTGCGGAAGCCATCCAATAGAGCACATCAAGCGCGGGCAGCCACCACCTGGGAAGTCGGAGCTCATTCGACACAACGCGGTATCCATCAAATACTGCACCCATGCCAAGCCCCGACAGCAGCATGACCGCCATCGTCATCCATTGTACGCTTAGCGTCACTTAAACAGCTTCCCGAACAGCCCTTTGGACTTCGAGGCTGCCGCTCCATCAAGATAGGCGAGGGAATGCACGAATCCTTCTATGGCAACTAGACCTTGCTCCAGACTGAGATGCTTCATATGCAAATTTTGACCCGTCACCGTTAGAAAGCCAAGCTCCGTATCGAGCAGAAACTCCTCACTATCGAAGCTTTCTACGTTCTTTACGCCCGTGAGCTCCAGCACCTTCCGGCCGATCAGCTTAACATCCTGCGCTTTCTGTCCCTTCCCCTGCTCCACCATTACGCTCTCCCCCGCTTCGCGATCATATTCTCTATTACGTTATGGGAGACGGACAAGGTTTAGAACTAGAGATAGTGGATTGCAAACGCCAGCTAACGCAAAAAGAACCGCTCGGCCCCGGACATCCGGAAGCAAAGCGGTTCTAATTGTGACCATTGAAGCGAGCTGCTTCAATGATTTGAAGTCAGCGCTTCTCCCAATCGAGTTCATTCTCGCGGGGACGCTGCTCTTCTTTCACCAGGGTGTACAACTCGCCGGCTTCATCCTTGCGAGTCGTCTCGGCAAGGCGCTCCACGCGCACCGTAACGATCTTCTGTCCATACTGGATCCCAAGCTCGTCACCTACTTTAACGGCGCTGCTCGCCTTTGCCTCGCGGCCATTGATCCATACGCGACCTTGCTCGGATACATCCTTCGCAACAGTACGACGTTTGATCAATCTGGACACCTTGAGAAATTTATCGAGACGCATAACCTACTTGATTGCTTCTTTCAGCTTGTTGCCTGCTTTGAATGCAGGAACTTTGGATTCTGGGATTGTGATTTCTTTGCCTGTTTGCGGGTTGCGACCCACACGGCCGGAACGCTTGCGCGTTTCGAAAGTACCGAAGCCGATCAGTTGTACTTTATCGCCGCCAGCAAGAGCGTCAGTTACTTCGCCCAAGAAGCCGTTCAATACTGCTTCTACGTCACGTTTAGTCAATCCGCTTTTTTCTGCGATGTTGTTGATAAGGTCTGTTTTGTTCATGATTTGGTTCCTCCTAAGGGTTATCCATATTTTTGTGGCGCTGTCACGCTGTCGCGACCCCACCCATTGGCAAAATCTGCTCTTACGAAGAATACTTATTCTTCTCCTATAGCAGAAATCCTGCTGCCGTATGCATTTTTTTTGGGAATAGTGCTGATTTTAGGCGAATTGTGGCGAAAAACAAACTAAGTATGACGCTTAGCTTCTTCCCACCAACGATCCATCTCTAGTAAATCAGTTTCGTCAAAAGTTTTGCCGTTTATACGAAGCTGCTCTTCGATATATTCGAATCTAGCACGAAATTTCCGATTCGTGCGAGAGAGCGCCTCTTCGGGGTCGGCCTCGATGAACCGCGATGCATTAACGACGGCGAATAACAAATCCCCTAGCTCCGACGCCTGCTTCTCCAGATCACCGGAGTCGATCACCTCACGCAGTTCCGCAAGCTCCTCTTCAATCTTCGCTAATACCGGACTGATATCCTCCCAGTCGAATCCTACTTTAGCTGCTTTTTTCTGAATCTTGTAAGCTTTCATCAGGGCAGGCAGATCTGGCGGGATGCCATCGAGTTGGGATTTGCGATCCGTTCCTTTGCGCTTCTTCTCCTCGGCCTTCATCGCTTCCCAATTGACAAGCGCTTCGTTCGCATCTCCCGCTTTGTTGTCGCCGAATACATGCGGATGACGGAAGATCAGCTTCTCGTTCAAGGTCTGGATCACATCGTAGACAGAGAAAGCGCCTGTTTCCTCTTCCATCTGACTATGAAGCATCACCTGTAGAATAATATCACCAAACTCCTCCTGCATGCCATTCGGATCATCGTTATCAATGGCTTCGAGTGCTTCGTAGAGCTCCTCGATGAAATTTTTGCGGATGGACTGATGCGTCTGCTCGCGATCCCAAGGGCAACCGTCCGGGCTGCGCAGAATGGCAACAATTTCATGCAATCGTTCGAAGGTACGGTTACGCAAGGCAGGATCATCTGAACGCGGCACGTAGATGAGCGACAAATTGCCATATTCCTGCTCGCGATCCAGCTCGTAGAGCGGTACCCGCACAACTCGCTCCTCGCCTTGCACGCCAAGCGCATGACCGATGATTACCTCATGATCGTCCGGATAACGTTCCATTAACGCGAGCTTGACGTCAGAAGCCGTAAATTCATCGTACACCTGACCGATCAGCGTATGTAGTCTGGGCTGCAGGAACGAAGGCTCCAGCTCGGAAGCATCCAGCAAGGTGAAACCTTCTATCGGATCGATGCCAAGGCTGACGAACGCAGCGTCAAGGAAACTTTCTCCTCCCGTTATACGCAGCGCGATGCCCGCATCTTGGCAGCGTTCGCGCAGCAGCTTCACCGTACGTTCCGCCACCATGGGATGCCCCGGAACCGCGTAGACGATCGCGCCAGCGGAAGCTGTATCTGATGAGCCGGCGTCGCCAGCTTCTGCAAGCAGCGTCGATACAATCGCTTCGTATACTTCCGGGAATGAATCGTGATTCTCGTACAGGTAGTCGAACGACTTGTACACGATGCCTTGTTCTTTCAGAAGCGCCATCATCGGATGATGCTCGGTCCGCACAAACAGCCGGTCTGCGTTCTGCAGCTTGCGCCACACGCCAAGCGTAATCCCGTCTGGATCGCCCGCGCCAAGACCAATAATCTCTATCGTCACATGGGACATGGTCCATTCCTCCTCTATTATCGCGGCGGCGGTATAAGCCCCCGCCGCCTCAACCGGGCGGCCAGCTCCTCGCCGCCCGGAAGCGCGCGCCATTCGCGCGCGCCGATGGCGCCGCCCCGCAAAGCGGCGGCGCCAAACACCGCTGCGCCGGCGGCAATGCCCGCCAGCGCCAGCAAAGCTGCCGCCGCTCTCGGCGGCAGCCCCTCCAGCGCGCCGCCCCCAAGGGCGCGCTGGCACAGCCACAGCGCAGCGGCCATCGCCGCGAGCGCTGCAACGCCTGCGGCGGCGGGACGCCAGTCCGCCGCCTTCACGCCATGCTGCGGCGGCGCGTCGAGCTTCGCCGCCGCATGGCGGAGGGCCGCCGCGCCGAGCATGGCGGCGGTGCTTAGCGCGGCAACGCCGGAGAAGGCCGCTCCCTCGATCCCGAGGGAGGGCACCAGGACGGCGTTGAGCGCGCCCTTGAGCAGCGCTGCGATAAGCAGCAGCAGCGCGGGTACGCGCGCCGCGCCGAGCGCCTGCAGCGCGGGAGCGGCGACCGCGCTGACGCAGCCCGCCAGCGCGGTGCAGCCGATGAGCGCAAGCGCCTCTGTGCCGAGCGCGTCGCGATACAGCATCACGTTGATCGGCTCGGCCAGCAGCACGAGGCCGATCGATGCGGCACCGCCGACGAGCCACGCCATACGCAGCAGCAGCGTTAATCGAAGCTGTAGAAGCTCCGGCTGCCGCTCCATGCGCGCGCGTACGAGACCCGGCACAAGCGCGGCTGCACCGGCTCCTGCAGCCATGACGACGAGCTGCACAAGCGGCTGCCCTCTGCCGTAGATGCCGAAGAGACTCATTGCATCTTCGGCTGACAGCCCGTTGCCCCGCAGCAGAGCCGGCACCGTGAAGCTGTCTACCGCGGCAACAGCTGGCACAACGAGCGCTGCAAGCGCTGCAGGCAGCGCGAGCGCCGCCAGTTCCTTCATCTCGCCAAGCAGCTTGCGCTTGCTGACGACGCCTGAGCTGCCGCCGCTCGGCGCAGTACGGCGCAAGCCGAAACCAAGCACCAGCAGCGAAACGGCAGCCCCCGCTGCACCGCCAAACATGACGCCCGCCGTAATCATGGCGTCGCTCCAGCTAGCAGCAAGCCCTGCCGAGAGCACCAGTACCATCACCGCAACTCGCGCTGTTTGTTCCGATAGCTGGGACGCTGCGGAGAACGCCATACGCCCCATCCCTTGCATGTAACCGCGGATAGCAGCTGCAATCGGAGAAAGCAGCAGCGCTAACGCCAATACCCGAATGGCGGGAGCTACCGCTGAATCGCCAAGCCATGCTGCCGCAAGATCAGCCGTCACCCACATCAGCGCAGCAGCCGCCATTCCTGTGGCTCCTAACAACAATAACGCCGCAAGCAGCGCACTGCGTGTCCGGGCTTGTCCTATGCCGCCTGCACTCAAACGGCTTGCGATTAGAATCGACACCGCTGTCGGTAACCCGGCCGTCGCCAGCACGGCAAGTATTTGGTAGAACGGATATACCGCGTTGTACATGCCGAAGACACGATCGCCCGCGATATTCTGAAGCGGAATCTTCTGCAATGCGCCGATCAGCTTCGACAATAACGCCGCTCCGGCCATCAGCGCGACACCATGACGCCACAGCCGCGGCGGCTTGCCGCCGCGCTTTGAACCGTCCGAGCTCGCTTCCTTCCCCATCATCTTCTATTGCCCCACTTTACCCCTATATGGAATCGATTATACCTTACCAAGGCAGTGCGATACCAACATTACCGCAATCCTCATACTTCGTGCATGACACGAAGAGGCCTCCATTCGGTGCGACAGCACACCTCTATGGAAGCCTCTTCTTGTTAGTCCATCAAGCAGTTAAAGTTACTGTTCCATTTGCTTCGCAAGGAAGCCGGCAGCCGTCTCCGCCATCTTGGTTTCCATCTGCGTCATTTTGACAGAATCATCCTTGCTCAGCAGTACGACCGCGCCGATCGGATCTCCGCCCGCAATAATCGGTGCCACAACAAAGGAACTATACGGCTCTTGTACGTCCTTGACGATTTCGTAATTTCCGCCATTGGTCTCCGTCAATGTTTTACGGTTCTCCATGCACGATTCGAGCGCTGAGCCAATCGACTTGTCCATCAGCTCTTTCTTAGAGGCGCCCGCAACCGTAATAATCGTATCCCGGTCGGAGATCAGCGTAATATGTCCCATGCTTTCGAATAACGATTCTGCGTACTCCTTCGCAAAGTCGCCAAGCTCCCCGATCGGAGAATATTTCTTCAAGATAACTTCACCGTCGCGATCCACGAAAATTTCGAGCGGATCGCCTTCACGGATCCGCAGCGTGCGGCGAATTTCCTTCGGAATCACCACACGTCCCAAATCATCGATACGACGCACAATTCCAGTTGCTTTCATTTCTTGTTGCCCCGCTTTCACTAGAAGATTTTGAATACACTGGACACCAGCCTTGCTTGACCACAATAGAATTTATAAGTCTCCGAATCATCCATCGGAATACGGAATTCTATTTGGCGATAAAACCCGCTTCGAGCTTGCCAATCTGCTGTACTTGCCGAGCAGCAGGCCACTTGTCTTCGAGAGATCTCGGTATAGGTTTGTCATCCGGGGCGAATATCTCCGAATCATTATAGCGCCGTAGTGGGTCCGCATCACCAATCTGGCTTCTTCTTTAGAAGGGTTATACCCTTCATCGTAATATTTTGAATCTGACCATAGTATTCAACCGCTCCCAAATTCTTATGCACGCCGCCAGCTGCCCCCTGTCTTACCTCTTCCTCCGCCAGCCATTCGCTGATTGCGCACCGCAAGTGCAAAGAGCCCCATCCCATACAGGATTAGGCTCTTACTGTCCCCACTTTCCATCTTAGCTACACATCCGCCGCTGCCCATATCCCTATACAGTCAAATATTTCCTGATAATATCATCGTTTAGACCGGCGAGATCCCCTTCCCAAGCAACAGAGCCTTTGTCCAGCACATAGAAATAATCACCGACACTTTTCACGAAATCCAAGCTTTGCTCCGCAAGCAGAATCGCCGTATGTCCTTCCGTCTTAATGGAACGGATGACATCCCGAATATCGTCGACGATGGAGGGCTGGATCCCCTCGCAAGGCTCATCGAGCAGCAGCACCTCCGGCTTGGAAGCCAGTGCTCGTGCGAACGCTAGCTGCTGCTGCTGTCCGCCGCTGAGATCTCCGCCTCGCCGCTCGAACATCGTCTGAAGTACCGGGAACTTTTCAAGCGCCTCAGGGGGGATCGTATCTCTTCCTTGTTTCTGTTTCCCCTTCGTCCGCGACGACTCCAGCCCCAGCAGCAGGTTCTCGTACACCGACAGCTGCGCAAAAATTTCACGCCCCTGCGGTACATATCCGATACCGCTCTTGGCTCGAATACCCGGCGCCTTCCTTGTCAGGTCAATGCCGTTATAGCTGACCGCGCCTTCCTTTGCCTTCAGAATGCCCATGATACTTTTCATCAGCGTTGTCTTGCCTACGCCGTTGCGCCCCATTAAGCAGACCACTTGACCAGGTTTCACGCGCAGCGACACGTCTCGCAAAATAATACTTTCCCCATATCCCGACTCAAGCTGTTGAACGGCTAGCATGCTCATCACGCCTCCTGCCCAGATACACTTCGGCTACTCGATCATCGCCCTGCACTTCCTCCATGGAGCCTTCCTTCAGCAGCTTGCCTTCGTGCATGACCGTTACCTTGCTAGCGAAGTTACGCACAAATTCCATATCATGCTCCACTACAACGACAGAACGTTCTCTGGCGATCTCATGCAGCAGCTCGCCCGTCTTATCTGTTTCCTTATCAGTCATGCCGGCTACAGGCTCATCAAGCAACAGCACCTCCGGCTCTTGCAGCAGCATCATGCCGATCTCCAGCCACTGCTTCTCCCCATGGGATAATCCGCCGGCGCGCCAAGCTCCCTTCTCGGCAAGACCGATCATGCCAAGCTGCCCGCGCATACGATCTTCTTCCTCTGACTTCATGCGAGCGAACAATGTGGCGAAGATACTCCGTTTCTGTCGCATGGCAATCTCCAGATTCTCCAAGACCGTCATATCCTTGAAGATGGAAGGCGCTTGGAACTTTCTGCCGATGCCGAGCTCCGCAATCTGATGTTCGTGCTTCCGCGTAATATCGACCTTGCCTCCGAAAGTCACTTTACCCGCAGATGGCCTGACCTTACCGCAGATGACATCCAGCATCGTCGTCTTGCCCGCTCCGTTCGGACCGATCAAGAATCGCAGCTCAGCCTTCTCTAGTGCCAGACTCATCCCCTGCACAGCCTTGAACCCATCGAATTCAACCGTTACATCCTCGCATTGCAGAATAGCCCCTTGATTGTTCGCCATCCCGATCCCCTCCTCGCCAATTTCACTTCACGCTTCATCCATTCGGAATACTGCCCTTCTGCTCCCTGCCCGGTCTGAGCTTGCGACTGAGCCCTTTCATCCAAGCCGGCTGCTTCCTGCCGATTCCTTTGCCCTTCCATTGGAACAAACCAGCTACACCCTTAGGCATGAAAACAACGACGATAACGAACATCGCGCCCATGAAGAATAACCAACCATCCGGATAAGCCGTACTGAACTCGCTTTTGGCCCAGTTCATGAGAACAGCCCCAAGTGCCGCGCCGATAAGCGTCCCCCTGCCGCCAATTGCAACCCATAACACCATCTCTATAGAAGGCACGATACCGAGCATCGAAGGCGAGATAATCCCGACATGCAGAACAAACAACATACCCGCAATACCCGCAATCGCTGCCGATACCGTAAAGATGACCATTTGGTAAACCGCCGGATTGTACCCGATGAACCGTACCCTATTCTCGCCGTCGCGTATTGCACGCAGCACCTTGCCGAAGCGGCTGCCCGTCAAATAACGGCATAAGACAAAGATGCCAATCAACACTGCTGCCGTTACCCAGTAGAGCATACGCTTTGTATCAGGAGATGCGAGTGAATAGCCCAGTATCGTCGAATAACCCGTTACACCGTTCGTTCCGCCGGTAAAGGCCTGCTGTCCGACGAGCAGTGTCGTCGTAATAATGACGAGCGCCTGCGTCAGAATGGTGAAGTACACCCCCCTGATCCGGTTGCGGAATGTAAAATACCCAAGTCCGAGCGCCAGCAATGCAGGTATTACAATACCGAGCGCCACCGCCACGCCAAATATATCAAACGGCTGCCAGAACAACGGCAGCTCCTTCAGACCGCTCCAGCCCATAAAATCGGGGAGCTTACCGCCGCTTGCTTCCAGCTTCAGATACATGGCCATCGCATAAGCGCCAAGTCCAAAGAATATGCCATGACCTAAGCTGAGAATCCCCGTATACCCCCATATAAGATCAAGCCCTAATGCGACGATCGCGAAGGCCAGAAATTTCGCCAGAAGATTCAGCCTGAAGTCGCTGAATACAAGCGGCGCGCAGAACAGCGCCGTAGCCGCGACCGCATATCCCCCCAATATCCACCATCGATTCCCTGTCATACGCGCAATCCGCATCCCGCATTCCACCTTCTCTACGCAAGTCGTTCCTGCCTTTAATCAAGCGAGCGCGTGCGCATCGCCACCAGCCCCGACGGCCTCCACTGCAGGAACGCGACGATACACACGAATACCAGCACCTTGCCAAGCGAAGCATTAGTCCAATATTCGAATAAGGTATTAAACATCCCTATACCTGTCGCCCCAAGAACCGTACCTACCAGCTTGCCTACGCCGCCGAGTACAACCACCATGAATGCGTCCACGATATAATACGTGCCAAGCGATGGACCAATGGGTCCTAATAATGTCAGCGCGCAGCCTGCGATGCCTGCAATACCCGATCCAATTGCAAATGTCATCGCATCTACCCGTCTGGTTGATACACCAAGACATGCCGCCATCTCTCGATTCTGCATGACAGCTCTCATCCGGCGCCCTTCATGACTCCGATAAATATAGAGATACATAGCCACTAGACATGCAATAACGAGGGCAATGATAAAGATCCGTTTATAAGGAAGCAGCGTCCCTCCGAAAATTTGCAACCCTCCATCAAGCCAAGTCGGGCTCTTGACCGCCACATTCGGTGCGCCAAAGATCGACCTTGCGAGCTGCTGAAGCACAAGACCTACACCCCAGGTTGCAAGCAAGCTATCCAGCGGTCTGCCGTATAAGAAACGAATGAGACCCATTTCGAGTACAAGCCCGATGACAAATGCGATAACGAAGCTGACCGGAATGGCCAGCACAAAGTACCAGTTGAACATCGACGCAGGCATATAATCCAGGAACAGATTTTGCGTCAAATACGTGGCATATGCGCCGATCATAATGAGCTCTCCATGCGCCATATTAATCACTTTCATTAATCCGAATGTGATTGCGAGTCCAAGCGCAACCAGAAGCAAGATCGAGCTGATGCTAAGCCCATTGAACAGTTGAAGTATAAAGAGTTCCATCTCATCGCTCCTTCAGCGGCAATAGCCGGCAGGGTACAGCAAGAAGGAAGCATTCGATCCTCAAGCCCCCGAATACTTCCTCCTCCTGTATCTCTATAAGCCGCTTCATTATCCCATCATCAAGGGTTGTGCCTCTGTTATGTTACGGTTGAATGCTTGCTGCCCAAGCGTAACCTTTCAAGAACGGATCCGGTTTCACTGCTTCCCCGGAATTCCATAACTCCTTGAATTGCCCATCGGATTGAACCTCTCCGATCCGCACCGTTTTGTAGATATGCTGCGTCTCGCCGTCAATCTTAACTTTGCCGCTCGGAGCTTCCCACTCCAGCTCCTTCGCCGCTTCCTTAACAGCCGCGACATCCGTCGAGCCCGCTTTCTCTACAGCTGCAGCCCATAGGTATACCGCTGTGTAGCCCGCTTCGATCGGATCGGCTGTTACACGCTCGTCTCCGAACTTTTTCTTGTAGCTCTCCACGAACTTCGCGTTCGTTGGCGTATCCGTCGTTTGATAATAGTTCCATGCTGCCAAATGCCCTTCAAGAACGTCGACGCCGATACCACGAATCTCTTCCTCGGCTACTGACACCGACAATGTCGTCATGTCCTGAGCCGTAATTCCAGCATCCTTCAACTGCTTGAAGAAGGCTACGTTGCTGTCCCCGTTCAGTGTGTTGTACACGATGTCCGGGTCCGCTGCTTTTATTTTGCTAATGATCGTACTGTAATCCGTATGTCCAAGCGGCGTATACTCTTCGCCCACCAATTCTCCGCCTTCAGCCTTCAGCTGTTCTTTAATGATTAAGTTCGCCGTACGCGGGAACACATAGTCGGAGCCGAGCAGGTAGAACTTCTTGCCCCGATTCTCCAGCAGCCAAGTGACCGATGGAACGATCTGTTGATTCGTCGTCGCCCCTGTGTAGAAGATGTTAGGGGAAGCTTCAAGTCCTTCGTATTGAACGGGGTACCATAACAATCCGTTCAGCTCTTCGAATACCGGAAGCATCGCTTTGCGGCTCGCGGACGTCCATCCTCCGAATACCGTTGCAACTTTATCTTCCGAGATCAGCTTACGAGCCTTCTCAGCAAAGGTCGGCCAATCTGACGCGCCGTCCTCTAGTACAGGCACGATCTTTTTGCCCAATACGCCGCCTGCCGCGTTGATTTCCTCGATCGCCATCATCTCCGAGTCGATAACCGACATTTCGCTTATAGCCATCGTTCCGCTCTGTGAATGAAGGATGCCTACTTTAATTTCGCCATCCGTTCCTGCTGCGCTGGATTCTACAGGTGTGTTCGTGCTCGATGAAGCCGGTTCATTGTTCCCTGAACAGCCAGCCAATACCATGCCAACCGCCATAATCAGTAACCCCGTCTGATACAACAACCCCTTGCCCTTTCTCATCTCTCCACTCCCCGTTCCCTATGTATTTGTCTCTATTTCCGAACGTTTTGTTGGAATTGCTTTCCAACGTTCGTTCTGAGGTCAATTATAGTGGGGGATTTTTGGTTATGTCAATATACTTTACATCAAATTTTCCATAATTAATAAAATTGATCCATGTAAACTTTTTATCCCTATTTTCGGTCAAAATTATGTACATTTTATTCATTTTTTTGAATTTTGAGGGCGATTCGACAATATGGTATTCATACAAGCTGTTTCAAGATTATTTTCATGTAATATTACCTAACTTTAATGTGACATAATTTTGCGAATTAGATAAACGCAAAAAAAGAACGACCTCTCCTCCTGGATGAAGTCGTTCTATATGCCTATATACGCCAAACCTATTTATCCGAATCACGATTAGGCAGCTTTAGCCTGCCAGCTTTGCCAAGCGCCTCCCTGAGCAGAAATTCGATGTGCCCATTAACGCTGCGGAATTCGTCCGTAGCCCATTGTTCCAGCGCGCGATGGATTTCGGGATCGAGCCGCAAAGGGAACGCCTTCTTTTCTTTGGCCATATCAGGCTAACCTCAGGTATACAGCGATCCCGTATTAATAACCGGCTGGGCCGCCCGGTCGGATACGATGGACACCATCAAATTATTAATCATTGCCGCGCGCCGTTCGTCATCGAGCACAATACCATTGTCCTCCAATTGACGCAGCGCCGCGTCAACCATACCAACCGCACCCTCTACAATCTTCTGGCGTGCAGCCACGATAGCAATAGCTTGCTGACGCTGAAGCATCGCGCTTGCAATCTCAGGTGCGTAAGCCAAGTGCGTAATACGTGTTTCCCGAAGCTCCACGCCTGCTACATCAAGCCTCTCTTGCAACTCCCGCAGCAACTCTGTCGCCACTTCGTCTGCATTGCCGCGAAGCGATACCGTGCTCGGATCTTCGAAAGTGTCATAAGGATATTGCGCGGCGATATGTCGAATCGCCGTCTCGCTTTGAATTTCAACGAATCGTTCATACTGATCGACATCAAATGACGCCTTCGCCGTATCTACGACTTTAAACACGATAACCGCACCGATCTCAACGGGATTACCCTCGGCATCGTTAACCTTAAGCTTCTGGCTGTTAAAGTTCCGCACCTTCAGCGATATGGTGGACTTCGTCGAGAGCGGCATCACCATCCACAACCCACTCTCTACAACAGTCCCCACATACGTTCCGAAGAACGTTACAACCTTGGCTTCGTTAGGCTGTACGATGACTAGTGAAGATAGCGCGATGGCGGCCAGCAACAGTAAGAAAGCCCCTACTCCGATTAATGTCGCGGAAGACACATCCGCCGAAATTTCAGAACCAATTAACCATACGCCTCCAGCAGCAGCCACCACAGCTACCAAGAGCGCCAAATAACCGCTGACGCAAAATCCCTTCTTTTCCTTCAAGGCGATCACCTCTATATCTTTTTGATATATTTATGATATCACTTTTTACAAATACAGTCAATTGTTAATTGGCGTAAGTTGCTCAGCAGTTCGGTTGCCTCTACAATTAACGCAAAGCTGTTTTTGCGCGAGGAGGGCATTGCTTACATGATTGTACATAAAGGTGAGGTTGTATTCCGTCAAGGCGAAAGCGGCCCGCTCTTCCGATTGAAGAGCGGGCTGCTGAAGATCGTACGCGTACACGAGGACGGGCATATCATTGTCGTTAATTTGATCGTTGCCGGAGAAGTAATCCCCCATCACTCGCTCGTATCCGAGCAGCCCTATCACGGAACAGCTATCGCGATGATAACCAGCGAGATCGAGGTTATTCCTTCGCGAGACTGGTATGACGATTTGGCTGCACATCCAGAGAAGGCGTTAGAGATTGCGAGATTGCTGCAGAGTCGTCTCCGCGTCATGCAGCAACGGATTGATCAACTGACAAGAACTTCCCCTGCAGAGAAGCTGCAGAAGCTGCAAGAGTGGCTGACAAGCCTTACCGGGACGCCAGACAACATTGCAGATCTGCTTACTCAGGACGAGATCGGACAATTAATCGGTCTCCGCAGGGAAACGGTCAATCGATTACTGCGATCCAGTACTGCCAAGTAGTCTGCCTTATTGACCCAAGCTGCCCGTTGGACCAAAGAACTCGTAATGGATTTGCGATTCAGTCACGCCGATTGCTTGCAAGGCGGCGAACATCGCTTTCATGAACGGCACCGGACCGCACAAGTACACGTCAACATCAGGCCCTGGCAGAAGCCGCTCCAGCCAAGCTGCATCAATAATCCCTTCGTGATCGAACCTGCTTAGCGCCCTGTCCTCGCCTGTCGGTTCCATATAGCAATAGTAGACGGACAACCCTGGTGCTTGGTTCTGCAATTCGAGCACAGACTCGCGCATCGCATGCAAGTTTCCATCACGCGCCGCATGGACAAACACCGTTCTCCTATCCGGTTGCCGTTCGGCAAGCGTGTTCGCCATACTAACCATTGGCGTCAAGCCAACGCCGCCGCTCAGCAGCATGACGGGACGATTATGTGTTACATCCAGCTTGAACGCACCTGCCGGCGCCGATAACATGAGCACCTCGCCTACCGATACGTCGGCATGCAGATTGCTCGATACCATCCCTTCCGGTCGTTCTCCTAACGCATCCTCTCGTTTCACCGATATACGGTAATACGGCTTGCCAGGGGAGTCGGACAGGCTGTATTGTCGCAGCTGCGTATGTTCATCGCCGTCCACTACCATTCTGACACTCACATATTGACCCGGCTCGAACACTGCTATTGGACCACCATCTTGAGGACGCAGATAGAAAGAGGTAATGACGTCGCTTTCGACAACCTTCTTCTCCACCACAAAGGCTCGGAATCCACTCCAGCCGCCAACTTGCCCTTCCGCTTCCTCATACATCGAATGCTCCACGCTAATAAATACGTCAGCAATGACGCCATACGCCTTGCCCCAAGCCTCCAGAATCTCATCCGTCGCCGCATCTTCAAGCACCTCTTTAATCGCTCCAAGCAGATGTTGTCCCACGACCGGATATTGTTCCGGCTTGACCCCTAAGCTACGATGTTTATGGGCAATATGACGCACGGCAGGCAGAATAGTTTCCAGCTTCTCGATGTGAACAGCTGCCGCATACACAGCATTGGCCAAAGCTCCTTGTTGTCTTCCCTGCTTCTGATTGGCGTGATTAAACAAATTCAACAGCTCCGGATGCGCTTCGAATAACCGTTGATAGAATCTGCTCGTAATGGCAGTCCCATATTCCTTAAGAACAGGTACCGTTGATTGAATGACTTTGATCGTTTGTTGATCTAACATATAGATCCCCTCCAGAATAAGAATAGCCTATCATCCTTGCGATGTTCACCGTGCTCTACCTCAAGTATAGACTGCTCCTATCCCGTCCCCTGTGATTCGAATCACATGAATTCGCAACGAACTGTGTCAGCTATCTCAGCAGAACAAACATTTCTGCTTTGCGTACATCATTCCAGACTCCAATCACCCCTTATTGGTTCATGTCCGGACCTTCCAATCAAAGAAAACAGCCCTCTCATACAAGTCCTAAATAGACTCGGAGAGAGGGCTGTTACGATTGATGTACGCTTGATTATTTGGCAGCTGCAGTTGGCGATGGTGACGGAGCTGGCGTTGCAGTTGCTTCGCCGCCTTCCGCTCCCTCTTCTGCGCCTTCAGTCGCCTCAGGCTCCGGCAACGTGATCTTCAGCTCTTGCTTCGGCATTTCTTCGCTCATAAAGGTCTCCATGTACGAAGATGCCGCAGTGCCCTTCACTTCTTCCTTCTGCTCGTCAGTCAGTTGGTCATACGTCTTGAAATCACGTTTCTCAACGACCATGACATGGTATCCGTAATCAGTCTTGACAGGTTCGCCAATTTTACCGATTTCCTGTTCGAAAGCAGCTTTCTTGAACGACTCTACCCAACCGCCGCCCTCGGCGTCTGCATAAAGACCACCTTTTTCTTTCGAGCCCGGATCGTCGGAGTATTCTTTCGCAATGGCATCCCAGCTTTCGCCGGCTTCAAGTTTTGCTTTCGCTTCCTTAGCACGCGCAAGAGCCTCTTCGTCGGTACGAAGCTCTTTTGTTTCGCCTGTTTCTTGGTTTTGCTCTGTTGTCGCCACAAGGACATGACGAACGGTGGAAACAGCATAGTCCGCCTGAACCGTTTCGAACGCCTTCGTAACGTCTTCGTCTGTTACAAGCGAATTAACATGAGCCACAACCGAAGCAGTCAGCATAAGGAACGTGCTCATATCGGAATCGGAGATTTTTTTCTCCTTCAGCTTTGCTTCAAGCTCCGTGTCCGTCTTCAGATATTCTTTGTAATCCTTGAACTGCTTGTCCACATCTTCGCGAGCCTTCTTCAAGGAATCCTCGGAAGCTTTGCCCGCTAGCACCTTGTAAGAGACATATTGTTCAAGAATGATTTGTTGGAATTGCGGGATTGTGATAATTTGCTCATAAGATGGCTGAGTCACGCCAAAGATCGCCAAATATTTGTCGAACTCCGCTTGTGTAACCTTGCCGTCCTTATAAGTTGCGACTGTTTCTCCTTCGCTAACATCCTTGAACTCCAAGGAATACTCGTCATTATTGCCGCCGCATGCCGCTAGCATCGTCATGACAAGTACTGCAGCAATCGTTAGCAGCGCACTTCTGCGCCATGCCGACTTGCGTGTACTGTGCAACATGTTAATCCCCTTTCACATTCGCAATATGAATTTTGCATTATTTGTATTGTAGCAGATCAGAGACAAGAAAAGCGAATTTATGCCTGCGATGTCGCATTCTGCAGCATTTCTTTTGGCACAATCATATCCTTGTATCCTTCAAAGAACTTCTCGGACAGATGCAGCTTTTGCTCCATATTAAGCCCTTTTCCGCGAAGCGTAATGGTAGCCGGCGTCTCTTGCTCGCCAGATTGCCTGAACCGGTTCTCGAGCTTGAGACACAACTGATCCACCTGCTTGCGAATCGTCTTGCCCGTAATCGGAGCGACAAGCCTAAAGATGAGATCATCGCCTTTCTGATTAACCAGTTCAATGCTGCATAGGGATCCGTAAATTTTAAGCCGCGCGACGGACATGAGATTGCTGACAGCTTGCGGCAAGTCGCCGAAACGATCAACGAGCTCATCGATAAGATCGTCGCTCTCCTCGAACGTACGAACCGAAGCGACCTTCTTGTAAATTTCGATCTTCTGAATGCTGTCGTAGATATAATCCGACGGCAAATACGCATCGACGCTAATATCGATTCCAGTCGAAACGACTTTCTCCACCTTGGCTTCCTCACCGGACATTTCAGCTTTGCGTCTCGCGATCTCCTCCGCCAACATCTGCGAATACATGTCAAAGCCGACCGACGCGATAAAGCCATGTTGCTCCGCACCAAGCAGATTGCCCGCTCCGCGGATAGATAGATCGCGCATGGCGATCTTGAAGCCTGATCCAAGCTCGGTAAACTCTTTAATTGATTGAAGGCGCTTCTCCGCCACCTCGGTGAGGACCTTGTCCCGCTGGTAGGTGAAATAAGCATAGGCGATCCGGTTGGACCGGCCTACTCGACCTCTGAGCTGATACAGCTGCGACAGACCCATCTTGTCCGCGTCATGTACGATCAGCGTATTCACGTTAGGGATGTCTACGCCTGTCTCGATGATGCTCGTGCTGACCAACACATCCGATTCGCCATCGAGGAAGTCCAGTATCGTCTTCTCCAGCTCCTGCTCCGACATTTGGCCATGACCGATCGAAACCTTGGCATCTGGGACAAGCGCATTTATTTGCTCTGCCATCTGATGTATGCCCTGCACCCGATTATACAGGTAATACACCTGCCCGCCGCGCGCCAGCTCCCGCTCAATGGATTCGCGCACAAGCGCTGGACTATATTCCACCACGTAGGTTTGAACCGGGAAACGATTCTCTGGCGGCGTCTCGATAACGGACAAATCGCGCACCCCTAGCATGGACATATGCAGTGTCCGAGGTATTGGTGTTGCCGTCAGCGTCAGTACGTCCACATTTGTTTTCAGCTTCTTGAGCTTCTCCTTATGCGATACGCCGAATCGCTGCTCCTCGTCGACGATCAGCATACCAAGTGACTTGAAGATAATATCTTGCGACAACAAGCGATGCGTACCG
Organism: Paenibacillus sp. strain BS8-2; assembly: GCF_054483835.1. Taxonomy (NCBI): domain Bacteria; kingdom Bacillati; phylum Bacillota; class Bacilli; order Caryophanales; family Paenibacillaceae; genus Paenibacillus; species Paenibacillus sp. strain BS8-2. Next base: position 1,498,793 of record NZ_CM137010.1, read on the forward strand.
ATGACAACATCGACCGTGCCGTTTTTGAGCCCTTTAATCGTATCGTTCTGTTCCTTCTTGGAGCGGAATCGACTGAGCACTTGTACGTTAATGGGATATCCCGAGAAACGCTCGCGGAACGTCTCGTAATGCTGCTGGGCAAGAATTGTCGTAGGCACAAGTACAGCCACTTGTTTGCTATCCATTGCCGCTTTGAACGCCGCTCGCACAGCTACTTCCGTCTTGCCATAACCAACGTCTCCGCATAACAGACGGTCCATCGGCTGGGAACGCTCCATATCCTTCTTGATTTCCTCGATTGCTCGCAGCTGATCCCTCGTCTCATCGTAAGGGAACATCGCCTCGAACTCCTGCTGATACGTCGTATCTTCTCCGAACGCATAACCAGGAGTCGACTGCCGGTGAGCGTAGAGCTTAATCAGATCATCGGCAATATCCTGTACAGAAGCCCTAGCCTTGCTCTTGGCCTTTGTCCATTCGGTGCCGCCCAGCTTGTTGACCTTGGGCTCCTTTTCCTCATTGCCGACATACTTCTGAATCATGTCGACCTGGTCGATCGGTACGGACAGCTTGTCGCCGCCTGCATACAGAATATGCAGGTAATCACGATGAATGCCGCCGATCTCAAGCGTGCCAATGCCGACATATTTGCCGATACCATGGTTGTGATGGACGACATGGTCACCGATCTTCAGCTCGGTATAACTTTTGATCCGCTCGGCATTGTCCAGCTTCTTGTCTATACGACGCTGCTTGCGCTGCTTCTGCGAGAACATCTCGCCTTCCGTAATAACGACCAGATGCGACGAAGGCAATTCGAAGCCCTGCTGGAGGTTGCCCTCGAGCAGAATCGGTGTTTCAATACCGTAGTCATCAAGTACGCGGCGCATTCTCTCGATACGTTCTGCGCCACCTGCCAGCATGATTACCTTTGCACCGATCTTCTTCCAGCGCTCCATCTCCGACTTCAGCACGTTCATCTGACCATGGAAGTTCTGCATGGAACGACTTGTCATATTCAAGATGTTCTGAGGCTGAGAATGCGGCACCTGACGCAAGAACAGCGAGAGGAAGATCGTCGGGAACGGACGATGGTGCAGAACGTCGTCCGTCTCTCTCGCAAGGACTAGCCCAGGCAGCGACTTGCCGTTCTGCAGCAGGTGGAGAGCCCATTCACTTTCGTCCCGCTCCAGCTGCTTGGATGTCTCTATTAATCTCGTAGGTTCGTCTAGTATAAGCACCGTATCACTCGGCATGTAGTCCATAATCGTCTGGCGTTCCGGATATAACAGTGATATATACTTATAAATTTCAGGAAAATAAACCTGCTCGCGCAATTTCTCGAGCTCTCCGCCAATTTCCGCGCGCAGTCGCTCCTTGGCCGTACGATCCGTCATCTTGTCGAGCTGCCGCTCCAACAGTCCAGCCGCATGATCGGCCGCATTCGCCATCCGTCCCGCGCTTGCAATGATCTCTTGGCACGGCGTTACGACGTAGCTCTCCAATCGATCAAGAGAACGTTGCTCGGCAGGATCAAACGTACGAATAGAATCGATGTCGTCACCAAACCATTCGATCCGGCAGGCCTGCGTAGCTGTAAGCGGATAGAAGTCAACGATCCCGCCCCGAACGCTCATCTCTCCCTTGCCTTCAACACGATCGACTCTGGCATAACCAAGAGAAGTCATGCGGCGCAGGAAATCCTCAAGCGCCATCTCGTCTCCGACCTTAATCTCTACTTGCGCTTCTGCCATTACGCTGCCAATAGGCAAGTAACGTCTCACGCCGGAGAACGGCACGACAACAATCCCGCGATAGCCGCGGGACAGCTTCATCAGAACATCCATCCGCTGCGCCAATGTCTCGGGACTCGAGATCGCCGCTTCTGCGGCCATCAGTTCGTTAGCGGGATAGAGCAGCACCTTATCGGGTGACAGACATTCCTGTAGATCCTCCGCAATCTTCTGAGCGGAGAACATATTATGCGTGACGACCAGCATCGGACGTTCGATTTCTTCTTCCAGAGCTGCAATCAAGACTTGTCGAGAGGATCCGGCAAGACCGGATACCATCTGCTCACGCATCCCTTTGCGGATACCTGACAAGATCGATTGTACGTCCATATCCGCTACAAAAGCTTGTATTAGCGCTTTCAACGTGTGATGCACCTCGTTTCTCTAGCTACGGCTGGGGAGTAGCCGATCGCTGCTTCCAAATATCCAATTCATCCTGCATTGCTCCCCTGATGCACATCTACCGTCTTCGCCCACGCCAAAACAGCTACGACCGGACGTAAGCCGGCATAGCCTGTTCTAGCGGAGCCTATGAAATCATCAATAATTGTTCACATTGAAACGCTACCGTTTACTGCAAAGGATTGCCGATCAGCATAAGATCAGGATTGGAGCTGAGCGCCTCATTACAATAATCGCAGACAACCTTTACCTCAATGTTGCCGCTTGAGTCATACGCTATTATATCGCTGCGCTCTTCGGGGGTCAAGAAATGGAAACCGAGCTGTTGTTCCGTAATGGATGAACCTTCGATAGATCCCATCGACGATTTGCAGTGCCTGCATATATAGTTTACAGCCATATGTATGCCTCCTGAGGATAGGTTATACCCCCAGTATGCCCAGACATTACTCCATTTAACATTCCGCCCGCTTACGGTTATCGGTTAAACTTGGCCATTGTCTCCTCGAACGGGGACTTCAGCCCGAATTCTGCTGCATCGCAAGCGTTAGAAATCATTTCTGCCAGCTTATCCTTCTCCGCCTTGGGAAACGTAGACAACACATAGTCCGAGATAACCATGCCCGGCTGCGGTCTGGAGATCCCCATTCGGATGCGGTTAAACGTCTGCGTGTTCAAATGCTGAATCATCGACTTGATGCCGTTATGACCGCCCGCACTACCTTGGTAACGCAATCTCAGCTTACCAATCTCCGTGTCGAGATCATCGTACACCACGACGCCATCCGATAGATCCGCCTTGAAATAATCCATAAACGAACGGACGGACTCGCCAGACAAATTCATATACGTCATCGGTTTGATCAGTACGACCTTCGTACCGCCAACATTCCCTTCCCCGATCAGCGCTTTGCACTTCGTCTGTGTCACCGAGATCCCCCACCGCTTTGCAAGCTCGTCGATGACCATAAATCCGACATTATGTCTTGTATCCTTATATTGCGTACCAGGATTACCGAGTCCAACAATCCACTTCATTGCTTGCCCACTCCCTTAATCGGTTGACCCATAATCATCGGTTGACCCATAATCATCATGTATTGAATTGCATCTAATGTAGCATAATCCCGGTAAAAAACGAAGTCCCTTCTAGCCATCCCTTCACAAAAAAAGAAAAGCCCGCCGGTTGCCCGGCAGGCTGTGCGTTTAAACCATTAGGTGCTCGTCGAAATCTCTTCATGCTGCGCATGATCCGATCTCGATTCCGCTTCCTTCGACTCTACATCCTGCGCTTCCGCCTCTTCTTCAGTCAGCTCTTTCTGAGGTGCCAGCACCGTCAGCACGACAAGCTCCGGATCCGACTTCGCTTCTACGCCTTGCGGCAGAGAAAGATCCTTCACCTGCAAGCTCTCCCCAATACCTAGAGCGGAGATATCAACGATCACTTGCTCCGGAATTTCTCCCGGGAGACACTGTACTTCCAGCTCATGCAGCACCATAGACAGGATGCCGCCTTCGCGCACGCCCGTCGAATCACCGACATGATCGATACGTACGTTTGCGCGTACTGCCTCGTTCATATTGATCTGGTGGAAGTCCACATGAATGAGGGTGCCGTTAAGAGAATCTCTCTGCACGTCTGCCACCATGACAGAATGTTGACCTTGACCAGGTACCTCTAATTCCAGCACAGCGTTCGGATGGGAGCGGAGCAGCGCCTTCAATTCCTTCTCCATTACAACGACTGATGCCGCACCACTAAGCTGTCTGCCATATACTGTACCCGGTACCATGCCGCCAGCACGGAGTTTACGTAGGTCGCCTTTCGTCTTGACGGATCTCTCGTCCGCCTTCATTGCGATAGCCATATGGAATCCTCCTTCAGGTAATTGGATTTCCATATCACTTTACCCACTAGAGGAGAAAATTAAACAAATTATTTGGACCCGCGTTCCTTCTTCGCCTTTGCTCTAGCGCGAATCTTATCTGCGTAGCCCGACTTGTTGACCTGACGTTCCCTAGCAATCGATAGATCACCTGCAGGCACATCCTGCGTCAACGTTGAACCGGCTACTACATAAGCGCCGTCACCGATCTTGATCGGAGCAATCAGATTAACGTTACTGCCGATAAACGCTTCATCGCCAATCTCCGTTATCGACTTATTAAATCCGTCATAGTTAACTGTAATCGCGCCACAGCCGATGTTAACGTCTTTGCCTACAACAGCGTCTCCAACATAGCTGAGATGACTCACCTTACTGCCGTCACCAAGCGTTACGTTCTTAAGCTCTACGAAATCGCCAATCTTGCAGCCGTTCCCAAGCTTCGAGCCAGGGCGTAGATTAGCATACGGGCCAACGGAGCTCTCCGCTCCGACAAACGATTCCACTACGACGGAATATTTGATCGTTACACCATCTTCAATCTCACTTGCTGTTATATCTGCTTGGGGTCCGATGGCACAATCCTGGCCGATAACCGTCCCTTCTCGCAGTATAGTGCCTGGATATACGACTGTATCGGCGCCGATGACTACTCCGGCTTCAATATAAGTGTTCTGTGGATCAATAATCGTCACACCGCCTAGCAGATGCTCGCGGTTGATTCTCTCGCGCATATACCGTTCTGCCTCAGCAAGCGCAACACGATCATTAACGCCGATTGCCTCTGCCAAATCCGGAGTGTTATATCCCTGCACGACCTCGCCAGCAGACTTGAATAGACCGATGACATCCGTGAGATAGTATTCGCCTTGCGCATTCTCGTTCTTTACGCCTGCGAGCGCCTGGAACAACTTGCGGTTATCGAAGCAATACGTACCAGTATTGATTTCGCCTACCGCAGCTTCCTCCGGCGTGCAGTCCTTCTGCTCCACAATACGTTGAACCGTTCCATCTTCGCCGCGAATAACCCGCCCATAGCCGGTTGGATCCGCAAAGGATGCGGTCAACACCGTTGCTGCCGCTCCGCTCTCTTCGTGCAGCTTCAGCATCGATTCTACGGTCGATGCACGAACAAGCGGCGTGTCCCCGCATATAACAATTGTCGTGCCTTCAACGTCTCCGATTAGATCCTTGGCCTGTAGCACGGCATGCCCTGTTCCGAGCTGTTGTTCTTGCAGCGCATATTCCGCCGTATCGCCAAGATACGCCTTTACCTTCTCCGCTCCATGTCCTACAATGACAACGGCTCTTTCACAGTTTGCCGAACGAACCACATCCAGCACATGCCCTACCATCGGTTTGCCGCATACCGGATGCAACACCTTATATAGTTTCGATTTCATCCGCTTGCCCTGACCGGCAGCGAGTACAATCGCCATTCTTGCCATGTAATAACCTCCCTAGTTCCATTACCATACGATCCTCAGATGAATATAGCCTAATTCATATAAAAAGAAAAGAGAGCCATGGCTCTCTTTTCTGATTAGACCGTATTGTTGCGCTTTCAAAGCTGGTGCTTTACGCACCTTCCTCGATCGCAACCTCATCGGCTGCTCGCTCATACTCTGCCAACACGGCAGCTTGGATCTTCTCACGCGTTGTGGAAGAAATAGGATGGGCGATATCGCGGAATTCGCCATCCGGGGTACGCTTGCTTGGCATAGCTACGAACATACCATTGTTACCATCGATGACACGGATATCGTGAACAACGAATTCATTGTCAATGGTGATCGATGCGATCGCCTTCATACGCCCTTCCGAATTGACGCGGCGGAGTCTGACATCAGTAATTTGCACTTGTGTTCACCACCTTTGCCTCTCAAGACTTGGTGTATACTTCCACGTAAAAATGCAAAATCCTTCTAGAAATTTGGTAAATTGATGCTAAATTTAAAATATTTTTTTTGTTGTGAAAATTTTTCGTTTTCATTCGACAGAAGTCGATGCGATGACCTCAATTTCGACAAGTACATCCTTCGGAAGCCTTGCCACCTCTACTGTGGAACGTGCTGGCTTATGATCGCCGAAATACGATGCATAGATACCATTCACCATTGCAAAATCATTCATATCTTTCATGAATACTGTCGCTTTGACTACACTTGCAAACGATGCCCCCGCTTCCTCTAACACGGCATGCAGATTACGGAAAACTTGATGTGCTTGCTCCTCGATACCGCCCTCTACGAGAGCGCCGGATGCGTCGAGCGGAATTTGACCGGAGGTAAATACCAGTCCTCCAAGTTTAATCGCTTGCGAATACGGTCCAATTGCCGCAGGAGCCGCTTCTGTGGAGATTGCTTGTAGCTTGTTGCCTGTTGTCATACCTATCCCTGCTTTCATCATTTATGTATTGGAATACATGACAAGACGGATGATGATCATCCGTCTTGTCATGTTGTATTTAGGATTTGAAGTAGTTTCCTGGTATCACGGTTGATTGCTTTGACTTCATATCAACAGCTGTCAGCTTCGCGAGAGAAACATAATCCTCTAACAATCGTTCCTCGAGCTCCACTTCGCCCGACTCTACAAAGACGCCTACGCCCGCTACGGTCGCTTTAAACTCGAACAGAAGGTCCATCATCCCTTGGATCGTACCTCCGGCTTTCATGAAGTCGTCGATAATTAACACATGGGATTGTTCCTTTAGCGCTCTTCTGGCTAGCGACATCGTCTGTATACGCTTCGTGGACCCGGAGACATAATTGATGCTTACCGCCGAACCTTCCGTTACCTTGTTGTCACGACGCACAATTACGACGGGAATGTTAAGGCATGCCGCCGTTGCATACGCAAGCGGAATTCCCTTGGTCTCCACCGTCATAATAACATCAATTCTACGATCCGCGAATGCGGTTGCAAACATGCGACCAACATCCGCTAGCAGCTCAGGCTGTCCAAGCATATCCGTCATGTACAGATAACCGCCTGGCAATACGCGATCCGGCTGCTCCAGCTTCGCACAAATTTCTTTCATAATGTCTAGTGCCGCAGATTCTCTCATCTTAGGCATGTATTTAACCCCGCCAGCCGCTCCAGCCAATGTCTGCAACTCGCCGATGCCTTCTTCTTCGAAGACTTCTTTAATGATCGCAAGATCCTCACTAATCGAGGATTTGGCGGATTGGTATCGGTCGGCGAATGCTGTAAGCGATATTAACGTGTGGGGACGAGATAATAGATACTGCGTCATTTCTACGAGCCGCGAGCTCCTCTTTAACTTCTTCAATGCCATCTCCCCCCACTAAATCCGAATATTATAATCACAATATAACATTTTTATACGGATTTAATCAAGGAAAACGTCATATTTATGTAAGCATTCTTACCACGTATACTTCCTTGCAATACCCCCGCAACCCGTTATAGATTCGTGAGAGCTTTGCTTCCTTGGATACAAGACCGAACACAGTAGGTCCGCTGCCCGACATTAATACGCCTTCGGCACCTAACCGAAGCATACTTTCCTTGAGTTGACGCACCTCCGGATGCAGATCCAACGTGACGTTCTCCAGGACGTTGCCGAGACCCTCACACATATCAAGGAACGAACCTCGCTCAAGCGCATCCCTCATCCCCGCGATGGATGGATGCTCCGTAAGCTCGTTCGCTCTTAGCCTGCCATACACATCGGCGGTCGAAACATTAATTGGCGGCTTGGCAAGGACAACCCAGCATTGCGGCGGAGGCGCAATATGCTCCAGCTTCTCTCCGCGTCCGCGAGCGATAGCCGTTCCTCCCGTTACGCAGAACGGAACATCCGAGCCCAGCTCGGCGCCAAGCACGCACAGCTCGTCCTCTGAGATGCCGAGACCCCATAGACGATTCAACCCGCGAAGAGCGGCCGCTGCATCACTACTGCCCCCAGCAAGTCCGGCAGCCACCGGTATCTTTTTATCCAGATGGATGTACACGCCCTTGCGTACGTCATAACGTTCCTTGATCAAGCGAGCTGCTTGGAACGCCAGATTCTTTTCGTCTAGCGGGATATAGCCTACCTGGCTGGATATGATAATCGTATCGCGAGGCAGTTCTTCCATCTCTAGACGATCCGCAAGATCCACCATCGTCATAATCATCTCTACTTCATGAAATCCATCGTTGCGCTTGCGCAGCACATCGAGCAGCAGATTGATTTTTGCAGGAGCTTTCTCATAAATTTTCATTGGATAAGTTCACCCGTTCATATCATCTTTAAGCTTAAGCCCCATTATAACAAACGAAATCAATAAAAGCTAAACTATGGCAACCCGTCCAAATGGCTGCGCACAGCTTAGCTTTACAAGATAATTACATGCCCATCGATTCAACAGATGACCTCACGATTACGGCTGTCCCGATCTCGCAGCCGTCTGCTCTGCAATCTGTATGGCGCGTTTCACCATATTACCCGCATCCTTGGACTTAATTCCGCCCCAGCCCTCTTGCTCCACGGTTCCGTAGAAGCCTAGATCCTTGGCAAGCTCGACCTTTAACTGCTCCGACATAACGCCGCCTCTGCGTCTGCGTCCCATCCATGCCACCTCCTTTCCGCTTACCGATTTTTCATATGGATACACAACCTGATTACTTCTATTGGTACAGCACTTGTTCCAACCATAGTATGTGTTGGGCGCCTACGGAACATGCGGCGGCGGCATAACGTCAAAAAAAAAGCGCAGACTCGAAAGTCTGCGCCAGGTTGCCCGTATAGGCTCTTATATTATGAAGCTTATGTCCATCTATTGTTGAAGATAAGCGATTCGGACTTGGCCTTCATCATTGCAAACGGTCACTTCAACCGATTCGGTTAGGATATCCGCATAGCTGTATGAAACGCGCTTGAAAGCGTGTTGTTCTTCGTCCAGCTTCACAATGAAGACAGAAGGGTAGATTTCTTCCAACGTTCCGGTCCGTTCTATCGTCTTTCGGCGACCGCCGTTTGCTCTAAGACGGATCCTGGCACCCACATGGGCTTCCAAGCTGCGTTTGATATCCAATAGCGCGTTTTTTGCCATTGTCAACTACCACCTCTTTCCTTGTCCATTATAACCAAAGAAAGGGGCAATGTCAAATGAAACAAAATATTATATCAGCCAGTTATTTATTTTGTCAACGGTGATTTCACCCAAAATTTAAAAATTTATTAGTTTCTACTAAGCTCATCCTAATTATGCATCATGTTTAATCTTCCCGAGAATGCAAAGCAGCATTGGTCGCTGCTTCCTTGCATCCTCGGTCATCCACATAACCTTAGCGTTACGTATGAGCTGTGATCTTGGGCTTCGGCAGACCCACACGATGACGCCCAAGCGTCTCGATGCCTCCCACTCCGTCTATGCCGCTGATGGTCCCATGAATCACATCAGGAAGGTTGATTGTTTCACGAATAGATGTATAACTGGCCTTAATCGCAACATAAACAGGATCGAGCGCATGAATCAAAATTCGTCCTGGAGAGCTTGCAAAGTTCGCTCCCGCATGCAGCAACGCTTCGAAGTGCGATTGGCAGGCTCCTGCCACCACAATCAGATTATCGCGGTTTTTCTCATATTCACGAGAAATTCGCACAGCGTTGACGAAGTTTTGCGAATTCTTATAGTTCGTCAAGCTATGAAGCTCGTTGGGCGAACGATGCTTCAGAACACCATCATGCCCTGTTATAACAACGATATCCGGCTTAATCTGAGGGAGCAGACGATACAACATATCGCCCATTTGAGCCTCATGGAGATGAAGCCCGTAAGCCGGGACTTGCATCGTGTTATACAGCTGCATACTTTTTTTTAAGTAATTTCCGTCGCCATCCAGATGCAGCACCTTGCCGGGCATCTCGAAATAAGCCTCGTCCGAAGTCTGCATCCCCTGTCGGATGACCCCTTGCGTCTCGGCCGTCTGCTTCTCTCTGTCGGTGCGCATCTTGTGCAGCGACTCGTTGACTTTGATGCGCGCCTGCTGCACCGCACTCGTCGATTCCGGATCACGCACAACCGACAAGTCAGGTATTGGAGCATCCGCGAGCAATCGATAATCCGTGCCTTTCAGAAGGGCATTCTCCGTCCGAACGGCTTCTACACGGAACAGCACGTCGCCTCCATACGATTTGCGGACGACCAGGTCCCCTTGCTTCATAGGTCAATCACCTCTTCGTCTATCCTATGGGCAGATACACCGAATGGTGAGCAATTTATTGTTGGTTGTCGTTTATGAAGCTAACCTTGCTTCCAAGAGCGCTTTGCTAAGCTTGGCGAACTCCTCCAGCGATAGCGTCTCTCCTCTGCGGCTAGGGTCGATCTCAATACTGTTTAGCAACCCATTCAACGCTTCACGGTTCTCCTTGCCGACAAATGCGGTCAAATTATTAGCCAGCGTCTTACGTCTTTGAGCAAAGCTAGCCTGCACGACACGGAAGAAAAAGTCCTCATCGGGCACATCAACAGCTGGCTTATCCCGTAGCGCGAGCTTAATCACGGCCGAGTCCACGTTAGGCTGCGGTATAAACACGGTGTGAGGGACGGTACATACGAGCTCCGGCACGCAATAGTATTGTACGGCCACACTCAGACTGCCATACTCTTTGCCGCCTGGCTTTGCAGCCATCCGCTGTGCCACTTCCTTCTGGATCATAACGACAATATTCTCAAGCGGCAATCGCTCTTCAAGCAGCTTCATCAGAATCGGTGTCGTCACATAATAAGGCAAATTGGCAACGACGCTCACACCGGATACGCCATCGAATTGTTTTCGGAACAATTCAGGCAGATCTAGCTTAAGCACATCACCATGAATAACCGATACATGGCCCTCATCCGCGAACAGATCGTTCAGAATCGGAATAAGGCGCTGATCAATCTCAATCGCCGTTACACGTCCTGCAACCTCTGCCAAACGCCCTGTAAGCGCTCCAATACCCGGTCCGATCTCTAAGGCGCCCTTGGTATCATCAAGCCCTGCTGCGGCTACGATATTGTTAAGCACATTACGATCGATCAGGAAGTTCTGTCCTAGACTTTTCTTAAAGGAGAAACCGTATTTGGCGATAATCTCCTTGGTGCGTTTAGGTGTTCCGACATCCGAAGCCGTCCGTCCAGTCAATCCGCCCTTGACGCTGCTCGTCTCTTGCTCTGTCCCCATCTATCGATCTCCTCCATTCTGTTCCATCTCGCGAAAGGCAGCCATGAACTCATCCTTCGTAATTCGGAAGCTTGTACACCGCTTATAGAATTGTTTGCCGTTCGCATAACCGATGCCTAACAGCTTGCCCATGACCAGCCTTCTGTTCGCTGCATCCGGATGTACGATCAGTCCCGCTTCCATCAGGTCCTCCCAAGCAATCTCTCCAGCCTCCGTCCCTATGGACTCGGTTCGGAGCTCTGACAAGGCTTGTCTGATCGCCTCTGGACTTGCATTCTCTATGCCGATATCTCCTTTATAATAAGCCTTCTCTTGAGGGAGAAAGGCATGCTTACATCCCGGAGCGTGCCTTGCCACAATCTTGCGAATACGTTCGCCTGCATGATCGGGATCGGTGAAGATAATAACACCTCGGCGTTCATTCGCAAGTGCAATGCGACGCAAGACATCATCGCCGATCGCCGAGCCGTTCGTCTCAATGGTGTCCGCTTCGACAGCGCGCTTGATCGCGGCTGTATCGTCCTTGCCTTCCACTACAATAATTTCCTTAATCAACCTAATCGATCCCCGCTCTCTGTTTACATGATGTTCCTTCATTCCATTTCATCAGATTCATAAAAATGAGAAAAGAAGAGGCATCGCCTCTTCTTATGATGGCATATTTAGTTCGATATTACGATAACAGCTTTCCACATAGACGGACGGTTAGCTAGCTGACGGTTTGTTCGGCCCTAGCACGTAGACGGTATATCCCGTTTTCTTGCCGAATTTATTCGCGTAACTTTCGCTATCGAAATACACATCAATTTTATTGCCCTTCACAGCACTGCCTTTATCCTCCGCACGGCGGAAACCAATACCTTCGATATAGACCCACCATCCCATCGGGATGACGCTTGTATCGACTGCAATTGTGCGGCCTTCCTGCACCTTCGCGCCAGAAGCCGTAAGTCCATATTGCGGGTGCTCCTCATTCTTGCCCGTAGAAGCGGCGCCCGCCGAATAAGCAGTCAACGTAACATTCTTCAACACTTTCTTGGCGTTGAAGGTAACATCACCTTTGGTGACGGTCGCTACGCTTGGACTCTTGTTCGACAACACGGTAACCTTAGGCTCAGGTTTCTTGGTGCCGACTGCAACGATCTGATCCACTGCCGCGGCAGCCACGACTTCGCTGACCACTTGCGTGTTCACAAGAACGCCATCTTCGTATTTCTCTTTCGATTGCTCGATCAGGGTACCGGTCTTACCCGTCTGCACGACCTTTTCCTTACCCTGTTCAAGCGTTGGATCTTCTTTCTTCACGATTGAGAATGGAACGGACTTTTCTAACTGCGACACTTTCGTGTCAACCCGAACGATCGTTACAAGCTCATCCTCTTCTACATTCGCACTTAGAGGAGGATTAATTCTATCTTCACTGCCAACGATTATATCCAATTTCTCGATCGCCGCTCCAACCGTCTTCTCTGTCGTGTACACCGTCGATGTCTTACCATCTGCTGTTACAATGACGGGAATCGCATGAGAAACCTCAATACGGTCGCCATCCTTAATCGGTGAATTAAGCGGGATAGACACTTCATCGTGTGGCCCTATTGTAATAGCTTGTTCATCCAGTAGGCGTTGCAGGACCCATTGCTTCGTTTCGACAATGGTTTCTTGTCCATTCACTACTACGGAGACGCTTTTGACAGCCGTTCCGTACAACAACACCAAAAACATGAAAGTCATAGCGATTGAGATTACTGCACTCAAAATTATCAAACGCAAGTTTCCATGCTTCCATCGCATTGCGAAAGTCATGCTGGATGATCGCTTCCCATGGGTGTCTTTCAACTGACTTAGGCCCACTTCCTCGGTCCTCCTTCATAGCCCCGCCGCCAAGTGTTACGCATGTTACAACTGACGCGACTATAGTATATTGGCGTGCAGGCACGCTCTCCAATCTTGCAGACTCTCACCTCCCTGAATTAACCCTATGACGACTAGTTTCCGAATATTCGGCGTTTGCTGGAAAATGTCGTCAAAGTGAAGCACTTGTGGTAGGCGCCTAAGCGTTCACGATGGAGTTTAAGAAGAGGCTGTTATGAGTTTGGAAATGTCTGCTCGTCTGGAAATCCAATACAAAATGTAAAGCTCTGATTTGAATCATACCTTCATCGCAGCCCAGTTGTAAAGAAGCGATAAAATGCTATTTTCACGAAAAAAGCTGGAAATCTCCGAATAAATAGTTGAAACAATACACAAAAATCAGTTTTATCGAGGTAAAGGTCTTTTTTCCTCCCTCTTACACCGACTTTCACTGAATACCATAACAAATTTTACCGTTTTCAGTCGTAATCCTTGCTAATTCCTCCACAGAAATGCCCTTAATTTCGGCTGCGGCTTGGGCGACTAATGCCACGTACGATGACTCATTTCTCTTCCCTCTATTTGGATGAGGTGTTAGATAAGGGGAATCCGTTTCGATCAATAATCGGTTGAGCGGAACCATCTCCAGCACCTCTTTGGGTACCCTCGCATTTTTGTAAGTAACCGGTCCTCCGAACGAAATATAGAAGTTCATATCGAGACATTGTTTGGCCGATTCTCTACTGCCTGAGAAACAATGCATGACCCCTCCAACTTCGCTTGCTTGCTCTTCTTCAAGAATTCGAATGACATCCTCATGCGCCTCTCGATTATGGATGACAATCGGCATCTTTACTTTACGGGCTAATCGGATTTGTTCTCGAAATACGCGTTGCTGCACATCTTTAGGCGACGTATCCCAGTGATAATCAAGTCCCATCTCCCCGAGTGCCACTACCTTCGGATGACGGGACAACTCCTCGATCCACTCCAGGTCTTCCGGCTTCATATCAAAGCTGTCCACTGGATGCCAGCCAACAGCTGCATAGATAAACGGGTAACGCTCGGCTAGCTCGATCGTCGTAGGTATCGACTTTCTGTCGCATCCTATATTCACCATTAACTCGACACCGGCAGCACGCGCTCTGTCGATAACCGCCTCCCGATCTTCGTCAAATTGTTTAGCATCTAGATGTGTGTGTGTGTCGAATAACATCATGATTGACTCCCTTCATTAAGTTGGAATAATCGCTGCATACGCTCGGACAACTGGTCTTTGCTCGCTCGCAGCGGCTCTTCCGGGTAATAGAGATGATACTGTCCTTGATGCAGACCTGTAATAGAACGGACAATGTCAGATTTCAAAGAAATCTCGCTAATTTCATCATCTTTGTCAAGCAACAAAATCGGCGCTTTTTCCCTCTTTTCCCCCTCCTGCTTGTCCGGACGATATACATCATACGGCAAGTCGAACGGGTAGTCGATTTCCATATGGTAGTCAGGATTTAGACCTATCGATTCAAGAGCTGCAGCTACCTCGGCAAGCAGTGTCTCATCTGGCTGATCTATGGTTACATATTTATATAGCTGTCTATTCATGAAGCGATGGCATAGATCACTAAGAAGCGGATCGACTTCATCCTCCCATGCGGAGAACGCCGTTTGCACAAGCGCTTCGTCCAATTTCAAATAGTCGTGCAAACGAAGCGTATTATCGAGCAGTTGTTTAATTGGAGGTGTCATAAAGGCGAATGTATACCCTTCAGCATTTAGTTGCTGGGCCCTCCGGAAAATTTGCCTCAATATAATCTCCGAGCTGCGTGTTACCGGGTGAAAATAAATTTGCCAGTACATTTGATAACGGGACATCAGATAATGCTCGACAGCGTGCATGCCACTTTCCTTCACGACAATCTTTCCTTTATAAGGACGTAAGACACGAAGGATCCGCTCGAGGTCAAAGGTGCCATAATTAACGCCTGTGAAAAACGCATCGCGGAGCAAATAATCCATCCGATCCGCATCCATCTGACTGGATATTAAGCTCACCACAATTGGCTTCGGGTACTTCTTCTGTATAACTGCCGCTACTTGGGCAGGAAAGTCCTCCGAAATCGAACGGAGAACAGCATTAATCTCAGTATCGCCGAGAAGTATGGCACAGGTCCAAGCCTCATGATCCGTATCAAATATTTCTTCAAGCGAATGCGAGAACGGACCGTGACCAAGATCATGGAGCAAAGCTGCACATAATGAAACCAACCTCTCTTCTCTAGGCCAGTCCGGATAGCCATTTCGCTCGAACTGCGAGATGATCCGACGCGTTATTTCGTAAACGCCAAGCGAATGTGAGAAGCGGCTGTGCTCGGCACCATGGAAGGTCAAATAGGTCGTCCCTAGCTGGCGAATTCGGCGCAGTCTCTGAAATTCTTTTGTATTAATCAGATTCCATATCGTGTCGTCCTGCACGTACACATAATGATGGACGGGATCCTTAAATACCTTTTCTTCGGTCAATGATCCATTCATAATCTCATCTCCTTCTGTTCATAAATTCGACACAGCTTTATCACTTTTTGTCGAAAGATGTCGTAACTTAGTTTCCAATTTGTCGAAGCTGTTGTATTCTATTACAGTGACTTACAGTTGCATAAGATGGTATTTTCCTCATTCTTTCAAGCCTGACGTGTATTTTTTCAGGTTGACTGTTATGGGAAGAGTTGGTATTATAGTAACATGAAATCATAAAATATTGTCGAACATTGACGAATATATCTTTTTTGAGAGGATTGATTATCTATGATGAAATCTACTGGTATCGTTCGTAAAGTGGATGAGCTTGGACGTGTAGTAATTCCAATCGAATTACGTCGTACACTTGGTATTGGAGAGAAGGACGCCCTTGAGATTTATGTAGACGGTGAACGCATCATGCTTAAGAAATATGAGCCTGCATGTATCTTCTGCGGCAACGCAGAGAACGTTTCCTACTTCAAAGGAAAAATTGTTTGCCATATTTGTTTATCAGAAATGCCTTCTCCTGTGACAAAATAAAAAAAATCGGTTATAATCATTATATCCACATGTTAATTCTAACCTTTTTATACTCCTTGATGCCTTCCTGCGCTAGAACCCGGCCAGGAAGGTCTTTTTTTTGCCCAAAATGAGAAGCTTATCGATTCACTTCATTATATACATCCCGCTTCGATAGTCCGCGGTCCATCGCCGCTTGTTTGATGGCATCCTTGCGACTCATGCTTGCCTCATAATGAGCTACATGTTCTTCAAGCTCTAGCTCCGTCCACCACGCGCCCGTGGATTGATTGTCCGCAATCGCCTCTCCTGCCCCCTCCAGTACAACGCAGAACTCTCCGAGCGGCTGATGTTCATCAAACCATGTTATACATTCCGTAACGGTTCCTCTTATCGCTTCTTCATGTTTTTTGGTCAGCTCTCGTGTAACCGCGATTCTTCGATCACCTAGTGTCTCAAGCATCGCAGCTAGCGTCTTCTTGATCCGATGTGGAGATTCGTAGAAGATTACCGTTGCCTGTGTGTGAGCCAGCTCCTCCAACTTTTTATGAAGCGACTTCTTCTCTCTGGGGAGAAATCCAACAAACAAAAATTGTTCGGTAGGCAATCCTGACATAATAAGCGCCGATAAGGCCGCATTGGCACCGGGAATCGGGATGACTGCAATGTCATGTTGGACGGCTTCTTCCACCAGATCCGCTCCTGGGTCCGAGATAGCCGGTAAGCCAGCATCGCTGACAAGTGCGATGGACTGTCCATCCTGGAGCATTCGGATGAGCTCTGGACCACTCGCCACTTTATTATGCTCATGATAGCTAACCAGACGTGTGTGGATATCGAAATGCGTCAGCAACTTCCTGGTCTGACGTGTATCCTCGGCTGCGATGAGATCAACCTCCTTTAGCGTTCGGATCGCTCTCATCGTCATATCCTCTAAATTTCCAATCGGCGTGCCAACAAGATACAAGCTGCCACTAATCGAATCTCCATTTTTATTTTCGTAGCTTTTTTGTCGGTTCATACGATCTGTACCCCTTCTTCGTTATACACCATAATGGGTGGAAGCAGTCTGATGTCAGGTTTCCCATCACGCGTTGCTTCTATTAATATCATATTGGCTTCAGACTTTGCGTTGGGGTGCACGAATTGAATACGTTTGGGCTCCAACTTCCATCGGCGCATCGTCTCCACGATATCAAGCATTCGGGAAGGTCTGTGCACCATAAATAATTTGCCACCCGGACGAAGAAGTCTGCAGCAAGCACTTGCAATGTCTTCGATCGTGCAATGGATCTCGTGTCTCGCAATCGCGTAATGCTCATTTACGTTCTGTTCTCCTGCTGTTACCGGCATATAAGGAGGATTCACTGTGATGGCATCGTAGATCCCATTTCCCGCTGTTTGCGCAAATTCCCTCAAATCTTGTCGGATCACGTTAATCTGCTCTTGTAGTCCGTTCATCAAGACACTGCGCATAGCCATATCAGCTAGCCGCGGCTGTATTTCGATGGCATCCATCTTCGCTTGAGTCTTAGCCGACATGAGAATCGGGATGACCCCGTTACCTGAGCACAGATCAGCAATTTGACCTCTCTTTGGCAGCGTAGCGAATCTGGACAACAGCACCGCATCAAGTGAGAAACTAAATACCTCGCGGCTCTGTATAATCGTAAGTCCTGTGTCCGTCAACAGATCATCGATCCGTTCACCAGGCAATAAAGGAACTTCTTGTTTGGACTGGGATAACGTCATCATTTTACTCTCCTTATATAAAAATGACCGTCCCCTTAGGTAAGGACGGCCCGTCGATACATACAAACTTATTTATTTAGGAAAGACAGACAGAACAGGCAATCTCCCTCTGTGCGAAGATGTCCATAGTAGACATTGCAGATATGGAAGCCCTCATGATAGAGCCGGGTCAAGTTATCATAACCTTCCCCTACTGCCGCTCCGCTTTCGTCATGTTCTAGGGCAGCTATATCGAGCTCGATCGCCTCTCCGTCTAGCTTAACCTTCTTCGACTGAATCGCCGATGCAGCAACGGCTTCGCGGTCCGAAGCCGTCTCGCGCTTCAGTACTAGTCTTAATTGATGATTCTCCATGCTCAGACGGTTATTCTCCTCCAGCAATTGCTTGACGCGTTGCTTGAGTGCGCTAAAGTCGGCATGGAATGATCCTACTTGATTATCGAGTTCATCCATCTGTATGAATATATCTTTTTTCTCCAAGTCCCCACCCCAGAGCTTCAAGCGCGATTTACTCGCCTGGCAGATTCGAACGACGTCGCCTACTTCACGACAACATCATCAAGCGGCAGTTCCTTCGGTTTGCCCGGTACATCAAACAATGAGACATAGACGCTCTTAGTCGATGCATTAATTCCGGTTACCTTGCCTTCTCCGTACGATGTTACAACAATCTTGCCGATTGCCGGCAACTCCTCACGCACGCTCTCATAGTTATCGTGCTCGTATTTCAAGCAACACATGAGGCGACCGCATAATCCGGAAATCTTAGTCGGATTTAGCGACAAATTCTGATCCTTGGCCATCTTGATCGAGACAGGCTCGAAATCGCCAAGCCATGAGGAACAACAGAGTACACGTCCGCATGGTCCAATACCGCCTAACATCTTCGCTTCGTCCCTCACACCGATCTGACGGAGCTCAATCCGAGTACGGAACACGCTGGCAAGATCCTTGACCAGTTCGCGGAAGTCTACCCTGCCTTCGGCCGTGAAGTAGAAAATAATTTTATTACGGTCGAACGTGAATTCGACATCAACCAGCTTCATACGAAGCTGATGGCTCTTAATCTTATCAAGACAGGTCGTGAATGCGTTCTTGGCAGCTGCGCGATTTTCTTCGACAATCTGAGCGTCAGAGTCGCCAGCTATGCGTATGACCTTCTTGAGAGGGAGTACAACATCCGATTCACCGACTTGCTTCTGTCCCACCACCACTTTACCGTATTCGATTCCTCGTGCAGTCTCAACAATAACATGTTGTTCCTTGTCCACGGGATGTTCGACCGGATCAAAGTAATAGATCTTGCCCGCTTTCTTAAAGCGGACACCGACGACATTATACAAGGATTAGCCCTCCTGTAAGTTAACCAATAATTGCTCGAACGCGAGCTGTGGCGATACGTTGGCACGTATACGCTTACCCGCTTCCAGTATATGCTCCATACAGGATACCCATCCTGCAAAAGAACGATCATAAGCGTGACTGCTTATCCAATCCAACTGATCTATAAAAACAATCTTATCCTGCCTTCCGGCCTGGAACTGTGTCAAATCCTTAAACCAAAGCGTAAATAACGAAAGCAGCATATCCATGCCGGCGCTCAAATCCGTCTTGAACAGCTGCTGCTGGGCAGTGATCATCGCCGCGGTGAATCGGGACAAGCTCTCCTTCCCTAATTGTATCACTAGGTTTCTGATTTCTGCAAACTCATTCTGCTGGAGAATATGTCTAGCACCTTCTAAACCGGAAGAGAGATGAACTGCCGCTCTTGCTAGCAGTGGCGATGCACCCTCGTCGATCAGCTTCTGCAGCATGATCTCTGGTGCAACCGGCAGGAATGGCACCCACTGCGTCCGGGATCGAATGGTTGGCAGTACGGCTTGTCCATTATCCGTAATTAAGATGGCGACAATCGGAGATAGGGGCTCCTCCAGAAATTTCAACAAACTATTTGCTGCCTGGAGCGTCATCGTCTCTGCCCGTTCGACCAAATATACAGTCCGTTCGCTCTGCGTTCCCCTATACGACAGGTTTCGCTGCAGCTCCCTAATTTGATCGATCTTAATGCTTTGCCCTTCCGGTGAGATTGTCAGAAGCGCCGTTTGGTTCCCATGCTCAAACTTCCTGCATGCCAAGCATTGCCCGCAAGCATCCCATCCATCCGATGTGCAGAACAGAGCTTTCGCGAAAGCCTGTGCAGTAGCCATTCTTCCCGTTCCGGTTGGCCCATTAAACAAATAGGCGTGGGAGACGCGACCGCTCTGAAGTGCATGCTTCAAGATCCGCTGCGCCTTCCACTGGCCTTCTGCTTGCTCCAGTTGTTCAAGACTCATGATTGTATTCCTTACCTTTCGTCACGCTATGCTTACAGAACTACTCAGAATAGTAGGTTGATCAGAATACCTCTAATCTCACCAATTTTGTTTAGTAGTTCTAGCCGTCCCTGCTCCGTATCGAGCAGTTCTTCAGCCATAGAGACTAACGTCTCGTCAATCTCGTCGAGCAGCTTATAGCGCTTCACACGACCTCGGCGATCAAAGCCGCGAACTTCCTTAAGTCCGACGCCACGCCTAACCGTATCCTCAAGAAACTTCTTGACCATGTTCCGGTACAGCTTAAGCTCTCGAACGGTCATCAGCTTGGCTAACTGTTCGCCTTGGCGGTGAATATCTTGCAGCTTCTGTTGTAATTGCTCATTAGTGCGCTGGGCATCCTGCTGAATCATTACATCGGCGAAGTTGATCGGTTGAACCGGTCTACCTGCTGTATCCCCCCCAGGGCGATTCTGCCCTACGGGCCTCCAGCTTTGATCGACTCTCATCTATGTCACGCCCAATCAGAAGTGTTCGAATCGCTCGACTGGTACAACAAATACCGCTGCTCCACCTATCTGTACCTCTACAGGGAACGGAATATAAGAATCCGTTGATCCACCCATCGGCGATACAGGCGTAACCAGCTGATCTCGAACCTTGCAGTTCGCGCTGATCACTTGAAGCACTTCATGGACTCGCTCATCCTCAATACCAATCATGAACGTCGTATTCCCCGCACGAAGGAAACCTCCCGTACTGGCTAGCTTTGTTGCACGAAACCCTTCTCTAACAAGCGAATTCGACAATCGGTTGCTGTCCTTATCCTGAACAATTGCAATAACTAATTTCATCCTCATTCCCCCTCGGTAAGATTGAATTAGGTATTTGCCCCTACATCCTATGCAACAAAGTTTGACATCGGTTACACTTTTTCTAAGGCGAATGTAATTTCTTCATCGCTGCGGACTAGTCGCGAAGGGCCTTTACGCGATTTTCGATGACTGACATGACTTGTTGCAGCACAACATCTGGAAGCTTGTCTGCATCAACCCGTTTGATCCGATCTGGGAACTGTTCGAGCAGCTTCATATATCCTTCTCTTACACGCTCGTGGAAGGAGTGCCGCTCCAGATCAAGTCGATTCAGTTCTCTCTCGGCTGAAGCCTTAATACGGGATAATCCGACATCCGGCGACACATCTAGGAAAACTGTCAGTTCCGGCATCATATCCTGGATTGCAAACCTGTTGATATCCCATACCTCGTCCATTCCTAGTCCTCTCGCATGACCTTGATAGGCCAGGCTGCTGTCGACGAATCGATCGCAGATAACGACATCGCCATGTTCAAGCGCAGGGATTACTTTCTCGACAAGATGCTGTCTTCTCGCTGCAGCATACAGCAGAGCTTCTGTTCTTGCGTCCATCATCGTATGCGCTGTATCCAGTATTACAGTACGAATCTGTTCCGCAATGGGGATGCCTCCTGGCTCGCGGGTCGTTAATACGTTGTGACCTTTGCGCCTTAGTGTATCGGAGAGTCGCTCAATCAGTGTTGTTTTGCCTGCGCCTTCTCCGCCTTCTATGGTAATAAAGATTCCTTTATTCAACTTACATTGACTCCTAACATGCATATCTTGTATAAGAGATAAACTTATACTCCTTTTATTGTAACAAAGGCAACGCAACGCGACAATGAAATTCGCATAATACCGCCACTTTTCGAAGCTTTTCCCTTAGATTTCGTCGATATAGACAGCAATCGTGTTCATCTCCGGGTCACGAGCTCCTTGAAAATTAGCACCTGTCGAAGCTAACCTGCCTAACTGTGCGATCTTCGCTTCCGTCAGAACCTCGCCCTCAATCAATAACGGTATACCTGGGGGATATGGAATCACCATTTCGGCAACACGTTTACCAGCCGCTTCTGTAACAGGGATCCGAACGCTTCTCTCTTTGCGATACCAGCCTCCACCAAAAACAACCGGCTCGCTTATTGCCTCGCATTCTTCCCAGATGACGCCATCTGATATAGATGAAGGGTTAATCTTCGTCTCAATCCGTTTGTCTTCCGTGCGGGCAGCAACCTGAATTTGATCATGATGGATACTCAGGAAAGCATCCTTTAAACGTTCCATTTGCTCATGTCCTGTGCCTATACCAATTAACAGTACGACATACATGGAATCAGACATCTCTGCCCAGCAGCCTCTATCCTCTAACAGCTTCCGTAGTTCATGACCCGAAAGCACACCAGCAGCATCATAAATAACAATTCGGAGCGGATCTCGCTGCCAATGTTTATCGTTAACAAGTTTGACCGAATCACCCGCCACTTCTTTAATCAGCAGGTTGCGTTCTCCTAACCACGTTCGTAAATCTTGCGCTTGATGAAGGGCTGATTGGAACAAAGCCGCTCCAAGCGTCGTCATCATTGCGCGGGAAATATCTAAAGTAGCCATAATCGGGAACGAGGGACTAGAGCTTTGCACCATGGCAAGAGCCTGCTCTAGACGGTCTCTATTTATTCGATTGCCACGTATATGGAGCATTGCACCCATGGTGAGCGTGGGCAGTGTCTTATGCGTCGATTGTACCGCAGCATCTGCCCCGCCTTGCATTGCGGATCGTGGCAACTCAGAGTGTTGTCCATAATGGGCACCATGAGCCTCATCCACCAATAACGGAATTCCGAATCGATGAGTCATCTCGGCATATGGACGAAGATCCGCTCCAACACCGTAGTAATTAGGATTCGATAATAGAACTGCCTTGGCAGACGGATACTTCAGCAAAGCTGATTGGATTTGATCCACAGAAGGAATCACGGCAAGTCCTGTCCCATTATCCAATTGCGGCGCAAGGAATATGGCAGTTGCTCCCGACAATCGAAGACCGTTGATGACAGACTTATGTACATTGCGCTGCACAATTACAAGATCCCCTGGGTCGCATACGGTCAGCAACATCGCAAGATTACCTGCCGTACTGCCTCCTACAAGGAAGTATGTAGCATCTGCACTGAATTGCTTTGCGGCGAGATGTTGCGCCTCTTTGATTGCGGCTTCCGGATGATGAAGATCATCGGTAGAAGATAGCTCCGTTACATCTACGGTCATGATATGACCAAAGATCTCCGCCATTTCATCAAAAGACTGCGAGATTATATCGTCAGATCGCCAGATCTCTCCGTTCTGATGACCAGGGACGTGAAAGCTAACAGGTTTACTGCGTGTATGTTTTATTAATGCTTCATATAAAGGTGCATGAAATGGTTTCATTATTATTATTACGGTCCCTTCTTCGTTCGCTCCAATAAGCGCTTGTCTGCTACATTGTAGCGAACGGAGAATCATTCGTAAACATGGCTATAACAAAGAAAAAAGCAGCACTCGCCTGAGCAGCCGCTTTAAGCATTTTTCTCTACAAACAACTGTTTCATTTGATGAATGAAAAAAGGATATTTGGCATCTTGTACATCGGTTTGCACCATCTCGGTTTCACATGACTGGCATATGAACCCGGAAACGATGACAATACCTTCGCCGACTGCCTTTGGCATCCCACAAATAATACACTGGTGATCGTGAACTTCGTCCATCCCAATCCCCGCCTTCTATTGCCATAATCTTTACCTACTATTATGGCACATAGTCTATTGAAATATACTTGTTTCATAACTAATTTCAAATATTTATATATCGTATGCGGAAAGTGGGCTAATGGTGCCGAAAGCGCCCAAATTTATAGTGAACTCTGTTATATAGAATGCCGATAAAAGTAAGGAAGACAGCCATTGTGCGCATTTCGGGCGATACATCGCTTTCAATCATTACTATTGTTACTATTGTCCGAAAGAGGGAGCCTATCCTATGAAACAATCATTATCCGAACAAAGCAATGCAACAATTTATCAATATCAGCTTGTCAAAAGAGTTCTCGTCAGACCTGAACTCATCGTAAGTTATCTCATCATCGCTGGCATCTTTCTCGGTTTTCAACTACTTGCCTATGGCATGAATGGATTGTTCGCATGGCTGTTCGGTTTCGCTGCTATTCAATTGCTTCATATCCTTATCCTCTTAGTAACCTTTATACAGGTGGATGAAGCAGCAGATCGCAAGTGGATCTGGCGAATCATACCACCATGGATTGGCTTTAAACCTGCTAATGACATATCCTTACATCTCTTTCGGCGGGTTCATCGCCATCTCTTCTGGCTAGGCTTATGTGTGATCGGCGTTATCTATCCATGGGCAACACCAGCACTGATGATTAGCCTTGTAAGCTGGCATACATGGCTGCTGATACCTCGTATGCTGCTATCTGTCTCCTTCAGAAAACAAAAAAAAGATGGCGTCCTACGACTTGAGTCGAAAGAAGCTTCGTATTACCATCGATGAACTTGCAACCAGCCATTAACAATGGCTGGTCATTCGTGCTTGGCGATGGCCATACCGCACCGGGAATGAAATGACTTCGAAGCTTATACATCCCCGGTCGGCGTCTGAACCTACCTCTAATGCCGGGCCAACATCATCGAGATACTTCGATAACAAGGTTCATATACACTCTCCCAATAGGGAGAGGAACGTCGTCGGGCACAACAAAAAACCAGCCATATCATATGGCTGGTCATTCGTGCTTGGCGACGTCCTACTCTCCCAGGACCCTGCGGTCCAAGTACCATCGGCGCTGGAGGGCTTAACGGTCGTGTTCGGTATGGGAACGCGTGGTTCCCCTCCGCCATCGCCACCAAACGGTAGCATGCGTTGCACGCTGAAAACTGGATACGAAAGGTTTGCTGAACCTTATAGCTGTTGCTTACCGTTTGTATGAACGGATAAGCGTGTAGGATAAGCCCTCGACCGATTAGTATTCGTCAGCTCCGTACGTTGCCGCACTTCCACCCCGAACCTATCAACCTCGTCGTCTTCAAGGGGTCTTACATACTGGGAAATCTCATCTTGAGGGGGGCTTCACGCTTAGATGCTTTCAGCGCTTATCCCGTCCGTACTTGGCTACCCAGCGGTGCTCCTGGCGGAACAACTGGTACACCAGCGGTACGTCCATCCCGGTCCTCTCGTACTAAGGACAGCTCCTCTCAAATTTCCTGCGCCCGCGACAGATAGGGACCGAACTGTCTCACGACGTTCTGAACCCAGCTCGCGTACCGCTTTAATGGGCGAACAGCCCAACCCTTGGGACCTACTTCAGCCCCAGGATGCGATGAGCCGACATCGAGGTGCCAAACCTCCCCGTCGATGTGGACTCTTGGGGGAGATAAGCCTGTTATCCCCAGGGTAGCTTTTATCCGTTGAGCGATGGCCCTTCCATTCGGTACCACCGGATCACTAAGCCCGACTTTCGTCCCTGCTCGACTTGTAGGTCTCGCAGTCAAGCTCCCTTATGCCTTTGCACTCTTCGAATGATTTCCAACCATTCTGAGGGAACCTTTGGGCGCCTCCGTTACATTTTAGGAGGCGACCGCCCCAGTCAAACTGCCCGCCTGACACGGTCCCCGTACCGGTTTCACGGTACTAGGTTAGAACTCCGATACGATCAGGGTGGTATCCCAACGGCGCCTCCACCTAAGCTGGCGCTCAGGTTTCAAAGGCTCCCACCTATCCTGTACAGATCGTACCAAAGTCCAATATCAAGCTGCAGTAAAGCTCCATGGGGTCTTTCCGTCTTGTCGCGGGTAACCTGCATCTTCACAGGTATTAAAATTTCACCGGATCTCTCGTTGAGACAGCGCCCAAGTCGTTACGCCATTCGTGCGGGTCAGAATTTACCTGACAAGGAATTTCGCTACCTTAGGACCGTTATAGTTACGGCCGCCGTTTACTGGGGCTTCGGTTCACAGCTTCGGGTTACCCCTAACCGCTCCCCTTAACCTTCCAGCACCGGGCAGGCGTCAGCCCGTATACTTCGCCTTACGGCTTCGCACAGACCTGTGTTTTTGCTAAACAGTCGCTTGGGCCTTTTCACTGCGGC
>NZ_CM137010.1:1530000-2115000 GCF_054483835.1 Paenibacillus sp. strain BS8-2
TACATAATTGTTGAAGAGTGTCCGGGTCACTTCGATCATTTTTTCGTAATCTGTCTGGAATGGAGTCAAAGGTTGCGAATTGGACGTAACGGTTGGTGCAGGTTGTCCTTCTGCCGGCTTAGTCTCGCCGCTATCAACGACAACTGTTGGCACCATAAACGCTTGAAGGATCTCCAGCTCTTTTCCTGTGATGATCTTCCCTCTTTGTAACAATACGCCGCCAAGCGAGGTGAGAACATCTTCCCCGATCTTGTCGCCCGGCTTTAGCTGTGCAACCGCTACTGTGACCATATCTGTTCCTTCCTCCATGAAATACCGCTTACTTACTATATCGGATCGAGATGTCTGCAATTCAATCCCTTTATTCGGAATCCGTACCTTCCGTCTCTTGATCATCCTCAGATACTGTCGCTTCTTCTTCGTTACGTGCAACACGCGTAACTGTAGCGACTGTATCATCCTCACGTGTATTGATCAGCTTGACGCCTTGCGTATTCCGTCCCATTGTGGAGATTCCCTCCATACTGGTGCGGATCATGGTGCCGAGCGCCGTCATAATCATCAAATCCTCATCGTTCTCAACGACTTTAAGGGAGACGATTGGACCGTTCTTGTCCGTAACGTTAAGTGTTTTGATTCCTTTACCGCCGCGGTTCTGGATACGATATTCGCCGACCGGCGTACGTTTGCCATAACCCTTGGACGTAACGATAAGCACATCCTTGTCCGGTACAACAACATCCATATCGATTACGGCATCGTCATCGTCAAGGCCTATCCCCTTAACGCCAGTTGCCGAACGCCCCATCGAACGAACATCATCCTCGGAGAAGCGAATCGACATGCCTTGTGCGGTACCCATAATAATCTCTTGGTTACCGTCCGTCAGCTTCACGCCGATCAAGTCGTCATCTTCGCGCAAGGAAATCGCAATCAGACCAACCTTACGGATATTGATGTAATCATCCAGCGGCGTCTTCTTGACTACTCCTTGTCTTGTCGCAAAGAACAGATAATGATCCGCATCGAATGCCTGCACCGGAATAACGGCGTTGACCGTCTCGCCCTGCTCAATCTGAATCAGGTTGATAATCGGTGTTCCACGTGCCGTGCGGCTCAAGTCTGGAATTTCATAGGCTTTGAGCTTATACACCTTTCCTTTGTTCGTGAAGAACAGCAGGAAGTGATGCGTGTTGGATACGAAGAGATGCTCGACGAAGTCGTTTTCTTTCGTGTCCATGCCTACTACACCTTTGCCTCCGCGCTTTTGACTCCGATACGTCGTTACCGGCAGACGTTTAATATAGCCGGAATGCGTAATCGAAATAATAACGTCTTCGCGTGGGATAAGATCCTCATCCAGAATCTCTTCGTCGCTCGCCGTAATTTCAGTACGGCGCTCGTCGCCGAATCGCTCCTTAATTTCGTTCAGCTCTGTGCTGATGATATCAAGGACAAGCTGCTCATCCGCGAGAATTGCCTTATATTCGGCTATCTTCGCAAGCAGCTCGGCATATTCAGCCTCGATCTTATCACGTTCCAGTCCTGTCAGACGCTGCAGGCGCATATCCAGAATCGCTTGCGCTTGCTCAAGACTAAGTTGGAATCGATTGATCAAGCCTTCACGCGCTTCATCCGTTGTACGAGATGCGCGAATCAGCGCAATAACTTCGTCGAGGTTATCAAGAGCAATACGAAGTCCTTCCAGAATATGTGCACGCGCCTCGGCCTTTTTAAGGTCATATTCAGTACGGCGGCGGATTACTTCGATCTGGTGCTGCAAATAGTGATATAACATATCGCGCAGGTTGAGCGTCTTCGGCTCCCCATTGACCAAAGCGAGCATGTTGATACCGAAGTTAGACTGTAGCTGTGTATGCTTGTATAGATTATTAAGGATGACGCTCGGATTCACGTCGCGACGAAGCTCGATGACTACCCTCATCCCGTTGCGGTCGGATTCGTCACGCAGATCCGTAATTCCTTCGATCTTCTTCTCACGTACGAGCTCTGCGATCTTCTCTACAAGTCTAGCCTTAATCACCTGGTACGGAAGCTCGTGTACGATAATTCGCGCCTTGCCGTTATTCTCTTCAATCGTCGCACGCGCGCGCATCGTAACAGAGCCACGACCGGTCAAATACGCTTGACGAATGCCCGAAAGTCCCATTACATAAGCTGCTGTTGGGAAATCCGGTCCCTTCACATACTCCATTAATTCAATCGGCGTAATGTCCGGGTTGCGAATTAGTGCTTGTGCGCCATCGATAACCTCGTTCAAGTTATGTGGCGGTATATTCGTCGCCATACCGACTGCGATGCCTGTAACCCCGTTTACTAGCAGGTTGGGGAAACGTGATGGCAATACGACAGGCTCATGCTCTTCACCATCATAGTTGGGCGCAAAGTCGATCGTTTCTTTGTTGATATCACGAAGGAGCTCCATCGCCATCTTGGATAAGCGCGCTTCTGTATAACGCATGGCTGCCGCCATATCACCGTCGATCGAACCGAAGTTGCCGTGTCCGTCTACCAGCATATATCGCATGGAGAAATCCTGCGCCATCCGGACCATGGATTCATAGACCGCCGAATCACCGTGCGGATGGTACTTGCCGATAACTTCCCCTACAATTCTCGCCGACTTCTTATGTGGCTTGTCCGGTGACATGCCGAGCTCCGACATCGCGAACAAAATACGACGATGCACCGGCTTAAGTCCATCCCGCACATCTGGCAACGCGCGGCTGACGATAATACTCATCGCATAGTCCATAAAGGAATCGCGCATCTCTGTTCCGATATCGCGGTCTGTCACTGACATTCGTTGTTCTTCCGCCATGCTTTACCTCCCTGACGTCATCTATCTGGTCAATCTTGAACCATTTTCATTCCCGCATAGGTCTTATCCTATTACTTTCACAAAACCGTCTTGTGTAAACATTGCTAGTCTCTTTAGGGAGCTGTGGGTGGGTGAAAGTCTCTACTCACATATTCACAATACTCCGTGAAAAATAGGCCGATATTCAAGCTCCGAATACAAAATCCGGACATAGATTAAATAGACCCAACTTTTATTATACCATTCAAACCAAAGTCTGTCTTGTAGAAAGAGGTGAATCCCTTGGCGATTCAACGCGTCAGGAGTAAGTGGACCAAAACAAAAGTGCTGCTGCGCTCCTCTGAGATGCATGAATATATTCCGCAAACAAAACAGTTCAACCGCGAATCGCTTCAGAGCATGCTGCAAAGCTACGGAATGGTCTATGTCAAGCCGATTAGCGGTACTTACGGCAATGGTGTAATTCGTGTCGAGCGTGATAGAGAAAGCGGCGGTTATCGATACCAAATCGAAACCAAGGAACGGTCTTTCCCTACCATGGATGCTCTGTATCACTCTCTTCAGGCATATGCCAGCCGCAAAGGATACATCGTGCAGAAGGGTATCCACCTGCTTAAGCATAAGAGCAGGCGATTTGATCTGCGCGTCATGGTACAGAAAAATTTAAGCAACCGCTGGGAAACATCCGGGATTATCGGAAGGCTCGCCCACCCGCACAAAATCATTACCAACTACCATAGCGGCGGTACGTTGATGGCAATCGAGCAATTGATGTCTAGCCATCTAACCTCCACCGAGGTAGGCGCTCTCAAGAACAAGCTCCGGCAGGTCGGCGTCATGACTGCCAAACAGCTGTCCACCACCTATCCTGGACTTAAGGAGCTCGGCATCGACATCGCGATAGACACGAAGTTCCATCCTTGGATTCTGGAAGTGAATACAAAGCCTCATCCCTATATCTTTAACAAATTAGCCGATAAATCGATGCACCGCAAAGTCACTCGATATGCGGCAGCATATGGCGGCATCAAACGAAAAGGGAATTAAGGTTATCTCTATAACACAACAGCCGCCCCGATATGGGCGGCTGTACTTTATATGTCCAGATTCGCGTATCTGGCGTATTTCTGAATAAAATCGCGGCGTGGTTCGACATTATCACCCATAAGCGTATCGAAGATTGTATCGGCTTCAATCGCATCCTGGATAGACACCTGTAGCATCGAGCGGCTCTCGGGGTCCATTGTTGTCTCCCATAGCTGAGTAGCATCCATCTCTCCAAGACCTTTGTACCGCTGGATGTTTACTTTCACGCCTTCGCCGAATTCGGCCAGGATCGAGTCGCGTTCCTTCTCCGTCAGCGCGTAACGAACAACTTTGTTACGCTCAATCTTGAAGAGCGGCGGCTGCGCGATATAGATATAACCGGCCTCGATAATCTCTCGCATGTAGCGATAGAAGAACGTCAGCAACAGCGTCCGAATATGTGCGCCATCGACATCGGCATCCGTCATAATAATGATCTTGTGATAACGAGCCTTCGCAATATCGAAGTCATCGCTTATACCGGTGCCGAGCGCTGTAATAATCGCCCGAATCTCTGCGTTGCCAAGAATACGGTCGAGACGTGCTTTCTCTACGTTCAAGATCTTACCGCGCAGCGGCAGGATCGCCTGGAAGTGACGATCGCGACCTTGCTTGGCGGAGCCGCCGGCAGAATCACCTTCGACGATGTACAGCTCGCTGATCGCTGCGTCCTTGGACGAGCAATCCGCCAGCTTGCCAGGCAGGGACCCTACTTCAAGCGCACTCTTGCGTCGAGTTAGCTCACGAGCCTTGCGCGCAGCTTCGCGTGCTCGGGCTGCTTGCAGACCTTTCTCCACGATTCTGCGAGACACACCTGGATTCTCATCAAGGAACTCTTGGAATTTCTCTGCAAAAAACGATTCGACGATACCACGAACCTCGCTATTGCCAAGCTTCGTCTTGGTTTGACCTTCGAATTGCGGTTCCGGAATTTTGACGGAAATAATCGCCGTCAACCCTTCACGCACGTCGTCGCCGGAGAAGTTGGAATCATTGTCCTTGATCAAGTTCATCTTGCGCGCATAATCGTTGATGATCCGCGTGAGCGCGCTCTTGAAACCGGACTCATGGGTTCCACCCTCATGGGTGTTGATGTTATTGGCAAAGGAATAAATATTCTCGGTATAGCTATCGTTGTATTGCAGCGCTACTTCTACCTGGATATGATCCTTGGAACCTTCCACATAGATCGGTGTTTCGTGCAGCGCTTCGCGATTGCGATTCAGGAACTTTACGAATTCGTTGAGTCCTCCGTCGTATTTGAACGAATTCGATACGCCGGTACGTTCGTCGGTCAACGTAATTTCGATCCCTTTGTTCAAGAAAGCCAGCTCACGAATACGAGACTGAAGCGTCTCATAGTCATAGACTGTTGTATCCGTAAAGATCTCAGGATCCGGCTGGAACGTTACCGTCGTTCCTGTCTCCTGGGACTCGCCAATGATCTTGATATCGTACTGCGGCACACCTCGGCGGTACTCCTGTTGATAGAGATTGCCATGAAGCTTAACCTGTACGATAACCGATTCGGACAAAGCATTAACAACCGATACACCTACACCATGCAGACCGCCCGATACTTTGTACCCTTCGCCGCCGAACTTGCCGCCGGCATGCAGAACAGTCATGACGACTTCGAGCGTCGACTTCTG
The DNA here is from genome assembly GCF_054483835.1 of Paenibacillus sp. strain BS8-2. Lineage (NCBI taxonomy): Bacteria > Bacillati > Bacillota > Bacilli > Caryophanales > Paenibacillaceae > Paenibacillus > Paenibacillus sp. strain BS8-2. The sequence continues at coordinate 1,535,581 of NZ_CM137010.1, forward strand.
CAGCTTTGCGTTCATGCCAACCGGAATTCCGCGTCCATTATCGACAACGGTAATGCTATTATTCTCATGAACGATAACATCGATTTTGTCGCAATAGCCGGCAAGTGCTTCGTCGATACTGTTATCGACAACCTCCCATACGAGATGGTGAAGTCCTTTAGCGCTCGTTGAGCCGATATACATCCCCGGACGTTTGCGAACGGCCTCTAAACCTTCGAGTACCTGTATCTGACTCTCGTCATACGTATGTTGCTCCAAAGACATGCAAGCTCACTGCTCCTCTCGACTGCTCTTCCTGTTCGTTATCCATTCGCCGCAAAATGATGCGCTCGTTTCTTAAGCGTCGAGGATGAAATGGGCGAATAATAAATTTTTTTCTTCGTGACGACGATGGACTTCGGCTCTTCTTCACCGATCGTTTCGACATCTTTGCGCTTATGAGCGCCTGCTACGAATTGTTTGGACAGCTTGGAGGATTGCTCGATGGATATATCAAAGATCGCTACTAGCTCTACGGCTCTAATAATCTTCTCTCCGCCCAGATGGATGTACATCGTTCATCCCGCCTCTCTACTCCGCCTGTTTACACGGTGACTCTGCCTTCGCGCACATAATAGATACCGGCATCATGGAGCTTGCTCGTGTTGACGCTCTCCAGGCCGGTCGTCGTAATAAAGGTTTGTACCTTGCTTTGAAATGTTTCGATAAGCTGTGTTTGCCTATTCTGATCAAGCTCTGACAACACGTCATCGAGCAAGAGTAGCGGATACTCGCCAATCTCCTCGTGTATAAGCTCGATCTCGGCCAGCTTCAGTGATAAGGCTGTCGTACGCTGCTGTCCTTGCGAACCGAAAACTTGTGCTTCCTTACCGTTGATAAAGAAAGCCAAGTCATCGCGATGAGGGCCTGCTAGCGTGACGCCTCTCCGAATCTCCTGATCTTTCACTTGTGATAACTTTAACATAAATTGATCAAATAAAACAGGTTCATCTTGCGCTGCGTCTGTGTCAAAGGATGGCCGGTATTCGATCGTAAGCTGCTCAGCGCCGTTCGTGATGCCTGCATGGATCTGTTCCGCGTACATTTGCAATTTATGTATAAAGTGTTTCCTTTTTTTCATGATTTTAACACCGTGCTCTGCAAGCTGCATGTTCCATATTTCCATCATCGTTGCATTAAAGCTGCCTGGACCTACACCTTTGAGGTAATTATTGCGTTGCTGGAGCACTTTCCCGTATTGCTGGAGCGTATATAGATAACCGGGCTGCACCTGTCCGATCTCCATATCGAGGAATCGGCGGCGCACGCCCGGCGTGCCTTTTACTATCTCAAGATCCTCAGGCGCGAACATCACGACATTAACCGATCCGATAAAATCGCTCAGCTTGCGTTGTTCGAGCCCGTTAATCTTAGCTTTCTTACCTTGTGAGGAGAATAGCAGATCCAGCGTAATACTGCCGTAACGTTTGTCCACCGCTCCTGCAATTCTTGCTGAATCCCCTTGCCATCCAATGAGTTCTTTATCCTTTGACGTTCGATGCGATTTGGTTAAGGCTAGGACAAAGATCGCTTCCAGCAAATTCGTTTTCCCTTGGGCGTTCGGTCCGAGGAAGACATTGACCTTGTTTGGCGTCTCCAGAACAAGATCCGCGTAATTCCGGTAATTGTGTAATTCAATATTGGTCAAAAACACATTCCGTTCCTCCCGGTCATCCGCCTACTCACGCGTCACTACAAATCGGCCGGAGCCTTCAACTTCCACCTTATCGCCTGGATATAGCTTGCGTCCTCTGCGGTTATCCACTTCGCCGTTAATGTGGATAACTGTCTCCTGTAAGAAAAATTTTGCTTGTCCACCTGTGGATATACAATCCGCCAGCTTTAGAAACTTGCCAAGCTCAATATATTCGGTCCGAATGGATATTTCCTTCATCCTGCGTTCTCCTCTCGAGCCGATAGGGCTCTAACCTGTTGTACGATATGGCAAAATGACGTACATGCTGTACGGATGATCCATCGGTCTGACGATAATTGGACGCATTGCGCCAGTAAAGCCGATGAATAGCTTTTCACTGTCGATTACCTTGAGCACGTCGAGCATATATTTGGAGTTGAAAGCAATGCGGAGCGGTTCACCTGTCATTTTCTCCGGGACAATCTCCTCTGTCACGCGTCCGAGATCCGTTGAACTGGATGAAATTTCGATTGTTCCGTCGTCTAGTGTAGTCAGACGGACGATATTGGTTTTCTCTTCACGCGACATGAGGTAGGCGCGGTCGATCGCGTCCATCACGTTTTTGGTATCAAGAACGAGTTCTGTTTCGAACACTTGCGGAATAATCTTGGAGGTGTCCGGGTAAGTCCCATCCAGGATTCGTGTGTAGAAAAGAATATTGTCGACTTTAAACAGCACTTGATTGTCGGCTACAACTACATCGACAAGAGTGTTCTGGTCGGGGATAAGACGGGACAGTTCATTTAGCGTCTTGGCCGCAATAACGATATTGTTGAACGATAGGTCGGATTCGACTTTTGTTGTTCGGCTTGCCAGACGATGACGGTCTGTCGCGACAAATTTCAACTCGCTGTTATTCAGATTCCAGAGTACACCTGTCAGAATCGGCGTTTGCTCACTTGTCGAAGCGGCAAGTATAGTCTGGCGAATCATAGATTTAATCAAATCTCCTGGAATTTGAAGCACATCATTTTGTTCGATGGATGGCAGCACCGGGAATTCTTCGGGATCTAAACCAACCATCTGGATTTCTGTCGAACCGGAGCGAATAATCGTTTGGTAGTTGGTGCTTACATCGATAACTACTTGGTCCGAAGGCAGTTTCTTAACGATTTCGACAAAAAATTTGGCAGGGAGAACGACGCTGCCTGGTTTGTCGACTTGTGCAACGATTGTATCTCCTTGTTCTACGGAGATAAAACTTTGAATAGATATATCAGTATCACTTGCGGTTAGCGTTACGAATTGATGATTGACGTCGAATTTGATCCCTCCGAGAATCGGAATCGCCGGTCTGGCGGATACCGCTTTGGCGACTTGTTGAATCGCGTCATTAAGTTCGTTTTTGGAGATCGTGAGTTTCATTTGGTCACCTGTTTCTACAAGATTTGAGGGCGTTAGCCCTGAAACGACGAAGTCGTTAATATAGGTATTATTTTAAAAGATTTTTAGTAGTCGTAGTAGTAGGGGCACTGAATATGTGGATAACCCTATAAAACGCTGATAAAGCAAGCCTATCCACATGTGTATAGCGTGTGCATAGGCTTGCTTGGTTGTTCACATTTGATTTTTGACTTTTTCCGTCAAATTCTGAATGATCTTGTACAGCTCCTGATCGATCTTAAGCTGCTGCGTAATTTTCTCGTGGGCGTGTATGACGGTCGTATGATCCCGACCTCCAAATGCTTCGCCGATCTTCGGTAGCGAGTAGTCGGTCAGCTCCCGCGATAGATACATGGCGATCTGTCTTGGATATGCGACAGCCTTCGTCCGTTTGCGCGCTTTAAATTCCTCGAGGCGCAGTCCGTAGAATTCACCAACCTTGGTCTGAATATCCTGGATGGTGATCATACGAGGACGGCTGGACGGAATGATATCCTTCAAAGCTTCAGCTGCCAGATGCGACGTGATATCTGCATTGATGAGCGAAGAGTAGGCGACAACACGGATAAGAGCGCCTTCAAGTTCGCGGATATTTGTATCGATCTGATTGGCGATGTAGTTCATGGCTTCATTCGGAATATCAAGATTCTCGGCTTTCGCTTTCTTGCGAAGAATGGCGATACGAGTCTCCAAATCAGGCGCTTGGATATCCGTTATGAGACCCCACTCAAACCTGGATCTCAACCGATCCTCTAAAGTCGGAATTTCTTTGGGCGGTCGATCGCTGGATATGATGATCTGTTTGCGTTCTTCATGCAAGGCATTAAATGTGTGGAAAAATTCTTCCTGTGTTTGTTCTTTGCCTGCGAGGAACTGAATATCGTCAATTAGCAGCACATCGATGTTGCGGTATTTGGTCCGGAAGCTCTCGCCTTGGCTGTCTCGTATGGCATTAATGAATTCATTGGTAAATTTCTCAGAAGAAATATAGAGAACCCTGGTATTAGGGTTATGATCCATAATGTAATGGCCAATCGCATGCATCAAGTGGGTTTTGCCGAGTCCGACGCCGCCATATAAGAATAGTGGGTTATAGGCTTTGGCAGGCGCTTCGGCTACAGCAAGCGATGCTGCATGTGCAAATCGGTTGTTCGCGCCGATTACGAACGTATCAAACGTATACTTGGGGTTAAGCATATGGGTATGCGGCTCGTCAGACGACACATGGTGCTGTACCTGCTTAGGCGGGAATACAATGCTCTGTTCAGGTGTTTTGTTCTCCTCAATGGAGAAACGAACGTCGATTTGTTTTCCGAGGAATTCGTACAACGTCGACCTGATCAGCTTCGTATATCGCCCTTCCAGCCATTCTGCGGCAAACGTGGTTGGTGCGGTCACTTCAAGTATGGAATCATCGACGAAAGAAGCCTTGGTCGCCTTGAACCAGGTGTCAAAGCTCGGCTTGCTTAGTTTCGTTTGGATGATTGACAATACTTGTTGCCATAAATCGTAAGTATGGCTGTCCACAGACTGTCACTCCTTATCTTCTATCGCCGTGAGGCGCGGCCACGCGGAAACTTGTCGAATACCTATCTTCTTGCACGAAAATATCCACATTATGACGGATACTTGAGAATCGAGTTATAAATAGGGGATAATTTTGTTCACAATGTTATCCACAGCCTGTTAATAATTATGTGCGAAGTGGATGCTCATCCACAACGAAAACATAACCATCATAGCAAAAGATACCTTATATTTCAACGGATTCTCTTGGATTATCCACATTCCCAAGGGCTTGTGTATAAAAGTTATCTACAACACTAGATATTGTTTATATCTTGTTAAGATTTCGACAAAGTTCGATTTCCAAGATAAAAATCTGTCCACATGTTATTAGTTTTCGTCGATGAAGCCTGATTCATGCATTTATCCACAACCCAGAAACGAACAAGATTGGCAACAACGTACCTAGGGGTCGAACATTGACTTTTACCAGCTGGCGTGGTTTAATAATAAAAGTGTAATTTTGTAATGAGTGGGCAACGTCATGCCCTATGTTTGGATCCACACGTACTATAGGAGGTGCAGCATAAATGAGACCTACATTTAAACCGAATGTAAGCAAACGTGCGAAAGTGCATGGCTTCCGCAAGCGCATGAGCACGAAGAATGGTCGTAAAGTTTTGGCGGCTCGTCGTCAAAAAGGAAGAAAAGTACTGAGCGCGTAAGCAGAAGACCACGTCCGGTGGTCTTTTTTTTGTTCAAAATTGGGCTGCATACACTGTATGCCTGCGAAGTAATGATTAAGTTTAAGTACGAAAAGGAACGGTGGTTAATCCGTGCGTAGGAAATTACGTCTTCGCAGTCGCGAAGATTTTAATCGGATCTATCGAGGCGGCAAGTCGTTTGCGAATGGCCAGTTTGTAGTTTATTGGTCTAAGCAGAGGATCGCAGATCCGTTCCGGCTAGGCGTATCGGCCAGCAAGAAAATCGGCAATGCTGTCGTCCGTAATCGGATGCGACGTATGGTGAAGGAAATTGTGCGCCATATGGAGGGTCGAATTGTTCCTGGGACAGACTTTATCTTGATCGTCAGGAAGCCGGCGACTGCCATGAAGTTGAAAGAGATGGAGCGCAGCGTAGGACATGTTCTCAAAAAGGCTGGTTTATTGAAGCAATAGTTTCGAAATCTGATGAAACAATGCTTTATAATCCGGTCTATTTGCGTAACGATGTGAGCATGAAAACGCATGAGTGTGAAGCTGCATGTATTCAACTTAATGAAAGCGCGATATTTTGCCTTTTGGCATGTCTGGCGATTGTTTCTTTGTGTAATAAATTATGGTATAGTCTAACTTGGAATAGAACTATGCAGAAGCTCTCAGAGAGGAGATTTAATGTTGTTTCGGAATACAAATCGAAAATGGCTGATCGTGGTTGGCCTCGTCATGATGATGGCGCTCCTTGCAGGTTGTGCTCCTGCCGATCACACGATGGACACGCCCGACTTGCTTAAGGGTAACTTCTGGGAGAAAAACGTCGTTTATTATTTCGCCATTACGCTTGATGCGTTTGCCGATTGGTTCGGCGGTTCCTATGTGCTGGCGATTTTGCTACTAACGATTATCGTGAGGACGCTAATCTTGCCGCTGACGCTGAAGCAATACCGCAGCTCCAAGGCGATGCAAGCGCTCCAACCACAAATGGCGGAAATTAAGAAGAAATATAAGGACAACCCGCAGAAGCAGCAAGAAGAGACGATGAAGCTGTTCCAGTCCAATGGGGTTAACCCGATGGCAGGCTGCTTGCCGCTGATCGTTCAGATGCCGGTATTTATCGCGCTATATAATGCGATCTATTGGAATCAGGATATTCGGACGGAGACGTTATTCGGATTTGGACTTGGGGAGCCAAGCCCATGGTACTTCTTGCCGGTGCTAGCTGCCATCACAACGTTTGTTCAATCGAAGATGATGCAGAAGCAACAAACGCAGCAAATGCCGGGTATGGGCATGATTATGACGATTTTCCCTGTTCTGATCTTCGTCATGTCGATGTCGTTCCCAGCCGCACTGCCTTTGTACTGGGTGTTCAGTAACACGTATACAATCGTTCAAAACTATTTCCTGTACGTACGTTCATCTGACAAGGGTAAGAAGGAGGTCCTTGCAAAGTGAAGAAAATCTTAGCATCAGGCAAGACGATAGACGATGCTGTACGTAATGGATTGACACAATGGCAAGTCACGGAAGACCGCGTTAAAATTGTCGTGCTTGAGCAGCCTTCTAAAGGGTTGTTCGGATTGTTTGGTGTCAAAGAAGCGAAGGTGGAGCTGGAGTTAGTTCCGGATCCGCTTGAGGAAGCTGAGCAGTTTCTTCTTGATGTCGCGCGAACAATGGGACTTTCAGCTAAGATCGATCGCAAGCAAACGAAAGAAGGTTTCTATCTGTCCGTATCGGGCAGCGGGGACCTAGGCATGCTGATTGGACGCCGTGGAGGCACGCTCGATGCGTTGCAATACCTGGTTAATATTGTGGCCAACCGTTATTCAGACAGTCATCTTCGTATCGTCCTTGATGCAGAGGATTTTCGCGAGCGACGCCGCAAGACGTTGGAGGAGCTCTCCGATCGTCTTGCTGGACGAGTCATACGCACGAGAAAGGAAGTTGTTCTCGAGCCAATGTCGCCGCACGAACGCAAGGTGATCCATTCGCAGCTTCAGAACCATCCTAAGGTGAGGACGTTTAGTAAAGGCGACGAGCCGAACCGGCGCGTTGTCATTGCACTTAGGCAAGGATGAAGCTACTCAACCATACCGATATAACCGATTCGCAGCAATGGCTTCCAAGGTCATTGCTGTTTTTCCATTTTGCGCAAGACTCATGAAGAGGTGTTGATTGGCATGATTCACGATACGATTGCCGCGATTTCTACTGCTGTCGGAGAGGGTGGCATCGCGATCATCCGGGTTAGCGGACCGGAAGCTATTAATGGTATATCAAGAATATTCGATTCCCGTATAAGTCTAAATGACGCCGATTCGCATACGGTGCATTACGGACATATTAAGGACCCGTCAACGGGGGAACAAGTAGAAGAGGTACTGGTTACGCTGATGCGTGGACCTCGCTCCTTCACGGCGGAGGATGTTGTCGAGATTAATGCGCACGGCGGTGTCATTGCAGTCAAAAAGGTATTGGATATTGTTCTGCTACAGAAAGATATTCGTACCGCTGAGCCAGGTGAGTTTACGAAGAGAGCCTTTCTAAACGGTCGTATCGATCTGATGCAAGCGGAGGCTGTCATTGACCTTATTCGCTCCAAGTCGGACCGAGCTTTTTCGGTTGCGCGCAAGCAGGCGGAAGGGGTATTGTCGAAACGAATAAAGGCGCTGCGCCAGACGGTGATTGAATTGCTCGCTCATATTGAGGTGAACATCGATTATCCCGAGCATGATGTCGAAGCTATGACTAGTGCATATATTCGCGAACAATGTCAGCTTGCAATCGGAGAGATCGAAAAGCTGCTAAAAACGGCTAATGAAGGCAAAATTTTGCGCGAAGGTATTGTGACTGCAATTGTAGGCAGACCTAATGTTGGCAAATCGTCGCTTATGAATGTGCTGACACAAGAGAATAAAGCGATTGTTACCGATATTCCAGGTACAACGCGAGATGTAATCGAGCAGTTTGTGTCGCTTAACGGTATACCTCTGCGATTGCTTGATACTGCGGGCATTAGGGAAACAAATGACGTGGTTGAGCGTATTGGAGTGGAGAGATCCCGTGATGCGCTTCAGGATGCGGATTTGATTCTGTTTGTGCTTAATTACAACGAACCACTGCAGGATGACGATCGACAACTGTTAAAGCAACTCCAGGGACGTTCGATCATTGTTATTATTAACAAAACTGATTTGCCGGGCAACCTAGAGATGGATGAGGTTGAGCATTATGTCGCTGCGGATCGAATCGTGCGGATGTCCGTCCTAGAGGAACGTGGTCTTGATGGATTAGAATCGACAATTAGCGAGATGTTTTTCGAGGGTCAGCTTGAGGCTAATGATCTGACATATGTCAGCAATGTTCGACATATATCGCTCCTTAAGCGTGCCAAAGGATCGCTCGAAGATGCGATTGAGGCGACTTATTCGGGCATTCCGATTGATGTGATACAGATTGATGCAAGACTCGCTTGGGAATCGCTTGGCGAAATATTGGGTGATGAAGCAGGCGATTCGTTGATTGATCAAATTTTTTCTCAGTTTTGTCTTGGAAAGTAGGAGGGATTACATGATGAGATATGTGGCAGGTGAATTTGATGTTATCGTCATTGGTGCTGGTCATGCGGGCTGCGAATCTGCGCTTGCATCTGCGAGAATGGGCTGTGACACACTGCTATTGACGATAAATTTGGATATGGTGGCGTTTATGCCGTGTAATCCATCCATTGGCGGACCGGCTAAAGGCCATGTTGTTCGCGAAATTGATGCATTAGGCGGCGAGATGGGACGTAATATCGACAAAACATTTATACAAATGAGAATGCTCAACACGGGCAAGGGACCTGCTGTACATGCGCTGCGCGCACAAGCCGACAAATTTTCCTATCAACATCTGATGAAAAAAACGATCGAAGAAACGCCGAATTTGACGCTTCGTCAAGGAATGGCCGAAGAGCTCATTGTCGAAGATGGCAAATGCGTGGGGATCTTGACGAAGACTGGCGCGGAATATAGAGCGAAGGCTATTGTCGTCACGACAGGGACCTATCTTCGCGGCAAAATCATTATGGGTGAGCTGATGTATGAGAGCGGCCCTAACAACCAGCAGCCGTCCATACGGTTGTCTGCGAGTCTGAAGGAGCATGGACTGGAGTTGATCCGTTTCAAGACGGGTACGCCGCCGCGTGTTCATAAGGATACAATTGATTTCTCCAAGACGGAAATACAACCTGGCGACGAGAAACCGAAGTTTTTCTCACATGAGACAGAGTCCTCGGATAACGAACAATTGCCTTGTTGGCTGACTTATACGTCTGAAGAAACGCATAAGATCATCAATGACAATTTGCATCGCGCTCCGATGTTCTCTGGTGCAATAGAGGGGACTGGACCGCGTTACTGTCCTTCTATCGAAGACAAGATCGTTCGTTTCGCAGATAAACCTAAGCATCAAATTTTCTTAGAGCCTGAAGGCAAACATACTTCGGAGTACTACGTACAAGGTTTGTCGACGAGCATGCCAGAAGATGTACAATTAGGAATTTTACGTTCAATTCCAGGATTGGAAAAAGTTGAGATGATGCGTAACGGTTATGCGATAGAGTATGACGCGGTTATCCCCACTCAACTGTGGCCTTCCTTGGAGACAAAAGTAATCGATGGGTTATTCACAGCTGGACAAATTAACGGGACATCCGGTTATGAGGAAGCTGCAGGACAAGGGATTATAGCAGGCATTAATGCCGCTCGTAAGGTGCAAGGGAAGGAAGCTGTTATCATTGGACGTGAACAGGGCTATATTGGTGTAATGATCGATGACCTGGTGACGAAAGGGACCAATGACCCTTACCGCTTGCTTACTTCGCGGGCCGAATACCGTTTATTGCTCCGTCATGATAATGCCGACTTACGGTTAACGCCGCTCGGGCATGAGATTGGACTGATAACGGAGGAGCGTTACGGCAAGTTTCTGAAGAAGAAAGAACTTGTTGAGCTAGAAGTCGAACGTTTGCGTACAACGAAAGTGAAGCCAGAAGAGATGAATGGGATGTTGGAATCGGCTGGCTCTGCACCTCTGTCGCAAGGCGGAGATTCGTTATCGTTGCTTCGTCGGCCTGAGGTGACATATGCGCATTTGGAAAGTGTGCTTCCGAGCCCTTATGAATTAACGGACGAAATGAAGGAGCAAGTCGAAATTCAGATTAAGTATGCAGGTTATATTGAGAAACAACTGCTGCAAGTTGAACGATTAAACAAAATGGAGAAAAAGCGGATCCCGGATGATATTGATTATGCGGATGTTCGCAGCTTGGCCTCTGAGGCGAAACAAAAGCTTAGTGTCATTCGTCCATTATCGATTGGTCAAGCATCTCGGATTGCTGGTGTCACACCTGCGGACATCTCTATCCTGCTCGTATACCTGGAGCATTATAATCGCGTAACCGCGGCAAGAAGGTCTTAAATGGATAATGCGGATAAATGGTTGGTTAATCAATTAGGGGAGAGAGGGATAACGCTCTCTTCCTTGCAGCTAGATCAGTTCAAAGCTTATTTTGAAATGTTGGTCGATTGGAATGAACGTATGAATCTTACAGGCATCACTGAAGAACGCGCTGTATATGAAAAACATTTTTATGATTCTGTTTCACTTTGCTTTTTTGTTGATATGCAAGAAATAAGAAGTATCGCGGATATTGGATCTGGAGCGGGATTTCCTAGTATTCCCCTTAAGATTTGTTATCCTCATTTAAAGGTAGTTATCGTAGATTCGTTAAACAAACGGATTTCTTTTCTTAAAGCACTCGTTGAACGTTTAGGCCTGTCAGATGTAGAATGTGTACATGGTAGGGCTGAAGATATTGCTAGGTTGCCGCAATACCGCGATCAATTTGATCTAGCAACAGCCAGAGCGGTAGCTAGACTAAATGTGCTGAATGAATTTTGTTTACCCTTTGTTCGTCCTGGGGGCAAGTTTGCTGCGATGAAAGGTTCCCAGTCGTCAGAAGAAATGAAAGAAGCTTCGTTTAGCTTGAAAGAGTTAAAGGGCAAGCTAATGGGTGAATATGGCATGACGTTACCGAATGAAGGGTCTGAGCGACATATTGTGGTTATTGAAAAAACAAGCGCCACACCGCGTCAATATCCCCGCAAAGCAGGGACACCTTTAAAGCAGCCTTTACTAAAGTAAATAATAAGTACAAGCAGATTCATATTTGTACAATGTTTCACGTGAAACATTAACATAATTTCTGGAGTGGATAAGTTCGTCACAACTTGTCCACTCTTTTTACTTAGGTCAGTACCTGTCAAGCAGGACTTCCGAGGAATGTGGTCGAATTTATAGAGTGAAGGTTAGAATACTCTCAGATGTCTGGGAAGTCTACTGCGTGAGCGAGTAGATTTATCACATGATCGGGTGGTAGTCATCGATGAAGGAACAATTTTCGCGCCTGTTCGGTCTATCAGAACAGCGTTCGTCACTAGAAGAAGTGAAACAACTGCCAATTCATGAAATTGATACAAGCCCATTTCAACCGCGGACGTTATTTGATGACGACCGAATTGAAGAGCTTTGTCAAACAATCAAAACACATGGCGTGATCCAGCCTATCGTCGTTCGAGTGCGCAATAATAGATATGAAATTATTGCTGGCGAACGCCGTTGGCGTGCGGTTACGAAGCTGGGCTATGAGACGATTCCAGCTATCGTCCGTGAATTCAATGATTCTCAAACGGCGTCTATTGCTTTGATCGAAAACTTGCAAAGAGAGAACTTAACTGCAATTGAAGAAGCCGTCGCGTATCAAAAGTTGATCGAGTTACATCAACTGACGCAAGAAAGTTTGGCTCAACGTTTAGGGAAGAGTCAATCCACGATCGCGAATAAGCTCCGGTTATTAATGTTACCTGAGACTGTCAAGGGCGCACTTATGGAACGGAAAATATCTGAGAGACACGCTCGTGCGCTATTGTCGCTTGAATCAGAGGAGCTTCAACTTAAAGTTTTGGAAGAAATCATAACCAAAGACATGAATGTGAAGCAAACGGAAGTTCGAATCGCATTTCTGAATGAGTCTAATAAAAACAAAAAAGCTAAACGGATTTCCTTTACCAAGGATGTTCGGCTTGCATTGAATACGATTCGACAGTCCATTGAAATGGTGTCTGGGTCAGGTCTTAAAATCAAAACGAATGAAAAAGATCATGAAGATCATTATGAAATTGTGATTCATATTCCAAAACGTTAATGATCTCTATGAATCACATTATATTTCTATCATGATTCCTCCAAATGGTTTCGACTGTGGTATAATAGAGCCAATTGCTAACGTATTCCCCCGCTTACATGTATCTGCTCCCTAAGCTTTTGATGCATGATCCTTTTTAGTTGGAATTCTGTTAAATGTTGAGGCCCGTGTAGCGTGCTACACGGGCTTATAATTGAATGAAAAACCATTGTTTATGCCGCCTTCTGAGAGAGGGCGGCGATGCCATTTGTATCAAAGTTTCACACATGAGGTGAATAGAAATTGTCGAAGATAATCGCGATTGCCAACCAGAAGGGCGGAGTCGGCAAAACAACGACTTCCGTTAACTTAGCTGCATGTCTCGCGTCGCTGGGGAAAAAGGTGCTACTTGTTGATATCGATCCACAAGGCAATACAACAAGTGGACTTGGTATTAACAAAGCAGATGTAGCCAACTGTATTTATGATGTGCTGATCAATGAAGTACATCCGAAAGACGCAATGGTCTCAACAAACGTGCCAGGATTGACTGTGATTCCAGCAACGATTCAATTAGCTGGAGCAGAGATTGAATTAGTTCCTACCATTTCTCGCGAACTTCGTTTGAAGAAGTCGCTACATATGGTCAAACACGAATTCGATTATGTGCTTATTGATTGCCCGCCATCCCTTGGGATCCTTACGATTAACTCGCTAACTGCAGCGGATTCGGTTTTAATTCCAATTCAGTGCGAGTATTATGCGCTTGAGGGCTTAAGCCAATTATTGAATACGGTACGTCTTGTTCAGAAACATCTCAATACGACCTTGCAAATCGAAGGCGTGTTGTTAACGATGTTGGATGCACGGACAAATCTTGGTATTCAAGTAATAGAAGAAGTGAAAAAGTACTTCCAACAAAAGGTATACCAAACGATTATTCCGCGAAATGTGAGATTGAGCGAAGCGCCATCTCATGGTCAAGCGATTATTACCTACGATCCGAGATCCAAAGGTGCAGAAGTTTATCTTGAACTTGCGAAGGAAGTGGTCTCATATGAGCAAGCGGCTAGGTAGAGGTCTGGATGCGCTAATCCCGTCTCTTTCCGTCAGTGACGATGATAAAGTAGTTGAGATTTCGCTGACACAGCTTCGCCCGAATCCGTATCAACCACGTAAAACTTTCGATGAAGAATCAATTAAAGAACTCGCAGAGTCCATCAAGCAACACGGTGTTATTCAGCCTATTATTGTTCGATCAGTATTAAAAGGGTATGAAATTATTGCCGGTGAACGTCGATTCCGAGCTTCTCAATACTGTGGCAATACGACGGTTCCAGCAGTTGTACGCAACTTTAGTGATCAACAGGTTATGGAAATTGCGTTAATTGAGAATTTGCAGCGTGAGGACTTGAATGCGATAGAAATCGCAATTGCATATCAGGCATTAATGGATAAGTTTAAACTAACGCAAGAAGAGCTCAGTCTTAAGGTTGGTAAGTCTCGGTCACACATAGCAAATTTTGTTAGGCTACTAAGTTTGCCTACTGAAATCAAAGATTATGTTTCACGTGGAACAATTTCGATGGGACATGCAAGAGCATTGGCCGGCATAAAAGATGTAGAAGTACAGAAACAAATCGTTGATCAAGTAGTAGCTGCTGAGTGGAGTGTTCGAGAACTTGAGGATGCTATCCAAAAGATGGATCACAAGGGAAAAGAGCAGCCTGAAAAAGGACAGAAGCAAAAGAAACGAGATCCGTACATTGAGCATCTTGAAGAATCGCTGCGAGAACGTTTCAAAACAACAGTAAAAATAAAGCAACAAAAAGATAAGGGTAAAATCGAATTGCAATACTACAATAAACAAGATCTGGAACGGTTGCTGGAGCTGTTACAGCAACTCGCGTAGATCGCATGAATAATGGCATATCTAAGTTGTAATCTTTCTAGCGAAGGATTAAACTAAGGTATGCCATTACTGGTTTGTAAATCGATAAATATTAACTACATATGTAATAAGAAAAGGTTCTGGAGTTATATTTGCGCAAGCTCAGAATTGTCATTTCAATATAAGCGAATAAAAATTTGTGAGTGAAATATGGAATATGAGTTGAAGGTAGGGTGTAGGCATATGGACGCGGAGCACAAAAAAACAATTTATTTGGATCATGCGGCAACGTCGTATCCCAAAGCGCCTGGTGTCGTTGAAGCAGTGGTGGATGCGATAGTTAAACATGGCGCTAATCCGGGACGGGGTAGTCATGCTATGGCCGTACGGGCAAGCCGAATTCTATTTGATGCGAGAAAGTCATTAGCTAAGCTTTTTGGCATTCGCAACCCCAATGATATCGCATTTGCCGCTAATACGACCATGGCTCTTAATATGGCGATTAAAGGGTACGTGAGGGCTGGAGATCATGTCATTACCACTTCTGTGGAACATAATTCCGTGAGAAGGCCGATATACCATCTAGCGCAAGTGCATGGAGTAGAAGTGACCTTCTTGCAATCAGACGAAAAGGGAAATATACAATTAAAAGAGCTGGAAGAAGCCATTCGCTCGAACACTACATTGATCATTGCGAATCATAGCTCCAATCTACTTGGAACGATATTGCCAATTGGTGAGATCGGGGAGATAGCGCGTAAACATGGCGTTAAGCTGCTGGTGGACGGGGCTCAAAGTGCAGGTATATTGCCGTTAGATGTAAAGGCTCTAGGAATTGATATGCTGGCCTTTCCGGGGCACAAGGGGCTGCTGGGTCCGCAAGGGACAGGCGGGCTTTATATCGCGCCTGAGGTGGATCTGGAACCGTTAATGCAAGGGGGGACTGGAAGCCAATCGGAATCTCCGAGTCAGCCGCTCGTCAGGCCGGATCGATATGAAGCAGGGACACAGAATACACCCGGGATTGCTGGTCTTAAAGTCGGGGTGGATTATGTGTTGAATGAGACGGTTCAGAAGATCCATACTAAGGAATGGACATTAAGTCAGCGATTAATGGAGGGACTACTATCGTTGCCAAATATTCATGTATTAGGTCCATCATTAGGTGAGGATCGAACGGGAATTGTAGCTTTTCGGGTAAATGGGATTGACCCATCGGAGTTGTCGTTTGTACTGGATCAACACTTCGGAATAGCCGTTCGAGCAGGGTTCCATTGCTCACCGTCAGCGCATGAGATCGCAGGGACTTCCGATACAGGAGCTGTTCGGGCAAGTGTAGGAGCATTTACAACAGAAGGGGAAGTAGACGCTCTTCTTATGGCAATGAAAGACATCAAGAAGCAATACGGGATGTGAGGGAAGAGGCTATTATGGATGATCAAATGATGTTGAATGTGTTTTATTTGATATGCTCAGGACTTGTTGTTCTGGTCATTGCCTTATTTGTATGGATGCTGGTGCTTGGAGCAAAGCTAAAAAAACTTAGGAAACAATATGTCGCCGTCATGGGGAACACGGGAATAACCAATATCGAAGAAGTTGTCATCGAAGTGAAGGACCAACTGGCAGGACAAAAGGAACAAGCGGAGAAGCTGACTGAACGAGTGGGAATGATAGAAGCAGAATTGCCTCAGATGAAAGGGAAAGTTGGGATCATCAGATATAATGCTTTCTCGGATGGTGGCAGCGATCTCAGCTTCTCCCTTGCGATTGTGAATGCGGACAATGATGGAGCTGTATTCTCGGGATTGCATAGCAGAGATAATACTTACGTATATGCTAAACCTCTGCAAAAGGGCCAATCAACTTATCCATTGACACCTGAAGAGAAACAAGCGATTCTATCAGCGAAGTAAATGGGGATTAAGAGAGATCGGCGGCAGCTGTTTGATCTCTTGTCGATGAAGCTACATGAACATACCCCGTAATGGCGGACATCAGGCTAGATGCAATAACTTCGGACATCCGAATAACTAAGTGGAGTCTTGTATTCTGCAGAACGAAATATTCCATGAATCCTCCAACATTGACGATTCCGGTGACATGAATATCGCCCACAGGCGGAAGCTCCTTATTTACACCAGCACCTGGTTTGACGGGACCTTGACCAATCTGGATACAGCCAACGCTGGACACTTGACCGAGACATGCATCAATACCGATGACGAATGGCTTGTCGTACTTACGGTTGATTTCCAGTAGGGTATCCTCCAAATTCATGGCATGGACAGGGTCTTCGAGCGTACCATACAAATGAAAGTGGGGACTACGATACTTTAACAGTGCGGTCCCAATTAGAGGGCCAAGCGCATCGCCAGTAGATCGGTCCGTACCAATACAGACGATTACGATGGGGCGATTCGACGATTGTTCCTCAAGAAGTCCAGTTAGCCGATGAACAAGCATGCCTGTGATGTTGGCATTGGTATACGGCACTTTGAACGGCGCGTCTTTCATAAATGGAAGCTTCATAGAATCCCTCCAATAGGTAATATGTTACTAGTATATGGATGGGACAACCATTTTATACGCATATTAAAGGGTGGATTGGAAATAAACACATCGAGGTTGTACGGCATCGTAAGGCTCAAAATCTTTATAGATGCCGCTAGGGGAAACGGGAGGGCTTATGATGCTAATTGCATTTGATTCCACACAGCAGGCATTAAGAGCAGAAATGCTTCTGGAATATGCAGATATCGAGATCGATATATGTCCAACACCTAAAGAAATAACAGCCGGTTGCGCATTGTCGATCCATTTTCCCGAGGAAGAGCTTGTTCAGGTTAAAGAGATAATCATACAAGAACAAGTAGAAATAAGAGGGATTTTCGAACCTGATGGAGAAGGGTATCGACAAGTAGAATGATTAAATAGAAATCATTGTATGAGAGATGCCGGTCAGAAGTGAATGAGGATGAAGATGATTACAGGTGGCTGCTTGTATCCACAGTCGGGCAATTATGATGAGCTTGATCAGAATGGCAGACAAGTTACATACCGAAGATGAGTACGGTTCAACTTGTGAAGGGGAGGCGCTTAGCAATGGAGCGGAAACAATTCGAATTAGGCGATATCGTGATGATGAAAAAACAACATCCGTGCGGAACAAATGAGATGGAGATCATCCGGATGGGGATGGATATTCGGATTAAGTGTGTCGGGTGCAAACATAGTGTCCTCATTCCCAGAGTGAAATTCGAAAAAAATATGAAAAAAGTGCTAAGATCAAATCCCAAGAATGAGGGAGCAATAGACTTAAACGACCTGTTATAAAAGAGTCGAAAAAGGGCTTGTGCAGGGACAAGCTTTGTGATATATTATATCTTACATGCGGAGAGGTACCCAAGAGGCCCAAGGGGGCTGACTCGAAATCAGCTAGGCGTGTCAAAGCGTGCGTGGGTTCGAATCCCACCTTCTCCGCCATTAACATTTAAATCGAAGCTCTTCTACAGGATCATGTAGAAGAGCTTTTTTGATTCATTCATGCCAATAGATACAAGGGGGGACGCGATTGCAGGATGTAACTCGAATCGGGGATGAAGATCCCTTAGCTATTGTACTGGTGGAGAGTATTCGAACGGGAAATTGGGAGCAGCTTAAGCAGCTATTAATGGAGAATCCAACATTGTCTCGCGTAAGGATTGTCACAGAGCGTCAAAGTCATAGTGGGGTACGATCATTGCTTCATGTCGCGACTGATTGGCCGGGGTTTATCCCTAACGGCCATGAGATCATTAAGCTGCTCATTGAGACTGGAGCAGATGTAAATGCACGATTCGAGGGCGGACATGCAGAGACACCACTCCATTGGGCGGCCAGCAATAATGACGTAGGAGCGCTGGATGTGTTGCTCGATAGTGGAGCGGATATTGAAGCAACCGGAAGCGTCATTGACGGTGGTACGGCGCTTAGCGACGCTGTAGCGTTCGGACAATGGGCTGCGGCTGGACGCCTGGTCGATCGAGGGGCGAAGATGTTGTTATGGCATGCCGCGGCGTTAGGTGAGATGGGAACGGTTAAATTGCTTGTGGAGCATGAGGGACAGGCAACGAAGCAAGAGATTACGCAAGGGTTGTGGCTCGCATGCCACGGTGGTCAAAGAGAAGCAGCAGAATATATGCACGAGCATGGTGCTGAGCTCGATTGGGTTGGCTACGACGGCTTAACGCCGCTAGATGCAGCCAAGCGCAGCGGGGCGGACAAACTGGCAGATTGGTTAATCGCAAAAGGGGCAAAAACGTCGATTCAACTTAAAATCGAGCAACAAGAGCGATAAGTGTTGGGAAGTGTCATGTTGCAAATCAATGACCAGACATAAGAAGAGGGCTCCTTATGATGAGGAGCCCTCTTGCTTGACGGTGTTATAGTAGATGATTAACGTCGTGTATCCTGTCTCACTTCAAGCTCATCGAAATTTGTGTTGCGGACCTTAGTCTTTGGCACAACGCCTCGCTTTACAAGTAGTGGATGAAATACTCTCCTTCAGATCCTTGCACCTGTTGGTCCAATGGAACTACACCTCTCTTGCACCGTCGATAATAGGTTGCCCGTAATCGAAATTCTTATACATCGATCTTTACAATTTCTTCGTTTTATTGCTTAGGCATCCGGATCCACTTGCGTTCATGGTTTGAATTCTCGGGGAAATGTTCGCCTTTGTGCAGCGATACCTTCTTCGGATTCTGAATGCCCATATGGAATGAATTGACGCCTGTTTCGATATACGTTCCGTCATTAGGCGCTTTGTCGCCTTGGTTAAACATCGTGTACTCGCCCATTGTTCGGGTGCACCTCCGTGAAGGAATAAAATGCGGAACCAGACCGCGAGTTAACGAAGACGCCAGTCTGTCCATCGTATAGTATGGACTGTAAATCAGGATCACATGAGCAACGGTCATCGGTGTAAATATGGAAACACTCTTGAATGGCTTGCCATAGGCAATCAAATTTGATATAGTATAGAGATGCGAGCCTAAGGCTTGCTCCTTGCTCCGTAATGGGGCCGTTAGTCCAAGAGGAGGTGAAACAATATGCGCAAATATGAAGTGATGTACATCATTCGTCCAGACGCAGAGCAAGAAAACGTTCAAGCTCTCGTTGAGAAATTTAATGGCATCATCTCCAATGGCGGAGAGGTCACGAAATCCGAAGTGATCGGCAAACGCCGTCTTGCGTATGAGATCAACAAGCTTCGCGATGGTTACTTCGTGCTGGTACATTTCAACGCAACGACTGAAGTTGTGAATGAACTTGACCGTGTTATGAAGATCCAAGACGAAGTTATTCGTTCGTTGATCGTCAGAGACGTAGCTTAGTCTAAGTCCACGCAAGGGAATGGGGAGGTCGATGAGATGTTGAACCGTGTCATACTGATTGGCAGATTGACGAGAGATCCAGAGCTTCGTTATACACCTGCTGGAGTTGCGGTTACGCAATTCACGTTGGCTGTAGACCGGCCATTCTCGTCGGGAGGTCAAGGCGGAGAACGCGAGCGCGAAGCGGATTTCATACCGATCGTCACGTGGCGCCAGCTGGCAGAAACTTGTGCTAACTATTTACGCAAAGGCCGTCTTGCGGCTGTAGAGGGACGCATTCAGGTGCGGAACTACGAGAACAATGAAGGCAAACGTGTGTATGTAACGGAAGTTATTGCAGACAATGTCCGGTTCTTGGAGTCCAATCGCGAGAATAGCGGAGCTCCGCGCGAAGAGTTCAGTGGCGGTGGAGGCGGATATAGCGGCGGTAATTCAGGCGGCGGCGGATACAGTGGAGGAAGCAATGCTGGCGGCGGCGGAGGTTCATCTTATGGCGGCGGAAGCCGTTCAGGCGGTGGAACACGCAACGACAGCAACAACAATAGCGATCCGTTCAAGGATGACGGTCGTCCAATCGACATTTCCGAAGATGATTTACCATTTTAATTTTTGAACGATAAGGAGGATGTACACCATGGCTTTCAAACCAAGAGAGAACGGCGGCGACGAGCGTCCAGAGCGTAAGTTCAGCGGACGTAAAGGCGGACGCAACAAACGTCGTAAAGTTTGTTTCTTCACTGTAAACAAAATTACTCACATTGATTATAAAGACACGGATCTGCTCAAGAAGTTTATCAGCGAGCGCGGCAAAATCTTGCCACGTCGTGTAACTGGCACAAGCGCGAAATACCAACGTTTGCTGACTGTTGCAATTAAACGTTCCCGTCAGATCGCATTGCTTCCATACACAACTGAATAGTTGTTAACGAAGTAATGAACCGAAAGCCCACAAACAAGGCACTTGAAAAAGTGATCCCTTTGTGGGCTTTTTGTGTTTTAATAAGAGATACATCCACGTTCACGTTCATGCAAGCACAAACGTTATTGACCTTTCAGTGAGAGAAGGGATCGAAGATGATTCAAGTGCAACGATTACGATACACGTATCCGGGAGCAAGCGGTCCTGCATTAAAAGGGTTGGATTTCGCAATCGAGCGTGGCGAGATATTTGGTTTGATTGGCCCGTCAGGGGCGGGCAAGAGTACGCTGCAGAAGGTATTGATCGGTTCTCTGAAGCATTATCAAGGCGAAGTCAAAGTGATGGGACAAGAGGTGCGAGACACCGCTTCCAATTATTATGAGAAGATAGGCGTAGCATTCGAATTTCCCAACTTCTATCAAAGGTTCACCGTGCTTGAAAATTTGAAGCTTTTCCGTAACCTTTATGCCGGGAATACAGAGGAGCCGAGAGAGCTCCTGCGCCAGGTAGGACTGGAGGAGGCAGCGGGATTAAAGGTTGCTCAGTTGTCGAAAGGTATGAAGATGCGCTTGAATTTTTGCCGATCGATCATGCATCATCCTCAGATTCTGTTTCTCGACGAGCCAACATCTGGGCTCGACCCGGTTAATGCTGGAGTGATGAAGGACATGATCGCCAAGAAAAAGCAGGAGGGTGTTACGATCATCATCACGACACACAATATGAAGGCTGCGGAGGAATTATGTGATCGTGTCGCCTTTATCGTTGATGGTCAAATTAAGCTGATCGATTCTCCCAGGGAGCTGAAGCTTCGGTTGGGAAGAAGAAGAATACGCGTAGAATACATAGAAGGAGCTAATCAACAGGCTGAGGAATTTGAAATGGATGACTTAGGCACGAATGAGTCGTTCCTCCAGCTGCTGCGTACCCATCCTATCGAAACGATTCATTCGATGGAAACAACGCTAGAGCAGCTCTTTATTGATGTAACAGGAAAAACATTGATATGAGGAGACTCATCAGGACTGCAATATTTGATCTCAGATTTCAGCTCCGTCATGGCTTCTATGGTGTATATGGCTTAATCATTGCTTTATATCTGCTATTGCTTTATTACGTCCCTGACAAGCACAAGGAGCTGGTGTCCATGCTGCTTACGTTCTCGGATCCTAGCGCAGTAGGCTTGATTGTGGTTGGAGGAATCGTGTTGCTCGAGAGGGATCAAGGGATTCATGACAGCCTGTTCGCAACACCAGTACGTTTATGGGAGTATCTGGGGGCGAAGGCGGTCTCCATCTCGTTCCTCTCACTAGCCGCGGCTTGGGTCATTCACAGCGGCGCGCACGGACTCCCTGAGCATCCAGTATTATTTTCGATTGGTGTTGTATTGACCTCCACCCTCTTTACGTTCCTTTCCATTGCTGTGGTAGCAAAGGCTGCAACGATCAATGGTTTTATTATGCTCTCGCAATTATATGCATTGCCGTTTATTATTCCATTGCTTGGATTAATGGGCTTCGGACCGATGATGCTATACGTGGCAATCCCCACGAACGGCTCCCTAATGCTGCTAAGCTCCGCCTTTTCGCCATTGACGGCAACTGAAGTCGGATACGCAATCATCATTTTGCTTATTGGTAATGCAGTCGTTTATATGTGGGCACAGCATATGTTTCGAAGGCGAATCTTGCAGCAGGAGGTGGGGGGATAACCATGTTTGCACAAAAAGTTCGTGGGTTGTTAGCGAGCGATTGTCGGCAAATGTTGAAAGATCCTATGCTGATGGCTTGTATAATCGGTCCTATACTGCTCATCGCGATGGCGAGATTCGGCTTACCTGCGCTACTTGATTGGATAGAGTATGAATACGAGATAACGCTATATGCCTATACTTCATTAGCGGCTATTTTCTTGCTAACGATTATACCCGTGTTGATTGGATCACTCGCGGGGTTATTAATGCTTGATGAACGAGATGAGAAGTTGATTGCGTATTTCGAAGTGACGCCGCTCACGCGCGATGGCTATTTTCGTTTCCGCATATGGATGCCCAGCTTGCTTGGCTTGATTACAATTGGCCTTTTTATCGGGTTATCGGGTATAGCGGAAGCCAGACTTATAAGCATATATGCCGTCGTTCTGCTTGTCCTTGAGGCTCCGTTAATCGCTATGTTCCTGGCCGCCTTTGCTTCCAACAAAGTGGAAGGGCTAGCACTATCGAAAGCTGCCGGGTTATTATTCACAGGACCGATTATCGCTTATTTCGCACCTAAGCCTTGGTCGTATCTGGGCGTATGGATCCCAACTTATTGGCCTGCGCAAAGTTATTTGACAGGCATCAGAGACGAAGGCGGAGCGTCGCTTGGATGGTTTGTCGGCGGATTAGGTTTACACATAGTATTGCTTTTATCGGAATCGTGTAGAGTAAGGAGTAACTCCGAGGGCTATGAAGAATAATAACGGTCAAATCAACAACAAGGAATCAGGTGCTGCAATGGCAAAAATAAAGTGGGTAAAGCGATGGAATGTGATCCGTTTCAATCCGCCGCAACTGCTTTCGATCGGATTTATGCTGCTCATATTTATCGGAGCATTATTACTGATGTTACCATTCTCCAGAAATCCAGGTGTACCCTTTACCTTCCTGGATGCTTTGTTTGAAGCAACGTCTGCTGTGTGTGTAACAGGTCTAGTTGTGACGGATACTGGGACTACATTCACTACGTTTGGCGAAATCGTATTGCTGCTTCTTATCCAAGTTGGTGGACTTGGCTTCATGACGATGGGCATCCTGGTCGCGTTGCTGCTCGGCAAGAAGGTGGGGCTTACCGAAAGGGTCCTCGCTCAAAATGCATTAAATCAATTCAGTATGTCGGGTATTGTGAAGCTCGTGAAGTTGGTGGTCATCTCCACACTTGTTGTAGAAGGAGTCGGAGCGTTACTCCTAGCGTTGTCTTGGTGGCAAGAGATGGGCTGGGCAAAGGCATTATATATGGGGATTTTCCATTCGATCTCTTCATTTAACAATGCTGGATTCGATCTAATGGGCAACTATAGCAGCATGACGGCTTATGTAGGCAATCTCCCAATTAATCTCGTGCTTTCGAGTCTCTACATCCTTGGCGGATTAGGATTCACTGTTATTGTAGATGTATGGAAAAAGCGAGACATTCGAAGATGGTCACTCAATACGAAAGTTGTTTTGTTGGTCACGCTAATCTTAAATGTTGTGGCTTCACTCATGTTCTTCTTGCTTGAATATAACAATCCACAAACACTTGGGGCTTTATCCACAGGGGATAAAATGATTGCAGCTTACTTCCAAGGCACTGTGCCTCGAACGGCTGGCTTTAACACCTTGGACCTGACTCAACTACACAGCGATTCCGTTTTGCTGACTATAGGACTAATGTTCATCGGGGGGGCGTCGGGATCGACAGCGGGCGGCGTAAAAATAACGACCTTTTTCTTACTGCTGCTGGTCGTATGGGCGTTTTTGAAACGACGTACGGATATTACGTTCCTGAACAGAAGAATTCCGAATGAGCTGGTTTTCCGAGCACTTGCGATTTTTATGATTGGTATCGCGCTTGTGTTTTTTGCGACCTTTGTGCTGGATGTAACGGAAAAGGATATTCCTTTAATGAGCCTGCTGTTTGAAACGGTGTCGGCTTTCGGAACAGTAGGACTTAGTCTAGGCGTGACGCCACAACTGAGTCCAATCGGGCAGATTATGATTATGATGCTGATGTTTATTGGTCGTTTAGGACCGATTACGATTGCTTTCGCACTGACAAGCAGCCATAAACCGAACAAAATCAGAATGCCGGAAGAAAAAATATTGATAGGTTGAAGAATGGGGATATCATAAATACCCAAACAAGCAGAGGATATCCACATGTGGATATCCTCTGCTTTCGTTATATGAACAAAAATTAAAAGGAACAAATAGAGCAAGAAAAGAAGAGAAATACAGAGAAAATGAATTATTTAAGCGTTTTCACGCAGTTCGGTTTAAAATGTTAACCTGTGGATTTGTGTATAATAAAGTTCGTTGAGCATCGGCCCCGACCTTTCTGAGAGTGGAAGGTCACCATTTAAAGTAGGAAGAGAGGATATTGATCATTGTTACAACATCTGAAAAACACATGGTTCTTTAATATTCGAGGAGATCTGCTGGCCGGTATTACAGTGGCGCTTGCGCTCATTCCGGAGGCGATTGCATTCTCCATCATCGCGGGAGTAGACCCGATGGTTGGCCTGCACGCTTCATTTTGTATCGCAGTCATTATCTCCTTCACAGGCGGCCGCTCTGGGATGATCTCTGCGGCGACAGGCGCAATGGCTGTACTGATGGTGACGTTGGTTGCTGATCATGGGATTGAATACTTGTATGCGGCGACCATTCTGACAGGGATTATACAATTTCTGATGGGAGTGCTCAAGCTGGGGCGTTTCATTACGTTCGTACCCCATTCGGTCGTCATTGGATTCGTTAATGCGCTGGCAATTCTCATCTTTATGACGCAATTAGTGCAATTCGAAGGCGTAACATGGGTCACGTATGCGCTTGTAGCGGCTACATTAGCTATCATTTACGGATTTCCACTACTGACAAAGGTTATTCCGTCCGCTCTAGTTGCCATCGTCGTCATGACCTGTGTGACGGTATTTGCGGGTATTCAGGTGAACACAGTAGGAGACATGGGCGAAATTACGCGTTCGCTGCCGCTCTTCCACATTCCTGACGTGTTGATGAATTGGGAGACGTTATCGATCATTCTGCCTATTTCGTTCACGATGGCTCTAGTCGGCCTGCTGGAGTCGCTGATGACAGCGACAATATTGGACGAGGCTACCGAGACGAAAAGCGACAAGAACCGTGAGGTGCGGGGTCAAGGCATCGCCAACACAATCAACGGATTTTTCGGCGGAATGGCAGGCTGTGCGATGATCGGTCAATCCGTCATTAATGTGAAGTCAGGCGGTAGAGGACGATTGTCAACTTTGGTAGCAGGCGTCTTTCTTCTGTTCCTGATTATGGTCTTGGGAGATGTGGTGAAGGTTATTCCGATGCCTGCGCTCGTCGGCGTTATGATCATGGTTTCGATCGGAACCTTCGATTGGGGATCGATAATAAATGTAAGGAAAATTCCGCTCGTAGATACAATTGTGATGGTGGTGACGGTAGCGGTCGTTGTGTATACACATGACCTGGCAAAAGGCGTGATGGTGGGAGTCGTGATAAGCGCCCTCATCTTTGGCTGGCGGATGGCGAAGCTGCATGCCGACACACATGTCACGGAGCAAGGAATTAAACATTATCAAATCCGTGGTCAAATGTTCTTTGGCACAATGAGTCATTTCGCTGAATTGTTTGATGCGCACGGTGATCCAGACCATATCGTCATCGATCTTGGCGCATCGCATGTATGGGATCACTCCGCAGTGACGGCAATTGCCAAGGTGCTTAACAAGTATGAAACGTTAGGTAAGAAGGTAACGATCATAGGCCTGAACGAAGAGAGCAAGAAGCTGATTGATCGAGTGGGGTTAGGCGTATCGGGTGGGCATTGAGGCATGCGCTACCGTCTAAACGTGGAATAGAAGGTAGTAGAGAATGCAGACAAAGAGCTGTCGAACGACGCCGCGCAAGCGACTGATGTTCGACAGCTCTTTGTTGTTGGAAAGCGATCACGGTTATCCGACGAGAATATGATCCTCGGGGTAACCGATCTTAGAGGTTTGTTTCTTCTGGGCTAACGCGTAGGCCAGTGTCAATGGACCTAGTCGTCCGAGGAACATTGTAATCGTGACAACGATCTTGCCTGTGGTGGACAACTCGCCGGTTAGACCCATCGACAGACCCGTTGTACTGAAGGCGGATGTCGCCTCGAAGAGAACAACAAGGAAGTTGTCCTTGGCTACATCCTCGGTGACCGTCAGAATTAACGTGACGGTTAATACGAACGCAAGAGCTGTCATAACGACCGCGAGAGCGCGCATGACGGAATCTTGGGAGATACGCCGTCCGAAGGCATGAATCTGCCCGCCGCCGCGGAACGTCTGGATCGTCGCCAAGATCAGAATAACGAGTGTATTGGTTTTGATACCGCCGCCTGTACCGCCAGAACCTGCCCCAATGAACATGAGGATGATCAGAATAAACTGGGATACAGCAAGCATGCTTCCGATATCTATGGTATTAAAACCCACGCTTCTTGGCGTTGTGCTCTGGAAGAGTGCGGCGAGAATCCGGTCTCCAGCGGGCATCGAACCTAAAGTAGACACATTCCAGTTCTCCAGGAGGAGAATGAGCAAGAAGCCGACTGCGATCAGAACACCGGTGGATAGCAAGACAACCTTCGAATGCAATGATATTTTGCGCCACGACCGCTTGCGAATGACATCTAGAATAACGATATAACCTAACCCGCCTACGATAAACAGTGAAATGATAGTCAGATTGACGACCGGATCGGCCGAGAACTGGCTCAGGCTATCTGGCCAGAGCGAGAACCCTGCGTTATTAAAGGCGGACACAGAATGGAATAAAGCATAATAAGCGGCTTGTCCCAATCCCAATTGATCTTGCCAGTGAAACGTCAGAATGAGCGTAGCAATCGATTCGAAAATAAAAACGATAAGAACCATATAAAGCGACAGTTTAACGAGTCCTTGTGCAGAAGTAGACTGCGTTGTTTGCTGAATGACAAGCCGCTGCTTGAGGCCGATTTTCTTGCCGAGAAGGATGGCCACCATGACGCCTAATGTCATGAAGCCGATGCCGCCGATCTGGATGAGCGCCATAATAATGATCTG
The DNA here is from genome assembly GCF_054483835.1 of Paenibacillus sp. strain BS8-2. Classification (NCBI taxonomy): domain Bacteria; kingdom Bacillati; phylum Bacillota; class Bacilli; order Caryophanales; family Paenibacillaceae; genus Paenibacillus; species Paenibacillus sp. strain BS8-2. The sequence goes on from NZ_CM137010.1 coordinate 1,563,162, forward strand.
TCCCACGGTCGAGAACGTTGATCCGGTGTCTACTACGGTCAGTCCGTTGACACATACGGCGGATACAGATGTGAACAGGGCGTTGATGATGCCAACGGAATGCCCGTCCTGGGAAGAGAACGGCATGCTGAGCAGGATTGCTCCTACACAGATGAGGCCGAAAAAGACCATTGTGATGAGCTGAGGCGGACTGATATTGTTCTTAAGACGTGAAACAATACGTTCGAGAAAGGGCTGATCACTCTTCTGGGTATGCTTAATTACGTTCATAGTCACTCTCTAAATCTCTTATGTCATCGTTGCTGCCGATGATGAGCAAGACGTCGCCGGTGTGGATGGCATCTTCGGCCTTCGGCGAGATATTGATGCGGTCGCCAGTCTTGATCGCCATGATGGTGCAGCCATAACGAGCACGGATATTTAAGTCCTTAAGCGACAAACCATTCATCGCCGGGGGAGCTGCGATCTCCGCAAGGTTGTAGTCAGGCGACAATTCAATGTAATCGATGAGATTGTCGGAGCTGAGTTGATTGCCAAGGCGAATTCCCATATCGCGCTCCGGATAAATAACATGATCGGCGCCGATTTTGCTCAGCACGTTGCCGTGCATTTCGTTTTTTGCCTTGGCCGTAACTTTAGGAACCTTGAGCTCCTTGAGCAATAAGGTGGTCAGGATACTGGCTTGCAAATCGTCTCCGATTGCCACAATGGCATGCGTGAAGTTGCTTGCGCCAAGCTCGCGCAGTACGTTCTCGTCGGTACAGTCGGCTTGCAGGGCATGGGTTGCGATTGGAGCCATGTCTTGTACAAGCTGCTCGTTCTTATCGACTGCGAGCACCTCATGGCCGTTATGGATGAGCGTGCGGGTCAAGCTCGAGCCGAAGCGGCCAAGCCCGATCACTATAAATTGTTTTTTCATACATTCACATCCTAAATGGAATTAAAGAGAATAGACAGGCGCTCATGACAGTTCATCAACTGTGTAAAATGATAGGAGACAATTGGTTATTTGTCAAAGAGATTGTAGCGCTCAATGCTCGCGTTTGACAATCTTGACGTATTCGCGCGGTCCATATAAAAGTGGCAGCCATTCTGAATATCCGGTTTCGGGTTCATTATAACTTCTTAATCCTTCGTCAGAGACTCGAGGCTTGTGTGCACGACTCGGACTCGGACGATCCTCAGGGACGATATAATTAAGCCAAGCCATAGTTCCCAGCAGGCTGACGAAGATCAGGCAACAGAAGATCCATTTGGTGCGCAGGTTCACTTTCGTTCACTCCTTGTAATACTGTTAGTAACAAGTAATCCCCTGCTAAGGTGAGTTTCATTCGAAAATAAACATTCATTTTGACACCTGTAACGGGTTTACGATATAATATCAACAGGATTACGACCAAATTTCATATGATGCAACACCCGGAGGAGCCTGCCAACAGCGGGCTCTTTTTGCGTTTTTTTGGATATAAGGGCTTTGGTTTAGGGCTGTTAAACATGAGCTATGGTCATACTAAGAGATAGAAGAGCAAGGGGGATCGGACGTGTCAGTCATTCATTTCATTATTTTGTTACCTTTTTTATTCGCTTTGATAGCGCCGATTGCGAATAAGCTATGGCCGAACGTTCACACGGGGTGGTTTTTGCTTCCGATGCCGGTGGCCGTATTCGCATACCTGATCCGTTGCATACCATCGATACAGGATGGAGAGCTCATAAACGCATCTGTTCCTTGGATACCGTCATTAGGAGTGAACTTTGATGTATACGTTGATGGGCTGGGGCTGCTTTTTGGCTTGCTGATTGCAGGTATCGGCTCGCTGGTGGTGCTGTATTCGATTTATTATCTGGATAAGCGCAAGGAGAAGCTAGCACACTTCTACACGTACTTGATGTTGTTCATGGGGGCTATGTTAGGGTTGGTGCTGAACGACAACCTTATGACGCTGTATGCCTTCTGGGAGCTTACCAGCATTTCTTCATTTTTGTTAATCGCATTCTGGGATCGTCGCGAAAGATCTCGATATGGCGCGTTGAAATCGATGGTTATTACGGTATGCGGCGGGTTGGCCATGTTCGCAGGCTTCGTACTGCTGTACGTGATTTCCGGCACTTTCAGCATCCGAGAGCTTATTGGCGATGCCGGCGCAATTGCGGGACACTCATTGTTCTTACCTGCCATGCTGCTCGTGCTGCTGGGCGCCTTCACCAAGTCGGCGCAATTTCCGTTCCACATCTGGCTGCCGGACGCCATGGAGGCGCCTACTCCTGTCAGTGCCTATCTGCATTCTGCAACGATGGTGAAGGCGGGTATTTACTTAGTAGCTCGCCTAAGCCCGGTATTCGCAGGGAGCTCGATATGGCTGTGGGCTGTGTCGGGCATCGGTCTTCTAACGCTTGGCTATGGCTCTTACCGGGCGATAAAGCAAAGTGATCTCAAGGCGCTGCTGGCTTACTCGACCATTAGTCAGCTAGGACTGATTATGAGCTTGCTGGGGCTGGGGTCGGCTGCAGCTTTCTATGCCGGCACAAGTCAGTATCTGTTCTTTACCAAAGCGACGACGGCTGCGATTTTCCACCTCATCAATCATGCGGCGTTTAAGGGAGCCCTGTTTATGATGGTCGGCATCGTCGATCATGAGACCGGAACGCGCGACATGCGCAAGCTTGGCGGACTTATGGCGGTGATGCCAATAACCTTTACGATTGCGCTGCTTGGATCGCTCTCGATGGCGGGCGTTCCGCCCTTCGGCGGGTTCTTAAGCAAAGAGATGTTCTTTACGGCATTGCTTAATATTCGGGAGATGACGTTTGCCGGTATGGATGTCTGGGGTGCGCTGCTCCCGGTTGTGGCTTGGATTGCCAGCGTGTTCACGTTCACCTATAGCCTGCTGCTCGTGACCCGGACATTCGGCGGCAAAGCGCAGTTTGATAAGCTGGAGAAGAAGCCGCATGAAGCGCCGCTTGGCATGCTGATTCCGCCCATGGTGCTGGCATCGCTTGTTATTATTTTCGGCTTGTTCCCGAATTTGTTGTCCTATTCGCTTATTGAGCCAGCAATGGCTGCCATACATCCAGCCGGTCTACAGCCGCAAGAGCAATTCAAGGTTTCCATCCATCTATGGCATGGCTGGACGACGGAGCTCTATATGACGATTGCTGTTGCCGCGATAGGCACGGCGCTTGTGTTCTTGCATCGCCGCGCAGAGTGGGTGAGCAAACCGTTATTGAAGCGTGTGTCGCTTAACGGCGTTTATGATGGTGGGCTAAGGTGGCTGGACGCAGGCTCCAATCGGTTGACGCGCTTCTATATGACAGGTTCTATTCGTCAATATTTGATCTACATTTTTGTGTTTCTGGTGTTGGCGCTGGGCGTGACCTTATTCCTTGAAGGCGGGTTTGTATTTGATACGGAAGGCTTCGCCGAAACGTCGTTCTATGAGGCCATTGTCATCGCGGCATTAATATTGTCTGCGCTTGCCGTGCCGTTCGCCAATTCCAGACTGATGGCGATTATCCTTACAGGGATGGCCGGATACATGGTGACCTTGTTCTTCGTTATCTTCCGTGCGCCGGATCTGGCCTTGACGCAGATGATCGTAGAGACGGTATCCGTCGCACTGTTCCTGCTTTGTTTCTATCATTTGCCGAAGCTGAAGAAGGAGCTTGTCCGATTGCCGTTCAAGCTTTGGAATTTGCTCATTGCCATTAGCGTTGGAGCTGTGATGACTCTAATCGCTCTGAGTGTCAGCGGCAGCCGGCAATTCGACTCGATCTCAGACTATTTCCTGGAAAATAGTTATAAGCTAGCCGGTGGCAAAAATGTCGTAAACGTCATTCTTGTAGACTTCCGCGGCTTCGATACGATGCTGGAAATCGTCGTGCTCGGTATTGCTTCCTTCGGTATTTTCGCCATGATCAAGCTGAAGCTGAAAGGGGACGAAGAAGACGAGCCGCTTGCCAGAGACGAGATGAAATATGATGTCTATGCAGGTATACGCAGCAATGACGTCATTCTGCGTACAGTCGCTAAGCTGGCGATTGTGCTGATTCTGGTCTACTCGTTGTACTTGTTCTACATGGGTCATCATCATCCAGGAGGCGGCTTTATCGGCGGACTAATGGCATCTTCCGCGCTACTGCTGCTGGCTATGACATCCGGCATCAATCGGGTGGAGCGGTTCATACCAACTGACTTCAGACGATTGACAGCAGTTGGCATCCTGATTGCCTTGGTTACCGGAGTAGGTTCGTTCCTGTTCGACGCGCCGTTCCTGAGCCATACCTTCGATTATTTTGATATTCCGCTTCTTGGAGAGCTGGAGCTGGCGACAGCGACCATCTTCGATCTTGGCGTTTATCTGACGGTCATTGGCGTTGCGTCGACCATATTATTTACGATCGGGAGGGATAAGTAACGATGGAGCTGTATATGTCCTTGGCCATCGGCGTCCTGTTCACCGTCGGCGTATATCTCATCCTGTCGCGCAGCTTGCTGCGGATCGTCCTCGGAACCTCGTTCCTGACACATGGCGTGCATCTGCTCCTGCTGACGATGTCGAGACTGAAGACAGGCGCGCCGCCGCTGCTTGGCGAGAAAGCGGAGTCTTATGTTGACCCGCTGCCGCAAGCACTCATTCTAACTTCAATTGTGATCAGCTTCGGCGTCACATCGTTCCTGCTTGTACTAGCTTACAAGGCATACAGAAAGCTGGGAACGGACGATATGGAGCAGTTAAGGGGGGACGACCATGAATAATTTGCTTGTATGGCCGCTCCTCGTCCCATTATTTACGGCTGTGCTGTTAGTGCTGGTGCGCGGCAACCTAAAGCTTCAGCGCTGGATTAGCTCGATCGGCAGTCTGGCTGGCGTTGCTGTCGGTATTATGATTGTCGCACAGGTGAAGCGGGACGGGATTCAGACGTTGTATATGAGCGGCTGGGCGCCGCCTTACGGTATCGTGTTTGTGGCGGATCTGCTCGCTGCTTTGCTGGTGCTGTCAACGGCTGTCATCGGAGCAATCATTACGTTGTTCTCCATACGAAGCATCGGAGAAGAAAGAGAGCGGCATTATTATTATCCATTATTGCAATTCCTGTTTGTTGGAGTAAGCGGTTCGTTCCTGACGGGGGATATCTTTAATCTGTTCGTATGCTTTGAGGTCATGCTGATCTCATCATACGCACTGATCGTGCTTGGCGGGACGAAGCTTCAACTCCGGGAGACGATCAAATATGTCGTCGTCAATGTGTTGTCGTCTGCACTGTTTGTTGCGGCAGTTGCCTATCTCTACGGAGTTACGGGAGCTCTAAATATGGCGCACTTATCTCTTCGTGTGGCGGAAGCGGGACAAGATGGCATCCTGAATGTGATAGCGCTGCTGTTCTTGATCGTATTCTCGATGAAAGCAGGCTTGCTGCTGTTCTTCTGGCTGCCGGGCTCCTACAGTGCGCCGCCAACAGCGGTAACGGCGATTTTTGGCGCTTTGTTAACCAAGGTGGGGCTGTACGCGCTGCTCCGAACCTTCACGTTGATCTTCGGTGGTTCGCCGGAAGTGACGCATACCTGGATGGCTTGGATGGCGGGAGCGACGATGCTGCTTGGCGCCTTCGGCGCATTGGCCTATAAGGATATTCCGCGTATCTTGAATTACAATGTTGTGATTAGTATCGGCTTTATGGCCTTTGGCTTGTCTATTGCGAATCGGGATTCGCTTGACGGCGTCGTCTTCTATTTGATGCATGACATGGTCGCCAAGGCGCTGCTCTTCGTGCTTGGGGGACTTATTATTAAGGCTGCCGGCACGAGCAAGTTGTCCCAGATGGGCGGGCTGATGAAACGTCATCCGCTGCTGGGCTGGATGTTCTTCGCGAGTGCGCTTGCGATCGCAGGCATACCGCCGCTTAGCGGCTTCGCAGGGAAGCTGCTGATCGTAAGGGGAGGGCTTGCCGATGGTCAATATGTGCTGACGGCGATTTCATTAGCGACCAGCTTCGTCGTCTTGTATTCGCTGATTCGAATCTTTATGGCAGCGTTCTGGGGAGATGAGAAGGGGATCGTCAAAGTGGAGGCTGTGGCGGAGACGAGGAGACCTGCGCTTATGTTGCCTGCTGTGTGTCTGCTAATCATCGTTATCGTCATGGGGCTTGGCTCGGAATGGGTATTCGAATTCGCAAGCGAGGCTGGACGGACGCTGCTTGATCCGTCCATCTACGTGCAAGCGGTGCTGAAGGAGTAGAGCGGATGAGAATACTAAAGAGAACCTGGGCGGCAGTCAAGCTGCTTGTCTTGTTTAATAAGGAATTGCTGATGTCGAGTGTCTCCGTGTTGAGGGAAGTACTGCGTCCTAGGCTGAAGATTCGTCCGGGTATCTTCGCGTTAGAGACGGAGCTGAAGTCAGACTTCGAAATTACGTTGTTGTCCTGCCTGATCTGCTTGACACCAGGCACGCTAACGCTGGATGTATCAGGTGACGGCTCAACCTTGTATATTCACGCGATGGATATTCACGATGTTGAAGAATTATCCGCTCAGATTAAAGGAACGTTCGAGCGAGCGATCATGGAGGTGACGAGATGATGGAGATCGTGTTGTGGATTTCTCTCTGCCTATTGTCTTTGGCGATGCTGGGTTGTTTGTATCGCCTGCTGATGGGGCCATCTATCGCCGACAGAATCGCAGCGCTCGACACAATCGGCGTGCTGCTGCTATCGATGATTGCCGTTATCGGGATGGTTACGGGAACACAGGCTTACCTGGATATCATTTTGGTTATCGGAATTCTTACCTTTATAGGAACGACGGCGATGGCTAGATATATCGAGAGGGGGGTTGTCCTTGAATCCGGAGACGATCGATAGAATCGTGGAGCTCGTGATCGGTGTCGTGGTGCTGCTCGGTTCGGTCATAGCGGTAATCAGTGCGTTCGGCCTTATTCGTCTTCCTGACGTGTATTTGCGTTCACATGCGGCTACCAAGAGCGCAACGCTCGGCGTGCTGCTTATTCTTATAGGTTCGTTTGTTTATTTCTGGTTGTTCCAGGACCATGTCAGCATCAAGCTCTTGGCGGGCATTCTGTTCGTATTCCTTACTTCTCCAGTAGCGGGTCATCTTAATGCGCGCGCGGCTTACCGATCCGGCGTTTCCTTATGGAAGGGGAGCGTGCGCGACGATCTCAAAGAGGAGATTAAACGTGAGCGGCAAGAGGAAATTCAGGGGATGCATAGATAACCAACCGTTACGCACATGAAACAGGGGTCTGCAGCGTCATCGAGACGTGGCAGACCCCTGTTTCATTGTGCTTTTTCAAATTCTAAGAATTTATAAGTTTCGCACCTTATCTGGACTTAGAATTCTCGGAATGAAACGCACCCCGCCGCCAAAGGACGGCGTAGCCGTTTCACCTTGGGTGTAATACGATCTGAGACTGCTTTGGTTAGAATTTGGCTGCTTGCTGCTCCGCCCAGTCCCCGATGTAAGGGATCTTGAACATTTTGCCTTGCAGAGCAAGAAGCATCAAGACAATCCAAAGGATGAAGCTGAGCGGTGCGATGATGAACGATACCAATACGCCAATAAACGGTATGAAGCCGAGCACGATATTGATGACCATGATAGCGGCAAAAACAACGGTGGATTGCATGGCATGGAACTTGACGAACCGGCTTTGTTTCTCAATAACGAGGAAAATGATGCCTGTAATGAATGTTAATGCGTAACATAGCAGGCCAGCTACCTTAGGATCCAAGCCAGTAGACGATGGATCTGGATTTACTTGTACAGGTTGCATAGTGGACAGCTCACTCTCCCTTATGGACATTGTATTGCAAGAATTGTATTCGCTGTGGGCGAGCATTAGACCTCCTTTTATTATCGACAAATTTCCACAAATGGAAAAAAGAAATGTAACGGGTTTGTAACCCCTGAACGTCCCGCATCGTCTACAATAGGGAAGGAACTTAGTTTGCCGGATAGAGAGACAGACGGAATGAATAATGTGGAGAGTGGAAACGATGAAAAAAAATAAACGATTATATGCGATTAGTATCCTTGCAATCGTATTGCTCGCGGCGGCATACCTCAATCGGGAAACACTGGCTATGGCAGGCTTCGATTGGTTTGTGCAAGGATCGCTGGAGAAGAAGCTCGAAACGACATATAAGCCTGTCGATAATCGTCAACCGCCAATACCGGTGAATGTCGATAGAACGAAGACAGAACCGTTCTCCTTGCTGCTGCTAGGGGTGGATCAACGCGACAATGAGGCTGGACGATCGGACACGTTGATCTACACGGTGATTCGCCCAACGGATGGTAAAATGCTGCTTGTTTCGATTCCCCGCGATATGTACGTAGAGATTGTCGGCAGGGACAGCAAGGACAAAATCAACCATTCGTATGTATTCGGCGGAGCGGGTATGACGATGGATACGGTAGAGAAGTACCTGGATGCCCCTGTCAATCATTACGCTTCTATTAACTTCGAAGGGTTCAGGGACGTAATTGATGCGATGGGCGGCATAGCGCTGCCGATCAAAGAAGATATTGTGAATAAGGGCTACGACCATGAAAAATTTGTTATTAAAGGCGGACAGGATCTATATAACGGAACCGATGCGCTTAATTTCGTGCGCTATCGTGAAGACGCAGGCGGGGACATGAGCCGAACAGAGCGACATCAGCAGTTCCTTCATGCTATTATAGAGAAGGCTACTAGCATGAAGCAGTGGACCAAAATCCCTTCCTTTATCGATATTATGGGCGACAATTTCAGTACGGACATGCAACCAGGGCAGTTAATCGATTTGTCGCAATCCATCTTGACCAAAGGCGATCCGACGATGTACAGCCATACGATGCTGGGACGCGGAGGTCGATTGGTAGAGGGCGGAACGTATTATTACTTCCCGGATGAAGAAGATCAACAGCAAGTGCAGACGATGATTCAAAATTGGCTGGATGCTGATACAGCGAGCGCAAATTTGATTCTCCCTGCTCAGTATATGGCGACTGAGCCGAACAAGGAGGCACAGTCGATCACTAGCGCGTCTGGTCAATAAGAACGGAGTGAACGAAGGAATGAATATCGCATTTTTCCTGCTGCCGAAGCAAGAGGTCGTCTGTATGACCAACGAGACGACGCTAAGGCAAGCGCTCGAGCGAATGGAATATCACCGCTACACGTCGGTTCCGATTCTGCGCAACGACGGTTCGTATTACGGTACGCTGACCGAAGGCGACCTGTTGTGGTTCATGAAGAGCCGCCCGGACTTGACGTTCGAGGGGACGAACAAGGTGAGAATTAGCGAAGTGCCGCTAAGGGTGAACAATCAGGCGGTTAATATCGATGCCAATATGGATGATATGATCTCGCTAGCGAAGGTTCAGAACTTTGTTCCTGTAGTGGATGACCGCAATCATTTTATCGGCATTGTGCGAAGAAGCGAAATTATTGATTATTGTCAGAAAGGACTGTCCCAGCGGAGCTAAGGCTTCGCGGGGGCAGTTTTTTTTGTTTGGGTTGTGACGGCAAAGATGGGGTAGAGGAGTGGGGGATGAATGGAATAAACGGTTACGGAATCTAATAATGAGGCAGCGAGGCAGCGGACTGGCAGTGATGTACAGGATGCATGCGGAATTGCGCTTTTATGATATAATGGGTAGTGAATGCCTGATCTCGGGCATGCAATCGAAGTCGTCAGAGGTGAACGGATTGAAAACTGGGCTTAAACCCTTGTTATGGAGCGGTGCAGCGCTGCTGCTGCTGTTGCTTCTCGCTGTACCTGTATTGAATTTGCCCGCCTTATTGTTCATGATGGTTCCGTACGTCGTCCTCTATTCGACATTGTCCAGAGGGGCCTTCGCCCTGCATGTGATTCCGGTATGGGTTATCGCAGCGCTGATCGCGGGACCGGCAGTACTTATTATCGGACTGTTCTTCCTCTTGCCCGCCATCGTGATGGGTCACCTCTATCGTAAGGAAGCGCCTGCCGCTAAGGTTATACGGATCGTCGGCGTTGTTATTCTAGCCCAGCTCATGCTGGAGTTGATTGTCTTCGAGCTTGTGCTCGACTTGTCGCTGCTGGATGCGATGAGCACCACCATTCGGGATACGTTCGAAAGCGTCATGGCTCAAAGCGCAATCACGACAGAATGGACATCGCAGCATACGGAGACGTTAATTTCCGTTATTATCAATATGATTCCGTTAACGTTCATCATTCTCGCTTACGTCTACGCGGTCATATCGCACTACATTTCACGAAGATTGGTTAACCGCAGCGGACTTCAAGTTCCGGCTTACCCTAAGGCTAGAGAGTGGAAGCTGCCGCGTGTCCTGGTTATCTATTATTTGATCGCTTATGTGCTGGACCTGTTCACGATGAGCACGAGCGAATCGTTCCTGGCCGTAGCGCTTATGAATCTTGTACCGCTGCTGAGCTACGTGTTCGCGATCCAAGCGATCGGATTTGTTTTCTACATTGCGCATCATCGCGACTGGAATAGGGCGGTTCCTGTTCTCTTAGCCATCCCTGTGCTGCTGATTCCTCCGCTTAGCTTGATCGGCGTTCTGGATACTGCATTCCCAATCCGGAAGGCGTTCATTAAATCAAAATAGCACAGGAGCGATATGTTTTATGCCCAAGTTTCTATTGACGAGATGGCATGGCATGCACCATGCCGCCGCGCTGTCCGTACTCGCCCTGCTGTCCGGGTTGCTTGCCTGGTTCCACTGGGCGGCCGGACTTGCCGGCCTGCTCCTTACCATCGGAGTAGGCATCTATAGTTTCTTTGCGGAGCGGGCGTTCCGCAAGGATCTTAAGGTTTATCTGGGAACGTTGTCTTACCGTGTGAAGAAAGGCGGCAATGACGTGATCAGCGAATTGCCGTTCGGCATTATTTTATATCAGGAAGATCGAGTGGTAGAGTGGCACAACCCGTATATCGCCAAGATATTCGAGAAGGACAACGTGATCGGCATGCCATTGACGGAGTTATTCCCGACGCTGCAGCATGCCAAGGACAAGGAACGCGACGGCATCATGGAAGCGGCGATCGGCTCGCAAATGTACCAGTTGATCTTCCGTCCGAAGGAGAAGATCCTGTACGTCAAGAACATCACGGAGCTATGGCAGCTCGGCCGCAAATATGAGGACGAGAAGCTATCGCTTGGCGTCGTAATGATCGACAACCTAGAGGAAGTCACGCAAGGATTGGATGATCATCAACGAAGTACGATGTTGTCCAAGGTGACGACTGAGATTACGGAGTGGGCACAGCAGTACAAAATTTATCTAAAACGTCTGACATCCGACCGCTTCCTGCTCATCACCGACCAAAAGACGCTTCGCCAGCTGGAGCACTCGCGGTTCGTTATTCTGGACGAAGTACGGGAGATGGCCGGTGAACAGAAAATTCCGGTAACGCTGAGTATCGGCTTCGCCGCTGGTGCCGAACAAATAACGGAGCTTGGCGGGTGGGCGCATACGAGCCTCGATATCGCACTCGGTCGCGGCGGTGATCAAGCGGCAGTTAAAGTCGCGGGTCGTCAGTCGTTCTATGGTGGCAAGAGCAATGCCGTAGAGAAGCGCACGCGCGTACGAGCGCGTGTCGTCGCACATGCGCTGCGCGATCTGATGAAGGAGAGCCATAATATCATCATTATGGGTCATAAATTCCCGGATATGGATGCGATCGGAGCTGCAGTGGGTGTGCTGAAAGCGGCACAGTTGTTCGGCAAAGAAGCATACATCGTCTTGGAAGGCATCAATCCTTCCATCGACAAGTTAATGGAACTGCTGCGCGAAGAAGAAAAGCTATCCAAGCGATTTATCTCGCCAGAACAGGCGCTTACGCTGATGACGCCGCAATCGCTTGCTGTTGTTGTCGATACGCATAAGGCATCCTTGGTGAAGGAGCCTAAGCTGCTGACGCTCACCGATCGGATCGTCGTTATCGACCATCATCGCAGGGGCGAAGAATTTATTAATAACGCGATACTAGTATACATGGAGCCATATGCTTCATCTACTTGCGAGCTTGTCACGGAGCTGCTGCAATATATCCATGATCGTGTGGGACTCGATGTTAGAGAAGCAACTGCGCTGCTGGCCGGCATTACGGTGGACACGAAGAGCTTCTCGATGCGCACGGGTGCGCGGACGTTCGAGGCGGCCTCGTTCTTGCGGCGGGGCGGAGCTGATCCGATGGTGATACAGCGTATGCTGCAGGAGGATCTTGAGGGTTATGTCAGCAAGGCCGAAATCATTAAACATGCGGAAGTACTTTATGACCATATCGCGATTGCGGTGGTCGAACAAGGTGTACGCAATTCGCAGCTGCTCATAGCGAAATCAGCGGATACGTTGCTGAATATGACCGATATTCTGGCTTCCTTCGTCATCGGTGAAAGACCGGACGGGCTAATCGGCATCAGTGCGCGCTCGTTAGGCGGCATCAATGTGCAGGTCGTCATGGAGCGCATGGGCGGCGGCGGTCATTTGACCAACGCGGCGGCACAAATGGAAGGCACAGTCTATGAAGTTGCAGGCAAGCTGAAGAAAGTGCTGCATCAAATCGAATCGGAAGAGGGGTTATTCGAATGAAAGTAATCTTCTTGCAAGACGTAAAGGGTCAAGGTAAAAAGGGCGAGGTTAAGGAAGTCTCTGAAGGGTACGTACGTAATTTCCTTCTGCCTAAGGGTTTGGTAAAGGCCGCATCCGACGGCAACCTGAAGACGCTGGAGCTTCAGACGGCTTCGGAAGTGAAGCGCAAAGCAAAGGAAAAAGAGGATGCGCAAGCACTTGCTAAGAAGCTTGAAGACACGACCATTGTCGTGAAAGCGAAAGCTGGCGAGGGTGGACGTCTATTCGGCGCCATTACGAGCAAGCAGGTAGCGGAGGCGCTTGCGGCGCTTGGCTTCAAAATCGACAAGCGCAAGATCGAGCTTGAGGATCCGATCCGTACGCTTGGCGTTACGCAAGTGCCGGTTAAGCTGCATCCGGAAGTCAAAGCGAAGCTGAATGTGCAGACGGCTGAAGAATAAGATTGGCCAAGCAGAGCCATGTTAGACAATATACGTGCGTAACAAAGCTGCAAATGGCGCAACTTAAATAGAAAGGAGATGTCCGAAGTGAGTAACGAATTAATGTTCGACCGGGTTCCGCCACAGAATATGGAAGCGGAACAGGCTGTCATCGGCGCGATTCTCATCCAGCCGGAAGCACTTATTACCGCGATGGAACGTGTACGCAGCGAGGATTTCTACAGCAGCGGCCACGGCCGTATCTATGAAGCGATGATCGAGCTAGGCGAGAACAACCAACCGGTCGATCTCGTCACTCTGACGGCGCATCTTCAAGATCAAGGGTTGCTGGAGGAGATTGGCGGCGTCAGCTACTTGGCGAAGCTGGCCAATGCGGTGCCAACAGCAGCCAACGTCGATTATTACGCCCAGATCGTTGAAGAAAAGTCGATGCTGCGCAGATTGATCCGGACGGCGACCAATATCGTGTCGGATGGTTACGCCAACGCCGAGGATGTCGGCGTGCTGCTCAGCGACGCGGAGAAGAAGATTCTCGAGATATCGAATCGTCGCTCCAGCAGCGGCTTCATCTCCATTCGAGACGTATTAATGGAAGTTTTCGAGAAGGTCGAGTTCTTGTATACCAACAAGGGGGGCACGACGGGTATTCCGTCCGGCTTCGTCGACCTTGATAAGATGACGGCAGGCTTCCAACGAAGCGACCTGATTATCGTGGCGGCGCGTCCTTCCGTCGGCAAGACCGCCTTTGCGCTTAACGTCGCTCAGAACGTGGGCGTTAGAGCGAAGGAAACGGTCGCCATCTTCTCGCTGGAGATGTCAGCGGCACAGCTCGTCCAGCGTATTATATGCGCCGAGGCCAACGTAGACGCTACAAGGATGCGGACAGGCAGCCTGGAGGGTGACGACTGGGAGAAGCTGACGATGGCGATTGGCGCCTTGTCAGAAGCGCAGATCTTTATCGACGATACGCCGGGCATCACGGTAGCCGACATTCGTGCGAAGTGTCGGCGGCTTAAGAAGGAGCGCGGTCTCGGCATGATTCTGATCGACTACCTGCAGCTCATTCAGGGCCGCGGCAAAGGCGGCGAGAATCGTCAGCAGGAAGTATCGGAGATCTCGCGTACGCTTAAGATGATCGCCAGGGAGCTTGAGGTTCCGGTTATCGCATTGTCTCAGCTCAGCCGGGGTGTCGAGCAGCGGCAGGACAAACGCCCGATGATGTCCGACCTTCGGGAATCCGGATCGATCGAGCAGGATGCCGATATTGTCGCGTTCTTATACCGGGACGATTATTACGACAAAGAGTCGGAGAAGAAGAACATTATCGAGATTATACTCGCCAAGCAGCGGAACGGGCCAGTCGGCACGGTTGAGCTGGTTTTCCTCAAAAACTTCAATAAATTCGTCAACTTGGACCGGACTCATCACGATCCGTCGCAAGCATCGTAAATATCCGAACAATTGTGTAGGCGTCTGCACAATTGTTCGTTTTTTGTTTGACTTCTGTCTGCTGCACTGCTAAACTATAAATGCTGTCTTCAGGCCAAAGCCTCCGTGAATAATGCGGAGTCGCCGCATGACGGTAATTTTCGATGTCAAGGTACATCGAACGGGGGTATGATTATGTCTACGGTTGTTGTTGTCGGTACGCAGTGGGGAGACGAAGGGAAAGGCAAAATCACCGACTTCCTAGCAGAGGGAGCTGACGTTGTTGCTCGTTACCAAGGAGGAAACAACGCCGGACACACCATTCTCATCGACAATAAGAAGTACAAATTAACGATGATTCCATCCGGTATTTTCAATCACGATAAAACTTGCGTCATCGGTAACGGAATGGTTATTAACCCAGCCGCGCTGATCGACGAAATTAATTATATTCATGAGAACGGATTCTCGACTGAGAACTTGAAAATCAGCGATCGCGCGCATGTTATTATGCCGTATCATCTGGTGCTAGACGGTCTCGAAGAGGATCGTAAGGGCGACAACAAGATCGGCACGACGCGCAAAGGCATTGGCCCATGCTACATGGACAAGGCTGCTCGCAACGGTATTCGAATCAGTGATCTGATGGATGCCGAGGAGTTCGAATCCCGCGTACGCTCGATCATCGTGGAGAAGAACAACTTGATTCAACAGGTATACGGCGGCGAAGCGCTTGACGGCGATGCTATAGTAAAGGATTACCTCGAATATGCAGAAGTGCTTCGTAAGTACGTGACGGATACTTCGGTTGTGCTTAACGATGCAATTGACGAAGGCAAAAAAGTTCTCTTCGAGGGCGCGCAAGGCGTGATGCTCGATATCGACCAAGGCACATACCCGTTCGTAACGTCCTCCAACCCTTCGGCTGGCGGCGTATGTATCGGTTCCGGCGTTGGACCATCGAAGATCCAACAGGTTATCGGCGTAGCGAAAGCATACACAACTCGCGTAGGCGATGGACCTTTCCCGACAGAACAAGACAACGAAATTGGTCAACTGATCCGCGACAAAGGTCATGAGTATGGCACCGTTACGGGTCGTCCACGTCGTGTAGGCTGGTTCGACACAGTTGTCGTCCGCCATGCACGCCGCGTCAGCGGCATCACAGGGTTGTCGCTGAACTCGCTGGACGTGCTGACAGGTCTCGAAACGGTTAAGATTTGTACGGGCTACAAGTACCGCGATGAGATCATCGAGCACTACCCAGCGAACCTCAAGATGCTTGCCGAGTGCGAAGCGGTGTACGAGGAGTACCCAGGCTGGAGCGAGGATATCTCGGGCGCCAAGAAGCTTGAGGATCTGCCAACTAACACGTTGAACTATCTGAATCGTGTCTCTGAGCTGACAGGAATCCCGATCGCGATCTTCTCTGTCGGTCGTAACCGTGAGCAGACGAACCCAGTACGTTCGATCTACTAATTTAATACAGCCATACAGCCATTGCTGGCGGAGTTCATGAGACTCTGAGAGCAATGGCTGTTTTTTTGCCTGGACGGAATGTCCTCTCTTAACCTTGACCATACTGATAGATAGGAACGAACGGCTTGGTGTGGACTGGCCTGGCCGGGTCTAGGAGATGATGGGATGTTAAGAGGATTGACATGGTTGGCTAAGCTGGTAGCAGCGGGGCTGATCCTTAGTTTTTTGTCGATATGGACGACGGGGTATATCGTGACGAGTTATCTGGAGTCGGTGCTTAAGCAGTACGAATTGCCTATCGATGTGCCGCCGATGGCGATGTCGGGCGTATGGGGTAAGTTATGGGGCTCTGAGCCCCATTTGACCGAACAAGAGGAGAACGTTGCAGAAGGCCAAGGCAGTGAAGATGACGGCAATGACAACACGGCAGAGAAAGAGTCTGATCCGATAGAAGCTGAAGAAGCGTTCGGCGAGGTCGAGGAACCTGCGCTGACGGATGTCGGGGTTGGCAAGGGCAGCGGCGCGGCAGGCAGTGCCGATTCACCAGGCAGCGGCTCAGAATCAGATGAGGTTGGTGGCGCTGCAGAGGGTTGGACAGGAACGGACGAATCAGGTGGCACAGTCGAGGGGATAGGCGGTACCGACGGTACGGAGACGGCTCTATCAACAGACGAATTGACGGAGACGAAGGACAAAATGAGCGACGAAGACAAGAATAAGCTGTTCGATCTTCTCCTCACCAAGCTGCCTCAAGAACAGCTGCAGCAGATCTCTCTCTACATGGAGGAAGGGCTTACAGAACGCGAAGTGACAAACATCGAGCAGATTATGGCGCAGTATCTCGACACGCAGGAATACGAGAGTATGATGGATATTCTGAAAAAATATTAATATTACGTTATGATGGCAATGGTTGCCCCATTTGTTAGGCTTGTGTTAAAGTATTAGGCGAGTGATCCGACGGGAGCATTCGCCTTTTTTCTTGTGTAAGAGCACATAAATCTTTCAGAAGCGAAGCGAAAAGGAGACTATCATGACCGGTTTCAGGGATATGAGTCGTATGAAGAATGTATGGGAACAAACGACCCGATACTTTCGACGTAAAGACTCTCAAGGCTTGGATAGCAAGACCGAACTCCAGACCGCAGACGTGGTTGTATCTACCCCCTTCTGGCGGAAGAAAACGACTCTATGGATCGGTGGAGCGGCAATTGTTCTAACAGCAGCGGGCCTTATTGGCTATCAGCAATACTCGCAATATGTAGAACGAAATACTTTTGAATTCTATCATGTATATATGGACGACGTAGAAGTAGGGACAGTAGGAACACCGGATGAGGTAGAGCAGTGGATTGTGTCGAAGACGCAAGAAGTGCAGCAGGCTAACCCGGATGTGAACATGGAGCTGGACACTGGGGAGATTACATACGTAAGCGACCGTGCGTTTAAGGCAGTTCCAGATACGGAGACGACACTTGCCAAGCTGGAGAGCACAACATCCTCTCATGCGGTAGGCGTGGAAGTCAAGATTGACGGCAACGTCATTGGCATTGTGAAGGATCAAGAAACGGCAGATGGTATTCTAGCAAGAGTGCAGAGCAAATATGCACCTGAGCTTGCTGCCAAGAAAGACGGCAAATCAGTAACTACATTGTCGTATGATGCAAACGAAGAGACTGCAAAGTCTGAAGCGGCTCCCGATTTGACGAAGCCAGGTCGTGTCATAACGGATGTCGAATTCGTAGAGGATGTTGCGATCGCAGAAATTGAGACCGATCCAGCAAGCATTGCTACAGCAGAGGACATCTACAAGAAAATTATTACAGGCAGCACCAAGCCAACCAAGTATGTTGTGCAAGAAGGCGACTGCGTAGGCTGTATCGCTCAGAAATTCGACATTACATCCGATTTTATTCGTCAGAATAATACATGGATCAAAGATGACAAGATTACAATCGGAGACGAGCTGGACCTGACTGTCCAACTGCCGGAGCTGACGGTCGTAACAACCGAAAATCTTGTAGAACTTGAGAAGATTGCCGTGCCTATCGAATACGTAAAAAATGCGAAGATGCGTGTTGGCGAATCCAAGACGATCACGCAAGGCGTTGAAGGTGAACAACGACTGACGTACAGCATCAAGAAGGAAAACGGTTATGTCGTGACGGAAGAGCTAATCAATAAAGAAGTATTGAAGGAACCAACTGCTACCGTGATTGAGAAGGGCACAATGGTTGTGCTTGGCGAAGGCACGGGACGATTCATATGGCCGGTATCCGGCGCGCGACTGACAAGCAAGTTCGGCTCACGTTGGGGTCGCAGCCATAACGGCATCGATATGATCGGCAACAAAACAATTAAGGCTGCCGATAACGGCGTCGTCGAATTCGTCGGCACGAAGGAAGGCCTTGGCAAGTGTATTATCATTAATCATCAGAACGGCTACAAAACAGTGTATGGACATCTGAGTTCCTACAAGGTAAGCAAAGGTGATAAGGTGGAGAAAGGTGATTCCATCGGCATCATGGGGAACACGGGCAATTCGACTGGTACACATCTGCACTTCGAAGTACACAAAAACGGCGTTATGCAAAACCCGCTTAAGTACTTATAATATCTATTATCCAATTGGATCCATATTGAAGCATCTCGGGACATTATTGTTCTTGAGGTGCTTCTTTTATTATGGACGCGCTGGGCAAAAAATAGTTGCAGTGGGATGCAGAGGATATTCTTGCCTATTTGCCCGATATGAGGGGAAATTCATTGTAAACGCAGTGCCACTGTATGTTAGAATATAAGCAAATCAATTGGACAAGCGACAGGCGGTGGGTAACGATGCACGGTAAAATCTTGGTGGTCGATGACGAACAGCCGATTGCAGATATATTGAAGTTTAATTTGGAGAAGGAAGGGCATCAGGTGATCTGCGCGTTCGACGGCGGCGAGGCGGTTAGACTCGCATTCGAGGAGCAGCCGGATCTTATCCTGCTGGACTTGATGCTGCCGGTTAAGGATGGTATGGATGTGTGCCGCGAGGTGCGCTCCAAGCTTAATATGCCAATTATTATGCTCACAGCTAAGGACACCGAGATTGACAAGGTGCTTGGTCTTGAGCTGGGCGCTGACGATTATGTAACCAAACCCTTTAGCACGCGTGAGCTGCTCGCAAGGGTGAAGGCTCATCTGCGCCGCCAGACGAAGAGCGACAAACAAGGCGAAGGCGCCGCCGAAGAATCGGCAAGCCTTGATCCTCATGCGGATCAGCAGGGGTTCAAGCTGTTTAACCTCTTTATCGATACGGATATGTATGTCGTATACAAGAACAACGAACCACTGGACTTGACGCACCGCGAATTCGAGCTAGTCCATTACATGGCGCGCAACAGCGGCAAGGTTATGACACGAGAGCACTTGCTGCAGGCTGTATGGGGCTTCGAATACTTTGGCGACGTTCGTACGGTGGATGTTACGATTCGTCGTCTGCGCGAGAAGATCGAGGATGATCCAAGCCGTCCGGAATATATTATGACGCGGCGAGGATTAGGATATATGATGCGTAATGCGAAGTCGGGAGGTTTCGGGCAGGGATGAAGGGACAGAGCTTCTTCCGGACCATTCAGGTCAAGCTCGTCATTATTTACCTGCTGCTGATACTCGTGGCGATGCAGCTTATCGGCGTTTATTTCATCAGTACGGTCAAGAACTCGCTTATTACGACCTTCACCAACAATCTGAGGGAGCAGGCGGATATTCTGGCCAAATTCGCTGCGCCGAGCTTACTTCCGAATCAGGAGGGCGATGGCGATTCAGCCGATAATACGACAGAAGACCTCAACTTGGTCGTGCGCAATCTGTTCAGCATCAGCGGAGCCGAAGTTCAGGTGCTCGATGCTAACGGAAGGCTTGTCGCGACTTCGTTGCAGGTCCACCAGTCGTATATCGGGCAGAAGAACAAGTCGCTGGCGGTGAGCCGGGCGCTGCAGAATATTTCGGATAACGAGGAAGAAATTATTGATGAAGATAACACCCGCAAAAAGATGCTTGCGCTGCCCGTCACCTACAACGATAAAGTCGTAGGGGCCGTGTATGTCGTGGCGTCTATGACAGAGCTGTACGTAACGGTCAATCGGGTGAATCAGATCTTTTTCTCGGGGACGTTAATTGCGCTTGGACTGACGGGCGTACTTGGCATCTTGTTGGCACATACGATCACCAATCCGATCAAAGGATTGACCAGACAGGTCGAAGCTGTTGCAGATGGGCGATTTGACCTCAAATCACCGGTACTCGGGGACGATGAGATCGGGCGTCTTAGTATGGCATTCAATGATATGACGATACGACTGAAGGAAGCATTGTCAGCGAATGAAGAAGAGAATGAGAAGCTGGTATCGGTACTCTCCAATATGAGCGACGGCGTAGTTGCCGCCGACGAGCGAGGAGTCATCATCGTATGGAATCGCCGCGCGCTGGAGCTGCTCGACGTAGAGACGTTCCAAGGTGCCCAGCTATCGGAGCTGTTAGGTCTCGAACCCGATAAGCTGTCCGTGCTCGAGCAAGGACGCGGTCAGACGATCCTGCTTCATCGGGATGCGCAGGAGGATGGACAAACGGTTGAATCAGGGGATTCGACGCTGAAGGTTACGTTTACGCCGATTCATCGCAGAGGCAAGGGCATCACGGGCACCATCGCGGTATTACAGGATGTTACGGAGCAGGAGAAGCTGGAGCAGTCCCGTCGTCAATTCGTTGCCAACGTATCACATGAGCTGCGTACTCCGTTAACGACGATCAAAAGTTATGCGGAAGCGCTCGGGGACGGTGCGCTCGAGGAGCGGGAGCTATCGGCGAGATTCGTTGGTGTTATCAGCAATGAAACCGAGAGGATGATCCGTCTCGTAACGGATCTGCTCCATCTGTCTCGGCTCGACTCCAATCAGGCGCCGCTGCGCCGACGTCAAACCAATATTCACGATATGCTGGACGAAGTGGCCGACCGCTTCTCCTTCCAACTGCGACAGAAGTCGATCTCGGCTAACGTCGGAGTGGAGCGGGGTCTTAAGAACGCTTGGCTGGACCGCGATCAGATCGATCAGGTGCTGGATAATCTGATATCCAATGCGATCAAATATACGCTCGATGGCGGTCAGATCGGCCTAATTGCACGCCGTACGGCGGATGGGTCGTCACTAGAGATCAGCGTGAAGGATACGGGAATTGGTATCCCTAAGAAGGATCTTTCGCGAATTTTTGACCGATTCTATCGGGTAGACAAGGCGAGATCCCGCAATATGGGCGGGACGGGACTAGGTTTGTCGATTGCCCGGGAAATCGTCAAGGCGCATGGAGGCACAATTGCGTTGTATTCGGAGCTTAATGAAGGCACGAAAGTCACATTCACGCTTCCTTTGCTTCAGGAAGGAGGGGAGCCCGAATGATAGAGCGAGTCAAAACAGGGGTGTTAATCGCGCTGGTAGTACTCAGCCTGCTCCAGAGTTATCTGCTGGCATACAGCATGCCGGGGCTAGTGGCGACCGTACGGAGCGATCTCGATTATATTAATGCGGAGCGGCTCGGGACAACTTCGCATGTGGAGAACACGATATTCCCAGAAGAATTGATTATTCATATGGGCGAAGACCGTCATACCGTACTCTACCCGAATACGCAGTTCTACGAGATGATCTTGGAGGAGCGTCTGATGGGACGTGAATTCAAGGGGTTCCAGCGCAGCCCGATTACGCTGCTCGACTGGAACGAAGTGCGGAAAAACGATATCGGCATCGAATTGAGATTCGGAAGCGGCATCGCCGTCGATCTGCTGCAGAAGCTGCTGAAGCTCGAAGGAGATCTGTTGTTCCTCAATGACCGAATCGACCGCATCTGGATCTTCAAAACAACGGATACGGAAGAGATCCGGACCTTCTTCTTCAGCAGTGAGGAAGGGATCGTCTACGAGTCCGTTCGTGCCGACTTAACAGTGCGCGATGTACAGGATTATGTTGGCTTCGGTCAACATCTGCCGGAGTATACGATGATGGCTGGCGACTTGTATCTGCCGAAGGAGTCGCTGCAAGCGACCTCGATGATTTTCCCGTTCGAGACATATTCGCCGGAGCAAATGCAGCGGAGCCTATTCTTCGACGCCAGCACAACAAGGGCTATTGTCGACCGAAGCGGCTCGCAGATCTTTGCCGATGGCAAACGCGGGTTGCAGGTGGATCAGAATGGTCTGTGGATCAACTACACGAACCCGGCTGCGACGCAGAGCAATGGCGTTATGCCAAGCGAGAATGTGTACGCATCGGTGGACTTTATTAATGAGCATGGCGGCTGGGACGGTTCACATGCATTGACCGGTTCTCCGGTAGAGGATGAGATGAGGAAGGTGACCTTCCGCAAGTATGTGGAGCAATATCCGATCATCGATAACGAACTGTTCAATTACGGCAATATTCAGCTGACGCTGCAGCAAGGCGTCGTGACGGAATATTCGCGATCGCTTATTACGTTGGCAGAGCAGTCGGAATCGCGTACGGTGCGTTGGCTGGCTGGCGGCGAGGCGCTTAAAGGGCTGTATCATAAGTATGCGCGACAAGGCGAGGTGACGGCACTGTTCCCTGCGCTGAGGTCGTCGCTCCTCGAGGATAACCGAATTAGCTTTGAGCCTGTATGGGCTGTAAGGCTGGCGGATGGAACGGAGGAAATTCTAACGGAGGCATATCCGATAGGATACAAACCACCTCCTCCTCAGACAGACGAGGCATCTAACGGACAAGGAGCGGGTGACGGAACATCACCGGGACAAACAACCGGCGAGGTATCGGATTCGCAAGGGACAGAAGCGTCTGACGGCTCGGAGTCAGCAGCGGGTCAAGTAGCTTTGAATTCGGGCGGACTACGATCTCCCAGAGAGCAGAGTGGTAATGAGCGACAAGCACAGGGGAGCGCCGGCAGTGGCAGTCATGGAGTTGGCTCAGACGGTAGTGCGGGCGCTGTCTCTGGAACTGGTCCAGACGACGCAGGCCTTGCCGGCTTGCTTGCTAATCGTCTAGATATCGGCAGCAGTTTCGTTGATCAGGGGACGGATTTAGGAACCGCTCCGTCAGACCTGATGGATGGTGCGGAGCAAGACAGCTCGTCGCCGGTGGAACCGCTCAATGACGTGAAGACCGAGGCTGCAGGTACAGTAAGCAATACTGAGTAGTCATGTATGCGGCGGGCGAGGAAATAGGGGACGAGGTATAAGCGGTAACGCGAGCCATGTTGCGGGAGGTGATGGGAATTGGATTGGGGCAGAGCAAAAAGTGTGTTGATTATGTCGTTTCTCATGCTGAACGTCCTTCTAGGGTATCAGCTGTTCAACGATATCAGGGAGCAATTGGACGCCAACGTAAACTCGGCGGAGCTTCCGCAGGATAAGGTGCTGCTTATGCAGCAGAAACGAATTACGTTTGCTTCTTCGGCGAATTTGCCCTCTGATACGCCTAAGCTAGGCGACCTGACGTACCTGCTTCACTCCGATGTCCATCAGAAGCCTGTCCCAACACCGCTGGAGAAGCCGGTCGACAGCGCCTTGAACTTTAGCAAGGGTCAGCTCATCAAGGCGATCGGCGATCAGGTGCCTGAACTCGAGCATTATGTATACGATATTCATAATAGCCGGGAAGGCGTCTTTGTTCTCCACCGAATGGTCGATGGACTGCCTATGTTTAATGTAGAGCTGGAGCTCTACAACAGTAACTTGAAGATTACAGGCTTCCTGCAGGATCGTGTGGAGCTGATTGGCAGAGGTGAGGAGAAGCAGGTGCTTCCCGCATCGAAGATCGTGGCGAGCTTAATCGAGACATACTTGCCGGAGGGCTCGGTCATTACGGATATTCAGCTAGGCTATCATGGGCAAATCTTTGATTCGGAGAAGCAGGTGTCAACGCCATCCTGGAGAGTCATGCTCGAGGACGGCAACGTATATTATGTGAATGCCATTAGTGGTGAAGTAGCTACGGATGGCGGAGGCGAACCGAATGAAGGGGATGACAAGTCGGGAAGTTAATGCGCCCCGACTTTCCCTTTTATAATGTCCAAAGATTTAGTGATTATCGGATAACTTAAAGACACGCAGGTCCATTAGAATGTTACAATAGACAGATAGAAGAGAAATAACCAGCAGTTGCGAATATGGAAGCGAACGAGTCGGCGATGCGACTCCTAATTGGGAATATATTAGCATGGAAGGGCTGCGGCTTGTCATGGTTAGATAGAGTAGAGTCGTGCTTGGTCCTACTCAATCTGACTGCACATGCGATTGTTATAGATTGCGAGTTTCATAGGTGGTTGACTTCGTAATGGAGAGCGCATTGTTGGAACAACCTCATATATCAGGTGTTGCCGAATGGGTAGCAGGAGAAGGGATTGGAAGGTTTGGGACTTCGATTTACAGTGCTGGGGAGCGGTTCGACGGGGAATTGCACCATCGTACAAAGTAATGACAAAACGATTATGGTCGACGCGGGTCTCAGCATGAAGAAGCTGGAGGAGCTCATGCGCGAGCGAGGCGTTAGTCCGCATGAGATTGACGCCTTGGTCGTGACGCACGAGCATTCTGATCATATTAAGGGATTAGGCGCATTCGCCCGGAAGCACGGGGTTCCAATCTATGCGAACGAAGCGACTTGGAACGCCATGGAACGGCTAGTCGGTACCATTGCACCGGAGAAACGAGTCATTATGGAGTCGGGAGAGGCGTTGTCCTTCAGCTCGCTGCAGATGCAGTCGTATCCGATCTCGCATGACGCGGCGGAGCCCGTTGGTTATTGCTTCGAGGAGGCCGGCGAGAAGCTGAGTCTCGCAACGGATCTCGGGTATGTGAGCGAGAAGGTCAAACGTCAGATTATCGATTCGGACGTGCTCGTGCTAGAGTCGAACCATGATACCGAGATGCTCCGTATGGGACGTTATCCCTGGAACATCAAACGTCGTATCTTAAGCGACGTAGGCCATCTATCCAATGTTGCAGCAGGCGAAGCGCTGCTGGAGCTAATGACAGACAGAACGAAACGCGTCTATCTGGCGCATCTCAGTCTTGACCACAACCAAATGGATTTGGCGATGCTAACGGTCAATTCTATATTGGAGAATCACGGAATATTTTATAAGCAAGATGAGTTTCCGCTTCGTCATACGTACCATGACCGACCTACGCCATGGGATGAAGTGAAGAGGAAATCAGACTCTCCAGTTGCTCGTCCAGCAGCTCCGCCTTGGCGGTAAGCTCTTCGCGGGTCAGCAAGCCTTTGTCGATGAACAGCTCCAGCATGGCGCTGAGCGTAAGGACGGTGCGATAGTGATCCTCCTTGAGATCGGCCAGCTTGGCCACTAGCTGAACCTGTTCCCAAGAGGCAGGTGCGTTCCGTTTCATAGACATCTCTCCTTGTTTAAAAAATGTTGTTGCTGCTGCTATTGAATCTATTATTATTTTAATCAATTCTTCCGAAAACATTCCTATGATTGCAAAAAAGAGATAGGCTTCGGTTCCAAGGAGAGGAGCGATTCCGATGAGCATATTCGACGATGATTTCTATTCAACCAAGGTGTCCAAGCGAACCGTTAGGCAGAGCAGACGGGAAGACACCAGGTTTCCATACAGAAGCGGTGAACGCAAGTGGTCGAACGTACGCATCGCGTTTATCTCTTCATTCACGAGTGCGGTTGCGGCTACGCTGCTCTTCGGGGCGATCTTCGGAGGGTTTGGCGGGAGCGAGCCGGCAAGCGGCAAAGGCGGCAATTCACCAAGCGGACTCATCACAACGGGAGATCCTTCGGAGCGGGCGATTCATGCCGCTGCAAAGGTCAGTCCGGCAGTTGTGAGTATTATCAACGAGCAGCTATTTGGTTTCGGGCTCGGCAGCGAGAAGCTCGAAGGCGACGAAGCGAAGGAAGGCGAAGGCGTACTGCGCGAAGCAGGCGTTGGTTCAGGCGCTATTATTAAGAAGAAGGACGGTAAGGCGTACATTGTGACCAATTATCATGTGGTAGCGGGCGCTCAGCGTGTACGTGCCGTACTGACGAACGGTGAGGTTAGAGAAGCGACAGTTGTTGGCGAAGACCAGATTACCGATCTGGCTGTGCTGGCCATTGATGATAAAGGAATTGATACCGTTGCGGAGATCGGCGATTCTTCGGCGCTTCGCAAAGCGGAATTCGTAATGGCGATCGGCAATCCGCTCGGCATGGGCGAGTCCATTACGATGGGCGTAGTCAGCGTCATCGAAGAGATCGTACCTGTATCGCTTAATCAGAACGGCGTGATCGACTGGGAGCAGGAAGTGATCCGTGTCGACGCTGCTATTAACCAGGGCAACAGCGGCGGACCGCTGATTGATCTGAACGGTCGCGTTGTTGGCATCAATAGTATGAAAATAGCCGACTTCGGCGTAGAAAGCATCGGGTACGCCATCCCCATTAATAAAGCAATGCCTGTTCTCGAAGAGCTGATGGAGCACGGTTTCGTCTCCCGTCCGTACCTTGGCGTCTACACGCTTGATCTGGAGCAATACTGGCGTCAGCAGGATATGAGCGAGCTGGAGGGGCTGTTCGGCGAAGCGGAAGGCGAAGAAGGCGATGGAGCGGGCAATCAGGAGCAAGAGGCTCCAGCGGACGAAGAGGAGCCGATAGAGCCGGCCGACGATCTATTGTTGCCTGATCATGTGTTGTCCGGTGTGATTGTGCTGGAGTCCGTCGGTCCTGCGCTCAAAGCGGGGCTGAAGTTCAACGATGTAATCGTCGAGCTGGATGGGCAAGCAATTAAAAGTACGATGGAGCTTCGCAAATATCTCTACAGTAAGAAAAAGATCGGCGATACGATCGAAATTTCGTATTACCGAGACGGCGAGCTTAAGCAGACCAAGCTCAAGCTGGCTGAAAGTGCCGCAGAGGAAGAATAAAAGGTTAAGCATAGAAGAGATAGCCGCCCCTGGCGATGATCCGTTGGATCGTTTGCCAGGGGCGGTTTATTTGGTCTGTAAAAGGAAAAGCCGTATTTCCTGGCAGGAAATACGGCGATTCTTTAATAGGATGGCTTATGACAACTTAGAACGGACGGCTCAGTAAGCTGTCCAGCCTGCGTCTGCCGTTACGACTGTGCCGTTCACGAAGCTGGAGTCGTCGGAAGCGAGGAATAGTGCGACCTTCGCGATTTCTTCCGGCGTACCCGTGCGCGGGTTAATGCCCATGCCTACCATTGCGCGGCCCATACCGAATTCATTCGGCGCATTGATGGATGTCGCAATGTTAGTCGCGACGCCGCCCGGTGCGATGGCGTTGCAACGGATGTTTTTGACGGCGTATTGGAAACCGACGTTCTTAGTCAAGCCAACAACAGCATGCTTGGCTGCTGTGTAGGCCGCACCTGCGCGGGAGCCGTTAAGGCCCCCAGCTGATGCGATGTTAACGATGACGCCGCCTTCCTTCTCGAGGAAGATAGGCAACGATTTGCGGATTGTGCGCATAGGACCTGTCGTGTTGACCGCGAATACGCGATCCCACAGCTCGTCTGTCAAATCACCAGCGGGAACGAAGTTGTCCATGATCCCAGCGTTGTTGATCAGGATATCTAATGTACCGTATTCGGATACAGTGGCGTCGACCAGTTGTTGTACATCTTCTTCTTTGGCCACGTTGGCAGCAACGGCAAGTGCGGTACCACCACCTGCTTGAATTTCTTCGACAACCTTCGAAGCATTCTCGATATTGAGATCGGATACGACAACCTTAGCGCCTTCCGATGCGAAAAGTAATGCGATGGCTTTGCCCATACCGGATGCGGCACCTGTTACGATAGCTACTTTACCTGTCAGTTTCATGAGTAATTCCTCCTCTGAGGGTAGTATGGTCAATCGGAATAAAATTTACTGATAATCAACAATTGTTCAATACAGAACAGTTGTTATATTTACTATAATGGATGTAAGGGTATGGCTTCAATATATAAAACGTTTTCAAATGTGCGATAATAGACAGTAGAGGAAGGATTGTTGGAGAACGTTTGCTGGAAAGGCGGGGGAGAAGTGCCAGTAAGAGATAATGATCGTCGCGTGGTACGGAGTAAGATGGCGCTGAAGGAAGCGCTCCTTGCGCTGATGGAACGAAAGAGCTATTCGGATATCTCCATCACGGAAATTGTGGAGACGGCGAATTATAATCGGGGGACGTTCTATGCTCATTATGAAAATAAGGATGGATTGCTCGCCGAAGTTATTGCGGAGCTGATTGATGAATTGATCGTCGCATTCCGGGCACCTTATGCAGATGTGGATATTTTTCGGGTGGATGAGCTTGGAGCGCATTCGGTGACGATTTTTGAGCATATAGACAAGAGGAAATCTGTATACTCGATATTGTTTCACAGTGAGACGCTGCCGATGATCAAGGAAAAGATGTTTAGTTCGATTCGGAGCATTATGGTGGAAGATCTGGGACCCTTCAATGACGAAAAATCCACCATTAACCCGGAACTTAGTCTTGTCTATAGCTTAAATGCATTAATGGGGCTTGTGTTCCACTGGATCGAGGGCGGGTTCGTGTATTCGGCATCCTACATGCAGGAGCAGCTTATTCAGCTTGTCCAGTGGCGGCCGGCAGATACCAAAGCGGTGAATCAGAAAAGACGGCGCGGGTAAGCCGGGGAACGGAAGAGTCGAGGCAAGCAAGCCAGCAAGAGGCTTCACAGAGGCGGACAAGTTCTGTTATGCTGGGATATAGACAAGGATTATCCTGAACCTAACTAACAAGGAATAGGAACGTGACGAATGTATTGTGTATGCAAACCGTGTATTGAGAAGGCTTTAGAGAGATTCGTGGACGAATATGAAGACGCGCCGGATGTCGTTGATCTCAAGGAGACACAATTCGCCGATTGGGACCCGCCCCGCAAATGTGATTTCTGTGAGGAGCCTGCCGCGTTTTTGGTTGTATAGCGAAGTGGAATAATAGGAATAGCATATAGAGGGGCGAGGACGAATTCGCCTGGCAGCTACATCAAATAGCCACGTAGGGTTGAATCCGCGTGGCTATTTGTTATGGGTATGGGCAGAGCAAGAGCAATGGGCCTGCCCAGTGGAAGCGCAGCTTAGGGAGCAAATGGACCGGTCTCCGTAACGATAGTACGAAGGCCGTCACATAAAATCGAAACAACGCGGTCAGGATAACTCCCGCTGCCTTCGGTAGCTTTCATCAGGCCAATGAGCAGGACCTTAATATCTTCAAGACGGGCATCCGCTCTGACAGAGCCGTGTTGCTGGGCGCGAACAAGCAGATCCTCGATCCCTTGCCAGAACTGCATCGCCGTCTCTGAACGTCCCGTGTGGATATCCAAGTTGCTGATAAGCGCATCTGTAATGACTTTATTTGCGACACCTTCACGAATAATCGTTTCGAAATATTGAAAGAAAGCCTCTCCTGGATGCTCATGGCGAAGCCAGTGCGCGGCTTGTTCGGCCAGGCGTGATTTGTGACCGGTCATGATTGCACCAAGCAAATCCTCCTTCGTCGGGAAATGACGATAAATCGTACCTACGCCAACTCCAGCACTTCGGGCGATTTCATCCATAGAGATAGAGATCCCTTCGGATTTGAACATCTTATGGGCGACGTGAAGCAGTTTATCTCGATTTCTTTGGGCATCTGCCCGTAACGGTTTATCTATAGGCTTGGACATGCCAAGGGCGTTGATCTCGTCGCCAGTGGTTGATGGATGGAATGTGGACATCTTGGGATACACCTCTCCTCTCTAGACATATTACCTTACAGATGGAATGTTGACAAACGGAGAATTTTCTCCGTATAATTAAACGGAATAGTTTCTCCGTTTAGTGACGGAATGAAAGGAGAATATAAAAATTGGGAAACTCACCAAGCAAAAGCGCATTGTTGGTTATGGATATGCAAAACAGCGTCGTATCGAGGTACGTAAGCAATGACGAAGTCATTCTTCCGTTTCAGAAGGCGATTGAAGCTGCACGCAGCAACTCCATCTCTGTTATTTATGCAAGAGTGGCATTCCGCCCAGGATATCCAGAGATCAGTGCTAGAAACAAAATGTTCGGTGGTATAGCAAGCCGAGCGGGAGCAGTGGCGGTGCCGGAGGCGATGATGCAGATTCACGAATCGGTTCAACCGGGGCCAGACGAGCCCGTTGTCACCAAGGTTCGCGTCAGCGCATTCGCCGGCAGCGACCTCGAATTCATCCTTCGCGCTCGCGGGATCGACTCGCTTATTCTCTGCGGCATTGCTACGAGTGGGGTCGTTCTATCGACAATAAGGGAAGCGGCGGACAAAGACTATGCCCTTACGGTCCTGTCGGATGCCTGCATCGACGCGGATCCCGAGGTTCATCGCGTGCTTATTGAGAAGGTGTTCCCTCAGCAAGCTGTGGTGTTGACTGTTGATGCATGGGCGAATACACTCTCCAACTAATTCGTATACTCAGTGTCTCCTAATGCCTAACCTCCTAAAGCTTGACCTCCTAGAGTCAACACTTTAGGGGGTTTTTGGTGTGAGTGTAAAGACACGACGACAACGATAATGACAAAGGCGAAGGCAACGACAACGATAATGACAAAGGCGAAGGCAACGACAACGACAACGATAATGACAAAGGCGAAGGCAACGACAACGACAACGATAATGACAAAGGCAAAGGCAAAGGCAAAGACAAAGGTAAAGACAAAGGCAAAGGCAAAGGCAAAGGCAAAGGCAAAGGCAACGGCAACGGCAAAGGCAACGGCAACGGCAACGGCAACGGCAATTGCTAGCTAGACCCATTCGACTTGAGCATATGTATTCTTGCAAGGAGATAAGTTTTGTTCGGAGCAAGAGGCTTAGGGGCTGCGGCTTTTGATTTGGAATGTGTTTTGGTATGCTTGGAGCTATAAGAAAAATGGACTACATATCGTTATAGAAGGTGGACAATCATGCATATACAGATTGCCAGTGTCGGCAAGCTAAAAGAGAAGTATTTGACGCAGGGCATAGCGGAGTATGCCAAGCGGCTCGGGCCTTACGTGAAGCTAACGTTCACGGAAGTGCCCGATGAGAAGGCTCCGGAGACGATGAGTCCGGCGGAGGAGGCTCAGGTGCG
This sequence comes from Paenibacillus sp. strain BS8-2, assembly GCF_054483835.1. Taxonomy (NCBI): domain Bacteria; kingdom Bacillati; phylum Bacillota; class Bacilli; order Caryophanales; family Paenibacillaceae; genus Paenibacillus; species Paenibacillus sp. strain BS8-2. Next base: position 1,594,251 of record NZ_CM137010.1, read on the forward strand.
CGAGCGGGAGGGGGAGAGGCTTCTGGCGCAGCTGAAGCCGGACGCTCACGTTGTCGCGCTCGCGATCGGGGGTGAGCTGTGGTCCAGCGAGGATCTCGCTGGGCAGCTCGATAAGCTGGCCACGTATGGGCGCAGCCACGTGGCCTTCGTGATTGGCGGGAGCAATGGGCTTGCTCCCGCGGTTCTGGCTCGCGCCCAGCAGAAGCTTAGCTTCGGGCGCATGACCTTGCCGCACCAGCTGATGCGGCTGGTGCTGATGGAGCAGATTTATCGGGCGGTGAAGATAAATCGGGGGGAACCGTACCACAAGTAACGGCAAGTTTTTTCAGAAAATCTCGCAGCGGGATTGGAAAGGGGCATTGCCGGGCAAGGGTTTGGGATAGGCCACTCTAGGTGGCAAAGTCGGCGCAAACGGGCTTATGCGAGCTTTTTGAGGTCACAAAACGATGCGGTATCTGGAGGGGGACTTTTGCTTGCGGAAAGCAAAAGCCCCCTCCGCCGTTTTGGCGGAAGGGGCAAGCTCAAAAAAATGCTTTTGGACGGTCGGGTCAAACTCTAGCTCTATCCCGGCGACTTTGCGTCTGTCCTTCATGTGGACTTGCTTGACCACGGTCTGGAGCAACGTCTTCTGCGTTTCGGGAGGCGCTTCTTCGAGTAGGCTTTGGAACTGAGCGAGCGCCTGCCGTACTTGTTGAAGCGGGACGGGATCGGATGTGTTGTCCGTGAGTTGTCGCTCCACTTCGGCTTTTCTTCGTGTGAGTTGTTCATGCTGGACTTTCAACTCGCTAAGCCGCTCTACGAATAGGTCGTCGTCCACGCCGCTAGTCTCGAAAAGTTTGAAAAACCGCTTGCGCTGGCTCTCGATGGTTGCCAGTTCCTTGTCGATTGCCGTCAGTTCCTTCTGGAGAGGGGCGACACTTTTTGTCCGTTCTAGGTTGATCTTCTTGACGACGTCCTCTAGCACTTTCGGCTTCTGGACAGCCTCGGAAAGCCTCTCGAAGACGAAGCTCTCGACCATGTCGGCCCGGACGGAGTTCGAACTGCAAACCCGGCTTCCACGATTGCGGAAGTTGTTGCAGACGTAGTACCTTCGGTTGACTACAGTTCCGTCCTTGAGCGTGTCGCGGACGCGGTGCGCTCCAAGCGTCGTCCCGCACTGGGGGCACCTCAGGAGCCCTGTCAGGGGGTACGTGCCGTCGAAGACGCGTGACGGGGAGAACGACTTCTTGGCGAACAAAGCCTGGACGGTTTCCCACAGGTCATTGGAAACGATCGGGTCGTGCTCGCCGTCGACGACGATCGGGTTCGGGTTGACTCCTTTGCGCCGCTTTTCGCTCCAGTTCTCCCGCACGTTGTACCTGATCTTCCCGACGTACACCGGGTTATTGATGATCGTCTTGATCGCCACGCTGCTGAACGCGTTGCCAGGCTTCGTCTTGTGTCCATCGTGGTTCAGTTGGTTGGCGATGCTTCGAAGTCCTTGGCCGCTGGCGTACATGCGAAAGATCTTCTTGACCAGTTCAGCCTCAATCGGGTTAATGCGCAAGAGCGACTCTTTAGTGCTCCCTGCTGGAACCTCAACCACGTCGTACCCAAGCACCTGACCGCCGTTCCACTTGCCGTTTCTGGCCCGCTGTTTCATGCCCATTTGGACATTCTCAACGATGATGTTTCTTTGGTATTCTGCCATGACCCCCATCATCTGCATCATGGCTCGCCCTGACGACGTCGTTTGGTCGAACTCGGCATCAGAAATGCAACGAAGCGTTACGTTGTAGCGCTTGAGATGTTCCATGATGAACAGAAGATCGGAAAGTTTTCGGGAGAGACGGTCGGTCTTCCAGAGCCAGAGTTCCTGCACTTTTCCGCTCTCGATGTCCTGCAGAAGCTGCAGGAGATCTGGACGTTTCTCGATCGACTTGCCGGAGATTCCGGCATCGACGTACTCTTTGAACACGACTTTGTGTTCTTCCTTGCAACGTGTCCTGATCTCCTCCAACTGGGCTTCTATGCTAAAGCCCAGTTCCGCTTGTTCTTCGGTGCTTACTCTGGCGTAAATGGCAACGTGAACCACTGCCGTAGAGAAGGGGTTCTTTAACACGGTGAGAGGCGATTTCTTTCGTTTTGTCAAAGTCATGGTCAAGTCCTCCTTGTTTTATGCGATTCGCCTGAACTCTTGTGTTCCTAGCAGTTCTGCGGTCAGTTCAAAGTCGGTTTGCTCGTCGTCTTCTTGCTCCAGAGCCTCACTGACGAGCAGAAACGTGCGATCGTCGATCTGGGCGCGAGCGGGCTTCTTGGATGGTTTCGCGAGATGGCGCTTGACGATTCCAGAGAGCATTTCGATCATCGTTAGGTAGTTGTCGGTTATGGTTGCGGTCAGTTGCAACGCGTGTCGCCTCCTTTTTCGAGTGTTCGGTGAGCGGGGCGGTACGGAAAAGTGCCGCCCTGTCGCCCTTTGTTACGTGGCATGGGAAGACAACCGCACTGATGCCGCACTGACTCGCACTGCGGCTGCTTTCACAAGTGCACCAAAGTGTACCTTAGTTCACGCGGCGGCGTGCCGAGTTCCCTTGCCAGCGTTGAAACTTGCATCTGAGTGCAGCTGTGCGGCAAAAACCAGGTTCTTCAAGCAACTGTCACACGTTCCTGAAAGAGTGGGTTGCCATCGACAGCCAACCGCTGAAAGCGGAAGGAATGTTGGTCAAAATAGTCGTCTTCCTTTTCCATCCACTCGCCAAAGGTTAAGCCCTTGAGAAATCCGTTCACGAGAAAATCGACTTCGAGGGCAACCACGTCGTCTTCGTGTTGTTCTTCGACGACCAAGTCCTCCATTTCTTCTCCTTCTGTCTCGTCGTTCAGTTCGTTGAACAGGTCGGCCATGTCTTTCTTTCGTTCGTCCAGAAGGGTCAAGCCAGGGTAGTACCGCCAGCCGTTGCTGGTTGCCTCCGCAGGCGTTGGCAGTCCTGCTTCAAGCAGCGCCGTTCGAAACGCAGCCCAGAAGACGCGGCGGTTTCGATTCGATTTGAAGGCAAAGTCCGTTTCGCCTTGTTGCCTGCACCACGTCTGGAAGCGTTCGAACAGTTCGTTCTTGCCGAGTCGGTTGCTTGGGGTTCCGGCCTCAACGTAATCCGAGACAAAAGTGATGACGGGGTTCTGTTCGCTCTTGTAGTTGGCGACAGCTTGCTCGATTGCGTCCGAGGAAGAAAACTCAAAGTCGTTGGCCTGGAGTCGCTTCAAGCCTTCCATCGCAAAGTTGAAGATGCCGGGAAGTTCCACCAGCAGTTTCTCAAGCAACATTCTGTCAGCCTCCGTGCCCTTGAACACTTTGCGGAACGGAACGATGACAAGTCGGCGAAAGAAACCGTGCGACTTGTCCAGAGTGGCGGGCAGAGCGTTCATGGCGAAAAGCAGTTTGCAGACTGGGTGGTAGCTGAACCCTTTTTCGTGCTTGTTCTCCACCCGAATCGCGTCGCCCGCCGTGATGCTCTTGATTTGCTGCGTGTTCAGTCCCTTTTCGCTGAACTCGTTTTCGGACGACACGTTGAGCAGCTTCCCAACCAGTTCGGCGCGAGCGAACGGCTGGTTAAGCTCGTTCATTGCCACGTGGGAGACGTTCTTCTTTCCGCACAAGTGTTCGATGACCTCGATCAGCACTGACTTTCCGTTCGAGCCGATGCCCTCTAGAATGAACATCTTGTGTGCCCTCGTCTCCGCCGTGCAGCAGTATCCCATCATTTCTTGAACGACCTTGATGATCTGTTGGTCTCCTTGAAAAATCTCGTTCAGAAACGTGAGAAACCTCGGGCATTGCGCGTCCAGATCGTATTCGATGGGGTTCTGGATGCTGGAGTGAAAGTCCGGATCGTGTTCCTCCAGTTCGAACGTTTCGGTGTTGAACATCCCGTCCGTCAAGTTGAGATGGACTTTGTTCACGTCAAACTCGGAAACATGCTTGGCAAGTCGCGCCAGTGTCGCCATGTAGCCGCTCTCCCAAGTCGGTCGCCAGACATCCGGCTGCTCCCGCTCGATCAACTTGGCGAGTCGCCGGTGCAATGTTTTTTCGGGAAGCAGTCGCCAAACGCCGCACTCGTAAAGGAAAAAGCGTTCCCCCTTGGTGATTCGCAGTTCGAACGTTCGAAGAACATGCTTGGCGAACAGGTTTGGATGGATGTCTGAGATTCCCTTGACAGGGTCGCAGACAAAGCCCTTGCGTTCCAGTTCCTCGATCCGTTCGGGCGACAGGGCGGCTCCGCCAAGATGCGAAGGCGTTGCTTCCTTGGCGGTGTGCAGCTTCAATGCGTCGTTGAAGTCGCGTTTCGGTACTCCGCTGGTCTCGATCATCACTTTCAGCCGCTGAAACTCGGCAGGGTCATCCTCCCGGGCTTTCAACAGTGCTTGCAGCACAGTGCGTTCGAACGGAGCGCCTTTGTCTTCGCCGGACGAGAATCGCTCCAGCGCATCGACGACAAGTTGTCTTGCTTCACTTTCCATTTCAACCATCTCCTTTTTGCTTGAAGTGGTTCCCATTTTACGGAACTCCGGAAGTCACTTCAAAGCCGATATTCGGGCAAAAAGACAGACAGGGAGTTGGTGTCCACGGAAGGCTCGTGAAGGTTTTACAGGTGGACTTCGACGCCAAAACGTTCGGGAGGTAGTCAAGGAACGAACGAGAAAGGAAAGATGGGTCTCAATTGCTCGTGAAAACACCGGATTATCTCACTATTTCATGTTTTTTTCAAAGGCAGCTTGTACTGAAGGCTTCTTGACCGTTTTATGCTGGACGTTCACGGGTTCCCTGTTTTACCGCTTACCTTTGCGTGAAGCTATAGCTTCAATAATTTTTGCTGACAACAGGAGCAGTTTGATAATATTGTCTGCTTTCATTTCAGGATGTCCCCTTTCTCAAAGTGTGCATTTTTGAATGTATTTGTCCGAGTCACGAACGCGCTGGGTCTCGAATAGCTGCACTGCCGCACTGTTGTGCAAATGCCTTGCCGGGCATGGGATTGTCGTTTGGTGCAGCCGCACTGAGTCGTACTGAGACGCACTAATTCGGGCGGTCTACAAGTTTGAGGGCGGCAAAGTTCAGGCTCAGGGCAGTGTCAACTCCTTGGGCCGCTTGGAAGGGTGTCAAGTACAGCGCTTTCGTACCGTACCGTGACAGACGTTTGTGGCACTCTGGTTTGGTTCAGGTGGGACAACACCGCGGTGACAATTTTTGTTTTGGCTACAGGGCACCAGAAGAACATCAAAGTGCAAGTTGAGAGCGGCTAAAAACCCTTGTGTCGCTTGGAAGTACGGTAGGGCGGAACGTTTCGGGGCTGGGTTTGGAGAAAGTTGCACTTTTTACTCACGGGTCAAGAACGGGTCTTCGAGTTGTACGTGGAACGGCTCGCTAAGTTCCTTCACCCAAAGGGAGGCGCTAGCAACGTCTCCTCCGTGAAAAAGAGGGGCATCCCCGAAGCTTTCGTCTTCCCAAACAAAGTCCGCCGTCTGTTGCTGCTCGTTAACGGCGAGGAAGAAGTCAGAGCCGTCAACGTAGGGGTTCGTTCCTGCTTGGGCATCTGTAGTTCGCAGGACGATGCGGATGCGGTGCGTCGGCTTTTGGCCGGTCAGTGGGTAGGGGAGGTTCTCTACAAGAAGATCGGAGAGAGGTTCCGCCGCTACGAGCATGACCCAGACATTTGTCCCGTTGCAGTCGGACGTGACGTTTCCGTTCCGCTCGAACGTTTCTTTCAGTTTCTGGAGAACCAGTTCGTTTGCCGTCAGCTTCTTTCCGCTTGGTCTTTCAGCCATTGTTCTACCTCCTCGCCGTGCGCTCCGACCTGCGTGAAGAACGTCATCAGGTAGTCGTTGTCATACAGCACCGCGACTTTGTACGTCTGGAGTCCGAATACGTCGACAAGTTCGACGTATTCGGGGCAGCTCCCTAGCAGACCGCCGTCTTCGCGGCTCAATCCGACGATGCCGAGGTCACGGATGTTGTCTCCTGATTCCAGAACGACGATGTAGCCGCACTCGCTCAGGCGAAACTCGCTACTATTTACGTCCTCCTGTTCAACCCTTAGTTGATTGAAGTAGTTCTCGACCTGATCGAGGAGTGCCTCCGGAAGAACTCCAACGCGGCGCAGGATGTCAAAGTCCTGCTGTGCCTTAATGATCCTCATTCTTACATACCTCCTGAAAAAGAAAATGACCCCTCGACAAGGGGTCTTGGTTCTAAGTCACGAATATAATATATGTCCCAAATTTTGCTTGAATCGCTTTTAAAGTACCAGGTAGGATAGTTTAAACATTAAAAAGCTTCTTATGGTTAGGAGTAAATCGAATGCGAAAGGATTGCAAATTGATCTTGGTTGAAGGGTTGTGTGGCACGGGCAAATCGACGTTAGCTGAACGATTGCATTGCTACCTCTTTCAACAAGGTATCTCATCCAGTTTTTTTGATGAGGGTGCCGAGGGGCATCCGGCGAGCTTGAATTGGCACGCTTTCTTTCGAGAAGAGGAGTTTAAGGAACTTCTCGAACGTTTTCCGAACACAGCTAACGGAATCCGTTCAAGGGCTATGAAGGATGGTTGCAATTATTTGCTTCCTTATCGTGGGGTAAAGGAATTTAACGAGTTGAATGAGCTCTATTCCGAGCTGAAGTCTCGTGAGCTATGCTGGACGGATTCGCCCATAGCCTCGCTGTCGGAATTTACGTATTCGATCCAGCGACAGTGGGCACGTTTTGCGGAGCTTGCTAGCACTTCTGAGAAGGTATATGTACTCGAAGCGGTGTTCTTTCAGCATCAGATTCATGATTTGCTAAAACATTATCAAGCTACTGATCGTCAAATCGAGCAGCATATTCATGGAATCGCCGATCAGATCGCTGCCATGAATCCATCGTTGATTTATTTAACTCAGCCGAGTGTGCGGGAGCAGCAGGTTTGGATTTCCTCCATCCGTTCAAAACCTCATTTTGCCACGGAAAAGAATATTGGGTTTATGGAGAACCGCAAGCGGATCGAAAAGAGGTTGCTTGATACGCTTCCTTTCCCAACCTATATCATTGAAAATGTGAATCTAGACTGGGAAGATGTCTTTAGTAAAATGGTAAGGGCGATATCTCAAAATATCGGACAAAATGTGTAATGAGAGCCCAGTGGAAAATTCATTACTTTAACGGAATCGCCTCTCAAAGAACGGGCCATCCTGCATAGGATGGCCCTAAAACTTGCCGTTACAGACAGCGCGGTGAACCGTACCACAAGTAATCCTAAAACTATTATTTCCAATCTTGTAGACCGAGTAGGATTTAGTTTAACCTGAATTACGAAAGCCTATAGAATTAAGATTTTGACATGGGACAAACAGGGAATAAGTTCCATGTGTGGGTATTGATTTTATCGAAATTCGGTTTGTTCTCGAAAAAAGGCTGCAAACTCCCCTTCCCCACATGAAGAGGCAACGGCATTTTCCAAGACTAATTATGGGATTATTCATTATTCCAGTAAAATACTTTTTCGTTCCATTTGCAGCCACGCCCATCGGTTTTGGAACGCTTCCGCCAACTTTAAGGTCAACTGGCGACCGCTTCGTACGAGCACGCCTGCACAATGAATGAACTCTCTGCGAAAGCGTTGGATGGTAAACGATCGATGAATCGGATCGCAGCATTGTAGTTTGAAACGTTCAAACAGATTGTAAGCCAAAAGCTTAAGCAGAAGGTCAATCTCGTTGGCAGCAAACGACTGTGTCGGAATACGATGAATCGCGAAGCCATTTTTGCCTTCCTTGATGTAGTTCTCCATGCAGCAACGCTGGTTGTAGAAGCGCCATACATCAATGGCCTCCCACGCCTCAGTGGTTACCATTGCTTCATACTGCCAGAGAAGGTCCAGTTCAAGCTGAGGATGATCGTCCGCATATCGCTGCATCTTACGAATAACAGCCACACGCCTTGTCTTGTCCCAAGTTGTAGCTTTGTAATACAGGACGACGCCTTCGATGATCCAATCCTCATCATCGACGAAACGAGTCCAGTGCTCGCATGCATGTACTTGCTCGGCGAGACGGTTCGTCCATTTCAGCTTGCCGACATAGCCGATGGACTTGAATTCCCAGAACGCATAAAAGTCTTCGCCGCCAAAGCCCTTGTCGAATCGGACATGACTAATTTTTCGTTCACTCAACAGTTGGAGCGTTTGCTCAGCAAACGGAAGGACATCCGTGGAGCTGCTTGTGTTACCTGATCGGAGCATGGCATTAACGAGAAGCCGTGATTGTCCTTCAAAGACGAGAAGGGGATGATAGCTCTTACGTCCTCGCTTATGACTGTTGACGCCAACAGCGGCGCCTTGTTGATGACCATAAACGGTTTCTACGGATGAATCCAAATCGAGAATGGAACGTTCGGGAAGCGCCGGAGCAATGATGTCGAAGTTGAGCGCGCGCAAGTTAGGTAAGAAGGATTCCTGTGACTTGCCAAAGCGAAGCAACTCCTTGTTCAATAACGTATGATGAGGCAAGCGGCCGCCAAGTGCATGACGAATAAGAGCATCCTGCTGCAGCAATTTAAAATGAAAGAGACGTTCGCATCCGAGCAACCAGCCTATTATGAGATACTGAAGGATGCGATGGGTAGGGAATAAAGCATTGGCTGCTTTTGAAAGACCCAGGGTCTGAAAAGCCTCGCCCAAGCCAATTGTTTCGAGAAAGGCCAGGACCACCTTGCTGCCTGCAAAATTTGTTGCATTTCTCATAGAAAATTCCGTTTTCAAGTTCGTGATTTTTGTGTTAGACTTCACCTTATGGGTGCTCCTCTCTTTGGGTGATGTTGTTCCGACAAACACCATTCTACCAAAGATTGGGGCGCTTTTTCTATTTTCTAGACAAGGCTACTTTCGTAATTCAGGTTTAATAATGAATAAGGGCATTGTCTTAGCTATAAAACTTGATTATTCAAAAAAATGGTGATCTCCATAACGAGATCACCATTTTTGATAGAAATGTTAATTCATAGTTTGTTTATTGATAATAACCAACCAAGAGTCAAGTCCTTTAGGAGATGGCTAAAACTAATTCATGATTTTTCAATTTTTCTGCAAAATTGAATAGATAGTTTGACTTTTGGCTAAGCTGAAGCATATAGTAAGAGTATAATTTTGCGAAAATACTGCAAAATGGAGGTATTATTATGCTACTTGAGTTTCGAGCAAAAAACTTTAAATCCTTTAAAGAAGAACTTGTATTTTCGATGACTCCTGCACCTAAACAAAAAGGTCTGGATTACAGCATCTTGAAGGAGAAAATCGGTTCCAAGGAATATAAGGGTTTGAGTTCGGCAGTCATTTACGGTCCAAATGCTTCAGGAAAAACCAATATTATTGGAGCAATGGATGTCCTAAAGAACATTATCTTAAGAGGACATATTAGGAACGGAGACAGTAAATCGAAAGCTAACCCTGCCGCGGGCCATTTAGAGTTGATTCCTAATCGTACAGCACCAAAGAAAACACCAGTTGATTTTGAAATGAAGTTTATTACAGCGGGTTTACTGGTTGAATATAAGGTGTCTTTAGATTTGGGAAGTTTCCTTGATGAGGATTATAAGCGTAAAGTCATATCTGAGACATTCAGTATTAATGAGAAAATGGTTTTTTCCAGAGATCCTTTGTTAGAATTTGGTGATATGCATGTTATTAAGAAGTACGCGATTATTGGGTTTGAAGGAAATGAGAGCAGCCTATTTAACTTGGCAAAGAATAATTTGAAACCATCAGAGTTGTTTTTGATGAATGGTTTTAAAGCAATGTTTAGTTCAGAACTAACTGATATTATTAGGGGTTGGCTTGAAGATAAGTTCATGGTCTTTTGTCGGGCGGACTCGCTTCAATCCTTGCCTCTAAGCTCGAAGAAAGCAACAATCTACATCAACTCAACCATCAATGAAGCTGCCCGTATCTTTGGGATTAACTCTAATGCGTTGGGGTATCTCGCTCATGATGATGATTCTGAACCGAACCTGGTTTCACTTGTAGGTGGTGAGGATGGTAATACACCCGTGCAGGCGGAAGTGTTTGAATCATATGGAACAATTCGCTTCGTCAATATGTTTCCGATCATAATGAGTGCATTGGTCAGTGGAGGTACTTTGGTTATCGATGAGTTTGATGCTTCCCTGCATCCAATGGCTTTAATGAGTATCGTGAACATCTTCCACAACGATGAGGTAAATAAGAAAAAAGCGCAGCTGATCTTTAATACTCATAACCCGATCTTCCTCAACTCTAATTTGTTTAGGAGGGATGAGATCAAGTTTGTAGAGCGCGATGATGATACCTTCTGCAGTACTCATTACTCGCTTTCCGACTTCGGAACTTCTGGAAGGAACGGGGTAAGGAACGGCGGGGAGTACATGAAGAATTATTTCATTAACCAGTACGGGGCGATTAAGGATATCGATTTTACCTCTGTGTTTGAAAACCTATTGGAAAGCAGGGGTGAGTTGATCGAAGATGGCTCCGAATCGGAAGGATAATAAGCAGTACATTTACACTGTAGAAGGTGAAACCGAGAAATGGTATCTAGATTGGCTTGAGAACGAAATTAACGCTACCCTAGATGCTAAGCCAGAATCCAATATTAAGGTATCGATAAAGAGCAAGATAGAGAAGAATCCGTTTAAGTACGCAAAAAGTCTCCCTAACATCTCTAAAGTGGAAGTCACTCACTTGTTTGACTACGAAAGTCATGAACCGGTGCATGTTAAACAGTTTCTTGAAACCTTGGATAAGCTCAAAGAGGCTAACAGTATCAAGGGGAAACAGATAAAGTATCTGTTGGGTTACAGTAATCTGACCTTTGAACTCTGGATTGCTCTGCATAAGAACAACTTTAACGCATATACCGAGCATCGTTCCCATTATCTTCGACACGTCAACAGTGCATTTGAAGAGAAGTTCTCTGAGCTGAGTACTTATAAGGAAGAAGCCAACTTCAAGCGGATGCTTCGAAAACTAACGTTGGATAATGTAAAGGAAGCAATACAAAGATCGAAGACTATTATGCAGAGGAACACAGAGGACAGTCTACAAGTACTGCAATACAAAGGTTTTAAGTATTTTAGAGATAATCCTTCGCTCACTATTCACGAGTCAATCGAGAAAATTCTAAAAGATTGCGGATTAATTTAAACATTTGGTTCACATATAGTAAAACAAGTGGCGTCAAATCACCCCATGTGCAGAAGGGCACATGGGGTATTTAATTTTCAGCATCCACCTCCAAAGCAGGAATGTAGTTGAAAACGGGTATTTGAGCTAGAATTGATGTATCCATTGTCGAACGGGGGTAAAGCATGCACCCATATATTCTCGGTAGCTCTTTGCTTGATCAATTCAAGCAAGCCGTAAGCGATCATGACGATTACTTGATTAACTCATACAGCAACTACAACGGCAAGAACCTATGGAGCCTGATCTGTTCTGCGAAGGATTGGCTCTCCGTCAGCGTGAACGGTTTGCCGTACATCGACCTCAACCACTCTGATGACGATGTTCGCTCATTGAATGTTCTGCAGCTGATTACGACATATGATCTTGTCCTTCAATCCATCGAGCAGCTCTATCGTGTTTTCGAGATGGAACACCCACTAAAGAAGGACGATTCGGTATTCAATGCAGCAGTTCCAGACGATGCGTATTTCGCGCAGATTCGGGCATGCTTTGGGGCGCATCCAGTCGATTTACGAAGTGCTGACGGAACTATGCCTGACAGGAAAAGTACCGACAAGTACTTCGCTTCTTGGTCTAGCGATGTTGGGGGTGAAGGAGACTACACGGTTTATCTTTACAGCAATAATCCCGATGTAGTGCAGCCAATTCGCTTCTCAATGAGTTTCGCCAAAATTCATGAGTATACCGTCATGCGATACTCCCTCTTATCGAATGTGGTAAGCGTAATTGAGAAAAAGAAGGGTATCTTTTTCGAGGAGCAGCGGCAGCGTGAGATCGAAGCCACACTTGATGTTGTCGATCAGCTCAAAGTGTTATTGAAGGAGAACAGCATTCGGATTGGTGACGGTGAGGGGTATCATCATGACATCCAGACGCTGATCGAGCTATTCACGGCTCCGCAGGACTTCCCCGAGCAGGAACGGCAAGAAGTAGCCAAGTATCTGAAATCACTGCATGTATTGGTCGATGGGCTGTTCGAAGCGTTCCAGACCATGACCTTCGGTGAAGATGGTATGGCGCATGGACACCTTCTTCATTCGAGATCCCCTAAGTTCAAAGGGCTTCACTACGATCTGGAAAAGGTATTCGAGTATCTAAACAATCCGTATTTCAGAGCTGAACGGGTCGACTATCACCTCAGACGTCTTATCAGTGAAGAGGTTGTACCGCCATACGTTAGTCGGCAAACGGACAAGCTCGACTTGCAGCTACTGCTTTTGGCGAGGCTTGCTAAAAAAATCGAGCAATAGAAAGCATTGCTAAGAACGTCAATTCGAGCAAAGTGGCAACGGAGTTTCTGACGAGGAGTGAAATAAATGCCCAAGAAAAGACCAAAGAGACAAGGCAAAAAGCGTCTTCGTGACATTGCAAGTATGAATGAACTGTCAACCACTGCAACTAGTATGGTGCAAATGAAACAGGCTATGCCAATTTTAGGACCTCTTTTTAAGGAGTTCGGTGTCGACGTTGATAAGATGGACGACGCATTACAAAATGTAGATGAAATTTCTAAACAAACAAGTGAGTTTGTTAGAATACCAGACAGATTTAATAATTTTTTTGCTGATCATGGATGGATAATGTATAGCATGATGAGCTTTGAGGTCGCGAAGGAAGCGGTATTAGAAGCCGAGGTGGGTAATTTTAAGGCAGGATTGGAACTGCTCGTACGATATTATGATGTTGAGAGTGTACGGTTCCAGTTAAATCGTCTTAACTCAATAAAAGCTTTTCGCCCAAGAATGGCACTAGCATTTAAAGCATTAATCGATTATGAAGAGAAACGGTATCATGCATGTGTTCCAGTTGTATTGGCTTTAATGGATGGCCTTGTAAATGAACTTCATGAGGATCATAGGGGAATCTCTGCAGGTTCAACTAATCTAGAAGCTTGGGATTCCATTGCTGCTCACAGTCAGGGGTTAGGAAAGCTAGTAAGAATTATTCGTAAAGGTCGTCGAAAGACGACAAGTGAGTCGATTACTCTTCCATATCGAAATGGAATTTTGCATGGGACAGACCTCGGCTACGATAATGAAGTTGTGGCTGCGAAAACATGGGCACTTCTTTTTGCTGTAGGTGAGTGGGCTACGAAGGTGGAACGAGGAGAAACTACAGCCCCAGAGGACAAGCCTGAAGATTCATTATTAGATATTCTCGAAAAGGTACAAGAAGCGCAAAGCTTTAAGGAAGAGATTGAAAACTGGAAGCCACGGGAGTCCATTTCTCTGAATCACGATTTATTTATGCAAGGTACTCCTGAATTTGCATTGAATCAATTTCTAGGATACTGGGTGCAAAAAAACTACGGTAAAATGACTTTGATATTAAAAAAGCACCACTAAAGGTACGAGAGCACTTTAAAAGTCAATTATTAATTTCATATGAGTTTGTATCTATTAATGATGTAGGTTTTTCAAATACGACTATCTCCGTAAAATTACAAGTTGAAGAGTTTGGACAACGACGAGAGAAGTCACATGACTTTGTAATGATATGTGAAGATGATCAAGGCTGTCTTGTCAGTCGTAGTAAGACAAACTCCAAGTGGATTAGTTATACATGGCGTCTGTAAACGTTACTATGGCGTTTTAGGGTTTGGAGTGATACGGTGAACCGTATCATAAATGACTTCCACCGACGCTTCGACTCTGGGCAATTCGCCAGCACATTTTCACGTGTAACCGTCTGATTCGACTTGAACGTATCGTCCGTGTAGCCGTTAATGACCCCTGGCGCTGCCAGATTCTCAATCCCTTCTTTAGTTCAGTGTCCTCGCGAGCGAGACGATGAACTTCTTACTATCACACAGATGTTAGCAAAAAAAGAAAGCCCTCGATGGAATCGGAGGCTGACAGGGCGGGCTATTCCCATATAATGAGTTCGTCTGTAATAAATTCTTTAATTTTAGTTCTGCCCGGTTTGAGCGCCGTAAGATAGCCATTGGCATCGATTGTGGCTAAGTCCGGATCTTCAATTTCAAACGTCGCCCAAGCGGTCGCGTCTTCCGCCGATTCGTCGTCAAAGTATGCGAAGACTGAGATGTTAGTTGATGCTCCTACTGATAATGAGACGGATGAAAACGAGGTGTAGATGAACTCCAATTGACGCGATGCCGTTACTATTACTGGTACGATCTTGGTTAAACCGTCATAGGTTACGACGATGTTCGTGGTTCCGTTCGCGACAGCTCTCACGATACCCCCAGCACTGACCGTTGCGACACTTGTGTCGTTGCTCGCATATTGCGCCTCTCCGGTTACGACCAGCGATGTGTCGTCATCGAAGTTGGCCGTAATGGCGAGCGCCCATGTTTCACAGGCTACCGTCAACATAACATTGGCCGGATTGGATGTCAGATCCGTCAAGATCGGGTCAGGAATGCTTGTTGTCATATCGTCAATAACCGCATTGACGATGGTTTGAATTTCTGAAAGCGTCCATGGTGCCGTACCGTCCGCTTGCAGCGCAGCTACGACAGCCGATACATTGGATGTCGTTACGCCTGTAATACCTGCTTTCATAAAAATCAGCTCACTAATACCTGTCCATACATTCGAAGACGAAGCAGTATTAATCGAAGTTAGTCCATCAATGTACGGAAGAGGCTTATAATCAGGAAAATGGACGAGCTGCTAGAGACGGTAAAGGTATTGATCTCACTTAAACTCGAAATTCGGTTATTGTCCCCGAGAAGATTGAGGGTATTGGTTGTCCCGCCAAGCTCGAGTTGCGTATTGTTCCCTTGAATAGTAGCGCTATTAACGTCGCCGCCTATGTTGATCCCATAATTATTACCGGAAACATTAAGGGTATCTACTGTGCCTGATACATTCAGCTGTGAATTGTCGCCGGTCACATTGGCTTGGATTACGTTACCCATTAATGTTACATTGTTTGCCGCAATCGTCACTCTGATCATCGATTGCGACTCTCACATCGCCAGAGGGCTTATTCACTTCAACCACGCCAAGAGTCGAATCTACGATAGAGATGGCATTTATGCCTCCGCCGCGAATGAGCGTATCTCCACTCACTTTAACGCCTTGAATCAGGGCTTCGCCTTCGCCAATCCCCTCGCCAAACGTTAGATTGCCTTTGATCGTAACGTTTCTTAGCGACACTCTGCTAGCGTTAAGTAGAACGTCGCCAATGATCGTCCCATGGCCAGTTTCAGGTCCGTATACGCATGCTTTATCGTACGCGATTGCGACTTTGACGCCCAGCGCACGGTCAAGCATGACGATCGCCTCGGCGCGGGTCATGCTTTTATCGTATCCAAGCGTACTATTGTCATAACCGTTATATATCCCATTAGCAACGACTGCACCAATCATTGCTTTGCTCCAATCAGGCACTTGTGCGGCGTCTTTATATTTGCTCCAATCGGCACTCGCGGAAGTGTCCAGCTTCAACAGCTTAGCAATCATCACAGCCGCTTCCTGGCGTGTGATCTTATTACCTGTTCTCATCGTGCCATCGCTAAAGCCGCTAATATATCCAGCATCCAAAGCGATTGCGACCTGCTCGTATTCCCAACCTTGCGAATCGACATCTTTAGCTGTTACTTCTGACTTGTCATTCAACTCGAACGCTCGGTTCATCAGAGTCATGAATTCTGCTCTTGTGATGGCGTTATCCGGCTTATAGGAACCATCGGCATACCCCTTAATGAGCCCTTTGCTAACCCAATCTTCCAGCTGTTGTTCCGCCCAATGCCAGTGATTTTCCTCCTTGGATATTAGCATGGTAGATTAGCCCATTGTTGAAGTTCAAAGAAAAATTTAAGTTTGCGCTCGAGATGAAGCAACTGTGTATAATGGGTATTAAGATCGTCCAAGTAACCGACGCAGACTCGGGCTCGCGATTAGTAGGGAAATCGTGCTAGCTCAGAATGAAGGTGATGACGTGATGGACACCTACAAAATTATGATCGTCGATGATGATCCCCATATATGCGAGATTGTTCAGGTATATTGCGAGCGGGAAGGCTTCCGATCCTCCTGCAGTCATAACGGGACCGAAGCCATGAAGCTGCTTGTGTCTTTCGAGCCGGATTTGATTGTGCTAGATGTAATGCTGGCTAATGAAAACGGAATTGATTGGTGTATGAACGCACGCAGAATCACGAATGCACCGATCGTGTTTCTGAGCAGCCGTGAGGAAGACGAGGTGAAAATCAGCGCATTATCCTATGGCGGCGACGATTATGTGACCAAGCCGTTCAGTCCAGGTGTGCTCATGGCCAAGATTAAGGCTCATCTTCGCAGAGTGTCGACGGGCAGAAGAGAACAACTGCTGGAGCTACCCGGTCTGACGCTGGATTTCTACGCTCAGTCCGTCAACATGGGCAGTGAAACCATCTTTTTATCGAAAAAAGAGTTTAGTCTACTGTCCTATATGGCACAAAACGCTAACCGTGTCGTCAGTGTCGATGCGTTGTTCCAGCTCGTCTGGGGAATGGACAGCCTGGAGGACACGAGAACGGTCGCTGTACACATCAGTAACTTGCGCAAAAAAATCGAGGCCGACCCCGCCAATCCTGAGAGAATCACTACGATTCGGGGGAGCGGATATATGCTGGTTGTCAAAAGTGCGTTGTAAGCACATTCGACAGTCCAGCTCAGCAGAACAGCCTTCTCCGATCGGAGTAGGCTGTTCTGCTTTGTGTGCGGAAGTGGAAATAACCTGGTGGTGAAAGTCGAATGCATACTCGGTTCAACGCCTCTGAGATACTTGCAGGGCACATTTCCCTATAATGATGGTATTATATAGATAATAAACTTACTTATAGCGCATCTTGTAGATTGGGGTCGACTTCATGAAGAGGGGTATTCTCCGATTCCGTTCTCGTACTATCTTGTTTTATATAGCTGCTGCCGTTGTTATTGGTTTGGTCGCAAGCTATGCGATCGTGCTTGCACCGAACGCCTCCAAGATCCAAAGCGAAGAGGGCACTCTGGATTTAACGCACGTTCATGTTAGTAAGAATTCGCTAAAGTTACAGGGGGAATGGACGTTCTACTGGCAAGAGCTGCTGACGCCTGAGGACGTACAAAGCCTTGCGGAAAGCGGGAAGAAGGTTGACCGATATATCAACATCCCGAACTCCTGGCTAGGCTATCGGTTAGATAATCAGCAGCTGAACAGTACAGGCTATGCCACCTTTCGGCTGGTCATCGAGCTTAGCGAGCAGGACCGAAACGAGCGGCTTGCTCTGCGACTGCCTACCTTATTTCATGCGTATAAATTATGGGTTAATGGAGAACTGCTTGCCGAAGTCGGTGTGGTTGGTCCGAACAAGAGTGACATGACTCCACAGTTGGCTACGAAGCTGGTATTCTTCCAGCCTGACACCAACACCGTAGAGCTGGTTATGCAGGTAGCGAACTTCCATCATAAGCGAGGCGGTATCACCAAGGATATAGAGCTGGGCGGCAGTGATGTATTAATAAGCAGAACAAATTTGCACATTGCCTCAGAGATGTTCATCACCACAAGCTTATTGGTGATTGGCGTATATAATCTGTTGTTGTTCTTGCAGCGACGCAAGGACAGGGCGCCGTTGTATTTTGGTCTGTTCACCGTGTTGGTCGGTACCCGATCCTTGCTGGTCGGCGAGCACATGATGACACAATGGTTTCCTCATCTTCCGTGGGAATTGCAGTTCAAGATCGAGTATCTTATTCTGTGTACCGTTGGTTATATCCTCACCCTGTATTTCGATTGCATGTTCCCGAAGTATGTGTCGCGATGGTTCCGTCATGGTACACGGGTCATAAGCGGCGCGCTCTGTTTAGTTGTTGTGACGACCCCGGCACTCCTCTATTCCAAAATGTTGCTGGTCATCGGTATGGTCGTTGTTCTGCACATGGTATATCTTATGGTTGGGCTGGTCCATGCGGCTGTGCTTCGTAAAGACGGAGCGCTGATCTTTCTGCTGGTATCGGTGTTTGTTTTAGTTATGGTAATCAACGATTTTCTATATTATAACGGATGGTCGCTGATCGGAAATACGTCTCCGCTTGGTCAGTTGGTATTTACCATCGCACAGATGATGCTGCTTTCTTCAAGATTTACGAAGGCGACAACGAACGAAGAGAGAATTACACTGGAGCTGCTGGAAGCTAATAACAATCTGACGGATATGAATGCCAACCTGGAGCGGATCGTGATGGATCGCACACAGGCCTTATCCGCCGCTCATAATGATCTCCGCACTTCATATGAACGGCTGCTATACTCCGAGCAAGGGAGGAAGAAGCTTCTAGCCTATATTACGCATGATCTGCGTATGCCGCTGTCCAGCATGCTTGGTTATGTAGAAGCTGTACAGGACAGGGTCAAGCCGGAACGTGATGAACAGTATCTGAGGTATATCCGGGATAACACGATAAGGATTAATCGCATGATCGAGGAGTTGAGCTTCCTGTCACATCTAGAGACGGGACAAGTCTCGTACCGAATGGAGCCGGTTCCTATAATTCCCTTCTTGCGTCGATTTTTTGAACAATATGAGCTGGTTGTGCGTGATGCAGGGCTCAATTTTATACTGGATATCGGAGACACGGAAGATCAACGACCTAACTTGCCTGTTGCCCTGATGGATGCGCAAAGATTAGAGCAGGCGTTGTTTAATCTAGTGTCGAACGCGATGAAGTTCACCTCCAGAGGCGGGTTGGTGCGAATTGCGTTAGCTGTAGAAGAAGTGAATGATATTCGCTACGCGATCGTTAGCGTACAAGACTCTGGCACGGGTATTCCTCCAGAGCAGCTCGAGCAAATTTTCAATCGCAATTACAAGGTTGATCGTCCGGGCGCTGAGAAGGAAGTAGAGGGCAGCGGGCTCGGGCTCGCGATTTGCAGGGAACTCGTACAAGCGCATGGAGGGACGGTTCGAGCGGAGAGCGACGGCAAGATGGGATCGATATTCTATGTATCGCTTCCTTGTATTGGGAATGAGGGAAGGTGACGGCTAGATAGGTTCGACAAGGAATTCCGTGAGGTGGTACAAGGAGATGCGTGAGTAACCATTATCTACGGGCTCAAAAATAATGATAGGAATGTCGGCTTTTTCGTGTGTGCAAAAAAGTAGAAATAGCGATTCCGACCAGGAAGTATCGACTCTTAAGCCATCTGATTGTGCTATATTGAAGAGGGGGAGAATAGACCCATCGGAGGAGATATTCATGGTGGTACCGACTAAAATTCAGATCCCCCATGTTCGCCAATCTTTAGTTGCCCGGCCTGGGCTACTTAGTAAGCTGAATGAGGGGATGAACGCTAAGCTGACACTCGTATCGGCGCAGGCAGGCTATGGGAAATCAACGGCGCTAAGTGAATGGGCGAAGCAATGTGGCGCGCCTGTCGCATGGGTGTCGCTAGATAAGCAGGATAACGAATGGGGGCCGTTCTGGAGCTGTATGGTAGCGGCTATTCGCGCGAGAATTCCTTCTTTTGGCCAATCCATAACGGATCTACTGACTCAGGAATTAGATACTTCCCAAGAGACGATCATGAGGGCTCTTCTTTATGAGCTTATCTCTATAAATGGCGAGTTGGTCATCGTTCTGGACGATTACCATGTGATAGAACTTCCGCTTATTCACGAATCACTAGGATATTTACTGGAGTATTTGCCTCCCCATTTCCATATTTATATCGCAAGCCGCTCCGAACTCGCGATTCCTACCGCAAGGTTGCTTGCTAAGGGAGAACTTCATCGGATCAATCGGAAGGATTTGAAGTTCGATCTGGCAGAGGGCATTGTGTTCTTCAGAGAGTTCATGCATCTCTCGCTTACGAAGGAACAAGTGCTTGAGCTATTCCATCAGACGGAAGGCTGGGTGAGCGGTCTGCAATTGGCAGCGATCATGCTAAAGCGCAGCGATAATATTGCCGAATCCATCCGCCAATTCAACGGACGTCAGCGCGATATCTCGGATTATTTGCTAGAAGAGGTTTATGAGCATTTGTCGTCGTCCTTGCGGGAGTTCCTGCTCGTAACGTCTGTGTTGGGCCGCATGAACCAGGCGTTGTGCCAGGCCGTAACGGAACAAACGGACAGTCAGAATCAGTTGGAAAAGCTGGAGAGGATGAACCTGTTTATCATTCCTCTGGACGAGGAGAGACGCTGGTTTCGGTATCATCATCTGTTGTCCGAGTTCTTGCAGCAGATCGCGGTCAGAGAGAATCCTTCATTGTGGAGGCAATCCCATATTCGCGCGGCGACCTGGTATGAGAATGAAGGGTTTTATGAGGAAGCAATCGAGCATTACATCAAGGGGGAACTTGCTGAGGATGCCGTTCGACTCATCGATCTTCATTATCCAGAACTCGTATATACGAAAGGTAATGCGCTGCTCAGATGGTTATCATCGCTGCCGAAGAGCAGCTACGAGGACAAGCCAATGTTCGAGCTGTTCTATATCTCCAAATTGCTAATGAACGGGGAATGGCAGCAGGCAAAGCGAAGGACCGATCAAGCAGAGCATGTATTCAAGGCGCTCCGAGACAACATGCCGGAAACGGAATGGAAGCAGCGGATGAGCGATCTCTACTTCTTCCGTGGTACTCTCGCCTCTCTGCAGCACGATTTAGCACGAGCATCGCATAATTTCGAGCGTATTGACTTTTATTCGCCAGAGGGCAGCATGTTCCAGCACATCGGGAGCAAGAAGTATGACGGTCACGATCAATTCATGAGTCTGCTATCGTTAGTCAAAGATCCACACGGCGCGGAGAAATTTCTCCTGAGGTGGATTAAGGCGTGGGAGAAGAAGCCGAATTATCCGTTTATCGGGTATAAGTATGTCTCGTATTGCATGCTTATGTATGAATGGAATCGATTGGATGAAGCGGAACTTTATCTCAGACAAGCGATGAGTCGGGAAGATTTGCGTGCTAACGTGAAAATCTGGATGGATCTTGGTCTTGTACACGCCTGGCTTCAGCATGTCGAAGGAAGAGGAAGCCAAGCGATCGAATGGCTCACGCATCTTGGATCTACCATCGAATCGCCAGATCGGCATTTGATTATGCAGCGAATAGAGGCGGTGAAAGCGCGTCTGTTCCTGAGTCAAGGGCAGGATGAGAGGGCATTCATGTGGTTGGCGCAATGCGGGCTGTCGCATGAGGATGAAGTCTCGCTGCGCAGCCTTGAAGAGCATTCGATTCTGGTAAGAGTTCTAGCCGCGAACGGTCAGATGGCAGAATCGCTGCACTTACTAGAGAATCTGGAAGTTTTGGTGAATAACACGAACCGTGTGCGAGATCGGATTAAGCTGCTGATCCTGCAAAGCATGGTGCTTCGCCAGTCCAATCGCCCAGAATCGACGGCTGTTGCTCCTCTCCTATCGGCTTTACGACTCTCTGAACCAGCGGGCTACGTTCGCAGCTTTATTGACGAAGGTCCGCCTATGGTGGAGATGCTGCTCGAGCTGCTGAGAGAACGGCAAAACGCTGCGACTTCAGGGGTGTCTCAGGGATATATCAAGAAGCTTCTTGAGGCTGCTGGCGACAGCCGCGCGTATGCCTCCTTGCCGCGCGTCGTACTTACGGAGCAGGAAACGCGAGTCCTGCTTCTGTTCGCAGAAGGGTTGCTCTACAAGGAAATCGCACATCAACTGGAAGTTACGATAGACACGGTGAAGTTCCATGTGAAGAACATCTATCGCAAGCTCGGCGTGCGTACGCGCACGCAAGCCGTGCAACGAGCCAAACAGCTGCGAATCCATGATTAATCGGGCATTCTACACAAATTATTTGATTAACCTACCTATATAGGTAGGTTTTTTTTTGTGTGGTTGAATTTATAATGAATTTCATATCGGAATGGTAATTGAACGGGCAAAGGTGAGTCTGTAAAAGAAGTACATTTGATAAAAGAGAGGTTGATTACATTTAAGAGAGAAACAGAAGAAAAGAATATCTGCAGCGCTGATGAGCTTCTTGTTGGTGTTCCTGCCTATGATTCAGGTCGTTGTAGGCGGGAGTGTGACATTCGCGGAAACGGGAACATGGGTGGACATCACCGGATCGGGAGGATTTACATCTGAGGTGGACATAGCAGTAGACAGTAACGGCACAGTGTATGTGATGGATAAAAGAACGGGTGAAATAAAAATGATGTCCGACGTCAAAGTGGCAGTTAACTTGATACAATACGTATCGATTCTAAATAACTTTATAAAGGACGATGGGCGATGCGGCAATTAAGAGTTCTCAAGTCGGCATTATTGAAAGTTATCTTATCGTTTGCTTTGCTCGTAAGCGGGGTATTTCCATGCATCCCCGTCGCGTCCGCGCAAGGTAGCAGTACGATTAGTCCGATGGAAGCGATATACAATAGAGGGAAACCGAGTGAGATTTCGGTGACAATGACGCTGAATGGCACTACGCTCAAACGAATTACCGCAGGCCCTTTTAATTTTTTGCAAAGGCCAGGCCTGGATTATACGGTATCGGGGAATACCGTTACCTTTAAGACAGAGACGCTCGACAGCTTCGCAGGAACACTGTTTTATCCAACCGATCAACCGACGCTGGTAAACTTTGATTTTAACGATGGAACCACACAGACTTTATCTATTCGGACAATCGACACGACCACTCGTATCGGCCCTTATTACGAATATGACAAAAGAAATCCTTCCGAAACGAATGTTTCCGTTAACATTTACTTAGATGGAGATACGACCGTTGAACAGATAATGCCAGATTTCTCTTCTACTCCATTGGTCAAGAACAAGGACTATTGGATTGAGGGTGGTCAACTCATCATCGAGGAAGAGTATTTCTACAAGTTAAGAGCAGAGGATACGACTTATACTTTCACAGTCACCTATAGCACGGGAGCAACGAGTAAATTGACCGTTTACGCCGTAGACAGCTTGACGAATCGTGGCGCGCCTATATATGAACCAGTCGTGGAATTCGATAAGAATCCTGCGAATCAACGCGATCTTGTGATGCCATTGAATAGTTTTCTTAGGTATGTTAGGACGGATAGATTGCTGGTTAAGGACGTGGACTATACTTATACTGCAGTGGGTTGGTGGTTGACCTTGACAATAAAAAAAGAGTATATGAGCACTCTGCCAATTGGATTCATGATATTTAATTTATCTTACAATGGAGGTCCGTCGGATGATTTTATGCTGAATATAAAAGACACGACGCCGCAGAATAGCACGATCAACCCGAATACGGCCGATTCTGATAAAAAGGTCGGGGCGCAATCAGACGTCGACGTGGCCCTCACGCTGAACGGTAATACGTTGGCTGGCATCACCAATGGCGATAAGCTGCTCGTTCAGAATACGGATTATACGGTAGATGGCAACACGGTAAGCCTCAGGAAAGCGTATTTGGCGGGATTGGCGATCGGAGCAACAACGCTTACGTTCCAGTTCAGCGCAGGGGCCTCGCAGCTACTAACGATTAACGTCAGCGACACGACGCCGCAGAACAGCACGATCAACCCGAATACGGCCGATTTTGATAAAAAAGTCGGGGCGCAAGCAGACGTCGACGTAACAATGACGCCGAACGGCAACACGTTGGCCGCTATTGCCAATGGCGATAAGCCGCTCGTTCAGAATACGGATTATACGGTAGATGGCAACACGGTAAAACTCAAGAAAGCGTATTTGGCGGGATTGCCGATCGGAGCAACAACGCTTACGTTCCAGTTCAGCGCCGGGGCCTCGCAGCTACTAACGATTAACGTCAGCGACACGACACCGCAGAACAGCACGATCAACCCGAATACGGCCGATTTTGATAAAAAAGTCGGGGCGCAAGCAGACGTCGACGTAACAATGACGCCGAACGGCAACACGTTGGCCGCTATTGCCAATGGCGATAAGCCGCTCGTTCAGAATACGGATTATACGGTAGATGGCAACACGGTAAAACTCAAGAAAGCGTATTTGGCGGGATTGCCGATCGGAGCAACAACGCTTACGTTCCAGTTCAGCGCCGGGGCCTCGCAGCTACTAACGATTAACGTCAGCGACACGACACCGCAGAACAGCACGATCAACCCGAATACGGCCGATTTTGATAAAAAAGTCGGGGCGCAAGCAGACGTCGACGTGGCCATCACGCTGAACGGTAATACGTTGGCTGGCATTACCAATGGGGATAAGCCGCTCGTTCAGAATACGGATTATACGGTAGATGGCAACACGGTAAAACTCAAGAAAGCGTATTTGGCGGGATTGGCGATCGAAGCAACAACGCTTACGTTCCAGTTCAGCGCCGGGGCCTCGCAGCTACTAACGATTAACGTCAGCGACACGACGCCGATTGTTATTGGCGGCGGAGGGGGAGGGGGTAATATCCCTAACCCTGAGCCAAACGAACCAACGCCTGCACCATCGGTACCTACAACGCCCGATCCTACAAAGCAGCCGGCTTGTACCTATACCGATATTAATGGTCACTGGGCTAAGGAGCAAATTTGCAGGGCGGTTTCGGATGGCATTGTAACCGTCGGAGCCGACTCCCTATTTTATCCTGATAAGCCCATTACGCGAGCGGAATTCATCCTATTGCTCTACCAAGCGCTTCACTGGAAGGATGACCCGACTTCGGTAATCAATGAATTCAGCGATTATGAAACCATTCCCGATTGGGCTTTGATAGCGGTTCGAGCGGCGATATCCCTCCGTGTTGTCCATGGCTATCCCGATGGGTTGTTTAGGCCGAATCAGGAACTAACGCGCATCGAGACGGCTGCAATGCTCGCCAGAGCAAGGAACCTGAAACCTTCGCGAAGTGGGAATACCACTCCCGGCTTCCTGGACGATGATCTCATTCCTAGCTGGGGGAGAGAGGATGTTATTGAAACAGTTCAAGCCCAATTGCTACTGGGTAGCGGACAACGGTTTATGCCGTTCGCCTTGCTCACGCAGGCTGAGGCTATTACGATCGCATTACGTCTTATTGATAGTAAGTAAACATAAATGTTAATTTTGTATCGAATGGCTAAGTCGTTGTTCGTATCGATAAATTGATTCGTAACCACCTGTAACAGAAAGGAGGGGCTACGCCCCTCCTTTCTGTTGAGTAGCCTCTCGGCATTCACCGAGGCAGATGGGGCAAGGGTTTCCTTGTACCACCAAACGTGCTCTCCTCCTACTTCGTAGGGGGATTTTTTCATTTAATTCCTTTTTGCGTTATGGGAAATATTCTAGGAATATTTGGTCATTTTCTTCGAAAAAGCCTTGACAAATCCTCCAAAGAAAATCTGGATGACTGATCTGTCTCCCATCACGACATTTCTTCGAGACTCTTGCTCGGATTGCGGCCCTGAACCTCGAGATTCAGCATCTATGTTTCGATCCTTCCTCTTGTTCCTCATGACCAACCCCGAGAAGGGATTAACCGAATAGGTGAATGTCTTGAAGCGGACACCGATCTATGCCATTCTCTGCGGTTTCGATTCCGACGATCTTCCTGGCGTCGGCACCTTCTATGATTTCTTCAGACGCCTTTGGCCTGCGGTAGACAAACATCTTCAACCGATGAAGCAACCCAAACGCAAGAGCAAACCAAAGAAAGGGGAAAAAGGAGAGAAAGCGCCTACGGCTACACCGGGCAGAGTGAAACGTCTCGTCGCATGGATGATGCGCCATGCGGATAAGAAAACAGCTTTACCAGCGGATCCCTTGTTCGACTTCTTCCAGTCACAAATCCTTACCGTATCGGCGAATCTAGGTTTGCTTGGGGATGTTTCAGCGCTGAGTGCTGCCGGTGATGGAACTCTCATCGTCACTGCTGCCTATGCAAGAAGCAAGGCTACTTGCGATTGTTTTGCCCAAGGTTTGTCGGGTTGTAACCATCCTCGTATTTACTCCCAGCCCGATTGCAACTCGGGCTGGGACAGCGCCAGAAATAAGTATTATAATGGATACCAACTCTACATGATTTCTGCCGCTGATAGTAATTACGACTTGCCTTTGTACCCTAGACTGCAGCCTGCTTCCCGGCATGACGCTGTCAGTCTAGTTATGAGTATGATGGAATGTGAGCAACGTTTCAACCTTGGTGTGATCGATAAGATGTTGCTCGATGCCGCTCATGACGCGACATTGAGCCCTTTATTAATCTTAACAACCGCAGCAAGAAGAATCTGACGACGGACAGCGACATCCAGATTTCTCCGGTAGGCATTCCGATCTGAGAGAGATTCGTGGACGAATATGAAGACGCACCGGATGTCGTTGATCTTAAGGAGACACAATTCGCCGACTGGGACCCGCCGCGCAAATGTGATTTCTGCGAGGATCCTGCTGCGTTTCTGGTTGTGTAGCGGAATGGAGTGTTCGGAGCTGGATATAGGGGATTGGATTACGCCTCCTGGAGCCTATGGCTTTAGGAGGTTCTTTGCTGTGTGGTAGCAGGGGTTAACGAGTGAAAAGCAGCAGATATGAGACTTCTATGAAGAGGAAGGGGTGTAGGCGGTCCGCTGACGAATCAAAAGATCACGGAAGTGCCCGATGAGAAGGCTCCGGAGACGATGAGTCCGGCGGAGGAGGCTCAGGTGCGCGAGCGGGAGGGGGAGAGGCTTCTGGCGCAGCTGAAGCCGGACGCCCACGTTGTCGCGCTCGCGATCGGGGGTGAGTTGTGGTCCAGCGAGGATCTCGCTGGGCAGCTCGATAAGCTGGCCACGTATGGGCGCAGCCACGTGGCCTTCGTGATTGGCGGGAGCAATGGGCTTGCTCCCGCTGTGTTGCAGCGCGCCCAGCAGAAGCTTAGCTTCGGGCGCATGACCTTGCCGCACCAGCTGATGCGGCTGGTGCTGATGGAGCAGATTTATCGGGCGGTGAAGATAAATCGGGGGGAACCGTATCATAAATGAGGCGATATTTTTGGTATTACCAGCTTGCTAGGAGCGGAAACGCACCCCTGAGGAGCAGGATGGAGGTCGGGCCACCCTCGGGGAAGATCGCTACGCAGGAGGGCTCGTGCGGTCAGGATTTATCAGGTTGAACGAAATCTACTGAGGAACTTCGAATACTAAAACTGTTAGCATTAATTCCCTGCTGAAATCATCTCGGTGGCTAAATACATATCTGAACGAAGTTTCCCCGCCAATCTGCAATTCTCGTTTGAAGTTTGGATGGTTTTTAAGAGTAATTGGTATTTTATTTAAAACATTTGTTAGTTCCTTGTTCCTGTTGAATATAATAAGTGCTGTCTTCGTATCTCTCCATGTAGAATAGCCTAAAAGTTGATCGACGGCATCACTAAGATATTTCTGACCTCTCCATATTTTACATTCAGCAATAAAGATGTTTTTTTCTTGGGCTCTTATTAAAATGTCAGTTTTACCATTAAAATTGAATGTTTCTCCAGTTGCCTGACCTTCATAGTGACTATTAAGCGGAACTAGAAATTGATCTCTAAGTTGCTCTTCCCCCATATTTCGGAAAGTATCAGGGCTTCTCTCAAGCATTGATGCGGTTTTACATATTATTCCTATTATGTGATCATAATCATCTGATCCTAGAACAGGTTCTGGTATAAAAGGTTTTGAGCTTGCGGAAGGTTGGGTGACCGGCAATTTTTTTCTAACATCCGGGGCTGCGAATGTCAAATATGCACTTTCTTTAGGTTTCATGGGAAATCCGAGCGAGGCTGCAAGCCCACGGTCTTTTAAGAGCTTGGTTTTTCTTGTAGATATCCAAGTGTTAATTTTCTGTCGTATGGATTTATCCCATGGGTTAATATCGTTTTTGATCCACGAAATGTATTCTTGTACTGAATGAAGTCTGTTTTCCAGTTCTTTTCTTATTGAATCCGAATTGTGGTCTAAAGTTTGAACAGATATGTACAAGCTTTGTCCGTGTACTTCTCCAGAAGGAGGATTAAAGTTATAAGAGGATGGTCTGCACTTAAAGAGGACAGAATCTCCGCTAAATGGTACTTCAAGAATAATTTCAGTTCCTGTTATAAATACAGGACGGCTTCTATCGTAGATAGGGCGAGAACGATCTTGACTAACGTCAATACGATTTTCTTTCTGATCCACGGTTATCTGGTCTTCATATAAAATAAGGGGATTGATATTGAATTTGTTGTAGAAGTAGTCAATTAGATCCTCGTCAGGAGTATTCAAGAGTTTATTAGGATCGTATGATAAGACTCCCTCACGAATCTGTTTTTCTTGATTCGCTATAACCGCGCTTATATCGTATTCACAAAATAAATGGTTATTTTTTATTTGAACCACCACCACATATTAATAATTGACAAGAACATATATTCAAAAAAGACCAGTCAATTCCTTCTTAGCTATTCTAATTTTACCATAGAACCTTTCTGAAAATAAACTTATTACCATTGGTGCGAAGAAAAGATTAGATATCCAATAATAGCCACGACACTTAAAATGCTAAAACAGTCTTTGTTGGTTCGAGCTGCAATACAGAGCATTGCCGATAATTATGTGATCGAGGACATCAATTCCAAGTATTTATCCTATTTCTGAAAGATATTTCGTTAACATAATATCTTCATACAATGGAGTGTGGTCACCGCTAGGATAATTATGGATGACAACTGCGGAAGCCGTGGGACGCATGATGGTTGGACGAAAGACTTCGTGAGGATGGAGAGGAAGGACAATTAATCGAATAGTAAAATTTATAGATCAAAAGTCTTCCTGACTGTAGATGCAGATGGTAAACTAGGAATGGGTATATTTACTAATAGTCAGGGGGGAGTCTGGATTGGCGAAAAAGAAGGGAACTGATGAAGAACTGGTCAGTTGGTTTGAACAGAGCCAGCCTAAATTGCGGAAGATGATTATTAAGAATTTCCGTTGTATTGGTGCGCTTCCCGTTACAATTGATCTGGATGATATTGTGGTACTGGTAGGGCCCAATAACGCGGGGAAAAGTTCCATTTTAAAAGCCTATGAGTTAGTAATGAATCACGGTTCAAAGAAGTGCCTGCTCAGCGAATCGGACTTCCCTAACGGAAACGTAAATACCAATACTTTACCCGAAATTGAATTGCATACAATCGTAAACGGCGTTTCTACCCCAGCTTTAAGATGGGTTGAAAGAATTGAAGGGCAAGCTATTGTCAGAGAACGATGGACATGGTATTCGGCAAATGCCGAGCCCAAACGACAAGGCTACGATGTTCAAAAACAAGACTGGGACGAGCAGGTGCCTTGGGGAGCACCCGGCGTGGCACAGTCCAAACGTCCGCAACCACATATGGTTGAAGCATTCGCTCATCCGCAGGAACTCGAGAAACAAGTCCTTGATCTGTTAAATGCC
This sequence comes from Paenibacillus sp. strain BS8-2, assembly GCF_054483835.1. NCBI lineage: Bacteria > Bacillati > Bacillota > Bacilli > Caryophanales > Paenibacillaceae > Paenibacillus > Paenibacillus sp. strain BS8-2. The sequence goes on from NZ_CM137010.1 coordinate 1,623,773, forward strand.
ATTATAAAAGACCGAATTAAAAGCATACAATCAATTCAGGATACGGAAGGAGAATTATCCGATTACACACGGCTTCTAAAACAAATCACCGATTTACGCAAAAAGATTCTTGATGATTCCCTAAACGAGATACAAACGATTGAGAGCGATCTTTCTTCAGCGATTTCAGAAGTATTCCCAGGCTATGTGGTGAAGTTTGATCCAAGGGCAGAGGATGATATCGAAAACGACTTATCGTTGTTTAAAAGTTCCTCGAAACTATTGATGGGGCCAAGTCAAGGATATCAAGGTGCAATTGACAAACAAGGGAGCGGAGCAAGAAGAACCTTGCTTTGGTCCGCATTGCGTTTAATTGTGCAAAGCGGTGCGGCGAAAAAGGCTGCGAGCGGGAGGCGAGGCCACTGAAAATCTGTGGCTTATACATGCTCAAGTATGGCACTACACACAACAAAGGCTAATTCCATTCGTTATGAATGAGAATTAGCCTTTGTTTCTTTGGTATGCCAATTCTATTTCACTTCATTAACTTCAATATTCGCTTCACATTGACTGTGAATATCGCGACTGCACCTTGCATTTCCATACCTAATAGACCCGAGGTCTCAGCTACATCATACCCGTGTCTATGTTTCAGTTCACTATTCTTTGCTTCAATTTTATAGCGTTCTTTTGCTTTTTCCTTGAAATAGTCACTTTCCTGAAAGAGCTTTTGACCACTGTGTTCGGCTGATTTAATGCTAACCGAATAGGTCTTTGTCTTTGCTCCTTCTTTATAGCAGCCTTCTTTGAAGGGACATTGCTGGCATTTGCTTATATCAAAATAAAAAGTATTGACTTGGTTTTTTGCTACATTTTTTGTACCTGTTCTTGCCTTACGAATGGCCAGGTGTCCTGCTTTGCACACGTACATGCCTGCATCCTTATTGAAATCAAATTCGTCCTCTTTACGACGAGCGCCATCTGAGATCATAGGGTTTAATTTGGATACCAATTTAAGTTCGTTTTCATTGGCATACTGAATATTATCCTTTTCTGAATAAGCGGTGTCCCCAATTACAGTATCAATCTCCATCCCCGTTTCGATACTTTTCTCAATTAACGTTTGTAATTGCTTTCCATCGTTCTTTTCGCCTGTCGTGATGATCGCAGCAGTAATGATTCGCTCCTCGTTCATGGCGATATGTGTTTTGTAACCAAAGAAAGAGGAGTCCGCTGTTTTGTGTCCTACACGTGCATCCGTGTCGTTTGAGCGTTGCAGTTGTTCATTGTGATCCGCTACGATTTCTTTCAAGTAGTTCAACTTTTCTTGAACCTTTGGATAGTGGCTGATGGCTTCTTCCTTTTCAACAGCCTCAATCACTTTTTGACAATACGCCAACTCATCGGCTATGTCGTTTGTCGTTGTTTTGGGCGGGAATTTCTCTTTCATCGATTCGTCGATTTGGTAGACAGCTTTGCGAAGTAATTTTGATTTTTCCATTAGGAATTCCTTCGGCGATTGCTGATTATATCTTGCTTTTGTGTGTGTCGCGTCTACGATGATTGATTTGCTTTTAATGAGTTCCTTCTCCAGAGCGATTTCCACTGTTTTTTGAATAAGCATGTCAAGCAGATTAATATCTTTCAAGCGAAGTTTGCGAAACTTCGTTAATGAACTGGGATTGATAACCGCGTCTTCCGGGGCCATATCCAGAAAATATTTAAAGGACATGTCATATTTCGAACGTTCCACGACATCTACGTCTGAAAGGTCGAAGATGGATTTCAATAACAAATACTTAAACATCCGAATTGGAGGAACAGCATTTCGTCCATTGTCCAAGCAATAATTCACTTCTAACTCTTCATGGATAAAGGAGAAATCCACAAGGCCATTAATCTGTCGAAGCATATTATCTTTAGGTACAACGATATCGTATATGCCCATGAACGGACTAAGATTTAAGCTTTGTTGATTTGAAATCATCCGGGTCACCGCCTGTTTTTGGTTACCTCTATTATACAAGAAAACAGGGTGATCTTCCGCTTATATGTGGAAGATCACCCTGCTTTTAATTAAAGGACTTTTTCAGTGGCCTCGCGGGAGGCCGCATGTTCTTTTATTGGACGAGCCCGAATTATGTCTTCATCCCAATGCAGTAAGAGAGGCGAGCAGAGTTCTCTACGATTTGCCCAAGCAAGGAAACTGGCAGGTCATGCTCACAACTCATTCACCTGCGTTCATTGATTTATCACGTAATAATACGACAATTGTCCGTGTTGAGCGAAATGAACAAGGTAACATTTTTGGTACAACTGTCTTTCGTCCGGAAAAAGTACAACTTGATGAAGATGATCGTGAAAGACTAAAGCTTCTGAATTTGTTTGATCCCCATGTTGCCGAATTTTTTTTTGGAGGCCATACAATAATAGTCGAAGGGGATACAGAATACACGGCATTTAAATATATCATCTCCCAAAATCCTGAGAAGTATCGAAATATTCATATTGTCAGGGCCAGAGGCAAGGCAACCATAGTGTCATTATGCAAAATTTTGAATCATTTTGGCAGCGGCTATTCCGTACTGCATGATACTGACCTGCCTTTTTTGGCTAACGGAAATAGAAATCCTGCTTGGGCTCATAATACTTCGATACTCGAAGTGATCAAGGCGGCACCTTCAGGTAATGTACGACACTTATCATCGCTTCCTAACTTTGAGGCAGCCTATTTTGGTCAACTGAAAGTAAATAATGGAAAGCCTTATAATGCATTGATTCAAATTCAAAGCGATACCGCTTGCTTTAATAAAGTCGAGAAAGTTTTGAATAGCTTGATTACTAGAAGCGAGGAATTCTTACATGGTTGTATTGCGTGGGGAGAAGAAGAAGAGTTATTGGAGCTAATATTGCCTTTACAGCAGGTTGGGGTTACTAAACAAGAGTAATTAATAGACAAATGTATAGATCATTTTATTAGTTGCTAAGCTCGAATTTTCAGTAAGCTAGATATAATTTACTATAGGAGGGACATTTTGTGAACTTTGAACCTGTGATTAATGCTAGATTTAAGAGATTTCGTGAACAACATGACCTCATAAATGTAAGAGACGGAACAGCATTTGAACACTTTGTAAACTATAATATTTTATACGCACATAATCCTGAACCTTTTTTGGGGAATAGTGACTTTCTCCAATTCTGCAGTGTGGGTGGTAGTAATGATCTAGCTATTGATGGAATAGGAATAAAATTAAATGGAGCTTTTGTTAGGAATGAAGAGGAAGTTGATGCAGTTTTAGAAAGAAGCAGGAAAGCTACTGTGGAGTTTATCTTCATTCAATCGAAGTATAAAGAAAAATTTGAGATGGGTGAGTTTAACAATTTCATTGCCGGGGTCAGAGATTTCTTATCTGATACACATCTTCAACCTATGAATGATTTTATTAAAAGGTTAATAAAAATAAAAGAATATATACTAAGCGACGAAATTAGTTCTGATTGGGAAAGCAATCCATCTGTAAGGCTTTATTATGTTACTATGGGCAGGAACCAAGGCTTGCCACATATTGAAGCGCTCCAGGAGCGTTTTAAGCAAGATATTCATTCTATGAATATCTACGAGGATGTGTATGTCCAGTTAATTGATAGTAAGGCATTAAAAATTATATGTGATAACAACACTAATCGTTATTCGGCAACAATAGAAGTAATTGATTCGATGGCGTTAACCCCTGTAGAAAATGTAGATAATTCGTGTATGGTTCTATGTACAGCAAGTGAAATTTACAAACTTATGGAAACGCCTGATGGGGTATTAAGAAAGTCATTATTTAATGATAATGTGAGGGATTTCCAAGGTGCAACTTCAATTAATGAAGATATCGAAGGAACTATTATTAAAGAACCTCAAAAGTTTGTTCTATTGAACAACGGCATTACAATTGTATGCGATGAATATAAAACCAATAACAGAAAGATAACCTTGGTGAATCCACAGATTGTTAATGGATGTCAAACGAGCCATATGATCTATTTTTCTATGAAAAAGGGTTGTGATATCTCACTTGTTCCAGTTAGTATGAAAATCATTTCAACAACTAACGACCACATCACTGGACAAATTGTGCGTGGTACCAATAAGCAAAATATTGTTTACGACGAAGCATTTGAAACCACCAGGGACTTCCATAAAGAATTGGAGGAATTTTTTCCGAGTATATCAAGGGAAACCCTTCTTTATTATGAAAGGCGTTCAAAGCAGTATCACTTAAGTCCGATTATAAAGCAGCATCAAAAAATTAGCTTTCGGTCGCTAATACAAGGTTTTATTGCGATGTTCCTAAATCAACCCGATGTGGCCTCGCGCCATGAATCAAGGTTAATAAAAGATTTCCGTAATAAAATTTTCTTGGATGAACATTCTAAGTTACCCTATTACACTACGGCTCTGGCACTGTATTTTGTTGAAAAGTTTATTCGTGAATCTCCTGAGCTAGTAAAGGATAATAAGACCTTAAAATATCATCTTTTGATGGTCATTAGGGAGTGCATTAATTCAAAACTACCAAATCTCAGAAATGACAAAGAGATAGATGCATACTGTTTGATGGTCATCGAAAGGCTCAATAATGATTTCGAAGGATTGCTACATACAGCAATAGCAATTATAAATAAGAGTAAAGATATTTGGACTCAACAAATGGGAAAAAGTATACATGGTATAAAAGATGTCGCTGATTTTACTAAACTTCTTGTAGAACAAACATCGAATCGGTCGCTAGATCCCGTTCGTGAAACGGGGATAGTGAAAAGAGTGTTACGTGATCGTAACAACAATAATTACGGATTTATTAGTCGACTCCCTAATAACATCTTTTTTCATTCAAAAAGTAGTGGAACTATAGACTTTACGAAATTAGAGGGTAAATTGGTTTCTTATGTGATAGAGCCAAATCCATTTAGAAAAAATGAAGATATTGCAGTAGATGTAAGATGCGAAGAGGTATGAAATTGCCGTTGAAATATTAATTGAATAATTGTGGGCTGCTGTCGTTGTTCTTCACTATGTTGCATTTCTGTTCTAATTGTAGGGCACCTTGTTTTAGGTGCCCTTTGATTTTGTTCTTCAATGTCATACGTTGGTTCATGCCACAAATAAAGCGAAAGTTTCGGACCGCTACGACACAAGGAATTTCGCCCTATAGATGATACGCTGAACCGTATCATAAGTAAGGCGGAATTTTAGTCTAAGTTGCTTGCTAGGAACGGCAATCGACTTAACAAACTTGTTAAGTTTGTTCTTGGTTTGACTTCGTTGTTGATTTTGTAGTTTTCATTAAATTATGATTCTGAGCTATGAGTCAATCGTGGGGCTTTTCCGAAATAGGGAATAGCCCTTCTACTGTTTAGTCAGCAGAAGGGTGCGTTTAAAATATGATTTTCGGTCTCCTCATTGATGGCTAAATCGATGTTATCAACTCGGTGCTAACGTTACGACTTATTAGAAATGCTGCTTCAAAGTCTCAAGCCGAGGAAGCGATACGTCGAGCTTATGGGCTTCGGCTAGAACATCGTTAGGGAAGTGGGCGAATGATTCGCGCGAAATATAGGCGGTGCGCTCCATCCTTTCCATAATAGCGGCGGGCACGGAGTTACCTTTCAAAACTTTGTATGCTCCATAACCGATGAATCTGGATGGCAATCGCATAGCAAGTGAAGTTCCTAGACCTATTTTGCCTCCCTTGGCTGCGATTAACGGAAGCATTTCGCGTATGAGCAAAATCGCTTGTGCTACCTTATTGGGCGATTGGTACAGGTTGCGGTAGCTACCCTCTTTCAACGCTTGCGCGGCCATTCCTGCATTCATAATGAAGTGGAACCAGTACCAGACGCGCATATCTTTTTGCCAGGAAAATGAAAATCCCGCTTGTTGGAACAGCTCAACTACACGTCGATGTCTCGTTACAGAAGCAGCGGTCGATCCGGTTTGCAAATAGATCGATTTAAGAAAACCGCCTTCAAGCTTATTATGGCTGCTAAACCCGCCGCCACCGCCAGGGAAGCCCCAGATGATCTGATCCATAGGTAGTCCCTCAGCGAAGACAGAAAGATCCTGCCAGACGTTATTGAATATTAAAATAGTTGATTTTCCTACATGTGGAGCAATCACCTTTACTACTTCCCTGAACTGATTATGATTAACGCTTAGCACAATCAGGTCATAGTTATGATCGGGAATAAGCTCTTCTCGCATCCGAATCGGCCATTGTTCCTTCACAGGAACACCTCTAAAGCTAGTGCGGCCATCCAGTATATCCAAGTCGATATAAGGACCGAATTGCTCCTTGCGCCCTGGCCGGACGTAAAATTCTACTTCATGACCCGCTTTTTCAAACGTCCATCCATATTGTGCGGCAATAACGCCTCGACCAAACATTAATATTCTCATCGGTGTACTCCTTGAATAGTTTTTTAATAAACATTAATTTATTTAAAAACTAATATATCGAAGACGGTGTGACATGTCAATTAGTTTTTAAATACAGCATGTTAAGTTTAAAAATATATTATCTTGTGCGATAATAAACTTATTAATGTTAAAGGAGTTTAGGTGTGAACAAATATGAAATTAGAACGAAGAAGAAGAAAGAGGCGATTATACAATCAGCGCTCGAGCTATTCCGGGAAAAAGGGTATAGGAATGTCAGCATCAACGAGTTGGCAGCCACCTCGGGGGTTTCCACTGTGTCGATATACAATTATTTTGGAAGCAAGGAAGGGTTAGTTAAGGAATGCGCGCGAATTCTAATGAGGGATACGATACAAGCAGTGGAACGCTTGCTGAGCGATGGCATTGGCTTTAAAGAGAAGCTGGTGCAGGCCGTGGCGCTATGCGCCGAAATGCCGAATCAACTAATGGAGCACTATTTCTCGAAGGAAGCAATAGACGACCAAATGTTCGTCGAGCTATTCAACAAAAGCGCAAGCGAGATTCGAGTGGATATCCTGCGAGCATTCATTGAGAGCGGCAGAGAGGAAGGGGCAATCGACAACTCCATTTCCACGGAGACGGTGTTGGAGTTCCTGCACGCCATCGCGGGGATACAGGAGCAATGGGGAACTGCTTCGGAATATCAGGTGAAAGCCAGTGAGCTGTATAGGCTTATGCTGTATGGGATAATTGGGCGTTAATGGAAAAGGCATTCTTTAATTGCTGAGGTTTTCTGCGCCGATTTTGCCCTATTGATGTTAAGCTGAGAAGTATTACAAATAGTGTAGTGCTGGTGGGCAATACCTCCTCTGACAACTGTACCATAAGGGTACTCAATTATTGTCGAATTTTGATGAATCATGACACTTGTCATTGGCGAAGGAGTCAAACGGCATGATAGAATGAGGCAAGTTGACGTAAATGGAGGAATCCAATGCCTTATCAAATTGTAGTTGATTCTTGCTGCGACCTCACTGAAGAACTCAAGAATGATCTTAAGATCAGAACTGTCCCGCTCAACCTAAGCTTGGGCGATAAACATTATGTTGATGATGATACGCTGGAGATCCCCACATTTATTGAAGACATGCATCGTTGTACAGAAAAGATAGGGTCGTCGGCGCCTTCGCCAGCGTTATATCAACAAGAGTATGAAGGTCATGATCAATCCTTCGTCGTGACACTGTCAAGCAAGCTGTCCAGCTCCTATAATAGCGCCTTGCTAGGCGCGCAGATGCTGGACGATGCTTCCGGCAAGGTTCATGTGTTTGATTCCAAGAGCGCTGCTGCGGGTGAACTGCTGATCGCGATGCAGATCCATGAGCTCATCCAGAACGGATATTCTGCGGATGAGATTGTTGAGCGGATTGAGCGATTTATTATGGAAATGAAAACGTATTTTGTGTTGGACAATATTGATAATTTGCTTAAGAATGGACGGCTTGGCAAAATAAAAGGCAAGCTCATCAACTTTCTAAACATAAAGCCGCTGCTCGGGTCTGATGGCGATGGGAATATTACGCACTACTCCAATTGCAAAGGTCAGATCAATATAGTCAAGAAGATGGCTGCTACAGTGAAGGAAAGCGGCAAAGACACGAAGCTGCTACGCGCTGTCATCTCGCATTGCAACAATCCTGTATTAGCTGAGCGATTGAAACAGGAGCTTGAATTGCAGTTTAGCTTCAAGGAGATCATTATCGTACCGACACGCGGCGTGAGCACGATGTATGCTAATGATAAGGGTGTTATTTTGGCTTACTAAGCAGGGCCAATTAGAGAGTGATGATTAGAATGCGAACAAAAAAGACCCCGTCACAGGGTCTTTATTTGCGTTGTGTCAAAAAAAGCATTTTATTAAGGACATGCCGCGACAGCTGCCTCATCAGGTATAGTTGCCCATCATTTGGGATAAATATCTTCGAAAGTCTTCCACATAGGTTTTGGGCTCTACAACTATAAGATGAGTGCCGAAGCTTGCTAACAAATGAAATCCCGAACGCGTCTGAGGGACATACATGGTTGCTAATAAAGATCCTGAACGATGGTCTTCAATACTTCTTCGACCATACCTTTCGATGATTTGATCCTTTATGCTAGGCGATATCCATGCCTTAATTGTGACGAGTTGCGGTAGATCACTTGCTTCGAGTCCTTGCTCTGACCAATCGTCTCTAGGATGAAATACGCGTTCATCCATCGTAATATGATCGATCCGTGACAGCTTGAATGTTCGAGTACCCTGTCGATGTAAACAAAATCCTTTTAAGTACCAACTCGATTCGCTAAAATGCAGCTCATAGGGCTCGACGATTCGATTCGTCACAGCCCCGTCTCTATCTGTATAATCAAACGAAACCAGCCTCTTCTTTAAGATGGACTGTTGGCATGTCTTTACGGTTTCAAGCATCTCGGACCGACCTTCCCAATCGTAAAACGACAGCTGAATGGAGCGACTCAGAGACATTGGACTAACCATTGCCTCTATTTTTTTTATCGTTCTTTCAACTTCATCTGTGAGGAGGATTTGTTCCAATCCGTCAAGCGCAGTTAATATATTTTGTAAATCGGAGCTGCTTAAAAGGCGTTTATCAACCTTGTATTCCTCCATGATGCCGTAGCCGCCTTTGACCCCAGTGACAGCGTAGATCGGAATGTTCGATAAGCTCAATGTTTCCATATCGCGAAGGATCGTTCTTTTGGAAACATGGAATAGTTCTGTGAATTCCCTTGTAGAAACAACCTCTTTTTTCAGCAATATCATAATAATCGAAATGAGTCTCTCCACTTTGTCCATAATGGCCCTCTTTTTTCTTCATGAGTGTAGAACGGTGACAATAAGATGTCACCTTTTGTACATTATACTACATGTATCACAAGAAGGAGGTAATGCCATGTTTAATCCATCCGATTTTCCTAAGCCCATCTTTATTTCTGTCAACGGTGTAAAACTCGAAGTCTTTGAAGCAGGTCGACGCAATGCCGGAAAACCTATCGTCCTCTGTCACGGCTGGCCGGAGCATGCCTTTTCTTGGCGCCATCAGGTGGCCGCGCTTGCCGCAGCGGGCTACCATGTCATCGTCCCCAACCAGCGAGGCTACGGCAACTCATCCCGTCCAACCAAAGTAACAGACTATGACATTGAACATTTGTCGGGTGATCTTATCGCGCTTCTCGATCACTACGGATACGAAGATGCCACCTTTGTCGGTCATGACTGGGGTGCAATGGTTGTGTGGGGACTGACCTTATTGCATCCCAACCGCGTAAACAAAGTAATCAATCTGAGCTTGCCCTATCAAGAGCGCGGAGAAAAACCTTGGATCGAATTTATGGAAGAAATACTTGGCGGCGACTTCTATTTCGTACACTTTAATCGACAGCAAGGCGTCGCGGATGTCGTGTTGGAAGAGAATACGTTCATATTCCTTCGCAACCTGTACCGAAAAAACGAGCCTCTCAGAGCGCCGGAGCCAGGCATGACCATGATCAATCTCGCCAATGCAGAAGCACCGCTAGGCGAGCCTCTAATGAGCGACAGCGAGCTGGCGGTTTTCGTCTCCGCCTTTGAAACATCGGGGTTCACGGGCAGCATCAATTGGTACAGGAACCTTGACCGCAATTGGCGCTTGTTGGCAGACGTAAACCCCATCATCGGGCAGCCCACCCTCATGATCTACGGTGACCGGGATACGATTCAGAAGTCTGAAAAACTAAAAGAGTTCGTGCCCAATGTAGAAGTGGTTAATCTGGATTGCGGTCATTGGATCCAGCAAGAAAAACCGGAAGAAACAAACCAAGTCATTTTGAGATGGTTGGAACAGCAGGATGCCATCTAGTCCCGGATGGATATAGGTTCCGATGCCGCTGTAGCTGCGGGCATCATAACAGGCATGCCTGATAGCTTGTTCGCGCCTTCCGAGCATGCGACCCGCGCACAGGCGGCGGTCATGCTGAAGCGGTTTCTGCAATATACGGAATTTATTGATTAGAGAGTGCTCTTAAGCTTGTCCACGGATGTCTCAAAAGGTCATAAAATGACCTGAGAGACATCCTCTTTTTTTGTACAACCCTAAGAATTTATAAGAATTGAGCTCGTCGAACGCCACGTATATCAGGAGTTCTCTCCGGAAGTTGAATAGGCTTTGCATGATGTCTATGGCGTCTCATGTTCTTTGAATACCGTTTTCGCCACCTGAAGAGCGGAAGCGGCGCGAGGCCAGCCGACATAAAAGGCCAAGTGCGTGATGGCCGCAATGAGTTCATCTCTCTTTAATTCATTCTGTGCAGCTAATTGCAAGTGATAAGGAAGTTGCTCGCTCATCCCTCCCGCCACTAACGCCGCAACCGTTATTAAACTTCGCTCCCTTAGTGATAAGTCTTCTTGTCTCCACACTTCCCCGAATAACACATCTTCTGAGTATCGGACGAATGATGGGGCGAAATTCCCGAATGATTCTCGGGCAGTAGATTTGATTTCCTGATGCATCCAATAACACCTCCTGAATTTACCGATGTAACATTTGGGCCATTCCGTTACCGAATGACCAATCTTCGAATTCTGTATCAACGAGTACGATGAACACGTCTTCTATTCGCATCGGAACCGTTCTTGATAAATGCTCGGCTAACGTTCCGTAAAAAGATGTCTTCTGTTCAGTCGTTCTTCCTGACTTAAGAGTAATTTGAATGAACAGTAAACCGTTGCTACGCTCCACGCCCAAGTAATTGTTGCTGTAGTAGAATTCCTCTGGACCATGGGCATGAAACACTTGAAATAAATCGTCCGCCGGTACATTGAAATGTTGTATAAGCGCATGCATGAGTATCTGACTGATGCGTTCCAGTTGGCAGGGCTCATACTGAGGCTTCATGTAGCTAACTCTTATGAATGGCATGTCGACTTCCCCTTTGCTTCAGATACGATTATTGTATAGGAGGCAACTTCATTTATATAATGGAATATAATAATGAACTTCATCTATTTTATCGATCAAGGAGGCGGAGCATGTGGACTTAAAGGAGCTAACCGCTTTTCAAACCATTCTTCAGGAAGGCACCTTTTCTCGAGCAGCTGAGAAATTAAAATATGCACAGTCGACCATTACGAATCAGATCCAACGACTCGAGAAGGAAATCGGAATACAGCTGTTCAAGAGAGGGTGGGAGGCAGAGCTAACAAGCGCCGGCCAATTATTTGCTACAGAAGTGGATAAGCTTATTCGGCATTGGAACGATGTAACTGAGATGGCCAGGGCGATAGAGCAAGATGAGGTAGGAAGCCTGCGAATGGGGATTATTGAACCCTTAATGCAATCCGTTCTGCCGGACTCTGTACGAAGATTTCATCAGAGTAAGCCGAGAATAGATTGTCAGATTCAAATGGGGAATACCGAATTATTGTCGCAAGCATTACGCCAGAATGAGCTTGATTTTGCCATATGCGGGGAACCGGGCGATCCGACTGCTTTTTATTTCGAGCCGTTATACAAAGAAAGTGTTACGTTTGTAGCAGACCGAAATCACCCGTTATTTATAAGAGATCAAGTGACCTTTAAACATATTTTGGACTATTCCCTCATTTCAGGAGGACGCACATGCCTATACTACTTAGAGTTAGCCAAGCACTTATCGAGATATGAGACTACCCTTTTAATCCATTCGGTCAATCAAATTTCCGCGATTCCTTATTTCGTCCAAAAGACGACGGCCGTTGGAGTCGTGTTAGATTCTACGCCCTTGCCCACGGAAACACAGAGAATCAACGTAGATTGGGAAGGGGCCCTAATACCAATTGGATTGTTACAATGGAAAGGGCAGGACCACGCATCCTCATCTTCTAAACAATTGCTCATGCAGATCTTGAAGGAGCAGCTCTGCCAATGAGCAGGCTTTCGAATTCAGGAGATACTGCTCACAAGGGTGCGTTCCACGGGGCGCTTTGACCACGAATCTTCACCTGTCTGACTTGCAGGTTATCCTACACCATCACTTTCTAATAAGGAGTAAAAATGATCGCGGTCTTCGTCATCGAATTTGCCAAGCGCCCGTACCCTAACAAATTCATGTCCGCCAAACATGTCGATCTCCTCGCCGTAACAATTGTAGAGAGCGATCATATCGCCATCCCGATCCAGTTCCATATACCCGTAACAAGTCTCCTCATCGGGCGCTTCGCCGTTTAAGAGCAAAAATCTAATTTTGTCCACGCTGTTCATGCAGATCCCCTTCCTTATTCTCATCGATCTGAACAATATTTTACGTGACACCAGCTGAATTGGAAAAAGCGATATCGCCCTGCATTCGGCAAAATTCATTCCTAATTAAGAAAACAGGAGGGAGATCCCCCGCAATATCGCTTATTTTCACATTATCTCTTGACGAGATGCGATTCGGGCATTATGATAGCATGCCGGTTAATTCAACAGGGTAAATGTTGAAGAGCGTTCTATCAGGGATACATCCCAACCGATATCGCTCAGGTTTTTCGCAGGCGACTGGAATTTATCCAATCAGGCAAATGAATGGAGGGCTATCCCGTAATAGGATAGCCCTCCAAATTTATGGCGATAACTCGTCCGATCTGCCCAAATCCCGCTTAATCGCGAGACCAGTCCCGTCGCAGCGAGAACATCTCCTTAAGCGCATCCGTCGACAGCTCGGTAATCCAGCTCTCCGAGCTGGTAATGACGTTGTCGCTTAGCTGCTGCTTGTTCTCCAGCATCTCGTCGATGCGTTCCTCCAGGGTGCCGAGCGAGATGAATTTGTGCACCTGCACGTCGCGCGTCTGGCCCATCCGGTAGGCGCGGTCGGTCGCCTGGTTCTCGACGGCCGGGTTCCACCAGCGGTCGAAGTGGAAGACGTGGTTCGCCGCGGTCAAGTTAAGCCCGACGCCTCCCGCCTTGAGGGAGAGGATGAACACGTTCGGCTGCTCGGACGGAGGAAGGTCGCGCGACTGGAACCGTTCGACCATCCTGTCCCGCTGCGCCTTCGGCGTGCTGCCGTTCAGGTATAGCACGGGTTCGCCCAGCTCGCGCTGCAGGACATCCTGCATCATCGTGCCCATGCCGATGTATTGCGTGAAGATGAGGCAGCGCTCGTCCGCCTCGCGCAGCTCCTTGACCATCGCCAGCAGCCTCTCGAGCTTGGAGGAGCGGGCGATAATGGCCTCCGTCTGCGGAGGACCGTCCTCCGGCTCCGTTCCCGCATCCTCGTCCAGCAAAGCCGGATGGTCGCATGCCTGCTTAAGCCGAGTCAGCGCTCCGAGAATCGCGCCTTTGCGCTGGATGCCGTCGAGCTTCTTCAGCTTCTCGAGCAGCTCCTTGACGCAATTGTCGTACAGGGCAGCCTGCTCGGAGGTAAGCGGAACATACGTCTTCATCTCGTTTTTGTCCGGCAGGTCAAGCTGGATGGCGGGATCCTTCTTCTTGCGGCGCAGCATGAACGGCTTCACTAGCCGCTTGAGCTCCGCCGTGCGACGCCCGTCCTGTTCACGCTCGATTGGGGTGGCGAAGCGGTCCTGGAACGCCTTAGCTGACCCAAGGTAAGTGGGCACGGTGAAATCGTAGATCGACCATAGCTCCGTCAGCCGATTCTCGATTGGCGTCCCCGTGAGCGCGATTCGGTGGAGCGCGGGAAAGCTCTTGACCGCCGCGGCCTGCCTGGTTCCGGCGTTCTTGATATTCTGCGCTTCGTCCAGACAGACGGCGCCCCATTGGAACGCGGCAAGCGTCTCCTGGTCGAGCGAAGCGGTAGCAAAGGAGGTCAGCACGACGTCAACGCTGCGTGCTTCCTTCCGGAAAGCATCGCCGCTCTTGCGACTGGAGCCGTAATGCATGGCCACCTGCAGCGACGGGGCGAAGCGGGAAATCTCCTTCTGCCAGTTGCCGAGCACCGACGTGGGGCAGACGATCAGCGAAGGGAGCCGCCGCTCCTCGTCCGCATGTTCCTTGGCGTGCAGCAGGTAGGCAATCAACTGGACGGTCTTGCCGAGTCCCATGTCGTCCGCGAGACAGGCCCCGAGCCCGAAGCGGCGGAGAAATGCCAGCCAGGCGAACCCGTCCTGCTGATAGCTGCGCAGCTCGGCACGCAGACCGGCCGGCGGAGCGAGCCGAGGCCATTCGCTCTGCTGATTGATCTTGGCAAACAGCCCGGTCAAATGCGAGCTCAGCTCGACCTCAAGCTTCACGCGGGCGGCATCGCCCACGAATGCCCCCGCCTCCGCTTCCGCGCCGGCGTCCGCCGCTCCGCCATCTGCATTGCCGTCCGCCTCGCCCTGCGAGAGCAGATGCAATTGCAGCACATCCTGGAAGCTCAGTCCCTGGCTCTTGTCCATGCCTTCCATCATGCGGCGGATCTGGGCGATAAGCGCTGGGTCGAGCACGATCCAGCGGTCCCGGAATTTCACGAGACGCTCCCCTCTTGCGAGCAGCTCGTCGAACTCCTCCTCGTTCAGGTCGGCGTCCCCGATGGAGATGCGCCAGTTGAAGCTCATTATCGCTTCCAGCCCGAATAAGGACTTGCCGCCGCCCCGTTTCTTGTTGTTTGATTCGTCCTCCGACTGTATCGCCGCGCGCAAACGCGGCTTCTTGCGGCTTGCGGCTTCCCACCATGCGGGCAGCAGTACCTGCCAGCCGGAGTCGAGTAGCCGGCGGCTGTCTTCGCTCAGGAACCGCCAGGCAGCCTCGTCGTTAAGCGGCTTGCCAAGGACATCCTCGCCGCGCGACAGAAGGTCGTGAGGAAGACTGGCGCGCAGCCGCTCTAACCAGCCCTCCGAGCGGCTGCCGATGGCATCCGCCCATGCGTCAGGCCACTTGCCTGCCGCCGAGCCGTTGTCGCCGAGCTGTACTCTGCGGAGCTTAGCCTGATCGCTCTTGTCCTGCAACACAAGCCTCAGCCGCCAGCGGGAGTGCTCATCTCCTTCCCAAGGCTCTATTAGCTGGAGCAGAGGGCGGAACGGCGCGACATCCGCTTTCCAGCCAATCTGCACGAGCCAGGTCTCGTCGCTCAGTCCTGCTGTCTTGACCGCGGCGTTCTCGCGCGCGAATAGAGCAGGGAAGTCCCTGCGCAAATCCGCCTCGTCCTGCTCCGTGCCGTAGAAGCGGCTCGTTACGGCCGCCGAGAATGCTGCCTTTAACCCCTCGTGCGCCTCATCGCTCCAACTGCCGCGCTTCAGGTCCAGCTTATCGCGGCACTCCTGTCCGAAGGTCGCTGTGGCGGCCGCCGCATCCCAGATCCAGCGCAGGGAGCCGCCTCGGTAAGCCGCAAGGTCGGGTGCGTATAGTCCCTTCTCCAGGCAATCGCCCAAGAGCGGCGCCAATGCGGCCAAGCGCGCGGCATCGTCTTCCCACTTCCATTCAATATGCGTCAGGAGCGGCACCGAGGCGAAGAAGGCAATGACCTCTTCGGCGGGCAGCACAACGGCCTCGAGCTCCCCGACTTTGACGATTGCAAGCTCGGTGCCATAGAAGGACGGTTCGTGCCAGGCGAACAGGCGATGCTTGAGCTGAAGTCCGGTCCACTCCCGGAGCGAGTCTGGGTCCGCGAAGAACAGCGCGTCGCCATGCGACGTTAGCATCATTCGAACCGCGATGGTGTTCAGGTTATATGTAGTCATTGTGGTTGTAGTCATGGAATCAGCCCTCCCTTGCGAAGCTCTTCCTGGAGGGCTCGCAGCCGGCTATTGCGGCTGGCGAAGGTCTCGATGTACGCCTCCCAACGCTGCTCGCACTTCAGCTTCTTGTACAGCTTGGCCAGCCGTTTGAGCAGCTTGACCGCTCTCTTGTAGCCGTGGCGGTTTTTTAACAACACGTATCTCTCCACGCCTTGGTGGTAAAAAGGCAGCAACGCTTCCGGCGCATCCTTCTCGATGGGCTGCAGATCCTTCGCTCGAAAGTCAAATGGATCGCTGCCGAGGCTAAGCTGGTAATCGATCCACTGCCGCCAGCGGCCATAAAGCATCAGCTTCTCCTCGTACAGTCTGCTACAGTAGGAAGGCAGGCTAGCGATCGCGCTCCACATTCGTTTCTCGGCCTCAGGCAATAGCCGAACGACGGCATCCCAGTAGCGGCCGTATTCGTCAAGCATGCCGGGGCTGTGACCGATATGCTCGTTTGCGCAATGACTTAACCAGGCTTCAAGCCGGAGCCATTCTCCGTTCTTCTCCAGCAGGCGCAGGAAACGAAATACCTGATTTGGCTCAAGGCCATGGAGCTCCGCGGCTTTCAGCAGTCGCCAAGCCTCTTGATCCTCCCCTAGCCAGTAGCGCATCCAGGCGAGGGCGACGAGCGGGAAACGCTTGTTTTCCTTGCCGGATTCCTCGTCCAAATGCGCTAGTTCCTCCTTGAGGAGACGAGGGCTGTCCGCAGCGGTTGATGCCAGAATCAGCCACAGCTCCACGTAGATGTCCAGATAGGCTGGAGGGGTCCAGGCATTGGCAATCGCTGTATCGCGAATGTAAGCAGCTGTCTCCAGTATTCGACTCTGTTGCTTGACCGCGATCTCTGGCGGCAAGCCTTGATGGAGTTGACTCTTGATGGCATGTAACGTTTCGGATACCGCCAACTGGGCGAAGTAACCTAAGTGGCGTTCGGTCATTTGCTTGCGGAGCAAGAACAACCCGACGTTCAGTTCGAACAACCAGGCCTCCGCTGATGTCAACTCCGACATGAAGGGATGCGCCATGGATCGCACCTCGGTGCCGTAATTTTTATCGTACGGGGTATTAGCCGCTTGTTGGGCGCAGCTGGCGATTAGGTCCTGCCACTGAGCAACGCTAAGCCCGATTGGTGAATCGAAGTCCATTGTCGTCATATTGCGGATATTCCTTTCTTGAGCTTGGCCGCTCGTGAATCCGTTCTTTCATTATAACGAAAAATGGTCAGTGCGACATTACAGTCCAAAGACATTAGAATGAATGAGACCACCTTGCAGTTAATCCTTCAAGCAAATGACTACTTTGATCGGATTTATCTCATATCATAGGATTCATTTTGTTCAAACCTAATCATTTGCATGAACATTGTATGATTAGAGTGTAAGAGAAAAAAAGAAGGAGGAGATCAATTGAGCAAAGTAATTCCCATATTGCCTTGCGTGAGTATTGATAAACAATGTGAGTTCTATGAAAGCATCGGCTTTGCAATAATCGCTAAGTACAGAACTCCCAATGCTTATGCCGTTGTAAGCTACGAGGATATCATTTTTCATTTTTGGGGAAATAAAAAAAATGATCCAAACGCCAACGCGAGCATGGTGTTCATTGAGGTTGAAGACTCCGACATATTGAATGCGGAGTTCTGCAAGAACATAAAAAGTGCATGGGGCAAAGTTCCACGAACAGGATTTCCGCGCATTTCGAAGGTGAGGGAATTGAAAGAGGACAAGCGGTTCACTCTTAGCGACCCTGCCGGCAATACATTTTATTTCGGCACTGTCAACAATGGCAAGACGGTTACAAAGCGTACACTTGATAACGAAAAACACGCTCAGTCGTTCGCGGTTATTTATGATTTGCTGCATTCGCATGAGAGTCCTGAAAAAGCGGCTAAGGCGTTGTCCGTATTCAATCGAAGCAATGACGAGTTGAATGTTTCGGATAGGGAGAAATTAGCGGTTCTAACATCGGAGATTGAAGAAGCATTAAAAGAAATGGAAGGAGATGATAAGTAGAACCGGATCCTAAACGGCAAGTGCACCCAGCTATGCATCAGGTGGTTATGCGTCAATTATAGATGGGGTTATTGGTACGAGCGCTCATTAAACCGCCTAATTCACCAAGGCGGTTTTCTTATGCTTAAAAATAAACATCAGAGTTTAACATAGAATATTGGACTGCTGCTCTCTTAGAGAAAACGGTGTTTATGGTCAATCAAGAGATAGGTTAAAATACAGATACTGAGGTAGGTGATATGCCATGAATGAAACGATAATGATCATCGAGGACGAGAAGGCGATCGCGGATGCGATTTCCTATGCCTTAAAGCGCGAGGGATATACGGTAGAGGTAATCGATCGCGGGGATCTTGCCGCCAAGCGTCTTGGTGAAACCCGGCCCGATGCCATAATACTAGATGTAATGCTGCCCGGAATGGACGGATACGACGTGCTTAAGAAGCTGCAGGACAAGGGCAGAATCGGCGTCATTATGCTGACGGCGAAGGAAGATATCGTAAATAAGGTGCTCGGGCTGGAGCTTGGAGCCGACGATTATATGACAAAGCCCTTCGATATGAGAGAGCTGCTCGCACGGCTCAAATCACTGCTAAGACGGATGCAAGCCGCTGGCGAAAACAAGGATTCGGACGAGATTCAACTAGGCGGAGTGAAGGTGCATACCGCCAGAAGATCGGTCTACGCGGGAGAGAGCAAGCTCGAGCTAACGCCAAAGGAATTTGATCTATTGGCGTTATTGGTTTCGAACCCCGATAGGGTGTACGCGCGAGAGCAGATGCTGGATCAAGTATGGGGTATGGATTATTTCGGCGGGACACGCACGGTAGATATTCATGTGCAGAGACTGCGCAAGAAGCTGGGATCGGAGCATGAGGAGATCATCCAAACCGTGTACGGCATCGGCTACAAGGCGTTCGGAGGCTACGGTGAGAATTAGCATCAAGTTAAAGTTCAGCCTGTTTCTCGCCGCCCTCCTTCTGCTCACCGTATTCGTGCTCAGTCTGCTGGTTCTACAGGGCATTGAACGGAATCAGCGCGCGCAGGCGGAAGCTCTTCTGTCTCAACAAGCAGATACGGCTACCGTTTACTTTTACCAATCTATCATAGCGGAATCCAGCAAAGTGCCGGATACCTTTCTGAAGAACAAAGGCGAACAATTTCGTAATGATTTGGAGGGGCTAATCGGCGGGCAGTCGGTCGTTCTGTACGATAGCAGCGGTGCTGTGATAGGAAGGGGAACTGCACATCCATCCGAGAGCATTAAGCAAACACTTGCCTACGCGCTGCAGAACAAGACAGCCTACTTGGTCGAAGGGGATGCTATGTATTATCTGACTCCGCTGCGCGTGGGAGGGGAGCAGTTCGGCGTCGTCCAGTTTTATTATTCCTTGAGCGGCCAGCAAGCTTTCTACGACGAAATCAAAGGGTTGTTCATGACGATTGGCGGGGGCGTGTTCGTTCTTAGCTTTCTCTTGGGCTATTTGTTCTTTAACTCCTTTGCTCGCAGCATCATTAGGCTTAATGAAACGATAGGTCGTATTCGCGAAGGAGAGTTCGCGACTCCAATCATCAAGCGCAGGGACGAGATCGGGGAGCTTGGCACCGGCATTGCGGTCATGAGCGAACGGTTGATGGTGACGATGAGGGATAAGGATCGGGAGCGAGAGAAGCTGGCGCTCGCGGTTGCCAAGCTATCGGAGCTGGATCGGCAGCAAAAGGAGTTTATCGGCAACGTCACGCACGAGTTCAAGACGCCGCTTACCTCCGTCAAGGCGTATCTCGACTTGCTCGACATGTATCCCGACGACGACGAGCTGCTGGCCACGGCCAAGACCCACATCGCGGGGGAGACGCAGCGGCTCTACGAGATGGTGGAGAAGGTGCTCCAGCTGTCGGCGATGGAAAAATATGATTTTGAATACAACCAGGAACGACTTGAGGTTGCCGCAACGATCGGGTCGGTGCTGAATAGCTTGCAGGGGAAGATGGATAAGTTCGGACTTACGCTGGAAACGGATTTGCGCGAAGCTTATATAGAAGCCGACAGAGACTACATGAATATCGTGCTGGCGAATCTGCTGGACAACGCGATCAAATACAACAAGGCGAACGGCCGTATTACCGTCAGCAATGTCACAAGAGACGGAATGGTGATCATCGATTTTTCCGATACGGGCATTGGCATTCCAGGCTCGGTTGCGGACAAAATTTTCGAAGCGTTCTACACGGTGGACAAGAATCGTTCCAGAGAGTACGGCGGCGCCGGGCTAGGGCTGTCCATCGCGAAGAGGTACGTCGAGACGCTGGGCGGCTCTATTGCCATTGTGAAGTCGGACGAAAGCGGGACAACGTTCCGAATGTCGTTCCGCTCCCAGACAGGATAAGACTCATAATTATGGGCTAGGTATCGATTCGTTTGAAACGATTCATTGGTGATAACTTTGTTTACAAGTTGGAAACAACTATTCGTTCTGTAGCAACAATTGGTTGGTATTGTAAGGGCAAGGAGGCGATCACATTGAAGAGATCAACATTAGCCATCATGGTATGCATACCAGCACTGCTGTTAACCATCACCGCTTGCAGCGGCGATAACGGAGGAGACCGCGAAGTTATTAAGGAGCCAGGGAAAACCATCACCGTCATCGACAACGAAGGGAAAAAGCCGGCGGCCGCCATTACGGTGGGCAGCATCAAGTCCTATGAAAAGGCGGAAATATTCGGCTGGCTGGATGGGGACACGGCCATTATTTCCAAGGAAAACGACAAACTAGCGAAAATGAAGCTTTCGGAGCTGTCGGATTCCTACCCGCGCAGTCTATACAAAATGAATGTAAAGACTGGCGAGCTCGTACCGCTGAAAGAACAGGAGAACGTCTTCCTGGGAGCCGCGAGCTTGTCGCCGGACAAAAAACATCTGCTCTACCAGGCGTACACGCTAGGCGATCCTTCTTACTACGTCATGGATCTGGAAACGCTGAAGTCGTTCGGCCTGGCGGGAGACCCTATCGGAGGAGCGATGAGCGCGAGCTGGGGAGATGACGGTACCATCGTCGGAGCGTCTTATGCAGGCGGGGCCTACACGGCAACAACGGACGGCAATATCGCGTTACTCGCGGGATTGGAAGAAGGTATGCCTATCATCGTGACCAAGCTTGGCGATAAGGTTTTCTATAATTCCAATAGCGACGAGACGCTTCGTGTACTGGATCTGGCGACCAAGGAGAATAAAGAGATGGGATTGGGTGCCGCAGGCACCGTTATTCCTTCCCCTGACGGCAAGCAATTGCTGGTGAAGGTATACGAGGGCTCCAAGGTAAAGCTGGTGCTGAGCGGTCTCGACGGGGGCAACGCGAAGACGATCGCCGAAGGTACGGATATCGGCAGCATCTCTTGGTCTACGGATCAACGGATGATCGCGTACAGCATGCAAGCCGAGGTCAACGGAGCGACTGCCAAAGGACTGTACGTGCACGATCTACTGACCGACGAAGCCACAAGGATTGTGGTAGATGTCGACAACGCGGCAGGCACCTCATGGAGCCCATCCAGCGAGCAGCTGTCTTACTCGGTATGGAACGGCAATGGCTACGATAGCAGCGTGGTGGATATCACAATTTCCACAAACCAACAATAGAACATCTGGGCTGATCAAAAGGGCGGTGCAGGGTGAATGCCATGCGTCGCCATTTTCTAAAAAATATAGGAATGTATATGTTGTTGATATGGCATTCTCTATATTTCTCGACATGAAACGCGCGCCGCCGCCAAAGTGTTTCATTTATCTGTCTAATTTTTTCTTTCTTTACTGATCGTTCTCAATATGCTAACATGATGGCAGGAGGACGATAAGATGGCAAGAAGCAAAGAGTTTGAAGAGAACGTGGTGCTAGATAAAGCGATGAGACTTTTCTGGGAGCAGGGCTATGAGAAGACATCCATGACTGATCTGGTCGAGCATATGGGCATTCATCGCAGAAGCTTGTATGACACTTTTGGTGATAAACGTCAGCTGTTTCTTAAAGCACTGGATCGTTTTGTTCATACAAATAACGTCTCGCTGGCAGCAGGAGTTAAACGCTCCAAGACAGCAACGGAAGCTCTTCAGTTTATCTTTAACTCCATTATTAATGGAGAAGAGGACTCGCCTCCCGGGTGCTTAATGGTGAATTCGGCTGTGGAATTGGCGGTTCGCGATACCGACGTTGATACAAAGACGACAGAAACGTTTGTCGCATCAGAGCAGCTGCTCAAAGAAATTATAGTCTGGGGACAACGTGACGGTGAATTCACCTCTGATTATGATGCCGAGGAACTGGCGGAATATGTGCATATTGTATGGGTTGGGATAAGGGTAATGGCAAGAACCTCGGTTGCCAAAGAGAAACTTTTCAGAACCGCCCAGGTGTCGATAAATGTATTGAAAAAGTGATGGATTCTTTTTTTCTTTATTTTAGAACGATCATTCTAGAAATGTGGATACGTTAGGAAAAATCTAATAAACATGGAGGCTATGCAATGAAAGCTATGGTAATGGACAAATACGGGAAACACCCGCTCAGATCAGCTGAGATTCCAATGCCCGCAGTAGGCGATCACGATATATTGGTGGAAATTCATGCGGCAAGTGTTAATCCTCTTGATCTTCTAGTGAGGAATGGCAAATTACGCATCATGCTGAAATACGAGATGCCGCATGTATTAGGGTATGATTTCTCGGGTGTTGTCATTCAAGCGGGGCGGAAGGTTAGAACGTTCAAGGTCGGCGATGAGGTATACGGACGACCAAGCAAAGGCGGGGCATTCGCTGAATATATCTCAGTGAATGAAGACGATATCGCGCTCAAGCCTCGCAACCTTACCTTTGAGGAAGCGGCGTCCATTCCGTTGGTTGGGCTTACTTCTTATCAAGTGCTGCACGAGAAGCTGAAACTAAAGACTGGACAGAAGGTGTTGATTCAAGCCGGATCGGGCGGCGTCGGCACCTTTGCAATCCAATTAGCCAAAGCAATGGGGCTCTATGTCGCAACGACGACAAGTGAAGCCGGGGTCCAACTGGTCGAGTCGCTTGGAGCCGATCGAGTGATCAATTACAAAACAGAACATTTCGATGAGCTATTACAAGGTTATGATGCCGTTTTGGATACCAAAGGCGGAGAGACATTAGAGAAAGCCTTTAAAATAGTCAAAACGCAAGGACAAATTGTATCCCTTGTTGGACCGCCTAATGCTCGTTTCGGAGAAGAGGAGAAGGCTGGATTCGTCAAAACGAGCCTGTTCCGATTGATTAGCCGCAAGTTCACCAAACTGGAGAAAAAATACAAGGTCAAGTACAGCTTCCTGTTTATGAAGCCAAGCGGCAAACAGTTGGCGCTCCTTACCGATTGGATGGAATCCGATAAAATAAAGCCCGTTATTGATCGGGTTTATCCTTTTGAAGACACCCAAAAAGCGATTGAGTACTCCGAATCGGGCAGGGCTAAAGGGAAAATCATCATAAAAATGAAGTAATCAATACTATGAAATAAACCGTGAAAGGAGCCAATTATAATGAATATTTCTGAACAAGTTGCATTTGTCACCGGTGCGAACCGGGGATTTGGCCGTCATCTGGTACTTGAACTTCTTTCCAGAGGAGCTAAGGTGTATGCCGCGGCTAGAGATCCGAAGACCATCGATATTCCTGGTGCAATACCAGTCAAATTGGATATCACCAGCCTGCAAGAAGTAGCTGAAGCTGCTGCAACCGCGAAAGACGTAACGATTCTGATCAATAATGCAGGCGTGTCTACAGGCGCTTCCTTACTTGACGGCGATCTCGATCATATCCATTTGGAATTCAATACGCACTTCTTTGGCACGCTATCCATGATCCGTTCTTTTGCTCCTATCCTTGCGAATAACGGGGGAGGGTCCATTCTGAATATTCTTTCCGCCTTATCTTGGTTTAGCACGGGAAGCATAGGGGCATATTCGGCTGCGAAGGCGGCAGAATGGGCACTGACGAACGATCTGCGCATTAGTCTGCATCCTCGGAATATTCGAGTGGCCGGTCTGCATGTTGGATATATGGAGACGGATATGACAACCGGCGTGAATGCTCCCAAGTCTAACCCTGCTGAGATCGCCAAAATCGCAATTGATGGAATCGAATCCGGAAGCGTTGAGATTCTAGCCGATGATACGAGTCGCATGC
Source organism: Paenibacillus sp. strain BS8-2 (assembly GCF_054483835.1). Taxonomy (NCBI): domain Bacteria; kingdom Bacillati; phylum Bacillota; class Bacilli; order Caryophanales; family Paenibacillaceae; genus Paenibacillus; species Paenibacillus sp. strain BS8-2. The sequence continues at coordinate 1,648,114 of NZ_CM137010.1, forward strand.
TTCAAAGCGCGCTGGCTGGCGGTGTAGCGGCCATTTACCCATCGTTCGCAAAGTAAGCAAAACGAAATGAATCACCAAAGTATCTTGCCGGAGCATCAGGCGGGATTAGAAGATCATTTGAAAAGGGGCATTTCATATGGGGAAATTATGGAGTAAGACAGAGGTTGGGAAGCTGGAGCTGCCTCATCGATTAGTAATCGTAGAAGAAAGAGCCATCCTTTGCGGGATGGCTCTAAAATATTTAAGACTTCTTCAGTTGGAAGACCCTTATTTCTTAACCACAGGTACCCAGAATTCACCGTAGAAAGTGCCGTTGCCGTTATCTTGGCGGTAAGTCGCATTGGGCCCGCCGATGTAAGCATAGTCCGTAATTTGGGACAAGACTTCACCGAAAGCACGGTAGGTCAGTTGATCAAACAAAGTCTCCTTATCGCCATTTCCTGCGACCACGATGTACTCGCTCTCTGGAAACTCGATAATGCGCGTGGCGTCAGCGACTGATTTGCGTGCTTCTACCGCAAAATAATTCCACGGTTTGCCCTGATAAACCTCGTTAACGGACCATTCGCGATCGTCCTTTGCGGCGTTTTTGAGCTTATCAAATCGTCCGTCAGCTTGGAGTCCGCCCCAGAACGCTTCTTTCTCTTTCTGCATAGCTGGCATGTCTTGGAAGTTCGATTGAATGGAAAACCCATAGGCGGTTAGTACGAAAGATTTTTTGTGTTCAAGCGTGTAATTTGACATGTGGGTACTCCTTTCCAAAGGTTGGCGTTTTAACTTTCAACTTTTTGTGCGCGAAGCCACATTTCACCGTAGCATTCCCCGTTATCCGTTGCTTTGACGAATGTTGAGTTGCCGGGTCCAACGTATTTGTAGTCAGTAATTTCTTGCAACACCCCGCCGAATACTTTGCCAGTAATTTCGTCGGCGAGACGGTCTTTGTGAGCGCCTGTGCCCGGCACGACGATATAGTCGCCAGCGAGGAAATCGAGGACAACTGCACCTTCTACGTCGAACTCTCCCATCACGCCGAAGCCGCGCCAAGCTTTGCCGTCAATGACGTAGTTTATTTGATATTCTTGCCCGTCAGCGAGTGCGAGTAGTTCGGCAAGCTTGCCGTTTTCGGTGATTTCGGCTTTTTTGGCTGCCGTGTTTGCCGCATTGCCCGCCCAGTCGTTAAAGTCTTCAAATGTTATGCCGAAAGCCGTCATTTTGTAGTTATCTAGGATGGTTTTGATGGTGTAGTTAGACATTTGATTCGCTCCTTTGTGAGTTAACTTCTTACAAGATTGATTCTATTTGCTGAATGTATCAAAAAGTGATACCTTTTATGTATGAAGAAAACAGAGCGAGTGAACCTCATTATGCGCTACATTAATAACCGCGCACATTTTACGATAGCCGAGATTCAACGGGAGTTCAAGATTTCCCGGGCTACGGCGATCCGCGACATTAACGAGATACAGGCACTGGGCTTTCCACTGACGACCGAGCTTGGGCGAGGGGGAGGTTACCACGTCCTGCAGAATCAGTATCTACCCTCCGCACGTTTCACGCCAGATGAGCTGAAGGCGATGTTCATCAGCTTTATTGCCTCTAAGAATTCGCAGCTTCCGTACCTTCAGAATCGACGCTCCATCACGGAGAAACTCATCGGCATCGCAACGCAAACCCAGCAAGACGAGTTAATTGAGCTCAATAATATTCTGCTTTTTGAGAATACGAATCCTGGCAATCCGAATCTCTTGGAGCTCGACGACGCGGCGCCTCCGGAACTGAATCAGCTGATTTCGCTTGCTGTGCAGGATAAGCATTTGCGCGTCACCTACGAGGCGAGTCCTGGCTGGCCTCAATTGATGGACGTTTATCTGCTGCACATTTTTAACTCCAACGCGCGATGGCTGGTCGAGGTTTATGACTTCGACATGGATGAGTTTCGTTATTTGCCAGTCGAGATGCTGCGGGATTCCGTGATTTCTAAGCAGGAGATGAAAATGTCAGAGCAGGAGATTCTAAATAAAAAGCGGCTTGGTGCGCGAGAGTCCAATCTTGTTGTAAGGCTTGATACGATGGGGATTCAGCGCTTTAAGCGCATGCACCCGCCGGGTATTATCTTGGCCTTTACGGGGATGTTTCAATCGAGCGGGGTTTTTCATGTTCAGTTGGATGTGGCCGATGGGGAGGAGCTAGCGTATTACGCCGATTGGCTTCTGTTCTTGGGCGTAGGAGTCGAGTTCGAGCGGATTCCTAATGAGTTACGCGTCATATTGGATAAGCGATTAACATCTTGGGAACAACGGATAGGACCTTAAAGTTGAGCAAATGCTGGTCGTTCTACACATGTTTGTTGTTATGCTCTGTTCTTCTCATGTGATATGATTATTTTGGAAAATTCAATTGCGAAAAGTAGAAGTAAAGGAGCTGGGCTCTTGATTATAAATGAATGGGATTGGAGATATAAAATTTGCTTTGATAAGAATATGAAGCAGATGGTCATGGAGTCAATTCAAGTTCTAGATAGAAAAAAACAAGAAATATATCTGAAAATAATTTATTTTTATGAAAGTTTTTTCTCATTCAGTTTAATATTAGATTTTTATGAAGCAAATCCTATTGAATGCATTAAATTTATTGATAATAATAAATCATCTGTTTACTTGAAAATTATTGGAGTTCCGCAGCCTCTTATCGCTCATGTACAAAACAGATTGAATTTAGTGTGTTCAGATCCAATGGATAAGCAGGTTTTGGACGATTTACTAAAGCATTCGATCAATTCTGTTCGAAGAGTCGATATTAATGAACTTTTTTCTTGCATGTTTGGATCAGACTACGTGCTATTGAAGGATATTATTCACTCAGCAAAGCCAGTTGAAAGAAAAGAAAATATAAAAATAAATCCTGAAGAGTATGAAGTGATAATTGAAAGGTATGTTAAAAACGTTGTAGAGGATAAAAGCGTAGCTAGCGAATTTGGTGAATTCAAGGTGAGTCAATATAGCACTGAAATCATTGAAGATCATTCTGGTTATGCAGAGTGGTGGGCAAGGGAGTTAACTGGGGATAACCATGATAAATTAATTATGTACAGAAATAAGGAAATGTTAAATGTAGAAGATATTCAAACAACTGTTTTCCATGAAGTGTACCCCGGGCACGGTCATTATTATGAAACGATGAGAACGTTCAGGCCAAATTTTGTTGATCACGGTGCAATGTGTCTAGTTGAGGGATGGGCAACTTATTGTGAATGGAACACTCGGCGAAGTAATTATACAAAATACCTTAAAAACAGAGCATGCAGTATTTTAAGGCTTACAAGTAATCCAACATTACAATTAGAAGATCTTGCTGAAATGGTAGGCAATCTACTAAGGGAGAACAACTCGGAAGCTCAAGCAATACAATCATTAATTTACCTTTTGGAGTACCCGGGCTATTTTGAATCATATGTATTGGGTTCACTTTGGCTGGAGATGAAAATTAGCAATGGCATTTACGAAACTCCTTCACAATTCTTGAAATATGTACAAGAGCACGGAGAATGGGGGGATTTTTTCTCAGTATGGGAGTAAAATATTACCTAGTTCATGGTGTCAACTTAAGTTTAAAAATTAACAATATTATTGATTATCATAAAAGGAAGGATCTCGTTGAAGTTCCTTCTGTACTGCGATATACATTAATTAATAACAATGAATTTGGAATAAGTGTCTATAATAATGAACTAAATAGCTACATAATCATACAATTTATTGACGAATTTGCGAGTACCGATATGGCTTTAGAACATTATAATAGCCAAAATATATTTGATCAAAACTACGAGAATGGAGTAACCTTTTTTCGGAGGAATATTGCTACAATCGAACATTATGATTGGTCGATGTTGTGGGTGATAAATGAGGGTTTAGAAAATGAGATTAATGTTGAACATGGGAAAGTTTTTACAAAGCGAGACGGGGATAATGAATTGTTTGCCATGCTAGACGCCTGCTTTATTTATCAGTCATCAAAGCAACTACAGAACTTATTAAATAATTTAAATAAAAGAAGAACTTTGGGGAGGAAATATCAGAAATTATTATCGTATTATTCAAGTGAATTGTTTAAGTTGTCAAAACCGAAATACTTTTTGACATATGAATTAGAAATAAATACTATGAACAAATATTATAAAGCTTGGGAAATTGGAGAGCTTATAGATGAATTAAAGCAGAAGTTTAATCAGGAAGTTACAAACTATTCATTTCTATGGGATTATAATAATTCTATCTTTCAAAAAAGATTGAATTACATTCTTATGTATATTGCAATTGTATCTGCGTGCCCGCCTCTTCGTGAATTTATTAAGGCGTATAGCCTCGATGGATTTGAAATGGTACCATTTTATATATTATTTGGTTCAACTACGATTTTTGTTTTTTATATTCTCACTATGATAGTGAAACATATAGTAAATATATTAATAAATTTGACTGATATCAACTCGCTTATACCTAAATCTTCTGTGAAAAAGAAGGATTCATTTCGTTCACGAGGTTGAATTTATACCAATAATTCATTATTACCGGCGCATGCCTGTTTGGTATTACGAATTACCATAGTTGAAAATCAATGAGTTTTGGACATGATTACTTCATTCTTTAAAAGTAGACACATACCCAGGAGAGTGGCATCAACCATACAACCGTACAAACTTTTTTCTGAGCTCCTGGCCCGAATAGAAGAGAGTGCTGCAGGTACGAGGGAGACAGCATTACTCCATGGGCTCCCGATCTCCACTGTTCATTTGCGTCGACTCTTTAAGTTTGCTTTTGGCGTGACGCTGCAAAGTTATATCCGCTCTCGAAAGCTGGCCGTCAGCTTGGAGCAGCTCATGCAATCCGACAAGCGCATTCTGGATATTGCCATCGAATGTGGTTATGAGCATGAGCAAACTTATATACGTGCGTTTAAACGTGAATATGGGATTACGCCTGGCGAATGTAGGGAGTCCGGCAAACATGTTTATGTAACCGCACCTCTATTGCTATTCCCAGAAAACGATGTGTGCGGAAATATGGTATATGGACCGAATATGGTTATGATTCCGTCCTTCCATGTCATCGGACAAAGGTATCAAATTGAGATCGCTGAATCACCGGTCAAAGCGCCCGAAGCCGGCAAAGATTTTTGGCATAATAATCGGCATCATGTGCCTAATACGGTGGAACCCAATATCTATTATGGTCTTACAAGGGCACCTGCCCCATCTTTTAATTGGACCTATTACCTTCCTTCGATGCGTGTAGCGGATCTGAATCAAATCCCTGATGGTTTTGCAGGTGACACCGTCCCTGCTTCTATGTGTGTCGGTTTTCGTTATATTGGCAATCATCATTATGAGGAGATTAGCCAACTACGTGCAGAGCTGCTGTACAAGGCCATCGGTAAGCTTGCCAGGGAGCATAACGGGAGATATGAGCTCTTGGATCACGAGTTCTACTTTGAGAAAATCGACATAGATGCGTATGATGGACAATACTGCCAAATGGAGTGGTTCGCGCCCATCCGAATAAAACACGCATAAAATGATCAAAAAAGTCCATTGAACATGCCGCTGCCATGGTATGTTCTTTTTTGTATGGCATTACCTAATATATGGTTATTCAAAGGGGCGAAAAAAATAGATATGACGTATAACGAAGTGGTTGCAATCGGTGAAGCTTATTTGCTCACAAAAGTATCTGAATTGTTTGAATTAGAAGGATATGAATTGCAGCTAGTGCCGGGACATGATGGAGGTCGGAATGTAGTTTATTCTTGCGAGAAAGAGGGGGAGAGCGCCAAAATACTCCGAATCGCTTACTTATGCGACAGAAGCTTTGAAGATATTCAAGGAGAAGTGGAATATATCCGGTATTTATTCGAGCATGGAGGAAGTGTCTCGGATGTAGTTGCCTCCTGGAAGGGAGCTCTGGTGGAAGAGATCGCCTACAATGATCACATCTTTTTTGTCTGCCTATTCGAAAAAGCTAAAGGGACAATGCTTGCAGACAATCATTATCGTTATCGTGAAGGCGTTCCGATTACCGAATATTATTATAATTGCGGTAAAGTTCTAGGGAAGCTGCATCAAATATCGAAAGGCTATACGCCTGTCCGTCCACGGTACAGTTTGTTTGACAAATACAATCCTGAATATATCGGTAAATTGATTCCGGATTCTCTCTATCTGTTGAAGGAGAAGTTATTGCAGCTCATTCAGACTTTAGAGGGCATGAATAGAAACCGGGAGAATTTCGGTATGGTTCATTTTGATTATAACGATGGCAATTACGCCATAGACATGGATACCGGGCAAATCACCGTATTTGATTTCGATAATTCGTGCCACTGCTGGTATATGTTCGACTTGGCAGGTCTTTGGTTGCAAGGCGTGGGCTGGGTACAATTTGAGAGCGACGCCGATAAACGTAAGACGTTTATGGACCATTATTTTGACACGGTGCTCGCGGGATACAGATCGGAGACTACGCTCGAAGATTCGATGTTGGAGCAGCTGCCTTTATTTATTCAGGCCAATATTATGGAGAATATCGTTGACGCTTTCGAGGTTATGCAGAACAATGGCGAGGAACCGTTGTGTGATGAAGAGCTATCGTATCTCATCAAATGTCTGGTGGACGATATCCCGTATAAGGGTTTTTTCCATGGGATGTATACTTGCGAAGAGCCTTTTATCATCGGCAGATAATTTTATAAACGAAAATATGGTAATGGATCCGAGCGATCTGAAATATTTAGGATGGCGAAGTGGAGATATTTGTCTATAATAGAAATAATGAATTTGAAATTACTTTCTCGCATGTAAATTCAGGACCCCCATTAACGTTAGCCGTTTTAATCGTGTGGACAATTATAATTAGGGGGGAAACGGCGTGAATGTAAAATCCATGCAGCCGTTTAATAGTTATTTCAAAGCGATGCAGCAATTCAAGGACGCGGGCGCGACGAAAGTCCAGTCGCAATTGGAATCTATCCGAAATATACTTATGCTTGGTAAGAAGCTGCGTACCGACGAGATGGACTACTTACAACATCATGATCCCAGTCTGTATGATCGAGCCAAGAGCATCTCGCTTGAGCGTCAGGCGTATGCCGATAGATTGCAGCATAGCCGCAGCAAGGCGGATGCGAACCATTACAACATGTTCAAGCTGGCGCAAATTGCAGGGCAACTCAAGCAAGGCGGTTCTGAGGAGCAACTGATGCGTGTGAACTCGATTCAGGAAGCGCATCGCGAGTTTATGAAATCAAGCAAGTATGCCTCTCTAAGATAAGATGGACGCCAAGATCTGCGAAAGAAACGATTGCTGCAACGGGTACGAGCATGATTCAAATCATTAAAGAGAAGAGGCGCATATTCTCCTGTAACTGGGAGGTATGCGCCTCTTTTTGCAAGCTCATTTAGACTGCATTTAGAAATCATTAAGAAAACTAGCAATACAGCTGCATGTCCTGTGTGGCGATCAAGGCTTGAGTTCGGGAGGAGACGCCGAGCTTCTCATACAGACGAGAGAGATAGATCCTCACGGTACCCTCGGATAAGGATAGTGCTGCAGCTATTTGCTTATTTGACGCACCTTGTTGAACAAGGCGTAAGAGACCACATTCCCTTCTAGTCAGCAGCTCGGCTAGAGGGGCGGCAGGCGGAGTATACGGCTTGGGCACCTGCGGGAACAGCTGAAGCAGCATGCGGACATATTCCTCTGTAACACCTGCCAATGAACTTGCGTTTGTTTCGCTGCTCATGTGGGTGAGATACATATCCAACAATTCGGCCATAGCCGTCCCCTCGTCAAGGAAACTTCGAACATAACCAAACTTCTCGCCTATCGTCAGCGCTTTATGAACATATTGCAGTGCAGCGCTGCGCTGTCCGCGTTGAACCTCCAACAAGGCTTGAAGAGTCGAGATTTCCACTAAGCTAGAGTAGAGCTGCTCTCTCTCGGATTGCAGCCATAGCTGCTCTAGCAGGCGGAGAGCTTCGACTTCCTTCTGTTGTTTGCCCAGCAGACGACATAACGTAACAAATTGATATTCTTTGTTGAAAGTAGGTTTATCCTTAACGGTCAGCCCGATCTGAGCCATCTCTTTCTTGGCCTGTGGAACCTGTCCCTCTTGTAAGTAAATCCGGATTTTAAACGCGCGCAGCGCATCAATCCAGAGCGCTTCATTGAGCTGGTTGGCTGCGAGTAATGCCTCATCAACCACATTATAAGCGAGTTGAACTCGACCTTCCTGCATATAAATGCGGGCTTGCGTGATGCAGATGGGGATAAATAAACCGGGATAGCGCTTGGATGCGTCTGTTCTCTGAAGAACAAGGAGGAGCTCCCGACATTGATCCATTCTGTTCCATTCGTAATAGCCCTCGCATAGCGACTGTTTGACATACAAATTGATGAGAGACTCCTGCCATCCATGGGATTCGAGTACGCCTGTGAACATGTTGCCGATCGTTTCGGTATCACTTGACAGCATGCCCTTGAGTCCAAGAGTCGTCCGTCTTACAAGCGGTTCGGTGGTATTGTAATTGAAATTGTAGTAGGTCGGGTCGGATGGGACGATCTGATCCAGCAGCTCCTCGGCAAAAGCGAACCATCTGCCGAAATCTCCGTTGGCAAAAACAAGGTTCGACCTCACAAAAAGAATGCTATGCTGCAATTGCCTGGAGCGTGCGTTAGGCTCCATGGCTTTGCACAGAAGCTCAATACGCTCCAACTCATAATTGGCTGGGCCCAATTGTCCAGTTAGAACCAGAACGAAGGAATAGAGAAGGGATAGCTCAGGAGAGCGCTCGACCTCTTCGGGAATACAGGTAAACCAGTATAGGAGAGTGGCAAGCTCCCCTGTATTGAGCACTGTAGGCAGATGCTGTTCCAAATACGTCTGCATGAGAACGTAGTCCTCAGCCTGGATGGCGTGTTGAATGGCTTCTTCCATAAAACCGCGCGCAGCAAAACACTCGCTAGCCAGACGATTGGATGGCTTCCAAAGCTCAGGGTGGTTCTTTTTCACCAGTTCCTGCAGGTATTGGGCGAATAGATGATGGTATCGGAACCAGCTGTTTTGATCGTCGAGCGGAACCAAGAACAAATTCAGGTTTTTTAGACGTTCAAGGAGTTGAACACTATTCTTTTCTTGCGTGACGGCATTGCATAACATACTATCCATTCGACCTAGAATCGAGGTCTGAAGCAGGAATCGATAGATGTCGGCGGGCAGCTTGGACACGACCTCATGGAATAAGTAATCGGCGACATCGCGCTGATTTCCCTTGAAATCCCGAATAAATTGTGAATCATGGGTTCCGGTGCGCAAGGCCAACGATAACAGCTTCAAAGCGGTTATCCAGCCTTCTGTCTGAAGGGTTACTTGTTCGATCTCTGCCGTGGACAGCCCCAAACCACCTGACGACTCACGGAAAAACAATGCTGTTTCAAGGGTTGTAAATTGAAGCTGCAAAGTATCGATATGGTGGTACTCTTCGTTGGCCAACCATTTGACTGCAGAGAAAGGCAGCTCGGTTCGGCTGGCAATCAACACATGTACGGTTTGGGGCAAATAGTCAATGAAATAGGAAAGGCTGCTATGAATTTGTTCATTCTGTATAAGTTGATAATCATCTAGGATCAGTACAACTGCGTTTTCCATGACGTACAGTTCGTTTAATAAGGCATCCAGAAAGGTGCTAATCGATATAGCCGGCAAAGTCTGAATAAGCGGTATAATCCGCTGGATGACCGGTTCGGGAACGATGGCCGTAAGCGCATGGGTCACGTATCGCCAGAATCGGATGATATCGTTATCCCGCTCATCCAGAGAGAGCCAAGCAGGAGCGTGCTTCTGGTTATGCGCCCACTGTGTGACGAGTGTCGTCTTGCCAAAGCCGGCAGGGGCGCACACAAGTGTAATCCGTCCCTTCAATCCGGCTGTAAGGGCATCCATTAACCTGTCACGTGTCACGTGGGATTTTTTGAGAACGGGAACGGTTGTTTTGGCATGTAAGAAGATAGGGGGCGATTGTTGGATCATGGGTACCTCGCAAATTGCGACACGTTCTCGCAAGAATCGATCATTTGTAGCTTTATTATACGAAAAAATCGGTTTGAAGTTAACATTCGTCAATCGTAATGTACAAATTGAATTTGTAAAATTGGAGGTAATTGTAGAAAGTGCTAAAGTAACGGAGGTATATATGTTAAATCGTATTTTGAAAGTAATCGTAGCCATTGTTGTCTTTTTGGGGATCATGCCGTCAATTGCAATAAAATCTGTGCATGCCGCCGAATATGTTGTTGCACCGCAGCTTGCGACAGGTTATTACCATAGTTCGGTTCTTATTAGTGACGGGACGGTATGGTCGTGGGGGCGAAATACGAAGGGACAGCTGTCACATGATCAAATGAACATATATGCCATGTGGCCTATCCGCGTAAAAAACCTGGATCGCGTCAAGCTAATTGCAACCAGCATTATGAGCAACTATGCAATTAAGGAAGATGGCACGCTGTGGGCTTGGGGATTAAATGAAAACGGTCAGTTAGGCGATGGTACGTTGGAGAATCGAACGGCTCCGGTACAGGTAAGAGGCATTGAAGGGGTAACCGCTGTATCTACGGGTCTCGGTTATCACGTTCTCGCCTTAAAAAACGATGGGACGGTATGGGCTTGGGGAAGGAATGACAACGGGGAGTTAGGCGACGGGACGAAGACGCAAAGGCAATTGCCCGTAGAAGTGACTGGCCTTACGGATGTAGTATCTCTTGTAAATGCAGGCTATCACAGCTTGGCTCTGAAGTCGGACGGGACAGTCTGGGCATGGGGGAGAAATACGTATGGCGAATCCGGAGGAGGGGTGACCGCCTATCGTACAACTCCCTTTCAAGTAAGTATTAGCGATGTAAAGGCGATTGCCGCGGGAGATCATCATAGTGTAGCGGTAAAGGAAGACGGGACGGTATGGACCTGGGGGAGAAATACATTTGGCACGCTAGGTGATGGAACCACCACAAACCGTGTAGTGCCTGTTCAAGTGGTTGGAATCGATCATGTAAAAAGTGTCGTAGGGGGCACTCATTTTAGTTATGCGCTAAAGGAAGACGGGACGGTATGGAGTTGGGGCATAAACAATTATGGACAATTGGGAGATGGGACCACGCAGACTAGGCTAAGTCCCGTTCAAGTTAGCGGCTTAACGGATGTGGTCTCCATTGGTGCAGGCGGTTATAACGGCACTGCGATGCAATCCGGAGGGGAAACCTGGGGCTGGGGCTACAACGAATATGGGGAATTAGGGGATAGATCAAATGAAACGAAGCTTGTTCCTGTTCGCAATGCTGCCGTATTGGATGTAACTCCACCTACCATTGCGAATCCGGTCATCACACCAACTGACATTACGGAAACAGGTGTTACACTGTCTTGGGAGAAGGCAACGGATAATATGAGACAGCAGGCTGAGCTGGCCTATCAAGTCTATCAAATTGGCAGCAAAACTGCGTTAACCGTTAGTGCCATTGAGGCCGCTGGTGTCCGAATCGGAGATTATGAGTTGGATACGGATACCAAGCAAGTAACAGGTTTGTATGATGGTCAAACCTATCATTTTATCGTCATCGTGAAGGATACAGATGGCAGTAAACGTGTGTACAATAAAGTGACCATAAGGACAGTAGAAATTCCAACTTACTCTGTGAACTATTATGCAAATGGCGGTATAGGCAGCGCGCCGATAGATAACTATGTGTACTATCCGGACGAGTCCGTTAGCGTATTGGGAAGTGGAGGCTTAACGAGACCAGGCTATACCTTTGCGGGATGGAATACGGGGGCGGATGGAAACGGAACGGCTTATGTGGCAGGAGCCGAGTTCACCATGGGAGCTGCGAATGTTGAATTGTTTGCGCAGTGGACGCTGAACCAGACTTATACGGTGACGTACAATGCCAACAGCGGAGCAGGTGATGTTCCGACGGATAGTAACGTTTATGAGCAAGGAGTTGCAGTTACTGTTCTTGGCAATACAGAAGGCATGACGAAATCCGGTCACGCATTTGTGGGATGGAATACGCAAGCGGATGGAAATGGAACAGCATATGCGGCAGGAGCAGAGTTCACTATGGGAGCTGCGAATGTTGAGCTATTTGCGCAGTGGACGCTGAACCCGACTTATACGGTGACGTACAATGCCAACAGCGGAGCAGGTGATGTTCCGACGGACGGCAATGCATATGAGCAAGGGACAACGGTAACTGTCCTTGGCAATACAGAAGGCCTGACGAAGTCCGGTCATAGCTTCGTGGGATGGAATACTCAGGAGGATGGAAATGGAACGGCGTTCTCGGCTGGTGCCGAATTAATTATGGGAGCTGCGAATGTTGAACTATTTGCGCAGTGGACACTGAACCCGACGTATACGGTGACGTACAATGCCAACAGCGGAATAGGGGATGTTCCGATGGACGGCAATGCATATGAGCAAGGGACAACGGTAACTGTCCTTGGCAATACAGAAGGCATGACGAAATTCGGTCACACCTTCGTGGGATGGAATACGCAACCGGATGGAAATGGAACAGCATATGCGGCAGGAGCAGAGTTCACTATGGGAGCTGCGAATGTTGAGCTATTTGCGCAGTGGACGCTTGATACCAACGGTGGTACATCAGGGGGCACTCCTGAAAGCAATTCAAACACGGAGAATGTGCCCGATGAGCTCAAAGGGTTACGTGTTACTGTGAGTGGAGTAAAGCAGGATCTGGTTGATGATGTTACGATTACGAAGGAAAATGGGCAAGTTGTCATGACGGTCCATATGGACTCGAATAAATGGCAGGCGCAGCTTGAGCAGGTAGGCAAACAGCCGGAAATCATTATTTCGATCACTGAAACTGTAGATGAAGTGTCTGTTGTATGGACGGGAGATGCCGTACAAGGGTTGGAAGGCAAGCAGGGCGTTCTCATTATCCAAACATTGAACGGTAACTACAAGCTGCCAATGGAGGAGATCGAGTTTGATTCATGGTCAAAACGATTAGGGGATCAGGTACCGATCGCTGATACCACCTTGCACATTACCCTTGCCAAAGGCAGTGCCGCACAGATTGCGCTTCTCAATCGTACGGCAAATGAAGAAGGGTTTACCGTTATTGGATCACCTGTAGACTTTATAGTCACGATTTCATATAACGGCAAATCAATCGAATTAAGCGAGTTTAACTCATATGTAGAAAGGGAGATTGTTCTTCCGGATGGCGCCCATTCAAGCAGCTACACGACGGCTGTAATCGTGGAAGAAGACGGGACGATCCGCCACATGCCTACACGATTTATTACTCGCGAAGGGAAGGTTATTGCCGTTGTAAGTAGTTTGACCAACAGCACCTATGTACTGATAGGGAACACGATCCGCTTTGAGGATGTTGAGTCTCATTGGGCAAAGGATGCCGTGAACAACATGGGGTCAAGAATGGTAGCGCGTGGTGCAGATGAAAATCATTTTAATCCAGATGCGTCTATTACCCGCGCGGAATTCGCCTCCATTCTTGTACGCGCCTTAGGTTTGGCTGACACGGCGGAATCTAACGCATTCGCTGATGTGAAATCCGGTGCGTGGTACAACGGAGCGGTAACAGCAGCTCAGAAGTATGGAATTGTCGGAGGGTACGCGGATGGAACATTCCACCCAGCCGCCACCATCACACGTGAAGAAGCGATTGTTATGATCTATAGGGCGATGAAACTCGTTGGATTGGCTACGGAATTCAGCAGTAAGGAAGTAGAAGCGACTTTAGCCCAATTTGTAGATGGCTCAGCCATCCATTCATGGGCCGAAGAGGCAGTCGTTGCGACTGTGACGAATCAGCTCATCCAGGGCACTCATTCGAAGCTGATGCTGGAGGACGACATTACAAGGGCAGAAACAGTAGTCATTATACAAAGGATGCTGGACAAGGCTGGTTTAATCGATCGCACCCATCCTTAATTGTTCACTGGTATTCTTTTCGTATCGAGGATGTACACAAAAGACAGTATCCGATGTGGGTGTGGATACTGTCTTTTTTCATCCAATTTTCAATTCCGAGTTAATTAAAGGGATGATTAGACGCACCGCTCATCCTTTGAGCAGGGAGTGGTTGTCCGGCTTGAGGCTTCTTATACATCCATTCGGTGAGCAGATAAAACACAGCAATGCTGATGTAGCCGCCGACAATAACATCTGTAAAGAAGTGTGCGCCGAGCAGAACGCGACTGATCGCTACCATCACGCCCCAGATTAAAGCGAACGCCAGGATATGCTTATAATAGGCTTTTCCTGCCGAAGAACAGAATTGCGGTTCCGAGCAATATCCCCATATTGGCTGGCAGCTCCCCTAAGATATTAAACACTTCCGCAAATCCATAAGCCTTACCGACCACGTTCTTGGACAAGGTATAATCAAAATCTCCTAACGGGCTATACAATTATTGCTGTAAATTTGTTATAAAATTGCTTTTGTATGCGCTTGCTCAATAAGCATTTGAGCAATATTTTTCATGAGGCAGAATCGGTTTCACATGATCTGCAACTTTGGTTCCAGCGAACAGGATGATAAGCTTGCAGCCGAAATCCTTAGATATAGCGCGGCTTGCGCGAGCTCAAATGATTTTTGCCGATCAGAAAAAAACTGCAGATTTACTCCCAACCAGCTTCCTACTATGCTTCTAGGTGACAGGACAACAACAACAGAAAGGAAGGTGAAGACTTGAAATTGTTCTTCGATATGAAACGGAATTATGATCTTTATTTGCTAAGCATCCCTGCGTTCATTTATTTTATCATCTTTCAATACGGACCCATGTACGGACTGCAGATCGCCTTTAAGGATTATAATCCGGTCAAAGGTTTCCTGAACAGCGATTGGGTAGGCCTTGAGCATCTGGCAAGGTTCTTAAGCTCCTACAATTTCTGGTTGTTAATAAAAAACACCTTATTTATTAACCTGTACGAATTGGCGGTTGCATTCCCGGCTCCGATTATCTTTGCATTGCTGCTTAACGAGATTGGGAAGGCACGATTCAAGAAATTCGTACAAATGGTCAGTTATGCACCGCATTTTATTTCGACAGTAGTTATGGTCGGCATATTAATGATTTTTTTATCCGCGACAGGCGGGACCGTGAATCATATTATTCAGTTCTTCGGATTAGAGCCGATAGCCTTCCTTCAAGAGCCCGGATGGTTCAAAACCGTGTATGTGCTGTCTGGCGTATGGCAAAGTCTTGGTTGGGGCACTATTATCTATCTTGCGGTATTATCAGGAGTGGATAAACAGCTTTACGAAGCGGCGCAGATCGATGGTGCCAGCAAGTTGAAGCGGATAATCCATATAGACATCCCGCAATTGATTCCAACGGCGATCATTTTGCTTATTCTGGATGTCGGAAGAATGATGAACGTAGGTTTCGAGAAGGTGTTTTTGCTGCAAAACTCACTTAATCTCTCGGCATCGGATGTTATTTCTACGTATGTGTACAGGATGGGTATTCTTTCGGCTGATTTCAGCTTTGCAACGGCAGTAGGGCTTTTTAATGCGGTTATCAATTTCATACTGTTGGTTTCCGTCAATCAGTTTATTCGCAAACGCAGCGAAACGAGCTTATGGTAAATGGAGGGACATCATGTCATGAATGTAAAACCAAGTCGGATGAAACAGAGCCGAAGCGATGTCGTATTTGATTATCTGAATTATGCCGTCATGATAGTCATGACAATACTGTTTATTTATCCATTGGTGTTTATATTAAGCGCTTCCTTCAGCGATCCCAACATGGTTTGGAGCGGCAAGATGTGGCTGTTCCCCAAAGGGTTTACCATCGAAGGTTATCAATTGATTTTTGAGAACGACGCTGTGTGGAGCGGATATCGGAATAGCTTGATCTACATGGTTGTCGGAACGATCATTAATGTTATCTTAACGATTATGACCGCTTACCCGCTCTCCAGGAAAGATTTTGTACCACGAAATTTCTTGATGCTGTTGTATACCTTCACCATGTTTTTCGGAGGCGGACTGATACCAACCTATCTGCTTGTGAAAAACCTCGATATGGTGAATACGATGTGGGCGCTCATTATTCCTAACGCTATCGTGGTGTGGAATTTGATTATTACGCGAACGTATTTTCAAACGAGCATTCCTCAGGAGCTGAGAGAAGCGGCGTTTATCGACGGATCAACCAATATTCACTTTCTCATTCGGATCGTTCTGCCGCTGTCTGCTCCGATCCTGGCCATCATTACATTGTTTTATAGTGTAAGTCATTGGAACGAGTATTTCCGTGGTCTCATCTATTTGACAGACCGCTCGTTATATCCATTGCAGCTGATATTGCGCGAAATTCTGGTGAAGGGAGAGGTAGCGGCAGAAATGTTGTCGGGGCAAGACGCGCTTGATGCAGCTTCACGAATGCGAGTGACGGAAATGATCAAATACGGGGTTATTATTGTGGCAAGCATCCCGTTGCTAATTATGTACCCATTTGTTCAACGATACTTTGTCAAAGGGATTATGGTAGGCTCACTAAAAGGATAATCATTGGGGGAGGCGACAAGCATGCGCACGAAAAACGGAATGATTTATTTACTTAGCGGTGTATTAAGTATTGGTCTGATTACGGGGTGTTCAGGTAATAACAGCGGCAATAATACCAACAATCAGGAACCGGTTCAAACGACGGCTGCTCCGGGCACGGAAGAGGTGAAGATAGAAAACTTTAACGCGGAAGGTTTCCCTATTGTTACGACTCCAATTAAGCTGAATATGATGGGGCTCACACATCCTATTCTGTCAGAATGGGAGGATAATCTGTTCTTTAAACGAATGGAAGAAAAGACAAATATCAGCTTTGAGTACAACACTGCGCTGCCTGCCAATTGGGCAGAGAAGAAAAACATCATGTTCGCGGGCAATGATCTCCCGGATGTGTTCTTTAAAGCAAGTTTATCACCGGAGGAAGAGATGCGTTACGGGGAACAAGGCACGCTCATCCCGCTGGAAGAGCTCATCGACAAGTATGCGCCTAATATCAAAAAAATGTTTGAAGAGCGACCGGACATTAAGAAAAGTATTACGCTGCCTAACGGTCACATCGTTGCCTTGCCTAAGGTGCTGCCAGCCGACACTATTTTTATGATGTATGTGAATCAGATGTGGTTGGATGCATTAAAGCTTGAGAAACCAACGACGCCTGAAGAATTGTATAACGTGCTGAAGGCGATGAAGGAAGGAGACCCGAACGGCAACGGCAAGCAGGATGAAATTCCGCTAAGTTTCTCTGTCGAGGGCAATGCAGTTGGATATAATCAGAATATCCGTTTGCTAATGGGCAACTGGGGTTTGCTGCCGAATGCGTACAGCGGTGTATACATTAATGAGGAAAACAAAGTTGAGTTTGCGTTTATGCAACCGGAATACAAGGAATTTTTGAAATTCATGAAGAAACTATACGATGAACAGTTACTTGATAACGAAGTGTTTGTGCAGAATGAGGAGCAAGTAAAAGCCAAAGGCACGGGTACGGATAACCAGCTCGGAATTGTTGTAACGGCTAGCCCTCTCATCTATGTAGGCGCGGAGCGCCATTACGATTATACGGCTCTGCCTCCTATGAAGACGGCGGACGGGAAGCAAGTATGGCTGCAGGATCCGGGCATTCAGCGTGGCAAATTCGCAATCACGAGTGCCAATCCGAACCCTGAAGCGATGATTCGTTGGGTAGATTATCTATACGGCGAAGAAGGCCGACGCCTTGTATGGATGGGAGTCGAAGGTGAAGATTACAAGGTCAATGATGATGGAACTTGGAATTGGATATTGGCAGAAGGGCAAGCGGCAACCGACAAACGTGGTATTGCGACCATCCAGCCGGGCGGAAGCGAAGTTGGGGGACCTCCTGAGTTCTGGACAAAAATAAATGACAAGCTGGAAAGACATTTGATCGATAACCGCAATCAGGTTAATCCTTTCGGTGTCACGGAATATCCTTTGATCTATCTGGAGGATGCGAAGCAGAAACAAGTCAATGCCGTTCAAACCGATATTTCCGGATTCGTTAGCCAGAAGATGGCCCAATTCATTATCGGCAGAGAATCGATTGATGAAAGCTGGGAGTCGTACGTACAAACATTAAATCAAATGGGTATTGATAGCCTGATTGAGATCTACGATGAAGCGTTCCAACAGTATTCTAGCAACTAACACTAATTTATGACTTCAGGGGAGGGAATCCAGATGACGATATTAACGCGAGTACTTCGTCAGAGGAGACCCTCTTCCTTATTTGTGAAGATTTTTTTATCTTATTTGTCCATTGTCGTCATTCTTCTCTCCATTCTAGGCGGCTTGGTTTATATCACCTTTATTCGTACCATTAAGGAACAGACACATGAGTTCGGGAAGCTGGACTTGTATCAATTCACGGAGAACATCAATGATCAGTTAAGAGAGCTGGAGATCACGGCTCTTCAAGTCACGAATAATTCAGAGTTGTCTCCTTTTTTTGCGACCAAAGATCGGTTCGGGAACTATGAAGCCATTGGCGAGCTGAAGAAGTATGGATACGGACGGGGAAATATCGCTGATATGATGCTCTATTATTATCGCGATCGCTCCTATGCGTATGCCTCGTCAGGAAGATATCCCATTGAGACCTTCTTGAATCAGTATCAGCTGCCGGCGGATGAGATTGAGAAAATAAGCAACCAACTGACAAGAGGACAAACGCCGATTATTCTGACCTCTCAGGGGCAGCAACGCATATCCTTGGTCTATCCTTTGCCAGTTAATTCGTCGCAGCCGTATGCGCTGTTGACCTTTGTCATGAACCAGCAGTTCTGGCAATCGGCAGAGCAAATCGCCAGCAAATATCACGGCAATCTGTATATCTTCCACAACGATCAACTGGTCGTCCATGCGAATCATTCGGAACAAGGTCAGACGATAGAGGATGCCGGGCAATTGCTAAAGCTAACCGACAGCATGTCCAGACAACGAATTGTCGGGACCGACTATTCGATCATTCGCATTCAATCAACGTATAACAACTGGAATTATATATTAGCCATACCGACCTTCGAGTATATGAAGCAGTTTAATAATCTCGTGGCTATCTTTAACTATGCGACGTTAGGGCTGTTTATCATTGGCGTGATTATTGCGGTGACGTTCGCCGTAATCTACAATCGTCCTCTGCAGCGGCTATTTGAGAAGATCAAAGGTTTCACCGTTGAGAGTCCGAAGTTGCCCGTGGAAGAACCGGCGATGACTCATTTTGACCGGATGTCCCACTGGTTGGATGGGGTAGCTAAGGAGAATCAGGATCTACGGTCCGAGTTGAGATCGAAAGCGGGACTCATGAAACAACAGGCCGTCGTCCAGCTCTTGAGCGGGAATGTGAAAGCGATCGAGACGTTCAAGCAGAGCAGCGAATATCGTCTCTTAGGTTTTTCTTATTCACGCGTTACGGTCCTTCTCTTTTATATTGACGATTACCAGCGTTTTCGGACTCAGAATTCTCCCGATATTCAGGAGCTGCTAAAGTTCAGCATTCTGAATGTACTCGAAGAGTTAGCCAATGAGATTGGCATTGGATACGGCATGAATCTAGTAGAGGACAAAGGCGGAGTCATGGTGTTGAATATACGAGATGGAGTAACCTCGGCTGAGCTAGTCGAATTCGCGCGACAGGCCAAGGCGTTCTATAAGAAGCATTTCCGTTTCACGCTTACGATCGGGATCGGGTCCATCTATGACGATCTTGCCAAGCTGCCCGAAGCGTTCCGGGAAGCGAACAAAGCCGCGCAATATCGATTCGTGCAGGGCTGGGATCAGGTTATTCTTTATCATGACGTCAAGACCTACGTGCAAGACAACGCGGAATCGTATCTGTACCCGCAATCTCTTGAAACGAAGTTGGTTCATGCCTTGCTGCAGGGTGAAGTCAATGAACTGGAAAAGCATATGAAAGAGATGTTCGACTTTATCCGCCTGCATGCCACAAGCGGGGAGTCCGGCTACAGTTTGTTAAGCAGTTGGGTCATTACGCTTAATCGGCAAATCGAACAATCGATGATCCTTGTCGATAGTGATCGTCTTCGCCTTAATGAAATGCTGGGAGAACGGCCGGAAACGCTGGATGAATCGGAGCGGAAGCTGACCGAGATCTTGCTGACATTATGCCGGGATATTCATAAACGCAAGCATGAGAAGCAAGACCAGTTCATTCCGCAAATTATAGGCTATGTAAAGCACAGATATACCGAATATAGCTTGAATCTCGATGAAATCGCCCGCCATTTCAATATCTCGCCATCGCATATCACCAAATTGTTCAAAGCGGAAACCGGGTATACCCTTATGAATTATGTGGATAAGCTGCGGATGGAACGGGCCAAGGAATTATTGAAGGCGACGGATGAACCGTTGCGAACCGTTCTTCAAAGCACGGGGTACTTGGATGAGACGAATTTCATCCGCAAGTTCAAGAAGGCAGAGGGCATTACGCCCATGCAGTATCGGGCGCTTATAAGAGGTCAGCAATCGGATCGCTGACAATAACTAGGGGGAGAGTACTTGTCGGATTTCAGAATCTATCCAGCACCGGCATCTGTGCCGGAATCCAATGATTTTAGAGTAAGCCTTGAAGAGCAAGCAGTCTTCTGTTATACCGCACGCGTATACAATAGCCGCAACCCTGAAGGGGTTTGTCAAGGACTTCCGTTTTCTACGGCGAGTTTTGCTTACTTTGATACCGCTGGCCCTATTGAGGTGGAAGTGACCTGTCTGCATCCCATCGAGCATATTCGGGTGATGCCCGTGTCACAACACATTGATTTCCAGTCTAGCGAACAACGAATTCGGTTTTCTATTCAACCAGGGCAGCATATTTCCATAGAGCCGTACGGAGATGCGAACGCGGTACTGCATGTGTTCGCCAATCCAATGGAGGAAGACATACCGGGGCAAGATGACAACGTTATTTATTATGGGCCGGGCATTCATGAAATATCCTCCATCCAGTTGCAGAGCAATCAGACGCTTTATGTGGCGGGAGGGGCTGTACTGGTCGGGGTCGTAGCTCCTGATGAGCCTTGTTATCGCGAAGAGAAGAAACCCAATCAAATTACGCAGCGAAGGTATGGCCATCTCATCTTTGCCGAAGATGCCGTTAACGTTACGATCCGAGGACGGGGGATTATCGACAGCAGTCTGCTTGAGAATGAAGGGGCGCGCAAAAACCCGATTGTCTTTACCCGGTGCAGAAATGTAAAGGTGGAAGGTGTTATTCTTAAAGAAGCAACCTGTTGGAATCTGACAATGTACAGAAGCGAGCAATGTCTCGTTGATGGCGTGAAGATCATCAGCGCATTCTATAACTCCGACGGCATTAATCCGGTGTCGAGCAAACAAGTTGTCATCCGGAATTGCTTTGTACGTCAGCGTGATGACGGCATTGCAATCAAGGCTATGGATACCGGCAACGTGGATTGTTTCTTAGTAGAACCTGAGGGAGAGCTGCCAGGCGGAGAATGCAAGAACATTCATGTGGAGAACTGTGTCATATGGAGCGACTGGGGCTTTGCGCTTGGTGTGACTTACGAAACGCGTAAACCGATCTCGCATGTTTCATTCGAGAACTGCACCATTATTCATGCTACGCATAATACCCCTGATCAAGGTGTATTGGGAATTCTCGTATCCGATGAAAGTGAAGTACGGGATATCTACTTTAATCATATTACCGTCGAACGAAGCTTAAAGCCGCTTATAAAGCTGGTCGTCAAGAAGACGCCATGGACGGTGAGCGAACAGCTAGGGAGAATTAGAGATGTTTATTTTCAGAATATTGCGTTAATTGGGGGCGAGAAGCAACCAATCCTGATAGAGTCGTTCTCTCCGATCAGCAATATCGAAAATGTCAGCTTTGAGAAAATAGCCGTAGTGGGTACGCCTCTGGAGGAGCTCGATCCTTCCTTATGCAGCATTTCGCCTTATTCACATCATATCAAGATTGGCGGCAAGGAGGAGGGGAAATATGAAAGGCTCTAATCTTATCCTTATCACTTGTCATGACTTGGGGAGGTTTCTCGGGTGTTATGGCGTAACGACTGTCCAAACACCGAATCTGGACCGATTGGCTTCTGAAGGGGTGCTCTTCGAACAGGCATACTGCACGGCGCCGCAATGCAGCCCATCCCGAGCTTCGTTGTTCACAGGAAGATATCCGCACAACAATGGCATGATGGGTTTGACCAATGTTGGAATGTGGGATATTCATCCCGAAGAAAGGCATCTTGCTGAGATGCTGCAAGAGGCGGGCTACATCACTGGTCTCGCGGGCATCTACCATGAGACGCTGCTCGATCCAGCCGAGCGCTTCGGCTTTGATGAGGTATGCACCTCGCCGCGGAGAGGGGAAGCGATTGCGGCCGAGGCGATCCATATGCTTGAGCAGTTTGCGGTACAAGAGCGGCCATTTTTCCTTGAGATCGGCTTCTTCGAGCCTCATCGGATCCGCAACATGGAGGAGCTGGACTACATGGGCTTTACTGGCGGATATATCGAGCCTGATGAGGAGCGCGATATTACGGTCCCTGGTTACCTGGAGAATCATGCAGGCAGTCGCAAGGAAATGGCGGAGCTTCAAGGCGCGGTCAAATATATGGACGCTCAAATCGGTCTCCTGATGGAAAAGCTTAAAGCGGTAGGGCGGGATCAAGATACCGTAGTTCTCTTTACAACCGATCACGGTCTTGCTCTTCCTAGAGCGAAGTGTTCCTTATACGATTCTGGGTTGGAGGTCGCGCTGCTATTGCGTGTCCCTGGGGGGCGTTGGCAGGGAGGACAGCGGATCGACAATCTGGTTTCTAACATTGACATCGTGCCGACGCTTCTTGATTTGCTAGAGCTTCCTGTGCCAGGCAATGTCCAGGGCGTAAGCATTGCGCCGCTGTTGGACAACGATGCAGAGGCGACTTCTAGGGACTGCATATTCGGTGAAATGACGTATCATGACTATTATGATCCACGCAGATGCATCCGTACGGCGCGATACAAGCTGATCATTAACTTTAGTGGAGCACCCTACTTTATGAACCCCTCCCAATCGTGGAGGCCGCGCACAGACCCTGTATTCCCGGAGAAGCCAGCGCTGCACTATCATGAGTTTGTGGAGCTCTACGATCTTGAGGCCGACGCTCATGAACTCGACAATAGGGCAGAGGATCCAGTCTACGCGGACATCAAGCAGCAATTGAGCGAGCGGCTTCTGAGATGGATGGCGGACACGAGCGACCCGTTGCTGCAGGGGGCCGTTACCTCTCCTCATCATCGTCTTGCTCTCAGTCAGTTAACTCATTATGGAGCGTGAGACGAGATGAAGAATGTAATTGTATTGTTAGTGGATACGTTGAGATACGACTTTATGGGATTCAATGGAAACGAGTGGGTGCAGACGCCCAACATGAATCGACTGGCTGAGAAGTCGGTAGTATTCGATCAAGCCTACCTAGGTTCATACCCTTGTATGCCTGCTAGGCGGGATATGCTGACGGGCAAGCTGGAGTTCCCGTTCCGTGGCTGGGGTCCCATGGAGGCGAATGATCGCGATTTGGCTAAAGTCATTACGGAGGAGAACGGAATCCCCTCCATGCTTATTACGGACCACTTCCACTTGTGGGAAAAGGGCTCGGGCAATTATCACTTTAACTTTAGCGCATATGAATTTATCCGTGGACAAGAATACGACAAGTGGAAAATAGATACCGATTCCGTGCAGATGCCGGTAGGTCCGGAGAAATCGGCAGGACACTGCGGAGACCCGGAGGCGTATTATGCTCGCAATCGCAAGAACGGGGCATTCCGCAAGACGGAACGCGATTATTTTCCGGCTATCCTCATGTCGGAAGCTGGAGCATGGCTGGAGAAAAACTATACACGGGATCGTTTTTTCTTAATGATAGATTGTTTTGATCCGCATGAGCCGTTTGATCCTCCGCAGCATTATATTGATTTGTATGACAAAGATTACAGGGGACAGGATGTCATTTGGCCGACTTATGGGCGGAATAGCTTGTCCGAGGAAGAGACGGAGCGTGTAAGGAAGCTGTATGCTGCCGAGATTACGATGACCGATCGATGGATAGGATATTTGCTCGATCAGATCGAGCTTCTGGGTTTAATGGAGAATACGATGATTGTATTGGCGACTGATCATGGCCATATGTTCGGGGAGCATGAGCTCATGGGAAAACCGTGGAGCGGGATCTCGGATTCAAATATGTATCAGGAAGTCGCGCATATCCCGCTGGTTGTCTATCATCCGCAGAATCCTGAACCGGGCAAGCGAGTGAATGATCTGGTGCAGCTGGTGGACTTATACCCCACGATTCTCGATGCGTTTGAAATTAGCTCGCCACAAGATTTGCAGGGAAGAAGCCTGTTGCCGCTGCTAACGGGCGATCATTCAGGCGTTGCTGTACAAGAAACGGTATGCTTTGGCAGGTTCGGAGAAGCCTTGAACATTACCGACGGAGAATGGACATTATTTATCTGGCCCGAGGACGCGACGAACGAGCCTTTATATTGGTACTCTTCATTACCCCCTCAATACGGCGCAGCGTTCGCAACAGGTGATTATGAGAATGGGCGATATCCTGTCGCGTGCGCGAGAGGCGAGCAATACTCGGCACTGTACAACGTAAAAAGTGATTATCGTCAGCAACACAACGTAATTGCCGACTTCCCCGATGTCGTAAGCCGGCTTAAGCGGTCTGCCGCCGCGTTCCTCAGCAACTGCGGTGCACCAGCCGAACAATTTCATAGACTGGGGCTGGACGCATATCGGGAAGGGGTACGGCTTTGAGCATTCGTGAGGTTGACGGGATAATCGAATGGACGAATGAGCATCTAACGGTGGAGATTGATCCTCGCATCGGAGGCAAAGTACGACAATTGAAATCGCTTCGGAGTGGCAGATGTTTTCTCTACGAGGACAAACGTATCCATCGCAGTGACACAGGTTACGACTCATTCGACCAATCGGGCTGGGACGAGTGTTTCCCAACAATTCGTTCGTGCATCATGCCAGTGGGGCTGCATGCCGGCGAGACGCTTCGGGATCACGGCATATTCTGGGGAATGCCGTTTCAGCCTTCGATTGTTGGGGAGAAGCTCTACCTTCGGCAACAATTTGGATGTTTGCGAGTGGAGCGTATGTTTTGGTGGGAAGGGAAGCGGTTTTGTTCAGACCTTGCCTTTGTGAATGAAGGCAACGAGCCGTTTGTTTTTCTGGCGGATGCACATATTTCGCTTCATTGGGAGGAAGGGACGAAGGTGTCTCTTCCTAAGGGTGCGGAGTGGCTATATGTGTATCGCTCCTCTCCAGGAGCCTTCCTGCACGAAGGAACATGGATGGAGCAAGGCTTCTGGGATCGTTCGGAAACCTGTTACCAGGCAAAGGTGTTCTCGCGTCCTCTAGCGGACGGACGCCTTTCGGTACAGGCAGGAGAGGAAGTATTGACGATCGGCTTTGACAGGCAGAAGCTGCCTTACATCGGAATCTGGGTGGCCAAAGCTTGGCAGGATTGTTACGGCAATGAGATCAACTGCCTATCGATTCAACCGACGAACTATCCTTCCGCTACGCTGCCTCCCGCAGAATGGGCAGGAACATTACCAATGGCTTTGCCGGGGGAGCGACATTCTTGGTCCACTTATCTTGAGGTTTTGTAATGCAGCATATTTATAATCGGATGATCACCGGCTAACGTTTATTCGTTAAATGCTAGCCGGTAGGCCCACAAATATCCTTTGGATTCAAGTAAAAGTGCCTTATCATTTTCCTTTGGCTCTATGACAATACTGTTGTTTGTATTCATAATGTAACCATCATTGATGCGATCAATGACAATGGGCACATCCAGCTCGACAAAAAGCTGGCGCATCCGGTATATGGTGTTATATAGATTGGAGAGCGCCCGTTTTTCCTCCACATGCGTCCATAAATCATCGATGATTCGCCACTTCAAACATAATTTATTTTCATGCAGCAAAAAATAGTAGAACAGCTCCTCGGTTACGCGAGTCGGCCACTTTGCAAGCTGCTCCCCCTTTTTGACATAGGCTTCCCCATAAAGCTGTACATAAAGCTCCTTCTTGCTGGCGGCCGGCTTGGGTCTGCTCCCATAATATTTCTGAAGGCGTTCATCCAGCAACTTTACGGTATTTGGGGTCATCGGCTTCAAAATATAATCCAGCGCTTGTACACGAAAAGCTTGTACGGCGTATTGTTGATGAGCGGTTGTGAATATGACGGGAACGTCGATACCGTCTTCCACTAGGCGCTGGGCCAGCTGAAGTCCTGTCATTCTCGGCATCTCGATATCGAGCACGAGCGCGTCGATGTCGTGCTTGGGTATCTCTTGCAGCGCATCAAATGGAGATTCGAACCGACCTGCAATTTCAAAGGGGCCATAGGTTTCCAGTAATCTAGCATGCAGTCCCAGAATCGGTCTCTCATCCTCAACGAGGATTACTTTCCACATCATCGAGTCCCTCCATAATCGGAATAATGAAATGAACGGTTGTTCCTCTACCTGGTATGGAGCTAATCTCCAGGCTGCCTTGGCTCAGGTCATGAACGCGCCGGCGTACATTCGTGAATCCAATCCCGCTGCCTGCGGACTCCAACTCCCCCATTAGCTGGGCACATTGCTCCGGCGATATGCCGACACCATTATCGATGACGTATATGCTCAAGCGAGAGTCATGGGAGTGGATCGAAACCTGGACATGTCCAGCTCCTTCTTTGTTGAATATCCCGTGACGAATCGCGTTTTCAACTAAAGGCTGCAAGAGCAAGCTAGGAATGAGAACGTTATCGGCGACGATAAGCGGATCGATGTCATAGGCGAAGGTTAGTCGATCGCCCAATCGGGCCTTCTCTACTTCGACATAAGCTTCAATAATTTCCAGCTCCTTCTGCAGGGTAGAGAAACGCCCGTCCCGGCTCGTTTCAAATATATAACGAAGGAACGAACTGAGCATGGTGAGCAGATGAGCAGCGCGCTCTCCATCCGTATAGCAGAAGGAGATAATGTTGCTAAGCGCATTATACAAAAAGTGTGGTTTTATTTGGGTCTGCAGAAAAGCCATTTCATACTCGATTGCTTTCAGCATGGATTGTTTCGTCTGTTCAACGGCATTTAATCGAGCCATTAACGATTCTTTCGAGAATGGTTTGATCATATAATCATTTGCGCCTGATGCAAATATCCTCTCAATATGCTTAGGATCTTCCGAAGCAATCATCATAATAATCGGCAGCTCCATTAACGGTGCTTGCTTACGGATCTGCTGAAGCAATTCGAGACTATTCGTATTGCCAGGAATAATGTCGTCCATAAGGATCATCGTGATATCCGTATGACTATGATAATAATCGATCGCTTCTTGTGCGGTATAAGCAATCCGAATATTGTATGTGTCGCTCAGCATGCCCCTCATTACTTCCGCGTGCATGGCATCGTCTTCGACAATGAGGACCGTCGCCGCCTCTAGTTCTTCTGCGGACACGGCAGCTTGATCACTAAAAGTGTATTCCACTGCAGCATCCGGCTCTTTGAGCTCGCTGAAGCCCAGTCGAAGTGTGAAGCGGGCGCCTCGCTCCATACTCTCATATGTTATACTTCCATTCATTTGTTGGACAAGCTCCACCGTCATCATAAGCCCTGAAGAATGCTGCCCATCTCTTCTTGTTGTCACAAATTCGTTTGATGTAGCCACATGAAGCATGACATTGTCGCCAGCTTGCATAGCTTCAAGGGTCAGATAGGTTTCGGCAGTATCTCGAGTAATCTCCGTCATCATACGCAGGAGCACTTGTGTCAAGGCTTGTTCGTCTGCGGCTGCATAAAGCTGGTGCGGGATCTTTTCGTGTATTTGAATTTTTTTCTTCACAAAGGTTAGCTGCATGAGCTGAAGTACATGCAGGACGACCATCCGTAGATTAGTCGATTTGAGTTGAATGTCGTAATCATTAAATCGAATACGAGTAAAATCGTTTAGATCTCTCAGGATATAAACCATGTTGCCAAGTAACTGTTCGGCCAAAAACAATTGCTCACTTTGTCTACGGCGATCATGCTCTCGGGTAATCGACTGAAGCAAATAAACGGCATCGTGCAGCGGTCTATGCAAATCTTGTGTGGCAACTTTCAATAAATCGTTTTTGGTATCATTCGCCTTCTGTAATCGAGCCGTTAGCTTCTCCGATTCTTCTGTCCGATTCATAAGTCGTACACCTAGGAAGACATTCATCGCTAACATAGAGCCGATTAATCCAAGTCGGTTTAAGCTGTTGCGGCCAGTGAAATACAAGCTATCCGACGAACTGCTTAAGGTAAAGATCGCAATAAATAAAAGCATGGCCATAAGAATGAAAGCTTCGTTTCGTTTGATGGAGATTCGATTTTTTGCGATTAAATAAATGATACGTGCAATAAGCCCCAAGAATAGTGCATCGATGTAATAAAAGAAGTCATATTGTATACCCGCCAAGGATCTTGCCGGAAGAATAGCATTAAGAAGCGAGTAGAGCAGAAGCGGGAGAAGAAGCAGGATCAATGTCTTGCGCTTCATAACGGCAGGGATTACTTTGACTATAAAGATGAAAATCAACATGGCGCAGATGTATGTACTGGCGTCCTGCAGACGAAAGTAAAGCTCGTAAGGGATGGAAGGGAACTCGCGTATGAGCAGGCGTTCGCCGCGGACAACAATCATGATGGCCATAACAAGGAAGTACAACCCGCTGTACAAGAAAGCTTCACCTGTTGTTCTTGTTCGCAATAAATAAATCGTTAGATGGTACATGCAGAAGATAAGCATACACATCGCGGCAGCCCATTCTAAGGTTAGATCCCGCTGCACGTCTTCCTTCATTTGCGTGGCATCCCCAATATCAATCGGCAGGACGATGCCGCCCCGTGCATTGTAGAAGTTGGAGGTATGAATCGTAATAAGAAGCTGCCTGTCATCCGGCGTGAAGTATACTTCATAGGCCGGATTATTGAGTATGGTTTCTTGCTTCGTATCGGCGGGTTTACCTTTCTCCGAGATCATTGCGCCATTGACATAGATGGTATGAGCGGACCAAATATTACGAACGCGGAGACCAATGTCGGACCAATGATCAGGCAAATACACCTTGAGCTGATAGGAGCCCCATTGCACATTCGATGGCCAAGGACCCGGCACGGGTACAAGATTGGTATGATTGTCAAAATCAGTTGTACTCACAAAAGAATCGGCTGTGAATTTCCAATCGCCGGCTAAAGATATAAATGGAGAATCCGTTAATTCTCGCAGGTCGAGCACGCCGTCTATGGCCTTCATATGAAAGGAACTTGTATCCTTGTCGCTGTAAATCATATAAAGAATGGCGATTAAGGCGAAAGCCACTCCAAACCAGCCTAATAGCTTTTTCATCCTCGGTCACACTCCCGTCAATACCTATCATACGTTAAAGACGGCTGAAAAAACTACCATTCGACAACTACAGTCGTAGTAGGGAGAAATATGTGGAATTTTGAGAGTTTTTTGAGAGAAGCATCTGGTATGTTAGAACTAATATGCTGATTAATTTGGTGGAGATGATAAATATACAAGGTTCTTAGCGTATATTTTTTATGGTTCTATCAGCATGTATCTTTAATCTAACAGGACGGGTGAATCAGATGAAGAAAAAAATGATTGCAATGGCAATGGCTTTTCTATTGGTCGTGACGAATGCATCAATGGCAAGTGCACTGTCACCGGTAGCAGAGGTATACTTTAATGCTGGAACAAGCGTGTATGATTCCAGCGAATTCGATATCCAACTAAATGAAGCCATTAAAGAGAAGCTTACTGCAGGGGGCGTAAATCCGAAATATGTATCGATTATGGACGCAAGCGCTGACCCGGCGGCAGTAACCGATTCGCATGTGCATTCGGGCTATAACACCTGGTATAACAGCACTACTCCGGCAGTTGTAACGGCCGATTACAATCATGTTCAAATTTCCAATAACGGCAAAACGTTGACCTTCTATGGATATACGGTGTCAGGTTATAAGGATTTCATGCTGACGAGCGGTGCTCCAGAGGGCAAGAAAATGATTACCTTCGACATGGACGAGTCCAAAGCGGATTACCACAGTATGGATGGCGGAGGCTTCCTATTCAATACGGAGATTGATAGTGAAGGGGACCTAAGCGGATACGCTATTCTATATGTCAATGGCGCTGTCGAGGTCTATAACATTGATGGTGTGAACGCAGAAGCGCTGCATAATGAGTCATATAGTGATTTAGGCTCGATGGCGGGCGTCAGCACAATTGGCACCTATACCAAAGCGGTAGAGGCGCCTACCCAGCACACGATCAAAATTAATGTAACCGATACGACACTGAATATGTGGGATAACGGTATTCATGTTATTAAAAGTCTTGCCCTTCCCGATACTTATGGCAATGAATTCGGTCCAATCGTTAGCCATATCGGACACGGCTGTGAAATCATCTCGATCTTCTCTTTTGACAACATGAAGTTGTTCTCTACTTCGGACAAAACATTGAACCAAGCTGCAGAAGAAATTGTGTGGGAAGAGAATGCTCCATTGCGTTACGTCGTGAACATCAACGATGATCCTAGCGATAGTCTGGATGGCGGCACGAATCAATCCAATTTGAAAAATGCCATCGAACACAGCCATGCGCAATATATCGGGGTAACGGATTCGGTATACGAAGAATTGAACCAAAACTTTATTAATGAAATCGCCAACGGCGGATTGTTTGTAAGCTCCGATTCGGAGAACGCTAGCGACGATATTATTGAAAGGATCGCAGAACGTGTTGCTAATCAAATTATTACTCAATATAAAGATGCGATTCTGGCTATTGAAGACGCAGAAGACAATACGGCTATCTCGTTTAATTCCGGAGATCATAAAAATGCGGTAAGTACGAATATTACGCTTGAACAAAGCGAGGATGTAACAACGGTATGGTCCTCCAATGAGCCTTCAATCATTGCACCTGATGGCACGGTTACTAGGCCAATTACGAATCAGTCGGGCGTTTATGTGGATCTGAAGGCAACAATTACAAAGGATGGACTGACCAGCGAGAAAATCTTTACAGTCTATGTCCTTGCGGCAGCCCCGGCTCCTCTGAGCACGTTGTCCGCTGTTGCAGGCAATGGACAAGTTACTTTAAACTTCCCTACCCTGACGGGCGCTTCAGATGGTGATATTGTTGTGGAGCAATCGACGGACGGCAGCACCTTTACTCCGGTCGATCCAGAGGAGACGCTGACTGCAGCATCTACAAGCGCAACCATAACCGGTCTGACCAATGGCGTAACGTACTATTACAGACTGGTTGTTGATTCGGGCTTCTTTACAGGCACTTCCAATGAAGTGGAAGTCGCGCCTTCTGAACCGATTACTACATTGTCTGCGGTGGCGGGCAATAAAAATGTTACATTGAAATTCCCTGCAATAACGGGTGCATCGAACATTGTTGTTGAACAATCGACGGATGGTGTGACCTTTACTCCGGTAACAACAAAAGAAGAGCTGAATGCCTCTTCTACAAAGGCAACTGTTGTCGATCTAACAAACGGGGAAACGTATTACTTCCGATTGGTAGTCGAATCGGGTCAACATGCAGGCGTGTCAAACGTGGTTACTGTTGAGCCGGTTACACCTTATTCGCCTGAACAACCAACGATGAATACGGAAGTTATTGTATCCGACTCATCAAGCGGCGGTGCAATCGTAAAGGACAAAATTACGAAGCTAGTCGGAACAGATTTGAAGGTGTCGGGCACAATCAAGCTGGCCAACGGCCAAGAGCTGAATGTGCCGCAACTTGTCATGAATGAGGATGGCACCTTCACGCTTCCTAAACTTGGTCCTGGCGAATACCAGATATCGATGAATGTAATTGCGCCAAATGGCGAAAAACTGGCTGGCCCAGTTGGGAAACTAGTTGTGGATGCCAATGGAA
This sequence comes from Paenibacillus sp. strain BS8-2, assembly GCF_054483835.1. NCBI lineage: Bacteria > Bacillati > Bacillota > Bacilli > Caryophanales > Paenibacillaceae > Paenibacillus > Paenibacillus sp. strain BS8-2. The sequence goes on from NZ_CM137010.1 coordinate 1,680,261, forward strand.
AAGCTAGCGTAACGGCTGAACTAGTCGATCCTTACGGCACCATTCTTGATACGGTAACGAATCAGCCGGTTGCAGGTGTAGATATGCAGTTGTACTGGGCCGATACGGAGCTTAATCGTTCCAAAGGCAGAGTGCCGGGAACATTAGTTGAATTGCCGGAGCTTCCGGATTTCGCACCAAACCAAAACCATAACCCGCAGATCAGCTCGGAGAGCGGTGAATATGGCTGGATGGTTTACGCTGACGGCGATTACTATTTCCTCGGCAAGAGGGATGGATATGTTGTTTTTGACAGCCGTGAGGATACGCGTGATGAACAATTCGGGAGTGACAGCTACATTAAGGACGGCGTTATTCATGTCGGTCAAACGATTGTGAAATTCAGCTTCTCCTCACAGCCGATCGTCAAAGCTGCGGGTACACATGATCCATACATGGTTGGATATCCAGATGGAAGCTTCGCTCCTGAGCGAGGCGTTGTGAGAGCTGAAATTGCTGCGATTCTGTCTCGTTTGTATACATCTACTGCAAACGATAAGAACGTATCGTATTCCGATGTGAGCGCAAGCTTCTGGGCTGCAGACGCGATCGAGACGGTTACGAATAACAAATGGATGATCGGCTCCGGAGACAATACGTTCCAGCCGAACAAAGAAATTACACGAGCGGAATTTGCACAGTTACTGATGAATGTGTATAAGTGGAATGTTGTGAATCAAAGCACGTACACGGACGTAACGGGACACTGGGCGGAGAAAGCTATTGCAACGGTTGAGAAGCAAGGTCTGAAGATTGGTTCCACCGATGAAGTCTTCAATCCGAATCAGAAGATGACGAGACTTGAGGTTGTTCAAATCTTTAACCAGCTGCTCGGACGTAACCCTTGGCATGTTGAGGTCGATGCGAAGTGGACAGACGTACCGGAGAGCCATGAGTACTATCTAGACATTATGGAAGCTTCGGTTGAGCATCCATTCGAGCAATATGAGACCGGCATCGAAAGCTGGAAAAATGTAAAATAAGCAGGAATAGAATATAATGCTGCGGAAAACAGGACGCTCATGTGGAGTGTCCTGTTTTTTTGTCCAGTTAGACACTTGGAGGCAAAGATATTATTCTGCACTCCTACGAAACTGCTGCGCGACTAGAGAAATTGTGTCAGCATGCCGATATTCATGTTCTTCCTGAAGTGGGCAATACATGCTCGGATTTGACGCAGGTATAGAGCTGGAGTAAGGGCATCACTTGTATGAAATGTTTATCTGGCAGCCCTTACAGCCTATCCGAAGTGAAAACAATTTCATCGTCTGCTAACCGGAGGATGATTTTGTAATCCTCCCGATTGAAACTCTCAATCGTACTTCCGAACATAAAGGAAGTATTATCATCCTCCAAGATCGGTGAAGGCATAAGCTCGCGAGGTTTGACAAGAACACCTATGATCCGCTTAACGCCGCTGCTATCTGTTTCATCATAGATTGGCTCTGTTTTGACAAGCAAGGCTTTGCCATTTGTAAGCTCCATATGGATCTGCCAGGTATCTCCGACAACGCTGGTGGAATAGCTGAGATCCGCTTTGGCGACAGGGGAGCCTATGGCAAATAAGTAAGTTAACAATGCGAAAATGATTAAGAGCAAAATAAATCCCAGAGCTGCTTTTTTCGTTGCCTTGTTTCTAATTTTTTTGAGAAAATCAATTTCCTTCTTGCTTATCTGTGGGTTGGCGGTGACGTTTTCTATTGAAGCGGATAGCTTGCTGTGAAGGATCCGGCATGTATCACATGCTTCAAGGTGCTGCTGGAAGTCGTGTTCGGTTTCCTTACTGAGCAAACCGTCTATGTAGCTTGGCATCATATCTTGGACAATATGACATTTGATCATACGTATAATACCTCCATCATTTTTTGTTTGGCGCGGTAGAAAGTGACTCGTGCCCAATTCTCGCTCTTCCCAAGTATTTCACCTATTTCCGCGAAGGAAAATTCCCCGGATAAACGCATATGGACGATTTCTCGCATCGGCTCGCTCAATTGGTGAATAGCCCGGTACAAGTCCATTTTATTACTCTGGAATAGGTTGGTTTCCTCTGGTGACATGTCGGATGAAGGGATATTCTCTTGCAGCTCTTGATTGGGGCGACGTTTTCTCTTGTCGAGCTCCTGATACCACACATGTTTGGCGATCTGGCACAGCCACACGCTTATCTTGCAAGAGCCATTGTAGGTATGAATAGAATAGACCGCGCGGTAAAAGGTTTCCCCGGTTAGCTCTTCGGCCAAATCTTCATCATGAGTCAAACTTAGTAAGTATCGGAAGACGCTTTGGGCATGCTGTTGATATATTTCTTCGATATTCTCGGCCACTCTCTCACTCCCTTCACGCTATATATCCGGAAAAAGTAACGTTCGTTACATATAGATTTCAATTTTTTTGTCAAAGGTTTCTGCTATTATTTCTAATAGTATACCTGTCTCGGATGAGTTGTTGAACGTACTGCGATACAGCGGCAATAGAGCATGATACATGAGATTCCACACAGCGCATATAGAAGCGCATATAAAGAAAAGGCACCCACCGAGGTGCCTTCTGTGTATGCTCCGAGCTAGTGAGCTAGTGAGCTAGTGGGCTAATGCGCAAGCTGCTCCAAGTCCGGCTGCAATTTGTTACGCAGAACATATAACATGATAGCACCGACAAGGAATGCGACGGCCTCCGCAATGACGAGCGACCAGACTACTCCGTGGAAGCCGCTTATTGTATTGGCGATATAGAGCGTCGGAATCAGAGTAATGCCTTGAATAATCGACATAATAAATGCGGCAGTTCCTTGCGCAGTGGCTTGGAAGATCCCGGTAAACAATGCGGTCATGCCTGTAATGAATAAGGAGATAAACGTTACGTGTAAAATGTAGCTGCCCATTTCGATTAATTGCGGATCATTCGTAAATAAACCAATCAAGTGGTCGGAGATGAGATAGACGATTATGCCGAACGCAACCGCTAACGCCACGATCGCTTTGATGGTGAATCCGATGGTTTGTTTCATCCGCTCTTTATTCGCCGAGAAAGAGTAGGCGATCAGCGGGACGACTCCCTCGCATAAGCCCATCAGAATAAACTCGGGAAGCTGTAGCAGCCGTGATGAGATTCCGTAAGCCGCTACAGATTGATCCCCATATTCGATCAGGAAATGGTTGAAAATAAGTGACATCGCGCCCAAGAACATGCTCATTACAAAGACGGGAACCCCGATTTTGAATACATTGCCCAGAATGACCTTGTTTGCCTTGAACCACCTTGCAGAGACGGTCAAGAATGAGCTCTTATAAGCGATATGGAAGATGAAGAATATACACGCAACCAAGTTGGAAATGATCGTAGCAGACGCCACGCCGACCACACCCCAATGGAAAACAAAAACGACTAACGCATCGAGAATTATATTGACGACAACGCTAAGAATCATACCGATCATCGATGTGACGGCCGCGCCCTCCGAGCGTACGATATTCTCCAGCGTGAAGAATAAGACGACGATTGGCGAACCGATCAGCATAACCGCGACATAATCCTTCGTGAAGGCGAAAGCGTCAGGCGTCGCCCCCAGACTGTGAACGATGGTATCGATCAGCGGGAGTCCGACAGCTACTACGATAAAACCCAGAACAATACTGCTGTAGAAGGCGAATGAAGACACATGTTTCACATCCTCATATTTCTTCTCTCCCAGCAGACGGGAGATGAAGGTGCCGCTGCCCATGCCAAGCAAGTTGCCTAGTGCCATAATGATTGCGAATAACGGCAAAGTTAATGCCAATGCGGTTAACATGGCTGTATTGTGGAGCGTACCAAGGAAATAGGCATTCAGGATGGAGTAGATGACACTCATTGAAGTGCCTAACATCATCGGTATAGCGAAGTGAGTTACAGCTTTTGCGACGGGTGCTTTCTCGAAATAATGGAGGTTTTCTGCATCCATGCGGATCCACCACTTTCTTGATGTATTTTATCTAACAGTGTTAGTTTGTGACTTACAGTGTTAGATGATATCATGAGGGATATAAATCTGTAAAGTATTATCTTACACTGTTAGATAAAAGGGCGGATACGGATGAAAAAGCAGCCTCAGATTTCGGAGGAAAAGATACTGGAAGCTTCATGGGAGCTTCTGGCGGAGGATGGCATCGAAAAGTTTAGCTTGAGGCGATTAGCCGACAGGCTAGGTATTCAGGCTCCTTCTTTATACTGGTACTTCAAGAGCAAACAAAAGCTGTACCAACGGCTGGCCAACCAGGTATCCCAAATCATCTTGGATGAGTTTCATTCAGAGGGCGACTGGAAGGAGCAACTGGCGGGCCTGGCGGTATCGATGAGGAACGTGCTCAGCCGCTTCTCTTGCTCCTCTCAGCTCATGATGATGACATTGCCACACGAACCAGACATGATTCGGCTTACCAACCGGATGCTGCTCTGCGTAGAATCGTCTCCGCTCCAGCAAGAGCAGAAGATGCAGGTGGTCACTACACTTGTGAACTTTGTCTACTACTTCGTCATGGACGATTATCAGCATGAGCGCAATGTATCGACAATCCTGAAGGAGCAGGGAGAGGGAGCGATACCTGGCGAGGAGATCATTCGGTTGCTGGATGCCATGCCTGATTCGGAGGCAGGGCTATTCCGGAGGATGTTCACGAACGGACTGTTCGAGCTTATGGGAACCGATGCGGCATTCGACTTTGGCTTGAAGGTTATTCTGCTCGGAGTTGAGCAGGTCATCAAGGAGCAGGAGCGTTAGGGGCTCGATATGCAGCGCCATCATCCCATGCTTCGTTATGTTATCAACAAAGGATGTGACTCAGTTCGTATGAGCCACATCTTTTTTTTAGTTCACATTCAGTTCATAATCGGCCTCTATGATCAAAAAGGTAATCAAGAAGCGAACATACACATGAGCTAGTCCATAGCGTGTGGTACAAGGAGGATTCATATGACAACCATTCATAAACCGAAATTAATGAATACGCAGTTTGCGATCGAAGCGGAGGGGCTGGTCAAAACGTTTGGTGCTCACAGAGCGGTTGACGGTGTAGATTTGAAGGTGCCCGCGGGTTCCATTTACGGTGTACTGGGACCCAACGGGGCTGGCAAAACGACCACGATAAGAATGCTGGCCACATTAATGCGACCTGATGCAGGTGTTGCAAAAATATTCGGGTATGACGTCGCTAAGCAATCACAAATTGTCCGTCAGTTAATAGGTGTTACAGGTCAGTATGCCTCCGTTGATGAAGCATTAAGCGCAACCGAGAACTTGATTATTTTCTCGCGATTGCTTGGTCTTAGCCGCCAAGAGGCGAGGCGCAAAGCCAATGATTTGCTCGAGGAATTCGGATTAACGGAAGCCGCGAAACGCCCGCTCAAACATTTCTCTGGCGGGATGCGCAGACGACTCGACTTGGCTGCCAGTCTTATTGCACAGCCGCCGCTTATTTTCTTGGATGAACCCACGACTGGGCTAGATCCGCGCACGCGTAATCAAATGTGGGACACCATTCGTCGTCTGGTGAAATCAGGATCAACCGTTCTGATTACGACACAGTATCTGCAAGAAGCAGATGAGCTGGCGGACCGGATCGTTGTGATCGATCGAGGAAGCGTCGTGGCGGAAGGCACTGTTAATGAGCTGAAACGATCGATTGGCACTTCATCTCTGCACTTAAGTGTGCAACAGATGCAGGATACGCAAGCAGCTCGCGTGATTATTGAACGCGTGTTGAACGTACAATCTGCAGTCTCTCCGGAGGGCGGTATGATCACTGCGCCAATGGCAGCTGCAGATCGAGTGACGGATCTGTTAGTCGCGTTACGGGAGGCGGGGATCCAATTGGCTGAGCTCAGTGTGCAGAAGCCATCTCTGGACGAAGTGTTCTTGACGCTTACAGGGGAAGGAAATAAGGAAGACAAGACCGAATCCAATCTTATGACCAAGGGGGTTATGTCATGAATCAAGCCATACGAAATTCATTAACAATGGCTTATCGCGGTTTATTGAAGATACGTCGAACACCTGAACAGCTGTTTGACGTTACGTTGCAGCCGATTATTTTTACGTTAATGTTTACCTACATCTTTGGCGGTGCGATCGCTGGCAATGTGGAAAGTTACTTACCCATTATTATTCCGGGTATTCTGGTTCAGACGGTCATTACAACTTCGGTTGTGACGGGTACGCAGCTTCGAGAGGACATGGATAAAGGCGTGTTCGACCGCTTCAAGTCATTGCCTATTGCCCGAATTGCTCCGCTCGCAGGGGCATTGCTTGCGGATACCATTCGGTATACAATCGCAACGGTGCTTACCTTCTCGATGGGTTATGTAATGGGCCTCCGTCCAGAGGGAGGATTAGGAGCTGTCGTCCTTGCCGGACTGCTTGTCATTGCTTGTTCATGGGCCATCAGCTGGATCTTCGCATTCTTTGGCGTTATTGCGCGGACGGCTTCAAGCGTTCAAGGGATTTCGATGATTGTCCTCTTCCCGCTAACGTTTCTATCGAATGCCTTCGTACCGGCTGATACGATGCCTGACTGGCTGCAATGGTTCGTGAAATTGAATCCGATCTCGCATCTCGTGACTGCCGTTAGAGATTTAACCAACTCAGGGACAGTGGGCTGGGATCTAGTCATCACACTTGGCGGAGCTGCTGTTATTGTGGCGATCTTTGCCCCCTTGACCGTGCGTGCCTACATGCGCCGCGCATAGTTGAGTCATACTATTCGAGTCATATAGAGAAGCATCTTTAGGAATCGCTGATACTGCTGGCAAGGCGATTCCATTCATGACGAAGAGGGAATGATAATGATGGTGAAAATATTGGTGGTAGACGATGATTCGCATATTCGTGAGCTGATTGGGGTCCTTCTTTCCCAAGAAGGTTATTTGATCGAGTATGCATCAGATGGTCAGGCTGCGTTGGCCATTATGGATACCGTTCGATTTGATCTGATTATTCTTGATATTATGATGCCGAATATGGACGGATGGACATTTTGCCAAGAGGTTCGAACGTATTATTCGGATACGGTACCTATACTAATGCTAACGGCCAAAGGGGAAACGACACAGAAAGTAAAAGGATTTAATCTCGGCGCCGACGATTATGTGGTCAAACCCTTTGAGGTGCCCGAGTTCATCGCAAGAGTTAAGGTTCTTCTTAAACGGCATCAAGTGACCCTTGCCAACCAAATTACGTTTGGCAATGTTGTCATTGATCGTGCTACCTATAAAGTCGAGGTTGGCACTGAAAGTATGACACTGCCACTGAAAGAGTTTGAGCTATTATATAAGCTCGCCACCCATCAGAAAAAAACATTTTCGAGGGAGCAACTAATCGAAGATATCTGGGGCTTTGATTACGAGGGGGACGACCGGACGGTTGATGTTCATATCAAACGGCTTCGGCAAAGATTCTCGCAGGAGGATTGCCCCTTTGTCATCACGACGATTCGCGGCCTAGGATATAGGCTGGAGGTACTGCGTTGAACGTCATGAAGCGCTTCAAACAATTGGCTGGATTTCTTGCTATTGTGTTTGGTCTTTTAGTCGCATGGTCCATCGCTTATTGGGCAACAACCTCTCTTTTCCAAGTCATACCCTATTCGCTTAATGAATGGTCAAGACTGCTGATCAACTCCCTTTTGGGCTTCTTTTTGTTTGGTTTGTTTATCTTCCTCATAACCAGGAATCCTTGGGTAAGAGCTAGACAAGAGCAGCAGCTAGTGCCCCTCATACAGGCAATGAAAATGATGTCAGAAGGGAACTTTAATATAGATCTTTCTCTGTATCTCAAGCAGTTTCATGAACACGGTAACCATCCTTACTATCAAATTGTTGAAAACATCAATAACATGGCCACGAAGCTAGGGGAAATGGAGGAATTGCGTCAGGAGTTTATCTCCAACGTGTCCCACGAAATCCAGTCCCCTCTTACTTCAATCAGCGGGTTTGCCCATACGCTTAAGAATGATAAATTAAGTCCGGAGGAACGAAGACATTACTTGGAAATTATCGAGAAGGAAAGTATTCGGCTCTCGCATTTGAGCGAGAATTTATTGAAGCTTACCTCACTCGAATCCGAACATCTGTCGCTTGAACAGAGAAGCTATCGGCTGGATTATCAGCTTCGCCGTATCCTGCTTGCTAATGAACCTCAATGGGAAGCCAAGGAATTGAACTTGGAGGTTCATTTAGACAAAGTTGTCATAACAGCGGATGAGGACCTTATGGACCAGGTATGGATTAATTTAATTCATAACAGTATTAAATTTACTCCGCCAAGAGGCACCCTTGCGATAACGGCAACGTCGAATGCCGAGGGAAGTGTGCTCGTAAAGATACGAGATACCGGCATAGGCATGGAAAAAAATACAATGGTGCATATTTTTGAGCGCTTTTATAAGGCGGATCAATCGAGGAATCGGAAAGCTGGCGGCAACGGTCTCGGTCTCTCCATTGTCAAAAGGATCGTTGATTTGCACAAGGGGGATATTCGGGTTCAAAGCGAGCTTGGGGCAGGAACAGAGATTACGGTTTCTTTGAACGGACGTGGCTCCTCCGAATACTAGCCACTAATGCCAATGTGTGTTCTCGCTGATCGCTGCGGTTTTATGTAATACTGCGTGCATTTGCTTCTTGTATAGTGAGATTAAGAGTGGTTAATACAGGGAGTAGGGAAGGGGAGAGCTTAGATGGAAATGGAAACGCCTAATCCGGATCTATACATTGACTTTACCAACGCCGCTGAATGGGAACGGTGGCTCGCAAGTCACCATGACCAGCGGGAAGAAGCATGGCTTAGAATCGCCAAGAAGGAATCGGGTGCAACCTCGGTCACCATCCCGGAGGCGCTGGATGTAGCACTCTGTTTTGGATGGATCGATAGTCACCGTAAAGGCTTAAATGAGTCCTATTACTTGCAACGGTATTCGCCGAGACGCCCCAAGAGTCCCTGGTCCATGGTGAATGTACGCAAAGCGGGGCAACTCATGGAGACCGGACGCATGAAAGCGCCCGGTTACGCAGAGATTCAGCGCGCGCAGGAAGATGGTCGATGGGAAGCAGCCTATGAATCACAGAGAAACGTTACGATTCCGCAGGATTTCGTCGCTGTGCTTGAGCAGCATGAGCAGGCCAAACAAACGTTCAGCCAGCTCGATAAAACCTCGCAATATGCCCTATTATTACCGTTTCTGAAGGCGACATCACCCAAGAGCAAGGCAACTCAATTACAGAAAGCGATAACCAAGCTGCTGGAAGCCAGTCGCTGAGCTCTATATGGATGATTGAGAGTCAATTTTCCGCTTATATTGCACAGGTGTGTCGCCAAGCACGCGTCTGAAGTCCGTGATGAAATGCTGTTGACTACTATAACCAAGGTCTCAGGATTAACCCACCACAACAGGTCTAAAATCAGCCACAACCAACACATCCAAATGGCGGGCATATCGAAGAATGTCACGAACGACGGCAGTGCCGCTAATCCTTGCTTTCCATACGCTCTTGGAGGACTGGCCGACAATAATCTGGGTGGCGAACAGCTCATTTGCGCTGGCAATCAACGCAGTGGATATTTCTCTGGCGATGCGAGTGTACTGCAGCTCGAACACGCCGCCAAGCCGCTCCGTCATACTGCGTAATGCCTGAATGCGTGCCTCCAAGCATTCGGGCAGCTCATCACCAGCATGGACATAGGTTACGATCCATGCTGCCTTGAGTCGGTACGCGATACGGAAGCCGCGACGAATAAGACGCTCTGCATGGGGACCAGTAGATATGCCTACGAAAATAATCTCCTTTCTTCGCCATGGTCCTCGCAACGAAACATGTCTGTCCCAAGACTCCAGTCGTTCGTCCACGTCGTCTGCAATTTCTCGCAGCGCAAGCTCGCGTAACGCGATCAGATTGCCAATCTTGAAGAAGCCGCTCAGCGCATCGCCGACTTTGTCTGCCGCATAGATGTCGCCGGCGATCATCCGCTCTTGCAACGCTTTGGGGGCTACATCGATTAATTGCACCTCGTCCGACTGACTCAGCATATAGTCTGGCACCGTTTCCCTCACCCGAACGCCGGTAATTTGTTCTACGGCGTCATTCAAGCTCTCCAAGTGCTGTACATTCATCGTTGAGATGACAGAGATACCAGCATCTAGTATGGTTCTTACATCTTCATAACGTTTGCGGTTCATGCTGCCTGGGATATTGGTATGTGCTAACTCATCCACTAAAACGACTTCTGGATTACGCCGGATGATGGAGTCCAAGTCCATCTCTTCAAGTATTGTTCCTTTATATTCTTTGCAGAGACGAGGAATGCTTGTGAGCTGGCCCACCTGAGCCTGAGTTCCTGCTCTGCCGTGTGTTTCGAGCAAACCGATGACGACATCAATGCCCTTGGCAAGAAGATCATTGCCTTCTCGAAGCATGGTGTGTGTTTTGCCAACCCCCGGCGCAGCTCCAATGTAGATTTTCAGCCTGCCTCTTTGCATTTGCCCGATCTTCTCTTCGATTTCAATAGGAGATAACCTGCGATAGGGCTCAATCCGGTTCTCTTGTAATGGCGTATGAGTCGGTAATATGCGTTCCCCTTCGTTGGAGGAACGGTCGGCGACGAAGAGGAGATCGATATTACGAACTCCCTTTAACAATTGATTAGCAACCGAACCCTTCCATAGATCCTGCCATACGCTCTGTCTGGAGTGCCCCATGACAATACGAGTGACGTTGTGTGCAAGAGCCACTTCCATCAGTCGCCGCGGCACATGTCTTCTTGTACGAACCGTCAATTCTTCGAACTCCGCACCGATCTTCTCCGTCAATTGAACGATGGACTCGCGGAAAGCCGATGCTTCCTTTGATAGTGGTTTCTTCGGATTAACGAATGATACAACCCGTAAATCTCCCCCCAGCCGTTTGGCAACCTGCTGCCCTCTGCGCACATAGATCGATCCATTCCAATAATATTGAACAGATACAAGAATGCGTTCCGCCGTTCCGGCTGTGCCGACTAACCCTTGTTCCTCCCGGTGCTTTTCTAACGTTCCGTTCACATCTTCCGCCATTAGTCGCAAGGCAAGCTCACGAAGTTTCGCCAGATTGCCCCGATTCAGCCATTGCGGATTCATGTCCTGCATGCGTCCATCCGACATTCTCTCCAGTATCGTCTCTGGTGTTACGTCGATTAACCGAACCTCATCTGCCATCGATAACGTATGGGCAGGTACAGTGGGAAACACTTCTAGACCCGTCCATTGACGTGCTAACTCCATCGCATCTTCAAGCTCATAGATATTAACCGTTGTAATTACGCTAATCCCTTGATCCAATAGAAATTGAATATCTTCGATCCGTGTAGCAAACTCTGCATGCTCCCGGTTGAGATGTGCTAGCTGGTCAACCAGCACAACCTCTGGATTACGTTCGATAATACCTTGAAGATTAAGATCCTTTTGTTCGTGCTCCCCTTGGTACCAATGAATGCTGGGCACTCTCTCCAAATCGCCTATTTGCTTGAGCGTATCCGGTCTCTGCTTGGTAGAGACAGCGCATATGACCACATCCACGCCCTGCTGCTTCAGCGTACAGCCCTCTTGAAGCATATGATAGGTTTTTCCTGAACCGCTAAAGGCTCCAACATAGATTTTGAGCCTGCCCTTATGCAGCTTCATAATGGATGCTAGCAGTTGCTCCGGGCTTTTCCGCTTGAATGGCTCCAACAACTCTTTCACCCTCCCGACAGCAGGACGCCTCGCTTCATCCAAGATGAAGCGAGGGTGCGCTTGTTTATGAAGCTTTCAATTGTTGCAGCGCAATATTGAGCTGAAGCACGTTGACTGTCGGTTCGCCGAATATTCCCCATTCTCTAGGAGCGATATGTTTCTCGACCAGCGTTTCCAGCTCAGCCACAGACAGACCTGTTTCGCTGCTAATTCGCGGAATTTGCACTTTCGCTGCGTCTGGACTAATATGCGGATCCAGCCCAGATCCGGAGTTACTAATGAGATCAATAGGTACATCTGCGATTGGAACCGCAGGGTTATTTGCCCCCCAGTCCTCTGCGGACTGCTGCATTCGGGCAAGCATATCAGGGTTCGAAGGTGCATAGTTCGGAGTGCCGGAGCCAGCCGCTTGATAGTCGATGCTCGAGATCCGACCATGGAACCATCCGGCATCCGTAAACGTTTGCCCGATGAGCTTCGAACCTACGATTTGTCCGTTCTCGTTATAAATTAAGCTGCCGTCTGCCTGATCTGGCATGAGAACCTGAGCAATGCCGTTTATCGCCAAGTTGTAAATGAGACCGCAAAGAACCATAAAAACGATGCTAATCCGTAGGCTGTTTATTATTATTTTCATATGAGGATTCTCCTTAACTCGATGTTATAGCTATACCCAATATTGCACGATAAGGTCGATGAGTTTGATCCCGACGAATGGCACAACAATGCCGCCTGCTCCATACACAATCAGGTTCCGTTGCAGAAGCTTCGCCGAAGGGAGCGGCTTGTAAGCGACACCTTTCATAGCTAGCGGAATCAATAATGGAATAATGATAGCGTTAAAGATGAGAGCCGATAAGATCGCCGACATGGGAGAGCTCAGCTTCATAATATTAAGGGCATCCATCTGCGGAATTGCAATCATGAACATCGCCGGGATAATGGCAAAATATTTGGCAATATCATTCGCAATACTAAACGTTGTCAGCGCCCCGCGTGTCATTAACAGCTGTTTGCCAATGGCTACAACCTCGATAATCTTGGAAGGGTCCGAATCCAGATCAATCATATTGGCAGCTTCCTTGGCGGCTGCAGTTCCGCTGTTCATTGCGATGCCGACATCTGCTTGCGCCAATGCTGGCGCATCGTTGGTACCGTCCCCAGTCATAGCTACCAATTTACCTTGCGCTTGTTCATGGCGAATGACTGCAATTTTATCTTCTGGCTTGCTCTCCGCGATGTAATCATCTACACCTGCTTCTCTAGCGATTGTTGCAGCCGTAAGCGGGTTGTCTCCTGTACACATCACCGTCTTGATGCCCATTTGCCGCATTTGCTCGAAACGTTCGCGCATCCCCGGTTTGACCGTGTCCTTCAAATAGATGATGCCATAGATCGTATTGTCCACGGCGACAGCCAGCGGCGTTCCTCCTGCCGTAGCTACTTTGTCGCTCCGAGCGTCCAGATCCTTGGGCACAATACCGCCTTGCTCCAATACCCATTTCTTAATCGCGTCCACCGAACCTTTTCTCACCTTGCGACCATCGCTAAGATCGATTCCGCTCATCCGAGTTTCGGCTCTAAATTCGACCCATTCCCCATTACTTGCAATGGCTTCTTCGTATTTCCATCCCAGCTTCTTCATTAATTCCAGCACAGAGCGGCCTTCCGGTGTTTCATCCTTAATGGAGCTAATGGCGGCCCATTCCCCTACACGTTGCTCCGATAGTCCGCCAACCGGTATAAATTCGCTAGCCATACGGTTTCCGTATGTAATTGTCCCTGTTTTGTCCAAAATAATGGTGTTAATGTCACCAGCGGCTTCAACCGCTTTGCCAGACATCGCAAGAACGTTGAATTGAGTGACCCGATCCATCCCCGCAATGCCGATGGCGGACAGCAGTCCCCCGATTGTTGTAGGGATTAGACAGACCAGCAAAGCAATCAGCATCGGTATTTCAAGCTCAATGTCGAGGTATGTTCCGTAGAAAGGAAGCGTGACGACGACAACCAGAAAGATGAGTGTCAGACTCGTTAATACCGTGTTCAAAGCAATCTCATTCGGCGTTTTTTGTCTCTTGGCGCCTTCAACGAGCGATATCATGCGATCCAGGAAGGATTCTCCGGGCTCACTTGTCATGCGCACTTTGATTTGATCGCTTAGCACGCGAGTTCCACCCGTCACCGAGCAGAAATCGCCGCCTGCTTCTTTAATAACAGGTGCAGATTCGCCCGTAATGGCTGACTCGTCGACAGATGCAAGTCCTTCAATCACTTCCCCATCGCCAGGAATCCATTGCCCTTGGGCAACAAGCACGATATCTCCTTTGCGAAGCTCGGTAGAAGGTACTTGCTTGATCGAGGAGCCCATCAGTTTGTTCGCGATCATTTCTTTTTTGGATTTTTTGAGCGAGTCTGCTTGCGCTTTACCTCTGCCCTCTGCTAAAGCTTCTGCAAAGTTAGCGAATAATACCGTCAATAGCAGGATGACAGCGACTGTAGCATTGAACCATACGGGAGTTGCACCCCCGAATGCATCAGGCACGAAAACGAACAACAACGTAATGATAAATCCAATTTCCACGACGAACATGATCGGGTTACGAATCATAACTCGTGGATCTAATTTGAGAATAGACGACTTCAATGCCTGTTTCACGATAGGTCCGCTTAAGGCTGATTTAGTTGGTTGACTCATGGTATACTCCTCTCCAGTAACGGCTATGGCGCCAAAGTTAGTTGCTCGGCAATGGGCCCGAGTACAAGGCTCGGGAAGAAGGTCAGTGCGCCAACAATAAGCACGGCTCCCAAGAATACGACTGCGAATAAGGCAGTGTCCGTGCGGAAGGTGCCAATCGATTCGGGTACCGTCTTCTTCGCTGCAAGCGAACCCGCCACGGCAAGTAGAGTCACGATCGAGAAGTAACGACCTATAAACATGACTAGGCCAGTCGATATATTCCAGTAGGTTGTATTGTCCCCTAGTCCTTCGAATCCGGAACCGTTATTGCCGGCTGATGATGTGTATTCGTACATGGCTTGCGTAAGACCGTGGAAGCCGGCGTTCGAGATCGTCTCCGGATAATAGAACAAGGCGATTGCCGTCGGTATCAAAATGATGAACGGAGGAACCAGCATCGTCAGCGCGATCAGCTTCATTTCCTTCCCTTCAATCTTCTTGCCAAGATATTCTGGCGTTCTGCCTACCATTAATCCGGACAAAAATACGCCAATCATTGCGTATATCAGCACGTTCATAAATCCGGCACCTACACCACCGAAGATGGTATTCAGCATCATGTTCGCGATGGTTACCAATCCAGCGATCGGCGTCAACGTATCATGCATCGTATTAACTGCCCCCGTCTCGGAGGCTGTAGTGACAACCGAATATAAGACGGATTGCTCGATACCAAACCGTGTCTCTTTGCCTTCCATGCTGCCGTGATCCTGATCGATGCCAAGCGCGCTTATGGCGGAGTTGCCTGCTTGCTCTGCGCCGAGAGAGATCCCTAACATCATAATGAACAATGTGGTCATGGCGACGAATAGTACCCGTCCTTGCTTGGGGTTGCCCACCATCTTCCCATACGTGTACGGCAACGCCGTGCATAATAACATCATCAATATTATCTGCAGCGTGTTACTTATTGCGCCGGGATTCTCGAATGGATGCGCTGAGTTGACGCCCATAAATCCGCCGCCGTTGTTGCCGAGCTCCTTAATGGAGAGGAACGAAGCCATCGGTCCGCGCGCAATCGTCTGTTCTTCGCCTTGCAGCGTCTGAGCAACTGCCGCAGGTTCCAGCGTTTGAGGAACGCCAAGTGCTGCAAAGAGTAGAGCGGCCACAATCGCAATGGGCAATAATACACGAACAATGGAACGCGTCAGGTCCACGAAGAAATTGCCCATTGGCTTGCCTGCGAGTCCTCGCATAAAGGCGATAACAACGGATAACGCAGTTGCCGGAGCCGTGAACATCATAAATACGATAGCGACCATCTGAGACAAATACGATAGACCGCTCTCCCCGCTATAATGCTGCAGGTTCGTATTGGTCATAAAGCTGATCGCCGTATTAAACGCAAGCGTAGGCTCCATGTTTGGAATATGGCTGGGGTTAAGCGGCAGATAGGCTTGCATTCGGAAAATCATATAAACCAGCAAGATCATAACTCCGTTGCTGAGGATGACGGTTGCGGCATACTTTTTCCATAATTGGTTGGTAAGGGATAGACCTCCCAAGCGGTAAATCAATCTTTCTATTGGACCGAACCATTTGTCCAGAACAGTCGTTTCCGAATGGAATACCTTAGCCAAATATAAGCCTGTTGGTCTGGCCAACAAGAAAACTATTATTAAAGTGATGAAGATCGCGATCAAAGCTAACATTGTTGCATACTCCTTCCCGCTAGCGGCAGCTCTAGAATTTTTCTGGATTCAACAGCACATACGTCAAATATACGAAAACAACGACGACCACCACGCCGAGTGCGAGCATCATTGCGGCTCACTTCCTTCCGAAGCAACACTTCCGCACCACGCTAACAGTCCTAACATGCCTGCTAGTGAGACGGTTAAGATCCCAATCATGACAATATCCATTTACGTTCCTCCCTATATCAAAAATGAAACATCCCCGCCGTTGGAATACAGAACGTGCCCGCAGCTGTGGACGGCGAAACCAAAATAATTTCCTCTTGAATGGACATGCTGCGCCTCACACCCCTTTATTTGGGCAACAAAAAAAGAAGCTGCACGAAGAGGAACCTTCATCAGCTTCTTAGGCACAGGGAAAGAACCGTGTCTAATCACGACAAATTGTTGCCTCTATAGACGCTTACGAGGTTAGCTGTCGGATTCGGGCGTTAGAGTCGCCCTACATGCCGGATACGTTCATTTCCGGTCACGATTCACCCCAAATCCACATTAGACATACATGCGGATTGTATATGGGTCCCCCGTTCTCAGGTGCCACTTCTCTTGGGAAGTGGCCTACTAGATTCAGCGATTGTTCGCCCGTACATGATTCGGGCTATATCAACTTGACGTCATCATCCTTTCCTTGGATTCGAAGGAATGTTTACTTACCAGCAATTCAGCGCTGAACGGAGTACGTGAATCCATTCATGGCAACATGTTACTCCCCCTCGTAAAAGCTGTAAAGCAAAGCAAACGTCAAATTAGATGGTCTACGTTTTGCTAAGTTCGAACACTCCATATAGCAACGTATTATCGCTCGTTTCCTATCGTTTGCTCTCATTATCGATGGATTATAAACATTTTTATGTAATTTTTACACCTGCAGCGTGTTTCATTATTCGTTATTATTAAGTAATCTAGGAGAAGAACAACAAGCGTAACTACGAAGGAAGTGATTCCAGATCGTTCAGTCTCTTGTAAGGCGGATTGCATTATCGCCATATATAAGCACCACCTTGTTCATTACAATTATGACTTTGTTATTAGTACCCGTTGGTCGCTTATTCGACCTGGCAAACGTAGCGTTACTTTATTTGTTGCCAGTGCTCTTTAACGCGGTATACCTAGGGCTACGGCCCGCCATTTACGCCTCGTTTCTCGGTGTGTTTGCCTTTGATGTTTTTTTCGTGCCGCCTGTCTTAAGCTTAACGGTTGCTGACTTAAAATATTTCATTACCTTTGGTGTTTACTTAGTTGTCGCCGCATTAACAGCAGGACTTGCCACAAGGCTGAAGCTGCAGGCTCAGTATGCCAAGTCCAAGGAAGCCCAGACCGCTGCCTTATACGCATTCAGCAGAGAAATGATATCGGTATCCAATATCCATGATTTGTCGGAGCGATTGTTGTCGCAGCTACCAAGGAAGTTTGGGCTGCAAGCTACGATGTATGTGGAGGAGGAGACCGGTACGCTGGGACTCTCTGGCCATACAAGGGGAATCGACGATAACCACAAACGGGAATTGGCATCAATTGGTATCGATTACATGTATAAACGCGCTGAAGGTGATGGTTCAGAGTGTTTGATGCTTGGTCAACATTTGGTATATCTGGCATGGCTGCATGCCGATCATCGCAAATATGGCCTCCTTGTTTGTTACTCCGAATCGGCAACTGCACAAGCTACACAAGCATCGGACGAGATACAGCAAGTGATTAGAACATTGGCGGGTATTACAGCCAATACCATCGCGCGTATTAAACTTGCCGAAGAAGCCAAGATTGCTCTTGTATCGGCTGAGTCCGAACGGATGCGTACCACGATTCTTAACTCAGTCTCGCATGAGCTGCGGACGCCTCTGGCGGCGGTTATCGGTTCTGCCACAAGCCTTTTGGAGAACGACCATCTATTCACTCCATCCGATCGCGTGGAGCTCCTCGAGACGATTCGGGACGGCTCCCTTCGAATGAACCGATTGGTCAACAATTTGTTAAACATGGTAAAGCTGGAAAGCGGTATGTTGTATTTCCGGAAGAGCTGGTGCGATCTCGAAGATGTTATTAACGCAGCCGTGGGCCAGGCCCGCGATTATCAGCAGCAGCGCAAGATTAGAGTCGTTCTTCACCATGAGGAGCCCGTTGTAGTGCCTGGAGATGAAGTTCTGTTAGAGCAAGCATTAGTGAACATCGTAAGCAACGCCATCAAATATAGCCCTGATTACAGCGAGATCGTTATCACGATGACGGCATCAGCCGGTCAAGCGGTCATGACCATCTCCGATGAGGGGATTGGGATCAAAGAAGCGGAAAGTGAATTGATCTTTGAGAAGTTCTACCGTGCCGACGCCACCAAACATATAACCGGAACGGGCCTTGGATTGGCCATTTGCAAAGGTATTATCGAGCTGCACGAGGGGACGATTGCGGTTCGCGCTAACGAGCAGAGAGGAACTGTGTTTACCGTCTCACTTCCAATGGTTTAACGAAATACGCGTCTAAGGAGGCCTACATTCATGCAAACGAACACACAAGGAGCCCGGCTGTTGATCGTGGATGATGAGCCGCAAATCCGCAAGCTCTTGAAGGTTACGTTGCAGGCACATGACTATATCATCGAAGAGGCGTCTACGGGCGAAGATGCACTCAAGCAAGTCGCTGCCGTCATGCCTGACTTAATCGTGCTCGATCTTGGATTGCCTGATATGTCGGGGATCGAAGTGTTACGCCGTATCCGCGAATGGTCTAATGCGCCAGTCATTGTCCTTACGGCCAAAGATAGGGAAGCCGACAAGATCGAAGCGCTGGATACGGGCGCCGACGATTATTTGACCAAACCGTTCGGCATGGGCGAATTATTAGCCCGCATTAGGGTTGCGCTCAGGCATGCTGCGCAGAGAGTAACGCAGGATCCCATTGTGCATATTGGGGAATTGACGATGGATCTTTCGCAACATGTGGCAGAGCTGCGAGGAGAACGGCTTAAATTAACGCCGACCGAATACGAGCTGTTGAAGGTGCTGGCCCTTCATGCAGGCAAGGTTGTCCCTCAACGTCAACTGCTGCAGGAAGTATGGGGAGCCGGCTACAATGAATCCGACAGCCATTACTTGCGCGTGTATATAGGTCATCTTCGGAAAAAGCTGGACGAGAACCCCTCTAACTCCAAGTTTATTGTAACGGAGCCGGGTATCGGCTACCGACTTCTTGCTAGCGAATAACATAGCCAACGAAAGGAGATTACTTATGTCCACAGACGAGAAATTAATGGTTTGCGTGAGTTACGGCCCGAATGGAGAGAAGCTTATCGGGAGAGGCGCGGAGCTGGCGAATTTTTTTCGTTGCCCTTTGTATGTACTAAGCGTTATTCCGGTTAAGGAGGATGAGCTTGCTCCCGAGCAAGAGGAGTGGTTGACGCGATGGAGACATCTATGCGAGGAGCGAGGTGCTACCTTGCTGATTAAGACCAGTGGCAGCACCAAGCCGGCTCAAATAATCGCTGAAGCCGCCAAGTCATTGCACATCAGCCAGCTTATTATCGGACAATCTCCTCAATCCCGTTGGCAAGAAATCATGCAAGGCTCCTTCGTCAACGAATTGTTAAACCAAATCGGAGCGATCGATCTACACATTGTTGCCGTAAGCCGACTAGATGAAGACTTGATGAGCAATTACGAACGGGGATATGCCGTAGAGATTACCCATCATGCCGGAAGGTATATGATTAATGCCGAGGATGCCGAAGGGGAGATGGCTGCTAACGGTATGTTCTTCAAAGATCCCAGTACGGACTTTACCAACGGAATGCTGAAGCTTCATCGTAACGGGCAATCACAGTATTACAAAGTGAGACAGGGAGAGGTACTCGATTTTATCCCGCCAGCGACAAGTAACAAGGAGACTTAGGTCCTTTTGAATACAGGCATCCAAATTTCGCTGTACACCTTCTCAGACGTACCGTTGTGATTTGTAAATGAAATGCCGGGTAGGTTCGTCACTTCATACTCTGAAGATGGCAGCCACTCGGCATAAATTTTGGCGTACGTTTCTTGCAGCGTAGCGGGGAACGGCCCTTCATTGGGGAAAATCGCCCATTCGCTCGCTTCAACAGAAAGCTGCTCTAGGTCATCGTATGGGTTTTCTTGCGTAGTAGCGAAGCCAATCATATGCGTCAATTGACCTTTCTCTTCAAGGAAACCATCATCATAATTATAAGAAACATTCAAGACTTGCTGCGGATACAGGTCAGCTAATTCACGCATCTCCGTTCTTTGCTGCTCGGTAATGGACTGGGCCAGCTCTAGTATGGTTTGATTGACACCTTTGAATTGAATCGGCACTCTTTTGGAAACACCAACAATGTTGAATGACGGTTTCTTCTCGATCTTAAACTCCATAGATATTCCTCCTCTGATATCGATATAAAACGTGAATTTGGGAAATGACTTTTGGATTTTGTTCTTCATCACCTCAGAGGGTAAGAATCCACTCCACTCTCGAAATGCTCTTGAAAATCCCTCAATCGATTGAAAGCCATACGCATAGGCAATATCCGTAACCTTAGCCCCGTTGATGAGCGCAACATTGGCAACCGATAATCGCCTGTTTCGGATATACTCATGCAATGACATTCCGGCCATATACGAAAACATTCTTTTGAAGTGATAATCGGAAAGTCCCACAATTTTTGCGATGTCTTCCCCCGAAATCTCTTCCGTCAAATGGGTTTCGATATAGTCCATTAGTTTGTTGAATTGTTGTAACATTCATGTCCCTCCTTCACATCTCTATCGTATCTGAAACAGCCATGATCGACTCGATCTTTTCTATACGGAAGTGATCGGATTGTTCGCGATGGTGTCAAACAACTTCTGAAGATGAGAAACGCCTCGCAACTGCTCGACAAGCGCATAATCAAGGTATTGCAGAGACTTTAGCGCAATTTCTTTTGCCTGCGCAATATTGTTTTTATCCAAATCCGACAACACCTCTCGCACGATATCCAAGGAATAGACCACTCTCTGAATCGTACGAATGATAAGGATTTTACGAAGATCGGCGGGGGTATAGAGTCGGAAGCCACTCTCTTTGTGACGTTCGGATGTAATCAATCCTTCCTTTTCCCAATGCCGAATCGCGGATGGGGAGATGTTGGCCTCCTTTGCTGCCTCTCCGATCGTCAATACTTGTGTTCCCCCGTACGAGGGGAAGTCACTTAGCTCGCGCAAATCAAGCATGTCGACTGTCCTTTGTACAATGAGCTTTTCTGTATGTAGGTTAACCTGAGCTTTATTAATGAGCCACAATACCTCAAGCTTCTCTCCGAGGATGATACGAGGCATGATTTCCTTGACCAGGTCCATTCCGAATCCGGATTTTAAGGCGCGGATACACTCGAAGTATGCTTCATGCTCCGCTGTATAGTTACGATATCCATTTTCTGCTCGTTCAACTTCGGGGATAAGCCCCCATGTTTCATAATGCTTTAATGCGCTTGTGCTGATATTCAGTTTTTTAGCGATTTCGTGACCCTTCATGAGCCTTCAACTCCTTGCAATTCAACCTTCAAGTAGAGGACTGCTTTATTGCATATTACAAGTGCCGAATATTGCAGCGTAAAAATGTTCAAGTAATGGCAAAGAAAAGAGACACTTGCCAGCACCCTATTATCCTCCTATCGTTAGGTTTGCGAGAACTTGACGAAGGAGACTGAAAGGAATGCTGAATATGCCTCGCTAGGAGTATATCAAATTGCTACGGGAATCAGAAGGACTATCCGTGAGCGACATCGCTAGACAAAGGCATCATACCGTTACGTTCTTCGCATATTGCGATGGAGTCATGCCCGTTACCTTCTTGAACACTCTGCCGAAATAATTTAAGTCATTATACCCCGCCATTAGCGCGATCTCCGTAATGGAGATGCTGCCGCTGCGCAGATACAGCTTGGCCTCCTCAATTTTCTTCCGGTTCATAAAGTCGATAAAGCTTTGACCTGTCTCCTGCATAAAGCACCGTGACAAATGAGAGGGATTGACCGGGATAAATTCAGCTACTTCACGAAGTGTGAGCGGCTTCTCCAGATTGAATTGAATGTAGTCAATCGCTTTCCTTACAATGGGTCCGTAGCTGCCGGTGGCGTAGGTACGCACGGCTTCGCAGTATTCCTCTAGAATGGTAGTCCGAAGCGAATTCAGACTTGGCAGGTTCGGAGAGCGCTCAATCATAATCGAGAGCTTCTCAGATATGTGATGGATATATACGGGATGCAGACCGCCTCGCTCTGCTGCGATCCGGCATAATGTATTTAAGGTGAGCAGCAGATTTTTGGCGGAGCGGAGCGGGCTCTCGGGAATACGATCAGGCATATTGAAGATGCTGAAGGTTTTCTTAATCAGCTCTTGCAAGCCATGCAGGTCTCCTTTGGTGATCAAATGCATGAATTGCTTCTCATAGCGATAGCGCATCTCGATAATGGCTTGATTCTCCTCGATTGTTGCTTTGAGCTGCTCCGTATGGATACGCGGCATATCCATCTTGGAGCTAATCTGGACGGATTCAACGATGCTGCTATGTGTGAGTTGTACAAGCAGCTCGCCTAAATGTGCCGCGGTATTACTGCTAACGACAGTCAAGGAGGAATAGAAGGCCTCCAGATGATTACGCTCACCGAGGGGAAGTTTATTCTGCAGCATCATGTGGCTAATGAAGTCGAAGCCTGGTGTCGTGGAGAGGAAAGGACCGACGAGGAAGTACCCGAGCAAGGGGTCGCCTCCTTCAGAAACCGCGGGTTCCCAGAGCGCGACAGCTACATATTCAAGCCCGTACCTATTCTCATAGAAATAATAATGGCGGGAATCATGATGACGGAGCATGGCTTCGATAGCTTCATATTCGTCTTGTATCCGTTGGAAGCTAGAAGGAAGCTTATGGTCGACAAGCTGGTAGAGGGGATGGCCATCCGGAGCAATGAAACGAATGTCCAGCTTTGTAATGCCGTGAACCATATTGCTTATATGATGGAAATTCTCGAATTCCTGATCCATTAGGTGTACAACCTCCTTAAATTAACCTATCCAGTTTTCCATATTAGTATTTCCGAATCGTCATTCATATGCAAAATATGTACGGTTATTATCATATATGTGCGATTAATTGGCAAGTGAAAGCGCTATAATCATTTATGCAAGCGATTTCAAACTTTCGACTCATATGGAGGGAATGTCTAATGAGAAACGTACTGAACATAAATGAAGGTTGGAAATTTCTAAAAGAAAATAGTGAGGCTGCTTCGGCAGCACAATATAACGATTCCACATGGGAAACCGTAAACGTGCCGCACACTTGGAATGCGCTGGACGGCGCAAGCGGGTTTGACTTTTTCAAAGGGGCTTGCTGGTATAGAAGAGAGCTTCAGCTTGGAGCAGCTGCTCTGGCAGGCAGAGTATATATTGAATTTCAGGGTTCGAACAGTATCACCGATGTCTATGTGAACGGTCAACATATGGGACAGCACCGTGGCGGTTATTCGACCTTCCGCTTTGATATTACAGATGCTTTGCAAAGCGCAGGCAGCCATACAATCGCAGTGAAAGTCGATAACACTGTCGTTGATGATGTGTATCCGCAGATGGCCGACTTCACCTTCTTTGGTGGCATCTATCGCGATGTAAGCATCGTGTTGGTGAATGATGTTCACTTTGATTTGATGGATTACGGCTCGCAAGGCGTCTATATCGTGCAGGATCAGGTGACGGATGAACGGGCATCGTTGACGATTAGAGCGAAGCTGGCGAATCAACTGACCGAGGCAAAGAAGGTTCTGGTATGGGCAGATCTGCTCGATGCAGACGGCAGCAAGGTTGCATATGCGGCACTGGATGTTGTATTGGAAGCGGGAGCAAGGGAAACGGTGGAGATACCCGTCCAGTTGAACAATCCAACGCTTTGGAACGGGAAACAGAATCCTTATCTGTACACAGCGAACGTATCCATTGCAAGCTATAACGATACGATTGATCTCGTCTCCATTCCAGTTGGCGTTCGTTACTTCCACGTAGATCCGGAACAAGGCTTCTTCCTTAACGGCAAGCATCTACGGCTCAACGGCGTATCCCGTCATCAGGATCGCAAGGATATGGGCTGGGCGATTACGCCGAGAGAGCAAGAAGAAGACATGGAGCTGATCAAGGAGGTCGGAGCAACCTCGATCAGATTGGCGCATTATCAGCATAACAGCTACTTCTATGATCTGTGTGATCAGGAGGGCATGATTATCTGGGCGGAAATTCCGTTCATCTCGATTATGTCCAAGACGGAGCTGGAAGGCATCAATGCCAAGCAGCAGATGACCGAGCTGATCAGACAGAACTTCAACCATCCATCCATTATGTTCTGGGGCATTCAGAATGAAATCCAAATCGGGGGCGAATCACCTGCACTGAGGAAGCTTGTTTCGGAGTTGAATGAGCTGACGAAGAAGGAAGATCCGACACGCTTGTCCACCATGGCCAATGTTATGTTCGTACCGGACGATGATGATTACAACCATGTAACCGATATTGTCGGTTATAACAAATATTATGGCTGGTACCAAGGCCAGGCAGAGGATTTTGCAGGCTGGATCGACGGTTTCCATGCTACAAATCCGAACGTATCGCTAGGTATCTCCGAATACGGAGCAGAGGGTATTCTGCAGTACCATACCAATGACCCGAAGGTGAAGGATTACACAGAAGAATATCACGCCCTCTACCATGAGATCGTGTGGGGAATCTTCAAGAAACGTCCGTTCCTCTGGTCGACGTATGTATGGAATATGTTCGACTTCGGCGCGAATATCCGCGATGAAGGCGGCGTGAAAGGTCGTAATAACAAAGGCCTGGTTACTTACGATCGCAAAATCAAGAAGGACGCGTTCTATATGTATAAGGCGAACTGGTCTGATGAGCAATTCGTGCATATCACAAGCAAACGATTTATCGATCGCGCTGAGGATCGTATTAGCGTAAAGGTATATTCTAACTGCGGAGCGGTCAAGCTTATTGTCAACGGTGTCGAGCATGGCTCGGTGACAAGTGAGGATCATATCTTCCGATTCGAGAATGTGCAGCTGGGAGAGGGCTGGAATCAAGTTGTCGCTCGTTCAGAAGAGAGCGGTGTAGTGTTTGAAGATACGGCTCACTTCCGGAAGGTGGCTGAGCCTAATGCAAGCTACGAGGCACCGGCGGATAAAGGTGGCATTGTGGAGAATTGGTTCCAAATGCCGGATACAAGCGAAGTGTTGGTAGAGGAACTGATTATTACGGACGATGTCTATTCGACGAAATGTCAGATTGGTGAACTCATGGACAATGAGGAAGCGAATGCGGTTCTGATCAAATATCTGGGTCAATTTACCGAGCATCCTATGATCGCTATGGCCAAAGGCATGAGCATCAATATGATCGCCGAGATGGCGTCCGATATGTTTAATGAAAAGCTGTTGTATATGCTGAACAAAGAATTAACACAGATCAAGAAAACAGCGTAGACAAAAGATGAGCGCAAGCGGCTTTATCTCCATCAGAGTGATGAAGGATAGAGCCGCCGCAGCTCACTGAGAAAGCTCAGGCAAGCCTATATGACAAGTGATCCAAGGAGGGTGTTCAGATGATCCCGGCACAACAGGAAACCAACAAGGCAAGTAAGCCTGAATTAGAAATGAAGAGCGGGGTGCACCGCCCATTCGGCATGCGGGATAAAATTGGCTATATGTTCGGCGATCTGGGGAATGATTTTTTCTTCTTGCTGGTTAGCTCCTTCTTAATGGTATACTACACGGATATTTTTCATATAAGCGCAGGCGCAGTTGGTATCATGTTCTTGATCGCGAGGGTATGGGATGCCGTGGCTGATATGGTATGGGGCAGATTTATTGATTCGAGACCTGCGGGCAAGAATGGCAAATTCCGGCCGTGGATCTTCCGTATGTCGATTCCTTTATCCTTGTCCGGCTTACTTATGTTTGTTCATATTCCAGGGATGTCTAACAATTTCTATCTTGTATACGCTTTCATTACGTACCTTGTATGGGGAACCTTGTACAGCACGGTTAATATTCCTTATGGCTCTATGGCATCGTCTATTACGAGCGACCCTGTTGAGCGAACGACTCTATCAACCTTCCGCACCTTGGGCGGCCTGATTGCAGCTTTGACGATCAACGTTCTGGGCCCGCTTATCTTGTTCGTGGACAATGAAGCAGATTCGAATCGCTTCCTGTTAGGCGCTATTGCATTCTGCCTGCTCTCCCTGACGAGCTACATGGCTTGTTACAAAATGAGTACGGAGCGGAGAACCGATACGTCTGCATCCGAAGCTCCAAAGCTGAATTTTGGCGCGACAATGAAAGCGTTAGGGAAAAACAAGCCGTTAATCTCCATACTCACGGTGTCGTTGTTGTTCATGATGCTGAATATGCTAATGGGTGCAGTCAACGTTTATCTATTTAAGAACTATTTCGGCAATGCTTCAGCGCTTAGCATCGCAGGTCTTATCCAGATGGCCAGCATCATTATCGCCATACCGCTCACGAAACCTTTGGTGAAACGTTTTGGGAAAAAGGAAATCTCAGCTGTCGGTATGCTTCTGGCCTCAGTCGTATATCTCGCCTTGTTCTTCTTGCCGGATGTGTCGGCGATGACGTTCATCATACTGTCCGCACTTGGCATATTTGGTTTCGGCTTCTTCAACATCGTGGTATGGGCATTTGTAACCGATGTGATCGATTACCAAGAGTTTGCAACCGGGCTTCGCGAGGATGGAACCGTCTACTCGTTCTACTCCTTCGCCAGGAAGATTGGCCAAGCTATCGCCGGCGGCATCGGTGGCTTTGCGATTCAGCTTGTGGGCTATGACTCGACAAAGGATGTGCAATCGGCTGACGCTCTACATGGCATCTTCACGCTTGCTACCTTGATCCCAGGAGTCATCTTCATGGTCCTCTTCTTGCTCCTGGTCTTCACTTATCCGATGAACAAGCAGCGCACGCTGCAGCTTGCAATGGATTTGACCAACAAGCGGCTTGGCAAATAAAACAGCCTATAGCAACGCATATAGCAAGCTTATCCATTCCGCATTGGGTGCCAGGCTGCTCATTAGTAGAGACATACGTAAGAAAACCACTGGAAACGGTGGTTTTTTGTGCGTTGGATTGGCGTGTAGTAGCATGGCATGTAGACGTTGGCGCATAACGGAGGTTGTTATTAATGTGACTCGACGTGTGCCGCTGGACAATTGGAGCACCTCCAGTTTGGAGAATGCCTCCCGTTTGACAATGGTTTATTGCGTGTTCTTAATCATTTCGAATTGATAGCCAGTCAGCTTGGAGACACCGTCTGTCGTTGTGATTTCATACACGACTTTAATGGGTTGTTCCACCATGACAACAAGATCGGCAGTTAGTGTAGTCACATCGTCCTTATGCACCACATCGAGATGAACAACTCTTTCAATTTGAAGGATATTAAAATTCTGAAATTGATATGGATCAATAATTCTATATCCACCTTCTACAGGGTGAAACGCCCCAGCGACTCGTTGTTTGATCAACTCTTCTGACATATAGGCCTGCAGCCATGCAAGGACTTCCAATCTTTGTTCTTCTGTAATAGCAGTATTACTAGACATAATGGTTTGATAGATGAGTTCGGTTGCCTTCACCCAATCAAAAACTTGTTCCGCTGACAGGTCAGACAAATTTTCTGCACTTTTGGAATTCACCAAAGCAGGAAATGACTGTAATGATTTGCTAAATTCAACGGAATCCACTTCGCTTGGATGTATAGGTGCATCGTCGTAAGTTGAAGTTTCCGATTCATCACGCTGCTTTTGTTCATCTACTTCTGTTCCTGCCTGACTGAAAAGCGCCTTTTGCTCTGTACCACATCCTGCTATTACTGCGATTGTAATCACCGTTAGTAGCATGCTTAGAAATATTCGCATAACTTGATTCGCCTCCCTTATTAATATTGAGGATAATTGTCCCAATAATCATCAAAAAAGTCAATTCCTGGTTTTGTTAAGTACAATCCTATATCTTCTGAACTGCCATCAAATTTGCCGGCAATATGCAAGTGTTTCCCAGTTACTATTGGTGGGTACATGCTGCAACGAATTAGTGCCGCCAATTGTTCCATGCTCATTCAGGGTTTTGTCCATGGATTCTATTCGCAATTTCCCCTACACTAGGGTGATATTCATTCTCATCAGCGGGAGGGGAAACATATGTTTATTATGAAGCGGACGATTACGGTCCTTGCGGGCAATGCGGATAAAGTGGTGGAACGGTTCAGCCAAGAGGGACCACTGGACCAAAGGGAAGGTCTGATTGATATTACAGTCATGGTGAATAGGCGCTCCAAGGAAACCGAAGAGGTTGAGGTGTTTATTCGCTGGGAGTCCGAGGAGGCTTGGAAGGCGTGGGAGAAAAGCCCGGAGCATATTCAAGGACACCGCGACAGCCGAGGCAAACAACCCCCGGAGTTCGTCATCAGCACCGTTGTGAACTTATATGATGTGAAGAAGATCAGACCAGGTCAAGCGGCGAAAGGCATTTAAGGAGTCGTTATTGACTGAAGGGAGCACATGGGTCCTAACCGCAAAAGCCCGAAATCCTTGTACAGGATTTCGGGCTTTGCTGTCCGTTACGGAGCTTCCAATTAAGCTTTGTTGGAAGAACCGAATTCACGGATTTTGCCGATAACTGTTTCTTTGATAGCATCACGGCCTGGGCCGATGAATTTACGCGGATCGTATTCGTCTGGTTTAGCAGCCAATACTTCGCGAACAACTTTGGAGAAGTTGATTTGGTTCTCTGTGTTAACGTTGATTTTAGCTGTGCCAAGCGAGATGGATTTTTTGATGTGCTCTGTAGGGATACCAGTGCCACCGTGCAGTACAAGCGGAAGCTTGATCGTAGCGCAGATCTCTTCCATCTCTTTGAAGCCCAAGTTAGGCTCGCCTTTGTAAGGACCATGTACGGAGCCAAGAGCAGGAGCTAGGCAATCGATGCCAGTACGTTGAACCAGCTCGAAGCATTCTTTCGGATCAGCATAGATAACGCCTTCAGCGATAACGTCGTCTTCTTGTCCGCCAACTGTACCAAGCTCGGCTTCTACGGAAACGCCCTTCGAATGCGCGTATTCAACAACTTTTTTCGTTGTTTCAACGTTTTCTTCGAATGGATGATGGGAAGCATCGATCATAACGGATGTGAAACCTGCGTCGATTGCAGCTTTACATTTCTCGAAGCTGGAACCGTGGTCAAGATGAATCGCGACTGGAACCGTAATTTTGGATTCTTCAATGATCGCGCTAACCATAGCTGTAACGACTTTGAAACCGCCCATATATTTAGCTGCGCCTTCGGATACACCGAGGATAACTGGGGATTTCTCGGATTCTGCTGCAGCAAGGATCGCTTGCGTCCACTCCAAGTTGTTAAGGTTGAACTGACCTACCGCATATCCTTCTTTAAGAGCCTTGTTAAGCATGTCCTTCATTGATTCTAATGCCATAATTGATTGCCTCCTACACGATTATTCTTACCTCTATGGTCCTGTAGCGGATTTCCGATCGGGACTATGTTACTCAATTCATTATTATACATGATCTCTACGATTTTAGCCGTCTTTCCTGTGAAAAAATGAATAATTTAATGAACTTTTGTTGCACAACCGCGTGAAAGCGCTGCCTTATGGAGCGATGAGGGCGTTTGAAAGGTAAGCTTGAGGAATTGAGATAGACAAGGGTTTGTTTTTAAAGTTTGTGATCTCAAGACGCACATGGTCTTTTAAATCGCGGAGCAGAATAGATATTACATTGTTGTGGATAAAATTGTATAAATCGATGTGACTGGAGGGATGGATGATGTTTCGTAGAGCAACAGCAGCAATGTTTGCCTTTCTCATATTTTTGCTCCCAGTTATGCCCGTTTTTGCAGCAACACCCCAGAAAACAGTTAATGCTTCTGCAACATTGGCATACAACCTTAAGGGGCTGCAACATAATGTCGCCGTTCAGAAAGCGTATATTGGATCGACCTATATATACGTGACGCAACGCTCCGGCGGGACTTGTTATCTATCGAGGCTATTGATTGACGGGAATGACGCTAACTTCCAAGATAAGATGACAGTTACGAATACCGGTCATTGTCAAACGCTGGACATCTACACGTACAATGGAACTAATTATTTCTATTTCAGCTCGAAAGCGGATCCATCAACCTCTTATTATTGGTCTCTGCAGGTAGCGAGACTTAATTATGTGCCTAATGCGACAGTGGACTACACCGATCTTAGCAGATTTACGTATATGAATTATGTTAACGAGACGGGTACCAGCCTAGGTACGACATACCGAGTGGATGGCGGTGGCAACAGTAGCTACACCGTGTTCCGTGTACAGACGACCAACGGCAATGTCACCTGGTCCATCTATAACACGGAGATGCTTAATCAGCTTCTGGATAGTAATGAGCTAGTGCAAATGAGTACTACGGCGGCTCAAAACGCTTATGTGACCGGCTTTACTCAATCTGGCAGCAATATTGTCAGACCGAACGGGTCGTTTCAAGGCGGCGACATGTTAGGAAGTACCGAAATCTATACTTCTGGCGGGGGAGAGGGCCAAACACCGCAGATTGCGATGATGTCCAATTCGGGAGCCTACAAAACGCTTGTGAATATTACCAATGTTGGCCAGCATGAGATTGAGGGTGTGCAAACAAAGGACGGCCGCGTTTATTTCACAATAGTGACAGATCCGATTAACAAGACGGATACGCAAAAAATATATTACGTTCCTGACAGTATCTTTTAAGCAGCCGCTTCAGAGCGGATATGGTATACATGAATGAACAAGGCATCCGATCTCATTTCCATGAGATGGATGCCTTTCTTGCTGAGTCATGACGACTTGCTTTTCTTATAAGCTAGCTTCTACTCGATCTGACAAGCTCGACAGGGTGCGGTCGAAGATACGCTCATCGCCGAGCGCTCTGGCGAGTAACAAACCGCCTTGAATGCCGACTACTACATGCTCTGCCAGCGCCATGGCACTGGAAGCGTCGGCTCCCGCTCGAGTCAATGCAGCACATAAAGCATCAATCCACCGTTTGAAGTACTGACGGATGGCTCCGGCGAATCGGTCTCTTGTTTCGTCTAGCGCGAATGCGCCTACCAGACAAATTCTGCGTCCGGAGCGGAAATACGTATTCACCTCGTGCCACATCGCTGTGATGGCTGCCACTGGCTCCTCTCGTTCCAGCGGCTCAAATACGTTCTCGACAAACCACGTATCAATATGCTGCAGGATATCGGCAGCCATCTCAGCTTTCCCGCCGGGGAAGAAGTAATATAAGCTGCCTTTGGAAATCCCTGTTCGGGAGGTGATCTGACTCATGGAAGCACCCTCATAACCAAGCTCGCGGAATACTTCAGCCACCTTGGGAATCACATCGGCCTTCTCCAATACGATACGAGTCATAAGCCGAGCTCGCTAAGACCAGGGTGATCGTCAGGACGCCGTCCAAGCGGCCAATGGAATTTACGTTCGGATTCTGCAATGGGCATATCGTTAATGGAGGCATAACGACGTGCCATTAAGCCATCAGAGGCAAACTCCCAGTTTTCATTCCCATACGACAGGAACCAGTTTCCATCGGCATCATGCCATTCGTAGGCAAAGCGCACCGCGATCCGCTCATGGGAGAATGCCCATAGCTCCTTAATGAGGCGATAGTTGTGCTCCTTCGTCCACTTTCTTGTTAGAAATTCGATGATTTCCTCACGCCCAACAGGGAAGTCGGTACGGTTGCGCCACACGCTATCCTCCGTGTAGACAAGCGATACACGCCTCGGATCGCGGCTATTCCAGCCGTCTTCGGCCAAACGCACTTTCTGAATGGCGGTTTCACGGGTAAACGGGGGGGTAATTGGATTCATGTGATGTCCTCCTCTTATAAACCTTTTGTTACATTATAAACCGATCGGTTTACAAATGACAAGAGGTATCAGAGCTTATTAATCGCTTGCGTCCCGTTCGTAATAAAAGGAAGCAGCGAGCGGATAAATTCTTCAGGCTTTACCTCGCTATTGCTTTTCCACTCAACAGAAGCTCCATAGATTCCCCAGCTTAACATGGCCGACGTACGCTCAAGTCCGACCTTATTTTCGGCCGGATGTCCCTTCGACAACATCTTATAGAAGAGAATGTTCAACTGCTCCCGGATAATAAGGGCAATCGTGTCTTCGTACCCGCGATGGCAACGATCGGATAAGGAGCTTTGGAAGGAGGTAATCGCTAGGAAGATACGCGTAAGTCTTTCTTCGTTAAGCTCATCATTTGCGATTAAATCGGACTCGAGATTAATGAACAGCACCTCGGATAATACCTTTTCGAGCAGCTCAAATTTATCTTGGAAGTGATAATAGAACGTCGCGCGATTGATCATTGCCGCAGTTGTAATATCTTTAATGGTGATATCTTTAAACTCCTTTTTACTAGAGAGCTCAATGAATGAATCCATAATATATTTGCGGGTCCGAACAAATCGCGGGTCTGTTTTGTCATGCGTCATGCCGCAGCGCCTCCTACTTTTCCGACAACTTCGTGGATGTGTTGTATATACGATAATTTCAGTCATTCATTGGTGTTGGTATCGTTCAGGCTCGACTACAATGCAATTGTACACCAAAAACGGTATTCAAATCGAAATAGAATAGGGCGGTGTTATTCCTATGAGTGACAACAATATGATGTGTGACCTAACGACAGGGATTTGCGGTGAAGCAGGCGATGATGAGATGGAGATTTTCCAATTGACTCCGTCCAAGAAGACGGTGGATCTCTATTATGTGACGGATCCAATCTGCTCGCATTGCTGGGCGCTTGAGCCGGTCTTTCGCCGGTTTACAGAGCAATATGGCCAATATTTCAAACTTCACACGATTATGGGCGGGTTGCTTGAGAGCTGGAATGGGTTCGCCGATGTGAAGAACACGATTAACAAGCCATCAGACGTAGCCTCGCATTGGAAGGAAGTAGGCGCGCATTCTCGTATGCCGATTGATGGTTCGTTGTGGCTAACGAATCCGATCCAGTCATCGTATCCGCCTTCGCGCGTATTCAAATGTATTCAGAGAATCGATGCTAATCTTGCGAATGTTTATTTGCGGAGACTGAGAGAAGCGGTGTTTGTTGATAATCAGAATGTTGCAGAAGAGGCTGTGCTGATCGATATCGTGAGCCAACTAAACCTGAACGGGGAAGAGATCGTGAAACAATCCTTCCGGTCGGAAGCCAAAGAATGGTTGGAAGAGGACTTCGAACTGGTTAGCCAGCTAGGTGTAAGAGGGTTTCCTACGATTGTAATGATGAACGAAGAGAATAAAGGGGTAAAAATAGTTGGAGCGCGCGCCCTTGACAACTACGTTGCTGGACTTAAGCAGGCGCTAGGGGTAGAGGAGCTCAAGCCTAAGCAACTGCCAAGCCTTGCTAGCTTGCTTGCACAGGAGAAAGTGTTGTTCTCGAAAGAAATCGAAGTCATGTATGATATCGAACAGTCGGCACTAACGGCCTTTGCCCAAGAGGAGCTCCCGCCAGGCAGCTATGAGGTGAAGGAAGTGCTTGGGGAATTATTGCTCACGCTCTGTCCTCATAACAAGGAGGGAATTGGATAATATATGAGATAGTAAATGAGCGGTCCTCCTTCTATAATAAGAAGGTTGACTAAGTGGTTAAGGATGGAAGGTCGAGAGTATGGACAACAAGAGCAGACAGAACAAGCAAGAAGAGAAGCAATTGGTGCGCGGGCTTAAGGCTCGGCACATGACGATGATCGCGCTGGGGGGCTCCATTGGCACAGGACTATTCCTGGCGAGTGGCGGCGCGATCCATACAGCAGGAGCAGGTGGAGCGTTGCTTGCCTATGCGGCGATTGGACTTATGGTTTATTTCCTGATGACCAGTCTCGGCGAGATGGCTGCTTATTTGCCAGTCTCCGGATCCTTTAGTACGTATGCGACAAGGTTCGTCGATCCCGCGTTCGGCTTTGCGCTCGGCTGGAATTATTGGTTCAACTGGGCGATCACATTAGCAGCGGAAATTTCGGCAGCGACGCTGATCGTCAAATACTGGTTCCCGGAATCGTCCACGATGCTATGGACCACGGTATTTTTGGGCGTTATTGTATTCATTAATTATCTATCCGTTAAGGCATTTGGAGAATCGGAGTATTGGTTCTCTATGATCAAAGTTGTGACGGTACTTATCTTTATCGGTGTTGGTATCTTGATGATTGTGGGGATTATGGGCAATCACGATGCGGGCTTCCGTCATCTAACGGAAGGTGACGCACCGTTCCATGGAGGGTTTTTTGCACTGCTAGGTATCTTCATGACGGCAGGCTTCTCGTTCCAGGGCACAGAGCTTATTGGTGTGGCTGCTGGAGAGAGCGAGGACCCGGCGGAAAACATTCCGAGAGCCATCAAACAAATTTTTTGGCGGATTCTATTGTTCTACATTTTGGCCATCTTTATTATCGGGGTGCTGGTCTCTTATCAGGACCCGCTGCTGCTTCAAGGGGACCTCACAAACATCGCGGTAAGTCCGTTCACGATCGTATTCGAGCGGGCAGGATTTGCCTTCGCTGCTTCTGTAATGAACGCGGTTATTCTGACGTCGGTACTTTCTGCTGGCAGCTCGGGCCTCTATGCTTCAACTCGTATGTTGTGGGTGCTCGCGAAGGATGGCAAGGCGCCTGCATGGTTGAAACGGTTGAACAGCCGTGGTGTTCCTACAGCAGCACTGATGGTAACATCGGCGTTTGGATTACTCGCTTTCCTGGCCTCATTGTTCGGTGAAGGTGCCGTATACGTGTGGCTGCTTAACGCATCAGGGATGTGCGGATTCGTTGCGTGGCTTGGCATAGCGATCAGTCATTATCGATTCCGCCGGGCATTTACGGTGCAGGGTCGCAGCTTGAACGAGTTGCCATACCGGGCCAAATGGTTCCCGATCGGTCCCATCATCGCATTGATCATATGCTCTATCGTCATTATTGGACAGGGCTACTCGATGTTCCGTGAGGGGGATGTCAGCTTCTACGGTATCGTTGCGACCTAT
Organism: Paenibacillus sp. strain BS8-2; assembly: GCF_054483835.1. Lineage (NCBI taxonomy): Bacteria > Bacillati > Bacillota > Bacilli > Caryophanales > Paenibacillaceae > Paenibacillus > Paenibacillus sp. strain BS8-2. The sequence continues at coordinate 1,715,618 of NZ_CM137010.1, forward strand.
ATCGGCATACCGCTGTTTCTTGCGGTCTACCTTGGTTATAAGCTGAAGTATAAGACAAATGTCGTGTCGCTTGAGGAATGTGATTTGAGCAACGAGTAGCTTCTCTTTACACGTTTTCTAGGGCGCAACCCCCGGTTGCGAGGCTTCCGCAACGATTACGTTCTTTTCAATTCCGGGCTCATCAAGATAGCCGTATTTCTGCTCAATCTAACACCGCTCGACCTTTCATTGCCTGGAGGGGGACTGGTGTGGAATATCGTTCCACTTGTCAGCTACACCCCCGATTGACGAACGGGAAGATGGATCTCCAGGATAAACCAACGATCCTGCAGTCTTGCATTCATCCTCCCATCCAGCTTCTCAATGAGCTTCTTGGACAGATAAAGTCCAAGCCCGCCAGCTTCAGTGTTCGTGCGGCTTGTTACCTCGGTATAGAATCGCTGGAACACTTTATCGATATTGATGTTGTTATCCGGCCGCAAGTCGTTGGATACACGGAACAGCAGCTCGTTACCGATCCTCTCATATTCAATGACCGCTTGGGTGCCGCCATATCGCAATATGTTCTGAACGATGTTCTGGAGGACACGAACCAGTAATAACGGATCGGCGATTACGTTCGTTTCTTCGGCATGCTCGGGGAACTGGAGCGCAATGCTTCTCTCCTCCAACTGCTCGTAGAAGGACAAGAAGGTTTCCTCCACCAAGCTGGAGAGCGATATCATAGTAAGGGATAGTTCCTTCTGATTGGTTTCGATGCGCGCCAGATCGTAGAAACGATCCGTCAATTCCAGTAACCGTCGTACGGAAAGGTCAATGACCGCAATGTACTGCGCCTTCTTCGTTTCGTCGTGAGTTGTTTGTAAGAGCTGTAAGTAACCGCGGATGGATGTAAGCGGGGTGCGCAAATCATGCGATAATCCGGCGATGGACAACTGCACGTTCTCCTCCATTTGCCTGGCTAACACATGATTGCGCTCGAATGCATCGATCATTTGGTTCAATTCGTCGACCAGCCCCATAAGGTTCCTCTCGCGAAAATCGATATACAGCCTGCTGCCATAACGGGCTCTAGCTGGAAGCTCCTTGATGCGCCCCTTCAGTCGTCTAAGCTCTCGCTTTAGGAAGAAGAGATAAAGAAGCAGCGCCAATGCCGGGAGAAGCAGCAGCCATCCCCACATCGCAATCACGCCCCTTTTCTTTAATCAAATTTAAAGCCGATGCCCCACACCGTCTTGATGTAGCTTTCGCCCTCGTTGTTTATTTTGTTGCGCAAGTTGCTGATATGCATGTTGACGGTCTTATCTCCATCCCAATACGGTTCATTCCAGACACTTTCATATATATTAGCCCGGCTGAATACCTTCTGCGGGTTGTCTAGGAACAACTCCAAGATCGCATATTCTCGTCCAGTGAGGTGGACCTCGCGATCATGAATATAGACTTCTCTCGTATCGGCGTTCATGCGGATGCTCTTGTAAGTAGTATCTCGCCCAGAATCAGCAGTGCTGCTGGACGCATGACGCAATTGAATCCGGACGCGAGCAAGCAACTCCTGTACATCAAACGGCTTGGTTAGATAGTCATCTGCACCGTTCGTCAATAGCGCCAGCTTCGTTAATTGATCGGTCTTAGCTGAGATGACGATGACGGGGAGGGAGGAGCCAAGTCGCATATCACGAAGCAACAGCTCCCCGTCCATCCCCGGCAGCATCAAATCCAGCAGAATGAGATCCACTTGCTCTTGCTGCAGGAGCAGCTTCCCTTCTGTGCCGGAATAGGCGCTCACCGTTTGGAAGCCATGTATCTCCAAGGCTTCTTTCATAAGCGAATGGATGGCATTGTCGTCTTCGATTATCATAATGGTAGCCAATTTGATCGACCTACTTTATGTCTGTCCGTGTGAACAGAAGAATGCCAACAATTGATGATACCAAGATCGTGATCAGGCTGACAACAATCATCTCGGAGAATCTGGCGATATCGGCTGGACTTGCGAAGTCCGAATAAAACAGGAAGGACTGCGTAAACCAAAAGGTAACCTGTTTAAAATGTTCGGTTTGGAGGAAAATCGGGGCGCCGAAGCCGGTCCCAATGGTAATCAGGAAGTTCCATATGAGCGAGATGCCGCTATTTTGGGTCAGGAAGCCCACCATAACGAAAATCGACACGCTAGCCCAGATCAGCAGGAACAGCGTGATAAACGCCTGGAACGCGTAGCTCGCATAATGGCTGATTTCCGCGATATCTCCGAAACCGAACGCGAAGGAATAGCCGATCATGCCCGATGCCGTCAATAAGAGAACGCCGATAAACGAAATGATCGAGGCTACGACAAACTTGGACAAATAATATTGAGTACGGCCGCGGCCTAACGACAACGCGTTGCGAATGGTCCCATTCTGAAATTCTTCCCCAATGAAGAAGCTGATAAAAGCGCTGATCACAAGCAGGACCGTCACCCCGTTTTTCTCCATCATAAGCACGCCGCTCGCTCCGTTGACGACGGTTTCGAGCTTCTGGACCAGCACTTCCCCATTATAATCGTAACGTGCTTCTACGGCTTGCAACACCGGAAGCAGGAAGCACACGGCCAGCACGATCCAAAGTTTTTTGCTGCGAAGCAGCTTGATGTTCTCGGCGGCCAACAGATTAAGCATGATGGTTTCCTCCTCCTGTTAATTGTAAGAAATAGTCCTCGAGCTTCTGTCTGGTCGCACCGATTCGGATCACGCCGACGTTCGCAAGTACAAGAGCACGATTAATGTCTGCGACGTCATGCAGGCGTTCATAGATATGAATGGCGTTTCCGGCTACGACTTCAAAGTTACGGATGTCCATATTATGGAGGGCAATAATAGCCGCTTGCACCTCATTCGTTTCTAATTCAATGTATTGGCGAGACTTCACTGCAAGCTCCTCCCGTGAAAACTCGCTGATTAGCTTGCCATCATGCAGGATGCCGTAATGGGTAGCGATTTGCGAGAGCTCATCCAGCAAATGGCTGGACAGCAGCACCGTAATGCCACGTTCCGTCACCAAGCGTTGTATAATTTCACGCATCTCTACGATTCCTGATGGGTCCAGCCCGTTGGTCGGTTCATCCAAGATCAGGAATTCGGGGTTGGTTATAAGCGCTGACGCAATGGCAAGACGTTGGCGCATGCCGAGCGAGAAGTTTTTTGCTTTTTTTCTACCCGTATACTCCAGGTTCATCATACGCAGCAAGCTATCAATCTCATGCTCGCTTACGCCGCCATTAGCGGCTTGTACGCGCAGATTTCCTCGTGCGGTCAGATCCGGATACAGGGCGGGCATCTCGATGGATTGTCCCATTTTGCGCCGAGCCTGCTGCAGACCCTTCGAACCTGTTTGACCGAATAACTCGATCTCGCCCTCGTCTGTCGAGATGAGTCCCATCACAACACGCATGAAGGTAGATTTGCCTGCACCGTTCTCACCGATGAGTCCATAGATCATCCCGCGTTTCATTTCGAGTGACACTTTGCTCAGCGCTTTATGTTTGCCGTATATTTTCGATACGTTGGTAGCTTTCAGAATCGTTTCTGACATTGATCCTCATCCTTTCGATGTTCATAGGTATAGCATAAACAACAGTCGAAAAGAATTTGGCTAACAAAGTGTAAAAAAAGTTTAAAGAATAACGAGAGGGTACCCGCACATGGCGGATACCCTCTTATTCAATCGTATTTATTTCTTCCCGCGGCGCACCTTCAGGAGCTTGCCCTTGACGGTCGTGTCTCGCATGAGCTCCAGCACATGTTGTCCTTTGCCATTCAAAATTTCGACATCGCTTACGTGATCGAGTATGGTAATAATCCCGATATCGTCTGCCGTCACGCCGTCCAGCTTCGCGATTGTGCCGACGAAGTCGACAGCTCTTATTTTTTTCTTTTTGCCGGCGTTAAAGTTGAGCTTCATAATCTGGTTGTTCAATTGCTCGCGCTTGTCCTGTTTCCGGGCGGGCTCAACCTGGAGCTTCTGCTCGAAACCGGCTCTGCGGAGATCAACGGCGTCTTGCGAAGGGGACTTCATCCTCGTGATCGCAAACCCGATGTACGCTTCGATCTCCGCCAATCTTCGAGTATCCTTGGGAGTGACGAAGGTGATGGCTCTGCCTGACTTGCCTGCTCTCCCCGTACGTCCCGTGCGGTGAACGTAGGCTTCCTTGTCTAGCGGGATGTCGTAATTAATGACGTGGGTAATGTTCGTAATATCGATGCCTCTTGCAGCCACATCGGTAGCGATCAAATAACGAAATTGTCCTCTGCGGAACGCATTCATAACCTCGAAACGCTCGTACTGCTCCATGCCGCCATGGATACGATCACAAGGATAATCCAGATGGGCCATCTCTCTGAATAGCTGATCTACATGCTCCTGCGTCCGGCAAAAAATAATGCAGCTGTCAGGGCTTTCGACGATGAGCAAGTCGCGAAGGAGTGAAAGCTTGTCCCCTTCCGCTACTGAAATAAGCGAATGTTCGATTGAAGCCGTGGTCAAACCGCTCGCTTTGATCTCAATAATGGCAGGTTCCTTCATATATTGACGTGACAGCTTGGCCACATCCTCCGGGAAGGTGGCAGAGAAGAGCATCGTGACTCTGTCCTTGGGTAGTGCTTGAATAATGGATTGAACTTGTTCAAGGAAACCCATATTCAGCATCTCGTCTGCTTCGTCAATGACTAGATAGGCCAATCGGTTCAGCGATAACGAGCCGCGTTCGATATGATCCAGCACGCGTCCTGGTGTCCCGACCACGACATGTGTTCTTTGCCTGAGCTCAGCCTTCTGAATATGGTAAGGATGTTTGCCGAAGAGCGGTGTCGATTTGATGCGTTTGAATCGGCCGATGTTCGTAATGTCTTCATTAACCTGTACGGCAAGCTCGCGGGTTGGCGTAAGGATTAATACCTGCGGCTTATTTTCATTCCAGTCCACTAGCTCGCATAACGGGATGCCATACGCAGCCGTCTTGCCGCTGCCTGTTTGTGATTTGACGACCAAATCCTTGTTCTGAAGGGCAATTGGAATAACTTCTATCTGAACCTCTGTCGGTGATGTGTAGCCTAACCCGTCCAAGGCTCTTCTAATCTCTTCGCTTAATGGGTAATCCGAAAATGTTTGTTCGCTCATACTCAACCTCTTCTTTTTCTCAACGTTCATATTCATTCATTATACCAAGTTTTAGCGACAATCATGAGATGATATCGATATTTTAAAATACACGCTGATAAGTTCTTGCCTTATAATGAGAATGGTAAGGGGTTATGTCGAAATACCGCGACAGCTGTAACAGGCCAATATCATACACAGATCGGGAAGAGATGTGATCAGCATGCGTGAAGCAGATGTTATATACCTATTCATTGCCTATTTGCTTCCTATTCTATTTTTTGTGTACACGGCTACCGATGTTCTAGTTCGTAATGCCAAGAAGGTCGAGCATAAGCTGCTCTTTCTGACGGCAGTTGTATATATTCTGTTATTCACTGAAGAATTTGTCCGTCATTTGCTCCCGATATCCTATAGTCCGGCGCTTGTCGCCTTGTGGTTCTCTAATGTCGGCATTATCATGCCAGGGCTTGGCTTCCATTTCCTTGCGAAATTCTCCGGAGTAGACAAGCTCATGCCGCGTTATCTGTACCCGGGTATCTTCTATTTGCCGTTATCCGTTATTATCGTCAACCTGCTCAGCAGCCATAAGGTGATTTCATCCAGCGCATTCACGCAAGACGGCATATGGAAGTACCCTGTGTATAATGCGCCATACTACGCAGCGCTTACCATCAGCATTCTAATCAGCTGCCTGTATCTGGTCGTCTTGTATATCGGCAAGAGAAAGGCGCAATCCAAGGAGCACAAGGATATTTTCCGCTTGCTAGTCTTTGGCGTTGTCTTATGTACATGCTGGCATGTTGCATTCGGATACTTCCAATACAGCGGCGTGCTGCCGCCTTATTCGTATATTTATGGCGGAGTTATCTGGTGTTTCGTTCTGAGACTGGCTATGTTGAGGTTCGACTTCTTGAATTTCAAGCACAAACGTTACGAAAAGCTGTTTCATCTCAATCCCGCTGCTATATTGCTGGTGGAGCCTAATGGCAGAATCAAAGAATTTAATCCCAGTGCAAGACAGCTATTCGAGGGCATCGATCTGAAGCTAACGTCGTTCTACTCCCTCTCCGATGAAGGGCTGCGTCACAAACTTGAGCTTAAAAAGGATTTCAAATCCTATGAAATGGCGATTCGTATCGGACGTACGAAGCTGGATGTCCTTATTGACGGCGGCTTTGTATTCGTGGACAATGAGTCCCACATGATCGTCATTGTCAGAGATGTCACCGAGCAAAAGGAAAGCCAAGAGGCGATTCGATTCCTCGCCTATCACGATCCGCTGACGCGTCTGCCCAATCGTCGTTATTTCTACGAAAGCTTTCATGAGGCATTGCATGAGGCAGAGACGGCGGAGCCGGACAATCTCAATTTGACGGTTATTCTGATCGATCTGGATGACTTCAAACAAACGAATGACAGATATGGTCATGAAGCCGGCGATGAAGTACTGCGTCATATCTCCCGGATGATCGGAGAAGCGGCGGCGCTTGACGGCATGGCGGCAAGGTTGGGCGGAGATGAATTTGTATTGTTCCTTCGTCATGCTCCTTCGACAGAGTATGCCAAGAAGATCGTCGATCGGCTCCGTCGGCGTGTCGCGGAGGATCCGCCTGTATACAAAGGACAGCCGATATCGAGTGGTCTCAGTATAGGCATGAGCGTCTTCCCGGATGATGGAGTGACAGCTAGCGCCTTATTGATGAGTGCGGACAAAGCTATGTATCGTGTCAAACGATCGAACAAAAGGAAAGCTGTACAAGAAGAAGGCCATCACGTCATATGATGGCCTTCTTCTTGATTCCGCTATACATTCACATGATGCCTGCCGCGAGGCACGACAAGCGGGGAGCCGGCAACGGGATCTTCGATGACGGTGCAATCCAGCCCGAAGATATCCTTCACGAGCGTGCTCGTAATGACTTCGGATGGAGCCCCTTCGGATACCAGCTTGCCAGAGTGAAGCGCGAAGATATGATCCGCGTAGCGCGCCGACAAGTTGATGTCGTGCAGCACCATCACAATCGTTGTTCCGAGTGTACGATTGAGATCCGTGAGCAGGTCCAGAATTTCGACCTGATACGTAATATCGAGGAACGTTGTCGGCTCATCGAGGAACAGGATGTCTGTCTCTTGCGCGAGGGCCATCGCAATCCAGACGCGCTGCCGTTGACCGCCCGACAGCTCGTCGATATGACGATTGGCGAATTCGGTAATGTTCATCAAATCCATCGCTTCGGCGACGGCCGCGTAATCCTTTTTGGTCCAGCTGCCGAACAGGGATTGGTGAGGGAAACGTCCGCGTCCCACCAAGTCCGCCACGGTAATACCTTCCGGGACGATAGGGGATTGCGGCAGCAAGCCGACCACTCGAGCAAGCTGCTTCGGCGGGATTTTGGCCAGCGGCTTGCCGTCGATCGTGACGGACCCGGCGGACGGCTTGATCAGACGAGCCAGCGTCTTGAGCAGGGTAGACTTCCCGCAGCCATTGGATCCGATAATGACGCTGATCTGATTGCTCGGTATGGTGAGGTCTACGCCGTGGATAACGGTTTTGTTCTCGTAGCCAGCTACGATGTCTTTGGCCTGAAAGATATGTGTCGGCTTCATTATAACTCTCCCTTTCGATTCATACGGATCAACAAGAAGATCAGATACGGCGCTCCTAGCAATCCGGTAATGATGCCTACAGGGAATCTGTGAGCGAAAGCGAATTGTCCGATTAGATCGGATGCCAGAACCAAGTTAATCCCAACAAGACCCGCAGGGATAATACCTGAGAAGCCAATGCCAACGAGTCGCTTCGCAATCGGTCCCGCTAAGAACGATACGAAGGCAATAGGGCCTGTTGTCGCCGTAGCAATCGCGATCATACAGACGGAGGCGATAATCAAGAAGATTCTGGTTCTATCTGTGCTAACGCCAAGCGATGAAGCCATCTGCTCGCCGAGCTCCAGGATGTCGAGATGTTTGCCGAGCGCGATGATAATAGGGGTAAATATCAAGACAGTAATGATTAGCGGCGGCAGCTCATCTAGCTGAGAACCGTTAAGACTGCCGGCAAGCCATCTCATTGCTGCAGGGACGTCCTGCTCCGCGCTGACGAGCATCATATACGAGATAAAGGCGTCCAGCATCGCTTGAATGCCGATGCCGACCAGGATCAGCCGGCCAATGGAGAACGACTTGCCGCGGGACAGCAGATAAATGATGATTACGGTCACCAGACCTGCGACGACCGAAGCGGCAGATACAACAGCTCCGCTCGCTTGCAGGACGACGATGCAGAATACGGCGGCAGCGCTGGATCCCGAAGTTATACCGATCACGTTCGGGTTGGCCAGCGGGTTGCGCAGCATCGTCTGGAACGTATAGCCGGCAACGCCGAAAGCAAGTCCGGCAAAGAGTCCAGCCAGCATGCGGGGCAACCGAATCGTGTTTACTGCGAACGAGACACCTTTGAGCTGCTCACCTGACAGCGCACGCAAGACGTCCTGAATCGAATAGATCGTGTTGCCAAGCAGAAGCATGGCGCAGCACAGGGCGAGCGCGAGCAATGCGAGAAGACCGGTAACGATAAGGAAGCGGCGCCGTCGATGGCTCCTGCCCTCCATGATAAACATAATAGATGATTGACTCATAAGGAACGCACCTTCGATCGTATAGCGACAATAATGAGGATAGGTGCTCCGATAAAGGCGGTCACGACACCGACTTCAAGCTCGCCCGGACTACCGATAACCCGTCCGATTATATCGGAGACGGTCAGAATAATAGCACCGGCAATAGCCGACATCGGGATAATGAGCCTGAGATCGGGACCCAGCACTAATCGTATGATATGTGTAGCTATAAGTCCGACAAAACCGATCGGACCGGCTAAAGCGGTCGTCGCGCCACATAATAACACGCCTGCGAGCGCAGCGATCAGCCTCAGCGTCCCCGTGCGCACACCAAGCCCTGTGGCCACTTCATCTCCCAGCGCCAGCGCGTTCAGCGCAGGGGTGGTGAGTAGACCAATGGCCATTCCGACGACCAGGAACGGAATAAACGTGCCTATACCATCCCATGTCGCCGAGCCGGTACTGCCAACTTGCCAGAATCGGAATTGATCCATGACATAAGAGCGAGGGATCAAGATGGCCGTTACGAGCGAAGATAATGCAGCGGTAGTCGCTGCTCCAGCCAGAACAAGCTTAATGGGCGTGGCTCCGCCACGCCCCATCGAGCCGATTCCGAACACGAACACTGCGGTAATCGCAGCACCGGCTAAAGCTAGCCAAATATATTGATTCGCCGTGCTAATGTTGAAGAACGCCATGCCGCATACCACGAACAAGGAAGCGCCGGTGTTGACGCCAAGAATGCTGGGATCGGCGATTGGGTTGCGCGTGACCGCCTGCATCAGCGCGCCGGACACACCTAGTGCCGAGCCGCAGAAGATACTGAAGATGGTTCGCGATATCCGCTTGCGGACAACATTGGCTCCGTAGGAATCTACCTCGGGGCGAAACAATCCGTCGATCAACTCATGAAACCTCACTGGTCTAGAACCAAAGACCAGTGAGGCAATCACGGTGGCGAGAAGCAAGACGATACAGAGGACCAATACCAAAGGAAAGTGCTTTGGTATTGGCGAGCTTGCCCGGCCGTTATTCGGAATCGTTGTAGAGCTCATTATTGTGCGACCTTGTCGGCAGCTCCTCCGATTAGACCGAGATACTCATCAATCGTGTAAGCAATGGACAACGGATTCGGGTTGCCTGCAGCGGCAAGCGAAGTGCCGTTACCGATGAATACAACGGAGCCTTGCTGGATAGCAGGGATTTTGCCGAGCAGCGGATCAGCTTTAACAGCTTCGTACAAGCTTTCATCACCATAGCTTACGATAATGTCGGCATCATACAGCGCTTCTGAATTCTCGGCACTGAGTGACAGCGAGTAGCTTGTTGGATCTGTAATCAGGCTTGTGATGCTTTCTGGGTATGTCATGCCAAGTGCAGTCAAGAATTCGCCGCGCGGGTCAGCTGTTGTGTAGATGTTGATCTTGGACAGATCTTTTGCAGAGAAGTTAGCCCATACAACGGTTTTACCTTGAATGTTCGGGTGTTTTTTGCCTGCTTCGATAACAAGATTTTCGGAATCCTTAACCAATTGCTCGCCTTCAGCCTTCATGCCGAGACCCTCTGCAGTCAGAAGGACTTGCTCACGCCAAGTTGTAGCCCAAGGTGCAGTTGGGTAAGCGACAACCGGAGCGATTTTCGTCAACGTTTCATAGTCCTCTGGTGTAATACCGGAGTAAGCAGCCAAGATGACGTCCGGATTAGCATCCGAGATCGCTTCGAAATCAAGACCGTCTGTATCTTGGAAGATGTTTGGTTCTGTTACGTTAAGCTCCTTGAGCTTAGCAGCAGTCCAAGGCAGCAGTCCGCTGCCGTCTTCTACGCCGTAGTTAGCAGCCGAGAAGCCGACTGGCACGACGCCAAGAGCGAGAGCTACGTCATGATTCGCCCATTGAATCGTTACAACACGCTCTGGTTTGCTTTCAATAACCGCTTCGCCAAGCGCATGTTTAATTGTGACCGGGTACTGAGTTGCATCTTCGGACGCTGGTGTTTCCGTTGCTGGAGCCTCGGTTGCAGCCGCGCTTTCTGTTGGAGACGGGGAAGCCTCCGAGTTGGAGTTCTGGCTGGAGCAGCCGACTAGCGCGATGCTAAGCAATGCTGCGATGAAAATGGTGGATAAGGAGAACTTGCGTTTGGTGTTCATGAGATGACCTTCCTTTATTTGAATTTGTGTAATGAACGCATTCAACTGATAACGATAATGATTATCAACGTCACTAAATATATATCCTAGTAGTTTGGTTGTCAATGAGAAAAATTACCAAGTGGCTGGCTTTTATTCGGAATGTTGAAAGTAAGCCGTCCATTACGGTACGATGGTAGCTAAGAGAGCTAAGAGTAGTTCGGAAATGTTATTAAAGGAGATCACAATGGAAAAGTTGGACATATCGCAGCATCTGGTGGGTTCGCTTGAGGAGCTTAGAGATTTGGTGGGCACGCCGCATGAGGCCGTCGTATTAAAAAGTGTATCCATAATCGATGAACAAGCGAGGGGGTACATCGCGCAATCGCCGATGGTATTTGTTGCTTCCTCTAACGAAAAGGGGCAGTGTGACGTATCTCCCAGGGGAGACGCTCCAGGTTTCGTATATGTCGCTCACGAATCTCAGCTGATTATCCCGGATCGTCCGGGCAACAAACGAGCAGACACGTTATCCAATATTTTGTCCAATCCCCACGTCGGACTATTATTTGTCATTCCTGGGATGCAAGAAGTGATGCGGGTGAACGGCAAAGCGCATATCATCCGGGATCATCCCGTGCTGGAGAAGCTGGCGCTAAGAGGCAAAGCTCCAACGATCGGAATTGTCGTGGAAGTAGAGGAATGTTTTATCCATTGCCCGCGCGCGCTCAAACATGCTGGACTCTGGGATGCGGATACCTGGCCAGCACAAGAGAATCTCCCGTCCTCTCAGGAGATGTTTCATGCTCATCTTAGAATCAATGGGTACGACATTTAACGGACAAGGACGAGGATATGGTGTACGTAGAACACTACTAAAAAACCGGAAGACGCATGGCTGCATGCGCTTCCGGTTTTATGTCGTTTTAGGGCGTTTACTGGAGGTAGGAATCCTTCAGGATGAATACTTGCGGCGTTGTGGCGATGGCAGCGCCATAAGGCTTGAATATGATGCCTGAGCTGCCTTGCAGATCGATCTCGTAGGTAGCGACAGTGCCATCCGGAGCCGTCAGTTCTTGCGATAGAAGCTGACCTTGATCGTTATAAACCTTGAATTTCAGATTCTCTTCGCCAGCGACCATTAAGTGCAGCTTCGCATACTTGCGATCGAAGTTGATGCGCAGCTCGTATCGCTCGGTATCGCTTGCATCCATAGCGAACGCGCCCTTATACGTCTTGCCGCCGAAGACTAGCTGCTTCTGGTCCACGATGTCGAGGAACGTCCATGTCGAACGCTCCGGCTTGACGGCAGTCGAATAGAAGTTGACGTTCTCGCCTTCGCCGAGGCGGATTGTTTTTGTTTTGTCGTCATAGAGGATCGGGATGTTGAATGCATTGGAGATTGCCCGGACCGGCAGGTAGGTCGTGCCGTTATAGGAGATGGGAAGAACCGTCTGTCCATTAGCGTCGGTCGGCTTCCACACGACCCCGTCCTTGACGAGCTTGAGCTCGCCGTTCAGCAATGCCTTGATCGATGTAAGATTGGTAGCTGCGAACGCCCCGGATGCCAGCATAAATAACGACACCATAACAAATGCAATCGGTAATGCCCACTTTTTCACTTGACAATTCCTCCTCGAATCCTGATATCGACTTCAATGTAACACCATTGGAGTCCGGGTTCTATTATTCGAAAGAAGTATTATTGGGACATCGCACATAGAAAAACCGCCTCTCGATGAGACGGTTTCCGATTTGTTTGTTACGAGTTGGGACGGGATACCTTGCGAATAAGCTGCGCTCTGCTCTTCACGTTCAGCTTTCGGAAGATGTTCGCGAGATGTTTTTTGACGGTGACTTCGCTAAGACATAAATCAATAGCGAGCTCTAGATTGGAGCGCCCATTCACGACACCTTCGACCACCTCTCGCTCACGGCGGGTCAGTGCTTCCATAGCGGCTGATTTGTCCTCATCCGCGCTTTGCAGCCCGAACATGGCGAACATGCGATCCAAGTAGGCATGAACCTTGGCGCCTCGCGTGTCCAGGATGTAGTAAGGCGTTGGCGTGTGCCCGTCGTAGTCAGAGTGCGTCACGCCAGTTACCTGCTCCAATCCTAGACTAAGAAGGATTGCACTGGAGATTGGATTGCCAATCGGCGCCGCGACAATATACCCCGTAGAGAGCATGTGGTTAATCAAGGTTGAGAGCGAGGCGTGCATCATGGCTATATCAGAGAAATCAAAGACGTCGAGCGTCTTAATAAAGTAACCGGATTTGCGCCCGGTGTTCTCGATCAAGGCTTGGCGCTCGCTCTCTGTTAGATGGCTGAAGAAGGACGAAGAGAGCGGTTTGTCCAGCAGATACGGCATGGTTTGTTCCTGAATGGGGATGATCTCAAGTAACCCGTACACCTTGCCTTCGCCATTACGAATCAGCTTCACACAGCCGGGGTCAAGCTCAAACAGCTCACTCAGTCGGATTTGGTTCAGCACCTGGATGCTCTCGTCGATTGTCAGCAAATAACTCATATTGGCGCCTGTGTCCGGATCTACATAATGGATGTGCGCCTCCTTCGCGGTTTCCCTGCGAAGCTGGATATAGTGTTCAGCCTCCGTCCAGTTCAACAGGCTCAGCGGCTCCACCGAATAATGGACCCACTGGCGATATAAGAGAAAGTGAATAAATTGGTTGCCAATATAATACAGCAGCTCGGCGCTCTCCCATGCGACAGCTTTATTTCTCGCCGATTGCTTGAGTCGCTCTGAATAATACAGGATGCTCCGTTTCCAAAGCTGGTTATAACGCTCGGGCATGCGTGTACGCAAGTCATGTACAATAGCTTCGCGCAACAGCTCATGCAGCAGCCAGCCTTTATCGGTACGTTGGATGAACGAATAGGCGACTAATTGGCGGAACCGTTCAGTGGAAACAGGGGTGCCGGCCAGGTAGCTTAGCAGCTCCTGATTGAATTGGCGAGCGACAGCGGCAGATTCGACAAGCTCAAGCATAGGGGTATCGGACACTTCGCGCAGCCATGTTTGGACGATATGGGCGAACAGCTCATCATCGGTTAGACCGCCGTCTGGCGTCGGGGCTTCGGCGGTAGAAGCTAGAAGCGTTAGCGAAAGGGGGTGTCCTTTGGTTCTATGGTATAAGTCGAGAATGATGTCATCACCTTGAATGCCGGAATATTGCAGAAAGGCATGCGCTGCAGGGTAATCCAAATCAGTGAGCGGTATTCGGCGGAGAGAGCCGATATAGGCAGGAGAGGCGTGCCAAGCTGGGGCGAGCGGGAAACGACCTGCAACAATCATTAGTGTACCTTCTGGCATGCGGCTCATAAATACATCACGAAGCCAATGCTCAAGCTCGCCGATAACCTCAAATGTATCGAAAGCAAGGATAACGCGTTTGCCTACTGCTTCCTGGTGCATCGCCACGGAGCAGTAATCGGCTAATTCGTCCGCATCTGTCGAGTCTGAAGGATAAGGCATCTTCGAATAGTGTTGCAGCTGGCGCAACAAGAAGTGACAGAAGGCGGATGGGTCGCCAGGAAATTCGCGGCTGTCCAGCAAGAAGTAAGGCATGGCATGCGAAGCAGCTATTCTCTGGAAGGCATGAAGGAGAGTCGTCTTGCCGACTCCACCCGTTCCATGAACGTTAATGACACGTTTCTTGTTGTCTTCTGCTAGACAGAGCGTCTCGAAGTGGCGAAGCTCCTCATCGCGTCCAAATAATCGTTGTTCAAGCGCAGCCTCGTACAAGTGGGAAGCCTGGTCTGTAAGTGGTCGTTGGTTCATGCTCATAGCCGAATCGCCTCGCCTCGCACGTAGTATCAATGGATATCGCTAGTATAATAGATTCCGGTCTAGGTGACTGTCGAAAATTGTAGAAGCGGAAGACCCGATTTTGAGGCTTTATGCGGGGCAGGGGACTGCCATCAGTCGTTTCTTATTGGTAGGAACAGTTAGAAATTCTCCCTAAAGAGTGAGCCTGCCCCACTCTTTTCTCTCTGATCAAGGCTTATAATCGGGATAGAGTATGCAAGGACGCCGATGGGGAATGGGAAACGTCTTCTCGCTTCTTACCATCGGTAGGCAGAGACCAATCTAAGGGAGGTACTTATGCTTACCATGACAAAAAAATCCATCTGTTTGATGATTGTGCTAGTCTTCATCCTTTCAGGAATTCCACCAAAATCGGCTGATGCGAACGGGAGTGCCACGATTCAAAATTATCCGATGCCATCCATCTATACCGCTTCGAGCGTATACGCATTAAAAGCGGATAATCAAACGGTACCCGTCATTAGTTATCTAGCAGACTACGATTATGCGCAATTTTCATTTGACGGCACGGTAAGTATTGAAGTGACCTTCAATGAGGCGATTACATCCTACTCCATCAGTCCATTGGCCAAAAACATTGAAGGTACGGTAGACGGGAACAAGCTGACGTTTTCACTGTCTTCCTCCACCTATGTCATTGTGGAGATCAATGGCTTGCGAAAGCGGTTGGTCATCGCGGCGGATCCCTTGGAGACAAATATCCCCCCTTCTTCGGGCACAGGGATCTATAATGTGACCCAATCGCCTTACAACGCCGACAATACGGGAGCCACAATGGCATCAGTAGCGATTCAGCAGGCGATCGATGCGGCCCATAATGCCGGCGGCGGCACTGTATTTATTCCTGCAGGCGTATATAAAAGTGGAAACCTGACGTTAAAAAGCAATGTAACGTTCTATCTGGCCGGAGGCGCCGTCATTGTCGGCACAGGCAAAGGCGAAGACTACGCCAATGATTTCCGCAAGACTTCGCGAAATGCGGACGGAACGTATTTTATTCGGACAACCGCAGGCTCCAGCAACATTACGGTTCGGGGACGTGGAACCATCGATGGCAATGGCATCGCGATGCGAGAGCGGAAGATGCCGGCGCCGAACAAAAACGAAGGATTCCTGAACAATCTTCTGGTTCCGATGCAGACCTCCAATTTTAATTTTGACGGTCTCATCTTGCGGGATGCTGGCTTCTGGTCGTTCATGGTGGTGCGTTCCGACAATGTAACCATCAAAAATCTGAAAGGATTCCAGGACCTCTACAAAATCGAAAATGACGTAATCGATATCAACGAGAGTCAGAACGTGCTTGTCCAGCATTCGATCGCCATTTCGGATGATGATACGTACTCGACTAAAACCTGGCTGCAGACGGGAATGTCCAGCGGGTGGCCGGGAGCGCTCGAGCATTTGGAGAATGTAGTATTCGACGACGCTTTCGCATGGACGAGATGTGCGGCCTTCAAGATTGGTCAAGGAGTAGCACAAGCGCAAATCGGGGTGACCATTCGCAATTCGTATATTTATCAGAGTGCCCGGGCATTGCTTATTGATCATGGCTACACGCTTAACACGCTGCCGGAGGAAGGATATGCTAGGCGGATTACATTCGAGAATATTGATATCGAACGAGTGGACATCAATCAGTTCGGCAATTATTGGCTGGGGATTTCGACCAGCACTTCCGGAGATGTCAGCGATATTGCGGTGAAAAACATCAATATTCGCCAGTTGGGATCGCAGCAATCCAGACTTTCCGGGAATGTCGCCAAAGGCGGCATGGTGAAAAACGTTATGTTCTCGGATGTTTACGTGAAGGGCAAGCTCGCGACTAATCTGACCGACTTGAAGGTTTCCGTTATTAATGACAATGTAAGCGGCGTAACCTTTGCCAACTCCAGACCGCTATTGTTCGGCGACAATTTCGAAGATGGCAATACGACTGGCTGGACGTCAGCTGCAGGCAACTGGAGCGTACCGACGGATGGCGGCAATAACGTGTTGTCCAGCGGAAGCCAGACCGTCACGTCCTTGATTACCGCCCACGCCGGCAACGCATGGAGCGATTACGAGTATGAAGCCAAAGTGAAAATGGCGATTGCGAATGCCAACGCAGGCATCGTATTCAGAGTGCAAGACGCCAATAATTATTATATGTACCGAGTCAACGCAGCGAATCAGATGCTGGAATTGTACAAATCCGTGAATGGAATAATGACGCTGGCGGCAAGCAACCCGTTCGCAGCACAGAGCAAGAAGTGGTATACCGTCAAGGCGGTTGTAGAGGGGAACAAAATAATCTGTTACGTAGACGGGCAAGCCATGATGGAATGGACCAACCCGTTAACGGAATTGACAACGGGAGGAGTCGGATTCCGGACCACCTCGGCAGGCGTTCATTTTGACAATGCGGCCGTTTACCCCATCACAAGGTTCAGCGACGATTTTGAAGACGGAAATTCGACAGGCTGGACATCGTCTTCCGGTTCGTGGAGCGTAACGGCGGACGGATCGAAAGCGTTGACCCAAACCGCTACGGCAACCGCGATCACGACAGCAGGCAATTCATGGACGGATTATACCTATCAAGCCGAAGTGAAAATGCCTATCGCCAATGCCAATGCAGGACTACTATTCAGGGTACAAGATGTGAATAACTATTATATGTACCGCATTAATGCAGCGACTCAGGTTGTGGAATTGTACAAATCCGTGAACCAGGTGCTGACTCTGGTGTCCAGCACTCCTTTCGCGGCCCGGGCGGACCAATGGTATACGGTTAAGGTCTTCATCGAAGGCAATACGGTTAAAGGGTATGTGAACGGAGCGCTAATGACGGAATGGACCAACCCCGTAACGGAATTGACGGCGGGGCGAATTGGATTACGGACCACCTCGGCGGGTGTATCTTTCGACGATGCCTTGGTTCTGGCACCTCCCGCCTAACGTCGGCAGGCGAGCAACAGAAGGAGCTGTCCCTGTGGGGCAGCTCTCGTTTTTCATTTGTCGAACAGGTGGCCGGGGTGACATAATCATAGGATAGAAAGTGATAACGGAAGGTGTGAATAGCTTGGAATACCTCCGCAGGCAATCGCTGCGCAACAAACTCAAAATCGCATTTCTGGCCGTCATTGTCATCTCCGTCCTGATGACGGGAGGGCTGTCCTATTATATCTCGGCCGCCACGCTGGAGAAAAACGCGCTGAAGCTCACGCAGGACACGGTGGCAAGGTCCGCTCAGATTGTGGACGAGAAACTGAATAAGCTGATGCTGATTATGATGACATTTATGATCAGCCGTCCTTTCTATGAGATGCTGCGGGATGTCGTCTCCGCGGACGACAGCAGATATTACAAGCATCTAAGCGATCTAGACAATGTATTTTCGCAGGCGCGGATTGCCGAGCCGCTCATTCATTCCATATACGTCTCTACGCCGATCGGCGAATTTTATCCTTCATCGATGAACCGCAATCGGCTTAACGTTTTCGAGGATACGTTCTTATATGACCGTATCGGGCAGGAGAAAAAGAATTTGTGGGTGGAGGGTCATGAGGACATGCTGTTCACCGGCAAGGACCGCGTCATCTCCCTTATTCTGGAGCCAATCTTCGACACGCCGGTTAAAGGCGTCTACATTGTCGTGAATATTCGAGAAGAGGGCTTTCGCAAGCTGGTGCAAGGTGATTCGGGGGGAGGGGCGTCGAACTTTCTGCTCAACGACAAAGGGGAGACGGTCTACCCGGTGAAGCAGCCGCTTGTCCGCCAGGCGGTGGAAGGGGGTAAGCTGAGGGGGATGATGAATCGCCCGGAGGGCAGTCAATCCTTTGAACTGAATGGCGAAACCTATCTGCTTAATTATGCGGGTATCGGCATTGCGGATTGGACGATGACCACCATTCAGTCCAGAGCCGGCGTCCTCAAGGATCTGGTTTACGTCAAATGGCTGATCGCGGGCGTCGCGCTGGCTGCTTTCCTTGTCACGATGCTGATCTCTGGCGCGTTCTCGCGTTATTTGCTTATGCCTCTGCAAGGATTAATGAAGGTGATGAAGCGGGTCGAGAACAACGATTTGACCGCCCGTTTTGAAAGCGCCAGCGGGGATGAATTCGGGCAAGTAGGTCTGCGCTTCAACCGGATGCTGGAGCAGATCGTCGTATTGATTGACGAGGTAACGGAGGCGCAGACGCATAAGCGGACTGCGGAGATCAAAGCCTTGTCCTCGCAGATGGACCCTCATTTTCTATATAACACCTTAAACACGATCTACTGGAAGCTGAAGCTGAAGCAGATCGAACCGTCGCAGCAGATGGTCATGTCGCTCTCCCGCCTGTTCCAGCTGGGACTAAACAATGGGCAGGAAATTTCCACATTATCGAAGGAATTGGAGCATGTGC
The DNA here is from genome assembly GCF_054483835.1 of Paenibacillus sp. strain BS8-2. Taxonomy (NCBI): domain Bacteria; kingdom Bacillati; phylum Bacillota; class Bacilli; order Caryophanales; family Paenibacillaceae; genus Paenibacillus; species Paenibacillus sp. strain BS8-2. Next base: position 1,734,743 of record NZ_CM137010.1, read on the forward strand.
GTCAGTACCTGGAGCTGCAGCTAAGCTGCTATGAAGGTTTGTTTACGTATGAGATCACTGTGCGGGAGCCTGAGCTAATGGCGCTGTCGCTTCCGCGTATTCTCTTGCAGCCATTGACGGAAAACAGCATTCTCCACGGGTTTCGCGATCTGAAGAACGGTGGTCGCATCGAGATCGAAATCGCGGGAGAGGGCGACCGCTGGACGATTGTCGTTCGGGATAACGGCAAAGGAATGGAAGAGGACCAGCTACGCGCTCTGTTCTGGCAGGAATCGAAGAAGGGGTATGCCATATCCAACCTGATTCGGCGGCTTCAGCTCTATTATGGCGATAGCGCGGAGTTCCAAGTGAACAGTACGCCGGAGCACGGAACGGACATCCAAATTTCATTGCCAAGGAAAGGGGAGCATTCGGGTGAATCAGTCTGAATCTATTAGTCTCTGCATTATCGACGATATTAAGATTGTCGTGGACGGATTGACCGCGATGGATTGGGAAGAACAAGGGATTACGGTTGCCGGAGTATCGAGCAATGGCGAAGAAGGTCTTCAGCTTATTACCCGCTTGCGGCCGGACCTGGTCATTACCGATATACGGATGCCGATAATGGACGGGCTTAGTATGCTGCGCAAGGTGCTCGAAGAGAACCGCAGCTGCAAAGTTATCTTAATAAGCGGTTATGCCGACTTTGATTACGCACAGCAGGCGGTGCAGCTTGGGGCGTTTGATTTTGTAGTGAAACCCTTTTCGGAAGAAGATATTATGGCTGCGGTACTTCGAGCCAAAGCCGAGATTATGGAAGAGAGAATCCATTTGCTAGGCCTGCGCGAAATGGAGATCAAGCTTCGCGAGAGCATGCCGGTGCTCCGGCAAGAGTACTTTACGATGCTGGTCAATCACCGCACCTCATGGGAAGAAGCCTCGGGACGGTGGGATTTTCTGAACATTAAGCTTGCGCCGCGGGGCTTTGTGGTGATGGTGATCAAGATGGACCGTTTCGGGGAGCAGGTTGCCGAGCCATCCATCAGGGAGATGGAGCTGATCCGATTCTCGCTGCTCAATATCATGCAGGAGACGTTCGCCGAATATACGAACAGCGTTATTTTCCGTGCCAGTCTCGACCAGTATCTGGCCGTGCTTAACGATTCGGGCCCGGCCAGCCCGATCGAAATCGCGGAAAAAATCTGCCGGAATATTGAACGCTACACCAAATTCACGGTTTCCATCGGCGTTGGGAGCAGAGTAGGGGAAGTCAGTGAGCTGCCGGATTCCTACCGCCAGGCTCAGCAGGCGCTCTCCCATCACCTGTTCACCGAAGGAAATACGGCCATTATGTATGAGGACATTAATCCGCACGGAAGCCAGGAGCCGCTAGCACTGGAATACAAGGATGAGCTGCTGCTTGCCCTTCGTTCCGGCAATGTCGGGCGTACGGCCGACATCCTGTCGGCGATTTCGGAATCGCTGCAGAAGATGGTCTCCCGCCAAAATCCGATTTATCTGCTCAGCCTATACGACGAGCTGGCTGCTTCGGCGATCCGTACCTTCTACGAGATGGTGCCCTATTCGGACATCCAGCCGCTCGTCCAGAATTTCAAGTCGGCGCAAGGGTCGCCAGGGCTTTCTCTAGCGTCTCTGCAGCGTCAACTGGTCACCTTGTGCACGGAGGGAGCAACGTTAGTGCACAAGAACAGCCTGTCCGAGGGCCAGAAGGTTGTATATAAAGCGATTGAATATATGAAAAGCCGACTGTCTGAAGATCTTGCCGTCGGCGAATGCGCGGCCCATGTGCATCTTAGCGCCAGCTACTTCGCGAGCTTGTTCAAGCAGGTGACCGGGGTGACGGTCACGCAGTATATGACCTCGGAGCGTATTCAGAAGGCGAAGCTGCTGCTCGTGGAGGGGGCGCAGGTGCAGGAGGTAGCAACGGCTGTCGGGTATGAGGAACGCAGATACTTCAGTGATGTGTTCAAGAAAATTACGGGTCAGACCCCATCGGAATTCCGGGCGAGTTATCATTCGGACCGGCCCGAAGTATAAAGAATCTAGGATAGAAACCATAGAATTCTATCCCTCAAGAGTGAATTTGACGCACTCCTTTTCGGAGGACCAGAACCTATAATGAAGAAGAGCTTACGACTCAAATGCTAATTAAAGGGGTAGAGTGTATGCAGAAAAAATGGTTAGGTCTTGGCATGAGTCTCATTCTGGCTACCGCACTTGCAGGCTGCAGCAGCAACAATGGCAACAGTAATACTGGCGCAACAAATGCGGTTTCCACAGAAAGCGCCGCGACAGCAACACCAGAGGCGAACAAGCCTCCCGTGACGCTGAAGTACTGGACGGACGATCGTCACGATCAAGAGTACATCAACGAAATGATCAACAAGTTCAATGAAACAAACGAAGATAACATTAAAGTAGAACTGACGGTATTGTCCGAGAACTATGCGCAAAGCGTCGACATTGCGTTCTCCAGCAACCAGGCACCGGATGTGCTGCGTCTAAAGAGCGGCAACACGGCTGGTTTTGTCAAAAAAGGGTATCTGGAGCCGCTCAACGTGTTTCTTACGGACGACTTGAATACGAAATTTGGCAAGCTGATGATCGATGGCATCAACCGCTTTGACGATAAAGTGTACAGCTTAGCGAATAACGGCAATACATTACGACTGGTCTACAACAAGGATCTGTTCGCCAAAGCGGGTATTGACGGCCCTCCTACCTCCCTGCAGGAAATGGTCGACGATGCTAAGAAAATTACCGAAGCTGGCAAAAGCGAGGGTATTTATGGTTTTGCTCTAAACTTCAAAAGCCCGAAATCAGCCTTTGACCGTTCCATTCGGGAGATTCTATCTTTGAGCGGACATCAAGGACTAGGCTTTGATCTGAAAACAGGACAATTTGATTTTGCTCCTTATTCGCAGGTTATCGAATACTTCAAACAAATGTATGCAGACGGAAGCATTATTCCTGGTGCGGAATCGCTTGATATTGATCCACTGCGCGCTCAATTCGCAGCCGGCAAGATCGGTATGTACCTCTCCTTCTCGACAGAGCCGGGCGTGTATAAGGATCAATTCCCGACAGAAATCAATTGGGCTGGCGCCTTGGCACCAACTCTAGAAGGCCAGATTAAGGGAACCTCCGAGATTGTATCAGCTGGAGCATGGCTAGGCATCAGTGCCCAATCCGCGAATAAGGAAGCGGCATGGACATTCATGGAGTACATGTACGGCGACGAAATTTTGAAGAGCTATCATGAAAAAGGTTTCGGAATTGCCGTAGTGCCAAGCATTGTAGAGCAAGCAACAAACCCCGATATTAACGGTATGGATGGCTTCCTGGTCGGGGAACACGACTCCATCTGGCCGGTGTCGCCAAACGTGACTCCGGAGGGAGCAAACTACGCCGACGCTTTCTTCAAATACATGCTCGCCGGTGGAGATCTGCAAGCCATTACGAATGATTTGAACACAAGATACAATGACGCATTGTCCAAAGCAGTGGAGAAAGGCGAGGCCGTTGTAACGCCGAACCCTGCCTTTGATCCGGCCAAGCCGCAGGGATAAATAGCAGGCAAGAGGGGGCTGCCGCGCATGTTTTGGCGGATGCCCCTTTTCTTTCCCCAAAAGGAGGAACGATCATGAGCTTTAAATGGAATTGGAAACGATTGGGAGAGAATTCTCTGTTTCTATCCCCGAGCATTATTTTGACAGCGGTTCTTGGCGTTTACCCCTTGATCTGGATGCTGCGCTATATGTTCTATGATTATGCCGGATATGGCGAGCCTCTGTTCGTCGGCTTGGACAATTTCGAGCGGGTCATGCGCGACACGCTGTTCTGGGAATCGGTTGGCAATACCTTTATCTACGCTGGAGGCAAGCTGCTCCTTACGCTGCCCATATCCCTGCTGCTTGCGGTTATCTTGAACGGCAAGCTGCGCGGCAGCAATCTGCTGCGCGGGATCTATTTTATGCCCACGGTTATCAGTACCGCGGTTATATCCGTTGTGTTCTATACCATCTTCAATTCGTATAACGGAATGGTTAACACCGCTTTGATGAAGCTCAATCTAGTCTCGCAGCCGGTTGACTGGCTGGGAACGAAATTTGCAATGTTAACGGTTATTCTTGTTGCGGTATGGGGCGCGGTCGGTAACTACATGCTGCTATTCTTGGCTGGACTGCAGAGCATCCCGAAAGATTTGTATGAAAGTGCTTCGATTGACGGCGCGAACGCCGGAAGAAGGTTCTGGAATATTACGCTTCCGATGCTTGCTCCTGTTGCCCAACTGGTCATTATGTTAGCCATAATTGCCTCCCTGAAAGGTTATGAAAGCATCATGCTCATTACAGAGGGCGGACCGATCGGCAAGACCGAGGTCATGTACCTCTACCTGTACAAACTGTTGTTCCCGGTATCAACGGGTTCGCCTGTCGAACAGCAGATTGGTTACGGCAGTGCTGTAGGCTTCGTCACCGCTGTTATTGTTGGTGCGATCACCGGCTTGTACTTCCTGTTAAGCCGCAAAATGAACAAAGTGTACTAATGGCGCTAATCGCCTTGCGAAGCCCTTACGATTCGAACACAACGCCGCAGATAAGTTTAGTATAAACGGCTGCAGGCTTGCAGGAGGATAAGCAAATGAACGAACAGGTGTTATCTCGAAAGCCGGAAAGGAACAGCGGCAAAGCAGACGCTGGCTCGCAGACGGGTCGCTTGGGCAGAATCGCGAGCCGTACGGTGATGTGGTTGTTCTTATTAGCAACGGCTGGATTGACCTTATTTCCTCTGTTAATGACGTTATCCGGCTCTCTCAAGACTGGCGCCGAGATGATGACCGGCGGCACCCTGCTGCCGGCCAAGATGCAATTCGCCAACTATGCGGAAGCTTGGAAGCAAGCAAACTTCGCCCGCTATACCTGGAACAGCGCATTTGTCAGCATTGTCGTCACAGCGGCCACCCTATTAGTAGCATCCATGGCGGCTTATGTAGTCGATCGGCGCCAATTTCCGGGAAAATCCCTGTATGTGACGACGCAGGCGGCCATGATGTTCATATCCGTCGGTGCGATCGTACTCCGCCCGCAATTTGATTTGATGGTCGTGCTGAACCTGAACACCACGTTATGGGGGGTTATCCTCATTCTGGTCAGCGCCCATTCCAGTACATTCTTTTTATTGCTTGGTTTCTTCAAAGCGATACCTCGCGAGCTCGATGAAGCGGCCATGGTGGATGGATCGGGGTTCGTCCGAACCTTTTTCCGTATCGTTCTGCCGCTCCTGACGCCAGGACTCGGCGTGGCCGGCCTGTTCGAATTCCGTCATGCCTGGAACGAATACATTCTGCCGCTCGTGTTTACGATGACGAATCCGGAGTTGCAGACGCTTACCGTCGGACTTGCGAATCTCCGGTACGGTTCCTCCGCGGCTATGCAAATTCACTTAATGATGGCGGGCGCATGTCTCTCCATTCTACCGATGCTGCTGGCATATATTTTGGCGAACAAGTCCTTCATACAAGTCACGTCGGGCTCCGTTAAAGGTTAATCTCAACTCTATTGATAAGGGGAAACATGCATATGAGCGATTTTATAGTAGGACCTCTGTTCTCAAGTCCGATTATTACCCGATATCCTGCCAATCCCATCCTGTCTCCAAGCGATGTGCCTTACGGGCCGGCGATGGTGTTTAATGCGGGGGTTACCAAGTTCAAGGGCAAATATGTAATGGTATTCCGCAATGACTATGGCGATGAGCAGAAGGAGACGGTTGCCCCGCATCATACCACCAATCTGGGGCTGGCCTTCAGCGATGACGGGATAAAATGGGATGTGCGTCCGATGCCTTGCTGGTCCTGGCAGGATGAAGAGGTTATCCGCGTGTATGATCCGCGTCTGACGGTCATCGGCGAGCAGTGTTATATGTGCTTTGCGGTCGATACCAAGCACGGCTTGCGAGGCGGCATCGCCGTCACCGAAGACTTTAGCTCCTTTGAGGTGTTAAGCCTGTCGCTGCCGGATAACCGCAACATGGTGCTGTTCCCGGAGATAATCGGAGACCGATATGTTCGGCTGGAGCGCCCTATGCCCGTATACAGCCGAGGCGGCATTGACCGCTTTGACATGTGGATGAGCGACTCTCCCGATCTGAGATATTGGGGCAACTCTAAGCTGCTGCTAGCGGTCGAGGATGTAGCTTACGCCAACGACAAGGTAGGCCCGGGTGCTCCGCCTGTCAAGACGGACAAGGGCTGGCTGACCTTGTTCCATGCCGTCGATATCGACCGCAATCGGGGCAAGAACGGCTGGGAGCCGAGTTGGAAGAAGCGGTATACAGCCGGCGTTATGCTGCTGGATCTTGAAGATCCTAGCCGGATCATCGGCAAGGCGGAGACGCCGCTGCTTGCACCGGAAGCCGCTTACGAGACCGATGGAGGGTTCCGCAACGATGTTATTTTCCCTGGCGGCATGATTCTGGAGGATTCCGGAGAAGTCAAAATTTACTACGGCGCCGCCGACACCGTCGAATGCCTGGCTACTGCTCATGTTGATGATTTGCTCAAGCTGTGTCTGGAAGGGACAGTCAAATAAACCGTTGCGACAGGTTATGCCTGTACTGAATGTGGGAGGTTGCTATGAATAGACAGATTACGTTACCATCCGCCAGCATCCCGGCTGCAAGCGAAGTCGATGTATTGGTTATCGGAGGAGGCGCATCCGGAATCGCCGCGGCAATTGCTGCAGCGAAAGGGGGAGCGCGCACCATGCTGGTGGAGCAGAGGGGTTTCCTTGGCGGCATGGGAACCGTGGCACTCGTTCCTGCGTTCTGCCCCTTCACGGATAAGCAGAAGCCGATCATACGCGGTCTCGGTCTTGCGTTAATGGAGCGGATGAAGGAAGCCTGCTATTCCGATTTCCGCGAGGAATACGAGGAGAAGCTGGACTGGGTGCCGATCGATCCGGAGGTGCTGAAGCGCGTCTATGACGATGCCATACTGGAATGCGGCGTTATTCCGCTGTTCCACACCTTCGTTTACGATGTGGTATTGTCCGAGGATAAGCGCACGGTAGAAGGCGTCATTGTAGTTAACAAAACAGGGCGTTCTTTCATCCCCTGCCGGTATATCATAGACTGCTCGGGTGATGGAGATATTGCCGCGCTGGCAGGCGTTCCTTTCCAGAAGGGCGGAGAAGCGGGGGAGCTTCAGCCGGGCAGCATGTGTTATTTGCTAGCGAACGTGGATCGACCAAGGTTCAACCGGTTCTTGGAAGAGAGCGGGGATACGGGCCAGCTCCACAAGGCGGTTGAGCAGGCGATCGAGGCCGGCGCCCTGCCGGAAGGACGCAAGTCGATCTCGGGTCTGGCATGGGTCAGCGATTACCTGGTCGGCGTTAACTTCGGCCATGTATTCGGGGTAGACGGCACTCTGGCAGAGGATTTGACCAGAGGGGCGATCGAAGGGCGGCGCACGGCAGAACGCCAACTGCAATTCTTCCGCCGTTATGTGCCGGGCTTTGAGCACGCCCATATGGTGGCGAGTGGAGAGCAGCTCGGGATCCGGGAGACTCGTCGTATCGAAGGAGACTATATTCTGACGGCAGATGATTTTCTCTCCGCGCGCTCCTTCCCGGACGATATTGCGCGCAATGCGTACTACATCGATATTCATCTCGCCAACAGCAAAAGTGATATGACGTTCAACCATTTGCCTCCCGGCGTTTCGCATGGCGTACCGTACCGGATCATGCTGCCGGTCGGCATCGACAACCTGTGGGTTGCCGGACGCTGCGTGTCCTCGGATCGAGCGGTGCAAGGCTCCTTGCGGGTCATGCCGAACTGCTTCTCCATGGGGCAGGCTGCGGGAACGGCAGCTACACTGGCGCTGCGTGATGATACAGGCTCGCGCGGCATATCCGTTGCCGAGCTGCAACGACAGCTGCTGGAGCAGGATGTATGGCTTGGAGAAAACTTTGTTCCGGTTGAGAGCTAGTCGGCTATTGGATCGCATAAACAAGGGTGGCGGTATAGGGGTTGTCCCCTATACCGCCAATTTTCTATAATGGCATCAAAAAAATGAAATCCAGGAGGCACCATACCCACTTATGACGAATCAAGTCCCGCATGGCGCAAGCGTCATCTATGCTAACTATTTCACGCATACGAAGCCGCACTCCGTGAAGTATAACGATGGGCTGACCAACTATCTCTTCCGGTTTCAGGCCGAAGGCACCTGTCGCGCGCTGGTTGCGGGCAAATACGAAACCATCATTCCTGGCGACTTGCTTATCTATCCACCCGATCAACCTTATGAGCTGGATGTGCAGCCTCGAAGCGCCCCCGCATCGGGTGCCGTTCAGCCCGTTAGCGATTATTTTTTGATCGGGAAGGGGGAGTGGCTGGACTCCTGGTGGAGCGGCAATAACATGCCGACCAAAACAAACATTGGCTTTGACGACACCGTCATCACCTTGTGGAAGCATATGATCAGCGAGAAGAAGAAGGTTATGCAGAACCAAGATGAGATTATGGATTATCTGCTCAGAACGTTTTGTTTGACGCTCGAGCAAGTGATTCAATTGAATCAGCGGACCAAGGGCACGGATACCGCCTACAAGCTTAAGCAATATATCGAGAATCATGCCCATGAACCGCTGAACTTGGAGAAAATATCGGCTTCTGTCGGCTTAAGTGTTTCGCGAAGCTCGTATCTGTTCAAAGCCGCCTTTGGCGGGTCGTTATTCGCCTATTGTATCGAAGTGAGATTAAATCTAGCCGAGCAGCAGGTGCTATATAGCAATCTTGCGCTGGAGCAGGTTGCCGACAAAACGGGTTTCTTGAGCTACGCCCATTTCTGCCGATCCTTCCGCGACCGCTTTGGACATCCCCCGGGGGAATACCGGCGCAAATTCGGGTTCCGATTCAACTAAAGCACGGACTTGGCGTCTTCGTACAACACCTGTTGATCTTGCAGCAGGATAGCGTGCAGTTGCTCCACCTGTACATGTTGAATGATGCCGTCCGCATCAAGCGCCAGTGCAGCCGCCGTCGCAGCCGATTGCCCCAGAATCATAAAGACAGGCTCCATCCGGATCGAGCCGTAAGCTGCATGGGTAGCGGATACGCATACCGGTACGATTAGGTTGGTGCATTCGCTTTGTTTGGGCATAATCGCACGATAGCTAATCGGATAAGGGGCCTTCAATCTTACATAAAAGCCACCCTCCGTGCTAACATGCCCATCTTCATTGACGTAGTACTGAGTGTGGTGCGAATCGATGGCGAAGGAGCCCATTCCTATCGAATCCGCCACCGGGTTCTCCAGTCTGACATCATGCTCCGTCACAACATAATCCCCGATCATTCTGCGCGATTCTCTCACATACAGCTGAGGAGTCCAGTGTCCGCTATCGACGAATTCATCCCGCGGCAAGCCCCATGGCTTGTAGACCGCACGGATTTCCTCGGGAACGCGCGGATGGTTCTGTATGGTCCAGACATAACCTTGCTGATAGACGCGCTGGGCGTCGCGAATCTGCTCCCGAGTAAGATAATCCGCCTCGGCAAAGCTATGGTTCATACCGTTGTAATCCGTAGAGATGCCGCTGTTGTTATTAGAATCCGTCTTATCCTCGGTCACCATATTCAACTTAAAGAATTTCGTGCTTTGTCCTTGCTCAATCGCTCTGAACAAAATTTCGTAATCGGCTTCGTTATACCCCTCAGGCTTTTCGATTTCGATACGGTTATCGGGATTGTTGGTCAAACACATGCGGAAATTGTACGCTTGAAGCTTGGTATCCCCATCGCCGACGTTACCGCCACGTTCAGGATTAACACGCTGCAGCAAGCCGCTCGAAGGATCACCTTTCACAATGTAAGGATCGATCCCGCTTGGCAGCTCGTTGCCTGGGCGAATGCCGTTTAAAGTTTCCCCGTATTGGGAGTTCGATTCGCGCCCTACAAAGTAGGAAATGCCGGCTTTGCCAAGCAGATCACCTTCATAAGAAGCATCAATAAACATCTTGCCGCAATAGACGTTCCCGGATTCTGCACGAATGGAGATGATCTTTGCTCCTTGCTTCGTCACCCCGTCGACCAAATCAAGACGCTCCCCGTAGACGACCTCGATATCGTATTCCGTTACCCAGTCCTGCAATACTTCGAGCGCTACCTTAGGTTCGAATAACCAACGAGCTCCGTCTTGCGCATATTTTTTGGCTACTCGTTCGTAGAATTCTAAGGAAAGACCGCCCACCGCATGCTCCATGCCCACATCTGTATCCCCAAGACCTCCGCTGGTCAAGCCTCCGATTCGCTGACCTTGCTCGATCACCACTGTGCTTTTGCCCATTTTTTTGGCTTGAACAGCCGCTGTAATCGCCGCAGCCGTCCCTCCATAAATGACAATATCATACTGTTTCTCTTGATTCACATGAATCGCCTCCGATGACGGTTTTCCTTGCTGATTCAATTATAAACCGCATAATCGTATGGCGAGAATGATGAATCTTCCTTTTCTACTTGATGAATCTTACTGTTTTTTCGAAAGAACGTTTTTATGGAAAAAGTGTTTTGAAAAAGTCAAATGACCGTGATAAATTGATTGCGTAAGACGGATAACTATTATCCTTATGGATGAAAAACAGGAGGAACTATGAAGCCGACATTTCGTTATTTGAGCAAACCCGCTCTTGAACCGGTACCAGGTTGCAGCTGGGCAGATAAGATGGTGTTGAATCCCGCCATTATTAAGGATCCCGACTCTAACGATATTCATATGCTGTTTCGGGCAACGGGCCCATGGTCGGAAAAGAGAAGAGAGGGCTGTCACGACCCTTATCCGATTTTTCTGGGTTATGCCATTAGCAAGGATGCGGGAGAAACATGGGACGCAGACTTTGCAAGACCTGCGCTGGCCCCTGCGCTCGGGTATGAAGAGCATGAGCTGTATACGAAGGATATATACGGAAATGAAGTGCGGAATTACGCGAATGGCTGCGTGGAAGACCCCAGAATCTTTTATATAGAGAATGAATTGTACGTAACGGTGGCATGCCGCCCGTTTCCTCCTGGTCCCTACTGGCTCAGCAGCCAGAACCCGCCGATTCAAACGCGATTCGAATACGTTCCGGATTGGATATTTGAGGGGGACGATTCGGATCCGTTTATCAAAACCGCTCGGGCTAATGATACAGTAACCGTGCTCTATAAGCTCAATCTGGACGAGCTCAAGCGAGGGGCTTACGAAAACGCATTTCAGTACATCGGTCCTCTAACGGAGGGCTACGTCAGCGATAATCGCGATGTGTTCTTATTCCCCGAGAAGATGACGATTGCAGGCAAAGAGCAATATCTCATGCTGCATAGACCGATGAATGTTATCCCGTTCGAAGGCGGAGAAGAGGTCGGCAAACCCTCCATCTATTTGGCGGCAGCGGAAACATTGGGGGACTTTGTTACACCAAAGGCGACACATCGCTTGCTGGCTTACCCGATCTTCGATTGGGAGGAGAATAAGGTAGGCGCGAGCTGGCCGCCGATTGCCTTGGGGAATAAAGAATGGCTGGTTTCTTATCATGCCAAAAAAAATGTGCAGTTCGGATACACGCAATCTTTTATGATCCTTAGAGAGCGAGAGGATGATTTCCCTGTCGTGATTCATCGATGCTCCGACCGACTGATGTTCGCGGAGCGGGATTGGGAAATGCCGAACGATTATCCGACACCATGCCTATTTACGACCGGGGGTATTGTTCTGGGCGAGGATTTAATCATGTCTTATGGTGCGGCAGATCAAAAGGTCGGCATTTCCTGGGTTAACCTTGAAGAGTTGCTGCGGCATATTCGGACGTTCGACGAGATCGGGAAGCGAATCGATCAATAAACGAATCTGCGCTGCGCCCAGAAGCTTAGCGCGAACAACGAGGATTCGGTAGCAAGCTTGGCGATGACAAGCGATACTCCTAGCTCGATATGAAACAAATGCAGAATACCATAGTTAAGCGCCAGGATGATAACGGCGAGCAAGTAGTAACGTGACATCGATCGACGAATGGTCGTGCTGCCGCTCAGACCATCCTCCTTGCCTCCCCGGAACACGAATCGGCGATTGATGCCGTAGTTGATGATCGAGCTGCATATACGAGCCCCGATGACAGACAGCAGCAGATTGGAAGTCGCCCACTGCAGAATGAGCAGCAGCGCGAAGTCCAGGACGGCGGCTAATCCAGAGGACGCGCAGAACTTCACGAATGGCCAATAGATTCGAGCGGAATCGATTAGAGGGCGGAAGTGAGAAGACTTGTTCTCGTCCAGATAGATGGTGTCGATCGGCACTTCCACTAATAGGTATCCGGCCTTGGGTGCCTCGAGGAGCATGTTCATCTCGTATTCGAAGCGATCGCCGGGCAGCGCGCACAGCCAGTCCAGCATATCCGCTGAGTATCCGCGCAGACCGGTCTGCGTATCTTGAATCGGCTGGCCGGTCGCCATGGAGTAGACCATTCGGGTAGCGCTATTGCCGAATCGGCTGCGAAGAGGGACGTTGCCGGTGAATTGTCTGCTCCCCAGCACGATGCGGCTGCTGCGCTCGCGTACGGCGGCGGCTACTCGCAGAATATCGCCGGGCAAGTGCTGCCCATCGCTGTCCGCGCATACGATGCCTGCATCGTCTCTGGAACTTTGTTGCCTAACATAGTCGAAGCCGGTCTTGAGCGCGCTGCCTTTGCCTTGGTTAATCCGATGCGTCAGTACCGTGCAGCCGGCGTGCTCGGCCGTTTCGAAGATACCGCGGTATGCTTCGCCGCTGCCGTCGTCGACAATCAGGATGTCGTCTGCGCTAACTTCCTTCAGCCGGTGTATAAGGGCGATCAGCCGCTCGTCCGGCTCGTAGGAGGGAATAAGTATGGTCATGATGGTGGCCTCCTTCTATACAGATTGCGGAATATAGATAATGTCGCTGACGCCTCGTTCGCTGCCCTTGCCGAGTGGATCGTTCACAACCCTGCCCATAAAATACATCGTGGACGATCCGCCGCCATCCAGATTGTAGGCTTCGGTGGCGCCGAGCTCCTGGAACAGCTCCGCAAACTCCGTAAGCGTCATGCCGCGGCTCTCGGAGCTGCGACCGTCGACCACGACGAATAGGAAGTGGCCCGGTTCGATCATGCCGAAGCCGGTCCGAGGATTAGCGGCTTGAATGGAGCGGTTGCCGAAGTTTTTGTCAATTTTGACGCTGGAGAAATCTCCGGAGATTTTCCCGTCCGTTATTAGCGCCGGTCCAAATGAAAACGTGTCGGTGACGCCGGCGCTAAGCAGCGATTCTGCAGATTGGGTTTCTTCGTCGTAAGCCTGGAGCGATCCGTCTTCGTACAAAGCGAGTCCTTCTCTGGCGGGTTCGTCGCGGAACAAGGTGCCGCCCCTAATAATGACGCCATCGCTCCGGAAGCCGTAATAATCGCCATTGATGGCGAAGATGGCGCCGTTGTTCTCGGCGATCGTCGACGTGTTCTCAATGATATTGGTGCCGAAAGCGTTCTTGGCGAAGGCAGTATCCAGATTCGGCGTCCCGTGGAAGGTGACATCGGCGACATAATAGGTGACGACATCCGCACCGGTGCCGGACTGCACCTTCTGAATTTCAATGGTTTGCTTGTCGTCCTCGTAGCTCCAGTCATCCCAAGCGGCGTCGGTCGAAGTATCTGTACCGGATGCCGTATCTCCTGAATCCCCTTCTTCAGAAGCATCCACATTCGTTTCAGTAGACTTGCCTGCATCTGCAACGCTTGTATTTGGCTCGACGATCACTTCAAAGTGTTCGATGAGATAACGATCTGCCAGCCGGTACAAGATCAAAGCAACAGCTATTAGCACAATGGCCATAATCGTCATTAATCGGTTTCTTTTCATCCAGGAAATCAAGGAAATCACCTCATGTGTGGGAGTCTTGCTCCTATCTTAGAGGGGCGACCTTGAATGAATCTTAAATGGATTCGGACAATGTAGACGAAGAGATTCGTGTATCTGCGCGAAAAAAGGTATGATGATGTCATAGAGGTATGACGAGGGCGGTTGCCTGCTGCGGAGTGCCACAGAGAGAGAGGTTTAACAACGACATGACGAACACATCGAACGAAAAGCGCTATCGTTTCAGCGAAGCGCCAATATGGGATCTGCAACGTCAATATTACGAAGATGCTGGCATGCAAGCCTGGCGGAACGATCAGGTGCCTCAATATATAACAAGCAACCCAATGATCGGAGGCGCTTATGCCGACATGATCTTTGGACTGCTGCTAGATCGGGCGGGGCAAGGCCGGACAGAGGAGCCCGTGTGTATCGTGGAGCTTGGAGCGGGAGCAGGCAGACTGGCCTGCCATGTGCTGCATGAGCTGCGCGATCTGATCAACGAGGCGGACATGACGCTGCCGCCGATTCGCTACTGGATGACGGATCTAGCCATGAGCAATGTGTCTGCATGGCGGGACCATCCTGCGCTGCAAGTGTTTATCGCGGACGGGTGGCTCGACTTCGCGAGGTTCGACGCCGTACAGGATTCCGAGCTGCATCTGTCGGTATCGGGGGAGACGATTAGCACCGGCGCATTGGCGCAGCCGCTAGTGATTGTAGCGAATTACTTTTTTGACGGGATTCCGCAGGAGCTGCTGTATTTCCAAGATGGTCGTGTCTACGAAGCTGATGTTTACGTCGGGGAGGTTGGCGCGGCGCCCAAACACGGGATCTCTGCCGTACTGGACCGTCTGCAGCTTCGTTATGAGAACCGACTTGCTCCGGAATACGAAGCCGAAGATTATCCGTATCGGGAGCTCATCCAGTTGTACCGCGAGCAGCTTGATGAGGTGTATCTGCTATTCCCGGTGGCGGGACTGGCATGTCTCGACAGGCTAAAGGCGTTATCGCAAGAAGGTTTCGTGCTAATCACGGCGGATAAGGGCGACCACTTGATGGAGCAACTGCATAATACGGAGCCCCCGGAATTTGTGCGGCATGGAAGCTTCTCCTTTACGGCGAATTTCCATGCCTTCCTGCACGAATTCGAGCGGCAAGGCGCGATCACGCTGTTCCCTTCGCAGCATTATATGAATATTAATGTGGGCTCTATCCTCTATGTGGAAGAACCGAAGACTTACGTTCATACCCGGTTAGCCTATAGAAGATCTATTGGGAAGTTTGGTCCGGATGATTTCTACAGCCTAAAGGAATTGGTGGATCGTCATCAGGAGGATATGGGCTTGCAGTCATTCCTCGGGTTCTGGCGACTGGGCGGTTACGACGCCGAGTGGTTCGTGCATAACACGAAGAACATCTCCGCCTTGCTGGGGGATGCCAACGATGAGGAGAAGGACGATCTCGCCATGGGGATCGAGCGGATGTGGGCGCCGTACTACGTCATGGAGCAGCGGTATAACCTGGCGCTGGATGCGGGCTTGATTCTGTTCGAGATGGACAGATACGAAGAGTCGAAACGTTACCTGGAACGTTCGATCCAAGCGGAGCCGGATGAAGTCGTCTCCACTGTTTACTATTGTCTGGCGATCTGCTGCTTCGAGCTGGAGCGGGATGAAGAAGCCGCCCAGTACCTGCGGGAGCTGCTTAAGCTGGAGCCCGATCACGAGGCGGCACTTGAGCTCCTTAAGGAAATCGAATACGCATAACACCAGCAGATACGAATGGTGTCTGCAGGGAATAAAGGAATTGACGGGGTCGTAGATGAACCTCGGAAATGGAAACAGCGACAGACAAGGAAGAGGAGATGATCCTGGCTGTCGCTGTTTTATTGAATTAACCTCTCCCAGATAGCTTAATCTCCCATATGAATGAAAATCGAAAATCAAAATCAATAATTAAAAACGATTAGTCCCGCGCATAAAATTCATAATTGCTTCCATGCGTATTTTAGCAGCACATTCTTCGCAACAAAAATACTTAACTTTTCTTTCCTTAGCTTGTTTATATTTTAGTGAACCTTCGTATACCCTGAATGTTTTTTTACAATTATAGCAAGTTACATCGTAGTGAAACATTGGTAACCCCCTTGGTGACACATCGCTTTTTAGTTGATATATCGAAGATTGTAACCAGTTCTCTCGTATATTCCGTAACATCTAAATGTGAGTAAGTAAAAAGGATCCCGTCGCCAGCGAGGCCACTGAAAAAGTTCTTTAATTAAAAACAAGGTGTTCTTCCACATATAAGCGGAAGAGCATCTTGTTTTCTTGTATAATAGGGGTAACCAAAACAGGCGGTGACCCAGATGATTTCAAATCAACAAAGCTTAAATCTTAGTCCATATATGGGCATATACGATATCGTTGTCCCAAAAGACAATATGCTCCGACAGATTAATGACCTTGTCGATTTCTCTTTTATTCATGAAGAGTTAGAAGTGAATTATTGCTTAGACAATGGTCGAAATGCTGTTCCCCCTATTCGGATGTTTAAATATTTGTTATTGAAATCCATCTTTGATCTTTCAGATGTAGATGTCGTAGAGCGTTCGAAATATGACATGTCCTTTAAATATTTTCTGGATATGGCCCCGGAAGACGCGGTTATCAATCCCAGTTCATTAACGAAGTTTCGCAAGCTACGCTTGAAAGACATTAATCTGCTCGACATGCTAATTCAGAAAACAGTGGAAATCGCTCTGGAGAAGGAACTCATTAAAAGCAAATCAATCATCGTAGACGCGACACACACAAAAGCAAGATATAATCAGCAATCGCCGAAGGAATTCCTAATAGAAAAATCAAAATTACTTCGCAAAGCTGTCTACCAAATCGACGAATCGATGAAAGAGAAATTCCCGCCCAAAACAACGACAAACGACATAGCCGATGAGTTGGCGTATTGTCAAAAAGTGATTGAGGCTGTTGAAAAGGAAGAAGCCATCAGCCACTATCCAAAGGTTCAAGAAAAGTTGAACTACTTGAAAGAAATCGTAGCGGATCACAATGAACAACTGCAACGCTCAAACGACACGGATGCACGTGTAGGACACAAAACAGCGGACTCCTCTTTCTTTGGTTACAAAACACATATCGCCATGAACGAGGAGCGAATCATTACTGCTGCGATCATCACGACAGGCGAAAAGAACGATGGAAAGCAATTACAAACGTTAATTGAGAAAAGTATCGAAACGGGGATGGAGATTGATACTGTAATTGGGGACACCGCTTATTCAGAAAAGGATAATATTCAGTATGCCAATGAAAACGAACTTAAATTGGTATCCAAATTAAACCCTATGATCTCAGATGGCGCTCGTCGTAAAGAGGACGAATTTGATATCAATAAGGATGCAGGCATGTACGTGTGCAAAGCAGGACACCTGGCCATTCGCAAGGCAAGAACAGGTACAAAAAATGTAGCAAAAAACCAAATCAATACTTTTTATTTTGATATAAGCAAATGCCAGCAATGTCCCTTCAAAGAAGGCTGCTATAAAGAAGGAGCAAAGACAAAGACCTATTCGGTTAGCATTAAATCAGCCGAACACAGTGGTCAAAAGCTCTTTCAGGAAAGTGACTATTTCAAGGAAAAAGCAAAAGAACGCTATAAAATTGAAGCAAAGAATAGTGAACTGAAACATAGACACGGGTATGATGTAGCTGAGACCTCGGGTCTATTAGGTATGGAAATGCAAGGTGCAGTCGCGATATTCACAGTCAATGTGAAGCGAATATTGAAGTTAATGAAGTGAAATAGAATTGGCATACCAAAGAAACAAAGGCTAATTCTCATTCATAACGAATGGAATTAGCCTTTGTTTTGTGTAGTGCCATACTTGAGCATGTATAAGCCACAGATTTTCAGTGGCCTCTCGCCAGCGGGGATCCTTTCGCTATTTCAAATATCGTTTTAACTCTTCGTAAAAGTTTTCTCTGGATCCAGCCATGATGACGACCACAAGCTCACCATCATCATTTTCTTCTACACGGTAGGCAATCTCATAGTTAGTGCCCTTATAAGATACATCATAGCCGAATATGCTGGCGAGATCGCCTGTCTTTTGTTTCCCAATTGAGGGATCCTTTCGAATGGCCAAAAGGGCATCGAAATAGGCGCGCTTCAGCGGTTTTTCAACGAGTTTTTTCAAATATCGTTCAGCGGGGCCGAGGTAAGTAATGGGAAGCATCTAATCCCCCATTACATCGCCAAAAAGTGTTTCCGTTTCGTCTACGCCATTGAAATTGCGAGCAGCCTTTTCGGATTCGGCAATTAAGTTTTTAACAGCAGCGTGTAGTTCGCCTTGTCGCTCACGAAACTTTGCAAGCAATTCATCACCAGCGTAACCTTCTTTGAGCAAATCAGCCAAAATCAAATCACCAAAGTAGTCATTGCCAGCATTTTCACGCACAGGGCGAATGAAGATGATGCTGTCTTTAATGCCGAATTCGACCTCGTCTTTAATGCCGGCTTCTTCAAAGAGCTTTTGAGGTATCGTTACTTGGCGCTTCTGAGAGACACGTGCGCGCTTCCATTCCATACGAGTCACCACCTCATTTGCTATTACCATAGTATACCCCTCCCATATTGAAAAGATTCCATGTTTCCAATTTCTTTGTTTCTTTATTGTACACTACCCAGCTGTCAATTGAAAATAGGTTTGTAGCAGCACAAAAACAGGCTGTCTCGACGGTTATTGGACCCATTAGACAGCCTGTTGCTAGTAGAATTCCTACCGGACTTCAAAGCTAAAGCAGCTGACCGCGTTTCTTCAGATAGCGATATAGGACGAAGCTAAAGACCGAGCATACCGCTGCGCATAAGCCGATGAACCAGTAGCCCGCCTGCAAGCCCCGGATGAGGCTGCCCTCGGCATCCATGCCATACAGCCGCTTGGCTCCCTCGATTACGGCGCCG
This sequence comes from Paenibacillus sp. strain BS8-2, assembly GCF_054483835.1. Lineage (NCBI taxonomy): Bacteria > Bacillati > Bacillota > Bacilli > Caryophanales > Paenibacillaceae > Paenibacillus > Paenibacillus sp. strain BS8-2. Next base: position 1,753,637 of record NZ_CM137010.1, read on the forward strand.
ATCAAGTAATTGCCGATCACACTGCCGACTCCCATAATGGTTACGGTAAATGTAATAACGGCATCGGTGCCGTTCGTATACCGTTTGGCTAGGAAAGCCATGACAGTGGGATAGATCATAGCGATGCCAATCCCCGCCGCGGCGAACAGATACGCATAGCTTTCGCCGCCCACGATGGCCCCGAACGTACATAACGCAGAGAAAGCAGAGAAGATGGCAAGCGACAGAATGAAGCCGATTCGATCTGTAATCGGTCCGAGCAGCAATCGCGCAAGGGCGAAGCAGAGGAAGAACGCCGACAGCATGCCGGATGCCGATACGGTGTCCCAGCCGTATGCCTTCTCCAGGAAGTTAACGAGCCAACCTCCGACGGCAAGCTCCGATACGACGCCGAACGTCAGAATCGCCACCATCAACCACAGGGCAGGATCGCGCATCAGCGTGCGCATCGGAATTCTTTCGTGCAGAGCGGTTGCATCCCCTGGAAATTTACTGAATAGGGCCGATATGATCGGCAGGATCGACAAGGACAACATGATCAGATACATGCCGCGCCAATCCAGCGTATGGCCGAATATGCTGACTGACATCATGCCGGTGGCGATTAGCGGCGCTACGGTCGAGCTGAGTCCATAGAAGCCGTGCGTCAAATTCATCATCATTCCCGTATTCTTGACGAAGATGCGTGCCCCAAGTATCGCCAGCGCAATCTCCAGCATGCCGTTGCCGACATACATCAAGAAGTAGGACGAGGAGAAGATGGGGTAACTGTGGGAGAAATAGATGAGAACACCGGAAGCGATCATGGCGGCGAAGGCCAGGACGGTGACGATCTTGATTCCCCAGATACGCGTCAACAAAGCTGTGAAGGTACAAGCAAGCAAATAACCTAGCGCATTAAGCGACAGCAGGGTGCCAAGCTGGCCTTCATTAAGAGAGAAGTCGAACTGAATGCGAGGGATCGCGGGTCCCTTAATATTTTCGGAAAACCCAAAGATGATAAATCCGATAAAGATGGTCGCGAGCTGCATCGCGTAAATGGTATTGATTCTGTCCAGACGTTTACTCATGAGTGCTGCCTCCAAGATGACCGTGTTTCGGTAGTTGATAAATGAGCGGCTTCGACCGCATTGTTCTAACTTACACTACGAGAAACATTCATACAATGCAAAGTCGTCAAAGGAAGATATCGCCTGGTCATGAAGGTATTGTCTAATGAGAAACCACTAAGAATCCACAAGCTCCCAAATGAGCGTGATATACTCCGGGTATAGCAAATAAGACATCAGGAGGTATATCATGAACAATCAATGGATCAAGAAAACCGTAATTGCAACAGCGGTGTGCGCAACTCTCGTATCGGGCCAAGCGGCCTTCGGTACTTCTCATATCGGACAAGCCCATGCGGCATCCGCAACAACGGCATCGGCCAAAGCAGACAGCATCGTGGCACTGGCGAAATCGTTGCAAGGGAAAGTAACGTATAAGTATGGCGTTAATAATACAAGCAGATTGATCTTCGACTGCTCCTCATTCACGAAATATGTGTTTGGCAAATATGGCGTTAGCCTCAAGTGGGGGACATCCTCCCAGAAGCTTGCAGGCAAATACGTTTCCAAAAGCAATCTGCAAAAGGGCGATCTGATTCTGTTCAACAACGGCAAGTCGTCCGCAGTCAGTCATGTCGGGATCTATATCGGCAACGGCCAGTTCATTCACAATACGATCAGCAGCACCTTTAACGGTGTTCGTATCAATAAGTTGAGCGATTACTCGAAACGCTATTCAACGGCAAGAAGAGTACTGTAGTCCCGTAAACGTGTAATCGGCCATTACACAAAGGCAGGCTTACGCGAACCCTTACGACCAAAATGGTTGTAAGGGTTTTTTTGGAATGATAAAGTGGAAGTGGGTTAAGTTGTTGGTGCGATTATTGCCACGCATCATGTAGAGGAGATACGAAACTATGCAGCCATTCACCAAAGCGGTCATTGATGTCATCAAATCCATACCGGAGGGTCGTGTGATGACCTATGGAGGAATTGCAGAGCAGGCAGGCAGCGCTAGAGGGGCGAGGCAGGTGGTGCGAATTCTGCATGCGATGAGCGAATCGCAAGGACTGCCGTGGCATCGGGTTGTGAATGCGAAAGGTGAGATCGCGGTGCAGGACGACGAATCACGTTTCAAGCAGGAGCTGTATTTGAACAGTGAGGGTGTGAAGCTTGACGAGAATGGGCGCATCGATCTGGTGCGTTATCGACATCGCCCAGACAACGCGAACAGTCCTCAGTTGTGAGATCGTCATGACAGAGTCATGCAATTATTCGGAGGGGGAAACAGGGATGACAGTCGGGATATTGGCACATTTGGTGGGCAAGCAGCCGTTTCGAGAGCTGGCGGCTAAGGTGGCGGAAACAGAATGCACGTATGTTCAGCTCGCGTTAAGCAAGGCGATCTCCGATGTGGAGTTTCCTCTTGGCGCATTGAGTCCAGGTCTTGCGAATGAAATTGGAGGCGCTTTCGCACAAAACAAGGTGGGCATCGCGGTATTAGGTTGCTACGCAAGCTTAATCGATCTGGACGACGAGACGTTCCGTTATAACGTCGATCGTTTCAAGGAGCATCTGCGCCATGCGAGGCACTTTGGGGCGCCGACAGTTGCAACGGAAGTCGGTGTGCCGCGAGTACGAGATACGGAGCTGATGCCGAAGTACTGGGACCGACTGCACCAAGCCATGGAGGAGTTGGTTGAAGAAGCTGAGCGCTGGGGCATAACGATCGGATTGGAGGCGGCGCAAGGTCATCTTATCGACTCTTCGCAGACGCTCGCAGAGACCATTAGTCGATTCCCGTCCTCTTGTGTAGGCGTTGTACTGGATCCATGCAATCTGATGAATGAGCACAACGCGACCCGCCAAGAAGATGTCATTCGCGAAGCGTTCGAATTGCTGGGGCCGCGTATCGTCAGCGCACACGCCAAGGATTATAAACGAAGCGCGGATGGTAAGCTGAAGGGGACTGCCGCAGGCCTTGGAGAGCTTCATTATCCGCTCTTCTGGGAGCTGCTGGAGCGGCATAAACCATTTGGTTTCGTAACGTTGGAGGATGTCAGAATAGAGGAGCTGTCAGCGGCGGCACGATTCGTGCTGGAAGGCCAGGCGGCTGCGCGCGCACGAGCTTAAGTGCAGATGTGCGAATGAAACGGGCACGAAAGCGATCATAACCAAACCTCCTGGCGGCTTGATTGGGCTGTCAGGAGGTTTTTTTATTATTAAGCCGCAACGCGTATCGTTTTTGCTAATGCTTCTACAAGATCGGCGCGGAAGTATTCGCCTTGCATCTTACGTAGCTCCAGGAAAGCCTCTTGCTCGGACATTGCTTTTCGGTAAGAACGAGGAGCAGTCATAGCCATATACACTTCGACCAGTCCCAGCGCTTGGGAGAGCAGCGGGATACGGTCTCCGCTGATCTGGAACGGATATCCCGTGCCGTCGATTTTCTCGTGATGGTAAAGGAACGCTGATTGAATTTCTTCGAAGGCTGGGATGCCGTCGCAGAGCTCCTTAGCCATGAAACAATGCTCCTGCACGACCTCCAGCTCGAAGCCCGACAGCTTCCCCGCCTTTTCGAACATATAGTCCGGCAGCTTGATGCGGCTTACATAGTGAAGCATCGATAATAACTCGATCTCCCAATCCTTTTTGGTACCGTCGCCAAGCTGCTGCCACAGTGCTTTCATCAATTGGCTCATATCGTTAATTTCTTTACGCGATGTTTGCGTCTTGCGTTCTAGGGCCGGGATAAAGCACTCCAGCATGTTCAGCACCTGTTGCTTCTGTCCCCTAATGGCAGCAGCTTCGCTCCGCTGCTTGAGCTGATGTTGACCTGCCAGTAATACGGCTCCTAGTAATACGCTGCCAAAGGCTAGCACAATACGAAGGAGGGAGGAGATGAAGGTGGACTCGCTGCTATAGCTTGAGATTTCAGGGAGCAGGAGAAACGTATATAAGGTGAAATAAATCAGGAAGACGGCAGATGCATAACCATACAGCCTTACATTCGTCACCATGCTGATCATGATGGGATAAAACAAGAGCAGGCTCCACATTTGAGCGACAAGCTCTGGAATATAGACCGATAAGAATACGAGCATAAGAAACGGATACACTAACGTCATCCATTCACTTAATCGGCGATGCTTGAATAACCGACGCTGAATACTATACATCCCCCAAGAGCAGGCGGTAATCGCAATGGCAATCCAGATATTCTCGGGTATGTCGTATGCGGCGCTTAGGTTCGTGTCCAGGAGACCGACGATAACGAGCACGGAAGTCATGATCCCGATCAATGCCAGAAGCAGCTGTTGAAGGGGAAGGTTGAGCCATTTATTAACGTTCACGACACACCTCTATTTTCGGAGGATGCTGCGAGTTTATTATCTTTGGATTGATAGTAAGTAGACCCGTTCATGACATCATGAATCACCTGCAGAATATAACCAGGATCGGTATCCTTCATGAGATAACCATCGATGCCCGAATGAATGGCGCGATATATATCTTCGCTATCATCGAAGGCTGTCAGAACGATCATTTTTAAATGTGGTTGGGCTGCTTTAAGCATAGCAGCACCATCGATGATGGATCGCCCAGGCATCTTAAGATCCGTGAGCAGCAGATCGGGTCTGAGGTCCGAGGTACGCTCGATCGCTTCTGTACCGTCACAGGCCTCGCCGATTATAGAGTAGTCTGACGAGCAGGACAGCAAGAGACGAAGTCCTTGCCTCGCATGAGGCCGATCATCCGCAATGACGACTTTGTACATAAGCTAAGCTCCTCTCCTTGGTATGACTGCTTTGACTGTTGTGCCCCTGCCCGAATCTGACTGGAGGAAGAGAAGACCGTTCAGCGTTTCGATACGATTCTTCATTCCTTTAATCCCCAGCTTTCCATGTATGGATGCCGCTTCTGTATCCATCCCTTTGCCATCATCTTGCACCAGTACGGTCCATTGAACGCTAGTGACCTCCAGCTTGACGAACAGCTGTCGTGCGCTGGCGTGCTTCAGGACATTGTTGGCGGCTTCTTCGATCAGATGATAGATGGCTTCTTCAATCTCGATTTTCTCTTTGGCCACCCACCCTTCAAGCTGGAAGGTTAGCTCCACACCACTGCCGTCTACGATGCGGTGTAACAGACTCTCGACGGCATCTTGCAGATTAAACTTACGCTTCTCACCCTTTAGTTCCTCGATAAATTCGCGAATTTGGCGGTGATTTTCTTTTACTTTGCCTTCCATCTCCGTCACGATATCGATTGCGCTGGATGCATGGTCTTGCTGCAGCACTTTCTTGAGTTGGAACAGCTTGATCGATTGAAAAAATAGCTCTTGCGCAATACCGTCATGAATGTCTTGTGCGATGGCATCTCTCTCCAGCGCAACAGCCTGTTCCTGCATCGCAGCAAAGCGATTGCCCATCTCATACTGGTGAGCAAACTTCACTAATGTCAGCCGTATATACACGATGTCCATCCAGGACAGTTTACGCTCGTCCGTCTTCAGAATTAGCCAGCCGTAGCGATGCCGGCTTGCATCTTGTAACGCCTGCACGTAGAGCTCGGTCTGTTCGCCAACAGGGGAGAAGGATTGAATATAACCGCTTTTAATAATCGGCGGATGTTCGGCCAAACGCTGGGCGTAATAAATATGCTGGATGCTTTTATCTCTTTCTCTCAGCAGAGGAGAGTCCAGGCAGAGCCATAGATCGCGATGCTGTAAGAGACTGCGTAGGGACTTCTCCGTTCGAGCGATAGCTTCCGGGAGTCGGAGATCAAGATTGGGAGCAGTATCTGTTGAGGCGTAGATACGGGCTAAGCTGCGCAAATGACGTATGACCAGGCTTGAAGCGCGTCCTTCGATCCACACGACGATATAGAATATCAAAACGAGCACCCAGTATTCACTTGTATCCGTGACGTAGGGAAGGGAAGATGATTGTGAAAGCTGATACGCGACGATAGGCAACAACAGGATGTAGGAGACCGCGATGACATGAAACAGCTTCCGTCCGATATAGAGCTTAAGAATCAGCAGCCCCGATAAGCCGTAACACAGCAGCGCGTAAGTGAAGCTATCCGCTGCATAGAGCAGGATGGCCCCAGCAAGTAGATCGGCAGCGATGATCGCTACGCTCTTCTGCTTCTGTTCGGTGGTATGCAGCATCGCCAAGCTATAGAAGGTGAGGCACGCAATTGCCGCGATCGCAAGACCTGCCTCGGACAAATGGCTGCCATATTGAATGGCGTAGACGAGTAAAGTGACGACCAACAATGCCCATCTGCAGCCTAGAAAGAGATATAATGTATTATTTTTGAACGACACGAGTGACATATGCTCTCCCAATTGGAAATTAATGTAGTCAAATAGTTGCATATGAGTTAGAATGAAAATAGTGCTAAGGTAGGAGTAATTTTCTAAAATTATTATAGCATACTTCAGTCGAAGCAGGAGGGAAATGGATGCCAGCAATCATGATCCTAGACGATCATCCTTTGGTCCGTCAGGGTATCCGAATGGTCTTAAGTATGGAACAACAATTCGACATCGCAGGCGAAGCATCCAACGCAGAAGATGCATTAGCTCTTATGGATAAAGTAAGACCGGATATCGCATTAGTAGATCTAAATCTTGGCAAGGACAAGGGGCTCGACTTCATTCAGCGGGCACGGCAGCTTGGACATGGATCCAAGTTCCTTATTCTGACATCCTCAGCAACCGGCAGCGAGCTTAAGCTTGCCCAGTCGCTAGGTGTGGAAGGGATGTGCCTCAAGGAAGCAATGCCTGAGGATCTGCTGTACGCGGTAGAGGTAGTCGCTCGCGGGCGCAAATATTATGATCCCGTCTTTATGGACACGCTGCTTGCTGATTCCGCGGCTAGAGCCCATTCTGGCGGATTGGACGAGCTGACTCCCAAGGAGCTGGAAGTACTAATCGAGCTCGGCAAGGGACGTCCCAATAAGGAGATTGCGAGCGAGCTGTTTATCACCGAATTTACGGTCAAGAAACATGTCAGCCAGATTCTAGCGAAGCTGAATCTAGCGGATCGGACACAAGCAGCTTTGTTCGCAATGTCCAAGGGATTGGTTCAGTACGAGAGCATTCAATGAAGAATGAAACGAACTGCATATCATAGAGGAAGCCGCCTGGACTTAGCTCCGGGCGGCTTCTTCATTGTCCTTAAGCCTTACAACTCCAGTGGCTTTGAGATGGATCGCATAGGCCATAATGAGACGGCTACGAAACCACGCATAGAAGAGAGGGGAACTTGTGCAATTAGAGGGTCGCGACTATCCAAGCTTTCGCCAGGTGTACGATTATCCCCCATGACGAACACATGACCGTTCGCAACCTGGGTCTCTGGCATATCGCCTGATGCACCATATGTATAAAGTTCAACAAGGGGTTGTCCATTCACGTAGGTGGTACCATCTGTAATAGAGATGATATCTCCCTCAACCGCAATCACTCGCTTTACGATATTATAACCTAATGAGTCGAGATGTATGATCATAACATCTCCGTATTTGGGTTTCTTAAGCAGCATAGATACCTTGTTCATGAGCAAGATATCACCATTTTCCAGAGAAGGCAGCATGGATTGACCAGATACCTTCATAAGTCCAGTTGAATTGTGAACTACAAGGAAGAGGAGGCCTGCTAGAAGAAGGAGACTGATACGCCTCCATATAGATGGGCGACCAGTAGGGGACGAAGAGCGTTGTCTGCTTATGCGAGTTTCTTCAACGGCTTGTATGGAATCTGCCATGGCTGTGTAGTCACCGCCTTATAAGTTCATTCAATTATAGTGTTCCAAGCTTATATTATGATACAGGACTCGGAGTCGCTGAAGGCGAATAGGTTGTCTCCTCCGTGGGCAATAATGACTCGATTGGTAAAGCAGTAGGCGAAGGGAGCAACAATTCTTCCTCTACTGTCTCCAAAATGACAATCGCATCTGCTGTTGCAGTAGGTAAATTGGAAGCCTCAGGAGTATTTATCGGTGCAGGCTGCAGTTCAGTCGGTGTAAATACAGCGGCAGGTGGTATGTAGCTTTCCATAAGCGAATTCATTGCTCCTGTTGCGCTGTCTAAAATTGCTTGTAGCTTCTGTTCAATCTGCTGCCGATCCTCTTCACGGTCGAACGTAGTGGATTCAAGTAGTTTAGCGGAATGCGCCTGAATTGCATCAATATATTGTTCACGTATCGTTTCGGTGTAAGCGTCCAGTTCTGAGGAGGAAGTGGCGAGTCGTGTCTGCAATTGTTGTTTTAATTCTTCTTTCTGCGTTTCTAGATCCGATTGCATGGATTGTTCCAGGCTAGTAATGGCGCTGTCCGTCTTCTTGTTAAACCAAGCCTGTAGCGTACCGGCAACGTCAAGATCCGCATAAGCGACACCCATTGATGCTGTAAGGGCAATAATTAAAGCAACAATTCCAGTAGCGACCTTATGTTTGCATAAATTCTTCATGCCAACCTTCCTTTCGTTGAATAGTCAAAACAGGGGGAAGCCCCGGTACCAGGGCTTCCCGCTAATCGTTACTGTTGCAATGCTTTGTTGTATTATTCGTCGATGCCGTCTACGATTGCATCAAGAGCAGACAAGCTTGTTTCAAGAAGTGCTTCACCTTTTGCTTCAATAACTACTTTTGCAGCAGCAACGCCATCTGCAGCTTGATCATTTAATTGACCTTGCAAGGAACTGATTGCACCATCCAGATGATTTTGCAGTTCAGTAGCTGCGATACCTTGTTCTGTAGCTAGGGAGTCATTCAATGCGCCTTTAGCAGTGCTAATTGCTGTTTCTAATGTCGTTTTAGCAGCTGCATGGGTTATGTTTGTTTCGTTTACGAGGTATGTGTCTGCATACCAGTTCTGATGGTTACGAATAGCGTTGCCAAGATCTTTTTGGTTTTGCAATCCGATTGCATTGACAGCATCCGAAGTTTTACCGTTCTCGATTCCTACGAATGTATCGAATTCGCTACCGATATTGCTTTGGATAGATGATTGAGCATTGCTGATTTGCGTTGTATACGTAGTGACTTGAGCATTGATCTGAGCATTAACATCATTTTTCTCAGCAATGCCTAGATCGCGAATGTTTTCACGGGATTGTTTGATAATACCATCTACAGTATTTTTATGATCTGCTTTCGCATCATCGCTGTAAGCTGTGAATTCGCCAGTAATGATTCCTTTAATTGATGTGGAAGCTGCGTTATACCAGTTTGTCAATTGACCGCCTGCGTCAGTTGCTGCGAAAGCCGTTCCCATGGAAGCTACCATACCTACTGCGATTACGCCTGCTACTACTTTAGTTTTTGTCGATTTCATTGTTCATTCTCCTTTGATTTTCGATTATGGGTGGTTTAATTATTCGCTGTCCAGTTGCTCTGTCAGCTCTTCGATCGTATCGATCAGTGTCTGCTCCAGCTCATCCGCATTCTCGCGGGAAGCCCGTTCTACATAAGCGTCGAACTCTAGTTGCATAGCGGTTGTAGCCAATTGTTCGGCGGCAACCACTTTATCCGCGTACTTGCTGCCATAGGCCTGTATGACTGAGGCGTTGTTGCTCTGGATGGTCTCAGCTTGCAGCAAGAGTGCGTCATCGGCGTCAACGGCCAACTCTGTGGAGAGCTCGGCGATGGGCGATGCTGCGTCCGCTGTTGCAAGTTCGATTGCATCCGATAGTTGCGTTTGTGCGTGCTGCGTTCTTGTCTCATACCATTGTCGAAGGTACGAACCGGCGTCGGTTGCCGCGTATACAGTGCCCGTAGCTAGCGCGAACGATATTGCAGTACATGCGACTATGGATCGGATTGTATAGCGTTTCAACGCGGTGCCCTCCTTCAATGGATTGTTCTTGTTCGTTACACCAATTATATCTCGCATCTCTAATTCCCTCGTCAGTCATGGGTGTAGTTTGTTTGGTCTCTTTAGTGGTGGGTGATGGTAGACTTTCGTACCATACGGAAATTACATTCATCCGCTCGAGCTGATTCAGATTCATTTAAGATTCATTGTTTAGGATAGATCCATACGGTCAGGTAAAAGTAATATATACAAAGCTGAGAGAGGGCGATGATAGATGAAAGCGAACAGGTGGATCAAGCTGGCGGGGATTACGATCGTTAGCTCTATGATGATGACGGGATGTACATTCGGAGGCAGTGCAGGGGAAAAGACTGAGACTGTTGATACTGTTGTTGAGGTAGGCTACGCGGCAGAGATGGATAAGGATGATATCATGTCGATCTCGATCGATGCGGACGAGGCTGCTTGGCAGGAGATGCTGGATAACGCAGCCGAAGAGGAATATATTTCTGCTGACATAACGATTAACGGCACAACGATTCAGAATGTAGGCATTCGGCCGAAGGGTAATTCCAGTCTGCGGCAGGTAGCCAACGATGATACAACGGATCGTTACAGCTTCAAGATTAAATTTGACGAATACGTGGCGGATCAAACCTGGATGGGACTAGACAAGCTAGTCGTGAACAACATGACTACGGATAACAGTTATATGAAAGAATATTTGAGCTACGACATCATGAGCTATATCGGAGTAGACGCTCCGTTGTTCTCCTACGCGGATATTGAGGTGAATGGCGAAGCTTGGGGCTTCTATCTGGCAGTAGAGGACATCGACAGTGGCTACCTTGCCCGCGCCCAGGGAGACGAAGGCGAGCTCTATAAGCCGAACAACGATGGAGATGTAGCTCTCGGTGCGATAGGTCCTGGACAGTTGCCTATGGCCGGCGCTAATACAGGTGAAGGCGCAGCTATGAATGGCAATGGAGCAGCAGGTCCGGCAGGCGCCGTTGAAGGGGGTCCTCCAGCAGCTCCGATGGACGGAAGTGCAGCGGGACAAGGGATGCCTGCCGGAACCGAGGGTGTGCAGCCGCCAGCAAATGGCGAATTCCCAGGTGGTGTGGCTGGAGGCAGACCGGAAGACGCAATAGGTGGTGCAGCTGGTGGAAACCGAGGCCCCGGTGGCGGTGGCGGCGGCATGAACGGAAGCGGCAACGGTGTGTCACTTGTGTATACCGACGATGAGCTTTCCAGCTATTCTGCAATTTTTGACAATGCGGAGACTAAGACGACAGAGGAAGATCAAAGGCGCGTAATCGATGCGTTGAAGCAGTTGAGCGAAGGGTCGAATCTGGAGGAAGTCGTGGATGTGGACGCCGTACTGCGTTATTTTGCCGCTCATACGGTTGTAGTAAATATGGACAGCTATACGTCGAACATGGCGCACAACTATATCCTATACGAGAATGATGGCAAGCTCACTATGCTGCCTTGGGATTACAATATGGCGTTTGGAGGGTTCCAGACAGGGGAAGCCTCTGATGTCATCAATCAGGCAATCGATACACCTCTCTCCGGCGTTACGCTGGAAGAACGTCCGATTCTCGGCAAGCTGCTGGAGGTTGACGAATATAAGGAGCAGTATCATGCGTACCTGAAGGAAATCGTGGACGGTTACTTCTCGGACGGCAAATTCGAACAGAAGGTGAACAGCCTGAATGAACTCATTGCGGAGCATGTGGAGCAGGATCCAACCGCGTTTATCACATACTCGGAGTATCAAGCAGCAGTGGTCGAACTGAGCAAGCTAGGAACGTTGCGCGGCGAAAGCATTCAGAAGCAGCTAAATGGTGAAATTCCTTCGACGACAGAAGGGCAGGAAGCCAGCCCGAACGCACTTGTTGACGCATCTACGGTTGATATGTCGAAGCTGGGTGACAACGGTAACGGAGGCAGAGGTGTAGGCGGAGGAGGCCCCGGTGGCCAAAACTTCGGACAGCAAGGTGCTGGCGGACGTGGTCAAGGAGCAGGTCAAGGCCAAGCACCAGGTCAAGGAGTAGGTCAAGGTCAATAAGCCGGTCAGGTCAAGGAGCAGGTCAAGGTCAAGGAGCAAGTCAAGGTCAAGATGAAGGAGCAGGTCAAGGTCAAGATCAAGGAGCAAGTCATGGAGCATAAGGTCTAGACCAAGGAGCTTAAGGGGAGCAAGGTGCATGAACTAAGAGCCAAGCAGCCCCAGGTAACTAAGATGTATAGGAAAGCTCTATAGCCCGATTATTCGGGCTATTAGGCGTAGCGAGGAGGATGTGCAATAGATTGTGTACCAAGATTTGTGGTCGAGCCGAGCACAAAATAGTAGGGTCTCCTCGGGGTTACGATGCCACCAGAGAAAGGACCCTACCTATGACTAATATAACCAAAAACACGATGAATAATCTATTTGAAAATCTTGGCCATCTAGACTCTGAACCCCATCGAGCGCATGAACATGGAGTTCCGTAAGCGACTCAAGCCAAAGAAAAGTTTAACGAACATGGATGCAGCCGAGAAAGACGTCTACTTACAATACATCGAGTACAACGATACGAATGCAGAACGCGTCACACCTGGAATCGGGATGATAGAGGTCAAGAAGAAGCTTGCTGATATGTTTAACTAACGTTATCCACAACGCTTAAGTAACCAGTAATTACCGAACAAGTATGGGGCTTAATCCCCCGCCAGCAACACTGTCAGAACATTAGAGTATCTCTCTTATCTTATCCATCATCCCGATTGATATCCTTACCGCCTTACACAAACTTCTTGACGCTACAGCCACATGCTTGGGTTGAAGCACAACGTATGTAGAATTTCACATACGTTTGAGCCGTGTGGTTGGGTCACAGCACATTGTATGTAGAATTTTACATACATTGGGGCGGTATGCTTGGGTTGAAGCCATTGTATGTAGAATTTCACATACGTTCGGCCCGTGTGGTTGGGTCGAAGCCATCGTATGTAGAATATTACATACGTTTGGGCGGTATGCTTGGGTCGCAGCACATTGTATGTAGAATTTCACATACGATTGGGCCGTGCGTTTGAGGCGGAGAATACAAATACGATCGAGCGTGAAACGTAGGATATTCGACATAGTATAAGCGGTGGTCCTAGAAGTTGTATGAACCAGTCCGCAGTTGTATGAACAAGTCCGAAGCTGCATAGACCAGCCCTCCACCGGAAGATCGGCGGAGGGCCAGTCGTGCGTGATGAAGTAGGGAGCCGCTACTGATGAGCGCAGTCGGCTACACCGTTGGCAGCTGCAGCAGGAATGTTGTGGACTCCCCAAGCGTGCTGCGTGCTTGGAGCTTGCCGCCATGCTGGTCGACGATGGAGCGGGCGATTGCCAGGCCGAGTCCATGACCGCCTTGGGAGCGGGAACGGGAGGCGTCCGTACGATAGAAACGATCGAAGATACGGCCGAGATGCTCGGGTGCGATACCTTCCCCGGTATTGGTCACCGACAACAATGCGTCATTCTGAACCTTATGGAGTGAGATCGTAATGATGCCACGGGTGCCCGTATACTTGATGGCGTTATCAAGAAGAATCATAATCACCTGTTTCATCTGCTCGGCACTACCGTGCGTTTGGAGATCAGGCTCGATATTGTAATTCAGCCGGAGCTGCTTCTCGAAGATGACGGCTTCCATCGTGAGCATAATGGTTTCCAATGTGTCGCTGAGATCGAATTCGGCATACATCATAGCGGAGCGAGCTTCCTCCATCTCAGTCAAATAGAGCAAATCTCCCGTTAGCTTAGCCATTCGGCTCGTTTCCTGTTTGATGTAATGCAGCCACTTCTCCTGGCTGGCAATCGTTTCTTCTCGATTAGCGAGCAGCACATCCGTATTGGTCTGAATGACAGCGAGTGGTGTCTTGAGCTCATGCGAGGCGTCTGCGATAAATTGTTTTTGTTTCTCGAAAGCATCCTTGACAGGCTTGATGGAACGATTGGCGAAGAACTGGCTGATAAAAAAGATAACAATCAACATGCCTAATCCAACGGCTGCAAAGGTGTAGATCAAATTCGTGAGTATGGCCTGTTGAGCGGTAACGTCCATAAAGACGAATAACGTGCCCACGTTCGTTGCTTGCGCGTTGAACGCCCAATCGTTGCCGTCATGCGCGAATTGTCCAGTCTCTCCACCGCTTGCGAGAGCCTTGATAAGCGCTTCTTCGTAGAAGCCGTCTTCGAGATCGAAGCGTGAGTCTGTCACCGTAATGTCACCGTCTTGGTCAGCCAATAACATGAAGGAAACGGTTCGACCCGGAGGAGGACCGCCATAACCGGATTGGATCGGAGGTTCGCCGAGCAGTCCACTCAGGAAGCCGACATCCAACAAGCCTCGTTTGTTATCGCCGCCGTGAGGCATTCGGAAGAACTCTGATGTCTTATGCAATTCAGTATCGATATCGCGACGTACGTCTTGATAAGTGATCGTATAAATAGTGACGAAGGCTACCAGCATCATAACGGAAATCGTGACAAGATTCAGGAGGAGGAAGCGGTTTTTCAGTTTTTTGAACATCTTATTTGGCCACCTCGAGGACATACCCTACCCCGCGAATGGTGTTGATTTTCACATTGGAGTGGAGGAAGGTCAGCTTCTTCCTAAGGAAAGAAATATACACTTCCACATTGTTGTACTCCGCATCCGAATCAAATCCCCACAGCTTTTCGATAATTTGCTCCTTGGACGTTACGGCTTGCTTGCGCGTCATCAGCAGCTCTAGAAGCTCGCATTCCTTTAAGTTCAGCTTGAGCTCCTTGCCTTTGACAGTAACCTTCAACTGGGCTGTATTCAGCTCGATATCGCCCAAAGTGATGCCGTCCTCGGGAATAACCTCGCCCTTTCGCCGCAGCGCCGCCCGGATTCGCGCGAGCAGCTCCTCGGTGGAGAATGGTTTGGCGATATAGTCATCTGCGCCGTGGTCAAGACCAGCGACTTTATCCGTAATTTCTCCCTTTGCCGTTAACAGTATGACCGGCGTGGACACGCCTTCTCCCCGCAGCTTGCGAAGTACAGCGATCCCATCCATCTCAGGCATCATAATGTCGAGCAAAAGCAGGTCATAAATGCCGCTGAGCGCGTAATCAAAAGCGGAGCGACCATCATGCACAATGTCTACGGAGTAGTGTTGTTTTTTGAGTATTTGAGATAAGGCCTCAGCCAAATGTTGTTCGTCTTCCGCGATCAAGATTCGCATCGATCGTTCATCCTCTGCTTGTGTACTCTGTTCATGTTGTTATTATAACAAGTCAACCTTGAATCAACCTTAACTTTCGGTCACAAGAAGTGGCGGACTCAGGGAGGCTGAAGAGATAGAGCGACCGCGTCAGCAGGCTATATGGAACTAAATCAAGCTATTGGGTGCAGATTCAAGCTATATCAAGCAATATAATGAAGCGTAATTTTTTTTGAGGAATTGTAAAGTCGTTTAAGGTTCATTCAAGGTTGGAGGGCTAATATACAGACAAGGCAAGCGTGACTATCAATCAATCAAGCAATTATTCAATCAATCAATCAATCAATCAATCAAGCAATCAATCAAGCAAGCAGGTAAGTGAGGAAAAGGAGGACCGGCAATGGCCATCGAGGTGTTCAACCGATACGAAAACAAATATTTGCTAGACGACGCGGCATATCGGAATTTCTATGACGATCTGCTCGACTATATGGAGCTGGATGACTATAACAAGCAACACGAATATTATTCGATTTGCAATTTGTATTTCGATACGGCACATCATTCGCTCATCCGCACCAGCTTGTCGAAGCCAAAGTACAAGGAAAAGCTCAGGCTGAGAGCATATGGAGTGCCAGGCGGCGACGCAAAAGTGTACTTGGAGCTAAAGAAAAAGGTGTTTGGACTTGTCAACAAACGCAGGACGGGACTAAAGCTTAGCGAAGCGTATGAATTCGTCCGCACAGGTATCACTCCCGAGTACCAGCCGTACATGAACAAACAGGTGGTAGCCGAGATCGCGTACTTTTTAAGCCGATATGAGCTAGAACCAAAGGTGTACCTGGCTTACGAGCGTAAAGCGATGTTCAGTAAGGAAAGCAGGGATTTGCGCATTACATTCGATACGAATATCCGTCATCGGCGTTACGATCTGGGTTTGGAGCTTGGCGATCATGGCGAATCACTGCATGCAGACGGCAAATGGCTAATGGAAGTCAAAGCCGAAAAAACAGTGCCTTTGTGGCTGTCGCGGCTGCTTTCGGAGCATGGCTTGTACCGCACAAGCTTCTCCAAATACGGAAACGAATACAAGAAGACGGTGCGTGGTCATATGATCTCCGAGCACGGAGGTGACGGCACAGCTAATATCGTTTTCCCGTCAGGCAGCATCGCGATCCCGTCAGGCAAGTCCATCTCTATCCCACAACAAGAAAGCGAGCGTGTGTTATATGTTTGATTTTCAATCAATATTTAATCCGACGACAGCAGAGACGACCATGACCTTCGGGACGGCTGTTGCCACGATTCTGATTGCAGTTGTGCTTGGCGGTATTATCAGCATGACGTACATGCGTACGAATCCGAGCGGATATTCTGCCAACTTTACACTGACTATGGTTATTTTGCCCGTCATTGTTTCTATTATTATTCTTCTTATCGGCAGCAACATCGCACGGGCGTTCAGTCTGGCGGGTGCCTTCTCGATTATCCGGTTCCGCAGCGCGCCAGGTGATCCAAGAGATATTGCATATGTACTATTTACAATGGCCGCGGGACTTGCCTGTGGTGTGGGAGCTTTCGGCTACGGAGTGCTGTTCACAATCATGCTGTGTGTGCTGATGTTCGTGCTGAGCAAAATCAAATACGGTGCAAGAAAGTCAGAACAGAAGCAATTGAAGGTAACAGTTCCCGAAAACCTGGGCTACGAGGAAGCGTTTGGTCAAGTGTTTGAGCAATTCGGCGTGGCGTATGAGCTGAGACGGGTGCGGACGACGGAGCTTGGAAGTCTGTATGAGCTTGTGTATAGTATAACGCTTGGTCAGACCGTGAATCAGAAGGAATTGCTGGATGCGATTCGTTGCCGGAACGGCAATTTGGACGTCTCGCTTACGATGACACCTACCGCGGCAGCGGATTATTAATGATTTGGAACGGTGGGCATAGGCGCTGGGTTATATGATGTATGGAATTTGGATGGGAATAACGAAAGGAAGTCTACTTGATGAAGAATAATAAAATCAAGCATTATGTAGGCGTCATCGCATTGTGCGCGGTGCTCCTGACTTCGGCGTGCAGCAAGGATGAAGGAAGCGTCTATGGTGTATCGGCGGAGCAGGCTGTGTCCGAGGTCTTGAATGATGAGGCTTCTACTTCGACATCGACACCGACATCGACTGAGCTAGTGAATCTGACCATGGACGAGCTTGTGACGTTTGATGAAGAAGATTACGATACATCCTGGAGCGCGGACTCTTCGACCAGCATCGCCTTTGACGGAACAACTGCTTCTGTGAGCGGCAGCGGCGCGACGGCGGCGGAAGGGGGATCGGTCAGCATTACTGCAGCTGGTACGTACGTGCTGAGCGGACAATTGACTGGCGGACAGGTATCCATCTTTGTACCGGATGGTATGGTGCATGTCGTGCTTAATGGTGTCGAGATCAATGACAAGGACAATGCGCCTTTCTATATCGAGGAAGCTGGCAAAGTGATCGTCACCCTGCAGGAGGGAACGGAGAACAAGCTGTCGGATGAAGCGGAATATGTCTACGCTGATGCTTCTGAGGATGAGCCGGATGCAGCCATGTTCAGCAAAGCAGATCTGATCATTAACGGAACCGGCGCCCTGACGGTCGAGGGGAACTATAATGATGGAATCAAGAGCAAGGATGATCTTCTGCTGGTATCCGGTACGATTAATGTGAAGTCAGTCGATGACGGACTTGTAGGAAAGGATCGTGTTGCTGCTCTGGAGGGCGTGAGCCTTACAGTGGACGCAGGCGGTGACGGCGTCAAAGCAACAAACGCCGAAGAAGAAGGCAAAGGTATTGTTGCCATCGGAGGAGGAGCCTTCCATATTGTTTCTGTCAACGATGCTATACAGGCAGAGACATCCTTGTTTGTTAAGGATGGCAACTTCCAATTGGAGAGCGGCGGCGGCAATGTGAACGGCGTCACGCATACCGAAGAAAACGGCTTTGGAGGTGGAGGCTTCGGTGGCGGCAGTCGAGGAGGAAGCGGGCAGCAAAGCGGAGCTCCGAGAGCGAGAGGTGCGTCAGGCGGAGCGTCAGGTGCGGAAGCTGCATCTGAATCCGGTAACGGTGCGATAGATGCGTCAGGAGCTGCCATCGCGACGGGTACGACTGTAAGCTCATCGACGGACGGAACGGAGTCGGAGTCGTCTAGCGCGAAGGCGCTGAAGGCGGGCAGCAGCTTGCAGATAGACGGGGGTATATTCCATGTAGATGCGGCAGACGATGCTGTGCACACCAATGGCAATATGCTAATCCATGGCGGGACATTCATGATTGCAACCGGCGACGACGGCATGCATGCGGATGCTTCACTCACCATTGCAGGCGGTACGATCGATATTGCGAAGAGTTATGAAGGAATTGAAGGATCGGCTATTACCGTGTTAGGTGGAGAAATCCAAGTAACGGCTTCGGATGATGGCTTTAATGTAGCAGGCGGCAATGACGCTAATGCAGGCATGTCAGGACGATCTTCGCAGGATAGCTTCTCCGGCGATTCCAGCAGACTACTCACGATAAGCGGCGGTACGCTTACGGTCGACGCGAATGGAGACGGATTAGACTCCAATGGCTCCATTAAGATGAGCGGCGGCACAGTCTACGTTAACGGTCCAACGGGCAACGGCAATGGTTCGCTCGACTATGACGGCACCTTCGACCTCAGTGGAGGAGTCCTCATTTCGGCGGGCAGCTCGGGTATGGTGCAGGCAGCATCGGATACTTCGACGCAGCAGTCTATTGCAATGACATTCCCGCAAACGCTGGAAGGCGGCACGAATGTTCGTTTAGTCGACGTCGATGGCAACGAAATCGCGGCGTTCGCTCCGACGAAGACATTCCAGTCGATTTTGTTCAGCACACCGGATATTAAGCAGGGGACATCGTATATTATCTATTCGGGAGATTCGAAGATTGTTGAGTTCGAGGTGACCAGCGCAGTGACATGGGTGAACGAATCCGGAATCACAACAGGCGGCGGTGGTATGGGCATGGGCGGAGCTGGCGGAATGGGAGGCGGCATGGGTATGGGCGGTCAACGTCCGGAAGGCGGTCAACGTCCGGAAGGTGGTCAACGTCCAGATGGCGGTCAACGTCCAGATGGCGGTCAGCCGCCAGAGGGCTTTGAGCCTCCTGCGGATGGCTCGGTCCCTCCAGCCGGAGCCGATGCGCCAGCTGCCGAAAGTACACAAGCGCAGTAACCAGCTGATGGAGCAATGCGACAGAGCTTGAGGAGAAGCGGGGATCGTCTAAGCATATATGAGCAGCTGGATGGTTGAATGAGCAGTCGATCAATAAGCAGCACACCCATCGGTCATGCGCAGTACCATCCTTCACATCGTAAAAGAGTTCATAACAACAGCCCTCGCCTTATTACCTTAAGGCGAGGGCTGTTGATGCTTGCGCGGTTCGCTGTCCCGCTCACGAATTGTCATCCCATACGGTCCCATACGGTCCCATACGGTCCCATACAGACGACAATCCGTGAGCGCATGTTCACATGTGACCGCTGTTCTATAGCGCCTTGTCGTCCACGCTGTCGAGCCATGACTCGATGGTGCCAATGACAGAGGAGACGCAGCCGTCCTCGAATGGCGATATCAGACCGGCTTTGCCTGCGAGCTCCGTGAAGGAGAGACTTCCGCCAAGACGGCATAGGCCGAGGTAGTCGCTCCATGCAGCTTCGCGGTCCTCGCGCGACTTCTTCCAGAACTGGAATGCACAGATTTGCGCTAACGTGTAGTCGATGTAATAGAACGGCGAGTTGAAAATATGGCCTTGCTTATGCCAGAATCCGCCTGCAGCCAGATAGGCATTATCCGAATAGTCGCGATGCGGCAAGTATTTGGATTCGATGGTGCGCCAAGCCTGCTTGCGCTCAGCCGGAGTCGCGTCCGGATTGGCATAGACGAAGTGCTGGAACTCGTCAACCGTTACGCCATAAGGGATAAAGATAAGCGAGCTGGCCAGGTGGTCGAAGCGGTATTTGTCCGCATCCTCTTTGAAGAAGTTTTCCATCCACGGCCATGTCAGGAACTCCATGCTCATCGAATGGATTTCGCAAGCCTCATATGTTGGGAAAGCATATTCGGGCACTTGGTAGCCGCGGCTCTCGAATACCTGGAACGCATGCCCCACTTCGTGCGTCAGTACGTCAATATCGCCGGAGGTACCATTGAAGTTAGAGAAGATGTATGGTGCACGATGCTCGCTAATGTATGTGCAGTAGCCGCCGCCTTGCTTTCCTTTCTTCGCGACAAGATCCATCAACTCGTTCGCTTGCATGAACTGGAAGAAAGCATCGGTCTCGGGCGACAACTCGGCGTACATGCTTGCGCCGCCGGCAACGATCCAGTCGGGATCGCCTTTTGGCGTTGCGTTACCGGACAGGAAGGAGAGATTCTCGTCGTAGTAGAGCAACTGATCGACCTCAATCCGCTCTTGCTGACGTGCCTTCAATTTGGTCGCAACGGGAACGATATGCTCCAGCACCTGATTACGGAAGTTGGCGACCATGCCTGCGTCGTAATCGGTGCGGCTCATGCGGGCGTAACCAAGCTCGACGAAGTTGTCGAAGCCAAGCTTCTTCGCGATGCGCGTGCGCACCTTCACCAGGTCATCGTAAATGCGGTCGAGCGTCGTTTCGTTCTCAGCCATGAAGCCGGAGGATGCTTGGGCGGCGCGTCTGCGCATATCCCGATCGGTGGATTGCTGGAAAGGACCGAGCTGCGCCAGCGTACGTTCTTCGCCTTCGAAGGGGATTTTGGCGGAAGCGATGAGCTTCGTGTATTCCGTCGTCAGTTTGTTCTCCTGCTGGAGATCCTCAATGACTTCGGGGATAAATGTTTTGAGCGACAACTCCGCTAGGCGGAATAGCTGGCGCCCCCACTTGGTCTCTAGCTCGGATCGGAACTTGGAGCCGACCAACGCACGATAATAGTCCGTCACGAATTCTTGCACGATCGGGCCGTTCTCGTCGTAGAAGTCTTGCTCTGTTTTGTAGAACTCATCATTGGTGTCGATGGAGTGGCGAATGCTGGTAATCGTCTGCATGGTATCGAACTCGCTGCGCAGTTTGTTCATGCCCGCCATAGCCTTGTCTTGAGCCTCGTAGCTGTCCGCTTCGCCAAACGCGCCAAGCAGCTCCTTGAATTTCTCCTCGAACGCCTTCACGTCCGGTCTTTCGTATGTATATTCGCTAAATTTCATGCTAGAGGCACCGCCTTCGCGTAGGATTCAGTTACTCCTCCATTATACCCCAATTCGGGAGCGCCGAAAGGTTCGGAATGGCTATAAGGAACTTTGCCGTTTCGGGACGATGGCGAGAGGAGCCGCTTCCCATCGGCGTCAAATCGGCTATAATTTAGAAAGAATCACGATTAAGGGAGCCACGACATGAACGTTCACGCCGATTCAACCTTCTGGAACCATGCATCCTTATCCATACAAGATATTAGGCTTCTGCGTCTGCGGGAGCGAAACAGCCGTCTGGACTACCGTTTCCCGTCCAGCTGCTTTCTCTATGTCATAAAGGGGCACGCACTGGTATCGGTTGACGAGGAGCGGTGGCAGATGAACGGAGATCGTCTGCTTCATGGCGGCAAGGGCGCAACGCTCCGACTGGAGACGACCGAAGCGTTCGAATGTATCCTTCTGTTCTACAAAGCCTGCCTGCCAGTCACTTCCGGGGAGCCCGCAAACACGCCTGACTTGGAGAAGCCCTCTCCCACTCAATCGGTCTATCAGTTCGCTTCCCATTATCCGGGGGAATTACGCGACACGCTGCAGCGGATGTTTCAAGCTTGGAACGGCACGACGCAAACGGAGAAGCTGCAGGCCAAGTCGTTGTTTTACCACTTTATCTACCATCTACAATGGCAGCTGGAGCGCAATCGCGTTCACGTCAACAGGCCTGGTCTGCTCGATCAGGCGATACGTTACATGAACGATCATTTCGCCGAGCCGATCGGCATCCATTCGGTGGCCGAGGCCTTGAATTGCAGTACTCGCTACTTGAACAAGCTATTCTCGGATCAATTGGCCGAAAGTCCAAACCGTGTGCTTACGCGCATCCGGATGGAGCATGCCGCCAGATTGCTGGCGGAATCGGATATTTCCTTGGAGAAGATTGCCGATCGGCTAAGCTATTCCGACGTTCGGGTGCTCAGCCGCGTTTTCAAGAAACAGTTTCAAATGACGCCTTCCCAGTATCGGAAAAAGGGAAACGTGCAGCAATCAGTTCCGAAATGGTCACTTACCCGGGCTGAAAGGGTCATAGGCGGTCCTGTGATCACTCGCTATAATGATAATGGTTATCAGTATCATTATAGTCACCGTCGAAAGGGAGAATTTGAAATGACCAGTCGTACTTATCCGTCCATAGCGCTCATTATGTTCGTCTGCTTTGCCGTTCTGCTTGGAGGCTGCGCCACCTCAGGCAACAATTCGAACCAGTCTTCCGACTCGGCGACGTCAAGTCCATCGTCGTCCGTGAGTGAGACGCCGGCTACGGCAGAGCCGACTGTGAAATCGTACACCGATTCTTTTGGGACAAGGGACATTCCCGTGAACCCGCAGCGCATTTATTCCATCGGAGCCACCTCGGCCCTGCTCGCGCTCGGCATTCAGCCCGTCGGCGCACCGAACTACGAAGTGGCGCCGGACTATTATTTAAGCTCTTATCCGACTCCCGTCAACATCGTAGGAGATTACCCGCCGAGCTACGAAGCGATCATTGAGCTGGAACCAGATTTGATCGTAGCATCGGGTTATATCGACGAGGAGGTGTACGGGCAGTTGAGCAAAATCGCGCCGACCGCCACGTTCAAGTGGATGGACAACACGATTTATAACCAGTTGGAGGAGGTTGCCGAGATCGTCGGCAAGCAAGAGGAGGCGGCCGCATGGATCAAGGCGCATGAGGTGAAGGTGCAGGGGGCGAAGGAGCGCGTATCCGCCATCGTCAAACCCGACGAGACGGTATCGATTCTGTGGATTAACAAAGATTCGTTCACGCTTGTCGGCAACCGGAACGTGGGCCACGTCATCTACAACCTGCTCGGCATGAAGCCTTCGGCGCCTATTCAGAAGATCATCGACGAGAACAAGGGGAGTCTCGTGTATACGGATCCTCAGTCGCTCGAGACATTGCCCGACTTCGACGCGGATCGGATCATCGTGATGATCTCCGACGTGGAGGCTGGCGCGGAGGAGTACTTCCGCACCTTGCAGAAGTCGGCGATCTGGACTAATCTCGAGGCGGTCAAGAACAACCAAGTTTACGAGGTGCCGTACGATAAATGGTGGTCGTACACAATTTTCTCGGCGGATGGCCTTCTGGAAGACGCCGTTAATCTGTTTAAGTAGACCGTATCGCGTAACAGGCAGTTGCTAGCTGGCATCGCTGACACTTTGCGCGCTGCTAAGCAGCGCGCCGTCGCGGATAAGGCGCTCTTGCAGCTGCGCGATGCTCAGCTCGGCAGGCATCACGCCTTGCGCCACGGCCATGCCTGCAGCCGTGCCTGCAGCTTGGCCGGTCGCCATGCAGCTTGGCGTCAAGCGCGTCGTTGCCAGCGCTTCGTGTGATGTCGAGATGCAGCGGCCTGCCGTGAGCAGGTTGACGATGCCCTTTGGTATGAGGCAGCGGTAAGGGATGTCGTACGCGCCGTCGCCTTGCACCCATGCGGCTTGCACGCCCTTGCCGGATGGATCGTGGATATCGATCGGATAGCCGCTCCGTGCGATACAATCGTCGAACGGCTTGCCGCTAATGACATCTTCGACTTGCAGCGTGTATTGACCGTCAATTCTGCGGCTTTCGCGCACACCAATCTGCGCGCCGACCGACGATATGGACGCCTGCTCGAAGCCAGGCAGATGGCGCGTCATGAAGTCGGCGACCATACGAACCTGCTTTCGGCCTTGAATCTCACCCTCGGTCAGATCCTCCAGCTTCGTCGAGTCGAGTCCTTGCACGCGAGTCGTGTTCACCAGTACTTCATCCGGTCCCGGACCGGTGAAGAACAACACTTGGTCGCGGTTTATCGGCAGATCGGCCTCCTGCCAATGCTTGAAGTAACCTAACACGCCCGAGAGAGGCAGCTGCTCCAACTCGTCGAACGGTGTTTTTTTGTAAAATTCGTCCGGATGCTCGATCATATAACGTTTTACCCTGGCGAGGTCGACGCCGCGCATACGGAACTTCATCGTCATAGGTTGTGTCAGCTTATCGCCATCGCGTCCTTGCAGGCACGGTACGCCTGCGAGGTAGGCCAGATCGGCATCGCCCGTTGCATCGACGAACTGTTGCGCGGCAATCTCATATTTGCCAGACTTGGTTGCAAGCTTTACCGCTACGATCCGGTCGCCATCCACCACGGCTTCATCCATCAGACTATGCAGCAGCACCTGTACGCCGGCTTCGCGCAGCATGTCGACGATCAGCACCTTGTATACCTCGGGATCGTATGGCGTAATGGTCCGCACGAAGCCGACTGTATCGCGCACGTGTCCCGGCGAAGCGTTCTCCGCCATTAAGCGGTCCACGATTTCTTGCGCCGTTCCGGCAATGACCTGTTTGCCTTCAACCGTATGGAACGTCATCCAAGGATACACAAGCGCAGCCGTCGACATACCGCCGAGGAATCCGTATCGCTCGATCAGAACCGTCTTCGCACCGCTTCTCCCCGCCGCAAGCGCCGCGTTAATTCCTGCCGGGCCGCCCCCGCACACTACGATATCCGCATCTATTCTGTTCATGCCATATCCCTCCTAATGAAAGTACTTTCATTATAAAAAGAGGACCACTTCTAAAGTAGTTTAAATTTAGTTTAAAATAGAGTGTATACGAGCCAAGCCGCACTAGAACGGAGCGAGGCTGCCAAGAGGAGGGATTGCCCTGGGATCTCGCAAATCGGTCACGCTGCACGACCTGTCAGCAGAGCTGGGCGTATCTATACAGACCATATCAAAGGCGCTCGGCGGCAAGCCGGGCATGTCGGAGGAAACACGAGCCAAGATTGCTCGCACTGCCTATATGCGCGGCTACTTGACGGTGGCGCAAGCAAGAGAGCTGGCTAGCCGGGGCATTACGCCATATCCGACATTCCAGCTGCGATTCGTACTCATCCAGTCCCGCGAATCGACCAATTACAACCGGGTGCTGGCCGAAGGGCTGCGGCAGCGGCTTGAGCTGCTGGATCATAAGCTCGAGCGCCATACGCTGGATGCGGACTTGTCCGACCGCGATTTCGAAGCTTGGCTCGAGCAATGCGGCTTGACGGCCGCGGATGGTTTATTTATCGCGCCGCGTCTGATGTCGGATCAGGTGGAGCGTAAGCTGCTTGCATTGCCACTGCCGAAGGTGCTGATCAACTACCCCAAAGCGCTGTCCAAAGTCGACAGTGTCATCTGGGATGTCTACGAAGCGGTTTGCATGGCTGTGGATCAGCTCGCTCGTCTTGGGCACAAGCGGATTATGTACGTGGGAGATATCTCGAGCCAGCGCGGCTTTGTCCGGCGATGGCAGGCGTTTCAGGAGATGATGGGAGAGCGTGGTCTCGTCTGCGAAGCGGACGATCAGCTCACAGGAGAATGGGATGCCGATGTGCTCAAGGAGAAGCTTGCATCAAAGCGTCCAACGGCAGTTATTGTCGGTATCGACGAAGACATTGAAAAGCTGTTCGATGCCTTGTCCAGTCTGGAATACCAGGTGCCGGAGCAGCTCTCGGTTATTGGGCTGGCCAATGGTCCCGTGCCTGCCGTGCCGGAGCTTAGTCGACCGCTGCTTTTAATTGGAGAAACCGGCTATCGGGCGGCAGATAAGCTGCTATGGAGGATCGCCAATGGGAGCGAGCCGCTCGAGCATATACGTATTTCGGGCTCTTTCTATGAGGGAGGTACAGCAACTGCTCTCTGCCAGACATAAGCATAGACGACGCCTTCAAGCAGGATGCTGTTCTCCTATCCCCACTTCTTCGACTGCAAGCTCCGCTCCAATACATCCAACGCCGCGCTTTCGTGCTCCTTGATCGCGGTTATGTAAGGAATTATGCCAAGCGCATGCTCGCGTTTCCTATCAAATGACCATTCCTCCGATTGCTCGAACGCCTCTTTCAAGCGCTTCGATTCTTCGAGTCTGCGCAGGTAAGCAGGGAAGTCGAGCTCGCCAGTTCGGATCAGCCGCTCCGACTCCATCATGTGGATACGGAGTGCGCTTGCCCCTTCCATACCGTCAGGCAGTGCATGCTCCGCCAAGGACTTCCAGAGCTCGCCGGAGGTTTGGAACCGTGAAGCGGCTTCAAGCAGCAACTCTTCTCCAATCTGATCGCCGATGCTGCGAAGGAAGGCGGCATACGCCTGACGGAAGGCCGCGCCATCCGTATTGCACACGATATGCTGAACCGTCGCATGTAACGTTTTGGTCCAATGCCTTTGTTGACCGAACAACGTCATCCAGCTTTGCTTGTCCTTCGACTTCAACCGTTCGATCCATTTGTCGAGCGCGCTGATGCCGAAGTTCGTCATCCGCGGATTGTATGCGCTGGCGAGACACCGCTCGATGCCTTGGCGCGAGGCACGGGCTATTAATTCCGGCGTCAATTGGACGGAATTGCCGCTCGGATGCTTGTCTACGAACAAGGACTGGTTTCTCAGCTTCTGCGTGGCAATGTTGCTGCGCCCGTTCAGCAGATTCTCAAGCGAGACCTCGACGCCACCCGCGAACCGATGGGCTAGCCGGGCGAAGCCCTGCTGTTTATCGATCTCATAGGCGGCGCAATACGTCTGGAAACCGTTATCTGCAATCGAAGCTCCCTCGAATATGCCATGGTGGACCGGCAACAGCACAGGCGTGCCATTGCCGACTAGCGTGGTCAGCGCCTCGAGCGCGGCGTCACGATTTTTGGTTTGCTTTATTGTCAAATCAAGACCGAACGAAGCATAGATGCCAGCAATAAAGGCTGCGCTATCCTCCCATATTGCACGGGTGCCCAGATGGAAGTTGGTGAAATCCTCTTGCTCATAATAAAAGGTAAAGTAACCGTATCCGATGCCGCCTCCGATACCAAGCAGGAGCTCTTCCGACAATAATTCAAGGTCTTCCGGCGCTACGTATAACCGAATGGCCTGCAAGGCAGCGTTCGTATCATTATGAAAACCTGCCGTAGGTGTAAGATTTACCATGTCCGATCTCCCCCAACTTCCTGCTGAAAGTAATCACTTGTCTTATTAATATGGATTGGTTGCAATGAAGCTAGCCGTCTTCACATAGATACGCGGATTCAGCTTCAGTTGTCCCACGATAAATTCCGCGATATCCTCCGGCTGCATGAACTTCGAATCGTTGTTCTCTTTGATTAGGTTCAAATCCATTGCCAATTCCGTTGCGACCGTGCTTGGCGTTAAGGCCGATACCCGAATGTTATTGCGACGAACCTCTTGCGCGAGTGATTCTGTGAAGCCGATCATCGCAAATTTGGATGCGCTGTATGCGCTCGAAGTGGCTGCGCCGCTTAGTCCGCTGGTCGAGGCGATATTAATAATATCTCCGCCGTTCTTGGCGATCAATTGTGGGAGTACCGCGCGAGTCGCGTAATAAGTGCCCATTAAATTAACGTCGATCATCCCTTTCCATTCTTCCGGATCCATCTCAAGCACGGTACCGAATGTGGCAATCCCGGCATTGTTGATCAAAATATCGGCGGAACCTAGTTTATTGTGAATAGCCGCAATAGCTGCTTCTACTTGCTCCTTCGACGAAACATCAGCAACTGCATAGGCGGCTTGGACGCCTAATCCTTCCAGCTCGGCGGCAACTTGCTGCAACGACGATTCCTTTCGGGCGATTAGACCGATATGAACGCCTTCTTCCGCCAGCGCGATCGCCGTCGCTTTGCCGATCCCTCTTGCAGCTCCAGTTATGATAGCTACTTTTCCTTGTAATGATTGCGTCATGTGCAGATAGCTCCTCTCCATTGTGTGTTTCATTATTGATTATACTACCTACTCCGCTAGCCTCCAAACCGTTAGAGCCATGGGTAAGATCGGGGATTCTGCATCGATAAAATTGATGAATCTGCAACCATTATCGCAATTCGAGAACAATCATAAGAAATATCAACTTGCCTGTTTGTCCTCTTTCTTAACAAAAGAAAAATATTGCAATATTGGGAAATAGACGAGGCGGATGGCAGAAGGTAACCTCTGCATGAGGTCATTTGAAGATGCTGAAGGGTAGGTACCGACAACTAGAATCACTCGGCTGAGAACTGATCTTTCTGTTCGGAAGGACGGCAATAAGCAAGGCAATGAGTCAGATTCAGGGAGGTAGAAGAATGAAGAGGAAGATAGTTGCATTCATGATCGCGCTGGGGCTCATGCTCGCCCTAGGGGCTGTGTACGCTTCGGCGGCATCGTTCGAAAATTCATTCGAAACAGAGAAGGCGGGAGAACCTTACGACCTGGAAGATTGGGTTAAGTCCGGTTGGAACGCTCCGTGGCTGCTAGGCAATGATCGGAGCCAAGTGGATGATGAGGTCAGCCGCAGCGGCTTCAAATCGCTTAAGGTTCTATACCCGGCTGGCAAGATCGGACCTACGGATTCAGGGTATCAAGCACCATTTGCTTTCGAATCGGAAGATGAGTACTACCTATCCTACTGGGTAAGATTCGATGAGAACTTCAGCTGGGGAACGACGCAATTCGGCGGCAAGCTGGGCATTGGACTCGCGGGCGGCGGCGCTTGCTCTGGCGGTCAAATCTGTACAGGAGAGAACGGCTTCAGCTCGCGTCTCATCTGGCGGAAGGACGGGCAAGCGGCCGTATACATTTATTCGATGGGCAACTCGGGCTACGGGGCCGAAGCCGATCTGAAGTATCATAACGGAGAGCCGATCTACTATCCAACGGGCGAATGGTTCAATATCGTACAACGGCTGAAGGTTAATACCGTAACGAATGGACAAGCCAATGCCGATGGAGAAATCGAAATATGGTACAACGGTTTCCCGGTAACGGAAGTAACAGGCTTGAAGTTCGTGACGAACACAGACAAGGTAGATAAGGCCTACTTCTCCTCCTTCTATGGCGGCGCAACCGAAACGTATGCACCTGCACATGATTCATATGTATGGTACGACGATGTCAAGATATCGGCTAACCGCGCGGACATGTGCGAGCTGGATCCGGGCGGCTGCGGATTTAAGGATCCGATGCAGGATTATCGCATTACGCCTGCAAGCGTATCAGCGAGCGCTGTAGACGGTACCAATGTGGCAGCGAATACAATCGATAATGATTTCACAACGCGCTGGTCGGCAGAAGGCGAACAGTGGATTCTTTACGATTTGGGCCAAAGCTTGGATCTATCGCAAGTCTCTATCGGCTTCTTCCAATCCGCGATCAGGAATACGATATTCAGAATCGAAGGTTCGGACGATGGGGACACGTGGAATCTGTTATTCGACGGACGAAGCTCCAGCCGGTTTACGGAGCTTGAGCCATTCACTTTAGTGGATGCCAAAGCAAGATATGTTCGGATCTCGGGAACAGGCAACACGATCAATCGGTGGAACAGTATAACGGAGACTGTTTTCTATGGGACGGAAAAGACCGTTGTTGACCCAGGCACAGAAGAGCCGGGCACAGAAGAGCCAGGCACAGAAGAGCCAGGCACAGAAGAGCCAGGCACAGAAGAACCAGGCACAGAAGAGCCGGGTACAGAAGAGCCAGGCACAGAAGAACCAGGCACAGAAGAACCAAGCACAGAGAATCCAGGATCACAGAATCCGGGTACTATAAATCCAGGCACGCAGGAGCCTGTAGTGGAGGAGCCGGAAGTAACGGAGCCGGAGGCGCCTGTTGTCGATATGGAGCGTGTGAGTGAGCTGGTGTCCAATCATTGGGCTAAGGCGGAATTGACGCGTGCTGCTGAACTGGGGATATGGGTCTTGCCGGCGGAAGGGGAGACGTTTGCTCCGAATAAGCCGGTCAGCAGAGCAGAGTGGGTGCTGATGCTGGTACGTGCGCTGGGACTCGAAACTTCCTCCAAGGGTACAGCGTTCCCAGACTTGTCGGGGCAAGACGCAGAAAGCAAGAAGGCCATTGCCGCGGCGATGCAAGCAGGTATCATCAATGGTTTCGAGGATGGCACCTTCAGGCCGGATGAGGAAGTAACGCGTGCACAGATGGCCGTTATGCTGACGCGGGCATTGAAGCTGACGACTAACAGCGTGCCTTCGGAGTCGTTATTTGCTGACGATCGGTCCTTGCCGGCTTGGGCGAGAGACAGCGTATATGCCTTAAGCGGGCAAGGCGTGCTGAGGGGGCGTAACGGCAAAGCCTTCGCGCCTGCGGACAACACCACCTTCGCCGAGGGGATTGTAGCTTTGCTGCGGGCAATCGATCTGCCAGCGAACAAGAAGTAATAGGTAACAGGAGATAAGGAGAGATCGGCAGAGGTATCCGCATGTTGCACATTCCAACAAGGAGTGGACGATCTGCGGATACCTTCTTTGCGGTTTATTTATCTTTTATCGTGGCTTGATAGGTCTTTAACTTGCTCTGCGCTCGGCGATACATCATATAGTCGAACAAATTGGCGATACAAATGATGCTCAGCACGGTCAAGAGCACGGGAACGAAGGGGGCGTTGCTTTCGTGGTCGCCGCCAGTGATCCAATATAGGGACACCATCAGCAGTGTTGCAACAACTAGCGCGATCAGGTTATTGATAAAGAAATACATACGTGGATTCGCCAACCGGATCGGAAGGATAGCTGTCAGCCACTCCGTAACAAAACCAATAATAAAGCCGATGCTGCCGCTGGCGAGCACCGCAAGCACCTTATAAGTTAATGTGGCATCAGGGTCGTCAAACACCAGCAAAATCAAACCTAAAATAAGGCCGAGGAAAAACGATTTGATTACATTTTCGAAATGTACGTTCGACATAGGGCTGCTCCTAAATGTTGAGTGTGCTTCTAAGCTTTTTGGAGAACATTTTGGACACCTCGAGCTCGACATTGTTATTCAAGCGGAGGACATATCTGGAGTTGAACCAAGGGATGATCTCTTTGACGTGCATGAGATTGACGAGCTGGGACTTGTTAATGCGGACAAACCCTTTGGCGAGCCAGATTCCTTCGTAATACTGCAAGGTTTCTTTGATCGCATAACGGTTCGTAGCTGTCACGGCGGCAATGCCGTCGGCCCCGGCCTCCAGATACATCACATCCTTGGACTCGAATACGGCGAAGTTATTGCCGCTGAGACCAGTCAAGGTATTCCGATAGGGAGTTTCGTCCCGAGCGCCGGAGATAAGAAGCTTAATGACATCCATGTAGTCGATCGCATCGAATACGATACACAGCTTATCGCCAGGGATGTCATACCCTCTCTCCACTAACGCCAGACTGCTCTCTTGCACAATTTCGATCTGATGTTTGGCCAGCTCATGCTTCAACTTTTCATACACTTTGTCGGAACATAATAATTGAACCATCATATCTCCCATAACCCCATAGGTTATTTAACGTTTCCACTCTGTTTTCTTAATCCTATCATAGATCATTCTAATTTTAACCAGTTCTTCTATGCTTTTCTCTGCAAAATCCAGCGAGCCGAAGTTCGCGATATAATAAGTGTCCTGCTCCTTATCGTACAAGGCATAAGTGCCCGTAGCGCCAACCGTGCCGTACACATCCGACATCGAGCCGAGCAGGAAGGACAGCTCGCTGAAGTCGAAATACATCATACCCATGCCGTAACGAATGCCTTTGTCGTAGCGATGATTGAAGCGGGTCAGTTCTTCATACACCTTATCGGACAACATATGACCGCCTACTAAGGCCTTCATGAACATCAACAAATCGTCCATCGTCGTCACAACGCCGCCGCCAGACCAGTCAACCGATAATGCGGCGCGGTCGCTGAAGTCGATGCCGTTCAAATAGATCCCGATTGGCGCGCTCGCGTCCTCCTGATGGAACATCAACCGGCTGTTCTTCATGCCGAGCGGGCCGAATATACGCTCCTCCAAGATGTCGCCATACGCTTTGCCTTCAACGGCTTCCAGCAGAAGTCCCAGCAGAATGTAGCCTGTATCCGAATAATAAAATTGTTGGCCCGGCAGTCCAACCGGCTGTTGATGATCACGCGTAAAGGAGAGCAGCGAAGCGGGAGTGAAGGTGAGGTCGGGATTAGCCGTAATGCGGTCTAACATGGGTTCTCCGTCCGTTACGGGGCCCTCGAAATAATCGCCAACCCCCGAGGTGTGGCTAAGGAGATGCCGAATAGTCACTTTGTCGCTATGGTCGACTCCATCGATCGTAAACAATCCATCCAGGATGTCCGGACTGAGCCATGTAGCGATAGTGTCGTCAATTCGGACGATACCTTCGTCGACAAGCTGACCGAAGACGGCTGCGAGCATCGTCTTGCCGATGCTGGCCGAGTGGTAAGGGCTGTCGACCTGAGCCGGCTGTGCGGAATCATGATGGGTCGTGCCGACCGCGAACTGCTCATGATAGCCGTTTCGCCCAGAGGAGATTGTGAGCAGCACACTGGACAAGGAGTCGCTTTCGTCCACGAGCTTTTCGAGATGCTTTTTGATCTTTTGATTAACTTCAGCTTGTGGAAGAGGTCTGTTTAGGTATGTTAACACGCCGAAGCCGACGACGACTGCAAGAACAAGGCCAATGCCAATTTTGAAATATAGGAAAGTAGATGTTTTTGATACGGTATTCTTTATATTTCTCGGCATGAAACGCACCCCGCCGCCAGTGGACGGCGCAGCCGTTTCACCTTGATACTTAGCTTCAAAGGAATAGACCACCTTTCAACTTGTCATAGTTATATACAAGATGAGTCTACTCGGTGGCAGAGGCGATGGGAACGCATTTGACCCAAGGTGTCACAATTGAGGGATAAGATAACTTTACGGCAGTCCCAACAGACCTCTGAACATCGGAGCAACATGCGTATTCACTGCTCAAAGATAATAAAGTATTAGACTGCGCCGCTTCATTACGCTAATAGGAGACGATCGCATCACGACATGAAGGCAGCCAGCTACGCGATCGGCTGCCTTTGTTCAATTCTAAGCGTACTATGTCAACTACTTTTTACGGACTTTAGAGCACCCCAAACACACCTAACCTGTAGAATTTTAAAAATAGGGTTACCAACTGACGAAAAGCGGTGGACGAAAGCGGTATGTCTCGAATCTGAAGAAATAGCCTCGTTTCAATCCTGTATGCAATCTGGCTGAGTGCAGATAGCTGTTCTAACGTACAATTCGCATTGACAGGACGAGGTGGATAACGCTTTAGTACGAGGTCTGGGCCTCCAGAATTTGATCCGATCTTCCCTCGGTCCCAGACATACCGACTTCATCATTTTTCTTTGTATCTAGGCAGCGCTTGATGTGATCATGCAATTAAAGGCGAGCTTTTTGTTGATTTCCTGCACGAGCCGATAAGCTGGCTTGGAGGAATGGAACGGCTGCTTATCGCGTAACATGGCAAAAGCGATCTTAAGCATCTTGTTGCCCATTGCTACAAAGGTTGCGCGTTCGTGCTTGCCTCGGCTTCTGAGACGTTCGTAAAACGGCTTCAGGTCCTCATTATGCAAGCAGAGGCTCCGCCCAGCTAGATAAGTGACATAGCGTAAGTGAGTATTGCCCTGCTTGGAGATTTTGCGATAAGAGCCCGCGCCGCCGCCTGACTGCTTGACGATCGGATTGGTACCGGCCTTCTTGATGAGTTGCCCGGCATGCTGATAATCCAAGACATTACCGATCTCCGCGTAGAGCTCTGCCGCCAAGGATACGCCGAGTCCAGGAACCGTAAGGAGTAAGCTACCGTCGGTCTGAAGCAACAGGTTTTCAATCTCATTGTCCAGCGTATTGATTTTGGCATCGAAGGCGCGGAGGTCCTGTAGCTTCATACGTAGCACCATGAGCTCGGGACGGAGCGTCTGCACGTCTGAGGCAAGTGATTCCTTTGCCACATGAAGCAGCTTGCCGATTGCGTTCGTACGCAACTTCAAGTTGTGCTGAACGGAAAGCTTCCGTAGCCCCATCTCACCAAGTTGCAAAACGAGAGCGGGGTGCGGGTAGTACTCCATGAAGTAGAGAGATGCTTTCCCCCACAAATCGCTAAACACTTTTATTTTCTTAGCTCTTCCATTCTGGTGTTCGGCGTAACCTTGATACTCTCGCCAGACGATATCCAGGATGTTTCGGATCTCCATACGAAGGCTAGAACGCTTGCGAATTTCTGAGCGCTTTGCACGAGTTAGGACGCGCAACTGTCTTTGCAGGCCTTCCGTTAAACGATACTCCGTCGCTTTATTGTTACGAATGGCGTGAGCAATGGCGACGAGGTCGAGGTCATCGGTTTTGCACCAACTAAGAGCGCTGGCACGCTCTTCAGAGGTCGTGTAGGCGTTGAGAATTTGAACGTGGTACCCATGCATGGTCATCTGTCTGACAATGTCCTCGTAGTAGTGGCCGGTTGCTTCAATGCCAAGAAACAAGCGTACGGCTTCCGTGTCTCGAATGGCTCTTTCAATCGTGTCGTATAGGAGTTTCATTCCGGATTGACTGACGGAAAAAAAGAAGGGTTTCTCAATCACGTCGCCGAAATAATTGCATATGAGTGCTTTTTGGTGGAGCTTTGCCGCATCGATCGCTACGATGAGTACTTGCTCCAGGTTAACACCTCGCAGTTGTTGACTGAACTTTGTTCCCTTTAAGCCTTGAATATGTTGGGATTTCCCCATGTGACTTCAACCTCCTGTGGTGGGTGGTTAGATTGAAGCTCTTCGTCAGGTGCTTCTTTCTTCGATAGTCGCTGGGGATTTTCCTTTATAAAAGGAGTATATTACACGCCAGAATTTATAAGTTTCGCACCTTATCTGGACTTAGAATTCTCGGAATGAAACGCGCCCCGCCGCCAAAGGACGGCGTAGCCGTTTCACCTTGATTGAAGTAACGGGCAGCATTCCTATAATGAAGAAATACGGTGTTTGAGAAACAAAAAGACTCCTTGGTATGATGTATGAGGGTCCCAGATGCTGGCCAGCGACCGGATCCAAATACAAACCAAGGAGACTACAAAATGAATTCTACTCAAAATGAACGCATTAATCAAATTACTTCTTCTACCTTAATTGTCGGTGTAGACATCGCTAAATTCAAACATGTTGCTCGAGCACAAGACTACCGCGGAGTCGAGTTCGGGAAATCAATTGCGTTTGAGAACGACCGTGAAGGGTTCGAAATGTTCGTTAGCTGGTTCAGAAAGCTTGCGACGGAGCAAGGGTTCCAGGACGTCATCGTTGGCATGGAACCGACCGGTCACTACTGGCTGAACCTGGCCCATTTTTTAAGAGAACAGCATGTTACGTGCGCTGTGGTTAATCCACTCCACGTGAAGAAAAGCAAAGAATTGGATGACAATTCACCAACCAAGAATGACATTAAGGATGCTAAAGTCATCGCACAGCTTGTCAAAGACGGAAGATATGCTGTACCCAATCTTCCCCAGGGCATCTATGCCGAACTAAGGGAAGCGATGAAAATTCGCGATCATCTGTCAACTGACCTGCGCGTGGTGCAAGGCCGCGTCCATAACTGGTTGGATCGGTACTTTCCAGAGTTTCTCACGGTATTTAAGGACTGGGAATGCAAGTCAGCACGCCAAATACTCAGTCTTTGTTTATTGCCGCATGAGTTGGTTTCTGAGTCTGAGGAAGCCCTGCTGAGTCACCTCAGAAAGGTTGCCAAGCGAGGTCTCGGCATCGAGCGTATGAGAAGTCTGAAAGCAGCGGCAAGCCGTTCTGTTGGTATACGAGAAGGGACCGCACTAGCAAAACTAGAGCTTCAACTGTTGTTAACGCAGTACGAGTTGCTTGAGAGTAAGTTTGAAGAGCTTGAGGCAAGGCTGGATGAGCTCTTGGAGCAAATCCCCCATGTGAAGCAATTACTGGACATAAAGGGCATTGGCCGGGACAGTATAGCCGGTTTCCTTGCTGAAGTTGGTGACATTACGTATTACCGGCATCCGAAACAAATCATTAAGCTCGCCGGCTTGAACCTAAAAGAAAACACGTCTGGTAAACACAAGGGACAAACGAAGATCACGAAGAGAGGCCGAAAGCGACTACGAGCGCTGTTATTCCGCGTCATGATGCCACTGGTGGCTAAGAACCGTGCATTTAAGGCCTTGCATCAGTACTACACCAAACGGCCAAATAATCCCTTGAAAAAGATGCAGTCGCTTATTGCGCTATGCAACAAGCTAATACGAGTTCTCTTTGGTGTCCTGAAAAAGGGGCATTGGTTTAGTGAAGAAACGATGTTACAGGATATTCCCCAGTTAACGGCATTGTCGTTAGCAGCTTAGATTCAATGCTTTCCTAGAAGTAGAACATAAATATGAAATACAAACAATTGAAGCACGGATGAGTCGGAACAGAACTATCATACGGACGAAGATCCTGTCGGGCAGCATATCCGACCTCCACCTCATGGACAGGTTGAATGAAGGAATGTGGGAGCGAAGACTCTGTGAGACATGGGAGGGTTGACCGCCATGAGCCTAAGTGGAGATCCAAAGGTGCGACCATATATATCCAGAATGTCCACTTTTTAAAACGAGTGGTCTGGGTGGATATATTTTTGCGCTTTCACCGCCCCATATTTTACATCTTCTACAACCTTGTTCCATTGAATGATTGTTTGGTATGAAAGAAAAACGTTCAAAATCTAAGGAAACATGAGTATTTAAGAGAAAAGCGATTCTCCATAGAGGGAGTATAGTTTAATAAATCCTGGTATGATGGTATACTCAAGGAAAAGGTACAAGTGGGTGATAGGTATGCAGTGGTCTGAGGTTAGAAAGCATTTTCCGGATCAATATGTACTTGTTGAGGAACTGAAATCCCATTACGAAAGCAATAAACTTCATGTGGAAGAAGTAGCCGTAATCAGGACGATTTTAGATCCGCAAGAAGCATGGAAGGAACTATTTTCTGCTAAAGATGAACGATTTGTATATCACACTTCAAACGAAAATATCGTTATTGAAATTCGAACTAAACCTATGATCAGGAGATTACCAAACCATGAATCTTGATCTCGTCGATGGTTTATTATTTTCTTATATAACGATTACTCACCATGGAAAATCAATCATTATCCGGGATGTGGTAATCGACACTGGTGCGGCAGAGTCCATCATTTCAATTGACGCTGTACAAGAGTTATTCGATTCATATGAACCAGAAGATCAGATTCGTTTTATGACAGGAATTGGCGGCAGGG
Source organism: Paenibacillus sp. strain BS8-2 (assembly GCF_054483835.1). Taxonomy (NCBI): domain Bacteria; kingdom Bacillati; phylum Bacillota; class Bacilli; order Caryophanales; family Paenibacillaceae; genus Paenibacillus; species Paenibacillus sp. strain BS8-2. The sequence continues at coordinate 1,791,102 of NZ_CM137010.1, forward strand.
AAGCCTCGGTTCGTAGAAAGATTGATCTGGTGAAGTTTGACGCCTTTCTTGCTCATAATTTTCGAATCGATTTTGGTCGAATAGGAGAATATTCCGGTATTAACGGTTTAATAGGCTTGGACATTTTGATCCCTGGGAAATTCATTGTTGATCTTAATCGATTACGATTGTATTCGGCCAATCATTAAGCTGTTATGAAGCTTTGATATGGCGCAATGGCTGGAATTGAAGATATGGAGGTAACTCATGAATTAAGCTAATAATTATTCGAACAAATTCTTATATATGCTGCATTGATCTTAACTATCCATTCTGGAGTTAACTACATAAAAAATAATTATCAAATACTAAAGCTTAACTCATAGTTCAGCATGGACTACTTTCGTAACTAACTATAGTTAATAATCAAGAAGGCACCCGTCAAGGTTGAATGGGTGCCTTATCTCGTTGCTCTAACGGATACGTTAGTTTAACAAGAACAGCGGCAGTCTAGGACTTTATTTTCTTGTCCTTGGCTGCCGCTGCTTTATATTAATGCCTCAGTCTAAAACTTATTTCGCAAAAGCTGACGATTCTTCGATTCAAAAACCCCGCTAAATCAACAACACCAATCTAATACTTTATTTCTTCATACGGGTGATACAACAGAAAGATAGGATTGCTTCGGCATAAAACTTAAACATCGTAGTTGACGACATAATGATGCAAAGCGGTGTTGTACATTCCCTCGCTATACTCGATCAAGTTGCCGGCGCCGTCATAGGAGTAGCGGGATCGCATAAGTAACGGTGTGCCGGCAGGCACCAAGAGTCTCTGCTCGATGTAGGCCGGGGCTTGCGTCACCGCGAATTCGTCGCGGAATTTTACTGGCGCTACTTCATGCTCCTCCAGCATGTCGTAAAGCGACTGCGAGGAGAGATCGGGGAGCTCGATACCGCCGGCTCGCATGGTCAAGAAATGTTGGAAGTAGATGTAGGGCTCGTCATTGAGATGATAAAGTCGTTCGATCCGGTAGGCTTGCTCCCCGAACAGCGAGTGCGGCAGGGTGCCCGGCTGATTGACGACAACCTCGACAATAAGCAGCTCCTTGCGAATGCGGTGACCGCCCTCCACGAGCACCTCCGTGAATCGTTTCTGCTTCGACAGCTTCGACGCGGACGTGTTGCGGATGACTTTGGTGCCTTTGCCGCTGCCCTTCTCCAGATAACCTTCCTGCACAAGCTCGACGATTGCACCCCGAACCGTAATCTTGCTGACACCAAATTCATTCTCTAGCTGCGGCTCGGAAGGAATCGTGCTGCCAAGGGGATAACCCCCGTGCAGAATCCGGTCTTTGAGGATGCTCTTAATCTGCAAATACAACGGTTTGGACTTCCTGGATAAGTTCACGGTGTGTCGCACTACCTTTCTACGTCGCCGATGGATGATGCCTTCATCACTTTAACAATATCGCTTGCAGAAGACATGGGCGTATCGCCTACGATGGTATGGGCGAGCATGCTGGCTGCCGCTGCAAAAGCCACGGTGTCCGCAGACTCCCAGCCCTCGGTCTCGCCGTGGATGATGCCGCTTGTATACGCGTCGCCCGCGCCGATGCGGTCGTGGACTGCAAAGGAGAGCGGCTCCGCAAATGTGAAGCGGCCTTCTTTGTACATGAACCCTTGCAGAGCATGTGTATTATCGCCGTTAATGGAGCGATGCGTACCCGCGATCGTGGTTATATTATATTTTACAGCAACAGCAGGGATTAAATCTATCAGCTGTTCGCGGCGAGATTGTTTGTCGGTCGACATCCCGAGCGTTAGCATCGCATCCTTTTCGTTCATCATGACGATGTCCGCCAGACCCAGCATGTCCTCGTAGAATGGACGGGCCTTCTCGTAAGCGTCCTCGCCCCACAGGCTCGGACGGTAGTTGCAGTCGAAGACGACGGTGCCTCCAGCAGACTTGACCGCTTGAGCAAGCGACTTCATCTGGCCGCGCACCGTGTCATTCATTGCAAGGGTGATGCCGCAGAAGTGGATGACGTCGATCGCGTCCGCGATTACGGTGAAGTCATAGGCGTCGGGTGCTGCTGTATTAAAGCTGCTCTCCAGACGGTTCGTGTACGTTACGCGGCTTGCCCGCGCGCCGAAACCATTCTCCAAGAAGTACATGCCGACATACTTGCCATCGCGTCGTACGAACGAGGTTGTAATGCCGAGCTTGCGCAGGGCGGCGATAGCAGCATCGCCAACGGCGTGATCCGGCAGCGTCGAGACCAGATAACCGGTGTGACCGTAACGCGTGAGCGCCCCGGCTACGTTAACTCCTGTGCCAGAAAAAGAATACTGCAGCGTATTCGACTGCGATAGCAGCTCGTAGCCCGGCACCTGCAGGCGCATCATGACTTCACCGAATGCTGCGATCCGCTTAGGCATGTTCGTCAACCAGGCGTTTGGTTACTTCGAGAAGCTCGCGCACGTCTTGCGTGATCGTCGCGCCAGTCGCTTTGTCGATAATCGAAGAGTAGACGTGAGGGATAACCTGCTGCACGCCAGCTTCGAGACAGATACGGAGGATGGCTTCGAAGTTCTCTTTGTCGATGCCGCCCGTTGGTTCAAGCGCGAACCCTGCTTCTGCGCATGCAGCCGCAACGGCGCGCAGCTCATCTTCGCGAGCAAGTCCGTTCATCGGGAAGTATTTGAGCGCGTTGCCGCCCATGTCGCGTACAAGCGCGATCGCTGTTTTGACCGGCACGATGGCAAGCTCGTCCTGCGCAGCGCTTACCGGTCCCGTGGAGATGTTGACGTATCCGACCTGACCAGTTGGCGACACGAGGCTGTTGATCCAGCTGTCCTTGTCGCCAAGGTTCGCGCGAGTGGCGCCAACCGCAGGGAACACTTGGTTGATGTGAGTGCCGCCGTATTGCTTCACGATCTCGGCAACGACAGCCGCTTGGCGGTTGTCTCCCGCGCCGAGTCCGATGGAGACAGCGTCTTCGATGGCTTCGCCATAAGCCTTCATTGCGGCTACGCCTTCATCGACTGTTGGGTAATCCTTGGACAAGACGCCGACCAGCACGTAGCCCTCGGCTGCGTCGAATACTTGTTTGGCATTTTCGATGCTGTTAGCCAGCACGTTGAGGGCGACGCGCCCTTTATAGAAACGTTTTGCAATGGATGTCATGGTAGTTTCCTCCTGGTTATTATGAAGTATTCGCCAAATGGCGATCTTATGGTTTTCTACGATTGTGAGCCAGCCACCAGCTCGCGAACCCGCGTTGCGATGACTGCCATATCGTCGCCCATGAGCGGACGAGGATCAATGTCGAAGTAGCCTTGACGAACGCCATAATCGCGCGTGTAGATGGCGATGGCACCGTTCTGCAAGCCGTCTACGACCGCCTTGGCCGTCGTGCCCGACAGTGCGGAGTCGATGGCGATACGCGCGCGGAAGATAGCGCGTCCAGCTTCGTCCTGCACGACTGTCACTTTGACGCCGTTCAGACCGTTCAGCTCCATCAGCAAGCCGAGCGACTCCTTCTCTTGTTCGCTGCGATCAACCTTGACACTGTATTCATCCAGCGCCTGCAGCAAGCCGAACGTCGTTTCTTTGCCGACCTTCATGCTCCGTCCGATGCCGTACAGCTGTGTTTTGACGGCTTCAATATAGTGGCGTTTGCCGCCGACGATACCGGAAGTTGGTCCTTCGATCGCTTTGGAGCCGCTATAGATCGCAAGATCTGCTACCTTCACATATTTCTGAAGATCCTCTTCTGCCGCTGCGTCCACAATGAGCGGCACGCCATTTCGTTGCGCGACTGCCCATGCTTCCTCGACGGAAATCATATTTTTTTGCACGGTGTGATGCGATTTCACGTAAAGGATGGCCGCGGTGTTAGGGCCGATCGCATCCTCGATATGCTCGGCGCGACCTTCGTTGGCGTAACCGACCTCAACCACTTTGCCGCCGCCTAAGTAGATCATCGTATCAACGGGAGCGCCGTACTGCACATTATGCCCTTTGAGCATAATGATCTCGTTTTTGGCGATGGGCTCCATGTGGAGACGGAGGCTAGTGCGTTTGTTGCCGCCCGTTACGATAGCGGCAACGGACAAAGCGATACCGCTGGATGCCGAGTTCACGACTACCGCTGCCTCCGAACCCAGAATGCCGGCGATGTAGTCGCCAGCTTTGTCGACCAGATCAGAGATCTCGACATAGTTCTGACCGCCATGCTTCATGGCATTCATGACGGTATCGGTAGGAGCAGATACGCCAAGAATACTCATCCGTCCGCTTGCATTGATGACCCTCTTAAGACCGTACTTCGCATTTAGTGTAGCTGCCATTGACGAACACTCCTTTAGCTTGTATAAGTTGATTCGCAATTCGCGTTTCTCCCTCGGAGTCGACGAGCTCCGTCTCCTCTTGCCTTACTTCGAACAACGTTAGATTGGCTGTGTCGCCAACCCCGATGCGCCCAAGCTCCGGTTTGCCGAGCCACTCTGCAGCATTCGTCGTTACAGCGGCGATTACCTCTTCTAATGAGTAGCCGAGATGCAGAAACTTAGTCATAACATTGGCCAAGCTGTATACGGGGCCGTTCAATCGGTTGCCACGGTAGAGATCCGAGCTAATCGTATGCAGTGGGATGCGGTGCTGCTTTGCCGCTTCTGCAACACGGAACGAGAAGCTCGCGGTGCCATGTCCAACGTCGAGTCTGACGCCTCTATCGATAGCATCCAGCAGAACAGGCAAGGGTCGTCCGTCTTCGTCAAATAAATTGTTCGCTTTGCCATTGAGATAATGGGTGATGATGTCCCGATCTTCCAGAAGCTCAACGACTTCCTCGATGGCGGGTGGCCCCGAGCCGATGTGCACCATGAGCGGCAATCCGGTATGCTCGGAGAACTTGCGCGCCAAACGCAGAGGCTCGATGCCGCTGTCCTTCACGACGCTTCGGCTAATCCGAGCTTTGAGTCCGACGATCGAGGCCCGGTGCTGCTCTATGGCTTGAATCAGCTTGCTCCAGTCGATCCACTCCAGCTGGGAGAGCTCGTCGATGCGCAGAAGCCCAATATGCGAAATGTTCAGAAACGCCAGCAGATTCGTGCGTGCTTGCTGTCCGCTCTCTAATAACTCGCCGATTCGATCCGCACCGCAGCTGCCTGCGTCGACGATCGTCGCAACGCCTTGTTTGACGCCGATCTCATCGACTTCATCACCGTACGGCTCCAGCTCAGGAAACGCGTGCACGTGCATGTCGATCCAGCCGCTGGATACGTATTGTCCATTGCCTTCGATTTCGCACGCATCTTCGAGCTGCCCTTGCCCGCTTGCGGCAATACGGGCGATTCGTCCTTCGTCGATGATGATATCGACCTGATTACCACTTAGCAACTTCACTCGGCGCACAATAAATCGTCCTTGCGCATGCATATCTTCACCACTTTTCTGCCGCTCGCTTCTTCCGTATCTTCTTCTATATGACCGAATCTAGACAACGAGCGTATATCTATTTCTTTCGTATTCACTATACCCATAGCATAGCATAAAAATTACGAAATACAATATAACGTTATAATGTTTAAGTCGGTTGAAAAAATATTTTCACATTGAGGCTTACATTAAGGTACTACAAAAGTTAGAACTGCCAGCACCTCTCCGTTTTCGTTACGCTTGTTAACAATAAGAGCGATAAGGGGAGGCAGATCGTTATGGCAGAATCGAATAACACGAAGGCAAGGAGAACTTGGGTGCTTTGGTTGCCAATTGCTACGGCATATGCAGCTTCTAAAGTAGCCGCGGCGGGGTGCGTATTTTTGGCGCTGCCGCTTCTCGCCTTGAATGTTGATCTTTATCAGATGTCTGAGATGGCCGATATGTTATGGCTGGGTGGAGCCCTGCAAGGTTATGCTATTCTCTATTCCGCAGTTGTCGACATCGTCTTGATAAAGGTGAATGATAAAGTCGTCAGACGGTCGATTGCCGTATTGCTCCATATCCTTGGCGGCTACGCTCCGTTTTTGTTCATCTTGCATGGATCAGATTTAGTGGTAAGTGTAATCGCCGGATGCATAGGCGCAGCATGTTCGGTCGCGTTTCTAGTGATTGACGGTTTATTCCGCCGGCTGCGATGGCCATATAGCTTAGTAGTGGCACTGTTGCTGGTGGCAGGATCTATCTATATCGTAGTAGCCGATTTTTGATCCCATGTTAGCCGTTGGGAGAAGCGCTCGAGGTATGCTATTATCTAGGTGATTAGGTTTACTTCTGCACGTGTAACGTGCTCATACGAGGAGGAATGACGGGTGACCAACAGTCTTAGTAAAGCGCCAATTGTCCGCGCAGAGATGCTCATACGCAGGTCGGTTGATGAAGTGTTTCAAGCCTTTGTAGATCCGGCGATAACGACCAAATTCTGGTTTACCAAAGGGAGCGGCAAGCTCGAGACCGGCGGAGAGGTTCGGTGGGAGTGGGAGATGTACGGTGCCGGAGCGGATATCCGCGTAATCGAAGTCGTGGAGAACAGCAAGGTCGTGATTGACTGGGGCACGCGCGTTGAATGGACGTTTGTACCACGCGGAGAAGGCGAGACGTTTGTGACCATTCTCAATGATGGCTTCGAAGGGGACGCGGATGAGCTGCTGGAGCAAGCCATGGATGCGACACAAGGCTTCACCTTCGTCCTCGCAGGCCTCAAGGCGTACTTGGAGTACGGCGTGCAGCTTAACCTTGTTGCCGATAAGGCGCCGGATGCACACGTAAGTACATCATTTTAATATGTTTGATCTTCATATGAACAAAAGGCCGCCCTCGGCCTGTGCGGCCGAGATAGCAACCTTTGCAGCTTGTTCATGCACAGTGACTCTGGGCTTAAGCGGGCAACCAGCACGCTTGTGAATATAATTGCTCATCTGCCTTCCTATTGAAGGATGCTCTCTCTACTGCTTTGCTATTACTCTCCGATAACGCGGAAGTCGATGTTGTTCGGCGGAGGGAAGGACGCTCTCGCTTCCTCCAGATGCTGATCGGAGAACGATTCGCCGCGATCCTTCGCCAGCTTCCTGGCGTGGTAACCATACCACAAATCGATAATGAGCAACTCGCCTTCGCGGATGACCGCGAACTCCTGCAGGAACAGGCGGTTAATAAACGCCTCCTTATCCAGCTCCAGCGCCGCTGAGCCGACAATGATCTGAATACGGTCTGCGGCCTTTTGTTTCTCCGGAAGGAGAGTATAGAAGGCCCAGGCCTCTTCGTATTGCTTGTCCTCAATCAGCAGGCGAATATATTCTTCGGACAAAGCCTGATCTGGAAGGGTAGGCGCCAGCGCCAGCGCGCTCTGCCAATAGTGTAACGCTTCGCTGGGGTTGCCTCCGATGCGCATCGCTTCGGCCAAATTACGGTACGCCCAGACAGAGGGCTGCAGTTCGAGCGAGGTCTTCCAGGCGGCGAGCGCTTCGTCCTCGCGTCCTCTCTCGTACAACATCACGCCTAGATGCAGGTAGGCGTTCCAGCTTCGATTCGCTGTGGTTGCAAGGCTGCTTGACAGCAACTCCAGCCATTCATCCTGTACCATCCAGGCCTGCGGAAGCTGTCCGGGTTCACGCTCAGGCATCTTGCCTTCTTCCAGCAGCGTTAGCCAGTCTTCCGTCTCCTCGTTATCTCCATTCTGCGCAAGCAACGGGAAGGCGAACCCTTGTGGAATTCCGCGCTGATCGAGCCTGGTTCTGCGCCGCAGCTCCAGTGCGCCCCAGTTTGAGCCTTGGAACAATATCTCTTCCGGTACTTTGGCACTCTCATCCGTCAGCTTCTCATGCAGCAACAGCAACATCTCTGCCGACAGGCGGCTATCCACTTGACCTTGCGCATAACGATTTGCTTCCTGCCATTCCGGACCGATCGCGCGCGAGGCATCCACATCGGTCATGCCGAAGGCCTGCGTAAATGTCCACTCGCTTCCCGCCGGCATGTCGAGCCCATGGAGCTGAGTCGGGGCAAAGCCGCCTTGAATTTCCAGATAGTTGCCTTCACCCGGCTCGGAAAGGAAGTCGCACCAGCGCCGTCCACCGGGATGATTGCCCCAGCAGAACATTTTGCGATAGCGGAGCAGGGAGGTGGAGCGTTCATAGAACATACTTCCGTCCTCATATGCGACTGCTTCCCACGGCGATACATCATCATCCGGCGTCTGGAAAAAATATTCGTTCGAGAAAGGGAAGTTCATCGGATAGGAAACGTCAGCCTCAGACACGGTTGGCAGCACGGGCAGCTTGCCGCGGCCAAACCCCTTGATCGAATGATCGATATAAATAACTTCGTCCGTTCCGGAGAAGACCCGAGCCTGCGGTGTTTCCTTCGCTGCAATGTTCGTCCACCAGTACATCGGTACCGACTCTGAGTTGTCGTTGACAATTCGGACGTGCAGGAGCAGCTCGTTAGAGCCTGGCGGCAAGTGGAAGTCCAGATGCCAGAATACATTCTTGCATCGTTCATAGTCGTACATCCGAAGGAATGCATTTCCATCCGCGTCGGTTAATTTTGCGGCATGAATAGGGGAGCAGGTGCCGAATGTATGGCCGAGCTGACCGATGTTCCATTCGATTCCGCCGGAGAACCACGCGTTGAGAATCGCTAGATTGCCTGGCCGAAGCACGGGATTGGTATATAGAATATCCCGTTCCTGTACTTTGTCGTACAAGGCATATAGTCTCCCTCCGTATTGAGGGAGAAACGTCGCGCGAAGCTTATCATTCTCGAGCACGATTGTTTCCAGTTCGAGCGGCGCGAGCTGGCGGGAATAACGATCCTGCACGCGATAAGGCAAATAACGTTCGCCGGTTTGGTAGCCGAGCTTATCGCGGTGCTCCGGCAATAGCGTGCCGTTGTCCGGTACTTTCCGGTGCCAGTTGCGATTCCGGAACATGGGAAGCGGATTGAAACCTTCTAGCGTGGCTCCGTTGATTCGAAGAGTGGATGGATAAAGAGCCATTACGAGTCATCTCCTTCTATCTTTAATGGATGGTTTTCAAGCATTTTCTTTCGGTATTCGGACGGACTTAAGCCGATCATCTTCTTGAACAACCGGTTGAAGTAGAACGGGTCGTCTATGCCTACGGATACTGCGACTTCCTTTACGCGCGAGTCGCGTTGCTTCAACAGCTCGATGGCTCGGTTGATTTTGAGCTCGTTCATATATTGGAAGATGCTCTTGCCGGTATCCTGCTTGAAGATGCGGCAGAGATAGCTCTCCGTTACATTTACGCTCGTTGCGAGCATATCCAGTGTGATTTTGTCCTCCAGCCGCTTCTGCAGAATGTCGATGACCTGCAGCACTTCCCGGCGGCAGCTATGACGCTTAACTTCCTTCAATAAGGATTCTGCATGATGAAGCGCCTCGTCGACTGACGCCTTCAGCTGCCCGGCCGACCCGGCGTTCATCATACGCTGCTTGAGCGAAGTCATGGATGGGTGGGTAATCATGAACTCGCTGGACGTACCGTTCAGCTTCATCCATTTGGCCACAACATGCTCAAGGTCGGTGAACAAAATAATAAATACGTTCTTGACGAGTTCGGGCTTGCATCTCGCTGCTGTCATCTCGATCAGCATGGCATCAAGCAGAGAAGCCAGCTTCTCTGCGTTTTCTTCTTCGAATGAGTGTTTGGCATCGGCTGACCACTGTGGAAAGCGAAGACCTGTCAACACGTCGTCGAACACGACGGCAGCAGCAAACAACACTGTTCCCGGACTGGAATAAAAGGTTGCTTCTGCACCGTGTCTGCAGCTTCGATACTGCTCGCGAAGCTGGGCCAGTCCGTCGAACCTTCCGCTAATCGTGACATTGACGTCGAGGTTCAGATAGGTGCGTATGAGCTTCACAATATTGGAAGCGAGCTGCATGCATTCCGGTTCGTCATCGATCCAGCGAGTGCCGTGCAGCAGCGCTGCATAATGTCCTTCGCCGAGATCGATCAGTTCAATGTCGGTTTGACTGGATACGATTTCTTTAATGATGTTCATGACGGAGAAGTGAAGGAGCTTCTTATTCTTAAGCTTGCCAGTGGCAAGTGTCTGCTTATATTGAACGATGGTCACGTAGAGCAGGTGACCATTCAGTTGATCAAGCACAATGGAGCAACGCTCCGCATCGCGAACGGCATACCGCAGCTGCGCGTCGTCCTCCTGTAAGAGCTCCTTCCAAGCCGCATTTCGTTTCTCGAGCTGCGTCTCAATCAGCTCGTGGTGAATGCGTAGACGGTGTTCCTTGTCTTCCCAGTCCCGCGACAATTGCTCACCAGCATTGCGAAGCGCTTGAAGCAGATCGTCCGGCCGAAGGGTAACCTTCAGCAGGTAGTCGACGGCGCCGATTTTCATCGCTTCTCGAACGAGTTCGTAATCTCCGTGATTACTGAGCACGAGTGTTTTGCCTGCATAACCTCGTTGCGAAAGCTCGCGAAGCAGCTCGATGCCGTTCATATTGGGCATCTTCAGATCGGTAATGATGATATCCGTTGAGGATTCTTCGATAAGCTTAAGTGCCTGGACACCGTCGGAGGCCGTTCCGGCAACCTCAAAGCCGTTCTCCTCCCACCGAATCATCGTGCGCATAGCTACTCGCACGGCTCGTTCATCGTCCACAATGATGACCCGAAGCATCTTCAAGAATTCCCCCTCTGGATGGACTCCCGTATGAATTCGACAAGATGGATACTTATCCTTTTACGGCTCCAATTGTAATCCCGGATACAATTTTGTTGGAGACGAAGATGTATATCACGAACGTCGGCAAGAACACGATCATAGCTGCTGCAAATATGCCGGAGTAGTTGCCGATGTTGGAGAAGCCGTACACGATGGATTGAAGTGCTAGCGCCAGGGTATGCGTCTTCGGATCGTTGGCGAAGATCAACGCATAGATATAATCGTTCCAGATCCCCATGAAGTTGAAGATGGATATGGTCACGAGTCCAGGTTGCGCAACGGGCAACATAATCTTAATAAAAGATTTGATCGGTCCGCAGCCATCGATCGCAGCGGATTCCTCCAATTCCTTCGGAATAGAGGAGAAGAAACCCGTGAGCAAGAAGACGCTGAAAGGCACATGCGTACAAATGTAGATCAGGATGAGCGTCAGAATCGAGCCGGTCAGCTTCAGCTGTACAAACAATGTGAATAACGGAATCGTAATGAGCAAAGCCGGTATAGACATAGCGGAGAGGAACATCGTCTCCAGCAATCTGCGACCGAAGAACGTGACCCTGCCCAGAATGTATGCGGCTGGCGCGCTGACTACGAGAATGCCGAGGCATGCGGTAACCGTATACGTGACACTGTTAAGGAAGTAGCGCCCCATCTGCATATCCGTGAATAACACACTATAGTTGGAGAAGTGCAAGCCACTACCGAACAACGAGTTGGTGAAGATGCCTCGTGTCGTGCTAAGCGAGGCCAGTATGGCGTAGCCAAACAGAATAATCGAGAATAGCAGCCAGAGGTATAGTGGAACGTATCGTATTTTATTGGCCATGTCACAATCCTCCGGTTAGTATTCGAGGCGCTCTTGGCGCCGGAACAACATATTGATTATGGTCGAGATAACGAGTATGGACACCGTAATAATGACGCCGACAGTCGCGCCCGCTCCGACATTGAATTCATCCTCCGTAAAGACGCCCCTCGCGGAGCCGAACACTTTGAGGTACATATAGAAGCCAGGGGTCATGGTCTCAGGGTTCTCTTGTCCGAAGGTCGCCGACCAGACGAAGAAGTTGATCGCTGACGTTGTCCAGAGCACTAGCGTCATGCGGAATACTTCTTGCAGGAGCGGCAGTGTAATTTTGAAAAATTTCGTGAATGGTCCCGCGCCCTCTAACACTGCAGCCTCGTAGTAATCATGTGGAATTCGCTCCATGCCTGCGTTCAGCAACAACATGAAGTAGCCGATGGAGCCGAAGCAATACGCGATTAACATAGAAGTGAACAGATAATCGTTGCTCGTCCATTGAATATCTGCTAGGAAATCAAGGCCAATAGACCGGAAGAACGTCGTCAGAAAGCCGTAGCTGGAGTTGAAAATATAATGGAGCCAAACAACCGCCATGACTACGGGCGTTATGGTGTTGGGCAAATAAATAAGCGATCGCCAGAAGCTTTTTCCCTTAACGCCAGAGGTTAGAATAGCTGCGAATAGGAACGCGAAGATCATGACGATTATGCCGCCAAAGAACCAAATCTTGAATACGTTCCATGCCGAGCCCATGAAATACGAATTGTGAAGCAGCTTCCAGTAGTTCTCGAAGCCGATAAAGGACCAGTCGCTTATTCGACTTGCAATATTCGGAATGTCAAAGAAGCTCAGGAGAAAGGCGCGAAGAGTTGGATACAAAAAGATACACAAATAGATTGCGATAGCCGGCAGCAAGAATAATGTAATGGTGGATTTGTTCATACGCATGTCGTTTACCTCCCGGTGTCGTACGAGAATACGGCTTGTAACGGCCATGTGCAGCAATCCGCGAGAATTGCTGCACAGGATGGCCGCGTCTGATTCTTAGCCCGCGCTATAGAATTTTTTTGCTTCTGCAATCATCTTGGACACATATTCTTCAGCGCTCATCTTGCCTGTAATCAGCTCCATGAATATCGGAAAGACAGTACTCTTGGAGAAGTCGGGGTTGCTCGAAATACCAGAACCAAATGGTGCGTTGACTTCCGCACGTTCAAGGGCAGAACTCGCTTCCGCCAGCGCTGCAGGCCATTCGGTGTTGATCGTAGCCGGGATCGCTTGCGCTTGCTGGGACATACCTAGCTGTGATTTGGTGCTAACCAAATATCTAATCAGTTCTACCGCGGCCTCTTTATTCTTGCTGTTCTTGTTCACCATGAGACCATTGGTGCCGTACGTCAACTCGGTGAGTCCGCCCTTGCCGTTGCCGTTAGGCACAACAGGGAACTGGAATGATCCCCACCGGAAGTCCGGACCTGTAGTGGAGGCCACTTCGTTCGGCAGCCATGTGCCGTTCAGGTAAGTGGCTGCTTGACCGAGAGCGAGATCTTGTTGAGCGGCCGGATATTTGCTGCCCGCGATCTTCTTGGAGAAGTACCCCTTCTCCCTCATCGTGATCATGTCATTGGCGAACTGCAGGACGATCGGTTCCTTCCACATCTCGCCTGTCTTGTCATTCACGAGCTGAGATACCCATTCGCTGCCCATTGCGCTGCTGAGGTAGCCGCCGATGAACAGACTGCGGTAAGCGTCGTCGAACGTGATCGGCTCGACACCGGATTGCTTGATAAGCTCGTTCGCAGCAATAAATTCCTCCCAGGTCGCAGGAGCGGAGGTGATGCCGGCTTTCTCGAACACAGCCTTGTTATAGAAGAACAGGACGGCGAACGGCTGCTGAGGCACGGCATAATAGCCTTCCTCAAGTCCGGCTTTATTGGACAACGTCTTGGTCAGACTCATAAGACTCGGGATAATGGACTGCTCAATGGTCTTGCCTTCCATGTCGAGAGCAGGCTGGTTTAAGTATTCGTCCAGCTTCGCCAAATGATCTTTTAAGCTGTTGAAATAATTAGCAGGGTCCCCTTCGAACAGATCGATATTCTCTCCGCCATCCAGCGCAGGTTTGATCAGGTTCTTGATATCGCGTCCGACAAATTTGATGTTGACATTTACGTCTGGATGCGCGGCTTCAAATTCCTTGACTGCGCCTTGGATAACCTTGGCTTGCGCTTCTTGGTCGCTCCATGTGGACCAGAACACGACGTCTCCTGATAGATTGGAGCTTGAGGCGGATTCCGTCGGAGCGGAACTCGGATCTTGGGAATCGGGCGATGCAGATGAGTTGTTCGGGTCGTTAGTGCTGTTGGAACACCCGAACAAGACTAGCGATGCGGCGAGCGTAAGTGTTGCGGCTTTGGCTATTTTCATGAAAGACCCTCCTCTTTTTTGTAAGTATAGCGCTCATCTCTTGGACCGGTACATGTACGATCTTGGACAGTACCTAAACGATTTTGTACAGTTTGTCATGCATTAGTGTGCTGACAAAGGAAAAGACGCCAACTATTTTGGCGTCTTTCGTAATTATTATGGAACTTTAATGGACCTCTTGCAGCAATGCTCGATGCCGGGCAAACGTGTTCTCCACATGTTCGATCCACTGATCGATTGTCATATCACCCTTTATAACGGTATTGACTGACTCAAACACTTCATCGGTAATATTCATCGGCGCAGGCGGGGTTGTCTGCCATACGAACAAGAACGGCTTCACACCGCGATTGAATACCGTTACAGCATTATAAACGGATGCCGGCAATATGTCCTTGGCCAGCTCAGCGCCGTTCTTGATCGCGATGACGCCTGTTGATTTCTCAGCATTTAACCGAACAATATCGTCGCGGTACTGGTACTTGATGAACTCCTTCGCGAGCTCCGGATTCTTCGCCTTCTTCGGAATGAACATAGCCTCGAAGCTGATACGGGCGAATTGCGGATCGTTTGGAGCAAAAGTCAGTACTGGCAGAAACCCGAATTCGAAACCAGGAGCGCGTTCGACTTCCTTCATTTCGCCTTCGAACCAGCTGCCATTCGGAATGAATAACGCCTTATTCTGAAGAAATTCGGTTTGCGCCTGCGTATGGTTAAGCACTACCGTGCCAGGCATGAGAGCGTTCTCATCCGCAAGACGTTGGATTTGCTTCAATACCTTGCGTACGCCTTCTGTTTCGAAGGAGCCCTTCTCATACCGCATAATGGCTTCAAGCTGTTCCGTGCCCCCTGTAGCTGACGCAAGCGAATTCCACAGGATAATAGCCACATAACTGGGATAGATGCCAGGGTACGTCAATAAGGAGATTCCCTCCTGCTTGGCGACTTCGCCTAGAGCCCAAAACTCGTCCCACGTGCGGGGCGGCATCCAGCCTTTTTCCTTAAAGAGCGTTTTGTTGTACCATAGACCTTCTGTCGTTACGTAGTTGGGAGCCATGTAGATTTTCTGATCGCCGTAGGGCTTGGCATACTCTAGTATACCGTCCATCATGATATCTTTAAGGGGCACGTCCTTGCCAAGCGCAGGACTATCGAACAGCTCTGTCAAATCCATGAATGTTTGGCTGCCGATCATGGTTTGCACCGTATTGGTCACATCTGCTACCGGCGCATACAGGAAATCGGGAGGATTGCCAGATAAGGTCATCGGTTTGATAATATCCATAATTTTGGGATTGGCGACTAGCGTCACGTTCACGCCTGGATAATCGGCTTCGAACCGTTGCACGACCTCTTCCCAATAACTCTTGCCGTAACCACCTTCAAATACAGCGACGGTCAGCTCCTTTTTTGCAAAGCCGCTGGAGGCGTTCTTGACCGGTTGAGGTGTCGACTGAGGCGTTTGGGTCAGACTGCATCCGGTCAATCCTGTCAGAGCAAGAGCGCATAACATCCCAACCGATAATATTTGATTGCGAAACATTTGGGCAACCTCCCTGATCAGCTGGGTTTGTCGTTTTTCCTACTATAATGCCGCTCTAGTCATAAAAGCAATGATAGATTCGTCCTAGGAAAGGCGTTTTGAAACTTTGTCTTGCCATAGGAAAGGTAAGTGTGCGACATTTTGGAGATGCAAACGATACATAATGGGAGATAGAGGGTGCGCAGAGATGAGAGGGGTGTCCGTGCTGTACGGTCTGCTGAGAAGCACAAGGATCAAGTCGAGACTGATTTTCGCTCTGTTGCTTCTGACTACGGTGCCGATTATGATGTCAGGCTTGTATTCTTACTTGAAGACTAGCGATGCGATCGAATCCAAGATCAGTACATATTCGGCGGAGATTATGAAACAATTGCTCAAGAATGAGCAATTGGAGAATAAGAAGTACATCGGGCTGAATGATTCCATCATGTTGAATGCACAGGTGCAAAGGTATGTGATGAATTACAACAGTATGGACGAGCTGTCAAAACGGGAGATGAATGTGTATATCAATACGCTGCTGAGCGACCGCCTTGAGCAGCTTCAGAATATTAGGAATGTGCGAATGTTATCCGCGGAAGGCAACGTCATTTATGATATGGGATACAACTCGATTAACGATGCCGAATTTAGCCGGCTGACCAAAGTTATCGATGACGCGGACGGGGGCAATATTTGGTCGTATCTGACAACGGAGCAAGGAGAGCCATGTCTGGTCATCGCTCGCCAAATGGTCTCCCTGTACGATTGGAGCAAAACGATCGGCTACATCGTAATCAGTATAAGTGAACCCTTGTATTCTCAACAGTTGTACGCTGACGTCAATATGGGGGAGGGTACAGATCTCTTCATCGTGAACAGTGAAGGCACGGTCATCTCCAGCCGCAATCCCGGAATCGCCTTGCATCGCCCGTTTGCCGACGAAGGTCTGATGCCACTGATTCGGAAGCATGAAGCGATCGGCGAAACCGCGTTTCAAGAAACAATCGGCGGGGAGAAACGTCTCGTGTCTTATGGCTACGATATCAATTCAGACTGGTATTTGGTCAGTTTGATATCCGACGATTACCTTAATCACGAGACGAAGAGCATTAGCCGAAACATCTTTCTGCTGAGCGGTATTCTTATGATTGTGTCGCTGACACTGGCGCTGCTTATCTCGAATTCCATCTACCGTCCGCTTATGGTGTTAGAGGAGCAGACCTCGCGCATTATTCGAGGGAACTTGAATACTTCCATCAACGATCCTAGCAAGGATGAAATTGGACACCTTTCGGAGAGGTTTAATGAAATGGTAGGTACAATCAACGGGCTCCTCGAGCAGACCAAGCTGGAGCAGCAGCAGAAACGGGAGATCGAGCTGCAGATGCTGCAGGCGCAGATCAATCCCCACTTCCTGTTTAACACGCTTAATTCGTTGAAATGGACAGCGCAGCTCAGTCAAGCGGAGAGCGTCAGCATTGGCTTGAGCGCGCTGGCGGAGCTGCTGCGGAACACGATCGTTGACAAGAAGGAATATGTAACGATCAAAGAAGAATTACGCAACATTGACAATTATGTCGAGATTCAGAAGATTAGGTACGGCTCTACCTTCGACGTCACCGTGGAACTAGAGGCTGGCGTGGAAACGTGCCTGACACCGAAGTTCATCCTCCAGCCAATTGTGGAGAATGCGATCATCCATGCTCAGGATGGCATTGAGCATAGCTTGCTGATTGTAATTCGCTGCAAGCTGGAGGGGGAGAAGCTCCGAATGACCGTCTCGGATAACGGCAAAGGCATGGAACGGCAAACCGTCGATCGTCTGCTGGACGGAAAATCCTCGTCGCCGGAGGGACGGCTGTCCAACATTGGCATATCCAATGTGGATGAGCGGCTCCGCTACAGCTTCGGCAACGAATTCGGACTGCGGATTGATAGTACGGTCGGCAAGGGGACCACTGTGACGCTCGAGATGCCGAAGATGTATACGGCTACGGAAATGGACGTTTAGATCAATCATTAAATCGTTAAGTTGACAGCCTGTTTCGACTGCCTATAGGCCGCGGGTTATGGCTGCGTATCTCAGCGTAGGACAGATGAAGCATTCTCTCCGCAAAGTGAAGAAAACTTCGCTTAATACGTTTGATCTCGACATTATGTGATCAAGAAAAAAGGAATGGACCTATAGACCTCGGCTCGATGTTTCTCGGCGCACGGTATGGCAAAGTATGACTAAGGGATACCGAGTGAGTACCCGGGACAGGAAGCGAACGAATCAAGGCGGACAAGCCATGCCTATTTCGAGGAGGAATATGAGGATGAACTATCATTTCTTCGTAGGGAACGATAACGGGAACAGCGAGCACGATCTTGTTATAGATGGGCGTGCAATCGCACAGCCCAACGTGAATTGCAGAGTGGACGAGCTTCCGTGGCGGGAAGAGCAGTCGCCGGAGAGCTTCGTGAAGGGGCTTCAGGACCAGCTGGTTGTTACCATTGACTCTCCTGCCGTCAGGCCAGGGATGTATTATATTGGGAAGTTTGCTCTCGAGAGCGGAGAAGTGATCGATAATATCCAGATTGGCATCGATATGAAAAGCGACATGGATCTGCCTGTCGTCAACACATTGGCGCAAATCGCCGCTGTTGCTGTACAACGAGCGTACGAAGAGAGCGGCGCAATCCCGGAGCAGGTACAAGTGGAGGTCGATATGGCCACGGCTCTTCCGGTAACGCAGCATACCGACGAGTCCGCGGCGCGATTCGAGCGCAGATTTACGGGTGGCGTCCATCACGTTACCGTCCACTTGGGCATTCAGCGATCGTCGGTGAAGCTGTCGTTCCCGTTCGTGAAGGTTGTGCCGGAAGCGACGCCGGTTATCTTTACGCTGCAGAAGGATGCGGAAGGCAATTGGCGGCAGGGCGAGCTGTTCGATCATTTCTCGGAGTCGTACGGGATGGAGAACAAGTTCAACGGCAGTTATTTCAAGGACAAACGAATTCTGCATATCGATATCGGCGACGGTTCGACGGAATATCCCATAACAGAGGGCAACAAGTTCCTGCGCCAATTCGTGCATGGCAGCCATCACGGCGCCGGGTACGCGATCGAGGAGGCGTTGCCGGAGTTTAACCGGTTGATCCATCTGCCGGACAGCCCAAGGCAATTTTTTAGCGATGTCATTAAGAATCCGAAGCACAAATACCACGCCCGTGCGCTTAACACATTGAAGAGACCGCTGGAGAGCCAAGTGAAACAAATCGTGCAGCAGGCGAAACGGCAGTTGACCAAAGCGCGCAACGAGGTCGATCTGATCTGCGTCTATGGCGGCGGCAGCATCTTGATGCGCTCCGTGCTGTATCCGTATCTGAAGGAATTATGCGACGAGAGGGAAATTTTGCTCTTGTACGTGCCGGCCGACTATGCGGTTAAGATGAATGCGATGGGGCTGGATGCCTTCGTACGGGGCAAAATCTATGAGGCGCTTAAAGGCAAAGTGGTTCAACCGGCATAACATGGGTTCCGGGATGGACCCCTATACGGATAAGGATGCGGGCAGGTGATTACAAATGAAGAAGGTCAAGCAGCCTGGCGATAACCTGAGCCTCAAGACGAAGAAAAACGAGCATCCACTCATTATGGACTGGCTTAATTCTCAGACTAATCTAATGGATTCTTTACGCTATTTGGTGGAGAGGGAAATTTCGTCACATGGCGTTCGAAACTTGCAGGCCTGCATCCCTGCGGAGCGGAACGGCTTGGCAGAGCTGTCGCTTGAGCGGTTAGATCGGTCAGCCGCGCAGCCGCTGGCGGCAGGGATATATGCAGCACCCCGGGATGTTGTACATCTTGCCGCCATTCAGTCCGTTCATAACGGAGCGGGACAGATGGCCGCGGCTGCGGAAGTAGTCGAGACAGAGGATATCGAGACAGAAGCGGAAGAGATGGAAGACATGATCGATGCTGCCGATATCGAAGCATGGAGTTAGCGGTACGAGCAGGCATCGTTCCTTTTATCCGCAGTCATGCCAATAGATAACGCCTAGCGTGCTAGGTGTTTTTTGGCATGTCTTATTCCTATTATTCTGAGGAAGTAAACTTTCGTGCACGGGTTGCGTTGCGGACGATAGACCATGAATGTTTTTGTGTAGAGAAGGTGGCGGCAAATTTTTGTCGTTTTTTCAAACAACAATGCCGAGGCGATATCGGAGTAACGCTTGGCAGGGTCAGGTCATACTTTGTCCTACTCGGTATGACGAAGTGTGACTTGGTCATGTGCAGGAGGTCTGAGCAAGACTTCGTCATGCTCGGTAGTACCTTGTATTGCTGCATTTTATCTAATCGGACTGCATGAATTTACATTTATTGTTAGACATATCGAATGTTGGTGGTACAATTGGAGGTGGATTCTAATCGAATAAATCGTATCGCATTGTAAGTAGATAAGAGGAGCGTGCCCCATGCAACGTGAAATTCAAATATTTAGTTCCGGACCACATAGGTTGGAATATTCGGTTACCGGGAAAGGAACGCCTATATTGTTGTTCCATGGCGGTCATTCCGGTTGTCTGGAGGAATTTGGTTACGAGGCATTGTTAGCCTCTGGATACGCCATTATCACACCCTCTAGAGCGGGATACAGGCAAACATCCCCGATTGCGGATTTGAGGCAAGCCTGTGACCTGTATCATCAATTATTAGCCCATTTGAACCTCGATAAGGTTCATGTGGTTGCGGTATCCGCAGGGGGACCGACAGGGATCACCTTCTGCTCCATGTTTCCAGAACGAATCGCCAGTTTTACGCTCCAGTGTGCAATTACGAAACCATGGCTTACACAAGAGGATAAAGAATATAAAATCGCGAGACGTATGTTTCATCCTGACACCGAGAAACGAACATGGAAGCTGCTTGCATGGATGAATAATATATTTCCCAAGCTAACTTTCAGAATGATGGCATCATCCTTCTCTAAGATCCCATATTCGGAAGTCCGGAAACGGATTGACGAGCAATCCACGGAAGCATTTCTCAAGATGAATAACCGGCAGCGCTCTTATTCAGGTTTCTTGATTGATCTGGAACAAACTCAATGTGACTATACGAAGGAATTGACGGCCATTCAATCACGAACGTTGATCATGCATAGCTGGAACGATAGTTCGGTTTCCCAAGCTCATCCTGAACATGCGAAGGCGCTGATTCCGGAGTCTGAGGTTTGTATGCTCGATTCATGGGGACATCTGATATGGATAGGCAAGCATGCTGCTGAGTTCGATGACGCATTGCTCTCCTTTTTGGCACGTAATAATAACAGCTAATAGACATGCAGCGCCAACCGCCGCTTTCGAGAGAGGCCTAAGAATACACGCATATTCTTAGGCCGTTTCCGTGGATTGTATGGGTTCAGTCCCCGCAATGCCTATACGCGCTGTCCCTCCAGGAGAGCTTGAAGACGGTCCAGATTCTGCTCGTTGCTATCCGGGCAGAACGACCTCACGGATTCGAATACGTTCTCGTCCTTAAATTGTTGACGGAACGTAACACGCGTTCGTCCGCCCTGCTCGGTAAAGGTCGCCGTCAACCGGAACTCGGGAGCACCTAGATGGTCGAATACGATACGCTCCCCGGGCTGTATCTCGATGAACTTGTGCTCATTGGCATAATCCGTGCCGTCCGGTCCATGGAAGGTAAAACGCCAGAAGCCGCCTTCGCGGAAATCAAACTCGCTGAATGTGCTCGTGAAGCCATTCGGGCCGAACCACTTCGTTAACAGCTCCGGCTGTGACCAAGCCCGGTACACCTCTTCTTGCGAGAAGTCATACCAGCGAGCGTGAGCATACTCCCACTTACCGGGAGTTATCGTCGTGTCGTCCTCCATCTCCGCAGCAGCCATGTCCCCGTTCTCAGCAAGCGACTTGCCAAGCAGCTCCAACAGCTCCTTCGAGCCATGCTCCCGATTTTCGATCGCATCCAGTCCATCAAAGAAGGCGCCTTGCTCCGTGAAGGTCAGCTTCGTACCACCGTCCACATCGGAGAGTTCGATGGTAGTTATGGATACGGAGAAGCGCAGACCATTAAGGTCGAGCACGTACGTATATACGATCCGTTCAAGTGGCACAATCTCCTGATAGGTCGCATCGAAGGTGAACAATCCGCCGTCCGGCGATTCGCCGCTGCTGAATTCTCTGCCGCCTACCCGGAATTCGAACACTTCAGGTTTGGTAAACCAACGTGCTTTGGCTTCAGCGTTAGCCATTGCTTCGTACACTTGCTCCCGGGATGCCGGATACGTCTTATCGATGACAAATGTTCCATGGTTTACAAACTTCTTGTTCATACTTCATCCTCCTTGTTTTCTGCGTTTATATGGTTAGTTTGGTCAGCCTTGCCCGCCAAGAACATCCCCAGCAGGCCAAAATGGTTCTCCCAGCTTTGCCGACGATTCAAGATCGGCTTCTCGTAGTCGTTTTTCATTGCTTGTAGAAGCGTAGTGAAATCTTCAACTGTAACCTGCTGCTTGCCCTTCATGAGCTTGGACACATGCCGGAGCTGATCCAGCAGCTTCTGCTGCCGCCTGATTTGCTCTTGCGCACGCTCCATTTGGAGATCGACAACCTCAAGCGGATCGATTCCGCGGCCTGTCAGCGCCGCCTTTATTTCATCGAGCGATAAGCCGAGCTCCTTTAGCGAAACAATTCGATAGAGCAGCGATAAATCCTCGTCGTCGTAGAGCCGATGTCCCGATTCCGTGGCGGTCGACGGCGAGAGCAACCCGATCTGGTCGTAGAACCGCAGCGTTCGTACCGTCAGTCCTGTTAGCTTCGCCAAATCGCCGACCTTCCAATATCGTTTCATGAATCATCTCCGTTCTTTGTCGCTAGCTTGATCACCGGTAACCTCATTATAAAACCTTACGTAACGTAAGGTGCAAGTGCTTTTCTCAAATTTCTCAAATATAGGAGAGTTTATGTTTTTGGCATGACTATGCATGTTTGAGTTTATCGTAGATGCAGCAGGGCAGCGTAATGAAATTGTGCAGCTCGATTGCCTAATGCATTACATTTCCAAGTGAAAAGTGACCAATACCTTAAATGTATGATAGGAAAGGTGCGCAAAGCGTTTTTGTTGTGGAGGGAATGGGGGAATGGGAGGTAATGAGAAGTAATGAGAGGTAAGTAATGGGAGAAATGATGTAATTTGTACAGTAATATTCTACGAGTTGTGCTCCAATAGGAACGATTGATGTATTTGCTGCAGGAATAACAGTCTCAGGAGAGGCGAATAGGGGAGACGGCGCAAAAAAGATGCACAAAATGCAGGAATCCTCGTATATGCGAGTTTTGCAGCCGAGGTTGATGTATATAATGCAGGATTAGTTGTTCCTCCTTCCTCCTTCCTTCCCCCTCCTCCTTTTTTCGCTCGATATAAAGCTCCGAAGAAATCAAAGTAGCGGCAGACGATTACTCTGTTAACAAAGTCGTCTACCGCTGTATTTGCCGCTAGGGCTCAGGCTCGGGCTCAAGCTCAGGCTCAGGACAGGGCCACTCGCTCCCGAACATATTGTTCGATCTCCTGCGCGGTGTCCAATTGCAGAACCTGCTGCGCCAAAGCTTGCATCTCGCCCTTGTGCAAGCGGGAAATCAGCTCTCTGGCGGGAAGCACCATGGACGGACTCATGCTGAATTCGTCGAGTCCGAGCCCGAGCAGAATAGGAATGGCCGAGAGCTGGCCAGCCATCTCGCCGCACATGCCCACCCACCGGCCTTCTTGATGCGCGGCAGTGATGACGAGCTGGATCAGTCGCAGAACAGCCGGATTAAGCGGCTCGGACAAGTAAGCAACCTGCTTGTTCATTCGATCGGCAGCCATCGTGTATTGGACAAGATCATTGGTGCCAATGCTGAAGAAATGTACTTCCTTCGCCAGCTTGTCGGCAATCAGAGCTGCGGCGGGCACTTCGATCATCACGCCAACTTCCATATCGGAACGATAAGACCCCCCGAGTATGTCGAGTTCATCTTTTGCTTCTTGCAGCAGTCGGTTCGCATCCCGAAGCTCTTGAAGCGTAGAGATCATTGGGTACATAAGCTTTACGTTGCCGAAGGCGCTTGCCCGCAATATCGCTCTCAGCTGCTGCTTGAACATCGGGATATAGGCTTCGTTCAAGCAGAGACGGATGGCGCGGTATCCGAGGAACGGATTGTCTTCGCGGGTCTGCTGCAGATAAGGGACATCCTTATCGCCGCCCGCATCCAGCGTGCGAATAATGATGGGATCGCCAGGCTTCACAGCCAGAGCAGCCGTCTTATACGCTTCGAACTGCTCCTCCTCGGACGGGCTCTCGTTCCGATTCATGAATAGAAACTCTGATCGGAACAGTCCGATTCCTTGGGCACCGACCTTCGCTGCGTTGCTTGCTTCCTTCGGGGCTGCAATATTGATAGCCAGCTGTACGGAATGACCGTCTGCCGTTAGGGAAGGGCGATCCTTGAAGGCTGCATACCGTTCCTTCTGCTCGTGATCGGCTTGCGCAAGCTTCCGATATTTATCCAGCTGCTCGGCGTTCGGATGGACGAGAATCGTTCCCGAATATCCATCGAGAATGACGAGATCGCCCGTGCTAACTCCGGCTAACAAATGCTGCAAGCCTGCGACGGCAGGGATGCCGGCAGAACGGGCAATGATGGCGGAGTGGGAGGTCGTTCCCCCAGTCTCAAGCGCAAATCCGAGCACATGCGCACGATCCAGTTGAGCAGTAACGGATGGTGTAATATCATTGCCAATCAGGATGACCGGCTCTGCAAACACGAGAGCAGGACCACTCTCTCCCCGAAGCTGGGCGAGCAGCCGAGACTGAATGTCGCGGAGATCGGCACAGCGTTCTTGCAGCAGTGGATTATCAAGGCTGCCGAATAGATCGACGAGCTCATCGGTTACGTCTTGCAAAGCAGCCTCTGCGTTTAACGTTTCTTGCCGAATACGCTCAATTGCTTCACCCATATATTCCGGATCCACGAGCAGTGACAGATGTGTGGCGAAGATAGCTGCCTGTTCATCTTTCCCTGCGGCAGCCGCCTGGGACCGGATGGCTTGCACTTCGAGCGAAGCGCGTTCTGCGGCTTGGGACAGACGTGTAACCTCACCCTCAATCTCATGAGCCGCAAGCTGCCTGCGCGCCACGATGACGGTTCGCTCTTCAAGTACATGAGCTCTGCCGATTGCATAACCTGCTGATGCGGCGATTCCTTGCCATTCCATACAGTGCCTCTCCTTTGGGAGCCCAATAAATCGTGACTCGCTTATTCCTTGTCGCTCTGAATAATGGCGCCAATTGCGCGCACCGCTGCTTCGGCATCATCGCCCTCTGCGGCAACGATGACCTGATCGCCTTGCTTGGCGCTTAGCTTCAGGAGGCTTACCATGCTCCTTGCGTTAGCAGATCTAGTTTCCGTACGTAATGTAATCGTACTTGTGAAGGCATGAGCCTTCTCCATAATGAGATTAGCAGGCCTGGCATGGATACCGGACGGATTCAAGACAGTAAATGATTGCTCCATATCAATGTCTCCTTTATATCGTTCAATGACGTTCAATGTATCGCGATTGTAAGCTGCCAATTTCCCGGCCATGATCGTGGTCCAGCGCTCAGCGGAGACGAGACAAGAAGGAGCGTCCATTGGCTGGTTTGGCGATATTAAAATATTCTGCGGCCGTTGCTGCTAGATCGGACATCGTGCTGAGTCGCCCCAAGTTCATACTCGACCGGCGCGGGCTCTGACTCTGGCACCGAATAAGCAGCGGGACGTTCTCCCTTGTATGCCGGCTATGCCCGATTGTAGGGTCATTGCCGTGGTCTGCAGTCACGATGAGGATGTCGTCGTCGCGCAGCCGAGGGAGGAGCATGCCGATCGCATGGTCCGAAACCTGCAGCCGGTTGGCATAGCGGTGGACATCCTCCGCATGGCCGGCAAGATCGGTCTCCTGTATATTCAAGCAGATAAACCCGTGTTGTATTCGTTCGCATTCAGCGAACAATCGCTCGAACAGCGGCTCGGTCTCCACGCCTGGCCATAGAGCGCCATGCGGGTTCTCGACGATGTCCGCGACCTTCCCGATCAGCGATACGTCGATGCCTGCTTGACCGAGCAGGGTAGGCAGCTGCACTGATGCGTCTACGCCATATCCGAGATGCACGACTTGATAGCCTTGTCGGTACAGACCGGACATTGGCGTGTCTATGCCGGCATATCGACCTTCCTCTCGTGAGTCGGCAGCCGCAATCAGCTCCGAGAAGGGGATGGCTTCGCCTCCTAGGGCGATAACGCGAGAGACCCGAGCAACATTGCGCACGATTCGGGCAATGGCGACGATCTCCTCGAAGGAGACGACATCCAGACAACCCGATACATTATAGACTTGGCCTGCGTCTGTCTCCAGATTGTCGCCGATTGCAACGCAATTGTCGACGGTTAATAGGAGTTGACCCCCCGCCTGAACGAAGGAGGCCTCGTATCCAGCAACGAGCAACGCAGCTTGCACCTCAAGCACAACCTCGCTAAAGGGCTGGAATAACGGCAATTGCGGTATCGTACCCATGATTTCCTGATGTCCGTAGAATGTATCTGCCCCATGGTGCATTAATTCGGCTGTCCCATATACCGCTTGCGGAGAATACCGCATCTCGCCAAGCTCTTCGCCGAGCGCGTTCATAAGGCCAAGCTCTCTAAGCGTCGGCAGCTCGAGACCATCGACATGCTGGAGAATGTGAAGGCATGTATTGGCGCCGATATCCTGCGGTCTTACATGAGGAACGTCATCCATCGCGCCTACGCCGAAGCTGTCCAGCACGATGACGATAAATCTACCCATAACTGACCTCCAGACAAGGTTTTCCTTGGCTGTCATGCACGCCGAGCAGCTGAGGGCGGCCTGTGGAGAGACCGGCAACAACGGCTACCAGACTTCGAGTGACAAAGATCTGTGTGCGGAACGCCATAATGACGGTCTGCCCGACGGGATGCTTGCCCTCCATCTCGAAGTGGTAATCAATCGAATGCGGAGAGGGTGAGTGAATGACACTTCGCACATAAGAGTTGTTGCCGGAGGCAACAACCGCCTCTTTTACCAGCGTGCGCTGGTAATAACCGCCGCCGTAGCAGTAGCTCCGATCATCGAGCTGATGGGATACTTCGCTTACATAGACAATAGCAGGGCGCTCGGCTAGATCCGTTGCTGCATGCATCGGCGTTGTGCCTAACAAACCATGCCCAGGCTCGCCATGCGTGCCGCCTAACGCGCTAATCTGCGAGATCGTGTGTGTGCAGGTAGCGGATGGCATATTCATATGCTCGATCTGGATGCCGAATCGTGTCTCCAACAATGCCTTCGCCTTATGAAGCGTATCTACATTAGGCGTCGGGACAATGTCGCCGATTGCAGGGTCGTATAAGAAACAAGGGAAAGAAGTTAGACCATTTATCCGAATATTCGGAATTTTAAGCAGCTGCTCCACATGCTCGGCCAGTTCATTGAGCTTGAATCCGCCATATTGACCGGGATACAGCGTATCGGCATGATCGATCACACGGAGCAGAATGTTCTGCGTGATGCCAAGTCGTCTACAAACATCGGATAACTCCTTCGCTTTGTCCACCGAATAGATCGTCATCCAATCGGGTGCCATCTTGACGACATCCTCCATCATCCGTGTTGGCGTCTGGACGAGATGACCGACATGGGCGAGAGGGATGCCGAAGTGATGGAGCGTCTCCGCTTCGCGGTAGTCGACGGCTACCGCACCCTGGAAGCCGAGAGAGGCGAGTGCCTTGGATATAATCGGGTTCCGCCCGAATTGTTTCGTCATGAACAGCAGCTGGATATTGTATCGGCTCGCTTCCTGCAGCATGACGTCCGCATTGCTCATTACTGCGTCCAAATCAATGACATACGTGTCTGGCATAATCTGTCCTGATTGGTGCAGCTCGATCGCATAGTGAACTAATGCGGCGTTTCTTTCCACCGTTTTTGACAAGAACATAGCGATCTCCTTACATCCAAACGTATTTCCCTGCTGAATAAGGGATTAGAAGGCCAAGAAGGTTCTTGGATTATGCGTAAGCATCTGTGTTAGCATCCCATCGGTGACGCCAAGCTGCTTCAATCGCGGGATAAAGCTGTCGAACAAATAGCGATAGCCGTAGCCGCGGTTACTTAGCAAATGAGATTTTCTGGTTATATCGCAAGACAACATTAATTGCTTAACGAAGCCCTTTTCGAGCAGCCGGATCAGATTAAGCGCACGGTCCTCATCCGAGCGGTAAGCGAGCTTGCCGATCGTATCGAATTGGATGCAGGCGCCGCTGCGAAGCAGCAGAATCTGCTCATCCAAGTCCAGGTTCAAATCCTGGTGACCGAACGAAATACGGGAGAGATCAACGCCATGCCGATCGAAGAGGGCAAGCTGGCTGCTTCCCATCGTTCCGATCTCGCAGTGGGTACTGATGGGAGCTCCCGTCGCATGATGCGCGAGCGCCGCCGCCTCGAATACCTTTGCTTCTGCTGCGGTCACTTCGTTTAAGCTGCTGCCAATCTCTGCGATTAGTCCTGCTTTGACAGATGAGCCATCCATTCCGACCCTAATATCGTGTACGAACAGCTCAGCGAGTGCGGCCGCATCGTGTTCGAACACGACAGGGGGGTAGTGGACTTCCTTATAGAAGCCGGTAGACGCAATGATCGACATCCCTGTCTCGATAGAGAGTTCATACAGACCGAGCGCATCGCGCCCCATGCCCATATTGGAAACTTCGACGATCGCGCTGCAGCCGCTCTGCTTCAAATCCGTGATCTCGTGGGCGACATCCTGCCTGGTTAGGGAGGAGTCGGCATCATTGCGGATACCGGTCAGATCGAATATAAGATGTTCATGAATCATCGTCACGCCCCATTCGGCGGGATCGACTGGACCCGTTACGGTATGCAGCATCATGAGGTGTTCCTCCTACCGAATAACATCGGTGATTAAGAGATATAGTGAACCAAATTTAAGATCAAGCCTGTTGCAATCGCAAGCACGGGACCGATGGCAACCCGCATGACAGGGCGGCCAAGCGATTCATTGGCGGCGTACAACAAGAGGAAGCAGACGAGTCCAATGCCTGGAGAGCCTCCCTCCATACGCAGGACAGCCAGCGCGCCTCCTATGAGGAAGCCGATCTCAAGCATCGCATTCATAGCCGATCTCATATAATCCGAAGCTTCGCGCAGATGCGGATATCGCGTCAGCCAGCCTACGATACGGCGAAGCGCGAGCACCTCAAGCGCCATGACCGCTGCGCCGAGCACTGCTGCGACAAGCGGATTCGGCGACAGGTAGCCGATGGGGAACATCAGCATTAAGCCTGCAACACCGTGTACGCCAGTAGCTAAGGCGGTAACGGCGAGCAAAGGGACGAAGCTGAGCAGTCGGACCGTATCGACGGCTGCTGCTGCAAGGAAGCCGCTATCGCCGCCTTGGCCGTCCTGCCCCCATACCTCTTGGAGGAATGGCAGCGACACGTCCGTGCCGGCGAATATGCCGAGATGAGAAGCGAGTGCTGCGCAGGCGCCAATCGCCATGAATAAGGGCAATGATCGTTTGATGGTACGCCACTGCTTCAGTTGCTCGGCTTCGGTTTCTTCATCGACCTCGACCTCTGTCTCAGGCGAACGCTCACCATTCAGACGGCGTTGTCGTCTGCTCTTAAGCTCTTGACGAACCACGAAGCCGATCAGGAGCAAGAAGGAAGTGAGCGTCGTAATCGCGAGCAAGGATAGCTGTCCAAGATCGGTTAACTGGGTGCAAGTAACAATAACAATGAACACAACCGCGGTGCTGATCAGAGCGCTGCGCCACTTGAACTGCTGCAGAATGGCGAGCAATGGATAGGCCGCAATTGCGCCAAGTACAGGCGAGCCGAATGCACTGAGTGCGCCAATCATATCGACGGGCAAATCCGCGAGGACAGCAAGCAGTCCGCTTAGACCAGCTATAGCCGCAAGTCCCCATATCGCTCCACCGAGCAGGGCAATCCACCACCGCCTCGCCATAATGCCGATGATGTCGGCAGGGAGGAACAGCAGCCATGGATTGAGCATTTGGAAGGAGATCGCGAACGTTATGCCTACGCTAGTGATAAAGCCCATGCTGAGACCAGAGGCGATGGATGCAAGCTCGCGCCGCTCCATTCTGCCTTCGATGAGCTCGGGCATGATGGGACGCACGCCATCATGGAAGACGGCTCTGCCCAGATGTGCGGCGAGTGCCACCAACGCCGTAAGACATGTAATGACAAGGATAGGACCTATCGTGAAAGGAAGCAGCTGCCCTTCCTCCTCTATGCCAGCTTCAGAAGCCGCTATTGATGTTTCTTCAGGATGCTCTGTACGACGAAGGCAACCGCTTGCTCAATGCTCTCCTCTGCAATGCCGAAAGCGATGGTGCCCTTGCTTACGAGTGTATCAATCTGTACAGGATCGGGTTTGCTGCCGTTCTTCGCAACAGTGGCGCAGCGGCCGTAGCCGAGCAGACCGATGGCGATGGACAGTGCCGCTCCGCCTCCGGAATTACATGCGCCGATATAATAATCGGCATCGCCGTTCTTCACCTTGCGCGCGGCATCCATATCTGTCGTCACTAGCGTGCTGATGTGCTCCCCGCCGGCTTCCTTCGCGCAACGTTCAATTCTGTCCTTCTGCAGACCGGCAATTACGATTCGAATCATCTACACCGTCTCCTCTTCCTCTGTCATCCCTAATAAGTAACTTGCGATAAACGCGGCTTCCGCTTCCAGATCCGCTTGATGGGTATTAAATGGAGCCAGAAGCTCGATGGAGAAGGTGAATAACGGCAGGTTCGAAGTCGCTTGGGCAAGCAATGCATCCGAGCAAGAAGCCACGGCCTGATTCGTCTTGACGCGTTCGATGGCCTTCATCAGATGAGAGGTGAACGAGCCCCCGTTCTCCTCGGACAGCTGAATAGCCAGCTTTGACTCCACTTGCCGCAGCAAGGCTGGTGTCCGTTCATACGTATCCTGGTCGACTTGACCGGATTCGTACATGAGCTCTATTCGTTCGTCAAGCATCGGGTGGACAGCTCCTTTCTTCTAATCCGATCAATAGCTCGGATCGATATCGTAGTTGATCACTTTTCTCTGATATTCAAGCACAGTCTCAATCTCCAGCATATCTCGCAAAATATGATTGAGACCTCGATTGTTCTTTGCGGTCAGAATAACAGCTTCCGTCGCTTCGGCGAAGTATTCATTCGCGGCAATGCTCCGGTACGGTACGTTGATTTCTTTCTCCTTGATCTCATCAAGGTTCCAGACACCGGCATCAATCACGCGATTCTGAATGCTCTTGACGATCTGATTGTAAGGCATCTCCACCAGTTTTATTTGCTTGCCGGCGCATAACAGCTTCGTAATATGCTGCTGGTCGATGGACTTCGGATCGATGCCGACGGACATGCCGTCTGTGATAGCGTCAGATGCGGGATCCGAGAACATGATGACATGCTCGGACAGATAGGAGCTGACGCCGAAGGCTTGATCAATCTCGACCTCAAGTCCGTCCTCGATCGCTTGCTTGGCAGCGAGCTTGGAGACAACGACGAAGTCGTATGCGCCCTTCAGCAGCATCTGAATCCGCACGCTGGCGCCCCTGACATAAGCCATGTTGAGATCGATATTATGGAGCTCGGCTGTCTTGTACAAGCCAGTAGCGAACCCTTCGTACAGCTTCGAATACGGGAGCGGCATCGCGCCCATAATGAAGTCGATCCCGGTATAGGACCAAACCTTCCGGTAGTCGATATCTTGAATGAACGTACCAACATGGCCTCTGCTCTCGAGTACGACGGCGCCGTCCGACTTCAATACGGCAAGCGCATTCTGGATCGTCCCGCGAGCGTAGCCGAGCTCCTTCTCGTATTCCGAGACGGTTTCGATGCGGTCGCCCTTTTTCTTGCTCATGAACATGCGGGCCAGATACATAATGACCATCCCGCTTTTCTGATACAGCCTACTCTTCATATCGCTCGCTCCAATTGATTCATAGTTCCGTTAATAAAGCCGCTTCCTAAAGTACATATAATTGTATATTGGCAATACTTCATTATATCGGAACGACTTTAGCCATGTAAAGCGGATTGCGGGCTTAGCCCTTCACACTGCCGGCCGTCACGCCCTCAATAATACTGCGCTGGAAGAAGCCATAGATCAGAATGACTGGCGCTACGCTAATGGCGATCGAAGCCGTCAAAGCTCCATAATTCATGTTGAATTTGTCGGCATAGGCGACGACCATGACGGGCATCGTACGAAGCTCTTGGCTGGAGAGGAACAAGTTGGCCATAATGTATTCGTTCCAGTTATTAATAAAGTTCAGGATAAAGATCGTAACAAGCGTGGGCAGCGTCAAAGGGATGACAATTCTGCCTAACAATCCGTAGATGGTCAGTCCATCCATGATGCCAGCTTCTTCAAGCTCCATAGGCAGCGATTTCAGGAATGCGCTGACGACGAAGACGGACAACGGAATGCCGAAGGCTGCATACGGAATAATGAGCGCAAGATGTGTATTGTAAAGCCCGAAGTCCTGAATGAGAATATAAAGCGGAATGAGCAACGATGCTGGCGGGATAAGCAGCGACAGCAGAAGCAGACCGTAAACCAGCTTATTCAGCTTTTTGAAGGCCATCCTCGTCAATGCATAGGCGATGGCTGTCGACAGCAGAATCGTTGCAATCGTAGCGATGCCTCCGACCACAATACTGTTGGCGAAGTTTCTCCAGATCAATGAATTCGAGAGCACATTGGCATAGTTACTAAGGTCAAGCTTGGCCGGAAGACTCCAAGGGCTATTGAATAGCTCCGTGTTGTTCTTGAGGGATGACAAGACGACGAACAACAGTGGATAAAGAACAACAAGGACGTAAGCCGCCAGAACGAGATGCCAAGCGTAAGTGTGTTTGGGCTTTGCCTTCATTATCCTTCTCCCCCCTTGGAACGATTGTTGAATAATTGAAGCACGATCGACAATAGAGCGGTAAAGAGCGCAATAATAATAGCAATCGCATTGGCATATCCGAAGTCATTGAGACTGTAGGCTTGCTTGTACATATACGTAGCCATAAGCTCAGTGCTGCCGAACGGACCGCCTTTGGTCATAATCAGAACGATATCGAGCGCCTTCATCGCGCCAGTGACGGATAAGAGCAGGGACACCGCAATGACGGGCTGGATGAGCGGAATCGTTAGGAACCATGCCTTCCGCCAGCCTACGGCACCGTCGATCTCGCCGGCCTCCAGGATTTCCTTCGGAATAGCAAAGATTGCAGCAAGCATAAGGACAACATAGAAACCGGTCCACTGCCAACCGTTGGTTACAATGACAGCCCAGATGGCAGTCGATTTGTCGCCTAGCCACAACCTCGTCCATGACTCAAGTCCAATGGCCCGAAGCATTTGATTCAGCAGCCCGGCTTCTGGAGCGAAGATAAACTTCCAGATGATCGCGACGGAGGCGGTCGACAAGATACTCGGCAGGAAAACCGTCAGCTTGTAGAAATTCAGCATTCTCTTCATCCCGCTAATGAGAATCGCAATGAACACGATCACCGGGATCTGGATGAAGACCGAGAAACCTACGAAGTAGAGATTGTTCCGGAAGGAAATCCAGAATTTCTCATCGTCCATCGCCTTGACGAAGTTGTCTATCCCATTGAATACAGGATCGTTAATGCCGTTCCAATTCGTGACCGAATAGACAAGTGATTGGAACAAAGGTGTTAAGTAGAAAACCAGGTAGAGCAAAAGTGCTGGAATGACGAATAGGAAGTAGGCTTTGAAGTTCCGATACACTTTGAACATAATTTCATCTCCTGCACCAGGTTGGGATGCCGTCCGGCCGTATGGCGACGGCAGCGGACGGCAACCTGGTCATCATGATTGCCGCCGATATGCATGAACAGCTTGTTGAGGCGGGATTAACCTTTGGCGTTTGAGCTGTCCTGTACTTCTTGCATCTTCGCAGCAGCGGCTGCCGGCGTGACTTGACCGCCAAGCAGCTCTTGCACAAGCGTCTCCAGTTGAATCTTCACATCAGCTTGCACCAATGCGTCGAAGGCAGGGTAAGCGCCTTTGGCACTGCCTTGTTGTTCGCCGATCGAAGTAATTAGCGCGCTTGCTCCATCCACATTTGCTACGCCCTTCATCGCAGGGATTTGATTGGTTTCAACTAATGTGCGTGTTTGGTTCTCGACCGTGTAGAAGTTCTTGATGAACGTCTTAACCGCTTGCAGCTCATTGTCCTTCAGGTCTGCCGAGAAGCCGTAGCCGTTGGACCAGCCGCCGTTGATGTAGCCATCGCCTGCTCCGCCTACATCAGGGAAGCGGAAGAAGCCGGCATCATCCTTCACGACCGACGTTTCGCCAGTAATGGCGTTAACGGCCCAGCTGCCGTCGAACAACATAGCGGCCTTGCCCGTGTAGAAGTTCGCTTGGCCTTCTGCGAATCCTAGACCTAGTGCGTTCGGATCGATGTATTCTTTCTTCACAAGATCCTCGATACGTTTGAATGTTTCAATAATGGCCGGATCTGTCCACTTCGTTGCGCCGGTTGCGAATCCTTCTTGCAGCGCTGGTCCGCCGAGCGCGACGAACAGGTTGTTCACGAGCATGTTCGCTACCCAAGCGTCGCCTCCGCCTGCGCCCATCGCAAGTGGAGTGATCCCTTTGGCCTTCAGCTTCTCCATCGCGGAGAGCAGTTCATCCCACGTCGTCGGCACAGCTGCGCCTGCTTCTTCGAATAGCTTTTTGTTATAGAAGAACCCTTCGATGTATCCGGATTCCGGCAAGCCGTATACTTCTCCATCTACCGTGAACTCACGAAGATCGAAGAAGGAATCCTTGATGCCGAGCTCTGCCATGATGGCATTAAGCGGGAGCAAACGTCCTGCTTTCGAATACCCTTGAGTATCCGCACCGCCGAAAAGGTTGAAGATGGGAGGCTGCGTGCCGCTTGTCATCTCGGCCTTCAGCTTCACGTTACGGTTAACGGTATCCTCAACGCCGTCGAGCGAGACGGACAGACCCGGTACTTCCTCTTCTGTCTTCTTCACCACTTCTTCGAGCAATGCGAGTGTAGGCTTGGCTGTATCGCGAATATGGATGTGGCGGAGCGTCATCGTGAACTTCTCTGCTTTCTCAGTAGCTGCTGGTTTCTCAGTCGCAGCCGAAGTCGCGGATGCTTGTTCTTCGTTCGTACCGCCGTTATTGCCGTTGTCACCGGCACAGCCAGTAATCGCTACCGTTGTCATTGCTGCAATACTTGTGAGCGTTAACCATTTTTTCATCTTTTGAACAGCTCCCCTGGGTTAATAGAATCACTTCATGCCAACCAAGCTTTCATCTCCGTACGCCTGTTGCGGGTGAATTCTTGTTGCTATTCGATGCGGGATTCCTTGCAGCCCTGCCAAACATCACTCCTCTCATGTAATGAACGGCTGATCCGAAAGTAATGTACAAAAAATTGTATATTATACGAAATGGACGGCCGAACCATAGGCTCGGCATGCTGGAAACGTGATGTTTATAACCGTCACGTTAATATACTTTTTTTTGTATATTGAGAACAGGTAAATCATAGCACGGATTTTGGAGTGTGTAAATATGATTTGGGCACTTTATACAAAAGGTGTTGCGTAAGTGACAATATGGTACCCGCAGCCATAAGGGTTGTGCGGGAAGTTTCCTTTCTACGTCCTTTGCCCGAGAGTGTGATACACTATAGAATAGACTGATCGAGTTATCTGGTTCGGAAAAGTGTTCAACAAGTCAATTAGGTCAGGCAGAACAAATAGATCAGGAAGCGGAGGCTGCGATATGAGCAAGGAAGAATTGATTCTGACGCCGGACGGGCTGAAGAAAATCGAAGATGAGCTCGACGAGCTTAAGACGGTTAAGCGGAAGGAGCTTTCTCAGCGGTTGAAGGTGGCGATTAGCTACGGCGACCTTAAGGAAAACAGTGAATACCATTCCGCCAAGGACGACCAGGCATTTATGGAGACGCGTATTCTGCAACTGGAACGTATGCTCAAAATTGCGCGAGTTGTGGATGCTAGCAGCATTAGCTCCAGTCAAGTGAGCATTGGTTCGACTGTCGTTCTTAACGATATCGAGTTTAGCGAGAAAATCGAATATCAAGTGGTCGGACCTGCCGAAGCCGATGTGGCGAATAATAAAATTTCGTATGAGAGTCCGCTAGGCAAGGAATTGATGGGCAAGAAGGTTGGCGACAAAATTCAAGTCAACGCTCCTGTTGGCATTATTGAATATGAACTATTGGAGATCAAAGCGGGGTAACGAGTTCCTGAACGCGAATGCATCATCTTGCATCAGCCGGCTTCCTATCGGGCATTATACTCCTAAATGATGCGAAGGAGCGATCCAAGATGTCCAGAAGGCGCAAGTATGCGGTGCCCGGAGCCGCGCAGGGGATGCAGACGTTTAAGGCGGAAGTGATGAAGCGCGAAGGATATCAGGTCG
This sequence comes from Paenibacillus sp. strain BS8-2, assembly GCF_054483835.1. Taxonomy (NCBI): domain Bacteria; kingdom Bacillati; phylum Bacillota; class Bacilli; order Caryophanales; family Paenibacillaceae; genus Paenibacillus; species Paenibacillus sp. strain BS8-2. The sequence continues at coordinate 1,827,143 of NZ_CM137010.1, forward strand.
ATGCGAATCGTCCAGACAACGTAAAGTTCGAAGTGGCGAAGGAGTTAGGGATACCGTTGCAACCGCAAGGCAATGGCAACTTGACTACCGAGCAGGCTGGCCACATCGGCGGGCGTATCGGCGGTTCGATGGTCAAAGAGCTGGTACGGATGGCGCAGGATCAATTGTCCAAGGGTGGTACTCAGACGTAACAACCATCGTTGTTACCATAGAATGGATAGCCAGAGTCGTGGAGCTGACGAATTCTGGCTTTTTTGTGTCCAAACCTCAGTAATGATTTTCATTCTCAAAGAATTGTGGTACGATTCTTGTAATAGGATATAAGAAAATCATTTTGGGTTGGGAGTGTTACCAAATGACGATAGATGAAGTGTTTGACGTAACGGTAATCGGAGGCGGGCCGGCAGGGCTGTATTCGGCGTTCTATGCGGGTCTTCGCGAAATGAAGGTCAAGATTATAGAATTCCAGCCTCATCTTGGAGGCAAGGTGCATGTATATCCAGAGAAGATGATCTGGGATATCGGAGGTCTGACGCCAGTAACGGGCGAGCAGCTGATCGACCAACTGGTGCAGCAAGGATTGACCTTCGCCCCGGAAGTCGTGACGGGCGAGAAGGTAACGACCATCTCCAAGAACGAAGAGGATTTATTTGTTCTGCATACATCATCGGGACAACAACATTATTCGCGCACGGTGATTCTGGCCGTTGGTGGTGGCATCTTGAAGCCTACCAAGCTGGATATCGAAGGCGCTGACCGCTTCGAGGTATCCAATCTCCATTACACGGTGAAGTCGATGGGGCGCTTTAGAGACAAGGTGGTACTCATCTCCGGCGGAGGCAACGCTGCAATCGACTGGGCCAACGAGCTCGAGCCAATCGCCAAGAAGGTGTATCTGACCTACCGCAAGGATACATTGAAAGGACATGAAGCGGAAGTGTCGAAGCTCATGAAGAGCTCTGTTGGCGTTCTGCTCAACACCTCGATCGGCAAGCTGATTGCGACGCCGACACATGATGCGATCGGTTCCGTCATGATCAAGAATCACGAAGACGACACCGAGATCGAGCTGCCGGTGGATGAAGTGATCATTAACCATGGCTTCGAACGGGATTCTGATCTGCTTCAGAAGAGCGAAGTGCAGATCCAGATGCACAAGGAATGGGGCATCGAAGGTTCGTCCTCCAGCGAGACGTCGGTACCGGGATTGTATGCCGCAGGCGATATATTGGCCCATGACGGCAAGCTGCATCTCATCGCAGGCGCCTTCCATGACGCGGCCAATGCCGTTAACAAAGCGAAGCAATTCATCACGCCGGAGGCGAAAGCTTACGGGATGGTATCCTCTCACAACGATGTATTCGCCGAGCGTAACCAAGAGCTTAAGAAAGCGATGTTTGCGACCAAATAATAAGAGTATTGTGACGTTAGAGGCGCTCCGCTGAATGGAGCGCCTATTTGGTATGTACCGTCCAAGCGATTTCTCCGCTGAGAATTGCTCTGCTAAGGTTCTTTTTCTATACTGAAGGTACTTATGCCTGATGAAAGTGAAGAAGAGTGGGAGGGAATTCGAGGAGATGAAGGTCAGAAGTTATTTGGAGACGATGGATGTAGCATCTGGCGAGCGCGCCGTGCTGGAGATATTCGACAAGCTGATCGAAGCGCCTAACTGGACGAACGATGGCAAGCTGATCTATAACAGCGAGGGATTGTTATACGAATACGATATCGAGACGGGCAATAATCGCAAGCTGGATTCCGGATACGCGAACCGCTGCAACAATGATCATGTGCTCTCACCTGACCATACAAGGATTGCCGTCAGCCATCATGCGCAGGAGGATGGTTTGTCTCGCATTTATATATTTCCAAGAGCTGGCGGAGAGCCTGTCTTGGTTACGCCGAACGGTCCGAGCTACTTGCATGGTTGGTCGCCTGACGGACGTATGCTTGCTTATTGCGCCGAACGGAACGGTCAGTACGATATTTACGTCATTCCGGCTGAGGGCGGGGACGAGGTTCGCTTAACCGACACGATAGGCCTCGACGATGGACCGGAGTATTCGCCTGATGGGGAGCATATTTGGTTTAATTCCGTGCGCACCGGCACCATGCAGGTGTGGCGAATGAGAGCGGATGGCTCCGAGCAGATACAGATGACAGCGGACGAAAGCAACAGCTGGTTCCCCCATGTGTCGCCGGATGGCGAGACAATCGTCTATTTGGCATATCGCAAGAGTGACGTGGCGGCAGGCGATCATCCCGCGAACAAACATGTCGAATTGCGAGCCATGTCGGCACAGGGCGGAGCGTATCGTGTGCTGGCTAAGCTGTTCGGCGGGCAAGGCACGATTAACGTCAATTCTTGGTCGCCGGATAGCAAGCGGATTGCATTCGTCAGTTATGAGCTGGTTGAAGCAAAAAACCTCCCGATCCGCTAAGTATGCGGACGAGAGGTTTGATTTACGCCTGAGCTTCGATTCTTGCAAGCTCCTTATGAACGATCGGCGCAACCTTGGTGCCAAGGAGCTCGATCGTCTTGAGCACCTCACGATGCGGGAGTGAGCTGACGTCGATGTGCAGGAAGAAACGAGTAAGCCCGAGATTTTTGCGCAGCAGGACGATCTTCTCTGCAACGAATTCGGGATCTCCTACATACAGCGCCCCGCGTAATGTGCGGGAAGCGTCGAAAGCTGCGCGATCGTACGACGGCCATCCACGCTCGCGACCGATCTTATTCATCTGCGCCTGCGTTGCAGGGAAGAACAGGTCGGCTGCGCCATCCGTCGTGTCACTGATGAAGCCGTGTGAGTGCGTGGCGATCTGCAGCTTGCGCGGATCGTGACCAGCTTGGATCGCTGCCCGTTTGTATAGATCCACAAGCGGAGCGAACCGCTCTGGCATGCCGCCGATGATGGCGAATACGATCGGCAGACCTAACATGCCGGCGCGGATTGCCGACTCGGGATTGCCGCCGCTGGCGATCCAGACGGGGAGCGGATCCTGCACGGCACGCGGATAGATGCCGAGGTTGTCAAAGGCAGGGCGATGTCCGCCGCGCCAGCTTACTTTCTCCGATTTGGTGATGGCGAGCAGCAGCTCTAGTTTCTCTTCGTACAGCGCGTCGTAGTCGTCCAGGTTATAGCCGAACAGCGGGAACGACTCGATGAACGAGCCGCGACCCGCCATAATTTCCGCTCTGCCGTTCGACAATCCGTCAAGCGTGGCGAAATCCTGATAGACACGCACGGGGTCATCGGACGACAAGACGGTTACGGCGCTGGATAGCCGGATATGCTTGGTAGTCGCTGCGGCTGCCGCTAGGACAACGGCAGGGGATGAAGCGGCATACTCGGGGCGATGATGCTCGCCGATACCGTATACATCCAGGCCGACCTGGTCGGCCAGCACCATCTCTTCCACCGCGTCGCGAAGCCGCTGGGCGGCATGGCTGGGATTCTCTCCGGATTCCAGGAATGTGCTGATGCCGATCTCCATTTTTTTCTCTATCGTCATTGCTGTACGCCTCCTTGTATTCTTATAATGATATTCTACTATAGAATATAGTGTTTCTCAACAATAGTAAGTGAATAATGTACTGGTATTATAGTGTAGGCTTAACGTGGGATTGCTAGTATTGGCGGAAAAGCCCAGTTGATCTGAAAAGCCGAAAAGCAGGATAGACGTAGGAAACGTCCATTGTTATTATAGAATTTAATCCGCAGGCAGGCATGACGGTCGTTGCCGGGGATTATGATTATAATGGTTGTGATTGTCCATATTAGATGGAGGTGAACGGCATACACCCGATCAAGCTTAGAGGGCATCATCTCCTATGTTTGCTTGGATATCGAGGGAAGGGATATTCCGACGGATTCTGCACGAACATGACAGAAATCTACGAGAGACTACGGCTTAATCCGGCGACAGAGATCGAGGTTATAGACGGACCGGATGACATTTGCCGCGCGTTTCCGACGGATCAGCATGCCCATTGTCGCAATGACTCGGTATTCCGCAAGGATCGTGACATCTTGTCAGTGACGGGGATGGCTATTGGCGAGCAGTCTAGTTGGAGCGGGATTCTGGAGCGAGTAGCGACACGAGTGAAACCTGAGGATATTCGCCTATTATGCTCAGACTGCCGGTGGGAACCGTATGGCCTGTGTAAGGAAGGCGTGGCACATATTCATGGTTCGCGGGCATTACGCCCGCTGCCGAATACAAACGAAGCAGGAGGGAAAACATGAACATACGTATAGATGCACGAGGCGAGTCCAAGGTAGCCGTTATCGAGAGCGGGGAAGTACTCATTCGGGATGTGCAGGATGCGCTGGATCTTATGGCGACGGTGAGCTACGAGACAGACGGCTGCAACAAATTGCTGTTAGACAAGTCGTTATTCATCGAATCCTTTTTTGATCTCAAAACGAAATTAGCAGGGGATGTCCTGCAGAAATATACGAATTACAAAGTGAAGCTTGCTATTGTCGGCGACTTTGGTGTCTACACCAGCTCTAGTTTAAAGGACTTTATCTACGAAAGTAATCATGGAAAACAAGTGTTTTTCATGCCGGACGAAGAGACGGGCTTAGCCGCGCTGCATGACGTGAAATAACGCCGTGTTGCGGCTTTTTTTTGCTGCGTTGGCCTCCTCCTCTTGCTAGTTCTCCCCCTGTAACACGCATCGCAGAATATGATGGATACTCTATCCGCATTCCTGCTGCTTCGATAGAAAAACCGCCGTTCCATACTCGTTCAGCTCAAACTCCCGAGTCCATTATGGTTATAAAGTGCTAGGCTGTTACAAAAATTAAGGAAATTTTAATCTTTCATTGACAATTTGTTAAGACCATCTTAAGATGAGGTTGTATCGTTCTTGATTAAGAACAACTGGTTTCGGAGAAATTAGTCGTCACGGGCTGCCGACATGTTCTTGGTTAAGTTACATAAACCGAGGGAGGTGTTACGTTTGGACAAAAAACAATGGACAGCACCGAAGTTGGAAACGCTTGATATCCAGATGACAGCAGGAGGTAAAGGAAAAGGTAAGGGGAAGGGTGGATCGGGTTCGGGATCTGGCTCCGGCTCCGGATCAGGATCGGGTTCTGAAAGCATTGGTTTCGGTAGCTAGTAAAGCCAATATTTGAATCATAATAATCGTAAAGCCCTTATCCCTCATCGCAAAGGGTCAGGGCTTTTTCGTTGAATATCGTGTAGATAAGAGTTCTCAATATAGAACAATTTTAATCATATAACGGAGGTATTCTCATGATCGGAGAAGACATCGGGGAAGTACATGGCGCCTGCAATGGCAATATCGAAGAGCATGAGCATGACAATGTCTTCGCGTACCAGGCTTTTGGATTCAACATTATATCTGAGATACCGTTTCCCGGCGCAAGACCGGCAGAAGCGGCTATTGGCGTAGCAGATGTTCGAGTCGAATGGGGGCAGCTAGGTGCAATGTGGGAGGAGAAATCCGCTCCTGGTGATGCGTTTGTTATCTTGGATAATAAAGTACTCTTCCGTATTAAACATACGGCAGTTTATATGGTGGAAGCGGGAGATCGAGTCGTTGTAAGTCCGGAAGAGGGAGCTCAGTTGGAGCGTATTCGCTTATTCCTGGATGGATACTGCATGGCGATCCTGCTCCTGCAACGCAATATATTGCCTCTTCATGGCAGCGCGGTGGCCAAGGATGGCTTTGCTTATGCACTCATTGGCAGCTCGGGCGCAGGTAAATCTACGCTTGCCAAAGCAATGCTGGATGGAGGTTATTCTTTCGTGAGCGACGATATCATTCCTGTTATTTTGCCAAGTAATGAGAAAGAGCCCGTGTTTGTATGGCCAGCACTCCCCGAGCAGAAGCTGTGGCAAGAAAGTCTAAGTGGTCTAGGTGTGAGCAGCGAGGGGCTCCGTACGGTGTACGAAAGAGAGGCTCGTCCCTCCGAGGAAGCGGAAGGCATCCGCACGAAATATGCGGTCCCGGTGACGAGATTCACTCATGCTCCCATGCCGCTGGCTGGTATTATTGAGCTTGTTAAGCAGGAGGAAAGGGCAACGCTTATCACCCTCGAAGGGACGGATCGGCTGCGCGCGTTGGCGCTTCATACCTTCCATCGTTCTTTGATTGAGCCGCTCGGTTTATTGGGATGGCATTTTCAGAGTATGACGAGCTTGGCGAACCGGACGGACATGCTGCAGCTTGGGCGGCCGCGTGATCAATACTCTGTGCCGGAACTGATGGAGCTTGTGCTTGGCGGTGTCGCTTTAGAGCAAGTGAATGCGTCATGAGCAGGACGGCTAATTCGTTATCGCTAGAAGGGCTGGAAGGACGCGATTACGTATGAGACTTATATTTGGATTCTCCAAGAGGGTGTATCAATATGCGGGCCCGATCTTGTGGCTTAACTCCCTCGCACTGCTGCTCGTAGGGCTCCTTCAATCGATGGGTCTGCTCCTCATTCTGCCTCTCCTCAGCATTACGGGTCTCGTGGACTTCGACAGCTCCAGCATCCCGTATGTAGGCTGGCTGTTTGGCTTGTTCGAGGGCGTGCCGAAGACACAAAGCTTAACGCTGATCCTGATTGCGTACGTGCTCATTAGCGTGGCCCAAAGCTTGTTCAACCGGCATCAGACGATTCTGAACAAAAAAATCCAGCAAGGCTTTATCCGCAAGCTCCGTGAGGATACGTACAAAGGGCTGCTCAGAGCCGATTGGAACTTCTTCATTCGTCATCGCAAGTCGGACATTGTCAAAATCATGACGACGGAAATCGCGCAGGTAAAGAGCGGAATCAGCTCTTACTTTCAATTTGGGTCGTCGCTTATTTTTGCTTCGGTCAAAATCGTGCTGGCGTTCCTGCTTTCTCCTTGGTTGACGGCGGGTATTCTCGGTGCTGGCGTTGTATTGCTGTTATGTTCACGATATTACACCCGCCGGGCGGCGGAGTTCGGCGAGCAGAATCTGCTGTTATCCAAGACGTATGTAGCCGGTATTACGGATCATCTCAACGGAATCAAGGAGATCAAAAGCAATACGCTCGAAGGTACGCACGCGGACTGGATGAGCGACGTATGCCGGCAAGCCGAGCATAATGCAGTCGAGTTTACGCGGCTGAAAACCAATTCCCAGCTGCTCTATGGCATCGTGTCGACTGTGCTGCTAGCCGCAGCGGTGTATACGCTTGTCCAGCTATTTCAATCGAAGCCTGCTGAGCTGCTGCTAGTTGTACTGCTGTTCTCGCGGTTATGGCCGGTTGTGACTCGCATCCAGTCCAAGCTGGAGAATCTGTCGAATATGATCCCTTCGTTCGAGGCGTTGCTCGAGCTGCAACACGATTGCGAGCGATCCATTGAGCTGCGCGATGCCAGCTTCCGAGATACACGCCCGATCAAGCTCGCGCAAGGCTTAGAGCTGCGTGGTGTGTGGTTTCGGTATGATAGGCAGAAGGAGATTTATGCGCTGCGGAATGTCGATGTGCGAATTCCGGCAAAGGGCATGACGGCGATTGTAGGTCCTTCCGGAGCAGGCAAGACGACGATGGCTGATGTATTAATGGGGCTTAACCGACCGGAGCGGGGCGAGCTGAGGCTTGACGGTATGCCGTTGATGGAGGGGCATGTGCTGCCGCTCAGACGGTCTGTCAGTTATGTGCCGCAAGAGCCGTTCCTCTTCAGCGGCAGTGTCCGCGACAACCTGCTCATGATGGAGCCGGAAGCATCGGATGAGCAGCTGTGGGACGCGCTTAAGCTGGCCTGCGCCGACCATGTCGTCCGCAAGCTGCCGCTGGGACTGGACACGCCTATCGGCGACAAGGGCGTGCGGCTCTCCGGCGGGGAGAAGCAGCGACTGGTGCTTGCGCGGGCGTTGTTAAGAGAACCTTCCATCCTCATCCTCGACGAAGCAACCAGCGCGCTTGACACGGAGACGGAGCGACATGTACAGGAGACGCTGGAACGCTTGCGCGACCGTATGTCCGTCATCGTCATTGCGCATCGGTTGTCCACTATTCGCTGCGCCGACCAGGTTATCGTGGTCGACCAGGGGGAGATCGTGCAGAGCGGACGGTACGCGGAGCTGGCGCAAGATCGTCGCAGCCTGTTCGGCAGGCTGCTGGGCCAGCAGGAGCTGGTCGTCCAGGCGTAAGTGCATCTGCCTAGGGTGTAGGAGGAGCCGGATGAGGAGCGAACAGGCTGCTGAATGAAGATGGGGGAGTACATCCGCATCAATCTAGTAGAAGTTATTTAATTTACTTGTAAGTGCTCAAACGTCCCGTTTGAGCGAAGGCAGCGCCGAGCGGGCGCGATAGCCCGATTTTTTCGGGCTGCAGGGTGTGTGCGCGGCCGAAGCGGGCGCGATAGCCCGATTTTCGAGACTGTCGATTAAACAGTCACCAGACTTGCCCTCAACTATCATTCTGTTAAATTTTTGCATTTCATGCCTTTCAACGTCCAACTTCGGTCAAGTCAGCCCGTTTTTCTGTTCCTTTTGCTGCCCTTAACCGTAAATCGGCCACAGTGAGCCAGGGCCTCGCTTACGTTGAAAACTAAGTGTAAGCGAACCCTGCGCGTGTTTCACGATTTGCTTCAGATTTGTCACCACGGCTACAAGCTTCGTGTCTATACGGCGCTTCTCCCGAGAACGTAATCGTGTTCTGCCTAGCCCATTGTGATTTTTCATTTCATTGCATTTCCGTTCAATGTTCGCGCGTTTTTGTAGCAGTGCCTTTCCCGCATCGGTTGCGTTAAATGCTCCTGCTTGCTTGAATTCTGCATAATAGTCACTGATGAAAATGGTTCTCCCGGTCCTTTTGCTCGTGGTACACTCCGATCTGATCGGACAGCTCTTGCATTGGGCTTTGCTGAATATATACTGTTTGCCTGAGTCTTCTCGCATATCGTTAATATAAGCATTTACTTGGCCTTGCGGGCAAGTGACCGACGCCGCATCGGGGTCGTAAAGGAATAAGTCGCTGGACATGAGCCCCTTCGTATTGACGCCAATGGATTTTAACGGCGACACAAGTTGAATGCCGTCTTTAGCCAACGTCTGACGGTGTACCCCGTATCCATACGCTGAATCGCCCAAGACGTACTCCGGTTTGACGTTATGCTCTTCCATCACAACGTTCAAGAGCTCCTGCAGACGGTCGCCATCGGGCTCATTGCCCGCAATCGGTTCCGCATGGAGCACGATGCCATTGGTTTCGGACATGACCACCTGCACCTTGTCGCCAAAGAACTGTAAGGTTTTGCTTTTGAAACCATTTCGCTTCTCTGGATCGACTGCGCTGCCGATCCGGTCTTTCAGCCGCTTTTTACGCTCGATCTTCTTGAATGGGGTCTTGGGATCATTCGGATCTTCCGGGTACACATTCTCCATTAAAGTCTGGTACAGAATCGCTTGAAGCTCTAAAGAATCCACTCGGCGCTCCGGATGGGACCACGACCAGAAGAGGTTGCGGATCGCATCCTTTTCGAACCAGTGTAACAGTTCGTAAGCCATAAGAATCAATTGACTAAACGCAACACCGAGATCCTCCGCGGTCGCATCGGGAGGAAGCTTTGTGGTCAACGGACGCAAGTCAAGCTCCGTTTGGGCACGGTCAAACAAGTGCCGATATGCACGCTTCAGGTGGTTCAGCACGCGGACGAAGGCATGCTTGATGAGGCGATAAGAGGAGCGGTAAACGGCATTGCCCTGCGTGATAAAGGAATCCACAATCCAAATGTCCTTGTTATCGCCCCAAAGCCCTTTTTGCTTCGCTTGCGCGAGAATGTGATGGTGACAGGCATCGAATAAAGCAGAGCCGAGACGGTCGCGATCAAGCCCGATCGTACTGTGGTCGAACCCCATAAAGCTGACCGGAACGCCTAAAAATCGCTTAATGAAGAGATCGCCAATGACGCGCTCCTCCATCTCGCGATCCGAAAGGTTGTAATAGCGCTGGACAACGTGAAGTTTAAATTTGATGGATGGGGCATAGGGTCTAGGACCGCGCGAGGAATACAGATGAGCACAAATGCGGTCAGTGAAGCTAAAGTCCACGAGATCCGCTACTTTGCTCCAAATGGGATGCTCAGGCAACACAGAATAAACCTCGATATCCGCAAATGAAAGCTGCTCAAACTGTTTAAACGCGACTGCCATGACAAATCTCTCCCCTCAGTATAAGTCTATTATACCACGAAATCGGGAGATATTCGGTGATTTATCGAGTAAAAAGGTTATTTTATATAGAATTTGACCATTTTTATTTATAGATTCTTTAGAATTAATCGACAGTCTCTTTTTTCGGGCTGCAGATGTGTGCGCGGCCGCGGTGGGCGCGATAGCCCGATTTTTTCGGGCTGCAGGTGTGTGCGCGGCCGCGGTGGGCGCGATAGCCCGATTTTTTCGGGCTGCAGGTGTGTGCGCGGCCGCGGTGGGCGCGATAGCCCGATTTTTTCGGGCTGCAGATGTGTGCGCGGCCGCGGTGGGCGCGATAGCCCGATTTTTTCGGGCTGCAGGTGTGTGCGAGGCCGCGGTGGGCGCGATAGCCCGATTTTTTCGGGCTGCGGGTGCGTGCGCGGCCGCGGTGGGCGCGATAGCCCGATTTTTTCGGGCTGCAGGTGAGTGCGCGGCCGCGGTGGGCGCTGTAGCCCGATTTTTTTCGGGCTGCAGGTGTGTGCGCGGCAGAAGTGGGCTATGGCGCTATGCGCGGCACCGAGCCGCGATCGGTCCGCCGATTTATCGTATCGCAGTTGACAGTTTCCGCCCTGCTGTGTTGCAATCATAGTGTGACTATATTGCGGGACGGTGGGTGAGCGAGCGATGGCGAATAAGAAGTTGTATAGAGATTTTTTCCTACATACGGACATCACGGTTATGCTGGTGCTGCTTGTGGCTATCATTGGGACGATCCTTTCGCTGTATGGAGCTAGCCTAAGGAGCCTGCTCTGTTTCGCCGCGGGTCTCGTCGGATTTATGTTCAGCGAATATTTGACGCATCGGTTCTTCTTTCATCTTAAGGCTCCGCGTCATCCTTTGTTTCTACAGTTACTCAAGCGCTTACATTACGATCATCATACGTACCCGAATGATCTGAAGCTGTTGTTTTTGCCATTGTGGTACAGCCTGCCTAACTTCGTCGTCTTCGTTGGGGTCTTCTACCTCGTAACCGGACTGCCAGATGCGTCCGCTGCCTTTGCCGCAGGATTGATCACCATGCTGCTCGTCTACGAGTGGAAACATTACGTTGCTCATCGTCCGATGCAGCCGCGCACGAAGCTAGGGAAGTGGGTCAAAAAGACACATCTACTCCATCATTTCAAAAACGAAAATTACTGGTATGGCGTCTCAACACCGTTCGTGGATGCGCTCTTCGGCACACTAAAGGATGAGAAACAGGTGCCGACAAGCGCTTTTGTCAAGGATTTGGAAGGACGCTGACGTTATAGTATAGAAGAGTTAAGCTGCATCCTTAGATAAACATGAAACAGGGGGAGGAACGAAAGTGAAACAGAATGGACTTCTTTTGGTAATAGGTATCTCCGCCATCATTCATCTGGCTACGCTGTCGCTCGGGATCGAGTGGCTCAATTGGTTGTTTAAGCTGCTGCCTATGGTGCTCATTATTGGGCTGGCCTTCGCGTCGCGAGTCAAAGGAACGGGCAATGACGGCGCGGTATATCGAGGTTTGATCGTGACGGGACTCGTATTCAGCATCGGCGGAGATACGCTGCTACTGCTGCCGGACGATCCTTGGTTTGTTTTCGGACTGGGCTCGTTCCTGATTGGGCACTTGTTCTATGTAGCCGCGATGGCGACGAGATGGCTAAATTCGACGAAAAGTCAGGAGAAAACGGCCAAGAGTAAGCAGGAAGGGTTCGCAATCGGCTTCACAGCCGGGATCATGATCATCGCCTATTCGATTACAATGGGGAGCCGCTTCTACGAGAGTATTATGGCGGATGAGAGTCAGAGTGGCTTGTGGATTCCCGTTGTCATCTACATTGCGGTTATCGGAGCAATGGGCTGGACGGCCATCATGAGTCGCAACGTTGTTGCAATATGCGGCGCACTGCTGTTTATGGCATCGGACTCCATCCTAGCGTGGAATAAATTTGTCGGTGAAGTGCCGATGTCAGGGGTACTCATAATGTCGACTTACTTTGCAGCACAGCTCCTGATCGCATCAAGTATTGCCAATGGGCGAGGCTCCCGGGGTTTCGAAGTAACGACAAAGTAATGACAAAAAGGAATGGCGATGTAATGGGGATTTCCCCAGCATCGCCATTCCTTTATTTGTGTGGGATGTGTCTGTCCGTTGTTCGTTATTTGTTGATGAGGTTCATCGAATTCGGCGGCAACCTATCCTTTTGCTTCGTACAGCTTAACGATTTCGATGATTGTGTTCACCGCTAGCTCCATCGTATCGATGCAGACATATTCGTAGCGACCATGGTAATTCTCGCCGCCTGTAAAGAGATTCGGAGTAGGCAATCCCATGAAGGAGAGTTGGGAGCCGTCGGTGCCACCACGAATCGGTTCGATTAGCGGTTTAATGCCGAGGTTCTGCATGGCTTCGCGCGCGGTCTCTACGATATGGAACGCAGGCTGGATCTTCTCCCCCATATTGTAGTACCGATCCTTGAGCTCCAGCACAATACGTTGCTCGCCATATTGAGCCTGCATCGACTGGGCGATGCGCGTCATCTCTGCTTTGCGATCGTCGAATTTCTTGCGGTCATGGTCGCGGATTAAGTAGTGAAGACGCATCTGCTCGACATCTCCAGCTATGTTGTTCAAATGGTAGAAGCCCTCGTAGCCTTCCGTATGCTCGGGTACCTCCAAGGCGGGCAGCATAGCATGGAATTCCATGGCCAGCTTGGTTGCGTTGATCATTTTGTCCTTCGCGGTGCCTGGATGCACGTTCTTGCCGTTGATGGTCACATTGGCAGACGCAGCGTTAAAGCTCTCGTATTGCAGTTCACCAAGCGGACCGCCGTCCATCGTATATGCAAAATCCGCGCCAAAAGCCGTCACATCGAATTTGTGCGCACCGCGCCCAATTTCTTCGTCCGGGGTGAAAGCGACACGAATCTTGCCGTGTTTGATTTCTGGATTGGCGATCAAGAAGGCCATTGCAGTCATAATTTCCGTAAGGCCTGCTTTGTCGTCCGCCCCAAGCAGCGTCGTTCCGTCGGTTGTCATCAGCGTCTTGCCGACATGACCGGCTAATGCCGGGAATTCACGGGGGGAGAAGACGATGCCTTGCTCGGCATTCAGGATAATGTCGCCGCCATCGTATGAATCTACGACTTGTGGCTGCACATTCGCACCTGTCATATCGGTTGCCGTATCGACATGCGCGAGGAAACCAATCGTTGGCACTGCCTTGTCCGTATTAGACGGCAGCGTCGCCATGACATAGCCGTTATCGTCCATCGTCACTTCTTGCATGCCGATATGCTTCAGTTCCTCCACCAGCATGCGGAGCAAGGTTAGTTGTCCCGGAGTGGATGGACAGCTCTCGCTGTTTTCGTCGGATTGTGTGTCTACTTGCACGTATGTAGTGAGACGCGAAATTAGCTCTTGTTTCATGCTCATTGGGTATTCAGCTCCTGTTTCTGTTCTGCTCCAAGTATAATACAAAATGGATGCAAGCAGAAATGCAGCGCGGCGAAGCGGGACACAGCTAAGGTATGATCTACTTCGTGCGGGTTTTCACGCCTTGTTTGTTCCAGATTCGTGTATTAAGGTTCAGCAAATCCACAATTTCCAAGATGGAGCGAATTTCGTTGTAGGTGTGTAGAATTGCATCGTTTTCGAGCTTCTTGATACCCTTGGCCTCAAAGTAGTCCACGCAGTGGAGAGCGATCGTGAGCTTCCCATCGTGCAAGCAAATAGTAATACTGTTCTTGGGATATCGCAGGCGGAGCTGTAACAATCTCTCCAGCATATCGACGGGCAGCAAGTATCGGGCGGTTGTCTCGTCTGTTGTCCAGACCTTGAATTGCTTGTCGAAATCATGACTGATTGTTTTCATGAATTCTCCGACATGCTTCATATAGTTGCTTATTTTTCCCTTACGGGATTGGATAACGGTTGTTCCCTCGAAATGCTTGTGAAAGTCTGCGATAAGCACAAGCCCCTGATACAAGGTGGTTCTAGTCATGTTCCCGCCCTCAGGGTCACGCTCTTCCTTCTGGGCATGGATCTCACACAGCTGGAAGTCCGTCATACCAAGAATTCCTTTGAACAGATCTTCACCGTCATAAAGGTTAGCGTCCTTCAATACCTCGAAAATAGGAATTTCCAATAGTTCACTTTTGGGAATGGAGCCGTTCATAGTATACCGACAATCGAAGCGGCTGCCTTTGAGCTCAGGAGGATAGGAGGCCAGCTTAACCATATTGGCAACGACTGGCGGCACGATTAGCTCCTTATAGTAGCGACTGTAGCGTTTGTGCACTTTGCCGAAGGCTTGGCGAATATACAGGGGCGAGCAGATGACGATAAGCAGGCCGAAAAGAAACGTGTAGAAGGCCCCTTCGGCATCCTCTTCAGTTCCGGGGCTCGTCGTACTGGTATCAAATGAGAACCAAATAAAACCGAGTCCGATCGCTAATATGCCAAGTCCGACGACAATATGCCACCCTCGTCTGATTATGCTGCGGTTTCGGTGCTCACGCAGACTTTCCCAGGCGTTAAGCGCTGAAATATTGTTCGTCACTTCTTCATAGGAAGGAAGCATATTCAGGAATCCCTCTTTCTTCACATAAATTATTTAGGACAATAGTTGTACGTATTCGACGAAATATGCAAAATTCCCTTGTTATTCCTCCACATTCATTCTACAATTGTCCTATAAATTGTCGAAAAATGATGATGAGGGGTGACTTTCATGGTTTGGGCTATCATTATTGTTGTCTTGATGGCATTGTATATTATAGCGAAGTACAATAGCCTGCTAGGCATGCGAAACAGGATTAAAGAGACACAGGGCGCTATCGAAATCTATATGCAGCAGCGTTACGACGCGTTGCTTAAGGTGGCGCAGACGGTCGTAGAATACGCTAAGTATGAAGAGAACACGCTGAAGGATATTGTTCGCCAAAGAGCCGGCTTAGGGGGAAGTGGCGAGAGTCTGCAGGCTTTGAGCGAGCTGAACGGGAAGCTCGGCAGTATCGTGGCGTTGGCCGAAGATTATCCCGTGCTTCGAGCTGGCGACAACTATCTCCACTTGCAGCACACTGCTGCTGATCTCGAAGAGAAGCTGTCGGCTGGCCGTCGTACATATAACGCCAATGTGGTTGCGTTTAATACGGCAATCGCTTCGTTCCCGGCGAATTTGATTTCCGGTTTGTTCGGCTTCAAAGAACAGCAGCTACTAGAGGTAGAGAAGGCCAAGAAGGCTGATGTGAGCATGAAAGAAATGCTGCAACGCTAGATATACGTATGCCAAGAAGAGCCGTAACTCGGATGACGAGCTGCGGCTCCTCTATTTTGTTCTGAGCAACAGAGCAAATCAAGCAGGAGAACGGAAATGTTGCAGATATTCATCATATTTTCAATCGTTTTCATATATACGATCGCGATGCGGAGTCGGTATAATGAGGTAAAACAAGGGAATTAGTAAGGGCCGTGCTTGCGGCACAATGGGCTTCATAGGAGGAGATTGAATGATCAAATTAACGGAGCAATGGTTCGCGGGGACGGTGTCGGTAGAGCAGAAAGTAGATGGGGTCAAGCCGTGGCGCATTCGGTATGAGGAATATGAGCTGTTCCCTCCCAATGGCATTGATGGGCAAGCGGGAATCTGTGCGGGCGTTCGACTGAGATTTCGTACGGATTCGAGCAGGATTGCGCTGCGTTTCCATCCGGTTGATATAGACCTGCGAATTGATTGTGTCGTCGACGGTAATCTGCACGGCACGGTGAATTTGCCGGTAGGGACAACGGAATCAGTCTGGGAGAACTTGCCTGACGGTATGCGCAACGTAGAGATATGGCTGCCCCAGCAAGGTCATATGACCATTGAGGGATTGGAGATAGAGCCTGGCAGTACGGCATCGCCGCAATCAGCAGATGACAGACCGCGATGGGTCACTTACGGCAGCTCCATCACCGTCTGTGGTTCCGCTACAAGTCCAACGCTGACATGGCCGGCTATTGCAGCCAAGGAGCTGGACTACAACCTGACTTGTTTAGGGTTCTCCGGCAACTGTGCACTGGAGCCAATGGTCGCGCGTTTAATCCGGGATTTGCCTGCGGATCTCATTACCTTATGCGTGGGTATCAACGTACATGGGGCGAGCACGCTCAGCAAGCGAACGTTTCTACCCGCCGTCATCGGACTAGTGCAGACGATCCGGGAGAAACAACCTGAGACGCCGATTATTCTGGTGTCGCCGATCTACGCGGCCGAAAGGGAGACGAGGCCTAATTTGCTCAGCATGACCGTCGAGGACTACCGGAACCAGGTTGCGGAGGCGGCGGATATATTGCAGCGTCATGGCGATCGTTATTTAACGTACCGGGATGGCAGGGATTGGTTCGGAGAAGCCGATAACGACCATCTGCCAGATGGTCTGCATCCTAATGCAGAAGGGTGCAAATTGATGGGCGCTCGATTCTCGGAGCGTATCGTAGGCGAGGTGCGCCCGGCTGTCGGACGGGAAACGCTTATATAATAGGTAGCACAGAATAATAAGGGGCTGTCCCATAAGGTCATAAATTGACCTAAGGGCCAGCCCCTTTCTTATTGATTAAATAAAAAAAACCGTTTCTTGGTAAAATGGAAGTGCGACCATTGAAGCGGCGGAAAGACAGGAGGATCAGGTTCAGGCAGGACTAGATCTGGCTGAGCTTGGCGAAGCATCTGAGCTGACGAGCGAAAAGGTGGAGTCGGCTGTTCAGCATTTGGAAGAAAAGTTGCAAGTTAGGCCCAAGGACAAGCGAAGAACAATCGGGGATTCCGACGTTTCCTGCTTCGAGGCTTGCCGAAAGTAAGCTCTGAGGTCGGGTGGCTTTCGCTCGCTCGCCCATAATTTGCTCAAGAAAGCAGCAATAGACCGAAAGCCAGAGATGGCGATGCCGGGAATAACTCCCTAAGCACCGCCATCTCTTTGTTATTACCTTAATTTCATTACGCGAGCTGTTTCTTCAAGCGAGAAACCTGCTTTTGAGTCAGCCCCTTTCTGAAACTTTAAGAGGTTCCAACATTCCAGCATGAGGCCGTAACGTTCACATGAACGTTTGCAGACGCACAATCGCCTGCACACGGTCCATCACTTCCAGCTTGCTGTAGAGATTGCTGATATAATTGCGTACGGTGCCCTCGGAAATGTACATAGCAGCGGCAATTTCCCGATTGGTATACCCTTTCAAGACGAGCCTTGCAAGCTCCTTCTCCCGATCTGTCAGTTGGACATTCGATTGGACGGCTGCCGCAGCTTGTTGCTCCACCGACAGCTTCATCATGCGGCTCGCAAGCTTGGCTGCTACCGCTGATGGCAAGATAAACTGACCGGATACGGTATCACGGATCGCAGCGATCATCTTATCCGCGTCCATGTCCTTCAGCATGTAGCCGCTCGCGCCTTGTGCCATTCCGTCTACAATGTAGTTGTCATCTAGAAAGGTGGAGAGCATAAGGACAAACGTTTCAGGCAGACTCTTCTTGATTTGCTTCAATGCTTGAATACCGTCCATCTCCGGCATCTGAACGTCCATTACAATGAGCTTCGGATGGAGTCTGGCCGCAAGCTCACAAGCTTCTGCACCGTTGCGGGCAACGCCGACGACCTCGATATCCTCTTCCAAATCCAGAATCGTCTTCAAGCCTTCTCTCGTCAGCATCTGATCATCTGCTATAACAATGGTAATCATCCTGCGTTTTCACTCTCCTTCTCTTGCAGCTGATACGGCATTTGAATGCGCAGCAGGCTTCCTTTGTTAGGCTCGGAATCGATCTGAAGCGTACCCTTCAGCTGCTCGACACGATCTCTCATCATGGTAAGCCCGAATCCCATCTTAATGCGGCTTGCACCAGATCCATTGTCCGCAAGACTGAACTGCATCCGCAGTCCGTCATCCTCCAGACGGAAATAAAACTCGCTGCTGCCTCCATGCCGAATGCCATTCGTTAATCCTTCCTGCAGGGCATGGTAAATCACTTTCTTATGCATAAATGACAAATGTGAAGCGGAGGCGATCGAAGTGTGAATCACAACGCCCATATTTCGTTCCGTATCGTGAATAAGCAGCTTTAAAGACTCTTCGATATCGTAGTATTTGTCCTCCTTCAGCATATGGACGGAATTACGAATCTCGCTTAAGCTATGCCTTACAAGATCTTGCGCTTCCTTCAGTCGTACAACCGCACTGTCCATATCTTTGTGCAGAAGCCTTCTCCCCGCTTCAATTTGAAGTACGGTAGAGGTAAGGGTGTGACCGACAATATCATGAATTTCCTGGGCAATTCGGGTTCGCTCCGCGTAGACCGTCGTTTCGGCCAACGCTTCGGAGGTTGCTTGCATCGATTTCTCCAGCGCGCGCGAACGTTCTTCTACCTGCTCTTCCAAGTTGCTCTTGAGAAACTGAATGCCCGAATACAGCTTGGCGTTGGCAATCGATATTGCACATTGGGAGCTGAGCAGCTTCAGCACGTCCAGACGCTTCTCTGTGAATACCCCTGACGACAAATTATTCTCCAAGTAAAGCATGCATAACAGTTTATTCTGATTCATAATTGGCAAACAAAGCACGGATTTCAGATCCTTGTGCTTGATGTAATCATTCCGCTCGAACAGCCCGCTGACTGCTGCATCGTCAACGACCACTTCTTCTTTCGTCCTTGCCGTGTAATCAACGATTGCCGCAGGAACAAGCTCATGCGCTTCCTCCCACGGGATGGACGCTATATGAAGCTTCTCCGGCGTTCCGTATGCCTCAACCTTGCGCCCTTCTTCATCCTCGAAGATCAGCGCACCGTATTCGGCCCCCGCATTTTGCATCATCATACGCATCAACATGCCCAGTAGCTTGTCCATTTCCATCTCACCAGACAAAGCTTGAGCGGACATCACGACGGAATGATAATCGATTCTCTCCAACTGTATTTCCGATTCTCTCTTAAGACTCAACAGATAGCCGAATTTCGACTCCATATCCGCCGTCTTGGCATGCGCCCCCCACTTTCGATACGACTCATACGCTTCATTGATATAAAGCTTAGCGAGTCGTTCCTTCCTTGTGGAAATTGCTTGCTTGGCGAAACATTCCGCTGCCGTCCCAGCATCGTGAATGTACCCATTGGCGCGGGCCGTATCTATGGCACGCTCGTACAAGGTCTCCGCTAATCGATCTTGCTTCCTTATGGAAGCCGCTTCTGCCTGGGCCAGCAAGTATTTGTGCAGATACTGAATGGGCGATCGCTTCGCCATGATTTTCAACCGTTTCAAGCATCCACGTATTTCTTTCCAGTCCGCCCGCTGCTCGCGTTTATCCCTGGAGGCAAATCTTTCTTTCAACACCAACACATAATAAAAGTCATGACTGGAAGTATCGACCGCATGATCCGCTCGCAATTGATTGAGCTGTATACAGCCTTGAAGCGCCGCATGAGCCCCCTCGACATCACCAAAGTAATAGCCTGTAATGTATTGGTAGATATAGATGGACTCCTGGAGGAAATAAGTATCGTCTCCGGGCACAGCTTCGGCAAATGATTTCGCTAGAATGTCAACCCCTGCATACGGATCATTTACGGTCGAATACCCTGCCAGATCAAGAATCATACGAGCAAGAATGGCCGCCTGCTTACTATGCAGAACATTTGAGTTACGTTGCAAATGAGGAGCGTAATCGATAAGTCTGCGATAAATATCCTTCAGCGGATGACTGAATTGGAATAGCAGCCCACAATTGACCAGCATGCTTTGGTTGGCGTTCCAGAGCTCCCCGGACCGAAGCGCGGCTTTGCTGACATCATCTATGGATATAGGCAATAAACCAGGCTCGTATCGTCTCCAGCTGTTATAGCACACCGACAAGGCGGTGACAGCGATGGCGTGCAGCCTCGGATTCGGCTGTGCCACCTTGCAAGCGAGCTTCCCCCACTTATAGGCTGCTTCATACTGATGCTGCTTGAAATCCAGAACCATGGCGTAATTTACGAAGCCGATAGAAGATTCCGGCGCTATTCCGTGATCCAACGTTAACTCTAGCAGCATAAGAGTGGAGGAGAGCCACCATTTTTTGTCCAGCACGAAATTGGCATGACTCGCATAATCCAGCACAGCCATAGCCATTTGGTACCGCTCATCCGTCATTGGAGGTGCTGCTTCAAGAGCTTCAACCGGTTTCTTGCGAAGCTTCCAGTGCACTCTCAGCCATTGACGCAGCAATTGGAGCGAATCGGTTCTCATGCGGCAAGGAGTGCCTAAATAGGCTAATGCCTGCTCACTTAATGTAATAACTTCATGAAAGCGATCGCGATTGGTCTCCATTTGGATGAGCATCAGACAAGCCGCTGCTTTATCCATATTGGTTACCGCATTGTTCAGCATATGGTGAAACAGCTCCTGAGCTTCGGCAAAGTTCGCGCTCCGAAACTCGGCTTCCGCCCGTTCTTTATAAGCTTGATAGGTTAATCCATAACATGCCTTCCATCCTTCTGCTTCTAGCAGCTGCGTGGCCAGACGCAAGTAACGAAGCGATGCCTCATAATCGGCAGATTGCTTAGCCTCAACACCCGCATGCAGGTTCAGCTCCGCCAGCTCTTCCCACTTTCCTTGCTGGACAAGCATTGACAAAGCTTGATTCCATTGACTTAACACCTCGAATACCGTAACCGCCTCGCCTGCTTTCCAGCGTTGGAACAGAAGCTCTCCAATCTCCAGATGCAAACGGGTTTTCTCTGGCTCAGAAACCAGTTGATAAGCTAACTTCCTAATCCGATCGTGCTGAAAGGCATAAACCCTGTTTACGATGTGAATCGGCTGCAGCAGCCTTCGAACCTCGGCATGGAGACCTAATTCTAGCAGCTGCTCCTGAGTCATGTCCGTAATGACAGAGAGCGTACGCAGATCAAATTGCTTACCCAGAAAAGCCGCTCGACTTAGTACATGAATGGTGCGGGCGGGCAACTGCTTAAGCCTGTCCGCCAGCTCTGCCGCCGCATGCTCGGGCACATTCCGTTCCAGGATGGCTTGAATATTCCACTCCCAGAATCGACTCCGGTCATTGAAGCTCACTAATTCATGCAGCCATATATCCTGCAGGAATTGTTGAAGCAGCATGGGGTTGCCTTCCGTCTTGCGCAGCAGAACATCAAGCAGCTCCTCGCTCCTCTCAACAGGCCCTTGCATGACAGGCTGTAACATCACCTTTAGAGCCGCGCGATCGTAATCGCCCAGTTGAATCTGCCCCGTCGATGTACCAAGCCCGACTAGCTGGCGGGACAGCTCTTGCAGCTTATCCTGATGGCGTGCTTCCTGATGTCGATAAGCTCCGACGATCAGCAGATGATTTGTGGCCTCATCCTTAAGCAAATCGAGCAAATATTGAGTGGCTGCTTCATCCGCCATATGCCAGTCGTCAAGAAAAAGAACCAACGGCTGCCCTTGCCCCAGGAATAGCTGAATGAATCGATTCATGGCAAGATGGAGCCGTGTCCTTGCTTCCAGCGGATTCAGCTCCCTCGTTGCCGCTGTCTGTTGCGCTCCTATAAGTGCCGCTAGGCGAGGAACATGGTTGATGAGAAGCTCTCCGCCGTTCTGTACAGCGTCCCTTATTTTTAATTTCCACATTTCCGCTTGCAGGGAGCTTAGCGTTAGGAGATGCGCCGTTAATTGATCAACTGTCTGCAGCCATACGTCATAAGGAAGCCCCTCCGAATTCGCCTTTACTCTGATAAACAAGCCTCCTGCTGGCATCGCGCTGCGAAGCGTCTCCCGGACAAGCGAAGTCTTGCCAACCCCAGACTTCCCACTAACCCAGATGACCTCCTGCGCTCCATCACAAGTTCTCTGCAACGCCTGAAGCAGAACCTGCTGCTCGGCTTGTCTTCCGATAAGGCCTCCTGATACAATCCATCTTTCCGAAATATCCTGATTAGCAAGAGGAAACGTCCGAACTTTACCAGAGATACGCAGCTGGACCATACATTCCTCCAGATCTGACTTTAGGCCAAATGCGCTTGCGTATCGCTCTTCCGGCATCTTCTCCAAACATTTTAATACAATATCCGAAACCATCTTGGGGATGGATTTGTTTCGATAAGAAATTGGCTCTGGAGGTGTCGCCAAATGCTGATAGACCAGATCCATTGTATTCTGCGCGAGAAACGGCGGTCTCCCGGCAAACCATTCGTACAGAATGGCGCCAAGCGCATAGAAGTCCGAACGGTGGTCAGGCATCCTGCCTGTTCTACCCGTTTGCTCCGGCGCTGAATAAGCAAGAAGCGAATCCAAACGCCTTGTCGCTGATCGAGAGGCTGTATGTTCCCTTCCATCAACATTAGAGGAACGAACATCCATTAGCTGTACTTCTGTAAAGCTATCATTGACGAGCATAAACATAGGCGACAGCTCGTACAGCGTCATGTGTTCACGATGAAGCTGACGAACACACTCGACTGCAGAAATCGCCGTCTCCATAAGCTGCTCCAGCTTTAAAGAGGTCCTTTGCGTTTGCATGAGCTGCTCCAGCGTCATGCCTCCTGGATCTTGCAGGAACATGCAGGGGCGCTCGCCCAATACCTCTAATCGTTCGGGGAACAGCGTTCCCTTCCCCCGCAGCTCACGGAGCCTGTCAAATTCCTCCTCGAATGAGGCTTTCATATCGGAGCCCGAATAGAACTCGCTGGTTGTCTTCACGATGAAGCGTTGACCGTCTCTTATATGCTTAACACGATACAGACTAATCTCCTCATTGCTTCCAAGCGTCTCGACAACTCGAAACCCCGATAATTCCAGCATCATTCTCACCTACTCGCGTTCTAAATTTGCGTTTTACTGACCATCATATCAAAATTTTAAATTCATTCATACACAAGGTTTCCATAATAGGTTAGAATAAATAGTAGCCTATTCATTTTTTCAATGAATATATGGAAAGATTTGGTGATTTAATGAGCCTACAAGAGGCATTTCTACTATTATTTTCTCATGGATTGCCCATTTTATTTTTTGCGTATATGACCACAGACGTCCTGTTGAGGAACTTCAAGAAGACTGAGCATATCCTGCTTAGTTTAATTGCATTCTGTTACTTGCTGCTATTCGCGGAAGAGTACATCCGAAATCAGGTGTCCATCGAGCATAGTCCCTTACTCTCTTCCCTCTGGCTGAGCAGCGTAGGGATCATAATCCCTGGTTTATGTTTTCATTTCCTGATTAAATTTACTCGGCTAGACGCCGGGCTTCCCCGCTGGCTGTACCCTTGGGTGTTTTATCTACCGCT
Organism: Paenibacillus sp. strain BS8-2; assembly: GCF_054483835.1. NCBI lineage: Bacteria > Bacillati > Bacillota > Bacilli > Caryophanales > Paenibacillaceae > Paenibacillus > Paenibacillus sp. strain BS8-2. The sequence goes on from NZ_CM137010.1 coordinate 1,850,601, forward strand.
TATATTTGTTATCCTCAATCTGGCTACAGGCGCGCAGCTTATCTCTCCACAGCAATTTGCAGAAGTTGGCATGTGGAAGCTGCCTGTCTATAATGAAGGCTACTACGTAGCTATGTCATCTAGCGTATTAATGGATCTCCTGTTTATCATTCCACTGATGAGGGCGATTTCCAAAGCCGAAACGCAAGAGCAACGAGCCATCTATATCCAGCTCATCTGGGGAATTGCGGTATCCATTGCCTGGCATATTGTCTTTGGTTATATAAACTTCGGTGACAGCTTGCCGCCTTACCCTTATTTGTACAGCGGCATCTTGTGGTGCTACTTCCTAAGACGAACGATGCGCAAGCATGACTTCCTGAACCTGTACGACAAACGATTCGAGAAGCTGTTCAACTTGAACCCGGACTCTATTCTACTCGTAAACCTGGATGGCAAGGTCAAAAATATTAATCCTGGTGCGGAACGTTTCTTCGATTCAATTGGACTGGCGCCGGGTCTATGTCTTGGGATGCTTGGCTCTGACATTCACAGCCGCATCGAGGCCCAGCTGGAGATCAAACAAGTCATGACGGAGCTCGACACAAGCTCAGGCCGCTTGGTGCTGCTCGCTAACGCCGACTATGTATGGGTCGACAATGAATGGCATATTCTCCTCATCCTGCGTGATGTGACGGCGCAGAAGCAGCAAGAGGAAGAAATTCGTTTTCTCGCCTATCACGATCCGCTTACGCGTCTTCCCAACCGCAGATATTTCTACGAGAAACTAGACGCCGCCTTGCAGGAGGCCAAGACTTGCCAGGAGACGCTTGCTGTGTTGCTGATCGATCTCGATCAACTGAAATGGCTGAACGATAATCGCGGTCATCTCGCAGGCGATGACGCCTTGCGGCAAGCGGCCCGAATCTTACAAGAAGCAGCAGCCGACCGAAGTGCAGCTGCAAGAATGGGCGGCGACGAATTTATTCTGCTTATTCGCAACTCGCCTACCCCTCAAGAGATTCATACGCTCATTCAGCACATTCAGGAGAAATTCGCCCAATACACCTCAAGGTACGGGAAACTTGACGTTACTATTGGCATCAGCATTGGCGCGAGTTATTACCCGGCTGATGGAACCGACGGGCAAGCGTTAATTAATGCAGCCGACAACGCCATGTTTGAGATGAAGCGCGGTCGAGAGAGAGAGTAGCTTCTCTCTACGTGCTCAGGCCAGGCCGCATTGCATATGCCAGTTAATAAGGAGGACAGGCCGCCTGGGGCGCCTGTCCTCCTTATTATTATGACTTCACTTGCAGCAATCTCAGAATCATGGTCACCGCTTCCGCTCTTGTAGCAGTGTCGTTAGGAGCAAAGCGATTGCCATCACGCCCTTGGACAATGCCCACACTCTCGATGGAAGCGATCGGCCCTACGGCCCACTGCGGAATATCCGATTGGTCCGCATAATCCGACTTCGCATTCTCCGCGTAATCCGAACCGTAAGCCCTAGCTATCATAACAGCAAGCTCTGCGCGTGTAATGCTTGCATTCGGCCTAAAGCTGCCATCCTCATAGCCCTTAATGATACCGACTTCCGCATTCGCAGCTACTGACGTTCTTGCCCATTTGCCAATGCTTGTCCAGTCTGTAAAGGCTAATGAATCAGCTATAGCCTCCAGCTTCAAGGCATTGGCGAGCATAACTGCAAATTCCGCGCGTGTAATTTGCGCTTCCGGTTGGAATGAACCGTCTGGATAGCCGCCCGTAATGCCAAGCTTCGCAGCTTCCTCAATGTTGGTTTCAGCCCAGTGACCAGCGATGTCGCTGAAGGAAGGCTCCTCCACCGTCTCCGCCGTCTCGTCAACCAGTTGTCCCGTCTTCTCATCTACAACCAGTACCGCGAATTTCGTAAAGTGGTCTACATCCGCCGTCACCTGGTTTCCGCTTACTTCTCCGCCGATCGAAACCCATTTCTTATTCACTTCATCATAGTAGAAGATCGCAACCGATTGCCCTTGCTTAACCTTCGATTTGTCGAAGACAAAGGACAGCACCACCGGCTTGTCAAAATTGCCCGCTACATTCTTAAGCATCTCGTATACGGGACTTGCCATCAATTCGCTGCGAATAATCCCTGAAGTATTAGCGAGCTTCTCGATCGTCACTCTCAGCTCGCGATTGGAAGCACCCGCCGGGATCATGACCGTAACCGCATTATCCAGCGAGACGCTTCCCGAGGATCCGCTTGGCACGGTAATCTGACCATTGGTCGAATGCACCGGCAACACTGCTCCTCCGCCAGAAGTATTGCCCGAGCTTCCGTTGCCGCCAGGAGGCGTAGAATCGGAAATCGTTACCGTTACCGTTTGGTCCGCGCCTTCACTAAACTCAAACGTCAACTCCGTCGTTCCGACTGCAAGCTGCGACAGATAGGAGGCGTTAATCGTTATCGACGTCCCATCCTCCGTATAATCTGTCCCGGCGATTAATACGTGCTGGCCGTCATGAATGAATGCAAGCTTATTGCCGTTCTCCTGAACCTCAACGCTTATGTCGACTTGACTCGGTCCGTATTTATCGAAGGTCGCTGTGCTTAGGTCCAGACTGCTGTCTAACACATGATGCTTAACCACAGCAAAGGATTGATTGTAGCCTGCCGCAATATTCACAACGTTGGACAGCTGCGTAATACGTGTTGGTGTGGAAATTTTACTATAATCTCTAGTATCCTGGCCAACTTCACCCGAGTTATTACTCCCCGATGCATATATTTCTCCTGCAGCCGACAGGAACAAGGAATGATTCATACCCGACGTTATTTTTTTAATCTTGGGCAAGCTTTCAATCTTGGTTGGCACACTAAGACCATATTCAGCTTCGGAACCATAGAAGACCCCTTGGCCCAATTGGCCAGCCCCGCCATAGCCAAACGCATATACCTCTCCCGACAGACTTAATAGGAGTGTATGATCGCCGTTTGCCGCAATTTGCTTCATGCTGGGCAGATTTGTTAACAAAATCGGCGAAGCTGATCCACCATTTTGTTCCTCTTCATAGAAGTTACCGTCGCCTAATTGACCGGAGTAACCTCCGCCAAACGTATAAACCTTTCCTTCTTCTGACAAGAGTATGGAATGGTCATAGCCTGCCGCAATTGACTTGATCTTAGGCAAGTTCATCATTTTGGTCGGCACACTCAGGCCATAGTCATTACTTTCGACATAGAACTTGCCTTGTCCCAATTGGCCGATGTACCCTCCACCAAACGTGTATACATCTCCCGCTTCGGACAAAAGGATAGAATGCTCGCTGCCAGCTGCAATCGCCTTAATCGGCGGCAAATTTTCAATCTGAGTTGGCACATTTAGACCAGCATGGAACTCGCCGTCGCCCAACTGCCCAGAATAGCCAGCTCCAAATGCATAGACTTTACCATCAGCCGTCAGAACCAATGAATGAATGCCGCCTGCGGCAATTGACACAGCCTGAGTTAAACCTTCAATCCGTTTCGGCGTACTCTCATGATTCGAATCACCTTGACCCAGCACGCCACTTCCGTTGCCATTGCCAAAGGAATAGACACTGCCGTCCGAGGTCAGAACCAGTGTATGCCTATACCCAGAATCGACGTCTACAACCTCGTTGCCGCCAAAAGCATTCAGATGATGCGGCAACCAGTGGTTGTTGCCATCCGCAAGACCCAATTGGTTATAATCGTTTTTCCCGAATACGAACAAACCATCTTGGCTGAAATCTGGAACCGGTGATTCGCTTACGGTAATCTTCACAATCTGATCTTCACCGCCGCTAAAGGTTACAGCCAAGTCCCCAATACCTATAGCAGTTCCGGCCAGGTAGGATTTGTTTATCGTGATTTGATAACCTGATTCGCTTACACGATAATCCGTCATTGCCTGCAGTGTGTTTCCGTTATAAGTGATGCCCCTTACTACATTCCCTCTTAGAGTAGCTGTAATGAGGATATTCGCCTGTCTCTCAGGATGTTTATCGAAGGTTGTGCTCGACGAGGTTACTGAGCTGTTCACTTCTCCGGCAACCACAGTAAATCCGTTTGAATTGCCGCCCCCAATAGCAACAGCTGACCCCGTCATGCCGACAATCTTCTTAGGTGTGGCTTGCGTGTAATTGTCATAACCTTGGCCTTGACCTAGCCGGCCATCTAAACCTTGACCGAATGAATAGACACTGCCATCTGCCGTAATGGCTAGAGAGTGCGTATAACCGGCAATTACCGACGTCACGTTCTCAAGACCAGTAATTTGTATTGGCGCTGTAGGCTGTGAATACATTGTCGAATCAATGCCCAGTGTGTTGTAAACATTAAGACCCATGCCATAAACTATTCCATCAGCCGTTGCGAAGAGTGAATACCTGTCTCCTGCAGATATAGAGAAGAAGGTTGTGCCCCCCGGAAACCCTTGCATAAGCGTCGGTCCCATACCACTGCTATTTCCTATATTGGAAGAGCCAAGAGCACCGTTCTGGTTAAGACCAAAACCATACACGATGCCGTTTTCTGTTAAGACTAAATTGTGATCCTCCCCGACAGACACATCTACAGCTTTCGCTCCCCCCGGAAGCGATACTTGTATAGGCGTGTGCTCATAACCTGTGCCTGGAACGCCAAGGAGATACCCGTCCTTCTTACCGAGAGCATACACATCGCCATTCTCCGCAACCATGAACGCACGGTTAGGACCTGCTGCAATAGCCTTCATGGCCGGCAGCTCCTCATTTATTAACGTTGGCGTTGGCGTTGGATCGCTGTACGAGACATTCGAATCTCCAAACGACAATGAACCAAACATGTATACGGAGCCCGTGACCGACAATGCCATGGAGTAATCTTTTCCTGCCGCTATCGACTTCACTTGAGGCAGCCCCGCAATTTCGACTGGAGATGCCATACTATTATCGTTCGCATTCGGGACACTTCCCAGCTGTCCGAATGTATTGCTTCCGATGCCATAAACCTTGAAATCCGCATCGAGCGCAAGAGAATGTTTTTCTCCTGCAGCTACTTGCGTAATATTCGATAGGGAAGACACTGCGGTAGGATATAGAATCACATCCATCCATGGTGGATTTGCCACCCCTAACTGTCCCACATCATTTTTGCCAAATACAACTACCCCGGTGCCTGCCGCCGACATTTCATTACCCGGCGCTGCTGTTGTCATCGGCGAATACGCCATTGTCTGTATCACATGAACTGCCAGGAAAAATATCAAACACTTTGATAGTAGTGTCAATCGCGACTTTCGTTTTCCTCTCGACCCTGCATGTTCCATTGCGCTTATCCTCCTTCATCCTATTCACGAATCTCTTATAACCAGTATTATTATAGGAGTATCGGTTCATGTCGAATAGTGACCGGAGTCAGTACTTTTGTCATATGACAAATTACTAAATTCTAGGACTTAAGACCAAAAGCATGCTCAAACTGACAGCGGCTAGGTCTATTTCATGTGCAAAAAAGGTCCCTTGACAACGCCCCCAGCCCCCATTGTATTTGTAATTAAATAATTAAGTATTTGGTTATTACATGGATGATAAAATGGAGAACTATGAAATGGAAAACACTGAAACAACACAACTGGAGATGCTCGTCCATCAATCTTAATTTCATTACGCGAGCTGTTTCTTCAAGCGAGAAACCTGCTTTTGAGTCAGCCCCTTTTATTTTGCTAGGGTAGGGGGGGCAAATTGTTTGAACAATGACAGCGACAGCCTTCTCTTGCATTGAGCGCCATGAAAATTTGTTATATGATAAGGATGGTTTCAGCGGCACCGAACGTCTGAAGTACTATGCGATTGCGATAATGGGGGCGCTCTACATGATGAATCCTAAACAATTAAACTATACAATGCCGGCCGAGTGGACGGAGCATGAACGTACTTTTATCTCTTGGCCGGTACAAGCCTCGATGGTCTATCCCGAACATTACGAGCAAGTGAGCGCAGGTTACGCCGAGCTGGTGACGGCTATCGCCGAATTTGAGCCGATTACGGTTGTCGTTAATCCTGCTGATCTCGAGCGAGTGAGCGCGATCTTCGCTGGCAACGAGGCTGTAGAATGCCTGCCGATCGAGCATAACGATGCTTGGCTTCGCGATAACGGCCCTACATTTGTTGTGGGCGAGGATAGCGAGGTTGCAGGCGTGAACTGGAAGTTCAATGCGTGGGGCGGCAAATATTCGCCTTGGGATCTGGACGATGCTGTAGCGCCGCAAATATTGAAGCATGTGAATGTGAAGCAATTCGATGCGCCGCTCGTCATGGAAGGCGGCTCCATCCACACAGATGGCGAAGGCACCCTTCTGACGACTGAAGAATGCCTGCTTAACACGAACCGTAATCCCGAGCTGAGCCGCGAGGTGATTGAAGGTTATGTTAGAGATTTCGTCAATGTAGAGAACATCATCTGGCTGAAGCGCGGACTGAGCGGGGATGAAACGGACGGTCATGTCGACAATATCGCTTGTTTCGCAGCGCCGGGCGTGGTTATCCTGCAAGTGTGCGACGATCCATCCGACGATAATTATGCGATTACCCAAGAGAACCGTCGTATTCTGGGCGAGGCGGTGGACGCCAAAGGCCGCAAGCTCGAGATCATCGAGATCGAACAGCCTCCGTACGCCGAATATGAGGAAACGCGCCTTACGCTCAGCTACTTGAACTTCTACTTCGTCAACGGCGGCATTATTCTGCCGGTGTTCGGCGGCGGGGCAGAGGAGACGGATCGTAAAGCGATCGAGAAGCTGCAAGCGGCGTTCCCGGAGCGCCGAATTCGTACGATTGATGGTATGGCTGTTATTCGCGAGGGCGGCAACGTCCACTGCACGACGCAACAAATGCCGGCACGCCGGGTTTAACAGAATTCGAAGGAGGGTATCGATTCCGATGAGAACCGTGAAAGTAGCGGCTACGCAAATGAGCTGCACAACCAACATAGAAGAGAATATTCGCAACGCCGAGAAGCTGGTGCGCCAAGCTGCGGCAGAAGGCGCGCAAATTATTTTGCTGCAGGAGCTGTTCGAGACGCCGTATTTCTGCCAGAAGGAAAAAGCGGATTACTACGTGTATGCGACGGAGCTGGAAGAAAACAAAGCGATCAACCACTTCCGCGGTATTGCCAAAGAGTTAAACGTCGTGCTGCCGATCAGCTTCTACGAGAAGAAAAACTATGCGCGCTACAACTCGCTTGCGGTCATTGACGCCGACGGCGAGGTGCTGGGCAAATACCGTAAGAGCCATATCCCTGACGGTCCGGGGTACGAAGAGAAGTTCTACTTCAATCCTGGAGACACGGGCTTCAAGGTATGGAAAACGCGTTATGCCAAAATTGGAATCGGCGTATGCTGGGATCAATGGTATCCGGAGGCGGCGCGCAGCATGGCGCTCATGGGTGCCGAGCTGTTGTTCTACCCAACTGCGATCGGCTCGGAGCCGCAGGATGGCTCAATTGACTCCAAGGATCACTGGCAGATGTGTATGAGGGGTCATGCGGCTTGCAATCTCATGCCGGTCATTGCGTCTAACCGAATCGGCGAAGAGGGAGACGAAGATTCTACGATCAACTTCTACGGCTCTTCGTTTATCGCGGGTCCTCAAGGCAACATGGTGGCCGAAGCGGGCCGTGACGAAGAAACGGTGCTTGTCGCCGAATTCGATCTTGACCAGCTGGAGGTCCAGCGCATCGAGTGGGGCATCTTCCGCGACCGCCGCCCGGACTTGTACGGTGTGATCGCTTCGTATGACGGCGAGATTCGGGTAAGATAACCGATAATTGGCGGGTAAGTGCTGGGCAGTGCCGGATGAGTGATGAATGAGTAGACAAGTGATGGGCAGTGGGCAGTGATGAACAAGAGCTGGAAAAGTGCAGAACAAGTGCTGAACAAGTGCTAGCATCCGCCGCATAGCTAGCTCGCATGATAGAGAAACCTCTTGACCAGATGGGTCAGGAGGTTTTTTTGGATTGTAAAGAACTAGAACCTTGTACTTACGTGGGTTGAGAATGTGCTTAGAGTATGCTGTTTCCTCGGGTGAATGATGTGTTTCGTACAGCAATATTCTGCGGTTTGTCTCCAACTGATCTAGATTGATGTATTTGATACAGGAAAAACTAGCCCCGGCGGGGTGAAGAAGGGTTTCAGCACAAAAAATGCTGTGCGAAATACAGGAATACACGGATCCTCGAATTAAAGAGGACGGAATGATGTACAAAATGCAGGATTGTTTATCCATTCAAGGTTAATTCACTCGCATCCCCTTGCTCACCGTCTACGGATGCAATTTTGTATATAGCTGCGCAGATATAGGGCGAGAGGTTTATCTTCTTGACTTCACCCCGGCTCACAAGTCAAGTCATTGTAGGTAAGGGTGCGGCAATAAGACTGCGCAGCTCATATACTTTGTCGGCATGCGACATGACCTCTGGATCATGCGTAACAAGCACGATGGTCATACCGTGTTTCTCATTCAAATCTCGCAAGATCGTTAGGATGGCGTGCGAGGAGGCTTCATCCAAATTACCGGTTGGTTCATCCGCGATGAGCAAGGCCGGCTCGTTCGCCAGCGCTCTCGCAATGGCGACGCGTTGCTGCTGCCCGCCCGACAATTCGTGCGGCATCGCCTTTTCTTTTCCGGTTAAACCTAGCTCCTGCAGCAAGTGTGAGATTCGCTCCTTCTTGTGTCTGCGAAGCTCCTTCTTCGTTGAGAAAGCAAGTGGGACTTCCACGTTCTCGTAAACCGTAAGCTCCGGAATCAGTCTGAAATTCTGGAAAACGAACCCGATCTCCTCGTTGCGGATACGCTGATAGTCTGCGGCTCTCAAGGAACGAACATCTTGTCCACGAAATAGGAGACGGCCTTCGAAGCTGGGATCTAGCAAACCGATGATATGCAGCAAGCTCGTCTTACCTCCGCCAGATCGTCCGACTACAGCAAGATAATCGCCTTCCTCCACCTCGAGTGATAAGCCACTGAAGACATTGGTATCGGTGTATGTTCCTTTATAACATTTGCTCGCATCACGCAGCGAAAGTAAGGTCATGATCTACCTCCATTATCAAATTTATGATGAATCGACCAGCTGTCTCGTAAGAGTGGCAGGACACCAAGCAGGACAAGCAACATGCACAGCAAGAAAGGGAATGGCAGGAACGATCCGAAAAAATCGCCACTCCCCTGCGCTCGAATATACAAATAGCTGAGCGGAAGCGCTGCGATGCAACTAGGCAACAGCAAGTACGTATTCCAACCAAGGACGATAGCTCTTGCATGGAGCAGTCTGGCTCCGAATAAGCGTAACGTCTGCAAGGAGCGGCGATTCATAGCATATAGCATCAGAATGGAGCCGACATATCCTACAAATAATATAAGGGCTGCCGCCGCAAGGAACACCAGTCGGAGAATGGCGCTTCCCGCTTCATATTGGTGCTTCTCGGTTGGCATTTCAGCCAATAGGCGGAAGGAGTAGTTGATGTTGTCGTTCAAAAGCGTCAGCTCTTCGGTTGTGCGCGCTCGTTCCTCATTGGTTAGCGGGCCGGCATAAATCGGATATAAATCGCCTTGTCCAGATTGATAAATCGTATCGCTTGGTGCGGGGAGCACCAAGAAGGGCTTACTCTCTTGAAGGGTTAAGTAACGTATCATGTCTGTATGATTCAACTCGTAATCGGGCCTTGTCTCCCGCACTTCTCCGTGGAATAGAAAGTGAGGGGGAACTGCGCAGTCGTGGAAATAAGGTAGTTTTTTGCCATCGAAATAAACATGCATCAGTCGTTGATAGAATGGTTTGTCGATGTACAATACGTCTAGGGCGTTACCGTTTTCGGCTGCAAGGATAGAGTCTCTGTAAAAGTAGGACAATCGTTCACGGAAATTTTCTCTCAAATATTCGATTTGACTGGGGAGCCAACTATCAGGCCAATCGCCTCCTCTTATCGTGTTCATATCTCTAATCGCTGCGTCTAATATGTAAGAATTCCGACCGATTGCGTCCATCGTCTGCCGATGGCGTTGTCGTTCCTCCCACAAGTCGTATGCGAGAACGTTGAATAATGAAAATAATAGCAAAAATTGCAGTAAAATGAGCCAAATTCTACGTGAAGATCCCATCAGCTTGCGAGAAAGATAAAGCAAATAACTAGGCACGCTCATACCCCCCTCTGCGAATATAGAATGGCATCGCAGCGAGCAGACAGACGAAGAGGAGTGCCAACAAAACTACAGCGACGATACATACAAGGGTATCAAAGGTTAGCGCGACATACGGAATCTGTACATATTTGTGCAAAATAGCAAACAGCGCGAATCCGCTACCGAATCCCGTCAACGTAATACCCAATGACTCGATCAAAGCGGCATAGAGCATATCGTTCCTGCGGGCACCGAACAAGCGGAAGATGTTCCATCTGTTGGTATCCGCCCGCAGCTTGCATTGGAACAATTGCAGAAAGCTGATGATCGAGAAAAGAGCGAGCAAAGCTGCGATTCCCGTGTATCGCAACAGTGTCCGCTCGAATTGGGCAAGAATTAAGGCGTCGTCTTCTGTGCGGATAGTAGGGTGAAAAGGAAGCAGGTCCGCCATAAGCGTATCTACAATATCGCTTGAGCTGGTCCCGGCGAACACCACGGTTACAAGCGGATTGGCAAGTTCTGCAAGTGATTCGTAGGAGATGAAGGCAGTATCTAGAGAGTTATCCTTTACAATGCCGGCGACTACGAAGGGGCTATCGTTTATATAGATGTTCTCTCCAAGCAGCTTGTCCGGTCGGACGTCACCAAGCTTGGCTGCGAGGGGATAACTAAGCAGGATCTCCCCTGGCCGAGGTTCGAATTCCGAGAAGAGGCCGAGTGCGGGGTTGTCCTTGCCGAAGCCGGAGACGGAGTAGACGCCTTGAGCGGTTCCGTATGTCAGTGGAAGCTTGGCTGTCGCTAGCGGAGAAGGAGATACACCAGATGGGTGATCTCTCCACGATTCCAGTTTGTCTAGTAGCGTTTTAAGTGGCGGGTACTCCTGCAGGGTCACGATGACCGTGTTCCGATTCCGAAGATATGTTTTCCACTCGGTGTTTAGAACGGATAATACGGTGAGGAGAGACAGAGTCATAACGATCATGTTGATGAGTAGCAGCGAAACGATCAGTGGCTGTCGTATTAATGATTTCAAGCTGGTGATCAAGATGAACATGGGAACAAAATCGTCCTTTCCATATCAATGAGTTGGCGCGCTATCGTGCGAGTCGACATCATGACTATACAGGACGTTGTTTTATTTTCTATCAGCACTCGTCGAGAGGACTCCCGCTTCTGCAAGCGGTGAGGTGAATCGGGGACCTCCTGAACGTGCCCGAAAGATGTCCTTTTCTTCCACCTGTATTAACGTTATAATTGAATAGGAACATACATTCGTATATTGTTTTCAGGTGGAGGTGAAATCATGTCGGATTCATCGGTGATGTACAGAACGCATCACGTGTGGATTAAACCCGGCCATCGGTTGTTTGCGTACCTGGATGAAGTGTGTCAGAACGCTAAAAATCTGTACAACACGACCAACTTTTTCATCCGGCAAGTGTTTACTGCTTTTGGTCGAAATGAACCCCTCCAGCCGTTGCAACAACACGTGATGGATACACTCGAATCGCAGCTCGAAGCGATGAACGAGAGACGGAGCGATAAAAATCGTTCCCGTCCGTTTGAACGGCCTTCACAGGAGAAGAGCTTTGTGTCTTACTCCTTTCTGGACGCGTTGTTCAAAGTGATGGAACAACCCGATTATCGCGCGCTCCCTGCGCAAAGCAGTCAAGGCATTATGAAGGTGGTATTTCAGAATTGGAAAGGCTTCTTCGCGAGCATGAAGGATTATCGCAAACATCCAGAGAAGTACAGCGGCAAACCGAATATACCGGGTTACGCTCGCCGTCCGGTGAAAGAAGTGGTGTTCTCCAATCAGGATTGCGTAATCAAAGAACGGAAGTTTCTTAAGCTGCCCAAGACCAAGCTGCAGCTTAACATCGGCAAGCTGGGCTGTATCGACGGACAACTGAAGCAAGTACGCGTGGTGCCGAGCCATGGACACTATGTTGTCGAGTTGATCTTCGCTTGTCCGATGAAAGAGAAGGAAAAGGAAACAACGCAAGAACATGTGCAGGGCGAAACATGTGCCGAGTCCCTTATGGACGTAAATCGTTCCGATTTACTAATGGACGTAAATGCTCCGCATTTACTAATGGCCATTGATTTGGGCGTAGACAATCTTGCAACCATTGTCACGACAACGGGTTCGCAGCCGCTGATCGTGAAGGACAAGATCGTCAAAGCAATCAATCAGTATTACAATAAGATGAAAGCGCACTACACCGGGATTCTTCGTCAAGGCAAAGACCCGCGAGAAGGAGCTTTTACATCCAAACGGCTGCAACGTTTGCATCGGAAGCGCCATCTCCGGATCAAAGATTTGTTCCACAAAGCCAGCCACCACATCGTCCAGTTGGCTGTGGAACAACGCATCGGTACGATCGTCATCGGACATAACGATGGTTGGAAGCAAGCGACAGCGATGGGACGACGTCATAATCAGGCGTTCTGCCACATCCCGCACCAGATGTTGATCCGTATGATCCAGTATAAGGCGGCAGACCAAGGGATAGCGGTTGTTCTGACGGAAGAAGCGTATACGTCGAAAGCAAGCTTTTTGGATCACGACCCCTTGCCGCGATATGGTGATGAAGGGACATGGAAGTTCTGCGGCAGACGGATTCATCGCGGACTGTATAGGAGCACAAAGGGCTTGATTCATGCCGATGTGAACGGCGCAGCCAACATTATGCGCAAAGTATTCCCAAACGTATCTGCGAAGAGCACGGATGGGATAGAGGGGTTGGATGGTAACCAGTCCGTCAACGTGTCAACTCCCCGGGTGTTAAGCATCCTGCAATCAGTCAGGTTGAGACATTCGAAACCCCCACTTCAGCCGAAGCGATAGCATCGGTAAGTGTTGGGAGTATTCATTAAGAAAAGTTTAATATATTCTTACTGTAATTTATAAATTTTCTAGTTATCGGGTTTGTCGAAAAACATCTGTCTGACGATGTTCTCGTAGTAATGCATGGTTGCTTCAATGCCAGAAACAAGTGTACGGCTCAGGCGACTCGAATTGCTATTTCAATCTTGTCGTTTAGGATTAGATCATCATTAGATCTTCGAGAAGAGTTCATGGAGGATCAATCAAGGCTTCCAATCCTGAAAGAATTGTGGAAATGGGCAGATGAAGGCATGCTGACGTTGCTGTATGCAGCGAACGACGAAGTGAATCATCAAGCCGTAGTGTTAGTTGAAGTGGTTCGTGATACGGCTCCGCCAAGAAAGCCCCGACCATACGAGGTCAGGGTTAGGAGGGTTTCTGATTCTATTATGCCAGTCGCATCTCCTTGTCACACAACGTTCTGTATGGCCCTCTAGCGGCAAGTAACTCGTCGTGCGTACCTGCTTCGGCGATGATGCCATCTTGGATCACGTATATGCGATCGGCATTACGAACGGTGGAAAGCCGATGTGCGATGACAATGGTCGTCCGCCCTTGTCGGCTCGTATCCATCGCGGCCTGCAGCCGGCGTTCTGTCTCCAGGTCAAGCGCGCTTGTCGCTTCATCCAGGATAAGAATGTCCGGATGGCCGATCAGTGCGCGTGCGATTGCGAGTCTTTGCCGCTGCCCGCCTGATAACGTAATTCCGCGCTCGCCAATCTCCGTATCGTATCCTTCCGGCAACTCTTCGATGAACGAACGAATTTGAGCGATTTCGCATACCTCGCTCAGTTCGGCGGCTGTTATGCCTTCGCGTCCGAGCAGCAAGTTGTTGCGGATGGTGTCGGGAAACAAATAAGGCTCCTGGAATACAATACGCACTCGCGTATTCCAATCGCTGCGACGAATCGAACAGAGCGGAGTGCCGTTCACTTCGATAACGCCGTCCTCTGGCTCGACGAATCGGATTAACAGCTGCGCGACCGTTGATTTTCCCCCGCCGCTTGCGCCGACCAATGCCGTTTTGCGTCCGATCGGAAAGTCCAAGGTTGCCCCGTTCAGCACACGAGGCAGCCCTTCGGCATATCGAAAGCCGACTTCCCTCAGCGTCAACGAATGAATGTTTCCCTCTAACGAACGATCCCCTTCCTTCCATTGTTCTTGATCCAGCGCGCGGCGCAACCGATCAATATCGGCTGAACGCGCAGACAAAAGCATTATAAAATTCAGCGAATTATTCGCTGAATACATGAGTTGAACGGCGAACGGGTATAGGATAACGAGTGTGCCGATTGTCATCGATCCACGTATAACGAACCAGCCACCGATACCAAGTGTGACGAAGGTAACTAGCCAGCGAAGCGGCTCGATTGCGATCAGCTGTTTATTGTCCAGATCGACTTCCTTCATCGAAGATTTGAAGTATGAGCGGAACGTCCTATCGAACTTGCGTTCCTCCCACTCCATCCGGTGGAAGGCAATCACTTCACGGGTGGAAGCAACAGCTTCCTCAATGCCGACGATGACGTCGGAGTGTCGCTCCTTCTTCTCTTTGGCCGCCGCTTTCACCTTCGGACCGAAGTACCTCGCCAGGGCGATGTAGACAACGCTAACGACGATAACCGCTAATAAGATCAGAGGACTCGTCCAGCCGATGAAGCCGATCAACACTAGGAAGCTGAAGCCGTGGTTGATTCCGATTTGAGAGAAACCGGGAACAATGCTCCCCACCTGATAGATGTCGTCAGTCACGTGATGGATGAGCTTGCCTGTTCGTTCCTTCTGCAGATTCGCCGTTGGCCAGACATGCAACTGCGTCATGAACTTCTCGGTCAACGCCCGGTTAAGGAGGAAGCCGCTCTTGTCGAGCAATCTCGCAGCAATCGTGTTCGTCGTATGGAATATCACAATCGAGCCAAAGAAGAGGGTCAAATAAAGCAGTGACAGGTGGTACTGTCCGGCGATCAGGATATCGTCGATAACCCACTTCTGCATGCCGATCGTCACCAGGTTCATAAGCACTTTGACAGTAAACAGCAATAAGCCGAAGCTGATCAATACGCGCACCGGCCGGACTAACTCCAGCAGCCAGCGAATGTTGCTCGGCTGACGTGAATTGGCGTCTTTCATGCGCTATCTCCCCATTCTTGCTTTCTCGCCAATACCAACTTCCGGAATATTCCATTGGCAGTCATTAACTGTTCGTAGGTCCCCATCTCCGCGTTGCGTCCATCATTGACAACAACGATTCGATCATAATGGCGGACAGTCGATAATCGGTGTGCGACAGCAATCGTCGTTCGACCTGTGAGCAGCGCTTCAAGCGCACTTTGGACCTCGCGTTCGCTTACGGTGTCGAGCGCACTGGTCGCTTCATCGAGCAGGACAATCGCAGGATTCTTGATGAACATGCGCGCGATGGCAATGCGCTGTCTTTGTCCGCCGGATAACGTGATGCCCCGCTCGCCGATGATGCTGTCGTATCCGTTCGGAAGCGCAAGGATGAACTCGTGCGCATAGGCTGCGCGAGCGGCAGCCTCTATCTGTTCGGCGGTTGCATCGGGTTGCCCGAACAAGATGTTATCACGCACCGTTCCGCCGAATAGATAGGTTTCCTGGAACACATATCCGATCTTCGTATGCAGTTGATGGAAGCTCAGTTCGCGAACGGGAACGCCGTCAAGCGTAACGGTACCCGATGTGGGATCGTACAGTCTCGCGAACAGCTTCAGCAACGTCGACTTGCCTCCGCCGCTCTCGCCGACTAAAGCCACCTTCTCTCCAGGTCTAATATGCAGGGAGAAATCTCTGATGACGCCGGGGCGGGACGGATAGTCGAAGCTGACCCGATCGAGAGCGAGTTCACCCTGTACCCGATCCAGCAGTCGCGGGGAATCCGGCTCACGCACAGAGGGTGTCTGCAATATGAGATCATGCATGCCAGCCGCTTGCTGGAGCTGCACCCGCTGCTCCGTAAGCAAGACGACGAACGAGGTAAGCGTCACCATCACTCGAGAATACACGATGGAGAAAGCGGCGAATTCTCCTAATGACATCCGCCCGTTCTTCACCATCCAGATGCCCATGGCCAATACGGCAACAGATCCTAATCCCGTTGCAATTAACCGAGTGGATGAACGCAAGTAGTTGAACATATATCGGCGCAGTTCGACACGGTGATAATTCCGATAGCGTTCTATGAGTCGGTTGATGCTCCATGCCTGACGATAATAGGCGCGTACCTCGTGAAGGCCGGACACCGTATCGTACAGCTGCTTGTTCGCGGCTCGGCGAAGGACATTCGCTTCCTTAGCCCCGATGGATGCCTGCTTGGCGAAGTACGGACCGATGATATAGTAAGTGAGAAAACAAGGAATAACGATGAGACTGAGTTGCCATGAAGTGTAAATCGCATACGCACTGAAAACTGCAAGCAACAACAATTGTTGGATAGTAGAGGGTACGAATCTTTCATAAAAGAGCTGCGCTGACCGAACATCGGTATGGAACAGTCCAATAATCTCTCCGTTCGGATGCCGTTCGGAGTAGTCGAATCCGAGTGTGCGCAAGTGTCTGAACAACGCCTTGATCAGATCACGCGTGGCGAGCTCTTGGAAATGACGACGCAGCCGATTGGATAAAGCCTGTGCACCTACCATCATGAACGCCAATACGAGCAACGGAACGACCATACGCAGAGCTCGACTTCCATCGCCGCTTGGCCCAATTCCATCGATAAAGTATTGTATGAACCACACGACAGCAAGCTCAACTCCAGAAATGAACAAACTAAGCATCGTAAACAACCCTAGCTGCCATCCATAGGGTCGCAAATAGGACACAATCCACCTGTAAGCAGCCAATGAATCACTCCATTCTATATCATCCGAACATATTTTACAGGTTTTATCAAATTAGGAAAACATACAAGTGTTGTCATTCGCTAACGGATGTTTACGTGCTAAATTTAATTAGGCGTCCAGAAAAATGGCGCCTAGAGCGAAACGAATCCATCCGAAGTACTGCGGTGGCGGAGATGATTCGAAAAAAGCACAGCCGTATGGCTGACTGAATTAGTTCGAGGGATGGATGAAGTTGAGAATGAAAGGGGAAGCGTGGATTTATCTTTCCGCGCTTCGCCGCATCGAACGCTGCGAAGAGTACTTGCTCCAGGTTAACACCTCGCAGTTATTGACCGAGCTTCGTTCCCTTTAAGCCTTGAATATGGTTGGGATTTCACTTTTCTAAGAGGGATTATATTACACGCCGGAAGTTATATGTTTTCGAGCATTTGAAGACGGAAATTGGATTTGGCAATAAAACCTTCATCATAGCGCGGTCGCTCATCTTTGAAGTACTCCAATAGGAGTTTTTCGCTTAAATTGGTTTGCCATATGGGATTGTAAACATCGATCACGTCGGATGGGATACATAGGTAGGTGTGCTAACGTCTTAAGTTTGTAAAAGGGCATAGGGTTGGTGATCAGCGAGACGATGGATATGAGTTTCTAGGCGGGATATAGAGTCGTTTACACAGATTGTAGTGTTACAGGGTGAGATGTTGTCGTTGCATTGTAGCAGCAGAATGCCTAAACCTTCTTGATAACCGGTATCCACACTTCACATCGATAATCCGCAGAGGAGGTATCGCCTGCCGTGTAGGCTTCAATCTCGGGTCCGCCAGCATGTACATAGTCAGACGATGGGAACCACTCCGAGAAGATGCGGCTGAATAGATCCTGAATGGCGCCTGGCATTGGTCCGATAGAGGTGAAAATCGCCCAGGTTAGGGCCGGGACAGTACGCGAGATAAATTCACCGCCGGCTTGGTTGGCATTGCCTTTAACGGCAATCATATAGTTGAAGTTGGTCATTTCTTCATTCATATCCAAGCATACGCCTAGACACAGCTCACCTGGCGACAGCTCTTCTAAGGCTGCAATGGTGCCGTCTTGATGGCATTGTCCCCAGAACTTCGGTATTTCTCTGAGATTCTCCCCATCGATACAAGATACCGCAAGTGATTTGCCGACGATTGTAAAGGAATCTTTGACTTCGATTTTGTATTCCATATCTTTGATCTCCTTTGAGATGTGGGTTGTGGTCAATCGATGATTCATTCAAGCAGTTTTTGAGGCACTATGCAGGATGGATAAACCAATCGTGACTGTTTCTAAATTATTCGGCTAGACAAGGGGGGAATCCTTCAGTGGTGTAATACGATCATTTAGTAAATGAACCCTGTGTGCTATACTCTTCTTATGACTACTGAACATTCCGAATCCAACCAACATGAGCATATAAGCACGAAGCTGTGCGTGCAGTGCGGTGAGATGAAAGCGCTGAGCGAGTTTCTGCGCCGTACGGGTCGCCGTGCGGGAAGCCAAGGAAGACGCGGCACTTGCCGCGATTGCAGGCGCGGACGGCAGTCCGTCGAAGCGCTCCCGGCGAAAGGCGCTTCGCGACAGCTGCATCATGCGAGCGCGAACAAGCATGCGGAAGCGCATGCAGGCGCAGTGGCAAGCACTGGCATGAGCGGCGCAGCGGGCGCAGGCATGAGCGGCGCGGCAAGCGCAGGCATGAGCGGCGCGGCAAGCGCAGGCATGAGCGGCGCGGCAAGCGCAGGCGCGCAGCCCGGCACTAGCGCGGCAGCCGCTGCCAGTGCCAGCGCCGCCGGCAGCGCAGCCGCCAGCGCAGCCCCGCCGCCGGCACAGCGCCCCGCAGCCGCCGGCCAAGCGGCAGCGCCGGGCATCGCCGCGGCGCCGGCTAGCGCGGACGCGCCGAGCGATGCGGCTGCTGCTGCGCGCAAGCCGCACGGTCGCGGGCGCAAGCGCCGGCCGGCCGCACAGCCACGAATGCTGGCGGAGCCGCCGCGGCGCAGCACGCATGACAAGGGCGACGCCTCCTTCCTGCGGCCAACCGCCAGCGGTTTCGTTCGCATGCGCGGCAAGACCGATAACGGTCGCCGTTGGTACCAGGAAGTCGAGCTTGAGCTCGCGCAGATCCTGGTCCGTGAAGGGGCGGCGGTTGTCGTCAACCGCTCAACGATTCGGAGATTGTACAGCAATAAGGAGTTCCGCAAGCTTATATTAACGCGCGACAATTATATATGCCGCTTCTGCGGCAAGTACGGAGATACGATCGATCATGAGTTGCCTCGAGCCAAAGGTGGTCACACGACCCCTGCCAATTGCGTCTGTGCCTGTTACGAATGCAATCAGCTTAAGGCAAACCGCGATGCGGACGAATTCAGAAGCACGCTGGAATAACGGTGCGTAGAAGCTGTAAATCATAATATCAGCCGCGAATAGATACCGTTAGTGAAGGAGCGCCAATAACCAATGGCGCTCTTTCGCATGATACGTTCCGAGACCTGCATCGCATGTGGTCGAGTAAGGTCTATTCTATTGGTCTAGTCTATTGGTGGAGATGTAATTCCTGCGAAGATAGTCGAAGCGGAGGCGCACTATGGAAAACTGGCTCGGGCGATCGCTCAAGCATAAGCTGTCGTTATTAATTATTATCTCAGTCCTGGTGCCCGTAGTGTCGCTAGGATTGTTCTCTTATAACATCGCAGCCGGACTGACCGAGGAAAAGGCCAGAAACTCGGGGATGAACACGCTGCGTCAGATCGGTGCTTATCTAGAAAACATGGTCAGCGATGTCGAGAACCAATCACTTTTCTTGATCGGTCACCCCGACGTGCAGACGTATCTCAAGACGCCGGAGCGCAACTTGCTTCGTCAGACGTCTATCATCAATCTCTTGACGACGCTTTCGATTTCCAAGCCGTATATTGCCAATGTCATCATTGAAGCGAATTCGGACAAGCCTGCCGTTGCCTTTAAATCGGTGATCGATTCCCAATTCAAGGACATCACCGAGACGATTCCGAATTACTACGCCCTATATCCGAAGTGGTGGTCATCGGTGCATCTGCAAGTTACTTCCGAAGGAAGAAACGATGTGATCACCATGTCGCGACCGATTAGAAGCACGCAAAAGTATTACGATATCGGCATGCTCAAGATCAGCTTGCTCCAATCGGTGATCTCCAATCATCTGAAGCAGGCCGGCCTTGAGGGCGGCGGCATCGTGCTGCTGCTTGATAAGAACGACCGGATACTGGCGGGGCCGGACGGGTATTCCACCTCTCTTGCGCTCGATGACTTCTATCCAGGAATCGGGTCACTGGGGGATCGTTCTGGATTTTTTCACTACGACGATAAAGCGGATCGAAAGTCCGTGTTCTATTATTCGATAGAAAACGTCGGCTGGAAGCTGGTCGGCATTACCCCAGTCCAAGCGTTTAAGGCGGAGAACGAATATTTCCTTACACTCACGGCCATAGCGGTCAGTCTTGCCATGTTGTTCGTCATTGCATTCGTATTGTTTCTCATTCAGAAGGTGACCAAGCCGCTCTCTCAGCTTACCCAATATTTGAAACGCTACAGTCCGGACGAGCCATTGCCGACATTGCCGGTGACGAGCATCGACGAGGTGGGCCAGCTCATTATTACTTACAATCGAATGAGCTCGCGAATCGTGAAGCTGACGGATGAGGTGAAGCAGAACGAGGCGCTTAAGAAGGAAGCCGATATGTCGGCGCTTCAAGCTCAGATTAATCCCCATTTTCTCTACAATACGTTGTCCTCTGTCCACTGGATGGCCTTGATGAAAGGAGATGCCAAGATTGCTGAGATGGTGGGCTCGCTTAGTGACTTCCTGCGTTTCAGCTTGAACAAAGGTCAGGAGTATTGTGCGATCAGCCAAGAGATTCTTCATATCGACAATTACGTCAATATACAGAGGATTCGATACCCGGACAAATTCGAATATGAAGCGGACATCTCATCCGTGCTGCTGGATCGGAGGATGCTCAAGCTGCTTCTTCAGCCATTGATCGAGAATGCGATGATACATGGTATTCTCACGCGCGAAGGCAAGGGGCATATTGCGATTCAAGCTTGGGAAGACGGCGATAACATTACGTTCTCGGTCAAAGATAACGGCGTAGGCATGAACGTCGCAAGGTTAGAGGAGCTTCGCGAGCGGTTGACGTTAAGTCTTGCCTCCGGCTTGCAGGAGACTATGGACGAGCCCTCGTCTCAAGAAGGGAGCAGCTACGGGCTGCGGAACGTGCATAATCGTCTGCTGCTGCATTACGGCCCAGAATCCGGACTGCATATCGAGAGTTCGGAAGGCGCAGGTACGGTCGTCACATTCACGATCCTGCCCTTGTACGTCTCGCGCGAGCAGCAGATTGAGCAAGAGAAAGTGAACGAATACGAGTCTAGACATGCGATTATACTGGACAAACCATCCGAAGGAGAGGGGGAGCGAGGATGAAGCTGCTGATTGTCGATGATGAAGTCATTATCCGCACAGGTCTTAGTACCGTGATTCAATGGGAGGAGAACGGCATCTCCGTACTTGCGCCTGCGGCCTCCGCCGAGGAAGCATTAATGCGTATTCCGTTAGAAAAGCCGGATATTGTGCTGACTGATATACGCATGACGGGTATGAGCGGGCTGGATATGGCACAAGAGATCAAACGGGACTACCCTGGCATCGAGATTGTGATATTGTCCGGGCATGATGACTTCGGATACGCTCAACAAGCTATTCGGAGTGGAATTAGCGATTATTTGCTCAAGACGAGCCGCCCTGGCGATATTATGTCCGCCGTCATGAAGGCACGGGGCAAGATCGCAAGCAACCGTGCCGCCGTAGAAGAAGGGGAGGTCCATCAGACGGCATTCAGATGGAAGCTGCTTGATAGACTTCTCAGGAGCAATCATCCGCTGGAGGATGCGGAGATTGGAGAAGTATTGTTGAATTACCCTGAACTCAGATTAGGATCGGAGTGGGAAACACTGGAGCTCTGGATGATCTGCCCTAGCTCGTCGATGCACTTGCAAGAGCAGCTCAAGATGCCGCTTCGCCACATCGGCGATAAGCTTAGGGACTCGCTTAACTGTGCCATCTTGGATTGGAACAACGGTTGGCTAATCTTCTTCCGTGCGGGCCAGCCTGCGGCAAGTCGTACGGTACGCGCGGCGATTGACGCAATCGGTCGCGTCTCGAATTTGTCCGTCTTTACTGTAATCGGTCAGCAAGCATCGGGGATTGCGGGGTTGCGTGATTCGCTCAGGACGGCCGAACAGACGCTTGCCTACCGCTGGCTGGCTGGCGGGAGCGGCATTCTTGATTATGAGGAGATCAAGGATCGGAAGGGGATGCGCACAGTCTGTTCGCAGGAAGAGGAAGCGGAATTGATTGCTGTTCTAAGGGGAGGGGACGAGGACGCGCTTGCAGCGTGGATCGAGAACCTGCTTTCGGCGATCAAGCGCGACCCCGAAGCAACACCGGGCACGATGTCCTCTTATCTGCGCTCCCTGCTTCTGGCGGGCTTCCGTTGGCTCGAGCGTGCGGCGGAATCTATCGGTCAATCGGCGCCGGCATTCGGCAGCGCGGATGATAACAACGAGAATCAGCTGGAGCAACATCCGGATGAAGCGCTGAGTCGTATGCTGTCGGCTATTGTAGTCGAATACAAGCGCCTGAACGGTGGACCGCGCGATTCTATCGAGCGGACGATTGCTTATATCCGCGAGCATCTTGACCAGAGTCTGACGTTATCGCAGGTTGCGGCTTCCATTCATATGAATCCGAATTACTTCAGCAAGCTCTTTAAGCAAGAGACAGGCAAGACATACATTGAATATGTAACGGAAGTGCGAATGGAATGGGCGGCAAAGCTGTTAAGGGAAACGCCCGCCAAGGTGAGCGAGATCGCCAAACGTGTAGGGTACGAGGATCTCAAGCACTTTAACCATTTATTCAAACGCCATACCGGCGCCACTCCCTCGCAGTTCCGTCAGGGGTAGTTTTGGCTTGTTGATAGAATGTTTGTTAATGTCGCAACATCAGATTAACAATAAAGGTTTAGCTTCAATTAATAGACGCCACAGAACCCCCACCTAAACTATTAGATGAGGGTTGTGTGGCGTTTATTCAAATATAGGAGTAAATCCTTTGATTTGATGTCAGTTTACCTATACACCAACTGCGGCGATCATCGTCATGCTTATCAGCAGCTGCGGCTAAGCCAAATCGGCGTATATTTGTTCATAGACGAATAACCAAAAAGGTGAGAGGGAAATATAAAGTCAGAGTGGCCAAGCAATGGAAACGCTACCGTCAATTTTGATGCTAAGGTGAATTTCCCCCCTAGTTGGACTGAAGTTTCCCCCCTACGACGTTTTGGGCTCGCCATCTATACTTAGGATACATTACATGAAGGGGGATTATTCAATATGAAAAAGAGACTTACCCTACTTGTTACCGTTACCACCATGCTAGCTTTGCTGACAGCGGCTTGCGGAAATTCGAACGAAACATCCAACAACAGCGGAGGCAACAACGCTGGAGGAGAAAAAGCAAAAATCACGGTTTGGCATAACTTCGCAGGCGATGACCTTCGCGCCAAAGCAGTAAGACAACTGATTGATACCTACAAAGCAAACAACCCTAACGTTGAAGTAGACGCGCAAGCGATTCCGGTTGACGGCTACCGTCAGCGTCTGAGTACGGTTGCGGCAGCTAACGAAATGCCGGACGTATTCTTCGTATACGCAGGCAGCCAGTCGCAAGAGTTCTTTGATGCAGGATTGCTCCAACCGATCACTGAGCTTGCGGACGAGAATCCGGATTGGAAAGGCAACTTCATGGACGGCGCGTTTGACCGCTTCTCCTTCGAAGAAGGCCAAATCTACTCCGCACCGCTTGCCATGTCTGCAACATCGTTCTTGTACTATAACAAAGATCTGTTCGACGCTAACAGCGTGAAAGTGCCTACAACTTGGGCAGAGATGATGGACGCCGTTAAAGCGTTCAATGATAAAGGAATTACGCCAATCGCGCTTGGCAACAAAGCGCCGTGGGTTGCACAGTCCACAATTATCGGTTCCTTGGCGGATCGAGTGACTGGCACAGACTGGTTCCTCAAAGCGGTTAAAGGTGATGGCGCATCCTTCACGGATCCACAATTCGTAGACGCGCTTAGCAAGTTCAAAGAGCTTGTAGACAACAAAGCGTTCCAAGAAGGCGCGAACAGCATCGATAACACGCAAGCTGAGCAATACTTCGTACAAGGCAATGCAGCAATGATGGTATCCGGCGCTTGGACGCTGACAAACCTTGCAGCATCTGCAACACCAGAGCAAATCGCACCAATCGAAGTGACGACGCTTCCGTCCATTGAAGGCGGAGCAGGCGAAGCTGGAACAATCTCCGGCGGCGCAGGCGGCGGTTTCGCGCTTAGCAAGAAAACAGAAGGCGCTTCAAGAGACGCGGCACTTGATTTGATCTACGCAGTAAGCGGACCAGACGGCCAGAAGGCAATTGCCGAGAGCAACTCCATGGTAATGTTCAAGATGGAGCTGGATGAGTCCAAAGTAAGCCCGCTTTACTACAAAGCATTCAACCTGGCCAAAGAAGCAGGCATCACGCCTGTATACGACGCATACTTGTCCGCAGAAGCAGGCGAAGCGATCAACAACGGTCTGCAAGAGCTTATGATGGGCGGCAAACCGGAAGATGTAGCGAAGAAGCTGCAGGACGCGCAAGCTCGTTCGACTCAACAATAATCTCACTAATTCACTCAAGTTTATTCAAAGGAGGCTGTCGCCATGCCCGCATCCCTGCGCAGTAGAAGCTTCGTCGTGTTGGCGCTTCTTCCTGCACTGCTGATCTTCCTGGTCTTCGCTATTATCCCGATCTTCTGGTCCGGCTACTACGGCTTCTTCGATTGGAAGGGGCTCGGTGCCGCTAAGTTCATCGGGTTTAATAACTACGAAATGATGCTGCAGGATCCTGTATTCTGGAGGGCGCTGAAGAATAACCTCATTCTGGTTGCGTCAGCGATTATCGGCCAAGTGCCGATCGCCCTCCTGCTTGCCCTGCTGCTCTTGAAGAACACTTGGTTCAATCGGATACTCCGCTCGGCGGTGTTCCTCCCGATGGTGCTGTCCACAGTCGTGGTCGGCCTCATCTGGGGGTATATCTACCACCCGCAGATCGGTCTGCTGAATCAAGCTCTCGAGACGCTTGGGCTGGACTCCTGGACCCGTGCTTGGTTATCCGATCCGAAAATCAACATGTTTGCGGTGTCCATCCCGATTAACTGGGCGAATATCGGCCCTTATCTGATCATCTTTATTGCCGCACTGCAGAACATCTCTTCGGAGATCGACGATGCGGCGAAGATCGACGGCGCCATTGGCTGGAGAAAGTTGTTCTTTGTGACGCTGCCGATCATCTGGGGAACAGTCGTAGTAACGATTGTACTCTGTATCTCCGGAAGCTTGAAAGCATTCGACCACGTTATCGTCATGACGGGCGGCGGTCCTGCGCAATCGACGGAGCTCTTGGCAACGTACATGTACAACAATAGCTTCACGGTATATCGTTACGGTTACGGTTCGGCCGTATCCACCATGATCATTCTGATCAGCGCCTTGCTCATAGGGCTTAACTACATCATTACGAAGAGACGCGGGTAAAGGACATGGCGAATAAGTACCCGAATAAAGGAGTGATAGACGATGCAAGGAACGACTAACGTCCGGTCCTCCAGCGAAAGCCGTGCGTTCTGGCGGAAGCCGATATCCGCCGTCGTCAAAGCGCTGCTGCTTGTATATGCAATCGTAACGTTATACCCGCTGTATTGGCTCATCATCAGCGCGTTCAAAACGAATCAAGAGTTCTTCAATCGTCCGTATGCATGGCCGGAGCACTTCCAGGTCGACAACATCATCCGGGCTTGGGATCTGGGCAATATGGGCCAAGCGATGCTCAATTCGGCGATTGTTACGTTGGTGTCCGTTGTACTGACTATCGTGCTTGGCACGCTCGCGGCTTATGCGCTAGGACGATTTGAATTCAAGCTAAACGGCGCAATTAAAGGGATTTTCTTGCTCGGTATGCTAATCCCGATCCATAGTACCCTTGTTCCGCTCTTTATCTTCATGAACAAGGTAGGCATGCTCGACACCTATTGGTCGCTTATACTGCCGTACACGGCGTTCGAGCTTCCGATCGCGATTTTCCTCGCGATCGCCTATCTCGCATCGATACCAAGAGAAGTAGAGGAAGCGGCTATGATTGACGGCAACGGCTGGTGGGGCGTCTTCGGACGGATCATCTTCCCGCTGTGCTTGCCTGTCATCGCGACGGTCACAATTCTGGCATTCCTGCGCTTCTGGAACGACTTCTCCTTCGCGCTCGTGTTCATCAACTCGCAAGCGCTCAAGACGTTGCCGCTCAGCCTGTCGCTATTCTCGGACGGCTTCGGCACGGATTACAGTTTAACGATGGGTGCGATGTTTATCGCGGTCATCCCGACTATCGTCATCTATCTGATCTTCCAAGAACAGATTATGAAGGGCATGGTCGCAGGCTCGGTCAAAGGTTAATCACCTTTGCCCGAGTTTTTTTGTTATCAGGATGTGTAACGCAACGATCGAGATTGAATGGAATGACCTTTGGCTTGCGAGGAAGGGGCTGAGTCGTTAGTATTACAAAGAAAGATACTATGTGCATAAGGCGGCAGTCAGACCAAACAAGTTACGTAGAATAAGGAGCTGTATGGCATGAAAGCACTGCAAGATCGAATTCGAGAGGATGGGGCGATCCTGTCCGATACGATATTAAAAGTCGATTCCTTCCTCAATCATCAGGTGGATACAGCTCTTGCTCTTGAAATTGGCAAAGAATTTGCGAGGCTGTTCGCGGATCGCGAAATTACGAAGGTGCTTACGATCGAAGCAAGCGGCATCCAATTCGCCATGGCTGCAGGGATAGCGCTGGGCGTACCGTTTGTGTATGCCAAAAAAAGAAAAGCCGTGACCCAGTCTGCGAACGTGTATGCAGCCTCCGTCCATTCGTTCACTCGAGGCGAGACGTACCAGGTAACGGTCGATTCGCGATATCTTGCCCCTAGAGATAAGGTATTGATCGTCGATGATTTTCTCGCTACGGGGGCTGCGCTCGTGGGTCTTGTTGATATCGTCCGGGAGTCGGGTGCCGAGCTTATCGGGGTTGGCTGCGTCATCGAGAAAACCTTTCAGGAGGGCAGGGGACTACTGGAGGCCAAGGACGTAACGATTCATTCGCTTGCACGTATCGCATCCATGAAGCCGGGAGAAGTGACGTTCGTCGAAGAGAGAGATGTTTGAATCGCATACTGCCGAATCCTGAAGTCTAAGCAGGCAAAGTTTAACTCGAAGCATGATAGAAATACTAATAAGAAAGAAAGTTTAATGATGGAGGTATAAGCTTGGCTACGGAATCAACAGCTGCAGAAACAACGTTGGGCAAAATCATTGCAATTAACCGATACCCGGTCAAGTCCATGGCGGGAGAAAGTCTAGAGGCTTGCGATATTGTATCTTACGGTGTTCGCGGCGATCGTTATGCCGCGTTCTATGATGAGTCCAGAACGGGCTGGTCGCGTTTCGTGACGGCTCGCGATATACCGCGGATGCTGTCCTATAAAGCCGTCTTTCAAGCGGAGCATGGGAGTGTCCAGGTCACGGCGGAGGATGGCAGAATATTCGGGTGGGACGAGGCACTGCTAGAAGACGTTCAGCGACTCACGGACAAACGGAAGCTGTCTCTATCCCGGCTTCAAGAGAGCCATCCCGAGGAGGAGGGGCTGTTGTCTGTTGATGCTGCTAGTATTCTGTTAGTGTCTGACAGGAGTCTGAAGGCGCTGGAGAGCGCCTGCAGCATGGATCTGGACCAGCGGCGGTTTCGGGGGAACTTCCTCATCGCTGTGTCTGAGGATGCGCCGGAAGAAGAAATGTGGATCGGCAAACGTCTTAGGCTTGGAACGGCAGAGCTGCAGGTTGACGGCTTCTGCGATAGATGCAGCATGATTACATACGATCCGACTCACCTCGAACGAACACCAGCCGTGCTGAAGCAGGTGAATGAGAAGTTCGGATTGAATTTTGGCGTTTATGCTTCGGTGGTCAAGCAGGGACGAGCAGCGGTTGGGGACAAGATTTTTTGGACATAAAGAGTCCTGTAGGACATGATGTCAGATATGTAAGAATATGATACGATAGGACTAATCTATCCGAAGAGGTGATATAGCGTGTTAGGACGCAGCGGCAACCCCACGTTAAGAGATTCGACGTTCGAGAGGACAGGCCCGCTTACTGGCGGAGAACGCATGACGATCGAAGGCACGGTCAACAAGATGTTTATTACGCTCGCTATCCTGCTTGGCGGCGCGTTCGCATCATGGAGCATGTTCTACAATGGACAAACGAACATTATGGCACTGGCGATCGGCGGTGCGATTGCAGGCTTTATCCTTGCACTGATTATTAGCTTCGTGCCGAAGGCTGCGCCGTATCTCGTGCCGATCTATGCAGCTTGCGAGGGGTTATTCCTTGGTGCGATCTCTGCGCAATTCGAAAGTCTGTACGATGGTATTACATTGCAAGCATCCGCGCTTACAATGTGCGTGTTCATCGCACTGCTTGTGGCCTACCGTTTCCGTATTATCCAAGCGACCAAAAACTTCAAGCTTGGCGTATTCGCGGCTACGATGGGTGTCATGCTGCTTTATCTGCTAAGCTTTGTACTAGGATTCTTTGGTGTCAGTATTCCATATTTGCATGAAAGCAACTGGATCGGCATCGGGATCTCCGTCGTCATCGTCATTATCGCAGCGCTTAATCTCGTGTTGGATTTCGATTTTATCGAATCGGGTGCCGAGCAAGGCGCGCCCAAATATATGGAGTGGTACGGCGCATTCGGCTTGCTGGTCACGCTGGTATGGCTGTACATCGAAATTCTCCGCCTGCTGTCGAAGCTGGCAAGTCGCGACTAGCAGGTTATAGGCTGGAGCGGGAAGCGGGACGGATGTCCCGCTTTTTTTGCGTTGGAGCTTAACTAGCAGAGAAGAATGGCTACACAATAAACGTAAGGAGTGAGAAATGAATGGACATGCTCTCGATTAGAGCCTATTGCCAAGGATTAAAAGGGACGACGGAGGACTATCCGTTCGGACCGGAGCCGCTCGTGATGAAGGTTGGCGGCAAAATGTATGCTTTACTCGGTACGAATGATGGGGTCATCAACCTATCATTGAAATGTGAGCCGCATATGGCGGAGCTGCTTCGGATGCAGCATGAGGCGATCAAACCAGGCTACCATTTGAACAAAAAACATTGGAACACCGTCACAATCGACGGCTCGCTATCGGATGAGGAGCTATGCGAGATGATGATGCACTCCTATGAGCTCGTTGTTCGAGGTCTAACAAAGGCTCAGCGCGCGGAGTTTGTATAATACCGATCTGTTAGTGGATGAAGTAGGTACATCGATATAAAGGAATTCAGGACTTTTGGTAAATCGGCGCCTAGTTCATGCAGGTAAATAGAGGGAATCTATCGAAAGTAAAGGGGGATGCCCATAAAAAACGAAACTGATGAGGTGTAATGCATGTTGAAAAGATGGACAACGCTGCTAGTGGCTTTTGTGCTGCTGATGAGCGTAGGTACGGCTGCTTATGCTGCCGAAGAAAATGACAGAAAAACGTATGGCGAATTATTGTTCGACCTCGGACTGATAAATGGCTCTAACAGCGGATTGGACGAAGACAAGGAGCTGACTCGCGAGCAAATGATCGCGATCGTGAATCGTCTGAGCGTTCGTGCCGGAGATTCGGCATTCACGCCGCCGGCTGCCCCTTCGTTTACGGATGTACCAAAGACGAAATGGTCATATGCCGATATCGAGAAGGCGTATGCGAATGGCGTTACGTCGGGTATTGGTCAAGGCAAATTCGGCGTAGATCATAAAGTGACGTATCAGCAGGCCGTGACGTTCATGGCACGAGTGGCTGGATACGATATTGATTATGCCAATGCGGTCGAAGAAGGTTATGAGCTCGGAATTACTTTATGGTCGTCTGAGAAGCCTGCGACCGAGAACATGACACGGGGCGACGTATTTGAGCTCATTGTGCAGACATTGTGGATATCGGTGGGCGAAGCCGCAGAGGGTGAGGAAGCGGAAGAGGAAGAGGAGACTTTCCTGATTAACCTGATCCCTACGCTAAGCGAAGAGAAGGTTAGCGCCTTCTTGGACTATGATTACATGAATGTCTATAATCCGACAGCTCAAGAGTTTGTATTTGATGTGATTCCTAACCTTTATAAGGGGACAGATGAACACTTGGCGAAAGCTTCGGGTCTGCAACACGAGCATTCACAGGCGGTATCCGAAGTGATTAAGTTGTTCAAGGGCTACAGTGAGGAAGTGAATTTCGATGCGTTCTTCGGTCTGGCTGCAGCTGGCAAGAAGTCGATCGCATTGCCTTATGAGTGGAGTGTATATGAGGATTCCGAAGAGTGGGGCGAATATGGAATCTATGGCATCACACATGCCAAATTGACGGCTGATGGCATGGTTTCGGGCGTAGTGGAAACGACGGAAGGCAATGACCTTCTGGAGGCTTCTGGCTACGGCGTATGGCAATACGATCCTATCGTTGTGGATGGCAAGAAGGTAACGCCATACTACATGCTAATGGAGCAAACCTTATTCGACGGTCAATATGAATTCTTTGAGGTGTTCCTGCTGCTTGATGATAAAGGTGTATACAAGGCTGCGCTGGTAGGCAGCTACGGACCAGGCTTATACACTAGAAATTAAAAGATAAAAGTGAAAGAAAGGCGATGGCGACGTTGACGAATATACAGCTGGGTTCGCTGGTACTGAATACGGAGCTGCTTGTTGCGCTGGCAGCGGGCATCATGGGCCTGCTCGCTGTCAGACTAAGGCATCGGCGTCAGTCCGAGCGTGATTTGTCCGCCGCCTGGAACGCCATGATGATATGGATTGCGGTATGGAAGGGGAGTCTGCTTCTGACCGATGCGGCTGGCGTGATACGCCAGCCGCTTTCTTTGCTATATTAT
Organism: Paenibacillus sp. strain BS8-2; assembly: GCF_054483835.1. Taxonomy (NCBI): domain Bacteria; kingdom Bacillati; phylum Bacillota; class Bacilli; order Caryophanales; family Paenibacillaceae; genus Paenibacillus; species Paenibacillus sp. strain BS8-2. The sequence continues at coordinate 1,881,636 of NZ_CM137010.1, forward strand.
GATGGCGGCGAGGTAGGCTTCTGGTTTGCTTGCGTTGCTACGGCAGGTTATCTTTGTCTCCGTTACGGACGATTGTATGGCGCAGCGGAGGGGTGGGCGGTCACTACCGCATTTGCATCCGGTTGGAGTAGCATCTATATGCTCGCCACCATCATCTTGGATGTCGCATCTGCTCGCTATGCGCACTGGCTGGTGATGTTCGTGGCTATTGCGGCTGGCTTTATTCTCGTTGATGCGTGGGGTGTCGGTACGCGTCTAGCAGCCTCGTCATCGACGGCCGGCGAAGGTCGTCATGAGGCAAGCGTGCGAAGATGGATGATGCCAGCAGCGGGGGCGCTCCTGCTGCTGGCATTGCTCAGCTATATGGCATATGATCAGACGGATCGATTGCTGACCGGCCATGCAGAGCGACAAGCCGGAACGGAAAGCGTCAAAGCGCGCGAGGGTCATGTGGCTCCAGTTATCGAGCTGGATAGGCTGAATGGTGACAGCGTTTCTTTGGCCGATTATAAGGGAAAGACCGTGCTCGTGAATTTCTGGACGACTTGGTGCCAGGTATGCAAGACGGAGATGCCGCATGTTCAGAAGTTATTTGAGCACTATCAGAAGCAGGGGGGCGATGTCGTCATCTTGTCGGTCAACGTGACGAGCCAAGAGGGGAGCGTCAAGGGAGTCGAGCAATACGTAAACAAGCGAGAGTTAACCTTCCCGATCGTGCTTGACTCGAAGGGCAATACAGCGGACGCGTATCGCGTCGCTGCGTATCCTTCAACCTTCATCATCGATGGCGATGGCATCGTGCGCGAGCGGTTTCTTGGCGCCATAAGCTACAACGATATGAAGAAACGAATCGAGCGAGTACAAGAGAAGTATCCTTCGCATGAAGCGGGTTAGCGGCAAGCGAGAAGTCCATCATGAATGGATGGCAAGAACCGGCTATACGAATAGGGGGTAACTTTACTTTCTCTTGAGGTTCTCCTTTCGCAAGGACATGAATAGGGAGACGCCGATTAATAGCATAACAACGGTGAACGGCAGCGCTGAGATCAGCGAGGCGGTCTGGAGGCCTTGAAGACCGCTGCTCAGCAGCAGCACAGAGGCGATTGCCGCCATAAGCACGCCCCAGACGATCTTAATCAGGAAGGACGGATGCAAGCTGCCGCGAGTCGTCATCATACCGAGCACGAACGTGGCGGAGTCGGCGGACGTAATCAGAAACGTTAGGATGAGCAAGATGGAGAGAATGGACATCATTCCCGCCAGCGGGAAGTGCTGCAGCGTCACGAAGAGCGCGCTGGTTACATTGTTCTGTACAGCGGCCGCGATGTTTTCTCCTTGCTTCAGATCCAGATGGAGCGCCGCACCGCCGAAGATGGCAACCCATATAATCGCGATCGCAGGGGGGATGAACAGAACGCCGAACACGAATTCGCGAATCGTTCTGCCCTTGGATACACGCGCAATGAATGAACCGACGAACGGTGACCAAGAGATGGCCCAGGCCCAGTAGAAAATCGTCCAGTCCCTCACCCATGTTCCGCCCTTATAAGGCGTGAGCCGCAGACTCATCTCGATGGAATGTTGGATATAGTCGCCTATGCCGAGCACCAGACTGTTCAAGATAAACACGGTGGGTCCGAAGACGAACAGAAATAACATGAGCAGCAAGGCGAATGCAAGGTTCAAATTGCTCAGCCACTTAATGCCCCGCTCAAGTCCGGTCGTCGATGAGGTGATATACAGGCACATCAGAATGGCCATAATGACGACCTGCATGCCGGCTGAATTGGATAAGCCGAACTGATGGTTCAACCCTCCGTTGATCTGCAGCACACCCATGCCAAGCGAGGTGGCCACGCCGGTAATGGTAGCCACCACGGCGAGAATGTCGACCGGAGCCCGCAGATACTGGCGACCATTGCTTCCGATTAGCGGCTCTAGCGAGGAACTGATGAGCCCGTCTTTCTGTTTGCGGAATTGGAAGTAGGCGAGAGTCAAGCCGACGAGCGTGTAGACGGACCACTGGCTGATGCCCCAGTGGAAGAAAGAATACCGCATAGCCAAACGCGCTGCCTCCGGTGTCAACGGCACCACATCCTTGATCGGCGTAACGGCGTAGTGACTCATAGGCTCCGCTACGCCCCAGAAGACAAGTCCCACCCCGAACCCTGCGCTAAAGAGCATGCCGACCCAGGTGAAGAAGGGGAATTGTGGGCGATCTGCGTCCCCGCCAAGTCGGATTTTGCCGTATTTGCTAATGGCCAGGAACAGGCAGAACAAAATGATGACGAATACGGCTAGCAAGTAGAACCAACCAAATGCGTAAGTCGTAAAGTCGAAGACGGAAGCAGCCATATCTGCTAATCGGTCGGGGAATAAAGCCCCCCATACGACAAACAGAACGAGCAGAATGGCAGATATCCAGAATACAGGATTACGGGAGAAGGCATGCAAGGATTTAGAACTGGAATTCATGAAAGTCGGCCTCCGGGTAGTTTGAATGAAAAGACTGCCCTTATTATGGAAACATGGAGTGAATTTTATTCAATCGAAGGTGGAAATGAGGAAATGCGTCGAATCTTCCTTTGTGCGTGCTCGAAGCGCCGCGACAAGGCGGCTTGCTCTTGTATTCCTCATTAAATTTTGGGACAATAGGCTGTGTGCCTAGCCTTGGCATGCCTGGCAGATAAACATGAAGATGAAGGCTTGAGAAGAGGATACAAGATTATGGATAAACCATCTATATACGGATTGACGCTTGAACAACTGACAGCATGGCTGTTGGAGCGCGGCCATAAGAAGTTTCGCGCCACGCAGGTATGGGAGGCGCTGTACCGCAAGCGTATGACGGACTTCGAGCGTATGGAGGAGGTTCATCCCGCATGCGTATCGTTGCTCCAGGAGCATTATGTGATCGGCTCGATGGAGGAGCATGTGAAGCAGGAGTCGGTCGACGGCACGGTAAAGTTCCTGTTCCGTCTAGCGGATGGCAATCTCATCGAAACCGTGTTGATGCGCCATAAGTTCGGTCTGTCCGTTTGCGTAACGACTCAGGTGGGCTGCAACATCGGCTGCAGCTTCTGCGCGAGCGGTCTGCTCGCCAAGAGTCGAGACCTGACTGCTGCCGAGATCGTCGAACAAATCGTGAATGTGCAGCTCCATCTGGATGCGGCGGGCGGGGGCGAACGTGTCAGTCACATCGTTGTAATGGGGATCGGCGAGCCGTTCGACAACTACACGCATATGTCTAACTTTATCCGCATCGTCAAGGATCATAAGGGGCTGGCTATCGGAGCGCGCCATATTACGGTGTCGACGAGCGGGCTGGCGGGCAAGATCAGAGAGTTCGCGGACAGCGATCTTGGCGTCAATCTGGCGGTGTCGCTGCATGCGCCGAACAACGAGCTGCGTACCCGCATCATGAAGATCAACAAAGCAATCCCGATCGAGAAGCTGATGGATGCAATCGATTATTATTTGGAGAAGACACGCAGACGGATGACGATGGAATATATTCTGCTGAAGGACGTCAACGACGGTACGGAGCAGGCTTTGGAGCTAGCCGAGCTTATGAAGCCGCGCAAGAGTCTGGTCAACGTGAATCTGATCCCGTACAATCCCGTGGATGAGCATAGCCAATACCAGCGTAGCGAGCAGGATTCGATCCGCGCGTTCTACGATGTCATGAAGAAACAAGGGATTAGCGTCAGCGTTCGCCTCGAGCACGGAGCGGACATCGACGCAGCATGTGGTCAACTCCGCAGCAAACAGATGAAGGCTGCCAACTAACAACTAACTTACACGATAATAACTCCCGCGCGAGAAGCAGGTTTGAAACCTGACGCTGATTGCGCGGGAGTTTTTCTATGGATCCAGCCGGCAGTTTTTCGATTGAAAAGATTATTTAAGGTTTTCTTTAGCTTTGCTTACGGTTGCCTTACGTTCTGATTGATAGAATGAACGGGAATCAACATTCGATTGTTGAATACAGAGGGGATGAGTCTATGATGATCGAGATGATGGGAATCAATCATCAGTTCAAGATAGGGAAGAAGGGCAAAGAGCGCATCGTGCCGGTACTGCACGATATCCGGTTAAGTGTAGCCAAAGGAGAGATCGTGGCGATTGTTGGGCGAAGCGGCTCGGGCAAGTCGACGCTGCTTAATCTGATGTCGGGGTACATTCGGCCGACCGCAGGGTCAATCGAGGTGGCAGGACGGAATGTAACGAAGCTGGATGAAGGAGCTTGGTCGGATTTTCGCCTCGCCCATTACGGCTTTATCTTTCAGAACTTCCAGCTGATTTCGAGCATGACCGCCTACGAAAACGTGGAGCTGCCGCTTGTGCTTAAGGGTGTTGCTAAGTCCGAGCGACATAAACGTGTGATGAAGCTGCTGGAGAGCGTGGATATCGCAGCCTTTGCCAGTCATTACCCTAGCGAGCTGTCCGGCGGGCAACAACAACGTGTATCGGTTGCGCGCGCGCTGATTCTGGATCCGCCGATCGTGCTTGCGGACGAGCCTTCCGGCAGTCTTGACAGCGAGAACGAGAAGGCGCTGCTTACGATGATTCGCCAGTTGAATCATGAGCTGGGTATTACCTTCGTTATCATTACGCATGATGATCAGGTTGCTTCCGTAGCGCATCGGACGATTCGACTGCAGGATGGCAGGCTGGTGCAAGCGTTCAACGACAATGCGAAGTCCATCGCGCAGGAACCGGCGGAAGTGAAGCGTGACTTTCAGCAGACAGGAGGGCTTCAGCGATGAAATTCGGAGATCAGCTTCAATTCGTCCGGCAAAATATGAAACGTAACAAAACGCGCCTGTTCATGACCGTACTGGCGACGGCAATGGGGTGCGCGTTCTTGACGGTACTCGCCTCCGTCGGCTTCGGCTTGCAGCAGAGCATGGTGGAGGAGATCACGGGAGATCGGCTCGTGACAGAGATTTCGATCTATGACAAAAACCCGGACAAGTTTGAGACTCGCGGGATTCAGAATGGGGATATCACATACTTCAGCTCACTCCCGAATGTGAAGGCTGTTACGTACCGCAATCAAATTGCCACTAACCTGGATCCTTCAGTAGACGGCGCAGCTGTTGGGGTTAATCAAAGCATAAGCATGGACTTCGAGGCGGAGAAAACGGCCGGCTTCAAATTAAGCGCGGGCAAACTGCCAGAGGCGCCGAACGAAATCGTGGTTGGTTACCATATTCGCTTGGAACCGCCGGTAGAAGGGCAGCAAGCTGCAGAGCTGCCGGATGCATCCGAGTGGATAGGGAAGTCGATGCAGCTTCAAGTGAGCTACTATGAGAACGGACAATTGGCGCAAAAACCGCTTGAAGCGCTCATTGTCGGTGTCGTCGAGAAGCCGACGAGGGAATGGAATTTCGATACGAATATTTACATGGGTGAAGGTCTCCTTGCGCAAATCGAGGGGATTACCGGTACACAGCTGGGGCAGCTCCCCTACTTCGAGGAGACGCCAACAGAAGAACAGCTCGAAGAAGCATTGGCCAGTATCCCGGCGCCTACCGGCGAGCGTCAATATCAGGACGTGAAAGTGATCGCGGAGAACGCCTCCAAGGTCAAAGGAATTGCCGAGACGATAAGAGAGAAAGGTTATTACAATCACTCTATCGCGGATGAGCTTAAGCAAGTCAACATGCTCTTCACGATTATGAAGATCGGCTTGATCTTTGTTGGTACGATCGCCGTTCTGATCGCATCGATCGGCATCTTCAACACGATGACGATGGCGGTGACAGAACGAGCGCAGGACATCGGCATTATGAAGGCAATTGGCGCACATCCTTCCGTTATCCGCCGCGTGTTCCTGCTGGAAAGCGGGTTAATCGGGGTGTTCGGGGCGATCATTGGAACGTTGGTTTCCTATGGGATCTCCATTGCGGTAAATACCGGCTTGCCGATCGTAATCAAAATGTTTATGGAGGAAGAGATCCCCGCGAACTTCCGGTTCTCGGTTATCCCTCCGTTCCTGGCCGTGCTAACCTTCGTCATCGCTTTAGTCGTTGCGCTTGTATCGGGCCAGCGTCCCGCAAGAAGGGCGACGCGGATCGACGTGCTCAGCGCGCTGCGCAGAGAGGTATAAGAACGCCAGTCGAAGGTGAGCATAGGTCAAAGTCCATCGGAATGACGCGTGAGATCGAGAAATTTGTTGGGACTATCGCTTTAAGCTGAGCTGCCGAATATATAGGGGCGAATTCGGGTAGAAGCGATCGTTTGGAGAGGTTGTACAAGCGTTGACCGATGTGGTCAACAGGTATAGAATAAGCATTGACCACACTGGTCAATGCTTATTCTGCTTTCATGTCAGTCAACCAACCAATCATAGAACAGGAGGACTCTAGTTGTTCGACAAGTTCTTGAATATCGAAGAGGAGAAGCGGCTGCGCGTCATTAACGCAGCGCTCAAGGTGTTCGCGGGGAGCGGATACGGCGCCGCATCGACCAACGAGATTGCGCGCGAGGCGGGTATTTCGAAGGGGCTGCTGTTTCATTATTTTACGAGCAAAAAGGATCTGTACCTCTATCTGTACGACTATACGGTGGGGCTGCTAACGGAGACAGTTGAACGTATCGTCGATTTCGGCGAACGCGATTACTTCGAGCGGTTGAAGCAGATCGCAAGTGTGAAGCTGACCGTGCTTAACGAGCATCCCGATCTGCTGGGCTTCCAGAAGACCGTCTACTTCGAGGACAATGCCGAGGTTGGTTCGGAATTAAAGGTTCGCAGCAAGGAGATCGGGCAGAGCGCCTACTACCGCTTGTTATCCGATATCGACAAAAGCAAGTTCAGGTCGGACATCGATGCCGACCGCGCAATTAAAGTGATGCTCTGGGCGCTGGAGGGCCTGGGCGAGACCGAGCGAGCGAAACATCAGGCGCTTGGGACCGACCTTGACGTCGACTATCTGATGGAGGAGTTCGAGCGTTATTTGGCTGTATTCCGGACCGGTTTCTATAAGCAATAAACGATCATGGGATGAGCGTGACCCTAAGGGGTGCAAGGCATGTCGAAGGAGGTATGGGGAATGGCTGTTATCGAGCTGAACGGACTGACCAAATCGTACGGAGACGCTAGGGGTATCGTCGATTTGAGTTTCACGGTTGAGGAGGGTGAGATATTCGGCTTTATCGGACCTAATGGCGCGGGCAAATCCACAACGATTCGCACGATGTTGGGGCTGATTCATCCGACTAGCGGAAGCGCCAGCATTTTTGGCAAGGACTGCAGCACGCATGGTGCGGAGATTAAGCGGGAGATCGGTTATTTGCCCTCCGAGGTATTCTATTACGACAACATGCGCGTGAAGGACTTGCTTAGCTATTCGGCGAGCTTCTATAAGAGGGACTGCAAAGCGCGCATGCAGAAGCTCGCGGAGCGGATGGAGCTGGATTTGAACAAAAAAATCGATGATCTGTCCCTCGGCAACAAAAAGAAGGTTGGCATTGTGCAAGGGCTGCTTCACTCGCCCAAGCTGATTATTCTCGATGAGCCGACCAGCGGTCTTGATCCGCTTATGCAGCAACGGTTTTTTGAGCTGCTCAAAGAGGAGAACGCGCGCGGCGCGACGATTCTGTTCTCGTCGCATATTCTGAGCGAAGTGCAGCGTCTTTGCGACAGAGTTGCGATTATTAAGGAAGGCCGGCTGATGGCGCTTGAGAAAATTAGCGATTTGCGGGAGAACACATACAAACGGTTTAAGCTTCAGAGTGCAGCCCGCTTAGATGAAGCGGACTTCTCTTTGCCGGGAGTAACCGAATGGAAGCAGGAAGAAGGCGGCGTGAGCTTTCTCTACAAGGGCAACATCAACGCAGTGAACAGAAGGATTGCAGAGCTGGATCTCCATAATTTGTGGGTGGAGGATCCGGATCTGGAGGAGATCTTCATGCATTATTACGCAAAGGAGACGTGAGAATCCATGAATATGTGGCGCTATGAACTGAGAGCTTACCGTAATACGACGCTGATCTGGATAGGGTCGATGGTGGGACTCGTGATGCTGATGATGTCTATCTATCCGACTTTCGCGCGGGATGCGGATACGTTCCGTGAGGTGCTGCAATCGATGCCGGAATCCGTCATGAAGGCTATCGGCATCCAGCTGGATTCGATTGCGTCGCTGCTTGGTTTCTACTCGTATATTTTCCTTTATGTGACGCTGGCCGGTGCGATCCAGGCCATGCATCTGGGCGTGTCGATTCTGTCTAAGGAATCGAGGGAGAAGACGGCAGACTTCCTGCTCTCCAAGCCGGTGACGCGCGGAGAAGTGTTTGGCGCCAAGACGCTAGCGGCACTGACGCTGATTATGGTAACCAATGTCGTATATGTCGCAGCAGCCAGTATAATTGCATCGCTCGTCCAACTGGAGAGCTTCGACTATCTCACATTTCTGCTTTTGTCGTTGTCCTTGCTGCTGATCCAGCTTGTGTTTCTTGCGATTGGCATTGTGACGGCGCTGTTGCTCCCTCGCATTCGTACGGTGCTTCCAGTCACTCTGGGGACGGTGTTTACGTTCTTCGCGATATCCTTTGTCGGGGCGTCTACGGGCGATGGGAAGCTGCGTTATCTAACGCCGTTTCAATATTACGACCGAGCGTATATCGTAAAGCACGGGCGGTACGAGCCGGAATTTGTGGTGATGTCGGCTGCTGTAATTGCCGTGTGCATCGCCTTTGGCGTCCTGCGATATGTGAAGCGCGACGTACATGCGGTCTAGAGGGGGATGGCGATGGTGATGGTGATGAATCTGTTTGGGCGAGAAATGAAAGCCAGCCTGAAATCTCTAATGATCTGGACGGTTGGTATCGTTGTGATGGTCATGAGCGGTATGGCCAAATATGCGGGAATGGCGGAGTCCGGCGATTCGATGAATGAGCTGATGGCTGACTTGCCGAAGTCGATGCAGGCGGTGTTCGGAGTCGGGGAGCTCGATATCGCGACACCCGTAGGCTATTATGGTGTGTTGTTCTTATATCTCCTGATCATGGCGGCCGTTCATGCATCCATGCTTGGAGCGAATATAGTGTCTAAAGAAGAGCGGGACAAAACCTCGGAGTTTCTGTTGACCAAGCCGATAACGAGAAGCTGGATACTAGGCTCGAAAATTGGTGCAGCTGTCGTGAATGTGCTAATCTTTAATGTCGTTATGCTGGTGAGCTCGATCTCGTCCGTCGGCATGTATGCGGAGGGGCAACCCGTCACCAAAGAGATTTGGCCGCTCATGCTGGGCATGCTGCTCGTACAGCTTGTGTTTATGAGCATCGGACTCGCGATAGCGGGGGCGGGGCGTAGACCTAAGCTGGCTGTCGCGATGTCTGCAACAGTGATGCTGCTTGCCTATCTGCTCTCGATGGTTATCGAGGTGAGCGGCAAGCTCGACGCTCTGCGGTTTCTGACGCCGTTTCAATATGTGGATGCCTCGTCCGTTATCGATCGGGGGCTTGAAGCGGGTTTCGTGTGGCTCGCGCTGCTGATCGTGGTGATCTGTCTGGTCGTGACGTTCGCGGGATACACGCGAAGGGATATCCTGTCATAGTCCTCGGCTGCCGGTCGATTGGTTAACCTGAAACCTAATGATCCGGTTGTCGTATGATAGGGTTAAGCAATTTGGCTCGCCCCCCGGGCCGATTGCCGAACTAGGACGGCGGGTCGCGATTGCGGCTCGCCGTTATTTGTTTTGTTGCGGAGTATCGTTGTGTGGCGCTCTCGCGTATTTGATATAATCGGGACAAGGAACGGTATCTAGATATGGAGGAGATGTTCGCATGGCATACGAGCAGAAGATGAAGGAAACGGATCAAAGCGTAATCGAATTCATTGAGGCGATTGAGAACCCCAAGAAACGCGAGGACGCATACCGTTTGCTGGAGTTGCATGAGGAGACGACCGGCTTCGAGGCGAAGATGTGGGGACCGAGCATCATTGGATTCGGGTCGTATCATTACAAATATGATTCCGGCCACGAAGGTGTGGCGCCTCTGGCCGGATTTTCACCGCGCAAGGCGAAGCTCAGCCTGTATTTGGCCCCGGACGAGCCGAACCGCGAGGAGATGCTGAGCGAGCTCGGCAAACATACATCAGGCGCATCCTGCGTCTACGTGAACAAGCTGGCAGACATCGATCTCGATGTGTTGAAACGTATGATCGTCGCTTCGATGGATTATATGAAAGCCAAGTATCCTTCGCAGGGGTAAGGGACGAAGGGGCGAAATGGGATGCCTATCGCGGCCAGCATCACGATGGTCCATCGACGTGACAAGCTTGGAGGTCACGAGAAAAACGTCAGACATATTATGGAGTCGGATATAGAGGTTATGGCTCCTTACGTGATCCTGCAGCTGCACGGCGATGGCGACAGACGATAAGGTGAAGGTAGAAGTGGATGCCGTTATTATTAACCATGGACATGCGGCACTCGCCGTTCATGGCGCCAAGCTGCACATGGAGCCCCAAGCCTCTTCCGCGGCATATGTGTCGTCGCACAACGGTGCTTTCAACGAAAAAAATAAGGCGTTGCTGAAACAGACCAAATCTCAACGATGAGATTGTAAGGCAACGGGAACAAGGTCCATGCGTAGGTGCATGGGCCTTGTTGATCTGTGATGTGTTCTCGCTGCGGGCTTGCCGAGGCAGTTCCTTTTTAAAGTAGAGTAATGAATACAGTGTACCCATATGCCGCCAGCAAGATCGGCGGTCTATTCGTTGTGCTTTGTCTCTATCAAGTCATTTAGTGAAGGACCATCTTGCGCAACGCCAGCCGCCAACCCGCAGCGCATATTATCCATGCTCCGTAACCAATCGCGCCGCCGAGGACGTTCAGAATGAGATCATCAACATCGAAAACTCCGAGCCGTGCCCCGAATTGGGTCAGTTCGATGACGAGGCTGACAATCAACGTCCAGATGATCATTAATATGAAACGCCGCGCATGTACGACTAGGATAGGCAGCAGGAAACCAAGAGGGACAAAGAGCAAGACGTTACCGAAGAGATTAAAGAACCACGTCTCAAATTCGTAGTGTTGAAAACCTTCTGCGTATTGCAGTAAGCTGCGAAATGGCGTTAAGTTAGAAAGAGGTGGTAAAATTCCACGATATGAAAGCCGCATTGGACTTAAAAGCAGTTGATAAACAACGACTATCGCATAAGTTGCAAAAACACACCAAGCCAAGGGTTGAAGCCATTTGCGATTCGGTGATATCGCTTTGTTCATCAGTCCGCTTAACAAGTCTGACTCACCAAAATCGTCAATAGCCATTTTTATCGCGTGCTCATCTTTTGCTCCGTCTGCGACATAGCTCATACGTAGTTGTTCCAGATGATCGAGGAATTCCGAATACAAGTCATGTTTTGTTTCCGATGAGGCGTCAACGTTTTTGAGAATATTCGTTAAATATGTATCAAAATCTTTCATGCAAAGCCCGCCTTTCTGCACGATTGGATCAGTGAATGCACTTGATCCCAAGCTGCCAGTTTATCTTTCAACTCCGCTCGTCCTGTTTCTGTGAGCGCATAGAATTTTCTCCGCCCGCTTGCATCATTGTCTACCCAATAGGAATGAAGAAGTTCTTTATTTTCAAGCCTTTTTAGCGCAGGATAAAGCGTTCCTTGGCTCATTTGATACGTATCGCGACTGAGCTCTTTCAAATGTTGGACAATTTCGTAACCGTAAGTATCCTTACGTGCGATTACGGAGAGAAGAAGTATATCAATGCTGCCCTTTAAAATCTCTTTGTCCATGTTGTTCACCTCCCACTACATTGTATAACGACATATGTCGCTATACAAGTTTGAATATCCATCTAGGGTACTGTTCACTGGATTTCGTTAATTGGGAACTTCGTTCAATAAAACATATAAAGATTACGGCAAAGTGGAACCTAACACGCCTTACATGTGTCTAACTGGGTAGAGGTGATCGGGATGGAGCGGGATTATTGGCGGTTTGTAGAGCGATTGTCGCCTGAAGATTTGAATGAACTGATGTTACTCCATGGTCAAGAGGTGTGGAACTATGCCTACTTTCTCACCGGCAAGACCGACTGGGCGGATGATATCGCGCAGGAGGTGTTTCTTAGCGTGTTCCGCAGCGTTAATCGTTATCGGGGAGAGTCGTCTATGATGACCTGGCTGTTCGCGATTACGCGGAATTGCACGTTTAACTATAGAAGATCCGCTTTCCTGCGACGGGTCATACTTGTCGGACAACCGGAGCGACCGGGCAGGGAACCGTCAGCGGAATCCGTAGCTTTGGGCAGAGAGCTGACGGACGATATTTGGGAGGTCGTGATGGGACTTCCTGCTAAGTATAGAGAGCTTCTTATTCTCGATGCCAAATACGAGCTCAGTCTCAAGGAGATGGCGGAGCTGACGGGGTTGCCGATGGGCACGGTAAAGTCCCGCCTGTCTAGAGCGCGGCGCAAAGCTGCCGACATGTGGAAGGAGGGCGGCGTGTATGAAGGAGTCTAGGCCGGATTGGTACGAGCGGATGAAGACGGGGCCGTTTCGGGAAAGGACGTTTACGGAGGAACGGATGAAGGAGGTTGTTGCCCACGCTCGAGCCGGCAAAGTGGAGAAACGTTATAAAGGCTGGTTTGTCGCCTCCGGAGTAGGGCTGTTGGCCGCCGTCCTGGCTATGATCTTAGTGCTGCAGCCCACTCGCTGGTTCGGGGAAACGCCGGAGGTATTGATGCCGCCAGGAACAATAGAGCCAATCATTACGCCGCAGCCATCGGCGACTTTGCAGCCGACACCAACGCAGGCTGAAGAGGCGGAGCCTCTGGAAGGTGTATTTTATGTGATTGGAGAGACAGGGGCGTACGCTGAACCGAATGTTTGGACCATGGAAGGACCGGAGAATACCGTGAAACCGGGGGTCCCGCTGACGGTAAAGGACAGCGTCAATGGTTTTGCTCTGGTAGAGCAAGCAGGGAGCCGATTGGGATGGGTGAACGATTGGTATCTGACAAGGGATAAGGTGGAAGCTTCGGTGAATGCCGTCACGCCGTATTTGATGCTGGTGGGGGATCCTGTCTCGTTTAGTCTGAGTCCGATGGAGGCTGTGCCGACTGGCTTTAAGCTAGGTGCCGGGAGGGTAGTCAGGATATATAAGGAGTATCAGGACTGGGTTTGCGTCAGTATCACGACTTACGATCAGCCGTACGGCGGAGAATTCTGGCTGCGCAAGTCTGAGCTCGCGGACTGGGATCCGGCGTTAGCTCGGGAAGGTGTCATTAGGGAAGGCGCAGATGTTCGAGATAGCGAGGGGAATAGGACGGAGCTGGGTATACTGATGCTGAGCAGTGTTAACATAACGGAGGTATTGGAAGACGGAAGGTATAGAATTGGGGCGGCGGGCGGCTTTGTTGGCTATGTTCAGGGGCGAGATTTTATCCCGAATCCGTTCTTAGCGCACACGGAGTTCAGACGTTTGTTGTCTAATCAGATGACTTGGACATGGCATATGACGTCAGCGGAGTTCGCGGGGTATGAAAAGTTTGCGGCTAACCGGGATGAAGAGCTGCTGCGTGGACTTTCGCCGATTGAGGTATTCCGTTATTATGTGCAAGCGAGCATGGACAACGATTGGGAAACGCAATATGCGTTATATATCCACAACGCGGATTATGGAGCACCGGACTATGAGCGTTATATGCGTGAGGTTCCGGAAGATGCTGAGACGTTATTACGAGGTTGGCAGCTATGGGAGCGGTTGAAGCTGGATTATCGACTGGCGGAGGAAGTGGAACAGCTGGAGGATGGGTATGCTCTAATCCGCATGACTCCATTCGACAGAGGAACAGGGGAAGAGGAGATGGGCTTCCAAATCCACCGGAATGCTGCAGGCATCTGGAAGGTTGGTTGGATGCCGATGCAATAGAGGGAAGTTAAGTAGCGTGCATGAAAACGGCCTATCGCCTGGCAAGGATGCCAAGTGATGGGCCGTTTATCGTGATAGGGGAGATGAGGTTGGAAGGAGCAGGCGTTATAAGCGCTGCTCCTTCGTCAAACGTTCCGATACGTCGACGAGCCACTGCAAGAGCTGGAGATCATGACCTTGTCTGGCGATAAAAGAAATACCGATGGGGAGACCGCCTTCGCCTTGTATCGGCATCGTGACTTGAGGCAGTCCGCATAAGCCGGCTACGCAGCATAGCTGGAACGTCTGTTGGCGTCGCAGCTCGATATCTTCGCCGGAGCCGTTCTTGAGCGGAGCAATAGACGGTACCGTAGGCGCGACGATAATGGTATGCTCGTCGAGCAATTCTGTCATCCGCAGGATAGCAGCTTGTTGAACGGCGAGGGAGTCCTGCAGCTCGGGCTCCGCAATGGTTGACGCCCAGCGGAATCGGTCGCCGATATCGGCGCCGAAAGTGGGCTTCGTCTCGGTGATCCAGTTGCCGTGCTCGCGCCATATCTCGTGGCCTTGGATAATGCGGAAGGTATTCTTCCAATGGTTGAGTCCGCCAGGGGCAGATGCGACGGTGATGGATTCGCCTTGGCTCATGAGATTTGTGATGGCTGGCAGGCAGGCGGCCAAAGCATCTCTGGTTGCCGAGTCCGCAAGCTCCCACATATCCTCTGCAATGAGGAGGCGAGTCAAGCCATGGGAGGGAGCTCTATCAATGGTCGCGGCGCCTTGACTGCTTAGTAGCACGCGTCCTACATCCAGCAAAGTCCGCGCATCTCGTGCCATCCAGCCGACGGTGTCGAAGCTTCGCGCGAGCGGGATGAGCCCTTCGGAGGACACTGCGCCATGCGTGGGCCGAATGCCGTAAACGCCGCAATAGCTGGCGGGCACTCGGACGGAGCCGCCGGTGTCTGTGCCGATCGCGAAGTCGGCCAGCCCGGCAGCTACTGCCACGGCGGAACCGCTGGAGGAGCCGCCGGGGATACGGACGGGATCGGCGGGATTGACGGGCGTGCCGTAGTGGACATTCTCGCCGTTGATGCTGAACATCAGCTCATCGGTTATCGTTGTGCCACGCAGCCGCGCGCCTTGGCCCAGCAATTGCTCGACAACTGATGCATGATGAGATGCCGCCTTGTGTGTACGCAGCCAGTCGGGATTCCCCGCGCTGCTTGTATGTCCCTGAATGTCGAATACATCTTTTATCGCGAAAGACAGGCCGTCAAGCGGCCCGCTGCCTGTAGGCATCGCCGTAAGGTGCTCATTGGCGTAAACATTCCATGGATCCATCGAGTTGACCTCCTAACGTTTGACTCGAAAGCGGGTGGCGGGCTGTATGTCGGTGAGACCGACAATAACTGCCCGAAAGAGCGCCGCTGGCGCCCGTTATGTCGGCGGGTGAGCGCCGCGCCTACCAGCCAATGGCGCTGCCGTCGCTGCGGCGGTCGGCGCCGCCTTGCAGAAAGCCGCGCTCGTCGCGGCGAATGGCGTGGGCGTGGCCCATGATGCCGTCGAAGTCGGCGACTTTGCGGACGAGATGGCCCGCAGCGCCGAGCTTCGCGAGCACGCCGTCCGGCACGCGCCCCTCGATCTTGAGCTCCTGGGTCGGCGCGCCCCATGTGCGGCCCCATACCCAGCGCGGCGCGTCAATCGCAGACTGCGGGTCCATGCCGTAGTCGACCATCCGCGTAAATAGCGCGGTCTGCGTCTGCGGCTGGCCTTCGCCGCCTTGCGTGCCGTACAGCATAACGGGTTTGCCGCCTTGGCAGGCCATCGCTGGCATCAGCGTGTGGAACGTGCGCTTGCCCGGCTGCAGCAAGTTCACATGACCAGGTTCCAGCGAGAAGAAGGAGCCGCGGTTCTGCAAGAGCACGCCGGTCCGTCCGGCAACAACGCCAGAGCCGAATTCGAAGTAGAGGCTCTGGATAAACGAGACGGCATTGCCGTCTTTGTCGACCACAGCCGCATACGCCGTATCGCTGCCAAGCGGCTTCGCCAGCTCCTGCGAGCTCGCTCTGCATAAGTCGATGGAGGCGGCTAGCCCCGCGGCGTACTCTTGGCTCAGCAGTCGGTCCAGAGGCACAGGCGAGAACGCAGGATCAGTCAGATAAGCGTTGCGGTCCAGGAAGCTTAGCTTGAGCGCCTCTACGCAGAGATGATAATACTCATACGATCCGTGTTCAACAGCACCGATGCCAAGCTCGAAGTTCTCCAGCGCATGCAGCGCCATGATGCCTGTGAACCCTTGGGAATTCGGCGGCATTTGGAACAAATCGTAACCGCGGTAAGATCCGCTAATCGGCTCTACCCACTCGCCTGTATGATCAGCTAAGTCATCTGCACTCAGCAATCCGCCATGTTTCTCCATATAAGCGACGATCTCCCCGGCCGTCTCTCCCGTATAGAATTCTTCCCGTCCGCCCGCCGCGATTCGCTTTAGCGTTGCCGCCATATCCTTTTGTACAAACCGTTCGCCCGCCCCCGCCGCTGACCCGCCTGGCAAATAAATCGCCGCCGTCTCCATCGTCGACGACAACATGCCGGCATGCTGGGCAGCGTGCGCGTATTGGTCATAGGTCATGGGGAAGCCATCCTCGGCGTACCCAATTGCGGGAGACAGCACATCCGACCACGGTAGTTTTCCATAGGTGCGCTGTACCGCATCCCAGCCGTCGACCATGCCCGGTACGGTAATCGCTGCACGGATCCCGCGATGCGGAATGGCGTCCAGTCCGGCATAAAGCTCGGGCTTGGCGTTATAGCCAGACCTGCCGCTGGCGTTATAGCCGCGTACTTTTCCTTCGGCGGCATGATAGGTTAGCCAGAAGGAGTCCCCCCCTATGCTGGTCATATGAGGGTAGACGACGGCGAGGCAAGCACTCACGGCCACTGCCGCATCGAACGCATTGCCGCCTTGAGCAAGGATGCGTGCGCCTGCGGCCGTAGCCAGCTTATGAGGACTTACAACCATCGCTTCCGTTCCGATCACCGATGCGTTCATTTTGCCCACTCTCCCAATTCGATGTTGATGCAACGATGTTAGAATAATTCACATAACCTGTTGATCTAAAAATACCACCATCCCTCGATCTGCGCAATAACAAAGTAAGCGTATTGTGATATTTATATTGAAAACGTCTATAAGTGCGTATATATTAATACATATCGTAATCGAATGAGTAATTATAACGACAAAATGAATATAAATAATAGCGATGGGAGCTGCGGGGATGAAGGAGCCAAGGGATGAAACGGAATTGCCAATCGTCGAAATTGATGATATCGATCGTCAAATTATTCGGGAGCTGAATGCGAATGGGAGGATTTCGTACACGGATCTGGCCAAAGAAATCGGTTTTTCGCGTGTAGCGGTACAGGCGAGGGTTAACGCGCTAATGGAAGCGGGTGTGATCGAAAGGTTCACGGCTGTTATTAATCCGGAGCGGATTGGAATTCAGGTATCTGCGTTCTTCAACGTGGAGGTGGAGCCCAAACATCTGCATGCCGCCGCCGATCAACTGTCGACAGAGCCGTATGTGACGAGTCTCTACCATATGACGGGACCGAGCAAGTTGCATATGCACGGGCTGTTCCGCAACAATGCGGAGATGGAACGATTCATGAAGGAAAAGCTATACGTGCTTCCCGGCATTATGAGTGTAGATTGCCAATTGCTGATCAATCGATACAAGAGTCGAATGGGAATGAGGTTGTAGGATGGGAGCGGAGGCGAAAATGGCCGGGAGAGAAAAGCCGTACAAATTAAACAACCCATACCTGCAGATCGCTTGGGCCATGATGAAAACGGGCGTGATCGGCTACGGCGGCGGTCCTTCCGTCATTCCGCTCATTCGATATGAGGCCGTTACGCACTACAAGTGGTTAGAGGATGAGGAGTTCGGCGAAATATTGGCGCTCGCGAACGCATTGCCAGGTCCCATTGCGACCAAAATGGCGGCTTACCTCGGCTACCGCAAAAAAGGCGTGCTGGGTGCTGTCGTTTCGGTATTGGCGCATATCGTGCCTTCGGGCATCGCGATGATCGCGCTGTTATCCGCCGTTCAGTGGTTCAGCGGATCGGCAATAATCCAAGGCATGATCGGAGCCGTCATCCCCGTAATCGCGGTGATGCTTGGCGTCATGGCATACGAGTTCGGGGAGCGGGCGGTTAAGGGATTGGGGATTTATGCAGGCATCGCCTTCTTTGCGTTAGCGTTCGGATTGCTTCAACTGGTGCAGCTGCATCCCGCCTTCGTCATCGTCGTGTTCCTTGGTTACGGGGCATTCCATATGAGGACCTCCGCGGCTTGGAAGAAGCGCAGAGAAGCAAGGCAGCTGAAGCGGGAGCAGGACGCGAGATTGCGGCAGCAGGAGAAAGGGGGCGTGACGCGTGGAATGGACTGAATGGCTCCAGCTTATAATTGGCTTCTTCGTGGCGAACGTGCTGGGTTATGGCGGCGGTCCGGCTTCTATCCCGCTTATGTACCGCGAGGTCGTAACCAATCACGCGTGGTCCACGCCGGAGGAGTTCTCCAATATTCTTGCGCTTGGCAATGCGCTGCCTGGACCGATCGCGACCAAGATCGCGGCATTCGTAGGTTACGACGTTGGCGGCTGGGTCGGAGTCGTTGTCGCATTGGCGGCAACGATCGTGCCTTCAGCCATCGCTTTGATAATCCTGCTGAATATGCTCCAGAAACACCGCCAATCGCCAGTCGTCAAAGGGATGACGCTGCTGGTGCAGCCCGTCATTGCTATCATGATGCTGATCCTCACTTGGCAGATGGGGGAGAGTGCGATCGAATCCATCGGCTGGCTGCAGTCGCTTCTCATCGCGGCGGTGGCGTTCTGGGCGATGCAAATTCGCAAGATCCACCCGGCTTTGGTTATCGTGGCGGCGTTTGTCTATGGGGGACTTGTCATCCCGCATACGGGAACGTGGATGTAACTGTCGTTTCATGGTCATGAAACAAGTTTGTTATTACTGCAGCAGTTAAAATCTTGATTCAGAAACGTGAAATACACATCATCTAGTAGGTGATGTGTATTTCAAATGTTGCCGATATGCTAGATTCTTCCCTTACGGTTAACGTGCTCCTCCGCTCCTGCCTTGCTAGGCGCCAGATAGCTCTCACGCTCCGTGCACCACTTACGGCAGATCGATTGCTACTTCCTTGCCCGCCGCCGAGGAGCGGAGTATCCCATCGATAATGGCTTGGTTGTACAGGATTTCCTTAGCCGGGATCGGAGCGGCGCCGCCTTCGCGCAAGGCGCGGACAAAGTCCTTGACCTTCTCCTCGAAGACGTCGAGGTTATGCTCGATGCGTGGCAAAGGCGTCTGTGTATGCTGTCCAAGCAGATCGTGGAATAAGGTCATACTGCCGACCTGTCCGTCCCATACACCTGACCAAGGGCCTTCGCCTGCAGACGTTACCTTAAGCCCTGCGTCGGTGCCGAGGAACGTGGATGCGCCTAGTGAATCCATATGCATGGCCCACGAAATTTTAAACTGCAGCGTAATGCCGCCCTCCAGACGGATAAAGGCAGCGCCGAAGTCTTCAACGTCGAAGCGGCTGGCTTCGGGATGATAGGTTGGGTTGGTGCCAAAATAGTTCGAAGTCACCGCCGATACCGTCAGCGGCTTTGGATAACCCAGCGCTTGGAGCGCGAAATCAAGCGAGTAGCAGCCGATATCGGCCATTGCGCCCGCGCCCGCCAGATCCTTGCGGATAAACGTGCCGCCCGGCATCCCTCTGCGGCGTCCGCCGCCCACTTCTACGTAATACACCTTGCCGAGCTTGCCCTCTTGTATCACTTGACGGATCAGCTTCATATTGGGATCGTATCGCGGTTGGAAACCAATGGTCAGCATGCGTCCCGTTTCTTCGGACGCCTGCGTCATCTCAATCGCCTCGTCCAGCGTGACGGACATCGGCTTCTCGAGCAGGACGTTTTTGCCCGCGTGGAGGGAATCCATCGTCATTTGATAATGGGCTACGTTAGGCGTGCAAATGCTGACACCGTCCAGATCAAGCTCTAGCAGCTTGCGGTGATCCTCAAACGCAACCGATTCCGAAAGTCCGGCCGACGATAGAAACTGTGCCGCTCTGCCAGGCACGATATCTGCCGCTCCTACAATCTCAACATTCTCCATATTCTGATAAGCCCTCAGATGTGCGCCTGCGATACCGCCGCTTCCGATAATACCGATACGAATGGTTTTGCCCATAGACGTTTAGTCAGCTCCTTATTCGATAATTGTGACATTACCCACATCGTAACATCTGTTCCAAGAGGGAAGTAGTCGATCATTGCGTCATTGTTGATGTGCAATTTCGCGACATGATGCAGCGCCTGTGGCCGAATAGTCAAAAAAACCAGTTGTGCGCAGTACTCAATAGATCGGAGGAAATTTGGAGCTCCTGCACAATGACAGCGGACGGAGCTTGCGATTATGATGTAGGAACACATAGAAATCGATGTAATGAACGTTCACACCATAAGGGGGTGCGTTTCGCATATGGCGGATCAATATCGGATGGACACCGTCATCCGGAACGGCAAGGTCGTGCTCCGGGACGAGATATGTTTGATGGACATCGGTATCAAAGACGGCGTTATCGCGCAGCTGGGCGCACCGGGATTGCCGACGGGCGAGCGAGAGATCGATGCGAAGGGACTTGTCGTCATGCCAGGCATGATTGACGCCCATGTACACTTGAACGAGCCGGGTCTTGGCGACTGGGAAGGCTTCGAGACAGGCTCTGCTGCGCTTGCGGCGGGGGGAGTCACGACATACATCGATATGCCGCTTAACGGCGTGCCGCCGACGGTCACCGTCACGGCTCTCCGCCAGAAGCTTGCGGCGGCGCAGAACCGATCCCATGTCGATTACGCGTTATGGGGCGGACTCGTGCCTGGCAAGCTGGAGCATCTGCTGCCCTTGCACGAGGCGGGGGTGATCGGCTACAAGGCGTTTATGTCTGAGCCGGGAGGACCTGGCGAGGACGCGTTCGCCCGAGTGGACGACTATACACTGTTAGAGGGCATGAAGATCATTGCGACGACAGGCAAAGTGTTAGCGCTGCATGCCGAAAGCGAGCCCATCGTCTCCAAGCTGGCGGAAGCTGCGTCTCGTGAAGGACGCACGTCGGCCGCCGACTTTGTATCGTCGAGACCAATCGTCGCCGAGCTGGAGGCGATTCATCGTGCGCTCTTCTACGCGGAGGAGACCGGCTGCGCGATTCATATCGTACATGTCAGCAGTGCGGCAGGCATTGGTCTCATTGCGGAAGCACGGCGCAGAGGCGTTGACGTAACAGCAGAAACTTGTCCGCATTATCTCGTGTTGACGGACGACATGCTGGCGAGCAAAGGCGCAGCCGCCAAATGTGCGCCTCCGCTGCGGAGCGCGGCAGAGCAGGCGAAGTTATGGGAGACCATAGCAGAAGGTCTCGTCCAAGTGATCGCTTCCGACCATTCTCCATGTCCGGAGGAGATGAAGAATGCGGAGCAGTTTGCCGGGGCGTGGGGCGGAATTGCCGGGGCTCAAAGCTCGTTGACGCTGCTCGTAGGGGAAGGTCATATGAAACGTGGGATCCCGCTTACGGAGATCAGCCGAATGGTTAGCTGCGAGCCGGCAAGAAGGTTCGGTCTCTCTGACCGCAAGGGCGAGATCCGGATTGGCGGAGATGCCGATCTGGTGTTGATGGATCTCACGGCCTCGTATGAACTGAAGAGAGAACAGCTATATCACAAACATAAGCATAGCCCTTATATCGGCGAGACGATGCTGTGCGCCGTACACGCAACGATCTCGCGAGGGCGTGTTGTCTATACGCGAGAAGCGGGACTTGCAGAAATCATGGCGGGGCAATGGAAGGAATATCGCAGAGCTTAGGCAAGGAGTGACGGCATATGGGAGTGCGGACGAAGTTGTCAGAGCAGGAGAGGGAGGCGCTCCTCGAACGATTGGAAACCAAGATAGATGCCGTTCTGGCGTGGTTGTCGAGCTACTCCGCAGAGGGGGCGGGTGTGACTCGCCTGCTCTATACGCCCGAATGGCTGGAAGCGCAGCTTGCACTGCGTAACAAGCTGACAGGGATGGGGCTGGACGCTTCGTTCGACGAGGTTGGCAACTTATTCGGACGGCTGACGGGGCTTAGACCGGAGCTTCCTGCCATTGTGAGCGGATCGCATATCGACACGGTCGTCAACGGCGGCAGATATGACGGAGCACTCGGGATTGCCGCAGCCTGTATGGCGCTGGAGTATCTTCGCGATCAGTATGGACAGCCGACTCGGACGCTGGAGGTGGTGGCGCTGAGCGAGGAGGAGGGCAGCCGTTTCCCGCTGGCTTATTGGGGCTCCGGCAGCATCGTGGGCGAGAGGAGCTTTGGCGACATTGCAGGAATGGTCGATTCTGAGGGCTTATCCTTCGAAGAAGCGATGCAAAGCTGCGGCTTCGGCGAAGGGAGCGGCAGTCCGGCGCGTCGCAAGGATGTTGGCGCGTTCGTGGAGCTCCATATCGAGCAAGGTTCAGTGCTGGAGAGCGAGGGATTGTCCGTTGGCATCGTCGACGCGATCGTCGGACAGAGACGTTACCAGATTAAGCTTATTGGCGAGGCTAACCATGCGGGAACGACACCGATGCGAATGAGGCGAGACGCATTAGAGGGAGCAGGAGCCATGATTGCAATGCTGCGCGAAGAGACGATTCGCATCGGGGAGCCGCTGGTAGCGACGGTGGGACGTCTGCTCGTGTCGCCGAACGTGCCGAATGTAGTGCCGGGCGAAGCAAGCTTCACCGTCGATGTTCGGCATTCCGACGGGGCTCAGCTGGAGGGCTTTTGTACGTGGTTGCGCCACGCGTTCCAAGATGCCGCCGACTCGCGCAAGCTGACTCTCGAGTGCGAGGAGTGGTTCCGCGAGGAGCCAGCGCCGATGGACGAAGCGCTTAAGACACAGCTGGACGAGGTATGCGCGGAGCTGGGCGTAACGTCTAAGCGAATGGTCAGCGGAGCGGGACATGATGCGCAAATGTTCCAGCGGCTGTGCCCTTCGGCGATGGTGTTTGTACCAAGCAAGGGAGGTCTGTCGCATGCTCCCGAGGAATTTACATCGTCAAGGGATTTGGCTACAGGCGTGCTCGTGTTGATCGAGCTGCTATATCGATTGGGTTACGAGGAGGAGGGGATGCTGTCATGACCATTTACAAAGATTTATCCCCGTCTCCACGTACGATCATGACACCTGGACCTGTTGAGGTGGATCCGCGTGTGCTGCGCGCGATGTCGTATCCCATTCTGGGACAGTTCGATCCGGAGTTCACGGGTCTTATGAACGAAACGATGGGCATGCTGCGCAAGCTGTTTATGACCGGCAACGAGTGGGCCTATCCGGTGGACGGGACGTCAAGATCCGGCATTGAGGCGGTATTGGTTAGTCTGATCGAGCCGGGCGATAAGGTGCTGGTACCGGTCTATGGGCGTTTCGGACATCTGTTAGTAGAGATTGCCAAGCGCTGTGGTGCTGAGGTGGCGACGCTCGAGAAGGAATGGGGCAGTGTCTTCACGCCTGAAGAAATAATAACGGGCATCCGTGCGCATCGTCCGGCGGTTGTAGCCATTGTGCATGGGGAGACGTCAACGGGGCGTCTGCAGCCGCTCGAGGGGATTGGCGATGTATGCCGCGAGATGGACGCGTTGCTCGTCGTGGATGCGGTGGCGACGATCGGCGGGATCGAGGTAGCGACGGACGAGTGGCAGATCGACGCGGTTATGGGCGGTACGCAGAAGTGTCTGTCGGTGCCGGCCGGGCTGGCGCCGATTACGTATAATGCAAGAGCCGAAGCGAAGCTGCTGAAGCGCAAGCGCATCGAGCGGGGACTGTTGACTGCTGAGGAGGCGATGGCGGCTGCTGAATCAGCGGCTCTTAGGAGTGGGGGTGGGGGTCTGGCGTGTTCTCCGATCCAGAGCAACTATCTCGATCTGAGCCAGCTGCAGGATTATTGGAGCCCGGCCCGTCTCAACCATCATACGGAAGCGACATCCATGCTGTACGCGCTGCGCGAAGGGCTGCGGCTCGTGCTGGAAGAAGGGCTGGAGCAGCGATTTGCAAGACATCGACTGCAGGAGAAGGCGCTTGTCGCGGGCATTGAGGCGATGGGACTGCGGCTGTTCGGGGACCCGGCGTGCAAGATGCCGGTCGTCGCCTGTATCGAAATACCGGAGGGTATCGACGGTGAATCGGTACGGTCCATGCTGCTATCCGAATTCGGCATCGAGATCGCCAGCTCGTTCGGCGCGCTAAAGGGTCGAATCTGGCGAATCGGCACGATGGGTTACAGCGCAAGCAAACGTAATGTCCTGCTGACGCTTGGCGCGCTCGAAGCGGTGCTGCTGCGGCATGGCGCCAAGGTCGACACAGGCGCTGCGCTGCAGGCGGCGATGGATGTATATGCCGTCAAGTGATGCATGAGCGTGCGCGGCAAAGCGGGTTAGGAAGAAGCTGTCCAGTACGGTCGGAGGACCGAAACGGACAGCTTCTTTGTGCAGAGAATGGGGCCTTGAGAACGGGCTGGAGGAGCGCTGGAATTGCTTGGCATGCAACGCGCCCCCCGCCGCCAGAGGACGGCATAGCCGTTTCACTTTGAGGCAGATGTTAGTACCGTTGAAGGTTAGACAACTAGCTTATATCCAATTATTTGTAATACGAAGTAGATGATACATAAATATCCGAGAACTCCGCTTCAGGGAAAGTCTTCATGACGACGAGTACAGAGTCGAGGCCGCCGACATCAATTTCAATTGTGTTCATATCGGATCCATTCTCGATACTGGTTTGCATAATTTGAACAGGTGTCTCCCCTTCGTACACTTCAATAATGAGATCTTGTTGAATGGAAGCGACCTGCAGATAAAGCGTTTGATACTTCTTCTTCGGATGGAACATTAGCGATTCGCCGAAGTAGGAGCCCACATCCTCGGCATAATACACCTCTTTGTAATCCTTGCCCCCAACAATGGTCCGCTTCTGATCCTTCGTATGTGTAATGCCGTAGGAAGGCTCAATGACCTCTTCTGTCACGGGTGTGCCGTCGACGACTTCTCCAAAGAGTACGGTAGATGTAGCCGCATCATAACCTACAACCACATCCAACGCCTCGGCGATCGCTCGTGCCGGCAAATATGTGGTGCCCTGATAAGTAATAGGGGCAATGCTGAGCCCGTCATCCTTGACAGGCTTCCACACCTTGCCGTCAATCTTGAACTTCAAATTGTAGTTCAGGTGCGCGCTGATCTTCTCTAGTCCGGTGCTTGCGCTTGCCCCGACGGCAAAGCTGATCAGCATAGCCGGCACTACAAGCCATACAACCGTTTTCCTCTTCATTCGTATTCTCTCTCCTTCATACATGTAGTCGGAGCGATATTGGGGCCCCGTTTCCATCCGAGCGTATCATGGGGGAGATTCGGGTCGCTATAATCTAATGATTTGAGTATGAGTGGTGTCAACAGACGGGATAATCATTTGAAGTGATTATAGGAATCCGGGCCGGCGTCATGCTACATTGGGGGCAAATCATGCTCAAATAAGGAAGGATGGAAGTAACACATTGAAACGTATCTCCGTAGCCATGGAGTTGCAGAGAATGAACGTAGATTTCAGGTGGGAGGTGGTGCAATGGGGTTTTGTGATGCTCCCGGCAATCCAAACGCTGTAGAGATTCTGACGGAGGGCGAAGTGCTTCATGTAATATGGAAGAATGCCACGGATTGGGATCTGCTCATCGTAGCAGTAGATTGGAAAGTGTACGGGGCTATAAAGGACAGACGTATCTCTGTACAGCGAGGAAGCGGGTATGCGCGTATTGAAGGTATAGAAGCAGGCAGGACCTGCAAGGTAAGCGTGATATCTGTCGACGAGACGGATCAAGACGATCCTTCCGTCAAGTAGCTGTCCTGTCCTGGGCACTCTGGAGGAAAGTCTGCATCGATAAGAGAAATAGTATAATTTGCATACAATGGATGCCTTTCCTAGTATAATTGGGAGAGGCTTTTTTGTATGGCGGAGACGAGCTTTAGGGAGGGAATGAAGATCGGTAGGTCGGTGATCAGCCAGAAACTGAAGGTTTTTCTGATACTGTCCGCAGGGCTGACGGTAATTGTCGCAGCTTGTGTAGTGGTGGGCGTGCAAAGCAAACGTATCTCGTACACGCAAGCGATGGATGATTCGGAAGGGAGTCCTATGAGCATATCGCTCATGTATCCCAAGTACGACAATCGGCAAACGGGCAGCCGCACAGTTAAGGATTACGTAGAATCGACATTCGATATCCGACTGGTGCAGCGGCCGGAATCTAGCAGCAGTTATGCCAATAAACTCAGGGCAGCCGCCGCATCGGGCAAGCTGACAGATGTTGTGGTGTGGACGTCCTTTCAGTCAGAATTGCTAAACCACACAAGGAGAGGGCTGTTTCATGATTTGACAGCCTATGTAGAATCCTCCGAGCATCTGAGCAAGCTTCCGCCAGAGCTGCTTGAGAATGCCAAGCTCGATGGAAGGTTGTTTGGTATTCCGCGGCCTCGGGCCACGGTGGATAAGGCGGTCATCATACGCAAAGACTGGCTGGACGCGCTGCGATTGCCTCTTCCCGCTACAATAGATGATTACTATAAGGTTGCAACTTCATTTGGTCAAGATGATCCGGATGGCAATGGGAAGAAGGATACCTATGGGTTTGCTGGTGGCGAGGGGTTGAGCTTCCTGAGCGAGCTGTTTATACCCTTCGGCGCAGGTAACGGCTGGCTTATGCAGGAGGATGGACAGTTAGTCGCAAGCAAGATATCGCCGGGCAGAGAACGCGGCTTGGAGTGGCTCCGTGATCTGTACCAGAACAGGGGCATCGATCAACGCTTTGCAACGCTGAAGACCGCCCAGGCAGGAGAACGATTCATGCAGGGGCATACCGGCATGATTATCGCGCCTATCAGTGATTATGCCAAGTTTGTGAGCGTATTGCGCGAGCGAGAGCCTGACGCGGAATTGATTATGTTAGGACCGCCAGAAGGGCCAAGTGGCATACGTGGATTCTCGGAGCAGCCCGGCTTCTATGGATGGATCCTGATATCAAGTCATGTGTCCTCTGCCAAGCTGGAGCGAATAATCGAGTGGCTGGATTGGCAGGCTGGCGAGGAAGGCTACTACATTCGTCAATTCGGTTTGGAGAATATTCATTACCGCTTGGACTCCTCCAATCAGATGACACATCTGAACAAGGAGCTGCTCGGGGAGGAACGGCTAGGCGAGCTGTTTCTTATGAATCCGTTCGATCCCTATCTCTATGTGTCCGTAGACGCAAGCGAGGAGATTCAAGCAAAGCAAAGAGAAGCGCTGGATCTGGTAGCTGGACAAGGGATCAAGAATCCCGCATTGACCTATGTGACTGAGACAGGGGCGTCAGTTGCCAGTATCTACACACGACAGATTCAACAATTCGAGGCGGATTACATAAAGGGGAAAAAGGATGTTCTTTCGTTCGCTGAATTTAAGAAGGAATGGCTTAAGCGGGGCGGCGAGAAGGCTACACAAGAGGTGAATGAGTGGTTCTTGCAAGAAGGACGCACAGCGGGGGAATGAGTATGCCTGAGCGAAACGTCATAGGCGGGAACAGCCGGCTGAAGGCTGTCGAAGAGAAGGTGCCTGTGCCCCGCTTCATTGCACGGCTTCGAATAGCTGCACTCGCTGTCCTGGTTGCGGCTTTGCCCGTGTTTGCAGTAGGGTGGGTCTCTTACTCTGCAGCTCGCGACAGCTTGATCGAGGAGACTGAACAGTATCATCTGATGTTAATTGAGCAGATTCAGGAGCGCAGTGACGCTCTGATGGATACCGTGGAGCGTATTGTGCTGCAGCATGCGTTAGACGACGATTCCTTGTCAGTGGCGCTTAAGAACGGAAGCTTGCAGCACGACGACAAGGAGCTCCTGCGTGTAATGACGGTTCTTAGCGCTATGGAGGCGCTTATCGATCATGCACAAGGCGCGTACCTGTATGTGACGGATGGGGATTGGCTCGTGTCTGCAGGGGGTGTTGAGCTGGAGTCTTCCAAGCGGCTAGGTGAGCAGCTCCATAATAAGCTTCGAGGCGAGTTGATGGAGCCCTCCTTCTGGTTAGATCGGACCAGAGCTGGGGAGGGCGATGAGTACCGGGTTGTAGATGGATTAGGATATGTCAGGGGGATCCCGGCATCCTTCCAGAAGCCGCTTGGTTATTATATCGTATTGCTGGACGAACCGTTCTTGTATGACATGTACGGTGATGTGGAATTCGACAACGGCGGGGGTTTAGTTGCAATCAGTCCACAGGGACATTTGTATGCGGCAAGGGAAGCAGAGGCTTTCGTGCAGATGCATGTCAAGGCAGAGGAATTGGAAACATGGCTTGCCAGGAAGCAGCCGGGTCTAGAAGGCGTATCCTCCAGCGAACGTGTCAGCGGGGAACGACTGCTCGTTCATGCCATCCAGTCCGTGAGAACAGGCTGGACCTACCTGTCTGTGGTGCCTCTTGCGGAATTGACTGCGAAGGTAAGTGCTGTAAGCAAAAAAATCAGAGTCATTACATGGCTGTTGGTCGGTGCTGCGGCTGCGGCTATCCTGTTGTTGTCCAATAACGTGTACCAGCGATTCCGTGCGATGCTGGAGCAGCTGTATACTCGCAATTCGGCACTGAGTAAGGAAGTGGAGTCGTTCGCGCCTGAGAGAGAGCAGTACTGGCTGCGAAGGCTGCTTCAGGAGCCGCTTGGGGAAGAGGATATGGAAGTTGTCCGTTCCTTATCTCTCCAGTCGGATCGAGGGGCCGGTTATGCCGCTATTTGTATCCAGTCCGGGGATCGAATCATAAGATCGGAGCAAGAGCAGGCCGAGGCGACCGGGGCGCTGCTCCGGCGAATCCGCGGGATGGAGGACTCTGCGGGAGGCAGGTTCACTCAAATGGGCTACGATATGATCGGGGGTCTGTTCGAGCTTGAACGCATGCACATGCCCGAAGGGCAACATGTCATCATGGAATGGGCGCAGCGTTTACTGGAAATGGAGAGCGGACAGGGAAATCTGCATATCATCGGGATTGGGCCGTTACTTACGCATAGGGAAGCGTTGCACCATAGTTTTGAAGGTGCGCGAAAAGCTATGCAGCAGAGGCTTACGGATGACAGCAGATATCTGTTCCTGCATCGGGATGAAGGTCAGAGCAGTCAAGCGTATATGTATCCCTTCGAGCAAGAGAAGGCTATTATGGCTCAATTAAAATTAGGAAACGGGGAACAAGCCAAGGAGGCTCTGCGCATATTCTGTGCGGCGATGCGGTCATCGGTTCAGCCTGACGAACGACAAATCTACGAGTCGATTATGATACTACTTGCTTCCGTCATGCGCGTTATGTTCGAAGGAAATACGCTGACAATCGGCGCCTTATTCCGTTATCCGCTTCATGAACGGTTGCAGGAGCTGCGTTCGTTGCCGGAGATTGAGGACTGGCTTGCCAATGATGTCTTTCTGCCTATCGTATCGCAAGTGATAAAGGGCAGGCAGGAGAGGGAAGGGGTTGCCGATCAGTTGGTCAGGCGTGCAATGGGTTATGTCCAGCTGCATTATGATCAGGATATTTCTCTTCATTGCTTGGCAGATATGTTAAGTGTGCCGGAAGCTCAGCTTGGTCAAGTCTTTCGTCAAGAGATCGGACTTACCTTTACAGAATATGTCATCGCGACTCGTATCGACCGTGCCAAGGAGCTTCTTCGATCTACGGAGATGAGAGTTTCCGAAATTGCTGATCGATTACGATATAATAATTCGCAAAACTTTATTAGAATGTTCAAGAAGGAAACCGGCATCACGCCTGGTGAATATCGCAAACAACATTGATTGAGCGTGAACGATGGGATGGTGATGATGCCCTATGCTGAAATTACAATTTGCACAAAATGAAAAATTCGTTCATTATTATGAAGTATTCAATGATAAATAGTGCATAATAAGTTGAAGATCGAATGACTTAGTGTCCTGCGTAATTTTTATATATATGCATAGGAGGAAACGACTTGTTGCTGAATGTAATTGTTGATCGTGCAGAATTGCAACCCGGAATGGAGCTGCTTCTAGCAGACCTGAAGGTCACGTTGGATGAAGGCGGACTGCCGGTTGAGGTA
Organism: Paenibacillus sp. strain BS8-2; assembly: GCF_054483835.1. Lineage (NCBI taxonomy): Bacteria > Bacillati > Bacillota > Bacilli > Caryophanales > Paenibacillaceae > Paenibacillus > Paenibacillus sp. strain BS8-2. The sequence goes on from NZ_CM137010.1 coordinate 1,911,780, forward strand.
TCGCGTTCGGGTGGAGAGCTAGAGGTTGGACAGGAAAATGGCAAGGCGTATATCCGCTATGGAGCGAAACATCAGTTCTTCCGGGCGCTTGGCTTGCTGGTTCAGCATGGCCGAAGCGGAGAGGCGTTCCATATTCGGGAAGAACAGCAATTCGATGCAATCGGGCCAATGTTCGATCTGTCGCGCAATGGCGTCCTGACGCTGAATAGCTTCAAGTTCCTGTTGCGCAAGATGGCGCTTATGGGTTTGAACAACGTGATGTTGTATATGGAAGACACCTACGAGATCGAGGGAGAGGCTTATTTCGGCTACATGCGCGGTCGTTATTCGGCTGCGGAGCTGAAAGAAATCGATGATTATGCGGATCAGTTCGGGATCGAGGCGTTCCCGAGCATCCAGACGTTAGCCCATCTGGAGGAGTTTCTGAAGTGGGAGCCGGTTAAGGCATATAAGGATACGAAAGGGGCCTTGCTAGCGCAGGACGATCATACGGATAAGCTGGTAGAATCCATGATCGCCGCCGTTAGCGCGCCGTTCCGAAGCAAGAAGATCCATATCGGCATGGATGAAGCGGAGGAGCTGGGCCGCGGCAAGTTTCTGGATCGCAACGGCTTTGTAAGCCGGTTCGACATTATGACGCAGCATCTGGAGAAGGTGCTTGCTTCCGTACGCCGACTGGGTCTGAAGCCGATGATGTGGAGCGATATGTTCCTTAAGCTGGCTTCGGCAGGGGGAGAGGATTATTACGGCCACGACACGGTAATTCCGGAAGAGATGGCTCGCCGTATTCCGAAGGATGTAGACATGGTCTACTGGGATTACAACCATGTGCTGGAGTCCGATTACGAGACGTTAATTGCGAAGCATCGTCCGCTCGGGAATAATCTGATATTCGCTGGTGCGGTATGGGTGTTCAATACATTTGGCGTCAATTACGGCTTGTCGCTGCCGGCGACGGAAGCCGCTCTGACCGTGTGCAAGCGCGAGGGGATCCGCGAGGTATACGCGACGATGTGGGGCGACGACGGGATGGAGAGCAATCCGTACATCGCGCTGCTCGGGCTGCAATTCTACGCCGAGCATGCGTATTCGGAAGGCTCGCCGAGCATGGAAACCGTTGCGGAGCGTGTGGCCTTCTGTACGGGGATCGAAGCGGATGCGTACTTGCATCTGAAGTACCTCGACGAGACACCGGGAGCAGAGCCGAACAACCAGAAGCAAAGCAACCCGTCGAAGTTCCTGTTGTACCAGGACGTCTTGCTTGGCTTGTTCGACAAGCAGATCGAAGGATTGCCGATGAACGCACATTATGCGCAAGTCGAACAAACTATTGCGAGCCGCCGCAACCCTGCAGCCGAGCTGGATTACTTATTCGAGGTGCCGCAGAAGCTGTGTGCCGTTCTGAAGCTGAAGAGCGAAGTCGGCATCGAGCTGAAGCGTGCGTATGACGGCGGGGACAAAGCCGAGCTGAAGCGCATCGCGCTGGACGTATTGCCTGCCATCTCCCAAGGCGTCATGGAATTGCGTGCCGCTCATCGCGCCCAGTGGCTGGGGATGTTCAAGCCTTTCGGCTGGGAGGTCATTGACATTCGATACGGCGGCGTTGTGAGTCGTCTGGATACGGCGGCAATGCGCCTTATCGATTATGCGGACGGACATCTCGACCGGATCGAGGAGCTGGAGCAGGAGCGTCTGGTCTACAGTACAGTCAATCGGTTCAACGAAAAAGGTGTGGGCTGGTGCAGTTATTACTACCGGATGGCATCTCCGAACGTGTTTTTCCATGTCATCAATCCGTTCTAAGCCACTGCTTGTACAGCAGTTGACTAGCGAATTCGTCCATCTTATATAGGGTGGGCGGGTTCGCTTTTTTCTTTTTTTTGAACGCGCCGCATCTCCAAAGTCCACTAACTTGAATCCCGCGATCTCCACTTCTGTCCAATCGATAGTGAACCTAAGAGCATATAAATAGGAGAACATCACTTAAACAGCTTCTTAGAGTGGAGGTAGCTTAGTTGGAACTATACCAAATCGTGCCTTGGGATCATATGGAGCAAGATGAATCCTCTTCGATCAACCTCGAGCAGTATGTTCCGCCAGAATTAGAGCGTCTCGCGTACGAAGTAATGAAATCTTATGATATGAGCATCAGCAATATGCAGTTGATTACATCGAAGCCGGACAAAGGCGGGGCAATCTGGAGAATCGATACGAACCATGGCCCGCGAAGCTTGAAGGTGCTTCATCGCACGCCGCAGCGCAGCTTGTTCAGCGTAGGCGCGCAGGAGTACGTAGTAGGCAAGGGCGCCAGGGTGCCTGGCATTATTAAGACCAAAGAAGGACACAATTCCATCGAGGCTGGCGGGAAATTGTGGATTGTCACGGATTGGATCGACACCTTAACGCCTGTCGCGAAGATCGATCTGGAGGGCGCAAAGACGCTTTGCCATGGTTTAGGGGAGTTTCATCAATGGTCCAAAGGGTACGAACCGCCGCTTGAAGCAGGAACCTCGTCCCGGATCTACAAGTGGGAAAGCCAGTATGAGAAAATTGCGACGAAGATTGGCTGGTTCCGGCATATCGCAACCGCGTATCCGAATACGCAAGCAAGCTCACATTTGTTGTCCGTGCTGGACATCTTTGAGCAGCAGGCAAAGGATATTCTGAAGCGATTCCAGGAATCGGCGTATAAGAGAATGGTAGCCAAAGGTGAGGCACATTGGGGGCTGGCTCATCAGGATTACGGTTGGTCCAACGGTCAGATGGGGCCGGGCGGCATCTGGGTCATTGATCTTGACGGGGTTGCCTTTGACCTGCCTGTGCGCGATCTTCGCAAAATCATCACGAGCACCATGGACGATATGGGCGCTTGGGATCTGGAATGGATTAGAGGCGTAATCGCCGCGTATCACGCAGCGAACCCGCTGGATCAAGAGACATTCGAGCTGCTGTGGATTGATATGGCGTTCCCGAATGAATTCTATAAGCATGTGAAAGAGGTCGTGTTTAATCCGGTTATCTTTATGGATACGGAGTTAAACGCGATTCTGGACCGGGTCGTCGCAACAGAGACGAACAAATGGGATGTGCTTCGCGAGCTGGAGAAGGACAAAATGAATTACCCTGCGGGCGATTATCCGGATGTAACGGCTGCGCCAAGTCAGCCATACCGTTACAAGGAATTTGCGCAAGGGGGCACTTCGCCGCTGCTGGTATCGCCGGAAGAGGGATCGAAGAAGGTTAGTGTGATCGTGAAGCCCGAAGGGAAGTCGCGGATCATGCCAGGCGAAGAAAAGGTGCGCAAGCTGAAAGACGGAAAAGAGAAGGTGCGCAAGCTGAAAGACGGAAAAGAGAAGGTGCGCAAGCAGAAGGATAGCGAAGAAAAGGCTCAGAAGCCAAAAGAGGGAGAAGAGAAGGTTCGGAAGCTGAAGGAGACGGCGAAAAAGAAGCTAAGCAAGAAGCGGAGACGTTTGATGGCAGAGCAGCTGGAGCTGCTGAAGCCTGCTGAGCAAGCGGAGAAGCGACGTAAATCCCAAAAAGTCGAAGCTTCTGAGCCGGAGCGCAACAAAAAAGAGTCGAAGCGTTGGTCAGGTTCGGAGGGGGCAGTGATCTTGCCTGCCAAACGGAAGTCTGGCAAGTCTGCTGGAAGCAAGAAGAAATCGAGAAGCTCATCCGGAGGCGGAGCTGGGGGAAGATCGATTGCAGCTGCGAGGCCCAGAAACGCAAGCGGCTCCGCGAAAAGCGGTGTGAAGAAAGGCGTGAAGGGCGGCAGCAAAAAGACCGCAGGCGGTGTCAAATCAAGTAAACCATGGAGAAGTCGTTCGCAAAAGGCCGGCGTGAAGCTATTTCTAACGGCGTATCGTCCGAGTATGACGTTGGTGGGGAGGTCTTCATTTGAACATTCTGATGATATGCACGGAGAAGCTGCCGGTTCCGAATATTAGGGGCGGCGCCATCCAGACTTATATTGGCGGCGTGGTCGGCTTGCTGAAGGCGCGCCATTCTATCACGGTAATCGGTCGAGACGATCCGGAGCTGCCAAGCGACGAGAGAGTGGACGGCGTCCGGTACTTGCGTTTTGAGTCGAATGGGATGCTTGAGGTTTATATGAGTCATGTGCTCCCTTATCTGGAGGCAAGCAGTGAGTCGTACGATGTCGTTCATATCTTTAATCGACCTCGACTAGTTATGCCGGTGGCGGAAGCGATGCCGAATGCTCGTATTGTATTGAGTATGCACAACGATATGTTTAATCCGCAGAAGCTGGCCAAGGAAGAAGGCGATGCGGTTGTGGAACGAGTGGATACGATTATTACGATCAGCAATTATATCGGCGCAGCGATCTGTAAGGATTATCCGCAGGCCGAAGCGAAAATCCGTACGATCTACTCTGGAGTAGATTTGGGGAGATTCGCCCCATGGAAGCTCTCTCAGTCGGCGCTGCGCGACAGGGAAGAGATTCGTTCCCTGCATGGTCTTGGCAACAAAAAGGTTATCCTGTTCGTTGGGCGCCTGTCCCGTAACAAAGGACCGCATGTACTGGTGCGTGCGATGTCCCAGATCAAACATTCTGATGCGGTGCTCGTCATCGTTGGCGCAGCATGGTACAGCGACAACCGTATCAGCGATTATATCGCTTACCTTCGCACCATGGCGGAAACGTCGCCGCTACCGGTCAAGACGACCGGGTACGTACAGGCGAGCGATGTGCATAAGTGGTTCTGCGCGGCGGATCTTTTCGTCTGTACGTCCATTTGGGAAGAACCGCTTGCTCGCGTGCACTATGAAGCAATGGCAGCGGGGCTGCCGCTCATAACTACCGCGCGCGGCGGCAACCCGGAAATTATCCGAAACAACAACGGCGTAATCATCCAGAATCCGGAGGATCCGGCGGAGTATGCAACCCAAATCAACGCGATGTTGTCCAATATCGGTGACTCCAGACAGATGGGGCTAAGCGGTCGCAAGCTCGCGGAGGACAATTTCACTTGGAGTCATGTCTCTGGCAATATTCAGGATGTATGGGAGAACCCGAGAACGAGCAGAGTGGATTCGCCGGCTGAGCAGACACTCGAGCAGCCGATCGCCAGGGAGCGGGGCGGAGAAGAGGGAATGGGCTAACGTGTCAAAGTGAATGCCAATAGATGGAGCGCTGCTGGGATAGCGGCGCTTCTTTTGGCATATCAATTCGCTATTATCATGCATAAGCGAATGATGCGATTCGTCGAAGCGACGGTGGAAGGATTAAAACGTGAGTGAAGCTATTAAAATATCGGTGCAACGACCAAAGGCGCTTCCGGCCTGCAAGCGGCTGAAAGCGCTGTTGGAATAACGATGAAGATAAGGAGCATATGAGGACCAGACGCTCAATACCTCAATTAACTAGTCCTCGTCGTCATCGTCGTCATCGTCGTCATCATCGTCGTCATCATCGTCGTCATCATCGTCGTCATCATCATCATCGTCATCATCATCGTCGTCATCGTCGTCATCATCGTCGTCATCATCGTCGTCATCATCGTCGTCATTATCGTCATCATCGTCGTCGTCGTCACTATCGTCTGCATCCTCTTGGTCATCCAACACTTCGAAGTTTACTTCGGCGACAGAATTCCAGTCGATAGCAGCGAGTTGTTGCTCGAGAATTGCATCCGTGAGACCTTCATCATCAAGGCTGATCTTGCTTGTGCGTCCATTATCAAAACTAATGGCGAGACTCAATACATCCTTTGTTTGCAGTACTTCCTTCACTTGTTCCAGGATAGACAAGTTGTCATCCCTCCGTCTATTATATTTGCGAACCTCGTATATTGTATAAGCGGCAATGCCACTTGGATTGGGTGAATGAAGCCGGACAATCGTCGTTTTTGTGGAAGATTCTATTAAGAGTTTATTAAGGGATGAAACGAGAGTAAGAGTCTCTGTATATTTTTTTGAAGAACGTATTGACTCTCACGTTACGTGATACTTTAAAGTAAAAAGCAGAAAGGAGGACGGGGCAAAGTGAAGGTAAAAGAAGTTGCAGAGCTGACCGGAATCAGTGTGCGTACTCTGCATCATTATGATGAAATAGGTCTACTTATTCCTGATCAGTTGACGGACACAGGTTATCGCGTGTATTCAGAGCGAAATTTGGAGCTTTTGCAGCAGATTTTATTTTTTCGAGAGCTTGGTTTTCCTTTGAAAAAAATCAAAGAGATCGTCATGAGCGAATCGTTCGATCGGCTGGAGGCGCTTAAGCGGCATCAGGAGATGCTTCATGAGAAGAGGAGCCAGCTGGATCAACTGCTGCTCACTGTGGAGCGCACAATCCAACATGCGAAAGGAGAAGTAACGATGTCCAATAAAGAGAAGTTTAAAGGATTTGATTTCAGCAGCAACCCCTACGAACAAGAGGCAAGAGAGCGCTGGGGCGATCAGGCTGTCGATGAATCCAATAAGAAAATGAAAAAGATGCAAGTCGATGGCAAGATGCAGGCTTTCCAAGACGAAATGAATGAGCTCTACCACAAGCTGGCGGAAGTGCGCCAAGAGGATCCCGCATCCGAAACGGCGCAAGCTGCTATTGGTCAATGGTTTAAGCTGCTGAACAAGATGGGATCGTATTCGCTTGAGGCGTTCAAAGGACTTGGTCAAATGTACGTGGACGATGTGCGATTCACGCGGAACATCGATCAATTTGGAGAAGGGTTATCCCTATTCATGCGAGATGCCATGGCACATTATGCGGATAACCAGCCTGCAGAATAGCGCTGCATGTCTTGATAGTTGGCTGCAATTAAGCTCCTGACGTATGTTCTTACGAACGTTCGGGGCTTTTTTTGCTTTGTGCGTATTGCGGCGGTTAGCCGAAGGAGGTGCTCTTTACTTTTACCCTGTCGAAAGTCTAGGATAGTACTTAGAGATATCGACGAGTGATGAGATAGATGGAGGAGAAACATGATTACAGCCATAATTGTTGTATTTATTATCGTTGTTGTACTCGCTGTCGTTATGCTGGTGCAAGCTTTGCCTGTCTTTGGCGGTAAGCCAACGAAGGCGGAGCGCGAGCGGTATTATGGACTGTCGCATTATGATGGTGCTAAGTTCCGTTATCCCATCGAAACCAAAATGCTGACAGGGTTCAAAGAGATGCTTCCAACGGCGTGGGAATTTCTAAAGGGAAGTCCGGAACGCAATCCTCGTACGGCTATTCCATTCATTCCGCTGCGAGAAGCGGATTTGCGATCCAGCTCTGCCAGTCCACGCGTGATCTGGTTCGGTCATTCGGCGGCGCTGCTCCAGCTAGATGGTTTGACAGTTCTGATTGACCCCATGTTCGGACGAGCGCCGTCTCCGTTCCCGATCGTCGGTGGCAAACGCTATGGAGGCAAGCTCCCTATGGAGCTGGACGATTTGCCTAAGATAGACATGGTACTGCTCTCGCATGATCACTATGATCATCTGGACTATCCATCGATAAAGCGAATTAGTCATAAGGTTGGTCACTTCTATGTGCCGCTTGGCGTAGGTGCACACTTGAAACGCTGGGGGGTCGAGCCTTCGCGAATCACGGAGCTGGATTGGTGGGAGGAACGAGAAGCGGGAGGTCTTAAGCTGACCTGCGCGCCTGCAAGACATTTCTCGGGTAGAGGGATGTCGAACCGAGATGGCACGCTTTGGTGTTCATGGGTGATACGGGGGCGCGAGGAGAACGTATTCTTTAGCGGAGACAGTGGATATGGCCCGCACTTTAAGGAGATCGGGGAGCGCTACGGCCCTTTCGATTTGACGATGATGGAATGTGGACAATACGACGAAAAGTGGGCAGGCATTCATATGCTGCCGGAGCAGACTGTGCAAGCGCATGAGGATGTTCGGGGCAAGCTGCTGCTGCCGATTCATTGGGGCGGCTTTACGCTTGCGCTCCACACCTGGGATGATCCTGCCATTCGAGTGACGAAGGAGGCTGCGCGCAAAGGCGTTCGTATTACAACTCCGATGATCGGGGAGAGTGTGCCGCTTACGGGCGACGCATATCCGACCAAGCGATGGTGGGAGTCGGCAGGCCGATGAGAAAGAAACAAGGGTTCGATACACATGCCTAGCATGTGCGTCGAACCCTTGTATCGTTTCGTTAGAACGTCAAGAAACCCATGGCTTGTTTGGCGTTGTTTAATGTGCGGTTTGCGATCTCGGCCGCACGGTTCGCGCCATCCTTGAGGATACGATCCAGCTCCTCGGAATGAACGAGTTCAGCGTAGGTTTGCTGGATCGGTGCGAGCTTGGCGACGACGACTTCAGCCAATTCCTTCTTGAAGGTGCCATAGCCCTGACCCTCGAAGCGTTTCTCGACATCCGCGATCGATTCGCCAGCGAATATCGAGTAGATTTCGATCAGATTGCTGACGGCTGGCTTTGTGTCCCAGTCGTAACGGACGTTCATGTCGGAGTCGGTAACGGCGCGCGAGAACTTCTTGCGAATGACCGACGGCTCGTCGAGCAGCAGGATATAGCTGCTTTGGTTCGGGTTGCTTTTGCTCATTTTGCTTGATGGATCGTCGAGTCCCATAACCCGTGCGCCAATTTCTTGAATCATCGGCTCCGGTACGGTGAACGTCTCGCCGAAGCGGTTGTTGAAGCGAGTCGCAAGGTCGCGAGTCAGCTCAAGATGCTGCTTCTGATCGTCGCCGACTGGCACATGAGTCGCTTGATACAGCAGAATGTCCGCGGCCATAAGCGCCGGGTAAGTGAACAGCGCCGAGCTGACGGTGTCTTTGCCGTCCGACTTGTCCTTGAACTGCGTCATGCGGCTAAGCTCGCCGAAGTGCGCCTGTGTTTCCATCAACCAGCCGAGCTCCGCGTGAGCAGACACATGCGATTGCATGAAGATGGCATTTTTGACCGGATCGACGCCTGCTGCAATGTAGAGCGCGGCGATCTGGCGGGAGCGCTCGCGAAGCTCCTTAGGATCTTGTGGTACGGTAACGGCATGCAGATCGGGTGCGAAGAAGAAGCATTCGCCATCCTCTTGCATAGCTACGAATTGGCGCAGAGCGCCGACGTAGCCGCCGATGTTAAGATCGCCGCTTGGCTTGATGCCGGATAAGAAACGTTTGGTTGTCATGGATATCCCTCATTTCTATGGATTATTAATGCTTCGGATCCCATCGCAAGGCAATAAAAAAACGCCCCGTCCCTTGTATAAAAGGGACGAAGCGTATGCTCCGCGATACCACCCGAATTCGGCCCACCCGGGCCGCTCTTAGCCATGAACCGAGCAAAGCCAATTGCAAGCTGAGACCGCGTTCAAGTCTCCCCGAGATAACGGAGGGAGTTGCCGTCGGTGCCTACTGCTCCTAAAGTGGGGTTCGGACCGAAGCGAGAAGAGCCATTCTCTTATGCGTATGCGCCGGACCTTCCACCAACCGCCGGCTCGCTGCGAGCATCCGCTATTAAGGTACTCTTTCTTCTCATGGCTGTAACTGTATTCGTGTAATTGCTCATAAGCATAACGGTTATTCGGGGAGCAGTCAAGGTGCAGGCGACCGCTGGTGATGATGATCGAAATGTTCTCGATTGCCATAGATCGTACAACGAAGATTTGAATGTTTTGTTAATCTGTATTTTGCCAGATGCGCAAGAACATATTCTATGCTAATATACGTCAGACACATATAGAGAAACGACATAGGATGAAGGTGAAGGGATTGGGAGAACATACGGGGCAACAAGTCCTTGGCAGCGGGGAGCGTTCAAAGGATCTTAAGTTGTTCTATTTGACGTGGCCGATTTTCCTGGAAGTGGCATTGTTCATGATGATGGGCATTGCGGACACGTTTATGTTAAGCGAAATATCGGATAATGCGGTATCGGGCGTCGGCGCGTCCAATCAATACCTGCATATCGCGATTCTGTTGCTGGAGGTTATAGGCAACGGCGCGTCGATTGTCGTCGCGCAATATATTGGCTCCAGAAAGTTCTTTGAAGCCGCAAGAATATCGGCGCTGGCGGTAACGTTGAATTTGCTCGTCGGGATCTTGCTCAGTATTGGTTTCGTGGTGTTTAACGGTTTCTTGCTGAGCTCGCTTAATTTGCAAGGCGAAGTGTACGAGTACGCGCATAGTTATCTCAAGATCGTCGGCGGCGCCATCTTCTTGCAGGCGATTATTAATTCTCTCGCGGCGATTATTCGCGTGCACGGCTATACGAAGGAAGCGATGTTTGTTGCTCTGGGGATGAACGTGATTCATATCATCGGCAATTATGCGCTCATTTTCGGTCATTGGGGTATGCCGGCGTTAGGTGTAGAAGGTGCAGCAATCTCTACGATCGCGAGTCGCTTGATTGCGGTAGTCGTGTTCTTCTGGCTGCTGTATCGCGTCATGGAAATAAGGATCAAGTTCAGTTATTATCTGAACCTTTCGAAGGAGTATGTCGGCAAAATATTAAGAATCGGCATCCCCTCCGCACTGGAGCAGGTCATGTATCAAAGCTGTCAGATCGTATTCCTGGCCTATGTTACTTATCTGGGCGATGCCGCGCTTGCTGCAAAGCAATACGCATCAAACATATCCATGCTGATTTATTTGTTCGCGTTTGCGGTGGGCATGGGTACATCCATTATGGTGGGCAGGTTGGTCGGAGCCGGTCGCCCGGACGATGCGTACAAACGTGTCTGGATGAGTGTTCGTTCAGCTAGTATTGGCACGCTGCTGGTGCTGGTCGTTGTCGTCATTCTGCGGGAGCCGTTAATTGGCTTCTTCACGGATGATCCGGAGGTGCTCCGTCTCGGAGCGCAGGTGTTGTTGTATGCGCTCATTCTGGAGACAGGACGCACCATTAACATTATTATCGTCAACTCGCTTCGTGCTTCGGGCGATGCCAAGTATCCGCTGTATGTCGGGGCGTTCTCCATGGTGGCGATGAGTCTGCCGCTTGGTTATCTGTTCGTCTTCCAGCTCGATATGGGCTTGCCGGGCATCTGGCTGGCGATCGCAGCGGACGAATGGCTGCGTGCAATTATCTTCTACTTCCGCTGGCGCAGCCGCAAGTGGGAGCGGCACGCGTTAGTTAAACCTGATTCATCACTGCCGTCGGTTGAAGGTGATACCGTTCCGGCGCAGGCTTGATTGGAACAATTAGAGTCGAGGAATATACGGGGTCTATACCATGCGTATAGGCTCCGGCACTAATTGCGAATATCGTAGTAAATTGGGCGGTGCAAAGGTGTTGACATGGCATCTCTATTCTGATATCTTTAATTTAAGATAATTGATTTTGAAGGAAAGGAGCAGATAAGATGGATGGCAACGAACAACAATTGAGCGAACCAAACGAGATGAACAACAAGGATGCTGTGAAATCGAATGTCTCTCTGGACCTCTACATCGCGCTATCGAGAGCCAGCCAGTGGATCAATGCGCATACCGATCGAGATATTCGTAGTCATGGATTGAATCGGACCGAGTTCGGTGTGCTGGAGATGCTGTATCATCGTGGGCCGCAGCCGCTTCAACAAATCGGCGGAAAGGTACTTATGAGCAGCGGCAACATTACCTACGTTATCGACAAGCTGGAGAAAAAAGGGCTGTGTCGCAGGCGCGCATCCAAAGAAGATCGACGCTTAATCTATGGCGAAATTACTGACGAAGGAAGCCGCTTTATCGAAGAGGTGTTCCCGGCGCATACGATATGCATTGAAGAAGCAACAGGCGGATTAACTGCCGAAGAACAGGCATTAGCAAGTACTCTGCTTAAGAAGTTAGGCAAGTTCGCTCAGCAGTCCTTCAAGTAGTCGCACATGGCTGAAAGGACTGCTTCAAGCCAACACATATCTTAATATTAAGATACACAAATACCAACTAATACAAAGGAGTTTGATAACCATGACAGAACTGAGCAGACAAGGTCAATCGGCGGCGAACGAATCACAAACTCAAACGGCAGGCATTCATCACATTACGGCTTTTGTAAGGGATCCACAAGTGACAGCGGACTTCTATGCGGGCATTCTTGGACTTCGATTGGTCAAAAAAACGATCAACTTCGACGCTCCTGAAGTTTACCATCTGTACTTTGGCGATCAAGTTGGCAGCCCAGGCACGATCATTACGTTCTTCCCATGGAAAGATTCGCGCAAAGGGGTCATCGGCGGCGGTCAAGTCGGCATCACGACGTATGTCGTTCCGGAAGAGGCTTTCGGATTCTGGCGCGAACGCCTTGCCAGACTCGGTGTAGAAGTGCAAGAGTCGGAGCGATTTGGCGAACAATATTTAGGCTTCCGCGATCCGGATGGACTGCGCGGTGAGATTGTGGCCCGTGCTGATGGGGCAAACAGCGAATGGTCGTTCGGCGGTGTGCCAGCAGACAAAGCCATCAAAGGGTTTGGCGGGGCGGTATTGTTCAGCGGAGCGCCGGATTCGACTGGCAGCCTGCTCGAAAACGTGATGGGTTTGACGAAAGTAGGCCAAGACGCCGGTTATGTACGCTACCGCTCGTTCGGCGATCTCGGCAACATCATCGATGTGAATGCTACAGCGATGGCGCAAGGTCATGGCGGACATGGCACTGTTCATCATATCGCTTGGAGAGCCAAAGATGATGCGGAGCATGCGCTCTGGCGAAATCACGTAGCGGCTAGCGGCTATCAGCCGACGCCGATCGTGGATAGACAATATTTTAACGCGCTGTACTTCAGAGAGGAAGGCGGAATCCTGTTCGAGATCGCTACGGATCCTCCGGGCTTCGCACGGGACGAAGAAGTCGAACATTTGGGCGAGAAACTGATGCTGCCAGAATGGTACGAGCAACATCGCGGCGAAATCGAAGCGTTGCTGACACCATTTGAAGTGCGCGAACTGGAAGGGGTGTGAGTCGTCATGAGTAACGATACGTTGAATATGCTGCATCTGTTTATAAAGGGCAAGGACGAAACGGCCCCGGTTCTGCTCCTACTCCACGGCACGGGCGGCACCGAAAAGGATCTGCTGGGACTTGGGGAGCTGATCTCCCCCGGATCGTCCATCTTAAGCGTCCGCGGCAAAGTTCTCGAAAACGGAATGCCGCGTTTCTTCCGGAGATTGGCCGAAGGTGTATTCGATTTGGAGGATCTGGTTTTCCGTACGCATGAGCTCCACCAATTCTTAGATGCTGCCGCCGCCGAATACGGATTTGATCGCAACAATATTGTAGCGGTAGGGTACTCCAATGGGGCGAATATAGCTGGCAGCCTGTTGTTCCACTATGAGCATTCGCTAAAGGGAGCCATCTTGCATCACCCTATGGTTCCGATACGCGGTCTCAAGCTTCCAGATCTAACAGGTATTCCGGTGTTTATCGCGGCGGGTGAAAATGATCCCATCTGTGCGCCATCCGAGACGCGTGAGCTGGATGGATTGCTTCAAGGCGCTGGTGCCGATCTGGAAGTGAGATGGGATCGATTCGGCCATCAACTGACCAGTGCGGAAGCACATGCCGCTGCTGACTGGTTCAAACAAACGTTCGCGAAAGGGTGATGGTCATGATATCGATCGATCCGGCTTCTCAAAGCACGAAGGATAACTACAAGCTGCTTATAGGCGGTATTATCCCAAGGCCAATCGCGTTCGTTACGACGTTGTCGGAGGATGGTGTCCTAAACGGTGCTCCCTTCAGCTTCTTCAATATCGTGTCGTCGGATCCGCCGATGATTGCCGTGTCGGTCCAGCGCAAGACCGGCGGCGTGCAGAAGGACACAGCGCGCAATGCGATCGCTCGCAGGGAATTCGTAGCCCATGTCGCGGATGAAAGATATATCGAAGCGTTGAATGCGGCCGCTGCACCGGTTGCATCAGATGTCAGCGAGGTGGAACTGGCGGGACTGACCAGGATCCCAAGTGAAGGTATAGCCGTCCCTGGTGTGGCGGAAGCGGCGTTCCGACTCGAGTGCGTGTTGGAACAAGCGATCGAGCTTGGCGGCACCTTGGATGCGCAAGGTGAAGGCGTGCCGTCAACGGATCTGTTGATTGGCCGAGTTGTTCGTTTCCATGTCGACGAGCGGATTTACCGGGATGGCAAGATCGATCCGGATGCCTTAAAGCCGGTCAGTCGTTTGGCAGGTGACGATTACGCCGCGCTTGGCGAACGTTTCACGCTCATTCGCCCGACCTGACTAGAAGGCTTAGCATTTCGTCTGCAGGACGGTATGTAACGCTCGCTCCCCGCGAATCCGCTCTCTTACCTTGTCTTCTGTAGCTTACACCTACATTCCGAGCATGTCGGCGGCAGGCAGGCGATATATATAAGAGATCGGCGTATCGTTAACGCCAGCTGGATTGTGGAGGGCAGAGATGGCGATGGATGCAGAGTGCGCAATTATTGGCGGCGGTCCTGCAGGTTTGAGCGCGGCGCTTGTGCTTGGCAGAGCCAGACGTAGTGTGCTTATATTTGATGATGATAAGCCGCGTAATGCGGTAACGAGACATACGCATGGCTTTCTGACACGGGATGGCGTTTCGCCGCAGGAGCTGAGGAGAATAGCGAAGGAGGAGGTCGCTCGATATCGCGGCGTCCACCAGATCAACCGACGAATGGGGACCGTGTCGCCGTTTGCAGGGGGAGGTTTCTTGCTCCGTGACGGCGCCGGAGCCCTGTATCGGGCGAGGAAGCTGCTCCTTGCAACGGGTCTTAAGGAGACGCTTCCCGATATTCCGGGTGCGTCTTCTTTGTATGGGCGCAGCTTGTTTAATTGTCCGTATTGCGATGGCTGGGAGCTGCGTGATCAGCCATTGGTCGTTATTGCAGAAGGCTCCGACGCGTTCTCGTTGGCGCGGCTTGCTTATCAGTGGAGCCGAGACCTGCTGGTATGCACCAACGGGCAGTCGAGGTCGCTGAGCAACGATGAGTGTCGAGCACTAGCAAGCAGAGGGGTTGCGGTTTCGCAGCGCCGAATTGCCGGATTGCTTGGAGCCAATGGGCAGCTTAGAGCCGTACGTTTCGAGGATGGGAGTGAGTCCTTCCGTACAGGCGGTTTCCTCTCGCCGTATTGGCGGCAAGCATCGCCGTTCGGCGAACAGCTTGGATGCGCAATGAGCGAGAAGGGAGGTATCATAACGGATGGCATGGGGCGAACGAACATCTCGGGAGTCTATGCGGCAGGCGATACGGTGGTAATTGCTCCTTCCCAGACGGCTATGGCGGCTGGTGAAGGCAGTCGCGCGGCAATTGGTATCAATACGGATCTGGTGAGAGAAGATTTCCACGTTTGAACGACGGTTGCTGCAGGTCGAAACTTAGAAGTTGTAAGAACGCCAAACGGACTGCTCCGCAAGTCATCCCGAATGACTTGTAGGGCAGTCCCTGCTTGTGTTGCAACTGTTTCAATACATCAGCTGACAGTGCCGATGACTTTGGCTCTTAGCGCGGCATCTACGGGAGCGCCGAGAGCCAGCTCGAGCGCCCATAACACTGCGCCGGCTGCAGGAGGCTCTTGCAGCAAAATAAACGTACACGCACGTCCCGTCATCTCTGTTACATATGTTTTGTAGCACTCGCGCATCACTGGCGAAGCCGCCTTCGCCCATACGGAACCGGCCATGATTACGTCAACGGGCTCATCATCGTGGAAGTCGAGATGTCCGATGCAGCCCACTGTAGAATAGGCAAGCTGCCGGGCGGAATGGTCAACGATGCTCCATGCGACCGGATCGCCTTGCTCCGCTGCTGTTAGCAGCGTTGTGACGATCTCCGTGTAGGGCAAACTCCGGGCAACCAATCCCTCGAGGCCGCGATCCATGAATGTTTCTTTGGACGTGGCGCCAATTAAGGTCATAACGGGTTCTGTCATCGCTGTCTCTGGTCCCAAGCGGTAGAAGCTGTCATAGACGGCACGGAGTACGCGGCGCGTTAAGTAGAAGCCGCCGCCCTCGTCACCTGCCAGTTCGCTGCCTACACCGCCGACCTGAAGGCGTCTTCCGCTAGGGGAAATGCCGCCTGTGCAGACGCCAGAGCCGTTAATGGAGCAGATGCCGTAACCCTTGGCCGTTCCTGCTTTGATACCAAGGAACGAGTCGTTGTCCATGGCGTATTGGGCAAAACCTAGCCGCTCGATAACGTCGCTTAGCTGTGACTTCTGCGAAGGAATGTCTGCGCCAGCCAGTCCGAATGCGCCAGCGGCGATATCCGCCATGGTCAAGCCATTCCGTTGTAACAAAGCCGTTAGTTGTTCATTCATTACACTGAACGCCTTGGCGTAACCCTCCGGGAATTGTTCGTGGCTGCATGTGCCGGATCGGATGTGATCCACGAACGTCCCTTCCAGGTCGAATAGATAATAGTCCGTCTTGCTGTTGCCGCCGTCGACGCCAATGACGTACCTGCTCATGACTTCATCCAGCTCCTTACGCGTTAGTGAATTGGGGCAAATAATCCTTGTGCGCTTCCTTCAACTCGCGGAAGCAGGCTAGCGCCGTATTGTAATCGCCGACGAGCGGGTTCATCATAAGCGCCCGCATAGCCGCTTCTTCGCTGCCTTGTACCGCAGCGGCGACAGTCTCTCGTTCATACGCCTTGATCATCCGCATGTAATCGATGATATGGCGATTGTCGAAACCTTCGATGACAAGCGGCTTGGCGCCATCCTTGCCAATAACGGCCGCAACTTCGACGGAGTCATTGTTTTCCATGAAATCAAGTGCGCCGCCATTAAGCAGATTGACGACATGTACTTCTTGCTTATCATTGTAGATAGCGTCGACAAGGCTGATCGCAACCTCGGAGTAGTTCGCTCCGCCGCGTGATGCCAGCAGCTCTGGCTTCTCATGAAGCTCCGCGTTCGAGTAGATGCCAAGCAGCTCCTCCTCGATGTCCATACACTTTTCTCCGCGGGATTGCTCGCTTTCCTTAAGGAGCTTCAGTTTCTTGTCCTTGAAATAATAATATTCCATATAGGAGGAAGGGATCGCGCCAACGAGCTGAACGAGCTCCTTTGAGAAGCCGCTTGAAGGGATGTTTTTCATAGATTCACTGTTCAGCCCCATGTCGAGCGCTTCCTTCAGATAATCCTTTCCATCTTGACGGATCTCTGTAATCCAGCTCAAATGGTTAAGTCCGACGTAGGTCAGCTCGGCATTCGGGAGCTCCAACGTTTCGCGAATGCTCTTGTACATATTATATGGAACGTTGCAAAGTCCGAGCATCTTGACATTCGTATGGTTCAAGATGGCTTCTGTGATGATGCCTGCCGGATTGGAGAAATTGATCAGCCAAGCGTCCGGGCAGAGCTGCTCCATCCGTCTCGCAATGTCGAGCATAACAGGAATGGTGCGCATAGCCTTGAAGAAGCCGCCGATACCGCATGTTTCTTGTCCGATAAGATCGTACTGCAGTGGAATCTTCTCATCCAGCACGCGAGCAGGGAGCTTGCCGACACGGATCTGACCAAGCACAAAGCTGGCGCCAGTCAAGGCTTCGTCGAGCTCCATCGTGCACACTACCTTACAGTCCATCCCCGCAGCTTGCACCATACGCTCGCACAGACCTCCGACGATGTCGAGCTTGCGCTCATCGATGTCCATCAGGGCGAGTTCAACCAGTGGCAGGCTGCCCTTCCGTTTGATAATACCCTCCATCAACTCAGGCGTATACGTGCTGCCTGCGCCGATAATCGCGATTTTCAATCCTGTTCCCATGTCCCTCATCCTTTGCTCTTTTATGATCAAATATGATGGCGTATATGTCCGTCAATTGATACCGATTATAGCATAGGGAGAGAAAGTTCAACAATAATTGTTGCAATTTTTATATCAAAATGATAAAAATATTTGAAATATTATTTTATAATTGGATCGAATGGAAAAAAGTCCACATATCCGATGCAAACACTTGTAAATTAGCAGGAATGCGTATACTATTTAACCACATAAGGTAACGCGGCTGCGCGTCAAATGGCGACTGCATGCGTTCATTCCGACTTCTTAGTGCCGATAAAACCTACGAAACGGCAGGTAACGTCATATGGCGATTAATGATAACGTATTGATTAAAATTCGTGACAGGAAGGACAGTCTCACGCCAGTCGAACGGCTGGTGGCCGAGTATATCCTCGCGAATAAGGAAGAAATCCCGCACTTATCGATCAAAAGTCTGGCACAGGGCAGTCGAACAAGCGACGCCTCCGTCCTGCGCTTCTGCAAGACCATGGGGTATAACGGTTATCGCAGTTTCATTGTCAGCATCTCGGCGTCACTTGGATCCATGGACGAAGAGAGCGGCGAACAATATAGCGATATTCAGCCTGGCGACGACTTAAACACCATTATCGCCAATATCGGACGCAACAATGTACGATCTATCGAAGACACGATAAGCGTGCTCGATCCTGCGGCCGTCGCTCGTGCGATTAAGGCGCTTCAGACGAGCAAACGTCTGATGTTTTTTGGCATTGGGGCTTCCGGCTTGGTGGCACAGGATGCCGAACAGAAGTTCACGCGTATCAACAAGTTTTGCCATGCGTTTACGGATGGGCATAGCCAGTTGACCGCGGCCTCCTTATTGTCCAAGGATGATGTCGCTATCTTTATCTCCAACTCCGGGGATACGGTAGAAATATTGGATGCTATGGACCTCGCGAAGAAAAATGGCGCTCACATCGTTGCTATTACCCGATACAGCAAAAGCGAGCTCTCCGAGAAGGCTGATTCGCTTCTAAGTATCTCCACACCCGAAATCTCCATCCGCAGCGGCGCAATGGGTTCGCGTATTGCCATGCTTACGATCATCGATATGCTGTTTGCCGGGGTGGCAAGCGCAGATTATCAGCAGGTGAAGAAGTACTTATCCAAGAGCAGGAGCATTATTACGAATAAACGTAGACGATAAAGCGCAAAGATGAAGTGTCGTTTCTTTATCGAGTTGAAATTATCGACAAGTTGACAACAGAATCAAAAACAAGAAAAACCCTTACGCGATGAGGGTTTTTCTTGTTTTTGACGATCATTTGTCCATTCGTAATTGATCCTTAACCCAAAGCGCTTATACTATGCACCTTCTTAACGGTGCGATCTATCATTCGGACATATCCTTCTTCGGGCAATTGAAAGAGTTGATTAAGGATTCTATTATAAGTTGGAGTGTCCAAAAATTTGTTTAAATACCTGGAGACCGCTATGTCATCTCTATTCAGTATGGATAGTTGCGTTAGAATGGCTGCTTTATAAATAATTTCATCATTGTAAAACATATCTCTTAATTCCTCTATAACACGACTAGTAGCGACGGCTGCATTACTCTTTTCGTCATTACGAAATTGAAAATATAATACTTCAGCTATTTCCATAGCATCTAATATTTCAACTGAACTTGGCATATGAAGGACCTCCTTTAACGAGTATGCTTTTTCGACTCGGAATCTGTAAATCTATCAAATCCTTCGCCTATCGTTCCATCAGAGTCAACAATTAGGGTTTCAAATACCCTGTTTTCATTAACTAGTACAAACAAATCTAAACTAGCAATTTTATGAGTCGGATAATTGACTTGGCTATGGCTGTACAGATATCCGCTTTGACCATCTATATCATAAAAAGCAACAGCGACATTACCACTATAGGATAATGCTTTTGTAATTGCGCTCCCTAATAAATCTTCGTACAGGGTAATATCACGTCTTAACTCATCTGCTTTTGCTTTTAGAAGTATACCCCACTCACTTGTCCGGTACTTTCTCTCTCTCACTTCCGTATCCAGCCTCTTCTAGCATGATGGTCTATCTCGTCTATCATACCATGGTTGTCATATTTTTCAAATTGTTGGGCTTTGATTTCTCGCGTATTTTTTCCATGGATATAGCTCAACCTAACCTTTAGGGATGATTGTGGCATTTTACTCCGAAACAACTGGCAAAGGGGTGATTCGACTTTCGCAGCTTATTCCTTTTTCCAATTTTCATGCGATCACACTGTATGCGCTTTCCATCGAAAATAGGCAAAAACCTCCGCCGCTGCTGGTTCGACAGCGTTTGTGCAATTCGCACAAACCATGATTTAATATGCCAATGTTTTATTTCATCTTAAAAATTTATTTCAAAATCTATTGACGGTTCTGAAATAAATTCTTAATATAGAGTCATGCAAGAGAACATGTGCATCGCAACATCAGGTAAAACATCAGGACGGAAATCGATCGCATGGGCGGCTTCCTGCCCAATCAGGATCACGTAAGGGGAATCACACAATGAATGACTATCTTGCAAGCTTAACAACGGAGGGGATCAATCCCGATACGGCGATGATCGATGAGCTAAGCACGGAACAGATGCTTGCGCTTATGAACGAGGAAGATGCGAAGGTGCCGGGAGCGGTACAAGCGGAAATTCCTGCAATCACGCTTGCCGTGGAAGCGCTTTACAAGTCGCTTTCAACGGGCGGGAGAATGTTCTACATCGGAGCAGGCACCTCGGGAAGACTAGGCGTGCTTGATGCATCGGAGTGTTTGCCGACATTCGGTGTGGATCCGTCACTCGTACAAGGTTATATTGCCGGCGGCGATCAAGCGCTTCGTATTCCGGTCGAAGGCTGTGAGGACGACGGGGACGAAGGAAGGGCTTTAGTCGATCGTATCGGCGTGACGAACAAAGACGCAGTCATCGGGATCTCAGCGAGCGGCAGCGCGGCGTTTGTTATCGAAGCGCTTCGCAGAGCAAGAGAGATTGGTGCTGTAACGATCGGAGTCGTCAATAACAAGGGTACGAAGCTGGCAGAAGCGGCAGATATTACGATCGCGCCTGTTGTCGGTCCAGAGGTTATTGCAGGATCAACTCGATTAAAGTCGGGGACGGCACAGAAGCTTGTACTGAACATGCTGACGACTAGCACAATGGTAAAGCTAGGCAAGACCTACAACAATTTGATGGTCGATCTCAAGGCCAGCAACAAAAAGCTATTTGACCGTTCCTTGCGCATCATCCAGACAGCTACAGGCGTCGATGAAGCCATAGCGGAGAAACATTTGCGTGAAGCGTCTCTCGACAGCAAGCTGGCGATCATGATGATCAAGTCCGGGCTTGGCGCAATAGAAGCAAAGCAGGTGCTGACGGAATCCGGAGGCAACCTTAAAAAGGCAATACGTGCCTGCTCCAAGGTGATCTAAGTAGTTAGATCTAGTTAGATCGACTTGGCGGCGTCGTATAAATAGAATTTCAAATTAAGGGAGGATCTTAAGCATGACTAGTAAAACAAAGATTGCTGCATCAGTGCTTGCTCTTACGTTATCCATGGGTGCGTTGACCGCGTGTGGCTCCGGCAACAACGACAATAACAGCACGCCAAGCCCGACAAACACGACGGATGGTGGCGCTTCCGAAGCGAAAGACACCATTACCGCTCTGTTGCCACCGGTATCGCCTACGTATCAAGAGAACTTCAAGCAAATGGAAGCTGATTTCAACAAGCTTTATCCGAACCTAACTTTGAAAATCGAACCAGCGAGCTGGGAAGATATGACGCAAAAGCTCGACACGCAAGTGAATGCAGGCAGCCCTCCGGATCTGGCTTTCATCGGCTCCGACGGCATCTCCAAGTATGCACAACTAGGCATGCTGCTTGATATCAAGGATCTGGTAAGCGATGAAATCATCGCCGACTACGACGAAGCAGCACTTGCTTACATGAAGAATGGCGAAGGCCTGTATGGCTTGCCGGCTTACATGGAAGTTCACTCGATCGGCGGCAACAAACAGATGCTGGAGGAAGCGGGCATCGACTGGAAGAAAGTACAGCAAGAAGGCTGGACGTATGAAGAGTTCCGCGAAGCAATCAAGAAAGGCGTAGTTAAGGATGGAGACAAAACGTCCCGTTACGGCTTTGTATTCGCGACAGCGGGCGTAGCTTCCAAGGATTATCTGAGCATCTTGGTTAAAAATGCGGGTATGCCATCCCCATTCACGACTGATCTTAAATATGCGTACACAAGCAAAAACTATCTGACTGTTCTGAATGCAGTGCGTGAGCTGATCGACGACGGCTCTATGCCGAAAGAACTGAGCGCGGTTGACGCAGGCAAACGTTGGAACATGTTCCTGACAGGCCAGACGATGATCACAGGCAAAGGCCTTGCCGTATTCGAGAACTCCGCTAACAAAAATAACGCGAAGATCGATGCCAAAGACGGCAGCGCGGTTGAAGGCAGCATCAAAGTGGATTATATTGCTTTGCCGCTTCCATCCTTCGCAGGTCAAGAGCCGGTATCCCATGCAGTTGTTGATGGCTACGTAGCTTTCCGTGGCAAAAAGGACCCAACTGACGAGCATAAAGCAAATATCGTAAAAGCGGCTAACTTCTTGTCCAGCGGTCAAGTTGCTGCTACAACGAATAACGATCTGTTCGCAGCGCATATTACGAAAAGCGCTCGTGAAGCAGCAGCAAACATGGAGTCGACTCGCAACCCTGACAATATCGCGGCTGTAGACAAAATGCTGGAGCACGCAGCTCCTGCCCGTCCTGACATCCCTGTAGAGCTGGGCGCGAAAGCGATCAAGCTGGAAAATGAAGTTGTAATTCCTAAGCTGCAAGCTCTGCTTGCTGGTGAAATTACTCCGCAAGACATGTATGACGCTGTGAAGAAGGGTGCAATTGATGCCTTTGGCGCAGACGGAGTCGTGCAAGATTAAGACAATGTAAGCACTCGGATAGCCGCTCTGTCACCCGGGGCGGCTATCCGACTTCTATGATAGCTATCGGAATGTAGTACTTAAAAGGAATACTTAAATGGATTGTGGCAGGGGAAAGGAGTCTACCAGTATGGCTCGTGCATCAAACATCAAGAATCGACTTAATCGCGGAGACGGAGCCTGGGCTTATGCGTTTATCGCTGTTGCTCTAGTCGTCTATGCCTTGTTTACGGCCTATCCGGTGCTGAGCGCATTGCTCATCAGCTTTCAACAATACAGCCCATTAAAGTCGGAATTCATTGGCTTCGACAATTACTCGGGTATCTTCAGCAGCGACTTGTTCTGGAAAGCGCTTTGGAACACGCTTCTTTATACCGTGCTGACGGTCCCGGTTGCGCTACTTATTTCTTTTGCAGTCGCCATCATGATTATGCCCCTTAAGAAATGGGCGCAGACTACCTTCAAGGCTGTCTACTACTTGCCCGCGGTTGCCTCCGGCGTCGCGTTGTCGGTTGTATGGTTGTGGATCTATGATCCGCTGCCAGGAGGAATCTTGAATCAATTTATCGGCATGTTCGGCATTCCGAGCCAGAACTGGCTCGGCACGAGCGCGACTTCGATGTTCTCACTCGTGCTTATGTCCTGGCTGTCCAGCCACGGTACGAGCATCATTATCTATGTTGCGGCGTTGCTAGGCATCGACGAAAGTTATTACGAAGCGGCGTCTATCGACGGTGCGACGTTCTGGCAGAAGATGTGGCACATTGTATTGCCATGCCTGAAGCCAACGACGTTGTTCCTGCTCGTGACCGGCGTAATCGGTTCGTTCCAGGTATTCCAGAACGCATATTTGATGACGGGCGGCGGTCCGGACCATGCAACTACTATGGTCGGCTTGCTGATCTTTGATACGGCGTTCAAATATTTCGAATTCGGCAAAGCGGCGGCGCAATCGCTCGTGCTTGCAGCTATTATCGGCATTATCGCGTTTCTCCAGTTCAAGTTTCTGGGCAAAGACGTGGAATATTAAGAGAAGGAGGACTATCAATGGCTTTATTTAACAACCATCTGGGCAACCGCACAGCAAGATATACCCGCAATACGATACTGGTCACCCTCCTTCTTCTGTTCGCCTTGGCGACGATATTCCCGATCTACTTCATGATCATGTCGTCCTTCGGTGATCCCGTGGAGGCAGGAGCAGTCAGCTACTCGATCTGGCCAAGTAAATTTTCGTTAGAATCTTATAAATTTTTCTTCGCATTCAGTGAGTATTCGTACCGCTGGATTCTGAACTCGCTTATCGTTGCAGTGGTGATTATGATCTCTAACGTCGTATTTGCTACGATGGCAGGATACGCATTCGCGAAGATCCAGTTCCGCGGACGCAACGTCTTGTTCGCCGTGCTGCTTGCAGCGATGATGATTCCTTATCAAGTGACGCAAGTACCGCTGTACATTCTGATCGTCAACATATTCGAAATTCAGAACACGTACGAAGCGCTGATACTGCCAACGTTGGTAACGGTGTACAACATCTTCCTTGCCAAACAGTTCATGGGCTCGATCCCGAAAGAAATTCTGGAGTCGGCTAAGGTCGAAGGCTGTAATCAATTCCAGATCTTCACGAAAATCATTATGCCGCTCTCCAAGACGGTAATGGCGGTAATGGCTATTCTGACGTTCATGGAGTCGTGGAACACATTCTTCTGGCCGTTCCTCGTTACGAATTCGATGGATATGCAGACGATTCAAGTAGGCCTGAAAAACTTCCGTTTTGCCAACACGACGTATTTCGCGCCGATGATGGCGGGTGCTACGATCTCGGCGGTTCCGATGTTTATCCTATTCTTCAGCCTGCAACGATACTTCCTTGAAGGGGTTACGGTTGGTGCGGTCAAAGGTTAATTATAGGCTAGCGTAAGGGAGGAGCCACATGATTACAACTTGGAATGACAGCTATACAGACGAAGTCATCGCTTTATGGAATGATGTCGCTGTGCAGGATGGTTACAAGGAGATGTCTGCGCAATCCTTCGCGGCTATTATGACAGGGAATACGTATTTCGATCCGTTATGCACGTTCGTATGGCTGGAGAGTAATCGGGTTGTAGGGTTTGCATGCGGCTGTACGGGAAATGATCTTCCGCTCGGCGATATTGCTGGTTATCTAACCTGTCTGTTGCTTGCAGAAGATTATCGTGATGAGGCCACGGCAGATGTG
Organism: Paenibacillus sp. strain BS8-2; assembly: GCF_054483835.1. NCBI lineage: Bacteria > Bacillati > Bacillota > Bacilli > Caryophanales > Paenibacillaceae > Paenibacillus > Paenibacillus sp. strain BS8-2. The sequence goes on from NZ_CM137010.1 coordinate 1,936,628, forward strand.
CTTGTTCGGGCAATGGAGGCGAGATTTGTCGAGCTGGGCAAGAAACAGGCGGACACGCTATTCTTTAATCCGATGCAGCTGCCTTGGTACGTTCCGGATACCCCGCGTCATGAGCATAACAATGCACCTGGGGTGCCGACAGGCAGCCTGCTGCACGAGACGCTGAAGCGTCTTGGTTATGTTGAACGCGCGATTCAGTGCGCGATGTATTTGCCGCTAGGAAGCTTCGAAGTGCCAGAGAGTATCGTCGCCAAGGAAGAGAAGGCGAATGCGCTCGGCTACAGGGTCGAGATGCTGGATGCCGCAAAGCACAGCGGCGTGCATGAGATGCTTGAGGCGCTCGGCAATCCGCTATGGAAGAAAGAGATCGGCCAAAGCCTTGCTGACGGTACGCCGGTTGTTGTGGCTGCGCTGCATGGACGCGCGGTAGGATTCGCGGGACCAGTTGTGCGGCAGGCAAACGGTCGAGGGTATTTTGCAGGGATCGGTGTAGAGAAGGAACATGAGGGACATGGTCTCGGTTCTAGTCTGTTCTTCCGACTTTGCGAGGCGTTTCAAGCGATAGGCACGGATTATATGTCTCTATATACAGGCAGCAACAACCCTGCTCTGCGTATCTATGAGCGGGCAGGGTTCAGAACGGCGAGAACATTCGCCACGATGAGAAGGGAGCTTGGACAATGAGCGAAAGACAACTGATTACGATATTAGGAATTGGCGCGCATGTTGGAGACGTAGAACTCGTAGCGGGAGGCGTGCTTGCAAGCCATTATCTCAAAGGCGACAAAATCGCGACGCTCGCGCTGACGGCCGGCGAACGTGGCGTACCCGACTGGCAGGATGTCAACGAATACAAGGCTCAGAAGATTCGCGAGGCTCACACCTTTGCAGGCATGTTAGGCGGCGAAGCGCGAGTGTTCGACATCCCTGACGGCGAGGTGCCGGATGATCAAGAGATTCGTCTGCGCGTGTGCGATGTTATTCGTGAAGTGAAGCCCAATATTATTATCACGCATCACTGCAATAGTATGCACAAGGATCACGCCACGACGCATCGCATCGTAAACGACGCCAGATTCTTCGCGGGCTTGCGCGCGATGGAACGCGAGCACCCAGCCCATTTTGCAGCTAAGCTCTATTACGGGGAAAATTGGGAAGATGCCGTCGACTACGTGCCTTACGTGTACGTGGACTTTAATCAGGAGGCGTTCGATCTGTGGATCGAGGCGCTGTCGACGCACTGGTTCGTAACAGGCAGCAAGTCGTTCAACTACATGGATTACTATAAGTCGCTGGCTCGCGTGCGCGGTCTGGAAGCGCGCAAGGAATATGCGGAGACATTCATGATCCCGCCAGAAACGATGCGCCTTCGTCAATCGGAGCTGTAGAGCTGCGATAGAAGACTGCTGGACAAGGAGGATCATCATGATGCAACGTGTACAAGTCGGCATTGATCGTATCGACGGTTACCAGGAGCTGTTTCGCGGGAAACGGATTGGACTGATTACAGCGCCTACAGGACTGGGGGCGGATTTCCGTTCGACCATTGATATGATGCACGAGAAGTTCGAGCTTGCGGCATTATTTTCACCTGAGCATGGGGTCAGGGGTGATCTTGCGGCAGGGGCGCAAGTGGATACGTACGTGGATGAAGCGACTGGCGTGCCCGTGTATAGCTTGTATCGCAAGGATTCCAAGCGATTGACGCCGGAGATGCTCGAAGCTGTTGATATGATTGTATACGATATTCAGGATATCGGAACGCGTTATTATACGTTTATTTATACGATGTTATATGCGCTTGAGGATTGTGCGGCGGCGGGCAAGCCGTTTGTTGTATTGGATCGCCCTAATCCGCTTGGTGGGGTAAAGGTCGAAGGCAACGTGCTCAAACCAGGGTTCGAATCGTTCGTCGGGAACTATCCGTTAGCGATACGTTACGGGCTGACGGCTGGAGAAGTAGCGACGATGGCGAATGTGGAGAGAGGACTCGGTGCCGAACTCCACGTCGTTCCTTGCGAAGGCTGGGAGCGGACGATGAGCTTCTCGGCTAGCGGCCGCGTCTGGGTGGCGCCGTCTATGGGGATTCCGCGTATAGAGACTGCGTTGTTATATCCGGGCACCTGTTTGTTCGAAGGGACCAATATGTCGGAGGGTCGCGGTACGACTGCGCCTTTTGAGATTATCGGCGCGCCTTTCGTAGATGCTGATCGGTTAGCATCAGAGCTGAACGGGAAACGGTTGCCGGGGGTACATTTCAGGCCTACTTACTTTAAGCCAACGTTCTCCAAGCATCAAGGGGAATTGTGTCGCGGCGTATTTGTTCATGTGCTGGACGAAGCGGTTCTGAGACCTGTCGAGCTTGGATTGACGATGCTTTATACGATCAAGGGGATGTATCCGGAATTTGCGTTTATACCGCCGGTTCGGGAAGGCGGAAGGCCCTTTATGGACTTGCTGTGCGGAGAAGCCGGTGTACGCGAGTTTGATGGCGAGCTTCGTGATCTGCTGGGCAGGTTTGCAGAAGAAAGCGCGGCGTTCGAGGAACGGAAGCAGGAGTTCCATCTGTATTAAGTATCATGCGTACGCGCACGAAGAAGAAGCACCGGGCTTGCTGCCCGTGATACTCGCTAAGATGGAGGGAGACCGAAGTCTGGCAGGGTAATCGCGGCTGGCAGGCGGGTGCTTTCTTTGTAGTGGGTGAAACGCGCCCCGCCGCCAAAGGATGGCGTGGCCGTTTCACCTTGCAAATAAATACTGGAGGTTGGCGAAGATGCGTTATGTAGCTGGCTTGGACGGCGGCGGAACAAAAACAGCGGTAACGGTGGCCGAAGAAGGCGGAGCAATCGTCCACACGTTTGTGGCGGGTCCATTGAATCTGAATGGGCAAGACGAGATCAGTGTGCGTTCGACGCTGCTGCAGATCTGTGAGGAGATCGCTGCTTGCTGCGAAGGCGGGCTCAAGGCATGCGCGGTGATGGCGGTCGGAGCGGCAGGGATCAGTAACCCGACCGTTAGCGGACGTCTAAATGACGGACTGAGGCAAGGCGGCTTCGCAGGCGAGCTGGTGCTGGTAGGCGACCATGAGACGGCACTGTGGGGCGCTCACGAAGGGCCGCATGGCATGATCTTGATCGCTGGTACCGGCTCTATCGCTTATGGTCGCAACGGAGATGATACGGTGCATCGCGCCGGGGGCTTTGGTCACCTGATCGACGATGAGGGAAGCGGCTACAGTATCGGTCGTGATCTGCTGTCCGCTGTCGTCCGCTCGTCGGATGGACGCGAGGCGCCGACTGTGGTAACAGAGCTGGTGTATGCGCAGCTTGGAGTGTCAACCGTGCACGAGATTGTCGGCTTCGTCTATGACAAGGAGCGCAACAAAGCCGACATTGCCGCGCTCGCACCGCTGCTCTCAGTAGCTTGCGAAGCCGGCGACACCGTCGCTTTGCGCATCGCGGAGCGGAACGCGCTCGCTCTTGTCGAGACGGCGTCCGCGGTTGCGGAGCAGCTTGGCCTTACGGACGGCGGCGAGCTTGCTCTGCTTGGCAGCGTGCTGCTGCAGAGCAAGGCGGTGCGCGCGGCGTTCGAGAACGGCATGTCGGCTCGCCATCCTCGGCTGAGGTGCATCGATGCTCGGCGAAACGCTGCCTATGGTGCAATGCTGCTCGCGATGACCAAGCTGTAGAGGATGCGCTAAAGCTTGGGAGCAGGCAGAGAAATGGCGGGATAAGCACGCCATTGTGCCTGTAGCGCGGAAGTAACTTGAAGCACGTATTGCAAGCTATAGTCGATATTGCGAACTAAACGGGGGAGACGGTATGTTTCAATGGACGCAAGAGAAGCCCTACGTGTATGCGGTAGGGTTGATGTCGGGAACGTCGCTTGATGGGGTGGATGCGGCGGTTGTGCGGATCGAAGGCAGCGGGCTGGAGTCACAGGTGCAACTGGTCCACTATTATAGCCGTCCTTATGATCATGCGCTGAAAGTGCGGTTAAAGGAGCTTTGCGACCCTGCTACTTCGGATGTTGCCAAGCTCGCCGGGATGAACGTGTACATTGCCGAACGTTTTGCTGAGGCGACTCTTGAAGCGGTGCGGGAGGCGGGGCTCGAAATGAACCAAATAGCTTTTGTTAGCTCGCATGGCCAGACGGTATGGCATATGCCAGAGGCAACGCCAAGTGATCCATTCCTCGCGCGTTCGACGCTGCAGATCGGGGATTTGTCCGTTATCGCGAAGCTGACGGGCTGCTTGACGATCGGCGATTTCCGTCCCGCGGACATGGCCGTCGGCGGGCAAGGAGCACCGCTGGTTCCTTATGGCGACTTGATCCTATTCGGACACCCATCGAAGGGGAGATTACTCCAAAACATCGGCGGCATCGGCAACTGCACGGCGCTTCCGGCAGGAGCGAGCGCTAACGATCTCTTTGCGTTCGATACCGGACCAGGCAACATGATTATCGATCAAGTCGTGCATACGCTTAGTGATGGACGACTTAGTTACGACGCGGACGGCGCATGGGCCGCTGAGGGAGAAGCGAATGAGGAACTGCTCGCAAGTATACTGGCGCATCCGTATTTCGGCCAGCTTCCACCGAAATCTACGGGTCGCGAATTGTTCGGCGCTTCATATACAGCCGAATTTCTAACACGAGCGCAGGAGCGCGGACTAACAAGCGCCGACATCGTGGCGACCGCTACGGCTTTCACGGCACGCTCGATCGCCGATGCCTGCCTTCGTTTCGTTATGCCGCGGTGCCGCATAGACGAAGTCATTGTCAGCGGCGGAGGTGCGCACAATCTAACGTTGCTCGGTCAGCTTCGAGAGCTTCTGCCGGAGCAACGAATCTTAACTTCCAGCGAGCTCGGACTGGCGGATGATGCGAAGGAAGCCGTTATTTTTGCCCTGCTCGGCAACGATTTCCTAAGAGGCATCAGCAACAACATTCCGGCGGCGACCGGCGCGTCCAGACCTACAATCATGGGTAAGCTGGCATTGCCGTAAAGTTTAATCGAAATTTAGCCTCCTCTGACAAACAGAGTAGCGCTGATCGTCCACATCATAAGGGCGAAACAGATACCGGCTGCTATCGCGTAGCCGGATATCTGCTCATCCTTCTTCAGGTTGTACAATAATCCAGCTGCAAACATGATAAACCCGAATGCATACAGCGGCATCAGCAAGACAGCAGATATCGTAAAAAACGCTTCCATGATTACACCTCTTCTCCCCAATAATCGAACGTTGCGCCGAGACAAACCATGCAATTACAGCAATGCTTATTCTTATTACGATCAACGCATCTAACTTAGCGACCTTCCCTCTTCTTGCGGTTCGCCAGCCACACACTTATGAACATGAATCCCAATACGACTGCGCCCACCCCGATCCAAAAATACGCCGACGTCCAGAGCGGCACTTTCGGGTACACCCCATTATAGACCGCCAATATGTACCTGCCGTCGGACGTGAGAATCGCGATAGCCTCGTCTTTGCTGGTATCTAGAATGGCGTAATAAGGCGTCCCTTTTGGGAACGTGTTGGAGAAGTTGCCCCTGTATGTCCCTTCCATGTCCGAATACTTCGTGACTTTGCCGACTTCGGGCCCAATCCGATCCTCGGTAATCGTCATTTCCGTCACTGTATATGAGCTGCCATCGTGAACGACGATACTGGAAGCCCAATCGGCAAATACGGGCAGCACCGAAACTAAGCAAAAGAAGATCATGAATATGGATACCCTCGCAGTGGATCTCATCCTGCAGCACCTCTTCATCCCTGAATATTCCAATTCCAATACATATATTACGCAAGAGAGTGACGGAAAGTTGTCTTTTAATCGGAAGGGAATTATTAAGAACCCCAAAAAAGAGCTGATGAGCTAGGCATTCAGGAGTTAAAACTAAAATGTTAATAGAATCGTAATGCTCAGTATGTCATGATGGAGGGAAGTGAAACGACATAGGGGGACTATGCGAATGAGGGGCCTTCCTTTAACATTCAAAAAATCGAAATGGATTACAAATACCCTGCTGCTGTCGATCATTCCGGTCATCTTGTTCGGTACGTTGACCTATTACATGGGCTCACGGATCGTGCAGCAAGAAATTCATCGCTCGTCCATGGAAAGCCTGTCCCAGGTTCGTTATCAAGTAGAGTCCAATATGCTTAATATTGAGCAGATGTCCAATCAGCTCGCGTTGCAGGCTAACATCATCGAGGTAATGAACGTCAAAAATGAGGTAACGCTCGGTGCGTTCCCGCCCACCAATGAGGTCCGGGATCGTCTATCCCAGATCAAAAACGTGACCGATACGATTCACTCCATTTACTTCTATCACATCGGGCAGGAGATGCTTATTAGTCATGATTTGGTAACCAAGGTTCATGAAACGCGGGTGTTCCGAGACGTATCCTGGTTAGACGATGCCGAAGCGATGATAGAGTCCAGGGAAACGCAGAAGTGGTTGGGTCTCCGCGAGCTGTCAAGCCTGAACGGCCAGACGATATCGACGTTGTCGCATATTCGTATACTACCCATGCTTTACAATCAACCGAAAGCCGTTATTGTTGTGAATATGAAGCCCGATTTTCTCGATCGAACAATTTCCAGGTTTCCGCTTAATGCAGACGGAGAGTTTATCGTGACGAATAATGAGGGGCAGCTGGTTGCCAGAATGCCGGATCATCAGGCGGAGGATGGCCAGACGCAAGTATTTCTTCGCGAGATGGAACAAATGACACAAGATGGAGTGCGGACGAGCCGGGTAGGCGATCACTTTCTCTCCGTGCTGCAATCCGAGAACAACGGCTGGAAGTACGCTATCGCAGTGCCGGCTAATGTACCTCGGCAGCAAGTGGAGGAGTTCAAGCGGATTATTATCGTCATCACGGTTATTTTGTGCCTATTAGCCGTCTATTCCGCTTATTTCACGCACAGTAAGTTTCAGCGTAGTATCCGCTCCCTGCTGGAACGGATTACGGTATCGAGTAAGTCGCCGGGGCCCCAGCTGCCGCAAGGAGACGCAATTATGGAGGTGCAGGAAGGGATCAATCGTTTGCTCGCTGCGGTTAAGGAAGGGCAGAATAAACGCGATATCCATCTCACCTTGCTGCGATCGCATTATCTGAACGCCCTGCTGCACGGCAACGCCGTTGACGTATCCCGGCTGGCAAGGGAAATCGACAAAAGCGAGATGTTCCCTTACGACAAGCTAAGCGTCATGATTGCCCAGATGGATGATTCGGAGAGCAGCTCGTTCCGCAAAGAGCGAGAGCTGTTTCTATTCGCGGTATCGAACATCGGAACAGAGCTGAGCAAGCTGCAGCAGCGGGAAGACCCGCCCTTCCACATCGAGACGATCATTACAGACAGGCATGCGGTCATAATCGTCAATTGTCCTGGCGATCTCGCGGCGGATCAGCTGCCGGTGCAGTTGGCGGATAAGCTCCGCTCGGTCGTCAAACAAATTCTGAAGCAAACGATTACGATCGGCTTAGGTACGATGGTAGATTCGGCTCATGACCTGACCTATTCCTATAGGGAAGCGCTCCAGGCGCTGCAAATGAATCTGGCCCATGCGTATGACGAGGTGCTGCCTTATACCGATATGACACTTGTGGCGGAGAAACTGGTGCAATATCCCGGAGCGGAGGAGCAGGATCTGTTAAACGCGCTCAGAGTCAGGGATGCCGTCCTTGCTGAACGAAGCCTGAAGGAATTCAGGGCTAAGCTGGAGGGGGAGTTTGCCTCCGTCTCTATGGCGAAGACGTTTTATTTGCAGTTGCTGGTCGCTGTTATTCGGTTAGTGCAAGAATACGAGGAGGATATCGTTGCCGTGTTCGGCTACAATCCTTATGAAGCTTTCTTCCGGATGGAATCGATTCGTCAGATCGACGAATGGTTCCGCGAGAAGCTGCTGTCCCCGACCTTGCTTTATATGGATTCTGTCAAACGGCGCAAGACGGATACGATGGTCCGGCAAACCGTCGAATTGATCCGCGCGCGATATGCCTCCGATCTGTCCCTGCAGATGGCGGCGGATGAAATGGGAATTAGCGTTTCTTACTTGAGCAAGCTGTTTAAGGAGGAGCTCGGCGAAACCTTCATCGATTACGTGACGCGCATCCGGTTAGAGAAAGCACAGGAGCTGCTCGTCGAGACGGAGCTCACCATGCAGCAGGTTGCGGACGCCATCGGTTACACGAGTGTGCAGCAGATGTTCCGCGTGTTCAAGAAGAAGCTGGGCATGACGCCGGGAGAATACCGCGAGAATGCAACAACAGAATAAATGAATGTAACCTTCGGAATCGCGGCTGCGCGGCGCCGAAGGTTTTTTCATGCTCAATGGCGGAGCGAAGTGCTGTCTGAGGATTACGAAATCCGCTTTAATTCGTGCATTACGGATACATGAACATCTTTTTCCTTGCCTCGAAAGCTACAGCTGGAAGGCATAATTCCACATTTCAAAAAGTGTGAATAGATACGAAACGCCGCTCCGGGATACATTGGATTCAGGCAACGGACCTGCTGCCGAAATTCATTTGCGTAAGGGGTGAGAAGGTGGGACATCGTCGAATCAATGCAACGCTTCGTTCCTATGCGTCTAATAAATATTTGATTCTCATGTTTTTGCCAGGATTTCTGCTGTTCCTGTTATTCCAGTATGTGCCGATGTACGGCATCCTGATTGCCTTCAAGGACTTCAAAATACTAGAGGGCATTATGGGAAGTCCATGGGCGGGTTTCAAGCATTTTAATTATTTGTTTGCGGGTGAGGGCTTTACCGATGCCTTGCGAAATACGGTCATCATCGCCTTGCTGAAGTACGCGTTTGTTTTTCCAGCTCCCATCATACTCGCGATTATGTTGAACGAGGTCAGACTGGGCTGGCTTAGGCGAAGTTTTCAGACGATCACTTATTTACCGCATTTTTTCTCTTGGGTCATTCTCGGCGGTATCCTTTTCACCTTTCTTGGGCGCGACGGAGGCTTCAACCGAATTCTCGGCTATCTAGGCTTCGAGCCCGTCAGTTGGTTAATCGAGCCTTCCTACTTCTACGGCATTATCGTGTCGACGGATATTTGGCAAAGCGTAGGCTGGGGCTCCATTGTATATTTCGCGGCGCTGGCGGGCATCGACCCTACCTTATACGAAGCGGCGATTGCAGATGGAGCGAGCCGCTGGAGAAGAATCTGGCACATTACGCTGCCAGCGCTTGCGCCTACCATTACCATTATGCTGCTGCTGTCGATCGGCAACTTCCTGTCCGTCGGCTTTGATCAAATTTATAACCTGATGACCGCCACGACCACCAAGGTCGGCGATATTCTAGACACGTACGTCTTGCGCCGGCTTCTCACGATGAATTACGAGCTTGGCGCGGCTGCAGGGGTATTCAGCTCCACCTTTGGCCTGCTGCTGGTTATCATCGCGAACCGACTGGTCAAGTTATACGATAAAGACCAGGGCATCTGGTAGAAGGGAGGCATGATATGCATCATCGCACAAGCAGTGAGAAAATTTTCGACAGTCTCAACATCGTGCTTCTGCTCTTATTGGCCTTGCTGACTCTCTATCCATTTCTGTACACGCTGACGATGTCGCTTAGTACGCCAGTTGACGCCAAGCTGCCCGGACTCCATCTGTTCCCGATGCGGCCGACGCTGGAATCGTACGAGAAGGTGTTTAACCAAAGCGGCATTGTTCAAGCTTTCCTGAATACGGGGATGCGAACGGTCCTTGGCGTGGCTCTCGTGCTGATCTTCACCTCATTATCGGCATATCCGTTGTCGCGCAAATCGTTTCCGCATCGCAGCTTCATAATGAAGCTTTACGTCTTCAGCATGCTGTTCAGCGGCGGTCTGATTCCAATGTACCTTCTGATCCGCAACCTCGGACTACTCAACAGTATTTGGGCGTTAGTGCTCCCGGGGGCCGTGAGTGCGTTTAATTTGATCATCATGCGCAACTTCTTCCAGTCCATCCCGGAGGAAATTATGGATTCGGCCAAAATAGACGGAGCAGGCGAGCTGCGTACCTTTGCTTCGATTGTGCTTCCATTGTCGCTTCCGGTGCTAGCGGTCATTGCGTTATGGGCGGGTGTCGGTCAGTGGAACGCTTGGTTCGATGCCATGATTTATATACAGGATATGGATAAGCAGGTGCTGCAATTGTTCGTCAGACGAACCGTAATTGAAGGGAGCGATGCGCTTGCCACCGAGGCGGAATTGCTGCATGCCACAACCTATTCGAAGGAGACGCTTAAAGCTGCAACCGTCATGATTGCAACGCTGCCCATCCTTTGTGTATATCCGTTTATTCAGCGTTTCTTTGTGAAGGGCATTATGCTGGGTTCTGTAAAAGGCTGATAGGTCAGGCCGGATTAGTTCGGCAGGTCGCAGCCATGGCGCGGGCAGAGTCACCGCGCTTCGACTGGTATCAAGTCGTAAGACTTTATACAATATAGGCAACTCTACATTTATGAACGGGGGAAACAAGATGGTATGGAAAAAGGGAAAGAAGAGCTTGGCATTACAGGGTCTGGCACTGATTGCAGCAACAACTCTCGTGACGGCAGGTTGCTCCAGCAATTCGAATAATCAGGTAGAGCCGTCATCGCCGGGGGCAAGCCCCACCCAAGAAGTCGTGGAGGAGGCTGGACCGGTCGAGCTGACGTGGATGGTCAACGATGTCACGTTGAAGGATTCGTTCGGTCAGAAGTTAGTGGAGGAGAAATTTAACGTTAAGCTGAATATCGTTTCAATTCCACGTGCCGATTACGCGCAGCGTCAGCAAATCATGATGACGACGGGCGAAGTCCCGGACGTGATGATCGTCATGGATCCCAACGAAATGAAGAAATATGCGGATCAAGGCTTGCTTGCCGAGGTGCCGATGGAGCTGCTCGAGCAATACGCGCCGCGAACAAAGGCTGAGATCGACACCAATTCGCCGCAGGGCTGGTTCTATACGGAACATAAAGGCGTCAATTATGGCGTTCCGACGTTGTTCGGCGGCAAGAACACGACTCCGAACGCATGGCGCGTCGATCTGCTGGAGAAAGCGGGAGTAACGAAAATTCCGGAGACGATCGACGAAATGACGGCGGCGTTCGAGGCGCTGAAAAAAATCGACGTATACGGCATGAGCTCTAACGGTAATTCCGATTATGCGGCTTTCCAAAAAATATTCGGCGCGTTCGGCGTTATGCCAATTCAGTGGACGGTCAAGGACGGCAAGGTGACAAACGGAGCCGTTATGCCGGAGGCTAAGGAAGCATTGACATTGCTTGCCGATTGGTATAGCAAGGGGTATATCGATCCCGAATTTGTTACCGGACAAAATCTTGGCGAAAAGTTTATCGACGGGACCTTCGCTTTTAATGATAACACCAGTATTTTTTCGACGGACGAAAGTAATCCGAACTCCGCGATTTCTGCATTAAAGGCAATCAATCCAGAAGGCAAGATCGAATTCAGTCCGCTAGTTAAAGGGCCGCGAGGCGAAAGCGGCGGATGGTCATGGGGAACAGCGGCCAACGGGATCTCGTTTGGTGCACAAATGAAAGATGAGCCGGAGAAGCTGCAGCGCGCACTCGAAATTATTGATGCTGTCATTAACGACGAAGAAATATTTGTGCCGCTTGCTTACGGGACGCAAGGTACGCATTGGGACTTTAAGAACGGAACCGACCTGAAGGAAGGCGTCAAATACTTGCCGCCGTATGACGATGCAGTCAAGCTTAAGGAAGAAGGCATCAAATCCGGAGAAACGTTCTTCGGCGGGCGCCCTAACTTTGAAATCTTCTACAAATATTACGGTGACCAGCTCCGTGAAATTAATGAGAAATATGCCGCTAATCCGGTTGCGGATATCTTCGGAAAACCTGACATCCTGCCTTCGGCCGGCCAATACTGGGGCGATCTGAAGAAGCTGAAGATCGAAACGTATGCCATGATCATCCGCGGCGATCAGCCAATCGATTATTTCGACAGCTTCGTGAAGCAATGGAATGACATGGGCGGCGAGCAGCTGCAGAAGGAAGCACAGGAGTTGTACGATTCGTTACAATAAGCGCGCATTCAGATCATGAAACGAAGGACGGGCAGGGGGGTTATATCCTGCCCGGCTTTCTGCATGAACATGTAAGCGATAGCATGAGGATGTGCTTTGATCTATAACGGTCCGGTTGTTAAGGTGAAGCAGCGCAGGTGAACAAGAGGCGCAAAGAATGTGCAGCAGGAGGTTAATCATGGGGAAAATCGTGTACGAATTGAAGGATCACTTGGATCATCAACAATATGAATGGCCGCTGTCGCTGGTGCGGTATCCCTTGCAGCTTCAGCCCGGAGAGGCGACTCCCGACAGCTTGGTTCTGCGGGACGGAGAAGGTCGGCGGGTACCGGCCCAACTGGTAGGGGCCGAACTGCGGGAAGGTTTTGTCACCGGCGGGGCCATCGCATTCCTAACCGATCTGCCGAGAGGAGCGACGCGGCGCTACGAGCTGACATACGGGATGACTGCGGCACCAGCTTTGGTGGCAATTGCAGAAGCGCATGAAGGAGAAGCTTCATCCCGTGGGATAACGGTAAGGGAGGAAGGGGACACGCTTCGCTTCAGCAACGGGTTGATCGAGGTCGCAGTACCGCGCGTCGGTATAACGATTGCGGGATCCGCCGCGTTGCAAGAGGTGTTCGGGCTGCATTTGGCGGACGGCGGCAAGATGGCCACGGCGCGTCTGGCAAGCGGGCAGTTGTTATGCTCGGTGCAGAGCGAGATCGTCTCTTCCGGGCCTGTTCTTCATGAGCAGCGAATCACCTTTCTGTGGGATAACGATGCGCTTTACGCCATTACAATCCGCTTGGCGGCAGAGATGCCTTTTGTCGAGCTGGAGGAGCATATGCAGGGGATGTCCGGCAATCGGCTGGTTGTCGACTGGACGGGACTGAATCCGACCCGCCGCTATACGAAGAGCCGGGGCGAAGAGGCGATAGACGCTTATCTGGGCGGTGGCGGAGAGCTGCCGTTTCGCATTCTGCCGTATGACAATTTCCACTCCTGGCATACCGGAAGATCTGCCGCGTTCGTGGATGAAGAGCAGCATCTGGCCGCTGGGCTGTTTCATGGCGATCCTATGCAATGGAACGATGGCGAATATGCGCTCTGGAGATCGTCGGATACATTGGCGATTTCTTTCCAATACTGCGGCGAAAGCGGGGGAGCTGCAGATGAGGAGAGGCTTAGCTGGATCTATCCGCTTGCTTCTGGCGTCAGGGCGACTAAGATTGCGTTATACGACCCCGATCGGAAGCGTGCGGCTCAGTCTACAGCGGCGTTTCGAGTTCCCATCACGCTTACTGTACTTCCGCTAATTGATGAATTGGCACTCTGGCATAGCTTCCTGGCGCTTGACAAGACGAAGGACTGGGTGCTGGATTGGGAGGAGCCGCAGGCGCAATATCCAAGGCTGTTCGATCCGGAGCAGCTGCCGGAGGAGGGGCATCTATGGTACTTCGATCTGCATGAGCTGCCGAGACCGGAGGATATGGAAGAAATCGTCGATAAGCTGTCCTTCAACTTCAATCAGGTAGAGGGCACGTCTCCCGTATCGAGCCGTGAGTTCGCCTTCTGGACTCCGGTATTCGACCTGTCAGCCAGAGACATGACGCCGGAGCAATTCCGCCGCTTCAAGGCGTCCAGTGCGATGATGGCGTATGTGCGCGAAGACGAGTATGTGGCTCCGATCCATACGATGCTGTCGGGTCATCCCAACTTTCTGGCGGATTACAAAGCTGTCCTCGGTTATATGTCCGGGCTGTTCCCGAATCATCCCCATTCAGGCCGGTGGGTGGAGCATTACGAGAAGGCGATGGCGCTGAATCTGAAATATCATACCCGTCCCGATGTGGCGGCATGGAACGCAGAGGGCGGCCGCTGGACGGAGAATTTGGGCTGCTATGTCTGGGCTGCGCTTGTACCGATGCTGCGATCCGCCTGGTGTATACGCAAAACGTATGGCGACAATGCGCTGTTGTATCCCAATCTGGCCAAGCTCGCGGGCTATCTGCTGAAGAGTCTCAGCGCTCCGCTTAGAGACGGCCGCTCCTATCCGCCACAGGGTGCGCATGCCGGTGTCCATAACGATCCGCTGACCCCGCCTTACGCGCTTCGGGTGCTGGGGGAAATGTTGAAACACTACGATCCGCTGCTGGCCGAGCAGCTGCTGGCGGTATGTCCGGTAGAGGCTCCGGGCTTCGAAAGCAAGGCGCATTGCGACGTCTGGCGCCTTATGCTGCAAGACGAATCGCCAACGAATGTCGGCACGCCCCCGCAGCTGAAGTCGGTAAAAATGACAGGCTACGGTCACGTCTTGCGATCCGCAGTCGGGACATCCGGCGAGATGTCGGTGCATCTGCAGCAGATCGACGAAGGTCCTAATTACCGCTGGGGCCGATCCGGCGATGGCGGCAACGGCATTATCTATTATTACGCGGACGGCAAACGGTACAGCTATAACCGTCCCGAGGATGTCGGAGACGACAATATGGGGACGGGAGAAGGCAGCTCTACCTTTGCTGTACTTGATGGCCATGAATACAAAAGCATCGGTCGACGCGAGCTGACGGGACCGCTGCATGACTTCCGCTTTGCCCAGTTTGCCGAACTGCTGGCAGGACCGGATGCGCTGCCTCATTACCGCTCCCGCAGCGTGCTGATGTCCGGCAACGACTATATTGTCATCTACGATGAGGTGGCCGATATGAGGGTGCGAGGCCGTTTCTCCTGGTTCTCGCATCGAGAGGATCCCTTCCCGTCTATTTACCAACTAAAGCCGGGAGCGGCTTCGTCGCCGGTGACCTTGGGCGGTCCGATTGACGGCCCTCAGGTTAAACCCGGAGACTACCGGATCAATCGGAAAGCTCATGGCTACCCGGACGGCGCTGTTGGTCGCTATTATGACGGCTTTGGCGATTTCCTGACGGTAGTTACTCACCGAGGCGAATGGCAGCCTCAAATTAAAGCCGTCAAAGCGATGCCTTACGGCGCCATCGTCGCGCTGGTCGGCCGCGAGGATCATATTTTCCGCAGCGCAACGCGCATTCGCCACCACGGAGAGAATGCGGCATTCGACGGCTACGCGGGCATCGTGCGCCTCTACGGCAACAATCATGCTGAAGCGGCGTTGTTCCGCGGCCGTTACATCGCGGCGGCGGGTTTGGCGGCGACGATCAAGCCGGTAGCCGGAGAGAATTCCGCTGACTGTGGCACAGCAGGAAGCGCAGGCGGTAACGAATCGGAGGCTGCATTCGCCTTTGCTACCGTAGCCGGTTCGCTTAGTGGTCGCTCTTCTTCATCGGTGCCGATCAACGTCCGGTTGGAGCTGCCGTCCTCCCATATGTCCAGACTGCATAGGCTATACGTAGACGGCAAGGCGTACGAGGTGTCGACGCTCCATAGCGGAAGCGGCATCCAGACGGTGCTGGAATTTGTATTGCCTGCCGGTCGGACTGAGTGGCAATGGACAGCGTGCGATGCCGTGCCGGGCAAGCCGGGCAAGATCTGCGTATCGATTGCTTCCCCGACTGCCGCGGACGTAGAATGGGACGCTGCTGCGGGCGCGGATCGTTATGAGCTGGCCATCAGCAAGGATAATTGTCGCTCCTGGAAGGTGATGGTTGATCGTATTGCGACGCAACGCTTCCAACTGGAAGGGTTGGCAGCGGGAACGAAGCTTCACGTTAAGGTCCGCGCTTGCAGGGGAGAAGCGGCGGGAGAATGGAGCGAGCCGTTCCCGATCTATCCGACGGAGCTTCCTCCCGCAGCACCTCAAGGTTTGCGGTTGAAGCGCGATGACGGGGCGATTCAAGCATCCTGGGGAATGGTGCTGGGGGCGCAGAGCTACCGGCTATATCGGCGGAAGCTGGGAGAGATTCATAACGAATTGATCTACGAGGGTCGTGAGCGTCAATATTTGGACGATCGCGCAGGGCAGGATGAGACGGAGAGCCAATATGCGTATAGCATCGCGGCCTTGAACGGCAACGGGGAGGGGCTTTGCTCGCTGGAGAGGGATACCGTTCCGGGTGGGCTTATCGACTGGGATCCAAAGCCGGACGAGACATTCCGCCGCTACATCCGCAGCCATGAATACGGCCATAACGGCTTCAACTTCTGGGAGAATGAGCGGAAGGGCAGCTTGCCGCCATATCCGCAGGCATAATGGAACGGGAGAGGACGATAGAGATGTCAAGAACGATCGAGTTAGTAAGAAAGGCTGTTGTCGACGCGACGCTGCGGATGCCGCTGCGTGAGTGGAACTGGAGCGAGGGAGTGGCGTTGTACGGTCTCACGACGTTATGGGAGAGCACGGGCTCGGGGAGTATTCGCGCTTTTCTCGAACGCTGGTATGGCGAACAGCTTAGTACGGGCGCGATACCGGAAACGGTAAATGCCACGGCTCCTTGGGCGGGTTTAATGAGGATGTCGGGCAAGCTTGACATCGTCGATTACGATGAACGGCTAGCGAATCGCGTCGATCACTTGCTGTACCGTGCGCTTAGACTGGAGAACGGCGCTTACGAGCATACGCTGACGGAAACCAAGTTCGAGAAGCAGATGTGGGTCGATACGCTGTTCATGGCGGGATTGTTCCTGACGGAAGCGGGCTTGCGACTTGGGAACGAAGAAGCGGTTCGTGAGGGATTGAGGCAGTTCCATGTGCATGTTGCGGGACTGCAGCAGCCTAACGGCTTGTTCTATCATGGTTGGGACGAAGGCAAGGGCAACGTTATCGGCTGCCAATGGGCGCGCGGCAACGCTTGGGCTGCCGTTGTAGCGGTAGAGTTGCTGCGTATTGTTCCGGAAGCCTATGCGGAAGATCGGTTGGCGATACGGGAGGTTCTGCACAAGCAGCTAAAGGGGCTGCAGACCTATCAGGACTTGTCGGGATTATGGACGACGGTCGTGACGGAACCAGGCACGTATACGGAAAGCTCGGCGGCGGCAGGCATCGCATACGCCGTGCTGCGAGGCATTCGCGAGGGGGTGGTAGACCCTGAGTTCGCCGCTATGGCTCACAAGGCGTACCGGGCCGTCTGCGCGCTCATCGATCATGAAGGTGTACTGCGCGGCGTGTCAAGCGGCACGGGCGTGCAGAGCCATCCAGGCGAATACCACGTTATCGCGCGCGGCCGTCAGGAGGGCTACGGCCAAGGGTTGCTGCTTATGATGCTGTCTGAAGAGATATAAGCAGGATAAGCGAAGGGAGCGGGAACATGGCAATGAAAATTAGGTGCGAGGAAGCGATGGGTTCTGGCCTTGAATCGGAGCTGCCGGTCGAGAGACTACTGGACGGAGCGGAGCCAGAGACGCTGATCTACAAGAGCATTGGAGACCTGGATCTTCGCCTGCTTGTCATGAAACCGGCAGGGTGGAGACAGGAGGATCAACGTCCTGTGATTCTCTGGATTCACGGAGGAGGCTGGTCAGGCGGGCAGCCCGAACAGTTCGTGCCCCATAGCCGATACACAGCGCTGCGGGGAGCCGTCGGAGTTTGCGTGCAGTATCGACTCATCCCGAGGGCGGAATCGGTACCGGTTGCTAATCCCTCTTTTGCAGCATCTAAGGTGGAGGATTGCTTGAGCGACTGCTTGGATGCGCTAACGTTCCTTCGCGAGCACGCGGCAGAGTTGGGTATAAACCCGGAACGCATCGTCGTTGCAGGGGATTCCGCAGGCGGACATCTAGCTGCTTGTCTCGGAACGCTGCCGGAAGGCAGTCCGCTCCATCCTTTTGCGGTTGTTAATTGCAACGGCATCGTTGATGTGACGGACAAATGGCGCCATTCTGCGCGCGGTTCCTTGCTAGGTACGGAGCTTCTTGACAAGGAGGAGGCTGTACGGGATTGGTTTCAGCAGCGCGAGGAGATGAGGTTAATCTCCCCATTGCAGCGTGCCCGCACAGGCCAACCGCCGTCGCTGACGCTGCATGGCTTGCTCGATCGGACGGTCGAAGCGGAGCAGTCCGTGCGGTATGTAGAAACGCACCGTAGTTTAGGCAACGACGCGAGGCTTATTCTGTACCCCCGCTCGAAGCATGCGTTCATTTTATTCGGTTATACGGCGGCAGTGGAGGAGAGCTTGGAAGCGCTAGGCGATATCGATCGTTTTTTGGCCGACATCGGGCTTTGGAGCAGATAACAAATAAACAGCGGCAATCCAGGTTGGATATTTCCCCTGGGCTGCCGCTTTTGTATTGTCGACATCACATCGGATTTAGGCTGTGGTACATCTTCGCTAAGGATTGGCAGATCCGCTCTTGGATAACCGAGGAATGAAAATATCCACCATGCGAACCTAGCGGTGTCCAAGCCATTAAACCGGGGTTGCGTGCTTCGATATCTTCGGTCACTGCTTTGTTATAGGGCACACTTAATGATTTGAGCGGGTAGGCGATGACATCGTCCTTGTCGTAGAAGTTGACCCATTCGCCGACATGCTGATGCTTGAATTTGGGAGCGGGTACGACTACAGGCTTGCCGAAATCATCGTACCGGAGCGTCCAAAGCGCGATGGGGCTTCCCAGCGTGTAGAGATGGGAGAGCGTCTCGCCCTTCTCAAGCGGGGAGTTGCCGTGTGCAATGATCGATTGGATACGGGGCGGGAGTTTCCGGTTCTGTAGATCATAGAGGTAGTTGCTTGCGACGATGGAGCCAAGGCTATGACCAATGAGGCAAAGTGGAGCATCCGGGCCCGCGCGTCTAGCCAGGCATTGCAGCTTATGCGCGACGCGTTCATGAATATCGGTATAGATGAATTCGTGTGGATGCGGATTATCTGCACGGGGGATTGGTTGATAGGCGATGGCATCCCCGGCAAAGCTCACCATGAAGCCGCGTGCATCGATCCAATTGTCCCATCGCAGCTTATACGGAGCCAGCTTGCATAGCAGCTTCTCCTCGATCCGCTCCGTTATATCCCCCCAGTAGATGCCTTCTACAAACAATTCAATCTCCGGACATATAAGAGATAGACGCTCCGTCAGCTCCTTGGCCAGCTCCAGATGGAAATCTGGGAGTTGTCTGCCGATGCCATGAATGATTCCGACCGCGATTTTCATGATGTTTCCCCTCTCCGCACGCGATACATGTTGATTCAACATATGCAGGGAGTGGGCGAATGCTCCTACTTTGAAGCGGCTAGTTCCTATTAAGCTTGCTTCTGCAGGCTCCAATTGAAACGGGCTAACTTGCGCTGGCTCTTGATCGTTGCAGAATGCTGCAAACGATACAGGGACCAGAACATCAAAAAAAGCATGTCACTGACGCGAGAAGCGTCCTTAACATGCTTTTAAAATTCTAAGCGTACTATGTCAACTACTTTTTACGGACTTTAGAGCACCCCAAACACACCTAACCTGTAGAATTTTAAAAATAGGGTTACCAACTGACGAAAAGCGGTGGACGAAAGCGGTATGTCTCGAATCTGAAGAAATAGCCTCGTTTCAATCCTGTATGCAATCTGGCTGAGTGCAGATAGCTGTTCTAACGTACAATTCGCATTGACAGGACGAGGTGGATAACGCTTTAGTACGAGGTCTGGGCCTCCAGAATTTGATCCGATCTTCCCTCGGTCCCAGACATACCGACTTCATCATTTTTCTTTGTATCTAGGCAGCGCTTGATGTGATCATGCAATTAAAGGCGAGCTTTTTGTTGATTTCCTGCACGAGCCGATAAGCTGGCTTGGAGGAATGGAACGGCTGCTTATCGCGTAACATGGCAAAAGCGATCTTAAGCATCTTGTTGCCCATTGCTACAAAGGTTGCGCGTTCGTGCTTGCCTCGGCTTCTGAGACGTTCGTAAAACGGCTTCAGGTCCTCATTATGCAAGCAGAGGCTCCGCCCAGCTAGATAAGTGACATAGCGTAAGTGAGTATTGCCCTGCTTGGAGATTTTGCGATAAGAGCCCGCGCCGCCGCCTGACTGCTTGACGATCGGATTGGTACCGGCCTTCTTGATGAGTTGCCCGGCATGCTGATAATCCAAGACATTACCGATCTCCGCGTAGAGCTCTGCCGCCAAGGATACGCCGAGTCCAGGAACCGTAAGGAGTAAGCTACCGTCGGTCTGAAGCAACAGGTTTTCAATCTCATTGTCCAGCGTATTGATTTTGGCATCGAAGGCGCGGAGGTCCTGTAGCTTCATACGTAGCACCATGAGCTCGGGACGGAGCGTCTGCACGTCTGAGGCAAGTGATTCCTTTGCCACATGAAGCAGCTTGCCGATTGCGTTCGTACGCAACTTCAAGTTGTGCTGAACGGAAAGCTTCCGTAGCCCCATCTCACCAAGTTGCAAAACGAGAGCGGGGTGCGGGTAGTACTCCATGAAGTAGAGAGATGCTTTCCCCCACAAGTCGCTAAACACTTTTATTTTCTTAGCTCTTCCATTCTGGTGTTCGGCGTAACCTTGATACTCACGCCAGACGATATCCAGGATGTTTCGGATCTCCATACGAAGGCTAGAACGCTTGCGAATTTCTGAGCGCTTTGCACGAGTTAGGACGCGCAACTGTCTTTGCAGGCCTTCCGTTAAACGATACTCCGTCGCTTTATTGTTACGAATGGCGTGAGCAATGGCGACGAGGTCGAGGTCATCGGTTTTGCACCAACTAAGAGCGCTGGCACGCTCTTCAGAGGTCGTGTAGGCGTTGAGAATTTGAACGTGGTACCCATGCATGGTCATCTGTCTGACAATGTCCTCGTAGTAGTGGCCGGTTGCTTCAATGCCAAGAAACAAGCGTACGGCTTCCGTGTCTCGAATGGCTCTTTCAATCGTGTCGTATAGGAGTTTCATTCCGGATTGACTGACGGAAAAAAAGAAGGGTTTCTCAATCACGTCGCCGAAATAATTGCATATGAGTGCTTTTTGGTGGAGCTTTGCCGCATCGATCGCTACGATGAGTACTTGCTCCAGGTTAACACCTCGCAGTTGTTGACTGAACTTTGTTCCCTTTAAGCCTTGAATATGTTGGGATTTCCCCATGTGACTTCAACCTCCTGTGGTGGGTGGTTAGATTGAAGCTCTTCGTCAGGTGCTTCTTTCTTCGATAGTCGCTGGGGATTTTCCTTTATAAAAGGAGTATATTACACGCCAGAATTTATAAGTTTTTGCATCTTATCTGAGCTTAGAATTCTCGGAATGAAACGCGCTGCGCCGCCAAAGACGGCGATAGCCGTTTCACCTTGAATTCTAAGAATTTATAAGTTTTTGCATCTTATCTGAGCTTAGAATTCTCGGAATGAAACGCGCTGCGCCGCCAAAGACGGCGATAGCCGTTTCACCTTGCTACACAGGTGGTTCCATGCTACTTTAGATCGTTCTGCTCGCGATAGTCCTCAACGATGACTTCGAGCTCGCCTGTTTCGGGATGGATCACGAAGCCATGAACAGGAATCGCCGGTGGGAAGAGCGGATGGTTGCGAATCATGCGAACGCTATGCATCACGCCTTCTTCTGAGCTCGCGAATCCACGAAGAAAACGTTCCATACGAATGCCGGCGTTCTCCAGCGTTTGCACAGCGAGCGGGTCGATGCCGTGATCGCTGAATTTGCTGATCATGCCCTTGGCATCCAGGTTGGTCATGCCGCAGCCATGGTGACCGATGACCAGCACCTCGCGCGCGCCAAGCTCGTAGACAGCTACGAGAATGCTGCGCATTGCGCTTCCGAACGGCTGTGTCAGGATCGCGCCGGCGTTCTTGATGAACTTGGCGTCTCCATTCCGCAGGTTGAGCGCTTTAGGCAGCAACTCGACAAGACGCGTATCCATACACGTGAGGATTGCTATTTTTTTCTCTGGAAACTTGTCAGTCAAATAAGCTTCGTACTGCTTTTCTTCGACAAATTGCTTATTAAATTCCATAAGCTGTGAAACGATAGACATGGTGTATCCTCCTCGATCTAATGATGTATCGTCAAAAATAGATTTTATTATATTATTCATATCGTAAGCGCATACGTCAAATCCGATTGTTGACATGAAACCTATGGGTGTCATATAATTCAAAACATGAAACCTTTAGGTTTCCTATTTGGTGAAGAAGAACACGCTTTGTCAAAAAGCCAATTCGATACACAAACGAAAGGATGGCATACACATATGGAACAAAAACAACAAGCGGAATCGAAACTGGAGGATGTTGTACAACGCGTATTTATACAAGCTCCAGTAGCTAAGGTGTGGGAGGCAGTGGCGACGGCAGAAGGGATTGCCGCATGGTTCATGCCGAACGACTTCCAGCCGGAGCTCGGACATGTATTTCATCTGGAGGCTCCGCAGTGGGGGAAATCCCGTTGTGAGGTTGTGGAGCTGGATCCACCGCATAAGCTTGCTTTCAAGTGGGACAAGGATTGGACGGTTACGTTCGAGCTGGAGGCAGCAGAAGGCGGCACCAACTTTACGCTGACACATGGCGGCTGGAACGCAGATACGGCAACAGCTTTTGGCGAAAAACATGCTGTCGTGCGCGAACGTATGGCTGGCGGATGGGTTGGCATCGTCAAGAAGCTTGCTGCATACGCAGGGCAATAAGCCGATGGGGATCCCGCAGCAGAAATTCGATATATTCCAGGCAATCGCCGACCCGACAAGACGTGAGCTATTACAAATGTTAGGCGGGCAAGAGATGCCGGTCGGCGCCATCAGCAGCCACTTCCCCATTAGCCGCACGGCGGTGTCCAAGCATCTGCGCGTATTGTCCGATGCGGGGTTGGTGCAGGATCGAAAGGTGGGACGGGAGACTCGCTACCGACTCAATCCAGAGCCGCTTTCGGAGCTGAAACGTTGGTTGTCGTATTTCGACCGCTATTGGGAGAACAAGCTGTCGATGCTGAAGCATTACGTAGAATCCGGCGAAGAAGGAAATCAAGTTCCCTAAACCCTCGATCATTGAATCACAAACGGCGGACGTCCAAGACTGATAAAGTCTTATGGACGCCCGCCGTTGTTTGTAACATCTGTGAATCAAGGGTTCAATCGCAGTTTCCATCCCGCAACAAACCTAAGTCGAACTCCGGCACGAGTCCTTGCTTCGCGGCGCGTCCGAGCAGCGATTCGATTGCTGCATAGCCGGCTTCGCCCAGATCGCGGCTAAAGTCGTTAACGTACAAATCGATATGCGACTTGGCTACCTGAGGCGAGAGCTCTTGCGCATGCGACATAACGTAGTCGCGAGAAGCTTCGGGATGGCTCCAGGCGTAGTCGAGAGAGCTGCGGATCCAGCCGGCGATCTCCTCTACATTAAGCCCCTTACGTGCGATAATCGCACCAAGCGGGATGGGAAGACCTGTGTCGAACTCCCACCAGCTCCCGAGATCGACAAGCATGCGTAGTCCGTAGTCGCCATAAGTAAATCGAGCTTCGTGGATGACAAGCCCAGCATCAACGCGGCCGTCGCGTACTGCGGGCATGATTTCATGGAACGGCATGACAACAATCTCGCCGATCCCGCCATTCACTTGCTGCTCAGCCCACAGGCGGAACAGCATATAAGCCGTTGAACGGTCGCTCGGCACAGCGACAACTTTGCCTGCAAGCTCGTCGCCGCGGAATGAGCCGCTCGCGAGGTCGGCATTGTCCGAGCTATGCTCAGCCGGCCTTGTCAGCACAAGCGGACCGCAGCCGCGTCCTAACGCGCCGCCGCAAGGGATCAATTGATAATGCTCAAGCACGTATGGCAAGGCGGCAAAAGAGATTTTCATCACCTCCGGACCTTCCTGACGCGCAGCAAGGTGGTTGGTAATATCGATATCGGCATAGGTGACATTCAGCGCTGGAGCTCCCGGCACGAGACCGTGCGCCCAGGCATGGAAGATAAACGTGTCATTGGGACATGGTGAGTAAGCGATATTCATAGCGTATACGCTCCTTTCGAGCTAGAAGTAAGGCCCCTGCGCGGTTAGCGACAGGGGCTTATAACGTGCCATGCTACCTAAGGATAGCCGGCAATTCATTTGGGCATTAGGATTGAATCCCTTCACGGGTTTCACAGGTGAAGTCTGCATCGTTGCACTTGACGGCAATCGCGTGAAAGGCGCTCTCAAGCGCTCGCAAAGCGTCGCCGATTCGCCAAGACGCACGGTCGCGTGGACCAACGGCGTTGGAGATCGCGCGCAGCTCCGTGCAGGCGACGCCTAACTGGGCTGCGGCGATAGCAACGCCGTAGCCTTCCATACCTTCGGCGGCAGCGCCTGGCACATGTCGCTGCCTCAGCTCCGCCGTCTCAGCTCGTCCTGTAGCTAGAGAAACCGTAAGGATCGATCCAAGTTTCGTATCGAGCCCGGCAGACGATAACAAGTCAACTATCTCGTGGCTCCACGAGGAGTCGACAGGCGCTCTGGAGGTGCCGAAGCCTAGTTCGTCTAGGGAAAGCTGCCCATCCTGCGTCTCCGCTCCGAGATCGGCGGCGACAATAGCATCGGCAACGACGAGCGAGCCAATGTCGGCGACACCCAGGAAGCCGCCGCCGATCCCCGCGCTGATGACAAGGTCGTAATCGCCGCGAGAGAGCGCTGCGGCGGTGCTAGCTGCTGCATACGCAGGCCCTACGCCTGCGGCGATGACTTCGAAGCGAGTATTACATCTGCCGACAACTGCGGCTCCATCCCCAGCGAATGACTCCTCTTGGATGGACATGCCGCTATCAGCTTTCAGGATCTCGCCACTTTGGATGCCGCGCAGCACAGCATCGCGCTCGGCATCGACGGCGGTTACAACTAATATTCTCATTTCAGTTAAGCTCCTTCGCCGCTTGCAAGGAATCCGCTGACCATGGGACCGCTGCCTGCGGCAGGAAGCCGGACTTCGACACAGGTGCCTTGTCCCAGCGTACTACGGAAGGTAATGCGGCCTTTATGATTGTCGATGATTTGTTGGCAGACCATCAGACCAAGGCCATTGCCCTGATTCTTATTCGTGAAGAAGGGCTCGCCCAGTCGGATCATGTCCGCTTCGGAAATGCCAGTCCCGTGGTCAATCACTTGAATGACGATTTCCTCGGTCTCCGACTTTGTGACACGGATGTCAAGATCGCCGCCGGTTGGCATTGCTTCGATGCCATTCTTGATTAAATTAATCAACACTTGCTTAATTTGACTGCCGATACCTATGATATCTGGCAAATTCTCGGTTGCAGCATAGGATAAGTTCACCTGATGCAATCTTGCTTCCGAATCCATAATCATGACGATATCGCTGATAATCGGCATAATCTCGACACGAGCGTAACGATTGGCTTGAGGTTTGGCGAGAACAAGGAACTCGCTGACAATCATGTTGATATGGTCGAGCTCGGATAACATAAGATCGAGATGAGATGCCGATAAGGAGCCTGTCTGCTTATGCAGCTGCACGAAACCGCGCAGCGTGGTTAACGGATTACGTACTTCGTGAGCGACGCCAGCGGCCAGCTGACCGATGACGGATAGCTTCTCGGATCGCCGCAGGATCTCTTCGGCTTGTTTCCGTGACGTAATGTTACGCGTTATAGAGGCGATGGCGACGATTTGATCCGACTCATCGCGAATGGCAGATATCGTTCGGCTTACATCAATCCGTTCCCCGCGTTTCGTAAGGTTCAAGGTTTCGTAGTCCGAGACGGAGCCGCCCTTTAACACTTTATCTATCATCAGATGTTGTTCTTCCAAGTATTCCTCGGGAATGCTTGGGGACGGCTTGCCTAATACTTCTTCGCTCTTCCAGCCATACATCTTCTCGAAGGCATTATTCACTTGCATGATTCGATATTCTAAGTCGACTACGTGTATGGCGTCGGATGTATTGTTAACAAACGACTCTAGGTACTGCTTGGTGCTCTGCAGCTCTGTCGCTGCATCACGCAACTGATTCGTATATTTGAGCATATTGGCGCCCATGGTGTTCACTCTGGCTGCAAGCAATCCGATCTCATCCTTCTTGCGGATCGTAATGCTATCGTTAAAATTGCCTGATGCGATGGCGTTAACCTTACGCATGATTGCATGCAGCGAACGCAGCATGTAACCGGAGATAAAGTAGCTTGCGACCGTGGCCAATAAGACAAGTCCAATCGAAATGATCGAATGAACGATCAATTGCTGCCTGATGGGCTGCATGAGCTGATGTTCATCGAACGCTACGCCGATAACGTAGGGCGATCCATTCGTTGTGATCGGGAAAAAGCTGCGAACGACCTTCTTGCCGTTTGCCTCAAATTTGTCGGTAATAACCTTGTTCTGCTTAATCGCATTCTGAATGTGGACGGCATCCTCGCCTGACATGTTGCTGTAATTGTAATTGCCGAACTTAATATCCCGGACGTCCAGATTATAGACGGGTATACCATCTTTCATCTTGATGATTTTTTTCTGACCAAAAAATTCGGGATCAAATCCGGTAATCTCAAGCAAGCTGCTGTCATATGCCATGAGCTGGTCGACAAGCTTAGTGGTGCTGTCGAGCATATCAAAAATACCATCTTTCTGAACGTTAATAATCGTATTAATCATATAATTGGTGGAACCATCGTAATAATATCCCCACTTATTGATTTCATTCGGATTAGAAACGGCGAAATTAATGGGTCCGGAGTAAAAGTTTGTGGACGCGAAGCCCTTCTTGACCGTTACCGGCTCCCGATCGAGCAGTTGGCCGAAGGCCGTATTCCAATAATCCCATGATGTCGAGTTAAGGTTTCGTTCTTTGGGGTTCGAAGAACGAACGGATACGATCTCTCCGTCAATGCGCTGCCATAACGTAATGTCGTGCAGCTCCAGCTCCTTGCTGAGGTTGATCAAGTCCAAATTTGAAACGTTTGCAATATCGGGGTCGAGCTTCATCTGTACGGCGATGGCTGCATAACGGAGTTTATGTGCAAGCTCCACTTCGAATTGGGCTTTCACTTTCTCCTGATTGTCGGCCGATACGACGAGCTGCTCCGCAATGCTGCGCATCTGATTCTCCAGCGCGGTTGTCTGCAGCAGCCTGGACGTATAATAAGAAAAACCGATATTCAAGATGAGGATAATGGTTACAATTCCGGATATAGAGAGCGATAACTTGGATTTAATGGACACGGATGTCCCTCCCGCATTCTAAGTTGTACTAAGTACAATTAGACGCGGAGGGACCAAATTCCTTTAGTTGCGACGAAACTCCTCATCTGCCAAATATTCCAATGCTTCTTTGTACGATTCGAAAGCCATATCAATATGCTCTCCGGCATACAAATACCACATTTCCTCGTCGAAGAGCAAGGTGTAGGCTTCTCCGCCGGGGCTAAGCCAGATTTCCGTAATCGGCAGAGGCTTGCGGCTAGGGCGATCAGACTCCGCCGCTTCCTCGTCTTCACCGGAGAGAGAGGCAATGGCACGAGCTACAAGCGAACGGAGCTCCTCCTCGGAGCAATCGCGAATATTGGCGAGTCCTTTGGGATCTACGGGCACATCTCCAAGCAGGGCGGCATAGACATAGCCGTTGCCATTCGGATGCAAGTGGTACACGACCGTCTTCTTGTCGTGGACGCTGTCCTCGTAATGGAAGTTGACGCGCCCAAGCGAAACGTCCTTTCGCTGAAGTTCAGGAAAGGACGTTATGATATCGATTTTTTGCTGAAAGGTTAACATGTTGCCTCCTTGGATGTGAGCGCTTAGTCGGCTTTCTTGCGCAGCGTCAGCAGAGCGGCGCCGCCCAGGATGAGCAGGATCGCGAAATAGGGTTGGCCCTTGAGTAATTCGTTGAAGAGGGCGCCGAACGAAAATACTGCGAAGAACAGCACCGACAGCACGGTTAGTATGTTGATGGGAATGAGCAGCCATTTGTTGCGGTTGCCGAACCAATAGAACTCCAGCAAACCAACGGCAGGCGCTAGGATAAAGCCGGGCCACATATACGCCCAATTGCCGAACAACATGGCGATCTGACATACGATGCCTGCCGTGATCAGCACACCGCCGGGAATTAACAATCCGATTCCTTTACGGCCGGTAACGCCGAAGTACAGCCAGTGGAAGAACAAGCCGAGCGGCATGACGAACAGGGACGGCCAGAAGTAAGCGAAGATGGTGCCGGGTCCGAATGTTTCTCCTTGATTCATGAGCAGCAGGACACCTAGCAGCAGGATGACGGTGCCTCCGATTGTTTTGACGCTTTTCATATTCATGGTTTATACACTCCGTTCTATTAGTATATACAACTGATTATAGGAATCCAATGATTCAAGATGAAAGCCGCTTATTCGGGATGATTATCCGCTTCCTCGCCGATTTCGAAAGGCGATGTGAAGCCGTCGTACATCAGATGCATCGTCATGCCAGCCGCCGCATGCTGGAGATTGTGGCAATGGTCCATCCAGAGGCCAGGATTGTCGGCCAAGAAAGCCACCTCATATACCTCGCCGGGGAGGACGTCGAGCGTATCTGACCACCAAGGGCTGCCGCTGACCCGTTCGCCGTTCCGGCTTAGGACAAGCATATGATGCCCATGCAGATGCATGGGATGATCCACGGCGCCGCGGTTTATGATCGTTGTTTTCACAAGCTCCCCTTCCTTGACGACAAACATCGGGGTATCAGGGAATACATTCCCATTAATTGTATCATACAAACCTGGCAAGCCGTTATAGAAGGCAAGGCCGTTATCGAGCAGCATCGTGAACTCGCGATCGAACTTGCTGTCCGGTCCGAAGGGCGTCTCGGCAGGCTTGCCGTAATGCGTCGGGTCAAATGTGCCGCCAGATTCGTCGATCGCGGGCACGCTATAGTCGGCTTGATCATCTGGCGTCAAGAGGATGCCAAGCTTCTTGCTCTGGTTGACGCTGATATAAACGGGCGTATCCGGCATAATAAATTCGACATCGTACCGCGCACCAGTTGTCAGATATAAGGCAGTACCGTTTAACTGGTCCGGCTCGTTCAGATCAATGCCGTCGATGGCCGTCACTTTGAAAGGAGTCCCGGTTATATGATGGACCTTGCGTGTCCAGTTGTCCGTATTCAGCAGTCGCAGCTTGACTGGTGTGCCTGGCTGAATAGTTTTGCGCTGAAGCGACGTATTTGTCCCGATGGCGAAACCAACGCCGTCCCATACATGCGTTGCAACGGTGATGTCCTCCATGAGCTCGCTGGCTGACGACGGAGCATCCACGATCAGCATGCCGAACAATCCCTTTTCGACTGCTTCCTTGGAATGCTGGTGCGAGTGGTACCAGTACGTGCCGGTCTGATCCGCAATGAAGCGGTAGATATGCGACTCACCGGGCATCACGGCGTCTTGTGTGGCGCCGGCGACGCCGTCCTCTGCGTTCGGAACATCGAGTCCGTGCCAATGGATGGTTACCCCGTCCTCGATATCCAAATTGGTTAGCCGAACTTCGATGAGCTCGCCCAGCTTCATCCGAAGCTCGGGTCCCGGGATTTGGCCGTTATAGGTCCAAGCTTTGATGACCTTGCCGGATTCCAGTTTTATTTCGGCTTGCTTGGCGGTAAGCTCGAAGACGCGGTCTGCTTTACCCTCCGTAGGACCGGAGAGGGTGGTGATGGAGGTATGCGGTCTGCTTAAGGTTTCGTTACTGTGTGACTCGTGATCGGCGTGGAACAATTGGTTCATGAATGACGCGGATTGGAGTCCAGTAGTCGTATGGTAGCCGAAATCAGCCGTCCCCGTCATCATCGACATACGATCTGGCAAGCGGCTGGCGTCAGCCGCGATTAGCAGTGGCAGGCTCATCACCGCTACTGCGACTAGCGTGGAGACGCTGATGCGTAGTCTGCGTTTCCATGGGCGGTAAATCGTAGATTCCACCGAGGCCGCCGCGATCTGGTTACGGCTTGTTTGATGCATCCAGAGCAAACCGCCGACGAAGACAAGGATCGTGATCGGAACCAATACCTCGAACCAAAGGAACGGAAGTGGCGGGTTAAGCAAGAAGTAGAGAGCGCCGGCAGTGCTGAGCGCGGTCAGCTTAAACGGCATGATAAGTCCGGTCTCCGTAGCTTGACGTCTTCGCGCAACGTCTAGCTCTTGTTCAGACTTCGCCCGCGTCCGTTGCAACAGTCTATAGATGCGCGGCAATGCAACGAGCGGTATCGACAGTGTCGTCAACAGGAGTAATGGAGTTCTGAGCAGCAATCGATCCATCCAGAATATCGGCTGGAACGTAGCGGCCAGCATGGCATCCGCTGTGATCGATAGCAGGGCTAGAGCAATGATAATCCAGCTCCATTTGATCAGCTTGCGCGTCTTTTGATACAAGATGGCTTCATTATGACTGAAGATCAGCTTTGAGGATTGGTTCGCGGTAATCAAACTCGCGATAAGAAGCAGCACGACTGCTGCTTGCCCTGTGTTAACTAACAAACTAAACATGGCGATAAGCCCCCCGTTTTTTCACACACTTTCACTATAACCATCCTAACTGCGTAAGCGTGTGGTTTGAACGGGCGGTAGTCTTAATCTATACCTAGACCCAGGTCGGGGGGGAGGCGGAACGTCGAAAGAAGGCGAAAACTTCTTATTATCCGACATTTTACACCCCTTGTCTCATTCTATGAAAGCGCTACAATTAAGATACTAACAAGTGGGAGGTGATATACATGAGCCAAGATCAAGACGTGGTTCAAGGAAATGAAGAAATCGTGGAACTTATCGAGGAAGAAGCAGCAGCTGAGGAGTCCGCAGTTGAAGCTGAAGCGGTAGAAGCAGAGGAAGCTGCAGCTGAAGAAGCTGTAGAGGAGGATGCTGCCGCTGAGGAAGCTGCGGAGGACGAAGCCGAAGCCGAAGAGGCTGAAGCGGCAGAAGCCGAGCTGGAAGAGGAAGCTGAAGAAGCGGCTGCATCTTCGGATGAAGAGGCTGAAGAGGCTTCCGAGTCAGAAGAGTAGTACCGCCGCAATACGACAGACTGCTCGAATCTGGTCGAATGCCAGATGGCAGTCCTTGAAGATGTACAAGTACTTCGTTTCAGAAGTTTATAACTATAAATAAGTGCCGCCTCGGCGCCGGTATGAAACGGCTGCAGAGGCGGTTTTTGGTTTGGGAGTCAGCCGGACAATCGAATTGTATAGTGGGAGTCTCTATTGCTGGACAATGAGGCAAAAAAAAGCGGCTCAAAACCGAAATCAGTGCTTGACTATTAACCCGACATCCGATGTCGGTTACATTTAATGAGAATACCTGCTTCATAGCGACTACGATTCCTCGTGAAATAGTGGCGGCGTTGGAAGGCTTTAATACGATTATGGCGGCCTTCAACGGTCGCATTCGTCCAACGGCATTTATGGTAGTTCACAATTTCCTCTTTCCAATTGCGCATCGTTTTGAGAGTGCTTCGCACGGCGTCATGATCGATTCGATCGCCTTGCTCACACCAACGCTCAAATCCCAGTTCAGCAACGGAAAAGCTAGAGGAGCAGTCATACCAGATCGTGAACGTCTCTTTCCATTCCCACACGCTGCGAAGAATCGAAGAGTAGTTCAGCAGCGTCTCCAATCGTTTTCTGCTTTCTTCACCAAGTGATTCCGCTGGCGGATTCAGCAACCGATGGTTAGCTTTAAGATACGCTTTAGCCCGTGACGACAGCGCGTGCTGAACGGATTTCCGAACTTCTTGCACGCTTTCGATCACATAGCCATGAACATGAAAACGATCCGCTATCCGGATCGCATTCGGAAAGCACTCGTTGATCCAGGTGTGATAAGCCTTTGCCAAATCCATAACCACCGCTTTGGGGTTTAGTAGCAGGAATCCCGGGTGCTCCCGAGAATATGTTCGCAATTCCTCTAGCTTTCGACCCGGCAGCAAAATCCAGTATCGACTCGCCTTTGAGGTTGTGAATACCGGTGTTATACGTATGACCTTTCTTGATGGCAAAGTCATCGACACCCAAAACCAGATCTGTCGTTCCCTGCGCTTCTTCCCACACGCGCTCATAGATCTGCTCGCATTCCACTGGAACCGCCTCGTTATGCATGCGTTGTACGGTACTGGCCTGCGCTTGTTGCATTCGGGCGCTATGCGCAGCCGTGGAACCAAGAGCCTGTTCAACGGTATGGGAGAGAAAGAGCCTGCTGAAACGCTGCTTGGATCCAACGAATTCATAGGCCCAAACAAACCCGACTCGGCAGTGTGTACAATACATCCGAATAGACGGTACGTGCAGATAGGTTTTCTTCTCAAATACGCTAAGATGACGGACGGTCCGCATGTCATTGCTTCCTTTACGGATGACATTGTGATCGGATCTACAGCATGGGCAGTATTGCTTGTCGTCTAGTGGCTGAGCTTCTATATGAAGTTCATCGGCATCGATGGAAAGAATTTGGTGAATCTTTAGCTCTGGCAAGTTGAGCATTTCATTGATATACTGAGTCTGCATCTGTCTATTCCTTTTTGTTGTTGGGTAGGACTTACAACAATACAGGATTAGCAGATGTTTTTCCATTTTCAGCCTTGGATTATTTCGTCAAGCACTGATTTTGAGGTTGAGTCTTTATTTATAAATGCT
The DNA here is from genome assembly GCF_054483835.1 of Paenibacillus sp. strain BS8-2. Lineage (NCBI taxonomy): Bacteria > Bacillati > Bacillota > Bacilli > Caryophanales > Paenibacillaceae > Paenibacillus > Paenibacillus sp. strain BS8-2. The sequence continues at coordinate 1,969,169 of NZ_CM137010.1, forward strand.
ATATCTTATAGGATCAAACTGAAAATTTGTGACAGAAGTGAGTTAGAGTAATTTATCGCTTGTAATCGCCATGATAGCTGCTGAAATACATCATAACGTTAAAGTCAGCAATACGCAGTTATTTAAGTCTGCACCTTGTCTAAGAATTTGGGGCATAATCGATTTGGTGGACTTGCTTGTAAGGGTTAAACGTCTTTATCGTCACTCGTTTTAAATTGACAACAAGTAACCTCCGCCTCTTTTGGTTGTTATAAAACTTGGTTTCTTGGGATTATCTTCAATCTTGTCTCGTAATTTCTGAATCGTGATATATACGTTGGCATCAGAGCACATCCCGCCCCATATCGAATTAATCAAATCTACACGTTCAACGATTTCACCTTTATAGGTGTATAAAAACTGTAAGACTTCAAATTCCCTGTGACTTAAATCGATTTCTCGATTATTAATAATGACAATTCGCCTGGGAGCATCTAATTTAAAATGAATGAGTGCTTCTTCCGACTTGGGTTTATGTAAAGGAATCAATTGCATTAGGTACGAGATAGGATCGGAATTTATGGTAATATTTTTTTGAGTTAAAAACGATACATTTACGATATCGCAATATTTATTGATAATATGGATAGGTGCTTGGCACTTTTCGCGAATAAATAAGCTAATTCCTAACTCCTTTTCTCCAAACTTGGGATAATACAATAACACGAGATCGATAAATTTTGTAGAGATATGTTGTAAACAACTTTCATCGGTAATTGTGATAATATGATTTTTCCTTTGCAATAATTCTGACAATATATTAAATGATGAGCCCATACAATGTGAGAGTAATAATATATTCATTTTTACCTCCATGTCTTATATTTCACTGGAATCAATTCATTTTGACCTCATGATCAGTATTTACACGAGATTCACTAATTTCCACATACTCGGTAGTACGAAAAGCTGTTTGTAATTTTTCGAGTGCTTCGTCAGGGATGATGACATCTCCATCTGGAGAATAAAACTCCGGAAACGAAATCGATTTCAAGGAATCCCCATTAAATTTGTCATAATATTTCGTAATCAACTCATAAAGATCCGTGTAAGTAATATCTGTCTTCACGTTGTCCGATACAATGTCTAGTAGGTTATGAGCTTTTGTCATATTTCCCCAAGATCGAATCTTTTCGACTAACGCTTTCACAACTTCCTGTTGGTGTAGACCTCGCTCGAAATCACTAGCGTAATATCGATGTCCGCGATCATCCTCTCGGAAACGAGCGTAACCTAAGGCATCCTCTCCGTTTAATACTTGCAACCCTGGCTCTAAATAGAGACTTGTTGGTCTGTACTTCATAGATCTTTTAACATCTATTTCTATTCCACCGACTTCATCTACCAAAGATGTTAGAGTACTAAAATTGACTAGTACCGTTTGATCGATATCAATCTTTAATAAACTTTGAATTTTATCACGGGTGTTGGCCATCGATCCGCTTAGTATGGCTTTATCTAATTTTATTGTCCCCAATTGAACTGTATCTCCAGTTAATATGGATGGATCGTCTTCTGCTTTATCACGATAGAGTGAATACCCTTCTCCAAACAAGGTGTTAATTTTGACCGTATTCCCCCTAGAATTTTCGACTAGCAGATCTCTAGGTATCGAAAGCATTTTAACCATTGATTCTTTAGGGATAATATGCAGTACCATCATTGAATCGGTAAGAAAAGCATTATGATTTCCGCGATAATCCAAACCAATCACCAAAGCATAGAAATCTTCATTTGCTTCTGGTTGTTCTTGTTCAATTTCGCTACCATCTCCTGATGGAAGATCTATGGCGCTGTCTGTTCTAGGTAAAATCATGTCATCAAGGTTCGATTTCAGCTGATAAATAATAAAGGTTGTCGAGAGTACAATAACACTCAACAAGATTATAAATGTTCTTACAATCATCTTTTTCTTGGTTCTCGTCGTTTTCCGTCTCTTTTTTTGTTGTTCCATAATTTCTATCTCTCCAATCTTATGAATTCATACATTATCCTATCACATAATATGAGGGATTTGTAACAAAAATCTACAAATTTATTATATAGATAGAAATTCAACATTTCTGGTTCGTTTTATCCAAACCTTCGAATTTGGATTTCGATAAATTCCTAAATTGGGAAAAAATTAAACCAGTTAGTAAGTATGTTTCACTTGTCGATCAAGCAATTTATGATCAATTCGACACTCCAATCAGGTATATTCAACGGAAATTAAACAATTGATAACTGCGTTCTGTAGATTGCTATCAGAGAGTTAAAAGGTGAATCATAGTACCTAAACATTCTTAAACATCAAATACTTCCGGACAATAAATTTAACAAAACATTTATGGGAAGTTTATGGTTTGTTTATTTCAAAAAAAGATATTTTTGTATATAGTTGGAAGTGAGTTTAGGGGGATTTTTAAAGAGGTGGTGAAATGTTAAGGGTTATTTTCTTAAACTCACATTACATTATTCGAGGAGTGGTTTTGTGAAAATGAAATTTGGTAAAAAACTCATCAGTTCTTTGGCAGTTGCTGCAATTTCTGTTTCGATGGTAGCTACAGGTGCATTTGCAGCTTACTCTAGCACACCTGCTACTGGATACGGAACACTGTCTGGCGCAATTTCGATGAACTATAGTCTTGGTGACTTTTATCTTACTACCAACGTAACACAGAATAATGATAATGCTTACTTGACAGGAAATGTCGAATGGCAAAGCCAAACCGGAGCTACAGAAGGTACGGGTACTGCTGTACCTTCATCACGAGGAGCGACATCGCTGTTTGATTTTTGGACGTTGTTCGGCGCACAGTCTTACCAAGCATTTGGAACACATGGTGTACAAGGTGGCAGTACATATAGCGCAAAAGCTGTCTACACCTACACGCTTCTTTAAGCCGGAACAACCGTTCAACAACAAAAAGAATTAAGAAAATTTATATACCCAACAGACAGAGTTTGAAATAGCTCTTTCTGTTTGGGTATAAATTGTTTTGATTATCTTTAAAAGAGGGGATAGTAGAGTGAGAAAATTAGGGATATATCAAATACTTGTGATTATAGTCTTATTTGCGTTGGCAACAGGTTGCTCACTTACGAATCAATCTATGAAAGCAGAAAACTCTTCTGAAATTGCGACAGATACAGATCATAATCCATTTGAAACAGATGAAAAGAATACGGTAGTAATGGGTAGCATGAACCATAGTTTTATAAATCTCCAATTTGATGATAAAGGTCAGGTTAAACCATTAGAGTACAACGGTGGTGAATTAAGCATTGATTATTCCGTCACTGCTTCCGGGAAGGCAAAGAATGTTGGTTTCTTTCTTTTTGTTGATGGAATCCCTCAGCCTTACAAAATCGATACAACTGACGCTCCATATGAATATATGCATATCTTTGATCTAATAGAGGATGATAAAGAAACGACATTTAAATTTTTATTTACACCTGTAACAGGTAAAAAGGGAGAGATATTACACGTAAGTGTATCGAGTATATACAATCCAAGCTTTAGACCAGATATGAAAGAATCAAGCTCGTATGGCGGATACCATAGGTCCTTAGAATCCGGAATATCTCTGAGCTTTAATCAAGATACAGAGTATAGTGATTACACTCCGATTATTGATCAAGAAGTTTTGAGTAAGGTAGAAGTATCTACAGAGCCGATCACGAAAGAATTATTGGAGAGGCATAGTTCCTCTAAGGGGTTGGATGCAGTTGCATTAAGTAGAAGTGTGTTTACTGAGTTGTTTGTTAATGATGAAGTAGGCAATCAGAATTTCCGGGTGGATAAAAGCGGTGTTCTTCATGTGACTTTTAATATGTTCGGCCATCCAGGTGTCAGGTACAAAAATACGTTCTATATGAACCACAGTGCAGTTACCAATAATAATAGCTCTTCCTTCGAAACGGTTATTACAGAAGGGAATGTGTCAGCTGTTAAAGCGGAAATTAACTTAGATAAATTGGAAGAGTTCAGTACCTTTTATATTGTTTCTGTACCATTGAATGCGGACGATTACCCTAATGATGCAATCCTTATGAACAAAACGCCATCTCTCTTGCTTTATAAGTAGGAGCATTTCATAAATCCTATTAAGAGAGAGGAAATTATTTATGGAAGTGATGTTTAACAATCTTTCCAAGAGATATAAAGGAAAGTATGCTTTAAAAGATTTTTCTGCAAAACTAGAGAACGGTGTATGTGGACTATTGGGAGCAAATGGTGCGGGGAAAACTACGCTGATTAATATCTTTGTGGGGATTTTGAAAAGCGATAATGGTCAAGTCTATATAAATGATATGGATACCAAGAGAATGGGGAATCACTTTCTATCCCATATTGGGTACTTGCCCCAATATCCGCAATTCTATAAAAATTTTGAAGTGATAGATTTTCTAAGATATATGTGCATTCTTAAGGATATTCCAAAAAATCAAGGAGAGAAAAGAGCAAAAGAATTATTGGAAATCGTGAATCTGAGTGATGCTTACAACAAAAAGATTGGTGCTCTATCTGGAGGGATGCGTCAGCGCGTCGGTATTGTACAAGCAATGCTCAATGATCCAAATATCCTAATTTTAGACGAACCGACCGCTGGGCTTGATCCGCAAGAAAGGATCAGGTTTCGTAATTTAATAGCCCAATTTTCTGAAAATCGCATCGTATTATTAGCTACACATATCGTTTCTGATGTTGAATACATCGCGAACCAGGTCCTTTTGTTAAAAGAAGGGAGACTCATGAAACAGGGTTCGCCCCAATCCCTCATTGACGGTTTGAAAGAAAAGGTGTGGATGGTTACTGCAACCAACGAAAAAACGATTAAATCGTTACAGCAGTTTAAAATAAGTAATATGATGCGGGATCAAGAAAAGATTCACATAAGAGTCATTCATGAAGAAAAACCTGATGTGAACGCTGTAAATGTTCAAGCGAACCTAGAAGATGTATTTTTGCATTATTTTTAAGGAGGAGAACAGTGATTAAGTTGATTGTTTTTGAATTTCGAAAACACTTTCTTAAACCTTCGATTCTTGTGGCTGTACTGTTATTCTCCTTATTGAGTGTCGTTAAAATACACAGCATTCAGAATACGAATTCGTTACTTTCGGATAGTGTCACTAGTCCGACTTGGAAGGGACTCTACTGGAACCAATATGAAGAATTCGGAGGAACTATAACAAACGAAAAAATTGAGAAATTGATGGCGGTTTATCGACCCCTTGAAATTAAAACCGCCGATCTTACCGCAAGTTCAGAACGTAACCTGGATTCCTATACTGGGGGGAACGCATATACGGATCGCAACTTTTTCTTATGGAATTTTGTGAACCCTATAAAGTATGCTTATGAATATAAAATGTATGCTAAACGAGTTGCATCTGCTGCAGAGAGTAACATGGATTTTTTTCAAGAAATTGGAAATACTTATGAGTATAAGAAGAGTGCAGTCATGAAGGGTCTTTTCCAGGAGAGATCAATCGCTATATTCACTTATAAGGAAATGTACCATTACTATGTTCAGTACGATTTTTCTGCCGTTTTAGTGTTGTTGATTTGTCTATACAGCCTAATGCATGTATTTATATCTGATAAAGAAACGGATATGGAGTTATTGATACTAACTACAATCTTAGGGAACAACAAGATGGTTTTTGCTAAACTATTTGCCTCGGTTATATTTGTCTTCATACTCTGCTCATGGTTCTGGACAATTGATTATGCTGCATTCTCCTTGTTTTTCGGTTCAATTGAATCCTTTTTTGCTCCGTTGTACGCGCTTGAGGATTTCGTGAATTCCTCAATTACTGTGAATTTAGGTCAATATACACTTTTATCCGGCCTAGTTAAAACAATAGGGATTTTGGTAATTAGTCTGTTTTTCTTATTAGTTTCTTGCTTTTTCAGAAATGCTTTAATTCCTTTCATTATCAACCTTTCAATAATGGTTAGCTTCATTTTTATTCATGAAGTGAATATCGGTTCAGGACGCACATTACTAAAAATAGTCAATCCATTTTTACTCGTTGTAAATCGGGAATTGTTTCGTAAAACGGAATTCGTTCCATTATTCGGGTACCCAATAATTAACTACATGGCTGCATTATTATTAGCATCTGTTTGGGGATTTATATTCACTATCGGTATAAGTGTTTTCATAAAGAAGAATGGTTTACGTAAGGGGGCAAAAAAGTATGCCATTATGGATCTATGAAACGAAGAAAATGCTCTTATATCAAAAGGGCTTACTTTATATTGGTCTGTATTTTTTCTTCAGTGTTTCGTTAATGGTTATATTAGACAAGCCTGCAAACTCGGAAATCGAATTGAATGCATCACAATATTCACATTATCTCGATCAAGTAAACGGTGCATATACCGGGGAAACAGAAATTTTCTTCACAAATGAATCTGCAAAAATATCTAAAGCGGAAGTTAAGCTAAAAGAGTTGGGCGATGATTATTATGATGGAAATATTGATGAATACGAATATACTTTGAACTCAACTCCTCTCTTGGAAATTCTGAACTATGAGAAAGGCTATAGGATTATTTTTGATCAATATACATATATAAGAGAAAATCCGGAGAATAGATTTTTTTTGTATACCAATGGTTGGGATGGACTGTTATCAAATGACAGATTGGACTTCTTATATATACTTTTATTGTTGGTTCTTGTTACTCCTGTGTTTTGTTTCGAATTTGAAAGTAAGATGAATTTTATAATCCTAACACTGAAAAAGGGCAGTAGAAATCAAGCTGTTTGTAAAGTTGGATTGGTTTTAATAATAGTTGTTATGCTTTGTTTACTCAATGCTGCTTTTAAATACGGATTTTATTTCGTGAAGTATGGATTGGAAAACGGAGACTATCCTTTGCAAAGTCTATCTTATTTTGCAACATCAAATAAGAGTGGCACTTTGTTTGAAACATTTTTGTGGTTAACAGCCTCTAAGCTTTTCGGTAGCGTAAGTTTTGTGATTTTAATCATGTTTGTATCCGTTCTAATTAAAAAATACGCATTAACTCTATTTACCTGTTTTTCGCTCGTTTTTATTCCTAATTTCGCATTCCATTTAGAGTCAACGAAATATTTTATGCCAGGCCCGCTCGGTTTCCTTGTATCAGCGGGGTTATTTAGAGGAAATGAGTATGTTCATAACATGGCAAATGATCAAAAAATATTCGTGTTTAAGGAAGTCTCAACCATGTTATTGCTCGTTCTGTTTGTTATCACACTCAGCCTAAGTGCCGGTATGTTCCTGTTTATTTTAATTAGGAATACAAATAAATGGTGTATAGTAAAACCTAGATTCAAACTGCGTTCATTTCATTTAATGCTAATTGTTTCTATATTTTTTCTATCTGCTTGCACGATAAATACAAGACCCACTGAAAATAATATCTATAACTATTCCTTAAGACACTCATTTGAAAATGAGAAGTATCTTTTTTACCTGAATGAAACAAGTGAAAGTGATAATATGATCGAGATTAAGGATAAACTAACAGAAGAAAAACAAAACTTTGTCCGAAACCCTATGACAGCTTTAACGAAAGTGGAGAAGATGATTTTCGGAAATGGAATATATGTCTACTATATGAAATATGATTCAGATAAGTCTAAAACACGTGAGCAAAAAATCCGCCTCTCGGTTATTGAAGTAAATACAGAAACTTTTGATGAAAAAATCGTCTTTGAAAAGAATCTAAACACGATTAAGACTTTCATAAACGCAAACAAAAGGAATGACAAAGATTTGGCTTTCTATTATAGTATTAACGGTTTTTTTCTAGATGAGAAAAATATTTATTTTGTAGGACATGACGAGATCCGCCAAATTCATAAAACGACAGGTATGGAGCGTGTTATTATTCGTTTCTCTGTACTAAAGCATCTTGCATTTGATGGACAAATGATCTACTACATCAATGAGAAATCACAAGTGGTCAAGTATGATACAACGACGGATATAGAGGTAGTCATTCCTGATGTGGTTACACAATACTTTATATTGACTAATAATCAATTATTTTTTCAAAACCGAAAGGATCAGCAAAAATTATATGCTATGAATTTAAGTTCATTGACCCTTCAAAGGATCACGGATGTGTCGGTAGTAGAATTTTATTACGATGAGCAATCAATCAACTACGTGGGTAAAGGCGATCCTGAACGACATCGGATAAATTTGGATAAGGAGCTCGATTCGTAATTGAAGCGATCTTAAATCCATTCCTAATAAAAGATGGCTGCTCAAAAGAAGGTGTTATACGAAATGTTCTATAAAATGGCCAACAAGTTGAACTTGTACCTAATCGACATCTCTACATTAACAGAGGTCGTTAAGATGACGACGACTAAAATACTTCATGGATAACAACCTGAGAATAATCACACAAACCCGATGATTGGCTGAAACCAGCTGAGAGCGGGCTTTTTTATATCTACAATTCAAAGTGCAGGAGTTAGAAGTATATATCCGGGAATTTACGCCTGAAATTAAGTGATTTCCTGTGGACAGACAGCGCCAAATCACCTTGGAACCAGAGCAAACGATCTAAATTACGGCAGGTATAATACAAGAAGAATAGATCCGCTCTCAAATGGGGTGGATCTATTTCTATATGTATATACAGATACGTCCATAAGACCGTCAAGATCATCGCGAGGGCAAATACTCATTAGAAAGGTTATAAGAGGTTAGAGAGGCAGGGAGTGGGTTGTAATAAGGTCTGATGGCATGTGCGAATATCATTGAAATTAATACAGGAACAATTTTGAAGAACAGGAGCGGGCAAAATTTGACCTTTTGAAATTTCGATTTATCAATATCATTTTGGCTCAAAACCGAAATCAGTGCTTGACTATTAACCCGACATCCGATGTCGGTTACATTTAATGAGAATACCTGCTTCATAGCGACTACGATTCCTCGTGAAATAGTGGCGGCGTTGGAAGGCTTTAATACGATTATGGCGGCCTTCAACGGTCGCATTCGTCCAACGGCATTTATGGTAGTTCACAATTTCCTCTTTCCAATTGCGCATCGTTTTGAGGGTGCTTCGCACGGCGTCATGATCGATTCGATCGCCTTGCTCACACCAACGCTCAAATCCCAGTTCAGCAACGGAAAAGCTAGAGGAGCAGTCATACCAGATCGTGAACGTCTCTTTCCATTCCCACACGCTGCGAAGAATCGAAGAGTAGTTCAGCAGCGTCTCCAATCGTTTTCTGCTTTCTTCACCAAGTGATTCCGCTGGCGGATTCAGCAACCGATGGTTAGCTTTAAGATACGCTTTAGCCCGTGACGACAGCGCGTGCTGAACGGATTTCCGAACTTCTTGCACGCTTTCGATCACATAGCCATGAACATGAAAACGATCCGCTATCCGGATCGCATTCGGAAAGCACTCGTTGATCCAGGTGTGATAAGCCTTTGCCAAATCCATAACCACCGCTTTGGGGTTTAGTAGCAGGAATCCCGGGTGCTCCCGAGAATATGTTCGCAATTCCTCTAGCTTTCGACCCGGCAGCAAAATCCAGTATCGACTCGCCTTTGAGGTTGTGAATACCGGTGTTATACGTATGACCTTTCTTGATGGCAAAGTCATCGACACCCAAAACCAGATCTGTCGTTCCCTGCGCTTCTTCCCACACGCGCTCATAGATCTGCTCGCATTCCACTGGAACCGCCTCGTTATGCATGCGTTGTACGGTACTGGCCTGCGCTTGTTGCATTCGGGCGCTATGCGCAGCCGTGGAACCAAGAGCCTGTTCAACGGTATGGGAGAGAAAGAGCCTGCTGAAACGCTGTTTGGATCCAACGAATTCATAGGCCCAAACAAACCCGACTCGGCAGTGTGTACAATACATCCGAATAGACGGTACGTGCAGATAGGTTTTCTTCTCAAATACGCTAAGATGACGGACGGTCCGCATGTCATTGCTTCCTTTACGGATGACATTGTGATCGGATCTACAGCATGGGCAGTATTGCTTGTCGTCTAGTGGCTGAGCTTCTATATGAAGTTCATCGGCATCGATGGAAAGAATATGGTGAATCTTTAGCTTTGGCAAGTTGAGCATTTCATTGATATACTGAGTCTGCATCTGTCTATTCCTTTTTGTTGTTGGGTAGGACTTACAACAATACAGGATTAGCAGATGTTTTTCCATTTTCAGCCTTGGATTATTTCGTCAAGCACTGATTTTGAGGTTGAGCCAAAAAAGCTGTTGACAATTAATTATCTTTGTTTTAAGATAAATCCATCAGCAAAACATAAGTAAGTTAATTATTAAAGGTTAGTAAATGGCGACAACGAGAATCACTTGCCTGCAGCAGCAGGACAATAAACCATATGGAGGTTTTTAACATGACAAAAGCAACATGGGCAGTAGACGCATCTCACAGCGCGGTGGACTTCTCCGTTCGTCACATGATGATCGCCAAGGTAAAAGGTTCGTTCCACGCATTCGAAGCAAGCATCGAAGCGGACGTGAACGATCTGACGACGGCTGACATTTCGTTCAAAATCGACTTAAGCAGCGTTGACACTCGCAACGGCGACCGCGACGCGCATCTGAAATCCGGCGACTTCTTCGACGTTGAGAAATTCCCAACGCTTGAATTCAAAGCAACATCCATCGCGAAGTCCAGCGAAGGCGAATACGAAGTGACTGGCGATGTATCGCTGCACGGCGTAACACGCTCCGAAACGTTCGAAGTGAGCTTCGAAGGTTCTGGCAAAGATCCATGGGGCAACACCAAAGCAGGCTTCAGCGCAAAAGGTGCTCTTAACCGCAGCGACTACGGCCTCACGTACAACGCAGCACTGGAAACAGGCGGCGTACTGATCGGCGACGAAGTGAAAATTTCGATCGAGATCGAAGCATTGCAACAGGCGTAATAACAGCCTGCTCATGAGAAGAAACGGTTTGTCGGAGAATGCTCCGGCAGACCGTTTTTACTTGAATTCTAAGAATTTATAAGTTTCGCACCTTATCTGGACTTAGAATTCTCGGAATGAAACGCGCCCCGCCGCCAAAGGACGGCGTAGCCGTTTCACCTTGATGGATCATAAGGGCATATTTGATGCAAAATGAAAATGAATGTATCATTTGCTTCGTGAGCAATCCAGACGATTAACCGGGGAGGCGATAGACCGTGACGATGATGAAACTGCCAAGAGAAACGAAGCAGCAGCTGGTATCCAGTATTCAAAATTATATGGAGACCGAGCTTGATAAGGAAATAGGGGAGCTCGCCGGTGAGCAATTGCTTGATTTCTTGCTAAGCGAGCTGACGCCTCATCTCTACAACGCTGCCATCGACGATGCGCGCAAGCTGCTAGAGGAACGGATGGCATCGGTGGATGATGATATGTACGCCCTGAAAAAATCGTTGCCGAGCGGCAGACGTTAGTTACACAAACAAAAGCACTTGCTGGATTGTCGAGATCCGGCTAGTGCTTAGGATGAAGGTACGTATGCAGATAAGGTATAGAAGATCGTTTTATTTGCCTCGCAAGCGCGTAGCCAGCTCCAAGAACGATAAGGTGACACGTTTGACTCGGTCGAGAATGTCGCCGCCAGAGCCCTCATTGTCGGTATGCGACTCCATGAACCAATTACGCTGCGCGCCGCCGATGGAAATCCACTCCGGCAGATTGATACCGTGGAGGTTGCGGACGTTTGCTTGCAGCTGCTGCAGTGAGCTAGTTCCTACGGCGCCTCCTGCTGAGCTCATGGACATGACCACCTTCCCGCGAAAATGATCCTGGCCCAAGTGGTCCAGCGCATTCTTAAGCACGCCGGAAATACCGCTGTGGTATTCTGGCGTGGCCAGCACGATCGCGTCCGCAGCCCGCATCGTCTGCTGCACTCCGAGATCGCTTCGGTGCTGTCATACTCGCTATCCGGCGAATAGAAAGGCAGCGGCTTCGCGTACAATTCTATAACCTCCGCTTGATGGCCATTCGCTTCAACAATCGACGCTACATATTCCGACAACCTTGTGCTGGTTGCCCCTTTGCGGTTACTACCCGCGTGAAGCGGCAGCGCGCCTCCTACAGTATCTACTGACTGATAGCTGGTGTTGGGCAATAAGAGATTCATCGCTCCTCTCCGAGTCGTGAATCGTCTTGCAACTGTAGGTTCCATATCGTGAATGGAGAGGGAGTGGAAGCGGGGTTCAATTCCGCGCTTCAATCGTCAGCTGCTGGTGCATGCTGGAGGACATTGATGAGAATATAAGGTGACATACTCCCACCACCTGCGCTAACGCTTAGAGGTGGGGGCTTCTTGGGACATACCAGCTAATGCCAGCATCATGACCAAGCTATCCCCGTGTGCCCAACGGTTCTGATTCGTGCCGATTAGGCTATACCTAGCTTCCGGCAACCTTCATTTTTGATGTTGATTGCCGCGTTTACGTCTCTGTCTAATGCTGTGCCGCAGTGCTGGCATATCCAAGTTCGATCTGCCATTGTAAGTTCCTTGTTATCGTTTTGGCAATATCTGCACCGTTTGCTGGATGGAAACCATTTGTCAATCACAACAAGTTGTTTTCCTTGCTCCGCAAGCTTATACCCCAAAAAGGTCTTTAGCATCCCGAATCCATTGTCATTCGTAGATTTTCCCAGACGGAGTCCTTGCGCCATTCCACGCATATGTAAGTCTTCTATGGCAACGGCTGAGCAGGCATTGGCTATCTGCCTGGAGCGCTTATGCAAGAAGTCTTTGCGCTGGTTCGCTACTTTTTCATGGAGCTTGGCTACTTTAAGGCGTTGCTTTTCACGGTTTTTACCGCCTTTTTTGCGTTTAGACAGCTTGCGCGCAGCTTTTCTCAGTCTTTCTTCTGCCTTTCTGTAGAATTTTGGATAGTCAGCACTGTTTTCCTGACTATCGACAAACAATGAACGAGACGAATAATCCAAACCTACTACCGTTTCAGGGGTTGGCTCTACTAGATTTATTCGTGCTTCGTATTGGATCAATATGGAGACAAAATATTTACCCGTTGCCGTTTTACTTAGCGTTGCAGACTTTATGATGGCTTCCTTTGGCAACTGACGGTGAAGCTTAATCTTCACATCTTTCAGTTTAGGCAGTCGGATGGTTTTGCTGTCTATGAGCCGAATCGTGCCGCATTGATTGTTCGTAGTATAGGATTTCTTATCGTGATGCTTATTCTTGAACTTCGGAAAACCCACAGACGGGTCTCGGAAGAAATTCTTATAAGCCGTTTGCAGATTCAATTGTGCATTCGCCAGCGCCAGACTGTCTACTTCTTTGAGCCAAACAAAATCTTTCTTGAAGTCGGCTGGAAGCCTATATTTCTGTTTCTTCATTGCTTCTTTATCGTCTTTGAATGACTCGTAAACTTCTTTTCGATTCGCAAGCATTTGATTATAGATAAATCGCACACAACCAAACGTTTTATTGATGAGAATTTCTTGCTCGGCATTCGGATAGATCCGATATTTGAATGCTTTGTTCATATCTTCTCACCTTGGCTTTCGATATAACGTCTGACCACTTCAATGGGTGCTCCGCCTGTTGTTAGCAGACAAAAACTTCTCGACCAGAAATATTCTTTCCATAGTGATTTTCTAATGATAGAATGTTCTTTTTTGACCAGACGTGATGATGCACTTTTATAGGTATTGATAAATTTAGATAACTCACTGTTTGGCTGTGCCTTGAACAAAATATGAACATGGTCTTTGTCGTGATTCCATTCCTGTAATGCAATATTGTACTTCGGTGCAATATATTCGAATATCTCCTTGAGACGATTCGATATTTGATCATCAATCACTTTTCGACGATATTTGATAACTAAAACAAGGTGATAGTACATCAAGAATACTGAATGATTATTATTGTCTAATTCCACAGTATCACCGCCATTTACTACTATACTACTGATTGTATCATGACGGCGTGTATTTTGTAAGCAACGCTTCGAAGACGGGAATTCATCTCCCACCTATAGAGGATAGGAGACTTCTTGCCGTATGAGGTTAAAATAAGAAAAAAGGGAATATAGGAAGGGGGAAAGGAGGGGCCAGTGAAGACACGGCTAATTCATGAAACCAATTTAATACATAACTAGTAATGCAACCAAGATCACAACTGGTTGAACGCTTGGCGGATTAAATGATCACGATACTCCAAATCCAGTGCCGCAACAATTCGTTTGTTTGGCTTGCTCATTTTGGGCTTGATGGTGGTTTCGTTCTTTAATATATTGAAGGCAATCCGTTTGACGATGGCTAAGTTTTGAGCAGCAGCCAAATCCAGCGTTTGGTTCTGATCATCTCTGAAGATAACATCTAGGCTCCAGTGCATACTTTCTATGCCCCAATGGCTTCGCGCTGCACGAGCAAAGTCGGCTACATGATCTACGCTTCCGATGAAGTAAGCTGTCTCAGTCGTCGTGCGCTCAGGGTTCGTGAGCGTTGTAACTTCTCTTTTCACCATGCCGATTCCGATTAACTTCGTCCAGTCCGGCGCTACGTCAATCTTCCTAAACAGATTCGTTGCATACCAATAGGTACGGCGTTCTTGGCGACCATGTCCGTTGTCAATGGTGCAATGCTGTTGTATTTCTGCGTCATTGTCCAATGTGCCGGCTCGTTCTGCCTCTGTAAAATAGTCTCGCACTTCTTGGTGGAGGGATCCTTGTTGCCCTTAAGATTAATGATGTAGTCTGCCTTGTTCTCTTTTACGATATGCTCTATCACTTTCTTTTGAGCTCCCATGGCGTCAATCGTCACGATACATCCCTTGATCATCAATTGCTCTAATAAGGCTGGAATCGCTGTGATTTCATTACTCTTTTCGTCCGTCTTCGTTTGTCCGATGATGAGGCCATTGGAGTGGCATAAGGCACTCACCGTATGGAGCGCTTTTTGGTCTTTGCTTTTAGAGCCACGTGTTGTTTTTCCATCAATGGAAACGACATCTTTCTCTCCCACTGTAAATGTGCCCGACATCCAGTCGATAAAACGACTAGAAAACTCTTCGGGCTGAATCATAGAAAGTGCTCTCTTGATGGTGGATAAGGAAGGTACGCCATGAAGTAGCGCAATATGATTGCTTAACCATGCTTGTGTAGTGGGCACGTTAGCCCAAGTATGAATGTCGTCCCACTCATCGTAGCCGCAAAGCACACCACTCACAACAATGAACAGGATATCTGTTAGTCGATGATAGACTTTACCTTCTTGCCTTGTGTCCAACATATCGCCAAAATACTCAAAAAACGTTCCCTCGTATCTTTCGTTACTCATATGATCCCTCCGAAGATGCTGTTAATTTCAAGCTTACCTCAGGAGGAACGGATTTGAAAGTAGCAGAAGAGGTCTGACTACTCATGGAGCCACTAAATATTACTCCTCACTGGCAAAAGGGGACCCAGCATTTGTTTGATTCATTCAATTTCTTTCATCATGAATTAGCCGTGCCAGTGAAGAAATTTCTGGTTTCATTAGGCTGCATGCTAATCGTAGTAGTTCTATGGCAATTCATGACAGGGTGGAGCTTTGAGCAGACCCGCCATATTCCGGGCAAAGTGAAAGTGATGCTATCGCAGGATACGGCTTTCGGTAAAGCGATTTTGTTCGAGAACGAGCTCGACGGCAGCTTCGGAGTCGCCCGTGTCGATCGCAAATGGGACGTATTGTATCGTTACGACGGAGGTTCGAGTGGTTATCGAGTGGAAGAGGGTAAACCATTCCAGGCTGCAGGCATCGCGACAGGAACAGGTGAGAAGAAGGATCGGTTCGTGGCAGGCGTCAAGACGGCACAAGACTCGAAAATTAAATACATTGTGTTCGGAGGACATATGGAGGGAGTTTCTCCATGGGATCCGTATTCGCTGACATTGGATGAAGTCAGGAGAGACAGTGACACATACCAGATACAAGAGTTGCAGAATCAGTATGCGTTATTTGTTCTCGATGATTATTCGGAGGATACCTGGACGATACGAGCGTTTGATGAGAATGGGCGATTAGTTGCTCATAAATTGTTTGCCGGAGATGAACGATATATAGATTGGGAATAACCAAAAAGAGGCATCAATATGCACCCAAGCACACTTCCGTAATGTGGTGCTTGCGTCGCCAAGGCTGCATACGCTATAATACGTGAAAATCGATTTCGACATTATGCCTATGAAGAGAATCCAACTCGGAGGCGTTCTCGTCAAGACGGAAGCAGCAAGACCGTACGACCGATGGTGTCTGCGTCGCTGATCCGCTCCTAAGTTAACCGGAATCCGCCCGTTATCGCGGAACAAAGTGGATCGTGCGGCTATGCGCGCGCGGTCAATTTGGGTGGCACCGCGAGTTTGAAGCGCTCCTCGTCCCAGTGGGATGAGGGCGCTTTTTGTGTTTTTTTGCGGACAGGATCGATCAGGCCACTACAAATTGAAGGAGCGGGTACACATGTTGGATATGAAATGGATCAGGGAGCATGCGAATGAAGTACAGCGGACGGCGGATCTCAAAGGGATCAAGCTGTCGATTGCAGAGCTGCTGGAGGCGGACCAAGCAAGGAAGAAGGCGCAAGGCGAGACGGACGAACTGAGAGCGAAGCGCAACAAGCTGTCGGAGTCGATCGGCGCATGGATGCGAAGCGGGAATCTCAAGGAAGCGGAGCAAGGACGGACTGAGGTGCGGGAGCTCAATGCGCGTCTCGCTGCAGTGGAGCGCGAGCTTGAAGCCGTAATGCGCAAGGTAGAGCTGCTCGGGGAGCGAGTGCCGAATATCGTGTCGCCGGATACACCAGTCGGGGGCTCGGATGCAGAAAATGTGGAGCTCAAGAAGGTGGGGGAGCCGCCTGTATTCGACTTCGAATGGCGGGACCACATGGCGCTCGCCGAGCTGCACCGGCTGGTCGACGTGCCGCGCGGTGTCAAGACGGCGGGTAGCCGCCATTACTATTTGACCGGGAACGGCGTTTTGCTGCATCGAGCCGTGCAGCAGCTGGCGCTTGATCTGTTGCTCCAGCAAGGCTTTACGCCGCTGGACATACCGCTAATGGTTCGGGAGGAAGCGATGAAAGGCACAGGATTTTTCCCGCAAGGGGAGGATCAGACGTATCGGATCGCGGAGGAGGAGCGTTATCTGGTCGGAACGTCGGAAGTGCCGCTGATTATGTATTATGGTGGAGAGATCGTGGACGTGAGCGAGCCGATTCGCTTGGCGGCGGCATCGATGTGTTTCCGCAGCGAGGTGGGTTCGGCAGGTCGTGACGTACATGGACTCTACCGCGTGCATCAATTCGCCAAGGTGGAGCAGGTTGTCATCTGCCAAGCGGATGCGGAGCAATCGGAGGCTCTTCTCCAAGAAATTACCGGACATGCGGAGGCGCTTCTGGCCATGCTGGAGCTTCCCTACCGTCAAATGGCGGTCTGTACCGGCGATATGTCGCAGAAGACCTATAAACAATATGATCTGGAGACGTGGATGCCAAGCCGCGGAGCCTACGGCGAAACCCACTCGTCGTCGAATCTGCATGACTTCCAGGCGCGGCGCTCGAACATTCGTTACCGCGACGAAGACGGGACATTACGATATTGCCACACACTCAACAATACGGCGGTGGCAAGCCCGCGTATCCTGATTCCGCTGCTTGAGAATCATCAGCAGGAGGACGGCTCGATTCGTATTCCAGAAGCGCTGCGTCCTTATATGTACGGCATGACGGAACTGAGAGCGCCGCAAGCGACCTAGTCCGCTGTAAGCCGAAGGGAAGATAGAAGAGGAGCCTCAAAGTTTGAGGCTCCTCAACTGATGTTATCTTGCAGCAGGAAGGACTGACAACTCCGAGAGCTGGGCGATTTCGGCTCCGCTGAGAGCACGGTCGAATACGGCTAGTCCTCCTAATAAGCCAGAATAGAAATTACCTGGCTCGCTAGAGCGGTCTACGCCTGCCACTGTAAAATCTGCCCCATCGGTTCCCCCGTCAAACAATCCGCCTTCGTCGTACAAATACGGGTTCCAATGTGCTCTGGTATCAAGCTTGCCGTCCAAATAACAGGAGGCATATTGACCATCGTAAGTGAAGGCAATAAAGTGCCACTCTCCTTTGCTGATCGGTGTGCTCCCAATTGCTGTAGTCATACAATATTCATACCCAGGTGTCGGACCGCCAACAGAGGATACATGACCGCATACTTGTTCAGCGCTGTCCCATATTTTCAGATCGATAAAGAGGCAATATTGTCGTTTGCTTCGTGTTTCATCCCACATGCCGGCAATCGCCTTGCAGCCTCGATGCTCCTGCAGCTCCCATTTCACCCAAGCCGCGACGGTCAATTGACTGCGATCACTATGAAAGTTTAACTCCGGACATAGGCTTCTTGGAATACTGAACCACTGGCCATGCACGATATCTGCTGAATATTGACCCAGAACGCCTTCCTCTGTTCGATGTACAGGCCCTGCCATCTCTTGCAGCGCATATTCACAACGGCCTTTGGCTACACGCGGAGACCCGCCCTCTTCTTGAAAGTCCCATAAACTTACGAGATGTTCATTCGAAATTAAAGCATCCATTAAACGCTGATTGTCAGTCATAACAAGTCTACTCTCCTTCTAAGCTTCTATAGGAAAAGCATACTTCTCTTCTTGTCAGCGCTCCATTAATAATCCTATAATTATTTGTATAATTCTATGATCATGACTTTAATGATAATCGAACTGCCATGCAGAAAGGAACAATGCGATGATACAATTACATGCTGTCTTTGCCGATAATATTCAAGATGCGAGCTGGGTAAAGCCGCGTTCGATAACCCTATACGATATGCTGATCTTTGTTACGCAAGGACAGGTGTTGTATGAGGTTAACGGACGACGACATCGGCTGAGCAAAGGGGATTGGGCGTATATACCGTCAGGCTCCCTCCGGAATGCGGCTCCAATAGATGGTCAGCCCCATCATAAGTATTCTGTGCACTTCACAGGGGTTGGGGAGTGGAGGGATCACTTCCCGATCCTTCAGGAGCCCCGTGATTCCATCTGCCACACCTCAGCAAGTCAATATAATTACGCCAACCAACGATTTGGATTATTAATGCAGCAATGGATCGGGAATTTGCCCTATTACAAGCCTTATGTTATCGGATTGACCATGGAGCTGTTGGCGCTGGCATGCCGCGATTTCGAGCAGATGAAGGTACCCACGATGAAATCCGCTCACGTACGCGAGCTCCAACAGTATATGATCGAACATTACTCGGAGCAGATTCGCCTCGAGCAGCTCGCAGAGCAGATTGGCAGGACACCCAATTATGTCTCTACGATATTCCGTGAGGTAGTGGGTATTACGCCGATCGACTACATGCATCAGGTGAGAATTGCGAATGCCAAGGATATGCTCACCTATGGGGATATGACGATTGCGGTTATTGCAGATCGGCTTGGATACTGTGATCAATCGTATTTTAACCGTATGTTTAAGCGCTGGGCCGGTCAATCGCCTTCATCCTTCTACAAGGAAAAATCCGCTAGAAACGATGGTTTCGGCGATAATCGGACGGCCGCTAGTCCCAGCTGATTTGCTGGAAGGTGTGTGTTCGCGCTGATTCTTGCGCCTTGAGGCATTGCAAAGCACTGAGCAATCCATCATCGAGCGAGCTGATCGAGCTGCCCTTGCCTAACATCATATCGTTGAAGTTCACGACCAGCGAGCGATCTCCGCCGAAGTGATCGTCGCCTGCATCGAAGTCATACGTCTCCGTCCGTCCCGTGTGATGCATAAACACTTTAATCTGGCTTGTATAGAAATCGAATTCTAGCGTGCCTTTGTAACCAAGGAAACGTGCTCCGCGGGCCGCGGCTCCTCTGCGTGCAAAG
This sequence comes from Paenibacillus sp. strain BS8-2, assembly GCF_054483835.1. Lineage (NCBI taxonomy): Bacteria > Bacillati > Bacillota > Bacilli > Caryophanales > Paenibacillaceae > Paenibacillus > Paenibacillus sp. strain BS8-2. The sequence continues at coordinate 1,989,087 of NZ_CM137010.1, forward strand.
AAGTTTTGAGAATAGGAGAGATGCATGCCCGTGTCATACATGACGAGCGCGCTTCCAGAATCCTCGTTGCCGGTATCTTCGCCGAATACACAATGCGTCCAGCTCTCACGTATCGTCGCATCCTCCGCAAATGCTGTGCTTTCAGGACAGGTTGTATTCTCTGAACATGTCTTGCAAGTCAGTCCTGCCGGCTTACTGCCCTTATAGATTTGTTTGGATGTCATCGCACTCACGGTGACAGGAGTCATCCCGAGAATATAATTGATATAATCGAAATCATGTGTCGCTTTCTGCAGGAATAAACCGCCGGTTAACGAGGCGTCGCGATACCAGTTATGATAATAGACAGCGCCGTAAGGGACGTTATTAACCGCTTGTACATGCTCTACGGTTCCGATGCGGCCCGAGTCTATAATTTCTTTTACCTGCTTCACAATGGAAGTTGCACGCAGCGGGAAGGAGACACATACGGGAGCTCGTGACTCTTCATATCCTGCCTTTAAGCGCTGAAGATCTGCCATCGTAGTGGCGACCGGCTTCTCAAGAAAAAGCGGGATGCGAGAAGGCAGAACTTGCAGAGCGAGCTCGGTATGCAGGTTGCAGCGAGTGCCGATCATGATCCCATCGAGTCCGCCGGCATCTATCATTGCACGAGCAGATTCGTAATATTCGGCCTGCGCGAGTACGTCTAATTGTTTGGCTTTGATCGCATGTTCATTAGGGTCAACGATGGCGGTAATTGTACATGCCGGGTTTACCTTCTTCAGCTCTGCAATGACATTGGAGATTCGCAAACCATAACCGATAACGCCAACTTTCATCAATAACACCATCCTGTTAGTTGTATTATGAATACTGATCATGTAAGTTGAGAATAGAGGAATTGGCTTCATTATAGTGGAAGCGTTGCCACATAATCTTTGCGATAAAAGACGGACTTTTTATCTTTTTTGGAGGGAGGCATCGACAGTGACGGAATTAATGCGAACACCGTTAAACTTAACCATCGACATTCGGAATATCATTACGATGTTTTATTTCGAGCTGGGGAAGGACTTTGTATTCACAGGGGAGTCCCATGACTTCTGGGAGATGGTCTACGTCGATGCCGGAGAAATTGGAGTGGGGGCGGATGAGCGGCGATACCTATTGTCGCAGGGCAGTCTCATTTTTCATAAACCGAATGAATTTCATGATCTATCCGCTGTAAACGGAAGCTCTTCGAATGTGATCGTATTAACGTTTGATTGCAGCTCCGAGGCCATGGATGGGTTCGCCAATCGTGTATTCAAACTAAATAATCAACAAAAATATCTGCTGGGTTCAATCATTAATGAGGGGACGAATGCGTTCGCCTACCCTTTCCGTTACCCCATCGTCCGCAAGCCGGATCCGCCGCCGGGAAGTGAGCAATTGATCAAAAACTGGCTGGAGATTTTGTTGATCCTACTATTGAGAGACAACGGGATAGCAGGGGCAGACCCGGCGATGAAATCGGTGGGGGATCGAACAGTGTTAGACGTTGATGGTCCTTCACTGCACACGCCTGCCCGCGACATGGAGGAGGAGCGATTGGTGAAGTCTATCATCGCTTATCTGGAACAACACATAACGGCTAGACCGACGCTCAGTGAAATCAGCAGCGAGCTTCATATCTCTACAACCAAGCTGAAGGAGCAATTCAAACGTCATACAGGTCAAACGATTATGGAATATCTCGGGTATCTGCGAATTGAACGCGCCAAACAATATATTCGGGAAGAAATGCGGACGGTAACGGAGTTATCCGAGCTGCTGGGCTACAGCAGTGTTCATTATTTCTCGGCGTCATTCAAGAAGGCGGTTGGCATGGGACCTTCTGAATATGCCAAGTCGATACAAGTGTTGGGCAAGATCGACAGTACGCGTAGAATGTAGAAGTAGGGAAGATCGAGGATAAAGAATAGCTGACAAGAACGAGCGCCCCTCCGGCGCTCGTTCTACGTTGCCCAGTTTTCTTGCGCGATCCGCGGGTTTATCCGCTCCGCTTGCGTTCGCGGTATTGGCCTGGCGTGATGCCTTCTTGCTTGCGGAAGGAGCGAATAAAGTTCTGCGGGTTATTGTAGCGCAGCTTGGCTGCGATATCCTTGATCGGCATCTCGCTGTCCGCCAGCCAGCGTTTAGCCATGTTGAACCGATACATTGTCATATATTCGCTGAACGAATGCCCGGTTTCTTTGCGGAAGACGCTGCTCAGGTAGTTGGCGTTGTAATGCAGCCGGGCCGCACATTCCTCCAGCGTCAGATCCGAGTCGTAATGGTGCTGGACGAGATCGATGATTTTCTCTGAGATATTGTGGTACTGTGCTTCGCGTCGATCGCGGAAAATCTTGACCATCGGGTACACGACCCCTGTCCAGAACCAATCCTCGATCTCGGCATGGGTATGCAGCTCCAGCAGCTCCTCTAGCAGCGAGCTCTTCATCGGATGTACCTGACCAAGGCTTATCCCGGATTCCTGCATGACGACGATCAGACTGTTGAGCAGACGTGCCAGTGGAATTTGATATTCCTGCGGGCTCAGCTCTTCGGCGAATACAGCCTGAAGAAGCTGCTTGAGCTGCTCCTTCGCAGCGTCCTTCTCAGCCAGCTTAATGGCATCAAGAAGCTCGTTCTCGATGAAGGAAGGGTAGCTGAGATTCAAGCTTTGTGCCGCGATGCGTTCTCCGTTCTCATATTGAATGATGATCCCCGAGCCAAGCTTCATACGCTGGCGGAGCGCCTCAATCCCTTCCCGGCAAGCGCCGGCAAGCTGGGAGAAGGATACGAAAGGCAAGCTGAGCCCAATACTGATTTGCAGGCTCAAGTATTCGGCGACACGGCTTTGTACGAGCTCGGTAATAGCGTACATTTCGTTGCGGCATGTATCGGTATCCTCAGAGAGGGTTCCGACGACAACAACGATTGTTCCGTCCATGACGACTGGGGCCAGCCGATCCATCGACGGCATAAGCTCCTCGATGATGTTCTGCACGGCGAACAGGAGGAGCTCTAGGTCGCTCTTGGCATAACGGCTATCCTCTTTGAAGTCGATCTGAATCGCCATTATGGCCATCTGCTTCCACTTTCCTAGCTGCTCTTCGTAGCCGAAGCTGCTTAGCCGCTCCGGCAGCTCGCTTATACGAACGTTGCCCTGCAATGCCCGCATGAGGAAGAAGGCACGGGCTTGCTGCACATGCTGCTGCACCTCCTTCTCCAGACGCGACTTAGACTGGAACAACAGATGCACGCGTTCACTAATGACTTGGAATTCGTTGCGATTGCGTCCCCGCGCATCGGCCAGTCGTTCGCCAACCTGAGTAAGGAGCGTCTGAATCGGCGAATACATGCGGCGAGAGCCGAACCATGCGAGAAGCAAGGACAGCAGCAGCATGAATAAGCAGACGTAGAGCGTATAGGTGCCGATCTTCACGGACTCCTTGGTCAAGGCGGCGATAGAGGATACGGACAGATAATGCCAGCCGTTCAGGTCCGATCGATAATAAGCAACGGATTGTTTGCCGCCTGCGCCGTCAATCTCGAATTGTCCGGAGCTTGCGCCGGCCGGGGCTGTCAGTTTGTCTTCCGGAATGCCGGCAGCAGAAGAGGGTTTGCCGATCAAGGCAGAATTATGATGCAGCAGAATACGGTTTTCCTCATCGAGGATGATCATATTCGCCAAATAATGATTGCCTGCCTCTGTCTCGACGAGATCCTGCAGACTGCATGCCGGGATATTAGCGATAGCTAGCCCATATTTCTCAAGCCCCGAGGTAGGGAGCTTCTTGACAAGGCTGATGCTGAACGGACATGTCGTGACGCTGCGCGCATTTTCTTCGGAGTAATACCATTCGGACGGCGTGAGTGTCCAGGACACGCCGTCCGGAATATCGCGAAGACTGGCAAGCTCTTCGTGGAACGAATAGTGGTCAAACGTGTACAAACCGGAATTTTTGACCATCCAGTTGTATCGCTCGTTGATGATGATGACGTCTTCGAGCTTCGTATCGAATGACTGCATGTACCGAATTTCGTTGCGAATATCGTTATAGGTCATGAAATCGTCAGCGCTTATCGGCCCATTGATGGCTTTCTTGAGTATGGTGGAATGAATCACCTGATTTAGCGTATGGTTGACAGTCGTCAGCTTCTGCTCTACATTGGAGTTAATTTGCATGAGCAATTGGCGGTTGCCGCTGGCGACGTTCTCCTTGATCTCGCTGGAGGAAGTCCAGTAGGCGAATGTCCCGATGAAGATCACGGGCAGGGTACTGAGCAACAATCCGAATAAAGTCAATTTGCTTAAGAACGATAACGAACGCACAGACTACCCACCTTCTCTCTCTTCTATGTAGTTGCGTACTGTCATTTTAGTAAACGCATTCATGAAGGACAATAATCATCTTCTCTGTGGATGATCATTAGCTTTGATTATGTCGGCAAAAGGCCGTGATTACAAGGGGGATTACCATGTCAGAGCAACGAGGCGCGTCAGCCGCCGCACTTCGCAAGTCGGTTCTCGCCCTGCTTTCTATCGTGCTGTTATGTGTCGCTTGCAGCTCCGATGCCAACAAATCGGGGACGGGAGCAGACGGGGACAAACCCGTCATTTCCATTATGACACCACTTCACTTTCCTCATGCTCCGAGTGAGGAGGTATTGTCTAAGCTGGAGGAACTGACGGCTACAGACTTGGAGATTACGTGGGTGCCGGATGGCATCTACACCGACAAGATGAACACGACGTTGACTACGAATTCGCTTAAGAAGGTTACGTTCGCCAAGCATACGGATTATATGTTTATGAAGAATGCCGTCCGTTCCGGAGCCTTCTGGGAAATCGGGCCGTACCTGAACCGATTCCCTAATCTTAAACATTTGAATGCGGACATTATGGATCAGACGGCGGTTGACGGCAAAATTTACGGCTTGTACACGGAGCGTCCATCGTCACGACAGGGCATTATTCTGCGCGAGGATTGGTTGGATGCGCTAGGACTTAAGAAACCAGAGACGTTGGATGAGCTCTATGAGGTCATCCGCCAATTCACTTTGAATGATCCGGACCGCAATGGGCAGAGCGACACCATCGGGATTGCGGACCGCAATGACCTGGTGTTCGGAGCATTCAAGACACTCAGCTCCTATCTCGGCACACCCAACAATTGGGAAGTAAGCGAGGATGGGGAATCGCTGATCCCCGAATTTGAATCGAAGGCTTATCTGGACACAATGAATTATATGAAGAAGCTTTATGATGAAGGGCTGATTAATAAGGACTTTGCCGTTACGAGCAAAGAAATGCAGCGGGATTTCGTCATTCGCGGCGTGGCCGGGGCCTATATCGGCAGCATGCTGGACGTGCAGCGTTTGTCAGATGAAGCGAAGCAGTTCAATCCGAATGCCAGGTTCACTCTCGTTAACCGTATCAATGGGCCAGAAGGCTACAAAGTGTGGTCGATTCCGAACTATTTTGGCCTGTATCTGTTCTCCAAGAAGGCGATCCGGACGGAGGAGGAGCTGCTTACAATTCTCGCTTTCTTCGACCGAACGATGGATGAGGAGGTTGCCAACATGCTGAAATTCGGGATCGAGGGTAAGCATTACGATGTGAAGGACGGCAAAGTGCTGCTGCCGGAGGAAAAGACACAGGATCGCACGACCGAAGCAGGAGCCTTGTATGTGCTCATGGTGGCGGATCTCGGTAATCCGAATGTACTGGAGGTCGGCGATCAAGATCCGCTTCAGGAGGAGGCCGAACGGTACACCGAGGATAACGAGAAGTTCGTCGTACCGGATCCGACCAACGGTCTGGAGTCCAAGACCTACGACGAAATCGGTGTGGAGCTGTCCAAGATTATCTCGGACGCCACCTACAACTATATGTTAGGCAAGCTGAACGCGGAAGGTTTCTACAAGGAAGTCGAGCGGTGGAAGCGCCAAGGCGGCTCGCAGATCATTGCGGAGTATACGGAGGCATACGAGATGAAGTAAGAAGCATACAAAGTGTAACGAGGGATGAAGGCGTCTAAACGACGTTTTCATCCCTTTTTCTTGTCCGGAATGGCAGCGCACGGGCGTCCAGTGTCATTTTTCCTCATGATAATCATTACCTCAGAGGGACGAGAGAAGCCGTTCGATATGAGCAGATGATTGTTTCGGCACCGATTGGAGCGGTGTTACATTTGAGTCGTCCCAAGCAGGGATGACAGCATCCACCAAACAAATCGGAGGTCAAGGCGAATGAACAAAAAAGCCATTGCAATCAGCAGTATCCTCACGCTCAGCATGTTACTAGGTGCATGTTCGGGTGGCAACGGCAATAACACGAGCACCCCAGACCCTACACAAACCAATGAAGGTGCGGCGCCAGCAACAGAGAAACCTGCTGAACCGGAGAAACCGACTGAAATTACGATTATGCTTCCTCTTAACACGTCCGAGACACCGCCAGACACCATTAAGAAGGAAGTCGAGAAGCTTACGAACACCAAGCTGACGTATCAATTCTTCCCGGCGGACACGTACGAAGAGAAGCTGAACGCTTCCTTCGCGACCGGCTCACTGCCGCAAGTCACTTATCTGAAGAACCAGGCGACATTCATTCAGATGAAAGGCGCAATCCGTGATGGTCAGTTCTGGGAAATCGGTCCTTACTTGGCGGAATTCCCGAACCTGAACAAGCTGAAGCCGGAAATTCTAAACAATACCAAGGTAGATGGCAAGCTGTATTCGGTATATATCGGTCGTCCGCTGGCTCGTCAGGGCATCATCTATCGTAAGGATTGGGCGGATAACCTCGGACTGAGCGCACCGACGACAATCGACGAGCTGTACACGATGATCGAGAAATTCACGAATGGCGATCCGGACAAAAACGGTCAGAACGACACAATGGGTCTGACGGACCGTAACGATCTCATCTATGGCGCTTTCAAGACATTGGCCGCTTACTTCGGCACACCGAACAACTGGGGCGAGAAGGACGGCGGATTGCAGCCGGAATTCACATTCGACTCATATGCAGCGACGATGGACTTTATGAAGAAGATCCGCGATAACAAGCTGATGAACGTCGACTTCGCGGCAACGTCCAAGACGGATCAAATCAACCTGTTCACGAGCGGCAAGGCTGGCGTTTACATCGGTTCCTTGCAAGACGTGAACTCGCTTAACAAGGATCTTGTGAAAAACGTACCGTCTGCGGTCATTGATGTACAGAATGTCGTCACAGGACCAAATGGCGAAAAAGCATCATGGGCAATTCCTGGCTACAACAACGTTGTATTGTTCCCGAAAGGCGCAATCAAGGATGAGGAGCAGCTCAAGAAGGTGCTTGCGTTCTTTGACAAGATGATGACGCCGGAAGTATCCAACCTCATGTATTGGGGCATCGAAGGCACTCACTACAATATCCAGGACGGCAAAGCCAAGGCCTCTGACAACGCTGAGCTGACTGAGCGCGAAGTAAAAGGCTACAAGGACAGCGTGATCGGCGAACCGGAAACAAACGGCATGCTGGAAGGCTTCCACGATCTAGCGGTACGGATTCATGCGGAGCAGCTCATTCCGGAGAGCGAGAAGATCGCGATTCACGATCCGACGGCTGCGCTTGATTCGGCTACGTTCACGGAGAAAGGCACGCAGCTGCAAGAGCTGATCAAGGATGCTACGTACAAGTACATCTACGGCGATCTCGACAAAGCTGGCTTTGACAAAGCGGTAGATGATTGGAAGAGCCGCGGCGGCGCGCAAATCATCGAAGAGTATTCGGCGGCATTCAAGCAGTAGTCGCAGCGCGGGATAGGGAAATCGGGTGCGATTGGAAGTGGAAGGTCGCTTGCGGCCTTCCGCTTCCACCACCGTCTATCGGCGCCGGTGCATTCACTCCCGAGAAGAAAGGAAGAACCAGCATGCAACACGCAGCAACAGAGATGAAAGGCGCGGAGATGAAGCTTCGCAGCAGCAGTGAGCTCAAGAGACGCATTTGGCGGAACAAATGGCTGTATGTCATGATTTTGCCGGGCATTCTCTATTTTATCGCCTTCAAGTACATTCCCATGTTCGGACTCGCCATCGCGTTCCAGGACTACAAGCCGCATTGGGGCTTTACCGGCAGTGAGTGGGTGGGCTTCAAACATTTCGAGAGACTGTTTACTGAACCCGATTTCATGATGATTCTTGGCAATACGTTATTGCTGTTCGGCATGAATCTGCTCTTCTATTTTCCGATTCCGATTATTATCGCATTGATGCTGAATGAAGTAAGAATTACGTTTTTCAAACGTTTTTTCCAGACGCTCGTTTATTTGCCCCATTTCATGTCATGGGTGATTATCGTGTCGATCGGCTTTGTTATGTTAACCATGGACGGCGGCATCATCAATGAAATGTTGGCATACTTCGGCTTCGAAAAAATCAATTTCCTGCTCAGCACCGAGTGGTTCCGACCAACCTATATCATTCAAGTGATATGGCGCGAGGCGGGCTGGGGAACGATCATATATTTGGCCGCAATCGCTTCGGTCGACCCGCAGCTGTACGAAGCTGCACGGATGGACGGCGCGGGCCGTCTGCGGCAAGTCTGGCATATTACGCTTCCGGCGATCAGGAGCGTCATCATCATTCTGCTCATTCTGAAAATCGGGGATGTCCTCGAGCTTGGCTTCGAGCATGTCTACTTGCTTCTGAATTCCATGAACCGCGATGTGGCGGAAATCATCGATACTTACGTGTATACGGCAGCGCTGCAGCAAGGACAATTCAGCTACAGCACAGCTATTGGATTCTTTAAGTCATTCATCGGTCTCGTACTTGTCGTGTTGGCCAATAAGCTGGCGAAGAAGATGGGCGAAGAGGGCGTGTACTAAGCAATAGCATAAAGCCATAATTCTTTATTTCTCACGAGGAGGCAATCCCCATGGTGGAAGACAGAACGGTCGGCGGGCGCGTGTTCGCCGCCGTCAACTATACGCTGCTCGCGATTATCGCGCTGGTTACGGTGCTTCCGTTCCTGCATGTTGTCGCTGGCTCCTTCACGACTAGTGCCGAGATGGCGGTTAAGAAGTTTATTTTGTTCCCGACCGTATGGAGCTTCGACGCATACAAGTTTATTTTCTCGACGGATACAATCTTCCGTGCGATGAGTGTTTCTGTAGGCATTACGTTATTCGGAACGTTGTTCAGTATGCTGCTTACAGCATTGATGGCATACGGTCTATCCAGGCGCGACCTTGATGGACGCAGGGGCATTATGTTCCTTGTTGTGTTCACGATGCTGTTCAGCGGCGGACTGATTCCGACCTTCTTGGTTGTGCGGGAGCTTGGTATGATCGACAGCTATCTGGCGCTTGTCGTGCCTACATCGATTAGCGCATTTAACCTCATTATTATGCGGAACTTCTTCCAGAACATCCCCGAAGGGTTGGAAGAGTCGGCCAAGATCGACGGCTGCAACGACTTTGGTATTTTGTTCCGGATCGTGCTTCCGCTGTCCATGCCGGCGATCGCCACATTATCGCTGTTCTATGCGGTGACGTACTGGAACACGTACTTAAGCGCAATCTTGTACCTCAACGACAGCTTGAAGTGGCCGATTCAAGTATTGCTTCGTCAGATCGTCGTGCTTGCAAGCGGTATGGACTACAGCTCTGACCTAGATTCTGCGGTGCCGCCGCCGGATCAAACGATTAAGATGGCGGTTATCGTCGTTGCGACGCTGCCGATCTTGATGGTATATCCGTTCTTGCAGAAACATTTTGCTAAAGGCGCTATGCTGGGATCGATAAAAGGGTAGGAATGAATAGAGGTTGGGCGGTTGCGTATAGACAACTAGGAGAGAGAGGATGTAGTGTTATGGCAGAACAGACGGTGACATCGCCGATTAGCTGGGCCAAAGCGGCTTGCGATTCGTTAATGGATCGATATGCGCCGGAGGAGCTGCCGCCCGCAGGGCGTTGGCATTATCATCAAGGTGTGTTCCTGTGCGGGATGGAGATGGTGTGGGAGCATGACGGGGGGCAGCAGTACGAAGCGTACATCAAACGTTACGTCGACAAGCTGGTGGATGCCGAAGGAAACTTCGCATTCGCCCGCGACGAGCTGGATGCTATACAACCTGGGCTGCTGCTGTTCAAGCTGGATGCACGCAATGGAGGAGACGACAAGCGTTACCGTGTAGCGGCTCAAAAGTTGCGTTCGCTCTTTCATACGCTGAACCGCACATCCGAAGGCGGCTTCTGGCATAAGGACAAATACGCTTACAACATGTGGCTGGACGGGCTCTACATGGGCGGAGTATTCGCGTTGAAATACGCCAATGCTTATGGCGACATTGACCTTCGGCAGCTTGTATTGCAGCAGGAATCGCTGATGCGCAGGTACATGCACGACGAAGAAACGGATTTACTTTATCACGCGTGGGACGAAAGCAGGGCGATGCCATGGGCAGATCCTTCAACAGGCCGGTCGCCCGAGTTCTGGGGACGCTCGCTTGGTTGGTACGTACTGGCACTCGCGCAATTTCTGGATGAGCTGCCGGAGAGCGATGCGGGCTGGGAGACGCTCGCGGGCGAGCTAGCCCGTGTTGTTTCATCACTTGTTCGTTATCAGGACGCAGTCAGCGGGCTGTGGTATCAGGTTGTCGACAAGGGACACTTGGCAGACAACTGGCTCGAAACCTCTTGTTCCAGCTTGTTCGTCTATGCAATAGCCAAAGCGTATAAACGCGGGTTGATCGGTGAGGAAGGACGATTGGCGGCGCGTCGTGGATTCGCGGGATTGACTGCCGTGATGGAAACGGATGAGCTTGGTCGTTTCGTGATGCCGAACATCTGCATCGGAACATCTGCAGGCGATTATGAGAACTATGTCACAAGACCGACCAGCAGCAACGACCTGCATGGCGTGGGCGCATTTGTGATGGCTTGCGTGGAGATGGAGAGTTTGGTTTAGGGTTTAGGGAGTCTACATTCGTGATGGCTTGTGTAGAGATGGAGAGCTTGGTTGTTTAGGAAGTCAGTATTCGCACGGTTATGTTGTAAGGTGATGCGAGGTGGGGCCGGCGTCAGAGCGTCCGCGGAGTGAGTGATGTGGATGCAGACGCCGGCTTGTTTGGGTACGAGCTAAGAGGCTTTATGTCTGGCTTATTGGTATGAGATAAGATTCTCCATGCGTGGACTGGTATGAGATAAGATTATCCCAGGCGTGGACTGGCGCTGGTCTGGCGCTGGACTAGACTGGAGTGGCGCTGGACTAGACTGGAATGGCGTGGAGTGGCATGGACTAGATTGGCGTGGCATGGACTGGAATGGTCTGGCATGCGCTGGACTGGACTGGCATCCTATGAATGATGTATTTCGTACAGTAATATTGTTGAATTTGCATCCAATTGAGTAATATTGATGTATTTGTGCAGGAATAAAGAGGGGGAGGGATGATGAAGAATGGAAGTAGCTCAGAATTGATGTACAAAGTACAGGATTATCTGTAATGTTTGAGGATTGGAGACTAGATTGATGTATGAAATACAGGATTTTTAAATTCCAAGACTGAATCATATAAGGCTGATTCGTAATTTGTAGTTGCGGGATGCGGGACGCCATCAGGGCGTTTTTTGTGTTATGCAGGTTTCGGAGCCGGTGCCGATGTGAATAATTGTTACCCGAACCATTTTCGTGACGTATGAATTTCTATCGATATGATTTAGAATGGAACTAATGAATGCGGGAAGGGAGGGAATGCGATGATGTTGGAGCTGGAGTTACACGATTGGTTGCCATATTTGTTCTCGATCAGCTTGTTATGTACGATCGCCTATTCATACACGATCCATCTGCGCGAATCGAACGCCGAGTATGCAAGCCGTGTGTCGCGGACGCAGTTGTGGTTGATGGTTTTGCCACAATTGACGTCCTTCGTTATGGCGGTCGGTCTGTGGCTGATCCGCTATGTGAAGCGCAAATCTGCGCCGGATGATGACGATTCAGCGTGCAGGTCCTCGTTGGAGAAGCAACAACTAAACCAACGAGGAGGCTATATATGCCTAATACAACAACATCAACGTTTGCATTCCTGTCCCGTTCCACGACACTTCGGATTATTTGCCTGACCGTACTCATCATTGGACTTTTCGCCATTACAGGCTGCGGCAACGCAACCGGGACAATAGACGGGGACACTCCCGGCGTATTCAACCATTATGTGATCTATCCGTTGTCAGCGTTTATCGTATGGATCGCGGGACTATTCCAGGACAATTACGGCATCGCCATTATGGCGATTACACTTATCATTAGACTCGCTTTATTCCCTCTTATGCTTCGCCAGTTCAAGTCGCAGATGACGATGAAAGGCAAGATGGCGGCACTGCAGCCCGAGCTGAAGGCGTTGGAAGCTAAGTTCAAGGACAAAAAGGATGCGGATAGTCTCTCCAAGAAACAACAGGAGACGATGGCGCTGTATCAGAAACATAACGTTAATCCACTCGCGATTGGCTGTCTGCCCATGCTGATTCAGATGCCGATTCTGATGGGATTATATTCGGCGATTCGCATGACGCCCGAGCTATCCACGCATTCATTCTTGTGGTTTAAGCTCGGCGAGCCTGATATGTTGTTGCCGGTTATTGCCGCGGTTGTGTACTTCCTGCAGTTCAAAATATCGCAGAGCGCAAACCAAAACGAGCAAGCGAAGCAAATGGCGTTTCTAGGTTATCTTTCTCCAATCATGATGGGGGCATTCGCGTTGTTCGCGCCAGCAGCGATTTCGTTATATTGGGTGACGGGCGGGCTGTTTATGATTGCTCAATCCTACTTGCTGAACAAGCTGTATAAGCAGCCTCCAGCCGCGAGTAACGGAACGGTGGAGATTGCCACAAGCACGGGTAAGTGATCGAGGCTCCAAGGTGAGTAAACCGACATGGAATGTGGCAGCGTTAGGCCGAACCATACAAAGACGAAGGACCGCTCGGAGGAGCGGCCCTTTTTTGGTGTGCCACGCATGGCGATTAACTAGGCGGTGAAAGTCCGCTGTGGGGGTTTGTAGTCACCAACCACTAGCCAAGAGCAAGGGTGTCCACCGTGAGGTGGAATCTGAAGGAAGCTGGAGGCAAAATTCCGACCCGAGGAACACGAACATCATAAGGCACAGGATATGGGATGAGCTTGCCAAACAAAGCGAAATCCAATGAACTACACGGACATGCCAGTGTAGATGGTGCGGGTGCATGGAAGGAAAGTGAATCGTCTTACCGTGGGAGGTCTCATGGACGTGAAGAGATATTAGCTTCGAATCACGGTTGAAACAAGATTTATCATGAGAAGTCAGCAGACGCCATAGTACCTCCTGCCGTCGACAGCAGGGGGGAAGGGCTGAACCTTAGGAGGTGATCGTCAATGAAAGCTACCAATACAGGAGCCAAGGGCAGCCAACTTCCAATGGAAGGCTCGCCGCAGAAGAATAGTGCGGAACACGAAGGATATGCGGGAGTGCACATTCCTGAGAGGATAGCCGAAACGGATGACACCAACGCAATCGAGTCGGAGAAGAGACTTCTTGAGAAGATCGTGAGCCGCGAAAACCTGAACGAAGCGTTCAAACGAGTAAAGGCAAACAAAGGCTCCCATGGAATCGATGGGATGACAGTAGATGCACTTCTACAATATCTCAAAGAAAATGGAGAGAAAATCAAGCAGTCTATTCTGGACGGAACGCATCGTCCGAATCCCGTTCGCAGGGTAGAGATACCGAAGGAGAACGGAAAGAAGAGAAATTTAGGCATACCGACCGTAGTGGACCGAGTCATCCAGCAAGCGATTGCCCAGGTGCTAACGCCGATCTACGAAAAGCAATTCTCGGATAACAGTTATGGATTTCGACCAAAGCGAAGTGCACACCATGCCATTCGGAAGAGTCAAGCCAACATCGACGAGGGCTACAAGTATGTAGTAGATATGGATTTGGAGAAATACTTCGACACGGTAAATCAAAGTAAGTTAATTGAAGTATTGTCCAGAACGATCAAAGACGGACGAGTCATCTCGCTCATCCACAAATACTTAAAAGCAGGAGTCGTAGTCAAACACAAATTCGAGGAAACAGAAATCGGCGTGCCCCAGGGTGGCAACCTGAGTCCAATACTTAGCAACATCATGCTGAACGAACTGGATAAGGAACTGGAGAACAGAGGACACCGATTCGTGCGCTATGCAGACGATCTGCTGATCTTCTGCAAAAGCAGGAAAAGCGCCGAGCGCTCTCTAACGAACATACTTCCCTTCATCGAAGGGAAGCTATTCCTTAGAGTAAATCGGGAGAAAACGGTCGTGGATGAGGTGGGAAAGGTTAAATTCCTTGGCTTCTCGTTCTATCGGTATAAAGGTCAAGCGAGGGTCAGAATACATCCGAAAGCCATTGCCAAGATGAAAGTGAAAATTAAAGAGCTGACGTCGAGAAGCAACGGAATGGGGAATGAGGTCCGTGCGATGAAGCTTAAACGCTATATTATGGGGTGGATCAACTACTTCAAGATAGCGGATATGAAGTCGCTACTCAAAACGACGGATGAATGGATGAGAAGACGGATTCGCATGATCTACTGGAAACAATGGAAGCGAATCAGGACAAAATTCGATCGACTGAAATCATTCGGCATCCTCGAACAGAAGGCATGGGAATACGCAAACACAAGAAAGAGCTATTGGAGAACCTCCAACAGCCCTATCCTTTCCAAATCCCTTAACAACTCCACTATAAATGCTCTAGGTTTCCTCTTCTTTTCTGATTATTATCGACAAGTTACTGCGCAGTCCTAATGGAACCGCCGTATACCGAACGGTACGTACGGTGGTGTGGGAGGTCGGCTACTCAAATAATGAGTAGCCTCCTACCCGATCGTGTAAGAGGTTGTTCAAAAAGTCCGCTTCCCATCACGAAGTAATCCAAGTAGTAAATTCGACATCGAATCTTGAACTCAAGTGAAACTTCCGGTGCTCACGTAGCTTCCACTACGCTCCGCGCCTCAGTTTCTACTTTCATCCAATCTTCTCGGTGCTGAAAACCGAACTTTTTGAACACGCACTATAAGGAGCGAATATAGTTTTTGTGCTATCCTACACGTTTGACTCTAAAGCAAGGTAAACCCTCATGAGTAAATGGTTTCAAGTCACAAGCTTGGGAAACCATCTGTTTAGAGACCATTTCTTTTTCGTAGAATGTGTACATCAAGAAATGCTCCAATAAGAAACAATCTAATAAATGAAAGAAAGCTGTCAGTTCAACCTCTGTGGTTTCACACTGAAGTACCAGGTTTAAGTCATATACATGCACGATCCCAAACGGAGGAAGCACATCACAATAATCAAACGAAGCGTCGTTGTAGTCTTTCACGATACTCTGTTCGATGGAGTCGAGCATGATTGAATGTATTTGTTTTAGATCACATAGGCTGAACGTTAGCGCCAAATCAAGGTGAGGGCAGGAAATGGCGAGATCGGCGATGTTTTTATGATGTCCCGGACGCACTTTAATGGTAGTTCCGTTGGCGATTTTGGATATTTCCGTAGATGCTTTATCCGAGCTTTCGAATCCATAACTAGTTTGTTGAAGAAATATGCTGACCCTGGTCATGTTGAAGTCTACCTTTCGTCTCGATATAAGTTATTTAGGGTCCGATATGATCTTGGGAGGCGGTCGCTGGATATCATAGCGAGCTATTGCTAGCTTCATCTATCATCACTCGCCGAGAGGACTCCCGCTTCTGCAAGCGGTGAGTTGAATCGGCGACTTCCTGAACATGCTCAAAAGATGCCCTTTTCTTCGACCTGAATTCACAGTACAATTGAATGAGAACACACATTCGTATATTGTGTTCGGGTGGAGGTGAAGTCATGTCGGATTCATCGGTGATGTACAAAACTTATCAGGTATGGATCAAACCAGGCCATCGTTTGTTTGCGTACCTGGATGAAGCGTGTCAGAACGCTAAAAATCTGTACAACACAACCAACTTTTTCATCCGGCAAGTGTTTACTGCTTTTAGACGAAATGAACCCCTGCATCCTTTGCAACAACACGTGATGGACACTCTCGAATCACAGCTTGAAGCGATGAACGAAAGACGGTGCGCTCATAATCGTTCCCGTCCGTTTGAACGACCTTCACAGGAGAAGCCCTTTGTGTCCTACTCCTTTCTGGACGCGTTGATCAAAGTGATGGAACAACCCGATTATCGCGCGCTCCCTGCGCAAAGCAGTCAAGGTATTATGAAGGTGGTATTTCAAAATTGGAACGGCTTCTTTGCGAGCATGAAGGATTATCGCAAACATCCAGAGAAGTACAGCGGCAAACCGAATATACCGGGTTACGCTCGCCGTCCGGTGAAAGAAATTGTGTTCTCCAATCAGGATTGCGTGATCAAAGAACGGAAGTTTCTTAAGCTGCCCAAGACCAAGCTGCAGCTTAACATCGGCAAGCTGGGCTGTATCGACGGACAACTGAAGCAAGTACGCGTGGTGCCGAGCCATGGACACTATGTTGTCGAGTTGATTTTCGCTTTTCCTGTGAAAGAGAAGGAAAAGGAAACAACGCAAGAACATGTGCAAGGGGAAACATGTGCCGAGTCCCTTATGGACGTAAATGCTCCACACTTACTAATGGACGTAAATCGTTCCGATTTACTAATGGACGTAAATCGTTCCGATTTACTAATGGCCATTGATTTAGGCGTGGACAATCTTGCAACCATCGTCACGACAACGGGTTCGCAGCCGCTGATCGTGAAGGGCAAGATCGTCAAAGCGATCAATCAGTATTACAATAAGATGAAAGCGCACTACACCGGGATTCTTTGTCAAGGCAAGAAGCAGCGAGAAGGAGTCCATACATCCAAACGGCTGCAACGCTTGCATCGGAAGCGCCATCTCCGGATCAAAGATTTGTTCCACAAAGCCAGCCACCACATCGTCAAGCTGGCTGTGGAACAACGCATCGGTACGATCGTCATCGGACATAACGACGGATGGAAGCAAGTGTCAGCGCTGGGGAAACGTAACAATCAGTCGTTCTGCCACATCCCCCACAAGATGCTAATCCGAATGATCCAGTATAAGGCGGTGGAGCATGGGATAGCGGTTGTTCTGACGGAAGAAGCATATACGTCGAAAGCGAGCTTTCTGGATCACGACCCCTTGCCGCGTTATGGCGATGAAGGGACATGGAAGTTCTTAGGCAAGCGGATTCATCGTGGGCTGTATAGAAGCACAGAGGGCTTGATTCATGCCGATGTGAACGGGGCAGCCAACATTATGCGCAAAGTATTCCCAAACGTATCTGCCAAGAGCTCGGATGGGATAGAGGGGTTGGATGGTAACCAGTCCGTCAACGTGTCAACTCCCCGGGTGTTAAGCATCCTGCAATCAGTCAGTTTGAGACATTCGAAACCCCCACTTCAACCGAAGCGATAGCACCGGTAAGTGGTGGGAGTATTCATCCAGATCCAATCCCTTAACTCGTCAATCCGCAATGGATATTCGCTTGCAAGAGCTGCATGTTCGATCAAAAACGCCTGACCCTTCACCGTAAGCCTGGCTGGTCGCAAGGATAAATGGTCACCGACTCGCAGAACCCGTTCTAAGAATCCCTTTTTTTTCGAGGAGCTTGATCATTCGATCGAATTCATAGTCCTTTAATCCATATACATGTTCGTTAATGGTTGTTCGTTTATCATGTATTTCCTTTAATATGCTGAATCCAGCGCGCATAGCCATCCACTCCATGATGTGAGATTGTTAGCGATTTGAAACGCGATGAGGGCGTTGCACGAAAAGTGCAGGTCGTGCTCATTACTTCAGACGTAAGCTATAGAAGAAAGTTGCTTTCGAACAGCTTTTATAAGGCGGCCCGCCACGGGCGCTGCAGCCCGAAAAAGTGGGGATACAGCCCGCAATCCGCCCGCCACGGGCGCTTACTGGAAAAAAATGATCTGGATTCTACATAATTCTTCGTATAGATGCGTATAAATAACTTGTCCGGGGAAAACAGTTCGGATATCGCCCGCCTCTAGCCCAGCATGCGCCAAACACGCAACAGTGCTTGCCTTTTCTGGGTTAACGTGGTATAATGGGCGATATTTGAAGATGCTAGGCATGACCTCGATCAAGACGATGTCGGCCTTATAGACGAAAACTGCCCAACCCGCGAGTGGGGGCAGTTTTCCGTTTTTCGGCGCGCGTTGCTCGTACGGATGGGGACATGAGTCATTGCGAAAGAGCGAAGGAGGCTGGCCATGTATAATCGTAAAAAGCCGCTAGAGGAAATTCCGCAGGAGAACACGAAGATATGGGCGTGCGAGACGGAAGGGTGCAATAGCTGGATGAGAGATAACTTTTCGTTCGACAAAACACCGAATTGCTTGGTTTGCAATGCACCGATGGTGAGCAGCGAAAGAATGCTGCCCGCTCTCGTCAATTCGACCGCAGCAGCTTCTGAAATCAAAGGCTAGCACGCATAAGAACGGCGATGAGATGGATAGAGTGCAACAAACAACAACCCCGATAACAGCGGTCAAGCCGCTGCTATCGGGGTTGTTTTTGTTTAATGATAAACGCTTACATGTTAATTTTTCCGCGTCATTACTGGGGATTTTGGATGCGGCTTCATAATTCAATAGTAGTTTCATTCTTTGATATTTGAATTATTCAGGAGGCGTGCTAACTTGATGTGGCAGGATCCTGCTTAGAAGTTAACCTCATCTCGATCGAAAGGAGAAGTTATGTGGAGGTAAAGTCGGTTAAGAAACAAGGGGTGTGGAGAGAGCTCAATAAAAACAGATGGGGCTATCTGATGGCGCTGCCTGGTATTGTTTTTCTCCTTATGTTTTCCTATTTGCCTATGAGCGGTCTTGTTCTCGCTTTCAAGGATTACAACCGTGTAGACGGCATATTCGGGAGCCCCTGGAACGGTTTGCGTAATTTCGAATCGTTTGTTACATCACCGGACGTCTTGAGAGTTGGTTTCAACACCTTATATTTAAACGCTTTATTTATCGTTTTTGGTACGCTCGTGCAAATTGTCATTGCCATCCTGTTGCATGAAGCTGCCAAAAAATGGTTCAAAAAAGTAGCGCAGTCGTTGCTGTTCTTTCCCTACTTTGTATCCTGGGTTGTTGTAGGTGAGCTCGTTTATAGTGTACTATCCAAGGATTTTGGTTCGCTTGACAAAATACTGGCTCAATTGGGTTTGCCGCAGATTGAATGGTATACAGAACCACAGTATTGGCGAGCGATTTTGGTATTCGTGTATATATGGAAATGGACAGGATATGGAGCCATTATTTATATAGCTGCTTTGACGAGCATCGATACCACCTATTACGAAGCAGCAACGGTGGACGGCGCAAACCGCTGGCAGCAAGTGAAACATATTACTTTGCCATTGCTAATGCCAACAACAATCATCCTGACTCTGCTGGCTATAGGGAGAATCTGTTATGGGGATTTCGGCATGATATTCGGTATTGTGAAGGAAAATGGCATTCTAATGCCGACAACGGACATTCTGGATACGTATGTCTATCGTTCCTTGCGCGTCTACAATGATATAGGGATGTCGACTGCGGTAGGTTTTGTTCAATCGATTATGGGCTTTATCCTTGTATTCGCAAGTAATCGTCTTGCAAGAAAAATCGGAGATGGCACATCGCTGTACTAAGGAGGGTGAAAACAATGAAACTATCTCTGGTTGATCGAACCTTTAATTGGATTGTGTACGGGACAGTCACCGTCTTTATGCTGATTTGTTTGTATCCCTTAGTTCTTATGATCTCTAGCTCCTTCTCGGCGGAGAAGGAAATCATTAAATTAGGGTACTCGTTATGGCCTAGAGATTTTACCTTTGCTACGTATTCCTATCTGTTTCAGAGCGGCGGAGAGTGGATTGTCTCTTCCTATCTGGTCAGCATATTCGTGACGGTCGCCGGCACAATATGCAGCATGCTCATCACAGCAATGTTAGCGTATACATTGTCTTCGAAGAAGTTGAAATATAGAAATTCCATCTCGATGTATTGTTACTTTACGATGCTGTTTAATGGAGGGCTTGTCCCTTGGTATATCCTCATCGTCAATTATTATCAGTTAACCAATACGATGGCTGCGTTGATTGTCCCCTATTTGTTAAATGTGTTCTTTCTGTTCGTCATGCGGAGCTACTTTGATACGATTCCCGAACCTTTGCTGGAATCAGCTAGAATCGATGGCGCTAGCGAGATCTATATATTCGCCCGCATTATGATTCCGATAGCTATGCCTGGCATTGCGACGATTTCTTTATTCTATGCGATTCAATACTGGAACGACTGGTGGTTGTCCTTGTTGTTTATTCGAGACGATGAACTATTTCCGCTGCAATATCGGTTATACAATCTGTTATCGAACACACAAGCGCTCGCTAGCAACATGTCGGAGAGCGCGGCAGATAAAATTGCTGTACCGACCGTAACGGTCAAAGCGGCAATTACAATGATCACGATAGCGCCGATCCTTCTAGTATTTCCTTTCATTCAGCGTTTCTTTGTAAAAGGATTAATGATTGGCGCAGTAAAAGGCTGATCAAGCCTATATTCTATAAGGAGGTGATAGATATATAGGCGTTTTTTGCTTAACATGAAACGTAACATGCAATAAGTCGTGATCGTAAATAACTTGAGAAGGGGATACAATGTATATGAAAACGAATGGAAAAAAAAGATTGCCCGTATTATTAACTTCGATGGCGGCAATGTTAGCGATTACTGCATGTTCAGGCAACAATACACCAGCGGCAAGTCCGACAAGCAAGCCGGTAGAGGAGAACACTAGCACAAAAGAAGAGGTTAAAGTCAGTGAGCAGAAATTGGCAACCATCAATATGGTTATGCCTGGGGATCAGAGTTCTCGCATGAAAGCTTTTCTGGAAACCGAGTTTGCTCAGAAGATGAAAGAGGATCTAAACCTGGAATTCAACATTAACTATATCCCTTGGGCGCAATATTACGATAAATTGAACCTAATGTTTTCTTCCGGAGAGGCTTTGGATCTGTTCTGGGGAAGCCCAAGTAAGCTGGCGGAATTTGCTAATAAGAAAAACGTGATGGCTGTTGATGAGATACTGCCGGACAACGGTCCTAATATTCTTAAACATTTCCCAGAAGAAAACTTTGAAGCAGTTAAATTAAACGGTCAAATGTACGCGCTTCCAGTTGCTAAGGCGCCTACGGCTGTTAAATTCCATTCCTTGTTAGTGCGCGAGGATTTGTTGAAAGAGGCGGGCATGGATGCTATCACATCCATTCAAGATATTAACGACTTTGCGGCCAAAGTGTTGGAGAACCATCCAGAGATGACGCCGATATTCGAAGTCGATCCGATAACGCCTTACTACAGAGCGTTCTCGCCGCAAGATGTCTCTCTTACGCCTATGGGCAATGCCCCTCATTATTATGTGAATGAAGATGAAGCTGGTGGGAAGGTCTACTCCTTGTTCGATAATGTAGACATCGTCAAACAAATCAGTGCAATGCGCGCCGATTGGCGGAGCAAAGGTTATATCAAGGATAATCAATTGACGAATGCAGGCAACGGGTTAAGTGAATTTAATTCAGGCAACTATGCGATGACGACTGGCGCAGCCGGTGACCGTGCGGTCAATTTCATTGGTTCCTTGACGAAGAATGTGCCTACAGGCGAACTCAACGAATATTTGTTGAATCCGGATAAGCCCAAATATAAACAAATGGTTGTGACAGATGTGTTCTATGTAGCGGCGCAATCCAAGCATCCGGACCGTGTCGTACAATTCTTGAACTGGGTCTATGAGAACCAAGAAAACTATGACTTTATGATCAATGGCGTAAAAGATAAGGACTTTAAAGAAGTTGGCGACAAAATCGAAAAGATCAACAATGATGAGCTGTGGCCAGCCTGGATGCTATATAACAAGGCCTACGCTAAATTTAGCACGATCATCCCAGATAAGACCGCAACTAGCTATAAAAATTGGGATGAGGGTTCGATCCAATCCAAAACGGCAGGGTTTGTATTCGACAATGCTAGCGTAAAAACCGAAGAAGCGAAGGTCAAACAAATCATAGTTGAAAAAATCAATCCAATTCTGTGGGGCTTCCTGGACTTTGATGAGAACTTCCCGGAAGCAAGGAAGGCGCTTACGAATGCTGGGGTTGAGAAGATTGTAGAGGAATATAGTCGGCAGTTGCAAGCATATATCGATTCAAAATAAATTACCGATGGAATGAGTTGACTTTCATGGCCACAACCAGAACAAGTAAGGAGAAATTCATCGCAAAAACCTTTTTCATTAAATTATTGCTTATTTATTTGGGAACGGCTGTGATGTCCGTACTTGTTCTGGCTAGTATCATGTACTATTGGTTCGGCAATAAGAGTACCGAGGATATACTCGCGATGAACCGAGTAATGTTGCACAATGTGCATGCCAAAGGTGACAGCGCGATATCCAATGCCGAACAAATTGCTTATCAAATCTTCAAACACAGTGAATTCCAGGGACTATTGAGAGATGAGAGGCCGAGTGTGCCTGATTTGCTCAATACGTCTAAATTTATTGATACCATCCTGCTAACGAATGAGGAAGTCGCTTCGGTCTACATTGTCAAAAACAATAAAATCATGATGGAGAAAACAGGCAGAGGCGTTGTGGAGAAGGAGTCTGCAATCATTGAATTAGCCGAATCCGTTGACAACCTTACGCCTGTAGTACGAATGGTATCCTACATTACAGGCGGCTCTGCTAATGTGATCTCTGTCATGTTCAAAGAAGAGGAAATGGGAGCCGTACTGGTCACTTTGGATGCGGATCAGGTCAAGCAAGAGGTGTTCAATCCCGATGAAAGGGATACCACGGCTGCGGCCATATTGGATGCCAATGGTCAAATTTTGTTAAGCAGTCACGAGAATACTGATTATCTCGAGTTGTATCATGAGGCGTATGAGCTTCTGACCGATCAAGGGCAACCGTCCGGCAGCGGGTCCAAACATGTGAAGGGTGAGCAGGGCCTCATCGCCAACTATATCGTGAATGAGCAGTCAGATTGGATCGTGTTATCGCTCATTCGGAACAACGATATTATACGGGAGCAATCCCAGGTCATGAAATCAATTGTGACGATCATATCCGTTATTTGCATCATGCTGGTATTCATTTCGATTATCGTGTCCAAACGATATTATTTGCCGATGACGGTTATTTTCAGTCAAATCGTTCGTTCCGCAAGAAAAACAGAAGTGGCTGAAGAGGCAGAAGCGCTTAATCTGAAGGTGATTGTCAATGCGACCAAATCGCTGTTTGAACGGATGAACGTATTGGAGTCCCAGGAAGAACGAAGTATATTTGCGATGCAGTCGCAGTACATACAGGTATTAATGCAGCAAAGTCATGAGTTGAATGAACAAGAGATCCGAGAGCAGCTCAAGGATTTGAGAGTTGTGAGTAATACGTATGATTCCTATCGGATTCTAGTTGTTCGGATTAATTCGTATACCCGATTTAAGGAACAGAATACGAACGCCGCTGCTTCTCTCAAGCTGAATTCATTAGCGAATCTGACGCTTGAGATGTTAGGCTTTGAGACGAATAGCACTTACGTGGTCGTTGAAGATGAGCATCTCGTTTTCTTGCTTCAAATGGGTGGGCAGGCCGGGAAGTTCGAACCTGCTGTATTAAACCATGTTCTGCTGCAACTAAGAGAAACCTCGAAAAGTATTTGGGAAATCGAATTTACAGCCGGTATTAGCGATGTTGAGGAGCATTACCAGCGCATATCCAGCAGCTATAAGCAGGCGTATGAAGCGACAAATTATCGTCTGTATGAAGGTCCTGAGCCTGTGCTGTACACTTCTGCTGAAATCATCGAGTCGGAGACGATCGGAGAGGACGTTCGAAAAGTAGAGAGGCTCTTGATGAAGGATATCAAGCAGCTAGCGAAGCTTGAATTTGACGAGCATGTCAACGAATATCTGGATTACCTTCGCGCGCTTCCTTATCGGACTACGGTGAAGCTGAACGCGCAGATGATCCATTCGTTGTTCCTTATTCTGGAGGATGTCATTTTCGCGCAATCCGAAAAGCCTGAATATGACTACCAATCGATCTATAATCGTGTTCTGACCATGGAGTCTCTGTCCGAGCTTCGTGCGTGTTATGAGGAAGTGTATGAATGGATCAGCCGAGAGATTATTGCGATTCATACCTCGAACTCTTCGGATATTGTGCGAAAAATAGTAGAGCTGGCGGCAAACAACTATACTAACTCGGGGATTTCCGCGAATGGGATGGCCGATGAGCTTCAAATTACTCCCCAATATTTTAGCAAAATCATGAAAGAGGCACTCGGGATGAGCTTCCCGGATTATATAAATAATTTAAGGCTAACCAAAGCGCGGGAACTGCTGATTTCTCAGCCTGATATGGGCGTGAAGCACATTTATGAAAGTGTCGGCTACAACAATGCGGCTTATTTCACTGCACTATTCAAGAAGACATACGGCGTAACGCCTACTCAATATAGAAAGACGGTTCAATAGTATAGAGCAAGCTCCTAAAAGGGAGGTGAGGCGATAGAATAGAGAACCGAGTGTTAATGAAAGCGCTATCATTTTGTCATGAAAACAAAGGAGGAAGTTGATTATGAAAATTTCAAAAATCTCCAACGCGAATCAGTTGAAAAAAACGTTTTTCAACACGATGTGCATCATGATGTCTTGTGTGATGGCTATTAGTCTTATGGTTGTTGGTCCCTCTCCGGCAGCAGCAGCAGATGAATATGACACGCTCAGAGAGAGATGGAAGGAAACGTTAACGGGAAGCGCGTCCTACAACACGTCAGACCCCAATATTGCCGCGAGAATTACGGAAATAACCGACAAAGCTCAGGAAGTTTGGGACTCGATGATCAAAACGCCTGGTCGGACACAGTTGTGGGCGGAATATGCGATTGGTGCGCCCAATACGGGCAGCAAGGGGGATAATCTAACGCCGATTTACGCGAATCTCAAATATATGGCTCTTGCCTATTCGACGAGAGGCTCGAGCTTAGAAGGAAATACTACGTTAAGAGATGATATTATTAGCGGTTTAGATTGGATGCATGCAAACAAATTCTATTATGGTGCTATATATTCGGGGAACTGGTGGCATATGGAGATCGGTGCGCCGCAGCAGCTCAATGCGGTCACGGTACTGATGTATGACGATCTGACATCGACACAGGTTACGAATTACATGGATGCTGTCAACTGGGTCTCGCCAGAGATTGAGCTGACAGGAGCTAATCGGTCTTGGAAAGCTGGAATCATTGCGCTCAGAGGCGTGATTGTCAAGGATAGTGCCAAGATTGCCCATGCTACAGCAGGTTTAAGTCAAATATTCGATTATGTCACGGATGGAGACGGCTTCTACGTGGATGGCTCCTTTATCCAACATAGTCACTTCCCATACACTGGCGGTTATGGCTTATCTCTTCTTGAATCCGTAAGCAATCTTATGTATCTCGTCGAAGGCTCTTCATTCGCTGTTACGGATCCCGATAAGCAGAATGTATATCAATGGATCTATAATGCCTATGAACCGCTGATTTATAAAGGCGCCATGATGGATATGGTTAGGGGCAGAGAGATATCAAGACATTATGCACAGGATCATACGGAGGGTCATGTTGCGATTCGTTCCATCCTTCAGTTATCCGATATTGCTTCGCCTACAGATGCAACAGCCTTCAAACGTATGGTGAAGTACTGGATGCAGAACGATACATTCAGCAGTCTGTTAACGACTTCATCTATTCATGTCATTGAGAAGGCAACAGCGTTATTAAATAATAATACGATTGCGCCAAGAGATGAGCTGCTCGCGTATAGACAGTATGCCGGCATGGATCGTGCAGTGCAGCTGCGGCCCGGCTATGGGTATGGCATAAGCATGCACTCGAACCGCGTGGCCAACTATGAATCGATTAACGCGGAGAATGGCCAAGCCTGGCATACTGCAGACGGAATGACGTATCTGTACAATAACGATCTGTCGCAGTTTACCGATAATTACTGGCCAACGGTTAATAGATATCAATTGCCTGGGACTACCGTTCTGCACAATACAACAGCTACAAGCGGTGCTTTTTCCGATAAGAATTGGGTTGGCGGAACGGAGATCTCGGGGCTGTACGGTGTTACAGGGATGGAATTGCATCCGTCAGGCAAATCGCTTGCCGCCAAGAAGTCCTGGTTCATGTTCGACGACGAGATCGTGGCTCTGGGTGCGGGGATTACGAGCGCCGATAATATTGCCGTAGAGACGATTGCGGAGAATCGGAAGATCAATAGCGGCGGCGATAATGCGCTGACGGTAAACGGTTCCGCCAAATCAACGACACTCGGCTGGACGGAGAATATGACAGGCGTCAATACCATTCATCTGGCCGGCAACGTTGCAGGTTCGGATATTGGGTACTACTTCCCTGGATCTGCAAATATTACGGGACTGCGAGAAGCCAGAACAGGTAATTGGAAGCAACTTAATCAGAATTCTGGCACGCCAACGACCCCTCATACTCGCAATTACCTGAGCTTGGTCATGGACCATGGCGTCAATCCAACCAATGCCAGCTATTCTTACGTAACCTTGCCCAATAAGACGAGTTCGCAGGTTAGCGCGTACGCAAGCAACCCGAATATTACGATTCTAGAGAATTCCTCAGATGCGCAAGCCGTGAAGGAAAACGGGCTGAACATGGTAGGGATTAATTTCTGGAACGATAGCGTCAAGACGGTTGATCTCGTGACATCGAATCGGAAAGCTTCCGTGATGACGAAGGAGACGGCAAATGACTTCGAGGTGTCCGTATCGGATCCGACGCAAGCGGGCAGAGATACGATCAACATCGAGATCAACAAAAGCGCGACGAGCGTGATCTCCGCGGATAGCGGCGTTGTCGTCACGCAGCTGTCGCCGACTATCAAAATGTCGGTAAGCGTCGTAGGTGCGCATGGCAAGACATTCAAAGCGAAGTTCGCGACGACAGGAACGGTTGTTCCTTTGCCAGCACCAACAATCGCTAATCCATTCATCATTGAAGCAGAGAATCTCGCCGTAGTCGCCACTTCCGATAGCCGTACGATTAATAACGTTACAATTGCCAGCGGCGGCAAGGATAGTATGTTCAACGGCAATCAGATCAACGATTATATCGATTACAAGGTGAATGTGCCTAAGGCAGGGACATACAAGATTACGTTCAGGCTGTACAGGGAGTACAACCATGCGCTCTATCAACTCAAAATCGGCGATGTGAATCACGGCGCTCCATTTGATACGTATTCAACGGCAGCCAACTATTACGATAAGGATATGGGGGTGCACACCTTCGAGGGGCCAGGGGATCGTATATTCAGACTAACGATGGTGGGTACCGTGACAGGCAAAGTAAGGGTGGATTACATTAAGCTTGAACCAACGGAAGTGTTCGTTAAAGGCGTCAACTTTGGCGGAAGTGCGGTTACTATCGAAGGAAATAGCTGGCACTCCCAAAGCTCGGCCCTGACCTCGGGCATGACGATCAGTTCAAACTATCAGGCTGCGAACACGGTAACACCAAGTCCAGCAGTCGACACGGATACAGCGTCTATGCTGAACTCGCATATCTGGAGGGGCACCAACATAACCATTGCGCAGACACTTCCGAATGGCACTTATTCGGTATACTTATGGGTTATGGAAGACTATCAGAACAATTATCGAAGCTTTGACGTGCAGCTTGAGGGGACAGTGAAGGGCACCATTTCACCGGTTGCAGTGGGGGGCTGGACCAAGTACGGACCTTATACCGCAACGGTCAGCGACGGTGCGCTCACGATGGATCTCGTGAAAGGAACACGAGAGCCGATATTGATGGGTATGGCTATTTATAGCGAATAAGATTTGATGTAAAAGGAGTTCTTCTTATGGCTGCCAGCAGCATGATAATGAGATTGGAATTAGAAAATCGGACATCGTTTGGAGAGGTGGCCGCCGCGATCGGCAGGGCAGGGGGGGATGTTGTCGCAATCGACATGATTAAATCCTCCAAACATGCCACCATTCGCGATGTGACGATTAACTACACGGAGCCGACTTATCGGGATATCGTCAATGCGGTCAGTTATTTGCCCGGGGTTGAGGTTGTCAACGTTTCCGATCGCACCTTCCTGGTCCATCTGGGCGGGAAAATAGAGGTGCAGCCCAAGCTGTCCATCAAGAACAGAGAGGACTTGTCCCGTGTGTATACTCCCGGCGTGGCGCGTGTTTGCCAAGCGATTGCCGAGAATCCGAACAAAGCTTATTCGCTCACGGTCAAACGTAATGCGGTAGCCGTTGTTTCCGACGGATCTGCCGTTCTGGGGCTGGGTAATATCGGACCGGAGGCGGCGATACCCGTCATGGAAGGCAAAGCCATGCTGTTCAAGCAGCTTGGTAATGTCGACGCGTTCCCGATCTGTCTGAACACGCAGGATACGGAAGAAATTATAGCCGCCGTTAAAGCGATTTCTCCTGTATTCGGCGGGATTAATTTGGAAGACATCTCCTCACCGCGTTGCTTCGAGATTGAAGCGCGACTATCCAAAGAGCTGGACATTCCGGTATTTCATGACGATCAACACGGGACGGCTGTCGTCGTGCTGGCGGGATTGATTAACGCTTGTCAATTAACGGGCAAACGGCTGGAGGACATGCGAGTTGTCGTGAATGGCATCGGCGCTGCCGGCTCGGCGATTTGCCGGATGTTGTTAAAGGCGGGAGTCACACGACTGACGGCAGTCGATCGAGAGGGCCCGCTGAGACCGGGCGCGGAGTACGAGCATCCCGTATGGAACTGGCTTGCGCAGCAGCCGCAATTGGAGAGCAGGGAAGGAAATCTGGGGGAACTGTTGTCCGGTGCCGATGTCTTTATAGGCGTCTCCCAAGCCAATCTGCTAACCGCCGAGCATCTAAAGCGAATGGCGAGCGACCCGATTGTGTTTGCGATGGCTAATCCTGACCCCGAAGTATCGCCGGAGGTGGCGGAGCCCCATGTCAAAATTTTGGCTACCGGTCGCAGCGACTATCCCAACCAAGTGAATAATGTGCTCTGCTTCCCGGGCCTGTTCCGCGGTGTACTGGATTGTCGTGCGACGATCATTAATGAAGACATGAAGCTGGCGGCCGCGTATGCCATCG
This sequence comes from Paenibacillus sp. strain BS8-2, assembly GCF_054483835.1. NCBI lineage: Bacteria > Bacillati > Bacillota > Bacilli > Caryophanales > Paenibacillaceae > Paenibacillus > Paenibacillus sp. strain BS8-2. Next base: position 2,018,364 of record NZ_CM137010.1, read on the forward strand.
CTTCCGTCGTCCAGCCCGAGGAGATTAACGAACACTATATTATCCCTTCCGTGTTCAACGAGCTTGTAGCCAGTCGCGTTCGCGACGGGGTTATCAGAGCGGCGATTCGGACAGGGACGGCAAGACGAGTGCCTCCAGAATACCGAGAATAGCAGGTCAAGTTAGATCAAATAGCCCGCGCATCAGGTCGCCATGACCGGATACGCGGGCTATTTGTGAATGGATTAAGGATATTTTAAAAGTCTATTGAACTATATGCGGAGATACTGGTATACTTGCCGCAGTTGTACTAGACTAAGCCCGCCAAATATCAGAAGCTCATCAAACAACTATACTTGCCCTGCAGGAGGTTTGTTTCTCATGAAATATAATTTTATTCGTCCGATTATGTTGATAGCGATTGCATTTCTCGTGAAGAACCTGGTCACCAGTATATGTTTGATGTTCGGGATGGGACCGGAATCGGCGGAGAGCGTAGGTTTTATGGCAATGATCATTGCTGCGCTTATTGTCTATACTAGAATCGCTAAGAAACGGAAGCGCTGACGAGAGGGACACTATCTGCTTGCCGAGGCTGCAGGAGATACCCGCATCAATAGCCCGCGTATCTGGTCGACATGACCGGATACGCGGGCTATTTGTTTTTCGCTAACGATTAATCCATTTCAGCACCGTTAGAACCTGCTTGCGGCTAATTTTGCCGCCTGTGAAGCGGTCAATTTGCCGGAAGGGCATATTGAGCACGAAGTACACATTATTTGCGAGCAGCGGCTTGTTGACCGCGTTCAGAAATTTATTAACGAAGATGACGATCGAATAAATGGATTTGCCAAGCCAATTCTTGTATCTCGCTTGAGCAATCGTGTCGTTGAGACCCAAGTCCTTCTTAGGATCCCACTTCGGCGCCGGAGGTTGATAGCCGAGCAACTGCCGGTATTCGTCCGCCGTCACCGCATGGACGTCGCCGCTGGAATAGTGGGCAAACTTGTCCTTGGCATGCACAAGCGGCACGTTGGGACCATCCATCGTCAGGCTGCCGCTCAAATGAATGGATTGCAGCGAGCTGCCGATCCCAATCCCGTATTCGCCAGGCTCAATCGTCCAGCCATTAATGGCCGGATTATAATAGCCGAAGTCGCGCTCCTCCAGCGTCATCGTCACTCGTTTGCTCTCGCCGGGCGCCAAGCTAACCTTGTCGAAACCTTTGAGCTCCCGCTTAGCACGGAAGATCGAGGAGCCCAGCTTCTGCACATACAATTGGGCGATTTCTTCGCCCGCGACAGGTCCTGTGTTGGTGATCGTAAAGGATACGCGCCCCTGCTCTACGCTTAAGTCGCTGTAAGCGAAGGTGGTGTAGGAAAGTCCATATCCGAATGGGAACAATACAGGCTTATCTACCGTATCGAAATAACGGTAACCGATAAAGATACCTTCGACATGCTCGGCGGTCGCTTCTTTGCCAGGATAGTAGGGAGCGGAGGAAACATCCCCATACGCGATAGGGAACGTTTCGCTGAGCTTGCCGCTTGGGTTATACGCGCCGAGCAAGATGTCGGTCAACGCCTCTGCGCCGCCTTGTCCTGACAAGTAAGTGTGGACAATCGCCTTTGCTTGCCCGACAAACGGCATTTCGATAGCGCCGCCTCCTGCAAGAATGACGACGATATTGGCATTCACCTTAGTCAAGGCGTTCACTAGCTCCAATTGGTTCTCTCGCAATCCTAAGTGCGCGCGGTCGATGCCTTCTGCTTCGCTTCCTTCGTCGAGTCCAAGGAACAACAGGACGATCTCCGCTTGCTTCGCTAACGCGATTGCCTCTTGCTGCAACGAATGGCTTTCGCCGCCCATTCGTTTGAAGCCTTGCGCGTATCCCGCAATAGAGAGGCCGGATTGCTCAAGCTTCTCCAATGCATTAGACAGCTTGGCTGGATTGATGAGCGAGCTGCCGGCGCCTTGATAACGCGGGTTTCGGGCGAAGTCGCCGATGATCGCAACCTTCTTGTCTCGCCCGAGCGGCAGAATGTGCGCATCATTCTTCAACAATACGATCGACCGTCTGGCTGCATCAATCGCTTTGCGATGGTGCTCCTCGAAATCAACGCTTGGCGTGTCTCGTTCGTCAAGTCTTGTCGCGAATACTAGCTCCAGCAGCTGATCGACGGCCTCGTCAAGCATATACTCGGGGAGTACGTTATTCCGTACGGCTTCTACGATCTCTTTGTCCGTAATGCCGTTTGACGAAGGCATCTCCAGCTGGTTGCCCGCTTTAAGCCCCGAGACACGGTCGTTATTGCCGCCCCAATCCGTAACCACAACACCGTCAAAGCCCCACTCACCATACAAAATATCCTTCAACAAATATGTGTTTTCATTGGCAAACGTCCCATTAACCCTGTTGTATGAGGTCATGATCGTCTTGGGCTGGCTTTTCTCTACTACTCGTCTGAAGCCTTCCAGATATAGCTCGCGAAGCGAGCGCTCATCCACAATTTCGTCGATCGTCATACGCATATGCTCTTGGCTGTTTACAGCAAAGTGTTTGGGACAAGCGGCAATTCCATTAGACTGAATGCCGTTGACCATCTCGCTTGCCATCTCACCCGTCAGGTAGGGGTCCTCGGAGAAATACTCAAAGTTCCTGCCGCATAACGGGTTGCGTTTAATATTCAGGCCGGGTCCCAGAAGCACACTAACCTTCTCACCAGCTGCTTCTTTGCCAATGGTTGCGCCAACCTCATGGATCAAATTCCGATCCCAGCTGTTTGCCAATGTGGCTGCGGTTGGGAAGCAGGTCGCTGGCAGGCTTTTGTTGAGTCCCAGATGGTCGGCTTTGCCGCCTTGTTTCCTCAGTCCATGAGGACCATCCGTTAGCATGATACTCGGGATACCGAGTCGTTCGATCGCCTTTGTATTCCAGAAGTTAGCGCCGGACATGAGTGACGCTTTTTCTTCCAATGTCATCTTGATCAATATTTTTTTATGTTTCAATGATTTCACCCCGTTACTTCGTTACTTTTCGAACAGATAGGTTTTAAGGATCGTATAGAACACATGATGGACACTTGTGCGCACGCCATTGGCGATTCCCGAAGGATCCTTGTCATAGGCGGCTTCCAGCAGCTTCTTATTTTTCGAAGAGGACATAATGTCGAGCATGACATCATTACCTGCAACAACTGCGTCAGGTGCTTTCATGAAACCGAAGACCGCGTCGCTGGACACGAATCCGTCGAAACCCCATTCTTCGCGCAGAACATCGTTCAATAAGATAGAATTCGCGCCGGCCCACTTTGTCCCGATAATCGAGAAGCTGGACATTGCAGCGAGAGGCTGACTTTCCTTCACCGTTATTTCAAAAGGCTTCAAATAAATTTCGCGGATCGCTTGCTCGTTGGCCCAGATCATATTACCCGAACGAGCGTTGGTTTCCTGATCGTTTAATGCAAAGTGTTTCATAAAGGCGATAATGCCTTGATCCTGCGCTCCATTGATCATCGCCGCGGCCATCTTGCCGGATAACACGGGATCCTCGGAGAAATATTCGAAGTTACGACCGCCAAGCGCGGTACGATGGATGTTCATCCCTGGCGCATACCAGCCCTGAATACCGTAGGCGCGAGCCTCCTGACCAACCGCTTCGCCCATCCGGTAGGCCAAGTCCTTGTTCCATGTCGCAGCAATGACAATCTCGGACGGATACGACGCTGCTGTAATCGGTTTGAAGAAGTAACTGAATCCGGCTGGACCATCCATCAGAAGCGTCTTCGGCACGCCTAGACGTTCGATGGCTTGTGTGTGATAGGCACCATTGGTTACATAATCAAACATTTCGTCAAGCGTCAGCTGGTCAAGAAACAGCTCCCATTTCGGATCATCAAACGCCAGTCCTTGCAAATCTTCAAGCTTCAGCTCATTGTCAGCGCCAAACGTCGGCAGTGACTGCTTGGAGTCCTCGCGTTTCTTGGAGAAAGCGTCCAATACATATTGCGGCGCATCATGGCTGATATTCTCATCAGACGGGTACGTGCCCTCCCAGTCATTGCGCGACAGATACGTGATTTCACCCTTTGCGAGGTCAAAATGATTTTCGTATGCTGTGCCTGTGTCTTTGTCTTGCTCGTAGACGATCCGATCCGCCAGCTCAAGATCGTAGCTCGCTACGATGTCATGAACATTACGCGCCACCTTGATGGTATACGTACCAGGGTCAAGGACATACGCTTGTTCTTCGTTCATGTCATAAGACGCCATCTCTTCGGTGTCGAAGGAGAGTGTAAGAGTCTCGGATTGACCAGGCCCCAGCAGGGAAGTCTTCGCGAACGCACCCATTTCGATAGCCGACTTTTCAATGCCGCCGTTGATATACGGAGAGGAGTAGTACACTTGCACGACATCCTTGCCGGCCATCTTGCCGACGTTCTTAACTTCGACTTGCAGCTCGATCTTCTCATGAGAAAGCGTCTGGTCCACAACCGTCCACTCGAAATCGGTATAACTTAAACCGTAGCCGTATGGATAAAGGACTGCTTCCTTATATCCGGCTTCATTATTATGATAATAGGTTTCGTAGAAACGATATCCGACATAAATGCCCTCTTGATAATTGAGGAATGAATATTTCATATTATCATACCCGTAATCCCCGAAATTCTCGGTGGATGGAGCTGATGCATTATCGAAAACATACGTATCTGTGAGGCGGCCAGACGGATTCACATTGCCTGCCATAATATTGCCTAACGCACTAGCTCCGTAAGGACCTGGCGTTCCTATCCACAGCACGGATTTGATGGATTCGTATTCATTCACGAAACCAAGCTCGAGTGCATTGCCCGCATTAACGACAATCGTAACGTTCTTGAAGTTCTGTGCGACCTTCTCGACGAGTGCCCGCTTGTTAGCGGTCAATTTCAGCTGTTCGATACTCGCGTCGCTTGCTTCTACGCTTTCGCTGGAGATGACGATGACCGCATTGTCCGAATAAGATTGGGCTTGCTTGATCGCCTCGTCAGTCAGATAGTCGATACCCGGTTCATCGGACGATGTTCCGAGGAGCATCCCTTTAACCACTTGAAGGATGCCAGAGCTTCCAGATCCGCTATTGCCCTCTCTCTTGGCAACTTCATCATACAATGCTTTAAGCTCTGTATTGTAAGTGATGCCTGCCTGCTCCAAGCCTTGGAACAGATTCACCGCACGCGAAGTATCTCCAGCACCAGAGCCGCCTCCGCCATAACGGAGGTTCAAGGAAGCCATCCCGAACACATTCACTTTTTTGTCTTGCAAAGGAAGTTGATTCTCTTCGTTCTTGAGCAACACAATGCCTTCGTTCGCGATTTCTTCGGCAATAATGCCGCCGTTCTCGCGAGCGGCGATACCTTCTGGCGTATCGGTCACGGCTGTAATATGTTTGCTGGACAGCATATCGAAGAGATTGGAGGCTGTCGGTCCGAATTGCACAACGAGCAGAACGACTGCGGCTGCAGCAATGGACCAGCCAACTGCGCGTCTCGGTCTGTTTTTAATCTTTTTATAACGTTTCGCCTGTTTTTTGGCCGCTCTGCGTTCTTTGCGTCCAAGGGCGCGCAGCTCTAATTTATATTGTTGCTTTTGCTCCTTCCGCAATGCTTGATCCTGTTGAATGACAGCTTTGCGCTTCTCTGCAGGCAGAGCGGCGATCTCATTTTTGCGCTCGCGCAGTTTGGCTTTATCTTCTTTCACTTGGAGTACCAATTGTTTTTTCATGGTTCTTTTTCTCTTTAAATGATTCAGCATTTTGACACCCTCCAGTACATGACTTGTTGATCACACTCATTCTATAACAGCGCTTTCACCAAATCGACGGAGATCTTGCCGAAAAAAAAGCTAAATGTTGCGATCATCGACGGAGGGTGACTGTCGATGATCGCAACATTTAGCAAGATTACTCTATGAATTCGAGATCGATCATGACGATTCCGAATAGAGGAACTTCAAGGTCTAATGTATGATCTCCCCGTATTTTCAGGATTTCAGAGGTTCTGGAGGGACGATTCAGGCCATTCCAATAAGCGATATCATCGAATGACAACTTTTCGCTGTTCCTTATAATGGCAAGCTCAGTCCGCGTGTTGGACAGCTCTGGTGTCAATTGTTGCTTTACAATCCGATAAGTGCCTTCCAAGTGTGAAAGCGCGAGCTTGATCGAGAGGTGGGGAGTTTTCACTTTTTGCCAGATCGATGTCAACTGATCTTTATTGTTCTTGTTTAAGTAAACCAACAATTCTTGCTCGGGATAGGTTGCCAGTATCCGCAGGTCCTCTTGTCGTTTGGTCACGATACAAGCTTCGTTGCGAAACACCACCTCGTCAAATAAGCGATAAACAAATTCATAAGCGTACCAATTATCCTTATAACGACCATCTACCGTGCACAAGGACAGCTTGCTAGCCAGCTCATCCGGAAAATATTCGAAGTGTTTGGCCGTATCAAGAGATACGGGTTGATAGTAATGGTTAGCGGCAATGTTTGCCTGCGCGAAGTTGATGCCATGCCATATGCTCGAATTAGCTTGAACCAAATCCGAATAGGGGGACAAATCATCATCTTGCTCATACTTCTGCAACTGATCTAGAATCAATTGCTGCATCGTACGGTTGTCCTCTTGGTTGATATAGTGAGGATAAGCCTGATCCAGTAGATGATTCATGGCGGATACGAGCGGAATTCTGCGCATACAAGTCAGATCATCGATACAATAGACCGTTTTCTCGCTATCTTGATCGAGCGTGATCGCATCAGCCGGCGCAATAGGGAAGTGGATAACGAGTTTCTTGTACGAGTGGAATTGATCAATGATATCAGCAAGCGGTTGGCATAATTCCGCATTATGATCGAATTCATAAAAGCAGCGGAACTCATAATACCAGTCCGGGCTGGTTCTGTAATTTTGCCTGAGATGCCGATTTAGCGCCTCGAACAGCGATCTGAACCATTCGTTGTTAGACAAACCGCGAGCCTTCCAGTCCTCATAATCGAACGAATGGAATTGAAAATAAGGCAGCATGCCGGCAGACAAGATGCGTTGCAGCTTTCGGTCAAGTTCGATAAAGGAGTATACGGGCTTCCCGCCGCGAATATCGATTCCTACATCTTCGAGGATACGAGACACGGCTACCAGCTGTATGCCTAGGCGTTGTCGTGTTTGTTGCAATGTGGCTTCTGCAAGCTCTCCCTTTACTTTAAGCACGTAATTCACTTTCTCGCAGCTGCCGATTGTTTGACGGACGTCCAACTGAACATCGATGCCGCTTGGCGACGGAGGTAATTCGGGAGCATAATCGCTTAAAGGCACGTAAGGCGCGAACAATGCGAAGACATCCTGAGCAATATCCGAATCAGCAAGGTCGCCGGTTTTGTCCTCGCGGCTATTCTCCCGGTATTCTGCCGGGGTCATGCCAAATCTGGACAGGAAAGCTTCGTTGAATGAGCGGATATTGGGGAAACCATTAGCAAGCGCAATCGTGACCATCTTTTCATTCGTTTGTTCAATGAAGCGGGAGCTGTGGAATAACCGGACCTCCTTAATATAGTTTCCGACGGATAAGCCAAGCAGATTTTTGAAAGTATGCGCCAGATAATATTTGCTGATATAAAATTTGGCGGCAATTTCGTCCAAGCTGAGCTTCTCGGCGTAATGAATATTAATAAAGGATACGATTTCTTTGATCTTGTCGGTCGCCGGGTTCGGCAACTCTTGTTCATCCGCCACTTGCAGGTATCGGTACAACAACCCAATCAACCGTTGGACGTAGCTTCTGATCATATGCTCGGAGCCAGCCGCAGGATAAAGTTTTTCGATATAGAGAGAGGCCAGGCTTTGCTTCATGAACTCGTATCCGTCTTTTTTGTACACCATGGATAAAGGGATATTGAGCCTGAAAGAGGGGAGCTCGTCAAGATAGGTATGGGTATGAATTTGAACCTTAAGGGTCGCATTGGTGGATTGGCTGACAATACGTACGATATCGCCTTTGTTCAGGACGAATATATCGCCGGTTCGAATCAGGATATCCGCTCCTCCTCGGATGATCTCCAAGAAACCGGATAATACAAACCATATATTGAGCTCTGTCATGAGCAGAAAATCAGTTTGTTCGATTGGTTCGATGACAGCCGTGACAGGATAGCCTTGTTCGTGTTTGTCTGTCGATGGCATGTTGTTTCCTCCTCATCCCTATCACGATACTGGAGGTCCGCCGCAGCGTCCTCCGCGATTATTATAACCGATCCGCTAGCAATCAACCTACTATAATGTGGTACAATTGCGGAACAAACGTTCGAAGAGAGGAGGGGCGGCGAGTGGAGGAAAAGAAGGGGCATATGGCGGAATTGCAGTTGCGGCGGGAACCTTCGGAAGAGACAGCTGGCACGCAGCCGTATACGGTTACCTTGCCGGTTAGGCAGCTAGTAGAGTATGTGTTCTTGAGCGGCAGCATAGATTCGCGCATGCAATCGATGGATTCGCTGCAGGAGGGAACGAAGGCGCATCAGCGCATACAGGAAACGTACGGTGAAGGTGATCGGAAGGAAGTATACCTGAGCGCGGAGATTGAGTATGAAGGCTTGTTATTTGTTGTGGATGGGCGCTGCGACGGCTTGCTCGGGACGGAGCCGATGCCGACGATCGACGAGATCAAGTCGACGCGGGCGGATCTTGCCTTGCTCGAGGATCGACCCGTCCACTGGGCGCAGGCCTTGTTCTATGCTTATATGTACGCCAAGGACGAGGGGCTCCCCGCCATGAGCATTCAGCTGACTTACGTGCATAAGGATACGGGCGCAACGCGGCGTTTCGTCCGCGAAGCGAGCTTCTCCGAGCTGAAGGAGCAAATCCTGCATATCATCAGGCAATATGCTCCCTACGCCAAGCTGAAACAACGTCACGAAGAAGAGCGCAATGCCAGCATTGCTGCGCTCGCGTTCCCTTTCGACAACTACCGGGCGGGACAGCGCAAGCTGGCGGGCGCAGTATATAAGACGATCCAGGAGGGCGTCTCGCTGTATGCCAAAGCGCCGACGGGCATCGGCAAGACGATCTCTACGACGTATCCCGCGATTAAGGCAATGGGGAGCGGGATGCTGAAGCGGCTCTACTACCTGACGGCAAGGACGACGACGCGGGCTGCTGCCGAAGATGCACTGAAGCACATGCAGAACAGAGGTCTGCACATCCATTCGGTGACGATCACGGCCAAGGATAAGATCTGCTTTCAAGATGAGGTGCGCTGCGATAAGGATCATTGCCCGTTCGCGGACGGTTATTATGATCGCATCAATGGCGCGATCCAAGACATGCTGGAACATGAGACGATCATGTCGCGCGCTATTATCGAGCAATATGCCCGCAAGCACACCGTCTGTCCGTTCGAGATGTCGCTGGATGCCGCTTACGCTTCGGATGCGGTCATCTGCGACTATAATTACGTCTTCGACCCGAGAATTTCGTTCAAGCGACAATATGCGGAAGGGAAAAAGGCGACGGCGCTGCTTGTCGACGAGGCGCATAATCTGGTGGACCGGGCGCGGGAGATCTTCTCAGCCGAGTTGACAAGATGGCCGTTTCAGACGCTGCAGCGGGAACAGAAGGGCAAGCATCGCGGATTATATGAGGCATCGAAGGCGATCAACGACTATTTCGTGGCGCTGCGAGGGACGATAGAGGATAACAAGGACAAGCCCGTCGTGTCGGACATGCTGCCGGATGAATTGGTGAAGCATGCAGAGCGGTTCGCCCAAGCGGCGGAACAGGTGCTGGACGGCGGATTTTATGCACAGGCAGCCGGCTCGCTAGATCCAGGCGCTTCGTCCGGTGCTGGAGGCAGCGCGGGCGGAGATGGCGACAACACACTGCTGGATGCGTACTTTGCCGTATCGCAGTTTCTTCGAACGGCCAAGTTGTATGATGAGCGATTCGCCACCTTCGCTGAAGTGACCAGGCTCGACATGCGCGTCAAGCTGTTCTGCATGGATCCATCGGAGCTGCTTAAGGAACAGGCGAAGGGGTATCGCTCGTTTATATATTTCTCTGCGACATTAACGCCGGTCCGCTATTACATGGACATGCTGGGCGCCTCCGAGCGGGATTATACGCTCGGACTCCCTTCACCCTTCGATAGCGAGCGTCTCCAGGTGAATATCCGTCCGATCTCGACGCGTTATCAGGATCGGGGCGAGTCATATGGACCGATTGCAAGGCTTATCGCGGATACGATCGCCAAGCGAACGGGCAATTATTTTGTGTTCTTCCCCTCCTACGCCTACATGAAAGACGTCTACGACGCATATATCAAGCAAGAGGGGACAGTGTCCGGGTCCGTCGTCAAACTTCAGCGCAATGACATGAGTGAAGAGGAACGGGATACGTTCCTCGCAGACTTCCAGCCGGGCGGCGAGCGGACGCTTGTGGGGTTTGCCGTGCTAGGCGGTGTGTTCTCCGAAGGCGTTGACTTGCCTGGAGATCGGCTGATCGGCGTTATCGTCGTTGGTGTAGGATTGCCGCAGCTTGGCTTAGAGCGTAATCTGCTCCGGGACTTCTTCCAGCGTGAAGGAAAGAGCGGTTATGATTACGCCTACGTTATTCCGGGCATGAATAAGGTGCTGCAAGCAGGCGGTCGACTCATCCGCACGGAGACGGACAGCGGAACCATCACGCTTGTGGATGACCGGTATTTGCAGGGTTCGTACCGCAGATTGTTGCCCGAAGACTGGCTTGCGAGTCTCGGTGGGAAAGAATAAGTTTAATGAAGATTACAATTGACAGCTTTTTCATGCGGTGTTAAAGTGACAAAGTAGATTCAAGCAGAGACGAAATGAAAATGATATTGGGAAGGGGATTACGGGATATGGATAAACAAGGACACGTTACTTCGATCCATCACGGGTCATTGCATCAACCAAATCTCAGAAACGTAATCCTGTTGCGCGAGTTATTCATTTGATACATAGGGGAAACCCTTTGATCGAAGGCGCATGGTTACGTAGCCGTAGCCATGCGCCTTCTTTATGCCGTTAGGAGCTTTGCGACCTGCTTAGGGGCGCATTTCTTCGGGGGCCAAGGAAGCGTGTCGCTAATGGCGGCATGCTTTTTTTCATTTCCGGGACGAAACGCGCCCCGCCGCCCAAGGACGGCGCAGCTGTTTCGCCTTGCCAGAGTTTGCAACAGGATCCTTGCGCGTGTTCTACAAGAACGTGTGGGTTCGAACGAAAGGTGTGAAGGACACGATGTTCAGCGTATTAAAGAAACTAAGCTGGTTTTTCAAGCAGAGCTGGAAGCGGTACACGCTTGCCATCACCTTGCTTGTGCTTACCGGTATCATCGACATTATCCCGCCATGGATGCTCGGCTATTTGGTGGATGGTATTAATCAGAGCACGTTAGGGACAGCGGAGTTTAACCGAATTATGTATCTGTGGATCGGGCTTACGGTCGTCGGATACGGCATCACGTATGTGTGGCATTACAAGCTATTCGGCGGAGCGTTCGTACTGGAGCGGCTGCTGCGATCCAGTCTGATCGGGCATTTCCTCAAGATGAAGCCGTCGTTCTATGAGCGCAACCGGACGGGTGACTTGATGGCTCGCGCGACTAACGATCTTGGAGCGGTAGCAATGACGGCGGGGTTCGGTATTCTAACCCTTGTCGACTCTACATTATTTATGATCACGATATTAATCGTGATGGCTGTAGGCATCAGCTTCAAGCTGACGCTGGCCGCATTATTGCCGTTGCCGCTCATGGCGATTGCGATGTCCTACTATGGCAAGAAGATCCATCAGCGGTTCACGGACGCACAGGATGCGTTCGGCGAGCTCAACGACAGCGTGCTGGAATCAGTCTCTGGCGTTCGCGTGATTAGAGCGTTTGTACAAGAGGAGGCGAGCGAAGCCAGCTTCGCAGCCAAGACGAAGGAAGTGCTCGGCAAGAATATCGCGGTAGCCCGCATCGATGCGCTCTTTGAGCCTACGATGAAGGTACTGGTCGGCACGAGTTACCTGATTGGCCTCTGCTACGGCGGCTTCCTCGTATTCCAGAACGAGATTACGCTCGGCGAGCTGGTTTCCTTCAATATCTTCCTCGGGATGCTGATCTGGCCGATGTTCGCAATCGGCGAGCTGATCAACATTATGCAGCGTGGCAATGCTTCGCTCGACCGCGTTAACGAAACACTGGGCTACAAGCCGGATATTAAGGAAGCGGCTGAACCGGCATCCGTACACGTACCGACGATGATCGAATTCGACCGCGTAACCTTCAAATATCCGTCCTCGAACACTGATAATCTGTCGGATGTGACGCTCAAGCTGCGCCAAGGCGAAACACTTGGTATCGTTGGACGTACCGGCAGCGGCAAGACGACACTGCTGAAGCAGCTTCTCCGCGAATATCCGGTCGGACGCGGCGCCATCCGATTGTCGGGTGAGCCGATCGAACGGTTGGCGACCGATAAGGTGCTCGGATGGATCGGTTATGTGCCGCAGCAGCCAATTCTCTTCTCGAAGACGATCCGCGACAATATCTTCTTCGGGCGCATAGACGGAAGCGAAGCGGAGCTGCAGCGGGCGCTGGAGCGCGCTTCGTTCGCGAAGGATATCGCGTTCTTGCCTGATGGCCTCGATACGATGGTTGGCGAGAAGGGCGTCGCGCTCTCCGGCGGACAGAAGCAGCGGGTCAGCATTGCGCGCGCGTTAATAGCGGATCCCGAGATTCTAATGCTCGACGACGCATTATCCGCGGTGGATGCCAAGACGGAAGCAGAGATTATTGACGGAATCCGGACAGAGCGAGCGGGCAAGACGACTTTGATTACAACGCACAGGCTGTCGGCCGTTCAACATGCAGACTGGATCGTAGTTATGGACGAAGGCCGCATCGTGGAGGAAGGCACGCACGAAACGCTGCTGGAGCGAGGCGGCTGGTATCGCGAGCAATATGATCGTCAGCAGCTTGAAGCGACGATCGAGAACTAAATTAAGCGAAGAGATAGGAGGCGTGAAGAACAGTGAGCACACCAACGGGCAAACGGTTGTTTCAATACGCCATGTTATATAAGAAACCCATTCTACTGGCCATGCTTCTGCTAGTGCTGGCGGTCTGCGCGGAGCTGACAGGTCCGCTTATCGCGAAGCGGATGATTGACCAGAACATTCTAGGCATCGAGAAGCCTTGGTATGAAGTGCAAGGTGAGCAGTCTTATGCGGTGCCGTATCAAGATAAGTGGTACAAACGGGAAGATCGATTACAAGAGGGAGACTCGGTGTCGGAAGGTGCAATCGGCAAGGAAGTACGCGTGCTGCAGGTTGGCCGCGACTACTACTTCCTGGATGGAACCCTGAGCCACAATGGGGCGAAGACCGTAAGCGGAGATGTCATGACTGTATCAGACAAAGACTCAGGAGCCGTTTCTACGTATCCTGTTAACAAGCTCACGAAGGGCGAGCTATATGCGTTCTATAAGCCGGAGATTCCGGGCTTGCTCCGTCTTGCGGCGATGTATTTTGGCTTGCTCCTGCTGGTAGCGGCATTTGCTTATGGGCAGAGGCTGCTGCTTCAAACCTCGGCGAACCGCATCGTACAGAAGATGCGCGGCGACGTGTTCGCTCATACGCAGAGGCTGCCGGTACAATATTACGATAATCTGGCTGCCGGCCAGGTTGTATCCAGAGTGACCAATGATACCGAAGCGATAAGGGAGCTGTACGTAGGCGTATTAGCGAACTTCTTCACGGGTACGATCTATATTGTCGGGATCTTTGGCGCTTTATTCTTGCTAGATACGCGACTTGCGTTCATCACGCTGCCGCTCGTTCCGATTCTGATCGTCTGGATTATCATATACCGCAAGTTCGCGGCCAACTATAATCGGATTATCCGGACCAAGCTGAGTGAAATCAACGCGATGATTAACGAGTCGATCCAAGGGATGACGATCATTCAAGCGTTCCGCCGCCAGAAAGAGACGACCAAGGAATTCAACGAGCTGAACGATTATTATTTCAAATACCAGAATAAGCTGTTAAGCCTCAATTCCATCACCTCCCACAACCTGGTTAACGTCATGCGTAACGTGTTATTCCTGGTGGTCATCTGGATGTTCTGGGGTGGAACATTGGGCGCGCTAGTGACGGTTGGCGTGCTGTATGCCTACGTCGATTATATGAACCGGATGTTCGCGCCAATCGTCGGCATCGTTAACCAGCTATCCAATCTGGAGACGGCCCGCGTATCCGCAGAGCGCGTATTCAAGCTGATGGACGAGGATGGCGTAGATGTTGTACCGGGCAAGATGGAGAGATACAAGGGCGATGTGGAGTTCAATAACGTAACCTTCGCCTACAAGAAAGAAGAGTATGTGCTGAAGGGTGTCTCCTTCCATGCTCGCCAAGGAGAAACAGTAGCGCTTGTCGGTCATACGGGCTCGGGCAAAAGCTCAATCTTGAATCTGCTCTTCCGGTTCTACGACACCAACAAGGGAACGATAGCCGTCGACGGCAAAGACGTTCGCGACATTCCAAAGCAGCTGCTTCGCCAGCATATGGGGATCGTGCTGCAGGATCCGTTCCTGTTCACGGGGACGATTGCTTCCAATGTCAGCCTAGATAATCCCGAGATCAGCAGGGAACGAGTCGAGCAGGCGCTTAAGGATGTCGGAGCGTACGATATGTTTATGAATCTGCCCGGCGGGATCGATGCGCCGGTTATCGAGAAAGGCGCTACGCTCTCCGCAGGTCAGCGGCAGCTGATCTCCTTCGCAAGGGCGCTTGCTTACGATCCGGCTATCCTCATCCTTGACGAAGCGACAGCCAGCATCGATACGGAGACGGAAGCGATTATACAAGCGGCGCTTGATGTCCTTAAGAAGGGGCGTACGACATTCGTAATCGCGCATCGCCTATCGACAATCCGCCAAGCGGATCAAATTCTGGTGCTCGATCGCGGCGTTATCGTGGAGCGCGGCAACCACGATACACTCATGCTGCATCGCGGCAAATATTATGCGATGTACCAGCTGCAGCAGGGTGGCTCTGTCCAGCCTGCATAGTGTAGAGAGTGGTTGTCCATATACAAAAGAAGCGATCATACCAGTCGGTAATGGACTGATAAGATCGCTTTTTTGTGCCATAATCTACTTCAGCATGTTCTCCAATTGATCCGGCGGCAGCGGACGGCTGAATAAGTAGCCCTGGAGCTCGTCGCAGCGCAGATCCTTGCAGAATTGCGACTCATCGACGGTTTCGACGCCTTCGGCTACAACCTTCATGTTCATGCTATGAACGAGGTCGATGATCGCTTTGACGATCGATGACTTCTTCTCATCGTGCGTAATTCCCTGGATAAAGGACCTATCCAGCTTAACGTCCGAGATTGGCAGGCGCTGAAGCTGGTTTAGAGAAGAGTAGCCCGTACCGAAGTCGTCGATGGAGATCTGAATGCCTAGACCACGCAAGTACAGAATCGTCTCGATGACCTGATCCATATTTCGGATGAAGACACCTTCCGTAATCTCTAGACTGACGTATCTGGCTTCCAGTCCTGTCTCCGCAAGTGCGTTCACCACCATCTCCTTAAGGTTGCCCTGATAGAAGTGACGTGCCGAGATATTGACGGATACGCTGATTTTCTTAAGACCGGCATCCTGCCATGCCTTGTTCTGACGGCAAGCCTCGTGGAATACCCAGTTGTCGATTTCCAAGATGAAGCCGGATTCCTCCGCAAGCGGAATGAACTTGTCCGGAGGGATTAGACCGATCGTAGGATGCGTCCAGCGAATCAGCGCCTCGATCCCGCATAACTCTCCAGTCTGGGCATTAATCTTAGGCTGATAATGGAGCGCGAATTGTCGTTCCTGAAGCGCCTTGTACAAACCGTTTTCCAGCTGCATCTTCTCCTGAACGAGCGGCGCAAGATTGGGCTTGAAGAAGCGGTAACATCCGGTTCCTTCTTCTTTGGCATGATACATGGCGATGTCGGCATGACGAATAACGGTGTCTATATCCGATCCGTCTTGAGGATATAGCGCGATTCCGATACTAATCGAGACAAACAGCGGCATATCATCGATGAGGAAAGGCTCTTTGAAGCTATTGTTTATCGCCGCAGCGCTGCGAACAATGTCTTGTTCCTCCTGGTACTGGTGCAAAAATACGAATTCATCGCCGCCGAGGCGGAAAACATCATAGCTTTTATCCGGGTCATGGAGGAAACGCTCCGCAACAAGCCGCAGGAACTGATCCCCGGCAGAGTGGCCCAGTGTATCGTTGATATGCTTGAACCGGTTGATGTCCGCAAAGAAAACCGCAATACGCGGTTCGTTGCCCGCAGATTTGCCAAGCTCGATCAACTCTTGGAAGTGGCGGGTGAAATGAAGCCTGTTCGGCAGTCCCGTCAAGCTGTCGTAGTAGGCTAGCTGATGCAGACGTTCCTCAGATTGCTGGAGCAGCTGCGCCTGAGCGGAAAGCCGCTCATTGCTCATCTGCGATTCATTGAATAACAAGCTCAAATGGTTGGCCATATGCTTAAAGTTCGAGATCAGAGAATGAATCTCCAGCATATGGCTTCGAGGCCAATCCGGCTCATGATGATGTTTAAGCTTAAGCGGCAGATTGGTCGTTGAGACGGCCAGACGATGCAGCGTTCTTGAGACCGAGCGATGGATATAAAGCGAGAATAGGGCAGCGAGTATGCTCGACAAAACTAGGAACATGAGATGAACTTCGTATTTGTTGTACAGATAGTTCTTGTATAAGCTCAGCGGAACTTGGATGATGAACCGTCCATACCCGTTCGGGAGTTCTTCTTCGTAGATGAAGTGCTCGTTCTGCCAAGTCGTAGCCAGCAAACTATAGAATTCATTGCGTTGTTTTGAAACTTTAAGCATATCGGTGACGGAGCTATACGTTTTATCCGTCCTTGGCGAATCCTTTGTAAGAATAAGATCATGAAAACTCGATGCGGTAATGATCCCGTTATTGTCGACGAAACTCACAATATACGATTCTGGAGCGTAACGTCTCACCACCTTTTGGAGCTTTTCTACTTGATTAGGGGGGAGGACGGATACGCCATAGGGATAGGTCCATTCCTTCGAGATTGCATAGACGGTTTGTTTGGCACGATCCTGTACATATAGGCTGGCTTCCTTAAAGGAACTGATGCTGTTGACAATCATGTTCAATAGAAACGAAAACATGACGATGCCAAGTGCGAGGTGAAAAAGGATTTGGCTAAAGGTGCTAGGCAAACGTCCGCTTCCGGGCAAGCTTAGCTGTAGTCGTTTCGGTGAATATTGATGGATAATCTCAGCGAACAAGGCGTTGAACAAGCCGTTGATTGCAAGGATGCAAACGAATAATCGGATATTGATCAAGCCGCCGACATAATGTTGAGAGTAGAATAAATAAGTTAATGGGATCCCGACCAGCAGCCAATAGAAGGTATCGATGGCAAATAACCGCCCGTTGTAACGTCTGAGCAGTAAACCGACGATAACAGCCTCCAGCACGCCTAGTAGATGAATAAGCGGTTGGCCGAACATAAGTGTTCCGAGCCCATAAGCGATAACGGAGACGAGCATGCCTCGCCAGAAGCCTAACATACGCAATGCAAGCAGGGTGAACAAGCTGGTCAATGAAAACGTAATGCCATATAAAAATTGCAGTGAGGTGGATTCGCATAGAATGGCGATTGCCGTTAATACGATGAGTATAAGGGCGGCAAGCCAATGATTTTTTTTCGCAAAAGGTGAACTATTCACTAACGGCCTCCGATGCAGGTGGATAAAATGGGAATTCGCTATTTTTACCTATAATTCGACAATTTTAACGGTAATCCTGCTATAAGTGCAAAGTAGAAGGGGGAGAGTTGCAGAGCAACCTCTTTTTTTGATATAGTTCTATTGTCGAACTATTCGATAATAGAACTATATCTCAGGGGGTCATGTAGTGGAAGTAGGCTGCGACATACTGAAAGAGTTAATACAACGTTACGAACGCGCCAACTTCATGGTAGAGCGCAGGCTGAACGGTGCTATAAAGGATATGATGCCAGAGAAGCTGACCGTCGATCAGTTCAAGATGCTTCGTTTCTTGCGAAGCAACGAACGAAGCACGCCATCGGAGCTATCCGAAGTTTTTTGTGTGGGCAAAAGCTCGATCACGGCCATTATTTCTCGTTTGTCCGAGAAGGGATACATCCAGCGCCTGGCCGAAGAGAATGATCGGCGTATCGTCATCCTCGTGCTGTCGGAGGAAGGGAAGCAGTTATGCGACACGATGGAGGCGAAGGTAGAGGCCATGCTGGCGGGCTTCATGAACAGGTTTGAAGAGCAAGAAGCGTTGTTGTTCATCCGTACATTCGAGAAGCTTGCAGACGTCATGTCAGGTAAGTATGAACAGCCGGGCGCGACAGATGAAGCGGGTGCGGGCTGCATGTTGCGTGAGGTGGAATAGAGAGAGTGGAGAGGGAGTGAGTACATGCGTATCATTTTGAGATTCAAATGGTTGGTGTTAGCGCTATGGTTGCTGGGGACGGTTGGATTGATGGTTACGGCTCCCAATATGGCCGAGCTTGTACGGACGAAAGGGCAAATATCTGTACCGGACGGCTATTCGTCGACACTTGCAAGTGAGCTGGTGAAGGAAATCGGTGCAAGCGGCTCTGAAGAAGCTGGTGAAGGCGGCAGTTTGTCGACGGTGTTGGTGCTGCATAAGGAAGGAGGACTCGGCGAGAGCGGGCTGGCTGAAGCCAAAGCAGTCATCGAGAAGCTCGGCGGTGAAGAAGGAAAGGCGCTCGGAATCACCGGAGTAACCACCCACTTCGATATACCGGAAGTAGAAGAACAGATGGTATCGGAGGACGGGAGCACCGTACTTGCGCTGCTCGATGTGAGCTCGGGAGAGCGTGAGCTATCGACTGTTCGCGAGGAGTTATATGCGGTACTGGACCAAGTTTCGCTAGACCATTACTATACAGGCAACTGGCTCATTAATGAGGATGTGATACAGAGCTCGCAAGAAGGACTTAAGAAAACGGAATTTATTACGGTAGGCTTCATCCTTGTCATTCTGTTCATCGTGTTTCGTTCTGCTGCGGCGCCTCTTGTGCCCCTATTGGCAGTCGGCTTCAGCTATTTGGCATCTCAGTCGATCGTCGCGTATCTAGTGGAATATCTGGATTTTCCACTATCGAATTTCACTCAGATCTTCTTAGTGGCCGTCTTATTCGGTATCGGCACGGACTATTGTATCCTGCTTATTAGCAGATACAAGGAGGAGCTGGCTCATCGAGGCGACAGGACGGAGGCGATTGTCCATACGTACAAGACGGCGGGCAAAACGGTATTATTCTCCGGTCTTGCCGTTTTAGTCGGCTTCGCATCGATTGGCTTCTCGACCTTTGTCTTGTATCGTTCGGCTGTAGCGGTGGCAGTAGGTATCGTCATTCTACTGCTCGCATTGTTCACACTCGTGCCATTTTTCCTTTCGACGCTTGGCCATGCATTGTTCTGGCCATCCAAAGGCGGACTTGAGCATAAGCCGAGCAGACTTTGGGGGGCGGTAGGCAGCTTCTCGCTGCGCAAGCCGATCTGGGCTTTGGTTATTCTGATGGTTGTTATTGTGCCGTTCCTTGCGGCGTATAAAGGTTCGATTTCATTTAATTCATTAGAGGAAATCGGCGACAAATACGATTCGGTCAAAGGGTTTAATGTCATCGCCGACGGTTTCAGTCCAGGTGAAACGCTGCCGACGAATATCGTGGTGAAGGCGAAGCAGCCGATGGATACGCCGGAAGGGCTCGCCGCTCTGGAGCAGGTCAGCCGCGAGCTGTCCAAAGTTGAGGGCGTGCAGGCGGTTCGAAGCGCGACAAGACCGACGGGACAGGTGCTGGAGGATTTTCTTGTCTCTGATCAGCTGTTAACGCTGGATGATGGCATTGGCAAAAGCGGCGATGGCTTGAGCGAAATCAGCAGCGGACTGGCGGAAGCCAGCAGCGCACTGAGCGACAATGCGCCCAAGCTTGCCGAAGCAGCCGATGGAGCGGGACAGCTGGTTGAAGGAACGCAGGGGCTTCGTTCCGGTGTCGATCAGTTGGCTGCAGGTCTTCGGGCTATCGAGAAGGGACTTCTTGACGGTTCGGCCGGCGCGGTTGAATTGACGGCGGGGCTGGAGCAAGCGCAAGCGAGTGCCGAGCAGCTAGCTGCGGCAAATGCTCAGTTGCTTGCAAGTTATGAGACCATGGGAAGCGGATTAACGGGCTTGAACGATGGGTATGAGAAGGTTTCTGAAGAGAGCGACAAGCTCGCAGAAGGGCTAACAGGCGTATCGACAAGTCTTAGCGGTCTTGGAGAGAAGTATCCGGAGCTGCAGGAGGATGAGCAGTTTCAAGAAACGTTGCTTGCCGTTGCAGGCTTGCAGCAAGGCGCGGCGCAGCTCGGTGCGGGGCTATCGGAGCTGAATGGGCAGCTGGCCGGCGTGGCGGCAGGCATGGGCCAGGCCAATGCAGGCTACAAACAAGCCGTAGATGGACAGTCTGCGCTGTCAGCAGGTCTTGGCAAGCTTGCGGCAGGCATCAAGGAACTGCAAGGCGGTATTGCTCAAGCGGCAGCCGGCCAAGGCGTTATCGTCGATAAGCTGCCTGGCGTTGAGCGTGGACTTGGCGAGCTCGCTGCAGGTCAGCAAGAATTGCAATCGGGCTTTGCATCGCTGAGTGATCAGCTTGGAGAGCTGACGAGCGGCCTGGATCAAAGCGTCGACGGCTTGGCTCAGGTGACGGAAGGTCTGGCATCTGCGGGAGGTTATCTGCAGAATTTGGCCGATGCGCCGGACAAAGAATTGACGGGCTGGCACATTCCGCAGGAAGCGATCGAAGACGAACAGTTCCAGACGTCGCTCGACATCTACATGTCGCCGGAGCGACAGACTGCGAAGTTTGAAGTTATCTTTGATAGCAATCCATACTCGGAAGAGACGATGGCCGAGATCGCCTCGCTGGAATCAGCGGTTGAGCGCGCGCTGCGAGGCACGCCTTACGAAGCGGATACGGGGTTCGCGATCGGAGGCGTAACGAGTATGAATCACGATCTGGATACGATCTCGAGCGCGGATTATTCGCGGACGGTCGTGCTCATGCTGGTAGGCATCACGTTGATCTTGATCATCTTGTTCCGGTCGATTATTATTCCAGCTTACATTGTAATCTCGCTTATCGTTACGTATTACACATCGCTTGCGATCACGGAGCTGATTTTCGTTCGTGTGTTCGACTTGTCAGGCGTGAGCTGGTCGGTGCCGTTCTTCGGCTTCGTCTTGCTGGTTGCGCTGGGCGTGGACTACAGTATCTTCCTGATGGACCGTTTCCGCGAGTATCGCCATCTGGATCCAAGGGAAGCGATCCTCAAAGCGATGAAAAACATGGGGGCCGTCATCATGTCGGCTGCCGTCATTCTCGGCGGCACGTTCGCCGCGATGCTGCCATCGGGCGTCATGTCGCTGCTGCAGATCGCGACAATGGTGTTATGCGGATTGTTCCTGTATGCACTTGTTATGCTTCCGCTCTTTATTCCGGTAATGGTGCGTGTCTTCGGCGAGGCGAACTACTGGCCGTTCATGCGTAACGAAGGAACAAGCGGATCAAGGATCCGTGAACCCGAAGTGTTTGTATATCAGCATAAAGAATAATAGGGGTATATCGGTCGAGAGGATCAGGGTATGCTCATGAGAGTGGAATCATCGGAAGGAGGGCTGCTTGATGAAGCGGCTATTGATTATTTTTACGGGCGGCACAATCGGGAGCAAGGCAGAGGGCAAGTCCATCGACGTGCACGAGTCAGGCTCCTATGCGCTGCTGGAGGCATATCGCAGCATGGGCGAGGCTCGAACGGATATCGAGCTGCATACGCTGGAACCGCTGAATCTGCTCAGCGAGAACATGACGACGGATGATTGGAGAACACTCGCTGTTGCCATTCGAGAGGCGGATCCCTCCTCGTACGACGGTGTCATTGTGACGCATGGCTCCGACACGCTGGCTTATACAGCGTCGGTAATCGGGTATTTGTTCGCAGGAACCACTGTTCCGATCGTGCTGACAGCCAGCAACTATCCCATCTTGGACCAGAGGGCGAATGGACTACGTAATTTAGCGGGAGCTATCGACTTCGTGACGGACTCCGCTCTGCCGGGGGTGTTCGTCGTATACGAGAATAATCGCGGAGAGCGGCTCGTGTATCTGGGAACGAGAATATCGCAATGCGAATCATTCACGGATCAATTCGGAAGTCCGTACGAGCTGCCGTATGGCGAGATGATAGGGGCCTTGTTTGTTTGGAAGGACGACCCGAGAAACCCACGACCGGATGCCTTGCGGTCATCTGCAGCTCCTATCACTGAGATGGATGAGAGGAAGGCGCGCGCCGAGCTGAAGTGGACGGCGAATACGCTAAAGCTTGACGATTCGGTGTTGTATATACGACCTTATCCGGGCCTCAATTATTCGTTCTATCAGTGGGGCGATCACAAACCTAGCGCAATTCTGCATGATCTGCATCATTCTGGAACAGCATGTGCGTTGACAAGCGGTCCTCATTCGCTGCCAGCCTTCATTGCCGGCTGCATGTCCCAAGGGATAGACGTCTACCTCAGTCCACTCCTCCATGCATCGGATGCTCTATATGCATCCTCGCATGCATTGATTGAGGCAGGGGGCGTCTTCCTGGAGGGCATCGGAATGGAAGCGGCATTGACCAAGTTGATTGCCGTCTATGGCGCTGCAAGCGACCGGGAGCAGGCGAAGGCGTGGATGACGGAAGTGACGTTCGCATATGAGCAGGTTGCGGCATCCCCCAAAGGAGGCGCATAATGAAAATTACAGAAGTTACTTTCTTAGCAATCGATCCGCTCGAACTCTTGCCGTTCTACCGGGACGGTCTTCGATTCCCAGTCGTATCAGCAAGCGACGAGAAACTGGTTGTCGACGCAGGCGCAACGAGGATATGCTTCATACGTCGGGAGCCGGGTTCATCGGATTCTGCGCGTGAATCAGACAAGCCTTATTATCACTTTGCTTTCAATATTCCGGAGAATAAGCTCGCGGAGGCTAAGCGTTGGGCCGAATCCTTTGTGGAGCTTGGGCGTGAGGCAGGGAACGATATTTCCCATAGTGATGCGTGGAATTCAGACTCCGTCTACTTCATGGACCCTGGAGGCAATATCTTGGAGCTGATTGCGCGGCATACGATGGACAATGCCATTGATCGCCCATTTGATCCCGAGCGGGATATTGAGGGGCTGAGCGAGATCGGGCTTCCGACGAAAGATGTACCGGCTGCGGTGGATCAACTGGAAGCGGTCGGTATCAGAAGTTATCAGGGGCGAAGCGACAGCTTTAATCCTGTCGGAGACGAGGAAGGTATGTTTATAGTCGTCCAGCCGGGCAGGAGATGGCACTTCACCAATCTCACTGCCGAAATATATCCCTTTACCGTTGTGGTGGATGGAATCGGCGGGTTGCGTCTAACGGAAGACGAGCAGGGGTTGGTAATCGAAAAGGATTTTGAAATTGAATTCATTGGGAGGCAGGCAAATGAGTAACGCAGTTGTGCAAGTAGGGGATCAAGTTCCAAATTTTAAGCTGCTCGCATCAAACGGGCAAGAAGTGTCGCTTGAGGATTATCGCGGCAAGAAGTTGGTCATCTACTTTTATCCCAAAGACATGACACCGGGCTGTACGGCAGAATCCTGCGACTTCCGAGATTTCAGCGGTCAGTTCGCTGACCATCAAGCAGAAGTCATCGGCATTAGCCCGGATGATCTGACTTCGCATCAACAATTTGTTTCGGAGTATCAGCTGCCATTCTTGTTGTTGTCGGATACGGAGCATACGGTTGCGGAGATGTTCGGCGTGTGGAAGGAACTTAGCTGGGGCGGCAAAACATACATTGGTGTCGAACGCTCGACCTTCCTCATCGATGAGTCTGGCAAGCTTGTTCGCGAATGGCGCAGCGTCAGCGTGGACGGACATGTGCAGGAAGTGCTTCAAGCTGCAAGCGGGGACGCTCAGTAAACATAGTCAGGGTAACAAACAGCCGTATCCCACGAGGGATACGGCTGTTTGGTTTATTCCTTCTTCCAGCTAGGCAACGACTGTACGTAGCTGTCGGATAAATTCAGAAGCTCAAGCGCACGGTCATACTCAGCTTCCGTTGTTTGTTGCTCGCTGGCGCCATCGCCTGCGATCGGGAAATGTTTGCCGTCATTAAAGCCGCTGCCAGACATAAACAGCTCTTCGCTGCTTAAGAACGAGCCTGTCGGCAAATAATAACGTTGAGGCAGAATGTTGTACGTTTGATTAAACAGGTCTTGGCCGAAATGCATTTGGTTATCCAGCGGCAATCCCAGCAAATTCGCGACTGTCGGCAATACGTCGACCTGTCCGCCAAGCTGTTCGTGCGTAGTTGGAGCATCATCGCCCGGATTAACGACAACGAGCGGAATGTTGATCATGTCGGTATACGTGTATTCACGTCCGTAAATTTCGGCCATCAGGTCTTTCTCGTGGCTGTCGAGCGAATAAATCGGCAATCCGAGATGGTCGCCGTATAATACGATCAAGCTGTCGTCCCAGATGCCGCGAGCCTTAAGGTCTGCGATAAACTCGCCTAAGGCATGATCGGCGTAGTTCTGGGATTCGATATAGTCGCCTACCAGCGTGTCATCAAAGCGTTCAGGCAGATCGATTAAACGTTTGTCTTGCGGAATCGTGTAAGGGTGATGCGCGGTCATCGAGATAATCTGTGTGTAGAACGGCGTACCGCTTTCGTGCATACGCGCCAATTCCTCGATCGACCTTTTGTATAACACTTCGTCGGATGCGCCGAAGAATACAGTATCTTCTCCGCCAAAGAACTTGGCATCGTAGTATTGGTCGAATCCAAGCGCCTTATAAAGCTCGCCGCGGTTCCAGAACTCCACTACATTGGTATGGAACGTCGCCGACGTGTAACCCGCCGATTTCACAAGCTTAGGCAAGCTTGGAAGCTCTTTGCCTGCGTAGACTTGCGTTGCCGCGCCTCTTGGTGGAATGTACATGGAAGTATTGATGACGAACTCGGCATCAGACGTATTGCCTTGACCAACTTGTTGGTAGAAGTGCTTGAAGTAGCTGTTTTCTTTCACTAATTTATTTAGGTTTGGTGTAATCTCTTGCCCTTCGATCGACAAGTTCACCAGGAAGTTCTGCATGGACTCCATCTGAAGCACGATCAGATTTTTGCCTTCAGCAGAGCCGAATAGCTTGGCATTGGCAGGCTGCTGAATATTTTTGACGGACTGGATTTTATCTTGTGTAATTTGGTCGGAATCCACATAGTCGATTTCTTTGCTTGCGAGAATGCGGTAAGCTTCATAATTGAGAATGCCCATTTGCTCGGCCTTCACGATTTCGTTCATGCTGGCGCTGTTCGGCAGCACATTAAACAAACACAGCGCAACCGATACGGACAGAACGGCGATCACGACTCTCTTATTCTCTTTGCGAGTGAACGCTTGTTTGACTTCCTTCGCTTTCTTGCGGAAGAACAGCAGACCGATCATCATCACGACATCGATATAGATCAGAAGGTATTGCGGGTCCATCAGGGAGAATACGCTATTGCTTACTGCTGTAACCTGATTGACTTGTTGCAGGGCTGAATAATCTACGATAACGCCGTAATACTTGTAATACATAATGACAGCAAATAGAATAGAAGTTATGGCAAGGTTGGAAATCAAATAATACATGAACTTGCGTTTGCTCGCGAACCATTCGATGAGACAGAACACAATGAGGACGAATGGCACTTCCTTCAGAAGGGTTGTCCATGATGGACCGCCCTCAAACACTACCGTCCAGGCCAGGTAACTCTTTAACAACAGGATAAATGAGAAGAACAGTATCGGACGAGTGCTCAGAAGTCGTTTGGATGTAAGAATGGACATAAGTATGGAACCCCTACCTTTCACAGCACAAACAGGCTTATCTCTATCTCTTTGGTGAGGAAGCCGTTCTGCTTTTTTTCTGTGTGTTAACAGAATAATAGTATACTTATTGTAAAGCCATTATCATTATGCTCCTTTCATACACCAAAAGTCAAAAGGCAAAACAGCCCTTAAACTGCAGGAGGAACGAAAATGAGGAAGAAAAAGCCATTTTTGGCTATTGTTTTGACAGCTGTGCTGATATTAGGCGGTTATTATATCGCAAGAGAAACGGGCATTATCCATCCTTCAAGTCAATTAGAGCAACCGCCCAAGCTGGCAGAAGGTGCCGAGGATGGAGCTGGAAACGGCGGTGGAGAGCTGGAAGGAGATGTGCCGGGCTCTGGTAATTCCGGCGGATCCATCAGCGTCCCTGACGATCCGGACGGCGAACCGTCTGAAGGTGCGACGGACAAGCCATCGGAGACGGACGAGCCTGCTCCAAGCCCGGATCCTGCATCGGGAGAAGACGGGCAACAAGAGGGCATATCTCGGGGCGAGGATGGTGCGATTGCCGTTATCGCGGAGCCATCGTCTGTTACAGCGCTAGTGAATCCGTACAACCAGTTGCCGGACGCATACAATCCGGATGATTTGATTTATCCGGATGTACTGTTCATATTCTCCGAAAAGGTTGAGAAACGAATGATGAGGAAGGAAGCGGCTGAAGCGCTCGAGAAGCTGTTTGAGCAGGCGGAGGCGGATCGCATCTATCTAGCAGGGGTATCGGCATATCGATCCCATGCGACGCAAACTAAGCTGTTTGACCGGTACGTGAAACGGGATGGCTACGAGAAAGCCAGAACGTACAGTGCTCTCCCAGGTACGAGCGAGCATGAGACTGGTCTTGCCATTGATGTGACAAGCAGTGATGGATCCTGTGCTGCAGCGGATTGTTTCGGTGACACGGAGGAGGCGGCATGGCTCGCGGCTAATGCGGCGGAATTCGGCTTTATTGTCAGGTACCCGGAGGGTAAGGACAAGATTACGGGTTATCAATACGAACCGTGGCATCTGCGTTATGTAGGCGCGGAGCTTGCAGTGGAGCTTGCTTCTTCGGCCTTGACGCTGGAGGAGTATTATAATGCGGTGCCTGTTGCAAAATAAGATCCAATAAGGAGTAGGCGCATCTCGAAGGCTGCGACAGGGTCATACATGCTCTGCCTGACGCCAAATAACCATTCGGATGATGCGCCATCCTTCTGTAAGGTGTTGCGATTATATCTTTGCTTCAAACGTCTTGCAATCGGTTTCTTCAGACTGACTGGCCTGCTTGCCGCGGTTGCTGACTACATAAATAGAAGAAGCGGAGCAGTTGTTGCCTGCGGCCCAATGTCTGCAGGAATTGACTTCGCATAGAACATCCTTTGCCACTGATACTTCACCTCCCGGTTGACGTTGATGTAGGCGGAAGCGCAATCGCTTTTCACTGCGGGTTTCCCGCCTATCATTAGGATGGTCAAAGGCACATTCTTTTTATACGTGGCAGGTTCCGGGGCTTGCATGAGGAGAAGATGGCGTGACTGAAATGGTGGTGAACGCATGAACCTGTTGCAGAACTTGTCTTTGCTTGTCATTATTTTGAATATATTCCTCGCGATTACGGTCATCTTCCTGGAACGTCGCAACGCCAGCTCGACTTGGGCGTGGTTGATGGTATTGTTCTTCATTCCCATCCTCGGATTCGTGATGTATTTGATACTTGGCCAGAAGATGCGCAAGCGGCAGCTGAACAAGCTCTTAGGCGAGAATAGGCGTATTATCGAAGAAGCGCTGGAGAAACAAAGCGATATGCTGGGGCGTCGCGAGCTGCTTCCGCCAGATAGTGAGATGGCCATGTATCAGGACATGATGTATATGAATCTGACTACGAGCTATGCGCTGTATACGAACAACAATCATATCGATATCTTTACGGATGGCAACCATAAATTTAATGAGTTGCTTGCAGACATTGAGCAAGCGGAGCATCATATCCACCTCGTCTATTACATCGTCCGGAACGACGAGCTGGGGCGTCGCCTGATGGATGCGTTGGTCAAGAAAGCAACAGCAGGCGTGGAGGTGCGTTTCCTCTATGATCATATTGGCAGCCTTGCTCTGCCAAGTCGATATTTCCGTGAGCTGAGAGCAGCTGGCGGCAAGGAGGCGGCGTTTTTCCCTTCCCGGATTCCATTCTTGAATCTCAAAATCAATTATCGCAACCATCGAAAACTGGCGATTATCGACGGTAAGGTCGGCTATATCGGTGGTTTTAATATCGGGAACGAATACTTGGGGCTAAATGCACATTTCGGCGCATGGAGGGACACCCATCTGAAGGTGCAAGGGGGCGCGGTGCTGCAGATGCAGGCACAATTTCTGATGGATTGGAATCTGGCCGCGGTCACCAAGATCCCGTTAGACGCAGGATACTTTCCGTTTCCTCATAACTTGAAGGGGATGATCGGGATGCAGCTCGTGGCGAGCGGTCCGGATACCGAATATCAGGAAATCAAGAACGCCTATATCAAGATGATCTATGCAGCAAAGGAAACGATTTGTTTGCAGACGCCATATTTTGTACCGGACGAAAGTTTGATGACTGCTCTGCGCATCGCGGCATTGTCGGGCGTCAAGGTCAGTATTATGCTGCCGAGCAAACCTGACCACTTCTTTGTTTATTGGGCGACGCACTCCTACCTGGGCGAACTGCTCGCCAGCGGTACGAAGGTGTACCTGTACGAACATGGTTTCCTGCATGCCAAGACGCTGGTGGTGGACGGCAAGGTTGCTTCTGTCGGAACGGCGAATTTGGATATCAGGAGCTTCAAGCTGAACTTTGAGATGAACGCGTTTATCTACGATGCGGAGACGGCGGCAGAGCTGGCAGGTATCTTTGGCGATGATGTAGAAAATTCCCGAGAGCTGACGCTGGAGGCTTACAACGATAGGCCGCTGTTTAACCGGTTTAGAGAATCGATCTCTCGTTTGTTAAGTCCGATCTTGTAGCGCGGCTTGCAGGAGCGAGGACGAGTGAGGTTAAGAAGACAACATAAAAGGGATTCCGCTTAGCCAAGTGTGGTAACCGGAATCCCTTTACTTTCTGATCGAGCAACTATTCAATTTATTCTAACGCTCCATTCCATGGTTTATCTTGTACGCCATCCTTTCGGTAAGTATTGTGATCCAATTCCTAATGGTAAGGCTGACGTCTCATTCTCATCCCGTCTCATTCTCATCCGTAGGACTCTGCTACCCGCATGCCCGAAAGCTGATTAGCTCCTTCCACAAATACTGGGGCATGCATCGCTAACGTGCTTCAATGGACTATCCCCTCTCGTATAAGATAGCTCCATTATAGCCTATTATTTTAATATTGTAAATATTCAGAATATTTTATTTTTATAGGGTCGCCACGAGCCAAGATTTGCAAAGCCGTTGCATTAAATATGATTTGAATTTATACTTAGTCTAAAATCATGATAAAGGCGGCAAACATACACCATGGCGAAAATAAACTTAACGATACAGCGTAAAGCTGTCTTCGATGTCGTCCAAGAAGCGGTCGATCATCCAACGGCAGCCGATGTTATCGAGAGATTGCGGGGCGGCGGCTACAATTTTGCTTACGGTACCGTCTATAACTCTCTTCGGTATTTGACCGACGCAGGACTCATACGAGAATTGAAGCTTGGAGAGGCCGTTAGCCGCTATGATGCAAGAACCGAAGATCATCAGCATATCGTTTGTACGAAGTGCGGCAAAGTGGATGAGGTGCTGACGGAATTGCCGGCGAGCTGGGCGGAGTCTGTCGCCAAGGAAACCAAATATGTCATCGATCACGTGCAGGTCGTGCTGGAAGGAGTGTGCGAGACATGCGTGAAGAATTGACGATCACTGATTTCACCGAAGGCGTATTATGTTCGCTCACGAAACGTGTCATGCTCATTAGCCCGCTCCCGGATCGAGTAAGAAGTCTGCTGGTGAAGTTGTCTGGTGAATGTTTTGATGTATTTTCCCTCCATGAGTTCACGGTTGGTCTGCTGCCGGCCTTGCAGCCGGAATTGCTTGTCTATGATGCGTTGCCAATCGAGAGAACGGTCAACGCGGCCTCGCATACGCTGCAAGGCGGTGCAGAGCTTCTCCAGGCTGCACGAGCACATGGGGTTCCAGTGCTGGTGCTGCTGAACAGCGAGACGTATGCGGCAAGTGAAGCAGATGAGCTAGCGGGAGCGGAGATGCTTGTGTGGCCGTCCGACCCGGGTGAAGCACTGGTGCGGATTAATGGCATATTGGAACAGCGCCCAGCAACCCCGCTGGCCCAGCTCGGACAAGGGCTTCCAGCTAACGACAGCGGAACACCAAGTGCGAATGTCGTACCTGACGAGGATATTCGTAACTTTAAAGATATTCGGATTGATCTTCGCAAGATGAGCGTCACCCAGAGCGGGAGACGAATCGAGCTGACGAAGACGGAATATGACCTGCTCCTTCATTTTGTTTCGTCGGATGGCGCCGTTCTTACGCGCGAGAACCTTCTCGATACGATATGGGGTCTGCAATTTTATGGCGGCAGCAACGTAGTGGACGTTCACATTAAGAGCTTGCGCAAGAAGCTGGGGGACAGTGCCGTAACACCAAAGTATATCGTCACCGTTCGCGGAAGCGGCTATCGCTTGGCAGACGAGCTTCAGCAGTAGATCCGCCATGCATGAAGAAATTTGCTTGCAGCCCGGTAGAAGGGTAAACTGTAGGTGTGTTGCATCATCTCTAATGAGAGGCGGTACTTTCCTATGAATTATCGAGCACTTGGCTCATCCGATATGCAAGTCAGTGAAATAAGCTTCGGTACTTGGGCCATAGGCGGTTCCTGGGGGAGCAAAGACGATGCAGAATCGCTCCGCGCGCTGGAGACGGCAATGGAGAACGGCGTCAACTTCTTCGACACAGCGGACGTATACGGCGACGGTCACAGCGAGCAATTGCTTGCGCAAGCGACCAAGGGCAAAGAGGATCGTATATACATCGCGACTAAGTTCTGCAGAGCTGGCGATATTCATGATCCGGCTACCTATTCGGAAGCCTCTGTTCGCACGTATTTGGAGGGCAGCCTGTCTCGGCTGGGGCGCGAGAGAATTGATCTGTATCAAATTCATTGCCCGCCGATGGCGATTCTACAAGAGGGCAGTGTTTTCGGCGTGCTGGACAAGCTGAAGCAAGAGGGAAAGATCCGCGAATACGGCGTTAGCGTCGAGTCCGTCGAAGAAGGGTTATTTTGCTTGGAGCAGCCTAATGTTCGTGCTTTGCAGGTGATCTTCAACATGTTCCGTCAGAAGCCGGCAGAGCGTCTCCTCGGCGCCGCTCAAGAGAAGGGCGTAGGGATATTAGTAAGACTGCCGCTGGCTAGCGGTCTGCTGACAGGCAAGTTTGCCGCAGCCTCCGCGGCAAAGTTCGAGGAAAGCGACCATCGACGCTTCAATGAAAATGGTGAGGCGTTCAACGTCGGCGAGACATTCGCCGGTCTTGGCTTCGCCAAAGGCGTCGAGCTTGCCGAGCAGCTCAGATGGATCGAATCAGGCCGCGACAATATGACACGAGCATCGCTGCGCTGGCTGCTGGATCATGAGGCAATCAGTTGCGTCATTCCAGGTTTCAAATCAGTCGCGCAAGTGCAAGATAATCTATCCGCGCTGCATGTCCAGTCCTTCTCGGACGATGAGATGGACCGCATTCGCGAATTTTATAAGGAACATGTCCACGCGTTTATTCGCGGATCGTATTAAGGGAGGTTCATGCAAGTGTGGTCCAATCCGATCATTCAGGTGCTCTCGCTTGTGTTCTCCGCGATGGCGGGAATCACCTTGATTATCCTTCGAATCCGGGCAGGCAAGAAGCCGACAACACTCAAAAAAATCATTATACCGCCGCTCGGCATGGCAACGGGGTTCGCGATGTTCGCGTTCCCCGTCACCCATATTTCGTGGCTTTGGGGCGTATGTGCATTCGGGACGGGACTCCTCATCTTTTCATTCCCGCTGATCGTAACGACTCGATTAGAACGGGTGGAGGAGCACATCTTTGTCCGGCGCTCCAAAGCGTTTATCGCAATTATGGCAACCTTATTCTTTATTCGTTTGTTGCTGCACGGAGTCGTTGAACAATATATGTCGATCCCGCAGACGGGAGCTCTGTTCTTCCTATTGGCGTTTGGTATGATCGTGCCTTGGCGGGTAGCGATGTTAGGCGATTATTTGCGCCTCAAGGACGTGCGAGGTTACCAGACTGGGGAAGCCTAGAGATAGAAGCGCCGAACACAGATCCCAATCCCAAATTTGAGCTGCGCTGACAACCGAATAAATAAGGATATACTACCCGTTAGTGACAATTTAGTTGATGGGTGGTTTTTTTATGGCCAAAAGTAGCGGTAACGAGCAAACAAATGGGGCGAAATCCGGTGACTCTTTCTCGCGCGGAGGATTTATCCTAGCGGCGATAGGCAGTGCAGTCGGACTAGGGAACATGTGGAAGTTCCCTTATATTACGGGGATACATGGCGGGGCGGCATTTTTCCTGCTGTTTATCGTGTGCCTCATTCTGGTGGGGTTGCCCGTGCTGCTTGCGGAGCTTGCCATTGGTCGTGGAGGCAGGGGGAGCGTATATTCGTCGCTCACGAAGTTAAGCGGCAGCCGATGGCGGGGATCGCTTGGGTTTATTGCGATTGCAGGCTCCTTCTTCATTATGGCGTATTACGCCGTTGTGGCAGGGTGGACGCTGCATTACGCCATGCTGTCATTCACGGGGGGATTGTTTCATTCCGGGGGATATGGAGATATCTTCGGCAACTTCGTAGGCAGCGGGATGTCTGTATTCTGGCAATTCATTCTGATGTTGATTTCGGTAAGCGTTCTGATCAAAGGTGTCTCCGGGGGCATCGAGAAATTGAACAACTATCTCATTCCGAGTTTGGTTGTGCTGATGCTGCTGCTTGCAGCCCACGCACTGCTGCACGAGGGGTCCGGAGAAGGGGTAGCTTTTTTCCTCGAGCCGGACTTCGGGGGTTTAACAG
This sequence comes from Paenibacillus sp. strain BS8-2, assembly GCF_054483835.1. Classification (NCBI taxonomy): domain Bacteria; kingdom Bacillati; phylum Bacillota; class Bacilli; order Caryophanales; family Paenibacillaceae; genus Paenibacillus; species Paenibacillus sp. strain BS8-2. Next base: position 2,051,464 of record NZ_CM137010.1, read on the forward strand.
CAGAATCCGTGTTGGTTGCATTGGGACAGGCGTTTTTCTCGATGTCGCTTGGGATGGGCATCATGATGACGTACGGCGCTTATGTGGATAAGCGGCAGTCGCTTGGAACAGCAACCATTGCTGTCGCAGGAGGCAACGCGCTGTATGCGCTGCTGGCAGGCTTGATCATATTTCCGACGGTGTTCATCTACGGTATTGAGCCGGGTGAAGGTCCCGGCCTCGTTTTTATTGCCCTTCCCGCCGCATTTGCCGCAATGCCGTTTGGTTCTCTGATCGGAGGTTTGTTTTTTGTGGTGCTGGCATTTGCGGCATTGACGTCCGCCGTATCCATACTGGAGGTGAGCGTGTCGTTTGTCCATGATTACTTCAGAATCGGGCGACGAACGTCGGCGATGCTAGTTGGCTTATTGTGCTTCCTCGTCGGATTGCCCTTTGGGCTGTCGCTTGGGGGCGATGCGCAAGGCTGGCTCGTTCCCGGCGGTCGAACCTTGTTCGATTGGGCCGAATTTATTTGTTCTAATGTGTTGCTGCCAGTCAGCGGGCTTATCAATGTTTGGTTCGCCGGATATGTGTGGAAGCAGGCTGCCAAGGAAGCGGCACTATCTCCTGTGATGACACGAATATGGTTAGGGATGCTTCGTTATGTCGTGCCGGTGCTCATTCTCATCGTGCTGCTGTACGCAATCGGTATTATTCGCTTCTGATCGCCTGAAGGCTGTCGAATTGAGCGGCAATCGTCCACACCTTTACGAGCGTTTTGACGAAATAATAGCCTTGATGCACGATCAATGCGATTAGACCGGCCCACACAACCGAGAGGCTGCTTACCGCAAGCCCCAGCCCGGCGCCGATCCCCCACATGACAAGCGAAACAGTCATATAAGGGAGGAAACCCCGGATGGATCGCCACAGTGAAACGAATATTCCTTCTCCGGCGGCAGCGCCGAATTGCATGGCGAGGAACAATAGGTGCAGCAGCGTTCCCCAAACGATCCAAGCCAGTGCGCCGGGAAGCAAGGTCAGCGCAAGCTCCTCATAAGAAGCGCTGTAGACTAACGCATCGAGTCCGCGGGGCAAGAGCCAAATGCCGGGAGCCGCTGTCAATGAAGCTTGAACGGCATAGAGGAGCATGAGCGGTTTCCAGGTGCGTTTGATGCCTTCCAGGAATCTAGTTGTACCGCCGGAGCGGCTTTGTTCATGGAAGGAATAGAAGAGTCCCGCGTTAAAGAGCGGTGTAAGCAGCATACGGATGATGAATAGGATCGCGAGCGTCCAGAGATAGGGTTCGATGAGATCGGTTTTGAATAATTGAATTTGAGCTTCCGTTACAAAGTGGCGCATCACCTCGCTCGAGGAGCCGACAGCAGGCAGACGCCGGAGCAGCGGGGAAACGATTTCGTCGACGGCGCGGTATAGATAGAAGCCCCATGCTAACTGATAGACGAATAAGAGCAAGACCAGGTGGAAGTGCTTGAAGGTCAACCGCCACCCTTGTGAAATATGAGTTTTCATCGGTAATCGCTCCTTGACTGCGAGTGGATAATAAGAGGTAGTTGCGACACTACCAGCTAAGTGCGCCGAGTATGCCCTCGATCAGCTTGGTCGCTGCGAGATTCCAGCGCGTTCGGGACTCGTTAGGCAGTTCCGCCAGCATAAAGTTGTTAATGAGTTTGTTGTCCAGCACATTCGTCTGGTCGGGGTCAACCGTAACGGATTGCAGCGGAGAGACCGACACTTCAGAGAATTGGATATGGGTTTCGGTGTTCGACCACTCTCGCCATAACGTCGAGCCGTCCGCGAAGCTCAGCAGGATGGGCAGTGGGCCGGTCAAGCCGCCATTACGCTGGATCAGCACATCGGATTCGTAGACCGTCTCGCCATCTTGGACGACCTTCCTCACCTCGATCGCTTCAACGGAGATGTCGGCGGTGCGGTTGCTATAGACATATTGGTTGAAGTAGTCCGTCCACTTTGCCTTCGTTACTTGTTCAACCACCCGCTGGAAGTCGCCTGTCGTTGGATGCTTGAACTTATACTTCTGGAAGTAGGTGCGCATGATACGATCCATGACTTTGTCGCCGACCTTGTTCTCGATGTCGATGAGTACCAGCTTGGCGCGCATATAGACATTCTCGGCGTAATGGCTCGAGTCGGTGTATGCCCATGACGGCTGCTTGAGCGGAGCGGGATCTGTCATGTAGCTGGCCTCGAGCTTCAAGTTAGGGATGATGCCGTATGCGGCCTCCATCACTTTGTCTTCGGCGTAGGAGGTGAATCCTTCGTCAAGCCACGCCTCTTCGAATTCGTTGGAGGCTACCATGCCGTACCAATATTGGTGGCCGATCTCATGGACGACCGTTCGCTCCAGGTCGTAGCCCGGACTTGCGCTCATGGCTGCGAACGAGGTCACGAGCGTCGGGTATTCCATGCCGCCTGCGCCGTTTGCTCCAGCAGGCGGAACGACAATCGACAACGTATTATAAGGGTAGGAGCCGTACCACTTCGCATAGCTTGAGAGCGCCGACTTGGCCGCATGGAAGTAACGATCCTTGAGATCAGCATGGAGCGGGTCGAGATACAACTTGATTCGAACGCCGGGGATCCCTTTGTCCGAATAAGCCGTCTCCTCGAAGACAAAATCCGGTGAAGCCGCCCAAGCAAAGTCGTGGACATCCTCTGCGTAGAATTGGAAGATCTTCTGTCCTTCCTTCGTGACGATCGGCTTGGTTTGGAAGCCTGTTGCGGCGACGGTATACGTCTCCGGTACTCTGATCTTTACGCTGTAGATGCCGAAGTCGCTGTAGAATTCAGAGTTGCCATGATACTGGTGAACATTCCAGCCCTCACTCGTCCGACCGCGCATACCAACGGTCTCGTAGACGGCAAGCTTAGGGAACCATTGCCCCGCCATAACAAAGTCGCCGGAGTAACCCATTCGGGCGAACACTTCAGGGAGCTTCACCTCGTAGCTCATCTTCAGCGTAACCGATTTGCCAGGGGCCACAGGCTCCGGCAGTCTTAGACGAACGAGTGTGTAGTCGTTGACGTTGCCGTCGTCAGGCTGCATGAATTGCAGGCGCGGGAGCAAGCTTTCGCCCTCCAGCGTCTTCAGAGAGAGCAATTCGATATGGCTCCGGCTGTTCAACGTTGCTTTGTCTTGGCGGAGCTTGCCGCCCGACTCTGTCATAAAGGTTGTCTTGGATGACTGGAACGCGTTGGGGTACAGATGGAAATAGATTTCTGAAACGGATTTGCGGCCTGGGTTCGTCCAGGTAACATCTTGTACCCCGTCGAGATGCTGACCATCCTCGCGGAGGGTAACATCGATGTGGTATTCGACGACGCGCTTGCTCAGGCTCTCTGGCTGCGAGGTTGCCTTGTCCGGCTGTTGGACGACCTGCGGCTTGACCGAATTCGCGGCAGGCGGAGCGGTCTTGGTACCACCGGCGGCAGGGGCGAAAGCGTATGTATACTGTGATTGCCAAGCGTTCCCGAAGCCGTATTGCACGGATATGACAAGCAATACGGTTGCGAGCAAACCGAATAATAGGCGTTTGACATTGCGTGGAGTCATTGAACGTTTCCCTCCCGTTGACAAGCATCTACAGCATGTATATGTTTGCAATTCCAAGATTATTAGCTAAAATGGAATTATTGTATGGGAAGGTGGGATAAGCGTGACGGAGCAAGGAAATACGCCGGAAGAAGCGGCGCCCAAGGAGAAAAAATCCTTGTCGCTCAACGTGGTGAGCAACAAGAAACATAAAGGTTTCGGAGCGGGGTCCATCGATCTTAGCGACGTGGCTTGCGTTATGATTGACGATGGAGTGGCTTATATCGACGTTGGTATTATGCACGCCAAGAGCAAGGTCGAGCGCGGAATCAAATTCTCGCCGAACAAAGAAGACACGCCGAATGGCCGCCCTTGTTTTGTTGTCTGGGTAGCCGTCGACCGTAATGAAGAGGGCTCTTATTACGCGGGTGTGACTTCCTGCGAGATGCTCGTTGATACGGAGGCGAAGCGGGGCTGGAAAATTCTCGCTGATCACGTTAACCGTCTTGATTACGCCCTCAAGCGTAGATACATGTTGGACAACCTGGGTGAGACGGAGAAGGCCGCTTTGCGCAAGCTGCTCGAAGAGCATAACGCGGAGTGGTGGGATCGCTCGCCGGAGGAATTAAAGGAAAAGCTGCAATAGCGGCAAGGTTACATCGAATGTACAACAAGAAGGCTGCCCGGGCTTCGTAGAAGCCGTCAGGGCAGCCTTTGTTTTGTTCAAATATAGGAATGAAACGCGCGATGGAAAGTTTTTTTTGAAATAGCGCAGGGTTTATCCATCCACTGACGTCTATATATACGGGAAGGGGGAGAGCGACATTCACGACGAGGCGTGGATCAAGGCTTTGCAGGGCGGCGGGCCCGAGCAGTATCGACCGTTCGTGCAGGCTTATGGTTCTTATATTTATCATACCGTTTACGCCGTGCTGCAGTCGCCGCATGATGCGGAAGACGTCACACAGGAAGCTCTGCTCCGTATTTATCGCTCCCTCCCGGATTATCGTCATGACGGATTCAAAACCTGGATTACACGAATTGCGGTGAACAGGGCCATCGATTACAAGCGCAGCAAAGCGAGAAGGCCGGAGCATCTGGCGGGCGGCGGGGAAGAAGCTGTACAGCATGGGACGGCCGAACGAGCTGCCATAGGCATGTTAAGTGCAGTACCATCACCGGCGGCCGAAGAGGTTGCCATGACCGAAGAGCGGAGACGCATGCTGCACGAGCGAGTTAGCGGCATGCCGGAGCATTATCGCGAGGTCGTCGAAGCCTTTTATATGGAAGAGAAGAGCTACGAGCAGATCGCGGTCGACACCGGACTAGAGCGCAAGAGCGTGGAGTCCCGGCTGTACCGGGCGAGAAATTGGATGAGGCGGCACTGGCGAAAGGAGGATTTCGAATGATGAAGGAATCACGTGCGATGCATATTGCGGAAGAAGACATGCGGAAATACGCGAGCGGTACGCTTAGGGGGGCGGAACGCGAACGGGTGGATGCGGAGTTGCTTCATTGCAGGCAATGTCTGGAGCTGTTCATGAGCATGCTGGAGAGCGAAACGAATCGGGCGGACACCGAAGAGCGGGGGCTTCCCTTGTCGGATTGGCAAGCGTTGGAAGAGCGTGTCATCGAAGAGCTTAAGCTTGCCGAGCCTGCTAAGCTGTCTGCCTCGCATCGGCCAGCCGTTCAACAGAAGCCTGCGGCAAGGCGCGTTCCCTGGATCCAGAAGCCCGCTTGGCAGTATACGATCGCGGCGTCCATTACGTTATTGCTGCTAGCATCGGGCGCGCTTGCCGGATTCTCGCAAAGTCTGGAGAAGCTGGACGAAAGCCGCGTCGCGATGCCTTCGCAATCCGATATCGACAAAGCCTGGGAAAACCAGCCGAGCTGGTCCGAGCAGCTGGTTAATCGCACGGGCGGATGGCTCGACGGCATACAGGCCTCCAGGTTCAAATAAGGATGCAAACAAGGAAAGGAAGGAATTAGAATGGTACGAAAAAGTAAAGCGGCCGCGTTTTTCCTCTCGTTTATTCCCGGAGCGGGTCACGGTTACTTGGGCAGGCCGATTCGCTGCCTGATTTACGCGGGATTGTTTTTCGGCTTATTGATGCTGGCCGTCTTGTTCGGCTCGATGAGCGGCGGCGACGAGATTATCGTCTTGCTCATGCTGGCGTTTGGCGTGGGGGCCATCAACATGTTCGATATGATCTTCACGCTGATCTCCGGCAAAGCGCCGGCGCTGAGAAGCGTGCCGGCCTATGGCGAGCATGCCGCGTATTTCGACCCAAGCGGCGGCGGAACAGCTTATGGTCCGCAGCCCGGCGGCTCGGAGTATGCGAATAGCTACGGAAACCAGCATCACTACGAGCAAGAGCAAATGAAATCGAAAACAATTATGATGTCGATCATTCCTGGTCTCGGCCATATGTACCTGGGACTGACGCAGCGCGGCATTACGTTTCTGATCTCGTTTATCGGATTGTTCGCGATCATCGTGTTCATCAGCGCGGTCATGAGTTCAGGGGCTATATTGGTATTCCTGCTTGCTCTGCCGGTGATCTGGATCTACAGCATGTTTGACGCCGTACAGCTGTTACAGGCCAAGCAACGGGGCGAGCAGCTTCAGGACAAATCGCTGTTTGAAGGCTTTGAGTCGCATATCGCTTCAGGGGTTAAGAATAAAGTGCTCGCTATCTCTCTAGCGATCTTCCCAGGCGCTGGTCATCTCTATCTGGGTTTGCAGAAGCGTGGTCTGCAATTTATGGGCGGATTCCTTCTATCTATATATGTGATGGATAATCTGAGGTTGTCCTTGTTCCTGTTTTTGTTGCCGCTTTACTGGTGCTTCGCGTTTTTTGACGCCCTGCAGCAAATTGGGCGCTATCAAAGGGGCGAGCTCAGTGATGAGCCGCTGCTGCCGATGTTTGTGCCTTACCAACGTTGGTTCGGTATTGCGCTGCTTGGCTTCGGAGCGTACTTCCTGATTGATCGCATTATTATTCGAGCGATCAGCGGTTATTACCCTGAGATCGTGAACCATTATGTGACCTACAAATTTATGTTCCCAACGGCGGTCATTGCGTTTGTTATGATCGTATTCGGGCTCAGGCTGGCCTTCGGCAGTCGCAGCGTGATCGGGGCTGCTTTGTCGGGCGGGGAAGCACCATCTGAGCGGGACAAAGGAGGGGAACCGTCATGAGTACGACGCATTCATTAAATCTTCCGCCTGTACATGGACCATCATCGGGGCTGCCGGGCAACAAGAGTATCCGTCAGTGGCGCGTTGGTTCATTGTCGATGGGTGTCACGCTTATCTTAATGGGTACAGCGTTTGCCGTCTCGTTGTGGCAGGATGTTGAGGCGTATGAGCTTTTGCTTTGGGTCGCGCCTGTTGTTTTTATATTGCTTGGCCTCGAGCTGCTGCTGTATCTCAAGATGTCGGGCAGCCGGGATACGATAGTCAGATATGATTGGATTAGTGTGTTTTTTGTGGGCATGATCGGTGCGGCTAGTCTGGTGCTCGCGCTGCTTATGTCGACGGGCGTCTTTGATGAATTACGGACGAGTGTGGGGATGACGCAGCGCACCGCATTCGTGGAAACGGAAGGCGTGTCTGTACCGGCTGAAGTAAAGAAGATCGTCGTTCAAGCGACGGATGGCGTTTCGATCAGCGAGACGGAGACGCGCGAGGTTCGTTTGATGGGGCAGATTCGTTACTGGTCGGAGCAACCCCTCTCTTCGATTGATACAGAGATATGGCGTACGGAGATCGTTGGCGACACGATGTTTATCGTCGTAGGCTCCGTTCCGCGCAGGGATGGAGGTCTTGTGACGGATGCTGTAAGACCGATGCTGATGCTTGCGTTGCCTAAGGGGCTGCACGTTAAGAGGCAATAATACGAATTTTCATTGATTGTATATTTTCATTGATTGTACATGAGCGAAAGATGACCATGCACAGATTCTAATGGACATACATGCCCCAAAGTCGCGGGACGTGGCGAATAAATGCCAATCCCGCGTGTTAAGGAATGTTGGTGTCCATTAGAATGACAGCAATGGTGTTTGTGTTATAGGAGTCGCTGATCCTTTATGGCGTCTATTCCAGCGCTTCCTGCACCTTTTCCAACGACGCCAGGATCCGGTACATGCCTCGCAGAGGCTCATAGCCGAGTTTGCGGTTGATCGCCAGGATAGGAGCGTTCATGGAGTCATTGTCCGTCCTGATGTAATCGCCGCCGATTTCAATACCCGCGCGAATCGACTGAAGCTTGAGTGCCAACGCAACCCCTTTGCTCCTGTATTCTCTGTCAACCCCTGTATATTCATGATACAAGCCGTTCGTTGCTTCGATGTGAAGCACATTGGTCATTCCAACGAACCGAGCGCCGTCAGCCGCAATCCATGTCAATTCAGGCTTATGGCCGTCAACCTCGAGATACCACTTCTTCCACTGATCGAAATCAGGTATATCGCCAAGGAAGCTAGGTATATCGATCATCGTGGCCGCCGCCAACTCGAAGAGCTTATGCTTGCTCTCCTCTCCGGGCTCGTCTGCAAGGGTAAGCAGTCGAAGTCCATTGGATGTGAGCAAGGCTTGCGGATCCATTGCGTGAATATGTGCGGGTACTTGATTCAACCGAAGCACGGATTGGTAACTATGTCTCTCCACCATGAAACCGCGGCGAAGTGCGAAGTGCAGGGCTTCCGGATGGTCGTCCCACACCTCGGTGATCAGCGAAGATGCGCCCAGCTCCGTGGCCCATGCGTAAGCATGACGCAGCAGCGCTTCTCCTACACCTTGCTCGCGGTACGTTTGCTTGACGACCAGCGTGTTGCATAGATAGCCCGGCTCCGTCCAAGGAGCCCGCCACGACCATACATATCCGATCAGTTCTCCATGCTCCGTGACAGCCACATATCTAGTGCGGTCATACCCTGCCAGCAGTCCGTTGTCATCTCTCCAGGTATGGCCCGTCTCGTATAACTTGCCATCCTCTTGCTCCAACCGTTCGGCGGATGTCGGCTCCGGCCAATATTCATTTAACAATGCTGCGAGAGGCGCATAATCCTCAGGCAGACGCAGCGGCCGCAGCGTAATCTCAAACCGCTTTGCTGAATTGCTTTCTTTGCCTTTTATTACATGGTTTCTGTTTGTATCCATATTACGATCCTCCCTGGATTCGTTCTACCTGCATTATCATGTACGATCGGCTGCAGCGGATAGGGAGAAGTTGACTATGAATCGAACATTACTGCGTGATGGTAGGTGGAAATAGGTGCACCGGCTTGCGAACGGATCATCTTGGAGCTCTCTGCAGTCTGGGCGGATTCGTACGTGTCTAGCGCGTGCCCGCCAAGTGTCTAGGCAGCACGGCCCGCACATTGTATTGCAGTACGTCTTCCACATCGGAGATACGAAGCAGGAGACGGTCAATATCCAGATGGCTGACGGGATCAAACGCAATTGAGGTCTGCCGGTCGATATAAATTCGCAGCGATGGCAGATGGATACCGAGCAAAGCAGGATTCTGGGGATGTCTGACGTAGACGTGACTCGGTACGCTAATGGCAAGCAACTCCGCATCCCATTCGTCTAGTCCTTGAGCTTGGAACGGTCCATCAAGTCGTATGTAGAGTGTTGTGCTCCAGTCCAATCCTGCGGCAGGATGAAGCAAAATCCAGATGGGGATATGCAGACCACTGTCTCCGTCTTCTTCATAATAGACGTTCATTGTTAACTCCACGACCGCTGCAACTCCTTTCCAATACCTTAGTTGGAATGTCTTCTAGACGCATCGTTCCTTTTCCTTTGTGCCGTCTGACGTGCCAATTGTGCAAGAAGCCGCTCGGCGGCTTCCGGATTATCGTAGCCGCACACTTTGGCCGATAGAGAGGCCAGCTTGGCACGGAGGTTGAGATCAGATTTCTCCTGTCGCATCCGTGCAGCGATTCGCTCCAGTCGGGTTTCCGCAAAAGCCAGCGGCACGCCGAACGCTCCGGCGATCAGCCGATGGTAGTGGGGCTGCTCACGAAGATGATCGAGTTCCCTTAGCATCGGATAAGGAATTGCGCTATAGAGCTGAAAGTGGGCGGCCTGCGATTCTTGCAGATGGACAAAGGCAGGCGGCAGCTGACGTTGATCTCCCGCGTGAAGCGCGGGGTGGCTAAGCTCATGGAAGAATGCGAGGCGCTGCTCTGACTGCTCCAGATGCATATTCAAGAAAATCATGCAATCCCCGTCTTCGTCATAAATGACCTTGGTCTCTCCTTCTGTATATGCCAGATGAACGCCGAATAGCGAGGCAATATGATCCCAATCATCCAGATCCCCCGGATAATGAATGCCGTTTCTTTCGTAGATTGACCCAATCCAAAGCTCCATGTCCGTCGGACGGTACAGCTCGAAATCCAGCTCTTCCATGACGACCTCCCAAATACAAGAATGTATGTTCGTATGTATGGCCAAAAATAAAACCCGCTGGGGGTTTTACTAATTGATGTTGCGTGTATATTCAATTCGCTAGAAGAGCGCGCTAGGTACGGTGGCTTCAAGCTGGATCATTGCCGCCAGCTTCTCTGTCTCTGCGCCGTTTCTCCTTAAATGCGCGGAACATCTCCAGCTCGCGCTTTAGATGCTCGGCTTCTTCCTCGTCCATCTCTTCCGGCGGTCCGCCGAGGTAGGCGATGTAGATGCCGGGTTCCGAGAGGGTCCCTTGATGCTTGCTAATAGCGGACCGGTCTCTTGCATCATTAGAGGGATGATTCGAATCCGGGTGATTGTCGGAATTCGGTTTGACTGGCGTCTTCGCTTCTGGATCGTCCGTAAGTCCCAGCAAATAATCCGCATTGGTCTGAAGCGCGTCCACGAGAACGATCAACGTCTCGTACGGCGGGGCGCTTCGTCCTTGCTCGTAGTTGCCGATCGCGGCCTTGGTCAGGTCAACTAGTCTCGCAAGCTGCTCTTGCGTGAGCTTATGAAGCTTTCTTCGTTCCGTTAACCGATCGGCTCTGAACACAGGAATCTCTCCTAGCATGACAAATGATTCGCAAAAGGTAAAGTACAAGTATATTGTACATTAATTCTGTTTTTTTGCAACAAAAACAAGGATCTTGTACTTTTGAATTGACATGCAAGACTCTTGTCCTTAATATGAGGACAAAAAGTACAAGAATCTTGTACATTGGAGGAGATCGCATTGAAAGGACAAGTAACGAAGAACGTACTCGCGAAGCCGACACCGGAGGAGAAGCAGCAAGCGCAGCGCATATTGCGAAACTATATACAGCTAAAGCTCGTGGTGCGGGATTACCGGGAGCATGAAGAGCTGATCAAGACGACTCTGTATGAAAGCGAGCGGACGAGACGAATCGACGGCGACGAGATATATGGCAACCGTACCGCCAACGCCGTGCAAGTCGCGCATAATCAGAAGCTTGCCGCAGAAGAGTGCGAAATCGTCAGTAATGCGATCGAGCGGGCGGTTGCAATGATTCGGGACGAAGAAGCTAGACAGGCGGTGACGCTGCGCTACTTGAAGGGGCATTCGTATTCCGAAACGCTATATTATATGAGGAGGGGAGAAAAAAGCTCAACGCTCGACCGCCGCATAGGCGATGGAGTATGCTCGGTCGCGATTACGCTGAAGCTATGGGGACTGCTCTACTGGGAGAGTGGCAAAGACTAGGCGGCGCGTCTTTGCATAATGGTCATGGCGGGCCGTCATCCGTTTTTCTTAATGCCAGGCATTTGATTACATCGCTAAATCCTTTATCGAACCAGTCCGTAACGGGTGGCTCGGATAAAGGATTTTTCTTTTTTTGTAATTCATGGTGGATGATTGGTGGTAGTTTGGGGGACACGCGGGGCTGTTCCCGTGTTAAGCTTTAGTTGTCGAAATACGAACAAATGTTCTTTTTTGATGTGTACTAGCGGGGGCTAGGAGGTAAATATCCATTGAGCTGTAGATGTCAAATGGCGCTTAGGATGAGGCGGACTGGCGGCTTTTGAAGGTGACTTTATCCTAGGAGGCGCCGATGACGCTGGCATCGATGGATAGCGAGCTTGTAGGTTGCGCATACCAATGGTTTTCAAGATGAGGACGTGTCTGATGAGCTAACTTTAGTATAAGAGGAAAAAAGATTTAAATGGGTTGATTTTCCTTTATTTGATTTCACCTTTACATATAAGGAACAAGTTGATGGCCACATACTTGAATCCTAAAAAAATGATGAGGTGATGTAAATGACAACAGCAACTTATTCTCAAACAACTTGGAACGGCAACACGGTTAAATGCATTGAGGCTGACGTATCGAGCGTTTCTGTCGATGCAATCGCTGGTACAGTAATGTCTTCTGGAAAATTCGGAGTAAATGGTACTTTTTTCAGCGGTTCCACCCTACTTGGGATAGCCATTAAAAACAACTCAGCTGTTGGAAGTAGTGGTACAGGTACTATTAATGGAACAGCGAGCAAGGTTCTAAATCGTGGAACCTTTTACCGACTTAACGTGTATGGAACAAACTCAACTACGGCAGCAGTAGTCCATCATTTCCGTGACGATCTCTCGATTCCACCTTACCCAAACGGGCAGGTGACATGGGCAATCGGTGGATTAAGCCTATTTTTAAATGAGGGAGACTCTTTCCAAAGCTTTTATCAAAAACTTGATGTCAATGAAAAAGCCTCTGGTGTCAATGATGTAATTGCGAAAGAGGGTATTCTGTATGTAAGTCCTAATAATAGACCTCGTACAGCAATCGGCCTCCTTCCTAATGGTAAAATTTTTCTCTGTGTATTTGCAAATGAAACTCCATGGTATATGAAAGCATTTCTTGAGTTCAAAGGTTGTACTAAAGGTATTTATCTCGATGGTGGTGGATCGTCTCAAATGAGGTACAAAACATCTAATGGACAAATGCTGAATTGGGATCCGAGTAACGATGCTCGTCCTACGAAAACAATGGTTTCTGTAAATCCAACGAGTTGGACTTAAACGGTTTCTGAAGACACCTTATTGTACATTTGTACATGAGGTGTCTTTTTCTGGTAACATTATACTCATAATGAACGTCTAAGTAACAAGTTTGGAAAATAAGGAGGTATAGTATGAAGTTGTTAAGTGTCGTAGTTATAATTTGCTTGATAAGTTTAACGGCTTGCACCTCAAATGAACCATCTATAGAACCTAATCCTTCTCAAGTGTCACCCACACATACCAAGACACCGAGTACCTCTGAAACTGAAAAGGAAAATGAAAAACAAGAGAGGACCGTAATAAAAGTTGAGTTAATTGACGAGGAAAATTTTGTTGGTAATCAAATGGCGTGGATTAAGATGATCAACCAGGATATTACAGCGATTAACGAACAGGATGTAGAAACTGCTTCTACTCTTAGAGGAGTAAGCCCAGATCCTTCCGTGATGATTACGGGTCCAATTAAGTCTGTCAAATTTATTGAGGTCGAACAGTCAACAGATGTCAGCGGAGCGATTCGAGTAGACTATAGGTTCAATGATAACCCGTCAGAGCCACAGTACGCTTTGTATTCATTTGAGAAGAAAGGAAATGGATGGGTTATTGTCGATTGGACAGTCGATACTTCATATCGTCCAGGTCCAAGTGAAATGATTAACCCGCAACTTATTAATGAATCTGAATATTCGGGTGAGCAGCTTGAATGGGTGAAGGTAATCAATCAAGATATAAAAGCGATTGCTATTGGTGACGAGGAAGCTTATGATAAGCTCAGAAATTCAAAACAGTCCATGCAAGCCGATATTCCCCCATTGCCGGTCGTATCAATAGAACTGATTAAAGTCGTCGATCAGAGAGACGACATTGTAATATTACAAGTAGACCGACGCAAATGGGGTGAAGAAGATGTGGAAACCTTCACTAATTATATACTAGGTAAAGAGAATGGGACTTGGTTCATTCGTGATATCGATTGACTTTTCTTACAAAAAAGGTGCAGATTCGACTGAACATGATTTTTCTGTATCTAATCACAGATTTACTATGGATGAAATTCAATAACTAAAACGCGCAACCCCCTCTTAGGAACTTTTTGGAGGGGGTTTTTCAATGCAAAAAACAAGAACGTACGATCTCGTAAAGGTTGTTTTTCTCGAAAACTCTTCATTTTATTAGATATGAATCTCATACACGGGGGGGGGATGAATGATGTCTCAAAATAGAGCAACAGAACAGATGAGTGAACACATGTACCAGAGTAAGGATTCCTTCCCTGGTAAAATTATAAGCAGTTTTTTATCATCCGAACAGAATATGATGTATCTTTTAAATGCCTTATCTGGAGATGAAGGTGCAAAATACGAATTAGAGATTCGGTTTCGAAAGTTCTATTTCCGTATACGGTTCGTCAAATATCTCTCTTCAACAATCAAATACTGTCTTATTGATCAGATCCGATATTATAAAAAGAATGACCATAGAAACGTATTAATATTTGATCAACCGTTCCTAAATAATGAGAAAAAATCAGGCACAATAGGCGAATTTCTTTTATCGAGAAATAATAGGGTGGTAGAAGAACTCATTAAGGATCCGAATGACTTTTATACATCACTATCTAATGAATTACTTGCTATAGCTTTCGAGGCCTTAACTCCAAAACAGAAGTTTGTAATCACATTATCGTATGCTCATTGTTTTCAGGATAATGAGATCGCATCATTAATAGGTGTATCTCCTCAAGCTATATTTAAGACAAGGAATCTAGCGTTAAAGAAAATGAAATCAAAATTAATGGAGGGCGGGAGAAGGGATGAGTGAAGCAGAAGTGTTTTCATCAGTATTTTCGGCTATTAGCCAGGTGGGGTTTCCAATCGTAATCACAACTTATTTATTACTAAGATTTGAGAAAAAGCTTGAAACATTGACAGCAAGCATCTTAAAACTAACCGAAGTCATTATTAAAAATACGAACGGAGAACGCCATGATTGATGAATTTTATGATTTGGTTGAAAAGTCACAAAAAGGTGACAAAGAGGCACTTCAAAAAATCATTTTATTATTCAGACCAGCAATTAATTCTGCTAAGAATAAAATTAAGAATGATCGTAAGGATGATTTGGAACAGATCATCATTGAAAAAATGATTCAGAAGATTCTCATTTATGATTTGGATTATTTACCTGAATACACATCAATCTTTCGCCAGTTATTTAAGGGTTCGTCATGGCTGGGTGCAAAATCTATTTCAGAGAAAGAGTATTTTGATAAGGACCCCGAGTAAATCACGGCTTAAGTAGGTAGTTATTTTAACTCGTCACGTTATCGCAAATACTCGCTTATTCGAAGGTTTTCAGAAGTAGTATAAAACGTATGCCTGATAGAATGGGACGAGCCGTCTGAATAGGCAAACAGTGAGCATACAGGGTAGCGTCAAGAAGTTTGTGTAAGTAGGTTTTTCCATCGGGACGATGGCGTGCTTTAATGGTGGGCTCTCCAACCGGACGACTCGATGTGTTGCATATGCCCTCGAAGTGTTTTTTAATGCTGATGATCTGGTGGCGCCCCATGGACTTTGGATGCTCAGCAATGAGCTGGCCGCCGCAGTGGAAACGCAGTTGGCCGTTCTTCTCATCCTCGAATTCCACGACAGCGCCAACGTATTGGAACGGAACGCTGTAACGATTCGCCTCGAATGAGACATAGCAGTCGCTGGAACCCTTGCGTGAATGCCGCTCGGCATAAGCGAAGCGAGCTTCGGTGACCGGGCTTAGCATCTCTTGCTCTCGCACCTCCCAGGGGACCTGGAAGGTCTTGCCGTGCAGCCGTTTGTTGGCGACGGTCTCCAGCCAGTGACGCGCTTGCGCATTTAAATCCGCAAGCCCGGTGAACGTGCGCACACGCGGCCAAAAGTTCTTGCGCACGTAACCGACGCCGTTCTCCACTTTGCCTTTGGTCCGCGCCCGATACGGTTTGCAGCGACGCAGCGTGAAGCCATAATGCCCGGCAAAGCGCGCAAACTGCTCGTTCCAGACGAGATTGCCATTTTCGTCCTGACTGACCACGACCTTTTTCATATTGTCATAGAGGCAGGTACGGGTCACGCCGCCGAGATACGCAAAGGCGCGTGCGTGACAGCCCATCAGCGTGTCCAGCTTGCTGTCCTCCGCAAACTCCACGTAACATCGACCGCGAGTAGCCAAGCACCATGATGAACGCATACAGTTTCTTCATCTGGTCGTTTTGCGCGACTTTAAATTCGCCACAATCCACCTGCGCTTGCTCGCCGGGCTCCGTTTCGAACCGTTCAGTGGCTTTCGATTGCATTGCCGCCTCAGGGTCTGCATGAAGAGACGAAGCATGGTGCTGCCGCCCGCGTAACCTTTCGCCCGGATCTCGTCGAGAAGGACGCTGGCATTCAGACAGCCCTCCGTCATGCGCTTTCGTACGTAGACTTTGTAAGCCCCCGCTTCCCCGTCATCACCGGCTTGCGCTTTGCGTAGCCGTTAGGTTCGTCTGTCTGAAGCCACTTGCGCACCGTTTTGCGATCTCTTCCCAACTCGTCGGCAATCTGCGTGATGCTGATGCCTCTTTACCGCATATCCTTCATCTTTAAAAAACTTACCGTTCTTCACCAATCTCGACTCTCTCCCTCCGGAGAGTATGTCGGCTTCTAGTGGGGGGATTTTCAACCGTTAATATTGGGGATTTTAGCACTGATCTTCACAATTGAGACCGGCATGTTGTAACAACGAATCGTCAAGTGCAAAGCCTTTGAGTTACCAGTTTCATCTAAAGTGTTGACGACAAACAAGATACTATCCACTTAATGTGAGATAAGGCCTGGCTAGTTGGATAAGGCTAGAGCGGCCTCTACTTCATCCTTGATTACCTGTAACTACTCCATAGCCAGATCATATTCGGACAGCAGTTGTTGTTATGAAGTTTATATTCTTTCTAGGCATGCTTCGAGCCACCCGAGCGATCTGCTACCGCCAGCAGTTAAATTTAAGAGGTGATAAGTATAAGACGATTTTAATATAGTATTTCCTGTGGTTGTTTTTTGATTGCCTTTTTTCACTTTAATAGTATTGAATATTTGAAGCTTTCCTTTGATGAGGGATCGAAGGGAAAGTGCCCTCCAATATTTAAAATTCTAATATGAAAAGAGATGATCACATGTCCTACGGACACGACAACATTTGCGCTATAGGAACAACTACTTCTAACGCTGCATTTAGCACCAGCTTTCAATCTAGCTACCAACAAGGGAATGTTCATGCTGAAATTCCTTCGCTTAAGCAAAACATTCGGGATTTCCGCACTCAGCTTGGGACTGCGGTTGAGTCATTTTTGTTCGGTTCCCTACCTTCGATGACTGGTAATACATCGACTACATTCGATAGCGGGACGAAACAGAATCTAATGAAGTTCCAAGAAGTTGTCGGCATCACTGCAGATGGAATTTATGGCCAAAAGACTAGAAACTTCATGGCTGCCGAGGTTGGCGTTTCGTCTAAAGGTTTTGTCAGGTTGATTAATTCGTCGTATCACTACACTTTGATGGGTGATACTGTTGCCGGCCTAGCGGCAAATGCAACATATAAACAGGATCTGTCCTGGGTAACACCAAGCACGTTTAACACGGTAGAGTCTTTGGCTCAAGCATACTACACCGCAACTTCTAAAAAAATTGAGGTTAATAATGCCTCTCTCATTGATGGGAAAGATATTCCGTTTCATGATTCACATCAGTCCGGTAAGGAAATTGATTTTAGGAATGCAGGCTTAACTGTAGCACAAGAGAAGGCGTTTCTCCTTGCTTGTGAGGCTAACTCGAATGTTCAATTGGTTTACTTTTATACAGATCACGGGCTGTCGTTAACCAAACGTCAGTATCTCGCTAACCATACTGACCACTTCCACGTAAAAACTTATTCGTAATAGGACTTAGTTAAATGACTATAAAACTAATCCATATTTTGAGACCACTGAAATAACTACGTATTTTTTATTTTTGCAAGACAATGCTTATAATAAAAGGGCACCTGCCTCGTAAATAAACGAGCAGATGCCCTTTTTCGGCGTTTTTTTGTAATTCTCAATCGACCAGTTTTAATATTCGCTTCAGATTCACCTCAAAGATCATTGCATACTGTGGACTTCTCAAGAGCGATTATGTTTCTGATTCGTTTCTATTTTTTTAAAAAGGAAGGAAATATACCTTGAAAAAGAATGGAATTAATCAAAGATCCTTAGAACATAAATAGTTTAAATTGATCTAAAAACAGGGGAAATCTTCCTATTCGTAGAAGTATAAAGAGGTGAAATGATTTCCAAACCAAATTGAATAGGAGGTATTTATGAAACATCTTTTTAAAATATCCCTGTTACTCGGCTTTATGGCAGTTTTAGGAGCGTGTAGCGGAAATTCCTTAGAGGGAAACATAGCTCCGACTACACCACCAAGCCTACAACCGAGCAATAACAGCAATGTATCTTCAAGTCCAATCGGAAGCCCTGGCCCGACCTCAGACGTTTCTCCAAAAGATTCGAAAAAAGACAAATTAATAAAGGATATTCAAGAGTTTACAGGAGAAACTACAGTCGATATGAATTTAGGTGGAGAAAATGTAAAAGCAAGATGGGCAAGTACGATGTATTCAAACTTTGGATTTTATATTCCTCCTCAAATAAAAGTAGTAAAGACATTGGAGGGAGGATATAATTTTCAGACGCAAGATGACCGAGCGGAGATTAAGCTCCTTGGTAAATCTTTTGCAACACTTCCAGAGGACTCTTCGTTTATAGACGATGAATTTAGCAAATATGCAGAATATGTTGTAAGTGAGGTTTCTGGCGGGAGACAATATGATTATTTTGAATTGACTTATAAAGATTCTGAAAGTTATTTAATTCTAATGTATCACCCTGAGGTAAGGAAAGAAGTTATGCCATTGTACAACTCCATCTTCGAGAGTGTTCGCTATGAACCAGAAAAGTTTCGAGGGGAGGAATTTAATAGTCCTGAATACGATGAGCAAATTGAACATGGATGAAGATTCGATTTTGACATAATTATCTTGTCGTTTTCAGTAAGCTTATTAGATACGGTCGAGAAGCTCGAATCGGGTTACATTAACCTGATTCGAGCTTCTCAATTTCTATTCCCCTACGTCCCGCAAAACGTCCGATAAGGCCCGCAGCCCTCCGGCACCGGCGCATACTCCGCCTGTTCTGGCGAATGCGCATACGGATCCGCCAACACGCTGAGCAGCCCCTCCATCACGCTCAAATCGCCCTCTACCGCAGCCGCCAGCGCTTCTTCGACCCTGTGATTACGCGGAATGACGGCAGGGTTGCTTGTTTTCATTAACGCCAACGAATCCTCGTCCGCCCCGCGATGCCGGCTCTGACGCACCTGCCACCGTACCTTCCAAGCGGCAAACGCCTCATCCATCCACAAACCTTCGCCTTCCAACCGTCCGAACGTCAGCGACACGAACGTATTCGTATAGTCGGCGCGATGCTGCTGCATCAGGCCAAGCAGATCCTTCGCCAGTGTCTCGTCCTCATCCTCTGTTCCGAACAATCCCAGCTTGCCGCGCATTCCCGCCATCCAGTGGCCGTGATACAAGTCCGTGAACTCACTCAGCGCCTCCTCGGCGAGCTTAACCGCTTGCTCCTCGTCGTCATGGAGCAACGGCAGCAGTGATTCCGCGAGCCGCGCCAAGTTCCATACGCCGATATACGGCTGGTTCCCATAGGCGTAGCGGCCGTTGGCATCGATCGAGCTGAACACCGTCTTGGGGTCAAAGGCATCCAGAAACGCGCAAGGTCCGTAGTCGATCGTCTCGCCGCTAATCGTCATATTGTCGGTGTTCATGACGCCATGGACAAAGCCGACGAGCATCCACTTCGCGATCAGCTCCGCCTGACGGCCAATGACCCCGCGCAGCAGCGCCAAATAACGCCCGTCATCCAGCGAGATGCCGGGATAGTGCCGCTCCAGCGCATAATCCGCCAGCGCGTATAGCGCCTCAGCGCCGCCCCAATTGGCGGCGTACTGGAACGTGCCGACGCGCAGATGGCTGGCCGCGACGCGAGTCAGCACTGCACCCGGCAGCACGGTTTCGCGGAAGACGGGCTCGCCCGTCGCCACGACCGCCAGGCTGCGGGTCGTCGGGATGCCCAGCGCGTGCATCGCCTCGCTGATCATGTATTCGCGCAGCATGGGGCCAAGCGCGGCCCGTCCATCGCCGCGTCTCGAGTATGGCGTAGCGCCAGCTCCCTTGAACTGGACGTCGAACCTTCGTCCGTCCGGCACTATTTGCTCGCCAAGCAGAATGGCCCTGCCATCCCCCAGCATCGTGAAGTTCCCGAATTGATGCCCCGCATAAGCTTGCGCCAGAGGCAACGCCCCTTCGGGGATGGAGTTTCCCGCCAGCACGGCAGCCCCCTCGATGCCCGATAATGCTTCTGCATCGAGCCCTAGCTCGCCCGCAAGCGGACGATTCAGCACAATAATCTGTGGCTCTTCGACTGGAGTCGGCAGCTGCTCCGTAAACAAATTTGACGGCAGACCGGCGTAGCTGTTATCAAAGCTCCAACCAGCCGCAGACGATAGTGTACTATTCGTTGATTCGTTCAATCGTATCACCCGCAGATTCAGACATGTTTTCTAGTATTATACCCTTTCCAAGGGGATATTCGAAGCTCCCAAAGGGCGTACCCTTGATCATGTGCCGTGACTTTTTCCGATATAGTATAATGAATGCATATGCCATTTCCCTATTATTGGACGAAAAGAGGATGAACATGCCCTTTCATTATTGGCGATCGGACAGACTGACGTTAAGAGCACTGCAATCATCGGATATTACATTGTTTCAAGCGCTGGACGACGAGGTGAATCGGCTGGTGGATATGATTCACTTCCCGCAATCGCCAGAGAAGCAGATCCAGTGGCTGGAGGCCGAGCAGCGCAATCGGATGGGCGACGCGTTCCGGTGGGTGGCCGAGACGCATGATGGAGAGCTCGTCGGGACGATCAACACTTTCGCCTGCAATAAGCGTTACGGCAACTTCAAATATGGCATATCCTTGCTGCCGGAGCAACGATCGAAAGGATATGGAGCGGAGATGGTCGTATCGGTGCTGCGCTTCTACTTCCACGAGCTGAACTATCATAAGGCAACGCCGCATGTCTATTCGTTTAACCCGGCTTCAATCCAGCTCCATAATAAGCTCGGCTTCGTACAGGAAGGTTGTCTCAGAGAGATGATTTATACCAATGGCGAATACCACGATGAAATTCATTACGGCATGACGGCTCCGGAATTTGATCGGTTGTACGGGAAACAGGATCTGCCAAGCAAGCTCTGGAATCGGAAGGAGCTTTAATATGAATTTCGATTGGATCAAACGGGTCTTATATTTCCTTATTTTCATAAGCTGCGTCTGGATATGTATGGAGCTTTTCCGTAGAGATATTCCTGTTGCGGGTCTGCTGCTGACGGGATTCGGTTTCGTCATGCTGAAGTTTGTTGGAGAGGTCGAGGAATATACGCTTGCGTTGAGGAGCGATCTGAGCCAGCTTGCATCGCGTTTGCAATCACAGGAGCAGGACATGCTACACATGCAGCAGCAGCGACGCGTGGACTAACACAAAAAGGCGGCACGATGGCCGCCTATTTCCTTACATGATAAATTGTCCGATGATCATTAGCACCAACCCGAAGATGGATGCCCCGCGTTTCACGCCTCGATTGTCACGGGGTTTCAGGAATAAGCTGATGACAAATCCGACAGGCAGGGCGAGACCGTTAATTGCGATGTAGAACGTACCGAGAAAATAATAGCCAATGAGCTTTAAGATGAGCAACTCTTCGTCACGTTCTCTTCCATTGTACAAGACAGCGATGCCCACGACGAATACGATCAGCCAAAGAAAAAGAAACATACCCATTCCTCCTAGTCGCTTCGAAGCCATAGTCATATTCATATATACGCCGATTACAAATATTAGTTTCCATAATCAGGAACATAAGGTTAGACTATACTTATACTGACAAGGGAGGAAAATCGATATGAAGAACGAAACTCCTAATATCCACGAATCCCAGCCGTCCCGTCCGTTTATTCCGGAGGAGCCTTACAAGGATGATCTTCTGGAAGGCCTTCAGCGCACAGAAGGAGGCGGGCCGATGCGCAGGGTGGACATGAATGTGATGCCGAAGCCGCTTCGCTACTTCGGTTATTCGATTATGGCAGTGATGCTCGTAGGCGTAGCTATAATAATCGTGAGCGGTTATTTGAAGTAAAAGAAATTAATCCAAATATTTGTCCAACCGCTTGAACGATCCGGTAAGTCTGCCGAGTCCGACAGCTGCGGCAAACATAGGACGTTGCAGCCACAATGGCATGCCAGCGATTAGTGTATTTTGCAGCTGTAAAATATAGAATGCAAAGAAGATGTTTTTGGGATTGCCCTTGGCATCGGTCAAACCGTCATCCATGAGACCGTAATGGATACGAACGGATTTCTCGAAGCCGCCTCCCGGCGAAAGCCGAACCTGGAAGCGAACGGGGCGGTCGGAGCGGTTGTTAAAGGTATGCGACTCACTGTGCGGCACTAGCAAGGAGGTTCCAGGCTTCAATGCCTGTTGCTTACCTTCATGCGTAACGGCCAGCTCGCCTTCCATTACCGTAAATTCTTCTGTGAACCGGTCATGGTAATGTAGTGGAGGGCCGGATGCCCCTGCCGGCAATGTCACCTCAATGAGCAGATAGTCCTTGTTCGACTCCAGGAATGAGATCGTTTCTCCGGTATATCGATGAGTAACGGTTTGTTTCTTCAGTTGCGTCGGTTGCGACAATGATGACAGCTCCTATTCGTGGTTATGAGATTGTATCAACTAAAGGTATTCTACTTGATTTAGTAAGGTATGCCTACACTTGTCGATCCGATTCGACCCTATTGGGAAAAAGTAACACGACGGTGTCGCGCCAGGCTTCGGATACCAGCATGCAGCATGGAACAAAAAAAGCCGCCCTTCACTTCCACGTTGGAAGCCGTAAGGGCGGTTTCTTGTTAACACGAGGCGTTCGTTAGCCGGCCACCGTGTTATACGTCATAATCCAGATCGAGCCTGCAACGATCGTCATCATGATGACGAGTCCGAAGATCAGAGCAATCAGGTTGAAGCGAGGTTTCTCTTCGTCACGGATATGCATGAAGAAGAGGAGCTGCACAGCGAATTGCAGAATCGCCATGACGAGTATGATAATCGTGTTGACTTGTTTGCTGAACATCTCGTTCATGACAACGACAAGCGGGATAATCGTAAGCAAGATCGACAAGATGAAGCCAATGACATAAGACTTCAGCGAGCCGCTGTGGCCGCCGCCATGCGCGTCGTGTCCGTGTCCGTGTCCGTTGCCGGCAGGAGTGTTATGGTTGTTCGCCATCTTACATCACCCCCATCAGGTAGACAATCGTGAAGACAAAGATCCAGACGACGTCGAGGAAATGCCAGTACAAGCTGATCACGTTGACCTTACGTTTGGTCACGTCGGTAATCCCGCGTCTTGCAAGCTGGATAATCAATGCCGTCATCCACACCAGACCGACCGATACGTGTAGACCGTGTGTGCCGACTAGCGTAAAGAATGCAGACCAATATGCGCTGGTGCCAATAGCTGCACCTTCATGAACCAAGTGGATAAACTCCGTTACCTCAAGGTAGATAAAGGAGGCGCCAAGCAGCGCGGTTATGATAAGCCAGGTAATAAGACCTTTTTTGTTGCCTCTATTCATCTCCAGCAACGCGACGCCGCTGGTAAAGCTGCTTGTAAGCAAGATGAATGTGGAGGCGATGATACCTGGCAGCTCGATCAGATCAGCACCCGTCGGTCCGCCTGCCGTGTTGAGGCGAAGGACGACGAATGTTGCGAACAGCGTGCCGAACAGGATAACGTCGGTAATAAGGAACAGCCAGAAGCCGAATACCTTCATGCCTTCTAGGTCGTGATGGTCGTGTCCGTGGGCGTCATGGCCGCCATGCGCTGCATGTCCGCCGCCGCTGTGGCCATGGGCCGCGGCAAGAGGCTGACTCTTGCCGCCGGACAGGAATTTGTTCAGTAGTGCCATTAGTGAGCCCCCCTTGCCGCGGCTTCCGTACGCCGCACTTCTTCAACAGGAATATAGTAGTCGGTATCGTAGGTAAACGATCTTGCTAACATACAGATGATCACGCCAGCCATGCCGGTAAAGATCATCCATTTCCAATCCCAGACAAAGCCGAAGCCGGCGACGAACCAGCAAAGCGACATGATGAACGGGATACCGGAGTTTTTCGGCATGTGGATCGGCTCCAGAGGAGCTTGCTCCGCCGCGATGACTTCCGGAGCATCTTTTTCGCCTCTGAGCGCCCGCTGTTTTTTCTCCCAGAAGTCGTCTTGGCTTGTTACGACAGGAATTCTGGCAAAGTTGTACATCGGGGCTGGCGATGGAATCGACCATTCCAGCGTGCGTCCATCCCATGAATCGCCGGATTTTTCCTTCTTCAAGAACTTGATGCTGTGCGCGATCTGCCAGACTTGGAAGATAAACGCGATACCCATCAAGAAGGCGCCGACCGTGGACACCACGTTAAGCGGCTGCCAGCCCATATCGAAGTTGTATTCGTTGAAGCGGCGTGTCATACCCATGAGACCAAGTGCGTATTGCGGCATGAAGCAGACATAGAAGCCGATATTCCAGAACCAGAAAGCCCATTTGCCAAGACCTTCGTGGAGCTTAAAGCCGAACATTTTGGGCCACCAGTAGTACAGACCCGCGAAATAACCGAACACAACGCCGCCGATCAACACTTGGTGGAAGTGCGCGATCAGGAAGTAGCTGTTATGGAACTGGAAGTCAGCCGGAGCAACAGACAAGAGCACCCCGGTCATACCACCCACGACGAAACATGGGATAAAGGCGATCGTCCATAACATCGGTGTCGGGAATGACAGCTTGCCTCGGTACATGGTGAACAGCCAATTGAACACCTTGACCCCTGTCGGAATCGCGATAATCATGGTCGTTATGGCAAAGAAGGCGTTGACGTTCGCGCCGGAGCCCATCGTAAAGAAGTGATGCGCCCAAGTAAAGAAGGAGAAGAAGCTGATGGACATAAGTGCGAATACCATCGACTTGTAGCCGAACAGCTTTTTCTTGGAGAAGGTGGCAACGATCTCCGAGAAAATGCCGAATGCCGGCAGGATAACGATATATACTTCGGGATGACCCCACATCCAGATGAGGTTGAGGTACATCATCGGATTGCCGCCGCCGTCGAGCGTGAAGAAGTGTGCCCCGAGATAGCGGTCAAGGAATAACAGGAATAAGGTAACGGTCAGAATCGGGAATGCGAACATGATGGTGACGCATGAAGATAGAACCGACCAAGTGAACATCGGCATCTTCAGCAGTTTCATGCCAGGCGCGCGCATCTTAAGGATCGTAACGACGAAGTTAATCCCTGTCGCGAGCGAGCCAATACCGGATATCTGTATGCCCCATATATAGAAGTCTTGCCCGACGCCGGGACTGCCTGACAGCTCCGAGAGCGGCGGATAAGCGAGCCAGCCTGCATCAGGAGAGCCGCCGATAATGAACGAAACGTTGAAGAGCATGGCCCCGAAGAAGAACATCCAGAAGCTTAGGGAGTTCAGGAACGGGAACGCGACGTCGCGCGCGCCAATCTGGAGCGGAACGACGATATTGAATAAACCGAACATAAGCGGCATCGCCATAAAGAGAATCATAATGACGCCATGCGTTGTGAAGATCGCATTGTAGTGGTCCGCGTGCAGGAATTCCACCTCAGGCGCAGCTAGCTGAACGCGCATGAGCAAGGCGTCAACGCCGCCGCGGAACAGCATCAGAATCGATGCGATGATGTACATGATGCCGATCTTCTTATGATCGACGGAGGTGAGCCATTCCGTCCAGAGCCACTTCCACTTTTTGAAATAGGAAAGCGTGAAGACAATCGCCACGAGCGTCAGCGCGATGGATACTTGTGCACCGAGGATGAGCGGGTCGCCCGTCACGAAAAACTCGGATGAAAATTCTTTGATTTTATCCCACATGAAGCTTTCTCCTTTCGTATGAGCGGGCGCTAATGCCCGCTATCTCCGCTTTGACCGTGATGGGCATGTGCGCCGCCGCTGCCGTCTTCGACGTATTGCGTCACGATATATTGGAACAGTCCTTCCGGGAAGGTAGAGAATGTCTCGACTTCGGAACGTCCAGGCTGCTTCAGCTTATCGTAGCCGTCCAGCGTCAGTGCAGGAGAATTGCCTTTCACTTCTTGTACCCAAGCTTGGTATTCTTCATCCGATACGGCTTCCGCGTCAAAGGTCATTTGAGCGAAGTCCTCACCGTTGAAGTTAGCGCCGGAGCCATAGTAGACACCAGGTTCATCAGCTTGTAGATACAGAGTCATAGCCATGCCTGACATTGTATAAAGTTGTCCGCCGAGCTGCGGAATCCAGAAGGAGTTCATCGCCTTGTCGGACGTCAGTTGGAAACGGATCGGCGTGTCCTCAGGTATTTTGATATAGTTGACAGTCGCAATATCTTCGCCCGGATACGTGAACAGCCACTTCCAGTCGAGAGACGTAACTTCGATCGTAATCGGCTCTTTGGCGGATTCGATCGGCTTAGACGGCTCAAGCTTGTATGTGTAGATAGCCGTAATAACGGCAAGCGCGACGATGATAACAATCGGAATGGTCCACCAGGTGACTTCCAGCTTGGTGCTATGCTCCCATTCTGGCGTGTAGCGCGCCTTGCGGCCGGGACGATCGCGATAACGCCATACGATGACTGCGGTCAGTATCAGGACAGGTACGATGATGACGGCACATAGCAGGGTAGAGATGATGATCAGATCCTTCTGATGGCCTCCGATCGGTCCTTTCGGGTCAAGCACGATATACTGCTCGCTGCTGCAGCCCGAGATCACGGCAACCATCGCCAGGAAGAGCGCTGTTGCCAGCATTCGATAATAACGTCTCATTGCGGTTCCACTCCTCGATTTGATTAGCTTGTGAATAATGTAACAAATTCATGCGAGAATAACACGGGGGTTCAGCACAATGTAAACAATTTGACGAAGTTCCGACAAAGATTAGTCACGAGTCAGTCACGAGTTAGACATATGAGACATTCTTCCATTGGGTAGAGATTGAGATCCACTTAAACATGTACCTTTTTATGTAGGCTTGTGAAACAACTGAAAGCCATTGCCTTCATATTTGAGTCTATATAAAAGAAGAGAGACGATGCAGGGATAATCCCCAACATCGCCTCTTCTTGTTACTTTCGTATTGGTTATGTCATTGCTTTAACGCGGTTGATGACATCAAGCTCCATACGCTCAGTCTTTATTCTCAGCCTACCGCCAATGAAAAATACATCAATTAATGACCAAACACCTAACCCTCCAAGAGTTAAAGTCATCGCGATGCCTTTACCTACATCTCCTAAATAATAGCGATGTCCACCGAGTGAGCCAAAGAAAAACCATAATAAATACATAACAGCTGCATTTTTCTTATTTTTTTCAACTTCACCTTGTACTAAAGATAATTGCTGAGACGTAAGTCCTGTTTTAACGAGTACGTTATCCATAAAATCCTCCTATTTACCTGTAACAGGTAAAATTCGTAATTATTTCATTGAGACTATTTTACTACAATTCTTTGAATATGAATATATGAAAATGTTTTCTTTTCAAAATCCCCTATAATTCTATTTTTAACGTATCTTATAGTGTGCAAAGGTATGTATATAGCAAGCACACGAAAAGAAGCGAGGCATGGGAAACGCCCTCGCTTCTTCAGTGCGCGTAGTTTTGTGTAGATGAAATTATAAAGAATATGCCTATTCCG
Organism: Paenibacillus sp. strain BS8-2; assembly: GCF_054483835.1. Classification (NCBI taxonomy): domain Bacteria; kingdom Bacillati; phylum Bacillota; class Bacilli; order Caryophanales; family Paenibacillaceae; genus Paenibacillus; species Paenibacillus sp. strain BS8-2. Next base: position 2,078,947 of record NZ_CM137010.1, read on the forward strand.
CTGACGAATCGTTGGACTTCGCCATCTCAGCCTTCCAGGCATGGACGAGGCTAATAGCCGTACCGATCACATAAATGTGTACGCTGCCGATCAGGAAACCAATGCCGACCATAAGTCCGATGTTCTTATCACTGAAGTGGCTCATGTTGATGAGACAAAGGATGACGCCGATGCTGAGGATACCCCAGGCAATGAGGGTCATAACATTCACAAGACGTTTGACGTCTGATTTGGTTGGGCCAAGTGAGCTGATAGTTGCTGTTTTCGTTGTCATATGAAACACTCCTGACTACATGTAAGTGCTTACTTATTACACACTATACCACATATTATGTCGTTTGTTCAAAGAAAATTCACGATTTGCACATAAATTGGACAAAAAATAATGGATTTGTGACCATCACTCTCCTGCATATAGACTCAAAAATGCAAATAGCCCGGTTGCCCCGGGCTATCCTATAAGAAGAAACTACACTTAATCTCTTGCGTTGAAACCGCTTAGTTGGTCCACCAACGCTTCAGATCCTGCCACCACGAGCGTTGTTTGTCGGCTTTGGCGCCGTTGTCGCCAGCTCCGCCGCTATTGCCCGCGCCTTCTGTTGCAACAATGCCGCAAATCTCGGTCGGCTCGGTACCTGCGAGGAATGACTCGATCCGCCGTGTGCCGGCGCAGCCCTCTGCCGCGAGCTTGCCGGTCTCCTGCTCGATATAGACGTTCACGACGCCAGCAGGAACAGGGAAAATCTTCGGGGGTACCGCTGCCAGCGCCCCTTCGATAAAATTCGCAAAGATCGGGGCAGCCCGGTGGGCTTCAGCGACGGTGAGCAGCCGATCCTTGTCAAAGCCAACCCAGACCGCGGTTGCTAACTCAGGCGTGTAGCCAACGAGCCAGGCATCGGTCGAAGTCGTACCGGTCTTGCCGGCGACGGGACGTTTGATCGTCGCGGCTACCCGGTGGGCCGTGCCGCCATCGTCGAATACGCTCTCCAGCAGGCTGGTCATTACATAGGCCTCAGCGGGTGTTATAACGGACTTCGAGCCAGGCTTCGCTTCGTAGAGGACGGCACCCTTGCGATCCTCGATACGAAGAATCGCAACAGGCTCTACATGCGTTCCGCCGTTCGCGAATGTACCATAGGCCGATGCCATCTCGAACGGACTGACCGGAGATGTTCCGAGCGCGAGAGACGGGACGGCGGATAGCGGACTGTCAACACCAAGTGAACGCGCCGTCTCAATAACCTTGTCTGCGCCGACGGTCATGATCGTATTCACGGCGTAGATGTTATCGGAGCCGCTGATGGCTTGACGCATATCGATATAATCTCCGGTATATTTGTCTCCGTAATTGCCGGGCTCGTATGTTTTGCGGCCCTCGTCATAACTGAATACGGTCGGTTCGCTCTTGAAGCGGGAGATCGGCGACATAAAGCCGCTGCGAATCGCGGTCAGATATAGAAACGGCTTAAACGAAGACCCCGGCTGACGTGTGCTGGCGAACACGCGGTTATACTGATTCTTCTTATAATCGCGTCCGCCGACCATCGCTTTGATATAGCCGTTGCGAGGGTCAATGGCGATAAGCGCGGCTTGCTGCTCCGAGCTTTCCGGCATGCCATTCTTAATGGATTCCTCGGCTGCGGCCTGTACCTCTTGATCGAGAGTGGTGTAGATCGTAATACCGCCTTCATTCAGCAGCTTCGGGTCAATACCGAGCTTGTCCACAGCGACGCTTCTAATATAATCGCGGAAGTAAGGAGCGAAGCCCTCTTGCTCAGATGAGCCGAGCGGCTCGAAATCCAGTAGCTCGGCATATGCCTGTTGCGCCTGCTCCTGCGTGATGGATCCGCCTTCCTTCATCGCTTCCAGGATGACGTATTGCCGGTCCTTGGCATTCTTCATGTTCATATATGGCGAATAATATTTGGGTCCCTTGGGGATCCCGGCAAGCATGGCGCTTTCGGCAAGCGATAGCTCGGAAGCATGTTTGTCAAAATACATCATCGCCGCCGCTTCGATCCCATAAGAGCCGTGTCCGTAATAGATCTGATTCAGATACATGGCTAGAATTTCGTCTTTCGAATAGTTCATCTCCAGCTGAGCCGTATACATAGCTTCCTTCATCTTGCGCTGCCAAGTTCTCTCGTGGGTGAGGTAAAGGTTGCGTGCGAGCTGCTGGGTGAGTGTGCTGGCTCCTTGGCGCGTTGACATGCTCTGCACATTCACGACAACGGCGCGCGCCATCCCTTTGAGATCGAAGCCGGAGTGCTCGTAGAAGCGTCGATCCTCGATTGCAAGCGTAGCGTCGATCAATGTGTGGGAGATGTCGGCCAGCACCACTGAACGGCGATTCTCTCCAGCGTGGAATGTGTCGATCACATTGCCTTGTATATCAAGCATCTGCGAGGTTTGACTGACGGTAGAAACCGGCAAAGTCTGCGACCTTACAAATAGATAGAACAAGGTCAACAGCGCAAGGCAGACAAGCGCGGCGATACCTGTCCGGAGCGACCACTTGCGCAGCCGAAGCCAAGGCGCGAGCAGGCGTTCCGAGAGGCGAGGGAATATAGCGGAGCGGCGCAGCTTGCCCTGCCGCTGGCCTTTCTGATTCGGTGACTTGGTCATGCTGCCGGCCCCCTTCGAAGTTGCATGCTGTGTGATTTCGAATACGTATTAGTAGTATGGAAAAATGAGGCACGTGCTATTCATCAGCATTATTTTTGTAAAGGGGGTGCAAAAGGTTGCATTTTCCGCTTGAAATACTATAATACAGGTTGAACCATTGAAGGAAAGAAGGGATTAACGCCATGGAAATGTGGTATACCGAGAAACAGACCGACAGCTTCGGCATAACGGCGAAAATTACGAAAACGTACGTCAATGAACAAACAGACTTTCAACAGCTGGATATGATCGAAACGGAAGAGTTCGGCACGATGCTTGTCTTGGACGGCATGGTCATGACTACCGTAAAGGATGAGTTTGTGTACCATGAGATGGTTGCGCATCCGGTATTGTCCACACATCCAAACCCGGAGCATGTCCTTGTAGTTGGCGGCGGCGACGGCGGCGTAATTCGCGAAGTCATGAAACATCCTAAAGTGAAAAAAGCAGTCCTTGTCGACATCGACGGCAAGGTTATCGAATATTCCAAGAAGTATCTGCCTAGCATTGCGGGCGAGCTGGACAACCCGCGTGTCGAAGTGCTTGTAGGCGACGGCTTCATGCACATTCATGATCACAAGAACGCCTACGATGTCATTATGGTTGACTCCACTGAGCCGGTTGGTCCTGCGGCTAACCTCTTTACACGCGGCTTCTATCAAGGAATCTTCGAAGCGCTCAAGGAAGACGGTATCTTCGTAGCGCAGACGGACAACCCTTGGTTCAAGGCGGACCTGATCCAAAGCGTTAACCGTGATGTGAAGGAAGTATTCCCGATCGTGCGCGTGTACGGAGCTAACATCCCGACTTACCCGAGCGGCCTTTGGACCTTCACGATGGGCAGCAAGAAATATGATCCGCTTCAGGTTGAAGAATCCTCCATTCCAGAGCTGGACACCAAATATTACACGCCTCGTCTACACGGCGCAGCATTCGTATTGCCTAAGTTTGTCGAAGATTTAGTGAAATAAACATATGGCTGCGATATAGGGAAGAGCCCGTTTACGGTCGTTAATGGCCGCGAGCGGGCTCTTTTGTTTCGCATTGGCAGCACGCCGGCATGCGGCCAAGCTATTACGGTTATCTCACAGAAAGGCTATACTAGTGTCAAAGGCACCATGCATGGGAGGCAGGAGACTGGCATGACGACAAACGATTATTGCAAAGTGCTCATCGTAGATGATGAGATTCTGATCAGGCAAGGGATCAAACACTTTATGGATTGGGAGCAAGAAGGGTTCCACATCGTTGGAGAAGCATCCAATGGTCTCGAAGCGCTGGAGCGAATCGTGGAGCTGCGACCTCATATCGTAATTACCGACATCGTCATGCCGGTCATGGATGGCGAAGAGCTGACAAGACAAATTAAAGGGCAGTATCCCGAAATCGAAATCATTATTTTGAGCAGCTTCGGCGAATTCGATTATGTCCGTTCGACGTTCCAGAGCGGCGTTGCTGACTATATCCTCAAGCCCAAGCTAGACCTCAATCATTTGCTCACGGTGCTCAAGATGACGGCGGAGCGAATCCCGTCTCTAGGAGGCAAGTCGAAGGAAGTAACGAACGATGGCATCAACAATTCGATTGATCGGAGGATCGATCGATTGATGTCGGGATACGAAGTGGAATTCCAGCAGGAGGAGCTGCGTTCTGTATTTCCTCATCCTGATTTCGTGCTGCTCGGATTTGACTCGCGCGGGCTTGAGAGCGGGAAGACGATTTCTAACGAGCGGATAGGCGAGCTGCTGACAGAAGGCTTCGGGAGGGATGCGGGGTCGACCCTTGTTATGCGTCAACTTTCGTCCGAGGGGCCAATCAGGGCGCTGCTTATTAACATAAACAAGTTGTTGGTGGACAAGCTGATAGAGGCTGCGAATATAGCGGCTTTGAGTTTAAAGGCATCAGGCATAGCCGTTCCAATCGCCATTACCGCTCCATTCTCGGAGCTAACAGAGCTGCATGCCACCTACAACGGCTCGCTGCTCAAACTGCTTAGATTTGCGTTCTACCTTCCCCAGCAAGCGTTGCTATCAGAAGGAAGCTTGCCGCCCGTTGCTCCGCAAGCGGAAAGTTTTCATTTAAACCGCTTTACAGAGGAGATTAAGCGCGGCTACTTCCAGCAGGCATTCGACTATCTGAGAAGCCACGCGACGGCGATGGCAGCCGACTATACAACGGACGTGTTTGAATTCAAGTCGTTTTTGGGCAATGTCATTTTTAATATTACGGTTCTGCTCGGCAATATGGCATACGATGTGCAAGAGCTCGAGAAGGGGAAATACCGTCACTTCAAAGCGGTAGAGGACGCGAGGTCTGCCTCTGAGGCAATGGCATGCTTGGAGGGGTATATAGGCGAAGCCGAGGCTTGTATTTCTGACAAAGCATCGTTGCCTGGCAACGCCAACATGAAGAAGCTGCTGGACTACATTCATGAGCATTACGCGGAACCGCTGAATCTTACGGATATGGCCAAACATTTTCACTTTAATCCATCCTATCTATCCAGCTACTTCTCCGCCCACAATAACGAGGGATTCGTAGACTATTTGCACAAGGTGCGAATCGAGAAGGCGGAGGAGCTGCTTCGCAAAGGAGATGCTATGATCTCCGAGATCAGCGGCATGGTTGGTTATTCGGATCACAGCTACTTCTGTAAGGTGTTCAAGAAATCCACCGGATTGTCGCCAAGCCGATATCGCAGACAATTTTTTGGCGAGGAGAAAGGTTTGTCATGATTAGATGGTTCGATCGATTCAAATATAATGGTTTGTTCTTCAAAATGTTTATCATTATGGTCGTTAGCATTATAGCGGTTTCTGTTACGTCAACCTGGACGACAATCCGTACATCCGAGCGGGTGTTTATGCAGACGTTCAGTATTACAAACTCCAAGATTATCGCTCAAATTACGAGCAGCATGGATGCCTTTAATTATGCGGTTGTCACCGCGGCCAATAGTATGCAGCAGAGCGGCACAATGCGGAGTGTATTAACCGGTGTTAACGGCGATTCGCTTGAGAGCCAGCGTGCGAACTATAATATGGTGCAGCAAACAAAGCGGATTCAGTCTAGCTTAGAAGCCTACGAGGTCGGAATATTTGTAACGGGTGTTAACGGCCGAAGCTTCTCAACCGATACGTCGCTGTGGCGGTTAAGCGAGGAGCAGATGAAACAACATCCTATCGTGCTGAGCACGCTTGAGGAGCCCAAACAAATTCATTACCAGTATGACGATGAAGAACGATCAGGTACACAAGGTATGGATCCCACGATTGTTGTCTCTAAGGCGCTGATCGACAGAACATCTGACTTGGTCTATGGAGCGGTGTATTTTGCTATAAAAGAGAAGGAATTCAGGAACTTCTATGCAAGCTTCACGAGCCTAGGCAATGATGTCGCGGTTATTGACGGTAACGGTGTTATCGTATCGGCTAATCGCAACGCATGGCTCGGCATGGAGTCGCCGGAGCTGCTTGCACACGCCAAACAAATGGAAGAGCAGTCGCTGGCCTCTGTGAATGTACATATTATGGATAAGGATCAAATCGTCCTATCCAGATTCCTCCCCTCTTTGGGGCTTTATGTCGTTAACTTGGTAGACAAAGAAGCGGCGATCGGACAGCTTACGGATACCCGGACTATATTTTTTAGCGTCCTAGCGATAGTGGGCATCGCGCTTATTATCGTGTTCTTGATCTCCAGACAGCTTACGAAATCGTTATCGCGGCTGGTGAAACAAATCTCGACGATTTCCAAATACGAATTCGATCATCATGTCGCCGTGAACGGAAGCTACGAGACCAGACAATTGGGGCAAGCCTTTAACTCCATGATGGACGAGTTGCAGGAATACGTGAAGGAGCTCGTGCATACGCAGAAGCAGCAGCGCAACGCGGAGCTGGAAGCGCTCCAGCAGCAGATCAACCCGCATTTCCTATACAACACATTAGCATCGGTGAAGTTTATGGTGCAGCAAGGAAGTAAGGAGAAGGCGGCAGAGACGATTAACGCACTGATCTCGCTCTTGCAGAATGCGATCGGCAATGTCAGTGAGACCATTACAATGAGCCAGGAACTGGTCAATATGCGCAATTACGTCTTCATCAATCATGTTCGTTATGGCGAGCGGATTAAGATGAACTATTTTGTAGCGCCGGATTGTATGGGTTATCATGTGCCCAAGCTGATGATCCAGCCTTTCATCGAGAATGCCTTCTTCCACGGCTTCAACCGGAAGGCGACCGGCAACATCTACTTCATGGCGTCCAAGGAAGCGGATGCGCTCGTATGCGAAGTGGTAGATGATGGCGATGGTTTCGATCTGGCTGCCCGGGACAAAGAAAAGCTCGCTAGGCAGAAGGGCAAGCGCCAGCTGTTCACCGGAATTGGCGTCAAGAACGTACACGACCGGATCAAATTGTTATATGGCGACGGCTATGGCGTTACGGTAACAAGTGAACCCGGAGAAGGGACACGAATTAAGATACGTATCCCTCTGATGAGTGAAAATGAGTGAAAGTGAGTGAAAATGAGTGAAATTACAGCTCGGGAATAAAAATTGTCCAATAATCTAAAGATACTCCAAATGGCTGAAGGCTAGATCGCGACAACTGATAACAATCCGACAATTGAAGACAAAGATCCTCATAACGCCATGTATGGACCCAGTGCTAAGATGTTATCAGGGAGCGGCAAACGCTTTCAGCACATATAAAAACGGAGGTCTGAAACAGATGAAAAAAATGATGGCCCTTCTGCTCGCAGGCATGATGGTCGTAACGGCTGCTTGCTCTTCGAACACGAACAACACAACGAACGAAGGCAACAACACAGGCGGTAACAACGCTGCAGAAACAACGGATGTTACGGTATGGGCATGGGATCCGAACTTCAATATTAAAGCGATGAACTTCGCGAAGGACGCTTACGCGGCTAATAATTCCGATATTAACGTCGAAATTATCGAAAATGCACAAAACGACATCGTTCAAAAGCTGAACACGGGCATGAGCTCGGGTACAACAAAAGGTCTTCCGAACATTGTACTGATCGAAGACTACCGCGCACAAAGCTTCCTGCAAGCTTATCCGGATATGTTCTACCCGCTGACAGACAGCTTCAAGGCTGCTGACTTCGCAGAATACAAGCTTGGACCTACAAGTGTAGACGGCGTAAACTACGGTCTTCCGTTCGACTCCGGCGTAACGGGCTTGTACGTTAGAACAGATTATTTGGAGCAAGCTGGCTACTCGGCAGCTGATATGCAAGATATCACTTGGGACAAATACATCGAGATCGGCCAAGCGGTTAAAGAAAAAACAGGCAAAGACATGTTGTCTCTTGACCCGAACGACCTTGGTATCCTGCGCGTTATGATCCAATCCGCAGGCTCTTGGTACCTGAAAGAAGATGGCAAAACAGCTAACCTGGCTGGCAACGTAGAGCTGCAAGAAGCGTTTGAAACATACAAAAAAATGATGGATTCCAACATCGTGAAGATCCACTCCGACTGGAGCCAATTCGTAGCGAACTACAACAGCGGCGAAGCAGCATCCGTTCCAACAGGCAACTGGTTCACGCCTTCCATCACGGCTGGTACAGATCAATCCGGCAAATGGGCAATCGTTCCGCTTCCTAAGCTGAACAACGAGAAATCGGTTCATGCATCCAGCCTTGGCGGCAGCTCGTGGTACGTTCTGAACGTGCCAGGCAAAGAAGCAGCTGCGAAATTCCTTGGCGCTACACTGGGCAGCGACGTAGAGCTGTACCAAACACTTGTAACTGAAATGGGCGCAATCGGCACTTACAAGCCGGCATCCGAAGGCGAAGCATACAAAGCGAAGAACGAATTCTTCGGCGGACAAGAGATCGTACAAGACTTTGCAAAGTGGACGGCAGAAATTCCTAATGTCAACTATGGTATGCACACTTATGCAATCGAGGACATCCTTGTTGTCGAGATGCAGAACTTCCTGAACGGCAAAGCGATCGACGCGGTGCTTGCTGACGCTCAGAAACAAGCCGATTCGCAGCTTAAGTAAGCATATAAAAATCGAAGTTCAAAAAGTTCGGTTTTCAGTACCGAGAAGTTTGAAAGAAGTTAGAACATGAGGAGCGGAGCGTAGCAGAGCTACGTGAGCACCGGAAGGTTCGGCTGAATTCAAAATTCGATGCCGAGTAAACTTCTAGAGAAGCATCGTAATGGGAAGCGGGCTTTTTGAACAACCACACAGAGAACAAGAACCTTGGACAGCCGCTTGCTGCCCGACGATAATGTGGCAAGCGGTCTGTTTCAAGGTTTCTTTTTGGAATAGAGGAGGCAAGGACCATGAATTTGAAAGCGAAGACGAACACAATCAGCTGGTCTTTCGTAGCCATAGCTATCATCATGATATGCGCGTTTTATTTCTACCCTATGGTACAGGCGCTTATTATGTCGTTCCAATCCGGAACGGGCACAAACCTGTCGTTTGTCGGCATCGACAATTATACACGGCTGCTGTCGGACGCTACATTTATCACTGCATTAAAGAATACGTTTATTTACCTGATCATTCAGGTGCCAATCATGATCTTGCTCGCCATGTTTATTTCGGTACTGCTCAATGACAAGAACTTGAAATTCAAAGGGTTTTTCCGTACTGCGATTTTCCTTCCGGCCGTTACTTCTTTGGTCGCTTATTCGGTTATCTTCAAATACTTGTTCGGGCCAGACGGCCTCATTAACACGATGCTGCTAAATTTGCATATCGTGAACGCTCCTATCGAATGGATTACAGATCCGTTCTGGGCCAAAATTACGATCATAATCGCCATCACATGGCGTTGGACAGGGTATAACATGATTTTTTATCTGTCTGCCCTGCAAAATATCGATCATTCCATCTATGAAGCTGCTCGAATCGACGGAGCCTCCGCGTTCAGACAGTTCAGCAGTATTACGGTTCCTTTGCTTAAACCGATCATCTTGTTTACATCTATTACATCTACAATTGGTACGTTACAGTTGTTCGATGAGGTGATGAACATCACGAAGGGTGGACCGGGTAATGCGACAATGACGCTGTCCCAGTACATCTATAACCTGTCCTTTAAATATACGCCGGACTTTGGTTATGCGGCGACCGTCTCGTATGCGATCGTTATTCTGATCGTGATCTTCTCGATTCTACAGTTCAGATTGGCGGGTGAAAAAAATGCGTAATGTAAAAAGAACGCTGATGTATGTGTTCCTCAGCTTGTCCGCGATTGTATCAATATTCCCGTTCCTGTGGATGATCGTGAGCGCGACGAACAAGTCGGTGGATGTTACGCAAGGACGCCTGCTTCCGGGCAGCCATCTGTTCGATAATCTGAGCAAAGTGTTCGATACAGTCGATTTGGTGCCGGCACTCCTCAATTCGGCCAAAATTTCGGTTACAACTACGATTCTTGCTTTGCTCATCGCATCGTTAGCGGGTTATGGTTTCGAAATTTACCGCAGCAAAGCGAAGGATGTTGTATTCAGCATCCTGCTGCTATCCATGATGATTCCTTTCGCCGCGCTTATGGTGCCGCTCTACCGGATGTTCGGCAGTATCTCGCAGACCATGCCTTTTATCGGGATCGACACGATTTCTTCGGTTATTCTGCCTACGATGACGACCGCGTTCCTGATCTTCTTCTTCCGCCAAAGCACGAAGATGTTCCCACGTGATATGTTGGAGGCAGGTCGGATCGACGGACTCTCCGAGCTTGGCGTTTTCTTGCGGATCTACGTTCCGACAATGAAGACGACTTACGCCGCTGCTGCCATTATTACCTTTATGTCGAGCTGGAATAATTACCTATGGCCGCTTGTTGTGTTACAATCGCCTGAGAAGCGGACGATTCCGCTGCTGATTTCGAATTTGGGCTCCAGTTATTCGCCAGATTACGGCGTAATCATGACCGTTATTCTAATTGCTACCTTGCCAACAGCGATCGTGTTCTTCCTGATGCAGAAACATTTTGTCGCAGGTATGACGGGATCGGTGAAGTAAGAAAAGGTATAGGTTCCTGTTCTTGTTCGTGTGAACCACCTCTATAAGGGAGAGAGACCTACATGACATTAAATCCGCAAGTTGTCAGCAAACAAGCTATCATTACCGCAGCCAATCCATCTCTGGATTGGCTGGAGGACGTTAACGTATTCGCGGTCAATCGCCTGCCGGCGCACTCAGACCATGCCTATTACCGGACAATCGCCGAAGCGCGAAGCCGCGTGCCGATGGAGATGCGCCACTCGCTGAACGGCGCTTGGAAGTTCCATTATGCGGGCAACCCGGCGCTGCGTCCCGAAACGTTCTACCGCGAAGACTTCAGTACTGCGGGCTGGGGCGATATTATGGTGCCGGGTCATATTCAGACGCAGGGCTACGGTCAGATGCAGTACGTCAATACCATGTATCCGTGGGATGGACATGAGGCGCTTCGTCCTCCGTTTATCTCCAAGGAAGACAACCCGGTTGGCAGCTATGTGAAGCTGTTCGATCTGCCGGCCGATATGGCGGGACAGCCGCTACGCATCTCATTCCAAGGTGTAGAGACAGCGTTCTATGTTTGGCTTAACGGCGAGTTCGTCGGATATTCGGAGGACAGCTTTACACCGTCCGAATTCGATCTGACAGCGTATGTGCGCCAAGGGGAGAATAAGCTGGCTGTCGAAGTGTTCCAGCGGAGTACGGGCAGCTGGCTGGAGGATCAGGATTTCTGGCGGTTCTCCGGCATTTTCCGCGAGGTATATTTGTATACCGTTCCTGCTATTCATGTCTATGATCTCGACGTTAGAGCGGAGCTGGACGAAAGTCTGACGCAAGGATCGCTTCGCGCGGGGTTGAAGCTTGGGGAGTATTCGCAGCAAGGCGCGAAGGCGGTTATGAATCTGTATGACGCCGATGGCGAGGTTGTGGCTTCATCGGAGGTCATGATCGGAGATGGCGCGACTGCTGTGCTCGAAACGGAATTATCCAATCCTTTGCTGTGGAGCGCCGAAGTTCCGTACTTGTACGAGTTGATCGTTGAGATTCAGGATGCGGAAGGCGGGCTGATCGAGGCGATTCCTAGTCGTGTCGGTTTCCGTCGCTTCGAGATGAAGGACAAGATCATGACGATCAACGGCAAACGGATTGTGTTCAAAGGCGTTAACCGCCATGAGTTTAATCCGCGCACTGGTCGTGCCATTACGAAGGAAGACATGCTGTGGGATATCCAGACGATCAAGCGTAACAATATGAATGCGGTGCGGACGTCCCATTATCCGAATCAAAGCTATTGGTATGAGCTTTGCGACTTGTATGGCGTGTATGTCATCGACGAGATGAATCTGGAGACACATGGCTCGTGGCAGAAGATGGGCGCCGTTGAGCCGTCCTGGAACGTTCCAGGAAGCTTGCCGGAGTGGCAGGATATCGTCATGGACCGCGCAATCTCGATGTACGAGCGGGACAAAAACCATCCAAGTATCGTGATCTGGTCGCTCGGCAACGAGTCGTACGTAGGCGATGTACTTGTTAACGTAGCGCGTTACTTCCGTTCGGTTGACAGCGGTCGACTCGTCCACTATGAAGGTGTGTTCTATGATCGCGCCTTCTCCGAAGCGAGTGATATGGAAAGCCGCATGTACGCGAAACCTGCGGACATCGCCAATTATTTGGACAACAATCCGGACAAACCTTATATAAGCTGCGAATATATGCATGCGATGGGCAACTCGCTTGGCGGCATGAGCTTGTATACGGATCTCGAGCGCAAATATCCGATGTACCAAGGCGGCTTCATCTGGGATTATATCGATCAATCGGTTTATAAGAAGGATCGTTACGGCAAGGAGTTCCTTGCGTATGGCGGCGACTTCGGCGATCGCCCAACGGATTACGGCTTCTGTACTAACGGGATTGTCTACGCTGATCGTAAGGAGTCACCTAAGATGCAGGAAGTGAAGTTCCTGTATCAGAACCTAAAGCTAGTTGTAGATCGTGACGGCGTAACGATTCGCAACGAAAACCTGTTCGCAGATACAGCAGCGCTTGATCTCGTATTTGTCCTCTCATCGGATGGGCAGGAGCTCTTGCGCCGCGTGGAGCAGGTTAACGTTGCAGCGGGCGGCGAAGCTTACGTTGCTGCGCAATTTGCCGAAGCTGCACTGGAGCTGGTGCCTGGCGAATACGCGCTGGATGCGTCCTTCTTGCTTAAGGAAAGCACGTTATGGGCGGATGCTGGACATGAAATGGCTTTTGGTCAGCATGTGTTCCGTGTGGAGGACAACGCGAGCGCAGCAGATGGCGGCGGGCTGTTCATTGTCGCCGGCGACGCATCGGCGGACGTGTGCGGACCGGACGGTTGCGTCATTCCGGATGCTGGGGCAGTTACCGGAGCCAAGCTGAAGGTCATCCATGGCGATGTGAACATCGGTGTCAAGGGACGAGACTTCAGCATCATCTTCTCTAAGCAGGCAATGAGTCTAGTTTCATTGAACTACGCAGGTCGCGAAATGATCGCGTCGCCGCCGGCACCGCTCTTCTGGCGCGCTACGACGGACAATGACAGAGGTTATGCGCAGGGCTATGACGCAGGCGCATGGTATGCTGCCAGTCTTGCTCGCAAGTGCGTAGGCATTGACATGGAGGAGAACGGGGATGGCGGATCGTTTACGATAGCTTATCGGTTCCGCTTCTCCGTCAGTGACGAGCTTGAGACGCGTATTGCTTATACGGTTCGACCGGATGGAAGTGTAAGGGTGCAAGCCCATTATAATGGGGTCTCCGACCTGCCGAAGCTGCCGATCTTTGCGGTATCCTTCAAGGTGTCGGCAGACTACGACCAACTCAAGTGGCTGGCGCTTGGGCCGGAGGAAAACTACGCGGATCGTTCGCAAGGAGCGCGTCTTGGCGAGTTCTACGGAACGGCAGCGGAGAATGTATCCGGCTATGTCATGCCGCAGGAGTCAGGCAACCGCACGGGTGTGCGTCGCGTAGACGTGGCGGATTCGCTGGGACGCGGAATTCGAATTGTCGCGGACGGAGCGCCGGTGGAGTGCGGCATCTCGCCTTATACGGCGTTCGAGCTGGAGAATGCGCAGCATGTCTATGAGCTGCCAGAAGTCCATTACACCGTAATCACTGTGGCTGGCAAGCAGATGGGCGTCGGCGGCGACGACAGCTGGGGTGCGCCTGTGCACGAGCCATACACGATCCCGGCCGACAAGGCGTTGTCGTTCTCGTTCGTGATCGAGCGGATGTAGTTCATACAATAGAAAAAGGTGCAATCTTCACTATGTGAAGGCTGCACCTTTTTGCTTGGAAAGAAGTCATTCAGGATAAATCAGAACCGTCCAGCATCCAGCGCCCGGGTGCGAGCGTAAGCGAAAGCGCCTTTGGCAATGCGCCTAGCTTCGTCATCGTCGCCCCGCTGCAGCGCTTCGAAGATGGAGCGATTGAGATTGTTGGCGGAGTAATGTTTAATGTAAGGCGTGTTCAGATAGTTGATGTATGCGGCCATTGCCAGCTTGTCGACGTAGCTTTCCATCGAGGCCAGCATCGCCAAGTTGTTAATGGAAGATACGATCGCTTTGATGAACAGCATGGAGTTCTGCATATAGGCCAAATAGTCATCCGCTTTCTCCGCTTGAATCTGCTTATGAAGAAATTCCTCTAGCTTCTCCATGTTTAGCACAATGTTGCGTTCGCTCTTCACGTCCAGCGTGTACACAAGCATCGCCATGACCGCCTCGTACATATCCATCGATTCTTTCTGTGAAATCTCTTTGACTAGAACGCCTCGATTTTTAAGCGAAGTGACGAATCCTTCCGACTCCAGATGAGTAATTGCGTTTCGCACGGGCGTACGGCTCATTTTGAGCTCGTCGGCAATCTCGTTCTCTGAAAGCAGTGTTCCCGGCAGCAATTGCCCGCGTACAATCCGGTTCTTAAGCGTGGTATAGGCCGTCGAGACAAGCGATTGGGTAACTTGAGATGCCATAGGACCGTTCCTTTCGACAATTGGTTAACACCATCTTAACAGCGGTTATTGGCTACAATCAAGACATTTCACCGCTTAATAAATTCTCAAGATATCGAAAACATTGTAATTACATTCAACTTGTATTCTAGTTGCGTACCAGTTAAAGCGGACATTTGTCTAACGGATTCAAAGCCGTGACGGGGAATCGGACGCAATACCATTTGGGGGGCTGTATCGTGTTGAAGAAGAAATTATGGACAATGATTGCGTTAATGACTGCATTAATTATGGTGGTATCAGCTTGCGGAAGTAACAACACGGAGAATGTGAACAGCAACAAAGAAACGAGCAGCACGAATGGCGGCGCTGATTCAAGTAAGTCGGAATGGCCTTCCGTGCTTCGAATCGGCAGCTTGCCGATGGAGGACGGGGAGATGAGTAGAACCGCAGACCAATTCGCTACGGATCTCGGCGAATATCTTGGCATCAAGGTCGAGACGTTCCAAGGCGAAGATTACAATATGATGATCGAAGCTATGCGCTCAGGCAAAATCGATTTAACAACATACGGTCCATTCGGCTACATTATCGCGGTAGAGCGCAGCGACGCGAAACTCCTTGCGGCGATGAACAACGGACCGGGTTCGGAAGGCCACAGCGTTATCGTCGTGCCTAAGGATTCGCCAGCTCAATCGGTGGAGGATTTGAAGGGCAAAAACTTCTTGTTCGCTGATCCGGCTTCTACGACAGGCCATCTTTATCCAAGAGCGACGCTTATGAAGCTCCTTAATCTAACCAATGATCAAGTGCCGGAATTCTTCGCTAACGTATCCTTCTCCGGCGGTCATGATAAGTCGCTGCTCGCGATTGCTAACGGAGATGCGGACGGCGCGGCAACTTGCGATCAGTGTGTGGCTATGATAGCGGGAGCGGGATTGATCAAAGCGGAAGATGTACGTGTCATTGCCGAATCCGACCCGATCCCTGGCGGAGGAGCACTGGCTTATCGTAACGGACTCCCGCAAGATCTTGTAGACAAAATGCGCGAATTCGCGCTTGGTTATGCGGAGAAAAATCCGGCATATTTCGAAGGAATGGGCGCAAAGGGCTTCTTCCCGGCAGAGGACACTGATTTCGACGGCGTTCGCGAGGTCGCGAAGCTGCTTGAGATGTCGCCGGAAGAGATGCTGAAGTAGAACTTATATAAGTGAAATGGAGGACATAAGAAGATGGCATTACTACAGGTTGAAGAGCTTAAGAAAGTGTATCCCGACGGAACGGTCGGCTTGTCCGGCATTAATTTGAAGGTAGAAGCGGGGGAATTCATCGCGGTCATTGGGCCGAGCGGGGCGGGCAAGAGCACGCTGCTGCGCTGTCTGAACCGGATGGTGGAGCCGTCTTCGGGTGAAATCGTCTTCCATGGCGCCCGAACGATAGGAGCAGGTAACCGTAAGCTGCGTCAAATTCGGCGGGAGATCAGCATGATCTTCCAAGGCTTCAATCTAGTGGAGCGGTCTTCGGTGCTAACCAATGTCCTCCATGGGCGACTAGGATATATGAGCAGTTGGCGCGGAGCGTTAGGGTTGTTCGCCAAGCCAGATGTACTAGAGGCGACCAGACTGCTCGAGCGCGTTGGACTTAGCGAGCAGATTCATAAGCGCGCAGATGAACTCAGCGGCGGTCAGCAGCAGCGAGTGGGTATTGCCAGAGCGCTCGCGCAGAAGCCGCAGTTGATTCTAGCTGATGAGCCAATCGCAAGCCTCGACCCAGCATCTTCGGAGACGGTCATGCGCAGTCTGTATACCTTCTGTAAGGAAGACGGCATAGCCTGCCTATGCAATCTTCATCAGGTCGACATGGCCAAGAAGTATGCGACGCGCATTATAGGAATCCACAAAGGCCAGAAGGTTTTCGATGGTACGCCTGACGAGCTGACGGACGAAATGATCGCACTTATTTATAACAAGCCTGCGGAAGGCGCTCAAGAGCGTGCAGAAGCCCCGGCCCCGCAGAAGGAGACGGCATAAGCATGAGCGACAGCATGAAGAGCGAACAATTGCTTCGTATAAGCAAGTCGAAACGGTCGCAGCTTATCGTGTTTCTGGTCCTGCTTCTGGCGTTATGCGTGTGGTCCGCATCAGGGACAGGGTTCACGGGAACGGCGCTGCTTGGCGGTGTTGGCGACGGAGCGAGATTTCTGTTCGGGGATTTGTTGCCGCCGGATGCTGCGAGTTTCCCCGGTCTGATCAAGCCTGCGCTGGATACGATTTATATGAGCTTCGTAGCCATGTTTATAGGCTCGATTATCGCAGGATTCTTATCCATCTTTGCCGCAGCTACGACGTCTCCTCATCCTTCCATAGCGATCGGGCTGCGGGCTTTTTCGGCACTGTTCCGCAATATTCCGGTCATTATTTGGACGATCTTGCTTGTGGCGTCCTTTGGGCTTGGTAATCTAGTAGGCACCTTGTCACTGGTTATCGTATCGATTGGGATGCTCGTACGATGTTATGCGGAGTCGTTGGAGGAGATCGACATGGGACAGGTCGAGGCGCTCCGTGCGGCGGGAGCAAGTTATTGGCAGGTTATCGGGCAAGCTGTATTGCCGCAATTTCTGCCAAGCTTCGTAGGCTGGTCGTTGTTTAACCTCGAGATCAACGTGCGGGCTTCTACGATCGTCGGCATGGTAGGCGGCGGCGGACTTGGTTTCGCCATCCAATCGGGCATTAAACTATTCCAATATAGGGAAGTGAGCATGGCGGTTATGCTCGTACTTGCGATTGTGCTCGCCACAGAATTTCTGACAAACCGGATTAGGGAGAGGATCATCTAATGGCATCATCAGTTCAATATCCGGAGCGGAATTCCGATATGGGCAGAGTCGTTCAGGCGGTAACTCCCGGCAAGGGGAAAAAAGGAAAAATAAGACTTGGCTGGATAGGGGCTTTCGCAGCAGCATTCTTCGTTTTTAGTCTAATTCAGTTGGAGCTGGACTATGGACGGCTGTTCACAGGCGCCGAGAAGCTGGCGAAGACGGCCTCGCTGATGTTCCCTCCGGACGCTTCGCAATGGAAGCATGTGCTAGCTGCTGCTGTGGAATCGATTCAAGTTGCGATACTTGGTACGGTTCTAGCCATCGTATCAGCCTTCTTCCTTGCCTTTCTCGCAGCATCCAATATTACGCCACATCCTGCCGTAGCAAGCGCTGTTCGCGGCGCAGCTTCGCTTCTTAGGGCGATTCCGACACTGATTTGGGCGCTTATCTTTATCGTTGCGGTTGGTATGGGACCGCTTCCCGGTGTGCTCGCGATCATGGTGGGAGCAACAGGGAGCTTGGTGAAGGTATTCGCGCAATCGCTGGAGGAAGTGGATGACGGGGTAATAGAAGCACTACGTTCAACGGGTGCGAGCTGGCTGCAGATTGTATTGCAAGGCGTACTGCCCTGCGCGTTGTCCGCGCTGCTTGCATGGTGCGTCATGCGTTTCGAAGGAGACTTAGCCGAGTCGACGATACTTGGCGCGGTAGGCGCAGGAGGGATCGGTTTCGAATTGTCCCACGCAATGCGCAGCTACAAGTTTGATCAGGCGTTGTTTGTTGGCATTGTGATTTTTGCCATGGTGTTTAGTGTAGAGCTCATCTCTAATCGGCTAAAGCTGAAGATGCGGAGACGTTCTTAGAGGTTTATAACTATATCAGCTTGCTAGAAGGCGGGCCTTAGATGAGGGAGACGATAATGATGAATACAGAACAACAGATCAAACAATCCGTACAAACGGTCGTAACCATGGAGCGACTGGACGGCCTTGCGCTTCGCCTTAGCTGGAATCCGCCAGTCGATACGGAGAAGGTATGGATCTTCCGTAGCGAGCGTCCAGAGCTGGATGAGAGCCAAGCGCATCTGGTGGCGGTAGTGACACAGGCGCAGGAGCTAGTCTTCCAGGATCCCAATCCGGGTACGAGAGGATATTATTTTGTCAAATTCGGCGAGCTTGGGGTCGTGTCTGTTGCGGAGCGTATCTTGCCATTGCTTGGCGCCTTGAACTTCCGTGATATGGGGGGCTACGAGGGAGCAGATGGACGTCACGTGAAGTGGGGCAAATTGTTCAGATCGGCTGATCTTTCTCGCTTAACTGACGCGGATATTGCTTACTTGACACAACTGGACATCACATGGATCTGCGATCTTCGTACGGACGCAGAATTGCTGCAGAGTCCTAGTCCCCGTATCGGCAATGAGCGCAATGAACAGCTTTCCTTTATGTCTTCTGCTAATCCTGACGAGATGATGAAGCTGGAGGATATTGACGAGAACATGCTGGTGCACATGAACCGGCATATGGTCGGCAACAAAGAGCTGTCGGCTTCCTTCTTTGTCAAGCTTCTAGAGCTTGAAGGGGCTCCGTTCCTGTTCCATTGTATGGCTGGCAAGGACCGCACAGGCTTCCTCGCTGGGCTCATTCTTCAAGCGCTAGGTGTCGACAGAGAAGTTATTTTAAAGGATTATGTGATCACGAACCAGTTCTCCGAGCGATTCCAGGCGGGGATGTTGGGTGGCAGAATCGATCAAAATCCGCACGCAGCACTCATGAGCAAGCTGAAGCGCGAAGTCTTGCTTGCGCTGTCGGAAGCGCGCCCTGCGTATTTGGCTGCTTCATTCGAGGAGATCGACGCACGTTACGGCAGTTTTGAAGAGTATTGGACGAAGGGGCTTGGTTTGGGAGCTGACCAGCTTGAGAGACTTCGTTCGTTTTATTTGGTGTAAGTGAACGGTTAATCTGGCCATTCCGCTTGTGCGGGGTGGTCTTTTTTTGTTTAGGAAAGGATAATGTAATGATAATTCCCTTCTATATGTGGATAGATTGTGTGTAAAGTTGGGGATAACTGTTCTGGTTAACAACATCCGTAGGTGATGGTGACCTTTGCTAAGGTTTGAACTAGAAACCTATTAGGGGTATGGTAGAGCTACTTAAGGACTGGAGGTGAGCAGTGGATGAGCGGTAAACTTATTTATTCGTTCCCGCCTATCATAGACAGCAGGGCCCGCGTGTTAATTGCAGGTACCGCGCCCAGCGTGAAGTCGTTGGAGCATGGACAATTCTACGGTAATCTGCATAATTATTTCTGGCGCGTGATTTATGCGCTGTTTGGAGACTTATCATCAGACCCTTCCATGACGATTCCGGTTCCGCTCTTCGCTTCGCCCGACAAGGATTATGATCAGAGGCTGGATTTTTTGCAGGCTCATCGACTTGCGTTATGGGATGTTATTTATTCCTGCGAGAGGGAGGGGAGCTTGGATGCCAACATTAAGGAGGAGCTCCCGAACAACTTCCCTGACTTATTGGAGCATTATCCCGGCATTGCCTGCATCGCCTTTAATGGTAGCAAGGCGTATGAGACGTTTCGCAAATATTTCGGGAAACGACAGGAAGCCTTGCCTCGAGAGGTAGCCTTGCTCAAGCTGCCGTCTACCAGCCCGATTCCGACCAAATATATGCGTAATTTAGAGGACCGAGTCGAGGTATGGAAAGCGATTGTGCCTTACGCGGTCGGCACCGAACCGATCGGATAGCGTTGAAATTACGTCACTTCCTGTATATAGTAGTAACATAACATTTCGAATTACGCGGGAGTACTGACGGATATGGAAGCAAGCGGGAAAAACGTTGTTGTGACGCTCGAGAGTGTCCAAGACGGAGAAAAAATAATAGAGACTTATAGCGGACAATGGTTTCGCAAGGCCAGATCCGTATATGTTCGGTATGCAGAGGCTGAGGGTGAGGTACGCACCTTAATCAAATATTCGCGAGGAGAGCTTGCACTCACTCGTAACGGTGCGGTTAAGATGGAGCAGTTATTCGTCGCAGGCCAGCGCAGAAACGGCAGTTATCGTTCTGCTATGACGTCGTTTCAGCTCGAGACGGAAACGACGGTGCTGACTATTGAGGGAGGCGGAGCGGAGAGCGACGAGAACGGTTTGCCGTCCGAACTGCCTTTTACACTAGAATGGTCATACGGCTTGCTTGTCGAAGAACGATTATCGGGACGGTTCCATATTCGTCTCCATATACAGGAGGAGCTTGAAAGATGAATACGAATGTAAATGTGTTAGAAGTGATGTACGAGCTGGTTAGAAATGCGATTGCGGACGCGGTAGTCGCAGCTGGATTGGCAGAGCGTGAGCAGCTTCCTGCGTTTGTGCTTGAAGTGCCGAAGGATAAGACCCATGGCGATCTTGCGACCAATGCCGCGATGCAGCTGACCAAGCTTGCCAAACGTAACCCGCGCCAAATCGCGGAAACGATCATCGAGTTTCTGGATACAGAGAGCGCATCGATCCAGTCGGCAGAGATCGCGGGTCCCGGCTTCATTAACTTCCGGATGGACAAAAGTTATCTATACCCAGTTGTGCGCGGCGCGCTGGAAGCGGGAGAGAACTACGGCCGCATAAACATGGGCGAAGGACAGCGTGTGCAAGTGGAGTTCGTCAGTGCTAACCCGACAGGCAGTCTTCACCTTGGTCATGCCCGCGGGGCGGCAGTTGGCGACGCGCTTTGCAATGTGCTTGATTATGCCGGCTATGAGGTTACACGCGAATACTACATTAATGACGCAGGCAAGCAAGTGGAGAATCTGGCGCTTTCACTGGATGCGCGTTATCGCCAAGCGCTTGGACAAGAAGCGGAGATGCCGGCAGACGGCTATTACGGAGAGGATATTATCGGCTTCGCCAAAGGCTTGTCCGAGCAAGAGGGGGATCGCCTCCTCCAGCTGTCAGCTGAAGAGAGATTCGCCTACTTCCGCAGCTTTGGCCTTGAGAAGGAGCTGGACAAGATCAAGCGCGACCTTACAAGGTTCCGCGTTGGCTTTGACGTCTGGTATAGTGAAACCTCTTTGTACGAGAATGGACTGGTAGAGCAAGGATTGGATGCGCTCAAGGCGTCGGGTCATGTGTACGAGGAAGAAGGAGCGACTTGGCTGTCCACCATGCCGTTCGGCGACGACAAGAATCGTGTGCTCGTGAAGAACGACGGATCCTATACGTACTTGACTCCCGATATCGCGTATCACCGCGATAAATTTGGGCGCGGCTTTGATCGGATGATCAATATTTGGGGCGCGGACCATCACGGCTACATTCCTCGCGTTAAAGCGGCGATGGAAGCGCTGGGCAACGACCCTGCGAAACTTACCGTGTTAATTGCGCAGATGGTTAGCTTGTTCCAGAACGGCGAGAAGATGAAGATGTCCAAGCGGACGGGCAAGGCAGTCACAATGGAAGATCTGATGGACGAGGTCGGCATCGATGCGATCCGTTACTTCTTCACCATGAGAAGTATGGACTCTCATCTGGACTTCGACATGGATCTGGCGATTTCGACATCGAACGAGAATCCGGTCTTCTACGTACAATACGCTCATGCGCGGATTTGCAGCATTTTCCGCCAGGCCGAAGAACAAGGTATCGACATGACGGATCTACCGAGCGTTTCGTTAAGTAAACTGGACAGTGAGGTGGAATTTGACCTCATTCGCAAGATCGGCGAGCTGCCGCAGGAAATCACTGAAGCGGCTGCAGGGTACGCCCCTCATCGCCTGATCCGTTATGTCTATGAGCTTGCGGCTGATTTCCATAGCTACTATCGCGCGGAACGTGTAATCACGGATGACGCTGAGCAGACGCTGTCACGTCTTGCCTTGCTTGGCGCCGTACGCTTGTCGATCGCGAACGTGCTCCGACTGGTCGGTGTTTCCGCGCCAGAACGGATGTAAAAATACAGATTTCTTTATGGCGACCTCCCATTTCCGTCTAGCGGCGGAACGGGAGGTTCTTTTGTCTATGCATGCCGCAGATATGGGGTTACAATCTTTCCGCGGCTGCAAGCATTTTGATGATGTCTAGCTCGCCTGCATTGGTATTGCGGTTTTTTCCACTGCGCAGCGGCTGCATGGAGCGTTTCATAATGGTTTTGATCTCGCCGGGGCTCAATTGAGGATATAGAGACAATAGCAAGGCGATTGCTCCGCTGACATGCGAGGTCGCCATGGACGTACCGCTCATCTCATTGTAATTGCCGCGCAGCCAAGCAGATATGATCTTTTCACCTGGAGCATAGATGTCGATGCTTGCGCCGCGGTTACTGAAGGGAGCGACTTTGCGAAATTTGTTTGTTGCACCTACAGATATGGTCTGCGGATACCGAGCGGGATAATCGACGTATCGGAGCTTGCCGTCGTTGCCGGATGAGGCGACGATGATCACTCCGGAATTATATGCGTTCGTGACGGCGCCGAGCAACGCCTTGCTTCTGTTCTTCATGCCGAAGCTCATGTTGATGACATCCATGCCGTTGCGGACGCACCACTCGATGCCGAGAATAATGTCGGAAACGAAAGCGCTCCCGTTGTGGTCGAAGGCCTTGACGGGGGCAATAAGCGCCCGTGGCGCGACGCCAATCATGCCATGCATGCTGTTTGAGGCGGCTATTGTTCCTGCGATATGTGTGCCGTGGCCGTTGTCGTCATAGGGCATTTTGCTGCGGCTAAGCAGATTGATGCCTCTAAGCAACGAATGTTTGAGATCGGGATGATTGAAGTCTACGCCGGTATCGATGACACCAACCTTGACCCGATGTCCCGTTGTAATGCCCCAAGCCAGAGGAGCCTTAACCTGCTGTACACCCCAAGGCATGCCGTTGTCCAGCGGCCCTTGCTTCTTCTGTGAGGATGGGCTGACGCTGATGAGGCAGTCCTTCTCCATCCATACTTGTCCTCCTGCCGAATCCAGAATAGCGGAAGCGGGCAACGGACAAGTAAAGCCCTTAATGATTGGCAGGGGGCTGACAAGCTTGCGAAGCGTTCGGAGCGAGTCGTCGTGTGACAGCTTTCGCAAGAACTTTCTATAGTCGCTGCCTTGCTTGAATCTTATGATTCGTTGTGAAGTTTCTACAGATTCGATTGCGCGCGATTGCAGTAACCACTGGATCATGGCGTCGATATTCAATAGGGATCCCCCTCCCGAAGGACGTTGCTGAACTATTGTATGAAGGGGACCCTTATCCGGCGTGAGCCACTTGCCTTTTTTGAAATAAATAGGCGCTAGGCCGTGGCAAAATCCGCATTCGCTCATAGGATGAAGGAAGAGCTGGGTACGCTCTTACATCTCCGACGCGAGTCGGATGGATACAGTCAAAGCGAAGGGAGGCTCCCTTCGCTTTTTTGTTGCGCTTCCTAATGTTTTAGCACATGTTGTGAGGCCTGGATGCCATCCCAATGCAGGTTAGATGGCTTGCACTTGCTTTTTCGAATGAAATAGGTTTTACTATAGTGTGACTAAAGCGTGCGCAGGGAGAGCACCCGCCTGACGAGGGTCGGGGGCGATCGACTTGCCGAGGATAAATCTGGTGCGGCAGCGTACATCATTTCAGTGCATAGAGAGAGGATGTGTCCATATGAGCGGCAGCAACATTACGTTGAAGCTAGATCCAGAACGCGTGAAAGAAATGCCGATGGTCGACTTGGCGTTCGAAGTGCTCAAGGCGGCTAATACGCCATACTACTACCGCGATTTGATGATGGAGATCGCCAAGATTCGTGGTCTATCCCAAGAGGGCATCAATCAATTCATCGCTCAGGTATATACGGAGATCAACATCGACGGCAGGTTCGCTTGCGTCGGCAGCAATATGTGGGGGCTGAAACGCTGGTATCCTGTAGAGCGCTCCGAGGATCCAGTGGGCAACGCGAAGCGTACCCGCATTATTAACGACGACGACGATCTGGATGATGATGATCTGTTCGCCGAAGAGGAAGAAGACGACTTCGCGGCGGAAGAGGATTACGATGCTTACGACGAGGACTCCGAAGAGTTTGAAGAAGCTGAAGAAGAGGCCGAAGTTGAAGAGGATATCGAGATTGAGGAAGAAGACATCTCGGAAGAAGATGAAGATGACGAGGAGTCCGACGGCGACGAAGACGAGGAAGATGAGTCTTTCGATGACGACGATAAGTAATGCAAAGTGCTCGTTGTAATGCTTGACATGTCCTATTAAGGCAGAGTAAACTATTGCATGGGCTTCAGATTCGGTTAACCAATAATACGCATAACTATGCGATAAGAGAAAAGTGCCCCCGTAGCTACGGGTGTCACTTTTTTTGTTTAAAGGGGCTGTCGCCCTGCCGTTTTATAGACGGTGGCGGCAGCCTTGCGCGTGTGTTTGTTGCAAGCATGGATGCAACAGAAGAATAAGGAAGAGAATTGGGTAAACTATTTATTAACATAGGAGTATGGAGGGTATCATCACAGTGACCAAATATATATTCGTAACCGGCGGCGTAGTCTCTTCCCTAGGCAAGGGGATTACCGCAGCATCGCTGGGCAGACTGCTTAAGAACAGAGGTCTTAAAGTTACTATTCAGAAGTTCGACCCTTACATCAACGTTGACCCCGGAACAATGAGTCCTTATCAACACGGGGAAGTTTTCGTAACAGACGATGGTGCGGAGACGGACCTTGACCTTGGACACTACGAACGGTTCATTGATATTAACCTGTCCAAGAACAGTAACGTTACCACAGGCAAAATCTATTCGAACGTGATCACCAAAGAACGTCGCGGCGATTACTTAGGCGGTACCGTTCAAGTCATTCCACATATCACGAATGAAATCAAAGATCGTGTCTTCCGTGCGGGCAAGGAGCATGGTTCCGATGTCGTGATCACAGAGATCGGCGGAACTGTGGGCGACATCGAGAGCTTGCCGTTCCTGGAAGCGATTCGCCAAATTAAAAGTGACATCGGACGCGACAATGTGATGTATATTCACGTTACGCTTATTCCTTATATCAAGGCGGCCGGCGAAGTGAAAACGAAGCCGACGCAACATAGCGTGAAGGAGCTCCGCAGTATCGGTATCCAGCCTAACGTGATAGTGTGCCGAACGGAGTATCCGCTTGCCGAGGACATGAAGCGCAAGATCGGCTTGTTCTGTGATATTGATGAGAATGCGGTTATCGAATGCCGCGATGCATCTACATTGTACGAAGTGCCGCTTATGTTGCGTGAGCAAGGGCTCGACGAATATGTTGTGAATCATCTCAAGCTTGTAACGGATCAACCCGACATGCGCGAATGGGAAAGCCTTGTGGATCGTGTCAAGTCGTTGCACAACACGACGGAGATCGCAATCGTTGGTAAGTACGTTGCGCTGCACGACGCTTACCTCAGTATCGTAGAATCGCTTGGTCATGCTGGAATTTCGGCTGATTCCGAAGTGAAGATTCGCTGGGTCGATGCTGAACAGCTGACGGACGAGAATGCAGCGGACGCGCTGAATGGCGTTCATGGCATCCTGGTTCCTGGCGGATTTGGAGATCGTGGCATCGAAGGCAAAATCTGCGCGATTCGTTATGCACGCGAAGCTAAAGTGCCGTTCTTCGGTATTTGTCTCGGCATGCAGGTTGCCGTTATCGAGTATGCACGCAACGTAGCTGGACTCGCAGGCGCCAACAGCTCCGAAATCAATTCATCAACGCCATATCCTGTTATTGATTTGCTGCCTGATCAGAAGGACATCGAGGACTTGGGCGGAACGATGCGTTTGGGTCTCTACCCTTGTAAGATCGTACCTGAGACAATCGCTGCACGTGAATATGGAGATGAGCTGGTGTACGAGCGCCATCGCCACCGGTATGAGTTTAACAATGAATATAGAGAAGCAATTGAGTCGGCTGGCCTGATCATCTCTGGTACCTCCCCTGACGGTCGTCTAGTTGAGATGGTCGAACTGAAGGAGCATCCATGGTTCTTGGCCGTTCAATTCCATCCGGAATTTACGTCGAGACCTAACCGTCCGCAGCCGTTGTTCAAAGGTTTCGTACAAGCATCTCTTGCTTATTCGGAGAGAAGCTCACGTTAATTTCCGACAAAGCGAACACAACAGTGTCATACTTTCTCCCTTTCAGTAATTTTTTGTATGCAATAGCAGGAAAATCCCTTTACCCTCACGAATATGTATTAAAAAATGACTGAAAATCATTCTTATCGCCTTGAGTAGCAGTTTGACGATCATTCGTGGGAGGTTGAGGAAGCTTGGATAAGAAAAAGGTATTGATTGTCGACGATCAGAACGGTATACGCGTCTTGCTTTTGGAAGTTTTCAGTAGCGAAGGCTACAATACATTCCAGGCTGCGAACGGCAAGATTGCCCTGGAGATCGTGAGACGTGAGTCTCCGGATCTCGTGTTGCTCGACATGAAGATCCCTGGCATGGACGGACTCGAAATCTTGAAGCATATCAAAGCCATCGATTCTTCAATTAAAGTCATCATGATGACTGCATACGGAGAGCTTGACATGATTAAAGAAGCGACCGACCTTGGCGCATTAATGCATTTCACTAAACCATTCGACATCGACGAGATGAGAATGGAAGTGAACAAGCATCTGCAAGGCGGAGCTTCGTCAGATCGGTTTGCCGTAGGTTCGTGATGCCATATAAGAAGCATCGCCCGCAAGTGGCGCGGGCGATGCTTCTTTTTGCTATTCTGGCAACCCAAGTTAGCTTTACTATTTATTGCTTCGTTGTGATATAATAGCTCAGAATGACAGGTCAGTACTGTTGCACAGTTGTAACCAACGAATGTGATCGAGAGAAAATTGAAATATCCCGTATATCCTATCCGACCCTTTTTAATCCCAAATAACGAATACCTGCCAGCACGGCAATAAAGACTGTTACCCCAGAGGAATTCTGTTTGTTCGAAAGCAATAATCAAGCTTAAGCGAAGAGAACCAAGGAAAGAAAACCGTCTTCAATATGCTGGATGGACAAACCTTAAGGGTTTGACTATTGGCAAGGCGGTTTTTCTCGAAATATTGGCAAGTATATGTTTTGATAGCCTTTCTCTATATTTCTCGGCATGAAACGCTCCCCGCCGCTATGGATGGCGCAACCGTTTCACCTTGAAAAAAGGGACTGTGCATGCTAAACACTTTCTCGCTATTACTTGGATGAACCGTCTTTTTGTCATGTTGCCCAGGCAGCGGCAAACCTTCACCGGGAGCGGAAGCGAGCTGCGTCGTGAATATCGGCGTCAGCCGATTCATCTTGCGCTCTTCTAAGCTTAAGAGGAGGAACCTACTTTTCATGGAGAAATTAATGATTCGCGGCGGTCGTCCGCTGCGCGGCACAGTTCAAATTAGCGGTGCCAAAAATAGTGCAGTTGCGCTTGTACCAGCAGCAATATTGGCAGAATCGGAAGTTGTATTAGATAATTTACCGCTGATCAGCGATGTTGCAGTATATAGTGATATTTTGCGTGAGCTAGGCGCTACAGTTACGCGTCATGAGGATACGATGCGTATCGATCCTTCGGCTTTGGTCGCTAGACCTATGCCTAACGGCAAAGTGAAGCTTCTTAGAGCTTCATATTATTTAATGGGCGCGATGTTGGGGCGATTCGGCGAAGCTATTATTGGAATGCCTGGCGGCTGCAATTTCGAGCCGCGGCCAATCGACCAACATATCAAAGGATTCGAAGCGCTCGGCGCGACTGTTACGAATGAACATGGTTCCATTCATATTACCGCCAAGCAGCTGCGTGGAGCGAAAATATATTTGGATGTCGCAAGTGTTGGAGCAACGATTAATATTATGCTTGCGGCTTCTCGTGCCAAAGGCTCTACGATTATCGAAAACGCGGCAAAAGAGCCTGAAATCATAGATGTCGCTACACTATTGAACGCCATGGGAGCAAACGTGAAGGGAGCCGGAACAGAAACGATCCGGATTGAAGGTGTGGAGAAACTTCATGGCTGCCGCCATTCGATTATTCCCGATCGTATTCAAGCAGGTACCTACATGATCGCGGCGGCGGCGACGCGCGGCGATGTATTGATTGATAATGTGATCCCGAAGCATATGGAAGCGATGACCGCAAAGCTGGAAGAGATGGGCGTTCAAGTTATTGAGATGGACGAATCGATTCGAATTATTGGTTCTCCCGAATATACATCTATCGATGTCAAGGCACTTGTATATCCGGGATTCGCGACCGATCTCCAATCCCCCATGACAACACTGCTGACGCAAGCCAAAGGCGTTAGCATATTAACGGACTATGTCTATGGCACTCGGTTCAAACATGTGCCGGAGCTTGTTCGCATGGGAGCAAATATTCGAGTGGAGGGACGTTCCGCTATCATCGAAGGCAACAAGCTTAATGCGGCCAAGGTCAAGGCTGCCGATCTGAGAGCGGGAGCTGCGCTTGTTGTGGCTGCATTGACAGTCGAAGACGGCGTAACCGAAATTAGCGGCGTCGAATACATCGATCGTGGGTATGATCATCTAGTAGAGAATTTGACGCGACTAGGCGCAGAAGTATGGCGTGAAACCGATACGGAATAGAAAAGGCAAATTTTGTTAATGATAGGTATTTAAAGAGATGGAACTAACAAATCAAATAAAGTGGTGAGAATATGGCGGATCTTCAAATTGCAGATCTGGAAGAATTAAAGCTGACCGAGCTCTACAAGCTCGCCAAGCAATATCAAATTGCTTACTATGGTCAGCTTAAGAAAAAAGAACTTATATTTGCCATCCTCCGGGCGCAAGCGGAGAAGAGCGGTCTTATGTTTATGGAAGGCGTGCTGGACATTCTTCAAGAAGGCTTCGGCTTCCTTCGTCCAATTAACTATTTGCCAAGCAAAGAGGATATCTACATCTCGGCTTCTCAAATACGCCGATTCGATTTGAGAAACGGCGATCTAGTATCCGGCAAGTGCCGCCCTCCCAAAGAGAATGAACGATATTTCGGCCTATTGCAAGTGAACGCTGTAAACGGAGAGAATCCCGAAACAGCTGCAGAACGACTCCACTTCCCTGCGCTTACTCCTCTATATCCCGAGAAGAAATTAGTGCTTGAAACCTCTAAGTCGAAGTTATCCACCAGAATGATGGACCTGTTAGCACCTGTAGGGCTTGGTCAGAGAGGGCTGATTGTTGCGCCTCCAAAAGCAGGCAAAACGCTTTTGCTCAAGGAAATCGCCAACAGCATATCCGAGAATCGTCCAGATATCGAGCTGTTCGTATTGTTGATTGATGAGCGTCCTGAAGAAGTAACGGATATGCAGCGTTCTGTTAAAGGTGAGGTTGTCGCATCTACATTCGACGAATTGCCGGAGAATCACATCAAAGTGGCGGAGTTAGTACTGGAGCGGGCGCTCAGGCTGGTTGAGCATAAGAAGGACGTAGTGATCTTGCTGGACAGTATTACGCGGCTGGCTCGTGCGTACAACCTAGTCATCCCGCCTTCAGGACGTACGCTTAGCGGCGGTATTGATCCTGCAGCTTTCCATCGTCCCAAGCGTTTCTTCGGATCCGCGCGAAACGTGGAAGAGGGAGGCAGCTTGACGATACTCGCGACGGCGCTTATTGAAACTGGATCGCGTATGGACGACATCATTTATGAAGAATTTAAAGGTACGGGTAACATGGAGTTACACCTGGACCGCAAGCTTGCGGAACGCCGTATCTTCCCTGCGCTTGACATGCGTCGATCCGGCACGCGTCGAGAAGAGATGCTTCTAACCAAGGAAGAACTCGACAAAGTATGGGCGATCCGCAAAAATATGAACGATTCGATGGAATTCGTTGATAATTTCCTCAAGAAGCTGAAGGAGACGGACAACAACGAGCAGTTCCTTATGTCGCTTGATACATCGCTTGAAACACCGCGGAACGATCGAACGCCGGCCAAGAGCAGCTCTCCTTCGTCATCCGCAAGTCGAAGACCTGTCGCAAGATCGACGCAAGGGTCTTAACGCCGGCAACCCGGCTGGAAGGAGAACATCATGAATCTCGTATATGCAGATGAACACGGCAATGTGTTCGATCATCCAGAATATAATGGTCTCGGACGCAGCGGCGACATGGTCGTGGAGATATTGGAGGAGGAGCTCATTCCTCTACCGGAAGGCGCAACGCTTGTCAGCTTGCCCTTCACACGCCCCATCGGCCTAGATCCTGACAACGGCAAGATGCAAATGCTGCCTGGCGGCGCTCAAGCTGTTGGCGCTTTGCTGCCTCAAGGCTACACGCGTCTATGTTTGCCTGGTTACGCCAAGGCTGACAAGAACGAGAAGCTGCCGTTATTCGGTTATACAGCTGTCGTCTGGAAGGACGGCGGATTCTATGTCGCTGCCGAACAAAGCGATGATCCTGAACGCTGGGATCCGCTCAATTGCGACCGTAATGAGCTTGGCGTACAAGTAGAGCGTTTGCTTCAGAAATATCCAGACAATCGTTTATATAAACATCTTTCGAATTGTGCGCTGGGCTATGAGTGTTTGACGGCGTCTAATACGTTCCTTAATCGTTGGGAAGGTGCCGTGCCTGTCTCGTATTCATGCAATGCGGGCTGCTTCGGCTGTATATCCGAGCAACCAGACGATAGCGGATTCCTGGCGCCGCAGACCCGGATGAACTTCAAGCCAACCGTAGACGAATTGGTGGATATCATGCTGGAGCATCTTCGCGAGCCTGAATCCATTATCAGCTTTGGTCAAGGCTGCGAGGGTGAGCCATCCACGCAGGTCAAAATAATCGTGGAAGCAATGCGCCGCGTCAGAGCGACCACTTCGCTTGGTTATATTAACATCAATACAAACGCGGGGCTGACTGACTTCATCCGCGCGATTGTAGACGCTGGTCTAGACTTAATGCGCGTCAGCACAATCAGTGCGCTCGATGAGCATTATAATGCGTATTATAAGCCTCGTGGTTATACGCTGCAGAATGTCGAGAAATCGCTTAGATACGCGACGGACAAAGGTGTTTATACGTCGATCAATTATCTGATCTTCCCTGGTGTCACAGATCGTGAAGAAGAGATTGAAGCGATGATCGGCTTTGCCAAGCGATCCGGACTTAAGCTGATTCAGATGCGTAATCTGAATATTGATCCAGAGAGTTATCTGGCATTGATTCCAAAGGCGCAAGGTGAAATTTACGGCATGAAGCAAATGCTGGAAATCTTCCGTCAGGAGCTTCCCGAAGTAGTAATTGGCTCCTACACGCATGTCCCTCCGGAGGCGATGCGTCGCCCGAAGAATGTGCTTATTCCCTAGATTGACAATGGGATAATCATTGCATGAGGGACTCGCTTCGTGATATACTGGGCATTGTGTTATTTATACTCTGGGTCCGCATGTGGCTCAGGGCAGAAAGAGGTGAACGAGATGAAACAAGGTATTCATCCGACATACCACGTCGTTACAGCAACTTGCGCTTGCGGCAATCAGTTCGAGACAGGTTCTATCAAACCAAGTCTTCGTGTTGAGATTTGCTCCGCATGTCACCCGTTCTTCACGGGCAAGCAGAAGTTCCTGGATGCCGGCGGCCGCGTCGACCGTTTCAAGAAGAAATACGGCATGTAATTCATACCAAACATTCGGCCATTATTTGGCAGAATACAAGAACCTCCCTCAGCCATCCTATGGTTATAAGGGAGGTTTTTTTATGGACAAATTCGTGCATGATCAAGGTCATGGCAATATAAAAAGCGTTAAGTCTACAGTGCGCAACGCACTAACGATCGGTTTGATCGGTACCGCTTTGCTGCTTGGAGCGGGTTGCTCGGGAGCGGAGCCTGGCGAAGCTAATACCTATGGGCATGACGGTTATATGGGTTACTCCAACAGCAACCCCAATCTAATGAACCGTAATACGACGTTGCTTTACCAGAAGGATATTCGGCTGATCGAGCAGATATTGGAGCCTGTCGCGGGCATCAAGTCAACTCGTGTCAGCTTTAATGGCAGCGAGTTGCATGTCAGTATTAAAGGTGATCCGGATTTGACGGATGCTCAGCTCGTGCGTTTGCGCGCAAGGGCACAATCGATCGTGCAGCAGAACATGCCCCGATACGAAGTGCATGTCAAAACAAGTCGTTAGAAAAGGGAATTCTTAGACCGATTGTAACGGCGAATGGTATAAATGTATCCATCGGTTGCGCTTTGTCTCGGAATGTACTATACTTGTCTTTGCCGTGCTAGATGGGGAGGTAGCGGTGCCCTGTAACTCGCAATCCGCTGTAGCGAGGTTGAATTCCTGTCTGAGGTTATGCTGATGTGAGGCTTGGCGCTTGCAAGCAGTGTTGACAGTTGGGTCCTCCGCAATGGACGCTTGTGAACCCGGTCAGGTCCGGAAGGAAGCAGCCGTAAGCAAGTTAGTTCATGTGCCGGGGGAGTGCCTGGCTCGAGCTGTGTAGCAAGAGTGCCGCTTGGGTCGTATATATCGAAGGCAGGTGCACGGTTCTGCTTAGATGACATGATGAGCGCAAGCTCCGCATATATGCCTGTAATTGCTTATTCTACAAGCTTAATCGCTTGAGGATGAAGTGATTGCAGGCATTTTTGCGTGGTAGTAATGATAATGGAAAAATCGAAGCCGACACTGTTCGGCATAAGTGAGGTTATTGCTTACGCTTCATTCGGCATTGTAGTATAATATAGGAATCCGAAGAAGCTGAAAGGGAAGAGCCGCGTGACACATATCGCATTATATCGTGCCTGGCGTCCTCAAACGTTTCAGGACATGGTGGGGCAACAACATATTATCCAAACGCTGCAGAACGCGATTAGAGAAAATCGAGTGTCGCATGCTTATTTGTTCAACGGACCAAGAGGGACCGGCAAGACAACGACTGCCAAGGTTCTGGCCAAAGCGATTAACTGTGAGCGGGGACCCGCTATCGAGCCTTGCAACGAATGTGACGCTTGCAAAGGGATAACGGCAGGACATATTATGGATGTGATCGAGATCGATGCGGCATCCAACCGCGGAATCGATGAGATCCGTGACATACGGGACAAGGTTAGGTACGCGCCATCTGAGGTTAGATATAAAGTGTACATCATCGATGAGGTGCACATGCTAACCACTGAAGCGTTTAATGCTCTGCTGAAGACGTTGGAAGAGCCGCCTGGCCATGTCATCTTTATACTTGCAACGACTGAGCCTCATAAGCTGCCGGCTACGATCATATCAAGGTGCCAACGGTTCGACTTCCGCCAAGTTTCGCTGCAAGAGCAGACAGCTCGCTTGCTGCAGATCTGCTCGGAAGAGGGGATTCATGCAGACGAAGACGCGATCGCATATATTGCGAGACTGTCCGAAGGCGGAATGAGGGACGCTATCAGCCTGCTTGAACAGGTTTCCGCGTTCGGCGACTCCAGAATTACGTTAGAGGCTGCCGTAGACGTGACAGGCGGAATGGCATCTGAGCAATTCTACCAGCTGGCCGAAGCTGTGCGGGATCGTAATGCCGCAGCGATCATGCCGCTCGTCGAAGGGTTGACGCAAGCAGGCAAGAGCCCGGACAAGTGTCTAGAAAATTTGATCTATTATTTCCGCGACCTACTAGTGCTCAAGCTAGCGCCGAGTGCAGGAGTAGCAACGGAGAGGATCGTGGACCGGGAGAAATTCCGTGAAATGGCCGAAGCTTATTCCCCTGAGCGATTGTTCGCGATGATCGATACGCTCAATCGTTACCAAGCGGAGCTTAAGCATGCATCCCAGCCTCAAACCGTATTCGAGGTGGCGCTGCTTAAGCTGTGTACATTAGAAGAAAACGCGAAGTCAGGCTCAGCGCCAACAGGCGGAGGAACAACGACTGCCGGCGGTGGAGCGTCCTCTTCGGAAGTTCAGGCGCTACGAGGGCAGATTGCCGCCTTAGAGCGTAAGATCGAAGGGTTGATTAGCGGTGGTGTCGCGATTGCGGCAACGGGAGAAGCGGCCGCATCAGGAAGAGGCGCACAAGGTGGAGCGGCGACGCGCCCCGCAACTCGAGGTGCTTTTGGCGGCGGGGGAGGCGGAGTTGCTCGAGCTAAGGTGAAGCTGGATCCGTATCTCGCTCTGGCGGGCAGTCCCGAGTCGGGCAGTGCCCGCATGAAGTGGGGCGACGTGCTGCAACGCGTGAAGGAAGAGAAGGTCACTCTTCATGCATGGCTCAAGGATGGTGAGCTGGTCTCTGTATCAGAGCAGAACCTGCTCCTAGCTTTCAAGAACGAAATTCATAGAGAGACGACCGAGAAGCCTAACCATCGCGAAATCATTGAACGGATTGCCGGAGATGTACTGGGCAAGACTTGTACATTGGTCACCGTTATGCAGAAGGACTGGCAAGCTGCATTAGACGGCGCGGGCGAGTCGACTTCGGCGGGAGCGGGAGATTTTGTACTAGAGCACGAAATGCTTGAAGCAGCTTCCCCGCCGAAACGGGCAGAGTGGATCGAAGAAGCCGTGAAGCTGTTCGGCGAAGATCTGGTTGTCGTGAAGGATAAGTCTTAACTATACTAATGATGAGGTGACGACAAATGAATAACATGAACCAAATGATGAAGCAAGTGAAGAAGATGCAAGAACAAATGATGAAGGCGCAAGAAGAACTTGAAAGCAAAATAGTAGAAGGAACGGCGGGCGGCGGCGTAGTGACAGCTGAAGTTAACGGTCACAAGAAAGTGCTTAGCATTGTCATTAAACCGGAAGCTGTAGATCCGGACGATGTTGAGATGCTTCAGGATCTCGTATTGACTGCTGTTAACGATGCGCTCACGAAGGCGGACGAGCTTGCGAACAAAGATATGGGCAAATTCACTGGCGGTATGAAGATTCCGGGCTTGTTCTAAGAACAGCCACTCGGAACGAACGGCTCCGATAACGTTTGGCCGAAAGTCTGAAAGGAGCTGCACCCTTGTATTACCCGGAACCCATAGCGAAACTGATAGACGCCTTTACACGTCTTCCGGGCATAGGTCCCAAGACGGCGGCAAGACTTGCATTCCATGTGCTGAGGATGAAAGAAGACGATGTAATCGATTTCGCCAAAGCGCTGGTCAGTGTAAAAAGAAATTTGTTTTATTGTTCGGTTTGCTGCAACATCACGGATACGGATCCTTGCCGGATCTGCCAAGACAAGTCTCGCGACGGATCTGTCATCTGTGTCGTGCAAGAGTCCAAGGACCTCGTGGCGATGGAGCGCACTAAGGAATTCGATGGTTATTATCATGTTCTTCAAGGTGCGATCTCTCCCATGGAGGGAATTGGTCCTGACGAGATTCGTATCGCAGAGCTGCTACGCAGACTTAGCGATGAACGCGTTCAGGAGTTGATCCTGGCAACGAATCCGAATATCGAAGGCGAAGCTACCGCAATGTACTTGTCGAGGCTCGTCAAGCCGTTCGGGATTAAGGTGACTCGAATCGCGCATGGTCTGCCTGTAGGCGGGGATCTGGAGTATGCCGATGAGGTCACGTTGTCCAAGGCGCTGGAAGGTCGCAGGGAACTCAGTTAGTATTGTTGGTTGGCAATGATCGTATATAGAGCCGTTCTAACTTCGCATGATATGC
>NZ_CM137010.1:2120000-3480000 GCF_054483835.1 Paenibacillus sp. strain BS8-2
AGATGCAGGTTACCCGCGACAAGACGGAAAGACCCCATGGAGCTTTACTGCAGCTTGATATTGGACTTTGGTACGATCTGTACAGGATAGGTGGGAGCCTTTGAAGCCTGAGCGCCAGCTTAGGTGGAGGCGCCGTTGGGATACCACCCTGATCGTATCGGAGTTCTAACCTAGTACCGTGAAACCGGTACGGGGACCGTGTCAGGCGGGCAGTTTGACTGGGGCGGTCGCCTCCTAAAATGTAACGGAGGCGCCCAAAGGTTCCCTCAGAATGGTTGGAAATCATTCGAAGAGTGCAAAGGCATAAGGGAGCTTGACTGCGAGACCTACAAGTCGAGCAGGGACGAAAGTCGGGCTTAGTGATCCGGTGGTACCGAATGGAAGGGCCATCGCTCAACGGATAAAAGCTACCCTGGGGATAACAGGCTTATCTCCCCCAAGAGTCCACATCGACGGGGAGGTTTGGCACCTCGATGTCGGCTCATCGCATCCTGGGGCTGAAGTAGGTCCCAAGGGTTGGGCTGTTCGCCCATTAAAGCGGTACGCGAGCTGGGTTCAGAACGTCGTGAGACAGTTCGGTCCCTATCTGTCGCGGGCGCAGGAAATTTGAGAGGAGCTGTCCTTAGTACGAGAGGACCGGGATGGACGTACCGCTGGTGTACCAGTTGTTCCGCCAGGAGCACCGCTGGGTAGCCAAGTACGGACGGGATAAGCGCTGAAAGCATCTAAGCGTGAAGCCCCCCTCAAGATGAGATTTCCCAGTATGTAAGACCCCTTGAAGACGACGAGGTTGATAGGTTCGGGGTGGAAGCACAGCAATGTGTGGAGCTGACGAATACTAATCGGTCGAGGGCTTATCCTACACGCTTACTCGTTCATACAAACGGTAAGCAACAGCTTTAAGGTTCAGCAAACCTTTCGTATCCAGTTTTCAGGGCGCAATCAAACTGCCGTAATGGACAAGCTCCAAGAAAGCAGGAATGATTTGCACATAACATTTGGTTATGTTATTGCCTGATCTTACAAGCGACCCCGAGCGCTGTAAGTGACAACAATCGGGGAACATGTGGCGGTGTAGCTCAGCTGGCTAGAGCGTACGGTTCATACCCGTGAGGTCGGGGGTTCGATCCCCTTCGCCGCTACCATATGGAGGATTAGCTCAGCTGGGAGAGCATCTGCCTTACAAGCAGAGGGTCGGCGGTTCGATCCCGTCATCCTCCACCATTCAATTCCTGGAGCTGTGGTGTAGAGGCCTAACATGCCTGCCTGTCACGCAGGAGACCGCGGGTTCGAATCCCGTCAGCTCCGCCATTTTTTAATAAGTAAGGCTCGGTAGCTCAGTTGGTAGAGCAAAGGACTGAAAATCCTTGTGTCGGCGGTTCGATTCCGTCCCGAGCCACCACTTATGTCTGTCAAAGCAGACAAGGTATGTATTATGGAGGATTAGCGAAGTGGCCAAACGCGGGAGACTGTAAATCTCTTCCTTCGGGTTCGGTGGTTCGAATCCATCATCCTCCACCAGTTCCTTAATTGGAGCCATTAGCTCAGTTGGTAGAGCACCTGACTTTTAATCAGGGTGTCGAAGGTTCGAGTCCTTCATGGCTCACCAGTTTTTATTCAAACCAAACGTTCAAAGAGAGGCAGCTGCCTCTCTTTTTTGTATTGTCATAATATATTGTGATGACAAAACCAACATCTCGGAGCTGTATATTTGACTTGAAAAAAGTGGAGATAAAGTCTACTATTAAAAATATAGGTGGAATATTTCTTCAATCAAGGAGTGTTATCGATGGCGAATCGTAAAGGAGCTTCAGAAGATGCTAATACGCTTTTGATTATATCTAGCATTTATGAAGCACTTACCAAAACGGAGAAAAAAATTGCTGATGTCATAAAAAAAGACCCCGAAGCAGTTGTATATGTTACATTAACCGATTTAGCTGAAATGGCTAGTGTAGGCGAAACATCGGTATTGCGTTTATGCCGAAAAATAGGGTTCAAAGGTTACCAGGAGTTTAAACTGGCCCTTGCTCAAGATCTGGTAGTTCCAATAAAGAACGTACATAGCCAGATTGATGAATCGGATAACCTGCATGACATTGCTATAAAAATAACGGCAGAAAATACGAAAGCAATCGAAAATACACTTAATCTGTTGAATATGGATCAAGTCGAAAAAGCGATCTCGGCTATCGGCAGCTCTAAGAAGCTGTACTTCTTTGGCGTAGGTTCTTCGGCTAATACAGCGATGGATGGTAAATATCGATTTATGCGTCTTGGCTATAATACGGAAGTCGTAACTGATCCACATATTATGGCGATGAACGCTATTCTAATGGAGGAAGGCGATGTTCTCTTTGGCATTTCTACATCTGGAAGCACCAAGGATATTGTCGACGCCGTCAAGATCGCAAAACAAAATAACGTCTTCTTTATTTGTTTGACCAGTCATCTTCGTTCACCATTGACACAATATGCGGATGTCGTCTTATTATCCAAATCCCGTGAAACGCCTCTACAGGGAGGGGCCTTCTCATCCAAATTATCTCAAATTCATGTCCTCGATATTTTATCAACAGCGACAGCGATTCGTTACAGATCGAAAGCCTACGAAGCCTTAGAGAAGACGTCAATGTCGGTTGTACACAAGATTTATTAAAAAGTATTGATATGGAGTTATACTCCGAATTATAATAAAATTAAGAAGAAATTATCCATACCTTATATAGAGTATGGATTTTTTTGTTCAAAGAGAAAGGGGAGTAAGACTTATGCAGAGTAAGATCGTTTACGTGCCATTAGATGAACGGCCATGCAACTACGATTATCCGTTGTATCTCGCTAGTATGACGAATCTCCATGTAAGCGCGCCTGACCGTAAGATACTAGGCAATAAGAAGCTTCCGGCAAACACGAAAGCTCTGGCACAATGGATTAAGCAAGAAGCAACTTCAGCAGATTATGCGCTAATTAGCATGGATATGCTGTTGTATGGAGGAATTGTCCCATCGCGTCTACACAGTATAGGGGAGGTTGAACTGGAGAAGAAAATACAATTGCTTCGCGAGCTAAAGGAGATGCATCCATCACTTAAGCTTTATGTGTTCCATCTGATTACGCGGGCTCCAGCGTATTCCAGCAGCGAAGAAGAGCCTGACTACTATGCGGATTATGGAAAGGAATTGAATGAATTCGGATGGCTGCAGGATAAGTGTGAGCGTGAAGGCAAACTTCAACATACGGAAGAAGAACGATTGCAAGAAATTATGCATAGGGTTCCAGAAGCGATATTTGATGATTTTCTAGGTAGAAGAGAAGTTAATAAGAAGATGAACGAATACTCGGTGATGCTGGCAGAAGAAGGCGTAATTGATTACTTGGTTATCCCGCTAGATGATAACGCTCAGTACGGCTATACCTCGGCTGAGCAGAGAAATCTTGTTCGCCGCATTCAAGACAGAAATCTTCAGGACCGTATCACGGTGTATCCAGGCGCGGATGAAATCGGCTGTACGATGTTTAGTAAGATATTCTGTGAATTGCACCAGTATCATCCCATTATTCATGTCCGATACTCATCTACGCTTGGACCCACTATAATACCCAAATACGAAGACCGCAGCTTGAATGAAAGCATCAAGCATCACATTACAGCTTCAGGAGCGTATATGGGAGACGGATTCGACTCGCCTGATCTCTTCTTGATGGTCCATTCGCCTGCAACTAGTGGCGCATCCACAGCCGAGACAATGGATGATATCCATACACGTCATCACTCCTATATATCCGAAATTAATATGCGCGAATTTGTCTATACAATGGAGCGATATATAAGTACGGGGAAAGTCGTTGCATTAGGCGATGTCGCTCTTGGTAATGGTGGTGATGATATTCTCATGAAACTGCTTGCGAAGAAGGACTTGCTAAAGGGCTTAGATGCGTATGCGGGATGGAATACTTCGGGTAATGCGCTCGGAACAGTGATTTCACATGCGATTATAGCGTCATATCTTCGTTCTAATCCAGGTGATTCCAGTAAGGAAGAGGCAAGCAGAATGTATTACTATTATCGATTAATTGAAGATTGGGGTTATCAGGCGGTAATCCGTCAGCAAATAACGGATCGTGATTTGCCTAGCCTGGATGCTGCATATTTCCGTTTAGCACATGTTCAGCAGGAGGTACAGTTGTTAATCAATGAGCGGCTGCAGAAATTTATACAGGATTATATCCCTGAAGGGGAGGAGCTTATTCTCTCTAATGTGAGTGTTCCTTGGATGAGGATGTTCGAAATCGGTTTCCGTCTGGAACGAAAAAGGTGGAGCGAAACTCCATGATCAATTTTGCCCATCATCTAATTGTGGAGGTATCCTCCAATTAATATAATAAAAAAGAAATAATCCTTTACATAATCCCAATCGCGCAGTTATAATGAACCTAGAAACTTCATCTTTACTTTATTCGAGGGGGATTGAGGCATTCATGTTGAAGAGAAAATGGGTTACCGCGTCAGTTGCTTTAATGCTTACAGCATCGCTCGCTGCATGCAGCGGCGGCAATAACGAGCCTGCCGCGACAAATTCGGGTGAGAAAGCACCGAGTGAATCGAACGGCAAGAAGGAAGAAGTAAGCTTCTGGTATTTGTGGGGTGGTACTGAAGGCGAGAACGTCGAGAAGTTGATTTCGGAGTTTAATGCGAGTCAAGACAAGTACGAAGTGAAGGGGTTGTCCGTACCTGACGTTCAGAAGATCATCGTAGCGATCTCTAGCGGCGATGGCCCTGATATCACAGACAATTTCAGCAACAATACCGCATCGTATGTCGAGAAAGGGATGCTGTTATCGCTAGATGAGTACATAGCACGCGATAAGTACGATGTATCCGACTTTGTGCCTGCTGCCTTGGAAGCAGGGCGCTACAATGGCGAGCTTTACGCGCTTCCGATTAACGTCAACTTCAACATGATGTTCTACAACAAAACTCTCCTTGCCAAAGCTGGCCTTGATACTCCTCCTTCAACAGAAGAAGAATTGCTCGATTACGCAATCAAACTAACAGAAACAAATGCAGATGGAAGCATTAAAGTATTGGGCTTCCCAGACTTCCCGACTGTATATTACGGAAACAACATGACATATGCTTTAGGCGGCAATTTCATCTCCGAGGATGGTAAAACGCTGACGCCAGATAATGAAGGAATGAAGAAGGCGATTGAGCTATTGCGCGCGTATCGTGAGAAGTTCGGATCCGACAATGTGCTTAAATTCAACTCATCCGCCAAGTACCTAGATGCTACCGATCCGTTCATCATGGGTAACCAAGCGATTCGTTTTGACGGACCTTGGTTTGGCAATACAGTAAAAAATGTTCTGAAAAAAGACCTTGATTACGGCATAGCTCCATTGCCGGCTCCTGCTGGTAAGCCTGAGCTTGCTGGTGGAGGCGAAGTGAGTGCATCGACATTCTTTATTCCAAGCAATGCGAAGAGTAAGGATGGCGCGTGGGCGTTCATGAGCTGGCTGATGTCCAAAGAAAATATGGTGAAGTTTAATGATATGTTCGCTAATCTGCCGGCAAGAACATCGGTATATGACGATCCGGCTTTTCAAGATATTCCAGATTTCAAAGCTTTCGCAGATGCGGCGAAAAATCCGAATCTGAAGTCCTTCCCAACATTCGGGGAGCAAGCTACTTACAGTAAGGCAATCGCAGATGAGTTCGAGTTGGCGATAAATTTCAAGAAGAGTGCTGATGAAGCGATGGCCGAGATGAAGAAGAAGTCTGCGAGTCTTCTGAAATAACTGGGCTGATGGTTCTAGCATCGTCCTGCGCCGCTTTACCACCAGGGAAAGCGGCGCAGCAATCAATGGATAGGAAAGTAGACTTCTGGGGGAGCAACCATGAAGAAAAAAACGTGGATTGGAATAGCATTCGCAAGTCCGTGGATGATAGGTTTTCTTGTCTTTACGTTATATCCGCTGTTGGCTTCATTATATTATAGTTTTACGAATTTCAACATTTTCCAATCGCCGGAGTTTATAGGGGTGGACAATTACAAAGAGTTGTTCGCTGACGACTTGTTCTGGAAAAGTATTAACAACACACTTTATCTTACGCTTGTAAGCACCCCGATCAATTTATTGTTCTCTCTGCTTCTAGCCCTTTTACTAAATAAGAAAATAAGAGGCTTGTCCGCCTATCGTACGATTTATTATATTCCGACTATTGTTCCGCTTGCGGCTACGTCGCTGCTGTGGATGTGGATTCTGAATCCGCAATATGGCTTGGTGAACGACTTGTTGAGCAAGTTCGGAGTTGTTGGTCCCAATTGGTTAGCAGATCCTGAACTCAGCAAGATTTCTCTTGTGATGATGGGACTTTGGGCGTCCGGCAACGTCATGATCATATTCCTGGCTTCACTCCAAGAGGTTCCTCAATCGTTATACGAGTCATCGCAAATTGACGGTGCAAACAAATGGAAGCAGTTTTGGAACATTACGATTCCGACGATTTCTCCTATTATATTGTTCCAGCTTATTATGCAAGTGATCAGCAACCTGCAATATTTCACACAAGCTTATTTCGTCGTTTCCAGTACGGCGCTCAATAACACGAACACTGGCGGACCGGAGAATTCGCTTCTTATGTATGCTATGTATTTGTATCATAACGCTTTCATCTACATGAAAATGGGCAAAGCCTCCGCAATGGCATGGATTCTGTTTGTTATCGCGGGTCTCATTACATGGCTCATCTTCCGTTCTTCGAAAAAATGGGTCACCTACGGAGGAGAATAAGATGAATAAGTCGATCTGGAAATCAAGCGTACCCGTACATGCTGTGCTGTTGTTACTAGGCTTTACTTTTCTGGCTCCATTTCTGTGGATGCTTCTGACATCATTAAAGTCCTTGGGAGAAATATCGACCTTCCCATTAACCATATGGCCTGAAAACTTTATGTGGAGCAATTATAGTGATGTTTTTGAAGTTATACCGTTTGCTAGATATTTTTTGAATACGTTGATTGTAACGGCCGCTAGTGTCGTCGGACAACTGATCGCAGCTCCTATGGTGTCTTATTCCATAACAAAAATCGAATGGAGCGGACGCAAATGGATTTTCCCCATTGTGATCATGACCATGCTGCTCCCCTTCCAAGTGACCATGATTCCGGTCTATATGATTTTTAAGGATCTTGGACTTACGGGAAGTTATTGGCCGCTGATTATCCCTACGTTTACTGGAGCTCCGTTATATATTTTCTTATTAAGGCAGTTCTTTATGTCGATTCCAGATGCCATTATACAGGCAGCTCGAATTGATGGAGCATCCGAGGCGCGTATCTACGTTACGATGATTTTGCCATTGTGCAGACCGGCATTAGCGGCAGTTGCCATCTTTACTTTCCTATACACTTGGTCCGACTTTATGGGGCCGCTGCTATATTTGAACAATGCCGATCTGTACACGCTGACGCTGGGATTGCAAGCGTTTCTGGCGGAGCATTACACCGAATGGGGCTTGTTAATGGCGGCATCAGCTTTGTTCACATTGCCTCTTATCATTATGTTTTT
This sequence comes from Paenibacillus sp. strain BS8-2, assembly GCF_054483835.1. NCBI lineage: Bacteria > Bacillati > Bacillota > Bacilli > Caryophanales > Paenibacillaceae > Paenibacillus > Paenibacillus sp. strain BS8-2. The sequence goes on from NZ_CM137010.1 coordinate 2,127,576, forward strand.
CTTTGCCCAAAAGCAGTTTATTGAAGGTATTACGCTGACAGGAATCAAAGGTTGATTTCCATCTTAAGGAGTGGAATCTAGCTATGAAAAAGGACGAAATACAAGCTCTGAACGGTGGATTGATTGTATCGTGCCAAGCATACGAGGGAGATCCTCTGTTCGGCAGTGAAACGATGGCGAAACTGGCAGTCGCAGCTAAAGAAGGCGGAGCGGTAGGCATAAGAGCCAATTCGCCTGAAGATGTGAAGGCGATTAGAAGCAAGATTTCCTTGCCGCTTATCGGACTATGGAAAGAGCGTTATGCGGATTCGGAGGTTTATATAACACCTACGAAAAAAGAAGTTGCTGCTATTGCTGAAGCGGGTGCAGACATTATAGCGGTTGATGCGACTGTTCGGCGAAGACCAGGCGGTGAGTCGCTTGAAGATATCGTAGCATGGACTCGTCAGCAATACCCGCAGATACTGCTAATGGCCGATGTTTCTACTATAGATGAAGGCGTGAAAGCAGAAGAAATGGGCTTCGATGTCATTTCGACTACCTTGTCGGGATATACGGTCTATTCACCCAAACAACTGGCTCCAGACGTTAAGCTGGTCTTCGATTTGGTAAACAGAGTTAAAATTCCAGTGTTTGCCGAAGGCAGAATTTCAACCCCTGAAGAGGCTTCCCAATGCCTTGAAATGGGAGCGCATGCCGTCGTAGTTGGCAGTGCGATTACACGACCAGAAGAAATTGCGAAGCGATTCGTAAAAGGATTGAAGCAACGGCCAGAGCTTGCAGGAAAGGAATGATACCCATGCGGTCCGCAATTGGCATAGATCTTGGCGGAACCAATTTGAAGTGGGGAATCGTCTCAGAGAGTGGAGCCGTACTGCTGGAAGGTATCGAACCCACGGAATCGCACAATGGTCCGGAGGCGCTCCTGCAGAAGTTGTCCGACATCGTTGCGCAAGGGCTCACGGCGGCCAATCGTTTGGGTACGCTCATTGAAGGAGTGGGCATTGGCACAGCGGGCCAAGTGGAACGCACGTCCGGTATCGTCAGGGGAGCCACTGCTACGTTGCCAGGCTGGGCCGGCATGCCCCTTGGTGAGCGTATTCAAGCAGAAACCGGGCTGCCCGTAGTAGTAGATAATGATGTGAACATGATTGCACTCGGTGAGGCGTGGATCGGGGCCGGACAAGCATGGGATGACTTCCTGTGTGTCGCAATCGGCACGGGAGTTGGCGGCTGTTGGATTCAAGAGCGCAGCGTATATGAAGGCAGAGAAGGTTACGCGGGAGAGTTCGGTCATATGGTGGTTTCCATGAACGGTCTCGTATGCAGTTGCGGTAATAAGGGCTGCTGGGAAGCTTATGCATCCGTTTCGGGATTCATGAGGCTAGCATGTGAGCGATGGCAAGATGGTCCATGGGACCAACCGGAGGAGATCTTTCGATTAGCAAAGGCTGACGACGAAGAAGCGTTGTCCATTGTGAATGCCTATTGCGAATATGTAGCTGCCGGATTATCGAATCTCGTTCATATTTTTAATCCTTCGGCCATCGTTCTGGCGGGAGCGATTGTGGCGGGACAGGGAGCTTACTTACTGGATCGCATCGGGACAGCACTGAATCGCCTCATTATGCCGGTCTACCAGATTCCTGCCCCTGTTGTCCTTGCGCCTGCACATCTTGGAAGTCAGGCAGGTTTTGTCGGATCAGCGCTAGCAGCGTTAAAGAGCCAACCTAGAAGGGGAGTCTAACGAAGCCAGAACTCAATAAGGATCTACGCCTGAAAACAAAACAGGCTCCATGATATAGCAACCGGTGTTTTCAGCTGGATCGAATCATCCATTTGAAGGGAGAGATCGATTCATGCAACCCAATGGCTTCACCGTGTCTAGTTCTAGGAAAATATTGGCACAGATTCTTTGCGTCCTAATGGTCGCCCTATCCTTCAGTCAGCTTGCACCAGGGCGTGCAGAAGCGACGGGGACGAATCTGCTCGCTGGATTAAGCTACACAGCAAGCATTACTGCCAATGCTTCTTATCCAGACAGCGGCAATGAATTGACGAATGGCATGACGGCTAGCGCATTACTTGCGGATTCTGCTTGGCAAGGACGTATGACACCCGGCGTCTATACCTTTAGTGTTGATTTAGGTGCGACCGAAACGTTCCAACGATTCGAAGCAGGTTTCTACAAGTATTTGGGAGCAGGTATACAGGCCCCTACCAGCGTGTCCTTTAGTTATTCGACCGATCAGCTAACGTACCAAACGGCTTGTTCGGTGGGGCAGCAAGGAGCGGGAAGCGACATTGTGCGCTTGGAGTATGCCTGCGACGCATCAGGTCCGGTGACTGCACGGTATGTCACAATGACCGTGAACGGAAATGCGGCAACCTGGTCGTTCGTGGACGAGTGGCGAGTGCTTGATGCGGCTTCGCCCTTGAAGCTGAATGGCTCCTTCTTGCAGCCGGAGCTTGCTGATACTTGGAGCCTTACGGAATGGGAAGACGAATTTCAGTACATGCAAGATGTAGGCATGGATCACCTCATTCTGCAGTGGTCGGCTAATACAGAGTTTGGAACAGCTGTGTATCCGACGACAGTAAGTGGATTATCGCAGGATACGACACAAGACGTGGTTGAGAAAGCGCTCGAAATGGGTGAGCTGTATAACATCGATATATATGTTGGCTTGCAGTTGAACCACGAATGGTTCGCGAAATACACAAACGATCTGACATGGCTGAACGAGGAAGCGGATATCGCGGGTGAATTAATTGAAGATCTATGGAACCAATATGGCAGCTATTCTTCGTTTAAAGGCTGGTATCTTAGCTTTGAAGTGGATAATTGGAATCATCCCGATTCTACGTCATGGCAGCGGCTCGCGGACTTCTATAATGACGTGACGACTGTTGCTCACACGGAATCTCCCGGCCTGCCGATCATGATTTCCCCATTCTACAATGTTTCGGGCGGATTGACTCCTTCTGGATGGGAAACGATGTGGACCTATATTTTGGGACAGTCGGATATTGATATCTTAGCTCTGCAAGACGGTATCGGCGCGGGGCATGCCGTAACAGCTGATCTTGCGGCGTGGTTCGAAGCGACGGAAGATGCCATCGACACTGCTGGCTCTGGTACGGCATTGTGGGCTGATACGGAAACGTTCAATCTGGACTTCAAGCCGATGGATATGAAGCTCATGCTGGATAATATGGAAGAGGTTTCTCCTTACGTCAGCAAGTATACTAGCTTCAGCTTCAATCATTATATGAGCCCTCAGACGGTTAATCCGTTGTATTATGAAACGTATTCGGAATATGTCACAACTGGCGTTATGGATGCTGTATCGCCTACGACACCAACGAGCTTGTCTGCATCAGCAGTCGATTCTATGACGATTAATCTGAGCTGGAGCGCATCTAGCGACGATACCAGTGTAGTAGGCTACCAAATTTACCGTAATAGTGAGCTGGTACATGCCAGTTACTCGTCTTCGACCAGCTTTACCGATTATCAATTGGCGCCTGGCACGTCCTATACGTATACGGTCAAATCTTATGATGCAGCAGGCAATCTATCTGCAATGTCGAGCTCAGTCTCTGCAACAACGTCCTCCGGAACATCGTATCCGAACAATTGGTCGATAGGCAAATCCTACACTTCCACCATGGCGGCCGATGCCTTGTATACGGATGCAGGAGGAAGCGAATTAACCAATGGCTCGTTCGGAGCAGCTAGCTACTCGGACGGCGCTTGGCAAGGACGCAATACGGGCGCCGGATACAGCTTTGTCATTGATTTGGGTCAAACCCGTTCCATAAGCGAGCTAAACGCAAATTTCCTGCAAGTGAAATCGGTGTACGTGCTGCTTCCAAAGGAAGTACGGTTCTCTATTTCGTCGGACAACATCAACTTTACGAATGTAGGAACGGTGTTGAAGCCGGCAGTAAGCAGCTCCGACCAGACGAAAACATATCGCGTAATTGGTCTTGGCGGTGCGAACACTCGCTACATCAAGGTTGAGATTGTCCCCGCGAGCAGCGCTTGGACGTTTATCGATGAGATTCAGGTCAAGGGATAAAAAGTAAAAGAAGCTGCGTATGCGAAGAACACGTCGCACATGCAGCTTCTTTGCGTTTACTTCGATCGGGGAAGGCGCAGCGCCAGCTCTTCCACAAGCTCTTGTGCCGATGCTCGTAACCGATCAGCGAGCTCGTCGCTTACCTCGAAGCGGGTCTCGACTCCTCCGTCTTGGATACGGGTCACCATTTCATCCGTGGCATAGACACCACGGATGAAATGCCTTGCACCCATCGAGGCGAGCACAGGCTTCAGCGCATAATCGATGGTCAAGAGATGGGCAAGCGTGCCGCCAATGAATAAGGGAAGCACGAGCTTGCCTTCAAGTCCTTTCTGAGGGAGCAGATCGATATAAGCCTTAAGCACGCCTGTATAGGAAGCTTTATAAACAGGACTGGCAATAATAACAGCTGATGCTTCCTCAACCAAACGGTTGGCTTCGACAATCGCAGGACTGCCGAATCGAGCGTGAACCAGATCTTCGGCGGGCAGTGATACTACGGTGATGGATTTGGTCGAATGACCGTTCTGTCCGAGCTCCTTGGCAACAAAATCAATGATCCCGTTCAAGCGGGAGGTTGCATTGGGACTGCCGGATATAATAACTATGCTGGACATGGGCAGCATCTCCTTCGTTAAGTCATACTACAGCGTGCAAGGATGCATAGCCGTCGGGTGTAGATTACCATGTATTGGATAGGGGGTCAAACGAATTGCTCTTGTAGTCTGAATCAGTTACATAAAAGGCATGCGGACTTAAAATTGTCGAATAGGTTATGGTACAATGGAAAGAAAAAAGCGCTATTCGTGGAGAGTGGAGACAAAGACATGAGCAAGACAGACTGGTTAAAACCGCTGCAGCACATTCTGAATAGCCCGATTCAAATGAGTACAAGAACAGTCCAAGAATGGGATGAATTCGCAAGCGATGCCGTTGCGATCTGGCGCGGCGAAGGCGACGAAGACTTAGCACTCGGAATGCGCGCAGAAAAAACGGATATTACCTGGTTCCTCGCAGGCAAGCAAGAGCAAGCTTTGTCTGTTCTTGAAGTGAGAGATGATGATCTAACACCCAAGGAAAAGGACCTGATTAGTTGGACTTTAAAAATGATTGTTCCTCAGAACCCGTTAAAAAAGCGGATAAACACCAGCGAATCCGAAAGATACGCTGAAAAGTTGAGCGAATGGCTGCAGGAGCAGCTTGATTCGGCCACACCTGCTTATTCATTACCAGATCACTTGACGGTAGGAAGCCGTTTATATTATGACATGATTCCATTACTCCTTATTACAGAGCAGACAACGGCTACCGAAGCTGCATATGTGGAGCTGGAAAAGCTGCTTAAGTCGTTCTTGGCGGAAGATATTCTGCTTATCCCCCTTAAGAGCCAGGAGTGGTTGATATGGGGACCGATGTCGTTATTAAAGGATGAAGATGCGGAGCCTGACGATTCATCTGAAGAAGAGTCGCTTGAAGAAAGTCTTGCATCCATCGCATCAGGACTGCACGAGATGCTTGCAAGCGAATGGTTAGGCGAATGTCATTTGGCGGTAGCACTGCCCGTTTCGCCATCCAAAGGAATGGTAGAGACGACCATTCTGCTTCGCGAGACGATCAACCTGGGCCGCAAATTCCATGTGGGAACGAATATTCATCTGCCATGGATGCTTCAGCTTGAGCGTTTGCTTAACACAATTCCGGAGAGTTACAGATCCAAATATTTGGAGCAATCGCTTAAACGGGCGGATTTGTTTGTAGAGACAGAGATGCTTGCTACGCTGGAAACATTCTTTAATTTGGATTGTAATGTAAGTGAAACAGCCAAAAAGCTATACATCCATCGTAATACGCTCCTCTATCGATTAGACAAGCTCAAGCAGGAGACGGGATTGGATGTTCGGCAATTCCGGGATGCCGTGCTTGTGAAGATTATATTGCTATTGTACAAAGTTACGAAAAGGAATTAGTTTTTTTGTAAAGTATGTGCATAGTCATCTGCCCGTCTGTGGGATAAGATAGATCCATAACGAAATTCTTTTTTAGGGGGAAATTGATCATGGCAGGCGTACGCTTAGAAGGCATTTACAAAAAATATCCGGGTTCCGATAAGGCTTCTGTAACCGACGTAAATCTTGATATCAAGGACAAAGAGTTCCTGGTACTGGTAGGACCATCTGGTTGCGGTAAATCGACAACTCTTCGTATGATCGCTGGTCTCGAAGAAATCTCGGAAGGTAAATTGTTTATTGGCGACCGTCTTGTGAACGACGTTGCTCCTAAAGATCGCGACATCGCGATGGTATTCCAATCCTACGCCTTGTACCCGCATATGAACGTGTACCAAAACATGGCGTTCGGTCTTAAACTTCGTAAATTCAAAAAAGCAGACATCGACAAACGCGTTCGTGAAGCTGCGAAAATTCTTGATATCGAGCACTTGCTTGACCGTAAACCAAAAGCACTTTCCGGTGGTCAACGTCAGCGTGTTGCCTTGGGCCGCGCAATCGTTCGTGAGCCGCAAGTATTCTTGATGGACGAACCACTTTCCAACTTGGATGCTAAACTTCGTGGTCAGATGCGTGCGGAAATCAGTAAACTGACTAAACGTCTTGAAACTACAACAATCTACGTAACGCATGACCAAATCGAAGCCATGACAATGGGCGATCGCATCGTGGTTATGAAAGATGGTTTCATTCAACAAACAGCTTCCCCTGAGGAGCTTTATAACCACCCGGTTAACATCTTTGTTGCAGGTTTCATCGGTGCTCCATCCATGAACTTCATCACTGGTTCATTGACTGAGCAAGGTGGCACAGTGAAGATCAAAGCTTCCGGTGTAGACGTAGTAGTACCTGAAGGCAAAGCAGCAACACTTCGTTCCAAAGGTTACATTGGCAAAGAAGTTATTCTGGGCATTCGTCCGGAAGATATCCATGAAGAGCCAGTATTCCTGGAAGCTTCCCCTGGCACAATCGTAAACGCGAACGTAGAGGTAGCTGAGAACCTTGGTCACGAAATGTACCTGTACCTGAACGGTATCGGTTCCGACACAGTAATCGCACGTGTTGACGGCCGCTCTGCAATCCGTGACGGCGCAAGCGTTAAGCTCGCTCTGGACATGAACAAAGTTCACCTCTTTGATAAAGAGTCCGAACTGAACATCTTCGAGAACTAATATTCCCTTATAACGAAGAACCTTGGGTGTTTACCTAAGGTTCTTTATTTTGTGCTTTGTTCAACTAGGCCAATTCTGTAGGAGTTTGGCTCACACTCTAATGATGTTCTAAATACATACGTACGAGCATACCACGGTCATATTTGTAACGCTGTGGTGTATTTTCTTCTGACACTTTGCCGACCTCAATTTCGTAATCTGAAGATTGATTCATGATACGGGCGTATGAGGGATCGTTGGTATTCTTGGAGTCAATTACTTGAGCGGCTTCCATCTATCCATCCTTGAATCGAATGATTTCATATTAGGGAAGTTTATATGTGCACCTTCGAAAGCAGCGACAAGTTCTTCATGCCCATCGGAATCCAAATCAATCATTTCGGGTTGACCAATTGTTTGAAACGAAAGTAATTTATTGCTTATTTTATCTAGGGCAATAATATTCCAGTAAGTGAAAGCAGTTCCGATGCCTGCCAACACAACAATATCATTAAACGATCCATCCACCTTCCTTGCTTCAACTTCACTCAATTGACAAGGAATGATTTGTTCATAATCATATAATTTCCCTTCGTATTGAAACAAAGCTTGCACTTCAATATTATTGTTCTGGATGTTATTGGAATTGTCCAGGATGTCTTTGGAATAGAAGTGAACCGAAATGGGCTTGTCATCGACCAGCCCTAAGCCAATCGTTTTGACATTAGACCAGTCTACAGGAGGCGTGGATTCGGGGATTTCGTTTGTGACAACTCGCTTAAATAATAGTTCTCTGTTAGTAACGTTGTTAGTAGCAGACTGCAATTGGTTATCCTGCTTCTCATGCCATCCTCCACAACCTGATACTGATAGCGTTACTAAAATAATCAAAATGACTTTACCGATATACAACCCATCACTCCCCCGTCATAGCGAACTTCATTCTTATTCCATGCAGTATTTTCCTTTATAAACGGATTCACTCCCATTGATGTTGCAAATAAAGGGTGCTGCACATTGCAACGGAGTGTTCGAAGCGTTTAACGATGTGTGTTATGCGTGTCATGCGGACATTTTTTTTCGTGATTGTAAAACTGTTTGCGGTGTCTGACCGTCTAATTGGTAGATAAGGAAAGAAGAGGATGCGGAAGATGCTATAAGGGGTTGAGATTGGGATGCGCGAGGGAGATGAGCATACGCGGTGGAGATCGGCCAAACCGCTGGACAGGGAGACGATATTGGCAACGCTTGAGCGCGAGAAAGGAAAGATGTATGGCATAGCCTATGCGTATCTGCGTAATGAAGAAGGTGCGTTAGAGGCGATTCAAGAAACAGCGTGCCGTGTCTGGGTGAACAGGGTGAAGGTGAGGAAGCCAGAGTATTTGGCAACGTGGATGATACGTATTTTGATACATGTATGTATGGATGAAAGGAAGAAGCAAAAGCAGGAGCAATCGTCCATAACAATGGCCGCTAGTCAAACAACTTTGGAGACAGAAGCGGTGGAGCGCCTTGAAATGGAGGAACAGCTCGCCAAGCTGCCACCTCATCTCAGAATGGTAATCGTACTCAAATATTATCGGGATATGACCATTACACAGGTGGCAGAAATGATGGAGAAGCCGGATGGTACGATTAGAACCTGGCTGCACAAGGCATTACAACAATTAAGAACGGATATGACCGAGCGGAAGGAGGTGGATAGAGATGAACGATTGGGAGAAGAAGGATCTGCATAGCAGGACAAAGGAAAATAATACTGACGATATCGTTTTATTGCTTAGTGCTGACCGAGATCATGTCCGAGAGGTGACAAATTTAGAAGAGTATCCGTTGCTGGCGGAGAAGGTAAATGCAGTAATGCTGAAAGGTATCGAACAAGGGCAGAAAAGGACGATCAGGATCGGTGTCAAGCGAAAAGGTTTGCAGGCTGTGGTCATTCTTATAAGCATGTTGTTGTTATTAACCGCATTTGCTCGGATCTCGCCGACCTTCGCCACCATCCTAAAGGATATTCCGGGATTCGGGAGATTCGTTGAGCTGATTGGTGATGACTTTGAGCTGCAATCTGCCATAGAAAACGAGTATTTCCAGGTTGTGAACAAAAGTGATGAAAGAAACGGATATACATTTACGGTGAATGGAGTGTTGGCAGATGCCAAACGAATCGTCATCTTGTATACGGCAGCAGGGCCTGGCATTAATGAAGAGAATATGACCATGTTGCCATTTGAGCTAAGTGACGAACATGGAGGAAATATCAATTCACTCATCGCATTTGCCCACTATGGACTGGATGATACGAAACGAGATAGCCAAGGGAAGCTGCAGGATTATTTAGACATTGTTCTCGCGCCAGGAGTTGATGTGCCTCAAGTCATACAGTTTAAACTGAAAGCAGGCGGGGAATGGCTGGTGGTGGAGGTTCCGATTGATCAAAGCAGATTTGCGGAGATGACGGAGGTCATACCGATTAACCAGGTCATAGAGATTGACGGGCTGCGTGTGGAGGTTACGGAGGCAGTCATTACGCCGCTTCAGGTCTCGGTGAATTTCAAAACAGATCCGAACCATGCCAAACGTATGAACGGATTTGTTGAGCTGGAGCTTGTCGATGAACGAGGCCGAGTGTACAAGGAAAGCTCGGGTATGGGAGATCTCAATGGTGAGTTTGTTCGACACTTCCAAAGCTCTTCAATCGACAAACCGAAATCGTTAACGTTAAGAGCGAAAGGATTGCTGGTGTCCGAAAGAGGTCTTGAGGTAGTCATCGATACAGAGAAGGAAATATTGCTTAACGCGCCGGATGATCGGCTACAGCTGATTAGTGTAAGAAAGTCGGCGGATGCGGTAGATCTAGCGTTTGAGCTGTCTCACGAGGATGATCCGCCGGAGGTTAATAGAGCTATTGTCCTGTTTGGGTATAGTACCGGCAAAGGCCAGGTAAAGGATGCAGCAGGAAATGTATATCGCGTAGAGGGAGGGATGAGCGATGGTAACACGTCGTCACAATTTAGAGCGGGTTCAAGGCTCTTTACCTACTATTACAATATCCCAAACGCCGATTTCGCCCAGCCGCTTACCTTCGACGTCGACATGTATCTAGGGCATGTGATGCAAGATATTGTGATTCCCATTAAATGAGAAGATGGCGCTGGGCGACGTGAAACGTTGCTTTCGGCGCCTTTTTGTTTTACGATGAAGACATTGGAAATCGGTATACATAATGTTGCTATAAATAATCTCACGTTGCCCGAAGAAGGAGGCTAATCCCTTGGCGAAAAAAGTAAAAGTTTCCGAATTGGTCCGTCATTTCAATATGGAGATTCTAGCGGGCGAGGATGGGTTGAAACGAAACATCACGGTTGACGATTTATATCGGCCAGGTTTAGAGATGGCAGGCTACTTTCACTACCATCCGGTAGAGCGCGTGCAGCTGCTTGGTAAAACAGAAATATCGTTTTTAAGTATGCTTGACAGCGAAGAACGTAAAAACAGGATGATCCGATTATGCGATGAGGAAACGCCTTGTATTATTCTAACCAGGGGACTCGAAGCGCCGAAGGAGCTGATCGAGCAATCGAACGCGACCCAAATTCCTGTTCTGCGAAGCGGAATCGCCACGACGATTCTGACAAGCCGGATTACGGACTTCTTGGAGCGCAAGCTTGCGCCGACGGCGACGATTCATGGTGTATTAGTCGATGTGTATGGTGTTGGCATGTTGATTACCGGCGGCAGTGGCATAGGCAAAAGCGAGACAGCGCTTGAGCTCGTGAAGCGAAGTCATCGCTTGGTCGCAGATGATGCAGTTGAGATTCGTCAAACCTCGGACGGGCAACTGCATGGATCCGCTCCGGAGTTGATTCGTCATTTGCTCGAAATTCGGGGTCTAGGCATTATTAATGTGATGACGTTGTTCGGTGCTGGCGCTGTTCGGTCTCAGAAGAGGATCGGGCTTGTCATCAAGCTAGAGAACTGGCAGCAGGACAAGCAGTATGATCGGCTTGGACTGGATGAAGAAACGACGCGAATCATCGATACCGATGTAACGCTTGTGACGATTCCGGTTCGACCAGGGCGAAATCTTGCTGTTATTATCGAGGTAGCTGCGATGAATTTCCGACTTAAACGTATGGGATACAACGCAGCGCTCCAGTTTACGAACAAACTGACGGAGACGATCGCCGACGATATGGATGAATACGATTGAGTTAGGCTGGCATGATCAAGAATTAGTGAAATTATGAGCGGCGAAAAAGGAGAAGATAGTAACGATGAGTATGCTTGCGATTGATCCTGTCGTATTCACAATCGGATCGTTATCGGTCCGGTGGTACGGCATTATTCTGGGTACGGCGGCGCTGGTAGGTCTGCTGCTGGCTGTGCGCGAAGGCAAACGATTCGGCATTAAGCCGGATTTCTTTATGGACCTGCTGTTGTTCGGAGCTCCGACGGCCATTATTGCAGCAAGAATTTATTATGTAGCGTTCATGTGGGAAGATTATAAGGACAATCCTTTGGATATCTTCAAAATTTGGGAAGGCGGTATCGCGATCTATGGCGCGATTATCGGCGCTTTTATATGTGGAATTATCTACTCCAGATACAAAGGCTACAGCTTCTGGCGCATTGTCGATATTTGTGTCCCGTCACTGCTGGTCGGTCAAATGATTGGACGCTGGGGCAACTTCATGAATCAGGAAGCTTACGGCGGTCCGGTTAGTGAGGATTTCCTGCGGAACACTCTGCATATTCCCGCGTTTATCGTCGATCATATGTTTATCGTCGATCAGGCTATCCAGGAAGGCGCATTCCGCCATCCGGCCTTTCTGTACGAGTCGCTATGGAGCTTGGTTGGTTTAGGTGTATTATTTGTCCTTCGTCGTCAGAAGTTCCTGCGCGCAGGCGAGTTAATGGCTGCCTACTTTATTTGGTACTCTATCGGACGTTTCTTTATCGAAGCTCTTCGAATCGATAGCTTGGCGTTCATCGGACCGAAATGGATCGCGGACTTTATCAATACACTTTGGACGCCAATGACGGGATTGTTCGATCAAGGTTATCTAGATCCAGCGTATGGAAACATTCGGATTTCGCAAGCGTTAGCTTTGTTATTTATTGTCGCTGCGATCGCCTTTATTATCATTAGACGTGTTTCGGGACATGCGACGGTTAGATATTTGGATCCAATCGTGACCACCAAGCCTGAGCGTAACGGTGCGGCGGCAGATGACGTGATATCTAGAGCTGAGTCGAAAGAAGAGGCTGCGGTGACATCGAAACGTGGAGACGCAGAAGCGGATGAGTCGGTTGAAGATACGCACAAATAGAGATAACAACGGATAGAATGCAAGACAGCAGGAGGGAAAGCTGGAATGAACACAAGGAACGATATTCGTACGATGCTGTTCGATCTTGATGGTACAATCCTGGATACAAATGAGTTGATTATTACATCTTTTCTGGAGTCGTTAAAAGGTGTAGCGCCTGCTGACTTTAACCGCGATCATATTATCCCGAGTATGGGACAGCCACTGGTCGATCAATTAAGGCAGTTCTCTGGACTAGACGATGTACGTCATCTGGTTCACGCTTATCGTACGATTAACCTTAAGCTTCATGATGATTTGGTCAAGCCGTTCGAATATGTAGTTGAAGTGCTTGAGCAGCTGCATCGAAATGGCATCAAGCTTGGCGTTGTAACCACCAAGATGCGATTGACGACTGAAAAGGGACTTAAATTTGTAGGCATCTTTGATTACATGGATGCGATTATTACGATTGACGACGTCACGAACGCTAAGCCGCATCCAGAGCCAGTGCTCAAAGCAATGGAGCTCATTGGAGCTGATCCAGCTACAACGTTGATGCTTGGCGACAGCACGGTCGACATAAAGTCTGCCGTTGCCGCAGGAGCTACTGCTGTCGGGGTGGCATGGTCGCTCAAGGGCGGGCAAATCTTACGTGACGCAGGGGCTGATTACGTGATTGACGATATGCGTGAGCTTCTTGCCTTTGCCGGTTTGGAGCGGGAGACTTTTGCGTAACGTTGAGAAACATCCTGTAGAAGGACCTAATGCGCTGTGGCAAGTGTATTCGACTGTTAGCCGGTTGAAGGCAATTCGCAATTTTGTTGCCATACAGCTTGCCCGCTATTGTCCAGAGTTATCTTGGAAAAACGCGATATACAGACGCATCTTGGGGATGAAGGTGGGAGAACACACCGCCTTTGCCCTCATGGTGATGGTAGATGTGTTTTTCCCAGAACGGATTACGGTTGGACGTAATTCAATAATCGGCTATAATACAACGATACTTACTCATGAATATCTCATCAACGAATATCGGATCGGAGATGTCGTCATTGGCGATCATGTCATGATCGGAGCGAATTGCACCATTCTTCCAGGCGTAACAATCGGCGATTATGCGGTTGTTTCTGCCGGTTCGCTTGTACATAAGGACGTACCCGCGCATACCTTCGTTGGAGGCAATCCTATGCGCGTTATTGAATCCAAGCAATCTCCTTCTGCTGGTACGGAAGGTTACAAAGAGAGCTAGACTAGACGTCCAATTGGCAATGCGGCCTTTCCGGAGGTTCCGCTGCTGCCATAAGACGTCTATTTTTGTTGATGTAACTTGACGGGAAGATGAGTGCATGCTAAGATCGATAAAATCCTTTATTTTATTAGCAAGTTACCATATTAGCGATTTAACGCACTAAAGCATAGTGGAATAAACAATAATGAGAACGTAAGGAGATTTGGATATGTCCAAACCTAAGATGTTCGAGAAGCCAACCGGCGTCAAGGACTACTTGCCCGATGCGGTCAAGAAACTTCGCCATATTGAGCGACAAGCGTTAGCTTGTATGGCTGCGTGGGGCTATGAGCAAATTATCACTCCGACGATGGAGTATTATGATACGGTTGGTGTCGCCAGTTCGACTTCCGATCAGAAACTATATAAGCTGCTGAACAATAGAGGCACCACTTTAGTGCTTCGATCCGAAATGACGGCGCCGATCGCGCGCGTCGTTTCGTCACTGCTGAAGGAGTCGAGCTTTCCGCTGCGGCTCTCTTATCATTCGAATGTATTTCGTTCGATCGAAGAAGAAGCAGGTCGTGAGGCAGAGTTCTTCCAGACTGGCGTAGAGCTGGTAGGCGATTCTTCCGCTGAAGCGGATGCAGAAGTTGTTGCGCTTGCTATCGCTTCTCTGAAAGCCGCGGGCGTAGACAGGTTCAAGATCGCGATCGGTCATGTCGGCTTCCTGAACGGTCTGCTTGGCGAAGCATTGCAGGACCGCAAGGAAGAACAGGAGCTGCTGAAAGCTTGCCTGCTCGGACGTGATTATGTCGGCTATCGTGAAGAACTGAAAAAGCTTTCTCTGGATGAGCCGGTACGCCGTGAGCTTGAAAGTATTCTGCGTTTGCGCGGAGGCACCGAAATTTGTGAGCAGGCCATGCAGCTTAATGGCGGCAGCACCGCTGAGGCAGCGATAAATCATCTTTGTGAAACGTGGGAAGTGCTGCGCGCATACGGCGTCTGTGAGCATGTGCTGATCGATCTAACGATGATCGGCGACTTCTCGTATTATACGGGCATGACCTTTGAAGGTTATGCGGCGGACTTAGGTTTCCCGGTGGTAAGCGGAGGTCGTTACGACAATCTGCTGTCCCAGTTCGGCAGACCGGCGCCGGCAACGGGATTCGCGCTTAAGACAACACGCATCCTGGAACTGCTTGGTGCGGAAGACAATGCGCAAGAAGAACGGACGCTTATCGCATACGATTCGTCAGGAAGAAGCGATGCATTGGCTGAAGCGCAGCGTCTCCGGGGTCTGGGCACTAGTGTGGTGACAGAGCGGGTAGAGAGCTCTATGGAGCTTGGTGAAGTCGTAGAAGGTTCTGTATTTTATTATAAAGGGCTCGGTTATACGGCGTTGCGAGTATTTGCAGATGAGAAGGGAGGGCAAGCATAATGAGCGGCGGGACAAAAGAGATTCTAAAGGTAGCTATGCCCAAAGGGCGAATCTACAAACAAGCATCCAAGTTATTCCGCGAGGCGGGCTTGCCGATTCCTAGCGACTTCGATGATACACGCAAGCTCATTATTGAGCTGCCTGATGCCAATATGGAATTTATTATGGCGAAGCCGGTAGATGTGCCTACTTACGTCGAATACGGCGTGGCGGACATTGGGATCGTGGGCAAGGATGTTCTGATGGAAGAGAACAAGGATGTTTACGAGCTGTTGGACCTGGGTATCGCGAAGTGCCGCATGTCTGTAATCGGTCTTCCGGATTGGAAGCCGACAATCCATCCGCGCGTGGCGACCAAATATCCGAACGTTGCTTCTGCGTACTTCCGTGAGCAAGGTCAGCAGGTGGAGGTTATCAAGCTGAACGGCTCCATCGAGCTTGCGCCACTGATTGGGCTGGCTGACCGCATTGTAGATATGGTGGAAACGGGACAGACGCTGAAGGAAAACGGGCTGGTGGAGATGGAATCGATCTTCGGTATCACGAGCCGCCTGATCGCGAACCGAGTTAGCTACCGGATGAAAAACGACAGCATCCAGAGCCTATGCGACAAGCTGCAGGAAGCGATCGCGGCCAAGGTGTGAATCTGAAGTGGATGAGTAACGACAACCTTCAGAGCCTATTGGGCTGATAAGTTTAGCTATAAAAGAAGAGAAGGGAGCGAGCGCATATGCGAATCATGCGAGCCGAGCAATTCGGACTGAAGCGGGAAGTGGAATATGGTACAGCCGAGCAAAATGCAAGCGCCTTGAAGATTGTCGAAGACGTCAAGGTGGAAGGTGATGCCGCACTGCTGCGATATACGGAGCAATTCGACGGGGTGAAGCTGAGCGCAGATAAGCTGCGCGTGACGCGTGAGGAGATCGAAGCGGCTTATAGCGAGGTCGATGAAGCATTCTTGACGGCGATCCGGGAGGCGGCCGTTAACATTAGGAAATTCCACGAGAAGCAAATGCGCAATTCGTGGATGGATCTACAGCCGGACGGAACGATGCTGGGGCAAATCATGCGACCGCTGAAGCGAGTCGGCGTGTATGTGCCTGGAGGCAAAGCGGCTTACCCGTCGTCCGTGCTGATGAACGTGATTCCGGCACAAGTAGCTGGCGTGCCGGAGATTGTCATGGTGACGCCGCCTGCGACCGGCGGCAAAGCTGGTATCGACCCGTATATTCTCGTGGCCGCCGCGGAAGCGGGCGTGCAGGAGTTGTACCGGGTCGGAGGGGCTCAAGCCATCGCGGCGCTCGCGTATGGCACGGATTCAATTGCTCCGGTCGACAAGGTTACGGGACCGGGCAATATTTATGTTGCGCTAGCGAAGCGAGCGGTGTTCGGCGCGGTCGATATCGACAGCATAGCGGGACCGAGCGAGATCGTCGTGCTAGCGGACGAGTCGGCCGATGCGTCTTACATCGCGGCGGACCTGCTGTCGCAAGCCGAGCACGACGAGATGGCTTCAGCTGTGCTGGTAACGCCGTCGGAGGCGCTGGCAGAAGCAGTAGCAGCCGAGGTTGAACGCCAGCTTACGACGCTGCCGCGCGCGGATATCGCACGGGCTTCGATCGACAGCTACGGAGCGGTGCTCCTGGTCGATTCCATCGAAGAAGGTATCGCAGTTGTCAATCAGTTGGCGCCAGAACACTTAGAGGTGCTGACGATCGACCCGATGAAGCTGCTGGGTCACATCGAGAATGCGGGCGCGATATTCTTAGGTCCTTACAGCTCCGAGCCGGTAGGCGACTATTTCGCAGGACCAAATCACATTATACCGACCAATGGTACGGCGAGGTTCTCCTCACCAGTTAATGTGGATGACTTCATGAAAAAATCGAGTTTGATCTACTATAGCAAGGAAGCGCTTATGGCCAATGGCGACAAAATTATGACGCTGGCACGCCATGAAGGGCTGGAAGGACATGCTCGCGCGATCGAGATCCGTTTGGAGAAGGAAGGCGGATAGGCAATTTGTCGGTGAGACCGACAAAGTCGCCGGATAAGGCCTGTAAACGAAGCAGTGGTACCATACTAGATGAGGCTGGGAGATGCGAAGATGGTTGATAATAGAAAACGTGAAGCTTCGGTAGATCGTAAAACAAACGAAACAGATATTAAACTGGCTTTTGCCGTAGATGGCACAGGTACAGTCAAGCTGGAGACGGATGTTCCGTTTCTGAATCATATGTTGGACCTGTTCGCGAAACATGGACAATTCGATCTCAGCGTGGAAGCGCAGGGCGATATCGACATCGATGATCATCATACAGTCGAGGATATCGGCATCTGCCTAGGTCAGACGCTTCGCGAAGCGCTAGGTGACAAACGCAGCATCAAACGTTATGCAAGCGTGTTTGTTCCGATGGACGAGGCACTCGCGCAAGTTGTGGTTGACGTGAGCAATCGTCCACACTTCGAATATCGCGCGCAATACCCTTCCTCCCAAGTAGGCAGCTTCTCCACGGAGCTTGTGCACGAGTTTCTTTGGAAGCTGGCGCTGGAATCGCGCATTACGCTGCACGTCATCGTCCACTACGGGCAAAATACGCATCATATGATCGAAGCGGTGTTCAAGGCGCTCGGACGAGCGCTTGACGAAGCGACTAGTATTGATCCACGCGTACAAGGAGTCCCTTCGACGAAGGGAGTGCTGTAGGATGATCGCGATCATCGATTACGGCATGGGCAATCTGCATAGTGTCAGTAAGGCTGTGGAGCGGCTTGGATACGAAGCGGTTGTGACGGCCGATCCGGAGACGATTGTGGAGGCAAGCGGCGCGATACTTCCTGGCGTTGGCGCATATGGCGATGCCATGCAGAACTTGCGGAATACAAAGCTGGATGAGGTTGTGAAGTTTTACGCCGTTTCCGGTAAACCAATGCTTGGCATTTGTCTTGGTATGCAGCTGTTGTTCGGCGAAAGCGAGGAGTATGGCCGCAACGAAGGACTGGGGTTGCTGCCAGGACGCGTTATCCGATTCAACGGAAGTTATAAAATCCCGCATATGGGCTGGAACAAACTCCAGTTCAAGCAAGCAGAATCTCCTCTGTTCCGTGGCTTAGAGGAAGGGCATGTGTATTTCGTTCACTCCTTCCATGGGAAACCAGAGCAGCCATCAGACTTGCTTGCGACGACGGACTACTTCGGAGATGTGACTGCGGTCGTGGGACGCGACAACGTATACGGCATGCAGTTCCATCCAGAGAAAAGCGGCGATCTCGGCATGAAGCTGCTAGACAACTTCTTGGCGTTGACGGGTAGTTCGAAACGTTAAGCTGGAGTAGGCAGTCGATTCGAGAGCGGCCGATGTGGAAATTTGGCAAGAGGAACGGGAGGGAGAACCAATGCTGGCGAAACGTATAATTCCATGCCTGGACGTGAAGGACGGGCGGGTGGTGAAGGGCGTCAATTTCGTCAATTTGCGAGATGCGGGCGACCCGGTAGAGCTTGCGGCGACCTACGACCGCGAGGGAGCGGATGAGCTTGTTTTCCTCGACATATCGGCGTCGGTTGAGGGGCGTGCGACGATGATCGAGGTTGTGAAACGTACGGCGGGCGAGATTACGATTCCGTTTACGGTTGGCGGCGGCATCTCGCATGTGGACGATATGAAACGGATTCTGCGCGCAGGTGCGGACAAGATCGGTATCAACACGGCAGCCGTAAAAAATCCTTCGCTAGTGTCTGACGGCGCACGCCGATTTGGCGCACAGTGTATCGTTGTGGCGATTGATGCCAAGTTTAATCCCGAGTGGGGCGAGTGGGAAGTCTACACGCATGGCGGAAGACAAACGACAGGAATCCGGGCGCTGGAATGGGCACGTGAGGTGGAACGTCTGGGGGCAGGAGAAATTCTGCTGACTAGCATGGACGCCGACGGGACAAAAGACGGCTTCGACGTTAAGCTGACAGGTGCTGTATCGCGCAGCGTCGGCATACCGGTTATCGCTTCCGGCGGAGCGGGAAGAGTCGAGCATTTCTCAGAAGTATTCCAGGAAGCTCAGGCGGATGCCGGGCTAGCCGCTACAATATTCCATTACAAGGAAATCACGATCGGTGAAGTGAAAAACGATTTGCGCAGCAAAGGAGTCGAGGTTAGGTGACGACAAGCAACATGAACGAACTGAAAGAGAGTATCAAGTGGAGCCCCGACGGATTGGTGCCAGCGATTGTGCAAGATGCGCAGAGCAAGGAAGTGCTCATGCTCGCATACATGAACGAAGAATCGCTGGGTCTCTCGTTATCGACAGGCTCGACTTGGTTCTGGAGCCGTTCACGCAATGAGCTGTGGAATAAAGGCGCAACCAGCGGCCATACGCAGCGTATCGTATCTATGAGCTACGATTGCGACGGCGACACATTGCTCGTACGCGTGGAACAACAAGGTCCTGCCTGCCACACGGGTCGATACAGCTGTTTCTACAATGGAATAGACGTAGGTGGAAGTGAAGAAGCGGGGCGGCAAGCCGATGATGAAAATACGGATGCTGGCGATCGTTTCGGCATTCTCGGCAAGCTGGAGGAAATTATCGCCCAAAGGCATGCAGAACGTCCTGCCGGCGCATACACGACTTATCTCTTCGATAAAGGTGTGGACAAGATCCTCAAGAAGGTCGGCGAAGAATCCTCCGAGGTTATCATTGCCGCTAAGAACCAAGACAATGACGAGCTTCGCAGCGAAGCAAGTGACTTGCTCTTCCACTTAATGGTACTGTTGCGCGAGCGTGGATTACCGCTTGATGACATTATGGGCGAGCTGGCAAGCCGTCACGGCAAACCGACGACCAACAAAATGAGATAAACTTCCAAGCACTGCGCCCGAATTCATGACTTTGTCGAAAAATAGTGCATTTACATTTTTGAAATAATTCTAAATCAATGTATAATAGGACAGGTAAGCTTAAATGAAACGTGTCATGCTGTAGCCGCATAAGGTCGGAAATTGCCGTTTCACGCTGGTTCTTGTAATAAATTATTTGGTCGAAACGCTCAGGAGGGTATCATGTTAAGCGACAAGGTGCGTATTTTTTCGGGTTCTTCAAATCCGGTATTGGCTCAGAAAATCAGCGAAGAGCTTGGTTTGAACTTAGGTTCCATCAAACTGTCCCGTTTCAAGAGCGGTGAAATCTACGTTCACTATGAAGAAACGATTCGGAATTGCGACGTCTTTCTCGTTCAGTCGTTCTCGCATCCCATCAACGAACATTTTGTTGAACTATTGGTCATGATCGATGCGGCGAAACGCGCTTCTGCCAGAACGGTGAATATTATTATGCCGTACTACGGATATGCGCGCCAAGAACGTAAGGCTGCTCCACGTGAACCGATCTCGGCAAAAATGCTTGCAGATGTATTGACGACGGTAGGAGCTACTCGCGTCATTACGATCGATCTTCATGCTCCGGCAATTCAAGGTTTCTTCAACATCCCGGTGGATCATATGACTGCGCTTGATCTGATCAGCGACTATCTGAAATCCAAGAACATCAAAAACCCGGTTGTCGTATCTCCGGATGCTGGCCGCGCTTCAACCGCGGAGAAGCTCGCCAACTATTTGGACACATCCTTTGCCATTATGATCAAGAAGCGTTCTGCTCATAACGAATCTTCCATTACACACGTAATCGGGGATGTCGAAGGACAGACGCCTATTATCATCGAGGATTTGATCGATACGGGCGGCACGATCGTCAACGTCGTCGAGAGCTTGAAGGAACGCGGCGCCGAAGACGTATATGTTTGTGCAACGCACCCGCTGTTCTCCGGCAACGCTATAGAGCGTCTAGACCATCCATCCATAAAAGAAGTTATTGTAACGGACTCCATCATGCTGCCGGAGACGACACCGGATCGATTCAAGATTCTGTCCGTTGCCCCGCTGCTTGCGGAAGCAACCCGAATCATCCTGGATGGCGGTTCCATCAGTACATTGTTCAAGAACAAAGGCGTGTAGCCTTAAACTCCATACGCAGTTATCCGAGAGAATCGCGGCGGCCACATGGGCTGTCCGCGATTTTCCCACATATTCTTACATGTTGGGACGGGTCCAGCTATGGTATAATCGTGCTTAACGAAGGATAGATAAGGAGGTGCCTTGCGAGTGAAA
This sequence comes from Paenibacillus sp. strain BS8-2, assembly GCF_054483835.1. Taxonomy (NCBI): domain Bacteria; kingdom Bacillati; phylum Bacillota; class Bacilli; order Caryophanales; family Paenibacillaceae; genus Paenibacillus; species Paenibacillus sp. strain BS8-2. The sequence goes on from NZ_CM137010.1 coordinate 2,148,960, forward strand.
GGGAAGAAACGAATAGCGGTAGGCGAAGATGCGGTTACGAATATCATATCCATTCAGTGGGACGCTACGTTCTTCTTCGAGCGCGCGGTACGCTCGTTGGACCGATTCCATTATGACAAGGCACTCAAGTACTTCCGGAGAGCCGTCGAATACGAACCGGAGAATCCAGTCAATCATTGCAATATGGCCGGCATTCTATCGGAGATGGGCAACTATAAGGAGTCAAACGAGATTCTGGATTGGATCTTGGAGCAAATCGACCCTCTAATGACCGAATGCCACTTCTATATGGCTAATAACTACGCGAATATGGAAATGTTCGAGGATGCCGAGCGCTCGTTGGTTCGCTACTTGCAAGAGGATCCTGAAGGTCAATATCTAGATGAAGCTGAAGAGATGATGGATTTGCTTCAGTTCGAGCTGGAGAGACCGATGGCACTCAAGTACATTAAGGCGCGAGAAGGCATGGTCGAGCATGATCAAGCCCGATCCTTGCTGGAGGAAGGCAAGTTTACCGAAGCTGTAAGAATTCTAGAGGATATTGTGGAAGGACAGCCGGAGTTCTTGGCTGCCCGCAATAATCTAGCACTGGCGTATTATTATATGGGACTGTTCGAGAAAGCGAAGGATGCGATACGGAGCGTGCTTGCCCAAGATTCGGGCAATCTGCATGCGCTCTGCAATCTTGCGATCTTCTATCAGCATGAAGGAGACAAAGAAAGTCTCGCTGAGCTTGTGAGCCTGCTGACTAGGACGGTGCCGTTCCATCAGGAGCATGTATTTAAGCTGGCTACAACGATGGGGATATTAGGCGAGCATGAAATTGCTTACCGTCACTTTATTCGATTAGCCAAGGATACAGAGGCCCAACAAGATCCGTGTCTATTCCATTACGCGGCGGTTGCGGCTTGTAATATCAGCAGGTTCAATGATGCCGAGCGTCTCTGGAAATTGACGATGAAGCTTGATCCAACTTCCGATATTCCGCAGTATTACATGCAACAGCTAGAGATGCTTCGACAAGGCAATGTGTCCGCCCCGATTAGCTATCATTACCATCTGCCCTTCGAGGAGCAGTTCAAGCTATGGGAGAAATCGAGTGACGGCATTCCCGATCATCTTAAGAGCGATCCGCTCGTTCGTTCTTCATTCTTCTGGGCGCTGCGTCACGGCGATCAGCATACCAAGCTTCAAGTGATTCAGGCATTCGGCATGATTGCCGACAATGAAGTGAAGGACGTGCTGCGTGCGTTCTTGCTGGAGCGGGATGAAGACGACTATTTGAAAAAGATCGCGGTATTCGTCCTCCGAACAATCGGGGTGGGAGAACCGCTTAAAGTTGTGTTGGAAGGCAAGGAAACTATCATCGAACCTAACCGAGTGCCCTCGAGACTTCCAGAGTGGCATGATAAGTGGGAAGAGGTGGCGCAAGCCGCGCTTAGCCGGATGAGCAAACATTATGATCTCGTCCAGCAGCATGATATGATGACATTATGGGTTGAATTCCTGTCGCGCGTCTATCCCGACGTACCTAAGCTTGCCAAGCCGGAGGGCTGGGCGGCTGCGCTGGAATATTTGACTGCCAAGATGCATCGCCGCGCAATTTCCTACCATGAGGTAGCAACACGTTACGGCACATCGATTGCAACGGTAAGCAAACATGTCAAACTTATAGACGGGGCATGCGGCATAAAGGAGAAGATGAAAACGATTAGCTCGTTTTTCTCCGCGCATGAATCGCAAGAGGATTAATTAACGCGTGAGGTGACGGAGATGTACAAATCCATTATTATCGGTACGGGACCTGCCGGACTGACAGCAGCAATCTATCTGGCTCGCGCCAACATGAATCCGCTCATTATTGAAGGACCTGAGCCAGGCGGCCAACTGACGACGACTACGGAAGTAGAAAACTTCCCAGGTTTTCCTGAGGGCATCATGGGACCTGAGCTGATGGAAAATATGCGCAAGCAAGCCGAACGTTTCGGCGCCAAGTTCTTGACAGGTTGGGTAAATTCAATCGATCTCTCGCAGCGTCCGTTCAAGCTCCAGGTTGAAGGACAAGGCGAGATCATCGGTGAGAGTGTCATTATCTCAACAGGCGCATCGGCCAAATATCTCGGCATCCCCGGTGAAAAGGATAATGTCGGCAAAGGCGTAAGCACTTGTGCAACTTGCGACGGATTTTTCTTCCGCGGGAAGAAGATTATCGTGGTCGGCGGCGGCGATTCCGCCATGGAAGAAGCGAACTTCCTGACACGTTTCGCGACCAACGTCGAGCTGGTCAACCGCCGCGACGAGCTGCGCGCGTCTAAGATCATGCAGGACCGCGCCCGCGAGAACGAGAAAATCAGCTGGAGCCTCAACCGCACGCCGGTTGAAGTCGTGGCGACCGGCATGGGCGTAACGGGCCTCAAGGTCCGCGACAACGCAACGGGAGAAGAAGAGGTCATAAGCACGGACGGCATCTTCATCGCCATCGGTCACACGCCGAATACGAAGTTCCTCGGTGGTCAGATCGACACGGACGAGCATGGCTACATTCAAGTGAAGCCGGGTTCTTCTGAGACGAATATCCCTGGCGTATTCGCTTGCGGCGACGTGCAGGACAGCAAATACCGCCAAGCGATCACGGCTGCGGGCAGCGGCTGTATGGCAGCACTCGATTGTGAACGGTTCCTTGAAGGTTCCATTACGCATGATTGGAGCAAGTCGCTGTAGACGCATATAGGGACCGCGCCTGAGAGTCGGAATGAACCAGGAAGCGGTCCCTTTTGATTTTGTGAAATGAGATGAATGGTTGCGTTTCGTGACGTATCCTGGCTTAGAATGTAAGGAACGAAACGCGCTGCACAGCCAAAGGCCGCGTAGCCGTTCCGCCTTGACCGGAATGGTTACAACGCTTATAGTTGGAACAGAGAATGTTAACTATGTAAATGAGGTGGCTATTGTCATGTCTGAGAAGATTTACGTGGGCGTCGATGTCGGCGGCACAACCATTAAGGTAGGCCTGTGCGATGCGGAGGGCCAACTGCTCCATACCTATGAAGGGGCGACGGAAACGGATAAAGGTACGGACGCGATCTTGAATAATATCGCAAAATATTCGAGAGCGATCGTAGAAGAGTCCAATCACTCATGGGAGCAAGTGGACGGCGTAGGCGTCGGTATCGCAGGCTTCTTGGACATTCCGACTGGTTATGTGAAATATTCGGCAAATCTCTATATCGAGAACACGGATTTGAAAGGGTTTCTCGAGGAAGAGCTCGGCAAAACAATTAAAATCAACAATGACGCAAACGTTGCAGCGTTAGGAGAAGCTTGGGCAGGCGCAGGCAGAGGCGTCGCTCATTGCGTATGTTATACGCTTGGGACTGGCGTTGGCGGCGGCATTATCATAGACGGCAAAATTGTAGAAGGCTACAACAGTATGGCGGGCGAGCTCGGCCATATCTCCATCGTACCTGATCTGGAAGCGATTCAATGCGGCTGCGGCAAGATGGGTTGTTTGGAGACGGTTTCGTCGGCAACTGGCATTATTCGCATGGCGAAGGATGCAGTGGCGCGCGGTGACCGTACAACGTTATCGCAAGTGGAGAATATTATGGCGAAGGACGTTGTTGACGCGGCCAAAGCTGGCGATGAAGTGGCGGCACGTATTGTGAGCCGCGCTGCTTATTACCTTGGCAAGTCGATGGCGATGATCGCGATCGTACTGAACCCGCAATATTTTATTATTGGCGGCGGTGTATCCAAGGCGGGGGACTTCTTGTTCGATCAGATTCGTGAAGTGTTCGAGAAGTATACACAAGATCAAGCCAAAGAAGGCGTCAAGATCGTACCGGCTACGCTGGGCAATGACGCAGGCGTCGTGGGCGCTGCAGGACTTATTCTTAGAGGATAGTAGGTGTACGAATGGAAACGACAGCAACGCTTGCTAAGCTAGTGATTATTACCGGCATGTCGGGCGCGGGCAAGACCATTGCGGTTCAGAGTCTCGAGGACCTCGGGTTCTTCTGTGTCGACAACCTTCCGCCGGTACTCATACCTAAATTCGCGGAGCTTATTGAGCAGTCCAACGGCAAAATTGGCAATGTCGCGTTAGTCATCGACTTGCGTGGACGCGAATTTTTCACCGCGCTGTCGGAATCTTTAACGTATATCAAAGACCATCATACAATAAGCTGTGAAATATTATACCTGGACGCAACGGATGAAGTGCTTGTCCAACGTTACAAGGAAAGTCGGCGCCGGCATCCGCTGGCGCCTCAAGGATTGCCGCTTGAAGGCATTCATAGCGAGCGGCGGCTGCTAGAGGATCTGAAAGGGTCGGCATCACAAGTGATCGATACGAGCAGCCTGAAGCCATTGCAGCTCAAGGAGCATATCATCGCGCATTTCACGAATGTGGAGCAAAGCAGACTTTCTGTCAATGTTACCTCGTTCGGCTTCAAGTATGGCATCCCGATTGATGCCGACTTGATCTATGATGTTCGTTTCTTGCCTAATCCGCATTACGTCGAACATCTGCGCCCTAATACGGGGCAGAATCCCGACGTATACGAATATGTAATGAAGTGGCCGGAGACGCAACAGTTTCTTGTGAAGCTGATTGATATGCTGCAATTTCTTATTCCGCTGTACCGCAAGGAAGGCAAGAGCCAAGTTATCATCGGCATTGGCTGCACAGGCGGCAAACACCGGTCTGTTGCTATAGCCGAGTATTTGGGCAAAGTGCTTGGAAGCAGCGACACAGAACGGGTACGCGTCAGCCATCGTGATTCGGAGCGGGATAAGCATTGATGCGGGGGGAAAACATGCAGACGATACAAAAGATTGTACGTCGTCCCAAAATCGTCGTGATCGGCGGCGGTACGGGTCTCTCTGTTATGCTTCGTGGCCTCAAGGAAAAGCCGCTCGATATAACGGCAATCGTCACGGTTGCGGATGATGGAGGGAGCTCCGGCATTCTGCGAAACGAGCTCCAAATTCCGCCGCCCGGCGATATTCGCAACGTACTAATGGCTTTGGCCGATGTGGAGCCGCTATTGGCAGATATGCTGAAGTACCGCTTTAAGACGGGCAACGGTCTTGCGGGCCATAGTCTGGGTAATCTGATGCTTGCTGCTATGACAGATTTGTCCGGTGATTTCGTAACGGGCATCCGCCAACTGAGCCAGGTGCTCGCCGTTCGAGGACGGGTCCTTCCAGCGGCAAACCGTGCAATTGTCCTTAAAGCCGAGCTGGAGGATGGTTCCATCGTTACGGGCGAGTCGCAAATCCCTAAGGCTGGGAAAGCGATTAAGCGTGTGTTCATGGAGCCGGCAGACGTAGAGCCGCTTGCCGAAGCAGTGGAAGCACTTGAGCAGGCAGACGCCATTTTGATCGGACCAGGCAGTTTATATACGAGTATCATGCCCAATTTGATCGTTCCTAAGCTTGCTCAAGCTATAGTGGAGTCTCAGGCTGTCAAGCTGTTTGTCTGCAATGTTATGACGCAGCCGGGCGAGACGGACAACTATACGGTCAGCGATCATTTGGACGCGATTCATGCACATATTGGTCATCATTTGTTCGATTACGTTATCGTTAACGATGGAGAGATTCCGCCACAGGTGGAGAGTAAGTATGCAGAGCTTGGCGCCAAAGCGGTTCATCTCGATATCGATGAGGTGACACGCAGAGGCTACAAAGTGATCGCAGACAAATTGGTCTTATTCCGGACGTTTCTGCGTCACGATGCAGAACGGCTAAGCCATCATATTTATAAGCTGGTGGAGAATTGGATGTTAAGGAAGAGGTGAGCCCGAATGTCTTTTGCGGCACAAACAAAGAAAGAGCTGACGATGGTAGAAGCGGACAGCTGCTGTGAGCGCGCCGAGTTATCGGCCCTTATACGGATGAACGGTTCGGTCAGCCTGTCCAGCCGCAAGGTCGTTCTTGACATCTCGACAGAGAATGCAGCAATTGCGCGAAGAATCTATTCGCTGATCAAGAAGCATTACGACCTGCACGTAGAATTGCTGGTGCGCAAGAAGATGAGATTGAAGAAAAACAATGTCTATATCGTTCGGCTACCGGCGAAAGTACAAGAGACATTGGCTTCGCTTAAGATCGTCTCTGAAGGTTTTATGTTCAACGATGGGATCGACAAGGGAATTGTTCAGAAGTCTTGCTGCAAACGTTCGTACTTGCGAGGCGCGTTTCTCGCGGGGGGATCGGTCAATAATCCCGAAGGCTCTTCTTATCACTTGGAGATATCCTCCATGTATGAGGAGCATTGCGGGTCGTTAGTCGATCTCGCGAACAAGTTCGATCTAAACGCTAGATGTATCGAGCGGAAGAAAGGTTTCATCTTCTATATCAAGGAAGGCGAGAAGATTATCGAGCTGTTGAACATCATCGGCGCCCATCAAGCGCTGTTCAAGTTCGAGGATGTCCGGATCATGCGTGACATGCGCAACTCGGTTAATCGGATCGTCAATTGCGAGACCGCTAATTTGAACAAAACGATCGGAGCTGCCGTTCGGCAGATCGATAACATAAAGCTGCTCGAGAAAGAGATCGGACTCGACAGCCTGCCAGATAAGCTGCGCGAGGTCGCGGTGATCCGCCTCCAGCATCCAGATCTTAATCTGACAGAGGTTGGAGAGATGCTGAGAAGTCAAGTAAGCAAGTCCGGTGTGAACCATCGCCTTCGCAAAATCGACGAATTGGCTGAAAAAATAAGAGCAGGATCAACTTTTGCCTAGTGCATCAGCTTGTATAATGATATAATAAATTGTAATTGGCTTTTGTGACGATGTATGTTCGATTCTAGGTTCATCATATGCATGGTTGGTATGGGAGACTTGGAATTCTAAGCGAGACGGTGGTGCCAGCTTTAAGGGCTTCCACATCTGTTTCGGCTAGATGAAATAGTATAATATAGGGGGTATGTTTCCATGACAAGGCTTCCGGTTGTCGTTCGTTTGAAGACAGGGCTTCACGCTAGGCCTGCAGCGCTATTCGTTCAAGAAGCGAACAAATTCTCCTCCGAGGTTTTTGTAGAGAAGGACGATAAGAAAGTAAATGCTAAGTCTATTATGGGCATTATGAGCCTTGCGATCAGCTCTGGCACTGAAATTTCGATAAGTGCTGAAGGTTCGGATGCGGAACAGGCTGTAAACGCTTTAGTCGCACTCGTCAGCAAAGAAGAGCTTGAGAACCAATAAGATCATGCGCGGATGCGCTTATAGTCAAAGCAAAGGAGCAGCTTAACACGACTCTCAAGGTCGCGTTAAGCTGCTCCTTTTTTTTGCATTTTTTTGCATATCAGAAAGTGTAAAATCCTTACCCTATTTCATACGTGGGCGTGGTGTGGTATGGCGATGGCGTGGCGTTGGAGTGGCGTTCATGCAGGTGGGCGCTTGTTTCTGTAGCGGCATAGGTACGTTGGGGGCGCATGGTCGTATAGCAGCACAATGTATGTAGATTTTTACATACGTTGGGGGCATAAGGCCGGATCGCAGCACAATGTATGTAGAATTTCACATACGTTGGGGGCACAAGGTCGGATCGCAGCACAATGTATGTAGATTTTCACATACGTTGGGGGCACAAGGTCGGATCGCAGCACAATGTATGTAGATTTTTACATACGTTGGGGGCATAAGGCCGGATCGCATCACAATGTATGTAGAATTTCACATACGTTGGGGCCATAGCATGTTGAAGCGTAGAACCTAATAAAAGAGGTTGCCCATCTCGAGGGCGACAATAGACAAAAAGGGGAGCGGGCAAATGAATCGCCTGCTCCCCTTTTTGTTGTCTTGCGAGTATTTACACTCTTTCGATGACCTTATCAACGAGTCCGTAGGTTTGTGCTTCGGCAGCGCTCATGAAGTAGTCACGGTCGGTATCCTGTTCGATGCGGCTCAGCGGCTGACCGGAACGATCAGCTAGAATCTGATTGAGCTTGTCACGCATCTTGAGGATGCGGCGAGCACGAATCTCGATGTCGCTGGCCTGACCTTCGGCTCCGCCAAGCGGCTGGTGAATCATAACTTCGCTGTTAGGCAGCGCGTAACGTTTGCCCTTCGCACCTGCGGTCAGCAGGAAGGCGCCCATGGAAGCGGCCATGCCCACGCAGATCGTGGAGACGTCCGGCTTGATGTACTGCATCGTATCGTAGATGGCCATGCCGGATGTGATGGATCCGCCAGGGCTGTTAATGTAAAGGGAAATGTCCTTCTCCGGATCTTCAGCAGCAAGGAATAGCATTTGCGCGATGATGGAGTTGGCGACTACGTCGTTCACGCCGGAGCCAAGGAAGATAATGCGGTCCTTCAGCAGGCGGGAGTAGATGTCGTACGAGCGTTCCCCTCTGTTGCTTTGCTCAATTACCATAGGCACAAAATTCATTCTTAACCATCCTCCTTAGGCCTTTGCGTAGCTTACGCATCTTAGAAAGCACGAACTGTAGTGTTTGCAAAGCAAACGCTTTGTCGCAAATCACAAGCTTCATCCATACAAGCGTAAAATAAATGGCTATGTAATGGGACACTGTATAAAAGTGTATCCCTATCATAGCGGATTCAAACGAAAAAGTCAAAGATGGTCAAAGTATTTCTTGACCATTATATTTCGATGAACGACACGGCGATTTGATGCAATAGAATCTGTCTTAATCCCGAGGTTGGCTGACTTAAGTCAGTCTATCTATGCGGATCCACTTTAAATGTCCTGAAACAGAAAAAAAAGCTGTTCAGCAATGGCTGGACAGCTTGTTTGTTGTTATTATGGCGCGCCCGCTAGGAATCGAACCTAGATCTCAGGCTCCGGAGGCCTACGTCATATCCATTGGACCACGGGCGCGTATGCAAAAAACAGTAGCAAAAATGATTATATGATATCGGCGTATCGAAAGCAAGAGTCGCTGACAAATTAAATTTGTGTAATTTGTGACATAAACCGCTTTCAAATGTTTTTTCAGACTTGCGGAGGAGATGTAGATTAGTTAAAATAGAGGTGGGACTAAAAATGAACATGTGGGACGAAATGAGTCCAATGGCATATGTTCCATCCTTTATGAGAACAAAGATGGAGTGAAGGTTAAGGATGCGTCAGCTCATTGAACTGCAGCAGCAGCTTGTACCGGAACTTCTAGAAGCGATGAGGACCAGATATCTGATCCTGAGCCGAGTCATGATAGCAGGCACGATTGGCAGGCGGACGCTTGCTGGCGAGCTGTCGATGACGGAGCGGGTACTGAGAGCGGAGACGGACTTTCTCAAGGAGCAAGGCTTGCTGGAGATCCAGACAGCCGGTATGTCGATCAGCGACGAAGGCCGAAGGTTGTTAGAGCGGCTGGAGCCGATGTACAGCTCATTGTTCGGATTGTCTGAGCTCGAGGAGAGGATTAAAGTCCACTTCGGATTATCGCAGGTTGTTGTAGTGCCAGGTGATTCGGAGAACTCGGTGCAGGCGAAGCGGGAACTGGGCAAGGCGGCGGGGCAGGTGCTTCGCGAAGCGCTGAAGCCGGCGGACGTAGTTGCCATCACAGGCGGCACAACGATTGCGCAGGTAGCGAATCAGCTTACGACCTCTACGGCGCTGAAGTCGGTTAGATTCGTTCCGGCAAGGGGCGGGCTTGGCGAGAGTCATGACTATCAGGCCAACACAATTGCTTCCACGATGGCCAAGCGGACAGGTGGTCAGTATCGACTGCTGCACGTGCCGGATCATCTAGGCGAAGAAGCTTTCGCTTCATTAATGCAGGAGCCTAATATCCAGGAGATTGTCGAAGTGATCCGGAGCGCGAGAATCGTCGTGCACGGCATTGGCGATGCGATGGTGATGGCGAGGCGAAGGAAGCTTGAGCAGACGATGGTCGACGAGATTGCTGCGGAAGGCGCGCTGGCGGAAGCGTTCGGGTTTTATTTTGACCGGAGCGGGGCCGTTGTACACAAAATGCAGACAATCGGGTTACGTCTCGACGATATTGTGAAGACTGAAGTTGTTATAGCTGTAGCGGGCGGCAAGAACAAGGGCGAAGCGATTGCGGCGGTCATGCGGTTCGGACACAATGATGTGCTCGTGACGGACGAAGCGGCGGCGCTGGAGATTGCGGACTTGATCGCGCAAGAAGCATAGGCGACATAGAAGGGCATCATGACGCGAAGCGGCGGCAATGATCGACGCGGAACGTCTTGAAATATATTTTGCATTTAAAATGCTTAGGAGGCTAATACTCATGACAGTTAAAGTTGGTATTAACGGATTTGGACGTATTGGACGTTTGGCTTTCCGCCGTATTCAGAACGTGGAAGGTATCGAAGTTGTTGCAATCAACGACTTGACGGACGCAAAAATGCTTGCACACCTTTTGAAATATGACACAACGCAAGGTCGCTTCGACGGCGAAGTTGAAGTGCATGACGGCTTCTTCAAAGTAAACGGCAAAGAAGTTAAAGTTATCGCGAACCGCAACCCTGAAGAGCTTCCTTGGGGCGAGCTGGGCGTAGACATCGTTCTTGAGTGCACAGGCTTCTTCACAACGAAGGAAGCTGCCGAGAAGCACCTTAAAGGCGGCGCTAAACGCGTAGTAATCTCCGCTCCTGCTACAGGCGAGATGAAAACAATCGTATACAACGTGAACCACGATATCCTTGACGGTTCCGAAACAGTAATTTCCGGCGCTTCTTGCACAACGAACTGCCTGGCTCCAATGGCCAAAACATTGCAAGACAAATTCGGCATCGTTCAAGGTCTTATGACGACGATCCACGCTTACACAGGCGACCAAAACACGCTTGACGCTCCGCATCCAAAAGGCGACTTCCGTCGTGCTCGCGCTGCGGCAGAAAACATCATCCCTAACACAACTGGCGCTGCGAAAGCAATCGGCCTGGTTATTCCTGAGCTGCAAGGCAAGCTTGACGGCGCAGCACAACGCGTACCTACACCAACTGGTTCCCTGACTGAGCTTGTTGTTGTTCTTAACGAGAAAGTAACGGCTGAGCAAGTAAACGCGGCGATGAAAGAAGCTTCTGACCCACAAACATTTGGTTACACAGAAGACGAAATCGTTTCTTCCGACGTTATCGGCATTACTTACGGCTCCCTGTTCGATGCAACGCAAACTAAAGTTCTGACAGTTGGCGACCAACAGCTTGTTAAGACGGTAGCTTGGTACGACAACGAAATGTCCTACACAGCTCAATTGATTCGTACGCTTGAGCACTTCGCAAAATTGTCCCAATAATATCGCCTTAACAACGTAAATAGAGCGGGAACTTGTTTCCGCTCTTTATCTATGAGTATGCCATTCTATCTTCTATCACAAGATTTGTTTTCTTACATTTCAACAAAATCGAAGGCGTGGAGGAACATACTATGAACAAAAAAAGCATTCGCGACGTAGCAGAACTAGCAGGTAAACGAGTATTTGTGCGCGTGGACTTCAACGTGCCGCTCGAAGATGGCAAGATCACGGACGACAAACGTATTCGCGAGACACTGCCTACTATTAACTTCCTGATCGAAAAAGGCGCGAAAGTAGTTCTTGCAAGCCACCTTGGCCGCCCTAACGGACAAGTCGTTGAAGAGCTTCGCCACACGGCATCCGCAGCGCGTCTCTCTGAGCTGCTCGGCAAACCGGTTGTGAAGGCTGACGAAGCGATCGGCGAAGCGGTTGAAGCGCAAGTAGCCGCTCTTAACAATGGCGATGTGCTGTTGCTTGAGAACGTTCGTTTCTACCCTGGCGAAGAAAGTAATGATCCAGAACTGGCTGCATCGTTCGCTAAGCTGGCAGACCTGTTCGTGAACGACGCGTTCGGCGCTGCACACCGCGCACACGCATCCACAGAAGGTATCGCACACATTCTGCCGGCTGTATCCGGCCTGCTGATGGAGCGCGAGCTTGAAGTGCTGGGCAAAGCGCTTAACAACCCTGAGCGTCCATTCACGGCAATCGTAGGCGGCTCCAAAGTAAAGGACAAAATCGCGGTTATCGACAAAATGCTCGAAATCGCTGATAACATCATCATCGGCGGCGGCTTGTCCTACACATTCTTCAAAGCGCAAGGTCATGAGATCGGCAAGTCCCTCGTGGACAACAGCAAGCTGGATCTGGCTCTCGAATTCATCGAGAAAGCGAAGAAGCTGGGCAAAAACTTCTACATCCCTGTTGATATCGTTGTAACAGACGACTTTAGCGCCAATGCGAACACACAAATCGTGGACGTAGACGGCATCCCTGCAGAGTGGGAAGGCATCGACATCGGACCGAAAACGCGTGAGCTGTATGCTAACGTGATCAAAGAATCCAAGCTGGTTGTATGGAACGGACCGATGGGCGTATTCGAAATCGAACCATTCTCCCATGGTACGCGCGCGGTAGCGCAAGCAACGGCTGAGACTTCCGCTTATACGGTAATCGGCGGCGGCGACTCCGCTGCGGCAGCCGAGAAATTCGGCTTGGCAGAGCAAATGGACTTCATCTCCACGGGCGGCGGCGCTTCCCTGGAATTCATGGAAGGCAAGGTTCTTCCAGGCGTAGTGGCACTTAACGACAAATAGGGGGTACATGCGATGAGCAGAACACCAATTATTGCAGGCAACTGGAAAATGTTCAAAACGGTTTCCGAAGCAACAACTTTTTTTGCTGAAGTAAAAGGAAAAGCGGAAGTGGCTGGCGTAGAGAGCGTTATCTGCGCTCCATTCACAGCGCTCCCGGCACTTGTGGAAGCAGCGAAAGGCACAAGCATCTCGATCGGCGCGCAAAACATGCATTTCGAAGACAATGGCGCATTCACGGGCGAGATCAGCGGACTTATGCTGAAGGACCTCGGCGTAAAATATGTCATCATCGGACACTCCGAGCGTCGCGCTTACTTTGGCGAATCGGACGAAATTGTCAACAAAAAAACGGTTGCGGCGTTTAAACATGGTTTGACTCCAATCGTATGCGTAGGCGAGAAGCTCGAAGAGCGTGAATCCGGCGCTACAAAAGAAGTATGCAAAGTGCAGACGGAAGGAGCCTTCCAAGGTCTGTCCGCTGAGCAAGCAGCTGAAGTTGTTGTCGCTTACGAGCCAATCTGGGCGATCGGCACAGGCAAGTCCTCGACTTCTGAAGATGCACAAGACGTGATCGGCTACATCCGCAGCGTGATCGCGGGTCTGTACGACGAGACGGTTGCAGCTAAAGTACGTATCCAATACGGCGGCAGCGTGAAACCGAACAATGTTGCAGAATACCTCGGTCAAACGGATATCGACGGCGCACTGGTAGGCGGAGCGAGCCTTGAGCCAGCTTCCTACATCGCGCTGATCGAGGGGGCCAAGTAAGATGGCTTCCCGTACTCCGGTTGCTCTTATTATTTTGGACGGATTCGGTCTTCGCGACGATGTGACGGGCAACGCGGTTGCGCAAGCGAACAAACCGAATTACGACCGTTATTGGTCTCAATATCCGCACACGACGCTTACGGCTTCCGGTGAGGCGGTAGGTTTGCCAGAAGGTCAGATGGGCAACTCCGAAGTGGGTCATCTGAACATCGGCGCCGGTCGTATCGTGTATCAGGATCTGACTCGTATTAGCAAGTCGATCCGCGATGGCGAGTTCTACGATAACGAGACATTGCTTGGCGCGATTAGACATGCTAAGTCCCGCGGCAAGAAGCTTCACTTGTATGGCTTGTTGTCTGATGGCGGCGTGCATAGCCATATCGCGCATCTGTTCGCTTTGCTTGAGCTCGCTAAGAAGGAAGAGCTGGAGGATGTTTACATCCATGCTTTCCTGGACGGCCGCGACGTATCGCCGGACAGCGCCAAAGGTTATGTGGAGCAATTGGTTGCCAAGATCGACGAGATCGGCGTAGGCCGCATCGCGACGGTTCAAGGTCGTTATTATGCGATGGATCGCGACAAACGCTGGGAGCGCACGGAGAAATCCTACCGCGCTATGGTGTATGGTGAAGGTCCGCAATACATTGATCCGCTCAAAGCGGTTGTTGAATCGTATGAGAAATCCGTGTATGACGAATTCGTTATGCCAACGGTCATTACTGGTGCAGACGGCAAACCGGTAGGGCTTGTGGAATCCGAGGATTCCGTCGTGTTCTTCAACTTCCGTCCGGACCGTGCCATTCAGTTGTCGCAGGTCTTCACGAACGAGGACTTCCGCGGCTTTGACCGTGGCGCTAATCATCCTGTAGGCTTGCACTTCGTTTGTCTGACGCTCTTTAGCGAAACGGTTGGCGGCTATGTCGCTTATTCGCCTAAGAACTTGGACAACACATTGGGCGAGGTGCTTGCGCAGAATGGCAAGACGCAGCTGCGTACGGCTGAGACGGAAAAATATCCGCATGTGACGTTCTTCTTCAGCGGCGGCCGCGACAAGGAACTGCCAGGCGAAACTCGCGTGCTGATCAATTCGCCGAAGGTGGCGACGTATGACCTGCAGCCGGAGATGAGCGCTTACGAACTGGCGGCTTCAACGGTTAGCGAGATCGAAGCAGGTAAACACGACGCCATCATCTTGAACTTCGCCAACCCTGATATGGTCGGCCACTCCGGCATGCTGGAGCCGACGATCAAAGCTGTTGAAGCAACGGATGAGTGCCTTGGTCAAGTAGTAGAGGCCGTACTTGCCAAAGGCGGCGTCTGTATCATCACAGCGGACCACGGCAACGCGGATATGGTGTTCGACGAGAATGGCCGTCCGCATACTGCGCATACGACGAATCCGGTTCCGCTGATCGTAACGCGTGCTGGCGCAACCTTGCGCGAGGGTGGCATTCTAGCGGATATTGCTCCTACAGTGCTCGATCTGCTCGGACTTGCTCGTCCGAATGAAATGACTGGCTCGACTTTGATAAGCAAGTAATAGTAAAATAAAGAAATGTGCAAATCATGATGTAAAATCGAAAAGGAGTGTATCTACTATGTCTATTATCGTTGATGTATACGCACGCGAAGTGCTGGACTCCCGCGGGAATCCAACAGTAGAAGTTGAAGTTGCCCTTGAATCCGGCGGCAAAGGACGCGCAATCGTGCCATCCGGCGCATCCACAGGCGCTTATGAAGCTGTTGAGCTTCGTGATGGCGACAAATCCCGTTACCTCGGCAAAGGTGTTACGAAAGCCGTTGATAACGTAAACACAATTATCGCACCAGAAATTATCGGTCTGGACGCGCTTGATCAAGTAGCAATCGACCGCAAAATGATCCAACTGGACGGAACGCCTAACAAAGCGAAGCTTGGCGCAAACGCGATCCTGGCTGTATCCATGGCAGTAGCTCGCGCAGCTGCTGACGCGCTTGACGTTCCTCTCTACACATACCTTGGCGGATTCAACGCTAAGACGCTGCCGGTTCCAATGATGAACATCATCAATGGCGGCGAGCATGCTGACAACAATATCGATGTTCAAGAGTTCATGGTTCTGCCAGTTGGCGCATCTGACTTCAAAGAAGCTCTTCGCATCGGCGCAGAAATCTTCCACAACCTTAAAGCTGTATTGCATGACAAAGGTCTGAACACAGCTGTTGGCGACGAAGGCGGCTTCGCACCGAACCTTGGTTCCAACGAAGAAGCTATCACAACAATCATCTCCGCAATCGAGCGCGCTGGCTACAAGCCTGGCGTGGACGTATTCCTGGGTATGGACGTGGCTTCCACTGAGTTCTTCAAGGACGGCAAATACGTGCTTGCTGGCGAAGGCAAATCCTTCACACCTGCTGAGTTTGTTGACCTGCTTGCTTCGTGGGTGGAGAAATATCCGATCGTTTCGATCGAAGACGGCTGCTCCGAAGACGACTGGGAAGGTTGGAAGCTTCTTACTGAGAAGCTTGGCAACAAAGTGCAGCTCGTTGGCGACGACTTGTTCGTAACGAACACAGAGCGTCTGTCCTCCGGTATCGAGCAAGGCGTGGGCAACTCCATCTTGGTTAAAGTGAACCAAATCGGTACGCTGACTGAAACGTTCGATGCGATCGAAATGGCGAAACGCGCTGGTTACACAGCGGTTATCTCCCACCGTTCGGGCGAAAGCGAAGACAGCACAATTGCTGACATCGCGGTTGCAACTAACGCTGGCCAAATCAAAACAGGCGCTCCTTCCCGTACAGACCGCGTAGCGAAGTACAACCAATTGCTTCGTATCGAAGACCAACTGGGCTCCACAGCTCTATACGGCGGCAAAGCAGCCTTCTACAACCTGAAAAACTTCAAATAAGACGTATGCGGCCAAGCGCCGCATTGTCCTTATGAATAAAGGCTTGCTTATAGGCAGGCACACACAACAACGCCCGTCGGCTTCCTCATAAGAGGAGGTCGGCGGGCGTTTTAATTGTTGTGGTTTGTTGTGGTTTAAATAGCGAGGCTACCAAGCTTGATGGCGGGAACTTATACCAAAACGGCTGTACCGCTAACTGCAACCATGAGCATACCGTCGCGGATTACTTCATAGTCGATGTCGCAGCCAATGATGGCGGTAGCACCGAGGCGATGGGCCTTCTGCGTCATCTCTGCAAACGCCGCATCGCGCGCTTCTTGGAGCTTCGTCTCGTATACGCCGGAACGTCCGCCGACGATGTCGGTAATGGAAGCCATGAAGTCGCGCAGAACATTGGCTCCCATGATGACCTCGCCTGTTACGATTCCTAAATATTGTTTGACCGGGTACCCTTCGACGTTGGAAGTCGTTGTCATAATCATAGGTAGTGCCTCCTTTGGAATGGGATATTGCTTGTTGATGGTGATAATGCTTACTGATAGTACGGCGCTGATTAAACTACGTTTCCTTTTGACGCGTAATGCCTGCAACCTTCCCTGGTCCAAGGAATGTAAGCTTGGAAAGAATCTCGGCCATCCGCTCAGGCGGTTGATCCATACCGTTGTCGAGCCAGTCCTGGATGACGCCGAGATGGGCAGAGCTTACGTATGCGGTCAAATAATCGATGGGGACCAATAGTTCTCTGCCGCTGCTACTGAGAATAGGAATGGAGCGAGCGCGTATCACTTCCCGCAGTCGATTCTGAAAGGAGGGGTCTCCTTTGGGCCCAAGCACGACACGCATGAAGGTTGCATTCTCTTGCAAGTAGACGAAGAGCTTCTGCACGAAAGGAGGCGGGACGACAATGCCGCTGTCCCTGCTGGATAATTTATCATGCAGGATGTTCTGAAATCCTTCTGCAGCCATGAATTCGATGGCCCCGATAATTTCAGCTTCGCTTTGCTCCAGCAGATCATATTTGTCCTTGTAATGAATATAGAAGGTACCGCGGTTAATATCTGCCCGTTCCGTTAAATCTTTGACCGTGATACCGTCGAAGCCTTTCTCCTCCATAAGCGCTGTCAATGCATCCCGAATCGCTCGCTTCGTTCGGAGCACACGCCTGTCCGGCGAACCTGAATCTTGTGTCATGGGTGGACCTCCTCAACAGATAGGGGCAATCTGTTTAGTTTGCGACAGATAAGGGAATGTTGCTTATTGTGTCTGTGTTAAAAATATTATACTCTACATGATGAGCATTATTCAACACAGTGTTTAGTAATGATAGATAAAGGGAGTGTATTCGTATGAAAGTACTCAGCAATAAATTATTGGTGGCTTCGCCGCTGATTGCGATGTTGGTATTATCGATTTTTATGCTTACGTTATATCCGTCGGCCACGATGAAACCGGTCGAGATGCCGGTCGCTATTGTTAACCTGGATGAAGGCGCCAAGCTGCCAGATGGAACGGAGATGAAGCTTGGTGAGACGATGGTCGAGCAAATGAAAGGAGCTTCGGGCGGCTCTGCAGGGGCTGAAGCGTCGCCTGTAAAGTGGGTGGCGTTATCTTCCGAAGAGCTAGCGATGGAGGGGCTGGATAACAGTGATTATTATGCTGCGATGATCATTCCAGCGGATTTCTCCGCGAAGCAGCTATCGTTGCGTTCGGCTGAGCCGATCCAGCCCGAGCTTAAGGTGCTGATTAACCAGGGCAAAAATGCCACGGCTGCCAATATGATCACCCAAATGGTCAATGGTATGGTGGCAACCATGAACGGCACGATTAGCACGGAGCTATTGCAAGGACTCGAGGCCAGCGGAACTATGCTTAAGCCTTCGCAAGCGGCATTGATCGCTATGCCGATCAAAGCACAAATGACGAACGTGAACGAGACGGGAGCAAGCGCTGCGAGAGCTAACGCGCCGATCTCCTTGTTCCAGCCGATATGGATGGCCAGCATCGCGGGGGCTGCAATTGGAGCTATTGCATTTGCCCAATCGGGATCGACGATCAGATCGGTGTCTGGCAGAGTGGTTGGACGTTTGCTTCAAACGGGCATTGGTCTTGTGCTGGCGCTGCTTGCGGGATATCTTGCTGCTTGGCTGGCGGACGGCTTCCTGGATCTCGATGTTCCGAACATCGGCGAGATGGGGCTGTTTATGGCGATCGCGATCTTTGTTTTCTATTTAATGATTTCTGCGGTACTGTCTTGGACGGGGATCAAGGGAATTGTTATGTTTGTGCTTCTATTGTTCTTTGGCGCGCCATTATTATCTATGCCCCCCGAATTTATGAACGGTTTCTATCGGGACTGGGTGCATGTATGGCTGCCAATGAGGTTCCTGGTCGAAGGTTTGCGAGAGCTCTTCTTCTATGGTAACGGTTTGCAATGGACGGGTTCGGTGGCTGCACTCGTGTGGATTGGGTTGGGTAGTCTAGTCGTGTTGCTGCTCTCTGCAATCCGACAGCCTCAAACCTCACATGATTCGTACAAGACGTCATCCGTGCAATAAGCTGGAGGAGATTATGAAGGATCCAGCCCATATTCGTACCTTTATCGAACAGACCGGAATTTCTGAGGTGCATGTGGGCTCAGGTGTACGTATGCAAGGCAGCTATAGAAATGGCGTTGACCCCGACGCAGTCAGGCGTTTGCGCGCCAAGTTGAAGTTCTGATGGCTTGTCCTATTGTAAATCGTGTACAGCTATGGTACAATCGGTTTATGTGTTTTTACGGAGAGGTACGTTGGAGGTGGATGGAATGGATATCGCATTGAAGATCCTGCTCGTTATATTCTCGATCGGCTTGATTGCTGTCGTATTGCTGCAGAAGGGTAAGAGCGCCGGGTTGTCCGGAGCGATTACAGGTGGTGCTGAGCACTTGTTCGGCAAGCAGAAGGCACGCGGCCTGGACTTGTTCCTGCAACGTCTCACTATTGCGTTTGCTGCTGGCTTTTTCATTTTGGCGCTGATCGTTTCTTATTTCGTTAATCAATAACATATGTAAGATGAAGACGGGCGATCGCTCGTCTTTTTTTGCATTGCTGCGACAACGGGGTCCGGTTATGATGAGGGTGATCAATGCGTTCGCAGCGCATGTACGGGACGAAGGTTAAACGGTAGCATCGATGAAGTGGCTCCATTCATAAGGGGCTGCTTTTTTTTGATCTTGGCATGAAATGCGCCCCGCCGACAGTGGACGACTTAGCTGTGCCTCCTCGTGCGACGAACAGCTATCGATGGGGCATTGGGCCTATTTTTGCAGGCGACGATTGACAAAAATTGATAAAGTCATTATGATTATATCAAATAGAAGTTATGAAGGATGTGAATGGAATGATCGCGTTAAACGGTGTGGCGCTAACGTTCAAGACATTCCCGAACGGGGAGACGCTGGTAGATGGCGAGGCGATCAAGCGGTTAGCGGCGGTAAGCAACCGACTCGACTTCAAATACGAGAATGACGGAGACCTGATCAAGCTGATGTTTGTCAAACGTCACCTGGATGAGCTTCGCCACACAGCTTCGCTTATCGTTCGTTACATGCCGTATAGCCGGATGGACAGGGTGGAAGGTGATTCCGTCTTCACGCTTAAGCATACGGCGGCCTTCTTGAATGGTCTCGGCTTCGAAGAAGTAACGATTATCGAGCCGCACTCCGACGTGACGCCGGCCTTAGTGGATCGAAGCAGGGCGGAGTACCCGACAATGGGCTTGCTTGCGAAAGTACTAGAGGAAACAAAGTTCGACGCCAGTCGAGACTATCTGTTTTTCCCCGATGCAGGCGCTCAGAAGCGTTACAGCAAGGTCAACGGATATAAGCAGCTAGTCGGCTTCAAATCAAGAGATTTCGCTACAGGAGAGATTCGGAGCTTGGAGATTGTTGGATCGATTGATGCGGGCACGAAGGGCTTCAAGGCGATAATCGTCGACGATCTCTGCTCGTATGGAGGCACATTCCTTCGCAGCGCGGAGCGTCTAAGAGCAGCAGGAGCGACCGAGGTGTATCTGGTGGTGGGACATTGCGAGAACGCGATCTTTAAGGGGGAGCTGTTAAGCAGCGGACTGGTTGATCAAGTATTTACGACGGATACGATATTGGATACGCAACAAGCAACGGAACAGCTTCACATTACCCCAATCGGAGGGAACGACAAATGACAACGAATCCATTTATATACCCGGCAACGCTGCTATGCGATTTCTACAAGGTGAGCCACAAGAATCAGTATCCTAAAGGAACGGAGATTGTCTACTCGACATGGACGGCAAGAACAAGCCGCGTCAAGGATGTGGAGCATGTCATTGCGTTCGGCTTCCAGTCGTTTGTGAAGGAGTATCTGATGACCTATTTCGACAAGCATTTCTTCAGTAGGCCAAAGGCGGAGGTGGTGGAGGAGTATAAGCGGGTTATCCATTATGCTCTTGGGGTTGCGGAGCCGGATGCGGAACATATCAGTGAGCTGCATGAGCTTGGTTACTTGCCGATTCGTGTCAAAGCTGTGAAGGAAGGCACACTCGTGCCAATCAAAGTGCCTATGCTGACGATCGAAAATACGAATCCTGCGTTCTTCTGGTTGACCAATTATTTGGAGACGCTAATGTCGTGCCAGCTGTGGCTGCCGGCCAACAGTGCGACGCTTGCTTTCGAGTACCGTCAAATTCTAGAGGAATATGCTCGTCGCACGAACGGGGATACGTCGTTTGTACCGTTCCAGGGCCATGACTTCTCGATGCGCGGGATGGGATCGCTGGAAGCCGCGATGAGCAGCGGCGCAGGTCATCTCTTATCGTTCACAGGCACAGACACCATTCCTGCAATTCTGTACCTGGAGAACCACTACGGCGCAAATATGGAGAACGAGCTGGTCGGCACCTCGATTCCGGCGACGGAGCATAGCGTCATGTGCGCTCATGGCCGCGATGAGATGGCTTCGTACCGTTACCTGATCAAGGAGGTATATCCGGAGGGCTTCGTATCGATCGTATCGGATACTTGGGATCTTTGGAGCGTTATTGATGTGGTAATACGCGGACTGAAAGAGGATATTATGAGCCGTGACGGCAAAGTGGTCATTCGACCGGACAGCGGGGATCCCGTGCTTATTTTATGCGGCGATCCGGATGCGGAGGATGTGTTCGAACGCAAAGGAGTCATTGAACTGCTGTGGGAGATCTTTGGCGGTACCGTGACGGAGAAGGGCTTCAAGCAGTTGGACAGCCACATCGGTGCGATCTACGGAGATGCCATCACGATCGACCGCTGCAGAGAAATTTGCGAGAAGCTGGCGGACAAAGGGTTCGCATCGACCAATATGGTATACGGCATTGGCTCGTTCACTTACCAATACAATACACGCGACACATTCGGGTTCGCATTAAAATCGACATTTACGGTGGTGAATGGGGAGGAAAGGCTTATTTTTAAAGATCCCAAAACAGACAGCAACAAAATGAAGAAGTCGCAAACGGGGCTTGTGCGCGTTGTGGAGAACGATGGCGTCATAACCTATGTGGATAACTTAAGCCGCGTGCAATACGAGACGTTCGAGCAAGAGGATCTGCTGGAGGACGTATTCGTGGACGGCAAACTCGTGCGGGAGCATACGTTAGGCGAGATCCGGGGCAGATTGCTTGACCGACTTCAATAGGCGTACTGGCAAAATATTCTGAGCAGAAGGATGCGAGCCTCCTATTTCGTGTATACTACTTGGTATATGATTTTCTATCAACCGGCCGTAGAAGCGGATAGCCCAATGCTAGTCCGGCGAGGTGCGGCGGTTCATGAGGAGAAGGACCATCCATGGTGGAGCGCGAGCAGGAACTGCTTGATTTTATGAGAGAGACGGCTTATAAGCCGATGACGTACCAGGAGCTGGAGGCACACTTCGGTATCGTTGGAGCGGCGGAATTCAAGGAATTCCTGAAGCTTCTTAATAAGCTGGAGGAAGAGGGCAAAGTGCTCCGTACGCGCAACGAGCGGTACGGGGTGCCGGAGCGGATGAATCTGCTTCGCGGCAAGCTGCAGGCACATGCCAAGGGCTTTGCCTTCTTGATCCCGGATGAGAAGGATCATCCGGATGTATACATTCACGCCAATGACCTGAAGAGCGCCATGAACGGCGATATCGTGCTTGTTCGCATTACGGCGAAGAGCGAGGGCGGCGGAAGAATGGAAGGTGAGGTTGCACGGATCGTGCAGCGCGCCATCACACAGGTCGTGGGTACGTTCGAGAACCACGAGATGTACGGGTTCGTCATTCCGGACGACAAACGGATTAATCGGGATATCTTTATCGCCAAGGGCGAATTCAAGGGGGCGGTCACTGGGCAGAAGGTTGTCGTGCGTATCGTCTCGTATCCCGAAGGAAGATCGGCAGCCGAAGGTGAGATCGTGGAGATCCTGGGTCACAAAAACGATCCGGGCGTCGACATTCTGTCGGTCATCCGCAAACATCAGCTGCCGGAAGGATTTCCGGACGATGTTATGGCTGAAGCCGAAGCAGCTCCGGAGACGATCACGGAGGATGAAATCCGTGAGCAAGGGCGCAGAGATTTGCGTGAAGAGGTTATCGTAACGATTGACGGCGAAGATGCCAAGGATCTCGATGATGCTGTGCATGTAAAGGTATTGGAGAACGGCAACTATTTGCTTGGCGTGCATATAGCCGATGTCGGCTATTACGTGCGCGAGAAGTCTGAGCTGGATCAGGAGGCCTATCGCCGGGGCACAAGCGTCTATCTTGTGGATCGTGTTATTCCGATGCTGCCGCACAGACTGTCTAACGGGATATGCTCGCTCAACCCTCAAGTGGATCGTCTGACGTTGACTTGCCAAATGGAATTTGACTCGAAGACGCTTAAGCGCGTGGGTCATGAGGTGTTCACAAGCGTGATCCGCACGACGGAGCGGATGACCTATACGAACGTACGGCGTATTCTGCAGGCGACACCGGAGGAGCCTGAGACTGAGCTCAAGGAACGATATGAAGGACTGCTCGGTATGTTCGAATTAATGGAGAAGCTGGCGATGGGTCTGCGCTCCAAACGGATGAAGCGGGGAGCGATCGACTTCGATTTCGTCGAGTCTAAGGTAATCGTCGACGAAAGCGGCAAAGCGGTCGATATCGTCAAGCGCGAACGCTCCGTTGCAGAGCAGATCATCGAGGAGTTTATGCTCATGGCAAACGAGACGGTGTCGGAGCACTTCCACTGGCTGCGCGTGCCGTTCCTGTACCGGATTCATGAGGATCCCGATCAAGAAAAACTGTTGACGTTTATGCAGTTCGCGGCAAACTTCGGTTATGTGGTGAAGGGCAAAGGCAATTCCGTGCATCCGCGAGCGTTGCAGTCTCTGCTTGCGGAGATTCAGGGCACAAAGGAAGCGACCGTCATCTCAACAATGATGCTTCGCTCCATGAAGCAGGCCAAATACGATTCGCAGAGCCTGGGACACTTCGGCCTAGCTGCCGAGTTCT
Organism: Paenibacillus sp. strain BS8-2; assembly: GCF_054483835.1. Classification (NCBI taxonomy): domain Bacteria; kingdom Bacillati; phylum Bacillota; class Bacilli; order Caryophanales; family Paenibacillaceae; genus Paenibacillus; species Paenibacillus sp. strain BS8-2. The sequence continues at coordinate 2,172,700 of NZ_CM137010.1, forward strand.
ACTCCCACTTCACATCACCGATTCGTCGATATCCTGACCTCGTGATTCACCGGATCATTCGCGAAGTGCTTGATGGTGGCGGAGCACTCACGGAAGCTCGTCACGAAGCCTTGACGGCGCGTATGCCGGATATTGCTCAGCATTCGTCTGAACGGGAGCGGGTAGCGGTAGACGCGGAACGAGACACGGATAAGCTGAAGAAATGTGAGTTTATGCTGGATAAAGTCGGTGAAGAATTCGACGGCATCATCAGCAGCGTAACAAGCTTTGGCATGTTCATCGAGCTAGAGAACACGGTTGAAGGGTTAATCCGATTGAGCGATATGCATGACGACTATTACCACTTCCACGAGCTTCATATGGTGCTCATTGGCGAACGTACCTCCAAGGTATACCGGATTGGCGACGAAGTGAAGATCCGCGTATCGCGTGTCGACATGGAGGAGTTTAATATCGACTTCGAGATGGTCGATATGAAGCCGCGTAGCCAGTACAAAGGTGTAGCGGACGCCGGCTTTGGAGCCGGCAACGGCGGACGCGGCAAACGCGGCGGCTATGGCAAGCGTGCCGATGATGGTCGCGGCGGCAGAAGCGCGGATGGACGCGGAGGCGGTCAGGGCAGCCGAAGCGGCGATGCGCGGGGAGGCCAGGGCGGCCGCGGTGCGGCAGGCGGCAACGGCGGACGTAGCGGCGATGCGGGCAAAGGCGGAAGAGGTCAGGCGGGCCGTGGAGGTCAAGGTGGAGGCCGAGGTCGCGATTCAGCGTCCAGTGGTAATGCTGGAGGTAGATCATCAGCCCCAGCTGGCAGAGACCGGAGAGGGCAAGGTGGTCGCGGCGGAGCAGGAAACAGGGGCTCACAAGGCGGAAAAGGCCGGGGTCATGGTCAGGCTCAAGGCGGTAATCCGTGGGTTATCGGTGGAGGAACGTTTGATGCGGATAACCGATGGGTTGAGTATCGCGAAGGCGAATCGAGCGTTGGCGGCGACGGTGCGAGCAGAGAAGCTGCCCTTGAAGCAAGCAGTTCGGACAGAGGCACTCGCGAGCATAATGGTGCTCAGCCAAGCCTGGAACGAGGACAGTCTGGAGCAAGCGATCATGCAAGAGGAAAGAAGCGTACAGACATGTGGGGGCTTCCGCTGCCTGCATCGGAGGCATTGCCAGAACGACGCAGCGGGCGTGATGATGGAGGAGATGGCGGTCACGGCAGCGACGATGACGGCTTCTTCTACAGCAACAGCCGTCGTCGCGGCGGCGGTGGCGGTCGTGGCAAGCCCGGCGGCGGCAAAGGTCGAGGCAATGGCGGCAGAGGACCAGGCCCAGGAGGCGGAGGTAACGGCGGCGGTGGCGGCGGTGGCGGCGGACGCAGGAAAAACGCAACGACGAGCGGCGTTTTCAATGGAAGCAGCAACGCAGAGGCAACGAAATCTGCTGCGGAATCCTCAACTACAGCAGCCTCTGTGGAAGGCGGAGAACCTAAGAAAAAGCGGAAGCGGAAAAGCGGCGGCAACGCTACAGCCGCATTTGTACGCAAAAATCGTAAATAATTAGGATATAAATTGTCCCCAATCTGGCAATACTTAAACGGTAACGCTTCGGGAAAGACTTGGTGCCCTCACTGAAGGGCGGAAAGCTGGTATGACCGAAGCGTACCGTCAACTGGACGATTTGGGAAAATATATTTAGGCTTGTCGCTTGCTTTTTGGCGGCGGGTATTATAAACTAAAGGCAATCGAATCGATGATATGAACCTGAATTCACATATTGAAAAGGGTGTCATTAGAGTCATGAAACCCTTTCCAATGTGTGAATTTTTTGTTTAATAACGAAACAGGCGCATATTAATACACTTTTTGGAGGTAATTCCACATGCAACAAGGTACAGTTAAATGGTTCAACGCTGAGAAAGGTTTCGGCTTCATCGAAGTTGAAGGCGGCAACGATGTATTCGTACACTTCTCCGCAATCGTAGGCGAAGGCTTCAAAACTCTTGAAGAAGGCCAACGCGTAGAATTCAACGTAGTTGAAGGCAACCGCGGTCCTCAAGCTGAGAACGTAGTTAAGCTGTAATAGCTTAATTCCGAATAGACCGTCCTTAACCATTGGTTAGGGGCGGTCTTTCTTGTTCGAATGGGTAGAGAATCGTTTAAGCCAAACGCTACAGCCGCATATCCTTGATTTCCCTATATAAAGTTGTTACAATGAGAAACACCGGCAAGCCAATGGCCGGGATACGCTGACGGAAGACGAGGTGAATGGCATGGGCACTAAGAAGAGTGACGGCAAGGTGCTTGCCCAGAACAAGAAAGCATCCCATGACTACTTCATCGAGGAAACGTTCGAAGCGGGCATGGTGCTGATGGGAACAGAAATCAAATCGCTTCGTAATGGCAGAGCGAATATCGGTGACGCTTTCGCCACGATCCGCGATGGAGAGATGTTCATCCACAACATGCATATCAGTCCGTTCGAGCAAGGCAATATGCACAATCCAAGCGATCCCACAAGAGCCAGAAAGCTGCTGCTGCACAAGGAGCAGATTCACAAGCTGCTCGGTCTGGTCAAACGCGACGGATACGCCATCGTGCCGCTTAAGATTTACGTACGCAATGGCTACGCTAAGCTGCTAATTGGACTCGGCAAAGGTAAGAAGCAATTCGACAAACGCGACACCGCAGCCAAACGAGACGCACAACGTGACATACAGCGTGCGCTTCGCGAGAAGCAGAAGGTGGCACGTTAAGTTAAGTTAAGTTAAGTTATTGCGATATCGACACACTTGTTCAAACATTGGATGAGTTGCCATGGTTGCTTCGTCCAACCTTGCCAGTAACAATCCTGAGCTTTTTGTTTGGACGCGTGGTATACTAAGTTTGTAGCAACGAGCAATACTTCGCAGCAACGAGCAACACTTAGCAAGATTGCAACATCAGATGAATTGACTTGCGTAGTCATCTCATCGTTAATCCTGGAGTTCCTGAGGATGCGCTAGTCGTTGGATGTCAAGATGGCTTGTTATTGATGCAAGCGATTGACATGGTGACGGTTATGCCAAATTCGGGGGCGTTTATGGATTCGACGGGGATTGGACGAGCGCGTGCCAGCGGGTAGCAGGGAGTCGTCTGCTTCATCAACGCTAAAGCCAATTAAATGGCAAACAACAAACAAACTACGCTGTAGCAGCTTAATAACCTGCTCTCGTGCTCTCGCTCTGTATCGCCCATGTACCGGGATGAGGGCCCAACTTTAGTGGGATACGCTGTCACATCTCCGCCTGGGGTGTGCTGAAGAAGACAATCAGGCTGACCTATGAGGAACCGTGTTGCAGGGGGTCTTCGTAGGTGACATCAAAACTGCAGCTACACCCGTAGAAAGCCGTGTGGCGTGATCTTCGGACAGGGGTTCAAATCCCCTCGCCTCCACCAAACCTATCAGAGGAGACACCGTGTCAGGTGTCTTTTTTGTTGTTTAGGAAATTATGCATCAGTTAAAATTGTGGATAAGTATGTCGAAATAATTGGGGGGATGAACATGGAGAAGCGAGAGACATGGAAGAAACGAGGGATTGTTAAGCGGATTCTAAAGGATCACTTCCATGGCTTTTGGGAGCTTCAAGCATGGATTCTATGTCAACGCAGAACAACGAATGAAGGATGCTCGCGGAGCGGCCAAGTATATTGGACGTTATTTGGCCCGGCCGGCGATTGCAGAATATCGGATCATCAAGTACGACTATAACAAGGTGCACGACTGGTATGAGGACCACCAGACAGGGAAAAGAGTGGATGTGGTAGCCCCTGTCATGAAATTTATCTATGATCTGGTTCAACACATCCCACCCAAGCATTTCCGAATGGTGGGTCGGTATGGCCTATACAGCAGAAGCAAGAATAAAGCGTCGCAAAAGATCATTAACTTATGGCGGTACATGGTTCATAAACAAATTGAAATGACGTTCCCGCCAAAGGAACAGAGAAGAAAGACGTACCGGGAGCGGATGCTGGAGACTTATGAACGGGATCCGATTGCCTGTCCCTGTTGCAAAAAAACGATGTTGCTTGTGGTTATTTGGCATGCAGATTATGGACGAATTCATTATTACGATGAGGAAAGTGAACGAGCATATAAAAAGAAATGGGGTGTGCGGGCCAATGAACGAAAGGAAAGGCAAGGAACAGGATAGCGAAAAGGTAGAATCGGTTGAATTATTTTCCTTTGATGATGATGATGAGGTCTTCATTGATTATGTTTGCGTAGATTGTGGGTGTATAGATCCAGTCCCTGACTTCATTGTAGGAGAATGCTCATATGGATTGGAACCAGGAGAGAGCCCGGTGTTTTTTTGTCCAGAATGTAATGGAGACTTGGTAAGAAAGAAAAAGCCGGCGGAAGAATAACCGTCGGCTAGCACGCTAAGTCACCGTAGGTGATTTTGTTCTTTGTTCTGAATACACGGTACACGGTAGTTCCAAATGCTTGATTTACTCGTAAATTGTTGTGGTTGCCGTTTTAGTGGTTATCATCATTATCATGGGGTTTATCTACATCGAAATCAGATGGATTCAGCATTCAAGGAGTCAAACTGGGCGATTCGTACGATAAGATTGAGAAAAAGCTGGCATACGATACGATAGCAGTGATCTGTATGACACGACCGTCGTGAAGAGTATGGAGGTCAGATCATTAGGGGATCGATACAGTGATCGCTGGAACTCGATGCGTCCATTGGAATTCCAACCTGAGTCCTAGCAATAAGAGAGAGGCGCCCGATGAGGCGCTTTTCTTCTGCCTAAAAGCAGGGAAATAGTCGCATATCGTCGAAGTGTATCGAATGAAAATTTTGTTCGAAAGCGGAAGAATTGGAAGTGATACATTCTTATATCTCACTGACAGGGAGTGAGCTGATTATGAAGCACATTCACATTTATTGGAGCGGACCTTACAGTCTGGAAGAGCTTTCGGAACTTCAGGACAATACGAGAGATTACGGAATTTATCAAATATACGGACAACCTGTATACGGTTCAAGTGTCTTATTATACATAGGTAAAGCAGAGCGACAAACATTTGGAACTCGCATATCCCAAGAGAATTGGTTTACGAACAGAAATGCAGGAGATTTAAATGTCAATTTGGGGCGATTGGCTGGTAATCGACAACCCAGTTATAATATATGTTTATGCCAGAAGTGTCTGGGCGGCGTTGGGCCTCCAAATTTCAAAGCGAACTACTGAACGAATATAAATACCAGATTGAATAAGCAGAGGTGCTCGGATGGTTTATTTGCTTGCAGGCTTGTTCTTAATCCTATTCATTATTTCCAAGTCGCCAAAATTGAAAGGTATGATTGGCGAATTTTCTATTCGAGCAAAGCTGAAACGGCTTAATCCCAATGAATATACGGTGTTACATGATATCATGATCAAGCAATCTGACGGTAAGACGGCACAGATTGATCATCTAGTTGTTTCTAGATATGGAGTCTTTGTAATAGAAACTAAAAATTATACTGGCTGGATTGTGGGGAACGAGAAATCGGAGTATTGGACGCAAGTTATTTACAAGCGTAAAGAGAAGTTGTATAACCCGATTAGACAAAATTATGGCCACATCAAGGCTTTGGAAAATGTGCTGGAGGACGATTCGATTCCCTTCATTTCAATCATCGCTTTCAGTACGCGAGCGAATTTGAAGCTTGAACAGATGAGTACGGAAGTTGTTTATTCGACCCAACTGGTATCCACGATTAACAAGTACAAGGTTGAACTGCTTGCAGATGAACACAAGAGAAACATATTAAAAGTTCTATCTTCCAAGCTGATTAAGGGCAACAAAGAGAGAAAACAGCATGTTAAGGACATTAAAGGGAAGCTTCGTACAGACAGGGCTATGACTGACAGTGGTATTTGTCCAAGGTGTGGGAATCGACTTATGAAACGGAATGGAAAAAATGGTTCTTTTTTGGGGTGCAATAGCTATCCGAGATGCAGATTCACCAGCAAGGCATAAACATTTTGATTGTGAGGGGTTTTATGGACAGCTTATGCAGCGGGCTTCATCATTTAGCTTGGCAATTACCCAGGTACAATTTCACTTTCGATAAAAAGCTAATTCCTCAAAACGGAATCTACCTCCTATTCGAAAAAGGAGAGCAAGGTCATGGTGGTGATCGCATTGTTCGAATTGGGACACATACTGGTGTGAATCAACTTCGTTCACGGCTCATGCAGCATTTCACGAATGAGAAGAAAGACAGGAGTATTTTTCGCAAAAATATCGGAAGATGCCTCTTGCACCGAGCGAATGACCCTTATCTTGATGTATGGGAGCTCGATGCCACCTCCTCAATAAATAAACGTAATCATAGCCACCTCATTTTGCCAGACTATCAGAAAGCAATTGAGCAGCAGGTTAGCAGCTATATGCGGGAGAGTTTCTCTTTCACAGTGCTAGAAGTTCCGTACAAGGAAGATCGGCTTTATTTTGAATCTAGAATTGTTTCTACTGTGTCTTCATGTAAGGAGTGCTCATGCTCCCAATCATGGCTAGGATTGTCGTCTCCAAAAACTAAGATTAGAGAGAGTGGGCTTTGGCAAGTTAACGAACTCTATAAGTCAGGTTTGTCAGTGGAAAATTTTAAAAGGTTGGTGGAGATTACATAATGGATAAACGTTTGTGTATCATCCCTTGTGGTTCAGCAAAAATATGGGATAAGCAACCAACTGCGGGGCCTCAGAAAGCTAAGGATGTATATACAGGGGTATTCGCAGGGACATGTCGAAGATATGCTGAGGCATTTTTTGACCACTGGGTTATTTTGTCCGCGAAGCATGGATTTCTATTTCCTGAAGAAATTATTGGGGAAAGCTATAATGTATCATTTGTGAAGCCATCTAGTGGAGTAATAGGTCTAGATCAATTAAAAGAGCAGGCTAGAACAAAGGGACTCCTTGAATTCAAGGAAATAACGGTTTTGAGTGGAAAGCATTATATAGATCGTGCCGCGAGGGTGTTTGAGAAGGAAAGCTCATTAACATTTCCTCTTAGCGATTGTAAGGGATTGGGATTCATGCTGCAAAAGCTTACGAATGCGCTTGGCAGTAATGTTACAATTTCAACAAATGAGAAGAAAAACGTAATAGATAAAGCAAATGATTCAGAAATGGCGATAGGTAAATATGCGTCATTGTACCATTTCATTTTTAGCCAAGCATCGCGCTTGTGATGCTTGACTGGCTTGAGTCCGTTATTAAATGCTACGAGGTTTACTATGAAAAGTTTTTTTGGAGAAAACTATTCATTATCCAGTGATCATGAATTAAGTTTTTGTATTGGCGCTTAAACGTCATTACATTTGACAATATAAGCCTAGACCTGCGAAAGTTGAGTGTATAGTGAGAAAATCGCCGTGATTTATGTGAGCGGCAACAAAAAAGCTGTTTCATAAAAATCAATAATCCGATAATTCTAGCTCGATAGGTAATGCTTCCCCCTCCCTGTCATATACTTTGAGTTTCTTAACTATGCCATCGCTCTGATACTCTAGATAACCTTGGGTATTTTCTTCGATTAATTTTAGAGTTGGAAACGGTTCAGTTATAATGTATTCATTCTTAACTTTTTTATAATGAACGACAAGCAGTAATTCGGTGCCCCAATAACCGTGTACGATTAAATGATTTGGCCGCAGATTAATTTCATTAATTCTCTTTGAACGAGTAATAAATTGTAATGATAGTACATTCATAAAGTGTTTTGCATATCCATCGACAGGAGCATCCGCATTACCTTCTAAATAAATATCCATTTTCTTTGCTACAAGTTCTGGTACTAACTTTATATTTAGTAACATTGTTTTATTATGATCGGTGTACTCAATAAAGGGGTTTGATAGATCTAAGACTTTAGGTTGTGAAAGTTCAAAGGTTTGATAATACGATCGTATGATTGAATCAGTAGGTTCTTTATATAATTCAATTCTTTGGTTGACGGTTGGAATAGCCACAGTAAGCAGGAACGGGATTAGTAATAGTAGGGATAAAAGTCTTTCAATAGACAACCATTTTCTAGTCATAAAAAACATAATGATAGATAAAGGCAAGCCGAACCACGGCATAATGGAAAAAAGTGAAAAACCTACTATTAACATTAGACCTGAGAAGACGTTTTGAGAAAATATATAGGATGCAAACCATATTACTAATCCAACAAATAAAATAATTAGACTTGCACGTCTATAATCCATTTGAGAGCCTCCAATTGAATATACATCAACTTCTTTTTTATCGACATTTTCTAATATTATATTAACTTGATGTATAGTGAGCTGCATCATGAGTCTCAACGCGAAAACTGTTTCTTCCATATACCATGTCCTGAAATAGTGGAAAGAGAACCCTATCGCTATGTAGGAGTAAGAGGGTCATGTGGTGCGATCTTCGGACAGGGGATCAAATCCCCTCGCCTCCACCAATATGAAAAACCCGACCTCGTGAGGTCGGGTTTTTGCTTTATAAGTGTTGAAAATTTTGATAAAATGTATATACGTTATAAAGTTGTTACATTTATAAGGTATAACTGTTCGAAGGTCGATCATAATATAGGAAGGAGAATAAATATGAATGGTGTGATCAAAGTGACAAATGACAGGCAGAATGTGAAGCGATATTCTCGTAAAATCGGAAGAATGGGCAATAGCTTGGGAGTAAGCTTGCCAAAAAGATTGACTGAAAAGTTGAATGTCTCACAAGGCGATGAGGTTGAATTTATTGAAAATGATCGTGGTGAAGTGGTATTGAAAAAGGTTCGGCAAGTTCAACTCCCCGATAATGTAAGACCAGAAGTTCTTGAAGCGTTTTTTGACGTGTTTGAAGAAGATGAAGGTATCCTTGAGGATTTAAGGGATAGATGAAATGACAACATTCCTAACCAAAGAAGAGGTTATTTCTGCCCACTACTTCTTGATGAAGAAAATGAACGACGCAGACCAAGCGGGTGTAAAGGATCACGGCCTGCTGGAATCTGCGGTACATAGACCTCAGCAAAGTGTTTTTGGGGAAGATGCTTACCCAAATTTATTTGACAAAGCCGCTGCCCTACTGGATTCTCTGGTGAAGAATCATTGCTTCCACAATGGCAATAAACGGACAGCCTATCTGGTTACAAAATCATTCCTCATGTTGAATGGAAAATATCTAAGCATGGAACGTAAATACGCAGTGGAATTTATCGTGGATATTGCAAAAGGAATTCATTCGTTGGGCACTACAGCAAGCATATTAAACGAACATTCTGTCGACAGTTGATTCGTAGGGGCGTTTGCTCGGGTGACATCAAAGCATCCTGATCCTGGACGTAGACGGTCACAGTCGAAACCAGCTGAAAGACGATGTATAATGTAAGTGTCTCTGGCTTCACATCATTACATCGTACGTTGAACAAAGGCTCTATAACCGAGGCGAAGGGCAGTGGAAGACAATTGCTGGCCGCTAGGACGATTGTAATGTAGATGCTTTGCCGGTTGCGCTGGCAAGTCGGGGCGGCAGTCAGGTAATCGAGATGAATGGTTAACAGGAAGTGACGCAGTTGGGGAAAAGGTCGAAAAAACAATCCAATACGCCGCGAGTCAAACGAATGAATGAATAGGAAGAGCCGGCTGCAATCAGCAGCGGACAGCTGGCTCAAGACCTATAATGGGAGCTGTCACATCCGCGGATATCGCAAGCATTTTGGCGTTCACACGGGGACGGCCATTACGGAGCTGCGCATGCTAGGGGTGCCGCTATCTGATCGTGCCGTCAGGCGGCTATAGAAAACGAGAATGCTTCAGCTAATGGTAGACAAGCTGGCAAAGAGCGGAGATTGCGGCGCGTACAGGAGCAACAAGAGATTTGGTCTGACGAGAGCTTCGCATATATTGAAGGCTGCACGGGCTGGGGATTTGCATACGGATTGACATGGGACGAATTGGAGAGAGATGCCGATGAGGTCAGCCTGAATGCTTCCATTCTGTCTCAGCAGGGCTGGGAGCAAACAAGTTTCGTGGATGAGTTGTCCCTTTTTGATAAACAGGATGTAAATGAGTTGCCGTTTAATTTTGAAGAATTTATGCGGTACTATGCCACTATAAAATAGCAATTACATCATACACGTTGGAAGGAGAATGGCAGATTGCCCAAGAACAAATATTTGAAATCGTTGCCTGAAGCCGAACTCAAAACCATTCTCCGCGCGGCCGATGATATCATTGCTAGTGGAGGAAGGACACTGCTCGCGCAAATCTTGAAGGGCTCGAAGATTCGTAAGCTGCTGGAGCTCGGATTGGATCGAAACCCATCGTATAGTTATTTTAAGGAGCTTACATTAGAACAGATTATGGACAAAGTGGATCATATGATTCTGACGGGATATCTGGAAACGGAACGTATAGGCAAGCTTCCCATGATCGTGTTTACTCCGCTTGGCTGGGCCCTTGAAAAGGAAAGACGAGCTGAGGAATTTGTACAAGAGTGGAATCATTGGCTGGAGAACAATATCACTCCGATCAGTATGGATGACTTCAAGGATCGCAACCGAGGAATGATGTTCTTGTTTCTGTACAAGATTTTATGTACCGGGGATAAGAAGTATATACCGTTTTTAAAGATGTGGGAGAGTATTGATTATAAAAAAGTGAAAGAGGAAATTCGACGCGTAATCCAGGCGCTGAAGCAAAACGATGTAATGACGGATTCGGAATGGAGACAGCTCGTAACGGAGCGGGCTCAATCATTGCTCGTCAGCTCGCGTGAACCCATATTCTTGATATGTCAATCATGCGAGAGGGTCTTCCTGTTCGACGACACGAATCCAGACTATTATATGAACTCGGGCCTAAACCTGCCAACCGAATGTATCGATTGTTATGGCGGTGACACTGACGAGAGGTAGAGGAGATTCATGCTTCTCCGGGAATCCAGGCTAACTATAAAATTATTGAGGAGTGTAGAACATGGCGGGCAGAAACGACCCTTGTCCTTGCGGAAGCGGGAAGAAGTATAAGCAATGCTGTCTGGTGAAACAATCGGAAGATCAGTCGAGACAGGTGAAGGAACGGCAGTTTTTTGATCGGAAGTATAAATTGACAAGAGACTTCTATTCCTTCTTGGCTCAGAAAAATGGCGGAGAGTGGACGTTCGATCATCAGAAATATAACCTCTTCGACTCTTCTATGGGTAATCTGAAAGAAGGGTTTGGCAACATGCGAGAGTTTTTCTTTCGTGAGTATGATAACGGTATGCGTGGAATCGACTGCTTTCTGGAAGAACGGGGTAAGAGGTATTCCGGTGAAGAGAGGGAAATGCTTGAAAGGTGGAGATCGATGAAGATTTCGTGTTTTCAGATGGTCGATCTGTATGAGCACGGAACGGTAATCGAGGATATCTGGTCCGGCGAACGGTATCACATGCCTTATTGCGAAACAATGGTAAAGCTTCCACCTTGGTCGGTAGCTGCCGGCATGATTGAGCCATTCTTTGATGATTGGTGCATCCATGGGGCTATGATGTGGGGACATCCCAATGTCAAAACGAGGGTATTAGACAGGGTGCGGGAGCTGCAAGAAGAAGCGATACGGACATCCGGCCGCACGCTGCCGCCATCCGATATCATCGCTGGCAACTATTCGGACATGATAAACATGTGCCACAGAGTTGAGAAGGAGTATGGAGGGCGTAATGAACGTATAAATGATACTAGTGAGCAGGTTTATGTGACGCGTAAGTATGCCTGTGAGAATTTCAAGCTTTTAGCGGATATGCTGTTGGACAAGGAGGATCAATTTATTCTCGTACCTGGAGCGAATCCTGTTCAGGAGAAATTCGTGATCAGTCGGGCAGAAAAGTTGGACGCGATATTCGACATGATTCCGGCGGACCGGTGGAAGCGGCTTGGGCTGGATGAGATCCAGATTTCCTATGATCTGGGCCGTATTGAGATCGAGCAACAAATCGTGACTGTCGTCGGTTGGTGGAATGATGAGATGGAATCCATGCTGGACCTCTTAGATTCGGAGATGGCCTGCGCTGTCGGTCTGACTATAATCGACGAACAAAGAGAGTCACATCAATTGCCCAAGAATCTCGTTTTTAAAGGTTGCAACATTATTACAGACAAGGAGCTCTCCAAACAAGAGGTTTCTGCCTATGGCCACCTTCCCGAACTTTTGCAATGGTTCCTAGCTAGAGAGGAGAAGCACCCTGAGGAGAATCCCGAAATGCTTGTGAGGAGTAGAGAGTATGAGCAATATCGTGCTAACCCGGAAATGGCGGATCTGAATCTTTTGCGAGTAGCGCTAGGATTATCTAATAATCCTTATTATAGCGGCAAACCCAATTGAATAAACGAACTGGAGTTGTAATCTCGTGAGTATGTATCCTTACTATTCGATTAAAATCGGCGATATCTCACTCAATATTCCCGATTTCAAGGTTGAGGAGATTAAAGCGAAACATAAGGCTGCCTATCAGTCAAAACTGAATAAAGAGTTTAAGCAAGGTATACCGGAGGAGTGGAAGCCTTATATCCTGAAGCATCGCAATCATGTGAGAGAACTAATAAAAGCAAGGCTTCCGGCTGATTCCTTGCAGAAGAGAACAGAGTCGCTGCTTACGACTTCCGCATTACCTTTACGGTCATATGATTCTGTGTCCAAGTCTTCAATAGATTTGGATAAGACTCTAACAATGGGGTATGTCGAAGTGTTCGGGGTATAGAAAATTATATAACGAAAAAGGAGCTGGAGGAGCTTGTCGCGGCGTTTGAGATTGCTTTTCCCGCGGTACGGCGTACCGTTTCGAAACATTATGATGACATGAAGCGTGAGGGTAAACGCCGGGCGATGGCAGAGAAAAAGCAGTCTATTGCGGCGAGACCAGCATCGCTTCCGGGTCGTAATGATCCATGTTCATGCGGTAGTGGCAAGAAGTACAAAAAGTGCTGCGGATCGGCAGGAGGTTGAGTAAATATGGCGAAAATTCACAAGATTACTTTGACGGATTGGAATGGAGCGGTTCGTGGAAAACCGTATCGCAAAATCGCCGTTCAAGAGAATGCGAGTTTGTATGATCTAGCGGCTGCTGCGTTATCTGCGTTTGATTTTGATAGGGATCATGCGTTCGGATTTTATGATAATCTGAAAAACTGGACTCGGTCGGAGGAAGGATACGAGCTGTTTGCCGATATGGGTGACAAGATGAACTTCCCAGGTGTGAAGAAGGCTAAAGTTAGCACGGTGTTCCATACACCCAAGCAAAAGATGTTGCTATTATTCGACTATGGTGATGAGTGGAGGTTCATCGTTCAATATTTGGAAGATGGAGAACTGAGAGGGATGAAACTCCCTGTTCTCTTGGATTCAAAAGGGAAGGCACCTGATCAATACGGCGGCGTTGTCGACGAGGATGACGAATACGAACCTTAACTGGGATTGTTATGCCACTTCGGACCATCTAAACAGTAGAAATGGCGAATTTTGGTTTTGTATAGTCACGGTTCGCCTCCACCAATACCATCAGAGAAGACGCCGTGTTAAGTGTCTTTTGGGTGTGAATAGAGAATATTTCCGTCTTGTTGGAAGATGATGTTGAAGCTGTCGCTAGGATGTTTCATACCTAGTTGGAGTGATCTGGAGAGTTTTTTAAGACGCGATGGTTGGGTTATGATAAGGCAAACGGGTAGAGATCAATTTACCAGAACACTTTACCAGATGGAGAAGTATTACGTTCAGCGGTATCAAAAGGTACGGGCGAGATTGGCAAAGGGGCCATCTACAATTTGCTATGGAAATCATACGGCCGCGAGGCACGAACGTTTGTTTAGAAGCTGCGAGCATGCGCAGCTTCTTTGCGTTTCTGGCCTCCAGATAAGATCGTGAGAGCAATCATTTCTTTACTTAAGCGTGTATTCGAGTGTAAAGAAATGATCGTATGGATGCCCCGAAACCTTGTTGGCAAAGGATTCTCCCTCTCTGCGGGATGTATCGAATATTGAATCTTTAAGGCGGATTTTGTTCTGATATATTTAGTCTTACCCGCTGCTGAGCAGCTTAGAAAGGGGGGGAGACAAATCGCAAGCTTAGAGGCGTTAGATCACCATGTATCAACAAGCCAGAGACCCAAACGATCATCTGTCCTATGGAAACGAATCATTCGTTACCGGTGGATGTACCTCATGGCTTTGCCTGGTCTTTTGTATTTCATTATTATGAAGTATTTGCCGATGTGGGGAATTCTCTTGTCATTCCAAGACTACAATCCGTTCAAAGGTTTTTGGGAAAGCGAATGGGTAGGCTTAGAAAATTTTAGGATATTTTTTACCTATGGAGACTTTTGGCCATTGCTTCGAAATACGTTGACCATCAGTGTTTTGAATCTCATTTTCTTTTTCCCGGCACCAATCGTGCTGGCCTTAATGCTGAATGAGGTGCGGGCGGAAGCGTTCAAGAAAGTTACGCAGACCATTATTTATTTGCCGCATTTCTTATCGTGGGTTATCGTGGTGAGCTTTACCTTCTTATTCTTCTCCTTCGATATCGGGATTTTGAATAAGGCATTAAATGTTATGGGGTTTGAGGAAATATCCATTCTGTCGGAGCCGCAATACTTCTACGGATTGTTGATCGGGCAAAGCATTTGGAAGGAAGTCGGTTGGGGAACGATCATTTTTCTAGCGGCGATTGCGGGAGTAGATCAACAATTGTACGAGGCCGCAACGGTTGACGGCGCCGGAAGAATACGCAAGATATGGCATGTGACCCTGCCGGCCATCCGCTCCACGATTGTTATTCTTATGATTCTGAAATTGGGCGATCTGCTGGACGTCGGATTTGAGCAAATTTTGTTAATGCTGAACCCTATGGTGCAGAATGTCGGGGAAGTGTTCGACACCTATGTGTATCAGCAAGGTATTCTTAGCGGAAACTTCAGCTATAGTATTGCGGTCGGACTGTTCAAGTCGGTGGCCGGACTCATTCTTGTGGTAGGAGGCAACTATCTTGCCAAAAAAGCCGGCGAAGAAGGATTGTATTAATCATCAAAGGAGGAAGGAGCGATGAAGCACGGAAAACTCCAACTTGGAGATGTTGTTAACTATATCGCATTGACTCTGATTTCATTAATCATGTTATTCCCGTTTTTCTACGTGTTCTCGGTTTCATTAACGGATCCGGATACCTATGTTCAGGGAGAATTTATATTAATACCGAAAGACTTTTCTCTGGATGCTTATAAGTTTGTACTAGGTACGGGCCAACTGTGGAATTCGCTCCAATCAACGGTGTTTATTACCGTGGTCGGTACGATATTAAATCTTTTCTTTACGATGACCTTTGCCTATGTGCTGACCAAAAAGGACATGCCGGGGTGGAAGTTCTTCACTTACATGGTGCTGCTCATTCTGTTTTTTAACGCAGGCTTAATTCCAAGCTATCTGTTAGTCAAAGAGCTTGGCTTAATGAATTCTTTGTGGGCCTTGATCTTGCCGGGATTAACGAATCCATGGGCTCTGTTTGTAGTGCGGTCGTTCTATAAGAGCATTCCCGGAAGCCTTGAAGAAGCGGCTTATATCGATGGCGCTAACGACCTGCAGATCTTTCAGAAAGTCATATTGCCGCTATCAAAGCCAATAATGGCAGCCTTTTCATTGTTTTTTGCAGTCGGCTTATGGAATACTTATCTTTCGGGTATTTTCTTCATCCAAGATCCGTCGAAATGGCCGCTGCAGGTATTTCTATCACAGATGATTATCGAGTCGAATACCAGCATGGGTTCGTCGATTAATTTCGAGGAGTTTAACCGGGTTCCGCCTCCATCCGAGACGATCAAGATGGCTTCTCTTGTGTTAGTTATGCTGCCTATATTGGCTGTATACCCATTCTTACAGAAACATTTTGCAAAGGGCGTATTGCTCGGTTCGGTTAAGGGATAAATAATTATAGAATAGGGAGTCATGTCCATGAACGGAAGAAAAAAATCGGCGATTTTGATATCGGCTATGCTTGTGTTCTTAACAGCTTGCGGAGGAAATAATTCGAACAACGGAACAGATGGAGCTAATGCGTCGGGAAATAATGAACCCACTTCTATAAGTATGTTAGCAGGAGTATGGGGCCAGCCTCCGGCGGATATTTCGAGCAGCACCATATTCAAAAAGCTGCAAGAAGAAACAAACACGAAATTGGATATTCAGGTGGTACCGGTTTCTAACTATGATCAGAATCTCAATTTGGTTATGGCGGCGAATGGACTTCCGAATCTCGTGCATGCATTCAGCAGCAAGGATGCTACGCTGGTCAAAGCCATCAATCAAGGGGCTTTCCATGATCTGAGCGAGTTTGACTTGAGCGCTTACCCTAATATATCAGAAATTCCTGAAGCAATCTGGAACAATTCGAAGATTAACGGTAAGATATATGGCATTCCGAATCCCGTAGGATTAAATGCCGACGGCTTTATGGTGAGAAAAGACTGGCTGGAAAAGCTGGATCTGCAAGCACCGACAACGTTAGAGGAATTAAGAGAAGTATTGATTGCTTTCCGCGAGAACGATCCAGACGGTAACGGGCAAAAAGATACGTATGGATTAGTCGGCAAAGGTCTATCCTTGCAAGGTGCGTTCGGCGTTCATGAGCCGCAATTCGAAGGCGATATGATGTTATTGAACTGGATGACGGATAACTATAAAGAATACTTGACGTATGTGAATGATCTGTATGAGAGCGATGTTATGCCGAAAGAATACTTCCTGATGAAGAACAGCGACATGAAGAATATGCTTGTCCAAGGACTTGGCGGCATGTACAGCACCCCTCTGCATTCTGCTGGCGAATATACGGTAGATATTCAGAAGAAGATTCCTGACGCTAGCTTCATGAACCTGAGTCCGATCAAAGGTCCGGGCGGCTACACGGGTCAACAAAAGCTGGGCTATTACGGCATGTGGCTCATTCCTTCCAGCGTGGAAAAGGAGAAGGTTCCGGATATTCTGGCTTACCTGGACAAAACTGCTTCCGAGGAAATAAATAACCTTATGACTTATGGAATCGAAGGCGTTCATTACGACAGCATAGAAGGCCAGATCGTAGAGGATACGGAAGCTCAGGTCAAGCTGCGTGACGAAGAGGCGGGACAAGGCACGATCGTGTTCCTTAACAAATACAGACCATACAATGACGTTACGAAAAACGGCTTCACGATTGACGGCCTTGAAGAAGAGTTAATTAAAAGTATTGATGAGCACATCAAACTGACTTCCGCGAACCTGTTCGACACGCTGATATCCGAAACGTATTCGGCCCGTTATGCGGATGTATTCAAGGATTTGGAGACAACAATCGTGAAAGTCACGACTGGCGAAGCCAGCATGGAAGAATGGGATCAATACGTAAAACAAATGAAGGCTAATCCAACGGTACAGCAAATGATGAAAGAGTTTAAAGA
Organism: Paenibacillus sp. strain BS8-2; assembly: GCF_054483835.1. Lineage (NCBI taxonomy): Bacteria > Bacillati > Bacillota > Bacilli > Caryophanales > Paenibacillaceae > Paenibacillus > Paenibacillus sp. strain BS8-2. The sequence goes on from NZ_CM137010.1 coordinate 2,190,171, forward strand.
GCAATACGAGCTTATGAATGGCTAGTTAGCGTCACATAGGGCCTGGGGGATTCTCCCGGGCTTTCTCTGATGATCTTTCGGATTGGCGATAAAAGCCCGCTTAAACGTGGTCGCACATCCTCGAAGTGCTCCGATAGTAGGGATTTTCTCATAACGACACATACAACGAGCTTGCTATATGAGGCGGTTCTTAACCTTCACCTCGTCCTGCAAGGGTTATACGTCTGCCGGACGACGGAAAGGTGGGGGAAGATGATTAGCTTATTACAGCATCTGCTGAAAAAAAGACGTTCCAAGCAATATTTCTATAGACTGATTGGATATGGGCTTGTATCGGTGGTGGTGCCCATTATTTTGATATCCTCCATTAGCTACAATATAACGATCAGCAACATGGAGAAACAAAATTATCAAGCCCGAATGAATATGTTAGGCCAACTGCAATCGCGTGTGGACGAACGATTGGAGTCAGCAAGGAAAGCGTTGTATTCACTATTGTTTGATGCGGATATTGCCAGGGCAGCTCAAGCGAGCGGTAGATCGTTAAGCTCCCAGCAATTGATTGACGCACAAGAAAAGCTTGCTTTGCTCAATCAATCCATTGACGGCAGTTTTGGCGTGTCGGTTTTTTTCGTCGACAGCAACGCGGTGTTGTTCCAAGACCGATATATTACCAAGCTTAATCAGGAATGGATTACGGATTATCCCAAGCACGTACAAGTTGGCGAATGGCAGTACCAGATGGGCTCCAATTACCGAGTGGTTTCCTATACGATCGCGCTGCCAGCCTTCTCCAAGACGCCTCGGGCTTATTTGACTGTGCATATCAATCACAGTGCGTTTGCTGATATTTTAAGGGACATTGATTTTATTGAATGGGGCGATTTGTACTTTTTGGATGCTGAGCTCCAGCCTATATTAAGCAGTAAACAGGGGGACATCTCCGAGAGTCAAGCAGAGAAGGGCATGGAATGGATTGAGGGCAATGATCGGCCATTCGATAGTTGGAAGGATAAGCCTTCTAATCTGACCGCGCTATATATCCAATCAGATAAGACCAGTTATTATACAGCTTTATTGCTTCCGTTGAATACCCAGGGCGGATTTGTAGCCGACATTATATGGATAACTATCTTGATCAGTCTGCTGGCTATTGTGACGGGCGGAGTCATTCTTTACGTCAACTCGAAGAGGCTGTATGCCCCTATTTATCAATGGTTGAAAGCCGAAAATTATACGCAGGAGGGCCAGATCGAGAACAGGGATGAATGGACCTGGCTGCGTTCTAGATGGCAATTGCTCAAAGAGGATTTACAGAAAAACGAACCGGTGCTGAGAAAATCGTTTTTGTCCGCATTGCTGGGCGGTTATTATTCCGAATCGAAAAAAGATCTGCCTGATTTGTTGAATAGGCGCCAAATTACCCATAATCAAAAGTGTGTTGTCTTTATTGTCGATGCCGGAGAATATCTGACGTACAAAAGCTTCAAAGAGGAAGACGAGGCATTGGTTCATGCGGCGATCTCTAATATCTTTGAGGAATTAATTCGCCCTTATCATCTGGAAGGCGATTCGTTCAAGAGATTCGAGGTCAATCAATCGATTTTCATCTTGTATTATCCTCGAGATGCGAGCGATGCCCAAGCCCAGCAAATGACCAAGCAGATTACGCAGGCATTAATTATGTCGATCAAAACGTATCTTAAATTCCCGGCCACCTTGGGTTTAGGAAAAATAAGACAATCCGTGCTCGAGCTCAGGGATTCGTATTTGGAAGCAATAGAAGCCTTGCAGTATCGCATTATCCGGGAGAAAGATCAAATTATAGATATAAATGATGTGATAAAAGTGAGGGATCGGTTCGAATATCCTTTTGATATAAGCAAAAAAATCGTGAAGGAGCTTCGCAGCGCGAATCGGCGTGAGGTTGAAAACAGCTTTAACGAGTTCGTGGATGCGATTCGTCTGAAAACCTATTCGGATCAGACCTACCGACAAATCTTCTTGATGCTGTACGATGCTATGATTCAAGGGCTGAACTATTTCTCTTATGAAGCGGTTAACGAGCTGCTCAACAAAAACGGATATGAAAAAATTCTCCATGCACAGTCATTCACGGAGATTGAACAGTGGTTCAAGCAAGACTGGATTATCTCCTGCTTCCTGCTCATCGAGCGGGAAAATGAAAGTAAAGGAAAGCAAATCATAGAGTCGGCCAAACAATATATCGCGATGACGCTTGACCAGGATCATTCCTTAAATCTCGTTGCAGAGCAGGTGAACTTGAATCCTTCTTACTTCAGCCGATTATTCCGGAAGGAGACGGGACAGAATTTCTTGCAATATGTGTCGTCTATCAAGGCAGATGAAGCGAAGAAGCAGCTCGAACAGACGGATGACCCGATCTACAGTATTGCGGAGAAGGTTGGATATACGGAGCAGACCTTCCGGAGAGTGTTCAAGAGCCAGACGGGGATGTCGCCGAATGAATATCGGAAGAGCTTGCGTTCATAGGACCTAACATCACGCAAGGAATACAAATAGAAGAGGTGAGAAGCGAAGGTGGAAATTTCTTTGTCAGCCATGGAGTGGCAGGTAAAAGGGTTCTGGCCTTGGGTGCCGATGCTGCGAAACAGCGCGGAAACCGGTATGGAACTTATGGGAGTAACGGATTGGATGCCGGCTACCGTTCCGGGGGGCGTACATTACGACCTATTCCGGGCGGGGCTGATCGATAATCCGTACAAAGATAATAACAGCCTTCTGTGCGAATGGGTGGAGCATCGCTGGTGGGTGTATAAAACGGAATTTTCACGGCCAGACATGAAAGGCGAGAAAGTCGAGCTTGTCTTCAAAGGCTTGGATTACGAAGCGATTATCTATATGAACGGACAGTTGCTTGGCGAGCACAAGGGTATGTTCCACCCTGCCGTTATGGATGTAACGGAGTTGCTTAAGCAAAAAGATACGGTTCAGCTCATGATTATTATGAAGCATGTGCCGGATGAGATGGCGCAAATCGGGAAAACGTCGCAGACCTTTACCCAGAAAAGCCGATTCAACTATAAATGGGATTTCTCGACACGGCTGGTCAACATAGGGATTTGGGAAGACGTCGTCTTCAGGGTTCATCAATCTCATTCCATGGACAATGTTTATGTGAGAACAGATGTGGATGCCGAAGGGGAAGGCATTATAGCGGTATCGACGGATATTCGCTCTTGTAGCGGAGTGTCGGGACCGTTGACAATCAGCGTGACTCTGTCGGATCCGGCGGGCAATCGGGCAGGAGAGCAGACGACGGTCATACCTGCGAACGACAGCTCTCACTCAACAGAGCTTCGTGTCCATGCTCCCGAATTGTGGTATCCGAGCGGTTACGGCGCTCAGCCTTTATATGAGGTGCGTATTCGACTAAGCCATGGAGAATCACTGCTCGACGAGAAAATATACAAGGTCGGTATTCGAAGCCTGAAATACGTCAGCAACGTGGACAGCCCCAAGGGTGCGCTCCCTTATACCGTCGTCATTAACGGAAGAAAAGTATATATCAAAGGCGTCAATATGACGCCGCTAGATCATTTGTACGGCAATGTCAGTCTATCTAGATATGAATGGATCATTCGTTTGGCTAAACATGCCAACATCAATATGATTCGCGTATGGGGAGGGGGAATTGTCGAGAAGAAGGAATTCTTCGACTTATGCGATCGGCATGGCATTATGGTCTGGCAGGAATTTATTCAATCCAGCTCAGGCATCGATAATATTCCTTCCAAGCAGCCGGAGTTTCTTGCGTTGTTGGAGCAATCTGCTATCGCGGCGCTTAAGGATCGTCGGAATCATACAAGCTTGAGCGTCTGGAGCGGCGGCAACGAGCTGATGAGCGAATCCCGGGTACCGTCTACTTATGAAGATGAGAATCTCGCGATGCTGAAGGCTCTGGTCGAAACCTACGACTCGCAGCGGTTGTTCCTGCCTACCTCAGCCTCCGGTCCTGTCGAACATATTACCCGTGAGAAGGGCGTAAGCCACGATATACACGGATGGTGGAAGTATGAAGGGAATCCCAATCATTACGAGCTGTATGGAGAGTCGGATAATCTATTCCATAGCGAGTTCGGAGTCGATGGATTAAACGCGGCGAAGAGCATTCGGAAATTTTTGAGCGAAGCGCATCTTGCTCCTGCGACTATGGAAAATAACAGCGTGTGGCGCCATCATGGCGAATGGTGGGATACCTACAGCCGTGAGCTGAACATGTTCGGGGCCGTGCCTGACCTTGAGACGTTCGTCGCATGCAGTCAATGGATCCAGTCGGAAGGACTGCGTTTTATATTGGAGGCTAACCGCAGGCGGAAGTTCCGGAATAGCGGCAGCATTATTTGGCAATTAAACGAACCTTGGCCAAACGTATCCTGCACCAACCTGGTCGATTATTACGGTGAGGGGAAAATGGCCTATTATTCCGCCAAAAAAGCATTCTCGCCCAATCATGTATCGCTTGATTACCGCCGCTTGCATTACAAGCCCGGAGAAATCTTCCAGGGAGGCGTCTATGTTCATCGCACGGGAGGCTCGGAGCAATCCGCAGTGACTGCCCAAGTGCTGAATGCGCAAGGGGAGCTGCTTTACGAGCAGCAATTCCAGGGAGTCTCCGAAGCGGACAAGGCACTTGAGATCGGCGAGCTTGTGTTCGAAGTGCCGCAAACGAGAGAGGAGCTGTTCTTTGTACGATTGACGTTAGAAGATGCTGCCCCTAACGGACACCGCAACTTGTATATATTCTCCATTCGCGATGAGACCGTTTATGCGCCTGCGCTGGAACTAGAGGACTCCAGACTTGATATAGAATGGGTTGAACAATGGACGCACGAGAGTTCTGATGGGACAGAGTACAACTATCGTTGCCGGATTACAAATTCAGGTGCTAAGGTTGCCTTGCATCTCTATCCGGAAGAAAGAAGTGACCGGTTCTGGCTGATCGCTGATGGTGCGTACGAAAGCTTGTTCCCTGGTGAATCAATGGCGATGACGGTCACTTGCGTGGAGAAAAAAGGGCTGCTTTTTGAAGCTCAATCAGTTAAGACAGACTTATTGACCCAACCTGTCATCGAGATTAAAGGCTTCCAAAAGCGCTCGGCCATGGAATGATCATTTGCCTATGCGCGCCGATCGAATTCTGAGATTCCGGGACAAGGAGAGAGAACCGTTGAGTCAACCGAATATACTGCTTATTGTGGCCGATCAACTGCGTAAAACAGCGGTTGGCGCCTACGGAAACCGGGATGTACAAACACCGGTCATCGACAGATTGTCGCGGGAAGGCGTAACCTTTACCAACAGCGTATCTGCGTCGCCCGTCTGCGCCCCTTATAGGGCCACTTTGCAAAGCGGTCTATATCCACACCAGCATGGGGTTAGGAGCAATTCGGATTTATTCAAGCCTAGTTTCAAAGGCGTGGCGGAGTATTTTGCCGAAGCAGGGTATGAAACCTGTTTTGTCGGCAAATCCCATTTCGGCCTGGACGAGATCGAGGACAAGGACGGATGGGTAAGGCCGGAGCATCGAGTCGGCTGGAAACACTGGTACGGAACGGGTGGAGACCATCACTGGGATACGCCGATATATGACGACCTGGGCATGCTGGACACGAAATATTACGGTCGATACGGAGCCGAAGTGCGCAGCGAAATCGCAATGGACTTTATCGAGCAGCATCATCATCGAAGCAAGCCTTGGCTTATGCAATTGAATTACAGCGAGCCGCACATTGCCACGATGCCGGCCTTGTACGGGCTGCCGGCAACGCGAGAATATATACGCGAGTTGAACAAGAGTCTGGAACTTGGATTGACAGAAGAGATGCTGAATGTCGCCAACCCGCTCAGATTTTGTGGCACATTTCCTCAGTCGCTGCTGACCCAATTGCTCCCGCAGCGGTATTTGGATAGGTATGACGAATCAAAGTTGATGCTGGATCCGAATGTGCCTGAACGCTTCCGCAAGCTTACCAGCATATTTCTGAAGGAATGCTACGCGATGATCACTTGCCTTGACGAGCAGATCGGGCGCGTAATGGCTTGTCTAGAGCGGACGGGACAATCCCGAAATACGATTGTCATCTTTACATCTGACCATGGCGACATGTTGAGTAACAACTTTCTGCGCGAAAAGAGCTTGCCGTACCAGAATGCTTACCGTACGCCATTCATCGCGTGGGGGCCGGAGGCAGGGGTTCCTTCGGGAAAGGGGACGGACGCGCTTATCAATTCGGTGGACATGATGCCCACGTTGCTTGAACTGGCAGGAATAAAGCCTGAAACGAATTTGCCGGGCGTATCGCAGGCTTCCTGGATGACTAGCGGGGAAGGCGTTTGCCAACAGGATGTTTTGCTTGGCGTCGGCAACTGGCGAGCTTTGTTTGACGGTACTTATTTCTACGCGGTCGAGAAAAGGAATTCTGTCATCAAGGCCCACCGCCTGATTCATACCCAAAACGACCCGTATGAAACGGAAAACCTCCTCGATGATGATTTTGGAGGCGCTTATACCGATCTGCAAACATGTATGCACGAACGTTTGTTTGTTCGTTTGGCCGAGGTCTATGACGATTATTTTTCTACTTCGGTGAATTAGGCAAAGAAAAAAAGGCATCCAACCCTATTTTTGGGGGAGTGGATGCCTTTTTTGACATTCGTTCGATGGCGAGTTTGACTATATAACAGGCGTATTTAACTCGGTAATAGTGGCGGACACTTGTATGAAAGAATCGATCTGGGCAGGAAGTGGCAGGAAATGAAAGCGATATTTCGGGGTTGACATAGCCAAGGTGAAGTGTGTATTCTTAGGAAGTGGTTAATTGGATGACCCAATTTATGAAGAACGAAAGAACGATGATGGATTACCGTCAGATCGTATATAATAATGGAATGGCTATGCATGGAATGCTAGCAAATGATAAATAATGAAAGGGTACTCCAATGACCATCAAGCGGATTAAATATCACAGAGTATACGAAGACGTGATCGATCAGATCAAATCGCTGATCCTCGAAGGGAACTTGGCGCCTGGCGATGTGTTGCCAACGGAGCGGGAATTGTCTCAGGCGTTCGGCATCAGCAGAGGTACGCTTAGGGAGGCATTCCGCATTCTGGAGCGCGAAGGCTTGATCGATGCGAAGCCAGGCGGAGGACGTTATCTGAGCAAAGCGCTCGACGTCGCAGAGGACAAGAACCGCATTCTGGACAATATCGAGCGAGCTACCATCATGGAGCTGCTGGAGGCCAGGGAGCTGTTCGAGACAGGGATCGTGGAGCTGGCGGCGAGGCGGGCCACCGACGAGGATATCGCGGAGATCGAAGCGGCATTCGAGAGGTGGGGAGAGATCGATCAGGAGAGCGAAGACCGCTCCAAGCCGGATCAAGCCTTTCACCTATCCATCGCGAAAGCGACGCATAACGTGGTATTGATCAATATGATCGAGCTGCATATGGATATGCTGCAGCGGACGCTTAACAAGACCGGTAAGATTCCGGGTCGTAAGAGCGAGGTTTACGAGGAGCATTCTCTTATCGTACAAGCAATCAAGGAGCATGATCCCGTGAAAGCGAAGCTTGCGCTGCTGTATCACCTAGGCAAGGTCAAGGAGAATATCCAAAGAAATTACGTGCAAATATAGGATTCGGACAGAGGTTAATTCCCTCTTCCGTCTTAATTGGACCACCCAATTATCCAAATTGGTAAATTTGAATTCAAACGGGGTATCTCATATGAACACAGACATTCGGATTTTATCACCCTGCGGTATGCTTGGATACGGATTTCCGGAGCAATCCTTCGTAAGAGGAATGGAGTATGAGCTGCATGGCATCGTGGTTGATGCAGGATCTACTGATGCAGGTCCGCATAAGCTCGGCGCTGGCGTATCGATCGTCAGCAAGCGCGCTGCCAAGAAGGATCTGGATCTCATGATCCGACACGGTGTTCCGCGCGGTGTTCCGATTATTATCGGTTCGGCTGGTGGATCCGGTGCACAGAAGCATGTGAATTGGACGCTCGAGATCATTCAGGAAATATTGGCGGATAGAGGATTAGAGGCGAAGATTTCGATTATTTGGGCAGACTTTACGCAAGAGGAAGTGCTGCAAGCCAAGGCGGAAGGTCGCATTAAGCCGCTGAGTCCTAATATTCCGCAGCTGGACGACACTGCGGTTAGAGAAACGAACAGCATCGTAGCCCAGATGGGCCATGAGCCGATCGTCGAAGCTCTTCGCGGCGGTGCTGATATTATTATCTGCGGCCGCGCTTATGATCCATCGCCATTCGCAGCGATTGGGATTTATCACGGGAAAGATGCTGGCTTGTCTTATCATTTGGGCAAGATATTGGAATGTGGAGCGTTATGCGCCGAACCAGGTACGACCAAGGACAGCATTCTAGGCACAATTACGGATGATTCGTTCCTCGTGCAATCGATGAATCCGGCGCGGAAGTGCAGCCCGACAAGCGTGGCAGCACATACCTTCTACGAGAAGGAGCATCCATTCATCCTGCATGGACCTGGCTTCACGCTTGATCTGGAGCATTGCAGCTTCATAGAGGTCCAAGAAGGCGTTGTGCAAGTGAAGGGCAGCCGCTACATTCCGGCAGAGGAGTATTATATCAAGCTGGAAGGGGCGCGACTTGTTGCTTATCGGACCTTCGTCCTCGCTGGAATTCGCGACCCGATTCTGATCGGGAAGCTGGAGGAAGTGGAGGCGCTGGTTAAGCAGGGGGCTCAGGATTATTTTGACGATATTCCACAGTCCGACTACAGCATTCAATTCTATAACTACGGTAAGAACGGTGTGCTAGGTGATAAGGAGCCGGAACGGTTCCACGGTCATGAGGTTGGCGTTATGTTCGAGGTTGTAGCGAAGACGCAGGAGCTCGCGAACAGCATCTGTGCAACCGTGAGATCGACATTCCTGCATTACGGTTATGAGGGACGCAAATCGACGGCAGGCAATCTCGCCTTTCCGTTCGCGCCAAGCGACATTGAATTCGGTCCTGTATATGAATTTTCCGTGTACCATCTCATGAAGATGACAGACGACCGCTTCCGCATCGAGCAGGTATGAATCATTTCCCGCGAAAGGGTTTAGGAGGATAGAACGTGACACAACTCGGCCAGCTGGCGAAGGTGCTCAGGAGCAAGAACTCCGGCCCCTTCGAGCTTACATTAGACGTATTGTTCGATTCCGAAGACAACTACCGCAAGGTTAAGGCATCCGGGCGAATTACAAAAGAGACGATTTGCGAGATGTACGGTATTTCGGAGCATCACATTCACCACCTTGTGTTTTTTGACCAAGCGCTAGGGTTCAAAATTACGATCGCACGCGATATTTCCTCCGGCACAGTTGGAGATCGCGACGTATACGGCGCGCAGCAGCATGCTCCGCTCATGCATCTTGAGATCGACTGCGCGAAGGAGGGTTAACATGAAAGTATTGAAACGAATGGGGCATGACTGGGTGCTGTATGCGATGCTGGCCTTGCCAATGCTGTACTTCTTCATCTTTCATCTCATCCCTCTGTATGGTATGAAGCTGGCGTTCCAGGATTACCGGATTCTCGGGGATAACGTCTGGGTCGGCTGGAAGCACTTCAATGTGCTGTTCAGCTCCCCGGCCTTTGCGTCGGTGATGCAGAACACCATCATCATTAGCTTGATGAAGATGATCTTTGTATTCCCGATTCCGATCTTCCTGTCGCTTCTGATCAACGAGGTGCGCGGATCGAAATATCGGAAATATGTGCAATCGGTTGTATATCTGCCTCACTTCCTGTCATGGGTCGTTATCGCAGGTATTTGGATCAGCTTGCTGAATCCGCTTGACGGAGCTGTGAATTTGATCGCTCAATGGTTCGGTATACCGTCGGTGGATTACATGACGAGCAAAACGTATATCCGATGGGTGTTCGTTGTTTCGGAAATTTGGCGCAGCGCAGGATGGGATTCCATTATCTATTTGGCGGCAATTATGAAGATCAGCCCTGGGTTATATGAAGCGGCTAAGATCGATGGAGCATCGCGTGTTCAGCAGATGATCTCAATTACACTTCCGCATTTATATGGCACGATTGTAACCGTATTCATCCTGAACCTTGGTTTCTTCATGAATGCGGGCTTCGACCAAGTATTCAACTTCATGAATGATTCTGTCATCAGTGTCGTGGATATTCTGGATACGTATGTGTACCGAATTGGTATCGGCAACGGACAATTCGCATTTGCAACAGCAGCAAGCTTGTTCAAAGGCGCAATCGGCATCGTGCTCATTCTTGGCACACATTTTATCTCTAAGCGCATCTCGGGCAAAGGCGTCTGGTAAAGGAGGAATCGAGCAATGAAACGACTGGAAATTTCAAAGATTATCATCTATTTTGTACTCTTTCTGGCCACGCTTACAGTGCTGATTCCAATCTTGAATCTGTTGGCGCTGTCCTTGACTGCACCTGGCAATGCTCATTTGATGAGCGGTCTGGATATTATTCCGGAAGGCTTCTCACTGATGAACTACCAGTTGCTCTTCTCGAACCCGTTAATTACGGGAAGTATTCTGAACTCGGTCTGGATTACGGTTGTCGGTACGCTGCTTAACCTGATTCTGACGTCGATGGCGGCTTACGTTCTTGCTCGGACAGATTTTGTCGGGAAGAAAATCGTGCTGCTGTTCTTGATCGCCATCATGGTATTTGAGCCGGGTCTCATCCCTGAATACCTGCTGGTGAAGGATCTGGACCTGATGAACAAGCTGACCGCCCTGATTTTGTACAAGGCTGTCAACGTGTATTATCTGTTCATATTGATGCGCTTCTTCCAAGACATTCCGGAAGAGATTATGGAGGCGGCTCGGATTGATGGCGCAGGACATTTCCGCATGTATTCAAGCATCGTGATGCCGCTCTCGAAAGCGGGACTTGCAACGCTTGGTCTGTTCTACGGCGTGTTCCGTTGGAATGAATATTTTCGAGCAACGATCTACATCTCGGAGCCGTCCAAGTGGCCGCTTCAGGTCGTGCTTCGTCAGTTCGTCGTACGGAAGGACAATACGTCGATTATCGGCAACCAGAACGGCTTGTTCGATAGCTCCGTCAACTTTGATTTCGCTTCCCTGCAAGCAGGCACGATTATCATTGCGATTGTGCCGCTGCTGATTCTATATCCGTTTATTCTGAAATTCTATGCAAAAGGCGCGCTTGAGGGCGGGGTCAAGGATTAGAGATTTTGTCTGGAAGGACACCAATTCAACCTCTAAGGAGAGAGAACGATGAAAAAAATCAGCTTGGTACTCATTACTGCAACAATGGTTAGCATGTTAGCTGCTTGTGGCTCCAATTCCAATACGAATACGAATACGAATACGAATGAAGGCAACGGTGGAACGAATACAAGCGGCGAACCTGTAACGCTGAAGATCGTGTACAAGGATGAAGGCACAGCTAATCCGGTATCGGTGAAGTTTTTCGACACGCTGGAGCAAGCACTTCTGAAAGACGAAGGTCTGAATGTGAATTTCGAGCTTGTTGATCTGGCTCAAGGCAGCTATGCCGAGAACCTGAACCTGTTGCTGCTTGGCGGCACGATTCCGGACATTATTTACTTCCAAGGCGGTGACCAACAGATTGCCGAGCAAGGCCTGCTTGAGGATCTGACGCCGTATATCGAGAATTCGAATTATGTTAAGGACATCATAGAGCCGCATAATGCAACGAGAATGGCGAGCTACCCATACCTGCTATGGATCAAACCTGTGGCGTCCAAAACACCTGTGATGCGTGCGGACTGGTTCAACACGATGGAGAGCTCCAAGGCGCTAACGGCTGATCCAACGATCGACAACTACTATGCTTTCTTCAAAGAGCTGGTTGAGAAGAAGCCAGGCGGCGACAAGCCTAGCTACGCACTGACAGCAGCAGGCGATTTGGCAGAAATCAACTTTATCTTCAACTCCGCATTCGGTCTAGATACGACTTGGCTGAAGAAGGATGACGGCACATACGAATATGCCAAAGTATCGCAGAACGAGAAAGAAAAGCTTACATTCTACAACAAGCTCTACAGCGAGGGCCTGCTTGACCCGCAATTCATTACGAAGCAGTGGGATACGAAGGAAGATGCCTTCTACAAAGGCGAGGCTGCAGTCATCACAGGCACAGCAGGCAAAATTATCGACCTGTACGACGGCAGAATGGAAGAGCTGAACGGCGAAGGCGCAGGACTGGTCGTATTGCCGCCAGCGAAAGGTGCAGCACAAGGCTTCGGCGCAACGGATGTAACGAAGGAATCCCGTGGTCTTGCGATCTCTTCCCAGTCGGCGAACAAGGACGTAGCGTTCAAAGTATTCGATTATATGGCTAGCCCGAAAGGTCAAATGCTGGACAGATTGGGGATCGAGAACGAGCATTACACCGTGGTTGATGGTCAAATCGAGCTGAACGATAAGTATTACAGCGAATGGTACGCTCGTTTCTGGGAGCCGATTGACATGAATTCCGAAACGCCGCTCAAAACTCCGCTTCTTGGAGAGTCCGGAGCGAAATCGCTTGAGCTGGCATCCGAATTCTACACTGAAGATAACAACTTCATTATTCCAGAGCAATTCGTAGCAAACTGGGATGCAATGAACAACCTGTACAAGGAATATGCAACTGACTTCATCACTGGCAAAAAACCGCTGTCCGAATTCGATAAGTTCGTACAAGAGTGGAATGCGGCAGGCGGCACTGAAGTGACGAAATACGCTAACGAGAACATCAAATAAGTGAGGTAAGGGGAAATAAGCCATGATTTCGTTTCGTGATCGAGTAAGAGGCGTGGTCGCATCGACCGCGCTGGGCGACGCAATGGGAGCGCCGATTGAAAAGCTGACGTATGAAGCAATCAAGTCCCAATACGGGCGGGTAGAGTCGATTATGACTCGCTGGCACAAGATGGACTGGCCGGCAGATGCCAGATTGGGACGAGTTAGGGGCGACGGTATTATTACCGACGATACGCTCATGACAGTTGCGCTCATCCAAGTGTATCAGAAGGAGCGCCGACATCTGGACGCTTACGACATGGGCAACGAATTCGTGAAGGAAATTGCGTTCCGCAAGACTTTCGTGCCGGAGCTTGATCAAGAGACCTTCATCATGGACAGACTGTTCTACCCGGAAAAATATATCTTCATGCGCCATGTGCTCGCCAACTGCGAACCTCGCGAGGGCGGCATCGGCAATATGGTAAACTGCGGAGCGGCGATGTACATCGCTCCGATCGGGATTGTCAATGCTGGTCATCCCAAAGCGGCTTATGATGAAGCGATTCTGTTCGCTATGGGCCATCAATGCAGCTACGGATTGGAGGCGGCGGGCGTGCTCGCCGCTTGCGTAGCGAAGGCCTTCCAGCCAGGCGTAACTGTGGACGATATTGTCGATACGGCAATTGCACTCGCAAAGGATGGTACGAAAGCTGCGATTGCAGATATGACAGCAGCGGCGAGAGAGCTTCGCGGCGAGCGAGACAACATGGACAAGGTAATTGAGGTATTCCAGGAGATTATGCTGAAATATTCGCCAATGGGTGATGACGTCAATCGTCATATCGACAAGGTCGGCGTGCCGAGCAACCATTATACGCCAAGCCGCTTATGGTCGATTGAAGAGCTGCCGATGGCGCTAGCTTTCATGGTGTTGAATGACGGGGAATATTACCGCACCATTCAAGACGGAGTTAACTCGGGCCGGGATACCGATTCCATCGGCGTTATGGCGGGCGTTATTATGGGTGCGATGTATGGCTGCGAGCCAATCGAGCAAGTGGATATTGAACAGCTGAATAAAGTGAACCGACTGGACTTGTTCGCGATTGCTGATTCGTTCAGCGACGTAGCGGAGGAGATCATTCGAGAGGATCTTCGGGCGCACGAGGTGAGAAGAAGCCTGCTGGGCTAAGCATCAAGAGGAACGGGAGTGTAGAGAAATGATACCTGAAAAATATGTAGAAACGATATATGCTGGTTTCCTGGGGATGAACATCGGCATCCGTCTCGGAGCGCCGATCGAACCTGAGGTTTGGAGTCATGACCGAATTCGTGAAGTGTATGGCGATATCCGGACGTATGTGAAGGATTATAAGACGTTTTCCGCAGACGACGATGCTAACGGTCCGATCTTTTTTGTCCGTGCGCTCTATGATGATGCGGTTAACAGAGAACTTACTCCAGATGATGTCGGCAAGGCATGGCTGAATTACGCACGAGAAGGCATGGGCATGTTCTGGTGGGGCGGCGAGAATGTCAGCACCGAGCACACAGCATATCTAAATCTGCAGAGAGGCATTCCGGCTCCTCGCTCCGGTTCGATTGAAGTGAACGGACTGATAATGGCCGAGCAGATCGGTGGTCAGATTTTCATTGATTCATGGGGGCTTCTGTTTCCGGGCAATATGGAGAGAGCAGCCGACTATGCGGAGAAAGCGGCAAGCGTATCTCATGACGGCAATGGGTTGTACGGCGCGCGGTTCATGGCAGCTTGTATTGCCAAAGCGTTCGAAACACAATCGGTCGACGAAGTGATCGCTGCTGGACTATCCGTCATTCCTCAGGATTGCACGTACGCAAAGGTAGTACATGCCGTTGTCGATTTCCATCGCGAGAACCCGGATGACTTCCGTGCATGCTGGTATTACCTCGATGAGAACTGGGGCTATGACAAGTATACGGGCGTCTGCCACATCATTCCGAATGCAGGCGTGTGCGTGCTATCGATGCTGTACGGCGCAGGCGACTTCGCGCGCACGGTAGAGATTGCCTCTATGTGCGGCTGGGATACTGATTGCAACGCAGGTAACGTAGGCACGATTCTTGGCGTGATGGTCGGTCTCGACGGGATATCTGCGCATTACCGCAAGCCGGTCAATGACTTCATCGTGGCTTCCAGCGTGTCGGGTTACTTGAACCATGTGGACTTCCCAACATTTGCGAAGGAGCTCGCATTGCTTGGTTATCGTGTGAACGGTGAGAAGGCCCCTGATGATCTCGTATCCCGGGTAAAGCAAGGCGAAGTATACTTCGACTTCGATCTGCCAGGCTCTACACATGGCTTCCGTACGAGCAATACGTTCAAGACGCCGGTTATGCGCCATTCTGCGAACCATACGTCGGGCAGCAGAGGTGCGCTCGAGGTCGTATTCGACCGCCTGGTGGCAGGCGACAGCAGCAAGCTGTTCATGAAGCCGTTCCTTCGCCGCGAGGAGTTCAACGATGAGAAGTATAAGCCATCATTCGCACTGCTGGCAGCAGCAGGACAGCAGGTGAGAGCGAAGTTCTATCTGGATCAATGGGAAGGACAGCCGCTTCGATTGACGCCGTATGTACGCAATACGCATACAAAGGAAGAGATTACTCTGGAAGCTGTTACGCCTGTCAATGGCGGTTGGACGGAAACGGTGTTCACGATTCCGGATACGGACGGTGCTCTGATCGACGAGCTGGGCTGGGTGATCGAAAGCGATTCGCCGCTTGTCGGCCGGGCAATTGGCAGTCTGTACCTCGGACGTTTCCACATTACGGGCGCTGCAGAGTATAGCATAGATTTTGCTAAGCAGTACAAGGAGTTCGGTTCTATTACGCCATTCTCCCAACATCGCGGACAATGGGAGCTGATGGACGGAGCACTGCATTATACAAGTGAGACGGACTGCTCCGCTTATTCCGGCAATTATTATGCGCGCAGAATTGTTGTGGAAGCGACGTTGAGTCCTGTGACTGGTGATACTCACGGAATTATTACGAGAGCGGAAGGCATTAAACGTCATTATTGGGCGGGCTTCGATGGCGAGGGCAAGGTATCGTTTGTTCGTCAAGACTTCGGCATAGAACGTCTGGCTAGTGCAAACTTTGATTGGAAGCACGGCGAGTCTTACCGTTTGAAGCTTGTCGCGGAAGGCGATACATTCGTATTGTATGTGAACGGCAAATCCATACTGACGTATAAGGACACAAGATTCGCAAGCGGAATGTTCGGCTTCGGCAGCTTAGGTCAGGCGGAGAACATCATACGAGATGTTCGTGTCGTAACGGAATAATGTATGGCATGGGAAGGGAGCGCTGCAACAATGAGTAAGCTGCTCGTTATTGGAAGCGTCAATATGGACGTCGTAAGCACGGTTCGAGAGTTTCCGCAGCCAGGGGAGACGATCCACAGCAACGGCACGGCATTTGTGCCGGGCGGCAAGGGAGCGAATCAGGCGGTGGCAGCCGCTCAAGCGGGCGCGAATTGCGTTATGATCGGAGCGGTCGGCAACGATCCGTTCGGCGATACGCTGGTTGCTTCGCTCGAGGAGCGGGGCGTGGATGCGAAGGCGGTCGGCCGCAAGGAGGGTACTTCGGGTATTGCGTTGATTACGGTGAATGAAGATGGCGAGAACAACATCATCCTATCGGCTGGAGCCAACGGATTGGTGTCGGAGGCGGACGCTTCGGTATCCGTACAATGGGAAGGCGCGAGCGCAGTCCTGCTGCAGAACGAGATCCCTTGGGCATCCACAGTCGCGGCACTTCACAGCGCTCGTTCGCATGGCGTACGTACGCTGCTCAACCCGGCCCCGGCAAGAGAGCTGCCGGATGATGTGTTCCCGCTGCTGGATACGCTTGTCGTGAACGAAACGGAAGCGGCGGTAGTAACGGGCATACACGTGAAGGATGTCGCGTCGGCACAGACTGCTGCGGAATGGGCGCTGGACAAAGGCGCCTCCTCGGTCATCGTAACGCTGGGAGAGCAAGGCTGCTTCTTTGCAGAGGCGGAAGGAGTTCGTATGACGGTGCCTGCTTTCTCAGTCAAGCCAGTTGATACAACTGCGGCAGGAGACACGTTTATAGGAGCTTATGCGGCGGCTTGCGTGAACGGTCTTGGAACGGAGAAGGCGCTGACCTTTGCTGCTGCTGCTGCTGCCCTTGCAGTTACAAAGGCAGGTGCTCAATCGTCCATCCCTCATAAGGTGGAGATTGAGGAATTTATGAATGATAAGCGATTCGTGAAATAGCTGCGAGTGATTAGTTGAAATTATGGATTTGTATGTTCTGCTACCGAAACTGTTCACCTCACAACAAACACCGCGGCCCAATCTGGGACCGCGGTGTTTGTTATCCATTTGATTAGAAGAAGATCCCCATGCTCAAGTAACGTTCGCCCGTGTCTGGCGCGACACATAGCACTCGCTTGCCGGGGCCCAGACGACGCGCTTCTTGTAGCGCTGCCCAGACGGTGGCGCCTGCGGACGGACCAACGAGGATGCCTTCGCGAGAAGCGAGGTCGCGAGCTGTCTGCACCGCATCGTCGTCTGCGACCTGGATGATCTCGTTGTAGACACTCGTGTTAAGAATGGCAGGTACAAAGCCGGGGCTTGTGCCGACAAGCTTATGCGGGCCGGGTTGGCCGCCGGAGAGAACGGGAGAGCCCTGTGGCTCTACTACGAGAATACGGATGCCCGGCAGCTTCTCCTTGAGTACTTCACCTGTGCCTGTAATCGTTCCACCTGTTCCGGAGGAAGCGATAAAGGCGTCAAGTCGGCCGTCCATCTGCTCCATGATCTCAACAGCTGTTGTTGTGCGATGGATGTCCGGGTTGGCTGAATTCTCGAACTGCTGAGGGATGAAGCTGTTAGCAATTTGCGCGTGCAACTCCTCCGCCTTGCGGATCGCTCCAGGCATACGTTCTGCAGCCGGCGTCAGCACAACTTCCGCACCGTAAGCCTTCAGCAGATTAATGCGCTCCTTGGTCATGTTATCAGGCATAACAAGAATCGCTTTGTAGCCTTTGGCTGCCGCATTCATGGCGAGACCGATGCCGGTGTTGCCGCTCGTAGGCTCGATGATTGTCGCGCCGGGCTGAAGCCGTCCGTCCAACTCAGCCTGCGCGATCAAGTTATAAGCGGCACGGTCCTTCACGCTGCCGCTCGGATTGAACATCTCAAGCTTGACGTATACCTCGGCGTCGTCCGGACCGACCAGGCGATTAATTCGTACCGCAGGGGTGTCGCCGATTAGTTCAATTACGCTGTTTACGATTTTTTTGCTCATGATGTCAGGTACTCCTTACGACTCTTTCTTCACTTCTTCAAGCATGGACAAGTCGACGAATTCGCTCAGATCCAGTGTATCAAGCGTAATATCTTTAATATATCCAGCGTTAATAGATACTTTCGCCATTTCTTCAATTGCTTCTAGACTAATCTCGGAAGTGATGTTGAAACGGGAAAGTGCAGCCTTAATCAGCTCAACATCCATTTCTTTAGTCGTCAATGCCTTCAACTGGTTGTTAATGGATACATATGCCTTGTCAGGCGAGTTCTTGATGAAGTCGATCGCTTGACTGTTTGCTTTGATAGCAGCTTTGACCAGATCACGATGATCCTTGATGAATTTGTCGCTTGCTACCATAATGCTAAGTGGATAATCGCCATTGTTTGGAGGGATTTTATCCCAATCAACCAGGATGGAACCGATGCCCTCGTTCTCAATTTGCGTACCCCATGGCTCTGGAATTAGAGTTGCGTCGATTTCTTTCTGGCGCAATGCAACAAGTGTGTCGGCTGGTGCGCGAGCAATAATTTGTACGCCGCTCTTATCATCTGTTACTTTAAGTCCAGCTTCCTCTAGAAGAAGGCGAAGGGAAATTTCGTTTGTGCTGCCTTTGGTCGGGATCGCAACTGTTTTGCCAACCAGATCCTTTACATCGGTAATACCGGAATCCTTACCAACAACGAGTACTGCACCTCCGTTAGTGGAACCGGAGACAACGCGGAAGTTCTTGGATTTCAAGTATTGGTTCGTGGATGGACCGGGACCGACCGTACCAAGATCAATTTCTCCAGTTGCAAGTGCGGTGGAAAACTCAGAGCCGTTGTCGAACGAAAGGACTTCGATCTTCACGTTGTCGCCAAACTCTTTCTGGAATAACCCCTGATCAATCGCTACATAACTTGGTGCGTGCGTAACGTTCTTGAACACGCCAAGACGGACAGTGATTTCATCTGTGGACGAACTAGTGCCATCATTGTTGCCGCCACAAGCGGTCAACATGGTCGCCGCTAGGATAATAGCTGTAACAGAGCTGAATATCTTCTTCATTTTCTTACCTCTTTCGTTCATGTGATTTATTTTTTAGCGCCGGCTAAGCCGTAACGCACAAGGATTTTCTCCTCCAGCTTCTTGAAGCAGAAGTGATCGGAGATCGTCCCCAGAATACCAATGATAATAACGACAGAAAGAATAAGTGCTGTATCGCCGAGGTCGCGCCCAGCCTGCAGGTTCTGGCCAAGGCCAACCCCTCTTGCAATAAGCTCACCCGCAACAAGCGCGCGCCATGCGAACGCCCAAGCGACCCGTAATCCGGTAATCAGGTGAGGGAATGAAGCGGGAACCATAACTTGAAAGAACATACGTAGACCAGTTCCGGTTCCGAGCGTTTGAGCTGCTTTGGTATACAAAGGCGGTATATTGATAATGCCCGTTCGGCTTGACATCGCCATCGTCCAGGTCGCGCCTAACGCGGTGATGAAGATAACCGAAGTGTCGCTAAGGCCGAACCAGATGATTGCGAACGGGAGCCAAGCGATACTCGGTACTGTCTGTAAAGCGACAACCAAGAATCCAAGTGTTTCGTCCAGCCACCGATAGCGGGCAAATAAGAAGCCGAGTACTGTTCCGACGGTAATGGAGATAACGAATGCGACAATGAGCCGTTTCATACTGCTGTAGGTCGCTTCGATCAGGTTACCGTTAACGAATCCATCGTATAGCGTCTCAAAGGTCTGAAGCGCTGAAGGAAACTTCCAGGAAGGCCAGCCGATCAGTCTATATGCCGCTTCCCATGCCAGAATAAGAATCGCTAGAAACAGCGTCCTTCTTAAGGCTGTATTCATCGCCCATTTCCTCCTTAATAACTTTTTCAAGCTCGTCCCGCAGACATTCCATGATGTTATTCTCTACGTGATGGAGCAGGGAGTCCGCCTTATGGCGAGGCCTTGCGGCCTGTACATGAAATTCTTTCTTGATCGTTCCCGGGCGCGTTGACATGACGACGACGCGATCCGAAAGCATAACTGCTTCGCGAATGTTATGTGTAACGAACAGGATCGTCTTCTTGGTGCGCAGCCAGATGTCCTCAAGCTCGCGATGCAGAATGAGACGAGTCTGCTCGTCGAGTGCAGCGAACGGCTCGTCCATCAGCAGAATGTCCGGATCCATCGCGAGTGCGCGCGCAATGGCAGCCCGTTGCTTCATGCCGCCAGACAGCTCATGCGGATAACGATCGGCAAACTTGCTAAGATGTACGGATCGAATCTGTTCGATCGCAAGCTCCGTCCGTTCCTTCTTGCCGATGCCCTTCTGCTTAAGGCCGAAAGCGACGTTCTCCAGGACGGTCAGCCAAGGGAACAGCGCATGCTCTTGAAAGACGACAACCCGATCAGGTCCTGGTCCTGTTATCCCCTTGCCGGCAACCTCGACGGAGCCCTTCTCCGCTTGTTCAAGTCCTGCAACGAGATTCATTAAGGTGGACTTGCCGCATCCCGATGGGCCGAGCAAAGAAACGAACTCGCCTTTGCCGATGGATAAGGAGACATCGTCCAGAGCCGTGAACGGAGCGCTATGGCCACGGGATTGGAATTGTTTCGTGACGTTCCGGATTTCGATCAACTTGGTACCTCCTGCTGCTCAATATAAAATGTGTAAAATGAAAATATACGAACTCCCATATGTTTTATCGGAATTAAACATAAACATAATTTTATCTCAATTACACATCTTGTCAACGTAAATTTACAAAAGCGGTCAAGAATCGGTATAATCTGCGGTTATTCAACGAATGGGATAGGTCTCGATGGGATCATTTCGATGGAATAAACCAATGAAATCATAGAAATCATTGAATTAGTATTAGGTTTCGTTGATCCACTCCATATTGCACGTCAGCCTCCGATCCTATAATGAAAGAAGGAAGGAACCAGGACGGTGCTATTGTGCACAAACTAGTAACCGCTTACGCAGCGTTATACAATAGGACATGTAGCATGAACCTGATCGTAAGGGGACCATACAGATGGATAGATTCCTGACAAAAAAGAAGTATATCCCGTTTACGTATAAAACGATGATTCCTTATCTCGTTCTTGTATTGCTAACGGATCTGCTGATTGGTTATATCGCTTATACAATGCTCGTACAATCCAGAACCGAGATGGCGGAGACGAACATTCGAACCGCGCTGGAGCAGACGCAGAGCAATCTGGAGTACCAGATGGAAGAAATCAGACGGCTTACGGATTCGTTGTTCCTGAATACGACCTTCCAGAACGCCCTTCAATTTCATGGAGATTTGCGGGAAAACATGCTTAATTTGAAGGATGATATCGTGCCATACATGAAAGCTCCTTTGCAGCTGCTAGGGAACAAGCTGCGACTCGTGCTTTATGTGATGAACGACGAGATGCTTGAAATCGAGGGCGACGATATGTCAGCACCGATCAATAGAAGTGATTATTACGTGTTATCTTATCGGAACGTCGAGCATACACAGTGGTTCAGGTCGATTAATTCCCTTAATCAGGACAAAATATGGCTGCAGCTGGATACGGACCGTGAGCTTGGCAACATCTCCTATGTCCGTAAGCTGTATGCCTCGAACGGCGACCAATCGCTGATTGGTTATGTCCGAATCACAGCCAGGTTCGACGAGCTGCTCGGAAGCTTCGATGCTTTCCCGCTCGATCAAGGGGTTGCCCTGCGTTTAATGGACGATTCGACTGGGGAGAAGCTTTACGAAAGAGGCACGGTGAACGAAGTTGCTGGCGAAGATTCCTATTTGATTATTAGCGATTATATTACGGGCTCCAACTATCTCATCGAAACATGGGTGCCGCGCAGCTACTTGAATAAGGATGCGCGGAGCATGCAGCAAGCCATTGGTGCGGTCTGCCTCATTAGCTTCTTGGTCATGGCGTTGATCGGATTATTGGTTGCACGTATTTCTGGCAAAAGAATGAAGAAGATCATTACGATGGTCCAGTCGCTTGAGGACGGCAATTTCTACAAACGAATCGGCTTTAGCGGCAATGATGAATTTGTTTATATCGCCGATGCCTTCAACCAGATGGCCGGGAGCATTCAGGTGCTGATTCGGGATGTGTACGAGCAAGGTATCCAGAAGAAACAAGCAGAGCTGGATGTGCTTCAAGCGCAGATCAATCCGCATTTTCTTTATAATACGCTGTCGACCATCGGCAGCTTGGCTAATATGGGCGAAGCGAAGAAGGTTACCCAGATGGTGCATGGCTTATCCAGATTTTATAGACTAACGTTAAACGATGGACGCATCTATATTTCGATCGAGCAGGAATTGGAGCAAATCAAGACCTATCTGGACATTCAAAGAGTTAAATATGCGGACGCCTTCCGGGTTTATTATGACATTGACCCTCAAATTTTGGGCGTGACGGTCATCAAATTAATTTTGCAGCCATTTGTGGAAAATATCTTTAAGCATGCATGGTTCGGAGATACCATCTCCATTCGGATTAGCGGCAAACGAGCTGGCGATCGCATCGAATTAAACGTTATTGATAACGGCATCGGGATGCGGCAAGACACGCTCCGGGGGATGCGTTCGAATTCGGAGTCGAGCGGCGGCTACGGCCTGAAGAACGTGGAAGAACGGATTAAATTAATCTACGGCAATGACTTTGGCATTCGGATCGGCAGCTATTATGGCTGTGGTACGACTATTCAGCTTATTCTGCCAGTGGATCCTGTACATGTCCGGGAAGGTGAAGGGGGAGGGCGAGATGTTTAACAGCGATATTAACGTGCTGCTGGTGGATGATGAAGCGGTGGATCTGGAATGGCTGAGACGGCGAGTGACCGATTATGCCTCATTCGCCAGTGTGCGCACGGCCTCCAGTGGATTTGCGGCATTGAAGCTGATGGAGCAGCATCCGATTGATATTATTCTCTCGGACATCAATATGCCCATTATGTCCGGGATGGAATTTGCTCAGAAGGCCAAAGAGATCAACAAGGATGTTCATTTTATATTTATCAGCGGTCATGAGGACTTTGGATATGCCAAGAAGGCGATACAATTGAACGCATATGGCTATCTGCTGAAGCCCGTTGAGGATCAAGAGCTTGAAGCGATTCTGCAAGGCGTATGCGAAAAGATCGAACAGCATCGAAAACGGCAAATTTCGTTCGCAGCAACCATGTCGTTGGTGAATCAGGAGCTGCTGCTTCGATGGTTCAATGAAGGCGCGCCGGAGGAAGCCGAAATTCATATACGCGGATTTATGGAGCCTATGCTGTCATGCGGGACGGCGGTTGCGATGATCGAGATCGATGATATCGAATGGAAGATCAAACATACCACAGAAGAAGAGAGACGCAAATGGATCAACCAAGCAGGGCAATTCATCCGTCAATACATGGAGGAGCATCGTGCCGGCACGGTGATGGTGACGCATGATCATCATTTTATCGTCCTTGCCGCCGTTAAGGATGCCTATTTCTCTACGGTACTCTCGGATCTGATTCAAGCGTTCTACAAGACGTTTTCGTTCTCGATTACGATAGGCAGAGGCGGCTATATTCATACGTTCGACAAGCTGCACGACTCCTACAGGCAGGCGCAGGCCGCACTAAGCATCAAGTGGATTATCGGGAAGAACAGATTGATTCATGATGCGAAGGAATGGCAGCCCAAAGAGAAGATGGCATCTAATCTCGAAGAAATTGTTGATCGGATGCTGCAAGCCATGCTCGAATACAATCTGACGGTTATTGACGACTGTCTCATGGAACTGCTTGTTAGGGATACGCAGAAGAACGAGATGTACGATCTCATTATTCGGATCACCTCCAAGCTGCATGCCGATCTGCAGCAAATGAATGAACATTTGTACGACATGCTTAATTGGGACGCTCATCAGCCCTTCGTGCTGTTCCAGTTCGAGACGGTCGAGGATATCATTTCGTGGCTAAGACGACGCTTCTTCGAATTGTCGGAGCTGCTCTACATGAAGCGGCAAAAACAGAAACGAAAGCTGATTGAAGAGATTACAGCTTATATTACGGAGAGGCTGGACCAGAAGGTCACCCTGAGCGAGGTTGCCGCCCACTTTGGTTTTACGCCGAATTATCTCGGGCAGTTGTTCAAGCTTGAAACAAACAGGTTGTTCAGCGACTTCCTAAATGAGCTGAAGATGGAGCGGGCATGCGATCTGCTCAAGGACCCTACCAAAAAAGTGTATGAAATCGCGGCACAAGTGGGCTATAAGAATATTATCTATTTCAACAGGCAGTTCAAGGAGTACACAAACATGTCTCCGAGCGAGTATCGCAAGAAACGCAAAATTTGAAAACCGTTCCTTCTGGAGGTAGGGGCATCATCCCCCCTGCACCCGAGGAACGGTTTTTATTTAATTCTAAGCATTTTTAAGTTTGCAACTTATCTGTGTTTAGAATGCCCGGAACGAAACGCGTCCCGCCGCCAAAGGACGGCGCAGCCGTTTCACCTTGTATAAACCTAACCAATCGTTGATTTTGTATAAGGTTTAGTTGAACCGCTGAATTATCCTGTATCTTTGCCGCAAGTATAATAGATTCATGGAGGGGAGCACAGATGACTTTACGTACATTCTGGAAAGATCTCAAGCAATACAAAGTTCTGCTGTTGATGCTGATGCCTGCCGTGTTGTTCTATCTTCTATTCGCCTATCTTCCGATGGGCGGCATCGTGCTTGCATTCAAACATTTCAACTATGCTGGGGGCATATTCGGGAGTCCTTGGAATGGATTCGATAACTTCCGATTTTTCTTCGAATCAGGGGATGCATTCCGAGTAACGAGGAATACGGCGTTATACAATATTGCTTTCATTGTCATTAACAACGCGTTGCAAATGTTTGCTGCGATCTTGTTGTTCGAGGTCGGAGGCAAATGGTTCCGCAAAATCATTCAATCGGCATTGTTTCTTCCGTATTTCATCTCGTGGGTCGTCGTTGGCGCGATTGCCTATAACCTGTTGAATTATGACATCGGCACGGTCAATGTACTGCTGCAAGGACTCGGGATGGAGCCGGTCGATATCTATAACACACCAGCCTACTGGCCATATCTGCTCGTACTGGTATCCGCATGGAAGAGTCTTGGTTATGGCACAGTCATGTACTTGGCCGCGATCACAAGCATTGATACCGAGATGTACGAAGCAGCGGAGATTGATGGGGCGAATATCTTCCAGCGCATCATGAAAGTGACGATTCCGAATCTGTACCCGACGATCATTATCCTGGTCCTGCTTGCAGTAGGAAATATATTCCGCGGCGATTTCGGAATGTTCTACAACATGGTAGGCAATAATGGGATGTTGTTCTCCTCAACAGATGTCATCGATACCTTCGTCTTCCGTTCATTGATTTTGTCCAATGATATGGGGATGTCGGCAGCCGCCGGTGTATTCCAATCCGTGCTTGGATTCATCACCATTATGACAGTCAACTATGCTGTTCGCCGGTACGACAAAGACCGCGCATTATTCTAAAGGAGGGCCCGTACATGAGTGCAATAGAACGACAGGCAGACCAATCGTTTGCAAAGTCATCTGGCGTCAAAAACATGGATCGCAAACTATTCTCAATCATGGGCTATGCCTCATTAACGATATTGGCGCTGCTCTGCTTGCTGCCGTTCTTGCTCGTCGTATCGTCCTCGATGACCAGCGAGCAAAAAATCATCGTAGACGGCTATCAGTTCATACCGCTGGAATTTTCACTCGAAGCTTTCACGATTTTGTTCAAGTATCCGGATCAAATGATCAACGCGTACCTTGTGACCATTGGTGTGACGGCGGTAGGAACCTTGTTCGGTCTGCTGCTGACCTCCATGACATCATATGCCTTATCACGCAAAGACTTCAAATGGCGCAACAAGTTTTCATTCTTTTTCTTCTTCACGACGCTGTTCAACGGCGGCCTTGTCCCTTGGTACCTGCTCATTGTCAATTACCTGGGGATGAAGGACACATTGCTGGCTCTCGTTATTCCGTTGTTGCTTAATGTGTTCTACATCATCGTGATGAAATCGTTTTTGAGCGGCATCCCCGAAGCTATCGTGGAGTCGGCCAAAATCGACGGTGCCGGTGACTTCCGGATCTACGTCCAGTTAATCCTGCCGCTCTCTAAGCCGGCGCTGGCTACAATCGGATTGTTCCTTGCCCTCGCGTATTGGAACGACTGGTACCATGCTTTATTATTCGTCTCGGACGAAAAGCTGATGCCGCTGCAATATTATTTGTACAAGATGCTAGGCAACATGGATGGAATGCGCAAGGCGATGATGGGGGCTGGAGCAGTCGTTACGACCAGCGTGCCAACCGAAAGCTTGAAGATGGCGATGACCGTTGTCGCGACCGGACCGATTCTGCTGGCTTATCCGCTCGTTCAGCGTTACTTTGTCCAGGGATTGACGATTGGCGCAGTAAAGGGATGATCCCGGGATTTTTCCTGGATAATCATATAAGCAATCATTTACTTTAATAGGGGGAATGAACGAATGTTACAGAAAAGTAAATTAAGTATGCTTGCGGTTGCGATGACTTCGGTAATGGTATTAGGCGCTTGCAGCAATAACAATACAAGCTCGGAGCCAAGCGCAAGCACGGCGCCGACTTCAGAAGCATCACCGAGTGCTTCGGCGGATGCGTCCGGCAAGATTGATACATCCAAAGAAGTTCAATTGAAAATGGTATTTGTAGGACCGAAGCCAGTCGATTATGATACAGTGTTCACGGAGATCAACAAGAAGCTGAAAGAGAAAATTAATGCGACTATCGAAGGCGAATTCCTCGACTGGTCCGACTGGGCACAGAAATATCCGCTGAAGCTGGCGGCTAACGAAAACTTCGATTTGATCTATTCTGCCAACTGGGCAGGCTACAACGATCAAGCTCTGAAGGGCGGTTTCTTGGAGCTTACTGAAGAGATGCTCTCCACGTATGCGCCGGAGACTTGGGCCAAGATGTCGCAAGTCAGCTGGGATCAAGCCAAGGTTAATGGCAAGATATACATGATTCCTCAGAACAGAGGAGAGTCCGTCGAGAAGCTGATCCTGTATCGCGAGGATTTGCGCACCAAATACAATTTGCCTGAAATCAATAGTCCTGAAACATTTGCAACATATTTGAAAACGGTTGCCGAGAATGAGAAAGGAGTCGTACCATTCACACCTGAGACAGGCGACTGGAAATATCACAATCTTGACCGTGTCTTGATGAAGCAGCAGAACGAATGGAACATGTTCGACCTGGATATGCCGTTCGCTTACAAACTTACAGACGATGCTGGCAAGGTATTCAACGTGTATGAAACGCAGGAATTCAAGGATTTGCTTGTTTACTACAAGGATCTCGCGGATCATGATGCTTGGTCCAAAAACGTGCTGAATAGCAAAAATGATCACCAAGCGGACTTCAAAGCGGGTAAGACGGCTTCGATTACGCATAACAATGGTACGCTTGGAGCGCTTATGGCTCTCATGCGTCTAGAAAACTCGCCATATGAGGTTAAGCTGGCGGATATCAACCAAGGCAAGAAAAAGTCTGTTGCCATCTCGACGCAGAACGGTACATCGATTCATGCAACTTCGTCGAACGTGGAGCGTTCGCTCATGTTCATCGATCTGATGCAAAATGACAAAGAGCTTCACGACTTGATGATGTACGGTATCAATGGCGTTCACTATACGCCGGTTGGCGATACTAAATTTGCCGCAACGGACAAAAACCAGAATTACACGGGCTTCTCGAACTGGAACTTCAACTCGCCGCTTAACCGTGACAACGAAGCGTTCCCGCAAGAGGCTTCTGATCTGGTTAACAGCTGGGAAGCTGGCGTATATCACTACAAGCTCGAAACCTTCGTATTCGATAACAGCAAAGTGAAATCGGAAGTGGCCAATGTAGGCAATGTTATGCTGCGTTATGCGATTCCGCTGGAGTATGGACTTGTTGCAGACCTTGATAAGGGGATTGCTGATCTGAACAAGCAGCTGAAAGCAGCGGGCATTGAGAAGATTCAGACCGAGCTGCAAACTCAAATCGATACGTTCCTAGCGAACCAATAGATCAACGAGTCGGCAAGTCGTATTCAATGGATGATGTGAAGTAAGGCGCATAATTAGAGCTAAGGCGGTGCTAGGGGATATCCCTGCATCGCCTTACTTGCGTTTTTCCAGTGCATAGATGTTGCGGATAGTCGATAAAGTGGGCAAAGCGCTGTGAGTGGCTTACGCGTGAGTCTGCGCTTATGGTATGATGTGGTATTGTAACGTGAGCAAATTTTCGAACGAGGTGGGAAATCGGGATGGAGCTGTTTGTCGCGCTTGGCAGTTGTTTGATGGCATTAGCAGTTGCGCTTGGAGCCTTTGGCGCTCACGCGTTGAAGCGCAAGTTATCGCAAGAGAAGCTGAAGGTATTCGAAACTGGCGTACAGTATCATATTGCGCATGCACTCGGATTAATACTGGTCGGTCTGCTTGTGAATGTATACCCTGAGGCTGGGTTGCTTGTGGCTGGAGGCTGGTTTATGATAGCTGGCATTATCTTGTTCTCTGGCAGTCTGTATGTACTAAGTGTGGCCAAAGCACGGTTTCTTGGTCCCATTACGCCGCTAGGCGGACTTTCGTTTATGATCGGCTGGGTGCTGGTAGGAATAGGCGTTCTCTAGCGAAAAAGGCGATGCAAGGGATTTCCCTCGCACCGCCTTTTTTTGTGCTCCATTCATGGAGCCCCTTATTTTTTAGGAAGCAGCTGCAGCAATTGGGGTCTCGTCATCCAAAGGTTGTAGTTGATCTGAGCGTATACGATCGCTTCCCGATCATCACCGAATCCGATATATTCGGGCATGAGGTGAGGCAGCTTCTTCTTGCCAAGCAGATAAGGAGGGACGAACGGGTTCTGAGCGTATGCTTCCTTGATCAGCTTGGTAAGTTTAGGCGTATTGCCATGGAGTCCATATTCCACAAGGACGCGGGAGTAATTAGCGGCTGCAGTTCCATCATCTTTGAACTGCTCACTAAGCTGTTCTGCACCATTCCAATCCTGTATCTCGATCAGGGCAGGCAGGAGCAAATCGCGAACGCCTTGATTGTCATTCGGGTTCAGCTCCAGCAGCTCGCGATAATGTTTAATCGCATCCACCATGTTGTCCATCATCGCGCAGGCCTCTGCATACCCTTTCTTCGCTCTCATGTATGGACGGGTAGGCATATACATCCAGAAGTGACCTTTGTTTTCCTCGAAGAAAGCCTCTCCCAGCCGCTTCTCCTCAGATAACATCCCCTGCTTATAGTAATAAGCCATATCCTTAGCCGATGTCGCGCACTCCGCCATGACATTATAGGCGTTGGCATTGCTTGGATCAAGCTGCAGGGCGTCTTGTGCAAGCTTCATTTTTCGCTGCCTATTCGGCTCTTCCCACGCCTTGTATAGGAGCTCGGCGGCTTGCTCCTCCTTGCTGGATCCTGCTTTTTGCTGAGGCATCTTATTTATGGTTTGTTTCAGAAAAGCGTCAACTTCATCCTTCGAGTTAAAGTTTTGCTGTGCAATTAGAGCATGAAGCTGAGCCATCGTTTGCTCCGCTTTCATATGAGAGCCTGCCCCACCTGTGATCAGCTGCGGAGATGAGGGCTTTTCTTCCAGCCAATCGGTTTCCGTTACCAGGTAATCGTAAATTTGATTCGCTCTTTGGGATAGTGTCGTGGCGGATACTTCGTGTTTTTTGGCAATCTCAGCTTGGGTCGTGTTGTAGTCGTACATCTGGCAAAGCAGATACTCAAGCGCTGAAGGATATACGCCTATCTTCTTCGTGACGGGAGCTTTTGCAATCGCGAACTTGTTCCAAGCGCCAAGTAGCTGCTCGATTTCATCAGATCTATATAAACCTCGCGTGGTGTCAATGAAATGATGTGCGATAGCCTGATGAAGCTCGCTAGGCCATTCGAGAATACGATCAATTTTGTCTTCGAGTGAAAGGGGCTGCGTGGCTGTTAGCCCGATAACATTTGTAGCTTCATCTTTGCTCAGACAACATTTTTTGTACTTCAAGCCGCTCCCGCAATGGCAAGGGTCGTTCCGGCCTATTTTCTTCATAAAGAACCTCCATGGACATTAATCTACCTAATATAATCAGCTAAAATCCCCTTTTTGTCCAATTTGGAGGAAGGAATGCCGAATTTCAAAGCTTGCGGGCATAGTAGACCCACGAGGCATAGAACACGATTAAGATGAAAAATTGACTGCCCATTAAAGAGAAGAACACCGTTTTATTCAGAAAGCCTGCAATGATGGTAGCGATGCCAAGCCCCAGGTGGATCATACCCATTCCGAGTGCACTTGCATTCCGTACAATTAGAGCGGTTCTCTCATCCGTTTCTGCAATGATCATCTTTTTCATAGCCTCTTCGTTTCTGATCACTCTTATGCAATTGCCCAAATATATGAGGCAGAAAGCCTCAAGACCGATGAAGGCTCCGATATGAAAGCCTTTGATAAAGCTAGGCAGCGCGGGAAGCTGATCGCGATACAAAGTCAGCACCAAAAATGCGATTGCAGTTAATACGGCAGCTGACGATACCAGGGTGATCCGAATGAGCGTCTTCTTCTTGTAATCATTCATAATTATTCCTCCATGTCGCTGAAATCGAACACTTGTTCAATTGTCAGACCAAAGTGTTTGGCAATCTTGTAAGCCAGGACCAGAGAAGCCGTGTACTTCCCAACCTCGAGCGAAGTAATCGTCTGCCTTGTGACACCGACGGCGAGTCCCAGCTCTTCCTGAGACAGCTTATGCTGCTTACGCAGCTCAGCAATACGAGTCCTCAATTCATCACTCCTTTGCAATGCTTGCTTTGCATAATTAGTATAGTCTGCTTTGCATTAATTGTAAAGCAGGCTTTGCATAAAAAAGATAAAGGCGCAGAAATGCTTATTATCTGCACATTTTAGAGCATTTTAGAGCTAACTTTGATGTAACTTTCCTCATGAAACCAATCGGGCATAATGATTATGTTAGAATAATAGGACTACATACTTGGGAGGTCATAATGGAGTTTATACAATCACAGTTGGCGGAGTACGGAGTTAGTGCAAGGTATATCGGATATTTGACGAACATGATTATGATTGTTGCGATTGCCGCAGTGAGCATAGCTGCAAATTGGATCGCCAAAAAAGTGGTGCTGCGAATTATCGTTCATATTATTTCGAACAAACGGGTGAAATGGGGCAGCGTCATTCTTGAGCATCAAGTGTTTCAGAAGCTGTCGCACATCGTCCCTGCGATTATCATTTATATGTCAGCTCCGGTATTTCCGAGCTATCAGAAGCTCATCGAGGCAGCGGCATCTACGTATATCATCATCGCGGCGCTAGCTGTAGTCAGCGCGCTGCTTAATGCATGCGATGCGATCTATCGCACCTTCCCGGTGTCCAATATTAGGCCGATTAAAGGGTATATCCAAGTGGTCAAAATCGTACTGTTTATCATCGGCGGTATTATTACGATCTCGATCCTGATCGGACAGAATCCGATTATTATTTTGAGCGGTCTTGGCGCATTGTCGGCTGTATTGATGCTGATTTTCAAGGATTCGATCCTCGGACTGGTTGCTGGCGTGCAGTTGTCATCCAACGATATGGTTCGTGTAGGCGATTGGATCGAGATGCCCAAGTATAACGCGGATGGCGATGTTGTAGACATTACCCTTAATACCGTTAAGATTAGGAACTTCGACAATACGTTTACGATGATTCCCAGTTATGCGCTGATTTCGGATTCATTCAAGAACTGGCGCGGTATGCAGTCCTCAGGCGGTCGGCGGATCAAACGAAGCATCTTTATCGATACCAGCAGCATTCGTTTCTGCTCGGAGGACATGATTGCGAACTACACGAAGATCCATTATTTGCAGGATTATCTGGCTAGTCGACAACTGGAAATTGCGCAATACAATGAGGAACACGCGATTGACAGGTCCAGCAACGTGAACGGCAGGCAGTTAACTAACATTGGCGTGTTTCGGGTATATATTCAGCAATATCTAAGGAATCATCCGCGGATCCATCAGAATATGACGCTGATCGTGAGGCAGTTGGCCCCTGGGGACAGCGGGCTGCCGCTAGAAATTTACGCGTTTACTAACGATACCAATTGGGGCATCTATGAGTCGGTGCAAGCCGATATTTTCGACCATATCTTCGCGGTTGCCCCATCCTTTGGACTTCGGGCTTTCCAGAATCCGACGGGGTTTGATATTGCCCAAGGCATGGAGCGCAGCACATCACAATCGCAAGAAGACAGGTCGCCGAGGGACCGAGTTGTTATGGAGAACGAGTAGCAGGAACATCAATTCGGCGTGGGGCCGCTTCGTGTTAGAACGAGGCGGCTACGTTCTTCCAGCATTTGAATTTGTTATTAACTTGTACATATGGTACAATGAGTTTATTGGAATTTTGACCTCAATTCACATATTGCAGAGGGTTATTATTTTGATTAATAATCTTGTGCAATATGTGAATTTTTATTTCTAACCGAATAGAAATCATGTAAAACAATGGAGGTGTCACTATGCAAACAGGAACAGTAAAATGGTTTAACGCAGAAAAAGGCTTCGGCTTCATCGAGGTTGAAGGCGGCGAAGACGTATTCGTTCACTTCAGCGCTATCGCAGGCGACGGATTCAAATCGCTTGACGAAGGTCAACGCGTTGAGTTCAACATCGTTCAAGGCAACCGCGGCCAACAAGCCGAAAACGTAGTAAAACTGTAGATCAGACAGTGCCCCAAACTTATCGTTTGGGGCTTTTGTTTTGTTAAGGGCTACGATTGCAAATTGCGATAATGACTTCAAAGGGGGATTATTCGATGTCATATTCTTGGAATAAACCGCTAGAGAATTTGCCCGAAGAGATGACCACCATATGGACCTGCAGCCAAGACGGATGCAACGGCTGGATCAGGGATAGTTTCTCGTTCAAGGAGCAGCCGGTATGCCCGTTCTGCAAGACATCCATGATACGTGGGGAGAAGTTATTGCCTATCCTTATTACTCGGGATCAAGAGATTAAGCAGTACAGGAAAAAACAGAGAGCGGAAGAGCTTATCTGAATGATTTATCTGAATGACGAAATGTGCAGAAGCACATCCAAGCGGGACGAAGCGTCCTTGCTGGGGTGTTTTTTTTGTCTGCAAATTAATTATGACAAACATGCTGTCATAATTAATTTGTTATTCTTCTTGCGTACCCAATCGAGAGGAGAATGATCAAGGATGATGAACGCTAAAGAAACCATATGCCCATACCGCATCGAAGTATCGCAGGAGGAGCTCGACGATCTGAAGGGAAGGCTGGCTCGCAGCCGCTACCCGGAACTGCCGGAGACCGGTTGGGAACGCGGTGTTCCGCTGTCTTATTTGAAGGAGCTGGCGAACCATTGGCAGCAGGAGTACGACTGGCGCGGCCAGGAGAGCCGGCTGAACGAATGGCCGCATTTCATGACGGAGATCGATGGGCAAAACATTCATTTCCTTCACGTTCGATCCCCGGAACCCGATGCCAAACCTCTAATGCTGCTGCACGGCTGGCCGAGCTCGTTCGTGGAATTCATGGACGCTATTGGGCCGCTGACCAATCCCGCCGCGCACGGGGGAGATCCTGCCGACGCCTTCCATCTGGTCATTCCGTCGATTCCCGGCTTCGGGTATTCGACTCCGCTGGCCGGAGCAGGCTGGACGCCCAGCCGCATCGCGGACGTTTTCGTGCAGCTGATGACCCGGCTAGGCTATGAACGTTTTGGCGTGCAAGGCGGAGACACGGGTTCCTTTATCGCGCCGGAGATGGGGCAGCTGGCGCCGGATCGCGTGATCGGCATCCACATGAACGCGATGCTGACGTTCCCGTCGGGCGAAGAGGGAGAGCAAGAGAGCTGGACCGAGGCGGAGCGGGAGAGGCTGGCGCGGATGGAGAGCTTTAACGACGGCTACTTGCAAATCCAGTCCAAAAGCCCGCATACGCTCGCCTATGGCTTACACGATTCGCCCGCTGGGCAGCTGGCTTGGATCGTCGAGATGTTTGCCCGGCTAACGGACACCCCGGATGGCTTGCCGGAGAGCGCGATCGATCGCGACAAGCTGCTGACGAACATTAGCGTCTACTGGTTCGGCGGTACGGCTGGCTCGTCAGCGCAGATCTACTACGAGTCGATGAACGATCCCATGGCTTGGATGCCCAAGGAGAGAGGTACGGTCCCGACGGGCGTGCTGGTTTCCCAGAAGCATGACGTCACGATTCGCCCGCTGGCCGAGAAGGATCATAACATTACGCATTGGACGGAATCCGCGGTCGGAGGGCACTTCTTCGCGATGGAGCAGCCGGGCAGGTTCGTGGAGGATGTTCGGTTGTTTTTCCGCACGCTGGGGTGAGTTCGACTGGGGATAGCGCGATGTGATAGGCTGGTGGCAGAAGGACGAAGTTGGGATAGCGGGGTGAGAGGATGAAGCTGGACCGGTTGCTTGCGATTACGCTGGAGCTGATGGCCCAAAAAAGAGTGAGAGCCGCCGACCTGGCATCCCGGTTCGAGGTATCCACCCGCACGATCTATCGGGAGATCGAGCTGATCAACCAAGCCGGCATCCCGGTCGTCTCCTATACGGGAGCGGACGGCGGGTTCGAGCTGATGGACGGCTTCTTCCTCACCAAGCAGCACTTCACGGTGCGCGACTTCGCCGTTATCTATCGGCTGCTCCAAAGCGTGGAGGGCGCCGTAGGCGACCGGTTCACGACGATGAAGGATAAGCTGCGCAGTCTGCATCCCGGTCTGGCGGACGGAGAAGGCACGGACGAGCTGCTGTTCCATCTGAGCACGGCGGAGTTCGAGCGGGAGCTGGTTCGGCAGGCGTATCGAGCGATCGGGGCGAAGCGAGTCATCGCGTTCGACTATATAAGCGCGACCGGCAAGAAAACCGCGCGACGCTTGGAGCCAACTCGGTTGTTCTGGGACCACGGCTCGTGGTATGTCGAAGGGTATTGCTTGACCCGCTCGGCTAAGCGGATGTTCCGCGTATCGAGGATGTCGGAGCTCCGGGTCACGGAGGAGACGTTCGCGGAGCGCGAGCTTGCTGATGGGGAGTCGGAAGATCCTGAAGAGGCGCCGCTCGGCATTCCAGCCCATCTGCGATTTCATAAAAGCGCGGATCCCCGGGTATCGGAGCAATTCCGAGGCGAGTGCAGCCGCGAGGGCGAGCATATCGACGTGAGGACGGTATTTTTTAATGAGGATTATGCATTGTCGGTCGTGCTGAGCTACGGGGCAAAGGTTGTGGTAGTGGAGCCGGAGGAGCTGAAGTCGGCGCTGATTCGGAGGCTGGAGGAAATCCGCCGGCTGTATGAGAGATAGATCCGCGTCCCGAAAGGGATTGCGGATTTTTTTAATTCTCGGAATGAAACGCGCTACGCCGCCAAAGACGGCGATAGCCGTTTCACCTTGGCTGGCCGCGGTGGATGGGAAATAATACCCATCTGCGTTATAATGACAACAATAGAGCTTTTTCGGAGAGGCAGGGACTGCAACTTGGAGAACGTTGTCGATAAAGGGCTGACATGCGATTGGATGCGCCACAGCGTCGTGAATTATGCCATGCAACAAAATTACGTGCCGATCGTGCAGAAGATCACGCTGGGCAACCATTCGGACAGGAGCTTGCACGACGTTCGGCTGACGGTCACCAGCGAACCCGAGTTCGCGGCCGTCTGGACCAAGACGATCGATGTCATTCTGCCCGGGCAAACCATAGAAATTAGCGCCGTCCCGATCGAGGTGTCGGGCGTGTATTTGGCCAATTTGACGGAGAGGCTCGAGGGTACTCTGAAGTTGGAGGCGGCATGCGGGCAAGAGGTCGTGTACCGGGATCGGTCCCCGCTATCGGTGCTGGCCTACGATCAGTGGGCGGGGCTTGCGATCATGCCGGAGATGGCCGTGGCGTTCATCATGCCCAATCATCCCGTTATCGCCAGGATCATCCGGGAAGCCGCCCCGTATCTGGAGAAGTGGACGGGAAGCTCCGCGTTCGACGCCTATCAGACCAACAACCCCAACCGGGTCCGCCATCAGGCGGCCGCGGTTTATTCGGCGATTCAGGCGATGGAGGTCATCTATTGCGTGGCGCCTGCCAGCTTCGAGGAGATCGGCCAACGCGTCAGGCTGCCGGATGACATCACGGGCAACAAGCTGGGCAATTGCCTGGATCTGACTCTGCTGTACGCGGCATGTCTGGAAGCGATCGGCCTGCATCCGCTCGTGGTGTTCACCGAAGGACACGCGTTCGCGGGCGTGTGGCTGATTCAAGAGTCGTTCTCGGAGAGCGTGCAGGACGACGGCTCGCTGCTGACGAAACGGATGGCGGCGGGCGTGCACGAGATTAGCCTGGTCGAGTCGACGATGATGTGCGAAGGCAGCAAGGCATCCTACCAGGAAGCCGAAAAGAAGGCGGCTGCGCATCTGGACAAGCCGGAGTCGTTCTTCGGCTTCGTCGATGTCAGACGAGCGCGCGCCAGCTCGATCCGTCCGCTGCCGATCCGCATCCGGACGGCGACGGGCTACGAGATCGCGGAGGAGACGGGCGGCAAGTCCCCGGCTGCCGAAGAAGCGCCGGAGGATTTGGCCATCCGCGTACGGCCGACCGAGGTGTCCGCCATCGCGGTAACGAAGCAGAAGCAGTGGGAGCGCAAGCTGCTCGACTTGACGCTGCGCAATACGCTGCTCAACTTCCGCCATACCAAGTCGGCGCTGCCGCTGCTCCACACGCGATTGGGCGAGCTCGAAGACGCGTTGTCGGAGGGGCAAGAATTCCAGCTGCTGCCCAAGCCGTCGGATTGGGACAACACGCTTCGCAGCGCGGAGCTGTTCCGCGGCATCGGCAAGGATCATCCGCTCGGCACGTTGATCTATGAGGAATTTCGGAATAAGCGTCTTCGCGGAGACGTGAGCGAGCGGGAGCTGGCGGACAAGACGGTGCATCTCTACCGCTCCGCCAAGCTGTCGATCGAGGAGAACGGCGCGAATACGCTCTATTTGGCCCTCGGCTTATTGAAATGGTATGAGTCCGCCGCAAGCGAGCTGCCGAGATACGCCCCGATCGTGCTTGTGCCGGTCGAGCTCGTCCGCAAATCCTCGAGAGCCGGCTTTGTGCTCCGGGTGCGGGACGAGGAGCCGCAGATTAACATTACGTTGCTGGAGATGCTCAGACAGGACTTCGGCAGCCACATAGGTGGACTGGATCCACTGCCGAGGGACGAGAAAGGAATCGATCTGGGCGGCATCTTCACGACGATCCGGCATGTCATTATGACGATGCCGCGTTGGGACGTCGTGGAGACGGCGATTCTGGGCTTGTTCTCGTTCAGCCGCTTCGTAATGTGGAACGATATTCGGAGCCGGTCCGACGAGCTCGCGCGCAATAAAGTCGTCGCCAGCCTCATGGCGGGACGCATGGAATGGGAGCAGCCGGAGACGTTCCCCGATTCGGGGAAGCTCGACGAGCTGTATGCGCCGGACCAGCTGCTGCTGCCGATCAGCGCGGATTCCTCTCAGATCTCGGCGATCAGCGCGGCGGGCAGCGGCAAGAGCTTCGTCCTGCACGGTCCGCCGGGCACGGGCAAGTCGCAGACGATCACCAACATGATCGCGTCGGCGCTCGCCAGCGGCAAGACGGTGTTGTTCGTGGCGGAGAAGATGGCGGCGCTCAGCGTCGTGCAGAGCAGGCTCGAGAGCATCGGACTCGGCGCGTTCTGCTTGGAGCTGCACTCCAACAAGAGCACGAAAAAAGCCGTGCTGGAGCAGCTTCGCCGCACGTTGGAAGCCGCCCGCACGGCATCTCCGGAGGAATGGAGAAGGACGGCGGACCGGCTTGCGGCTTCGCGGCAGGAGCTGAATCGCCACGTCGAGGCGTTGCATAAGCCTTACGGCTTCGGCTCTTCGTTATATGAAGCCATCACTCGTTACGGCATGGCGAAGTCGGCTCCGTCCGTGATCGCATTCGAGCCTAGCGTTGTTGGGGGCATGAACAAGGAGGCCTACACGGTGTGGAGCGACCTAGTACGGGAGCTCGCCGTCGTGGGTGAAGCGGCGGGCCATCCCCATGGCCACGTATGGTCGGACGCAAACGTGGCGGCCTATCATCCGCAGATGCGCTCGCAGGCCGAAGAGCTGCTGGCCTCCTATCAAGCTTCGATTGCCGGATTAAGCTCCGCTTACGGAGCGATCCATACGTTGTTAGCGTATCCTGTCGAACATCCCTCGTCGGCGGAGCTTGCTCGGGTGGATGCTGTCGTTCGCGAGCTTCAGCTTGCGCCTTCGGTTGTTCCGGTAGGCCTGCTTCGCGCTGCCGATCCGGAAGCCGCCGGCGCCGAAGTGCTCCGGGCTATTCGCCATGGCAAAGCGAGGGATGAAGCCAAGGGGCAACTGTTGAAGCGATTCACGGCGGATGTATTGGCTTTTGACGCGGGGACGGCCTTGCAGGAATGGAAGAAAGCGGAGCTCCAATGGTTCTTGCCGAGACTGCTGAAGCAGAACCGGATCTTCAAGCTGCTCAAAGGCAAGGCGATCGCCGGAGCGGCGCTTCAGAAAAACGAGACGGAGCAGCTGCTGGGGCAGATCGTGGTCTACCAGACGGAAGCCGCGGCGCTCAAAGGAACGGAGGCCGTTGCCGCCCCTTTGCTTGGAACGATATGGAACGGTGGCGAAGCGGACTGGGACGCCGTGCAGGCGGCCCATTCCTGGACGTTGTCGCTCGGCGAGAAGCTGCTGCAGCTGCACCAAGAGCTGTCCGCGGCGCAACATGCGAGAGAACGATTGGCGGACGCTTATGCGGCTGGCAGGGGTATTTTCGATGGGAAACACGGGGAGTCGTTAACGAATTATAGCAGCGCCTATCGGGAGTTCGGGCAACGGGAAGAACAGCTGACGGCCTTGCTGCGGCTGGACTTGACGGCTATGGATCGTAAGCGCGGAGAGCAGCCTTGGTTCGAATTCCGGGCCGGGCTGGCTCAGACATGGCAAGAGAATCTGGGCTTATTGAGGGATTGGACCGCGTGGAGGCAAGTGCGCGAACGTGCCTTGAATGCAGGGTTGACCTCGGTAACGTCTGCTTACGAGGGCGGACTTTTAAGCCATGGGGACCTGCAAGCGGCTTTCGAGCAAGCGTGGAACAAAGCCGCGATCGCGTATATTCTCGAGACCGATCCGCAGCTGGCTTCGTTCTCGGGGCGTTTGTTCGAGGAGAAGATCAAGTCGTTCCAGGAGACGATGGAACGTTTCGAGCAGTTGACGAGGGAAGAGATCGCGGCGCGATTGGCCGCGAATATTCCGTCGATCGGCAATCAGGCCGCATCCAGCTCGGAAGCGGGCATTCTGCTGAGGGCTATTCGAAGCGGGGGCAGGGGGTTGTCTCTGCGCAAGCTGTTCGAGCAAATTCCGAATTTGCTGAACCGACTGTGCCCGTGCGTGCTCATGAGCCCGATGTCCGTCGCGCAGTATCTGGATCCGAAGTACGCGCCGTTCGATCTGGTCGTCTTCGACGAGGCGTCGCAGCTGCCGACAAGCGAAGCCGTTGGGGCCATGGCCCGCGGCCGCAATGTCATCGTCGT
The DNA here is from genome assembly GCF_054483835.1 of Paenibacillus sp. strain BS8-2. NCBI lineage: Bacteria > Bacillati > Bacillota > Bacilli > Caryophanales > Paenibacillaceae > Paenibacillus > Paenibacillus sp. strain BS8-2. The sequence goes on from NZ_CM137010.1 coordinate 2,229,957, forward strand.
GGGAGATCCCAAGCAGCTGCCTCCGACGAGCTTCTTCTCCAGCGCGGGCGTCGAAGAGGAGGGCGACGCGGTCGTTCCCGAGGATTTGGAGAGCATCCTGGAGGACTGTCTGGCCCTCGGCATGCCGCAGGACCATCTGCTCTGGCATTATCGCAGCCGGCATGAGAGCCTGATTGCGTTCAGCAACCGCCATTTCTACGAGAACAAGCTGCTGACCTTCCCATCCCCGTCGGAACGACAATCCAGCGTGAAGTGGCATCCCGTGGGAGGCTTCTATGATCGCGGCCGAACCAAGCAAAACCGCGCCGAAGCGGAAGCCGTCGTGGCAGAGATCGCTCGGCGCCTGAAGGATCCCGTGCTGGGCAAACGGAGCATCGGCGTCGTGACCTTCAACTCCATCCAGCAGACGCTGATCGAGGATATGCTGGACGAAGCGTTCCGCCGCGATCCCGAGCTGGAGACGGCGGCCGCGCGGTTGTACGAGCCTATTTTCGTCAAAAATCTGGAGAACGTGCAGGGCGACGAGCGGGATGTCATCCTGTTCTCCATCGGCTACGGGCCCGACGCCACGGGCAAGGTCGTCCTGAACTTCGGACCGCTCAACCGAGATGGCGGCTGGCGCAGGCTCAACGTCGCCGTCTCCCGGGCACGGCACGAAATGCACGTATTCTCCACGCTGCGGGCGGATCATCTAGACGTGTCCCGTACGAGGGCGGAGGGCGTAGCAGCATTGCGTTCATTCCTGGAATATGCGGAAAAGGGTACCTCGGCGCTCGGCTTAGGGCTCGAAGAGGTCAGCTCGCGTATCGAGGGAATCGAGCGGGCCATCGCGGAGGCGCTGGAGGCGGAAGGCTACAAGGTCGATCTCCACGTGGGCACCTCCGGCTACCGGATGGACCTCGCCATCGTCGATCCAGATCAGCCGGATACGTATCTGCTGGCCGTATTATGCGACGGCAGCGGCTATAAGACGGGGAAAACGGCACGTGACAGGGAAGTCTTGCGCGGCCAAGTGCTGCGCCAGCTGGGCTGGAGCATCCACCGCGTATGGGCGATGGATTGGCTGGACAATCCGGAGAAGGAGATTGGGCGGATTGTTGCGTCGGTGAAAGTGGCTAAGGAGCGGAAGGTGGCAGGCGGGGTTAACGCCGCTTCGGAGAATGGCGCGACGGGAATTGGGGGAGTTGTCGTTAGTGCTGCGGAGGAGAATGCCGGGGTGGATCGTAATGGGGCAGAGGGCGTCATTGATGCGAAGAATGCCACGGCGGAGAGAAATGGGGCGGACGTCGTCATCGCTGCGGAGAGTGACGTGGCGGAGAGAAGTGGAGCGGACTTCGTCGTCGATGCGGATAATGCTGAGGTGACTAGAAAGACGGGTTCAGCTTTGGCTGATGGGACTCTGCCTTCGGATGCCGTGGGCTCGAGCTCAAGCGAGGAAACAGTCGCGTTGTCTTCCGTCGAGACCGTGAAGCAGGCCGCGATTTCGACGCCGGCCAGCAGATGGCGCGCCTCTTATCAAGCGGTGAGCCTGGTGCCTGTGTCCAAGCCGTCCGAAGAGTTTTATAGCGCCTCCTCTAGTAAGCTTGTGAAAGATCAGTTGATGCAGGTCATCGAAGGTGAGGGTCCAATCAGCCGGTCGCTGCTCACTCGCCGCGTGATCCAAGCATGGGGCATGACCCGTTCCGGCGCGCGCATCGAACGCCATCTGGACAGCTTGCTCACGTCGCTGCCCATCCAGACCACGACGTGGGAGAGCAACGTCTACTATTGGCCGAAGGATGCAGATCCCTCGCAATATGGCGTCTATCGGATCAGCGACAACGAATCTGAACGCCGCAATGCCGAAGAGCTGCCGCCCGAAGAAGTGGCGGTCGCCGTCCATGACGTGCTGTTCGTCCATGGCAGCTTGACCGTCGATGACCTCGTGAGGGAAACGGTGAAGGTGTTGGGCTACGCGAGAACCGGCGCAGCTCTGGATCGGGTGCTGCGGAACGGTATTCAGGTGGCGGTGAGCCGGGGGTTGGCTTCGGAGGAAGAGGGTAGGGTTTCTTTTAGGGCTAAGTGAAGATGAATAAGGTAAGAACATGGGTTGAGGGTTTGAGCAGTTTCCCTATGTAAAACCAATTGGTGTATAATGGTGCTAATTCCCCTTCCCGATTGGAGTGAGTCTCTGTGTTTTCCGAAATTAATGAAAAAAAATTACTACTGGATCAAAAGAGGCCTCTGCCAGTACACACATTACGTAGTATACGGGAACACTTAATTATTAATTGGACCTATCATTCCAATGCGATAGAAGGCAATACGCTGACGCTTTCGGAAACGAAAGTTGCACTTGAGGGAATAACAGTTGGCGGAAAGACGATAAAAGAACATCTTGAGGCAACGAATCATAAAGATGCTATTCTTTATGTCGAGGAAATCGTTAGCCGAAATGAGCAAATGTCGGAGTGGCAAATCAAAAATTTGCATCGATTGATACTCAAGCATATTGAAGACGAGTTTGCTGGAGTTTATAGAAAAGAAAACGTTATTATTAGCGGTGCTACTCATATCCCGCCAGATTTTGTTCGGGTGCAGGATGAGATGGAGCGGCTTATTCACCTATACGAATCATGGCAAGAAGATCCAAATGTACATGCAATAGAGCGTGCATCCTTGCTACACATTGAATTTGTTAAAATACACCCATTCATCGATGGAAACGGGAGGACGGCGCGGCTGCTTCTCAACTTTGAACTAATGAAAAGCGGCTTCCCTCCTATTGTTATAGAAAAAGAAAATCGAGCCGAGTATTATGCGACACTTGATCTGGCGCACACAAGCGGAGATTCCCGGCCTTTTATCGAGATGACAACAAGGATTATGGATAGGACGCTGGATTGGTACTTGAAGCTGGTGTAGGACTAGTCCTGATAAGCAATATAAGAAATAACTAATGCAAGAGGGTATTTATGAACAGAGTGCAATTGCAAGCCAAGGTAAAGCAGCTCGTCCATGGGATGATTCATGAGAAGCGAGAGGCAAGTCCGCTAGAGCTATTGCTGCGAATGGATAAAATAACTCCCCAGCTTGTGCAGGAATGGCGAGCAGGCAGGGTGCCTTATCTGGAGCGAGTAGTCCGCGGCAATTTGTCGCAGTTAAGTTATATAATGAGTATTTACCGAAAGACGGCCAAAGAAATGGGACTTCAAGAATCCTATAGAAGCTATACGAGATCGGGAAAGGGGCCAAGCTCGCCTCTGAGATTCTCTAAGACAGGTGAGCCAGCTATAGAGAAAGCCTATTCCACGCACTACATGAAGAAGAAACCCGTGGATAAGCCCATCTCGGTTACTGGTTCAGAAAGTTTGTCTCTTGAGTGATGCTTAAAAATATCGGGAATATCGATTGCCGATTGAACTGGAAATCATGTATCCTATAATCAATATAAGCACAGAGGTGAAACACACCCAAGCAGGACGTCGTGAACGTTCTGCTTGGGTGTTTTTTCGTTGCCGGATTTTTTACTTTAATCCCATCATTTCTTTTGATTGTTAAGAAAGGGCAGATGTACATAAATGTCGAATATAGTAATAAAGAACTATTAAATGAGATGGGTTCAAGATTGAAATATAGGAGGAGCTTAATGCCAACATACAATAAATTAGTGAGGGACTACATCCCTCAAATCATTGAATCGACAGGGAAAAAATATAACACAAAGATATTAAATGAAGCCGAATATAGATTCGAATTGAATACGAAGCTGAAAGAAGAAATGAATGAATACTTGAATGCCAAAGAAGCAATCGAATCGCTAGAAGAGTTGGCTGATTTAATAGAAGTCATTCATGCTTTGGCAGCGGTACATGGGTCAAGCGTTGAAGAGCTGGAGGACCTTCGACTGCAAAAAGCACAGAAGCGGGGCGGCTTCCAAGAGCGGGTGTATCTCATCGATGTCGACGACTAAACTTAATGTCAGGCTCATTACGGAAAACTTAGGCGATGAATTGATTGTTAACATGCAGCACGCAGCGGGCATCTACATCATGACCTCTTTTATTATGCAGTCGGGAGTCCGGTTGCTTGCTCCTCATCTTAAAGCTGCGATCGAACGAGGAGCTGAAGTGAAGGTGCTGGCCGGTGACTATCTATTCGTCACGCAGCCTGAAGGCTTACGACTGTTGTGCGGCATCGATGATCGGCTTGAAGCTAGATTATGGAGAAGCATGGGTACTTCCTTCCACCCCAAGGCGTATCTATTTGATTACGAGCTTGGCGAAGGTCTGCTTATTGTGGGATCATCCAATTTCTCCATGTCGGCAATGAAGATGGGGATGGAATGGAATTTGGCGATGAACGCCAAAGCAGAGCCGTACACCTTCCAAATTGCCCTCGATAAATTTATGCAGAACTTCTATCACGAGTCGACGATGCCTCTAAATGAACACTCCATCTCAAGTTATGAAGAGGAGTATAGACTCCGTCATCGGGAAAGTCCGGAGCTCACCCGGCTGGTAGAGCGGATGGAGGAGGAGGACTATCGCTCCGAGGAGATATCTGACTTCCCAGAGCCAGACAGATCTGTACTTGAAATGGCGATAACGCCTAGATTTGCGCAGGTAGAAGCATTGGAGGCGCTGGATCGGACGCTCGAAGAAGAATACGACAAAGCGATGGTCATCATGGCTACTGGACTAGGCAAAACGTATTTGGCGGGCTTCTTGGCCCAGCGTTTCCAGCGTGTTTTGTTTGTAGCTCATCGTGAGGAGATTCTCCATCAAGCTAAAGCGTCTTTTGCACGTATCATGCCAGAACGAAGTTTAGGGCTTTATAACGGTGTGTTCAAGGAAGGTGACGCAGACTGTGTGTTTGCTTCCATTCAAAATATACGCTTGGCATGAGGAAACATCGGGAGAGCTTCTCCGAGTCCACGTTTGATTTGATAGTAGTAGACGAATTTCATCACGCTGCAGCGGCTTCCTATCAATCCGTTATGAATTATTTTCAGCCGAAGTTCCTATTAGGCATTACGGCAACGCCGGACCGGATGGATGGCAAGGATGTTTATGCGTTATGCGACGGCAACGTAGCGTATCGTATTCATTTTCTGGAGGCGATCAGGAGAGGTTGGCTTTCCCCGTTCCGATACTTCGGCGTGTATGACGAGACAGACTACTCGCAGATGCGGTGGTTGGGTACTCATTATGACGAAGAGCAATTGGCGTCGGCGCAGCTTCGAGATTCCATGGCATCCCGAATATACGAAGCGTGGTTGGAACACAAGATTACGCGGACGATCGCCTTTTGTTCGTCGATTCGACAATCCGACTATCTGGCCGACTTTTTTGAAGAACGCGGCGTATCGGTTGTAAGTCTAAATTCCGGCACAGTAGGGATTAAGCGTGGAGAAGCGATTCGCATGCTGGACGAAGGTAGCTTGGACATTATATTTACGGTGGACTTATTTAATGAAGGTGTTGATATTCCTAGCGTCGATACTCTGTTATTCGTTAGGCCGACGGAGTCGTTAACCGTGTTTACTCAACAGGTGGGGCGTGGGCTTAGATTGGCGCAGTCGAAGACGCATTGCCATATTATCGACTTGATCGGCAACTACCGGAATGCTGACGTGAAGCTGCGAGTGTTCGATGAGCGTGAAGATACATCGGCAGCAGGAACGGTCGCGAGCACCGCGGTTCTTCCTGTTGGCTGCGAATTAAAGCTGGATACAAAAGTTATCGACTTGCTTGCGGAGTTAAGTCGCAAAAAGCTGCCTAGGCGAGAGCATCTACTAAACGCATATAGACAACTAAAGCAGGAGCTTGGGCGCACTCCGACGTATCTGGAGCTTCACCTTAACGGAAGAGCGAACAGCCGTGAATATGCAGGTGAGTTTGGAAGCTACATCGGCTTCCTGCATTGGGCAAACGAGTTAACGGAGCGGGAACAAGAGCTATATGAGCGTTACGATGTCTGGCTTAAGGACGTTGAGAAAACGGTCATGACCAAAAGCTACAAAATGGTTGTATTACTTGCAATGCTGGAGAGAGGCGCTGATGACTGGATGAATTCGGTTACGCCGAGCGAGATTGCGCCGTTTTTCCATCGTTACTTTATGAGCAAGGAATATCGGAAGAGAATCGATTTCTCGGATAAAGAATCTAAACGGTTGTGGGACTTTAACGAAAATGGGGTCAGCAAGCTTATCTCAACGATGCCTATGTCTAAGTGGGCTGGAGCGCGTGGGAGTATAGTCGCGTTCGAAAACAATGTTTTTGCGCTGAAAATTGAATCGCCGGTACGTTCTGAAGACGCCGGAACTCTATATCAATGGACGAAGGATATTTGTTTGTATCGGTTGCATTATCATTTTGAGCGGAGGGACCAATCTTAATAATCCCGAATATCCATCGTCATAGAGAATAGAGAGAATCAGGAGGCCCCGCAATCTATGAAAGAAGGCCTATACGAGCAAGTCATTAATGGTTTGACTGCAGAGCAGCTTCTTCGTTTGGATGCGTCCAAATACGAGATTGGCAAAGAGAAGCTCGATAGCGAGGAAGCTCGGAAGGTGTTGTCGAGTTACATCGGTCTCGTGACGCGCCGGGCGCTAAAATTAGTGAGGGAGCAAGCTGGTACACAGGACGGGGCCTCCATATTGGCCCAGGTTCGAACTTGCAACGATATTATCGCGGCCTTAAGAGAGAGTCTCGGGCCAGAAGAGGCAGAAGCGTTAAGGCTTGACGAACAAGGCGAAGTGTTGACGTATATCTATTCCAAAATTAATCATATACGCGCCTTCAAAGACGAAAAGGTAATCCGCCCTGCAACGCCGTTATCGCAGAGCAGCTTATTCACGGGCGCGCATGCGGAACCGAACATGATGCACGAGCTGCAACAGGAAATTTTGACGGCGGACCGGATCGATTGGCTCGTATCCTTCATCAAGTGGAGCGGGCTGCGCTGTTTGATGGAGCAGTTGGAGCAATTTACAGCGAGAGGCGGCAAGCTGCGCGTTATTACGACGACGTATATGGAAGCGACCGACTTTAAAGCCATACGAGAGTTGAGCACACTGCCTAATACGGAAATCAAAATATCGTACGACGGAGATCGCACGAGACTTCATGCCAAGGCATACATGTTCAAGCGGGATACCGGTTTTACGACAGCCTATGTTGGCTCATCAAACCTATCTAATCCGGCGCTTACCAGCGGACTCGAGTGGAATTTAAAAGTGACGGAGAAGGATTCTTACGATATTTTGGGCAAAATCGATGCGACATTCGAGAGCTACTGGAACGATCGGTCATTTAGATTATTTGAACCCGAGAATGAGGAGCATGGCGAACTGTTGCTGCAGGCACTACGGAAGAACAAGTCTTATGATCAAGCAGACGGCGGTACCTTCCCGTTCGAAATTCTCCCTTACGATTACCAAAAGGAGATCTTGGAAAAGCTCGAAGCTCAAAGAGTGTTGTACGGTCTTTACCGCAATCTTGTAGTGGCTGCGACCGGAGTCGGCAAGACGGTCGTGTCGGCGTTCGACTTCAAACGTTTTGCACAAAATCACCCGAATGCAAAGCTGCTATTCGTCGCGCATCGAGAGGAGATCCTAAAGCAGAGCCGGGATACGTTCCGCTATATCCTAAAAAATATGAACTTTGGAGAGTTGCATGTTGGCAGTCATCAGGCACAAAGTTTGGAGCATCTCTTCATAAGCATTCAGAGCCTCAATTCGATGCAACTGACTGAACGGACGACGCCGGAGTATTACGACTATATCGTAGTAGATGAATTCCATCATGCGGCTGCGCCAACCTATCAAAAGCTGCTTCAATATTACCAGCCTCAAATTCTGCTGGGCCTGACGGCAACGCCAGAACGCATGGATGGCAAGGATGTGCTGGCGTACTTCGATAACCGCATTGCGGCAGAGATTCGGTTGACGGATGCCATAGACCGGAAGTTGCTATGCCCGTTTCATTATTTCGGCGTAACGGATGCAGTGGATTTGTCGCAGGTTCGCTGGTCGAGACGGGGGTATGACCTAAACGAGCTGGAAAATCTGTATACGCATAACAAAATCAGAGCCGTTCAAATTCTGAACAGCTTGCGCAAGTATGCGACCGATATGGACGGGCTCAAAGGCTTGGGGTTCTGCGTCGGAGTGGAGCATGCGCATTATATGGCTGGCGTATTTCGAGAGGCGGGCATTTCCAGTCTAGCATTGTACGGCGGATCGAGCGATGCAGAGAGGCAATCGGCCAAACGTTTGCTGGAGCTAGGCGAGGTCAAAATGATCTTTGTTGTCGATCTCTACAACGAAGGAGTCGATATCCCAGCCGTTAACACGATCTTGTTTCTGCGTCCGACGGAGAGCTTGACCGTCTTCTTGCAGCAGCTTGGAAGGGGTCTGCGTCTGTATGAGGGCAAAGAATGTTTGACGGTGCTTGATTTTATCGGGCAAGCGCATCAAGAATATAACTTTCAGGAGAAGTACAGAGCCTTATTGGGAAAAACAAAACATTCCGTGCAGCACTACGTGGAAAACGGTTTTTCCAGCTTGCCGCGAGGGAGCTTCATTCAACTCGAGAAACAGGCGAAGAGCTATATTTTGCGCAACTTAAAAAGTTTATCCGTCAATAAGCGAAATCTTATTAATCGGATGAAATATTTTGAGAGCGATACGGGACTTCCTCTAACGTTAGTCGACTTCGTCGAGTATTACGGCTTAACGCTTCAAGAATTTTATGGGGGTCGGACAGGCAAGCGAAGTTTCTATGGATTAATGGCCGAAGCCGGTCTCAGGGAACCGCATGATTGGGAGCAGGGAGAGGAATTGACCAAACGTCTTCCTGCGTTGCTTCATCTGAATTCACGCCGAATGCTTCTATTTTTAGCTCGTTATTTGGAGCAAGGCTGCGGCGCGGCGACGGAGGATGAACGTCTCATGCTGGCTATGTTCTATTACACCTTCTATAGAGCGGAGCCAGCGAAACAAGGTTTCCTAGGAATAGAAGAAGCGTTGGAATCCATAATGGCTTGCGAGCCTTTCCGTAACGAGGTACATGCGATTATCAAGTACAATCTGTCGAGAATTGATTTTGTGGACAAACCTCACCACCTGCCCTACTCGCTGCCGCTCGACGTGCATTGTCGTTACTCCCTCGATCAAGTGTTGGCTGCATTTGGATATTGGAGCGAAAAGGCGGCGCCGAGCTTCCGCGAAGGAGTCAAATACTTTGAGGAAAAGGCGACGGATATTTTCTTCATTACGCTAAACAAGTCCGATAAGGACTTTTCCCCCTCGACGCAATACGAGGACTATGCAATTAATGAAACGTTATTCCATTGGCAGACGCAGAGCCGAACTTCTGAGGAATCGAAGACGGCGCAGCGGTATATTCGCCACCGCGAACAGGGATCGCGAATTCTATTATTCGTGCGGGAGTATAAGGAGGACAGCGGCTTCACAAGCCCTTTCACGTTCCTTGGAGAGGCGGAGTACGTTAGTCATGAAGGCAACAAGCCTATCAGCTTCGTATGGCGATTAAAAGAAGAGTTGCCGCCGGCGATGGTGCCTGCTGCGAAGAAGGCGATTGTGTAATAAGGGAGCAAGGCCGTTTTAAAACAAGCTCGATTCATTGGTTGCATCTAAATACGAAGGTAAAAATAAGAACATACGATCTATTTTGTTGGCGAATTATGCTATAATAATACAAGCACATGGAACGGCTTGCAAGGGTGGTCGGCTACCTCTCTCAGAAGGGAGGGATGCCCATGGAGGTTAAAGATGCTTTGACGTTGATGATCGGTTTCGGGGCGCTAATTATTGCGCTGCTGACGTTGGTTGTTGCCATCATAGCCGTATTTAATCAACAAAAATAGACCGCCCCCCTGCTAGGTTAACGGTCTATTTCTGACTCAATAACTGAAGCCGACCGCCTTTGAAGCGGTCTTCTGTGCCAAGGAGTCGTGTTGACGCACGGCTCCTTCTTTAGTTTCATTATAACTGCGTACGATTATGCCTGCAATCAGGAATCGTTTGCAACCACCGCATCCTGCGGACGATTAATTTGGTTGTCCTGATTAGCTTTGTAACTAATGTCGGTAGATCCGTCTTATTAAGAATACAGTCAAAACAAAATAATCTCTGCTAGGAAGCCCGTTGACCTTCAAAAGGCCGGCGGGTTGTGCAGAAATTATTATTTTGCCAGATCTGAAAGTGGCGCGCATATAAACCTCACCCGCCAATCAGCTTTAGTAGGTCTAGGCATCCGGAAGTATGTTTAATAGCGGCATATATATACAAGCCACGCCCCTCTTTTTTGAGAAAGAATCTTTAAAGCTCTGGACAGATCACGCTCCTGAAAAGGCGAAGCAAGGATAATACCCCAGCACCGCCTTTTCCCGTCATTTCTTCTTCTACAACCCCCGTATCGCGATTCTCGAAATATTCGTAGAAATCCGCACACCATATTCCTTATAGAATTGATGAATAAAGTCGCTGCTCATGCTGTGATCCGGAAGGTCCTCCGGGTAATAAATGCCCGGTGGATATGGTTTATCATCGAGCACTCCTAGCAGCTTCTCCGCTTGAATGGCGGCGCCCAAGGCGGTGAGATGTGTCTGACCGAGCGGATCCGTGATCTTAACATCAAGATCGATCAGCTTGCCATCCGGTGCTCGTCCCTGTAATTGGATCAGAATGTGATGCGCGCTGCCAATGCCCGGATTATAGAGGAGTCGACGTCTGAGCGAACGGAAGCGATCACCGCTGATTTTGTGCCAAATACCGCTTTTCACGAGCCCAACTAACGCATACGTCGATGCTTTGTTATCGAAGGTGATGCGGAAGCTGGCGGCATCGATATGATCGGGTTTGAGCAGGGTCACGTGATCCGGAGTGTCAAGGCGATAACAATGGGCCGAATAGCCATTGGGAAATTTAACTGTGATCGGGTCAGTCATGGGGTGCACGAGCCGACTGCCGTCCATCTCTGTAACCTGGAACGGAATGTTCATACGATCCATGTATGCGGCAGAGTCCGGTCCTGCTTTATCCTTTAATGAGTATAACGCATGGATGCGGACGGAAACGTTCTTGAGGGTATGCGAATGCAGCATCGCAAATAACGAGGCTGTGCCTGCCATCCAACCAGACGACAGGATGACGGGAGCGTGAAGCTCGGCGTTGGTCAATCGGGACAACGATTGTTGGAACAGTTCGGTCCATCGCGTCAGATCGATGAAGGGAATCTTGTTGCGCACGGCAGAGAGGAGCAGTCGATCCTCCAGATCGTTGACAGCATTAATGATTAATGAAATATTGCCGTTTATTACGTGCAGCGGATCCTCGGCTTGGTTATCGACGACTACCGTTTGGATACGTGTCGATTCAATAGGCGAGACTTTACCTTTGGTTCGTCCTCCTAATAAAATATGGATATCGGGATGCCGATCATGCAGGATTTGCGCGATCTGCCGACCTACCTCTCCGTATCCGCCAACAATAAGCACCGTCTTTCTAATCAAACCAATCACCCTCCATTTAAATGTTTAAATGTTTAAACTTATCAACATAATGCCCGAAAAAAAGAATGACAGGAACCAGCGGGCAAAACTCCAGCTAGTGCGTGCATTCCTCTTCGACAAAATGAACCAATTGCTTCATAAGCGTAATCGCTTCGGTAATCTCTAGACTGTAGAACATTTCAGTGCCTTTTTTCTGCACGGTAATCAGTCCTGCTTGCTTTAAAATCTTCAAATGATGAGAGACGGTAGGCCGCGATACGGGAATATGTGCTGCGATCTGAGTCACGTTCATACTCGTTTGATCGATCAGCAACGAAACGATTTGCTGGCGAATAGGGTCTCCGAGACCCATGAAGTAGGGGCTTAGCTGTTCGAAAATGTGGATCGCCTTCTGATTGCCAATAAATTCGCTCATGGTATGCTCCGTTGATAGGTTTAATTGTTTAAACGTATTGTACGTTATCCCGTTCAACAATTCAAGGACGCGAGTCCCCAGAGTGAAAAAAAGGTATGATCATGAGCGGGCTCCGGATCGGAACCGCCCACTGATAATACCTAGACTCATGATGATAGGCTGCCCTTCATACCTATAGTCGTCCGCGTACTCGCAACGAACGTGCCTTTGCCCCTGATGCGCACTGCGACGCCTTCGTCGGCGAGTCCGGACAGCGCGTTTTTGCTTGCTGACACGAGATTGCTCTAATCTAACACTACATCTGGCAGCGGGTTCCTTGTCCGTTCATCTAGCGTTATAATGACGATCATAGACAACAAAGGAGAGTGCATGGAGATGACGATCGCGCGCACGCCGGAGCCGCCGTATTACGCGGTTATTTTTACATCGCAGATGGCGGATGGTGATAATATCGGATACGGAGCCATGGGGGACAAAATGGTGGAGCTCGCCTCTCAGCAAGAAGGTTTCCTTGGAGTTGAAAGCGCTCGTGGTGGAACCGGCTTCGGGATTACGGTTTCTTACTGGTCATCGCTGGAAGCGATCGAGGCTTGGAAGAGCCATTCCCTGCATAAAGTAGCGCAAGATAAGGGCAAGAATGAATGGTACGAGCAGTTCGGCTTGCGGGTATCGAAGGTAGAACGGCAGCATTTTGCGGGGAGGGGAGAATGATGGAAGGTTTGAAGAACGATTGGGCGACGGTGTTGGCGGATGAAATGAATCAACCTTACTTTGTTAAGCTAAGCGGGTTCCTTGACTCGGAGTACGATCGGGAGACGGTTTATCCGGCGCGGGAGGATATCTTTAATGCGCTTCGTTACACCTCCTTGGCGGACACCAAGGTCGTTGTGCTGGGGCAAGATCCCTATCATGGTCCGGGACAAGCGCACGGCTTGAGCTTCTCCGTCAAGGAAGGCGTACCGACGCCGCCTTCCCTGCTCAATATGTTCAAGGAGCTGCGCGACGATCTAGGCTGCAGCATGCCGAACAACGGCTACTTGCTGGAGTGGGCCAAGCAGGGTGTGCTGCTGCTTAACACGGTGCTCACCGTAAGGGGCAATGAAGCGAATTCGCATAAGAGTCAAGGCTGGGAGACATTTACGGACCAAGTCATTAAGATGGTGAACGAGAAAGAAGAGCCTGTCGTATTCGTGCTTTGGGGCAGTCACGCGCATAAGAAGGCGGAGCTCATTACGAACAAGCGGCATCTGCAGCTGCGGGCTCCACATCCCAGCCCGTTGTCGTCGTACCGCGGTTTCTTCGGCAGCAAGCCGTTCTCGCAGGCGAACGACTTTCTGCGAGCGAACGGACGCGGGGAGATCGATTGGCAGATTCCCGACAGGTAATCCGTTCTAAGATGGGCGGATACCTGTGGATTAGATAATCCGCCGCGAATCGGCTATCATGAATGACATAAGCGGCTGAACTTCATCTATAAGGAGACATATAAGATGACTACGGAACCTATCAAACTAACCTCCTATTCCTCCAAAGGAGGCTGTGGCTGCAAGATCGGCCCGGGCGAGCTTTCCGAGGTGCTCCGCTCCTTGCCGGCCTCCGTGCCAAGCCCTAATCTGCTTGTCGGAATCGATACGAGCGACGATGCAGGGGTGTATAAGCTTAATGACGATCTCGCGCTTGTGCAGACGGTCGACTTCTTCACGCCTATCGTGGATGATCCATATTCGTTCGGTCAGGTGGCGGCAGCCAATGCGATCAGCGACATATACGCCATGGGCGGCAAGCCGTTAACAGCATTAAACATCGTCGCTTTCCCGATCAAAACACTAGATAAGAGCGTGCTCGCCGATATTCTGCGCGGGGCGGGCGACAAGATGAAGGAAGCAGGAATTACGCTTGTAGGCGGACATTCGATCGATGATAACGAACCTAAATTCGGAATGGCAGTTACGGGTCTCATTCATCCCGGTAAGGTACGCACCAATGCGGGAGCGAGGCCCGGCGACAAGCTGATCCTGACCAAGCCGATCGGAGTCGGCATCCTCACGACATCGATCAAGAAGGACAAGCTGAGCCAGGAGGAAGTGAGCCGCGTGACGGAAGTGATGGCGACGCTTAACAAGACGGCTGCCGAGACAATGGAGCCGTACAGCGTTCATGCTTGCACGGACGTGACCGGCTTTGGCCTGATGGGACACGCGCTGGAGATGGCGAAGGGCAGCGGAGTCGGCATTCTCGTGCACGCGGCGGATGTGCCTGTATTGCCGAGGGTCAGAGAGTTGGCGGAAGCAGGATTTGTCCCCGGCGGTACCAAAAACAACTTCGCGCACGTAAGCGGCTCCGTCGATTTCGCGGATTCGCTCGACGAAATCGGACGCTGGATTCTGTGCGACGCTGTGACTTTGGGCGGGCTGCTGATCGCGGTGGCAGGCGAGCAAGCGCAGGAACTGCTCGGCAGGCTTAAGCAGGCAGGCGTGGAAGCAGGCATCATCGGGGAGACGACAGCCGACCATCCCGGACGGATTGTTGTGCGATAAGAGCAGACATCATAGGTCAAGGAGACGATTTTTTTGTTCCAGGATATGAGCATAGAACAGTTATTGGAGCTGCAGCAGAACAAGAAGATCGTGACGATCGACGTACGCTCCCCATCCGAGTTCGCAGATGCCACGATTCCAGGCAGCTTGAACATTCCATTGTTCGATGATGCAGAACGCGCGGAAGTAGGTACAACGTATAAGCAGGTCAGCGTGCAAGCAGCCATGGATAAAGGTTTGGAGCTTGTATCGGCTAAGCTTCCTGCTTTTATCAAGACATTCCGCGAGATCAAGGAGCCTAAGGTTGTATTCTGCTGGAGAGGCGGGATGCGGAGCAAAACAACGGCAACGGTGTTGTCATTGATGGGGATCAGGGCGCATCGACTTACTGGCGGCTTCCGCGCTTACCGCAGATGGGTGGTGGAGACGCTTGAGCCGTTCGAGCTGACACCGCCGTCTGTCGTGCTGATCGGTCATACCGGAACGGGCAAGACAGCGATTCTAAGAGAGCTGGCGGAGGAAGGTTATCCTGTCCTTGATCTGGAGAGGATGGCGGGACATCGCGGCTCCATCTTCGGACATGTCGGTGTGAAGGCACACAACCAGAAGTCCTTCGAGTCGTTGTTAGTAACCGATCTGCTTAAGCTGCAGCATGCTCCTTACGTGCTAATGGAAGGTGAGAGCAAGCGCATTGGCAAGGCTGTTCTACCGGATATGATCATGAGAAAGAAGGAAGCAGGGAAGCAGCTATTCATCCACTTGCCGATTAAGGAACGCGTGCGCCATATTATCGAGGAATACCGACCGCTCCAGCATAAGGAAGAGCTCCTGCAGGGTTTTGCGCGTATTAAGAGCCGCATCCATACGCCAATTGCCAAGGAAATTCAGGTCAGCCTGGAGGAGAATCAATTCGAACATGCTGTCCGGCTTCTGCTGGAGCATTATTATGATCCGCGGTACGAACATGCGATGGAGCAATACGAGCAGGATCGAATCGACATTGTAGCGGATAGCGTGGAAGAAGCGGGGCGGCAGGTGAGGGCGTTTGTTGCAAGCCGCGGCGACGACGAGTGATTTCCGCGGTCTTATGTTTGAATATGGACGCCAGCGTTCGGCATTGGTATAGTAATGAATAATAGACTGCTAGCAAAGATAGAAGGAGAGACACATGACGACTTTCAAAGCATTGGCATTAGGCAACTACACCAACGTGAAATTTCATCCCTTCGAGGGAGTGGACCGCGAAATCGAAGCGTGTCTGGAAGACGTCGCGATAGTACGGTGCACGGGCGATTACGGCGTGCTGAACAAGGAGACGCTGAGCGAATACGAGCTGTTCATCTCTTATACGGATTTTGCGAACGAGCCGCTGCCACAGGAGCAAGTGGCAGCCTTGCTGCAATATGTAGCCGGCGGGGGAGGACTGCTCGTCATTCACAACGGCATCTCGATGCAGCGCAACAAAGAATTGATGACGATGATTGGCGGGAAGTTTACGAGCCATCCGCCTTTTACGTCATTGCCGGTTAGTTGGACTAGCGTCGATCATCCCATTACGCGAGGCGTACCGGAATATGTCATCGACGACGAGCCTTATCGCTTCGACATGATGCCGCATTTTGAGACGGCGATTCTGGCCGAATACAGTCATGAGGACCGGACTTGGCCGGCTGCATGGGCGCATGAGTATGGCCTCGGACGCGTAGTTTATCTTATGAATGGCCATAAATTGTCATGTTTCGAGTCACAGCCGTTCCGGCAGCTGATTAAGCAAGCCGGTCAATGGGCGGCCAAAGTATTGTGACGCTGAACGAGGGTATCCTTGATGTCCAATACGTCTCCTGGCGTCCGTAAAATACGAGTTATCACAAGAGAGCGCCTCGTGGCGCTCTCTTATTCGAATTCGGGGGCGAATATGGGTTGTGAACGTGGGCCTCGCCGGGAGTCGACAACCTTTTCGCCGGAAAATGAATCATTTTGACTGGAAATAAGGTACTATTAGAGCAGGAAATCGTTGTACAAGGAGGTTGCCCCATGGGAATTCTGGAAAGATTCAGGGATTTGATGATGAGCAATATCAATGCAGTATTGGACCGTTCGCACAACGTGGAGAAGACGCTAGACGAATATATGCGAAGCATAAATAAAGATCTCGGTGAACTCAAAGCGGAGACGGCGGCTATTCTCGCCGCGGAGAGCCGGACCAAGCGGGCACTGGACGAGTGCAGCTCCGAGATCGCCAAGCTGCAGCGCTACGCCGAGAAGTCCGCGCAATCGGGGAACGAAGCGCAGGCGCTGAAGTTTCTGGAACAGAAGGCGGCGGAGTCGGAGCGGGTGACTTCGCTGCAGGCGGCTTATGACGCTGCGGCGCTTAATGCCGCGAACATGAAGCAGCTGCAAGCGAAGCTGAGCGCCGACATCGGCGAGCTGGAGTCTCGCAGAGCAGCGATCAGAGGCAAGCTTGCGGCGGCTGA
The DNA here is from genome assembly GCF_054483835.1 of Paenibacillus sp. strain BS8-2. Classification (NCBI taxonomy): domain Bacteria; kingdom Bacillati; phylum Bacillota; class Bacilli; order Caryophanales; family Paenibacillaceae; genus Paenibacillus; species Paenibacillus sp. strain BS8-2. Next base: position 2,246,906 of record NZ_CM137010.1, read on the forward strand.
TGCTCAGCAGAAGCTGAACGCGGCAGGTTCGGTCGACGCGGGCGGCGCGTCTGTGTTAGATGCGCTCGAGGAGAAGGCGGATCGTGCTTACGACGAAGCCATGGCGCTGGCGGAGCTGCGAAAGGGCACGAAGGATGATCTGGACGCCGAGTTCGAGCCGTACAGCAAGGAGGATTCGGCAACATCGAAGCCGGAGGACGAGTTGGCGGAGCTTAAGAAGAAGCTGGGGCAGACGGAGTAAGCAGACTGAGCATGATGTCATTAGTTTGACGGAGGTGAGCGGACGTATGTCGGTTATTACATATAAGTGTCCGAACTGCGGAGGCGGCATGGGCTTCGATAGTGAGTCGGGCAAGTTATCCTGTGCGAGCTGCGGCAGGAAGGACGATATTGAGGGGTTTTCCGGATCGCTCAAGCAGACGGTATTCGAGGGGAACGAGGCTCAGCAGTATCAATGCGGCAGCTGCGGAGCGGTGCTGATGACGGATGCGGACACGGTGGCGACTTCCTGCAGCTTCTGCGGCTCGAATGTCGTTCTCAGCGATCGGTTGACGGGCCAGCTGGCGCCGGATAAGGTGATTCCTTTTGCAATCAGCAAACAAGAAGCTCAGGCCGCCTTCAAGAAATGGTGCAAAAACGGTTTGATGACGCCAGGCGGGTTCATGACGGCGGACCGGATCCAAAACATTACAGGCTTGTACGTGCCCTTCTGGTTATTCGATCTGCACAACGACATTGAGGTTCAAGCGCATGGCACAAAGGTTCGAACTTACACGAGCGGCGACTACATATACACCGAGACGCAGCATTACGACGTCTATCGGGGCATCGTGCTGGATTACGCCAAGATACCGGTAGACGCATCGGAGAAGATGAACGACGAGCTGATGGACAAACTTGAGCCATTTCCGTACGATCAGCTGAAGGAGTTCAAGGCGCCATATCTGACGGGCTACATCGCAGAAAAATACAATTATAACGACGGCGAGTCCTACCCGCGCGCTAGGGGAAAGGTCGATGATTACATCGAATCGTATATCCGTTCCTCCATGTCGGGTTACGCCACCGTTACATATACGAACAAAAATGTGAACACGACTACGCTGCAGGCGAACTACGCGCTGCTGCCGGTATGGGTCGTCCATTACGATTACAATAAGAAACGGTATACATTCGCCATGAACGGACAGACGGGCAAGGTGGCAGGGAAGCCGCCGATCAGCAATGCCAAGACGCTCGGCTGGTTCGCTGGTATCTTCGCGGCGGGGTTCGCCATCATGAAAGGCATACAAGTTGCGCTGGGAGGCGGTTGGTGGTGGTGAGAGGGCCTATAAGATCGCGCCTTGTTTTTGTCTTGCTGCTGACGCTTGTGATCCCTCTCTTATCGTTGCTGCATCCCCTCGGTACGGCTTATGCGGAGGATGTGCCGATCAGGAAGCTCGTGTACGATGAAGCGGGGCTGCTGAACGAGGATGAGCGGGCGAAGCTTAATATCAAGGCGAACAAGCTTGGAGCCGAGCGGGAGACGGATATTATGATCTACACCTCCAAGAATGATGCCGGCGTTGATGTAATGAAGCTCATGCAGGACTTCTACGACAAGGAAGCGCCCGGGTACGACAAAGCACATGGCAACACGGTCATTTTGACCGTAGATATGAAGAACAGGCAGACTTACTTAGGTGGCTTCTACAAGGCGGAGACTTATCTGGACGATGGACGGCTGGACCGGATCCGCAATCAAATAAGCCCGGACTTGTCGGCAGGCGACTATTACGGCGCGTTCTCGGCTTATATCGAAACGGCGCATCGGTACATGGGCTACAAGCCTGGCGTCAATCCCGATCTTATTTTATTTAAGTGGTGGTTCCAAGTTGGCGTCGCAGGAGTGGTTGCACTTCTGGTCGTCTGGCGGTTGGTGGCCAATTCGGGAGGTCGTGTCACGGTTCACAATCGGACGTACGAGAATACCGGCTCTTCGGGCATCGTGGGCCATCGCGATCAGTATATTCGCACGACGGTGACAAAGAGGCATATTCCGAAGCCCTCGAGCGGAGGCGGAGGCGGTGGCCGGGGAGGCGGGGGCACAACATCCGGCGGCCATTCTCATAGCGGGAGCAGGGGATCATTTTAGAAGGGAAAGGATGAGGGCAAATGGCGTTTTTCAGAAACCAGTTCGCGAACGTGGTAGAGTGGGAAGAATTCCGCGACGATATGATCTTCTGGAAGTGGAGCAACAAGGAGATCAAAAAAGGGAGCAAGCTCATCATCAGACCGGGGCAAGACGCGGTATTCGTACACAACGGGCGGATCGAAGGCATCTTCCATGATGAAGGGGAGTACGCCGTCGATTCTCAGATCGTTCCCTTCCTCTCCACGCTGAAGGGCTTCAAGTTCGGCTTTAACAGCGGTATGCGCGTCGAGGTTGTGTTCGTCAATACCAAAGAATTTACGGTTCGCTGGGGTACTCAAAATCCGGTGTTAATTCCGACTCCGCAGCTGCCTGGCGGCATGCCGATCCGCGCTAACGGGACGTTTGTATTCAAGGTGAAGGACTATGTGGCCTTTATTGACAAAATCGCTGGAGTGCGCGAGAGCTTCTTGGTCGAGGACGTAAAGCTGAGATTAACGTCGGTACTGGACCAATTACTTATGAAGTGGATTAGCACAGAAGGCAAGGACATGTTCAACCTGCAGGCCAATGCGGGCGATATCGCCAGAGGTATCCGCGAGGATCTGGATATGGAGATGCTGGACAGCGGCATAACGGTGACGGGCTTCCAAGTGATGAGCTTCAATTATCCGCCGGAAATTCAGGCCATGATCACGAAGACGGCTTCCCATAGCATGATCGGGGACTTGCAGCGATACCAGCAGGCGTCCATGACCGACGGCATCGCTTCCGGCAAAGTGAACGGCGGCGGGGCCGCTGCGGATATGGCCGGCATGATGATGGGCATGAATATCGCCAAAGAAATGATGCAGAACATGAACTCGCCGCAAGGAGGCGGTCAGCAGGGCGGCGCTAATGGCGGGGGTTCGCAGGCGGAGGGCTCCGCTCCGGCAGGCAACGGCCAGAAGCCGAACTTCTGCCCGAACTGCGGCTCGAAGAACGAAGGCGCCAACTTCTGTCCGAACTGCGGCCAGAAGCTGGGTTAAGCCAAGATCACATGAGCAACAGATAACAAAGAAGTCATCGCAGCCCTTTGCGATGACTTCTTTGTTTAGTTAGACGGACAGCATATTGCGTATTCGATGCCAACACCAGGCTAAGCCGGCGCTGGCTACCAAGTCAAATGCTGCGGCTGAATGGCTTCCACCCATAAAACTTGTAATCGACGGACAACCTCGCCGTCCAATCGGTTGTTTGAAGCAGATTCTACTCATCCATTGTTTAACTCTACATGGCCCTGGCACTCGAAGGCTGAAGCCGCTTGCGATCGCCTGCCATCGACCAGCCGATCAATGCGAGCGCCAAGACGATCATGGCTGTAGGAATCAGGAATAACATTGGATGATAACCTTCGACGAATAGCGGGAGCACATATCCCAGCAAAGTAGCCATGAGGATAATGGCCTCGTACAAGCTGGCGCCAAAGCCGCTGCGACCAATGAACATACGCTGCACGTAGCCCATCGCGACGCCGAATTTGATCGAGACGAACAACGAATAGATAGGCTGGACGACAAAAAAGAACGCAAGCGGCGGTGACGAAAGGTAAACTCCGTAGCATAGGACAGCACAGATTCCACCTGCGGCCAGAATACGTTTGGTCCCGTATCGCGCCGCCCAATAACCGGATACCGTCATGAGCAGAAGCTCGAACACGGCTTGTACGCTCCAGATGTAGGAGGCGATCTCCGCTCGACCGAAAAGTTCCTTCACGACAAGAGGGAGATATAATCCCCGTACCGCATCTGCGCACGCGATCATCAGAATAGCCAGCAGCATGAGCAGTGAGAAGGGCTCGCCGAGGGCAGCGGCAGCAGGTTTGGAGCCGCTTGGCGAGTCGGGATCCAGCTCGCGGTGCGCCAGAAGCAGCAGCATCAAAGCCAAGTATCCCGCAAGGTTGCCCCACAATACGCCTTGGAACGTTGCGATGACATAGAGATTGGCACCGATCAGCAGACCGGCGAAGAAACCGACGCTAAGAGAGGATCTGAGCCAAATTTGAGCCATCTCAACTAAAGTGGGTGCGAGACGCGCGAAGTGGTTGCGTGACAGCGCGAATAGCTGACCCATGATCAGGCCTGAGGGTGCGGATGCGATACACATAAAGAGAAGCGCTTCGATGTAGGAATCCGCGCGCATGTAAAGCAGGAGCCCTGCCATACAAATGATTGCTGCAACGATCGCAATTTGTTTCTTGCTTTTCATTCTGTCGCTGAATACGCCAACCGTAATTGTGACGATCAAGTTAAGCAGAGCCGAGACGGCGAAAATGGACACGATCTGCCCCTTGCTAAGTCCGATGCTCTCACTTAGGTAGATAGAGTTCATTGGCGCCAATATGCCAAGGCCGATGCCGTAGCAGAATAAAGCTCCCAAGAGCAGACGAGCGCCGGATACGGCGGCAAACGCTCGCAAATCTTTCCATACTGTCAATCAAATCGCTCCTTGGCCTTAATGATGGGTAATCATGCTAGTTACGAGTATACCATTAACATTAATTTCCGTGTTAAACGTAACCTCAGCGGGCAGAGTTGCGATCAGAGGGCCATTGCAGCCCTTCCAGAATTCGCTGTGCGGCCATACAAAGCTCCACTTGGCTGAATCCAAATCCCTGCACGTTTCTAAGTGGTCCGTTAATAATGATAGTAATCCATTCGCGGAAGGAGTAGACGGTATATTTCTCGATTCCCTTGGCATGAGCGAGCTTCTCGGCTAACCGCACGATAAAGGTCATGGCGGTAGCATTCGCAGGCAGCCGCATGCTGTCCGACAACCGCGGCATAATAGCTTTGCTCCACAGCTCATGGGGAGGGAACCCGCGGCTAACTCCTAACATACGACCTAACGCTAGCAACTTGTCCCCTTGAATAGACTTCAGCATTTCGCAGCATATCTCTTCGGTTACTTTGTCCATATCGATGCAGTAGGTTTGGCCCTGCAAGCCCCTTAGCTGACGGAGTGCGTCGTAATACCCCATACTCATGCTGCGGTGGATGGTCTCTGGGTTAAAGCTCATCATCCCGCCGAGCGGCTCGGAGGGGGATATCGTTGTAATCGTGAGAGCGGGATAACGAATTTTTTGCGTGATCCCAAGCCCGAGCGTTCTGACTGCAATAATTTGCGTATACCCTTTGCCCGCCAGCATATTAATCGGACAATTATCGTACAGACCGCCGTCGATAAAAGCTTTATCGTCGATGAAGGTCGTCTGGAAGCCAGGGAAGGAGGCGCTGGCCATTAGATAATCCAATAACCGACCCTGCGGAATATCCTCCTTATACAGCTCATGCGGGACCCGATCGCTCAAGGATACAGTCACGAGACCGAAATCGGTGGAAGCAGCACGCAAACGATGTTCGTCAATGAGGGATTGGATCAGCTTGCGTATCTTGCGTGTGTCGATGCCTCTGCTTGCAATCAGCTTCTTCGTATGTGCGGTCAGTTGGCGCAAGGATGCGGTACTCCGTTTGCGCCGCATCAGCAAGCGGTATTCTTCTTCGCTTATGTCGAAGATCATACGGGCGTCGAGCTTCTCCCACAGCTTGAATCCGAGCTCGAAATCCCCCTGTGCTATAACGGCCGCATTAAGCGCACCGATTGAAGTACCGGTAATAGCGTCGAAAGTATGGCCTGCCTCCAAGTAGGCCTTTACAACTCCCATATGGTAAGCACCCTTGGCCCCGCCTCCTTCGAGTGCGAGTCCAAGCTTGGTTGTATGGTTTGTTGTCACGAATCCACACACCTCCTTATTGTTTCAGGTTGATCTTGTTATGTTCGTATCCGTTTAAGGAAAGTTAAGGATATTATAACGGCGGGACAACTCGGCATACAACGCTTACATACTGGATAGGATCAGGCCGTTCCGATTGGTTCATAGAATGGAAGCCCGATATTTACGCATGCTAAAGGAAAGAGGAGGAGGGATAATGTGCCAGCATTTGTGCCAACATCGCCCAGGACTAAGGAAGGAACGTTTCTGGGGCACTTTGTTATTGTCGGTTATCGAGAGACGGATGAACGATTTATGGCAGGCCTTCGAGTCGGGAATGAGTGGGTTGCCGTGGGATCGTTTCGGGAGGGGCTGCAAAGTGAAGAGAGGGCGGCGCTGGCGCAGGCGATTCAGAGTCGAACGGAAGGGGATGGGGATTGCGTGGGATATGCTCCTATCCAGCCAGGCATCAGTGTGGAACTGTCGTTCTTAATGCCGGGCGGAGCACGATGGAGGCAGCTCGTGGAGCAAATGCCTGATACGGTTTGGGAGAAGCCTGTATTCCGTGCTTTTCGTTTCAAGGAGAAGGCGGAGTCTTGCACGTGGAACAGGCTGTTGCTCGAGAACGCCGATACCCGTCCGAAAGCTAAGATCTCTCATCCTCGCAAAGCGCTTTGGTCGGCCGCTGATCTGGACAAGGAGTCCTACGCCGCTTATTTAACCGAGATAGCGCCGCGAATGCTTCCTTTTCTGCAAGACCGGGCGTTGACGGTGATCCGCTACCCTCACGGCGTGCCTGGCGAGTCGTTCTACCAGAAGAATTGCCCAGCATATGCGCCGGAATTTGTGCGGGCGGAGCTGGTAGAAGGGATTCGGCATATCGTCTGTGATGATTTGTCCACCTTGGTCTGGCTCGGCAATCAGAGTGCGATAGAACTGCATGTCCCATTCCAGACTGTCAACGAACCTAATCCACTCGAAATCGTGTTCGATCTCGACCCGCCAAGCCCGAATGAATTTGGACTGGCGGTGCGAGCCGCGCTCGAAATACATCTCGTGCTGGAGTCCTTTGGCATCGTTGGATATCCGAAGCTTTCCGGAGGAAAGGGACTCCAAATTCATATTCCGCTAGGGTCAAGGCTGCAGCTCACCTATAATGATACGCGAGTGTTTCTCTCTTTTGTCGCGGAATATTTGGTGCAGAAGCACCCGGCGTTGTTCACGATCGAACGGCTCAAGAAAAAGCGAGGCGGCAGATTGTACGTTGATTATATCCAGCATGCACAAGGCAAAACCATCATATGTCCTTACTCTGCCAGAGGCACGACGGAGGGGACCGTTGCGGCCCCGCTTGAATGGAACGAAGTGAATGAGAGGCTCTCCCCAGAACAATTCACGATTCCGAAAGTGTTGAAGGGGCTGTTCGAACGACCTTGCCCCATGCGCGACTATTATGATCAAACGAATGAAGCAATCGGCTTACTGATTGAGCAGTTGAGAGTGCAATCCGTCCGCGGGCCAATATAACGTTGCTTTAGAGCGGGGTACGGACAACAAGAAGCCGTCCTCCTATTGGAAAGACGGCTTCTTGAGCGAGCAATGAGTTGCAGCTTCCTGCAGTTCGGGCGCATATTCGCTAAGCTTGCAGATGAAGTAACAGGTTTCCGGGAAGTGATGCTCCAGAAAACGCAGCGTCGTTTTGTTCATCAACTCGGTATTCTGATACAAATTCACGACCTTAAAGATAAATGCGTTCATGTTCAGCACAGCGTCCCCGACTTGCCGCGCGAGCAGTTGCTGTCTATTCATGCCAGGCGGGGAGAATCGCAGGTATCCTTTGATTTGCAAGTTCTGAATCATAAATCCCTGGAAGATTTCTGCGTAACGATCCGTCTCCCGAATAATCTCCAGCTCCATGGGATCCAGCGCATTGCGAAGCAACACCGCATGTCCGAGCTGATCCTCCAGCCACAAATCCAGCAATTGAACTAGCGGCAAGCGCTCCGGATGTTTTCCTTGCATATAGAAGGTTAATAGTCGCAAATATTCCTGATTCTCACTGAGCGTTCCATTAAAGAAGGCTGGCGAGAGCGCAACCTGGATCTGGTTATCAATTCGCAGACTTTGCAGTCGTCCTTCGAAAAGATAATAACCATGCGCAACTGGCCAAATTTCTTTCGCCATCAGAATCATCACGGCGGAGTCGAACGTCTCATTCCGGGGGATCTCGTTCAGCCTATCGATCAGCAATTGGAACCTCGTTATGAATTGCTCCGCTTCTGCTACCCACTGCTTCTCATAAGGCGCCGTATAATCATAGACGAAATAGGCATGGTCCTGCAGGATTTCCAGCCAAAACATATGCTCCTCCCAGACCGTAATCGTACGAACAGAATGCAATGGTTTTCCCTCCATTGGTAGTTGTCCTAATCCGTAGATTGTATGTGGGTTTGAAGTCTAATATTCATAGTCCAACTCTACTTGGATGGATTTTCCTTAGGGGACGCTTGGGAGCCGTCACCTTTAAACTTGGCGATCAGCAGCAGAACGGCTGGGATAATTAGTCCGAACAGCAGAACGCTAGGTGTCCATTGCTCCGATATATACTCCCAGAACGATACGCTAGCCGGGAAGAGGGTGACCGACAACACAGCAACGATAAGCGAGAGTGGTATGACAAGCGGCTTATAGCTCTTGAGATTCAAGATTTGGCTGGTCGAGAGCAGCAATGCGTAATAACAAATCGTGATCTTGAAGAAGAGGGAAACGATCCAAATCATGATAACAATGGATTCAATTCGTTGAACGAAATGGCCTAAATTGACCTTCTGAGTTAGCACATAGAAGGGGTATTCGGTAATGGCAGATACAAAAGGCCCTAGAATGAGCGTTGTGAACAAAACGACGACGATTAGCATGATGCCTCCGACCATAGTAGCGGTGAAGTACATCCGGTATGCAGCTTTGCTATCCGATACGGAGGGAAACACCATCAGTAGAATGACCAGGTCTAAGAAGGGGATACCAATGACGGAGAGGGTTCCCTTCATCACAGGACCGGCTCCGTATTCGAGGAACGGAGACAGATTCTTGAATTCAATGAGAGGAAACAAGAAAACCAGCAGAATCAGAAGCAACAGTATGATAAAGGGGAAAAACAGCTCTGCCGCTCTGGCGAACGTCTCTAGTCCGAGAGAAACAGCAAAAACGATTATACAAAGAAAAAGAATATTAACGGCAATAATGGGCGTCTGTGTCAGAAATAAGGAAGTGGCCAGCGTGCCGACCTGACTCAATAGTCCGGAAGTGATGATGAACAGGTAACCGAGGTACAGTACCATGAGCGCTTTTCCTGATGTTCTGCCGAGCAGCCGTTCACTGTATTGTACGAATGTCATTTGGGGGAAGCGAGCTCCAAGCTTGCCGAAGATGAATACGAGAAACAAGGAGCAGACGGTGCCGATCAGCGCGGAAAGCCATGCGTCTTGATGTGCTTGCTTCGCCAGCAGCTTTGGCAGGATCAACGTCGAACTGCTGATGACGAACATGATGATTAGAATGCCGAATTGTAGGGGCGCAATAAATGTTTTTGGCATAATGATTCCTCATTTCAATCCAAGTAATCGGTTAATCGCATCGCTGACAGGAGTGAACATCATCTTGATCCACTTGATAGGACTCGGGATAGGCACTTGCAACAGGTAGAGCACGCACAAGACGACGCCGCAGAGCAGGAACACGCTGAAGGCCCAGGACTCTCTGATCCATTTGCGCTTGCGAAGTCTTGATATCTCATACCAGGCTAGTGCGACGGCCAGCACAACGACAGTAATGACGAGAGTCATAATCGAGCGCTCCTTTGATCGGCGTTAACGGAAAGATGATGATTGAGCTCGTAAGCAGGAGCATCGCAAGTGGAAACGTGATACTGCGGTACTCCTGCAGGCGAAGTGCGGAGGCAATTCCGGTCGTCGTTCCTGCCCCTCATTTCGACTCTTCCTCATGCTCTAGCTCTTCAATGAAAGAGTTATTGACTGTTCCAAGGAGGTGGATCTTATTCTCGGCCTGCACGTGGATCACCGCTTGTTTGAAGGACTTATCCCAGTTTTTCTTCAAAGTCTTCCAAGCCTTGGGATATGCCCGACGGATAATCTCGCCAAAACCGAAAATGTCGGTTCCATATTTCTGCTGCACGGCCTTGATACTGCGTTCGATGATGTCGGTTAATTCTGTGTTTGCGGCATCTTCCAGTGCAGAGATTGTTGCTGAATTTGTTAGATCGAGTGAACATTGCACCTCGGCAATATTAATCTGGGAGCGGACCTTGATGAAGATATGAGGCAGATCGTCAATCAGCTCGCCCTTTACGGTTGTATTGGATCTGATGGTTTCGCCCGTAATGAGGCCGCCGTCCGGGCAATTGATGCTGTCCGATGTACTCCGAATCTCGTTGTTAATATAGGTATATCCTTTGCTTTCATCTTCGTTCAGCCAACCAATCAGCCGATCGTTCTTGAAGACGGCCAGGCCGGAATACTGGAGCTGAGCGCTGCTCTTGACCATGTTCACATTTGCGCTTGTTTCTCCGGTTTCCTGATCGCCTTTCACTTGTAATCCGGTTAATACAGCTTGCCTGCCTTGGCTGACGAGCGTCGTAAGTAACTCGTCCAGCGTGACGGTCGTTGTGGGGGCCCAGGCTTTCTCAGATGATTCGAGTGTAGACGAGAGCTTGAAGGCCGGTATTCTTTCGATAGAGGTTAATATCTTTAGGGTATCATCGGCGTTCGAGTTTCTGGAGACAGCGATATAATAATCCATTCGAAGCTCGTGGTCTCTAGACAAGAAATCGAGCGTATTGCGTATACCCTCGCGGGCGACCGTTTCGCTGATGACCATCATCCTCAGGTGAGAAAAGTAGATTTTGCGCGGGCTTGTGGTTGTCATGCGCCGAGCAGCCTCGAAGACGCTTCGGCCCGTACTCTGGAACAAGGTAACTGGTGTAACGTTGCTCCCCTTTTTGCCTGCTATTTCATTGGGCTCTACAACCTGCACGGAAATCCGGTAGTTATCACCCGACTTGTCGATGGCAAGCCCCACGGCGATCGCAAGTTCATTGAGTTCCCGACGATCCCAGCATCCCGTAATTTGAAACATGGAGAGAAGGAGCAGCAGAGGAAGCATGATCGTGCGAATATGGCGCATGATGTTCAACCTTTCGATTCGTTCTGCGGCGAAGATGAAGGATGTGGAGGCCGATTGCGTCCTCGCACTCGATTGGACTTTCCGATTATGAGAGGTCTCGTCCACATCGTCCACCATGGCAGGCGTATGACGCTGTCCCGATTACCCTCGGCATTGAATGGGGCAAGGGGACTCATATAAGGTACGCCAAAGGATTTTAAGCTGCACATATGCAGCACGATGGCGATAAGGCCAACGATTATTCCGAACAAACCAAAGGATGCGGCGAGCATCATCAGCGGAAAGCGCAGCATCCGGAACGACAGCGACATGTCGAAGGCGGGAAGCACGAAGCTCGAAATCGCTGTTATGGCTACAACAATAACCATGGCGGCGGAGATGATGCCGGCTTCGACGGCAGCCGTGCCTATGACAAGAGTCCCTACGATGGAGACGGTCTGGGCGATGGCCTTGGGCATACGCAGACCGGCTTCCCGCAAAATTTCGAAGGTTACCTCCATCATAAAAGCTTCTATAAATGCCGGGAACGGTGTTCCCTCCCGTTGTGAGGCAAGACCAATCAGCAGTTGGGTCGGGAGCATCTCTTGGTGAAAGGTTGTAACGGCGATATACAACGAAGGTCCCGTGAGCGCAATACCGATACATATAAACCTGAGAATCCGAATGAGCGAAGCGATGACAGCACGTTGGTAATAATCCTCCGCGGCATGCATGAATGAAACGAATAAAGCCGGTACGATCATAACCAACGGCGTCCCGTCGATCAGAATGGCGATCTTCCCTTCCAGAAGCTCGGCTGCTATGACGTCGGGACGCTCGGAATGATAGATGGTGGGAAACGGAGTATAAGGCGTATCCTCGATAAACTCCTCAATATATCCACTTTCTAGTATGCTATCGATGTCTATGCGGTCCAGCCGGAGATGAACTTCTTTCAGCACATCCTCGTTCGCGATGCCGTTCACATACATAATTGCAACATCCGTATGTGTGACTTTGCCGATGGACTTGGTATCCATCCATAGATTCGGATCCTTGATCTTGCGTCTGATTAGGGAGGTGTTGATGCGCAAGCTCTCTGTAAAACTCTCTTTGGGTCCGCGTATGACTGTCTCCGTTGACGATTCCGTAACACCGCGTTCCTTCCAGTCCCGCATGCTGCCGATCGAGATACTCGTATGGTGACGATCTAGCATCAGAATAACGTCTCCGGATAAGAGGTGATTGAACAGACCAGAGAATTGCTCCACGTGAGAGATGGCTCCAACTTTCAGAATTCGCTCTTCCAGCATGCGTATCAAATCTTGTCCCTCACGCAGGATATTGTCGAAGTCATCGTTGTGAATATCGAGCAGTAACGATTCCAACAAGAAATGTTGTATCGATTCGACGTCTGTCAGGCCATCGATGTATATCACGGCTGCAGAGAGACCTGGATCCTTGCCAATTCGGATCTGTCGAATGATCACATCTTTGCTGTTCCCAAGCTGAGAACGGATCTGGGCAATATTCTGCACCAGTTCAGCTGTCATTTCATCGGGGGCAGTCAACGTTATAATCAGCGTCACCTCCTCGTGATGATCTGTCGAATGGTGTCGTATTATTACTCGTTTTTCACTAAACAGGAAAAGATTATACGTAAACGTTCAAACATGATGACATGGAAGTCCTACGTGGGAATGAGTGGAATAGTACGCTGGGTAATAACAGATACTAGTTCTGAGAGAGCATCTCTATTTTCTAGCTACATTCATGCATCTAATTAATAGTGTATGGTGTGCATGGAAGAGTCAGCTGAAATACAAGTACAGTTTGAGCGTAGAAGCCCCCAGTTATTCAAATCATTCCAAATATAGAAATGGGGTCTTTTTTGCATAGTGGTATCGTACATATCTAATTGGTGCATCAGGGCATTCGTGCCACACGAGTGGACAGAGGGAAGCGTATGATGAAGAAGAGTCAATGGTGAAAGGATGAAGCCGACGAAGCTTCACAGGTGATCCATATGAAGAATAGACAATATGCGTTGATTCACGAATCGGTGTTCCGCAACATGACGGACAAAGATATGACACTGGGCGATGTATTTGACCGGATTGCTTGTTTCATGAGGAGCGATACCCGCTCGACCTATCAGCTGGTCATTGGCACAGATGCTCAGGTACACGCGGGTCACACGAAATTCATCACCTCGGTCGTCATCATTCGTCCGGGAAGAGGAGCATGGTTCTGCTATCGGCAGGTCATATTGCCACGCGAGATTTATTCGATTCAGGAGAAGCTGACGCTTGAGACGACGTTCAGCCAGGAGATCGCGACTTTCTTCGATGCGGACAAACGCTCCCAGCTGGAGGATATCATTATGCCCCATGTGTATCAAGGCGCCGAACTAAGCATGTTTATCGATATCGACGCGGGCACCGACGCCAAGCGGAATCAGACAGCCGCCTATGTGTCCGATATGGTGGGAAGGATCGAAGCCATGGGATTGTCCGCGAGGGTTAAGCCGGATGCGATCGTCGCTTCATCGGTCTCTAACCGCTTCACCAAGACGCCTTATCGTGGATATACGACCGTTAACCGCACCAGTTGAGGGGAGGGAGCGTGTGTTCCAATTTCATGTCTGCTAACTTGGCTTACCCCGAATGGAGACAAGCTCTGTATGAGCTTTGAATAATAGAATGGCAATCGTGAACTTTTGCCAGAAGGCTGCGAAAGCTGTATCGTTAGAGGAAGGCAGTGCAACTACTCTACCTTTAGTTGTTGAGTAGACGTTCAATGGTTGAAGATAGAAGGAGGAAACTACAACATGGAATCATTCGAAACGAAATTGAAAAAATATGCGGAGTTAGTCATAAAGGTTGGCGTCAACATACAGCCAGGACAAGTACTGATCGTACATGCGCCAATCGAGACGGCAGAGCTCACGAGACTGATTGTCGCCCAGGCCTACGAGTCCGGCGCCAAATACGTTATCGTAGAGTGGGACGACGAAGAAATAACGCGGATTCGGTACGAGAAGGCGGGAGACGACTCCTTCGACTATTATCCGCAATGGGAGGCGGACCGGATGGAGCGTTTCGCCGAAGAGGGCGGGGCGATCTTACATATTAAGGTGCCGAATCCGGAGCTGTTCCGCGGCATCGATTCTTCCAAGGTTGCGGCCGCGACTAAGGCTGCTGCTATAGCGCGCAAGGCATATTCGGCCTACACGCGCAACAGTCGGATCAGCTGGTCATTGATCAAGGCGCCAACTATGGCTTGGGCCGACAAGGTTTACAGCGATCTGCCGAAGGAGCAGCGCATCGATGCGATGTGGGAGGCCGTGTTCCAGATGGCGAGAGTGAACGCGGAGAACCCGGTCGCGGCCTGGCGGGAGCATATCGGCGAGCTAAAGAAATGGCAGAACCATCTCAACGGCAAGCGGTACAAGAGCTTGCATTACAAGGCGCCGGGCACAGATCTGCATGTAGAGCTGCCTGAGGGTCATATTTGGCGCGGCGGGGGCGGCGAGAACGAGAAAGGCGTCTATTTCGTAGCGAATATGCCGACGGAAGAGGTGTACACGATGCCGCATCGTCTCGGCGTGAACGGGACGGTCAGAAGCACAAAGCCGCTGAATTTGAATGGTCGACTTGTGGAAGGCATCACGTTGACGTTCAAGGACGGCAAAGTGACGGACTACGATGCGGAGTCGGGACGGGAGCACTTGACGACGCTGCTGGACACGGACGAAGGCGCCTCCTACCTTGGAGAGATGGCGTTAGTGCCGCATGACTCTCCAATCTCGAATTTGAATCGTGTCTTCTACAACACGGGGATCGACGAAAACGCATCCTGCCATTTTGCGCTCGGCAGCGCATATCCCGTTAACCTGGAAGGCGGGACGAAACTGTCTTCGGAGGAATTGCTGACTCGCGGCGCCAACGTCAGCCTGACGCATGTTGACTTCATGATCGGGTGTGCGGACCTCGATATCGATGGGGAACTGCCGGATGGCTCGATTGAGCCGGTATTCCGTCAGGGTAATTGGTGCGATTTGTAGGAATTAATGGAGCTAATGATGTTGGGGAGGAATAGGGGATGGATGTACAGGCTTATCTGGATCGAATTGGTTTCACGGGGTTGCCGGACGGCAGCGCGGCGGCGCTGTCGGAGCTTCAGCAATTACATTTGCAAGCAGTACCATACGAAAATCTGGACATTATTCAAGGCGTCCCCTTGTCGCTGAAGGTGGAGGATATTTACGCCAAGATTGTCGGGCGTGGACGCGGCGGCTATTGCTTCGAACTTAATGCACTGTTTGGCTGGCTGCTTCGGGAGCTTGGATATGAGGTGACGGGCTGTTTCGCGAGGTTCTGGCGTGATGAGGTGGATACGCCGCCTAAACGCAGGCATCATGTCCTTCGGGTAGCAGCGGAAGGAAGCGTATATGTGTGCGATGTAGGAGTAGGGGGCGTTGTGCCGCGCCGTCCGCTGCTGCTGCAGGAAGGGATGGAGCAGGAGCAAGGTAATGAGTGTTACCGGCTGGATCGGGACGCTGAATTTGGCTGGATGGTCATGGAACGCAAGAAGGAAGGTTGGTCCCGCGTATTCTCGTTCACGGAGGAATCGCAGTTCGCGAAGGACTATCTGATGGCATCCTATTGGTGCGAGCATGCGCCTGATTCAGTGTTCAAGAACAACCGGATCGTCGCGATTCTTACGGAGGAGGGACGGAATTCGGTTTGGAACGGAGAGTTCCGATTGTTCCGGCCGGAAGGTGTTCAAGTATTCGTCCCGCAATCTGAAGCGGAGGACAGGGAAGCGCTGCGGACTTATTTTGGTCTGGTGATCTAGAGTCATGAATATACAGGCAGCTATCGAAATGGACGCAGAGCCTTGGCTCTGCGTTTTCTTATGCAGAAATAGTTGGATATCAGATATAGATGGATATCAGAAATAGATGGATATAAAGCAGAACGGAATGGCGAGCAGGGTGATCAACCGCAATCTCAATTACCGCAATCCCAATCTGTGTTGAAAAAGACCAGAAATAAAAGGATCGTCTACTACTCCCTGCCAAGAGTCTCCTCTACAATAACAATGAAGAGACAAGACAGATGCAGATTCTCTGACCTTCCCTTCCAGTCTGGAGGAATCCACGCAGCTTGAAGGCGCTAGCCGCTTTCTTGCACGATAAAGGAGAGAATATATGAACAACAATACGTATTCGTTCCAACGTCAAGTGAAAACACATGCGAAGGCAGAAGTAGTTGTGATAGGAGGCGGTCCGGCGGGTACGGCGGCGGCGATCGGCGCGGCGAGATGCGGGAAGAAGGTAATCCTGCTAGAGAAGTCAGCACAGCTCGGGGGGATGGGAACACTCGCAAACGTCAGTGTGTTTATGCCTGTCGGCAACGTCACGGGCATTTACCGGGAGATCGTCAAAGAGATGCTGGCCGATTATCTGCCTGCTGTTCATGACAAGTCCATTGCACCACAATATTCGCCATTCTTGCTTCGCCAATATTTGAATGACAAAATGAAGAAGGAAGGCGTGTCGGTATACTTCCATTGTGAATTCGTCGGCACGATCCGAAGCGGCAATAGAATCGGCGCCGTTATCGTTTCTACACGCGAAGGTCTCAGGGCGATCGAAGGCGATGTTATCATCGACTGTACGGGCGACGCACGTGTAGCTATTGATGCAGGTGTGCCATACCGTACTGGTCGAGAATCG
The DNA here is from genome assembly GCF_054483835.1 of Paenibacillus sp. strain BS8-2. NCBI lineage: Bacteria > Bacillati > Bacillota > Bacilli > Caryophanales > Paenibacillaceae > Paenibacillus > Paenibacillus sp. strain BS8-2. The sequence goes on from NZ_CM137010.1 coordinate 2,263,712, forward strand.
GATGGACTTACACAGCCTATGACGCTTATGTTTACGATGCAGGACACGGGCAAGCCGGTCAATCCGTTCCTCCCGGAAGGCTGCTATCATTATGAGGAAATATCCGATTTGCCGCAAGGGCGCAGACTATACTGGAAGCAGCGTGACGATGGGGTGCTGCTAGTCAATATGTCGCGTGTCAAAGCGAATGGAGCCGACATGGAGCAGGTTAACTACGCGGAGACAGAAGCGCTGAAGCAAGTATTCTCCATCGCACATTATTTGCAGAGAACGGGCTTCGAGAACTATGCCATAGCGCATATCGCGCCGCAGACGGGCGTAAGAGAAACCAATCAAATCGAAGGGCTTTATACGTTGACCGAAGCAGATGTCGTGAGTGGCACACGTTTCCATGATGTGGTGGCGCAGACCAACTACGAAATTGATATTCATAGCCCGGACGCCGCTAAGACGACTGACGAGCGTCGTGTTGACGGATACGACATTCCTTACCGTACGATGGTGCCAGTGAGCGACATCGACAATCTGCTAGTAGCGGGTCGGTCAATCTCTGCGACGCATGTCGCAATGTCATCGATGCGGGTGCAAGCTACTTGTTATGCGCTGGGGCATGCGGCGGGAATTGCTGCGGCTATCGCGCTTGAGGACGGTGTATCCGTTCGAGCAGTAGCCGTCGACAAGGTTCAGACGGAGCTTATGCATCAGGATGCCAGACTCCTCAGTTACTAAAACTAATAGGGATGCGGGTCAAGGGAATCAGGGTATGAGCTTGTTATGAGTTATAGATTATTGATTACTATGGAGCTGTCCCTCGCGGAGGCAGGCAACGCAGTAGCCCGAGATTTTTTCGGGCTATTTTATTTGTATTCGATGTTTTTGGATGTTTTTGAAGCGTTGTTCATATCAGGTGGAGGGGTCGCCATATAATGAAACATATATGGCTCGGCACGAAGCTCGGAGGGAGGGGACGGCATGGAAATCGTGATCGTTACACTGCTTGCCGCCGCTTGCGTGGCGGGTTTTCTGCTGTTTCGCCGGAATACGGTTGCGCCAGGACCCGAATCATTTGCGGCTGCCGGGAAGGTGTCGATTATCATTCCAGCTCGCAACGAGGAGAGTAACCTTCCCTATTTGCTAGGCTCCTTACAGCTTCAGTCCATTCAAGGACTAGACATAATTGTCGTCGACGATCAATCCGAGGATGGGACCCAAGCGATCGCGAAGAGCTTTGGCGTGCGCGTGATCGAAAGCCAGCCGTTGCCAGTTGGGTGGACGGGCAAAAACTGGGCGGTTACGAGCGGCTTTGCGGCAGCGGACGGAGATATTCTCGTCTTTTTGGATGCGGATGTCAGGCTGGCTCAAGATGCGCTTCTTTCTCTTCTTGCGGCAAGAGAAAGGCGGGGAGGCGTATTATCTGTTGTCCCGTTCCATCATACGGAACGGTGGTACGAACGGTTAGCGCTCATTCCGAACCTTCTCGGGTTATTTGCTTTTACTTCTCCGATGGAACGAAGCAATCCTGCGCAGGGACTGTACGGGGCATGTATCGTGACGACACGAGAGGATTATGTGAAATCAGGCGGACATGAGGGGGTGAAGGGAGAACTGCTCGACGATCTGAATCTCGGGGCGAAGTTCAGGGAGGCTGGCATCTCAGTCCACAATTATATTGGCTATGGGCTCGTTTCGTTCCGTATGTATCCTGGCGGTATCCGAAGCGAAGTGGAGGGCTTCAGCAAGGGAGCCGTATTAAGCACGGGCAAGCTGAGTCGCTGGACGACGCTGTTCGTTGCGATTTGGCTGGTTGGGCTTATCGCGGCGGAGTCATTCCCATTTTTCCTCGGAACAGATTGGGCCGCTCCGCTTGTCGCTGCATATGTGATGTATACGGTGCAAATTTATTATTTTGTCCGGTATACGGGCTGGTTCGGTCGATGGCTCCCGGCGTTTCATTTGATAAGCATGCTCTTTTTCCTGTATGTCATGGCATATTCCGGATTTCAAGTTGCGGTGTATGGGCGAGTTGCATGGAAAGGCAGACAAGTGAAGGTGGGGGGGAAGGAATCATGACGGTTGGCGCATTCGCGGGATGGACGGCGCTCTGTTTCTTGTCGGGTTCGCTTATGTTTTCGTACTGGATTGGCTTGCTCCTGAATCGTAATGTGAGGAAGGTTGGAGACGGCAATCCCGGCGCCATCAATTTGTGGAAGACGGCAGGACCGGGTTATGGTCTGCTTGGTATTGCACTCGACTCGCTCAAAGGGTATATCCCGATCCTGCTGCTGCTTCAGACGAATGCCATCGGAGGGCTCGGCCTCTTGCTGCCTTCCGCAGCTGTGCTGCTCGGTCATATGTTCTCACCGTTTCTACGTGGCAAAGGAGGTAAAGCGATTGCCGTCACATTTGGTGTCTGGAGCGCACTCACCGGATTTGCGGCGACGTTGGCGTATGCGATTATATTGGCTGTGCTGCTGGTCGGAAGCAAAGCTCTGCGAGGAGGGAGTACGTCTACTCCGCAATCGGACGGCTTTCAGGTTGTGCTCGGCATGCTGCTCTTGACGGTGGGCGTGCTGGTCTGGGGCGGTTTGGAGGCGTTCCATCTTGTCTTATTTGGGCTCGTGAATGCGTTCCTTCTCGCGTATGCGCATCGCAGAGAAGTGAAACCGCTATCATCGAAGCGTGCTAGAGTGCGATAGCGGTACAGTGCGACAATGAGTTTGCCAAAAGCGGGCAAGCGCGCCAAAGCAGGCATATTCGCCAAAGCAGGCACATGCGCCAAAGTTGAATCGCCGTGTTGAGACCGGGCGCCGGTCCCCGCGGCGATTTTTTTAAATTCTAAGAATTTATAAGTTTCGCACCTTATCTGGACTTAGAATTCTCGGAATGAAACGCGCCCCACCGCCAAAGGACGGCGTAGCCGTTTCACCTTGAATTCTAAGAATTTATAAGTTTCGCACCTTATCTGGACTTAGAATTCTCGGAATGAAACGCGCCCCGCCGCCAAAGGACGGCGTAGCCGTTTCACCTTAGGGATACAGTCAGGTTAGGTTATGAAGTTCGAAGTGGTGTGCGTGGTTTCGCGTAGAATGATGCATTCCGTACAGTAATATTTCTTGGTTCGAAGTCGAATAGGTGCGATTCATGTATTTCATACAGGAATAATAAGGATAGCAACGGTAAATCAGAGCGAACTGATCAAAATTGATGTACAAAGTACAGGAATATTCATATATTCGAGGATCGGAGGCAGGATTGATGTATGAAATGCAGGAATCGCAAGGAATCGCATGAAATCGCAAGGAATCGCAAGGAATCGCATGGATTCGCATATTCGCTATGCGCTCCGATGTATCGAACAATCGCATTCGCCATATTTGCGCTACTCCCCCGCAGGTGTATACTAGGAGCAATTGCGTATAACTGGAGGGGATTTCTGATGTCGGAGGCAATCGGACTGGTGCTGGAGGGCGGCGGCATGCGGGCAGTTTATACGGCTGGCGTGCTGGAATGTTTGATGGAGGAAGATATCTACTTTACATATAATATCGGAGTGTCGGCGGGGGCCTGTATGGGGGCAAGTTATTTGTCCAGACAGGCAGGACGTAATCGAAAAGTAAATGTGGAGTATGTCAGTGATCCGCGTTATATCTCTTGGGGCAACCTGATTAAGAAGCGAGAGATGTTCGGGATGGATTTTATATTCGACGACATTCCGAATAGGCTCGTTCCTTTCGATTATGATGCCTACGAAGCAAGCGGCGAGCGTTTCGTCATTGGTACAACGGATTGTGAAACGGGAGAGAGCGTTTATTACGAGAAAGGCACAACCGGCTTCGAGCTCCTTACGCTGCTTAGGGCGTCAAGCTCGTTACCGTTTATTGCGAGGATTGTGGAGTTCGGGGGACGCAAGCTGCTGGATGGCGGACTTTCTGATCCTATCCCGCTCTTGCAGTCGGAGCGAGACGGGAATGCGCGCAATGTGCTCATCCTAACGCGCAACGAATCTTACCGCAAGTCTCCGAACCGGATGGGGTGGATGGTACGCCGGATTTATGGCCAATATCCCAAATTGGTGGACACGATGCTGCGCAGACATGATGTCTATAACAATACGCTCAGATTGATTGAGGAGCGTGAGAGATCTGGTGCTGCATTTGTCATTCGTCCAATTGAGACATTGTCTGTCGGTCGCATGGAACGAGATCCGCAGAAGCTTGGCGCGCTCTACAAGCAAGGTTATGACGATGCGAAGCGACAGCTCCCTCAGTTGAAGAGTTGGATGGAACGGGTATAAGCATCTACTAAAACTGACATAGGGGGAAAGGCATCATGAGGCAGGGTGAAACTGATGCGGAACAACGATCTCAAGGCTTCAGGTCGAGCGCTCGCGAGTGTTCCTCTAATGTTGCAACGTTCGGGATGGGCTGTTTCTGGGGTCCCGAAGCGATGTTCGGGGCGTTGCCTGGCGTGATCCGCACGCGTGTTGGCTATGGCGGCGGCAGCAAGGTTGATCCGACCTATCGGGAGATGGGTGATCATACGGAGATGGTGCAGCTGCAATTTGACGAGCATATCCTCTCTTACGCTGAGATCATTCGAGAATTCTGGGACAAGCATAACCCTGTTAATATCAATGAGTACAAAGGCAGACAATATCAGTCGCTTCTGTTCTATCATGATGAGAGCCAGAAGCAAATAATCGATGACGAGTTGGCCCGCAGGGTACAAACAGGGTTGGTTAGACCGGATACGGAAATTGTGGCAGCGGCGGAATCGACATGGTATCCAGCAGAGGAGAGGCATCAGAAATATAATGTGAAACGATTCCCTCATGCAGTTGCGGCGCTGATATCTCTCTTCGAGGATAGGATCGGTGATGGAATGTCCTGGCAGGATTCGACGATCGCCGCACGCTTGAACGGCATTGCCAAAGGTTTCTCCAGCATGGAGCGGTTGAAGGCAGAGATTGCGGAGTGGAACCTCGGCAGAACGGAACGAGACGAGCTCCTCACAGCATTAACAGCAATCCGTTGGTGAGAACGGAAATAACAAGGCAGTCAGTGACGCGATGGTCATTGGCTGCTTTTTTAAATTCTAAGCGTACTATGTCAACTACTTTTTACGGACTTTAGAGCACCCCAAACACACCTAACCTGTAGAATTTTAAAAATAGGGTTACCAACTGACGAAAAGCGGTGGACGAAAGCGGTATGTCTCGAATCTGAAGAAATAGCCTCGTTTCAATCCTGTATGCAATCTGGCTGAGTGCAGATAGCTGTTCTAACGTACAATTCGCATTGACAGGACGAGGTGGATAACGCTTTAGTACGAGGTCTGGGCCTCCAGAATTTGATCCGATCTTCCCTCGGTCCCAGACATACCGACTTCATCATTTTTCTTTGTATCTAGGCAGCGCTTGATGTGATCATGCAATTAAAGGCGAGCTTTTTGTTGATTTCCTGCACGAGCCGATAAGCTGGCTTGGAGGAATGGAACGGCTGCTTATCGCGTAACATGGCAAAAGCGATCTTAAGCATCTTGTTGCCCATTGCTACAAAGGTTGCGCGTTCGTGCTTGCCTCGGCTTCTGAGACGTTCGTAAAACGGCTTCAGGTCCTCATTATGCAAGCAGAGGCTCCGCCCAGCTAGATAAGTGACATAGCGTAAGTGAGTATTGCCCTGCTTGGAGATTTTGCGATAAGAGCCCGCGCCGCCGCCTGACTGCTTGACGATCGGATTGGTACCGGCCTTCTTGATGAGTTGCCCGGCATGCTGATAATCCAAGACATTACCGATCTCCGCGTAGAGCTCTGCCGCCAAGGATACGCCGAGTCCAGGAACCGTAAGGAGTAAGCTACCGTCGGTCTGAAGCAACAGGTTTTCAATCTCATTGTCCAGCGTATTGATTTTGGCATCGAAGGCGCGGAGGTCCTGTAGCTTCATACGTAGCACCATGAGCTCGGGACGGAGCGTCTGCACGTCTGAGGCAAGTGATTCCTTTGCCACATGAAGCAGCTTGCCGATTGCGTTCGTACGCAACTTCAAGTTGTGCTGAACGGAAAGCTTCCGTAGCCCCATCTCACCAAGTTGCAAAACGAGAGCGGGGTGCGGGTAGTACTCCATGAAGTAGAGAGATGCTTTCCCCCACAAGTCGCTAAACACTTTTATTTTCTTAGCTCTTCCATTCTGGTGTTCGGCGTAACCTTGATACTCTCGCCAGACGATATCCAGGATGTTTCGGATCTCCATACGAAGGCTAGAACGCTTGCGAATTTCTGAGCGCTTTGCACGAGTTAGGACGCGCAACTGTCTTTGCAGGCCTTCCGTTAAACGATACTCCGTCGCTTTATTGTTACGAATGGCGTGAGCAATGGCGACGAGGTCGAGGTCATCGGTTTTGCACCAACTAAGAGCGCTGGCACGCTCTTCAGAGGTCGTGTAGGCGTTGAGAATTTGAACGTGGTACCCATGCATGGTCATCTGTCTGACAATGTCCTCGTAGTAGTGGCCGGTTGCTTCAATGCCAAGAAACAAGCGTACGGCTTCCGTGTCTCGAATGGCTCTTTCAATCGTGTCGTATAGGAGTTTCATTCCGGATTGACTGACGGAAAAAAAGAAGGGTTTCTCAATCACGTCGCCGAAATAATTGCATATGAGTGCTTTTTGGTGGAGCTTTGCCGCATCGATCGCTACGATGAGTACTTGCTCCAGGTTAACACCTCGCAGTTGTTGACTGAACTTTGTTCCCTTTAAGCCTTGAATATGTTGGGATTTCCCCATGTGACTTCAACCTCCTGTGGTGGGTGGTTAGATTGAAGCTCTTCGTCAGGTGCTTCTTTCTTCGATAGTCGCTGGGGATTTTCCTTTATAAAAGGAGTATATTACACGCCAGAATTTATAAGTTTTTGCATCTTATCTGAGCTTAGAATTCTCGGAATGAAACGCGCTGCGCCGCGAAAGACGGCGATAGCCGTTTCACCTTGATTGAAAACCTCTACCTCCTTCGTGCACCACCTTAAAAAAACAAACATGACCTCCTAATTTACTTCATTGTTAGACTACCGAATCTGGAGCATAATAACCCCATAACCATTAAGGGGGAAATACAAATGGCTAACAAAACTACAAAAATGCTGAGCGTTCTTATGGCAGGCACACTGGCTGTCGGCCTTACAGCATGCGGAAATGATAACAACTCGGGCACGAACGAAGGAACTGGCGACAAAGGCGGAGAAAAAGCGACGATCACGTTCCAGAACATTTACCCAGATTCATCTGATCCGAAATACCAAATGATCCGTACAATCGTTGCTAACTACGAAAAGGATCATCCAAACGTAAAAATCGAGCTTGACTCCCTGAACACGGATCAACAAAAGCAAAAGCTGAAAACGCAAGCGGCTTCCAAAGAAATGCCGGACATCACAATCGTAAACCCTGCAGCGCAAATGCAGCCATTCGTAGAGGCGGACCTGTTCGCTCCTCTGAACGATATGATCACGCAGAACGGTCTGAAAGACACGTTCCAAGAAGGGATCCTGGACTACTACACATTCGACGGAAACCTGTATGCACTGCCTGATGGCAACAACATCGGTCTTGTGTACTACAACAAAGCATTGTTCAAACAAGCTGGCGTAGAAGTTCCAACGACATTCGAAGAAATGGTTGAAGCTTCCAAAACATTAAAAGCAGCTGGCATTACGCCAATCGCGATCGGCGAGAAGGACTCCTGGACGGGATCGTTCTTGTTCATGAACATCTTGCTCCGTACGAGCGGCCCTGGCTTCCTGCAGTCCATTGTTGATGGAGAGAAAACGTTCGAAGATCCAGCGTTCGCAGAAGCGGTTGACGCATTGCAAAGCCTGGTTCAAGCAGGAGCTTTCCAAGAAGGCGCGACTTCCTTTGACTACAATGCCGGCGAAAACCTGTTTAAGACTGGCAAATCGGCTATGTACTACATGGGCAGCTGGGCAACTGGCGGTATCGAGACATCTGAAGTGAACAAAGACGACAACATCGGCGTCTTCAAATTCCCTACAGTGAATGGCAAAGGTAACCCTGACGAGTTCATGCTGGCTCCTGGTTCTGCTTTCGCAGTATCCAAGAACAGCAAACATCTGGATGTTACACTTGATTTCTTGAACTACTTCATGCTGAATTACCCGCTTGAGGCGTTCAAAGTAAAAGGTGCTGTCGGCGTAGCCCAAACGATTGACGAGGACTTCAAGGCGGCTGGCTACTCCAACATGGCAGTTCAAGTTCTGGATCTGTTCAAGGATGTAAAAGGCGGAGACATCTCCTTCGACAACACGATGAACCCTGGCACATCGCAAGCGCACCTGACGAGCATTCAAAACCTGTTCGTTTCGAAAAAGGACGGCGCAGCTGTAGCGAAAGAACATCAAAAAGCTTATGAAGAAAACAATAAAAAATAACGCCTAGATAAAGAATAACCGTTAACGTATGGCGGAGGGAGCGACTTGCCAGTCAAGCGCGCCCTCCTGCTTGCGTCATTCGACGAAGGTTTTGGAGAAGGAGATGGATGCCTTGAACGTACTGAAAGTGTCCAAGTGGACCATCGCGGCGTTTGTGCTGCCCTGCGTTCTGTTATATGTCGGACTGGTATTCGTGCCGATTCTTGTATCGGTATATACCTCATTGCTGGATTGGAATGGGATAGGGGAATCGACCTTTATCGGTCTCGACAACTATAAGTACATGTTGATGGACGACTCCGTATTCTGGTCAGCGGTCGGACGTACTTTCCTGCTTGCAGGATTTTCAATGATCATTCAATTACCACTCGCATTATTTGTTTCAATCTTGATTAGCCGTTACGTACGCAAGGCAAACTTTCTAGTTTCCAGCTATTTCTTGCCGGTCATTTTGTCGGTTGTCGTTATTGGTCAATTGTGGAAGACGATTTACAATCCAGCCTCTATGGGCGGGATGATTAACCAAATTCTTGAGAAAATTGGACTGGAAAGCTGGGCCCATGCATGGTTGACCGAGCCTAAATACGCGATTTTTGCGATTATTTTGGTAGGACTATGGCAATACCTGGGTTACCACATTCTCATTCAGTTCACTGGGGTACAGAACATTCCGGCTGATATTTATGAAGCTGCCAAGATTGATGGCGCAGAGGGCTTCAAGGCCGATCGTTATATAACGCTGCCGATGATCATCCCGATCTTCAAAATTTCCGTGGTGCTGTCCTTTATCGGTTCCCTCCAGTCATTTGACCTGATCATGGTTATGACAGGCGGCGGCCCTGGCAACGCAACGGACGTTATCGCCAGCCATATGTACAAAATGTCGATCCTATCGCAGAAGTTCGGATACGGAAGCACCATTGCGACCTTCCTTGTCGTCGTCTGCTTGCTAGCCACCGTTATCATCAACTTCCTGTTCACTCGTCTGGACAAAAAGTATTCGTAAGAAGGAGGCGCTTCGAATGAGCCGATCCGCGACTTTACCCGATAGAAGCAGACGCTTCTCGGTAGCCAAACCATTTATTTATCTGGTGCTGGGCATCTTGCTCATCACACAGCTTTATCCGCTTGTTTGGTTGTTCTTGTATTCGTTCAAGACGAACGATGAGATATTGTCAGGCAGCTTCTTCTCGCTTCCCGACGTTTGGCAGGTAGAAAATTATAGAGCAGCCATCGAAGGGGGCAACTACTGGAAATATCTCAGTAACAGCCTGATCGTTACCTCGATCACGATGGTCAGCGTAATCCTTCTGGCTTCTTTGGCGGCCTTCGCCATTACACGTTTCCGGTGGAAATATGGTCAGATGGTACTTCTGCTGTTCTTGCTTGGCATGATGATTCCATTGCAGAGCACGTTGCTGCCCCTGATGATTATTTTCAAAAACATGGATATCTTGAACACGCATCTATCCTTGATTTTGCCGTATATCGCTTTCCAGACGCCGATCTCTGTCTTTATCCTGAGCGGCTTTATGAAATCGATACCGAATGAGATCGAGGAATCCGCGATCATCGACGGAGCGGGCGTTTTCCGCATATTCCGCAGCATCATATTGCCCGTGTCGGTTCCACCGGTTGTGACGGTGTGTATCCTGACGTTCATCAACATCTGGAATGAATACATTCTGGCTGCGACATTCATCTCGTCGGAGAGGTTGAAGACATTACCGTTTGGCGTTAACAGCTTTGTTGGTCAATATTCCGTTAACTACGGTGCAATCGGCGCTTATCTGGTTCTAGGTGCTTTGCCTGTAATTATCATCTATTTCTTGCTCTCCGAGCGCATTACGAAAGGGATGGTAGCGGGCGCCGTTAAAGGGTAAGATAGCATTATGAAACCATTCCAATCCATTCACGGCAGATTATTCCCGATGTTCTTGCTCAGCATGCTAGGACTATTGCTCGTCGTTACGGTGGTGTTCTATCACCGTGCGACGGAGCAAGTCAGAGACAAAGTCAGTGCCATCGCCGAAAAAAATATATCACAGACGGTAGATCTATTCGATCTACTGCTCAGAAGCTATGACAGCGTCACCAAGTCGCTTAACAGCAACAATGAGTTGATCCGTCTGCTTCAGCAATACAATTCGGCGGAATCCGTCGGAGCGGTTCAACTGGAGAAACAAATCAGCGACATTATCGGCGCGATTTTCTATTCGCGCAACGATACAGTCGGCATTCATATCGTAACAAACTACGATAAGGTGTTCAGCTTTGACCGGACAAACGGCGCATCCGTTCGGGGATATTCGGAGACGAGCTGGTTCACGGAATTGAAGGGCTCGACAGGAGAAATGAAATGGCTGGGAGTTTATCCGGAATCGCTAATGAGCACGGGTATACAACGGCCTGTTTTTGCGTTCGGCCGCCAATTATATGAGCTCTCCTCGCTCAAATCAATCGGCATCGTGCTCATCGAGACGGACGCCGATGCCATCGCATCCGCGCTTACGAACGCGAGTCTCGGACCGGATAGCCAGGTGGTCATTCGCGATGCGGACGGTGACGACATTATTCGGTCAAAGGTCGCTGAGCCAGCTATAATCGGCGTTATACCGCATGGCTGGCCGGGCAAGCTCGCTTCGGGAAAGATCGTCACTCGCAGTGCTTCCGGATCCATGATGACAGCGGCGCAGATCGGCATCGCTGACTGGACCATGGTCGGGATTACGCCCAATAAGGAGCTGCAGCTGGAGCTGAAGGATACGCAGCAATTCCTCATTACGTTGGCGCTGATTCTAATCGTGGCTGCAACGGTACTTGCATCGTTAGTATCGCGGTCGTTCTCTTCGCCATTCAAGCGTTTGATCCAGCAGATGAAGATGGTGGAGTTGGGTAATTTCAAAGGCGGCTTGCACGTTCAGTCCTATTATGAAATCAACGTTCTCGTAGGTTCCTTTAACCGAATGGTGCATCAAATGGATGAGCTGATCGAGCGGATCAAGCTGGCTTCCATCAGCGAAAAAAACGCGCAGCTGCAGGCGTTGCAATCGCAAGTGAATCCGCATTTTCTGTTCAATACGCTGGATATGATCTACTGGATGCTCGACGAGCGCGAGAATGACCGGCTTGGTCGCGTTATTCTGGCTTTGTCACATATTTTCCGTTATAGCAGCGACTGGGAAGAAGCTTCGATGGCGAAGCTGAGGACGGAGCTGGAGCAGTTCAGGCATTATTTTACGATTATTGAGACGCGGCTCGGGGGTCGTGTGCATACTTCTATCGAGGTCGAGGAGAAGTGGCTGGCCCTTGAGGTGCCTAAGATGATTCTGCAGCCAATTGTAGAGAATGCAGTGAAATACGGATTGGAGCCTCTTAATCGTGAAGGGTCTTTGCGCGTATTCTCCAGAGAAACCGAAGATGGCAAGCTAGAGATCGTCGTAGAGGATGATGGGGTCGGCATGGATGGCATCACGCTGGAGCGAATACAGCAGACGCTGGAGGATCGACCCGAACACAACGATGTCACGTTGTTATCGAATGGTGCTTCCGAAGAAAACTTTGCTGGCGAGGAGAAAGCGCGGAGGGGCATCGGACTGCTAAATGTACATAGGCGGATCCGATTATTATTCGGAGAAGGTTACGGTCTGCGGATAGAAAGTGAGAAGGGACGAGGGACGAGTGTCATCGCGTCGTTCCCCGGACGGGACAGAGAGGAGGCAGGTGGATGAACATACTCGTAGTCGACGATGAAGAAGTGATCAGAAACGGCATCGCAAGGACGATACGTACACAGTTTCCGAAGCATCGCGTCATGGTGGCGGGCAGCCCGGAGGAGGCGGTGGAGCTTCTCCAGACCTTGCCTATCGATCTTGTCTTGACCGATGTGCTTATGCCAGGTATGACGGGGCTGGAGCTGATCGAGATTTCGCGAGGCCGTCATTCGCATATCAAATGGGTCGTGATCTCGGCCTATTCCGAATTTGCTTATGCGCAGGAGGCGGTACGTCTCGGGGCGAAGGATTATTTGCTCAAGCCGATCGGCAAGGATAAGTTAATCGCCAAGATCCACGAGATGGAGAGCGAGATCGCGAGGGAAAACGAGCGCAATAAGGAGGAGCAGCTGCTCAGCCGGAACTTACGTTTTCTGCGCGAGGCGATCTTTGCGAGATGGGCATCCGATCTGGATCTCGGGGGCATCGATCTGGCTCCATTTGTCGGCAACCACCCTTACTTTCATCTGATCATGCTGAGGCTGGATAGTGAGTCGGATCTGCGTCTGGAGCACTTTATCGTCGAGAACGTCATGTCGGAGCTCATTGATTCGGCTGGTGAAGGATTCGTTGCGAGCATAGACTCCAAGAGCTTGCTCGGTCTCGTCACGCTTCGTGAAGAGGGAGGTCTAATGCAGCTAATCGAACATCTTAGGTCGCATCTCAAGCGGTATCTCAAAATCCCGTTCCAGGTCGTCCATTCGGAGCGGATTACGGATTTGGTCGCTGTGCCTGAGCAGGTTAAGCTGATGCACAAGTCTTCGGAGTCGCAGGTATATGACCATTATGCGAGCGGCGGAGAGAAGGCGGTGGAGGTAGCCATTCAATATATCGGCTCACACTTGGCCGCGGAGCTGACGCTGGAGAAGGTAGCCTCGATCGTGTACTTGAACCCGGTATATTTCAGCCAGCTGTTCAAGCAGAAGACGGGCGGCGGCTTCAAGGAATATGTGACGCAGCTGCGCCTTGACCGCGCAATGGAACTGCTGCGCCAATCGGAGCTCAAGATCGGAGAGATCGCGGAGCGCGTCGGCTACCCCGATGTGCGCCACTTCTCGCAGATCTTCCGCAAGAAGGCGGGCTGCACGCCTTCTGAGTATCGTATCGGTGCGACTGCACCGGTACGGTAGCTGGCGGCGCAGCCGCGCCCAATAGCCCGAGAAGAGAGACTGTCGATTAATTCTAAAGAATCTATAAATAAAAATGGTCAAATTCTATATAAAATAACCTTTTTACTCGATAAATCACCGAATATCTCCCGATTTCGTGGTATAATAGACTTATACTGAGGGGAGAGATTTGTCATGGCAGTCGCGTTTAAACAGTTTGAGCAGCTTTCATTTGCGGATATCGAGGTTTATTCTGTGTTGCCTGAGCATCCCATTTGGAGCAAAGTAGCGGATCTCGTGGACTTTAGCTTCACTGACCGCATTTGTGCTCATCTGTATTCCTCGCGCGGTCCTAGACCCTATGCCCCATCCATCAAATTTAAACTTCACGTTGTCCAGCGCTATTACAACCTTTCGGATCGCGAGATGGAGGAGCGCGTCATTGGCGATCTCTTCATTAAGCGATTTTTAGGCGTTCCGGTCAGCTTTATGGGGTTCGACCACAGTACGATCGGGCTTGATCGCGACCGTCTCGGCTCTGCTTTATTCGATGCCTGTCACCATCACATTCTCGCGCAAGCGAAGCAAAAAGGGCTTTGGGGCGATAACAAGGACATTTGGATTGTGGATTCCTTTATCACGCAGGGCAATGCCGTTTACCGCTCCTCTTATCGCCTCATCAAGCATGCCTTCGTCCGCGTGCTGAACCACCTGAAGCGTGCATATCGGCACTTGTTTGACCGTGCCCAAACGGAGCTTGACTTGCGTCCGTTGACCACAAAGCTTCCTCCCGATGCGACCGCGGAGGATCTCGGTGTTGCGTTTAGTCAATTGATTCTTATGGCTTACGAACTGTTACACTGGTTCGAAAAGGATGCGATCCGCAACCTCTTCTGGTCGTGGTCCCATCCGGAGCGCCGAGTGGATTCTTTAGAGCTTCAAGCGATTCTGTACCAGACTTTAATGGAGAATGTGTACCCGGAAGATCCGAATGATCCCAAGACCCCATTCAAGAAGATCGAGCGTAAAAAGCGGCTGAAAGACCGGATCGGCAGCGCAGTCGATCCAGAGAAGCGAAATGGTTTCAAAAGCAAAACCTTACAGTTCTTTGGCGACAAGGTGCAGGTGGTCATGTCCGAAACCAATGGCATCGTGCTCCATGCGGAACCGATTGCGGGCAATGAGCCCGATGGCGACCGTCTGCAGGAGCTCTTGAACGTTGTGATGGAAGAGCATAACGTCAAACCGGAGTACGTCTTGGGCGATTCAGCGTATGGATACGGGGTACACCGTCAGACGTTGGCTAAAGACGGCATTCAACTTGTGTCGCCGTTAAAATCCATTGGCGTCAATACGAAGGGGCTCATGTCCAGCGACTTATTCCTTTACGACCCCGATGCGGCGTCGGTCACTTGCCCGCAAGGCCAAGTAAATGCTTATATTAACGATATGCGAGAAGACTCAGGCAAACAGTATATATTCAGCAAAGCCCAATGCAAGAGCTGTCCGATCAGATCGGAGTGTACCACGAGCAAAAGGACCGGGAGAACCATTTTCATCAGTGACTATTATGCAGAATTCAAGCAAGCAGGAGCATTTAACGCAACCGATGCGGGAAAGGCACTGCTACAAAAACGCGCGAACATTGAACGGAAATGCAATGAAATGAAAAATCACAATGGGCTAGGCAGAACACGATTACGTTCTCGGGAGAAGCGCCGTATAGACACGAAGCTTGTAGCCGTGGTGACAAATCTGAAGCAAATCGTGAAACACGCGCAGGGTTCGCTTACACTTAGTTTTCAACGTAAGCGAGGCCCTGGCTCACTGTGGCCGATTTACGGTTAAGGGCAGCAAAAGGAACAGAAAAACGGGCTGACTTGACCGAAGTTGGACGTTGAAAGGCATGAAATGCAAAAATTTAACAGAATGATAGTTGAGGGCAAGTCTGGTGACTGTTTAATCGACAGTCTCGAAAATCGGGCTATTGCAGCCCTGGCAGCGCTGCCGCCGCCGCAGGGCTTGCAAACAAAAGAAACCCGCGCCGCCTCACGGCAAGGGTTTGTTTGTCGTTCATGCTCCGGTCTTCTGGCTGGAGCTGTAAAGTTGTTTGTTCATCTCACGGAACTTTTCGTTGTGGGAGGAGACGTAGGCCATTTCATGCGCTTCGGCGTCAATGTGACTCATCGCGCTGTTGACGGCAAGGACCGCGTCAGTGAAGGCGCCGGCAATCAGCTTGACCTTGTTAGAGTAGCTGGCGCAGTCACCGGCCGCAAAGATGCCGGGCAGATTTGTAATGGTGTGATCGGAGACGTGGATGCCATGAGATCCGATATCGAGGCCCCAAGCCAGCAAATCGCCGTAACTTCGGGAATAGCCATGACTGACGACGACAGCATCAACATCGATCCGCTCCGAGCGACCTCCTTCAGCATGCTCAATGCTGACTGCAACAATAGCGTCGCCTTCTCCATGCAGCTCTTGCAGCACATAAGGCGTACGAACATCCACACTCTCCAGCATACGAGACACGCTTCGCTCCATCGCTTGGAACTCCTCGCGCCGATGCACGACGATCACTTGGCTCGCCACATCCGCGAGTTCGTTTGCCCAATCCACTGCAGAATTGCCACCGCCGGAAATTAACACTCGCTTGCCCCTGAAGGACTCCGGGTTCTGAACGGTGTAGTGCAGATTTGTTAACTCATAACGGTCTGCACCTTGCACGTTAAGCTTGGTCATCTCGGTAATGCCACGGCCTACTGCTACAAGAATCGTTTTGGTGTCGTGTGCTTCTCCATTAGCCGTACGCAGTCTATACGTTCCGTCATGAAGTTTCTCCAGACCATCGACGCGTTGACCTAGTACGATTGTTGGATCGAACGTTCTGGCTTGACCATCGAGCCATTGGATCAAATTTTCGCAGCGGAGAGGAGGGATGCCGCCAACATCCCAGATCGTTTTTTCGGCATAGGTATGAAGGAAGCCCCCAAGGTACTCCTTGCCTTCTATGAGCTTGACCTTCATATCTCGCATTCCAGCATAAAAAGCCGCATACATGCCTGCCGGACCGCCGCCGACAATGGTCAAATCGTACAATTCCGGTTCTTCATCCTTGCGATCGGCTTCGCTGTTCATTATTTAAACATCTCCCGAATATCCTTCATGCCTTGCGTGAAGGCGATCGGACCGCCTCGTTCCCATGGGAAGCTATGGACCTTGTACACTTGACCTTTCTGAATCGCGGGCACATTCTTATAGAGCGGATTAGCCAGCAGGTCATCAACTAGCTTCAGATTTTCCTCATTTTCTTGAATTAACAAAACGAGATGCTCAGCTTCCGAATTGGTGAAGCTTTCGAGCGAATATTGTGCGCCCCAAGTGTCCGTGGAGGCATCTTTTACAGGTGTCAGACCAAGCAGGTCATAGAGAATAAAAGAGGCAGAGGAGCCTGTGCCAGCGCCGCCATAGAGCTCTAATTGGTTTTCGCGAACACGCATGAAAGCGACAGGCTCGTCACCGATCGTTCCAGAGAGATGTGCTTTCGTTTTCTCCGTTTCCGCGTTAAAGGCGTCAACATTCGCCTGAGCTTTTTCCTCTAGATTAAGTACGCGACCCATCTCCAGATGCGTCTCTCTCCAATCTACGACCCATTCGAAATAAATGGTTGGCGCGATTTTCTGCAGCTCCTGCAGATAATCCCGGTGGTGATAACCCGCGACTAGCAGGTCAGGCTCGCCTGCAGGATCGGCTCGAAGTCAGGGGATAGAGGGAAGGTTGCCATACCTTCCAACTGATCAGCCAAATACGGCAAAAATCCATTCACGTTATCTGCTCGGTCATAGACCGGAGCGGCCACGGGCTTAAGGCCAAGCGCCATAAAGTGGTCGATGTCATCGTCGTACGTTAGTACGATACGTTTAGGATCGGATGGAATATCGATCGTGCCAGCGAGCGTCGTTACGGAACGTGTCGACGGCGTTGCTTCTGGTTGAGTTGTCGCGCTTGCCTCTGCCGTAGGGCTGGCGCTTGCTTCGGTCGTGCTTGCAGAACCTCCGTTATTTGCATTCGTATTGCCTCCACCGCACGCGGATAGCAGTCCGATTAAAAGCGTTATTGCCAAAAGAAGTCCCCATCTTTGTTTTTGTTTCACTGCTTGTTCTCTCCTTGTCCTGTATCGATAATGATAATTCTTCTCAACAAGAAGAGTAACTTATTTTAAGATGGAAAGCCATGTACGATTTTCACAGATTATTTGTGTAGATTTGCAAAATGGGACAAAGTCAGCTTAACGCCTTGAGAGAAGGCGAGTGGGCCGCCTTTGCTCCAGGGGTATCTGGGAAGCTCGATCAGACGGTTGCCAAGACGCCGAATGTCCGGATGACTCATCAGCGCTCGATGAACTTCTTCTGCACCGCTGCGTTGTCCGATGAACAGGTAGTCAGCTTGAATCGCGGCTACTTCCTCCGGAGTCACAAAATGCTCCCAGCCGTTGACGCTGACGATCGGCGCAGGGTTTAGGCCCAGCTGCTGATACAGGAGCCAGCCTCCATTGCTCATATAGGGGCTAACGCGAATTCCTTCCCTCGTTGACTCTAGGAAAACAAACGACTTGCGTGAGCAAGCCGCAAACATTCTGTCGCGTGCAGAACGGATGAGTCGATCGAATTGGGCGATATTTTGCTCGGCGTGGGCTTCTCGTCCAAGCACTGCTGCGAGCTGGCGGTGAACATTGCGCCAATCCACCTCCCACATATAATAATGGGTCGGGGCAATGTCGCCGAGTCCGGCAACGCCCCAGCTCTTCATGAAGTTGCCCGCTATAATAAGCTCGGGAGAGAGCTTGCGGAGCAGCTCAAGATTGATCGCTTCCTCGCAGCCAAGCTGAGGCAAGTGGGCGATATGCTGCTTCAGATAAGGAATTACCGTTTGATCGCCGTTCATCAGATGATCGGCAGGAACAGCAACTGGGAGTAGTCCGAGGGAGATCAGATGATCGACTTCGTCTATATAAGTAACGGCGATATTGACGGGCTGCAGCACACGTCCATTCCGTTCTTTACCGTGTGTGCGTTCGCCAGCTGTACGGACGTATACAGAAGGAGAAACTCCGGTGATTTTTTTGAACATGCGGCTAAAATAATATTCGTCGCAAAATCCTACCCGCCGAGCAACTTCCCTGAGCGGACCAGGACCGGGCAATATTGTTTTGGCGGCCTCGATGCGTGCTTGAATTAAGTAGTCGCTGGGAAGCATTCCAATCGTTCCTTTGAAATGACGCGAAAACGTGCTGGGATGGAGACCGCACCACTTTGCCAGCTTGTCCATACGAATGTTGTCCGTATAGTTTCGGTCGATATAAGCCGCGCATCTGCGAACCGCATCTGTTGCTGAATAAGGTCCTTGTTGTGATTGTTGCTCCAATACGATTGTATATAACAGCTCTGACAAGGCTAGCTGGCGTTTCCAGCGAAGCAGAGCGTTAGAATCTCTTTGGCTTACATCGTGATCATGTCCTTCGTATAGCCTTTCGAGAAGGCGTTCGATTGCGGGCAGATCGGTGACTGGCAGTTCGCGACCTACTGGAAGCGGCATACGATCGAAGTTATCCAGCATCCAACTGTCGTCTGATCGGACCGGCTGCAAAAGCTTAAATCCAATATAATGCACATCCCAGTCGGCGTGGGCATCTGCACGTTCTGTGATGTGCGAGCCAGGTGCAAGAAGCAGCAGTAGTCCGTCGCGAATGGGAATGGTTGTACTATTTACGACTAATTCGCCGCTTCCTTGCTTGATATATAGCAGAACGAAGGTTTGAACGCGACGCCTTCTTGGGGTAGAGGACCATTTGCCGACAAAATGAATGGTTCGTCTAAGAAACGCGAGTGGTCCGCCATCGCCTTTGATGGTGCGTTCGCCAAGTGCCGGCTGTAGTGAGATTGGAGACATGTCCGTATGCATGTAACCCGTATTGGTCGCATAAGGAAATGACGATGCGGAATTTAGCACTCCTGTAGCGCCGATGTCATAGTCGGTGCTTTGCGTATTACGCATGATGTAACCTCCTCGATGATGAATGGATCCCAAACCGGTCGTGTGCAGCACTCTACACTTTCTATCTATTATAGGAGGTACGCTGGGAAGCCTACAATGCCTGTTTCAAAAGAGCGCTCTCCTCGCAGCCTGCTCGGTACGAAACGCTGGGGCGCAGCCGCGTGCAATAAAGGTTATCGTTCCCACTTTGACGAATACTTTGTGATTCGGGCGAAGCCCCTCTTCTACTGGGGGGCTGGCTGTGGACTTGCGGTGTATTTTGTATGTTATGGGATGGTGAAGTTCCGCTTGTTCCCTGTTCTCAAGTGGGCGCTGCTCGGGCTTATGTTCATCGTCCTGGCGCTGATCGTCTACGCTTTTCTGTATCCACACGTCGTTGCTTAAACTAATGAAATGATCACAATAAATAAGAAGCCGCTAAAAGTGCCGGATACCGGACACTCTGGCGGCTTTTATGATATTGTAGGGCGTTCATATGCTGTCAGAATAGACCGCTTAGTCACAATAAGTTGTCAAATCTGCAGCATACGTAAAAATGTATCGGCTGCGATCGAGAGGGAGCCGTGTTTGCGCGCGGCAATGCCGATATGGCGCTCCGGCAGAGCGACCTCTGTTCGCAGCTCTAGCAGCGTGCCGCTCGCGAGGCGGGAGGTGATGAAGGAGCGCGGCAAGAAAGCAACGCCATAACCGCGCTCTGCGAACTCGACGAGCATCTCCAAGCTGTTTAATTCGAAGTCGGCGCCGGCCTCTGCCCCCTGATCGCGGAACCAATGCTCGATGAAGTTGCGCGTCGAGCTGCCAGGAGACAACAACAATAGCGGAAGCCGCGCGAGTTGCTCAGCCGTCAGCGGCTCGGAAGCCTGCTTGGCGAATGCCGTTCCCACCACCGCGCAGTAAGGCGAAACGCGTGAATTCAATACTTCGATCTCCTCGTCCGCGACGGGGAGATGGACAAATCCGAGATCAAGGACGCCTTGCTTCAATCGCTCCACGATACTGCCGGATCGATCCTGGGATAACTGGATGCGAATATGGGGATACAAATCATGGAAAGCATCTAGGGTCGGGAGAAGGTAGTCACGAATGATCGCGCCATTGGCGCCGATTCGAAGCTGACCTTCGTGCATGGTTTTAAGGTTGTGGATGCGCTGCTCGGCTGCTCCCAGCTCTTCGAACGCCATGCGTACATGCCGGTATAACGCTTGACCTTCCACCGTGAGCCGGACGCCTTTGGATAGCCGTTCGAACAATGCGACACCGAGCGTCTCTTCGAGCTGCTTCATCGCATAGCTGACGGACGGCTGCGTCATGTGCAGCTTTTGTGCGGCTTTGGTGAGATTGAGTTCCTCGGCAGCGTGGAGGAAGATCCGATACCATTCTGTATTGGATACCATTTGACATCAATCCTCTCTATGACAAACGTCGAAAATTGTGATTTCATTTATTTCAATTATACCTGTAAACTAGAAAATAAGATATTCGGAGAACGGACGAAGAAGGGGGCTTGCGCAATGGCAGGCAGCACATTTGGAGAACGGCTTAAAATGACGACATTTGGAGAATCGCACGGTGAGGCTGTAGGCGTTATCGTGGAGGGCGTGACGCCAGGCGTTGAACTGGACGAAGCCTATATACAGGTTCAGATGGACCGCAGAAGACCGGGGCAATCGTCCGTAACAACACCTAGAAAAGAGTATGACAAAATTCGTATTGTGTCCGGGACGTTCGAAGGACGCACAACGGGCACGCCGCTGTGTATTATGCTGAACAACACGGACATGCGTCCATCTGCTTATGATGATATTAAGTCGATGTACCGCCCAGGCCATGCCGATTATACGTACGACAAAAAGTACGGCTTCCGCGACTATCGCGGAAGCGGCAGAGCATCTGGCAGAGAGACGGCCGGCCGGGTAGCCGCTGGTGCCGTTGCGCGCAAACTGCTCGAAGGTCGTAACGTTTCTGTCGTGGCGTACACGACAGAGGTTGACGGCATCAAATGCGAGACGTTCGACGAAGCGGCGATCGAGAGCAATGTGGTAAGAGCATGCGATCCGGCGGCAGCTGTCCGTATGATCGAGCGTATTGAGCAACTGGCTAAGGACGGCGACAGCTGCGGCGGTATCGTCGAATGCAGAATTCGCGGCGTTGCGCCAGGTTTGGGCGAGCCGGTATTCGATAAGCTTGACGCCGAGCTGGCGAAGGCGATGCTGTCAGTCGGCGCTATTAAAGGTATCGAGTTCGGCGCAGGATTCGCCGCGGCTTCGATGCGCGGAAGCCAGCACAACGATGCGATGGATGCGAACGGCTTCAAAACCAACAATGCCGGCGGTATTATCGGCGGCATCAGCAGCGGCGCGGACATCGTGTTCCGTGTAGCGGTTAAACCAACTTCGTCGATCTCGTCTGTCCAACAGACAGTGGACTCCGAGGGCAACGAACGGTCGATCCAGACGATCGGCAGACATGATCCTTGTATTTGCCCGCGCGTCGTGCCTGTCATCGAGGCGATGGCTTGTATGGTTATCGAGGATTACTACAAGCGTCAGGCTGCTTTGCTGGATTAATGGGAGGCCGTTCAGGGGCATAACAAAGCAATAACATACGAAATGGCGGTCAAACTGACAACAGTTTGATCGCCTTTTTTTTGGAGTTCTTGGATCCAAGCACAACGTATGTAGAATTTCACATACGTTTGGGCCGTATGCTTGGATCCAAGCACATCGTATGTAGAATTTCACATACGTTCGGGCCAAATGTTTGTATCGCAGCACATTGTATTGTCGACGCTGTTCACTAATTATTTGAACATGGAATTCTCGGTATGCAAGCATGAAACGCGCCCCGCCGCGCAAGGATGGCGTAGCCGTGCCACCGTGGCGGAGAGGATTCTGCATGCGCATGAATCGGGAGTGCTCAAGCTCATGCGAGGCGCGAGTAGTTGCGGGGTATAGGGAGATTCTGCTAGACGATATGTAAGAGGAACGGCAGCAACAATTTCGAATTGTCGGTGATGTTGCACATTGCATTTTGTATCGTTTGTTTGCATTGTCCAGATCGTCTTGAAACGCTTTTAAATGACGTGAATACGTTATAAAATATGACATAAATAGAAGGCGAAGCATGTCGGGATTGGGTTGGATTGGCGCAAACTTGCGATTGTCAGTGCCCGAATGTGCCTGTCAGTGTGTCAGTGCTCGAAAGCGCCTGTGTGTCAGTGCTCGATAGCGCCGTTATATACATTAAATATTTGGCATATCTACTTATGTTATTTAATATGACGCAACGCAAACAACATTCCATAATGGAAGGACAGGATCCGTATGAGCATCGATGTGTTAAACGAGCGGGTACAGCAGGATTTATCCTATTTGGCATATGGAGGAGCGGAATGGGTTCGGACCATGCAACACGAGGAAGGTCATGTCTACGATGTCGTCATCGTAGGCGGCGGGCAGAGCGGGCTGGGCTTGGCGTTTGGGTTGTTGCGCGAACGGGTCCCGAATATGCTTGTCATCGACGAGAACCCGGAAGGACTCGAGGGTCCATGGGACACGTATGCGAGAATGATGACACTGCGCACGCCCAAGCATCTGACCTCGATCGATCTCGGCATCCCGTCCTTAACATTCCGCGCATGGTGGGAAGCGCAGACCGGTGAGGAAGGCTGGGCCAAGGTGGACAAAATACCGCGTGGCGATTGGATGAACTATCTACGCTGGTACAGAAAAGTGCTGAGGCTGCCGGTCGTTAACGACACGAAGCTTAAGCTGATCGAACCGGAACGTGAAGGGCTGCACCGCTTGCATCTGGCGGGAGCAGGCGCCCCTGCTGATACGATTCTCGCTCGCAAGGTTGTACTTGCGACCGGCATTCAGGGAGGAGGCGAGTGGCATGTGCCATCCTTGATCAAGAGCAAGGTGCCTCGCCGCTTCTACGCGCATACGTCAGAACCGATAGACTTCACCAAGCTGCACGGCAAACGTGTTGCTGTACTTGGAGGCGGCGCCTCTGCATTCGACAATGCCCAATATGCCTTGGCGGCAGGGGTCGCCGAAGCACATGTATTCGTTCGGCGAGCCAAACTTCCAGCGATTAACCCCATTCGTCAGATGGAGCGTTCGGGAATGATCGAACGATACTCAGCACTCCCGGATGCGGACAAATATGCGGTGATGGCCCACTTCTACGGGCATAATCAGCCGCCTACGAACGATACCTTTGCACGAGCTGCGGCGTATCCGGGCTTTCATCTTCATCTGGCTTCGCCATGGACGGATGCAAGGCCGGAGGAGGGCGGGGTTACCGTACAGACGCCGCATGGCGAGTTTCACTTTGATTTCCTGATCATCAGTACAGGTCTTGTGTCCGATCCCGGACTGCGACCGGAGCTTGCACTGGTCGAATCCGATATTGCACGGTGGAGTGATCGTTATACGGCGCCGAAGGATGTGGCGAATGATATGCTGGATGCTCATCCTTATTTGACTTCAGGCTTTGCATTTACCGGGCGCTCTGAAGAAGGGGGCAAGAGGCTGCATGGTTTGTTCGTCTTTAATTACTCCGTCATGGTGAGCTGCGGATTGTCTGCTTCTGCGATTTCGGGGATGCGATTTGCCATCCCAAGGCTTTCGGCGGCGATCTCGGATCAACTCTTTTTGGATGACCGAGAGTCGGTATTAACGGACTTCTATACGTATGACGAAGCTGAGTTCACAGGCGAGTGGGCACCTGATAGTCAGAAGCTGCAAGACGGGATCAGTACTGCGGGATAGGCTCGGGCAGGCACAAAGTCATTCGGGCAAAAGTAGAACTATGTCAGAAAGAATTAAGTTTCGACTACGTACTTCGACACCCCTTCGAGATCGTTCCATTTATACTTAACATGTGATGAAACTATCGAATACGGAGGGTCACGATTTGAATCAAGAATCGCTGAAGAAACGGACGGCATGGTTTATCCGTAAGGAGATCGAGCGTGTAGTGTCCAACTTGAAGAACGGGGTCGTAGGCAAGGAACATGCGCTTGGGGGCTTAAATACGTTACATCAAATCGCCTCCACACTGAAGGATGGAGATTCCATGCAATACGTATGCCGAGTGATGGATCGGATTCATAGCTCGGGTCATACGACCGGAGCGTTCTACTTTACCGAGGCCCGGCGAGAAGCAAATAGTTAAGGACGACGAAGACTGCCGACGAGGCAGTCTTCGTCGTCTCTATATCAAAAACGTGAAATGCTCCAGCATGCTGTCGCGACCTGCGATCATGCCGGAGTTTTTTGCGTTGGAATTACAGTACGAGGTTGACAGAACCGGGTACGGCCCGTATAGTAATACCCACTGGGGTATTAAATACCCTGCAGGGTATAAAGTGTAATTAGTGAGCCAAAAGGCGCTGTAATGGATTCTTTCAGGCTTGATGGTTCGATTTGCTGCGATAGCAGACTTAGCAAAACAAACGATGATGGAGGGATTGTAATGACGAAGGAATATGCGTTAAGTGTGGATCGGACACTGGATTGTGCGGGACTTGCCTGCCCGATGCCGATCGTGAAAACACAAAAAACGATAGAAACGATGGAAGAAGGACATGTGCTGGAGGTTCAAGCGACCGACAAAGGTTCGATTGCAGACTTGCAAGCTTGGGCGCGCAGCGCGGGGCATCATTATTTGGGCACGAAGCCGGAAGGTCAATTATTAAGACATTTCGTGCGAAAGGGCAGTGCGAGCGAAGCGAAGGCACAGCCAAGACATCCTTTGACCGTCACCAACGAGGAGCTTCTAGAAACGTTGAGTACATCGGAGGCCTTTATGGTGCTGGATGTTCGTGAGCCCGCAGAATACGCCTTTGGGCATATACCTGGCGCGGTATCCATTCCACTGGGAGAGCTAGCGAATGCTTCAAACACCTTGTCATTGTCGAGTCCGATATATATCATCTGCCGGACGGGAGCTCGCAGTGATCTTGCTTGCCAATTGCTTACGGAGCAAGGTTTCGGCGAGGTATATAATGTGCTGCCTGGTATGATTGGTTGGCAGGGTCAGACGGTAAACATCGTATAATCGATTACACTGTAGGTTATCAACGACAAGAAGAAGGAGGTCATCCCATTATGAAAGGTATGAGTCCGGCCGAGCTGGCTGATACAGTGCTGAACCACAAACCAATATTTATTCTGGACGTTCGAAACGCTGCCGATTATAGCGACTGGAAGGTGGAAGGGACAACGGTTACAAGCGTCAATATTCCTTACTTCGAGCTGTTGGAAGGAGTCGAAGAGGCACTAAAGGTTATTCCGCACGGAGAAGCTGTACTGGTGTTATGCGCGAAGGAGGGTTCATCCATTTTCGTGGCAGAGCAGCTTGCAGAAGCGGGAGTGGATGCGGCTTATCTACAAGGGGGCATGAAAGCGTGGAGTGAGCATCTGCAGCCAGTTAAAGCAGGCGACTTGAGCGGTGGAGGCGAATTGTACCAGTTTATACGTCCTGGCAAAGGCTGTTTGTCCTACATGGTTCTCTCCGGAGGAGAAGCGGCAGTAATTGATTCCATGCGGATGACGGATGTGTATACACGATTTGCAGCAAAAAAAGGAGCTGTTATCCGGTATGCGCTCGATACGCATCTTCATGCGGACCATATTTCCGGTGGTCGCAAGCTCGCTGAGGAGACAGGCGCGGTTTATTACTTGCCGCCAAGAGATGCCTTGGAGGTGACGTTCGGATATAGCCCATTGGAGGGTGGAAGCTCAATCCATGTAGGCGGGGATGAGATTGGCGTCGAAGCAATCTATTCGCCTGGACACACCATCGGAAGCACTTCATTGGTCGTGGATCGCCGATATTTGTTAACCGGCGACATCTTGTTTGTTGCCTCTATTGGCCGTCCCGATCTGGCTGGAAGCGCGGAGGATTGGGCAGGCGATCTCAGGGCTACGCTATATGAGCGTTATCGCTCCTTGCCTGATCACCTAGTTGTCATGCCCGCGCACTATGGGAGCGTAACCGAGATTGGAGAAGCTGGCTTGGTCTCGGCGTCGCTCGGACAGTTATATAGGGACAACAAGGGCTTAAAGATAGAGGATGAAAATGAATTCCGTATGGTGGTTACATCTGATTTGCCTCCGCAGCCCAATGCGTACAAAGAAATTAGAGAGACCAATATGGGAAAGCTGATTCCGACTGACGACGAGCAACGCGAGATGGAAATTGGCCCGAATCGTTGTGCGGTTCATGATCGTTAAAAGCTTTAATTGACCTGACCGGATTGATATTGCGTCCTAAACCCGATATCATACCTCTAAGAACGAAATAAGGCCGCTTCTTTCATAGAGATCGGAATGAACGCGGCATACGGGAGGGCTCAGTCATGGAAGTATACGACGAGAGCGTCATGAGAAGATTGAAACGGATGGAAGGGCAGCTCCGAGGCGTCATGCGCATGATGGAAGAGGGCAAGGATTGTAAGGAAGTGGTCACTCAGCTCTCCGCGGTTCGCAGTGCGGCGGACAAAGCCATGGCATACATTGTCGCGATGAATCTCGAGCAATGTATCATGGACGAGAAGGAACGGGGCGGCGATACCGGCAAGCTGGTCAAGGAAGCGGTCGAGCTTTTGGTGAAAAGCAGATAAGCGTATATCATTCGTAGATGGCAGAAATGCAGAAAGACATCAAGCTTCGTGTCATCCGACCGCAGTTCGGCTGTTGCGTCTGCTTGGGGTATGGCTTTCTGCGTCCATTTTAATACCCGTATGGGTATATATGCGGTGAGAGGGGATCAAATCATGACGGAAACAAAAGAGAAAACAACGATCGTGTTATTCAGCGGTGATCTGGACAAGGCTATTGCGGCTTTTATTATAGCTAACGGGGCGGCCGCCTACGACCATGACGTGACGATCTTCTTTACCTTCTGGGGTCTGAATACGATGCGCAAGGATGAAATCGTGAAGACGGATAAAGGGTGGCTCGAGCGGATGTTCGGACGTATGATGCCGCGAGGTGCAAAGCGATTAGGTCTATCGAAGATGCATATGGCAGGTATGGGGCCAATGATGATTAAACATGTGATGAAAAAACACAATGCGCTGACACTGCCTCAGCTCATTGAGCTGGCACAAGAGCAGGGTGTGAAGCTGGTAGCTTGTACAATGACGATGGATTTGTTGGGACTGCAGCAGGAGGAGTTGCTGGACGGTATGGAGTATGCGGGAGTCGCCGCTTATCTGGGCGATGCCACGGAAGCCAAGGTGAACTTGTTTATTTAAAATTCTAAGAATTTATAAGTTTTTGCATCTTATCTGAGCTTAGAATTCTCGGAATGAAACGCGCTGCGCCGCCAAAGACGGCGATAGCCGTTTCACCTTGAATTCTAAGAATTTATAAGTTTTTGCATCTTATCTGAGCTTAGAATTCTCGGAATGAAACGCGCTGCGCCGCCAAAGACGGCGATAGCCGTTTCATCTTGGAGCGCACTTTAAGTGGAGTCGCAGCTCCAAAAGAAAAGAGAACGGCCGCAGACTAAGCTTCTGCTAGCACGTTCTCCATAAGCGCGGAGAGCAATTGGATGCCGACTTGATTATGCCCGCCTTCGGGGATGATTAGGTCGGCATATTTTTTGGAGGGCTCGATAAAGGCCTCATGCATAGGTTTCACGGTACCCAAATATTGATCATGGATAGACTGAATGGTCCGCCCGCGCTCCTCGATATCGCGAAGCACTCTGCGCAGGATACGCACATCGGGATCCGTATCTACGAATACCTTGATATCGAGCAGCTCGCGCACCTTCTCGTCCGCTAATACGAGAAGCCCTTCCAGCACAACGATACGGTTCGGCAACAGCTCCGCCTGCTGCGTCTCGGAGCGTGCGTGGAGCGAGAAATCATATACAGGAGCGTACGCTGTCCGGCCTTCGCGGAGCAGCTTGAGGTCGCGGATCATAAGATCATTATCGAAAGCGAGAGGGTGGTCGTAGTTGAGTCCCTCACGTTCTGACATACTAAGCTCAGGGAAATTTTTATAATAATTATCTTGTGAAATAAAGGTCACTTTATCGGGTCCAATCCGGTCGATAACAGAGCGTGCTACCGTTGATTTCCCGGAGCCTGTGCCCCCTGCGATTCCGATTATTAACATGGGCAAGCTTCACCATCCTGCTTCTATATGCGATTGCAATCTCCGTATTGTAGCACAGCAGGACACAACTTTCATCTTGCACGATTCAGCATAGCGAGTTATCCTCAATTTGGACATTTGCACAAACACAACTCATCGTTTACCTTAAGGTGAGAATGGGAGGTGGCAGTCATGCCGCTGTTGACGACGGGACAACATATTCTTCCTGCTGCGCGCAAGCCGAAGGAAGTGGAGAGAGTGATCGCTTCGCCATATACATACATGGTGCTGCTAGGCGGGCACTTGGGTCATGTGAAGGGCCTCGTCGATTTGGCGCAAGCCGGAGGCAAAAAAGTGCTGCTCCACGCCGATCTCATTGACGGACTTAAAAATGACGAATATGCGGCTGAATATTTGTGTCAGAGTATCCGGCCAGCAGGCTTGATCTCGACTCGTACAGGTGTGATCGCGAGGACGAAACAAGCAGGGCTTATCGCAATTCAGCGCCTGTTCCTGCTGGATTCGGACGCGCTGGAGAAGAGCTACAAGCTGCTCGAGAAGACGCAGCCTGACTATGTGGAAGTATTGCCGGGCATCATGCCGGAGATTATAGCCGAGGTGAAAGCGCGTACGGGCGTTCCGGTTATTGCAGGCGGTCTGATTAGGACCAAGGAGCATGTGCGGCAGGCGCTAGAGGCAGGAGCGGCGGCGATTACGACTTCGCGAAGCGAGCTTTGGCAGGATTGATCAATAAGAAGGACGGAATGGACGAGGGGGAAAATGTGATGGAGAAGTATATGCTGTCGCTGGATCAAGGGACAACCAGCACAAGGGCGCTGCTTGTGAATCGTAATGGGAGAATCGCGGGTATCGCAAGAGAGGAGCTGCAGCTCCATTATCCAGCGCCGGGGGCTGTAGAAGCGGATGCCAAGGATATTTGGGAGTCGACGAAACGTGTGATGAGAGGCGTTCTGGCAGAAGCCGGGGTCAAGCCGGAGCAGATAGCAGGCATCGGCATTACGAATCAGCGCGAGACGACTGTCGTCTGGGACAAGGTGACGGGAGAGCCGATCCATCATGCGATCGTATGGCAATCGCGCCAATCGGCACAGATCTGCGATCGACTTAAGTCGGATGGACATGGCAGCGATATTCATGCTCGGACGGGCCTGCTGATCGATGCTTATTTCTCCGGTACCAAAATCGCATGGCTGCTCGAGCAAGTAGAAGGTGCGCGTGAGCGCGCCTTGCGCGGGGAGCTGCTATTCGGAACGATCGAAACATGGCTGATCTGGCAGCTGACCGGAGGCAAGGCACATGTAACCGATGTGTCCAATGCTTCGCGGACGCTGCTGTTTAATATTATCGAGCGTCAATGGGACGATGAGCTGATGCGTATTCTGGACGTGCCGGCATCGTTATTGCCGGAGGTCAAATCAAGCTCTGAAATTTACGGTTACGTCGACGAATCGATTCTTGGTTCATCCGTTCCGATTGCCGGAGCGGCGGGCGATCAGCAGGCTGCGTTGTTCGGACAGAATGCTTTCGAGAAAGGCGCAACGAAAAATACGTACGGTACGGGCTGCTTCATGCTCATGAACACTGGCGAGAAAGCGATCCTGTCGGAGAAGGGGCTGTTGACGACGATTGCCTGGGAGGTAGACGGCAAGCTGGAATACGCGCTCGAGGGCAGCGTATTTGTAGCTGGCGCAGCGATTCAATGGCTCCGCGACGGACTGGAGCTTATCGATTCGGCTTCAGAGACAGAAGGACTCGCAGCAAGCGTAAGCGGAACGGATGGCGTCTACGTCGTACCTGCTTTCGTCGGACTTGGTACGCCGTATTGGAATAGTGACGTACGAGGCTCGGTGTTTGGTTTGACGCGGGGAACGACTAAGGCGCACTTTGTGCGTGCCGTATTAGAGTCGCTTGCCTATCAGACGAAGGACGTGCTGTCCGTGATGGAAGAAGAGGCCGGTCTGCGGCTAGAGACGCTTGCAGTCGATGGTGGCGCGGTAGCGAACGGATTGCTGATGCAGTTCCAGAGCGATCTGCTCGGCGTTCCTGTCGAAAGACCGCAGGCGCTGGAATCAACAGCGTTAGGCGCGGCATATTTGGCAGGTCTTGCTGTAGGTTACTGGAAGGATAAAGCGGAGATCGCAGAGCTGCGTCAAGTCGATCGCGTGTTCCAGCCGGAGATGGATGAAGAGCGCAGGGGAGAGCTGTACGACGGCTGGAAGCGCGCTGTTCGGGCGGCAATGGCGTTCTGCGAAAGCTAAACCTTTGGGTTGTGCTTCACGTTAACCCGTGGTATAGTGGGGGTAAGTTAATAAAGGTCGGAGATTTGGAGAAACCGTTTGGGCTGCTTGCCTTTCCTGTGTGGGAAGGGGAGCAGTCTAGGCGGTTTTTTCTTTTTGTTTTGGACATCGGGGTAATGATAAACATAACGTATACATGAGAGAGAACGGAGGAAAATAACATGATGATGAAAAAAGAAAACATAGATCGTATGGGACAGAACGGTGAGGTGATGGACAAGGTGAAGTTTGGTGCTGCGAATCGTGATGGCGTGCTCAGCGCGATGGAAGCGGGCAAGCTCGATGTTCTTGTCATCGGTGGAGGAATTACTGGAGCGGGTATCGCTCTGGATGCGGCATCACGGGGTCTCAAGGTAGGGCTGGTGGAGATGCAGGACTTTGCTGCAGGCACATCAAGCCGCTCGACTAAGCTGGTGCATGGCGGTCTTAGGTACTTGAAACAATTGGAGATTGGAGTCGTTGCCGAGGTCGGCAAAGAACGGGCGATCGTATATGAGAACGGACCGCATGTGACGACGCCGGAATGGATGCTGCTGCCGCTGTATAAGGGCGGCACGTTTGGCAAGTTTTCGACTTCGATTGGTCTTCGCGTGTACGACTTCCTTGCGGGAGTTAAGCGCGGGGAGCGACGCAAGATGCTGAGCTCCAGCGATACGCTCGCGAAGGAGCCGCTGCTGAAGCGGGATGGCATGAAGGGCGGAGGCTACTACGTAGAATATCGTACGGACGACGCAAGGTTGACGATCGAAGTGATGAAGAAAGCTGTGGAGTCTGGTGCGCTCGCGGTCAATTATGTAAAAGCCGAAAAGCTGCGTTACGATAGTAACGGAACGGTATGCGGCGCGGTGGTGCGGGATTCCATCGAGGAGTCCACATATAACCTATCGGCGAAGTATGTTATTAATGCGGCGGGCCCTTGGGTTGACGACGTTCGCGAGATGGACGGCTCGAAGCGAGGCAAGACACTGAGACTGACCAAGGGCGTCCACTTGGTATTCGACAGCGGCAGATTCCCGCTTCGTCAAGCTGTGTACTTCGACACTCCCGATGGTCGAATGGTCTTCGCGATTCCGCGTGACGGCAAGACGTATTTCGGAACGACGGATACAAACTACAGCGGAGATACGGCTCATCCGGTTACGACGGTTGAGGATCGTGATTACCTGCTGACAGCCGCTAACGGCATGTTCCCGCAGCTTAGACTGACAGCTGACGATGTAGAATCCAGCTGGGCAGGGCTTAGACCGCTCATCCAGCAGGAGGGTAAGTCGCCTTCGGAGGTATCCAGACGTGATGAATTATTTGTGTCGGAATCTGGATTACTTTCGATAGCGGGGGGCAAGCTTACAGGGTATCGCAAGATGGCGGAGACGGTGGTCGACAAGGTTGTATCCCTCATGAGAGGCGCAGATCAGTCCATAAGGATCGGAGCAAGTCAAACGCAATTTATTCCGATGTCTGGCGGAGATGTCGGAGGATCGGAGCAATTCGACTCCTTTGTGGCGGGAGCCGTGAGAGATGGTGCAACATTCGGATTCGGCAAGGAGGATGCAGCCTATCTGGCAAGACGTTACGGCTCTAACGTCAAGGGGATCTTCGAGGATGCGCCAAAGGCTAAAGAACTTGCCAGCTATTACGGCTTGCCCCTTTATATGGCCGCTATGCTTCAATATGCGATGCAGCACGAGATGACAGTGACCCCCGCCGACTTCTTCATCCGGCGTACTGGCGATCTGTTCTTCCGGATTAATGAAGTGCGTGCATGGAAGGATCAGGTCATAGGCGCTATGGAATCGGAGCTCGGCTGGAGCAAGGAGCAGAAGGCTCGTTATATCGCTGATCTCGATACAGCGATTCGGGAAGCAACGACTCCGTCCTACTCATCGAAGTCGAAGAAATAACTTGTTATAGCCATTCGATCTGGGATACGGAACCGATTGTGAGTTGGGACGTATTTCGACATGATCCTCTTAATCTATGATAAACTGATAGATATTGAGGCAGAATGTCGGCGAATGATGCCGGAATTCGCGGATTG
The DNA here is from genome assembly GCF_054483835.1 of Paenibacillus sp. strain BS8-2. NCBI lineage: Bacteria > Bacillati > Bacillota > Bacilli > Caryophanales > Paenibacillaceae > Paenibacillus > Paenibacillus sp. strain BS8-2. The sequence continues at coordinate 2,296,560 of NZ_CM137010.1, forward strand.
GCGGCTTCGCAAGTATGCGGAACCCAATAGCGCGGACATGCGGCTAGCCAGATCGATAGAGGCGGGTGATAGCATGAGACCTAGCAGACTGTTGTTTACAGCAATAATCATATTCATCCTTTCGGCCGCATCGGCGGCAAAGACGGCAAACGCAGGTGTGTTCGATCGAATCAAAGATATCTATGAAACGCCTGAACGGTTGGAAGAGCTCAAGGAATCCTATGATGCGAGCATCAAAGCGGTGGAGGGACAGCTGGAAGAGTCTCGCCGCCAAGCCGAAGAGCTGCTGCAGAGGCAAGAGGAGCTGGAGCAAAGCAATGAGACGTATCGCGAGCGCAACGAGTTGCTTGCGCAGGAGAACGAACGCCTCGTTGCACAGATGGACGAGCTGGAGCAGAACCGTCAGTCTGCCTTTCAGAAGGCGGCAGTCGCTGTTGGTGTCGTCGTAGCGCTGATTGCTGTATATGCGATTTCCGTCCGGATTTGGCGATACTTGACTTGGCGCAGACAAGGTCGAGATCAAAGGCAGCATGCACAAGAGGGTCGTGGAGTGACGCTGCCATGAACATTGTAGCGCCTTCACCGCTGGGGCATGTACGCGTCGAGCTAAGCCAAGAGGATGCTCTCCAGGTGCTGCATCCAAGATCCATCATTGCTTTCAGTGGAACGCCTAGACAACGGGAAGATAAATTTATGGACCTCGGCGGAGCCTTTCGCAAGAAAAAGTGGATTCGTTCGCGCTTGCAAGGTCCAGCGTCATTTGTAATGGGTTTGCCGGCAGGATATTCGCTTGTGCCGGTTGATATACCGGAGGGCGGGAGCTTGCTGTTCGACTTTCGCCATGTAGCGTTCCTCTCGGACGGCATGGCATTCAAGAGCAAGATTATGCGCCTGAAGACGGCATGGATTACGAGGGAGCTCGTCCGCATTCAATTTAGCGGCCCAGGGCAGCTTGGCTTGCTGTCCGTTGGCGATCTGGCCGTCCTTCAGCTCGATGATGAGACACCGTTGTTCGTAGACAAGGGGGCATTGGTCGCGTATCCGGAATCCGCTTCGATCAAGCTGTCCGTGTACGGTAATTCACTTGCCAGCCAGCATATGAATGTACAATGGGAACTGCGAGGCAAGGGACCGGTTCTGATTCAGACAGGCTCCCGAGATTCGGGGCTAGAGAGCCGCTTCAGCGACGAAGGATGGTTTAAGAGACTCCTTCGGGAAGTGCTGCCGTTCGGGAGCGTATATATTAAGTAGAAACAAGCGCGTAATGTACCTTTCCCATAACCAAAACAAAAGCTGTCTCGACAGGTCATCTGATGATGATCTGCGAGGCAGCTTTTTTTGAAATATAGGAATGTCTATGTTTTTGATATGGCATTCTCTATATTTCTCGGCAGGTAGAGATTAACGGATCTGACCGCGAATCTCTCCATCCGGATAACGGACGGTGTGCACATTCACATATGCATTGCCGCGTTCGATCTCGCGAATAAGCCAGCGGATGTTTAGTCCTCTGAGCGGACCGACCAGATCGCTGCTGCGAAGCGTGCCGCGGATAACGCCGCTCCTGAACGTAACGCCTTCGCGATTCGGTCCGAATAGAAATGCGACTACAGGGCCGTTCTCGCCTGGTTGACCCAGATGGATATGCGCTTGCGTCACGCGGCGGATGTTATTGAGTGCCAGTCGGAATTGAAGAGCGCGAACACGTCTGCGACGATTGCGACCGGAACCATTGTTGCTGCTGTCATCATCGTTGCCAATTCGTCCGAATACTTCACGGAATGTCGCGTTGCCGAAAGCATTGGTATTTACTGGCGGAACTTCGTTGCGTCCACGCAATCTTGCTCTAAAAGTTGCCATACTCGTTTCCCCCCCTCCCTGGTTCATACGTTATCGTATGCACGGAAGAGAGAGGAGCTTGTTCAACTGTACCGCGGCAAGAATGGAATTTTTGATAGATTGGGATTCGTTACTTGTTCAGCTCGAGCTCGATTACCGTATCGCGTTTGTCCGGCAGCGGGTACGAATAGTGCTCGGGTCTCGCGAAGTTGACAAATGCGTGGGTCTTAAATTCTCTGGCGCTCCATGGTGTGCTAATAATCAGCTCGGAGCCGTCCGATAGCAGTCGAGCTCGTTTAATTCGCCCTGCTAGACCGGATAGCGCAATGGAACCGATGTTTTCTTCGAAAACATGAGCGTATATTTTGTCATCTTTTTGCGTGTAACGACCCCAATCGGGTTTAAGCAAATCTGCAGAATGGCAGCCGTAGATGCTGTCTCCGTTAAGCGCGATCCAATCGCCGACCTCCGCTAGAATATCGAGAGACTCCTTCGGAATCAGGCCCCTGGCATCAGGTCCGACGTTGAGGAGCAGGTTGCCGTTTTTGCTCACACACTCCACCAGCTTGCGAATAATGGTCGTCGGACTTTTGTATACACGGTCTGCCGATGTATATCCCCAGTTATTGTTGAGCGTCACGCATGCTTCCCATGGGATAGGGTTGCCGCTTACGTCTGTGATGCCGTTCGGCGGTATAATCTGCTCTGGAGAAGCGAAGTCTCCCGCGTAAGGCGTAGGATTATCCGAGGAGATGCTGCCTCCGTGTTCGCCGCTTCCTTCGAGTCGATTATCAATGATGATATGGGGCTGTAGGGAACGCATCATATCGATTAATTCGGTTGCTTTCCACGTTTCGTGGCTCATGTCGCCGTAAGAGAAGTCGAACCACATGATGTCAAGCTTGCCGTAGTTGGTCAGCAGTTCACGGACTTGGCCATGCATATAGGTCAAATAGCGATGGAAGGTTTCGGGATCCCGTTTGTATTGTTCGTTCTGCCTCATGGGATGAATCTGGTCGCCGAATGCCGGGTAATCTTCATGATGCCAATCGATTAGCGAGTAGTAGAGTCCGACCTTCAGACCTTCCTCGCGGAAAGCCTCCAAGAACTCGGCTACAAGGTCGCGTCCCGCTTTCGTGTTGGTCGATTTGTAATCCGTTAGCTGGCTGTCGTATAGGCAGAAGCCGTCATGATGCTTGGCGGTCAGCACTGCATATTTCATACCGGCTTGCTTGGCTGCCTTTGCCCATGAACGCGGATCGTATGCCACCGGATCGAATTCTTCGAAGTAGGGCTCGTAATCTTCTACTGATATTTGCTCGTAGCTGCGTATCCATTCGCCGCGCGCGGGAATCGCATATAGTCCCCAGTGGATAAACATACCGAATCGGTCTTGCAGGAACCATTGCGTGCGCTCTGTCCGCTCCTGAATCAATTGTTGACCTGTGCTCATGTGTCTCGCCTCCATAAGAGTTTTGCTCAGCATCAGTCTAGCAAGGTTATGATAGAATAGACATATACGTTTATAACTATGATGGGTACAAAAATAACTTTAAAAGCGGTCCTCATGCAGGGTGTCGCAGGCACGAAGTTGAAGTTTCTCGGATGGTTGAATTTGTGGAGGTGCAGCATGAACCGAATGGATGCCGGCGGCGCCGCGCGGGATATGGTGTTGAACATGCAAGTTGAGGTTCTTGAAGCGCGGCTGACACAATGCTGGTCGGGCTGGCGGGAGATGGATTATGTGCCGCAGCATAACAAGCTTTATTTCATAATAGAGGGTGAAGGCTGGATTAAGGTCGATGGCCATGAACTGTACCCGGAGCCGGGACAGCTTATTCTGCTGCCTGGACATAAGCTGCAATCGTTCTCGGCGATCAATGATCGTCGACCTTACTATAAATATTGGTGCCATTTTACCGCCATTACGGGTCAGACGGACGTTTTTCAGTGGCTGGATATGCCGTATTGCTACGAGGGTATGGACCAAGGCGTGATAGAAGGGCTGTTCCGCGAGCTGGTGGATGCGCATAGTGATCCGTCCATAGCTGCAAGGCTCAAGGAGAAGGCGATGCTGCTGCAGATTCTGTCCCTCTTGATGGAGGAGAAGCCGCCTCGTATCCGTCAAAGCCAAAGCCAGGAGATGGAGCGATTGTTGCTTATTAGACAATACGTGGACGATCATCTGGATCAGGAGATGACGCTTGAGGAGCTTGCGGAGGTGCTGCATCTGCATCCCAACTATTTCAGCAAATATTTTAAGCGCCACTTCGGTATGCCGCCGCTGAAATATGTGAGCCGCAAACGGATGGAGCATGCGAAACATATTCTGAAGACGACCTCCCAGAGCGTCAAAGAGGTAGCTGCCGCCACTGGATTTGACGACGCGAACTACTTCTCGAAGACGTTCCGCAGGGAGGTTGGGTTTAGCCCCTCGGAATACCGGCTGAACGTGTAACGTGGCTGACTGGATTTTCAATTGAGCGAGCCCGAGGGTTATAATGAGAGTATCTTGCGAATTGAAGGAGGACTCGATATGTTATATAGAAGACTTGGCGGCACGGAGCTTCAAGTGTCGGTTATCGGCATAGGTACATGGCAATTCGGCGGCGAATGGGGCAGAGAGTACACACAAGCGGAAGCGGATGCCATCCTGGATAAAGGGCAAGAGCTCGGCATTAATCTAATCGATACGGCAGAATGTTACGGTGACCATCTATCCGAAAAATTGATCGGCGACTATATGAGCCGCCGTAATCGCGAGCAATGGATCATTGCTACGAAGTTCGGGCATCACTTCCACGATTTGTTTTCGCGGACTGACGCATTTAAAGGCGATGAAGTCGTGACGCAGCTGGATGCGTCGCTCAAGTCGCTGCGTACAGACTATATCGACCTCTATCAATTCCATTCCGGTCCGGATGCCGCGTTCGACAACGATGAGCTATGGACGGTACTGGACAAGCAGCGTGAAGCGGGCAAAATCCGTTTTCTCGGTACATCGATCGGCAATAATGACAATCTGCATCAGACGGAAGCATCAGCCAAGGTTGGGGCGAAAGCGATCCAGGTTGTCTATAACCGGCTAGACCGCCAGCCGGAGCAGCGCGTATTCCCTTCGTGCCAGGCGCAAGACCTTGGCGTGCTTGCACGCGTTCCTCTCGCGAGCGGTTATCTAAGCGGCAAATACAAACCGGGCGCGGTGTTCGCGGGCAATGATGTCCGCCATCGGCATGATGCCGAAGCAACAAGGTTGAAGCTGCTGGAGGTCGAACGAATTGGCCGCGAGGAGGTGCCGTCCGGCGTAGATATGGCAAGCTGGGCGCTTGCTTGGTGTCTAGGCCATCCAGCGGTGACGACCGTGATCCCAGGCTGCAAAGATCCGGCGCAGGTCGAGGCGAACGCTAAAGCGGCGGATCTATTGACGGAGCCGCATCCGCAGGACGTTGTGAGCTAAGATCTGAGAAGCGGCGGCGCATTATTTTGATCAAGATCAATGTTTGAACGTTATCGCCATAGCCGAATTCCCATCCAAACGGAGAGGGACTCGGCTTTTTGTTTTTTACATAAGGATTGAACGAAAACCGTCTTGATCAACGGCTTCTAAATTTCCAAATAGAGTGAATTTTATCTTCCAATCCCCTTTCATTTGGTCTATAATACTGCTGAATAATACCTGAATCGACATGTTTGGACATAAATCTTCATTATGCATTACAGAAAGGAAAAGAACATTGAAGCTTAGTACCTATTTCGCGTTATCATTTGCGCTCATTATAGTTATTGTCATTGCCTCGGTCTCGATCATCTATGGTCAAAGAACAAAAACGTCCCTGGAGCGGGAAATCGGGGAATCACTTTCCTCTATCTCGCATGGTATGGGGGACAAGCTGGATCGATACATGTGGTCGAGATATAACGAGATTTTGTTGTTTGGCACGCTGGACGTCTTTAGGAAGACGGGGAATTTGCAGGAGGCTAACCGCCTGCTAGGCGATCTGCAAGAAAACATCCCGGCATTCTCCTGGGTCGGATTGCTAGATGCCGAGGGTAATGTGAAAGCGGCGACTGGAGATATTCTGCGCGGCGAAAATATCGCGGACCGCCCTGTCTATTTGGAGGCGCTCGATAAACCGTTTGTCGGAGATGTGCATAATGCCGTGCTGCTATCCAAGCTGCTTCCTAATCCGTCTGGCGAGCCTCTCAAATTCGTAGATATCAGCACGCCTTTATTTGACGATGCGGGAGTGCTTACGGGCGTTCTGGCGGCTCATCTCAGCTGGGAGTGGTCACAGGAGGTGCAACGTTCTGTCCTAGCATCGTTCCAGGACTCGCGCCATCGTCAAATGGACGTCATGGTGCTCAGCGGGAAGGACAACGCCATATTGTCGGGCCCGAGCGAGATGATTGGTCAGCAAATCAATCTCCTGGACTTAGGACAAAATGAGACGGCCAACGAATGGTCCGTGCAGCGTTGGCCGGATGGCAAACAATATTTGACCGGCTTCGCACAAGGTGTTGGTTACGGCAATTATCCCGGTCTTGGATGGCAGATTGTCATCAGGCAACCGGTGGATGTAGCGTTCGCGCCGGTTCGAGATCTCATCGTCTTTATGATTGCGCTTGGCGTAGCGATTGCAATAGCCTGCGGACTAATTGGATGGCTGCTTGCTCGCAAGGTATCGAAGCCGTTATCCCTGATTTCGGAAGCAGCCAATAAGCTTAGAAGAGGGGAAGAAGCAGAAATTCCGTTCGCCCGGGGCATCAAGGATATCGAGATTTTGTCCAGCTCGCTGAGCGTGTTGATCGCGGAGTTAACTGAACAAAAGTCGGAGCTGATCCGGATGGAGGACAAAGCGCATCACGACAAGCTGACCGGACTGTTGAACCGTTCTGCAATGGAGGTTGTTGTTCAACGAGCTGTACGTCAGGCCGAAGAACGGGGTGGAGGCTTGGCGTTTATGTATATGGATCTTGATGGCTTTAAGGCCGTTAATGACACATATGGCCATGCAGTAGGAGACGTGCTGCTACAGGAGGTCGCTTCGAGACTTGCTGCGAATTCGCGAAACGGCGATTATTTGTTCCGGATGGGCGGAGACGAATTTGTGATGATCCTCTCGGTCCCAGCGGACGATGCTGAGCGAGAAGCAGAAGGCGTAGCGAGTCGGGTGCTGGAGTCGATCCGCAAGCCATTCGACATCGAAGGGCAGCGAATGGGCGTAAGCTGCAGCATCGGGATCGCGTTGTGGCCGCAAGAGGGGCGCGATATTCCCACGCTGCTGAGAGATGCCGACGAGGCGCTATATGCCTCCAAGAGCAAAGGGAAAAACCAGCTTACCTTCGCAGAGCATATATTGGCTTAACGTTCCGCTATAGAAGCGCCTTCGGGCGCTTTTTTTTAGTAACGATCACACCAAGCCACGCGTAGCCTCTTTCCTTCCTTCATCACAAAGACAAAGAAAAAGTGAAAAAGGTACTCCAATTGGTTGCTGTGATGCGAATGATGTAGCATGTAAATATTGTTGTCGAAGATGCACCAACGAGCTTAGCAACACGGAGTGTGTCACATGGCTGGAATGCCCGATTTCCACCATAAGTCGGGAAAGGTTGAAAAAATATCAATAGAGCAAGTTTTATATGCTATATTAAAGACATGCCAAATATACGGAGATTCAAGCAGAAGGGGACCTAAGATATGTTGCTCTTTCTCAAGGATTTTTTGTTTAATGTCTTGATTATTTCTTCCCCGTTTGTGTTATATCCGTATTTGCATAGGCTTAAGGACAACGTGACGACCTATCGGTTCTTTTTGTTGCTGCTTTGTACAGCCGCGCTTGTGGCAACGATGAGTTTCCCTGTTTACATTAACGGGTTATCATACGATTTTCGCTCCGTACCGCTGGTCATTGGATCGTTATATGGAGGCTGGGTCGTTTCGCTTGTTTTGTATGGTGTCATACTAATAGTAAGGTTCGTGTCAGGAGCTCCTGATATGTTTTATTATACGCTCGCGCTGCTGTCGAGCTTTATCGTAGCATGGAAGGCAATCAAGCTGTTCCCGAAAGCATCGCTGGGCTTTCGGATTGTGATTGCAGTAGTTACATGCGCGTTTATTAAATTGATGGCGATTGCTTTAACTTTGGCGATGCAGGATCGACTCTATATCCTCATCGACAATGCCATTGATACTTTGGCTACTTATTTGTTCCAAAGCTTGATCGTGGCAATTGGTATATATTTGATCGAATTTATGAGACGGTACAGCCAAATACAAGAGGAAATCGTCAATACTGAGCGGATGAAGCTCGTCAGCGAAATTGCCGCCTCCGTCGCGCACGAAATCCGAAATCCGCTCACGGCTGTCAGGGGATTTATCCACCTTCTTGGTACAATGGAGTTGTCATCAGAGAAGAAGGAACAGTACAAGGGCATATGTTTCGCAGAGCTCGACCGGGCTGAGCAGATTATTGCAGACTATCTGTCGCTGGCGCGTACCGATCCCGAGCATATCGAAGAAATTGATCTCAATACCGAGCTTAGTTATATGTTCAACTTGTTATCCAACTTTGCGAATCTTAACAACATTAATCTGCAGGCTGCCTTCTTCGAGGAGAGCAGGCTCGTCGCGATGGGAGATAAAAACAAGTTCAGGCAGGCACTCCTTAACATCGGCAAAAATGCGATCGAAGCGATGCCGGATGGAGGGGAGTTAACCCTAGCTGTTGAGAAACATGGAGATTACTCACATATCAGAATCGCAGATAATGGCATCGGCATGTCCCCCGAGCAGGTTAGACGTCTAGGGACACCGTATTATTCGACCAAAGACAAAGGAACCGGACTTGGGACGATGGTTTCTTTTAATATCGTGAAGAAGATGGGCGGAAGCATACATATTGAGAGTGAGCTTAATAAAGGGACGGAATTTGTTATTAAATTCAAAAATTTTCCGACATGATTTGACAAAATTAGCGAAAAAGGATTGACGTGACCGATTAAATCCGATAGGATAACTTGTATTAAGATTAATATACAAGTTTCTTAGGGGAGAGAAAAACGGATGAAGATCAAAAAACCACAAGCGTTGCTTGCATTGCTGCTTGTCATAGTAATTGCGGCAACAGGCTGCGGCGTGAATAATGGAAAATCAGGCGGCTCCATAGAAGAGGTAGAGAGCGTGCCGGCTGCCCTCAAGGACAAGGGCGAAATTAACATTAAAGTTATCCGCAAGATAGGCGGAGACGATCACACAGCACAATTCTTGGCAGGTGCGAAGCAAGAAGGCGAAGCGCTTGGTTTCAAAGTAGATACGTTCTCGGCGGATGGCGACACGGCGAAGTTCCTTGATGCGATCGAGCAAGCGGCCGAAGAGGATCTGGATGCCGTTATCTTGTCGCATGCTGATAACCCGGCTGCTGTAGATGCGGCGAAAAAGCTGCGCGACAAAGGGATTGAGGTAGTGGCATTCGACTCTACTGGCGACCTGGCAGCAATTGAAGGCGTTACGTTAACAGCTCAGAAGGACGAAGCGCTCGCTCAATATGCACTGGACGAGCTTGTGAAAGTACATGGTCCTGAAGCTAATATCGTATACCTGTGGGTAGACGGCTTCCCTCCAATGGTTCGTCGTAACGCTGTATACCAAGAAGTTCTTAAGAATAACCCGGGTATTAAGGAGATCGGCCGGTTTGGCGTTGCGAACGATAACACATCCGTTGATACTCAAAACGCTGTCGCGGCGATGTTGACCCAATATCCAAAAGGCGAGCTGGATGCTATCTTCGCAACTTGGGATGCCTTCGCAATCGGTGCCGCACGCGCATTGATCGAAGCGGGACGCACGGAAGTGAAGATCTATGGTATCGACGTATCGAACGCCGATCTTCAAGTCATGCAAGAACAAGAAAGCCCTTGGGCTGCAACTGCAGCAGTTGATCCGAAGCTGATCGGCGCGGTTAACATTCGTATTGCTGCTAAGAAGCTCGCTGGCGAAGAAACGCCGGCCAACTACGATCTTGACGCTGCATTGATCACACAAGAGGCGCTTGCGAAATCCGACAAAGCGGTTAACATGGTATCGCTCGCAGAGATCATCCCAGGTTGGGGCACTTCCGATGCTTTCGAAGAAGGTTGGATGAAGGATCTGAAGGCGGCAAACGGCAAGTAATGAGAGTGATTGTTATCCAAACGAAGTTTTGGAACAATCTCGTTTAGGCATACTGTGCAATATGGTATACTCATAGCTATGACATTCGGCGCTCTTATCCATCGGATAGGGGCGCTCTATCCTGTTCGGAGAGAAGGCGAAGCGCGTGACGAACACGAACAAACATACAGGCGGACTGGAAATGAAGGACATTTCGATCTCCTTCCCCGGTGTGCATGCGCTTAAAAATGTGAATTTCGCCGCCAGGTCTGGGAGATCGCATGCCTTGATAGGCGCTAATGGCGCTGGCAAGTCTACCTTAATGAAGGTATTGTCCGGTGCCTATGACCATTATACGGGCGACATCTTCATTGATGGTGCACGAGCGGACATTCGTAATCCTAGGACGGCCAAGGATTTGGGCATCGGGATCGTCTATCAAGAAGTCGATACCGCACTGATTCCTAATTTGAGCGTGGCAGAAAACATTATGTTGGAGAATACCGTGCGCGGCATGAAAGGCAAACATTTCATCAAGTGGAGGGAGCTCCACACTGCGGCGCAGAAGGTTATGAATCGGCTGCAGATAACAATCCCGACCAAAAAGCTAGTAAGTGAGTTGACGCTGGCAGAGAAGCAGATGGTGCTGATTGCCCGCTCGTTATCCATGGAGTGCCGCTTCTTGGTGCTGGACGAGCCTACCGCTCCGCTGAGCAGCAGCGAAACCGAGATATTGTTCCGTTTGGTCAGACTGTTGAAGTCGGAGGGAGTTGGGATTATCTTCATCTCGCATCGACTTCCGGAGCTCTACGAAATATGTGACGACATTACGATCATGCGCGACGGTATGTTGGTTGTCGCGGATGAGATCGCAAAGCTGACTCAAGAGCAAGTGATTGAACATATGCTCGGAGCGAAGCTGGAAGGGCAGTTTCCTAGCAGGGTCAGTCAAATCGGCGACATTGCGTTCGAAGCGATTGGCATGAACGATGGGGGCAAAGTCAACAATGTCTCGCTGAACATACGCAGCGGAGAAATTGTAGGCATCGCGGGACTCGTTGGAGCCGGCAAAACGGAGCTTTGTCGAGCCTTATTCGGAGCTTCTGAAACAGCTGCCGGTGAGCTCCGTCTCGGAGGCAAACGGATCGCGGCCAATAATCCGCATAAGGCCGTTCGGAACGGATTAGCGCTTGTGCCAGAAGAGAGACGCAGGGAAGGCGTATTCGTGGACGAGACCGTAGGTACGAATCTGACAGTGGTTAACTTGTCACGGTACGCAACAAAAGGTCTCGGTTCTTGGCTTAGCCGTGCCAAGGAGAAGATTGCAGCAGACTCCATTGTTCGCAGTCTTGGCGTGAAGACGCCGACTACCAAATCGTTCGTCCGCAATCTCTCAGGAGGCAATCAGCAGAAGATCGCGATTGGCAAGTGGCTTCTGGCTGATGCGGAGGTTTATCTGTTCGATGAACCGACCAAGGGCGTTGATGTCGGCGCGAAACGCGACATCTATGAGCTGGTGGCGGAGCTGGCAGCCCGTGGCAAGTGTATCCTATATGCTTCAAGTGAATTGTCCGAGATCATCGGCATTACCGATCGGATGTACGTGATGTATGATGGAGCGATCGTCCGTGAATTGACGACAGCCGATACGAACGAAGAAGAAATGATGTTATACAGCACTGGAGGATTACGAACATGAACGCAGCCGGAACGAAGCGGGGATCGGGCAACGCTTTTGAGCTTCTATACAAATACGGAACTTTATTGACGATCGTGATCCTGATCGCGGTGTTTGGTACGATGACAGACAACTTCTTGAACTATACGAACATTATTAATATTTTGCGCACCATCTCTATCGTTACGATTATCGCAACGGGATTAACGGTTTCGCTTGCGGTCGGCGGCTTCGACCTTTCGGTCGGTTCTACGGCATCGCTGGCCAATGCGCTGGTCATCTCCATCTTCGTATGGCACGGCGGACAGATTGGCGTCAGTCTGATCGTTACGATTATTTTCTGTTTGCTCGTGGGACTGGTCAACGCGTTTCTCGTCATTAACTTTAAGATTCAGGATATGCTGATGACACTGGCGACGATGTTCGTATTCCAGGGAGTGGCGCTGACGTATACGCGCGGAGCTACCATTTCGGAGAACATGATTCTACCCAACGGCGATTATGCAACGGGTGAAATTCCGGATATCTTCGGCGCACTGGGCAAGGTGCCCTGGATTATAGTCATCATGCTTCTTGTAGTGCTCGTTGTCCATCTGTTCCTGACTTACACGAAGCACGGCCGTTATATGTATATGATCGGCGGCAACCCGGAGGCTGCCAAGCTTTCCGGCATTGCAGTGAGCAAATATCGGCTAGCGGCTTATCTGATCTCTGCCATGTTCGCGGGGATCGGCGGCATTATTCTCGGTGCGCGTGTCATGACGGCGGAGGTCAATTCTGGCTCACCTTATTTGATGGATGCCGTTGCTGCAGCGTTTATTGGTTATTCCGTGCTTGGCGCGGGCAAACCGAACGCTTTTGGCACATTTGTAGGCGCGGTGCTGATCGGCATCCTCTCCAACGGGCTTATCATGTTGTCCGTGCCGTATTACGCCATGGATATCGTCAAAGGCTCCGTGCTGGCGCTCGCGCTGGGTATCACGTATTATAAACGGAAACATTAAGATTCCTCTGCTTGAGAGGGATGTTATTCGATCGAAAGAGTGTCTGAATCCATTGAAGCCCCAATTCCTTACGGAATCGGGGCTTTTGAGTGTTCTCTGAGCTTGATGCAACCGTGTTTGTTCATTTCGATTTCACGAATTGTGATGGGGAATACCCCGTCCACTTTTTGAATGTCTTGGAGAAATGGGTTTCGTCCGTATAGCCGACCGCATAAGCGATTTCTTGTATCTTGAGCGACTGATCCTTGAGCAGCAGCTTGGCTCTCTCAATCCGTTTCTGGTGAATGTAATCGACGAAGTTAATGCCCATCTCTTGCTTGAATAACGAGGACAGATAGGAAGCGTTGACGAATAACCGTTCGGCGTATTGAGCAAGAGACAGATGGTCGGTGAGCTGTTCCTCGATCATCCGAGTCATCTGCTCGATTGTGCGGTGACGCGGTTTGCGTCGGCTCAATCCTAGCACGAGCTGGTGCAATAGGTTGGACATTAGACCCACCAGTTCATCTATCGTCTCTAGCTGAGGTAACGCCTCGTACAGAGCAAGCAGCCCATCCGAACGTCCCGCGTCCGAATCCGCATCCATGTCTTGTTCATGCATCATCTCGATCAGCTTCGTGGCAAGCGTGATCGCCTGCAACTGGATGAACGAACGGCTTAGCGTCGGGTTGGTGCGGAGTAGCTGGAACCACATATCCAGCTGTTCCAGCGCTTCTTGGAACCTGTAACCGTGAACGGCTTCGAGAACGGAGACTTCCGTGCGGCGGAGAGAGTCGATCAGCACAAACGTTGAATCGTGCTGTTGGTTGTGGGATGTCTCGTCGTATACGTAGATCCCGCCTTCCCCATAGAAGAATCGATCGTCCAGCGCAGCGAGAGCTTCTCTATAGGATGAATGAATATCATCAATGGACGTCAGGTGACCGCTTACCCCGATACTGAAGGACAGGCGTAAGTATGACTGAAGGTTACTCTGTACCCGCTCAAGATGATTTCTTAGCTCCTCAGGCTTATCCTCGCGCGCTGGATTGAAGAGAACGACAATGTCTTCGTGATGGCGAATGACTTCCGCTTGCATAGCGAGCACTGTTGCGAACAGTTCCTCGATAATGTTCAATGCCGCGTACCTTACAAGCTCGACGTCTGTCGGACCGTAGTCCAGCTCCTGCAGCGACTTGGAGTCATTACGGAACACAGCCACCTGCAACTGGTCTAGGTGGATCCTCATATTAATAGAGCGAGCGATCGAATGGCGATTCTCCCAAGGGGACTTGGGAGAACGAAGCCACGAACCAAGCTGATGCGAGATCACAATGGGATTGCCCTGTCGCCATAATCGTTGAATATGATGTACGTGTTGTTCTTGGTCCTGCTTGGTGTCCAGCATCTTGATCGCTCGCGACACGACATCGCGGACCTCTGATGGCCGACAAGGCTTGACGAGATAGTCGAACGCCCCCAGCTTGATCGCTTGCTGGGCATAGTCGAATTCGTTATACCCGGTCAGAATAATCGCAACTGGGCACCGCTCGTTATCTTGAAGCGCCTTCAGCAACTCGAGACCGTTCATGAAGGGCATGCGGATGTCGAGCAGCAGCAAGTCCGGCTGAACGTGCTGCATGCGTTCAAGTGCTTCAACCCCATTAGCCGCATCCCCGCACACATGAACGCCGAGCTCCTCCCACTTGATCATCGTCATTAACCCGTTCCGAATGGTCGATTCGTCTTCTGCGATGAATAACTTATACATTTGCAACGCTCCCCTCAAGCGGAATGGTAATCGAAATGCGCGTACCGAAGTCGACTTCGCTCTCGATGTCGATCGTTGCCGCCTGTCCGTAATAGAGACGCAGACGCTCTTGGACGTTCCATAGCGCGAATCCGCTTCTGTCCTTAATCGATGTCCTTTCAATGCTCTTCAATTCAGCCAGTCGATCGGCTGGGATACCCACACCGTTATCTGTCACTTTAATGATACATACGTCCCCATGGACGCTCGCAGACACTTGAACGAGTCCTTCTCCGCCGAGCGGTTCGATGCCGTGAATGACGGCGTTCTCGACGAATGGCTGGACGATAAGCTTCAGCAACGTAACGTTGCGCAGAGTTTCATCTAACGATATTTCATAATGAAGTCGGGGAGCGCGCATTTTCTGTAGAAATAGATAGCTCGTGATGAACACGAATTCCTCTTGCAGCGTAATCATGTCTTTGCCGTCGCTAAGGCTGATCTGGAACATGCTGGACAACGCATAGACCATCTCGCTTGATTCGTGCTCATGTCTTTGCTCCATCTTCCAAGCCATCGTATTCAGCGTGTTGTACAGAAAGTGCGGATTAATCTGAGACTGGAGCAGCTTAAGCTCTGCCTCCCGTTGCTCTAATCGGAACGTATAGACCTCGTCGATCAACTGCTTGGTCTTCTTGACCATGTTGTTATAGCCATATCCCAGCAATCCGAGTTCATCATGTCCGCGCGGAGTCACGCTCTGCATGAAGTCACCCTTCTGAAACTTCTGCATCGAGAGGACGATGTTCTTGAGCGGCTTGGAGATAAATGAAGCAATTATCCATGAGAAAGCCAGGGCGACCAAGAACATAACCGCCATCGCGTAGAGCGTAACGGTATTGATCCGATTAACCTCCGATAGTAATTGATCTCTCGATTGCAAGGCAATGACTCGCCAACCCGTCAGATTGGAGACGGACTCGGTAATGAGCAGTTTGCTCTGATTGTTTTCCTGGGCGTAGGGAAGCGTAGACCATTGCCGGCCTAGCCACTTTCCTTGCGAATCGGAGAGTACCTCGCCGTCAGGGTTTACTATAATGACTTCACGGCCGTTAACGACAGGGGAAGCATAGCTTCGGCGCAGGTCGAGCTCGTCAAAGCCGATGACGATTATGCCTAACGGACGCAAGTTGAGGTCGCTCTTCAGTACCCGGGCAAAAATAATCGTATTGTTGGATTCGCCTTGAAAGACGTGCAATTGTCCGGTGTCGATCGCCCAAGTCGGTATGTCCGGTTGAGCGAATGCACGTTTGTAGATGATGGTTCGTTTAAACTCTTCCATAGGCAAGGCACTCGTATTTCCTCGTTTGTCGAATTCGATAGGCTCTAGATAGTTCGAGTAGAGGATGAGCGATTGAAAAAATTGCCTTGTAATCATCGCGCTGCTAATCATACCGAACGCTAGCTTGGAAGCGTCGTAATCGATCTCTTCTTTGGCTCGGAACAGCTGTTGTATCTCGGTCCTTAAGTATAAAAAGTTCGAAGTATCGATCGCGTCTTGGGCGATATAATCCAGATCTGTAACGGTGGTCGAGACAATGTGGTTCTGCTCGATCGTCTGACGCTCGAAGATTTGCTCGGAAGCAACATTATACGAGTAAGCGCCGATGGAGCCGATCGTGAACAGGAAGAGGGGACTGAACCACAAAACCAACTTATATCGAAGGGGTAAATTCCGGTATCGCAATCG
Organism: Paenibacillus sp. strain BS8-2; assembly: GCF_054483835.1. Classification (NCBI taxonomy): domain Bacteria; kingdom Bacillati; phylum Bacillota; class Bacilli; order Caryophanales; family Paenibacillaceae; genus Paenibacillus; species Paenibacillus sp. strain BS8-2. The sequence continues at coordinate 2,312,709 of NZ_CM137010.1, forward strand.
TAGCATAGTTATCTACCTGCCATCTCGTAATGTGATTTTCTATTAATTCGATGTCCCGATTGCAATTCCTTGGTAGAATTGTATATTATGCAAGACTCAAAAAAACAGACATGAAAATCCAAAATTACGCCATGTCGTGGATGATAGCGCCATCATATAATCGATTTGCAGATGAGAATTCTGTTGTCTGTACATTCAAGAGGAGGGGTTGGACCATGAGTAAAAAGTTAGGATTGATCGCACTATCGGTCGTACTTGCAGCAACAATGAGCGCATGCGCAAGCAACAAAGATAATAACACTGCAAGCTCACCATCAAATGACGACGCAAGCAATTCGTCTGCTTCGCCATCGGCAGCTGAATCAGCAGCGCCTTCGCCTGAGAACCTTGAACCGATTGAATTAAAAGTGTTCACGAATGCGCCAGACCGCATGACGGGACAAGGCAAAGCAGAGGACCATATCTACGCGGAATACATGAAGCTGCATCCGAACGTCACGATTAAGGTCGAGGCGCTCGCCACGGAACAATACGGACAAAAGCTGAAGATCTATAATGCATCCAATCAGCTCCCGGATATGTTCTCGGTATGGGGCAACAATAGCTCGCTTACGCCGCTGATCAGCAACGACGCATTGGCAGAATTATCGTGGGACGACTTCAAGGACAGCGGCTTCGTTGATGGCGCGTTCGATGGCTTCACGAAGAATGGCAAGATCTACGGCGTACCCGGATTCATGGACTTCTGGTTCATCTACTACAACAAAAAAATATTCGCGGATAACGGCTTGGAAGTTCCTCAGACTCAAGGCGAGTTAATGGAAATCGTAGAAAAGCTAAAGGCCAAAGATATTGTGCCAATCGCGATGCAGGGCCGAGCGGCGTGGTCTTCGGTCATGTGGTATGATACGGTGCTGGCGCGGCAAACCGGCGGATTCGATCTGACGAAAGATATCTTCGCAGGCAAAGGTACTTACAAAGGCTCCGAAGTCGTGCAGGCGGCAACCGACATCCAATCGATGATTAAGGCGGGCATCTTCGGAGATGGCTTCCTCAACCAAGACTATGGTACGGCGAGGAACTTGTTCGGACAGGGGAAAGCAGCCATGTTCATGATGGGGCAATGGGAGATGAGTATGCCGACGGACACCAACTTCCCGCCAGAGGTACGTGACAATATCGGTGCGTTTGCATTTCCAGCCAATGAGAAGGGTAAGGGCACGCAAGCAGAGCTCAACGTATGGTACGGCGGAGGGTTGGCCGTATCGAACAAGTCCAAAAACCGTGAAGCGGCGAAGGATCTGATCAAGTTCTTCTTCCAACCGGAGAACTGGCCGAAGTTCGTCTGGCAGAATGGCATCACGTTCCCAGCTCAAAAGTATGATGCGTTCTTGACCGGCCAAGAGACGCCGGTTCAAAACGACATCACGAACATCCTGAAAAATGCCACAACGTTCAGCGGATACTTAACCGATCAGTTGACGACGCCATCCATGTCCAAGGAGTTCCAGAACCTGATTCAGCAGCTGGAAGCTATGAAGGTTACGCCGGAGCAATTCGCCGAATCCATGGACGAGATCGTAGCCAAGAGCAATGCGGAACAAGCGGAGATGTCCCAATAAAGCGTAGCGGAACAGGCGGCGACAGAACAGTCTCCGCCTGCTCTTGGCAGATAGGAAGGTAAGTTATGCAGAAGATGCTGCAAGACCGCAAGATGGTATTCTTATTGGTTGCGCCTGGCATGGCCTTATTCTTGTTCGTCGTGCTGCTTCCGATAGTAGTCAGCTTCTATTATAGCTTTACGGATTGGGATGCTTGGACGCCAAGCTATAATTTCGTCGGTTGGCGCAATTACAAAGAGATTTTTTTCGATGACCCTTTTTTCTGGAAATCCTTATTGAATGCGTGTTGGCTTGTGCTTGCGTTTCTCATCATCCAACATCCAATAGGTATATTGACGGCTATTCTTGTGACCAAAGCGGGCAAATGGGAAGGCGTGCTTCGCACGATTATATTCATCCCATCCATCATCTCGAGCTTCATTACATCGCAGCTGTGGGTCAATGTCTTCTCGACGACGACGGGTCTGCTCAACCATGGGCTAGACATAGCAGGACTTGGTAGCTGGAAGCACGATTGGCTCGGAGATCCTCAGACTGCGATCATTTGCATTATTCTAGTTATCGTATGGCATGGATTCGGTTACTGCTTCTTGATCTATTACACCGGGGTCAAGGGGATTCCGGGAGAGCTCTACGAAGCCGCAGAACTAGACGGCGCGAATAACAAGCAGATGATTCGATATATGATATTGCCTCTGCTGGTTCCCATCATCAGGATTAATATGCTTCTGGCGATCATTGCAGGGTTCAAACAACTAGAGACCGTCTTGATCATGACCGGAGGCGGCCCAGGAGGAAGTACGCATTTCATCGGAACTTATCTCTATGTGAAAGGCTTCGGCGAAAGCTTATTCGGTTATTCGAATGCGATCTCGGTCATCTTCGTTATCGTCTGCTTATTGGCGGCATGGACGTTCAGTTCGATGTTCAGGAAGGAGGATGATCAATATTGAACCAGACGGTTATGTTCCGCATTAGGCGGTCGATCCTTATTGCCGTGCTTGTCTTGTTCTGCGCGTTCGAATTATTCCCGCTCGTGTGGATGTTGAACTTCTCCTTGCTGAAGAGCGGCGAGTTCTACAGTACGGACATCTTGAAGTGGCCTTCGCCGTTCCAATGGAATAACTATCGCGATGCGTTCGTGAATGCGGAAATCGCTAGGCTGTTCAAGAACAGCTTGCTCATTACCGCATTCTCCATCGCCATCATCGTCGTCACCTCCGTGATGATGGGCTACGCCTTCAGCAGAATGACCTGGAAGCTTAAGGGCTTCTTCATGAGCATCATTCTGATCGGCATTATTATACCGTTTCATGCGACATTGCTGCCGAACTTCGTGTTATTCAATGAGTTGAATATGCTGAACAGCTCGCTTGTACTCATCTTGCCTTATGCGGGCTTCTCGATTCCGGTGAGTATGCTGATCATCTCCGGATATATTCGCAGTATCCCAAGATCGTTGGAAGAAGCGGCAGTCATGGACGGACTGGGGTTGTTCGGCATCATCTTCCGAATTGTGTTGCCGATCCTCAAGCCGGCGATCATGACGGTTATGATTCTCGCGTTCATCGGCTGCTGGAATGAATTCGTACTCGCCATCACGTACATCTCTACGGATGAATGGAGTACGTTGCCATTCGCGCTCATGCGATTCACCGGCGAATATGCCTCCAATTACGGCGCTCAATTCGCAGTCATGTCGATTATAGCCTTGCCATCGATAATCGCTTACGTGTTGTTCAGCGATCAGATCAACAGCGGCATCACGGCCGGGGCGATTAAAGGGTAAGGTTCCTGGCAAACACAAACAAAATGGTAGAGGGTGCCTCCATATTGGATGGCACCCTCTACCATTTGGTCAGATCTATTTCACGAAAAAGTCAGCCCCATCAGTCCAGTCTAGCTCTCGGCGCCCACCTCGACGAAGTCCTGTCTGAACCGTTCGTAGTCGGCAAGTGTACATTCTACCAGCATACGAGTGCCTTCTTCTTCGTAAGTGGTCGAGAGGACATTGGCATGTTCGTTGAAGTATGAGACGAGACGTCCTTGGTTGAACGGGATCAAGATGTCCTTCTTCACATAGTTCGCGAAGATGTGCGAGCGTACGACCTCGATAAGCTCGTCAAGACCTTTTCCTTCTTTGACGGACATATAAACCGAGTTGCCCGACTTGTGCGGGTAGGGGTGATCGGTGAGATCACATTTGTTGTAGGCGTAGATCGTTGTGATGCCCTCGGTACCGAGCTCGTGCAACGTATCGTTTGTGACGGCGACCAGCTGCTCGTAATCTTCGTGAGCATAGTCGACAACATGGATGAGTAAGTCGGCCTCGGTCACTTCTTCAAGCGTGGAGCGGAATGCCTTGATGAGGTGATGGGGCAGCTGGCTCACGAATCCAACCGTATCCGTCAGCAGGAAGGACTTGTTGTCCGGAAGCTCAATGCTTCGAACGGACGTCTCCAGCGTGGCGAAGAGCATGTCTTTGGCGAATACTTGCTTCGTTGTTTCGGGGTCGTAGGTCTCCAGCAGCGCATTCATTAGGCTGGACTTGCCGGTATTGGTATAGCCGACGAGACAGACGACGGGCATCTCGTTTTTCTTGCGCTGCTTGCGCTGGTTCTGGCGCGTCATGACCAGCTTCTCCAGCTCTGCCTGCAATGCCGTAATTCGTTCTTCGATCCGCCTGCGGTCGAGCTCGAGCTTTGTTTCGCCTGCGCCTCTGTTCTTGAGGCCAGAGCCGCCGCCTTGGCGACCGAGGGAAGCACGAAGTCCGACAAGACGCGGCAGTGAATATTGTAGTCTGGCGACTTCCACTTGCAGCTGCGCTTCCCGCGTTTTGGCACGTTCGGCGAAGATGTCCAGAATCAGAATCGTACGGTCAATTACCGTACATTGAAGCTCGGATTCCAGATTGCGAATCTGGGAAGGGGACAACTCGTCGTTGAAGATCACGAGCTCACATTCGTGCGCCTCCATCAAGGCGCGAAGCTCCTGAATCTTGCCCGTACCGATGTAATGCGACGGGTTAATGCGGTCTGCCTTCTGGCTGAGTTGGTCTACAACCTCGATATAACAGGCGTCAGCCAGGTTGCGAAGCTCCATCATAGCGTATTCGAAGTCAGAGCCTTTCTTGAGCTCGACACCTACAATTATTGCTTTTTGTTTGGGTTGTTCTTGTTCCATCATTTATATATCACCCTCCGGTTTGGTTATGGGTACAAAAAAACACAGGCATATCTGCCCGTGCCCGATGATATTCGACCTGAGGAAAGAGGAATGGCGGGTCCACGCGTGCAGTTGGACGACTTAGCCGGGACATGCTTCGCCCGCATGGCTCCGCGAAGAGAGCATCAAGAGACGAGCGTGTGGCAAGACAATCCGTGACGATCGGAAGCGATCGCCGCCGATAATCGGCTGCAGCGGGTTACATGGGTTCATGTGGACAGACCTATCCTGAGTCCTCTGCCGTACGGGCAGAGCGTAAACGTACTTTGCAATTAGCCGCGCAAAGACCTAACTCGGATGTAATCTATCACACGAAACCCTCCGTTCCTTGGAATGAGAACAGTGTAGCACATGGACGAGGGAACGATCAACCAACGAAACGATTATAGACGATTATTGTTGCTGCTGTACTTCATCCGGATCAATCCACTGCTCGGCCCATTCGCTAATATTCGCTAATAGCGGTGACAGCGCAAGGCCCTTGTCCGTCAGAGAATATTCGATGCGTACGGGCATCTCCGGATAGACATCACGGCGAATTAATCCGCAAGCTTCCAGTTCTCTCAGCCGATCCGACAGCACCTTGCCGCTTAGACTTGGCAATTGATGTTCGATGTCGGAGAAGCGCCCAGGTCCGGGCAACAAACTATATATGATCAGCGCGACCCAACGTTTGCTGAGTATCCCAACCGCTTTCTCGAACTTCACGCACATTTGTCCATGTTTCTCTGCCAAGACATTCACCCTTCCTACGAAATATAGGATTGTATACGTTTTCTCAATAGTTGACCTATATTCCTGCAAAAGAACGTACCGACAATGATTACGCTCATTGTTTCCTTTGTTCTATTATAGTCCTGAAGACGCATACAGAAAAGGGGAAGATTTCCCTAGCATCCAGAAGAGTACAGGGGGTTCAGGAGCGGAGTATACGAAACCTTTGGCGATCGTTCGGCGTCTGTAAGTATAAGCGCGATTACAATGCGGCGAGGAGATAAGGAGAGTGCTTCCATGCGTTGGCTTCCGGGTAGCGGTCAATCCAAATGGTGGGGAATAGCGGGGGTATCGGCTTTGTTGCTGAGCGCCTCATTGCTCACAGTTAGATTCGGTATCATCGGTCAGGATTGGAATCTCATGAATGCTTTAATGTTGGTGCTACTGGCCGTCGTTGTATCGGTAGTTGTGGCAGTAGCTGGCTGGTTCGGGGCCAAATGGATATGGCTGCTCTCTACGATCGGATTTCTTGCAGGAGTTCTCTATATGGCAATCAAAAGCCAGGATTTGACGGGCTGGGGCGATCTGATTGGTTTTATTATGTTTATGTTTATGTCCATAGCGGGGTTTGTCGCGGGGATTGTCATCGAAATCATCTTGTGGGCAGCCAAGCGCTTCGGCAAGTCGAATATGTAAATGAACGAGAGGCCGCGAGATATCAATCGCGGCTTTTCGTTTTGGATGAGGGTTTCTTTTGAACCTGCCCGATGTGAAGTAGTTAGAAGCTGCGGAGCTTCTTATCCGCTTGTGCGATTGTGGAGGCGATTACGCCTTCATACGTATGAATGTTCATTTTCTGTACGATCATTTGACGCTGATAAGCGATCATTCGTATAAAGGAGGCGGCGGTTGTGTTGGTGTCGCCGCTTCGTACCGCTGCACCAAGGACCTTGGACTCGGTCGTAAACAAACTTTTATACGTGCTGGCCGTCGATTTAAAAGTCTTGATTCTTGATTCCGCCGTTTCGATAGCTCCTAACATGTCGCGAATGAGCTTCATCTTGGCACTGGCGTCGGCTTTCGCTTGCTTGAGCGCGGCATCTTTGCTGCTTTGTTTATTTTTGGCAGCTTGCACGGCGGCTTTGGTTATTTCAACTTGCATGTTTAAGAATGAGATCAATTCTTTATTCTTTAATGATCGGGCAAGCGAAAGCTGGGATCTCTGGGATTCATATAGCTTGAATAATGGCTCGTTCTGCTTCTTAAGTGCTGCGGAGGCGGCTTCCAGCGCCTTGATTTTGACGGCATCGATTTCGCGGATTGCCTTGCGCAGCTTATTCTCGAACTCCTCGTTCTGATAATGGAGCGTGCTGATCTTGGTATCCCACTCGGCATCCTGTTTCTGCAGTGCCTGCAGATCGGCGTGCTGCTTCTTAAGTGAATGCGAGACAGAGCTGGCGGCTCCGGCAAGCATTTTGTCGAAAGCGGCTTTGGCTGTGGGTGTGAATTCGAACGCTGCAGCCGTTGCTGTACCGGACAAAGCTAATGTCAGCAGTACTGTCATACTCGCCAGCCCCAACAACCTCTTCAAATAACGAAAACCCATGATGATCCCTCCTGAATTTGAGTTCGGGACTTACGAGATCGTGCACCTATGTACACACAAAAAAAGCACCCGCAAGGCGACGGTATCCGTCAATCCTTGCGGGTGCTTCCCGCTTGTCCGAACTATATTTTCCCTTACTATACCTCATGCCCAGGGGGCGGGTCAACAGACGTTAATGAAGTGAGAAAGATTATAAGTAACTTGAACACATTCGCCGAAACGGGCAAAACGTTAAACTTTGGTTGGCAGGGAAAGCTAGCGGGAATGACTCCTATTCTTTATACTAGAAGGAAAACGGATAGGAGTTTTGGTCTTATGAGCTATAAAATTGTCTTCTTTGATATCGATGGGACGTTGGTCAATGAGGAAAAGGTCATCCCGCAGGATACGGTTGACGCGCTTCGCGAGCTCAAGGAGCTTGGTGTGGAGCCGGTCATCGCGACGGGCAGGGCGCCATACTTCATTAAGCCGCTTGCGGAGCAGCTTGGGATCGACTCGTACGTTTGTTTGAATGGCGGTTACGTTGTTTATCAAGGCCAGCCGTTGTACCGCAGAGAGATTGGCAAGAATGAGCTCGGAAGATTGGTAGAGCTTGCTGCCTCGCATAATCACGGACTCGTATTTGAGGGTGAGCATACGTTCTGCTCGGATCGAGAGAATCACCCCTTTATAGAAGAGTCGGTACTGTCGCTTAAGGTAGATCTGCCTGGATTTAATCCGGAGTTCTGGCGCACGGACGATATCTTCCAGGTGTTCTTGCATTGCGAGAGCCATGAGGAGCATCTATACGAGGAGCTGAAGAACGACTTCACGCTGATTCGCTGGCATCGTGCGGCGATGGATGTTCTGCCTGCTGGCGGTTCGAAGGCGCAGGGAATCGCGGCGCTGCTGGAGAAGCTTGGGCTAACGGCTGCGGATGCTGCCGCTTTCGGAGACGGGCTGAACGATAAGGAGATGCTCGACTATGTCGGGTTCGGCGTTGCTATGGGCAATTCCAACCCGGAGCTGCTGCCGTATGCCGATTTCGTAACAACGCATGTGGACGAGAAGGGCATTCGCAATGGTCTGATCCAGGCGGGCTTGCTGCAACCTATAGAAGTCGCTTAAAAACTTCGTAATGGGAAGCGTACTTTTGAACATCAAGATAATCAAAAGTTCAAAAGTACGGTTCTCAGTACCGAGAAGATTGGAGGCAACTAGAGACTGAGAATCGGAGCGTAGCAGCGCTACGTGAGAATCGGAAGGCTCGGTTGCATTCAATATTCGACGTCGTATTGACTACTTGAAACACATCGTAATGGGAAGCGTGCTTTTGAACATCCATATAATCAAAAGTTCAAAAGTACGGTTCTCAGTACCGAGAAGATTGGAGGCAACTAGAGACTGAGAATCGGAGCGTAGCAGCGCTACGTGAGAATCGGAAGGCTCGGTTGCATTCAATATTCGATGTCGAATTGACTACTTGAAAAACTTCGTAATGGGAAGCGTGCTTTTGAACATCCATATGTCTCACCAATCAGGGCGGGGTCACGTAATATAACCTAATCCATATTTCTGGTTTGGGGGGTACAATGTGATCGTAATTTCGGACGGAAGCAATCCGGGCGCGATACCGCCGCGGATGCTGACGACACTGGAGAAAAAAACCTTGGCGAGGAAGATGGCCAGCCCGATGATGTATACTTATCCAACGCTTGAATCGTTGATCTTCGAGCTTAAGATGCGGACACATATCGTGGAGGCGGCTAAGGCGATGTATGCAAGCGGCGTGAGCTTCGCAACCTTTAGCAATTCGCGTTGTAATGAACAATATTGGATGCGTACGCCGGAGGGCGGTTTTCTGCTGAAGCCAAACGTCCCGCCTTCTGTCGCATTAAACGACATCTTTACAAACGGCCAGTTGTACGGCTTCGAATGTGCGGTCGCCATTATCATAATTATGTATAAAGGCGTACTCGACGCAATCGGTGATGCAGCCTTTAACCGCCACTTTCGTAATTTGTACTTGTTCAGTTGGGAGTCGGACCGCGATCTGCGGCTTAACGCGACTTACAATCTGAATGAGACCTATCATGGCGATGCGATGTATTTCAAGAATCCGGACTACGACCGCTCGACGCCGGAATGGCAAGGCGAGAACGTCATTAAGCTTGATGATAATTTGTACTTTGGCCATGGCATCGGCATTGGCTCCGGGGAAGAAATCATTGAGAAGCTTAACCGGGCGAGAATGCCGGGTAGTATGACTTCGGCCTATCTGGATAATTTGATTATTACGCCGGACTTCGAATATGTACGCAGGCTTGTCTACCGCGAAGATGAAGCGGAGTTGTTGACCCAGGGTTAGGCGAGTGGGTTGTTAGCTAGGAGTGTGGCTTCTCCAAAGTCTAAGAGACTTCTGGGGAAGCCTTTTTGTTTTCTTGTATGCACGGAAATCGTTCCAACAGAAAAGGGCCTTCGTCCAAAACAACCATTCGTTGCTGGAGAAGACCCTTGTTAAGCCCAAAAGGCAGCTACTCGGGTGAAGCGCTTATGCTCGATTTAAACGTAGTTCGCGCGAGCAAGCGCGCGAGTGTAGCCTCGGCTTACTCGGTTTTGACCGGCGGCTCAAAGGTCATGCCCTTGGTATCGACGGTTACCTTTTTCATGGAGATCGGGTCGAGCGGCTTGTCACTGGAGTCGCGATCCTGCGCTACGATCTCATCGGCTGCTTCGATGCCCTCGATAACAGCGCCGAACGATGCATACTTGTTATCCAGTGAAGGGGCATCCTCTACCATGATAAAGATTTGAGAGCCTGCCGAGTTAGGCGCATTGGTACGGGCCATGGAGATGACGCCGCGGGTATGCTTCAGCTTGTTGTCGAAGCCGTTCTCGGTAAATTCGCCTGGGATCGAATATCCCGGTCCGCCCATCCCCGTACCTTCGGGGTCGCCGCCCTGAATCATAAAGCCTGGGATAACGCGGTGGAAGATCACGCCGTCGTAGAATCCTTGCTGCACGAGAGACACGAAGTTATTGACCGTGTTAGGTGCAACCTCGGGATAAAGCTCGATCTTGATTAGCTTGCCGTTGCTGAGCTCGATCGTGACTTCGGGATGTTTCTCCGGTCCGAGCAGCTCGGGTCCTTCGGCTTGCGGGGCCTCCGTCGGTGTAGGAGATGGAGACGGCGTAGGAGCTGGTGTAGCCGTAGCCGCAGCTTGTCCGCCGCCACCTGCGCCTTGACCGTTCTCCGGCTTGCCTTGATCGACGCCGCAGCCCGCCGCGATCAAGAATAAGGCCAGCGCAAGCAGGAGCAGCGGATGGCGATAATGTCTTCTTGTTATACCGTTCATAATCGTAAATAACCCTCCTTGTGCTTCATATCCAAGTCCCATATTAGCACAGGGAGAGCGGGGATTGCGAATAATTCCCAAGGGACAACCTTAATCTTCGTGATGATCCTCTTGCAGCGAATAACGTTTCACGCGGTCAAGGAGCTCATGCATTTGCGCAAGCAAGATCATGCTTTCCTCCGGAGTGGCATCCAGTCGGCAAGCCAGCTTGGTTGGAATGTCGATGGCTTTCTCCCGGAGTGCTTCTCCTTCTGAGGTCAATGTGACAATGACGCTTCTTTCATCGTTTTTGTCCCGTGTGCGCGTCACCAAGCCGGCGGACTCCAGCTTTTTGAGGAGTGGAGTCAGGGTGCCGGAGTCCAGATAAAGCCGATTGCCAAGCTCACTGACGGTTGCGTTATCCTGCTCCCACAGAGCGAGCATGGTGACGTATTGCGTATAGGTCAGCCCTAGTTCTTGCAAAAGGGGGCGATACAGCTTTGTAATTTCGCGCGAGCTTGCGTAGATAGAGAAGCAGATTTGGTTATCCAGTTTCATATGTTCAATGGGATTCATTGTTCGTCCTCCAAGACGTCGATATCAAATATAACCACAATTAAATTGAGCTAAATTAAATATAGGCGTATGTCTCGAAGGTGTCAAGATAGTGAAATTCCAATGCCGCGTCCCTTGCCCATGTCGACATACCAATCTGCGATTGCAACATCGAACGTTGCCATCCCCATCGGGCAGAACAACAAAGGTTCGCGTGGCGAAAGACGATCCAAGGCACCTCGGCATATGACGTCACGCAGCGTAACTGCGCCGTTCTCCGTCAAACCGGCATGTAGATGAAGAAGCTCAATGTCCGTGTTCTCCCGGCATACTTCGTTCCAATCATCCACAACAACGGAGCGAATACCTTGTATCGCTTCCAGACAATAGTCGCGCAGCGATACATCCAGCAGCAACGTTCCGGGAGCAGGGGGGATATTAATGTATCGCTCAGGACTTACCGTACATGTAATGATGACATTGCAGTTCGTGTACAGCTCTTGCCAGCTCCCGGCGATTCGATATCGTGAGTCGTCTAGGTCTTGCTCCTTGATCCCTTGAATATCGTACAACATGATGTGTTCGATATGCTCCGCGAATAAGCTCTGGCACATGGACAGGTGCATCCGCCCGATCGGACCAAGCCCGATGATGCCGATTCGCAGCCTCTGCTGGGATTGTTCGCACGTAGGGTCTGACAGCTTGCGTCCCAGCCACTCTCGCAGCATGAGCCCGCTGACTGCAGCTGTCCGGACCGCGCTGACGAGTGCGGTATGAAGGATGGCTCTAGGCGCGCCCGTCGACGCATCGTTAAGGATCGTCACGCTATGCGCTCTTGGCAGTCCGAGTGAACGGTTGCCTGGGAAGCTTGCGATCCACTTGAGACCGGCGACTCCGACAGAGCCGCCGATATAGGCTGGCATGGCAATGATACGATTAGCGGGATCGCCGTATCTCAGATAAGGCTTTAGCGGCTGGGCATAGTCGCCTTGGTCCATGATCCGTACGGTTTCTTGGATCCGGTCGACCCATTTGCTCCACGATTCGCCGACTTCCCGCAGATGTTCCTCTCCCATATACAGCATCTTGTATCTATTCCTCTCTATCCATTAATCTTCTCCAAACGCAGCTGTCATCCATTCGTCATTAAAGACGGTGTCCAAATAACGTTCGCCTCGATCATGCAGAATGACAACGCACACACTATGATCCGGGATGGTTTCGAACATCGATTGTAATGCGTGTATGACCGCGCCAGACGATGGCCCGGCTAGCAGGGCTTCCGTTGCCGCCAGCTCCCGGCAAGCGATTGCCATCTGGCGGTCGGTGACATACATGGAATGGTCCATAAACCGATCCCTTGCAAAAGGAGGGATGATGCCTGCGCCGAGTCCCGGGAATATGCGCGGCCCCTTATCGCCTCCCAAGATAACGCTGCCAGCCGCATCCACTGCGACAATGCGAGTTGTTAATCCGTTCGAACGAATATAATCGTAGCAGCCGCGCATTGTGCCGCATGTGCTGACTCCTCCGAATACGTAATCGATGTGGCCGAGCTCACTCGCGATCTCTGACATCGTGCCGTCACGGTGAGCTGCATAATTATCCGGGTTGCCGTATTGATTGGGCCAGAAGCTGTTCGGTGTCATGGAGAGCAGCTCTTGCACCCTGGAGAGCCGTGCAGGCAAATATTCGCCTGTTGCCGGATCCGGATCGGCTACATAAGAAACCTGGGCGCCGTATGCCTTCATGATGCCAATGTTTTGTTTCGCGGTGCGCGGATCGATGACGCAGATGAAGCGCATCCCAAGTAACTGACAGATCGCCGCCATGCTGATCGCCATATTGCCCGAGCTGGATTCGATCACGACGGACCCGGCTCCGATACGGCCGTCTTCTAAGGCGCGCTCCAATATTCGCAAGGCGGGACGGTCCTTGGCGCTGCCGGTGGGGTTCATGAGCTCAAGCTTGGCGAATACTTGAATGCCCCGTTGCTCGGGGAACAATCTGGACAGGCGGACGAGCGGCGTTCCGCCGATCTTGCTTAACCAATTATCCTTCATGGCAGCACCAATCCCTTTCATGCTTCGACCATTATACATATATTTTTTTGGCTTTTACCGAGCCCCCGGGAAGCGGATGGTGTTCATCGGCAGGAATGATCTCAATGCTTTGCAGCAGCCCGCCCTGAATCATCATGCCGATATCGGGAATGCGCTGTTCTACCTGAATTTGCACATCCAGTGCTTTGGCGGGATGCAGAAGCAGCTCGGCACTCCGAATGTGCAGCTTGAGCACATTGTTACTCACAGCCACGCGGATGGCGGCATCCTGAAGCACTTGATGCACGGCTTCTTCGATATCATAGAGACTGATTTTCTCGCCATGCTTGAGCTCATGCCCAATCCGTTTGGCGATACAGGAGAAGGTGCCGCGCGGAACGCCATCTATTACAATCATCTCGAAGTCGCGTACGACGTCATACGTCACGAAACGAATGACGGGGAACAGCTGACGGCTGAGCGATGTGAGCACCAGAACACCTTCGTTCGGCGCGAGCGGCTCGAATGCATCGCTTATTTCTTCGGCGGGTAACGTTTCGCCTAAGATGCCGTCCGCGAGAACGTAACGCCCTAGTTCATGCGAATAGGCAGCAATGGCCCCGACCTCAATGGAGCCGTACGTATCGAGCAGGTCCCTAGGAGCAAGCCCAAGCCTTGCCGCCATGCTGAGCTGCCACTCGCGCGATGCCATCTCGCCGACCAATAGTATCTTGCGTACTCCGAATGGCGACCCGGCGGGCCATGCGTCTGCAATCGATTCCAGCAGAGAAGGCATCGTGTACAGGAGATCCGGTTGATAGCGGCGGAGCTTGTCGACATGTTCCTGGACTGGCGCAGAGAAGGAGATCGCCTCAGCCTCCAGCCCCATGTTCGCAAAGATGCGCAGGGCGGTGCTTGCCGCATGGCCAGTGCCAAGATCGGCAAGTGCCCGGCGAATCGGCTTCTCTGTATCTTTCATAAGTTCGAGCCACTGCTCGAAGCTGCATTGTTTGGCTGACATATATCGAAGGTCGTCGTCGGGAGAATAATAGATAGCCTTGCGGATGCCGGTAGAAGTGCCCGATGTTCGATAGACGGATAGCTCAGGCTCTGATCGAGAGTCCCCTGTGTAATAATGCTGTTCGAGCAGTGCTGCTGTCATGAGAGGCAGCTTCCGCAGCAATGAATAGTCGGACGAGTCTCCGGATGATAGGGAGATGCCGGCTTTCTCCAGCAGATCGGCGTACCATGGGTGAAATCGTGCAATGGCATGCAGATGTTTCATTAATGGTTGCGGGCTGTGGGACATTCTGCAACCTCCTGATCGGTCTTTTGCTTTCTCCTAAAGCATATGTGCCCTGCGGCCGAATGTTCGGTTATGACGACAGCGGCCTAAGGCGCGTCCGCATGCGGCGCCGTATAGTAATAAGAGGCAAAGTATTGATAGAGACAACCGTCTAGATTAGGATAGAGGAGGCCTTGTGTCAGGGTGAAATCGGGCAAAAAAAGAAGGTATCGGATCTCCGACAAATGGGCGAAAACGAATGTGCTGCTAGGGGACAAGGGCCTGCGTGCCTATGTGCCCCATACGAAAATATTAAGTCGTGCTGCGCTAGCGTCCATGCTGCAAAGCTACGGGATGGTGTATGTGAAGCCGGTTCGCGGTTCATTGGGAAAAGGCGTCATGCGGGTAGAGAGGGAGCTTGGCGGAGGCTATGCTTATCAATTAGGCGGCAAGAAACGCAGCTTCGGAACCTATGACGCTTTCTATGACGCAATCAGACGAGATACGGGCGGAAGGTCTTATCTCGTGCAGAGAGGTATTCATCTATTGAAATTCGACGGTAGAGCGTTCGATCTCCGGATCGTCGTGCAGAAGTCGCCAAACGGCGGCTACGAAGCGACAGGGACGGTTGCGAGAGTCGCTTATCCGGGCAAAATCGTGACCAACGGGAGCCAAGGCGGTACGATTCTCCCAGCAACGCAGGTGCTGCAGCCTCATGCGGGCTTTGGTCAGCGGGATGCACTGATTGCGCATGTAGAGCGTATCGGTGTCCAGACGATCAGACGAATGAAGACGCGCTACCCAGGGCTAGTGGAGATTGGGCTGGACATTGCGATCGATCGCCAGCTTCGTCCTTGGATTCTGGAGGTGAATACGACACCGGACCATTGTCCATTCGCGATCCTTCAGGATCAGACGATGCTTCGGCGGATTATTCACTACGGCAAGCAATACGGCGTTAGCTACAAGCTTAATTGCAACAAAGCACGGAGTGTGCTCTAAGCAGGAGGCGCAGCCTAAAGGAAACAGGCATCCTGCCTTCGTCGTAACGTCGAAGGTGGATGCCTGTTTGGTTTTGTTTATCTACCACGGTCATCGGCGACCGAGTACTCATTATTTCTTGGCAGCGACGGTGAAGATGACGGTTTTGGTCGCTTGGTTCACTAGTACGTTAACAGCGTCTCCGCCGATAAGGCTGTATGTGGTCGTAACGGCTTGACCGGCGGTCACTTTGGCGCAGACGGCGCCGAACAACTCTTTGAATGCATAAGCATTATAACCGAACAAACCGTTGGCGAATTGCTCTACGACCTCTTGGTTCCGGGCAATCGCCCCTTCCCTGAGTCTGATCGTGATGCCGTATGTATTGTATCCGGGATCCAGCCAGATCGCAGCTTCCTCCTGTACGGAGCTCGAAGCCGATGGGGAGGAGATCTGAACTTGATCCTTCTCCGATTGATCCTTGTACAGCCTCAGCGTCGTCTCATAGAGATCATGATTGGCACCGCGGAGCTCTCCGATTGCATCAAGCGATTCGTACATATCCCACATCCGCTTGTCCGGGAAGACGACAATTTTGTTGCCGCCGCCTTGCGTCGGCACAAGCCGCTCCAGCTTATCCGGTGAAACCTCGATTTGGATGCGTGACTCCTCATTCGTCAGCCGGTTCAGAATCACGAGCGCTTGCGCCCGCGTAACTTTTTCGCCCACGCCGAAGAAGCCATTCGGGTATCCTTCCATAATCCCTTTCACAAGTGTCTCCGCAATGAAACGTTGCTCGCGTTCCGAAGCGCTAGTTATATCGCCGTAAGCGGCCGCCATCTTCTGTCCGAACTGGCCGTCCTCCAGGAACTCGGTTTCTTGCAGCGTGTAATAGATAATCTCGGCTACGTTCTCGCGCGTCATATCTGCCTGGAAGTCGCTATATCGACTTTTATTGAGGAAATGAAGATCGCTGGCAATATCGATAAAATCTTTGGCCCAATAACCAATGGTATTAGGCAAGAAGCTGAAGTAACGATAATCCTGCTTCACAATGGCCTGGTTCTCCGGACTCAGCGAGCTCAGGAAATTTCCGTTCCAACTGCGCGAGCCATTCGGATGAAGCTCGGAGTAGGACAGGATGAGCATTTTGACGAATTGATCGACTTGCACAGGCTCTTCCGGTCTAAAAGACCCATCCGGATAACCGTCCAGAATACCTCTTGTCACCATGGTTTGAATCGTATTTCTAGCCCAATGGGAGCCAATATCATGGAAGGAGATCGAGGACACGGCAGCGGAGGCGCGTTCGTATGCGGAAGCGGGCACGATCGATGCCGTAATAAAGGCTAATCCGATCCATAAACTCAATATTCGTTTCATAGGGATAATTCCTCCTAAATCGATGTATTCCGACAATATTTAGCTAACCACATCTATTGGTTATTTAGAATGGGCAGATTGATGCAACCTGTTATAGGGCAAGGGACTGCTGGGTATGAATCTTTCAGCATGGGAAATGAAGGGAAGTCTATCATGAGGGTATGAGCGAAACGTCACGATTCTAGAGGGGGAGATAAGACAAATAGACCTCCGCGCAAGAGTGGGCTTGCGCGGAGGTCCTGGTACCGTGGTTGGATGTCTGCAGACTATTTGTGGAGGGATTAGTCCAATACAGCGCTGATATGAGCCTTCGTGACGGACCAGTGTGTTGCGGACCATACTTTGGCTTGTTTATCGATATAGATGATTTGCGGCGACTCGTGTTTCACTCCGGTATCTTCGGCAATTTGGTTGGAGATGGGGCGGGACTCGATCACTTTGACGAGCACATAATCGACGTCGCTCCGCGGTTTGTCATTGAGATAATTGTTGAATTCCTCATAGGCATTGGCGCTCACGGGGCAAGTTGTACTGTGTTTAAAGACAACAAGCGGGCGGGAATTCGATTGCTCGAAATGTGTGGACCATTGCTCTTGTGTAGTGATTTCTTGGTATGTCATAGAGGTTCGCTCCTTATGTCTTAGTGGATTCGTTAACTTGTCCTCATTATACCGCTTCTGCTGTTGCGGAAACAAATCAGCTGTGCTAAGATAGATCCATTGAACAAATGACCGATTATCTATTTTGGTCATTCCGTCGAAGGGAAATCATGTGGGAGGTGTCGAATTTGGCAATGGACCGGAATCAATTGATTGTTGAAGCGGCGACCAAGTCTTTTTCCTTATTTGGATATAAGGCGACGACGATGGACGGCGTGTCCAAGATTGCGAACGTAGGCAAAGGAACGATCTATACGTTTTTCTCCAATAAAGAAGAGCTGTTCGGTCATATTATGACCCGAATGTTGGGCGAGATGAAAGTGGTGGCGGAGGGCGCGATCGACCCTGCTCTTCCTTTTTTTGATAACCTGTACATCACGTTAGAGAGATTGTGGGATTTCCGCGAGGAGCATGAGCTGGCGCTGAAGCTGTCCCAAGAGGTACGAGAGATCGGAACGCCAATGGCGGTCGAAGGAATCAATCAGATCGAACGTGCCGTTGTGGGCTATATCGCCGATTGGGTGCGCATCTCGGTCGACAAGGGCGAGATCAAGCCGTGCAACTCCGAGATGACGGCATTTGTGATGCTCAAGCTGTATATGGCGCTCACCGTTGAGTGGAAGAAGACGCATGAGCCGCTGGGCAAAAAAGTGGTCGCGAAGCAGCTAAGATTTTATTTGGAGCATGGCCTGGCTAACATTTAACATCGTAAATAGAAATGATTAATGGCGATAACATCCACCTCTAAGCGAGGAGCGTTCGACTTCGAACGATCTCGATAGAGGTTTTCTATAGGGCAAAAATGACCATAATTCGAAAATGGTCAATTCGATCTACACCAAGGAGATGGTTGATATGAAATTGAAATGGAGCGGCTTAAAACAATTCGGAGCAGAGCTTGGAGCCATTACACGTAACCCTAAAGTGCTCATTCCTGTAGCCGGCGTATTGACGATTCCGCTTATGTATACAGCAATGTTTCTCGGCGCCTTCTGGGATCCATATGGCAAGCTGGAGGAGCTGCCTGTCGCGGTTGTGAACTCAGATCAAGGGTTCGAGTTCGAAGGCGAGATGATGCATATCGGTCAAGATTTTGCGGAAGAACTAAAGGATAATAAGAAATTCGACTGGGCGTTCGTGAGTAAGGAAGATGCGCTGCAAGGCATGCGGGACAAAACGTATTATATGGCGATTGAAATCCCGTCCGATTTCTCGGAGAGAACAACGACGTTGACATCGGAGGAGCCGAATCCGGCTAAGCTCATCTATCTTCGGAATGACAGCACCAACTTCCTGGCGGGGCAGATCGGCAATTCGGCTGTGGAAACGATGAAGAGCTCGCTGAACAAAGAAGTAACGGAAGCTTATACACGTACCGTGTTCGAGCAGCTAGAGGAAGCGGCAGACGGAATCGCAGCAGCAAGCGAAGGCGCAGGCAAAATCGCCGATGGAACAAGCGAAGCCCGATCGGGCTCGGAGCTATTAGCTTCGAACCTTGGCAAGCTGGTAAGCGGTACGGCAGGTCTTCAGGACGGCGCCGCCAAGCTGGATGCTGCCGGAGGGAAGCTCGTGAGCGGCAGCCAAGAGCTGGCTGCCGGGACGAATGAGCTGTCCGGCGGGCTTAGTCAGCTTGAGACTGCGGGCGGCAAGGTTGCAGCCGGAGCGAGCGCTGCACAAGAGGGTGCAGGTCAGCTTGTCGATGGGCTGTCTGCCTCCACAGCTGGTGCCGAACAGCTTAGCGACGGCGCGGCTGGTTTGGCCGAGGGACTGGCTGCTTGGGCGCAGGCTCATCCGGAGGCAGCGTCCGATCCATCGTACCAAGCGCTTCTTGCGGCTAGCGAAGGGATTGCGACTGGGGCCGAGCAGTCGGCGGCTGGACAGAAGCAGTTGGAAGCTGGAGCTGGCAGCTTGAAGCAGGGAATAGATACACTCGCAGCAGGGACAGGAACGCTGGAACAAAAGTTAGGAGAGGCGCATAACGGCGCAGCCAAGTTATCCGAAGGCGCTAATGCGTTGTCGGGTGGAGCCGGCGAGCTTGCTGCCGGATTATCCACGCTCAATAGCTCCGTTCAGGAGTTGTCTAGCGGCACGAAACAGCTGGAGAGCGGAGCGGTCCAAATGACTTCGGGACTAACCGAGTTGGAGGGCGGTACGCAAGAGCTGTCTACTAAGCTGAGCGATGCGTCTTCCCAAACATCGGATCTGACGCTCACAGACGAGAAAGCAAGTATGTTCGCAGAGCCAATCCAGCTAGATGTGGAACGGTTAACCGATGTTCCTAACTACGGTACGGGATTGGCGCCTTACTTCTTGTCGCTGGGGTTGTACGTAGGAGCGCTATTGATCACGATTGTATATTCTGTTCGCGAACCCGTGATCAGACCGCAGAATGGCTGGAGCTGGTTCTGGAGCAAGGCGATGACGCTTATCGTCATTGGCGCAATACAGGCACTCATTGTCGATTCCGTCCTGTTGTTCGCATTAGGGCTGGAGGTGCAGAACGTAGCTGACTTCATCTTGTTCTCGATCGTTACCAGCATAACGTATATGATGATCATCCAGTTCCTTGTGGCAACAATGGGCAATCCGGGACGATTCGTCGCGATTATCATTCTAATCCTGCAGCTGACGACTTCATCCGGCACCTACCCGGTTGAGCTCATTCCGAACTGGCTGCAAGGCATCGCGCCTTGGCTGCCAATGACTTATTCGGTCGCGGGCTTCCGCGATGTCATCTCCAGCGGCTATGTGAGCCGCATGTGGGGCGACGCTGGGGTTCTCATTATCTTCGCAGCTGCCTTTGCGGTTCTGTCGCTCGCGTTTTTCATGCTGCTTCGTCGTCGGAACGAGGAGACCGTGGGAGATTCGGTTGTATAAGCAAACGCGATGATGATGGGAACATTCATGGTTGAACAGTGAATCACAAAGACCATCCCCTCGTGGAAGAGGAGATGGTCTTTGATTTGATGTCTTAGTCGCTAGTGTGGCAGCATTCTAATGGATGCCCCAAGCCGCCTCGTCAAGCTCAAGAGGCAAGAAGGCATAATCGCCATCCTTCACGATCGAGAGTTTGCGCACGGGTATTGGCTTGCGGAAGATCGGGCCATCAAGCACGGTCGTATGGAATTCGCCGCCTTCCCCGCAAGGGTCTATACCTCGTTCAACAAGCTCTTCGACGAATTCGCGGGTTATGCTTCTTCCCAGATCCACTTCCGTCATCCCTGATGTCAGATTAACGGTCACGACGACTGCGACAAAGCCTTGATCGATA
Organism: Paenibacillus sp. strain BS8-2; assembly: GCF_054483835.1. Taxonomy (NCBI): domain Bacteria; kingdom Bacillati; phylum Bacillota; class Bacilli; order Caryophanales; family Paenibacillaceae; genus Paenibacillus; species Paenibacillus sp. strain BS8-2. The sequence continues at coordinate 2,333,366 of NZ_CM137010.1, forward strand.
AAGCTATCCACGGAGCGGCGGTGATCCATCCGCCACAGGGGCATGCCTAGCGCAAGGCCTGCCATCTGTGTTACTTTATCATGCCAGCAGCCTTCTTCCGGCATATCCAGATCACCTGTCACGAGTGCTTCGGCACCAAGCTCTCGCGCCTGATTGAGTAGCCTAACGAACGCGGTTTCATAATCATCCCATGTAGCGGCGGCGGACAATACGGGCAATCCGATGGATTCGGCTTGCGCGGCGATGATCTTTGGCGGCATGCCGTGCGAACGTGAGCGCTCTCCCTTTTCCTCCAGCATGACGATAAGCCCGATCGCTTCTCCGCTCTGCATGGCCATGTGCAGCGCTAGCGAGCTGTCTTTGCCTCCGCTGTATGATGCGACGAATTTTGTGTGATGCGCGTCTGTTTGCCATGTTTTTGCGACTGTCAATCCGTGTCTCTCCTTTATTCGCATGATGTTGATATGTTGACAGTCTACCACGAATAACATTCTTCTGGATAACGAGCTGCAGCGAGTGAAATAGTATGAGTACTATTGTCATTTGCCAAGTTAAGTTGATTTTTTGTGAATCTGATCATACACGTATATTGCACATTCCATGGAATGTCGTAAAATCACATTGATTTTAAATGGAGCATGAGTCTAGTTGTATGGTGCTCAGGCCATATACATAAGGGATTTATAGGGGGTTGAAGGATGGATAAGAAGCCGATTATTCGCTTCGAAGGGGTTACGAAACAATATAGCGGCAGCGATCCTGCGGTACTGAAGGATGTTAGCTTCGAGATCGAGCGGGGCAAGTTCTATACGTTGCTAGGTCCGTCCGGCTGTGGCAAAACAACGATTCTTCGACTTATCGCAGGATTCACGGAGCCTACAAGCGGCAATATTACATTCGATGGCAAAATCATTAATCGAGTTCCGGCCAATGAACGCCAAGTAAATACAGTATTTCAGGATTACGCGCTGTTCCCTCATCTGAACGTGTTCGAGAACGTTGCGTTTGGTCTGCGCATCAAACGTATGAAAGGGGATGCCATCTCAGCGAAGGTAAAGGAAGCGCTGAAGTTCGTTAACCTCAGCGGATATGAGAATCGTGAAATTACAGAGATGTCCGGCGGGCAGCGGCAACGCGTTGCGATTGCACGCGCCATTGTCAACGAACCGCAGATTTTGCTGCTGGACGAACCGCTTTCCGCGTTAGATCTGAAGCTGCGTACGGAGATGCAATATGAGCTGCGGGAGCTGCAGCGCAGGCTCGGAATCACTTTTATTTTCGTCACGCATGATCAAGAGGAGGCACTCGCGATGTCGGATGAAATATTCGTCCTGAATCAAGGGACGATCCAGCAATCGGGCACGCCGACGGATATCTACGATGAGCCAATCAACCGTTTCGTCGCCGATTTTATCGGGGAATCCAATATCGTGAAGGGACGGATGCTTCGCGACTTCGAGGTGGAATTCGCCGGTCATTCGTTCGAGTGCGTCGACCAGGGGCTTCATGATGGCGAGACTGTTGATATTGTCATCCGTCCGGAGGATCTGGAAATCACTACGCCGGAGCGGGGTAAGCTGCTCGTTCGCGTGGATACGCAATTGTTCCGAGGTGTGCACTACGAGATCAGCACCTACGACGACGCAGGCAATGAGTGGCTCGTACACTCCACACGCAAGGCGACGGTGGGCGAGCGCATCGGTCTTACATTCGAGCCGGAAGCGATTCATGTCATGCGACTTGGCGAGACGGAGGAGGAGTTTGACCGGAGGCTGGAGTCGTACGACGAAGAAGAAGATGAAGCTGTGACTGGGGCGCCAGCGGCGAAGGCTGGCGGCAGCGCCGGACAAGGCGGTGGGCGCTAAGATGGATGCGAAGGCACGCAATCTGTATCTTGTCCCATATTTGCTCTGGATCGTCCTGTTTGTGGCGGCGCCGATTCTGCTGATTGTCTATTATTCGTTCTTTAACGTAGAGGGCGACTTCACGCTGAGCAATTATGAGAAGTTTTTTACGCCGGTCTATCTCAAGATGACGTTCAGCTCCTTCTGGTATGCGTTCCTGATTACGTTGTTCTCGCTGTTGGTTGCATATCCTACGGCTTATCTGCTAACGCGCACCAAGCATAAAGGGTTATGGCTGCTGCTTATTATTTTGCCAAGCTGGATCAATCTGCTGCTTAAGGCGTATGCATTTATCGGCTTGTTCGGTACATACGGTTTCGTTAACGCAGTGCTGGAGCTGACTGGCATTGGGACCAAGCAGCTGTTGTTTACGGATTTCAGCTTTGTGTTTGTTTCGGTATACATCTTTATCCCGTTTATGGTGCTGCCTATCTTTAATGCCCTGGAGAAAATGAACCCAACACTCGTCTACGCCGCACGCGATCTGGGCGCATCGTCCTGGATGACGTTCCGTCGCGTGATCTTCCCGCTTACACTAGATGGTGTTAAGGCGGGCTGCATGGCTGTATTTATTCCGGCGATGTCACTGTTCATGATTACGCGACTGATCGCTGGCAACCGGGTTATTACGCTCGGAACGGCAATTGAGCAGCATTTTCTCGTGACGCAGGATTGGGGCATGGGCGCGACGATCGCGGTATTCTTGATTATTGCCATGGCGCTGCTTATGCTGCTGACCGGGAATCGAAAGCGAGGGCTGATCGACATTGCGAGGAAATAACAGCAAGCTCTCGAACCTGTATCTGATCGTCGTGTTTGCCATCTTGTACGCGCCGATCTTCTATTTGATGTTTTATTCGTTCAACAGCGGCGGCTCCATGCGGGAGTTCGAAGGGTTTACGTGGGAGTTCTACGGCGAAGTGTTCCAAGACACAAGGCTGCTTATCATCGTGTTGAATACGTTTGTTATCGCGCTGCTGTCCGCGGCGATCTCGACCATTATTGGCGTGCTCGGAGCCATTGCCATCCATTACATCCGAAGCAACCGGCCAAAAGGCACGCTGCTGACGCTTAATAATGTACTGATCGTAAGCCCGGATGTCATCATTGGTGCGAGCTTCCTCATCCTGTTCACGATTGCTGGCATTCAGCTTGGATTTGTCTCCGTGCTGCTGTCGCATATCGCGTTCAGTATTCCGATTGTCGTCATTATGGTGCTGCCGAAGCTGCAAGAGATGAGCGGGACCTTGATCGACGCCGCACGCGATCTTGGCGCCAGCTCATGGGAAGTGTTGACGCGTGTCATTTTGCCATATATCAAACCTGGCATATTCGCTGGATTTTTTATGGCATTAACGTATTCGCTCGACGACTTTGCCGTGACGTTTTTCGTGACGGGCAACGGTTTCTCAACGTTGTCGGTGGAGATCTACTCGCGTGCGAGACAAGGCGTATCGTTATCCATCAATGCGTTGTCGACACTAATATTTATGTTCACCGTGCTGCTGGTCATCGGATACTACTTCATTAACCGGAGAGCGAACCGTCCGGCTTCGAGGGAGGGGCGCATATGAAAGGATTAGTTCAGGTTTTCCTGATTGTGTTCATTGTCGCCTTCGGTCTCATGTACGCGGTATCTGCACTGAATTCAAGCGAAGGCTACACAGGCGGCAACACGCTTACCATCTACAACTGGGGGGACTACATCGACCCCGAGCTGATCGAGCGGTTTGAGGAGGAGAGCGGCATTAAAGTCATCTATCAGACGTTTGACTCCAACGAAGCGATGATGACCAAGATCAAGCAGGGCGGCACAACGTTCGACGTGGCCGTTCCGTCCGAGTACGCCATCAGCAAAATGAAGGAGGATGGACTGCTGCTGAAGCTGGACCATTCGAAGCTTCCGAACCTCACGCATATCGACCCGGATTTTATGAATTTGTCGTTTGATCCGGATAATGCGTATTCCGTTCCATATTTCTGGGGAACGGTCGGCATTATTTATAACCCTTCGATGGTGGGCGATCTGACCTTTGACAGCTGGAGCGATCTGTGGGACGAGAGCTTGCGTAACAACGTGTTCTTGCTGGACGGGGCTCGGGAGGTCATGGGCATGGGGCTTAATAGTCTAGGCTATTCGCTCAACGATACGAATGAGAAGCATCTGCAGGAAGCGCTGGCGAAGCTGTCGGAGCTGACACCGAACGTTAAGGCCATCGTGGGCGATGAGATCAAGATGCTGATCGCGAACGAAGAAGCTGCGGCGGGTCTCGTATGGTCCGGCGATGCCTCCGAAATTATGGACGAGAACGAGGAGTTGGATTACGTCGTTCCGCAAGAAGGCTCGAACCTGTGGTTCGACAACATGGTCATTCCGAAGACAGCGAGCAACCTGGAGGGCGCTCACGCATTCATCAACTTCATGCTGGATCCGGAGGTTTCGGCGCAGAACACCGAATACGTCGGCTACTCGACGCCTAACAAGGAGGCGCTATTCTTGCTGCCAGAAGATATCTCCGGCGATGAGCGCTTCTACCCGGACAAAGCGCTGACGGAGCGTCTAGAGGTTTACGACAACCTAGGTCCGCGTATGCTGTCGCATTACAACGAGCTGTTCTTGGAGTTTAAGATGCATCGGAAGTAGGAAGCGCGAGGCGGGGCGTTGGGAGAGGTCGGCCAGCGCCGTAAGCGTCAGCGCGCAAGCGGGCCGAACGTCCCGCCAGCTCAACGTATGTAAAATTCTACATACATTGTGCGTCGATCGACGCTTGAGCCCTCAACGTATGTGAAATTCTACATACATTGTGCGTCGATCGACGCTTGAGCCCTCAACGTATGTAAAATTCTACATACAATGTGCGTCGATCCACGTTTGAGTCCCCAACGTATGTGAAATTCTACATACAATGTGCGTCGATCCACGTTCGAGTCCCCAACGTATGTGAAATTCTACATACAATGTGCGTCGATCCACGTTTGAGTCCCCAACGTATGTAGAATTTAACACACAATTGAGTGATATCGGCGTTTGGGGCTCAACTTGGTTTAGTGGAGTGGACTGGACGTAGTAAGAAAAACAGCGGAATGTGTGTTAAGAGCATAAATCCATCAGGCGAATAGGGACATCATTGAGAGAAAGGAGTCGACATTTGAGAAGTTTAACCAACCCATTCACACGATTACACGCCTCATTCCATACTCTCACGACCACACGATAATTCCTTCACGCCTCATTCCATACTCTCACGACCATACGATAATTCCTTCACGCCTCATTTCGTACTCTCACGACCACGCGATAATTCCTCCACTCCTCATTCCATACTCTCACGACCAATCCTCATCATTCCAACTCGTACATCCACACCATCATGTCCCCACGAACCAGACGCCCCTCGCACACACGCCCCCATACGCCTCATGTCCCCACACATTTAATCAACTTTTTATTGCAACTCTTTACTGCGTAACAATGTTATGTTACGATGGTTTACACGGAAGTGAGGTGCAGATGTGGAGAAAGAGCTCATATCAAAAAAAGAGTTGCTTGAGACGACGGGGATTTCGTACGGACAATTGTACCGCTGGAAGAGAAAAGGACTGATTCCTGAGGATTGGTTTATTAGAAAGTCTGCTTTTACGGGGCAGGAGACGTTTTTCCCTAAGGATCTTATACTAGCCAGAATTGATAAAATACTACATCTCAAGGATGACTTATCTCTTGATGAGCTTGCCGATCAGCTTGCAAGCGGTCCTATTAATGTCAGTTTAAATTGTGTTGAGATGATTGAACGAAACATTGTTTCGACGATTGTAGCGCAACGATACATGGATGAAGATGCTGCAGCGGTTCTTTACTCTTTCGATAAAATGTTGAATTTATTTGCCCTTGAGTTAATGCTGCGCACTGGTGAGATGGGACTGGATGAAGGCGGGGCATTGCGGATGGTGCTGGAAGAACATTATTCGAGGTTTAAAGGTGACCCATGTGATCTTGTTTTCATTCGCAAGATGGGCGTTGCTTCGTTTGCCCTTGTATCGTCGGAGGCAGCCCTTTACTTTGATAAAGGTGTTAAGGTTGTAAGGAGGCTGAGTATGCATGAAACCATTGAGCAGCTTAAAAGCAAGTTGCAGGTTTAAGAAGGAGGAGATGGTGTGGAAACGAAGCACGGCGAGCAAATAGGTGGGACAACGATAAGTGACAATCAAAGTGAGTCAACAGACAGCCAACTAGAGTCTGACATGAGTGACGGCGTATCGGATAGTCTGCTTAATGCTGACATTAATAGTTGTAACCACGCAGTTGTGCAAAACTTAACTGGCATCAGTCTCGATCAAGAAAATAGGCGTTTGCAACAGCTGCCAGAATTGAATCCGAGCGAAGTGCCAGAAGCTATGCCTGCAAATCGTATTGGTGAGCTGAAGGGAAAAGCGCCCAATATATTATCGAGCGGAACCATAAATGCGACTAACGTAGGTGGAGGTGTAAATGTGCCTGAAACGCTGAGTGTACGCGCAGATGAAAATGTGCCTAAAACGCTGAGTGTACGCGCAGATGAAAATGTGCCTAAAACGCTGAGTGTACGCGCAGATGAAAATGTGTCAGTAAAGCTAAGTGGTGAGCACAAAATGGGGCTGCCTAATATGACATTGAGCGGACTCGGCAAAGCGGCTGGCGGCGAATATGGGAATGTGCAGATAGATGGTGTGACTAAGGTATTTGGACATCTAAGTGCCGCATATGGAATGCGGGCAAGCGGTGTGTCGCATGTCTATGGAAGTGTATATGCTCCCGAGATGCGATGCGAGGGTAAGGTAACCGTGGATGGCGATACGATTGTACGGCGGATGTATGTGGACGGCATGTGCAAGATCGGAGGGCGTATCGTATGTGACAGCATGAAGCTCGACGGACTGCTTACTGCGGGCGGCGATATCGAGGCGGAGACCTTCATTAGTCGCGGCGCTGTGAAAACAGGAGGGCTTCTGAACGCGGGAACGATAGAAATTGGGTTGGCGCACAAAACAAGCAAGATCCGCGAGATCGGCGGTGAAACGGTGATCGTAAGGCGATTGGATGACAGCAGATGGGGCTGGCTTTGGAACTGGGTTGTGCCTAATGCTGAGTCGCGATTGGATGCGGAGCTGATCGAAGGGGACATCGTAAGGCTCGAATATACCCATGCTGATGTCGTGCGCGGTGGGCAGATCGTAATAGGCAAAGGATGCAGAATCGGCAAAGTGGAGTATAGAACATCACTGACGGTACATCCCGAAGGGATTGTCGAGAAAGGGGAGAAGTACGGTGGATGACAAGCCCAAGCAGCATGATTTACGTCTGCTCGGCACATCCGAGTCCGCCGGCGGGCACTTCGCCAAGCTTCGTATTACCGGTGAAGCCAAGTTTGGAGGTCATGTGTCTTGCCGACAACTCTCGTTGACAGGATCCGCATCTGTTCATGGAAATTTGGAGGCGGCAAAGATGAAGCTGACGGGAGAACTGAACATAAGTGGACAACTGCGTTATGGCAATTGCTCCGGCGTGGGGGATGTTGTTGTTGATGGAGACGTACGAGGCGAGAAGGTCGCCTTGTCAGGTCGATTGTGCTCTGGTGGTTTCATAGAAGTCGAGAAACTGGATATTAGAGGAGTCCTCGAGTCGGAGCAAGGTGTTAATGCAGGCCAGGCTAGGCTTCGGATGTATGGCCCCTCTCGTGTCAAAGAGATTGTGGGAGGCTCCATTATCGTTCGAAAGAGCAGAGGTGGAAAGTTTAAAGAAGTGCTGAAACACAGCAGGACTACTATTACAGCGCTCGAGGCTTCGTTAATCGAGGGAGATGAGGTATACGTAGAATGGACTCGTGCGGATATCATCAGAGGTGCCAAGGTGAAGATCGGTCCAGGCTGCGTGGTCGGAAGAGTAGATTATCGGGACAGTCTGCACGTTCACGAAAAATCTAGCGTTGGGCTTGCCAGCCAGTTATAATGTTCGGAGCGCGATGGATACACTATGAATTAGATTAGGTAAAAGGAAAGGTTGCGTTAATTGTGGCCACTACGGCAAAAAACAAAAATATTGGAATTGTCATCGCAGGTCTCCTGCTTGGCATACTCATGGCATCGATGGACAATACGATCGTTGCAACGGCAATGGGGAACATTGTCGGCGAGCTCGGGGGATTAGACAAATTTGTTTGGGTGACCTCGGCTTATATGGTCGCTGAGATGGCGGGGATGCCGATTTTCGGCAAGCTGTCGGATATGTACGGCAGAAAACGATTCTTCATATTTGGAATTATCGTATTCATGATCGGTTCGGCGTTATGCGGTACGGCTACGTCGATCGAAGAATTATCGCTATATCGTGCTATTCAGGGGATTGGCGCAGGAGCGATGGTGCCGACATCATTCACCATTATGTTCGACGCCGTACCTCTCGAATCGCGCGGCAAGCTGGGCGGATTGTTCGGAGCGGTATTCGGTATGTCGAGTATCTTTGGTCCGCTGCTAGGCGCATATATTACCGATCATATCGCATGGGAATGGATATTCTACATTAATCTCCCTCTCGGCGTGATCTCGTTCTGTATGATCGCGTTCTTCTACAAGGAGTCGCTGGAGCACTCCAAACAGCCGATCGATTGGACCGGGGCTGCTACCTTGATCGGTGCGGTCGTGGCGTTGATGTTCGCGCTTGAACTGGGCGGCAAGACGTATGCTTGGGATTCCTGGCAAATCATCGGCATGTTCGCGGCTTGCGCGCTGCTGCTGGCCATATTCCTCTATGTCGAAACGAAGGCCAAGGAGCCGATTATTTCGTATTCGTTGTTCAAGAATCGGCTGTATTCGACAAGCATCATTGTCGCGTTCTTTAGCGGTGCGGCGTTTATCGTGGCATCGGTCTATATCCCGATCTTTATCCAAGGCGTTCTTGGCGGGACGGCGACCAATTCGGGACTCGTGCTGCTGCCGATGATGCTTGGTTCTGTAGTAACGGCATCGCTGGGCGGAGCTCTGATGACCAGAATCCCGTATCGGAACGTGATGATTCCGACGCTTGCCTTGCTTGTTGTCGGTACGATTCTCGTCACTACGCTGTCGCCTGAGTCAAGCAGATTGCAGGTTACGTTGTATATGATTATGCTTGGTCTTGGTATTGGGGCGTCCTTCTCCGTACTTAGCAATGCTGCCATCCATGGCGTATCCATTCGCCAGCGTGGCACCGCGAGCTCTACGCTCAACTTTATTCGTTCGCTGGGCATGACGGTCGGGATTACAATCTTCGGCATTCTGCAAAGCAATAGCTTCACCAGCCGCATGACCGATGCATTCGCCGGCAGCGGTGGCGGACCTGTCGCAGGAGATCCGCGAGAGCTGCTCACACCGGAGAAACGTGCGGAGATGCCGCCAGCGGTTCTAGACACGATCACGCATGAGCTATCTTCATCGATCACCTTTACGTTCATGATTGCCATTGTCCCTGCTGCTCTTGCTCTGCTCGGATCGTTCTTTATGGGCAGGAGCAAGCTGGATCCCTCGGCCGTTGCAGAAGGCGAGCATGCTCATACAGGTGGTCATTAATCCATAAATACAAGCTCCATCGATGCTCGAAGTCCGTTTAGTCGAAGTGAAGCCAGCTTGGCTTACTTCATGACTAGGCGGATTTTTTTTGCGTCCTTGGTGCAGCGGAGGCTCTTAATCAAAAAAAAATTTTCTGAAAAATGAGAACGTTTTCAGAAAAAGGCGGGATGGCAGAGGGGGCAAGGGATCATGGCAATTTCCAAAGGCTGGAGGACAACCCTCTGAAAGCGCTTGTAGGCGGGCGTTTAACCTTGACGGTTACAATTTATACGTGTTACGGTTTTGTTAACATAATTAACGCGAATGAAGCGGAAAGGGGAAATAACATTTGATTAAAGCGATTATTTTTGATTTTGACGGGACGATCATCGATACGGAGACGGCATGGTATTATGCCTTCAGGGATGCTTATCTGGAGCATGGAGTAGAACTTGGAGTTGAGCAATATTCGCAATGTCTGGGCACCAGCCTGCATGTGTTCAACCCGTACGAATATTTGGCGACGGATTTGGGCCTGCCGATCGATAAGGCTGCATTCCGCACAAAGATTCGTGCCGATCATTCGGCGAGGATGGATAGAGAAGAGGTGCGCACCGGCATCCGCGAATATTTGCAAATGGCGAAGGAAGCGGGGCTGCGGATCGGTCTGGCGACCAGCTCGGAGCGTGCTTGGATTGATAAGTATATGGATCAGCTTGGTATTCGCGAATACTTTGAGGTCATTCGCACGGCTGACGATGTAAGCAAGGTGAAGCCTGACCCTGAGCTGTACCTCAGTGCGCTGGAAGCACTAGGAGTGCGGGCGGACGAGGCGATTGCAATCGAAGATTCTCCCAACGGCTCGCGAGCGGCAGTCGCCGCGGGGATGCATTGCGTAATCGTGCCTAACACGTTAACGAAATTGCTGCCATTTGAACCATCAGACCGCTGTTATCATGCAGAGTCACTGATGGACTTCGACTTTAAACGATTGACGGCGGGTGTGTTCGCATAACATAGTGCTTGGATAAAGGCAGGGGCCGGCAGGTGCGAATGACCGCCGTCCCTAGCCGGCAGGATCGATCATCATACAAATAGTCGAAATATTCACACTATATAATGAAGGATGGATGACATTTTAGAGGGGGAATGGCGATGAAAGCATTACACTTTGGAGCGGGCAATATCGGGAGAGGGTTTATCGGATTATTGCTGTCGCAATCGGGTTTCGAGATAACGTTTGCCGCTCGGAACGAGAAACAGGTGCAACTCATTACGCAGAAGGGGAAGTACCGGGTCGTGTTTGCTGGCGGAGACAAGGACTCCAAGTTTGTACACAACGTGAAAGCCATTCATACCAAGAGTAGAACTGCGGTTGCTGAAGCGATTGCCGAATCCAATCTGGTGACTACGGCTGTTGGCATCGCCTCCTTCGGACAGATTGCCGAATCGATTGCCGAAGGTATCGCACTTAAGCTGGAACGTGGAGACAAGAAGCCGCTTCATATTATTGCATGTGAGAATGCGATGGCGGGCAGCTCGTTGTTGAAACAAAAAGTGCTCGAGTATTTGCCGAAGAGGCTGCATGGCGACCTGGCTTCTTATGTGGCGTTTCCTAACACGGCGGTTGATCGGATCGTGCCGGCACAGGATCACGAGGATCCGCTTCAAGTGACGGTGGAGTCGTATTACGAATGGGTAATCGACGCCTCGGAGATGCTGGAGGGCTTCCCGGATATTAAAGGTGTAAAGTACGTCGATGCGTTAGAGCCGTATATCGAGCGTAAGCTATTCACCGTTAATACGGGCCATGCAGTCGCGGCTTATCACGGATATCTGGAAGGGTATGACACCATACAGGAAGCGATGAGCGACAATAACGTTCGCGGCAAGGTCGTTGATGCGATGAATGAAACGGGCAGCCTCCTGACAGCCAAATACGATTGGGACGAGGAGAAGCATAGCCGTTATATTGATAAGATCATCGCGCGATTCACTAATCCTAAGCTCAAGGACGAAGTAACTCGCGTGGGGCGCTCGCCGCTCCGCAAGCTGTCGCTTAACGATAGGCTGGTACGACCGGCATTGCAGGCCCATAAGCTGGGACTTGCGATTCCGCATCTCACTTCAGCTATTGCCGCCGCACTTTTGTTTGATTACGAACGTGACCCCGAAGCAGTCACTTTACAGAAAGCTCTCCGTTTGAAAGGCGTCGACGAAGTGATTACCCAATTCATGGGTATTCCGCATAGGCATGCTATCCATCAATCCATCGCGCAAGAATATCATTTGCTCAAACATCGTTATTCGCCGGTAATTGTGTAAACAATTATGACGTAACTATTGTCATTTCCTCCCCTATCCCTTAAAGTTAGAATATATATGCGTCACGTTATTTAACATTATAGATGGGATAGTGTGATATCGGGGTATATATAACACTTGTTGTTACTATATCTACGATGTGGGGAGTGTGCATCCATGAAGAGCAGACTCGTTCTGATTGGGAACGGCATGGCAGGCGTAAGGTGCGTTGAAGAAATACTTTCGTTAGCACCGGATCTGTTCGACATTACGATTATCGGCAGCGAACCGCATACCAACTATAACCGTATCCTGCTATCAAAGGTTCTACAAGGTAATACCTCGATCGAGGATATTACAATTAACGCGCAGTCTTGGTATGACGAGAACGGTATTACGCTGTATAAGGGAGAAGAAGCAATCGCCATTGATACGACCAGCCGGAGCGTGAGGACCTCTGCCGGTCGCGAAGTGGTCTACGATAAGCTGATTCTTGCTACGGGATCAAACCCGTTTATGCTGCCATTGCCAGGGGCGGACAAACCGGGCGTACTGGCGTTCCGGGATATTAAGGATTGTAACGCGATGATTAAGGCTTCTTCGACCATGAAACGTGCAGTCGTAATCGGCGGCGGATTACTTGGTCTTGAGGCGGCAAGAGGATTGCTTAATCTAGGAATGGACGTGTCGGTCGTCCATATTCATAACTATATTATGGAGAGGCAGCTTGACCGGACAGCCTCGGAGATGCTGCGTAAGGAGCTTGAGAGTCAAGGCATGCGATTCTTGCTCGAGAAACAATCGGAGCGTATTCTAGGCAGAAAACGAGTCGAAGGCCTTCAATTCAAAGACGGATCGCGTGTCGAAGCGGATCTGGTCGTATTCGCTGTAGGTATCCGGCCCAATATTAAATTGGCGATATCCAGCGGTGTGGAGACGAACCGGGCGATCATCGTGAACGATCGTATGGAGACGAGCGTGCCGGGCGTCTATGCGGTAGGAGAGTGTGCAGAGCATCGCGGCATCACTTACGGACTTGTCGCTCCATTGTACGAGCAAGGCAAGGTGCTCGCGAAGGTCATTTGCGGGCAGGAAACCGCCGGTTACGGAGGCTCGACGTTGTATTCGCAGCTGAAGGTATCCGGGGTCGATGTGTTCTCCGCAGGGGAGATCAAGGAGACGGAGGAAACCGCATCGCTTATGCGGTATGACGGTTTGAAGCGTACGTATAGCAAAATAACGGTTGTCGGCAGCCGTATTGCCGGTGCCGTTCTGTTCGGCGATACGTCGCAAGGGAATCAGCTGCTCCGCTATATCCAGACCGGAGCGGATGTGTCTGTACTGGAGCAAGAAGCAACGGGCGCAGCTGCTGGTGAGTCGTATGTAGCGGCAATGCCTTCTTCAGAGACAGTCTGCTCTTGCAACGGCGTCACGAAAGGCGCAATCGAAAAGGCCGTGTGCGAGCAGGGACTGCGCACGCTGCCCGAGGTTCGCGATTGCACAAGGGCTTCGAGCTCTTGTGGAGGCTGCAAGCCTACGGTAGAAGCGATCCTTGCTTACGTCCTGGAGAACGGAGCCTCCGAAGGCGAGAAGAAGCAGCCGGTATGCGACTGCACCGACATGAGTCACGAAGAGCTTAGAGAAATGATGCATGCGACAGCTCCTGCTCCGGATGGCGCAGTACGTGCGGATACGCTCCAGCAATCGCTGAAACGTTTGGGCTGGCGGACATCTGGAGGATGCGGAGCTTGTAAACCTGCCGTCCGATACTATGCAGCTTTGGCTGGCGTTAACCTTGCGCTTACAGAGAGAGGGGCATGGCACGCAACGGGAATTTCAGGAGAAGGTTCGGCCGAAATCTTCGAGGCTTCAAGCGGGCTGGCGGTCGAACGTAATGTGCTCGGGGATTCCGCGGCGCTAAGCACATCCTTGCGCTTAGAGCTGGCAGGAGTTCCGTTCCCGACCAATATCGCAATCGGTGTATCCGCGAGTCCGTTGCATCTTGCGGGTTCGCTTGCCAAGGAGCTGGGCTTCGCAGGAGCGCCTGGCGGCTGGGAGCTGTATGCTGGCGGTAGTGACGGGCGGCGCACCGCGGGAGCGGGCAATGGCGCTGTCGTACGGACCGGAGAGCTGCTGCTCTCGCAGCTCGAAGACGAAGACGCACTGGATATTGGTCTCGCATTGCTGCAATGGTATCGGATGTCCGCGAATTATGGACAATCGGTAGGGGATTGGCTCACCGAGCTCGGGGTTGTGCATGTTCGCGAGCGCCTGCTTCATCTATCCAGCCGTCATCTGCTGTTGGCAGAGCTGCGGATAGCTACATCGATCGGCCTCGTGCCGGAGAACGAAACGGCGGGGGTGCTAGGAGATGAATAGCGTAATGGAAAAGACGGAGAATGGCAATTCGCAATTCGTTATGAAGACCCAGTGCCCGTTCTGCAGCGTGCAATGCAAAATGCAGGTTGTCGAAGAACGCAACGGTGCAGGGGAAGCTGCCTACACGATAACGGCGCTGCCCAATGCCGCTTCCGAAGGACGTCTCTGCGTGAAGGGAATGAACGCTTATCAGCATGCGCTGACTGGAGATCGTCTCCTGCATCCTATGGCGAGGAAAAACGGCAAGCTGATCCGCATTTCGTGGGAAGAAGCATATAACATGATCACGGAGCGATTCGCCAGCGCGCAGCAGCAATACGGTCGCGACAGCATCGGGGTGTACGGCGGGGGTTCGCTTACGAACGAGTCTGCTTATTTGCTAGGGAAGTTTACACGAATAGCTCTGCAGTCCAAATATATAGACTACAACGGACGTTTCTGTATGTCGGCGGCGGCATCTGCCGGCAACAAAACGTTCGGGATCGACCGCGGTCTGACGAACGCGCTGGCGGATATCCCGCTGGCGAAGTGTATCCTATTGTCTGGTACCAATATAGCCGAATGCCAGCCAACGCTTATGCCTTATTTTACAAGGGCGAAGGAGAATGGCGCCTACCTGATCGTCATTGACCCGCGCGAGACGGCGACGGCGAAGCTTGCAGACCTCCATCTGAAGGTGAAGCCTGGTATGGATGCGGCGTTAACCAACGGAATGCTCAAGGCGGTTCTGGAAGCGGGGCTCAGCGACAAGGCCTTCATTGCGAACCGTACGAGAGGGTTCGAGGATGTGGAGCGCCATCTGGCTAGCATGGATATGGCAGAGATCGCTGAGATGTCGGGCGTGAGCGAGGATGAAATTCGGAAGGCGGCCCAAGCGTTTGGCGAAGCGCCGACGGGTATGGTGTTCACGGCAAGAGGCGTCGAGCAGCAGACAGACGGTTACATGTCGGTTCGTAATCTATTGAATCTGGTGCTGGCAACGGGGAAAATAGGGCGTGCAGGCTGCGGATATGGCGCGGTGACGGGTCAGGCCAACGGTCAAGGCGGACGCGAGCATGGCCAGAAGGCGGACCAGTTGCCCGGCTATCGCATGATCGACAATCCGGAGCATAGAGCGTACGTAGCAGGCATTTGGGGGATCGACCCGGAGGAGCTGCCGGGTAAAGGCGTCTCCGCCTACGAGATGATGGAGAAGGTTCATGCGAGAGAGATCCGCACTTTGTTCGTAATGGGCTCCAATCCCGTTGTGTCCAATCCCAACGCCAATTTTGTAGAGGAAGGGCTCGAGAAACTGGATTTTCTTGTTGTGGCGGACATGTTTGTCTCGGAAACGGGAAGGATGGCGGATCTGTTGCTGCCGGTGACAGCCTATCTCGAGAATGAAGGCACAATGACGAACCTGGAAGGTCGCGTGCTGCTTCGCGAGGCGATGCGTCCTGCACCGGGCGAAGCGCGACATGACTGGCAGGTACTATGCGGTATAGCGGAGCGCTTAGGCAGAGGACGCTGGTTTAACTACGAGAAGTCGGAGGATATTTTCGAAGAGCTGCGTCTGGCCAGCAAGGGCGGCATTGCTGATTATTACGGGATTACGTATGATCGGCTCCGGCGCGAAGAGGGTGTATATTGGCCATGTCCAGCCGAGGATCATCCCGGTGACAGACGATTGTTCGAGGAGCGTTTCGCCCATGCGGATGGCAAAGCCGAGATGGTTACGGTGGCGAATCATTTCCCCAAGGAAATGACGGATGAGGAGTATCCGCTGTATCTCACTACTGGCAGGGTGCTGACCCATTACTTGACTGGCGTGCAGACCCGCCGCAGCCCGTCGCTTGCGTCGCGAGACGTCGAATCGTTCGTGGAGCTGCATCCGGCGACCGCGCGCAAGCTGAGAATCGGCGACGGAGAGCTCGTGACGGCGACGACCCGCCGCGGCAGCATCGTCCTGCGGAGCCGCTACTCGGCGACAATTCGTCAAGACACCGTGTTCGTGCCCATGCACTGGGGCGATACGCAAAGCGTCAACAAGCTGACGCATCAAGCGCTCGATCCGACATGCCGGATGCCTGGCTTCAAGGTGTGCGCCGTGCGTGTGGAGCCGTTATATTAAGATTAGCAGGAACGCGGAACGTATCATGCAGAATAGCCGTTCGTAGAAAATACCGTCCACCAAGTCGGAGCTTCATTGGCCGATCTGGAGGGCGGTATTTTGTGTGAAGGGGGGGAGGTTGTCGCGAGTATCGTTTCCCTCTCTTATGTCAACGAGAATCGCTGGCGGAATTGACGCGGAGACAATCCTTCGAACCTCGCGAAGCAGGTGGCGAAATAGGCTGATTGATTGAAACCAACCTCCTCGGCTATACGCGAGACGGACAAGTCAGTCTGCAGGAGCAGCAGCTTGGCTTGTTGGATGCGGAATCGCAGCAAGTAGTCAAACGGCGCACAGCCGAATTCGCGTTGCATGCACCTTGCGATGTACACAGGGTGGAAGTTGATAGCCTCGCCGAGCGACTTTGCCGTTATGTCATCGCGGTAATGGTGCCGCAAATAGGATGCGGCCTGTTCGGCGCAAGCGAGAGCTGGAGTCGGCGATCTCGCTTCGACAGAAGCGGAGAGCAGGTCGATGACCTCTTGGAACAACAGCTGCTGCTTCCAGCGGACGCCGTGGATATGGTCACTAATACTCATGACTGCTAGCTGCTGAAGCTTGTTCTCGAGCTCGGTTAAGTTGGTGATTTGCGCATATTGAGGCAATCGCTTGATAAACGTCCTTGGCGAGAATTGTTCGTGGACCGGTATCGGCTCTGCAGAATCGTGAAGGCGGGCGGGACCGAACGATTCTTCGACATTTGTAATGGACCACTGACCTTGGGTGTGGAAGTGAACCCAATAATATTCGGTATGCTCCTCGCAAGCGCGATTGGAATCATGTTCAGCATCCGGACGCAGCACCAGCATATGTCCTCGGCGAAGCTGATAATGACGATCCTCTTCATTGATATAGAGACACCCCTTGATCACGAGAATCAGATCGAATACGCCGATCGACCTGCGCCCCGGATGTTTGCGCCCCGGCGGCATAATGGCGTGTCCTCCGATAATGTAGTGCGGCAAGGGAGGAAGGGTTAGCTCGATCATGCTCATAGGAGACAAACACTCCTTCGCAGGTTGGAATAGTGAAAGTTTGGGTTGAAAAATTGAATCCTTTTTTTCAGTATACCATCTATAATGCAGAGAGAAATAGCATGACAGACGGGGCGAGCGGAGCTCCTTCAGGAGGTCTGGAAACAGTGACAAGTACGAAGAAATTAACGTTGTGGGTGCTCGCATGGCCGATTTTTACCGAGTTATTCCTGCAATTTCTGCTTGGGGCGGCGGATACGCTGATGGTCAGCCGAATATCGGATGACGCGGTTGCCGTCGTCGGGTTTTCGAATCAATTATTTTCGGCGGTGACGACGTTGTTTGTGACAATTGCAAGCGGCGCCGGCATACTTATTGCTCAGAAGCTGGGGGCCAAGAGAGCGGAAGATGCGAGGAAGATCGGCATTATGTCGCTCACGGTTAGCGGCGCGATCGGGCTGGTTGTCAGTATCGTCCTCTATGTGTTCCCCAAAGAGATTTCTTCGATGTTACAGTTGCCGGGCGAGTTGCTGCCTTTGGCCGAAACGTATGTATCGATCGTCGGCGGCGGGATGGTATTGGTCGCGCTGATGTCGGCACTTAGCACTTCGATCCGCAATACGGGCAATACGAAAGGCCCGATGTACATCGCGATCGGGATGAATGTGGTGCATGTAGCGCTGAATTATGCGTTTATTTTTGGCGCGTGGGGCTTCCCGAAGTGGGGGCTGCTCGGCGTCGCGCTGTCCACGGTTATCTGCCGTTTTCTTGCCGTGATCGTGTTGCTGTACATGTTCTTGCACACCTTCGAACGCCGCATTGCCTTCCGCGACTTGAAGTTGTTCGATCGGGGGCTGTTCGGTGAGGTAATTCGAATTGGTTGGCCGTTAGGCGTTAATATGTCATGCTGGGTGTTCTCGCAGATGGCGATCTTCTCTTATATTGCGATCATCGGGGTGTCGGAGCTGGCGGCTCGCACGTATATGAACACGTTGGAATCCTTTTGTTTCATGCTGGGGTACTCAATTGCCCTTGCGCTTCAGATCCAGGTTGCCCACTTGTTCGGGGCCGGTCAGATGAAGGAGGCCTATCGGACTTCGTATCGCGCGCTGGGGATCGGCTTGGCACTCGTGTTGGTTAACGCAGTCGTGGTTTATATAATAGGCAAGCCGGTGCTGGGCTTGTTTACGGATGATCCCACCATCATTGCTTTCGGGGTTTCTCTGTTGGGGCTTAACATTATACTTCAGCCAGGCAAAATGATTAATATGGCGCTGCAGAACGCCTTGAACGCGGTAGGGGACACCAGATTCACCATGTGGATTTCTCTTGGCTCGTTGTCGATTGTAGCTACTGGCGTATCTTATTGGTTCGGCATTGGTCTCGGCTGGGGATTGACCGGTATATACGTCGCGATGATCATGGACGAATACATTCGCGGGACGCTCTCCTTCCTGCGTTGGAGGGGCAAGAAGAAGCTCCGGGAAGCAGGCGGCGACATGTCCGAGAAGGCGACCGTCACTGGTATTCGTCAAACCGGCATCGTTGACGTATAATGGCGACATAGGCTGACCGGAGAGGAATGAATGAAGTGACGGCTAATAAACTGTTGATGAACGAACAAATAAAAAGCTCCGAGGTGCTGCTGACCGGAGTGGATGGGGAAGTAATCGGCGTCGTATCACGCGAAGAGGCGCTCGCGCTCGCCAAGGAAGCGAAAGCGGATCTCGTGTGTACATCGCTTATGAGCAGCCCTCCTCCCTGCAAGCTGGCGCCTCGCGGAGCCGCGAAAGCAGAGCGTGATCAGGAGAAGAAGGAGAGCCGCTTGAAGGAGACTGCGGGCAAGGTCAAAGAGCTGCGTCTAACACCGGACATAGAAGAACATGATTACGACACGAAGCAAAGACAAGCCGCTAAGCTGTTGGAATCAGGCAATCGCGTCTTGCTTGTTGTGCGCATCTCCGGCAAAGAGGGGCCCAAAGCGAAGGCGTTATTGGAGCGGCTGATCGCGGACCTCACGGCTAGCGGTAAGAAGGCGACCGGCATTCAGCTCAGCGGCAAGCAAGCGGCGGTAGAGCTGCTGCCGGTGCGTTAAAGTTCAAGAGAAATGATCTGGAAGCAAGCTCAACGAACATAAGGACCGTCAAGAATGAAGGAGCGAGTATCCGTGGACAACATTCGATTAGGACGGTCCTTTTTGTATACCAATCTAGACGTTGTGGAGGATGCGAGGATGGGGAAAACGTTGCACACTGGAAGGACGAAGCTGTCTGTATGGCCGGATTCCAAGCTGTGGGTCAGCAAGCGGCCATTCGGGCTAGGTCTCACGAAGCCGCATCACATTCGGGATACGATCAAAGCGGCATGGAGAAATCGGGACAATCTTGTATACGCTTACAGAATTCTGACGCAAGGTGTCTGCGATGGCTGCGCTTTAGGGGTATCTGGACTGTATGACCAGACGCTTGCCGGACCGCATATCTGTACGACGCGGCTGAATGTGCTGCGATTGAACACGATGAAGGCGATACCGACTGAGCTCCTGCACGCGGACATTGAACAATTGCGCAAGCTCAGCAGCGCGGAGCTGAGAGAGCTAGGGCGTCTTCCTTATCCCATGATTCGGGCTCGTGGGGAGTCCAGGTTCCGAAGGCTGACGTGGGACGAGGCGCTTTCGCATATTGCAGCAAAGGCGAGGACTCTGGATCCCAAGTCGATCGCATTCTATCTCACCGGACGTGGAATAACCAATGAAACCTATTATGCGGCGGCGAAAGCGGCAAGGTGGATCGGCACCAACAATATCGACAACGCATCCCGTATTTGCCACTCCCCTTCCAAGACGGCGCTAAAGCGAACCATCGGCGTAGGCGCTTCTACCTGCAGCTATAAGGATTGGATCGGCACCGACGTGCTCGTGTTCTGGGGCAGTGTTGCTGCCGGGAATCAGCCTGTATCGACCAAATATATGTATGCGGCGAAGCGGCAAGGTACGCGGATTATCGTCATCAATCCTTACCGGGAGCCCGCGATGGACGGTTATTGGATTCCTTCGATTCCAGAGTCGGCGCTATTCGGAACGAAGCTTGCAGATGATTTCTATCAGGTGAATATCGGCGGAGATATCGCATTTATGCATGGCGTCATGAAGGTATGGTTTGAGATGGAGGAGCGCAAACCGGGATCGGCAATTGATCTTGCGTTCATAGAACGGCATGTACATGGATACGAAGAATTGAAAGCACATGTGATGGAACAGTCGTGGGAGATGCTGGAATCCTCCTCCGGCTTAACGAGAACACGAATGGAGGAATTCGCTGCGATGCTGGCGGCGGCAAGATCCGGTGTGTTCGTATGGAGTATGGGGTTGACGCAGCATCGATTCGGGACGGACAACATTACGCAGGTTGCTAATCTCGCGCTGCTGCGCGGTTTTCTGGGCCGGGAGCATTGCGGGCTTATGCCGATTCGCGGGCATAGCGGGGTACAGGGCTCTGGCGAGATGGGAGCAGATCCGTTCAGCTTGCCGGGAGGCGAATTTGCAGCCGGTGATGCCAAGCGACTCGCCGCGTTGTGGGGCTTTGAGCTTCCGGATTGGCAAGGCGATATCGTCGGCGTGTCGCTGGAGAACGCGTTGCTGCCGGAGGACAATGAACGGAAGCTCAAGCTGTTCTACACATCGGGCGGCAATTTCCTCGAGACGATGCCGGAGCCGGATGCCGTCTTATGTAGTCTGGAGGCGGTGGAGCTGCGCGTTCATCAGGATATCGTGCTCAACAGCTCAGCCTTGCTTGATGCGGCGGAAGCGGTAATTCTGCTGCCTGCGATGACGAGATACGAGCAACTGGGCGGCGGCACTTCTACTTCGACGGAACGAATGGTGTATTATTCGCCGGAGATCGAAGGTCCCCGAATCGGTGAAGCGCGTGCCGAGTGGGACATCTTCGGCGAGTTAGCTGCGCGGATCCGTCCGGAGGGAGCAGCGGTATCATCCGTAAGGTTTCCGGATGCCGCTGCGATCAGGGCGGAAATTGCGAGAGCAGTGCCTTATTATCGCGGTATCGAGCAGCTCGCGAAACGCGGCGACGTCTTCCAATGGGGCGGCGCATGGTTGTGCGAGGACGGAGAATGCCCGACTCCGAACGGCAAAGCAAGGCTGTTTGCTGTGCGGCTTCCGGAGCTGCGCAAGGCGGAAGGACGCTTTTGTGCCACGACTCGCAGGGGCAAGCAGTTCAACTCCATGATCTATGGAGAGAAGGATAGCTTTAATGGAGCGGCTCGTTATGATGTGCTTATCCATCCTGAGGATGCCGATGGATTGTCCGTCAGGGACGGTGAAGCGATTGTTGTCTACAACAGAGGCGGTGTGTTTCATGGCAGAGCCAAGCTCGCGCCGGTGGCGCCGGGCAATATCGAGTTGTTCTGGCCGGAGGGCAATATATTGTTCGCCTCCGGTCAGTACGAACCATTGGCCGGAATACCGGATTACAACGCTTCTGTCGCTGTGGAGAGGGCTGATACCTTCCACTCGCTCAAAGATACAAAGTATGTTGAGAGAAGGGTCGAGGAGCTCGATATCGATATACCGGAATAGGCATCAGTGGAGGGATGGAGTATGGTCGGTGTGACGGGGCATGATGGAGGTACACTAAGCGGTGACGGACGCGATGAAGAAGGACGGGGCAATCGAACGACTTGGTCCGCGATGCGGGTCGGAGAAGATGGCGTATACAGCGAAGTGGAAGACGAGATTGCTTCCGAATTTGCGCTGACCGTCATGTTGAACCAAGAGGAATTTGGCACGCTGGTCTGTTCGCCGACCCATCTGAAGGAGCTGGTATACGGCTTTCTCGCATCGGAAGGAGCAATCAGAGTGTCAACACAGGTCGAGAAGCTGTCGCTCGATTTGGAGCGGGGATTCGCGTATGTCACGTTGGAAGGTGAACCGGCGATTGGGCGCGATCGCTCCTCCAGACGGTTTATCGGTTCTTGCTGCGGGAAGGGCAGACAATTTTATTATAACGGCGATATGTTAACGGCGCGAACGATTATGAGCCGCATGACGATCAGTGCAGAACAGTGCTGGTCGCTGATGGCGAAGCTGCAAGAGGATTCAGTGGACTTTGTCAGCACGGGCGGTGTCCACAACGCGGCATTATGCTCCGCCGATGAACTGCTCGAGATTCGAACGGATATTGGCAGGCATAACGCGCTCGATAAGCTGTACGGGCATTGTTTGCTGCATAAGGTACGCATGTCGGATAAGCTAATCGCATTTAGCGGCAGGTTGTCGTCGGAGGTGGTGCTTAAGGCAGCCAAGATGGGCTGCGGGCTCCTGCTCAGCAAGTCGGCGCCAACTGATCTTGCGCTGAAGCTGGCTGAGGAGCTGGGCATTACTTGCATCGGTTTTATCCGCGGCAGACGAATGAGCGTATATACGCACCGGGAACGTTTGATTATAAAGAGTAGATAATCTTGACAGTCTGCACCTGCGGGGTTCAAAATGCTAGAAGAGGAACCCCGCTACAGGCGCCAGCCATGGACGGAGGATTCAATACAGAAGAACAGGAGATTACCATGCTGCGTCGTTTTTTCTCGTACTATAAGCCATACAAGAAGCTGTTTTTCCTGGATTTCTTTTGCGCGGTGCTGCTTGCTGTATTGGAGCTAGGCTTCCCGCTTGCGGTAGGTTATGTCGTCGAAACGCTGCTGCCGGATAAGAACTGGGGCATGATCGTCACCGCGAGCGCGGTGCTGTTATTGATTTACATTATAAATACCTTGCTCAGCTATATCGTCACCTATTGGGGCCATATGCTGGGTATCAACATCGAGACGGATATGCGACGCGCATTATTCGATCATGTGCAGAAGCTGTCGTTCCGTTTCTTCGACAATACGAAGACGGGTCATCTCATCTCGCGCCTCACCAACGATCTGTTCGAGATCGGCGAGGTGGCGCATCATGGACCGGAGGATATGTTTATCGCGGCGATGACGCTGGTTGGGGCGTTCGGCATCATGCTGTACATTCACCCGATGCTCGCGATTATGACCTTTGTGATCGTGCCGATCATCATCTGGCTGGTGTTGTACTTCAACGGTCGGATGACGAAAGCCGCTAATCGCCTCTTTAGCGACATGGCGGATTTTAATGCTCGCGTTGAAGACACAGTCGGAGGTATTCGCGTGGTTCAAGCGTTCGCGAACGAGAAGCACGAAGGGAAGCTGTTCAAGGGCAATAACCTGCGTTTCCGTGAGGCGAAGCTCATTTCTTACAAAATCATTGGCATGAACGCATCCATTTCGTATATGCTCATGCGAATTGTTTCACTGTTCGTGCTCATTGCGGGTTCCTATTACGTGCTTACGGACGGGATGACCCACGGTGCCTTCCTTACCTTTGTGCTGCTGACTAACATCTTCTTTAAGCCAATCGAAAAAATTAATGCCGTTATCGAGAGTTATCCGAAGGGAATCGCGGGCTTCAAGCGTTATGTGGAGCTGATGGATACGGAGCCGGATGTTGCGGATCGTCCGAATGCACGAGAGGTTGACCGCCTGCACGGCGATATCAGCTACAAGGATGTTACTTTCGGCTACGAGGGCGAAGCGAAGGTGCTTGATGGCATTAACTTGTCGATCAGGGCGGGGGAGACGATCGCATTTGTGGGTCCTTCAGGCGCTGGCAAAACAACACTCTGCAGCCTGCTGCCTCGTTTCTACGAAATTACAGAGGGCAGCATATCCGTCGATGGACACGACATTCGCGATCTGAAGCTGGAGTCGCTGCGCCGAAGCATCGGCCTCGTCCAGCAGGACGTGTTCTTGTTCGCGGGTACGATCCGTGAGAATATCGCGTACGGCAAGCTTGGAGCAAGTGATGCCGATATTATGGAGGCAGCGCGTCGCGCTAGGCTCGAAGCGTTCATTGAATCGCTTCCGGATGGACTTGCGACAGTCGTCGGCGAACGAGGCGTCAAGCTGTCCGGAGGTCAGAAACAGCGGCTCGCTATCGCGCGGATGTTCCTCAAGAACCCGCCGATCCTCATTCTCGACGAAGCGACGTCGGCGCTTGATACCGAAACGGAGCAAGCGATCCAGCAGTCGCTGTCCGAATTGTCCGTTGGTCGTACTACGCTTGTCATCGCACACAGACTGGCTACGATCAAGAATGCGGATCGTATTATCGTCGTCACCGAAGACGGCATCAGCGAGCAAGGACGCCACGAGGATCTCGTGGCAGCGGGCGGCATCTACAGCCGTTTGCACCACGCGCAATTTGGCAAATAACGATTGCCGGATGGCCTTGCGAGATGCTCAGGCCTGTCCCGGAACGAGCATGTTGTAAGCGTGAAGGCTGCTATAGACCATCAATCACAAAGGGCGGTGCAGGGATTATCCCTGGCACCGCCCTTTGTTAATCAAGCTTCGATTCGTCACCCTGACAAGGCTAGAGGCATTAACCTCCTGCTGGCTGACGTTTCCGTTCCTTGTTTGGTTTGGCCTTTTCCCACCTGAAGATTTTATTAAGCCCGCTAAAGATGAGCTTGGATTCTTTGGTGAGCAAGGGTCCGAGAATGGCCAAAATAAGCACGTAAAGCGCAGCGAAAGGTTGAATTTTTTCATCCAGGTTGGCAGCAATCCCGACGTTCGCGACGATAATAGAGAATTCGCCGCGTGAGACGATGGTTAGTCCGATATTGGATGAAGCTTTCGGTGATAAGCCCGCGCTCTTGCCTGCGAGCATACCCGCTAGGAAGTTGCCGAATAAGGTAACGGCCACCGCGCCGATTGCAAGCCATACCGCGCCGCCAAGCTTGGCCGGTTCGATCGTAAGACCGAAGCTGAAGAAGAACAATGCGCCGAAGAAGTCGCGGAACGGCAAGATGAGATGCTCGATCCGTTTCATGTGATTGGTTTCTGCCAGCACTA
Source organism: Paenibacillus sp. strain BS8-2 (assembly GCF_054483835.1). Taxonomy (NCBI): domain Bacteria; kingdom Bacillati; phylum Bacillota; class Bacilli; order Caryophanales; family Paenibacillaceae; genus Paenibacillus; species Paenibacillus sp. strain BS8-2. The sequence goes on from NZ_CM137010.1 coordinate 2,358,571, forward strand.
GACCGAATAGCAGCGCGCCGATCGCTTCCGCTACGTGAATCGTTTCACCTATTCCTGCAACAAAGAATAACAGGCCGAAGATGAGGAGAATGAACAGCTCGTTCGATCGAATATCGAGCATTTTGTTCAATAGCGGAGCGGCTTTCCGTCCGATAATGAGGAATAACAGCATAAAGCCCAAAGCATAGGAAGCAGACAAAAGTACGCCGCCAAGCGATGATTGATCGCTGAGTACAAGTCCCGACAGTACGGAGAGATATACAGCGAGGAAGATGTCCTCGTACATAATAATGCCAAGAATCATCTCCGTCTCGGAGTTGGCCGTCCGCTTGAGGTCAACAAGCACCTTGGCAACGATGGCGCTGGAGGAGATGGTCGTAATACCCGCGAGCACCATGGTTTCGGAGAATGAGAACCCTGTCGCGAAACCGTATATCAAGCCGAGTGTGAAGTTGATGGAAATATAAATCGTTCCGCCGACGGCGATATTTTTGCCCGACTTGATGAGCCGGCCGACGGAAAATTCTAAACCGAGATAGAAAAGCAGAAATAGAACCCCGAGTCTACCCAAAAAATGGATAGTCTCCGCGCTGTGGACAAACGTAAAGTCCAATACGCCTATAACTGGAGCATGGGGCCCGACTGCCATCCCGATCAGAATGTAAAAAGGGATTACGGAGAAACGTATCTTCGCAGCCAACAATCCGACTAGGGCAATCAATATGACGGCTAAGCCGATCTCAAGCACCATGTGATCCATCGTTATCGACTCCCGGTCTGCAGCATCGCCTTAAGCAGCTTAAGCTGCCCGCGCTCGCCGGCTACGATTAACGTGGTGTCCGCCTTGAATCGATAATCCGGACCCGGATTAATGTGTTTCGCATCCTTTTCTACAGCCGCAATAATCGTTGTGCCTGTAGTTTGTCGGATGTCTGCCTCTCCAATCGTCAGACCGATACAGGAAGCGCCAGACTCTACCTTGAACCATTCGATCGTCAGATCATCAAGCGCGACCTCGATGGTCTCAAGCGCCTTTGGTTTGTAGGTCATGCCGCCGATAATAGCGGCGATTTGGCGTGCTTCTTCATCCTCCAGTGTCACCATGGAGATGCTGTCGTCCGGGTCCTCATAGTCAAAGTGGTAGAGCTCGCGGCGCCCATCATCATGTATGATGACTACAAATTTGTCGCCGCTGCGCGTCATAATTTGATACTTCTTGCCGATGCCCGGCAAATCCGATTCTCTGATATTCATGTTGTTTTCCTCCTTGGTATCTAGTTAGACCGTGTAACGGGTAGGATGGATATAAGGAGTCCACATACATGCTCGAGAATTTAAGCGGCAACAAAAGTCGTGATTTGAGGCGCTGTCGGAAAGGTGTTCTGAAGATAGCGCCATGCGCTGCGAGTCTATATATAATTAGCAGGCTGACAGCTGCAGCCAGGACGCTCGGGCTGTTGGGCACAACAGCATTTGTATCATTCGGATGTTTGCCGGGATTGGTTGAGTGGGAGGCATGAGAGACGTGCTTATGGGATGACTTGTTCATGCCGGCTGTGAGCTCGTAGTTGTTGCCGGCTTGATAAGCTAATGATGCAGTAATGAGCAGCGCAAACAATAGAAGCAGCGATAGCGGATGTAATTGTCGTTGCTGGCCATCCTTGGTCGTTATCGAACGGAACATCTCTAGGCCTCCTCTCTGATGCAATCCGGGGCACCCGGTTATGTTAAATTCTAAGAATTTATAAGTTTTTGCATCTTATCTGAGCTTAGAATTCTCGGAATGAAACGCGCTGCGCCGCCAAAGACGGCGATAGCCGTTTCACCTTGAATTCTAAGAATTTATAAGTTTTTGCATCTTATCTGAGCTTAGAATTCTCGGAATGAAACGCGCTGCGCCGCCAAAGACGGCGATAGCCGTTTCACCTTGTAGCGTGAAGAACACACATAGATCCATTATAGCCTACCGTGGGGCGAACATAAACTGGGAGACACTAGGAGAATGTTTCCGATTTGTGATCATGTCGTCATTGGCAGGTGTGAGGTAAGCGGGTCGTTCTGTGCCCGGAATTCACTTGGGCTGACAAGGTAGCGCGACCGGAATGCGCGGCTAAAGTAAGGATAACTTCTGAAGCCGCAGGCCTCGGCGATATCCTCCAGGTTCATATCGCTATGCAGGAGTCTCTCGGACGCCAGCGATAGCCGGATATCTACAACATATCGCATTGGCGGTTGACCAAAGGTTTGTTTGAACAGATGGGAGGCTGTCGAAACGCTGATACCGAAACGCAGGGCCACTTGATCAAGCTTGAGAGGCTCGGTAGCATGTTTCTCCAGATATCGTTTCATCTGATAAGGGATGTATTGCTCCGGTCTGGACGAATATGCCGCCTTTTGCGCGTGCTGATCAATGGAGAGAAGCAGCACCTTGACCAAGGCGTCGATCATCTCTGAGTTATCCTCATGCAGATTGCGTCGCTCATAAACCAACTTACGCCAGAGCGATTGTAATTCATCCGTCTGATTGAGACGAATGATGCCCGGTATCTTGCTTCGTTCTATCCAGCTCTGGATCCAATCCCCTCCGCAGGAGAGAAAGTAATCTACGCTTTCTATGGCGGCGGTCATAGCACTGCCGTCCTCTTCGGCGATTTCTGAATCAATGAGCAGCCTGTATTCCTGTCCCGGCCTGCGGATCATCAAGTCGCCTGATTCAATAGGATGCCACACGCCATTTAGGGAGATGCGGCATCGTCCGGCTACCTGCAAACGAATCAGCACTCGGTTGTCGGCATGATCTTGTTTCATATAGCTCTGGAACGGTACAACATGGCGCGAATAACCGGCAGAATAAAGAATGGTCCAGCCATTGGGATTCATGGAGGCAACCTTCCTTTCACGCAAAGAAGAATGTGACTACAATTGTATCAGTTGCAAAATAAGTCAACAAGCGGAGAATTGGATATTCACTTCCTAATTTTATCTCATTATACTTGGTGTAATTGAATTCGGAAGGAGTCTGAGAGAGTGAAAGAGAAAATAGCCGTGCAATTATATACGTTACGCGAAGAATGCGCAAAGGACTTTCCAACAGTATTACGTGAAATAAGTCAAATCGGATATGCGGGCGTGCAATTCGCCGGATTTCATGGTCACGATCCGAAAGCGCTTAAATCGATTCTAGACGAAACAGGGATGAAGGCAGCAGGACTGCATGTGTCTTTGAGCGAAGTTGTTGAACATACGAATGAGCTAGCTGACGCAGCAGAGGCGCTTGGCACGATTGACGTCATATGCCCGGCCATCGCACATGAGCTTCGTAACGAAGAAGGTTATAAAGGAGTTAGAGCCGCTCTGAACGCGGCTGCTGGGAAATTGGCTGAACGCGGCATCCGAGTCAGCTATCATAATCATGCATTCGAGTTTGAGACCGAGGTAAGTGGTATGGATGCGTTGGCATACCTGCTGGAGCCGGTTTCCGATAACGATATTCTGGCCGAGCTCGATGTGTACTGGCTCAAGAAAGCAGGTCACGATCCTGTTACATACTTTGAGCCTTATAGTGGCAGAATGCCAATCGTTCACCTGAAGGACATGACGGACGACGAAGAAGGAACGTATGCGCCGGTTGGCGAAGGTTTGCTCGCTTTTGCTCCCATTATCGAATGGGGCGAGAACAACGGCGTTGAGTGGTATGTTGTGGAGCAGGATGTGTGCAAGACGGATCCGATAGAATGCATAACGACAAGCTATAACAATTTATTAGCATTGATAGAGCAGCGTGCAACCCCAACACAATCATAATTATAAGGGAGACATATCCATGAGCACAAAAATAAGAGTAGGCGCGGTCGGAGTCGGAGGGATCTTTAAAGCGGCACATATGGAAGCTTGGATCGAGCATCCGGAAGCGGAAATCGTAGCCGTGTGTGACGTTCGAGGGGATCGCGCGCAAGAAGTAGCGGATCAACTGGGCGTAGAGCGCGTGTATACGGATTACCGTGATATGCTTCGCGACGGCGAGATTGATGTCATCGACATTTGTACACCTAATCTGTATCACTCCGAGATCGCGATTGCCGGTCTCGAGGCTGGCTTTAACGTTTTCTGCGAGAAGCCGGATGCGGTTAACCCGGACGAAGCTCAGAAGATGGCCGACGCGGCTGCTGCTTCGGGCAAGCTCCTGATGGTGATGCGTAATAACCGTTTTAATCCAAATTCACAATTCCTGAAACGTTTGGCTGACGAAGGCAGCATGGGAGAAATTTATACAGGTCGTTGCGGTTGGATTCGCAGACGCGGCATTCCGGGCAAAGGCGGTTGGTTTACAACCAAAGAGCTTTCTGGCGGCGGACCATTGATTGATCTTGGCGTTCACTTTATTGACTTGGCTACATGGATTATGGGTAATCCGAAGCCGATCTCGGTCACAGGCGCTCAATATACGAAATTCGCTAACGATTCCATCGCGGATTCGGTTCATAGCTCGTTCGGAGATCGCCAGGATGACGGTACATTTGACGTTGAGGACTTGGCGACAGGTTTCATCCGTTTCGATAACGGCGCGACATTGCAGATTGAATTCAGCTGGGCTTCGAATATCGGAGAAGAGATGAATTTTGTTGAACTGCGGGGCACGAAAGCAGGGGCAACCTTGCGTAACGGCAAGCTGACCGTACACTCCGAATCAGCGGGACAATTAACCGATATGGTGCCAGTCATCAAAGGCGCCGAACATGTAAAGATTCATACAGAAAACATTAAACACTACGTGGATTGTCTGCAAGGCCGCGCGGAACCAACGATTTCACCTGAGCAAGGTGTAGACATGATCAAAATTTTGAGCGCGATCTACGAATCAGCGGCAACAGGCAAGGAAGTCCGTCTGTAGTCATTCGGGATAAATTTGAGCGAGAACAACAAAAAACCTCTTACTCGGTGAAATCCGGCACAACCGGAAATCGCCTGGTAAGAGGTTTTGTTCGACTAAACCGAAAATGCGCGGACGGACGCCTTTACGAGCGAGATGAATTTCGGACGCGTCTCATTAGCGACCTTAACGACCTGCTCATGGGTCAACGGCTCAAGCTCGTCGCCAATCGCCATGTCCGTGATGCATGTGATGCCAACGGCTCTCATTCCGCAATAGTTCGCGGACGTTACTTCAGGCACGGTGGACATGCCCACAGCATCTGCGCCCCAGCGGGCCATCATGGTCAATTCGGCTGGCGTGCAGTATGTAGGGCCGGAGATGCCGACATATACACCGCGCTGCAGCTTAATGCCAAGCGTTTCGGCCTGAGAGGCGACGATGGCGCGTAGCTCCCTGTTGTAGGCTTGGGACATATCCGGGAAACGCGGACCGAGCTCTGCCACATTCTCGCCGATCAATGGATTGCTCCCTGTATGATTAATGTGGTCGGTGATGAGCATGAGATCGCCTGCCGCGAACTCGCGGTTCATGCCGCCTGCAGCATTGGTAACGAGCAGCGTTTCAATACCGAGTTCCTTCATGACATAGACAGGGAAGACGACCTCCTTCATCGAATACCCTTCGTAATAATGGAAGCGTCCCTTCATGACGAGGACCTTCTTGCCCTCTAGATCGCCAATGACGAGATCCCCGGAATGTCCTTCAACTGTGGAGACAGGGAAGTGCGGGATATCACTGTAGGGGATAACGATGGCATTCTCTACTTCGTCAGCCATAACGCCGAGACCGGAGCCAAGGATCAGACCAATCTGCGGTTTGGTTTCAAGTTTGCTTTCGATATAGGAGGCGGCTTCTTTTATTTTGGACAACATATTTTCCATTCACTAGCATCTCCCTTGTTTAGCATGTAGGACTTTTCTTCCGGCCTATCGCCGAATCCCTCCAATAATAGCCTATTGGACAGGTCAAAGTAAACCTGAGCGGTAGTATGATGCGAATGGACAAGTTGTTGTTTGTCCTAAAGCTTCGTATAATGGGTACGTATAGCTTACAAATTCCGTAATCGGAGGCGTGCACACATGACGAATAACGATCAACTGTCATCCGCCCAAGTGGCTGCGATGATCGATCATACCATATTGAAAGCCGATGCCACCAAGAGCGAGATCGAAACCATCTGCGCAGAAGCGCGTGAATACAAATTTGCGACGGTATGCGTGAACGCAGGATGGGTGCCGCTGGCTGCAAAGCTGCTCGAAGGCAGCGGAGTGGGCGTGACGACTGTCGTTGGTTTCCCTCTAGGCGCGACTAGTACGGCCTCGAAGGCGTTCGAAGCTGGGCAGGCGATTGCCGATGGCGCGACTGAAGTGGATATGGTGCTTAATATCGGCTTGCTGAAGTCGAAGGACACGGAAAATGTCTTACGTGATATAGAAGGTGTTGTAGCAGCGTGCAAAGGCAAAGCACCGCTTAAAGTGATTCTGGAGACAGGTTTGCTGACGAATGAGGAGAAGATACTCGCTTGCGAGCTATGTGTAAAAGCGGGCGCTGACTTCGTCAAGACGTCGACGGGCTTTGGTAAAGGTGGGGCTACGGAAGAGGATATCGCGCTTATGCGCAAGACAGTGGGACCCGATTTGGGAGTAAAAGCATCTGGCGGCGTTCGTGATCTGGAGACCGCGCTTACGATGATTGCTGCCGGCGCTACGCGTATTGGCGCTAGCTCTAGCATTGCTATTGTATCCGGCGGCAAAGGCGAGGGTTACTGATTCGACTGCACATGCAACCTCACGGCCTGTTGTAACAATCGGCAGGAAGATAGAACAACAGACAAGCCTCCGTCCCCTACAAGGGGAGCGGAGGCTTGTCTTGGTTTGACCCAATAGCAGAGAGGATATTTAGCGTTCTACGCTAATTATCATGTTGGCGCCCAGGGTCTCGCCGGCTTGCAGCAGTACGAGCTCTTCGCCGCGGTTTAATTCGAGCGGCTGGGCCATCCACGGCTCCACACAGACGAAGGGGCGATCCTTAAGCGTCCAGATCACAACATATTTGAAGATTGGATCGTATGTCAGACGCACGCGGCTGCCGCGGCCGTTAGGGAACGAGATGTCGCTGCGCTTGGCATCGAGCAGACAGAACGATTCCTTCATAGGCTCCAGATCAACGGCTCCGGTATACGGCTTGATTACATTGTCATTGTAATCGATGTAGCGGGTTGCATCAGTATCGTAGGCGATGTCCTTGCTTCCCTCGATAGCGAAATAAGGGTGGAAGCCGGCATAGAAGGGCATAGGACCGTCCTGGCCGAGATGACGATATTGCTGGCGAGTATGCAGTTCGCCATCAACTAGCGCGTAGGTAAAGATTAGCTCGAAGTCGAAAGGGAATGCTTCAAGCGTGCTTTCGTTCGCGCGTATACGGAGTGTGAGCGATGCTTCTCCGTCTTCCGAGGTGCCGATCACTTCCCAAGCCATATTGCGGGCGACCCCGTGCTGCCCTATATGATAGGTACGGTCTTCCCATTGATAGGTCGAGTTCTCGAGCGACCCGCAGATCGGGAATAGGATTGGATTGCCGCCCCGGATATTAGCGGCGGGATTATCAAGCGTGGATTTGTCGAGATAGAAGAGCTCCTCGCCATGCAGCTGACAACCAATGACGATTCCACCGCGCTCCGGACATACCAGAATACGAGAATTCGAAGCGGCTTCTTGAAGTTCATAAATCTCGAACGTATCCTGATAAGTGGATACCGTATGTTGCGACATCGTGATAACCTCCAGCAAATTAATTTGTTCTTACATTGTGCATGAAAGCAGCGCAGGAGTAAAGGACGAGAGTTTGGTCCAGCATTCATCAAAAAGGCGATGCCTCCCGAGAAAACTCTTGCTTCGGGGACATCGCCTTATAGTGCGTGAACAACCTCTTATAGAGGTTGTTCACGCACTTTTATGAAATTCTATTCAGCTGCAGGTGCGTCGGATGCTGCAGGAGCATCGGAAGCGGCTGGCGCTTCTTCTTCGAGCGTATTCGTGATTTTTGCTTTTCCACGAAGCTCAGTAATCCATGCGTCGGATTGCGTACGAGCCTCTTGCCCGATAAGCAGCGTACGGATTGCGGCCTTTTTCTCTTCGAAGTTCGGCTCTACAGCAGCTTTGTAATCCGTTTTCTTAATGATGTGGTAGCCGAATTCGCTCTTCACGACTTCGGAGATTCCGCCGACTCCAAGCGCGAATGCTGCTTCTTCGAACTCAGCAACCATTTGGCCGCGGCTGAAGAAGTCAAGGTCGCCGCCATTTGCTGCAGAACCGTCCTTCGATTTGGCTGTGGCTGTTTCAGCAAAGTCCGCGCCGGCCTTAAGATCGGCTAGAATGGCATCCGCTTCTTCCTTAGTATCGACTAGGATGTGGGAGGCACGCACTTGCTCAGCAGAACCTCCGAGCATCGCTTTATTTTCGTCGAAGTAGGCTTGAACTTCCTCGTCCGTTACGTCGGTCTTGGCTTCCAAAGCCTTACGAATCATAGCAGACAACTTCATATCTTGGCGAAGAGCCTCTTCTGTGTAACCGTTCTGAGTCAAAGCGGCTTGGAAGGCTTCTTCTGTACCGAATTGAAGTTTCAATGCTTCCATCTCGTCCGTAACGTCCTGATCGGAGAACGCGATGTTGCTTGCGGACATTTCTTGCTCCACCAGATTCTCTACGATGAGGTTATCGAGCGCGGCTTTGCCGTTTGCGTTTACGAGCAGATCATAAAGCTGATCCTTTGTAATGTCCGTTCCGTTCACTGTCGCTACAGCATCATTATTGCCGCCGAACGGCGGCTTGATGAGTACGACGATCAGTGCCACTACGAGCACCGCGGACAATACGATCCATCCAAGTGCCCCGCCTTTTTTGGAGGATTGTGTCGCAGGTGTCGAAGCTTGGATGGCCGCAGGAGCGACAGCAGCAGCTGCCGCTGTTTGTTTGCGTGCGTCATCGCCTTCCTCTTCGTACAACTCCTCGTCCGAACGATCCTCGGCAAGCGCTTCCGCTTCTTCTTGTTCGTACGTATAACGTTCTTCTTTTTCCGCGCCGATATCTGTTTTCTTCTCGTTTGGACGCGTTTCGTCGTGACTGCTCATTCTTAATAACTCCCTTCAATTTGCAATTCTTCACCTACTATACCAAAAGCCTGTACGAAAAACCTTAATCCTAAATAAAAAAACCTGATCGTTTCCCATATCGGCTATTCATGTCGAGCAAATCTAATGTTAGAATAAAAACGACAATTGCTGACAAGGGGAGGGATCTCTTGATTCATATAGATGAAAGTTATATCGGGTGGATCGTATTCGTTTCCTTTGTCATCGTTCTCATTACGTCATATTCCGCGATTAAATTGGTCTATCGTTCATCCCATTCAAATGGCAAAGCACGACTCGGCTGGCTGCTCGTATCCGGTAATATATTGGGATGCGGCATTTGGATCATGCATTTTATCGGCATGATCGCCTTTCACATGGAGATGACCGTGACATATGAGATGCCACTGATTTACTTGTCCTTATTCATTAGTATTGTGGCTTGTATACTGGCCTTCTATGTAACTTTGGGCAAGAAGACGACTCGGCTTAAGATCGCGATAGGCGGTTTAATTTTGGGCGCGGGTATCGTCTCCATGCATGAAACAGCAATTCGCTCGATGGTGATGGATGTCACGAAATTGACGTATGATCCTTTCCTGCGGGTATTGTCATTCATGATTGCGATTGTCGCTTCTTATGCGGCGTTATATCTGTTTATCAAATTCAAGAAACATGCATTAAGCAATATGTATAAGTGCGTTGCCGCGTTCTTGATGGGCATAGCGGTAACGGGCATGCATTACACCGGAATGAAGGCCACCGAATTCTGGCACGAAACTCCGGCGGAACCGGGAGGCGAAAGTGAGATAGCAGCAATAAATCCAAATATATTATTTTCTATATTCCTTGTCATGTTTGTTTTGGTGTTAATCATTTGGATTTCATTATTTAGAGAGCGACGCACGCTTAAGCAGATGGCTTACAACGATGCATTGACCAGTTTGCCCAATAGGCACGCAATGAATCAACTGTTCGAAGAAAAGCTCAATCCAGGTGATACCAGCTCCATCCTTTATATCGATCTCGATCAATTCAAGCTGATTAACGATACATTAGGACACGATATGGGAGATTTGTTGGTACAAGAGGTAGCAGAGAGACTGAAACAATTCGTAAGCCGCGGCAGAACGGTCTTCCGGCTTGGGGGAGATGAGTTTCTCATGCTGATCAGCGATCTGAAGCAGCAGCATGTGGAGACTTTGGCAACTCAACTGTTGGAGGAACTGCGCAGGCCTTATTGGCTGGAGGGCAACGAGTTGTATATCACGGTCAGTATCGGAATTAGTTACGCACCGCAGCATGGGACGAATCGAAATACATTACTCAAGGCGGCTGATACCGCGCTTTATTACGCTAAGAGTCTAGGCAAAAACCAATATTGTACCTATAACGATGAGATTGCGATTCGATTGTCCCGTCGCATGGAGATCGAGAAGGGTCTTCGTACCGCGCTAATCCAGCAGCAATTCACGATCCATTATCAACCAAAGTGGAACGATGCGTTCAAGAAGCCGATTGGCTTCGAGGCGCTCCTGCGATGGCAGCATCCTGTGCTTGGTTTTATCCCGCCGGATGAATTTATTCCTGTGGCAGAAGAGACAGGACTTATTATTCCTATGACAAGATGGGTGATGGAGCAAGCCTGCAAAGATTGTATGGCATGGAACGACAAGCAAGGGGTCAAATTAGGCGTTTCTGTTAATTTATCCTCTCATATCTTCGAGAGCCGCAGCCTGCAGGAGATGATCGATGCAGCGTTTGCGAATTCCGGAATCGAACCTCATCTAATGGAGCTAGAAATTACGGAATCTACGATTAAATATTATGCAACGGAGGCGGAGGAGCAGCTAGCGCCGTTGCAGAAGCTAGGCGTTCGAGTATCCATGGATAATTTCGGATCGGGATTCTCCTTCCTAGGTTCAATCGATCGAATTTCGTTCCAGACACTGAAGATTGATCGATTGTATATGCAAGATTACCAATCGCCATCGAAACGCGCGATCGTCGGGACGATCATAATGCTGGCCAAGCAGCTTGATATTGAGCTCATTGCAGAAGGCGTCGAAACGGAGGATCAGCTCGAATATCTCCGAAGCGCCGGCTGCAGCATTATACAGGGTTATTACATCCAACGTCCGATGTCAAAGGACGAAGTGGACATATGGATCGCAGGTTTAACGACTTAAGTTATGCTTTTGATCATGACACCTTAGGAGGAACACTGTGAAGAAGGATAGGAAAGTGTTTGCGTGGTTAGCCTTTTGGCTAATCTTCCCGCTGGTCTTTTTTTTCGGTATTCGGCTAACGCCGTATGACGGGATGTTTAAGACGCCCGATGGACATTTCTACATCGTTAGCCTAGTTTCTGCACTCGCACTCGGCGTGGCCGTTGCGGTCGGAATTGTGGCGACGCGGATCCGCAATATTAAGGTCAGCTTCCTGTCCCTGGCCTATGTCTCGCTTGCCGGGATGTTTATTTTACATGGCTTGTCTACACCTGGCTTCCTCATGCATCACCCGTCTATTGCCAGCCACGCAGCTCAATTCAGCACATTGCTCGCGGCTTTCTGGTTGTGGATGTGCTCGATTTCGGGCGACCATCTTTTTGTAAGGTTTCTTGCCAAGTATCAGCGTTTGTTGCTCCCTGCATGGGTAGTGCTGTTGTTGGTGCTTGGTCTGCTTCTCTGGCGGGATCCGGGTGTTACCCATATCCTCATGCTGAAGGATACGGTCCGAATGTGGGGAGTGACCTGCATAATCTTCCTGTTAAATGGCTGGACGATTTATCGTAATCTCCAGACTTATGTGGCATCGAGGCTGCCGCTGCAGCTTGCTATCGCATACAGTACCGGTTGGATGTTAGGTGCACAGTTGATTATGGTTACCGGACAAACCTGGAAGGCGAGCTGGTGGCTGTATCATTTCCTGCTGCTGGCATCCGTCATCGTTATGGTGATTGGTATTGTTAAGGACCATCTAAGCACAGGGTCGTTGACGACTTCGATTAGAAGACTGTTCCGCGCCAATCCGGAGGATTGGATCCGTACATATATCTCGTCTAGCGTCAAGGAGCTCGTCATTGCGACGGAAGCTAAAGATGCTTATACAGCAGGCCACAACTACAGAGTAGCAATGTATGCGCTAAAGCTTGGCGAAGAGCTCGGACTATCGTTGTCCAAGCTCCGCGCGATCGCGCAAGGTGGACTTGTTCACGATATTGGGAAGCTATCCATTCCGGATGGGATTCTTAACAAACCGGGCAAACTCTCGGACGAAGAGCGTACTGTAATCGAAACGCATCCCGTATCGGGGTATGACATGTGCAAGCGGCTTGGATTCATGATCGACGAACTTGCGGTGATCCGGTCGCATCACGAGAAGTGGAATGGCAGCGGTTATCCGGATCGGCTTGCGGGAGAAGAAATTCCGTTAGTCGCGCGGATAACGGCTGTGGCAGATGTATATGACGCATTGACCTCGTCGCGTTCATACAGAAAGGCGATGTCTCACGAAGAAGCAATGGTGATCATGCTGAGAGAAAGCGGAAGGCATTTCGATCCCCGCTGCATAGAGGCATGGGAGAAGCTTGCCCAGGAACAACAGAACTTTTTCCGGGATACGCTTAGCAGCAGTGTTGGTCTCAAGCTGGATTCGAATTCGCATGAACAAACGGGCTAACAGGAATGAACACCGGAGGGATGATCCTTGTGAACAAAATGTCGCTCAGAACCAAAGGGATGATCTTTATCGTGCTCATCTCCTTAATTCCTTTGCTGATTGCCGGAGTCGGCAATTATTCGGCGGTTAAGAAAACGATGCTTCGCTCGGAGATGGATAAGATCGGCAGCCAGCTGAGCGGGCAGGCTGATTCAATCGAAGCTTGGCTTGATATCCGCCGTGCGGAGGTCATGGTGATGAGCCGTACGGATGTTGTCCGTTACGGCTCATCGTCTGAGAGGAGAACCTATTTCCAGCGGGAGCTGGTGCGAAGCGGTTTCGCCTATCATACAATCGGCTTTATTGATACAAGCGGTATTGCCGTACGCAGCGATGGGACAGACCGTGATATGAGCGGCGAAGCTTTTTTTGCTGCGGCGATGCAAGGAACGGTCACGATAACAGATCCATTCAAGCCTGAATACTCGCTTGTCCAGCAATCCTATATAGCCGTTCCCGTTTATGGGAGCGGGACCGATATCGTTGGCGTTATTTATGCGTCGATTCCTTTTACGTCTGTTACCAAATTTTTTGATTTCACTCAAGATACCAATTCGGTACGATTCTATAATGACGAAGGGGATATCATCTTTTCTTCCAAAGGTTCCTTGGAGCAATCGGTGTCCATTAACCAAGATCCAGTACTTGCGGCAATTTCGCATGACATGTTAGTCAAGAATGAAGGCAGAGCTAACATGAATGAATCAGGCGAGGCGTACATGGTGTTTTATTCCAAGGTGCAGGGGACGCCATGGCGGATCGCGATGTCTGAACCGGTCTCCAAGATGGAAGAGATGCTAACGCCTATTCTGTGGCGCACCGTAACGACGATTGCGATATCGGAGATGATTATCGGTATCTTCTTCTATTTGTACTTCGAGAAGATCGTCAAGCGGCTGGAGCGAATCTTAAGCGTGACGGAGCAAGCGGCGGAGGGGCAGCTCGAAGCAGAGCATCTGGACACATCGCAATTTGATGAGATTGGGAAGCTCGCGCATTCCGTCAACGGAATGATGGAGCATTTGCAAGAGATGTTCGACAGGTTGAGCGCGATCATTAACCAGAATCAATATGGTTTCATCGTCCTTGACGATCAATACCGTGTCACTTATTTGAACCGTACGGCAGAAGAGATGCTCGGTTACAAAACAGAAGAGCTTGCCGGTCATGCGACTCCTCTCTTGTTTATGGATATGGAAGAGATTGAACGCGAGGCGGAGCTCTTAACTTCAAAGCTAGGTTACGAAGTCAGGGCAGGTCTCGATGTATTCCGCGCGCTTAGGGAAGTGCAATTCTCTTATGAGCGAGAGTGGACGTTCGTTCATAAGGACGGTACACGGATACCGACCGTGCACAGCTCCAATGGCCTCAGAGATCGGTCGGGCAAATTTACCGGCGTTGTTGGTATGGTTCGAGATAACTCCGACAGAAAGAATGTAGAGAACGCTCGTAATCGGCTGCTTAATATCGTAGAATCCGCGCAGGACCTGATCGCATCCATCGATATGGAAGGTCGTATCGTATATATCAATCGAACGGGCAGAACCTTGCTTGGCGTGCCAGAAGATGATCGGCTGGTTCCGCTGGCCAGGATGTATGTCGATCCTTCTATGCACGATCAATTAATGGAAGGCAGACAACAGGCCATCGAGATGGGCTTCTGGAATGGCAACCTGCAGATGAAGCGGGCAAACGGTGAATTATTGTACGTGTCGATGATGCTTGTCTTGCATGAGGATGAAAGTACGGGCGAGAAATTTTTCTCTTGTATCGCCAGGGATACATCCGAGCAGAGGTTGGTGCAGGAGGAGCTCGTCCGTACGACGCTCGCTGCGGAAGAGGCTAATAAGGCAAAGAGCAGCTTCCTTGCCCTAATGAGCCACGAAATCAGAACTCCGCTTAACGGAATTATCGGACTTAGCGGACTGATGCGGAAGACGGAGTTATCGGTTGTTCAGAAGGATTATGTCGATAAGATGCATCTGTCCTCCGAATCCCTGCTGCGTATTATCAATGACGTGCTCGATTTCTCCAAGATCGAAGCAGGCAGAGTCGAAGTCGAGAGCTTCCCGTTCAAGCCGGAGGAGTTGCTCAATCGGATCGCAATCCAGTTAAGCGTATTCCTTGGCGGCAAGGAACAATTCGAATTTATGATCCATACACCGGAACGTCTGCCTCAGACGCTGATCGGGGATTCCTTGCGGCTTGAGCAAGTGCTGCTGAATTTGTGTATGAATGCAATTAAATTTACCGGCAAAGGCCTCGTTAAGCTGGAGCTGCAAGCGGAGGAAGAATCGGAGGGCCAGATGTGGATCCGTTTCGTCATCACGGATACGGGTATCGGCATGAGTAAGGATCAAGTGGATCGGTTATTTCAACCGTTTACCCAAGCGGACAGTTCTACGACGCGGAAGTTTGGCGGGACAGGGCTTGGGCTTGTCATCTCGCAGAATCTCGTCAAGCTTATGGGCGGGACCTTATCCGTGTCCAGCGAAGAAGGAATCGGCAGCCGGTTCTACTTTTCATTGCCATTCGATATCGACCCGGATCGAATCGATGGAGCGGATCGTAAGCAGCCGTTCTCGATCGAACAAACGGTATGGATACTGGAAGACAATAAGCGGATGCGCGAGCATTGGGCGACGCTGTTGGAGGGCATGGGCCTAACGACTATCGTGTTTAGAAGCTGGCAGACGATGTTCGAGAGGCTGCGAATCGTTGGGGAAGGCGCGCGTCCGCATATTCTGCTGACAGACATGGAGATGCCGGATATGTTCGGCACCGACACCTGGCTGGATATGCACGAGGTGGCTACACAGCTTGATGTTCCGGTAGTGGCGCTCACAACGACCTTTGGCAGGGATGAGCTATTGCAGCTGCCTTATGATAATCGACCAGCCGCCATATTGGCGAAGCCTGCCACGCGCACGGCGCTTCTTAAGGCGTTTAAGGATGCGACGGAGCAAGCGACGATGAAACTTCAAACGCCCGGTCAGGGGAAAGTGAACGAGCCAGTCAAGCAGCGACGGAGTACAGCGAAAATTCTGTTGGCTGAAGATAATATTATTAATCAGATGGTTGCTCTCGAGATGCTTAAGGACGCGGGTTATGAAGTCCAACTGGCGGAGAATGGGCGTGAGGCGCTCGATAAGCTGGAGCGAGGAAGCTGGGATCTCGTACTTATGGATATTCATATGCCGGAGATGGATGGCACGGAGGTCGTTAAGATTATGAGGAGCAAGGAGAAGTTCGCTTCGATTCCCGTTATCGCTGTTACGGCCAATGTCATGAAAAAGGATCATGAGCGATACTTGAAGCTCGGGATGAATGATGTAATGACGAAGCCGCTCTCCGTGGAGCGCTTGCAAGAAACGGTAGCCTACTGGTTGGAGCAGAAGGAGCTGGCGGAAAACGGACAAGAGAAGCTTGCTCATGAGGACAGACGATCGCCATGGCAGGAGCGGAAGTCGATCTCTGCGGATTCGACAGCAATTTCGCTTGGGCCAGTCGTGGGGATGGATGTAGAGAGCGCGCTGGAGAGGGTAAACGGCAAGCTGCCGATCTTGCGCCATATGATCGAGCAGTTCCGTCAGGATTACGAGAGATTTGCGGATCAGCTGCGTCTCGCGCTTAAGATGTCCGAGAGGGATAAGGCACTCCGTATGCTTCATACGCTCAAAGGCGCGGCAGGGTATTTGTCGGCATCGGAACTGGGGGCTGCCGTGGATGAAGTGGGCGCTCGGATGAAAGATAATAACATGAACAAAAAACAATTAGACGATGCAGTCATCCAATTGGAAGAGAAGCTAGCGATTCTGCTTCGAGGATTGCGAGAGGCCGGACAACAATTCGACAGAATCATCTAACATTTTTCTAACAATCTGTTGTTCGTTAGGCCGCTGTCATGTATAGTAGAATTACTAAGACACGAATCTTCAATGGATTAAGGGTGACGCCGATGTATAAAGTATTGGTTATTGAAGATGACGTAATGATGAGCAATATGATTTCTATGTATTTGACTGAAGAAGGCTACCAAGTCAGTCAGGCGTTTCGCGGCGACAAGGGGTTGCAGCTTGCCTCCAGCTTCATGCCTGATCTCATTCTGTTGGACTTAATTCTGCCCGATTTGGACGGAATCGAGGTATGTATGGAAGTTCGCAAGACTTCCACCGTACCGATTATGATTCTGTCAATGAAGAGCGAAGTGTCCGAGAGGGTGCAGGCGTTAAAGTCTGGGGCGGATGACTACTTGTGCAAGCCCTTTAGTATGCATGAACTCACTGCTCGTGTAGAGGCGCTGATTCGTCGTTCCAACGTCATCTACGGAGAAGCGGCAACCGTGATCGCTGCAGCAACAGAGCTGCTTTCCACAGCTGCCGAGGAACTGATTCAGCTGGATGTCGAGAGAAGGCTGTTGTTAGTGCGAGGACAACTAGTAGAGACGACATTCTCGGAGTACGAATTAATGAAGCTGTTCTTGGCGCACCCCGGGAAGGTGTTTAGCCGAGAAGAATTAATTAACGCCATTCGCGGATTCGACTCATTCGTGACGGATCGGGCCATCGATGTACATATCGTTAATCTGCGAAAGAAGATCGAACTTAATCCCAGGGAACCGAAGCTTATCCGCACCGTGTGGGGGTTTGGCTACAAGTACTCGGCACAGGCCGTGAACTGAGATTGTAATGGTTTGGACAATACCTCTCTATCGATCGGCGCAAGAACCGCCGTATTAGGTCAGCCATGACCCAATGCGGCGGTTCTTTGTATTTGTATTGGGAGAAAGCTTGGTTTTCTAACAAACTTCTAAAATGTATTTCCGTATATTTCTAATATATCTATGAGACTATGGTCGTAATGGAAATTAGGTGCGTGGATAATAAGGGGTGAATGTAAATGGGAAGTTCTACACAATTGTTGACCAGGAAAGATGCCTATGCGTTAGTCGAGCTTAGTCTTCAGCTGGCGCGTGCGGGAGGCAACCGATTATTGGTCGCTATTGTAGAATTTGATCGGTTCTATCGCGTGGTTGATACAAAAGGCGCAGAGTTTAGTAATTCGGTGCTCAAAATGATGATGGGCAGACTGGAGGAAACGGGCAGGCTGCTATCAGGCTCTAATCCCCCGGTACTTTGCAATTGGGGCAGCCATTCATTTCTGTACATCTTGCAAGAACCCGAAGATAAGAATCTGTGCTGGCAAGCGGTAGATACGATCAAATATGCTGTAGAATGTCCTGTCATTGAGAATGGCACTGAGCTTTATCTCATGGCCAGCATTGGTGCGTGCTACTACCCGCAAGACGGTCTCACGAGCGATACGCTGATCTGCAGGGCGGAATCGGCACTTCAGACTTCGAAGGATATGGGAGGCAACCGCGTATCCTTCTATCAATCGGAAGATTCGATACGTATGGACCGTCGCATCGCCATCGAAACAGGACTGAGACCGGCTTTGTATCAGCGACAATTCCACCTGACGTATCAGCCCATCTATAGATTGATGGACGGAAGGTTGAGAGGGCTGGAGGCTCTTATTCGTTGGAATCACCCTGAGCTCGGCATGATTTCGCCGAATGAATTTATTCCGATTGCCGAGCATAACGGTCTAATTCTTCCCATTGGGGAATGGGTGCTGCGAGAAAGCTGCAAGATGCTGGCCCAAATACGCCGGTATGGTCTTAGCGATATGCGGATGTCCATTAACATCTCACCGCTGCAGCTCCAGGATCCGACGTTTACGTCGACGGTGTTGGTTGTGCTGGAGGAACATCGGCTGGAGCCGTCCGCCATCGAACTTGAGATTACAGAACATTTTCTCTTTCACACCTCGGATGTGGCACTTGCAGCGCTGAGCCGGCTGCGAGCCGCTGGCGTACGTCTTGCGCTTGATGATTTCGGTACGGGTTACTCCTCCTTTAGCAACTTAAAGCAGTTGCCAATCCATAGTTTGAAGATCGACAAAAGCTTCATAGAAAAGCTCGACTTAGGAGGCCCAGAGCGCCACATCGTGGAATCCATCATTGGACTCGTCCAGAAGCTTGGTATTGAAGTGGTGGCCGAAGGCGTGGAATACGAAGCACAATATGAAATGTTGAAGGCTTGGGGCTGCGATTATGTGCAGGGCTACTTGCTCGGTCGACCCATGGAGCCAACCGTTATGGATACGACGATGTTTCGTGGAATGTCTTCAGTAGACAGTGAAGAGTCATTAGACGAGCAAGATGATGTGTGCGATCGAAATGCTGATGAATATGTGCCATGTTGTCCGTCCTAACGGGGAGCATGGTTTTTTCTTTTTTAATGAATCGCAATGCGAGCGCTATGAATTCGATTAGCTCAATGAAAAAACCTTTCAAACCGAAATACGTTCGGTTGAAAGGTTTTTCGTTTGTACAATTCAACTCACTTCAAGGTAAAGCTTGGTACCGTCGTTATACTGGAAGATGGCGACATCGCGCACCATCTCAACCGACTTGATCCGTTTCCACTTTTTCCTGAAATCGAAGTCCAGTTCCATCTCGTACAATTTATGGTGAAGCAGCTCTACAGATGCCGATTGTTCGTTAGGGTAATAGACAGGGACTGAACGATTCTTGAAGGTTAGGACTCGCATCATAATGTCATGCACCTCCGATTTGCGTTTTTCCCATTATACCGAGAACAGATTAGCCTCTTATGAAACTGTCGTGAGAAGTTTGTTTACTTTGCTCATAGTTTCCTAACATTTTTTAATTCCAATGTAACAAAATGTTATGCCATCATTCGACAATGCAGGTCCTACGAACTGCTGTATTTCCATTTTTTCTTATAGTAACCGTGTCCGTAATGATGGTTATATCTTGGAGGATGCGGGTAATGAGGCGGCTGATTGGGATACGGCGGTTGCCCCGGATATTGTCCATGTGCGTTAGGGTGCGGCGGCGGTCCGGGATAATGACCGTTCGGGTATGGCGGTTGCCCATGATGCTGGTTAGGCGGGTAATGAGGCGGCCCGTGGTGATGGCCATGTTGATTCGGGTATGGCGGGTAATGAGGCGGCGGATAGTAGCCTTTCTTGAAATCACTGCTGCTGTAGTGGTGGTAACCATGTCCGTGACGTCCGGTGAGGGAATGCAGAATACGTCTTAACATTTTATTTCCTCCTTCATGTAATCGGGTAATAGAATAGCTTAACCATGTATACGTCAATTACGAAGGGAGGTTTCTCCGCGCTTTGCCTAACTAGACTTTTATCTTCATAGATGTTGTCCCTCGACATTGATGGCAGCGGGCGATAAGCTAATAGAACAGGAGTTGATGGCATGCGCAAAAGCTTAAAGACAAGGTGGACCGAATTCATAACCGAATTCAAGGATTATCCGCTGCAGCCGGGCAAAGCATGGGGCAAACGATACAGGGTCGAAACATTTCTTGGTATGGGCAGCTACGGCCAAGCATATGCTTGCAGAGACCTAATGAGCGGAAAGGTCGTACTCCTAAAGCGGAACAAACCTAGCAAGGGCAACATCGGCATTGAGCTCTTGCGAAGAGAATATCGAATCATGCAGGCGGTCTGGCACCCGCAGATTCCTAAGCCTTTGAATTATGTGACAGATGGCAAACAGGAAGGTCTAATCATGGAGTATATCGAGGGCTATAACTTAGAGTATGCCATCTATGAGAATAATCAAACCTTCTCCGTAAGAGAAGGGCTAATGATTCTTAAACAGCTTATGCAGCCGCTGAAACAATTGCATGCCGCCGGTTACGTTCATCGTGACGTCCGGATTCCGAATGTTATTCTATCGGATGGTCTGCCGCGATTGATTGATCTCGGACTCTCCTGCGCGATAGGGGAGAAACTCCCCGAGGAGCTTCGCAAGGCATTAGGCGAAGACAGCTACCTGCTCACGGGGAGCGCGGGCGCGATCAAACATCGTATGCGGGGCCCGCATCCATCTAGCGACTGGTTCGGTCTTGGGCATTTGTTTCTCTTTATCATGTATGCCGGATATGAAGCGGGAGAGGAGCAAGGTGAGCAGAGCTGGGAAGAAGAGCTGGAGCTCCCTGACCGCGTCCGGCTTTATCTTCGTAAGTTGTTGAATGATGAGTCCGCATGGCACTCGACCGAAGAGTGTGAGCGTGAGCTTGACGAGTTGCTCGAAAAGTTGGACGAGGATATGTGACAGTAGGTTAGCTGCGGCAGCTAATGAAGTTAAGTCAGTAAGTGGACGCCTACGGCTATCAACGCTAGATGGAGCGGATAGAAGCTCCGCCATAACAAACGCGGGACTTGCACGCGATCCAATGTGCGCAAGAACACGGGAAGATAGATAATCAGGATGCTGGCAAACAGACTGAATAGTTGGATGATCCAGCCCTTGGCGAATACCATTGTTACGTTGAGCACGAGATGCAGCCAGACCACATTCGCCGGTTTCGCATAACGATAGATGAAAACAAGCAGCAGCGCATAGGCGCCATAATCAAACGGAATAAGCTCAAGCAGCGCTACGGCAGCAGCGATAAGCAATACGAGTAGCGGTCGATTGTCCTTATAACGATCGAGCAGCGTCAACATAAGCAAGCAGACAAACAACGATGCGATTGCGTTGACCTCCCAGACTTGAAAGGCAAGCATATAGGGAATTTGCGACAAGCAGGCCAGCCCCGCCATCCTTATTAGGTAATGGTTCAAATTCCTTGTTCGGAAGTAGCCGATGACAATTGCATAAGCGTAGAGCGGAAATGCTAGTCTGCCGATGATTCGGAGAGTAGAGTCTTCCGGAAACCATACGGCGCCAATATGATCAATGAGCATGGTAAGCATGGCTAGCCATTGCATAATGGAAATCACCTTCGCTAGAGTAATGGATGTTAGCAGGTTTAGTATAACATAGCCTGCCGCGAAGGGATATTTGCCAAGGCGTGGAGCAGGAGTATGCTAGGATGTAAGACGCAAGGGGAAAGGCGGTTACAGCCCCGCGTTTTTCTTGAGCCTCGCAGCGATCTCGAGGAAATCTTCTTCCGAGATCCCAGGCGCGAACTCTTCGGGGGAAGCGTCCAGATCAAACATCGGACCACCCTCCGGCGCACCTTGAATGACTTCCAGCTTGGCTCCGGTTTGTGGATTCTGTCCGTTCCAGATCAGAACGACATCCTTGTAATCTTGAGGGCTGAACGTGTAGAGCTTGTTGCCAAGTCCCATTGCTTCGTATTTGCGTGCTGTCTCGAAGTGATCGTTGCTAAGGTTCGGGATCGGTATCAACTTTTTCATATCCACGCCTGTAGCGATCTCCAGTGCCTTGGCGTAAGCCAAGACATGAACGCCGCCGCGTACGAGCAAGTAGCCGATCATAGCACGAGCGGTAGGATTATCGGTCATCTCATACACACGCATCTTATGTGTACGGGCCCCGCACTCCAAGAAGAAGTTATGGAGCAGATCAAGCACAAGATTGCCGCTATTGAACACGTAATCGCCGCGCCATGCGTTGCCCATAGAGTCGCCGGCTAACGAAGTTTGGGCCGTGCTGATAAAGAAATAGCTATTCCGTTTGTCCAGACCGGGTCTAAGCGGTGTTGAATCCGGATCTCCTGGTGCTGTGGTGCCTGCCAGCACCATATTGATGGCTGCGGATACGAGCTCGACGTGGCCAAGCTCTTCGGCCGTTATGCTGGAGACAAGATCGTAGAATGGCTTCAGCTTTTGTTTGTTGCGGAAGTTAAAGGATTGGTACATATAGTTGTTCAGCGTGGACATCTCCCCGAACTTGCCGCCGAGCAGTTCTTGTACAGCCGCAGCCGCATTGGGATCCGCATAAGGGGATGGGGGAAGCTCGATCTGAAGCTTGTTCTGACGGAAAAACATGAGGGCGATCACCGCTTTCTTGTGTTATTGATAGAGATTACTAATACGTATGCCGGAGCGCTTGTCGACATACCGACTCAGGAGTGGCGTTTCCGAGCCTGAGCCAAAAAATACGGAAAAGTCTATCAATTGTCTGAGATAATGTCACCCTAATTGCTCAGTGAAAATGTCACCCCTGTTGTTTTTTGAAGCCACCGTCAGGTGGCTTGGATTTGGCTATGTAATGTGGTACTCTAGGGTTGGTTTTGTTGTATTCGATATGTCCTTCTACAAGGATGATCGTCGGCGGATTTGCGTGGCTTCGCAGCACCCGCCTTTTTCTTTTTATTCTCTAGCGTTGGGGTCGGCTTTTGTGTTTACTTGAGCGCCAGTGCCTCTCCGTTATGCCAGACGAACACTTCGCCACGCAATGTCTCACGGACTTCGACAACCGTTTTGGCATCCCATCGTCCATGAGTAGTTTTGGAAAAGGTATAGATCGTGCCGCCATACGATAATGTCTTTCCCGTTCCTAACTTGCTATACTCGCGAATTGTAAAGATATGCTCCAATTGAACACCTTTCTCCAGTTTACGATACGCTAGATTAGAGGAAGCAGGGGCCACCGCAAACTGTTTGTTGTGTTTGGCGATTAGTTTAGGTAGAACCTTGTTAACTTCCTCGATCGTGCTAATGCCTAGCAACCGCAGTTCGATGACGAGGCGATTCTGCAAGGTCAACCACAGGCGTTCTACACGCCCCTTGGGTTGCGGCGTGATTGCTGTGATATGTTCGATGCCGAGCTCGTGCATCGCCTTACCAAAGTGGGAGGGAGGATTCGTCATGCCGGCAAGCTCTTGTTCCAAAGTGAGCTTCTCGTTGGGTGAGCGAAAGATCGTGTGACGGTCGCTATAGCCCGAGCGGCACACCATGCTTTTTGATGCCCTGCATCATCACGAGCGAATATCCCTCTCGGCATTCAGTGGGCATAAACACGGCACCGGTCACGATGCCTGTCGCGTCGTCGATGTTGGCGTGAAGGGCAAACACCGGGGAGCGATCTTCCAACCAAGCAAACGGGGTCGTGTCGGTTTTCCAGAGCATTCCAGCTTGAGCGCGCACTTGAGGGGTTGATGAGCTTTGTTGCGTCGTCGCTGCTTCGATGACTTCAGTCCCTTAGCGAGAAGAATAAGCCGCACACTTACGCTGCTGACATTGATCTTCTCATCCATGTAGCTCAGGGGTAGAGCATCGCACTCGTAATGCGTAGGTCGGGGGTTCAATTCCCTTCATCAGCATTTCATTTACACCAAAATGACGCGGATTCGGAGATCTCCGAACCCGCGTCATTTTGTATCTAGATTTTAATGTCATTGGATGGCCCAAATGTCGCACTACCGTGATATTTGTGTTTCTTAATTAGTAAGAACGATTAGGTAATTCCCAAGTGTATAAGTGTTTCCACCAGTAGAATAAGTTCGTGGAACTGAAACTGATGCATTCTCAGAACTTACTAAAGTGGTATTGCTACCCCATTGATG
Source organism: Paenibacillus sp. strain BS8-2 (assembly GCF_054483835.1). NCBI lineage: Bacteria > Bacillati > Bacillota > Bacilli > Caryophanales > Paenibacillaceae > Paenibacillus > Paenibacillus sp. strain BS8-2. The sequence continues at coordinate 2,382,728 of NZ_CM137010.1, forward strand.
CCAATATTTTAATGTCCCTTGGCTCTGTTTCATATATGGCTGGAAGCCAACATAACCAGTCTTTCCTTGAGGTACCAGATCAGTAAATGTTGTACTTGTTGCGCTGGCACTTGAATAAGTATACCCGAAAGTAATTCCTGCAGTGACCGCATCTTTTTTGGCTTGTACATTGACATTCGAGGAAAAAGCACTTGTAGTAGTAGTAGAAAAGCCAATTGCAAGAGGGCAACCATTTGGATTATAAGTACAGGTGAAATCATCACTTACTCTTCGTGTAGCGGCAGTATAATTTGAAGTGGATGATTCAATATATTCGTAGTAGTAGAAGTCATAAGGCATTAACGACACTACAGGTTTTGAAGACGCTCCTATTTGCTCTAAAAGAGAATTCAGTCTTGGAGTTTGATATTCATATGGTACAACATTTTCTTTAATTTCTTTAGCATATTGACTTAGTGGCTTTTCTACTAAACTACCATCTGAACCAACAGTATAAACTGCAACAATAGTTCCGCCTAACTCTTTGTCGTAGATTCCTATGATGCCCTCAGTTGTAGGTACTTCGTTTGATTCATTACTTGCATAGATCGTGCTTGAAAATGTAAGCAATAGAACAATTACCAAAACCAAAAATTTTCTCATTCCATTCCCTCCCGAAACCCTTTTTTTGTGATACAATACAAATATAGTATAAAGACCATTTTTTGTAAACATTTGTATTTAAGTATTTTTTTGGATCCGTTATGTCACTCATCCTAAACTTATATTCCAATATAGTGACCAGGCAGTGACCATTAGTGCTAAATCTTACAAAGAAAAACGTCGTTTGCTGAGCATACGGCTGATTCAAATCGCGAAGTAAATCATTATTAGAGTAACAGTTCGGATGCGGCTACACTTCACTCCACAGCGAAGTGGCGATTCTTCTTCATGAAGACTTTCCTGAGTCACCACCATGATGCGTAGTGAAGTGTAGGTGAGGTTTCAGATCTTTATTTGCAGCGATTCTTAAAACGTTCGATAGGTCCCAAAAGTTAAATATAAGAGCCAATTCTTTTAATGTTCAATTAGGAGGCGTTGAAATATGGCTTTGAGAGATGGATTGATGATGTTTAACCTAGTCATGTTATTTTTTTTAGTTTTGGTTTCATGTGATGCATCATCTAACCAAAAGTTGTTTTATGTATCTGAAGACGAGTCGATTGACAAAGGATTAAAAGAAGTGAACGGTGTTTTGTTGGACAAAGAAAACATTAACGACGAGACAGTTGTAGTTTTTAAAAATCTTGAAGATCATGCAATTTCAATATCTAGCGTGTTCAGAACGAAACAAGGTTTCGAATGGAATCATCGAATGCCTTACTTTACTTGCAATCAATGTACAATCGAATACTTATTGTCATCGAATGATGAGATTACAATTGTTATTGGAACAATAAGCGATCCAGCGGTGAAAAACGTCGAAGTCGATCATAAATATACTTTGGAAGTGAAAAGCGGAAATTATGTCGGTATCAATATCGATGTCGAGCCGAGTTATGAAATTCAAAAGATAAATTAAATGAGCTTGGCATGATGTAGGCTTCGAAAATGAATTCGCTATCAGCATCCCAAATGCTTTCGGTAGGTTAGATAATAGCGTGTGTGCAGCTAATAAGATTTATTTACGCGAATGACTCTTCGAATCTACCCAAGCGGGCTAGCTCGTCACGCATATACTAGTGTAAGCGTGATAGAGAGGAGGGTTTATATGTCCGATCGAGTGGAAGTAAGCAGCTGCTGTGGTAGAGGAGAGTTTGTGGGAGGCGTGTCCCATCACGGCCACAGGCATCGTCGCGGAAGGGCTGTAGCCGGCGTGCAAGAGGCAGGGCGCGAGCTCAGCAATACGTTCGGCAAGCTTCGCAAGCGCAGCAACGCCAGGAAACTGGTTGCGGCTATCCGTCATTGCGACGCGAGAGCGGTTAACCGTCTGTTGACATCCGATTGCCGTACCGTTTGTTTTTTCAAGAGACCAGGCCATGATTGCGTGAAGGTAGCTTGCGGATTTGGTAGAGCGGGAGCGGCTATTGTTACCTTTGATATTTGTGTCAGGAATGCATTTGATCGCGGTCATGGTTGTGGCTGCGGAGGATTCGGTAACGGTTTCTACTAAATTATATCAACGAATAAGGAGAGGCTGCCGCAGCAGCCTCTCCTTATTTGAATTCTATGAATTTATGTGTTTTTTCACCTTGCACCATCGCTTCAACTTCTTGCAGACAAGCGTAATAGCATTCGCATCGTATCGATATAATAGCTGCCGTTTCGAGGGACGAATTCGTTGGCCCTAACTACTTGTATACATGGTGTTAACGCTGAACCATCATCCGAGAGCTCAGCTCCGCGTACCTCAAGCCAATCCAGCTCGCCGCTGAAGAGGGCAAGCATACCGGGGAGATCGGCTTCGTAGACACCGGCGACTTCCTCTGGCTGAAGCTTGAGTTCGGATAACGGCATGTCGCAATCGAGCGCAAACTCATCGCTAACTTCCCGGTCGATAATATGTTTACCCCGGACGGTTCCGCTCGCTTCCTCGCGAATTTGTCCCAGTGGAATAAGCTCCTCGAATTTGGCGGTTATACCAAGCTCTTCTTCGATCTCACGAACAGCATCACGCACCGTCTCCCCGGCAGATAGATGACCCGCTGCAGTAATGTCATAACGATCCGGATTGGTGTCCTTCGTCTGTTGCCGCTTCTGGAATCGGACGAAACGGCGATCGCCTTCGCTGCGGATTAACCAACAATGAAAGGACCGATGCCAGTAGCCGTTCGCATGCGTCTCTGACCGAGTAGCTGTGCCGATGTGATTCATGGCTTCATCATAGATGTCGAATCGTTCCTCAGGCATTGGCGGCGGACTCGTCTAGATGGGAGGTGCAGTGCTTGCAGCGCGTGGCTTTGATCGGCACCTGGGACAAGCAGTATGGGCATTCCTTCTCTGTAGGGGCGGCAGGCGCTGCCTTAGGCTCTTCTTTGATGCGGCGCAGCGCGTTGATACCTTTGACGAGCAGGAAGATACAGAAGGCGACGATGATAAAGTCGAGCAGGACGTTGATGAATTGGCCGTATTTGATATACGGGAGCTCTTCCGGCTTGCCATCATACGTTGCAACATCGACCAAAGCGATCTTCAAATCCTTGAAGTTGACGCCTCCCAGTATGCGCCCAATTGGGGGCATAATAATATCATTGACGAGCGATGTGACGATCTTGCCGAACGCGCCGCCGATAATAACACCGACCGCAAGATCGATGACGTTGCCGCGCATCGCAAATTCTTTAAATTCTTTTACAATCTTCATAGAAGACTCCTCCAATTCCGATATACAATCTATTATTGTCTATTGTATACCCAATCTAGCATTGCTATAAGTCGAGATCAAGAAAAAAAGGATCGCATTTGGCGCAGAAGCGACAGAATTCGTGTTTTTCGAAGAGGAAATTTCCTAAAAATGTCGAACTTTACTAATATGTGTTGCACTATTAATGCCTGGAGGAGCGCGATGAATCAACTGTTTCAGTTCGGGAGTCCTTCCTTTCTGCTGCTCTCTCTCTTTCTTATCACCTTCGCAACGTATGTAACCTTCCATATGGAGTGGAAGTGGAAATCCGGCAGCTTGCTAGTTTCCCTCTCCAGCTTCATAGGACCCGCACTCGTCTTTACGCTCGGATTATGGACGATGCATGTCGTATTCCTACTGGCTTCAAACTTCATGTTGCAGTTGGAATGGACGATTATGCTTCATTTCTCCACAACAACATGTCTGGCAGCCTTATCGTTGAGATGTTTTCAAACAAGCCAGCTACCTCCTCGTTTAGTCGAAGCTGCATCTGCTGGCCTCATGTCTGCAGGCGTTGTGTCTTTATATTATATTTCGATGTTCGGCTACTCCATCCACCGTGTCGAGCTCGATATGCCATTGTTTTTCTATTCCGTCCTTGTCAGCTTTGTTGGATGTTACTTCGCGTTTATCCTGCTTCGCCACAAGTCGCAATGGCGGTATGCAGCTGCCAGTATCTCTGTCGGGATCAGCAGCATGATCTTACATGCGATCGGTATGAACGCGCTCACCATCGAGTATCGCTTTATGATGACATTTGATAGACTCAATCACTACCTCATGCTGCTTGCATTCATACTGGGCGTTATGGTTGTTCTTATGATTACATTCTCCTATACAACTTGGCTAGGGCTCAAAAAATACAATCAAATGGACGAGCGATATAAACTTCTCGTTGATAATTCAACCGATACGATCGCGATCATCGTGGACGGCAAGTGGGAATTTCTCAATCCATCCGGATTTCGACTATTCGAAGCCGAGAATGAGAGAGAGCTGCTCGGTCGCTGCATCTTCTCCATGCTTCATAGCAGCAATCATATCGAGATGCAAACATGGCTGGATCAGGAGCCGGATCAATCGGGTAGCGGGTGGCGGATGATCGAGCTGCACTGGCATACGCTGAAGGGCAGGTTTATTCTGACCGAGATGGTTCGCATGCGAACAAACTATAATGGCAAGCAAGCGGAACAAGTGATCATTCGCGATATTACGGAGCGCAGGCGCAAGGAGCAGCTCTACATTAATGCAGAGAAGCTCTCGATTGCAGGCGAGCTTGCTGCTGGCGTTGCGCATGAGATTCGTAATCCATTAACCTCGTTAAAAGGATTTATTCAGTTGATCGCATCTGGAAAGGTGAGAGAAACGCAATTCTTGCCCATCATGAAAGAGGATCTGTCCCGCATCGAAAGTGTCGTGTCCGAGCTGCTCATGTTGTCCAGACCGCAAGCGATTGAACTTAAGCCGATTAACCTCAAAGAGCTGCTGAGCGAGTGTTCAGCTGCGATCGGCGCGCAGGCAGCTGCGCATCGTGTGTGGATTCAACATCGGATCATGAAGGAGCACGCATGGGTGCTCGGCATATCGCTTCAGTTGAAACAAGCATTCATTAACGTCATCAAGAATGCAATCGAAGCGATGCCGGATGGCGGACATCTTATCATCGAGCTCAAGCAGGAGGGAAGCCGCTTCCTGCAAGTAAGTGTAGCAGACGACGGCATCGGTCTGACGAAGGAGCAGCTCTCGAAGCTTGGACAACCCTTCTATTCGACAAAGGAGAAAGGAACAGGGCTTGGTCTGCTTGTGACCTATAAGATTGTTAACAATCATGATGGTGAAATCGAGATCGAAAGCGAATTAGGCATCGGAACGACGCTTAGAATGCGGCTGCATGCGTCACAAGTTCCGGACGGGGACATGTAAGACGAAAGTAAGCTAAAGTAGACGGCTTGCGAAAGTAATGGCGCTATGATATACCTATATCATATAAGAACATACGATCTCTTTTTGGGGATCGGGATAGGGGTAATAGCGCAATGGCAGAACCGTTGAAGGAAATCTATAATGGCCTGTTCTTGGAGCAGTTCGCAAAGCGGATGTTCGAGGCATGGCCGGCATTCGATCAGGCACAATTTCTCGGATTGACGAGAGCTGGTGACTGGGAGGCCTTGGAACTAAAGGCTAGAACTCGCAGAATTACAGAATCGCTCGGCGCAGTACTGCCGGATAATTACCGCCAAGCACTTGATGTTCTTTATCTCGTTGATGAGGCTTGCGTTGGTTTTCCTTATTTATTTTTCCCTGACTTCGTTGAAGTGTATGGCAGGGGAGAAGGCGACTTCCATCATTCCATGGAAGCGTTGGAGCGGTTCACGCAGCGTTCTTCTGCAGAATTCGCTGTACGACCCTTTATTCTGGAGCAACCGGAAGAGATGGTCACGCAGTTGCTTATCTGGGCGGAGCATCCAAGCGAGCATGTCAGAAGGTTAGCCAGCGAAGGATCGCGACCGCGGTTGCCATGGGCGCAGGCTTTGCCGATGTTCAAGCGGGATCCTTCGCCTGTGCTGCCAATCTTGGAACGACTGAAAGCGGACACGTCTCTATATGTGCGCAAGAGTGTTGCCAATCATCTCAACGATATTGTGAAGGATCATCCTGAGTTGGTCATCGAGATCGCCAAGAGGTGGAAGGGAGATAACGAACGCACCGATTGGATAGTCAGGCACGCATGCCGTACACTGATCAAACGAGCGGAGCCCGCTGTTATGGAGCTTTTCGGCTACGCAGACACAGGTAAGGATGCTAAGCCTCTAGTTACAGATGCATCGCTCGAGCTGTCTCGTCCTTCATTAGCGATTGGCGAAGACGTAGAGCTGCGCTTCTCTTATACGCCTGTTGAGACAGAAGAAGGTCAACCGCTGAAACTGCGTATCGAATACGGCATTGATTTCGTGAAGTCATCAGGCAGTACGTCGCTGAAACGGTTTCTGCTATCGGATCGATACTTCGATTCAGGCAAGAGGATAGAAGGAACGCGTACACATCGCTTCGCCGATCTAACCACTCGCAAACATTATGCGGGCAATCACACGGTTACGTTGTGGGTCAACGGTGTAGAAGTCGCTAGGAGCGAGTTGTTGGTAGCAGATTCATTCGTCCCATAATATACAAATAAAAATGGCGGCGCCGCGGGAGAACATGCTCCCTGGCGCCGCCATTCTGTTATCTTTGTTTGTTGCTGCTGGTATGTCGTCTTGGATGCTGCATATGAGCCTCCGGATCATCATCATCGTCATGCGGAACGAGACGCGGATCTGTCTTGCCTGCATGATGATTATCGAACTCAAGCTCGACTTGCTTCCACTCTGTCGATCCCAACATCGGATCGGCAGGAAATACATCGCCGCGCTCCAGTTGTTCGTCACGTCCCCATTCGTTCCGATAGACGCCATCCGTCTCGACAGGTTCACCGGAGATCGGTTCCATACGGTGCTGATGCTTGTTCTCGTTCGTCATGTTGTAATCCCCCTATGCGGAACATGTTGGATTGCTGCACAATTACGTACACTCGACAATCTACAAGCCATGTTTGGTTACTGCGGCTTGATCTGCCTCAGATTGGAGCTCACGCGATTTTTTTTTGCTCGCAGCACCCTGATCCGCCAGAGACTGAGCTTTGCTTGCTGCTTTCTGTAGATGCGATGGTTGCTTGCCGGACATCAATATCGCCCTTTCTTCGTCAGGAAATATGATCTGCCCAAGGAAGATCGGCATTAGTGTGCCACAGAAGGTGTCAATGTATGAATGCTTGTTGCGTGCGTGGATGCAAGCTAGAGGAGACGGAGTTCACAAGAAGGACAAACAACATCCCGTTCGGTGACCGTATCACCGCAAGCGGGACAGGGTTCAGAGAACGAAGCGGAGGAGGATTTGTTGGTCGCTTGAGCTGCAGATGGCTCATCCGAGTTGTCCGTGCCGCTCCGCAGGTGAGCAGGCGTGCCGAACAACGTCTCGACCATATCCCTTACCGTCTTGGAGCTGTCCGAGTCGCCAGAGGCAACACGGATGATCAAGAACATGGCGCTAATTAACGCACCAGCGAGCAGCAATACAAGCGTTGTTGCCCCGATGTCGATCCAGTTCATCTCATCACCTGCCTTATCCGTTCACCTGATAACGGCTTTCGAGACTTTTGCCCCCGAACCACATGACCAGCACTGCTGTTATAGAGACAAAGATGCGCCATGGCTCATCGACGAGATTGCCGATATCGAAGCTGATGAGCGAGATGCAGAAGATCATAACCGCTTTGCCCATGATGGTGGCGAGCAAGAACGTATGGAATGGTACGCGGCTTAGTCCGGATACGACTGTAATGATGATGGATGGCGTGAACGGGAAACAGGCAAGCAAAAACAAAGGTGTAAAGCCGCGTCGTTCGATCCAATTAAAGAAACGAGCAGATTTCGGGAAACGCCTCATGAGTCTGTCTTTGACGTTTTTGCCTAGCGCACGACAAATCAGGAATACACAAATGGCGCCAGCAGTAACCCCAATCCAGGAGAATAAGAAGCCGAATCCAAGTCCATAAATGTTGGCGTTCGCGGCGACAATCAGAATCAGTGGCAGGAAAGGCAGGAAAGATTCGATAAACGGAAGTAAAAGACCGGGCAGAGGCCCGAATTGCGAATAACTTTCGAGCGTGCGCTGAATACTGTCGATATCCATATTCTTAAGATGGTTAATCCAGTCTTGCCAAGTGCTCAAAGAACTCATGATTTAGCCCCAATCCCCTTCAATGAAGCATAAAATATTCCGATAAGCGCAAAGATAACGGCGCTTGTCCAGAACACAGCCGATTCGCCGCCCCATAACGCGAGCACACCGCCGACAAGGGGACCGATCATAACGCCTATCCCTTCGAATGTGGACAAGAGCCCCCAGCCAACGCCCTCTTGTTTAGGAGGTACGTATGAGGCCAGCAATGCGTTCCAAGTTGGCAATATGGTTGCGTATGACAGACCCAGAATGACCGCGATACCTAAACAATACCAGAACGACAGACCCCATGCCAAGATATATAAGCCAGCGGCAAATGCCCCGAAGCCGATGACCAGAAACCAGCGTCCTCCGCCTAGCCTGTCCGATAGCTTGCCCATTGGAATCATACCGCCAACGGCAAATAAACCGCCTGCTGTGAGGAGGATCGAATATTGGGCACCGCTTAGTCCCAGCTCATCGCTTGCGAAGTTGGGCAAGATTGGAATGAGCATGCTGGCGGCCATCGTCTGCAGAATCATGCCCGGTAACAGCAGTCGCATCTTGAACAATCTATCTTTGAGCACGACAACTTGCCGCTTCAGCGGGATACGTGTTGTACTGGGCAGCGAATCCTGTTTCCGCATAAAGAAGGAGAGGAGGCAGGCCAGCACCGAAAGCAACACGAGCAGGAGGTAAGTCAGCGATGAACTATAGTCGAGAAGAATATTGCAGACGATAGGTCCGCTGCCTAGACCAAACAACCAGATGGTATACAGAAAACCCATCTGCGTAGCTCGATGCTCCTCGGTTACCTTGGTTAAACAAACAATCCATATAGGTGACATGCCGATCCCGTAGATGGCGGCAGCACCGATGAACATCCACGGCACGTCCGCGAACTGAAGCACATAAACGCCGGCAAGCGCTATAATCAGACTGACCTGTACCACGAGACGCGCGGAGAATCGATCTAACAAATATCCGATCGCAATCTTAAGGATGGTATCCGTAATATAGTGAGCGGAGATGGCCGCGCCAATGACATCGGGCGACAGACCTAGCGAATTTGCCCCATAGATGGGGAGCAGGCTAACCAATACGGCACCACGAACAAATTCAACGATGAACATGACAACCGAAATGAGGCGCATCTCCGCCCCGAACCAATGTTTGGACTGAATAGACACCGTAAGGACTCCTTTGCGGACTAGAAAATAGAGGTACGTTTCATTATACCTATATTGGATATTATATCCAAAATAATGGATTCAGCCGCACTACCCCCCGCATATATCGAATAATTGCCATGGGAGTTCGGTGCTGAGGCCGAAGAGATTTGAAGCTGCCGTATGTTAGTCCGACACAGCTCAAGCTTCTGGGGGCTTGAGAGCAGCTCTTGTACAGCTGCAGCCAGAGCAGCGGCATCCTTCTTGATAAAGGCGGCTCCTTTGGAAGCGAGATAGAGAGCATTTTGTTTCTCTTGCCCGGGGACGGGACGATAGACGAAGGTAGGGAGACCGGTCGCAATCGCTTCGGCTAGTGTAATGCCGCCCGGCTTCGTGACTAAGCAGTCGGATATCGACATGAGTTCATGGATGGCATGCAGATAGCCGAAAATATGCAATTGTCCATTCGTACGTTGCTCAGGGAACTGATCCTTCAGCTCTTCACGAAGTCGTTGGTTCTTCCCGCATACAACGGCAAGCTGCAGATCGGAATGCTGTAACAGCCTATCGATAAGATGAGGCACATCCGGCATGACGCCTTGGGCGCCTGTCATGATCAGTACAACCTTTTTGGCAGGATCGATTCCGTAATGGTCATACAGCTCACGTGTAGCTGCAGTCTGCTGGAACCCTGGCTTTAAGGGGATACCGCTGGTAAGCACACTTTGGGCGGGGATCCCGAGCGCTCGCAGCTCGTTGCTGAGATCCTCGGTCGCTACATAATAACGATCTATATAAGGATGAACCCATCTTCGATGCAGATCAAAGTCTGTTATGACGGCATAAGACGGGATGGTACGTGAAAGCTGCTCTCTCTTGAAAGCTGGCGGCATCCCATAAAGCGGGAATGTATAGATGACGGCATCCGGTCGTTCTTCCATCAATACTTGACGTATCTTATGACGACCAAAAGAATGCAGCCAGCTGCCGAATAAGGAATTAGGTTTCATTGGTTTGGTCACATCATACATCCACCCGTACAAATAGGGCATATGCGTGTAGCTGCTTTGATAGAATCTGCGGGTCATCCCGCTAAGCCAAGGATGTGATTCGGCCATTAAGTCACAAAGAACGGTTCGATTGTTGCCAAGCCGCTCCAAGGCGCTTTGCAGGGCTCTCGCTGCTTGGACATGCCCTTCGCCGTACGAAGCGTACAGGATCAATAGTTTAGGCTGTGGGGAATTGGATACATAAAACATGGGCACACCTCCTGATCCCATTCTATTAACTGAATGTTATTGGTGAGTGAACGCAGTTTGGATCCTTTATTTATTTTTTGTATACTTACTTTAGAAAGTGATGATCTATGGAGAAGGAGCGATGATGGATGAAGTATGCTTATTTGGGCCGTTCCGGCTTGCGTGTGAGCCGACTGTGCTTGGGAACGATGAACTTTGGCGTCGACACCGAGGAGAAGGAAGCCTTCAGCATTATGGATGCCGCGCTGGATGCGGGAATCAACTTTCTGGATACCGCTAACATCTACGGCTGGGGTGAAAACGCAGGTCGTACGGAAGAGATCATCGGCAAGTGGTTTAAGCAAGGTGGGGGTCGCAGAGAACGTACGGTGCTGGCTACTAAAGTGTATGGCGACATGCATGATTTGTATGACGGTCCTAACAGAGATCAAGGCTTATCCGCCTACAAAATACGTCGACACCTCGAAGGCTCTCTTAAGCGGCTTCAGACGGATCATATCGAGCTCTACCAGATGCACCACGTCGATCGTAACGTGAATTGGAGCGAGCTATGGAGCGCGTTCGGCACGGCGCAGCAGCAAGGGAAGATCGGATACGTTGGCGCCAGCAACTTTGCCGGATGGGATATTGCTGTCGCACAGGGTGAAGCGAAGGCAAGAGGCGTGTTAGGGCTTGTATCCGAGCAGCACAAATACAATTTGTTGTGCAGGCTGCCAGAGCTGGAAGTATTGCCGGCATCCCAGGCGCTTGGTCTAGGCGTTATTCCTTGGAGTCCGCTGGATGGAGGTTTGCTCGCAGGTAACCATCGCCGTAAGGAAGGCGGTCGCAGGAGCGGGGATCAGAAGCGGGTAGACAAACACAGCAAGCAACTCGAAGAGTACGCAAAGCTGTGCGATGAGTTAGGCGAACCCGAGGATCTGGTATCACTCGCGTGGCTGCTCTCGAACCCGGCTGTGACAGCGCCGATCATAGGCGTACGAACCTTGGATCAATTCAATCGTTCACTCAGGGCGGTAGAGTTGGAGCTGGATGAGGCAACCTTGGCGCGGATCGACGAGATTTTCCCCGGTCCAGGTGGAGAAGCGCCTAAGGCGTATGCTTGGTAAGCGGGGATTGGATGTGAAGATTTACATCCTATGATGGTCGAGGGGCATTGTATGTAGAATTTCACATACGTTGGGGCGGTATGGTTGGCTCGAGGGGCATTGTATGTAGAATTCTACATACGTTTGGGCCGGGTGCTTGGGTCGAGGGGCATTGTATGTAGAATTTCACATACGTTTGGGCGTAAGGTTGGGTTGCGTGATGCTAATAAATAACCACGTCTCCCATCATTGTGATCCGAGAGTTTCAATTCGGAGCAACTATGAAGGATAACGTGGTCATAGCGCGATCGCAAGTTCAAATAAGCAGGTTGAACAGGACCGGATCTTTGTTCAACTCGAGAAACTGAAAGCCTTTTTTGGACATACGCTCGATGAGAGGATTGTAGTCTTCACGATGTTTGAGCTCGATGCCAACGAGAGCAGGGCCATTGTCCTTGTTTGACTTTTTGGTATATTCGAAGCGGGTAATATCGTCGTTTGGCCCAAGCACCTGATCCAGAAATTCGCGCAATGCGCCTGCACGCTGCGGGAAGCTCACCATGAAATAATGTTTGAAGCCTTCGTAAATAAGCGAACGTTCCTTGATCTCCTGCATGCGATCGACGTCGTTATTTCCGCCGCTCACAACACATACAACGTTTTTGCCAGCGATCTGGTCGCGGTATGCCTCAAGTGCTGCAATGGGCAGAGCCCCGGCAGGCTCGGCTACGATGGCATTTTCGTTGTATAGATCCAGCATGGTCGTACATACTTTGCCTTCCGGCACGGTGATCACATCATCCAACAAGTCGCGGCATATCGCGAATGTCAGATCGCCTATTCGCTTGACGGCAGCGCCGTCCACGAATTTGTCGATCTGCTCCAAGGGGATAACTTCTCCGGCATCAAGAGAGACACGTAATGAAGGAGCGCCTTCGGGCTCGACTCCGATGATTTGGGTGGAGGGAGAGACGATTTTGATATAGGAGGCTACTCCCGCAGCCAGACCGCCGCCGCCCACCGTAACAAAGATGAAATCAGGAGCAGCGTCTGCCTTCTCCATCAGCTCTTGGCCGACGGTGCCGTTTCCTGCGATGATTTTGCGATCGTCGAAGGGGTGGATAAACGCCATGCCGCTTCGTTTGCTCTCTTCAATAGCTTCTGCATAAGCGTCATCGAAGGTGTCGCCTGTTAGAATGACTTCGACCTGATCACCGCCGAAGAAGGAAACTTGTTTCACTTTTTGCCGTGGGGTAGTGCTAGGCATATAAATTTTGCCGGGAATACCAAGTGTCTGACAGGAGTAGGCAACGCCTTGTGCATGATTGCCTGCGCTGGCGCAAACGACACCTTTGGCGAGGTCTTCGGGAGGCAGGGAGCGCATGAGATGGTAGGCTCCTCTTATTTTGAACGAACGGACAATTTGGAGATCCTCGCGCTTAAGCCAAACCTGACAGCCGAATCTCTCGGACAAGACGCGATTATATTGTAAGGGCGTGCGGACGACCACATCCTTCAGATGCATGTGCGCTTGCACGATTTCCTCCAGACCAATGCGTTGCAACGATTGAGTGCTCATAACGAACGGAACCTTCCTTCTAGCTTATAATTAGTTCATAGTTGAGAATCATTATAACACTTTTGTTCATGGACGTGGGTGATAGTTCGAGAGAGAGGGGAGAGGAATATTGGGAAAAGCATTGAAGAGACTAATGGGGCTTCTCCTCTTACTGCTGTTGCTTATTGCCGGCGGTTTGTGGTGGCTGCTATCATATATTGCGCCTGACGAGAAGCTGGACTTATCCTATCAGAATATAGATGTGCGTCAGAAGGCCACGGATATGGTCAAGCAACTGAAGCCGGAGCTTGTACTTACTGAAGTTGATATAAATAACTTGATCAAAAAAAATCTCGATCCCAACATAAACGACCATGTTGTCGTGGATGGTGCTTCGTTCGATCTGGATGGAGATCGGCTGGTCGCCAATATGAACATTACCTATCGCGATCTCGTGCCGATGGCTGTCCGTGCAGAATATCAGCTGGAGTGGCAGGATCCTAATCTGGCGCTTAGACCGCAATCGTTAAAGGTGAAAGGGATAGAGCTCCCGCTTGATATGCTGGATACGTACGTGTTTGACCTGGATCTGCCGACAGGAGATTTGGTGCAGGTAAGCGAAGTGCGATTCCAAGGTGAATCGGTCACCGTTAAGTTTAAGCTAAGTATGCCTTTTTAGACTTGTTCGTTTTGCGAAGCATGTGTGAATGAGCATTTAAACCAAATTAAGTGAAATGAAGTCAAATGAATTGGAATCAAATGAAAACAAATCAAACCCTCTCGAAATCTTGGATGTCGAGAGGGTTTGATTTGTTTGGTTTTTGGCGATGGAATTAGGAAAGCTGGTGAATGGACCATACGATCCCTTGGCTGCTGCCGCCGCCGAGGGAGAGGCTGATCGTTAATCCATTAGCCTCATAGAACAGACCGATTTGATCATTTGCGTTAAGCGTAACGTCTCCTGCGAGGGTGATAGAGCTGCTTCCAAGAATCGTGCGAAGCGTAAGTAACAATGCAATGCTGACGTTAAGGACCGGGAAAATGCCGGTGATCAAATCTGTTGTACTCGGCGTTATTCTTCTGACAGTAAACGCGGGAATAATTCCAGCGCCAAGCTGAACTGTAATGGTGGCGGCAGTAGAATAATTTATAGTTGCTTTAATCGAATATCTACCAGTCGTTGGAACAGTGTAGACGCCTGTGGTTGCATTAAAGTTGGCGTTGCTGATATACGGGCTTGCCGTCGACCAGTTTGTCAATTGCCCAGTAGTGTTTAATGTAAGTGCGTTGATACGTCCTGAAAATCCATTAGTGGCAAAGTTGGGACCAGTTGCGCCCGTCGCACCCGTCGCACCCGTCGCACCTGTTGTTCCGGTAGGCCCCGTCGGGCCGGTAGCACCATCGGCGCCCGTTGGTCCGGTGGGACCGGTCGAGCCGGTTGCGCCATCGGCGCCCGTCGGACCAGTAGCACCGGTCGCGCCATCGGCGCCTGTTGGTCCAGTGGGACCGGTCGCACCATCGGCACCTGTCGGACCAGTAGCACCGGTAGCGCCATCAGCGCCCGTCGGACCAGTAGCACCGGTCGCGCCATCGGCGCCTGTTGGTCCAGTAGCACCGGTTGCGCCATCGGAACCTGTTGGTCCAGTAGAACCGGTCGCTCCGGTTGCACCATCGGCGCCCGTCGGTCCAGTAGCACCGGTCGCACCATCGGCGCCTGTTGGTCCGGTGGGACCTGTGGCGCCGGTCGCACCGTCGACACCCGTCAGTCCAGTAGCACCGGTCGCGCCATCGGCACCTGTCGGACCAGTAGCACCGTCAGCGCCTGTTGGTCCAGTGGGCCCGGTCGCTCCGGTTGCACCATCGGCGCCTGTTGGTCCGGTAGCACCGGTAGCGCCATCGGCGCCCGTCGGTCCAGTAGAACCGGTCGCGCCATCGGCGCCTGTTGGTCCGGTGGGACCGGTCGCACCATCGGCGCCCGTCGGACCAGTAGCACTGGTCGCGCCATCGGCGCCCGTTGGTCCGGTGGGACCTGTGGCGCCGGTAGCGCCATCGGCACCTGTCGGACCAGTAGCACCGGTCGCGCCGTCAGCGCCTGTTGGTCCAGTGGGACCGGTTGCGCCATCAGCGCCTGTTGGTCCGGTAGCACCGGTCGCGCCATCGGCACCTGTCGGTCCAGTAGAACCGGTCGCGCCATCGGCGCCCGTCGGACCAGTAGCACTGGTCGCGCCATCGGCGCCCGTTGGTCCGGTGGGACCTGTGGCGCCGGTCGCGCCATCGGCACCTGTCGGACCAGTAGCACCGGTCGCGCCATCAGCGCCCGTCGGACCAGTAGCGCCATCAGCGCCAGTTGGCCCGGTGGGCCCCGTCGCACCATCGACGCCCGTCGGTCCGGTAGGACCTGTGGCGCTGGTAGCGCCGTTGGCACCTGTCGGACCAGTAGCACCGGTCGCGCCGTCAGCGCCTGTTGGTCCAGCAGCTCCGGTCGCGCCATCGGTACCTGTCGGTCCAGTAGCACCGGTCACGCCATCGGCGCCCGTCGGTCCAGTAGCACCGGTCGCGCCATCGGCACCCGTCGGTCCAGTAGAACCGGTCGCGCCATCGGCACCTGTTGGACCAGTAGCACCGGTCGCACCATCGGCGCCTGTTGGTCCAGTGGGCCCGGTCGCGCCATCGGCACCTGTCGGACCAGTAGCACCGGTCGCACCATCGGCGCCTGTTGGTCCAGTGGGCCCGGTCGCGCCATCGGCACCTGTCGGACCAGTAGAACCGGTCGTGCCATCAGCGCCGGTTGCGCCGTCAGCACCGGTCGCGCCGTCAGCGCCTGTTGGTCCAGTGGGCCCGGTCGCTCCGGTTGCACCATCGGCGCCTGTTGGCCCGGTAGCACCGGTCGCGCCATCGGCGCCCGTTGGTCCAGTAGCACCGGTAGCGCCATCGGCACCTGTCGGACCAGTAGCACCGGTCGCGCCGTCAGCGCCTGTTGGTCCAGTAGCTCCGGTCGCACCATCGGCGCCTGTTGGTCCAGTGGGCCCGGTAGCTCCAGTGGGCCCGGTAGCTCCAGTTGCTCCGTCGACACCCGACGGTCCAGTAGCACCGGTAGCGCCATCAGCGCCAGTTGGTCCGGTGGGACCTGTGGCGCCGGTAGCGCCGTTGGCACCTGTCGGACCAGTAGCACCGGTCGCGCCGTCAGCGCCTGTTGGTCCAGCAGCTCCGGTCGCACCATCGGCACCTGTCGGTCCAGTAGCACCGGTAGTACCATCGGCGCCCGTCGGTCCAGTAGCACCGGTAGCGCCATCGGCGCCTGTCGGACCAGTAGCACCGGTCGCGCCATCGGCACCTGTCGGTCCAGTAGCACCGGTCGCACCGTCAGCGCCCGTCGGTCCAGTAGAACCGGTCGCTCCGGTTGCACCATCGGCGCCTGTTGGTCCAGTGGGACCGGTCGCACCATCGGCACCTGTCGGTCCAGTAGCACCGGTCGCACCGTCAGCGCCTGTTGGTCCAGTAGCACCGGTAGCGCCGTTGGCACCTGTCGGACCAGTAGCACCGGTCGCGCCGTCAGCGCCTGTTGGTCCAGTAGCTCCGGTCGCACCATCGGCGCCTGTTGGTCCAGTGGGCCCGGTCGCTCCGTCGACACCCGACGGTCCAGTAGCACCGGTCGTGCCATCAACGCCAGTTGGTCCAGTGGGACCGGTCGCACCATCGGCACCTGTCGGACCAGTAGCACCGGTAGCGCCATCAGCGCCCGTCGGACCAGTAGCACCGGTCGCGCCATCGGCGCCTGTTGGTCCAGTAGCACCGGTTGCGCCATCGGAACCTGTTGGTCCAGTAGAACCGGTCGCTCCGGTTGCACCATCGGCGCCCGTCGGTCCAGTAGCACCGGTCGCACCATCGGCGCCTGTTGGTCCGGTGGGACCTGTGGCGCCGGTCGCACCGTCGACACCCGTCAGTCCAGTAGCACCGGTCGCGCCATCGGCACCTGTCGGACCAGTAGCACCGTCAGCGCCTGTTGGTCCAGTGGGCCCGGTCGCTCCGGTTGCACCGTCAGCGCCTGTTGGTCCAGTGGGCCCGGTCGCTCCGGTTGCACCATCGGCGCCTGTTGGCCCGGTAGCACCGGTCGCGCCATCGGCGCCCGTTGGTCCAGTAGAACCGGTCGCGCCATCGGCACCTGTCGGTCCAGTAGCACCGGTCGCGCCATCGGCGCCCGTCGGACCAGTAGCACTGGTCGCGCCATCGGCGCCCGTTGGTCCGGTGGGACCTGTGGCGCCGGTAGCGCCATCGGCACCTGTCGGACCAGTAGCACCGGTCGCGCCGTCAGCGCCTGTTGGTCCAGTGGGACCGGTTGCGCCATCGGCACCTGTCGGTCCAGTTGCACCGGTAGCGCCATTGAAACCTGTCGGTCCAGTAGCACCGGTCGCGCCATCGGCGCCTGTTGGTCCGGTGGGACCGGTAGCGCCATCGGCGCCTGTTGGTCCGGTGGGACCGGTCGCGCCATCGGCGCCCGTCGGTCCGGTAGCACCGGTCACGCCATCGGCACCTGTTGGACCAGTAGCACCGGTCGCGCCATCGGCGCCTGTTGGTCCGGTGGGACCGGTCGCGCCATCGGCGCCCGTCGGTCCGGTAGCACCGGTCGCGCCATCAGCGCCTGTCGGTCCAATAGTACCGGTAGCGCCATCAGCGCCTGTTGGTCCGGTGGGACCTGTGGCGCCGGTCGCACCGTCGACACCCGTCATTCCAGTAGTACCGGTCGCGCCATCGGCACCTGTCGGTCCAGTAGCACCGGTCGCACCGTCAGCGCCTGTTGGTCCAGTAGCACCGGTAGCGCCATCGGCACCTGTCGGACCAGTAGCACCGGTCGCGCCGTCAGCGCCTGTTGGTCCAGTAGCTCCGGTCGCACCATCGGCGCCTGTTGGTCCAGTGGGCCCGGTAGCTCCAGTGGGCCCGGTAGCTCCAGTTGCTCCGTCGACACCCGACGGTCCAGTAGCACCGGTAGCGCCATCAGCGCCAGTTGGTCCGGTGGGACCTGTGGCGCCGGTAGCGCCGTTGGCACCTGTCGGACCAGTAGCACCGGTCGCGCCGTCAGCGCCTGTTGGTCCAGCAGCTCCGGTCGCACCATCGGCACCTGTCGGTCCAGTAGCACCGGTAGTACCATCGGCGCCCGTCGGTCCAGTAGCACCGGTAGCGCCATCGGCGCCTGTCGGACCAGTAGCACCGGTAGCGCCATCAGCGCCTGTTGGTCCAGTAGCACCGGTAGCGCCATCGGCGCCTGTCGGACCAGTAGCACCGGTAGCGCCATCAGCGCCTGTTGGTCCAGTAGCACCGGTAGCGCCATCGGCGCCTGTCGGACCAGTAGCACCGGTAGCGCCATCAGCGCCTGTTGGTCCAGTAGCACCGGTAGCGCCATCGGCGCCTGTCGGACCAGTAGCACCGGTAGCGCCATCAGCGCCTGTTGGTCCGGTAGCACCGGTCGCGCCGTCAGCGCCTGTTGGTCCAGTAGCTCCGGTCGCACCATCGGCGCCTGTTGGTCCAGTGGGCCCGGTAGCTCCAGTTGCTCCGTCGACACCCGACGGTCCAGTAGCACCGGTAGCGCCATCAGCGCCAGTTGGTCCGGTGGGACCTGTGGCGCCGGTAGCGCCGTTGGCACCTGTCGGACCAGTAGCACCGGTCGCGCCGTCAGCGCCTGTTGGTCCAGCAGCTCCGGTAGCGCCATCGGCACCTGTCGGTCCAGTAGAACCGGTCGCTCCGGTTGCACCATCGGCGCCTGTTGGTCCAGTGGGACCGGTCGCACCATCGGCACCTGTCGGTCCAGTAGCACCGGTAGCACCATCGGCGCCCGTCGGTCCAGTAGCACCGGTAGCGCCGTCAGCGCCCGTCGGTCCAGTAGCACCGGTAGCGCCATCGGCACCTGTCGGTCCAGTAGCACCGGTCGCACCGTCAGCGCCCGTCGGTCCAGTAGCACCGGTAGCGCCATCGGCGCCTGTCGGACCAGTAGCACCGGTAGCGCCATCAGCGCCTGTTGGTCCAGTAGCACCGGTAGCGCCATCGGCGCCTGTCGGACCAGTAGCACCGGTAGCGCCATCAGCGCCTGTTGGTCCGGTAGCACCGGTCGCGCCGTCAGCGCCTGTTGGTCCAGTAGCTCCGGTCGCACCATCGGCGCCTGTTGGTCCAGTGGGCCCGGTAGCTCCAGTTGCTCCGTCGACACCCGTCGGTCCAGTAGCACCGGTAGCGCCAGCGGCGCCTGTTGGTCCAGTGGGCCCGGTAGCGCCATCAGCGCCAGTTGGCCCGGTGGGTCCCGTCGGTCCGGTCGCACCGTCGACACCCATCAGTCCAGTAGCACCGGTCGCGCCATCGGCACCTGTCGGTCCGGAAGGCCCCGTCACGCCGGTAGCACCATCAGCGCCAGTGAGCCCTGTCGCGCCTGTTGGGCCATCGACACCTGTTGATCCAGTAGGTCCAGTCGCACCAGTTGGACCATCAGCGCCCGTTGGTCCAGTGATCCCCGTCGCACCATCAGAGCCGGTAGGCCCCGTGGGGCCGGTTCCACCAGTTGCGCCGGATTTTCCTTTTTTTCCTTTTATTCCAGCAGATCCTGTAGGACCAGTCGGTCCTGTTGCTCCTGTCGGCCCGACAATGCAGCATTTTTTAGAAGCTTTTGGGCAGTTCTTATTAACCTCTTTTCGCCCAAGTTGTTGTCTGCGTAACTTGTTAAGTATAGTTGTCGAGCAGCAGACCTTATTGAATTTCGTCCGACTCATGTCCGCTTCACCCCAATAATTACTAGCCCAATCAGTGTATGTTGGTCGAGATAGAGTGGGAACATTTTTTGCAGTAAGAACATAGGAAGAAGAGGGGAGAGCCCACTTGCTTCACTTAAAAAGCTCGGCAATGGATTCCATTGCCGAGCTTGTTTGAGATAAAGCGGATTATGCGATTTGATGAATTGACCAAGTTACTGGAGCTTCGGTTCCTCCTAAATCTAGAGTAAGTGTCAGGCCGTCTGAGAGGTAGAACAAACCTACTAAGTCACCAGCAGTCAGCTCGACATCACCGGAAAGTGTCACAGTACCGTTGCCTAGTACAGTTCTGAGCGTGAGGACCAGCGCTACGTTGACGTTTAGTAATGGGAACAATCCGGAAATCATGTTAGTCGCTGTAGTGATATTTGTTACGGTGAAGGCTGGATTGATACCGGCTCCTAAAGAAATCGAAACGGCAGCTGTAGTCATATAAGTTATTGTAGCTTTTATCGAGTATCTTCCCGTTGCCGGAGCAGTGAATGTTCCAGTAGTAGCATCGAATGAAGGATCGCTATAATAAGGTGGGGAAGTCGTAACCCATCCAGCAAGTTGCCCACTTGCAGAAATAGAAGCAGCTGAACGAGATGCGGAGAAGCCATTTTCTCCGACACTATCTCCCGTAGGCCCTGTTGGTCCGGTAGGTCCCGTTGCACCATCAGCCCCTGTCGGTCCGGTAGGGCCAGTTGCACCGTCGGCACCTGTCGCACCGTCAGCACCAGTGGCCCCAGTCGCGCCGTCGGCGCCTGTCGGTCCAGTAGGTCCGGTTGCGCCATCGGCGCCAGTGGCACCTGTCGCGCCATCGGCACCCGTGGCTCCAGTCGCGCCGTCGGCGCCCGTGGCTCCAGTCGCGCCGTCGGCGCCCGTCGGTCCGGTTGCGCCATCAGCGCCAGTGGCACCTGTCGCGCCGTCTGCACCCGTGGCACCTGTAGCACCGTCGGCACCCGTGGCTCCAGTCGCGCCGTCGGCGCCTGTCGCGCCGTCGGCGCCTGTCGGTCCAGTAGGTCCGGTTGCGCCATCGGCGCCAGTGGCACCTGTCGCGCCATCGGCACCCGTGGCTCCAGTCGCGCCGTCGGCGCCCGTCGGTCCGGTTGCGCCATCAGCGCCAGTGGCACCTGTCGCGCCGTCTGCACCCGTGGCACCTGTAGCACCGTCTGCACCCGTGGCACCTGTAGCACCGTCGGCACCCGTGGCTCCAGTCGCGCCGTCGGCGCCTGTCGGTCCAGTAGGTCCGGTTGCGCCATCGGCGCCAGTGGCACCTGTCGCACCGTCAGCACCAGTGGCACCTGTAGCGCCATCGGCACCCGTGGCTCCAGTCGCGCCGTCGGCGCCCGTCGGTCCGGTAGGTCCGGTTGCGCCATCAGCGCCAGTGGCACCTGTAGCGCCGTCAGCACCCGTAGGTCCAGTAGCACCGTCAGCTCCGGTAGCCCCAGTTGCGCCAGTTGGACCAGTTACGCCGTCAGCACCCGTGGCACCTGTCGGTCCAGTAGGTCCGGTAGGTCCGGTTGCGCCATCAGCGCCAGTGGCACCTGTAGCGCCGTCAGCACCTGTGGCTCCAGTCGCGCCGTCAGCACCTGTGGCTCCAGTCGCGCCGTCAGCACCCGTGGCACCTGTAGCACCATCGGCGCCCGTAGGTCCAGTAGCACCGTCAGCTCCGGTAGCCCCAGTCGCGCCCGTAGGTCCAGTTATGCCGTCAGCACCCGTGGCACCTGTAGCACCATCAGCACCCGTGGCACCTGTAGCACCATCGGCGCCCGTAGGTCCAGTAGCACCGTCAGCTCCGGTAGCCCCAGTCGCGCCCGTAGGTCCAGTTACGCCGTCAGCACCAGTGGCACCTGTCGCGCCATCGGCACCCGTGGCTCCTGTCGCGCCGTCGGCGCCCGTCGGTCCGGTAGGTCCGGTTGCGCCATCAGCGCCAGTGGCACCTGTAGCGCCGTCAGCACCCGTGGCACCTGTTGCGCCATCGGCGCCCGTAGTTCCGGTAGCCCCGTCAGCTCCGGTAGCCCCAGTCGCGCCGTCGGCACCCGTGGCACCTGTTGCGCCATCGGCGCCCGTAGTTCCAGTAGCCCCGTCAGCTCCGGTAGCCCCAGTTGCGCCAGTTGGTCCAGTTACGCCGTCAGCGCCAGTGGCACCTGTTGCGCCAGTGGCACCTGTTGCGCCATCGGCGCCCGTAGGTCCAGTAGCACCGTCAGCTCCGGTGGCCCCAGTCGCACCAGTAGGTCCAGTTGCGCCATCAGCGCCAGTGGCCCCAGTCGCGCCGTCGGCACCCGTAGTTCCAGTAGCACCGTCAGCTCCGGTAGCCCCAGTTGCGCCAGTTGGTCCAGTTACGCCGTCAGCGCCGGTAGGACCAGTAGCGCCCGTCGGTCCAGTAATTCCGCTAAGAGTATTCTCAATGCGTACTATTGCAGAACCTTGGGTAACTGTTATATCAAGGGTGTCAGATTCGAAAATAAGGTTTTCGCCAACCTCAACGGTAGCCGCTCCAACTTCACCTATTACGTTGAAGAGAACACCTTCTATTGTGCCAGTAGGACCAGTCGGTCCCGTTGCACCATCAGCTCCCGCTGGTCCAGCAGGTCCAGTGGCCCCCGTGGCTCCTGTGGCACCATCAGTGCCATCGGCGCCAGTGGCGCCTGTCGCACCGTCAGCGCCCGTAGGTCCAGTCGCACCATCGGCACCAGTGGCGCCCGTCGCACCATCAGCACCAGTCGGTCCAGTAGCACCATCGGCGCCAGTTGCCCCGTCAGCGCCAGCAGGTCCAGTGGCGCCAGTCGCTCCGTCAGCGCCAGCAGGTCCAGTGGCGCCAGTCGCCCCGTCAGCGCCAGCAGGTCCAGTGGCGCCAGTCGCCCCGTCAGCGCCAGCAGGTCCAGTGGCGCCAGTCGCCCCGTCAGCGCCAGCAGGTCCAGTGGCGCCAGTTGCCCCGTCAGCGCCAGCAGGTCCAGTGGCGCCAGTTGCCCCGTCAGCGCCAGCAGGTCCAGTGGCGCCAGTCGCCCCGTCAGCGCCAGCAGGTCCAGTGGCGCCAGTCGCCCCGTCAGCGCCAGCAGGTCCAGTGGCGCCAGTTGCCCCGTCAGCGCCAGCAGGTCCAGTGGCGCCAGTCGCCCCGTCAGCGCCAGCAGGTCCAGTGGCGCCAGTTGCCCCGTCAGCGCCAGCAGGTCCAGTGGCGCCCGTAGCCCCGTCAGCGCCAGCAGGTCCAGTGGCGCCCGTAGCACCGTCAGTGCCAGCAGGTCCAGTAGGTCCCGTTGCTCCTGTTGCGCCGTCAGCACCGGCAGGTCCAGCAGGTCCGGTAGCGCCTGTAGCTCCGTCAGCACCGGCAGGTCCAGCAGGTCCAGTAGCGCCCGTAGCACCCGCCGGTCCGGTAGCGCCCGTAGCTCCTGATGATCCAGTAGCGCCCGTAGCACCCGCTGATCCAGTAGCACCCGCCGGTCCGGTAGCGCCAGTAGCTCCTGGTGATCCAGTAGCGCCCGTAGCACCCGCTGATCCAGTAGCACCCGCCGGTCCGGTAGCGCCCGTAGCTCCTGGTGATCCAGTAGCGCCCGTAGCACCCGCTGATCCAGTAGCACCCGCCGGTCCGGTAGCGCCTGTAGCTCCTGTTGATCCAGTAGCTCCAGTAGCACCATCACGTCCGCGAGGTCCGTCATCTCCTTTGTGTCCACGAGGTCCGCGTTCGCCTTGTGGTCCAGTCGGTCCAGTCGGCCCCGTTGGCCCCACAGGCCCCCTGCATCTTTTGATAACGGTAATTCTTCTGTGCCCTTTTTTCTTGCAACCGCAAACTTTCTTTTTACAACATTTCTTCTTTTTACCGTGTTTGTAAGAGGAGCTGGTGTGAATGCTTTTGGGACTCTTTGTTATTTTGGATCGTTTATTTACTAGTTTGATGAGTCTAGTTTTCTTTGATGACTTATCCAGTTGGAACACCTCCTTATAATCTTCTCCATATTACGAGGAGATTCGCATACTGGTGTGTACGTTAGCTGGTAGACTCATGCACTTGTATAAAAATGGATGAATGTACATTTCATTGAATTTGCAATACTTGTAGACCACTATACCCTGGTTAGTTGTAAAAGTATAAGCACCAAAGTTATGAATTGGACAGCTACAAGTAGGCAATGTTTTAAGAGAATTGAGAGTGTATGCTTTGGAAATGGGTGAGATGATAACTGCCATTCGAATGCAGAACCATAATAATCTTGAAAAAATAATAAAAAAAGTAACAAGCCAATTCCGATGAACTGGCCTGTTACTTTTTTAAAGATGTTTACATTAATCTATCGTGATTCCTGCGCTACCGTATCCTGCTACTACATTGGCGAGGCTGATGCCACTGGCAGTAATGTAGAAAGCTAGGATTAAGCGGGTTCCGGCTGTTACAGGTATCGCAAGTCCAGTTACGAGCGCATCAGTAATTTGGCCAATAGTGACGATGCCTGAGAGTTGAGGAGATAGGATCGCATCCGTCCCCGGTATTGACGTAAACGTATTGTTTGGTGTTGTAGAGCTAAATAACTGAGCGTGGACGGTTATCGTTGAACCAACTAGCGATAGGGCAGCGGTCGTGCTGAAGAAGGCTGCAATGGAGGTAATCGTCCCGTCACGAGGAACAGAGAATGCGAAATTCAGCAATGTTCCAGCTGCGCCAGTTAAGTCTAACGTATTGCCTAGAAGTAAGGCAGTTGGTGCGCTGGATCCAAACCCAACCAAACCTACAGTATCTGCCAAACCAGTTAACACGGATGTGAGCACAATCGGGAGTCCGGATGCATAGGGGATAATTGCACCTGCACCTGTGGCGCCTGTAGCACCAGTCGCGCCGTCCGCGCCTGTGGCACCCGTGGCGCCAGTCGCACCAGTCGTTCCGTCTGCACCTGTGGCGCCAGTCGCGCCATCCGCGCCATCCGCGCCCGTGGCGCCAGTTGCGCCAGTCGCGCCATCCGCGCCATCCGCGCCCGTGGCGCCATCCGCGCCCGTGGCGCCAGTTGCACCAGTCGCGCCGTCCGCGCCGTCCGCACCCGTGGCGCCAGTCGCGCCGTCCGCACCCGTCGCGCCAGTCGCGCCGTCCGCACCCGTGGCGCCAGTCGCGCCATCCGCGCCCGTGGCACCAGTCGCGCCAGCGGCGCCGTCCGCACCTGTGGCACCTGTGGCGCCAGTCGCGCCATCCGCGCCATCCGCGCCATCCGCGCCCGTGGCGCCAGTCGCACCAGCGGCGCCGTCCGCGCCCGTGGCACCTGTGGCGCCAGTCGCACCAGCAGCGCCGTCCGCACCTGTGGCACCAGTGGCGCCAGTCGCACCAGCGGCGCCATCCGCGCCCGTGGCACCTGTGGCACCCGTCGCGCCAGCGGCGCCGTCCGCGCCCGTGGCACCTGTGGCGCCAGTCGCACCAGCAGCGCCGTCCGCGCCCGTGGCACCTGTGGCACCCGTCGCGCCAGCGGCGCCGTCCGCGCCCGTGGCACCCGTGGCGCCAGTCGCACCAGCGGCGCCAGTCGCACCAGCAGCGCCATCCGCGCCCGTCGCGCCAGCGGCGCCGTCCGCGCCCGTGGCACCTGTGGCACCCGTCGCGCCAGCGGCGCCGTCCGCGCCCGTGGCACCCGTGGCGCCAGTCGCACCAGCGGCGCCAGTCGCACCAGCAGCGCCATCCGCGCCCGTCGCGCCAGCGGCGCCGTCTGCGCCCGTCGCGCCAGCGGCGCCATCCGCACCCGTGGCACCTGTGGCGCCAGTCGCGCCAGCAGCGCCGTCCGCGCCCGTGGCACCCGTCGCGCCGGTCGCGCCAGCGGCACCGTCCGCGCCTGTGGCGCCAATTGGACCTTGCGCGCCTTGCGGGCCTTGAGGACCCGCTGGTCCTTGGAGCCCTTCAGAGCCTTGCGGTCCAGCTTCGCCTTGCGGACCTTGCGGTCCGATAGGACCCTGCTGCCCGGTTGCGCCTGTCGCCCCCGTTGTACCTGTTGCACCGGTGACGCCCTGGAAGCCCTGAGGACCTTGTGGACCGGCCGGTCCTTGTGCGCCGGCTGCGCCTGTGGCGCCCGTAGAACCAGTAGCTCCTTGGAGTCCTTGCGGTCCTTGTGCGCCTACCGGTCCGGCATTGCCTTGAGGCCCCTGAGGTCCCTGTGGCCCCTGAGGACCTTGGGGTCCAACCGCGCCTTGCGGACCTTGTGGACCGGCATCACCCTGGATGCCTTGCGGACCTTGTGGACCAATAGCTCCCTGAGTGCCTTGCGGACCTTGCGGTCCAATCGGTCCCTGAGCGCCCGTGGCACCGGTATTGCCGGTAGGACCCGGAGGACCGCCTGCTGGTCCGGTAGCGCCTGTTGAGCCTGTCGGTCCAGCAGGTCCTGTCGGACCAGTGTCGCCTGTACGGCCGCGTTTGCCGCGATCGCCGTCATCGCCTTTTTTCCCTCGATCACCCTGCGGTCCTGTTGGCCCAATCTCGCCTGTCGCGCCTGTTGGTCCTGTTGGTCCCGTTGGTCCGACGAGATCACCGTGGTGGCAGTGTCCGCCGCCTGATGTTTTTACAATAATTCTTTTTTTTCTTTTATGCGTATGTTTTGGGGACTTCCCGCCGCTGTATCGGCTTACGAATACAAGTTGTTTTTTGACGGAACGACGTTTCCTCTTCGAAGATTCTTTCAGGGTAAGCACCTCCTAGTTGTTTATCCATCTTACGAATCGATGGGCGTGGGTGACTGGGTTCAGGGGCTATATTGTGTAGGCGAGTAACCATTTTTCGAAAAATGGGCGTAAGTCAGCAAGTCCGCCGTTCAGATTCAGACTTATCCAGGCATTGACAAAATAATTGAGAATCGTTATCATATATAAGAAATTGATAATCATTATCACTGTTAAGGAGACGCTAAACAATGCGAACGGATACCCAGAAGCCATGGAACTGGCTGTTGTTCCCATTCTCGTCGGTGAAGGCAACCCCATACGGCGTATATGCGGGCTCTGTTGGATATGGTGTATATGAAATAGACGGAAATTCCAACTGGGGCAAGCTCGATGAGGGTCTGCCGGACACGGCATGTATTCATCGACTTCAGTTTCAACATGAGCTGTTACATGCCTGCACGAACCAAGGATTGTTTGAATGGATGGGCGAGTATTGGGAGAACGACGGTTTGACATTGCCGTGTCACCAGTATCGTAATATTGGCGGTGCGCAGTATGCGGCAACGGATAACGGACTCTGGATGCGTACAGGAAGCCAGTGGGGCTTGCTCGCATGCGAAGGCAAACGAATTTATGATTTCATTAATCTTCCTCAATATGTCATTGTCGGACATGAGTCCGGCATCTCCTTATATGACCGCTTCATGGATGAGTGGGCTGAATTTGAGCTTAATCGGCGGGTATGCAGTCTGGCGGTGTTTCAGGGGCATCTCATTGGTGCAAGTGATCAGGGAGAGCTGCTTGTCGGGGATAAAAAAGGACGGTTCGACCGGATTTCGTTCGGAGGCAAATTTATTTTCTCCGTAACGAGCAAGGGCAGGGATGTGTTTGTCTGCACGGATCAAGGTTTGTATTCGTTAGCCTACGTGTCGGATCGGCTGCTGCTGATCTCCGTCAAGGTAGGTTATCCCGTAACGGATGTCGATGTACAAGGCGAGAAGCTCTATATGGCAACCTTGTTCCAAGGCGTTCAATCGATTGATTGGTAGAGAATGATTGTTGAGATAGGAGAGGAGCGGAGGCAATGCCGAAAGTCATCGTGCTCTACACAAGTTTGACAGGCAATACTGAAGAGATGGCGGAATCGATCGCCCAAGGTGCGAAGGAATCGGGGTTTGAAGTCATCTGCAAGGAAGCTTACGATGCCAAAGCTGCTGATCTGCTCGAATACGACGGAATTATTATCGGCGCTTACACTTGGGGTGATGGCGAGCTGCCGGATGAGTTCCTTGATTTCTTCGAAGACATGGACGGACTGGATCTGTCCGGTAAGCAAGCCGCTGCATTTGGTTCAGGTGACACGAGCTATCCTGTCTATTGCGGCGCGGTGGATTTGATCGAGAATAAGCTGTCCGAGCTGGGAGCTAAGATTGTATGCCCAGGCCTAAAGTTCGAATACAACGCGTCAGACGAGGAGAAGGAAGAAGGCAAGCGATTAGGATCATTAGTGGCAGGTGTATTGTGCAAAAGCTGATGCCGCCGCTCGTACGTATCGAAGACGGCAAAATCGAGCAGATCATAAGAGGTGCAAGCTCGATTGCGCGGGATGGCGCGAGGACTCGCTATGGATGGGGTAGAGAGAGGCAGGAGGACAACTGGACACAGCTTGCGCTTCATTCCGCTTGTCTTGCGGTAGGCGACCTTTGTCTCATCCCCGCGAGCGAGAGGACGTATGCGGATGTAGAAACCTCATGTATGCGCCGGTTTACGAATCGCCATTATCGATTTAACTCCCCGGAGCATTTCTTGCAGACGAGGCAGCAAATGATTACCAACCTCCAGAAGTTTTTTGTAGATGAGCCTTGTAATGGCACATTAATGACCCGATTCGAGACATTTATGGTCTATGTGGAGGAGCTGGATATGGAATTGTCACAGCGATTTCACCTCATCATCATGCCAGAGGCGAACAAGGGAGACTATATCGTCCAGAAGCTTGTTGTTGATGATAATCTCGAAGCAATGGAGCTGTATTTCCATATGACGGTTGTATTCGGGATGACCGCATTCGGTCATCTGCCTTCGCGGATCGAAGCCATTATGCCGCTTAGCGGCAAACGATTGAGCTGGAAACCGGATGGTGCGAAGTGGCAGCAGTCTATGGATTATATGCGTCTCGTGAAGTCCATGCTGGGAAGCAGTAACGTAGGGCCTGCAGCTGCCATTGCCGTTCCGATTTCCTAAGTGGCGCTAGAATACGGGAATATCGATTAATCTACCAGTTTGAGTCCCACGACGCAGCCAATGACGCCTGCGGTGCAGATGATGCGCAGCAGGCTCTTCGGTTCTTTGAAGAACGTCATACCGATGACCGCGGCGCCTACGTTGCCGATCCCCGTCCATACCGCATAGGCGGTTGAGGGGAGATGGTTTCGAGTGCCCCGAGCAACAATTGAAAGCTGACGATGAAACCGCCGATTAGGATGATATTGTTGGTCCAATTATTTTTTTCGGCAACTCGTTTAATGCCAATGACTCCCCGATTAAATATCCATGCTTCATTCATTTGGTTTCATTCCCTCCTCCGCTTAGCTTTAGCCCGATAATAAACAATAGCAGCAGTCCAATAATGCCAACCCTGGCATAGCTGATAGCGCCTTCCATTATGGCTTCGACGACGATGACGGTTCCGATTGTCCCAATCCCTGCGAATACGGCATAGACCGTGCCCACCGGCAGTACCTTGGCAGCCCTTATAATTAGATCGAAGCTTAGCAGCAGGGAAGCTAGCACAAGCAGGGATGGCACGGCTTCGTATTTGAAGCCCATTGCCCAAATAATTTCTAACGCTCCACCGATCGCGACGTATAGCCATGCACGGTTTTTGGTCAGAGACTGGCCTTTATCTATCGTTTGCTCTGGGAGTGGTTCATTCATGAGAGCGATCGCTCCTTCCTAAATCAATTTCAGTAGTCGTGAGAAGAGTAAGCCGATACTTCGTACGAAAATACTCATTGTTGATTCAGCAGCAGCCCATTACAATAGGATAAAGCACTCACATCAACGTTGTCATGCTGGGGGAGATTTTTTGTCAGACGATTTATTAGTTACGTTTCGTTCGCCGCCTTTGCCTTTTTTTATCGAATCCAATCGCACAACATACCAGCCTGGTGACGAACATCCCAATCGGACGAACCTAGGTGTTTTTGATATGCTTTTTGTCAACGAGGGAACGCTATATGTCGCCGAAGATAACAACAAATGGACACTCACGCCTGGTGACGCGCTTATTCTGAGGCCGGACCGCTGGCATTACTCCTATAAACCTTGCAGTGAGGTGACCGTGTTTGACTGGGTACACTTTCAGGCGGCCGGCGCCTGGGAGGAGACGGACGCGAATCAACCGGGGACGCTGCGTGGAGATTATTATACCTATGCGATTCGGCTGCCCAAACGGATGAAGCTCAGCTACCCCGACGAAGCGAAGTTAATATTCTCGCAGCTGCACGAAGCCGCCAAAAGTTCGTCCCATGGGGCATT
The DNA here is from genome assembly GCF_054483835.1 of Paenibacillus sp. strain BS8-2. NCBI lineage: Bacteria > Bacillati > Bacillota > Bacilli > Caryophanales > Paenibacillaceae > Paenibacillus > Paenibacillus sp. strain BS8-2. The sequence goes on from NZ_CM137010.1 coordinate 2,412,870, forward strand.
CTGGGATCGGCAGCAACGGTTCCTTCATCTGCTGCAGATGATGGACGAAGGCTGGCGTTCCGACGCGGCCAAAGCGGCGGTATCCATCGCGGAACGAGCCGCGGCTTATTTGAAGCTGAATTACAGGAGCACCATCAGCAACGGGATGCTGAGCGAGGTGCTGGATCTTCATACGAACTATATCACGCGTTGCATGACTGAAGTGTTCGGTTGCACGCCGCAACAATATTTGTTGTATTACAGGCTCGATCAAGCCAAATTGCTGCTGATCAAGACAGATTGGACGATCGCACGTATTGCGGAAGAAACAGGCTTCAGGCAGACGCCTCATTTCTCAAGGCTGTTCGCCGCACATACCGGTATGCCGCCGCTAAAATTTCGTAAACGTTTTACCGCCTAAACAGTTGCGCCTATGTGCTTAAACAGTTAGAAGACTAATGGGATGAATGGTTTATGGAGAATAATGTGCGTGTAGTTAATTACCTGCGTTTCGTATAATTTCCAACTTCATAACGAAAACTGTAATCAATAATCCGATGCAACCAGAGAAGGAGCGATTGCGATGATTGAACGGTTTTCGTTAACGGCGGAGATTGGCGAATTGATGGACAAATTCACAGTAAACAAAAATATGAAGGGGCATAAAGGCCGCTTCAACATTACGCCGACGCAAGACGTAACCATTATTATGAACGACAGACATGATCAACGTGTCCTGCAGGATGCCCGGTGGGGATTGTTCCCGTTCTGGGCGAAGGATTCGGTGAATACGGATCATATGACGTTAGCGGAAAAGCCGTTTTTGGATCGGATGCTGCGCAGACAACGTTGCATCATCCCTTGCAGCGGCTTCTACGGCCAGAAGACATTCGGACAGGAACGCGACCCGCGCGTTATGCATACCATCGTGCCGAACCAGCCGCTGATGGGCATTGCGGGCATCTTCGATTGCTGGCGCCACGTCAATGGAAGGGAAGAAGTGCGCGCCTTTACGATGGTGACAGCGGCAGCCTCGGGATCCATGTCCGTGTGGCAGCCTCGCGTCCCAGTCATCCTTGACGAAGAGGGAATGGAGGATTGGCTGAACCCTAAGATTAAGGAGTTCAGCAAGCTCCGCAAACATTTGGAAGCGATGGATGGTTACCTGATGCGTTCCTATCCTGTCACCAACGCAGTACGCGATGACTGGTACGAAGCGCCGGATTGCGTCTTGGAAATCCGGATGCCGGATTTCGCTTAAGCGTAGGCGAGAGTGAGGGCGGTTATATGAGGTCGATATGTCGTTGAGAACGACATAATGGCTGCAGCCAAGATTAAATAATGAGAACAAAGAGGTCGAGCCTCTGTAAGTTGACTTCATCAACTTTGCAGAGGCTCGACCTCTTTGTGTTTCTATTGTTTTTCTATCAGCTTGTTACTATCCGCTCATCACCATCACCATCACCATCACCATCATCATCACCATCATTATATGCGTATTACGTATCTCTTACTTACCAAATGAGCAATGTTTTAGCTGGCTGAGCGCGTACGAAGTACTTCAGAGGTGAGCAGAGGCACGACTTCGAACAGATCGCCGACGATTCCGTAATCGGCGATACTGAAGATTGGCGCATCGGGATCCTTGTTGATCGCGACGATTGTGCGCGACTGACTCATTCCAGCCAGATGCTGAATGGCGCCGCTGATGCCGCAGGCGATGTAAAGCTGCGGCGTCACGACTTTGCCGGTTTGCCCAATCTGCATGGCATAGTCGCAATAACCGGCGTCGCAAGCGGCGCGCGAAGCGCCGACCGCGCCGCCGAGCGCCGCAGCCAGTGCTTGCAGCGGCTCAAAGCCCGCCGCGCTGCGCACGCCCCTGCCGCCCGACACGACAATGTCGGCTTCGGCGAGGTCAATGCCTCCGGCAGTGCGGCGGACTACGCCGCGCACTGCCGTCAAGAGCGGCGGCGCCGCATAAGCGAGCACGGCGACCGTGCCGCCTCTACCGCCGGCGTCCAGCGGTTCCGCCGGCGGGAGATTGTTCGGGCGCACCGTGACGATCCACGGGTGCCCCGGCTCGAAGACGCGCCGCTCGAACGCCTTGCCGGCGTAGAGCGGGCGAACGAAGCCTACTTCGCCGCCATCGGCTGGCTCGATCGCGATGACATCAGCGATGTGGCCAGCGCCATATGCCGCGGCAACGCGCGGCGCTATCTCGCGCCCTATGGCTGTATGGCCGAGCAGGAGGACATCTGGCTGAACGGTAGACATTGCAGCACCAATTACGGCGGCGTATGTCTCAGGTGTATAGCCGAGCAGCGAGGGATCATCGGCGATGTGCACAACATCTGCTCCGCGGTCAATTAAGGCAGCGGCATCCTCGGCAGCGCCTCCTGAGCAAGCGATAACGGCATGCACACTGCCGTCGTCTCCAGCTAGAAGTTTAGCTGCTCCAAGCGCTTCGAATGCAACTCGCCTTAGTGCCCCATCACGTCGCTCCGCATAAATGAGTACTGTTCTGCTCATATCTTGTAACTCCTCTCAGAAAAAAATATCTCCGAACCTTTGCTATAGCCGTTCCATCTGCTATGCCCATCGAAAGTTGACATCCAATTTCAATAAATCTTGTTAGCTAGATTAACCTGCTTCTCGATACTGCCAGCTAGCTCCACCACCCAATACGCTTGCTAAGCAAGCGAGACGTGAGCGTGGGGAGGTTACCTAGTTATAACACTTTAGCCTCATCTTGCAGCAACTTCACGAGACCGGCGGCTTGCTCTGTCGCTGCACCTCCAATACGCTTGCCTACGGCGCGGGGCGCGGGAGGGGTGAGCGTTGTCCGGCGCGTGCGCACCAGTGTGTTGACTCCGCCTTCGTCACTTGCGCTCCCGCCCAGCCCAAGCTCGCCTGCCGCGACAACCCGAAGCGGCTTGCGCTTGGCCTTCATGATGCCCGGCAGCGACGGGTATCGCGGCTCGTTAAGTCCTTGCTGTGCCGTTATGAGCGCAGGCAACGGCAAGGCGACGGTCTCCGTGTCGCCTTCGACATCGCGCTCCACAAGGGCATACCATGCCGCGCCGTTAACCGGCGGAACGCCCAGCTCTGACGCGCTGCCGACGGTGAGCTTGACGGCCGCCGAAGCATGGGGCAGACCTAGCCGCTCGGCGACCTGAAGAGCGACGCTGCCGGAGCCGCTGTCCACCGCGAACAGCCCGGCGAGCAGCAGATCGGGTGCGAGCGGCGCGATTGCGGCTGCCAGCGCGGCGGATAAAGCATAGCTGTCGCCGTCAAGCCCGGCAGAATCGATGCGAATGGCTTCGTCCGCACCGACGGCAAGCGCCGTGCGAAGCGCCTCCTGCGAACGCTCGGGACCGCAAGTAACGACAATGATGTTGCCGCCGGAGCGCTCTTTTAGCCGCAGTGCTTCCTCGAGAGCATATTCGTCATAAGGGTTAATGACCAGCTTGGCATCCCGTTCGTCGACGCCTTGCGGGGTGACGGTTATTCGTTCTTCGGTGTCGAAGGTTTGTTTGAGCAACACTACGATAGTTTCCATAGCTGCCTCCCTTGTGAGCTTGGATTTGATCTTGCCCAGCCTGCCGCGAGCCACTGTCCATCAGTGCTACCATATGATGTTAGCTCCCGCTTTAGACCCTGTGATCCCATGGCGAAATGAGCATGTTCGCCGCCTGCCGTTCATATAAATGGAGCACCGCGGATAAAAATGTAAGCGCTTCACAAGCTTGTCCCAATGAAGAGAAGTGCCAATGTAGGGGAGTATTGCTTTTGCATGCTTGACCTATATGTCTTGGCATGAAACGCGCTGCGGTGCTGATGGCAGCACCAACCGTTTCACCTTGGCAGATGAAGGGCGGCGGATTGACGCGGTTAACAAGGGAGGGCTGACCAGTGGCATGGCTATGGACGACGGTCCCTATTGCTGCAGGGCATAACGGCGTGGCTGCGGAGGTGAGCCTATTGGCGGCTGCCCAGGCGGAAGGCGGAACGTTCACGATGTGGGTCAGATGGCTGCTGTTCGCGATGCTGGCAGCAGCGGCGGTCTGGATGTTCGCAGCGGTTATTTGGCGGAGGATCGGCTACATGAGGTTAGGCGTACCGACCGTGTTTGAGCGGCATCGTCCTTCGAAAGCCAGCGGCAAGACGGGTCTCGGAAGCGAGATGCTCCGCCATCGGCGCTTGCTGAACGACTGGCGGAGCGGCGTGATGCATCTGGTGTATTTTTACGGCTTTATCATGCTGCAATTCGGTGCGCTCGATCTCATCTGGAAAGGGCTGAACGGAGGCGAGGCGTTGCCGATCCCATTCTACGGCCCGTTCTCTTGGCTGCAAGAGGTGACGGTTGGCATGGTGTTTCTGGCCGTTATCTATGGGGGGTACAGGCGATACGGCGAGAAGCTGCCCCGGCTCAAAAGAGATCTAAAGCCTTCCATCGTGCTCTGGTTCATCGGGGGGCTGATGCTCTCCATCATGCTGTCGCTCGCCTTCGAGAGATTGTCTGTCACACATGTTGTAGCAGAAGTATATGCGCCAATCAGCGGACCGCTATCGGAGGTTCTGGCCAGAGCGGTCGAACGCGGAGACTGGCTTGCGCATGCAGGGTTTGAATTATTTTGGTGGCTGCATCTGGTAATCTTGCTCAGCTTCTTGGTGTATGTGCCGCAGTCCAAACATTTTCACCTCATCACGGCTCCCGTTAATATCTGGTTCCGCCGCAATACCCCGCCGGGAAGGCTGGTTCCGCTCGATCTGGAGAACGAGGATGCGGAGTCGTTCGGCGCGGGGAAAATTGAACATTTTACCCAGAAGCAAATGCTGGATCTATACGCTTGCGTCGAATGCGGACGCTGCACGAATGTGTGTCCGGCATCCGGAACGGGCAAGCTGCTGTCGCCGATGCATCTCATTGTCAAACTTCGGGATCATCTGACTGAGAAAGGAGCTTCGATTACATCGAAGTCACCGTGGCTGCCTGGCAGCCTCGTGTACCGTCATGCGGAGCCAGCCGCGCATGTCATGGGGGCTGTGATGCCGGACTGGGAGCAGCAGGGCAGCGAAGCCGAGCCTCTTGCTGCGTACAAGACGAACATCGCACCGACGATGGAGGTGCAGAAGGCGGGGTGGAGCAAGCGCGAAGGGGCAAACGCCGAAGAGCTGGAGCTCATCGGAGATGTCATTACGGAGGATGAGCTGTGGGCTTGCACCACGTGCAGGAACTGCGAGGAGCAGTGTCCGGTCGGTAACGAGCATGTGGACAAAATTATCGACATGAGGAGATATCTCGTGCTGATGGAAGGCAAACTTCCGAACGACGGACAGCGTGCGCTTCAGAATATTGAACGGCAGAGCAATCCATGGGGGCTTCCGCGGACGGAGCGGGCGGCGTGGATCGAAGAATGTTACAGCCGCACCGGCATCAAGGTGGATACGATGTCGGAACGCAAGCAACGCGGCGAGAAGCTTCCTTCGCTCCTGATCTGGGCAGGCTCCATGGGGGCGTACGATACGAGAAGCCGCAAGGTATTATTCGACGTCATCCGGTTGCTCGCCCATGCGGGCATCGACTTCGCTACGCTTGGCAACGAAGAGAAGAGCTCCGGCGATACGGCAAGACGGATCGGCAACGAGCTGCTGTTCCAAGAGCTGTGCAGAGAAAACATCGCGACCTTCGCGAAATACGGCGTCGGTCATATCGTGACGGTATGCCCGCATACCTTTAACACGTTCAAGAACGAATACCCGGACTTCGGTTTGTCCTCCGAGGTGCGAGTAGAGCATCATACAGAGTTATTGGCCAGACTGGTCGCCGAGCGAAAGCTGCGGACTTCCTTCGCGGTGGAGGAGCAAGTGACGATCCATGACTCTTGTTACCTTGGCCGATACAACAACTCGTTTGAAGCGCCGCGAAGCCTACTGAGAGCTATACCTGGAATTACCGTGAAGGAGATGGAGCGGTCGGGCGCGCAAGGGATGTGCTGCGGAGCGGGAGGCGGTCTGATGTGGATGGAGGAACACTCCGGCACGCGGGTTAACTACGCAAGGACGGCGCAGGCGCTCGAAGTGAAGCCGTCCGTCATCAGCTCAGCCTGTCCGTATTGCCTCACGATGATGGAGGATGGGTTGCGGTTCCTATCCGCAGACGAGGAGGTAGAAGCGAGAGACGTGGCGGAGCTGCTCGCAGAGAGCGTGTTTGGAGAGTAGCAGGTCAAACATCCACAGAGGAAGGTGAAAACAAGCGATGTCGATTACACCGACTAGAAGAAGAACGGCGGCATCCGTACGATCCGCAGCCGTTATCGGCTCGGGGGTGATGGGGGCGGGGATTGCCGCTCATCTTGCCAATGCCGGCATGCGGGTGCTGCTGCTTGATGTTGTGCCGCAATCGCTGACGGAAGCGGAGGAGCGGAAGGGGCTCACGCTGCAGGATCCCGCTGTTCGCAATCGGTTAGCAGCAGGAGCGGTCGCTGGGTTGGCTAGAAGTCAGCCTGCCCCGTTATATGACGCGGCATGGATGTCCCGGATCAGTCCAGGCAATCTGACCGATGATCTTTCGCTTCTCGGCGATACCGATTGGATCGTGGAGGCGGTCGTTGAGAGGCTCGATGTCAAACGAGAGGTGCTTGCGGCAATCGAATCGGCCCGAAGACCGGGAACGCTGGTCACGACGAACACGTCAGGGTTGTCTGTAGCCGCGATGGCTGAGGGAAGAAGCAAGGAGTTTCGCGAGCATTTTGCAGCGACTCACTTCTTCAACCCGCCTCGTTACATGAAGCTCGTCGAGATCGTGCCGACGGAGGATACGGCTCCCGAGGTGACGGAGCTGCTGGGCGAGCTCTGTGTGAACCGGCTGGGCAAAGGTGTTGTCGTGGCAAGGGATACACCTAATTTTATTGCGAACCGGATTGGCACATACGGCATGCTCGTCACGCTGGCGGATACGATACGTTTCGGACTGACGGTCGAAGAAGCGGATGCGCTCACCGGTCCCGCGATGGGACGACCGAAGACGGCAACGTTCCGGATGCTGGATCTTGTTGGCCTCGATACGCTGCTGCATGTCGTCGACAACGTGAGGGAACGCAGTAGGGACAGCGCGGAGAGAGAGACGTTCGCCAGACCGAAGGTGCTCGAGGAATTGGTAGCAACCGGGCGGCTGGGGGAGAAAAGCGGCTCCGGCTTCTACCGCAAGCGAAAGGACGCGGACGGGCGCAGCCGTATCGAATCGCTGCGTTTCGGGACGCTGGAATACGGTCCGCAGGTGAAGGTGTCCTCGCCAATAATCGATGCAGCCAAAGCAGCGAAGGGGGCCGCGGCGAAAGCGAAGGCGTTGATCGGCTCTAACCCGCAAGATCGTTACGCCCAGTTCGCGTGGTCGACCGTGAAACGGACGCTGCTTTATTCGGCGGCGCAAGTAGGAGTCATCGCGGAGTCGGTCGTCGATATCGACCGCGCGATGAAGTGGGGCTTTAACTGGGAGCTTGGTCCATTCGAGCTGTGGGATGCAATCGGTCTGCCGTCGTCCGTGGCGCGGATGCGTGAGGAGGGGGATATCATTCCGGAGTGGGTAGAGACCCTGCTCGCAGAAGGACATACATCGTTCTACCATACCACGGAACAACAACGATTCTACGTTTCGACCGGGGGAGTGAAGGAGGAGCAGCGGGAACAGGACGTAATCTCGCTTGCAGCGCTCAAAGAAAACGGGCGGACGGTGCTTGGAACATCCGGCGCAAGCTTGATCGATATCGGCGACGATGTCGTCTGTCTTGAATTTCATTCTCCTAACAACGCGATCGGCGGAGATATTCTGTCTGCAATCCGGCAGAGCTCCGCGGAGGTGTCGCGCAATTGGCGGGGGCTTGTGCTTGCGAACGAAGGCCGTAATTTCTGTGTAGGAGCCAATTTGATGCTGCTGTTGATGGAGGCGCAGGCTGGCGAGTGGGAAGAGGTCGAGGACATTATTCGTTTCTTCCAGGACAGCATGCTTAGGTTGAAACGGCTGGATCGGCCAGTCGTAGCAGCCCCGCATCGCATGACGCTCGGCGGCGGTGTTGAGACGTGTCTGCCTGCGGATGCGATTGTCCTCTCGCCGGAGACGTATTTCGGACTGGTTGAGACGGGAGTCGGACTTATTCCGGCAGGCGGCGGCTGTAAGGAGGCAGCGAATCTGGCGATGCAGAGGGCGGGGCTTTCGTCTTTGACAGCAGGCAAAAGCGGGGCAACTCCGGGTGATTTGCAGCCGCATGTCAATGCGCTATTCGAGACGATCGCGCTGGCCAAAACATCCACGAGCGGTCACGATGCCATCAAGTTGGGGCTGCTTCGACCTCAGGATCGCGTGCTCGTGCGTCAGGATGCTCGCATTGCCGAAGCAAAGCGACTGGTGTTGGAGCTGGATCGTGCGGGTTACACGGCGCCCTTGGAGGAGAGAGTGGCTGTTGCTGGCCGGGAGGGCAAGGCAGTGCTTGCCATGGGGGTGCAAGGCATGCGGCTCTCCGGCCATATCAGCGAACACGATGCACGTATCGCCGGTAAGCTAGCGCATGTGCTTGCAGGAGGAGATGTGCGCCAAGGCGCGAGGGTGAGCGAGCAATATTTGCTCGACCTGGAGTGCGAGGCTTTCCTCAGTCTGTGCGGCGAAAGCAAGACGCAGGAGCGGATGAGTCACATGCTGACCAAAGGCAAGCCGCTGCGGAACTAGCCGGCCCTACATGAGTGAGCTGCTAACCACTAACAAGTCGATCGAAAGGAGTGTTGATGATGAGTGCTGAACAATCGTTGCCGGCGTCACCGTTCCCGAAGACGGGGCGAGATGCGGTTATCGTGGCAGCTGCGAGGACGGCAGTGGGCAAAGCGAATAAAGGAAGCCTCGCGGAGACGCGGGCGGAGGACCTAGGCAAGGCTGCGCTGCAGGGGGCGCTGGCACGGGTGCCACAGCTGGGCGAAGCGGCGATAGAGGACGTTATTATCGGCTGCGCGATGCCGGAAGGGGAGCAGGGGCTCAACATGGCGCGCATCCTCTCGCTGTATGCCGGTCTGCCCGTCACGACTCCGGCGGTGACTATCAACCGCTTCTGCGCATCGGGGCTGCAATCCATCGCGTATGCAGCCGAGCGAATTCGTCTGGGCGAGGCGGATGTTGTTGCCGCTGGCGGCGTCGAAAGCATGAGCCACGTACCGATGAGCGGCTTCCGCTTGTCGCCGCATCCCGATATCGTGAACACGATGCCTGAGGTATACATGGGGATGGGGCATACAGCCGAGGAGGTGGCACGCCGCTACGGTGTGACGCGTGAGGAGCAGGATGCATTCGCTGCCGCCAGTCATAGGAAAGCCGCTGCGGCCATCGCGGAAGGAAGATTCGAGGAAGAGATTGTTCCAGTTACAGCCACGAGATCCGGGACCAACGATGCTGGCCGGCCTTGGGAGAAAACGTTTGTGTTCAGCGTCGATGAAGGTGTACGACCAGAGACGACGCCACAAACACTCGCGCCGCTCAAGCCGTCCTTCGCGAGGGAAGGGACCGTTACGGCGGGCAACGCTTCCCAAATGAGTGACGGGGCGGCTGCGGTAATCGTCATGAGCCGGGAGAGGGCAGAAGAGCTGGGTGTGAGACCGCTGGCAACGTTCCGAAGCTTTGCTGTGGCCGGCGTTGCTCCGGAAGTGATGGGCATTGGACCGATCGAAGCGGTGCCGAAGGCGCTGAAGCAGGCTGGCATTACGAAGGAACAAGTCGATCTGTTCGAGCTTAATGAGGCGTTTGCTGCGCAATGCGTGCCGATTATTAGGGAGCTGGGACTCGACCCGGATCGTGTGAATGTGAACGGTGGTGCGATTGCGCTTGGTCATCCGCTTGGATGCACCGGCACGAAACTAACCGTGTCGCTGATCCACGAGCTCAGGCGTAGAGGCGGCGGTATCGGCGTCGTCACGATGTGCATAGGTGGCGGCATGGGCGCGGCGGGAGTCATTGAGGTGTATCCGTAGGAGCAACATGCATGGAAATGGCGAGTAGACGTTTCTTGAGGTCGCTTAGGCAAGAAAGTCTGGTAACGACAAAGGAGGAATGCGAACGTGGCGACGGGAGCGATACGTTTCGGCGGACGATTCGTCGTAGAGGAGAGTGACCCGGTTTCGATCGTGACGCCGGAGGATTTCTCAGAGGAGCAGCGGATGATGTCGCAGGCAGCGGAGCAATTTCTGGAGACGGAGCTGCTGCCGAGGGATGCGGAGATCGAAGGTCTGAACTACGAGCTGACGGTTCAGCTCATGCGCAAAGCGGGAGAGCTTGGGTTGCTCGGCGCGGATGTGCCGGAGCAATATGGCGGCATCGGACTCGACAAGGTAAGCACGACGCTGCTTGCGGAGACGATGGCGAGAGCGTCGTCGTTCGCGCTGTCGGTCGGCGCCCATACGGGAATCGGGACGTTGCCTATCGTTTTTTTTGGCACACAGGAGCAGAAGGAAAGGTATCTCCCTGATCTCGCGTCGGGCAGCCGGATTGCCGCTTATTGTTTGACCGAACCAGCTTCGGGTTCCGACGCGCTAGGCGCCAGGACGACAGCGAAGTTGACGGAGGACGGCAATTTCTATGTGCTTAATGGCTCCAAGCTCTACATTACGAATGCCGGCTTCGCGGATGTGTTCATCGTCTATGCCAAGGTGGATGGCGATAAATTTACCGCATTCATCGTGGAACGGGAGATGGCAGGGTTCAGTATCGGTCCGGAGGAGCATAAGATGGGCATCAAGGGCTCTTCGACCTGCCCGCTCTTCTTCGAAGATGTCCATGTTCCGGTCGAGAACGTGCTCGGGGATATTGGCAAAGGCCATCTGATCGCCTTCAATATTCTCAACATCGGGCGATTCAAGCTGGGAGCGGCATGCCTGGGCTCGTCGAAGGAATCGATCGAGCTTGCTTCGGCCTATGCGAACACGCGGAAGCAGTTCGGCCGCGAGCTATCGAAGTACCCGCTGATCGGCGCCAAGCTGGCGGACATGAACATTCGTACGTTTGTGCTCGAAAGTATGGTCTACCGAATCGCCGGCTACATCGATTCTACGCTCGGCGGGCTGGAAGCGCAGGAAGGAGGGACGTATGGCGATGCAGGCTCGCGCGCTGTCAAAGCGATCAGCGAATATGCAATCGAATGCTCCATTCTAAAGGTGTTCGCATCGGAAGCGCTGGATTTCGTCATCGACGAAGGCGTGCAGATTCATGGCGGTTACGGCTATATTCGCGAGTACAAGGTTGAGCGGATTTATCGGGATTCGCGGATTAACCGGATTTTTGAAGGGACAAATGAGATCAATCGTATGCTTATCCCCGGAACACTGCTCAAAAAAGCAATGAAAGGCGAGCTGCCTCTTATGGAGAAGACGCAGGCACTGATGGGGGAGCTTATGCAGCCGATGCCGGTGCCGGCATTCTCGGAGCCGCTGGACAAGGAAACCTATCGTGTGGCACAAGCCAAAAAGGCGTTTCTCGCGATTGGAGGACTCGCCGTTCAGAAGCTTGGCTTGAAGCTTGATCAGGAGCAGGAGGTGCTGTGCGTATTAGCGGATTTGATGATTCAAACCTTCGCCATGGAAAGTGTATTGCTCCGAACGAAGAAGATGCTTCTGTCTGGGAGCCGGGGAGCGAAGTCGGAGGCACTGCAACTTGCGCTGGATATGACGGAGGTGTTCGTGCAGGAAGCGATGGAGAATGTCGAGTCGCTTGCCAAGACTGCACTCTCTGCGCTGGAGCGTGGCGATGGGCTGCAGATGCAGCTGTCAGTATTGAAGAAGCTGATGCGGGCGCCGCTCTCGGATACGATCGCACTCAAGAGAGGGATAGCGGCCCATGTGATTCGCAGTGAGCATTATGTCGTGTAGAGGGGGAATGCAGCGATGGAACAGCATAGACCAGAAAACCCGCTATCACAGGATTCATTGCCGAACGAAGATTCAAGCGTCGCAGCCCATGCCGAAGACGTTCAGGCAGAAGCTATGCCCGCCGAGCCGGAAGCACATAAGGACGCCGAGGAAGGGCGTATCGCGGCAGCCCAATCTTCCGAGTCTGGGGAGATTGGGAGGGATCGGGACGTTGCAGAGTCTGGGGCTGAGGAGAATTCGTCAGTTCTAGCTGCTGCGGATTCCGAGGACGAAACAGCCATGTTCCTGGATTCGCCGGATGCGCTGGAGCATGACGAAGACGCAGCGGGGGAAGGGGCTGCAGATGGAGCTGTGGCTCCGGATAGGGAGGATGCGGACGACTCCGACGTGGTAGACCATGTTGCGGAGGCAGCGGGAGCAGTCTCTGACGAAAATGACAGCGCTGCTGGAAATCCCGGAAGCCCTGCTGCCGAAGAGCCGCCGCTAACTCGTCCCTGGCTGAGCAGCTATCCAAGTGAAGTGCCGCATTCCCTCAAGTATCCCGATCAGAGTATTGCACAGTTCCTGTTGGATGCGGTGAGCCGTTACCCCGACAATAAGGTTCTCCACTTCCTGGGCAAAACAATGACCTACCGCGAGCTCCATACCGCAGCTATACGGCTTGCAAGCGAGCTTGTCGTGCTTGGCGTGGGCAAAGGTGATCGTGTCGCCATTATGCTGCCTAACTGTCCGCAGGCTGTCGTTGCATATTATGGCGTGCTGCTGGCCGGGGCGATCGTTGTGCAGACGAACCCGCTGTACGTTGAGCGAGAGCTGGAGCATCAGCTTAAGGATAGCGGTGCACAAGCTATTATTACTGTGGATTTGTTATACGGCAGACTGTCACGCGTTCGAGGCGACAAACCGGAGGAGGGTCCGATACCGGGGCTCCGTCATGTCATTATCACGTCGATTGCCGATGGTCTTCCATTCCCGAAAAATATGCTTTATCCCATCAAGCAGCGCAAGGAAGGTTTTAAGAACGACATCCCGTACGGACGACATGGCGTGCTAGCGTACAAAAAACTACTATCCGGTCGTGCGCCTTCCGTTGAGCTGCCGCCACTTGCAAGTGGCGATGAGATCGCCGCTTTGCAATATACCGGCGGCACAACGGGTACAGCTAAAGGTGTCATGCTGACGCACAGCAACTTCGTATCCAACTCGATCCAGACGTCGGCCTGGTGCTACAAGGCGGAGGATGGCAAAGAAAAGTTTCTTGCAGCGTTGCCGCTGTTTCATGTGTTCGGCCTGACGGTACTCATGAATATGACGGTGTTGAAGGCGGGGATGCTCGTCTTGCTTCCGCGTTTTGAAGTGGATACGGTATTGAAGACGATCAGCTCGGAGAAACCGACAATTTTTCCCGGCGCTCCTACGATGTATGTGGCATTGATCAACCACGCGAACGCCGCGAAGATCGATCTCTCCTCTATTAACGTCTGTATCAGCGGTTCGGCGGCATTGCCGCTTGAGGTGCAAGAGCAGTTCGAGTCGTTGACGGGGGGCAGGCTGGTAGAGGGCTATGGACTGACGGAAGCATCACCTGTTACGCATTGCAATCCCATCTGGGGCAAACGAAAAATCGGCACGATCGGACTCCCCTTCCCGGATACGGAAGTGGCCATCGTGGATCCAGCAACGGGCCGCCGGCTGCAAACGGGCGAGATGGGTGAGCTTATCGTCCGCGGACCGCAAGTGATGAAGGGCTATTGGAATCGACCCGAGGAGACGGCCGCAACGCTCAGGGACGGATGGCTGCATACCGGCGATTTGGCGACGATGGACGGAGAGGGTTATTTTACAATTATGGACCGGATTAAGGATATCATCATTGCTAGTGGCTTTAATGTCTATCCGCGTGAGGTGGAGGAGGCGCTGTTCGAGCATCCTGCGGTCAGGGAAGCGGCTGTCGTCGGCATCAAAGACGAGTATCGAGGCGAGACGGTTAAAGCATTTATCGTGTTGAAGGAAGGCTGGCATGTTTCGCGCAGTCAACTTGACAGGTGGTGCAGAGACCGACTGGCTTCTTATAAGGTGCCGCATCATTATGCGTTTCGGGAAACGCTTCCAAAGACGATGATCGGCAAAGTGCTGAGACGCAAGCTCGTCGAAGAGGAGAACGAGCAGAGGGAGACCGCGAAGGAGGAATAAATCGCAATGAAGGATGAAGGGTACGCGCAGCAGGCAGAGGAGGCCGAGCGTTGGCGTTTGCTTGCGGAGCGGGCCGAGAAAACGTTCTGGGGGAGGCTCGGTTGCAAGGTCGTAGAGGCTGACGGCGGCAAAACGACGATCAGTCTGGCGATCGAGCCGACTCATCTCAATCTGCTTGGCATTGTGCATGGCGGCGTGCTGATGTCGATGATGGATAACGCGATGGGACTCCTTGTCATGCTTGCAGAGAGCAACGAAAGAACAGTAACGGCTAATATGAACACACATTTCCTGGCTAGCGCGAGGGGAGGGACCCTGACGTGTTCGTCTGTTCTGATTCATCGTTCGGGTCGAACGATTACGCTACAGGCAACGGTCGTGGATGAAGAAGGGCAAATTCTCGCATGGGGCAGCGGCGCATATCGGTTGATTTAATCGTGAAAGGGGCTCCCTTTCGCGGACGAATGGACGCCTGCGCTAGTTGCTACTGATTGTTGATTTAGATATAATTAAAGCAAATATATGGAATAAAAATTGTGCAATATGTCCATACAGGAACCGGCGAAAAACGCCGATATTTGAAGTAGGATCGGAGGTGGAGGCGTAATGGAGGATTGGGTAACGTTGGCCTTGTTGGCATTCGGTATCGCAGTCGGAGTAACTGGCGTAGTGGCGTATTTGCGGATGTACCGGAGGGAGAAATTGGCTGAGGACCAATCCGTAGATGATGCCTCCTTAGCCGAGCAAGGAGCAGATACCGAACAAAAACATACAAAGGGTTAATGTTTGTTCACTTTCATAATTGTGGGTAAAATGATATAATAGTAAGAAAAATGAAAACATTGTGACTCATTGGCCATGGAGTTAGCCTGCACCGAAGGGGGTTCTTGCGGTGTAAGAGCCGCATACGTTCTCGGATAATACTGTTTAGGACGACCATCCATCGTATAAGGGAGGAGATTTCATGGCGAAACATAGCCAGAATGAAGTCAAGGAAAGCCTGAAAGAACTAACGAGAATTTTCCAACCCAAGGACCCACGTAAGTTTGTGAAGGATTACATTCGCAAATATCGTATCACAGGTGGATATGAGGATGAGTTGACTTCCCTTGTCGAAGATGAGATGGGCAGACTAAACTCCTCGGTCGGTTGAGTACACAATGATGCTAAAGCTTTGTTACCCGTTTTGCAGGACGGGCGACAGAGCTTTTTTTATTTGAAGTTTGGGATATACGGTATGGCGGGGATGGGAGAGTAAGGAGGAGCCTACGGATACGTGCATTCGAGTAGCTTGTATCAATTTGCTTCGAGCTTCGAGCGGCGATTCATGTATGCTATAGCATAGGAATATGAATAGCTGCTGCAGCGGAAAATAGTGGGAGCATGCATAGCGTCATGATCGCTGCCAGTGATGGCGATGCTGCCCGAGAGCGGCGGCGTCGCGTGCCATAGAATCTCTATCGGTAACGGAGGAAACCGTTGTGCAAGCAAGTTTCCATTGCAATCGGTAACTATATCCTCTATAATTTCATTTGTAATTGAGAATCAATATCAATATCAATAAAAGATAAGAAGGTAGCGGAAATCATGTCGATTATTTCATCGAAACGGGATGCAGAAGGACCAAAAGCTGGCGCAAGCGGCACATCGTCGCAAGAAGCAAGCACACCGTCACAGCAAGTCGGCAACACCACCAGCAACACCACCAGCAACATCACCAGCAACATCACCAGCAACATCACCGGCAACACCACCAGCACCGATGGAACGTCTAATGCCGGCACGATTGTGGCATCTTTCGCATCCACGCCGATTAGGAGCCGTCCATTAGCAGCTTCAGTCGTGTTGTTCGGGGGGCTGATCGCATTGGTTCTCGGACTGTTTCTTTCCATCAATCTTGGAGCGGCTGACATCTCCTTCAAGGTTGTTTGGGAAGCGATCTTCCATTTCAATCCAGAGTTGACGGATCATCAGATTATTTGGGAGCTTCGCCTTCCGCGTGTATTAGGCGGGGCGCTGGTCGGTGCGAGTTTCGCGGTGGCGGGTGCGATCATGCAAGGCATGACACGAAATCCGCTTGCCGATTCAGGCTTGCTTGGTATTAACTCAGGAGCCGGCTTCATGCTCGCGATCTGTTTCGCTTTCTTCCCTGGCATGCCTTTCATGACGATTATCTTGTTCTCGTTCCTGGGAGCGGCGCTTGGCGCTGGGTTGGTTTATGGCATCGGGGCGCTTGCCAAAGGCGGACTGTCGCCAGCGAGGCTAATCTTGGCGGGCGCTGCATTAAGCGCATTGCTTAGCGCGTTGAGCGAGGGCATTGCCCTGTACTTCAAGATCGGGCAAGACATCGCATTCTGGTATGCAGGGGGCGTTGCGGGAACCAGATGGGAACAGCTGCAAGTTATGGCCCCATGGGTAGCTGGGGCGCTGGTCGTGGCGATCATTATATCCCGTTCCGTAACGATGCTAAGCCTCGGCGAGGATATCGCGCGAGGTCTTGGTCAACGGACTCAATTAGTCAAAGCGGTTTGTTCCGTTGTTGTACTTATTCTGGCCGGCTCGGCGGTAGCGGTAGTAGGCGCAGTTGGTTTCGTTGGTCTGATTATTCCTCACTTGACTCGTAAGCTGGTAGGGGTAGACTATCGCTGGATTATTCCTTGCTCGGCCATTCTTGGCGCGTTGCTTGTCCTCTTCGCAGATATCGGCGCTCGTATGGTCAATCCACCGGAGGAGACACCTGTCGGAGCACTGATCGCACTGATCGGCGTACCGTTCTTCCTCTATCTGGCGCGCAAGGAAAGGAGGGAGTTGTAGATGCATACCATTACTGCGGACTCCATCGAAAAAAGAAGAAAAAAACGTTCGATTCTCGTATTAAGCGTCGTTTCCATACTTATTCTCACAGCCTTTATTATTAGCATGAATACCGGCGTCATCAAGCTGACGCCTAGAGATCTCTTCATGACGATGTTCGGGCAAGGCACAGCTCGTCAGGAGCTTGTTTTATTCGAATTCAGGCTTCCTCGTATTGTTATCTCGATGCTGATCGGAGCGGGGCTTGCGCTGTCCGGCTGTATTATGCAAGGCATTTCGCGCAATGGCCTCGCTGATCCGGGCATCCTGGGCATTAACGCAGGTGCGGGACTTGTCGTCATGCTGTATGTTTCATATTTTCCTACGACGGCTAATGTGCCCGTGTTTTTCCTGCCGCTGCTTGCGTTCGGAGGAGCCGGATTGACGGCGCTGCTAATCTTTGTTCTGTCCTACAAGAAACACGAAGGCATTAAGCCAACCCGTCTCATACTGACAGGTGTTGCCGTTGCGGCTGGTATTAGCGCAGCAATGATTGTACTGACGTTGCGTCTTAACCCGGAGAAGTACCAAATGGTTGCGACATGGCTGGCAGGTTCGATCTGGGGGACGAACTGGAAATTCGTACTGGCGTTGTTGCCGTGGATACTCATTTTGATGCCTTATGTCTTCATGAAAGCACAGACGATGAACGTGCTTAACTTAAGCGATGCGACAGCTCGCGGACTTGGCGCGCATGTATCGCGGGAGCAATTTAAGCTGCTCGCTGCAGGGGTTGCGCTTGCGGCGTCATGTGTTGCCGTAAGCGGCGGCATCGGTTTTGTTGGTCTGATCGCACCGCATCTCGCCAGGAGATTGGTCGGTCCGAAGCATCAAGGTCTGCTGCCTGCATCTGCCCTTCTGGGCGCGCTGCTCGTGTTGACGGCCGACACCATCGGACGCTCGATCATGCAGCCTAGCGAAATTCCGACAGGCATTGTAACGGCTGTTATCGGGGCGCCGTACTTCTTGTATTTGATGACCAGGACGAGAGACTAGGGGGCAAAAGGCATTATGGCGTATGCGTACGAGGAATTGGCCAAATATTTTGCGGATACTTCGCTAGAGCTGTTCGGCGTTTTCCGTACGCAACTGGAAGGCAACCTGGTTTATGGCGGTCACATGGACAAGCCTACCGCCAAGTGCGGGCTTATTATAGCGCTTGAGGGCGAAGCGGAATTTATATTCGATGATGGGGAACGGTACTCGCTTACTCCAGGGAATGTGCTGATGGGCGGTGCCGGGAGGCATCTTGAGATCGTAGTAGGCGAAAAAAACTTTACGTACTGCCTCGTACATTATCTGCCGGTTGGGCACGAGGGAAGCTCGTATGATGGTGTGCGGCACATTCATTTGCTGCACACAGTGCTCGATCCGGAGCTGCTGCAGCTCGTCGATCAATTGGTTCAAGCGGCTGCCACGCCCGATTACATGGGACTGCTCGAGAAGAAGTCGCTCTACTACCAAATCGTTGCAAAGATTCTGCAGTCGGAACGGCATGGGCAGAATAAGGAAAGTTATCCTGTTATCGAAGATGCGATCCAGTATATCCAGTCGCACTTTATGGATCCCATCACACTGCCAAGCTTAGCGGAGCGTTATAAGCTGAAATCGAAGTACTTCTCGCATCTGTTTACGAAATATACGGGAACGGGCCCCATCGATTTTCTGATCCATTATCGTATGAACAAGGCGCAAGAATGGCTGCAGACGAAACAGTTTTCTGTGTCGGCAGTGGCTCGAAGCGTGGGGTACTCGGATCCGTATTATTTCAGCAGATTATTCAAAAAATATAAGGGAGTCGCCCCCAGCCAAGTCGGAATAACCGGCCGGGAACAGGATCATTAACGAGGTTTCATTTTGATGGAATGAAATGTTAATCGGCATAATGATCATCCTAGTGGACAATAGTCCATCCCGCGAACGGGAATTTCTCTATTCTCATCCTGCTCGGGGGATGGTACTGTTACATTTGTGAATGAGAATCGTTATCGTTCAAAAAGGGTGACAGAAGAGAGGATGTTTATCATGTTTAGTAAGACTAATAATTCGCGCAGTGTCTTGATGATGGGGTTGCTGGTACTGGTCCTGTTCTTGAGCGCTTGCTCAGGCAATGCGGGAAAAAATAATAACGGAGGAGCAGCAAGCGAAGCTCCTAGCCCATCGCCTACGAGCGAGGCTGTCCAAGAAGAGGGTGGTTATCCTCGTACGATCGAGGCGGCTAATGGCAGCATTGTCATCGAGAAGAAGCCGGAGCGCGTCGCTGTTGTTCATTGGGGTTATATCGAATCGATCTTGTTGTTCGACCTGAAGACATTGGGATTGGCACTGCCGTTCACCAAAGAAAATTCTTCGCTGGACTCGGAGAACTACAAGCCGTTCGTTGACAAAATCGGAGAGGTCGCGGTTGTAGGCGAGAACACGACCGTTAATATGGAGATGCTGCTGGAGTACGCACCGGATCTCATCATTGCGGGTAACGCGATTAACGCCGAAGTAACGGATCAGCTGGAGAAAATCGCGACGACTGTCGTGATAGATGAAGCGCAGACTGACGTATGGACGAACTGGCCGGCACTCGTGACCAAATTCGGCGAGATTCTGGGCCAAGAGGATGTAGCTTCGACATTCATCACTGCATTCGAAGAAAAGAAAAAGGCTGCGAAAGAAAAGCTTGCTTCCGTCGAAGGCGGCGTAGCATTCTTGCAAATTCGTGATACTGTCGCTTATCTGGGCGGAACCAAGACGCTCACACCGTATTATGATAATGGTATTGGCCTAAAGGGACCGGATGATCCCATTATGCTGGAGGGTGCAGAGATGTCGCTAGAGGGGCTTGCCGCGTTAAACCCGGATCATCTCTTCCTAGGATACTTTAACTACGACAACCCTGAAATGGCCGCTATTTCCGATGAGTGGGAAACAAACGAAGTATGGAAACAACTGAAAGCTGTCAAGAACGGTCATGTATACGGCTTTAATGGAGTGCTTGGCATGGGCTACGGACCAATCGGTCAAAGCTATGGCATCGACACAGTAGTTGAAGAGCTGACGAAGCAATAAAAACGACAAACGTAATCCAAGACGCCTTCTTCCCTAATAGGGAGAGGGCGTCTTTTTAATTGCGAATGGACCTCTCCCCGCATAATCTGGTCGATGTTTCAAGAGGTTTGTTCATTGTTTCACATCTTTGCCATGGGTAATGGGAATGAGTTGACATATGTACGAATAGGGTAAGCATATACGCTAGATTACTCATGATTATACAGTAGAAGGAGGCAGCGCGAATGGCGGTGGAATTAAAGACGAAGGAGAATATTCGGGGGATACGCATGGCTGGCAGAATCGTGGCGGCGTGTCACAAAGCGTTGTCGAAGCGTCTTGCGCCGGGAGTGACGACGCTTGAAATTGATCGATTCGTAGAGCGTTTCATGCTCGACAGAGGAGCGGTTCCCGCTCAAAAAGGGTTCAAAGGATATCCATACGCAACATGCGCATCGATTAACGATGTGGCATGCCATGGCTTCCCGGATGCGGAGCCGCTGGAATCGGGAGATATCGTAACGATAGATATGGTTGCGGATTTAGACGGGTGGAAGGCTGATTCGGCTTGGACCTACATTGTCGGCAAGTCCTCGTCAGCGACGGAGAGACTGCTTCGCGTTGCCAAACAAGCGATGTTCGAAGGGATCAAGCAAGCGCTGCCAGGCAACTACATTGGGGATATCGGTTATGCGGTGCAGACGTTGGCCGAGAGGGAGGGCTGCCAGGTTATTCCGATGTTTGTCGGACATGGCATCGGCCGCGATATTCACGAATTTCCCGATGTGGAGCATCAGGGACCGCCGGGGCAAGGCGTTAAGCTGGAGGAAGGCATGGTCATCACCATCGAGCCGATCATTACTTCGGGTAGACCGGAAATCTACTATGCCCGCAATGGCTGGGCGGCTAGAACGGTCGATGGCGCATGGACGGCGCAATTCGAGCATACGGTGGCCATTAGAAAGGATGGACCGATCATCCTTACGCGCTGGGATTGAGTCGTCATATGGCTCATACAATCGTTGCAAAGGAATGAATGCAAGAAGCCTCCGGCTTGCCGGAGGCCACTGAAAATCTGTGGCTTATACATGCTCAAGTATGGCACTACACAAAACAAAGGCTAATTCCATTCGTTATGAATGAGAATTAGCCTTTGTTTCTTTGGTATGCCAATTCTATTTCACTTCATTAACTTCAATATTCGCTTCACATTGACTGTGAATATCGCGACTGCACCTTGCATTTCCATACCTAATAGACCCGAGGTCTCAGCTACATCATACCCGTGTCTATGTTTCAGTTCACTATTCTTTGCTTCAATTTTATAGCGTTCTTTTGCTTTTTCCTTGAAATAGTCACTTTCCTGAAAGAGCTTTTGACCACTGTGTTCGGCTGATTTAATGCTAACCGAATAGGTCTTTGTCTTTGCTCCTTCTTTATAGCAGCCTTCTTTGAAGGGACATTGCTGGCATTTGCTTATATCAAAATAAAAAGTATTGACTTGGTTTTTTGCTACATTTTTTGTACCTGTTCTTGCCTTGCGAATGGCCAGGTGTCCTGCTTTGCACACGTACATGCCTGCATCCTTATTGAAATCAAATTCGTCCTCTTTACGACGAGCGCCATCTGAGATCATAGGGTTTAATTTGGATACCAATTTAAGTTCGTTTTCATTGGCATACTGAATATTATCCTTTTCTGAATAAGCGGTGTCCCCAATTACAGTATCAATCTCCATCCCCGTTTCGATACTTTTCTCAATTAACGTTTGTAATTGCTTTCCATCGTTCTTTTCGCCTGTCGTGATGATCGCAGCAGTAATGATTCGCTCCTCGTTCATGGCGATATGTGTTTTGTAACCAAAGAAAGAGGAGTCCGCTGTTTTGTGTCCTACACGTGCATCCGTGTCGTTTGAGCGTTGCAGTTGTTCATTGTGATCCGCTACGATTTCTTTCAAGTAGTTCAACTTTTCTTGAACCTTTGGATAGTGGCTGATGGCTTCTTCCTTTTCAACAGCCTCAATCACTTTTTGACAATACGCCAACTCATCGGCTATGTCGTTTGTCGTTGTTTTGGGCGGGAATTTCTCTTTCATCGATTCGTCGATTTGGTAGACAGCTTTGCGAAGTAATTTTGATTTTTCTATTAGGAATTCCTTCGGCGATTGCTGATTATATCTTGCTTTTGTGTGTGTCGCGTCTACGATGATTGATTTGCTTTTAATGAGTTCCTTCTCCAGAGCGATTTCCACTGTTTTCTGAATTAGCATGTCGAGCAGATTAATGTCTTTCAAGCGTAGCTTGCGAAACTTCGTTAATGAACTGGGATTGATAACCGCGTCTTCCGGGGCCATATCCAGAAAATATTTAAAGGACATGTCATATTTCGAACGCTCTACGACATCTACATCTGAAAAATCAAAGATGGATTTCAATAACAAATATTTAAACATCCGAATAGGGGGAACAGCATTTCGACCATTGTCTAAGCAATAATTCACTTCTAACTCTTCATGAATAAAAGAGAAATCGACAAGGTCATTAATCTGTCGGAGCATATTGTCTTTTGGGACAACGATATCGTATATGCCCATATATGGACTAAGATTTAAGCTTTGTTGATTTGAAATCATCTGGGTCACCGCCTGTTTTGGTTACCCCTATTATACAAGAAAACAAGATGCTCTTCCTCTTATATGTGGAAGAACACCTTGTTTTTAATTAAAGAACTTTTTCAGTGGCCTCGCTTGCCGGAGGCTTTTTTTGAAATTCTAAGCAGTTATAAGTATTTCACCTTGTTTATCAACCTACATCTCTTTGTAGTACTTGTAGCGGTAAAACGAATTGTAGCCAAGGACAAACAGATAGGCAAAAACGAGTTGCAATAACACAATAAGCTCAATACCCATTAAGGAAATGCCTAAAATCAAGGCGCCGAACACAAAAGTCATCATATCGAAGGCTTTCGCCTTTGCCCGATTGGTAATTGCCAAATTACGTTCGTCATTTTTGTCGATCACCAGCTGCTTCGCTGCAGCGGGATTCTTGTTCATCGCGTGTCGGACGACGATCTCTCCGATCCCGTGGCCGAACATGACACAACCAAGTCCGAAGCAGAGATAAGGCAACGACTGCAGCGCACCTTCCGGATCTTCGATGGTTTTGATGAAATAAACACTTCCTGCGAACAATGCCACGCCTATTAGAGTCAAAAGGTAATAACCAATCACTTTATTCATATCTGTTCGTCCTCCTCGTAAATAAAGATTTCTTCGATACTCATACCGAAATAACGAGCAATCTTGAACGCCAAAAGGATGGACGGGTTGTATCGACCATTTTCGAGCGAGCCGATCGTTTGTCTGGATACTTCTAGCGCACTTGCTAGTTCTTCTTGTTTGATGCCACGTTGCTTGCGGATTTCTTCTAGACGGTTGTTCATACGTTCCTCCTCGTAAGGAAAGCTAACTTTCCATATACGCAGTATAACGTCTAAGTGTTTAAATGTAAAGTGAACTTTCCATGATATACAGACTGACTGTAATATGGTTGTATAGAGTTGCCGATTGGACTAGTCGATTCCACGTAATGCTTTCGTAAGATTTATCTAATACAATGGCAATACAATCGTTCTTGGAAGGTTAGCTTTTCCTCTTATCATATAGTTCGCAGGCCAAGCGGCCATGACTATGGGGAGGATGATAACCAATGATCAACAGCAAAAAGTGGATGTGGGGTACAATGCTGCTCGGGGCGATGCTGGTGCTAGGTGCATGCAATGCGGAAAACGCAAATGATATGATGAACGACAACATGAATCACGAAGATCAGATGGAGTCTGAAAACATGATGGAAACAGACGAAATGATGGAATCGGATGATATGATGGAATCGGGCGATATGATGGAAACAGACGAAATGATGGAATCTAATGATATGATGGAAGAAACTGAAAAAATGGAGCCTGCAAATTCGGATATGAAATCCGGGATGTAAAAGTTTAATCGAAGATGTAGCGTTGTAACGGTATACAGGTAGAAGAGGTGATCGGATGGCTGCTCGAATCGTCGTTGCGGATGATGAACAGAATATTACAGATGTGTGCAAACGTTATCTGGAGCGCGAAGGATACGAGGTTTGGGCAGCCGCCGACGGGGAAGAAGCACTCTCTTTGTGGCGTGAGGTTAAGCCTGATTTGCTTGTGCTGGATCTTATGATGCCTAAGCTGGATGGACTTGGCGTTTGCGATGAGGTGAGAAGAGAAGGGGATACGCCGATTATTATGCTGACGGCGCGCGGCGAAGAAAGTGATCGCTTGCTGGGTCTGACAATTGGTGCGGACGATTATATGACCAAGCCGTTTAGTCCGAGAGAGCTGGTTCTACGCATTCGCAATATTTTAAGAAGAACGGGATTACATACAAAAAGCAGCGTTGATTTAAAAGGCGCCAAGCAGATGATTTACAATGGCTTAATGATCGTACCCGATCAACGAAAAGTGTTGGTTTCGGGAATGGAAGTAGAGCTTACCGCTAAGGAGTTTGACTTGCTGGAGCTTCTGGCAACGTATCCTGGAAAGGTATTTTCCCGCAGTCAGCTTTTGAATGCGATTTGGGATATGGCCTACGACGGTGACACAAGCACGGTTACTGTGCATATTCGCAGATTGAGGGAAAAAGTAGAGCCTAATCCATCGGATCCGACCTATATTAAAACAGTATGGGGAATCGGATATAAGCTGGATGTTTGTGTTGGCGGTGCATCTGTATGAAGCTGAGAACATACTTGCTCCTGGCAAACTGTATCAGTATTGCGGTTATTATCGTGCTGCTGTTTGTGTTCTTTCAATATATGCTGGTTACGAAACAACAGCTGATTTGGCTTGGAGCCGCCACGATCGGAGCAGGCGTTCTGTCGGCGGGTCTGCATTTTTTGCTTGTACGGCCGCTTGAAGCTGGTGTCAGGCGGATGAGAGACGGCGCGGCACAAGTCTCTTCGGGAAAGCTTGATGCGCGAGTGGCGGATTCGGGACTGACCGAGTTTAAAGAGCTTGCCGAGCAATTTAATGTCATGGGAGCAAATTTAGAGCGAAGCTTTGCCCAAATCAAAGCAGCGGAAAAAGCTCAGCGGGAGCTGGTTGCCAACATTGCTCACGATTTGCGCACGCCGCTTGCTTCCATACAGTCTTATGCCGAAGCGATAGAAGACGGCGTCACTCGGGATGACGAATCATTTCGTCAATATATAGCTACGATTAGGTCCGAATCGATTAGGCTTGGCGAGCTGATTCAGGATGTATTCGAATTCTCGACGCTGGACGCATCGAACCATGCCGGTGACAGACTGGATAGTTGGGATTCGAAAATGAAATCAAACATAGGTTTCGGTATTGAGCAAATCGAAGGTGTATATGTTGATCAGTTGCTAGTCGAGCTGCTTTCCAGATTCACGCCTCAGCTTAGCGCCAAGAAGGTGCAGATTAATGTGAAGATGCCGGAGCAGGCGCTTCAAGTTAACATGACAAGTCGAGCGCTTCTGCGAGTACTGCAAAACTTGATCGAAAATGCAATCCGTTATTCGCCGAATGGCGGGATGATTGTTGTGCAAGCTGCGAAATTAAAGGATGGATGGATTCGGGTGAGCGTATCCGACGAAGGGCCTGGCATTCCGGAAGAAGAACGCGAGAACGTATTTGAACGTTTTTATCGCATAGATCGTGCGCGTCGCCGTGAAGGAGGAGGCACAGGATTAGGCCTGTCCATCGCAAAACTGCTTGTTCAGCAGCATGGAGGACAGATTGGGGTAGAGCAGCCGCCTACAGGACATGGGAGCTTGTTTTGGTTTACAGTGCGCGGCGCATAGACGATTGCGGAATTCGAGAGGAGAGACCCAAACATGAACAAGCTATTGCAAAAGCTTCGAAAAGGCTACGGGAAAAAGCTCGTTTCCATTCATGCCTGGAATGGGTGGATCGTCGTTCTGCTGGCGTTGTCTGGGCTCGTGCTGCTTGGCGGGTTTTGGAGAGGCGTGTTAGGCGAAGCGAGAGTTTGGCTAAAAGAGTTCCATGTCATTGTTGGTATTGTATCGGTATTGCCCATCGCATATTACCTTGTCTTGGCGGGAAAACACTGGAAACAGCTGCGCGGCAAGCGAGGTCAAAAAGCGAATGTGCTTGTTGTGCTCGCATTTTTGTTCGGATGGCTGCTGTCCGGTTTATTGTTATGGCAATTTAAGCTTGTTGGTCCCGCTGTCTCCAATGCCGCTCTCGTTGCGCATGATGCATTGACCTGGATCGGTTTGCCGTACATTATCTACCACTCCATTACCAGAGCCAAATGGCTCAAGGATCCAAGCCGACGATCAGTGAGATCCGCTCCCCGTAAAGAAGAGCCGCTCCATCCGGCAGCGCCGCAGCCGCTATATACGCGCAGAGCCTTCATTCGCAGCGCGATCGGAGTAGGCTTGGCCGTCACGATCGGACCGTCCTTCATCAAATGGTTGGGAGATTCCTTTGGCGCCTCAGGCGGAAGCGGCAATATGGAGCTGCTGCTCGAAAACGACGCCAATCGGTTAATGCCAACCCCGATGCCAATGCCGGCATCTTCGCCGCCAATGGGCGGAGGCGCACAGGGACGATTTAGAGTATATACGGTGACTCCGATTCCTTCTTTCAACAATAATAATTGGTCGTTCAGAATCGACGGTCTTGTAGACAAGCCGATGGAGTGGAATTGGGAGACATTCGTGAAGTTGAAGCGCTCGGTGCAGGTAAGCGACTTTCATTGTGTAACGGGCTGGTCGGTTTACAAAAATACGTGGGAAGGCATTCCCGTTAAAGACATGTTAGCCATGGCAGGGGCTAAAGGAAAAGCGATGTCAGCGATTTTTTATTCCGGTGATGGCGTCTATACAAGCGGCATAACGCTGGAGCAGCTCGCAAATGATGATGCGATGATCGCTGTCATGCATGACGGTAAGCCGATCCCTAGTGATCTCGGGGGCCCGGTGCGGCTCATCATGCCTAAAATGTATGCGTATAAGTCGGTTAAGTGGCTTAACCGAATCGAGCTCATCGAAGGGGAACATATCGGCTACTGGGAAAAGCGAGGTTATGCAAACGAGGCGTGGGTGTAGCTTCTTGCAAAAGGGTGCCGGGAGGCATTTGGTGTAAGGCAGATGCCGTAACAAATTTCGTTGTCACCTTACAACTTCGCTTTGAGCTTGTTGCGAATTCTGCTCAGGGAAACCGGATTGATCGCGAGGAAAGCGGCAATCTGGTATTGAGGCACACGCTGCTCGAGACCGGGAAACTGCTCCAGCAAGAGGATATACCTTTCTTCGGCAGATAGCTCCACCATTTCGCGCTCCTTGCGTGACTTGGCGACAAAGAGCGCTTCGGCAAGCTTGCGGCCAAAGCGCTCCCAGCATGTATGTCGTGCATAAAGCTGCTCAATGGCCGCTTTGAAGATGGAAGCGCACATAGAGTCTTCGATCGCCTGAATGGATACAAAGGCAAGCTCATTTGTTAAATAAGCACGATAATCCGTGAAAAAGTGACCTCCTGTCACAAAACTTTTGATATGCTCGGAGCCCTCCTCGTTTTCGTAAAACATCTTCAGCAATCCCTCGCCGCAGAAATAAACATGCTCGCAATGATCTCCGCTATGTATGAGAAAATGCCCCTTTTTTACCTTTTTCCACTTGAGTTGATCCTGGAAGTATAGAAGCTCTTGCTCCGGAATTTCTGTGAAACGAAGCATGGCTTGTGTCAACGTTTGCGCTAGAAGTTCGTTCATGCTCTAAACTCCTCTCCTAGAATTATTGTCATTAACCTTTGTTAAGGAGACCGTTCTTGGCACTCCTTATAATAGGTGTAAGGTTATTGCTTATATTTACCATATCATATTCGGCGACCGGTGTATGGAGAATATTGGTGAACATGAGGAGAGTGCGGGATGAGAACAAAAAGCTGGTACATCATGACGGTGCTTGCAATGCTGGTAGCGGGTTATGCGATTGTGCAATACGTTGTTATAGGTGTCTGGAATGCGGGTTTTGTCATGCAAAAGCTAGAAGAGGCGATGCTTTCGAGGTTCTGGGATGCCGTCTTATATGTGCATATTGCCGGAAGTGTGGCGGCTCTTGTGCTTGGTCCGTTCAATCTGTTGACTTCGATCCGTAATCGCTACCCCAATCGGCATCGCATAATGGGACGTATCTATGTCGTTGGCGTAGGATTAGGCGGATTGTCCGGAATCTATCTTGCTTTCGAGGCGACAGGGGGCATGGTTGCAACACTTGGGTTCCTGGGCTTAGCCATTTGCTGGCTCTATACGGCTGCGCGTGCGGTTCAAACGATACGTTCGAGGCGTATAGCGGAACATCGGCGCTGGATGATTCGTAACTATGCGCTGACATTAGCGGCGGTCACGCTTCGACTGTGGCTCGGTTTGTTTGTTGCCTTATGGGGCGACGAAAATTTCACAACCAGCTATACCATCATCGCTTGGTTATGCTGGGTGCCGAATCTGTTAATTGCAGAATGGTTGTTATTTCGTATTATATATGGAATTGATAATGATTTTCAATTAAAATAAAAGAAAGGAAAAGGTCGGGAAGAAGGCACGCATATGAGCGATAAGGCAGCAGCGGTTAATGGAATGCAGATCGTTATAGAACCTCAATCCAATTGTGGGGGTACCATGGGAATGCCACAGCTTGTGCGCGTGGAGAAGGTGACTGCAGTGGTATTGGGCGAATCCACGGGAGAGTGGCATCGACTAGCTTTCGTTGTGACCGGCGAGGGGCAATTTTACGATGGCTTCAGCAGCAGGGCTTTTCGTCCGGGCAGCATATTCCTGCTGGCGCCGCATCGGGAATCCGAGTTTCACGAGACGAGAGGCACCGCGGAAATCATTGGTTTCTGATTCAGCCTGCCTGAGGACGAGAGCGACCGCTCGGCATATCGGCATGGGGAGCTTGCCTGCCTGCGCCACGGGAAGGTGCCGCAATTATGCGGAACGGTTATGGAGCGATGGACTAGCGGCGGTCCAGTAGGACGTTTTGGCGCGACGGCGGCTTTTTTGGAGCTGATGTATGTTCTTCTTGGGCAATCGCAACCGGATGAGTCTATCGGAACGTTGGAGGCGGTGCGCCGCACCAAGCAGTATATGGATGAGCATTATGGTGAGCCGATCACGGCGGAGGAGCTGTCCGCATCGGCGCATATCAATCCCAAATATTATATTACATTGTTTGGAGAGCTGTACGGCCAGAGCCCCATCAAATATCTGAACTAGGTACGAATGGAGAAAGCGAAGACCAAGATGCTCCGTGAGGGGGCCAGCATTAAGCAGATATCGAGAGAGGTTGGTTACTCGGACGAACTGTATTTTAGCAAAAAATTCAAGCATAACACGGGGCTGTCTCCGACGCTCTACATGAAGGGGCAGCATATGAGAATCGCCTCTTATAATTATCCCATTACGGGGCAATTGCTCGCGTTGCAAATTATGCCGCAGTCCGCCGCGTTGGATCCGGATTGGACGAGAAGCCCGCAAGAACGCACAAATGTTTCCGTCGACTACCTGCTGCAAGACGATTCGCATGATCGCAGGAAGGTGTGGGAGGCCAATGAACGGGTGCTGGTCGGCACGAAACCCGATCTCATAATCGGCGCCGATTATATTCAGGAGTGGGAACGGTCGAATCTGAAACAAATCGCGGACACACGAATCATCGACTGGTGCCGCTCCGATTGGCGCCTGCAGCTCGGCGAAATCGCCGACATCGTCTCCCGCCGCCCCGTTGCGGACCGCTGGCTGGAGGGCTATGACCACATGGTGCGGCAGACGAAGGAAGGTGTACGCGATGCGGTTAAGGACGATACGATCCTTCCGCTTCTCATTACAGAGTCTGACTATATACTGTTCGGCAGCCGCAATCTGGCGGATGTGTTATTTCACGATCTTGGATTGGTATCCGGCATGCAGGAAGCCAGCATCAGGTCCATCGCCCCGGAGGAGCTTGCGGTGTACGATGCGGCTCGCATCGTCGTATCCGTAGGGGAGGATGCGATCGCCCAAGCCAGATGGCGGGCACTGCAGCAATCTGAGCTCTGGAGAAGTCTCAGGGCCGTTAGGATGGGGCGTGTTCACCGGGTCCCGCTGGCGCCTTGGTTCGAGTACTCGGCTTTTGCCCATCAGCGGATATTGGAGTTGGCACCTTCTTTATTTTCGGAATTATGACCATCTCATTATCGGAATTATCTCCATAGCCGCCTATAAGGGCGGTCTGTATAATGTAAATGAGAATAATTATTAATATCAGAGAGGGAAGATGAACAACATGAAGAAGCGGCACCTGCTGCTCTTACTGGCAGTAATGATGATGATAGCGGTATTGTCCGCGTGCGGGTCGAACGACAATGGACAAGAGAATGCAGGGTCCGAGGCGACCAATACGGCAGAAGCAACCGCCACGGCTACAGCTACGGCAACGCCGGAACCAGAGAAGGCCAGCGAACCTAGAAAGTTGACGGACGAGCTTGGTCACGAGTTGGAAATTCCGGCAAAGCCGGAGCGTATTATCGCTACGGGATTAGAGGATTTTCTCGCAGCGCTTGACGTTGTGCCTCAAGTCAAATATCCGTACGACTATCTCGACGAATGGATGGGCAATGCTCCAGAGATCGCGTTCTCGCCGGGTCTGACGCCGGAAGTAGCCCTTAGCTATGATCCCGAGCTGATCATCATCGGTTATGATGCTGGAGCGGCGCAATATGACGCGTTCAAGAACGTGGCACCTACGTATTCCTTTGCCAATGCGTGGGCTGGAAGCTGGCGTGACGTACTTGTGCAGATCGGCGATATCGTCGGCCGCAAGGACGTTGCCGAGCAGAAGCTGGCAGAATATGATGCGAAGGTCGCAGAGGCGAGAGCCAAGATAGAAGAAGTAGCGGGAGCGGATCCCAAGCTGGCTCTGATCTATGTCGGCAAGACGCTTTGGACGCTGAGCGAGGATCGCAAGGACAATCTGTACGGGGATACGGGGCTTGGACTTGCTAAGCCTGCATTGGTAGAGAAACACGGCTCCGCCGAGATTTCGTTGGAGCTTATTCCGGAGCTGGCTGATGCGGACTACATTATCATCGAACCGGATACGGGTAACGTAGAGATCGATGCCATGGCGAAAGTCGAAGAGCTGAAGCAGAATCCGCTCTTCGCCGATCTGCCGGCTGTTAAAGCGGGCAACGTGCACATCGGCATGCCGGCCATCTGGCGGGGCAATGGACCGATCAGCAACTCGCTGGTTGTGGACGAAGTGCTGAAGACGATCGTGAAGGAATAGCTGGATGAGAAGAAGCGTGCCAAGGCGGCACGCTTCTTTTCGTTTGAGGTGCGTTGCTTTCCCGCTTTCTACCGGGGGATGTACTACAAGTCACATACTACATCCGCCCGACTACAAGCAGGGTTAAGCGATCAGCGTCCAAACGCCAGCTTGGCCGGGCTTGTCACCTTTGGTCCACCACTTCGCCTTGTACGTATGTCCTTCGTAGACGACGATATCGCCACCGTTATAGGCTTTCGTGCCGTTCCATGATTGCGCGGCCGAACCGGAGACTGGCTTCCAAACGTCTGAGCTGTCCGGTCGTTCGTTCTGCGTCCACCAGCTTGCTTTGTACTCGATGCCGTTGTAGCTGACGATATCGCCGGCCACATACACTTTCGTCCCGTCCCACGCGGTCGTCGGATTCGTTGGAGGCGCGACCGGTGCAGCCTTCGTCGTAAGGGCCAGCGCAGCGCTTGCCGCCGAGCGGTTGTTCGCCGCATCAAGGGCGACGACGGTATAGGAATAAGACGTCGAGGCCGATAACCCGCTTTCCGAATAGGCCGTCGAGGTCGTCGTCCCGATAAGTTTGCCGTCGCGATAAACCTCGTACTTCGTCACGCCGATATTATCCGAAGCGGCCGTCCATGAGAGCGCGGCGGTCTTATCCGTTACGTTGCCGGCTCGAAGGCCGGCAGGTCTCGTCGGAGCGGAAGTATCCGGCGCCGGCGTCAAGACCGGTAGCGTGTTGGCCGATACCGGAAGGCTGGCCGCGGAACGTCTGCCGCTCTGATCGATCGCAGCCACCGCATACGAATAGGTCGTATTCGCCGGTAGTCCATTATCCGTGTACGATAAGCCCTTCGAAGTTCCGATCACTTTGCCGTCACGGATTACTTCGTAATGGTTAATGCCGTCGGCAGATGTGGAAGCTGACCAAGACATCGTAATGCTGCTGTCCGTATGTCCGGAGCACCATACGTCGTCGGGAACACTTGGCGGCTCCGTCGCCACGGGTGGAGGGGTAGTCCCGCCTTGCGACAGGTTGACGTCCACCGCCTGATAGAAGGCGTTCACGGTATCGCCGATTTCCCACACGCCTAGAATAATATGATAGCCAGTCCGGTCCGTCGGCACGTTGCAGGTATGAGAGACGGATTTGCTCGGCTGCTTATTGCCCCCGTCGATCGTGCAGAAGGGCTTCGATTCTAGCTGATCGCGGGTCAGAGGTTTACTCGGGTCCCAGCCGATCTTCGTGATGTAGTAATCCCATTTCTCCGTTATGTGATTCGCCGTGAGCGTCCAAGTAAACGTATTGGAGCCGCCCTTCAAATCGACCTTCTTCCAACGATTGGCGGACTGTTGATCCAATTCCGCATAATGGCCGGCTCCCGCAAGCTTGCCGTCGGCAGGCCCCGAAGCGGGGAAGCCACCGATTCCTTCTACGCTCTGAGGTTCGTATTGAATGGCTCCGCAATTTTGGTTCTCCGCTTGACTGCAGAGCAGCGAGCGGCTGGCTGGAGATGTCATGTAGCCGTGGGCGGATGCCTTGTCCGCTATGGCTAGCGCGCAAATCAGGCCGAACACGATCAAACAAAACGTCATCGCGAGTTTGCCTCGCAAGGTTTGGTGCGTCATCGTCATGTCGATTCTCCTCGTTTTTTGTAATTGGTAACCTTTACCGATCATAATCATTCCATTTCATGGATGCCAGATGCAAAAGAACTGGTGATTATGTTTCTCTAACTCTGTTTGTTTGTAAAAATTAAGGATATATATGAGGGGTAAAATGTGACAATGATACTAAAATATCTTTTTTTTCGCTACATAAGTAACCTAATATAGAAAAATGTGTTAATAAAAACGTTACTCCAAAATAGTTATAAAATAGTTCTAATTAATCTAATGACCGTATTCTATAGAGCAGGCATGCCTAATTTTGAAGGTTAGAGCCGCTTAGTTTGGGAATTGCCGTTCGGATATTATGATCATGGACGCCTGTAAAAATATTTCGATCGTCATTTGCATTCTTTGCAAAAATATCGATTCCCTGATGGAAGAGGTTCTATTGTACTAATCGACGTCGGGAGAAATGAACTAATTAACGGATGTGTCGAGGGCAATCATTTTTAATAGTGGAAATGGATATGCTTCATTGTCCGCTGCGTTCGATGTTAAGGAAATGGACTTTCGGCAATGAGCTTGTTTCCGTTATAATAAGACGCATGAACGTTAGGGAAGGCGGAATGGAACATGAAAAATATCGTATCGACCAAATGGGTGCTGGCCCGCGTGTACGAAGCGGACGTCGTCATCGTGGATTGCAGATTCGTAATGGGAAAGCCCGACGCGGGCCGCGAGCAGTACGAAGCGTCGCATATCCCGGGGGCCGTATATTTGGATTTGGAAAAGGACTTGTCCGCGCCGGTCGAAGAGAGCGGTCATGGCGGCCGGCATCCGTTGCCGGACATCTTCGATCTTACGGTCGCGTTGAGCCGCGTGGGCATCAGCAACGAATCGCGCGTTGTCGCTTACGACGATCAAGGCGGG
This sequence comes from Paenibacillus sp. strain BS8-2, assembly GCF_054483835.1. Lineage (NCBI taxonomy): Bacteria > Bacillati > Bacillota > Bacilli > Caryophanales > Paenibacillaceae > Paenibacillus > Paenibacillus sp. strain BS8-2. Next base: position 2,446,709 of record NZ_CM137010.1, read on the forward strand.
GCGATGGCCTCCCGTCTGTGGTGGCTGCTCAAGTATCTTGGTCACGACCAAGTGTATGTCATGGACGAAGGCTTCACGGCATGGGCGAACGCGGGCTTCCCGGTGTCATCCGACCAAAAGGTGCTGATTCCGTCGAAATATTTGGCGGAGGTCCAGCATACGATGCTGGTTGAGATGGACGAAGTGAAGGAGCTGCTCGGCGACGAACGCGTCACACTGATCGACTCGCGCGAAGCGCCTCGCTATCGCGGCGAGGTCGAGCCGCTCGACAAGGCGGCAGGCCATATTTCAGGCGCGATTAACCGCTTCTGGAAGGACGGCCTCGGAGAGTCCGGCGCCTGGAAGGGCGCGGCGGGACAAGAGGCGCGTTTCGCCGACTTGGATCGCGACCGCGAGCTGATCGTCTACTGCGGCTCAGGCGTAACGGCGACGCCGAACGTGATCGCCCTGCAGGAAGCGGGCTTTACCAAGGTGCGTCTGTATGCGGGGAGCTGGAGCGATTGGATTTCGTATAGCGAGAATCCGATCGCTGTTGGGGACGAGGAAGAACAAAGAGACGCATAATAGTGGTTTGTTGATGAATACATCGCCATGTAGGCTCCGTGCCTTAGGCGATGTATTTTTTATGCTCGAAGTCAACACGGAATCAACGCTTGATCTCTGAACACATTTTCATAAAGCTTCGGACCGAGCGTCTGTTTGCATCCGTCTTACAGCCCCCTCGCTCGTACGTCCTCGCCGCTGTACACACAAAGAAGGCCGGTACGCCCTCTCTTCTGGAGAGGGCGTACCGGCCAACCAGTTGTAAATCAACAAGGAAATCATGACCATTTGTTATTCAACTTAAGGTCAACGTTGATTATGATTGATTTAATTGAAAATATCGTACATGCTTTTTCTGTTAGGATCATTAAAAAGGTTAAATTCTATAGAGTCCCAGACACAAGTGATTTTATTATGCTCTGACATTAGAATCATTTGAGGGGAATAATTAAACTCCATATCAATTTCAACAGTCAGTGCATTGTAGTCCAGATCATAGTACTGTCGATAACTTTGGTGACTATCAAGAGGGAAATTATCAATAAACTTTTCATTATAATGCGGTTTAAAGAAGTTTATAATGGCAGCCTCTGTGATGTTGATTACTTGTTCGTAAATTGGGGGATTCTGCAGGACATTTTGTAAATGCGCCTCACTTTCCTGTTCACTTTTTTCAAATTCTTCTGATATCCCATCCATAAACGTATTTAGAATAGGTTCCATTTCCAGTAATAATATGTAGATCCTTTTATCTTGATGGTTGCTATAATAATCAGTTAAAATTTTTTGCAATGTAGAGTGTGATGATAAACGATCTTGTGCTAAGCGATTCCCATTTTTACCGTAAGCCTTACCGACGTACAGTACTTCCATCTCTTGAGGTATCCCATGTTTTTGGAGATAATTATTCAGTATGAATTGGGCATCAAAAGGGTGGCTAAGAAAATCTTTCATTTCTTCTTTTGACACGCCGATAAAATCTTTATGTTTTTCATAGTATTCGTCCAATAAATCCGATGGAATGGAAAAGTCAATCTTATCATAAGGGTATTTGTGATTATAACTAATCAATGTATGATCAATCCCATTGAGTAGTACGAACTTTTCAGATTTATAGTATACTTCCTTATTATCGATAATCTGTTTTATTCTGCATTCAATTCCGTCAGCATCGATTTGCAGGCTCTGAACATCAAAGAAGGTCCGTGTTGTACTTAAAATGCAATATAAATGATACCGTGCATCGTTTGATACCTTATCTAGATGCTCAACAGGAATGATAGTTTTGTAAGAGGTATAAACGTTCAAACCAAATTCTGTTGAATATTTGCGTATTTTGTTGATGATAATCCCCTCCGTGGATAATTGCTTTGGGCTCGGTATGGATATTTTAAAACTTAATCTCAAAGCAAGGAATATTCGCTAAACAGGTTGACGAATAACGTATTCAGTGGCTATTTATCTTCTTTAATACGCGCATGCCTACAATTATCACAAATGATTAGATGATCCTTTGTCTCGTCATTTTCAGCTATAGTCAACTGCTTACTGCCACAGTTATTACAACGAATTCCAGAAAAGATATCGTCATGTTTGTTCAGTAAGTCTTCAAATACAGAAACCGCAGCCGTTGTCATAGTTAAACAGATGGAGGCGTCATAAACGGTTTTTGAAGAAGAATGGGTAAGAGAATTTGATAAGTCCCAGGCCCCGTTTAATACGTTTCTTAAATGCTTACGTAGATCAGAATTCTCAGAACCAGTAAGATACTTCTCGATTACCAAAGATCCTCTGTTTTTCACATCTGACTTTTTGAAGTCATCTTGTCCTTCAAAATCATCCAATGTAAACAAATGATTAATAAGCTCAATAAGTGTCTCCCTACATGTTACACCTATAGCTTGTATCTCTTCAATTTCCACTGCTTCCTGAAGCTTTTGAGAAGCTATAACCAGTTTTCGTTTTATATTAATAGAAATTTCAGTCCCGCTTGCGATGTTGTGGATAGTGTTCTCAGGTTTATTCGCTTCATCGTTCATCATGCGGAGCATAATACCTAGATGAAAAGAAAATACTTCATCAGTTACGAAATAATATGCATGGTCTTGAGGATATAGGTTCATTGGAAGATCGCCTTGGGCAACCCACCATGCCCCATCATTATCGGTCTTTACATTCCATATGGTGACTTCAAAACCCAACTCATTGTATGTTTGTTCTGGCTTCGAATGTATGACCTTTGCTTTACCTCTACACTGCCATTCCACATAATCTTCTACTTGTTTTTTTATCTCAGGCGATGACATTCATATCCTCCTAAATTTATTGCTTTCTTGATTATAAGTACTAGACACATGGAATCCCATAATGCCCATGTTTTCTACATTTTTCTATTACTATAGCATGGCTTTTTTCGATTGAATATAGAATAATACAAAGAGACGGAACCACAATATAATTGGTTCCGGCTCTTGTCTGTACACGATATTAATATGTTTAAGTATTCAACACGGGTAGTTTCTTCTCCTCAAGTAGACTATTAAGTTCAACGGCTGCTCTATAGTCCACGCCATACGTATGCGAGTAGCGATCCAAAGTGATGCCAACGGAGGAGTGACCAAGCCTCTCGCTCACAATTTTAGGGTTAATACCCTTTAATATCAATAAGCTGGCGTGGGTATGACGGAGATCATAGTAGCGAATGTGAGGCAATCCAGATTTACGCAGCATGTCTAGCCAACGAGATTCAAAGTAGTAGGGGTTTACAGGGCATCCGAACTTGGTTTGCGTGACCTGAGACAGCCGTGGGCTTCCGTTGTATTTAGCGCAATTTTATAACAGTGTTTCCTTAACAGGGTTATGAGAAGTCTACTCTGTACGTTTATATAGCTCGGACAACATAATGAATCCCCTCACAGTTTAGTGAGGGGATTCATTATGTTATTTGGCAGGTCTTAAGTACTAAAAAACAATAGTGCCAAGTAGGAAATTCTGGTATATTAGGTATTGGCAAGCTCTTCATACTCCATATTCACAAATGGTAATTCTTCCTCTGTGAATGAATAGATTTTTAAAAGATCATTTTTTGACGAGCGAGCAAGTTCTAGAGCCATCTCGCCATCACTGGCTTTAAATGTCCCGAATTCTTTCCAAGTATCATCATGCTCAATAAATACTTTGAATAGTCTCATGGCGTTTTCACCGTCCTTTATAATCATTTTCTATTGTACTTCAATTCATAAAATTTATTCTCAGCGCATGTTGCTAAAGAAAGGGGAAAACTCAAATATATGTTGAAGGTGGAGCGACTTCGAATTCACTCAGCAATGATACACCGTCTTGATAATCAAAAAGAACTCAACTCAGGATTAGATCTTTCCGATATTTCATTAAATATGGACGAAGAATTAAGAAATGTTCTTGAGACCCACACAAAAAGTGGTTTTGAGGACGGAAGAATTCGTTACGCTAATTTTTCTGATTCAGATATAAATCAAGTACTAACGGAGAGCTACAAAATTCTTGATGATACACAACATCAATTTGTCTCCGGGTCGAAGAACTTAGCGAGATTACTCTTCAATGCAATGAGTAATAAAACAATATCAGCGGCTGATGTTGCAATTTGCCTGGCTAACTGCAATGGTACTGAGTACATTTGTTTACTTAAGTTAGATTATAAGGATAACTACATCTCTGAGGCGACTGATACCCCTAATGGAAGATACATCGGTATAAAAAAGTTAGGCAGTGGTTGGCCTCAGCTAGGCTCAAAATTGCAAAAAGCTGCTTTTATTAAACGAACTAGCGATGAGTACCAATTAATAATTTTAGATAGACAGAAAAGCAAATCAGATGAAGCAGACATTTCTCAATTCTTTCAAAAGAAGTTCCTTAATGTCGAACTGATTGATGATTCCAAAACTAACACCACTGGCTTTATTAAAGGTGTTAGAGCGTTTGTTGAAACGGCAGCAATAACTCCTGAGAAAAAACAATCTATATACGATAATGCAGTCAATTTAGTCGTTAATACTGAAAACATAAACATTACCCAATTTGTTGAATCACAATTTAGCGAAGATCTACCTGAAGCTGAAAGAAAACTGTATATGGATTCTTTAATTGCAGAGTTTGAAAGAAATGGTGTGAGACGTGCTGAGTTTGTTAAATCCCAAGATATTGCCCAGATTTACGCAAGAAGAAGACAGATATCTCTTGAAGGGGCTAAGCTTGAGATTGACCCGGCTGTTTACAATGATTCTGACAAATTTGTATTAACAAGACGGAGAAATGCCTCAGGAGAAGAAGTGGCCGATATTACCATAAAGGGACTGAAAATAAAAAAAATGGACTGATTCTTATGGAATGGCTTCAAATAATCAAATCAAAAGGATTCATTCATTATGATGAAACCTTCAATAATGTGGTTTATTCCAACCAACTCCACAATGAGTTGGTTGAATCCGATATTACTGAAATTTCTCTAGCATTAAATTGCGGTTTCTCTCTCCATATTTCTGATCAGCCTATTTTGTCAATGCCATCAGAGAAATCATTTCTATCTGGAACACTTGATTTATGTAATGAATTTGTTGAAGTGAAAATTGAAATTAAAAAAACGAATTTGATTCCGTTTCAAATTTTTGACCAATACAATGTACTTATTTTTTCCAAAGCTAATTTACTAACACAAGCTATTATAACTATGAATTTTGCCCTTTTGGAACAAACGATATTTAATAAGTCTACGCAACCTACTTACATTATAATTTATGATCAAGATGGATTTACAGAAATAGTGAAAAACGATTTTATAGCAATAGGTGATATGAGAACTCTTGAATTTCCGTTTGAGGATTCTGAAAATAAGTTCAAAACCAATAAAAAGATAATTAAAGAACGCAACGAAAACATTCGGTGGAATCGTGAATTGAGTTTGCAATCACCGCCAAATTCATATTTTTTCAATGATGGTCCTCAAAACGAAATTAGCAACTTATTGAATATAAAGGCTATCACATTGTGTGTTGCTTTCACAGCTCTAAATACTGAGTTTTTGGATGAGAAACAAATTTATCAATCAACATTTTCTGGACTAAAACAAACTAAATTCAACTTACTTGCACCGGGGGCGACAAAGAAAGAGCAAATGGAAAAAATGTATTCTCTATACGAATGGGTGTATAGCGAGAAAACGGCAGATAAGATTGGATTAACTCAAAATATAATCAATCTTCATATTAAGGAAGAAAATAATTCTGACCTAGAACCGCTGTTAAGCAATATATCAGAAATTCATGAAATGATAATGGAGAATTATCGGGTTTATATACAAAAGAGTGTGAAATCCTATCTAGACGAGAGAAAGCAGGTTGAAGATTTCATCAGGGCAACTTCAAATGAAATTAGTAAGCAAATAACTGGACTAACGGATATTGTAACAAAAAACCTATTCGGATTGCTCGCAACTGCAATCACTGCCGTTATTGGCTTTAACAAACCAGATAACCAAGCATTTATCCCTTGGATTCTATATGCTTACAGCTTCTTTTCGATAGCTCTTACTATTTACTACAGTTCACTTGCTAATGCTAATAAGAAGGCAATTATAGAAGTGTATAACAATCGAGTTGTAGACTATAAAAAAATTTTCCTTGAAGATCGTATCGATAAAATAACAGGAAAAAGTATTGAGAAACAAACCAGCATTTTCAGGAAATACCTTCACTGGACTGTCTGGCCGAGCATTGGAATTAGCTTAGCTACAATTATTCTTGGCTTAAATCTACATGGTGTGCTTGGCAGTTTGTATTCACTAATCAAACCTTATATCAACAAGTTAATAGAAATTTTCACATAAGAGAAGCTTCTCAATTTATGAGCAGCTTCTCTTATGCAGTTTTACTCAAAAAAATCATTAATGGAGAAACCTACATTTCTGAATATGGTGTCCACATACGATACAGGTATACTGTTTTTTTATTGTCTCCTTTCACAAAAAAATAAGCACCATTCAAACGAGCATAGTGATCATGCTCGTTTGAACGGTGCTTCCGTAAACAAATATTTGCTTAGTATTATATTAGAACTGACATTCATTATTGTCAAGATTTAAGTCAAGCCTCAATTAAAGTTAGTTCCACTTTGAATAGCGAAGACTTTAAGGTTTCATTACGCATCACGGAATAGTTAGCACTCCTGTTACATTTCATTTTTTGTAAGCATTTGCTCTTGGGTTCTGTACAGCCAGGAATATGAAGATATCCAAATAGATTTGCTGGATGCGAAGGAGATATGATTGAGCTTGCGGAAAAGGCGGTGTTTGTCAAGATAGTTGTCGCTATTTCTCAAAAAACAGTATGCTGTCAAGATAGCGATTTTTGCGCAGCCTGAATAAGCGTCGCTTTTTCAGGATTGAGCCAGACTTCATCTTCCAAGCTCCAGTCACGCACTTCGCCAGACCAACGACTCGGCTTCTTGGCTTTTGCGGCTTCGTATACTTCTTTGCGTTTTTTAAACACATCGTCTGCCAGTCCTTTATGTCGCTGGCTCGGGGTGATGAAATTCAGTCCGCTATGACGATGCTCATCGTTGTACCAGCTAGCAAACTGTCTGACCCAGACACGGGTCTCTGTTAGGTCACTGAAGCCCTTCGTAGGATAATCAGGGCGGTACTTGCAGGTGCGGAAAATCGATTCTGCATAAGGGTTGTCGTTACTAACGCGCGGTCGGCTACGGGAAGGCGTGATACCTAAACTGTATAGCGTCTCGAGTAACGTGGCTCCCTTCATTGGGCTTCCGTTATCCGAGTGAAGCACGAGTGGCTGTTGTCGGATTACGCATTGCTCACGAATGACCGTGCGACGAATCAGTTGACTGGCATGCTCCGCAGACTCTTCTTCCCAAATCTCCCATCCTACAATTTTACGGCTGTATAAATCTAGTATGAGATAAAGGTAGAAGAACAACCCCTTCACAGGTCCTGGCAACCACGTAATATCCCACATCCATACCTCATTCGGTCCAGATGCAGCATGGCTTGTAATCGGTTTAGGAGATCGCTTCTTGCTGCGCCCGCGATGGTGTTGTTGGTTATGCTTGTGCATGATTCGATAAAAGCTAGATTCAGAGGCGATGTATGTCCCTTCGTCGGCCAGCGCAGGCACAATTTGGCTTGGCGGCAGGCTCCTGTACTGGGGTTGCTGAAGAACGTCCAGTACCTGATGTTCTTCCGCTTCGCTTAACTTGTTCGAGGGAATTGGTCGTTTGGCTTGAGGACGTCCGTCTACGGTTCCGCCTTCCTTGCGCCAGCGTTGCAACGTCCGCTGAGTCAGTCCGAGCTCTAGACAAGCAGCTGCTTCTCTTGCACCAGCACCGACGGCTTCCCCAATCAGTGTAAGAGCTTGCTCGCGATCTGAGGCACGGATCATTCGTCCTCGTTGTCCCCCCAAATCGCTTGGGCCTTTTTTCGCAACACCAATAAGGCGGCTGTCTCGGCGAGTGCTGCCTCTTTGCGCTTCAGCTCACGGCTTAACGCTTTGTTCTCTTGTTCTTTCGCACGTAGTTCCTTCTGCAACTGGTTGGAGTGAGCAGTAACTCCTCCGTTAGCTTGCATACACGCATCGCGCCATGCTTCTACTTGTTCTACGAATAACCCTTTGGCACGACAGTATTCGGCCATCTCAATCTCACTTAATGCTGCTGTTTCCACCACGATGGTGAACTTATCCATCGTGCTCCATCGCTCTGTAGATGCACCTGCTGGCATAATTGTTCCCTGGGCTTTCGCCGCGTTCCTCCACTTGTACAACGTGGTTTCAGATATACCCGTCTCTCTGACTAACTTACTAACAGATTCATTATTGGGTGGCAACATCCGTTGTAAGATACTCTGCTTTAATTCCTGACTTTTCTGGTTCACTCTCATCCACCTCGTTCTCGTTATTCCCACTATACTTTGAGATAGGGGTTACGACAACTATTCTGACAGAGGGGGTGATTAATCAACATCAAATCAACAGTTTAGAAAATGAGGAGCAGCATTTTCTTCACTTCACCACTTACAAATTATGCTATAATTAGACATGCACGTGGAACGGCTTGCAAGGGTGGTCGGCTACCTCTCGTTGAAGGGAGGGATGCCCATGGAGGTTAAAGATGCTTTGACGTTGATGATCGGTTTTGGAGCGTTAATTGTAGCGCTGCTGACGTTGGTTGTTGCCATCATAGCAATATTTAATCAACAAAAATAGACCGCCCACTGCAAGGTTACGGTCTACTCTCGACTAGTTAACTGAAGCCGACCGCCTTTGAAGCGGTCTACTGTGCCGTCGGAGTCGTGTTGGTCGCACGGCTCCTTCTTTAGTTTTATTATAACGGCGTGGATATATACATGCAATACGATGATCGTTTATACGCATATTCGATAAGTGTGGCGCAATAGAAATCACTTACATGTTGCCACTGACTTAGGAACGGAGGATATGATGCACCAGTTCCCTTTGGCCTGACAAATTTGACGAAGATTATTAACATTTATGAACGAAAATATATCATTTGATTCTATAATCGATTTACCAAAAGTATCTCTGGTATTGAACTCAAATCAAAAATCACAACGTATTTGAGTCATCAAAACCTTTCATTTCAAGTGCCTGTATTGATCCGGACAAGCAGTGGGGATAATTATGTAAGATTTTCAGATGGAACATTAGGTGCTATGGTATCTTTTCTTAAAGGTCACGCTCCAGAATTAACTGAGGTGCACCATGCTGAGGAGTTCGGACGGATTGTCGGGGAAGTTTCATGTGCACTTGGGAAGTATACAGAAGCAGAAGGATCACTTACACACTACAGGGTCCCATTTTTAAATGTATTCGGTATCCATCCACTTGCAGCTATTACAGCTAGAGCGATTGGATTTCGTATGGCGAGAATCCTATCGCTACCGGAGATGAAGAATAGCCTTACAAGGCATAATAGGATGTACATTAGGAATACATCGCCATGGCGCTTGCGCGCCCTGACGATGTATTTTTTATGTCACGGATTCAATGATTAGAACCTTCTAGACAATTAATCAACATGGAATCAACAGTTTAACAAGAAATATCGCGTAATCCCGCATTCGACCATGGGGCTCTGTCCCTTTTCCTCTCACCGACCTTTGATCGATTTGTGCATGATGATGAAAGCGGGCAATTGAGTTTTTACAATAAGAATATAGGAAATATGAAATTGATTTAGTTTTTCAAATCAGCTAATACCATCTCAAGAATATATTTCGTTTCAGCCTTGAGGTCTCTGTTCATATTCTCTTGAATGTAAGGTACTGCCATTTGGCCGAGCACTACTAATGGCTCATAAGCTTCATAATCAGTTTTCCAGAAACTACGTATATTGTCCTTACCAAATTCTCCTTCTTCAATAACGTTGATCCAATGCTGAACTTGTTCGTGAAGGGCCTTCTGCTTGACTGCTGCAACGACAGACATATAAACCATGTCTTTATCTTTCATTTGCGGGATAGCGCGATACATTTGATCCTCACTTACACATCTCCGAATCAATTGGCTATCGGTCAGTAAGTTACCACCGACGCCATCAGCCGCGGAGACATATGCAATAAAGTCACTTGTCTGATCCAATTGTTTCAAATCGTCTTGCAAGCGATGAATAACATCGATGGCAATCAGGAAAAGCTGGGAGTCGACGATTGTTTTCTCGAAAATATAATTTTGATCGATATCCAGATACTCTGGTTCCTCCTGACTGATGCGACTGAAAATATTCAGCCACTTTTCAAGACGCTCCGGCATTTCTTCATACATAAAGTGGTAGTCGCCCTCACCGTACTTATATTGATTATAGAGCTGCTCGCGGCTCTGGTTATAATGTTCATAACCCGTTTCTAGATATTTATTTTGGTAGCTGGCATAGTTTTCATCCACACTTTGGTTTAACGAGGCCATATTGTTGATGTAAATCACATAGCTGCCGTAATAGGTGTCTGTATAAATGGAAAAGGTGTAGACATCCTTGTTGTTGCCTTCCAGGATATAATCTTCTATAGCAGATCTGCAAAAGTCGTACAGGGCGTCCTCTATGTCTTTGGAGCTGATAAATACTCCATTTTCGGGTCTGTGTGTACTTACTTCTAAAATTTCCTTTTCGGGAGTACAGATCAGATAGATCCCATTTCCCTCCAACTCACGTTTCTCACTGATTAACTTGCCAATATGCACATCATAAGAGCTCAATTCTGTATCCTCCTATATTCTATTTAACATGCTAAAATATTCCTTGTCTTTAATAGAATCTCCTTCTTTTAAGTGGTTCTCACTCGACGAAGGGGGGGGGATATCCCTGAAGGTTAAAGATGCCTTGACGTTGATGATCGGTTTTGAGGCGCTAATTGTGGCGCTGCTGACGCTGGTTGTCGCCATACTCGCAGCGATTAACCAAAAGAAATAGACCACCCCCCTGCAAGGTAGCGGTCTATTTCTGATCGTTTCACCGAAGCCGACCGCCTTTGAAGCGGTCTACTGTGCTGCCGGGAGTCGTGTTAGCACACGACTCCTTCTTCAGTTTTATTATAGCTTCAGAGTTTTATGCATACAATAGAAGGTTCTTAGAGGTGCTGTCCAAGCCTCTGCCGAATCGCCTGCTCGATCGAATCCATCGGATCGCTGCCTGGCTTCGGAATGTAGTAGAGAGGCTCGTTTGATTTGGTATACAGTCCGCTTGCAACGGCAAGCTCGGCGCTGATGGCCCCTTTGTCTTCAACGAGCGTACTTAGCAGTGTGCTGGAGCTGCCAGACAGCTTCGTCTGTAATGCTGCATATACGACTTCGACCATATCACCACGCAAGAAAGGCTGCGCATTCGCTAGGCGCGCTGCTGAATCTGCGGTGAGCAGCCCATTATTCCACGAAAGCTCCTCTACATTGGAAGGGGCAGCATGGGGATAACCTAACAACCGATTAATCAGGGTTAGAAACTCTTTTCCTGTCATTATTCTATCTGGTGCAAATTCGCCATTCCCGATGCCCTTCACATAACCTTTGCTGACGGCGTAAGCGATCTCGTTCGCAGCCCAGTTCGTGCTGTTCACATCGGTGAAGGTAGGTTTCAGATTTGCTTTGGCGGCCTCATCAGCTTCACCGGAGAGGCGAAGGAGCATGACCACTCCTTGCGAGCGAATAAAAGAATCTCCCAGCTGATAGCCGTTATTTGTTCCTGTGAATAGGCCAAGTTGCTTTAGTATATCCGCTTTTAACGTATTGCTGGAATACGTGGAGGCAGTGGCAGACAGAATGGATACTTCTTTGGCGGACTTATCCACTTGTGGTTGCTTCGGTTGTTCATTCGTACTTTCTGGCATTGCCGAGTCTGGATTCGTTTCTTCCGGATTAGTCACACCTGGCTGCATTTCTTCTGCAATCGGATTCTCGTCTGTCGGCGCCTCCAGCTTAGTTTCAACCTCTACTCCGTTCAATTCTCCAGCATGGAGGAGGGAAGCGGGATCAGAGGTGTACAGGATACCGTAGTTGTTCTGCGGTGATAGATTGTCAGGTGTGAAAAAACCACGAAGTTGATAGCCCGTCAATGCGCCGTTCGGATTGAAGGATTGGACGAGGGTAACCTCCTTCATCCACTGATTTAAATCCTTTACGACCGTATTGCCGTCCAGCTTCTTGCCCGACCAGAATCGAATAGACGTTTGTTTTTTGGTAATATAGGACTCGTCATAAAATTCGTTGTATATCGTGTCGCTTAAGAAGCGCTCTGAGCTGACTTCTCCGGTCATGCTGATGAATTGCTCTTCTATATATTGATCGCCGGTGTACAAATGAACAATACCATACAAGATCTGAATCGGCTTGTCCGGGCCGTCGGCTAGAGATGTTAACCAATGGTCGGCATAAGCGATTTGTGGATAGACAGTGAACTCCGCGGCGTACACAACATCAATTCGATCAAATTCATACTTCAGTTGTCCATCTGCTGCCGACGCCCCACTAAAGGGGATCATGAGCATGACAGCCAGCAACAGTGCAAACATCCAATGACGCGATCTATTAACCATTCCAACACCCATCCTCGTTTGAGTACAAAGTTTCCCACGCCGCCTCTTATAATCATGCTATAATTTTACAAGTACATAGAACGGCTTGCAAGGGTGTTCGGCAACCTCTCGACGAAGGGCATCATTGCATTAATTAACCAACAAAAATTGACCGCCCCGCTGCAAGGAGGAGTACGGTCTCTTTCTGTCATGTAGATTTCGTACCCGAAGACGACCGCTTGAAGCGGTCTCTTGTGCCAAGGAGTCGTGTTGGTCGCACGGCTCCTTATTTCGTTTTATTATATATTCGATAAGTGTGCGCAATAAAAATCAATCACATTGATGGAGGATACATACGATGAAACTGGAAAGACTTTTATCCATCATTATTTTACTGCTGAATCGTCGTATGGTGCAGGCCAAGGAGCTCGCAGAACGGTTCGAGGTGTCTGTACGGACGATATACCGGGATATCGATGCTATTAATGTGGCTGGTATCCCCATCGTCACCTATCAGGGAACGAATGGAGGGATCGGACTGGCAGAAGGATATCGATTGGACCGCAACGTGCTGACCAACGATGAGCTCGCTGCCATAGTCACCGCCTTAAAAAGTATATCCACCTCATATGGTAACGAGCAGCATCGACAGCTTATGGAGAAAATCAATAGCGTTGTTCCACTCCAATACTCGGAGGAATTCCAACATAAGACCAACCGAGTGCTGATTGACTATTCTCCTTGGGATGGCAACGAGAGGCTGCGTCCTAAACTACAGCTGTTAGAAGAAGCGGTAGATAGCTGCCGAATAGCGGGATTCAACTATTCCAATGCCGAAGGTCAGGTAACGCACAGAATTGTAGAGCCGCATATGCTCATTATGAAAGGAAGACAATGGTATCTGAAGGCCTATTGCCAGTCCAAAGAACAATTTCGGCTGTTCAAGCTCAAAAGAATGAAAGAGCTGGTAATCGTTCCGGAGAGGACATTTGTTCGAAGAGATTTCCTCATGCAAGAGGGTGTAACTGGTCAGAGTCCAGGGAATCAGGCAAAGTCGACGGAATTCGTATTGCGTTTCCGTGCTGACTCTCGTCATCTAGCAGAAGAATGGTTCGGCATAGAGGAGCTATTGCCATTAGATGACGGTAGCTGCCAAGTGAGAAAGTCATATCCGGAAGATGAATGGTTGTACAGATTCATTCTCGGCTTGGGCCATCATGCAGAAGTGCTAGAGCCTCCTGGTCTGCGTCAGATCATCGCTAGTCGTGCAGAACAAGCTGCAAAAATATATAGATTGGATAAGGAAACATGACAGATAGTTGTCTAGTTAGATGTTTTATACTAAACTCATTCAACTATAAGGAGAATGATGAAGGATGAAACAGAACGAAATCAAGTCGATGGCACTGAACAATGCGACTCCATCTGAAAGTTCGTTGCCCGCTGACGAGACAAATCGCATAACAATCGAGCCTACCCGTTTCGAGGAGCGTCCATCGTTCACGCTCGCAGGAATTAGCATCGTTACGACAAATGCGGCCGAATTAAGCGGCGAAGGCAAAATTGGCAAATTGTTTGAACAATTCTACTCACAACATATTGGCGAGCAACTGGCCCCTCACCAGCAACAACCGGGCCATTATAGCTGTTACTTCGATTATGAAGCAGGCGATGCCGGACAATATGAAGTGATGGTCGGCTTACATGTCGGGGACAATATGCAGGGCCACTATCCTGAACCCATATCTACATTCACAGTTCCCTCTGCGAAATACGCGGTATTCGTCACGGAACGAGGACCGATTATTGAGGTAGTGCAACGGGCTTGGTCCGATATTTGGCAATGGTCCAAGCAGCTTGGTAATGTCAGAGCATTCACAGGTGATTTTGAGTATTATGGCCCTAATATCGATCCGAACGACGGGCAAGCGGAAATATATATCGCAATAAAGGACTGATCATCATTGGAATGATCGAAAATGCTAAAGTAGCAGCCGTGTTCGCGCATTATCCAAACCATATACAGCATAGATTGTTGTTTCTACGCCAATTGATTCTGGACACAGCATTAGAAATAGAAGGCCTTGATCAACTGGAAGAGACCCTGAAATGGGGGGAGCCTAGCTATGCAGCAAAACGTGGAAGCACGATTAGAATAGCTTGGAAAGAGTCAACTCCACAGCAGTATGCAATGTATTTCAACTGCAACACAAAGCTTGTTGCTACATTCAAGGAAGTTTTTAGTGATATATTCACCTTTGACGGCAATCGGGCAATTGTTTTCGGTGATAACGAGGAAATACCGATAGCTGAATTAAAACAATGCATTTTATTGTCTCTTACTTATCATTCCCGAAAACAACTTCCAATGCTTGGATTGTAATGAAGGTACATAAGGAGTGTACTTATGGATTTAATGCAACCACTTTCAGTGCATAATCGACAGCTGGTGCGATTGGATCTCGTATGAGGGTAATTCGGTTGCGGTGGGGGAAGAAGAAGAGCCTAGTAAGGCTTAATCGTAAGCAAAACACGAAAACATCGCCATGGTACCTGTGCGCCATGGTGATGTTTTTTTATGCCACAGAGTCAACAAGGAGCCTTAATAGGCCGAAGATTGGTAATCTCGATTTGGATATTACCTCTTACTATTGGATCTCGAAAGCAGCCGATAGATCCGTTCTGTATTGGGTGAGATCCGCTCCTACGCGTTTGATGATCCGATAAGCCCCGGGTTGAAGATCCTCGGGGAGCGTAATGTTTTGCGTGTATTCGCCGACCGGAATCGGTAAATACACCTCAAGCGTCATTGCTGTTGGAGGTTCGTTTATCCGCTCCCAGCCATCAGGGTTTTGCTTCTCCAGATCATACAACTTCCCGTGATGAGACAGGTTCGTCGGTCCATGGTTAACTGTCTTCAACTGCAGCTCATCGCCGGGCGAATAGACTCGCTTATCCGTTGAAAGCTCCGCATGGATGACTTTGCCCGGTATGTAAAAGACCTGCGCGATGGAGTCCGATACGGAACCATCCTGATCAACCAGTTCGGTAAGCAGGATAAACAGCGCATCTGATGTCTCGGGCATGACGGTCTCCATGCGAAAAGGAAACTTGCGAACGATATCCTTGTTATTTCTAGGATCGGCCGACAACATAAGTACATTGGGCGCAAGATCGCCAAGGGGTTTAAGATCCGCGTCAACCTCGGTCAGCGTGGTTCGAATCTTTTGGTTCGTCGGGAACTGCTGGAAGTAGAGCCCCTGGTCTTCCATCGGCGCGGAATGGAAGGCATAAGTGATTTCGGGAGCATGGTTATCGAACTGACTAGGGGACAACGCCCGTAGCGTGTCGCCTGATTGGTAGGGCTGTCCGATTCTCTCGAAGACTTCCCGGGTCGGCCATTGGAGCTCATAGTTGCCTTCTGGCGACGGCTGCAACTGCAGCGAAATGCCTTCAGCATCATGCGTTTCCTCGAAGTTGTGCGGGTTGTGAATGGAGCTCCCACCGGGGGCGCAGCCTGTTAGGCACAGCCCAATGAAGAGCGTGGCAGCTATCTGTTTCATACGATCAGCTCGCAATCTTTGTGTGTTACTCTAAAGACGGAAGGAAGCTAGAATAGGTTTCGTGGTAAATAACGGAAGTGATTCTGATTAGGTAAAGGAAACCTAATTAATAGGAAATGGTTAGAGTCAAGAACATAGCTGATAGCTTGAGTGATTGGATTTCTAACCCGCAGAACCCTGTAGCAACTGGCGAAGAGTAAGAGCCAAGAGCTGTATATCAGTATGAACTTCTTTTCGTTGAGTTCAGTATCGTGGAAGTCAATAAGGAGTCAACTCTCGCACTCTGTAAGCACTTATGTGTTACTTTCGCAATTCAGGATAACCGTCCATTTATCCCAAAAATTATTTAATTATATGAAAAATATCCAAGAAATGATATAATTCGAAGGTGAATTTAATATAATATAGTGTCTCTAGTTACCAATATCTATAGTAAGAAGGTGTGCATTGTGCGCAAATTTGGAGTCAGCATCCTCGTTGTTTTTCTTTTAACCTCTATAATAGGAGGGAATTACGCTTCTAGCGAATCAGGTGGGAGCAATGAATCTTCTCATCTGACCCCGACTCCTTTGACAAATGGAGAAGTCATTGTTAAGTTTCTGAATTCGAATCAAAGCACTTATACCTATGAGGCAGTGAGTCTTCGAATCCTACGAGACATTTACCCTCAACTTCCCGAAAATCCTTTAGACGTGGATAGTGGATTTAGACTGCCAGCTAAGGCAATTGATTTGCACAAGCGCCCCGTTCTTGAATATTATCACGATGCTAAAGAGTTGATTGTTGTTCAGCCCAATTACTTGCGTCATGCCACGGCCATAAAAGCAGGAGAAAATCCGAAATCCTGGGGCACGACGAGATCTGGGCTCCTTGAGATGCAGGGGGGTCTATCTCAATCGAAAGATAATGTTATCGTGGCAGTGGTAGATTCCGGTGTCGACGTTAATCATCCCATGTTGTCAGGCCGTGTTGTTCCCGGATACGACTTCGTTGCGGATCAAGCTAATCCTCAATCTGCTCATATACATGGAACTCATGTAAGCGGAATTGTTGTCGACGGCACACCTGAACAGGTTAAAATTATGCCTATTCGGGTACTTGATGACGATGGTACGGGGGAGGACTTTACGATTGCCCGAGGAATTGTGTACGCTGTTGAGCATGGTGCCGATATCATTAACCTAAGCTTAGGTGGGATTGGGTACTCAGGCTTTATGGATAAAGCAATTGACTACGCCCTCTCCCACAATGTGCTGGTTGTAGCCGCTGCCGGGAACGATAGTACGGATACTATTCATTATTTCCCTGCTATGAAACAGGAAATCATTGTCGTATCGGCATCCAATCAAGAAGACGATCTGGCATCTTTCTCTAATTATGGGGACTCGGTAGATATCGCTGCACCTGGCGTTAACATTGTCAGTTCTTTGCCAGACAACGAATATGGTGCGCTAAACGGTACATCTATGGCTGCTCCGCATATATCCGCGGCCGCGGCATTAATAAAGTTAGAGTCACCTACGTTGTCTCCTTCTGAGATGGAACGCACGATTCGCAGATATAGCGACGATTTGGGACTGCAAGGCTGGGATCGGTCATTCGGTGAAGGAATCGTTCAGTTGGGCGGTTATGTACATGATGAAGAAACGTTTAAACTAATCAGCCCACTGACCACATTCGCTCTTGCCGATCAAATATCCGTTAAATATTATTCGAAGGGCTTGATCGGCAACCAAGCGATCATTAAATTAGGCGATCGCGTTATCTCGAGCAAACCTATTCGAAGCGACGGCTTCCAGACAGAAAGCATTAGTCTCGAGGGTATCTCTGAGGGAGTCTACGATTTATCGGTAGAAATTACAGATAAAGGTGGGCGAAAGGCGTATCAACAACAATCGGTGCAAGTTGTCACGTTTAATACACACTTTGAAGCCTTCGACCTCAGCAACAATAAAGTGGAGAATTTTCATGTCGAGTTATATGGCATCAAACAAAACATTAGTTTTGAGCTCGGATGGCTCTATACAAAAAATTACAGCCGCGTGCGCACGAATCTGGATTTTCAGGATTTGAGCCAGAAATACGATAAAATCATTGCAGTCGTCAATGATATGGACAATCTGGAAATGCCTGTCTACATTAGAGAGGTGCTGAATCCAGGAAAGATCATTCTTCGGCCAGAAGATCTGCAGAGCGTAGAATTCTCTAATAACTTGCCAGGCGAGTACAATGGCTACTATGGCTCGATTGTTATTGCATCTATTGATGGAGAACGAGTCATTACAACAGGCGGGAAAACTCACGAACTAGGAGCTGCCGCAACCTTTTATATTGATCGCGGGATGCATCAGGTTGTCATGGGATCATATGGTTTTCAGGGAGATTATGTCTTGGCGGGAATCGGATCCAATAAACTTTCCATTAATCAATCCAATTCCGCAATTGTGAATACATATGGACCTAAGGGCATCAATCCAGCCGGCAATGGTGTCAGCCAGGGGAGATTTGATGATGATCAAGCATCTATCAGCTTCCAACAGCTAAATATAGTTGAACATCTGACTAGCGGCATTATGTTGAACGAAGGAAAGAACGCCACATACTTAATTGCCAATAACTATAGAGTATTGTTTCAAAGATCGATTAAAAAATATGATCAAAATAATCAATATATCGTAAGTAAAGATGTATACATGTATCGTGATATTCATATCGACAACGGCCAAAACTACGAGTTTCGATTCGGCGGCGAACTGAATGTCAACGTGAAGCTAGATTACACGCAACAGCTCTCCGGATTCCTGAATATAAACGATCGTTATGGAAACTCTTTGATTGCCAATGCGCGAGACTACTTCTATCAGTTCGGCCCGCCAACCGTTGAAGAACTGAATTATTCGCCCACATTCGGACAAGCGGCTCTTTATAATGCTTTAGAGCAGCCGCTGTCCGAGATTACATTCGAGAATCCGGAAGCCGTGCTAAAGCCGGTGTCGGGGGGAGTGGAAATTCGTACCGCGATCGATAGTCAGAACGGTTTCCGGTTTCATGGCAACGTTCCGGATGGGCAGTATATTTTGTACGTGGATGACTTGTACGATCCCGAGTTTGCTGAGGAATATCCCTTAATAAATAATGAACATAAAGTAACGGTGAAAAATGGGGAATTCGTTCATCATGCAGGAAACAATCATCCGCCTCAAGCGATAAAGGCAACTGATCGCCAGAAGGTGCTTCAATACAATAAGGTATCACTCGATTTAAATACGTTATTTAAAGATTCGGATGGGGACTCTTTGTATTATGAAACTTCCCATGGTTACATTTACAACGACACTTTATACTACGACGCCGATAAATTGGGAACCCATCCCATACTCATTCGAGCTTCGGATCGAATTGGCGGGACAGCCCAGTATCAGCTGGAGTTGGTCGTTTGGGACGGTAAAATCGAGATCGAAGAGGTCGATGATATACGGGTGTTTCTGAACGGCGAGCTGCAATCCTATGAGCAGCCGCCTGTTAACGAATTAGGCAGGGTGCTTGTGCCTTTCAGGGCAATCTTCGAAGCGCTTGGAGCAAGCATCAAGTGGGACCCATCCGCGAGAAAAATTAACGCGTTTGGCAACGGTCGCGACATTGAGTTGATAATCGACCAATCCGTTGCAATCGTTAATGGGCAAAAGGTGAATTTGGATGTAACGGCCCAACTCAAAGGGGATAGGACGTTTGTGCCATTGCGATTCGTAGGCGAAGCATTCGGGGCAGATGTTCTGTGGGACCCCGTCCTCAATTCGGTGTATATTAATAATTAGAGACGGTATGCTGACACTCGGACGCTCGATCGTAATTAGATCGCGCCAAGGAAAGAATGCTGTAATAAAGGAGCTGTGTCTAATGGATAAGAATAAAAGCGCGGAAATGAAACGCTCTTCGAAAGCAGAACACATTCTATCGCAGATTAATAATAATACTAAACTAGGCGATTTACGTAAGATCGCGAAGGACATTAAAGTAGATCACGAACTAGCTATGGAGCTTTGGTCAACGGAAGAAGTTCTGCCCAGACTGTTAGCGACGTTAATTATGGACAAAAAACTTCTTTCACAAGAAGTGCTGGATAAGCTGGATAAGGACATGCAGATTCATACATTTGACGAGCGAAATAACATAATGGATTGGCTAATGGCTAACCAGCTCACCAAAGACAAGAAAACAATTGCATGGATGGAGTCATGGGAAAACAGCTCTTCTGCTCTTCAAAGGAGAGTTTTCTGGTATTATCAAGCGCGATTGAGATGGACCGGACAAACTCCCCCTGATAACACCGCAGATTTACTTGCTGCAATTGAAGCTAATATTGCCCAGGAAGAACCGGAAGTTCAGTGGGCTATGAATTTCACCGCAGGCTGGATTGGCGTTTATGATCAAGAGAATCGAGCACGTTGTATTAGAATTGGCGAGAAAACGGGTCTTTATAAAGGTGACATGGTATCAAGGGGCTGTACGCCCAATTATTTGCCGGAATTCATTGAGATGGAAGTTAATAAGCGAAATAACTCATAGTACAGACTGAGTCGTGCACGACGACGTCAACGATTCGGCGTGGTATGCGGACAGCATCATTGCAGCCTCCAGTGGGGATGCCGAATGCCGAAGAGGATTAAGCAACAGCGTAGTATCTAAACGGGAGTACATCGCTTCTACGGCGATGTACTTCTTCGCGTCGAGGCAAGAAATACAGGGTCCATAAGGAGTTAATATTTGTTCAATCGCACGGAAATTTACAATAACTTTACTGTCTATTAGAGGAGGAATTTGCTAGCATGTATGCCATATGAATTGAAAAGGAATGGGGAGTATGCGAGCGTCATCACTGGAAACAGATGCTTATACGATTATTAAGGACAGAATTGTGCGTGCTGATGTGATGCCGGGCGTTCTGCTGTCCGAGAATGAGCTGGCCGGGGAGCTTGGCATGAGCCGGACCCCGATTCGCGCCGCGATTGGGATGCTGGAGCAAGAAGGACTTGTCGAGAGCTTTAAGGGCAGAGGCGTGTTGGTCAAAGAGATATCGTTTCGCCAATTTAGCCAAATGCTTGAAGTGCTCGTTTCGATGCAGCTGTTCGTTCTGGAGCGGGCTAAGCAAATCGAGATTAGCTTTGACCTGAACGCGCTAGCGTTTTACTTGAAGCGTCAGGATGTTGCCCGCGAGGAGGGCGATTTTCTAGCCTATTACAATAATTCGCTCATGTGCATAGAGACGATTCTGAAGGCTGGCGGCAATGATCATATGCTGAAAGTGCTGGATTCCTATCGGGGCAAGTTCATCTGCCGGATGGTGACGTTCCGCAAGCAGTTCCCGCAGCTGAAGCCTCAGTGGGCGAGCGTCATGAATGTCAAAATCCATCAAGCGCTGCTGCTGAGCGATTATGATGCCGCGAAAGCGGCAATCGAAGAGAACTATCAGTATACGACGCAGAAGCTGATGCTGATCGGCGTCATCTAGTCAAACAAGGAACCTTCCATCCACCACGCAGTGGATTGGAAGGTTTTTCTGTTTTGTCGGAGTCATTTGGCGATGGAATCCATCCTATTTACGTATTGTAAAAACGAACATGCTCTTTTACATATCATTTAGACCATGATAACAATCCACTTACATACAACCTGCATACTGAACTCGAACAGAGAAAGTAAGCCAAGAGATTCGCCCAAGTAGGCAAGCAGAACAGTCAAGTTTAAATAGCGAGAGGAGAGAAAGTTATGTCTAACGTTCAAGGGAACCGCAAATCAGGTGAAATTTGGTATGACGATGCTATATTCGAAACGGACAAGCGTCCATGGTTCGGCAAGCTGCCGGAGCTGGAAACGGGAGATTTTTCGTTTGTGGTACTAGGTGACCGCTGCGGAATGGCTACGGCAGGCGTGTTCGAGAAGGCGCTCGAGGTTGTTGCGGACTTGAAGCCGGACTTCGTTGTATCGGTCGGTGATCTGATCGAAGGGTATTGGAGAAACGCCGAGGACGCTGTGGCCGAATGGGATGATATCGATACAAAAATCGAGGCGACAGGACTTCCTTTCTTCCATGTCGTCGGCAACCATGATTACGGCAACCGTGTCATGCTGGATGTATGGCGCGATCGTAAAGGCTTCGAGTATTACGCATTCCGCGCGGGAGACGCTCTCTTCTTGATGTTGAATTCGGAGGATCCGCCAACCGAGCTGTCCGATGAATTTGTGGATATTATCAAAAAAGCGACATTCAACGTACAAAATGATCCGGATCACGCGGATGATCATATGAAAACATTTGTCCAGGACATCATTACCCGCATGTCGCCTGAGCAGTTGAAGGAAATGGGTCGCATCGACCTTGCGTTCGGCGAGGAGCAGCTTGCTTTCGCTGAGCGAGTGCTTGCGGAAAACCGAGACGCCAAGTGGACTTTCGTCAGCATGCACAAGCCGGGCTGGAAATCGACGGATGAGCGTTACGCGAAGCTGATGAATATGTTGGACGGACGTCCGCATACCGTATTCGCCGGACATCTGCACGCAATGGAGTACTCGGTTGAAGGAAACGGCGAGCGCATCCAGCTTGGCAGAACGGGTGGACATGGGCATGGCAACGGACCCGAATGCGACAACCTGTTCGTGTGGGTAAACGTTCGTGACGGCAAACCAACTTATCGGGTGATTCATTTGGATGGCGTGCAAGACATTGGAGCGTACAAACCCAAAGCGCATGTCGAGGAGGCAAAAGTATGACAAACCCAATCTTATTCGCTCATCTGACAGATACACACATTAACGTTCCGGATAAAAACCCGCTGTTCTCCATGGATGCGACGAAGAAGCTGCGTGAAGCGTTCGCCGAGCTTGGCAAGCTGACCCAAAAACCGGCTTTTGTCGTCATCAGCGGTGATCTGACACAGGACGGCGACACTGCGGATTACCGCCATCTCCGCCAAATCTTGGACGAGGAGCAGATGAAGTTAGGCGTGCCGATCCATGTTGCGCTTGGCAATCACGACTCCCGTCCGTGCTTCCGCGAAGGGTATCTGGGAGATCAGCCATCCGAAGAGTCTTACTATTATGAAGTTATGGAAGACGGGCTGCGAATGGTCGTGCTCAATACGCAAGTACCAGGCACCAATGCGGGACGACTCGACAGAGAGCAGTTGGATTGGCTTAGCGGCGTGCTGTCAACGCCAGCTCCGTTAGGTACAATTATCGTCCACCATCACCCCGTACTTCCGACGATAACGCCTCTTATGGACAGCCATCTGCTCGAAAATCCGCAGGATCTTGCCAAGGTTATCGCGGGCAGCGACGTGATCGGTTTGTTGTCGGGCCATATTCACTGCAATAATATCGGCGTTTTCCAAGGCGTGCCGAGCGCAGCGGCAACGGGAGTGGCTTTCGGCATCGAGCCGACTAGCAATGACAGCATGAAGTTTATCGACAATAGCGGGTTCAATTTGGTGCTTGTGAAGAGCGGCCAGATGATTGTTCATCCGATGCCGATGGCAGGCGAACAAACGATTATTTTCGAATGGAAAATGGATGCGGCTCACGCGCATGCCTAACGGACAAGCTGCCAGCTTGCCGATGGTGTTTCAACTATCTATATATTCATAGCCAGTAGGCTATAAGGAGAGATCGTTAATGGCATTTATTAAGAAAAAGGCTGCAGCGGCAACACTAGTTGCAATGTCCGTATTGGCAGCGGCTTGCGGTAACTCAGGCAATGATGGGAATGCAGTAAATACTAGCGGCTCTGGCACGGGAGCGGCGGCTGGCTCAGCATCCAATTCCTCAAATGGGGAAAAAGTTGGATCAAACGAGCAAGTGACGCTGAGCTTCTATAGCTACAACTTAGCCATCGCAAGCCAAATTCCGGGCACGGAAAAGTTGATCCAGGAATTTGAGGCGGCGAATCCTAACATTAAGATCGATGCGGTGCCGATTTCTTCGGCCGATATTAACGCCAAGGTACAGGCCGACATCGTAGCGGGCACGGCGCCGGATATCGCGCAGCTGACATTCGACGGTCTTGATTTTGCCGTCAACAATTTCGGAGCCAAGCCGCTGGAGGATATTGTGCCAGCCGATGAATTCGCAAGCAACTTCGAAGGGTTCTCGCCTAACGGCTTGAAGCTTGGTCAATTAAATGGCAAAACGTACGGACTGCCGTTCACATTCAGTACGCCGGTACTGTTCTACAATGCCAAGCTGTTCGAAGAAGCGGGGCTGGACCCGGCAGCACCTCCAACGACATGGGAGCAAGTGAAGGAGTACGGCTTGAAAATCGGCGAGAAAACCGGTGAGATCGGCGCACATGTAGGCGGAGCGGTCGGCGCCGACTGGATTATTCAGGCATTGATCGGCAGCAACGGCGGCAAGGTGTTGTCCGAGGATCGCAAGACGATTCAGTTCGGCGAACCCGAAGCGATCGGAGCCGTCGAGATGTGGCAAGACCTGATTAAGAGCGGGGCGAACAGCAAGCTTAACGATGGTGAAGCCATGGAGGCATTCTCCCAAGGCAAGCTTGGTATGCTGCTCTTCACAAGCGCCCTGCAAAGCTCGTTTGTCGCCGCTTCCGAAGCGGGAGGCTGGGAGCTGATGACAGCCAAGATGCCTTCGTTTGGCGACAAACCTACGACGCCGATCAACTCCGGCAGCGCCCTGTTTGTTCTTACGGACGATAAGGCGAAGCAGCAAGCGGCATGGGAGTTTCTGAAGTTTGTGACGAGCGAGCGCGGTTATACGATCATTACTTCGGAGATCGGCTACTTGCCGCTTCGTCCGGCAATTGTAGACGACCCGAACTACTTGAAGGCATGGGTCGATGAGAACCCGCTTATCAAACCGAATCTGGAGCAGCTCGAGTCGCTGCAGCCATGGGTATCGTATCCGGGAGCGAATTGGAAGCAGATTGAAACCATCTTAAATGATGCGGTATCCAAAGCGATTGTGACCGATAGTGACGTAGCTTCCATTATGCAGGATGCGCAAAAACGCGCTCAGGCGTTGGTCCAATGAGTTACGAAGCGGTAGGCGCAGCCCGGCCTGCCACCAAAGCAAAGCCGAAGAGCAAGGAACGGGGGTCGTTCCTGCTCCGGCTTGGCCGGGTCAAGCCCTATATGTATCTGCTGCCGGCGCTTATCTCAATCGGCTATTGGATTTACAAGCCATTGCTGCAGACGTTTGAGCTAAGCTTCTACCAATGGAATTTGCTTCCGACATCACCGAAGAAATTCGTAGGTTTTGATAACTTCACGAATTTGACGGGACTCCCGGAGATGGGCATTGCACTGTGGAATACGTTAATCTACACGCTGGGCGTCATTCCGTTCGCGTTGATTATTCCGCTTATTATTGCAATCGCAACCGATAATATCGGCAAAAGGGCAAGCGGCTTCTATCGGGCGCTGATCTTTTTGCCCATGATTATGGCGCCTGTAGCCGTCTCGTCCGTATGGCGCTGGATTATGCATCCAACCAATGGCATCTTGAACCACACGCTCGTCGATTGGTTCCATCTATCCGAGCCTATACGGTTTTTTACAGATGAGAGCTGGGCGATTTGGTCGATCACCTTTATTACCGGATGGAAGCTGATTGGCTTCAGTACGCTTATCTTTTCGGCGGCGCTCACAGGCATTAACAAAGAATATATCGAAGCTGCGAAGATCGACCGCGCCAACTGGTTCCAGATCATCTGGCATATTATATTGCCGTTATTGTCTCCGACGATCCTGTTCATGGCTATGATGAGCACGCTGTTCGCATCCGAGTGGAGCTTCTCGTATATTAATGTGCTTACGCAAGGCGGCCCGTTTAATACGACTACAAACATTTATTACTTGCTTTGGACATACGGCTTCCAGTCGTTTAACATCGGGGCGAGCTCAGCTGCGGCCGTTGTTTTTTTCCTTGGATTCGGCGTACTCGCATGGTTATTTATGAGATTAACGATGAAGCTGTCGTTCTTCGACAACTAGAAAGGAGGGGCAACAGAAATGGAAAAGCTGATCCAACGCAAAGCGGGCTCCTATGCGGCTGCAGGGGCAAAACATACGTTATTGATTGCACTCGCGCTTCTCGCAGTATTCCCGATTTATTGGATGATTGCAACCTCTCTCAAGCCGGAGAGCGACGTGTTCTCCTCCAGCTTGGTTCCGCTTCGCATTACGTTTGACAACTATGTGCAGGCGTGGAACGCGATTCCGATGGATCGTATGCTGGCGAACTCCATGCTTGTAGCCATTCTTCAAACGGTGCTGCAGCTTGGGACGAGCATACTGGCGGCTTATGCGTTTACGCGTTGGGAGTTTAAAGGCAGCAGCTTGATATACGGGTTAATTGCGTTAACCTGGCTGGTGCCGTTCCAGGTCATTATGATCCCGAACTATGTAGCCATTAGCGGTTTTGGGTGGCGAGATCATTTGGCGGGGCTGATCGTACCTAATATTGCATCGGCATTCGCAGTACTGCAACTATATAATGCATTCAAATCGTATCCCAAAACGTTGATCGAGGCAGCGAGACTGGACGGGGCATCCGACTGGGGCGTGTTATGGCGCACGATATTGCCGAATTTGAAGGCTGCAGTCGCTTCCATCGGTATATTGTTGTTCATCACCTCCTGGAACGATTATTTCTGGCCGCTCCTTGTCACAACGAAGCTTGAGAATACGACGATTCAAAAGGGATTGCAAATGTTTATCTCGTCAGAGGGCAATATGTGGGGAGCGCTGATGGCAGCCACGACGATCGCAAGTCTGCCTGTTCTTATCATTTATCTTATTCTACAACGGCAAATTATCGATTCCTTTGTAAAGGGCGGGCTCAAATAATGACTATGTCTACCGAAAATCATATACGTCTTCTGAAGCTGGACGGAGCATGTAATGTAAGAGATATCGGCGGTTATGAGGCGGGCGAAGGACTTACTATTCAAAAGGGTCGCTTCCTGCGTGCCGACGGACTGCATCGCCTGACGGAGAGCGATCAGGATACCATCATCGCATCTGGCGTAACGATGATTATCGATTTGCGTCATGCGATGGAGCTGGCAGCCAAACGCAACGTGTTCGAGAGCTCGGAGCGGGCCAGCTATTACAATATTAGCTTGATTAATCCGGCAACAACAACGAGAGTCAATATTCGCAGCTTAGGCGACATGTATGTCAACATGCTGGATGAATGTGGTCCGTTGCTTCAGGAAGTTTTTGCATTAATCTCGCAAGCAGAGGGAAGCGTGCTGTTCCATTGCACGGCGGGCAAAGACCGCACCGGCGTGGTTGCGGCGCTGCTGCTGGACTTGGCGGGAGTAGAGCGCTCGGTGATCGTAGCGGATTACGCGGAGACCGAGATCAATCTCGCGCCGATCATGCATGAGCTGCGCGGGGACCGTCCGGAGCAGGTTCCGGCGGAGACCTACGAGCTGTTCCTAGGCAGCGCGCCGAGCAACATGGAGCAGATGCTCGACCACCTGCATGCCAAGTTCGGCGGAGCGGAGAGCTATTTGGCTCATATCGGCTTAAGCGCCGAAGCGGTGACTTCGATTAAACGTAAGCTGCTGCATGCGTAAGCATCGGCGGTGAAAAGACGGCAAGTATCGATATAGGTGTTGAGGAAAACATCATCTTGTTGGCTGAGAACGAGCCAACAGGATGATGTTTTTTTCTGGAATTTCACTAGAAGACTGTATTCTCGCAGCGTTTTGTTTATAATAGATTTCAGTGATAATTATTATCAATTATCTGTTGAAATATCAGGGGGATGCGACGATGCAGAAGAGCGAGTTCGAACAATTTCATGACGGTTATCGTGAACTCCGGGGGTTAGTAACCACGGAGGCGGGGAACCCGTTGTCCAATGAAAATTTCATGCTGCTCTCTAATGAAATCGGGCGAGGACGCTTTACGACTCAGAAGCTGCAGCCGGGATTGAGATACTGCACCTCCGATTGGCAGGTACATACCAGAAGAACCGAGCGGCATATCTCGAATGCGCCAGTAATCGAGCTGAATGTTTGCTCGCAAGGCGTGACGGAATCTCTCGTTAATGGCAGCTCTCTGTCGATTCTGCCTGAGCAGATCACGCTCTCCTTTATTAAGACGTTAGAGGTGGAGACGCTGTTCACACCCGATCAGCATTATCGTTCCAGCAGTATTACGATGACGAGCTCCATGTTCGACAGCTATATGGGTATGCATGGCGAAGGCCATTCTGAGCTTAACTATGCTCATTTTCTGGGAACGGATCATTTCAAGAGCTATCAGGGTCAAATGAATGCGGATATGAACAAAATTATTGGGCAAATGCAGCAATGCCGCTATCATGGCGCGTTGCAAAATTTATATATGGAAGGCAAAGTAATGGAGCTATTCTCCATGTTCATGCATGACTTAGTCACCCGAAAGCAGAAGACAGGATTACGCAAGGGGGATATCGAAAGGCTTAAGCAAGCGAAGAGCATTTTATTGGATCGGATGGATAAACCGCCTACCTTGCTGGAGCTTGCTCAGATAGTAGGGATTAATGATTTTAAACTGAAGAGGGGCTTTAAGGAGTTGTTTGGCAACACGGTATTCGGCGTATTGCGCGAGGCGCGAATGGAGCGGGCATTGGAGCTGCTGCGTGAAGGTAAATGGAATGTAAGTCAAGTCGCATGGACGATCGGCTATTCGAATCTCAGTCATTTCAGCACGGCTTTCCGCCAAAAATATGGCATGAATCCAAGTGATTGGATGCGCGTGTATGAATAAATCCTTATAACGTTAATTTTATCCGTCTGCGGTTAGCGAACCGAGGCGGATTTTTGTTATTCTTTTCATTGAGAATGAATATCATTCAAAAAGCAAAAATCAGAGGAGAGAAGCAAGTGAACAGACGCAGGTTATATGTAATGACAATACTTATTGTGGTTATGGCATTGGTGACAGGATGCGCGGTAAACAACGGCAATGGGAACGCAGCGGAAGAAGCGGCAACCCGAGATGTGGTGGATGCCACCGGGGCAACAATTACCATTCCGAACAAGCCGCTGCGCATTGCCGATATTTCTGGATCAACGGCAGAGCTGTTGATTCTTAACATTCAGCCGGTAGCGACGGCAAATACGAATCCACAAGACAACAATCAGATTGATTCGATCATTCTAGAGCAACTGAACAAGGATGCGATCCCTGTTGGCTACTATATAGAAGGCAAAGTTAATTTGGAGAAGCTGGCTTCGGTTAATCCAGACTTAATTCTAACGAACAGCCGCCAAGCCACGATCAATGAGCAGGTAGCCAAGATCGCTCCGACAGTTGTTGTGAAGGATGATGCTTTATCGACCGATTGGCGTGTAAGGTTCCAGCATATCGGAGAAATCTTCAATCGGGAAGCAGACGTAGAGAAATGGTTTGCGGCATACGACGCAAAGGCTGCGGATCTGCATGATCAAATTGTTGCCAAGACGAAGGATGAAACGTTTGGCGTGATCGAAACAGGTCCAATGGGCTACCGTATTTACGCCAATGCAGGCGTTGGCGATATTTTGTTTAATGATGTTAAATTGCCAATCGCTGAAGGAACGCCGAAAGAGGGCTGGGGAACCAGCATTCAGCTAGAGGGTATTACGACGATTGATCCTGATCATATTATTTTGCTCTACTCCGACTTAATCGTAGATGAACTGGATAACAGCGATGTGTGGAAAAGCTTGAAGGCTGTGCGTAACGGCAATGTTTATCGCTTGGCCAATGAGGTGCAATATGCAGAGGCCTTCACAACGTCAGGTAAGCTGAAGCTACTGGATACCTTTTACGAGCTAATTGTAGGGACACCGTAACTTTGATGGAGGAACCCTGGATCAGACAAGAGAAGGAGTGTTGTCGATGGCTCGGCAAACAGGTATCGCCCGATTGATGCAAATTGCCGGAGAGAAACGCGGTTTGCTTGTTGCTGCAGGTTTATCAGGAGCAATTAGCGCCGTCGCGATGCTAGTCCCTTACACAGCTGTCTATATGATTCTGCGCGAATTATTAGTTCATGCCGCTGATTTAACCCAGGTCGACAAGGGACTGATGATTCGCTGGGGGATTATCGCTCTTATTGCCATGCTTGCGGCTTTATTATTACTGTACATCAGCGGCTTAACGGCTCATATCGCGGCGTTCCGCATATTGTACGGCTTGCGGGTGAAGCTATCGGAGAGAATTGGCAAGCTTCCGCTCGGATGGCTCAATCGCACCTCGACAGGTGCCGTTAAGAAGACGCTCGAGCAGAACGTCGAGAAAATAGAAAGCTTCATCGCTCATCAATTGCCCGATCTCATTCAGGTATTGGTTAAAGTCGTACTTATGATCGGCGTGATGCTCTATTTGAATGTATGGCTCGCGCTCGCTTGTATGGTGCCGAATGTGCTTGGCTTCGTGCTGCAGATCATGATGACTAGCGGGCCGGAGAGAGGGGAGAACATCAAGAAGTACTATGATTCCTTAGAGCGGATGAACAGCTCTGCCGTGCAGTATGTAAGAGGCATGCCGTCGGTTAAAGTTTTTGGTCAATCGGTTTATTCGTTTCGGAAATTTTATGCCGACATGGTCGATTATCGTGATTATTGCATCAAAAATACCGATCAATTTCAGAACGGCTATTTGCTATTCAAAATCGTACTTGGTTCCATTGCGACCTTCGTCCTGCCTGTCGGCGTTTTTCTCCTAAGCCGCGATACGGATAGTATCGCTTTCGCATCTGTATTGCTTTTCTTCTTGATTATGGCACCCGGAATATCCGCTCCGATGTATAAGATTATGCATTTGCTGTCATCCATTCGCGATATTGATGAAGGTGTGAAACGGATTGATCTGATTTTCGCCGAGCAGCCGGTTGCGGAAGCGGCGAAGCCACAGAAGCCTAAGCAATATGAAGTGACGTTCGATGGAGTTACCTTTTCTTATGATGGTGAAGGCAGCGATCGCAAAGCGTTGTCAGCTGTATCGTTTATCGCCAGACAAGGGGAGGTTACTGCGATGGTTGGTCCTTCTGGCGCCGGAAAATCGACTATTGCGAATCTCGTTCCTCGTTTCTGGGATGTGCAAGAGGGGGCGATTCGGATTGGCGGAGTGGATGTGAGAGACATTGCCACTGACGAGCTGATGAATACGGTAGCCTTTGTCTTCCAAGACACCTTCCTGTTCTATGACTCGGTCTACCATAATATTGCCGTAGGTAGACCGGATGCTTCTCAAGAAGAGGTCATCGCAGCTGCGCGGGCAGCGCAATGCCATGGGTTCATTAGTGCGCTTCCGAATGGCTATGAAACATTAATCGGGGAAGGCGGCGTGTACTTATCCGGTGGCGAAGAGCAACGGATTGCCGTTGCGCGTGCGATTCTGAAGAATAGTCCGATTCTGGTGCTAGACGAAGCTACGGCCTTCGCTGATCCTGAGAATGAATACGAAATGCAGCTTGCTATTGGGGAATTAATGAGAGGTAAGACGGTGCTGGTCATTGCCCATCGACTGCAGACTATTACCGACGCCAATCAAATCCTTGTATTCAACGAAGGAATGCTGCTAGAGTCCGGGAAGCATCAAGCTCTGCTTGCGCTTAACGGGTTGTATGCCAGAATGTGGCGAGCCTACACGGATGCGGATCAATGGGAGATGGCTCTAAGCAACCGAGAGGAAGTGAAGAGATGATGAGAATGCTGCGCAATATTACCGGGGGAAATCCACGAATGCTGATTAAGCCGGTCATGTATACGTCGTTTGCCAATCTTGCTGGCATCCTGCCATTCGCCTTATTAGTGCTGGCGGCGCAATTCATATTCGAGCCATTTCTTCATCCGGGAACACCGCTAAATACCGCTGGGCTGTGGTGGGTATGCGGTGGGATGGGAGCCTCCTTGCTGTTGTCCTTCGCCCTGGAACGACTGGCCTTTCGGGCACAGTACCGAAGCGCATTCGAAGCAGCAGCTTCGGGAAGAGCTCGGCTTGCGGAGCATTTGCGCAGATTGCCATTAGGCTTTCTCAATAAACGAGATCCGGGAGACCTGGCCAGTATGATGATGGGAGACTTTACGTTAGTCGAGCATGGGATTTCCCACCTCGTACCGCAAATGTTCGGCGCATTAGTGATGCCGTTGATTGCGCTGGCAGGATTAGCTTGGCTGGATTGGCGCATGGCGTTGGCATTGTTCGTTGCATTCCCTATTGGTGTACTGCTCCTAATGCTTACTTCGGGTATTCAGCGGAAGCTTGGCGCTGATCATATGCGGGCAAAGCTTAATGCGGTCAATCGTTTGCAAGAATATTTGAACGGGATTCGGGTTATCAAGTCGTATCATTTGACCGGAGAGAAGTTCAGTCGGCTGGAAGGCTCCTTTAAGGAGCTGATGAAACATAGCATCCGCATTGAGGGGAGGCTTGGACCTATCGTTATTAGCGCAATCGCTATTATCCGTGCAGGACTGACCGTCATGATCATGGTCGGAGTGCAATTGCTGCTTGGCGGTACCCTTGATCTGCTTGTGCTTCTTACGTTCCTGCTGATCGGGACGCGCATATTCGATCCGCTAACGAGCGCGCTGGTTAACTATGCAAACTTCAAATATAACGAGCAGGCTGGAGAACGGATCGTAGCGTTAATGGAGCAGCCGATCATGCCGGGAGACAAACAGCCCCCGAATGCTCATGATATTGTGTTCAAGGATGTTTCCTTTGGCTATCAAAGCAAAGAGGTGCTGAAAAAGATCAATGTACGTATGCCTGTTGGTTCATTCACCGCGCTAGTTGGACCGTCCGGAAGCGGCAAGACGACCATCCTGCGTCTCATTACACGGTTCTATGATCCCGATCAAGGCAGAGTGCTGTTAGGCGGGGAGGATGTGAAGGAAATGGACCCGGATGCTTTGCTTCAGAAGGTGTCCATGGTGTTCCAGGATGTCTATCTATTCCAGGATACGATTGCGAACAATATTCGCATCGGGAGAAGCGGGGCCACACAGCAGGAGATCGAGGAGGCGGCGAAGCAGGCATGCTGCCATGATTTTATTATGAAGCTCCCGAACGGATACGAAACCTTGGTTGGCGAGGGCGGAAGCACGTTGTCGGGCGGTGAGAAGCAGCGTATATCGATTGCCCAAGCCATTCTCAAGGATGCTCCGATCGTGCTGCTGGATGAAGCGACGGCTTCGTTGGACCCAGAGAATGAGCAGCAAATTCAACAGGCGATTAGTCGGTTAGTTAACGGAAGAACGGTTATTGCAATTGCTCATCGGTTGAAAACGATAAAGAATGCCACGAACATTATCGTGTTGGATAAGAATACGGTCGAAGAGCAGGGACAGCATGACGAGCTGCTAGCGAGCGACAAGGTATACGCACGATTATGGAGGCTACAGCAGCAAGCCGAGGGTTGGAAGATTTCATCTTTATATAAGGCAGTTGATCATTGAAGGGAGTTCACAGCAATGAAATTCACGGACCGCAATTGGCCGCTTGTCCAAATTGAGATGGGGGAAACATTCGGTCGGGCAGATGTTGATGCCTATATTGGTCAGTGGGAATCCTACCTCGCTCGCAAATCGTCTTTTGGAATCGTGCTAGTCCAACCCTCCGAGCAATCCTCAAGGCCGGATAAAGAGACAGCTCGTTATTATATGGACTGGTGCAAAGCGAACAAGGGGAGGATCACGGATTATTGCGCGGGTATCGCTGTTGTTTTTCCCGCTACTAAGCTCTTGTTGCTGTATAAGCCGGTGACAGCGGTATCGACTAAGAAAATGTATGGCTGCCCAGGTCAAGCTTTTGGGCAAGTTGGCGAAGCGGAAGTATGGTTGAATAAGCATTTAGCGATGAAATCATAATTCTTAAGCAAACGAATATGAAGCAGAATACAGAGCGCGGCTAGAAATAAGCTGCTGCTCTGTTTTTTGTGCGGTATGAACCTCTTCGAAACTCATTTTGAAGATCAGCGGTTCTTTTTTTGTAGGACTTAAGTAATAGATTAGCCCTATAAATGAAGGATTATAGAGAATTTTGTCGAATTTAGCCATGAAGAGAAAAAGAAATCAGTCCTGATTATGGAGGGTTTCCATTGATTGTACAGACGAAACTTTACATCCCACATAAACGACATGCCTCTGTGCCAAGGCCGAGGTTGATACAGAAGCTTGATGAGGGACTTCATACCAAGCTGACATGGATCTCCGCATCGGCAGGTTACGGCAAGACAACACTATTAAGCGAGTGGGCCAGAGAGAGCGGCGCTCCAGTAGCCTGGGTATCGCTGGATAAGGGGGATGATGAATGGTTGTCGTTCTGGACCTATATGATCTCTTCCATCGAGGATAAGGCGCCTGGCTTCGCGCAGAAGGTTTTGCCGCTTATAGGTAAGGGGACGACGGCATCATTCGTATGTCCAGAGCCTGCGGTTGCAGCCATCCTGAACGAATTGAATCGTCTGCCCGGCGAGCTCGTGATCGTACTGGACGACTTTCATTGTATCGAGCTGCCTGCGATACAGAATTCCTTTCATTATTTGATAGACTATTTGCCATCTCATATTCATTTGTACATCGCTAGCCGTACCGATCCGCCTATCCCATTCGCAAGACTGCAGGCCAAAGGAGAAATGTGGCTGATTACGGTTCAGGATATGCAGTTTCGTCCTGAAGAAGAGCTAGCATTCTTCCGGGAAACGGCAGGTTTAACACTGACTAGAGAACAGCTCTCAGAGCTGCATAAGCAGACGGAAGGGTGGATCAGCGGACTTCAGCTCGCGGCCATCTCTCTGAAGCAGAGTGACAATATCGCAGCAACTATCCGACAATTCGGCGGTCACCAATATCGCATTTCCGACTATCTGCTGGAAGAGGTATATCTTCATTTGGAGGAGGATCTCCGAGCATTCATGCTTCAAACCTCCATCTTATCCCGTTTCGATCATTCCTTGTGTGAAGCTGTGACGGGAAAGTCGAACGCTCAGGAACAGCTGGAGCGATTGGAACAGTTGAACTTATTTATTACTCCATTGGACGACCAAAGGCGGTGGTACCGTTATCACCACCTCATGTCTGATTTTATGCGTCGTATGTTCCTTCAAACAAAGCCGAAGCACTGGGAACAAACACATGTCCATGCGGCTCGCTGGCTGGAGAACCACGGCTTCGAAGAAGAAGCGGCCGAACATTATCTGCAAGGAAAGCAGTATGATGACGTTGTTCGGGTCATCGAAAACAATCTGCAAGCTTTTTTGCATAAGAAATTTGCTGCGCTTAGCAGGTGGATCCTGCAGATGCCGGAGAGCTTCCTGGCTAAGCGTCCCATGGTCGAAATGTTCTATCTGCTTCTTCTGATCGGAATCCGGCAGTGGGACAAAGCCTCGGTCAAGATCGAGGAGGCCAAAGCCCGTTATGAAGCGTTGCGAGCAACGATGGAAGAAGCGGAGTGGAAAGAGCTTATGGGCAACTTCTACTACCTATGCGCGACTTCGAGTTATTTCAAAAAGGATCTCACTAAGGTTACCGAATACTTTGAGCTGGTTGAGCGATTTGCGCCGGAAGGCAGCTTCTTGCAAAATATTGGGGACAACCGGTATAACGGCTATGAGGAGTTCGATGATCATTTGTCGTTCATTAACGACTATCATGGCGCCGCCGAGTTTTTGTTGAAATGGATCAATCGATGGAGTAACAAAAAGGAGCATCCTTTTGTCGGACGTCTTCAAGCTTCCTACAGCAAGCTGCTGTATGAATGGAATCGGCTGGAGGAAGCAGAGCGCTGCATCAGCCATGTACTTCTTCCCTATGTAGTGCCCCCGAATACGCGCAGCATGCTGCAAATGTACGTCAGCGCTTCGCGGATCCAGCAAGCATTGGGTCACTCTGGACGTGCCGCAGAGCTGCTGGAACTGCTGAAGGTGCGGATTGAATCTCCGGATTATGTGCTTTTTCTGAGCAAAATCGAAGCGGAGCAAGCTTGCCTAGCCATACGGCAAGGCTCCTTGCGTGAGGCGGCAGATTGGCTGGAGCGCTGCGGCATGACCACGTCGGACGAATTATCGTTGAACGGGACAACCGAATACGCGGCTTTTGCCAGAGTGCTCGCCGCATGCGGGCGAACGGATGAGGCGTTGCTGTTGTCTGGAAGGCTCTCGGAGCTCTTCCGGAGGGAGGACCGTCTTCGGGATGTCATCAGAATGGTTATTCTGCAAAGTGTGACGCATTATCGCACTGGGCAAAGGAAAACGGCGATGGATGTGCTGGAAGACGCTCTTCGCCTAGCTTGGCCGCAAAGGTTCGTTCGCAGCTTCGTGGACGAAGGCGGCGTTATGGCGGAGATGTTAGCCGTATATCTGGACGAGCGGCGAAGCAACCACTCACCTACCAAGGATGCTGTGCTGCTGGACTATGCGAGTAGTCTCCTACTGGCTTTGCAGCCTGCAGAGCAGGAGATGGAAGTGCCAATTCCGAAAGCGGCACAGCCTATAACAAAGCGGCAGATCGAACGGCTGACGAATCGCGAGAAGGAAATCGTCTTGCTCATGGCAGAAGGGATGTCCAACAAGCAGATTGCTATGGATCGGGATATTACGGAAGGAACCGTTAAGAGTCATGCCAACAATATCTACGAGAAGCTGAACGTTCGTACGAGAGTACAAGCGATCAACAAGGCAAGGGAGCTTCGATGGTTTGACTAAATGTAAGCGATGAGGCATGGACTCTTCTTCGAGAGAGTCATGCCTTTTTTTGCGTCAAGAGTGAGGTTTCTTTCGACAAATAAGGTGTTTTTTTGCCAATCTATAACTTTCTATAGATGTGTACATATCGCCTTTTTTATAAAATTATGATTGGTATATCCAATTGGGGGGGCAATGGAATGCGAGTTTGGAAACGGATTACGGCTTCTATATTAACTTTGGCGATGGTGACGACTTCCTTGCTTGTATGGGGGACGGAACCGCTGCATGCGGCAAGCGGCGACTATATCTATACATTGGCGGGTACGGGTGATGCGGCTTCCAACGGAGACGGGGGGGCGGCTGCAGCGGCAGCTGTAAAAGGTCCGGAAGGAATCGCTATCGATAGCGCCGGTAATCTATATATAGCGGAACCGACAGCCAGCAGGGTTCGGAAGGTGGATAAGCTTACAGGGATAATAACAACGGTGGCGGGGGATGGAGTCGAGTCGTATTCCGGGGACGGAGGTGCTGCGACTTCGGCCCAATTGAGATATCCGACCAGCGTGGCTTTAGACAGCAGCGGCAATCTGTATATTGCGGATACGATGGACAGTCGAATTAGAAAAGTAGATACACATGGGACGATTACTACGTTTGCAGGTACGGGAATCGTCGGTTCTTCAGGAGATGGAGGAGATGCTGCTGAGGCTGAACTGAGCTACCCAACAGGGCTTGCTTTCGATAGCGCAGGAAATCTGTTTTTCGCTGAAGGCGGAACGCATAAGATACGAAAAATAAATAACTCGGGGATCATTGAAACGATTGCCGGGACGGGGAGCTACGGCTATTCGGGAAACGGGGGAGCAGCAATCAATGCTCGGTTGAATCGCCCGAGCTACCTGGCTTTTGACGGCAGCGATAATCTATATATATCGGATACGGGCAACTTTAGCATTCGGAAGATCGATACGTCAGGAATAATTAGCACGGTGCTGGGCCAAGGGTCGCAGGGCTATACAATGGAGGGCGAACTGGCCTCATCGTCTTATATGGGTTACCCAACGGGTCTTGCATTCGACAGTGCCGGGAATCTGTACGTATCGGAATACTTGTATTCTACGATTAAAAAGATTGATACGTCGGGTGTAGTTACGACAATTGCGGGAATTACATCGCCTATCTACGGGGGAGACGGAGGATTGGCAGTTTCGGCAGCCGTAGCGAACCCGCAAGGTCTGGCAATCAATTCGGACGGTTGGCTGCACATTGCGGACAGCAGTAACAATCGAATTCGTAGAATTGGTCCGTCAAACAATGCGAATTTGGGGGAATTGAGTATTTCCAATGGCATTGTTTCGGTCCTTGCAGACATAAGAACGACAAATGTTCGCGTGGCCGCCTTGCTCAGCACGAGCAGCGTGACGATTACGCCGACGGTGAGTGATTCTAATGCCACTGTAACGGTCGATGGCGTTTCCCTGGCAAGCGGTTCGGCATCGAGCGCGATTAACTTGAGCTTAGGGAGCAATCCCCCGATTGAAATCGAGGTGACGGCGCCGGATGGTACAACGAAGACGTACTCATTGACGATAATAAGAGCTTCTAACAATACGCTATTGAGCGGAATAACGCTCTCAAGCGGGAGCATAGATTTCGATTCGAACGAGCATGGATATTGGTTTTCGGTAGGGCGTGATGTGAGCAGTATTACGGTGACGCCGACGCCTATCGAAGAAGAGGCGGAGGTTTGGATCGAGTTGGAGGTAAATGGAGCACTCGGGCGATATGATCCCGGGGATTCCATCGACTTGATCAGGGGGCTCAATATCATCGATATTAAGATAATCGCCCCGGACACGATAACGAACACCAGTTACACCTTATTCGTAACAAGAGAGTTGAACGACGATGCTAGCTTGAGCGGCCTGGCCTTGTCGAGCGGCGGCCTGGATACTGCGTTTGCATCCGAGACGTTCAATTACACGGCGCAAGTGGCGAATAACGTGAGTAGTTTAACGATAACTCCGACGACCACCGACAGCCATGCGACGGTTAAGGTAAATGGAACGACTGTCGCGAGAGG
Source organism: Paenibacillus sp. strain BS8-2 (assembly GCF_054483835.1). Lineage (NCBI taxonomy): Bacteria > Bacillati > Bacillota > Bacilli > Caryophanales > Paenibacillaceae > Paenibacillus > Paenibacillus sp. strain BS8-2. Next base: position 2,485,656 of record NZ_CM137010.1, read on the forward strand.
TGCGGCATCGGCAGCCATTAACTTGAGCGTAGGCGAGAACGAGATCCCGGTTGTGGCAACGGCGCAAGACGGCACGACAACGGCAAGCTACACCGTGACGGTAACGCGAGCGCCAAGTGACAATGCGAGCTTGAGCGGACTGATCTTGTCGAACGGCGGCCTGGATACTGCGTTTGCATCCGGGACGTTCAATTACACGGCGCAAGTGGCGAATAACGTGAGCAGTCTGACGATTACGCCGACGACCAGCGAGAGTCATGCGACGGTGACGGTAGACGGAGCGTCCGTCGCGAGTGGCATGGCATCGGCAGCCATTAACTTGAGCGTAGGCGATATCGAGATCCCAGTTGTGGTAACGGCGCAAGACGGCACGACAACGGCAAGCTACACCGTGACGGTAACGCGAGCGCCAAGTGACAATGCGAGCTTGAGCGGACTGGTCTTGTCGGACGGCGACCTAAGTCCTGCGTTTGCATCCGGGACGTTCAATTACACGGCGCAAGTGGCGAATAACGTAAGTAGTTTAACGATAACTCCGACGACCACCGACAGCCATTCGACGGTGACGGTAGACGGAGCGTCCGTCACGGGAGGTACGGAATCGGAAGCTATTAACCTGAGCGTAGGCGAGAACGAGATCCCGGTTGTGGTAACGGCGCAAGACGGCGCGACAACGGCAAGCTACACCGTGACGGTAACGCGAGCGCCAAGTGACAATGCGAGCTTGAGCGGACTGGTCTTGTCGGACGGCGACCTAAGTCCTGCGTTTGCATCCGGGACGTTCAATTACACGGCGCAAGTGGCGAATAACGTAAGTAGTTTAACGATAACTCCGGCGACCACCGACAGCCATTCGACGGTGACGGTAGACGGAGCGTCCGTCACGGGAGGTACTGAATCGGAAGCTATTAACCTGAGCGTAGGCGAGAACGAGATCCCGGTTGTGGTAACGGCGCAAGACGGCACGACAACGGCAAGCTACACCGTGACGGTAATGCGAGCTGCGGCTCCGACTAGCGGCGTCAGCAAGAGCGGTAATGCCGACTTGATCGGCCTGACATTATCTAGCGGCACCCTAAATCCGGTATTCGCATCGGGTACGACAAGTTACGCTGTAAGCGTGGAGAACAGCGTAGGCAGCCTATCGATCAAGCCTTTCGTCAGCCATCAAGCGGCAACAGTGAGAGTGAATGGCACTTTCGTGGCGAGTGGCGTGACTTCAGGCGCAATTAGTCTGAAGAACGGAGTCAATGTCTTATCGGTTACGGTAACGGCTGAGGATGGAGCCACCAAGACTTACACGGTAACGGTGACGAGAGAAAACGGGGAAGCAACAGCTCCGCAAACTCCGGGACCCATGTTAAACGAGAAGATTGCGAATGCGCTTAAAGTAAAAGAAGCTTCGTTCGCCGCGCTTGAAACAACCGTGTACAAGCCGTTTGCGGATGTTGAGGAAAGTAATTGGAGCTTCCAAGCGATTCAAATTGCTCAGAGATTAGGGATCGTAAAGGGAAGAGGCGACGGTAAATTCCATGGAAGCGACGCGGTTACACGCGCCGAGTTCGCGGTTATGGTCGCAAATGCTTTGCATCTCGATGAGGGTAGCGGTGTGGACATGCCTTATTCGGATACGAAGGGGCACTGGGCAGAAGGAGCGATTCAAGCGTTGACCGCCGCTGGCGTCGTAGAGGGCATTGGCGGGTTTCTCTTCGAGCCGGATCAGCCCATCTCCCGAGCTGAGGCTTCGGCGGTTCTGGCACGACTCATCATCTTTGATGAGTCTACCGGCAATACTCCATTCTCGGATACGACCGAGAGCTGGGCACGTCCGTGGATCGAACAGCTTGCTGGCGCAGATGTGTTGAACGGCGAGGGTAATGGCAAGTTCCTTCCAGAGGTGAACACGACACGCGAACAGGCAGTGGCCATGATTCTTCGTATGCTGTCCGTATGCCGCAACGTCAATCTGCAATGGGCAAATGAAGGAGGGAGAACATGAAAACCGATTCCAGTAACAGAGTGGCACACAAGCTCGTAGCCGTCATTCTGACAATAGCCCTCCTCGTGACGATGATGCCGGCGATGGCGATGGCAGAGGCGGTAGTCGAAGCGACGGATATTACGATCGGCACGGCGGCTCCAGTCAATGGGGCGAATATCGTGGACGGGACGGTTACATTCGGCGGAGGGACGGTTACGGACGTCAAGTGGTCTACGGACGGAACGACATATGCCGCAGCGAGCGGTGCTTTCGCGCAAAGTACGGTCTATCGCACCAAATATGTGCTGATGGCTGGCTCCAGTCACGTATTTGATCCGGCTTCCGGCGTATACGAGCGAAACGGCGCAAAAGATATAACAGGCAGAATCGCGGGCTTGGGGACGGGAACGTTTACCGCGACCGTAAGCCAAGGGTTCACGCTCAACGATACATTAACGATTGTGGTCACATGGCCGAACGCGACGATTGAGGCCCTCGACATTTCGATCGGAACAATCGCTCCGGCAACGGGCGCGACGATCGCGGACGGCGCGAATACGTTCAACAAAGCTACGGCCGTTATGACCTGGTCCGACAATGGAGCTGTTTTTGGTCCGGCAGGCGGGACATTCGTGGCGAATACCTATTATTACACGAAATATATAATTACCTCGAACGCGGGATACGCCTTCGATACGACACCTGGAATCTACAAGGACGGTGCCAAGTCGTTAGCAGGACGCATATCGAATCTGGGTACGGGCATGCTGGCCGGGGCGTCGGTCTCGACGGTAACACGTCCGAGCGATACCTTGACCGTTGTGGTAGGGTGGGATATGACCGGCGCGGGATCGGGTCAGACCATCATCGGAGCCTCCGATCTGACGATCGGCACTTTGGCCCCGACGCCATCCGGCGTCGTTGCCAACGGAACAAACGTGTTCAACCACGCGACGGTCATGTATGCGGAGTGGTACCAAGTGTCTCCTAATGTACTTATGGATGAAGGAGATTCTTTCGTTTCAGGAAAGACGTATACGGTCGAATATGCCCTTCAGGCGGAGAACGGTTATAAATTCGACTCTAGAACCGCTTATAGCAAAGGCGGATCCAGAGATTTGTCGAGCCGCATTACGAATCTCGGATCGGGCACGTTCCAAGTATACGACGGCTACGAAGGCGAAGAGATGTATGTTAAGATCACTTGGCCGCAAACAGGGCTCCTCCTGCCAAGCGGCATCTCCATCGGCACGCCGGCGCCAGTCGCGGAGGCGGCGATGGCGAACGGCGTCAATATGTTCGGCCACGGGTCGGCCGAAATCGGCTGGTCTGCAGACGGTGGCGCGACCTTTAATCCGGCGAGCGGCTCCTATGATTTTGAAACGGGCTACAAGACGAAGTATGTCATTACGGCGGGCACAGGCTATTATTTCGATTCCGCCACAGGCGTTTACGAAGCCGGTGGAGCCAAGTCGCTTGCGAGCCGCATTACAAATCTCGGATCAGGAACGTATACCGCGGTCGTATCGGGAACGTCAAATGAAACGATGACGATCATCATCTCTTGGCCGCAGACCGCTGCAGAGCCGTTCACGACGATTGAAGCGTCTACGTTGTCGATCGGCACGGTCGCTCCTGTCACAGGGGCGAGCATCGCGAACGGAACGAACGGTTTCGCGCATATCTCGGCTAACGTGACATGGTCCAGTGACAATGGCTTGTCCTATGCTGCGGCAAGCGGAACGTTCGCGCCTGGCAAGGTGTACAAGACCAAGTATGTGCTGACGGCGGATGAAGGATATGTATTCGATCTAACGGCTGGAGCCTACGACTCTATCACGATCCCGAATCTGGGAGACGGCACCGTCTATGCGGCAGCAACGACGACGAGTACATCAGGAGACACATTGACAATCACCGTTACTTGGTCTTCTACTGCACTGGCAACGATTACCGCGGGCTCCATCGTGATCGGGACGACTGCTCCGGTAACGAATGCGATGATGGTCGATGGAGTCAATACGTTCCCGAATACGACCGTTAGCGTCGCTTGGTCGGGCGACGGCGGTCTCACATATGGAGCGGCAAGCGGCGCATTTGCACCGATTACGGTCTACAGAACCAAATACGTGCTGACAGCGAATGCCGGTTATACGTTTGATTCCGCGATTAATGCGTACCATTCGATCAACGTGCAGAACGAGGGCGGAGTGGTAACAAGCGCGGAGGTATCCGCGGAGACAGAGGCTAACGATACGCTTACGATCGAGGTTACTTGGGCGGCGACTGAGGCGGCTACAATCACGGGGACAGACATCTCAATCGGCACGATCGCGCCTGTGACTGGTGAAGCTCAGGTCAGCGGAACCCATACATTCGCGCATGCGACAGGGAACGTCACTTGGTCCAGCGATGGCGGTGCCTCCTTTGCGGCAGCAGGCGGTACTTACGAAGCATCTGCTGTCTATCGAACCAAATACGAGTTGACAGCCATGACCGGCTACAGATTCGATTCGGCTGCTGGCGTTTACGAGAAGAACGGAGCAAGAGATCTGTCAGGCCGTATCGTCAATCTCGGCGCTGGCACATTCTCTGCGGCGGTAACTACAACAATTACATCGAACGATACATTAACAATCGTGGTCATATGGCCGGCTACGGGAGCGGCGAAGATCGTCCCGGCGGATATTTCCATCGGAACATCGGCCCCTATTACGGGGGCGGATCAATCGAACGGAACCAATAGGTTCGACCATGCTTCCTCGAGCATTACCTGGTCCGGCGATAACGGCGACACGTACCAGCCGGCAAGCGGAGTTTACGGTATTGGGAAGAGTTATAAGACGATGTATGTGCTGACCGCCTCGACAAACTATCAATTCGATGCGACGGCGGAGGCGTACAGTTCAATTGCCATCGCGAACCTGGGTACAGGCACATTCTCGGCACTAGTAACGACAACGGTTCGCGCTAACGATACGTTAACGATCATCGTAAGCTGGCCGGCGACTGCCAAGATCGATACGGTCAAAATCAACATGAGCAACAGGACCGACCTCAAAGCCTATTCGGGCAATACGCTGATTCCTACGCAGGGGCTCATCGTCTCCGCCGAAAATGATTACAGCATTACGCTCGTTAACGAATCCATCGATGCTGCCAATCCATCCGCGCCGCTTGCCGCCGTGATGGTGACGGGTATCCAGGTTAGAGACGGAGCAGGCAACATTGTGCCAATGAGCGTGGAGCGAGTATCGACAGGCGTTGCTCAGAATCATCCCTGGAGTCTGAAGATTAATATCGAACGCAACGCATCGATGTCGGACAGAGGGATTACAATTACGGTCAACACCGATACCGCCCGGCGAATTGATATTCGTAATCTACTGGGCTTTAGCAACCCAACGATCGAATATTTGTATACCAACCTGGGAAGCGGTTATCCATACGAATACGGCAATTATTATTATTTCAGAACGGGAGATTGGCTGCGGCTGCAGACATCGTCCAGCGGATTAATTCCGGCGGGCGTGCAGATTGTGGGCAAGGATACATCCCAAACGACATCTGTGACGAACACGCTGTTCGACACGACCAACTACCAATTCGGTTATACCTTCGCTATGCCTAGCGAGCCGATCTTCTTGTCGGTGACCTCAACGGATGGGAAGGCCGCGCATCATATTGCGGTGCAAGCGACGATACCTGGCGTCATAACGCCGACGCTGACGGGAGGACCGCAGTTCGTGCAGGCGACCGCAAGGACGCAGGCGAGCGACTATTCCGGAGCAATTATTACCGTCAATCCGGGCGATTATAACCGTCGAATGTACAAAGTGACCGGAGTAGCTGTTCGTTCCGATCTGCTCAATGTTTCTTTACCGGTAACATCGGTCGGCGACGGCACATATTCATTCGTGATGCCATTCACTGATGCTAACGTGACGGTAATGGTACAGAAGATTGTGTCAAACAAGGTTGAGACTGCGATTTCTACGAATGCAAATGCGGAAATGAAGGTAGATCTCGAGGAGTATTATCCTGGTGATACGATTAACGCGGAGATTGTGAACAAGGATCAGGCGAAATACTTGGCGAGCGTACAAGTGTACCGCGTGATTGGAGGCTCGCGTTCCCTGGTTAGACAGGTGCAGCCGGCTAATCCTTATGACTCCAGAATGCTTGTCGGACTGACGCCATACGCATCTAATGCGGTGCTGACGGCCGACGCGACGCTGCAGGTCATCGCACTGTTCGAGAGTTTCTCAATACCGATAACGACGGCAAACACGGAGCAATTCTCGAGCTATCCAGCCAGAGCGGGCTTGAACGAGCCGATTACGTTCAGCTTCGCTCCGCCAAGCGATACAAACAAGATCTACAAGCCGATTGTCCGATTCCGAGATCGGTTGGGCAATAAGACCGTACAGGCATGCACATATGTGAAGTCGGACCCTCAGGATCAGACGAAGAGCGTCTATACTTGTCCGGCGGTCACGAAAAATAATATCGATCTAATCGAATTATTATACGATGCGATCGATACGAACTCTCCTGCCGCAGGCGGCTCGGCAGGTGGAGCAAAGCTCAGAAATATAGCTTCGATCTCGCCTAACTCGAGATTGAAGGATCTATTTAAGACGATTAACGTATACGGAACAAATATGAATGGTCAGGGACAAGTATTCATCGGGACATCGCCGAATCCGACGGTAGCCGCTACCGTAACGGATGTAACTGCGACCTCCCTGGCGATCCAAGTGCCATATAATATGTTGTCCCGCACGATGGACGTGACGTATTACGTATCCAGCAACGGTGTTCAGCGATCCGTTACGATCCCGGCAACGGAGAGCTTGAAGCACACCAAGTTCGGTTATATGGCGATTGTTTCGGATAGCGCATTTAATCATTCTATCGTGGTGTCCGATAGCGAGAAGGACTTGAAGCAGCAATTGGGCGATCGTATTCCGAGTCTGACGATCAAAGGCGACTTCAAAGCGAACGTAGACAACAGAGGTGAATACGTGTTCGAAGGCACGTCGATCATGAATGGCGGTCTGACGGCCTATCTCCCTAACACGGGAAGCTCCCTCAAAGTGCGTGATGATCTGGACGGCACAGTTAGGTTGACCATGGTGCAAGTCAGGATGACCGCGGGCTCCTTCAACATTATGACGACATCCGACGGCTCGATTAGATTGGATAAAGGCATCGCGTATATACCCGAATATGCAAGGGACGAGGACGGGGACCTAGTGGATCCGTCGAAACGCAACATTGAGATCTTTATTAACAACCAGAACAAGCTGATGGTTGTCGGCAACGGCATGCAGGCCGGCGTTACAGGGGCGACACTGCTAGGCAACTCTGTCATCTTCGATGGAAGATTATATTTCGGCATGGCATTGCCTGGCAGCAGTACGGTAGGAATTGATCTCAATATCGATCGCCTTCAATACGGTATGGATGGTCAAGGGAATTTAAGCTATCAAGGCGTAGTCGCGAACGGTTCCTTCACACCGGGCACGGAGCTATCGAAGAAACTGCTCGGCGGGTTCGGCATTAACGGCAACGCGGAGGGCTCGATCGATACGTTCAACGGCCAATATGGCGTTGCGTTTGATGTAGACGCCAAGCTAGCGAATTTTGCGTCGAACTTAAGCCTGAAGACGGACAGCTCGACCGGTCGATTCATCCCCGACACCATCAAGATCGTTGTCGGATTAGGGAGCGGGATTCCGGTAACGCCGATGACGCCAATCGCGAAGCTGACAAGGGTCGGCGGGGGCGTCTCTGGTCTAGCGGATACGATAAGCGGCAACTATAAGGGCATTGCGCCGATCTTGATTCTGCTTACGGGCGATTTCGAAGTTGGAAGTCTCATTCCGGGAGCCGGCCTGCTGGAATTTAATGATGTGGAGCTCGCCATCGGGCCTTCCCGGATTACTTTGTCCGGCAACCCTACACTGCTTAAGATGGAGATCTTCGATAAATTCCAAGCCGGCATTTATGTGACGAACACGTCTGTCTCGTATCAGATGGAGATTGCGGCCAATATCTTGAAGAACTTCTCGGTTATACTGGCTGGCGGCAGCGCCAACTTGACGTATTACAGAAACGACGGCTTTAACCTCAATGGACAGTTGTACGGCAGACTTCAGGTGCCGGAGATCGATGTGGGCGTGTTCTCGATCGGACCGTACACGCTGATGGACCAAAACGTCGGGCTTAGCAATACGAACGCTTACGCGTCGTTCAGCATTCTTGGCTTTGGATTAAAGGTAAATTATTCGTTCGGCAGCGGTTCAATCGGCGTTGGACGCCGCAGCTTGGCTCCGTCTCAGATGGGACCAGCCGGACAGACCGTGTTCGACGAGCATGGAGCGGCGGTCGGACAGATCAATGCCTTCTCCAACATACGGATCGTCGCGTCGAGCGGAGATTCCAATGATAGACTCAGATCACTTGCGAATACGCCATCCATATCGACGAACATCGATGGAACCGAGCATACTGTAACGTTCCTGGAGGGCTTGACGGAGGAGTACGCCGTGCTTGTATCCGCAGATCCGGACAATCTTCGCATTTTGGATCCGAGCGGCAACCCTTACGGCTTGACGTATCCGGAGACGCTTGAAGACGGAACGCCTTATTACAATGACCCGAACGCGAATGCAGCAGTGATGTCTGAGAACACCATTATGCTTCGACTCGAAAACTTGGAGGGCGATTGGACGATAACATCGGATGAACCGTTCGACAGTTCAGTGATTGCCATTGCGCCAATTCCAACAATTGCAGGTACTTCCTACGAGGATGGAACGCACAAGGTAAGCTGGGATCTGTCGGGACTGGATATTGCGACGGAAGACTATGAAGTAGAAGTCCGACTATCGACGGACAACGGCGACGATCCGAACGCCAGAAGCGCGGGTGTACTCGTTCATACTTCAGTTGTGGATACCACGGATGTGACGGACCAAGCGGCATCCGGCAGCTATACGTTGACGGAGCAAAATTTGAACAATTTGCAAAGCGGTGAGTATTACGCAAGGGTGACATTGATCGGGAAGCCGAAGTCAGACGCATCCAAGTCGATTCCGTATGCAAGCCTGAATGCGAAGCAGGCGATGGATGTCATGAATCCGCTCGCTCCTGGCTCCATAAGCGCCGTAACCGCAATTGCAGGCGGCAATGGAACAATTCAAGCGGAGTGGGGCGCTGTCTCAGATGCGGACGGTTATCTCGTTCGGTTGTACGATGCAGAGGGCAATGCCGTTATGTCACCATTGACGTATACGGATGAGATCGGCAGTGACGGCATTCCGACGGGTAATAGCGTTGCGCATGCAGGAAGACCTATTGAATATCAAATCGCGGCTGACGACGAAGTGGATGGACGATTCCGTCTCAAATTCGGCGGAATCGAGCCAGGCAGCAGCTACAAGCTAGCCTTCACCCCGTTCGCCTATGGTGATGATGCGGAGCGGAACTCGACGTATATATACGGTCCGACTACGGTGACAGATACTGTCGTCGTTCCGATGATCAAGTCTCCTGTTATCCACGTCAAGTCTAGTACGGGCATTATGACCAGTGATTCGATGCTTGGAAATGTGCTTACGGTAGGCGGCGACTTTACGCTGGACGTCGCGACGACTTACTTGAACGCGGAGGACGGACAGACGCAAGATTTGGACACCAGATTTACCGTATGGCAAAGCGATGGAACCATCGATGAGACGACCAATATGCCAAGGTTCGTTCAGGTCTATGCCAGCGAAGAAGATGAGAACCAGGTTTCCATACCGATAACCGTAGATGGAGACGCGGGGTCGACCATGCTGCGAATTGTTGCAGAGAATGGTCAAGGCGACGAGTCGGAGAGCAGTTTGGCCGTCCACTACAACAGCCTCCCGCCTGCTTTGTTCGTTGAAACGGGAACGGATGGCAAGATTGTCGCCAACTCAGAAGGGCAGTATCAAATCGTGGGCAGCACGATACCTTACGCGTCTGTGATGGATGATCTGGGGAATCGTACGACGGCGGACGATGAAGGCAGATTTACGCTGAGCGCCGTACTTGACTCCGTTACGCAAGCCTACAGTACCGTTACAGCTAGCGATTCCTTGGGCAATGTTGCGCAGGATGATGTCTCGATTGTCAAAGTCAGCGAGCCTACTGACCCAGGACCAAGCACGGATCCGGATGATGGAACGGAGGGCCCTCCGCCAACAGATGGCGACGAAACCGACGGCTCGACGGACGGAGGCACGGATCCAGATGATGGAACGGAAGGTACTCCACCAACGGATGGCGGCGAAACCGGCGGCTCGACGGACGGCGGAACTGGAACGGATATGACGTTTAAGGACGTGCATGACGAAGCGGCTTGGGCCGAAGCAGACATCAATCGAGCCTACAAGCTTGGCATTGTATCCGGCCGGACGTCGGATCGATTCGATCCGAACAGCCCTGCGAGAAGAGATGAAGCGATTGCGATGCTGGTCAGAGCTCGGAACCTGGCAGTCGGCAAGCAAGCCGATTTGGCCGCGGCGGCCGCGCACTTTGCCGATTGGAACGAGCTTGCCCTGTGGAGTCGGCCGTACATTGCCGCTGCATATGTGAACGGGCTAATAGCGGGCAGGGAGCATCAAGGCAAGCTTTATGTCAACGGAGCATCCTTCATTACGCGTGCAGAACTGGCTGTATTGCTTCAGAACGCTTACCTGCTGATAGAGGAGGCAGGCAACAACAAGACGTTCGGGGATATAATTCCGTCGTGGGCCAGCAATAGTGTCGCGATCCTCTCTTCCAATGGCATAATCAACGGGTATCCGGATGCAACGTTCCAGCCGGCTTCTAGTGCATCGCGCGCGGAACTCGTGGTCATGTTCATGCGGTTGATTGATCGACAAGGCGACGGGAAGTAATGATAAAGGAAGTACAATATACGGAGCATGACGAGCGAATCGTCGTTGCTCCGTTTTTTGTGTGATGAGCTGCGAGGTACGCTTGCGTTTACGAACATACACCTTTCGTATACTATCATTGCGAGCGCGAAGCTTTTACAATGAATGTGATTTTGTTGCATTCATCCTGATGGAAATGGGGGAGTTACGCAGTGAATCCAAAACGAACTCTTGCGGGGGCATATCGATTTATTGTAATTTTTGTGGCGTTGGCTCTTACCTTTGCCGCAATACCGGCGCAGCATGCCCATGCTATCGTAAATCTTCAGCTGCTCAAAATTTTCAGCAATGTATTTGATAACACGCTTGATACATGGAACGACAAAGGTCCGGTTCTTGGCGGAGAAACCGCAACGTTTGCGATTCGCGACGATTCCGCCGTGGGGACCGATCTTGAGCGGTTCACGCTCTCGTATTCTAACGATAATGGGGTCACTTGGATCCCATTGCCGGATGCCCGTGTTACGAGTTCAGAGAGTTACAGTTACAATAGTTTTACCGAGCACTATGGTTCCTTCACGGTACCGCTTGACCCTCTTATCACGTCTGCCATTTTTAAGATCGAAACGACCTATAATCCGTTTATAGGGGCGAGAAGTTATCCTTCCGCGGTCTCCAAAGGGATCCCCGTCTTGCAGCCGGGCGGGCCGAGCGATGTCGTGATTACAGCTAACAGGGATACTTCAATCACCCTGGCATGGAACGATAACTCCAATATGGAATCGTATTATCAGATTGAACGAGCGGGGGGGAAAGGCAGTAACCGCCTCTTCTACGTCAGAGATACGAAGGAAAGTGTGGGTCCGTTAAGTTATGTGGATAAGGAGACTGAACCGGATACGTATTATGTGTATACGATCAGACCAGTCATCGATCAATACCGTATTCCGGTCGAATTACAGCCAGGAAGCGTAACACGACTCGCCAAGAGCGCGAAAAAGTCAACAGGTACGTTACCTTTTCTGGATATTATCGTGCTGAAGGATGTGCCTCCTTACTTACTGAATATCATAAAAGACGCCGAGACGATCGAGAATCCGACGCCTCCGATCACAACACCTCCGATCACGACGCCGTCGACTCCTGGAATTACCGAAGAACAATTGGCAGGCGCAAGCAGCTGGGCCAAGTCCGAGATCGCCGATGCTTACCGGTTGCAATTGACAACGGAGGCGGTGATAGGACGTTATACCGCGCAGATTACGCGCGAGGACTTCGCATCCGTCGCGGTTAAGCTCTACGAGAAGCTGAGCGGGTCTCCAGCGGTCCCGAGCGCGTCAAATCCCTTCACCGACACGGCCAATGCCGATGTGCTCAAAGCTAGCGCACTTGGTATTGTTCAAGGGACTTCGGCCAACCAGTTCTCCCCATCAGCGGCAATCTCCCGTCAACAGATTTGCGTCATGCTTATGCGCGCCATACAAGCAGCCTTGCCCGGCAAAGCGCTGGACACAAGCGCCGGCGCCGCCTTCGCCGACGACAAGCAGATTGCAGCTTGGGCTCAAGAGGGGGTTCGCTTCGCCGTTAATGCCAAGATTATGGGAGGCGTCGGGGGCAATCGGATCGATCCGCTAGGCAGCACGACACGCGAGCAGGCGATCGTTCTGGTCAAGCGAGCCTATGAAGCTTTTGTATCCCCACCCGGAGTCATTAATAAAGTGAACTGATTATCGGCTGGAAAAATAATCTAGTAGAAGATCGGCAGTTACCGCTTCAATAGCGATGACTGCCTAGCCAAAGCCGCCTACCGCGGCTTTTTTGGCATTGCAAAAACAACCGATTTACAGTTATATGACATTGTCATTGTCGACAAAAGTCGCTACCATAGAGATATAAACTATAGTACCGATGCGGGGGCCGCTATTCGGACAGAAGGACAGGATTCGTATGAACAAGTTTAATCCATTGCGATACTTTCGATTAAAATCCGGTTCACTATTCCTCCGTTTGGTCGCGGGGTTCCTGTGCATCATTATGCTGCTCGCGGGGGTGACGATGTATGCCGTCTCCGAATCCCAGAAGAGCGTCAGGCAGGAAATCGTCAAGTACAATACGCTCATGCTGCGCAATACGATGGAAAACTACGAGAATCACTTCGACATCATCAAGTCCCAAATGTATTTGTTCTATTATACGGATCGTGTGCAGCAGCTGCAGCGTGCGCCGCAATACTCCGATTTTCCCGCCATCATCAGCGATATTCTGACTTGGGTGTCAGACCCTAACTTGTTTATCGATAACATCGTCTTTTACTCCAAGAGTAATCAATTCGTCATCGAAAAGGGCACAAGCACGAAACCCGATACGATGTTCGATTACTTTCTGACGAGCGATCGTTATTCCAGAGCGTTCTGGGATCGACAGTTCGAAGAATCGTATACTAACCGGATATTGCCCGCGGACACGTTCTACATGAGCGTGTATCAAGGGAGGCAAGATTCTGTCGGCGAATATATACCCATCGTGTTCAAGCAGTCGGCCAACCAGGATTTCTATATGATCGTCTTCCTTAATGCCAAAAAAATGTTCGCGGCATACCATCAGACGTCGACCGAGGACCTCGTCGTCTATTCGAATCAGGGGGAATTGCTGTATAACCGAATAGCGTCTTCGTCCTACCCGTCAGTTGATAAGCTGCTCAAGGACGGGGAGAACGAGTTCATCAAGGACGGACACTATTACTTCCATATGCGCGCGAACGATAGCGGCATGACTTATCTGCACCGGCTGCCGGCAGCGGAACTTGCCTCGCAGGCGAGAATGAACGCCACGATGATCGCAGTCATATTGGCGGTTCTTGTGATCAGCGTAATGATTGCCTTCTTGCTGGCGACCAAGATTAACAATCCGTTCCAGCGACTCGTCGAATCGATTCGCGGAACCGGGGACGAGGAGATCTACCGCTCCAGCATTCAGGAGTTCGACATGATCGGCAATCAGCTCAGGGACAAGCAGCGCCTGACCCGCCAATGGGCGTTTATCAACCATTTGAAAGATATCAGGAATAAGGAGCAGGATTTGGCCAAGCTCGATTTTCAAGGAAAGCCTTACGTATTCGTCTTGCACCACGTCGTCGAAAGACCCAAAGCGGCATGGCCGCAAGGGTCCTTCCAGAGCTGGCTCTATTATATGAAGGTCTTTATCGAGGACAAGCTGAACCGGACGTTTCCCGACGCGATCACGTTCCAAATCGAGTACAATCAGATTCTGAGTCTCGTATTCATCGATGGGGAGCATGAGCTGCGGCACTCGTTGAACGAGATTAAGAGCGTGCTCGATCACGACCGGGAAAGTGGCGCCATTACGATTGCCGTAACGTCGGTGTACGAGCACTCCGGTCAGTTCAGCGAGGCTTACAAGGAAGTGAAGGAGATGAGTCTCCTCCGCAAATTGACGGACGAAACCCAAATCGTAACTTCATTGCCCGTCGGCACGGCGACCGTCGCGTTCCCCAAGGAACAGCTGGTTCAGTTCCGTGCGAACCTTCGTGAAGGAAACGCCGACGTTCTCCAAGGATTGCTAGAGCGGCACTTTTCGGACTTTCAGGATAAGGATGTACCTGCAGTTGCTTGGTTCCGATTCGCCGAATCGGTGGTCGACCAGCTGCGGATTACCGTTTCGGAGATCGCCGGGCAAGCCGGAGCGGACGCGCTGCCGGACAAGCCGGAGGAGCACATCGCCGGCTGTGTAACGGTCCATGAGCTTGAAACGTTATTGCTCGATTGGACAGTGCGGGCCGCGGACGCCGTCCGGGCCAAGTCCGAGGCGCCCAAGGATCCTATTACTTCCTTCGTATTGGATTACGTTGGCGATCATTTGGCTGAAGAAATCTACTTGGACGCTCTCGCCGAGAAGCTGAATCTAAGCAGCGGCTATCTGTCCACCTACTTCAAAGACAAGACGGGCTCGAACTTTATCGAGTATGTTAACGAGACGCGGATCCGGAAGGCGTCAGAGCTTCTGCTGAACACAAGGTCGAAGATTCAGGAGGTGGCCGAAGCGGTTGGCTACCGGAATATTACGTCCTTTAACCGGATGTTCAAGAAGTATACGGGACTGAGTCCCAGCGAATATCGCAAGAGCGAGCATAACCGTCCGAACTGAAGACGGCGCCGTGACGGGGCTACAAACCCTGTAACGGCGCCGTTTTCGGCATTTACGAATCTTTAAAGTTGGCTTTTTTACGGAAACCTTTACGTTTTTTCAACTATTCGAGATATCGTAAAGTTTCCTCCACATCCGCTTATTTACGCTGTCCATTGCCGGGGCCTAAAGTGTGAGTAAGTGTTATCGGCAGCACAGAAACGGACGCCGGTTTCATTTCATCCTAATTAAAAAGGACGGGGAAGCAGACATGAAGAGAAAAAAGGTTATCTGGACTTTAGCAGCGCTCTCTCTATTGATTAGCGCATGCAGCGGCAACGGGGGCAACAACAATACGTCACCAAGCGCATCGACGGGAGCGGAGGGAACGGCGACAGCAGAAGCGACGGCAGCTCCTCAAGCGGAAGCGGCTACGATCCGCATTCTGACGGAGAACAACACCGCATGGCCGCCGAAAGACGATTGGGGCGTATGGAAGTGGGTAAAAGAAGAAACGAACATCACAGTCGAGCAAGAGCTTGCGACAGGCCCGGAATCGCTGGCACTGGCCGTATCCTCCGGGGACATGCCCGACATTCTGTCCGTATTCCCTGCCGATGTTCAAAAGTTCGGACCGCAAGGCGCCTTTATCAATCTCTCCGAACACATGGACAAAATGCCTAATGTGAAGGCTTACCTAGACGCGAAGCCGGAAGTGAAAGAGCGCGTACTTGCTCCTTCTGGCGAAATCTTCAGCATTATCAACGATGGCGCGGGCGAGTCCAGCCAGATGGTCTGGTTCTACCGCGAAGACATCTTTAAAGAACATAATCTGACAGCTCCAACGACTTGGGAAGAGCTCTATAATGTGTCCAAGCAGCTGAAAGAGCTGTATCCGGACAGCTATCCGTTCATGTTCCGCCACGGACTAAGCACGCTTGACACGTTCGGTCCATCGTTCGGCTTCTATCCGGAGTTCTACCCGGACCCTGCCGACCCTACGAAAATCACGTTCGGCCTGCAGAATCCGAATGCCAAGACGATGGTGGAATGGCTGAACAAGTTCCTCAAGGACGGCCTTATGCCACCTGACTGGCTGACGATGGACTATAAAGCTTGGACGCAATTCATGGCGACCAACAAATCGTTCGTTACGGCTCAATTTATCGGCCAAATCGAAATCATGAACGGCCAACTGCCGGAAGGAAACCTCGAGTTCATGGCTCCTCCGATCGGCGCCGGCGACAAGCCATACCTGCCACGCGGCGGTTCCGAAAGCTACGGACTTGCAGTGGCATCAACGACGGAGAACCTTGACGCATCGCTCCGTTACCTGGATTACATCTTCTCCGAGAAGGGCAAGGACATCCAGAGCTGGGGCAAGGAAGGCGAAACGTATACGATCGTAGACGGCAAACGCAAATTCAACGACAACTATAAAGAACCAAACGATATGCGCATCCTCTCCGGTATTCAAACGGCGGCTACTTACGGTTGGTTCGACTTCGAAGCTTGGCTTGCTCTCGTAAAAGAAGAGGAGCAAGAGGCGTATGTGGAAGCACCGAAATACCGGTTCCCGATCGCTTATACGCGTCCGGTACTGACAGCCGACGAAGCGGCTTCCATCACGACGTCCAACGATCAGATCTGGAAATTCTGGACGGGCGAAGTTACAAGATTTATCTTTGGCGACCGTCCGCTCACCGAGTGGGAAGCTTTCGTGAAAGAGCTTGAGAGCCACGACCTGGAAAAAATCCGCGCGGTGTACCAAACGGCGCTTGACCGTCAAATCGCCAACGCGAAGTAATCGCGGGGAGCAGCAGGGCCGCACGCAAGGTAAGCGCGTGAGGCCCTGCGCTACCTTTACGGACAATCTCAGACTTCAGGAGGAATAAGCAGCCATGAAAATAAAATCGGTCAGCTCCCGGAACAAACAAGACCGGGCAGACACGCTGCATCCGGGAGAAGCAGCCATCCATAAACACTCGATCCTGCGCCGGATCAAGCGAGACCGGGTGTACTTGCTGCTGCTCGTCCCTGTCCTGCTTCACTATATCTTGTTCAGGTATGTGCCGATGTTCGGTATCATCGTTTCCTTCAAGGATTACAATCTGTTCAAAGGCTTGTGGGAAAGCGACTGGGTTGGGCTGAAGCATTACAAGGTATTTATCGAGAATCCGGACGCCTGGATCATCATCCGCAATACAATACTGCTTGGTTTCTATAAGTTCCTGTTCGCGTTCCCGGCGCCAATCATCTTGGCCATTCTGTTCTACGAGATGCGCTGGAAGCGCTACAGACGTTTCATCCAGACCTTGAGCTACATGCCGTATTTCCTATCCTCGGTCGTCGTGTCCAGCATTATGATCATGCTGTTGTCGCCGAGCACGGGATGGATCAACAAAGTTATTCAATCCTTCGGCTTCGAGCCTGTCTTCTTCTTGCAGAAGGCCGAATGGTTCCGAACCATCTTCATCGCGTCGGATATCTGGCAATCGGTCGGCTTCGGGACGATTATTTTCCTCGCGGCTCTTTCGGCCATCGACCCGCAGCTGTACGAAGCGGCTAAGATCGATGGAGCGAACAGATGGAAGCAGACGCTGCACGTCACGATTCCAGGCATTATTCCGGCGATCGTCATTCTGTTCATTCTGCAGATCGGCGGCATCCTAGAGGTAGGCTTCGACAAGGCGTTCCTGCTCGGCAACTCCGCCAACTTGGAAACGGCTGATATCATCTCGACCTACGTGTACCGGATCGGCATATTGGGAGGCGGCTTCAGTTACGCTTCCGCGATCGACCTTTCCATGGCCATCATTGCCCTAATCTTCGTATTGTCCGCCAATAAAGTCGCACGTAAGATAGGTGAAACAAGCCTATGGTAAACATAAGGAAAATCGGAATATTTGACGTCATTAACTTTTTGCTGTTAGCGTTCGTAGGTTTTGTCTGTCTGTTCCCGTTCGTGCATATGGCTTCGGTTGCGTTAAGCTCGCCCGAATACGTCGTGCGCAACGCAGTTGGCTTCTGGCCGAGAGGATTGCAGTGGGACGCCATGACCGCCGTGTTCGAGGATGACCGGTTGTGGAGAGGTTACCGCAATACGATTATGTACGTCTTGCTAGGCGGAGTCATCTCCATGACTCTTACGATCCTTGGCGCCTATTCGCTGTCGAGAAGAGGACTCGTGTTTGGCAAGGGGATTACATTAATGATCGTCTTCACGATCATGTTCTTCGGCGGCATGATCCCGTTCTATCTGGTCGCTCGGTCATACGGGCTCGTGGATACAATATGGGCCATGGTGCTGCCTAATGCCATCAATACGTACAATCTGATCGTCATGCGCACCTTCTTCCAAAATATACCCAAGGAAATCGAGGAGTCGGGCCGCGTCGACGGCTTAAACGATTTCAGCGTGCTCACGAATATCGTTCTTCCGCTGTCCAAACCGGTGCTGATGACGATCGGTCTCTTCTACACGGTGGAGATTTGGAATAGCTTCTCCTCAGCTCTGTTGCTGCTACGGGATCAGGATTTGTTCCCGCTGCAACTTGTCATTCGTAATCTCGTCGTCGTCGGTCAAGCCGGTGACGTACTGGAGACAACGACCGGGTCGGGGCAGAAGGTTATTCTGGAATCTTTAAAGTACGCCGTCATTCTACTGGGCTGCCTGCCCGTCATTATCCTGTATCCGTTCATTCAGAAGCACTTCGAGCAAGGAGCTATGTTGGGCTCTCTGAAAGGCTAAGCACGCGTAGAGATGCAAGGATAAATAAATGTTTGTGGATTTTATTTGCAAGGGGGCAATCACATTGAAACAAATTACAGCCGTCGTGATCGGAGCGGGCGGAAGAGGCAAGGAATATGCCCAGTACGCCCTGGACTTCCCCAATGAGCTGAGCATAACAGCCGTGGCGGAGCCGGACGACGTCAGAAGGAACGCATTCGCCGATCTTCACGGCATAAGCGCCGAGAACCGGTTTACGGATTGGGAACACTTCCTCTCCTTGCCGCAGCAAGCGGACGCCGTTCTCATCTGCACGCAGGACCGTATGCACTTCGAGCCTGCGATCCGGGCGCTTGAGCTAGGCTATCACGTCCTGCTGGAGAAGCCCATGTCGCACGACCCGCTTGAATGCGTGCTGCTTGCGGAGCACGCGGCGAAGCATGACCGCGTGTTCGCCATCTGCCACGTATTGCGGTATACCCCGTTTTTCACGGAAATCAAGAAGTTGCTTACCGATGGAAGAATCGGCAAGCTGATGTCGATCGACATGATCGAGAACGTAGGCTATTGGCATCACGCGCACAGCTTCGTGCGTGGCCACTGGCGGAAGGCGGCGGAATCGAACCCGATGATCCTGGCCAAGAGCTGCCACGATCTCGACATGCTGGTCTTCATGGCTGGCGCGGATTGCGTCAAGCTGTCGTCCTTCGGCGGGCTTACCCACTTTAACGAGGCGAACGCGCCGGAAGGGGCGCCGCTCTATTGCCTCGACGGTTGTCCCGTCCGGGACGAGTGCGCGTATTACGCGCCGGACATCTACCTCGGCAACGGGGACGCATCCGTCCTGCGGGGAGCGGTTAGTAACGATACAAGCAATGAAGCCGTGCTGGAAGCTCTGAAGCGAGGGCCTTACGGACGCTGCGTCTACCGTTGCGACAACGACGTGGTGGACCATCAGGTCATCGCCATGGAGTTCGAGGGCGGCATCTCCGCCACGTTCACCATGTCCGCCTTCACGACGGACGGAGGACGGACGCTCAAGCTGATGGGCACGAAAGCCCAGCTTCGGGCGCATATGGGCAAAGGACTTATCGAAATTACGGAATTCAAGTCCGGCCGTACGGAGACGATCGAGCTGATACCGAGCGGCCACGGCCACGGCGGAGGAGACCGGGGCATCATGCGGGACTTCTCTCAGCTCGTGCGCGGGGAAGGCAGCGGGGAAAGCTTGTCTTCGGCTTCCGTATCCGTCCAGAGCCACGTAATGGCGTTCGCGGCCGAGAAGTCCAGGCTGGAAGGAACGACCGTGGACATCGGATTGTATATGGAGGAGTTATTACAACTGGCTCGTCAAGTCTAAGTGCAAGCGCATTCCAATTCAAGCGGATTAGGGGATGGATGATACGATGACTAGATTCAAACGAGTAAACAAGCAGGTGGCGGCCGTTATGGCGCTGGTTATGCTAATTGGATGCCTGAATATATGGCCCGGAGCAACGACTGAGCGGGCTGCAGCGGCTGATTCGGACTGGCCGGCCGCAGTGCTCCGAGGCGATCAAATGCCTTTCCGACCTACGGATTCGCTGGTCACGACCCAGAATCCGCCGGACTTCAGCTGGCCGTACATTAGCGGCGCCACGAACTATCATGTTCGCGTGGCCCGCGATGCGGCCATGACGAATGGCTTGCTTGAAAAAACGGACGTGAAGGAGAACTTCTATAACTTCCCGGAAGTGTTCGGTTCGGGCATCTGGTACTGGCAGGTCCGGTACGAGAATGGCTCGGGCTGGTCGGGCTGGAGCACGGCCCGCAAGTTCCGGATTACAACGGATGCGGTGCCTTTCCCGGTACCGGCGTTAGACGATTTGATGGATAAAATCGATGTCGATCATCCGCGTGTATGGACCAACCCCGACGATCTGCAGGCTTTCCGGGATTTGAAACTGTCGGGCAACAGCCAGACGGTCTACAACCGGATTAGAACCTCGGTCATGGGCACCTATCAGAACCCGCCGGCGGCTGAGCCGACCTTCCCGTACATGGAGGGATCCGGCGTTCCGACCACCTCGCCGGAATTCGTAGCCGCGCAAGGCGTGCTTCGCGGCTATGTCGACGGGGCGCTGGCCCGCATGATGGAGACGGCGTTCATCTACCTGCTCACAGATGAAGACATTTTCGGCCAAAGCGCCAAGACTCAACTGCTGAGCATAGCTTCCTGGGATGATATGGGATCGACGAAATTCGAAATCCAGGACCAGGTTCACCGCGCGATCGCGTATCGATCGGCGATCGTCTACGACTGGGTCTACGATCTGCTCAGCGAGACCGAGAAAGAGGCGGTCGAGACGATGGTCAAGGACCGTACGACGACGCTGGTCAACAAATTCGTCATTACGCAGCCGATCAACCGGCATCCGTACGACTCCCATGGCTGGACGATCTTCGGCTACATCGGCCTTATCTCCACCATCATGATGCACGAGATTCCGGAAGCGGAAGATTGGTTCGAGGCCACGGTGCCGGCCTACATCAACATGCTTCCGCCATGGGGCGGCGAGGACGGATCCTGGTCGCAGGGAACGGGCTACTGGCAGTGGTCGTCCGGCTCCAACAAGGAGCTGATGGACGTTCTGCTTAGCGCGGGCGCGATCGACCTGTACCAGAAAGCATTCTCGCGGAACGAGGGCATGTATCCGCTTTATATGTTCCCACACGGCAGCCCGACGGGCGTCTTCGGGAACGACAGCCACTACACGCCGGGCTGGACGAGTGTGAATCTGCTGAACCGTCTGTCTCAGATGTATGATGACCAAAGACTGAAGTGGGAAGGGGAAGCGATCGGGGCATCGCCTCAGTTCGGCTTGACGGAATACTTCTACGGAGACGAAACGCTCGGATCCATGCCGCCGGTCGATCTGGCCAAAGGCAAGTGGTTCCCCGTGACCGGTGTTACTGCCATGCATTCGGAGCTATGGGATACGGACCGCACATCTCTGTATTTCCGCTCCAGTCCTTACGGCAGTTACAGTCACAGCAACGCGGACCAGAACAGCTTTATCATCCATGCCTTTGGCGAGCCGCTGGCCGTTAAGGCCGGACATTACGATTACTACGACAGCGTGCATCACGCGGGGTTTGCCAAACAAACGTTCTCCGCTAACGCGATTACGTACGACGGCCGCAAGGGCCAGCAAACCAACAGCATCGACTCCGACGGCAACATTCTCGGCTTTGTCACCCATGCCGACTTCGACGCCGTCAGCGGCGACGCGACGGCCGCTTATAACGGCGGGCTGAGTAAAGCGGTGCGGCATATTCTCTACGTGCGTCCTTCGATGTACGTCGTGATCGACGATCTCGCATCGCCGGCCGCGGGCGGTTCGTCCTTCGAGTGGAACCTGCACACCGACGAGCAGCTCGACTTCCACGAGGATGGCAAGGGAGCGACAGTCGCCAAGGGAGACGGGGAGCTTGAGGTCAGATTCCACGGATCGCAGGCGGACTCTCTCACTACGACGCTTGAGAACCGTTACCTGAACGCGGTAGGCACGGAAGTGGCTCCCGGCGGAAGCTTCACGGGCAGAAAACAGCTTCATGCTTCATTCGTGACTCCTAAGACGAGCGCGGCCAAGCTGGTCGCGACGATGGAGCCGCACAAACGCGGCACGGAAGCGGAGAACGTGGAATCCGAAGACTTCGGCACCTACGTACGTTTGACGTTCGACGATGGTACGAAGGTGTATGTCCGTACGGCGAACAGTGGCACGATCACTACCGCGGACGGAGTTACGTTCGACGGTGCAGCCGCGGCGGTCAAAGGCGACTCCGTGTTGCTCGTCGACGGCGTAAGCTTGGCGAAGAACGGCACAACAGTCGTGGAGAGCGATCAGCGCGCGACGGTTGCCTTCGGCGACAAGCTGCTGTCCGTATCGGCGCAAGCTGATGCAGAAGTCGTACTGAACGCGACTGGCGTTACGGCGTTGCGTGACAGCGACAGCGAAGTCGACATCCCGCTTGGCGGCGATGTGGCAACTGCGATGAACAATGAAGGGGTCCATTGGACGACCTCGGGCAACACGCTAACGTTGCAAGTGGAGAAGGGGCAGCGTAACTTCAAGCTGAACGATGCTCCAGCTACAGGCCCCCTCCCGGATGTAACGCTTGAGACGGAAATCGACGGCGTTCCCGGGGAAGTGACGCTGAAGGCGTACCGCGATTTTGAAGGCGACAGCGTTGCTTGGGGAAGTCTGACGAACGAATCGAATTTCTATCAGGTGCTTGAGGCGCCGGCCGGCCTTTCGTTCCGGAAGCACGGCAGCATTAACAGCGGTCTTCTTGAAGCTAATGCGCCCATTCTTTTGAAGGGAAATTCGGGTATATTGAAACTCAAAAGCGTCGGCACCGGTGACCCGCTGGCATCCGAGGTCATCGACGATCATGGCGCAGTCCAATCGACGTGGGCTATGGAATGGCAGGAAGCAGAAACCTTCACGCAATGGGGCGGCAAAGCTCCTACCATCTATACCACAAGGCCGTTCTTGTCCAATGGCACGGGCGTATCTGACTGGGATCAAGTCGGCCAATGGATGAAGTGGAAGCTGAACGTGCCGAAGACCGGCACGTACGATTTGGTGCTCAAGTACGTGGGGGGCTGGATTCCATCTGGAGGGCCTCGTGAAAAGATCGTCAGGTACCTCCAGCTCGGCAGCGAGCTGAACTACTTCGAGGCGGCTCCGACGACCGACTTTGGAGCGGATCACTCGCTCTGGCGAGCGGTGCGGGTCAAGACGGGTCAACAGCTGCCAGCAGGTCCGATTGAATTGACGATGTGGCATCAGAATGCCGGCATGAATCTCGACTGGATCGGTCTCGTCGAGGTGAAGAGCGACGAGATTCGTCCTTCAGTACCCGGATCAATCTCGCTGGTATCGCAAACCGACGATTCGGTGACCGTCAACTGGTTGCCTGCTACTGACAATGAGGCAATCAAGGAGTACGTCGTATATGTCGACGGCGTGCGCAAGATGACGTCTCCGGTTAACTCTGCGACGATTACCGGTCTTGCGACGGGGGGTGCCTATACTATCAGCGTACGGGCGATAGACACGAGCGACAACATGTCTAACGCGCAGCCGCAGGCGAGTCACCTGACAGTCAGTCTGGCTGACCAAGTGCCGCCACAGTGGGGTAATCCTGCTTTGCGTGCCGAGCTGTTGTTCACGAACGCGGCCCGTTTGGCCTGGGAGCCCGCAACGGATGTCGGC
The DNA here is from genome assembly GCF_054483835.1 of Paenibacillus sp. strain BS8-2. Lineage (NCBI taxonomy): Bacteria > Bacillati > Bacillota > Bacilli > Caryophanales > Paenibacillaceae > Paenibacillus > Paenibacillus sp. strain BS8-2. Next base: position 2,509,689 of record NZ_CM137010.1, read on the forward strand.
CAAATCAAAGAATACCGGATCCATCGTCTAGGAGGCGCGGAGCCTGTTCTGGCGGGTAAGTCAAACGTTGCTATGTATGACGTAACCGGTCTGACGGCGGGCAGCACTTATACGTTCCGCATCGAGGCGGTAGACGAATACGACAACGTTTCGATCGACAATCCTGAGATTACGGTCACTCTGCCGCTAGCGGCAGATACCAAAGCGGTGTACGAAGGATTCGACCAATGGGCGGAAGGAAATGTTGGGAACGGGAACGGTTGGACCGTTCAACTGCGGAACGACATTAACTCCGTGAAGATCGTGCCCCTAACCGATTTGGGAGGCAACGGCCTGGAAGCCTTGGATAACTGGGTAGACCCGAATGACGCTTATATCGCGGGCCCCCGTATTTGGAGGGAAATGGCCCCATACGGCACAGGCGGAAAAGTAACCGTTGAGACGAAAATGAAGTTCTCGCGTGTCGATCACCCAAGCGGCAACTACACGATCGACCTTGCTGGCAACGGCGCAGCGTTCGCGGGCTTCGTTGGACTCTCGGATGGCGGTCTGGGATTCCAGAGAATGGAAAGCGGAGTTATGAGAACTCCGAGGTTGACGGAATACGGGATGTATACGCAGCCAGAGGACGAATGGGTATCGATTCGCTTCGATATCGATTTCGCGACCAAGAAGTACGACTTGACGGTGCAGGCGGATTCGCTGCGCGGCTATGCGGGTTCTGAAGCCGGTGCCACGGTCGATCATGCATCCGGCACCATTCGGACTACTGATGTTCCGTTCCTTAACAGCGCTTCGAACGGACTAGAGATGTTCCGCATGATCTCGCAACGGTTTACCGGCAAGTTCACGTATGATTATATGACATTTTATCAAACGCCGCCGACGCTTAGCGCGAATACGGCTACTTTCGATAAGAACGCGGAAGATACAAGCGCCGGGCATTATCAGGATGTAGCGACTGAATTGACACTGAACAGCAACTCGCTGGTCAACATCAAGAACGGAGCGGAGACATTGATCTCCGGCACCGACTACTCGTTGAACGACTCGACGTTGACGATCGCTAAGGAGTACTTGGCATTGCTGCCGGTAGGCACGACGACGTTGACGCTTAACTTCGAAAGAAGCGCAAAAACGCTGAAGATCGCGGTTATTGACTCCACACTGAGAGATAGCGTCATCGACCCTGTTGAGGAATCGTTCGATAAGAACGTTGCTAACTCGGCCGACGTATCCGCCACGGTAGAGCTGAATGGCAATACGCTTAGCAGCATTGCCAACGGGGCGACGACGCTGACCGAAGGCAACGAATACACAGTTGACGGCGAGACGGTCACGATCAAGAAAGAGTACCTGGCTGCGCAGGCGGTAGGCACAACGACGCTGACGTTCAACTTCAGCGCTGGCAGCCCTGCTATGCTGGCGATTACGGTGAGCGACACGACACCGACACCGACACCGACACCGACACCGACACCGACACCGGCTCCGACGACCGGAATCGTGGTGGACGGCAAGATCCAGAATGCTGGCAAAGTTACGAACTCCCAGCAGGCTGGTCAGTCGGTTACGACTCTGACCGTTGATGAAGAGATCGTGGAACAAATTCTGGGGTCCGCAGGCAACGGAATCGTCATTCCGCTGGCGTTCGGAGAGAGCTCGGACGTGAAAATCGGGGAGCTTGATGGACGTACGCTCCAACAGCTGGCGGACCGACAAGCGGTGATCGAGCTTCAATCCGGAGGCGCGGTCTTCTCGCTGCCGGCTAAGGATCTCGATTTGGATGACATCGCCGATCAATTGGGCGTCAAGCAATTGAATGATCTGAATATCCAAATCGAAGTCGCCAAGCCGAAGCCGGCAACATTGCAGCTTGTCGACGAAGCCTCTTTGAACGGGAACTTCACGCTGGTTGTTCCGGCTCTGGAGTTTACCGTTCGGGCAACAAGCGGCGATCGGACGGTGGAAGTAAACACATTCGGCTCGTACGTCGAGCGCAGAATCGCCATCCCGGACGGCATCGATCCAAACCGGATTACGACGGGCGTCGTCGTTGAACCGGATGGCACGGTGCGCCACGTACCGACCAAAGTCGTAGAGATTGACGGACAATATTTCGCCGTCATCAACAGCCGGACGAACAGCATCTACTCCGTCGTGTCCCATGCGCTCCAATTCGCCGACGCGGCCACGCATTGGTCCAAGGATACCGTGAACGACATAGGCTCGAGAATGATCGTGAACGGCTTCGAGGACGGAACGTTCAGACCGAACCTGGACATGACCCGCGCGCAATTCGCGGCGATCGTGGTTCGCGGCTTGGGTCTGAGGCTGGAGAGCGGCAAAGCTCCGTTCAGCGACGTGAGAGAGGAAGATTGGTTTAACCGGGAGGTTCAAACGGCGTCGGCTTATGGTCTGATCAACGGCTTCGACGACGGCACCTTCCGTCCGAACGACAAGATTACGCGCGAGCAGGCTATGACGATTATCGCCAAGGCGATGGCCGTAAGCGGCCTGAAGGACAACGTGCAAGGGCAGGACGGAGACGGACTGCTGGCCCAATACGGTGATGCGAATAGCGTAGCCGAATGGGCGAAAGCGGCCGTGGCCGATACGCTGCTTGCAGGTATCGTGAACGGTCGGGACGGCAACATGCTGGATCCGAAAGCATATATCACGCGGGCCGAAGTTGCCGTCATGGTCAGAAATCTGCTGATCAAGTCAGATTTAATCTAATAGAAGAATCTAATAGAAGCACAAGGAAGGCTTTCTCCCTCGGAGAAGGCCTTCATGATTCTGTACGAGGAGGGAAATCCCATATGGGCTACGCATTATCGCAACTGAACCGGGATGGAATCCCGCCGTTGCTTGATGGAATAGAGAATGCGGAAGAATGGAACCGGAAGCAGGTCGGCATCCGCCGGGTCTGGCTGAATTATATCGGGGAGCTTCCCGAGCGTGAGCCTGTGAATCTACGTATCTTGTCCCGGAGCGAACAGCCCGGTCATACGAGGCTTCACGTCTCCTACGATTCGGCTTACAACGATACGATAACCGCGTATCTCTTAATTCCGGACGCCGCGCTGTTTCCTCGTCCGTCCGGGGGATATCCGGCCGTCATGGGGCTTCATCCGACGACCGAAGAAGGCAAGGAAGACATCGCAACGGAGGAAGGTCGACCGAATCGCCAATATGGATGGGAGCTCGTGCAGCGCGGTTACGTCGTGCTGGCTCCTGACGCGCTCACGGCGGGAGAACGAGTCTATCCGGACCGCCCCGCCTTCCATAGCGGGCCATTCTACGAGCTTTATCCAGAATGGTCCACGGTAGCCAAAAACGCGTTAGACCATATGCAAGGAATCGACGTGCTGTGCTCGCTTGACGAAGTCGATTCGGAGGCTATTGGTGCGATCGGCCATTCGTTCGGCGGGTACAACGCTTATTTCCTGGCCGGTCTGGATAACAGAATCAAGGCTTTCGTCTCCAGCTGCGGCTTCAGCCCGTTCACGGGAGATCCTTCGCCGGATCATTGGGGTTACCGCAGTTATCCTTATACGCATATCCCCAAAGTGTCGGAAGACCTGGCGCTGGATCTGATACCGTTCGAGTTTCATGAAATTGTTGCCTTGTGCGCGCCGACTCCGTCCTTTCATTATGCTGGACAGCAAGACCACATTTTCCCGCATTGGAAGTCCGTCGCGGAAGGGATGCTGGAGCTAGCGAAGCTGTATCGCCTGCTGGGCAAAGAAGACCGATTCCGTTCGTACATTGGGACGGGCGGGCACGACTTCCCGGTGGAAATGAGGGAGCTGGCCTATTCGTTCCTGGATAGCTGGCTCAAGCCAAAGGGGGAAGGGCAGTCATGAACATCGTCATGATGCAGGATAAGGGACTTACGGACCGCCTATTCAAGCCCGAACATATCGAACGGCTGAAGCGGCTGGGCACGCTGAGAGTGTTCGAGGGCTACGATAGGCTCACGGCCGAAGACGCCGAAGCGATCATCGAGGGAGCAGACATCGTCATTAACACGTGGGGGAGCCCCCGGCTGGAGGAGAGTCTGCTCAATCGTTGTCCTGACCTGAAGCTGGTCGCTTACGCGGCGGGTTCGGTCAAGCCCGTGCTGAGCCCGGCCGTGCAGGAGCGGGGGATACGGGTGTGCAGCGCTAACGATGCGCTAGCGCAAGGCGTAGCCGAAACCGCACTGGGGCTTGCCATCGTATCGCTCAAGAATATCTGGCAGCTCGCCCGCGACACGCGCGCGGGGGAGTGGGAGCCCAACAACAAGTCGATACGCGAGCTGTACGGGCTGAATATCGGAATTATAGGAGCGGGACTGTCGGGCAGGCATCTGATCAGGCTGCTGAAGCAATTCGACGTTCGTATTCTCGTCTACGATCCTTACCTATCCGATGAGTCGGTATCGGAGCTCGGAGCTGTTAAAGTCGAGTTAGACGAGCTGCTAAAGGAATCCGACGTCGTTTCCATACACGCTCCGTCGATTCCCGAAACCAAACACTTAATAAACGAGCGGACGCTGCGGCTCATGAAGGACGACGCCATCATCATCAATACGGCGAGAGGTTCGCTGATCGACGAGGACGCGCTGGTCGCCGAGCTGCGGCTGGGCAGATTATGGGCGTGCCTAGACGTGACGGAGCCGGAACCGCCAGCCTTGGATCATCCGTTCCGCTCACTCCCCAACTTGACCTTGATCCCGCATATCGCGGGCGCGGTCAATAACGGCTTGTACCGGATTGGCGGCTATATTACGCGAGAGCTGGAGCTGTTCACTCAGGGAGAGCGACTCCAAGGCGAGGTCGATCTGTCGGCGCTTCACCGAATGGCTTAGAGAGCAGGGCGACAACCAATTGGGCGCAACAGAAAACCGTTCCTTGGTCTATGGCGGCAAGCTTGCCACAGACGTCAGGGAACGGTTTCTTTGTGCAGACGGTATGATCGTGGATACGCCTATTACTTAAGCCATTGCTTCCGCGATCGCGGCGTTGATGCGTGCTCGGCGATCGAGCAGCCAATCGGCACCGTGGGGATAACGATTGAAGGCGATCGGCTCTACCAAACCTTCTTCGATCAATGCCATCGCGTGCTCCTTGCCCGTCAGGGATTCTAGCAGCTCCAATGCTCTCAAGTCTTGCAGGCCTTCGCGGAACACTTCCCAGCGCAGCGAATCTACCGGTCCGTCAGCGCCCGGGTAGACGGCAAAGGCATCGCCAGACGGGAAAGCGACGTCCGCATCGGTCACCAAGTACGGGTTGATCGCCTTCGCCGAATACTGGCTGTACCAGAAATTGAAGCCCCAATGCAAGAAGCCTTTCACGCCGAATTTGTAGAATTGCAGGCCGATGATTCGATTGCGATAGGAAGGCAAGCTGAAGAAACGATTGGATACTTTGTCACTCTGGGCGCAGCAGTAATAGGTCCACAGCGGATCAATCTTCTGCTCGATAAAGTCCTCGATATGGTCATTGGACGGGATCGCGATATCGACAAGCCCATGCTTATAAAATTCGTAATTCGACAATGCGTCGAGGAACGGGAACTCGTGCAAGTGTTTTTTCAATATTTCGCTCGCTTGGCGATAGTTGTCCATATGCTCCATCAGCGGCTCGTCGGAGATGTGGAAGTACACTTGTTTTTCTATGCCGCGCGTCCGAATGAAAGTGACAAGCTCGGGCAGGAACTGATCCAGGAAAGAGCGGTACTCGCCGCCAGCCGCATCGGTGTCCCAGCCGAAAATCCGCTTGTCTTCGCCGTTTACTTTGGCCATGATTTTGGGCGCGTGTTTGGCGCCCCATTGCGTGAACAGATGCGAGAATTCGAAATGGCGAATGCCGATTCTGCCGCACATGTCCACCCAGCGGTCGAGAAGGCTGAAATCGAAGCGGTACGCGCCGTCTCCGAACTGCTCCACGGCGACCAACTGGACGGTCGGACGTTCATGGCCGATGGCGGTATCCAGCGGGGGCGTGAACAGCGGCGTGAGCAGCAGGTTGATTCCGTGGCGGTATGCATTGCTCGCGTACGCTTCGATTAATCGCCAGTGCTCCTCGCTGAACACCTCAACGCCGTATTGCGTGGCGATGCAGTCGCTATGAAACCATTGCGTATGTAGCAGCTTCTGGGGCGGCAGCTCAGCAGGAAGCACGTTGAGTGTATGAAGCGCCTCGCCAAGCGCCCTGCCGTCCTGAGCAGCAAACGAAAGCGTGATCGAAGAGGAAACGCGCCCCCCCGCGGAGCCGGATTGCGCCATAGGCGGCAGGTCGACCGTTACCCAGACGGATCGCCACTGTCCCGCAACGGCGTGAGCGCCTTCCTCTAGCGGAACGAGTATGTCAGGGTAGAGGCCTGGCGTTGTCCGGAGGTAGCCCGCGTCGGGATTCGGATAGGTCGGAAGCTCCGAGGGAGCATGGCCTACCGTGCGCAATGTTATAAACGGTGACCAATCGGACTGAACGGAAATTCGTATATTCTTGAGCGTCTCGTGGGAACGGTAGGCGATCTGGAACGAATAGACCTCGTTCCATAACGATGTACCGCTATTGACCTCGGGATCGTGCAGCTCTTGGTCAATGAACACCTTGGTGAGGGAGCTTAGGCTGCGAATTTCGAATGCGGGCGAACCAACGGGCATGATAGACAGTCTCCTTTTTGCTCTATAATGGCTTCATCTTATCAACTGTGTGCGCCTGCCGACAATCCAAATATATTAGCCTTAGTATAACGATATTGACCTATCCCCCGGCAAGGATCATAATGGACGGAACTATGCATTATCGAAGGAATCATGGAGGAGGTTACGGCGATGAAGCAAGGTGCCTACGCCTTTCGTTATACAGAAGCCATACCTGACTTATTGCTGGATACCATCGGCTGGCAGTATACCGATTCGCCGAATTATGGCCACGAAGGGCACTCGCGCCTCGACAACGGGCATGTTGTGTTCCAGTTCACGTTAAGCGGCGAGGGTAGGATCGACCTGGACGGCCAGACGCATCGATTGTTGCCCGGCATGGGGTTTGCCGTCAAAGTTCCGAGTACGTTTCATTATTATTACGACGACTCCACCAAGCGGCCTTGGGAGTTTATTTGGCTGAACGCCAAAGGGGAAGATGCGATTCGAATGTGGGATCGCATCCATGAGAGGAAAGGACCGATTATCTCGCTTCGCGATTCTTCGCCCGCGCTTGATCGCTTCTGGGAGCTGTACCGTGGAGTATCCGAGGAGCAGCTAACTGAGCCGACTGAATTGTCAGTGCGGTTATATCGTTTCATCCTTGCGCTGCTACTGCCGGATGCCGGCCTTCCCGCTCAGGTCCAATCAGTTTCCATCGCGGGCAAGGCGAAGCTGTTCATGAAGGAGCATGTGGCGCAGCCTGTGTCGCTGACTGAAATTGCCGATCATTGCGGCGTGTCCGGCGAATATTTGTGCCGATTATTCCGCAAGAACGAGGCGATATCGCCGCTTGAATATTTGCGCCGACGCCGAATCGAGACAGCGGTTAATCTGCTGAGGACGACGGGACTGGATGTACGCGAGGTCGGACGGCAATGTGGCTTCGAAAGTCCTAGTTATTTCGGCAAGACCTTTAAGTCGTACCTGGGGCTATCGCCGAGCGAATTCCGGACGGATAAACAGGCGTATCCATTCGATACGATTTTTTTGGAGTAGGTGCAGGAAATACGTTTCTTAGTCGGTTGAAGAGAGTAACCAATAGAAGGCCGGAAGTTACCGCTTTAATAGCGAGGACTGCCGGCCTGTTTCGCTTAAATTGCTGCAGTTTCCATGGAAAATTTGACCCCATTGAAGTTGGTAGTAATCAGTGTTAATCTTACATCGGTATACACAAATTGTATGTGCTGTTGAACAATCCAAATTCCCCACCATTATGGTTATACAGAAAGGTCAAACTATGATAAAAGTTGATCATCTATCCTTCGGATTTCCGCAAAAGGATCTATACACGAACATTTCATTTACGCTTGAAGAGGGGCAGCATTGTGCTTTTATAGGAACAAGCGGCAGCGGGAAAAGTACATTGATTGATATACTGATGGATCCCGAACGATATTTGTTCAAGGGTAAGTTAGAGATCGAGCCGTCATGCAACATCAGGCATGTAAGTCAGTTCCCGCAATTCGATATAACAAAGGATACTACCGTTTTTGAATATATCGGGGAAGAATTTATAAAGGTACAAAATGAAATTACAGCTATCTGCACGGAAATGGAAACTGCATCCGACATGGATGAGTTGTTAGAGAAGTATCAAGTTGCTTTAGACACATTTGATACAATCGGCGGGGCTGATTTCGAAAGCAGCATAAATAAGAAACTAAACGTAGCAGACCTCATGAAGCTAAGAGATAGTAAGCTATCCGACCTCAGTGGCGGGGAATTCAAGCTTATTCAAGTGATGAAGGAAATGCTAAGCAGCCCAGACGTCTTGATTATGGACGAACCGGATGTATTCCTAGACTTTGAAAACCTTAATGCGCTTAAAAACCTGATCAATGCGCACAAAGGAATCCTGCTCGTCGTTACGCACAACCGCTATCTATTGAATCATTGCTTCAACAAAATCATCCATCTTGAAGACACGGAGATTCAAGAGTTTGACGGGCGATATATCGATTATAATTTCTCCTTGCTTCAGACGAAGGTTGAGCTGCAAGAAATTACGGTCGCCGAAGAAGAAGAAATTGAGCGAAACGATCAGATCATTAATCAGCTTAGAGTCATCGCCACCTATAATTCAGAAGCTTCCAGAGGCAAAGCATTAAAGGCTAGAGTGAGGTTCCAAGAAAGATTGGAAGCGCGTAGACTCAAAGCACCTTTTGTGGCAATTAAACAACCTAATATTCGTTTTGGCAGTGAAAATGAGCTTCAGGACACCACGGTTGTTAAAGTAAGCAATTATCGTGTGGCCTTTGACGAGCTACTGCTGGACAATGTTAACTTTACGATTAAATCAATGGATAAAGTAGCGATTATCGGGCCCAATGGCACAGGGAAAACGACTTTACTTCGTGACATTTACAAAAATAACCACCCTTCCATTACAATCCATCCAGATGCAAAAGTGGCGTATTTATCGCAGCTCCAAGGCGAAATGTTGAAGGATTCGAACACCATCCTGGAAGAATTTATGGATGCGGGATTCAAAACGTATGATGAGGCTCGATCCTATCTATCGAACTATGGCTTTGAAGGCGAAATCGTTGATCAAAAGATTGGCTCTTTGTCTGGTGGAGAAAAAAACACGCTCCAATTGGCGAAAATTTCTGCCAGCAAAGCAAACGTATTGCTTCTTGATGAGCCGACAAGCCATCTCGACACCTATTCCCAAATCGCACTGGAAAAAGCGATCGAAGAATATAAAGGTGCGATTATTATGATATCGCATGATTTCTACACCGTAGTAAATAGTATGGATTATGTGTTGATCATCGGAGATAAGAAGATCAAAAAAATGAGCATGCATACGTTTAAAGAAATGATTTATGCAAGTCATTTTAATAAAGACTATTTGGAAACGGAACAATATAAAAAAGAGCTCGAAATGAAAATAGAATTAGCCTTAAAAGAAACGAATTTTGAACTAGCAAAGGTCTGGGTCGAGAAGCTGGAAGCGCTGATTAAGTTACTTTAGAGCAGAATGCTGCAAGCCTATAAAAGGATGAAAAGCCTCCATTTGCGAGGCTTTTTTTGCGTGTACAAGCCTCAGTTATATTTCCCTACATACTTAAAGGAGTACATGTGCGTTTTGGTTAAATCGATTACTTCTTGGATGAATTGCTCTTGAGATTCTTTGAAATCATTGCGGATCCAATTGAGAATAAGCCCATAAAAGCCGTACGCCGTATATCGTGTAAAGTAATCCATATTAACGGGAATGTTATTAATTGTTTCGAAAATAAATTGTTCCTTGTAGATCTTTAGGATCGTTTGCGGGAATTCCCTGTGCAGTCCAGGTAACGTATCTTCGTATTTGATAAGCTCGAAAAAATCCCGGTGTTCATAAATATAGTTAATGATATTAAAGGATGGCGCCTTTAATTTTTCTGCGTACATTTTTTGCCCGTGAACATAGGGTTCGCCTACGGCAGCCTCCAATCCTTGAAGCATGGAAGTCAGCAGCTCATCGGCGAGTTTAATTTTATCTTGGTAGTGTACATAGAAGGTGCTTCGGTTATATGCGGCGCAATCAACGATATCTTTTACAGTTACCGAATGATAACCCTTTTCTTTAATGATTTTAATCAGTGCCGCTTTCAAATGATTATTGGTTCGATCTCGTCTTTGAGATGATGCGACTTTGTCGTTGTTGTCGGTACTCATCGATTAACCTCCTTACAGGACATTTTGAACCCAAATGTCTACTAGAAAGACATTTCATATTTTATTGATGATTGTTAACATGGCATAGAATTGTACAATTAAATTATGAACATAATAGCACAATCGCTAGTGGTTGTAGCTTATACAAATAATGTACTGGAGGAAATAACGATGGGCAAACTAGAGAACAAGGTAGCTGTGATTACTGGCGGAGCATCCGGAATCGGAGCAGCTACTGCTCGATTATTTGTTTCGGAAGGCGCCAAAGTGGTTCTTGTTGATTTGAATGAAGAAAAGGGAAAAGCTTTCGAGCGTGAACTGAAAGAGCTTAATGCGGAAGCATTATTTGTCAAAGCTAATATTACAAGTGAAGAAGAAGTGGCAAACATCTTCAAACAAACGATTGAAGCGTTCGGTAAAGTTGACGTAGTATTCAACAATGCAGGCATTGGCAGGGTTCATCCATCGCATGATTTGGCGTACAGCGAGTGGCGCAATACGGTAAACGTTGATTTGGATGGTGTATTCTTGGTAGCGCGTGAAGCGATCCGCGAGATGTTGAAGGCAGGCGGAGGAACAATCGTCAACACGGCATCTATGTACGGCTGGGTAGGATCGCCAGGCTCAGCAGCTTACAATGCAGCTAAAGGCGGCGTCATTAATTTGACTCGTTCACTTGCTCTGGAATATGCAGAACAAAATATCCGCGTGAACTCATTATGCCCAGGATTCATCGATACACCAATTATTCCAGAAGAAAGTAAAGAAGTACTTGCTACAATGACTCCGATGAAACGCCTTGGCAAAGCAGAAGAAATGGCCAAAGCCGTCCTATTTATGGCTTGTGAGGATTCTTCGTTTATGACTGGTAATAGCTTGATTGTCGACGGTGGATATACGGCTCAGTAAGCTAGCTAGCTGCAAGCAGGTCTTTAATATAAAGGTCCCCATTCTAATAATAATGGGGGCTTTTTTGCATCTCCGAAAAAGTTGAAATGACTGACTGTATTTGTCAGGGTTATAGGATTATACTCAATATGAGATTGGAAATTATTCGGTACGTTTCTCGGAAAGAAGGCTTAGATGATGACGAAATCGGACAACATGTTATCCATACTCTGGATGCTTCGCTCAGGCAAGCGAATGACTGCTAAGCAGCTAGCGGAAGAGCTTGAGATACACGTGCGGACCGTTTATCGCTGCATAGATTCTCTCTGCGTCAGCGGAGTTCCCATCATTGCCGATTCGGGGCCTAACGGAGGTTATAGCATCCTGAGCGGGTTTGCCGATTCTCCGCTATTCTTCGATATGGAGGAACAGAAGGCGTTGCTTCATGCCACGATATTTGCTAAGGAATCAGGGTATCCTTACGACGATGAATTAACCCGCGCGATGGACAAAATAATGCGATACACAAACGAGAAGCAACTGGATCTGCTAAAGCGCCATCGTACTGTCCTATCTGTCATCTATCCGCAAGTGAACGGCAAGTTACAAACCTATCTGCAAACGCTGGAGGCTGCGGCCGGACAGGGAAAAACGCTGGAAATGGAATATGACCGGGGCAAGGGAGAACTCCCGAAGCTGCGGCTATTCAACCCTTATGGCATTGTGTATTGGAAAGGGAGCTGGTACACGGTAGGATATTGCGGATACCGGGAGGAACTGCGGAATTTTCGAGTGGACCGCATTCGTACGTTGCGGGAGACCGATGGACAGTTTGTTCGTCCGGTGGAGTTCTCGGCCAAGGATTATTTGCTCCAGCAGCTGCTTCCCAATCCCATGGGATCGGCAAAGCTCGAGACTGTCAGGATCAAGGGGAAGGAGCGGGTTCTAAACGAGTTGTGTCAGCACTGGTTGTTAGGACATGCACTTGTGGAGCGTCAGCCTGAGGAGGCCGTGTTCCGTTTAGAGCATTCTATGCTCCAGACTTACATCCCTTATTTATTGATGCCGTACAGTACAGCCTTGCAGATCGAGTCAGAGCTGCTCGTGGGGCGAATGGTAGAGACCAGCTCTCGAATGTTAACGCATTATGAAGCCATGTTATCAACGATCACAAGTAGAAAGGAAGATCAATGATGAGCAAATATGCCATGTTCGGCAAATTAACGGCGCATGAAGGAAAAAGGGAAGAGCTTGCGGAGATGATGCTGGAATCCAGCACGACACTAAATGATATGGAGGGCTGCATTTATTATATCCTCCATGCGGCCGAGGACGAGCCTAACGATCTCTGGATTACGGAGCTGTGGGAAAGCAAGGAAGCGCATGCCGCATCTTTGAAAAACGAAAAGGTGCTTGAGCTGATCGGGCGCTGCCGTCATTTGATCGCGGGGGCGAGCGCGATAAAGGTTCGACCGCTTGGAGGAAAAGGGTTTAATTAATGGGGAGGGATGAAGATGGAATGGAATTACTATGATACGTTTATTACCGTTGCCGCGGATTGCCCATCAGAGATCGGAACAAGGCCCCCGGACAAGAAAAACGGGAAAACGATGCCGGGCATCGAGTTTGATTTAGTTGTGAATAACCCGTATGGCTATACCCAAGAGGAGCTTCTGTACGCTGTGTACATCCAGCACAAAAACATTCCGGAGAAGGAGTTAGCCGAGAGGGGAACTCTGATTCGAGAAGCGTTTTTTATGAAGCCGAAGCCATGTTTGAGAGCGTCAATGCTCCCAAAAAAATACGGATGGGGCATCCATTTCAATGCAGAGGGAAAACTCGCGATCGTGCCAATGGAGTCCCCGGAATATAGTCGTTTCGTGGAAGGATATAGCGGCAACCTGAGGCTGCTTGCCGCCATGCGAAACAAGAAGAAGTGAGTGCACGTATGGCTTCCGAGTGCTACGGCTTTAGGAGAAAGTAGGATATACTAGTCAATTTTAAAATCATACTTGACAGGTTGGAATAATGGGTTTAATATCGGTTTATATCTTCTTAGCGCTCATTCAATTAGCGTTAAAGGAATTCATAAGCCGATTGGAAAACCAAAGGCCGCAATGTAATCCCGTTTCTTGGGATCGTTGTGGTCTTTTTTTGTTAACGGCCTAAAAAGGAGACATGAACATGGGACACCCGACAATTTATCCAACTGGAGCGACGGTATATTTGCCTGAAAAGGCTTGGAGCGGCTACACAATATTCAATGTGAGCGATGTAGGCTCGCTGTTGATCGACATGAACGGCAAAGAGGTTCATTTATGGGAAGGGCTCCGCGGCTTTCCGAGCAAAATTCTTCCTGGCGGCTTCGTAACAGGCAGTACCAAAGAGCGTGACCCGAGATACGGCTTCCAGGACGAAGCGGATGTGGTACAGGTCGACTGGGATGGCAACGTCGTATGGCGATTCAATCAATACGAGCTTGTGAATGACCCCGGGTATGAGCCGCAATGGATGGCGCGCGCGCATCATGATCATCAACGAGAGGGCAATCCGGTTGGCTATTATGCGCCTGGCCAGGAGCCCCAAACAAATGGCGGTAAAACGCTGATCCTCGCGCACAAAAACGTACTCAAGCCGGAAATCTCGGATAAAGTGCTGCTGGACGATACGATCATCGAGGTGGATTGGGAAGGCAACATCATTTGGGAGTGGGCGGTCAGTGATCACTTCGAGGAGCTAGGCTTCGACGAAGCGGCAAAAAACGTGCTGTTCCGCGATCCGAACGGGCGCCACTTCGGTAATGACACAGGCGGAGACTGGATGCACATCAACTCTGCTTCGTGGGTCGGACCAAATAAGTTCTACGATGCTGGAGACGAGCGTTTCCATCCGGACAATATTATATGGGATGCTCGGGAATCGAACATTATCGGGATTACGGATCGGAAGACAGGCAAGATCGTCTGGCAGTTGGGGCCGGATTACTCCAAGCCAGAGGTGAAACATCTGGGCTGGATTATCGGTCAGCACCATGCGCACATCATTCCGAAGGGACTCCCGGGTGAAGGCAATCTGCTCGTATTCGATAATGGCGGTTGGGGTGGATACGGTCTGCCGAACCCTGCATCTCCTTACGGTCAGAAGAATGCTATACGGGATCATTCTAGAATTCTAGAGATTAATCCGGTCACGCTAGAGATCGAATGGCAGTATACGGCTGTCGAGGCTGGATTCATGGCTCGGCTCGATTCCTATCGCTTCTATAGCCCGTTCATTAGCTCGGCGCAAAGGCTGCCAAACGGCAATACGCTTATTACGGAGGGCTCGGATGGCCGGATCTTCGAAGTGACGGCCCAGCATGAATTGGTGTGGGAATATGTTTCGCCTTATAAGAACAAATGGAACATGAACATGGTTTATCGCGCTTATCGTGTTCCTTATGAGTGGGTACCCCAATTGGAGAAGCCGCAAGAAACAGCGATTCAGCCGCTGGATGTCTCGGAATATCGTGTGCCGGGCGCTGCAGGAAAAGGCGCAAGCTCGGTGGTCAAGGTATCGGATACATTCTCGTTCGAGGATGGTGCGTTCTGCGTTGCAAGCACGGACGAGAAGGCAACCCAGCAGGACAAATGAAAATGACAACAAACAGGGAGTAGGATGGAAGATGAGAAATCGGAAAAAAAGTACGTTTTATATCACGGTGACCTTGGCTGCCATCTTGATGACTTTGCTAGCGGGATGCGGCAGAGAGGATGCCAAGCCTGCTAGCGGGGGAGCCGCGGGAGCTCAAAGTGATCCCATATCAATCAAGATCGCGGACATCGTATCAAACCCAGTATTCAGAGTAGCCAAGAATAAAGGTTTCTTCGAGAAATACGGTATTGAAGCGGAGATTGTCACGTTTGCTACACCGGCAGAAGGCATTAACTCTCTCTTCATCAAACAAGCCGATATCGGCTTCGGCGCGGATTTCCCTGTCTTGAACGCTGTAAGCAAGGGCGAGTTCTCGATACTAGCATCGACAGGCTCGGATACAGATGCAGCAGCCGCACAATGGAAACTGTTTGTACGTGAAGAGGTTAAGACGGGAGCCGATCTTAAAGGTAAGAAGTTGAGCTCGCTGCGGGGTACATTCCTGCCTTATCTCTGGGATGTGTACCTGAAGGAAAATGGCGTAAATATGGAAGATACGGAGCAGATCGGACAGGGAGGCTTAGATGAGACCTATGCAGCCATTAAGCGCGGAGACATCGATGCCGCTTGGGTAGCAGGCGCTGTGTTGATCGACAAGTTCAAAGAGATCGAGGGTGTCCACGAGTTATCGGATATGTCAAAAACATCTGTACGCATCGGCGGCAGCATCATCGCTCCGAACTCACTCATCAAGGATCACCCTGTCGCAGTCGCTAATTTCTTACGCGCCGTAGACGAGGCATCGACATTTATCGCGGCGAACCCTGATGAGACGGCAGATATATTGTACGAGGAAGTGAAACAACCGAGGGAAGCGACGCTTCGGGATGTGCAGTATAACAACTGGAATATTGGCTTCAAGCAGGAATCGTACGAGAGCTTATCTGCTCAGAAGACATACATGGTAGGCGCGGGCATCATTAAGGATGATTTCGAACTTAACGCAAAGCTGGGTCTGGATGCCATAACAGAAGCAATCCCGGATCGAGTGACCTACAAGAAATAAGGGAGGTATTCTCTATGAGCTTAGCAACGCCTTCCACTACTAATCGTGCAATTGCGATCGAAAAGCTGAACAAAAGCTATGTGCAGAACAAGCCAGGCGCGGTGCATTATATCATTAAGGATGTCGACCTTCATGTGAAGAGCGGAGAGTTTGTTGTTCTCCTCGGTCCGAGCGGCTGCGGCAAGTCGACGCTGCTGAACATCATCGCTGGTTTCGTCTCCAAATCAAGCGGTAATCTCCGAGTCGGCGGTGTCGATGTCGAGAAGCCGGGCAGGGAGCGGGCCGTTGTCTTCCAGCAAGCGGATTCTTCCTTGTTCCCGTGGCTGACCGTACGCCAGAATGTGGAGTTCGGTCTCAAGATGCAAGGAATGCCGAAGGCACAACGTCAAGAGATATCAGATCGTTTCATCCGTATGGTCGGTTTGTTCGGGCACGAAAAGAAGTTCCCGCGCGAACTGTCCGGCGGCATGAAGCAGCGGGTACAGCTGGCTCGCGTGTTGGCCAATGACCCGGATATTCTGCTCATGGATGAACCGTTCGGTGCACTCGATGCTATGACTAGACGAATGATGCAGAAGGAGCTTGGCCAAATCTGGAAAGAAACCAACAAGACGGTTATCTTTGTCACGCACGATATCCAGGAAGCGCTTCTGCTTGGCAGCCGTATCGTCGTCATGTCAGCAGGGCCGAATGCGTATATCTCGGATGTGTACGACGTGCCGCTGGCTTATCCGCGTGATGTCGCATTGCCCGAATTCAACTCCTTACTCCGTCGTATTCAGTCCCACTTCGACTCTGAGCTTGAAGGAGGTATGTATCCATGAAGGCATTGCATAACAAATGGATAACCATTCCTCTTCTATGGGTCTTTGCGATACTCATTTGGCAGATTGGTGCTTGGGTGTATAGACCGGAAATCGTTCCTGGACCTGTTGCGACATGGAACGCTGGTGTCGAGCTCATTAGCGACGGTTCTCTGACGAAGTACATCGGCATCAGCTTCTATCGCGTGTTCATTGGCTGGGCGCTTGGAAGTCTGCTCGCGATTCCGATCGGTCTCATCATTGGTAAGGTAGGCGCGATCCGCGTGTTCGCAGAGCCGTTCCTGAACTTCATTCGATTCATTCCGCCGATTGCTTTTATTACGCTGTTTCTCGTCTGGTTTGGCATTGGCGAGCAGTCCAAGATTGCACTTATTATGTATGCGACGTTGTTTATCGTCATCATGAATACGCTGACGGGCGTACTCTCCGTCGAAGAAGACAAGATTCGTTCCGCTCGCAGTATGGGAGCATCGGAGTGGCAGATTCTGATCCACGTGATCATCCCTGCTACGACACCTTATATCTTTACCGGTATTCGACTGGCGATGGGAACCTCCTATATGGCAATTATCGGCGCGGAGATGATTGCCGCGAACGAAGGTGTTGGTTTCTTAATCTGGAACTCCAGATTGTACTTCAGAACAGACTGGATTTTCGTCGGCCTCATTAGCCTTGGTTTAATGGGCTTCCTGACGGATCGTTTCGTCGGGTGGATTGGTCGCAAAGTATTATTCCGCTATGGTGTCGTGAGCTCTGCTCCGATTCGTCGATGAATCTATGACAGCAAGACAGTCCTACTGAGTCGGTTATCGGCTCGGCAGGACTGTCTCTTACTCTCTATTGCAGCAATAATCCGATCGTAGTCGATGGAAGCTCCGAAACTACGTTGCAGCGAAACTCTAAACCTTCCGCTCCCAGTGGCGATGCTGGGCTATCGCTTCAATGAACGCCGGTGCGAATGTGCCGATGGGTTCAGAATTTCCGGCTGTCAGAACCCCTGGCAGGCCAGTATCAACGACAATGCCTGCAGCTGCAAGAAGCTCGCTCCCCTCACCGAAGGCTGCAATCGTCTTGAAATGCTGGAACGCTTCGCGGACAAAATTCTGTGAATTCACATCGGCCATCAGTTCATGAACGCCTGCGCCACTTGCAATATAAACCGCGTCGTACAGCACTGACGCTGCCGTGAGCAGGGACTGCTGCGGTTCGACGACAGTTCCGTTATCGCCTTGCAAGGGAGCATGCGTCGCTGCAACCAGCTCTGAGGCTACCTTGGCATGGGTCAATGCTAGCTGCAGCTCCTTCAGGTCTGCGGCTTTGAATCCGTTGCCGATCAGTATGGCGACCTTGCGTGTTGCAGGCGACATGATGGTCGTATGCATGCTGAGCGCCGGGGAAATATGCGGCGGTTGAACGGCAATGCCGCGCTTGGCTTGGGCGCCAATCGAAGAGGCTACTCGCTCCGCAAGCTCTTCGGAGACATGGCTGAACACTTCAATGACTTGTTGCTTCACCGCTTTGGACATCACCTTGCCGAGCTCGAATCGGAACGCATCCACGATTTGAGTCTGCTCGACCGGTGTCATGCTATGCCAGAACATAGCCGCCTGGCTGTAGTGATCCTCGAAGGAATCGCTCCTGGCCCGAATCGTATGTCCGTCTAGCTTCTCCTCATAATGGCGATATCCGCCATCCTTCCATGATACTGGAGCCGGGGAATTATGAGCGAGCCCGTTACGGTGGTAGCTGGTTTGCCCAGGGTTAATGGTCATCCGGTGCATGCCGTCGCGCTGATTATTATGTACAGGAACGATTGGCCGGTTGATCGGGATTTCCGCGAAATTTGGTCCTCCGAGCCGCGTCAGCTGCGTATCTGTGTAGGAGAACAGCCGGCCTTGCAGCAGGGGATCGTTGGTGAAATCGATACCCGGCACGATATGGCCCGGATGGAAAGCAATCTGCTCCGTCTCCGCAAAAAAATTATCCGTGTTCCGGTTCAGCGTCATCTTACCGACAAGCTGGACAGGGACGAGCTCCTCCGGCCATAACTTGGTCGCATCCAGAAGGTCGAAGCCGAATTTGAACTCATCCTCTTCCTTCACGATTTGCAAGCCCAGCTCATATTCGGGGTAATTTCCTTGATTGATGGCATCCCACAAGTCTCTTCGATTGAAATCGGGATCTTTGCCCGCAATTTTTTGCGTTTCATCCCAGACAAGCGAATGTGTGCCGAGCTTTGGTTTCCAGTGGAATTTGACGAAATGCGCTTTGCCTTCTTCGTTCACAAGCCGGAATGTATGGACGCCGAAGCCCTCCATCATGCGGAAGCTGCGCGGCAGAGCGCGTCCTGACATGACCCACATAATCATATGTGCGGTCTCGGTATTCTGTCCTACGAAATCCCAGAATGTATCATGAGCCGAAGACGCCTGCGGAATTTCATTGGGAGGCTCCGGCTTAACTGCATGAATGAAGTCCGGGAATTTGATCGCATCCTGGATGAAGAATACGGGTATGTTGTTGCCAACGAGATCATAGTTGCCTTCTTCCGTATAGAACTTGACGGCAAAACCTCTGACATCCCGCACGGTATCGCTGGAGCCGCGTGAGCCGGCCACTGTCGAGAATCGGATGAACACGGGTGTTTTGACATTCGTGTCGTTCAAGAATTGGGCTCGCGTATATTGGGATAACGATTCGTATAGTTCGAATTCGCCATGTGCACCGAAACCTCTGGCATGAACAACTCGTTCGGGGATCCGCTCATGATCGAAATGGGTCATCTTCTCCCTGAAGTGGAAGTCCTCGATAAGCGTAGGTCCTCGCGTACCCGCCTTTAGCGAATGCTCATCATCTTCGATGCGCCCGCCTTGATTCGTCGTTAGCTCGTGACCATCGTCTGTTACTCGGAATGACTGAAGCTGCTGCTGTTTTGCATTCATTCCGGGCTGTTGCTTTTGATTCTTATCCATATTGTCCATCCATTTTGCCTCCTCATGTTCGTTAGAGGTAGTATCTTCCTTTTGGCTTTGAACTATCCTAAATTTGGCACATTAAACCCAAAAGGATAGGGTGAATTGTATGATAGGTGAAATACTGCCTGAGCTTGTTGTTTATGTGTTACTATGGATGGAAAAGGCAGAAGAGAGCAGGGAGGACGCATGGACTGGGAAGCCCTCGTAGCGTGTTGGAGCAGAGCCAGCGCAAGGCTGCTTGATATACAGGAGCATCGGTCGGAGGTAAGGATGGTTCCCAGGGATGACGTGGACCATATCGGTATTTTCGTGGTGACGGCCGGTGGAGCTGCCCGAATCAGCTTGGCAGGCAAGGGGTACAAAACTCGCGGAGTCCATGTTCTGCACGGTGCTGCAGATATGGAGCTGAAGGTTCTGCCGGCAGGAGACGATTTTGTATGTTATGTCATTTTCTATCAAACAAGCGGTCAGTCGCCGGAGGATCATGAGCGTGTTCGCCAAGCTTATTCTTTCACACCTGAAGCCGCGCTTCCGTTGCAGGAAAAGTGTGTAACGATGCACCGCCTCTGGCAACATACGAATCCGATGGACAAGTTGCAGGCGCAATCGCTGCTACTGCCATTTGTGTGGGAGATGTTGCGGCAGCTCCGCTCGACGGAAGTGAAGGTGGGCAGGCCGAATCCGGTCACCGAGGCTATTCGTTATATTCAGGCGCATTACAGCGAGTCGATATCGGCTGAGGAGTTAGCGGGAATGTACGGCTGCAGTACTAGCTACTTGTCTCGTTTGTTTAAGAACCAGCTTGGCATTGGGCCCATCGAATACTTGATTCATGTTCGTATTCATAAAGCGAAGCAGTTATTGTTGATCTCTGATTCTAGAATTCAAGAGATTGCGGCCAGCGTAGGCTATTCGGATGTGTATTACTTCAGCCGATTGTTCAAGAAACACACCGGTCTCGCGCCGTTCCAGTTCAGAGCGGACAAGAGAGGAATGGTTCAGAATAATCCATTCCAGCAATCGAAATTGTCCATTGTAACCCCAGACCTAGTTCCCCATAATGATAATGAGATTTATTATCAATTGGATGAGGAAGGGGACAGATTCATGTTTAGATTTGCAAGACCAACATTCGGAGCGATGATGATATTATGCACAACATTGCTCTTGAGCGCATGCCAAGGAGGTAACCAGACAGCGACACCAAGCTCAGAGCCGGCTGCAACAGCAACGGCTACAGAGAGCGCGACCGCTGAGACTCGTATATACGAGCATATGAAAGGCGAGACCGAAATTCCTGTTAAGCCGCAGCGAATAGTCAGCCTCTTTCACCTGGGAGAGCTGATGGCTCTCGGTGTGAAGCCTGTAGGCGCAACAACCTTTATCATTAATAACCCACTATTGGATGATGTTTCGGGGATAACGGATGTCGGTGTTCCGCCGAGCTTGGAGAAAATGCTGGAGCTTGAACCTGATCTCATTGTTACAACAGAACCTTTCGCTGAGGCTGTAGAGGGCGGATACGAAGCGCTGAGCAAGATCGCGCCGACGATCGTGGTAGAGCAGAACAATGATCCGATCAAGGATATCGAGATGTTCGGCGATATTCTGGGCAAGCAGGAAGAAGCGAAGCAGTGGAACGAGGCGTTCGCCGTCAAGCTTGAGCAATACAAAGAGAAGATCAAGCCTTACGTGTCTGCTGACGAAACCTTCTCCATATTAAATGTGCGTCCCGGAGCGTTGTTTGTTTATGGCGATACCAATATGGGCGGCAACATTATCTACAAGTATCTCGGCCTGAAGCCAACCGAGAAGGTTAATAACGAGGTTATCCATGGCGAGACATGGGAGATATCCGCAGAGGTGATACCTGATTTCATTGGCGAGCGGCTATTCCTGGCTGTGAACGACGGTGCGGATGAAGATTTGAAAAAAGTAGAATCATTGATTCAGAACTCCCCGGCCGGCAAGTCAGGCAAGGTCTACAACATTGACTTCGACGAGTTCCTTCCAAGCGATCCGATTTCGGTCGAAAAGCAATTGGATATCATCGTTGATTTGTTGACCGATGGGAAAGAGTAACAGACTATAAAGTTGAAACAACGGCCTCGTGCGGAGGCCACTGCATGTGCATGAAACAAAGGCTAATTCCATTCGTGATGAATGAGAATTAGCCTTTGTTTCATCAGGTAACAGCTTATGTTGGCGCGATTCTATTATCAGAATATGTCGATTTATATTTACAAGCATATTTTCCAATATTAATATATTCGTATGCACTTTTTTCCTATTTATCTAATTGAATGATAGGGCGAAGCTAGTGGAGGCGGATTATGAAAAAAGATAAGATTTTCTTTGTAATGTTCATGTTAGTGATGGTTATTTTGGCATTTTATTGGTCGTACTTTAACAAGAGCTGGACGATAAGCGGCACTGTGGCTGCGGCATCTTGTTTCCTATTATTTACCTTCCTCGGTGCGCGGACGATACCCGTTCTGTCTGCCTATATACTGGTGGGCAGCGGGAGTGAAGGGATACAGGTTTCTCGGACGGATAATAACGACAGAAAACAGGATTGGCTGTCGATTGTCGCCTGGATGGTACTGAGCCGCTGTCTCCTTCTGATTATGGGTTATGTTTTTCTAATCATTCAGAATGGTTACTCCGGTGGATTATTTACTAAAATGATAGAGACCTGGCATATCACGGGTATTGATGCGAATGCCTATTTGGGGATCGCGGAGAATGGTTATGTGACGGAGGGTGATCCTAGGTTCCACATTGTGTTTTTTCCCCTTCTACCATACTTGATTAAAGCAGTTGAGATTTTCACTGGGAGCTATCTTGCCGCAGGATTCATAGTGTCGATCATCTTCTCGATCGTTGCAGCAGTGTTCGCTTATGAGCTTGCACGTTTGGATATGGCACGCAGCCAAGCTTTACGCGCAGTCAAATACATATTTATTTTCCCGGCCGCATTCTTTTTCCTTATCCCAATGACAGAATCACTATTTCTAGCACTATCTCTGATGTGTCTTTATTTCGTACGCAACAAAAAGTGGCTCATCGGATGTTTATGTGCAGCGCTAGCCGCCTTTACGCGTTCGCCTGGGGTTCTGCTGGCTGTTCCGGTGGCCATTGAGTTCTTGCGTGAGCTGATCACATACTATAAGGCCTCCGATAGGGGATTGTTCTTACGCAGATTAGGCACGGCCTTTGCCGGCCTGCTCATTATACCTTTGGGGCTGCTGGCATATTTGTATATTAATTATGACGTGACAGGGAATGCATTTCAGTACTCGATCTATCAGAAGGAGCACTGGTCGCAGGAGATCTATCTGTTTTTCGATACGGCAAGATATCAAATGGAATATGCGGTAAGCGCATTTGTGGAGGGGAATAGCCGAAACTTCTTAGGTTTATGGCTGCCTAATCTGGTCGCAATCTTTACGGCTCTGATCGTGATGGTGTTAGGTGCGAAGAAGCTGAACCCCGCATACACGGCGTATTTTATAGTATACTTTGCCTTTGTCGTAGGACCTACTTGGTTGCTTTCGGCTCCGCGTTATTTGATCGTTGCCTTCCCGCTCGCGTTTGCCGCAGCAGCTCTTACAGAAGAGAAGTCCAGGGATGCCGCGCTTACCGTATTATCGGTGGTCGGCGGGTTATTGTATCTTGCATTGCTCGTCACCGGTTATCCTGTGTATTAAGAACAAGGTTTTGGGCTCTTTGTGTCGAATAATATAATTAATTTTATTGACGCTTGGACCGGAGGGCTGCATACATGATCGCACATACGAAGCTACAAATTCCCCAGTCACGCCTTAAGGTCGTTCCGCGGCCCCATCTAATGAACAAGCTTGACCTCGGCATGAAAACAAAATTGACTTTATTATCTGCACAAGCTGGTTATGGAAAAACGACAACACTCGTTGAATGGGCGAAACGAGAGGATCGGCAAGTCATCTGGATATCGCTTGAGCCAAGGGACAACGACTGGAGTGCCTTCTGGGGTTGCGTGATCGCGGCTATTCAAGAAAAGATCTCCGGCTTTGGCGCTTCGCTCGGCTTCTTGCTGGAGCAAAGCTCGGAGGGCTCCTTCGAGTCAGGCATATCCGCATTCTTGAATGAGTGGCGTCTCGTTTCGAACGACTGGGTGTTGATCTGGGATGATTATCATGTGATCGATCACCCGATCGTGCAACAATCGGTAGCCTACATGCTGGGGTATCTGCCTGCCCATGTGCATCTATATATCGCAAGCCGTACGGATTTGCCGTTTCCAATTGCAAGGTTGACGGCAAAAGGAGAGTTTAATCTCATTCACACACAGGATCTGCGATTCGGAATGGAAGAAGGCATCACGTTCTTCCGGGATACGATGGACCTTATACTAACAAACGAGCAGATCGCTGCACTGCACGCTCATACGGAGGGATGGGTGAGCGGACTGCAGCTGGCAGCCATTACGCTCGCGCAAAGCGGCGATATTGCCGCATCCATTCGTCGATTTAACGGCAATCAACGTCAGATCTCTGATTATCTGCTTGAGGAAGTATTCGTACAGCAGTCAGAGGAAATGAAACAATTTCTACTCGCAACCTCTTCATTAACTCGCATGAACGGCAGCGTATGCCAGGCTGTTACGGAGCGCGCAGACAGCCAAGAGATATTGGAGACGCTTGAGCGGTTGAACTTGTTTATAATTCCATTGGATGAGGAGCGCCAGTGGTATCGGTACCATCATCTGTTGTCAGACTTTCTTCAACGAGTTGCCAGGGAAGAGGATTCCGAGCGATGGATGGAACATCATAGCCGCGCTGCCAACTGGTGCGAACAGAATGGATTGCATGAAGAAGCGGTTGAGCATTTCCTTCAGGCACGTCAAGCGGAGGATGCGATTCGGTTAATCGAGCAACATCTAACTTCCTTTATTTTCTCCAAAAGCGCGGTGTTGCTGAACTGGATCAAGGCGATGCCGGAGGCCTCTTATGCGAACAAACCTTCAATCGAGATGTTCTATATTTCTATGTTGATAAAGCTAGCAGAGTGGAAACAGGCCGTTGGAAGAGCGAAGAAGGCTGAGATTCGCTTTCAGTCCCTCCGAAATGAGCTCACTGACCACGAGTGGCGCCAAGTCATGGGGAATCTTTATTATTTCAGCGGCATCATTGCTTACTTTCAGCAGGATTTTTCGCTTGCTTCGCATTATTTTGAACAGCTCAATGAATGTTTGCCAGAAGGAAGTTTCTTTCAAAACGTGGGGAGCAATCGGTATGTTGGTTATGATCAATTCAATGATTTGTTATCCTTCACCAATGATCTGCCAGGTGTTGAAGCCTTCTTAATAAAGTGGATTAACAACTGGCGCGGCCATCAACATTATCCCTTCGTCGGGTTCCAATATGTGACGTATTGTATGTTGCTGTATGAGTGCAACCGACTGGACGAAGCTCGTCATTATCTGCGCGAAGCGATGGAGCGTGAGGATCTTCGCAGCTACGTCTGGATCGGGGTACAGCTGAATATCCTGTCATCGTTGCTCGCACAAGCGCAGGGGAATCATACGTCTGCATTAAGAGGGCTCGAGCAAGCGACTGAGATTGCATATTCTCCTGACTATCCTGTAATCGAGCAAAAGATTGCTTCGGAGAGAGCGCGATTATATATGAGGCAAGGTCTTCTGGATTCCGCGATGGATTGGTGCAGGAGCTGTGGGCTATCGCATACCGACGAGGTGTCTCGTTATCGTCTGTCTGAGTATCTCGATCTAGCAAGAGTGCTGGCGGCTTCAGGCCAATCGGATGCGGCGATGGAACTGTTAGATAAAATACATCACTTTGTTCAACAGGATGATCGTAAACGGGATCGAATTAGACTTCTTATCCTGCATAGCATCATCTCTTGGAATTTAGGCGATACGGATAATGCGCTTATTAGGCTGAACCGTGCATTATCTCTAGCGAGGCCTTCGGGCTATGTGCGCAGCTTTCTAGATGAAGGAGCGACGATGAGAGATATGCTGTCAGCGTTGTCGAAACGGCTTGGCGACGATGATGAAGAGGAGAGCCTCGGCGTAGGCACCTATATCCTGGAGCTTCTTGATGCAGGGCAGATCCCAAGCTCGACGGCGGAATCGAAAAATCAGCTATTGACCGCACAAGAGACCAAAGTGCTTCACCTGATGTATGAAGGCATGCAGCTCAAGGAGATCGCAGGATGTTTGCATGTAACGAAGGAAACCGTGAAGTACCACACGAAAAATATTTATCGCAAACTGGATGTGCATAACCGTGCCCAAGCGTTCAAGAGAGCGAAGGAGCTGGGCATTCCTCTGTAAGTGCATCCTACCCGAGTTTGTTGCAAAACCTCCCTGTTTGGGGAGGTTTTTTCTGTTGTCTTTTTTTATAGAATGAAGATCGGATTGCTTTTAGGTATTTTAATGTGAAGGTGTGGAGAGATGCTGAAGATGACAAGATTAGTGGCGAAGTTGACCGTATTCGTGCTTCTAATGGCGCTGATTCCCCATTATGGAACTGCTTCGGCAGCTGCAATCGGTTCGAATTGGCCGGTAAGCGACCGTGAATCAGGAACGGATAATCATTTGAAAAGCATTGTGTACGGCGATGGTAAATTCGTGGCCGTCGGGGATGAAGGTACGATCCTGACTTCAAGCGATGGGGAGGACTGGACGCCACATCATCAAGAGGCAGACGTTGATTTCAGAGATATGATCTATGTCAATGAACGGTTTGTGGCAGTGGGCAGCTCGGCCGATATTTATACCTCTGAAGATGGTATAAGCTGGACAGCCCATGCTGTAGTTGATGGCAGCGGGTTCTATAGCATTGCCTACGGGGATGGGGTGTATGTAGCAACGGGGTTCATATATGCATGGATTTCTACGGATGGACTGAACTGGACGAAACGGGAATTCGTCGGGAACATTCAGAGGAGTATCGCGTACGGCAACAATAGCTTCGTTTCTGTTGGCCAAGCTGGCGTCATTATGCATTCCGGCGATCATGGAGAAACGTGGAGTTCCATTAACGTAGACCATAATCACTATCTGACGAAGGTCGCATATGGCAATGGCCTATTCGTTGCGGTTAGCGGGAATGGCAGTTATTTGTCTGCCGATGGAACCAACTGGACATGGCGATCTACAGAATACGGGGTATTCGATGATATTAACTTTATTGATGGGTTATTTGTAGCGTTAGAGAGAAACGGCAATCTTGTTACCTCTCAAGATGGGATGACTTGGACAGAAAGAGGGAGAACGTTACGCAGCCATTACAGTATTGCGTATCACGATAACAGCTATGTGGCTGTTGGCGTGTTCGGCATGATCACTCAGTTCCATGTCGCAGGTGCTGTTTCCTTCCATTCGCAAGGAGGCAGCCCGGTATTATCGATTACCGGAGTAAGCTTGGGCGCGACAATTACGGAGCCGACTGCGCCTGTGAAGAGCGGTTACACCTTCGCTGGGTGGTATAAGGAAATGGAGTTGACGACGCCTTGGAGCTTCAGCATGGATACGGTAACGTCGGATGTGACGCTGTATGCCAAGTGGGAAGCGGTAGGTCCCTACAACGTAAACTTCGATTCTCAGGGAGGCAGCGCTGTGTCCGGCATTGCTGACGTGAGCTTTGGAGCGAAGATTACGGAGCCGGAAGCACCTGTAAAGGATGGCTACACCTTCGAGGGCTGGTACAAGGATGAGGCACTGACGATGCCATGGGGCTTTAGTTCGGATACGGTGACGTCTGCTCTGATCCTGTATGCAAAGTGGGAAGTCGACCCGTCCATTCCTATCCCGGGGAACTACTTGGTAGTGTTTTATTCGCTGGATGATGTCAGTCAAGTCATGAATTTTGTTGATTCCATCCATAATGTCAGTCCGGGATCGACGATTACAGCGCCGGTATCGCCAACGAAGAGCGGTTATACCTTTGTTGGTTGGTATAAGCAACCAGAGATCGTAGCGCCAGGAATGGAGTGGGAGTTGACGATACCGTGGATCTTTGCAACAGATACGGTGACGGACAACATCATGCTCTATGCGAAGTGGGAAGCTGATGTGCCGGTAGATCCGGTAGACCCGGTAGATCCGGTAGATCCGGTAGATCCGGAAACTTACAGTGTAAGCTTTGACTCGCGGGGCGGTAGTGAGGTAGCAGGCATTGCCGATGTAAGCTCGGGAGCGACAATCACGTTGCCATCGGCGCCTGCGAGGATCGGTTATAGCTTCGAGGGCTGGTACAGGGATGTTGAGCTGACGATGTCATGGAGCTTCGACACAGACACAGTGACGTCTAACGTGACGTTGTACGCGAAATGGAGCGTTGTTACCCCAGTCGGAGGAGATGGCGGAGAAGGCGGAGATGGCGGAGATGGCGGAATGGTAATCGTGGTTCCAACGCCTCCTGTTCGTAATGAATTGTCACTGTCAGCAGGGGAAGCGGGAGAAGCAAGTCTGGGCAATGGCATCCATGTGTTCATACCGGCAGGCGCAACAGATCGCGAGTTGAACATGTCTATCGGGGAAGTGCTGGATACAGAGAAGTTGCTTCAGCATAAGGAAGTGCTTGTTAGCCAGGTGTACGAGGTGTTGAAAAATTTCTCAAACGACTTTAAACAACCGGTTAAGCTGACGCTAACCTTTGATCCAAGTCAATTAGGTGAAAACCAAATCCCGATGGTCTTTTATTACGATGAGGATGAGAAACGATGGGTTCAGATCGGCGGAATCGTGAGCGGCAATAAGATTGCTGCTGAAGTGGACCATTTTACGAAGTTTGCTGTATTAGCCGTTGACCAGCCGGTGCCAGTATCGTTCTCCGATATTGAACGTCATTGGGCGGAAGAAAATATTATAGCAGCGGTCAAGGCGGGAATTGCGAGCGGTTATCCCGATGGAACCTTCAAGCCGAACCTGGCAGTAACACGTGCGCAATTTGCGGTGATGGTAATGAATGTATTAAACTCGCGACAATCAGTCGATCCATTAACGTTTGCCGATCTTGATCAAATTCCTTCTTGGGCCAATAGCGCAGTTAACAAGGTCGTTCAGAGCGGCGTCATGCAAGGTTATGAGGACGGGACCTTTAGGCCGAATGCCGATATGACTCGGGCCGAAATGGCTGTCATCATCGCTAGAGTACTTGAGTTGGATCTTGAGGGGAGTAGTCAATCAACCAGCTTCGCGGATGATTCTGACATCCCTTCATGGGCGAAAGCTTCGGTTGCAGCGGTACAGAAGTTGGACATTATGGAGGGCGTAGGCGGGAACCGCTTCATGGCCGGCAGCAGCATAACTCGGGCGCAAGCCATTACGGTGCTGCTGCGAATGCTGGAACAGGAGAAGGAGAAGGAGAAGGAGAAGGAGAAGGAGAAGGAGAAGGAGAAGGAGTAGCCCGGCGCAACGTATTACGCTGGTAGGGACATGCTCGCCTCTCCCGATTGTTTAATAGGATTGCTTTGTTAAATGCTAAAGTTGATAGTTGACCATAATAAAACCGCCTTGGTTGATAAGGCGGTTTTATTGAGCTATCGTTCTATATGAATGAAGCTACGAAGTTTTATCCTTATTACGAATTTCTATGTTTGCATGGGGACATCGATGCTTTATCTTTTGAATTCGCATAGGAACGGAATACCCTCCACGAATCAGTACATATGCGCTTTCACCGGATGGCCTGATGTTATCCGGTTTGTTGTATGAGCGGACGTTATGCGGCATTCGCTTGTCTCATTGGAGACATGTGGCTAACATCAGCGTATTTGCAGCGTTGGTTCGTAGATCAAGCTTCAAATTGCAGCTGATACGAGTCTGGGACAAGCAATGGCTGCTTCCTGCCCAGCAGATGGAGGATAAGCTGCGATACAAGGACGCCAGGTCCTAAGGCCTGTCCGACGCTTATCGTCGGAATCGACCGATTGGCAAGCCATTGCTGCACATTTTCCATCGTCACATAGGCTGGCAGCTGACTGGCATATCCGGATGGCGGGAACGCAGCGCCCTTAAGCTCCTCGATCGATATCGTTTCCGGGAGGCCTGCCATTTGTTCAATCGTCATGCCATCAGGGGCGAAGGTAAGCACAGTCGCTCCAAAGCCTAATGCTGCGGCAGTAATCGTGTGCAGATTGTGTTTGCGAGCTGCACGGTGAAGGAGGACCGCATCAGGGAAAGCGAAGTAATCGATTCCGTCGATAATGTAGTCGGCCCCCTGGACAAAATCGTCCACGTTGCGCGCATTGACGCCGTCTGTATATTCATCGATTTGCAAATCAGGATTAATCGTAAGAAGATGATTTTTTAATGCCGTTACTTTGGACATCCCCACAGTAAGATGGGTTGCTGCGCATTGGCGGTTAATATTGGAGAGGTCGAAGGTATCAGGATCCGCAAGGCGCAGCTTTCCTACACCCATCCGTGCCAACAGCTCGGCAGAGAAACCGCCGATGCAGCCGCAGCCCGCGATTGCAATGGTGGTGTTCTGAAGCTTGTTGACATCTTCTTCGGACATAATGCCCAAGTTGCGTACGAACTGTTCTTTAATCATTGAATAACCTCCAGGTATCTAGTTTGTCTCTCGATAAAATATTCGTATAAAGGTGCACGTTCTGCTTTGATTGTTTCTAATATATCACTTAAAATAAGGACACAAGGAATTGAATTCGAGCCTAGATAAACCTTGGGTTCACCAATCATTCGGAAGGGGAATCTGAATACCCGATTCATATAATTGTAGACTCGCTCGTCTACACAGCAAATCCAGTGCGTGATTCCAACCTGCTCGGAGTATTGAAACACGGTCTTGATCAGGCCGAGCGCAACATCATGTGCGGGAAGCTTGGTAAAGGCGCTGAGTTCTGCATAGCGATGGGAGTCAAGCGCCTGAAGTCTCGCCTTCTCTAGATCATAAATGTTGAAATTCGCAACGGTAGGCAGCTTCTCCAGCTTCTCAAAAATCAATCTCGTGACACCAACCACATCGTCAGTTTCTTTGGATGCAGCCGTGAAATAAACGGCATTGTCTTGATAGGGGTCGACTTCTTCATTTCGGAAGAAGCCGACTTCCAAATATCTTTCGACATGAAGCGTGATAGCTTGCTTCCTTAATTCCCCTTGCGCTACGCGAAAAGAGTAGGACGAATCGTTTTTCATCGAAAACACTCCTTTATTATTTGGTTAC
Organism: Paenibacillus sp. strain BS8-2; assembly: GCF_054483835.1. Lineage (NCBI taxonomy): Bacteria > Bacillati > Bacillota > Bacilli > Caryophanales > Paenibacillaceae > Paenibacillus > Paenibacillus sp. strain BS8-2. The sequence goes on from NZ_CM137010.1 coordinate 2,540,639, forward strand.
CTTTATTATCCAGTAGAAAAATGAAAAAAGATATCACAATGTTTGTCTAATATTGTCGGAATATCGCATTTGGTGTTAGACTGATTGAATAAAGATTTCATTCCAGACAGGATGAGTTTATGTTAGATGAACGAAAGAGACTTTTAATTTCCTACTATCAAACCCATCAGCGCAATCTGAGCATCAATATATTAAAGATTGCTTTAATCTATTTGTTGCTCAGTATTGGATGGAATGCCATTTTTCTCATCTTCCATATCTCGTATTCCAGAGCGAATTTGATTTATTTAATATTGCCCTTCATTACATTGCTAGGCATACTGGCGGTCAATCGTTACTTGAAGGCCCGACCGATTCTTATGCAGCATATCGTTATGATTTTTCTTATTTTCGTTTCCTGCTGCTTGTATTTTGGCTCGGGGTACAGGGAGGCATGGGGTTACTTTTTGACAATCCCGATTCTGGCAGGACTATACGGCAACTTGCGGATCTTGTTTGTCTATTCGGTTGTAGGGCTGATAACAATGTTTGCGCTATCATTATCGAATCCCCTATTTACCGGTGTATTGGACTCGATTGATTTGTCGAATCGCATCTTGTTGTATATCGTTCTGGGGACGTTCAGTTACCTGCTTCCGAAGCAGCTCAACCAGATGTATAACAACCAAGTGAGCCTGATTATCAGCTCGATGGAAACAACGATCGAACAGGTGGTCAAAACCTTCATTATCTCTATAGAAGCGAAGGATAGTTATACGTTCGGACATAGCGAGAGAGTGAGCAAATACGCGGTAGAGCTTGCCGCCAGGCTGCCCCAGTATCAAGAAAAGCAAAAGATGGAGACGCTTCGATTGTCTGGCCTGCTCCATGATATTGGGAAGATCAACATCCCGGAAGCCGTGCTGTCCAAGACAACCAAGCTGACAGAAGAAGAATATGAGTTGATCAAAACACATACCGTTGTCGGAGGACGAATGGTAGAGAAAATTTCGGGACTCGGTCAGCTAAAGCCGGGCGTTCTCTATCATCATGAGCGATGGGACGGTAATGGTTATCCCACAGGCGCAAAGGGAAAAGCGATTCCGCTGGATGCCCGGATTCTCAGTATTGCAGATACGTTTGACGCTGTAACGTCAACGCGATCATATCGCTTGGCAGCAACCGTGGATGAAGCCATTGCCCTCTTGAAGGAAGCAAGCGGAACACAATTCGATCCAGAGTTAATTAAGCTTCTGGATGAGGTTGTCATGAGCTGGAGAAAAATTTACAAGCAATACAACGAGGATTTGGAAGAATTCGAGACATTATTTGACTTATCCTAAAGAGATGGGATGATCTTGACACTTTGTGTGCCTAAGGTCGTCCTTTTTGCTTATGTCTTCTTTCCGATATGATCGAATGTCACAAGTGGCTCTGTCGAGTGTTATACGGATAGAAAGGTTGAAAGGAGGGATAGGGCGATGGAAGTTGGGGAGGAGCAAGTAAGGGAAGATACTTCCGATGAAGCGTGCATTCTTGCGATACGCGAAGGGGCTGCTGAACGATACGAGGTGCTTATTAGACGGTATCAGCAGAGATTGTACGTCTACTGCTATCATCTCTTGATGCAGCGTGAGGAAGCCGAGGATGCTGTTCAGGAGGTTTTTCTCAAAGGTTATGAGAAACTATCACAGTTTGCGTATACCCAGTCTTTTGCTGCATGGCTATATAAGATCGCTTATCATCATTGTTTAAATGTGCTGCGCAAGCGGCGAAGATCGGCCCTTCTGGCGAAGCTGCTCGGACCGCTTAGTCCTGCAGGTGGTGATGATGGGTATGCCGAGGCGAGAAGAAAGGAAGTGGCGGTGCAAAGTAAGCTTGCTTTGGGGCAACTAACGGCAGCTGAACGGTCACTGATCGTGCTTCGAATCATAGAGGGGAAATCGTATGAAGAGATCGGACAATCGTTTCCTCAGTCAACTACCGCACTACGGAAAAAAGTAGAGCGTGCCAAATTAAAGCTAAAGCGAATATGGGATGAATTGGAGGGAGAAACAAATGAAGAATCGAGAGACTACAGAATGGCAAGAGAAGCTGATTATGTCGGGAAGCTGGTTGCCCGAGATTGATGTGTCTGATCGGGTGATGGAGGCCATTCGTAACAAGAAAAGACTGGAACCGAGGGCGATTCCATTCAAGTGGAGGATGGGGAAATCAGGCTATATTGCGTTTATCGCAGCAGCCGTTGTGTTTGCATGCGGATTTGGATATGCTGCCTTGTCATGGAAGCTATTTGGCTCGGATGGTTCCATTGCATTGGAGTTGCGCAGTATTTCGCCGCATGAGAGCACTGTGGAGTTAATAGATCCGAGCTTGCTTGAAAGGCTGGGGGAGGGTGAAGCTGCCATATTTTATTTGAGAGATCAGGATCGATACATAGGGCTTGCCAACGAACGACAATACGGCCCTTTAGCATTTGAACAATTTGCTGCCGAGACAGGCGCACATGAACCGCTGAGTGAGCTGGGCGATGGTTTTGTGTTTACACAAGGAACGATCAGACATGACTTGAACAAAATACCGCCCGACTTAAGCTGGGGAGACCCTGATGGGGAAGAACGTGTCAGCTTGCGCAAAATACCGATAGGTGCAGCAAACGGATACACAGCGAAATATCAAGATGCCGAAGGGCATCAGTTGACCTTGACTGCTTGGTATAACGTACCTGACCGTGAAATATATACCGATGAATTGGATCGTTTGATGATCGAAAAGGTGACTATAAACGAGATGGAGTCTTTCTATATGAAGGAGAAAGACAGCAGCGTGCAAAGGATATCTTGGATGGAGGGCGAAGGGGAGCAGCACATCTATTATCAAATATTTGATACTTCGGCGGATAAGCTTCCTCGAGAGCAGCTAATCGAAGTCGCCGCTAAAGTAATGGAGCAATCGTCTATTTGAATAATCAACCACACAATAAAAACACCTTAAGAAGTCATCCTATCCCAATGATAGGGTGACATTTCCTTAAGGTGTTTTACTTTTATTGATATTAAATGGCGAGAGGATTACTTCACCTTAAGCAAATTCATAATCATCTCGATGGCTTCTGCTCTTGTTGCTGTTGCATAAGGTGCGAATGTGTTATTGCCAATTCCTGCAACAATACCCGCGTTTTTCACTGCAAGGATCGCGGACTTGGCCCATGCCGGAATATCCCCGTCATCAACAAAGCCTGTAGAATCTGCGGCTGTTAATTTGGCTTCGTACGCACGAGCGATCATGGCTGCAAGCTCAGAGCGTGTAATATTAGCGGTTGGACGGAAATAGCCATCGGTATAACCTGTCACGATACCTGCCGCTACAGACTGAGCTACTGCACGTAATGCCCATGCGTCAATCTGATCGTTATCGTTGAAGTTGAGCGCAATGCCCGCATCTTTTGGCTTAAGGGCGTTCATTAACATCACAGTAAATTCGGCGCGTGTAATCGTTGCATCTGGTTTGAAGGTTCCATCCGAATAACCGGATACGATTCCTTGGGAAGCAGCTTGCTTGATTTTCTCTTCAGCCCAGTGACCAGTGATATCGGTGAAGACAACTTTATCAGTTGGAGGAACTGTAGGTGCTGGCGTTGGTGCTGGTGTTGATGTTGGAGTTGGAGTGCCTCCATTCCCGCTGGAATCGCCGCCGTTGTTGTTGTTGTTGTTGTTGTTGTTGTTGTTGTTGTTGTTGTTGTTGTTGTTGTTGTTGTTGTTGTTGTTGTTCGAATCAGCTGCCCGAGTGACGATGATTCTATAAACCTTCGAATTTCCCTTTTGAGCAGTTACGGTAACCGTAATCGTATTGTCACCGACAACAAGATTCGTGTTTCCTGCCACTTGAACCTCAGCAAGCGGATCGGATGTTACAGGGTTAATGACTACTAATGATTGCGCGTAAGGGATGCTGACTTGATAAGGTCCTGTATCATCGGTATCAAAGTCGGTCACCGTTATCCCATCCACTTGAAGATCACTTAAGTCAGCATCATCCGGTGAGCTGTCTCTTACATACAGATCTAAGCCTACGGATGGACTTGCATCAAATTCAAATGTCAAAGTTTGGAATTCATCTGCTTCAAATGTGCGCAAAAATTCCTTTTTGATCGTAACAGTAGAGCCGGTAATGGTGTAGTCTGTTTCCTCAACCAATGGGGTTGAATCATATGAAATACCTGTAAATTGATCGCCGTTTAATTGCAGTTCAATGGATAGATCTGTATAAACCGCGATATTTTTATCGAATTCTGCATAAGTCGGGTTGCCTGGGTAATTTGAATTAATTCTACTGTTTATAGTAGAGATGATCATAGAGTGATTATTGCCGGCAGCAATTGAAGTAACGACTCTGTCGAAATCTATTGCTTTAGGGACGCTTAAGCTTTCGTTATCGCCATGTCCTAATTGTCCCGAACCTCCATCTCCAAAGGAATAAACGTCGCCATCAGTTGTTAAGACAAGAGAGAAATCAGTTCCGGCTGAGATAGCTGCTATGGTGATATCTTCTAAAGATTCAATTTTTTTTGGAACGAGCTGACTTTGGATTTCGCTGCCATGCCCCAATCCCCCATAAGTTGCCCAAACAGCTTTTCCGCCAAACGAATATACTTCGCCATTCTCTGTTAATACCAGGGAGTGTCTTTCACCGGCTGATATTGCAGTTACCGATAGACCGTCTAATCCCGCAATGAGACGAGGCGTCGACTGGCTCAAAGTATTGTTATGTCCCAATTGGCCATAGTCTCCCTCACCAAAGGAATAGACTTCGCCACTATCTGTTAATATAAGGGAATGATTACCTCCTCCAGATATCGCTATTACCGTTGTACCTTCTAGCTCAGAAATTTTCTTAGGCTCAGACAACGATAAGTTATTACCGTGTCCTAGTTGTCCATTGCTCCCTTTGCCAAAGGAATAGACCTCTCCGGTAACAGTTAATGCAAGAGAATGATTCGCTCCCGCTGCGATTGCAGAAATCTCTGGCAAATTTGTAATTAAAGTTGGGGTTGTTTTACCAACCAGATCACCATGTCCGAGCTGGCCAAAGTTGATGCCACTACCGCCAGCCGCCCCGAAGGAGTAGACCTGGCCCGTTACGGTTAAGGCGAGAGAATGATATTGTCCGGCTGCAACATCTACAATGTCAGATAGACCTGGAATCAGTGTCGGGGTAGAGTAGACATTGTTTGTGCTTAGCCCTAATGGTCCAGGATAGTTATTACCAAATGAGAAAACCTCTCCTTGTTTGGTTAAAGCGAGGTTGTGATCATAACCTACCGCAATTTTCTTAAGGTCGGACAATACTCTGACCTCTCGAGGTGACGAATAATTGGACGAACTACGTCCTAATTTCCCATTACCATCAAACCCGAAAGAATACGCTCCTTGCGGAACTGGTTCCACATCTGCAGAAACATACGATGGTGCGCTCAGCGCTGGTTGAACAAGACTGATCAATAAGGCCAGGATCAGCAATTTCAAATATTGTCCTTTATTTGATTTTTGTTTTGCGTGTTTGCCATACAAAAACATCCTTTTCAAACCTCCTGTGTCGAATAATGTGAATTCATAATCGTCCCTAGTATATAGAATAGGAGGATGAGGCGGATCAACCGAAAGTTGTAGATGGTCAGAAAATGTCGAAATAACAAGGGGAAATGCCTCCTGAATGCACAAAAGCAGCCTATGGCTTGGCTGCTTTTGTTGTTTACCGCATGTATTGTGTATGTCAGATCAAATCCAGTTCTTTGGCTCGCGCAATCGCCTGGCTGCGGCGTTTGACCGCAAGCTTTCCATAGATGTTGAAGATATGGGTTTTCACTGTAGCTTCGCTGATGCCCAGATGTTCACCGATCTCCTTGTTGGAGAGACCGTCGGCTATTACAAGCAGGACATCCATTTCACGAGATGTCAGTGGTTCGGTAAGCTCTCTGTTTTTCATTTCGTTCCGTATCGTGGAGAGGTGAGCCTCCTGTTCCTTAATGGTACTTTGTTTCAAGAAGGACATATAAACGACTCGGTTAATCAACAGCTCTAATATATTCAAACTTCTCTCCGAGAACACATCAGGCGTTAACGTATTTTCTAAATACAGCAATTGCGGATGCTGATCTGCCCTTACATGGAATGGCATACACAGGATCGCTTGAGGTGCCAGTTGGCTAATATACCTATCTTTGGCATAAGAGCTTGATGCCGCATGGCCTACACAGACAGGTTGGCCGGTATTGTACACCTGCCGGACAATAGACTCCGCATAGATGTCAGCGCTGCTGGAACGATCATTGGTTCCAATTGATGCTGTGACATGAAATCTATCATCATCAGCATGTATCAGCAGGACTCGGTCAGCGCCGACTTGCAGGCCTGCAGTCTCCATAAAATTCCGTATAAGTGCCGAATCGTCGCCCTCAACAGTCCAACTAGAGATTTGCTGCAGCAGGTTTCCTTCGTTCTGCGACAGGATTTGTTCCGAGCTCGGCAGTACATGTTTGATTTTCTCCGATTCATTTCGTTCAATTGGCGATTGATTGTGCGGCTCATGTATACCGGCTGTCATGCGCCATAGCTCCGGGCTCTTTGCTTTGAGCAAATTGACCTTTGCCAGAACGCCCCAATCCGAATACGCCATACAGGCATTCATTACTGAGATCGCAGCGCCGATGGGGCTGCCCGTTTCCTCGTAAAAGAGCGATAAACGTTCGTTCGCAATCGCTTCCGAGAGGCCATGACCTTCCTCTTTGGCTGTCTTAATGGCTTCTTCATAAGCTAGCAGGGCGTCGTTGGTGTGGCCGGACAGTCGATTCGACTCCGCTTGAATAAGGCTATACATGGCAGAGCTTTGGCCGAAAATCCCTTTCCACTTGTTCATTTTACGAGAAAGTCGTTTCAGCTTGTTGATGGTGCTGCGTCTTTCTTTCAATGCTAGATCTGTGGCCAAGCCTGCGAGCGCCAGTGCTTCATAGATGCGCAATTTGCGATTCTGCACCCAGTCCAGCGGAAATTCGAGCATTCTTGCCCCATTAGCCCAGTGTAATGCATCAGCATAGGCTCCGGCCAGATAAGCGGCTTCCAGCTTGCAAATACAGCTATAATTATCGTCCTTTGTTTGATCCGGGCGTGCTGCCGCGCTCACATAACGGCGAAGTGCATGTTCATCCTGCAAGGCATCGGAATACTGCTTGGCTACCGAGCGAAGCGTCAGCGTCTTATCATCCGGAATCGTTGGCGACTCATCTTGAATGTAGGACAGCAGTTTATCCAAATCCCGAACACTACCGTTATGTGTAATGATACATGCGATCATAGCTAGGTTAGCGGTGATTGCGTCAGCGCTATCTACTGCTCTACGCATTACTTTGTGCAAATCTTGCGCCGACTCCTGGGGATAATTTAATTGCTTGAACAGCCCTAGGAAAAAAAGAAGCCGATATTGCCGCTTGGCACTGACGTCGCTAACCGCATACATGGGCTCCATGATCTCTGTTCGCATCAGGTCGTACAAACCCGGAATCGATCGCTGAATGATCATTTCGTACATGCAAATGAGGCTAATTAACGAATCGGACAACCCCTTTTTCAAGCCATACCGAATAAATTTGGTCATCAGCCATAGAAATTGCGAAGGATTATGAATAAGCCAAGGCAAGCTTAAACTTAATACAAGCTCGGCTGTCGTCATATAGGCTTCATCATGCTGTCCATCAGGCAATTTAGACAGCTGGGTTCGAACGTTACGAAGCGTACGCTGTGTAACGATAATTTCTTTCAGCAAAGAGACTTGAGAGATGGAGCGCGGAACCTTCCAACCATATCGGGCGAGTGCTTCCTGGCCGTACATAACAGCTTGTTCGTTGTTTTCTAGCGCATTCATGTTGATTTGGGAGATCGAAAGGAAGGCTCGATCTTTGTCGGACAACAGATATGCATATGGAATTAGTTTCAAATACGTTGTTTTCGATTGTTCAATCTCCGCGCAATAGTACAGGCAGGCTGCATATTGCAGCGTCAATCGGCAAGTGAATTCATCGGGATCATTTCCTTCGGCATGCAACAGCTTCAGGCCCTGTTCATAGAATCGTTTGGCATCTTGATATCTCTGCAATTGTACGGCTTGTTCGCCAGCTCTTTCGTGTAAGACGGCCAGCTCTCGCTTTTCCAGGTCGGTCATTAAGACCGAGCCTTGATACAAATGATGGGCTGACGCTAGAAAGACAGCAGGCTCTTCTTTGGAATGCCAGCTTTGCAACGCTCTTCCGATTGTGAGATGCCACTTGGCTTGATCACCATCGAGAGTCGCATATAGGAATTGTTGGAATGAATTGTAGGCGAACGCATAAATGCTCCCGTTATCTGAGGAATATGACGATTCGTCATCACAGCTAATCATGCCGTGCTGTTCAGCGAGCTTCAGGTGTTGTTCTGCTTCAGCGGCGGTGCACTCGCAAATGATAGCTAGAAGCGACGATGAAAACCGCATGCCGATCACCGATGCAACGGCTAGTAATTGTTTCGTTTGTTCCGAGAAGCTTAAGTAGTTATCCTCGAATAGACGTATAACCTGCCGCGGCTCATCCGCCATCACGAGGATTTCTTCCTGCCACATCCATTGATGCAGGTTCGTATCGTAATATAGCTGTCTATCTCGATGCCATCCCTTTAGCAGCTTGCGAAGTCGTTCGGGATGACCTTCCGTCTTGTGATAGGCGGATCTTGCCAGCGATTGTAGACGAGGCGATTCATCATGCACGATCTTGGAGAGCAGCTGTCTGACCTCGTCATACTGCAAGTTGTCCAGTACGATTGCGACGTCATCTGCGTTCCCTTGATAAGGTGCTGGAACCGATTGTGAATTCTCAGAAGTAGAAGAAGTAACAAGCAGCATCCCGTTCATGTTACGTTCATTCGTAAGCTGGTGAATAAGCGCCAATGATTCCGGATCTAGCCATTGCACATCGTCCAACAATAATACAAGCGGTGCTCCGCACTGCGTAATGCCGCGGATCAGCGAATAGAGCAGCGCCTCCGGTTGAAGTTCAGAATCTGTCACAGTATCAAAGGAGCTCGCTTCGCCCTCCCATAATAATTTCGCCTCTGGCAGAAGCTCAGCGAGCAGGACAGACCGATGGCCCAATTCACGCTGAATGTTGGCTTTTATCGTCTGAATCTCATGGGGGAGAGAGCTCCATAGTTGATTGAACCATACGGTTAATGCTTGTAGGATTGGCTTATAAGGGTCACTCTGTTGCGCGGTCTCGCACTGCGCATGGATATATGTCCCGCCGAGCTCAGCAACCTTACGCTGAAATTCGGCTGCGAGCGAAGTTTTGCCTGTCCCTTGAGCGCCCTTTATGGTTACCGAGACGAACTCGCCAAGGGCGGTTCTGTGATATGCATGCTGAAGCTGCTCGAGTGCTGCTGCTCGTCCAAATAGATGGGATGGATACCTGAACTGGCTGATCCGATCATATATTCCTAACTTATTCGATAGGAAAGGTTCTTCGGTATTGAGCGTAGAAGCAAACTGCTTTAGATCCATAAGCAAACCATAGGCAGACTGGTATCGATTATCTGGATTTTTTTTCAATAATATCATGATAATGGCTTCTAATGCAGATTCCCGAAATTGAGGCGATGATTCACGGAGCAAAGCCGGTTTGTGCACGAGGTGGGCATAATTCCAGTCTTCGTGCTGCAACGGTTTGTAGGGCAAACGGCATGTGAGCATTTCATAGAAAATGATGCCGAGAGCATACAGATCACTTCGTTGATCTGGCTTACGCGCAATGAGATTGGATTGCTCAGGTGACCGATAGGCCATGTTCTGCGACACGTTTTCGGTGAGCTTTATTCGGAATGGTGATGTTACCACAGAGATTGTGGAGGGGTTTAAATGACCGATGGTCTCGTTCTGCTGATGAATCTTATGGACGATTTCAGTCAAGTTAATGGATAACTTCAAAAACTCATCTATTTGCAGCGGGCCGTTCGACAATAATATACGTAATTGTTGTTCATTATGAGTCGTCATGTTTGTTTATCTCCAGCCAGCCTGATTTATATAGCACATAATGGAATTAAAAGATATATTCTATTATATCTATGATCACTATGAACTGACAATGGAGTACTTGCCGCTAGAGTTGCATAAACCTTTCGGAGTTTTCAATCGAGTTTGAGCTGTATGACGAGGAAAAAATCGAGGAGGCGATGGAATCAACGTGGTCATCTGTTTGCTGGCTCTGCTGGTGTCGGGTGCTGTGTTGTGGATGATCTAAAGTTTCATTTGAGGATCAGTCGGATATTCCAGCCAGAGCAAAGGAGCCTTGCGGCTCCTGTCTCACGTGAGGATTAATCCTCGCGCACCTTCATATTTCTTGCCCAGTAGAGAATTGGCGTCGCCAGGAACGAAATAAGCAGCTTCAGCAAGTAAGTGGTCAAGAAGATCTGAATCCAAATATCGAAGGAGTGGATCTTGTAGAACGCGATCGTACAGAAGACGAGGGAGTCCACGAATTGGCTGACGAGCGAGCTGCCGTTGATTCGAATCCAAAATTGGTTGCGTACCGGGAACTTTTCCTTAAGGTAGCTAAATACTCGAACGTCTAGAAATTGGCTGACGAAGTAGGCGCACATGCTGCCGGCCGCCACCTGCGGCAGAAAGCCAAATATGGCCGTCAGCGGCTCATGGGCAAAGTCCTCAGCCTGCGGGACGAAGCCGAGCGTCATCTGCATCAGAATCGTCGAAGCGATGAGTGTGAAGAAGCCGAACCATACGGCTTGTCTGGCTGATTGCTGTCCGTATCGTTCGTTAAGCAGATCCGTTGACAGATAGATGGAAGTGTAGATCGTATTGCCCAGCGTCATGACAATGCCGAGCGTGCCGACGGACATCTCGATTGTTTTGGTAACCTGGATGTTTGCGATAACAGTAGCAAATCCGATCCAGGCGTAGAGTCCCTTCTTGCCGAACATGCGATAGCACAGCAAGAACAGAGCGAAGTGGACGAGCATAAAGAGCACGCCCCATAAGAGATTAAACATGTTGAAAGAAGCCCCCTTAGTTTTGGTAACGCGGGATGGTTACGAACCGCGACTGACGTTATAGCCAGTCACTATCCTAACAGCTTTTTGTAAGCTTGAAAAGCTAAATCTAACTGGAGCATATCCCCAACTGGATTGGATTCAGATGGCATGGGGTGCGAATTTGTTGTGATTTCCGCGCATTCGGTGGTTCCCTTCTGAGATTGTTTGTGATATTATTCACGTCAACAGAATATGAACCTTCGGGGCAGGGTGAAATTCCCTACCGGCGGTGAGGATACGTTCGTGTATCTAAGCCCGCGACTCCCGCTCTGCTTGAGCAGACGGGACTGATTTGGTGAGATTCCAAGGCCGACGGTATAGTCCGGATGGGAGAAGGTGAACAATGGATACTGTTAAATGAACGATATTTAACAGGTCTGTTTGATAATGCCCCCTCGATGACGCATCGGGGGGCATTGTCGCTTTTTCAGGAGGTTCAATTCAAAAACAATCCTTGGGAGGTTTTTTTGAATTGGAAGATGTATGGAATTTGAAACATCAGGAATTTAACAAAAAGATGGGTAAAATGGGCTCAATCAATGGAATCTGGTACGTGGCGCTCGGAGCGACGCTCTGGGGTCTCGATCCGCTGTTCCGAATCTTATTGCTGGAGAGCTTTACCTCGGCACAAATTGTCTTTATCGAACATCTGCTGCTTACCGCATACGCTATTCCTGTCTTCGTGAAATATCGGCATATGTTGATAGGCAAGCTTACGCTCGCCGTGATCGGAGCCTTGTTATTTATCTCTTGGGGCGGCTCGGCTATTGCGACCATCTTGTTCACAACGGCCTTTGCGCATGGCAATGCCAATGCGATTCTGTTATTACAGAAGCTGCAGCCATTGTTTGCTATTGTGATGGCTCGAATTGTACTGAGAGAAGCACTTCCTTCCAAATTTATTTATTATGCAGCAGTTGCGCTAGTAGGAACATATCTATTGACCTTTGGTCTTGCAGCGCCTCAGGGAATGAACTGGCATGATCTCGTTGCAGGAGGCAGCTTATATTCGATCCTAGCAGCAGTGTTATGGGGTGGTTCAACTGTAATGGGCAAATATCTGCTGCAACAAAATCTTAGCTTCCATCTGGTGACTTCGTTACGATTTCTGTTGGCGATTCCGCTCCTGACAGCTTTGCTGCTCTACAGCGGGGATGCTTGGCAGGGGGGCGGAGATACGGGCATATGGGCGCTTATTGCTTTTAATTTGTTATTCCAGGCCTTCTTGCCAGGCCTATGCAGCTTGTTGCTTTATTACAAGGGATTGTCTTCAACAAAAGCGTCATATGCAACGATAGCAGAATTATCTTTCCCGGCCGTCGGTGTGATGGTGAATTGGTTTGTTTTTGACCAACTGCTTACCGTGGGACAACTATTAGGGTTCCTCCTGATCTGGATGACGTTGTGGATGCTGGGTCGGAATCATAATTCGTAAGGTATGATGGAAAGAGCGGGCTGACCTAGCAGGGAGGTAACACTTCCGATAAATCGTTCATGACGTGCAGTTCCTGTTCACTCGGGACTGCATGTTTTTGCGTTAGATTTGAAAAAGGGCGTTAAGCTATAGTCATCAGGTCGTTACCCTGTGAAGTCCACAAGAATCTACTACTAGTAACAGTACATTCTAATGGGTTGGGGTGAACGTGATGGCTATTCTTGAGGTGTACCCAGGTCATCGGGCAGCGATTCAAGATGCGGTGGATGCGGCAAACGAAGGAGATCTGATTCTGGTACATCCGGGGATTTACGATGAACATGTGAGGATTAGCGGGATGAAGAATAACCTTCGTATCGTAGCGAAGCATAAACATGGCGCGGTTCTCGATGGAAGAAACATCATGAGAGAGGCGTTCGTGCTGGATGGTGTCGCTGGTGTAGAAATCGATGGATTGAGCATTCAGAATTATATGTCCGTTGGTATTCGCATCATAGGGGGGAAATCCCACCGTATTCTGGAGAATGAAATTCGTGCAATAAGAGGGAGAAAGAATCGCGGGCGACCTTCGGGGATCATGATCAGTCTATCGACAGGCAATTTGCTGCTGAGGAACAAGATCACTCGAATTGGCCGAAGGAGCAGGGGAGTCGGCATTCGGATCCAGCAGGGCTCATCCGCCAATTGGGTCATTCAGAACGTACTGAATCGTGCAGCATACGGAATTGTTGTCTATCGCGGACAGCATAATGCCGTTATAGGCAACCGTATTGAAGGCAGCAGGTACGATGGCATACTGACGAGCGAGTCGGATAATACGCTGATTTATGATAATAACATCCTTGCTAACAGAAGGAGCGGAGTGCGCGCCCGAAGCACCAATAATCTGATAATCGATGGCCGAACGGTGGATAACGACGGTAACGGCTTATCGTTCGAATCCAATTATAATCTGGCCTTCAATAACGAAGTGAGCAACAATAAGCTTAGCGGTGTGGCTGTGGGATCGGATTTTAATGATATTCAGAGCAATAGAGTGGAGAACAATAGCAGAAACGGGGTTTGGATCAGGCCCACACATACAGCGAACTTCGTGTTTGATAATCATTTGAGATGTAATACGCCCCAAAATGTAAAGAATCAAGGTATTCATAATATCATCATTCGAAATCATAGAGGTTAGGGACTAGCCTACAGCTTGGCATTTGTGTATATTTACATATTATGAATGCCAAGTAATGGCCGGTTGGAGGATGATGAGTATGAACGGAATTCGAGTCATGACCATCGATGACTACGATCAATTAATAGCCTTATGGGAGCGTATCGAAGGTTTGGCGATCAGCGAGGCTGATTCCAGGGCGAATATAGATATGTATTTGAAACGAAATGCCGGGCTCAGCTTGGTGTACATAGCAGAAGGCGTCCTTGCAGGAACAATATTATGCGGACATGACGGACGGAGAGGATATCTCCACCATATGGCTGTATTGCCGCAATATCGTAATCAACGTATCGGGCAGCAAATGGTGGAGCTGTGTATGAGAAGTCTCGAGGAGGAGGGCATTGATAAATGCCACATCTTCGTACTGGACGATAATGAGACGGGCCAGCAATTCTGGAGCCGAACGGGCTGGGAGAAAAGAAGCGGCTTTTCCGTATTCTCGAGGGATACGCATCTCGTGTAATGCTGCAGCACTCGCTTCTCACTTGGCCATAGTCTTCGATGTAGCAGAGCTATAGCAATTCCCGATAATTTTGTGCACCATATAGAATTCGCATAATGACAACCTGACAGTCTGATTCATCAATTAAATAAAATATAACGTAGTTATCAACAACGAGTTTGCGATAGCCTTTAACTTGTAAAAACTTATCTAGTAACGGGCTGCCTGAATAAGGGAAGCTTGCAAGTTTCATTACATGGAGTTGAATGTTATCTAAAAGCTTGTCGGCGGCGACTGGTGCGAACAACTGTGAAGAGATATAGCTGTATATCTCCTCAAGATCATCGTTTGCCCAAGCAGTGAATTTGACGCTGAAATCACTTGTTCCCATGCTTCTCTCTCAATTTCTTGAAAACAGCTTCTCCGTCCAATAATGGCACGCCGTCGGCAATCTGCTTTTCTGCTTCAGCCAGCTTTCTATACATTTCGGCTAGTGCCATTTGACGTTCATAGGTTTCAATGCTCATGACAACTAAATCTCCATACCCATTTTTGGTAATAAAAATGGGTTCATCTTGTTTATGGCATAGGTCTGAGATTTCGGTTGTGTTTCTCAAATCCGTTATTGGTCTTATATGAGGCATAGTCGAGCCACCCTTTCCATTTAAAATAACATCATAATTATAACATAATAATGACATTAGTTAAAATGGCTGAAAAGCTGTAAGCACATCATCATGTTTCTCCGCTTCTCTCGTTAGGAATAGATGTAACCAAGTGCGGGATGAGAAGTCTCGAGGAGGAGGGGATTGATAAATGCCACATCTTCGTAAGGCCCATCCGCTGGTTCAGTTGTTTGTGCCGCGTCCTCCAGCTCTGGAGGGGCTATAGCCCCGCACCTTCTTGAATTGTTTGCTGAAATAATAAATATTCTGGTAGCCTAACGCATCTGCTACTTCTCCGACCGTCATCCCGTGCTGGCTCAATAACAGCTCAGCGCGCTCAATCCTTTTCTCAATAATATAACTCTCAATCGTTTGACCCATCGTCTCTCTAAATTTCATGGAGAAGTAGCGTGGGGAGAGGAAGGCCTGCTTCGCCAGATCAGCTATCGACCCGACCTGACCGGGATTCTCTCTAATTGAAGCGGCGATCATATTCATCGTATCGAGATGGGAATTTCGACCGTGGCCGGTAACCTTATCGCCTGACAAGCTCTCCCGCTCTAAGCCTAGCAGAAGGAGTCGAAGCAGCATGTCGGTCTCCTCCTCGTAACGGTGCTCACGGCAGGTCATCGCGTGTACGAGTCGCTCTAAATAAACTTCAAAAGCGAACGGCGAACGCAATTCGAATCGGGATGGGAGCGAGGACAACCATGAACGTCCCCCTTCTGATGTAAAATGAATATAGGTCACGACGAGCGGACGATCGGGATTATGCCATGCGTCCACCCGATCGCCCGGACGGAACAAATAACACTGGTTCTGAGTAATGGGACGTTCCTCGCCATTTAGAACCAGCCATCCTTCTCCTCGCCATACATACCACAAATCATAATCCTGGAACGGTTGGTCGCTGCGTTTCCACTTCCACCCGCGCTCACAGGTTACTTTGCCGTAGGCATCTCCAGATATGGATAATGGAAAATTATTCATTGATATCCAAGCTCCTTTTCATTAGATTATCCGTCAAATTGTATAAATCGTTTAATCAAATCAGACATTTGGATTACATGAAAATTACTATATCATTGAGATAAGGAAGTGACAAATAATATAAACAGGTGGTGCTGAAGATGAAGAAAGAAGCTATTGCACTTACGCCAGAGGAAATATCTGAACGATTATATCGGTATGATCATATCTCGAAGACCTACACGAATCTGGATGTACTAGGGGAGAAGGAGTGGAAGGAGTATAAGGATGTCGGTTATCTGGCAGTCGAGCAGGTGCTGGGGACAGATGATGTACGGCATGCAATCGAAGCTCTAATGGAAATGATTTTTGTGGATACCAAAGGTGCGTCGATACAATTCTCGAAGCCGTCGAGCGAGTTAAAGACGAATGAGGAGAGAGAGCTGGCCGTCCGCAAGGTGCATCAGTTCGCTGAACAGGATGATCGCCTTCGTCATGTAGCCTATCATCCGGGCATCCTGGGCGCAGTGGAGTCAATCTTGGGAGAAAAGCCGAAGCTGGTGCAGGACATGGCGCTGTTGAAGCCCCCGCACGGAGGCGGAGAGAAGCCGTGGCATCAGGATATGGCCTATGGCAATCTGGCCTACAATAAACCTGTCGTCGGCGTATGGATAGCGCTCGACGAGGCGGCACTAGACAATGGCTGTATGCATGTGCTGCCGGGATCACATGCCGATGGAGCGACGCCGCATTACGCCGTGCGCGATTGGCAGCTATGCGATACGCATGTAGCCGTCGAGAAGGACGTAGCTGTACCTCTGCCGCCTGGAGGGTTAATGCTCTTCCATGGTTTGCTGAAGCACGGGACACCCTATAACATGTCGCCGAAACGGCGTCGTGCCCTGCAATTTCATTATGTCGGTGAATCCGCGGTAAAGCTCAGTCCGCAGGAGTACAAACGAACGTTTACCAATGAAATGTCCGGCGCTGAATGTTAAGATCCTTAAAGCATATCAACGATGGATCGAGCAACTCGCCGCGTATGGAAGTACATCAGTCCTGGTGGGCGATAAGCGAGCCAAAGGATGACAGTGTGCTAATCGAGAAGAAGCTGGTGCGAGCAGCGGAGGCGGGATTCGCAGGAATATTAAGCCGTTTGCCAGAGCGGGGCAAAGATAACGATTGGGCCCGACTGCTGCGGAAGTATGGCTTGCAATGGGGCGTGCAAAGTTTTCCGATATCGTCCGAGACCTATCTACCAATGTTAGAGCGTTGCCAAGCTCTTGGCGTTCAATACGCGAACGCGCAGGTCGCGAATAGTTTCGTGACCGGGGATTCTGCCATCCAGTTGCTTGACGAATTGGTTAAGTCGTCAGCGCGCGTTGGAATTCCGATGTTCGTGGAGACGCATCGAGGCAAAATTACGCAGGATTTGCTCCGTACGCTGCTGTACCTCGAGGCGTTGCCAGAGCTGCGCCTGACGCTGGACCTATCCCATTATGTACTCGCAGGCGAGATGACGATGGAGGAGGACATAAGCGTGGCAGATCAACGGTTCCAGTCGTTGTTTATGCGGTCCTCGTGCATTCATGGCCGAATATCTAATGGGCAGCAGATTCAGCTTGCGATCGAAGAGGCGGGCGACGATCCATGCTCCGCAAGGTTCGTACTTTGGTGGTCGCAATGCATGCAGAATTGGATGAAGGAAGCGGTGCCTGGTGACGTACTGCCCTTTGTGTGCGAGCTTGGTCCGCCGCCGTATGCAATGACATCGGGTGATGCTGAGCTATCCGACCGATGGAAGCAGGCGCTTATTCTAAAGAAGATGGCCGAACAGGCGTGGGCAATGGCGGCAGCTGCGGAGCATGAAGCGGACAAACAAGGATCATCGTAGTGTCGAGCTCGTTGGTGCTCTTGAACGGTACCCTTGCAGCATCACTTCTGCTTATCGAACTCATAACGTTCGAGGCTCATTGTATGTAGAATTTTACATACGTTGGCGTCACATAGTCGGGTCGAGTCACAGTTGTATTGTCGTGGTTTTGCTCACAATCTACAATTACCCAGCAGCGTTGAAAGAGCCACCCACAGCCCTTTGAGTAACCAGTAATTACCGACAAGAGTGGAGGTTATATCCGACCCTTTGCAATACTGTCAGAGCATTCGAACATCACTTATACCATCGTCCTATTGGATATCCCGACCGTCTTGAACAATTTATTTGACGCTACCCAGCATCCTGCCCAAGCATCACTTTCCTGTATTGTTTGGGCGGTATGCCTTTGGCCAATTTAAATTGTTTAATGAAGTAGCTGGGCGACTGAAAGCCGGTTTCGAGGGCAATATGTGTAACGTGTTTATGGATGTTATTCACTACAAGGTTAGACAGGGCATTGAGTTATAATGTACTAGGATCACAAAATACAAGATAGCATCTCCCATCAATAATAATGTCCTCTGTGTTTAGGGCTAGTTTAGACAAAGAATTTTCAATAGTTCCATCACTTTTTCTTTCTTCAATTAATACGACATGGAAAAACTTGAACAATTCTTCAAAAATTAAATCGTAACACTCTTCAGTGTTCGAGACTTTGTTAACTTCAAAGATATGATCAATTATTACGACTCGATACGGATTCGACATATGGTAATATTTATTTTTTTGAATAGCATCAAACAAGTTGTATAATGAAATGAATGACTTAATTGCAAACTCAATACCGTCAACCTTTATAACAATTTCATCTTCATTATATTTAATAAATTCAATTACTCTTTCGTTTTTATTTAAACCTGAATTACGAAAGTACTCTCTCATAAAAATATAAAAAAGTGCCCACATCTTTGGTAGAATGGTGTTTGCGAAGACAACATCACCCAAAGAGAGGAGCACCCATAAGGTGAAGTCTACCACAAAAATCGCGAACTTGAAAACGGAATTTTCTATGAGAAATGCAACAAATCTTGCAGGCAGCAAGGTAGTCCTGGCGTTTCTCGAAACAATCGGCTTGAGCCAGGCTTTTCAGACCCTGGGTCTTTCAAAAGCAGCCAATGCTTTATTCCCTACCCATCGTATCCTTCAGTACCTCGTAATAGGCTGGTTGCTCGGATGCGAACGTCTCTTTCATTTTAAATCGCTGCAGCAGGATGCTCTTATTCGTCATGCACTTGGCGGCCGCTTGCCTCATCATACATTATTGAACAAGGAGTTGCTTCGCTTTGGCAAGTCACAGGAATCCTTCCTACCTGGCTTGCGCGCGTTCAACTTCGACATCATTGCTCCGGCGCTGCCCGAATGTTCTATTCTCGATTTGGATTCATCCGTTGAAACCGTTTATGGCCATCAACAAGGTGCTGCTGTTGGCGTCAATAGCCATAAGCGGGGACGAAAAAGCT
The DNA here is from genome assembly GCF_054483835.1 of Paenibacillus sp. strain BS8-2. Classification (NCBI taxonomy): domain Bacteria; kingdom Bacillati; phylum Bacillota; class Bacilli; order Caryophanales; family Paenibacillaceae; genus Paenibacillus; species Paenibacillus sp. strain BS8-2. The sequence goes on from NZ_CM137010.1 coordinate 2,559,879, forward strand.
ATCATCCCCTTCTCGTCTTTGAAGGACAATCACGGCTTCTCGTTAATGCCATGCTCCGATCCGGTAACACAAGCAGCTCCAAGGATGTTCTTCCATTCGCCGAGCAAACACTACAACTAATGAGCGAGCGAAAAGTTAGTCATGTCCGATTTGACAAGGGCTTTGGCGGCGAAGACTTTTATGCGTTCTGGGAATCGAAGTCCATCGGCTACGTCGGCAAGCTGAAATGGACGAACCGTCTCGCCGAGCAAGTACATGCATGCGAGCACTGGACTCGTTTCGTCGATGATGAGGATTGGATCATCGAAGGCATCGTCCTGTATTACAAAGCTACAACTTGGGACAAGACAAGGCGTGTGGCTGTCATTCGCAAGATGCAACGATATGCGGACGATCATCCTCAGCTTGAACTGGATCTTCTCTGGCAGTATGAAGCGATGGTGACCACCGAAGCGTGGGAAGCCATTGATGTATGGCGCTTCTACAACCAGCGTTGCTGCATGGAGAACTACATCAAGGAAGGGAAGAACGGCTTTGCCATTCATCGTATCCCGACACAGTCGTTTGCTGCCAACGAGATTGACCTTCTGCTCAAGCTTTTGGCTTACAATGTGTTTGAACGCTTCAAACTTCAATGTTGCGATCCGATTCATCGATCGTTTACCATCCAACGCTTTCGCAGAGAGTTCATCCATTGTGCAGGTGTGCTCGTACGAAGCGGCCGCCAGTTGACCTTAAAGTTGGCGGAAGCGTTCCAAAACCGATGGGCGTGGCTGCACATGGAACGAAAAAGTATTTTACTGGAATAACGAATAATCCCATAATTAGTCTTGGAAAATGCCGTTGCCTCTTCGCGTGGGGAGGGGGAATCTGTGGCTTCATTTCGCCTCTAAGCGTATTCTAGTAAATTCGTTCCACCAGAACTGGTTGATATTCCCGGTTCACGCAACAGACACGGCTTAGTTTTATAGGCTTTCGTAATTCAGGTTAAAATCAAATGAGTAAAGTCATATTCTAAGTTATTTCGATCTTTTATTACTTTAAGAAAGAAATCAAATTTCATGAATATAACTCCTTTAAAGGTTCCCAAATGTCTAGAGGAATCTTTTCAATTGTGGCTCAACCTCAAAATCAGTGCTTGACTATTAGCCCGACATCCGATGTCGGTTGCATTCAATGAGAATGCCTGCTTTATAGCGACTACGATTCCGCGTGAAGTAGTGGCGGCGTTGGAAGGCTTTAATACGATTATGGCGACCTTCAACGGTCGCGTTCGTCCAACGGCATTTATGGTAGTTCGTAATCTCCTCTTTCCAATTGCTCATGGTCTTGAGGGTACTTCGCACCGCATCATGATCGATTCGATTGCCTTGTTCACACCAACGCTCAAATCCCAGTTCGGCAACGGAAAAGCTGGGAGAGCAGTCATACCAGGTCGTAAACGCTTCTTTCCATTCCCATACACGGCGAAGAAGCGGAGAGTAATTCAGCAGTGTTTCCAATCGCTTTCTGCCTTCTTCACCAAGGGATTCCGCCTGCGAATTCAGCAAACGATGGTTAGCCTTAAGATACGCCTTAGCCCGCGGCGACAGCGTGTGCTGAACGGATTTTCGAACATCTTGCACGCTTTCGATCACATAGCCGTGAACATGAAACCGATCCGCGATGCGGATGGCACTCGGAAAGCACTCGCTGATCCAGGTATGATAAGCCCGGGCCAAGTCCATAACCACCGCTTTGGGTTTGAGTAGCTTGAACTCAGGGTGTTCCTTGGAATAAGCCCGCAAATCCTCTAGCTTTCGACCCGGTAGCAAGTCCAGCATGGTCTCGCCTTTAAGGTTGTGAATGCCGGTGTTATACGTATGACCTTTCTTAATGGCAAAGTCATCGACACCCAAAACCAGATCTGCTGTTTCGCGTGCGTCTTCCCACACGCGATCATAGATTCGCTCGCATTCCACTGGAACCGCCTCGTTATGCATGCGTTGTACGGTACTGGCCGGCGCTTGTTGCATTCGGGCACTATGCGCAGCCGTGGAACCAAGAGCATGTTCGACGGTATGGGAGCGAAAGAGCCTGTTGTAACGCTGCTTGGAGCCGACGAATTCATAGGACCAAACAAACCCAACTTCGCAGCGTGTACAATACATCCGAATGGACGGCACGTGCAGATAGGTTTTTTTCTCAAATACACAAAGATGACGAATGACCCGCATGTCATTGCTTCCTTTGCGGATGACATTTTGAACAGATCCGCAGCATGCGCAGCATTGCTTGTCGTCTAGTGGATGAGCTTCTATATGAAGCTCATCGGCATTGATGGACAAAATTTGGTGAATTTTCAGCTCTGGCAAATGGAGCAATTCATTGATATACTGTGTTTGCATCTGTCTATTCCTTTTGTTGTTTGGTCGGACTTACAACAATACAGGATTAGCAGATGTTTTTCCATTTTCATCCGTGAATTATTTCGTCAAGCACTGATTTCTGTTTTGAGCCTCAATTGTAATACAAATTATTTAAATGGCACGACTGATTTATTTTTTACTGGCGTAGTATGACTTAATAAAAACACTCTTCTGTCAAAGCGTTTATAGATCTCTGTTCCCTTTTAAGTTGCTCAGTTTCGCTCCTGCCGTTATTTTCTAAATATTCAGTTGATCTACTGTGTTGTTGATATAATTGAATGTCGTATTGGTACTTGTATCTGGTATAAGAAAGCTCTCTCTGTCTGTTAACTGCTGGGACACCGGTCCATTCACCTAAATTTATTGGCGTTGTATCAGCTGGGTAACTTGATGTTTGAAGTTGCTCTATTTTCATTAAGAACATCTGAAACTAAACCAACAGTTCCAACAGCAAGGCTACCTACCATAGCTGCTTCAATTGCAGTTGTGATTAAACCGTAGATACCAAGTGCAACTAGAGGAAGTACTCTTGGTTGAACTGCTTCTTGCGGTTCTACGAATATAATATTTGTAAGATAATATTCACTAATTGACTCTTGATTAGACTCAATTATATTGTGGGCGAGATCATTCATAATGAAATTCTCACTAAAATTGCTGACTTTAGCTTTTTTCTCACTTGAAATACTGTTGCCTGTGCCAATTATAGTTGTCCAACTATAACTGCTATCATCATCTTTAATCGCAGTAATCTTATAGTAGCCATTCTCATCAGCAAAAGAAAGTACTAGCTCTTTAAAATCATTAGTATCTGTTATCCCCGTTACTTCCATTACCTTTTTGATATTATCAGAATTCACTTCATTCGCGCTTACATTAACAGGGCTAGTTTCTGCCGAGGGAAGCTACACAATCGCTTATCCGCTGGCGGTTATCGCGAGACAACGACAGGATCGCGAGTTAGCCGATCAGGCGTTCAAGCAGCTTATGCTGCGCGGCGATCTGTTGTGGGACGGCGGTGCGCTCTGTCTCAGAAGGCAAGACGACGGGACGCGTACGTTCCGAAATTGGGGAAGGGCGTACGCCTGGCATCTGCTAGGGCTCGCTCGCACATACGAGCAATTACATGACGGCGGCCTGCTGCTTGAAGAACAGCGGCTGAGCATAACGGCGGAGTGGGAGAGAACGCTGAGCCAGGCACTAGGAGGAAGGAATGAATCGCATGGTTTATGGGATTGCTTCGTTGGCGAGCCAGTCACTGGCGTCGATACGTCGGCTTCGGCGGGCATCATGGCCGCGGTAGCGATTGCCCGGCGAGCAGGATTGCCTGCTCCTGTCGCGGAGAGTGATTGGCTGCAGTCGACGGCTTCACTGCTGCGCTTCCTGACGCCGGATGGCTTCATGACCGGTACGGCACAAAGCAACAAGAACGGCGAGGCGCTCCAGCGCTCGGGGTATCGCGTTATCTCGCAGATGACGATGGGGCTGTTAGGTCAGCTGCTAGGCTCTATATATAGAGCCTAGTGGCTTTTTTTGCCGCGATTCAGGTAAGACATCGTATGTATACCGGCTATTACGCGCCCAAGTCGCGGTGCTGCTGTATCGGATCTATCAACACATTTAAGTTCCGAAGATAAATCAACTTTATCGGAAGGAACGAGAGGTACCATCTCGTCTTCTCCGTTAAGATGGGACTATCAACAACAACCCTATTAACGGAGGAGAAATGAAAATGACAAACGTTATGCTTTCGCAGCAGAAAGTGGAGTTTTACAAGGATAACGGATACATGCTTCATAAGAAGCAATTGTTCGGAGCGGACAAAATGAAGGAGCTCAGCGGCATCTTCGAAGAACAGTGGGAGCTTGTCGGCAGGAAGCTGAACAGTGAGCTCGATACGCCGCACTTCCGTGATGAGCGCCTGCTCAAGTTTCTTCTGAGTGACGAAGTGCTCGACTTGGTGGAGCCGATCATCGGTCCCAACATCGGGCTGTGGTCCAGCCATTTCATCTGCAAAGAACCGTTGATTGGCAAGCAGACGCCGTGGCACGAGGATTCAGCGTATTGGAAAGGAAGACTCAGCAGCTTCGACAAGATTGTTACAGTATGGCTGGCGATCGACCGCAGCTCACAAGAGAATGGCTGCATGCGCGTCATCCCAGGTACGCATAACGGCGGATTCTCGGAATACGAAGAGGTAGATGGCAAAGACAATATTTTCGATTCGGAAATCAAGCAAATTGACGCATCGAAAGCCGTATACTTCGAGCTGGAGTCAGGCGAATGTTCGTTGCACGATTCCCGAATCATTCACGGGGCGGCGCCTAACACGAGTCCTTATCGCCGCTGCGGCTATACGATGAGGTACTTCTCGACGGAAGCCAAAGTGATCCCGGAGAAAAATCCAGGACATCAAGTATGGCTGGCAAGAGGCAAGGATCTGGCGGGCAGTTCGTTCGTGAATGTATAATTGAATAAATGAACAAATCGAAAGGGGGGAAGAAGGAATGATGAATGGATCGCCAGAGCGACTGTTGGAAAGTAATTATTTATCGTTCGCTTCCTCCTTTCGGATTTTCAAGCAAAGCTTAACGAACAAAGTAGACACGCACTGGCATGACTTTTTTGAAATCGGCTGTATCGTTTCCGGTTATGGCCGTCATATTGTCAACGGTCGTACCTACCGCCTTCAGCCAGGCATGGTCTTCTTACTGACAACGGCCGATTTTCATGAACTGGTTCCCGACGAGGGAGAGACTGTGGAGTTATACGATTTTATTTTTAACGATTCCTTGCTGCGTCCAGTCATCTACGAAACTCTTTTCGGACATTCCGAGCTGCTGGTACATACATTCGATACCGAAGAAGCCGGTAAGCTGGAGTCTGAATTCGCCCTTCTGTGGGAGGAGTCCCAGCATCGAAAATTCGGGAGCGAGATTGTCGTGCAAGGCTGCTTCGAACGGATCGTCGTTCAGCTCGTCAGGCAGTTAGAAGCGAAGCGTCAGCGCGAACGAACCGCAAACCATGAAACGATAAATCCGTCCATTAGGAAAGCGCTGCTGTACATTCAGCATCGGTTCCGTGAACCGGTGTCGCTCGCCGATGCGGCGAATTGCGCGGGCTTGTCCGCCAACTATTTCAGCGAATGCTTCCGCGAGCAAGTGGGATTGTCCTTTCAGGGATATTTGAACGAGAGACGATTGCAATTTGCTTCCGCTCTTCTTCGAAGCAGTGAGCTGCCTGTGACGGAGGTATGTTTCGCGGCGGGATTCAATACGATTCCTCATTTCGACCGGACATTCAAGCGGAAATTCGGCTGTTCGCCGAGAGAATACAGAAAGCAAGGAAGTTAAGCGGGGAGTTGTTGGGGTTGGAACTGCATGTCTACAAAGCATTGTGGGGAATGGAAGGCACATACGAAGATCAGTTAAGGAAAGCATCCGCAGCTGGCTACGATGGCATTGAAGCTCCATTACCGTCGAGAGAAGATGAAGAGGCGTTCCGACAAGCCTTGCAACGTTATGGTTTATCATATATTGCGCAGATCGTGACTCATGGCGACCATATCGCTTCGTTCGCCCAGTCTGTCGAACGTGCGGCAACATTCGAGCCGATACAAATCGTGGCTCATTCCGCTAAGGACAGCATGAGCGAAGACGATCAGGATCGTTTCTACGAGCAAGCGCTGTTGGTTGAGCAGAAGTCGAACATACCGATCGGGCATGAAACCCATCGAGGCAGGGCTATGTTTACACCTTGGACGACGTACAGGCTGCTTCGGAAGTTCCCGGAACTGCGCATTACAGCGGACTTCAGCCACTGGGTGAACGTCTGCGAATCCCACTTGGAAGATCAAGAGGAAGCCATCGCCTTGGCTATAGACAGAACAATCCATATCCATGGCCGGGTCGGGTACCCCGAAGGTCCTCAGATTCCGCATCCAGCTTCTCCATATTACCAGGCGGAGCTTCGCTTGTTCCTGAACTGGTGGCAGAATATCTTCCGCAAGCAGAAGGAGAGCGGGCGGGTGAACGCTAGCTTTACAGCGGAGTTCGGTCCGCCCGGATACATGCACACTGATCCATTTACGAACAATCCGATAGCCGACTTATGGGAAGTGAACGAGTGGCTAACGGATTGGATGAAGCAAAAGTTTCAACAGCTGGAGCTGTAAGCTGGAGCTGTAAGCTGGAGCGATAAGCCCGAGCTTGCATAATCTCTGGCTTGGCATTGCAAACCACTTCGACAGAAGTGGTTTTTGGTCGTCTCGAACACAGAGTATCTTACCTGAAACGTGAGTCATCTATCCGTTATAGTAACAAACAGAAAAAGCGGCCAACGGCCGCTTCTTCTGTCTATTCAGCTAACCTGTTGAAGTCGCTCCACTTGTCAGATCTTCATTAATGAGATCCGCGGTCAATTGTCCGGAGAGAGTGACCATGGGGACGCCGCCGCCGGGGTGGGTGGAGCCGCCGACGAAATAGAGGTTGCTTAGCAGCGAGCTGCGGCTCGGGATCTTGAAGCCGCCATTCAGCTTGCGATCGGTCACAATGCCGTAGATGGATCCGCCGTTCGAGCCGTACAGACGGCGCAGATCATCAGGAATGAACGAATATTCAAATTCAATATGCTGACGAAGTCCCTGGAGCCCCATGCGCTCAAGCTTGTCCAGCACAAGCTCGCGGTAACCCTCTTTGAGAGCCTCCCAGCTTTCGCCTTCCTTAAGCGGCGGAACATGGGTCAGCACAAATAGATTCTCCTTGCCAGCGGGAGCTTGTGTCGGATCGGACTTGCTGGATACCCCGATGTAGACGGTAGGGTCATCTGTAGGAATGCCCTTGACGAAAATATCGTCAAACTCCTTCTCCGGGTTCTTCGAGAAGAAGAAGTTGTGATGCAGCAGCCGATCGTAAGTTTGGTCTACACCTAACAGAAGGACCAGGCCTGAGACAGTTGGCTTATATTTGCTTAATCGCTCCACCGATTCCTTCGCTCTTGTGTGGTCGCTCAGAATGGTGTCATGGGCAGGTATGGCTTCCAGATTGGAGACAACGACATCGGTGCTGAGCACGGAGCCGTTTGTAAGCTTGACGCCCGTCGCATGTCCTCCAGCATGAAGCACCGCTTCGACCTCGCTGCTGTTCAGCACCTCTACGCCAAGCTCGCTCAGCAGCCTTAGCATCCCCTCGGCGATCTTGTACATGCCCCCTTCGACATAATAGATGCCGAGGCCGAGCTGGACATAAATCAATTGGGACAATACGGCCGGTGCGGCGTAAGGCGAGGAACCGATATACATGATGAAGAAATCGAATATTTGGCGCAATTGCTTGTTGCGGAAATGCTTGGAGGTTGTTTGGTTCATCGAGCGCATAGGGTCCATGGCAAGCAGCTCTCTCAACGTGTGATGGGATCTCAAATCGCCTAATCCATTTAAGCTGCGGCTGTAGAAGCTTTTGTTGCTCATCTCGTACATGTTCTGACATTCGCTTAAATACGATAAGAAATTGCGCGCATCCTGTGGCGAAACGGATTTGAGCTGCTCCAGCATGGCTGGAAGATCGCCGGACACGTCGAGAGAGGTCTCATCCTCAAAGAACGTACGCCATTGCGGCTCAACACGCAGGAACGTCATATAATCGTGTACGTCTCGCCCCGCGCTCGCGAAGAGCTGCTCCAGCACCCATGGCATGGTCAGGATGGAAGGCCCCGTGTCGAAATGATAGCCTGCTCCTGATCGAACATTCAGTTTCCCTCCGGCTCGTTCATTTTTCTCCAGCACCGTTACCTGGTGTCCGTCGGCAGCTAGCCGTATAGCTGCGGATAGGCCGCCTAAACCTCCGCCTACAACGACTATTTTTTTTCTCATCCTCATCCACCTTTATATGAGTTGACATTATGCCTAACCTTATACAAAATTATATTTATTCTAGTCTTTGTGTATAAGGTTTAGTCTTCTTCTTAAAAGTTATAACTGCTCTTTGAAACTTTTAAACATATTTTGCTCAAAATTTTATTCTAGCGTAGTTTGAGACCGGTGCGGCTGAAGCGTCTACACATTTTGTAAGCTGGCGATACTGATAGAATAAAGTGCTAGATGAGGGGCGGATCATGATGGAGCTTCAAGCTGTATTTGCTTTGTTGGGCATATTGAGCGGGATGCTGCTGATTCGAGCGTTCAGGAAGCGCGGTTCCCACAGCGAAGGTGGATTACAGGGAACTTCGTATGGGAATCGCCCCATAACCGTCATCATTCCCGCGCGGAATGAAGAGATGAATCTTCCGCGACTGCTGGATTCGCTGCGCCGTCAATCCAGGCAACCGGAAGAAATCATTGTGGTGGACGACGGGTCGGTTGATCGAACCGCAGAGCTGGCAAGTCGGATGGGAGCCAAGGTGCTTCGACCCGGTGAGCTCCCCGCAGGCTGGAGAGGAAAATGCTGGGCCTGCTGGAACGGGGCGAATGCGGCGAAAGGAGATATACTTGTTTTTCTGGATGCAGACACCTGCATGGAGGAAGAAGGACTGCAGCTGCTCATGACGGAGTTCCTGACTTCTCCGGTTCCCGGTATCATGACTGTGCAGCCCTATCACAACATGGTGAAGCCGTACGAGCAGCTATCCGCTTTTTTTAACCTAATTGTAGTGATGGCAGTGGGAGCAGGGAACGCGCAGTTTCTGAATATGCAGAAGGATGGACGTCGGCAGCAAGGCGGCTTTGGCCCTTGTCTAATAATAGCCAAGGATCAGTATGTTCGTGTAGGCGGTCATCGTGCAATTTGCGGTTTCCTGCTGGAGCATCATGAGCTTTGTCGGCGAGCCTCGTCCCTTGGCTTATCTGTCCGTAATATGCTTGGTGCGTCTGCCGTCACGTTCCGGATGTATCCGGAGGGGCTCAAGGCGCTGACGAACGGCTGGGCCAAGGGGTTCGCCGCCGGAGCTGCCAATACGAGTATCTTTCGACTCATGGGAGCAGTACTTTGGATAACAGGGGCCGTAACAAACGTCAGTATGCTAATGAGTCATATCGGTGCAGGATGGAGCCTGGAGGCTGGGATTGCGGCTGCGTTGTATCTGGTTTATGCCATTCTCCTAACGGGGTGGCTTGGTAGGATCGGAGGATTTAAGCCGCTTACGGCGTGGTTGTACCCCATCCCGCTTGCCTTCTATTTGCTGCTGTTCGTATATTCATGGATATCCATTTATCTTCTTCGCAAGGTGTCGTGGAAAGGACGGTCCATCCGGATAGGGAGCGGTGATTCCTCGTGATAATCAGCCTTCCTGAATACGGTATTTGGCTTGCGAATGCGGGGGGCTGGCTTATGATTCAGCTTGGTTTGTCCTATCTGTTCACTAGATTGCCGGCTCATTGGTTTGAGCCTGAGCTCGGGAGATCGTCGAACGGGACTAGAACACGGCCGGACGTAACGGATGCTGAATTTCGATTCTACGAACGAACGCTTCGGATTCGCTTCTGGAAGGATAAGCTGCCGGATGGCGGCGGTTTATTCAAGGGAGGTTTCGCGAAGAAACGTCTGCAGTCCCGCACGCCACAATACTTGGGGAAATTCGCTGCCGAGACGAGACGTGGAGAATGGAATCACTGGTGCGCGATGCTGCCGGCGCCACTCTTTTTTATGTGGAATGAATATCTTATCGGCTGGATCATGATCCTCTACGCCTTTGTAATCAATGCGCCATTTATCGCGGTGCTTCGGTATAACCGCTATAGACTGCAACACATTCGCCGTTTACTTTCAGAATAGAGAGAAGTGATGGAATCTGTACACAATCAAACAAGTGTCCGATCTGCTGGGCATTCCGGCTGTCACAATTAGAGCCTGGGAGAATCGTTATCAAGCCGTCGTTCCTGTTCGCACCGAATCCGGATATCGTCTTTACGGTTCTGTGCAGGTAGAGGAGCTGAAGTGGCTTAAGGATCAAATCGATCATAAGGGCCTTTCCATCAGGCAGGCTGTTCAGCTGCTGGAGCAGCATCGGAATCGACGAGGCGTTTCCGCTCCTGCGGATACCGGGTATCGTGATCAGCCGTCGTTAACGGAGGGGCATCAAGAGCATTTGGATTCTTTGTACCATCTGTTGATCCGTTTCAGGACGGAGGAAGCACATGATCATGTGGAGCTCGGTTTTACGATGTTCGGGTATGAGGCCATGGTATACAAGGTGCTCGTCCATCTCATGGTTCGCGTGGGAGATGCCTGGGAGCAAGGCTTGGTGTCGGTTGCGCAGGAGCATTATGTCACGCAATTTGTTATCCAGCATTGCTTTCGATTTTTTAACGTGTTTCCGGTCAATCCGGCTCTGCCTAAGGCTTTGTCCTTCTGTCCGCCGGGCGAACAACATCATGCAGGACTGCTTATGTTTTCATTGTTTTTGCGCAAGAGAGGCCTGGAGGTGCTCTATCTAGGTCCCGATACGCCGGAGGATGGCCTCCGCTCTATTCTTTCCTCGCAAAACATCGACCTTGTCTGCCTATCGCTTACGGACAAAAAGCTGCAGGAGGGGACGGTTGCTTTTATCGATCGATTGGTTAACGGGCTGACAAGTCTCGAAATCGTGTTAGGCGGATATGGCTTTGAAGGCGTGTCCGAGCCTTATTCGTCCTGGCTGCTGCCGCCTTCTATGGAGAAATGGGAGGATTGGCTGGATCGGAAGCTTATAAGCAACGCGTAGTAACAGAATAACAACTGATCAGCAATAGATTAACAGCATATCATCCTTCTTTTATTGCGAGTATTTCGCTGCTCTTTATGCCACAAGCTTATACAACTCTTGCGATGCTATTATTCATTTTGTATAATGTTTGTATAACGTTTGGGGATGGAGGGCATAAGATGAGCAAAAGCAAAGTCGCCGTCATCGGTGCTGGGCCGGGAGGACTTGCGGCAGCTATGCTGTTGAGCGGTCAGGGATACGATGTGACTGTATATGAGAAGCAACCGTTTATAGGCGGACGTACTTCACAGCTTCAGCTTGGCGCATATACATTCGACCGGGGACCTACGTTTTTTATGATGCCGCATCTGCTGGAAGAGCTATTCCAGAGCGTCGGACGATCGCTTTACGATTATGTGGAGCTGAAGCGCCTTGATCCGTTATATCGTCTTCGGTTCGGGGATACCGATTTCTATCCGACCACGGACAGGGAGGAGATGGCGGCGCGGATCGATGAGCTGTTCCCGGGCAATGCAGCCGGTTATGTCCGGTTTATGAAGGAGGAAGGGGAGAAGTTCAGGCGAGTATCGCCGCTGCTTCAGCGTCCCTTCGCCAAGCCTTCCGATTATTTGACGCGAGAGGTGTTCGCGGCGCTGCCGAAGCTTCATGCGACGGACAATCTGTATAACCGTCTGTCCCGCTATTTCAATGATGAAAGATTAATATACGCGTTTACGTTCCAGGCCAAATATTTGGGCATGTCCCCATGGGAGTGCCCCGGGACGTTTACGATGCTCTCTTATTTGGAGCATGAATTCGGGTTGTTTCATCCCGTCGGCGGCGTCAATCGGCTCTGCGAAGCGATGGCCGAAGTCGTTCGCAGCTTTGGCGGCAGCATACATACTTCCGCCGGTGTGCGGCGAGTAGTGACTAGAGACGGCAAGGCCGTCGGCGTCGAGCTTGAGAACGGGGAGCGATACGGCTACGACCATGTGGTCATCAACGCTGATTTCGCAACGGCGATGAATTCGCTTTTTGAGCCAGGGCAATTGAAGAAATATACGCCGGAGAAGCTGGCTGCCAAGAAATACTCTTGCTCCACATATATGCTTTATCTTGGCGTGAACAGGGAGTTGTCGCTGCCTCAGCATAATATTCTATTTGCGGACGACTATCGCCGCAATGTCCAAGAAATGATGACCGACAAGACGTTGTCTCAGGACGCTTCGGTATACCTCCACCATCCTGGCGCAACCGATCCCACGCTAGCTCCCAGAGGGAAGAGCGCGCTGTACGCTCTCATGCCGGTGCCCAACCTGACGGGATCGGTGTCGTGGGAGGAGCGTGTGGAGGAAGCGCGATCCATTATGCTGCAGAAGCTGGAGAGTTTGCCGGAGCTTAAGGGGCTCTCTTGCGATATTGAAGAGGAAGCGGCCTTAACGCCTCTGGGATGGCGAGATGCATTTGGTGTATATCAAGGTGCAACCTTTAATCTTGCCCATACGCTGGATCAAATGATGATGCTCAGGCCGCATAACCGGTTCCAGGAAGCAGCCAATTGCTGGCTCGTCGGGGGCGGGACACATCCGGGGAGCGGACTACCGACGATATTTGAATCCGCTCGCATCAGCGTAGGTCTTCTTATGGAGCAAGACCGCAAGGAAGCGCTTAGCGCGGGTAAGGGCTTCGGGCTTGGCAGGCTTAAGCGGGAGAAGGGGGCGATCCTATGAGAACGGCATTCGTAGGAGGTGGGATAGGCGCGTTGACTTCGGCGCTTCTGCTGAGCCGTCAAGGTTTGCCCGTGACGATCTACGAGCGATCCGACAAGCTCGGCGGTCGCTTGGCATTTCAAGAAGGACAGGGCTATAGAATAGATCAAGGGCCGACCATCGTTTTGCTGCCCGATATGCTGCTGGACATTCTGGAGGAGGCGGGCATCGAGCGATCCCGGCTGCCGCTTCTCCCGTGCGATCCTATGTATCGCATTCATTATGCCGACGGATTAGTGCTGCACAAGCACCGAAACGAGGACATGATGGCGGAGGAGGTGGAGCGGCTTTTCCCGGGCGAAGCGGATGGTTACAGGCGATATATGCGAGATACAAGGCCGCTGTTCCAGCAAGGGAAGCAGGCGTTTCTGGACCGTGCTTTCACACGCAAAACGGATTTCTATACATGGAGCAACCTGTCCTTGCTATATAAGTTCAAAGCGTATAGCAGCGCCAGACATTATGCGTCCCGATATTTCCAGGATGAGCGGCTGATCGACGCGTACTCTTTGCAGACGTTGTATATCGGCGGGGTGCCGTCTCGGACCCCTGCGTTGTATACGCTGCTGCCCTTTGCGGAGCATGAGTTCGGCGTCTGGTATTTGAAGGGCGGTTATGCTTCGCTCGTGGCGGTTATGCAAGAGGAGCTGGAACGCAGGGGTGTGGTCATCCGCACGAATGCAAACGTGGACAGCCTGATTGTGAGCGGAGGGCGCTGCGTCGGCGTTACCTTCGATGGATACGAGGAAGCTTTCGATTCCGTGGTCTATAACGGTGATTTTCCCCATTTGCAAGCGCTGCTGCCGATTCGGAGGAGGGCACAGGCAAAGGTATATACGCCCTCCACTGGTTGTGTGCTGATTTATTTGGGTCTTGATAAACGATACAGCGAAGCGGCGGCGCATCAGTTTTTACTGCCTGCATCGCTGTCTGACGGGCTTCGCGAAATGGCCGCAAGCGGCAAGCCGCCAAGTGAGCCATCCTATTATATCTTTTATCCAACGGCCATCGATCCGGATGCGGCGCCACAAGGGGAAAGCGTTATGTATATCTTGATTCCATCTCCAGCAGGCCATGATACGGACTGGAAGCAGGAAGCGCCGGCTCTTGCGGACCGTGTACTTGAAGATGCCGAGCGCAGGGCGTTCCCCGGGCTTCGCGAAGCTGTCCGCTGGCAGTCGATTCGGACACCGGAAGACGCCGCTGCGGACGGATTATACCAAGGCGGCAGCTTCGGCATCGCGCCGACGCTCCAGCAATCCGCAGTCTTCCGTCCTCAGATTGTACCTTATGACGAGATTAAAGGTTTATTCGCGGTCGGCGCCTCGGTTCATCCCGGCGGAGGCATTCCGATCGTCATGCAAGGCGCCAAGCTGCTGGCAAACCAATTGATAAAGGAGAGTTGTTCGTATGGTCATAGCCGACTATCTCGTGAGCTGCGAGAAGATGATCCGTCAAGGATCGTCCACGTTCCATAAAGCGTTCGGATATTTGCCCAGCCCAAGGAAGGAAGCTGTTTACGTCATCTATGCATTCTGCAGGCTGATTGACGATTCCGTAGATGAGCTCGATCGTTCGCCATATACCATCGACGAGCTGGAGGAACGTTTTGCAGCTTTGGAAACGGCCTCTGGGCATTTCATTTGGCCCGCTTTACGGTGGCTGTTCGAACAATTCCCGGTAGCCAAGGAGCCTTTCTTCCGTCAGATGGAGGGGCAGCGCAAGGATTTGGTGCTTACGCATTACGATACGATGGAGCAATTGGAACAGTATTGTTATCTTGTGGCGGGTACGGTTGGCGAGATGCTGCTGCCGGTTCTGCATGATGCGCCGGACCGCAGCATCTCGGAGGCAGGCATATCGCTAGGCAAAGCGATGCAGATTGTCAACATTGTCAGGGATATCGGCGAAGACAGAGGGCGGAACAGACGTTATGTACCGCTGCAATGGATGAAGATGTCCGGTTATACACTTGACGAATTCGAGCGAGGCGAGGTGAACGATGCCTTCCGAGCGCTCATTGAAAGGCTGGAGCAGCTCGCAAGGGAGTGGTTTGAACAGGGACTGCGCGGCATCGAAACGTATCCGCTGAGCAGCGGCTTCTCCGTGGAGCTGGCGTCGAGATATTACGAGGCGATTCTGGACGAAGTGAAAGCAATGGACTATGACGTGTACCGGAAGCGGGCATACGTGGGCTCTCTTGCCAAGCTTAGAATGTATCATGTTATGAAGCGCAAATATGGCGAGCTTGCAAGCTCGGATCCTGGCGGGACCGCATCGGCACTATGAGCATTCGTTATGTGTTCTGGTTCTGGTATGCCGTGGGACTCCTGCTGATGCTGACGTCTGGCGTTCCCGAGTGGCTGGCTTTCTCGAACGGCCTGTTTCTGTTGTTCTACTCCGTTTATGCGCTGGAGGTCGAAGCGGGGCTTGGAGAGCCTCGCGGCAGAAGGCTGATGCGAGCTGCCGTCGTCGCTGGAGCGACGTTTCTCATTGAGTATATAGGCGTCTCAACGGGATGGCCTTTCGGAGAATACGTCTATACACCGGTGCTTGGTTTTGCGGCTGGCGGCGTGCCCCTCTCCATAGCATGCGCCTGGGTCGGTGTTATCCTCAATGTGATGCTGGTTGCGGAGCAGGCCTCCCGCTTGGGACGCGCCTTTATGACCGGTTTATGGGTGCTGGCATTCGACCTGGTACTGGATCCTGTTGCATACGCCAGAGATTTCTGGCGTTGGGAGCACGAAGGAGGGTTCTTCGGAGTGCCGGTTGTTAATTTCGTCAGCTGGTTCGTCATCGCTTTCGTGATGTCATTCGCCTTCCCGGTTCGGGTTGTGCCGTATCCCGTTCGCCGAAGAGCCGTGAGATTGCTGCAGACGATGCTGCTTATGTTCGGTTTGCTGGGGCTGAAGGAGGGACTTTCTGTTCCGCTGCTGATTGCCGTCGCTAGCGCTGTTGCTGCGGAAGGAGTGCTGAGATTTGATCACGCCAGATCGAAGCGAACGGTTCATCACCCTGTTCGGCTTATACAATAAAAGGCATCTGCTTCCTAAACATCTCCATACATTGGCGGTCAAGGGAACGATAGATGCACAATCATCGGGCGCTCCTGTTCTATATATTATGAATCACAGCTCGTGGTGGGACGGCATGATTGTATGCCATGCGATTACGCAGCTATCCGCACCAGGCCGTGAGCATTATATGATGATGGATGAGAAGCAAATGGCGAAGTTTCGTTTTTTTCGTAAATTGGGAGCATTTTCGGTGGACAAAACAACCTTGAGGGGCATGGCTGAGTCGCTGCGTTATGCGGAAGGACTGCTTAAGGGGGGGCACAATGTATGGCTGTTCCCGCAAGGCGACATTCGTCATTTGGAGGCTCGTCCACTCCGCTTGCAGTCGGGGGCGGGCTACTTGCTGGATCGATGCGGCAACGCCGTCGTGAAGCCTGTTACCGCCTATTATGCGTTAGGCGCAGAGCAGAAAGCGGTCGCTACGTTATGCTTCGGCGAGGAGTATTCGGAGGATTGGGCAGGTATGGGGAGAAGAAGCACTACGGAGAAGCTTCGAGCCGTGCTGGAGTCTCAGCTTGACGAGCACCGGGCTTCTTCCATCGTGTCCGATGGAGCCGTCATGGACGGGTACCGCGTTATTCTTAGAGGGAGCGGCTCGACCAGCGAACGTTTTGATGGGTTTAAGAGGAGGATGGGAAGATGGTTTTCTTTTTTGGGTTCGTAGCATGCCTTCTCTCCGCGCAGTTGCTGTTCGTGTTATGGAATTTGTCCCAGCTGCCAAAGGTTGCCGAGTCCAAGGAGGCAGCGGGGGATATCCGCTTATCGGTGCTTATTCCGGCCCGCAACGAAGAGTGCCGCATCGCAGCTTGTTTGCAATCCGTGTCCCGCGAACCACATACGCATATGGAGATATTGGTGCTAGACGACCGGTCGACCGATGGAACAGCCGAACTCGTGAAGCGGGCGGCCGCATCCGACCACAGAATAAAGCTGTTGCAGGGCAAAGAGCTTCCCGCGGGCTGGACGGGCAAGTCGCACGCCTGTCATCAGTTGTCGGAGGAGGCCGCCGGCGAATGGCTGCTGTTTCTGGATGCGGATGCTCGTCTGCAGCGTGGCGCGATAGCTTCCGTATTAGCGAGCGCTGTACGTCAAGGCAAGGGGATGCTTACGGGCTTTCCGCAGCAGATGACGTTGACCTGGCTGGAGAAGCTCGTCGTGCCTATGATGATGTTCACCATCGCCTGCCATCTGCCCATTCGGCTCGTTCGCCACGCCAAGGATGCTCGATTCGCGGCCGCGCACGGCGCATTTGTGCTTGTCCACCGCGACAGCTACCGCAAAGCGGGCGGGCATGCCGCGAGTCGAGGGCATCTCGTCGATGATGTCCGCTTGGCGAAAGCCATGAAGGAGGCAGGCGAGCCGCTAACGCTTGCGGATGTAAGGAAGCTCGTAACGATGCGAATGTACGGCAACGCGCGCGAAGTATGGGACGGCTACAAAAAAAATATGTTTGAGGGATTAGGACGCAGCCGAATCCTTCTGTTAAGCGTCGTAGCCATGTACATGACTTTGTATCTTGCGCCCTTCCTCGCCGTGTTGGTCTCCGGTCTCAGAGTGTTTGCGGGGACGGCAGCAATAATCGCCGATTGGACTCTGCCTGCGGTCGCATGTTGGCTGCTTGGCATCGCCATTAAGGCGTTCATCGACGTGAAGAATGGGCAGCCAATCTGGCTTTCCTTGCTGCTGCCGGCAAGCATTGCTGCATTATGCGCGATCGCCATTGCCTCCTGGAGGGCTTCGGGAAAGCCGGGAGGCTACGTATGGAAGGAGAGGACCTATTCCTGATGAGAAAAGTCGTTGTCATAGGCGCCGGTCTCGGCGGATTAGCCGCCGCTATTCGACTATCCTCTCTGGGTTACCGAGTTACCGTGGTCGAGCAGCAGCCAAGCGCGGGCGGCAAGCTTCAGCGGATCGAGGCGGCGGGATACCGGTTCGATCGCGGACCAAGCACCATTACGATGCCCCATGCTTTCGAGCGTGTATTTGCTGCTGCTGGAAGAAGGATGGAGGATTATATTGAGCTGATCCGACTGGAGCCAGGCACGAGAAACGTGTTTGCTGACGGGAACGTGGTCGATTTCTCAAGCGACTGGAACGCGATGGAGGAGCAAATCGCTGTGTTCAGCCCAGAGGATGCAATGGCGTTTCGGTCCTTTATGGAGGAATCCAGGGAGCTGTATGAGATTTCGGATCGCTTATTTCTGAATAAGCTGCTTACGGATTGGAGGAGCAAAGCGGATCCGCGCCTGCTTGTCGGGCTGCTCCGCGTAAGGCCGTTCGTATCGCTTCATCGCTTGCTTCGTCGATATTTTCATCATCCTAACACATTGGCGATGTTTGGCAGATATGCCACATACGTAGGCTCATCTCCCTATTTCGCACCGGCTATCTTCGCGATGCTTCCCCATCTGGAGCAGCAGCTTGGTGTCTATCATGTAAAGGGCGGCACCTATGGACTCGTAGAGGCGTTTCGAAGACTGGCGCTGGAGCTTGGGGTAGACATTCGTTATGGGCTTAAAGTGACGTCCATTCGATCGAGCGGCAGAAAGGTTGTCGGAGTCAGCACTGCAGAGGGAGAGATTGATGCGGATGTTGTCGTAGCCAACGGTGATGTGCTGTCGATCGCGAGCGAGCTGCTGACAACGGATCAGCGTCCTTCATTGCCGGAGCGGACAATCCAGGCGCTGGAGCCATCCCTATCCGGCTTTGTTGTGCTTGCGGGAACGCGAAGCAGATACGACGACCTGCTTCTGCAGCACACCGTATTTTTCCCCGAGGTTTACGGTCAAGAATTCGAGGATATTTTCGAGCGGCATATTCCGCCTCACGATCCCGCAATCTACGTCTGCCATTCCGGATACTCAGAGCCGGACATGTCGCCGGAAGGCGGGAGCAACTTATTCATTCTTGCCAACGCTCCGTATACTACAGCTAGTGGAGACCAAGCATGGGAAGGAGGCGCGGAGGCTTATGCGGAGCGCCTTCTTCGGACGCTTGAACGCCGCGGTCTTCGAGACTTGAGGGACAAGCTTGAATTCAATTTGACTTATTCGCCGGAGCAGCTGAGGAAAGACACCTCGGCTTACCGAGGCGCGATTTACGGCATTTCCTCCAACTCGGCCAAGCAAACGTTCTTTCGGCCGTCGAACCGGGGTGATCTTAAAGGACTCTGGTTTGTAGGCGGCACGACGCATCCTGGCGGCGGTACTCCGCTTGTTACGCTGTCGGGGCTGTTGGTAGCGGAAGAGATTGCAAGGAAAGCGTGAGTGGATTTCTACAGCCAATAGATCGTTCTCCTGATCAAGGAGACGATCTATTGGCTGCGCGCCAACAGGCGGTCATCTATAAATTGCGTCATATGATGAACGCAATGTCTCATATACCTTCGATCCTCAAGCAGCCTGCTTAACATGACACCGCCCTCAATAATCGCAACGATGCTTGTGGCTGCTTCTTCGACTACAATATCCTCTCTGAACTCCTGCGAAGCAACCCCCTGTTGGATCATTTCTGTCAGCCTATTAATCAAATATTGTACCGCCTGCTGCGTCCGCTCTCTCATCATCGATTGAGATTCATCATGCTCGACAGCGGCATTAAGCAGCGGACAACCTCCGATCAGAGCTTCATTCTCAACGATATCTATATATACCTCGCCGATCGCAAGCAGCTTCTCTTTTGAAGTAACTGCAGCTTTCATCGCATCCGATAATAACGCCAATAGCTGCGAGAACAAATAATCAAAGGCTGCGATCGCAATTTCATCTTTATTTGCAAAGTGATTGTATATTCCGCCTTTGCGAATCCCGCATTTCTCCATAATGTCTGATAAAGAAGCTGCGTTATAGCCCTTTGTATTAAATAACACCGAAGACTCGCGGATAATATGTTCCTTTGTCATTTGCCCTTTTCTCATAATTGCAGCCTCCGTTAAAACATACCGTTTGGTCTTAAAATAACATAGGCCGCTTAGCAAAACAAGCCTTTCATCATGCACAAATTCTCTAAGAGGATAAAAAATAAGTTGCAATAAAGACCGTTGTTTGCTAATTTAAAAACAGACCGGTCGGTTCTAAAAATTCGAAATGAGCAGGAGATGTTATTCATGTCATTAACCATTCAACATATCCGAAATGCGACTTCTATCATCACTATCAATGGGAAGACCATTCTTGTAGATCCTATGTTAAGCGATGTGGGGCAGCTTCCTCCTGTCCCCTTAACCCGGAGCCTGCGCCGGAACCCGATTTCTCCGCTGCCCGTTTCTCTTGATACATTTGATTACATCGATGCAATTCTGGTTACTCATTTGCACTTCGATCATTTCGATAAAGCCGCACAGCAAATACTGAACAAAGGAATTCCTGTATTCTGTCAGCCTGCAGATCAACAAAAGCTAAAGGATTGGGGCTTTCACAATGTTTATAGCATAAAGCAATCGCGGACGTGGTGCGGTATCGACATTCGGAGAATTAGCGGGCAGCATGCCAAAGGATTCACCGCCAGGCTGCTTGGTCCCGTATCCGGTTATATCTTGAACACCCCGGGCGAAGGATCGTTGTACATCGTGGGAGATTGTATTCTGACCGATCCGATTCGCCAGGTTTTTGCACAATATCAACCACACCTCTGTATCGTCAATGCACCGAGAGCTCAGATGCTGTTTGGTACGATTATTACGATGACCCCATCAGATATTAAGGAGATCATAGCAATCTCACCTTCATCCCAAATAATTGCCGTCCATATGGAAGCGATTAGCCATTGCACGCTTACGCGAGCTGCGCTGTCCAAGTTTCTGGGGGATCATCGTATATCCGAGCATGTGTATGTCCCGAACGATGGAGAGTTCATCACTATCCAACCATCTTGCGCGAACAACCAGCCGGAGATGATAAATGAATGCATATCCCTCGAGACTTCTCATAAATAGCTCCACCATATGCTGGCCGTGAGTCATCCATCCGTTATAGTACAGAAAAAGCGGCCATTGGCCGCTTCTTCTGTACTATTCGGCTAACCTGTTGAAGCCGCTCCACTTGTCAAATCTTTTATTGATTAAAGCTCCCTATATATTTGAATGAGTTTATGTGCTACTGTATCCAGATCGTGATGCTGGAGCGCGTAATTGCGACTACGTTCTCCAATGGACGGCAGAGTGGCAGGGTTTTGAAGCATCGCCTTTAGTACATGATACACCGTATCTGGATTAGCGCTAATAATTGGGAGATCGTGCGGATACTTAACCTTGAGATCATCTCTAATAAAACATACGACCGGTTTGCCCATCGCCATGGCCTCTACACTAACATGTCCGTAAGCCCCTATGAGCAATTGATCGATGACAATGGTCGCCTTCTGGTAGAGCTCCATCGCCTCTTGGTGAGGATATCCCTCTATCAGGGTGAAATCAAAATCGAAGCCGTCCTCTCTCAGTTGATCAACCGCAGCCATAATAAACTCGCTTCCTTTAACTCCCTGATGGGTTGGCGCATGAACGATATGCGGCTTGGTGCCAGCGAGTGGATAATGAGTCTGAAACTTTTTGGCTTCGATCGCATGCGGCAGAATATGAACCTTCTTATAATAGGGCTCAACATATGACAATAATTCGTGATCGTTCACGATGGCATGATCAATATAGTGTGAGAGATAGGAGAGATTGTTACGAATCTTATCTTCTTTTCTCCATGAGGACTTTACCCTCACATAGGGATTATGAAAACCTTGTGCAACGGATAACATACGAACCTCGGACCCGCGATGATTCATAACCAGCTTTTTGCCGCGTGTTTTGAGCATATCCAAATCTCTTTTATCGGGGTAAAAGGTTTCGCCAAAATGAAAGTGGAAAATATCGTATTTTTCCATTGCCTCCTCAAATAAAGCCTTTTTCTTTTCTTTGGCTTCGCTCGCTGGATAATCGGTAAAGTACACTTGAAGATCAGCCAGGTATGAGTAACGATTGTCTCTCAAACTGAGCGAAGTAGCGTTAACACCTAAATTCCGTAAGGCTTGACTTAACGTGCTCATGCCAATACCGTATGGCAGATGCAGAACCTTCAAATGAAACCCTCCTCCTCTAGTAGAACCCGATTTCCTCTTCTTAAGTTACTATATTCGACCTTTTCGTTATGAGCTTGGACGATGGGGCAGAATATACGAACACCCGGTAGTGAGACGAATATGAAATATATGCTAATATAATAGAGGTAAACTACTAAATCCATTTATGGAGGGCGTACGTATGAACGAACAATTGCAGCAAGAGGGATACTTCGGAGAATTCGGGGGAAGTTTCGTTCCGCCAGAGTTGCAGGAAGTGCTCGGTTATTTGAGTGAGCAATTTAATAAGTTCAAGGATGATCCGGAATTTAAGGAAGAGCTTAGTTATTACCTGCGCGAATATGTGGGACGCCAGAGCCCGCTGACGTACGCAGAGCGATTGACCGAGGCGTGGGGTGGTCCTAAGATCTACTTAAAACGCGAGGATCTGAATCATACTGGCGCACATAAAATTAACAATGCGATTGGCCAGATTCTGCTCGCTAAACGAATGGGTGCCAAACGGATTATTGCCGAGACTGGCGCTGGCCAACACGGCGTTGCAACGGCCACCGCTTGCGCGATGTTCAATATGGATTGTGTCATCTATATGGGAGCCGAAGATACGCGTCGTCAGGCACTGAATGTGTTCCGGATGGAGCTGCTAGGCGCTACTGTTGTCCCGGTCGATAAAGGTCAAGGCAGACTAAAGGATGCAGTGGATGAAGCACTAGGCGATCTGGTACGCAATTATAAACATACATTTTATTTGCTAGGTTCCGCAGTTGGGCCGCATCCGTTCCCGACGATGGTCAAGCACTTCCAAGCCGTCATTAGTGAAGAATCGAAGCGGCAGATTCTGGAGAAGGAAGGTCGATTGCCGGATGCGGTAATCGCTTGCGCAGGAGGCGGCAGCAATGCGATTGGCGCGTTCGCCCACTACATCGATGAGCCGAGCGTTCGTTTGATTGGCGTTGAGCCAGATCAAGCGCCTACTTTAACCGAAGGTGTTCCTGGTATCATTCATGGCTTCAAATGTTTGGTGCTGCTGGACGAGAACGGCGAACCTCGGAAGACATATTCGATAGCCGCCGGCTTGGACTATCCTGGTATCGGACCTGAGCATAGCCATCTGAAGGTGACGGGACGGGCTGAATATGCCACCGTTACGAACGAAGAAGTGCTTCAGGCATTCCAAGAGCTTTCCCGTACGGAGGGAATTATCCCGGCTCTGGAAAGCGCGCATGCGGTGGCTTATGCCAAGAAATTGGCGCCGACGATGGATCGGGGCGGGATTCTGATTGTGAATCTGTCGGGTCGCGGCGACAAGGATGTTGAGCAAGTGTACCAGATGATCAAGTAGTGCCAACTAATTGGTTATACTTGTTCTTGGACTATCAATAGCACGACCTGCATGTTATATTTACAGCACAAAGACTGGAAGGAGTGAGGACAATGACGACAATGATGATGGTGAAGGCTTTGGTTGACGGCGGCGCTCCTCACGGCTCAATGTGCTAAACGTTTGAGTTTATGAGCGAATTGCCCCGGAATCCAAAGGATGGTTTCCGGGGCTTTTCTATGTCTTTTTTACTTATAGCCGACATGGAGAAGCTGCCGATAGTAATGACACTATTGCGGCTTCTTTGTGTTATCCAAAACAATTATTGGAGGAATTACATTTGGAATTAACCGAACTAGGCTGGAATGACTTGTTCCAGCAACACTACGAGCCGTTCAAGGATCGTGGTTATCAGGCAGGACGTATAACGATGGAGCATCGGGAATTGTACCATGTTGCCTCGGCATACGGAGAGACGCTTGGTGAGCTGGCTGGCAAGCTGAGATTTGCGGCAGCGAGACGTACCGATCTTCCTGCTGTCGGCGATTGGGTAGTGATGAAGCAGGAGGCGGACCGTGCGATCATTCATGCCGTCTTGCCGAGAACAAGTAAGGTAGCCCGTAATGTGGCGGGATCGCAGACGGAAGAACAGATTGTGGCAGCCAATATCGATACGGTCTTTATTGTGATGGCGCTGAATCAGGATTATAATCTCCGCAGAATGGAACGTTATCTTCTCTTTGTCTGGGAGAGCGGAGCGAGGCCGGTTATCGTCCTCAGCAAGTCGGATCTTAGCGATGATGCGGATCGGCAAGTTGCGCAAGTGGAGGCGATCGCGCCTGGCGTCCCCGTGCATGCTGTCAGTGCACCGACGCAAGGGGTGCAGGCACTGGAGCCTTATCTGATCCATGGCCATACGATGGCGGTGGTCGGCTCGTCGGGCGTAGGCAAATCGACGCTTATTAATGCCCTGGCCAATAAGGCATTGCAGAGGGTCAATGACATCCGATACGGGGACGGCCGTGGCAAACATACGACGACGCATCGCGAGCTCATTGTATTGCCTCAGGGCGGAATTATCGTCGATACGCCGGGCATGAGAGAGCTTCAGCTGAACGCTTCGGACGAAGGTGCTGGAGCTGCGTTCGAGGATATTGCAGCGCTTAGCGAGCAATGCCGATACCGCGACTGTCAGCATCGGCGCGAGCCGGGCTGCGCGATTCGGAGCGCTATCGCTGCCGGTGAGCTGGATATGAAAAGGTATCAGAACTATATCAAGATGGAGAAGGAGCTGGCTTACGCGATGCGCAGGGAACAGCAGAAGGATAGACAGTTAAACAAAAGGAATCGCAAGTCGGGGGGGAGGGAGCGGACGAATGAATAGTTGGCATAAGGGATTTACTGATGATCGTTTAGCGGAGGCAGCGACTTGTTACGGGATTCGTGGGAACGAGATTGCCAAAGTCGGCGGATTTGAGAATTTGATTTATGGCATGAATCAACAGGGCGACAATACCATCCTGCGGATCACACACACATCACACCGAACAGAGGAGCAGGTACAGGCGGAGCTGAACTTCGTTCTCTATCTGGCTGAATGTGAGGTCAATGTCTGTAAGCCGCTGCCTTCGCCAAGCGGGAGATTAATCGAAAGAATAGCAGGTGAGAGTGGAACGTTCCTGGCAACGGCATTCGAGAGGGCGCCTGGAGGGCATATCTATGGAGGTCAAACGGAGTGGAATGATTCGCTGTTTGCAGAGTGGGGGCGTATAACGGGACGCATGCATCAATGCGCCTTGAACTATATCAGTCGGGAAGGCGGCCCGAATAGAATGACGCAGGATGAACCCCCGTACGAGCCGGCGCCAGATCTGCCTGAAGAGGAGCGGATGTTATCCCAATCCTTCAAGCTGTACGAGGAACGGATTCTGCGACTGCCTAGAAGCCGCTACCGATACGGAATGTGTCATCGGGATCTGCATCATGGCAACTTCTATGTCGATCAAGGCCGCATCCATGCCTTTGACTTTGATGATTGCGGTGACGACTATTTCGTGCAGGATATGGCCATGGCTGTGTATTACGCTGCGACATTCCCGCAATGGAGCACGCCGGCGTCAGGGAGAGAGCAGACGACCGAAGCGGCCAAACGATTTTTTGCCCATTTCATGGAGGGGTATGCAAAGGAACGCTCCGTGAGTTCGCAGGAGCTGGAGCAACTGTCGCTGTTTGTTGAGAAACGACGGATCGATTTGTGTATGATCTTACTGAACGAATGGAGAAAAGGGACGGAAGCGCAGCAACATTGGCTGCGATGGAATATCGAAGGGATTGCAAACGGTGAGCCCTGCATGGATCTGGAGCTTGGATAGAGGGAGTGCGGACGCGTATCCTTTCATTAGAAGAGAGACCGTCCCACGGGGCAACGGTCTCTCGCTTTGAGGATTACAGATATGATTACAACTGAACGGGCTGCTTCGCCGCCAACGAACGGTATCCTGCGAGCGCAACCTCTGCAGAGCGCATGCCGTCTTCGCCGCTGATCGGAACGTTCTTGCCGCTTAACAATGCTCCTACGAAGTCGCGAACGAGCTGCTCATCCATGTTGTCACCCCAGAAGCTCCACTGTCCAGCTCCGATCCCACTGCTGTACAGATCATTTTTCTGACCAAATCCATCAATGGAGATCACGCCTGCAGTTCCTATAATCTCCATGGTTACATCGCCCCAAGTCGGGAAGGGAGGGCGTCTGGACCAGCTCGTATCGATAACGCCGAATGCGCCGTTAGCGAATTTCATATGGATCATGCCGGCATCATCCACGGCGCTGCTCTCGTTAAACAATGTGGCTGCATAAGCGTAGACTTCTTCCACCTTCGAACCGATGAACCAGTTCATCAAATCCATGACATGGACGGTATGGTCAAGGAGTGCTCCGCCGCCGGAAAGCTTGGGATCAGTGAACCAGCCGCCAGGGAAGGAGCCGCGATTCGTACCCTTGATCGCAACAATCTCGCCGATGTCTCCGCGATCGATTACCTTCTTGGCTTCGATAACGGAAGCCAGATATCGGCAAGGGAAAGCCGTCATCAGCTGGACCTCGTTATCGCGGCAAGCATCGATCATAGCCTGCATTTCGTCTGTCGTAATGCCAAGCGGCTTCTCGCACAGCACATGTTTTCCTTTACGAGCTGCCGCAATCGTCATCTCCGCATGATAGACATTCTCGGAGCAGATGACAACCGCATCGATATCCGTATCCAGAAGGCTATGGTAATCTGCGTAGAAGGGGATCTGATGAGTGGTGATAAGCGATTCTACCCGATCGTAAACGGAGTCGGCGATACCCGATATTTCGACCTCTGACAGAGCGTGAAGCTGTTCAAAATACGAAAAAGCATGTCCGTGGGCAAAACTTATCATTCCGATTTTCAGTTTACGCATGGTTTTGTCCTCCTTGCAGATGAACGGCTTTGCCTGTACGAACGCTCTCGAGTGCCGCTAGAGCCAGCTCCAATGCCCGATAGGCATCTTCGGGCGTAACGATCGCTTCTTCACCGGTGCGAATGCATTGTACAAAATGGTTCAGTTGCAGCTCGTATGGACTATGGAAGCCGGGGCTGCTCGATATGGAATCGGAAGCGCCGTCTTGGTTTGTTTTGAATACCTGGAGCGAGCTGTTTTTTAAGCTATTGGCAACGACAATGCCTTCGCTTCCCGCTATTTCGGCCTTGGTATGGAAGGGGCCAGGGAATCCCCAGTTCGCTTCTACGTTCGCGACAACTCCGCTTTCGAATTGAAGTGTGACCAGGGCGTAATCGAGTCCTTTTTGATTACGGTTCAAGCCATAGACTGTCGATACCTCGCCGAGCGTCCATCTCAAGAAGTCCAGATCATGGATCATAAGATCGACGATTACGCCGCCGCTTTTGTTCATCTGGGCAAACCAAGGCTTGGAAGGACCGGGATGTGCACCGATACGACTAGCGTGTGCGACGCCTGGCCGTCCGATACGGCCTTGTTCCAGCGCTTGCTTCATATTCACATACTCGGGGAAGAACCGAACGACATGCCCGATAAACAATCGAACGCCATTCTCTTCGCAGCAGCGTATCATGTCAGCGGCATCTTCGAGCGTCAGCGCGATCGGCTTCTCGCAGATGATATGTTTGCCAGCTTGGGCGGCGAGCAGGGTATATGCCTTGTGCAGATGGCTAGGAAGCGTAATACTAACGACTTCAAAATCGGCTTGTGCAAGCATGGTCTCGAAGCTGGAATAAGCGCTGGCACCTGTAATGGAAGCCAAGTGCTCGGCACT
This sequence comes from Paenibacillus sp. strain BS8-2, assembly GCF_054483835.1. Classification (NCBI taxonomy): domain Bacteria; kingdom Bacillati; phylum Bacillota; class Bacilli; order Caryophanales; family Paenibacillaceae; genus Paenibacillus; species Paenibacillus sp. strain BS8-2. The sequence goes on from NZ_CM137010.1 coordinate 2,587,514, forward strand.
GGACAACTGGTCATCGCAGACGCAAGTGAGCTCTACTCCGTTCATATTCGCATAAATATTTGCATGGACTTGTCCCATGCCGCCACAGCCTAATACGGCAATCTTCATCACAATAGCTCCTTCGCTTCGTATATACTTGTATATGAAAAGATGATACATTTTGGATGGGCAGAAGTATATGCGGGTATTTAACCTGTTTGTATCCAAATTTATCATTACGTAGATGGGGGGAGTTATCGTGGATTTTTTTCAAGAGCCCATTTATTATCAGAACCCTCAACTTTGCCTGAAAGCCAGCATTTTCACGCAGCCTGTGGAACAGAATACGTTCGTGCCATTGTGGCATTATCATAAGGAAGTTGAATTCATTTTAGTCCTCGATGGTGTTCATGAAATCGATATGCCTGCTCATTCGCATGTGCTGAATACGGGAGATGTGCTGGTAATCGGCTCCTCTCAGATTCATAGACCGCGATATCCGGCCAACAGGGAAGTGACCTACCTAGTCGTTCATGTCAACTTCGAACCGTATTTTGATCCCGCGACGATGAACTACTCTCGGCACTTCATGGAGATGATCAATCCCCTTGAAGAATTAAATTATATCTTTCGGGAGTCAAGTCAGGTGCAGAGCGAGACCGCTGCGATTCTGCTCGATATTCATCACGAGATTGCCACGCAGCAGAAAGGGTATGAGCTGGCAATCAGCATATCGATCAAACAACTCCTGTTGACGCTGCTTCGGAACGACGATCAGGAACGACTGCAGGCTTATGATGTAATGGATGCGGAGCTTCTTCGTAAAGTCACCGACTATGTAGAGAGTCATTTGGCGGAGAAAATCGAAATGTCTACCGTGTGCCAAGCAGCGGGGATGAGTTACGCTTATTTTTCAAAGTATTTCAAGAAGAAGTCGGGTATCTCGTTTGTTGATTATGTCAATCGTAAACGTATTGCGAAGGCGGAGAGATTGCTGGCGGTCGATAACAAAAATATAGCCGAAATCGCAAGCGAAATCGGCATTGAGAATATGGCTCATTTCTATGAACTGTTCAAACGTTATGTCGGCTGCACGCCGAAACAATATAAGACGCGGATGCAAGGATCGAATCCGGCTCATTCATTGTTGGATCCGGAGAAGTGAACGCGGATCGATACGATCTCGGCCTGTGAGCCGATCCGGATGGGCGGTCCCCAGAAGCCGAAACCGGAGGACACGATGGAGTGCATCCGCCCCTTCTGCAGGTGACCCCAATCGTTCTCGAACAGCATCTCCGTGATCAAGTTACCTGGTGCAACTTGTCCATAATGCGTGTGTCCGGACAGAATCAGATCAATGCCATGTTGCTCTGCTATATCGAATTCGACGGGCTGATGCTCCAGCATAATGACGGGACTAGATAAATCTTGACCATTCAGTAAGGTAGCGAGTTCGGCTCTCTCCGTATCGCTGTAGTCCTTGCGTCCAACAAGCTTCAGCCAGCCCCCGACGTCAATAGTCTCATCATAGAGCACATCGATTCCGCTTTCCTCAATCAGACTAATCAGCTCTTCCGTATCGCCTTTGAATCTGTCGTGATTGCCTAATGAAGCGTAGACGCCTAGTGGAGCTTGAATCTTGGATAACGTATTGCCGATGCCCTGATGCTTATAGGGAACGATGTCATCATCCACGATATCGCCAGGGAGCAATACGATATCCGGGCTAAGATCATTAATCTCCTTAACCATCCGTTCGGCGTGACGCTTGTCCGACAAATAACCAAAGTGCATATCGGATGCCATGACGATATGAAGCTCGCCTTTCTCTGGACCTTTCTTGTCGATCGTTATGCTGTAATCACGAACGGTTGGAGTGAATGCTTGGAAGCTTCCGTAAACCAGCAGGGCGACCAGTACAATCAACGTGGTGATCCCGGACCACTTCTGGACGGCATGCCGAGGAAGGCGGGTCAGCCTTGTGATCCAGACGGTCAGGTGAACGAGCGGCAATAAGAGCGCTAATAAGCTGAACACGGCGAGCCAATAGCTCCCGATAATGCTTAGAATAGCGGAACCTGCAACGACTCTGGACAAGATTAGCGAGCTCGCGAGGAAAACGAGCGTAATGATGTAGAATAGACGGAATCTGTGAGATACCGCTGGCTTGATCCATCTCCAGCCGCTCCATCCGATATAGAATACGATTAAACCATACAACGCGATGAATACGATCCCCAAGACAATAAACATGATGTCCTCCTTATCAACCTGACAGCCAGAATTGCCGAGCTTCAATCCATACGTATATGCCCCGAGCATCGTTCCATATGGGAGCAGCCGGAATTGTTTGGATCATCTATCAAATATGATACCCCAATCCGATGCCGAATGTAACGGCGTGACTTCGCGGCGTCTAAGGAGGGATCTATCTAACAAACAAGCGGAGCCGCTTCTGGCTGAAGCAGCTCCGCTTGCAAGTATAATAAGGCAGAAGGAATAAGTACGCTTAAGAATCTTGACGGTTCGTCGAGAGCTCGTTCTCGACTTGATGCCATTCTTTAATCATGGATTGGTAGAGGTGCTTTTCTTGCGTGCTCAAGCTCTGTGAATTCTGCTTCTTGAGCATAGCGTTCATCCTGTGTTTCAGTATCGTGCTCTTACGCCCCAACATGTCTACATAATTCAGTGCAATCACCCTTTCATCATGCTTTCAATCGGTCTATTCCATTATATAAAATGAAAATTCGTATGAAAAACAGCGAGGTAGAGCAAATGTCTCCATATCTAGCTGTCAGAAGGTGTGAGGTTTGCAGAGCGAGGTGCAGTCGGAAACATCCTGCCGTATTCTCTTAAATCCGTTGGGCTGCTATCCAGCTCGAGCTTGAGCAGTCCAATATCGCTGTGTATGGGTGAAGCCGAAGTATATGAAGTATATGGAACCGAGATCTGAAACTAGCGTAAAGAATTAGTTCTATGAAAATTGGCAATGACTATTACTAGGGTGCTTGTTGCAACTAGAGTAGCGATGTGTACAAATCGTATTAGAAGGGTGTTGGACATGACTCTTACCGATGACAAAAAAAACTGGAAACGTAATATTATTCTTTTCCTAAGCAGCCAAACGATTTCGTTGTTCGGCTCGGCGTTAGTGCAGTACGCGATTATGTGGCATGTAACGCTTACGACCCAATCAGGGCTGATGATGACCTTATTTATTATTTGCGGATTCATCCCTACGTTTCTCTTATCTCCGTTCGCAGGGGTATGGGCGGACCGTTTCAATCGCAAATATCTGATCATGATTGCGGATACGTTGATTGCTTCCGTGACGTTGCTGCTGGCTGTCACCTTCTTATCTGGTTATGATGCCCCGTGGCTTCTATTTGTGATTGCCGCCGTTCGTGCGCTTGGAGCAGGGATACAGACACCTGCAGTCGGTGCGATATTGCCACAGATCGTTCCTGAAGACAAACTAACGAAGGTTAACGGCATTAATGGAACTTTGCAGGCGTTAATGATGTTCGTGGCGCCGATCGTCAGCGCATCGCTGCTTAGCTTCTCCACCTTGGAGGTTATTCTGTTTATCGACGTGATTACGGCTGTTATTGCGATTTCTGTATTATTGTTCTTCCTGAAAATCCCCATTCACCAGAAGGCTTCGGATGCGCAAACAACAAGCTATATGGATGACTTTAAGTTGGGTCTGACTTACATTAAGAATCATAGCTTCCTCAAACCGTTTTTTATTTTCTTCGCCTTTTTCTTCGTATTGATGGCACCGGCGGCTTTCTTGACACCGCTGCAAGTGACGCGCAGCTTCGGAGATGATTATTGGCGATTAACGGCCATCGAAATTGCCTTTTCCGTCGGGATGATGGCTGGTGGAGCGATCATTGCATCCTGGGGAGGCTTCCGCAACAAAGTATACACAATGGCGTTCGCTAATTTTATTATGGGTACATGTACGTTATTGTTAGGTATTGTGCCGAACTTTTGGTTCTACTTATTCGTGATGGGACTATTCGGTTTAGGTATGCCGATGGCGAATACGCCGACTACCGTCCTCTTGCAGGAAAAGGTGGATCCCAACTATTTGGGCCGGATCTTCGGCGTGTTTGGGATGATTTCGACCTCCATGATGCCGATCGGAATGATGATATTTGGACCGCTCGCCGATGTGATCGAGATTGAATGGCTGCTGGTCGGAACGGGCATATTCATTTTGCTGCTGGCACTCATGTTCGTCTTCAACAAACGATTGATCGAAGCGGGCAAACCAGCCGCCGAGGCAGTATCACAGGAATAGCCAATTATCTCTGAACGTTAATGTGTTACAATGATACGAGTGATTTGAGCGAGCTCTGCTTCCCTGCAGGGCATTGAAAGAATGGAGATAGCAATTATGAGTTTGTTGACTGTTGAGCAATTATCACATACGTTTGGCGATCGGGTATTGTTTAGAAACGTCTCCTTCCGATTGTTGGAGGGCGAGCGTGTCGGACTTGTAGGGGCGAACGGCACGGGGAAGTCCACGCTTATGAACATTCTGACGGGCAAGCTGCTTAAGGATGAAGGTAAGGTAGAGTGGACGCCGCGCGTGCAATACGGTTATTTGGACCAGCATACGAAGCTGGAAGCAGGCAAGACAATTCGGGATGTGCTTAAGGATGCCTTCGCTCCATTGCTCGTATTAGAAGAGGAGCTGAACGACATCACGTCGCAGATGAGCGACGCTGATCCAGATAAGCTGGACCAGTTGCTGGTTCGTATGGGCGAGATCCAAGAGCTGCTTGAAATCGGGGATTTCTACCTCATTGACGTCAAAGTGGACGAGATGGCTAACGGTCTGGGGCTTAACGCTATTGGGCTTGACCGTGATGTCACGGCGCTAAGCGGAGGACAGCGGACGAAGGTGCTGCTTGCCAAGCTGCTGCTAGAGAAGCCGGGCGTGCTGCTGCTCGATGAGCCTACGAACTATTTGGACGAAGAGCATATTAATTGGTTGACCAATTATTTGAAAAACTATCCTTTCGCCTTCATTCTCATCTCCCATGAAACAGGATTCATGAATCAAGTCGTTAACGTGATTTATCATCTCGAATTTACGAAGATGACGCGATACTCGGCTAACTACGAGAAGTTCCTGGAGATGTCCGAGCTGAACAAGGCGCAGCATATCGACGCCTACGAGAAGCAGCAGGATTATATTAAGAAACAAGAAGAGTTTATTCAGAAAAACAAAGCGCGTGCTTCGACCTCCGGACGGGCAAAGAGCCGCGAGAAGCAGCTTGATCGGATCGACCGGATCGACAAGCCGGAGGAAGCGGCGAAACCGACGTTTAACTTCAAAGAATCCAGAACGAGCGGCAAGGTTGTATTCGAAGCAGCCGGAATGGTGATCGGCTACAATCGACCGCTTCTGCCGAAGATGGATATGGTGATCGAGCGCGGCGACAAGATCGCGATCGTGGGCTGCAACGGGGTCGGCAAGTCAACGCTGCTCAAGACGATACTTGGCGTTGTTCCTCCTCTAGACGGCACGACTTATCTCGGCGATTATCTCTCGCCAGCCTACTTCGAGCAGGAAGCCAAAGCGCCTACAATGACGCCGCTTGAGGATGTATGGAATGAGTTCTCCTCCATGAATCAGCATGAGGTCAGAGCGGCGCTGGCTCGTTGCGGACTTAAGAACGAGCATATTACGCGCGCGCTTAATCAGCTCAGCGGCGGCGAGCAGGCCAAGGTTCGTCTCTGTAAGCTGATGATGCGAGAGAGTAACTGGATTCTGTTCGACGAACCGACGAACCACTTGGACATCCGTGCCAAGGCCGAGCTCAAGCGGGCGCTTACCGCATACAAGGGCACTGTCGTTCTGGTGTCGCACGAACCTGATTTCTACGAAGACTGGGTGACCAAAACTTGGGATGTTGAAGCTTGGTCGATGCAGAGCGTGGGACGGTAAATTAGCTGTAAAACTGGATCGAGCCTATGAGGCCTGATCCAGTTTTTGTGTTTCCTCCGAATCTTTCGGTATAGGACTAAACTATCATTGCTAGATTGACGATCATATGGTTAAAGAGAGTTTTTGAAACGGTCTAGCATTCTGTGTTATAAAAGCCGCTGGATGCGCTCATACTAGATCATAATCGTCTATCAACACGTGATAGAATGATATCTACCGGAAGGTTGTGAAGCCATGCCAACGATCATCAATACGCCGAAACGAACGGAAAGACCGGTTTCTGCTCATAGAGTAGCGTTTGTTTCCGGCAACTTCGGGACGCAAGCGGGAATCGCCAGCGACTGGACTACGGATGATGAAAAGCTTCGCATGATCAACATCGGCAATAATATGCATATCCTGAAAGTACCGCTGAATCCCGGCCATTATGAATACAAGGTTGCCGTTAACGGCAACTGGAGCGAAAACTATGGCGTTAACGGAGCACGGGGAGGCGGCAATATTACGTTCAGGCTTGACGCCCCGAAGGAGGTAACGTTTATTTTTCACGACGATGCCGCATCCAAGAGAGTGGCGCAGTGGGTTGAAGGCAAACCGGACTCCGATGCCGCGGCAGCTACATGGGCCGAACTGGATGCAACCTTTTATTATGACGGTGACGATCTTGGCGCAGTTTACAACGATGGTATAACCACGCTGAAATTATGGGCGCCGAAGGCTGACGCAGTTACCGCCCGATTCTATGATAAAGACGATGCCGAATGTGAACTCGGCTTCATGCTGCTGGAGCGAGGCGGGCAAGGTGTATGGTCGGTGACCGTCACGCCGGAGAAACTTGGTATCGCGGATACCAAAGGGTATTACTATCAGTACGAGGTGACGCACGGCGAGACGACGCGCAGGGTGCTGGATCCCTACGCCAAATCGATGGCGGAATTTCGGGTTAGTCCGGCAGGACTGCCGCTTGGAGCAGACCGTGACGCTGTTGGCAAAGCGGCGATCATTGACCTGCAAGGGACGAATCCAGCAGGCGGATTAGCACACGCGGTAATCGAAGGCTACGAGCGACGAGAAGATGCGATTATTTATGAGACGCATATTCGGGATTTTACATCCGACCCGGAGATCGAGGGGGATCTGCACGCAAGATGGGGGACTTTTCGCGCATTCATCAATAAGCTGGACTACATTCGTTCGTTAGGTGTGACACACATACAGCTATTGCCTGTTATGGCTTGGTATTACGGCGATGAAGCCGCGATGTCGGAGCGGGAGCTGGTTCACTCCACGGAGAATAACCAGTACAACTGGGGGTATGATCCGCATAGCTATTTCAGCCCGGATGGCGCTTATTCGGAGAACCCACGAGATGCCGTGCTGCGGATCAAGGAGCTTAAGGAGCTGATCGCGGCTATCCATAGTGCGGGCATGGGTGTGATTTTGGACGTTGTGTACACACATATGGCGAAAGCCTGGCTGCTGGAGGATATCGTGCCGGGTTACTACTTCTATCGCAACGGAGCGGGCGAGCTGCTTGGCGGCTTCGGCAGCAATCTGGCGACCAACCACAAGATGGCGGAGAAGCTTATGGTGGATTCCGTGAAATATTGGTTCAGCGAATTCAAGATCGATGGTATGCGCTGGGACATGATGGGCGACGCGACATATCCGGCAGTGCAGCGTGCCTATGATGAAGCGGCGGCGATTCATCCGAACCCGCTGTTTATCGGCGAAGGCTGGCGGACATTCGCGGGCCATCTAGGGGAGCCTGCACTCGCGGGCTTAGGCGCGGATCAAGACTGGATGAATAAGACGGACGATGTTGGCGTTTTCTCCGACGAGTTCCGCAACGAGCTGAAGTCCGGCTTCGGCAGCGAAGGCGAACCCCGTTTCTTGACGAGAGGAGCCAGACATATCCACACGCTGTTCCGTAATATTAAGGCGCAGCCTTACAACACGCCGGCTGACGCTCCTGGCGATATGGTGCAATACCTGGAGGCGCACGATAATTTGACGCTTCACGACATTATCGCTGTCACGTTAAGGGCAGATCCATCGAACCCTGCCGATGAGCGGCATATACATCGTCGTTTGAGGTTAGCCCATGTGCTGCTGTTCACAGCGCAGGGTACGGTCTTTATGCAAGCCGGCCAAGAATTCGGCAGGACCAAACGGTGGAACGGGGAAGGAGCGCCCAGCGCGCATGCCCATCCGCATTTTAACCGTAACGGAGAGAATATTGGTTACTATATTCACAATTCTTACGATTCGTCGGATGCCATCAACATGTTCGACTGGCGCAAGGCGACGGACAGTGCCCGGTATCCCGAGCATGAGCGGACCCGCCGCTACACGGCTGGCCTCATCGCACTCAGGAAGTCGACGGACGCATTCCGGTTAAGGGATATAGATACGGTGAACAGCAACGTGACGATGGTGGATGTGCCGCAAATCGGAGAGTTTGATCTCGCCATCGCCTACCGCTGTCAATCTACGGACGGCATGGGGAGCTATTATGTATTCGTCAACGCCGATGAACGGGAGCGGACGCTGTCGCTGGAGTCATTGCCAGAGGACCTCAGCACAGGAGAGGTGCTTGCGGACGGAGAGTCGGCGGGAGTAACTGAAGTTATGGCGCCTGCAGGCTTCCACTTGACGACGAACACGATCACACTCGATCCGTTAACCGCAGTCATTATTCGGATGTCTGACACAGAATAATAAGACTGGTGCAAGCTCGCCGGTGACTCAGTCGCTGGTGAGCTTGTTTGTTTGGTGATTGGTCGCGGTGGATCTGCGTGATAGTGACAACCATAACTTAAAATATTAATTGCAATATTCAGGAAATTTGATATCCTACAAATGAATCAACAGGGAGGAGGTGCGTGCAATATGAAACCGGTTACGGTCTACGATATTGCTAGAGAAGCAGGCGTATCTGTCGCAACAGTGTCGCGGGTGCTGAACAATACGGCGCCCGTCAAGAAGTCGACGAGGGACAAGATCAATGATTTGATCGATAAGTACCAGTTCCAGCCGAACGCGCTCGCACGCAGCTTGTTTAAGAAGGAAACCAGTATGATTGGCGTTATACTTCCAGACATCACGAATCCCTTTTTCCCAGAAGTATTGGCAGGATTGGAGCAGGAGCTGCGAAGCAAAGGTTATACGATATTCCTGTGCGACACTGTTTCGCTTAACGCTGACTATGAGGAGCAATATGTAAGAGAGTCTCAGTACCTGAACTTGCTTCTAGAGAAACAGGTAGATGGTCTTGTTATGATCGGGGGCCGCATCAATTTGGCGAAGCCAGACAAACGTCTCGTCCAGGAGGTTGCCGAAGTAAGCAAACGGCTGCCATTGCTGCTCATTAACGGGCAACTGCAAGGCGAGAGGCTGAACCGTATCTATGTCGACGAGAAAGCAGGGGCAGTGCTGGCGACGGAGCATTTGGTCGAACTAGGGCATCGCCAAATCGCATTTGTCGGCGGGTATCGCAAGATGTCGAATACGTTGCAACGCATCCAAGGGTTCAAATCAACGATGGATAAGCATGGGATAGAAGTGCGACCGGAATGGGTGCTGGACGGTGGATTTTCCGTGGAGCGCGGCAAGGCACTGATGCTCGCTCTGCTTGCGGGCAAGGAACGCCCAACCGCCATCTTCTGTGCGAATGATTTAGTGGCAATCGGCGTCATGAAGGTGGCTTTTAAGGCAGGACTGCGAGTTCCGGAGGATTTATCCGTAATCGGCTTCGATGATATTCCATTTGCTTCGCACAGTACACCAGAGCTGACAACCGTTTCGCTCAAATGTTACGACGTAGGCAAGGGAGCTGCCGAATTAATGCATGGTCTTATCTCCAAAACAAAGGTACGCAGAACGACTGTCATTGAGCCAGAGCTAGTGGTCAGGGAATCAACTGCGCCTCTCATCATACAAACATCCAAAAAATAATACATAAAAAAATGTAATTGACAACGCTTACAAGATCACCTACAATCGGAATTGAAAAGAGGCCGATACATGTTGGTCGATTGTGAAACCCGTTACAGACATAACCTTACATAACAACACACTTCTAGATTCTAGCGCAAGCATACTTCAGAGGACCGAGCTTCGGTATTTTGGCAGATGTTTGAATAGTTAGGTATAGGAGTGTGTTTTTGTTATTCTCAAATATTAACGGGTTTCATGAAACGGGTTACATAAATGACCCGAAAGCAATGCAACGTTTTCTTTTTCATGATTCTCTTTCGATAAGACGCCACAGGGGAGGAAGAATAATGAATGACAATGTACGAGTAGAAGAATCCGTAAGTTTCGAGGTCGACGGTATCCGAATACAAGGCAAGTCGGAGCTATTGTTATGCGCATCCTTATTTTACTTTCGCATTCCTAGAGCCGATTGGCGGGAGAGGATGGAGCAGCTGTCGGCCTTCGGCTACAACGCGATTGACGTTTATTTTCCGTGGAACTATCACGAGCGTAAGGAAGGGATATGGGAGTTCCAAGGCGAGAGGGATGTCGCCGCCTTCCTGCAAGCGGCCAAAGACTGCGGGTTATGGGTGGTAGCAAGACCGGGACCGTACATCTGCTCCGAATGGGACGGAGGTGCGCTACCCGCCTACTTGCTTGCGGATGAGACCATGAGACTACGCGACAACGAGCCCAGGTTTCTTGCCGCCGTTTCTCGTTGGATGGATGCGATCCTCCCTATCCTATCCAGCTACCAGGTTGGGCACGGGGGAACGATCATCGCGATGCAGCTCGACAACGAGCTGGACTTCTATGGCTGCATGGATCCGGCAGGATATATGACTGCGCTGCGAGACATGGCGATCGAGCGTGGGATTACAGTGCCGCTCTTCGCCTGCGCCGGTCAAGGAGGGATAAGGGAGGCGAGTGGATTAGTCGAAGGCGTGATGCCCACTTGCAACTTCTACCCGAATGATCGCGACCCCGCGTTCGAACACAAGGTACGCGGATACGGCGAGCTGCTGAGCAGTCTAGGTTATCCGCTGCTGGTGACGGAGACGAATCGATCTCATTATCTTCTACGCCGGCTTCTCTCATGCGGCGCGAAGCTGCTAGGTCCATACCTGCAAGTATCGGGCACGGACTTCGGCTTTAACAATGCAACAAACAATTGGGGTAAGCCGCTAGCCTTCTTGACCTCCGATTATGATTTCCACGGGATGATCTCTCCGGAAGGTCACATTCGCGAGGAGGCCTATGAAGGACGACTTCTTCGGCGCTTGATGGATGCGTATGGATCGGCGATTGCGGAGGCGAAGGTGCAGGAGAGCGAATGCCGGATTGGCGGAGAGTCGGACGGGATCGCAGGACCGTTCACGTTGGCACTTCACGGAGGCGGGTCTCTTGTGTTTGTAACTAATCTGGACGACAGTGATAAACAAATTCGACTCTTGTACGAAGTGATCGATCTGGCAGACAGCGACAGCTTCATTCTGTCAGGAGGCAGATCCTTGGCGCTTCCCGTCCAGGTACCGCTCAATCGCTGGGGGATGGAGGGGGTGTTGCGATCATCGACATCAGAGCTGTATCGTTCAGAGACTTTGCCATCGGGCGGTACGGTCCTGTTCTTCCATAAGGAAGGTCCGGGAGAAATTCGGTTATCCACGGAAGAGTCGATCATGCTCCATGGCGAGCAAGGAGAGCTGGAGAGAGCCGAAAAGGAGATTGTTTTCAAATACGACGCTGCCCGAACGGAAACTCGTATCACGTTAAAGAATGAGGCGGGCAATGAGCTGACGTTGATCGTGCACAACAGGGAAGATGCTTTGTTGGCCGAGAAGCTGGACGTTAGCGGTATCCCGCAGTTAGGTCAACGGCTGCGATATACGGCGGTGGAGCAACCTGCTGTCAAGCAGTGGAGACAGAGCCCGCCTTGTACAGAAACGCCATCCCTTACGCGAAACGTGCTTGTTGCTTCAGATGCAGAGCCGGGAGAGAATGCACAGCTTGAACGACTGGAGAAGCTTGGCGTCTATCGCGGTTATGCCTGGTATGAGGGAAGTGCCGGGTACGCAGTCCTTGAGCAAGCTAAAGGAATTCTTGTACGGCAAGCCGGTGATGTCGTCTCGCTATATGCAGGCAATAGCTATATGGGGACAACCGCACCGGGTGGCGGCAGCAGATATTTGGTTATCGACGACAAGTCTGTCTTCTTAAGCGGAATGGAGCACAATGAAGAAAACGTGAGCATACGGGCACGGGTCGAGATATGGGGACATTCGAACTTTGATGATATTCGGTTGCCTGCACTTCGATTAAACGCTGGCAAAGGGCTTGGAGGGGCGACAGTCATTACGCGGGTTGCTTCGCTTAATCAGTGGCGAGTCCATCATGGCAAGGACCACAGCTTCTCGCCAGAGCTTGTTAGTGTCGATGCCGATCGAAGCTTATGGCCGGTCGTGTCCTTCGGCGGGTGGCTGTCGCCGGACCATCCGGCCTTCGAGCTGTACAACTGCGCATTCGCTGCATCGCCCAATGCGAACGCGTGGACGTTGCGATTCGAAGGGCTCCAAGCGCGCGCCAAGCTGTTTGTAGGTGGAGTTGAGGTTTGCGACGTTAATCCATTTGATCCGTTTGTGGACATTACTTCCTTCGTAACACCAGGCGGGAAAGTAGAATTGACCGTATTCTTAGAATCCGCATTAGGGTTGCCGGCTGGAGTTGTGGAGCTCTTAGAAGGTGTGGAAGCTAACGGCTGGCGGATTTCGGCGGCAGAGGAGACCGAGCTGCTTCAGGATGCAGACGACAAAGCGTCGGATACAGAAGTCGTACATTTTCCTCTGCTACTGCAGCCCGGAGCGGTCGCGTGGCTGTTCGGAGAAGCGATAAATTCCTCGGAAGGAAAAGGCTGGCGCATCATGTTTGAAGGAACTGGACTGAAACTCACGGTATTTCTGAAGGAAACGATCATTGCCCGGATATGGTTGCCGGGAGGAGTAGAGCGCCCCGTAGTGACCGGAGGCAGTCAACAATCGGGGTATGTGCCGGGAGCTTGGCTTGAAGAAGGGACGACAAGGCTTGCAATTATGGTAGAAGCGGTGGATCCATCTACGAATGGTCGACTGGATGCCATTACATTCCACCCCGTCCAACAACCAGAATAGGAGGGAAGCAGCGATGGAAACTGTTCTCAAGAAAAAACCTAGGCTCAAGCCCGCCAGAGCGCCGTCCGGCAAGCTGCGGAGATTGCTTAACAACCGAACTTTGCTGTTCATGTGTTTGCCGGCGATCGCCTTTTTTATCGTATTTGCCTACATGCCAATGCCCGGCCTATATCTAGCCTTTATCCAGTACAACTACTCTGATGGGATCTTCAAGAGCCCGTTCGTCGCGTTCGATAACTTCCGTTTCCTTGTCATGAACGGGGATCTGTGGAGGCTGACCTTCAATACGGTTGCGTACAATATCGGGTTTATCCTCCTAGGCAACGTACTCCAAATTTTTGTGGCGGTGTTGCTGAACGAGCTACGGCGCAAATGGTTTAAGAAAATCGCCCAGACGCTTATGTTCCTCCCGCACTTCATTTCAGCTGTCTTGATCGGTCTAATCGCCTACAACATTCTCAGCTACGATTACGGCGTATTAAATGGCGTACTGCAAGCGCTTGGCATGGAGCCGGTCAAGACGTACTCCAACCCCGTGATCTGGCCTTTCATCATCGTCATTACATTCTTATGGCAGTCGACGGGTTACGGCTCCATCATCTACTTTGCGGCAATTATGGGCCTCGATAACGAAATTATAGAAGCCTCGGAGATCGACGGGGCGAATGCGTTCCAGCGTATTGTTTATATTATTCTGCCGTGGCTCAAGCCGACCTTCATCATTTTGCTCCTATTCTCATTGGGAGGAGTCCTCAAGGGTAATTTCGGTTTGTTCTACAACCTTGTGGGCGCCAATAACACTGCATTGTACGCCACGACGGATATTATCGAAACGTATGTATTCCGCTCCCTCATGACGAACTTCAACTTCTCGATTGGAAGCGCTGTCAGCTTATATCAATCCGTATTCGGATTTGTTGTGGTAATTACTGCGAACTGGCTTGTGCGTAAAGCTTCGCCTGAAAATTCGTTATTTTAAACCACCGAAAGGAGGTTGCGGACATGGATAGTTACGATGAATCACGAAGCATACGAACCGATACGAGCGGCATCGTGGTCAAGACTTTCGCCTATGTGTTCATCTCGTTATTCTCTCTCGCTTGCTTGCTTCCATTTTTGCTGGTTCTGGGCACATCGTTGACATCGGAGATATCGATCAAGCGTCAAGGCTTTAACATCTGGCCCAGAGATTTCAGCACCTTTGCTTACAAAATCGTTTTTGAAAACCCCGAATACATGGCTGGTTCTTATCTCGTTACAATCTCTATAACAGTTCTCGGTACCGCAGCGGGATTATTTCTGGTCGCGATGACGGGATACGCCTTGCAGAGACCGGACTTTGGCTACAGAAACAGCATCTCGTTTTTTATCTATTTCACCACATTATTCTCCGGAGGACTTGTCCCGTTCTATCTATTGATGACGCAATACCTGAGCTTGAAGAACAGCTATCTGGCTGTGCTGCTGCCCGGATTGCTTAGCCCGTTCTTGATCATTATGATGAAAAGCTTTGTTCGGTCAATTCCGCATGCCATTACAGAATCGGCGAAGATCGACGGCGCGGGCGACTTCACGATCTTTGCCAAGCTGATTCTTCCCATGACGACGCCTGCACTTGCCACGATTGGATTGTTTATTGCACTAGGGTATTGGAACGAATGGTACCACGCCATGCTGTTTCTTCCGGATGTGAAGTATCGTCCGTTGCAGCTGTTTCTCTACAATACCGTAACGCAGGCTGATTATATCCGGAATTCAGCAGCTGCCTCAAGCGTTGAGCTGCGGGATGTGCCGCTGGAGTCGATGAAGATGGCGACAGCAGTCGTGGCTACAGGTCCTGTCATTCTCTTTTATCCATTCGTGCAACGTTATTTCATTAAGGGTATTACGGTGGGTGCCGTCAAAGGCTGATGTGCGCGAGGCCAATTGCGCCTCTTCACATAACGGGCGATCGTCCGAATATGGCATGCAAAGGGGAGATTATCGATGTCGAGAATGAGAGCTTGGATCATCGCGGTTGTGATGGTGTTTGCGTTAGCGGCATGTACGGGAGGGAATAATGCGGGCAATCCGAACGACAAAGGAAATGACAAAGGAGATCCAGGCAAAGGCAAAACAGAGGATAAGGCAGATGGGATCGATACATCCAAGTTCGTGAAAATCAGCTATCTAGTGCTAGGGAACAAGCCGACCAATGGACAGTTCGAAAGCGTGCTGGCCGAGGTGAATAAGCTGATGAAAGAGAAAATAAACGCCGAGCTGGAATGGAAGTGGGTCGAATGGGCGGATTGGCAAACCAAATACAACTTGACGCTCGCTTCAGGAGAAGCCATCGATCTGATTACGATCGGTACCGACTGGCTGGACACTTGGGGCAACGCACAGCGTGGAGCCTTCATGAATCTGGATGAGCTGCTGCCTACGTATGCGCCGCAAACCTGGAATTCGATTCCCGAAGAGGACTGGGCACAGAGCAAATACAACGGCAACATCGTCCTTATCCCGGAGAACGATTACACGCAGTGGGTCAACCACGGGTTCTTCTACCGCGGAGACTGGGCGAAGGAAGCGGGCATCGCGGATCCCATCAAGGACTGGGAGACGCTCGGGACGTACCTGCAATACATTAAGGATAACAAACCGGATGTATTCCCATGGGATGCATCGGCGCAGACGAGCACATTCGGAGGTTTCTTCACCTCGAACAGCGACAATCTGGAGCTACCGATCTCGACAGGCTACTTGCCGATCTTTGCGACAAAATCATTCGACGACAAATATACGGTTAACAGCCCCGTATTCGAGGATACTTTCGTTCAATTTGCCACGATGATGAAGGACTGGGCGGATCGCGGCTTCTGGCGCGAGGACGTCCTTAACAACAAAGGCGATGCTCGCGTCGCTCTGCGTGCAGGCTTGTCAGGCATGGATCAGCATCATACACAGACATTCGCGTCGCTGCGCGTCCAGATGGACAATGATCAGCCGGGCTCCGAGCTGCAGATGTTCCCGTTCGCACGTACGCGAGGCACAAATCTGCTTGAGCTGTCGATTACGCATGGCGGCACTTCGGTCGGCGCGCATAGTAATAATCCGGAGCGTGCGTTAATGGCATATGATCTCATCCGTAATGACGAACAGATCTATCATCTCATCAACTACGGGCTCGAAGGTGTTCAATACGAAATCAAGGACGGCAAACGCATGCAGCCCGAAGGGTATGACGAGGCCAAACACGGCTTCTACGCCGACTTCTGGGGTGGTAGGGTTGATAAATTCGAAATACCGAGTGTGACGGTATGGGATCAAGTCGAGGAAACGTATTATGCCGAATACGATGCGATCAAAAAAACGTATCCGTATGGCCAATTCGTCTTCGACAAAACGCCGGTGGAGGCAGAGTTAACCGCCGTCACCCAGGTTTCGGGGGAGATGGGCCCAGCTATCACTTACGGGAAAGCAGGAGATCCAGTCAAAGCCGTGGAGGAATTCCGCAATAAGCTGAAAACGGCAGGCTACGAGAAGGTGCTTGCTGAGCTTCAACGGCAAATGGATGCATACAAGAAACTGATGGAGGGGTAATTGTCTCCATAGTCTATATAGCGGTGCAGGGGATCATCCCTGCACCGCTATTTTGGCATTTCTAGCTGCATGTGCACGCTTGCCGGCCGTTACCTGGAAACCGCGTCACTGGTGAACGTTGTGAGACAACGATTGAATTACGGAACGCAGCGTGTCAGAATAGTAGACGAAACAGTCAAACTAGCAAATCGAGGTGCGACCTTAGTGAACAGCAATGAATTAGTGAACCCTGGTACTGCAGAACATTCGGGTCCAGGCAACGAGATTGCCAATATTAAATTTGCGCTGGATGTGTCCTCGATCGTGGCTATTACCGACGCCAAGGGCGTCATTACGTATGCCAATGACAAGTTTTGCGAGCTCTCACAATATACTAAAGAAGAGCTAATTGGCAACACGCATCGCATCGTCAACGCTAGATACCATCCTCCCAAGTTTTTTCAAGACATGTGGTCAACGATTGCTTCTGGCAAGGTATGGACCGGTGAGGTCAGGAATCGGGCGAAGGATGGCTCCTATTATTGGGTTAAGACGGTCATCGTGCCTTTCCTGCGGGATAATCAGCCTTATCAATACGTCTCGATCCGAACAGATATTACGGAGCATAAGCGTGATCAGGAGCTGATCCGTCATATTGCGGATCATGACGCGCTAACGGGTCTCTACAACCGTCATAGCTTCCAGGAGCAGCTTACTGCGGCGGTTATGCGTGCAGAGGCTGAGGGCAGAAGAATTACCGTCTTGTTCATCGACCTCGACCGGTTCAAATTTGTGAACGACTCCCTGGGGCAGATGTCCGGCGATCTCGTGCTGAGGGAAGCTGCCCGCAGACTGCTTGCGTGTATGAGGCCGCAGGATACGGCTTCCCGACTAGGTGGTGACGAATTTGCAGTCTTGTTGCCTGATCTGGAAGAGGAGCAGGCAATGCGCTTGACGGCGGTTATTTCGTCCAAGCTGTCCGAGCCTTACATCCTTGGTCAACAGGAAGCTTTGATCACAGCTAGCATCGGAGTGAGCCAGTATCCGGAGAGCGGCTCGCAGGCGGAATTACTGCTTACGTATGCCGATGCAGCCATGCATCAAGCCAAGCAAGAGGGAGCAGGCATGATTAAAGTGTTCTCGACAGAGATGCGTGCATCCTTCGAGAGAGGACTGGAGCTGGAGGCGGGGCTGCACGAAGCGCTCGGAAACGATGAGTTTGTGTTGCATTACCAGCCTCAATATGACAGCGTAACTGGCCGGATTACGGCATTGGAAGCGTTAGTCCGTTGGAAGCATCCGCATGCAGGACTCGTGTCTCCTGCAGAATTTATCCCTGTTGCAGAATCCACCGGGCTGATCGTGCCGATCGGGCAATGGGTGATGAGAGCCGCCTTCGAGCAGGTGAAGCAATGGCAGAGCCAAGGACTTCCGCTCGTTAAGATCGCGGTTAATATCTCAGCATTGCAATTCCAGTCTCCAGGGTTTGCCGAGGAGCTTGCACAAATGCTGGCTGAGATCGGACTGGAGCCACGCTTTGTAGAGCTCGAATTGACGGAGAGCATCGCGATGCAGGACGAACAACATTCGCTCGACATGATGAAGGAGCTTAATTCTCGGGGTATCTCGATCGCTATGGACGACTTTGGGACGGGTTATTCATCGCTCAGCTACCTGAAGAAATTCCCGCTGCAGACCATTAAGATCGACCGATCCTTCATCTCCGACATTACGAGGTCGGAGGCAAATCTGGCTATTGTCAAGACGATAATCGAGCTTGCGCGCATCTTGAAATTCGAAGTGATTGCCGAAGGAGCGGAGACGGAGGAACAAGTGGCCTTGCTGCGCGAACAAGGGTGCTGCAACCTGCAGGGGTATTACTACAGCCGCCCAATGAGTGCCGAGGAGATGGAAAAGCTGCTTCGTTCCACTACAGGGAACAACGGTTAACTTTCAACAATGTAAGAAAGATGTAATGGCAATCGATTGATTATTGCTTATGAATTGCACTAAACTAATAAAGGTAGCGGTAAGTTTGAAAGAAAGGCGGGATAGATGTTATGCAGGATTTTATTAACGCGATAATATTAGGCATCATAGAAGGATTGACGGAGTTTCTTCCGGTCTCGTCGACGGGGCATCTCATATTAGCCGGTGATTTGCTCGGCTTTGACGGGGAAGCGAAGAAGACGTTTATGATCGTGATCCAGCTTGGTGCGGTTATGGCAGTATTGTTATTGTATTGGAAGCGGTATATGGCGATGCTAAAAGACATGGTAAAGCTAGACTTCAAGAAAAAGAAGTTAAATGCGATACATATGATTTTGGCTATGATCCCGGCTTTAATTGTTTATCTGCTTCTCGGTGATTTTATCAAAAGCGTGCTGTTCGGATCAGGACCGGTACTAATCAGTCTCGTTGCGGGAGGTATCTTGCTCATTGTAGCTGCAAGGGTGAAGCGCAAAGTGACCGCCGAAGAGACCGACGATATCTCATACAAACAAGCCCTTGGAATCGGCTTGTTCCAGTGTCTTGCCTTGTGGCCGGGATTCTCGCGATCGGGTTCGACGATCTCCGGGGGGTTGCTGCTTGGTACAAGCCAGAAGGCGGCAGCGGACTTTACGTTTATGATTTCGGTGCCTGTCATGCTTGGCGCGACAGTACTGGATCTCTATGATAGTCGCGATTTGCTGACTTCTGACGATCTGTTGCTATTCTTGATCGGCTTTATCGCTGCATTTATCGTGGCAATGATTGCCGTAGTGACATTCCTTAATCTGATTAAGAAACTCCGTCTAGAATGGTTCGCCATCTATCGGTTCGTCATCGCTATTTTGTTCTACATTTTCGTTATGCGTTAATACGAGTGCCATCTGGCATGTATGTTTTTTTGAGAAGGTCGTCACCCGGCAGGGGACGACCTTCTTTACGTTTGGAGGGGTGTTTTGACGCTGGAGGCATCCTCATTCTATAAAAGATAGAACGGACAACTCTATTTTTGCTATTTTTTTTCTCAAAAAATAGCAAGCTCATTACGCGAAATCCGAACATTAAATGTTAGATAATATTGGATTGAACAGAATTAACGATAAGGTTTTCAGAAAATGGTATTGATGTGATATTAAATATCCTAAAAAGGAAACGAAGATAACATCATGAATCTTGCGAATTGGGTATCTATTTTCACGTTATTGAGTAGCCGGTTTGTTCGCGGA
Organism: Paenibacillus sp. strain BS8-2; assembly: GCF_054483835.1. Classification (NCBI taxonomy): domain Bacteria; kingdom Bacillati; phylum Bacillota; class Bacilli; order Caryophanales; family Paenibacillaceae; genus Paenibacillus; species Paenibacillus sp. strain BS8-2. The sequence goes on from NZ_CM137010.1 coordinate 2,607,376, forward strand.
TACAGGGATCGGATTAACCAAAAAGACGGGAGAAAAGCAAATGAAATCAAAAAAACAGGAAGCGGGAAAAAGCGGATAAATGGCGAGGATTAGGCTGTTTGGAATGGGTCGTAGAGGTTAGCTGAGGGAAGGGAGCATATCGATTTTTGGTAGCGTTATATAGGAGTGATTACGCACTTAAAAAATTGACAATTGATAGAGGGAAGCTCGAATCAAAGCTTTTCTTTCATGTCAACTAACTTGCGTTTGCACTATATAAATATTTATTTGCATTATTAGACTAAAGTATTTAAAATAAATCGATATTATGAGTGAAATCGGCTAGTTTTCGACGAAGTCGGCAAAAACTTGGCTGATGCTTCTGAGTTCGATCAAAGGGGCGTTGGCTTTATTTGTGGGAGGAACAAATGGAAACTGTGAAAGTTGGCATCGTAGGTTACGGCAACCTTGGCAAAGGCGTCGAGAAAGCAATCGCACAAAATCCAGACATGGAGCTCGTGGCAGTCTTTACACGCAGACAGCCTGAGGCATTCGCTTCGGAAGCAGCGAAGTTCGAGCACATCTCGGCAGCGGAGCAATATATCGGCAAGATCGACGTTATGATTCTATGCGGCGGATCGGCAACGGATCTTCCGGAGCAGACACCGGATATGGCGCGTTTGTTCAACACAGTGGACAGCTTTGATACACATGCAAAAATTCCAGCGTTTTTTGACCAAGTTAACGCTTTATCGAAGCAAAGCGGTAAATTGAGTGTCATATCGACCGGTTGGGATCCGGGCTTATTCTCGCTAAACCGACTGCTTGGACAAGTTATTCTGCCAGAAGGCGTCGATTATACATTCTGGGGCAAAGGCGTTAGCCAGGGCCATTCGGACGCGATACGCCGTGTTTCGGGTGTGAAGGCTGGCGTGCAGTACACGGTGCCGGTCGAATCGGTTATCGAACGTATTCGCGGGGGAGAAACACCGGAGCTGGCTACGCGGGAAAAGCATCTTCGCCAGTGCTTTATCGTGGCGGAGGAAGGCGCCGATAAGGATGAGATCACGGAGACGATCGTGACCATGCCGAACTACTTCGCGGATTACGACACGACGGTTGAATTTATTACCGAAGAAGAGCTGAAGTCCCAACACTCAGGTATGCCGCATGGAGGCTTTGTTATCCGCAGCGGCGTTACCGGAGCAGGCACGAAACAAATTATCGACTTTGGCTTGAAGCTCGAGAGCAACCCGGAATTTACGGCAAGCGTATTGGTCGCTTATGCAAGAGCGGCTAACCGTATGAGTCGCGAAGGACAATCCGGAGCAAAGACAGTATTCGATATTCCATACGCCTATCTGTCCCCTAAGTCCGGCGAGGAGCTTCGCCGCGAGCTGCTGTAAATAAGTCTGCCCGAAAGTCCACCCTACTCATAACGCCAGCGACGGGTTCATGCTAGTCATGCCCGGGTCGCGGCGGATTAAAGGAGCGTCCTCTCAAGTGAACGAATTATTGGTTAAGCAATCCGCTAAGGAATACGTACAATCGGTTTACGAAACGGTTATTAGCCGCAATCAAGGCGAAAAGGAATTTTTTCAAGCGGTAAAAGAGATTCTGGATTCTCTGATTCCCGTGCTGGAAGCGAACCCGCACTACATCGAGCACAATATCCTGGAGCGGATTACGGAGCCGGAACGCGTCGTATCCTTCCGTGTGCCTTGGGTCGATGACAAGGGCAAGGCGCAAGTGAACCGCGGTTTCCGCGTTCAATTCAACAGCGCTCTCGGACCATATAAGGGCGGACTTCGGTTCCATCCGACGGTTAACGCCAGCATCATTAAATTTCTAGGCTTTGAGCAAATCTTCAAGAACGCACTGACTGGCCAGCCGATCGGCGGCGGCAAAGGCGGCTCCGACTTCGATCCCAAAGGCAAATCCGAGCAAGAGGTTATGCGCTTCACGCAGAGCTTTATGACGGAGCTTTACCGTTACATCGGTCCGGATGTTGACGTGCCGGCAGGTGATATCGGCGTAGGCGCTCGGGAGATTGGCTACATGTTCGGGCAATACAAGCGGATCAGAAGCGGCAACGAGGCTGGTGTGCTCACAGGAAAAGGGCTGCAATACGGCGGCAGTCTGACGCGTAAGGAAGCAACCGGTTACGGCTGCGTCTACTTTGTGAATGAGATGCTGCAAGCCAAAGGTCTTGATTTCGAAGGCAAAACAGTGGTTGTTTCCGGCTCCGGCAATGTATCGATCTACGCGATCGAGAAGCTGCAGCAGCTTGGCGCAAAAGTAGTGGCTTGCAGCGATTCGGGCGGCTTCGTGCACGATCCGCAAGGAATCGACCTGGCGCTGCTTAAGCAGCTGAAGGAAGTAGAACGCAAGCGGATCAGCGATTATGTTGCATCCCGTCCCAATGCTACATACACGGTCGGCTGCGAGGGGATCTGGAACATTCCGTGCGAGATCGCGCTGCCATGCGCAACGCAGAATGAGATTGACGAGAAAGCGGCTGCTACGCTTGTAGCTAACGGCGTTATCGCTGTCGGTGAAGGCGCCAATATGCCGTCTACCTTGGCCGCAATCGATGTATTCATCCATAACAAGGTATTGTTCGGACCGGCCAAAGCGGCCAATGCTGGCGGCGTAGCCGTATCTGCGCTGGAAATGGCTCAGAACAGCATGCGGTTGTCCTGGACGTTCGATGAAGTGGACGCGAAGCTGCATGACATTATGCGCAACATCTACCGCAACAGTGAGGTTGAAGCGGCCAAATACGGTCACACAGGCAATCTGGTTGTTGGCTCCAATATTGCTGGCTTCGTCCGCGTAGCGGATGCAATGATTGCTCAGGGCGTTGTGTAATAGCTAAGGGCGAGCTTGATCTATCTATATAGCAATTCTATCCATAATAGATAATTGAAATTGGAACACCCCGCCGCAGGCATTGGATGCAATGCAAGCGCGGGGTGTTTTTGTCATGATCTCCTATCTGTCACCCTTGTGGATTGGCTTCGCTCGCTGGCTCTGGCTATGGCAGCATGGCCAAGAAAGCGCGGCTTGCCGATGAGTGAGCGACTCCGCGCAGTGTTGCAATGCCAATGTGACGAGTAGGGGGCGAGAGAAGAAGCGGGATTTCGACGAGATCGCCACTGCTTAGCTCACGCTGCACATACTCTCGAATGACAAAGGCTAGTCCAAAGCCGCTCTGGGTGAACTGCGTAAGCAAGTCCATGCTCCCAAGCTCAAATTCTGGCTGCAGCAACACGCCATGCTCCGCCGTATAAGCATCCAGCGAACGTCTCGTGCTTGTGCCCGATTCCAGCATAAGCAAAGGGTAGTTGTTTAACGTATCCAGGGCAAGGGGAGGACCTGCCGCCAGCTCCGCGAATTTTCGTCCGCCGACTAGGCAGTCTTGCAGGACAGAGCTTTTTTTAATTTCGACCTGAGGATCGGAAACGGGCATGCTGACAAGTCCGAAATCTATTTTGCCATTCTTGAGCAGGTCAAGCGTCTCAGGCGTCGTTCGATTGGTGACGCCGATACGGATACCGGGGTATTGCGCATGGAACTGTTCCATGTAAGGGAGAAGGTAATGTTTGCATAAGGTGTCGCTTGCTCCTATCGTCACCTCGCCCGCATGCAATTCGTTCATCTCCGCAATTGCTTTCTCCCCGATCTCGATAGCTGTGAACGCCTGCTCCAGATGCCGGTACAGAATTTGTCCTTCGTGGGTTAATAAAACGCCTTTGGGGGTTCGGAAGAACAGCGGTCCGCCGAGCGTGCCTTCAAGCTGCTTAATGGTGTGGCTGACTGCGGGCTGTGTGATGTGCAAGCGCAGGGCGGCTTTGGTGAGGCTGCCTGTTTTGGCGATCCAGAAGAAAACGCGATACCACTCGAGGTTTACCATGCTCATTACTTCTCCTTATGCCGGATATTAGTTATATCGATTATTCTAATGGATATGTCATCCGTTATCATTAGTTTTGTAAGAAAATAATGGTGCGGAGGGATTAAATATGACAGTAACGGCAATCGTTGGGGCAAATTGGGGAGATGAAGGAAAAGGGAAGCTGACGGATGTGCTCTCCGAACAATCCTCCTACGTGGTTCGATATCAAGGAGGCAGTAACGCGGGACATACGATCATTAACGAGTACGGAAAATTTGCGCTCAGAACGTTGCCATCGGGCGTCTTCTACCCCCATGTTCACAATGTGATCGGTCCAGGAACGGCACTGGATATGGAGGTGTTCCTGCAAGAGGTACAGATGTTGAAGGAGCGAGGGGTAGAGGCGCCCAAGCTGATGATTTCGGAGCGCGCACAGGTGGTGCTCCCGATCCATCGCCTGCTGGATCGGCTCGAAGAGGAGAGGCTTGGCGAAAGAAGCTTCGGGTCGACCAAAAGGGGGATTGCCCCATTCTATGCGGATAAGTTTGCCAAAATCGGGATTCAGGTATCGGATTTGTTTGATGCCAATCGGCTTCGTGAACGACTGGACATGCTGCTCGCTTCAAAAAATGTACTACTCCAGCATCTGTACCAAGTTCCTCCTGTCGAGGCGGAAGACATGTTGAAGGAGCTACAAGAGCAAGCGGAAGGTATTGCGCCATATGTAGGGGATACGACTTCCTTGCTGCATGATGCGATAGGCAGAGGGGACCATATTTTGCTGGAAGGACAACTGGGAGCGCTCCGAGATCCTGATCATGGCACCTATCCGTTCACGACATCATCGTCTACATTGGCTGGTTATGGACCTGTCGGGGCTGGGATACCGGTGAACGCGATCGGGGAAGTCATCGCAGTGACCAAAGCGTACTCCAGCTGCGTAGGAGCTGGACCATTTGTGGTGGAGCTAGAGGGGGATGAAGCTGAGATGCTTAGACGGCTTGGCGGCGACGCTGGCGAATATGGAGCTGTGACGGGCAGACCGAGGAGAGTAGGTTGGTTCGATGCGGTGGCGACACGTTATGGCTGCCGATTGCAAGGTGCAACTGCGGTTACATTGACCAATCTGGATGTATTGGGATACCTCGATGAGATCCCTGTATGTGTGGCGTATCAATTGCAGGATGGTGAGAGCTATGAGTTCCCCGTTACCTCCAAGCTGGCTGAGGCTCGTCCCGTGTGGCAGTATTTGCCGGGGTGGAAATGCGACATCTCGCATATGACCACGTTCGAGGAGCTGCCGGATACGGCGAAACAGTATATTAGGTTTGTAGAGACCGCTATTGGCGTGCGTATTACGATGGTTTCTGTGGGACCGAAGCGGGAGCAGGTTATTAAGTTGGGTTAAAGCTGCGTGCCCAGCAAAGCCATGTGGAAGTGTCGTTTGGATGGTTGCTTGAGCCTGTTTGTTAACGTGTAGTTCCGGCGGATTGCAAAATCTGTGTATTATTAATATAATACATGATAAGAAGGGGACGGTGAAGTAATTCGTGATTTCATTCAACGAGCTTGCGCTGAACGATAAGGAGCCCGTGTATGTTCAGATTGCCAGTTACGTCAAGCGCCGGATTATCCTCGGACATACGTCGTCAGGTGATCGATTGCCATCCAGACGGGATATTGCTGCACAGCTCAATATTAATCCCAATACGGTGCAGAAGGCGTTCAAGCTGATGGAGGACGAAGGCTACGTGCATACGAGCGGCAATCAAGGCAGCATGATCTATACAGATGCGGAGCTGTTGGCGCGGCTGGAGAACGAACTTACTCAAGGGCTGGTGCTGTCTTTTATATCGTCCGCGAAAGAGATTAATTTATCGTTTAAGAAAGTGATTGACCTCATCAGCGAGAGGTGGGAAGATTAATGCCTGATTGATTCATGCATAGCTTTGCCTAAGCTGGTGAAACGTATTTGTCATGTTTAATGTGTATTATACGAGTAGTACATGGAGGGACGAAACTTGAGATCATTTTATCGGCTGCTGCAATATGAATTTGGTTTGATGCTTCGTGGAACGTTGCTGCTTGCGTTAGGGTCCATCGTTACGCCTCTGCTGTTCCTGAACGTCATGCTGGAGCAAGATTTTGCTGAGGTTCGGAGTTACGAGCATTTGTTTGAGGAATCAGGCGCACTCCTTGTGTTGTTCATTTATTTTATAGCTTTATTGGTCTTGTTTCTGAAATCGGTGTATGCCGATTATTGGGGCGGTAAGAGCATCTATACGATGTTAACGCTCCCTGTACGAAGGGAGCGCTTATATTTGGCCAAACTTACATCCTTTATGGTTGCGATCGCGGTGATTTGGGGGGCTGCCGCTTTAAGCATCCATCTGGGCTTTGGGCTTCTTGATTACAAAGTGCTTCGTGCGACCAATGGACTCGGAGTACCGGAAAACGGAATGTTTCTGACCGTTCTCCGCTCCGAATTCCTCAGCTTTATCATGCCGATTCGAATGAATGAACTGCTATCGACGATTAGCATTCTTGTTGTGATCACGACGGGGATCTATTATGCCGCATTGTGCGAGCGGAGCAAACGTTATTGGGGATTCGTTGTCGCAGCAGCGGCGTTACTGCTTATCATCCGGGTGCTCGTATATCGATTCAGCTTGCCGCTCTCCTATCCGACGGATTTTAACTTGAACTTGTCGAGCCTCATTCTGATCGGATTTGCTCTTTGGTTTGCCGGACATGGGCTTAGACTTGTGAAACGGGGAGGTATCGTATGAGCAGCAAGATGACTAAGATTATTCGGGGGCTGAGGGCTCATGCTGTTCTGCCCTTGCTTATCATCAGCGTGATTATTGTGGTATACCTATCGCTTCAGGTCTATGATGCCCAAGATGATGGGTCGATCGAGATAGTCGATCTCGAGGGAGACAAAGCCGCTCTGGGCGATGTGATCATCGAAGGGTATATCCGGGATAGTTATCACATCATGGACTTTGAATGGGCGCAAAATTCATTAACGAAGGCAACGACGATCTACGATAAACCTTTGCGACATGCGCCGTCCTATGCTAGAGGCGGTCCTTTGCCCAATGGAGAATATGACTACGAGATCTATCCCGCTTTCTACGGAGGCGTCGGGTTTGAGATTAGAGCGCGGCATAATCGTGAAGGGTACAGAACAGATGTGTTAGGAACAGCATTAGTACAAACCTCGTTGCAATATCGGGGCGACTCAGACGGGTATACGTTTTCCAACTATCAAGAGAAGGGGCTAGCATTCGTCGGGGATCGTGTATTCTTTGTGCCGCCGACGACAAGTGATTATACGGGGGAAAGCGGAATATACGAGGTGCTGCGTTTCGCCGACCGGGGCTCGATGCAGATGCCGGAGGAAGCCGAAACACATCCTTTGGTAAAACTAAATATGGATGGTAATTCTCCGAAGGATGGTATCGGACTAGAAGTATTAGGGCTGGAAGCGGTAGGCCAGCATTTGGCGCTGGTTGCCGTCGTGAACGGAGAGATTGTCATTCAAGTCTATGATAGTAATGAGGGTACTCTACTCGGAGAAGTTGCATTGGACGAACCTATCGTGAAGCTGTCCGGTGAAGCCGCTGTAACCAGCAATGGAGGTTATTATCAGGAATATGAAGCGTCTGTCGACGAGGATATCGGGGTTCTTAATTTGAAATTTTATAGCACGGAGTCTGATGAAGCAGAGTCGAAGCTGTTGGTTGCAAGTATTTCCTTGGGTAACGAAGTCAAGCTGCTTAATAAGCAAGAGCTCCGTTATGAGGGGAGAGATAGGGCTCTAGCAGGGGAGATGAACCTGTTCAGCTTCCGAGATGGCAAGCTATATGCCATCATGAGCACTTCCGTTGCGCCCGAGATGTATACGCTGTTTGAACGCTTGTACGATAAGCAAGTCTTGATTGAGGTGTATGAAGCCGGAGTACGGTTATATCGCGGCGAGCTTCGAACGGATGTGAACGATGATCTGATCGAAGCGCGGTACTTCGCCTCTACACATGGCACGGTGGATGATAGCAAGTATCGCGAGATTGGCGGATTCCGGCTCCGCAACGCAGACTAAAGGGGGCGCACAATATGCTGCAAATCAATCACTTATACAAGTCGTTCCGCAGAGGGCAATCCGCAGCATTATCGATTGGCAACCTTACGATCGGTGCCGGAGAAATTGTTGGCGTGCTCGGTCTGAACGGAGCAGGCAAAACAACGCTGCTCAAAGTGATTGCGGGGCTCGGCGAGCTGCAGGAAGGCGAGGTATTATGGCGCGGGAGGCCGATTCCGGAGCAGTACGGGGAGATCGCCTTTATTACAGAGGAGGGCAGTTGTCCGCCTCGGATGAACGCGGCCGAATTCGCCGACTTTCTTGAGACCTTCTACGATAGATTCGACAGAGATCGTTATGATCGACTGCTTGCTTTCTTCGAGCTCGATGACACGGTTCGAATCGGCAAGCTGTCGCGAGGGCAGCGCTCCAGAGTGGAAATCTGCGCGGGCTTCTCCAAAGGCGCCAAGCTGATTTTGATGGATGAGCCGTTCCTTGGCAAGGATGTTTTTGCAAGGAGGGATTTCCTGAAGCTAATGGTAACGAGCCTGCGTGAAGATGAAACCTTCCTCATTACGACGCATCTGGTGGATGAGATCGAACATGTCATTGATCGGGCAATCGTGCTGCATGAAGGAAATGTTCGAGCGGATGTCCAGATGGAAGACCTTCAGAACGACGGAGTGAAGCTGGAGTCGCTGCTGGCCGATATCGTTGGCTACGATGGCGAGAGGTACCGGCGGTTTCTGGGTGAAGGGCAGGATGGATGAACGGTGCGGACATCAAGGTGAGCAAGAAGGCCTGACCTTGGCTAAGGTCAGGCCTTCTTGTTAGAATGATTCGATTATATTACAAATAACAAAATGGAGGAGGATTTTCAGAGGAGCAAAGTTCCTGATCATAACCGCCAGTGCCACCAGTGCCACCAGTGCCACCAGTGCCACCAGTGCCACCAGTGCCACCAGTGCCACCAGTACCACCAGTGCCATCAGGATCACCAGTACCACCAGGACCGCCAGTACCACCAGTGCCATAAGGATCACCAGTACCACCAGTGCCATCAGGATCACCAGTACCACCAGTACCACCAGGACCGCCAGTACCACCAGTGCCACCAGTGCCATCAGGACCACCAGGACCACCAGTGCCAGTTGGGACAATATAAATGTTACTGAATTTCACGATAACACCATCACTATTTACTTCATACAATCCTAAATAATGATATAAAGTAATACCTGTAATGTCTGCTTCAAGCTCGTAATCGCTAGAATTAACTAGAGATGTTGCCAAAGATCCAACAATAGGAGGTGCAATAGTTGTCTCACTTCTAACTATTTTTAAAGTGTTGGCATCGTTAAATTCTTGAATATCTATAGATGCTGAACTTGTTCCTATATCTACCGAAAGTTCATAAACAATCGGAGGCACCGTTTCTGTCGAAGCAGGCGTTGTAGTAGGCGTTGTAGTAGGCGTCGTTGTAGGAGTAGCAGTAGGCGTCGTTGTAGGCGTAGCCGTTGGTTCCTGTGTCGCCGGCGGTTGCGTATAAATCGGAATCGGTGCAGGTGTAGCCGTAGGCGAAGGTGTCGGCGATGGCGATGGCGACGGAGAAGGTTGCGTCGCTACGTATTGTTCTTTGGCTTCGTAAGCTCCAACTACCAACAAATCTCTAGTTGCTTTGACGTTGCCGCCGAATTTGCCATCGGCGCCATTGTTTAGAATCTTGAGTTCTAACGCCATAGCGACATAACCTTTTGCCCAGTCGGAAACCGTATCGTCTGTTACGCCTGGGTTGGATTCAGCAGCATCGCGCTCTCCGAGACCGCGAACAAGAAAGGTAGCCAGCTGTTCTTTCGTTACATTGCCTGCCGGGTTAAAAGTTCCTTCTCCAAATCCGTCCGTAATGCCGGCCTTTTTGACTGCTTCGATAAACGGCAGTGCATAGCCGTTGGCGGGGTCATCCGATTTAACATCCGAGAAGCTCGAGTTTTTTAAAGAATCATCGACCTTTAATCCGAAAATCAATGCGGCTACCTTTGCGAATTGAGCACGGTTCATTTCGTCTTTCACACCGAAAGTACCTTCGCTAATCCCGTCAAAAACACCAGCGCTAATCAGCGCATCGAACTTAGCTTTGGTTGCAGCATCCAGATCCTTAAGGTCGCTGAAGTCGGCGGATGTTTTGGCTTCGACATAATCAAGCTGCCCTAACGTGAGGACGGAGGCGCTAAGCACAGCAGCAAGACCTAACATGATCCATTTTTTCTTCATCATCTAATCTCCTATTCCTATGTAATAGTCTTCAAATCTAGTTCTATTCTAGCAAATGACAAATAAACAACATATTCGATAATCGGAATAAAAAAACAGGTGAAACCCGCATTATGATTGGGTTATTCAAATATCTTAACTAAAACTTCCACAATTTGATAAAAGTCGAAAAAACAAGACTTTTCGACTTTGCTGACGATGGAGGTAGTTCTAAAGATAGAAGAGCCTTTGGATCTCCTCGCTTGGCGCTTCCTTAAATTCCCGGCGCAGCATACGTTTGAGTGAATCGTATTGCTTTAATGCGGCAAGTCGATCGTGACTCGCGAGCTGTGCTCGTATGAGTGCAACATGAACATTTTCGCTCCATGGGACATGTTTGATCGCTTTCTTAAGCAGTTTAACGGCAGCGTCATATAGCTGATTTTTCATATAATGAGTACTCAGTCCCTGGATAAGCTCGAGATACCGATTCTCTAGCGTTTGGCGATGATGCTCCGCCCAATTATAATCGTTCCCCTCCAAATAACCTCCAGCATACAAAGCTATTGCATGTTGGATTGTACGAACGTCAGACTCTTCAACAAGATTCTCAACAGCTACTATTTGCTCGAAGGTGTGCAGATCGCTGTCCAAGACGTCCATTCTAAGACGATAATAACCACGGTTATGCTCCAGCACATCATCTAATCCTGACATAGACAAATTTCTGCGCAAATAATGAGCCGTCGTATTGAAATATTGGGATATTCGTTTGGAATCGTCCCCCCAGATCGCATCCATGATGCGGAATCGGTCAACGGCTTCACCATGATGGTGGATAAGGAAGGCAAGCAGTTCTTCCGTCTTGGCAGTTCGCCACTTGATTGCAGAACCGTCAGCATGGAGTGCACGGAATTTTCCGAAGCAATGGATGTGTAACTTCGTTGATGCAATCAAGCGGAGAGCCCCCTCTGCGACAGATTAAGTGCGGCATATTCTTCCACAGTTTAACATCGCACCCTTATTGCAGCCAAGTGAAAATTCGTGTTCATTCGACATGGGTTGACAGGGTGAATTATAGAAAAAAATTCGAAGAAAATGGTTTACCTCGGGGCAAGAAATTGATATTATAAATGACAAAGAAATGCGACGAAGAGATGAGTAGGTAAATGGATTCTTTCGCAGAGAGCCCCGGTTGGTGAAAAGGGGCAAAGAAGACGTTATCGAAGAAAGACTCCGAGCAGCGCGTCGGAACCCGGCAAGAAGAACGGGGGGTGATGCGACAGGAGCTCCTGTTACAGAGCTAGAGTATAAGCATGGGCTTGACCCTGTCGTACTTGAAGAGGCGGATATGGCGACATATTCGCGAATCTAGGGTGGTACCGCGAGAGTCCAATCTCGCCCCTGAGACTGTAGACAGTCTTGGGGGTGGGATTTTTTTGATTCTAGGAACAAGCGCGACTTCCATGTAATATAAGATAGATAAGTTCAATAAAATTCGATCGACCATTAGGATTCACACATAATAGAGGAGGCAATGTATCACATGACACAATTATTGAAGGTCGGCATTGTTGGCGGTACAGGAATGGTAGGACAGCGTTTCGTGCAGCTGCTGGACGGACATCCATGGTTTCAGGTAACAGCGATTGCAGCAAGCGCGGGCTCCGCTGGCAAGACTTACGAGCAATCCGTACAAGGCAGATGGAAGCTGGACACACCGATTCCGGAGAATGTGAAGTCGATTCTGGTGCAGGACGCTTCGAAGGTCGAAGAGGTTGCGGCGGGCGTGGACTTTATCTTCTGTGCAGTGGACATGAAGAAGGATGAAATTAAGGCGCTTGAGGAAGCCTATGCCCAAACAGGGACGCCAGTTGTCTCCAACAACTCGGCTCATCGCTGGACGGCAGACGTGCCTATGGTTATTCCGGAGATTAATCCGGAGCATCTTGAAGTTATCGCCGCTCAGCGCGAGCGTCTTGGTACGAAGACGGGCTTTATCGCAGTTAAGCCGAACTGCTCGATTCAGAGTTATGTTCCAATGTTGAACGCGCTCAAAGAATTCGGGCCCAAGACGGTAGTCGCTTCGACCTACCAAGCGATCTCCGGTGCCGGCAAGAACTTTACCGACTGGCCTGAAATGCTCGATAACGTCATTCCTTATATCGGCGGCGAAGAAGAGAAGTCCGAACAAGAGCCGCTTCGCATTTGGGGCAGCGTAGAGAACGGCGAGATCGTGAAGGCGAGCGAGCCGCATATTACAACACAATGTATTCGCGTTCCGGTAACGGACGGTCATCTCGCTACGGTATTCGTATCCTTTGAGAACAAACCTTCCAAAGAGGAAATTCTCGAGCGTTGGAGCAGTTTCAAAGGTCGTCCGCAGGAGCTGGAACTGCCAAGCGCGCCGAAACAATTTATCACGTATTTCGAAGAAGAGAATCGTCCGCAGACAGGTCTTGATCGTGATATCGAAGGCGGTATGGGCGTTTCCGCTGGTCGCTTGCGCCAGGACTCGTTGTATGATTACAAGTTTGTCGGTTTGTCGCATAATACGCTTCGCGGCGCTGCCGGCGGTGCTGTATTGATTGCTGAATTGCTGAAGGCTGAAGGTTATATCACGGCTAAGCAAGTCTAATCTCAATTCGCAAAGTTGATCATATCACGTTTGTTAAAGGCGGAAACGGAGGAACCAGACATGGCCGAAACAACTAAGACGCTAAGAATTTGCGACAAAGGACATCGTTATTACAAAAGCAGCGACTGTCCCACTTGCCCGAAGTGCGAGCAGCTAAACGCGACGACAAACGGATTTATGGCAACTGTATCTGCACCAGTGAGACGTGCGCTAGAGACGGAGGGCATCTCAACGCTGGAGGAGCTATCCGCATATTCCGAGAAGGAGCTCCTGAAGCTCCACGGTGTAGGGCCGTCTTGTCTGCCTAAACTTCGTGAGGCGTTGTCGGAGCAAGGTCTGTCCTTTAAGTCTCCCCAAAAGTAAATCATTATATGGGCTGTAAGCCGCGACTTTTCACCGAAAGGTGGAGGGCGCGGCTTTTTTTGGCATGCGAAAAAACCGTAGTTCCACTGGCAGCAAGCAGCAAGGTGCTCGAAAGCAGAGAGGTGCTCGAAAGCAGTAAGGTGCTCAAAGCTCGCTTGCATCAGGTGATTGACGTGGTGATTGACGTGGTGATTGATGAGGTGAATGATATGACGAATGATGTATTACTTACAGCAATATCTCGTGAATGGAAGCCAGTTAGGGAAGATTGATGTATTCGGTACAGGAAAAAAGGGATAAGGAAGAGCATTCAGAGGGAACGGCGCGAAAATGATGTACAGGGTGCAGGAATGTTCAGCTTCTCGAGGATTAGAGACTAGAAAGATGTATATTAAGCAGGATTGTCAATTCCGCCCTCAATCCATTCAACTCCCAAGTTGTAGAGGCTTCGCGGCTTTCTAATCTCAGTAATCTCGAAACGAAACGCTCCTATTCACCCAAAGACAGCATAACCTTGTCACCATGCTAATGATTCCGAAACATCAAATAGATGTGATAGATAACCAATCGTTGTTGTATGGTTCCGCTTTCGCGAAAGCCTTATCATTGTGTTCAGGAGGGGAACATGATGGGAAGACTTTATAAATACCGTTGGCAATACGCCATGATTTTGCCGGCCGTTGTGCTGTTGTTTCTATTCAATTACGTACCGATGGCAGGCATTCAGATCGCCTTCCGAGACTTTCAGATCGGCTCGTCGATATGGAACAGCGCTTGGGTAGGCTTCGATAACTTTTCGTTTTTGCAGGAACCTCAATTTTGGGTCGTTGTGACCAATACGCTTTATATTTCCGTGCTGAAGTTTATCTTCGGATTTCCGGCTCCAATATTGCTAGCATTAATGATTAACGAGGTTATACATTCCGGCTTCAAACGATTCGTGCAATCGGTGAGTTACTTGCCACACTTCTTCTCATGGATCGTCGTTGCGTACATTCTGCAGTCGTTCCTGACGCTCGATGGAGGGCTTGTCAACGATGTTATCCAGAAGACCGGCAACGAATCGATATTCTTCCTTGGCTCGACGGAGTGGTTCCGGCCGATGATCGTCGGAAGCGGCTTGTGGAAGGAAGTCGGCTGGAATACAATCTTGTATCTGGCGGCGATTACCGCAATCGACCCGCAGCTGTACGAAGCAGCGAAGGTTGAGGGAGCGGGCAAATGGGCGCAAATCCGCAACATCACGATTCCGGGTATTATGCCGACTATTTCGATCGTGCTGATCCTAAGCATCCCAAGCTTGATTACGGTAGGCATGGATCAGATCTATCCGATGATGAACTCGGCGAATATGTCGGTAGCGGATGTTCTGGACACGTACGTACTCCGAAGCGGCTTGCAGCAAGGATACTTCGGCATGGCGACAGCGGTAGGACTTCTATCGTCGATCATTGCCTTGATTCTTGTCCTGCTAACGAATGGGTTGTCGCGCAAAATTAACGGCGAAGGGCTTTGGTAACTTATGAAACTTGCAGCTTCAGAAAAGGTCGGTCAGACCATTATCATCGTCTTATTATCGCTACTATGCTTAAGCGTTATCTATCCGTTCTTGTATATGCTCGCCATCTCGCTTAATGAGGGAGCGGACGCGGCAAGAGGCGGCGTATATTTGTGGCCGCGATCGTTTACGCTGATTAATTATGAAATCGTGCTCGGTAACGAGGTTATCAGAGGTGCGTATCTCATCACGATCGCCAGAACGATCATCGGAACGATCGTAGGGATGTTCGTGACACTGATTGCAGCTTACGGCTTGTCCTACCGGGGATTACCGCTCCGCAAAGGCATCCTGGCTTATATTCTGATTACGATGTTGTTCAGTGGCGGACTTGTGCCGCTCTACATTCAGCTCTTTAACCTGGGATTAACGAATACGTTCCTCGTGTACATCATCCCGGCGGCCTTCTCGGCTTGGAACATGTTCGTCATGCTGAAGTTTTTGCAGGGTATCCCGGAAGCGCTCATTGAGTCTGCTGAGCTGGATGGCGCGGGTCCGGTGCGCATCTTGTTCCAGATCATCATGCCGCTCTCCAAGCCGATGCTTGCAGCATTAGGACTTTTCACCGCGGTTGGACACTGGAACGACTGGTTCGCCGGCGCATTCTATGTCTCGGATCAATCGCTGATCCCCGTGCAGACGTTCTTGCAGCAACTGCTTAACGCATCCGACTTGTCGGCCGTTATGGGCTCGAACAACAATCAGGAAGCACTCGCACGCGGCTCGCAGCAGAACATCACATTGATGTCGATTAAGATGGCTGTCGTAATGGTAAGCGCGCTGCCGATCCTATGCGTGTATCCGTTCTTGCAGAAGTATTTTGTCAAGGGCGTGCTGATCGGTTCTGTCAAAGGTTAAGGCTAGAGGTTAAAGGTTAATCCAAACAATAGCGGGTATAATGATTCAACCATATACCAATACACAGTTACACAATCGCAGGGGGAGGCACATCAACATGAAGTGGGGAAAAAGAAGCAAAGGCGCGATCGCTGCCGCACTGGCAACGACGCTTGTATTGGCAGGCTGCTCTGGTAACGCCAACGAACCGTCGGATACGACTGGTAACAACGCAGCGGTGGGCGGCAGCACGGATTTTAACTTGTGGCTCGGATGGTCGGCTACAATCAATAACGACAGCTCCGTACAAAAGTATTGGAAAGAGAATGAGCCTGGCGTAGGCGTGACGCTTGAAGCGACACAAGGTGATGCAGCTACGGCACTTAATCTGAAGCTTAATACCGGCGGCTTCAAGGACGCGGCGATCTTTAGCCGCAGCGAGACGGTAGAGAGCGCGATGTTGAGATCCAAGAAGGTACAATCCTTGGAGCAATATTTTGATATGCCGGACAAATATCCGGGACTTGCTTCGATTCCGAAAGAATATTTGGAAGAGATGAAGGATGCAGACGGGCATATCTGGTCCATCCCGACTTGGTTCGATCAGAACCCGGATAATCCATGGCCGGGCTGGGCTTCGCAAACATGGCTTGTGCGGACGGATGTGCTCGAACAAGTTGGCATGAAGCTAGAGGATCTTGCTACACTGGAAGGCGTGGAGCAATATTTGACCAAAGCGGCAAGCGTGAAGGATGCTTCCGGCAAATCGCTTAATCCGATGGGCTTCCTGATGGATCCGAGCGATACGATCGGCTGGAACGATGAGAACGCGATTCTGAGCACCTTCGGCGTAACGACAGGCAGCGCGGGCGGCGTCATTCCGGTTGAGGAGAAGAACGGCGAGTTTGTTCTGCTGTATGATGATCCTCAGTACAAAGCGGCATACGAATGGCTGAACAAGATGTATCAATCCGATCTGATCGATCCCGAAGTCGTAACGGACAAGAAGGAGCGTTACAAGGAAAAAAATAAATCCGGAAGAACCGCGCTTAACGTAGGCAGCTTCTTCAATGTCGATGCGACATTGTGGGAGACGCTCGACGGACCGACGGAGCCGGGCTGGTTCTACCAAGTTGTACCGTTCCCTAAAGTGGACGGCGTAGAGAAAGTTGGCGCGAACCAAGTCGTTAACCCGTATCCGGGTTATGACGTATATGTGAGCAAGGATTCCAAAAATCTCGAAGCCATTCTGAAGTTCTTTGATTACACATTGCAACCGAAGGCTGAGCAACAGCAAGTCATTAATGAAGGTCCGGCAGGCGTGTTCTGGGATTGGGTTGACCAGCCGCTCGGCGAATGGAAATATGTCGACGATGCATACAAAGCCGAGCGCAACAGCGGCGACGTAGCACGCAAATCGACGGTAACGCCAGAGCTGTACATGGCTTCGTCGTATAATAATGATTGGTATCCGTGGTGGAACTACGGCGAGGCTGACAAAGCAGGGGCAAAACGCACCTCGGAGTTCACATCAGAAGTTGGCGCAATGGGCGGCGTACGCGGAGCCCAGCCTTATGATATGGTTAAAGCGGTGCCAGGCGGTCTATGGGAGAAATACGGACCGGAGCTTGAGATCGTGCGCAAGGAGTACAGAGCGAAGCTGATTATGGCGAAGGACTCCGCGGCTTTCGAGACGGCATGGAACCAGTTCCAGGATGCGCTCGAGAAACGCGCACACTGGAGTGAACTGAAGGTGGAATGGCAGACATCGTATGATGCGATGATCAAGTAATGACAGGATAGTGGCAGGAGCAATCCCGTAGTGGGGGTTGCTCCGTTTGCCTTTTTTCATTTCTCAATTAGGGACGGCCGGGAGTGGTAAAGAGATGTTGCTGCGGTTTATCGAACGAAACGTCATTAGGGTGACACGCGGATTGAACATGCGTGGGAAAATCCTGCTTCTATACGGATTGATCGTATTTGTGCCTACGGTCTTTCTCGGCATTGGGGCAGGTTATTTCTCGCTGAAGAGTGTTCGTGATAACTATATGGTCACGATCCAGGAGGCGGTGCGCCAGACGACGCAAAATATCGAATTCCGCAAGCAGGCCTATGATCTCCTTGCCGTTCGTACAGCAACCGACGGGGAGCTGTCGACCAGACTGTCTCGAGAGCATGCGGATATGTCCGACCAGTTGTTGACGCTCGAATACGTGGATCGTTCATTTCTCTCCACGAACGAGCTGCTGCCCGGCATTGGACTGTTCCGGATTTATCACACCAACGAGACGCTGGTTCAAGACGGCCGGCTGTTATGGAAGCCGGAGCAGCGGCTTTTCGCCGGACGCACGGAGTCGGAGTGGTATAACGAGACGCTAGAGTCGGGTGAGTCTCTAAGATGGATTAACGTACCGGGAAAGCCCGAGCTGATCATGGTATCGCATAAAGTGTTCAGCGCAAGCGGGGCCACAGTCGGGGCGATCTTCATGCAGCTCGATTATGACATCGTTTTCGGTGATTTGCTGGACCGTCCGTTCAACGGTGCGGGCGATATCTACATTATGGATCACAATCAGCGGATCATTGCTTCTTCGCGAGAGGATGAATTGGGTTCGGTTGCGCGAATACCGGAGCTGGAGGGGGCCATGTCAGGGGCACCTATCTCGGAAGGCGTCATCCTAGACGACAAGCAGATTATTGTGGAGACGCTGGACTCCGGCTGGAGCGTGGCGGCGGTGTTGCATATGGACCAATTGGAGCGGCAATCCAAGCGGATTGTGTATGGGATCGTGGGAGGCATCGCATTTTTCTTGCTGCTATCCACTTTCATGGTGCTTACTGTGCTCAAAAATATCGTCTGGAGGATCCGCAAGCTTGGAAGCCGGATGAATGATATCGCAGAGGGAGAATTCGATGTCACCGTCACGAGCAGGGACAAGGATGAACTGGGCGAGCTGGAGATTCTGTTCAACTCGATGACGGGCAAGCTGGGGACCTTGGTCGAAGATATCACCCATTCGAAGCTCAAGGAGCGGGAGCATTCGTTCCGGGCACTGCAAGCGCAAATTAATCCGCACTTTATCTATAATTCGCTCAGCTTGATCCGATGGCGGGCGATGGATCAAGGCGATCGAACCCAGATACGCGCAATAGACGCCTTAACGACGTTCTATCGCTTGGCGCTAGACAACAGAGTGAACGTGACGCGTATCGAGACAGAGCTGCAGCATGTGGAATCATATCTGGACATACAGGAGCTTCGTTACCCGAATCAGGTCATGATCGAATGGGATATCGATCCAGAGGCAAAGCCTTATTACACAATCAAGATGCTGCTGCAGCCCATTGTAGAAAATTGTTATGTACATGGCGCCATTATGCAAAGAGAAGGCGCGTTTATACGTATTTCGGCACGGATGGAAGAGGATCGTATCCGCTTCGAGATTCAGGATAACGGCGCGGGTATGTCGGAGGAAACACTGGAGGCGTTGCGCGCAGGGGAGCGAACAGGCTCTGGTAATGGCTTCGGCACGGCGAATATAAGGGAGAGACTGCTGCTGTACTTCGGCGGCGACAGCAGCATGACCATTGATAGCGCTCCTGGAGAAGGGACGATCGTGGCGATCGAAATGCCCGCTTGTCTGGAGCAACCGGAAATCAAGAAAGGAGATGTTCTATGATACAGGTTCTAATTGTTGATGACGAGCCGACGCATATCGCAGGGCTGGTCCGGCATGTGGACTGGGAAACGCTAGGCTACGCGCCGCCGCTGACGGCACAATCCGGCGAGGCGGCGCTCCGAATCTTGCAGGAGCATCACATCGATGTATTGATTACGGATGTGTCGATGCCCATTATGACGGGGATTGAGCTCGTATCACGCTGTAAGGAACTTGGTTATCGTCTTCAGGTGCTTATTATTAGCGGCTACAACGAATTTGAATTCGTGCAGGAGGCCATTCATGTCGGGGCACAGGCGTATGTGCTAAAGCCGATCAAGATTGAGGAAGTCGAGGCCAAGCTGACTGCGTTCGGTGCAGCAATTAAGAAACAAAAGGATATCGAGACGGAGACGAATGAGCTGCAAGAGAAGGTATCCGGAAGTCTCGATGTTGTGAAGGAACGGTTTGTCAACGAGTTAATCATAGATGGTCTGACAGACGAGGATACCAAGGAATCTTGGCTGCGGCTGCTGGAGCTGCCTGAATTGAAGCGAGGAATCAGTCTGATCTCATTCGGCTATGACCGATTTATGGATGGCGGTCGCGACGCTCGGAGCCGTGTTGTAAGAGGTGGCGGATTCTTGAAGTCGGTAAAGGTCAGTCTGGCTGACTACCCTGGCATAATCGCGGCAAGTATGGGCCCTGAGGAAGTGGTGGCCGTGCACTTGAATCCCTCGCCGAACGAGCAGGCACGGTTGGAGAAAGGGATTGCCTTCGTGCAGCAATGGATTCGCGAGCAATACGGTTCATCCGTTACGGTAGGGATAAGCCGCATCTGCAAGGATTGGAATGAAGTGCCTCTTGCCTACAAGCGAATGAAATTTATGATGGCAAAGGCTAGGCTGATTGATGGCGGACAAGTGCTGTACGAGGAACGGCTGGACGAAAGCGAATTTCTGGAATACCGGGTTAGCGTAGAATATATCCCGGAGATTGTCCGCATGCTGGAGAAGCCTGACGAGACGGAGAAGGCGGTGGAATATGCAAGCAGCGTGCTGGATATGCTCATTGCAATGAATCCCTTCACCTACATTCAAGCCTTCGGCTTCGGTCTGCTAAGCGAGCTCGCTCGCAAGCGGAAGCTCCAAGAAGATAACGCGGCCGACATCACCATTCCCGTATGGCAGCGGCTTATAGATTGCACGACCGTGTCGCAGGTGAAGGACGCCATTATGGACTTTCTGACGCAATATGCGGAGACGGAGCAATCCAAACAAAACTCTCACCAGCATAATTTGATTCAGCGTATTGCGGACTATATTGAATCGCATATTCATGAGAACGTTACCGTCAAGCAGTTGGCGGAGCTGCATCACCTTAATGCAAGTTATCTTAGTGTGTTATTCAAGAAATCAACCGGGAAAACCGTAACAGAATTTATGCAGGAAACACGTATGAACAAGGCAATGGAGCTGCTGCGGGATCCGCATATTCGTATCTACGAAGTGGCGGAGCAGGTTGGGTTCCAGACTGCGGCCTATTTTACTTATTTATTCAAGAAAACAACGGGCTACACGCCCCAAGAATATAGAGATTATCACTAAGGAATATTGGGAGAATGGGAGAGTGACCTTGCTATGATCGAGACAATTAGCTTGGAAGGCGAGTGGCAGCTGCAGTTAGATCCTGAGAAACAAGGGACGGGGGAAACCTTCGATGATGTTATGCTGCTTCCTGGCACGACATCACACGCGCGCAAAGGTCCGATCAACACAGAGGCGCTTGCGGGATCGCTTACGGATGCATATAAATTCGATGGTTATGCTTGGTTCTCGCGCGTGGTGAGCGTAACGGAGGCACAAGCGGGGCTTCATGCTTCGTTGTATCTGGAGCGTACGCGAGTGACGACTGTTTGGGTGGATGGTGTATGGATTGGTTCGCAGAACAGCTTGTGCGCGCCACATGTGTATGAGCTTGGCAAGCTGTTGACGGCGGGCACGCATCGGATTACGATCAGGGTCGACAACACAAATTATCCGACCAAGGGCGGACATATGACATCGCCGGATACACAGACAAACTGGAACGGCATAACGGGCAAGCTGGAACTCCGATTGTTCGGAGAAACGTATCTATCCGATGTGCAGGTTTATCCGGATACGGCAGCTCGAACGTTCACGATTCGGGCCAAAGTGAACGGTAAGCTTCAGGGCTATCTGATCATCTCTGCTGTGTCTACAGCCGGGGATCATGTCGTGGCTCCGGTTGCCAATGCCATTGAAGGGGATGAGCTCGAAGTTGTTTATGTCATGGGCGAAGATTCGTTGTTATGGAGTGAGCACGCTCCTCATCTGTATGAGCTGAGGCTGCAGGTGACAGGTGGGCATGGCGAGCTTGTGGATGAGCAGACCATCGTGACAGGGCTGCGCGACTTCCGGGCAGATGGCGACAAGTTTACGATTAACGGGTACAAAACATTCCTTCGGGGCAAACACGATGGCCTAATCTTCCCGCTCACCGGCTTCGCACCGACAACACTAGAGGAGTGGATGCGGATCCTTGGTATTGCGAAATCTTATGGCATTAATCATTATCGCTTCCATACCTGTTGCCCGCCCGAAGCGGCATTCGAAGCGGCGGACAGACTAGGCATCTATATGGAGCCGGAGCTGCCATTCTGGGGAACGGTGACGGAGGTGGGCGATGAGAAGCATAAAGCAGCGGAGCAGCAATATTTGATCTCAGAAGGTTACGCCATCCTGCGTGCATTCGGCAATCACCCGTCATTCGTCATGATGTCGCTTGGCAACGAGTTATGGGGGAGCAAGAAACGAATCGCGGAAATTATGAGGGGTTACAAGGAATACGACAATCGTCCGTTGTACACGCAAGGCTCAAACAACTTCCAGTTCGTTCCAGACATTCTTGAAGAAGACGACTTCTACTGCGGGGTCAGATTCTCGCGCGATCGGTTGTTCCGCGGGTCGTATGCCATGTGCGACGCACCGCTGGGACATATCCAGACGGATAAACCAAGCACGATGAAGGACTACGATGAGGAGATCGTGCCTAGCAGCACCACGGTGGCGGGTTCAGCAGGCGGAGAGCTGCAGATTCAGTACGGAACGGAAGCGATAACGGTGAAGGCGGAGGCTGCGGATGAGCTGATTCCAAGTATCCCTGTTGTATCGCACGAGATTGGACAATTCGGCATGTACCCGAATTATGATGAGATCGAGAAGTACGAAGGACCGCTGAAGGCGCGAAACTTCGAACTGTTCCGAGAGCGTCTCGAGAGCAAGGGCATGGGGCATCTCGCGGACCAATTTTTCCGAAGCTCCGGTAAGCTCGCTGTGGAGTGTTACAAGGAAGAGCTGGAGGCGGCGTTCCGGTCTCGGCGTCTGGCAGGCTTCCAGCTTCTCGACTTGCAGGACTTTAACGGCCAAGGGACGGCGCTCGTAGGCGTACTGGATTCATTCATGGACTCAAAGGGACTCGTCGATCCGGAGGAGTGGCGGACGTACTGTGCGGACGCGGTGCTGCTGGCACGGTTCGAATCGTACGTATGGGTGTCGGGTGATACGTTCCGCGCGAGCGTGGAGCTGGCATGGTTCAGACCGGAGCCGATGGAAGGGTTAGAGGCGCGTTGGGAGGTGGCGTTAGACGGAGAAACGTTGGCGTCTGGAGGTCTGCAAGCAGGTGGAGCGGGAGTCGGATTGGGATTAGGAGCTGGAGCAGGAGCTGGAGCTGGGGAACCTTATGTAGACTTTGGTGCGTTTGAAGCCATGCTGCCTTCGCTTGATACGGCTGGTCAAGCTGAACTCCGCTTGTGGATCGAAGGGACGGATGTGCGCAAATCATATCCGCTCTGGATATTCCCGCATATCGAAGCCGGCGGGGAACTTGACGGTGTACATGTATACGACGGACTGACGGGCGAAGCGGTATCATTGTTGGAGCAAGGCGAGAACGTGGTGTTATTCGCGCGGCCGGATGGTTTGGCGAGCAGCATTGAAGGCACGTATTGCACCGACTTCTGGAATTATCCGATGTTCCGTTCCATCTCGGAGAGTATGAACAAGCCCGTCCCTGTAGGTACGATGGGCTTGCTGATCGATAACGGGCATCCAGCGCTGCAAGGTTTCCCAAGCGATACGTATTCCACGTACCCATGGTGGAGCATCGTCTCCCGTTCGCGTTCGCTCATCCTGGACGACTTGCCGCAGGAGCTTAGCCCGATCGTGTCGACGATCGACAACGTCGAGCGCAACCATAAGCTTGGTTTGCTGTTCGAGTGCCGGGTCGCGAGCGGCAAGCTGCTTGTGTGCGGTGCATCAGTAAGTGATCTGGCGGAGACGCCGGAGGGACGACAACTGTTGCGAAGTATCGCGAGCTACATCCAGTTGGACGACTTCAAGCCGGAAACGACGGTGGAGCTGACCGCGCTGCGGGGGCTGTTTGTATAGCCTCCTTGCGGGAGGCGGAGCGTTGCAATGAAAAGATAGTTACTATAACGGGAAGTCATGATTTGAAGTCCGGGAGACAGGTTCTTCCGGTCTTTTTGTTATCTAGGACGAAGCTTACTGCGAGTAAGTGACCTGCAAGCAGGAGAAATTATATCCTGACATCACTTAAGTGGTGTAGTTTGAAGTTGTATTTAAGTATTTACTTAATTAAGTGATTGGTTTATAATGAGTGCATGGATAAATTCACAGCGATAGCAGACTTGACGAGAAGACGCATTATCGAGCTGCTTGCCTCCGAAGGCGAGCTGTCGGCTACGGACATTAGCGGCCGCTTCGAGGTTAGCGCCCCGGCCATCTCGCAGCACTTGAAGGTGCTGAGAGAAGCAGGCGTGCTGACGGTGGAGAAGCGGGCGCAGCAGCGTATTTACCGGCTTAATCCGGAGGCTATAGCCGAGGTCGAGGACTGGGCGAAGCAGTTCCGCGCGATGTGGAACAGAAGATTTGATAAGCTTGACCGTTTGTTGGAGGCGCGTATGCTGAAGCAAGACCACAACCAAACCGAAGGGAACGATGAGTGATGACAACCGTTAACGAAATCAAATTGATCGCCGAGCCAGGAGGGCAGATGATCATCATCGAAAGGGAGTTCGAGGCGCCGAGAGAGCTCGTATTCCAAGCCTTTACCGATGCTGAACTGTTTGTCGAGTGGATGGGTCCCCGCACGCTGAAGATGAATCTCGAGACGTTCGACGCCAGGGACGGCGGATCGTGGCGCTACGTTCACAGCGACGACGATGGCAACGGCTATGCATTCCGCGGCTCGTTTCACGAGGTGACGGCGCCTGTACGCATTATTCAGACGTTCGAGTTCGAAGGATTGCCCGAGCGAGGGCATGTCACGTTAGAAACGGCGGAGTTTGTAGAGCTGCCGGGCGGGCGTACGCGCATCCTTATGGAATCCGTGTTCCGCTCTAATGCCGATCGCGACGGCATGCTGCAATCCGGCATGGAGGGCGGCATGAACGATTCCTTCCTTCGTCTTGGAGAGCTTTTAGAGAAATTGCAAACCAAATAAGTGCGGATAAAGATCGAATGCTAGCGGATTCGCTATATTCAGAGACAAGGCAGACCAGGCTAAAGCTTGGTCTTTTTTGAATTCTAAGAATTTATAAGTTTCGCACCTTATCTGGACTTAGAATTCTCGGAATGAAACGCGCCCCGCTACCAAAGGACGGCGTAGCCGTTTCACCTTGTGCCTGTACGTAACATTCCTCGATAGCCTGCATCAAGCAAATCTAGCGTTTTACCGATATGATTCGTTAATTATACGGGAACCGTGGGTTCGGGCTTTACAATAGATCCATATTATCATAATAATCTCTTGATATTCGGACCTTAAACTCATCATGAGACAAGCCACCTAAGAAACGGAGTGATTCTGTTTGAAGAAGTATGGTAAACAAACGCTGGCCGTCGTGCTGGCATCGCAGCTTGCGCTAGGCGGAACATTGGTCGGAGCGCCGGTCGTATCCGCGGAGCCGGAGCCATTCGGCGACAGCTTCGAAGTCAAGAAGATCGGCGAATATGTCGTTGGCAGCAGCGCTGACGGCGGCGTGGCTGAAATCGTCAAATTCAACAAAGACAACGGCAGATTCTATTTGGTTAACGGAGCGGCGAATCCGCCGAGCTTGGATATCGTTACCCTTGGCAACGGGAGCGCCTTGACGAAAGAAAGATCTGTTATGGTCAAGACGCTTGCCGAAACGGAAGGATTCGTATTCGGCGATTTGACCAGCGTCGACGTCAATACGGAGATCGATCGCATTTTTGTGGCGGTACAAGCGGAAGGCGCGCTAGAGCAAGGCAAGATTTTGGAGCTTGATTATGCGGGGAATCTGATCCGGGCATACGCGGCAGGCGTTCAACCGGACATGATCAAATCCACGCCGGACGGTCGTTACGTCATGACGGCCGACGAAGCGGAGCCGCGTCTTGGGTTTTCGGAGGATCCGGAAGTAGGACTGCAGGACGCGCCGGGAAGTGTCACGATCGTTGACAGATCTACAGGCGACAGCACTCAAGTTTATTTTGAAGATGTAGCAGTGATCGATGATGATGTTCATATTCGCAATACGCTGGAGCCGGATGGTAAGGTCATTACGGGTAAGGGGCCCAAATCCCACGCTTATCTCGATTTCGAACCTGAGTATATCGCGCTCTCCGATCCTGAAGACGAGGAAGACATGAAGGCTTATGTCGTCTTGCAAGAAAATAACGCAATCGCGACAATTGACATCGAAAGTCAAACCGTCGAATCGGTGAAGAGCCTCGGCTTCAAGGATCACAGCTTGCCGGGCAACGAGCTTGATCTGCTCAAAAACAGCGAGATTCAACTTCAAAACGCACCTTTCAAAGGGGTGTACATGCCGGACGGCATGGCTTCCTACACGATAGGCGAAACGACATACCTGTTCACGGCGAACGAAGGCGATGCAACGGAATGGGATAATCTCGAGAACATTGCAAAAATCGAAGATGTGAAAGGCGATCTGACAGTTGGCACTGCCGTGTATGATTTCCTTCACAACGTCAATACGTACAACAAGGTCGAAGTGTTGACGGACCGCGGCAACGACGGGATCTACCTCTTTGGCGGACGTTCGTTCTCGATCTGGAACGCGGATACAATGGATCAGGTGTACGATAGCGGCAGCGACTTCGAGACGATTACCGCAGATAGATTGCCGGATTACTTCAATGTCAGCAACGATAAAGCGGAAATGGACGGGCGCAGCACCAAAAAAGGTCCAGAGCCTGAAGATATTAAAGTCGGCACCGTGGGTAACAAAGCTCTTGCGTTTATCGGTTTGGAGCGCATTGGCGGCGTCATGACGTATGACGTCACCAATCCTGTTGAACCTCAATTCATGAATTACACGAATACTCGGGACTTTGAAGTAATTGATGTAGTCGATGATGAAGAACTGAACTTAAGTACCGACACAGGTCCGGAAGGTATCGAATTTATTCCGGCTACTGAAAGCCCGACTGGCTTGCCGCTTCTGTTGGTAGCGTTCGAGGTTGGCGGACGTGTAGGCGTCTATGAGCTCGGCGTGACGAAAGTGACGCTGAACCATAAGATGCTGTCGCTCACGACAGGTAACGCAGCTACACAACTGACAGCTACGGTCGATGCGATGGGCGACGGAGAGGAAACCGTTACATGGACAAGCTCCGACGCGACGGTTGCTTCAGTTGACGCGAACGGCAACGTAAGACCGCTTAAAGCAGGCAGCACGGTTATTACCGCGATTAGCGAAGACGGTTATGGTATTGCGGAGACGACGGTATCCGTTTCTAACCCGTACTATCCTGTAGACCCAACGCCGACGCCATCGCCAACACCGACTCCAACACCAACGACAACACCTGTGCCGACTACAACGCCAACACCGGAAACGCCTGAGTTCTCGGACGTGTTCGGTCACTGGGCAGCTGAGCCGATCAACAAGCTGGCTGAGAAAAAGATTCTGGAAGGTATGCCGGACGGCAGCTTCCAGCCTGACAGCCAAATGACGCGCGCACAATACATGGCCGTTCTGTTCAGGCTGCTAGGTCTCGAAGAGTCAGACTCGTCGCAAGGCTTTAATGACGTAGCGGACGACGCTTGGTACAGCACATATGTGAATGCGCTGAGCGAATTCGGTATCGCGACAGGTTACCCGGACGGCAGCTTCCAGCCGGACAAAGAAATGACTCGCGAGGAAGCATTCGTGCTTCTGTATCGCGCAGTGAAGGATTCGTTGCCTGAAGGAAGCGGAGCTGCTCCAACATTCGACGATAGCGCTGACGTATCCGACTGGGCGCAAGAAGCGATTGCGGCCTTGGTCGAAGCTGGCGTCGTTGAAGGTTCGCCGGACGGCAAGCTGAATCCGCAAGGCACGATCACACGCGCAGAGATCGCGAAGATTATCGCGGCGTTTGTAGAATAAGCAACACAAAGAGAACCGAGAGCAGATGCTGCTCCCGGTTCTCTTTGCTTTGCAGCTGTTTCTTGTAGCGCAACCTTCGCGGGCCTGACCGCATTCTTGCAGTTCGATCTAAGTGGATATTCGCTTGAGGAGCAGCTGCCGGATATCCCGGATCCCGTGGAGAAATCTGGCGGCATGAAGAGCCGCGTGCAGCTTATCATGGACATGGCTCGCAGCGAGAAGCTGTCGATGCTGGAACTGGGACGCCGTATTCCCGGCGCTCCGCAAGAATTACGAGGGCTCGACGCTGCGCGAGCATCTGGGACTTGAGCGTCCCGGCGTCGGTCATTTTCGAAACAAGCAAGCGGCGGTTAGTTCAGGCTAATGTGTCTCTCTTGGGGGAATGAATGCTCGGGGCGCGCGAGAAACTTACGGAAGCTTTCAGAAACTTTCGGAAAAGCAGGTTATGCTAAACATCCGGCTCCAAATGTGATAGTATGGTTCTGTCCAATCGAGAAGAGGAAGTGACGGAACATGATTAACATTACGATCCCTGAGCCGGACGTGTCCATTCGCAAGCAGGAGAACCCGCAGCTCAGCCACATCTTTGGTTTTACCGATTTTCATTTGATCACGCGCGAGAAGGGCGGCTTCTTCACGTTTTACAACGACAAAGATGAGCTGTTGTTCGTGGGAAAAGCCCGCAAGCTAAGACCGCGGATCAAAAAACATTTCGAGGATTCCGTCTCCGAGATGAAAAACCATCGCGAAGAGGTTGCACGGATCGACGTATTCGTGAACGAAGACGCCGTGGAGCGGGACATCTACGAAACGTACATCCTTAACCGGCAAAGAGCCAAATACAACGTGGAAAAGGCGTTCTACAAGTAAATTGTAAACGCAGGATTCACGCGGTACAAATGGAAAAAGAAGCAGTCAGCCAACGTTGCGACGTTGTGCGGGCTGCTTCTTTTTTTGGTGTGCCTAAGCATTTATTAGTCTGTATCGGGGCAGAACGCGCCTTGTCACAAGAAGAAAGGCGTCCTAGCGTAAGGCAGCTGGGGCCGATAGCCCGAGCTGCCTTACGCTAGGACGCCTCCGCTAGAACTCGCTCAACCCGCCGATGCCATCGTGCGGTTGCGGCCTTGGCGCTTCGCTTCGAAGAGCGCCTCATCGGCCAAACGGAACGTTTCGTCGAAGCCGCCCCCGTTCGCGCCATGAACCGCGACGCCGATCGACACCGTGATCGGCCTGCCTGTCGGGCTGATCGTCTGTTCGACGCGCCCGCGCAGGCGCTCGGCGAATTCGGTCCCTTCCCGCAGGTCCCGCATTGGCAACAGCACAATGAATTCTTCACCGCCCAGGCGGCAAACAAGCTCGTCCTCCCGGCATTCGGATTGCAAGAGGAGCGCAAGATGGACAAGCGTTTCATCCCCTTTGTGATGACCGTACTTGTCGTTGACGCTTTTGAAGTGATCAATGTCCAGCACGATAAGCGCATATCCGCGGGACACATGATGAGGGACAGACAGCCACTCCTCGAGACCGGCCCGATTAGCCAGCCCCGTCAAACGGTCTGTACGAGCCAGCAGGCTGTTGCGATCCGCCTCGTGCTGCAAACTTTGCATCGCGGTTATCATGGCACGAGCTAAGTGATGCGCTTCGTCGTTCCAATGGCTCTCGAACGGAGGTCGGTTGAGCCTCTCTCCCGCCGCGATGGAGCGTGCCGTCGCCGTCAGCTCTACGAATGGCTTCGCCAGTCTGCGGGCGGCCCATACGCTCAAAGCAAGGACGAGAGCGGCGAAGGGAAGGCTCCAGCTCAGCTGTGTTTTCCAAATCGCTGCTTTGGCCTTGTCGATGGCGGATACCGGCGACTGGAAGACGACGCCCCATTCTGCGTCTGCTACTTGCAGGTATCCTGCAAAAAGCTCTTCTCCCTCAGCATCATGCGTTATCGCCGAACTAACGTTAGGCTTTCCCCATGTCTCTGTGATAATGGACGCTGGCAAAATGCGAGATTGTCTGCTCTTATCCGGATTAAGCAACAGCTCGCCTTGTTTGTCCACCAGATAAGCAAACGACCCAGCGCTGCTTTTCATCGCGTGTTCGAACATGTCTGAGAATATGTTCCGTTCCGACAAGTTAATGAGACCGGCAAGGAAACCGCTTTGTTCTCGGCCCGGCGCCCCCACAGGATGCAAAACCATGATCAGAAGTTTGCCGGTAGGCGACTCGAACGTCCCGGTAACTTGTGGGCCGCTCTCGCGTGCTCTGGGCTTCTGCACGAGCAGAACTGCTTCGAGCGAATCGCCAGCAATGTAACCCGATTCCGGCGTTGCGGACTGGACATGGCCGGCATTGTCGATCAGCAGCGCTCCGTTAAACAAGCGGTTGCCGACGAGCAACGCGCCAAGCGTTTTGGAGCTATTTTCCATCGGGATTTGTTCCTCCGCCATGTATCGTGCGGTGCTGCCGAGCTCGCGGAACATAATGTCTTTGATCGTGTTGACCGAGATCGTCAGATTTCTTGCGCCTTCGAAATTGCTTTGCAGCATGGAGGCGGTTAACGCTTGGTGTTGCTTGCGAACTGACGTCGTGATTAGGACGAAGGTCAGGGTGATTAGCGTAACGGCCAGCAGTCCCGCCAGCAAGCTATGAAATTTGAACCGCCTGCCCATCAAGCGGTTTCGTCGTCGTTCCATCGTACACACCCTTTATCCAAGATCAATATAGGTGACAATGTTCGACAATAATATCCATTTTTCCTGCACCATCTTTATGAATTATGATCGAATAGCCCTGGCCAGCCGTCCGACGCCTTCTGCGATCGCTTCGGTTGTTAAACCTCCGTACCCCATAACGATCCGATTCTTGTGGCGACCTCGTATCATGGCGTAATGCTCCACTGCGTAGACCTGGACTCCCTCCTCTTGAATACGAGAGATGAGAGCGGGTGTGAAATCGACGTCAGCCAACTCCACGACGAGATGCATCCCAGCCGACTCGCCCAGTATACGAGCTTGCGGAAGCTGCTTTCGCAAGCTGGATACTAACGTCTCTCGGCGCTTGCGATAGATTTTTTTCATCCGCCGAATATGGCGATCGAAATAACCTTCATCCATGAAACGCGCAAGAATAAGCTGCTCCAGAGTAGAGGTATGGCGGTCGGCGAACCACTTGAGCCGGCGATAGTCGTCAACGAAGCGAGTAGGCAGGACGGCATAGCCGATCCGGAGCGAAGGAGATAATATTTTGCTAAAGGTGCCGACATAGATGACGCGATCGGGATCCAGACCTTGCAACGAATGGACAGGTACGCCCTCGTATGTAAACTCGCTGTCGTAATCGTCCTCGACGATGTAACTATCTGTTCGACGCGCATATTCGATGAGCTGGATGCGACGCTGAATGGGTAACGTTCCGCCAAGCGGAAACTGATGCGAAGGTATGACAAAAACAAAATCGGGCGTTTCGTCAGTAGGCAGCATATCGGGAAGAATGCCTTTGTCATCCACGGGAATGGGTACCAGCTGTGCGCCGGCATAGGTGAAAATCGTGCGCATCTCGTCCGTGACGGGATCCTCTACGGCGATTCGAGCCGGCTTATCCTTGGATAGCAGCTCGGTGATGAGATGAAGCGCCTGCGTAGCGCCGGATGTAATCACGATCTGCTCCGGGTGACAACGCACGCCGCGAGCCTGCAGCAAGTATCGAGCGAGTACTGTCCGAAGCTCATAGGATCCTTCGGGAGCGGAATAACCAAAGGTCCGCTCGGGCGTGAGCAGGCAGACCTCCTTGGCAAGTCTCCCCCATGCGGCGCGTGGGAAGTAGTCGGCGGCAGGATGTGCCGCACGAAAGTCGATCGCGGATTCTGATCGTTTGACTGTCTTCGTGGATGATGCAGCAAGTGTCTCCCTGCCAGGCTGAGCCGCTTCCGAAGCTAGGAAGGTAGAGCCGGCAGCGACATAAGTTCCGGATTGTGGTCGAACCTCCAGATAACCTTCGGCCAGCAGACGGTCATATACCTCCAGCACGATGTTGCGAGATACGCCTACCGAAGAAGCTAGCTCCCGGCTGGAAGGAAGTTTTTCTCCTTCGACCATTTCATTATGCAGGATTCGTTGTCTTATTTGATCATATAGCTGGACCGTCAGCGAAGTCGTCAGCGATCGATCGACCGGTAACCAAAGAATGGTGGTCACTCTCCTTATGGCAGTACAACTGGTACTATCATCTTTCGATCTTTCTGGATCTAATGGATACCAGTATAGCATGTTATGCTGTCAGCAAGGAATCGAGAGGAGCGTGTGTTTCATTATGAAAACGATTGGATTGATTGGCGGGCTAAGCTGGGAGTCGACGGCCGACTATTACAAATACATTAATCAAGGCGTGAGCGAACAAGCGGGAGGGCTGAATTCGGCCAAGTGTATGCTGTATTCCTGCAACTTCGAAGAGGTTGTCCAATTGCAGAAAGCCGGAGAATGGAAGCAAGCGGCGGAGCTGCTCGCGGATGCTGCGCGGAAGCTGGAAGCAGGGGGCTGCGATACGATATTAATCTGTACCAACACGATGCATGTGGTGGCAACCGAAGTGCAGGAGGCAGTAAACGTGCCATTGCTTCACATTGTGGAAACAACCGCAGCACAAATCAAAAAAAGTGGGATGACGCACATCGGATTGCTTGGCACTCGTTACACGATGGAGCAGAGTTTCTATACCGATCGCCTGCGCGAGCATGGTATCGAAGCTATTATTCCGAATGAGGCCGATCGTATGCGGGTGCATGATATTATTTTTGGAGAGTTGTGCAAGGGTGAAATTAAGGCTTCCTCGAGAGCGGAGTATAAAGCGATTATCGAACGGCTGCGACTGCAGGGCGCGCAAGGCATCATCCTAGGCTGCACCGAAATACCGCTGCTGCTCAAACAATCGGATGTAGAAATGCCCCTGTTCGATACGACGCGCATCCATGCGGAAGCAGCAGTTGAATTTGCTCTTGAAGTGGAAGTTGTTGCATAATCTGATAACCGCAAACCTAGGTGATTGTGGAATGGGATTGGAAATATAAAGCAACTTCGGCCACGCTCATTACGTCTAATTAACATGAACACTTTAGGCGAATGAAGCTGGGGAAGGGGCTTGACATACAAATGATCAACTTATCGCGTACGATCGCGGTCATGTGTATCTTGCTTGCAGTGGCAACGGGATGCACGAAGTCGACCTTGGAAGAAGGACAATCGGATGACATCGTGGTTGCTACCGACACGGCTATAGCCGTGCTTGAAACAGCGGCTCCTACGATCGAAGTTGGAGAGCCAACGATAACTGTGAAGATTGATGAAGAGAGGGATACCGTCAGTCTAACCGCGAATCGTGACCTGGAGCGAGCATCGATCGAATTAAGTATTCAAACGACGATTCACGATGTACGAGCAGGCGGAGCGCTGGATTATCTCTACGCTGTAGAATGGTCGGATGACCGTCATGCAACCGTACGATTCAAGGAATTACCTCCGGAAGCTTCTGTTGGTTTCATGCTGGATGATGCACGAACAAAGGATGGAAAAACACTCGCGATCACCCTGCCCGAAGAGGGAAGGCGTGTTATTACCGTTCATGCGGGAGAGCCGTGGAGCGGCGTCAGATGGACGAATGTAGAGGGGCAAGTGGTCAAGGAGCAGCCTATACCTAACGCATCGTTCATTCAGGCAGCATGTTGTGAGTGGGGCGATGGGGTAATCAACGTCTATCTTTCGGACGGAAACCTGGATCAGCTCGATCCGGATACGGGAGATGTCTCCCGAACGAAGCCCGTGAACTGGCAAGATATTGAGGTTAGTCGGGGGAGCGACAGCGGCACTAGGGATCTGTATGCCTATCCGGCAGATGGGGAAAGCTACTATATCGCCAAAGGAATGGAATATGTATATCTGGTCGATCCCGAGTCGGAGTCTCGAAAGGCCATTTATCGATCACAGGATGCTGCGATATACGGACTCGCGTCATCGCCAGATGGGAGCAAGGTTGCTGTATTGATTGATTCGAACAGGAATCTTGGGACCTATGCGGATATGTTGATCTTTGACGCTTCGGGAAACCAGTTGTCCTTGTACGAGAAGGCGACCTATATTGGACATAGCGATGGTTTTCATTTTGTCTATCCGGCAGGTTGGCTCGATAACGATCGGGTTGCCCTTCTGAACATGGGACGCTCTGATATGAACTACCTTCGAGGGAAGTTGATTTACGACACGAAGAAGGGAACCGTTACGGAGCAAGAGAGCGGCGTAAGACCGGAGGAAGTAATCAGCTGCCTCCAAGAGGCGCTGCCGGGTTGGCCGGGAGACGAAATCGATATTTTCCGACTATTGCCGCGACCAGGTGACGAGGCCGGGCGTTATTACGCCGCTTACATTACGGGGCATATCCCGAGTCAAGGCACATACTTAATCGACGTGCAAACCAAATCGGTAACAAGAGCAGGATTAGGAATTGTGCTTGGCTGGAATAGGGATGGAAACTTGCTGACATGGTATTCCTCGGAGGAGAACTATCCCGAGGTGTCGGTATTGGATTAGTGTGGCTCCTGCAAATATTCTTCAAGTTGATCGAACGTACCGCGATAGCCTTGCTGCATAGAATCGAACATACCTCTGAAGAAAGCTTGCTGCGCAGGCGTCGCCATATGCGGATCAGCGATGAGCCTCACAGTCGTTTGCCCGCCTTGTTCTTCAAACAAAACCGTAATTTGAACTTCCAGCGGGAAGTCTGCGAATTCCGGACCAAATGGTGCAGGGACTGTTCGACCATCCGCATCGGAGAAGCAATTAAGAAAAACAAGCTTCTCTGGTGCTGCGATCTCCTGATAAATAAACTTCGCCCACATTTCGTTGCCGTCTGGGTGAGTCATGTTGTAATGAAATAATCCTTGCGGTCTCAGCTCTTGGTTCGCGACATGGATTATCGATCCTTTTGGTCCCCACCATTTGATGAGATGAGCAGCCTCCGTCCAAACTTTGAACACGAGATCCCTCGGCGCGTTGAATGTGCGAATAATCTCCAATTGTCCTTCCATTGTCATGTCATTGCCTCCAGTTTCATGTTGATCGATGTTCATTGTCCGGTGAATCTTGGAGCTCCTGCAGATAATCATCCAAGCGGTCGAGTCTCTCGTCCCAAATCCGCCGGAAGGAATCCAGCCAGTCGAGCATTTGCCGGAGCGGCTGCGGGCGCAATCTGCAAATCCGCCTGTTGCCCTCAGGTATCATCTCTATGATGCCTGTTTCCTGCAGCACGCGAAGATGTTTGGATACCTGTGGTTGATTCAGACCTAGTCGTTCAACGATATCGCCGACGGACTGTTCTCCGTCCCGCAGTAATTCAACGATTCGAAGCCGATTAGGCTCTGAGATGGCTTGTAGTATTTCGTTCATGTCGTAAGTATACCTCCAAAGGAATATTCCCGTAAAGGCATATGATTAGAATTTAAGTAGATGTTACCTATAAGACTTTCATTTGCGATTCAACAGACCGCTTGACATTTCATTTAATTATGTCATAATGATGATATCAAATTGACATTACCTAAAATTAACGATCAAGCACTAGACAAAGCAGGTGAACATGTTGTCAGCAGAAGAACCCGCAAACTACTCTTCAGCACAGTTCCGAACGCCGGACGGCGCGCCGAGTGACATTGTTATATTTACGATTACATCCACAGAGAAGACAACGGCCAAGAAAGCATTGCCGACACGCGAGCTTCAGGTGCTGCTCATTCAGCGCAAGCAGTGGCCGTACGAAGGTCAATGGGCGCTGCCTGGGGGATTTTGCAGAGAGACGGAAAGCATGTACGATTGCGCGATGCGGGAATTAAGTGAAGAAGCAGGCGTGACGGATGTGCATATGGAGTACTTTAATGTGTACAGCAAGCCTGGACGCGATCCTAGAGGGTGGATGATTTCCCATGCCTACTTCGCGCTCGTGCACGAGCATAAGCTGATCGGACGGCGGGCCGATACCGACGCGGCAGATGTGCAATTGTTCCCGATTGAGGAGGCGCTGCGTATGGAGCTCGCCTTTGACCATGCCGAGATGATTCGTGATGCGCTTGGCCGAATTCAAGCGAAAATGGTAACGACGACGATCGCCCGCGAGTTTCTGCCAGAAGAGTTCACGATCAGCGAGCTGTATCAGGTTATCCAGACGGTTGTGCCGACCTTCGAGGAGCGTAACTTTATCCGCAAAATTACGTCTACGCAGAGCCGTGAAGGTATCATCGAAGAAGTGTTGGATCGATCGGGAGAGCCCAAGGTGTCCAATCGTTATTCCCAGCGGGCCGCGCAGTTGTATCGGTTTACAGATTATTCGCCGGGGCTGTCCATCTACAGCTAGGCGCTTTTTCTTCGGCGTTGATACTTTCATAATGACAATATAAATGGTGGGGATGAAATGGTAAAGAAGGGGACGTTGCTGCTACTTGTTGCCGCGATGCTTGCGATCGCATGGTTGACGTCGTCAACGACGCTCGAGATTGTTGCGACGATGACTGGTTTGCTTTGCGTATGGCTTACCGCGAGACAGAATATTTGGGCATGGCCGATCGGACTTGTGAATGTTGGCTGTTTCTTCTTTATGTTCCTTGAAGTGAAGCTGTACGCGGATATGATGCTGCAGGTCGTATTCTTCGTACTTAGCGTGTACGGCTGGATCGTGTGGCTTACGAAGAGGGAAGGGGAGAAGGTCCGTCCAACGCAAAGCATCAAGAAAAGGCTGGCGATTATTCTCGGTATAATGGCGATCGCCGTTACGCTAGCTTGGGGTTATTTGCTCCATACGCATACGGATGCTTCTATCCCTTACGCCGATGCTTTTGTCGCTACGCTTAGCTTAATGGCTCAATATCTGCTCTCATCCAAAATATTGCAAAACTGGCTTGTATGGATTGCGGTCGACGTATTGTCGATCGGCTTGTATGCCTACAAGGAGTTGTATGCGCTGGCGTTCTTATATGTCATCTTCTTGGGGATCGCGACGAGCGGCTACTTCTCATGGAAACGTGAATACCGCGCTACTGGTGGGAGGGAGGTAACATGAAGGAGCGTCTGATAGGACTAACGCTCGGCAAGTTCGCTCCGCTTCATCGCGGCCATCAGCTCATGATCGAGACGGCATTGGCGGAGATGGATCACGTTATGATTATCATTTACGATTGCCCGGAAACGATCGATATCCCGCTGGACGTGCGTGCCGGATGGATTCGGCAGCTGTACCCGAACGCTGAGGTAATCGAAGCTTGGGATGGACCGAAGGAAACCGGCTATACACCGGAAATTATGCGGACTCAGGAGGATTACGTGTTGGGGCTGCTTGGGGAGCGCAATATTACCCACTTCTACTCCAGCGAGCCGTATGGGGATCATATGAGCGTTGCCTTACAAGCGGTCAATCGTGTGGTTGATCTTGAACGGCTAGCGGTACCCATATCCGGTACGGAGGTACGGAGAGTGCCCTATGAGAATAGGGAGTTTCTGAATCCAGTCGTTTATCGTGACATGATTAAAACTGCCGTATTCCTAGGGGCGCCATCGACGGGGAAGTCTACGCTTGCTGCGTATATGGCCCAGCAATACAACACGGTATGGATGCCGGAGTACGGCAGGGAATATTGGGCGCTGCATCAAGTCGACAGAAGGCTGACGCCTCAGCAGCTCGAAGAGATTGCGCAAGGTCATATGGAGCGGGAGGAGGGGCTGTTGCTCGAGGCACGGGATGTGTTGTTCGTCGATACGAATGCGATCACGACATACATGTTCTCGCTGGATTATCATGGGATGGCAACACAAGGACTTATGAGTCGCGCGCAGGAAGCGGTTGACCGCTATGATTTTGTTTTTGTATGCGATATCGATATTCCCTACGATGATACATGGGATCGGTCCGGCGAGGTGCAACGTGTGTCCTTCCAACGGGAGATATTGGCGGATCTGGAACGCCGAGGCGTGTCCTACACAATGCTCCGAGGATCGATTACGGAGCGGGCGAAACAGGTAAAGCAGGTGATGGATTCGCTGGATGATTAGTTCGAAGAGGTAGACAAAGAGGAGGTTGACGATAATGAAGAAAGCTAGTTTGTCTGACCGGATAAAGGGAGGGCTATATGGCGTAGCGATTGGCGATGCGCTTGGCGGAACAACGGAATTTATGAGCGTAAAGGAGATCAAGGCGGCGCATGGCTATTTGACCGAGATTATCGGCGGCGGCGTATGGCGGCTTGCGCCGGGCGAGGTGACAGACGACACGATGATGACGTTATGTGTGGCGGATGGCATATTACTTAATCCGCTGCAGCCTGTGGAGCCGATCGGGGAGAAGTTCCTGGCTTGGTATCGTACGCGGCCAAAGGATGTGGGCAATATTATCCGTCATGTCATCGAGCATTACGAGGGAAACTGGTTCGAAGCGGCGTTAAACACGGATCAGGCCATGGGGCAAAGCGGCGGCAATGGCACGCTGATGCGGTGTTTGCCTGCCGCGCTTGCATATGGGACAGTAGAAGAAGCGGAGCGTATCGCTCGTATACAGTCACGTATGACACATTATGATCCCAGATGCGACGAGGCATGTGCCATCTACACGCGTATTGCCTACCGGCTGCTCCAAGGCGAGGAATTGAGGTCGGCTGTTCAAGCAGAAGTGACGGGAACCGAATATGAGCCAGCTCTAACGGTGGAGCCTGCTTGCGGACCAACCGGCTTTGTTGTCCATACGATGCTGTGGGTGGTCTACTTGCTGATGGCCGGTGCTGACTTCGAGGATATTGTGCAGCGGGCAGCCAACCTCGGCGGCGACTCCGATACGATCAGCGCGATTGCCGGTGGCCTAGCCGGCATCCATTGCGGCTTCGACAGCTTGCCGAGGCGTTACGCGGAGGCGATATTGATCCGCGAACGGCTGGATTCGGCGGCAGCAGATTTGTTTAGTCATCGATTGGGGACTGGTGCATAGTCAGAGCTTTACTAGACTATAGCACGCGCACATTCGCAGATCAGCTCGTATGTTAAGAGAGTAAAGGAGCTGATCGGGAGATGAAATACAGAAGTCGTACAATTAAGAGTAAGTGGGTGAAGACCAAATGGTTGCGAAGCAGTAGAACAGTGGCAGCGTATGTGCCTCATACCAGCCAGTTTAAGCGAAGCCATTTGGTCAGCATGATGGCACGCTATACGACTGTTTATTGCAAGCCGACAGCCGGTTCTGGTGGAAAAGGCATCCTGAGGGTCAAGAAGCAAGGAAACAACTACTTGCTCCAAAGCAGCTCCGGGCAAAGCAAGCATAGGACGATAGATTCGCTCTATGAGCATATGAAAAAACGGATAAGTAACCGCTCGTATTTGCTGCAGAAAGGTATTTCGCTAGCCAAGACCAAAGGCAATCCGTTCGACATAAGAGTGATGGTGCAGAAGACTAACGGAGGCAAATGGGTAAGTACGGCCTTGTTCACAAAGA
The DNA here is from genome assembly GCF_054483835.1 of Paenibacillus sp. strain BS8-2. Classification (NCBI taxonomy): domain Bacteria; kingdom Bacillati; phylum Bacillota; class Bacilli; order Caryophanales; family Paenibacillaceae; genus Paenibacillus; species Paenibacillus sp. strain BS8-2. Next base: position 2,646,596 of record NZ_CM137010.1, read on the forward strand.
TTGGCCGTCCGGGTATGGTAGCGACCAATTATAATCAAGGAGGCAATGTCGGCTTCTTTGCTCCGACGATGGGCGGCGCTGGATTCGGAGCGGATCGTATCAAGGACAAGGAAGCGGAGCTGAAGCGGCTTGGACGTCAAGTCGGACACGTTTTTGATCAGCATGGAAAAGGGTTCAGGGAGCTTGGACTGGATGTAGCGCTTGAGCAGGGCGGCAGAGCTTGGATCCTTGAGGTCAACACAAGCCCGCAGTTTTATCCCTTAAAGCAGATGAAAAACAAGGCGCTTTATCGACGTATTGTGTCTTATGCCAAGCAATACGGGCGTAAAGGTTGACGCTCAATTAGTTGCTTGTTGTGATCATTTTGAAGTCGACAAAAGTGTGTAGTGCGCATCGTCCGGTATAAGGCATTCAACGCTCTGCGGCAGTCTTCATTAGGTCGAATATTTTACGTGCTGTGTTGACGTTGCGAACGGTAGTCTGAGCGTATACCTTCGAGCCAATGATTTTGTTCATGCCGCTGCGACCGGCGTTTTCTCTATCATAAGACCAAAGAATTGCGCCGGGAACGTAGATGACTCTATCGATATCTGGTTTGATTGTGAGAGATTCAAGTACGTTCGCATGGTTGATTTCATCCCATAGATATAGAACGTCGCTTTTCATCTCTTGATTATTCGCCCAGTGCTCAGGCAGTGCGGTCATAATTGTTGAGATTTCATCCAGTGTACGGACCATGACTCGGATGGTGAGACCGAAATCGGCGGAGATCGCTTCTTCGAGCAGTTCGGATAGCTTCTTCGCAGAATGAGCACGATCTTCGAATATGATATTGCCTGTATTAATATAGGTTGTCACGTGTTGTAGCTCCAGCCGCTCGAATGTGGCTTTCAGCGCCTTCATATCAATCTTATTATTGCCGCCGACATTAATGCCTCTTAATAATGCTACGTATATCATAATTTAATAGGTAACCTCCTCATGTCCATGTTAGCTGACCATACTTATTTTAACACAACTCTGCAAGGTTAACGTGCGGCTGCGCACACGCCAATAGCCCGAAAAAATCGGGCTATCGCCGCCCCGGCGGTCGCGCACGCGCGAATAGCCCGCAACAATCGGGCTATCGCCGCCCCTGCGGCTGCGCACACGCCAATAGCCCGCAAAAATCGGGCTATCGAGCTCCCGCCGGCCGCGCACGCGCGAATAGCCCGCAAAAATCGGGCTATCGCCGCCCCGGCGGCCGCGCACGCGCGAATAGCCCGCAAAAATCGGGCTATCGAGCTCCCGCCGGCCGCGCACGCGCGAATAGCCCGAAAAAATCGGGCTATCGCCGCCCCGCCGGCCGCGCACGCGCGAATAGCCCGCAAAAATCGGGCTATCGCCGCCCCGGCGGCCGCGCACGCGCGAATAGCCCGCAAAAATCGGGCTATCCGAGCTCCCGCCGGCCGCGCACGCGCGAATAGCCCGCAAAAATCGGGCTATCGAGCTCCCGCCGGCCGCGCACGCGCGAATAGCCCGCAAAGAACGGGCTATCGAGCTCCCGCCGGCCGCGCACGCGCGAATAGCCCGCAAAGAACGGGCTATCGAGCTCTCGCCGCAGCATCCACATAATTGTGGATGCTGCGGTTCATGTCATACAGCGCATTTACTTATAAGGGAGTAGGTCCATCATTTAACCGAAGCTCCGTAAGTGTTGTGATGCCGCTCTGCAGCGCTTCTTGGCGCAGGTCGAGGTATAGCTCAGCTTTAGTAGCATAAATATACGGCATTACAAACAGCACGCCGACAAACAAAGCGAGGATACCCAGAAGAATCCAGCCTAAGAAGCTGAGATCGAGTACGAATATGCGGAACTTGTGCCCACGTGTCATTTGGTTGCTTAGCTGGACGGCTCTCCGATAGTTGATACCGGGATTGTCTGACAATATGTACGGTACTTGGCTGTAGGCATACGATTTGATAATCCCCGGAATGATGAATAGCAAGGTCCACAGAAATTGAAGCAAGCCTCTCCAGAACATCGTTTTTACGATATTGCCATATCTGCCGTTGCCAAAAGCATAACCTAGATGTCCCATATTACTTTCCTCTTCAGCCGCGCGTTTGAAGAAGTGTAAACCGCCTACTTCCAGAGGAGCCAATAAGAAAATGCGCAGGGCGAGCGCGAATGCAAGAACAAGAAGAAAGATGATGAATCCAATAATTAAGAAAGGAGCAAGTTCCGCCCATGAGATGTCGCCGAATACGTTCCAGCCGGAACCGTCAGAAGATGTGCCGCCTCCTGATCCCAAATTAAAATTGGCACTTCCGGAATTGCATCCCCCTCCAGCGATGCCCAGAATCAAGCTGACGAGAAATGCCTTCCAGTAGTTATTTCGGAGTGTGCTTTTGGCTCTGCTTTTGAGCTCGGAACGTGTCCACATGCCTATTACCTCCTTGTATTTAGTCCTATGACCTTATACTATTATAATTTACATAAATAGAGAATATAAATTTCAACTGCGTTCGTTCACATTTGCTACAATAAAAACAAAGAACAATGGGGAAGGGACTCCGATGGATATTCATTCGAATGATCACTTTTATTTGTGGGGTCTGGCACAACTAAAGATCATGGATATTAGACGTTTGGAAGCAGTGACGGGGGAGCAAAGGCTAGGCTATACAATGCCAGCCAGCTTCTTTTTGTTTGTCGAACGCGGCAGCATGATCATTGCTCTTAACGGGAAACTACAGTCGACTGAGCGGTTTCAAATTATCCATGGGGGCAAGGGAGTATGCTTTGATTTGGTGCTGGCAAGCGAGGATAGCGTCTATTATTTGCTCTTCTACAAAGCGAATCTGCCCGAGAATGCAGGTGCCGAGGCTCATCGCATATTGGAGCGGGTACAGCCTTTCCAAGTCCGGTATCATGTGCAGGCCAAACAAGCAATCTCCATGCTTGAGGATGTAAGAATCATGGAGCAGTTGTCCAAACGAAGCGGAGCTGCGGGATTGCTTAGGATGAAAATGATGTTTTATCGCTTTGTGAACGAGGTGCTGACCGAATTAAGCGAGCAGCGTACACTCGATATTCAATCTGGGCCGATTGAGCTTGCGATGACATATATCCATGAGCATTATGCGGATGCCATAACGGTCGAGATGCTGGCGCAGAAGCTTGGCATAAGCGCTGGCCATCTTTCAAGACTGTTTAAAGGTGCGACGGGGACGAGCGTGATCGATTACGTGATCCAGACGCGAATTGGACATGCCAAGTCTAGATTACGAAATTCGGCTGCCGGCTTGCAGGAAATTGCAGCAAGCGTAGGGTATGATGATGTGTATTATTTTGGAAGAGTGTTCAAGAAAATGAGTGGAATGTCGCCGCTTGTGTACCGCAAACATGGAGATCAGTATAATCCATCGGCTGCGTTAGCATTATCTATTGCTCCTGATGCAACGCAAAGTTATATTGATTTGTATAATGATAGTCATTATCACGATCGATATGAGGCGAAAGGTGGACGTATTTCTTTGAACAAGCAGAACAAAACTTCATTAGCAATCAGCGGACTGATAAGTTTGATGCTGATTCTCTCCGCATGCGGTAACGGCTCGGGGGCTGAGAACGGAGCAGCGAATAACAATAATTCCGCGGCGACGGGAACGAACGGGGAGCAAGTGGAAGAAAGAGGCGTTAAAACGGTCAATACGATCTTCGGGGATGTAGAGATTCCCATAAAAGCCGAGCGGATCGTGACCAACAATATGCTGAACTCCATTCTGGCGGTAGGTGCTAAGCCAGTGGGCGCATTGCAGCCGTACATCGACAATCCTTATATCACAGAAGATAAGACAGGGATTGAGAGTATTGGTGCAGAATGGACGGTATCGCTTGAGACAATTGTGACATTAGAGCCGGATCTAATCATTATTGATATCGAGAACAAAGATGAGTACGAGCAATATGCGAAGATAGCGCCAACAGTCGTCGTACCTTTCGGGAAGTTCAAGAACGATCACGAGGAAATTCGTTATTTCGGTCAATTGCTTGGACGCGAAGAGGAAGCGGAGTCCTGGCTGCAGGACTATGATCGTAGAGCTGGGCAAGCGGCGAAGAAGGTTGAAGGATTGTTTGGTCCGGATGAAACGTTTACGTTGATGCGGTGGGAAGATGAGTTCCGCGTGCTCGGTAACAGATGGGGCAGGGGCGGACAAGCAATCTACGATATTTTGGGATTGAATCCGCCAGATAGAGTGAAGCAGGAGTTATGGGGCGAGGAACAGCAGATTGTTATATCGTCTGAAGTGCTGGATCAATACGTGGGCGACCATGTTTTCATCGTCAGCTCCGAAGGTAACGTTAACTACAAGGACGATCCTGTCTGGAATTTGCAAGATGCGGTCAAAAACGATCAGGTATACTGGTTTGACTCGGAGCGTTATTCGTATTGGGACCCTATGACAACAATTGCCCAAGCAGAAGAGATCGCGGACTTGCTTGTTGAGAAACATAAGAAGTAAACACATCCCATCACGTACAATACACAATGTATGCAGCGAAGAAGAAAAGCGATGTTTCCACCAGTAACTGCAACTGGGCCTATAACAAAGAGTTGCCGACACTCCGTCGCAACTCTTTTTTTGATATGAATGAACAACTCGACCTTCGTAGAGATCGAGATCGGGATCGGGATCGGGATCGATTGTGCCTTTACATGGCCCTGCTTGAAGTCCGGCCGACCGACCGACTGCCTAAAAAAAGAATGAAACGCGAGCTCGATTTGCCTCGTAAACAACAAAATAAAATACAAAATATGGAAGCTTGTACAACAACAGAGCTTGTTATGCTCGGCATATCCTTCTTCATACTCTGAATAAGTTAAGTAGTAACGGAGGAGGTGCGGGCGTTGAACGGAGCCAGAGTATTCAAGCTGCTGATGCTTGTGATCGGCATCATCATCGTCAATATCGTGGTGCTGTCGCCAGGTTTGATCGGCGCCAAGCTTATGGGAGGCAGCGCTATTGCAACGTCTGCCGTCGCGACGCTGCTTATTATGAGCCTGATCACGCTGCTGGTCGGCAGCCATGCGCTGCTATTCCGCCCTCCGCTATCGAGACAACACTCGCCCCCGCTTAATCATGAGCAATTCGAGCTGGCGCTTATTCGCCACCGCGGTATGCGGACGCTCAGACAAGAGACGGAGCTCGCCTTGTCACAGCTCGAGCGAATGGAGAAAAAGAAGCAGGCATTGCTTCAATTACTGGGGGAGCGCTTCAACCAGTCGGAGATGAGCTATCGGAGGTTCATATCGGTGGTCGCCGCGGTAGAGGAGTTGTTCTATGGGCATATTCGGGGATTCATTAACCTGCTTCATCTTAAACAGTCAGCAGCAATGTCAGCCGGCGTTGCGGCTGAAGCGTCAGGTTATCTTGGCGCGAATGAAGAAATTCTGCTGAAGCTGGACCAACTCCTCTCGGAGCTATCGCGGCTTGGGAGCGCAAATTACCGTGATGCCCTGGGCATGCCTTGCATGAAGGACATCGACGCCCTAATCAGTCAGACCAAATATTACAAACCATGAGGGGGGATGAGGATGGCCGGTCGAAACGGGGGGAGGACGGCTGCTGTACTTCTTGGCATCACCTTGTTTGTGTTCGGAGCGGTCTATTATGGCGTCACGGCAACGTCGAATTGGGGGCAGCCGGCAGCTAAAGTGTCGGCAAACGATGCTGACGGCAAGCTGGAAAAGCTTGTACGCCGCATTGGATTAAGGGTCGCAGAGCCGGTCAAAGGGACAATCGATCTTGATCCCGTAGAGGTGGGCGAGTCGCTGCCGGATATTTCGAAGTTTCCTGTGACGGTGGAGCCGACCACGAATCGTTACGTGGAGATTTTTTCTTCGACGGAGAAGGCTGGCGTTGGTGTTGATGGATGGTTGTCGGAAGCGGCTGCTGCCTTTAACGAGGCGGGCATTATGGTTGACGGTGAGCCTGTATCGGTGATGCTGCGCAACATCGCTTCAGGTACGGCTGCCGAATATATCCGATCCGGCAAATATATGCCGGATGCGTTCACGCCATCCAATGAGCTATGGGGGGAGATGATCAGAGAGGATGGAGTTGACATCGAGCTGTTGACGCCGCGGCTCGTCGGCAATGTGACGGGTATCGTGACGGAGCAGAAGAAATACGATGAGCTCGTTGCCAAATATGGTTTCGTCGGGGTAAAGACGATAACCGATGCCATAGCGGAGAACGAGCTGGCGATGGGCTACACGGACCCTTTCGCAAGCTCGACGGGATTAAACTTCCTGGTCTCGCTGCTAGAAACCTACGGTGGCGCCGATCCGCTGGGCGCAAGCGGTGTGGAAGGCTTCGAGCGTTTTCAAGCCAATGTACCGTTTATCGCATCAACGACATTACAGATGCGTGAGGCGGCGAAATCAGGTATGCTCGACGCATTTGTCCTAGAATATCAAACCTATATGAACGCCCCTGATCTGAGAAGCGGCTACATATTTACGCCATTCGGCGTCAGGCATGATAGTCCGTTATATGCCGTTGGCAGTATTACACCGGAGAAGGATGAGCTGCTGCGAGCTTTCGCCGATTTCGTGACAGGAGCAGAGTGGCAGCGAAAGGCGACAGAGAAAGGGTTCAACGATCTGGAAGATTACATGCCGGAGAGTTCGGCTGTGGATGGGTCGCTGCTCTCGCCGGCACAGAAGCTGTGGAAGGAGAAGAAAAACGGGAATAAACGAATCGCGGCCGTATTCGTAACGGATATCTCCGGCAGCATGGATGGGGAGCCGCTCAATAGACTAAAGGAGTCGCTGCTGTCTGGTCAGAAGGTGCTGGGCCGCGAGAACAGTATCGGACTGGTTTCCTACTCCAGTGAAGTGACGATCGAGCTTCCCATCGGCGTCTACGATACGAATCAGCAGTCTATGTTCGTTGGAGCGGTGAGCGGGCTGCAAGCAGGAGGAGAGACGGCCACCTTCGACGGCATTGCGGTGGCGATGAAGCTGCTGAGGGAAGAGGTGGCTCGCGATCCCGCAGTGAAACCGGTCATCTTTGTCCTGAGCGACGGAGAAACGAACACGGGACATTCGCTTAACGATATTCGCGATTTGATCGAGACGTATCACGTCCCCATTTATACGATCGGGTACAATGCTAACATCGAAGCGCTTAAGCGCATCTCCGCAATCAACGAAGCGGCTAGTATCAATGCGGACACTGACGACGTCGTCTACAAGATTGGCAATTTGCTCAACGCTCAAATGTAGGGATACGCAAGCCTAACAATAGATGCGAAGGGGAGGAAACGAGATGTCGTTTTCGATGGAAGTCGCAAGCCAGGAGCAAATCCGTACGTCGATTGCCGAGCAAGTAAAACCTGTCCCGGAGGAAGTAGCACAGCTCAAGCTGCTGGCGAGGAACAATGTCGCGGCGATACTTGCGATGGAGCCGGAGGCACCGACAGAGCGCAAGGAGATCATGAATTCGATCGAACAGTTCGGCATGGCATCGATGCGTAGTTCGGCAGACAAGAACGCTCTGCTTCAGATATCGGTCGCACAGCTCTCCCGAGCGGGAGACGATGGCGGGCAAGTCGCGAAGGGGCTGTCAGAGCTTCAGCTTCAGCTGAAGGATTTGGACCCAAGCGCAGTGGATTTTGCCAAAAGCGGTCTTCTGGGCAAAATGTTTAATCCGCTCAGAAGCTATTTTGCCAAGTATCAAAAGGCGGATGCCGTAATCTCCGATATTATCGCATCGCTCGACAAAGGCAAGGCGGTGCTCCGCAACGATAATACGACGCTGGAGTTCGAGCAGCAGGCGCTTAGGGAGCTGACGAAACGTCTCCGCAAAGAAATCCAGCTGGGCATGCTGATGGACGAGGAGATCGAGTCCCAGCTTGGAGATGCAAGGCTGCGGCTGGAAGCCGAGGATCGAATCCGTTTCATCGCGGAGGAGGTGCTGTTCCCATTGCGACAGCGAGTGATGGACCTGCAGCAGATGATGGTCGTGAACCAGCAAGGGATTATGGCGATTGAGGTCGTCATGCGCAATAACAAGGAGCTGATTCGGGGAGTCGACCGTGCACGCAACGTTACGGTATCCGCGCTTAAAACCTCAGTTACTGTTGCAGGAGCGCTCTATAATCAGCGCATTGTTCTTCATAAGATCGAGCTGCTGAACCAAACGACCGATAGTCTCATCAGCGGCACATCGCGGATGCTCAAGGAGCAAGGGGCGGCGATTCACAAGCAATCGCTGGAGACCAGCATCTCCGTGGATACCTTAAAGCAGGCCTTCACCGATGTCATTGCCGCACTGGATTCGATCAGTGTCTACAAGCAGGAGGCGCTGCCGAGAATGCGCGAGACGATCAATCAATTCCGGGAGCTGGCAGATACCGGCGAGCGGCAGATCGAGCGGCTGGAGCGGGGGCAGCGGTTAGCTCTATAACGACAACAGCATAAAGAGGCGATGCGGGATCTTTCATCTGTCGCATCGCCTTTTCCATTTATAATGATCCCGTAATAATCGTGACACTGCTTAAGGTACAACCTCGCGAGCGTCGGCATACGATATAGCGAGGAGGTGAAGCAAATGTTTGGTACGCTAACTCATTGGATGGAAGTGGCAATGTGGGTCGTAATGGGTTCGATGGCGCTCGACATGATGATCGGGCTGTTCAAATCGATGTCGGGAGGTAAACTTTCGCTAGAGCTTGTGCTGGGCTACCTGAAGGATATGGTGTATTACGTATTCCCGCTCATGATGCTTGCAATGCTCTCAGCTATGGACTCGACGGGATGGATCGTGCTCGTCGGCTATTATCTCGGCGCGCTCGCCGTGGTGGTCAAATATCTCATGGACATGAAGGCCAAATTGTAATCGCATACAAACGTAGTGCGGGGTCAAGAAACGAGAGTTTCGGAGATCCTGCTCTTTTGTATGCGCTTGCATTTGGGCAAAAGAAAACCCGGCAATCGCTATAGGCGCGGCTGCCGGGTTCCATATGGAAATCTCTTAATCCTTGGATGCTTTAGGAAGCAGGGAGATGGCATAAAGAGCAGCTACACCTACGACGATATATACGATTTTGGAGCCAATCTCTGTCGATCCGCCGAACAGCTCGCTCACGACGTCATACTCGAACAGCCCGACGGATAACCAGTTCAATCCACCGATAATAATAAGCACCAAGCTAATGAGGTTAAGCGACTTCATAACGAATCATACCCTCCTTGGACGGTCGCAGGGAGCCGTATTGCACGAACGGCACGCCCCGGCGCCGAATCTTGGTTAGACATTACAATCGTATGAGGGTCTTTTGTAGAATATGCACAATTAAATGAAGCGGAAGAAGAGAAAACGAATACCAAATTGCACAAGGCGAGGCTAGGCAAGAATGAGATTCATAGTATAATAACTACAAATGAAGATGTACATGAAAGAGCTCGCGCTATACATAAAATTGAACGTACTTACATCTACTGAGGGAGCTTGCCGTGAGAATCGTATCCTTGTATTATTTCCTGCTATATTTGATGACTAGCACTTTAATGCCTTACACTAGCCTGCATTTCCATGATCGGGGTTTCAGTCCTTCTTCGATCGGCTATTTGTTATCGATATGGGCTTTTGTCAGCGTGGTGGCTCAGCCCGTCATGGGTATGCTGAACGACCGGATCCAGCGTCCCAAGGGGATGCTCATTCTGGCAGCGATCGCAACCCCGGCCGCAGGATTAATGTTCTACCTCTCGGACACGTTTGCTGTTATCGTGGCTGTCTCGCTCCTGTTCGCCTGGTTTCAATCGGCATTGCCGTCGCTTAGCGATGCGGTGACTGTAGAGATCGGCGCACGCCAAGGCTTCTCGTTCGGCAGTGTACGGTTGTGGGGAGCGCTCAGTTATGCCATTGGATCATTTTTGGTGGGATTCTATTACGAGCAGCATGGGTACGAAGCGACGTTTGTTCTATATGCGATACTGGCGCTGCCTATTATCGCAGTTCAATTCTTTCTCCCCGTGGTGCAGACGGCGCCGCTACGATTCACAGTGTTTGAGCAGATGGGGGAAGTCCTTCGCAACCGCAAGTTTTTGTTTCTTTGTCTTGTCTCGTTTTTGACGATGATGTCCGTAACCGCGAGTGCTACGTTTCTCCCGTTATATTTTGACGAACATGATTTCGACAAAAGGTTACTAGGGACAGCCTTTGCGATTGCTGCCTTGATCGAGGTGCCGTTGTTCTGGGTATCGGGACGGCTTGGCGAGAGATTCGGGAGATCCCGGCTGCTTGCGGTAGCCGCGGCGTTATATGCGTCGAAGTATATTGTTTTGTTCCTGACAAGCAACGTATATGTCACGCTTGCGACGCAGCTGCTTGACGGTATCGCATTTGCTTTCTTCGCCGGCGTTGCGGTCGAGCTGGTCAATATGTTAGCCAGCGACAAAACAAAAGCGACGCTTCAGACGATCTATGCTGCCATCATATGGGGACTCGGAGGCATTGCCGGCAATTTGATCGGAGGTCAAGTTGTGGAGATGCGGGGGGTCACCTTTATGTATCTATTGCTGTTTGTTGTGTGCGGATCGTCAGCCCTCTTATATTTGAAGCTGCAGCCGGGACGGAAGTGTGAGCTGGCGGAGGGGTAGAGACCTGCTAGGCAGCATAATTGCTGCTCTGCATTGGGGCTGCAGCATCATCCCTAAGTGTAGCCCGAAGCTCGTCCAGCAGCATATTTAATTCATGCCTTAACTCTCTTAGCTCGTTTCTGCAGCGTGCACCAAGCTCATTCAACTCGGATGGGCTTAATTGTTGTTCTCGGATGCGATAAATCAATTTGGTTGTCATGGTGTCATTGTCGCTGAGGCGTGGCGTATACGTTACGATAGTTTCGGAAGACATGGGCGGGCTCCTTTTTGTAGGCGTCAAAGCACCTTGATGACATGAATGTAACAAACAATTGTTAAATTTGTGCAATAAAAGGATGAGGGGAATGTAAGAATTACAGGTTGTCCAAGTAAAGCCGATTGTCAGTCATCTTAATTAGACTGGAGAGGGGGATTAAGCTATACCAGCTAATAGCTTGTCAACATTACCAGCAAAACAACTCTAAAACTTGTGTTATATTGATTATTGAGCATGCCAAATAACCCTCTAATTTGAATTGTATTGGAAGGTTATACCTTTAATGTTTGCTACACTGGACGTAATGATTTCTTGCTTTTTAGTATATCGTACAACCAATGAACTAACTTATTCGCACACGCCAATAAAGCCACTTTGTCAGGATTCCTTCAGCTCTTTTACGTTCGTAAAACTCTTTGATCCGCGTGTTGTGAGATCGGATTAGGCCACACTGCACCGCCATAACTAGTGCGTATCTAAGCTGTCTGGAGCCACGTTTTGAAGTTAGAAGAGCATTGATTGTCATTTTTAATGTCTCTTCACTGACTTCTAGAACGGAGGATGCAGTCGGAAACTCATGTAAGAAGCGAAGGGACACGTTAGAATACATAGCCCCGAAAACACCTTTGTACGCTGGGAAAACTGAACCAGGAAGGATTGGAATAGAAGCTTCGTCTGCACGCACATCTTGGAGAAGGACTCGTGTTGTCGCGTTAGATAACGCATATTAAGCCTCGCCCAGAAGATATGCATCAGCAGCATCCGTTTTCACTTTAAGAAGATTGGTTTTTCGAAGTTTTCGATTAAATATTAGGGTGAATTTGATGTGTTATTTTACGAATAATATAGATATAATGATCATAATGAAGAAAGGAGTTGTTATGATGCCAAATATAAAGCCCATTTCTGATTTGAGGAACTATAACGAAGTTCTGGGTGATATTGCCGTGGATGAGCCTGTTTTTTTGACCAAAAATGGAAGAGGACGTTATGTACTTGTAGATATAGAGGAGTATGAAAAAACTCAAGCAACCATTAAGTTATTGTCCAAACTATCCGAAGCCGAAACTACGGTGAAAGACGGGGATTGGCTGTCTGCGGAAGATGTGAAAAACCGTTTAGGAGTCTAGGTTATGTACAGAATTCGGGTTAATCCCCTTGCATGTTGAGGGAATTTCCGTTGTTGGGCAAAGAATTGTCTGCCTTAATTAATGTGAAAACAAATTTTCGCTACCTCACAAGTGGCAATTATCTCATATTTTACAGGGTTGAAGTCGAATATGTTTCCATCTATCGTATACTGTATGGCAGGCGAGATTACATGCGAATCCTGTTTGGTGAATTGCAGGACGATATAGAATAATCAATGATTATGCCAATAAGCGGTTTTTTGGCTTTATTCATCTCAGCAGTTTCTCATTCGTTCTACGTTCGTAAAAACTCACCCACTTGCAGGTATCCAACAGCATTTTCTTCTGTTTGTCGACATGTTTAGATCAGAATTTACAAAATTTTACACATAATGCACTCCGCCCCGCCTATGAGGCCCCAACGCATGTAAAATCAAGGGCTGTCTCTGAAGTCATCCACTCGTGATGACCTCATGACAACCCTGTTTGTTACGTGCTTGGCAGGTGAGTTTTAGATATTAGAAATCGGCGTTGCCCATTTTGCCAGCCTTGAAGTCGGCATAAGCCTCGATGACTTCCTCTCGTGTGTTCATGACGAACGGTCCGTATTGGAACACCGGCTCATCGATTGGCTCTCCGCCAAGCACAAGAACCAGGGTGTCTGCGGTAAGTCCTTCAATCCGGATGGCTCCGTCTGCATTGCCGAACAGGATAAACGCGCCTTCTTCGAACTCGCGTTCGCCATTGATGCGAGCCTTGCCCCTAAGCACGATCGCACTGGCGTTATAGGCCGCTGGAAGCTCGAATTCGGCGACGCCTCCCGCGTTAAACGCGATATCGAATAGATGTATGGGCGTAAAGGTTTGAGCTGGGCCGTGCGTACCCAGGTAATCGCCAGCAATGACGCGAACCTCGCCGCCGCCATCAGGCAATTGCGCACGTCCCATTTCCGCCTTCGGCAGCTCCTGATACCTTGGTTCATGCATCTTGTGCTCGCGAGGGAGATTGACCCAGAGCTGGATGAAATGGAATGTGCCTCCCCGCCTAGCGAATTCGCGCTCGTGATATTCTTTGTGAAGCAAGCCCGATCCCGCTGTCATCCACTGCACGTCGCCGGGGCCGATAATGCCATGATTGCCGTGATTGTCATGATGCTCGACGTAGCCTTCATACGCGATAGAGACGGTCTCGAAGCCTCGATGCGGGTGCGCACCGACACCTCTTGTGGATTCGCTTGGCGCGAAATGAAAGGGCGCGTTGTAATCGAGCAAGAGAAAGGGGCTGATCCGTTGACCAAGATCGTTGCCCGTAGGGAAATAGTTGGATACGCGGAAGCCGTCGCCAACCATATGGAATGGCGCGCCGCTGCGGACCTCTTCAATTGGTCTATACGTGGTGGTCATGGATAACACGCTCCTTTGTGATTTGATGGTAGTTAATTTGGTATTTAATCTTTAAATTAATTATCTTAAATTAAAGATAACAGGGATTGCGATCATTGTCAATACGGAGGCCTTGCAAAGTGGACGCATTTTCCGCATGATCGCTATATCGTCTATAAATATGTCCATAACGTCCAAAAGGGAGCTATCCCGCGTCAACCGTCAGTCGGCTATAATGTGGCTGACCAATAACATTAATGGAGGGTAACAAACATGCGAAAGTACATTAATCCACTGCCAGTCGCTACGGACAAGCTTGATCCGGACACCGAGAAGCTCGGCGTATCGCCTTATCATCCGGATCCATACGTCATGAAGTGGAATGGACGTTATTATGCTTATGCAACAGCTGGAGAAGGCGTATCCGTTATGACATCCCCTGACATGACGGAATGGACGCATCGCGGATACGCATATCGCGAAGAAGGAAGGCATGGCTACTGGGCTCCTGCGGTCATATACGTCAATGGGCTGTTCTATCTCTATGTGTCCAATATGCCGGTGGGGGAAGATGATGCTCATCTGCAGTTTATGCGGGTTGCCGTGTCGGACTCTCCGACTGGTCCATTCGAGTATCGCAAGACGTTATTTGATACGTTCTCAATCGACGCTCATGTAGTAAGGGATACGGATGGCGGACTCGTGCTCTTCTATTCGACCAACGAGACGTACGGTATTGATGCGCATCGGGCAGGAACGGTCATTATTGCTGATAGACTGCTGGATCCGCTCACGCCGGAGGGCAAGCCGAAGCTTATCGTCAGACCAACGCTGGACGAAGAAGTGTTCGCCGAGAATCGTTTCGGCGACGGCAGGGATTGGCATACGATCGAAGGCGCCTTCCATCTGAAGCGCGGCGGCAAGCATTACGTCATGTACAGCGGCAATGCGTTCACCAGTCCGTATTATTATGTAGGCTTCAGTATGGCCGACCATTCGGCAGACAAGTCGTTGACCGAACTCGACTGGACCAAATATCCCGATGACGATTCATACGAGCCGTTGCTAAGACAAAACGAGAAGGTAGAAGGAGTCGGCCATAACAGCGTGGCGAAGGCGCCTAACAACATCGACGATTGGATCGTCTATCACGGCCGCGAAGTGCGGGAGCAGGGGCCGGAGGAAGGCGAGCGCCGTCAAATGCGGATGGACCCTATTCGGTGGCATGGCGAACAAATGACGGTATCCGGGCCGACGTATGAGGCCAAGAGCGCACCAGCGATGCCGTCGTTCCGTGATCTGTTTGATCGTACGGATACAGCAGATGGCGCTGCGATCGGCGAAGGGTGGGCGACTGTCGGCGGCGATTGGCGAATCAGCGGAGAAGCGCTGCTGCAGTCTGGGCTGGTCGGCATCGGCCGCGCCTACTTGGGCTCTTTTGCCCAGCATGCTGTATGCGAGATTAACGTCCGCTGGGAGCGCAGCCATATGGGAGGCTTGTATGGAGCGATACTGGAGTCCGGGGACGGCACTTTCGTTGAGGTCATGTTCGATGTCGGCAAAGGGACAATCGGCATCTACGAGACGATTCTAGGACTTAAACTGGAGACGGTCAGCGCAGCTGTGCCGCAGGGGTTCAAGTTCGATGTCTATCACCAGCTGCTTGTTCGCGCGGCCGGCAACCGAATCGCGGTCGAGCTTGACGGCTCAGCTATCTTGGACGGGACAACGTATGCGCCATTCCGTCGATATGGGCTGACGACGCATTATACATCCGCCAGCTTCGCGGGCATCTCGCTGACCGAGTCGTTATCCTTCCTGGCATCTGGAGCGGCCGCTTGCATGGCTCACGCCGACTTCCACACCGAGTCCGGAGATTGGCACGCAGACGGCGCAGCGCTGATCGGCATGCCGATGCAGGGTGCTGCTTCGCTCCAGCTGCATAATCCGTTCGCGTCCGCGACTTCTTGCCGATTCGAAGCGGAAGGCAATACTATAGCACTTCAATTTACGCTTAGCAAGCGGGACGGCGACGGTTCGCGCGCCATCTCGATAAGTCTGGCGGGATCGACAACGCTGCATATTGTGCACGATGCTAGAGACTTGCAAATATGGACAGGCGACACGCTCGCATTATCCGAGCCGACGGACGAACGATTGGAGTCGCTGACGCTCTCCTCCAGCCGCAAGCTAACGCTGCGCAATCTGGAATGGACGGCGCTAGGTACCTAAAAATTTGTCCATAGCATACAAAAAGATGACATTTTTCGTCTCGACGCCCTGAGGTAAGATGGGTACCAAGAAAGATATCACGTCTTTCCAACCATTCATTAGGGGGAAACGAAGAGATGAAAAAAGCTACGACATGGCTATCGGTACTGACGGTATTCGCAATGGTCGCGACCGGATGCAGCAACAACGGCGGAGACGCAGGCGGTAATTCGGAAGGCGCTGCGGACGGGGGAGGCAGCAAAGGCAAGAAAACCGAGTTCCTGTTCTGGACGCCGTTCTCTGGCGCAGATGGTCCATTCATGAAGGAAATCGTAGACAAATATAACGCTTCTCAAGACAGCTACAAAATCAATTTCGTCATTCAGCCGAACGGCGAATATTACAAGCAACTTGACGTGGCGCTCAGCACAGGCAAAGAACGCCCTGATCTAATGATCATGCATTTGGATCAAATTCCGACTTACGTTAGCAAGGGACAGCTGCAAGAGATGGATACGCTGGCAGGCGCAGCTGGCATCAACAAAACGGATTACGTGGAAGCAGCCGTTAATTATGCGACGATCGAGGATAAGCTGTACGGCATCCCGCTCGACATCCATCCGCTTGTTATGTATTACAACAAGGATCTGCTGGAAGCAGCGGGCATCACAAGCCCTCCAACTAACCGCCAAGAGTTCGATGCGGCAGTGGAGAAGGTAACGAACAAAGACAAAGGCATCTACGGTTACGTCGTTCCGACGCTGTGGCCGCAGCAATTCATTTTCCCTACGCTGGTATGGCAGAACGGCGGCGAGATGTGGAACGGCACGGATGTTGGATACAACTCTCCCGAAGCGGTGGAAATGATCCAGTGGCTGCGCGGCATGGTAGACAAAGGCGTATCGCCTGGCAACGTGCAGCAGGACGGCGAGAACACATTGTTCCTGCAAGGCAAAAACGCGATTCAATTCAACGGTCCGTGGATGAAATCCCAATTCGACGAAGCGGGTCTCAATTACGGCGTGGCGCCAATGCCGCAAATCGGCAAAGCCAAGCAAGCGGTATTCGGCGGCTCCCATAACTTCGCGATTCCGAAGGACGTGAAGGACGAAGCGGTTATCGCAGGCATCGGCGACTTCCTCAAATACGTGTCCACCAACTCGCTGGAGTGGGCGGAATCAGGTCAAGCGCTGGCTGCCAAGCCGATGATCGATAGCGCGGAGTTCAAAGCATTGCCGCAAAGCGCAATCGCGGACAGCTTCTCCTACGTGCAATTCGCTCCGAACGTGCTGAACTGGCCAACGATCTCCGAGCCGATCTGGGGCGAGCTGAACAACGCGCTGCTCGGCAAGAAAGATCCTCAGAAAGCGATGGATGACGCCGCGGCGAAATCCAAGCAAGCGATCGGCAAGTAAAGTAACAGTCGTTAACCGCCGGTTAGTGGCGAAGGACGGGACGACAATGGGCGCCCGTCCTTCTTTTGTGGAAGAAGGAATTTAGACACGCACGTTTGAGAGACACGCCAGTTTCGTTGGAGGGATCACGGATATGAGAACGTCTTGGACGTCCAGACTTACATCGGCATTGTTCGCTCTGCCGTATACGCTATGCTTTGTAATGTTCCTGCTGTTCCCGATCGGGTACGGCGTCTATATCAGCTTTCATGACTTCGAATTGTTGTCCGAGGAGCATCCGTTCGTTGGACTTAGCAACTATATCGCCATCTTTACCGGAGGAACCTATGAGAACAGCGTCTTCCTTCGGGGGTTGTGGGCTACGGCCCAGTTCGTTATTTTCTCCGTGCCTTTGTTGATCATTGTTGGACTTGGGCTGGCCATGCTCGTTAATGGATTGCCCCGCCGGATTCGCGGCCTGTTCCGGACGTTTTTCTTTATGCCGTATGCCATATCGGCATCCGTCATGGCTGTTATCTGGCTCATGATGTTTGACACAAATGCGGGCTTTATTAACAGCTTGCTAATGAAGCTTGGCATGGATGCCATTCCGTGGTTGACGGGCACGCCTTGGGCTTGGGTATCGTTGATCGCGACGACGCTTTGGTGGACGATCGGCTTCAACATGATTATTTTCATCAACGCGCTCAACGAGGTTCCCGAGGATTATTACGAAGCAGCTTCGATCGATGGAGCGAGTGCCTGGAGGAAATTCGCGCACATTACGCTGCCATCGATCAGACCGGTCATGTTATTCGTTATGATCACGTCGACGATTGCTTCGTTTAACGTTTACGCGCAGCCGTTCTTGCTTACGAGAGGCGGTCCCGGCGATTCGACGAGGGTGCTGCTGATTAACGTGCTGGACCAAGCCTTTATGCGCAAGGAGATCGGCAGCGCGTCTGCGATGGCGATCATTATGGCGCTGATCATTATGATCATCTCGGTCGTGCAATACCGATTAACCTATGGACGAAAGGAGAGTGGCGTGTAACATGGTACGGACGCGCAAATTTCTGCTTATTCTGCTGGCGATTATCATGGCCGCCATCTTCCTGATGCCCTTGATCTGGATGCTCTCGACCTCGTTCAAGAACGACTTCGAGGCGCTGGCAGGGCAGATGAATTTCATTCCGAAAAAACCGACGTTCGAAAATTACGCGGAGGGTCTAGCCGGAGAGCTGATGAACGTACCGATCGTACGCTGGATCGGAAACTCCTTGTCGGTTGGTCTCATCGGCACGGCCATCGTCCTGGTGATCGACTCCATGGCCGCCTTCGCGCTGGCTCGTCTGTCCGACTTGCCGTTCAAACGCGCGTTGTTCGCAATGTTCGTGGCCTCGCTTATGATTCCGGGCGTATTGACGTTTCTGCCAATGTACATGGAGTTTAACGGACTGGGATTAATCAATACGTATTCGGCGCTTATTCTACCTTATACAGCCGGCGCTTTCGGCGTATTCCTGCTGTATCAGTTCTTTGCTTCGTTCCCTAAGGAAATCGAAGAAGCTGCGCGGATCGACGGCGCGAACAAGTGGCATATCTACACACGCATTCTGCTGCCTGCATCGGTGTCCATCATGGTTACGCTCGGCATCTTCACCTTTATGGGTATCTACAACGACTTCGTATGGCCGTTGTATGCAACGACATCTCCCGAGATGCGCACGATTACAGCCGGCATTGCGCTAATGGCGCAAGGCAGCTACACCCAAGCGTATGGCAAGCTGATGGCGATGACGACGATCGCGACGCTGCCGGTTCTGATTGTGTTTATCCTTGGTCAACGTTCGTTCGTCAAGGCGATTACGCAGTCGGGCGTGAAGTAAAGGAAGGAGAGAGCTCGGATGAGGACACGGAAAGTACAACTATACTTCGGGCTTGGGGCGGTCATTGTGGCCGCCCTTGCAGCCGTTACGATATGGGCGGTGAATGGGACAATGAACGACAATGAGTTGGCAAACACAACGTATACGGGGCATGGCGGAACGTTCAGGAATACTTTGGCGGGCATGGATACGCCGGATCCCAGCATCGCGTACCACGAAGGTTTCTATTATATGACGTTCACGCATAACGGGGCGGACGTCATGGTGATGAAGTCGCGCACGCTGGACTTCAAGCACGCGGAGAAAAAGGTCGTCTGGTATCCGCCGGTCGATACGGCTTATTCGGCGAATTTGTGGGCGCCGGAAATCCAGTATGTGCGCGGCAAATGGTATATCTATTTCGCGGCGGACGACGGAGCGAACGAAAATCATCGGATGTACGCCTTGGAGGCGGATACGGACGACCCAATGGGAGATTATACCTTCAAGGGGCAAATCACGGACGAATCAAACCGCTGGGCGATTGACGGACTTGTGATGGAGCACGATGAGCAGCTCTACTTCGTATGGTCTGGCTGGGAAGGGGATGTCAACATCGCGCAGAACTCCTACATCGCGCCGATGAGCGATCCGCTTACCATCAGCGGTCCGCGCGTGCTGTTAAGCTCGCCGGATCAGGAGTGGGAGAGAGCCGGCGGCCCTCCTTATATTAATGAGGGGCAAGCGATCCTGCAGAAGGATGGACGCACGTTCCTTGTCTACTCGGGAGCAGGGAGCTGGACGCCGCATTACAGTTTGGGCGTGCTGGCGCTTAAAGAAGGCGGGAACCCGCTTGAACCGGAAGACTGGGAGAAGTCGGCGGAGCCTTTGATGTCCATGGATGACGAAGCTGGCGTATACGGTCCGGGTCATAATACGTTCGCGCAATCGCCAGACGGAACGCAAATTTGGAATATCTATCATGCGACGAGCGGAATTACCGATGGCTGGAACAACCGGCGTGCGCGTGCCCAACTCGTGGAGTGGGGGGAGGACGGTTTGCCGGTGTTCGGCAAGCCGATATCACTGGATACCGCGATCGATGTTCCATCGGGCAGCGGGCTCTTCCTTGCGGAGCATGCGGCGAAGACGGCAGACGGCGGGTTGTCGTTCGACAGCCTAACGCTCGGAACGGGAGCGTCGCTGCAATCGCCGCTGCTGCTGCATTACCGGAACGCATCCGGCGAAGACGCTGTCGCGAGGCTGCATTCGACCGGCGGCGAGCCGGTCGAAGTGGCGCTTCCTCCGCTAGCCGAAGGTGAGACGGGATATGCGTACGCGAGTTTAGGGTTCGCAGAAGGAAGCAACAGCGTGGAGATCACGTTCGCTGGAGCACAAGGCGTGACGGTGGACGCGATCGAAATTCCGCGTTACGAAGCGGAATATGCGCAAGGCAGCGGCGGCATGCTCGCCGAGGACAATCCGTTCTCGTCCGGCACCGGCGTCATGAACGGTGAAAGCGGGAGCAGCAAGCTATCGTTCGGTAATATCGGTGTCCCTGCCGGCGGTGAATATACAGTGCGGATTGCGGCAAGCAATCGCGCGGAGAAGGAGACGGCGATCGTCGTAGAAACGGCGGGCGACCAAAAAACCGTCAAGATTCCACCGAGCGGACGGAGCGAGTATCCCGTCGTCGAGGTTACGCTCACGTTGCGCGGGGGAACAAATTCCATTACACTAAAGCCTGCCGCGGGCGACATTTCGATCGACTATATCGACGTGGTTCGTTAACACACAAAGCCGATCATGTTTCCGAGCAGAGAAAGGGGGTCAAACCATGAAGGACACTCACCGGGGCACAAGTTTTCGCCGGTTGACGGCAAGCCTTCTCGCCATATGTTTGATTGCGTCAACGCTTGCAGGCTGCTCAGGGAAAGCGGAGCAGCAGCCGAAACCGGAGACCAAGGCGGATGCGATTCGCTTGAATTATTGGACCCCCTTCAGCGGCGGCGACAATCAGTTTATGACTGAGATGGTGGAGAAGTTTAACGCCGAGCAGGATGAGATCGTGGTCGAGCAGACCAACTCACGGCTCGACGATTATTATTCGCGGCTTAGAACCGCTATTCTTGCGGGCAATGCACCGGATATCGCCATTATCCATACAACGAGCATGCCACAATTCGTACAGAACGGATATATCGAGGATTTGACCGAAGCCGCGAAGGAAATCGGACTCGACTGGAGCCAATTCACGCCTAATATCCGCAAGGCGACCGAATACAGCGGGCACTCCTATGGCATTCCGCTCGATACACACGCGCTTGTCATGTATTACAACAAAGAGCATCTTCGTGCCGCTGGCGTGTTAGACGAAGCGACCGGGAAGCCGATTATCGGTCCCGGACCGGAGGGCTTCCGTCAATTTCTCGAACAACTAAAAGCCACCGTACCAGGGAATGTGGCGCCGCTCGCGATGCCCAGCACGCGAATCGATTCCGTGTGGTTCTGGTGGAGCTTGTACAACCAGATGGAGGGAGGCGGAGCGTTCTACGGCGACTCAGGCACGAAGGCGCAGTTCGATAATCCCCAAGCGCTGGAAGCGCTGAAGTTCGTTAATGGGCTGTACGAGACCGGCCTGATCCCGCCTGATATAAACGATTCGTTCAAGCTGTTCCATGACGGCAACGCAGCTGTAATCATGCTGGGTATGTGGGGGACAGGCGCATTCGAGCATGCACCGGAGCTTGACTTCGGCGTCGTTCCGATCCCGGTCATATACGATCATTCTGCAGCGTGGGGGGATTCTCACACGCTTGCTATCCCTACGAAACACAGCATGACGGAAGAGAAACGCCGCGCGGCGTTGATCTTCTCCAAGTGGATGGTGGATCACGGGGATCTATGGTCGCAAGCTGGCCATGTACCAAGCATGACGAAGGTCGTAGACAGCGAGGCCTTCACGGATCAAGAGTACCGGGGAGATTACGCCGCCGTTGCCGATTACGTCGCTTATTGGCCAAGGCATGTCAAGCAATGGTCGGCGATCGAATATTTGATCCAGGAATTCGAGAAGATGAACTATAAGGAGCAGACCCCGGAGCAGGCGCTTAAGAACGCGGCGAGAAAAGTTGATGCGAGTGCGGACGGATAGGAGAGGTGAAGGGATGATCCGGAGGCTGACGCAAGGATTCAAAAATCAAGAGCTGGCTAGGAAGCTGATCTGGATCAACTGCCTGCTCGTGCTTGTGCCGCTCGCGGCGATGGGGCTCTACACCTTCGGCAGCTTCGAGAAGGCAATGGAGAAAAACGTCGGCAGCTTCCAGCTCCAGACCGTGAAACAAATTACGCTTAATATCGATACGTATATGAACGAGCTGAATCGGTTGACGTTGTCTCCATACTCCAACAAGGACATCATGACGTTCATCAGCTCGTCCAGAATCCCAGGACAGCGGCTGGAGCTGAAAGAGATCGAATCGCTTAACCAGTTCGTATCGTCGATCTTCATTAATGGGCGAATCGATATTATGGGCATTTCGTTGTACGGGGAGAAAGGTGCTTCGTATGTTGTTCTGCCGGAGAGCCAATACGTGACAACCTATAAGTTGGACGAAAGCGCAGAATGGCTGCTTAAAGCGAAGGAACGATTCGGGCAGCCGACGTTCATCACGACGCACGAGGTCAAAGCGACAAGCGGCATGACGTATCAAGCCTTCTCGATCGCACGCGAGCTGCGCAGCTTCGATACGGGGGAGACACTCGGCTACATCGTGCTGGACATCGACCCCGCGACCGTGCGCCAAATTCTGCTGCAAGCCGATCCCGGCCGCAAGGAATCGATGTATATCATTGACGGGAGCGGCAAGCCGGTCATTACGCGGGATTCGACTCCGACGGCAACAGATCTCGGAGCTCCGCAAGGTGAGGGGACGCTTCATCTGAGCGGTAGCGGCGACGCGGAGCGGCGGCTGGTTGCCTACGTCACGTCCGACGTGACGGGATGGACGACGGTCAGCGCAGTACCTGTTAAGGAGCTGATGAAGGACAGCCTTATCGTCCGCAACTCCATCGCGTTAGCTGGCTTTATCTGCATCGGACTGGCGATGCTCCTCACCGTAATCCTCGCTTTCCGCATTACGCTGCCGCTGCGCAAGCTGAGCCGGCTTATGCGGAAGGTGGAGCAAGGAGAACTGAATGTATCGTATCCCGTCACGTCGGCCGATGAGGTCGGGCAACTGGGAAGCACGTTCAACACGATGGTATCCAAGCTCAGCGAGCTCGGCTACTTGCTCTACGAGACCGAGATCCGGGAGAAGGACGCACAGATTGCCGCGCTGCAAAGCAAAATCAATCCTCATTTCCTGTACAATACGTTAGGCTCCATCAGCATGTACGCGGAGCTGGAGGGCAATCGAGAGATTGTGACGATGGCCAATAATCTGGGCAAGCTCCTTCGTTACAGCTTAAGCAGCCGTAAAGAGACAGTGACCCTACGGGATGAGCTCGTGCATGTGAACGGTTATATGAGCATTCAGAAAATCCGTTACGAAGAACGGATCGTCTTCGAGACCGACATCGACGAGAGGGCGCTAGGCTGCAAGGTCATCCCCCTCACGATCCAGCCCATTGTAGAGAATGCGATCAATCACGGCATTGACAAAGGCGTCGGGGAAGGGCGGATCCGGGTCACGGGCAAGGAAGCAGAAGGTGTGCTGACCATTATCGTCGAAGATGACGGCATCGGCCTTGGCACGGAGGAGCTGGACCTGCTGCGGGAACGGCTTCGAAGCTCCAAGGATTTGGGCGGGAAAACGGGCAACGGGCTGCTTAACGTGCACAGGCGACTATGGCTTCATTATGGAGATCCATATGGTTTGATGCTGGAGAGCATGCCATATCAAGGGCTTAGGGTTATCATGACGCTTCCGGCCATGACAGAAAGCGGCGAGTGAGAAGGAGGAGGACAAGCGAATGCCTAAAATCCTGGTAGTGGATGATGAAACGATATTCCGTCGGGGACTTCGCGCAATGATTGCCTCCTGGGATCCCGAGTGGGAGGTCGTCGGCGATGCAAAGGACGGCCATGAGGCGCTGGAGCTGCTCCAGAAGCTAAAGCCTGACGTGCTGCTCACCGATATTCGGATGCCCAAGATGGATGGGCTTCAGCTGCAGACGATTGCGAGAGAGCAGTTCCCGGAGCTGCTTTGCGTTGTCATCAGCGGCTTTGAGGATTTCTCTTACGTGCGGCAGTCCATGCGCAGCGGAGCCAAGGACTACATCATGAAACCGGTGGAGAGAGGCGACCTGACCCGCGTGCTCGATCGGATGAAGGAAGAGCTGAAGGCGAGAAGCGCAATCCCTGCAAGCGAGCCGATTAAGGACGATCGTCAGCTGCGTCAACAGGCGTCGGACGGCTTGTCTGCCGGCATCATGCGCGGCAGCTTGCATCAGCAGGATCTGGATCTGCTGAGTCAGTTGGGCATCGAGCTAACGGATCCGTATTTCAACTGCCTAGTGATCAAGCTGGACAAAGAATCGGTGGCGACGGAGCGTTACCGGCAATCCGATCCGTCGCTCTTCCAACTCTACATTCAGCAGTTCGTCCAGGAAATTATCGATCACCGAATGCCTGGCTTCAGCTTCGTGTATTCGGAGACGGAGGTAGCGGCTCTGGTCAACTTGCCGGACACGAGTACGAGTGGGCTTCTGGAGCTGGCCGAATCGATTCGCCGGCAGATCAAGTCGCTGTCCAATCTGACGGTAACGATTGGCGTCGGCCGCCCGGTCAAAGGCTTCGAGTCGTTGACGATTCCGTTCCGGGAAGCCGGTATTGCGCTTCTATACCGACTTGTCGTCGGCGGAGACAAGGTCATCGACTATCACAATGCTGTCCAGAGTCAGTTCATCAAGCCGGATATGAAGAAGTGGTCGTGGGAAGCGCTTGAGCAAGCGATCAATGAAGGCCGGCAAGACGAAACGGAAAGGCTTGTGGGCATCTCGATCGAGGATTTATGCGCCAAGGCGCAGACGCCGGAGCTCGTCCATCAGCAAATCTGCAAGCTTTTGATTCAGTATTACGAGCTGTCGGAGGATCTGGGGATGACGAGGGATTGGCTGGGGGATAAGGATATCCGGACGCTACTCGTGGAGATATGCTCCATCTCTTCCAGCGCGGAGCTGATCGAGGTGTGCCGTGTGCTGCTTGGCAATCTGGCGGCAGGCATCGCAGCGGGTAACTCGCCCGCCGATCGCGATCCTATTCAAGTAGCGGAGCGTTATCTGGAGAAGCATTACCAAGAGGCGCTGACACTCAAGGAGCTTGCGGACAAGGTGTTCCTCAACGCTGCTTACTTCAGCACACTGTTCAAACAACGTACAGGCAGTACGTTCGTCGAAAGGCTGACGGAGCTGCGCATGGAGGAGGCGAAGCGGCGTCTCGCGTCGACGGACGAGAAGATCGTCGGCATCGCGGAGACGACCGGCTTCTCCAATATCCGCCACTTTAACCGGGTGTTCAAGAACGAGTCGGGCGTCACGCCGAAGGAATATCGGGAGGATGTGCGTAGTCGGCGCTAATGTCTTGCCATGCTCTTTGCATATGTCCCGCTTGCCGTTTAATGGCAGGCGGGTTTTGTTGTGCGCTCAGAACGGGCGCAATCTCTAGCGTTTAAGTCCCGAATGGTGAAGGTGGTAGTAACCATAGCTTATGGCAAGTGTGTCCGCGTCGAAAATGGAAGGCAGCCTACGTTGTGCTAATGGTTATCACTTATTATTGTAAGCGATTCCAATTAAATGATCTCGAAACGACTTCCCAGTATTGCGAGCAAGTGTCTTACGTCAATTCGACTCATGCGCAAGTAACGTTCAGTCCGCAACACCTCGATCAGGCGTAGTCCTATTATCGTAATCTCAATATGTTAGCGAATTACGAAGGAACACGTTTGATTTGTATTAAGATCGACATAAAACGACAAAAAGACGATTACTGCAGTAAATCGAAATCCGGCCACATTGTTGGCCTTCGAGGGCTGGGCCTATAATAAAACCAACAGAACGACAGACACAAGAGAGGTGAAAATATGAAACTCGAAAACGGCAGCGAAGCCGCCATTACGCTTGGCAGCGTCGCCGTCAAAAAAACGTCTTTTTGGAAGTACGCGCTGCGCCACAGGGCTTTGTACCTGATGCTGGTTCCCGGCTTGCTGTTTTTCCTGGTATTCAAGTACGTTCCGCTGCTAGGCAGCGTGATCGCTTTCCAAGACTTCAATATTTTCAAAGGGTATGCGGGAAGCGAGTGGGTGGGGTTCAAGTGGTTTCACCAGTTGTTCACGTACGACAAGTTCGGGAGGCTGCTGACGAATACGTTGATGATCAGTTTGTATCAGATCGCGTTCGCTTTCCCGTTGCCGATTATTCTGGCTTGCCTGCTGAACGAAGTGAGGTTGATGGCGTACAAACGATTCGTACAAACGGTGCTGTACCTGCCGCACTTCCTGTCCTGGACGATCGTGTTCGGCTTATCGTACATGATTCTGTCTCCGACGCAAGGATTGTTGAATCAAGTGATCACTTCACTGACGGGCGGAGATCCTATCCCGTTCTTGCAGAAGCCGGAGTACTTCAGGACGATCATCATTTCTTCTGGAATATGGAAAGAGATGGGGTGGAATGCCATTATCTTCATCGCCGCGCTCGCGGGCATCAGCCCCTCGCTCTACGAAGCGGCAAGGATGGACGGGGCGAACCGCTGGAAGCAGTTCTTGCATATCTCCATCCCGGGTTTGCTGCCGGCCATCATGATCCTGCTCATGCTCAAGATCGGGCACGTCATGGATTCGGGTTTCGAGCAAATCTATCAATTCCTTAATCCGGCAACCTACGAGACTGGCGACGTCTTCGACACCTACACGTACCGGGCCGGCATACTGCAAGGGCAATACAGCATCACGACCGCCATCGGATTGTTCAAATCCGTAGTCGGGTTCATGCTTCTCGTTATCGCCAACCGAGTAAGCAAGGCGACGACAGGCGAGGGGCTTTATTAATGGGAGGGACGCGCTAATGAGAATCAAACGAACCTGGGGAGAGCGGACCTTCGATACGGCGAACCTGACGATTTTGTTCCTGTTCTGTGTAGCCGTAGCAATTCCCTTGATGAACGTCATCGCGGGCTCCTTCAGTTCCAACGAAGCCATTATTCATAACGAGGTTACGTTGTGGCCGGTCGGCTTCAATTTCGAAAACTACGCGTTCGTCATCAAAAACGAAGTGTTCTGGCGGTCGTTCGGCGTTACGATTCAGATCGTGCTGATCGGCACCGCGATCAACATGCTGCTCACGATCCTGACGTCGTATCCGCTGTCCAAGAGCTGGCTCCGAGGCCGCAAAATCGTCATGTTGTTCATCATCTTCACGATGATCTTCCAGGCTCCGATCGTTCCGATGTATTTGCTGATCAAGGAGCTTCACCTGCTCAACAGTATATGGGCGCTTATCGTGCCCGGCGCGATCAGCGCGTTCAACATGATGCTCTGCATCACCTTCATTCGGTCGCTGCCGGAGGAGTTGTTCGAGGCGGCGAGGGTGGACGGCATGTCGGAGTACGGCATCGTCTGGCGTATCGTGACCCCGCTCATCATGCCGATCAACGTCACGCTCATCTTGTTCTACGCGGTTGGCCACTGGAACAACTATTTTGGCCCGCTGCTTTATATTACCGATAGAGCATTGCAACCGCTTCAATTATACTTGTATAACTTGATTTCGCAGTTCGACATGGATTCGGCGGGGGGAGAGTCGATGCTGGAGCTCTCCATGGCCATTACGCCGCAAGGGCTTCAGATGGCGACGATCGTCGTCGCGACGGTGCCGATCGTCATCATCTATCCGTTTCTGCAGAAACATTTTATCAAGGGCGCGCTGCTCGGCTCGGTGAAGGAATAGTTCGGATGGATGATATTCTTCGTGGAGGTGATGAGCAGGCGTTGCGGAAGGTTCGGCTGAGTTCAATATTTGACGCCGAGAAGCATCTTGAACAAACATCGTAATGGGAAGCGGATTTTTAAACTTACATATTAAAGGGAGGCAATATTAGATGAGGGTTAGGGTAGCAACTAAAGGAATCGCACTGCTGTGCGGCGCGGCCATGCTCGCAAGCTTGACGGCTTGCGCCGCGGACGGGAACAAATCGCCGAAAACGTCGGCGCCAGCCGCAACGAATGCTCCGGTACAGAGCGAGAAGCCGGCCGAGCCAACCAAGATTTCGTTATTCGTCTCGAACAACGCCCAGCAAATCCCAGCGGGGAAATCGATGGATCTGCCCACAATCAAATACGCGGCCGACAAAACAAATACGAATCTCGACATCACCTTTCTGCCGCACGAAAACTATATGGAGCAGCTGCGCCTAAACTTCGCTTCCGGCGACATCCCGGACGTGCACATGGTATGGGGCATCGAGAACTCCGACATCGTGACCAACGGACTCGCGATCGATCTTAAGCCGTACATTGACGAATTCGGTCCCAATCTGAAAAAACACATCTCGCAATCCGCATGGGACGCGGTGACGCTGGACGGCAAAATATTGGCCATTCCGCAAATGGCGCAAGGAAACGCTCCGGCGGAACGCGTCATCTACGTCCGCAAGGACTGGATGGACAAGCTGAACCTGCAGGCGCCGACCACGTCGGACGAATTCCTCGACATGCTGCGCGCGTTCCGCGACAACGATCCCAACGGCAACGGCAAGAAGGACGAAATTCCGTTCTCGAGCCGCGAGAAGTTCGAGTGGGCGGACAATGTCTTCGGCATGTACGGCGTCAACCTGGATGCCAACATCTTGTCTGGCGATCAAATCATGCCGGGCTTCGTGCATCCCAACATGAAGAACGCCCTCGGCGTGCTGAGAACGATGTACGCGGAGAAGCTTATCGATACGGAGCTGCTGACAAACACGCGGACGATCTGGGATCAGAAGATCAAATCCGATCTCGTCGGTTCTTGGAACCACGTCGTATTCGGAGTCTGGGATCCATGGCAGAAGGAGCTGACGAACCTGCTTCCGGAAAAACAGCCTAATGTCGTCGCCATTCCGACGCCGCGCGGCATCGGCTACGAAGGTCCTCTCGGCCGCGTGGAGAAGTCCGTGCTCAAGACGTTCGTCGTGCATAAGGACGCCAAGGATCCCGCCGCGATTGTTCGTTTCTTCGACTGGCTGATCTCCGACGAAGGCCAGTTGTTCACGGAGCTTGGCATCGAAGGCGAAACGTTCACGAAGTCGGGAGACGCCATAACGTACAACGCGGAGAAGGACGTGGATCTGCGCTGGCGCACGGCAGTGTTCATGCTGCACGGCTTCCACGAGCAAGCCCAGAAGGTGCTGATCAACAACGAAGAATCTTACAACAAGCTGATCGAAACGATTGAAACGTCGAAGAAGGAAGGGCTGCCTAACCTGACGGCCGGCATGCCGCCGTCCGAGACGCTGACGAAAAACGCGGATCTGAGCTACAAGGGCTCGTTCCAGGAAGCGGCGGCGAAAATTATTTTGGGCGAAAAACCGCTCGATTACTTCGACGAGTACGTGGAAAGCTGGAAGGCGCAAGGCGGCAACGACGTAATCAAGGAACTGACGGATTGGTACAACGCCAACCGCAAATAAGACAAGCGCATGAACGCCCGCAGGAGGACGACCGTCTCCCTGCGGGCCCCATGCATAACGATTAGGAAGGATGAGGACATTGACACGAACAACCGGCCGCGCGCTGATCTTGCTGCTAACCGGCTTGCTGCTGCTTTCTCCGTTGCAGGCCGTCTCCGTCATGGCGCAGACATTAACGGAAGAAGAGCTTGAAGGATTGCCGGGCTACGAGGTGCTGATCTCCGACCTAGCCAAGGAGGGCGCCGCGCTGAATCCCGAAGCGCCCTCATATGGGGCGATGGAGCCAGTCGCCGTGGAGGGGCAATCGTTCTCGAACGGCATTCGGTTCATTACGAACACGGAGCCGCAAGGGACCTATTTGCTGCAATACGTCATGCCGGTCGAAGCCGCGATCGAGAAGGACGACGTCATGCTGGCCTCCTTCTACGCCCGCACGATCAGTTCGACTCACGAGACTGCGGAAGGCAAAGTGGCCCTCGTGATGGAGAAGAGGGAAACTTGGGAGAAGTCGGTCACAGAGACGATGTCCGTTCCTTCGGAATGGAAGCGTTTTCTCGTGCCGATCAAGGCCGCGCTCGCCATGGAAGCCAACACGCCGCAAGTCGCGCTGCGTCTTGGGTTCAAGCCTCAGGCGATCGAGATCGCGGATTTAAAGGTCGTGAATTACAAGAAGTCGATCACGATCGACCAGCTGCCGAGCACCCCCGTTTACTACGAGGGAATGGAAGAGGACGCGCCGTGGCGCGCCGAAGCCGATGTCCGCATCGAGCAAGTCCGCAAAGGAGATCTGCAGGTACGCGTCGTCGACAATAGCGGGCAGCCGGTGAGCGGGGCGAACGTGCATGTCGCGATGAAGGATCACGCGTTCAAGTTCGGCACGGCGGTGAATAGCAGCCTGCTCATGGGCAACGGGGCGGACGCGGAGATGTACCGCGCGAAGCTGAAGGAAAATTTCAACTCCGTCGTCATGGAGAACGAGATGAAGTGGGCTTGGTGGGAAGCGGACAAAGCCCGTACGGCGAACATGTACAACTGGCTCGGCGAGAACGGCTTCGACATCCGCGGCCACGCGTTGCTCTGGGACGGCCCGACGCGCATGCCGACGGATATCGGCGGCTTGCTTGGGGACAAGGAAGCGCTGGATAAGCGCATCCGGGACCACTTCCACGAGTTGGCCGGCTATTTTCAGGGTAGGCTGTTCGAGTGGGACGTGCTCAACGAGCCCGTATTGAACAAGATGATCCGCGGCGTTCACGGGGACGCGTACATGGCGGATTGGTTCAAGTGGGCGAAGGAAGCGGATCCGGAGGCGAAGCTGTTCCTGAACGAGACCCAGATTCTCGGCGTGAACGCGCCGGTTATCGCGAATCTCTCGAATCTGCTGGAGACGCTGAAGGAGCATGACGCGCCGATCGACGGCGTTGGCATCCAGGCGCATTTCGGCAGCACGCCTGTCGCGCCGATGGACTTTTACGACCAATTGACGCACTTCGCCGGCTACGTGCCGGAGATCGCTATAACGGAATTCGATTTCAACACGCCGCGCGAAGACATTGCGGCCATGTTCACGCGCGACCTGCTGATCGCGACCTTCAGCCATCCGAACGTCACTTCGTTCACGATGTGGGGCTTCTGGGACGGCGCGCACTGGCAGAACAACGCGCCTCTGTTCCGCGGCGACTGGTCGCTCAAGCCTTCCGGGGAAGAGTGGAGGAAGCTGATCTACGAAACCTGGTGGACCGACGAGGCCGGCGAGACCGACGCGGACGGGCGATTCGCGACCCGAGGCTTCTACGGCGATTACGACATTACCGTATCGCATGGAGGCAAGAACAAAACGGTCAAAGCGTCGCTAGCGCGAAACGGAGACAACGCCGTAATCGTCAATCTGGACGATGAAGCCGAACAGCCGGAGACAACGTTCGTGCCGATCGCGATTCCATCGCAGACGGCCGACGTCACTTCCCCTGCGTGGCCGTACGGAAGCTCGTTCGGAGCGTCAGGCGCCTCGCCGACGTCGTTGACGCTGGAGTGGCCGCAAGCATACGACAACCGCGGCGTCGCGGGGTATAACGTCTACCGGGACGGCGGCTTGCTGAAGACGCTTCCCGCGGACACGACCCGGTTCGACGTGACGGAGCTTGCTCCGGGCGGCCGATATTCCTTTACGGTCGAGGCGTACGACGAAGCCGGCAACCTATCGCTCGCGAGCCCGCCGATCGCCGCGGAAGCGAGTTCGGCCGACGACTCGACGTTGCCCGGCTGGACAAAGGGATCGTTCCTGTCGCTATCGGATTTGAACCGTTCCGGAGTCAAGCTGGCATGGCCGGCCGCGGTGGACAACGACGGCGCGAAAGGCTACCGGATCTACGTCAACGGCAATATTGCGGGAGATACCGAAGCGCTAGGCTTTGAGCTGAGCGGTCTTCGGGACAATATGCTCTATTCGGTCCGCGTGGAGGCCAAGGACTGGGAGGGCAATCTGTCGGCAGGAGGCCCCATCGTGACGTTCCGCACGCCGGGATCGGCGGACGAGACGCCGCCGGCATGGTCCGGGACGGCAGCGCTGAGTGCATCCGCCATCGGCCGGAACGAGTTGACTTTGGCGTGGGACTCCGCCCAGGACGCCGGAGGCGTGACGGCTTACCGGCTGACGATGGACGGCGAGGCGTTGACGGTCGTACCGGCGGCGGAGAATTCTTATCAGGTGGCAGGACTATCCACACAAACGTCTTACGCGTTCACCGTGGAAGCGGGAGACGGCGCGGGCAATTGGTCGCCGGCACTGGCGGCGACGATCGCGACGGGCGCGGGTCCGGATGCGGAATTGCCTAGTTGGCCGAAGGACAGAAAGCTGGTTTATGCCTCGCTGGCGGATCGCTCCGTCACGATTAACTGGACGGAGGCGACGGATAACGTCGGCGTGGCTGGATACCGGGTGTATCGCGACGGAGAGCTTGCAGGCAGCTTGGCATCGGACGAACGGAGCTTCGTCGCGACTGGGCTGACGCCGGGAGAGGCTTACAGCTTCTCTGTGGAAGCCGGAGACGATGCCGGCAATTGGACGACGGACGGGCCGGCGGTCGAGGTGACGGCTTTCGAGGGCGTGGAGCGGAATGAATACGTCGTCTATCCCGACGCGGACGCGTTCGTGCAAGCGCCGGCGACCCTTGGAGGCGCGGGCACGAACAACAATCCGAACTATCTGCGCTACAAGAACGCCGCCGGCGTATCCGGCAGCGAACAGAACAAAAACACGGGCAATAACCGCAGAGCCTACCTGCGGTTCCCGTTGGAATCGGTAACGGGCGACGTTTACGAAGCCGTCCTTCGTCTTTATGTATTTGCCGTTCAGACCCCGAACATGGATATCGGCATGGATCTGTACGCGACGGGAGACGATTGGTCGGAAACCGGCCTCCTCTGGAATAACAAGCCGGCCGACGGCGAGAAGCTGGCCTCCGCGACGATTCGGAACGCGGGTTATTGGAAAGAGCTCGAAGTCGGCGGTTACGTCTCCGGAGAGGCGGCTGGCGACGGAGCGGCGAGCTTCAAGCTGCAGGACGACGCTTGGCTTGACCAGAACGTGGACTTCCATTCCAGGGAAGCGTCCGGCGCGAACGCGGCGTATCGTCCGCAGTTGGTCATTCGCTCGGAGCAAGTGCCTTCCGACGACAACGCTCCGTCTTGGACGGGCGGAGAGCTCGATACGGGCGACGTTACGCCGTATTCCGTTAAGCTGGCTTGGAACGGAGCGGCCGACGACCGCGGCATAAACGGTTACGTCGTCTACCGGGACGGAGTCGCCGTCGCGGAGACGGGGGCGGACGCGCGCACCCTAACCGTGTCGGGACTTGCGGCTTCCCGAACGTACGGCTTCGCCGTAGAGGCGAAGGACGGCGCGGGCAACTTGTCGACGACGGGCCCGTCGAGAGAGGTGACGACGCCGGAAGCAGATGACGAAGCCCCGGCGTGGGGAGGCGGAGCGGAGCTGCAAGCGTCGTCGATCGGCCGTCACGATGCCGTGTTGACTTGGACGCCGGCAACGGACAATTACGGCGTGGCTGGTTATGCCGTCTATCGCGGAGAGACATTGCTCTCAACGGTGGGCGGAGAGGAGGCGAGTTACCGGGCAACGGGGCTGACTCCGGGCGCGACGTACGGCTTCCAAGTCGCAGCGCTTGACGTCGCGGGCAATGAAGCCGACGGACCGACGCTCGACGTCACTACGCTCGCGTCGGATACGTCCGCCCCGGCATGGAGCGGCGGCAGCGAGCTGACTGCGTCTCAACCATCGACGTCGGGCTTCTCGCTTAGCTGGCCGGCCGCCGTAGACGATACCGGGATAAGTCGGTACAGAATCTATTTGGACGGAGAAACGGTCGCCGTCTTGCCGGGATTGGTCCACGGCTTTTACCTGAACGGATTAAACGACGGATCGGCATACGAATTGACAGTCCAAGCGGTGGACGCCGCGGGCAACGTCTCCGCTCCGCTCGCTCTGGAAGAGGTACGCACGCCGAAACGCGACACTGTAACGCCGCAATGGCCGACGGGTTCGAGGTTGATTGCCGACTACGCGTCCGAGCCGGAGCGTACGTTGCTGCGGTGGGACGCCGCGATCGACAACGAAGGCGTCGCGTCTTACACGATCTACCGGAACGGTGTCGCGATTGCTGCGACGAGCGGACAGGCGAACGAGCACGCGATAGAGGGAAGCGCGGATCGGGATGCCGTCTACAAGGTGGAAGCGATCGACCTGGCAGGCAACGCCACCGTATTCGGCCCCGCCACCAACGATCCCTTCATCCCGGTGCCGACGGATGCGACGCCGCCGGGATGGCCGGCAGGCAGCGCGGCAAGGTCGACGGCTACGTCGCCGACGTCGGTCGCGCTCAGCTGGAGCGAAGCGATCGACCGGATGAGCGAAGTGTCCTATCGAGTCTATCTGGACGGAGAGCTTGTCGCGACGACGGAGAGCAGCAATTGGGTGGCGACGGGTCTTAGTCCGCAGACGGACTATACGTTCAAGATCGAAGCGGGAGACCAAGCGGGCAATTGGACGACGAACGGCCCGAGCCTGAACGTGACGACTCCGAGCGCAACGATCGAATACCCGTCAGGGCCGCCTGCGGGATCAGAAGCGCCGGTCATCGAAGTTGGGGACGGAGGGGTCGGCATACGGATTCTGGATGCTCTCGCGACGGTTAGCGGGGAGATGGTCAGCGTTAAGGTTGACGACAACGTTCTGGCGGAAGCCTTCGGGAAGGCTCCGGAGGCAGACGGCGCACGCCGGATTTCGGTGCTCATGCCCGCCAAGTCCGGAGCGAGCGGATACGCCGTCGAACTGCCGTCGTCGTACTTGACCGGCAGCGGCGTCAAGCGGTTCATCGAAATCGTTACGCCGCTCGGCACATTCTTATTGCCCGGCCATATGTTGGCGAGCAACGCGGACGCGAAGTCGGCGGAACGCATTATGCTTAGCTTCTCGATTACGAATGCGAAGACGGGGGCCCCCGGCGCAGCCAAGCTGGTGCTTGAGCTGAACGCATCGACTGGCGGACGGGAATTGACGTTCGATCATCCTGGCGCGTTTGTAGAGGTTCGGGTTCCTTACGAGGCAACCGCCGAAGAACGCAGACACTCCGAAGGACTAAACGTATGGCACATAGGAAAGGACGGCAAATTGTCGCTGGTGCCTTCCGGTTACTACGATGCCGCCGCCCGTGAAATGATCTTCAAGACCGATCATTACAGCACGTTCGCGGTGAGCTACTTCATCCGTGATTTCGCTGACATGGCCCAAACGCCTTGGGCCGCGGAAGCGGTGGAAGCGCTGGCCTCCAAAGGCATAATCAACGGCGTCTCGGCGCAGTCGTTCCGCCCTGGAGCGGCGATCACGCGAGCCGACTTCGCCAAGCTGATCGTGGCGGCGTTCGGGTTCAATGAGCAGAAGGCCTCTGCAGGATCGTTCGCGGATGTAGGCGAAGACGACTACTATCATGAAGCCGTCGGAATCGCCGCGGGGCTCGGCATCGTACGGGGCAAAGGAGACGGCAAGTTCTATCCGGAGGAGAACGTGACCCGCCAAGACATGTTCGTCATGTTGGCAAGGGCGCTGGAGCAAGCAGGCAAGAAGCTTCCTTCGTCGGCGGCAGCCGAGTACGCTGACGCGTCGGACATCGCCGGCTATGCCCGGGAAGCTGCAGCTTCCTTGACGGAGCAAGGTTTGCTCCAAGGTAACGGCGACGGCATGCTCTATCCAGCTAACGAATCCACCCGCGCGGAAGCCGCGGTGCTGCTGTACCGGCTATTCAACTATGTATTTCGTTAGTGCATGACAGGCACCGCGTCTCTCCCGGGAGGCGCGGTGTTTTTTGAAATGGACGGGCAAACGGCGGCGGGTACCGTCATCGTACGATTGCTATAGTAGATCCTCTTATTTCCTCATTGCGCATCGACATGATTCGACTTATTATGGGGGTTAACGGATCTTGACGGGGGTGACGGATTGTTACGCAGGCTTGGCAAAATATACAGACACTCGCTGAAGTGGAAGCTGATTCTAATCATCGTGACGATTCTCGTGTTCACGGTATCGACCATCGGCATTCTGAGCTATACGGGAACGACGAACTACGTGCGCAAGGATATCGACCATCTCAGCGAGCAAATTCTCAAGCAGGCCAACCTCAACTTGAATCGCTACTATTCGGAGTACGAGCTGGCTTTCCTGATGCTTGGCAACAGTACGGATGTCAGGGACTGGATACGGTTTTCCTCTGGCGACGTCACGTCCGATCTGATCAAATCGTATACGCGCATCAAGGACAATTACCTGAACCGGCTATTCCTGCAATACCCGGAAGTGCTGTCGGTTACGCTATATAAGCCGGGCGGAAGGGAGCAGCATTTTTCGAACAAATACGCTCTTCCTTTGTCGTACAGCATTAAAGACGAGCCATATCTCGGAGAAACCGGAAGCTTCGAGAAGGTCAAATATATGACGGGTATCTCGCAGCATTACATGAATTCGGATAATCGCTCCATGAGCCTGCCGGTGCTGACGCTGTTCAAGCCCTTCTACAACGGTTATCTCAAAATGGACGTGTCCTTGAATCCGTCGCAGTCCATCATGGATCAAATCCATATCGTCGATTCCGGCGTCTCTGCCGTTATGCATGAGTCCGGCACGATCGTCCATCACTCCGACCCGGCCCGCATTATGGAACAGATGGAGCCGCGTATCGTGGAAGCCGTCGCTCGCTCGGAAGCGGGTTCGTATTACGACTCTACGGGCGACGATCTGGTTGTGTTCCAGACGATTCCCGTAACGGGATGGAAGATCGTCGCGATTCTTCCTTACGAGCAGATCGCCCATAGCATCTACGACATGCGCAACGTCACGATCGCGATCGCAATCGGCGCGCTCGCTATTTCGGCCGTGCTGACTTACTTTGCCGCGTCATCCATAACGAGACGCCTCATCGCGCTGCGAAAAACGATGAAAACAATGCAGGTCAAGGACGACTTCACCATCCGAGCGGAGGTGGAGGGAACGGACGAAGTAGCGGATTTGAGCTTGTCATTTAACAGACTGCTAGGCCACTTGGAGCAATCGGTTCATGATTACACAGAGATGAAAGCGCTTCAGCATCGAGCCGTCATATCGGCGCTGCAGTCGCAGATCAACTCCCACTTTCTATACAACACGCTGGAAACGATCAACTCGATGACCGTCATCGCCAAGCAGCCTCATATCGGCAAGGTAGCCGTCTCGCTTTCGAGAATGCTCAGGTACACGTCGGACTACAAGCACGTGCAAGTGCGGCTGGGCGAGGAGCTCGCGCATTTGGACAGTTATCTGCAAATCATGAAGGCCAGATTCAAGGACGAAGTCGCTTGCGAGGTGGACGTGCCAATGGAGCTGCTGCCCGCCATGTGCTGCAAAGCGCTGCTGCAGCCGCTTGTCGAGAACAGCATCAAGCATGTGCGAGAAGCGACGGGACAGGCCGTTCGGTTAAAAATTTCCGGGGAAATTGTCGGGGAGAGCGGGCTGAAGCTGACCGTTCGGGACGACGGGCCTGGCTTTAAGCCGGAAGTGCTGGGCCGTCTAAGACTGGAACAAGCCGCGTCGGGCGCCAAGGATTACCCGTTCGCTCAGGTGGGGCTGTCCAACATGATTTATAGGCTGCAAAGCTTCTATGACGGGGAAGCGCTTGTCGTATTCGACAATTATCCCGAAGGCGGCGCGGTCGTGGAAATTACGTTGCCGCGCGCAATCCAAGCAGAATGAACAAGGAAGAAGAGGGGGCTGCGACATGTATCGGATCATCATCGTGGATGACGAGGAGCTCATTCGCGAGAGTCTCGCGATCCAACTCGCGGAGATGGAGGGCATATCGGTGTCGGCGACGCTTGCCAATGGCGCTAAGGCGCTGGAATGGCTGGAAGATCACCATGCCGATATCTGTTTAACGGACGTGCGGATGCCGCTCGTGGACGGGCTCGCCTTGATCGGCGAGATTAACGCAATGTACCCGTGGATGAC
This sequence comes from Paenibacillus sp. strain BS8-2, assembly GCF_054483835.1. Classification (NCBI taxonomy): domain Bacteria; kingdom Bacillati; phylum Bacillota; class Bacilli; order Caryophanales; family Paenibacillaceae; genus Paenibacillus; species Paenibacillus sp. strain BS8-2. Next base: position 2,684,709 of record NZ_CM137010.1, read on the forward strand.
GAGCGTCGTCATCTCCAGCTACGACGAGTTCCAATACGCGAAAAGGAGCATGCTGCTTGGCGCCGTCGATTATGTGCTCAAGCCAATCGATCACGATCTGCTGGCCGAAGCGCTCGTCAAGTCCAGGGACAAGCTGAAGAAGCAGCGTCGTTTCGAAGCCAATCAGCTTCTGCTGCAGAAGCTGCCGAACGAAAGAGCCATGCTGGATCGCTGGCTGGAGATGGTGTTGTCCGTGTATTTGCATGGCCAGCCCCTGCTGATTGTCGATACGCTGTCGATGTTCGAAGGCTGGGCCGGCGGACGTCACGAAATATTGAACGAGTTGGCGATGGCGTGGACCTCGCTAGTCATCGAGGAACTCAAGAAGCAGGAGATCGAGGTTCAGGTGGAGGAAGGGGAGGACATCGGGCTCGGGGAGGACGTGCTGACGCTTGCGGAAGCAAGGAGGTATTATCGCATATGCGCCGTCAGAAGGCTGGAGCAGGCGGCCAACGCCTTGATGGATCGCGCGCGCAGAGCAAAGACCCAAGGACTCGAAAGCGCGGTCGATCAAGCGAAACGGTACATCGAGAAGCATTACGCGGAGGATTGGGGCCTGCAGGACGTAGCGGATCACGTGGCCGTCAGCCGATCGTATTTGGCCAAGCTGTTCAAGGACGAGACGGGCATGACGATCTGGACGTATTGCGTTGGCGTCCGGATGAGCCGCGCGCGCGAGCTGCTGCTGACCTCCTCGCTGCGCAGCTACGAGATCGGACTTAAGGTCGGGTACGCCAACAGCATCCACTTCTCCCGGATCTTCAAGCAGTACCACGGGATCAATCCCATGGAATACAAAGACAAGTTCAGCCAGTCCGGATAGGGCTGGCTTCTTCAGCGTAAGCGGTTGGCATACGCTAGTCCGTTCGAATCGCAGAAGGCGATTTTGTTGCTCTTTCATGTCGCACACCGCCGAAAAATCGTTTGCCTGCAGTAAATAACACGTTGTCCTCACTAGAAAGAAAGCGCTTTCTGATTATGATAAAAGGGAACGGCGACTTAGGTTTCCGCTCATCATCAACGAAAGAGAGGTGTTTGATGTGTTAACGAAAGGCAAGAGCGGCGGCAGGATCGTCGCGATCCTTCTGCTGGCGCTGGCGTTAGCGGCTACTGCCGCGGGAACGCCGCGATCGGCCGTTTACGCGGCTAACAGCACGGTAACGCTGCACAAAACGACGGCGTACCAGAGCATCTGGGGATTTGGGGCAGCTGCCAACCATCCGGTGAATGAGCTGATGAACAACTATGGCAGCGCCGCCCGCGGGGCCATCCTCGACAAGCTGTTTCGAACCGACGGGAACAACGCGGGGCTGTCCATTGTCAGGCTGGAGGTCAATCCGTACACGTCCGCGCAAGATTCCGTTCAGACGACGTTTATGCCGGCGGACGGCGTCATCGACTGGAATACGGATCTGCATCAGCGATGGTTCGCTGGAGAAGCGATCAGTCGGGGCATGAACCAGTTCTACGCGGTGCCTTGGAGCCCTCCAGGCTGGATGAAGACGAACGGCTCGCCTAATAACGGAGGCAAGCTGAAGACGACGCATTACGATATTTTCGCGAACTACTTAAAGATGTACGTCAATCAGTACCGCAACACGTTCGGCATCAACATCAAGTGGCTGAGCGTGCAGAACGAACCCGATCTCGCGACCTCCTACGCCTCCGCCCAATATACGAACGCCGAGCTGGACGCCGTCTCGGCCAAAGTGGCGGACGCCATCCACGGCCTGGGCCAAGGCGTGCTCGTTGGGGCGCCAGAGGGCTCCAATCGAACGGCTTCGGCCAATTACATGAATGCCTTTAGCACGACTACCCGTGGCAAGCTTGACTTCGTCGCCGTGCACGATTATAGCGCGTACGTCGACGTCAATCACTTCGGCAAACCGCTCATCAGCACGGAGGTAAGCAACTTCCAAAGCGCCAACGACTCCTCCATCACGGACGGACTCAAGTGGGGCAACATGATTGCGGCTGCCTTGAAGCGCGGGGAGAGGGGATGGCTGTATTGGTGGGCGGTCAACCCCGCAACGAGCGGCTCGGGCGAGGGGCTTATCAATCTCGGCAGCAACAATGCCTACTCCGTCAACAAGAGGTTGTACGTCATGGGGCAGTTCAGCCGATATTTGCGGCCCGGGGACACGCGAGTGCTGGCATCGTCGAGCGATGCCAACTTGGTGTCGGTTGCTGGCGTTAATGCTTCGGGACGAGGAGCTGTCGTCATCATCAATAACAGCGCGTCCGCGATCACGACCGTCATTAACGGGTGGACGATGCCGAGTCTTGCGGTGCGGCGAACCAGCGCAACTGAGGATATGGCAAAGCTGACGGACCTGACTGTATCCGGCGGGTCGGTCACCGTTACGCTGCCGGGCAAGTCAATTACGAGCTACACGGAGTATTAAGGCACAAGGCCGTTCCTGCAAATCGTCCAACGACGACTTGCAGGAACGGCCTTTGCATGTTACACCGTGAATCGGCTAACCGCGACACCTAGGTCTCCTGCGAGCGATCGCAATTGCTCGGCGGCTCCGGCCACCTCTTCGACGGAGGCGAGCTGCTCCTCTGATGCAGCGGCGACCTGCTGCGAGTGACCAGAGGAGCTCTCTGCGATGCGTGCAAGCTCCTCCAGCGAAGCCGCGATTTGTTGACTGCTTGCAGACATCTGCTCAGACGCAGCCGACACCTCTTGTACTTGAGCGCTCACTTGGCCGATCGCGTCCAAGATGGATTTGAACGACTCGCCGGAGTTGTTAGCGAGGGTGGTGCTGGCCCTTGCTTCCGATGCCGAAGCATCCAATGTAACCGACAGAGTTTGCGTACGATCGCCAATCGAGTGCAGGATGTGGGCGATTTCCTCGGAGGACTCCTTCGAGCGTTCAGCCAGCTTGCGGATCTCCAGAGCGACGACGGCAAACCCTCTGCCATGCTCTCCTGCACGAGCAGCTTCGATAGATGCATTAAGAGCTAACAAATTCGTCTGACCCGCAACCTCACTAATATGTGCCAAAATCTCGCCGATGCGACTACTGTGCTGGTTCAACTCATGCATCGATTCGGCGGCATGAACAACTTGGCGTTCCAGTCGATCGATTTGCTCTACGGTCTGGTTAATAATAACGCCGCCTTCGGCTGCCAGGAGCGCTGTATCCACAGCAAGATCAGATACAACACCAGTAGATTCCGCGATCCGCTGAATGCCGACAGCCATCTCCGTCATAGCCGTCTGGCATTCCTGCGAGCTGATCAGCTGAGTTTCCGTACCGACGGCAATGTTCTGGATGGATTCGGTAATTTCATTAGTAGCAAGCGCCGTTTGACTAGCTGTTTCCTTCAAGCTGCCGGAGGCTTCGCCAACCTCGCGAGAGGAATTTTTGATATTAATCGTTAAGGCATGTAGACTTGCGATCATTTCGTTAAACGATTTGGCCGCTTGTCCGATCTCGTTGTTGTTCGTTACGGGGATCGACAACGTCAGGTCGCCGGCAGCGGCCAGCTTGGCTTGGTCGCGGAGATGCATAAGAGGCTTGATCGCCATACGAAGCAACGGAATAACAAGACCTATCGCTATCAGTGCGGCGATGAGACCCACTAACACCGATTGGATTAACAGCTTAGCCATGCGCGCTTCCACTTTGTCATAATCAAAATCTAATCCAAGCACGGCAATCGGTTTGCCGTCGGCGCCCATAATCGGGGCCAAATAGCTGATCCAAGTCCCATAGTCATCTTCGTATACGTCGCTTAATCGAGGCTTTCCTTGAATAGCGAGTTCATAGCCTTTGCCAAGCTCTTCGGGCGATTCAAAGGTTTGACCGCTCAAGCTTCCGGCATCGCTTAATGCATCACTTACTTGAAGATTCGTTAATTGCAAGACGTCATCCTTGAGCGAGGAGTTCGCGGACAAATAATACGCATTCGTCAGGGTATCGTTTTCTGTCATGCCGTTCAAGAGGCGCTTCAGGATGCCTGCTTCGTTGGCTGGAGAAGCTTGTCCAGCATCAATAGCTGCTGCCAGCGGCTCGATCAGACTGGTATTGGCTTGTGCTTGCGCTCTAAGTGTTGTGCCTAGTTGTTCGAATTCGTGATAGGCGGCGCTTCTTTGTCCCAGGTACAGAACAGAGGACATTATGCCGATGATCAAGAGAAATAGAATCGAAAGTATGACTGAACTCGTTAGCAACAAACTTTTTTGCTTAAGCCATTTGAACATCAAAGGACACCTCACTGGAAATTTAATGCTTTCATCATAGTTTCAAATTGTTAGCTAAATAGAAGGAAATTATTTGTTTTATATTAAAGAAGCTGACATCGTGTTTGATTTCCGGTTTTACAATCTGGACAATAGCTAATTTGTCATGTAATTTGATGGGAAGTAGAACATAACGATCGGTGCCGGCGACGGGCAAACAATGTAGTAGAACCAAGCGCTGAATGCGAGAGAGGAATGAACGGAGATGCTAGAAGAGAGTGCCGTACGGTGGGTAGAGAAGATGATACATCCCGATAGTCGGTTGGTATTGACCGAACGTCTCAAGGGAGGCGTATCAACGCCAATCTATCGTGTATCCGTGGATATACAAGGAGAGCTGAACGTTTATGTGCTTCGCCAATATGACAACGAGGACTGGCTACGAAGCGAGCCGGATCTGGCGCGACATGAAGCTGAGTGTCTGCGCCGAGCGTCTGCGATAACAGGGATAGCAGCGCCTAACGTCATCGCGTATGATATCGACGGCAGCGAAAGTGGTGGACGACCATCGCTCCTGATGACCCATCTTGAAGGAGAAGTCGTGCTCGAGCCCATGGATCTTTATGAATGGTTGGATGCAATGGCGGCGACATTGGCGAAGCTGCATGAAGGGGAGGAGATTGAGGCTAAGGCGGGGGACGACGGATTCCCATGGACCTTTGGTTCATACTCTGATGCTTCAAAGTTTGATGCCTCGGGATGGAGCACCGTTCCTGATCAATGGCGGCATGCCGTCGATATCGTCACAGGATCCGTGTCAACCTTCACCCCATGTTTCATCCATCGCGATTACCACCCGACAAATCTGTTATGGCTGAATGGCGCAATTAGCGGTATCGTAGACTGGGTTAACGGCTGCATAGGCCCTGCTGGCATTGATCTCGGCCATTGCCGCGTCAATCTGTGCCAGTTGCACGGCGTGGAGGCGGCGGATGTTTTTCTACATCGATACAGGCATTATGCAGGAGCTGGCTTTCATTATGATCCATATTGGGACCTGGTCACGCTGCTGGACTATGCCGACGGGACGCCGGAGGTGTACCCTGGATGGATCGATCTTGGATTTGAGGGGCTGACGGATGAAAGGGTAAGGATGAGGCTGGACGAATATTTGGTTAGCGTGTTGTCCCGAGCGGAGTATTAAGCATGTACCCCGGACAGCCAATGAGGACGTTGAGCATAAGGGGTATACAAAACCTAACTTGAGGAGATATAGGTATATAATGCGGTAATGTAAACAAGTTGAGGTGGATATGTGGGTATGGTCATTCATCATGGGCATCCGGTTGTTATATGAATCGCGGCTATCGTATGTCTATTCATTGGCGGTTATGGTCTTCGTGATGCTTATGGTGGAGTCAGAAGTATGATAAGAGAACGAAGAGTAGGCGTTGCTGCGATTGCAGAGATGCTGGCGGAACTCGTTGTGCTGCATGTGCTGGGTTCCTTGATTATGTTTGTTGCGGGATTGCTGGTGATGGTAAGTCTCGTGGCAAGTATGTTGTAATGGACACAGGAACCTATATAGGATGAGAAGAGAGGGGGAATCATCCCCCTATCAATCACTGCGCCGCAGGAGCAACCCAATACACTGAGCGTCCCTCTTCATCTGGCGCTTCTGCTGCGGAGTCGGCGCTAACGGCCCAGCCGAATGACAACACGTTTGTCAGCGCAGCAGCCTCCGCTTCAGTCAGCGCCACGAGAACTGCTTCTGCTCCCGGCTCAAGGATGAGCTCGGCTTCTTGCTTCAGCGCCACCAAGATCCAGCTATGGATACCGCGAATGGTGTTGTATTTGATCTGATAGCCGTTCTCCACAGCGGACTTGAAGGTGTCCGGTTCATCAGCCGCGACTGCGCGCAAGCCTGCATAGTCGAACTGGAACTTGCTTTCGTCCTTCGGTAGATCACCGCTAACTACTTGCTGGATAATTTGTTCGTTGCTCCAGCCTAGTGCCTTAAGCGACTCCAGCTGCAGAGCGTCCCACTGGGATAGTTTTGTATTCGACATCGTGATCACTCCTTGGTCATTTATGATAATAAAGAAATAAGGACATATACGAAAGAGACGCCCCCGACCATCGGCTTTGTTGGCTGGACGGGAGCAGTCTCTTTTTTCGCATTATTTGCTTGCTTTGTAAGCGTTCAGGAATTCCTTCACCTTGTCAGCATCTGCTTTCAGTTCAAGACCAGTGTTAACAATTGGGCTAAGCGTGGAGATAGCTTTGAACTTATTGCCGCCGTAGTACGTGATGAAGTCGTCTTGATTGATCGAATACAAAACTGCTTTACGCAGATCCGCGCTTTCGGCTACCGGACGATTCTTGGTGTTGAAGAGCAGGTACGATACACCATTGCTCGGCATTGTTTGGAGCTCCAGCTTGGCGTCGCTCTTAACAATGTCGAACTTCGTTTCGGATACGCCGTAGTACATGTGGATCTCGCCGCTGCGAAGCGCAGCAAGGGAACTCTCCGCATCCTTGATGAAGCGCACTTTAATGCTGTCGATTCTCGGAGCATGCTCTGTTCCAGTCATGTAAGCAGGGTTCTTGTAGAAGATCGCTTCGTAATCATTTTTGTACGACAGGATGTAAGGACCGCTTGTGTAGAGCGTATTGTTGTACGAGCCGCCTTCTGTTACGGTGTTTTGGTCGCCGTAAGGGATATCTTTGTTCGGATCAAACTTGGCAACGTCGTACGTGTTGATAGCTTCAACCTGTTTCTTCGATACGATACCTGCGGATTGGTGAGCCAGATAGTTCAGAACCTGCGGGAACGGCTCAGTTGTCGTCAGTTTCACCACTTGGTATTTGCCGGAAGCGTTGTTCGCTTGCGCCTTGTCGGCTACCAGCTCGGTAATTTTGGCATCCAGCCCTTCTTCAAGAGCGGCTTTTACCGTTTGGTCGCTGCCGGAAACCTTAAGACCTTCGAGAGCGGCAATGTCGGTAACTGTTTCTACTGTATTGATATGCTCGTGCAGCGTGTACGTACGGTGATCCGGAACGGAGTTTTTGTCCTTTGCACGGTTCATCGAGAAGATTACATCGTCTGCGCCTACGCGCTCGCCACTATCTACAGCTTTTTTGTCCTTAACAGCGGCGAAGTTGATGTCGTCGCGCAGGATGAAGTAGTACTCGGAGTTGCCTTCGGCGATGACATGATTACGCGACAGGGAGCCAACAGAAGTAACTTTGTCGTCGTCCGTCAGGTTAACCAGACGAACATATTGGTTGGTGTTGATGATATTGATCGAGCCGTCATTGCCCTTGATTGGATCAAGAGATGTCAGTGAAGGCATAATGGATTGCAGCACTAGCGCATCCGTATCACGTTTCGAAGTGTCGTTGAAGTCCAGCTCTTCCCATGGGAGGGAACGGGACTTGGATAAACGGACAGAATCCGGGTTCAGTACTTCTTTGTTCAGCGCCTGGGATTTCAGCGAGCTGTACAGCGGTGCGATGTAGGCATTGTCGAACACAAGCTTTTGCTCGAAATCTTTGTACGTTGCTACGAATTCTTCTGGCGTTTGCGTAGCGGCTTGATCGATCAGCGCGTCGATCTCGGCATCGGACAAGATACTGTAGTCGCCGCCAGTCTTGAATAGCGAGCGCACCGCGTAATCCGGGTTGCCTGTTACTGTCGTCCAGCCCGACAGAGATATGTCGAAGTTTCCTGCGTCTTGCTGAGCTTTGAAGCTGCTGTAGTCGGCCTGAAGGTTTAGCTTAACGTTGAAGCCGTTCTTGGACAGTTGATCTCGAATAATGTTCATATCGGTTTCTTGGGCACTCATGCCAAGCAACTCGATATCTACCGGATTGTTATCGACTACAGTCGTTCCTTCGGTAGGCGATGGCGATTCGGATACATCATTTTTGGTCGTCAATTTGCAGCCGCTTAATACGACAGATAAGCTGAGCAGCATGATGGCGCCGAGTTTTGCTGTGTTCTTCATAATGGTGTTCCCCTCCTAAAGATGATTGTGTATATATGTTAACTCACATTCATTCATCGTCCATTCATGGTTTTGTAACATAGAAGTCGATGGAATATGAATGAGGTTACGATGGGACGCTGCTTAGTCCAGCTTGGGATCGAGAGCATCGCGCAGGCCGTCGCCAAGGAAGTTGAACGACAGTACGAGTGCGATTATGGCAAGACCAGGATAAATAGCAGTGTAGGAATGTGTCTCCAGGTAGGCGCTGCCGAGCTTCAATATATTGCCCCATTCGGGGATATGCGGCTCAACGCCGAGTCCCAGAAAGCTTAAGCTGCTCGTCGAAATAACGGCCGTGCCGATCGTGAGCGACGACTTTACAATCATTGGCGCCAGAGAATTAGGGACGATGTGTTTGAACAGAATGGTAAAGTCGCTGGAGCCGAAAGCGCGTGCGGCTTGTACGTATTCTAGCGTAGATACAAGCATTACGTTGGCTCTCATCGTCCGCGCATAAGTAGGGATCGCGCCGACGCTAAGCGCCAGGATCAAGTTGGTGGTGCTGGCGCCAAAGGCGGCAATGATTGCGATCGCGAGCAGAATGCCGGGAATGGCGTATAGAATATCCAGCGCACGCATAATCAGGTTGTCCGTCTGACGTCCATAATAACCGGAGATTGCGCCGAGCGCTCCTCCGATGATAACCGGAATAAGGGTGGATAACAGGCCTACGATAAGCGAGATTCTTGCTCCGAATACGATTCGAGAGAAGAGATCACGACCGAAATTGTCTGTGCCAAGCGGGTATTCCAAGCTTGGCGACTGGAAGATGGCCGCATAGTTATTATCAATCGCCATACCGTAATCAAATGTCATATAGCTCGTTACGGACAAGGAGAAGAGGAACAGTATAAATAACAGGCCCAGCATCGAAGTCGAGCTTCTGGACAGCCTCTCGACAATATCGCTTACCTTGGAGCCGGATGAATAACCTTTGTCGCGCAGCTTTGCTATCAGCAGCAGGCTGAGAAACAGTGCGAACAGATTGCCTGTCGCAGCAGTCGCAATCAACATAATGGCTACGAACCACATCCACCGGGGGAGTGTGTTGCCGTCTGCGAACTTCGCAATAAGCAGCATAGCAATCAACTGCACGATTGCTGATATCAACAGCAAGAACATGCCGGGCAAGAAGCCGTTCGCAACATAAGGCTTGAACAGATTTAACGCCGATACGGCAAATACGAGTAAAGTCGTGAGCAACATGTAGACAGCTAACGTATAGGCCGCTGACTTGCGGCGTTTGACAAGCTGAAAGGCGGAGGCAACGACGAATACGTTGGCGGTCAGCAGGCTGAGCATCAGTACGTATCCAAGTCGCCTAGTCCCGGAGCCGATCTCACCTTTGTTAATCAGGCTATGGCGAATCGCGAGCCATACGATGAACTGCAGCGCGGCGAATACCAAGTAAGCGATGCTCAGGACTAGCGTAACGGGACGGAAAGCTCCTTCGTCCGGTGCATAGCTATTCACCAAGAATACAAGAGCCAGCGCCAGTGTGATGATCCCGGCGAAGCTCGCTTGCCCGTATTCAGGCGCAGACTTCAGTCTGAAGTTGGTTTCTTGTTTGGTTAAAGTTGTAGTCGTCAAGTTAGCACCTGCTTCTAAATGTAATTCAACATATTGGATCACGATGTTTATTCAAGGCGATGGGTGCGCTACGAATCGACTTCCATTAATATTGTTTCATTTTGGATCGAATCCGCGGGTCGAAGAATGCATACAGCAAGTCAACAATCACATTGATAATCGAAATCGTAATAGCTGTATAGATGACGCCGCCCATAATGGCGGGGATATCCGGGATAAACTGCTTATCGACGATATAGCTGCCGATACCGCTAATGTTGAATACCTTCTCGGTAACGGCAGCTCCGCCTAACATGCCGCCGAATTGCAAGCCGATTACGGTAATGATGGGAATAAGCGCATTACCAACAGCGTGCTTCCACAGTACGCTTCTACGGGCCAGACCTTTGGCGCGGGCTGTAATGATGTAATCCTCATGAATAACTTCCAGTGTTGACGAACGTGTCATCCGGGCAACCGCAGCGGTAAGAGCCGTGCCGAGAACAACAATCGGCATAATGGCCGATAGCCAGTTACTCGGATTGTACGTTGCCGGCAGCCAGGAAAGCTTGATCGAGAAGTTGAGGATAAAGATCAGGCCTTGCCAGAAGTTCGGGATCGACAGCCCCAAGAGGGCGATGAACATAAACGTATAATCGAAAAACGAATTAGGCCGCGTCGCAGAAATAATGCCGATAGGCAATGCGATCAGGACGGCAATCAAGGTCGAGATGACCGTCAATGTAAGTGTGACAGGAAACTTGTTCGCTATCGATGCTGTCACATCTTCGTTTCCTGCGAATGAACGACCCAGGTCGAAGGTAAAGATATCTTTAATCGTGTTCCACAATTGCACCAGATAAGGCTGATCCAGGCCGTACAAATGATTGAAGGCGGCAATCTGCTCGTCCGTCGCTGTTTCACCTAGTATGTTGGCGGCGGGGCTCATTGGTGAGATGTATAAAATCGTAAAAACAAGAAACGACACGCCTAGAATGACGAATAGTGCCATAAAAAGTCGTTCTGCAGTGTATTTGATGTACGCATTGGAGTAGATAGCCATCAAAGCATACATGGGCAATCCAATGATCATTGAAGCGCCGAGGAATAACGGATTGTTAAGAAGGTCCCCGAACGTTTCTGTATAAGTGAGATTGCTTTGAGCGGAATTAGCGGAAGCAGCCGCTTGCATACGTTCTTTGACTAACGCGTCAAAGCGTTTGTCCGTGAGAAGGCCAGCTTCTCTTATGATCTGATCTTCGGTAACCGTCTGACCAAAAAATCGATATTTGCGCTGCACTTGATCTCGTGCTTCCTCGAGCAGTCGATCCTTGGCTCCCGAAGCTACAAGTGTGGCGCGCAGCTCTTGCTCTTGTCTGCGAGCTCCATCTCTTGATTTGCGATATTGATAAATGCAGAACACAATGAGCGTGACCGGTGCCCCGAGTATGAGAAGCAGCAATCGATAGGCGGGGTTCAGAAACATCTTGTGGTAGATAGCGGCAATACGATCAATGAAGCCGTATCCCGTTGCAGCAGCATCGCCAGTCAATCTATTCCACTCCTTTAGCAATTTTAATTTGCATAATTCCGATCGATATAGTAGATTTTATTTTAAGGGTTGTAAAATGTCAACAAACTTATTATTGAATGAAATAATAGCTTGAAATAATATTTTCTTATATTATTGTATTATAGCTATTTGCAAGTAATCAGAAAAGATGCACGAATGCAAAAAATAAAAAAAATAAAAAATAAAGGTGAACTCATGGATACTTTGCTTAAAGTGAACAACTTATCAGTTTCATTTTTTGTTAGAGATAAAGAGGTTGAAGCCGTTCGCGGGGTGAGCTTTGAGCTGCGCAAAGGAGAGACGCTTGGAATCGTCGGCGAATCGGGCAGCGGCAAAAGTGTGACGGCACGCACCATTATGCGATTGCTGCCGTCCCCGCCATCTATTGTTAAGGCCGGAGAGGTATTATTCCAAGGGATGAACCTGGCGGACAAAACCGATTCCGAGATGGAGTCGATTCGCGGCAAGGAGATCGGGATGATCTTCCAGGATCCGATGTCGTCGCTTAATCCGACGATGCGTATTGGCAGACAGATCGAGGAGAGCCTTGTCAAACATCGCAAGATGGACAAAGCAGAGGCTCGCGCAGAGGCGATCTCGATGCTCAAGATGGTCGGCATCCCGAATGCGGAGACCCGGTATGCACAGTATCCGCACGAGTTCTCAGGCGGTATGCGTCAGCGCGTTATGATCGCTATTGCGCTTGCATGCCGACCGTCGTTGCTGATCGCGGATGAACCTACGACAGCGCTCGATGTTACGATTCAAGCGCAAATACTGGATCAGATGAAGCAATTGCAGCGGGAGCTTGGCACATCGATTATTTTGATTACGCATGATCTCGGTGTCGTAGCTGGCATGTGTGATCGGGTCGTCGTGATGAAGGATGGAGAGATCGTTGAGACAGGGACAACGGAGGAGTTGTTTGCAAATCCTAAGCATCCCTATACCATAAAGCTGCTGAACGCTTTGCCGCGCCTTGATGAGAAGAAGAAACCAAAGGTTATCAATACGACGAGGATCGAGAAGGATTCTGTGCCGCTTCTTCAAGTGAAGTCTCTCCAACAGCATTTTAACCTCGGCAAGGGGCAGATTCTAAAGGCAGTCAACAATATTAGCTTCGATATTCATGCGGGAGAAACGCTCGGTGTAGTGGGCGAGTCGGGGAGCGGCAAATCGACGACAGGCCGCACAATTCTACGGTTGAATGAAGCGACTGGCGGCGAGGTGCTGTACCGGGGGATTCCGTTGGGACAGTTGAAACGAGGCGAAATGAAGCGGATGAGAAGACATATGGGGATGATCTTCCAGGACCCGTATGCATCGCTTAATCCGCGGCTGCGTGTGGCGGACATAATTGGCGAAGCGCTTGATGTTCATGGTATGCATGAGGGCAAGGCGGCTCGCCAGAAGCGGATCGAGGAGCTGCTTGATATGGTAGGGCTGAACGCCTCGCATGCGATGCGGTATCCGCATGAGTTCTCGGGCGGCCAGCGCCAGCGGATCGGCATTGCGCGTACGCTTGCCGTTGAGCCGGACTTTATCGTCTGTGACGAGCCGTTATCCGCACTCGATGTCTCTATTCAGGCTCAGATTGTCAAGCTGCTTGAGGAGCTGCAACAGCGACTCGGGTTGACCTACTTGTTTATTGCCCATGACTTGTCGATGGTGAAGCATATCAGCGACCGGGTAGCCGTCATGTATAAGGGGAAAATTGTGGAGCTGGCTGAGAGCGAGGAGCTGTATTCAAATCCGCTGCACGACTACACCAAGACACTGCTAGCTGCTATTCCTGTACCGGATCCAAAGGTTGAATCCAAGAAGAAGCTGATCGTAAGTACCGAAGCGTCCAAAGCGGATCCATACGGATTGGATCGGTCTAGCTTCATCGAAGTATCCAAGGGACATTGGGTTGCGGTAGCTGGAGCTTGAGTTTTTGATTTTGATAACGTAGGCAGTCGGATATAAACATTGCCGTGATATGAAGGTAACATCTCAGAATGACTAACCTCAATCTCTACGATTTCGTGGAGGTTGGGGTTTTTGTTTCGGAGCGATTCCGGCGGTTATGTCGTTCCTGCTGACATAATAATGAAAGAGCCGACGGCAGAGTAACCGTCGGCTAACATAGTAAGTCTCCGTAGATGATATTGTTCGTCTAGAATCTACTACATTTCTCATTAATAGGAATCGGAGGTTAGCCGCCAGCCTTGGAACTAATGGACAGGGCGTCTACAGGCTTAATTGTGACGCCTGTTGTAGCTTCGAAGTCGTACATTGCCTTGGCTGTCTCGGAGAATCGGTCAAGCTCATTGTATGCCGGGATGCCGTGGTAGGACATGTCGAGACCTTCCTCTTCTTCTTCGGCTGATGCGCGAAGACCGACAGTATATTTGCAAATGTATGCGATAGCGATACCGCCGGCGAAGCCCCAAGCGAGAATGGTAAGCGTGCCTAACAGCTGCGTGCCCAGAAGTGCCGCCCCTCCGCCAGTCAGCAAGCCATCTTGTGTGTCGAACAAACCTACTGCAATTGTACCGAATGCGCCATTGAAGCCATGGACTGCAACAGCCCCTACCGGGTCATCAATCTTCAAGCGGTCAATATATAATGTAGCGCCGATTACGATGAGTCCGCCGATAAGGCCAATTAGGATGGCTTGCCATTGATCCACATATGCGCAGCCCGCGGTAATGGCCACGAGACCGGACAATGCGCCGTTCATCACCATACTTGGATCGGTCTTGCCCCACCTGAACATCGTGAAAAGTAATGCGGATGCTCCGCCAGCCGCTGCGGCAAGCATCGTATTAAGGGCGATGCTGGACAAGTTGGCATCACTCGCGCTCAAAGTACTGCCTGCGTTAAAGCCGAACCAGCCGAACCATAACACGAATACGCCAGCGGAAGCGAGGGGGATGTTGGAAGGTGCGAATACATTGACGCTTCCATCCGTGTAACGTCCCTTGCGGGGGCCGAGAATCCAGGCGATTGCAAGTGCAGCGGATCCCCCTAGCAGGTGGATGACTGCGGAGCCTGCAAAGTCCTTCATCCCTAGCTGCGCAAGCCAGCCGTCCGCATTCCACACCCAATGACCGGAGATCGGATAAAGAAACATCGTAAGGAAAGCCGCGATCAAGACGTAAGCTTTAAAGTTCATACGTTCTGCGACAGCGCCAGAAACGATCGAGATACAGGCAATTGCGAAACCTAGCTGGAATAACACATAAGCGGCAGGCGGCAATTCGATGCTCAGCGCGATGTCTTGCGGCGATCCGAACAACGAAGTTCCGATAAACCCGCCGCTGTCGTCCCCGAACATAAATCCGAAGCCGATTGCCCAGAAGGCAAGCGCGCCGATCGTCAAATCGACGAATATTTTCATCGTTACGTTAACGGCGTTTTTGGTTCGTACTAATCCCGCCTCAAGCAAGCTGAAGCCGCCTTCCATGAACAGCACCATAGCGGCCGCGATGACAACCCAAATTGTATTAATATGAATCGGCTCCATATGTTATCCCTCTTCCTTCTGCGGCGCGGGGGGACGGAGCTCGTCGATGGAGTCGTCGACCGTGCCGGTCTTAATGTTGTAAGCTTGTTCGATTGTGGAGATAAAGATCTTGCCGTCTCCGGCTTCTCCGGTTTGCGCAGCAGTGATAACGGCTTGCACCGTGCGTTCCACCATAAAGTCGGAGATGACGATTTCTATTTTCACTTTAGGATGCAAGCTTACTTGATAGTTTCGTCCTCTATAGATACCGTTCTGATCCTTCTGCATGCCCCGCCCAACGACTTGATTGACGGTAAAGGCCGTAACGCCGATGGCGTGCAGCGCTTTGATTGCGTCATGCAGCTTTTGCGGACGAATGATGGCTTCGATTTTTTTCATCTTGACAGTTCCTCCTGTATTTCACTGTGTAAAATGACCAATTCGTTGTATGTTTTCTACAATTCTATGTAATAATATCTCACGCAGAGCAAAATTCGTCAATATCTTACTTGAAGTAATCCTATTCAGACGATATTTGAAGAGAATTAGCAACAATCGCGTTATGTTTTATGCCGTGGTTGTCGTATTTCAATGCCTTCTCCTCTACTTGCGCGTGAAGGATGATATGCGAGATGGTGATTATGGGAATAAATGAATATATGGTAGACTTACATGGTAAATTCAGGTTGGAATACCGATAGATGAGAAGGTGTGCAGATGAAAAAATGGATCCAAGCGGAGCGGATATACCTAACCGTTGCCGGGGTCGTCGCAATCGTGTTGTTATTTGCAGGGCCATTTATTGGTGTCGCGGACAATGGTGATTTTTTGCGTGTGATGGGGACGGCAGGGCTTAATTATTATGATGCTGCAGAAGTTTACGAGGATCGGTTCTTTGGATATGCGCATGCGTTGTTTGCGTATGATGATTTCTTAAGAGGGTTTTATCCTTCCACCCAAATGATATTGGTGGTGATCGCTAGACTGATAGCTGGAATAGTGAATGGAGCAGCGTTTGATATTCGCGTATTAGGTGCGATCTATACGGCATTGCTGCTAGCTGGCGGTTATTTTGTTGTTCGGGCGATGAAGTCTTCCTACCGTATAATAACGGTGTTGTTAGTCCTGCTGATGATAGTTGTATTCACCGATATTGCTTATTTGGCCTATTTCAATTCATTGTTTGGCGAACCGGTTTCATTTGTTTTCTTGTTGCTTACGATGGGTATAGGGTTAACGTTGCTGAAGCGTAGCAAGTTGTCTCCGGTTCTGTTAGTCATTTTTTATGTTTCTGTTTTGTTCCTTACTTGTTCGAAAACGCAGAATGCTCCGATCGGGATAGGTTTTGCTTTGCTTGGTCTCCGATTCGTTGGGCTCGATAAAGAGAGGCGACTTCGGGGGTGGATTATCGGCTTGTCCGCTTTTACAATGTTAGCTTCCGTTACGATGTACGTGGCGGCTCCCAAAGATTTTAAGGACATTAATATTTATCAGACTGTATTTTTTGGTATATTAAATAACTCTCCCGACGTCAAAGGCGATCTTGAAGCGCTGGGATTGCCGCAGCATTTGTCTGTGCTCGCCGGTACTAACTATTTCCAATCGGGGACGGTGATTCCGCAGAATGATCCTTCTTTGAAGGAGGGTTTCTACGACCGGATGTCGCACTTCGATGTGCTTCTCTTCTATATGAGTCATCCTGGCAGACTCTTGGACAAGATGAGTTATGCGGCAGAGAACAGCATGAGCATTCGTCCATATTATCTCGGCAACTTCGAGAAGACTGCGGGGAAGGAAAGAGGGGCACTGACGTTCCAATTCAGCAGCTGGAGTGAGTTTAAGCATAAAATTATGCCGAACGAGCTGTGGTTTATCGTTGCTTTTGCTGCGGCCTATATAACGATTGTTGTAATGGAATGGCGGAAGGCGGCTGCTCGCCAAGGCAAAATTAAAGCCGAGCTGTTTCTGCTGCTGGCATTGACTGGCATCTTCGCTTTTCTGATTCCGATCCTTGGAGACGGGCTGGCTGATATGGGCAAACATTTATTCCTGTTTAACGTCTGCTTCGATATGATGGTGGTGACGGCGATTGTATGGGTGGTTCATCGAGTGTTTAGACTACTATGGAGATGACGAATGAATGGGTTTAGCTAACCCGGAAATGAGAATGCGGTTAATCCAATAACGACTTAAACGTGAATGTGGAGGAAGAGGTAATGGTGGCATCGTTGTCGGAAGCGTATGGAAGTTCAAAGTACCCACTGCTTGGTCATGGAAAACGTGATGTTCGAGTGCTGGTTGAGGCGCTAGAGAACGTTGATCAGGATCAAGCTGCAGATCTGTATGGGACTGGGGCAATCATCGGGGATTATGAGGCGAAGATGGCGGGGCTTCTCGGGATGGAGTCGGCGGTCTTCTTCCCGAGCGGTACGATGGCGCAACAGATCGCATTACGAATATGGGCGGATCAGAGCGGGAGCCGCAAGGTGGCGTACCATCCGTTATGCCACTTGGAAATTCACGAGAAGGACGGACTTAAAGTGCTGCATGGCCTAGAGCCGGTATTGCTCGCTGATGCTACGCGCCCGGTGCGGCTCAAGGATATCGCAGAGCTTAAAGAAGTTGTCGCATGTGTGTTGATTGAGCTGCCTCAGCGGGAAATCGGCGGTCAATTGCCGCCGTACGAAGAGCTGGTAGAGATGTCGCGGATATGCAAGGAACGGGGGATAAAGCTCCATCTGGATGGGGCGCGATTGTTTGAGGTGCTTCCGTATTACGGCAAGACGGCGAACGAAGTATGTGCATTGTTCGATAGTGTATATGTGTCGGTGTATAAGGGGATCGGCGGGATTGCAGGTGCGGTGCTGGCGGGTCGAGCGGAATTCGCAGCGGAATCGAAAGTATGGAAGAGGCGCCATGGCGGTGATTTGATCAGCCTATATCCGTATATTCTGGCTGCTGATTATTATATGGAGCGTCGACTGCCCAAGATGGCACATTATCACCGCGATGCAGTCGAGCTTGCATCGATGTATAACAGCTGCGAGGGAGTGTGGACGATGCCTGTCGTACCGGTATCGAATATGTTCCATGTCTACTTTGATGCACCGAAAGCTAAGGTAGAGGCTGTACTAGCGGAGATTGCGATGGAAAGTGGCGTGGGCATGGCTCGAGTCTTGCAAGACAAGGGGGAGACGAGTTGTTCGTACGAAGTTAGCTTGGGCGACCTGTACAGCGATATTCCGAACGATGCTCTTAATGAAGCATTCAAGCTGCTCGATAATAAGCTACGGCGTTGAGGATGAGATGCAGCAACCCCCGGAGAGGCAGCCTGTTATGCTGGCTGACGCTCCCGGGGGTTTGTTTGCTTTATGAAGCGAATTGTTCTGCTGCGATCTCGCGTTTTCGATACACGGTCTTCGACAACCAGACGCTAATCTCGAATAAGGAGGCGAGCGGGATAAGCATTAGCAATCCGGAGACGAAGTCTGGCGGAGTGATCAGATTGGAAACGATGACGAGAATCAGGTAGGCATAACGGCGCGAACGCCGCAGTCGATCTGGCGTGAGTACGCCGATACGGGTCAGAAACATGACGATGATAGGCAGCTCGAAAGCGGCGGCGATGGGGAGAACGATGTTTAACATAAAGGTGAAATATTGCGAGACGCCGTACGTTTCGGTAAGATGCAGCTTCTCGGATATATTCGTAACGAATGAGAAGCTCATTGGGAGGACAACGAAATAACCGAACGCGATACCTGCCAGGAGGCAGAGAACGCTGTAGGGAATATATCGCAGTGTAGCGGTTCGCTCGTGCGGATAAAGTCCTTTTTTGATAAAACCCCATAATAAGGTTAATGCGACGGGGAGTGTAAGTATGATGGCGACGGACATGGCGATCACCATATAAATGCGCACGCCGTCGAACGGAGAGAACGTGTTCCATTCCATATCTACTGCCGGTGGAGCGCTCTTAATTGCCTCGAATATATGCGGAGCTGCAAAAAGTCCGATACCCGTACTAAATGCGAAAACGATAGCGATCGCAATGATCTGCTTGCGCAATTGGGCTAGGTGCTCGAGGAAACTCATTAGAGTTGGTTGTATCATAGGTTGACAGCTCCTCTCTTAGGTGTTGATAGAACGGGAGCTGGTGGACAACTGCAACTTGCGCAGCTCGAATGTATGGAATCCGTCCCGCAGCTTGCGATCTATCTCTTTGAGACGTTCTACATCGTCGAACGAGAACTTTCTGGCTCCTCCGGATGAGCGGGCCGGGAATATCAATTCGCGATCTTCGTAATAACGAATTTGCCTCTCTGTTAAACCGGTTAACTCTCGGACCATGCCAATACCCATCACTTTTTCACTCATAATTTCGCCTCCTGGTTCAATTGTTGATCGACAAATGAATAGTTGATTTTTGTAACATATTGAGGTTAGAAAATATGACACAATCTTTGTTTAGGAGTGATTTTAGCAAGAGTGGGTACGGGTTGGCAATGGTCTTGGTGAACTATTAGTCAGAAAAATGGTATAAATTAGTATAATAATTCAGGATAATTAGCCTATATTCGTGAATTTTATCAAATTGAGCTATCGTGTCAAAAATTATTTATGTCAGGTATTCTAACAAATATATGGAATCTCTTAATCTTCAAGTGTTATCTTGTCGGTGTGGGTTGTCAAACACAAGAACGCTGAAGAATGGGAGTGAAGAGAAATGGAATCAAGTAAAACGCCGAATGAAATGTCAAGGCGGCAGTTTCTCAGCACGGTAGGGAAGATCGGCGGAGGTGCGGCAGTATTTAGTGTAATGGGGACGCTCGGTCTATTGTCTCCCGAAACGATGAAAGCTGCAGATTATGAGCCCCCGGACAAGAGTGCTCTGAACCTAAGCGGTCGAGGCGGCAAAAAAATTGTCATACTCGGAGCGGGTATCGCGGGCATGACCGCCGCATACGAGTTGGGGCAAGCCGGATTCGATTGTACCATTCTGGAAGCGAGAGCGAGATCAGGCGGACGGATCTGGTCGGTGCGCCGAGGGACGACTGTGACGGAGCTGGGAGCTCAGAAGCAGGTGGCGCGGTTCGCCAATGGATTGTATCTTAATGCGGGCCCAATGCGTATTCCACAATTCCATGTGACGATGGAGTATATACGGAAGTTCGGTATCCCGATCGAACCGTTCAACAATGTTAACGATCATGCTTATTACTATAACGAAAACGTAGGGGAGTTATCCGGCAAGAAGATTCGCAAGCGTGAGGCTAAGGCGGATGTTCGCGGGTATGTCAGCGAGTTGATGGCAAAAGCGGTTAATCAGAATGCGCTGGACAAGCCGCTTACGACAGAAGAGAAGGAGAAGCTGGTTGCTTATTTGCGCTCGGAGGGCGGTCTGGACACAGATTTGTTCTACAAAGGGTCGTCGCGCGGCGGTTACAAGGACGAGCCGGGCGCTCGGCTTGATGCCGGTGTGATTCGGGATCCGTTCAGCATGAAAGCGATCATGAATTCCGGCTTCGGCAACTACTTCAGCAGTGAATATGGGTACGATCAACAGATGATGATGTTCCATCCCGTGGGCGGCATGGATGCGATCCCGCAAGCGTTCGAGAAACGGCTCAAGGGAAAGATTCGTTTCCACTCCGAGGTTATGGAGATCAAACAAGGCGACGCTGGTGTCACGATTTCTTATAAGAATCTAGCAACGGGAGAGGTGCAGAAGGTCGAAGCCGACTATTGTATCTGTACGATACCGCTGTCCGTGCTCAAGAATATTAAGGCGGACTTCTCTCCGGATATGAAGAAGGCGATCGACAGTGTCGGTTACGCTTCTGCGGGCAAAATCGGTTTGCAGTTCAAGCGGCGCTTCTGGGAGGAAGATGAACAAATTTACGGCGGCAACACGTTGACGAACATGGATATCTCCTCTATTTATTACCCGCCGACGGGATATATGGAGAAGAAGGGGCTGCTGCTCGGATATTATGCGTTTGGCGGCAGTGCCGACAAGTTAGGCGCAATGTCATATCAGGCACGCGAAGCACATGCGTTAAGTCAAGGGGCGAAAATTCATCCGCAATATCATAAGGAATTCGAAGCTTCGTTCTCCGTTGATTGGAAGAAGATCAAGTACAACGAGGGTGGATGGGTGTCCTACTCAGGTGACCAACGAAAAACAGTCTATCCAACGCTTTGCAAGCCGGATCGCAGAGTGTATCTGGCCGGGGAACATATCAGTTATATCACGGCTTGGATGGCTGGTGGAATTGAGTCGGCGCGAGCGGTTGTTACGGATATTGCCGAACGCGTCATGAAAGAGTAGTTTGTTGTTCTATTAAATTAATTTAACAAGCATTGACCTTATTTAATATCGTTATCTAATTGGAGGGAACTGTTGATATGGCGATCAAACGTAACGTAAAAGTGCTGCTAAGCACAGCGGTCTTATCCTGCTTCATTGGCGTTTCTGTATATGCAGCGACGGCGACGCCGAATAAATTGCCTCTGACACCGATCTATGAGCCGGAGTTCTATGGAAGTCCGAACTCGTCCATCGCTAGCGCGGTCGCGCTTCCGGCAAGCTCGGCCACGTTCTCCACGAGCGGCACCGTGCCTCCATTGCTCAACAAGGAAGGCAAGACCGTCTACGAGCGGTATGGCAATACGGAGAAACAAGCGGAAGGTATTATGAAGAATATCGAGAAACAATTGATTGAACAAGGCTTGTCCTTGAAGGATGTGGTTTATCTGCGCGTCTACGTGACACCGGATGCGGCACAGCAAGGGAAATTTGACTACACAGGCTGGTTCAATGCTTACGGGAAGTTCTTTAATACCAAAGAAAATCCGACAAAGCCGGCACGCTCCACCGTTGGCGTTGCAAGTCTCGTCAGCTCCGACTGGCTCATCGAGATCGAAGCGGTTGCTGCGTATCCGACGCCTCATAACCAGGATTAATAAGGAAGGCCGGTTGGCGCTTCGTATACTTGATAACCAATAGAGATCAGGAAGGGGCAATGTTCATATGTTGCAAAATATTGGGCTCCCAGGTTTGTTAATGATATTGGTCGTCGTACTAATTATATTCGGTCCGTCGAAGCTGCCGGAGCTTGGTCGCGCGGTCGGAAGGACGCTGCATGAGTTCAAGACGTCTGCAAAGGAGCTTGTCTCCGAAACGAAGGACGATGTTATCGAATCGCCTAAGGAGGCGGCTAGCAAAGGGTAATATATAGCGGCTGCGCAGGAGTGCAGTTTCTTGTGTTGTTGAAGCTGGTGGTCGGGTTGGCCGCGTAACGCTGCTGGGTGCTATCTAGTGGTGTTACGCGGCCTTTTTGTTGTTTAATATGGACAGAGTGGCTTCGCATCATTGATTTATGTTCTAAGAGGCAAGCTCTAATGCAAGCTTGCGTTTTCGATAAACGGATTTGGACAACCAGACGCTGATCTCGAACAACAAGGAGAGCGGGATGAGCATCATCAAACCAGAGACGAAATCTGGCGGCGTCAGCAGGTTGGAGACAATGACGAGTAACAGGTAGGCGTAACGACGCGAGCGTCGCAGGCGATCTGGTGTTAGTAAGCCGATGCGAGTGAGGAACATCACGATGATAGGCAGTTCGAAGGCAAGGGCGATGGGGAGGACGATGTTCATCATAAACGTAAAATATTGCGTGACGCCGAAGGTTTCGGTAAGATGCAGCTTCTCGGATACATTCGTTACGAATGAGAAACTCATCGGGAGGACGACAAAGTAACCAAATGCGATTCCGGCGAGAAGACAAAGTACGCTGTAAGGGATATATCGTAGAGTGGCGGTCCGCTCGTGGTCGTAAAGACCTTGTTTGATGAAATTCCAGATCAAGGTTAATGCAACAGGCAAGGTGAGTACGATCGCGAAGGACATTGCAATGACCATATAGATGCGCACGCCGTCAAACGGAGAGAAGGTGTTCCATTCCATGTCTGCCGCTGGCGGAGCGTTCTTGATGGCGTCGAAGATAAGCGGTGCGATAAACATGCCGATCCCTGTACATACCGCGAACACAACAACGATCGTAATGATTTGTTTGCGCAGCTGGGCCAGATGTTCGAGAAAACTCATCAGGTTTGGTTGTTTCATAGAATAGCGTGCTCCTCTCTACGAATGGACAGGACGGGAGATGGAGGATAGCTGAGCCTTGCGCAGCTCATAGGTATGGAAGCCGTCACGCAGCTTACGATCTATCTCTTTGAGCCGCTCTACATCGTCGAATGAAAACTTCCTTGCGCCTCCGGTCGTGCGTGCGGGGAATACTAATTGACGATCCTCGTAATAACGGATCTGTCTCTCCGATAGTCCAGTTAACTCTCTGACAATGCCGATACTAATCACTTTCTCGCTCATATTCTCTCCTCCTGGCTGGTTCGTTGATCGACAAATAGGTTAAGATTGCGACAAAACAACGTCAAAAAGAAACGTGACGCCGATATGAATGACCGAATTAACTTATTAATTCTTGGATTTTCAAAAAAATGGACATACAAAAACAAAAGTAGAGCTTTTCATTTGATTCTAATTAGATTGAATAAGGGCAAGTAGAAGGCGATCAGCGAGAGCTGGCATGCCAGTCTATTGCAAAGGAATACTGCGTTGTTACGGAGGAAAACGGTAAAGATGAAGAAACAGAGGATATTGATGTCTTGCTGGTGGTTTGGAATTGATTTTAGCAAGAGTTGGAATTGAATATCAATAGTCCAATTGAACTATTATTTGGATGAATAGAATAATATTATGCCAAAAAGATGGCTAGTCTGTATTTGTGAAATTTATCAGTCTGAGCTGTTATGCCAAAAAATATTTATGTCAGAACTTCTTACAAAAAAATAGAAATACGCAATCCTTGGATGTTATCTTGTCGGTATGAGTGATCAATCACAAGGAGAGGGGTAATGTTCACATGTTGCAAAATTTAGGTCTCCCAGGTTTGTTGATGATATTGATCGTTGTTCTTATTATATTTGGTCCATCCAAGCTGCCGGAGCTTGGTCGAGCAGTTGGCAGGACGCTGCATGAATTCAAATCGTCTGCGAAGGAACTGGTTTCCGATTCGAAGGACGAGGCTGTCGAAGCTCCCAAAGAAGCGGCCAGCAAAGGATAATTGAACGGAAATAGGTTGTAATTGTGAGCCGGTTGGCTGCCAACATTACTGAATGTGATTCGGTAATGTTGTGCGGCCTTTTTGGCGTTATATGATTTGACTTCAGCAATTCTGGGCATATTAGCTGCAGCTTATTTGAGTCGTTAGAGTCGCGTTTGAATTTCATGTAGCGGAACAGATATAATAGGAAGGTACATATTTTACTACTAAAATAATGATAGATATTGAGTGCCGTTCTCCATTCGAACGGGTCATTATCGTGTCTGGAGGATGATGAAGGAAGATGCTTCGATTGTTCCGGTTTCTGCAGCCTTATCGGGCTGCAATCGCGCTGGTTATGACGCTGATTCTGCTTCAATCGTTGTCGGAGTTGTACTTGCCGACCTTGATGGCGGACATCGTGAACAAAGGCGTCATCGAAGGTGATAAGCCTTACATTTGGCGAATGGGCGGGTATATGCTGTTGTTCACAGTGCTCGGTACGGCAGTGTCCATTCTGGCGAGCTTCTACGCTTCTAAGATTGCGACCGGTTTCGGTCGGATTGTTAGAGGGAAGGTGTTTCAGCATGCCGAACATTTTTCGCTGCAAGAATTCGATCGAATAGGTACCGCCTCGCTGATTACACGCACTACAAATGATATTAATCAGGTGCAGCAAGTGTTAATGATGATGCTTCGTATGATGGTCATGGCGCCGATGATGTGTATCGGCGGTATTATTATGGCGCTCTACAAGGATGCTGAGCTTACACTGGTACTACTGGTGGCGCTGCCTGTACTAGCTGGTGCGATCTGGCTCATAACGGCGAAGGGCATGCCCTATTTCAAAGCGATTCAGAAGAAGCTTGATCGCCTTAATCTCGTGCTTCGAGAAGGGTTGACGGGAATTCGCGTTATCCGATCCTTCAACCGCACTAATCATGAGAACAAAAGATTTGTAGATGCGAATCGTGATTTGATGGATACTTCCGTAAAGGTCAATCAAATCATGGCGGTCATGATGCCAGTGATGATGTTGATTATGAATCTATCTACGATAGCTATTGTATGGTTCGGCGGATTGCGTATTGAGAGCGGCGCGATGGGGGTCGGTGATCTGATGGCGTTTATCCAATATGCGATGCAAATCATGTTCTCGCTGCTCATGTTCTCGATGATGTTCGTGATGGTGCCGCGTGCGTCGGCGTCTGCGGTGCGTATCAATGAAGTGCTGGAGCTGCAGCCGTCCGTGACAGATCTAGCTTCAAGCGAGACTTCGAATCTCGAAGCCGCAAAAGGGATCGTCGAATTTGATAATGTCAGCTTTAGATATCCAGGTGCGGAGATTCCTGCACTGTCGGGCATCTCCTTCCGGGCGGAACCGGGTGAGGTGACGGCGATTATCGGCGGCACGGGCTCCGGCAAGTCTACGCTGATTCATATGATTCCGCGTTTCTTCGATGCGGCAAGCGGTTCGGTGCGAATCGACGGCAAGGATGTCCGGGAGTGGCAGCAGGAAACGCTGCGTGGGCAAATCGCGCTTGTGCCGCAGAAAGCGGTGTTGTTCTCGGGAACTGTTGCCGAAAACATTCGTTACGGCAAGGATGATGCCACGATGGATGAAGTGCGCCATGCGGCAGCGACGGCCCAAGCACTCGACTTTATCACGGAGATGCCGGAGGGCTTTGACTCCGTCCTGGCTCAAGGCGGAACCAACGTATCTGGCGGTCAGAAGCAGCGATTGTCGATTGCGCGTGCTCTTGTGCGCAAGCCCAAAGTATATTTGTTCGACGACAGCTTCTCGGCGCTTGATTACAAGACGGATGCGATGCTTCGCCGCGCGCTTCGAACGGAGACAACAGATGCGGCGGTTATTATCGTTGCCCAGCGGGTGAGTACCGTTATGGACGCGGATCGAATTATCGTGCTCGATGAAGGACGTATTTCGGGGATCGGAACGCATCAAGAATTGATGAAATCCAGTCATGTATATCGCGAGATCGTTTCCTCGCAGCTGTCGGAGGAGGAGAGCGCATGAGCAATGAAAGAAAAGGCGGTGCAGGCGCTCGCAGTGGAGGTCCTCCCCCAGGGCGTCCGATGGGCTTTGGTCCCGGACCGGGGATGATGGGCGCCCCGGGCCAGAAGGCGCGGGACTTTAAAGGTTCGTTGAAACGTCTGTCGGGTTATCTGAAGCCGTTCAGGTGGACATTAATCGCTGTGCTGGCAGCCGCGATTCTTAGCACCGTATTCTCGATTCTCAGTCCTAAGATATTAGGTGGAGCGACGGATAAGTTGTTTACGGGGATCGTGACGAAGTCGCCGATCGATTTTGACGGGATCATTCAAATTCTCGGTCTTCTAGCTGCACTATATGTGATCAGCGCGCTGTTCGCTTTCGTCCAGCAATATATGATGGCCGGAGTTGCTCAGAAGGTCGTATTCCGCCTGCGGAACGAAGTGAATGACAAGCTCGGCAGGCTGCCGCTCAAATTTTATGATTCGCGCTCGAACGGTGATATTCTGAGTCGAGTCGTCAATGACGTAGATAATATCAGCAACACGCTGCAACAAAGCTTGACGCAGCTTATCACGTCCATCGTGACGCTTGTCGGCGTCATCATCATGATGCTGACGATCAGTCCGCTGCTCACATTGATTCTGATTCTGACGCTGCCGCTCAGTTTCGTGGCGATCGGAATGATTGCAAAGCGTTCCCAGGTCCATTTCAAGAATCAACAAGCCCAGCTTGGAGCCCTTAATGGTCACGTTGAAGAGATGTATACGGGACATACGATCGTAAAGGCGTTCGGTCGTGAGAAGGAATCGATTCGTCAGTTCGAAGAGATGAATGACAAGCTGTATGACTCCAGCTGGAGGGCGCAATTTATTTCTGGCATAATCATGCCGGTTATGAACTTGATCGGAAACATTGGTTATGTGTGTATCTGCGTTGTGGGTGGTATTCTTGTGACGCAGCGGAGTATAACGGTTGGCGACATTCAGGCCTTTATCCAATACGCGCGCCAATTCACGATGCCAATTACACAAACGGCGAATATCGCTAACATTATTCAGTCGACGCTCGCATCAGCAGAACGTGTATTCGAACTGCTTGACGAGAGTGAAGAATCGCCGGATGCTGCAGGCCGCGCAGCGGTTGAGAGACCTCGCGGAGATGTAGAATTCCGCGGTGTAAACTTCGGATATAATCCGGAGAAGCCGCTTATCGAGAATATGAACATTGCTGTCAGGAGCGGACAGACCGTTGCGATCGTCGGGCCGACGGGAGCAGGTAAGACGACGCTCGTTAATTTGTTGATGAGGTTCTACGAGGTTGGTGACGGCACGATCCAGATTGATGGAAAGGATATCCGAGAGCTGCAGCGCGGTCAACTTCGAAGCATGTTTGGTATGGTGCTGCAGGATACATGGCTATTCAATGGCACAATCCGGGATAATATCGCGTATGGCCGTCTTGGTGCGACGGAGGCGGAAGTCATCGAAGCTGCCCAAGCGGCACATGCCGATCATTTTATCCGGACATTGCCAGACGGATACGACACGGTGCTGAATGAAGAAGCGTCGAATATATCTCAGGGACAGAAGCAGCTGCTGACCATTGCGCGGGCAATTCTGGCGAATCCGGCCATTCTTATTCTGGACGAAGCGACGAGCAGCGTCGATACACGTACGGAGATTCAGATTCAGCAGGCGATGAATCATCTGATGTCCGGTCGAACGAGCTTTGTTATCGCCCATCGTCTATCGACGATCCGGGATGCGGATCTCATCCTGGTGATGAAGGATGGATCTGTTATCGAACAGGGCACACATGAGGAGCTGTTGTCGCAAGGCGGCTTCTACGCCGATCTGTACAATAGCCAGTTTGCTTCGACGCCGACTATTCCTTCTGTGAGCTGAAAGTAAAGGTAAGCAACTCGTTATTAGCAACGTTTAACGAGCGAATCAATTTCCAAACGAGCTAAACCTCTAGTCTCTAACCTCTAATGCGATCGCATTAGAGGTTTTTTTTTGAATTCTAAGCGTACTATGTCAACTACTTTTTACGGACTTTAGAGCACCCCAAACACACCTAACCTGTAGAATTTTAAAAATAGGGTTACCAACTGACGAAAAGCGGTGGACGAAAGCGGTATGTCTCGAATCTGAAGAAATAGCCTCGTTTCAATCCTGTATGCAATCTGGCTGAGTGCAGATAGCTGTTCTAACGTACAATTCGCATTGACAGGACGAGGTGGATAACGCTTTAGTACGAGGTCTGGGCCTCCAGAATTTGATCCGATCTTCCCTCGGTCCCAGACATACCGACTTCATCATTTTTCTTTGTATCTAGGCAGCGCTTGATGTGATCATGCAATTAAAGGCGAGCTTTTTGTTGATTTCCTGCACGAGCCGATAAGCTGGCTTGGAGGAATGGAACGGCTGCTTATCGCGTAACATGGCAAAAGCGATCTTAAGCATCTTGTTGCCCATTGCTACAAAGGTTGCGCGTTCGTGCTTGCCTCGGCTTCTGAGACGTTCGTAAAACGGCTTCAGGTCCTCATTATGCAAGCAGAGGCTCCGCCCAGCTAGATAAGTGACATAGCGTAAGTGAGTATTGCCCTGCTTGGAGATTTTGCGATAAGAGCCCGCGCCGCCGCCTGACTGCTTGACGATCGGATTGGTACCGGCCTTCTTGATGAGTTGCCCGGCATGCTGATAATCCAAGACATTACCGATCTCCGCGTAGAGCTCTGCCGCCAAGGATACGCCGAGTCCAGGAACCGTAAGGAGTAAGCTACCGTCGGTCTGAAGCAACAGGTTTTCAATCTCATTGTCCAGCGTATTGATTTTGGCATCGAAGGCGCGGAGGTCCTGTAGCTTCATACGTAGCACCATGAGCTCGGGACGGAGCGTCTGCACGTCTGAGGCAAGTGATTCCTTTGCCACATGAAGCAGCTTGCCGATTGCGTTCGTACGCAACTTCAAGTTGTGCTGAACGGAAAGCTTCCGTAGCCCCATCTCACCAAGTTGCAAAACGAGAGCGGGGTGCGGGTAGTACTCCATGAAGTAGAGAGATGCTTTCCCCCACAAGTCGCTAAACACTTTTATTTTCTTAGCTCTTCCATTCTGGTGTTCGGCGTAACCTTGATACTCTCGCCAGACGATATCCAGGATGTTTCGGATCTCCATACGAAGGCTAGAACGCTTGCGAATTTCTGAGCGCTTTGCACGAGTTAGGACGCGCAACTGTCTTTGCAGGCCTTCCGTTAAACGATACTCCGTCGCTTTATTGTTACGAATGGCGTGAGCAATGGCGACGAGGTCGAGGTCATCGGTTTTGCACCAACTAAGAGCGCTGGCACGCTCTTCAGAGGTCGTGTAGGCGTTGAGAATTTGAACGTGGTACCCATGCATGGTCATCTGTCTGACAATGTCCTCGTAGTAGTGGCCGGTTGCTTCAATGCCAAGAAACAAGCGTACGGCTTCCGTGTCTCGAATGGCTCTTTCAATCGTGTCGTATAGGAGTTTCATTCCGGATTGACTGACGGAAAAAAAGAAGGGTTTCTCAATCACGTCGCCGAAATAATTGCATATGAGTGCTTTTTGGTGGAGCTTTGCCGCATCGATCGCTACGATGAGTACTTGCTCCAGGTTAACACCTCGCAGTTGTTGACTGAACTTTGTTCCCTTTAAGCCTTGAATATGTTGGGATTTCCCCATGTGACTTCAACCTCCTGTGGTGGGTGGTTAGATTGAAGCTCTTCGTCAGGTGCTTCTTTCTTCGATAGTCGCTGGGGATTTTCCTTTATAAAAGGAGTATATTACACGCCAGAATTTATAAGTTTTTGCATCTTATCTGAGCTTAGAATTCTCGGAATGAAACGCGCTGCGCCGCCAAAGACGGCGATAGCCGTTTCACCTTGAATTCTAAGAATTTATAAGTTTTTGCATCTTATCTGAGCTTAGAATTCTCGGAATGAAACGCGCTGCGCCGCCAAAGATGGCGATAGCCGTTTCACCTTGAATTCTAAGAATTTATAAGTTTTTGCATCTTATCTGAGCTTAGAATTCTCGGAATGAAACGCGCTGCGCCGCCAAAGACGGCGATAGCCGTTTCACCTTGTCTCGTCTAATAACGGAGAAGGAGGAAGTGGGGTTGTATGTCATGTAAATACGGCGTAATGATGTGAGATTATTGTTATATATTCGTCAGTTATTCGAGGGCTGCAACAGCCTGGTTTTGGGAGGTGTTTGTAGATCGTGACCAAGATAACGGATGATCTTTGGCTACTATATCCATTGTTCAATATGAGGTTGGATGATAACATGTCACTTAAATTGACATGGGCTTTTGATAAGAGATCAAGGGTTCATGGAGGGGGCGGCGGTGTGAGAAACACAGGCGGTGCGGAGATCGTGACCTTTGACCAAGTTGGCAAAACATATAGCACAGGAACGGTGGCATTAACAAATGTCAACTTATCGATTCGTGAAGGGGAGTTTGTCAGCTTCTTGGGACCATCAGGCTGCGGGAAGTCGACAGCGCTTAGGATGGTGGCGGGGCTGGAGGAAGCGACTTCGGGCAACGTGCTTGCGGCGGGCAAGTCTCCCAAACAATTGATTAGAGAATCGGGCGACATTGCATTTGTATTCCAGGATGCGAATCTGCTGCCGTGGCGGACCATTATGGATAATGTTGTGCTGCCCCTTGAACTGAGAGGGGGCAGTCGGAGGTCGCACAAGGAAGAGGCGGCGCGTGTACTGGAGATGGTTGGGCTCAAGGATTACCATAAGGCGTACCCCCGGCAATTGTCCGGCGGGATGAAGATGAGGGTGTCGATTGCAAGGGCGCTTGCAGCCAAGCCGAAGCTGCTTCTGATGGATGAACCGTTTGCCGCGCTGGACGAAATTACGCGCCAATCACTGCAGCTTGAGCTGCTCGACATTTGGGAGCGGGAGAAGATGACTGTTTTGTTTGTAACACATAATGTGTTCGAAGCTGTATTCCTTTCTTCCAAGATTGCAATCATGTCGGCTCGCCCGGGCAGATTGTCCGCGATGATCGACGTAGAGCTGCCTTATCCCCGAGAGCTCGGAATGCGGACAGAGCAAGCTTTCGGTCAGTATGTGAACCAGGCTTCTATGTACCTCGAACATGGAACGCTGCATAAGGAGTTGGGCTAAATGTCAGTGACTACAGTGGAAACGATGCCGGCAGGAACGCAAGGGGTCGAAACGATAAGCAAACCGAAGAAGCAGGGCAATTTGTTTTTGAGTCATTATTTGGGCCCAATCATCGCGTTTGTAGTTGTTATGGCGCTGTGGCAATTTATTCCTCAATGGATGGGCATGAAACCGTTTATCTTCCCCAAGCCGACAGATGTACTTAAAGCGTCCATTGAAGATTGGGCGATCTTGTGGCAAGCGGTTCGTATTACCGTCGTCGAATCTGTGATTGGTTTTCTTCTAAGTGCCGTTATCGGAATAGGGGTCTCTATTCTGCTTGCCAGCTCCGTCATTCTTGAGAGAAGTATATATCCTTATGCAATTATTCTCCAGACCATACCGGTTGTAGCTGTGGCGCCGATCGTCGTGATCTGGTTCGGAGCAGGTTACAATTCCATCGTTGTGATTGCTTTTCTGATCGGTTTCTTCCCGGTTATATCCAACACGCTGATGGGTCTCAATTCCGTTGACAAAAACATGGATGAACTGTTCACGCTGTACAATGCTTCGAAGTGGCAGAAAATGGCGAAGCTCAGAATTCCGGCGGCGATGCCCTACATCATGGCGGGATTGAAGATATCGTGTACGTTATCGATTGTTGGCGTCATAGTCGGAGAGTACGTGGCGGGTATTGGCGGAGGCAAAGGCGGGCTGGGTTACGCCATTACGATCGCGGCGGTGCAGATGAAAACGCCATTCTTGTTCGCATGCGGGATTGCCGCCGCCATTCTTGGTATTAGTTTTTATCTCATCGTAAGCTTAATCTCGAATCGTATTCTGGGTTCTTGGCATGAGTCGGCGATGAAATCCAAATAAATAGAAAAGTGGAGGAGAAACGAATGAACAAAAAAGTTGGGGGATTACTTATTACGTTAATGATGGTGTTTGCTGCGGCGTGTAGTAACTCGGGGAATAACGGGGCTGCGACAGAGTCGGCCACTGCTACATCCGAGCCGACAACAAGCACAACGTCCGCGCCAACGGCGCCTGTTGAGACGAAGAAGGTCAAGATGGTGCTGAACTGGTTCCCCAAAGCACAGCATGGAGGGGTCTATGCAGCTCAGGAGCAAGGTATCTTCAAGGAAAATGGCTTCGATGTAACCATCGAACCTGGCGGACCGCAAGTCTCGGCTGTCCAAATCGTAGCATCGGGCAATGCGGACTACGGCTTGGCGCATGCTGACCAAATCGTCATCGCCAAGAATCAGGGCATTGATCTCGTGGTTGTTGCAGCAGCGCTGCAAGGAAGCCCGCAAGCGCTAATGTTCCAGGAGAGTGAAGCGATTGACAGCTTCGAGGATATGAATGGTCGTACAGTATTTGTTCAACCTGGTATCACATACTGGGATTATCTCAAGAGCACATATGACTTAAGCGGCGTGAAGGAGATGACATACACCGGTCAACATGTCAACTTCCTGGCAGACCCTACTTCAGTAACGCAAGCCTTCTTGACATCCGAACCGTTTTTTATGGAGAAGGAGGGTGTCAAGGTGAAGACGCTGCTTGTATCCGATTCTGGATATGACCCGTATAACGTCGTGCTATTCGTGGCCAAATCCTACTTAGAGGACCACAAGGAGGAAGTTGGAAGCTTTGTGAAAGCCTTCAGCGAGGGTTGGATGTCATATAAGGATACTTCGGCCGAAATCAACCCCGTTATTCATGCTGCGAATCCGAACATTGCACTCGATGCTATCGCGTTCGAGGATGAAGCGCAGAAGGAATTTGTTTATGGAGGCGATGCAGCTGAACATGGCTTCGGATACATGTCGGAAGAACGGTGGACGACTCTAATCGATCAATTGCACGGACTAGGATTGTTGAAGAAAACATTTGATGCCAAAGAGATCTTTACGACGGAATTCCTGCCAACTCCATAATTGATGTGTATTCATCCGTTGAATGGGCCGTCCCGCAAGTCAGAAATGACTTCCGGGACGGCCTGTTCCGTGTTTGGCGCGAATGCGCGAGCGCAACTGGCATTCCTTCATTTGGCATAGAAAAAAGTGGTAGAGGTTATACTAACCGATGCCAAGTGGAGGAAGTCGAATGGTGGGGGTGAACGGTGAAAAGTTCGGGACAGATCAAATTTGTGCAATTGTTTATGATGTTTGCCTTGATGAATGGATTGGCGAGTCATGTCATTGTGAATCCTATGGTGCTGGATGCGTCTGGCAGAGATTCGTGGATAACGGCTATCGTGAGCGGTTTGATTTTTTTGGTATGGATTGTACTTCTCGGATGGCTTATGCGCAGATCGAAGCAGAGACCGTGGATCGATTGGTTGTCTTCGCGAATCAGTAAACCTGCTGCGTGGTTGCTCGTCGCGCCTGTTATCATTCAGCTCTATTGTATCGGAGGCACGACGGTGATTCATACTGCGACTTGGCATATTACTAATTATTTGCCGTTAACGCCGAAGCCGCTGCTTGTTAGTGTGCTGGTGCTGATCTGCGCGGCGCTCAGTCTGTGGGGATTGTCGGTCATTGCAGTGGTATCTGGCGTGCTGCTGCCTCTAGTAGCTGGGCTCGGCATGTTCGTTGGTTTCTTTAATACACCGATGAAGGATTATTCGTTGCTGCGTCCTATGCTGGAACACGGCTTCGCTCCGGTGCTGCATGGCATGGTTTATACAGGGGCTGGATTTATAGAGTTGATTGTCATTATGCTCGTGCAGCATCGACTGGAGAACAAGGTTAAGATTTGGCAGTTACTATTATTCGGAATGTTTTTGATCATGATCTCACTGGGCCCCCTTATGGCGGCGATTACAGAGTTTGGTCCTACAGAAGCGATGCATCAGATGATTTCTCCGTACGAGCAGTGGCGGCTAGTGCAGATTGGCAAATATATCGAGCATCTGGATTTTCTATCCATATTCCAATGGCTGTCGGGCGCCTGCATAAGAATTAGCTTGAGTGTTTTCTTGTTATCGGAGATGGTGCCTGTGAAACGGAAGAAGCTGCGATATGGAGTTGTGGTGATCATCATGCTGAGTTATGCGTTATTGGCCTTGATACCGATTAACGAATACACCTTCTATCTCTGGTTGTCTCGATACTATATGCCGATCTCTCTGGCGGTAATGCTGCCATTGTCGCTCATATGGATGGCTGTAGCATTATTGCCCGGGAGAAAAATACATAAAGAGGGAATGTCATGAGTACAACATCGACTGTGGAGAGCGGGCGTTGGACGGAGGACAATCTGAGAAAGCTGTTTCATGGAAACGACGATGTTATCTTCCAACAATGCCGCTTCAATAATGACAGCAATGTTCAGGTTGTCTTGGTATATGCAGAGGGTCTCGCCCATACGATAGAGATCGGCACTTATGTGCTGCCGGAGCTGAACAAGCTTTACGACAGAGGCGGGATGGAAGGGCGCCCGATCGAGAAGGTGTCTTGCGTCATGCCGATCGTACAACTAGGGAATACGGAAGATGAGCTGTATGAGGTTGTGTTCCAGGGTGATCTATTGCTCTTATTTGTTGAGACTGGCGAGGCGGCGTTTGTCAGTATGGGGGACAAGCCGACGAGATCGCCGTTCGAATCCAATACCGAAATTTCGATTAAAGGACCTCGTGACGGATTTGTTGAGGACTTGGTAGTAAATATTGCGCTTATCCGCAAGAGGCTGAGGTCGCCCTCCTTGCAGGTAGAGCATATGACATTAGGGCGACGCTCCAAGACGCGTATCGGCTTGCTGTATTTCCGTGATATATTGAACCCTTCTATCTTGAAGGAGATGAAGGAACGGCTTAATAAGATTGATGTGGAAGCGATTTATAGTCTCAGTCAACTGGAAGAGTATCTGAATGACTCCAAGTTCAGGCTGTTGCCTATTATGGACTTCACAGGACGGCCGGATTATGTCATGAGCAGTTTGCTCTCTGGCAGGATCGTCATTATTGTTGATGGACTGCCTATGGTATTGATTGCGCCTGCAGGCTTGACCCTGATTTTGAAGTCGCCTGAGGATGCGCATTTTAATTATACGTATGTCTCCTTTGCCAGGATCATCCGCGGGATCAGTTTGTTTCTTTCGATTTTCCTTCCTGCTATCTGGGTAGCGTTAATGACATTCCATCCCGATCAAATTCCTTATCGGATGATGGCTACGGTATCTGTTACGCGTCTCGGCATCCCGTTGTCTTCTCATATGGAGATGTTTTTGCTGTTGCTGCTGCTCGAAATATTCCGAGAAGCGGGCATCAGGCTGCCAAGTGCCATCGGACAGACTTTAACTTCAATCGGCGGATTAATTATCGGAGATGCTGCCATTCGGGCGGGTCTTGTTTCTCCGTCTGTTGTCGTTGTGGGGGCTATTACCGCGGTGTCGGGCGTCACGCTTGTTAATCAAACCTTGAGCACACAAGTGAGTCTGCTGCGGTTTTTCTTCTTTATTCTATCGGCACTGCTAGGGATGTTTGGGGTTATTCTCGGTATGGTGCTGCTGTTAGGGTATATGGGAAGCCTTCGGCCGTTTGGTGTGCCGTATCTGTCGCCTTTATCGCCGCTCAACCTTAAGCAATTGGTCATATCGTTTCTGCGAGTACCCTGGAAAAAGATGAAGGAGCGTCCTGATGGGCTGCAGACGATCGATAGCGACAATCAGAAGGGGGATCAGGAGTGAACGCACAGAGATGGTTGAATGTCATTGTTGTCGTTCTCTTGTTACTCACAACAAGCGGCTGTACATCGATGCCTGATATTCAGGGAAATGCATACGCAACGGCCATCGGTATTGATTACAAGGATGGGGAATGGGTGGTCTATGCGCAGATCATTAACTTTAATACAATTGCGCATACGGATCAGGTTGAAATTGGCAAGGAACAGCCTGTTTGGATCGGTTCGGGCAGAGGGGAGACGCTGACATCGGCGCTTACGGAGGTGGGGGCGACATCTCAGCTGCTTATGTTCTGGGGGCATTTGAAGGCGGTTGTCATGTCGAAGGAGGCGCTTAAGAAGGACGTTAAAGAAATTTACAGCGCCATCAATCGGTATCGGGAAATCAGATATACCGTTTACGTGTATGGTACGGACAAAGACCTGCGTGAGGTATTGAAGCAGAAGTCGTTGTTTAACATGTCTCCGTTGTTCACGACAATGTTCACGGGTACTCAATCTAGTGCTGCGTCTGCGTTCATTAGACCGATTATGGCTAATCGGGCGATTTCTGATCTGGATGAGCCGGGAGAGCATGCTTGGATTCCTTCTATTGGTGCCGATGCGTTTGGGTGGACGGAGGATATGAAGGAGAGGCCGATGTTTAAGGTGACAGGCGCTTATTTCCTTCGCAATCATCAATTGGCCGGCTGGATGTCGGTTGATGAGCTGCAGGGCGCTAGATGGGCGTTCCCCAAGCTCGAACGAACGCCGCTTGTTATTGGAGAGAAACATTCTGCGACGGCCATGCTCATGTTTTCCAATCCGAAATTGAATATCAAGATCGTGGACGGGGATGATGTACGTTTCAAATTGCAAATAAAGGTACGAGGATTCGTCATGGAGCTCATGAAGGAGGAGTCGATTGCTAAGATGGAGGAGATGGCTGAGCATCAAATTGCGGAGGAGGTAATGGATACATTTCGCAAGGGTATAAAAAAAAGTATGGATCCGTACGGCATGCTTGAAGAACTTTATAGAAGCAATCCTGCCAAGTACTACGAAGAGATAGCAGGCAGTCGATTTGTATTATCGGAAAGCTCGCTCGCAGAGGTGGATGTGAAGGTAAAGCTTGTTAATACAGGTAAATATCAAGGTAAGCCGCCGTAATTCATTTGTAAATCAGGCAGGATTGCAGACGGAAAGGGGAGAAGTAGATGTAAGAGTAAGAGTTCCAGAATGGGGGATATGATCAGTGGGGTACGTAGAAGAGAAGAAGAAGGAATTGGAGAGGTATTTGCCAGAGCTGACGAGGAAGGATGACTTTTTCGATTTTTGGGAGGAAACGATTAGCGAAGCGCAGTCGGTACCGCTGATGCCTCAGCGCCGCCTTGTAGCGGATTACCCGATTCCCGCGGTGCGCGTCTACGATATTTCGTACAACGGAATGGATGAGACGGACATACATGGATGGCTGATCGTGCCTACTTTCCTGGGCAAGGACAAATATCCATGCCTAATCAATTATCATGGTTTCACGGGCAACAGGGGAAATCCGACAAACTACATGCATTATGCAATGATGGGCTTGGCAGTGCTGGCAGTTGACTGTAGAGACCAGGGAGGCAAAACGGGGAATACGGCCAACTATTCGCATGGCTTCTCGGCTAGCGTAGCTAGTAAAGGGGTGCATGATAAACGTGAATATTATTACCGTCACGTCTATATGGATTGTCTGAAGGCGATTGATTATGCTTGCTCGCAAGTGGATATTGATGCGGATCGGATTATCATTGATGGCGGCAGTCAAGGCGGCGGGCTCGGCATGGCCGTCGTTGCGCTGGATTCTCGAGCCAAGTTTGCGATGGTGGATGTGCCGAGCAACAGCAATTTGGTGGCGAGAGTCGAAGGCAACCATGGTGCTTTTGGCTCTGTCACCGAATTTTTGCGCCGTCACCCGGAGCAAACGGATCAAATCATGGATAATTTGAGTTATTTTGATACGATGAATATGGCTGAGCGCATTCAGTGTCCAGTACTTGCATCCGTTGCGCTTAAGGATGAGACTTGTCCGCCTCAAATGTATTTTGCAACGTATAATCGGATACGCACGGAAAAAGAAATAATGATTTATCCGTTTAATGGGCATGAAGGCGGCGGCGCGCACCAGACGGAAATTAAATTGGATCGATTGAGACGAATGTTTCCGGATTGGTTCGCGATATAGTCGGAAAGGGGTTAGTCGGTTATAACTAAACCTCTGTTCCTGTTAATGGAAGGTCCTTATATTTTTCCTTCACGACATCACGCCAAGCGAAGTCGGCTCGTTCCATGGATTTGATCAATAACTCTGCAGAAGCGATATTGGTTGCGAGCGGGATACATTGTACATCGCAGAGGCGAATAAGTGCTGTAATATCCGGTTCATGAGGCTGTGCGACAAGTGGATCGCGCAGGAAGATGACAAGATCGATGTCATTGGACGCAACCATGGATCCGATCTGTTGATCGCCGCCTAGGGGGCCGGATTTCAAGCGATTAACGCGAACGCCGCTCTCCATAATGATGCGGGAGCCTGTTGTGCCAGTGGCATAAATATCATGGGCATCAAAAATATGTTTATAAGCAATGACGAAATTGACCATTTCGTTTTTCTTGGAATCGTGAGCGATAAGGGCGATTTGCATGTTCGTCAACTCCTATGAGATGTTTATGTCAATTAATATAACACGAAACTCAAATGAATTGAATAGATATTTTAAAATTTTGAATTTTTCAATCAATATGATGATCGTGATGAGGGGGAATTGGCATGTTTGCACATTTGGAGAAAAACGGAGAAGGTTATACGGCAAGGTTTGAACGCGAATTACCACATCCACCAGAAGACGTGTGGGCTTACCTGACTCGTAATGATAAGTTACAAATTTGGTTCGCGGAACTTCGTATCGAGGAGCTTGGCAAGAACGGGCGGCTTTCGTTTGATATGGGGGATGGCAGCTTTGAGAACATGGATATTCTGGATTACGAGGAAGGTGCGGTTCTGGAATATGTCTGGGGCGAAGATTCGGTACGTTTTGAATTGACGCAGACTCCGCAAGGCACGAAGCTGACTCTTGTGGAGACGATCAACGCATTGACGCCGCATACACCACGAGATCTGGCAGGCTGGCACGTCTGTCTGGATGTTGTTGCATTGTTATTGGATGGACAGGACGTTCCGAAACGCAAGGAAATGTGGGAACAAGAGTATATCCAGTATTCGGCGATGACGGATAAGCTGTTGCACAGCAGGTAAGAAACAAGGCTTCTTAGAGGAGAAATGGATATGTCGAATATGACGGTAGAATGTTCTGTATGGGTTGAATCGGGTCTTGAGCGTGTATGGCGCGCGGTTACAGAGGGTCATGAATTGACACAATGGTATTCGCCGGGATCGCCTTGGGATGTCCCGAAGCTTGAAGCAGGCGAGGAGATATGGTTCCATCATTCACCGAACCAATATCACGACGGGGACGACATCGTCACGCTGCGCGGAGTCATTGAACACATTCAATTAGAAAGTGAATTTGCGATACGCTGGGAATTTAATGGCGAGCTGTCTGATATGGTAACCTCATTCTTGTTAGAGGATGAGAACGGGGGGACTCGCGTCACGATTCGCGAGACGGGATACGATGACGAAGCAGCCGTTAAACAGACGGAAGAAGGATACATGGGCTCGCTGGCTAACCTGTATGCACATTTGAGCGGCAGCGAATTGCCTTATTCATAGAACAACGGCAAGGACAACAAGGAAAAGCAGAACGGATGAATGTTAGAGATGGAAATAACTTTGGAAATCATATGGATTGTAGCTGCGGGAGGTTTTCTCGCAGCTTTTGTTGATGCCGTCGTTGGCGGCGGAGGTCTTATTGCAGTACCCGTGCTGCTTGCGGCAGGACTGCCGCCGCATCTGGCGCTTGGCACGAATAAGCTTGCAGGCACGATGTCCTCCTTGACCAGCACGCTAACGTTTTTGCGCTCCGGGCATGTCGATCTCAGATTATCGGGCAAGCTCGTGCCGCTGACGGCGATAGGCGCGGTTAGCGGCACGTTGTTGCTGCAGCTTGTTCCATCAGAATGGATGAGGCCGCTCGTCGTTGTCATGTTGCTTATTGTTACGATTTATACACTCGTGAAACGAGATTGGGGACGAGTAGGGACCTTCCGGACTTTGTCGCGCAGAGGTGGCATCGCCATGGCAATCGCCGCGCTGCTGTTAGGCGGTTACGATGGATTTTTTGGGCCAGGGACGGGTTCGTTTCTCATCTTCGCGTTCTTGCTGCTGGGGCTGGATTTCGTCAAAGCGGCAGGTAATGCGAAGCTTCTTAATTTCACAAGCAACTTGTTCAGCTTGATTGCCTTCGTCGTGTTAGGCTCCGTGTCTTATGGCATTGGTCTTATCATGGGGGCGGCGATGGTGCTGGGTTCGCTCGCGGGTTCGCGCGTCGCGATCAAGCAAGGCGCCAAGTATGTGCGTCCGCTGTTCATTAGTGTCAGCTCGCTCCTCATCGCACGCCAGATTTGGCTCCTGTTCTAGCAAAACTTTCGTTGCAACCTTGGACCAATCCCAGTATGCTTGAGTTGTTATATTGTAAATTTATGGGGGGCGGGGAAAAGGGATGGCAAGAAGCAGAGCGGTCAATTCGCCTTGGATGTATGCATTCGGCATGCTGGCGATGATGATTCCGAGTCAGGCATTCAGCTCGTTTTACACATTCTATTATGTAGAGAAACTAGGATTGGCAGTTGGGCTTGCGACGGTAGCGCGATTGGTGTTCATGATCTGGGATGCGGTCAATCAACCGATGGCAGGTTATCTCTCCGACAGAACGAATTCCAGGCACGGACGCAGAAAACCGTGGTTATATGCTTCAATTCCATTGTTCCTAATGATGTTCTATATCGTGTTCTCAGTCCCGCAAGGATTGTCCGAGACGGCTTTATTCGTATGGTTTCTTGTCGCGCTTGTGTTGTTCGAGGCGGTGGCGACGATTATCTGGGTCAATTATGGTGCGTTGTTCCCGGAGCTCTATAGAGAAAATAAACTGCGCAAGAAGGCTTCCGCCATTCAACAGGCGTACCAGATCGTAGCGATTCTTATCGCTTCGGTTGCAGGGCCGATTTTGTATAACGCATTTGGTTTCGATATTATGGCATTGGTGTTCGGTGTAATATTCGCGGTGTTGATGGCCCTGTTCTTACGATTCACTAAGGAGGATGAAGCCGCCAGGCTATCGCCTCGCATGGGCTTAAAGGAATCCTTCGCGGCCACGTTATCCAATAAGCCGTTCTGGATCTTCAATATCTCGAATTCGTTCGCTCAAACGGTTAACGGCTTGTTGAGCTCGATGATTCCGTTCTACGCCAAGTATGTGCTGCAGGTACCCGAGTCACAGGTGTCACTGCTGCTCGCATCCATCTTCGTGTCTGTAATTCCACTCGTTGCGGTGTGGTTCTGGATCATCAAACGAATGGACAGTGTCAAGGCTTGGCGCCTATCGCTATTCGCATATGCGCTATCGGTCATCCCGCTTTGGTTCGGAAGCAATCTATGGACAGGAATCGCTGCGGGTGTACTCGTCGGTTTCGGACTGGCAGGTTTCCTCGTAACGCCGCCAGTTGTGAACAGTCATATCATCGATCTGGATTATGCAGAGACTGGTCGCAGAAGAGAGGGTGTGTATACGGCGGTCAGCGGTTTTATAACACGCTCCAGCGGCTTGATCTCCGCGCTTGCTTTCTTGATCGTAAGCTTGTTCCTGGGATACGAGAATGGTGACAATCCCGGCGATAATCCGGAGCTCGCGTTCCGCGTCCTCATCAGTTTTGTCCCACTTGTACTGCTGGCTATTTCATTCGCGTTATCGTACTTCGTTAAATTGAAGCCGCTTGGCGATATGGGCGAGGCATGAGTAACTAATATAATTAGTCTAGACTTCATGATAACGGACTTCCAAACGCGTCAAATAGACAAGCTCGTCCCGATTTTGTTTGCGGAACTGGCCGGGAGTCGTCCCCGTCCACTTGGAGAACTGCCGGATGAAGCTCTGAACGTTATCGTATCCGATACGAAGGGCGATTCGCTCCAGAGAATCCCCTCCGCTGAGCAGAAGGTGCATCGCTTCTTGTTGACGCAGCACGAATAAGTAATCGCGCGGGGACATCCGGTATTTGTCCATGAATGCCCGGTAGCAATGCCTGCGGCTGTAGCCGAGGCGGCGCGCGATCGATTCCAACCAATTCTCTTCTTTCTTCCGATCTTCGTCCCCTTGCACGGCGACAAACGCTTCGATCTCCCTTGCGATTCGAGCAGGAAGGGAAAGGCGTTCCTTCGAAGCGTCTGGTACCGGCAAGATGCGGTTGAGCTCGTTCTCGAGCAGATCGAGCATCTCGTACAGCGAGCGATAAAGCCGAATTCGAGAGGCTCCCTGCATCATTTGCTCCCGGATGGCTTTCACGGCTGCTGCCAGTTTGCGGTTCAGTGGATGGCCGCGATCGACGAACAGCAGGCCGGAATCGGCCAACCGTTGCAGGAAAGAGGGCTCGTCGATCTGCACATGAAAGACGAAATAGCGGAGCGGCGCCTCGGATCGAAACGAGTGAAGCCGCATCGGAGGTACGAAAAGGAGATCTCCTGCTTCCTGACGGTACGGGATTCCGCTGATTTCGGCCAGTTGTGTCCCTTCGAGAACGAGATTAAGCTCGAACATTAGGTGATGCAGATGCCTGCCGCAGGCCCAGCCCGCAGGGACGGAGGCGGAGTGGGCGCCATATAGGTACGCTTCCGATTTGCTGTTTGGAAAAGACATATAGTCTTCCCATCGGTAATCTGCCACTGTAATACCTCCTTCGATCCCAATCATGTCCCAGTTGGTTAACGTTCCTTCCCGATCGGACCCTTTTCGCCCTAACGACTGTTACCAAAGCCGTTTATACTTTGGGGATACGCTACTATTATTCGCTATTGCGAGCAGTTGCGCAACATGGGGAGGAAGGAGGCCGAAGCTGTGGAGATGTTTAATAGAATGGAGAGCCCTTCTGCCGCGTTCGTACGTCTGGACGACGGATGGCGGGCGCTGACGCAGGTTCAGCCCGGAACGTGGGAGTGCGAAGGAGTTAGGCTTCGTCTGATGAACGAAGGTGGACTAGTAGCGGTGACTCTGGAAGCGCCGACGGCAAAGCCCAGAGCCATTAAGCTCCGGTGGGACGAGAAAGTCGAAGGGAAATGGCTCGTTCTGGGGGATCATTGGGAGCGGGCATACGGCGATTTGGAATGGCGCGGACTGGTGCCCGAGAGAGTCCTGCCGTGGTATTTCCTAGCTCATGACGGCGTCCGGACGGCAGGCTGCGGGGTGAAGACGGGAGCGGGAGCATTCTGCTTCTGGCAGATGGATTCGGATGGCCTGACGTTGACTGCCGACGTCTCCTGCGGCAGCGAAGGCGTCCGCCTCGGCAATCGCATACTGCCAATCGCCGAGATCGTCACGGATTCGGGAACGACAGGAGAACGGCCCATTGAGGCGGCACGACGGTTCTGCTCCCTTCTGTGCGATCGTCCCCGAATGCCGAAACAGCCGGTCTATGGCGGAAACAACTGGTACTACGCCTATGGCAACAGCTCGCACGGGGATATTCTCAAGGATTCCCGATTCATCTCCTCCCTGTCCGCGAACGCCAGCAATCGACCCTATATGGTTATCGATGACGGCTGGCAGTCGAAAAGCGGAGGGGGAGCCTGCAATGGCGGGCCTTGGACGGGTAATGACAAGTTCCCGGATATGGACCGGCTGGCTCGGGAGATGAAAGAGATTGGCGTCAAGCCCGGACTTTGGTTTCGGCCGCTTCTAACGGCGGAAGAGGTGCCCGCAGAATGGATTCGCTATTCGTCAAGCGGTGGCCATGTGCTTGATCCGACCGTTCCCGGAGTGCTCGAATCGATCCAAGAGGCGGTCCGTAGGATGGTCCGATGGGGCTTCGAACTGTTGAAGCACGATTTTACGACATACGATCTGCTTGGCCAATGGGGGTTCACGATGCGCTCTAAGCCGCACGCACTGCCGCAACCGTTCCGGGATCGATCGCGGACGACCGCGGAGATCACGTTGGAGCTGTACCGGACGATTGCGGAAGCGGCTGGAGGGGCCGAGGTGATCGGCTGCAATACGCTTGGCCATCTGTCGGCGGGATTGTTCTCGATTCAGCGGACCGGTGACGATACGAGCGGCAAGTGGTGGGAGCGGACGCGCTATATGGGCGTCAATACGCTCGGTTTTCGAATGCCGCAGCACGGAACTTTCTACAGCCACGATGCGGATTGCGTAGGTCTCACGGCCGACGTGCCATGGGAGCTGAATCGCGAGTGGCTTCGCTTGCTGGCTGGCAGCGGCACGCCGCTGTTCGTCTCGGCGGATCCGGCCGTCTTGACGGAGGAGCAGAAGGACGAGATTCGGCGGGCGTTCGAGCTCGCGGCAGTCGAACGTCAGGCGGCAGAACCGCTCGATTGGCTGTACACGACATGCCCGAGCCGCTGGCTGCTGAATGGAGAAGAGACAAGTTTCGCTTGGAACGCGGTTACCGGGGAAACGTTGGATGAGAAAGATAACGGATGGTGGCTGTAAAGGATAAGTTTCAAAGCCCTTTAAAAGGATATGAAAAGACAACGATTCCATAAAGATTGCTATATGTAGGGCAGTTCTCCAATTTTATAATAAACACGAAAACGGCAAAACCAGAGACATTAAGATAGACGAGAGGATGAGAAAGTTGGGGATGAGGGATCCGATGCTGCGCAATCGCACGATCGAAGTGACTGCCGGGGGACCGCAAAGCGACTATCCGGGCTTCAATTCCATGGCCGTTCAATCGGCGGTGGATGAAGCGACCCGGCATGGCGGCGGCATCGTGCGGCTGGAGCCAGGTGTGTATGACGTGTACGGACCGATTCGGTTGACGGATCGCGTCACGCTGGCCGGAGCCGGTCCGGAGACGGTACTGCGTAAGACGGACGGCTTCAAGAGCCCGTTCATCGTCGACGCCGACTACGGAGAGCTGCGGGTAGAGGTGG
The DNA here is from genome assembly GCF_054483835.1 of Paenibacillus sp. strain BS8-2. Taxonomy (NCBI): domain Bacteria; kingdom Bacillati; phylum Bacillota; class Bacilli; order Caryophanales; family Paenibacillaceae; genus Paenibacillus; species Paenibacillus sp. strain BS8-2. Next base: position 2,729,701 of record NZ_CM137010.1, read on the forward strand.
CGGACGCCAGCGGCTTCCGCGTCGGGATGGGCCTGCAAATTTTCGACGAATCGCAAAAATGGGGTTGGGACGAGAGCACGGCGGTCATTACGGCGGTGGAAGGCAATGTACTGCGCTTCGACCGGCACCTAGAGCGCGATTATCGCTCGGACGACGGCGGCATGGCAACGAATGCCTGCTCGATCATCGAGGCGGTGGACGCCTGGCAGGTCCGCGTGCGCGACCTTGCGATCGACGGTAACAAGGTAGCAAACGAGCCGATCGGCGGCTGCCGAGCGGGCGGGATCTATCTGAATAAGGCACGCGATTGCACGATCGAGCGCGTCATCGTGCGCGACTTCAACGGAGATGGCATCAGTTGGCAGATTACCGAAAATATCTCGGTGCTTCACTGCGACGTTCGCGGCTGCAAAGGATCGGGGCTGCATCCCGGCGCAGGCTCGCACTCCTCTCGCGTCAAGGACAATACGTGCAGCGACAACGGCACGGCAGGGTTGTTCGTCTGCTGGCGCGTCCAGTTCGGCGAGTTCGAGCGCAACGTGTTGGAGCATAACGCCGAGTCTGGCATCTCGATCGGACATAAGGACTCTGACAACCGGTTCGCCGACAATGTCATTCGCTATAACGGGAATGGCGGCGTCTATTATCGCCCGGAGAATGCGGATAACGGGGCGAACCGCAACAAGTGGTTCCGCAACGTGGTCGAGGATAACGTCGGATTCGGATTCTTCGTGAACGCTGGGTCTGTAGACAATGAGCTGAATGACAATCTTATCCGCGATACGGGAACGGGCCGGCAGACGGGGGACATTTGGCTGGCAGATGGCGCAGAACGCTTTCTGGCAAAGGGTGAATAAGATGGAAGGAATAGCGCCCTCGGGCGCTATTCCTTTTGTCTAAAGCGAAAGCGAGGTGGCGTTATCCAGCGTTATGCCGGCTTAACATGGAAAACAGCGAAGAAATGTAGCCCGATTCGGTGTCTTTTCTCGTAGATGTCGCTACGGCAAGCTCCTCCTCAAGTGTGCCGTCTCGTTCATTCGCTCCCACACGATTGCGCCATTGTGCATCTCCAGCAGGGATATGCCGCAGTTATGCTGCTTGAAATTTCGGTATGATCGAAGCGGCAGTTCGAGTGAATCGGCTATGAACAGTCGATTCGAGGTATTATGGCCGATCACGACAACAGACTCGCCCTGATGCATCGCCTCTATATCCCTCATGAATGCTCCGTATCGTTCGGTCACTTCAACGCCGGTATTCCCGGTATCCCCCGCAGGAGACGAGCTGGGGTTGTTCATCCAGACGTCCCATTCGCCTGGGTACTTCGATTCGATTTCATGCCGGTTTAACCCTTCCCATTTGCCAAAATCGAGTTCATACAGACGTTCATCCATGACCGGCTCAAGATCCAATGCCGCTCCGATGATTCGGGCTGTCTCGATCGAACGCTGCAACGGCGAACAGTAGATGTTGGATATCCCTTCGCCCATAAGCGCGGTGCCAGCCATACGGGCTTGCTGCTGCCCCGTAGTATTCAGCGGAATATCCGTTATCCCGCAATATCGGTTACCTTGATGGTTCCAGATGGTTTCCCCATGCCGTAATAAAAAGAAACGAGTCACGGTGCAGCTCCTTTTCGGTTGTTATCGTTCAAGTAGCCTCTGTCCTGCAACAGCGCTTTGAACTTGATGTAATTTTCTTGGTACCGACTTTGCCAGACGCCTGGTTCGACGAATTTATCCACGATCGACATGCGTTGAACGGCTTCGCCGAGTGAAGAGAATTCGGTCGCCGACGCAGCGAGCATCGCCGCTCCAACGGAACCTTCGACGTGTTTCATCTTGTAGATCGGTTTTTGCAGAACATCGCTCCGGATTTGCAGCCACGTATCGCTGGAGCTTCCTCCGCCTGCAGTATAGATAACTTCGATCTTTTCTTGAGATAGCGATTCTATCGTCTCGTAAGATAATCGTTCGATATAAGCGACGCTCTCCAACCTGGCCGCGTAACGTTGCACTTCGGTCAACCCGGGGGCATCGAATCCGCGTGCATGCTCGTTCAGGAAGGGGAATCTCTCTCCCTGCTGCGTTAAGGCGTAGCTGAGCCATGGCGTAGGGAGCCACTGCTTCGCCTCCTGATTCAATGCCGCTAAGTCCCATCCGCCGTAATCGCGGGTAATCCAATCGGCGCCCGTATTGCTAGCGCCGCCTGGCATCCAATACCCCTGCGGATGCTTGTGGTTATATATACGTCCGAGAGGGTCGTGCACGGGCTGGCGAGTTAGTCCCTTGATGACTAGAGTCGTGCCAATGGTCGTATTCCAGTGGCCCGGGAGGCAGCATCCGGATGCGATCTGCGAAGCGCATCCATCCGTTATCCCGGCAACCATGAGCACGGAGGAGGGGAGGCCGGTCGATTCACGCACTTCATCCGATAGCCGACCCACGATTGTGCCCGGTGCGGTCACCTTGGGGAGGGTATGCGCGGGAATGTTCAGTACGGATGACATATAATCCGGCCATTCATTCGCTTCGAGGTCGTAACCGCTCTTAAGCGCGCTAGTATAGTCGGTCATTCCCCAAACTCCGCTTAGCCTTCCCGTCAAGTAATCGACAGCGTGGCACCATAGATGGATTCGAGCGGCTTGCTCCGGATACTGTCGGATGTACCATAACATCTTGGGCAGCCCATACGAGGAGTTGACAGCCTTGCCCGCGGCTTCCGTACAGAGAATAGCTTCTTGCTTGGACCGAGCATCACTGTACATAAGAGCCGCATGCAAAGGGCGATATTGCGCATCGACCGGGATGACGGTACCGGATGTGGAAGTGACGGCTATGGAGCGAATAGGGCTCCATTCCGCTTTGGCGGACATGTCTGCCAATTGTCTCAAAGCCTTGAGGAGAAGGTCCCACCATAATTCCGGGTCTTGTTCGTCCCGGTTATCGGACCATCCGAAGTTTTCTTTTATAACCGCGAGCGGGTTGCCGGTTGCATCCATTAAGACGACACGCAATCCTTGCGTGCCAATATCTACGCCAATGAATGAAGAGGTCATGCCAACACATCCTCTTACTGAAATAATTGTAACGCTTTCAATCTTAATCGTTTGATGTCCAGAAGAGTATACATCATCAAGGGTCCACTCGGGACCCGAATCGTGAATTCGGATATGATAAGTCAACGAAAGCCATCGATTCACCATATATCCCGATGGGGCGAATGGATACGATTGAAAATATAGGGTTCGTATTCTTGGTGTAAGCGCTTTATAATCAGGGTGAGAGGGGCGATGCAAGATGGAAGAGAATCGCAAGTGGCAAGCCAAATGGATCTGGTTGGATAAGGAGGCGGCATCCGGCACGAAGCAAGAGCGTGCCTATGCGCGCAGAACGTTCCTCATAGCGGATCCGGGCAACGTCCGGCTTACCATAGATGTGACGGCGGACAGCCGTTACCGGCTGTATATGAACGGTGACTGGGTATCGAGCGGTCCCTCCAAAGGAGACGGTTGGAGTCATTATTACGAAACGCTGGATCTGTCCGCTTATCTCGTCCCCGGCGTGAATGTGCTCTCTGCGATCGTCGTTCATTATCCGATCGTCTCATCGGGCAACAACGGGGAGAACGGTCCGGTATCCGTATGGCGTTCCGATCGCGGGGGGTTCCTCCTGGAAGGATCGGTAACGGACGAGTACGGAACCGTGCTCGAAACCTTGCATACGGACAATCGGTGGACCATACAACGAGACGACGCCGTATCGATCGGCGAGGAGAAGCTGACGCTGTTCGTCGGCGGCATGGAGACGGTGGACGCCGCTCGATTGCCGAATGGATGGCGTTTCCCGTCATTCGACGACACGTCCTGGACGCTTCCAGGCCAACTACAGGAGCCGCACGATCTGCTGTGGGGAGGCTTGAATAGAAGGCAGCTTACTCCGCGCACGATTCCGCCTCTCCGCGAGACGGAGCGTTACCCGTCACGGCTGATGCGCACTGACCGCGATCCGGATTGCGCTGCATCGCGCGTGGAAGGGCTGTTCCCGTATGCGATAGCGGCGCGCACGGATGGGTGGCTGGAGCTCGACATCGGCGAGATGACGGCGGGTTATCCTGAGCTTCGGTTGGTCGGAGGCGCCAAGGCCGTAATCAAGCTGCTCTATTCCGAAGCTTACGAATACGTAAGCTCGCATGCGGGCCAAGGCGGATCGCGGCGTGCCGTGCGCGATGATCCGACCGGCAAGGAGCTGGTCGGCAACGAGGATGCCTATATCGCGGCCGGCTTCGGCAGCGAGGAGCAGCCCGAGATCTATGAGCCGCTGGCGGTGCGTGCCGGCAGATTCATTCGGCTCTCCTATACAACGGCAGACGAGCCGCTCACAATCTTGGGACTCCTCTGGCGGGAGGTAGGCTACCCGCTTGAATCCGTCGCGAAGGCCGAGAGCTCAGACCCGGACTGGCCGCGTATGTGGGAGATCAGCTTGAACACGCTGCGGCGCTGCATGCACGATACATATGAGGATACGCCGTTCTACGAGCAGATGCAGTACACGATGGACGCCCGTTCGCAGGCGCTGTTCACGTACCAGATAAGTGCCGACGACCGGCTGCCGCGCAAGACGATCCATGACTACCACAGCTCGCTGCTCCCGAGCGGCATGCTACAGAGCCGATACCCGTCGGTCGATCCGCAGATCATTCCCGGCTTCTCGCTCATCTGGGTACTGATGGTACACGACCATTACCGCTATTATGGTGACCTGTCGCTCGTGAGACGTTATCGGCCCACGATAGACGCAGTGCTCGATTGGTTCGGCCGGCGGGTGGAGAACGGACTGGTCGGCATCATTCCCGAAGCTTATTGGTCGTTCGTCGATTGGGTAGAAGAGTGGCGAGATCAAGCCGGATCACCGCCGGCCAAGTGGCAGGGTCCGATGACGGTGTACAATCTGATGTACGCCGCGGCCTTGGCCTGCGCTGCCGAGCTGAACGAGGCGACAGGCAGAGGGGATACGGCGAAGGAATACGCCGCCAGAGCGGACGAAATCCGTGAAGCCGCCCGCAGCCGTTGCTTCGACGAGGAGCTCGGCTTGTACCGCGACGGTCCGGATGTCCGCGAGTTCAGCCAACACGCGCAAATCTGGGCGGTGCTCGGCGGCGCCGCGACCGGGCGGACAGCGACCCGGCTTATGGAGCGTACGCTGTCCGACGCGACGCTGCCTCGCGCTTCGTTCTCGATGAGCTTTTTTTACTTCCGCGCGCTGTCGATCACGGGCTTGTACGACCGCACCTTGGAGCTGTGGAAGCCGTGGAAGGATCAGATCGGCTTGCATCTTACGGCATGGGTCGAGGACCCGGTCACGCAGCGCAGCGATTGCCACGGCTGGGGTGCGCTTCCCCTGTACGAATATACGGCGGAGACGCTTGGCGTCCAGCCTGCCGAGCCGGGCTTCGCGCGCATCCGGATCGCGCCGCGGCTAAGCGGCTTGACCTGGGCATCGGGCACGGTCGCTACGCCCAAAGGAACCGTCGACGTAAGCTGGAGTCTAAGCGGGGAGCGCATGTTCCGATTGTCGGTCCGTTCACCGGCCGGCGTACCTACCCTGATCGTGCTTCCGAACGGCGAAAGCCGCGAATCGGACGAAGGCGGAGAGCTTGAGGCGGAATGCAAGCTTGATTGATTGATGTTTTCGCAGTGGAATTCTTCAAGCTTGTTCCAGAGATAACAGGTCGAATTCTAAACGCGAGGGGCGACTCGAAATGAAAGTTTTTCTAAACCAACAGCGGAGAATGACGATATTTCCGAAACTGATCATCGCGTTCCTGCTTGTGGTCGCTCCGATCTACGGTATCGGTCTCTGGATGAATCAGATGGGCGAGGAGAGCGTCCGCGAGGAACTGTCGAAATCGCTCAAGTCGCGGGTTGACTTCTACCTAAGCTCGCTTGAGGTGGGCAATGAGCAGATGAGGGGGCTGCTGCAGCAGTACGCGATCGACAAAGACATCCAACACGCCGCATTTATCAGCAATACGATGTCGATCGGAGCATGGACGGAAACGGTGCAGCGCATACAGGACAAGCTGGTGCAGATCAAATACTCGAGCCTCTACATCAAAAGCGTAAGTGCTCACATTCTGACGCTGCAACGGACGTTATCAAGCGACGCAACGATCAGCGACACGATTAGCCCCGAATATGAGGCTGTCGCCTCCGTATCCAAACTCAGGGGCGTCGGCAATTACTACTGGAATGACCGGCTGTTCATGGCGATCGCCTATCCCGGCTCCGATCTGCCGGACATGAAGGAAACGTTCGCGCTGTCGATCGAGATCAACCAGGAGGCGATGAAGCAGTCGCTGCAGAACTTCTCCGACTATAAGAATGCGGGAGCGATGCTGGTCAATCCGGAGAACGGCTGGATCTTGGGCAATCAAATGGACGAAGGGCTCTCGAACGAGCTTTCGGACTACTTGAAAAACCGTCCCGAGGACAGCGCGGATGAGGGCTATAAGCAAATTTCGGCGGGAAACAGCTCCTATTTCGTCGCTTATAAGCGCTCGCCTACGTTCGGCTACTACTTGATCGCCTACGTGCCGGCAGCCGAAATGCTCGGTCCGATAGACAAATACCGGATGCTGCTATGGCTGCTGTCGTTCGTCTCGCTCGTTTTTATCGTTGCCTATTCCTATTGGCTGTATCAGCTTATCCGCAAGCCGCTGCATCGGATGATCAACGGATTCCGCAAGGTAGAATCGGGTAAGATGGAGCCGATCCCGCTGCCGAAGTCTAGCGATGAGTTTCAGTACTTGTTCCAACGATTCAACATGATGACGAACAATCTGAAGGTGCTGATCCAAGAAGTGTACGAGCAGAAGCTGCGCGCCCAAACATCGGAGCTGAAGCAGCTGCAATCGCAGATCAATCCGCACTTTCTGTATAATACCTATTTCATCCTATACCGCTTGGCGAAGATGCACGATAACGACAGCGTAATCCAGTTTAGCCAAAAGCTCGGGGAGTACTTCCAATACATCACCCGCAATGGATCCGATGATGTGCCGCTGCATGCGGAAATCAAGCACTCCCGTTCGTATGTGGAAATTCAGAACATTCGTTTCTCCAAGAGCCGCATTATCGTCGATTTTAGCGAACTGCCGGAAGACTGCGGCGATATGCGGGTACCGAGGCTCATCCTGCAGCCGTTCATCGAGAACGCCTATCATTATGGGCTCGAGACAAAGCGCAAGGATGGCAGAATCGCCGTGAAGATCGCTAAACAGGATGGCTATTTGCTCATTTCGGTCGAGGATAACGGCGAGCGGCTGACGGATTCCGTCCTTCAGATGCTCATTACGAATTTAGAGAAGCAGTTCGCGGGTATGGAATATACCGGCATGCTGAACGTTCACCGCCGGCTGCAGATCCGGTTCGGCGCCGAGTATGGCGTGTCTGTCGCCCGCAGCGCAATGGGCGGCATGAAAGCGATGCTGAAGCTGCCGATGCCGAGCTCCTTGGACAAACCCGAGAAACCTACAGATCCTTTAGACGTGAAAGGAGTCGGATAACCATGTATCGGTTGTTGATCGTAGATGATGAGCCGATTATCGTCGAAGGCTTAAGCGAGCTATTCTCGCAGTCTGACCATCCACTAGAGGTCTATCAAGCGTTTGATGGTCCGGAGGCGCTGGCGATCGCGCGGAAGCTGCGCATCGACATCCTGCTGACGGATATCGAGATGCCGGAGATGAACGGCATCGAACTGCAGAAGGAGGTGCAGCGCCTCTGGCCTCGCTGCAAGTCGATATTCCTGACCGGATATAACGAGTTCGACTATATCCAGTCGTCCATCCGTAGAGGCGCGATCGATTACGTGCTGAAGACGGAAGGAGACGATTCGATCGTCGCCTCGGTCAACAAGGCGATTGATGTCATTGCCCAGGAAGTGACCTACGAAGGCCTGATTGAAAGCGCTCGCTCGTCTCTTAAGCTAGCGCTCCCGGCGCTGCGCAAGGAGTATTTGACCGCGCTGCTGGAAGGAGAAACCTCATCGTCTGCAGCCCGGAGAGAGCGGTTCGAGCAGTTTGATGTGCCGCTCAATCCCGACTTGCCGGTTATGATGGCCGTCGCCCGTATCGACCGCTGGCGCGAGGATGCGACGGGAGGAGATAGGGTGTTGTTCGCTTATTCGATCAACAACATCTTCGAAGAATTCGTAGCGTTGGAATTCGACTTGACATCCTTCAGAGGCAATCACGAGCGGCTGATCTGGCTGCTGCAGCCGAAGGCGGATTCGGGGTTTCGCCAGGCGATCGTCGGCGAGCCTCCGCTGCGCGCTGGCGCCGGGGCCGACGCCGAAGTCGATAAGGAAGCCGGCCTTCATGCTTACTTGCTTGGGATGCTGGAATCGGTGCAAGACGCTTGCAGCCGCTATTTGAAGCTCGCATGCTCGTTCGTCGTCTCCAGCGAGCCGTTCGAATGGGATGCGCTCTCGTCCAAATACGAACGGCTTTCGCAGTTGTTCGGCCGAGGACTCGGACTCGGCAGCCAGATGCTGCTGTCGGACGACCGGGCGAAGGAAACCGGAGACGAGAAAGCTCGAAACAAGATCAAGCGCATCCGGATGCTCGACCAATACTTGATGCAGAAGGAAAGGACGAAATTCGAGCAGCTGTTCGACGAGATTACGGAAGCCATCGGCGAGCCGGAGACGCTGGAGACGGGCTTGCCGCTCGAGGTGTTCTACGAGATGTCCGCCATCTTCATCCCGCATCTGAATCGGCTCGAAGTGTTCGGGACCGCCCGAGGTCATGCCATCCCGAGCAAGCTGTTCTCTATCCGCGAGCATCGTTCATGGAGGGAGGTTTCCGGCTTTTTCCGCGAGCTGGCGGAAATGCTGTTCGAAAGCATGGAAGGAGGCAAGGAGCAGGAGACGAGCGAAGTCGTCGAGCAGCTTCATCGATACGTGGAAGAACAAATCGATGGGGATCTGTCGCTGAACCGCTTGGCCGAGTTCGTCTTTTTGACGCCTTTTTACCTCTCCAGATTGTATAAGCAGAAGACAGGCTATACCATCAGCGACTATATCAAGAGCAGGAGAATCGAAGTAGCGAAGCGGCTGCTCGGGGAGAGCAACTTAAAGATTCATGAAATCGGCATGCGGATCGGGTACGATTCGGCCTCTTATTTCACCCGGTTTTTCAAACAAACGACATCGTTGACGCCTCAGGAATATCGTGATTCGCTCAAATAGATATAAAAGGATAAGGAATGTAAGCGGATTATTATATTCGGCGTATCGGATATCCCCCATAATGAAAGCGTACCACAAATAACCAAGGATACAGGGGGGCAAACAGATGGTGTTGAAGAAAGCGAAAGCGAAGTCGAAAGCAAAAGCAAAAGCGAAAGGCACGGCAATGCTCTTATTGCTGATTGTTATGACGATGGTAACAGCTTGCACGAACAGCGACAACAGCAACACATCTACCAATGCCAGCAACTCGCCAAGCACGGAAGAAAGCCCGACGGCTTCGTCGACGGCTTCCGTTCCGAGCGGTCCTGAAGGCAAATACGATCCTCCGATCGAAGTAACGACCGTACGCCACATCAATCCAGCGGCCGAAATTCCGCCGGGCGAAACATTCGACGAGAACCTTTGGACCAAAACGTTCGAAAGCGATCTCGGCATTAAGTTGAAGAACAACTGGAAAGTAAACGCTGAGCAATATCAGAACAAGATTGCTGTAACGATGGCTTCGGGCGATATGCCTGACTTCATGTATGTCGATGCTCAGCAGTTCCAAATCCTCGTAGAAGCCGGCACGATCGCAGATCTGACTGATGTGTACGCGAAGTACGCTTCCGATCTGACGAAGAGCTCGTTCGAAGGAAGCAACAGCCTTCGTCTAAAGGCGGCGACGGTAGACGGCAAAATCATGGGGATTCCGGCAAACGGCGGAGAAGCCGCCGATACTCAGCTCATCTATATTCGCAAAGACTGGCTTGACAATCTGGGGCTTCAGCCGCCCAAGACGATGGAAGATGTCATCAATATCGCCATGGCATTCACGAAGGACGATCCGGACAAAAACGGCAAGAACGATACTTACGGCTTGAGCCTGGACTACAACTTGTTCAACGGCTGGTCCGGTCTTGACGGCTTCTTCAACGGTTACCACGCGTACCCGTTCAATCCGACCAAGGGCACGGGCACAAATCTGAACTTCATCAAAGGCGCGGACGGCAAGGCGCAGTGGGCCGACGTTCAACCGGAAGTCAAGACCGCTCTTGGCAAGCTGGCCGACTTGTTCAAGCAAGGCGCGATCTATCCGGAATTCAGCGTCATCGACGGCAATAAGTCCGCGGAGCTCGTTACGTCGAGCAAAGTCGGAATAACGTTCGGCGCATTCTGGGTACCGACATGGCCGATCAACAATATGTATAAAGACGTTCCGGGCGCCGATTGGGGCATCTATCCGCTCGTGTCGTCCGACGATCAGCCAGTGCTCTCGCAAAGCATGGGAGGATTGCCTTCACACTACTACGTCGTAAGCAAAAAGTCGAAACATCCGGAAGCTCCGTTCTTGCTACTAAATACCTATATTGAGAAAATCTATGGAAACTTCGATAAGAATTACCATACGGTTACTGTGGATGGCAAAGATTACAATGAATTTATGCTTTCACCGATAACCGGAGGTTTGCCTGGCAACAATCCGAGGTCGGCTGCCGCGGTTCAAGCAGCGAGGAAATCCGGCGATTTGTCGGCGATGAATGACGAACAGAAAACCTACTTCGATCAAGTGGCGAAATTCGAGGCCGGCGACGCGACAATGTGGGCCGCGAACAAATTGTGGGCGGAAGGCGGCGTATTCAGCCTCCTCGGCCAATACGTAGACAACAACCAAGTGTTCACATCGGCGTATGTGGGCAATCCGACTACGACGATGATCACCAAAGGTCCTTCGCTTCGCGACGAACAAGTCAAGATGATGACATCCATAATTATGGGTTCCAAGCCGCTCGATTACTTCGACGAATGGGCAGCGAATTGGCTTGCATCCGGCGGTCAGAGCATTCTCGACGAGGTCAACGCCAGCGGTATGGTTCAATAAGACGTAACGGGGGGGATAGGGGCTAGCCGCTAGCCGCTAGCCGCTATCCCTTCTTGGAACAAGGAGAGAGGGGAATCTATTGAGCCGAAGAAATTGGAGATTGGAATTGCCGTTGCACCTTATGCTAGTGCCGGGTATTATCATCGCCCTGCTATTCAGCTACGGCCCGATGGTCGGCATTGTCATGGCTTTCCAGAATTTTATCCCGGTGAAAGGGATTTTTCACTCCGAGTGGGTTGGATTGGATCATTTCCGATATATCTATAGCTTGTCCGAGACAAGGGGAGTACTACGAAATACCGTATTTATCGCACTTTTGAAAATTATCGGCGGACTCGTCGCGCCTTTTGTCACCGCACTTCTGCTGAATGAAATCAGGAAGAAGTTTTATAAGCGCTCCGTCCAAACGATTATCTATATGCCGCACTTCATGTCCTGGGTCATTATGGCCGGCGTCTTGATTGATGTGCTCTCTCCGACTTCCGGGATCGTGAATCAATTCATTGCGTGGCTTGGATTCGATAAAGTGTTCTTCCTCGGCAATGATAAGTGGTTCCCTTACGTGCTGGCGGTGACCGACGTACTGAAGGAATTCGGATTCGGAACGGTGGTCTATTTGGCTGCTATCACTACCGTAAATCCTTCTTTGTACGAAGCGGCCGTCCTGGACGGCGCGAACCGCTGGAAACAAACGCTGTACGTGACGATTCCCGCGATCATTCCAATTACGATATTGCTTACGACGCTCGCGCTCGGCAACGTGCTGAACGCCGGCTTCGACCAAGTCTTCAATCTCTATAACCCATCCGTCTATTCGACCGGAGACATCATCGATACTTACGTCTACCGGATCGGCCTGGCCAGCGCTCAATATGGAGTCGCGACCGCCATTGGACTGTTCAAGTCGATCATCTCGCTCGTCCTTATTGCGTTGTCTTATTTCCTGGCCTATCGTTTCGCTAATTATCGCATTTTCTGATCAGCGGCAAGGAGGATTGTCATGGTTCAACCTTACTCATGGAGCCGCAAGCTGTTCGTTGTTTTCAATTATACGTTCCTTGCGGTTTTGTCTCTGGTAAGCATTCTGCCTTTACTCAACGTCTTCTCGCTCTCCCTAAGCTCGGCCGCCGCGATTGAAGCGGGCAAAGTTACGCTTTGGCCGGTCGATTATTCATGGAAGGCTTACAGGTTCGTTGCGGAGAAACATGAGTTCTTGGTCTCAATGGGCATCTCCGTGCAACGCGTGCTGCTAGGCGTCAGCATTAACATGCTGCTAACGGTTCTTACGGCCTACCCGCTCTCCAAGGAAGCTGCGAGTCTGAAGTTCCGAACGGGATACGCCTGGTTTTTCGTCTTCACGATGCTGTTCTCCGGAGGATTAATTCCGACCTATATGGTCGTACGTAATTTGCACCTGCTCGACAGCGTCTGGTCGCTTGTGCTGCCGGGCGCGCTGCCAATCTTCAACGTCATTCTGATGCTCAACTTCTTCAGAGGTTTGCCGAAGGAGCTGTCGGAGTCAGCGTTCATCGACGGCGCGGGACAATGGCAGACGCTTTGGCGGATCATCATTCCGCTCTCGATGCCTTCGATTGCTACGGTAACGCTGTTTGCGATCGTCTCGCACTGGAACGAATGGTTCAATGGGCTGATCTACATGAATGATCCGATCCACTATCCGCTTGCCAGCTACTTGCAGACGATAATCGTACGCATGGATATGTCTTCCATATCCGATCCTGCCATGATGTTATTGCTGTCGCAGTTGAATGACCGATCCGTGCGCGCTGCTCAAATATTCCTCGGCATGTTGCCGGTACTGTGCGTATATCCGTTTCTGCAGCGGTACTTCATGAGCGGCATGACGCTCGGAAGCGTCAAAGAATAAGACGTTGCAAGGGAGGAGACTGAACGGTGTTATATGAACGTTACGGCTCGGAGCGGCTGGAAGAGCTTGGCTTCGGCGACGGCCCTTTCGCGCCGTTCCCGAAGGCGGAAGACCGAGAGGCCTGGGGATCGCTCTCATCGGAGACAAGAGAGAGCGTGCTGCGGCTTGCGGATCGTTATGCGGATTACGGGTGGCCGGTGCTTAGGGTATCGGACTATCGCTCCTATTGGACGAGCGGCGACCTGTCGCGCCTCAGTCTCGCTTACTTCGAACGGAGAAGCGTGTTCGGCATTCTCGTCATTGCCGAATGCATGGAAGACGAAGACAAGTATTTCGATCAAATTTTAAACGGGATTTTCGCTATCTGCGAGGAGACAACCTGGGTGCCCCCAGGCCATCGCAGCCATTGGCAGGAATTCGATAAGGAAGAGAGCATCCCAAGCAGCAAGGAATTCGGAGTCGAGCTGTCCACCGTGGAGACAGCGCGGCTGCTGCTATGGACCCGCTATTTGCTAGGAAGCAAGTTTGACGCAATCAGTCCGAGAGTGAACGAGCGCATCGTTCGGGAAACGAAGGATCGGATGCTGAAGCCTTACCTCGAGCATGACGATTACTGGTGGCAAGGCTTCACCCCGGGCGAGCGGATCAACAACTGGAATCCGTGGTGCAACGGCTCGGTGCTGGCAGGATTCCTGCTCATCGAGGAAGACCCGGACATCAGAAGAGCGGGAATTGCCAAGGTGATGCGAAGCCTCGACGCGTTTATCGCTGCTTATCCGATCGACGGCTGCTGCGACGAAGGACCGTCTTATTGGAGCGCGGCGGGAGGCGGCTTGTATGAATGTCTGGAGCTGCTGTCGCTGGCGTCGCAAGGACGTTTTGACATCTTTGGAGAGCAGATCGTTAAGGATATTGGCGCTTACATGCCCAAAGTACACATTCACGGCGAATATTACGTAGCATTCGCCGATTGCGATGCAAAGGCGAGTCCGGGAGGCGGGAGCGTGTATCGCTACGGTCTTAATGCGAAGGAGGAGTCGCTCGTACGCCTCGGAGCAAGCTTGCCGCCGCTCGGCGCTCCGAACACCCGCATTTGGTTTAACTTGTATGGCTATACGCGGGATTTGTTCATCGAGAAGGAACGGCTCTCGCAGGGAGCGCATGCTCCGTATATACGCGATGCCTGGTTTCATGTTACCGAAGTGATGACCGCAAGGCAGCGGGAAGGCACCGAGCAAGGCTTGTACGTCGCGGCCAAAGGCGGGAACAACGGGGAGTCGCATAACCATAACGACGTCGGCAGCTTCCTCGTGTTCGCCGACGGCTATCCGCTGCTCGTAGATGTAGGCACTGAGGAATACACGGCGCAGACGTTCAGCTCGCGGCGCTATGAGCTTTGGTATTTGCAATCGCAGTATCATAACCTGCCGACGGTACGCGGGGTGATGCAGCGCGAAAGCTCGCGGTATAAAGCTCGCTCCGCGGAATACTCGCAGCAAGGCAGCCGCTCCGAGCTGCGAATGGACATCGCCGAAGCGTATCCGGAAGAAGCTGGCATCGCAACCTGGGAGCGCACGGTTAGGCTGGATCGGGACGGCGTCCCCTCCGTGACGGTGGGCGACGTATTCGCCATGAAGGACGGCGTGCCGGCGGAAATGTTCCATTCATTGATCACGCCTTGCGAGCCTTTTATCAAGGACGAGGGCAGCGGAGAGATTCTGCTGACGTACGCGCCTGGCAAGCAGGCGGTGATCCGCTACGAGGCCGAGCATCTTCGCGCGCGAATGGAGAAAATCGATGATATGGATAGCAGGCTGAGGAGAAATTGGGGCGACCGCATGTATCGCATCGTGCTGGAGGAACGGCAGCCGGTTGCTGCCGGCGAGAGATCGATATTCGTTACGTTGAGGCAAAGGGAGAGCGATAAGGGATGAGCGCGCTGAACGACATTTATAAGATCAGGGATGGCATTCGCACCAAACGGGTATCGAGCTACGACCGTGCGGGAGGCAATAATGATTGCGTGACGATTCAGTCCGGCGAGACGGCCGTGCTGGCGGACATTCCCGGTGCGGGCATCATTAAGCATATTTGGTTTACGATCAACACGATTGACCCGATGATCCGCCGCAATGCCGTGCTGCGCATGTATTGGGACGGAGAAGCCGAGCCGAGCGTAGAGGCGCCTCTCGGGGACTTCTTCGGCCAAGGCTGGGGCGAAGAGTACAACTTCATCTCGTTGCCGCTTGCCGCGGCGCCTGCCAAGGGCAAAGCGTTGAACTGCTATTTCCCGATGCCTTACGGCAGCGGTGCGCGGATTACGCTGCAGAACGAGTCGGACGAACCGATCCGGGCGTTCTATTACTACATCGATTATGAGGAGCACCGCGAGATGCCGGATTACATGGGCCGATTCCACGCCTGGTGGAATCGCGAGCTGACCGAGGTGCATCCGGAGGCCGGGGAGAACGAATGGAGCGTCCTAGGGCCGCAAGGCCATAATCGGAGCGACGCGAACAACTACTTGTTCGCCGATATCGAGGGCAAAGGCCATTTCGTCGGAGTCAACTATTTCGTGGACAGTCCGGGCCCGATGTGGTACGGCGAAGGCGACGACATGTGGCTCGTGGACGGCGAAGACTGGCCGGGCTCGTTACACGGCACGGGGACGGAAGATTTCTTCAACAGCTCCTGGTGCCCGAACGAAGTGTATTTGCATCCTTATTTCGGCTACGCCAGCGTGCCGGATAAGCTGGGCTTCATGGGCCGGACGCACTGCTACCGGTTCATGCTCGAGGAGCCGGTCTACTTCGACAAGTCGCTGCGCGCGAGTATCGAGCACGGACACGACAACAACCTGACGCTTGATTTGAGCACCGTCTCATATTGGTACCAGATGGAGCCGCATAAACCCTTCCCTGCGTTCCCGGCAAAGGAGAAGCGCCAGAACATGCCGGAAATTTCGGTACAGGACGTCCATCAATGGCGCCACGAATGGCGGCAGGCGCACGGCAGAGGCACTCGGCTGTGGGGCCATGAAACGAAGAAAGAGCAGAACGATGGGGGCAGCTAGGACGGGACTAAGGAGGCCTAATAACTTATGGGAAAGTTCTATACTCCGAAATCGAAAAGCAGAGAAGACAGACATCTAGTAGGCGTGAGGGAATATAAGCAATTTCATAGAGACGGCTATCTGATTGTTCGAGGGTTGCTTAAGCCGGACGAAGTAGCCGAATTGTATGAATTAGCCGAACAGACCAGGCTGCAAGGGAAAGATAAAGTCAAGAAGGAGCAGCATTGGGAGACCGATCCATTGAAAGAACAATTCGTCGCGGCTACAAGAGTTCATATGCTGTCCAGATTGAACGAAACCGCGGAACGCGCCATGCTCAATCCTCGCATTCTAGATGTGACGGAAGCCCTTATCGGTCCGGATGTATATGCTTTGCAATCGATGATGTTCCTCAATCCGCCGGGAAAAGGCGGGCAAGGCTGGCATCAGGATTCCTGTTATATCAAGACGCATCCCGACACTTTAATTGGGGTATGGATCGCGCTGGAAGAGGTGGATGAAGAGAATGGCTGCTTGTGGGTAGTGCCGGGATCGAATCATGAACCTGTCTATCCTCCAGAGGGCTTCGGCGGCGGGAATGTTCATGCGCTGGATGCGTTCGAAGACCTTCATTCGGTTCAGAATGTAAGCCATATTGATGATGAGGTGAATACGTTGTCGAAGGTGGTGGCGCAGTATCCGCCAGCGATACCCGTGAAGTTGAGTGCGGGCGACGTGCTGTTCTTCGATTCGCATCTCTTCCATCGCTCCTATCCCAATCGAACGACCGATCGATTCCGCAGGTCGTATGTATGCCATTATTGCAATGCGAGATCATGGGTGCCTTGGGATCATGATGGATACGAAGGGGATTCGGGAAATTATCGACAAATTTTGGCCAGAGGAACGACGAATCACCCTTATGCCGAGCCGTTATTCGGAACGGAAGTATATCTAGCAGATGAGGAAGAACAATCAGATAGCGTTACGATGATGGGTATGGATAATGGAATGATGATGCCTATGGGAATGAAGAAGGACTAAAAGAGATTTCTCTTATGCCCCGAAACTGGATTCGAGTATAGCTCGTGTATGAACCCATCGATATGGAACATGTCGAGAAGGGCAACTCGAAAATCTAGTTCTCGGCTAACCTGTCGCTATATCTCGTTTGATTGGAACTTGCAACGCCCAAAGGCCATATGATAGGGTAACGTAAGTAGAGGACGAGGGGATAGGAGTTATGACAATGTACGAAATTACGATGGATTTGAGGAACGATTGGATCAAAACGGTGAAGGAAGTGCTTCGCGGAGCGGGGTATGAGATGGAGGATGGCCTGCCCGCGAGCGAAGTGGCTGAGCATTACTTCCGCCTGTCACTCCCGGATGACAAAGCGGCCGAGCTTGCATCGGAGACGCTGCGTCGCCTCCAAGAGATGGAGTCGATCATCATCGACCACATGAACTCGACAATCGTGCCTGATATCCGCGAGCGTACGCAGTATCAGGGCAACGAGTTTCACTTCAGCTGGGTATATAATCAGGGAGAACATATTATCGAATTGAATTCGGAGTACCGGATTCCGATCTAACAACATTCAGTCACATAGAAGAGGGCGTGTCCTGACGGATACGCTCTATTTGAATTCTAAGAATTTATAAGTTTCGCACCTTATCTGGACTTAGAATTCTCGGAATGAAACGCGCACCGCCGCCAAAGGACGGCGTAGCCGTTTCACCTTGTCATGCCGCTAAGATTAGATCTGTTCTTTCATTTCTTTCATACATTCGAGCGCCGTCATGTTTATGATTTCATGATCGTTTACTTTTTCTTTAAATCAACCTAATATTCCAATGATTGTATTGTGACAAGATAGTATTCGAGCAAACGACTACTTATCCAGTTGGAGGAGATTAGGTTGAAGAACAAAACGTTTCGTACCGCACTTGCAGGATGCATGGCCATGTCCGTACTTTCCGTTGCGACGGTTAACGCGGAAGAAGCAGCTACAACATCCGTAAAGGCGGCTCCGTCGAAAAATCTGATCGTGTTGATCGGCGACGGGATGGGCCCTGCGCAAGTTTCCGCAGCTCGCAATTATCTGATGTACCAAAAGGGCGTTGAACATCTGACGCTGGACAGCATCTATGTTGGGCAAGCGACAACGTATGCGGACCGCGGCGAAGACGGCGGCACGATTGTATCTGGCGTCGTAACGGATTCTGCATCTGCAGGCACAGCATTCGGTACCGGCAACAAAACGTACAACGCGGCAATTAGCGTGTCGAATGAAGATGTGGCAAAGCCATTCGCTTCTGTCATTGAAGCGGCGGAGCTGGCTGGCAAAGCGACTGGTCTCGTATCGACGGCTCGAATTACGCATGCAACCCCGGCTGTATATGCATCTCATGTTAGAAGCCGTGATAACGAAAACGCCATTGCATCTCAATACCTGGAAAGCGGAGTTGACGTTCTGCTTGGCGGCGGCAGCGCGAACTTCATCAGCAAGGATGAGAAGGGCAAACGCTCCGATGAAACGATTGTCGACAATTTTGAATCCAAAGGGTACACCTACATAAACGATCGTTCCGGTCTGGTTTCCTTGCCAGCCGATACGGATAAAGTATTAGGTCTGTTCGGAGGCTCCCATGTGTCTTACGTACCGGACCGCTCTGCGGAGACGCCTTCCCTCGCCGATATGACAGGTGCTGCGCTGGAAATACTGTCGCAAGAAGAGAACGGCTTCGCAATTATGATCGAAGGCGGACGTATCGACCATGCGTCTCATGCGAATGACTTCCCTACGATGGTGCAAGAGATGCTCGATTTCGATGCCGCTGTAAAGGTTGCGCTCGACTTTGCGAAGCAGGATGGCAACACATCCGTTGTCATTACAGCCGATCACGAGACGGGCGGATTGTCTCTCTCACGCGATAATATCTATGAGCTGAACCTAGATCTGTGGGATGCGCAGAAGAACTCCTCCGAGTCTATTGCAGGTAAGCTGAAAGAAGCTGCGACGATCGCGGAAGTGAAAGCAATCGTTCAAGCCAACACTTGGATTACCGATCTCTCTGACGAAGAAGCGGAGCAAATCATGGCCGGAGACGGCTCTTCCTATGCACAGGAAGGAGCATATAACGCTGTAATCAGCAAGAGGCTGCTCGTAGGCTGGAGCGGTCATGGTCACTCGGCTGTCGACGTCGGCGTATGGGCGTATGGTCCGATCGCTAATCTCGTACAGGGACAAATCGATAATACGCGTATCGCAACGGCATCCGCCGAAATTATCGGATTGGATCTGGACGCTGCAAGCGACGCTCTGCTAGCCAAATATTTGTATCCTAAATTCAAAATTACACGCGAAGGTCAAGTGATGTTCCCTGCGAAAGCGATGGTCGAAGCGCTTGGCGGCGAAGCGAAGTGGGATGCGGCAACACGTACGGCATCTATTATGTTGGATGGCAGCATGATCAGCGTTAAGCTGGATGATCGTTCGGCAACGCTCGATGGCGCTGCGTATGATATCGCTAGCGATGTAGACAATGGCAAGCTGTATCTGCCGCTTGAGGCGTTTAATGAGCTGACCGGTGCAGGAATGACATGGGACTCCTTGTCGGAGCGAATCGTTAGAAAGTAGATGAACGGTTGATCGGGAGCATGTCAAATGACGGGAGAGCGGCTGCTCTCCCGTTTTATTTGAAATTCTAAGAATTTATAAGTTTTTGCATCTTATCTGAGCTTAGAATTTTCGGAATGAAACGCGCTGCGCCGCCAAAGACGGCGATAGCCGTTTCACCTTGGGTCAATCATAAGGGGGGCGTTTCATGTCGGACATCATTAGGATACAAGGACTGCGCCACGCATTCGGCTCACGGCAGCAGGTGCCCGTTATCCACGTTGAGCAGTGGAACGTGAAG
This sequence comes from Paenibacillus sp. strain BS8-2, assembly GCF_054483835.1. NCBI lineage: Bacteria > Bacillati > Bacillota > Bacilli > Caryophanales > Paenibacillaceae > Paenibacillus > Paenibacillus sp. strain BS8-2. The sequence continues at coordinate 2,749,679 of NZ_CM137010.1, forward strand.
AGCGGGGAGCGAATTGTGTTGTTAGGGCCAAGCGGCAGCGGCAAGAGTACATTGCTTCATCTCATTGGAGGCGTGCTGGCGCCGCAACGAGGTAGGATTGTTGCGGCGGATCAACTTGTAAGCGCCATGTCGGAGCGTGCTCGTGACGCATTCCGATCCCAGTACATAGGGTATGTGTTCCAGGATTTTTATTTGATCCCGTCTATGACGATTCGTCAAAATGTCGAGCTTGTTCTGTCCAAATCCATTCGCGGACAAGAGCGGGCTCGATTGTTGGAAGGATGGTTCGAACGGGTCGGGCTCCAAGACGAAATGGATCGGCTGCCGAATAAGCTGTCGCGGGGTCAGCAACAGCGCGCGGCGATCGTGCGGGCACTTGCCGGCAGACCGCCGATCGTGCTTGCAGATGAGCCGACAGGCAGTCTCGACTTCGAGACGGCGGGCACTGTAATGAGACTGCTGCTCGATATTTGTGAGGAAAACGGAGCTACGCTGTTGACCGTGACGCATGACCTGGAGCTCGCCAAGCTGTTCCCGAGAACGGTGCAGATGAGCGAGATCAACGAACGGATGGGCCGTAAGGATGCAGGGGCGCATGCGGAGCAGACTCTGCTGGACATGAAGGGGGTTACCGAAGGATGAGCGGCTGGACGTATATTGGGACACAACTGCGGCATCGCTCCTTCTTGGCTGTATTAACGATTGTGGCGGTAGCGGTTACGGTGGCGCTGTTCTCGTTGCTGCTTATGAGCAGAGATGGCGTGGAGACTGGCGCAAAGGATGGGTATGGGCCATTCGAGCTTGTAATCGGAGCGGATGGAAGCGAGTCGCAGCTCGTGCTGAATACGTTCTACCGCGTAGGCGCGCCTACTGGCAATATCCCTTTTACGCTGCTTGAAGAAGCCGAACATAGCGAGCATGTCGACCAAGCGTATGGCATGACGACAGGCGATAGTCATGCGGGATACCCTATCGTAGGGATAGATCCATCCTACTTCATGAGCCGGTACGAGGATCGGCGTCTATCGGAGGGGCGGCTGTACGCTTCGCTTGGGGAAGTAACCGTTGGGCAAGCGGCGGCACATGCGCTTAATCTGCATGTAGGCGACACCTTCAGCGGCGCCCATGGATTAGTGGAGCATATCGAGCTGGCACATGAGGAAGAAGAAGAGAACGCTCATCATTCAGAAGAAGACACGCATGGTGATGAGCACGCCGACGATGCCGACCATGCACATTCCAGTTTCGTTTATACGGTGACAGGAATTTTGCCGAAGCTGGGAACGGCGGATGATCGAGCGATTTTCACTACGATGGATTACGCTTGGGCCGTTCATGGATTAGAGGAAACAGACAAAGAAATTACGTCCATTATGATCAAGCCGGCAACGCTCCTCGGTGTGCAGACGTTGAAAACGCAATTTGATGCCTACAACAACGTACAGGCGGCATACACGGGCAAAGCGGTTGCGGATGTGCTTAATGCAGTTGATACGGGATCTGAGCTGCTGCTGATCGTAATGTCAGTCTGTGTGCTGCTCGCTGCCATGACATTGCTGCTGGCATTAATGGCTTCTATACAGGAGCGGAAGCGGGAAGTCGGACTGCTTCGACTTATTGGGAAAAGCCGTTCGTACATTATGGTCCGTCTCGTCGGAGAAGGCGTCGCTCTTACGCTGATCGGTCTGATAACGGGGCTGATGCTGGGTCATGGCGCCGGTTTGATGCTCGAGCCGATCATTCTTGAGCGGACTGGCATTCAGATAGAATCGTTGCGGATTGCCGGATCGGAGTGGCTGCTCATCGTAGCAACGATGAGCGTTGGATTACTGGCTTCGATTGGGCCTGCGCTAGGCGTCTATCGAACGGATGCGCTGTCGTTATTCAGAGATTGAGAGGAGAGAACAGGATGATAAAGCGGAACCGATTGATGACGTTAATATCAGCATCTGTGATGATCTCGATCTTCGTCAGTGGATGTGGAGCCAAACAATCGAACGAAGAAACGGGGTCGTTCGGTGAGGCAGTCGTTGCGGACAGAGCGGAGAGCGAGTCGACTACAGTAGGTGGAAGCAACTCCAACAATCTGACGGGAACGGAAGGGAGTGAAGCGGGCGAAGGTACGCCAGTACCCATCGACGGAGAACCGGAGGGACAATCGGCAGAGAAATCAGTTAAGCCATCCCCGGAAGCACCGGGTCACGATACCCTTGTCGACGATGCGGCCGGCGATGGAGCAATTGAGGTTGATTTGGCCGATCCAGCTGCCCCCTCCCAGCAATCTGATAAGCTTTCGCTTGCTGCCAGCCCTTCGCCCATTGCGGATAACAAGGTGAACGAGACATCTGGAGAAAAGGCGCCCTCTGGAAAGACGGGAGGGATCGAAGTGGTTCCTACTCCTGCATCACCTGTTACGGAGCAGACAAAAGGGGATTCTAACGACGCTCAGAAAGCCAAAACACCTTCCATCACCTGGTCAGGCTTCTTCGACAATGAAGATCAGACGACGCCTTCGGATCAATTCTGGGATTTGTCCGAGGCTCGTACGACGGTTCGAATCAAGGGGTTCATGGGCGAGGTTCTTTCGATAGGCAGCAACTGGTTCCTCCTCATACCGGAGCCTGGTGCGGAATGCCCGTTCGATAACGGGGATGAAACCTATTGGAACAAAATTATGATCGTATTCGTCAAGGACGGGACGAAGCTTCGGTATACGTCCAAGCCGCTTGAGCTGACGGGAAGACTCGATGTAGGCATCAAAATCGATGAATCCGGCTACAAAACGATGTTCCGCCTTTACGACGCAACGTTTAAAGAAGTGAAGGGTTAAAATGCTAATTGTTCAGCAAAAACCTCCGTTCCGCCGTCCGTTAAGGAGAAGGCGGGATGGAGGTTTTGTTAGTCCGTGGCTTGGGGAAATAGAGTCGAAGTATGAGTTCTGCCGTCAGTAAGTTCAGCGCAAACGCGGCATAGACACCTGCCGAGTAGCTGGTCTCATATGGGAGTCTAAAGCTCTCTTGAATCACATATGTCATCGCATGCACGAAGATGTTGTTAAAGCAGAACATATAGCTTCGAATCATCCATCGGCGGTGGCCGGGGATATCCTTTCTGCGGATGCGGATAAGAGAGAGAACAGTGAAAGCAGGCCACACGATATTCATCATATTAAATGCGATGCTGACTGCTTTGCCGCCAGTCGCGTAAGGCGCCATATATCCAGAAGTCAAGACAACAAGCATGACCGAGATAACATACAAATAGCCATTGGCACGATGGAACCTTGGCCAGCGTACCCGGATGGATTGGATAAAGTTGATAACGCCAGTACTAACAGCAAGTGTTGCGAAGCCAACATGCACATACATAACGTTTAGCCATACTGGCAAATTGAGCGGTTTGTCCAGACCCGTTTTGAGCGCAAGGAACTGCTTGGCCTGCGGGTCGAGCAGGTAGTTGTCCGACAATACATAAGCAAGATAAATCGAGATGACTACTATAGTAACGGTGATCAACCGCGTCGACTTCATGAAACGATCCGCCTTTCTTGTTGACATGCGCCAGGGAACATCAAGGTTGGCTGTCTTCGAAAATTACACATACCCGTGATGAAACGATATGTTTACTGGTGGTAACAGTAACAGTATAAAAGAAAAGTACGTGAATGATTTCACGTCTTGTTACAGAATAAGGACAATTTCAAATCCCGTCAAGATTGTGTAGATTTCCCGGAGAACCGTGGGATTAGCGAGGAGGTCAACTTAGTAGCGGCAGCCTTTGCGGTAAGGATAATAGGGGTGGTAAGATAGCGATAATCAGGACATTTCATTCAGGAGAGTGATTGGCAAATGGACAAAATGATGTTTGTAGAGATCGGAATGGGCATAGACCTGCATGGTCAGAATGTTACGAAAGCAGCCGTTCGTGCTGTACAAAATGCGATTCATCACAATTCGATGCCGGGTATTCGGTCCGTGCTTCCGGGTGGAGATTTGGCTAATATGAAGGTGAATGTGAGGCTAGCGGTACCAGCGGACAAGGATGTAATAGATTTGGAAGTAATCCGTAAGGAACTACCGTATGGACACGTTACATTCGAAGTTGTGGACGGCGGTATGCTGACAAGCAGCGGAATCGTTCTGGCGGACAAAGACGATGTTAACGATCTGGCTTATGTCGTTATTGCTTCGGTGGAGGTAGGCTACTAGTTAGTGTTTACCTTTATGAGCGGCAGGAGCAAGCCTCTATTGGAACGGCTTGCTCGAACCGCTCATTCCTCCGAAAACGGAGAGCTGCGCGAGTGGGCAAGGAACTGCTTTGCTACAGCGCACTTCGTTTATCCGCTTTTACACGCGAAAGCCCCTTCTGACTGGCCATCCTCTTCCTGTTCTCTCCATCAGCTCGTCCCAATGCAAGCCAGGCGAACGGAACATAACGTTGTGCTGCAGTAACGATTCCCCATGTACCAAACCATGCAAGCATAAAGCCGCCCCCATACCAGAGATGAAGCAATCAAGATTCAGATAGAGAGGTCAGGGAGGGCTTGAACTCCCGATAGAACGCAAGCAACAATGGATGAAGCAGATAGATGCCAAATGAAGATGCGGCAAGCGACTTCAGTCCGAGGATGATGTGTGTGAAGCGCTGCTTTTGTTCAAGAATCGCTGCAGTATACGTAAACACAATACATGATAAAAAAGCGTAGACGCTCCAAAGCAAATAATACGTCCATTCGGGATACGAAATACCAAGCGCCCGGAGCTTGTACCATATGAAGATATGTGTGGCTCCTATCGAGATCCAGCTCGCAAAGATTAGTATCAGACCATACCTTTGTGATGATGTAAGTCGAGTGGACAAGAGACGTTCGCGCCATACCGAGTAGTTACTTCCGACATATGCGCCGAGCAAATAATAAGCGAAATAGGAGAGAGAAAAGCTGGCTGCATGCGGAATTGGTGTGAAGGTTCCAATGATATAGAAAGAGCCTTGAATGAAGATGCCAATCGGTACAGCCCAGTTCATCAGGCGAGGAAAAGTCCGAAATATCCAAATCAATAGAGGAAACAATAAATAAAATTGAATGTTAATAAAAATAAAATACAGATGCGCGTAAGCCGTCCCGGTCGACAACTTAACGATAAAATCCGCTGCGTAGTTGGAAGGTAATTCGGCTTCTGGTCGGGTCACCGATACAGCAATATAATAGATTGTTGAAAATACAATATATGGTATAATGATGTGGTTCACACGCTTCTTATAAAAAGTTCCAAGTGTTTCCTTTGTAAGAGATTGAGTCGTGTAACGCATGAATAGGACTAGGCTGCTGAGGAAAAGAAAAACAGGTGTACCGAACTTAGAGGCAATATTTAAAGTAATGTAAGGAAAGTAATGGACAAAAGATTGGCCAGACATCTCCATTGTAGCAAAAGATGATGCGTGTACCGTGATGACTCCGATAATGGCAAATGCGCGGACAAGATCAAGCTCAGTCATTCGTACCCTTGTTGCTTCAGATGGATTAACGTCCATGGTGGCCTCCATGTCATCGAAAGTAGGATAATTTACCATTACTTACATTCTTATTGTGTTGGAAGAGTAGGCTCGTGTCAAGCGAGCCAATGTGGGAGGGTTAACGAACAACATGACGCGAAAGAGGAAAAAGGCACTACTTTTAATCGTATTAATGGTTATCGTAATTCTGGCTGCGGTTGCTGGCTGGTTATGGTATCAAGACCACAATAAAACCGTAAATCATCATAAATGGCAGCCTTTGCTCGAAGTTGTATCCATCGAGAGACCCGAGGAAAGTTATGATGTCATCGTGGCAGGGACGGATCCTGAGGGCGTGGCGGCGGCGATTTCCGCAGCGCGTAATGGTCAAAGGGTACTGCTTGTTGATGGCAAAGGAAGAGAAATTTTAGGCGGGCTGATGACGATCGGTTGGCTGAACTCGCTGGATCTGAACTATTCGCCGGAGAAATCTTCGATACCGGGAAAACATAACTTTTTGAACAAGGGAATCTTCCAGGAATGGTATGACAAGATTGAAGGGACCTCCTTTGATGTCAATACGGCGGCGAATGTCTTCTATGAGATGGTCAAAGCGGAGCCGAACATCGATCTCCTGCTGAGAGCGAGAACAATGGAGCCTTTGATGGTACCAGGGAATGGTAGTGGAGTAGAGCAGATGGTATCGGGGCTTAGTCTTGAGACGGAAAGCGGCGAGAAGGTTGACGTACATGCCGAGGCCGTGATTGATGCGACACAAGATGGAGACATCGCGGCACAGGCGGGTGTTCCTTACACAATCGGTCGTGAGGATATAGGAAGGCCGCAGGATCAGATGGCGGTTACGCTTGTATTTAAGATGAGTGGTATAACACAGAAGGTGTGGGATTCCTTCGCTCATATCGGCGACGGCACTGGCATTGACCAGATGAGCGCATGGGGATTCCTGAAGGCAAGAGAATACGTGTCCTCCAACCCGGAGCGAGTAGGCATAAGAGCGCTGAATGTCGGGAGACAAAACGATAATACTATCCTGATTAACGCGATGCATATTTTCGGTATTGATCCGCTGAATCCCGATTCTGTCAAAGAGGCGATCGAGATTGGCACCAAGGAAGCGCCGCTTATTGTGGATTATCTCAAGAATACGTATAAAGAGCTCAGTCACGTAGAGTTCGCAGGCGTAGCGCCAGAGCTATATGTGCGGGAGACACGGCATATGCAAGGCGAATATCGATTGACGACAGTCGATGTCGTAGACAATCGCGATTTCTGGGATGCCATAGCTTACGGCTCATACAGAATTGATATTCAACGGCTGAACGCACAAGATCGGGGTGCCATTGTTGTTAAGCCGATGCAATATGGCGTTCCGTTCCGTTCACTGGTACCACTTGAAGTAGACAATCTGCTCGTGGTAGGAAGAGCAGGAAGTTTCGATACAATTCCGCATGGCAGCGCGCGTGTCATCCCGTTAGGTATGGCAACTGGCGAAGCAGCCGGAGCGGCTGCGAAGCTGGTTGCCGAACGCGGTATGACTTTCCGGGAGCTGTCGAAGTCGGAGGCAGATATAACGGAGCTTCGTAATCGTCTCATCTCACAAGGGATGGAGTTGGAGATGGAGAAGTTCCCGAAGCCGGAATATGTGGAGCACAAACATTATAAGTCACTGCTGGCGGCTGTCAGCATGTCTCTTACGTTCGGCGGCGATCACAATGAAGCGTTTAATCTTGATGGTCTTGCGACGGCTGCACAATTTGCGAACAACATGCAGATGGTGAAGACGATACACGCCGCTTCGTTCGGTGGCAATCCCTATGCGGCAATTGCCGATATGGATGAACCGGCGAAAACGCCGCTTACGCTTGACCAAGCAGCTTATACGATCGCGTTGACGGCTGGTTTGACGGTATCGCCTGAGCAAGCGCTTGAGGAAGTGACGTCCCGTGGTTGGCTCGCCGAATCGACGATTGACGCCATCGGAGACACGGAGGAGCTTGAGGTTGGCGAAGCGTTCTCGCTCGTGCGTGATCTGGTCGAATTCTATGTCGGCGTGGTGTACGAATAAGTTGAGCTCGAGCGTACAGTCGAAAGAGCATCCGGTCTATGGAGGACCCGATGCTCTTTTGAGTTGCTAGCGCTTCACGGCGACGATCCGGATGCGGCGGTAGTCAGCGAACCATTCGCCGTCCCGGAACAGGAGAGGGGCAAGCGTGTTTGCGCACCGCGCAATTATGGAGTCTCGATCACCTTCTGGGATGTCTTGGAGCAGTGGTCCCGCGAAGGCTAGCAGCCAATTGCGCATGCCTGCATCGCCGCTGCCGAGCGTGGTGGGGCGATCATACAGCTCCGCGTAACGGACCTCGAAGCCTCCTGCTTCCAGCAAAGGGGCATATTCGCCAACCGTGGGGAAATACCACGGGAATCGCACTTTCCAATCCACGCCTGCGTGCTCCAACTGCTCCGCCAAAGCCGCGATGATGGCACCGACGTTACCGCTCCCTCCGAATTCTGCAACGAATCTGCCACCCGGTCGAAGCGCCAGCCATACTGAAGTGATGACATCCTGAGGTTTCAGCATCCAATGCAGCGCGGCATTGGAGAATACGGCGTCATACGGCTCTTCGCCAGACTCCAACCGGAACTGCTCCGCGTTGGCTACGCGGAAGGACATTCCGGGATACTTACTTCTCGCAGCTTGAATCATATCCTCGGAGTAGTCTAGCCCCACACATGCCGCTCCTGAGCTCGCAATCACTTGTGCAAGATCGCCAGTTCCGCAACCAAGATCGATGACGCGTTCGTCCTTCCGGGGATGCAAGAGCTCGACGAGTCCTTTCCCTAGCCGCGATACGAAACCGATCGCTTCATCATAATGTTTGGCATCCCAAGTCTGTGTCCCTGAAGTCTCCTTATCCGCCATCGCTCATCATCCTTCTCTCTTTTGATACGCTTATTATCCGTCTGCATGGGAAAAAGCGGAAATAGTTATTTGGAATGGCCTAATAGGTTGTATCAATAAGTGAATTAAACTTTATTGCGGAATTTGATATAGCATACGTTTGAAGCATTTCGACAAATTTGTCGCGATCGGAGCTGGGCGCTTTCACATCTTCCAATTCGAGGTTATCGCGAAGCGATTGATGGATGAAATACAGGAATCGTATGTCCGCCCCCCACCAAACGAATGTTTTGTGTTACAATGATAATCATTATCACTAAATGGACGGAGAGAAAACAACATGACGGATGCAACGCGGAACAAGGTGATGCCGCTGGAGAGGCTTCGTATTCGGTTGATTGACATCGATATCTTCACTGGTGTAGAGGGCAATCGGATGGAGCGCAGGCTGGCTACGACTCCAGCTCTTGTCATACCCATTCACGGCAGCGGCGAGCTCGAGCTGGATGCCGGGAAAATACGCCTGCAGCGTGATCACGTATACCCAGTCCGAACGGATACAACGTTCGGGATTCGTGCGGATCGAGGAGGAGAGCTTACAGCGGCTATACTGCGCTTCGATGCCTATTATGACCTGGGCGAAGAGTGGCGGGATTGGGAGCAGGAAACCTGTGCAGATGCGAAGAGGCAGGCGCGTGAGGCTGCTTTCGAGCAAACCAAGCCTACCGTTGATGAGCTGTTCAGAGGCAAATCCGAGCTTGCGGTTCCTGTGAATGGGCGGCTCGCGTTTATATGTCGTTCGATCGATGAGAACAGGCGAAGCAGGGATCCTCTCAAGCGATGGAGGGCGGAGCTTGATACGAACGAGCTAATCTATTATCTATTATCCGAGAGTGAAGATAGCTGCAAGGATACGACCGAGATGGCGCTGGAGCGAGTGAAGGCGTTCATGCAGGAACGTTTTCATGAGGATTTGTCCATTGAGCGTCTGGCTTCTGTTGCGGAGCTGAGTGCGAAATATTTTGTTGATGTATTCAAAAAAACGTATGGTGTCAGCGCGATCGATTACTTAACCAATGTCCGCATGGATGAGGCCAAGCGGCTGTTATTGCGCCAGAACATGCTTATGAAGGAAGTCGCGCATCAGGTTGGATACGCGGACGAGTTTTATTTTAGCCGCAAATTCAAGAAATTCGCGGGCATGTCTCCAACGGCGTTCATTCAGTCACGCAGCAGGAGAATCGCTGTATATGACACTTCATCCATTATCGGCTTCTTGATCCCGCTTGGCATAATCCCTTATGCTGCTCCGCTGCATCCGATGTGGACCAAGCTGTATAGCGATCGATACGGCGTAGATATACCGATACATCTGGACGGTTTCCGCATGAATCGTCATAACAAAGCGAACATCGAACAGCTCAAAGCGGCCAAACCGGATATCATTATCTGTTCGCACGAGGCGGAGGAGTGGGAGCGGAAGCAGCTTGAAGAGATAGCTCCCCTCATTGTCTTGCCTCCGTATACGATTGGCTGGGAAGAGATTCTGGTGGAGCTCGGCCAACAGCTCGGCGCGGAGCAAGAAGCGAAGCTGTGGATTGAACAGTATACCCGCAAAGCGCAGGAGCAGCGCAAGAGCTTGGAGAGCGGCTCTGCCGGGACAGGCAATAGAGCGCTGCTCATTCGGATGGATCAGGATCAGCTTTATATAGACTGGAGTGCCACTTTCCATGATGTCATGCATAAAGGACTGGGTTTTCAATCGGCATATCCAGAGGCGACGGTAGAGTCCAGCTATCCTGTTACGATCTCCGAGCTAGCTCAGCTAGAGACAGATTGGGCATGTATGTTGATTCGCAGGGACTCCGAGACGCTCGAGCATTGGAAGAGCCTTCAGGAAATGCCTGCATGGAATATGCTTCGATTTGTCAGAGAGGAGCGGCTTCGTATGCTTCCTTCGGATCCATGGCGCGAATATTCGCCAATCGCGATCGAACGGTGCTTGGGAATGACTTCGGAAATGTTCGCTTCAGAGATCAGAAAGTAGGCTCACATCGCAGCGAATAATTGATATGGATAATTTCCATGCCGAAACCGGAAATTATCCATGGTCGAAATATAGGAAAATACCCTATAATCGCTAATGATATTCATTATCAATTAGAGAAATAGGAGAGGTGTTCATTCATTATGTTGAAGAAAGCATTTGCAGGTCTTAGCCTGCTGCTCGTGTTAACCGTTGTGCTCGCAGCTTGTGGGGGAAATAACAGCAACGTGGCACCGTCAGAAAGCCCGGCACAAACAGAGAAGCCGGCTGTCGAAGGTGCGCAAGAATCGGAGAAGCCTGCAGAAGAAGCAGCGACTACGCAAACAATTAAATACCTCGATCAAGAATTCGAGCTTCCAGCTAAAATTGAAAGAATTGTTATTACAGGCGCTGTAGAGGCGATGGAAGATTCTATCGTATTAGATGTGAATCCCGTTGGTGCGATTTCGTTCGGCGGCAAGTTCCCAGCTCTGTTCGAAGGCGTGACCAAAAATGCGGAATCCACTGGTGAGAAAGCGGAGCCGAATTTCGAGAAAATATTGTCCATGAAGCCGGATGTGATTCTTGCATCTACCAAATTCCCTGCTGAAACAGTGGAAAAGCTGAAAACAATCGCTACAACGATTTCTTATTCCCACATCTCGACAAATTGGGAAGCTAACTTGAAGCTTCTAGGTCAATTGAGCGGCAAAGAAGCACAAGCGGATGAAGAGATTGCGAAGTACAAATCCGATCTGGAAGCGGCGAAAGTAACACTCGGCGAAAAAATGAAGGATCAGGAAGTTGTCGTGATCCGTATTCGTCAAGGCGGCAAAATGTTCATCTACCCGGCGAACGTATATTTCAACCCGGTTCTCTATGAAGAGCTAGGACTTACAGTACCAGCATCCGTCGCTGCAGCAAAAGCACAGGAGGAAGTGACAGTCGAGAAGCTGGCAGAAATCAATCCGGATTATTTGTTCCTGCAATTTGAGGCGACTGAGAATGTTGAAACGCCTAAAGCGCTCGAAGACCTGCAGAACAACCCGATTGCTAAGAGCACGGACGCCTTCAAGAATGGTAAAGTGTTCGTCAATGTAGTTGATCCACTAGCTCAAGGCGGAACGGCTTACAGCAAAATCGAGTTCCTGAAAGCAGCAGTCGAGAAGCTTAACCAATAAAGAAATAGATTGGCGTGTTTCTATGCGTATAAACAAATTCCTGCCGGCTGTCATCTTCGTGATGGCGCCGGCAGCAGCCATATTATTGATGCTTTTCTCTATTCTATACGGCAGCAAGTCGATATCGGCGGATACGGTATGGCAGGCTCTGTTCGCGTTCGATCCGGACAATGTGGATCATCAGATCATCCTGAACTCCCGGCTACCCCGTGCGGCAGGCGCTTTGCTTATCGGTGCCGCGCTTGCGGTATCCGGAGCGCTCATGCAGGGGATGACCCGCAATTATTTGGCCTCGCCTTCTATTATGGGCGTGACCGACGGGTCGGTGCTGCTGGTGACGTTCGCGATGATTTTTATGCCGCAATTTAACGGATCGGTTGGCCTCATTGTCATCTCCATGGCGGGGTCGGCTGTAGGCGCCGCACTCGTATTCGGTCTTGCCTGGTTAATCCCTGGCGGACTGTCGCCTGTGAAGCTGGCTATACTGGGGACGATTATCGGCACCTTCTTGAGCGGGGTAGCTGCGGCCGTATCGAGCTTCTTTCAATTCTCGCAAAATATCAGCTTCTGGTACAACGCCAAGCTTCACCAGATGGACCCGGAGCTGCTGAAGCTCTGTATCCCATTCGCATTTGTTGGTCTTGTGATCGCCATAGCGCTATCCAAATCAGTAACGGTGTTGTCGCTCGGCGATGATGTTGCAGCCGGCTTGGGGCAGCGGACCGCAGTGACGAAAGCGCTCGTCATTCTCACCGTTGTTATTTTGACGGGGGTGTCCGTGGCGCTCGCCGGCAAGATTGCGTTTGTCGGATTGATCGTGCCCAATATTGCAAGGTATATGTGCGGTGTCGACTACAAGCGGATTATACCGTTGTCGGCGGTTATCGGAGGATTATTCCTGGCATCATGTGATATTATCGCTCGCTTCGTCAATTATCCGTTCGAGACGCCGATCGGTGTCGTGACCGCAATATTTGGGGTACCGTTCTTCCTCTATCTCATCAAGACGAGAGGAGGAGGCAAACATGCGTAGGACGGAAAAAACTCGCGTCATCTGGGCAAGCGTGGGCACGGTTGCTGTGATTCTAACAGCCGTCTATATCAGCATCACGAATGGGATGTTTGATATGTCCGTGCTTGATGTTGCCAAAACGCTGCTTCGCATCGATCCCGTTCGTGAACATGATCTTGTCGTGTTCGAATTCCGTCTGCCGCGTATCGTCCTCGCGATGCTGATCGGAGCGGCGCTTGGGATAGCGGGAGCTGTCATTCAGGGTGTCACGAGGAATGGACTTGCCGACCCCGGCATCCTGGGAATTAATGCAGGTGCGGGGATGACGGTTGTATTGTTTATGTTTTTCCTGCAGGGCACCGTTTCGATATCCGGCTGGCTTGGGGTTATGATGAAACCGATGTTCGGTCTCGCAGGCGGTCTGCTAGCCACATCGCTCATCTATCTGTTCGCACGTAAGAACGGCGTTTTGGATTCGCAGCGACTTATTCTTGTCGGAATCGCGATCAGCTCGGGCTTTGGAGCGCTCACACTATATTTCTCCCTGAAGATGAATCCGAACGACTTCGAGATGGCCACAGTATGGCTGGCAGGCAGTATCTATAGTGCGAATTGGAAGTTTATCGTGACAATGCTGCCTTGGCTGCTGATTATTCCTCCATTTATATGGCGAAGGTCCAGAACGCTGGATGTTTTCCAGCTTGGCGAGCAGAGCGCAGGCGGATTAGGTGTTCGTGTAGAACGAGAAAAAAACATATTGCTTGTATGCAGCATCTGTCTGGTCAGTGCGAGCGTAGCGGTATCCGGAAGCATCGGCTTCGTGGGATTGATTGCGCCTCATATGGCAAGGCGGCTCGTCGGTCATACGCATCGGGCGATTATGCCCATCAGCGGTTTGATTGGTATGGCGATGGTTGTTGTCGGCGATTTGATCGGCAAGACGGTGTTTGCACCTGCGGAGCTCGCAGTCGGAATCGTCATTTCGATTATCGGAGTTCCTTACTTTGTATATTTGTTAATCCGCGCGAAGCGGTGATCAATAGGTCTGCTATAGTGCGGACGAACGTTTGGAGAGTGGGCTCATATGAATTGGTTCAAAAAAATTGAGGTGAACGGCAGAGAGCTTGTCGTGTTCCTGCCACCCTCGTATGATACGGAAGAAGGCCGAGAACGGCGGTATCCGGTTGCTTATGTGCAAGATGGAGGCGAAATGTTCAAGCTCATCTCGAACACGCTGCAGCATCTGATGCTTCAAGGCAAGCTGCCGGAGGTGCTGTTTATCGGCGTGAAAACGAATAACCGCAATTTGGAGTATACACCGTGGCCTGCACCTCCGCTGCTGGAGTCCTACGAGGCATTCGGCGGCGGAGCGCGTGTTTACCTCGACGACCTGGCGGATATCGTGAAGCCTTATGTCGATTGTATGTTCCGCACGAAACCGGAGCGGGAGTATACAGCGGTCATTGGCGGCTCTTTTGGCGGGCTTATTTCGTTATTCGGCGGGTTATGGCGGCCAGATACATTCGGCTTATTGGGTCTCCTTTCCGCATCCTTCTGGTTCGAAGGTGTGATGCCGTTCTTACGCGAAAGGGAAGCCCCTGATACAGACCTTCGGATTTACATGTCGGTTGGCGACTGCGAAGGGATCTACAAGACGAACATTCAGCGCAACATGGTGGCAGCAAGCAAGGAAGCCTATGAGTTATGGGCTGCCAAAGGTTTTCCGTCCGAACGGATGCGCTTCCGGCTTCAAGAAGGCGGGACGCATGACGCGCTTACGATGGCGGGCAATCTGACTCATGCTATCCATTGGCTGTTTCAAGCGGATGCGGCCGATAAGGCTGATAAGTTGCCGGCGCTGCGAGGAATAAGTCCTCTAGAGCGTACAGGTTATGTCGTTCCACGGACGGAAGTAAAGGAGATTGTTTCTCGGGCGACGGGCAGAGCCTATCGTATTTTTATTTACGAGCCTGCAGAACCTGCGCCTGCGGAAGGATATCCAGTCCTGTATACGCTGGACGCCAACGCGTCGTTCGCTTCTATCGCAGAAGCGATGATCCTTCAGGTACGCGGACCGCGCGGCTTACAGCCATGTATAGTTGTTGGCATTGGTTATGACTCGGAAGGTCCAATTGTAACGAAGGAGCGATTCTGGGATTACACCGATCCTGCCGATGAATCGGAGCTTCGTGCCAGACCAGACGGCTCACCATGGCCTGCCAATGGCGGAGCAGCGGACTTTGCTGCATTTATCGAGGACGAACTGAAGCCAGCTGTCGAGACGTTGTATCACGTTGACCGTTCGCGTCAGGCGTTGTTCGGTCACTCTTTGGGCGGCTACTACGTGCTCCGGACTTTGCTTGCACGACCTGATAGCTTCCAGACCTACATCGCGGGCAGCCCTTCGATCTGGTGGAAAAATCACGACCTGCTGAAGCAATTGCCTGAACTAGAGCGACGTGTGTCTGCTGGTGAAATAAAAGCCAATCTCTTGATCGCGGTTGGCGCTCGAGAGGCGAACATGGTGGACGATGCCGAGAAGCTTTATGATCGTCTGCTGCCGCTGGCAAACAAAGGAGCGTTCCGACTGTCGTTCCGGAAGTTCGAAGAAGAAGAGCATATGACGGTCATCCACCCGCTCATCAGTGAACTGTTGCGAGTGTTTGCTGTCCGGTAACAGTAGTGGGGCCATCATCATATAACCGCTTTGAATAGAACTGCTCCCCAGCTGCTAGATGTATGATAGCGACTGAGGTGCAGTTTTATGCTTTCATAAACTTCGTTGATCGTTCTCTAATGCAGCTAACGTGAGTTTGCGACTCTTCTTTGATATGATGTAATATATCCGAATTCATAAGGAGATAAAAGCGATGGAACATAACAAATTACTTAGAATGGACAATGTCGGCATCGTTGTAGAATCCCTTGATAACGTCATTCCGTTCTTTGAGGAAATTGGCTTGAAGCTTGAAGGACGAGCGACTGTGGAAGGTGAATGGGCCGGCCGCGTCACGGGTCTCGGAACACAGTGCGTAGAGATTGCCATGATGGTTACGCCTGATGGCCATAGCCGAATTGAACTTTCGCAATTTATTACCCCGCCAACTATTGCAGATCACCGAACAGCTCCTGTCAATGCCCTTGGTTACCTGCGCGTCATGTTCGCGGTTAAGGACATCGACGAAATGGTATCCAGGCTCTCGAAGCATGGTGCTGAGGTTGTTGGCGATGTGGTTCAATATGGAACCTCATATCGTCTCTGTTACATTCGTGGAGTCGAAGGTCTCCTGATCGGCTTGGCGGAGCAGCTTGAAGCCAAATAAATGAGGCGAGCCAGGTATGATACCGGGCTCACCAGCCCTCTTCTCTAATTAAAGTGTGTCCATTGCAAAGTCGTCTATGCGAGATCTAATGTAAGCGTGACGGGACAATGATCGCTGCCAAGAATATGACTGTCGATGGAGGCTTCCGTCACGGAAGGGACAAGCCGCTCCGACACGAGGAAGTAGTCGATGCGCCAGCCTACATTCCGCTCGCGCACCTTCGGCATGAACGACCACCAGCTGAAGGCGTCTGTTCGATCCGGGTATAATCGCCGGAACGTATCGGCGAAGCCCGAGTCGAGCAGCTTCGTCATACAGCCGCGTTCTTCTGTCGTGAAGCCGGAATTGCCGTGGTTGGACTTCGCGTTTTTGAGATCGATTTCTTGATGGGCTACATTAAGATCACCGCATACGATAACGGGCTTGCTCGCGTCCAGCTCATTCAAGTAACACATAAACCGTGTTTCCCACTCCAGCCGGTAGTCTAGCCGGGATAGGTCGCGCTTCGCATTTGGCGTGTATACGGTGACCATATAATAGCTGTCGAATTCAAGCGTGATGACTCTACCCTCGGGCTCGAAGTCCTCTTCTAAACCGTAACGAACAGAGATCGGCTTGATTTTGGTGAAAATAGCCGTGCCCGAATACCCTTTTTTCTGCGCATAATTCCAGAACTGATGATAGTCGTCGCCGAGCGGCAGATCGATCTGACCTTCTTGCAGCTTCGTTTCCTGCAGACAGAAAAAATCGGCGTCCATCTCGCGGAAATAATCCAGAAATCCTTTGCCGACGCAGGCGCGAAGGCCGTTCACATTCCAAGACACTAATTTGATACTCATTTCGTTTGGGCTCCTTGCCTCGTTATGATACCTTCAAAATATCAAAACGAGACAAGAGATACAACCATGACAGTCGTATCTTCGTCTCGGTGTTCATCATATTGTCGATAATTGGGTCATTCTGGTCGAATAGAGGCTGGTTGGAGCGAGTTCCCTATTTATTTCTGACATAGATTGAGTTAATATGAACTTAACATTTATGATACGACTAGCCGTCTATAGGACGGTTTTTCTTTTTGCACAGTATCAAATCAAGGAGCGTGAACGAAACGTGAATACGGTAATGGATATCTATCGCCGATCGCCGTTCTGGGCGACCTTTGTTCTTTTAATGTTGAAAATGGTCTTATTCCGTCAGTTTAATTTCGGTACGATTCAGATCGATCGACTGCTTGCCGATGCGGCCGCTGTTTTAGTTATCTTGTGTGCAGTGGAGCTGTTAACGACATCTCGCTGGAAATCCGTGACCTTCGGGTCCGTCAATGGCCTCATATCTTTCATTTTATTTGCATGTTCGGTTTACTTTGCTTTCTTCGGCAGCGTGCCAACCTATACAGCTCTGAGCGGACTAGATCAAGTTGGACAAGTTGGAGACAGTGTCAAGGCGGCGATTAGCCCTAAGTTTTATTTGTTATTCTTGGATCTAGTTGTTTTGATCGTATTAGCACTGCTTACCCTGCGCAGCAAACCGCGCCGGAAGGGCGCAGGCTCTGCAGGCAAACCCTTGTACGTAGGCATTGCACTGATCATCTCCATTGGTGCTTCGGTTGTGTATATACGCACGGATCTGGATATCCCGAATGAGCTTGTTCAGGCAGAGCGTCTGGGTGTTCTGAATTATCAAGTCGCAACAGCCATTAATGAACGTAAGGCGAACGAAGCGATTAAGGATGCGGATCCTGATAAAACGGCTGCAGCACTGGAGCAGCTCGAAGAGGATCAATTCGGAGTATCGGAAGAAGCCGGCATGCCTAAGTTCTTTGGCGCAGCCAAAGGCAAGAACGTCATTGTTGTTCAATTGGAGTCGTTCCAAGATATTCTTGTCGGCGCGGAAGTAAATGGTCAAGAAATCACACCGGTACTCAACGATCTAATTGATACCGGGAGCTTCTACTGGACGAATATTTTCCAGCAGATCGGTCAAGGGAATACATCGGATGCCGAATGGAACGTGAACACAGGCATCTATCCTACTGGTACCGAAGCGATGTCCAAAGGTTACGGCGATCGCGCCGTGCCGGCACTTCCAAGGCTGCTTGGAGAAGAAGGGTACGTGTCGAATACGTTCCATGTTAATGACGTCACCTTCTGGGACCGTAATCGCATGTATCCGGCATTAGGTTTTACGAAATACTATGATAAACCATTTTTCACTGACGACAAATTTAATGCGCTGGGCGCTTCCGATGAAGAGATGTATCGGGTTGGGTTCGACGCGCTGCTTCAGCATCACAAAGAAGGCAAGCCGTTCTACGCGCAATTTATTACGACATCCAGCCATCATCCGTTTTGGATTCCTCAGAGCTTCAAGAAGATTGAGGTTCCGGATTCCCTTAAGAAGACGCAGCTCGGTTATTATGTCGAAGCAACGAACTATACGGACTATGCACTTGGTCTGTTGATCGACAATTTGAAGGCGAACGGCATGTGGGAAGACACGATGCTGGTCGTATATGGCGATCACTTCGGTATTCAAGAGAAGGAAGCTGCGCCTGAATTTGTCGCTGAGCAGCTTGGGATCAAGTATGACAACCGCATCGCGCGCTTTAATATTCCGCTTCTAATCCACATCCCTGGGGTTGAAGGGGTAACATCCAAGCAGGTAGGCGGGCAGCTTGATATTATGGCGACCGTCTCCAATCTCCTTGGTCTTGATTTGAAGGAAAAAGGATTGTCGATCTTCGGCAAGGACTTGCTTAATACAGAGAAGAACGTACTAGGGATGCGGTATTATTTGCCAACGGGCTCGTTCTTCAACGATGATATTTTGTTTATCCCTGGCAAAGGGTTCGATGACGGTACTGCGTATGATATCGAGACGTATGAGCCAGTGGCGGACTTCAGTCAGTACCGTGAGGATTACGACTACATTCTGAATCTGATGAAGCTGTCTGACGAATATGTTAAGCTTCTGCCGAAACGATAAATTGTAATATAAATTCCGCAAGCGCCTGTCCACAAAGGATGGGCGTTTGTTTTTTTAAATTCTAAGAATTTATAAGTTTTTGCATCTTATCTGAGCTTAGAATTCTCGGAATGAAACGCGCTGCGCCGCCAAAGACGGCGCAGCCGTTTCACCTTGATTATTTCCAAGTCATTGTATGTTTATCGGAAATCTGTTAAAGTACAAGGAATGTCAGTTGATTGACGAACGTTCGTTAAGGAGGATTTGCAATGAGCATAGCTATTAAGGAAGCAGCGCTGAAGATGTTCTCGGCCTACGGATACGAAGGAACATCACTTGCTCAAATCACGGATGAGATCGGACTGAAGAAGCAGTCGGTCTATGCCCATTTCAAAGGCAAGGATGACCTGTATCTGCAGGTCGTGCGAGAGGCCTTCGCCTCGGAGCTGGAGCGTATAAGAGCTACGATCGCAAGGACGACAACAGAATCGCTTCGAGACGGCTTATATCGTATTCTGCGATCCTATATCGATAGCTTCCAAGACGGAAGCACGCTTAAGTTCTATCTGCGAACCGCCTTTTATCCGCCGGTCCATCTGTATGATGAGATCGATGCATACGCATGTCAACATATCGACACCTTATCAGCAATGACGCGGGTTCGATTCTTGCAAGCTGCCGAGCAGGAGGAAGTTGAAGTGGAGGCGGTAGATGTCGCGAACGAAGCGTTCTCAGCGTTGCTTGATGCAATCTGCGTAGAGCTTGTGTATGGGAACGTGGAGCGGACGGAGAAGCGGCTTGCGGCGGCATGGACGGTATATTGGAATGGGGTCATGGCCACAGGAGCGCAGTCGCGCTAAGCCTTGTGAAGAGCAACAAGATTTTACTCGCAAATTCAGTCATATGGAGGTACTCATCATGTTTCACGCAACAACCTGGCAAGAAAGAGTTTCGTTATTTCTTAAAATTTTATGGCCGATTATGGTTACTCAAGTAGGCATGTACGCCATGAATATGACCGATACGATCATGTCGGGTCAAGTAAGCACCAATGATCTGGCTGGCGTAGCGATCGGCTCCAGTCTATGGATGCCGATCATAACGGGGATCGGCGGCATTCTGATGGCCGTATCGCCGATTATCGCCCAGTTAGTGGGCAGCGGAGGGCAAGACAAAATTGGGAAGGCTGTCAACCAAGCGTTGTATGTCTCCTTTGCGCTTGCTATCATCGTAGGCGGTTTGGGCTCATTCGGATTGAAGCTTATATTGGATGGGATGAATGTAACGGCAGAGGTTCACCATATTTCGTATCATTATGTGCTTGCGCTCATGCTCGGGCTAATACCGTTATTCGCGTCTAATGTACTTAGATATTTCTTTGATGCTCAGGGCTTTACCCGTATCTCCATGATCATTACGTTGCTTGCTATTCCTTTTAATGCAGGCCTGAATTATGTATTTATTTTCGGCAAGCTAGGATTGCCTCAGCTCGGAGGTATTGGCGCAGGTTACGCGACGGCGATCACCTACTGGATTATTCTCGGGATCAGCGCGTGGATGACCTTCCGGATACCGGCGATCAGAGGTTATCGTCTCTTTGTAGAATGGGCGAAGCCATCACTGAAAGCTTGGAAGGAGCTGCTTGGGATCGGCGTGCCGATCGGGCTTTCTATCTTCTTTGAGGTCAGTATCTTCTCGGTCGTTACCTTGTTAATGGGTGCACAATTCTCGACAGAGACGGTGGCGGCCCATCAGAGCGCTTTAAGCTTTACATCGTTGATCTTTATGATTCCGCTTAGTATCTCGATGGCGCTGACCATTGTAGTCGGCTTCTCCGTGGGAGGGGGCAAGCTCTATGCAGCGCGGCGCTATACATTGCTCGGTGTTTCCGGCGCAGTGATGTTCCTCACGGTGTGTTCGGTGTTGCTGTATGTATTCAGGGATCAGGTTGCTAACTTGTATACGAAGGACCCGGAGGTTGCGACGTTAGCCGCCCAATTCCTCGTTGTTGCGATTTTCTATCAATTGTCTGATGCCTTGCAGGCATCGCTGCAAGGGGTGCTGCGCGGCTATAAGGACGTCAGAGTACCATTTATTATTGCTTTTGTCTCCTATTGGATTGTTGGCATACCGTCCGGTTATCTATTGTCAAATTACACAGAGCTCGGACCATTCGGATACTGGTTCGGCATTATAATCGGACTGACCTTCGCGGCAGTTGGATTCGGCGTTAGATTGCGAAGCATTGAGAAGGCGACGCGCGTCGCATCAACATTGAAGGCAGCTTAGGTATATATCTTTAGTAGAATGAGCTCCAATGGATATGGTTTGTGCAAGGATATCCTCCAAACCTAAAAAGACCGTCAGGACCGAACTTTCCTGACGGTTTTTCTTAATTGCTTTAGCCGAATCTCCAGTCTACAAGTTGTACAGCCATTTTCACATTAAACTTTACGATTTTATCAAATGCGATGTTTGTGATATCGGCTGTGATGTCATCGATGAATTCGCCAGTATTCTCGTCATAAAGTTCGAGATAGAAGTAGCCGTCGAAAGTACCGCTGGCATTCAGTTCGCCGTCAATAACCATTGAAACCTCGCGGATCTTACCGTTGACACGGAAGAATCCCATATGCTGCGCAACAATCCCAACTCGTCCCGCATCCATTAGATTCGTCCACTTGGACGTCAAGACAAACTCTTCTCCATCGTAAATCGCGTTGAGTTTATTATCGAACTGAGCTTCTGTGAAACTATTTGTTACGTTAGCGTTACCATTAATCTGGTAATAGGAGCTTCCGTTTTCCTTCCAATAGGTAACTTCAACCTCACGTTTGTCGTTGTTCCAATCGACTTGCGCACCTAACGATTGGGTTAGGAAACGAAGCGGCACCATGATTCTGCCATTGACGATTTTGGCAGGGACATCAAGCTTCACGCTTTTGTTATCGACCGTTGCTGTGGTCCCGTTAACTGGAATGATAACCGTCTTCTTCTTGAAAGCACTCTTGTATTGTGCAGTAACTCGTTTGGACTTTTGATCCCAAGTGACGCTGATCTCCATCTCCTCTGCGATCTGACGGAATGGAACAAGCACACGGCCGTTCGAGATGATCGGCGCTTGGTCGAATTCGACCTCTAAGCCTTGTACGTACACGTGGATCGGCTTCTGTGTTGCGGCCGCTGAAGTCGCTTGTGGAAACACGGATGCGGCAACTAATGCGAGTAAAACGATTTTTATTATTTTCATTTTTTAATTCACCCCTAGAATATTTTACAGGGCAGTGAAAAAATGTTCATTATGAAAACGATGGTATTAGTGCTGGGCAGAGTTCGGCAACCTAACAGAATAGCTAGCTTCGAAATTGACTTCTAGCGCCGTTCAAGTTACTTTTGTAAGACCAAGCAAGTCCTAATAAGAAAGGGTAAGATAACATGCAACAACATCTACAACATGCTACATTTGCCGGAGGCTGTTTCTGGTGTATGGTGACTCCTTTCGAGGAGCTGCCAGGTATTCACGGTATCGTATCTGGATATATGGGTGGTCCTCAGGTTGACCCTACTTACGAACAAGTCAAAAAAGGAGAAACGGGTCATCTCGAGGTCGTACAAATTACGTTCGATCCAGTAGTCTTCCCGTACGAACGATTACTAGAGTTATTCTGGCCGCAGATCGATCCGACCGATGCGGAAGGACAATTCCAAGACCGCGGCAGCCAATATCGCACAGCTGTCTTCTACCATCATGAAGAGCAACGGGAGCTTGCTTTAGCCTCGAAACATGCACTAGAACAGTCCGGCCGTTTCGATAAACCGATTGTGACGGAGATCCGAGAGGCAGAGACGTTCTATCCGGCGGAGGACTATCATCAGGACTTTCACAAAAAAAATCCGAAGCATTACAAAGAAGATCGCGCGATGTCGGGACGCGATGAATTTATTGATGCGAATTGGAAGAAATAAGAGACAAGGGGTACACCAATTGTGGGGAATACGGTTCATATTCAAGCGTTGAAGTATGGGAATGTGCTTCATTATGAATGGGAGACAGAGCTACTGGAGCAGAGGGATGATGATGTGTTCGTCCTTGCCAAGCATGGCCGACAACTTCGCCACCATACGAAGAACGCTACATTCACCATCAATAACTGGTCGATAGAGTGGTTCTCTAGGAAGCATTGGTTTACGTTGAGCGCGGTCGTTGCAGATGGCCGAATCACTGAATATTATTGCAACATTAACCAACCGGCCTTGATTGGCGAGGGTAAGGTGGCTTTTGTAGACCTCGATCTGGATCTGGTGCAGCGCGATGGGGTATGGATGGTAGTCGATGAGGATGAATTCGCCCACAATGCGATTAAATTCGGATATCCGGAATCATTGATTGCCCAAGCTCGGGAAGAACTGAAGAGACTTCAGGCTCGCATTGCGGCGGGGGAATATCCTTTTGACGGAACGTTAGAAGAATGGATAAGCCATTTGAGCCTGCGAGATGCGGGAGCAAGATACGCCGCCGGAAATGTTTAATTGGTCCTCCACTATTTCCAATGTAATATCGCGCTCGAAATGCTCTAAGAAATAAGGTTTGAACTTTGAATTCTGGAAGTGAAACCCACTGCCGTCTCGACCTGTAGCAGCACGGACTACCATTTTCCCATCCAACTAGTTTCGTTACTGATAGTCATGTAAACTAAAGGACAGCAGTTGATTATCCATTCTGAGGATCATAGATAGGCTTGAAGGGGAGGAGGATCGTCGATGTTAGGAGAAAACATGATGGTTGACAGAAAACGCGGGCTGGACGCCGCCGCGATTGTCGCGGAGCATCGCCGCTGGTTCGAAGGCGGGACGACGGCGGACGGAGCGTTCCGCATCGAGCAGCTTCGCAAGCTGAAGGCAGCGATTGTGAAACATGAGCCAGCCTTGTTCGAGGCACTTCGCCGAGATCTGCACAAGAGCGAGGCAGAAGCATATGCGACCGAGATCGGGCTGGTGCTTAGCAGTATCACCTACATGACAAAGCATATCCAGAAGTGGATGAAGCCGCGCAAGGTGAAGACACCGCTGACATTGTTCGGCAGCCGCAGCCAGCTGGTATTCGAACCGTATGGAACGGTGCTCATTATCGGTCCGTTCAATTATCCGGTGCAGCTCGTGCTGGAGCCGTTGATCGGAGCCATCGCGGCGGGCAACAGCGCGGTCATCAAGCCGTCGGAGATGACGCCGCATGTGTCTGCTGTTATTCGGGATTTAATAGAAGATACGTTCGAACCTGCTTTCGTGAGAGTCGTGGAAGGCGATAAGAATGTGACGTCGGCTCTTATTCACGCGCCGTTTGACTTTATTTTCTTCACTGGGAGTACACAGGTAGGGCGAATCGTCATGGAGGCTGCTTCCCGTCATTTGACGCCAATTGCGCTTGAGCTCGGCGGCAAGAGTCCGGCGATTATCGATGCTACGGCTAATCTGGAGTTGGCAGCCAAGCGGATCATCTGGGGTAAGCTCATTAATGCGGGACAGACCTGTATCGCGCCTGACTATCTGCTTGTGCACGAATCGGTGAAGGAGCGGTTGTCTGGGCTGCTGCGGGAAACGGTGAGGCAATTCTATGGCGACGATCCTGCGGCTAGCGACGATTATGGCCGGATCGTCAGCGAACGGCAATTCGACAGATTAACTGCGATTCTGGAGCGTGATGGGGAACGTATTCTGTGGGGTGGACAACGGAACCGGGACGACTTGTATGTGGCTCCAACGCTGATTGATGCGGGCAAGGCGACTAGCGATGGAGAAGGTTGCGCGGCGATGGCGGACGAGTTGTTCGGTCCGCTGCTTCCTGTGTTGACGTTCACGGATGTACAAGACGTGATCCGGATGGTTCGCGGCCGAAGCAAGCCGCTTGCCTTGTATCTATTCACGGAGGATGCGGATACGGAGCGGGAAGTCATGGGCCGGCTTTCATTTGGCGGCGGCTGCGTCAACGATACATTGTCGCATATCGTCAACCACCATCTCCCGTTCGGCGGAGTAGGCTCCTCTGGCATCGGCGCCTATCACGGCGAGCATAGCTTTGAGCTGTTCTCGCATCGCAAGAGTCTTCTCAAGCGCACAACGCGCTTCGAGCCGGGCTTCTTGTTCCCACCTTACAAGGACAAGCTGAAGTGGGCGAGGAAAGTGATGAAGTAGCGGATCATTTCTAATATAGAAAAGCCAGCAGGAAAAACCTCCAACTTCGAATTTGATTCGATAGGGTGGAGGTTTTTTGCGTGGGAAATAGAACATAATGGTTTGTGTAGTTGGTGAGGGGTGGGTGCTAAGCGCTAAGTGCTAAGCGCTAAGTGCTGAGTGGTGAGAGTTGAGAGTTGAGGCGGTTAAGCTAAGTTTCACTCGGCGTACAGTGTCCACGTCTAGCGTCTAACCCTCTGTAGCGGTCACTGAGCTAACGTTCACCTCGATGAAGTCGGTCTCCGACACTCGATAGCCGTTGCGAATTTGCGAACCAACAGCGACTGAGAAGTTGAAGGGGGACTGCTCATCCCATTGCTTAAGTGGTGTGAGATTGATAATAATGGTGCCTTTGCCACCAAGTGGCGCGTAATCGTCACTTTTGGCGATATTCACGATTGTCGTCCACTTTTTCTCTGGATCCACCGTCGTCAACAAACTCACGTAATGGTCGTTTCCAAACATCTCTGTTTCTCCTTCAGGGACGAAGCTGCTTTTTAACTCGGATATGATCCATTGAGGAGGGAGATTAAAGGAGGCGCCTCCCCAATCGAGAGGGTCGATTTGAATGGTGGCGACAATTTGGATGGATTCGATATATTTGTCGGCGCCTGAGGCGAACACTGTTCCTTCGATTTTGGATTCGAGGTTTGCTTTTGAGGCGGTAATATGAAACTCTTCGATTGCGATCATGTTTTCGTTACTTTTTGCATGCTGAGCGCTGGAATCGTTGGAGCGTATTTGGTAAACGAAAATGCTGATGGTGATGATACAGACAACCAATATAGAAATTAGTAAAAACATTTTAGGCTTGAGCAAATGATCAACCTCCAGAAACAAATGACGTAGCGTAGTTGCGAATACCATATCATACCTGTTGTATGGAAGGAACCACTAAGTTGAATCCCTTATACATACATATTAGTAAGTGGGGCTTGCCGAAAGCTCTTCTCAACACTTGGGAATAGGTATATAATCTGAATGTTGGATGAGAACCTTGGGGGTAGACTGCAGTAGTCAGTGATCCGAGAGCAAGCTAACAGCGAGCCAAAAGCGAATCCGGCAAGACTGGTAGCGCATAAACAATGCGAATCAATGTCATTGCGCCATTAAGCCGACAGTAAGGCAACAGCGAGCTGAACGTCAAGCGAACAGCGAGCCAACAGCAAGCCAACAGCAAGCCAACGGCGAGCGAACGTAATGCGAACAGCAAGCCAACAGCGATCGAACAGCAAGCCAAACCATGTTAAAGCGCGAAGCACGCGCCGTTTGTCTCTTTAGAGATGAGCGGCGCTTTTATTTATTTTGGAGGGAGTGAGGGCGATGTCGTTTGACGTTCATTTCGATAAATTTTTAATTGAGCAAATAAAAACAGCGTCCGGCAGAAGGCTGGAAATGCTGAAAAAGGATTTAGTGGCTGAGAAGAAAATGTTTCAGGAAGTATTATGGCCGGTGTTCCGAACATTTCAAGGTTTTGTTATGCAATACGAGCTTGTTACATTTACGGGGGTGACTATTTTTATCGATGTTTTCTATGCACCGATGGGGATTGCGTTCGAGAGCGAAGGTTTTGTTGCACATGCCGAGAACATCACTCGTGACAGGTTTGATTTTGAGAAACATCGCGTACGCACGTTGGCGAACAAAGGTTATTTGTATTATCCGTTTACTTGGGATGAATTGAATAAAAAGCCTGATAAGTGCAGGACAAGCTTGCTTGAATTGTTGGGAACGATGGGGGCGTCTGGAGGTGAGCAGCTAACACTTTATGAACAGGCGGTAATTAAGTACGCAACCTACATCAATAGACCATTCGATTTGCGAGATGTGCGGGTATGTTTAAAGCGAGGAGATGACGTTTGCCGCAAGGTGTTAAAGGAGCTTCAATCGAAACATTACATAATGCCGCTAAATGCAGGAAGGCAGCGTGTACATGCCTACGTCTTGGCGGATGATCATAGTAGGAAATGGTCCCAGTTGCATATGCGGAATCACTAGCACGGACTGTAACTTTCCAATAACCGTTGCTGTTCAAGTTGTTCTTTAACACATCAATCTTTGCAAAAGAGTAGGCACGCGCCTAAGCGGGATCCGTGCGCAATAGCCCGAAAAATCGGGCTATCACAGCCCTGGCGGCCGCGCAAGCGCGAATAGCCCGAAAAAGTCGGGCTATCACAGCCCTGGCGGCCGCGCAAGCGCGAATAGCCCGAAAAAGTCGGGCTATCGCAGCCCCGCCGGCCGCGTACGCGCGAATAGCCCGAACCGAAAATAATTCGGGCCCATGGGTTCGTCGGCGTTGTCCCGTGAATAGAATAGTAACACGACTTGCCGACGAGGAGGACTGCGCATGAATATGCAAATGCCGAATCCGTCATCGCGGGATGCCATGACGCTGGCCGAGCAATACGGAGCCCATAACTACAAGCCGCTGCCGATCGTCATCTGCGAGGCGAATGGCGTCTGGGTGACCGACCCGGATGGAAACCGGTACATGGATATGTTAAGCGCCTACTCGGCACTTAATCAGGGGCACAGACATCCGCGCATCATCAGGGCGCTCAAGGAGCAGGCGGATAAAGTGACGCTCACATCCAGAGCGTTCCACAACGATGTATCCGGCAGCTTCTACGAGAAGCTGGCAATCTACACAGGCAAAAATGCAATATTGGCGATGAATACGGGAGCCGAGGCGGTAGAGACAGCCCTCAAGGCAGCACGAAGATGGGCATACCGAACGAGGGGGATCCCGGATAACGAAGCAGAAATTATAGTGTGCGAAGGCAATTTTCACGGGCGAACGATTACCGTTACGTCCTTTTCGACGACTGACGAATATCGTGCGAATTTTGGTCCGTTTACCCCCGGTTTCGTCTGCGTTCCTTATGGTGATCTGAACGAACTGGAGAAGGCGATTTCTCCTCGAACAGCAGCATTGCTTATCGAACCAATCCAAGGCGAGGCCGGTATTATCATCCCTCCAGATGGCTATCTAAAGGGGGCTGCAGAGCTTTGTGAGCGATTCGGCATATTACTCATAGCCGATGAAATCCAAACTGGGTTCGGGCGAACGGGACGAAGATTTGCGATGGACTGGGAGGGCGTAACGCCTGACATCTATGTCATGGGCAAAGCTCTCGGAGGAGGCGTCCTGCCCATATCTGCGATCGCCGCAAATGCTGAGATTATGGATGTGTTCGAGCCGGGTTCGCATGGTTCAACATTTGGCGGCAACCCGCTTGCATGTGCGGTGGCTTCTGCTGCGATCGACGTGACCACCGAAGAGAAGCTGTCCGAACGCTCCGAGGAGCTGGGCATTTACTTTCTCGAACAGCTCTCTAACATTCATGCTCCCATCATCCGCGAAATCAGGGGCAGAGGTTTGTTTATCGGCATGGAGCTTCATGTTCCCGCCAGGGCATGGTGCGAGGCGCTCATGAAACAAGGTTTGTTGTGCAAAGAAACCCACGAACAAACGATCCGATTCGCTCCGCCGCTCGTTATCGAGAAACCGAACATCGATTGGGCGGTCTCGCGTATCGCACATGTTCTATTGAACGCCACTCCGTAGCAGCTAGTATAGTCACCTTGGGGAGGTTGAGCGGCATGAACATTTCGAGAGAGAAGGTATCCGTAATCCGTGTGCCGTTTGGTTTGGGCGGCGCCGTGCCTGGAGCGGAGCGAGGTCCAGATAGTCTGCTGGCGGCGGGATTGCTGGATGAATTGAAGCGATTAGCACCGCATGGCGTGAACAGCGATGTAGTCCGTCTATCACACCAAAGCGGGGCAGCGGGACCTGCAGCACCGGCGGCTGCAGGGGAATTACCGACTCAACCTGATGCTTACACCAGGTTGAATGGCAGGATCAAATATGAGCCGCAATTACGCGATATGTGCGAGAAAACGGCAGATCGCGTAAGCCGGGCGGTCATGTACGGCAATTTCCCGATGGTGCTGGGCGGTGATCATAGCGTCGCGATTGGAACGTTGGCGGGCATGTCTCGTGTGTATGACAGGCTCGGCGTCATTTGGATCGATGCGCATGGCGACTTGAATACCGAACACACCTCTCCGTCTGCTAACGCACATGGGATGGTGCTCGCCGTGGCATCCGGATTAGCATTGTTCAAGCAAAACGATATTGGACAGACAACGAACCTGATCCGCAAACGAAACATTGTGCTTGTGGGATCCCGTGATTTGGACGAAGGGGAGAAGGCGTTTATTCGCACACATGGCATTCATTGTTTCACGATGTCGGACATCGATAGGCTTGGCATGGAAGAAGTTATCGCGCGAGCGCATGCCTTGGCAGGGCGGGATGCCGACGGGATTCATGTCAGTCTGGACATGGATGCGCTGGATCCGATCGAAGCGCCGGGGGTAGGGACGCCAGTACCTGGCGGTCTTACGTACCGAGAAGCACGGCTTGCGATGGAAGGACTGTCGGCGAGCAAAGCCATTGCATCGATGGACATCGTGGAAGTGAATCCATCCAAAGACGTTGATGGTCGAACCGCTAAGTTAGCCGTTGAATTAGCGGCCGTATTTATGGGCAAAAAGTTGATCTAGCTGTGAACTCAGATCATGTGAACTCAGATCATGTGAACTCAAATCATGTGAACTCAAATTATATAAACCAGAATCCGCGTCTTCGGCGCGGGTTTTTTTGTGTGTTCTAAGTGTCCAAAGAATGTTAAGTTATTTCACGTTCATGCTCTTAGAATTCTCTTGGAATTCTCGGCATGCAACGTGCTTCGCAGTCATGGATGGCAACAGCCGTTTCACCTTGGCGTTTCCAGCGACAAGTAACACGCAGCCAAGAACATTTCCCAATGAAACAAAGGCTTGAAAGTGTAAATCGATACGCGCAAAACGATGATCATTAGAATCATTTAAAGTCTCTGATCAATCATTTAAAATCTCCGATTAATCATTTCAGCAATAAAAGCACTACTTTTCAATAAAAATCATTGCAAAGTATCATTTTTTGTTGATCTGGCAAATAGTAACGTCCGCCTGCTGTCCAGTACAATAACGGTATCAACGAGCGCAGCAAGGAGGAAGCATATGTCGCAAGCATCAATGGAGCAGCACCACGCGGAAGCACGGCAGCTAGAGCCGCAACGCAGAAATTTTATCCAGCGTCTCCTTAAGCAATGGGATATTCAGCTCATGGTATGGCCGGGTATTCTGCTCATTTTCGTCTTCGCTTACATACCAATGTACGGCGTATTGACGGGGTTTATGGACTATAACATCTTCACGGGAGGCCGGATCTGGGAAAACCCATGGGTAGGCTTCAAACACTTCGAGATGTTTTTCGATTCTCCCGAATTTTATAATGTCATGCGCAACACGATCGCCATCAGCTTCCTGAAGTTTATCATCGGATTCCCGGCGCCGATCATTCTGGCGTTGATGCTGAACGAAGTCCGTCACATGATTTTCAAACGTGTCGTGCAGACCATTACGTATCTGCCTCACTTTCTTTCTTGGGTTATTGTCGCAGGATTGTTCACCTCCATGCTCGCCACGGAGAACGGAAGCGTCAACATGCTTCTTGAGAAAATCGGCGCGATCGATGAGCCGGTTAACTTCCTCTCCATGTCCGATTATTTCTGGTCCATCCTGATCTCCGCCAACGTCTGGAAGGAAATCGGATTTGGCTCCATTGTGTACCTGGCTGCAATTGCCGGTGTTGACCCGCATCTCTACGAAGCGGCTGACATCGACGGCGCCAGTAAGTTTAAGCAGATTTACCTGATTACGATTCCGACGATCATGCCAGTTATCGTGATCTTCATGATTCTTTCGATCGGAAACTTGCTCAGCGCGGGCTTCGAGGACATTCTTTTGTTAGCCAACAATCCGGTACTCAGACCGGTATCCGATGTCATCGACACGTACGTTTACCGAGTCGGATTATCGAACTACCGATATTCGTACGCTACAGCCGTTGGATTGTTTAAGGCTGTCGTAAGTATTGCCATGCTGGCTCTCGCGAATTATTTGGCCCGCAAGTCAGGCAACAGCTTATGGTAGAAGAGGCACATTGGACTAACGAGGAGGCAAGCCGCCATGAAGCGTATAGCAATTAACGATCGGCTTATGCTGATCTTCATCTATGCATTTCTGATTTTGTTATCATTCAGCGCCTTTTATCCATTCTGGAACGCGCTGGTCGTATCGTTTAACCTTGGCATCGACACCTCAAAGGGCGGCATTACGTTCTGGCCGCGAGTGTGGACGCTTGAGAACTACGACATCGTCCTTAACGACGATCGTTTGATTAACGGCTTTATGGTATCGATCGCAAGGACAGTTGCGGGTACCCTCTCCGCCATTCTCATGACGGCACTGCTAGCCTACGGTATGTCGAAAAAAGATTTGATCGGCCGCAATTATTACATGCTGTTCTTTGTTTTCACCATGTACTTTGGCGGCGGCTTGATCCCGACGTTCCTGCTAATCCGTTCCCTCGGTTTGATGAATACCTTCTGGGTATTCATTATCCCTGCGCTCATCAGCGTGTGGAACATGATTATATTCCGTACCTTCTTCAAGAGTTTACCGGCCGGTCTCGAAGAATCCGCCCAAATCGATGGCTGCACAAACTGGGGGATTTTCTTCCGCATCGTGTTGCCGCTATCGGGCCCTGTTGTCGCCACACTAGCATTGTTCACAGCAGTAGCGCACTGGAATGACTGGTTTATGCCGAGTATTTATATCACGAACGAACATCTGGTTCCCATTCAGACGATGCTCCGTCAAATTCTGAATGCCAATATCGTAACCGAGATGTCTAATAATATCGATACCGCTTCGGCGGCTCGTTTAGAGGGCATGCGGACCATTACGACCAAGTCGCTTACCATGGCGACGATGATGGTCGCTACACTGCCGATCATCATGGTGTATCCATTCGTTCAGAAGTACTTCGTCAAAGGCGTGCTGATTGGCTCGCTGAAAGAGTAGTTTCGGAATTGGTTTGAGGCGTAACCGCTTTGGACATATAATTGTTAAGATGAGAGGGGTAGTATAAGCATGAAGAAAGCAAAGAAAACGACATTGCTCACAGCGACAGCTGTACTTGTGCTGGGTACGGTGCTTGCTGGCTGCAGCAGCAACAACAACAACAACAAATCAGGTGCAGACACACCCTCGCCTACGGCGGCAGCTGAAGCTACAAAAGCACCTGAAAGCGGCGAGAAAGCATCAGATGTATGGGAATTTGGTTCCGAAGCGCTCTCATTCAGCATGTATGGACATTATAACTGGTATGACGTACCGGCATGGGACAGCACAGTTGCAGGCAAGTGGTTGATCGAGAACAAACAATTGACCATCGAACCTGTTTCCGCAGGCGGCAATCCTGAACAAAAGCTTAGCACGATGATCGCGAGCAACTCTTTGCCTGACGTGATGTGGATGGACCGCGGCGCGGACGTAGAGAGACTTCGCCAAGCAGGAATGCTGGTTCCGTTCGACGACTACCTTGATAAATATCCGAACCTGAAAACATGGATGGGCGACGACCTCAACCTGCTGCGTTCCGAGGACGGCAAGCTCTACCAATTCCCGAACTGGTATACAGGTCGTCCGAACGGCAACTCTGGATACGTTATCAACAAAAAGATCTATGAGGAATTGGGTTCGCCGAAGCTCGAAACGACGGATGATCTATATGCATACCTGACGTCCGTCAAAGCCAAATACGGTGATACGGTGATACCGTTCGAGCCGCATCTTGCGAAAGACATGCAAGGTCTTGGCGTACTGTACACAGCCTTTGGCGAAAATGCACTTTATTCGTACCTGAACGCTGGTCTTCGCGCCGTGCCGCAAGGCGATACACTGACATCCCTCTTCACAGATCCGGTGTTCCGCGAAGCTCAAAAATATATTTCGAAGCTGTATAGAGAGAAGCTGATCTCTCAAGATGCCTTCACACAAACAGTGGACCAGATCGACGAGAAGGTTATGCAAGGCCGCGTAGCGGTATACGCGTCTTCGAGCCCGACGGTTATCGCGATGAACGCCCATAACGAAATGATCAAACAAGATCCGAACTCCGGTTACTTCATGATTTGGCCGATTCACAAAGAAGGTTTGGACAAAGATAAAATCTTCCCTGGCACTTACACAGCGCTGGGCTGGAACGTAAACGTCATTACAAAAGCAGCTAAGGATCCAGAAAAAATCTTTGCATTCCTTGACTGGTACACAGGACCGGAAGGTCAATCGTTGTTGTTCTTCGGACCAGAGGGCAAGAACTGGGAAGGCTTCGATGCAGACGGACATCCTGTATTCACAGCTAACTATGACGCAAACGAAGTGCTTGAGCTGCAGAAGGCGCATGACCCGATCATGTGGAACGGCAACACGGGTTACATCGACCCTGCCAAGATGAAATACGAAAGCAAGCTGCCGAAGGAAGAGCAAAACTGGGCGGCACGTTACCAAAGCGAAATTACATGGCCAACGCAAGCGAACGCAACAGAGTTCATTAACCTGAACCCTGAGCCAGACAGCGAGCTTGGCATTATTAAGCAACGCGTTGACGATATCTTCACGCAAGCCTATGCGCAATCCGTCATGGCGAAGAGTGACGAAGAAGTAGATAGCATTCTGAACAAAGCAGAGAAGGATGCACAAGATGCTGGTTACACGAAGCTTCTGGAATTCCGTACGGAAGGCTGGAAGAAAAACAAAGAGATTATTGCAGGTCAATAATCGGCACGAAAAACGTGTAAATCTAACATATTAATTGTGAATCCTCAGGGAAAGGGTATACTCTACATGTATACCCTTTTCCCTATGGAGTGATAGATTAGGAGTGAAATGCTGTGTACAAAGTGATGCTCGTTGACGACGAAATATTGGACCTCAAAGGTATGCAGACGTTTATTCCTTGGAAGGAACTCGGGATGCAGGTTGTCCATGCTGTAACTAACGGCTTCGCAGCAGCGGAGATTATTGAGAACGAAGAGATCGATATACTTGTCACTGACGTACGTATGCCGAATATGTCCGGCTTGGAGCTGGCGCGCAAGGCTTTGGACAAACAAGAAAAGATCAAGATTATTTTTGTAAGCGGGTACCAGGACTTTCATTATGTCAAACAAGCGATGGCTCTTAATGCTTGCGGGTATGTAGTGAAGCCGATGGATGATAACGAATTAATCGAATCGCTGCAGAAGCTTAGCGTCGAGCTTGATACCGAGCGGCAGATGGCGGAGACTGAACAATTCTACAAGGGCATGATCCCCATCGTCAGGAACGAGCATTTGCTCCAATTGCTGGAGGGCTCACTGGATGATGGAGCATTAAAGGTATTGACGCGCGAATATGAGCTGGGTCGGCTAGACTGGCCGGTCCGCGTCGCAGTCGTAGAACGCGACGAATGGATGTTAAATCGAGGCTCGGATGAGGCCAAAGAGGTCGTGGACTTGACCGGCTTGTTCCTGCAATCGGTGTTTCAGACCTGTGATCGTCTCCAAGTTGAACATGTCTGCAAGCTAGGAAATAATCGTGTCGGATTGATCCTTGATCAAGGAAAGTCGCTAGAGCAGCTGCGAGAAGCAGAATCGCCGCGCGAGCTGAAGGAGTCTTGTCGCCAAGCGCTGCTGGCGCTGGACTATAAGGTGTTTGTCGGGAAGGGCCGCGTTATTCTCCATGAAGAGCTCCAGCAAGGACAGATGAAGGACGTACAGAATTTGGACATCCAGCTGGACGCTTTATTCGCGGCGATGACCGAATACGATTTGGTCAAGGTACATGATGAGCTAGGGATGTTGTACGGATTGGCTAACAACTTGCGATCCAAATATACGATACAAAATTTCACCATCTTCCTGATAATGAAGCTGGATGCCCATCTGCAGAAGATCAACGAAGATTTGTTCCAAATGCTTAACTTGGATCTCAGCAGCCTGGACGATCTGCTGCGATACGAGACGATGGACGAAATTCATTCGTGGCTGCGCTACCGAATTTATGAGTTGTCGGAGCTGCTGCAGAACAAAAAGCAGAAAAAAAACTGGAAGCTTGCACATGATATCGCCGACGATGTGAAACAAAGACTGCATGAGAATATTACACTAAAGGATGTTGCAGAAAAATATTCGTTCTCGCCTAACTATTTGGGTCAAATTTTCAAAGAAGAAATGAATACAAATTTCAGCGATTACGTGTCGATGCTTCGAATGGAGAAAGCAGGGGAGCTGCTCGTGGGCACGAATCTGAAGGTTTATGAGATCGCAGGTTTGATCGGGTATCGTTACTTGCCTTATTTCAGCCGTCAATTCAAGGATTATCACGGGATGACCCCCCTTGAATATAGGAGAAAGACATGAGGATATTCAAAAGGTATAAGTATTTGCCGTTTGGTTATAAGCTGATGTTATCGTATTGTTTGTTCATTATTATACCGGTAGTTGTAATCGGTTATTTCGCCAACTCCATCTACATCAACTCGATTCGCGAACAGATCAAGAGCAGCGTGAACGGCACTTTGATTCAAATTAGCGATAACGTATCCTACAAAATCGACGATGCCATTCGTGTGTCTGAATTTCTTTACTTCGACAATACGTTAGCCAGACATCTCCGCAATTATGAGAAGGGCTGGGTGGCGTACGAGGCGACGGTTAATCTGCTGCTGCCCAAATTCGAGGCGTATAAGCAAGCTCCGAGCATGAAAATGTGGCAATCCATATATATAAAAAACACAGAGTTTCCTGAAATTTATTTCAATTATAAAGGCAAAGATCCTATTGTCTCCGGCATGAGCCGGTATGACGTCTACCACTTGTCGAGGATCGAAGACAAAATGTGGTATAAGGATTTTCCGGAAGAAGTGTACGGCCAGACGATAGAATGGCGCCAAGTCGAAGATGACGTAACGTACGACCGGATATCGCTGCTGCGGCGAATGGTCAATGTACAAGCAGTCGGCAATCTACAGGAGATCGGATTTCTTCGTCAAAGTGTCTATTTGTCCGAGCTGTTCCAGACGGTCGACTTCAACAAAATCGGCAACGATGCAGCGATCTATATTAAGAACGATGCAGGGCGCATCATGCTGACCTCCGGTCAAACCGATGTCAATTACGGAGATGTATGGGATGAAGAAGCTTTTGGCGATGATTTGGTCATAACCAAGGTTATTCCTGGCTTGAACTGGAGCATAGCCGCCGTTATTCCCAACGAAATATTCGGTAAAAAAATTAATGAAATCAGACTCCTGACCTTCTATATCTGTCTGGTGTTTACGGCCGTCTACTTTGTATCCGGAGCTCTGCTCTCGAACTACTTCTCCAGAAAGGTCGGCAAGATCGTATCTGTGCTGGATTCGTTCCAAGAAGGCAACTTCCACAAGCGGATCAACTTCAAGGGGAATGATGAATTCAGTCAAATCTCAAGGTCTCTCAATGAGATGGGTCAAAATATTGGCGAGCTCATCAACAAAGTGTATGTGGCCGATCTGGACAAGAAGGAAGCGGAACTGGATATGCTGCAAGCGCAGATCAATCCGCACTTTCTGTACAATACATTATCTTCGATCAATCGTCTGGCGAAGTTCGGTGAGCTCGAAAAGCTGCAGCGAATGGTCATGGATTTGGCCAAGTTCTACCGGCTGTCGCTGAACGAGGGACGTATTCTTCTTCCGATTAGCGATGAGCTGAAGCAAGCTGGCGCTTACATTAATATCCAAGAGATCAAATACGAGGAGAGAATGAGCGTCAGCTTCGACATCGATCCCGAAATATTCAAATACGGGACGATTAAGCTGATCATCCAGCCGTTTATCGAGAATGTGCTGGAGCATGCTTGGTGCGCGGACCGCATTCATATCCGCATCGTTGGTGAGCTGGAGGATGAACATACCGTGTTGTTCAAAGTCATTGATGATGGCCTTGGCATCAGCCGCGAGCTGCTGGAGCAGATGAACGATCCCGAAGAGAGCATCAGCGTAGGGTATGGCATCCGCAACGTGAACCAGCGGATTAAGTTATATTATGGAGCAGCATATGGCGTCAGCATCTTCAGCCGTCTTGGCATCGGCACAACCGTCAGCATTCGGATCCCGGCGGTGGGGCTGAGGGAGAAGAGGGAGTAGGGGCCTGGACAAATGGATTAAATATGCAGTCTAATCAAAACAAAGAAGCCGCACCTCCCCTGGATGGAGAGGGTACGGCTTCTTTGTTTTGGTCGTTTGTGACAAGCTTGTTGTTACTTCACCGCTCCTGCCGTGATACCGCCTGTAATCTGGCGCTGGAAGAAGCTGTAGAGGATGATGATCGGTACCATGGAGAACATCAGTCCAGCGAAGAGGGGACCCCATTCGGTGCGGTATTGCATCTCGGCTTGCATGACGGCAATACCGACCGGCAATGTGTACATCTTCGTCATAGGGTCGTTCATGATGACAGTGCCGAGGATGTATTCGTTCCATATATTAAGAACGTTGATGATAGCGACCGTTATGAGTCCTGGCTTCGAGAGCGGCATCATGATGCGGAAGAACGTGCCGGCTTCCGAGCTGCCGTCAATAGCAGCAGCTTCTTCCATCTCTCGCGGCAGTGATTTGTAGAATGCAACGAGGACGAAGATGCCGAATGGCAATGCGCCTGCTGCGTAGACCAAGATCAGTCCGAGCAGATTGTTGGTCAGACCAACGCTGTCGAGCAGGAAAAACAACGGGATAAGTCCCAGAATAAGCGGGATCATCATGGCAGATACATATACAAAGTACAGCAGGCT
Organism: Paenibacillus sp. strain BS8-2; assembly: GCF_054483835.1. Lineage (NCBI taxonomy): Bacteria > Bacillati > Bacillota > Bacilli > Caryophanales > Paenibacillaceae > Paenibacillus > Paenibacillus sp. strain BS8-2. The sequence continues at coordinate 2,787,591 of NZ_CM137010.1, forward strand.
GCTGCCCCGGAACGGGAACCTGGCGATAATATAGGCGGTCATGGCCGAAAGCAGGACTGCAAGCGCCGTACTGGCAAAGGTGACGATAGTGGAGTTGAAGAAATACGCTCCGAATTTGTATTCTGTCCAAACGTACGAAAAGTTCGCAAGCTGCAAGGGAATCTCCGGGAGTGCCCAGGGCTTGTTTCCGTAAAATTGCGGATTATCCTTCAAGGACGATAACAGCGTCCAAAGAAGGGGATATACGACGGCGACTGTCCAGACAAGCAGCAGGAGTCGGACCAGCCAGGTAGAGAGTGATTGTTGGCGAGTTAATTTCATTTGGTAGTCTGTTCCCCCTTTACATCTGGATCGTATCCCGCTTCATCAAGCGGTTCAGAATAAGCGACGTGACAAGTGTCAGGACGAGAATAAGTACGCCGATCGCGGATGCATAACCCATGTGGTATTGTTTGAAGCCGATCTGATACAAATATGAGCCCATGACCTGCGTAGAGTTGTCCGGTCCGCCTTCAGTCATAAGCCAGACGATAATGAATGAGCCATTCAGTGTCGTGATGACAATGTGAACGATGGATACCTTCATCTGCTCCCAGATAAGCGGGATCGTAATATGTCTGAACTGATGCCATCTAGAAGCGCCGTCAATGCCGGCAGCTTCGAAAAGCGATTCAGGAATGTTCATGATCGCGGCCATGAGCAAAATCATATAAAATCCGATGCCCGCCCATACAGCTGGCGCAAGGATGGACCACATGGCGGTAGTTTCCGAACCTAACCATACCGTTTTTACAGGATCGCTAGTGAACAAGGAGAGAAAGGCATTAAGGAAGCCGATATCTGAAGGATTGTAGATGTATCTCCATAGAACGCCGATGACGACGACGGAGATCAGGTTCGGGAAGAAGAGAATAACTCTGAATAATCCGGTCCGCTTAATATTCATTCGCGTAAGCGCGACAGCCAAAATAGTGGCCATCAGCATAATCAGGACAACCTTCCAGAACACGAGGAAAAAGTCATTGAAGATCGCTGTGCCAATAATGTCGTCCTTGAACATTCTTACATAATTGTCTAAGCCGATAAACGACATGTTGCCCGAATACCCAGACCACTTGAAGAAGCTGATATACAATCCTCGCAGTAGCGGGTATGCGGTTAAAGCGGCGAAGAGAAGCAGCGTCGGCAAGATGAAGCTTAGTATGAACAAGGCACGCTTCAGCCGGTAAGAAGCAGGTGCAGCAGTCATGATAGGAACACGCCCCTTGGTTTGGAGTCTTACTCAGGTAACAGATGCACGGAGGAGAAACGACTAAGGCTTCTCCTCCGGATCATGTCATCGGTGAGTTGTCGAATGATACGATTGGCAGATCAACTGCCCGTCTTCAGTTGCTTTATGGTCTTGCCGCAGCCGCAGCTGCTTCTAGACGATCGCCCCACTCGGCAGGCGTGATCTTGTTCGTGAGCAAGGCGATAATGCTGTCTTGCAGCGCTTTTTCAACGTCAGCATTAACGATCAGAGCTGGAGCTACGACCAGATCATCGCTGTTGAAGTAGTTCATTGCGGATTTCACGACCGGACCTGCGGAGGAGCTCTCCAGATCCGCCTTTACGTTCATGATCGCGCCTGTCATCTCGGCCCAATCCACTGCGAATTGCTCTGTGAATATAAATTGCAGGAACGCTTTGGCCGCTTCTGGATTTTTGGCTTTCTCTGCAATGGCAACGGATGCCGTGTACGGAATTGCGACGTACTTCCCGCCTTTGTCCTGCATAACGGAAGGGACGAAGTCGAACTCGAAGCCAGCCGGGATGTCTTTGCTCATTTCGTTCTCCAGCCACAGGCCGTTCGGGATAAACGCGGCTTTGTGCTGAAGGAATGCCATTTGGGAATCCGTATGATTCAAGGCAACTGAACCTGTGTCAATCAGACCGGCATCGCGCATTTGTACAACTTTGTCCAGGGCCTTCATAACCGGTTCACTTTTGAACACGCCTTCCTCGAGCGCTGCCATTCTGGAGATAATGGAGCCATCGCCGCCGTTGGCTGCTACGATCGCGGAGTTTACTAGACCGCCGTTGATGTAGTAAGGGTATACGCCGGTGTGGATGTAAGGCGATACGCCTGATGCTTTGATCTTCTCGCTGACAGCCATGAAGCTCTCGAAGTCGGTTGGTGTCTCCCAGCCCTTTTCTTTGAACCAAGCTTTGTCATAGAACGTTCCCCAAGAGCCGAATACCAGCGGCATCGTGAAGTTTTTGCCATTGTAGTCAGTCGGCTGACCGATGGCGATGTCCAGAATGCTTTTGCCGTCCGCGTTTTTGGCGCCTTTCAGGAATTCTGTCAGATCCATCAGTTGATTGTCCTGCACCATCTGCGATTCATTGGAGCCAGCGCCGTCAATGTAAACAAAGTCTGGAGGCGTTCCGCCGATCCAGCGCGGTCGCATTTGCTCGTTGATTTGGGAGCCGGCTGTTTGGGTAATCTTAAGCTCCGGGTTAGCCTCCTGGAATTTGTTGATGACATGTTTCCACCACGTATCACCGTAACCGCCAACGAAGTATTGGATTTCAAATTCGCCTGTTAGACCGCCTGCCGCAGGCGTTTTCTCTCCAGCGTTTGTTGCCGCAGGTTTGTCGTTGCCGCCTTTCGAATTGTTCGCGCCTGAGCACGCGGCGATCAAGCTAGTCATGAGCATGAGCGAGAGGATGATTAGTGCGGATTTGAATTTGACATTGTTCATTGTTACAACACCCCTTGATTGTAATTTGTTGAATCTCATTGATTTCTGTGAAGCCAGCAATTTCAACGAAAAAAGTAAACGATGGGCCTCCTTTCATGACAAAAAAAGGGCATTAGTAACGAAGCAATAATACTTGCTTCGATAACTAATGCCCTTTCGGTAACACATTATCGTGTAATGTCATTTAGTTTGCGTTTTCATCATATTTGATAAATGAATATCTGTCAATAAATTATATTTATTTTGTTTATACTAGACAAAAAATAACCCAAAAACATACAACTTGTCTACATATGCTCGCGCTGGTTGAACCGTTCAATGTGAAGCGTCAAATATCCAATCTCATCGTCTGGCACCGATTTTCCCAGGTGCTCCTCCAGGATCGCAGATAACGTCAGCGAACGCGCATAGGAAGCGGGATATTCGGTCTGGATGCGGTGCAGCAGCGGGTTCTTGATATGCGATTCCTTCTTGATGCGATCGATCAAGCCCTTGAGATGCGAGATGAAACGAAGGGAAGAGAAAGAATCATTGAAGGCGAGACCGATATTCCTGGCCTCGTCCATGATCTTCGCTACTAGCCGGACAACGGCAAGCGTTTCTGTGCCGCGCTCGCGATTGCGGGCGCCGTGGAAGTGCATGGCGAGGAAGGCGATTTCATCCTCTGGAAGTCCGGCCTCCAGCTTCTCATTCAGGTAGCTTACAGCAAAGGAAGCAGCCTCGTATTCTTCCTTGTACATCAGTCTGATCTCGTAAGAGAAGGGATTTGTTATCAGTACACCTCTGCGGCAACGCTCGATTGCGAAGTTGATGTGATCAACTAACGCGGCATGGATGGTCTCCGAGAACTCGCCTTCCAGTCGCTGCTGCGCCATCGCGATCACTTCCTCCGTGACGCCGATAATTCTGGTATCGACATTGTTCAGTATTTGCTCGTAATGTTCAATTGTCTCCATAGTATGCAATAGGAACTCCTGTTGGATTTCGGTTTCGGGCACATTCATGCCTGGCTGCTTCTTGAAGCCGATTCCTTTGCCGAACGCGATGGCATTTTTTCCGGAGGATAATTTGGTCATTACAACATTGTTGGACAGCACATGAATGATTTTACGTTCGATTGCGGCCATCTTCAGTCTCCTCTCCGGTTGCCCGCGTTTGGCGAAAGCAGCTTGTTGATTTCTTCTTTAATCAATTCGGAATCCGTGCCGAAGACGACATGAACGTGATGTTTGCCGACTTTAAGAATGCCTGCCGCTCCCAGGTCTTTGAGTGCATCATTGTCCACTAGCTCTGGCTGCGCAAGTGTCAGTCGCAGACGTGTAATACAGGCGTCTGTATTCATAATATTGTCCGCCCCCCCGATATGATGGATGACACTAACGGCCATCTGCGCCATCTGCTCTGGGACCGGGCTTCGCAACGCATGAATCGCGGGCAGGACAGACGTCTTATGGCTTTCGTCCGCTGCGGCTGTTGTCGGCAGAGAGGATAGTCCGATCGATGCTTCCGGCAACGCTTGCTCTAACGGTTCTGCTTTGGTGACAGAAGGCTGTGAATCTAGCGATTCGGATGATCGGCCAGGTGTAGATAGACGGAATAGCCGAATAAACATATGGAACACAAAATAATAGACGGCGAAGGCGATGATGCCGATCGGGAAGATCAGCCAGGGCTTTGTCGAATCGTTCCAATTGATCGCAAGATCAATGAAGCCCGCAGAGAATCCAAAGCCGACTTTGACTTCAAGCCAATACATAATCATCATGGACAAGCCGGTTAAGAGCGCATGGATGATGAAGAGGGCAGGCGCAACTAACATAAATGCAAATTCGATCGGCTCCGTAATCCCGGTAAGAAACGATGTAAGCGCGCCGCTCATCATGATGGACAGGATCACTTTGCGATTCTCCGGACGTGCTGCCATTGCCATTGCAAGGGCGGCACCCGGCAGTCCGAACATCATGATAGGGAAGAAGCCGGTCATAAATGCGCCAGCGGTAGGATCTCCGGCAAAGAACCTCGTTAAGTCGCCATAGACGACTTTGCCACCTGCGGCCGAATATTCTCCAATCTGGAACCAGGCGATATGGTTAACAATATGATGCAGGCCTGTTGGGATCAGCAGGCGGTTAATCGTCCCGTAGAGAAATGTGCCGTACCCTCCGGTCGATTCGAGCCAGACGCTAAGTGTTTGAATACTCTCTTGGATCGGTGACCAGATGAAGCCGAGAAGTCCGCCTATAACGGTCATGGCGAGTGCAGTCACAATAGGGACGAATCGTCTGCCGGCAAAGAACCCTAATGCCTGAGGCAGCTTTGTATGCTGGAAGCGGTTGTATAAATAAGCGGTGACGACACCGGTTATCAAACCGCCGAGCACGCCCATCTGGACATGCGTTTCGGCTAGTTCGCCGGCCTTCGTCGTCTCGAACGTTCTCATCACCTCCTGGAAAACGGTGTACCCAACGGCAGCGGAAAGGGCGGATACGCCTTTGCCATCCGTGAGGCCGATCGTAATGCCGATCGCGAACAGAAGCGGGAGATGGTCGAAGATAGCCCCGCCTCCGGCTTCGCAAATGACGGCAAGCTGTTGAAGGAACGGGTTGTCAAAGTTGATTTTGCCAAATCGGAAGAGAAGAGCCGCGGCTGGCATAACGGCTATGGGTATCATCAAAGACCGGCCAATACGCTGAATGTAGCTCATAATGTCAACCATCCTTTGTATAAATAAGAAAAAGGGCATAACTCAAGAACAACATCCGTTCTTGAACTAATGCCCTCTCGGTTACACGTTCATAATTGTCGACTATGTTAAGTGAATTATAAGTCGTTCAACCGAAACTTGTCAAAATAATGTTGTCTTCAACATTATAAGGAAGGAGGGCTGACAGAAGCCTGTGATGCCGAAACACTCCGGTCCTGCCCCTTGCGAATAAACAACCATACGCCAGATAAGATGAAGACGCCCGCAATGAGCTGATAACCTGTCAACGCTTCCTTGAGAAGAACCCAGGCAAGCAGGGATGAGATGACGGGCTCGCCTAAGACGGCCATCGATACGGCGGTAGCGTTCATATATTTGAGCAGCCAGTTAAAGAGGTAGTGGCCGAACAATGTCGGTACGATGGCAAGCAAGAGGAACAACCCCCACTCCTTGGAGGAATAGCCCGTAAAGGAATTGCCGAAGCCGACGTTGTAGAGCGCGAGGGCGGATGCCGCCGTGAAGAAAACCCAGAAGTTGTAGGCGAATGCACCTACGCTGTCTCTTAGTCCCTTGCCGATCAGCATATGAACGGCGACCGCCACCGTTCCGAAGAAGGAGAGGATATCCCCAGCAAGCGCGTCACCGGACAGATTGAAATCGCCGGCGCCGATCATGATGGAACCGATAATCGCAATACCCATTCCGGCTAACATGGCATGATTGGCTTTGGTTTTGTAGATCCAGTAGGAGCCTAGCATGACAAGCACGGGTTCGAGAGTCAGGATTACGGTCGAGCTGGCGACGGTAGTCAAGCGCAGGGATGCCATCCAGAGGAGGAAGTGCAGTCCTAACATGACACCGGAAGCGCCTAACAGAAGCCATTGCTTGCGGGTGAGTGAGAACAGCTCGCTGCGATATTTCCAAGCAAATGGGAGCAGCAACAAATTAGTAAGATACAGCCGATACATCGCGATAACGGCGACGTCGGCCTCCGACCATTTGACGAAGATCGAAGAAAATGAGATGGCAATAATGCCGACCAAATAAAGTAGCTCATAGGTGCTTGGTGCTTTGGTGCTCCGGTTCATAGGTGTAGGCTCGCTTTCGGTCTTGGGATGAATGCCATATTCGAATATAGCTTATGGACTGGTCGTTCAGCCAGTGTAAATGATTGGTTATTCTGCTAATGAGGGCTGCGCAGCTCAGAACATAAACAAGCAGCTATAGCCCGAACGACAGGAATCGTTACGAGTATAACTGCAGATTCAAAGCTTATGCTGTTTTTTATGCTGAGATAGATGCGCTTAGTCGTCAAGTGTATCTTTCGGCAATTGCTGATCAGTATGAAGCGCCGAGTCGGCGTCTGCGGCACGTTCTTCCTCCGAGCGGTCAGGGGAAATTTCCTTGATCGGCCGCGGAGCAGGAGGTTTAGGTTTCTTAGCCGCCTCTGCTTCGAAATAAGCCTGCAGCTCGACTACTTTTTTGGGATTGTCCAGCTTGATCTTATCCTTGATGACATGCTCGACAAGAGATTCCCACGTAAGCTCCTTCTTCTGGGTACGCAGCATACGAATGGCGTTTTTGACGAAGCGTCGTTCTTTGGCATTGGAATGCATATCTTTATATTTCTGAGTGTAGCTGAAGTCGAGATGCGGGAACGATGCACGGAATATATCCGCCGTCATCCGAGCGTCGTCGAGCGCTCGGTGGGCAGATCCCTCTGAGCTCAATCCAAGCTCCTGCAAGGCACCTTCTACACTAACGTCGTTCGTGAGGCCGCGGTAACGCAAGAAGCTCTTGAGCAGATCTAGATAGTCCACGCTGAGCCAATAACCGTCATCCAGCTTGTGCATGCGCGTATCCAGAACAATGCGCTTGAGATCTTCCCCGCCCCATGTAACGAGCAGTGGCGCTTCGCTGCGGGACAGCCATTGCAGGAAATTCCCGATAACACGCGGGAAACGTTCGGCACTGTCGATCGAGGACTGCGGGATACCTGTTTTTTTCTGTATGAAACTATTGAGTTTTGCAAAATAAACCGGCTTTATAAAAGCCGAAAATTCGTCTACGATCTCGAGCGAGTCGTTCAGTCGAACGGCGCCGATCTCGATGACCTCCATAGGGAGATCGCTTGCGAACTTGCGGCCGTTAAATTCGATATCCAATACAATATAGTCCAATTCTGTTACCTCCGCTATGAGTGTCGCCGCTTCCATTCTAACAGAAATCGGGCGGGAAAGCTTCTTTTTGCCATATGATTGCCACATCAGTCGCCTAGGTCTACAATAAAAGTTAGATTTGTGCAGCTAGAGAGGAGTTCACTAACAAATGTCTTCTATTAACACCATCGCTCAGCCGGGCGCCAAGTCCAAGAGGCTGTTGATCGCAGTTATTCTCGGCATGCTCGCCGGTATTGGACCGCTCAGTATCGATATGTATTTGCCCGCGCTCCCGGCTTTGGCGGATGATCTTGGGGCATCTACGTCGCTTGCACAGCTTAGCTTGACCGCATGTCTTGTCGGTATTGCGCTGGGACAATTGATTGTCGGCCCGATCAGCGACGTAAGAGGCCGCCGTACGCCGCTCTTGATCGGTATGGCCGTATATGTGGTTATTTCCTTGCTCTGTGTCATGGCACCGAGCATCTGGTCTTTTATTGTGCTTCGTTTTGTGCAAGGGTTCGCAGGAGCAGCGGGAATCGTTATTTCGCGTGCAACCGCAAGGGATCTGTATTCCGGCGCGGAGCTTACGAAATTTTTTGCTCTGCTGATGCTGATTAACGGAGCGGCACCGATTCTGGCGCCCATGATCGGCGCCGAGATTGTCACATTCACCTCGTGGAGGGGCGTATTCGCGGTATTAAGCGTATCGGGACTGCTTATGCTTGCAGCCGTATTCGTTGGACTTCAAGAAACGCTGCCGCCGGCGCGCCGATCCAGCGGAGGACTTCGTAATACACTTCAAACGTTCAGCAGATTGATTGGCAACAAAGCGTTTATGGGATATGCGTTTACCCAAGGTTTTATGATGGCTGCCATGTTCGCTTACATTTCGGGTTCTTCATTTGTATTGCAGGAGCTGTACGATGTGACGCCACGGGGGTACAGTCTCGTCTTCGGTCTGAATGGAGCGGGTATTATCGTCGCCAGCCAAATCGCAGGTAGACTAGCCGGCAAGGTTGCCGCGCGCAAGCTGCTGATGACGGGACTTGCAATCGCCAGCTTAGGCGCTATTATATTGATGTCCGCGATTGTGCTGGAGCTTGGTTTGCCGGTAGTCATTGCAGGTTTTTTCTTTGTTGTATCCAGCATTGGCATTACGAGCGCGACTACGACTTCGCTTGCGCTGCAAGATCAAGGAAACTCGGCTGGCAGTGCTTCGGCGCTGCTTGGCATGATGTCATTTGTGTTTGGCGGTATTGCAGCACCGCTTGTCGGTCTAGGTGGCGAAGGTACGGCATTGCCGCTCGCCATCGTTATTATGACGCTTGTCGCGGCTGCGCTTGTCTGCTTCGCATGGTTTACACGAGGGGCTAGAACCTCGTAACACGACAGTATGGAAGAAGCACTGGTTATAGCTAGAAGTGGACAACTATCAATGGAGAGATTGGAGAGTTGAACGATGAGTCATGCTAACGGTTGGATTTTGCATTCCGTCATTTTTTCGCTGAAGCACGAGAAGGGTTCAGAGGCGGAACGCCGATTCCTGGAGGATGGGGAGCGTATATTGACGTCGATCCCGGTCGTGAAACAATTCAAGGTGTACAAGCAGGTCAGCGCCAAAAACGAGTACGACTTCGGTTTCGCCATGGAATTCGCCAATCAGCAGGAATATGACGCCTATAACCATCATGAGCTTCATTCGGCGTTCGTGTCTGAACGTTGGGAGAAGGAAGTCGAGAAGTTCCTGGAGATCGACTATCAGCTTTAAAAGCAGGTCCAATAGCGGTTCCTCTGCATTTTTGGTTGCCGGATAGGCAGAAAAGCTCTATAATGGCGCTAGACAATTCGAACATTTTCGAACAAAGACGAACGAAATAGGGAGAGTGCTAGCGTGCTTAAGAAACTGAAGGTATTGCAGCAATTGACAGAAGCAGGGGTAGTGGCTGTTCTTCGCGCCGACTCGGCAGAGGAAGTAGCGGAGATGGCAAGACGCGCCATCAAGGGCGGCATTAAGGCGATTGAAATTACAATGACGGTGCCGTTCGCGCTTCGCGCAATCGAGCAGCTGTCCAAAGAATATTCGTGCGATGTAGCTCCGGAGGCGGATAATTTCGCGATTATCGGCGTAGGAACGGTGCTGGATCCGGAGACGGCCCGCGCTGCGATTCTGGCCGGTGCGCAATACGTCGTGGCTCCGGCGCTTAATCCGGACACGATTAAGTTATGCAACCGTTATGGAGTTCCGATCATGCCGGGTACGATGACGATTCAGGAGATTCAGCAAGCACTGGAGCTTGGCGCCGATGTGGTCAAGCTGTTCCCTGGCAATCTGTACTCGCCTAGCGTTATCCCGTCGATCAAGGGACCATTGCCGCAAGCGAACATTATGCCAACCGGCGGTGTATCGCTCGACAATCTCAAGGATTGGGTCAAAGCAGGAGCTGTAGCTGTCGGGATCGGCTCCGACCTTACCAAGGATGCCGTGAAATCAGGCGACTTCTCGATCATTGAGCAGAAGGCAGCCGCCTATGTTTCCGCATACCGCGAGGCGAAAGGGCTGTAAGACCGGAGTGTCAAGGATAGAAGGACTTGCAAGTCCGAACCTCGCGCCTTGAGCACATGAATGGCTAATACAAAAGAGCGTCCGTGAGGTAATTCATCTCGCCGGGCGCTCTTGTTTGTTGTATTTGGAGGATTCAATTGGTGCTAAGACGATAACTCTCCCTTAGCTACTCGCCCCGCGGCTTGGAGCGTCCTGCTTTCACATGCTTTAATTGAGCGACGATAATCACGCTGATGATAACGAGCAGGAACCAGGAGCTTATTTTGCTGAAACTTACAATCTTCCATGTGATGTGTTGATCCGGGTACTTCCACGCATTAAAAAACGTTGCGATGTTCTCGGCCAGCCATATAAAAAAACCTACGATTACAAAAGCCAGAGTAAGCGGCATCCGGTAGGTAGTGCCACGAACACGGTAAAATATCCAAGTGCGCCAGAATACGACGAGCACCAGCCCCGTCAACCACCACCTGACATCGGGCAGGTAATGGTGGGTAAAGAAGTTCAGATAGATGGCGCCCCCAAGCAAGCCCGCCGAAGCAAGCCCCGGCCAACCGCTCATATCCATCCGTAGTCTGCGCCAGATCTGGCACATGAAGCTGGCAACGCTGGCATACATAAATCCACTGTAGAACGGTACGCCAAGCAGTTTCGTGAAACCCGGCTCGGGATATGACCATGATCCCATATGCACCTTATACATTTCAAGCGCCAGTCCAATCAAGTGGAACAGGCCAATAACTTTTATCTCGTCGATCGTCTCTAATCCGCTGCGGTACATGAGGAATTGAACGGCAAGCAGGATGAGCAGGATAGCGTCATATCGGTGGATATACGGCCAGTCGATAAGTCCAGACAACGCCAAAGTGCCGAAGATAGCTGCGGGAAACAGACAGCTCATTGCTTGATGGTAGCCGAAATGGAGCAGTTGTGTGATGGAGCCTCTCAAAGAATCACCTCATTGATCCGGTTTTGCTTAAGCATAGAAGAATTACCGATGGCGAAAAAGAGAAATTTGCTTCTCGTTTTTTCCGATTTTATATCGCGGCATCTTCAGTCAATTCTCGCAAGAGCCCTGCAGAGCACAGAAGCGGGAGCTCCAATCATCTTCACTGCCCTTCTGCAGGCGGGATCAGGCTTGCTTCTAGGCTCGTTTAGGGTTATAAATGAAAGAGGTTATTTACTGTTACATGGAATGAATGGCAAGATGGAATAATTATGGCGTAAAGGAGACGAATGTTGTAATGGACTACCGGATTGAGAAGGACACGATGGGCGAGATTAAAGTTCCCGCCGACAAGCTCTGGGGAGCGCAAACGCAGCGCAGCTTGCAGAATTTCAAAATTAGCGGCGAAAAAATGCCGATAGAGGTTGTCTACGCGATGGCGATCGTCAAGAAAGCATCTGCGTTCGCCAACCTTAAAGTAGGCGTTCTCGACGAAGAGAAAGCGCAAGTGATCGGCGAAGCGGTGGACGAAGTTCTTAGCGGGCAGTGGGATGCGGAATTCCCTCTTGTTGTATGGCAGACCGGCAGCGGTACGCAAACCAACATGAACGTAAATGAAGTAGTTGCACGTCGCGCGAATCAAATTCTTGAAGCACGCGGCAGCGAGACTCGCATTCATCCTAATGATGACGTCAACCGTTCACAAAGCTCTAACGATACGTTCCCGGCAGCGATGCATATCGCTGGCGTTATCGCGGTTGAGGATCGGCTGATCCCGGCGCTGGATGTGCTGAACGGCACGCTGCGTGATAAGGCTGAGAAGTTCGACAACCTTGTGAAGATTGGTCGTACGCATCTGCAGGATGCTACGCCAATTACGTTTGGTCAGGAGATCAGCGGCTGGTACTCGATGCTGGACAATACGCGTGCGATGCTGGTTCAGAGCGTGGACACAATGCGTGAGCTGGCGCTTGGCGGTACAGCGGTAGGAACAGGACTTAACGCACATCCGGACTACGCCGTAGCGGTTGCCGAAGAAGTAACGGCACTGACGGGCAAGTCGTTTGTGACAGCGCGCAATAAGTTCCACTCGCTTACAAGCCACGACCAAATGGTCTACACGCACGGCGCGATCAAGGCGCTTGCAGCTAACCTGATGAAGATCGCCAACGACGTAAGATGGCTGGCAAGCGGTCCGCGCTGCGGCATCGGCGAGATCTCCATCCCTGAGAACGAGCCGGGCAGCTCCATCATGCCGGGTAAGGTTAACCCTACGCAAAGCGAAGCTTTGACGATGGCGGTGTGCCAGGTTATCGGCAATGACGCAGCGATCGGTATGGCGGCGAGCCAAGGCAACTTCGAGCTTAACGTGTTTAAGCCAGTCATCTTGTACAACTTTATTCAATCCGTTGCTTTGCTGGCGGACTCCATGATTTCGTTCAACGATAACTGCGCAATTGGCATCGAGCCTAATGAAGCAGTCATCAAACGTAATCTGGATCAGTCGTTGATGCTAGTTACCGCGCTTAATCCGCATATTGGTTACGAGAACGCAGCGGCAATCGCGAAGAACGCGCACAAAAAAGGACTGACGCTCAAAGAATCCGCGATCGCGAGCGGCCTCCTGACTTCCGAGCAGTTCGACGAATTCGTGCGTCCAGAGAATATGATCGGTCGCAAATAGCAGGTCAAGTGCCTGCATATCCTTGCATACAATTGTAAGCCCCGGGAGCTCCATTTTCCGGGGTTTTTTTTGAGTTTGTATACCTTAGGTAATCCAGCCCAATTTCCGCTGGTCTCTTTGTTTTGGGCAGGTTTTCAAAGGAGAATTGCTGAAATTGTTTATTCTATGGAAAGTGTTTAGTCCGGATTTTTCTAATTTGTTTAGTCCCGTTTTTATTGTATCTTGTCTCGGAATTGCAATGGGTTGATGATGAGGAAGCATTCAAAATTCAATAAGCATACATCCCTGATCATGTCGGACGGAGGAGGTACGGGCGGAATGAAAACAGACTATGCAAGCAACCGGGAGGCGACTTATGGATACGAGCGCTAGCAGACGGTTCAAACAGAATGTGCCGCTCTTATGGATGTTTGTCCCTGGAGCGATCTTCTATCTTTTATTCAAGTACACACCGATGGCAGGTCTCGTAATTGCTTTCAAGGATTACAACCTCCATGATGGTATCCTCGGAAGTCCTTGGGTGGGAATGGACAACTTTGACCTGATTTTCAGCAATCCACTTACGACGGATATCATTCTTAATACATTATGGCTTAGCTTGCTCAGGCTCATTATTGGTTTTCCGTTTCCGATTCTTCTGGCTCTACTACTTCATGAAGTACGCAAAACCTGGTTCAAACGATCGATTCAGACAATGGTGTTTTTGCCTCACTTCTTCTCTTGGGTCATTGTAGGGGGCATCGTGCTAACGTTGTTTTCTCAGGAAGGGGGAAGCTTAAACCTGCTGCTGGAGCGGTGGTTCGGTTTCAGTCATGCTTTTATGTACGAAGTGACTTCCTGGGTTACGATTTATCTCGGATCGGGCATATGGAAGGAAGCAGGCTTTAGCGCCATCATATATTTGGCTGCACTGGCCGCAATTGATCCTGTGTTGTACGAGGCGGCCGCGATCGACGGTGCAAGCAAATGGCGGCAAATCTGGCACATTACGTTGCCAGGTGTAAGCACAGTCGTCGCCATGATGTTGATCTTGTCTATGGGAAGCATCATGGAGGTTTCTTTCGATCAAATCTACATTCTGGGCAATCCAGTCGTGTCCAGCGTCTCGGAGGTTATCAGCACTTGGGTGTATCAGCTTGGGCTGCAAGGCGGACAATTTAGCCTTACGACTGCAATGGGATTGTTCGAATCGCTTGTGGGATTGCTATTAATCTTGATTGCGAACCAAATCGCCCGCCGCATGGGGAAAGAACTGTGGTAAAGGAGGGATGGACCGATGCGCGCATCCTATGGTGAAAAAGTGTTTTATGCAATTAATTATGTTGTATTGTTAATGGTGGGACTGCTTTGCTTCCTGCCATTGGTTCATCTGTTTGCCACCTCGTTTAGTGATCCAGGCATGATAATGGCGGGCAGGGTCTCGTTCTGGCCTGTACAATGGAATGTGGATTCGTACAAAGCTTTATTCGTCGGGACCCGGATCGTGGAGGCGTTCGGCAATAGTATCGTCATTACAGTTGTCGGCGTGTTATGCAGCATGACAGCTTCGATCGCTGTTGCTTACCCGCTGTCCAAAGAATATTTCTATTGTCGCAAATTTTTATCGCTGGCGATTATCTTTACGATGATATTTAGCGGCGGCTTAATTCCGAATTATTTGTTGGTTAAATCTCTTGGTCTCGTCAATTCCTACTGGGCGCTGTGGCTGCCTGGACTGATCAGCACGTATAACATGTGGGTCGTGAAGACGTTTTTTCAGAATATCCCGAGAGAGCTGGAGGACGCGGCACGTATCGACGGCTGCGGCGAGCTGCGATTGCTAATGCGAATCATGTTACCTATTTCGCTGCCAATGCTCGTGGCGATCTCCTTGTTTTATGGCGTTGCATATTGGAATAACTTCTTCAACGTGTTGATTTACGTCAATGACACGAGCAAATACAATTTGGCTGTATTAATACAGCAAATGATATTCTCTGCCTCGAACCCGCAGCTCGCCATCGATTCGGATCTTCAGCAAGCGATTACACCAGAGGGTGTAAAGGCTGCAGGAGTGCTGGTTATGGTTATGCCGGTGCTGCTCGTATATCCCTTCGTCCAAAAGCATTTCGTAAAAGGGGTCATGATCGGATCGTTAAAAGGTTAGCAGTGACGAAGCAAGACAACTGAATTTTATATCAAACACTAATGGGAACGAATAGGGAGGCGCATCGCATGAGCAAATGGAATCTTAAAAAGGGTTCGATGTTGGCGGTTGGCTACGTCTTATTGTGCAGTGTAACGGTATTAGGTTGCTCGACAAGCCCGTCCGGGGAGTCCGATCCGAGCAACGGAGGGACGAAAACCGAGGCAAAGGGGAAAATGACTGCTGCCGTATACGATAGGGGCAATGTTCCCGCAGATCAAGGCACGATAGCGGATAACTGGGCGACCAAATGGATCAACGAGGCGGGTCCTTCGGAGGTTAAGTTTATTCCGATTCCTCGATTCTCGGATACGGAGAAGTACAATACCTTATTCGCGGCGGGCAACGCACCGGATATCGTCTGGTCTTACAGCAGCGACTTCAAAGGTCAGCTGATTAACCAACGCCAAGCGATGCCGCTTGAGGATCTCATCAATGAGTCGAGTACCACGTACAAGAAGCTGCTTGAGGAGAATCCGGGGATGAAAAAGCTTACGACGGATCCCGATGGTCACATCTATCAAATTGGGCGAGTGAACGGATTGCAGCCGAATGATTCTTTGTTTATTCGGGCGGATTGGTTGAAAAAGCTGAATATGGAGGTTCCCCAAACGACAGAAGAGCTCCTTGAAGTGGCGAAGGCATTCGCAACTCAAGATCCCGACGGCAACGGGGAAACCGATACGCACGGCATATCGATGAGTTTCATTACGGGTTCCTTGATTGACGTGATGTTCGGTAATGTCAGCCCTGTGGTAGAAAACGACGAGCTAGTAAACGGCTGGGACCGCAAGAAGGATGCGTTGGCATTCAAGAAGCAATTATTTGACGCAGACATTGTCAACAAGGATTTCCTGAACGACAAGGACGGGGCCAAGGCGAAAGAAGAGTGGGTAACGGGCAAGCTCGGCATTTATGGCGGATCGATTGATGGTATCGACGAAATGCAAGTGCTCGCCACATTAATGGAGAATAACCCGAATGCTGAGGTGCTTTGTATCCCGCTGCCCGCTAGTAGCTACGGACAGTTCAGTGGTGGAATCATTCCGCCGATCCAGGTGGTAGGCATCGTGAACGCCAATGCCAAAGATCCGGTAGCCGTCATGAAATATATCGATTTCCTATCGGATAAAGAGAATATGACCAAGATTGCTTATGGGGACGAGGGTACCGAACATACGTTGTCGGAAGCCGGTTATCCGGCGCTCAAGGAGCTTAACAATCCCAAGTTCTCTTGGACGAACGATGTTAACCTATTGTATTCTCCGGCCTCATTCGGCAGCGTACCAGCGTATATCAATTCATTGAATCTCGAAAACAAGGTGGAGCAAACGTGGCTCGAGCTGTACGAGCAAGCCAAACAAAATTACCTGAGTCCAGAACGTCCTTACCCGGGATTCACCTTTATGGAATTCAGACCAGTATTGCCCAAAGAGCTGCAGACGATCTCCTCGACCGTAAATGGGCAAATCGATAACATTCTTAAGAAAGCAATCGTTAGCGGAGACTCATATACAGCGGATCAAGCAATTTCCGATGCTGAGAAAATATGGAATCAAGTTGGCGGCGAACAAATCGACGTTTGGTGGAGAGATTGGTATAATGCGAATAAAGAAACAGCCTATTTAACGAAAGATTTATATATCAAGTAAGCGCATAAACCATCCGAATGAAGGGCAGGGGGATAAAGAATGAAGCGGAATAACTGGTTTTATCGGTTGTTGTTCTCTTATCTCCCGATCCTGCTCTTCGTTGTTTCGGGTCTGATCATCTCTTGTTTCCTGTTCATTGTGAAGCTGTCGCAGGAAGAGGCAGGACGGGCCAATGCGATGTTCGCACAGACCGTCATGCAATCCGTTGATCAATCGCTGCTCACGATTGATGGGGCCATCATGCAAGGCATTCAGAGTGATGAGGTGCTTTCCGCGTTCTTTAACGAAAACAAGACAACAAATACGTATTTCCTAAATTACGAAGTAGGCGAGAAGTTGCGGGCATGGATTTATTCTAATTCATGGATTTCGTCCGTCTACGTCGTGCGTTGGTCCGATCGTTCTTTGCTGGCCCAAGACGGCTTGTCTCATTTGGATGAGTTCAGGGACGAGGTTTTTATTAAAGAAGCTCAGAATGCTAGGAATCTTCCAAACTGGATCGCCAGACAGGATCCATTCGCTCCTCATGATCCTTCGCAGAAGGTGGTAACTCTCGTACGTAAGGCGCCGCTGGATCATGGCAGCCAGGGGCTGATCGTTGTGAACATTCGCGCCAGAGCCATCGCCGCGTCGATTGAAGAAAAGACAGCTATGAAGCTAAGTTTTATCGCGATTCAACGACAAGGAGATGTACTACTCGACACAAGCAAGTCATCAGGTGAGCAAGACGAACGTCATCATGTGAAGCTGGCAAGCGTCACTTCGCCATACACGGGATGGACATTTGAAAGCGGAATCAAACAGGGCAATTTGATTAGTTATGCATCGGCCTTTTCGTACTTGTGGATCATACTGGGTTCGCTGGTCACTGTGGTAGGCGTCGTCTGGGTAGTGTATGCAACACGCAGAAATTACAAACCGATCGAATCGATTCTCACGCACATCCGCATGAATGCCCCGAACAAAAGGGACGAAATTGCCAGTGACGGTAATACGGACGAATTTGGATTCATTGAATCTATATTCGGGAATATGACAGAGGAGCTCGGCAGGTTCCGGGCGCAGTCTGCGAAGGACGACATTATTAAGCGCAAACATGTCTTTCAAAAGATCATGAGCGAGGATGTCACTGGTGAGGTCGAGCAATTGATTACGGAATTAAAGGACGGGGATTTGTTAATCCAGTCCAAGCGGTTCCTGTTCTCGATCGCTGAGATCGACCGTTTTCACCAGTTCGAAGAGCGGTACTCGTCGTCCGACCAATATTTGTTCAGATACGCCGTAACCAAAGCGATTCAGGAGATTGCGGAGTATTATCCGTTCGGAATTTATTCTGAATGGATGTCGCCAACTAGACTAATCCTCTTGTTCAGCCTCGGCGAATCCGAATCGTGCAACATGTCTGAGACCGCGAACGGATTGTGGCGGGAAGTCATTGATTGGATGGACCGATATATGAGGTTCAGCATAACCGTCGGAATCGGGAGCGAAGTTTACTCCATACACGATTTAAGCAGATCCTACCGGGATGCCGATGAGATTCTGCGGTACAAGTGGCTGCTCGAGGATCGCAAAATTATATCGCGTGAAGATGTGGATGGCAAATCGGGAAAGGTTTATTACGAATACCAGCATCTTGTTCATACGCTCGCCGATTCATTCAGAGTAGGGGACGCGAAGTGGGAGAGCCTCTTCGAACAATTATTCAGAGAAGTGAAAGGCGCCATCATAACCTCGGAAGATATGGTGAATCTGTTGAATTACCTGCTATTCGAGTTGGATAAAGAGTTATCCTACTTAAACATGGGTCCGATAGAATCTTTAAAGGAAAACAGTTTGTCCTATATTCGCGAGGAAATCGATGTCATCGAGTCTGTCACGGATACGCAAGCCAATTTAAAAAACATTCTTATGACCTTATTTAACGACATCCAAGCCATGCGCGAAAATCATTGCAACCACGAAACGATTCATGAAATTAAAAGTTATATCGAAATGAACTTCCACGATGCCGATCTGTCTTTGACGACGATTAGCGAGAAATTCGGCATGAGCGGCAATTATTTGAGCCGACTGTTCAAGGAGGAGTTCGGGGAAAGCTTCGTGAGCTACTTAATTTATTTTCGTATGGAGAAGGCCAAACAATATTTGAGGGAAACCGCTGAGCCTATTCAACATATCGCTAATCTGGTTGGATATACGCATTCGGTCTCCTTTAATCGTGTATTCAAGAAGCTGGCAGGCAAGACGCCCGGGGAATATCGGAGCATGAACGAGAAGTGACCATACAAGAACCACTAATGAGGGAGATGAGATGAAAATGAATCTTGCGGCAATCGATAAAAATTGGACGATCGAGAAGATCGAATTTGCTAAATTACACGGGGAGCGGGCTCGCAGCGCGGGAGCAAACGCAAGACTTGGCGTTCATGGCAACGCCTGCGAAGTGAGCATTGTGCGAATCACGATCGACGGCAAGACGGCATACGGCGCTTCGCGAATGACAAAGGAGCAGGCGAAGGCTGCTATCGGGAAGCCAGTTCGCGATTTATTCGATGATAACGGAAAAATTCAGGAGCCTTATCGTATCAGCCTCGAATATCCGCTATTGGATTGGCTTGGCCGTAGATGGAATAAACCGGTGTATGAGCTCTATCAGGGAGCGCTGAGTCAAACGCAGGGCGGATTATCTGTGCCGTGTTACGACACATCTCTTTATTTTGACGATCTGCATCTAAGCAACGATAGGGATGCGGTAGCCCTAATACAGGAAGAAGCCAAGCAGGGTTACGCGAAGGGGCATCGCCATTTTAAAATAAAAGTAGGACGCGGCGGGATGCATATGCCGCTGATGGAAGGGACCAAGCGGGACATCGCGATCGTAGAAGGTGTAAGGGAAATCGCAGGCCCGGAAGGGAAACTGATGATTGATGCCAACAACGCTTATAATCTCAACCTGACCAAAGAAGTACTCGCTGCTTTGTCCGATGTGGGTTTGTATTGGATCGAGGAAGCGTTCCATGAGGATGATGCATTATACAGAGATTTGAAGTCGTGGCTGAAGGGACGTAATCAGAATGTGTTAATCGCGGACGGCGAAGGGTATGCCTCGCCTCGCTTGATCGAATGGGCTGAGCAGGGACTTGTTGACGTGCTGCAATACGATATTATCCATCCGGGTTTCACTCATTGGCTGGAGTTAGGAGCTAGGCTGGATGAGCGTGCGCTATTTACTGCTCCGCATTGTTACGGCAATGCGTATGGCATCTATGCGACGGGACATCTCTCCGCCGCCATCCAGGGATTCCAGTTTGTAGAATGGGATGACATCACAATTGCAGGCATGGATGCCAGTGCTTATGCTGTTCGTGACGGCATGTTTCTCGTTCCGCCTAAAGCGGGATTCGGCCTGGACTTCGACGATGATCGATTCTCCTACCAAGTATCGAATGGCGGATGGGCGGTCGAGTAGTCGGTGTGGGGCGATTGCTTGGCATCGGCCTCGTATCGACGGGAGTTAGTCATTGTGATTGCAGCGTAGAAGTACGAGAGTCAGCGTTCTCGTAAAGAGGGGAAGCATGTGGTCGTTGACCGCATGCTTCTTTGTTATGTGGAACGTACGTAGACTAACTAGTTGGTGAATAAGTGCTGCCTCGGCTCCAACAGTTACCCTACCAAACGGGGCAGAAGAGATCGAAATATCGATCTCTTGCACTGTACTTCCGCATGCTAGCTGCCTAATTAAGAAATCAGACAGCTTTCCTGTACGCATTGATGGTAGAATAAATGTAAATATTTATGTTGTGTATCACTTCAAACGCGGATTAACAGAGGAGCATCCCGTTGCGGGAACGAAAGGGATGGGATGGTAGAGGGGAGACAAGAGCAGCTATGCACGATTTATACAAACATCGCAAAGTATGGTTTATAATCGCAGGTTTTGTTATTGTTGTTGGACTCTTCTATTGGTTCTTCTGGGATCGTCCACTGATAAAAGGCGTCAGATTGAACCCTTATCAAGCAGATGGGGTTGAGATCGTCCGCAGAAACGGGGAAATTCTGCAAGAAGAAATTATTCTTATCAAGGATAAAGCTTGGATACGCGAAGTATTGGGCGACTTGAAACAGTCAGTATTTATCAAGGAGGCTTTCCCTCCCGATTATCCCAAATCAAGAGTTGATACCATACATGTGCAAGTCGAAGATGGTAGACACACCAAGCTAGACGCTAAGGTATTTCTATCGGATTCGGCTCAGGGAGCTGGAGTCTCCGACGGAGCAATGATGATCGTGAATAACCGTTATCATTACCAGATTTCAACTGAACTTTATGCGCTGCTATCGATGCCGCTCTCCGGATACATGGACCGTAGCGACGATGTGGAGATCACCCTGGATAATTGGCGCCCATTGGTCGTCTTGAACGGCGAGATCTTCACTTCTTATTTTATGGGAGATGATTGGTCGCCATTGCTGCCGTACAAGGAGGTAGCTGCCGTGAAAGCTACTTTGCCTGATCATATTCAATACACGAGACCGGAGGATATGACCGATCTGCTGACGGAGAAGACAGGGACATATGCAGAAGGAACACCGATTTATGAGGCTGACGGAAGCTACTTCATACGAAATAGCAAAGAAACGGATACTTGGGAAATTCTGCTGCCTGAGGGTCAAGGCGCTCATCACTTCCAGCATTCTCGTGAGGGGGAAGTGTTGTATTGGGAGTCATACCCTTCGATAAATTACTTTGTAATTGAAACCGTGCAAGGTCATGAAGTGTACGCCGCACAAGATCCGAATACAACAGAGAGCTGCATCCTGATATGGGATGAGCGGGATCGGCGCTTCCGTTCGCCGTGCGCCCCATTCGAATACGGTATTGACGGCAAGTCATACACGCTGAACGCATCTCCAATGGAAAGATGGCCTTCTCACGATTTGGGCGGTGTTCTTCTTTACACGTATCGAGATTAGGACGATGATAAGGCCAAACACAAGTTGAACGCAAAGGGAGCGGGCACTCAAATGATGGATAGATTGTCGGGTATCCAATGGCATGAAACAACACCAACCTTAAACGAGCTCATTACTGCTGGAGTTGAAGAGAGCGTTAGCCCGCTTACGCCGGGTTTCGAGGCGGATGTCGTTAAGATCACGCAAGGCGAGCAGCACTTTGTACTGAAAGTATGGAACAAACAATCGAGGCCCAACATTCTGCGCCAATATCGTCTCTTGCATGCCCTTCTTCGTCAAGGAATTCGGGTATCCGAGCCTATCGGCTATGGGCAAACGGAAGAGGGGCATGGCGTATTAGCAGCCCGTTATCACGGTCAAACGGTTACGAAGTTGAGTCCGAGCATTTTCGGGAAAATCGCTGCTGTATTTGCAGATATTCACAGGCTTAACCCGAATGAGTTAGAAAACGAGACGGTAGCTAGCTATGATTTTGTCGGATATTTTTTTGCTGGCATCGAGGCGTTCCCGTCGTTGCAAGAGGCGCTGATTACTCTAGCAGCCGACGCAGATATGAAGATGGACCGGGTTATTCACGGTGATTTTAATCTGGGGAATATAGTGGAAGAGGACGGACAGTACACGGTGATCGACTGGACGAACGGGCAGCTGGGGGATCCGAGGTATGATCTGGCGTGGGCTTGTCTGCTTCTGCGTATTTATGTGAGCGAGAGCAAATATCTCACGTTCCTGTATAAGTATCAAGAGGAAATAGATATAGCGACGCAAGAATTAGAGATTTTTGAAGCGATTGCTTGCCTGAGATGGCTGATGCTCGACCGATACGATGGCGTCCCCAAACATGCAGATACGATGAGTAAGGTTAGAAAAATCGTCAGGGACAATCGATTCTTGCATGAGCGTTTGTTAAAGCGGTGATGAAGGTATGCTGAAGCGCTGATGGCGGCTGGTCCGCGGCGTCGCGCGGTTATAGTCAATTATGGTATGATACTTATGGTTTCTTCTCATATCAAACAAAAAGTAGGTTAGCGCATGCATCTATTATCTGTTGAACATATAACAAAGAGTTACGGCGAGAAGCTGCTGTTCGAGGATGTGACGTTCGGCGTCGAGGATGGGGATAAAATCGGCATTATCGGCGTCAATGGCACAGGCAAGTCAACCTTCCTCAAGGTTATCGCCGGCATCGACCAGCCGGACTCGGGCAATGTATCCGTCGGAGGCAGAGTCGTTGTCCGGATGCTGTCGCAGGATCCTGTGTTTACGGCAAACGAGACGGCGCTGGAGCATGTACTCGGTGGAGATTCGCCACAGCTAAGAGCTGTACAAGGGTATGCGGCAGCGATGGAAGCGATCGAGTTAAATCCGAGCAGCGAAAGCTTGCAGCAAGAATTGATTGCGGCAAATGCGCGGATGGACGAGTTCGACGCATGGGGACTCGAGAATGAAGCGAAGACGGCGCTCTCCAAGCTGGGTATACTTGAGCATGACGCCAAAGTAGAGACCTTATCAGGCGGGCAGCGCAAACGGGTGGCGATGGCTGCGGCGTTGCTCCTTCCCTCGGACGTACTGATTCTGGACGAGCCAACGAACCATATCGACAATGAATCGGTTGCTTGGCTCGAAGGGATGCTGCAGAAACGGCGCGGCGGTCTGCTCATGATTACGCATGATCGTTATTTCCTGGATCGGGTCAGCAATCGGGTCATTGAGCTGGACCGTGGCCGGGCTCACTTCTATCAAGCGAACTATAGCCGTTTCCTCGAGCTTAAGCTGGAGCGCGAGGAGCGTGAAGCGGCTACGGAGTCGAAACGTCAGAATTTGCTGCGGAACGAGCTCGCTTGGATCAGACGCGGAGCGAAGGCGCGGACAACGAAGCAGAAGGCGCGGATTGATCGATTCGAGGCGCTTAAGGACGCGGGTCCGAAGGGCTCCGATGGCAAGCTTGAGCTGTCCGTTGCTTCGTCGCGGCTAGGCAAGAAGATCGTGGAGGCCGAAGATGTGGGCAAACGCTACGGCGATCGCCAGTTGTTCAGCGGGTTCGACTACATCGCTGTACCGGAGGATCGAGTCGGCATCGTCGGACGCAACGGCAGCGGCAAGTCCACGCTGCTTCGAATTCTCGCAGGCAAGATCCAGCCAGACGAAGGGACGGTTGAGCTAGGCACAACGGTCAAGCTGGGCTGGTTCTCGCAGGAACGGGAAGAGATGGACGAGACGCTGCGCGTCATTGAATATATTCGCGAAGACGCGGAGCAGGTCAAGACGGCTGATGGTACCACGATCTCTGCCGGTCAGATGCTGGAGAGATTCTTGTTCCCGCCAGCAATGCAGTGGTCGCCGATCTCCAAGCTGTCAGGCGGAGAGAAACGTCGTCTGCAGCTGCTTCGAGTGCTGATGAACGCGCCGAATGTCCTGCTCCTCGATGAGCCGACCAATGATCTGGACATCTCGACGTTGACGGTGCTTGAAGATTATTTGGATGACTTCCCTGGAGTGGTGTTCGTCGTGTCCCATGATCGTTACTTCTTGGATCGCACGGTCGACAAGATTATTGCTTTCGAAGATGGAATAATTACTCAGCATACAGGTAACTACAGTGAATATCAGGAGTATGTGGACAAACTAACTTCGCTTGGCAAACGGTCCTCGACTGGAGCAGACCAGAATGCTATATCGCCCAAAGTCAGCCAAGGAAGCGGGGTCAGCGCCGCTGCTGTCACCCAACAAGAAAACAAGCAAGAACGCCCATCCGGCAGAGATCGGGCGCTTAAGATGTCCTATAAAGATCAGAAGGATTATGATGCCATCGATGGTTGGATTGCAGTTGCGGAAGCGGAGCTTGACGACGTAGCTCAAGCGATGGAAGCAGCAAGCAGCGACTCCGCTAAACTTCAAGAGCTTGCGGCTAAGCAGCAGCAGCTGGAAGAGAAGCTCGAAGCGCTTATGGAGCGATGGACCGAGCTGAACCTTCTGGCTGAGGAAATCGCCGCACAGAAAAAAGGGTAATGACTTTGCATCTATAAGGAGGTCTCTCGCATGGGGGCAGAATCAACAGGAACGAAAGAAGTCAAAAACATCTATTGCATTGGCCGTAACTATAAATTGCACGCGCTGGAGCTTGGAAACGAGGTACCTAGCTCGCCTATGGTCTTTACGAAGCCTAGTCATTCGGTCACGGCTATGGAAGGTGGTACGATTGAGCTTCCAGGCGGCGCAGGCGAAGTACACTTTGAGCTGGAGATCGTGCTCCGAGTGGGCGAAGGTTATGTACCAGGAGCTCCCGCTGACGAATGTTTCGACGCGATAACGCTGGGATTGGATCTTACGCTGCGCGATGTGCAGTCCACGCTTAAGGCCAAAGGACATCCTTGGCTTGCTGCCAAGGGCTTCAAAGCTTCCGCGCCGCTGGGACGCTGGATCGCCTACCCAGGTGAAGAGAAGCTAACGGAACAGAAGTTTACGCTGCTGCGCGGCGAAGAGGTTGCTCAAAGCGGTCAAGCGAAGGATATGATCTTTGGCGTAACGGAGCTTGTACGTCATATCGAAAGCAACTATGGTCTTGGTCCTGGGGACTTGATCTTTACAGGTACGCCGGCTGGTGTGGCCGCACTCCGAGATGGAGATACGCTTCAGGCGTTCTGGGGCGAGGAGAAATTAGGAGAATGTAAGGTATCGCTCAAATCTTAAGTCTTAAGATTATATATATGAAAAAAAGTATTAAGAAGATCGCCAACCACCTGCGAGACAGGAGGTTGGCGATCTTCTGTTTTGTCGAAATATAGGAAAGAAAACCAATCGGACAATACTTCGTGCTGTTACTTCCCGATAAACGCGTTCAGCATCCAGACATGTTTTTCGAGGGTTGTATGGATAGCCAGCAGCATATCGGCAGTTGTTTCGTCTCCGGCCTTCTGCGCTTCCTCCATACCTTCCTTCAACTCATCGATTATGGACGAGAAGTCTTTGATCAATTGCTCGACCATTTGCTCCGCCGTTTCATTGTTAGTCGCTTCTTTGATTGTGGATTCTTCCAAGTATGCGCTCATAGAAGCGATGGGCTTGCCCTTCACCGCAAGCAGACGTTCCGCGATTTCGTCAACGTGAAGAGCTGCCTCCTCATAGAATTGCTGGAATTTCTCATGCAGCGTAAAGAACTGTGAGCCTTTAACATACCAGTGGTAGTTGTGAAGCTTAATATACAGAACGCTCCAGTTAGCGATTTGGCGATTCAGATGTTGTTGAACGGTTTTCGTCGTTTGGGTAGTCATAGTTGTTCATCCTTTCAAAGTAGAAGTTGAAGTTGATTATTGTTAATAAGTAAACCGCGGAGCTTTAATCGAAACAGTCACATAACAATCGACTACATGAAATGATGTAAAGATTGACAGTCGACGTTTAGTATGTCTGAACGATTATGCCAATATGCAAGCTCATGATAAAAGATGAGAAATGGTGTTCTATACAAAAATAAATAATTAGATCAAATCCTTATTGATAATTATTATAATATAATAATGATGATATGTAAAGCACTGCGAGCACCAGAGTTAATCTTCTTAGCACGCACACAGGCGCACAAGGTTGATGGTCGGATGCTCAAGCTGCCATTCCGCGTATAAAAAAAGTACACCTTCAGCATAAAGCCGAAGGTGTACCTTCTTCTTATCATTGTCCACTCCTGCCGCATAGCAGTGGAGGAACAGCGTTCATAAGAATGCGCGGATTAACCCGCTATATATTTGGAACTCTCAACAAAAATTATTATACAAAAATTTCTATGAGCAGACTAGTCTATTTTTTATTGGGATATTACAGAGTGACATACTCCCACCACCTGCGCTAACGCTTAGAGGTGGGGGCTTCTTGGGACATACCAGCTAATGCCAGCATCATGACCAAGCTATCCCCGTTTGCCCCACGGTTCTGATTCGTGCCGATTAGGCTATACCCAGCTTCCGGCAACCTTCATTTTTGATGTTGATTGCCGCGTTTACGTCTCTGTCTAATGCTGTGCCACAGTGCTGGCATACCCAAGTTCGATCTGCCAATGTAAGTTCCTTGTTATCGTTTTGGCAATATCTGCACCGTTTGCTGGATGGAAACCATTTGTCAATCACAACAAGTTGTTTTCCTTGCTCCGCAAGCTTATACCCCAAAAAGGTCTTTAGCATCCCGAATCCATTGTCATTCGTAGATTTTCCCAGACGGAGTCCTTGCGCCATTCCACGCATATGTAAGTCTTCTATGGCAACGGCTGAGCAGGCATTGGCTATCTGCCTGGAGCGCTTATGCAAGAAGTCTTTGCGCTGGTTCGCTACTTTTTCATGGAGCTTGGCTACTTTAAGGCGTTGCTTTTCACGGTTTTTACCGCCTTTTTTGCGTTTAGACAGCTTGCGCGCAGCTTTTCTCAGTCTTTCTTCTGCTTTTCGGTAGAATTTTGGATAGTCAGCACTGTTTTCCTGACTATCGACAAACAATGAACGAGATGAATAATCCAAACCTACTACCGTTTCAGGGGTTGGCTCTACTAGATTTATTCGTGCTTCGTATTGGATCAATATGGAGACGAAATATTTACCCGTTGCCGTTTTACTTAGCGTTGCAGACTTTATGATGGCTTCCTTTGGCAACTGACGGTGAAGCTTAATCTTCACATCTTTCAGTTTAGGCAGTCGGATGGTTTTGCTGTCTATGAGCCGAATCGTGCCGCATTGATTGTTCGTAGTATAGGATTTCTTATCGTGATGCTTATTCTTGAACTTCGGAAAACCCACAGACGGGTCTCGGAAGAAATTCTTATAAGCCGTTTGCAGATTCAATTGTGCATTCGCCAGCGCCAAACTGTCTACTTCTTTGAGCCAAACAAAATCTTTCTTGAAGTCGGCTGGAAGCCTATATTTCTGTTTCTTCATTGCTTCTTTATCGTCTTTGAATGACTCGTAAACTTCTTTTCGATTCGCAAGCATTTGATTATAGATAAATCGCACACAACCAAACGTTTTATTGATGAGAATTTCTTGCTCGGCATTCGGATAGATCCGATATTTGAATGCTTTGTTCATATCTTCTCACCTTGGCTTTCGATATAACGTCTGACCACTTCAATGGGTGCTCCGCCTGTTGTTAGCAGACAAAAACTTCTCGACCAGAAATATTCTTTCCATAGTGATTTTCTAATGATGGAATGTTCTTTTTTGACCAGACGTGATGATGCGCTTTTATAGGTATTGATAAATTTAGATAACTCACTGTTTGGCTGTGCCTTGAACAAAATATGAACATGGTCTTTGTCGTGATTCCATTCCTGTAATGCAATATTGTACTTCGGTGCAATATATTCGAATATCTCCTTGAGACGATTCGATATTTGATCATCAATCACTTTTCGACGATATTTGATAACTAAAACAAGGTGATAGTACATCAAGAATACTGAATGATTATTATTGTCTAATTCCACAGTATCACCGCCATTTACAACTATACTACTGATTGTATCATGACGGCGTGTATTTTGTAAGCAACGCTTCGAAGACGGCAATTCATCTCCCACCTATAGAGGATAGGAGACTTCTTGCCGTATGAGGTTAAACAAGAGCCTCTTCGTGAGCGAGTGTTTCCAAATAACGTTCGCAGTCCAGTGCGGCCATACAGCCGCTGCCGGCTGCGGTGATGGCTTGGCGATACGTTGTATCTTGTACGTCGCCGCAAGCAAAGACGCCGGCAATGTTCGTCTCTGTTGTACCTGGCTTAACGAGAATATAACCTTGAGCGTCCGTCTCGATCTGTCCGCCAAGAAAGCCCGTATTCGGCGTGTGGCCGATTGCAACAAATACGCCGTCCGCCTCCAACAACTCTTCTTCGCCGGTCTCGTTATTGCGAACACGCAATCCCTGTAAGCCGTTCTCGCCTGCAACGACCTCGAGTGGCGTACGATTCAGACTCCAAGCTACCTTCTCATTGGAGCGGGCACGATCTTGCATGATCTTCGAAGCGCGGAGTTCCTCGCGACGATTGACGACGCGAACTTCAGTTGCGAAACGGGTCAGGAAGCTCGCTTCCTCCATCGCAGAATCTCCACCGCCGATTACGATCAGCTTTTTGCCGCGGAAGAAAAATCCGTCGCAAGTCGCACAAGTACTTACGCCGCGTCCGATGTTGTCTTGCTCGCCAGGGATGCCGAGATATTTGGCCGAAGCGCCTGTCGAGATGATGATCGACTCTGCTTGCAATTGGCCGAGCCCTTCGACCTCAAGCGTGTACGGACGTTTGCTGAAGTCAACACTCTTAACGGAGCCCATCTTGAATGTGGCGCCAAACTTCTGAGCTTGTTTGCGCATATTGTCCATTAACTCGCTCCCGAGTATACCGTCGGGGAAACCAGGGAAGTTCTCGACTTCTGTTGTCGTCGTCAATTGACCGCCCGGCTGCCATCCTTCGATCACGAGCGGTTCCATATTGGCGCGTGCCAGATAAATAGCAGACGTGAGTCCGGCTGGACCGGTTCCGATAATAATGGTTTTGTACATGTAATTGTACCTCCTGTATACGGTTATAATCCGTTATTCCAATCATGATAAATCCAATATCTTAAAGCTATTACAAACTGTAACGGAAGTCAATACAGTTCATCTAACCTTCATGTAGGGGAGGGACGAGAGCCTGTTTTTGTGAAGAATAGATTGTCCCTGTTGGCGAAAAGCACCAATTAACTGTATGATGGAAATAAAGGGAAACGCCGATTGCAACATCGGCCGTTTATAACGAGAGGAGCAGAGACTACCGAATGAGGAATCCAATTAGGAAAGCAGTCATTCCTGCGGGAGGGCTAGGCACTAGGTTTCTGCCGGCGACGAAAGCACAGCCCAAGGAGATGCTTCCGCTGATCGATAAACCTGCCATTCAATATATTGTGGAAGAAGCTGTTCGCTCAGGCATCGAAAGTATCGTCATTATTAGCGGCCGTCATAAACGGGCGATTGAAGATCATTTTGACAAATCCTTTGAGCTTGAGGCCGAGCTTGAGGCACGCAATAACGAGACGATGTTAGCCGTGGTAAAGGAAATCTCGCAGTTAGCGGACATATATTATGTCAGGCAGAAGGAACCGCTCGGACTTGGTCACGCAGTGTTATGCGCCCGTCGATTCATAGCCGATGAGCCGTTCGCGGTGCTGCTTGGTGACGATATTCTAACTTCGGAGCCGCCGTGTCTGAAACAAAT
The DNA here is from genome assembly GCF_054483835.1 of Paenibacillus sp. strain BS8-2. Lineage (NCBI taxonomy): Bacteria > Bacillati > Bacillota > Bacilli > Caryophanales > Paenibacillaceae > Paenibacillus > Paenibacillus sp. strain BS8-2. Next base: position 2,817,434 of record NZ_CM137010.1, read on the forward strand.
GATCGATATTTATGAGCAAGAGCAATCCTCCGTTGTTGCTGTCATGGAAGTGCCTTGGGATCAGACGCACAAATATGGGATCGTTGATATAGAGGGTACGAGTTCAGTATCCCGTGTCAAAAATATTATCGAGAAGCCGGCACCAGGTCAGGCGCCGTCCAATTATGCGGTTGTCGGCCGTTATGTGCTGCATCCCGCTATCTTCAGCCTACTGGAGTCCGCTGCGCCAGGCAAGGCGGGAGAAATTCAATTGACGGACAGCTTGCAAGAGCTTAACCGATTGATGTCACTCATGGCTTTCCGGTTTGACGGACGGCGACATGACGTAGGCGATAAGCTTGGTTTCGTGCAAGCGACAATCGATTTTGCATTGGATCGCTCAGATTTGTCGGATGACGTACGCAAGTATATGTTGGAAAGGCTAGGCCTGACTCTAAAACCATAATGGCGAATTCCTCCGATAGCCGCAATCGAAGCGGCTTTGGAGGTTTTTTATTGTTAATAGACCAAGAGGACGAGCATTCTGTGCAGCCTTACATTATTTTGAAATGGTGATTATTTACTGTTTGAGATAGAATAGAGAGATAGAGGGTAGGAGTTGACTTACTTGTATTGCCATTATTGCGTTAGAAGTTATGCAGAGGATGCTGTGTTCTGCAGTCAATGCGGTAGACGTTTGCATGCCATTGCGATAAAAGCAAATACACAGAAGCTAGACGCTGCATGGCCAGGTGTGAACGAAAGCGCTGCTGCGCTCCATATAGAACGAAGTATTATCGTTGTCGATGGGCAAGTCTCGGGTCAAGAACAAGAAGCGGTCAACAGGACGCGTATAAGCAACCGGCAAACAGGATGGGCCGTGTTCGGGAGTCTTGGCAGTGTGACGGTCATTGTGGCGGCTAGTTTATTCATGTATTTCCGATATGAGACGAATATAAATGAACAAGTCCTCAAGTTGCAGGTGGAAGCCAAAGCTGCTGCTCTGGCGGGACATTATGAGGAAGCCAATGTGCTGCTTGAGAAAGCGATTCGTGCAAGACCGGATTTTCGCGCTATTGCAGAGGATCAGGAGGCCGTTCTACATGCGGCGGAGCTTGAAAGGCTCTCTAATGAAATTGATGAGAGGCTGACGAACGGGGATACGACAACAGCTCAAAGCGAGCTTGATCATCTAAAGTCCGAATTGAACGGGCGCAAGGAACCGTTATACGAGAAGCTGAAGGAAAAAGCGGAAGGTTATTCCGTAGAGTTGACGTTAGCTGAGCTTTCGCACGAATTAGATTCTCTCACAACGGTCGAAGAACACGGCGACATGCTGAATGTGGTCAACGGCATGATGGGTCATGAAGCGGAAACGCTTCGTCTTCGAATTATTGCTGGTATTCGGACAATCACCACTACGGATGTGGAGTATTTGCTGAGCCGACGAAACTATACCGGAGCGTTGTTCGTATGCAACAAAGCGTTGACCTGGGCCAAGGAGGACGCGGAACTGCTTGCACTGAAGGAGCGCATCAAATCCGATAAAGAAACGTACGAGCTTGAAGAGCAGCAACGAATTGAACAAGCAATGGAAACGGCGGCGGAAGAAGATCTGATCAATCAGACGGATGCTGTAGAACTGCTTGCTGTCGATAAAGTAGTGGACGGAATGGGGATCCTCACCCTTAATGGCACGCTCAGGAGCAAAGCTACGCGGGCGATCTACGACGTCAAGATCACGTATTCTGTGCGGAATGATAGAGGCGAGGTGCTGGCAAGCGGCACGGTTATGGCAGTTCCCGATTATATCGAGCCGGGCGAAGAGATGGCATTCTCGGCGACGGTGAGTGGGATTTATGATGAGCTAGTTGACGTAACGGTTGACGATAAGACATGGTATTTGGATTAAGGAGCGGTGTCATGCATAAGAAATGGCGGATTGCGCTGCTAGGCTCTCTAATTATTATCAGCGGAGGCGCGGCCGCGGGTTATGCGGTGAGCGAACAAGTGCCGAAGCAATTAAACGGTGCTCCGCTTCTCGCCGTGGGAGAAGTGAAGAAATCGCTTAAGGATATTATTTTTGAAACGCAGAAGCTGGTTGTCATGATCGAAACCGAAACGGGGATGCAGGGCTCAGGATTCCTGTACAATCTGCAAGGCGACCTCATCACCAACGCGCATGTCGTAGAAGGCGTTAGACATGTGCGGGTCAAGACGGCGGACGCGCGTGATCTAGAAGGCGAAGTAATCGGAATCAGCACAGAAACGGATGTAGCGGTCGTACGGGTGAAGGAGCTTGCGGGAGAAGAACCTTTGTCTATGGTTCGATATGAGAGAGGCGAAGTCGGCGACGATGTCATGGCGGTTGGAAGTCCGCTTGGTTTCCATAACACTGTAACGACAGGTATCATCAGCGGCGTGGGGCGAAGTTTTCAAATCGAGCCTTATTCGTATAAGGATCTCTATCAAATTTCGGCTCCCATTGCCAAGGGCAATAGCGGAGGTCCGCTTGTAGATATTGTAACAGGAGCGGTGCTGGGCATTAATTCAGCGGGACTTGATGATGGCGCAATCGGATTCAGCATCCCGATATCCAATGTGCTGTCGATGGCCGAGGGCTGGTCCAGTAATCCCATGGACATGTTGCCGAACCTGTCCGTAACCGAATCATCTGACGGCGAGCATGAAGAAACATCCATCGACAGAATGGCCGAATATCTCGTGACCCATTATTACGACAGTCTTAATAACCGGGACTATGTGTACGCCTATTCGTTGCTGGGCAGAACGTGGCAGGAAGGGACAAGCTACGTTAAGTATCGCGAGGGATATCTGACGACCCGCAATGTTGTCATTGACGATATGCATGTGTCCTCGCCGGAGGACGATGAGGCAACTGTGACAGCTGTACTATCTGTTGACGAACGTAAGGACGGAAAGAACGTACTGAGTAAATATCAAGTCACTTACAAGGTTGGATACGAGAATGATCAGCTTAAGCTTATATCCGGCAAAGGAAAAGTAATCCGCAAGTAGATGACAATCTGCTTGAATGCATAAGAATGGCGGCATGAGGGAGTTATCCCAAGTGCCGCCATTCTTTTTCTTTAGTATTGTTGAACGATGGTGCACCGAGCAGAGCGGTTGCATGTAAACGCAAGGTGCTGACGATGCTCGGATAGCTACATCATATATAGCTCTAAAGCAACTGTATCCGAAGGCTGGATAGGGAAGTTGAGCTGCGAAGAAGGTACGACTCTGCCGTTCAGCTTGATCTGGTAGCCGACGTTGCCGCTAACCGGCACGCCGCCGACACTTACGATCTGACCTGCGGGTGAGAAGCCGATGGAGCCTGTGGAGGCAAGCGCGCCACCAACCGTCAAGCCCTGCCTGTAAGGGATCGTAAAGCTATTCGTCAATTGAGGGAACGAGGTTCCTCCATTAATGACAACCGTTACGAAAGCTTGCGGTGCGGGGCCCGGCGCTGGTGTCGGGCCTGGACCTGGGACAGGTACCGGGATAGGGAGTGGAATTGGAATAGGTGAAGCACCCCAATAACCAGGTCCGTGCCAGCCAGGTCCATACCATGGGCCGGGTCCATGACCGGGTCCATGACCGGGTCCATGACCGGGTCCATGACCGGGTCCATGACCGGGTCCGTGTCCGGGTCCATGTCCGGGTCCATGTCCGGGTCCGTGACCGGAGCCGTGTCCGGAGCCGTGACCAGAGCCGTGTCCGGAGCCGTGTCCGGAGCCGGAACCATGTGGTGGACGTTGGCTGTCCTCGCTAGAGGTGAGCTCGGGGCGAGGCCCCGGCCCGTGCCCTGGCCCGCCATGTCCATGCCCTGGCCCACCAGGTCCATGCCCTGGCCCGCCATGTCCATGCCCTGGCCCACCAGGTCCATGCCCTGGCCCGCCAGGTCCGTGTCCTGGCCCGCCAGGTCCGTGACCGGGTCCCCAAGGACCGCCGCCGGGTCCCCAAGGCCCGCCGCCGGGTCCCCAAGGCCCGCCGCCGGGTCCCCAAGGCCCGCCGCCGGGCCCCCAAGGCCCGCCGCCAGGCCCCCAAGGACCACCGCCGGGCCCCCAAGGTCCGTGTCCTGGACCGCCAGGTCCGTGACCGGGTCCCCAAGGACCGCCGCCGGGTCCCCAAGGCCCGCCGCCGGGTCCCCAAGGTCCGTGTCCTGGACCGCCAGGTCCGTGACCGGGTCCCCAAGGACCGCCGCCCAAGCCAAGTCCGGGCAACAAGAAAGGCAATAGAGAACGTTCGCTGGATCGTGTGCTGCCTCCACAGCCGCAACCTTGGTTCACTGCGTAACGAATGACTTGTTGATTGGTTTGTTCTTTGTTATCGGTGAGAGTCAAGCTCTTGTCTGTCATGGATACCCTCCATTCCCACAAGCGATGTGGGCATATATCTTCATGCATCATATGCACAACTGCCCAATTCGTGCGTAAGAGGTAATCTCCTTAGGACGCAAGAAAACCCGGTTGCCCGGGTTTTCTGCGACGTTATATTCGTAGGATTACAATTGTGATGAAACGTCATTGGATCAGGACTCGGCATAATACCAGTTGGTATCAATTCCGGTTACTGGACAGTAAGGGAATTTATCACCTTGATTTAATGTGATTCTCCGTCCTGCTTCGCAAATATAATCTCCTGCACGCTCCGCATATTCGCCTGTCCGGTAAGAAGTATTCGTTGTACTCATTCGAAAGCACCTCTTTCCATTTTTTGCAGCCTGGTGCAAAACTGATTGTCGGTATGATGTTCAGCTGCTTGATCATCATTAAACCGTTTCGTTGAAGTTGAAACGTAATCGAAAGAGCCTATTTTAATCTTTATGAACGGTTGAACAAGCAAGGAGGTATCCCACAGCATATTTTATGACGATAGCTGTAGGAGGTGGAATTGCACATCTATGAAGAAAAGAAAAATAAAGCTGTCTGCACGCTGTAAAAAACACCGAGAATTGTGTTGTAAAGTTTGCAATAATCGTGAGAAATGTTGTAGATGCAAGCCGAAAAGGATTATTTGCAAACGAGGTGCGACCGGTGCTACTGGAGCCACAGGAGCTACTGGGAGTACTGGTGCAGAAGGCGAAAGAGGACCGCGAGGAAAAAAGGGATCTCAAGGAACGATCGGCCCTAGAGGTGCAACTGGCGCGACCGGGATGGATGGTGCAAGAGGTGCAACAGGTGCAACAGGAACAACTGGTGCAATTGGCACAACTGGAGCAACTGGTGTAACGGGATCAACAGGAGCCAACGGAGCAACTGGCACAACAGGGGCAACTGGTGTAACGGGATCAACAGGAGTCGACGGAGCAACTGGCGCGACAGGTTCGATGGGACCGGCAGGAGCCGATGGAGCAACAGGAGCCGATGGAGCAACAGGAGCCGATGGAGCAACAGGGGCAGATGGAGCAACAGGAGCCGATGGAGCAACAGGGGCAGATGGAGCAACAGGTCCAACGGGAGCGACCGGGGCGGACGGAGCGACCGGAGCGTCAGGGGCTGATGGAGCAACAGGGGCAGATGGAGTAACGGGTCCAACGGGAGCGACCGGGGCGGACGGAGCGACGGGTGCGACAGGAGCTGATGGAGCGACTGGTGCGACAGGAGCCGATGGAGCAACAGGGGCAGATGGAGCAACAGGTCCTGCGGGAGCGACCGGGGCGGACGGAGCGACCGGAACGACCGGTGCAGATGGAGCGACTGGTGCGACAGGAGCCGATGGAGCAACAGGGGCAGATGGAGCAATAGGTCCAACGGGAGCGACCGGGGCGGACGGAGCGACGGGTGCGACAGGAGCCGATGGAGCAACGGGGGCAGATGGAGCAACGGGTCCTACGGGAGCGACCGGTGCGGACGGAGCGACCGGAGCGACAGGAGCGTCAGGGGCTGATGGGGCGACTGGTGCGACAGGAGCCGATGGAGCAACAGGGGCAGATGGAGTAACGGGTCCAACGGGAGCGACCGGGGCGGACGGAGCGACGGGTGCGACAGGAGCTGATGGAGCGACGGGTGCGACAGGAGCTGATGGAGCGACGGGTGCGACAGGAGCTGATGGAGCGACGGGTGCGACAGGAGCTGATGGAGCGACGGGTGCGACAGGAGCTGATGGAGCGACGGGTGCGACAGGAGCCGATGGAGCAACGGGGGCAGATGGAGTAACGGGTCCAACGGGAGAGACCGGGGCGGACGGAGCGACCGGGGCGACCGGTGCAGATGGAGCGACTGGGGCGACCGGTGCAGATGGAGCGACTGGTGCGACAGGAGCCGATGGAGCAACAGGGGCAGATGGAGCAACGGGTCCTACGGGAGCGACCGGTGCGGACGGAGCGACCGGAACGACCGGTGCAGATGGAGCAACAGGGGCAGATGGAGCAACGGGTCCAACGGGAGAGACCGGAGCGACTGGTGCAGATGGAGCGACAGGAGAGTCAGGAGCTGATGGGGCGAGTGGTGCGACCGGAGCTGATGGGGCGAGTGGTGCGACCGGAGCTGATGGGGCGACTGGTGCGACAGGAGCCGATGGAGCAACGGGAGCCACTGGAGCTACTGGAGTAACGGGACCGACTGGAACTGATGGAGCAACGGGTCCAACGGGAGAGACCGGAGCGACTGGTGCAGATGGAGCGACAGGAGCGACTGGTGCAGATGGAGCGACAGGAGCGTCAGGGGCTGATGGGGCGACTGGTGCGACAGGAGCTGATGGAGCAACGGGAGCTACTGGCCCAACGGGGGCTGACGGAGCCGATGGAGTTGATGGTGCGACCGGAGCAACAGGAGCCGATGGAGCAACGGGAGCTACTGGCCCAACGGGAGCTGACGGAGCCGATGGAGTTGACGGTGCAACCGGAGCCACTGGCCCGACAGGAGCCGACGGTGCAACCGGAGCCACTGGCCCGACGGGAGCTGACGGAGCGACTGGTGCAGATGGAGCAACGGGAGCCACAGGACCGACGGGAGCTGACGGAACAGACGGAGTCGACGGTGCAACCGGAGCCACTGGCCCGACGGGAGCTGACGGAGCCGATGGAGTAGACGGTGCAACCGGAGCCACTGGCCCGACGGGAGCTGACGGAGCCGATGGAGTAGACGGTGCAACCGGAGCCACTGGCCCGACGGGAGCTGACGGAACCGATGGAGTTGACGGTGCAACCGGAGCTACTGGCCCAACGGGAGCTGACGGAGCCGATGGAGCAACGGGAGCTACTGGCCCAACGGGAGCTGACGGAGCCGATGGAGTCGACGGTGCGACCGGAGCAACAGGAGCTGATGGAGCAACGGGAGCCACTGGCCCAACGGGAGCCGATGGAGCCGATGGAGTCGACGGTGCGACCGGAGCCACCGGAGCCGATGGAGCAACGGGAGCTACTGGCCCAACGGGAGCTGACGGAGCCGATGGAGCTGACGGAGAGACTGGTGCGACCGGTGCAGATGGAGCAACGGGAGCAACTGGCCCGACGGGAGCTGACGGAACAGACGGAGCGACCGGAGCAACAGGAGCTGATGGTGCAACCGGACCTACAGGGCCTACAGGAGCTGACGGAACAGACGGAGTCGACGGTGCGACCGGAGCAACGGGAGCCGATGGAGCAACTGGACCGACAGGACCGACAGGTGCCGACGGTGCGACAGGTGCAACTGGTCCCACAGGAGCTGTAATAGGCGGGGCAGATGCACTGGAGACCGTTAAGCTAGGAGATAACGATACGTTGATTGATTTCAACGCGGGTGCCGGCAACAACCAAGCCACTGGAGCACTCGTATACAGCAGTCGAGAGATGACAATTAGAGAGATGTCTGCATATATCGCACAGATTGGAGCAGGGACTGGCGATTTCCAAATGGCCCTACTGCAGCCAACAGGCAATTCCACATCTGAGGTCATAGCGGTAACTCCGCTTGTAACAACTATCACGCCAGGCTTGTTCACTTTGGCGTTGACTGCTCCAGTGATAATTACAGCTCATACGCTTTATCACCTGGCAGTCTACAATCAAGTCAACGCATCACAAATAGCGGGGAGAACGACGGGTATTGGAACGACGATCGATGCTCCGCCAATTAACTTCCGCACACAAAACTTGACTGGCTTTACTGTTGGAGATGTGCTGGATACGAGTGATGTGAGCTTGCAGTTATCGCCTTGGTTACTTGCAAGGTAATGCTATCAACCTTTCCTTAGACGCAAAAAAAACGTCAACCACCGTTCGTACGGTAGGTTGACGTTTTTGTTTCCATACAAAATTACTTAACTGCAGCTTCGTAACGTTTGCCAACTTCGTCCCAGTTCACTACGTTCCAGAACGCCGCGATGTAGTCAGGACGTTTGTTTTGGTAGTTCAGGTAGTAAGCATGCTCCCAAACGTCAAGACCAAGGATTGGCGTTTCGCCTTCCATGATTGGGCTGTCTTGGTTAGGCAAGCTGTATACTTTAAGTTTGCCGTTAGCTACAGCCAAGAATGCCCAGCCGCTGCCGAAACGTGTAGTAGCTGCTTTAGCGAAGTCAGCTTTGAATGTGTCAAAGCCGCCCAGTTCGCTTTCGATTGCTGCTGCAAGAGCGCCAGTTGGAGCTCCGCCAGCGTTAGGAGCGATAGTTTCCCAGAACAGGCTATGGTTAGCATGTCCACCGCCATTGTTACGAACCGCTGTGCGGATCGCTTCAGGAACGCTCGCCAGATCAGCGATCAACGCTTCGATCGACTTTTCTTGCAGCTCAGGAGCGGACTCCAGTGCAGCATTAAGGTTCGTTACATAAGCGTTATGGTGACGTCCGTGATGGATTTCCATTGTTGTTGCGTCAATATGCGGCTCAAGCGCATTGTGCGGGTAAGGCAAAGCAGGAAGTTGATGTGCCATTGATAAGGTCCTCCTAGTAATATGTAGTGTAATCAATTCCATTATCCCCTATCGGAATGAATAAATCAACATCGTTGTTGATAAAGTCACCGAACCAGGAGTATAGGAAGGGGGAAAAAGATTTGCTTCAACCTCAAATAGCGTGTCACATGACCATGAACATTATGCGAAATACACATGTTTCTATTCAAAATATACGAATTTATAAGTAAAAATTATTGTAAGCGCTTAATATTAAGCGTTTTCAAGAGAAAATGGGCGATTTATATAGTTTTTTTAAAGAATTTCAAATATTTTAGTAGGATTTCATCGATATTCGTCGTATGATAGACAAGTACTCGACTATGACAAGGTATAGAAGGTGTTAAGGTATGAACGTCCGTTCCTTCCAGCTATCCGATTACAAACCACTTACTGCATTGCTTGAGGAAGTACTGACCGAGGAATGTTATGAGCAAACGATGGAAGCATTTGCTCGCCAATTGTCATGGGATAGCGAGCTGGTACTCGTCGCTGTCAAGGATTCAGAGGTTGTCGGCATCATTATTGGTACAATCGATAACAACAAAGGCTATTATTATCGTATTGCAGTTTCACCTGCTCATCAGCGAATTGGCATCGGCAAGGCGCTTGTTGCGTCATTGCGCATGCGATTCGAGCAACGCGGTGTCAGCAAGATTCTCATTACTGCCGACGAGCACAATGAGCCGGTATTGCCATTGTATGAATCGATGGGCTATGAGACGTCGGATTTCTTCCGTTCGTTCCAGAAGCTTAGTATTGTCACCGGTTAAATAGAGATCAATCCGCAAGGATGTTCGTTTAGGAGCATATCTGCATCGCCGTTGCAATTGGCGCTCGGATATGCTTTTCTTATTACTATATAATGAAGTGAATAATATCCGTTCAACAATCCGGTTAACGGATTTGTTGCACTACCTTCAGCAAGGAGCATGACAGCATGGGCATATATGAACAATGCGTAATCAAGAGCTTTAAGCACAATGGTCATATCCACCGGCTGTGGCAGCAGAACTGGCTTGTGCCGGAGGATCGACTGGAGAGCGAGCATCGCGAAGAGTCGATGATTGTACTTATTAACCGACAGACACCGATCCAAGAGTCGGATGGGAAGCGATGGATTAGCAGAGTCCCGGCTGTTTCCTTCTTTATACCTGGCGAATGGTTTAATGTTGTTGCGCTCTTGGAGGCAAGCGGAGTTCGTTATTACTGTAACATTGCTTCACCTCCGTACTTACAAGGTGGCGTGCTGACGTACATCGATTATGATCTGGACGTCATCCGGACGGCGGATGGCAGCCGGTATATCGTGGACCAGGACGAATACGAACAACACAAACTATTGTATCATTATCCTCGTCAGGTAGAAGAAAAGGTACGGCATGGACTAAACGCGTTGTTAGCGCGAATCGAGCATCAACAGGAGCCTTTCCGCGATGAAGCAGTTATTCGTTATTATGAGAACTGGTTATCGCAATTCGGAGAAACAGAAGAATGATCAGTCGCAAGAATGTCAAGGATTGGACTAAGACATTAATCCTATCAATCGGAATGATATTTATTCTTCATTATTGGGTGTTTCAAATATCCCTTGTCGAAGGACAATCCATGGAACCAACGCTCCAGGAGAACGAGTGGTTATTCGTCAACAAATTTTCTTATCTGCTCGGAGAGCCGGGCAGGGGAGATGTCGTCGTAGTGCAGGACCCGTTCGGCGAAGGCGATAAGGATCGGCTGCTTGTGAAACGGATTGTCGGTATGCCAGGCGACCGAATCGAGATATCGGGACAGAAACTCTACATTAATGGCGAGTTGGTGGACGAGTCTTATACAGATACGCCCATTCACGATATCAATTACGGACCGGTGCAGATCGGAGAACTTCACTATTTCGTGATGGGTGATAACAGACATGAACGGGCGAGCCTCGACAGCCGTATGTTCCATGCTGTGCCAAGAGAGCGGATCGTAGGCCGAGCCGATGCGATTGTATGGCCAGTCAAGCAACTGGGGTTATTATAGCCCTGCGGGAATCACATTGTCTAAAGAATGAGGTGATAATATGAAGGATGTTATGATCTATACAGATGGGGCATGTTCGGGCAATCCCGGTCCTGGGGGCTGGGGCGCTGTATTGTTTTATGGTACGCACAAGAAGGAGATATCCGGCGGAGAGAAGGACACAACCAACAATCGGATGGAGATCCAAGCGGTCATCGAAGGATTAAGCCTGCTCAAGGAGCCATGCACGGTTCAGGTATATAGCGACTCTGCATATGTTGTGAATTGTTTCCAGAAGGGCTGGATACATGGTTGGCTTCGTAACGGGTGGAAAAACAGCAAAAAGGATCCTGTCGAAAATCAGGATTTATGGAAACAGTTGTGGGCGCTTATGAACAAACATAAAGTTGAATATGTGAAGGTAAAGGGCCATAGCGACAATGAATGGAACAATCGGTGCGACGAGCTTGCCCGTGAAGCGATCAGGCGGTTATAGATGATGGTGGATAAGTGGCAAACGCTGAAGGAAGAGATGAAGGAAGCTGCGAGAAGCCTTGGAATTGATGCTATTGGCGTTGCTTCGCCCGATCCGTTCGTAACGCTCAAACAAAGGTTGATCCGCCATCGTGAGTTAGGCTACGAATCAGGCTTCGAAGAACCGGATTTGGAGCTGCGGACGACTCCATCGCTGTTATTTGACAAGCCGCAAAGTATTGTTGCAATCGCCGTCGCTTATCCGTCCAAGCTTATTGATCCGCCTAAGTCGGAGCCAGGCGCGAGAAGGGGGATTATGTCCCGATCCGCATGGGGCGACGATTATCACAAGGTGCTGCGCGATCGTCTCTCTAAGCTAGAAGGCTGGCTGCGTGAGCGAGTGCCGGATTTGCGCGTGGAGAGTATGGTCGATACGGGGGCGTTATCGGATCGTGCTGTTGCAGAGCGAGCAGGTATCGGCTGGAGCGCCAAAAATTGTTCTATCATATCCCCTGAGCTAGGATCATGGATGTATCTTGGCGAGATGATCACGAATCTCCCGCTCCCGCCGGACGAGCCAGTAACGGAGGGCTGCGGCAGCTGTACGAAGTGTATAGACGCATGTCCGACAGGAGCAATTGTGGCGCCAGGGCAGCTGGATGCTCAGCGGTGTATTTCTTTTGTGACGCAGACCAAAGGCATGGTATCCGATGAAATGATGCGCAAAATCGGCAATCGATTGTATGGCTGCGATACTTGCCAAATTGTTTGTCCTGAGAACAGGGGCAAAAATTGGACAAATCAACCGGAGTTTCAGCCTGATGCCGATCTCGCAAAACCGCTCCTGATTCCATTGTTAACTATGGGCAACAAGGAGTTTAAAGCAAGGTACGGGCATACCTCCTCGGCTTGGCGGGGGCGCAAACCGATTCAACGCAATGCGGTTATCGCGCTTGGAAACTTTAAGGAAGTCAGTGCCGTTCCGGATCTTGTTCGTGTTCTACAGGAGGATCCTAGGCCCGTACTTAGAGGGACGGCAGCATGGTCGCTGAGCAGAATTGGCGGCGAGCTTGCCCTCGAAGCCCTGGTACAATCGAGTTTATCCGAAGAGGATGAGGAAGCAGGTTCAGCGATTCAAGAAGCAATAAAGGTGCTTCGTGAGCGCGCGGATACAGCGGTATTTGAATGAAAGTACAGTGAGATATATAAGGTTGTGAATCCGTTGCGAAGCCAGCAGGTACATGCTATGATACAGGGATGTTAGGCTAGCAATTTGGATAGATTATGGAAAGGTGCAGGTGGTTTGCATGGAATGGTACAATATCGTAATTCCGATTGTGACTTTGATCGTCGGTGCTGTCGGCGGTTTTATCGTTGGTGTATTTTATCTTCGTAGACAAATCGAGCGGATGCAGAACGATCCCGAGATGATCCAGAAGATGGCGAAGCAGATGGGATACAATCTGAACAAACAACAGATGTCACGCGCCCAAAATATGATGAAAAATCAAAAGATGCCTCGCAAGTAAGGGCAAAGCAAGAAACGGAAGGAGCGGTAGCGAATGGCGGGACGTAAGGATTACGTCAATTCAAAGGTAGGAAGCAACCGTGAGCAAATCGAACATCATGTGAAAGAAATTTTGAAGTTGGTCGGTGAGGATGTCGAGCGGGAAGGACTGCTTGATACACCGGCTCGTGTGACGCGGATGTACGAGGAAATATTCGCCGGATACGAGGTTGACCCGCGCGAGGTGCTAGGCGTGACGTTTGATGAGCAGCACGAGGAGCTCGTAATCGTCAGAGATATTATCTATTACAGCCAATGCGAACATCACATGGCGCCGTTCTTCGGGAAGGCGCACATTGGTTATATTCCTAGCGGCAAGATTGCGGGACTAAGCAAGCTGGCGCGTCTCGTTGAAGCGATTACACGCCGATTGCAAGTTCAAGAACGTATTACAACACAGATCGCTGACATCCTGGAGCAGGAGCTGTCTCCGCATGGCGTAATGGTTGTCGTCGAAGGTGAGCATCTGTGCATGTGCGCAAGAGGAGTTAAGAAGCCAGGCAGCAAGACAGTAACGTCCGCGGTACGTGGTGAATTCCGGACAAGTCCTCCGCTTCGAACGGAATTTCTGGCACTTCTCAAGCAATAAGCTTGTTAGAATGGTCTGGAACAAAGAGAGCAAGGCATACATGCTGCGATATGATCGATCGTCAGCAGGCTGCCTTGCTCTCTTTCTCATATGATGAGGTGAGGATCCTATTGGTCGCCCATCGCAACGACTGTATCTACTTGGCTCAAGAACAGTGCGGCTCGGCCGATATATTCGGTGGGATGTTTGCGGAAAATCATTTCATGTTGACCTTCCTCGACGATCCACGAACGTGATATTGCATTGCTTTGGTTAGCGGCGATTGCTTCGGCCGTCTCGTAGGATGCCTTAACATCCTTTGTCCCATGGATAATGTAGATGGGCATGTCGTATTGATGCTGGACGACTTGCTTGGCAGGGATTGAACCAAAGTCCGTGCCGGTCCAGAGCGGAATCATGGACTCGATCAAAGGTAGAGAAGGAAAACGCGGCAGCTCCACAAATTGGTTGAGATTATCAAACAAAGCCTCCGAGCTTGGTACAAACAAGCTGTCAAGAATCATGGCATCGATCTCGTCTGTGATGAGGGCCGTCTGGAGTGCAGTGCCTGCCCCCATGGAGAAGCCCCATACAACGATATCTTCGGCACCGCGGGAACGGGCATAATTGATAGAAGCCAATAGCTGCTGCGATTCTTCGCGGCCGCCAGTTGCCGGCGCTTTGTATTGCTCGGATGCATAACCGTAATCGAATAAGAGGACATTGTAACGAAGATCATGTAGAAGCTTCGTCAAATCATACATCGGTACCCAGCTTTCCTCGCGGTTAGCGCCATATCCGTGACTAAAGACAACAGTCCGTGTCGATGGCGTAGATGATCCCTCTTCATCGGAAGCCGGAACATACCATCCGCTTACGGTTGTGTTGCCGCTATGGCTAGGAAAAACAACCTCCTCATAATCTGCGCCGATTGCATCCTTTGGATTGGAAGTTAAGGGAGCAACATAGGGATAAGCAAGCATCCATGCCACATATCCATGGAAAATAACAATGGCGATAAAGAACATCGCAACGGTTGCCGCGATTGTCGCGATCCATCTATGTTTGCGCCTCTGAGCGGCTGCATGAGATCTGGTGAAAGGAGGAAGGGGCAAGGCTTGCGGAACGGCGGTCAGACCGACGCTCTCAAGCGGCTGCGGGGTTCCAAGGGTCAAGTCCATCTTCATGCCCTCCTTCGTCGAATCTATCAAAATCGATAACGAATAAACTTTGTAAGCGCTACTATTCATATAGTACTTTAATCGTAGTTCCATGGGGTCGGCCTGTCAATCGGTGTCGACGCATTGTAAACCGCTTGTAATCTTATTGTAACCTTTCATTTGTCTTTACGTTTTCGGAGCACTTATTGTATACTTATTGAGAATGGATTTCATTCAAATTGAAAACTTGTTTCATTCGTTGAAACTTTAGTATTCTAAATATACATGTAAACCTAACGAAGGAGATGCGTGTTCATGGAGGATGGGAAAACGACGGTTCGCGCGGTGGATCGGGCGCTAGACATATTATTGTGCTTCACGCATAGAACCGACTGGGCAATGACGGAGATCGCCGAGCATGTCGGCCTGCATAAGAGTACCGTACACCGTATGCTCGCTACATTGGAGGAGAAGGGGTTTATAGAACGTGACCGTTCGACGGACCGTTATCACTTAGGTCTTCGAGTATGGGAGCTGTCGGCCAATCTGTCGGGCTCAGACGATCAAGCTACGATCTGGCTGCCGGAGATGGTGCGCTTACGTGATCAATTGGGGGAGACCGTCAGCATTTATGTAAGGGACGGCTCGGAGAGGATTCGTATACAAGCCGTTCAGAGCAATCAGCCTGTGCGCCGAGTTGCGCCGGTTGGCGTACGTCTGCCGCTTTATGCGGGTGCGTCCAGCAAGGTGCTGATCGCCTATTCGGATGAGTCCGTACGGAATAGCATTACGGAATCGCCAGAGTGGCCAGATTCCATTGATATGAAGCTCTATGCGAAGACATTGCTGGAGGTTGCTTCGCAAGGTTATGCCACAAGCTTTGAGGAGCGGGAAGCTGGTGCTGCCGCGTTGTCCGCGCCGATCTTCGATCGTTCGGGCAAGTTGTTCGCTGCATTATCCGTGTCTGGGCCATCGAGCCGCATGACGCTCAAGACGATGCGTGAATATGCACCAATTATGATGGAGTCCGCCAAGCGTATGGGGACGATGAGTAAGTAGCTTTTATCCAATATCGAAATGAAACAGCCTCATCGCGAAATCGCGATGAGGCTGTTTTTTCTTCTATTTTATCCCATGTTAGCAATCATTTGGCGAAGAACCGTTTGGAGGATGCCTCCGTTGCGGTAGTAGTCAACGTCTACGAGGGAGTCCAGGCGTACGATCGCTTGGAATTCGAAGGACGTGCCGTCTTCGCGTGTAGCTGCAACTGTTACTTTCTCACCAGGCTTAACGTCGTTGGACAAGCCAGAGATATCGAACGTTTCGCGTCCAGTAATACCAAGCGTCTGCCAGCTTTGGCCTTCTTGGAATTGAAGCGGGAGAACGCCCATACCAACAAGGTTGGAACGGTGGATACGCTCGAAGCTTTCAGCGATAACGGCTTTAACGCCCAGCAAGTACGTACCTTTGGCAGCCCAGTCACGCGAGCTTCCTGTTCCGTATTCTTTGCCAGCGATAACAACCAGGTTTTTGCCTTCGGCTTGATATTTCATCGACGCATCATAGATCGACATCACTTCGCCAGTAGGAAGGTAAGTCGTTACGCCGCCCTCTGTACCAGGAGCCACTTGGTTACGAATACGGATGTTAGCGAATGTACCGCGCATCATGACTTCGTGGTTACCACGACGGGAGCCGTAGGAGTTGAAGTCCTTACGTTCTACACCGTTGTCGATCAAATATTTACCGCCTGGGCTGTTAACTGTAATGTTGCCCGCAGGGGAGATATGGTCCGTCGTAACGGAATCGCCCATAAGTGCAAGCACGCTTGCCGAAGGGATATTCGCGATGTCGGACAGATCAGAGCCCAGGTTCTCGAAGAACGGAGGATTCTGGATGTAAGTCGATTTCGCATCCCATTCATAGCTCTCGCCTTGTGGTACGTCGATTGCGTTCCAACGCTCATTCTGCGTAAATACGTTCTCGTATTTGTCGTTGAACATTTGTGGATTCAGCGATGAAGCGACTGCTTCCTTAATCTCGGCGTTTGTTGGCCAGATGTCTTTCAGGAATACAGGTTGACCATCTTGGTCATGACCGATTGGCTCGTTAGCCAGGTCGATGTTCACTGTACCAGCAAGCGCATATGCAACAACGAGTGGTGGCGAAGCAAGGTAGTTAGCTTTAACTTGTGCATGGACGCGTCCTTCGAAGTTACGGTTACCTGACAATACTGCAGCTACCGTCATATCGTTATCAGCAATCGCTTTGCTTACTTCATCAGGAAGCGGACCGGAGTTACCGATACAAGTTGCGCAGCCGTAGCCAGCAACGTGGAAACCAAGCGCTTCGAGTGAAACCAATAAGTCAGCTTTCTTAAGGTACTCGGTTACAACCAGGGAACCTGGAGTCAATGAGCTCTTAACATAAGCTGGTTTAGTCAGACCGCGCGCAACAGCTTTCTTGGCAACGAGGCCAGCAGCTAACATTACGCTTGGGTTAGAAGTGTTCGTACAGGAAGTGATCGCCGCGATTACAACCGCGCCTGTTCCCATCTTGGACTGTACGCCTTCTGCGTGTTGAACCGTAACCTCTTGCGTGATCTTCTCATCGGACAGACCATAGCCGCCTTTGTCGATCGGTGTGCGGATGATATTGTTGAACGATTCCTTCATCGACGTAAGTTCTACGCGGTCTTGCGGACGCTTAGGACCTGCAAGGGAAGGAACGATTGTGGACAAGTCCAGCTCAATTACGTCTGTAAACACAGGGTCTGGCGTTTCGTCTGTGCGGAACATGTCTTGAGCTTTGTAATAAGCTTCAACAAGCTCGATTTGCTCTTCTTTGCGGCCAGTTTGACGCATGAAGTCAAGCGTTTCGCTGTCGACAGGGAAGAAACCGACTGTTGCGCCGTATTCTGGAGCCATGTTGGCAACTGTTGCACGGTCAGCAAGGCTGATGTTGGACAGACCAGGGCCGAAGAACTCAACGAATTTGCCTACAACGCCTTTTTTGCGAAGGATTTGGGTAACGGTAAGCGCAAGGTCAGTAGCTGTGGAGCCTTCTGCCAGGCTGCCAGTCAGCTTGAAGCCGATAACTTCAGGCATTACGAAGTACAGCGGTTGGCCAAGCATACCAGCTTCAGCCTCGATACCGCCTACGCCCCAAGCTACAACGCCAAGACCGTTGATCATGGTTGTATGGGAATCCGTGCCGACCAAGGAATCCGGATAAACAACTGTTTCTCCGTCGATTGTTTTGGTTGCTGCTACGGATGCAAGGTATTCAAGGTTAACTTGGTGAACGATACCTGTTCCTGGAGGAACGGCACGGAAGTTATCGAATGCTGTTTGTGCCCAGCGAAGGAAACGGTAACGTTCTTCGTTGCGTTCGAACTCTACTTTTGTGTTGTACTCAAGCGCTTCAGGGTTGCCGAAAGCATCAACCATGATGGAGTGGTCGATAACAAGGTCAACAGGAACAAGCGGGTTGATCTGCTTCGGATCGCCGCCAGCTTTCTTAACGGTGTCGCGCATTGCCGCTAGGTCAACGACAACCGGAACGCCAGTGAAGTCCTGAAGGACGATACGTGCAGGGATGAAAGGAATTTCTTTGTCTTCGCGGCCGCTTGCCCAAGTAGCCAATTGTTTCACATGTTCAGGTGTAATGCCGCGTCCGTCGAACTGACGAACAGCTGCCTCAAGCAAAACTTTGATGGAGAACGGAAGCTTGGAGATTTCACCCAGGCCTTGTTCTTCGAGACCGCCGAGACGGTAGTAAGCGTACGACTTGCCGCCCGATTCGAGCGTCGTGCGAACAGAATATTGATTTTGTTGTGACATCGCTATTCTCCTCTTCTTAAATGTAGTAGTTGTTCCACTCTGTGAAACACAATTTCAAAAACCTTATGTCTATAGTATAGCTTTAAAAAGGGGTATACGTAAAGTCCAATTATGACCTTTTACCTTGCTGCATAAGCAGAATGACGACTGACGGCCATCCGGAACAATTTACATGAATAAACAGTTCGCTTCATATAATGTACCAGTCATTCCATGCGCGGACGGCGGGACAGGGAGGCAGCTGTCTAACGTGCGAGTTCGGTGCAAGACTTCAATAAGTCTGATGCAAGCCAGGAGGGATCGCGATGTCCAAGTCAATCAACCGGACCGGAGCAGCTAGCGATAGACAGAAACGCCCCGCCAAACAGGCGGTGACGGCTTCCGCTCTGGAGAAGCGGGCGCGGCCAGAAGCCTCTACCGAGCGAAGAGGCATGCCGGTCGAGAAAGCAAGAAAGCAAGAGCAGAAATTGAGCGCATTGCTGCAATCTTCTGGTATTGCCCGCGACCAATCCTCGTCTTTGAAGGACTGGAAATCGGCGATACAACGTTATATCCGTCTCTTTAACCAAGCAGAGACAGACCAGCATGCTCGAGTGTTATTTGATTATGTGCTGGATTCGGTGCATAACGAGCGATTTACCCGGCGCATGGATCGTCTCCGCGAGCGTGATCTGCTTCGCGGCGTAATTCCAGCCGGAAGCGAGACGAAAGCTGAGTTGATCAGAGTCAACGAATCAGCGGGCGAAGTGTCCATCCTGCTGAAGCTGCATATCAAACGCAAAATGAAACAAGGCGGCTTAACGTACTCAGAAGAACGCTACGAGCTGGAGCGGCTCTGGCTCAGACTCGAAGACGGCGACTGGCAGGTGCAACAGATCGAACCCGTCATCGCAGAGCGTCGACCCAAATATGGGGCATCTGTCCTCGAATGGCAGGAGGATGGAGAGCTTTCTCCAGATGCTGCGACCACGATTGCTCCGTCGATGCCATACTTAAATTATGACCTAATGCCGGGTTTCAAACTCCGATCTGCAGGTATTCGTTACAGGAGGGATTTGGCTGCCGCATATGCGGATCGATGGTGGAATGCAGGGAATCCAACGTATGAGCTGTTCGAAGTGAATTGCACCAATTACGTATCCCAATGCATCTTTGCAGGCAATGCTGCGATGGACTATACTGGTAGAAGGGGCAGCGGTTGGTGGTACAAAGGCCGCAACAAAGGGCAAGAATGGTGGAGCTACAGCTGGGCGGTCTCCAATTCATTGAATGTATTCCTTTCTGCCGCCAGGAAGAGCGGACTCCGCGCCGTGACGGTTCAATCGGCTAACGAGCTGCAGCTGGGAGATGTCATTACCTACGATTGGAATGGGGATGGACGGTTCCAACACAGTACCATTGTTACTGCATTCGACTCCGCCGGTCAGCCGCTAGTGAATGCTAATACGGTTGCAAGTCGGCACCGATATTGGGATTATCGAGATTCCTACGCATGGACGCCCGCGACGCAATATCGTTTTTTTCATATTTCGGATTGGGTTTGAGTTTGGAATTCGACCAGATCGGGATAAACGAAATGATGACAGAAATATAAACATACCGGAGGATTTGCCATGGGGAGCAAAGTAAGAGTAGGTCTTGTATACGGGGGGAAATCAGGAGAGCACGAAGTATCTCTTCAGACCGCATTCGCCGTAATGCGCGAATTTGATTACGGACAATTCGAAATTAAACCTTTTTATATTACTAAGCAGGGTGAATGGAAAAGCGGTCCCGTTCTGCTGGCTCCGCCGGAGTCGGCAGAATGGCTCCGGTTTGCATCCGCAGATTCCGGCTCGGCAGATTCCTTGGCGCCGCTCTTTGATACACTCGATGCCGCATACTCGAAGGGAATACGGGTCGATGAGCAGCCTAAAGCTTTGATCAGCGGCAAATCCGAATTGGCGACTGACCAATCGGCAGGAAGACCGGAGTCGCAGATTGATGTGATGTTCCCGCTGCTTCATGGAACATTCGGGGAAGACGGCACGATCCAAGGTTTATTCGAGATGGCTAACATTCCATACGTAGGCGCCGGTGTTCTGGCTTCTGCTGTGGGCATGGACAAGATAACGATGAAGAAGGTATTCGCGCAGGAAGGGCTCCCGCAATGCGTGTTCCGTTATTTCAACCGGACACAGTGGGAGAAGGACGCCTCGTACTTCATTATGGAATGCGAAGTGTCACTGGGTTATCCATGTTTCGTCAAACCTGCGAATCTGGGCTCTAGTGTAGGCGTGTCCAAAGCGAGAAATCGCGAAGAGTTGGTTGCAGCTGTGAATTATGCCTTGCGGTTCGACCGCAAAGTCATTGTAGAGGAGTTCGTGGATGCGCGTGAGATCGAGGTTAGCGTACTCGGCAATGACGAGCCTAAGGCATCTGTACCGGGCGAGATCGCTCCTTCTAATGAATTCTACGATTATAAGGCAAAATATATCGACGGCAAATCAACGATGGTCATTCCTGCTTCGCTGCCTGACGGTATCGCGGATCAAGTGCGAGAGCTGGCGGTTCGAGCGTTCCTCGCGATTGATGGCTCCGGGCTGTCGCGCGTAGACTTCTTCCTGCGGAAGGAAGACAACAAGCTGTTTATTAACGAAGTTAACACGCTTCCTGGCTTCACGCCATTCAGTATGTATCCGCTGATGTGGCGCGAGTCGGGCTTGCCATACAAGGAATTGCTCGCGACTTTGATTGATCTGGCTGTGGAGCGTCATGCAGCGAAGCAATGCATTGACTTTACGGGCGAGACGATCCAATAGCGTCAGCATTCGACTACAGCCGGGGCGTACTCGTACTCGAGACGTCCCGGTTGTCTGTCTGTATGTATGGAAGGCGAAGATATCAAACAAATCATTTACATACGCGGGAGGAACATGCATGGGATTCGGAACAGAGTTTAATTCGGTATGCAAATTCAAGTCGGAGCAAGAGCTGTATGAATTACTGGAGTACGGCAAGGGAAAGATGGTGAAAAACGGATTCCGCGTTTTCCCGACTGGTCAGAAGGTTATCGCTTATACGCCAGGCAATGAAGCGATTGCGATCGTACGTATCCTGGCATCCATCGCGGAAATTAATTTCCAGGGCGAAGAAGTGACACAGGTAGAGATGGAGCTCGTGCGCAAGTTGACAGAGGAAGAAGCGCGCGTACAAACCGCGCTGGCCTACGAAATGTTCTTCGGGGAGCGAAAGTAATATGATCGTACGATTCGGATTCGTCGCGATGAGCCTTGTCGTTCAGCAAGCGTCGCCATCCCGGACGCAAACCTATTCTAACTTCTCCAAGCTCGAGGATCGTGAGGCCGCGATAAGACGGCTAGAGAGGCTGGCGGAGGAGAATCTGGGGAACACACTGCGCATATTAAAGCATTGCCGCGCGCACGATATTCGAATGTACCGCTTTTCATCCAAGTTAATTCCGCTGGCTACTCACGAAGCGCTTGCCGACTGGGATCCCTTCCTTGCGTTGCAGGACGCCTTCCGCGAGGTTGGAGACTATGTCAAGAAACATGAGATGCGAGTATCGTTCCATCCCGATCACTTCTGCGTGTTCAGCACACCTCGTCCCGAAGTCTTAGCGAATTCGATCAAGGATATCGATAATCATGTGCGAATGCTGGAAGCGATGGGACTGGACGAAAGAAGCAAAAACAATATCCATATGGGCGGGGCATATGGAGATAAGACAAGTTCGGCAGAGCGATTCGTTCGCCAGTTCGGGGAATTGGACGATAGGTTACGGCATCGGATTACGCTGGAGAATGACGACAAGACGTTCAACGTGAAGGAAACGATAGCGGCGGCCGAGGCTGTCCGCGTACCCATGGTGCTTGATATTCACCATCACTCGGTCAACCCTGGCGATATCCCGGAGGACGAGCTGTTGGAAGGATTATGGCCTCGTATTGCGGACACATGGCGTATCGAGCGTGATCGGCTAGGGCTGAAGGCAGAAAGCGATCTGCCGCCCAAAATACATGCCTCAAGCCCCAAGAGTTTAACGGATCCAAGAGGGCATGCCGATTATGTCGAGGCAGAACCGTTGGTTGCGTTCCTGCGACGGGCGGCTAGAACGACTGGCGCGATCGATTGTATGCTGGAGGCAAAACAAAAAGATGCAGCGCTCTTTCGGCTCATGGAAGATCTGAAGGAGTTGGAGCAGAAAGACGCGGGCATCAAAGTGTTAGATGACGGTATGGTGGAGATCGAACAGTAAAGATAGGGTGGACAAGCGTAATGGAGTGGATTTTGTTAATGCTGCTTGGCCTGGTGGCTGCAACATTCGGTAGTCTTGTAGGGCTTGGCGGAGGGATCATTATTGTACCGGGGCTGCTGTTGTTTGCTCCCATGCTCATTGGGGAACCGATTGATCATGCGACGGCGGTAGGCATCTCGCTTACTGTACTCATTGTTACAGCGCTGGCATCAACCATCAGCTACAAGAAAAAGGGGATCGTCGATTTCCGCAGCGGTCTCTTGTTTTTTGTAACGAGCGGTCCGGCATCGATTGCGGGTGCGGCAATTACCGGGCTGATGAAGGCAGGTTCCTTCCAGCTCATGTTCGGTACACTGATGCTGTTCTTGGCGGCGCTATTGATCGGACGAGAATATATGAAACCGTTTGCGAAGGAGTGGCCGATTCAGCGCTCCATCATAGATACGAGCGGACAGGTGCATACATACGGTTACGGACTATGGTCTGCGCTAGCTATCGGATTAGGAGTGGGACTGATATCGGGATTGTTCGGCATCGGGGGAGGCTCCTTGTTTGTTCCGATGATGGTGCTGCTGTATCGCTTCCCACCTCATGTGGCGACTGCTACATCGATGTTCGTCATCTTCCTCTCCGCTATCCTGGGAAGCGGGATGCATGTGGCGCTTGGCGAGATTGATTGGCTGCTAGTAGCGGCGCTAGTTCCTGGCGCTTGGATTGGCGGCAAGATCGGAGCCACAATCGCGTCTCGATTAAGCGGTAACAAGCTAATGTGGCTCCTCCGCATTACGCTGCTGGCGCTTGCCGGGCAGCTGATTATCGAGGGGGTTATGTCTCTTTGACAGGGGACAAGAGGTGGATTTGAGCGAAACCTGTCACGCCTAGCGACGTATTGCAATAAGATAACAAGACTTGTACAGGAATGATGAAAATAATAGAATTTCGAAAACGGAAGGTTCGGTTGCATGCAAGATTCGATGCCGAATAAGCATCAGTGGTTAACATCGTAATGGGAAGCGTACTTTTTGAACAACCTTAATAAATTCGGGTTCAAAAAGTAGGGTTATCAGTACCGAGAAGCTTGGATGCAGATAGAAACTGAGAATCGGAGCGTAGCAGAGCTACGCGAGAATCGGAAGGTTCGGCTGCATGCAAGATTCGATGCCGAATAAGCAACAGAGTATAACATCGTAATGGGAAGCGTACTTTTTGAACAACCTTAATAAATTCGGGTTCAAAAAGAACGGTTATCAGTACCGAGAAGCTTGTATGAAACTAGAAACTGAGTATCGGAGCGTAGCAGAGCTACGTGAGAAACGGAAGGTTCGGTTGCATGCAAGATTCGATGCCGAATAAGCATCAGTGGTTAACATCGTAATGGGAAGCGTACTTTTTGAACAACCTTACACATGGGAGAGTGATAGTATTGAACGAAGGCGCAAACAGCTCAGTCATCGGGGGCAAAAGTTTCACGGCTGTTGCGATTAATTGCGCAGCCAAGGCGGGCGAGTGGATCATGACCAAGCTCGGAACTTACTCCAAGCTCGAGCTCAAATATTCGGCTCACGATCTCGTCACCGAGGTGGACAAGGGCTCAGAGAGACTGATCCGCAACCTGATCGGGACACACTTCCCGCATCACGCCTTCTTGGGCGAAGAAGGTGTCGAGCCCGGACCGGAGGCATCTACGCAAGCGCTTGCAGAGGTGAGCGATTCTGAATATCTATGGATCGTCGATCCAATAGACGGAACGACGAACTATGTGCACGGCTTTCCTTTTTTCTGCGTTTCCATCGCGCTGGCATACAAGGGAGAGGTCATTGTCGGTGTCATCTATGATCCTTGCAAAGATGAATTGTTCGTCGCAGAGAAGGGCAAGGGTGCATACGTACACGGCAAAAAGATGGGAGTATCCGAAGAAACGACGCTTCGCAGCAGTCTGATCGCAACGGGATTGCCGGCGGATCATCATTATGCATTGCCGCTTAACCTAAAGGGCATTCAAGGTATCGCGCCAGAGGTGCGCAATCTACGAATCGCGGGATCTGCGGCGCTGCACCTTGCATATGTTGCTGCAGGACGATTAAGCGGCTTCTGGGAAATCGGCCTCAATAGCTGGGATCTTGCAGCAGGCACTCTGCTCGTACAGGAGTCGGGCGGACAGGTGACGGACACGCTTGGCAATCCGTATACGCTTGCCGTCAGGAACGTAGTGGCTACGAATGGTCTGCTTCATGGGGAATTGCTCAGTGCACTGGCGAAGGCCGAAGCGGCGCAATAATGGACGACATAAGGGGCGACATAAACGCGAAGGCGTGATGTTGCCCCTGTTTCTTTGTCGTTATACGAGGTTAATACGAATACGAAGATACATAGGGAGGGACATTGGATGAAATCATCAGCAAAAATCATGTTGGCAGCACTTTGTGCTACAGCGTTGATCACTGGTTGTAATGATAACACTCGAGAAGACAACGGAAGCAGCGAGACTGCCACTGGGACGATAGCTCCGACGGCTTCGATTACTCCGACTGATCCGCAAGTGGGCAATCCGACACAAACGCCTGCAAATAATGAAATGCCTGGCGGTATCGACGTCGAGGACGAGCCTTATATCGTCGCCGCGGAGAAGCTTCACATTCCATGGTCGATTGCGATTGCCGCCGAAGCTACGTATATCACGGAGCGGGAGGGGAGTATCGTCAGAGTTCGCACAGGTGAGCAGTTGCGTCAGGATGTACGCTTAACGAAACCGGTTCTTCATGCGGGTGAAGGTGGATTGATGGGATTAGTGCTGGCGCCGGATTATGCCGATTCGAAGCTCGCTTATGCCTACCATACCTATGAGGATGGCGGACGTACGCTCAATCGTATCGTAATGCTCAAGGAGGAAGGGGCGGATTGGGTCGAGCAACAAGCGCTGCTGGAGGAGATTCCCGGAAACTCGACCCATAACGGCGGTAGATTGGCGATTGGACCTGACGGCATGTTGTATGCCACGACAGGAGACGCGCAGCAGCGGAGCGAATCACAGAGCAAGGATAGTCTAGCAGGAAAAATCTTACGAATGACGCTGGCTGGACAAGTTCCAGCGGATAATCCGTTCCCGAATTCGTATATTTATTCATTCGGACATCGTAACCCGCAGGGTCTCGCATGGACGAAAGATGGCGTGATGTACAGCACCGAACATGGCCCCTCTGGCAATCCTGGCGGGCATGACGAAATCAATGCCATCGTCCCAGGCAGCAATTACGGGTGGCCAACCGTATACGGCGATGGCAAGAAGGACGGATTAACATCGCCGCTCTATCACACGGGAGATCCAGCGATAGCTCCATCGGGGACCGTTATCGATGGACAAGGAAGACTCGTGATCGCTACGCTTCGTGGAGAGGCGATTTATCGCTATGATCCGTCTACTGGGAAGATGGAGGTTATTCATAAGGACGAAGGCAGGATCCGTGACGTTAAGCTTGTAGGAGACCAATTGTGGTTCATCACTAACAATCTCGATGGCCGAGGCGGGCTCTCAACGGAAGCCGAGGATCGGCTTGTTATTGTGGATTATGTGGAGTGAGAACTAAATGTTATTATTTAAAAACTGAAAATAAACGCTTTAACAGTCATCTCGATAATTTTGGTCGTATTCTGGAAAAAAAGGGGTGAATACCATGGCAGAAGAGCTAACGATAGATGAGGCGCATTATACTAGCATCGTTAATATAGCATCGCATTATAAGAGCCTGAGAATCAATAACCTATCAGAAATAGAAGTAAATGCCGAGGCATTTATTGAGCATCTGAATCAGATAGAAGGTACAGATCGAATCGAAGAACTTACAATAGATTACAATTCATCATTGCGTGATCTATGTGTACTAAAGGCATTTTCGAATTTGAAAATTTTGTGTGTATATGGACAGCAAATTAAATCTTTTGATGGAATAGAGAGGTTCTGTAATGGTCAATATATTGAAATTCAAACGCATCGTAATCGACGAAGGGATATATTACAGCTTTCTAAGGCAAATATAAAATTTATAAACCTTCATGTGGAACGATTCGAGGATTATTTGGCCGTTGCAAGTTGTAAGAATCTAAGAAAAATTGATATTTTCCATAGCTCCATAGAGCCGGATTTTGCAGAGTGGAAAGAAAGTCCAGTTGAAATTATGGCATTTAAAAGCTGTAGGTTTAAAGAGTTGGGGGATTTGGCGTTACTATCTGGTTTGACGAATCTCAGTGTACGAGGTTGTCGCAACTTCGAGCGTTTCAAGGGAGATAACAGCAGCATTAAGAAGTTGGAAGTAGACAGCTGTAAAAAACTGGACTTGAGTACGTTGCAAACGTTTAGGGGAGTTGAAGTGTTAGTTGTAAATAGCTGTACCAAGGAACTTAATCTAACAGAGATAACGGGATTAAAAGAAGTCAAGATTATAGAATTCATTTTAAGCAATGTAGAGGTAGATTTAATTATCCTGAAGGATTACTTCCCAAATCTAGAGTCCTTGCATATTTCTAATATGAAAAGAGACTATGGTCTTCAGTTAAAGCACTTGAACCCTGATGTTAGAATTACGAGTCGATCGTTTGAATTTTTGTAGATTAACAACAGATGCTGAGAAACCTTGAAGGATACATCCATCAAGGTTTCTTTGTTTGTGACACTAAGCTGCGCCTAACGAATAAAGAAATAATTGCTCCAGCTCGATCCTTTGAAGCTCCTGCAGCAATGCGCCAGTGTCATCGGAGCCGCGCCCTTCTTCTTGGGCGGCGATGAGGTCGACAAAGTCGTCGCTGTTCCAGCCGATGTTATCACGGAAACCTTTTAGGGCGTTAACAATCGGGCTCGCGGGTAATGTATCAAGCTGAGGCTGTGCAGACAGCCATTGGGCGATTGCGTTACGAGTATTTTCTTTCACGGGATGGCGGCCCGCTTGTCTGAACCAGTACTTGCTGTTCCAGAAATCTCGCTCCATCCGGTGCATGATTGCGTGCCAATAGCTTCCGGTGGAGTCGTCCTCGATCTGCTGCGCGTAGGAGTGAGAGCGATCCAGGCTGTCATTGCGTAAGTGAAGTCCTGCCATCAGCGCAATCTCTTCTTTGTTAGCAGGCGGCCGAGCTTTCCCGTACTTTACGATTTCCTCATCCAACGCCTCATCCCATGGCTGCTCCGGGGATAGCGGCGCGGTCTCACTTCGTGCATCCAGTCGATTAATGATAGCTTGCAGGTCTTGATCCATCATCACTCCAGCTCCTCTCCCAATTAGCGTTTCAATGCTTCAATATCACTCGTCTGCCAGCTTGTCCTATGATAGACGAGCCATTGCAATTCGCGCCGCTTCGATCGTGACGTCGATGTCGGCTTCTGTATGCGCGGTTGTCAGGAACCACGCCTCGTATTTGGACGGCGCCAGGTTGATGCCTTGATCCAGCATATGGCGGAAAAACGCTCCGAATCGCTCGCCGTCCGTATCCTGCGCTTCGTCGTAGTTCGTGACAGGGTGATCGCAGAAGTGGGCGGAGAACGAGCCGCGGATCTGGTTGATCGTCAGTGGAACGCCATTCGTACGTGCGGCGTCCATTAATCCACCAGCCAGCTTGGCGGCAAGTCGATCCATGCGGTCATAGATGCTGGTCTCCTGCAGCACCTCAAGGCATGCAATGCCCGCAGAGATGGAAGCAGGATTGCCGGCCATTGTGCCTGCTTGATAAGCAGGACCAAGCGGAGCGACCTGCTCCATAATTTCACGACGTCCGCCGTAGGCGCCGATCGGAAGTCCGCCGCCGATGATTTTGCCTAGTGCGGTAAGATCCGGTTCGATAGCCGCTTGGTCCGGGAAGACATGATACGTTTGAGACGAACCATAGTGGAAACGGAATGCGCTAATGACTTCGTCGTAGATGACCAAAGCTCCTGCTTGTCGAGTCAGCTTGCACAGTCCTTCGAGGTAACCCTCATGCGGCATGACCATGCCGAAGTTGCCTACGATCGGCTCCACCATAACGGCTGCGGTGTCGTCTCCCCAACGTTCCAGCGCCTCTTGAAGTGCAGGCAAATCATTGAAGGGAACCGTGATGACCTCATGCGCAATGCTTGTCGGGATGCCGGCGCTGTCCGGTATGCCGAGTGTGGAGGGACCGGAGCCTGCCGCAACAAGCACGAGGTCGGAGTGGCCATGGTAGCAGCCGGCGAATTTAATGATTTTGTTACGTTTGGTATAAGCTCTGGCGACTCGGATCGTCGTCATGACCGCCTCGGTGCCGGAATTGACGAAACGCACCTTATCCATGGAAGGGATCGCGTCCTTGAGCATGCGAGCCAGCTTGATTTCTAGCTCGGTCGGTGTGCCGTACAGCGTGCCGTTACGAACAGATTCGATAATCGCTTCCGTTATATGAGGATGCGCGTGCCCGGTAATAATGGGACCGTACGCGGCCAAATAATCGATGTAACGGTTGTCGTCGGCATCCCAGAAGTAGGCGCCTGAAGCACGTTTCATAAAGACGGGCGCT
Source organism: Paenibacillus sp. strain BS8-2 (assembly GCF_054483835.1). Classification (NCBI taxonomy): domain Bacteria; kingdom Bacillati; phylum Bacillota; class Bacilli; order Caryophanales; family Paenibacillaceae; genus Paenibacillus; species Paenibacillus sp. strain BS8-2. The sequence continues at coordinate 2,846,693 of NZ_CM137010.1, forward strand.
CCTCCGCCGACAGCTTTGAAAGAACGGGAAGGGCTGTTGACGCCCCCTACGATATGCTGGAGCGCTTCTTGATATAGTTGCTCGGAAGTCGGACGATGCGTGGACATGGGTGAAATACCCCTTTCGAATGGAATGTTATAGCTGACCCTATACGGCCTGAACAAGGAAATAGAGCACATAAGTGCTCTATTTCACCTCGTTAATTATTGAGTTGAGCCGCGGATGTTAGTTAGTGCGCGAGTTGGTGCTGGATCTTGTACCTGAGCTGCCGCTAGTGCCGCCGCCGCTCTCAGAATCCGCATTGCTGGTGCTGCCGTCGGCATCAGGAGATTCCGATGGTACCGGAATCGTCTCGTCGCTTATCAGCACCTCTTGCACGTAGCCGATCAATGCATCGGTATCCCGGATACCGATAACGGATGCGCCGCCGACATGCTCTTCGCTGACGAGATCCATCGGCGGGATTTGCGCTGTGCCGCCTACGTGGCTTTCAACGCCAAGCTGACCTAGCTTAAGCATGTCGCTGACGGACAAGTTTGTTTCGATATAAGGGGAGACGCTCTCCAATATTTCTTTCATCCGAATCAGGTTCCATGTCGATTGCAGCTCGGAGGCAACGGCTTTAAGGAAGTTACGTTGGCGCTCCGTCCGCGTATAGTCGCTCATCGCATCATGGCGGAAGCGTACGTATTGGAGCGCTTTGTCGCCATCCAGCAATTGATAACCTTGTTTGAGATCGATGTCGTAACGGTTGCCATCGGCATTGTCACGGTAACGCATATCTTTTTCGACATCGAAATAGATGCCGCCGATCGTGTCGATCAACGATTTGAAGCCTTCGAAATCGGTGTACACATAATACTGGATTTCGAGCCCCAGCAGATCGCCGATTGTTTTCATAGCCAGACTCGGTCCACCCATCGTAATGGCGGAGTTAATCCGGCCGCGGCCGTGACCTTCGATCTCTGCGTATGTGTCGCGAAGCACGGAGAACAGATGGGCCTTCTTCGTAATCGGGTCGAACGATGCTACGAGGATGGAGTCTGAACGTGCTACGCCATTCTCGTCCGCATCGCGAGCATCTCCGCCAAGCAACAGGATGTTGACACGTTCCTTGCCTTCCCACTTGGGCACTTCGACCGTCTTGTCCGGCGGAATCTCGGTGAATATGGAGTCTTCATCCGATTTGCTGAAATTATCTAATGCGCTGTAGACACCTACGCCCCAATAGATTAGGCCGGCGAGTGCAACAGCCACAATGATCGAAATCGTAATAATGAGCCACTTCCAACGTGACTTTTTCTTTGGTTTCTCTGACCGCGTACGCATTGCGTGTAAAGGTCTCCTTTCGAATAAAACGACAAGTTGATTCAGAACATGAACACATTCTACGAAAAACAGTCAACTTTCATTGCTAGGCTGACCTTTCGTTTACGCGTCATGATAACTGATGTATGATTACATATCATAAAATTATAAAGCTCTGGGACATCTAGTTGCAAGTTTTATCATTTGGGGTACAATATAATCGCTATTTCCCAGGAAATGTCGAAGTGAGAGGGGCTGTAAAACGGTCATGCTGGCTATTGATGTCAAAGATTTGCGCAAGGACTTCCGCGTGCAGAAGAACAGAGAGGGTCTCTCGGGCGCGCTCAAGGATTTGTTCAAGCGTGAATATAGAGAGGTTCAGGCGGTCAAAGATATTTCGTTCCAAATTCCGCAAGGCGAAATCTGCGGCTATATCGGCGAGAATGGGGCAGGGAAGTCGACTACGATCAAAATGTTGACCGGCATTCTCGTGCCAACGGCGGGAGAGCTTAAAGTTAACGGATATGTACCGTTCCGCGACAGAGAAAAGTTCGTGAACGGAATTGGCGTCGTGTTCGGTCAACGCTCTCAATTATGGTGGGATATCGGCGTCATTGAGTCGTTCCAGCTTCTTCGCAAAGTGTACAGGGTGTCTGAGCAAGACTTCCGCAAGCGTCTCGATAGACTAGTCGAACGGCTGGAGCTTGGCGATCTGCTTAATCGGCCCGTTAGAAAGTTAAGTCTCGGCCAGCGGATGCGCTGTGAGCTCGTAGCCTCGCTGTTGCATAATCCGTCGATTCTCTTTCTCGATGAGCCGACCATCGGACTCGATATCGTCGTCAAGACGGAGATTCGCGATTTCCTCATGCAGATGAACAAGGAAGAGGGCACGACGATTCTGCTGACGACCCATGACCTGCAGGATATCGAAGCGTTGTGCTCACGCGTCATTATGCTGGACGATGGACAAATTATTTATGATGGCGGACTTGAGGAGCTCAAGGCGCGCTGGAGCAAAGGACGCGAAATTCAGTTCCAATTCGCTGGTCATACGCCGATCGGCAGGCTCAAGGCATTAACCGAAGGACTCGAGGTTGAATGGATGATCGAAAATGATGTAACGGCTAAGCTGTTCGTACCCCACACGGTAAGCGTGTCGGATGCGATGGCAAGAGTGGTAGGCGGAGCGGATATCCGCGATATCAAAATCTTCGAAACAAACACGGACGAAATCGTACGTGCGATCTATCAATCGGGATCGGCAGAGTCTGCTGCGGCCAAGAAGGAGATCGCGTCTTCATGACGAGCGCTTATCTCGATTTTATTCGTATCCGTTTCCTCATGATGCTCGCTTACCGCGTTAATTATTACAGCGGTATCGTTATTTATGCCATTAACATCGGCGCCTATTATTTCTTATGGCAAGCGATCTACGGAAGCCAAGAATCGCTTGCAGGTTTCACCGTGCCACAGATGACCACGTATATCGCGGTCTCGTGGATGGCGCGAGCGTTTTATTTCAACAACCTGGATCGCGAGATTGCGAATGAAATTCGTGACGGCAGCGTCGCCGTACAGCTGATCCGTCCATACTCGTATTTGTTCGTCAAAATGATGCAAGGTTTCGGAGAAGGATTGTTCCGTTTCCTCTTGTTTATGATCCCGGGTCTAGGCATTGTATGTCTGCTGTTCCCGGTCAAGCTGCCCACGGATCCGGCGGTTTGGATTGTGTATCTCGTGATGTTGTTTTTTAGCTTCCTGATCAATTCGCAGATCAATATATTGACGGGATTGTTCGCGTTTTTTGTGGAAAATAACGAAGGCATGATCCGGATGAAGCGGGTGATGGTCGACTTATTCTCCGGCGTTGTTATTCCGATCGCGTTTTTCCCAGGGTGGCTGTCGGGGATCATGCAATGGCTTCCGTTCCAGGCGATTACGTATTTGCCTAGCTCGGTCTTTACGGGACGAACCCCGCTTACCGAGGCGGCAGGTGTATTCGGGATTCAGGCGTTGTGGTTCGTGCTGCTGCTCGTTCCGATCGCGTTAACATGGCGGGCGGCGCGCAAGCGGCTGTACGTGCAGGGAGGTTAAGAGGGGACATGCTGCGTTATTTGATTTTATTCTGGGAATACATTAAGAACTATGCCAAAACAAGGCTCACCTACCGTGCCGACTTCTGGATCGAAGTTATCTCGGACCTGCTGTTCCAAGGCGTGAATCTGATCTTCATCCTCATCGTGTTCCAGCATACGCCGACGCTCGGCGGGTGGTCGGAAGCTGAAGTCGTGTTCGTGTATGGCTTCTTCATGATACCGTACGGCTTATTCAGCACCTTCTTCGGCATCTGGAATTTCAGCGAACGGTATATTGTCAAAGGAGAGATGGACCGTGTCTTGACGCGTCCTGCTCACAGCTTGTTCCAGGTGCTGCTTGAGAACGTTGATCCGCCGTCGCTGATCGGCTCCGCAGTAGGCGCCGTCATAATGGCGATTTGCTGGACGCAGCTGGGCTTGCCTTTCGAGATGCTGGACATGCTTGTGCTGCTGTTGCTCGTCGTGGGAGCGGCCTTGGTTTATGCGGGTATTTATACGGCTTTAAGCGCGATTTCGTTCTACTCGGATGCGCCGACAGGTATTGTGCCGTTAATTTATAACCTGCAGAACTACGGGCGGTATCCCGTTAATATTTACAATAAAACGATTCGTTTCTTGCTTACCTGGTTGCTGCCGTTTGCGTTTGTTGGAGTAATTCCGGCATCATATTTTCTGGAGAAAAAGGCAGATGACCTGTCGCAGTTAGCTTTGCTCACCCCTGTGGTGGGGCTGATCGTATTCAGTCTGGGGCTGGCTTTCTGGAATCACGGCGTGAAGAAGTACCGCGGAGCGGGGTCTTAAGCTAATCGTTAGTTCATCGATGGAGAGAGGAGAGGGTTTGTCTTGGCACTAGAAATGGGCAAAAAAGCGCCTAAATTCAAGCTTCCTGCGTCAAATGGGGATATGCTGTCATTGGTGGACTTGCGGGGGAAGCAAGTTGTATTGTTCTTCTATCCCAAAGATATGACGCCTGCTTGTACGGAGCAGGCCTGCGATATGCGGGATCGTTATAGCGAATTCGAATGTCATAATACGGTCGTGCTCGGGATCAGCACGGATGGTATCAAGTCGCATCTGAATTTTATAGCGAAGAAGGAGCTTCCGTATGTGCTGCTTGCAGATGAAGGGAACAAGGTGTGCGAGCAGTACGGCGTGTGGCAGCTTAAGAAGCTGTACGGCCGCGAGTATATGGGGATTGTACGCTCGACGTTTCTGATCGATGCGAAGGGCAATCTTGTGCGGGAATGGCGCAAGGTTAAGGTGAAGGGGCATGCAGCCGAGGTGCTGGAAGCGGCACAATCGCTGCACGAGAAGGCTGCAGGGCGGAAGAGGAGCTAGCTGGCAAAGCTGGCAGGGCGAGTAAGTTATTCAGGCAGAGAAACTGACAACCAACCTCGCTGTCTTGCACATGTCAGGATGCTAGCGTGAGTATCCAAGCTAGCGCTGGAGCCCGAGAAAATCGGGTTGCAGGAGTGTCGGCCACGCCCACAACAGAAAATGAACCAAATCAAGCGTCTCCCGATTCTGGATCGAGAGGCGCTTTTGTGCATGGCGGAGGAGAAGGGGCTGAAGGTGATAGATTGCAGGCATTACATAGAGAGCTGATTCATATACTCTATCAAAACGGTAATAAGTAAGTACCCTTGATAGAGGAAGGTGGCACTCAAGATGAGACGACTGGTACAAGCTTCAATGTGTGTGACATTACTATGGTTTGGCGTGATGCAACTAGGCGGCGAGGTGGTGTGGCATAACAGAGCGGTTGAGGCGTCAGGCAATGCCAGCGATTTCCGCACGATCACATATCAGTATGAGGCTAAGTCGCTGCTTTCCAAGCCGGGAGGGAAGTCCGGTGTGACAGCAGCGGTTAATGATAGAGCAGCAGAGAAGGGACAAGATGATCAAGAAGGAGCCGAAGTAGACGTCGCAACAGAAGTAAACCAAAAAACAGATGAAATAGATATGGATGTAGCAGGAGGCGTAACAGGAAACATAACGTCAGGAGCGGGCGATACTGGTGCAGGAGCAGGAGTAGGAGCAGGAGCAGGAGTAGGAGCAGGCAACGCAGCAACAGAAGGAAGCGGTACAGGGACTGGGACAGGCAGTACAGACGTAGCTGGTACGACTACAGCTGGACTTGCTGCTAAACCAGCCGAAAAGGTCGTATATCTGACCTTCGATGACGGACCGAGTCAGCATACGGCGGAGGTGCTGCGGATTTTGGAACAGGAGGATGTGAACGCTACGTTCTTCCTGCTTGGCGAACAAGTGGAGCGCCAGCCTGAGATGGTAAGACAGCTCGTATCCGAAGGTCATGCTATTGGCAATCATACGTACAATCATGTGTACAAGGAGTTGTATGGAAGCTTCCGTAATTTCGCAGCTCAGGTCATGCAGACGGATGATGCGATCTACAAGGCGACTGGCATCAGGACGACGCTCGTGAGAGCGCCGGGCGGCACGTATTCCAACTTTGACAAAGGGTATTTCGACGCGATGAATGAGGCCGGCTATCAGGTGCACGACTGGAATGTAGACAGCGGCGATTCCAAGCGGGTCGGTGTGCCCGCAGCGGAAATTATCGCCAATATACATAGTTCCAAAATCGCAAATACACTAAATGTACTGATGCACGATAGTGCGGGTCATGCGGAGACGGTCAAAGCGCTGCCTGCTATTATTGCCTATTACAAAAAACTGGGATATACCTTTGCAACGTTAAATGACAAGGTAGAGCCGATGCAATTCCAGCTAGCTAAACAATCGAAATGGAGCAGGGGGCCAGTTAGCGAAACAGACAAAACGAAGCTTGTGCAATTCGCCTCCAAGCTTGATCGTCAGGAAAGCGCTGTGGTACTGACAGAGCCGGTGCTCGTCGTTCATCGAGGAGAAAAAACGCTCGAGCTGCAGCCGTCGGAATATAAGCTGGTGAACGATTCCATCCGTGTACCGCTAGGTAAGCTCAGCGAATGGTTGGGTGGTACAGCGGAGCTGGACAAAGAGCAGCAGGTTGTGGAGGTAACGCTAGACGGCAGACAATGGTTCTGGCTCGCGGATAATCTGCAGTCCGAGCAGGATGATCCAAGTCAGCTTGACGTGCCAATGAGAGCCACGCTTGCACAGTTCGGTATTGAAATCGATAGCTACGTATATACGAAACAGCAGAGAGAGGTTTGGATCGCATCCTAGTAGAATGCGGCGATAAGTGTAATCTAGCAGGTCTAAACGGGGAGGATACTGGCGAAACTGAAAAGTAGATAGATTTATTTTTCAGGAGGCGACAGTGAGATGATAACCCCTCAATTCATAGGCTTGGAACCAGAGAACGAGCATCAGGGCGCGAGTATGCATCACGCATGGACGGAGCCGCCGCAGGTGCTGCTGCACAGACTGCAGAGCAAGGCCCAGCAAGTGCTGGTGGGCAAACAAGCTATTATTAAACATCTGTTAACGTCTATGCTGGCCGGTGGGCATGTGCTGCTGGAGGATATCCCTGGCGTTGGCAAAACATTGCTTGCAGGAGCGATGGCAAGAACGGTAAGCGGCGAGTTCAAGCGTATCCAATTCACATCGGATATGCTGCCGGCGGATATAACAGGAGGACTTGTGCTTGATGGAAAGTCGGGAGAGCTGCAGTTCCGTCCGGGTCCCATTATGGCGAATGTCGTGCTTGCGGATGAGATCAATCGGTCGTCGCCGCGCACGCAATCTGCGCTTTTGGAAGCGATGGAAGAAAGAAGAGTAACGGTAGAGGGGAAGACTAGACGGCTGCCTGTGCCCTTTATGCTCATTGCCACTCAAAATCCACTAGACTTCGAAGGCACGAATCGTCTGCCGGAGGCCCAGATGGATCGGTTCATGATGCGATTGTCGATCGGTTATCCAGGCGCCACGGACGAAAAGACGATCCTGGAGCAGTATGCGGTGGGCAGGCGGGTGGAGCCGGAAAGAATACGTCCCGTCATCGCGACACAGGAATGGCTGCAAATGCAAGCGGAGGCTAGACAAGCGCATGTGCATCCAGCATTGCTAGAGTACATGGTCGCAGTGGCGAATGCCAGCCGGCGATTGCCGGAAGTATTGTTAGGGCTTAGTCCCCGTGCTCTCCGGGATTGGCTGCGGGCGGCACAAGCTTCGGCATATATCGAAGGAAGAGGCTACGTTATCCCTGACGATTTGCTTGGGACAGCTGAGCCGGTACTTGCGCACAGATTGGTGCTTAAGGGCGGAGCGGGCGCAGCGCATGCAGGTGAGGCTGCAAGACAGCTTGTTGCCAAGCTGGTCCGCCAGATCCCGATGCCGTCCGAAGCAAGCGCCGCAGGTGGAGGCAGGGGACGGCGATGAAGGCTAACAAGGCGGGTAAGAAAGATCCATTTCACTCGGCGTTGCGTTACCGGACGAGATGGATCGCTTGGGGGTTCATTCTGGTTTCGCTTGCGGGATGTACTGCAGCTGTAATTCTGCGCGGTGGAGCGCTGGAATGGTATGCCTTAAGTGTATTGTTAGGCATTACGGTATTCAGTGGCATACTGCCGCTCATCGCTTCGCGAGGGATAACAGCTGTGCGCCAGTTGCCAACGGATACTCTAACGGCTGGCGAGGAAGCAGAAGTCAGGGTAGTGCTCGAGAGGCGCTGGCGGATGCCTTGGGTCTGGATGTCGATTAGTGAGAAAGCCCAGAATGGGACGTTAATGACGCCATCGGCGCTTGCCTTCAGCGCTGTTGCCATGCCGGGAACGGCTTCCCGGACAGATGTCGTGTATTCCGTGAACCAGCTGAGAAGAGGCGTGTATGGATTCCGTGATATGACGATCACCGTCGGAGATTGGCTCGGATTAACGGCGATCCACAGAACAATAGCCGTACAAGGTGAGATGCTGGTCTGGCCTGCTCCGCCGGCGTACGCGGGAGAAACGTCAATTCATCGAGGACTAGTGAAATGGGAAGCGGCTGATGCTGCCGCAACGCTTGGTGCATGGGACCGGGGTGGATTGTATGGCGATTCTGCGCCGCAAAAGCTGCACGCTGCTCCTGGGCTCGGACCGGATAGCCGACCGTACAGAGAGGGAGATTCCTTGCGCCATCTCGATATGCGCGCTGCGGCGCGCGGGAGAGGCATAAGAGTGAAGACATATGCGCCAGAGTGGCCGCAAGCCGTCACATTATGGCTGGATACGGCTGCCGAAGGCTATGGCTATGAAGACTCCCGTTTCGAAGCATGTATAGGCAAGCTGGCGCTTGATGCCAGAAGATTATCGCGGGCCGGGGCAGTTGTAAGTGTCGCGACGAATCGTTGGACGCTGGAACTAAACGGCTCCGATACAAGTCATGATCGCCATCAGGAGCTGCTTGAACTGCTCTCTCGGCTTCGCGCTGACGAAAATCGGGAAGGCGCAGACGCGGCGGAAGGTCTGATCCATGCGACAGTACGCGGCGGCGAGGCTGTCCAATTGTATAGCGGCGATTGGCGGTCAATCGATCGTTGGTTGTCCTTATCCACGCAGACAGAGTGGCAAGGGAGTCAGGTTGCGCTTCATCTAGCCATGGAAGGTGAGCAACTGTCATCAGAGATGCGGGAGAAAGCCAAAGCGATGGAAACAAAAGGATTACATGTAGTCTGGATTCCACTGGCATTATCCGGAGCCGCATGGTCTTCGGCCGAGAAAGGGGCTGAGACTCATGTCATCTGATCAAGCAGGAACTCACGAGCAGACTCAAAGAGGGAATCAAGGAGAAGGCTCTTTCTTTTATCGCATAGTCACGAGTATCCTGCTGTTTGGTTTGTTATCCGAATGGCTTCTTCCTTGGACCAGCGCAAGGGAATGGGCAGTCATTTATCATCCGATGCCGCTGCTCGCGATTATTGGTTGTATGCTAGCCGCAGGACTGTTCCGGATGCCGTGGATCATGTCTTTTCTCGTGCACACCGTGATTTGCGTATTGTGTTTGATGTGGCTGTACAAAGGTGATGAGCAAAGCTCGATTGAGTGGCTTGTTGGGCTCCCCGGTCTGATTGGAGATAATGTTGCGTTAATGATGCGCAGCGGTCTGTGGGCGATGTCGGGCGAGCTTCGAACGCTAATGCTGTTCGCTGGCTGGGCGATGTTGGCACCTGCGCTGCAGGCGCTTGTCTGGATCAGGCAAGCATCGCTTGGCATCGCGGCAGTGACGCTTGTTTATTTGGGACTCCTGCATGTGTGGCTGGGTATGGATATACTTGGCGGGTTCATACGTACGACGGTGGAAGGGCTGCTGCTGGCGGCAATCGTCACGATACCGCGTGTTCGAAGAGTTCTCGATATTAGCGAAAATCGTCTGCGCGGCATGGACAAAAGCTGGATAGCGGGAGCTACTTTCATTACGTTTGTCATCGCAGGAGGAGCGTTGCTTGCAACGGTTGATCGAGAAAGCGAGCTCGCCCCGGCGAATTGGACGACAGCGATGACCAACCGGCTGCAGGAAGGGATCAACACTATCGGAGGCAATGGCAAAGCGGTTGCAACGATGAAGCATATGAATACTGACCAGCTGGGAAGGGCGCTTACCGGTTATGGCTTCGATGATAGCGAGCTTGGTATGCCGATTAGCACGGATGATCGGATTCTGTTCAAAGGTTTGTCTCCCGTAAGGGCCTATTGGCGCGGTGAATCGAAATCGATTTACGATGGCAGAGGCTGGAGCAATGCCGAGAGGCCGCTGACACTGAAGCCGGTGAAGGGGGAGGAGGCTGGTGCTTCTACAGTTGCGCAGCTGGATGGCGAAAGTCTGAAAGGAAGAGTAGTCGAGCAGACGGTGGTATGGGAGAATCCGGCAGCGGAGATGCCGATTTTTGCATCGGGTCTGGATGGGGAAGTAACGGAGCTGATCGCGGCTGATCCCCGGCGGAAGCTTGGCAGTTTTTTGGTGAGCGATGACACGGATGCGTTGTACGCGGCTTCCGAGACGGCGAAGCTTTCGCGATATTCGGTGCGAAGTACTTTGCCCATTACAGATGCGAATTCGTTGAGGGCATTAGGCGGAGTAGGTGCTGTCTACGCGGATGGCGGCGCAGGTTCAGTGCAAGAGAAAGCTGCGGCGAAGGTCGAGAAGTTGACGGAAGAGGAGCTTAAGCCATTCTTGCAGCTGCCGGAATCGTTGCCGGGCCGAGTTGCTGCACTCGCATCGGAAGTGGCAGGAGCGGGCATGACGAATCTGTATGATCGCGTGAAAGCGGTAGAGGTGTATCTGGAGAGCACGTACGCCTATACGAGAGCTGGCAGCGAGGTGCCGCCCGCGAATGTTGATTTCGTTGATCATTTCCTGTTCGAGCAGAGGCAGGGGTATTGCGTACACTTTTCGACAGCGATGGTCGTGATGCTGCGCTCGCAAGGGATTCCGGCGCGATGGGTCAAAGGTTTCACATCCGGGGACGACACGGGTGAGCTTGGCGAAACAACCGCTGGCGCTGCTGTTCCCTCTGAGCGGATCTACGAAGTACGTGGATCGGACGCGCACGCATGGGTTGAGGTTTATATGGAGGGGGCGGGCTGGGTTCCGTTCGACCCGACCCCCGGTTATGGCGGCGCCGCAACGGTTGCAGCGGCGCCGGGAGGTGATCCGGGAGCGGCTTCGAACGCGGACGGCTCTGTGCCAGCCGGTCTAGCCGGAGGCGCGACCGGCTTGGCAAGGTTCGAGGCGGCGGCTGAGGAGGCCGCCTCGATGGTGCGGCGAGCGGCGGATGCGCTCGCGGATGGGGCGCGCAGCGCCTGGGACGCCGCGGAGGCGTCGCCGGGCGCGGCAGCCGCCGCAGGCGGAGCCGCGCTAGCGGCGGCAGCAGCGGCGCTGGCCGCCGGGCAGCGCCGGCGGCTGCGGCTGTGGCGCGCGCTGCGGCGCTATGGCGCGGCGAGCGAAGCGCTTGCGCGGCTGGCGCAGCAGGCGGCGGCTCGCGGCGATGGCGGGGCGAGCGCGAATGCCGGTGCTGGTGCCGGAGGTGTCGCACGGCATGGCAACGCAGTCCGTAGTGCTGCACACGAGCATGACAACAGCATCGATCGAACTAGTCACATCGTGTTGCCTGAACGAAGCACAAAGCGTGCACAAAGTGGCATGAAAAGGTCTATGCAGGCAGATCGTAGTGGCAAGTATGTTGGATACGTCATGGACTTGTTGCGGCGGCGGCTTAAACGGCAGGTAGAGCCGGGTATGCGTAGTATGAGAGGCGCTAATAGCAGTGAGCTTGTTATTGCAGAGCGTCAGCGGAGCAATCTTATCCGCGCTCTCGAGCTGGTGGTGGGGAAAGTGCTTATAAGCAGTACATCTGGAAATCGTATTGAGCAAGACGCCGGCGCTTTAACGTTACGGGAGATTGCAGCAGTAGCAGGAGAGAAGCTGGATGAAGATCGTCGCATGTTACTTGATCAAGTAGTCCATTGGCTGGAAGCTGCGCGTTATGAACCGCCTGGTACACTGCGGCATGCACCCCAAGCTCAAGAGCTTTCTCACGTATGCAGATTGCTTCTCAAACAGATTCGGACAAATAAACAACTTAAGCATCGAGCGGTGGCGAAGGGGAAAAAACATCAAAAATCACAGGCTACATGAAACTCGCATCCAACGGTAACTATCACTGTTGTACTCAACTGTCACGTAGCCCAATTATTCATCCTCCACGGAATTGTTCTGTGGAGGATGTTTGCATATTGGTAAGCGAAACAGAGAAGACTCTATCCGAGCAATAGGATTGGATATCGGCACAAAAGGAGGCAGGCATCAACCTCTATGCGATTAAAGTAAATTCATTAACATCTTAAATCGATAAAGTTGGGCGCTCCGCTGATGGATGAAAACTAACACAAGAATGATGCGTTTGAGTAACAAGTTGGAGTAAGAAGTTGGGTATTGGATGTGAAAATGTACATACATTGAGGTATTGGAAGGTTAGTTGGGTGATCGTATGTTAATTTTTACATATAATGATGCGAATGAGTAACGAGTTGGGCTATTGGAAGTAATATTTTTCACACATTGATTTTTTAAAAGGTTAGTTTGACGATTCTATGTGAATGTTTACATACATCACGCGTCCGAGGTGAGTTGGATGAATGAGTATCCACGAGCTATTACGAAAGAGCAGTTAGCTGGAGACTAGGTGCTGGAGACAAGGGAAAGTAGAGAAGTGTAGTCGCGACAAACTTGATGACGTTGCCCAGACCTCATGTTTCACTGATGTGGCTATGGCGCTGCCCAGACTTCATTTTCCGCTGATGTAGCTTTGGCGCTGCCCAGACTTCATTTTCCGCTGATGTAGCTTTGGCGCTGCCTTGACCTCATGTTGTTCCTCTGATGACGATTTGGTGAAAAGGTGCACATTGTGGATGAGGACGCTTGTCACACCTTGACTCTATTTGACGCGCTTATGTATAATTACTGCATCAATTGAGGGAGGCTCGGTCATGACGAAGCAAAATGAAATTATCGTTGTTCTCGATTTCGGAGGACAATACAATCAGCTGATTGCGCGCCGCATTCGGGATTTAGGCGTGTACAGCGAGCTGTTGCCATACAATACGCCGGTAGAACGGATCCGCGAATTGGCGCCGAAAGGCATCGTATTCTCGGGAGGACCGGCTAGCGTTTACGAACAAAATTCACCTCTTGTAGATCCAGCGATCTATGACTTGAACGTGCCAATCTTTGGCATCTGCTACGGCATGCAAATGATGTCCCACCAACTGAACGGCAAAGTGGAACGCGCAGGCAAACGCGAATACGGCAAAGCTGAGGTTGAATTTGTTGAAGGCAGCCACATCTCGCAGGGTCTAGACCGTGTACAAACGGTATGGATGAGCCATAGCGATCTGGTTATCGAGCCGCCTGCCGGCTTCCAAGTTGACGCTAGCACCGAACATGCGCCAATCGCTGGTATGAGTAACGCGGACCGCAAGCTGTACGCAGTTCAATTCCATCCGGAGGTTCGTCACTCCGAATTCGGCAACGAAATGATCCGCAACTTCCTGTACAACATCTGTGATTGCGACGGGAACTGGACGATGGAGTCCTTTATCGACGACACCATTCGTGAAATTCGTGATCAAGTCGGCGACAAAAAAGTGCTTTGCGCTTTGTCCGGCGGCGTAGATTCGTCCGTTGTAGCCATGTTATTGCATAAGGCGATCGGCGATCAGCTTACATGTATGTTTATCGACCACGGATTGCTGCGCAAGGGCGAAGCAGAAAGTGTAATGGAAACTTTCGTAGGCAAATTCGACATGAAAGTTCTCAAAATCGATGCGCGTGACCGCTTTATGGGCAAGCTTGCTGGCGTTGACGATCCGGAGCAAAAACGTAAAATTATCGGTAACGAATTTATTTACGTGTTCCAAGAAGAGTCGGACAAGCTGGACGACTTCGAATTCCTGGCGCAAGGCACACTGTACACGGATATCGTGGAGAGCGGCACGGCTACGGCACAGACGATCAAGTCGCATCATAACGTTGGTGGACTGCCTGAGGACATTAAGTTCAAGCTCGTTGAGCCGCTTAAAGCATTGTTCAAGGACGAGGTTCGTAAAGTTGGCGAAGAATGCGGCTTGCCAGAAGCGATCGTATGGCGTCAGCCGTTCCCAGGTCCAGGACTTGCGATTCGTGTCCTTGGCGAAGTAACCGAGGATAAGCTGCACATCGTACGTGAATCTGATGCGATTCTGCGTGACGAGATTGCCAAAGCCGGCCTCGACCGCGAGATCTGGCAATACTTCACCGCCCTTCCGAACATGAAGAGCGTTGGCGTTATGGGCGATGCCCGCACATACTCCTACACAGTAGGTATCCGTGCGGTAACGTCAATCGACGGCATGACCGCCGACTGGGCACGTATCCCTTGGGATGTGCTCGAGAAAATCTCGGTTCGTATCGTTAACGAAGTCGACAACGTTAACCGCATCGTGTATGACGTAACTTCGAAACCACCTGCAACAATTGAGTGGGAATAAGATTGAAAGAGCGTGAAAGTCTTAGATGGATAAGACTTTCACGCTCTTTTTTTATTTTGGGAAAATTGTAATCAGAAACTGATAGGTGTAAGGGCAGTTAGTATCTTTGGATGAAGTACATGATAGAGGAATTTTGTGTTAAGGAAGCGGAAGCAGTAACTTCGATGCATATGGAAAAAATATACTGTACTAGGCTGGGTATTCATTACTTTCACGAGAACTCTATCAAGGATTCAGCATTAAGAAGTTGGAGTTGTGCAAGAAGCTTATCAAGCCCGGAGAGTTTCTTGTGTCCCAAAAGGTCAGTTAATCATTGATCTACAGGAAGAGCACCGATCATCGGATGTGCTTTTCCACTGTTTACGGTTTTTTACAAAAATGCCTTTACACGACTTGGATCTTTATGGTATAAAAATAATTATAAAAAATCCATGTTGGTTCATTATGGTTTAACGCTGAATCAAATAGAAAGGGGTCAGATTTCTTTGATCGTTTACATTGCGTTTATGAAACGATCCTTCAAACAGTTGTCGGTCTACCGATCCAACTCTTATTTCTCTATTTTCAGTTCTTTTGTCGGGTTGTTTATTCTTTATCATGTATGGACTGCGCTATATGCTGGCAAGGTACACGTCAACGGAATTACACTCGACCAGATGTTGGTTTACATAGCGATCAGCACGTTAGTGATTGCAGTGACGAAAACTCGCATCCATAACGAAATTGGCTTAAAAGTTCGAGAGGGCTCTTTATCGATCGATTTTATTAAACCAATCGATTTTAAGTGGCACCTCTTTGCCAATCAGATTGGCGAAAATGCTTTTGGCTTGTTTTTTCATGCACTCCCTGCATTTTTAGCTGCATTACTTCTTTGGCAGCTCGACCTACAGATCTCGTACTCTTTTAACGGTATGTTTCTAATATCACTTGTTTTGGGAGCGTTACTCCATTTTCAAATCAGTTATTTGCTTGGCCTATCTGTAATGTGGCTTCAAAGCTCCTTCTTCGTTGATTGGGTGCTTCAGTCGATCATGCGAATATTTGCAGGTTCCTTCGTCCCTTTATGGTTTTATCCAGATGCAATTCTACGAATTTCAAATTTCTTGCCATTTAAGTACATCATTTTTGAGCCTATCTCAATTTATATGGGGAAGACAACACTACAACAGACCTGGGTCATTCTAGCGATTCAATGTGGCTGGTTGGTACTGCTTCTAATCGCAGAAAAGATAGTGTGGTTCAAAGTGAACCAGAAGATCGATATTAATGGAGGTTAAGATGGCATACGCCCACTTCTTTTTGAGATTAATTCTAGTTCGTATTCGTGGAGCTGCCGAATATCGTGGCGCGTTTTTGTTAGCATTTGCCGCCAAAGCTATTATGTTCTCGACCGATTTGCTTCTCTTGTGGTTGCTCATCCGATTGTTCGGCGGTATAGCAGGTTGGGGCAATATGAAGTGATGCTGTTGTACAGTTTGAACTTGGCTTCCTGGGCAATTGCGGGCTTTTTTTTATTCTCACCATTTAATACGCTTTCAAGAAAAATACTAACAGGAGAATTTGATGATGTACTGACGAAGCCGTTGAATCCATTCTGGTATTTGATTGCCAAGGATGCCACTATCGATTATGTCAGTAATTTAACTGTTGCCTTCAGTGCATTTCTCTTGTGCCTCTATAAACTGAATGTAACTCTAGGTATATGGGATTGGTTCTTGATGGCACTATTATTGATAGGTGCGACGCTAATACAAGCGGCTCTTTTCATTCTTCCCAATTTACCTGCTTTCTGGATCGTAAAAATTGACAGTATTCGCCAGTTGTTTCAGTCAGACCTAGGGAGGTTTATCCGTTATCCGATCTCGGCTTATCCTAAATCAATTCAAATCTTGTTAACAGTTGTACTTCCGTATGCGTTTATCAATTTTTTTCCAGCGCATGTCATTCTCGGAAAACCAAATGAAACGATGTTTTTCGATGTTATGCTTTATCTTACGCCATTAGTAGGTATTGTCCTTATTGTAGTTGCTTACCGATTATGGTTATTTAGCTTGAAGCATTACACGAGTACAGGCTCCTAGGGGGAATAGAATGTCTATTATTGAGGTAACGGACGTTTCGAAGCATTTTAAAGTGTACAAACGGCAAACAGGATTTCTCCGAACAGTCAAATCGTTAATTACTCGCGAATACGAGGTGAAATCGGCAGTAGAGGGGGTTAGTTTTTCGGTAAATAAAGGAGAACTCGTCGGCTATATCGGAGCAAACGGTGCTGGGAAATCGACGACGATCAAGATGTTATGCGGAATCCTGACGCCGACAAGCGGTCATATACGAGTCTGCGGGCGTGTTCCTTACGAGCAACGAAAGCAGAACGCCAGAGTAATAGGAGTGGTTTTCGGACAGCGCTCCCAGCTCTATTGGGACTTGCCGATGGTCGAGACATTTGATTTATATAAGCAGATGTATCGGATCGACTCTACCACCTATAAGCGGAATGTGGATTTTTTTGTAGAGTTGCTGGATATGCAAGAGTTTCTCGACAGGCCGGTTCGTCAACTCAGTCTCGGTCAGAAAATGAAAGCTAACCTAGCCGTAGCGCTGCTCCACGATCCGGAGATCGTCTATCTGGATGAGCCGACGATAGGATTGGATGTGCTAGTTAAAAGCAAAATTCGTCAATTTATTCGAGAGCTAAATCGTGAGAAACAGACAACGGTAATTCTTACGACGCACGATGTTGACGATATTGAATATATTTGTGATCGATTAATGCTGCTGGACAAAGGCAAAAAGATCTATGATGGATCGTTGGAACGGTTTAAGGATCAATACAGCGGGGAGCGCTCACTGACCATCGAGTTTAAGGAGGCGCACGCCGAGATTGACGATCCCCGTTTAGTATTGTGCAAAGATGAAGGTTATCGCAAGCAGTACCAGCTCGCCGATTCGACAATAACGATTGCGGAGGCGATCACGGTCGTCACTAGGTCGCATGCGATTACAGATTTGAAAATTAATGAGCCGCAGGTCGAGGACTTGATTAAGCGCATTTACGAGAGAAAAAGGATGTGAATTAATTTATGGAGGACTTAAGCAACGAGCAGATTATCGCAACGCATGTGGTTTCGGATATTGAATATATTGCGAGGTAAGCAATATCTCGAATGACAGTGATGGACTCCGTGTGCGGATGGTTGGCGATAGCTGGCCGGAGCATTGGCGCGAATATATGGCCAGACCTAATCTGGAGGACGTGTATCTCTATTTGTTCGACGATTAATTTTGTATTTCCTGGCATCATGAGCATGGTTGCTTATCATCTGGCAGCCATGCTTTTTTGTGTTCTCAATTAGGCAAATTAACGTGTTGACAATTCCACTACTACGTTATACTATGTAGAGGTAGTTAGTAATACTTAATACCAGTCATACTGAGTAGCATATAGGGATGAAATGGACAAATGATCAAAGAGAAGGGAATGATTCTAAATGAAAGAAATCGCGATCCAAGTAACGGGGCTGCAAAAGTCCTACAAACAGCATCAAGTCCTGAAGGACGTTAACTTCAAGGTGGAGAAGGGAAGTATTTTTGCCTTGCTAGGCTCCAATGGCGCAGGCAAAACGACCGCGGTCAAAATTATGACTACGTTGCTCAAACCAGACAAGGGAACCGTCACAGTCGATGGATACGACGTTGTATTGAATCCGGACCATGTGCGGCAAGCGATCAGTCTGACCGGTCAATTCGCCGCCGTGGATGAGATTTTGACCGGACGGGAAAACCTGATCATGATCGCAAAGTTAAGATATCTGAGCAATCCGCGTCAGGTTGCGGACGATTTGCTTAAACGGTTTGGTCTGACGGAGGCTGCCGACCGCAAGGCATCAACCTATTCGGGCGGTATGCGCCGCAGGCTGGACATCGCCTTGAGTCTTGTAGGGAAACCGCAGATCGTTTTCCTGGACGAACCGACGACCGGACTTGATCCCGAGGCCCGTATCGAGGTTTGGAAGATGGTGAAGGAGCTTGCGGCCGGAGGTACGACGATATTTCTCACCACACAATATTTGGAGGAAGCAGAGCAGCTGGCTGACCGCATCGCCATTCTGCACGAAGGTAAGATTATTGCGAGCGGCACGCTGTCGGAGCTCAAAAGGCTGTTCCCGCAAGCGACTGTGGAGTATGTAGAGAAACAGCCAACATTAGAAGAAATATTCCTTGCCATTGTCGGCAAGAAGGAGGCCGTATAAGATGCAAACGGTAAAAAAACATTTTTTTAACGACCTTAGCGTTATGCTCGGTCGCTCTATGCGCCATATTTCTCGCAGCATGGACACCATTATCACGGTTTGCATCACGCCGATTGCCATGATGCTGCTGTTCGTCTATGTGTTTGGCGGGGCTATCGAAACCGGGACGGATAACTACGTGAACTATTTGTTGCCTGGCATTTTGTTAATTGCGATTGCAAGCGGGATATCATATACGGCATACCGCCTGTTTTTGGATAAGCAGCGGGGTATCATTGAACGATTCCACTCCATGCCGATTTCGCGCTCCGTCGTTCTTTGGGGCCATGTGCTGACCTCGGTGGTATCCAACGTCATTTCGATTATCGTCATCATTCTCGTAGCGCTTATGATGGGCTTTCGCTCGTCGGCCGGAGTGCTGCCTTGGCTCGCGGTGACCGGCATACTCGTACTGTTTACGCTGGCTTTGACCTGGGTCGCGGCGATTGCCGGCTTGTCCGCGGGCTCGGTGGAAGGCGCAAGCGCGTTTTCTTATCCGCTTATCTTCCTGCCGTTTATCAGCTCGGCGTTCGTGCCGACAGAATCGATGCCGATGGTCGTCCGAGTTTTTGCCGAGAACCAGCCAGTTACGTCGATCGTGGAAGCCATCCGCGCGCTGCTGTCGGATCAGCCGGCGGGCAATGACATATGGGTCGCGCTTGCCTGGTGTATCGGTATTATGTTGGTGGCATATTTCTTTGCAATGAAGGCTTATAAGAAGCGGATGTAGAATTAGTGTGGAACAGCTAGCGATGCTGAAAAGCAAGGAGTGAGTGAACTGGAAAACCTGACGGAAATGCTCAAAGGCGTGCTCGAGGGCTGTGTCCTTGAAATCATAAGCCATAAAGAAACGTACGGCTACGAAATTACGCGGCGGTTGAACGCCATCGGCTTCGCAGATGTTGTAGAGGGAACGGTGTATACCATCCTGATTCGACTTGAAAAAAATAAGTGGGTAGATATCACCAAAAAACCCTCTGACATGGGACCGCCGCGCAAGTTTTTCGCGCTCAATGAATCGGGACGCAAGGAGCTGCATAAGTTTTGGGATAAATGGGACTTTGTATCATCCAAAATGAATGAATTGAGGGAGAGGGAGCAATGAATTTCTGGGAATTAATTACCGGCAATGACATGAAGAAAGAATGGAAGGCATTTGAGGCGCGCGTCACAAAGCTGCCGGCGGATTATCAAGCGGCATGGGGAGAAGTGGCTGCCAATCTATTCCCGCACTCGAATTTCTCTGGTCGCAACCTTATGCCGATTTTTGACGGCGTGCTTGGCTTACTCGAAGAATCGGCGGCCGAAGGTCAGCATATCCAAGAGGTGCTCGGCGACGATATGAAAGGTTTCTGCGCGGCGCTCGCCGGAGAATCGGGGGCAAAGTCTTACCGCGACAAGTGGCGCAAGCAGCTTAACCATACGATTGCCAAAAAATTAGGCAAATAGGAGGGCAGGGCATAATGAGAATACAAGATATCATCGAAGGCAAAAGAGAGTGGCGAGCGCATGTGGCGCGAGTCAAAGCGCTCCCGCAAGATTATCGGATTGTCTATAAAGAAATTCAAAAATATCTCTTTAAGGTCGGACCCGTGGAGCTGACGGAAGGAACGGGTTTGCTTGCAGGGATCGTCGATTTATTCGAAGAGGGCGCGGCCGTGAATAAAGGGGTGCTGGAAGTGACGGGCCACGATGTGGCGGCTTTCTGCGACGAGTTAATCAAGGATTCTAAAACGTATGCAGATGTGTATCAAGAATCCCTCCAGCAAAAGGGTAAGAAATCGTAAGTGAATGAATTCGTAAGCTCTTCGGTGGCCTCCGTATAGACGGAGGCTTTTTTGGTGTGCCACGCATGGCGATTAACTAGGCGGTGAAAGTCCGCTGTGGGGGTTTGTAGTCACCAACCACTAGCCAAGAGCAAGGGTGTCCACCGTGAGGTGGAATCTGAAGGAAGCTGGAGGCAAAATTCCGACCCGAGGAACACGAACATCATAAGGCACAGGATATGGGATGAGCTTGCCAAACAAAGCGAAATCCAATGAACTACACGGACATGCCAGTGTAGATGGTGCGGGTGCATGGAAGGAAAGTGAATCGTCTTACCGTGGGAGGTCTCATGGACGTGAAGAGATATTAGCTTCGAATCACGGTTGAAACAAGATTTATCATGAGAAGTCAGCAGACGCCATAGTACCTCCTGCCGTCGACAGCAGGGGGGAAGGGCTGAATCTTAGGAGGTGATCGTCAATGAAAGCTACCAATACAGGAGCCAAGGGCAGCCAACTTCCAATGGAAGGCTCGCCGCAGAAGAATAGTGCGGAACACGAAGGATATGCGGGAGTGCACATTCCTGAGAGGATAGCCGAAACGGATGACACCAACGCAATCGAGTCGGAGAAGAGACTTCTTGAGAAGATCGTGAGCCGCGAAAACCTGAACGAAGCGTTCAAACGAGTAAAGGCAAACAAAGGCTCTCATGGAATCGATGGGATGACAGTAGATGCACTTCTACAATATCTCAAAGAAAATGGAGAGAAAATCAAGCAGTCTATTCTGGACGGAACGCATCGTCCGAATCCCGTTCGCAGGGTAGAGATACCGAAGGAGAACGGAAAGAAGAGAAATCTAGGCATACCGACCGTAGTGGACCGAGTCATCCAGCAAGCGATTGCCCAGGTGCTAACGCCGATCTACGAAAAGCAATTCTCGGATAACAGTTATGGATTTCGACCAAAGCGAAGTGCACACCATGCCATTCGGAAGAGTCAAGCCAACATCGACGAGGGCTACAAGTATGTAGTAGATATGGATTTGGAGAAATACTTCGACACGGTAAATCAAAGTAAGTTAATTGAAGTATTGTCCAGAACGATCAAAGATGGACGAGTCATCTCGCTCATCCACAAATACTTAAAAGCAGGAGTCGTAGTCAAACACAAATTCGAGGAAACAGAAATCGGCGTGCCCCAGGGTGGCAACCTGAGTCCAATACTTAGCAACATCATGCTGAACGAACTGGATAAGGAACTGGAGAACAGAGGACACCGATTCGTGCGCTATGCAGACGATCTGCTGATCTTCTGCAAAAGCAGGAAAAGCGCCGAGCGCTCTCTAACGAACATACTTCCCTTCATCGAAGGGAAGCTATTCCTTAGAGTAAATCGGGAGAAAACGGTCGTGGATGAGGTGGGAAAGGTTAAATTCCTTGGCTTCTCGTTCTATCGGTATAAAGGTCAAGCGAGGGTCAGAATACATCCGAAAGCCATTGCCAAGATGAAAGTGAAAATTAAAGAGCTGACGTCGAGAAGCAACGGAATGGGGAATGAGGTCCGTGCGATGAAGCTTAAACGCTATATTATGGGGTGGATCAACTACTTCAAGATAGCGGATATGAAGTCGCTACTCAAAACGACGGATGAATGGATGAGAAGACGGATTCGCATGATCTACTGGAAACAATGGAAGCGAATCAGGACAAAATTCGATCGACTGAAATCATTCGGCATCCTCGAACAGAAGGCATGGGAATACGCAAACACAAGAAAGAGCTATTGGAGAACCTCCAACAGCCCTATCCTTTCCAAATCCCTTAACAACTCCACTATAAATGCTCTAGGTTTCCTCTTCTTTTCTGATTATTATCGACAAGTTACTGCGCAGTCCTAATGGAACCGCCGTATACCGAACGGTACGTACGGTGGTGTGGGAGGTCGGCTACTCAAATAATGAGTAGCCTCCTACCCGATCGCTTGCATGGACATCCTTTTACACATGGATTAGGCCGATGCAACGATTGTCCGAAACCGGACATTTTTTGCGCTTTGTGCCGCATCGCTATTACGAGATCATACACACAAAGGCGGTTGCGGCAATGCGGGCAGAAGAAATCGGTCATATTTTTCCCGATGCGGTACAACAAGAAATGTCTCTACACCGCCCGTTCCCGTCAGGTCTACACTAATGTCGTAGGCAGCAGAGAAGCACGAAGCGTAAGAAAGGAGAGACAGAAATGAATTGGTGGTCAACCAACAAACTTCGTCTGATTCAAAATAATCTGCGTGAAGTGGACGCGGATATGGATGTAGACAAGCTGATTGCGGAATTAAAACAATATGATGCGAATGCATGGATGATGAACGCTGGAGGAATGTTCGCATTCTATCCAACCAAGCTTGCGGATCAGTATGTGACACCGTATTTGAAACGAGATTTGCTTGGTGAAGCCGTGGAGAAGGCGCATGCGGCGGGGATCAAGTTTATCGCCCGGTTCGACTTCAGCAAAGCGCATGAAAGTTTGTTTCATCGCAATCCCGAATGGTTCTATCGGACGAAGGATGGTCGGGAAGTCAATTACAACGGTATTGTGCATACATGCCTGAATGGATATTACCAGCAGCAGATTTCGCTGAAGATGATTGAAGAAGTTATTATGAATTACCCGGTAGACGGAATCTTCTTTAATATGTTCGGTTATCAGCATTGGGATTACAGCGGCAATCATTACGGACCTTGCTACTGCGCGAATTGCCGGACTCGATTCAGTGACATGTACGGACTTGATCTCATGGAGTACGAGGGCGCCGGGCATCAGCTGGACGGCTTATATAAGCAGTTCCAGGAAGCGACGGTACGAGATATATTGCAGCGTATCCAGAAACATGTGAAGGAGCTGCGCCCGGAAGTGGCGATTTGCACTTATTTCACCGACTACGTTGATATCGTGCGCAAAGAGTCAAACACGGCGCTGAAGAGGGTCGATCCGCTCCGCCTGTATTCTGCTTCGGAGAACGTAGCTTCGATCGAACATGGGTGGGACGACAAGCTGGTCAGCAATTGTTGTATCAATGCGATTGATCTGACATATCGGTTTACCGGAGTGTCCAAGCATGAGGCTGAGATTCGTCTGTATCAAAATATAGCAAGCGGATCGGGACTCGATTTCTGCATCATCGGCGCATTCGAAGGGTATCCAGACGGAGATAATCTGAATGCGGTGAAGAAGGTATTCCGATTCCACGCGGAGCATGAGCATTACTACGGTAAGCTGGAATCGCTTGCTGATGTGGCATTGATTAAACCGAAGGAACCTCAAGCGATCAAAGAGTACGAAGGCATCTTCAAAATGCTGAAGGAAGCGCATATCCAGTTTGACGTCGTGCCAATCGGTCAGCTGACAGCAAGACTGACGCCGCATCTCAGCGGTGTCAAAGCGATCATTCTGCCGGGAGTCTCTATGCTGGATGAGGAACAACGAGCGGGACTGGCGGGTCTGCAGCGTAATGGCGTTCATGTGCTGGCTTCTGGCTGTGCGCTCTTGAACGATACAGAATCGCTGAGCCAATTGTTCGGGGCCGCATATGAAGGAGAGATTGTCAGCTCGCCTGCCTCGTACGTGCGTGTGTCGGATGACAAAGGGCTGACAAGCTTCGGCGAGCGAACGTGGATTATAGCAGAACCATTTGCCTGTATGTCGTTCGAACAGGATGCAGACAAGCGTATGCCGCATGTTGCCCCAGCTAACTTCGGGCCTCCCGAACGAGCATACGGCCATACGGAAAGCGGAGGTTTCGGCCTTGGTGTTGCGGATCGAGGCGGGCGCGGGGCATACTTCAGCTGGCATCCTGGGGCACAATACGCCATGCATGGTTTCGAAGATCATAAGCATGCTGTCATTGATGTTCTACTGGAGCTGATGGATGGTCAATGTGCGCTGCATACGGACGCGCCGGCCTGCACCGAGTGGCTGCTTCATCGCTTGCCAACAGGCGAGCACTTCGTCCAAGCGCTTAATTTGTCTGGATATAACGGCTCAACGTATAGAGCGCCATTGCCGCTGACAGGCATAACTGTACGGCTGCCTGGCATCAGGCGTCCGAACGGAGTGAGATCGCTCGTGACTGGCCGAACGTACGAATGGCACGAAACGGATAACGGAATGATGCTCGAGCTGGATCTACGGGACGTGTACGAAGCAATCGTGATCGAGACACCGCCCAACCAATGAATGTAATGCAAAGGAGTATTGATGCATATGGCCGCAGCCATCAAGCCCAAGACTGCAGCAACTGCCAGTCATGGCAGTTTGCTTGCCCGCATCGTGCAGCACCGATCCATCTATTTGCTGGTGCTGCCTGGTGTACTGTTTTTTATCGTATTTAAATTTGCTCCGCTGTGGGGACTTCTTATTGCCTTCAAGGACTATAATCCGTTTCTCGGGTTCTGGGACAGTCCATGGGTGGGATTCAGCCACTTCACAGAGCTGTTCGCCGACAAGAACTTCTATGTGATGCTTCGTAATACATTCGCGATCAACGTGATTGCGCTTGTCTTTCATTTCCCGCTGCCGATTCTGCTTGCGCTCATGCTGAACGAGATCAGACATGAGGCGTTCAAGCGATTCCATCAATCGGTTGTCTACATGCCCCACTTCTTGTCGTGGGTCGTAGTTTCGAGCTTGACGTTCTTTATCCTATCTGTTGATGTTGGCGTCATTAACAAAATCATTACGGCGACCGGCAACGAATCGATATCGTTCTTGTCGCAGCCCAACTACTTCTGGGGTATATTAACAGCTCAGAATATGTGGAAGGAAGCCGGCTGGGGCACGATTATCTTCTTGGCGGCGATGGCAGGTGTCGACCCTCAGCGTTATGAAGCCGCGGTAATTGACGGTGCGAGCCGCATGCGCCAAATATGGCACATTACACTGCCGGCGATTCGCCCAACGATCATTATTCTGCTAATCTTGAGACTTGGCAGTATGGCGGATATCGGCTTTGAGCAAGTGCTGCTTATGATCAACCCGCTTGTCTTGTCCGTTGGCGAGGTGTTCGATACGTACGCCTATACGCACGGCATCCTGCAAGGTCAGGTCAGCATTGGCGTAACGGTTGGTATGTTTAAAGGTGTCGTCGGTCTTGTCCTCATCGTCTTGTCGAACTATATCGTCAAGAAGCTCGGTCACGAAGGTATTTATTAAATGAAGGAGGCTGAGCGGATATGAGCTTCGTGCAGAAAAAAAAGCTGACGGCGTTTGATTGGATCAATTACACCGTTATTACAATCATATCAATAAGCTGTTTATTCCCGTTCCTATATGTATTTAGTGTATCCTTTACAGATCCTAAGGTTTACGTACCGCTTAAGTTTTATTTATTCCCCGAGAAATGGTCTCTTGAATCGTACAAGTATATCTTGTCAACGAACAGCTTTCTGAATGCATTTAAGAGCACGACATTCATTACGGTCGTCGGAACGGTGCTTAACGTTATCGTTTCGTTTATGATGGCGTATGGGTTGACGAAGAGAACGATGCCTGGTCACAAAATCATTATGGGCGGCGTTATATTCACGCTGGTGTTCAGCGCCGGTATCGTGCCTAACTATTTGCTAGTGAAGGAACTTGGCCTGCTTAACTCGTACTGGGCGCTAATCTGGCCGGCCTTGACGAACGCTTGGAGTTTGATCGTGATCAAGAGCTTCATGGACTCGTTGCCCTCAGAGCTGGAGGATGCAAGCAAGATTGATGGCTGCAGCGATATCGGCGTATTCACGCGGATCATCCTGCCGTTGTCGATGCCTGCAATCGCGACTTTCACGCTGTTCTTTGCGGTCGCTCACTGGAATACGTACTTTAATGCACTCGTGTATTTATCGGATTCTGACAAGTGGACGCTGCAAATTTTGGTGAAGACCTTGGTTATTGATTCCAACTCCGGTGCTGTTGCTCAAGCTGGAGCTAGTGATGAAGCTGTCGTACCGCAAGAGACGATTCGAATGGCATCCATCGTGCTGGCCATGCTGCCCATTCTCATCGTGTACCCGTTCTTGCAGAAGCATTTCGCCAAAGGCGTCATGCTGGGATCGGTCAAAGGGTAACAATCGGACACTTGTTGAACGGACAAAATTTGTCTTGGGCATTCGGAGCTCAGCATTCGCGGCAATGAACGCCAGTGGGCGCAAAGAAAGGTACGGACATTTTTTGTTCACGGTTGCCGGATCATCCTTTGTCTGTAGGTTGCCTGCTGGAACGCAGGTACAATGAGGTCAGCAAGTCGCAAGAACAAGGGTCAACGTCAGAACGGTCAGGCCACACGGTTTCAACAAAAAAAGGGAGGAACAAAAAGATGAAACGTAACATGAAGAAAACTTGGAGTGTAGGCGTATCTGCAATTGTTGCTTTTTCGATGCTGGCGGGATGCGGCGCCGGCAATGATTCGAACTCGCCTGGTGCTAACGCGGGATCAAATGCAGGCAATGCCGGAGGATCGGAGCCGCTTTCGATCGAAATCTTCGCAGGACTGTACAATGAAGTGCCGGATATGAAGGATGATTTCTGGTCAGAGTGGGAGAAGCAGACGAACACCAAGCTAGATATCGAGTGGGTACCGTCGGGCGACCTTAATAATAAGCTCGACCTGCTGCTTGCCTCGGGTAATTTGCCTGAAGTCGTTGCCTATTCGAACAGCATGAGACCAACGCTTGTAAGCGCAGTCAAAAATGGGGCATTCTGGGATCTGACACCATTCCTTGGCGATTTGAGCGAATATCCGAACCTGAAGAATAACTTGGCCGAAGACGCGCTCAAATACTTGTCGGTAGACGGCAAGGTCTATGCGGTGCCACGTTCCCGCTCACGTGTAGACGGCGGCATTAAAATTCGTAAAGACTGGTTAGACAAGCTTAATATTCCGGTTCCGAAAACATTTGACGAATATGAAGCCGCGCTTAAAAAGATCGTTGAAAGCGACATGGACGGCAACGGCAAAAACGATACGGTTGGATTGCTGTATATCAATAATCCAACAGAATCGTTTACTGCGGGCTTCGGTGCACTCGATCCGACCTATAATGCCGAGGGCGGTTTGATGAATCCAGGTCTAACTCCGCAATATGCCGACATGGTAGAGTGGTTCCGCAAGCTGTATGCGGAAGGACTAATGTCTAAGGAATATGCGGTTATGAAGGAATCGCAAGCCGAAGAGCTCTTTAAGACGAATCGCGCAGCTTCGTACGGACGTCCGATCTGGTGGGACAACGAGTGGGAAGGCGCAATGAAGAAGTCTGGGCAAGAAAATGCGCAAATTTTGAACTTGCACCTGACAGGACCAGGCGGCGATGCCGTTGGACTCGAAACAGGCGTAGCCGGAGGCTTCTATATTTCGAAGAAAGTGCCTGAAGCAAAGGTGAAGCAGATACTAGCATACTTTGACAAGACGGCTTCGCAGGAAATGACCGATTTGGCTTACTACGGACTTCCGGACATTCATCATACAGTTGTAGACGGTCAGAAAGTATTGACAGAGCAAGGCGTGAAGGAAGTTAATACGACAAGCAAGGGCGCGGGCGTGCTGGCCTATGCCAAGTGGGGCAAAGTAACAAGCGCTTCGGGCAGCAAAGCGTATAACGACGCCAAGATCAAAGAAGTCGAGAAATTTGACGAAATCGGCAAGGTTAACCCGTACCGGATCATTTCGTCGGATGAATGGATCGCGATTTGGCCTAAGTATGAGACGGAGTACCTGTCGATGGTGACTAAGGCGATCGTCGGACAAATTTCGATGGACGACTTTAAGGCTTACGTAGATAAGCTGAACAACTTGCCGGAGATGAAGGCAGCTTACTTGGCTATGGCTGAACAATACAAACAGTTCGAAAAATAAAATGACTGCTGACGGGAAGCGATGAGCTTGCCACTGCCCCGCACTGCGCCTGTATAGGGCGGGCGGGGCGGTTCCATTATTGAAAGCGGAGGGATTCTGAGTGAACGAAGAGCTAAAGTTATGGTGGCAGAGGCCGCTCCGAGTCGTCCAGCCTAATCTGCAAGTTCAAGATACTGCGAAGATCGACCCCGAACAATTGGCTGCACAGATGAAGGAGCTTGGAGCAAATGCGATCGTCTTTAATGTAGGGGGGATATATGGCTGGTATCCTTCCAACATCCCATTCCATACGGTTAACCCTTATTTGCCGCAGCATCGAGACTTGCTCCGTGACGTTATTGAAGCGTGCAATAAACAAGATATTCGTTTTATTGCCCGATTCGACTTCAGCAAAGCGGAGGATTCGGTTTATCTGCAGCGGCCGCAATGGTTCGTCCGTGATGGCGCAGGCGAGCCGCAGATTGTCGGGGCAAGACGTCCCGGGCCGTGGTCGATGTTGATGAATACATGTATTAACGGTGACTATCGTAATGAAGCCGTGGCAGAGCCTGTTCTGAGGGAAGTGCTGAATCATTATGATATCGACGGCATTTTCTTTAATGCGCCGGGTTACTTCTACTGTCATTGCGAGCGCTGTAAGACCAAATATCGTGCGATGTACGGCAAGGAGCTGCCTTCTAGCTCAACCGAGCTGGAGCCGGACTTCGCCTCCCGCTGCATGCGCGATAATATGGAAGCGATGCATCGACTGATTAAGCAAACACGGGGCGAAGTACCCATGATTCTGTACTACAATCTGTATCGAGACAATCTGTTCGAGCGGGCCGAGACAACTGACCTCATGTGTACGGAGCCACAAGATATTTTGTCGCTGGGTCATAAGGAAATACCGGAATTCTGGAAGCCGGCATTGAGCATCAAGTTAGGTCGATCTCTGCCAGGCAGACCGGCTCCATTCGGAATCGTGCATTCATGTCCAGGGATGGATTGGCGTCATACGGGTCTGCCAACAGCTGAGTACAAGTTCTGGCTAGCTCAAATACCCGCGAATGGCGGGCAAATCTGGCATTCGCTCACAGGCGTGCCGGAGACGATTACAGACAAACGTATTCTGGATACGGTTGCCGAGCTGAACCAAAACGCCGCGATCGTCGATCCCTATATGGAAGATGCAGCAGCGGTGTCGCAAGTCGCGTTGATGTGGAATGCAGGCCGATCGGCAGAAGGCTGGGCCGATGCTTTAATTAACAAGCAAATACCGTTCGACGTTCTTCTGCCTGAGCAGGCGGAGGCTGAGCGTCTAGCTTCTTATAAGGCGGTCATCATTCCTGAACAATTCCGCTGGACACCATCATTCCTGCAGTTGCTTCTCGCATTCGTAGAGCAAGGCGGTTATATCGTGACCGAAGGGGAGCTCCCCGCAGAGCTGTCAGCATTATACGAGCTGGTCGGGATCGAGAAGGAAACCTTTGCAAGCGAATCGCTTGTTGCTTCGTATCTCCGTTTCGAGGGTGAGGGGAATCCGCTGCAAGCGGGGCTTGCGCGGACTGAGATCATCGCGCATAGAGGCAAGGTCACGTATTGCAAGCCCGTACAAGGAACAACGGTACTCGCGACGCTTGTGCCTCCGTTCTCCCCGCTCGAGAGCGTTGGCGCGCCGCCGGAGCGGGCATCTCTGCCAGTCTCACACACCGATTTGCCGCTTGCTGTACAGCATCGTGTAGGTAAGGGGAGCGCACTATATTTCCCGTTCTCTCTTAGTGGGCTGATTAATGATTTTAAACTAGAGGAACACTATGTGTTGATCGATAATGCGATCAATATGGCGCTCGGAGACGAGCGGCTTGTCTCTGTTACTTCCTATCAGGGTCTTCAATTGACGTTATTCCGCAAAGATGGCGATCTGCTTCTGCATCTTGTCAACGGCGCGGGCAGAAGACCGCTGTCGACAACACTGCCGCTGTATAACATCGAAGTCGAGCTGCGAGTTGATGATGCTGCTGGTCCGTGCACAGTCCAGCGACTGATTGCGGGCGACCAATTAAGCAGCGAATATGATGGACGATACATTCGATTTACGGTTCCCCGTCTCGACGTATGGGAGTGTATTAAATTTTCTAGCTCAGCACCTGCGTCGGATCGTTTATAATAGGGATACCTTTCTAGTGAGGAGAACCTAATGAATTCTATCATTCATAACATCAAGACCAAGCTCGGGAAGCTACTGCCGACAAACAAATATTTGACCAGACTGATCTGGTTTAGTTGTATATCCGTCGTCATACCTGTTGTGCTGGCTGGGAGTGTTTATTATCATTTCTCCATGAAGCAGCTTACCAAAGAGTTTCAGGAAAATAATAAAGTATCGCTTAAGCAGCTAGAGTATCGGATTGAGAGCGCGCTTGCCAATGTAGAGCAGGAGTCGCTGCAGCTTGCAAGCGATCCGTTGATTCGCAAGACGCTTGGCCAAGCAGGATATGCGTCGGATATGAGCGGACAGCTGGAAATTCTTGATTATTTTCAACTACACAAAAATATGAACGACCTGATTCAAGAATTTATATTTTTTGACGAGCAATCCGCCTTGGCATTGTCGAGTTATTATGGCTTGGCAAGTCTTGAGGAGTTCCCCGGTGCTTCTGACATCCAGAGCGCAATGAAGATAGATGAAATGGCAGGCTGGTTTTATTTGCCTCAATCCGGCGGGAAAGGTTTGATCTCTTATGTACGCCAATTGCCGGTGATGGGAAATGGCGATCCGCAAGGCGTGCTTATTATTCATGTGGATGAAGCGGCGCTGCGAAGCCTGCTCAAAAGCTATTCCGTCGATTTGGAGAAGCAGACGGTAGCGGTCGTCGATTCGAACAATCGGATCATCTTGCATACGCTGGGTCAGCAATGGCTTGGTCAAGACGCTGCATCCGATTCTTACTTGCAATCCGTTCTCGGGCGCGAGGAACGTACGGACCAATATGTGCTCGACAATGCGAGTGGCGCCATGCTGCTCGCCTATGATAAGAACTTGTATGGACGAACGTACATTTCCCAGCTGCCGGAAGAGGAAATGTATGGACAGCTGGCTTGGATCCGGATCTTAATTTTCGTCTCCGTTTCGATCGTATTATTGATCGGATTGATGTTATCCTTCTTCTCGTCTCGTTTCGTCTATAATCCAATCCAGAAGCTGCTGCAATACGGCGAGCATTTGCGCAAGAATGGAGCGGACGATAATTGGAGTGGGAATGAGATCGAATATATTCGATCCTGTCTCAGCTATCTGAACGATCAAGCCCAGTCGCTGAATGAGTACGTAATGAAGATTCAACCGGGTCTGCGAGAGCAGTTCCTGCAGAAGCAGCTGCGAGCAGCAGGTGGAAGATATGCCATTGCCGAGGCGTGCCAGCAGTATGGCATACCGGCTAACGGGCGATATGTTGCTGTAGTTACGATGGTCGAGAACCTGCTCAAGGAGAAAAGGTTCATGCCGCATGAAGGAGCGGTCATCGTGTTCGCCGTCAAAAACGTGATGGCAGAAATCATGACCCGTCATACGGATATTAATGGCTACGTGGTTGATTTGGACGAGCGAGAAGCGGTTGCGATTATCCACTTCGATGAAGGGATCGCCGATACGGCGATTCGTCATGCGCTGCAGAAATATTGTTCGGAAGTGCGTGAAGCGATGTCGGCCTACCTGTCATTCAGTGTGTCGAGCGGCATCGGCCATTTGGTCAAGCTAGAGGAGTTATCCGCATCCTACTCGTCGGCGCAGCATGCGTTGCAGTTCCGCTTGTTCCATGATGCGGATACGATATTATTCCACGAGGACATCATCCGCGTCGAACGGCATCCCGTCTTTATTTATCCGCGCGAGCATGAAGAATCCATTATGGAAAGTCTATGGAACGGGGAGCTGTCAAGCGCCGAGGAGTCATTGCAGAAGTTCACCCAGCGGGTCAGCAACGCCGAATCGTATAATGTATTGTTTCAATGCTACCAGGTGCTGCTCTCATCGATTATTCAATCGCTCGAAGAAAAGGGTCCTGGCGTACTGGAGCTGCTCGGTAACAATTTGTTCGACCAATTAAGTCAATACAGAACGTCCAAGGAAGTACATGACTGGTTCATTGATGTGCTGTTCCCGCTGTATGAGCGGGCAAGCAGCGAAATTCGTGCCAACTCGTCACGTCTTCTCGTACAGCGTGTTTGCAGCTATATTACGAATCATCCGGACGGCACACATTCGTTGTCGGAATGCGCGGAGCTCGTCAGCGTCAGTCCATCCTATCTAAGCAGATTATTCAAGAAAGAAACCGGCAAATCATTTATCGAATTTGTTATGGAATTTAAGGTTGAGAAGGCGAAGCAGCTGCTCAAGGAAACGGATTATAGCGTGCTGGAGATTTCGGAGATCGTAGGGTATTCCGAAAGAAATCTCAATCGTGCGTTCCAGCGCTTTGTACAAATGTCGCCGAAGCAATATCGCATGTCGAACCGATAACATCTATATGAGAACATGGGAGGAATAGAGAATGTCAGAAACGGGTATTCGCGCGGTTGGTTTTATTGGAATAGGTGTAATGGGCACCAGCATGGCAGGTCATCTTGCTGCGGCAGGATACCAATTACATGTATACAGCCGGACCAAGAGCAAAGCTGAGGGACTACTGGAGAAAGGCGCGCAGTGGTATGATTCTCCCGCGAGTCTGGCGGCATCTTGTGATGCGGTTATTACAATGGTTGGTTTCCCTCAAGACGTGGAGAACATTTATTTCGGAGAAGATGGTCTGCTCGCGCATGCGCGCAGCGGAGCGTATCTGATCGATATGACGACGTCCAGCCCGCTGCTGGCGACACGTATCTATGAAGCGGCAGCAGAGCGCGGAATGTTCTCGCTCGACGCGCCCGTTTCCGGCGGCGATATCGGGGCGAAGGAACGCAGACTGTCGATTATGGTCGGCGGCGACGACGAAGCATATAAGTCTGTTCTTCCACTGTTCGAACAGATGGGTACGAATATTGTCCTTCAAGGTAAAGCAGGTGCGGGACAACATACCAAGATGTGCAATCAGATTGCCATCGCCTCCAACATGCTGGGCGTATGCGAAGCGATTGCTTACGCGCAGGCATCCGGTCTCGATCCGGATAAAGTGTTAACAAGCATTGCGACAGGCGCTGCCGGCAGCTGGTCGCTGAGCAATCTGGCGCCGCGTATGATCGCTGGCAATATGGCTCCGGGCTTCTATGTCAAACATTTTATCAAAGATATGGGCATCGCCATTGATTCGGCCAAACAAATGGGCGTGGAGCTGCCGGGTCTCAATCTTGCAGAATCGATGTACCGCAAGCTTGCCGAGCTTGGATACGGGGATAACGGAACACAAGCCTTAATCAAGCTTTGGGATCGCTCGGCTGTTGCCGAATAGCGGAGGACGGATAGACTGCGGTTCCTATTGTTAGTCGTGCTATACTGGTGAAAATGTTACGTTTCGGGAGATGAGTAGACATGAAAGTTGTCATTGCAATAGATTCCTTTAAGGGCAGTATCTCTTCGGTGGAGGGCAGCAAGGAAATCGCTGCGGGAATTGCAGCCGTTTCCTCGACTGTGGATACGGTTATCTTGCCGCTCGCTGACGGTGGGGAAGGAACAACGGAAGCGCTTGTTCATGCGACAAACGGCAGTTTCAGAACGGTTCAAGTAACGGGTCCGCTGGGGACGCCTGTTCAAGCTGTTTATGGAATCCTAGGCGATGAGCAGACCGCGGTCATTGAGGTCGCTGCGGCATGCGGCTTGCCGCTCGTGCCGGCGGAGCTTCGTAATCCTCTCGAAACAACAACATTTGGTGTAGGCGAGCTCATACTCGATGCGATGAATCAAGGCTGCCGCGATTTTGTTATCGGTCTGGGAGGCAGCTCCACCGTTGATGCCGGCGTGGGTATGCTGCAGGCACTAGGATTTATATTCCTGGATGAGCACGGGCAAGCCGTGGGGCATGGAGGAGCAGCGCTTCAGTCCATTCGCAAGCTGGACAAGTCGAAGGTTAGCGCTGAGCTGTCCAATTGCAATTTCAAAATTGCATGTGATGTCAATAACCCGCTCTATGGGTCAATGGGAGCGGCATACGTATTTGGTCCGCAGAAAGGCGCCACTCCCGAGATGGTATCGGTATTAGATGCGGGATTAGCAGGTTTTGCAGGGCTGGTGGAGCGCGAATATGGTAAGGATATGCAGGTTATTCCCGGAGCTGGAGCGGCTGGCGGATTAGGCGGGGCTTTTGCCGTTTTCTTAAACGGCCATATGGAGTCGGGTATTCATCTCGTCCTCGAATCGATCAAGGCGGAGGAGCACATCCTCGGAGCCGACCTGGTCATCACGGGCGAAGGCAGATTGGACGGGCAGACATCGATGGGCAAAGCGCCCGTAGGCGTCGCCCAGCTTGCCGCGAAACATAATATTCCGGCGATCGCATTGGCTGGAGGTATAACGCCGGAGGCGTCTGCCTTAAATAAATGCGGCATTACCTCATATTTCCCCATCATTAGTGGTCCCATGTTGGTAGAGCAAGCGATGGAACCGGAAGTTACGAGAACGAACTTGAGACGAACAGCAGAGCAATTGTTCAGACTGATCTTTGCTTTCGCGAAGACGACCGGTTAACGAATAGATGGCTTTGCCACAAATAACATTAGCGCCTTTCCGTTTAGGAAGGCGCTATCGTTATTTGTATGGGCGTCCTGCACGTTTAGCCTACATTTACGTTGTCTTCGCATTCGGAGGAGCAATAACTATTATGCGATGTCTCGCAATCCGGGCATACGATATGCTGGCGATGACAAGTGTCATCCGCGCAATTGATATACGTATCGGCAGGCGTGCCGCAATGGTGGCATTTGCCTACGACGATGTCTTCGTCTGTATTGTTGATGCGTACGGAGATCCGATCATCGAATACATAACATTTGCCATCCCATAATCTGCCTTGAACTTCCGGGTCTTTGCCATACGTCACAATGCCGCCTTCAAGCTGGTACACGTCCGTGAAGCCTTCGCTCAGCATGACGCCGGTCAGCTTCTCGCAGCGGATGCCGCCTGTGCAATAGGTGATAATCGGCTTGTCCTTCATTTCCGCCATATTCTCGCGAAGCCATTCTGGGAACTCCTTGAAGGTTTCGAGCGTTGGCCGGATCGCGCCGCGGAAGTGGCCCAGATCGTATTCGTAATCGCTGCGTCCGTCGAGCACGATAACGTCTTCGCGCTGCAGATACTCGTGAAACTCCTTAGGCGACAGGCGAGTGCCGCTAAGCGTGTTAGGATCAAGCGGCTTATCGTAGCGCAGTGTCACAAGCTCTTTCTTGTAACGGACAAAAATTTTGCGGAAAGCGTGTTTATCAGCCGGGTCGATCTTGAACACCATATCGGCGAATAACGGATTGGCGTGCATATCGCGCATGTATTGCTCGGTTTGTTCGATTGTTCCGGATAACGTGCCGTTGATGCCTTCGTCAGCGATCAAGATGCGGCCCTTCACGCCAAGTTCCTTGCAATAAGCCAAGTGTTCGGCGGCGAATTGCTCCGCGTCCGGTACCGGAACAAATTTATAGTACAACAAAATTTGATAGTTGGATTGATCAGTCATTGCAAAAGTCCTTTCTGCTTTTCAGTCTGTATTCATTCTATTGTAAAGGACTAGAGGCTTGATCTCAACAGCAAAGACTGCCATTCGCCATGTGTCGGTGGTGAAGGAGACTTTATTGCGCAGTCTCTGCTATACTTCCTTTAAAACAAGACGAGAGGAGAAGGAACGGCAATGAAACAGAGCCCGCCGGTTATCCGGGATCAGATCGATCTGCCGCAAGGCTTCCCGTTGCTTATGTCGCAGACGGAAGGCGTAAGTCCTCCTTTCCAGCGTTTGCATTGGCATGACACGCTCGAAATCAACTATATCGTAAGCGGCACCGGATACATACTCATCAACGGCAATCGATATGAGCTGAAATTGGGCGACATCGTCCTTATACACTCGGGCGATCTGCACCGCGCCTTTGATACGGGAGGGCTCGTGATGGGCATCATCATGTTCGATCCGGCCTATCTCGCGTTGGAGCAGCGGTATGACACAGAACTGCTTCTCCCCTTCAGAGGCACGGGGAAAACGCTTGACCATGTACTCGATCGTACAAATCCAGAGCTGCCCAGAATGAGGACACTGCTAGAGGAGATGAAGGATGAATACGGCCGCAAAGAGCCGCATTATGAGGCTGTCGTACGGTCGCAGCTCGTTCGTTTTCTGGCTTACGCCAATCGATATTTCGTTAACAAATCGAATGGGAAATCGGGTCTCGCGAGAGGCACGGAGACCATTCGCCAGGTTCTGCGTACCATGGAAGGCAATGCGGAGCATGGCTGGACGTTAGGTGAACTTGCAGAGCTGACCCATCTAAGCCCGTCGCGATTCAGCGCGTTGTTCACGAGCATCGTAGGCACGTCGCCGATGGATTATCTTATTCAGTTGAGATTGTCGCGAGCGGTTGACCTCATCGAAACGACTGAGCTCAAGATGATCGATATTGCGGCCATGTGCGGATTCCGCAATTTATCGAATTTTAACAGACTGTTCAAGAACCATGTAGGCAAGCTGCCTTCGGAGCTTCGCCTATGATGATATCCTATACCGCCCAATAACGGCGAAAAACAGTAAGATTGTATCAGAACATCGTTCCTTTCGCGTAGAGGGACGGTGTTTTTTTGTATTATAGTAGAGCTATCGCATCACATCACTTATTACAAGAAACTAGAAACAAGAAACAAGAAACAAGAAACAAGAAACTAGAGACTACCCATAAACAAGGAGCGTGGAGGATATCCTATTTCTAGGTATAGATGCGGGAGGAACGAAAACGCACGCATTGCTGGTGAACGAACGTGGTGAGGTGCTTGGACGCGGACATAGCGGCAATGGCAACCATCAGACGGCCTTCCAAGAGGCGAGGACTCATATTGAAGAAGCGTGCGACGCGGCATTAGCGGAAGCGGGAGTATCGAAGAGTGAAGTGACGTTTGCGTACTTCGGGCTTGCCGGAGCAGATAGAGAACCCGATTATGTAATCCTGCGTCCGATGATCGCATCGCTCGGGTATGAGCGATATGCAATCGCGTGCGATACGATGATCGGTATGCGTGCGGGCACGCATCAATCCCATGGCGCCGTGATCATCAGCGGAACAGGCTTTAACGCGGCCGCCCGCAACCGTGCGGGAGATGAGCTGCAATACGGCGGCTTCGGGTATTTGTTCGGCGATGGACAAGGGTCCGGCACCGATCTAGGGATCCATGCGTTCCGCACGGCGATCCGCTCTTGGGAAGGGCGCGAGAAACCATCTGTGTTGTCGGAGACTGTGCCGGCCAAGCTTGGTTATCCGTCCGTGGAGGCGATGTATGACGATGCGCTTTACAACGGCGTGCGCCCGCCTTCCGGTTTAGCCAAGCTCGTATTCGAAGCGGCGGCAGGAGGAGACGAGGCAGCGATTCGTATTCTTGAGGAG
Source organism: Paenibacillus sp. strain BS8-2 (assembly GCF_054483835.1). Taxonomy (NCBI): domain Bacteria; kingdom Bacillati; phylum Bacillota; class Bacilli; order Caryophanales; family Paenibacillaceae; genus Paenibacillus; species Paenibacillus sp. strain BS8-2. The sequence goes on from NZ_CM137010.1 coordinate 2,884,564, forward strand.
GCGGGCCGCGAGCATGCCAACTCTGTGCTTGCGCTTATTCGCAGACTTGGGATGCAAGATGACACGTTTGACGTGGTGCTGACAGGCAGCGTCATGATGCGCGGCAGCTCACCGCATATGGTGGAGGCGATTCGCGAGGCGATTCGTACTGAAGCGCCGGGTGCTTCCATCGTTAAGCTCACCATTGACCCCGTTATTGGTGCGGTCATGAGCGCAATGGATGGTGCGGGACTTAAGATCGATGATGAGACTGATGCCAAATTACGCGAAATCATCCTATAGGAGGTTATCACAAATGAATAAAAAACCGCTCAAAATCGCCGTCATCGGCGGAGGTTCTTCATATACACCGGAGATCGTTGAAGGATTTATCAAAAGGTATGACGAAATGCCGATTCGCGAGCTGTGGCTCGTCGACATCGAGCAAGGCAAACACAAGCTGGACATCGTTGGCGCGCTGGCCAAACGGATGGTGGAACAATCCGGCCTTCCCATCGAGGTCCACCTGACGCTGGATCGCCGCGAAGCGATCAAAGGCGCGGATTTCGTGACGACGCAGATGCGAGTCGGCCTGCTCGAGGCGCGCCGCCGCGACGAGCATATCCCCATCAGCCACGGCGTCATTGGCCAAGAGACGACGGGACCTGGCGGCATGTTCAAGGCGCTGCGCACCGTTCCGGTCATTCTCGACATTTGCAAGGATATCGAGGAGCTCGCGCCTAACGCTTGGCTGCTAAACTTCACTAATCCGGCGGGCATCGTGACGGAAGCTGTGCTGAAGCATACGAAGGTCAAATCGGTGGGGCTCTGCAATTCGCCGATCAACTTCTATAAGTTTCTGGCCAAAGAGTACGGCGTGACCGAGCGCGAGGTGCTGCCGGAATTCGTGGGCATCAACCATCTGCACTGGGTTACCGCGGCTTACGTAAACGGCGAAGACAAGCTGCCGGAGCTGATCGGCAAGGGCCGGGAGTATACGGCCTCCAACGTGACCGCGCTGGACTGGGACGCGGACTTCCTGAGCTCGCTCGGCGCGATTCCGACGTATTACCTCCGCTACTTCTACATGACGGACAAGATGCTGGCGGACATGACGGCATCGATGGAGAAGAACGGGACGCGCGCCGACGTCGTAAGCCGCGTGGAGACGGAATTGTTCGAGCTGTACAAGGACGTCAACCTGAAGGAGAAGCCGAAGCAGCTGGAGCAGCGCGGAGGCTCCTATTATTCCGAAGCGGCCGTCAACCTGATGCATTCGCTGTATACGGACAAACGCGACATCCAGACGCTGAACGTGAAGAACGGCAATATCATACCCTTCCTGCCGGAGGATGCCAGCATCGAGGTCAACTGCGTCGTAACGGCGCAAGGCCCGACGCCGATCCCGCTCAGCACAATTCCCGAGCATGTGACGGGACTGCTGCACGCGGTCAAGACGTACGAGTCGCTGACCATTCAAGCGGCGATCACGGGAGATCGCGGAATCGCGCTGCAAGCGCTCGTGCATCATCCGCTCGTGCCAAGCGTGACGGTGGCAAAGGCGCTGCTCCAAGAAATGCTGGAAGCGAACAAGCAGTATCTGCCGAACTTCTTTAAGGACTAGCTAAGCTGTCATTACGAATAACACTGATTCCAAGCCAAGATGCAACCAATCGCCCTATCCTGACGTTACAATAGGGAGAGGAGGCTGATTCGATGGCGGATATCTTGGACGATCGGCTCATGGCAGCGAAAGAACAAAAGTTTCGACTGAACAAAGCTGAACGTATGCGGGAGGAGCTTCTGAAGAGGCGCCGGGAGCAGGAGCGGCTTATTGTGAAGCTGGAGGTTAATCTGGAGACGGAGCAAGCCGACGTTGATCAACTTATGCGGATGTCGCTAACCAATCTGTTTCATACCATCTTTCGAAGCAAAGAGGAACAGTTGGAATTAGAGAGGCAGCAGGCGCTTGCCGCCGCGCTAAAGCTTCAAGAGGCTAAGGCGGAGCTGGCAAGCGTTGAAGCGGATTTGAAGCAAGTCGGCGAAGATCTTGCGAATTTCCAAGCTGCCGAGCGAGATTATACACAATTGATGAAGGAGAAGGAAGAAGCACTTCGGCATTCGCCGGAAGCTTTGGTCGAGCTGTCGAGAATGGAAGCCGACATTTCCGATCAATCCCTGTTGGTCAGAGAGATTGGGGAAGCCTGGACGGCGGGAAAACGTGTATTGTCTTCGCTGGAAACCGCATCGAATAGCCTGGAAAAAGCAGAAAACTGGGGAAAGTGGGATTTGTGGGGCGGCGGTGGAATGGTAAGCACGCATCTCAAGCATGGACATGTGGATGATGCTAAAGCGTTTATCCAGAATGCGAACCATTTGATGCGCAATTTTCGAGACGAGTTGGCCGATTTGCGTCGGAGCATCGATATTAGCGTCGATATTGGCGAAGTGCTGAAAATGGCGGACTATTGGTTTGACGGATTTATCGCCGACTGGGTCGTTCAGGGGCGCATTCAAAGCTCACAAGACAAGGTCTTGGAGGCGATCCATCAAGTTAGGAGCGTCGTAAGTCGGCTCGGTGCGGAGCACAAGTCTGCGGAATCCGCGCTCGCTAATCTGCAGTCGGAGCGTATAGTGTGGATCGAGAAACAAGCTTGATATCGGTTATAGATGGAACACAAGGAGCAGCATGCCGCCGGCATGCTGCTCCTTGTGCGTTAAATACCTATATGATCCGGAGCAAATGACTATTGTTCGATTCTATGCTACCTGTTATAGTTGATATATAACAACTACATGAAGTGTATTCGGAGGTGAAGCCGTTGCTGCTGGAAATCGATTTGCAATCCGATGTACCGATCTATACGCAGCTCGTGAACGCGATCGTGGACGGGATCGCAAGGAAGAGGCTGCGCCCGGGGGAGCCGCTGCCGTCGGTCCGCAGCCTCGCGTCGGACCTCGGCATCAACCTGCACACCGTCAACAAAGCGTACCAGATCCTAAAACAGGAAGGGTACGTGCAGATTAATCGCAAGCAAGGCGTCGTCATTCATCCCGACACGATGCCACCCGCCGACGAGCCTTACAAGCTGCGGCTGAACGAACAGCTGAGGCCGATTATCGCGGACGCGATATGCCGGGGATTGACCAAAGAGCAGTTTGACGCGTTATGCCACGATGTGTTCGAGGACATGAAAAGAGGGGAGCATGCAAATGACTCATAATTGGATGTTAGTGCTGGTGTTCGTTATTATGGTGCCCGTCGTGATTACGACGACCGTTATTCCGTTGCTGACGAGAAGGATCGAAAGCTTCGGCGTAACAATTCCGGAGGAAGCCCAGAGCCATCCCGCGATCATGGCGCTGCGCAAAAGCTACCTTTGGTGGAACGGCGGACTAGGCGTGCTGCTTACGGCGTCGCTTATCGCTTTCACGTATTCGCTGACCAGCGACAACGGCTGGGGCATCGCGCTCGTCGCCCATACAATGGCGTATATGGCCTTCTCGTTCGCGGTGTATTACAAGCAGCATCGCGCCGTCCAAAGAATCAAGGAAGAGGAGCGCTGGCTGAAAGACGCGCCGCAGCGGATCATGGTCAGCACGGCATTCCGTTCCGAGAAGTTGACGCAGCCGTTTTATCGGTTTATTCCGCATCTGCTGCTTATCCTTGGCACGATACTGGTTTGCGTGCTGGGTTACGACAAGTTCCCGGACTCGATCCCTATGAAATTCGATTTAGGGGGCGAAGTGACGAGAAGCGTGGACAAAAGCTACCGTTCCGTTCTATGGCCCGCCTTTGTCCAGTCCTTCTTGTTGATCGTGTTCGTCTTTACGAACGTCGTCATCGGGCGCAGCAAGCAAGTGGCGGAAGCCGCCGATCCGGAAGGCTCGCTGCAACGCAATCTGCATTTCCGCCGCATATGGTCCGCTTATTTGATCGTGCTCGGCTTCATGGTCATGGCGACCATCGCCCTGGTGCCGATCGGCATGCTGTTAGGGTGGTCGGCCAATGCTTCGGGCATCGCGACGATCGCGGTCGTGGGCATCATGGTGATCGCCTCGCTCTTGCTGTCCGTCAAGACCGGGCAAGGCGGCAGCCGTCTCCAGACGGCGACCGGAGGGAAGCCGCAATCCTTCGCGTCGGCGGCGGACCACGATCGGTATTGGAAGCTTGGCCAATTTTATTTCAATCCGAATGACCCGGCCTATTTTGTCGAGAAACGGTTCGGGATCGGCTGGACGATCAATCTGGCAAGACCAGGGGCATGGGCGATCATCGTCGTCATCATTTTGCTCGCCGTAGGACTGCCCTTTGTGCTGGAATAGGCAAAGTCCGATCAATGGCCAACTGGAATTTTAATGAAAACGTTCCAATTGCGAATGATTGGATTAATGATGAACACGAATATTCGTGAAAATGATTGACAAAAGGATTAAAATTTCTTTAGAATTGAAATCGGAAAACAACCGCATAGAACTTTTCGTATAATCTCAAGAATCGGCTTGAGAGTCTCTACTAGATCACCGTAAATGATCAGGCTACGAGGAGAGTGAAAAAAGCGAAGCGCAGCGGTCCGGCGTATGCTTTTTTCCCTTTTTGCAGAGCCTAGGAGAAATGCGACATTTGCATTTTTTTCTAGGCTTCTTTGTTTGTTCCAACACAATTTTGGGAGGGTATATTCAAAATGGAACGTTTCTTTCGTTTGAAGGAACTGGGAACAAATGTCAGAACTGAAATCATGGCTGGTCTGACGACTTTCATGACGATGGCTTACATATTGGCCGTCAATCCGTCAATCTTGGAGCCGACTGGTCTGGACTGGACAGCTGTCTTCCTGGCAACAGCGCTGGCAGCAGGTATCTTCACAATCGCAATGGGCTTGTTCGTTAACTTCCCGGTTGCTCTGGCACCAGGCATGGGTCTTAACGCATATTTTGCATCGGTCATCATCGCATCCCAAGCTACGGACACCCCGATATCTCCGGCTATGGGTCTGACAGCGGTGTTTATCTCCGGGATCATCTTCATCATTCTGACGGTTACGCAGATTCGTCAGATGCTCATTACCGCCGTACCGGACAGCTTGAAGCATGCGATTACGGTCGGTATTGGCTTGTTTATCGCAGTTATCGGTCTTAAGAACAGCGGTTTGATGACGATCATCACATTCGATGATGGTGGTACGTTAATCTCGCTTGGAAGCTTCGAAAATGAAAATGTGATCTTCACAATGATTGCAATCGCTTTGATTGCAATTCTGATGGTACTACGCGTGCCGGGAGCTATTCTGTTCGGTATTCTGGGTACAACGATTATCGCGCTGATTTCCGGTCATGTGAACATTAGCGAAGCGCTTGAGGACAAAACGTGGATTCCGGACTTCTCCACCATGAACGTATGGCATTTTGACTTCGCTGGCGTTCTGGAGGTAGGTCTGATTACCGTCATCCTGACGTTCACGTTTGTTGAGCTGTTCGATACGTTCGGCACGCTGGTTGGTACAGCTAACCGTGCTGGCGTAATGAAAAATCCTGAAGAAGGCAAAAAAATCGTAGGAAAAGCGATGATGGTTGACGCAATCGGCGTTGGCGGCGGCGCTGTCCTTGGTACAAGCACTGTAACAGCTTTCGTTGAGAGCTCCGCGGGAATTGCTCAAGGCGGTCGTTCCGGTCTGACGGCAGTAACGACAGGCATCTGCTTCTTGCTGGCGATCTTCCTTTCGCCTCTAGTAGCGCTCGTACCGGGTGCGGCTACAGCGGCGGCACTGATTATTGTCGGCGTACTGATGATGCAATCCGTGAAGGAGATCGACTTCTCCGATATGGTATACGCGATTCCAGCATTCTTGACGCTTGCGATGATGCCTTTCACGTATAGCATTGCTAACGGTATCTCCTTCGGCGTTGTATCCTACGTCTTGCTTGCTACCGTTGCGAATGTTGCGGGCAAAGGCAAATACAAGGTTCACTGGCTCATGTGGATCCTGGCGATACTCATTATCTGCCGTTATGTATTTATGGGCGGAGAGTAAGCATAACAAAATGAACGCAAGAAGCAGCGCTGGACCGGCGCTGCTTCTTTTTTTTGTTCGGCGCATGGGGCGTGATGTTTATCATTGTTCATGACGGGGTAAGCCTAGGTAAGAGAATCTAAGAGCTGCTTACTACTTACTTGGAGGGTGATGAATATGATCAAACTAGGCGTGACGGTGCTAGCGGGGGCGTTATTCTTGACGGGATGCTCAGATGAGGCTGCTATAGACAACGGAACGAACGGGCAGCAAGAGGAGCAAGTAAGCCCGAGCCCTGATGAACAGTCGGAGGCATGGGATTACAAACAAGGTCGCGTAGTGGCGATCGATACGCCCAAGCTGCTAGTGGTGCAGAGCTCGGATGTCAAAGATCTGGAGCTGGCTCCAACGAAGGAAGCGATCGAAGAGCTGCTGGACGTTGTAAGACCGGAGGCCGTATGGGTTAGCGTGATGGATGAGAAGCTGCTTGACGGTATTGAGGTAGGGGATGAGGTCAGCGTGGAGATCCAAGGTGAGCTAAGCGATACCTACCCGGCCGAAGGAGAGGCTAGCGATGTTAGAGAAGTGATGGAGATGTCGTAATGCCATGGCTATAGAGCAAACATAACAAGCGCCGTCGGAAACTCGGACGGCGCTTGTTCATGTGAACACGAATATAGGTCAGATACAGATGGATAGAGATCAAGATTAGTCCTCTTGACCGGCTTTGTATTCCAGAATATCTCCGGGCTGGCAATCCAGCGCCTTGCAGATCGCCTCTAACGTCGAGACACGAATGGCTTTGGCCTTCCCATTCTTCAGAATCGACAGATTGGCCATCGTAATACCTACCTTCTCGGACAGCTCCGTTACACTCATCTTTCGCTTCGCCAACATTACATCGATATTAATGATAATCCCCATCGCGTTCACCTCAGACCGTAAGATCGTTTTCTGATTTGATTATCAAGGCGTTGTGCAGCAGCTTCTGAAGCACGGCGGCGAAAACCGCGATCACGAAAGCGGCGAACACAAAAGCCATTCCCATCAGGATAAGGCCTGGTGCATCGTCGTATTCGGCAATGATGTATAGAAAAGGAAGGCTGACGACATACAGGATACTGATGGAGAGCGCGCTATATTTGATTTTCTTGAGTGTTCCGACCGATACCTCCGAAAAAGCCGTGTTCCTGTCGATATACCCAAGCAGTCGGAACGCCTGATATAGAGCGACAATAAACGGAATTGCGGATGCGTACATAATGGAAACGAGAGGATAGACAGGACCATCCGGGAAGTTATCCAGCGCTTCTCTTGTAAACACCGGCATAAAGAAAATACACAAGGCTGCAACCACAAGTCCCATTAAAGTAATCACGGCTTTCAAAAACAGGGTTTCCCTTTTCATGGGCAAGCACCTCACTTATCTGATTTCATATCGAGATTAGCATAAAATTTATCGTAAATCAATAAATATAAATTCTAATTTAAAAAATTATTGTTGTTTTACATGGGGTGTTACAACGAATTTCGACATGGGATATAATGGTGGGAGCGAAAGAGAGAGAGGAATGTTGGGGCGATGGATAATACCGTGGTAAAGGAATATATTGATCTGAACGCCGATATGGGAGAAGGTTATGGCGCATACCGAATAGGCAACGATAAGGAGCTGATGAAGGTTGTGACCTCCGCTAATATTGCTTGCGGCTTTCATGCGGGCGATCCGGGCACGATAGCGGCTACGATCAAGCTTGCGCTGGAGCATGATGTCGCAATTGGGGCGCATCCCGGTCTGCCTGATCTTAATGGCTTTGGCAGACGAGCTATCGCGATTACTCCAAAGGAAGCTTACGAAATGACGGTTTACCAGATTGGTGCCATTCAAGCTTTTGCTACAGCGGAAGGTGCGAGAATATCGCATGTCAAACCCCATGGCGCTTTGTATAACATGGCAGCGAAGGATGGAGCATTAGCGGAAGCGATTGCAGAAGCCATATATAAGATAGACGGGAATATGATGTTATATGGACTCTCGGGAAGCTCGCTGGTACGAGCGGCGCAGCAGCTGGGGCTGAGGTCGGCGCATGAAGTGTTCGCTGACCGTTCATACGAGGAGGATGGATCACTGACACCGAGACATGTGAACGGTTCCGTGCTCGAGAATCCAGTCGAAGCTGGAGCTCGAATGGTTCGTCTCGTGCAAAGCGGCGAGTTGTTAACACGTCAAGGGAGCTGGATCAAGCTGAAGGCAGACACGATCTGCTTGCATGGCGACTCCCCTGATGCGCTCGGACATGCAGATGAGTTGGTCAGAGCGTTGCGAGCATCTGGTATTGCACCGCGGAGAGCAGATTATCGTGTTTAGCAGGGTGGGGCATTCGGACAAAGGAATCGGGGGGAGCAGGATGGTCATCGCAGATGGGTATAAGGTTGCCAATGAGACAGACCATGAAAAGTATGAGCTTAGGCCTCTTGGAGATAGCGGATTGCTGATTAAGCTGGGAGACCGGATGGACGAGTCGATGCTTGCCAAGGTAACGGCTGTGACAAGGGCGATAGAAAATCATTCGGTATGGTCCGGCTTTATCGAATGTGTACCTGCCTACGCTTCCGTTGCATTGTATTATCATCCCTATTTGGTTAAGAACGGGAGGACGCAGTCGGAAATGCTCGATGATACGGTATTTCGCACAGTCTGCAACCGGGTGCTAGCCGTGCTGGATCAGCTTGACTTCAGCCAGGCAGCTAGAGAAGATGCTCGGATTGTTAATATCCCTGTACACTACGGTGGAGAAGACGGGCCGGATTTGGATGAGGTCGCGGCGATCGCAGGGATGGCTCCAGACGAAGTGGTTGCCTTACATAGCAATGAGATGTATACCGTCCATATGATCGGATTTACACCTGGATTTCCCTATTTGGGCGGTATGCCGAAGGCCATATCCTCACCGCGAAGAGCCGTACCACGCATGTTGATTCCGCCAGGCAGTGTTGGAATTGCGGGAGGACAGACAGGAATTTACCCAATAGGAACACCTGGCGGCTGGCAAATTATCGGGCGGACGCCGATGGCGCTCTTCCGGCCGGAACAGTCACAGCCAAGCCTGCTGCGAAGCGGAGATCGCATCCGGTTCGTGCCGATCACCAAGGAGCAATACGAGGACTGGCCGACTGGCGAGTACGAAGAAGAGAACAACAGGTCCAAGGGAGGCTGAGGGATATGATCACGATTCTAAAGCCGGGGCTGCAGGCAACGGTACAAGATATGGGGAGACATGGCTATCAGAACCAAGGAGTTGTGGTAGGAGGCGCGATGGATGGCTCCGCTGCAAGGACGTCCAATACACTTGTCGGAAATGATGAAGGGGAAGCAGTGCTGGAATTGACATGGACGGGGGCGCAGCTGCGCATGGATAAGGATGCGGTCATAGCCATTTGTGGCGCAGATCTGATGCCAGAGCTGAATGGCGAACCAATCCCGATGTGGCGGCCCGTGCTTGCGCAGGCAGGGGATGTTATCGCGCTGAGAGGCTGTAGATCGGGCTTCCGTGCTTACATTGCTATTGCTGGCGGACTCGACATCCCGGTGGTTATGGGGAGTCGAAGCACCTACGTGAGAGCGGGAATTGGCGGTTATCAAGGACGGATGCTGCAAGCGGGGGATCAGCTTGGCCTAAAGCCGATCATTGCCGGCTCTACAGCCGAACGATTGACTGCGGCAATCCGCAAAGGGACGGAGAGCGGCGGCTGGCATGCCGAGCACTTTGCGATCGCCGAACGGGATATCGCCATCGTTCGTGCTTTTCCTGGCGCCCATTATGACCGATTGACGGAGTCGGGAAGACGCGAGTTGTTCGGGGGTACTTTCACGATCGGTCATCAATCCGATCGGATGGGCTGTCGGCTCGAAGGGCAGCAAGTAGAAAGTCGGGACGAGGGAGAGCTATTGTCAGAAGCTGTTTCGCTCGGGACTATACAGCTGCCGCCTGGCGGGCAACCGATCGTGCTGCTCGCTGACCGACAGACAACCGGTGGTTATCCGCGCATTGCCCATGTCGCTACAGTCGACATCCCAATGTTTGCGCAACTTAGACCGGGAGCGGAAGTGCGATTCGAGCTTATTACGAATGCCGAAGCCGAACGATTGTTGCTTGCGTCAGAGCGAGATTATCATCTGCTAAGAACGGCTGTTGCGCTTAAATTCAGATAACATGAGGACGAGGAGCGCCTAGAAACGCTTATGCAAAAAAGGCTGCACCAGAGCTCCGTGTAAGGAGTTCTTGGGGCAGCCTTGATTTGATTTGATTTGTTTTGTTTTTTTGTTTTGCAGGCTTATTTGAAAAATAAAAAATGGGTAGGCAGCTTGCGCAGCGATCCGTCCGACGGTTTGTTGATGAGCTTGCCGTTAAAGACAAGCGAGGAGGAGCCTCCTCCGTCGAGATTGTAGGCGTCGATCGCGCCATAGCCTTTCAGTAGATTCTGCAGCTCTGAGAGCGTAGCGCCGGAGCTGCCGGATTCGTTGTAGCCATCCGTTACGAGAATCAGCAATTGATCGTCTTTGTAATTGGCGATGACGGTGCGGGGAGCGCGCTTCGGGCTGATTTGCCACTTGAGTGGAATTTGCTGAGCCGCTCCTCCGCGCAGGAGCACGGGAACAAAGGAAGCACCGAATTTCGGATTCTTCGCATCCAGTTGATCCTTGCTGGTGTATTTGCCGCCGATTAATTCGTTCTTATCGTTCATGCCGACAAAAAATAAATCCGAATAAGAAGCCTCAAAGCCGGAGACGTACTTGCCGTCCACAATCGTATTGCTCAGCGGATACCGCTTGCCTCCTCCGTCTGCGAAGCCGCCGGCGTTAACGCCGACAGCCGCTTGATGCTCCTTGACGGCTTGCATCGTTGTCTGCGATTGTCCGATCTCCGAGCCGCCAAGCACCATCTTCATGGCGTTGTCTGATTTGAGCTTAATCTTCACCGCATAACTTTTGAATACGCCGTTGTTTAAGTAAAAGAGCTGCGCGCGGAGCTTGTCCGAATTAATCGTTGCAGAGGGCTTGCCAAGCTTCGCTGTAATCTTGGCGTCATAGATCGCCAGCGGCCGCACGGCCTGACTCGCTGCTAGCTTGGAGATCGCCGCCATCTCCGCATTGGTTCGGTTGTACAAGTCGAGCTGCGCTTTGATGGATTCACTGGTTCCAACCGCCGTCTCTCTTGCAGCATCAAGACCGCCGCTTAACTCCGCAATCCGTGCATCAGATTGCAGAAGCATATCTGTGCTCGAGCTTGTTGCGGAATCTAATTCGGCAAGCTGGATCGTCAATTGACTGACCAGAAGCCAGATCAGAATACCTACAAACGGAGAGAAAGCGAGCAGAGCGGTACGATTTAACGTTTTGGCTGTAATCGTCATTTCAGCACGTCCAGACTTTTCTTAAGCTCGTCCAGCTGCTTCTTCACTTCGTTTAGCTGCGTATATAGCTTATTGCTATTGTCCGTTTTTGTATCTGCGTTGTCCTTCGTGAAGGTAAGGAGCTCGTTAAGCGCATCGATCTTGCCCTTCAGCTCGGTCATCTCCGCGGTGTAGGCCGTCTCCAGATCCGTTAACTTGGTATCGTATATCGATTGCATCTCGCTCAGTTGAGCGGATGTCTGTTGTTCGATATCAGCTGTAATGTCTTGCTGCATCTTATCGGTATACCACTTAGCCATATAGAACCCGCCGCCGATAAGGATCATCCACACCCCGATAAAAATAACGAGGGAGACCACACTTCTGCGCTTGCGAGCAACATGTTCCTGCCGGCTTGCCATTGTCGTTTCCAAACTTAGGTCATTCATAGTCATTCACCTCTTTGAGCCTCTGTTCTGTGCCGCCGTGGATGAATGAACCGTTTATGCGCGGGTTGCCTGCCTGTCCCATTGCCTACTTGTATGGACGCATAATCGGCCCAAAGGTTGCGGCTGTCATCTTATTGTAACAAAGCCATCCCGGATATGTACCTGAAAAAATGCACGTTATTTATTGATTTGGCGACAGTCGCAGCTATCCATATTTCCGGTTCATCAAAGGATCGTTTATAATAGGAAAGATAAACTGAAAGGTGAGGTGGCAAAAGTGGCAGAACTTCAATCCAGCAGTTATGCTAAGGCTGCTTTCGCGGGCGGATGCTTCTGGTGTATGGTAACGCCGTTCGAGGAATTGCCCGGTATTGTATCCATCGTCTCCGGTTATATCGGCGGACACACCGTTAATCCGACATACGAAGAGGTCTGCTCGGAAACGACGGGCCACGCAGAGGCCGTGCTGATCACGTACGATCCGGCAGTTTTCCCTTATCGCAAGCTGCTCGACATCTTCTGGCAGCAAATCGATCCAACAGATGCGGGAGGGCAATTCCACGACCGCGGCGAATCATATCGTACAGGTATCTTCTATTATACAGATGAGCAGCGCCAAGAGGCGGAGCAATCGAAGGAAGAGCTGGCGCGCAGCGGACGTTTCGACAAGCCGATCGTGACGGAAATTACAAAGGCGGATGTGTTCTACGCCGCGGAGGATTACCATCAGGATTACCATAACAAAAATCCTTTCCGTTACAAGATGTATCGCAAAGGATCGGGTAGAGACGCCTTTATCTCGAATCATTGGTCTGCGAAGAAGGACCAGGAGGAATTGAAGCGGAAGCTGACTCCTATTCAATACAATGTAACGCAGCAGAATGGAACGGAACGTCCGTTCACGGGCGAATATTGGGATCATACCGAAGACGGCATCTACGTCGATATCGTATCTGGCGAGCCGTTGTTCAGCTCCAAGGATAAGTACGATGCGGGCTGCGGCTGGCCAAGCTTTACGAAGCCGCTTCAGAAGGCTTCGGTGACGGAGCATACGGACTCGAGCCACTTCATGGTTCGCGTCGAGGTGCGAAGCAAAGAGGGAGACTCGCATCTGGGCCATGTGTTCGATGATGGTCCGCAGCCGACTGGGTTGCGGTATTGCATCAACTCGGCTTCGCTTCGTTTTGTTCCGAAGGATAAGCTCGCAGAAGAAGGTTATAGCGAGTATGCAGGCTTGTTCGCGTAAATGGTTTACTAAGCATGGAACTTTTCGATTTGATTGAAGAAATAATTATGGGTTAAGGGGAGAATTGAATGATGAGCAACGAAGTGCCGGTAACAAAAGCGCCCGTCGAACGGGCAACGATGGATGTTCTTGAAGCAATCAGGTCGCGCCGTTCTATTGGCAGAGTGAAAAGTGATCCCGTGGATCGCGCTATTCTGGAGGAGCTCCTCGAAGCGGCAAGCTGGGCGCCGAATCACTTCAACACGCAGCCGTGGCGTTTTATCGTTATGACGGGTGATGGACGGAAGGCGCTTGGCGAAGGGTACGCCAATATCGCACAGGCGAACTGGCCTGCTGACTTAAGCGCTGAGGAAGTGGCGGAGAAGCGTGAGAAGGAAGTAGCTAAGGCTTACCGCTCGCCGGTTGTTATTGCGGCGGTATGTTCGCAGGCGGAAGATCCAAGATCGGTTCGCGCAGAGGAGCTGGCTGCATCGCAAGCGGCTGTCCAGAACCTGCTGCTTGCCGCGCAAGCACATGGTCTTGGCGCTATCTGGCGCTCTGGCGAACCGATGTTTAACCCGCTGATGCGCAGCGCGCTTGGGTTGACTGAGGGCAAAGAGGAGATTGTTGCACTGATTTTCCTCGGCTACCCCGACATGGCAGCGCCAATGCAGAAACGTGCGCCTATCTCCGAGAAAACAACTTGGCTGGAAGGCTAATTGAAGCAAGTATGAGTAACATTTAGCTCCAAAGCTCCGCTCCGTGCCTCCGCGTTAGGAGGCATGGAGCTTTTTGCTTTTTTCATGTTTGTGGTGGTAATAGCCCGATTAAATCGGCCTATTGGGATCGGCGGAGCCGTTAGAGAGCAAATAGCCCGATTAAATCGGCCTATTGGGGCCGGCGCAGCCGCAAGAGAGCAAATAGCCCGATTAAATCGGCCTATTGGAGTCGGCGGAGCCGCAAGAGAGCAAATAGCCCGATTAAATCGGCCTATTGGAGTCGGCGGAGCCGCGAGAGAGCAAATAGCCCGATTAAATCGGCCTATTGGGGCCGGCGGAGCCGCGAGAGCAAATAGCCCGATTAAATCGGCCTATTGGGATCGGCGGAGCCGCGAGAGAGCAAATAGCCCGATTAAATCGGCCTATTGGGGCCGGCGGAGCCGCAAGAGAGCAAATAGCCCGATTAAATCGGCCTATTGGGGCCGGCGGAGCCGCGAGAGAGCAAATAGCCCGATTAAATCGGGCTGTTGGAGTCGGCGGAGCCGCAAGAGAGCAAATAGCCCGATTAAATCGGACTATTGGAGGCGGCGCAGCCGCGCCCAATAGCCCGAGAAAAGAGACTGTCGATTAAACAGTCACCAGACTTGCCCTCAACTATCATTCTGTTAAATTTTTGCATTTCATGCCTTTCAACGTCCAACTTCGGTCAAGTCAGCCCGTTTTTCTGTTCCTTTTGCTGCCCTTAACCGTAAATCGGCCACAGTGAGCCAGGGCCTCGCTTACGTTGAAAACTAAGTGTAAGCGAACCCTGCGCGTGTTTCACGATTTGCTTCAGATTTGTCACCACGGCTACAAGCTTCGTGTCTATACGGCGCTTCTCCCGAGAACGTAATCGTGTTCTGCCTAGCCCATTGTGATTTTTCATTTCATTGCATTTCCGTTCAATGTTCGCGCGTTTTTGTAGCAGTGCCTTTCCCGCATCGGTTGCGTTAATTGCTCCTGCTTGCTTGAATTCTGCATAATAGTCACTGATGAAAATGGTTCTCCCGGTCCTTTTGCTCGTGGTACACTCCGATCTGATCGGACAGCTCTTGCATTGGGCTTTGCTGAATATATACTGTTTGCCTGCGTCTTCTCGCATATCGTTAATATAAGCATTTACTTGGCCTTGCGGGCAAGTGACCGACGCCGCATCGGGGTCGTAAAGGAATAAGTCGCTGGACATGAGCCCCTTCGTATTGACGCCAATGGATTTTAACGGCGACACAAGTTGAATGCCGTCTTTAGCCAACGTCTGACGGTGTACCCCGTATCCATACGCTGAATCGCCCAAGACGTACTCCGGTTTGACGTTATGCTCTTCCATCACAACGTTCAAGAGCTCCTGCAGACGGTCGCCATCGGGCTCATTGCCCGCAATCGGTTCCGCATGGAGCACGATGCCATTGGTTTCGGACATGACCACCTGCACCTTGTCGCCAAAGAACTGTAAGGTTTTGCTTTTGAAACCATTTCGCTTCTCTGGGTCGACTGCGCTGCCGATCCGGTCTTTCAGCCGCTTTTTACGCTCGATCTTCTTGAATGGGGTCTTGGGATCATTCGGATCTTCCGGGTACACATTCTCCATTAAAGTCTGGTACAGAATCGCTTGAAGCTCTAAAGAATCTACTCGGCGCTCCGGATGGGACCACGACCAGAAGAGGTTGCGGATCGCATCCTTTTCGAACCAGTGTAACAGTTCGTAAGCCATAAGAATCAATTGACTAAACGCAACACCGAGATCCTCCGCGGTCGCATCGGGAGGAAGCTTTGTGGTCAACGGACGCAAGTCAAGCTCCGTTTGGGCACGGTCAAACAAGTGCCGATATGCACGCTTCAGGTGGTTCAGCACGCGGACGAAGGCATGCTTGATGAGGCGATAAGAGGAGCGGTAAACGGCATTGCCCTGCGTGATAAAGGAATCCACAATCCAAATGTCCTTGTTATCGCCCCAAAGCCCTTTTTGCTTCGCTTGCGCGAGAATGTGATGGTGACAGGCATCGAATAAAGCAGAGCCGAGACGGTCGCGATCAAGCCCGATCGTACTGTGGTCGAACCCCATAAAGCTGACCGGAACGCCTAAAAATCGCTTAATGAAGAGATCGCCAATGACGCGCTCCTCCATCTCGCGATCCGAAAGGTTGTAATAGCGCTGGACAACGTGAAGTTTAAATTTGATGGACGGGGCATAGGGTCTAGGGCCGCGCGAGGAATACAGATGAGCACAAATGCGGTCTGCGAAGCTAAAGTCCACGAGATCCGCTACTTTGCTCCAAATGGGATGCTCAGGCAACACAGAATAAACCTCGATATCCGCAAATGAAAGCTGCTCAAACTGTTTAAACGCGACTGCCATGACAAATCTCTCCCCTCAGTATAAGTCTATTATACCACGAAATCGGGAGATATTCGGTGATTTATCGAGTAAAAAGGTTATTTTATATAGAATTTGACCATTTTTATTTATAGATTCTGGCGTGTAATATACTCCTTTTATAAAGGAAAATCCCCAGCGACTATCGAAGAAAGAAGCACCTGACGAAGAGCTTCAATCTAACCACCCACCACAGGAGGTTGAAGTCACATGGGGAAATCCCAACATATTCAAGGCTTAAAGGGAACAAAGTTCAGTCAACAACTGCGAGGTGTTAACCTGGAGCAAGTACTCATCGTAGCGATCGATGCGGCAAAGCTCCACCAAAAAGCACTCATATGCAATTATTTCGGCGACGTGATTGAGAAACCCTTCTTTTTTTCCGTCAGTCAATCCGGAATGAAACTCCTATACGACACGATTGAAAGAGCCATTCGAGACACGGAAGCCGTACGCTTGTTTCTTGGCATTGAAGCAACCGGCCACTACTACGAGGACATTGTCAGACAGATGACCATGCATGGGTACCACGTTCAAATTCTCAACGCCTACACGACCTCTGAAGAGCGTGCCAGCGCTCTTAGTTGGTGCAAAACCGATGACCTCGACCTCGTCGCCATTGCTCACGCCATTCGTAACAATAAAGCGACGGAGTATCGTTTAACGGAAGGCCTGCAAAGACAGTTGCGCGTCCTAACTCGTGCAAAGCGCTCAGAAATTCGCAAGCGTTCTAGCCTTCGTATGGAGATCCGAAACATCCTGGATATCGTCTGGCGAGAGTATCAAGGTTACGCCGAACACCAGAATGGAAGAGCTAAGAAAATAAAAGTGTTTAGCGACTTGTGGGGGAAAGCATCTCTCTACTTCATGGAGTACTACCCGCACCCCGCTCTCGTTTTGCAACTTGGTGAGATGGGGCTACGGAAGCTTTCCGTTCAGCACAACTTGAAGTTGCGTACGAACGCAATCGGCAAGCTGCTTCATGTGGCAAAGGAATCACTTGCCTCAGACGTGCAGACGCTCCGTCCCGAGCTCATGGTGCTACGTATGAAGCTACAGGACCTCCGCGCCTTCGATGCCAAAATCAATACGCTGGACAATGAGATTGAAAACCTGTTGCTTCAGACCGACGGTAGCTTACTCCTTACGGTTCCTGGACTCGGCGTATCCTTGGCGGCAGAGCTCTACGCGGAGATCGGTAATGTCTTGGATTATCAGCATGCCGGGCAACTCATCAAGAAGGCCGGTACCAATCCGATCGTCAAGCAGTCAGGCGGCGGCGCGGGCTCTTATCGCAAAATCTCCAAGCAGGGCAATACTCACTTACGCTATGTCACTTATCTAGCTGGGCGGAGCCTCTGCTTGCATAATGAGGACCTGAAGCCGTTTTACGAACGTCTCAGAAGCCGAGGCAAGCACGAACGCGCAACCTTTGTAGCAATGGGCAACAAGATGCTTAAGATCGCTTTTGCCATGTTACGCGATAAGCAGCCGTTCCATTCCTCCAAGCCAGCTTATCGGCTCGTGCAGGAAATCAACAAAAAGCTCGCCTTTAATTGCATGATCACATCAAGCGCTGCCTAGATACAAAGAAAAATGATGAAGTCGGTATGTCTGGGACCGAGGGAAGATCGGATCAAATTCTGGAGGCCCAGACCTCGTACTAAAGCGTTATCCACCTCGTCCTGTCAATGCGAATTGTACGTTAGAACAGCTATCTGCACTCAGCCAGATTGCATACAGGATTGAAACGAGGCTATTTCTTCAGATTCGAGACATACCGCTTTCGTCCACCGCTTTTCGTCAGTTGGTAACCCTATTTTTAAAATTCTACAGGTTAGGTGTGTTTGGGGTGCTCTAAAGTCCGTAAAAAGTAGTTGACATAGTACGCTTTAGAATTAATCGACAGTCTCTTAAATCGGACTATTGGAGGCGGCGGAGCCGCGAGAGAGCAAATAGCCCGATTAAATCGGCCTATTGGAGTCGGCGGAGCCACGAGAGAGCAAATAGCCCGATTAAATCGGCCTATTAGGGTCGGCGGAGCCGCGAGAGAGCAAATAGCCCGATTAAATCGGGCTGTTGGAGTCGGCAGAGCCGCAAGAGCATTAATAGCCCGATTAATCGGGCTATTATAGCCTGCGCAGCCGCGTGGCGCGCAAGGAGGCGCATGGGCGCTCCTCCTACAGCTAGTGCGCCTAGCGGATTTTCCATTTTTTTGTTTATCAATGGTGTGATTGAGGAGATATAATAAGTTCAATTATTTGTCTAGAGGTACAGCCAGAGCTACAATGACAACTACAGAGCTAAAGGAAGGAACAACAGGCATGTCCAAAGCAACACAGGTAACGATCATGATCCCGGGGATGTTATTGTTCGTGCTCGCGCTAGCTGCGCTGCCGCTCATGCTCACGACGGAGTTTGAAGGCGGGCCGATCCACTTCTCGTTCGGACAAGGCTGGGACGCGGCGGGGCACTATTTTGCAGGAATCGCGAATGGGGAAACGTTTCGTTTCTATATAGGTAAGAACGAGTTTTCGTTCTGGGAGAGAATCGGCGATTACTTCCGCAATTCGTTGATCTTCGTTACAGCTGGAGCGTTAATCGGTATGGTGATCGGAATGGCAGCCGGAGTCTGGTTCGTGTTCACAAAAGCCCCTTGGTTCAAAGCGCTGGTTGATCTCATTGCTTCGCTTCCGGACTTCGTGGTCGTGCTGCTGATGCAATTTGTGATCGTCATGATCGCCAAGGAAACCGGCGTCGTTTTATTTGAAGTGGCTACATTGACGCAAGATGACCCTGCTATCGTACTGCCGCTGATCTCGATGATTATTTTCCCGGCGAATTATGTGATATGGAGCGTGTCCATGCAATTGAAACTCACACTCACGGAAGATTACATCGGGAACGCCAAGGCGAAGGGTCTTTCGAGGAGGTACGTCATTTGGTACCATGCCCTGCCTAACGTGCTTCCATTCGTAAAAGGCGATCTACATAAATTGATGGGCATTATTATGGGTAATTTGTTTCTAGTCGAATATTTGTTCAATAATAACGGGATTACCATGCTGATATTCTCCAATGCATTTGACCACGGCTATCAGTATCATGTCGTCGTTAACGGTTTATTGGCACTGCTGGCGTTGTATGCGATCGGATACGGTGTTCTGCGGATATTCTTATACGGGTTAGGAAAGGTGTTCGTCCGATGAATAAAACGTTGCTTGCCGGCATTATGATAACGTCAATGATGGTATTGATCGCTATGATCGGACCGTTAATTGCTCCGTATGGGCCATATGATCAACTCAAAATCGAATATGTTCTGGACGAAAACGGCGAAGGCACCGTCATAGCTCCGCCGGCCCCGCCGGGGCAACAGTATCTGCTTGGTACTGATAAATCAGGTTATGATATGTTGACGAAGCTATTGCACGGAGCCAAATATACGATCTTCCTCTCGATAGGTATCGCATTCGCTCGTGTTGCCATCGGAGGGGGCATAGGGATGTTACTTGGTTTCTACAGCAAATCCGTGGCACAGCGTTCTACCGCCGCATCTCCTGGGAACCTGCTGAACGGCATACCGGTGTTTATTATTATCTGGTTAATGATGATAGGAATAACGATTAATCCGGTGTTTTCGCCGCTGTTGATGTCACTGCTCCTCGGAGCCGTGCTTACGATAGTCGGGGTGCCAGCCATAATGTCCACGGTGAAAGAGAAGACACTGGTTCTTCGCGAGCGTCAATTCGTCACAGCCTCTCAGTCGCTTGGAGCGGGTGGCGGAGGCATTATTCGCAAGCATCTGCTGCCTCATTTGAAGGAAAGCTTCCTTATTCTAATCGTACAAGAGATCATTCTCGTACTTACATTGTTCGGTCAGCTGGCGTTGTTCCAAATATTCGTTGGGGGTACGATCAAATATTACAGCCCTTCCGAATTCCATAGCCGGACGAACGAATGGGGCGGATTGATTGGTCAAGCGAGAGGGAATTTTCAAGTGTACGAATGGATCTTTTATTCGCCGCTAGTCGCTTACGTGCTGCTCATCGTCGGCTTCCATCTGCTGTCCAAGGGACTGGAGAAACGGTACAATCAATTGTATGCGAGGTTCCCTCATTTCTGAGTTGAAAAAAAAGGGGGGGCGGGGGCGGAATTCTGGCCCTCATTCCCCCACTCACTAGAGATACTTCCGTATCGTGAAGTTTTCGCCGAGCACGAACCAGTTCTGGGCGAACGCGACGCCGAGCACCCAGTAGCTGACACCGCGCAGCTTGAGCTTCTTCACGACATCGAATTTGGCTTGGATGCTGCGCGCGTCTTCGAACCAGACGACATGCTCCTTGCCCTGCTCGTCGAAATAGTTATAGAACGGCGATTGCGAGGCTTCATCATACTGAATGACGGCGCCGTATTGCGCGGCACGCTCTACTGCGGCTTGAGAGCTGACCGTAGGCGCCCATCGTCCTCCTGTTACATATGGCAACGTCCAGTCGTAGCCGTAGAGCGGAATGCCCATAATAATCTTGTTAGAAGGAATGACGCTCAGCGCATAGTTCAGAACCTTCATGACTTCGTTAAGCGGCGCAACGGCTCTCGGCGGACCGCCAGACCAGCCCCATTCGTACGTCATAAGGATAACGAAATCAAGAATGCGTCCTTGCGCCTCGTAGTCATGCGCTTCGTACAGCGTGCCTGCTTGAGCGGCCGATAACTTTGGAGCCAGAGCGGCGGACACCAAATATCCTAACGGACGAAGCGTATCGACCAGCCGCTTGAGGAATGCGTTGTACATCTCCTTGTCTGCAGGGGGCACATATTCGAAGTCGACGTTCAGCGCCTTATACCCTTTCTGCGCCATGACGGAAACGATGTTCATCATGAGCTGGTTCTGCGCGGCGGCATCCGTCACGACCGCATGGGCGATTTCTGGATTGAAATTATCACCCTCGAAATTCGTGATGACCATCATCGGAATTACTCGCTTCGAGTACGCGGTAGCGATCGCTGCCGTGTCATCGATGGGCTGCAGTGCGCCGGTCGATTGGACGCGATAGCTGAAGGGGCTAAGATAGGTCAAATAATCGCCGACCTGCTCCGTTAGCTCAGCGCCCCTCTGACCAAGCTTCTCGAGATAAGCGTTCACTTCGATAATGGGTTTCGCAGGTGTCGGAATCTGCAACAGTTGTCCGGGATAGATCAGTGCAGGATTTCGAATGCCGTTAGCGGCAGCAAGCTCCTGGATCGTTACGCCGTACATTTGGCTGATCTTCCACAGGGATTCGCCGACCAGCACTTTATGAACCGTTGGTTTTGGTTCCGTGGGTACAACGATGGCCTGACCGATGACGAGTACGCTTTGATCCGAAAGTCCGTTCGCAACAAACAGAGGCTCCAGAGGAACACCGTAGTCGTGCGCGATTTTCCATAGCGAGTCGCCCTTTTTTACCGTATGGATGTGCACAGATAAACCTCCTTCTCATACCCTTTGTTCTTGCCAATACGACCCAATACGCCTTATATCTAATTGTATTCACCCTTTGGCATGCCTAGAAGAAGGTAGGAAGAAATCGGCAATCCAAGAGTGCGAAGCGTCATCGTTCACATCGGAAACGAACAAATTGGACGAAAAAACGAACTTTTGCAATTGGATTTCTAGTAATGTTCGTATTTCATTGACAGTCGTGGAGCGATTGTTTAAACTAGAATAGGCTTGGGATGTCAGGTTGTCCTAAGCGAGCAATACTCGTATATATTCGGGATTGGCCCGAATGTTTCTACCCGGGAACCATATTTTCTGGACTACGAGCTAGATGAATCAATAATGAGGTAAATGATAACGAATGATATACATCCATTGCCCAGTCAGAAGAGTCAAATGACAGGTTGCTTCCTTTAGGGGCAGCCTTGTGCTGTCTTACGGATGATGGTATGTTTTCGTCTTTGCCAGGATTCATCGAAAGGAAATGAAGTGCCGCTTAGGGACTCGTTTCGGCTATGGTCCTTAGGCAGATCCGATATAGATCGCTAAAGGGCTTTTTTCTATTTATATTCCAAATTGATAATACGAAAGTAGGTTTGGGCAAATGTCTGCTAAGGTTGGCGTCATCATGGGCAGCAAGTCGGATTGGGACACGATGAAGCTTGCGTGCGATATTCTTGAGGAGCTTGATATCGCATACGAGAAGAAGGTCGTATCGGCGCACCGCACGCCGGATTTAATGTTCGAATACGCGGAGAATGCTGCGGAGCGAGGTCTTAAGGTTATTATCGCGGGAGCAGGCGGCGCTGCGCATCTGCCCGGTATGGTCGCGTCCAAGACGACTCTGCCGGTTATTGGCGTTCCTGTTAAATCGTCAAATTTGAGCGGACTTGATTCGCTGCTCTCCATCGTACAGATGCCGGGAGGCATCCCTGTAGCTACCGTGGCGATCGGCAATGCGGGCGGTACCAATGCCGGTCTGCTGGCTGCCCAAATTCTCGGAGCCTTCGAACCCGAAATCGCCGCGCGCGTGCAAGCAAGACGTGATCGTGTGAAGCAAGAAGTGCTGGAAAGCAGCGACACATTATGATGAAGAGCCTATCGGGATCGGACAACGTGAAGACGATTGTGCCAGGCAGCACGATTGGCATTCTTGGAGGCGGTCAACTGGGGCGCATGCTGGCGAATGCCGGCAGCGCGATGGGCTATCGATTTGTCGCGCTGGATCCGACCCCGGACTCGCCTATGGGACAAGTATCCAGGCAGATCGTGGCGGCTTACGATGACATGAACGCGGCTCTAGAGCTCGCGGACGCATCGGACGTCATCACGTACGAGTTCGAGAACGTCGATGCCAACATCGCAGCCAAGCTGATGGAGCAGTCATATGTCCCACAAGGGAGCGAGCTGCTGTATACGACCCAGCACCGTCTTCGCGAGAAACGTGCCATCGAAGCAGCAGGCGTACGCGTTGCGCCATACCGCGAGATTCGCAGCGAGGACGAGCTTCATGAGGGAGTTGCGGCGTTTGGCACTCCATGCGTGCTGAAGACGGTAACTGGCGGTTATGACGGCAAAGGCCAATGGGTGATCCGCGATGCTGCTGAAGTTCCGGAAGCTTACGAAACGTTATCGCGGGCGGGCACTCAGCTCGTGCTGGAGCAATTCATCAAATTTAAGCAAGAAATTTCGGTCATTGCGGCAAGAAGCTCCAAAGGGGAAATAAAAGTCTTCCCACCTGCGGAAAATATTCATGTCGATAATATATTGCATCTATCTATCGTTCCTGCCCGCACCTCGGAGGAAGTCATTCGCGAAGCGGAGTCATTGGCTCTGCAGATCGCAGAAGGGCTTAAAGTGGTTGGACTCATCGCGGTAGAGATGTTCGTGACGGAGGATGGCGGTCTCTACGTGAACGAGCTGGCACCGCGTCCGCACAACAGCGGTCATTACACGATGGAGGCTTGCCGCACATCACAATTCGAGCAGCATGTAAGAGCGATCTGCGGACTGCCGCTAGGCGACGTAACGCTGATGAGCCCTGTGGTTATGGTTAACGTGCTGGGACAACATGTGGAGCCGGTGCTGGCAAGAATGACGGAGAGCGACGACGCCGCGTCAATAGGCGGCGTGGCGCCAAAGCTGCATTTGTACGGAAAAAGCGATGCTGTGTTTAAACGGAAAATGGGACATGTGAATGTGCTTGCGCCAAATGTGGATGCTGCACTTGCATGGATCGAAGAAACTAAGATTTGGAAGGTGTGAGGCCATCATGTTAGAACGTTATAGCAGACCCGAAATGAGAGCCATCTGGACGGAGGAAAACAAATTCAAGGCTTGGCTGGAAGTCGAGCTTTGCGCTTGCGAAGCTTGGTCCGAGCTTGGCATTATTCCGAAGGAAGACGTGGAGGCGCTGCGTGCGTCTGCCAGCTTCGATATTGATCGGATCTACGAAATCGAGCTTGAAACACGCCATGACGTTATCGCGTTCACACGCGCAGTATCCGAGACGGTTGGACCAGAGCGCAAATGGGTTCACTACGGTTTGACTTCGACGGATGTTGTGGATACGGCAACGGGTTACCTGCTCCGCCAGGCTAACGAGATCCTGTTCAAGGATATCGAAAGATTCATCGGCATCCTGCGCGAGAAGGCGATTCAATATAAAGATACGCCGATGATGGGACGTACGCATGGCGTTCATGCTGAACCAACGACGTTTGGTCTTAAGATGGCGCTGTGGTACGAAGAGATGAAACGGAATCTGGAGCGGTTCCAACATGCGGCAAACGGCGTGCAATTCGGCAAAATGTCCGGCGCTGTAGGTACTTACGCTAACATCGATCCGTTCGTAGAGCAATTCGTTTGCGAGAAGCTGGGCATTACAGCGGCGCCAATCTCGACACAAACGCTGCAACGTGACCGCCATGCGGAATACATGGGCGTTATTGCTTTGATCGCAACGTCGCTGGACAAGTTCGCGACTGAAATTCGCGCGCTTCAGAAGAGTGAATTCCGCGAAGTTGAAGAACCGTTCGCCAAAGGTCAGAAGGGCTCGTCGGCGATGCCGCACAAACGTAACCCGATCGGCTGCGAGAACATGTCCGGTCTCTCCCGCGTCATTCGCGGACATATGCTGACGGCTTACGAGAATGTGCCGCTCTGGCATGAGCGCGATATCAGCCATTCGTCGGCAGAACGTGTAATCCTTCCGGATTCGACGATGCTGCTTAACTATATGCTGAACCGTCTCGGCAACATTATTCAGAACTTGACGGTATTCCCTGACAATATGAAACGCAACATGAGCGCGACATACGGCGTACCGTTCTCCGGTCGTGTTATGACGAAGCTGATCGACAAAGGCTTCAGCCGCGAGCAAGCGTACGATACGGTGCAACCGCGCGCCATGCAGGCTTGGGAAGAGCAACGCCAGTTCCGCTCCATCGTGGAAGAAACGGCTGAAATCAAAGAAGCTCTTACAACGGAAGAGATCGACGATTGCTTCAACCCGGCTTGGCATCTGAAGCATGTGGACACGATTTTCGCAAGATTGGGCTTGAACTAAGGGACGAGGGGATGACTGGAATGAGCGCAAAGCCGCAGGCATTATCTACGGCGATTGATTACGTTAAGGCTCCGCTGGTATACAAAGGCAAGGTGCGCGAGCTGTACGATCTGGGAGAACACTTCCTGATTGTTGTGACCGACCGCATCTCGGCGTTCGACTATGTGCTGGACCCGGCTGTGCCGGATAAGGGCAATGTGCTGAACCGATTGTCAGCCTTCTGGTTTGAAGTGACGAAGGAGCTGCAAGTGAACCACGTCGTGCATACCGACGTAGCGTTGCTGGGCGATATCATCACTGAGCCGGAGCTGCTTAAGAATCGCATTATGGTAACACGCAAAGCAGAGCGTATCGACATCGAATGTGTCGTGCGCGGCTACATTACGGGCGGTGGCTGGAGACAGTACACGAGCACAGGCGAGATCAACGGCATCAAGCTGCCTGAGGGCATGCGCAAAAACGAGCATTTCGCAGAACCGATCTTCACACCGGCTGCCAAAAACGATGTTGGCCATGACGAAGATATCCCGTTCGAGCGGATGGCGGAACTGGTGGGCGCCGAGCTTGCCGAGGAGCTACGTGATCGTAGCCTTGCGCTTTATCGCTTCGCTCATGAGTATTGCCAAGAACGCGGCATTATCCTCGCCGACTGCAAATTCGAATTCGGATTGATCGACGGCAAGGTAATCCTCATCGACGAAATCTTTACGCCGGACTCGTCGCGATTCTGGTCAGAAGGCAGTTACGCCTACGACGTTGAGATCGACAGTATGGACAAGGAGCCGGTTCGCACATACCTGCTGGGCTCCGACTGGGACCGCGACAGCATGCCGGACCCATTGCCAGAGGTCGTCGTAGCGGCGACAACGGCTCGATATCGCGAGATTTACCACCGCTTGACGGGACAAGAGCTTTCCTAGAAGGCTTGAAACAAGCAACAAACCGCAGGATAAGCGATAAACACAAAAAAGTGAGATCATAGATGTACCATTACAACCACACATTCAGGAGGCTATTATGAAGGCAACCGTCTACGTTACGATTAAGGAAAACGTTCTGGATCCGCAAGGAACAGCTGTGCAAGGAGCGCTTCACTCGATGGGATTCGCAGAAGTTGGAAAGGTGCGCATCGGCAAATATCTCGAGGTGGAGCTTGACACAAACGATCGCGCGGAAGCGGAAGCCCGCCTCAAAGTGATGTGCGAGAAGCTGCTTGCGAATACGGTTGTCGAAGACTACCGCTTTGAGCTGGAGGGTTAATGGGATGAAATTTGCAGTTCTTGTATTCCCCGGTTCTAACTGCGATATTGACTGCTACAAGGCGGTAGAAGCGATCGGCGAGGAAGTCGATTACGTATGGCATACCGCTACGGATCTGTCCGCTTACGATGCGATTCTTGTTCCAGGCGGTTTCTCTTATGGCGATTACCTGCGTTGCGGTGCAATTGCACAATTCGCTAATGTAATGAACGAAGTAAAGAAGGCAGCCGAACAGGGCAAATATATTCTTGGCATCTGCAACGGTTTCCAAATTCTTACGGAAGCAAATCTACTGCCTGGCGCGCTTATCCGCAACACGGGTCTGAAATTCCGTTGCCACGGAACGCCGCTTGAAGTCGTTAATGCGACGACTGCGTTCACGAATCAATACACGCAAGGCGATATTATCGATATTCCGATCGCTCATGGCGAAGGCAACTACTTCTGCGATGAAGAGACGCTTGCAGAGCTGCAGAATAATAACCAAATCGTGTTCCGCTACGCGGGTGACACGAACCCGAACGGCTCCGTAGACAACATTGCGGGCATCAGCAACAAAGCCGGCAACGTAGTTGGCATGATGCCCCATCCGGAGCGTGCAATTAGCCAAATTCTTGGCTCGGAAGACGGACTTAAGATGTTTACATCGATTTTGAATGCATGGAGGGAACAACATGGCGCAGCAATTAACAGCTAAGGAGCCGACAGCGGAGCAAATCGCGGATCAGCGCATTTACACGCAATTCGGTGTTACAGATCATGAATACGAACTGATTTGCGGATTCCTCGGCCGCAAGCCTAACTACACGGAGATCGGCGTATTCAGCGTCATGTGGTCGGAGCACTGCTCCTACAAAAACTCCAAGCCCATCCTGCGCAAATTCCCGATTACGGGACCTCGCGTTCTGATGGGACCGGGCGAAGGCGCGGGTATCGTTGATATCGGCGACAACCAAGCCGTCGTGTTCAAGATCGAGTCGCATAACCATCCATCCGCGGTCGAGCCATTCCAAGGCGCGGCAACGGGCGTTGGCGGCATTCTTCGCGATATTTTCTCTATGGGCGCGCGTCCTGTTGCCATACTAAACAGCTTGCGATTTGGCAACTTAAACAATGAGCGGGTAAAATACTTGTTCGAGAACGTCGTTAGCGGCATCGCCGGCTACGGCAACTGTATCGGTGTCCCAACGGTTGGCGGCGAAGTGATGTTCGACGAGAGCTACGAAGGCAATCCGCTCGTTAACGCGATGTGTGTCGGTCTGATCGATCATGACAAGATCCAGCGCGGTGTCGCGAAAGGTGTAGGCAACCCGGTATTCTACGTTGGTCCTGCAACAGGACGCGACGGCATCCACGGCGCGACGTTCGCATCGGTAGAGCTGTCCGAGGAATCGGAGGAGAAACGTACAGCGGTTCAAGTCGGCGATCCGTTCATGGAGAAGCTGGTCATGGAAGCGACGCTAGAGCTAATCGACTCCGGCATCGTCCTCGGCATCCAGGACATGGGCGCGGCGGGCCTCACTTGCTCCAGCGCGGAGATGGCGTCCAAAGCGGGCAACGGCCTTGAGCTGTACCTCGACGAAGTGCCGCAGCGCGAAACGGGCATGACGCCATACGAGATGATGTTATCGGAGTCGCAAGAGCGCATGTTGTTCGTCGTTGAACCGCAGCATGAAGCGCAAGCGAAAGAAATCTTTGACCGTTGGGGCATTATTTGCGCCAAAGTGGGCAAAGTGACGGATGACGGACGTCTCCGCTTGTTCCACCAAGGTCAAGAAGTAGCCGATATGCCGGTAAAAGCGCTGGTAGATGAGTGTCCGGTATACAACAAACCATCCAGCGAGCCTGCATCGTTCCGCGATAGCGCATCGATCGATACAGCAGCATTTGAAGAAATTACGGATCTGAACGGCGCGCTTGAGAAAGTGTTGGCATCCCCTACGGTTGCGAGCAAAGAGTGGGTCTACAATCAATATGATTATATGGTTCGTACGGCTACGGCTGTTCGTCCTGGATCAGACGCGGCAGTTGTGCTGGTTGACGGTACTCGCAAGGCGTTAGCAATGACAACAGACTGCAACGGACGTTATGTATTCCTAGACCCAGAGATGGGCGGACGTATCGCGGTTGCAGAAGCAGCGCGTAACATCGTCTGCTCCGGCGCAGAGCCGCTTGCGATTACGGATAACCTGAACTTCGGCAGCCCGGAGAAACCAGAGGTGTTCTGGCAGCTGGAGAAATCGGCTGACGGTATGTCCGAAGCTTGTGTGAAGCTGGATACGCCAGTCATCGGCGGTAACGTAAGCTTGTACAACGAGAATGCCAAAGGCGCAATCTACCCAACACCGGTCATCGGTATGGTAGGTCTTGTTCACGACATCGACCACATTACAACACAAGGCTTTAAGTCCGAAGGCGACGTTATTGTACTGATCGGGGAGACGAAAGCAGAGTTTGGCGGCAGCGAGCTGCAATATGTCCTGAACGGTGCGCCATCCGGACGCCCTCCAGTTATCGATCTCGATGTGGAGAAAAACGTGCAAAAGGCTGTACTAAGCGCGATTCAGCAAGGCCTTGTCGCATCGGCACATGACCTGTCCGAAGGCGGCATTGCGGGCGCGTTGGCAGAATCCTGCATCAGCGGCGGCGTTGGCGCAGAAGTATCGCTTAATAGCGATCTTCGTCCAGACCACTTGCTGTTCAGCGAATCGCAATCGCGTATTCTATTGTCGGCCAAGTCGGAACAAGCAGCGGCGTTAACCGCTCTTCTGAGCGAGCAAGGCGTTAAGCACGAAGTCATCGGTACAGTCAAAGGTAGCAGCCTGACCATCAACGTAAATGGCAACTCCGGCATTGCGGCGCCGGTACAACAACTGGAGAAGGTTTGGAAGGATGCGATTCCATGTCTCATGAAGTAATCGACCGCCCTGCGCAGAATCAGAAGCGCACCATGCTCGGCGGACTTGCGCAAGACGGCCTTGAGTTAGACGGCCATTTGCTATGGACCGGCGATCATTATAACGAGGGCATCGGCAGGGACGATATTTTCGATAAGCTGAGAGAAGAATGCGGCGTATTCGGGGTGTTCGGTCACCCTGATGCCGCCGGCCTGTCTTATTATGGTCTACATGCGCTTCAGCATCGCGGCGAAGAAAGCTCCGGAATTTGTACAGTAGATCCGGATCGAGGCAATGCGTTTAATTACCATCGCGGCATGGGTCTTGTTAAGGAAGTCTTCGACAAGGATAAGCTGGAGATGCTGAAGGGCGACCGCTCCATCGGTCACGTTCGTTATTCGACTTCGGGTGCAAGCCAGCTTGGCAACGCTCAACCGCTGATCTTCCGCTATCGTGACGGCGATCTCGGTGTGGCGACCAACGGGAATATTGTCAACGCGCCAGAGATACGCCGCGAGCTTGAGCTTAGCGGCTCCATCTTCCAGACATCCAGCGATACTGAAGTTATTGCCCACTTGATCGCACGTTCGACCAAGGATTTCGAGACCGCAGCCAAAGAAGCGCTGCAGCGCATCGTCGGCGGCTTCGCGTTCCTGATTATGACGAACGACAAGCTGATTGTCGCTTCGGATCCCAACGGACTGCGTCCGCTGGCGATGGCTCGTCTGGGCGAGGCCTATGTGTTCTCTTCCGAGACATGCGGATTCGAGACCATCGGCGCAGAGTATGTTCGTGACGTTCAGCCTGGCGAGATGTTGATTCTGGACAAGGACGGCATGCGCACGGATCGTTACGCCAAGATCGAGCGCCGGGCAACTTGCGCAATGGAATATATTTATTTTGCTAGACCGGACAGTGACATCAATGGCATTAACATTCACTCCGCACGTAAGCGTATGGGACGTCAGCTTGCTATAGAATCGTTTGTCGATGCCGATATCGTAACAGGAGTACCGGACTCCAGTATTTCGGCAGCGATCGGATTTGCAGAGCAGACAGGTATTCCATACGAGCTTGGACTGATCAAGAATAAGTATACCGGTCGGACGTTCATTCAACCTTCGCAGGAGCTTCGCGAGAAGGGCGTTAAGATGAAGCTGTCAGCAGTTCGCAAAGTAGTTGAAGGCAAACGTGTCGTGATGATCGACGATTCGATCGTTCGAGGCACGACATCCCGCCGAATTGTAAACTTGCTGCGCGAAGCCGGAGCTTTGGAGGTGCATGTACGCATTACATCGCCGCCGTTCAAGAATCCTTGTTATTATGGCATCGATACACCGGATCGCAATGAGTTGATTGCTTCGTTCCGTACGGTAGAAGAGATTCGCAAGGAAATCAACGCAGATTCGTTGTCCTTCCTAAGCGACGGAGGATTTGTTGATTCCGTAGGCGGCAACGATGGCGCGTATAACCGCGGCATGTGTCTTGCTTGCTTCGATAACGACTATCCGACTCCGGTCAACGAAGAGTCGGACAAAAGCTGCAGCTGCTAGAGGCAACGAATTATTTTTGAGATGAATGAAGGAGTGGGACCTTTTGTCAGAAGCATATAAGAAGGCTGGAGTCGACATCGCCGCAGGCAACGAAGCTGTTGAGCGTATGAAGAAACACGTGAAGCGCACTTATCGTCCGGAGGTTATGGCGGAGCTAGGCGGCTTCGGCGGTTTGTTCGGTCTTGATAAAGACAAATACGAGGAGCCAGTACTCGTATCCGGCACGGACGGTGTAGGCACGAAGCTTAAGCTGGCGTTCGCCATGGACAAACATGATACAATCGGGATCGATGCGGTTGCCATGTGTGTGAACGATATTATCGTTCAAGGCGCTGAGCCGCTGTTCTTCCTTGACTACCTTGCTTGTGGCAAAGTCGTGCCTGAGAAGATCGAAGCGATCGTCAAAGGGATCTCCGAAGGCTGCGTTCAGTCCGGCTGTGCGCTGATCGGCGGCGAGACTGCCGAGATGCCTGGCATGTACTCCAAAGAAGAATATGATATTGCCGGCTTTACGGTTGGCATCGTAGATAAAAAGAAAATGATCGACGGCTCCACAATCGCGCCAGGCGATGCGGTTCTGGGCTTCGCGTCCAGCGGCATTCACAGCAACGGCTTCTCGCTTGTACGCCGTCTCTTGCTCGAAGAAGCAGGTTATACGTTAGATCAACAGCTGGATGAACTTGGCGGCGCTAAGCTGGGCGATGTGCTTCTTGAGCCAACGCGCATCTATGTGAAGCAAGCTCTTAAGCTGATCGAGGAAGTACAAGTCAAAGGTATGGCGCATATTACAGGCGGCGGCTTTATCGAGAACATCCCGCGTGTATTGCCTGACGGCGTTAACGTTGATATCGCATACGGCTCTTGGCCGATCCTGCCGATCTTCGGTCTGATGCAGAACAAAGGCGAGATCACGAACCGCGATATGTTCACAACATTTAACATGGGAATCGGTCTGGTTATCGTCGTTCCTGCTGATCAAGCGGAGAAGGCGATCCGTGTTTCCGAAGAGCTGGGCGAGAAAGCTTACCGCATTGGTACAGTTACGGAAGGCAGCCGTATCGTTACGTTCACGGGAGCCGAAGTATAATGGCGCCGCTGCGCATCGCGGTATTCGCTTCGGGTCAAGGGACGAACTTCCAGGCGATTGCGGATGCGGTGCGGGAGGGGAAGCTCGATGTATCCATCGAGCTTCTTGTTTGTGACAAGCCGTCTGCGCCTGTAGTCGAACGTGCAAGTCGTGCGGGCGTAGACGCCTTCGTATTCAAACCCAAGGATTACCCGAACCGAGAAGCATACGAAACAGAGATTGTAGCCGAGCTCTCGAAACGAGGAGTCGAGCTGATCGTGCTAGCAGGTTATATGCGAATTCTTACTGCGACGATTGTCGATCCTTATTATGGACGTATGATCAACGTTCATCCATCGCTGCTGCCGGCGTTTCCTGGTGTCAATGCAATGGGACAAGCGCTGGATTATGGCGTGAAGCTGACCGGCGTTACGGTTCATTATGTAGATGGTGGTCTCGATAGCGGACCAATCATCGCGCAGGAAATCGTACCGATTCTGGAAGGCGAGCATATCGAGTCGCTCTCCGAGAGGGTTCAAGTCGTGGAGAGAGAGCTTTATCCGAAAGTAATCGGTGATATTGCTGCCGGACGAGTCAAGCTCGAAGGCAGACATGTGACCGTTATACAAGCATAGAAGGACTTATCCCATCACTTAGACAAACCTAAGCCAAAAGTTTGATCCATATCCATATCCATATCCATAAAGGAGGACGTTAATTGTGGCTATTCGCAGAGCGTTAATCAGCGTGTCCGACAAAACGGGCATTGTTGAGTTTTCGAGAGCACTCGCAGAGCAAGGCGTGCAAATTATTTCGACCGGAGGTACCTTCAACTTGCTGGAGAAGGAAGGCGTACCGGTTATCGGCATTTCGGATGTAACGGGTTTCCCGGAGATTATGGACGGTCGTGTCAAAACGCTTCATCCAGCTGTGCATAGTGGTCTTCTTGCGGTTCGCGACAACGAAGAGCATCAGCAGGCGATGAAGGATCTGGGTCTCGACTATATCGATCTGGTCGTTGTTAACCTGTATCCATTCAAAGAAACGATTGCAAAGCCGGATGTATCCTACGAGGATGCGATCGAAAATATCGATATCGGCGGTCCGACGATGCTTCGTTCTGCAGCGAAAAACCACGCCTTCGTAACGGTTGTCGTTGATGCCGGCGATTATGCTTCCGTCATTGAGGAATTGAAGGCGGGTGGCGATACAACACTACCGACGCGCAAACGTCTCGCAGCCAAAGTATTCCGCCACACGGCAGCATACGATGCTTTGATCTCGGACTACCTCTCCAAGCAAACAGGCGAGCCATTGCCAGAAACGTATACCGTTACTTATGAAAAGGTACAAGACCTTCGTTATGGTGAGAATCCGCATCAGAAAGCGGCTTTCTACAGCAAACCGCTTGCAGCGACTGGCAACGTAACGACAGCTGAGCAGCTGCACGGCAAGGAGCTGTCCTACAACAACATTAACGACGCCAATGCAGCGCTGTCGATTCTCAAAGAATTCGACGAGCCGGCTGTTGTTGCTGTCAAACATATGAATCCATGCGGCGTGGGTATCGGCGCAACCATTCATGAAGCTTATCAAAAAGCGTACGAAGCCGATCCAACATCGATCTTCGGCGGTATCGTAGCAGCAAACCGCACCATCGGTGCTGACACAGCTGAGCTGCTCGGCAGCATTTTCCTAGAAATTATTATCGCGCCGGACTACACACCGGAGGCGTTCGAGATTCTTGCGCAGAAGAAAAACATTCGCTTGTTGAAGCTAGGCGAGTTATCGGCTGCGGCAGAGCGCAAAGCCGAGTGGGTCGTCACTTCTGTTGATGGCGGCATGCTCGTTCAAGAGAGCGATGTTCACAGCATCTCCGAAGCGGATCTCCAAGTGGTAACTGAGCGCCAGCCTACGGCTGAAGAGCTTAAGCAGCTTCTCTTCGGCTGGAAAGTTGTGAAACACGTGAAGTCGAATGCGATTCTGCTTGCGAAGGACGACATGACGGTAGGCGTTGGTGCAGGCCAAATGAACCGTGTAGGTGCAGCACGTATCGCAATCGAACAGGCTTCTGAGAAGGCCAACGGAGCTGTGCTTGCTTCCGATGCGTTCTTCCCAATGGGAGATACAGTTGAATTGGCGGCAAAAGCCGGTATTACGGCGATCATTCAGCCAGGCGGCTCCATCAAGGATGCAGAATCCATCGCTGCAGCTAATGCGAACGGAATTGCTATGGTGCTGACAGGCGTACGTCACTTCAAACATTAATCTAATAGCCCGCCGATAGAGGCGGGCTTTCTCCATAAGTGAAAGGGGTTTGTTATCATATGCGTATATTGGTCATTGGCAGCGGCGGTCGCGAGCATACGATCTGCTGGGCGCTCAAGAAAAGCGATAAAGTGAAGGAATTGTTCTGCGCTCCGGGTAATGCGGGCATCTCACAGATCGCGGAATGTGTGCCGATCGGGGTTTCACAGTTCGATGAGCTTACAAGATTCGCGAAGGAAGCATCGATTGATCTTGTTTTCGTTGGCCCGGATGATCCGCTTGCAGCGGGTATCGTAGACGCATTCGAAGCGGCAGGCATTCCGGCCTTCGGCCCTAACAAAGCAGCGGCGGAGATTGAAGGAAGCAAAATCTTCATGAAGGATTTGCTCCGCAAATACAACATCCCAACTGCCAAATACGAGACGTTCACGGATTATGAAGCGGCTTCCGCATACTTGCGCCAGCAAGCGACGCCAATCGTGATCAAAGCTGACGGACTTGCTGCCGGCAAAGGTGTAACGGTCGCCTTCTCCATGGAGGAAGCGGAAACTGCACTGCGTGAGGCGATGGTGGACAAGGTGTTCGGCGAAGCAGGCAATCAAATCGTCATCGAGGAGTTCCTCGAAGGACAAGAGATGTCGATTCTAGCTTTTGTGGATGGAGAAACGGTTAAAGCGATGGTTCCGGCACAGGATCACAAGCCGATCTTTGACGGCGATAAAGGACCGAACACAGGCGGAATGGGCACATACACGCCGCTTCCTCATATCGATCCGGCTATCGTCGAAGAATCCATCACGAATATTATCATTCCGACGGCTAAAGCGATGGTGAGCGAAGGCAGACCGTTCCGCGGCGTATTGTTCGCAGGCCTCATGATTACGAAGGATGGCCCTAAAACAATCGAATTTAACGCTCGTATGGGCGATCCCGAGACGCAAGTCGTGCTTCCACGTCTGAAGACTGATCTCGTCGACATCGTCCTGGCGGCAATGAACGGCCGACTCGGTGAGCTCGACATCGAATGGAGCGACGAAGCCGCAGTCTGCGTCGTCGCGGCATCCGAAGGTTATCCGGCATCGTATCCGAAGGGACGCGTCATTACGGGCATCGAAGCAGCAGAAGCGCAAGGCGCGCTTGTGTTCCATGCGGGCACCGATCTCAAGGATGGTCAATTCGTGACGAACGGCGGCCGCGTACTGGGCATCGTAGGCAGAGGGCGCGATATCGCAGAGGCTCGCGCACGAGCATATGAAGCGGTGAGCGTGATCCAGTTCGAAGGAAAACAAAACCGGACGGATATCGCGGCTAAGGCGCTTGTTTAATATTTAAGTAATCGCAGGTGAGATGGCAGTTCAAGGATAAGTCCTTGGAGCTGCCATTTTTTGTTTACTGTCACACAGACACGAACAAGCTCAAACGAGCTCGAATGGTGTTACTCTTTTGTAACTCTCTTAATCTATTCTTCCGATAGAATGAATCTATCAGAGGACTAGAAGGTGAGAAGATGGAGAATTCAAAAAAGCGTCGTCGTCGGAGATTGTTAATGTTGGTTGTTGTAGTGGCCGTGCTGTTCTGGGTAGCTGGTTGTGCCGCGGGGCGTTCGATTTCCATGGGGCTGTCGGCGATTGTTCCATCGGTCGAGCAGGGCGGCGAGGTTCTGCAAGGCGGCGAGGCAGGGGGCGATGATGGAACGGGCAGCGAAGGCGGCAGTGTAAGTGGCGTTGGCGGAGAGGGCGGATCACAAACGGAGTCAGGAGAGACGCAGACGGGATCAGGCGGAGCAGGTACAGATGGGAACAGCGGAGTCATTGAAGGTCATACGGACGGGACAGGCTCGAATGCTGAGGTCGATAAAACTGATGGAAACAGCAGCGGCAGTGGCGGTATAACGGATGGCAATGATGATGGTAAGAAGTACGTCGCGCTGACGTTTGATGATGGACCGGATGCCAAATATACGACGGCGATTCTAGATATACTTAAGGAAAAAGGTGTTAAAGCGACGTTTTTTGTCGTAGGACAGCAAGTGAGCAAATATCCCGAGGTGCTGCAGCGCATCAAGGATGAGGGGCATTCTATCGGCAATCATACTCAAAATCATAAAGATTTAAAAAAGCTCGGAAAATCAGGGATCTTGGAGCAGATCAGTCTGACGGATCAAGCGATCAAAGCAGTGCTTGGAGAAACGCCTTCTCTGTTCCGAGCTCCTTACGGCTCCTTGTCCGACGAACTGAAACGAATTCTGAAGGATGAGGGGCGACATCATACAGGCTGGACGATCGACACCAGAGACTGGGCGGGAACCTCGGTAGCGGATATGCGCGACATGATTATTCATGACACCAAGCCTAATGGTATAATATTAATGCATTCTTTTGGCGGCAAACATATCCAGAATACGGTTACGATGCTTCCTCTCGTCATTGACGACCTGCAGAAGCTTGGATATACACTGGTCACTGTAGAAGAGCTTATCGCGAAATAACGTATATCGCAAAAGGAGAACGTCAGAATCTATGCAGCGACAGCGCCATATTCGACCTCAATTAACCGCATATTGGAATGTCGCACGCGGCAGCATGCTACGGCAAACGCTGGTGCTCGTGTTGATCGCAGCAGTTCTTGTGCTGGCGGGGTGTCAGTACACGGCTGCACCGGCTGATCTGCTTCGCAAACCTCTAATCAGCGATGAGAAGGTGCAGCTGCTGGAAGCCGTCACGAAGGCGCTTCCCGAGTTTAGTATTCTGATGCTCCCTCATGATTCTTCTGATAAAGAAGCCATTCGGTTGATCGATCTGGATGGCGATGGCAAACAAGAAGCAGTCGTCACGTATTATAACGAATACAGCTCCCCGGAAATTATGGCGCTGCGATTGACGGAGAACGGATGGCGACAATGGCTGCTCGTACAGCAGCCATTGGCTCGTGAGATGACTTGGCTCAGCATAGAGGATTTGGATGGCGACGGGGTTAAGGAAATGGCCGTTGGCTGGGTAGGCGCCTTTGATAGCGCCACCATGCTTGAAATCTATTCATTCAATTCCAAAACAGCTCGTAACGACAAAGGAAAACTGACGATGATTCCCGCAGCGTCACTTCCGTTTAGTCTAGCCGATTCGGCCGATCTGGATCGTGACGGCGAGCGAGAGCTTGCCGTTGTCAGCGGATCTATTTCCTCCGGGACGACTTCTGAGCTGGTCGTACCTATCTTCCAATTAACGTTGTATGTTTGGGAGGACGGCAGACTTATCCCGAGATCGAAAGTAACATTGCCTGAGGGAGTTAATTTGTTCGAACGTATTCAGATGGGGCGTATTTCGGTCAGGCAACAGGGGATCGTGCTTGAAGGAGGAACAGGCGCGCATAGCATGTTGACATATATGTATGCTTGGAGCGGACTCGAGCTCACGCTAGTGTTCCCGACAGAAGAACAAGAGAGGCAAGGGCTTGGTTTCTCCGGCAAACCAACAAGGAGCAGGGATATGAACGGAGATGGCATCATTGAGCTTCCTCGAATTACAGAGGCAAAGGGACATGAGGATGTGCCCTACTCGGATTCATTATGGCTGACAGAGTGGCTGCAATGGGATGGCAGAAACGATATGATTCGCGTCTCCGAACAATATGTGGACGAGAACCATGGCATACGACTGGATATTCCGGACAGCTGGAGTGGTAAATTAACGTTGGAGACGCCGCCAAGAGCGAGTTATGGCATCGTTACGCTTCAGTATTTTAACGAAACAACTAATGAAATGGCGGATTTGATCACGATCTATGAGGTTCCTAATCGGCAATGGAAAAGTGTGGAGCATGTGTGGCGGGATGAGAAACGCGCCTTCAAGACTGTGGGAATCCACAGTGGCAATCAGTATGCGGTATCCTTCTATAATGATGAGATCCCAACGTTATCGGAACAAGCAAGGGCAGATATCGAAGAGATGATGGTCGATAGGGACAGGCTTCTGGAGCGACTTCTTATCGGCTATTCGGAATAAATAAGCAGGAAAGAAGCGGGGGTGTCGGGATGCGCATATTGTTGCTGGAAGATGAGGAGTCGATTCGGGGATTCATCCGCATCAACCTGAAGCGTAACGACATGGCGGTCACAGAAGCGGAGAATGGTGAAGACGCTCTTGCATATACAGAGTCGGAGGGACCATTCGATATCGCACTCCTCGATGTCATGCTGCCAACAATCAGCGGGTTCGAAGTGTGCGAGCAGCTTAGGCATAAGTATCCCCGGATGGGCATTATTATGCTCACGGCAAAGTCGCAAGAAGAGGACAAAATCCTTGGACTGGAGCTGGGAGCAGACGATTATGTGCAGAAGCCGTTCAGTCCTGGGGAGCTTGTTGCACGCATCAAGTCGTTATATCGGCGTATGCAAGCACTGCCGCAGCTTGTGTCTTCCATTGAGCGGGAGGATAGTCTGATCGAGGAAGCTGCGAGCGGCGCCGAATCTGTTACTGACTCGGCATCTGTTACTACTGTAAGCTTGCATTCGCATGCCGTACCTGTGCAGGAGAGGATCATAAGCGGTCATATGCTGGACGAGATGACAAGCGGACCTTTCAGGCTCTCGGTCCCGCAGCGGAGATTATGGAAGGATGGCAACGAAATCGTGTTGACACCGACGGAGTGGGCGCTTGTCAGGCTGCTGATGGAGAGCGAAGGGAAAAGCATCAGCCGGGATCATATCCTCACCGAAGTATGGGGACGTTATTATGTCGGCGATCTGAAGGTCGTAGACGTCAACATTCGGCGCATCAGGCAGAAGCTGGAGAACAATCCGTCGGAGCCTACCTTCATTGAGACGGTATGGGGCTTCGGTTATCGATGGAAACGGGGAGCAGCCGAATGTTAAGCGTCAAAGCAAAAATGGTGTGGAGTTATTTGCTGCTCATCGTGCTTGTTGTGGCCTTGTTAGGGACGGCGTTCACCATTCTGATCTGGAATTATTATTACGGCAGCGCGCAGAGCTCTGTGAAGCAACGAGCAGAATCTGCGATCACACAGCATAGCCGCTCTCTCCTGTCGCTTAGCTTGCATGATCAAGCGGATTATTTGTTGCAAAACATGGCGGACAGCGGCCCCACTCGTATTCAGCTGCTCAGCAGCGACGGCGAGGTTCAAATTGATTCTGATGGCTTCGCACCGGCGATTCGTTATGACTCGGAGGATGTTAGAAGCGCGATGGCAGGCAACGTCGGCAGATGGAGCGGGATCGATCCTTATTATGGCGAACGGGTAACATCCATCACGATTCCGCTAATGGGCGATACTCGGATTGTTTCGTTGCTCAGATATACAGCTTCAGTTGAGAAGGTTGATCATATGGTTGGTCAATTGATTCAGATGGCTGTTATTTCAGGCATCTTTGTTGTGTTATTGTTTCTAGGGCTTAGCTTGTTCCTGGCGCAGCGCATTGTAGGCCCGGTGCAGGAGCTGACAAGGGCGGCAAGATACATGGCGGATGGAGATTGGACCAAACGTGCGACCAAGCGCAGCGGGGATGAGATCGGTCAATTAGCCGAGACGTTTAACACAATGGTGAGCGAGCTGAACAAACGGGAGAAGCTGAAAAATGATTTTATCTCTTCCATCTCTCATGAATTAAGGACGCCGCTTACATCGATCAAGGGCTGGAGTGAAACGTTAAAGGAGAGCGGACCGGAGGATGATCATGAGGATGTGTTGCTTGGCTTGTCTATTATAAGCAAGGAAACGGAGCGATTGTCCGGTCTTGTCGAGGACTTGCTTGACTTCAGTAAGTTGTCTGCTCGTTCGATGGAATTACATGCGGAGCTCCTTGATCTGAACGGTCCCGTCAAGGAGACCGTGCGCCAACTCGGCGTGCGGGAGGAGCAGACGCGAGTCAAGCTTATGGCAACGTATGGCGCTGGCCCGATTGTGGTAAGCGGCGATGCCAACAGGTTGAAACAAGTGATCATCAATCTGATTGATAACGCGTTTAAGTTTACGCCGCAAGGCGGGAGCATCCGTGTTGCAACATTGGTATCGGAGGATCAGCAACAGGCGAGGGTGACAATTGCTGATACAGGCGTCGGGATCAGTCCTGAGGATTTGCCGCATGTAACGGACAAATTTTATAAGGCCAGCTCCGGACAAGGCGGATCTGGCCTCGGGCTTGCGATTTGCAAAGAAGTTATCGAGCTGCATGGGGGAGAGCTTCAGATCGATAGTGAACCGGGAGCAGGAACTATCGTCGTCATTATGCTGCCAATCGCGAGCGAACGCCCTACTCCTTGAAGAAGAGCAGCTTTCGATTGAAGATGACGAACAGCACTGCAATGATGACTCCTGCTCCGAGCATAATAGACATCCAATTGTCGCGGAGCCATGCAATCCATAACGGCATCTCTTCCATCTTGTCCACCTCCCGAACATAGGAACGTCAATTCTGATGCTTGCAAGCCGTATCTCCCCTGGAGGTGCGGCTTTTTCTCTGCATGCTTCGCACATTACGATGAAGGGAAACTTAACGGAATCACCTTGGGCAAGCGGCATCAAATGACTGTTGCCATGTAGTTTGCGCTAACGGACTTGCATCCATGCGAAGCGAAGAGAGAGGCGCAGTAAAGGGTCGTTGACAGCGTTTGGGGAGCATGGTAATATGAATAAAATTAATTCATAGTTTGATTATAGGAATTATTGTATATAGATAATGGCATCGGGAGGTGCATACGGAGATGGAGAAACAATTGACGTTGCAGCACGAAGGGCTGGAATTAACTGCAACTTTACATTATCCCGCTGAAGACAACGATTCTTCGGCGAAGAAGCAAGCTGTTGTCATCTGCCATGGTTTTATCGGGAGCCGAATCGGTGTGGATCGATTGTTCGTTAAGACGGCAAGAGCGCTGGCTGCGCAAGGCTCTTATGTCCTTCGTTTCGACTATGGCGGCTGCGGGGAGAGCAATGGCGAATACGGCTCGCTTGGATTCGATTCCATGATCGATCAAACAAGAACCGCCATCGATTATGTGCACGGGATGGAATGCGTGGATCCGACTCGTATCGTATTGCTTGGGCATAGTTTGGGCGGTGCAGTTGCCTTGATGACGGCTGTCAAAGATAGACGCGTGAAACGACTGATTATGTGGTCGGCGGTTGGTTATCCCTTTAATGATATTGTTCGTATCGTTGGTCGAACGGGTTATGAGGCATCGGTTAAGAAGGGTAGCGTCGACCATGCCGGATATTCGCTGCGCCCAGCATTCTTTGATTCGTTGATGCAACATCAGCCCTTTCAGTCCGCCACTCGCTTTGGTGGAGAAGTGCTGCTCGTGCACGGGACGGGCGATGAGCTTATCCCCGTCGATTACAGCTTTCTCTACCAGAAGGTATTCTGGACGAGAAGCGAGGGGTTATGCGACAAAGAAATCATCTTCCAAGCGGGGCACACGTATTCTTCGAGAGAGCATCAGGAAGAAGCGATTCGAGTGACCTCGGATTGGCTTACCGGTCTCGACCGCAAGCAGCAAGATTGGCATCATTGGTCCATTTAATATGGAGTCAAGCAAATGAGTCTCGCGATTATTGACGCGTGGGCTCTTTTTTTTGTTGACTTTGTATCTGAAAAACAATAATTTTGTCGAGACATGCGGCCTTAACCTATGTTTAAATAAGAGATAGCGGTAAAAGATTCTAAGATTACCAACTTTCTGACAAAGGCGGGTTATCCATGAACAACCGATTGCGCACTGGCTGCGCGGCACTGCTAGCGGCGACGCTGATCATGACGACAGCTTGCAGCGGCGGCGATCATGCCGTTGATGCTAATGTCGATCTTGATCCTACTGTTGTGCCGACTGTTGTAGAGACCACAGCAACGCCTACGGCAACACCATTGCCGTACACCGCTCCTCTTACAGGAGCAGGAATTCAGCAAGAGTCCAAGTCGAGACCAATCGCTGTCATGATTAATAATTTCTCCGCAGCGCGCCCGCAGTCCGGCTTATCTAACGCGGATGTTGTGTGGGAAGTACTTGCAGAAGGCGGGATTACGCGTCTGGTGGCGATCTTCCAGAGCACGGAAGCCGTTACTGACACGATTGGACCGATTCGAAGCAACCGCAAATATTTGATCGATATCGCGGATAGTTACGGCGCTGTTATGGCCCATGCGGGCGGTAGCCCGGAGGCTTATGGCATCTTGCAAAAACAAAGCAAACCTTATCTAGATGAGATCACGAACGCAGGCTCCTACTTCTGGAGAAGCAAGGATCGTAAGGCGCCTCATAATTTGTATTCTTCGCTTGAGAAGCTGCGTGAAGGTTCGTCCAAAAAGAAATATTCGGAGGATAAACCGGTTCCCGTATATCAATTTTCATCGGAAGGCACCGTCGCAGCTGCAGCCGTCACGGAAGAAGCGCGAGACATTACGATTAAGTTTCTGACAAATGATGGATACAAAGTAGGCTACCACTACGAAGAGACGACAGGGTTGTATAGTCGGACGATCAATGATAAGCCGCACACGGACTTGAATAACAACCAAACACTGGCAGCGTCGAATTTGATTGTGTTCGA
The DNA here is from genome assembly GCF_054483835.1 of Paenibacillus sp. strain BS8-2. NCBI lineage: Bacteria > Bacillati > Bacillota > Bacilli > Caryophanales > Paenibacillaceae > Paenibacillus > Paenibacillus sp. strain BS8-2. Next base: position 2,927,407 of record NZ_CM137010.1, read on the forward strand.
GACGACGCACCGAACGCTTGATGATGTCGGGAGACTCTCCGTAGATTTGGAGTCGGGCGGGAAGGCTTATCTGTTCCAGAAGGGCAAGAAGACGGACATTGACTGGGTATCGGCTTCAGATGGTATGATCCGTTTCGCAACGAGTGACGGTGCCGAGATTACGTTGCTCCCGGGCAAGACCTACATCCATATCGTACCTAACAAACCAGCAATCGCTGAGCATGTTTCTTGGGTACAAACCGCCAGCGCTGGTTAAACTATGCGGACCGCGGGATAACAAGAAGGAGATTCCGTTCATGGAATCTCCTTACTTTTTGCCCTGCAAATACGCTTTATTCGATTGGCTATTGTAGTAGGAACGAAAATATGTTTAAATTTTTCATGGACGTTTACATTCCCTTAACAATTGTGGTGTACACTACGTGAGGGCAATAATTCTGTCCAGCTGATGCATACCATTTTGCAATGGATAAGGGGATTGACATGTTTAAGAAAAAGGACATTTTTTTCACATCGCTCGAAGCAATGGCGGACACACTTGTAGAAGCCGTTGAATACTTTGCAACAGGCGTTTCGGATCTGTCTAACTTGACAGCGTTCGCCAAGAGAATGAAAGAGATGGAAAGTGAGTGCGATCAATACACCCACACCATTCTGAAAGAATTGAACAAAACCTTCATCACACCAATTGAGCGCGAGGATATTATGGCGCTTACGACCTCGCTGGACGATGTCCTTGATGGTATCGAAGCGTGCGCATCTCGTTTCGAGATGTACAATATCCGTGAGAAGGATGAATATATTACACTCTTTGCAGACGTTATCGTACGTTCTGCGCATCAAATCCGTAAAGCGATCCTGCTGTTAACGCAGAAGAAACTTCTTGCTATGCGCGAACATTGTATCGCAATCAATGAACTGGAAAACCAAGCGGACGATCTGCTTCGCGTCTCCGTAACGACATTGTTCGCCAAAGTACAAGATCCAATCGAGCTGATCAAGCGCAAGGAAATTTACGAGAGGCTTGAGCAGACGACCGACTACTGCGAGGATGTAGCCAACACGCTGGAATCGATCATTATGCGCAACAGCTAATCCAGAGGAGCAGGAGTCGTACACATGGAACTATACGTATTATGGATCGTCGTATTCTTAGCGCTGGCCTTTGACTTTATTAATGGTTTCCACGACACCGCCAATGCGATTGCAACATCGGTCTCGACGCGTGCGATCAAGCCGCGCCTTGCCGTCTTAATGGCTGCTGTCATGAACTTTGTTGGTGCAATCACCTTCACTGGCGTAGCCAAAATGATCGGCAGCGGCGTTGCCAATCCCGCTGACCTCGAGTTCGGCATCGAAATTGTGATCGCCGCATTGTTATCGGCAATCGTATGGAATCTGGTTACTTGGTGGTTCGGCATTCCGTCTTCCTCCTCCCATGCGTTGGTAGGCTCCCTGGCGGGTGCGGTTATCGCAGGAGCGGGGATGGATTCACTTAATGCCAGCGGCTTTATCGACATCCTTAAAGCTCTTATTTTTTCACCGCTTATCGCATTTACCCTCGGCTTTATCATCATGTGGATACTCAAGCGTATCTTCGCGAACAAAAGCCCGCATTCGATTAATAAAGGTTTCCGAGGTGGACAGGTCATCACGGCTATGTTCCAGTCGTTCTCGCATGGTACCAATGATGCTCAGAAGGCAATGGGGATTATCGTATTTGCCCTTGTAGCTGCAGGCGTACAAGACAGTACTGATCATATTCCATTCTGGGTTCAGCTATCGGCAGCTACTGCAATGGCGCTGGGTACATCCATTGGCGGTTGGAAGATCATTAAAACAATGGGCACCAAAATCTTCAAGATCGAGCCGATTAACGGTTTTGCAGCGGATATCGGTTCTGCGGCTGTTATCTTAACGGCGACGATGATTCACCTGCCCGTATCGACAACTCATGTTATTACATCATCGATTCTCGGTGTAGGCAGCGCCAAACGCTTCTCTGCCGTTCGCTGGGGCACAGCAGGACGAATCGTGATCGCTTGGTTTATCACGATTCCGATTACAGCGCTTCTTGCGATGATTTTCTTCTGGATTATCCAAGCATTGTTCCTATAACATTCGATTCGGATTCAATGTGCCAGGCATATGTGGCAACTTCAAACAGCTCCCGCTGTTCCCTCATGATCAATGATCATGAAGAAATTAGCGGGAGCTGTTATTGTTGAGTGGCCTTTGATCAGTTATCTTCTGCGTCTTGGACGATTGCGGCGTTTGACTGATGTGCGTTTCGTCGTGCTGGGACGGCGTTTGCGTGTCTTGGGGCGGCTGTAGCTAGGCTGTGCGCTGCCGCTATTGGTGGACTCTGACTTCTTGCCAAAGGAGCCCATGAACACCTTAACGAGTGGAGCCATCTGAGATACGCTGCCGACAACCTTCTGTACTTTCGTTACGGTAGACAGAATGCCATCCAAGCCGCCCATCCGGTCGACAAATCCTTTAATCTCCGTGAGATTCGCATACTTGGTCAAATTGGCGAGAGAGAAGCCTGGCTTCGCCGGTGAATCTGGGGCAGCAGGCAGCAGCGAGCTCTGTGATGGCTGAATGACGGTTGGCATTAGGCTGGGACTGATGTCACGGGATGGACTTTGCGATGAGCCATTTGAATTCGGCTGCTGCGCGTGTGTCTGTTGGTGTGACGGCTGATGGAATGGAGGCTGTTGCTGAAGTTGTGGCAAACCTCTTGGCGCGTCATCGTAGTGGAAGCCGCCGTGCAGACCGCTATATGGACGGCCCAGCACGTTCTGGCCTTGCCGGTGGGCGTAGCCTTGCTCGCTGCCGCTTAAGTTCCTTTGCCCGCTCCCGAGACCGCTGCCGTGCCCGTTACCGGCTCCCGGATTTTGATATGGATTCAATACGGATCACAACCCTTCTTTTCTACTAGCTTATGGCATAGGCAAACGCTTGGATTGGACTAATGTCACGGGTACCGCAACAAAATATAGTTATTAGCCCGTCTTCATGCTGTCCTTCTCTAAAGCGGAACTACTGTAATGTTTGAACTAATGGCTACAAAAGGATACAATAAGAGTTATAGTAATCATAGGAGTGAATGCACATGCAGCTGAAGAAGCTGAACGATAAAGCAATTGACCAACTATTTGAGGCCATTCTGACCTTGAAGTCGGTGGAAGAGTGTTATATTTTCTTTGATGACCTTTGTACGGTGAACGAAATTCAATCCTTGTCCCAGCGGCTCGAAGTAGCGCGTATGTTAGGCAAAGGCAGTACATACAACCAAATCGAGGCGGAGACTGGCGCTAGCACAGCGACGATCTCACGTGTCAAACGTTGTTTGAACTACGGTAATGACGGATACAAGATGGCACTGGAGCGTCTCGGCAAATAAGGAGGCGCGAAACGTGAAGCAATCCGGCGTATTGGTAGTGAGTCACGGCTCCAGAGAAGACAATTGGATCAAGCTCGTCGATGAAGCGGTGAATGCGGCTGCACATGAAGCCCTAGTCCCCGTCGTTTCGTCGTTTCTTGAAATTGTGGATGGTCGACTTATTCAAGATGGCATTGACGAGCTTGAACGTCTTGGCGTGAACGAGATATTTGTATTGCCGCTGTTTGTGTCTTCTGGCAGCACACATGTCGATGAGATCGGACAAGCCTTTGGATTAGCACCATTGTCTGAAATAATAGGCGATTTGGGAACATTTCGGGTTAGCGCTAATGTTACGGTGGCTTACGGAATGCCGATTGACGACGATCCCGAGATTGCGGAGCTGTTGCTAGCCAATATAGCGAATCTCTCCTCAGACCCTGCAAGAGAAACCTTGCTGTTGGTCGGTCATGGGAGCAAGGAGCCGATCTTTCACGAGCGCTGGCGAGACGGATTATCCGGACTAGCCCAGCGACTAAGAGAGCTTGGCGGCTTCGCGCGAGCTGATTATGCGATGCTGCTTCCGGATATGGCGGCTGACAGGTTAAGGACGCTGCAGCGAGAAGACCCGGAAAGCAGCGTGATCGTCGTGCCGCTGTTCTTAAGCCCAGGCTATTTTACGAATCATGTCATTCCAACGAGATTGAACGGTCTGACTTATCAATATAACGGCCAAGCTATGCTGCCGCATCCTGCGATTGTTCGTTGGATTAAGCGGCAGATGGCGGAGTGGTTGTTAAGTACAAGCAATGCTTGAGCGTTGTAAGGACGATCGGATGGATAAAGCGTTGAATTATTGAGCGGTTGGCGAAGGAGGAACGAAGTTTCGATGAAACGGGCAAGACTGATCTATAACCCGACCTCAGGCAGGGAAGAGATGAAACGAAGACTGCCGGACATCTTGCAGCGACTCGATCAAGGAGGCATCGAGGCAACTGTCCATGCGACGGTTGGCGAAGGTGATGCAACGATTGCGGCTGCTGACGCTGCGGAGCGCGGATACGATATGATTATCGCAGCAGGTGGTGACGGCACGTTGTACGAGGTGATCAACGGTCTCGCCAATAAGCCTAACCGTCCGCCGCTTGGCATCTTGCCGGTTGGTACAACAAACGATTTTGCTCGTGCAACGGGCATCCCTAAGCATTGGGAATATGCATGCGACTTAATCATCGGGCAATATACGCGCCCAATTGATGTCGGCAAAGCGAATGAACGGTATTTCATCAATATTGCAGGCGGGGGCTCGCTCACGGAACTGACCTACGATGTGCCAAGCAAACTTAAGACGATGATTGGCCAGCTGGCTTATTATATGAAGGGTCTTGAGAAAATGACGCGCCTTCGTCCAACGGAGCTTAAGTTCGAGGCAGCAGGTGTCGGCGACTTCCATGACGAATTTATGATGTTCCTCATCTGCAACAGTAATTCTGTTGGCGGCTTTGAGCGACTAGCGCCAGAATCCAAGCTGGATGACGGACTGCTAGATGTATTGCTCATCAAACGGATGAATCTTGCCGAATTTATAAGACTGGTTACGCTTGCGCTCAGAGGCGAGCACTTAAACGATTCGCATGTGATACACTTCCGGACGAATGAACTAAAGGTGACGACGCCGGATTATGTACAGATCAACCTCGACGGCGAATATGGCGGCGTACTGCCGTGCAACTTCTCCGTCTTGCCGTCGCATCTGCATATCTTCGCGGACGAAAGCGGAGAATCTACTTATCGGTAACGAGTAACGAGTAACTGTAACGCTGTAAGATAGCTAAACATATGAATGTCTCGGATCGTCGTTGTGAACAGCTAGTCGCGTGCGATTAGCTGTTTTGCTCTGATTAGGGGATGGCGGGACCGAGACGAGGAGAAGGAAAGACGAACAATGAAGAAACAAGGGAATGGGAAGAGAGGCCCTCATGGCGCCAAAAGTAAGGTGAAAGCTGCCTCTGCACCATCACCATCGCGGACTGATAATAGAGCGGGCAGTGGAGGACGGCGTGATTTGGCGCGGACTGATAACAGATCAGGCGAAGGAGAGCGACGTTCCCCAGCGCGGACAGATAACAGAGCGGGCGGTGGAGGACGGCGTGACTCGGCGCGGACTGATAACAGATTAGGCGGTGGAGGACGGCGTACACAGGAGCGTGCAGTAACTGCCAAGGAGCAGGTCGGACCACTTGCTCCGCATGCCAAGGTGACGCTTGATATGATCGGGCTTACGCATGACGGCGAAGGCGTGGGACGCGTGGACGGATACACGTTGTTCGTTCATGGGGCCTTGCCTGGTGAGCAAGTCGAGGCGCGTGTTACGAAACAGAAGAAACAATATGGGTATGCCTCGCTGGAGAATGTGCTAACAAGCAGTCCTGATCGGCTAGATCCGCCTTGCGATATCTATGAGGAGTGCGGCGGCTGCCAACTGCAGCACTTCGATTACGGAGCGCAGCTTGCCTGGAAGAGACAGCATGTCATTGATAACCTGACGCGTATCGGCAAGCTGTCGGTTGCCGAGAACGAAACAAGCGAAGGCGTCATTGTCCGTTCGACGATTGGTATGTCCGATCCTTGGCGATACCGCAACAAAGCTGCAGTTCCAGTCGGCTCGGCTGAAGACGGAGGACTAATCGCCGGTTTCTACGCAAGCGGAACGCATCGCATCATTGACATGGACGATTGCCTCATCCAGGGTGAGCGCAACGACGAAGCGATTCGCGTTGTAAAGCGGATTGCCCAATACTTGCGCATCAAGCCGTATGACGAAACGACGGGCACTGGGGTGCTGCGCCATGTTATGGTCAGAGCCGGAGTCGTGACTGGGGAGATCATGGTCGTGCTGATCACGAACGGTCAGCGGCTGCCGCGGCAGCCAGAATGGATCGAGATGCTGCGCGCCGAGCTGCCGGGACTAAAGAGTATTGTGCAGAATGTTAACGAGCATAACACTAATGTTATTTTTGGGGACGAGACACGTACGTTATGGGGCAGCGATGTGATCTATGATGAGCTGGACGGCATCAGGTTCGCGATCTCGGCGCGGTCATTCTATCAGGTCAACCCTGCCCAGACGGTTGCCTTGTACAGCAAGGCTGTGGAATATGCAGCATTGTCGGGTGACGAGAACGTTATTGACGCCTACTGCGGCATCGGCACGATCAGCTTGTTCCTGGCGCGCAAGGCGGGGCATGTGTACGGCGTAGAAATTGTACCGGAGGCAATCGAGGACGCAAAACGAAATGCTGCGCTTAATGGTGTGGACAACACGACCTTCGAGGCGGGACCAGCAGAGGTTGTCATTCCACGTTGGCGCAAGGAGGGTGCGAAGGCAGACGTCATCGTCGTAGATCCGCCGCGCAAGGGCTGCGACCCAGCGCTGCTCGATACGATTCTAAAGATGCAGCCAGAGCGTGTCGTCTACGTCAGCTGCAATCCGTCCACGCTGGCCCGCGATCTGCGCGTGCTGGAGGACGGCGGCTACCGCACGGTGGAGGTAACGCCGGTGGATATGTTCCCGTGGACGGTGCATGTGGAGTGCGTAGTATGGATGTCTAGGGTAAAAGAGTAAGGCAGTGAAAGCCTTGTAGGTAAGGGATTTTGGGGTTTGCCGGCTAGAATCCGGAGGCTCTGAAATCCCTATTTTTAATACTTGCGGGAACATGTCCAAGGAGCAGAAAATCCGCGTACAGAGCGGATTGGATGTCACTGCTTGGTGATAGAGCAGGTTGGATGTTTTTGTTTCGTGAGAGAGTGGATTGGTGTGTGTTTATCTCTTGTCATAAAAATTCTTATATATTCAATTGTTTTTATGACTAAAACTGCATATAATAAAAGTAAAGAAGGAGGTACGATTATGAACAATGCAGTTACTCATATAGGTGAGAACATTAAAACTTTGAGGGAACAAAGTGGTTTTACACAAAGTAACCTTGCCCAATATTTAAAGGTTGATCAAAGCTTAATATCAAAAATTGAAAAGAACGAACGCTCTATAACTTCAGATATGCTTGATCAATTATCCGCATTATTTGGAGTTGAAATAGAGAACTTTAACAAAGACTCTGCCCCTACAAATCGAATTGTATTTGCTCTTAGAGCTAACGAGATAGATGAAAATGATCTTGAGACAATTAGTGCCATTAATAGAATTGCTATGAATTCAAATTTTATGACTCGATTGTTAGGAGGCAATTTTATTGATAGATAAATTAGATATCTGCACTAAAGCATTAAGTTTACGCAAGGAATTTGGCGAAGATACAGCATCTCCGGTCGATATTTTTTCGTTGGTACACACAATCCCACAATTAACTTTAGTTTTTTATCCAATGGGTGACCATTTGAGTGGAATGTGTATAAAAAATGATGGTAATCCAGTCATTGCAATAAATTCTTCTATGTCTGTAGGCAGACAGCGTTTCTCTATGGCGCATGAATTATTTCACTTATATTTTGATGAGAATACGTATTCGATGGTTTCTGCAATGAAAATCGGTAGTGGTAATGAAATTGAAAAAATTGCCGACCAGTTTGCTTCCTATTTTCTTATGCCGCCCTTAGCTTTATCTGAAGCAATTAAAAAAATGCAAAGCAATTTATCGAACAGCTTAGAAATTAAAGAAATTGTCAGACTGGAACAATATTTTGGTGTAAGTAGACAGGCAATGCTGAGCAGGTTAATTGAAGATAACAAATTAACCCCGCAACAAGCAGAACCGTTTAGACAGGGTGTAATCCGGTCGGCAATAAATTTGGGTTATGACGAAACTCTATATAGACCTCTTCCGGAGACTAAGCAATACAAAACATACGGATATTATATTCAACAAGCCGAAGAACTTCTGGCAAAAGATCTTGTTTCATCTGGAAAATATGAGCAACTACTACTTGCCGCTTTTAGACCTGATCTGGTTTATGGTGATGAATTTGAAGGTGGCGATTTAAATGACTGATTCGCTTTTCTTTGATAGCGACTGTATTTCAGCGTTTTTGTGGGTGAATGAACAAAATTTATTGACTTTATTATATCCTGGAATGATTGTGATTCCGAAGCCAGCATATGACGAATTGTCATATCCAACCACACCACATCTTAAACAGCGAATTGATTCCCTGATTAAAGATAAACAGGCTAGCTTGGCGGATATCATCGTAGGGAGCGAAACTCATACTTTGTATCAAAAGCTTACGACCTATCAAAATGAAGGACAAAAGATTATTGGGCCAGGAGAAGCTGCATCTATTGCTCTGGCAAAAACCAGTAACGGCATTGTCGCAAGTAATAACTTAAAAGACATTAGTTCATATATTAGCGAATTTGGATTGAGACATATAACTACCGGTGAGATATTGGTTGAAGCACTAAGGAAAGGCTTTATCACAGAAGATGAAGGAAATACCATTTGGGCATCTATGCTTAAGAAACGTCGAAAATTAGGAGCTCCGTCCTTTTCTGATTACATAAGATTAATAAAATGAATCGAACAACAGTGAACAAACTGCTGTACTTTCGGTTGACTTGCCGTCACAAATAAATGTCGTTTATTCCAATATGGTTTATATTGAAAAAATGGATTTATCGTCACCTTTCATTAAGCGGCTACAAAATTGGAGAGCTTGATGATATGAAACTTGTCAAACGTAATGGCAGCGTGAGGAAAGTTCTCTTGCGCCCCCTTGATAAAGGCGGGAGACATGTCCATACAGACTTCCGTTACGTTGTCAGCGTTTCCGCCATGAGCCTCCAGATGCGCTTTACAAGCTTTGCATGTCCAAGCATCTTTTTCTTTGGCGACGTGAATCACGTTACGTTGTTCTGGATCCATGAAGATGGTAATGTAGTCTTGGCCGCACTTCGCTGAGGTTTCATCGGTGCTGATGGCCGTAACATGGGACAGATCTTGCTTCGCAATCGCCTGATCCATGTAATAATGAAGGATTCGCCAAAGGCGCTTATCCGTTTCGCCCACGATTCGGCTGATGGCGCTCATGGTCATTTCTTTGGCCATTGCAATAATTCATGCATCGAAGAGCAAGGTAAATCCCGCTCGCGGCTGAATAGCCCAAGGCACATTCACTCGCAGAATCCGACCACATCCCCCACAACAGGTTTGCGGATGTTCAGCATGAAAATAGATTGAATATTCGGCAAAATTGAGATGGCGCCACACCTGATCATAGTTTGCAATGTACTATACCGGCTGGGTCTCTTTCCCGCATCCTGAACAAGCAAACAGCACTTCCTTTCGAAACTTGATGTAGACATCCAATCGCTCCATCTTTTCATCAAATTCACAGCGTTCGATGTACCACGGCTCCGGAATATGAAACACATCTTCGATATTCGGGATCTCTATTAACATTTGAAAATACTCCGCTTCTACCGAGAACTCCGCGACTTGACCCGGCTCCGTAAGAAACGTGCAGCAGAATTCTTATTCGGCACGCTCAATACCCATCAAATGCTGATGATTCGCAATTGCTGGGAGCATATTTCTTTGCTTGAGCAGTCCATCGCAGAACTCGATGCCGAGATCGAAGCGCATCTACAACCATATGAGGAAGCCCATACGCTGATTCAAACCATTCCGGGTGTCAGCACGGTGACCGCTTATGCAATCATTGCCGAAATTGGCGTAGACATGGAGCAGTTTCCCACAGTCGATCACCTTGCTTCTTGGGCAGGCGTTGCTCCAGGCAATCATGAGAGCGCTGGTAAAAAAAAGTATACGAACTCGCAAGGGAAATCAGCATGTAAAAACCGCATTATGTGAGGCAGCCTGGACTGCAACGAAGTTTATATGATGTTGAAGAACAAGACTGCCTATGTTGAAGGTGGACCAGAGCCTGCTCGACCTGTAGCTTAACAGCATAGCCCAAACGAAGAGTGTTTAAACAACATACTTCCAAAACGGACGTACCGGGCATCCTATTGCTTTTTTCTTCATCATGGCGATCAAATTCACATATTCTAAACCGGGATTTGTATGTGGCAGTTACTACGTGCTTAAAATCCTTTCACAGTAAAAAATAGTGGATTTTTAATCTAATTTGATGAACAAAGTATCTCCCTTGGTTCATATCTTTTAATCTACACTAATAGTTGAAAGTTATGTAATGGGATAGGGGGACAAAGGTTTGACGAAAGTTGCGATTTTGTGGGAAGAAGGACCAACTAGCGGTTATATAGCAGTCAGACATGGGACGCTGGGCTCCTGTAAGGTTGGCTCGGGATCTGTTGCAGCATTAAATGGTGATTGGACGATTACAGAAAGCGACCCTTTACGGGTTGAGATAGAAGTGAATAGATTGCCAGGCAATAATAAGACGGTTGTTACGATTCATGCAGCAATAAATCCATTTAGCTTTTTTATATCGGATGTGTGCAAGGAATATCCGATTTATATACCGGCGTATGGTGTGGCAGTTACTGAGCATGATGACCCACGTTCGTATAGCGAATTGCAAAAGGATATAGCAGATCGTGGGCTTTTAACTAATTTAGCACAATTGGAGGCTGAGCACGAAGAATGCTTCGAGGCTGCTGCGGCACGCACGCGTAATCAACCTTGTCCTACTTGGCTGGGAACGGGACGTGATGCACGGATATTCGAAACACAGTCTAGGGGAAGAGGCAGCAATAATTTCTGGTCAGCTCCTGTGGTTGGCTCAGACCTGCAATGGGATTGGATTCAGCCTCGTATGCATGGTATTGAGCGTGGCTTGCCCGAGAATGAAGGAAAGGCAGTTCGCTATTATTATATGCTTGGCAGAGGGATCGGTTGTACGGATCCAGTAACGCGTTCATTAGAGGACGGGACACTCCCTATTCTTAATCAAATTGTTGTAGATGATGAGGTACAATATCATTCCCGATCATTTGTCTCCTATGAATCTATTCCTCTTCAGCAGGAAACGGTAATGGGCACTCACTACCTGATTGCTGATGGGTATGGTTTTGGGCATATGTTGACAGATGAGCAGACGAAGCTTCGGACCAAGCTGCTGGATGGGGATACGAGCTCTGAAGAAAACACGCTCTTCTACAGTCAGATTACAATTACAAATACAGGTAAGGTTCCTAGATATGCTTGGTATAAAAATGTGGTTCCTAATGTGGGGGAAATACCTTATTCATTCGATAGTCAGAATGGTTACGGGCAATTCACGGAGGATCGTGTGTTCGCGATTACTCTTATTAACGGTCAACCGCTGAATGCAGAAGAAGTGGCACTATTGCTAAAGCCTGGCGAAAAGCTGGAAATCCATTTGTTACTTCCGCATGAACCGATTAGCAAGCAGCGTGCAGAACGATTGCGTGGACAAAATATGAATCATCGGCTAGAGGAATGTCGGTCGTTCTGGAAAAGAAAAAGCGACAGCAGCGCACAAATCAAGCTGCCAGAAAAACGAATTGAGGAAATGATACAAGCAGGCTTATTGCATTTGGATATTTCATCATATGGGGAAGGGCCGGATGGAACGATTGTTCCAGCCATTGGCATTTATACTGCAATTGGTTCCGAAAGCTCTCCCATTATTCAATTTATGGATACAATGGGTCTTGGAGAAACAGCTGAAAGGGCACTATCGTTTTTTTTGGAAAAGCAGCATGACGACGGCTTCATTCAAAATTTTGGCGGTTATATGCTGGAAACAGGAGCTGCGCTATGGTGTATGGGAGAGCATTACCGTTATACACAGGATAAGGAATGGGTGAACGCGATTAAACCTAAACTCATGAAATCCTATTCCTATTTATTACGTTGGCGTGAGCGAAATATAAGTGATGAGCTTGATAAACCGGGCAATGGTATGATTGATGGAAAGACAGCTGATCCTGAAGATCCTTATCATTCATTTATGTTGAATGGGTATGCTTATCTTGGCTTAAGTAGGTTGTCAGAGATGCTTGCAGAGAGTGATCCGGAGCTTGCAGAGAAAATAAAAAAAACAGCAATTCTAATGAAGGACGATATTCGAAAATCTTTTTTGCAATCGGTAGCGTTGTCACCTGTTGTTCCCCTTGGCGATGGGAGCTGGGTTCCTACAGCTCCGCCTTGGGTGGAGGCGAAAGCGCCGCTTGCCTTGTATGAAACAGCAGAGAAATGTTTTACTCATGGAACGTTTGTAGCTCGAGACTCGATACTCGGCCCTCTTCACCTTCTATTTCATGAGGTTATTGATGTAAATGAAAGAGCTGCAGATTTCATGTTGAGTTATCATAATGAGCTCATGTACACCCAGAATGTCGGTTTTAGTCAACCTTATTATTGTATTCATCCCTGGGCTCATATTAAACGAGGCGAGGTGAAGGCCTTTCTAAAGGCCTATTATAACTCGTTTGCTGGCTTGGCGGATAGGGAGACATATACATTTTGGGAGCATTATTATCAGGTTAGTCCACATAAAACCCACGAGGAAGCTTGGTTCCTTATGCAAAGCCGCTGGATGCTTTATATGGAGGAAGGAGACCAGTTGCAATTGCTTCCAGCGATCCCGCGCAAATGGCTCGAACAAGATAAAGAGATTTCTTTAAACAATGTGAACAGCTATTTCGGCAAGTTTTCCCTTACTGTTAAATCTGACGTGAGAAATGGTGTTATTTCAGCCAAGTTTATTTGTGAAGCAGATAGAAAGCCTTCATCTATTAAGCTCCGTCTTCCACATCCAAGTGGTAAGAAGGGAGGCAGGGTGATCGGCGGGGAATATAAGGCTGAGGAAGAAGCAGTCATAGTAGATTTGCGAGATTGTACCGCTGAAATAATGTTATATTTTTAGTCGCGAGACTGTAGTATATTGATATATTACAAAAGCAAAATCGTCAGGGAAGCTCCTGGCGATTTTGCTGAAATTATAAGCATTAATAAGTTTCACACTTATTGGAGGCAGCAGAGATGAACGGAAAGATCGCAGATAGAATACGTTTGCACCCCATTTTTTATGGATTGAAAAATAGGGTTATTACTGTGTTATTGCTAAGCACATTATTACCGTTACTATTAAGCGGTGCTATTTCGTATGTCTCCATCACATCTATCCTTGACAATAAAATACATAGCAGCGTTCAAAGCAATTTGAGACAGGTGAAGATATCCTTTGAGAACACACTTGCAAACTTAAATCATGTATCTCAACAATTAGCCTTCAATGGCTCTATTGGAAATGATCTAGCCATGTACTTAGAAAACCGCGATTTGCTGGAAAAACTGCAGCTAGAGAAAGAAATACAAAAAAATGTGAATTTGATTCGATTTTCTAACCCTGACCTTGGTCATATGTTTTATTTTTTTTCGGATACACAAAATTATGTGCTCTCTGACATGCTAGTAGAAGAGAAGTTTGATTTCGAGAAGCATCCTAAACTTCTATCTACTGGAGAACTGACCTATTATGGTCCACACCCGACAACATTGAGTAAATATATTGACAGGATGGTGTTGTCTATTACGCGTAAGGTTGATGTTCCAGAATATGATAACTTGTATGTATATATTGAGACGAGCTATCAGCTCACACAGGATGTATTGGCTGCGGATAAATCCGCTATGAATATATCTCATTTGATTGTGGATGGACAGAATCGAATTACTTATAGTGAAAATCCAGATCATTTTGTAGTCGGTGCTGACTATAAGCCCTATCAAGCTGGTAACGGCATGAATGAAAGTGAAGGCCACTATTTATTTGAAGAAAATCATAATCAGGGCTGGAAGCTAGTTGCCGCTATCCCTAAAGCAGATTATAACAGTGAGAAAAACTTATGGTTTCGTCAATTTGGCTTTTTTATATGTTTAGCTATTGGTATTGCGCTGATGTTTGCATGGGTCATATGGAGAACGATCCGATTGCCGCTAGGACGTTTCAATAATGAAATAAAAAAAATGCAAAACAGCCATTTTCATTCCCCTTTAGAAATGACCAAGATTATAGAGTTTGATTTTGTTTTGCGTCAGTTTCAAGTGATGAGGAAAAGAATATGGGAGCTTCTGCAAGAGGTGAAAGAGAAGGAAAAACGGAAATCAGAGATGGAAATGGAGAAGCTGCTATTCCAAATTAATCCTCATTTCATTCATAATACATTGGATACGATACGTTGGTTAGCTCGATCAAAAGGTCTGTATGAAATAGATAAATTAATTTTTTCATTGAATCAAGTATTGTACTATAACATGGGCAAAAGCGGCGTTGCGACCGTGCAGGAAGAATTAAATGCTATGAATAATTATGTGGAGCTTCAGCGTATTCGGTATGATTTTGATTTCTCAGTTGTTATTTTGGCGGATAGTGAATTGCTTCAGAAACCGATCCCCAGATTTATTTTGCAGCCATTAGTTGAGAATAGCTTATACCATGGCCTCCAGGACGAAGGGGAAATTAGAGTGCAAATTCATTTGGAAGAGGACAACTATATGATCATTCAAGTGAAGGACAATGGGGCGGGTATGACAGAGGAAGATATTGAACAGCTTCTGCAAAATCAATCGCTAGAGCAACGCAAGGTAGGAATGGGAATTGGGTTGTATTATGTAAATCGAATTATTAACGTGCAATTTGGTGATCAGGCAAAATTTGATATTCATAGCAAGCTTGGAGAAGGAACCATTATGACATTATGCATACCGATAGAATTGAATGGATCTTCATAGGAGGGAAGCTAGTATGCTGAAAGTATTGGTGGTCGATGATGATAAATTGGCACGTAGAGGTATTATATCAGAAATGCCTTGGGAGTTATTCGGTATGACTGTTGTTGGAGAAGCTAACAATGGGGTAACCGCGCTGGAATTTATGGAAAAGCATAAAGTAGATCTTCTAGTCACCGATATTGCGATGCCCATTATGTCTGGTCTCGAGCTGATGCGTCGTGTTCAACAATTATATTCAAATATTTATTGTGTAGCGTTAACCTTTCATCAGGATTTTGAAATTATACAAGAGGCTCTTAGAATTGGTGCGATTGATTATATTGCAAAAGTACAAATTGAAGAAACCAGAATGGAAGAGGTGCTCGGCAGAATAAGTGGAAGAATTCAACGATCCCCGCAGCAGGTTCAATCCGCCCAGGCAATAGAGGAAATGGAAGATCATGATGAAGCAATTGTATTTATAGCTTTGGGTGACCATTCGGAGCTTTCTTTAATCAAACAGCTACCCTTCCTTCATACGGACGAGCTTAATGAAGTAAGTCTTGGTATTTGGTCTGCACCCATTAGGAATGTGACGATTGATTGTCGTGTATTAAAGGAAGAAGTGATTAGAACAAATGTAAATAAGCAATGGATGATACTTAGAATAAAAGGACTGTTGCGCGTCGAGATAGACAGTTATCGTAAAAGTTTACTTGTCTTTAAGGAGAAATCCATGTTTTATGAAATGAACATAACACAGGTCATCCACACCTATCAGGCAGAGCAACTGAAGAAGGAGTATCCGGGGTGGGGCGAGGCAGATAACCATTTTTACCGTACGGAATGGTCATCATTGCTATGGACAATTCAACCACATGTTTTTAACGAATTAGTTAGCAAGATTAAGGAGATGAGACCCAGTGTCGCTCAATTGGAAAGCGTTTTTTATGCAGCACAAATTAATTGGAGACGTATTGTACCGGAAGAAGCATCTCTACAGCTTGAAGTTCCGAAAGGTCAATTGAGTTGGCAGGCTTGGGAAGCATGGTTAAAGGAAGCTGGCAATCGACTTAGTGGTTTTGTTAAAAAAGAGGATTTTTCGAATGAAATTACTCAAAGTATTATGTTGGCGATCGACTATATAAATCATCATTTCGAAGAGGATATACTGCATTCTGATTTAGCCAGAAAGGTTAATATGAGTAAAGGCTATTTCAGTCTTTGCTTCAAAAATATAATAGGGAAAAATTTCAAGGATTATATTCGCGAGATCAGAATGGAAAACGCGCAATTGCTGCTAGAACAAACCTCTCATTCGATCTATCGTATTGCCGAGCAGTGCGGGTATCCTAATGAAAAGTACTTTAGCAGAGTGTTTCTGTCACAGGTTGGGATGCTGCCAAGTGAATATCGGCTTCAATATAACAAGCTTAGGCAATAGATCATAAAATAGGGATACTTTTACACGATGGATAGTCAGGAATAGATTAAAGATAGTGGTTTTTTAATCTATTCATGTGAACAAATCGTCTCTCTGGACGATTTTTTTTGTTCTACAATAAAGATGTAGCACAGTAAAAGTTGAGAAGAAGGGGATGTAACTATGAAGGCAGCACGTATCATGATTAGCTTAACAATGGTGATTTCACTATTGTTAACCGCTTGCGGAAAGGCTGAAAGCCAAGTTAATAATGGGGAACAGAGTAAAACACCGGAAGCAACATCAACGAGTTCGAACAATCAGGCAGAAACAGCGGAGGATCCATTCGGCAAGTACTCTGAGCCAGTGATTATTACGATTGGGAAAGAGGTTCCAGCAGGAGACAGTACATTACCAGCCGGGGATACGGTAGAGGACAATCAGTTTACACGTTATTTCGAGGAAAAGCTCAACATAAAGTTCAAAGCGGATTGGATAGCTGCTTCTGGAGATCCTTTTAAGCAAAAGCTGGCGCTCGCTATTTCCAGCAATGATTTGCCAGATATGATGGTGGTAGGCGAGAAAGAGTTTAGAGCTATGGTTAAGGCAGGCCAGCTTGAAGACTTGACAGAGGTGTATGAGAAATATGCTGCCCCTCATTTGAAAGAAATGTATGATTTAACGAAAGGCGAAGCACTTAAGGGGGCGACATCTAATGGGAAATTATTGGCACTTCCCAATTTGAATGTCGATGAAGATTTTATTCAGTTACTTTGGCTGAGACAGGATTGGATGGATAAGCTAAAACTTAGTCCGCCTAAAACTGTAGATGAGCTTGAAGTCATTATGAAAGCGTTTATTGAGGATGACCCGGATGGGAACGGGAAACCAGATACAATGGGTTTAGTTGGAGATGATTATAATTCTTTCCAACCTGTATATGGAGCTTACAATGCACATCCATTCATGTGGCATCAAGATGATGCAGGTAAGGTATACTACGGCACAACGGCGCCAGAAATGAAAGAAGCGGTTGCTAAACTGCGTGATTGGTATGAAAAAGGATTGCTCGATAAGGAGTATGCGGTTCGCAAAAATGTAATGGAACTGGTCAATGGGGGAAGCGCAGGTATGTTTCTGTTTGGCAGCTGGTCAGCGCCATGGGCAATCTACGACTCTATAAAAAATGACCCTGAGGCTGAATGGAAAGCTTACGCCTTGCCTCTTGATAGAAAAGGAGAATTTAATGCTAACCAAGGGGCTTTAAGTTCACAGTATTTTGTAGTCAAAAAAGGTTACTCCAATCCAGAAGCACTCGTTAAATATATGAATCTATATTCAAATATTGAAGCTGACGCAGAAGCTACAGCTCAATTGTATAACGGAGTGAATGCCATATACTTCCCGTTACGTGCTACATTTGCTGAACCCAATATTGTAACGAGACGATTGGCGGATATTAAGAAAGCTTTGGATGGTCAAATCAAGACAGAGGATTTAGATGCAGGACGACTAGATGTATACAATAAAATCATTGCAGAGAGAGGAAATCCAAGAGTTGAAGCAGGCAATTGGACGTTCGCCAATGCGTATATAGTAGGCGGAGGGGCGCTCGAAGTGCCGATGAATAAAGTATCAGGCGTTTTCTATTCCCAAACCAAATCAATGGAGTTGAAGTGGCCTGCTCTGCAAAAAATGGAACAAGAAATGATTACCAAAATTATTATGGGCAGAGAGCCATTGGAATACTTTGATAGATTTGTTGAAGAGTGGAAAAAATCCGGGGGCGAACAAATTATGAAAGAAATTGAAGAAATGTTAAATGATAAATAGAATGGAGGGGCGTTCGTATTGGATAGAATCTTTACGAACGCCCTTTTTTGGGGAAGAGTGGGTGAAATGATACATGAAAAACCGGGGATTTCAAATGCATTACCATATCATGCTGCTGCCTGGGATGATCTTGTTAGTCATTTTTAGTTTTATTCCAATGCTGGGTGCTGTGATCGCCTTTCAAGATTATAATCCTGGATTAGGATTTATACATTCAGAATGGATTGGACTAGACAACTTCCGTTATATGTTTGAACTGAGAGATAGCAGAACGATATTTACGAATACGGTTTCTATTGCGGTCATGAAGATGCTTGCCAATCTGATTGTGCCATTACTATTTGCTCTTATGCTCCATGAACTGCGGTTTGCCAAGCTAAAGAGATGGATTCAGACGATTGTTTACTTACCACACTTCCTGTCATGGGTTATTCTTTCCGGCATCATTATTCAACTGCTGTCCACAGATGGGCCGATTAATGGCTTCATTCAAGCATTGGGTGGAGAGTCTATTATGTTCTTAGGAGAAAATCGTTGGTTTCCATCCGTAATCGTTCTTAGTGATGTGTGGAAGGAGTTTGGTTTCGGTACCATTATTTATTTGGCAGCGCTTACAGGTATTAGTCCTGATTTGTATGAAGCTGCGGAGGTTGATGGAGCCAGCAGATTGCGCAAGCTTTATCATGTTACTTTGCCGGGTATTCGTACGACGGTCGTCCTACTCGCAACTTTAAGCCTAGGTAATATATTAAACGCAGGATTCGATCAAATTTTTAATATGTACAATCCTTTGGTCTATGATTCAGGAGATATAATAGATACTTATGTGTACAGGGTTGCTCTTCTCAATATTCAATATAGCCTTGGAACCGCGTTGGGGCTATTGAAATCGATTGTTTCTTTTGTATTAATTGTCATCTCGTATTGGCTGGCTTCCCGATTCGCCAACTACCGGATATTTTAATGGAGGAGAATTATGCAAAGTATGGGGATAAGTCAAAGACGGATGACACGGACGGATTATATACTGGCAGCTCTATTAATTGTAATCACCCTTATATGCATAGCACCAATATGGCATACGGTCGCAATTTCGTTTAGTGAGAAGTCGGCGGCTGAGGGTGGGAAAGTTTTATTTTGGCCCATAGAATTTACCTGGAATGCCTATATGAAAATATTAAATGATCAGCAGTTTTTTCGATCATTTGCCGTATCGATAGAACGGGTTCTGCTCGGCACTTCGATTCAACTTGTAATGATTATATTAATGGCGTTCCCGCTTTCCATGAATACTCGCGAGTTTAAAGGCCGTAATGTGTATATGTGGATGATCGTATTTTCAATGCTGTTTGGTGCAGGATTGATCCCTTCGTACCTTGTTATCAAGTCGTTAGGGCTAATGAATTCCATTTGGGCCTTGGTGCTGCCAAGTGCGGTACCCGCATTCAGTATTATATTAGTGATGAATTTCTTCAGAAATCTGCCCAAGCAACTGAAAGAAGCTGCTTATATAGATGGTGCGGGGCCTTGGTACTTAATGCTTCGTATTTATGTGCCGCTTGCATTGCCTGCGCTGGCTACCGTTACATTGTTTAGTATAGTAGCCCATTGGAATGACTTTTTTCAGGGATTAATCCTAATGAGCAGGCCTGAGAATTATCCGCTTCAAACCTATATTCAGCAGTTGGTTGTACAAGTTAATTTTCAGGAGATGGATTCCACTCAGTTGCAAGAAATAGCCAAGCTGTCCAATAAAACGTTGAACGCTGCGAAAATACTCGTTACGATGATTCCGGTTTTAGTGGTATATCCTTTTCTGCAGCGTTATTTCATTCATGGGATTACATTGGGAGCCGTGAAAGAGTAACCTGACGAACAAGTTAAATTAAAGGGAGTTGACACTTGTATGAATCGGAAATTGAGAATTGTGATGTCTTTATTGGTGGTTTACTGCATTCTCGTTACGATCATGTTTCCAAATAGTGCTGTCGTGCGAGGAGAAACAGCTAATGATGCTGAGACATCAGAGCTTTTTGATCACTGGGCTTATCCAGTCATGAATAAATGGTTGATGGAAGGGCTGCTGAATGGTAAGGGGAAAGATCAGTATTTGCCTGACAAGCCTATCACGAGAGCAGAATTTGTTACCTTTGTTAACCGAGTGTTCAAGTTCACGCAGAAATCAGAGCACCCTTTCAAGGATGTAGCAGCAAGCGATTGGTATGCAGATGATATTGCGAAGATTTATAGGGCAGGAATTATTCAAGGTGTAAGCAAAAGTAAATTTGAACCTAATAAGAATATTTCCCGTGAAGATGCCGCAGTCATTATCAGCAGAGCTTTTAAGCTTATGTCTAGTGGTCACAAGACAGACAGCTTCAAGGATGAGGAAAGCATATCTTCATATGCGCTTGAAGCTGTTAGAGCCATGTATGATAAAGGATATGCGAAGGGAAGAGGGAATGGGGAATTTTCCCCTAAAAGCAATATTTCAAGAGCAGAGGTTATTCAGCTTCTGGACAACGTAATGGGAACTTTGATTCAGAAAGAAGGCAGCTACTCAAGTGATGCTTCCGGTAATCTAGTCATCAACACTGAGGGAGTAATACTAGAGAACATCGTTATCTACGGCGATCTATTCATTACGCAGGGAGCGGGACAGGGGAATATCAAGCTTGACGGCGTCATCGTACATGGCAATACGTACGTTTGGGGCGGCGGTGAAATTTCCATTAGGAACTCCACTATTCAAGGAACGCTAATTGTAGACAAATGGGATTCCAATATTCGAGTCGTTACTTCGGGTTATTCACAAATCGCGGCGACGAAGTTGATTTCCGGGGGAACAATCGAAGAAGAAAGAAAGGAGACTACACCCACACCAGAAACACCAACACCGACGCCTACATCAGAAACACCGACATCAACACCGACATCAACACCGACACCGACACCAGATCCAGATGAACTTGTCATTGTAAAGGATGGTAGTCCAGTTGCTGCTGTTGTGATATCTGGAGATGCGGATATGCAAACAAAGTCTGCTGCAGATGAGTTGATCGAATATGTGAAGAAATCAACAGGCGCACAACTAAAGCTGCTTGTTGATAATTCCAAGTCCAATAAAATAGCAGCGGAGAATGGTACTATTCAAGTGACTTATTATGAAGAGCTTCCCTCTGCTCCGATTGTAATGGATTATCGTATTTCGATGATTATTAACGGGATGGCTGAAAGTGCAAGCATTCGTCCGAGCTCTGTTGAATGGGATACAGAATCAAAAACTGCGACTTTATATCTGCCTCCCCTTGCCGTGGCAGGTGTTCAGCAAAGCGTAGTATATAAGATCACCTATAAAAACACTACGCCGTTGTATAGTGAAACAATGACGATCGAGGCGGATCCGAGTGCACCGTTAAACTTGAATCCATCGTTTGAAACACAGTACGGAGTAACGGAAGCCCTGCCGTGGAGATTTTGGGTTGATGGCTCTGGAAAGAGCATCAAAATGCGCAGCAATGAACAGGCTAGAAGCGGAAGCTATAGCTTTAAAGCAAGCGGGGTGCCAGCGGCGTGGCCTAATCAAGAAGTTAGTTTAACACATTATGGAGATTATGAGTATACAGCCTATTTTCTCACTCCAGAATCGTTAACAACGAACGGTACCATTAGAGTGTTCATTGAGTTAGTCGATGCGGATGGCCAACTTATTGATACAAAATGGGGTGATGTAGTAAATGCGAAAACGAGTCAGGGTGTATGGACAGAGTTGAAATGGGAGGGTGAGATTTCTCAACAAGTTAATGGCAAGCAAGTAAGCATAGCAAGGCTTGGTTTAACATTGGAGAATTTCGTAGGCAAAGAGCATGTGTTTATTGATGATGCCCAGTTAATTATGAAAAATCAACCAATTGATACTACCAATTCTGGTAATTTACTCTTGGAGTCTGATGATCAGACGCTGAAGGAGAGAGATCAATCGACAGCGTCGGTTGAATCTGAACTTGAAGCTGCTCAAACGCTGATTTATGTTGGAAAGTTTGGCTTGAGTGTTCAAGAGCAATTAACGCTGCTACAGGATTTGGATAGCGATGGTTTTGTCATTCACCAAAATGGAAAGAAGATTACAATTGCAGGTCCTACTTCATGGGGGACAGAGTTCGGTGTTTCAGAATTTTTGGAACGATATGTCGGTGTTCTCTGGCTAATGCCAGGAGAGGACTGGGAGGATGTTCCAGAGTCGAATCAGCTTTCAGTCCCAATCGGGGATGAAGTCAGTGAAGAACCTGCCTTTTTCTCCCGTACATTCGAAGTGTCGCCGTGGTCTACAGAGGAGCAGTGGAAGCGGAACAATAAAATACACTGGCATATTGATTTTGGACACAACTTATACAATTTATTTCCCCCAGCTGTGTACAAGGATACAAATCCAGAATTTTATGCAGCAGGGGCAGACTTGAGCAAGGATCATACATGGCAGCCTTGTTTTACTGCTGAGGGGATTGTAGAGGAAGCGATTGCGAATATTAATACTTACTTTGACCAACATCCGCAGGCTGAATCATACTCGATCGGAATTAATGATACAACCAGCTTCTGTGAAGCGAATCCTGCTCACCCAGATTATCCTAACAAACTGAATTCAATCGGTATGGTAGATACATCTAATATTTTCTTCGAGTGGGTTAATCAAGTTGCTGCTGGTGTATTTGCAAAGCATCCTGACAAATATTTAGGAACTTATGCGTACTATAATGTATACGATCCACCTACAGACATGCAGATTGATCCTCGTGTCGTTGTTTATATTACGGACGACAGGCTTTCTTGGAAAGACCCAGACTTGAAAGCAGAAGGGCATGCGGTAACAGAGGGATGGGCACAGACAGGCGCGACGGTTGCGTTCTATGAATATTTATACGGAATGCCTTATATGGTGCCGAGAGTGTATACGAATTTGATGCAAGAAAGCTATATTTATGCGGCTGAACAGGGAGTGGGCGCCTTTTATGGAGAGCTGAATCCGAACGTTGGGGAGGGGCCTAAGGGTTGGCTGTCTATGAAATTGCAATGGGACCCTTACCAAGACAAGGATGCACTGTTGGAAGAGTGGTATGAGCGCGCTGTAGGGGAAGATGCAGCAGCGGATTTGCAGGCTTATTTTGAAATTTGGGAGCAGTTTTGGGAAGGGCAACTCGAGGACTTAGGCTGGTATAAGGGTTGGAAAAACAACTTTCCAAGAACGAACTTTATGCCGCTGTTTTCAGCTAGTTATTTGAGTGATGTTTCCGCTGCGGATATGAATGCAAGCCGAGTATTATTGGAATCAGTTGTAGCAAAGGCAGTGACACCGAAGCAAAAGAAACGGGCAGAGGATATGTTGACCATGTTCCGCTATTATGAACTATCCTATCATTCTTATCCGAATTTGACGGAAGTATTTGAGGAGCCTACAACAGAAGAAGAAGCCATGGCATTATTACAAATTGCGATTGATCGATTAGAGTTTGATAGCGAACGCCTGGCTCATATTAAGCGATATGAGAATGACGAGTATTTGCGTGTTCCGTTTTCTATTAATTGGGAGATCGTCTCTAACAACCATAACTGGCTCCTTGTTAACTGGATCTCTAATCAACCAAATGGGTCGACTGCTCAATATATAGACTCTATGGCAAATACAGCCGAGCAAGAGAATGTACGTCATTTTCTCGGGAAATTAATTGCTGCTACTGGTAGTTTCGACATTCGAAACCCCGGCTTTGAAGAAGGATTTGAACATTGGCATGATTGGCCAGATACAATAGCTGAGTTGACAGATGATGCGCATACGGGGACGAAGGCGCTTCGTGTAAAGGTGAGCAGTCGTGAGCAAACGATCTATCTTGAGGGCGGAAAGACGTATACACTTTCCTTCCATGGTAAGCTTGACGGGAATATGAGCGTGAAAAACCTAGTCGGGATTAACTTTTGGAATGTCCCTAACGTGGGATTAGCTGGAGACTGGGCAACCATTAATACGGATACCTATGAACAATACTCGGTTACGTTTACGGTACCGCATTATTTTTCACATGCAACCATTGTTGTTTATCGTGAACCCGGGGAAGGTGCGATTTATGTGGATGACTTCTCTTTAATTGAAGGAGAATTGTCAGGGGTTCCAACGGTTGCGAGCGTAATGGCCATGAATGGCCAGTTAGAAGTGAAATTGGATGGCATAGTTCCCAATCCTCCAGTCGTTAGTGATTTTGCGATCATTCCAGTGGTGAATGGGCAAGATGCTATGTCCGAGGCGCCTGCCGCAGTCGCGTGGGATGCCGCTTCACGAACGGCTACATTAACCGTAACGTCACTAGCGGAAACGTCCGGCGACCAGCAGTTAGCTTACAAGGTGAAGTATCTTGGCGGCTCTGAAGTTTTAAGTAATGTCGTAACCATTGGTGGTGTAAGCGGGGCGCCAGTCAATCGGAATGCTTCATTCGAGATTGGTTATGACGGTCCGTACAGCGCGTTGCCGTGGGAGTTTTATGTAGCAGCCGGAAAAATTAGCAGGGTAGCTGAAGAAGCAAAAAGCGGTAGTTATAGCTTGAAAGTCATTGCCCATCCAGAAACGTATGCGGTCCAAAGTATTACCTTGCCGGAGAAAGGGGATTACAAGGTAACTTTCGATTTCAAAACTTCGGCAGTGTTAAGTGGCAGTGAGACTATATCACTGCATGCCTATTATACTGATGAAGCAAATGAAAGATTTGATGTTGTTTTTGGGCCAAGTGTTTTCGCGACAGAGAGTAATGGAGAATGGACCACGCTTACTTGGGATATCTCAGTGCCTGAGACTAGTAATGGGAAAGAAGTAAAAGGATTGTATATTGGCATTGGCTTTAGCAATTTCAATGGGGAAGTACTGTATGTAGACGATTTCGAGTTAAAGAAGCGCTAAACAGTAGGAACCATTCGATGCTGCCCGGCAAGAGCGAATATATTCTTGCCGGTTTTTCTAAAAGCTAAGTATTCGGCTTGACCAATCGATTTGTTGAAGAAGGAGGAGTATAGGTGAGCAAGAAGATTAGGCTTGTGGTTGTAGGCGGGCAAAGAGGATCAGCATTCACCAATGCGCTTAGCAGCCTTATGGATAAGGCGGAATTAACGGCGTGTGTGATTTGAATTCGGACGTGTTGAAGGGGTGGGAAGAGAGGTTTCCGGGCATCATCACATTCACAAGCTACGAGCAATTGCTCGAGAGCTCCTAGGTTGATGCAGTATTCTTGGCAACGCCGATGTTGATTCACGCAGGTCAGGCAATCTTAGCGCTTAAAGCAGGGAAACACGTATTAAGCGAAGTGATCGGATCACAAACCGTGGAAGAAAGCTGGAAGATGATTGAAGCGGTCAAGGAAACCGGACTTATTTATATGATGGCAGAAAATTATTGTTATACACGTGAAAATATGATGATCCAGCATATGGCCAGTGGTGGGGCATTTGGGGAAATTACTTATGCGGAGTGCGGCTACATCCACGATGTCAGAGATTTGCTGCATTACAGTGACGGCAGCTTAACTTGGCGAGGCGAAATGATTTGCGATTTTAACGCAAACACGTATCCGACCCATTCGCTCGGACCTATCGCCAAATGGCTCGGGATCAACAAGGAGGGCGGTGACGCGTTCGATGAGTTGATTACTGTTAACTCGAATAGCCCTCGACAGCCAGAATGGATCGAGCAGCTGCGCGCCGAGTTGCCGGGTCTCAAGAGTATCGTGCAGAACGTGAACGAACATAACACTAATGTCATCTTTGGGGACGAGACACGTACATTATGGGGAAGCGATGTGATCTATGATGAGCTGGACGGCATCAGGTTCGCGATCTCGGCGCGGTCGTTCTATCAGGTCAACCCTGCCCAGACGGTTGCCTTGTACAGCAAGGCTGTGGAATATGCGGCATTGTCTGGTGACGAGAACGTTATTGACGCCTACTGTGGCATCGGCACGATCAGCTTGTTTCTGGCGCGCAAGGCCGGGCATGTGTACGGGGTAGAGATCGTACCTGAGGCGATTGAGGATGCGAAGCGCAATGCTGCGCTTAATGGTGTGGATAACGCGACCTTCGAGGCGGGACCAGCCGAAGTGGTCATTCCGCGTTGGCGCAAAGAAGGCGCAAAGGCCGACGTCATCGTCGTGGATCCGCCTCGCAAGGGCTGCGACTCTGCACTGCTGGACACGATCCTGAAGATGCGCCCAGAGCGCGTCGTCTACGTCAGCTGCAATCCGTCCACGCTGGCCCGCGATCTGCGCGTGCTGGAGGACGGCGGCTACCGCACGGTGGAGGTAACGCCGGTGGATATGTTTCCTTGGACTGCACGTGGAGTCGGTCGCTTTGTTGGTGAAGTATGATACAGAGTAGTATCAACCATCGAATTAATCGTTTATTCGTGGGAGGGGAATATGAGCAAAATAAAAATTCAGCTCGTTCCAGAAAATTTTGAAGAAGTGCTTGAGCGTATTACGGATTCGGGACAAGCTGTGCTCACTTCCCCTGTATAAAGTGAAATGGAACTAGAGGAGCTCAGTAAATCCATCCAGGATTTCATTCTCAAGGACAAAGAATTTAAGCATACATAAGTTAAAAGTGTCATAAAGCTATTCAAGAAGAGTTCAGTATAAATTGAACCGAAATGAAACGAAGACGCCAGGAAACTCCTAGGCGTCTTCGTTATTGTCATTGTGCGGCTTAGATCTTGATAAACTCGAAAAAGAAGGCAGCCGTGGAGATAAAAAAAACGGAGGCTTGTCCTCCGGAAAGATCGAAATTCATCACCGAATCTAAAGAAGAAAATTTACAATATGGTTGGGTTTGATGTCCTCCAGTTGCATGTGTTGGAAAGCAGGTAGGATACGACGCATACATACTCGGAGTTGAATTTCCACGCTAATGTGGGAATTTGTAATTATTGAATTGGCATCTTCTGTGTTATAATTAGTTATCAATTTTGACAATGGAGGGATAACCATGATCCCCACAAAAAGGGATCAACAAGCTGCGAATGCGATAAAATCCATCCTTCAAAATCTCAACATAAATAACCCTCGTGTATTGATTGACCTTGACAAGCAAACTGTGGAAGCTCAAGAAGACGACTATTCCGTTGATGACCTTTTGGAAGCGGCCGGTACTCTAACGCCTGAACGAGGAAAAGAACTTCTAGAAGAAGTGGTCAAATCGCGTGAGGAATGGAACTCATATGATTCAAATTAAGCTTAACCGTCTCTTCTAATATAAGTTAGAGAGCCGGTTTTTTTCATATCAATCTAGCTAGTCCCCTATGATAGAATAAAGACAAGTCCAAAACCCCTATAATTTCAGGAGATAGTATGAGTAACGACCTGGAACAACAATTATTTAGGGCTTTGAAAGAAATAGAAGCTCTTAAGAAAATCAGGATATTCGCCGGTTTGCCAGAAAGAATGGACGAATGTTTGCAAAAAGCCTCAAATAAAATGCTCGGAATGCGCCTATCAAGCATTTGAGCCTTTGTCAGATGAAATTTTTTATCGGCATCTCGATGCTTCAATAAATCGTACAATTGGTGTCTACCCTATGCTTAAAGATGAGACTTGTTGGTTTCTTGCTATGGATTTCGATAAGCAAAATTGGCAGCAAGATGTTGCAGCTATAGTGGTAACCTGCAAGGAATGGCACATTCCGGCTTCGCTTGAGCGATCTCGTTCGGGTAATGGAGGACATATCTGGTTCTTTTTTCAGCAACCGATAGATGCTATTATCGCAAGGAAATTTGGATACGTCATATTAACGAAGACGATGGAACGCCGGTATCAGATTTCTTTAGATTCTTATGATCGATTGTTTCCGAACCAAGATACTCTACCAAAAGGCGGTTTTGGTAACTTAATTGCACTTCCTCTGCAGGGAGTTTCTCGTCGGGATGGAAATAGCGTATTTGTGGACGAGACGTTTCAGCCTTATGAGGACCAGTGGAGTTATCTAACGGGAATAGAGAAGCTTTCGATAGATCGAGTTCAACATTTAATCTATGAAATGACAAAAGAAGGTTCTTTGCTCAGTGCCGGTGCTTGGAACGAAACTGCCGAGCAGGATCCACCCTGGAAAAAAACAGGAAACAGCGAACAAACTGCTGTACTTTCGGTTGACTTGCCCTCACAAGTAAATGTCGTTTATTCCAATATGGTTTATATTGAAAAAAAGGATTTGTCGTCACCGTTCATTAAGCGGCTATAAAATCTTGCGACATTTCAGAATCCGGATTTCTATAAGACTCAAGCAATGAGGCTTCCAACGTATGGAAAACGGAGGGTTATCGGTTGCTATGAGGATTATGCAAAGTATATAGCCTACTCTGTTCTGTTCCATTGAGTAAACAACAGTGAGCCTCCCCTCCCAACGTTTGTATTCACTAATCGCATAAGTGTCTTCATCAATTTGTTCAACTGTAAACCATTCATTCATTTTATTTTCCTCCTGATCCAGTTGTCCACATGCCCTCAAGTTCGATAACCTCGATTCAGCTAGTTGCTCCCACAACCCTAAAATATCCTAGTGGATATTTTCTTTAGGTATGTGCCAATTAACGATTGAATGGATTTCCTATTGTTTGACAGTCCGATCAAGCTGCGATAGTAGTAATAGGTAAGCATTTGATGCTATCTCCAGCTTTTCCCCTGCTCCGCATGGAGTGTGCCAGTTTCCAGAGCACTCCGCGCTCCATCTAACGAAATGTATCAATCATAAGTTCCACGTTACAAAGTTGACTAATTGCTGGACTCCATGGAAGGTGCTCCTCAAGTAACTCCCGTTGCTGACGAAATGCAACCATTGGTAATTGTTTCTTGTGATAGGTTTTTAATGTGAATGATATAATTAATCAAAAATAATCATGTAAAACCAAAAATGATCATTTTAAAGCGTTTTCATCTATTCTATATTATTAATAATCTTCGTGAACAAAAAAAGGGGGAGCTTTGAGAGTATGATTAAGAATAATAAGAGCAATAGGTACAAGTGGCATATTTGGATGCTTTGTTTTGCTATTATTGCTCAGCTTGCAGCATTGCCAGCTCAGGCGGCGTTTGCTGATGAGGCTGAGCCGGATACAGATTACTCGCAACTATTGACCGACATTCAGGATAATATTCCTGCAGGAGAGAGTTTGGTATCCTACGCCAATAACTATCAGTCGATGCAGCCTGAGCCTATGACTTTTGTAAGGGGCGGCGGAACGACTTCTGTAAATAACGGATTAACCGTGAATATGAGCACATTGTCGGGAGGCAGCATTGTGGCTGCCTGGGATAATGGCCCATGGCTGTCTGCGGGTGTTATAGACACAACACTTCGATATTCTAGTACAGCTCAAAGTAATATAGGTTTTGTACTAGGTACTTACAATTCAACACAAGGCTTGGCCATTCGTTACGACAGCGGGACGACATGGGTCATTCAAGCCCCTGATAATTCAGGAGCATGGGAAACATTCACAGGTCCTGAGCTGTTGCGGGACACGGATTATCAGATTCAAATCGGATTTAGAGGAGAAAGGTTACTAGTCGTAGTTGATGGCATAACCTACTACAACAAAGATACCAATTTATTGAGTCAGGTGGCCGAGCTGGGCAAGGTTGCATTATATAAACGGTATGCAGAGGGAACGGTGTTGATTAAAGCGCTGAATATCCAAGGCACCGGTTCGATGGAAGAACCGAGCATTGACTATGTGCAGGACTATGAGGATCCGTCTTACACACCGAATTGGTCCAATCTTAATGCGACAGTTAAAACGGACATTACCGGAAACAAAGTGCTGTCTGTGAAGAGAACATCTAGTGAACGTGGTGTAGACTTGGATGCGCCACAGCTTCAGAAGGGCACGCTGTCACTAGATTTCAAGCTGGTTTCGCCTGCTACGCTTGGCAATGGCCAAGGCTTCGCATTTGGTTTCGGAATGAACGACTCTGGAAGCGTATTTAACGAGATTGGTGTCGATCCGAATCAGTGGATACCGGAATCCAATTCCGGTTGGGGCAGTAAGCTTAATATTCCATATCCGATTCAAGGAAAATGGAACAATCTGATGTATAACTTTAACGGACAAACGATAACGGTCTACTTAAATAAAAAATTGATTGGCAATATTACGTTAGATAAATTCGGTTCAACAGCCGGACGTCTGGGTCTTCGGATCAGGAGCTCGGTGGAACTCTACATTGATAACGTGCAGTACACGGATAAGATCGTATCGCCGAAAGCTATTGTAGAATATAACAATAACTTCCAAGATGAAGTGCAAGGCAACTGGACTAATGCTACGAGTGCCATTATAAAAGAGGGCAGCAATCGCGTCTTGAAACTGTCCAACCTGTCAGGAACATCTTTCAACACGGATGCACCTTCATTACAAAGTGCTACATATATGTTGGATGTGAAACCGACAACGCAAGACATCGGTTTCGCGATTGGCAGCAATTCCATTGTGAAGTATTCGGATGGCCAATGGAAGTTGGAAACAGGAGGAGCTACCTATAATTTCACAGGAACAGACGGGCTAAATTCAGTTCCTATGTTGTTGAATTGGAATAAAGTTGGTGTGCAATATTCCGATTCTTCTGTTTCATTAAGCATTAATGGCGCCAAGCTGACAGCTCAGCTGCCAGCTGGCCAGCAATTTGGAATAGGCCAATTTGGTGTATATGGCCTTGGAGAATTGTATGTGGATAATATCGTATTCACAGAAGAATTCTTAAACATGGACACGTCCCTACTGGCAAACAAGCTGTATTTTGAAGAATATTATGAGACCGTCTCAGCATCTGACTGGACTGGACTTAGTCATGATCTGGTTAGCAATGGGTATTTGGAAGGCGACATAGTAGCGGAAGGTGTTGCAGTTAACAATACGGTTCTCCCTGTCGATAACGGCATGTATCAGTTGAAGCTACAGGCAGATACATCGCTTGTGGGGATGAAGATTGGTAATGCGTCCATTGTTCATGAAGGACAAGGGGGCTGGGTATATCGCGTTGACGGTGTGTCAGGTAATGTACCAATTGGCAGCGGTACTGCAGTTGTTCCAAACAAAGATGTTGTTATGAGGGTTCACCTTGTTGATAATCAATTATCGCTTTATGTGAACGGGGTATTTGTCGGCACGGTTCCAGCGGAAGGTTTCGTCAAAGGGCCTTATGGAATTGTAAATGCTGGAAATGCAGCCGTTCATGTGAAAGTTGATGCGATGACAGCCGAGGAAATTAGAATCTATACGCCGGATTATACGACTCCAGAGCCTAATTGGAAAGCGATGGATGCGAGCTCTCCAACTGTCGTGGCAAGCGAAGAAGGTAGTGTAGAGTTGAACCTGCCAGGCGTATCTTTTGTAACAGATCATAATAGCCCTGAAATGGTAGACCAGAAGGTTACCTTTGATTTCAAAACAAGTGCTAATCCTGGAGCGGATGGCGGACGTTACGGCTTTATATTGAGAGGTAAAGATATTACGCATTACGTGTCTATCGTTCATGATATTAACGGTCAGTGGAAGTTTTCTGCTAACGGAAATGATTCCAACTTCCCTGTCAATTATGAGATGGCAGCAAATACTGTATATAAAGTTGAACTTCAATTAATAGGAAGCACGGTGTCTTTCGCTATTACCGGCCCAGATGGCGTGAGGAAGGATATGGGAGTTGTCACGGACAACGAAGCTTCGATGGACGCCGGGAAATTCGGTGTTCGGGGTTGGTACAGCGGTAAAAGCATGACGGTTGCTAATCTGAAAATCGTAGAGCAGGAGTCTATGCCGAAGCTTCAACTGGCATCGGAAACAGATACAATTGCGCTAGACGGATTAACTGTTACGATTAATAAGGACTTCCCGAGTTTTGTTTCTTATGAGCTGAATGGTAAGACGATGTTAGCAGCTGAAGATCAAACAAATACGATCAAAATTAACAATATGGACTATGTGACGACGACGGTATCGGAGAAAGTAAGCGAGAGCAAATACGAATATACGATGAGCGTGGATGAAATCAATGTTGTTATTAAAGCATTCATTGAAATCATGCCTGATCATGTAATCCGATTCGAAGCAACTGACATCCAAGAGTCCGGCGACATCAAGATCAGAACCATGGAGTTGAACAGTACGGTATTCTTCGTGAATAGTGCGATGAATGGCGCCACTTATGCATGGAGCAAGTCAGATGGCCAATGGCACGGAGTTACGGAAGAAATTGTAGAAAACTTGGCTAATATGGCAGTGTCGGGGTCGTTCGGTACGACTATGACGATGGTGAGCGCTAACGGACTAGGCGGTTCGATGGAAAACAATGTGATGAGTGGCGGTAATAAAATATTGGTGAAGGCGGAAAAGAAGCCGCTTGTCAGCAAGATTGCAATGAAAGCCGGCTCATGGACGTATCGTCATGTTCAAAGTGATGTAACGGAAAATCTGCCTTGGTTCGAGATTGCTCTTACCGAAGATCAGAATGAGGATGCGAAGGTAGATTGGCAAGATGCAGCAGTTGCTTACCGTCAAAATATTTATACGCAGCCGTTCGGCGCAGAAGATATGATGAACAATATGATGTACATTGCGTTCAATTTCGCGAGCCAAGCGAATGATCCGTTCCTGAACGCGCTGGATACCGGTAAAGTACTCTATAACTATACCGATGGATTCGGTCAAATGATTCTGGAGAAGGGTTATCAAGCGGAAGGGCATGATGATGATATTCCATCGTATTCCAATGTTGGAGTAAGACAAGGTGGTTTAAAGGAGTTTAACCATTTAATTGACGAGGGTCATAAATATAACCTCAGCGTAGGCGTTCATCTTAACGCCACAGAATATCATCTCGATGCGAATGAATTGTATTATCCGAATTTGAGTCGAGCAACATCGAACGGATATAAGCAAGATAATTTGCTGAAAGGTTGGGATTGGATCGATACAAGTTATTATGTCGATCAGACGAAGGATGTGTTGACCGGTCAACTTCAGTCTCGCATGGCTAACTTGTATAATCTGACCAAAGATCCAGCTAACCCGAACGATCCTGCAGTTGATTTCTACTATATTGACGTATATACAGGCAATGAATTTAACGGACAGAAGCTGTTGGATTACGCCAATGACCTCGGGGTGAAAGTAGGCACAGAATTCTCGGGACCTATGGAGCCTGGTGTGAACTTTGTTCACTGGGGACCGGATTTGGGATACCCGAACCAAGGGAACAAAAGCATATTGTCCAGAATGGTTAAAAACAACTTGGATATCTTTGTTGGCAATGCACTGTTTAAAGGTCTGAAAATTCCAGGCGTTACGACGTGGGGAGATTCTAAGCCTGATGTTCAGCAGGGCGTGACCGTATTCTATAATGAAGTGCTCCCGACTAAGTTCATGCAGCATCATGGTGTATTGAAGTATGAAACGGATCAAGTCACTTTCGAAGATGGTGTTGTTTCCAAGAGGAATCGTAACACGAACAAGATTGAGCTCTCCCAAGACGGTAAAATTATTTCTACATGGATGGATACGGGAACAACGACGGATTCATCTGAGCGTCATGCTGGAGAAGCCGACTCGTTAATTCCTTGGACTTGGGATATCCAGACGAATGAAAAGTTAGACGTCAATAATGGGGCTAAGCTGTATCACTGGAATACGACCGGTAATACAACGACATGGCAGTTAACTGATGAGTTCAAAGACATAGCTTCGTTTGACATGTATGAATTGACGCAACAAGGAAAGGTGTTAATCGATACGCTTACCAATGTGGGCGGAGAGTTAACGATCACTGGGGCGAACAAGAACACTCCTTATGTATTGTATCCTGCGACGGCTGACGCTCTGTCGATTGTTCCTTCTGCAGGGGACTGGGGTAATGGCAGCTTGATTAAGGACTTTGCCTTCAATTCCGAGAAGCTGAACGTTGCAGGGTCATGGTTCGCGGATGACCAGTCCAACGCTTCCATTAAGATGGTACAAGGCGATGTGGAATATGATATTACGAAAGAAGTCGGAAGGTCCAACTGGAATCGATTCGCAGAGCTTGGCAGCAATGCAGGCGTATTGGAGCAGCAGATTACAGACTTGCAGCCAGGACAGGATTATACGGTCAGCGTATGGACTCAAACGCCGAAGGGCAGGAAGTCTTCGCTTGAAGTTATCCTGGATGGCAAAACCTATTCGAATTATGTAACAGGCATCGATGGTGTTCACCAGAGCTCGTTCAAATACGTGGGAACGTCATGGCAGAGAATGAACGTTGAGTTCAAAGTTCCAGCCGGTGTAACGACGGGGACCGTTAAGCTAATAGCTGAAGCAGGAACAGGCGCGGTACAATTCGATGATATTCGAATTTGGCAGCATACGACGACTGAGATGAACGTCAATAATACAGGTTACATCATCTACGAAGATTTCGAGAATGTACATGAAGGATGGGGGCCTTTCGAATATGGTGGCGGAAGCCGTCAGATTCATATTGCCTCGGATCAAAGTAATCCGCAGGATAATAACCCAATCGTTCTGCCAGGCATTGATCAAGTTGGCCCTGCGATGACATGGGTGCTTGATGGGAATAACTCATTAAAGCTCAATGAGAAGGACGTAGGCAAACATATTAAATCAAATGAAGCCAGTGTAAAATTACAGCCTAATAAGGAATATGAATTAGGTTTCATTTACACAATGGAAAGTAAGGTTACTTATGAAGTGTCCGTGAGATCGAGAGCTAATGGTACCGTTCTATGGAACGAGACGCTGCAACCAAAGGCGAATCCGGGCAATAAAGCCGGGGAAGCAGCTGGTGGATTTGCACGCTACAGCAAGATATTTACGACGGGTAATCTAGCAGATTATCAAGTTGTATTCAAAATTTTGACTGCGGGCTCCAATTCTGCAAGCTCTGATTTTGCACTAATCATCGATGATTTCTATATTAAGAATTATGGACTTGACGCATCTATCGCACTTCTATCACAAACGATTGCTGATGCACAGTTGTTGCAGGAGTCGGATTATACTGCCGAGTCATGGGAGGTTGCTGCAACAGCGCTGGAGCAAGCAATTGCGATGATGACAGACGTAGATGCAACGATCGAGACAGTCGACTTGGCGAGAACGAATCTGGAGAATGCTATAACCGATCTTGAGCTTGTAGAAGTTGTCGAAATGACAAGTATCCAAGGCGTGACGGTGCAGACAAAGGCGGGACAAGCGCCAACGTTGCCGGCGACAGTGATCGCAACCTACAGTGACGATTCGACGCAAGCGGTCTCTGTAGTATGGGATTCAATTGACCCTTCGCAATATGCGGCAGCAGGCTCCTTCCAAGTTGAAGGTACTGTTGCGGGTACTGCAATGAAAGCGATTGTTACAGTACAAGTAACGGCTAACAGCGGAGGATCTAATCCAGGAACGGTCACAGATCCAGAAACAGATCCAGAAACAGATCCAGAAACAGATCCAGAAACAGATCCAGAAACAGATCCAGAAACAGATCCAGAAACAGATCCGGAAACAGATCCGGAAACAGATCCGGATGCCTCGTCTATATTCCAGGACACAGTCGGACATTGGGCGAGCAAGGAAATCGAAGCATTAGTGAAAAAAGGCATTTTCAATGGTCAATCCAGTGAAAAGTTTGCTCCGAATGCTTCTACATCCCGTGCCGAAATCGCAACTCTCTTCACACGGATACTTAATCTGAAAGCAAGCACTTCATCTTCGTTTACGGATGTGGAAGAAGATAAGTGGTATGCTGAAGCGGCTGCTGCAATTTCGGAAGCAGGATTAATGAATGGAGCCGGTGACAACAGCTTTGATCCTGAACGTGCCATTACACGTGAGGAAATGGCGGTTATCATTACAAGAGTGCTTCAGATGAAAGGCAAGCTGCCGACGCTTAACAGCTCGGAAGATAAGATTTTGGATCTGTTTAATGATGCGGATCAAGTAGCAAGCTGGTCCCAACACGCACTAAGCATTTGCCTCCAGCTCGGCATTTTCAAAGGTAATACGGACAATTCTCTCAATCCAAAAGGAGAACTGACTAGAGCACAAACAGCGGTGTTACTATATAGGTTACTTGACTATTTGGAGTAGTTTCCACATCTATACAGCAGGGCCGTCCACTGGGACGGCTTCTTGCTGTTTTTAAGGAGAGAGCATCCATGGTAAGAAAATGGCGCATTACGACGATATTGAGGATGTTTTTTATACTTGTTGTATTTCTTCCCATTCTACTGATCTGTTTCTTCGTATTAAACATGTATAAGCAAGATTTGATAGAGCAGAATACAATGCGATCGCTGCAGACGACCGAGGCGATCGCCTATTCTGTCCAGCAGGAAATCAACCGAATGGCAGGATTGTTTGCATCCATCGGCGTAGATCCCGAGGTGCAGTCCGTCGCTTCGGACATACATCTGTCATCAGGTATAGCTAAACAATCGGCGAACAATAAGCTGAAAACCATCATCGAAAAATATACCTCTACGGTATCGGGACGGTTATTGTCGATCAACTTTTTCTATTCAGAGCGAGACTCCTATTCGTATCAACGAAATATGGTAGAGGACGATCATAGTGTACGCCAGCAGAGCTGGTACAATGAAACGCTTGAACAGCCGAACCGCGTTCAATTTCTTGGTATGCTACCGAATCTGATATACGGTAACTATAATTCGTACATGATGGCGTCTGCGATAGCCGTTAGCGATTATAACGCTCTTAATGAGATTGAACTCATCTTGTTCACCTTCAATAGCGATGCATTCGACAACATCCTACTATCCCGTGATAACCAAACATCTGAAATCTCGATCGTCGACCAATCAGGTAAGCTGGTAGCAACAAATACGTTGGTCGAGAGAGGTAGCATGATACCAGAAGATTGGATGAATAGGTTTGGAAATAGCAATAAAGGCTCTTTTGTAGATTCGAATGGCGAAAAATCTCTCGTTACATATTCGAATGTATTTAATTCGGATTGGAAAATCGTTCAGCGTATTCCTTATGACGATTTAATTATGAAATATAAACAAGCCTTTGCGATAATCATCGTAATTGGCGCGGTTATCGGAATCGCATTTCTATTGCTTTCGTTTTATTTCGTCTCGAATATATCCAAGTATTTGCGTGAGCTGCTGCGCGTAATGAACAGGGTCTCGGGAGGGGATTTGGATGTGCGGATTAATGCACAAGGAAGTATGGAAATGATGAAGATCGGTAATACGTTCAATCAGATGACGGATCAAGTGAAGGTGCTGATTGAGCAAAAGGAGGCTAATGAGAAGGATAAACGTAAAGCAGAATTCGCAGCGTTGCAGTCGCAGATCAATCCTCATTTTCTTATTAATACGCTTAATTCCATTAAATTCATGGCACTCATCAGTAAGGCGGATAACATTCGCAACATGACCCATGCGCTTACTCGCCTGCTATCCTCCTCATTTAATCGAGGCGGCATGCATACAACGGTCTCTGACGAAATCGATCATCTGAGACATTATTTATACATAATGGAAATACGGTACGGACTTCAGTTCACGACAGTGTGGAATATCGAATCCAGTGTTACGGAGTGCAGTCTATTGAAGCTGCTGCTGCAGCCGATCATAGAGAACTCTGTCACGCACGGCTTAAAAAACATTAATTATCCAGGTGCCATTGAAATCACAGCGAGAGAAGAGGGGAATGACCTCATCTTCGAAATTTCGGACAATGGAAAAGGTATTTCGGAAAATATGATGCATCAAATTTCAACTGGAATTACGCAGGACACATTCAGCGGGATGGGAATCGTGAATGTGCACAATCGTATTCAGCTGCATTACGGAATCCGATATGGGCTCCGCTTCGAGTCTAATACGCCGCACGGCACCAAGGTATTCGTTCGTCTGCCGATTATTATTCAGCCTGCTGATGATGCTGAAGCGTCTTGATCCCTGATTTTTATGATCATGATAAAGCATCAAAAAAGATCAGATTTGTATAAAAACCATCATGTAGAAGCGCTTTCATTCGATGTATATTTATAACAGGTTAGACGAAGGACCAGCAGGAAAAAATCAGAATATGGGGGTTTTTAGAAGATGAAAAGATCGAAATGGATCAATGCTACCCTTGCAGTAGGATTAGTATCGGTGGGCATACTCTCAGGATGCGGCAGTAACGCGACGAATAACACGGATGGTTCTCAGACCTCGAACAATCAGAAGACTGAGGATTCTACGCAAAATAACGCTCAGCCGGTGAAGCTTAAGCTAGCC
Organism: Paenibacillus sp. strain BS8-2; assembly: GCF_054483835.1. Classification (NCBI taxonomy): domain Bacteria; kingdom Bacillati; phylum Bacillota; class Bacilli; order Caryophanales; family Paenibacillaceae; genus Paenibacillus; species Paenibacillus sp. strain BS8-2. The sequence goes on from NZ_CM137010.1 coordinate 2,966,054, forward strand.
ATGTGGGAATCAAAAACAGATATTGACTTCTGGACGGAGAAGGTAAAAGAATATTCGACAGTTAAACCGAACGTTAGCGTTGAAGTTGAGACGGTTCCTGACAATAGCGGTCAATATTTGAAGGTGCGACTTGCAGCCAAGGATTTGCCGGACGTATTCATGATGAAGCCTGCTCACTTACCCGTTTATAAAGATTCCTTATTGCCGCTCGATGACCTGGATGCGACTGCGCGGAATAAGTACCCTGGCAAGATCGAAGATCACGTTCTAGGGTTACCGCTTGTTTCCTTCTCTGAGTACGTTTACTACCGTCCTAGCATCTTCAAGGAGGTTGGAGTAGAAGTACCTCAGACGTTGGATGAGTTTGTAACAGTCATGCAGAAGATCAAGGACAATGGAAAGTATATCCCGCTTTCCATCGGGGGCAAAGACGACTGGACGTTCTATCCGATATCGGAATTCGGCCCACACATTCTATCGAATGATGAGCAATACTTAACTAATCTCGCTAATACTCCAGAGCCTTTCGGCGCAGGGTCAACGTTTGATAAAGTAGCGAATCTTGTTAGCACGATTGCCAAAGAAAAGCTTGCTGGTCCAGACGCGCTAGGAATTGGTTTCGATCAATCTACACAATTGTTCCAATCGAACAAAGCGGCGATGATTGCGTTAGGACAATGGTATTATGCCGATCATATGGCTAAAGTACCGAATGACACCGATTTGGATGCGTTCCCGCTGCCTTGGAGAGCAACGAAGGACGAGCCGCTTACTTCTTTGATGATGTCCGATCAATTCTATGGCATTAGCAAAAACACGCAAAATCCAGAAGAAGCAACAGCATTCCTCGAGTGGATGTTTAGCAAGGATGTTTACCAAGAATACATCGACAAGAAGCAAAATACATCTACGATGACAGATGTTACTGCTGATTTGCCGTTCTTCGTCAAAGTGGATGCGGATCATCCATTCGAGCCGCTTATGTATTACGCTACTGATGAGAAGTTTGCTAAGGTGAAAGCAGCCGCTCAATATGATGAGAAAAAAGTAGCAGCAGAAATTTTTGCAGGCGCAAATATTGCCGACGTTGAAGCGAAATTGAACGCTAGCTGGAAGAAAGCAGTTGAAGCTACGAAATAATTAGATAGATATAAGCGAGGCGGGCGCTCTCGACTCACGAGATTGCCCGTCTTTCTTTATGTCAGGAGGTATGAGAATTGAATCTTCGCACACAGCAACGATTGGTTATTTTCGGTTTTTTATTCGTTCCCATTTCGCTATTGCTGCTGTTTCTGATCTATCCGACACTGCAGCTGTTCCATTATAGCTTTACGGATTGGGATGGCTATAGCTTAACGAAGAACTACGTTGGATTCAGCAACTTCTACAAGGTGCTGTATGAAATGCCGGATGTATGGATTGCGATTCGAAACAATGGACTATATTTTCTAATCCATTTGCTCGCTATTCCACTGGAGCTTCTGTTGGCGGTCATGTTGAACCGTGCGATGAGAGGAAGTACTTTCTTCCGTTTTTCCGTATTGTTGCCATACATAATTAACGGCGTGGCCGTGGCGTATATGTTCAGCTTTATCTATTATCCATTGGATGGCCCATTGAATGCAGCATTGACGGCTCTTGGTCTTGAGAGCTGGATCCAAGGGTGGCTTAGCAACATTAATGTTGTCAATTATTCGCTAGTGGCCGTATCGGTATGGCGGTTCTCAGGCGTTCACGTCATTTTGTTCTTAGCTGGTTTGCAATCGATTCCGAAAGACTTGTATGAGGCGGCAGAGATTGATGGAGCCGGATTCTGGAAACGTCAACTGCATGTTACGATGCCAGGCGTGCGACGCGTGTTGGAGATCGTTCTATTCATGAATATTACCGGCGCTCTATTGCAATTCGATATTCCGTTCATACTGACTGGCGGAGGTCCGGGAAATGCGAGCAGCACATTCGGTCTGTATTCGTTGTTCACGGCATTTAAGTTCAACAGTTACGGACTTGCGTCCGCAATGGCTGTTATTCTCTTGTTCCTCATTATTATTTTCTCCGCAGTGCAGAATTGGATCATTAAAGATAGGAGCGAACGTCGATGAATCAAAAATTAAGAGCGTTGCCAGGTAACGTCTTTTATTATTTCGTATATGCGGCGATCGTGCTTACCGTATTCGTGCCTTTATTAATCGTATTGTTCGGAGCATTGAAGTCAGGTGAGGAGCTTATTAATTCGTCTTCGCTTGCGCTTCCGAATAGCTGGTTCTATTTCGACAACTTCGTAAACGCCTTTAAGGAAGGCAACATGCTCGTCGGGCTGTGGAATACAGTCAGATTGACCGCTATTACGATTTTTTTTAATGCGATATTAGGAACGATGACGGCATATGTATTGAATCGGTTTCAGTTCAGGCAGAAGAAAATCATCTTTATGCTGTTTGTCACTTCAATGATCATTCCAGCATACACAACAGAAATTGCTCGGTTCCAAATTATCCATTCGCTAGGGTTGTACGATACGTTAGTGGGACCGATTCTAATCTATATTGGGACGGACATTCTACAAATTTATATTTACTTGCAATTTCTCGAGAAGATTTCGAAAGAGCTGGATGAAAGTGCGATGCTGGACGGCGCCTCCTACCTTAGAACCTTTATGTCTATCATTTTCCCTTTGCTTCTGCCTGCGACAGCAACGCTCGGGATCTTGAAGGCAGTAACGATTATGAACGATATTTATATTCCTTATCTGTATATGCCATCAAAGGAACTAGCCACGCTATCGACTTCATTGATGTCATTCGTAGGCGAGCGATCATCAGATTTGTCCTCGCTTTGCGGAGGAATTATCCTTGTTCTAGTGCCAAGTGTAACGGTATACATCATTTTCCAAAAGTATATTTTCAAAGGATTGATGGACGGAGCAGTCAAAGGGTAATAAAATAGTTTGGAATGAAGCAAGTGTTGTGATTGGGGGAGACAAGTGTCCACATATCAAGCTATCATTGTAGACGATGAACCGCTCGTTCGACTTGCGTTCAGGCAATATATAGGCTCTGTCTCGTCAACGATCACGCTTGTTGGCGAGGCTGGAGACGGGATAGAGGCCATGGAATTGCTCCAAAGCCGCGACGATATTGATATCGTGTTCGCCGATATTCAGATGCCCCGTATGAATGGTTTGGAGCTATTGACCTCGATCAGTCAAGCGTCATTTGCTCGCAAACCGCTTATCGTTATGTTGAGTGCGTACGGGGATTATAGCTTCGTACGCGACGCATTCGTGTTAGGAGCATATGATTACATGCTCAAATCCGATTTGGATGAAAGTTATTTGGCTTCAGTCATAGAGAAGATTGTACGAGAATTGAATACGAGACAACAAGATCGCATAGTCCGACCACAGGAGGAAGATTCAGAAGACAAGGAGGTTATTGCAACTGTCCTTCGTCTTGCCACTTCAAGTACTCCTTCCAGTACGGATAAGGATTATGTGAGGCGAATGATCGGGGAGAAAAACAATCTTGTTGCGATTATTCGCTTTGCCAATGTCATTGAGGCTAGAAATACGCATGACATGATTGTTCAAACACTCCGTTCGGTCATCGAATCATGGGATAAGGAATGCTCGAGCTGGGTATGCCAAATTGACGAACGCCATTATTGTTTGTTCTTCTCTTGCCCTAGTCATATGAGCACCATGACCGTGAGGATGACAGTCAACGGCATCTTATCCTCGGCGATGATTCGGCTCCAGCAGTTTCTTAATCTTAGCTTTGCCATCGGCATAAGTGATCAAGGGAGAGCTGTGGAGGATTGGAGCAGACTGTATCGTCAAGCCGAACGACTGTCTGGGCTTGCATACTACGAAGGCTACGACCGATTATATTATCCAGAATCAGACAAGCCGCTTACTGCGATTGCGGATATGCAAGACGAAGATTGGAAGAAAACGTGGTCGCTCAGTAAAGCTGCGCTATTGAAAGCGATTACCGATCCTGAAAAAGCTGCTTGGAGAGAGAAGCTTGCGCCATGCATGGACAAGCTGGTCGAGAGATTCCCGGCGGAGTCCAACGCTATTGTATCGGCATTAGGCGAGCTGATCTGGGATCTCGGATCGCTGCTGTATCAGAAAGAATTGTCATGGAATGATGTGCTTAACGAAACGCAAGGCGAGCATCCAATCGAAGAACTTCGCAAGCTGAGTACGATTCGCGAATCTTCTGTGTGGATTGAACAACTGATCGAGCAGCTCCGTATGGTTCTTAAGCCTATGCAGAACGATGCTGAAGGCTGGCTTAGCCGGCCCGTAGCGAAAGCGAAAGCATTCGTAGATAAACATTATAACGAAGAAATCCATCTGTCCACGATCAGCAAATTGGTCGGTGTCAGTGAAAGTTACTTAAGCAAACAATTCGCAAAGGAAATCGGCAATAGCTTTATACAATATTTGACGCAATTGCGAATAACGAAAGCGAAAGAGGCTCTTCAAGCAGGTCATAGAATATACGACGTTTCTGAGATGGTCGGCTATGTCAATGCGGAGCATTTTAGCCGAATATTCAAAAAAATAACAGGGGTTAGCCCAAAATCATATCGCCAAGATCAACGGTAGAATGAAGGTTTGTTGAAAGGAAAACGAATGGTGGTTTATAGGTTCACTTGTATCAAATAAAAGGTCGAGCAATCGTTGCTCGGCCTTTTCTATTCATTAGCTGCGGTTATACGAAAGGAATGACTCCATGCAAACCATCAATATTGGGCATATTCGTTTGAAGACAAGTCATTCAAACAATCATTTGATTAATTCTCAGGATAGGTTATAATCTATTCAAACATGTATTTGAATGAGGCGGATGGGGACATGTCCAAAAAAGATTGTTGCGAAATTTTATGCTTTGATGAAGCAAAGGTGAATAGAGTAAGGAACGATCTGGAGAAGCAGGATACGACAACCGTTGCAAGTATGTTTAAGGTGCTGGCGGATGATACGAGAATGAAAATAGCTTATTCTCTCTGCATCGAAGAGGAGTTATGTGTCTGTGATGCAGCCAATATTATCGGCTCAAGTATTGCCACTGCTTCACATCATTTGCGTCTGCTCAAACATATGGGGTTGGCAACCTCACGCAAAGAAGGCAAGCTGGTGTTCTACTCGCTGGATGATGAACATGTGAAACAACTTGTGATGCTTGCAATGGCTCATCGTAAGGAGGTTGTACCTGTATGACTGAGGGCCTGAAAAGAAGCGTATACAGAGTACAGGGATTTACATGCACGGGATGTGCAGGCACGTATGAGAAAAATGTAAAAGCACTTCCAAATGTTCAAGATGCGCAGGTTAATTTTGGTGCGGCTAAAATTACGATCTTTGGTGACGCAAGCATGGAGGAGCTGGAAAAAGCAGGGGCGTTTGAGGGGCTAAAGGTGTATCCTGAGAAGCAACAGCTTGAGATGACCAAAGAACCGTTCTGGAAGCGCGAATCAACCATTCGCACAGCGGTTTCTGCACTTTTGCTTCTTATAGGATGGGGGATATCGGAGCAATGGGGCGAGGAAAACATATTCTCGATGGTTGCCTACCTTCTTTCTATACTCATTGGCGGATTTAAGCTGTTTCTGAAAGGTCTTCGGAATTTGGTTCGCCTGCAGTTCGACATGAATACGCTTATGACCGTTGCCATACTTGGAGCAGCGGCGATTGGAGAATGGGGCGAAGGGGCAACCGTTGTATTCTTATTCGCAATAAGTGAAGCCTTGGAATCCTATTCGATGGATAAAGCGAGACAATCCATCCGTTCCCTTATGGACATTGCCCCGAAGGAAGCGACTGTTATAAGAAACGGCCTGGAATTTACGGTTCATGTGGATGAAATCCGTGTGGGTGATAGGATGATCGTTAAGCCGGGGCAGAAAATAGCTATGGACGGAAATGTCATCAAGGGTAACTCGACAGTAAATCAAGCCGCAATAACAGGAGAATCTATACCGGTCAGCAAAAGGATCGATGATGAAGTATTTGCAGGCACGATTAATGAAGAAGGATTATTGGAAGTGAAAGTAACGAAAAGGGTTGAAGATACGACAATTGCAAAAATAATACACCTCGTAGAGGAAGCGCAAGCAGAACGTGCTCCTTCTCAAGCGTTTGTTGACAAATTTGCTAAGCTGTACACGCCTGCGATTATGATCATTGCAGTGGCAATCGCAATATTGCCGCCTCTGCTGGGTGACGGAGAGTGGTCGAAGTGGATTTATGAAGGATTAGCCGTCCTGGTTGTCGGTTGCCCTTGTGCATTAGTTGTGTCTACTCCTGTTGCAATTGTTACGGCTATAGGTAACGCCGCAAGGAACGGTGTCTTGATAAAAGGCGGAGTCCACTTGGAGGAAGCGGGAAAGCTTTCCGTTGTTGCTTTTGACAAAACGGGAACGTTGACGAAGGGAGTTCCTGATGTAACGGATATTAAGGTTTACGGGACTGCTGTTGCAAGGGAGTGTCTCGCTATTGCGGCGGCAATTGAGAAGTGGTCACAACATCCATTAGCTTCTGCTATCGTAAGGAAGGCTGACAATTCTGAGGTGCAAATTCCCGTTGCTGATGGATTCATTTCGCTTACGGGTAAAGGGGCTAGAGCGCAAATCGATGGTATATTGTATTTCATTGGAAGCCCCCGGTTGTATGAAGAAGTGCTGTCAAATCATATTGATGAAACGATCAGTCAGGATATTGCCCTCCTTCAAGGTCAAGGTAAGACCGTGATGCTTCTTGGAACTGAACATGAAATACATGCACTGATTGCAGTGGCTGATGAAGTACGCGACACAAGCAAGCAAGCCGTTGAAAAGCTTCGCAAATTAGGCATCTCACAAACCGTTATGCTTACAGGCGATAACAAGGGTACAGCTGCAGCGATTGCTCACCAAGTGGGCATAGATGAATACCGGGCTGAACTGTTGCCACAAGACAAATTAACAGCCATGAAGCAGCTTCAGCAACAGCACGGAAAGGTCGCTATGGTAGGTGACGGCATCAATGATGCTCCAGCATTGGCAACTGCGACAGTTGGAATTGCAATGGGCGGAGGAGGAACGGACACAGCCCTGGAAACAGCAGATATTGTTCTTATGGCAGATGATTTGTCGAAGTTGCCTTTCACAATAAAATTGAGCCGTAAAGCACTGTCGATCATTAAGCAGAACATTACATTTTCACTTGCAATTAAAATAATCGCCTTGCTTCTTATTATTCCAGGATGGCTGACATTATGGTTGGCGATCTTTGCTGATATGGGGGCTACCCTGCTCGTAACTTTGAACGGGTTGAGGTTATTGCGGGTGAGGGACTGAAGAAGAAGGAGACGAAGAAGAAGGAGAAGACGTTTCGTGTATGGATGCGAAACGTCTTTTTTTGTGCAAATCGGCATTCCCGGAGAAATGAGCTCAATCTGCACCTTTAAGTCGTATCAAATATATCCGATTTCCTCCAACTCCTGGAGATAAATGAGTTAAAATACTCATTACTACTAGAAGTAAATAGATGCAATGCGATGTCAACAGATGTAACTTGGATGCGCAGTGCGCATTTCATACAATGATAGCAAAGGAGGGACAGATCATGTTCGCCTCATCGAAGAAACGTACGAGATTTACGATCTTTGCCAAGCTGATTACAGCTTTATTGGCGGTCTTGTTACCGCTGTCAGGGATGACGCTTTTGCTGAACCAGCAAGGGAGCCGTACGATTTATGAGGAAATATTCAAATCTGTTCAGAGTAGGGACGAGTTCTATATACAGTCGCTGGAGATTGCGCTTAAAGGTATTAGCCAGCTGATGCTGGAATTTGCGATTGATAAACAACTGATGGAGGTTGGCATTTCGGAGGATCCGATCATGGATTATAGTCGCAGAAGCCAAGTGCTCGTCGTCCAAGATCGACTCCATATGCTGGAAGCCTCCAGTGTGTACATTGCAGAGGCGAAGGTCTTTCTCCCATTTAGCAACAGAACGGTCGTCTCCAACGATTATTTGTCCTACATTCCCACAGATGAATATGAGAAGCTGGCGAATAATGTAGATCCGAGCCGGGTCATGGCAATTGGCCGACGGTTATTTATGAGCATGCGTTTTCCTGTGAGCGCATCATCCGAGAGGAAGCCTGTATTCGTCATTGTTGTCGAGCTATCGGCAGACAAGCTGCGCGAAAGTCTGAGGCATATAGTCAGTCCGGATCAAGGGAATTCGATCCTGTTGAACGCCAATGAGGACTGGACAATTACTAATGAGCAGAACGATGAGGTTACGCAGGGGATGATGGAGTTTGCGGAGACGCAATTGGCGGAAGAGATGTCGTCAGGTATGAGCCCTTCTGTGTTCGAGCGTGATCCCTATCTAATTTCGTACCACAAATCGAATGTATTGAATACCACCTTGCTTGTGTATGTTCCGGAGGAAAAGGTTCTTGGTCCGTTGCATCGTTATGAACGCTGGATTTGGGCGCTGCTCGGATTTTCATTATGTATTGTCCTTTTGTTTGCTATTTCGATTTACCGCATCATCCATCATCCGCTGCGCCGTCTCGTAGCCGCTTTTCGCAAGGTGGAGGACGGCAAGCTCTTGCCGATTGAGGTCAGCGAGAGACGCGACGAGTTTCAATACATATATCATCGGTTCAACAGCATGGTAGGCAGGCTGGACGTGCTGATCAGTGAAGTGTACAAGAAGGAGATTCTCAGCCAGCGCTCCGAGCTCAAACGGCTGCAATCCCAAATTAATCCTCACTTTTTGTACAACTGCCTGTTTAGCCTTAACCGCCTGATTCAAAATGGTGCGAATGACGACGCCTATCAGTTCTCGTTGCATTTGGGCGAGTATTTCAGGTTCATCACTCGTAATGCGGACGATCAAATTCCGCTGCGGGAGGAAATGAAGCAAGCGGGCATCTTCGTGGATATGCAGTCGATCATTTACGGAGAATGTATTGATGTCGAATTTGAGCCGCTTGCAGACGGGTATGGGGAGCTGCTCGTGCCGCGGCAGATTGTTCAGCCTATATTGGAGAACGCCTATAAGTATGCACTCGGCCCGCTTGTTCAAAGTGGAGAGCTTTGGGTACACGTCTCCGAATCGGAAGGTTATTTGTCGATCTGGATCGAGGATAACGGCGAAGAGCTGTCAGATGCCCAATTGGAGGCATTGGCGGCGAATATGTCCAGGAATGAAAACTTTATGGAAGAAACAACTGGCGTCATCAACGTGCATCGCCGAATTGAGCTGATGTTCGGCCCTGGAAGCGGCTTGAGGTTGTCGAGGTCGCAGCTCGGCGGTTTATGTGTGGAAATTCGGCTTAAACATCATAGCAACGGAGAGGCGGAGACGTATGCATAGAATGCTGATTGTGGATGATCTGCCGGTCATTGTTGAAGGGTTATTGAAGATGTTTGGCAAGATGAAGCCGGAGCTTGAGCTGTATAAGGCATATTCAGCACACCAGGCACTTGAAATATTAGGTCGCACGAGAATTGACATCGTGCTGTCCGATATTCGAATGCCGGGTATGGAAGGAACAGAGATGCTGCTCGAAATCAAGCAGCGCTGGCCGATATGCAAAGTCATATTCCTGACTAGCTTCGACGATTTTCAATATGTCAAACAAACGATATCTGGCGGCGGCTTTGATTATTTGTTGAAGACAGAAAGCGATCACAACATCGTGCAGTCTGTTGATAAGGCGCTTGCAGAGCTTAATGTGGCAGCGGTGGCAAACCGGAAACTGCTGGAGGTGGATTCCCAAAACAGGAAAGCGGTACTGCTCCTGCAGCAGCAGTACATTAACGAGCTGCTTAAGGGTAATGCCCCTCTATCCGAATCCGCTATTCGTTCCCGATTTGACGAGATGAAGATCGGTTTGTCGACGGAGCAACCGGTGTATGTACTGCTTGGACGCATTGACTCGTGGGGCGGCAAAGAAACGCGCGAAGGCCGAAAGCTAATGTTGTACGCAGTTCAGAACATCGCAGCGGAAAGGCTGCAATCAGCGGTAAGGCTGGTAGCGGCGGAGGTGGACGGTTCGAATGTGGCTTGGCTGCTACAGCCGGCCGAATCGCACGGAGAGACCGGAGCAGGTTCTGAAGACGAAGCGGAGGATGCCTGGTTTGAATGGGTATATGATGAGCTTGATTCCATTCAGATGAATTGTCGCGAGACGATCGGTCTGGCGGTATCATTTGCAATCAGTCATGCCGCTGTGCGATGGGAAGCACTTCCGGAGGCCAATGACGCGCTGCTGTCGCGGCTGTGGGGAGAGCAGGGGACGGGCAGCGAGGTGAGACTGAGAAGTCTGGCCGGTCAGCATGCCCCGCGTTCCTCGCTTGAAGCGGCCAAAGCGAAGCTGGCCAATCGCAAAATGAAAAAGATCGGACTACTCAGCCATTATCTCGAGCATGATGAAAAGTCTGAATTTAATAGCTTACTTGATGAAATTATCGATCAAGCGGTGCTCGAGAACCGCTCTGGCTTCGTTAAGCTGGAGGTATATCACGGGCTTGCTTCTGTTTTCCTTTCTCACCTTAATCAGTACCCGCTGGATGGAAATCTGGCCCCGCAGATCGGCTTGGACCGCTTGTCGCATGTCGATGTCAATCTGTCCTGGGAGGAGCTGCGCTCCTACTTTCGTAAGCTGGCCGAGCTGCTGTTCGACAATCGCGACTATCCGGTCGTGGAGGACGAACATTTTGTCGTGCTCCGAATTAACGATTACATCGACAGTCATTTGGCAGGCGATGTATCCTTGGCGAAGCTCGCTGGCGTCGTTCACCTCAATCCTTCCTATTTGTCGAGATTGTACAAAAGGGCGGCGGGAATCGGGTTGTCTGAATATATCAATATGGCGCGGATGGAGAAAGCAAAAGAATTGCTGAAGCATACCGCTTGTAAAATTTATGAAATTTCCGGTATGGTTGGTTACGATTCCCGGTTATCGTTCATCCGCTTCTTCAAATCAAACATGGGCATGACGCCTCAGGAGTATCGAGATCTGTAGCCGTTGCGGCTTGTTGTGAAGTAGTCAAGGAATGTAACGGGTTGTCAACAGGTGAATCTAGTACGGGTGTGTGCGAGTTACTATACTTGTGTCATGGAGGAGAAAAGCGCTCCTGCAGTCGTTACAACGAGTCATGGTACAACACTATGAGATCAGGGGGAACTAAATGTGAAACGTTATACCAAAGTCGTACTGGCTACATGTTTGTCTGCAATACTGCTGACGCTGACCGCTTGCAGCAGCAGCCAAAATACGAATACGAAGGAAGGCAACGCATCTTCTAACGCGACGGAAACCGCAAGTCAAACTTCGGAACCGATCGACCCACTTGGCAAGTACGATCCGCCGATCGAGTTGACAACGATCCGCACCATCGATGCAGAACAGGCATTCGATCCGGACGATACGATCGACAATAATACGATTTACAATTATTACGAAGAAAAGCTGGGGATTAAGCTGAAAAACGATTGGGTCGTCAGCACTGTCAACGACTACGATTCGAAGTTGAAAATTGCAATTGCATCCAACGATTTGCCGGATTTCTACAAAGTCAGCATAAACGATCTTAAACAATTGGTCGACAATGACATGATTATGGACATAACCGAGCTGTGGGACAACGCTGCATCGGAAGATACAAAAAACGAGTTTATGAAGGATGACGGAAGACAGCTGAAGGCAGGTACCTTTGACGGTAAGCTGATGGCGATTCCTGTTACGAACAGCCCATTCAACGCGATGAACTACGTCTGGGTTCGCAAAGATTGGCTGGAAGAGATGAACCTGCCGGAACCAAAGACGATGGAGGATTTGTTTGCGATCTCAGAAGCGTTCTCGAAACGTGATACGGGCGGCGCAGGGAAAGCATACGGTTTGTCTCTGTCCAAATCATTGGCATTGTCCGGCTTCTTCGCGGGCAATCACTTATATCCGCAACAGTGGGTGAAGGATGATGCCGGCAATTTGCAATACGGCAGTATAGATCCGAACATGAAGACGGCGCTGAAGCAGCTGCAAGACATGTTCAAGGCAGGACAAATTGATCCTGAATTCGGAGTTAAGGACACGAGCAAGGAACTTGAATTAATCGCCAATAACCGTGTCGGCTTGACCTATGGCGCTTTCTGGTACAGCGCCGCATTCGAGAGTGCTGTGAAGGACGGGAAGCTTGTTCAGGATTGGCAAGTCTATCCGATCCCATCCATTGACGATAAGCCAGCGCTAAACCCGGCGAGTGCGGCTGTCGACAGATTCTATGTCATCAACAAAAATGCGAAGAATCCGGAAGCGGTTATCAAGCTGCTGAATGAGTGGATTGATTACAGCCTCCACCCAACAGAAGAGAACAGCGTTCTTGTGTTCGGAGAAGCGCGCAAAGATACTGGCAAGTTTTTCTGGGACATCAATCCAATCGTTGTAAACTCTATGGATGCTTACATACTTGGAGGAAAGCTGATCCCTCAAGCTCTGGAAACAGGCGACAAATCGATATTAGGCGTGGATGTAGACCGGATCGCCAGGTATGAAGCAGCCAAAAAATATATCGAAGGCGAAGTTTCTTTCCCGAATTGGCTTCAGTATTTGATTGTCAAGGATGGAGGCACATTTGCCATGATGAATGACAGCTACGAGAAGGATTTGTTCCACTTTAATGGCTTCTATGGCGCTCCTACGCCGACAATGGGCGATAAGATGAGTGTGCTTAAGGCGAAGGAGGACGAGATGATTACCAAAATTATTATGGGCGCCTCGTCCGTGGACGAATACGATAACTTTATCTCCGAGTGGAAGTCGCTTGGCGGCGATCAGATTACAGCAGAAGTAAACGACTGGTACAAGTCGCAACAATAACAATGGCTTCGGAGGGAGAAGGAGAAGTTCACGGCCTTCTCCTTTCCTCAAGGAGGAGAGCAGACTGCTAATCAAGGAATGGAGACAAAACCGGCTGCTGCATTTGATGATCCTCCCAAGCTTGATCATCGTTCTGATCTATAGCTATGGACCAATGGTAGGTACCATCATCGCATTTAAGAAATTTTTGCCCGCCAAAGGCATTTTCGATTCACCCTGGGTAGGGTGGGAAAATATTCAATATGTCATGCTTATGCCGGATACGCCGCGCATTATTATCAATACGGTCGTTATCGCCGTTATGAAAATGGGGCTTGGCCTCGTCGTGCCGGTCACGGCAGCTATTTTGCTAAATGAGGTCCGGCAATCGCTGTTCCGCAGAACCTTTCAGACGCTTGTTTATTTGCCGCATTTTCTGTCCTGGGTCATCTTGAGCGGGATACTGATCGACATATTGTCTCCGTCGTCGGGAATCGTCAATCAGATGCTGAGCTGGCTTGGCTTCGAGCCGATATATTTTCTTGGTGATAATCGCTGGTTCCAGTTTACAGTCGTCATGTCCGATATTTGGAAGGAATTCGGCTTTGGAACCATTGTATACCTAGCGGCATTAACTTCGATCAATCCGACGCTGTACGAAGCGGCAGAGGTGGATGGTGCCGGGCGTTGGCGACAAATCCTGCACGTATCGCTGCCAGGCATGACACCGATTATTGTGCTGATGGCTGTATTAAGCCTCGGAAATATCCTCAACGCAGGTTTTGAGCAAATCTTTAACCTGTACAGCCCGCAGGTATACGAAACGGGCGATATCATCGATACATTTGTATATCGTCTCGGCTTACAGCAATTCCAATACGGCGTAGCTACAGCTGTCGGCTTGTTTAAGTCGGTAATATCTTTCACGCTTATTACGATCTCATATTACTTGGCATATCGTTTGGCCAACTATCGAATTTTTTAAGGAAGGTGATCGTCATGCCGTCGTATCGACAAAGTATCGGCTACCGGCTTTTTACGATAGGTAACATGGTCTTCCTGACGTTGTTGGCCTTTAGTTGTCTATTTCCGCTCATTCATGTTTTCGCCGTTTCGTTAAGCTCGGCTCAAGCCGTATCGGCCGGAGCAGTCAGGCTGTGGCCGGTCGAGTTTACCTTTGCTTCCTATGAAGCGGCTTTAGCAAAAAAAGCGTTTCTCCAAGCGTTCTGGGTCACGTTGGAGCGTACCGTTCTCGGTACTTCAATCAGCATGCTGCTCATGACGCTGCTGGCTTACCCGTTGTCGAAGGACAGCAAGCAATTTCGGTTCCGATCGATATATGCCTGGTACTTCGTTTTTACAATCATATTTAGCGGTGGCCTGATTCCTACCTATATGGTGGTCAAATCAACGGGATTAATTGATTCGATCTGGGCGCTCGTTATTCCGTCCGCGATTATCGTGTTCAATGTGGTACTGCTGCTCAACTTCTTCCGCAATCTTCCGAAGGAGCTGGAGGAGTCAGCCAAGCTGGACGGAGCGAATCATTGGACGATTCTGTGGCGCATCTACGTACCGGTATCGCTGCCTGCACTTGCGACAGTGCTGTTGTTCACAATTATCTTGCATTGGAACAGCTGGTTCGACGGTCTCATCTACATGAATCAGCCTGAAAATTATCCTTTGCAAACCTTCTTGCAAACAACGATTGTTTCCAAAGATTTATCGGATATGAGCGCACAGGAAGCTGAGAAATATTTGCGGGTGAATAGCCGGACAGGCCGGGCCGCACAAATTTTTATTGCAGCACTTCCCGTTTTGCTCGCTTATCCGTTCTTGCAACGTTTCTTTATGAAAGGCATCGTGATGGGGAGCGTAAAGGAATAATTGCTCATTGCGATGAAAGCAGCTGAACGGAGCTCCTCCGCAGGTTGAGGGAGCTCGGGGATTATATTTGGAAACGCTCTCATTTTATCAGGATGAAAAGGAGCAGTGAGTCTAGATGGCAAATTGGAGAAGCAAGAGCAAACGTTGGGCAATGCAATGGCTGATCTTATGTTTAATCGTCCCGGTATTTGCCGGAGCAGGTGGCGGGCCAAAGCATGCAGCAGCGGCAGCCGTAAATTTGTTCGAAAACGCAGGGTTTGAACAGCAGGCAGGAGGTTTGCCGGTCGGTTGGGGAAATTCGGGAAACGCCAATTTTGGAATCAGCAATGATATTAAGTATGCCGGCGACTCCAGCATCTATTTTGAATATCCGAATAGCGGAGATACGCAATCCTGGAACTATTACTGGAGATACGGGTCTAACATACCGATTGACGATTCCAAAGAATACGAGCTGTCCGTATGGGTCAAGGCGGACGATCCCAATATGGCCGGACGGCCTGCGGTAAATTTGGATTATTACGGCGACAATGGCTGGATGACATCGCGAATGACGGTCCAGACTGACATTACAGGCGAATGGCAGAAGCTTGTCTTCCGATTTGAGATTTTGCCTGGCATGAGACAAGTGACGCCATACCTTCTAATAACAGGAGGTACGGGCAAGGCATACTTCGACGATGTGTCGCTTGTTCAATTAAACGCTGGCGACCCCGACACGACAGAAGGCACCTATCACGTATGGACAGCTTCGAGCATCTCGAATCTGAAACGCGATGCTGCACCGCTTGCATCGACCTCCATACATTTGGAGATGGCAAGACGTGAATATCAGAGCGGACAGGTGCTGTTAACTGCTGAGGATGGCATTGTAAATATCACCAACGCCGAAGTTTCGGATTTGACCTCGGGCAATGGAACCATTGCAGCAAGTCAGATTGAGAAGTTCGTGCAGCATTATGTCGAAACGACGAGCAAGTCTAATGGCGCTTATGAGCCCGGTTGGTATCCGGATGCTTTAATTCCTTATTCGCCATACATGGCCTTGCATGGGTCGATACAGGTGCAAAGCGGAAACAATCAAGCGATCTGGTTTACCGTCAAGACCGATGAGAATACGCCAGCAGGATTGTATACGGGAACCATATCGATTACGGCCAATGGTACAGTGCAGCAAGTGCCGATTTCGGTAAAGGTCAGAGACTTTGCACTGCCGGTAGAAAATCATGCGCAAACTGCTTTTGCGGTATGGGGTGGCTGGAACCTTTCATATGGTTACCCGGGATTGGTAGAGGACTCGTCAGAATATTGGCAGGTCATGCGGAACTACTATGAGTTTCTACTGAACTATCACGTGACGCCAACCTACCTGC
Organism: Paenibacillus sp. strain BS8-2; assembly: GCF_054483835.1. Classification (NCBI taxonomy): domain Bacteria; kingdom Bacillati; phylum Bacillota; class Bacilli; order Caryophanales; family Paenibacillaceae; genus Paenibacillus; species Paenibacillus sp. strain BS8-2. The sequence continues at coordinate 2,982,186 of NZ_CM137010.1, forward strand.
CTATTCCGTCAGATGATTACGACAATTATGCTGATATGGCTGCGCCTTACGTCAATGATCCACGCGTATCGGCATTCAATATTCCTTATACGATAGGCGATTTTGACAAAGGGCCAAACGGCGAGGACAGCCGAGCGGAGAAGCTGGTTCAAAGCTTGAAGGATAAAGGTTTGTTCGATAAAGCTTATTACTATCTGGGGGGAGAAATTGATGAGCCGGGTCCGGAAAAATACCCGTTGGTTAACCTTCGAAGCCAGCAAATCGCGGATATCGATCCTGATTTAAGACATATAGTTACGGTTGGTCTCCATCCAGATCTCAGCGATGATGTTAATACGTTTGCACCATTATATAGAGATTTCGAAAGCGAAGAGTATTTGGAGCAGGTAGAGAATTTTCAAGCAAACGGTGGAAATATGTGGTGGTACGGCTGTGTCATACCTACTCATCCTTATCCTACCTACCATATTGATGATGATCTGATCAGCGCGCGGCTCATCCCGTGGATGCAGCGTTCTTACGGAATTGAAGGGAATTTGTATTGGCTGTCTAACCTTTATGCCAAATGGAACGGAGCATCGTATGTAGCGCGAGATATTTGGAATGATCCTCTGGCATTCCATGGCGCCAACGGAGATGGCTTTCTTATGTACCCTGGCCACAAATACGGCATGAACAGCCCGATCGCTACGCTGAGACTGCAGGCGATTCGCGATGGAAACCAGGATTTCGAATATTTGTGGCTGCTCGAGGAGCGGATTAAACAAGCTGCTCAGCAGCTAGGAGTAGAAGTATCTGCCAAGGAATTAATCCAGCCTTACTATGACCGATTGTTTACGAATGTAAAAGCATTTACCAAAAATCCGCAAGACCTGCAGCAGGTAAGAAGCGAAATCTCCGATTTTATCGAAGAGCTGGCATTGAATCCGCAAGCGCTTGTCCTGTTCAGGGATATGCCTAATCAACAATCTCAAAAGGAAGTCGTTGTATACACCGAAAAGGGGACAGTAGTATTAATAGATAACGTGTCTGTTCCTGCTGAATCAATTCCCGGCAATAACGTGAGCGACCAATATCGTTATGTGATGGACTTTAATCTAGGCATGAATGAATTATCTATCGAGCTGACGAAAGGCGGCATCGAGCGCACGCTGACGAAACGGGTGTGGTTGAAATCACGCGGGCTTGAGCCGATTATGCTGAAAAAGGTCATTCATAATTTCCAGGATGAGGGATCGATTAGCGGAATTACCGCTGAGGACGGCGTTACGATCTTGGGCGTGACGGAGGAGCATGCAACGGGAGACGGCAAAGCTCTGCAGGTGACCATTCCTGCAAACAATCAGCAAGAACGTTATCCAGGCATCCGAATTCCGGTAAACGAAACGTTAAAGGATTTGAGTTGGGCGCAAACGATAGAAGTCGATATATTTAATGCGGACAGTACGGACAGATTCATGTACATCAAATTATTTGACAGCATGGGCGCATCGTCTGACCATTTGCTCGGGACGCTTCGTCCTGGCAGCAATCACTTTTCGTTCGATGTGTCGCTCTTGAAAAATAACAAATCTCAAATCTCCTCTATTCTGTTCTGGACATGGCAAGGCGAACAAGCTGCGGATTTTTATTTCAGCGACTTGCATCTGCTGGGCGTGGATACAGAGGCGATGAAGCAGTACGATCTTCCATTCAGCCAAGCGCTCCCATACGCCGACGGCAAGCTGCAGGAGCAAATCTGGGATACGCGAGCGCCGCTGACTTATCGATCGGGTACGACGGATATTCAGTCTTCAGCCTCCTTCTCCTACAATGACGAATATTTGTTTGCAGCGGTAGAGGTAGAGGATCAGCACATTGTGAATGCTGGTGCGGCGAATCCGTGGGATGACGACTCGGTCGAAATTTATGTGGATGGAACGGGCAAGCGAGGCCATTATGATGATCACACGGTACGTTATGTATTCCGAGTAAATGACGATGAGGTACACGTATATCGACAGACGCCCAAAGCTGAAGAACGGGTTATATATGGCTACTCCACTACAGCTGATGGCTATAGTATCGAGGTTGCCATACCGTGGAGCTCGCTCGGCATTTCGCCGATAGAAGATAATATTATTGGCATCACCGCTCATGTGAATGATAAGAATGTTAATGACGCCAACGCTCCAGCGGCAGGCAAGCTATCCTTGACAACGAGCAGCTCGCAGGACCCGGAAACCTCGGAGGCCTGGCTGCCCAAAAGATTTGCGAAAGAAAAAAAGATTTATAGACTTGAAGGCGCACACGACACTGAGATAGAGATCGATGGCGAAATCAATGAAGCGGTCTGGAAAACAAACTGGAATATTGGCTATCAAGCCTTTGGCCAATTGCTGGATTCAAACAATGGCGGCAGACTGGGATTACTATGGAGCCCCGATTATTTGTACGCGGCTTTCGATGTAGCGGATAGTTACATCAGATCCACGACTACGAATCCGGTGTGGGCAGATTCAAGTGTCGAATTGTTTGTGGACAGCAACTTCGTTCAAGGAACGCGCGATAGCGGCACTCATCAATACACAATCAGGGTTGATGATCCTGTAACCTATTACAACGGTGCTGCGAATGCCAGCCTGACACAAGGAATTATACAACAGAGCACGCGTACAGCGGACGGCTATCAGGTCGAGATGGCCATTCCTTGGACCACGATCGGCATCACGGCTGAAGCTGGAAAGCGGATAGGAGCTACGGCGCATATTAATCTGGTGCTACCGCTCAATCCGAACGGAGTAGCGCTCAGCTTGGCGGACAACGGTCTCTCGGATGGATTGACAACGGTAAACTATGTTGCATTTGAGCTGAAGGCGCTGCCGACAGTAAACAGCTACATGGTGAGCTTTGAGACCAATGACGGCACATCGCTGACGGATCAAACCGTTACCCACGGCAGCAAGGCGACAAAGCCTGCCGACCCGACGAAAGTGAATTATACGTTCAGCGGCTGGTATACGGATGAAACCTATGTCACTGCGTTCGACTTCGAGGCGCCGATCACAGGCCATGTAACGGCATATGCGAAGTGGACAGCCAACTCGGTAGAACCGTCTGAGCCATCCACTGGCAGCGGCAATACGGGAGGCACGCCAGAAAATGGCGGATCTACAATCGAGTATGTTCTGAAGCTGCAGGATATTGTATCGCAGCAGCCGCAAATTACGCTTGGAGCAGGACAAGAGAGGGCAGTTATCTCGATTGAGCTGCTCAAGCAGCTTCTTGCGCAGCATAAGCCGCTTACGATTATTGGGCAGGGCGACGCACAGCTTACGCTGAGTCCCGAATGGGTGGATGAAATGCTGAGGTCGGACGAAGCGGCCGACTCCGACATGCTGACGCTCGAACTGAAAGCCGCGACGAAGAAGGAAGGTCAAAGTCTTGTTTCGCTCGCTGCCAACAAACAAAACGCTGATCTACTCTTGCAGGACCAGGTATGGAGCGTGTCGGTAACATGGAAACAAAGCGCGAACGAGCAAGCGGTGCGGCCGTTCAGCACGCCACTGACGCTTACCTGGCCGTTCTCGGGAGAAACGGCAAACCTCCATCTATATCGTATAGAAGCGAACGGAGAGCTCGTTTATTTGAAGGGTGAATTATCCGAAGGTCGCATAACCGTTCATCTGCTGGAAGAAGGCAGGATAGCCGGCTTGTTGTTTGTGAAGAAATTCGATGATTTATCCAAGTTCCAATGGGCTCATGATGCGATCCAAGAGCTTGCCGCCAGACAAATTGTTAAAGGCTCATCAGTCACAGCGTTTACACCTGCCGGAGAGATTACACGCGCTGAATTTGCTGCAATGCTTGCGAGAGCGCTGGGGCTTGCAGAGAGCGGAAGCGGCATGTTTGCAGACGTAAGCTCCGGTGCATGGTTTGCAGGCGCGGTCAATGCTGCGGCACAGGCTGGATTGATCGAGGGCCAAGGCGTAGGTAACTTTGCTCCACATGCGTCAATTACGCGGGAGGAGATGGCGGTTATGCTTAAGCGAGCTATGGAGTGGCAATCAAAGCAAGCGCTCCAGTCTTCTATGTCGCATAGCTATTCGGATGACGCACAAATTTCTCCATGGGCGCAGGAAGCGACGCAAGCTTTGGCAGAGCGCGGCATCATGGTAGGAAGAGGAAATAACCAGTTCGCGCCAAAGGCTTTTGTTAATCGTGCTGAAGCGGCACAAGCCATGTATAACTATTTGAAGAACGTGGAGAGGATGTAGTGTTGTGGCAATAAAGGACTTTTTATTTGATCCAATCGTTCCGATCTTGTTTATAAAAAATAGAAAAGAAATCATGATAGAAGCCATGAGAAAGCTAAACCGGGAAGCGGGGCTGCGCCGATTCATTCTCTGTTTTCCGGTGTGGGATGGAGAGGCGACAGGGTCTGCCGTCTTGCAATCGTTCCAAGCCTTCGGCGATCTCGTCGGCGAAGTAGGTCAAGCTTTGGCACCCGAGGGTATAGAAGTAGGTTGGTGGTGCTCGCCGAGCTTGTCGATCGAGTTGTTGCCATCCAGCTTAGATGCGCAGGCACATAAAATTATGGGCGTCGACGGCGCTGTTTCCAAAGGGGCATATTGTCCGCTGGACGAACAGTTCATCGCATCGATGAACGTATATATGAAAACGGTAGTTGAGCGGGGCAGACCGCCTTATATTTTCTTCGAAGATGATTATGAGCTGAGCAATCAGGGGATCGTCAGATTTGGCTGCTTCTGTCCGCTGCATATGAAGCGGTTCTCAAAGCTTGTAGGCAAAGAGGTATCCAGGGAAGAGCTTGAGGCACAGTTCCGCTTAGGCGGCGATCAAGCTGTGGAATATCGAAAGGTATGGGCGAACCTGATGAGGGATTCCCTTGTGGAGTTGGCGGCCGGCATGCGGAGAGCGGTTGACGAGATCGCGCCGGAAACGCGTATGGCATTATGTCAGCCATATGTTTGCGATGTGGACGGCAATCTGACAGAAGACGTAGCCAAAGCATTGGCAGGGACGACGAAACCGCTCGTCCGTTTGTTCGGCAGTGATTACAGCAGCGATCAGGCGGATCAATTTGCAACGTTGACCTTTCATATGCTTCATTCGAAGCAGACGCTGGGCGAAGATTTTGAGCTGATTCACGAATCCGATCCGTTCCCGCATTCACGTTTCTTTTTTTCGGCGACCAAGCTGCGCGCGCTTATTTCGCTGGCATTATTCTACGGTCTTGACGGCTCCTTGTCTTATGTGACGCAATATACGGATGGTCCGCTCGAGGAGGAAGGCTACTTCCGGATGATCGCTCGAAACAGGGCGTTTTTTACCGAGCTGAAGCGTTCAGTGGAAGGTTATCGTATGGTCGGACCGCATCTCCTGTACCGACCTCAAGCACATGTGCATCGGCCTATTGTCGGCAACCACCCCCACGTGTTGGTGACATCGGCATGGGCCTCGGTATTAGGCAAGATGGGTATTCCCTACACCGCTCAAGCAGGGAAGGGACCGGTGATGATTTGCGGCGAGCATATTCTCGATCTGTCCGATGCGGAGCTGCGTGAGCTGCTGAGTTCGGGCGGTGTATTTCTGGACGGACTTGCCGCCATGTACGCATGCCGCAGAGGATATGGAGATTTGCTCGGCGTTAATGTGACAGAGCTCGAAGCTGCGCTGCTCGATACGCTTGTCAGCGAACGATTGACGGAGCTGGATGAATGGACGGATCCAGGGGCTGGGACTACGATGTATTTTACCAATTTGGCACAGGCTGTTCAGCAATATTCGAGTGTATTCCATATTGCGTGCCAGCATCCGGAGGTTCTGGTCATGTCAGAGTTCTGGAACGACGTCGAAGAAGCAATCGTTCCTGCGGTTACACTATATGAAAATAGCTTGGGCGGTCGGGTTGCGGTAATGGCATATGACTTGCAGCAGAATGTTTCGGCATCTATTTTCAACTATAAGCGCAAGGAACAGATCAGAGGTATTACGGAATGGTTAGGGAGGAGCAAGCTGCCGGTTTATGCGGCCAAGGCTCCGAATGTGTTCGTCAGCGCGCAAGAACATCCTGAGACCGGCGACAAGCTGATTGCTGTGTACAATTTGAGTCTCGATCCGCTTGAGCAAGTTTCGTTAACCATCGATGCGAGCTGGAGCAAGCCGTATGTCCACCGTTTGCAAGAAGACGGTGTCTGGACGTTGCTGGATCTGGATGACAATGTATCATTGAAGGATAGGGAGATCATGAATATCCGAGGATCGTTTACTACGCTGCAGCCACTGGTTTTGCGGTTAAGCGATCAGGCGATACAGAACGCATAATCATAATGAGTACGAAAGGCATAGGAATTTTCCTATGCCTTTCAGGTTGTCGAGAAGTCTCGACAGCCATTCTTATATGAAAAGGTTCGCCACCTATATTGCCAAGATAATGGCGTCCGGCGATTGATCCTCTCGTGCTCTTTAAGATGATCTTTCTCGGTTACTTCTGGAGTCGACAGCATTATTTGTCCCACGCCTCCAGAGCATGGCTGCAGCATATTCGCGAGTGGAACGAAAAAACGAACCGTCGGATGTCAAAATCTTCGAGATGAGATTCTCATTTAGTGCGGCCTTTGTTTTTTTGATTTTTGACAACAGTAGATTGTTGACAATTTTTCGAGTGGAATAGTAAAATAAAGCAAAAACAGAGGAGAAGTAGCAGTGGATGAACTCAACTTTTTTTCAAAATATGTATTCCATTTAACGGCGGGCAACTTCCCTGCGCTTACAGAGAGGCGCAGAACGCATCTTACAACGGATGCCGAAATACTGCTGCTAGGCGACAGCCACGGCTGGGGCCAAGGCTCGCCGGAATACGATGTTCATTCGGCTAAACGCCCGCATATGGCCGCTCCATACAGCAATGGTTTTTACGGCAGGCTGCGTCAACATATCATTGGCAAATACGGATGGTATGTAGCAGATTCAGGTCAGGTAGATTATAGCCATCCGACGGCAGGATTCGCTCCAAGCAGCGGGAGCGGTCCGGTTGTACGGATGACACGCCCAATCCGTGATAAATATAATGCAACAGGTATCTATGCGCCTAGAGCCAGCGATCGGGATGATCGCAAAACCTGGGGTTACCTGGCTACGGATCACAAATTCAGCGAAGAGTTGATCGTGCTGCCAGAGCGTCGAGTAGGAGAGTCTATGCTGAATTGGGATATGACCTCGTATGCTACAAAGCTCTATATCGGTGTTGTTGCGAGCAGTTGGGGAGCGAGACTGGAGGTGAGCTTCGAAACTTTCGGGGGAGTCAAGGAATTTGCAAGCGGATATGTCTATCCTCCCCGTGAAGGTTATCCTCAGGTTACGCGATTGGTCTCGGGTACGCATATTCCCGCCGCTGGAGGTGAAGTCGAAGTCTTGCATGGTCAACGCATTATAATAGATACATACTTTGCCGGGGGTGAGGCAGAGGTCGTTTATTGCATCAATTATGGGCAGAAACAAAAGGGGCGTCTCCGTTTTGCCCATGCCGGCGCGAATACGAAAGCGAAATCGTTCGAACCGGAGCATGAACCATTGTCATGTCCGATTGTCGCATTGCGTGGCGTAGTGTTCGACGGTAACAATGTTCGTAATTTTTCGATGGGCGGTCATACGGTCGGTCAATGGCTGGGTGATGGAACGCCAAGTTATAACGATGAGTCTCAGCCGCATATGAATCAATTGCTTCGATATGTTCCCTTTACACCAACTCTGGTCGTGATTCAGGCGCCGATTGTAAACGAGTATCTTCGTCAAACGCCGCTTGCGGTATTCACTAGCCATTTGCATGAATTAACAGACAAGTTAAGCCGACATTTAAATGAGGATGGAAAGAAGCGTACTGACTATCTTTTCCTAACGACGCCGGGGGACAAGCGGATTATGTTTGAAGGCGAACAATCGGCTCCTATCCGCTATGAGGATTACTACGAAGCGGCAAGGGAGTTTGCTCGCACAAGCGGTGCCGGTTTTATTGATTTCGCTCATTATTTTGAGAGTTGCGTCCATGACGGAATACTGGATTATGAGCTGTTGTTCGACGACACCATTCATCCGTCACCTTTCGTTAATGAGTATATCGCAAGGCGGCTCTCGCAAGCCATTGATTTACTTATGTAGCGGGATTTTTGTATGCTGGAATGGGATCGCGAAACAGCTATGCTGTAGAGGCAGAAAAAAGGGCGGCAGTTGAACAGCGAGGCGTACGCCTCTTGTTCGACTGCCGCCCCGTTGGTTTCTGGCGGAATAGGTTTACACACTTAGGTTACAGGCATGCCAAGCATATGCTCTGCAATACGTTTAATGGAGGACGGAGGCCCTGAAAAGTAAAACAGCGTAGAGTGATCGGATGTTTGTCCCGGCTTCCAAATCGGCAGGGCAGGCGCATGATACTCCAGCTCTGCGAAGTTGCCGAACTGCCCGCCATCGTTAAAGACTTGCACGCACGACCCGCGATAGGAGGGCTGATCGGGTGGATAGTCCGGGTAAATCCCTGCGGACTGCACGGCAAACTGACGAATAATCAGTGTGCTTACGTCTTCGCTGAGACGCCTAATGTAGCCCAATCGTCCTGTTGAGGCAATAGCGTCGAACGACAGCTTGAACTTGGACGACCCGCCGCATGGAATACGCATGCCATAGGGAGAGATTCCAAGCGTTTCCGGCGGACTGTCGGCGAACATGATGAGTGGCTGCGCCCCGCCAAACGTCGGGATCAGCGCTTCGCCGTCCGAGGGGAGCTGCAGGATGCTCCATAAGTTGCAATAACCGTTGCCTTCCGCCTCAGTACGGTGGTCTGCATTCCCCAGCGGTTCCAGTGACAGTTCGGTTGTCGTTTCGCAGCCTGCATAGCTGACGGCGGGATCGGCCAGCGAAACCGTAGAGCCATTTTGGAGCAGGGGATTGGGCGCGTAGGTGAACCGTTTTTTGATTTGAAATTTGATGGGTATCGCTGAGGTGCGATGACGGAGCACGCCATCCATGCCCAGTCGAATTTCTTCTGTTGAGTGCGACTCCAGCGTCCAGTTACCGGGATCCAGAGAGCCAGGAACACTGTACTGGCCTTCGGAATCCACGAAGTATTCCAGCTCAGGGCTGATCCAGGTACGGTCTCCGCCTACATTCCAATGATCCCGAGAAGCTGCTGTGGCAGGCGTCCAAAATGGCAGGGGGGCATCGGTTTTTCCGGGCACTAAGCCCAGAAGTCTCCCGCCTCTAGGCAACACCAGCAGGGAAGAACCGTCCATCCCCTGCAAAGCAGCAAATTCGCCGTGATGGCGGTTCATTAGCATTTCGAGCTCAGTGGCCAAGTTGCCCAAGCTCCTTCCTAATTTTGATTAAAACACAACAGGCAATCCTCGTCGCGAATATGGCTTCCCCATACCTTAGCTACTGCTTCCTCATTATACGAGCGAAGGGCTTTTATCAACTCCTGATGTTCCTTCGGCACCTTATGCAGATCTGGAAAAATGCCTGTGTTTTTAATAAAGTGCAGACGGAGCCGATTTACGATGCTGAGCCAAATCTGTTGCGCATAGGATGTTTTGTCCAGTGCGATGATTCGCTCGTGGAAACGGATATCCGCTTCGACAAGCGCGAACAGGTCATCTTCTTCTGCGGCTTGCTGCATGTCGGCAACGATTCCCTCCAGATCTTGAAACAGCTCTTCGTCTAGCTGATTGTTATGCTGTTTTAGAACAAATAGCTCCAGCTGCAGGCGAATCGGAATCAGCAACCCGACAACTTCATCCACCTGTACATCGGCGACTACCGTTTCTCGGTATGGTTGACTGACGACAAGTCCGATCGCTTCCAGATCGCGTAACGCTTCGCGAAGCGGCCCTCGGCTGACCGACATTTGGGCAGAGATGTCCTGTTCACGGAGCTTGTCTCCAGGTTTAAGATGACCGCGCAGAATGGCGTCCCGAATATCGGAGAAGATTCGCTGCCGCAAGGACAAGTTTTCCTGACTTTTGAATTGATGTGGCTTCATCTATGATTTCTCCCTTTAAGTCTATTTCTATTTCCTATTAGAGGTTATTCACAAGTATTAATAGGTATTATACGCGAATCTCGATGTTCATTCAACGATCAATTGAAGATTGTTGACAATCAACTATTCATGAAAGTATGATGGAGTTATTACAAGCCACGATAACAGAAACGACAACAGAAACGATAATAGTAGGAGGTCATAGGAAATGAATGTACTTGCCATAGTGGCTCATCCCGACGATGCAGAAATTTTGTGCGGCGGGACGCTTGCCAAATATGCCGCGCGCGGCGATCAAGTGACGATTGCGGTATCAACAAATGGAGAAGTAGGGTCTCCCGTATTGCCTAAGGAAGAAATTGCGGAAATTCGGAGGCTGGAGGCGATTGCTGCGGCCGAGGTCATTGGCGCAAAGCTGCTCTGGCTCAATTATCCGGACGAGTTTCTGTTCGACACAGCCGAGGTCAGACTGGCTTTTATTGAAGCGATGCGCTGCAGTAATGCCGATGTCGTATTGACGCACTGGCCGCAGGATCTATACAATCCCGACCACACGGTAACGGGGCAGGTGGCGAATGATGTGGCGATTATGACAACCGTACCTAACATCGTTACGGTGAGCGAACCGTTAAAAAAAATTCCTGTTGTCTATTTTATCGACAGTGTGGCGGGCATCGGCTTCCAGCCGGACGAATACGTGGACATCACGGAGACTATGAACACCAAAAAAGAAATGCTGGGCAAACATGTGAGTCAGGTAGGGGACTGGCTGCAGGATCAATACGGCTCCAATGCGATCGAGATGATCGAGGTCATGTCGAGGTTCCGCGGAATTCAGAGCGGCGTTCGTTATGCAGAAGGGTTCGTTCGGGCCAAGGCGTATCCCCGCAATTATACAGGATCCCTGCTGCCGCATTGATACGCGAGGGAAACGGGAGCAAAGGAGGGATATGCAATGAGTCGGTTTAACGGCCGTACGGTCATTATTACGGGCGGGGCAACGGGCATCGGCCTAGAGACCTCCCAGCATTTTGCCGCCGAAGGCGCAAATGTGGTCATGGCAGGACGCAGCGCCAAGAGCGGAACCGAGGCGTTGCTTCGGTTGGAACGGTACAAAGAACGAATACATTTTATTGCGACCGATGTTTCCGTTGAGGATGACGTAAAGCGGTTGATCGAGGGGACGATGACGCTCACCGGACGGATCGACGTGCTTGTCAACAATGCGGCAATGTTCTATGAAAGCGATTTTATGGAGGAGAGCACGGAGCGATGGCGGGCCGTATTCGATACGATTGTAAACGGGGCTTACTGGTGCACCAAGTATGCGGCGCGGGCCATGAAGGGAACGGGCGGCGGAGCCGTCGTCAACGTGTCGTCTATCAACGGTGTGCGGGCTTTGATGAAGTCAAGTCACTACAATGCGGCCAAGGGTGCGCTTGACCAATTGACTCGTGGTACTGCGCTAGAACTCTCTCCGCTTGGCATTCGCGTGAACGGCGTATCGCCTGGCTTTATCGATACGGCTTTGTCGGTTATTGGCGGTGTCAATGAGCTGGAGACGGAGGACTTCAAGCGCTACTATGTAGAGCAGCGCAAGATCGCCCTTGCACGGCCCGGTTTGCCGCATGAGGTCGCACGCGCGATTTTATTTCTCGCGTCGGAGGAAGCCTCTTATATTCAGGGAGCCATATTGCCGGTAGACGGCGGATTATCCATCACCTTCTGATAGGGGATATGAGGAAGAGAGGACAATATGCGATGACGGAACCACATCGAAGGGATGGCGAGTGGCAGACCATCAGTCCGGACATTCGCCGCAAGGTGCTTGCCCCCGGAGAGCGGATGATGAGCATGTTAATCGATTTCAAGAAGGGCGGGTATGGCGCCGAGCACGCCCATCCGCATGAGCAGCTTGGCTTCGTATTGTCGGGAAAGATCATGATGAATCTTGGCGGAGAAGAAAAAGTAGTACACGCCGGAGAGCAGATTTACGTACCTGGCGACGTGCCGCATGACGTGCTTGCGCTCGAAGATTCGCTTGTGCTGGAAACCTTTACGCCGCTGCGGAATGATTTGCTCCAAGCGGCCGGCATTATCATTCATAAGGAAACGGGGAATCGACCTTGAAAATTACGGAAGTAGAAGCGATTTATTTGCGATTGCCTGATCTGGATGCCAGTCAATGCGACGGCACGCAGGACACGTTAGTGATTCGAATACATACCGATGAAGGAATCTCGGGGATTGGAGAAGTGGATTCTTCTCCGCTCGTAGCCAAGGCCGTTGTAGATACGCCGCCTTCTCATTCGATTGCTACCGGTCTCAGAAGCTTGTTAATTGGCGAGAATCCATTCGAGATTGAGCGATTGTGGGACAAAATGTATCGCGGAACCATCTACTTCGGCAGAAGCGGTCCCGCACTGCACGCCATCAGTGGCGTAGATATGGCCTTGTGGGATATTGTAGGGAAAGCATCGAATCGGCCTGTTTGTGAGATGATGGGCGGCATTTTTAACAAGCGGCTGAGAGCCTATGCCAGCGCTCTGATGCCGGAGACGATCGAAGAAGCGGTGGCGATGGCGGAAGGTTATGTGGAGCAGGGCTACCAGTCGATGAAGTTTGGCTGGGGGCCCATCGGCCGCAACGCAAGGTTTGACGAAGCGCAGGTCAAGGCGATCCGGGGTGCTGTTGGCGATGACATCGATATTATGATCGATGCCGGTCTCGCATGGGATCTTAAGGGGGCGCTGCGCATGGCCGAGGTATACGAGAAGTACGGCATCTACTGGCTGGAGGAGCCGGTGCATTCCAATGATCTTAACGGTTATCGTGAACTGGCCGATCGCTCCAAAATCATGATTGCCGGCGGTGAGCAGGAAGCCGGGAGATTGGCTTTCCAGCGTCTGCTGGACGAAGGGCATCTGGACATTATTCAACCGGACCTTGGCAGAGTAGGCGGACTAACCGAGGGCAAACGAATTGCTTATCTGGCTTATGACCGACACAAAAAGGTCGTGCCGCATGCGTTCAAGACGGGCATTCTTGTCGCAGCCAGCACTCATTTTGCAGCAGCTATTCCGAATGGATTTATGATTGAGCATACGGTGTCTTCTTCTCCGCTCGCTCGCGATCTGGTCAGTCGGGAGATCGAGTTCAAGGACGGATACGTTACTGTGCCGGTTGACCGTCCAGGGCTGGGTGTGGAAGTCAATGAAGAGGTCTTGAATCGATATCGGGTGAATTGAACATTCAGAGAGCAGGTGTGAGCATGAGAGCACTCGTATACGAAGGGCCGCGCGTGATGAATATCAGGGATACGGACATTCCTGAGCTGAAGGAGAATGAATTGCTCGTGCGAGTCGCATATGCCGGCATATGCGGCTCCGAGCTTGGCGGATATCTGGGACATAATTCTCTCCGCAAGCCACCGCTGATCATGGGGCATGAATTCACCGGAGTCGTTGAACGGATGGGAAGCGCTGTGAACCATTGGGCTCAGGGAGACAGGGTTGTCGTGAATCCACTCGTCACTTGCGGTCAATGTGTGCAATGCTTAAGCGCTAGGGAACAGCTCTGCGAGAAACGTGCATTGCTCGGTGCTCATCGCCCTGGGGCTTTCGCGGAATATGTAGCGGTACCTGCGAGCAATGTGCTGCGGCTGCCGGATTCCGTATCTCTCGAGGAAGGGGTACTTGCGGAGCCTCTGGCGTGCGCGGCGCATATCGGCAGATTGCTGCAGTGGCAGCCGCAGGACCGGCTTCTTATCTACGGAGCGGGGCCGATCGGCTTGTTCGTACTAGCAGCGGCTCGCATTCATGGCCTTAAGCATATTGATATCGTCGACATTAATGCAGATCGATTAGCGATTGCCAATGCATTAGGCGGTCAAGGGGCAACCACTGCGGAAGGCGATTATGACAAGGCGGTGGATGCTGTCGGAGCAACCGTCACACGCAAGCGTTGTGTCGAGGCAGTTCGAGCAGGGGGAACAGTCGTATTCACGGGATTGCATGAATCAGACAGCGAGATGCCGATCAATGACATCATACGACGTGAGATTGTGTGTATGGGCGCATTCGCCTATGCGCCGCAAGACTTCGCGGTTGCGCTAGAGTGGTTAGAGTCGGGATTGTTACAAATGGATCAGTGGACTCGCATACTGCCGTTAACAGAAGGAGCGAGCGGCTTTGAGACCTTACTAGGCAGTCCCGGGGGCATCGCCAAGATTCTATTAAAGCCCTAGCAACTTGTTCGGATCATGACTAATGAGTGATAACTTAATATTCAGGAAAGAGGCGACTTATTATGAAGCTGTTAACGTTCAGACGCAATGAACGATCTAGTCTCGGAGTCGTAACAACCCAAGGCATATTCGATGTCTCGAAGGCCATCGAATTATCGCCCAATCCGAATCTATCGACTCCAACGACAGTAATGGAGGTTATAGCGGGAGGAGCTGAGGCGATTGTGCGACTGCAATCACTCTTAGATCAACAATGGGCTCCCGCTGCACTATCTTCCATCCTATTAAATGAAGAAGACTTAGCGATTGAGCCATGCGTAACGGTCCCGAATAAGATCATCTGCGTCGGCCTTAATTACAAGCGACATGCCGAAGAGACGCATATGCCTCTGCCTCAATATCCGATTCTGTTCAATAAGTTCAACAATACGCTGACCGGCCACCGTACAGACGTTCCATTGCCGACGAGAGTGACCTCTAGAGTCGATTACGAAGCCGAGCTCGTCATCGTCATCGGGAAGGAAGCGAAGTATATCGACCGGGAGCACGCCTTGGATTATGTGTTCGGCTATTGTTGCGTGAATGACTTGTCTGCCCGCGATCTGCAGATGCGTACTCCTCAATGGTTGCTAGGCAAGTCCTGCGACGGATTCAGTCCCCTCGGCCCTTACCTGGTGACGGCTGACGAAGTCGGCGATCCGAACAATCTGAATATCCGCAGCTTCGTTAACGGAGAGATTCGTCAGAACTCCAATACATCTGATATGGTCTTCCACTGCGATGAGATCGTAAGCTATATCTCCCAACATATGACGCTCGTTCCCGGCGACGTTATTCTTACGGGTACGCCGGAAGGCGTCATATTGGGCTATCCGGAACACAAGCAAGTATGGCTGCAAGATGGCGATGTCGTTACGATCGAGATCGAGAAGTTGGGCTCATTAACGAATCGGATGGTCGCCGAAGTACTAATATCATGAATCTAATAATTCTGAGCATGCAATGTGGAACGCTCCGAGGCGGTCAGCGGGATTCCGAGCCGGGAGCAGTTGCAATCGGAAATCGCAGCAGTGTTAATCGAAATTGGCTATAATGGCTGGTTGACTGCGGAAATCGATGAATTTACTAGCACCTCGTACAACAGCTTGGAAACTACAAACGAATCGCATACAAGAGGGAGGTTTGATGACTCCATACAGGCTGCCCTGAGTGAGGGCGGCCTATTAGTGCTATAGATGAAGTAATCTAAAAAAATCAGAATATATTACATTTGTACATCCTTCAGATGATCATAAAACATTGCTAAGATAATGACTAAGTTAAACCGGTAAAGGAGCGGAATATGACCAGTAATCAGCTTAAAGCTGCTTTTCGTAAAGTCAAGTTAACGCCGGAGGTACCGTCACCGCTTCAAGGATATGATCCGAAATTATATATTGCAGACTCTGACAAAGATCTCTTGAATGATCTCTTTGCGAGAATCGCGGTTATTGATGATGGGTTTGCTCGCAAAGTAATCCTTAGCATGGATTGCTGCTTAGTAAGTGAACAGGACTTTCTGGCATCTGATCCGGACGGCAACGGCGGGGACTATCGCATTCTTCAACATAGTTTGCCGAATGGTTCTCGACATAGATGGGCGCTGGCAGGCGAGACGTCTGAGGATGCTGTTCTGGTAAGCGCAACGCATACGCATAGTGCGCCAGCGTATTTTGACGAGGAATGTGTTGCAAGAGTCGAAGAGGAGATCGGGGAAGCAATAGCAAATCTTATGCCTATTCATATGAAAATCGCTACCGGTTTTACGGAGGTAGCTGTCAACAGGCGGCCTCTCTTGCAGCATAACGACAACATTCAGATAAATAAGGATCTGAATGTAGTTGTATTTGAACAAGAAGACGGAAAATGGTTAGGTGCAATGGTGAATTGCGCGGTTCATCCCACCTTGCTCTGCAATCCGTTCAATCGAATATCATCCGAATTTGTAGGGATGGCGATGGAGGAATGGGAAGAAAAAACGGGTGGGGACTTTATTTCCTTGTTCATTCAAGGGTTCTCGGGTGACGTCGGGCCTTATGGCCATTATCGCAATGAGCCATTCGATACCTACCCATTGGTCAAGCAGCAGGCACATAAGTTATTTCAGAATATCGTTGGAGCTACACGGCAACTGACTGAAGTGAATGCACGGACTACTATCGAGGGGATTTCGCAGACAATAATGATGCCTATCAATGGGCGCTTGTGAATCTGATGCCAGGTGCATCCAAGGATTTAGCGACTGCAATGGCCATTGCGACGGATACTGCCATGGGTGGGAACTCTATAAACGCGTTTGGATTTTAACCGGTAAATCTTGACCGTACAGCAGCAGAGAAGAGCTTTGCGTTTCGATTAAGCGATATTCCTCAGGATGATCGATATGATTTGTTCGGGGATATTCTGGATCCCATGAATAAGCCGATTGAAGTATGGGGAGATTTCTCCGGTTCTTTCGCCGATGAAGCCTGGTATATCGAGTTTATGTCGAGACATGGCGGATTCTTCACCCTATTAGGGCCAAATACGAGCTTTTTCAGGAATATTGAAGCAACCGATATTGCCTTCGATCAATCCAGAACGATCGCGCCGGCAGAGTCTATTGGAATGGGACCTATATAACCAGGGGCAAAATCCCTCCCCACAAAATAAACTTGTTCCCCGGCTTCGGCGATGTCACCGACAAGTTTGGCGTGATCTTCCGGATTTATACGAAAAAAAATGGCCTTTTGGCGGGTCGCTTTTATTTTGATTTTATAGGTACAATAATTGATTGGATAGCATAATAAGGATATAATATGATCATCAAATTACTATTAAAGGGGGTGGCGAGTTGTTAATAAAACCATCGGCAAGTATTAGGCAAAATTACAACGAGATAGCTGATCTGTGTAAAACGACTGGAGAACCGGTCTATCTAACTAAAAATGGAGAAGGAGACCTTGTAGTTATGGACATAGAAGCCTTCTCTCGCCGAGAAAAGATGCTTAAATTGCGTGAGGAGCTAATGGCTGTGCAAGAGGATCGTTTGTCTGGGCGTGCTGGAGTGACGCTGGATGAACTGGATACGTATTTAGAGGATATTATAAATGAGGCTGAACATGGATCAAACACCAAAATATAAGGTGATCGTATCAGATCGTGCTCGGAACATGCTCGCGAATCATATTCGATTTCTTGCCGAGGCGAGTCCTGAGTCTGCTCGCAATAGAAAGAACGAGATGCTTCAGGCGATAAGATCACTGGTTCGTATGCCGGAGCGGTTCCTGTTTCTGGAAGAGGAGTTTATTCCGCCAAACAAGTACCACAAGATGTACGTTGAGAAGTGGTATCTGGTTTTGTATCAGATACAAGATGAGATGGTATACGTGGAT
This sequence comes from Paenibacillus sp. strain BS8-2, assembly GCF_054483835.1. Lineage (NCBI taxonomy): Bacteria > Bacillati > Bacillota > Bacilli > Caryophanales > Paenibacillaceae > Paenibacillus > Paenibacillus sp. strain BS8-2. The sequence continues at coordinate 2,999,878 of NZ_CM137010.1, forward strand.
TACATTGTAGATTGCAGACAAGATTATCGTTGGTTGGTAAGGCGGATTTGACTGACCCGCAAGAGGACATTTTGAAAAAAATGACCTTTTGGCGGGTCGTTTTTATTTGAAACGGTTTGCCGTCGATGAACCTCGTCGCGTCGAGGGCATCGCTACATTACGTTGTTCGCGAGACGTTCGCAGCTACAACCCATGATTGATCTTGCGAAAACCGTCAAAAAGGATGAAGAAGGGATTCTTCGTTGGTTTCACAGCATAATGACAAACGGTTTGCTTGAAGGAATTAATGGCCTCGTGCAAGCTGCAAAACGACGGGCTAGGGGCTACCGCAATGTGGAGAATCTCATTGCGATGGTAACAATGGATGAGAATTGAAAGGTTTGAAGAGTAGTGAATGGATTCCGCGTACGATGGTTTCTATGAGGAAGTAGAAGCTAAGGATACCAGTTGATATTCGCTTTGAAACCAGACTTTGAATTTACAAATACACCACACAAATAAAGCTGTAATTTTACAATAGTGTCTTACTATTAGCGATAGCGGCTCGGAAATAGGAGTAGTTTACGAGTCCCATCGAATAGGGGGCATTGAAGATGAGCAAAAGGAAAAAGACGATAAGCATATTAAATCTGTTTATTATTTTATCCATGGTAGTATTCCCCATGCAGGATGTACAGGCATCTGAAGCAGAGAATACAGTTTTTATTAATGAGATCGAATCAAATGATACCGCTTCAGATATCGATTGGATTGAAATTATAAATATCGGAGATGCAGCTGTAGATGTCAGTGGATGGTTTGTTACAGATGATAAAGGGTTAGAGCGTGTGGAAGAAGAATCGGAATGGCGCATTGAGGACGGTACTCTATTAGCAGCTGGCGAAATTCTGGTTATCGAGCATGATACCGTGCTGGACAATCTGTCTCTGGGAAAAGATGATACCGTTTCTTTGTATAATGCTAGCAGTACGTTAATGGACTCACATCTGTATACAGGTCATGCAGTAGGCACATATTCGAGGGCTCCGGATGGTAGTGGGGCATTTGTTGATCAGGCGCCTACCAAAGGTTTGTTGAATAATGTAGAGCAAGAAGAGCTGCCCGCACATAAACTAGTCATTAACGAAATTAATTCGTCGCCGGATGATTGGGTAGAGGTTATGAATTTAGGGACAGAAGAAATGGATCTGTCTGGTTATGAGATTCGTGACAATTCTGATGACCACCGCTGGAGGTTTGCAGAAGGAACAATGCTGCCAGCAGGCGAGTTGTTGGTGGTCCAGGCTGATACAGCCGGACAAGTCTATAATGATCAGTCAGATACGTTCGCAGCAGGTGAATTCGCGGCAGCAATCGGGATTGGTTCCGGGGATTCGATTCGTTTATATGACTTGGAAGGCAATGTATTGGACGAATATTCATGGACAGGGCATGCTAGTTATGAAGGCAACGAAGCATCAGCATCCTTCGGAAGATATCCAGACGGGACGGGTTCGTTTGTTTTAATGAGAGAAACAAAGGGACTGCAGAACGATTGGTATAAACCTCAAATTGTAGTCAATGAAGTAGAGTCTAACGATGATGTAACGGATTGGGTTGAAATTTATAATGGTGGAACAACAGTCGTAGATCTATCCGGTTGGTTCTTATATGATAATGATCCAGTAGGACATGCTGCCGATATTACGCCTGTAGGTGAGGGAACTACTCTTAATCCGGGTCAATTCTATGTGTTTGATCAAAATATTCATTTTACATTTGGTTTAGGAAAAGCGGATGTTGTTACTATTTTTAATAAAGACGGTGTTTCCATTGCAGAATATTCGTGGACAGACCATGCAATTGGTGTATACGCACGAATTCCGGATGGAACCGGCGAGCTTGTGGAATTTTCGACCTCGACTAAAGGAAAGGCCAATGTTGTAACAAATCCAGTTATATTAAATGAAGTGCAGTCTGATGACTCCAATGACGGACCTGACTGGATCGAGCTTGCTAATCCAACAGGCGAAACGTTAGATATTTCGGGCCTAGTCATGAAAGACGATGATGATACCCATCAATATGTGATCCCAGGCGGCACAACGATTGCTGCAAATGGATTTTTGGTCCTGACCGATGAGGTGTTTGGCTTTGGACTTGGGAAAAATGATTATGTACGTTTGTTTGAAAATGAGAGATTGATAGCCAGCACAACTTGGCCAGAGCATACTAATCCTACATGGGGATTGTATCCTGACCTAAGTGGAAACGAGTATAGGAATACAAAAGAAGCAACCCCAGGCGCACCCAATACATTCGATGGTATCCCTGATGTCATTGCGTGGCCAGGTGATGGTGACGTTGTGATTTTCGACCTTGAACCGACATTTTTAGAAGATTCTTCAGGGCTGGATTTCTTTAATGGTCAACTATATGCAGTTGATAACGGTACAGGGAAGTTTTGGATTCTGGACGTTGCACAAGATGGAGAGTTAAGCTTTGCATCGGGCTTTGAAGACGGGAAGCGAATTAGATTCACAAAAGACGCAGAAGATGCAGACGCAGCAGGTCCGGATGCAGAAGGAATTACAGTCGATCAGAATGGTTTGGTTTATATTGCCTCTGAACGTGATAACAGCGATAAGGGCGTTAACTTTAATATGATTTTGCAAGTTGATCCGAATGTTGAGGGTAACGATTTGGTAGCTTTGCAGGAGTGGGATTTGACTGCTTCTTTACCACAGGTTTCGGCCAATATGGGGATCGAGGCTGTAGAGTGGGTATCAAACGCTAATGTTAACGGCAAACTTTATGACCAAAATACGAATGCTGTTTTTGATGCCACTCAATATCCCGATGCCATTGCAAGCGGCGTGTTCTTTGTGGCATTAGAAGATAATGGCCATGTATATGCTTATGTTCTAAACCAGGATGGAAGCTTTGTACAAATTGCTGATATTGACGCGCAGATTGGTGGAGCAATGGCTCTTGACTATGATACCTATGAAAATGTGCTTTGGGTTGTTGCGGATAATGGATATAATAACCGCGCGGCAAAAATAGCACTTCATGGAGAAGTCAATCCGGAAACGACTCACATCATGCCTGCAAGCGGCGTCGATCCTAGCGCCAACAATGAAGGCTTTGCAATAGCAGAGGCGAGTTTTACTAGAGAGGGTCAAAGACCGGTCTATCGATTCAAGGATGGAGAACAATCGGGCTCTCTATCTATAGGTTCTATCGCATCTGATTATAAAGAAGATGATGATTCTGGAAATACAGGCAATGAAGGTACTGGCGGCACAGGTGGCAATGGCAATGTAATCGTAAATCCAGGCGCGCCGAATGTAGACCAAAACAAAATCAATGTCACCTCTGAGGTCATACAAACTGCCGAAGGCAGCATAGCTAGAGCCGTTCTAACCGAGCAAGCAATAAAGGATGTAATTGCTTTCGCGGAAGCTGCGGGCGATAAAGAAACCACTCTTGAAATCAAAGTTGAAGCTGCTCCGGAGTCCAAGACCGTTGAAGCGATGATTCCAAGCAAATCGATGAAAGACATAGCCGAAGCTCGGGTAGAGGCTCTTGTTATTGCATCGCCTATTGCAACCATTACGCTTGACGAGCTAACGCTAAAAACAATTGCCGAAGCGGCAAAAGCCGACGTGAAAATATCTGCAAAAGTTGTTGATTCGAGCACGCTTGCAGTGTCCGGAGCAACGAAAGAGCAGATTGCGGACAGACCGATATTTGATTTTACAATTACAAGCGGCGATGAAGAGATCAGTGATTTCAAGGGCGGTTCAGCAAGCGTATCGGTTCCGTATACACTACGCCAAGGAGAGAATCCAAACGCTGTAGTCGTATACTACCTGAGTAAGGACGGAAAACTTGAACAAGTTATGGGGTTATATGATTCTGCGACTGGTACAGTCAAGATGACGGTTAATCATTTCTCCAGCTATGTTGTTGGCTATAATAAAGTGGAATTTGCAGATGTCTCAAGCGCACAATGGTATGCGGACGCAGTAGCGTTTGTAACGGCTCGCCAGCTCTTCAATGGAGTCAGCGACAATGAGTTTGCACCGAATTTGGAGATGACGCGAGCTATGTTTGCTCAGGTCATTGCGAATCTGGAGGGAGCAGACCTTGCCAGCTACGATACATCCAGTTTCGAAGACGTTGATACGGATGCTTGGTATAGCGCTGCAATCGCTTGGGCAGTTGATAACAACATTGTTTCGGGTGTTGGGAATGGCAAGTTTGAACCAAACGCGCCCATCACTCGCGAGCAAATGGCTGTGATGCTTCATAATTATTTGGAGTACAAGGGCATTCAATTAGAAAGCACCAACAAACCAGCCTTTGCAGATGCAAACGAGGTGAGCGATTGGGCGAAGGATGCTGTGACAACTATTCAAGGTTATGGCATCATAAGCGGAATTGGCGGAAACACATTCGCACCAACCGCATATGCCGACAGAGCGGCAGTAGCCACCATCTTCAAAAATGTTGTGACGGGGTTTACTAAGTAAATGAAATGGAAAATCTCCCTTTGGAATTTAACCAAAGGGAGATTTTTTTATGGTGCGCCAAGCGTAGGCGCGATCTCCAGGGTTCAAGTCCCGAATTTGTCAAATGAAAAAATGATAGCAGTTGATTATGATGTTCGTGGGCTTGTGTTATACTTTATCAAAGAAATTTACTATTTACGGGACAGCAATTTGTTCTGGCAGGCATAGAGGAGTTTGGTAATGATGAAGAAAGAGAACTTTTGGCGTGAGCTTCCGCGACCTTTTTTTGTACTGGCGCCGATGGAGGATGTGACGGATGTGGTGTTCCGTCATGTTGTTAGTGAGGCAGGCAGACCGGATGTGTTCTTTACGGAGTTTGCGAACACAGAGAGCTATTGTCATCCGGAAGGGTACAACAGTGTGCGCGGGCGCTTGACGTTTACCGCAGATGAGCAGCCCATTGTAGCACATATCTGGGGAGATAAGCCGGAATTTTTTCGCGAAATGAGCATTGGCATGGCGAAGGAAGGGTTCAAGGGCATCGACATTAATATGGGATGTCCTGTACCGAATGTAGCAGAGCATGGAAAGGGAAGCGGCCTGATCTGCCGACCCGAACTCGCTGCGGAGATCATCCAGGCGGCTAAAGCCGGGGGACTGCCCGTCAGTGTGAAAACAAGGCTCGGCTTTAGTGACGTAGACGAATGGCGCGACTGGTTGACCCATATTTTGAAACAAGACATTGTCAATCTGTCCATTCATCTGCGCACAAGAGAAGAAATGAGCAAAGTCGATGCACATTGGGAACTGATTCCGGAAATTAAGAAGCTTCGCGATGAGGTGGCACCAGATACTCTGCTGAGCATTAACGGGGATATTCCTGACCGTCAGACAGGCTTGCGACTCGCTGAGCAATACGGTGTGGACGGAATTATGATCGGACGCGGTATTTTTCAAAATCCATATGCTTTTGAGAAAGAGCCGCAAGAGCACAGTAGTGAGGAATTGCTTGATTTATTGCGATTGCATCTCGATCTTCATGATCATTATTCGGCAGAGGTAAGACGTTCGTTTAGTGCTCTGGCCCGTTTCTTCAAAATTTATGTTCGCGGATTCCGAGGAGCAAGCGAGCTTAGAAATCACTTAATGAGTGCCAAATCAACGAGTGAAGTGCGCGCGTTACTTCGTGAGTTTGGAACCAAGGAGCATGATGAGGCGGAGGAACATCGAGGTTAGGGGCGAAGGGCAAGGTTGCGCCGAAGAGCGAAAAACTATCGTAGTGAAGATGAACGCACAAAGAGTCTGCCTCTCCATTTGATGGAGAAGTGGGCTCTTTGTTCGCTAATGCCCGCGTCGCGGCCGGAGAGAGCGAAATAGCCCGACTTTTTCGGGCTATTGCCTGCGTCGCGGCCGGAGAGAGCGGGATAGCCCGACTTTTTCGGGCTATTGCCCGCGTCGCGGGCAGAGTAAGCGCAATAAACAAAACCATATTATGGGTAATGTAGAGAGCGCATTTTGATTTTTAAATCTCCTTTTCGAAAATTCATTTTTAGGCATGTATGCGAAGCGAAGGGTTTCATGTCGTTCTATTTGGCTACATAACTCGGAACATGGATTGTATCCTGCTTGGCCTGCGAACCCGGATTTGGTGCGAGAAGCAACAGACTCATCCACATGATGATTACCTAAAAGCCGCCTCTAAGCAAAGTAATAGCCGCTTCCGCTAAGATGGAAAACGATCGTTACATCCCTCGCCAATATTGTAATATTTATTTTTATTAGCTGTAAATGAGATTCACAACAACCATTGTAAATTCAATGTAAACGCTTAAATTTATTTTGTTTTAATTGTAAAACACCTAGGCAAGCGACTCGGAAGTATGATATAAATTGAATAACGCATACGAATGCGTAATTGCAACAGACTCATCCACCAAGTGCACTGGCGGATCTTACGCATGTTGCAAAGTAGTCTAAAAGTATGCGGAAGACATCAACGGAGCGGGTCAAAGTCAACCCCCTTTAGGAGGGAGGAAAGCTATTGGTAAGAGGGTCATCGGCCAAATGGGAAGTTAAACCGTATCTATATATCTTGCCCATGGTGGTCATTTTTGGGGTGTTCAGTGTATATCCCATGCTGCGAACTGTATTCTTATCATTTGTGGAAACCAACGTCATTGCGACCCAAATGGATTTTGTCGGTCTCGACAACTATTCGGATATGACGGAGGATCGGCACTTCTGGCGAATTGTTGGGAACACGGCCATTTACGGCTTTTCTCAAGTTATTCTCACCATGGTGCTGGGGCTGCTGTTAGCGGCAGTGGCCAACAGTAAGGCTGTTAAATTCCGCACATTATTTCGGTTGTCGGCTTTTTATCCCTACGTGTTGCCTATAGCTGTGGCCGCCATGGTGTGGATCTATCTGTACAATCCGTCACGCGGGGCCATTAACTTGATGCTGGACGAACGTATCCCATGGCTGAGCAGTTATGATTACGCGCTGCCGGCACTCATCATCGTCTCGGTATGGAAATCGCTTGGCTTCAGCTTTTTGTTGATTTTGGCGGGGATGCAGAACATTTCCAAGGAGTATTACGAGGCGGCGGCGCTGGAAACGAATAATCCAATTAAGAGCTATTTCAAACTCACGCTGCCAATGCTGACTCCTACACTGTTCGTCGTTTGTCTATTGTGCGTCACCAGTAGTTTCCAATCAATGGATCTTGTCGCAATCATGACGCAGGGCGGCCCAGGCCATTCCTCCAATGTACTGATGTACTACATCTACCAGGAAGGCATCATTAATCGGCGCCTTGGCTACGGCAGTGCCATGAGTACGATATTCTTGCTCGTATTGGTTGCCTTCACAATCGTGTATCTGAAATACGGCGAGAGGAAGGTTGAATATGAGCGTTAAAGCAGCAAATTCTGTTTGGGACAAAAGCGGCGGCGCGTCGGCCAAACGCAAAAAAATCGCGTCCATGATCGTGTTTAACGCCATTATTCTGGTTATCAGTCTTATGTTCCTGTTGCCCTTGGCATGGATCATTATTACCAGTATGAAAGATCAGATGGATGTGCTGAAGCAGCCGCTTTCAATCATTCCAACGAAGTTCATGTTTGTGGAGAATATGCAGGAAGTGTTCCGCCGGGCGCCTTGGGGTGTTTTTTATCAAAACACGATCATCGTAGCGGTGGGGGTATTGGTAGCACAGCTTTGCATAAGTATTCCGGCTGCCTATGCGTTTGCCAGCCTTAAGTTCAAGCTTAAGAGCTTCTTCTACCTGTTTGTGCTGGCGAGACTGCTGGTTTCTCCGGAAAGCCTGCTGTTGCCCAACTATATGACGATCAATGGACTGAACCTGTACAACACCTTGCTGGGCATTGCCCTTCCAAGTGTAGCTTCGGCCATTGCCATCATCATATTCCGCGGTGCATTCTTGGAGATACCCGGCGCGCTCAAGGATAGCGCTCGCATCGATGGCTGCGGAGATTTCAGGTATATGCTGGTAATTGGTTTACCTACAATAAGATCCCGGATCATCGCGTTTTCGATCACATCGCTCGTGTATCAATGGGATAACTACTTCTGGCCTATGGTCATTACCGAATCGGTGCAAAAGCGTACCCTTGCTGTGGGCATGGCCTACTTCGGCACTCAAGCGGAAAGCGCCTCGGAATGGGGATTAACCATGTCGGCTGCGATATTAGTCGTGTTGCCTCTGCTAGTAGCCTTTATCTTTTTCCAACGCCAACTGGTGGACAGCTTCGTCACTTCGGGCATCAAGTAAGCAGCCGCGACATGAGCTCCGGCCCATGATGTCTGTAACTTTGTAAGATATACGTTTGGCCTATGCATGAACATTAGAATGGGGGAAAAGTTCAATGAAGAACAGTAGCATGTTGAAAAACAAAAGCTGGGCACTGCTTAGCACCACGTTATCTCTGACTCTTGTATTTATGGCTGGTTGCAGCAACAACACCTCAGGAGACTCGTCGACAAATTCCGGGAGTAAAGGCGATCCGGTTGAGTTGGTCTATTATTTCCCAACTCAGACCTCGGGGCCGCTAGCTGTAGCCATGGAGAAGATCGTAGGCGAGTTCAACAAATCGCAATCCGACATCCGCGTAACTGCCACTTTCACGGGTAACTACGATGAAACCTTGCAGAAGACCCTTACGGCCATCTCCGGCGGCAATGCTCCGAACGTCGTACTTAGCGGCTACAATCTCTCCAACCTGCTCAGCATCGACGCGCTGGTGGATATGAACACGCTGATCGCCAAGGAGCCGCAGGATTTCCTGAACGATTATATACCGGGCTTCTTCACGTTGTTCGAATACCCTGGCGATGTGCTGTACGGCATGCCTTTCCAGCATAGCGGCACGATCATGTACTATAACAAAGATATCTTGAAGGCAGCTGGCCTTGACCCCGAGAACCCACCCGCTACTTGGAGTGAGTTGAAAGCGGCTAGTGAAGCCATTAAGGCCTACGATGATGGCCTTGTACCTTTTGAGTTTATGGGCGATAACTGGATGACCGAGGCTCTAACATTGTCCAATGGCGGCGTCATTCATAAGGATATGGAGACCATGGCCCTTGACAATCCCGAGCTTATCGAAACCGTTTCTTACTTCAAAGGCTTGATGGACTCCGGCCTTGCAGAGGATAACACGAGCTACGGCGGCGCAGCGGAGAATTTCCTTGCCGAAACGACAGCCATGATGACAAATTCCAGCGGTTCTTTGGGTAATGTATCCAATACTGCGACCTTCGACTGGGGCATCACCAGCATTCCGGCCGGCGACGGCAAAGATCCGGTTGCGCTCTTGGGCGGCGGAGGCTTCGTTATCATCGGCGAGCATGCAGAGGAGAAAATTGATGCAAGCTGGGAGTTTGTGAAATACATGACCAGCCCTGAAGTTTCCGCTCAATGGATGATCGCCAGCGGATACTTCGGCCCGCGTCAATCCGCCTACGATTTGCCTGAGATGAAGGCGATGTATGAGGAAAAACCTCAGATGGCTACGACATTAGAGTTCCTTCCGATCTTGAGAAGCCCTTTCATGGTCTCTAGCAAATTCTCTGATGTGTCCAACACCTTCAAATTGGCGCTGGATGAAAGCTATCTGAACAATGCTGATATTACCGAAACACTGCGACGGGCGCAAACAGAAGCTCAAGCCTTCTTGGACAACTGATTATGAGGCTGCATATTATTCGACATGGCGACCCTGATTACAAGAATGACACGTTGACAGAGCTTGGCGTACGCGAAGCCCAAGCACTGGCACAGCGAATGGAGCATCTGCCTCTGGAGAGGATCTTCTCCTCTCCGATGGGAAGGGCACAAGCTACCGCCCGGTATACGGCCGAGCGGATTGATAAACCCGTGCAGATCCTGAATTGGATGCGGGAGATGGATGAACTGAAAGCCACTCCGGATTCAAGTCAGCTGATAGACCCGGTGGTCATCTGGAACCTGCCCGTGCATCAATTGCGGGTAGTAGAAGGTGGAGAAAAAGAGCATGGAGCAAACAGCGAGCTGTTCCCTCAGCCTCTCACCGCCAACCGATTTCAGGATTTACGCAACAACTGGCTCGAATGGCTGGGACAATCCCATATTCAGGTGACCGGCGAAGGCTGGACGAGCGATATCCCGCTAATGGGCAACGACGTAGCGATATTCTGTCACCATGGCGTTGGGCTAGCGTTATTGTCCTTGATCATGGACATACCGGTGGCTGCACTTTGGCGTTCGGTGTGGCTCCCGCCTACCTCAGTATCTACGGTGCTTTTGGAGCAATATGATACGTACCGGATTAACCCGAGACTCGTGTGCATTGGCGACACTTCGCATCTGTCAGCCAATGGCCCGAACAAAAATACCAGCGGGTTGTTATACAATTTCCAATAATAGAAGCCAGCCCCAGACTACCGGGGCTGGTATTTATAATGACAATCAAATCAATCACCTACCTATATTCGGAGGAGCAATGAGATGGAACAATTCAGCTTTGGTCTTTTGGCGGATATCCAATATGCAGAGCGGCCTATGCGGATGGGGCGTTATTACCGCAACGCATTAGGCAAAGTGCGTCATTGCATGGACGCGTTCAACGAACAATCCGTGGATTTTTGTGTACACCTGGGCGACCTCATTGACTGGCCTGATCAGCCGGACAAGGGCCGAGAGGCACTGGCTGCTATCATGCCGGTGATGCGCGAATTCAATGGACCTATGTATTATCTGCTAGGCAACCACGACGTAGATTCCGTACCGAGAGACGAGCTCGCCGCATTGTGGGAAATGCCGGGCGGACAAACCTGGTATTCCTTCGACCACAAAGGTGTGCACTTTGTAGCGCTGGACTGTAACTTCAACGCCGAGGGCATTCCTTACCGACCAGGAATGAACAAATGGGACGAATGTTACGTTCCCCAGCCGCAGCTAAGCTGGCTTGAGACTGATTTGGCGGCGGCTGAGCCCGATATTGTGGTGTTGATGGTGCATGCATTGCTGGATGACATCGAGGATCCCCATGTCATTATTAACGCCCCGGAGGTACGCCGCATTCTGGAAAACTGCAAGAAATCCGTGGTGGTGCTTCAAGGACATATGCATACCGGACATGAGAGTGTGACGAACGGAGTTGGTTATCACACCTTGCGATCGGTGGTGGATGGGCGGACCCGCACCTGTTATTGGGTGGTCGAAGTTGGACCAAGCGGCATAATCGCCGCCGTGTACGACAGCACACGCAACAATGGCCGCCCCGCAAAGCGAGTATTGCTCGCGCGTTGAGAGGATACGGAAGGAAAGTAATTTGGAAAGGGTGAAGGCGGCATTCACACCTATCGGGGGGCTGGGTGTGAATTGGAATTTGTCTTTAAGAACGACTATGCGAGGAGGGATTTATGATGAAAAATAAGTTGATCTCCATTATGCTAACGGTGTTCTTGATGCTTTCTTTATTTCCATCTATGCCAGCAATGGCGAATTCGCTAGAAGCACAGGAGGGACAATTGCTGTACCAAGCAAATTTTAATGATCCCAACTGGGGATTTATTAGCAAGGCCGACTTGCGCACTCCAATTGTGGATATATCGCAGGATGGATCTTCGGCGACGATTAGCGGAGCCGCGGGATCCGGTTATTTCTGGGGCGGCGAAATTCCCAATACGCCGCTTAAAAACAACACCTACACGGTTGAGTTTTCTATAACCCGAAGTACCGACGAGGCCTCGGGAAGCGCGGGCGTCCATGCCTTCAACGATTCGCAGAATCTGAACGGCAATGGCGCCTTATCCTATGGCTTCAGTACCTTTGGCTCCAGACAGATGTATGTAGCACGTTATCAGATAGGCAATCAGGAGCAAGGTCCTGAAGGTTATCGGTTCGTTACCTATCCTGAGAAAGATACGGATATGGATCAGGACGGAAGAGCGACTCAATACTTTAAGTATGAGGTGGACGGCGTAACAGGTGTTATCTCATGCTACATTAAATCGGGAGGCATCTATACATTTGTTGGGTCTACCCCTGTTTTGGAGTTTGGAACCGAGAATTTATCGATGATATTGTTTACCTTCGGTTCCGACGTGTTTGTGAGACTTCATGACGTGAAGGTATACGAGGGATTATTGGTTCGCGGCGGAATAACGCCGGTGGAAGATGATGAACCGTTACTTAGTATTTCTGATTTAACGCAGCCCGCAATAGGAGAGCAGGGCGCAGTGTATACGCCGGGCATTGATCATCAATCCTCAGAGGATATGGCGACCTATTCTTATGACGCATTAGAAGGCGCAACGATATCGACTTTGAATCACAGCGTCGTCGGCGAGACTTTATATGGACTAGATGTTGCGAACCAGGCTTTATACGGGGGCTATACGAACCTCTCTCTTCATTCCCGGTCCAAATATACGATTACCTATCAGAATAAAATGCCGGTAGACGCAGGTACCGGGCTTCGAATAAGCACCAACGGTTCCTATATGAGCTCGGCCGGTTTCGAGGACCATCCCGCGGGTAAAGGCACCTTGTTGTATGGGCAGAATCCTAATGGTTATGCGTCCTATGTTGAATATAACGACGCTATGATGGAGGATGGCAGTATATATGTTGATGATGGCTACAATCATGTAGCTCTTGAAATCGACGGCTATCAGATCACCGTTTATATCAACGGCATCAAGCTTCTGAATGGAGATGTAGGCAAACCGCTCCAAAGACATCTTGAATCCGGATATACCAGCGATGTCCTTGCTTTGGCTATTCAAGATGTTTTCGAGGACTCCACCACTCCGACTACGGTAAAGTCCGCCATCAAAAACATAAAGGTTTATGCCGGACTAATCATGGAGGGCAGCGAGGAGGTCGAAGATAACTGGGACAGCGGAATCTCAGACTATACCATTAACGACAACCCGATCACGGAATATAAGATCGTCTATAACTCGAAGCTGGTTTTCTCAAAGGAATCGGCGAACAACGTGCATGACATGATCCTGAATAAAACAGGAGCGAATCTGGAGGTTGTTCCCGATACCGAACCCGAAAGCAGCAAAGAAATTCTGGTGGGCAGTACATCAAGACAGGCCAGCATCGATGTTTACACAGCGTACGACAGGCCGAATGTTTATTATACGATTAAGCCCGCTTCCGATAAGCTGCTAATTGTAAGCCAAGGCAAGATGTCGGGTGACAAGGCGGAAGACGCTTTCGAAGCCTATTTGAACGGACTAAGCAGCTTGGAAATAGGAACCGGCCTAAATCTGTCCGGGGATTGTAAGACGGAGGCGTATGCGGTGTCTCCTGTCGATACGGACATTAAAGTCATGCAAAGCAATATATTGTTCCCTTCGCCCGAATTCGTGAACGGATATTCATTCCAGCAACGCGCAGAGCTTGCGGCGGATATCTACTTGGCGACCTTGCCGGACATCATTACCTTTAATGAATTCCTAAATGATATTGCCTATCGGATTGTTGATTTAATAGAAGATTATTATACGATTGATAAAGCTCCCTTCGAGAATGTTTATGACTTATCGACGCTCGAAGACCCAAGAATAGGCTCCTATCATGAAAGTCCGATTGCATACCGTACCGAAAAATATGAAGTCATTGATTCGGGGTTTAGGCTGTATGGCGGGGAACTAGTATACTTTCATTACCACACATGGGGATTGTTCAGGGAACTAGCGACTGGGCACGTCTTCCTTGTCTCAAACAACCATTATGGCGATCAATTCATGCCGGGTGGGAAGTTTACTTTCTTTGCCGAACAAACGATAGATAGAGTAAATGAATTGTTGGTTAAGTACGGAGATATCCCCGTTATCTTAAGCGGAGACTGGTTCTTCTGGAAAGGTCATGCGCCTTATAATCTAGTCATCCAAAACGGTTATCTGGATGCGACCGACAACGCCTTGGTCCAGCATACTCCTGGTTACGGCACATTCCATACCGCTGGTATTGGCGAGACAAACAGAGTCAACGAAGATTTGGTATTCTATGATCCAAACAGCTTTACCGCACTGACTCATAGGGTATATGTCAACGGTAGTTCAATCGATGCTTCCGACCATTATCCTGTGGTTGTTGACCTAGCGTTCAATTCAAATCAGGTGTTCTATGACGCAAACGGCGGCACTGGCGCACCGGCGTCGCAATTGAAGCAAAGCGGCGTAAGCCTTGGTCTGGCAAGTGAGATCCCGACCCGTGATGGCTATTACTTTGACGGATGGGATACGAGCAGTGCGGGTACCACTAGGGTATACACTCCGAATCAGACGTATACGGCAGAAACCAGCATCACACTGTACGCGGTATGGAAGCCGATTATTCTTGCAACCGTGGCAGACGGCTACTACTTCATCACGAACAACACGAACGTAACCAATATCAGCATAGCCGACTCGAACAATGGTACGCAGTTCAAAACAACTGCGAAGGGCACTGTTAATGATAAAGAGCAAATTTTCCTGTTCCAGCGGCAGAGCGACGGATCGTACAAAGTGACCAATTCGCTCACAGGCAAGGTTATGGAGAACAAGAACGGGATTAATTCGCTGAGCAACCCGGTAGCCCAGAACGACAGCAATGATTCTGCTGCGCAGCGCTGGTGGATCGTCGAGAACGGAACCAAATACAACCTGATCAACGCCGGAAGCGGCATCTTCCTGGACATCAGCTCCAGTTCAGTTGCGGCAGGAGCCAATCTCTTGATGTGGTATAATTCCGGAAGCGCGAATGGTCTTAACTTCACCTTGAACGCTGCGGGGATGTCCATACGTTACGATGCCAATGGCGGCACGGGAGCACCGGCGCCACAGATGAAGGTTAGCGGCGTCAACTTGAACCTGTCAGGAGGAATCCCTACTCGCGAAGGCTATTATTTTGACGGATGGGATACGAGCAGCGCGGGAACCGCCAGGGTATACGCTCCGAATCAGACGTATACGGCAGATGCCAGCATCACCCTGTACGCGGTATGGAAGCCTATTGCTCCTGCAACAGTGGAAGACGGCTACTACTTCATCACGAACAACACGAACGTAACCAATATCAGCATAGCCGACTCGAACAATGGCACGCAGTTCAAAACCGCCGCGAAAGGAACGGTTAACACCAAGGAGCAAATCTTCCTGTTCCAGAGACAGAGCGACGGATCGTACAAAATTACTAATTCCCTTACGGGAAAGGTGATGGAGAACAAGAACGGCGTCAATACGCTCAGCAACCCGGTAGCCCAGAACGACAGCAATGATTCTGCTGCGCAGCGCTGGTGGATCGTCGAGAACGGAACCAAATACAACCTAATCAACGCAGGAAGCGGTATATTCCTGGACATCAGCTCCAGTTCAGTTGCAGCAGGGGCGAATCTCTTGATCTGGTTCGACTCGGGAAGCGCGAATGGCCTTAACTTCGCCTTGAATCCTGCAGGTTTGTCCATACGCTACGACGGAAGCGGCGGCACGGGTGTGCCGACAACGCAGATGAAGGTTAGTGGCGTGAACCTGAACCTGTCAGGGGGAATTCCGACCCGAGCGGGCTACTATTTTGACGGATGGGATACGAGCAGCGCGGGAACCGCCAGGGTATACGCTCCGAATCAGACGTATACGGCGGATGCCAGCGTCACCCTGTATGCGGTATGGAAACCTATTGTTCCTGCAACAGTGACAGACGGCTACTATTTTATTACGAACAACACAAATGTAACCAATATCAGCATAGCCGACTCGAACAATGGTACGCAGTTCAAAACCGCCGCGAAGGGCACGGTTAACGATAAAGATCAAATTTTTCTGTTCCAGCAGCAGAGTGATGGATCTTACAAAGTGACCAATTCGCTCACCGGTAAGGTGATGGAGAACAAGAACGGAGTCAATTCGCTGAGCAATCCGGTAGCCCAGAACGACAGCAATGATTCTGCTGCGCAGCGCTGGTGGATCGTCGAGAACGGAACCAAATACAACCTGATCAACGCAGGAAGCGGCATCTTCCTGGACATCAGCTCCAGTTCGGTTGCGGCAGGAGCCAATCTCTTGATGTGGTATAATTCCGGAAACGCGAATGGTCTTAACTTCACCTTGAACGCTGCGGGTATGTCCATACGTTATGAAGCCAATGGCGGCACGGGAGCGCCGGCGCCACAGATGAAGGTTAGCGGTGTCAATCTGAACTTGTCAGGGGGAATCCCAACTCGAGCGGGCTATTATTTTGAC
This sequence comes from Paenibacillus sp. strain BS8-2, assembly GCF_054483835.1. Lineage (NCBI taxonomy): Bacteria > Bacillati > Bacillota > Bacilli > Caryophanales > Paenibacillaceae > Paenibacillus > Paenibacillus sp. strain BS8-2. The sequence continues at coordinate 3,016,120 of NZ_CM137010.1, forward strand.
GGATGGGATACGAGCAGCGCAGGGAGCGCCAGGATATATGTTCCGAAACAAGCCTATGCCACAGACGCCAGTATGACCTTGTATGCCGTATGGAAGAAGATCGTTCCAGAAAAGATATTGGACGCATATTATTTCATCACGAACAATACCAATGCAACCAATATCAGCATAGCCGACTCAAACAACGGGACGCAGTTCAAAACCGCCGCCAAAGGAACGGCAAGCTCCAAGGAGCAGATATTCCTGTTCCAGCGGCAAAGCGATGGGACGTACAAAATAACAAATTTCCTCACTGGTAAGGTTATGGAGAACAAGAACGGAGTCAACACGCTAAGCAACCCGGTAGCCCAGAACGACAGCAATGATTCTGCTGCGCAGCGCTGGTGGATCGTTAAAAATGGGGAAAAATACAACCTGATCAACGCAGGAAGCGGGATATTCCTGGACATTAGCGCCAGTTCCGTTTCGCCAGGCGCCAATTTGTTGATGTGGTACAATTCCGGAAGCGCAAACGGCCTCAACTTTATTCTGAAACGTACGTGATAATACAAGACCACCCGCTGAGCGGGTGGTCTTACACATCTGCTGAAGGCGTGTCCACACAGAAGAGAAGTCCCCGTGTCTATGGATCTTTACCGTTTTTTCAAACTATCAAAATAAGCAAATTTTTGGTAAACTAACACATAGGAATAATAAGATTGTATTAAAGAAATCCACCAAGCTCCTTTAGCGGAGAAGTTGCGTGTGGCAAAGGAGATTTACATAATGCGGATGACATCAAAGGAGCTAGCCAAGCTTATTGGCGTTTCACAATCCACGATATCGAGAGCCCTTAACGGGTCTGATCAAATATCAGAGCGTAGAAAACAAGAAATCATGGAATTGGCTCAAAAACATAATTTTGAGTTTAATGTCAATGCCAGAAACCTACGGACTCAAACCTCTAATTCCATTGGAGTATTGATGTACACGTATTTTCGCAGCTTCATGGAAGATGATTTCCGGACCTATCAATTCAGCTGTATTCAGGAGACGCTTTCCCAACACGATTTTGATCCCATTCTGCTCAACGATGTGACTTTGACTGACGATGTGGCCGCACTGGACAGGGTGATCAAGAAGCGGCAGTTGGCGGGATTGGTTCTCTTCCGCAGAATCGAGAATGACGAGGTTATTGAGTATTTGAGGGGCCTGTCCATCCCTTTATTCTCCATGACGCGATGCAACGAAAAAATGCAATTCATTCCCAGCCTCTCTCTCGACAACTATACGATGGGATATCTGGTGGGCGAACACTTCGCGAAGCGTAAATTCAAACGTATTGCGTTCATTCGTATCCTAAACCACCAGTCAGGCGATTTAACCACGCAGGGCCTGTTGGATGCTTTAGCGGAAAAAGGTATGGGAATCGCGGAAGAGGATATTTATTACACCAATTTTGATTTCAAATCGGGCTACGACACGGTTGCTGACAACCTGGATCGTATGCGCCAGTACGATGCTATATTTGCCTATAACGACACCATGGCTCTGGGGGTCATTAGCGCTCTGCAGGACAATGGAATTTCGGTTCCGAACCAGATTTCCGTGATGGGCAGCAACGACATCCCCATGGGCCGCTGGTTTACGCCGCACCTTACCACGGTCCGTACCTTTGTGGATAAGCACGCAAGAGTGGCCGGCGAAAGAATCATCTCCATCGTTAAAGATGGTTTTGACCCCAGTGCTGAGAAACATGATATCATCAAGCCGGAGCTTGTTATCCGAGAGTCATGTCTATAAAGCGGAAATGTCTCTCATTTGTATGATTTGATGACCGACAACAGCTCTCGCTTAGACAGATTAGCAGACGCAAGCTGACATCCGCCTCTTACTTGCTTTGCGAGCATCTGAGAAAAGGCATATCCGGTATTGTTGCGGGGGAATCTATTTTTGCGTAGGGGGATACGAGTAGTGAAAAAAGCAGCAATTGCAGTGACGGCGTTGTTGGTTTTAGTAACGATTGCGGTATGGTATAAGGATAAATCGCAGGTTCAATCTCAAACACCTTCTCTAGCTAGCCAGTCATCCAAGGCAGAGCCATATGTGGTCAAGGGGCGCGTTACCAGTGCGGATGGACGGCCGATTGAAGGTGCAGAAGTGTGGGCTGACAATACGCTATTATACAATAGTAATGTATTAGGTGTAAGCGACGTTGACGGGTATTATCGACTGGAGCTTCCGGATGTCAGCGTGGCTTATCAGATGGGGGGCAAGGTAGAGGTCCAGTCTGATGGAAAAAGCTTTACGTTCGATCTGGAGCCGGAACCGAATACGGGATTCGGGGCGAGCGAGGGTGCAGTCGTCGACTTTGTTCTTGCAGGCTACATGGGCGAAGTGGCACTCACTAGCTGGGATCTCGAATATCCTGACGATGCAACCGCGCCGATGTTTGATCTGCTTGATGTGGAGTTGACTCTAAAGTCGATAGGCAAGCTGATGAATGGCAGCACGGGTCACACTATAATAAAGCTGCCGATCAATGAAGACGGACCTCGCATAGTAGACGTCCCGATGGGCAGTTACGAGGTGTCAGCCGTTTGGAAACCAAAGGATTACAAAGAGGTTCCGATGCTGATCGATATTCGGCACAGGGAAGCGTATAAGTCAACAGTGGAGATTTCTTTCGAAAATACGGAAGGAGATCTTCCTCTTGTTGAAATTGACGTAGCGTTTCCGAAGGAATAACGAAACAAACGGTGAATAGGCAGTTTCGATCGGAGCAAGCATCAGTTTATCGATCCGCCGGCGAAAGAGAAAGCTGCTAATCATGCGAAGCAATTGCTCGATCAATTACGAATGACAGCCCTATAGATCTTCGGTCTTATCGCCGAAGCGCTGTAGGGCTGTTTGTTTATCTAACTTAATCTTGGCGTAGGGGGTCTTGAACGCCTTCATTCCCTCAGATGCTGTCCCCATGACACGCAGCCTGAGCCGTCATGAAAGTCATACAGACAATTCATGACCAAGTCACGGCAAGGTTGGGTACCAGGGTCCTGATGCTAAAGTCACGATGCGTGAGAAAATGTGGAAAGTGTCGTGAAGCCAATGGCACACAAGGAGAAGGAGGTAGAGAAATTGGGCAAAAGCAAAGCAATTAAATTCGTTGCTGTTATATTACTATTGACGTTCTTGGTGAATAGCAATTATGTCGGTTCGAGTTTCGTCTTCGCTTCGGAATCGAATGGTAAACAGTCGTCCGGGGCAGGAGAGGTTCGCGCCGAGGAAACGCCAATTCAGAGTGTTGAAGCTGCGGCATCAAGCTGGCTGGATGGCGAGGTTGATCTGCGCTGGGCCCGCCCGGCATACAACGAGATCGAGATCAAGTGGAGCGCGATGCACGTTTACGATGAAGTGACGGGGCAGTACATTCCCGCCCCAAATATCGATCGTTATTCTTTGGAATGGAAGTCGGGGGATACCTGGACGGTTCTGAAGGAAACAACAGATGACTTCTATTTCCTTCATACGGGACTGCCGGAAGCGAGCTTCTCGTATTACAGACTGTTTGTGTACGACAAGGATGGTAATAAATCCGAACCCTATCCGTTAAAGACGGCAACGGATCACCAATATACGAAGATTCTATTCTCGCTCGATCAGGAGGGCTTTTATGATTTCGCAATCAGTGAGGACGGTGAAGTTCTCGTATTTTTGACGGATGCACAAGAGATGCCAGGTGCAGTGGAAGGCGAGACCGGCCTCTATTCGTATCAAATAGCCGATGGAAGCATAAAACGAATCGACCAGGCCATTCCGCCAAGGTCTGACAGCACAGAGTCTTCGCTTGCAGTCAGCGGAAGCGGACGATACATTGTCTACGGGAAAATGAATCAGGACGGACAATATGAGCTGTGCCTCTATGATTCGCTTACGAGCATGATCACTAAGGTCGCCACGCAGAGCAGAAAAGCAGAAAATTTCGCGATCAGCCGCGACGGCACCAAGGTTGTATTGGATACGAGCTTTGCCCTCAGCACTGAGGATACCAACGGGGTCAAAGACGTGTATCTCTATGATGCTGCCTTGCCAGAGGCGAGCAGACTGAAGCGAATCAGCGTTGCTGCAAGCGGAGAACAGGGAAGCGAAGAGAGCAAGCATGGCGCAATCAGCGCCGATGGTCATTATGTAGCTTTCGTTACGACTTCAACGGAGCTTATCTCCCCGGATGTACAAGAAAGCTACACTAACAATCTATACCTGTACGACACGACTAACGGGACACTGAAATATATTCCTGTTGAGGATAGAGCAGACGACGAACGATACCCGGTCGATGTGACTTGGCCTAGCCTGTCCGAGGATGGCCGCTACATTGTATACAGAAATTTCGTCAATGCTCGCGGTCTCAGGGCCGAATTGCTTGATCTGAGCTCCGGTCAAGCGGAGCAGGTGTGGGAGACGAGGGGGAATTCCCTGATCAGCTTAGAGGTGCCCAAGCTGACGACGAACGGTCGCTTTGTCTATTTAGACTTCTATAACTACGATCCTTACAGCTCCTTAGAGCCCTATACGACAAGAGGCGAATTGCTGTTTGATACGACGAAGGAGAAGCAATATCGCTACTTGGGGAAGCTGCTGGATGCAAGCCATGCCGTTCTGACGGGCGATGGCAGCCATGGCGTTTACACCTTCTGGAACGCTCCGTATGAGGAGTATGAAGGCGAACCAAGCAGACCCGAAGGCGCTCAATTGGTCTATGTCTGCCTAGAAAGCTGTCAGGAGCAAGAGCCTCCGCAGGATAAAATTACGAAAGCGAGCCTTGAGCTTCCGAATCAGGTGAATGGTGCGGCACAAATGGGTGGCAGCGTAATAGTTCGCTCGCTTGCTCAAGAAGGCTTGGAGCTTGCCGCGACTATCGAATACGAAACCGTTGACCAGGCGGGCACTCGATCAGCGATCGTTTCTCTTGCCGCCGATCCTGCAGAACCACGTTCCTATCGCGCAAATTGGAACATACCGGATGGCGCCGCTCGTATTGTATCCGTTCGAGTAGCTCAGGAAGGCAATCCTTCAGAGGGGAAGGATGCCATCCTCGTCCCGATTGAAGTAGCGGGAGCCTTAAAGGTGAGCTTGGAAACCTCCTCTCCTGAGCTGCTTCAAGGCGCAAAGGTGCACCTGTGGAGCAGCGCGCAGCAATCGGGCAATGCTGCAGTATTTCCCGATTCGCTTGAAGTTGTTAGTGCCGTCAAAGGCTCGGCGGATTATGTGGCCCGCATTACAGATGCCTCGGGAAATCTTCTGGCTGAGAAATCGGGCATCGTCGTGAGCCCCGGGGAAAATAGCGAGCTATATATCCCTGTCAAGCCCGCGGCGGAGCTTTCGATATCCGTCGTGGATGAAGGCGGCAAGTCATTAAACAACATACGGTTGGAAATTCGCAAGCCCGAAGGAGAGCTGCTCTATAGCGGAAAAACGTTATCATGGGGAATTCTAGATGTTCCTAACCTATTCTCGATGGGGGATGAGATTGAAGTGCGCGTCTTTGCTCATTCGCCATACCAGTCGCCTTCTCCCGTGAAGTACACCTTACAAGCTGGCCATCAAGAGCAACAAATCAAGCTCGTCAATCTTGAATACGCCATCGTTACCGGCATTACCGCCTTGCAGGATAAGCCTGTTCCTGGAGTGACGGTTCAAGCTTTAACATCGTTCGGCAGCGTGGCCGGGCAGAGCATATCCGATTCGGATGGACGTTATCAGCTTCGCGTTCCGGCTGGTGAGTACAGCTTATCCGCCGATAGGAAGGCACAGCCCTTGTATGCTCTTCCGCAACTCGTACCGATCACGCTTGGGGAATCCGAAACCCAATCTCACCATTTAGCGCTCACCGCGCAAGGCTTCGGAATGATTGTGTTGGATGTCGAGACGAAGGGCATCGACGGGAGCTTGACGCCGGTTGCCATCACGGATTGGAGAAGCGCCGTTCATTATGGCCTTAAAGTCAAAACCCTGAATGCATCGACAGGCGTAATGACCAACAGTGTCAATGAAAAGGGGATTCCTGTGTACGGAACGCCTGGCGATACGTTCGAGGTATGCGCCAGCGGCAGCGAGGCGGGTCTCTCTTCTTCTTGCGACACGGTCGTGTTGGACAGCAAGAGAGAAGCGACGGCAACGCTGCGGTTTGAAGAGGCCGCTCAGCTTGTGGGTTCGATTACAGGACCGGGACCGGAGGCCGTTCAATCGATGCAGCTATCGTGGCGCGAGAACAGCAGTAATAAATGGTCAGCTATACGTTTTAAAGCACTTTCAAAGACCGGGGCTTTCATGGAGTCGCTCCCGAAGGCGGGTCATTACAAGCTTGCATTTTATAATCATCATTCGATTGAAATCTATAGGACAGAGCTTGAGGTCTCGCAGGGCCAGCGAGTTAACCTTCCGCCGATCGCATTAACGGGGAAAACAAGATTATTCGCCGGACAGCCGGGCAACGGGTACTCATCGAATGAATACCGGGCATCGGTCGGAGACTCTGTCACATTAAGAGCGGAATACCTCTTGAATGACGCAGCATCCGTTACGGATACGCAGCTTGTCATTGGTGTGGCTGCCGGATCTTCTCTGCTTAAGGATAGCGTCATCCTGAACAATGCTCCTGTTGAGGTGGCAGAGGAAGGCGGCGGCAGCTACACCATAAATCTTGGCGACGTGGCTGCCGGATCTAAAGGTACATTATCCTATCGGGTAAGAATCGATAGCGGGGCCTTGGAACAATCGCTGCACCAGCTTTCGATACGATATCGAATAGATGGCAGCTCGGAAGCCGTGGAGGAAACCCTCGGGTCAGCCTATCTGCTCGTTGGGGATGTGACACTGGAAGCTCCCAAATGGGTGAAGCAGAAGTCCTTGACGGTAAGCGGCAGGGCACCGGCAGGCAAGGAGGTGCTTGTCTACGCGGACATGGCGCTTGTCGGAAGCGCTCAAGCGACGCAAGGCGGGCTTTGGACAGCGAACGTAACGTTGCCCGATAAGTCTCAAGGCTTGATTTGGGAGGAATCGCCTATCTATCGATTGACGGCGAAAGTCCATACAGAATCAGGCTACGGAGAATCCAGGCCCCTGTTAGTAGAGGTTGATCCTTCGGCTCCTGCAATTACGGAGATGTCGATCGAGCAAGATGGCGGACGCAAGGCCGTCTTCCATCCTGAGCTAGGGATCTCCCGCTTTCCCTTTGTCGTGGTGCCCGGTCAATCCTTCTTCGTCAAACTCGGCATTTCGAATTCGAATCGAATCTCCAATCCCGTTGTTTCGATCGGAAGAACCTCCGTACCGTTGATAGAGCAATCTCCGGGTCAATACGAAGCGGTAATTCCGGCGGGCCGTGAGATGGGATCGGGCATATTCGTCAGCTATGATACGGCTCCATTAACAAAGCCCATTAGCGTCGAAGCGCCTACTGCCAAGCAGTGGGAAGCGCAGCAGTCGCAGCTCGCTTCCAATTGGGGGGAGGTCAAGGACAGCATAGCCGATCCTAGCACGGACGGTCCCGATCCGCAAGCGGCGTATACGCCGACGTACAGAGTGGTCTATCCCGGCAAGGAAGCTATCGAAGCGAACGTGCGGATGAGCGTCAAATACGAGAAGCTGACGGAAACGCAAGATCCCTACCTTGGCTTTGAGCCAACCTGGGATTACGAGACGGGGACGCTCGTCGTGAAGGGCAGCATCGCTCGAAGCGCGATCACGCCGCAGCTGCTCCAGGAATTGAAGACGCTCGCGCCTCGATTCGACTCGGCTCCTAGTCCAGAATTATCGACGGACTATCTGGGGATCACCTTTTCCGTCGCGTTCCCGAAGGCAGAAACCTTCAACAAAGCATTCGGCTATTTCGGCACTTTGAAAAGCTACGTGGCAGATACGATGGATTTCATGGATTATGCCGATCAACTTCTGCAGTTTCAGGATTACGTCATTCAAAACGAATGCTACGCGCCTAACGTCAACTATTACGTGAAGCAGACGGAGAATTTATTCGATATGGCCAGCACGGGGCTGCTTGTCAAAAATACGATTACCGGCATCGGACTGGTGGCCGGCGTCGCTTTATCGAAGCTGCCTACATGGGCCACCGCCTCTGCAGCCGCTTATATGACGGCCATTAACGATGCCGTGATGAGCAAGTGGGGTTCGCGCTTAGACGATTTAAAGAAGGAGTTCGAGGCGGATAAGAAGTGGCGGGATGATATGGCTGCGGCAGGCGCCATTGATCGCTGCAAAAAGAAGGAAGACGACAAGGAGGAGGAGGAACCGCAGAATAAAGTCGCCGATCCGGTATGGATCTGGGACCCAAGCGGGTATGCGTACGAGGCGCTGCCAAGCAACCGGTTGGAAGGAGTTAAGGCGACATTGCTCCAGGAGGCTCCAGACAATCCAGGGTATTGGAGCGAATGGGACGCGGAGTGGTTCGGCCAACAGAACCCGCTAATCACTGACGCATTAGGCAAATACGGCTGGGATGTGCCGGAGGGGCGTTGGCGCGTTCTATACACGAAGGAAGGTTATCAACCCGCGCAAAGCGCCGATCTGGAGGTGCTTCCCCCGCATTTCGATGTCAATGTAGGCATGGTATCCTTACAGTCGCCGATTCCTACTGTCGGGCAAGCGGTGGCGGGGCAGGCTCTTGGATTTGTATTCAGCAAATACATGCTTGCAGAATCTGTTAAGAACGCAGGGGTTATCGTGGAGAACGCAAGAGGAGACCAGGTCAGCGGAGTGGTTGAGGCTGCAGACGAGCAAACAGATGAGCTCGGCCAACTGCTCGCCAGGAGCTTCCGCTTCATCCCGGATAAGGTGCTTGTCGAAGGCGAGGTTTACGTCATGCGCGTGTTGTCTCATGTGCAGAGCTATGCCCATGTCGGTATGGAGCAAGAAATGACCTTTGATTTGACTGTGCTTCCCTCAGGCACAAAGCCGGAGGAAGCGGCAACAGATCTTCGGCTTTCGTCAGGGTCCAGTCAATTGCTTGCACAATGGACGCCGCGTATTACGGGCGATGGCATCTCGTATAAACTAACTGCAGTACCTATAGGGAATTCATCTTGCCAATCAACGGAAATGGAAGTCGGCATCAGCCGAAGCAGCGCTTCCTTCGAGGGGCTTTGTCCGGGCACTTCTTACCATCTGCGAGTGGCAACCGTGGACGGGAATGGGAATGAATCGGCGGGAATAACAGAACCGTTCGCCACGAAAGCAGTCAAAACTCCGCTAGCGGACTTGACGCCCCCTGCCGAGGTTAGCATGCCAAGGGCCGTGTGGGAGAACGATCAGCTCGCCATCCGTTGGACGGATCCGATCGATGCTGACTTCCACCACGTGGAGCTGGCTTATCGTGTGAAAGGAGCTTCTGCATACAAAGAATCTCTTATTGTAATGAAAGGAACACAGCATGCTCGCTTGCTTCAGCTGGATTCATCCAACATATACGAATTCGAATTGCGCACGTTTGATCATCGGCTTAACGGCTCGCAAGGCATCTCGTTCGTCCATCGTGCAACCGACAATGGCGGCGGCAATGGAGGAGGCGATGGAGGAAGCGGAACAGGTGGGAACGGCGGAACGGGTGGGTCTGGAAATACGAATTCGGATACGCATCAGGCGGAAATGAAACTATCAACTGCCGCGAACGAGTACACATTGTTCGATCATACGCTTACGCTAAGCTGGCCAGCAGGCACATTCAAGCAATCAGCTGCTCTCCAAGCAAAGCGGCAAACACTCGGCACGGGGATGATTCCCGCCGGGATGAAACCGATGGGCGATGCTTATTCCCTTCAATCCGAGCTGCCGCCGCTGAAACGAATTTCCTTGCAGGCGCTGGCGGATGGGAACTTATTGAAGGAAGCTGACATTCGCAAGGTTGGCCTTTATCGGCAGGATGATCGCAACCCTGGCAAGTGGGTCTATATAGGTGGTGTTGTTCAGAAGTCGAAGCTGATGATTCGAGCGAATATTTCCGAGTGGGGCACCTATGCCTTGTTCCTAAGGGAAGTCAGCTTCTCTGATATTGAGAACCATTGGAGCCGCCAAGAGGTGGAGGTATTGGCCAGCAGATGGCTCTTACAGGGCACTTCGCTCGATGAATTCGAGCCGGGTCGCGAGCTGACAAGGGCAGAAGCCGTCACGCTTCTATTAACCATCCTGCAAGCCGCAGGGAAAGTGACGGGCACGCAAGACGCGGGGGGCGGCGTCTCGTTTTCGGATGTGAAGAGCGAAGCCTGGTACAAGGAATCAGTAGAACTCGCGGCAAGCCTGGGCATCGTGAGCGGCTCGCAGGGACGCTTTCGTCCGGACGACGAGATGACAAGGGAAGAGTTCGCCACGATCCTGCATCGAGCATTCCCTAGTATCGAATCATCGACAGCAGCCCATGCTTTAGACGGATTTCAAGATGCGGATTCTGTGTCCGATTGGGCAAGGCCAGCGATGCAAGCTGCCGTCAAGGCAGGTTTACTGAAGGGATTGTTGCCGACGATTCTTGCCCCAAGGGCGAAGCTGAAGCGTGGTGAAGCCGCGGTCATCATGTACCGTTTGCTTGCGCGGATGGAGCTCATCACGGAGTAAAGTAATCCAATCCGTTAATAGAACATTGATAATGAGACAGGGGAGTGTTGGGAAATGGAGTGGCTAGTCGTCATTCATGTCGTTTCGGCCTTTCTAGGAATTGGGCCGACGTATTTCGGTCATGTGTTGTTTAGGAGAAGTAAGCGGACGGATCAGCTCCGGCAGGCTCTTACGCTTATGCAAGCTTTGAATTATTTTCCGAAAATCGGGGGATCCATTGCTGTTGTCTCCGGCGTGCTGTTGGTCGCTTTAACGGGGTGGAGCTTTGCGGAGCTGTGGATCGTCCTGTCGCTTCTCTTGTATGTCGTCATCCAGATCATCGTAGTGGGTTTGCTAAGCCCTCAAACTGCGAAGCTTGATCAGCTTCTGCAGAGCGAGGAAGCGTCAAGCTTGGAGCACACTGCCAGCGTAGAGAGGACAAAGCTGCTTTCTCGTATCAATCTGTTGTACGATGCGGCTTCCATCCTGGGCATAGTACTGCTGATTCTAATGGTATTAAAGCCTTCTTAAGCTATCATAAACAATCATGTAATGGAGGAATAAACATATGAATCTATTGGGTAAAGTTGCTTTTGTATCGGGCGGAGCACGAGGAATCGGAGCATCGGCAGCACTCAGGATGGCCGAGCACGGCGCGAAAATCGCGGTGAACTTTGTGCAACAACCCGGAGCGGCGCAAGAAGTTGTCGATCGTATTCGTCGCGCCGGAGGGGAGGCAGAGTCGGTAAGAGCGGATGTCCGGGATCACGAGCAGGTAGCTGCGGCTATCCGTCATGTTGAAGCAACGCTGGGTGGAATCGATATTTTGGTATGCAATGCGAATATGCCCTTTGTCATGAAGCCGCTTAGTGATATGAGCTGGGAGGAGTTTGCGGAGAAGCTGAATAACGAGATGAAGGCCTCCTTCCTAATCACGCAAGCGGTACTGCCCGCGATGATTGCTCGACAATATGGAAGATTGATCTATATATCCAGCAATGCTGCAGATTCTCCCATGCCTTATATGGCTGCTCACGGTCCGGCCAAGTCGGCGCTCAACTCGTTTGCGAAATATGTAGCGCTGGAGAATGCTCCTCATGGCATTACCGCGAATGTGGTTTCGCCGGGATTGGTTCAAACCGAGGCTTCGAAGGATACGCCCGAGATGATCAAGCAGCAAGTTGCGGCGATGACGCCTCTGCAGCGCGTAGCCGTGCCGGATGATATATCTGGCATGATTACTTTCCTGGCGAGCGAAGAAAGCCGGTTCCTGACGGGAACTTATACAAGAATTAATGGCGGATTATCCATGATTTAATTGGTGATGGCTGGCTGAGATGATTTCTCGTATAATGGCTAATAGTTATGTTCAATTTGGAAGGAGCACAATGATGTGATCTCTATAGTATTAGCGGATGATCAGACGTTGATGAGAGACGGTCTGCATACGATATTAAGCTTGCAACCGGATATGCAGGTCGTCGGCATGGCGTGCAACGGTGAAGAAGCATTGGCCATGACGCTTGAGCTTAAGCCAGATATCGTCTTGATGGACATACGCATGCCTGGCATGGACGGACTGGAGGGCACCAAGCGGATTAAGGCCGCTTGGCCCCAGGCTGTCGTTCTCATCCTGACCACCTTTGCAGAGGATGGTTACATTATTGATGCTCTGGCGGGCGGAGCAACGGGCTTCTTGCTTAAGGATATTCCCGGGGAGAAGCTCGCTCAAGCAATACGGGATGCCGTGAAAGGGGAGCTGCTGCTCCCTTCTTCTATTGCGGCGCGACTTGCGGCCAGAATCACTTCCTCCGACGTCTCCGCCCAGGCCATGGTAGGCGCGAGCCGGCTGAAAGCCAGAGGTCTTAGGCTTTCTGACAAGGAGCAGGAAATCGCAAGAGCAATGATGGATGGGAAAACCAATAAGGAGATCGCAAGCTTGCTCTTCATGAGTGAAGGAACGGTCAAAAATTATGTGAGCAGTGTGTACGCCAAGCTTGGAACGCGTGATCGAACCCTTGCTATGATGACACTGCGTGAATGGCTTGATCGTCCATGATTAAGGCGACAGTAAGAGATTATCTGCCCCGCTCTCGCTGGGTTGTCGGACTTATGGGACTTTCATTGACGATTATGTTCTTAACCGCCATTCTTTATCCCTTTCAGAAGGCCACCCAAGTAGCCAGCTCTACTCCGTTCTACTCCCTTTACTCACAGGACAAATGGGAAGCGGTAAGAGGAGACCTTCAGGTTGTGGATGGAGAGCTTGATGATGGCGGAGCTAATTGGAGGCCGCTTCCAGAGGTTCTGGAGGAAATGGACTCTCTTGAAGGCAAGTCAAAGGATATCTTGTGGGTCAGGAGAACATTGCCTCCCGAGCTTGATCAAATATCCGGACCTACGGAACTGAAATTCCGCGGACTTTCACGTTTCGTTGCGTACTTGGACAACAAACAAATTCTTGACCGTTCGGAGAGCCGTGTATCGCAGCCAAATTTGTGGTTGTCCTGGAGTCAGGCAGATCTTCCGGATCAAGCTGAGGGACGCAAGCTGCACTTGAAAATATGGCCCGATGGAGATGATTTGGGACCATTAGGCCACATACATTCCGGACCGCAAGAGGATTGGTTGGCAACCTTTATTAGGATGGATTCGCTCCGCATGATTCTGTCCATCTGCTTTTTGTTCATGATGGTTCTTGCGGTAGGAGCCTGGATATTCTATGAACGCAATCGCATGTATTTGTATTTCGTAGTCCTCACTTTAGCGGCGGGGTATTCTTCCCTGGTTCATACATTGTTTATTTCGCTTTATTTAGGCCTGCCCGAGCTAGTGTTTTACGGGGGGATCGGCAACCCGGTCGTAGCCTGGGCTGCGAGCGGTATCTTTGAGCAGCTGGTGGAAGATAGAAATCGCAGAGGCTTTCGGCATTTACGCAAGCTATTTCTAACACTATCTCTCTGGGCGATACTCACATCCGTTTTCTTGCCCCAAGTCTATGAACATTCACTCGTGTATATATTCGGCATTATTCTGCTTGCGGCACCGTATGTGCTGTTCACTATTTTTCGTGCCTTCGAGCATCGCCGCAATGAATGGAGATGGTTGTCAATCGGCATGCTGGTCGTGCTTCTCAGCGTTTCGATTGATCGTCTGGCATTCACATTTCCTGTCATTAATCATCTCGCTTTTCGGTATCTTCCAACCGCTCTGTATCAGTTGTTGAACCATATCGTTCTTCTCTCGTTATTTCTATTGATCTTCATTATAGGTATTGTACTCGTTATTCGCGCAAGGGCTCAATTACATGACTATACTTCTCGTCTCGAGCAGCAGAATGATCGATTGCAGGAGCTTGATCGGTTGAAGAGTGAATTTCTTGCCAATACCTCTCATGAGCTAAGAACGCCGCTTCATGGCATCATCGGACTAACAGAATCCATTCTTGATGATCCGGCTGGAACGACAGGCGAGAAAACGCGGGAGTATCTGAGTCTTGTCGTGTCCAGCGGCAGGCGTCTCTCTCGTTTGATCGATGATCTTCTGGATCTCTCGAAGCTGAATCATCGGGATATCGATCTGGAATTATCGGCGGTATCCATGGAGCATGCCATTAACAGCGTGATTGCCGTATTCCAGATCATTGCCGCGAAGAAAGACATTACCCTTCATAGCGAAATAGATGACGAGATGCAGCATGCCTGGGCGGATGCGAATCGCTTGCAGCAGATCTTGTATAACCTGATTGGCAATGCCGTCAAGTATACCGATCAAGGCACCATCACCGTTCGTGCTCAAGTTACGGGGCGCTGGATAGCTGTTTCCGTCATTGACACGGGCATCGGAATTGCGGAAGAAACCCTCTCTAGATTAGGACAGCCTTTCGAGCAGGATAGATCCGTCAATCGGGGAGGAACAGGTCTTGGTCTTTCCATCACACGCAAGCTGACGGAGCTTCATGGAGGCAGCTTGGCTGTGCGATCCGTGCAAGGGCAAGGGACGACATGTACATTTACCCTTCCTGTCGCTGTAGAGGGAGGTTTAAACGGGGAGTTGTCGGCGCCTATTCAGCCTGCTCCAGCAGTTCAAGCACCTCAAGCACCTCAAGTTCCTATGGATCCGCTAGCGTATCTTCCGACCAATTGGGATGGTATTCGTACATTGGAAGCAGAGTCTTCTTCCGAAATCGGACTGGATCAGCTGATTCCTGGCAACGACAACTTAGAGGATGGGAGAATGCCTAAACTATCCGTCCTAATCGTTGACGATGAGCCAGTCAATCTTCAGGTATTGGAAAGCTACCTGTCCGCATTGCCTATACATATTCGCAAAGCCTCTACAGGAGCGGCGGCACTAGCGGATATCGAGGCATCGCTGCCGGATTTGATTCTTCTTGACGTCATGCTTCCGGACTTGAATGGTTATGAAGTATGTCGATTAATCCGTAAGCGGCATGATGTTCATGAGCTGCCAATTGTCTTATTAACTGCGCGAGATCGGTTGACCGACTTGCTGGAAGGTTTCGAGGTTGGAGCCAATGACTATCTCTCCAAGCCAACCGCCAGACATGAGCTGCTTGCTCGCGTCCGCTTGCAATTAAGGCTGATTGGTTTAACGACAAGGCTTGAGCTGCTTGTCCAGGAACGAACACGAGAGCTGGAGCAGACGACCGATCGATTAAGAGCTTCCGTTCGGGAACGCGCAGAGGCTTTGGCAGAGGTGTCCGTCATGATGGAACGAACGCGCATCTCGCAGGATATTCATGATCATGTCGGACATACGTTAACGGCTTCGATCGTGCAATTGGAAGCGTCGATTATGCTGCTGGATAGAGGGCAGGAGCTGGGCATTGAGAAGGCGAGGCTCGCCCAATCGCTTGTGCGCAAAGGGCTGGACGAAATTAGAGAATCCGTTCGGATGATGCGTCACGAAGATAGAGCTTTTCCAATGGAAGTAGCGATGGAGCAACTGCTTGAAGAAACGATGGAAACGACCGGGGTTTCTATTGCATACGCCATTGATCAATTGCCCGAGCTTTCCCCTCCTCAGCAGAGATCGCTTTATCAATCCCTCAAGGAAGGGCTTACGAATGGTATTCGTCATGGGCGGGGAACGCAATTCCGGTTTAAATTGTATGCATTCGAAGGCAATATCGAGTTCGAGTTATGGAATGATGGTCTTGCCTATACGGATAACAAGGTTGGCTTTGGCTTGCGGGCTATGGTGGAGAGAGTGCAGGAGCTTGGAGGTCAGCTGTGGCTTGACACAGATGAGGATGATCATGGATGCATGCTAACCATTCATTTGCCGCTTGTGGAGTCATGATGATTGGCAAATAACCCGTCCCCTGGGCAATAACCTGGGGCGGGTTATTTTCAAGTGAACAACGTTTCTAGCCGTCTTCGTTCAGTTATGTTATGATGAGGTTTGGCGAAACAACAGATTGAATCCTATAAGGTGTGATCACTTGAGCAAAGCTAAGGGAAAAGGCGGAACAGGCAGGGGCACGGACAAAAAAGGCTGGAATCGATGGCAAGCGGCCGCCAACAGAGCCAAAAACGCGCCAAAGCCATATAAAAGCAAAGGCACTAAAAATCAAGACAGTTCGGCTGCGTCCAATAATGACAAACGCGACAAATAAATAAGGCAAGCAAGGCAGATGCAAGGCCTTTGATGCAATCAACAATAGAACAGGATGGGATCCTTTGGATAATAGTGAAAGCAAATACGAGCTGCCCCCCAATTATGATGAATTAAGAACGGCAGCCAATCGAACGTCGAATTGGAGAGAACGGTTAGATGCCGTCGAAGAGCTCGGTCAATGGAATACTCAAAAAACCATTGATGTGCTTACGCATAGACTAAATAACGACACTGTGTATCAAGTTCGAGAAGCCGCCTACCGTAAGCTCAAGCAATTCGGCGAGGATGTTCAGCTGCCACCAAGAAAAACAGTCGAATTGAACAGAGAGGTATCAAAAGTTCTGGTAAGAATTAAAAAAAGTTTGCCCAATGGACATACTTATGAAGAATTTAAAGAAAAATTCAAAAAGATGAGACTTGATATATACGATACCTACGAAGGTGATAAAGGCGCTGATTTTGATAAGTGGCTTGAAGGTACGTGGGCGTCGTTATTGTTAAGATAAACTGAATGAATAAAAAAATTACGAGGTGATATTCTGAGAAAGCAAAAACCAATGTCGTTTGACGATCTACTAAAAGACCTGCAAGGTCAGAATGCAATGCAAGAAGACCCGAATAATATTGCATTAGACAAGCTGTTTAATGAAACGTTTATGAGCAAGAATTCTACGTTTAAGAGCTTTGAGGCGTTTTTGGTGAAAGGCAACTTTCAAGCCAAAACACAAAAGGATATCGAGAACATTGCCGGTGAGCTCTTTGATCGACATATTGCCAGAGAGACCGATTTCGCTAATTGGGAAGACATGCTGGATACAGCGAATAAGGAATACGACAAACAATAGTGTGGCTGATCACATCCTGACACGCTGCTCATGAAAGCATCTCCGTTAATATTGGAGGTGCTTTTTCTATGCAATCTGACAGCAACATTCGTGTAGGGATGCCTTGATGTATTTGCCCGTCTATCGCAACTTTTTCGCCTATTCGACGTCTAGGTTGATAAGGAGAGTGATGTAAAAATGAGAAAATTTTGGTTAGGACTAGCCTGCGGTGTTGTCCTTTGTGTATCGACTGCGGCCATTACGTCCAAATCGATTCAGGGGACATTGTACCCTAGCAAAATAACGATTATGAACGGAAGCCAAGTGAAGGAGCTTACTACAGATACAGGAACAACCGTGATCAACTACAAGGATCAGACCTATATCCCGCTGCGCTTGTTCTCCAATGCCATGGGGGCGGATGTTACCTTTAAGAACGCTACCTCAGAGAGCGGCAGCCTCAACAGGATTCAAATTATTAGCAAGTCTAGCCAGACAGGGCTTACGATCAATAGCAACGATGGAATTCTTTCTGCAGGCTACTTAACAATGGATGAAGCGGATAAGGGAGTCGTCAAAGGCGGTATTATTCGAATCAACAAAGAATTAAGCGGCAAACGAATCGCGCTGGAGGCCATCGGTGCAGACGGATCTGTAATCGGGACCTCTCAATACTTCTATATCGATGATGAAAATCTGATTCCTCCGAAACCAGGCGATATTAGGCCTTTCAAAACGTTGCTTGGATTCGCATATGACCCCAAGGTTACCTATAGACTTAAGGTGCAGAACATCGTGAGTATCAAAAATAACCCGCTTGGAGAGGTACCTGAACGCGAGCAAGAATATTTGACCTACCCACTATACGGCATGATGGCTCCATCATCTGGATTTGGCGATGGTAGCAGCGTGACGGATCACCCTGTGATGAATTTCTCGGTTACCTTGACGAATTTGGACAAATCGGCTGTTGTTCTCGATGAAACGCCGCTTGCCTTCGCGGTCTACAGCGCGAATCCCGATGGCACGAACCGGAAGCTGATTTCACAGACGAAGCTTCCGTCGCTTAAGGGCAAGCTGGCCCCTAACGAAGCATTTGATGTGACGCTGCCTTGGTACATGACTAGCAAAGACGGTTTGGTCAAGCCGGGGAGTTATCTTGTTGAGCTTCAACTGCCTAATCAAATCCAGGTTCTGAACGAGGGAACGGGCAAGAAGCAGCCTTGGAACGTGAGTTTGAGATATGGCAACACATTTGGAGTTACGTTGAAATAAATAGTAGACAAGACATTTGTTCAGGTGATCATCAAATAGATGGTACTTCAGAAGTGGTTCTTTAGAAATGCATGCAAAAAGAGATTTTAATTTTTATGATTCCATAGTACTATAAAAAGGGCGTGACTGGATTGAGAGTCACGATTTGGAATTGAGATTACGAACAAATAAATTGGAGGAATTTATATGCCACACATCATTGTCGAATGCTCCAACTGCGAACAACAGAATCGAGTGGAAACCCAAAAGCTGAAAGCGGCGGTATGCGGGAACTGCAAGGAAAAGCTCGTCGATGAAGATGTGATTCCAGCCGTTATTTCTGATGAAGAAATTGCAGTAGCTGTAGCTGATGCGCCATCGCATACGGATCAACCTAATGTCGATATTAGCGTATGGACTTCAAAAATCGGAAATCAAGAGCAGCAAACGAAATACGTAGACAAAGGTTTCTGGTCCAAAGTGAAGAAATATGCTTCTAAAGTTCCATTCGCCAAGGAAGCAGTGGCGATGTATTATTGCGCAATGGATTCCGCTACTCCGACTGCTGTGAAAGCAACGGCAATCGCTGCATTAGCGTATTGGATTCTTCCTATCGACCTCATTCCGGATTTTATTCCAATTGGCGGATATGTTGATGATGCATCTGCAATATTCATTGCCTACAAAGCGGTAAACTCGCACATTACAGACGAACACCGTGCGAAAGCCGAGCAGTTTTTTAAGGAGCAGTAAGCAAATTGTTCAGACGGCCATTGGTCGTCTTTTTTGTTTCTGGCAAACACGAATTGTAACGATTGTTAGAGGGTTATTCTAATGCCACGGGCAGGAGACTCCGCTTACAGGTCGAAGCTACTAGTTTATCGAGGGGAGAGGATGTCTGGATGGAGAAGGTGTTTGTGTATGGCACGCTTAGATGCGGAGAATGTAATCACGCTTGGCTCAATAATGCTGCACGTATAGCACAGACCGCTTATGTGGAAGGTATTATGGTGGATACAGGATACGGCTACCCTGCTATTCGAATGGGTGAGCAGAGTTCGCTTGTATCGGGTGAGTTGTATGAGGTAAGTGAAACGGTGCTGCTTCAGCTCGATCGGTTGGAGGACTATTATGGTCCGGGAGATAGGAGAAACGAATATGAGCGAATTCGAATCAAAGCGCTCACGGATGCGGGGGTCGTTGAGGCCTGGGTTTATGTTTATACCGGAGCACAAAGAGACGAGGCTATTATTCCGTTGGGAGATTGGAAGCTGGATCGTATGTGCAAGGAGGAGAGCTTGGTTTATTTTGCATATGGCAGCTGCATGGACATGGAGCGGATTCAACATGCTGGATATGATGCGCAATTCGCCGATGTGCTTGGTCGGGGCACACTTGAAGGGTTCACGCTAGGCTTTGCCTATCGAGCATCGGATGGCAAAGGAGGAACGGATATCGTAGAGTCAGGGGGATGCGTGGAAGGCAAGCTGTACCGTATCTCGCCGCAAACGTTGATGGACTACTTATTTGTACGTGAAGGTGTAGCAACCCAGAAATACAAGCCGATCGTGGTTCAAGTAGTCGATGAAGATGAACGGATCGTGGACGCGGTTACCTTTGTCTTCGTGAACAAGGATGTGGGTGACGTGCCCCTGCTATAACTTCATTTGTTCAGATCGTCCAAATTTCATGCTTATTTAGGTTCAATCAACCAAATTTTGTTCTTTACACTCCGATCTGTTGATGTTAGATTTTATAACATGAATGGGAAGGGGTGTTTCGTTTATGCTGCTGAACGAGTTGATAGAATCGACCATCATGTCCGAAGCTCACATATTGGCAGGCGCTGGCGCTGTTGATGTCCGCGAGGTGCTTTCGGTTAATATTATGGATGCACCGGACATTGTGGTCTTTCTTAAACCTGGCGATCTGCTGCTCACGAACGGATATGTGCTCAAGGACAGCCCGGAGAAGCTGATCGACGTTATTCGCGGCATGCACGACAAAGGCTGTGCGGGTCTAGCTGTCAAAACACAGCGGTTCGCGCTTCGTATTCCGCAGGAAGCGCTGGATGAAGCGGATCGGCTCGGTTTTCCTATATTAGAGATGTCCATGATCGAGTCAACATTAGGCGATATTTTTAGAGAATCGATAGGTATTTTATTGGATAACAAAAACAAAGAGCTGCATTATACACTGACGATCCACAAACAATTTGCGGATATGATGATGCGAGGCGGCGGATTGACGGGAATTATCGGCGCGCTCGCTTCGATTGTTTCCGGCCCAGTCCTGCTCCTCGATGCCAAATATGAGCTGCTCTCCTCCTCGGACGAAATGGTAATGGGCAATCCTGAAAGCGCGTCTGCGCTGGAGCGAATTGCGAATGCAATGAGGAGCGCGAGTCTTCCTGATGTCCCCGTTTCACTTTGTCTTCCCGCAATAAAGGATCCAGCCTACAGGCAATTAGAATGCCACCCCATCTTTACATATCGCCAAGAAGGTTATCTGCTCGCATTTTCTCAGCACTATCCGTTGCAAGGTCCCAAGCTGCTGGCTTTGGAGCAGGCCACGCATGTCATTGGACTTGAGCTGACCAAGCGGCATGCTGTTAAAGAACGGTCACGAAGGTATAAAAACGATTTTTTCTCGGACTTAATCGAAGGTTTCGTCAGTACGGAGCAGGAAGCTATGCATCGCGGCGCCAGATACGGGTTTAAGCCTGACAAACGTGCGCTGCTTATCGTCGCGAGAGAGGACGCAGTCGCAGAGACGCGCCCCGGAATAACGGGGAAAGCCGACAATCTAGCGGAGCGGATCAGCGCGGAGCGAGACCGCCACTACCATCTATTGAAACGCGAGTTTATCAAGCTCGGTGTCGAGTTTGTGATGTTTGCCAAAAATGATATGTTCGGCGTACTGCTATTTCCCGGACAAGCGGACTGGAACGAAACCGAGCTGCTGCAGAGACTGGAGCGAATGGTAGAGGATATCTATGGGGTAGACAAGCTTAGCTACTCGCTTGGCATCGGCAGCCCTTATGCTGCGGCGCTGGACCTTGGACTGTCTTATCGAGAGGCGGTTCGCGCGCTGCAGGGCGGAATATCCATGAACAAAAGAAGATTCGTTACGGCTTACCGCAGCCTGGATTTTTCTCGACTATTACGAATGCTTCCGCTTGATGAGCTCGAACGATTCTATCATGAAGCGTTTAAGACGCTGCTGGGCAAAGGCGATCAGGAGCAGTCGGATATGCTGCGTACGCTGAGAGCTTATTACGATAATCATTGCAATCTGATCGATACGGCGAAGGCGCTTTTTGTTCACCGCAATACGGTCGTTTATCGCCTTGAAAAAGCCGAAAAGCTGCTAGGCCGCAAGCTGAAGGATGCTCAGACGGCATTTGGGTATCGAGTAGCGTTTGCCATGGAGGATGTTCTCAAAGCAGATTGATTGTATGGAGCATACAAAATTATCAGATGTTTATGTATGGGTGAGCTAATGACAGAGGGGCTTAATACGTTTAAGATAACAATATAACTTATGTAAGATTATCTGACATGACATATAGCAATGCTGGAGAGGGGTTGTAGCGATGAGTACGAGCGCCATTAGCGTATCCAATGTGACCAAATCATTCGTGAGCGCCGAGGGAGAGGAGATATCCGTGCTTAACGGCATCACGATGGACATCAGAGAACAGGAATTTGTAAGCATTGTGGGACCGAGCGGCTGCGGAAAAAGTACGATTTTCAATATAATAGCAGGCTTGCTGCCACCAACCTCAGGACGTATTACGGTAGGCGGAGACGAGATCGGACAATCGACCGGACATGTCGGCTATATGATGCAAAGGGACTTGCTTCTTCCCTGGAGATCCATATTGGACAACGTTACGCTTGGACTCGAAGTGAAAGGGATCGGCAAAAAGGAACGTCGGGACATCGCGATGAGTTATTTGGAGCGATATCACCTGGAAGCATTTGCCGGAGCTTATCCGTCTACGTTGTCGGGCGGCATGAGGCAGCGGGTCGCGTTGATCAGGACGCTGGTGACCCAGCCGGATATTATTTTGCTCGACGAACCCTTCTCTGCGCTGGATTATCAAACCAGACTTGTGCTGGAGGACGAGATCTTGTCGATTCTCCGCAACGAAGGCAAGACAGGCGTGCTGATCACGCACGATATCGAAGAGGCCATCTCGGTATCCGATCGCGTGTTTGTTATGAGCAAGCGTCCGACCTTTGTCAAGAAAACCTACGAGATTGGATTGTCGGCACAATACGGCTCTGCCATGAAGGCGCGGAGCGACACGAAGTTTAAGCAGTTCTTTGAGGAAATATGGTCCGAGCTGGACATTCAGATGGGGAGGGTTGGCTAATGGCGAATCCATCAGGTGGAGTTGGAGTGGCGGCATCGAACTCGGTCGTAAAGGACAAGAGCAGCTTTGTTCGCAAACGTCAAGCCGCGGCGCTTAAGGACTGGCTCATGATCGTGTTTTGGCGATTAGCGATTATTGCGAGCGTGCTTGCGATATGGGAGGCGCTTGTGCGAAGCGGTACGGTTAATGCGTTTTTGCTTGGATCGCCAACGGCTATTGCCAAGATGGCTGTATCGATGATTGCTTCAGGCCAATTGTTGGAAGACGCTTATGCAACGGTTAGGGCAACGGTGACCGGCTTTGCGATCGGCAGTGCGGTGGGCTCCTTGGCTGGTCTGCTGCTTTGGTTTTCCAGAACGGTGTCCCGCATTATCGATCCGTTCGTGGTTGCGCTAAACGGAGTGCCCAAGATCGCGTTGGCGCCTATGATCATTATCTGGTTCGGTTCAGGCATTTTTTCCAAAATGGTGCTCGCGGCCGTATCAACCTTCATCGTAGCGCTGCTGTCGGCTTATCAAGCTACGCATCAAATCGATCAATCTCAAGTGAATCTAATGAAATCCTTTGGAGCAAGCAAGCTGCAGATTTTTACGAAAATTATCGTGCCATCCTCACTGCCTTGGATTATCTCCGCATTCCGGATCAACATCGGCTTGGCGCTTGTCTCGGTAGTAGGCGGAGAGTTCATATCCTCGGATAAGGGACTAGGACACATGATTTTTGTGGAAGGCAATCTATTTAATCTCCCCGCTGTTTGGGTAGGCGTGTTTACGTTAATGATCGTAGCGGCCTTGTTATATACCTGCGTCAGCATGCTGGAATCTCGGTTGC
Organism: Paenibacillus sp. strain BS8-2; assembly: GCF_054483835.1. Classification (NCBI taxonomy): domain Bacteria; kingdom Bacillati; phylum Bacillota; class Bacilli; order Caryophanales; family Paenibacillaceae; genus Paenibacillus; species Paenibacillus sp. strain BS8-2. Next base: position 3,039,634 of record NZ_CM137010.1, read on the forward strand.
TCCCATGGAGCGATAACAAGAGCAAGGGACCGCAAGGCTCGGTGTAATAAACCAAAATAGAGACAGATAGGGAGTGGAGAATAATGAGTTGGAGACAATCGATAAAGTTAACGGGTATTGCACTCATAGGGACTATAGTATTAGCGGCTTGCGGAGGCAATGAGGCGGCAAACGTCAATGTGGCTTCGGAGGGTACGGGCAATGCAGGCGGCGAGCAAACAAAAACTGATGTTATCGCAGTGGCAGAGGTGTATCATAATTTACTCTACTTGCCGCTGTATGTCGCGAAGGAAAAAGGATATTTGAAAGAAAACAATATCGAGCTTTCAACGATTACGGCAGCAGGCAGCGGTCCGGCAGCGCTGGCGTCGGTCATATCCGGCGAATCGGCCTTCTCCTTCCATGGTCCCGAGCATGTTTCTTTCGCCAAAGCCAAGGGCGGGGAAGCCAAATCCATCAGCATTCTGTCGGGCAGCGCGCCGGTTTGGGCGGTTGCCAAGGCGGGAACAACCATCACGTCTCCGAAGGACTTTGTAGGTAAAACGATTGTGACCGGCATTGCTCCGACCAGCTCCAACAGCCTGCTGCGCAAGCTGTTCGCGGATAATAGCATCGATCTGGAAAAGGATGTGACGATCACCGAGGTGCAGAATGGCTCGGAGCTTGGCACGCTGCTTGCGGGCAAGGCGGATATTGCCGTCGTCTATGAGCCTCAGCTCGATCAAGGTCTAGTACAGGGCTTGGAAATCGTATATGACTTCACGAAGGATTACCCGGACTTTGCTTTTGCCACCCTCAATACATCGGACAAAGTGATCAAAGAGCAGCCTGAGCTCGTTCGTCGCATGGTAAAGTCGCTTGAGGCTGCGCTTGACTTCATTCATTCGGATCCGGCAGGTACCAAGGAAATTGCAAAGAAGGAATTCCCTAACCTCGACGCTGAGGTGGTTGAAAATGCTGTGCAGCGAATGATTGACAGCAACGTGTATCCGCAGGACGGTACCTTGACTGAGTCCGCGTTCCAGGCGGCAATCGACATGCAGCGTTTTATCGGCAATCTGGACAAAGACGTCTCGTATGCCGACATGGTTGATCCAAGCTTCATGCCCTAGACAGAAAGGAGCTTCTCCAGCATGAATAGAGAACAAGATGGAAGCTATGAGCGGTTTGTTGCGGCAGAAAAGGATAGATTCCTCAGCGGACCCGTCACGAAGGAGGAGCGTGCAGCTTTCGAGAGAGAGCTGCGCTTGCTCAGAGCCTTTAGACTTACGGAGCATGTCGGGCCTAACGCTTGGACGAAGGAGGAGTCGCCATGATCGCGATATCCGGACAAGTGCTGACGATTGCCGAAGCGGCAAGATGGATAAGGGAGAGGCGACTCTCGCCTGTCGAGCTGACCATGGATTGTTTGCGCCAGATTGAGAGACTGGAGCCGCTCGTCAAGGCATGGGTTACGGTAGATGCCGAAGGCGCGCTGCTGGCGGCCAAAGAGTCCGAACGGAAGCAGATGAGAGGCGAGCTGCTTGGGCCGCTTCACGGTATCCCGTTTGGCGTCAAAGATATCATCTGCACGGCGGGTATACGAACCTCAGGCGGGTCAAAGGTAAACGGCGACTACATACCCGATTATGACGCGGCTGTAGTCGAACGGCTTAAGCGCAGCGGCGCGATCCTGTTAGGTAAAACAACGACGACCGAATACGCTTATCAAGGAGGAGAACCGCCTACACGCAATCCTTGGCTGCTAACGCATTCTCCAGGCGGCTCCAGCTCGGGCTCGGCGGCGGCAGTGGCTGCAGGCATGGCGTTGTTCACGCTTGGCACGCAAACGTTTGGTTCGCTGCTTCGTCCCGCCGCCTACAACGGATTAACCTGCATGAAGCCTACCTTCGGCAGAATTAGCCGATTCGGCGTATTTACGGCAAGCTGGACGCTAGACCATATCGGGGCGTTCACTCGCAGCGCGGAGGACACCGCTATGGTGCTGGAGGCGCTTGTTGGCGAGGATGCGCGCGATCCTTGGACGCTGCCTGGCGAGTCCCCGCGGTTTACTGGCGCAATGCGCAGGGAAATCAAGGATATGGTCGTTGGATTACCTGATCATCAGGGCTTCTTCCGCCCGGAGGAACTCTCCATCGGACAAGCGGCGGAGGTCGCGGCGGACACGCTGCGCGGACTGGGGATACGGTTCAAGCAGATCAAGATGCCAGAATGTATGGACGAAGCAGTTGCCGCTCACAAGATGACGATGCGTGCAGAAGGCGCCGCCTACCATATGGACGCGTATCGTGAAACACCGGAGCTCTATGGCCCGTCTATGAGAGAGCAATTGGAGCTTGGATTGGAGCTTAGCGCCGTGGATTACTTGCGGGCGCAGCGGGTACGAACTGTATTTCGTAATGAGATGATGAAGCTGTTCGGCGAGGTTGATGTATTATTGACGCCATCTACGCCAACATTGCCGTTAGCGGGCTACAAGACGGGTAATCCGATGTTCAACGGACCATTCACGAACACAGGTCTTCCATCTATGACCATCCCGGCGGGAGCGGATGAGGAGACAGGATTGCCGATCGGCGTGCAGCTTGCAGGTCCGATGATGGGCGAAGAGAAGCTGCTTGCGATCGGCCATCACTATCAGGAGGCTACACGCTGGCATGAGCGCATTGCGCCGCTTGTCCAGCCTATGCCGAACAAGGAGGATTAATAGGATGACTACAATATATACAAGCGACAAGGCACCCAAATTTCCACTGCCGTTTTCCCATGCGATCAGAGCTGGCGAAATGGTGTACGTAGCTGGTCAGGTAGGCGTGGATCCCGAGACATTGGAGCCGCTGGACGGTATTCGCAAGCAGACCGAGCAGTGCATCCGCAACATCGAAGTTATTCTGCAGGAGGCTGGCTTGACGCTCGACCATATTATCCGGATCAACACACATCTTGCTACGATGGAGGATCAGGCGGCTTATAATGAAGTGTATGCAGAAATGATCTCTGCGCCTTATCCCGTCCGGATGACGGTGTCCAGCGGTCTTGGACCCTTCTTAATCGAGATGGAAGCGACGGCTTATGCCGGGTCGAAACGTGGGGAAGTGGAAAATAGATGATTTCTTTTCAGCTGGAACGTCTATAATTAAGAGGTAGCGATAGACAATTCCAGTATGCTAAGGAGGAACAAACCCATGACCGTTTCACTCACTCCCTACATTACATTGGAGGGAAGGGCTAAGGAAGCCATCCAGTTTTACGAACAAGCGATAGGAGCGGAAATCATCTCTCTTCTGACCTACGGAGATATGCCGGACATGCCGGATACGTATACGGAGGATCTCAATAAACTAGTAGCGCATGCCAAGCTTCGTGTAGGCAGCTCCGAGCTGATGTTTTCGGATTCTCCCGGAGCTTCGCCGATTGAAGCGGGCAAACGAGTGACGATCTGCATCACGACAAATGACATCGAACATTCCAGACGGATTTTCGAAGCTTTGCGGGAAGGCGGACAGGTGAACATGCCCTTCAGCGAGGAAGCATTCAGCCCTGGCTTTGGTGATGTCACGGACAAGTTTGGTATAACCTTTCAGATCTATACAGAGCTGTAGTGAAGTGAAAATAAAGTTGTAGACTGGGATAGACTGAACATTAAAATGAGACAGCGGCGGCCCAAGACTGAAAAATAAAGTCTTAGACTGCAGCTGTCTCATTGAACGTTACCCGTCGTAACGAATCATGGTGATGCTCTTCGAACCTCAACATCTCCGACCATTGGATACTCTTTCCTAAACGTGTGGATCAAATCCTATGCGAAAGTGACGCTCCCTTACGTTGCTGCGAAGGTCTCCCAGCGAATATCGTGATGCGGCTCAATAAAGATTAGGCTGCGCTTCTCCAACACCCCTCAAACCTCAAGTTAGCTGCGAACCATATAAAGGAGTGCTTATGCTCGGGATCCCCGATTGGATTCGTACGTAAGCCCTCCATCCTCGGTTATAAAGCATGGACAATACCAAATCAATTATCAATATTTACGAACTTAATAGGCAATAGGACCTTTATTTGAATAGAGAATAACGTTACCTTTGCCTCAATATAAGAATCGATGGTCAAAAAACATAGAACAAAATGTCCGTCATATATCGTTCTCGTCCTGGGACTAATCAATCAATTTTATAGGACTTTATCAATTGGATAATACAGGAATATGCCTTACGGAGCCGTAATTTAGGGCTTATGAATGAGATGTAGGGGACTCCGTCAGATCGCTGCTAAGGCAGCTCCTACCAAAAACCTTGAGCTAACGCTTTCCTGTGTTAATGCTGAGATACGGCTATGTGAGAGAGACGAATCCAAGTGTTGGACGGTTGTCATTTCATGTATTAAATATTTATATCGATATATTTAATATTATTTAGGTCTAATGTTTCAAAATTATGAAATATATTTAATAGTTTATAAAAGCGAATTGGAATACAAGGGGATGGACCTTTTGATTCTTGTTCAAAAAATATACCCCTATTACAATAAATGTTGATTTCACCGTTTGAATTGAAGCTGCAATCCATTACTGAAGGAGCATTGTAATGTCGGGAGAGGAGACAACATGGATCGTTACAGCCGCGGCACTAATCTTGATTGCCATTAGCGTGTATACGGATCTGAAGGAAAGACGCATCTATGACAAAATTACTATCCCTGGCATGATTTTGTTTTTAGGGTTTCACGCGATCACGGGCTCGTTTTTGATAAGTGCAATTGGATTGTTGGTGCTTGGAGGCTTCACCTATTTGCTTGCAGTTATTAGTAGAGGACGGCTCGGAGGCGGAGATATTAAGCTCTATGCGATGATCGGCGCAGCTTTTGGATGGGAGCTTGGCTGCATTATTTTTGTAATGACAGCGTTGCTTTCCGCATTGTGGGCAATCCCGCTGCTGCTAATCAAGCTGGTCCGTCCATTGCCTGCTTCGCTCGAAGAGGTGCCGTTAGCCCCTTTTATTGGAGCCGCTACGGCAATAGTGGTCGTATGGCTTGTCATATAATTTATAGACAGAGATAGGAGAGAAGCAGCAATTATGTTTGAGACACGTCGCAGGGCCTTTATTTTTCTTGTTTTTTCGATCGCGCTGGCATTGGCGGCTACGGTGCTCTTTTCGAACTACATGGAGGAGCAAGAAACGAGCTTAGGTGAGCTGGCCGTCATCTATGTTGCAGACAAATCAATCCCAGCAGGTGAACGTATCACGTTGGAGATGCTTGGAACATCTGAAATCCCCCGAAAATATGTAAACGAATCATACATACAAGATTTGCAAGATCTTGACGGTAAGGTATCCATGGTCCCGATTCCAGAGGATGGCATTATTACGAAGCCGATGCTGCGGAATAACAATCTTGTTGCCGGAGAATATCGCCAAATTATGCTGAGGGCGCCATTCGCCGTTTTTGATGATCGCATCGACGTGCTGGATAAGGTGGATTTGATCGCCTCCTACGAGCAAACGGCTGGCAATAATGGCGGAGACGCACGCAAGACACAGGTCATCTTGAAAGATATCAGCGTCAACAGCGTAACCAAACAGGATGACGAAATGTTGTCGGTAGGCGTGGCTTTGCCGCTTGGGCAGGCATCTGAATTAATTTGGATGCTCAATTACGGCAAGGAGCTAAGGGTGCTCAAGAGCGGCAATGCCAAAGTAGGAGCTGAATCAGAAAGCGCTGCGGGCACGAAGGGAGAATAACAAGCGATGGCGGCAAAGGTTAGTATCGTATGCGAGGAACAACGAATTACGCAGCAGATGGTGCAGCGTCTGAACTTTATGAATATACCGATCGGCGAAATTATCGATAAGCCCAAGGAAGCTTATACAAGCCTCAATGCCAAGGAAGCGCGAGTCATTGTATTGGTAGAGCCGTCCGATCGAGAGGCGTTGCCTTCGCTGCTTCAGCAGATGAAGCGGATGAACGATACGGCGCCGATCATTTACCTCTCCAAGTCCGAAAGCTTCGACCTGCTTCGCACCATGTATCGGCAAGGCATCTCGGAGTGGATTCGTTATCCAGAGGAGATGGACGAATTCGAGAAGGTGCTGGAGCGTGCGCTCGATCAACAAAAACATCAGGAGAGGCAGAAGGAAAAAACGGTCAGCAGCTTAGAAAGTCAAGGCTGCAAGGTCGTAACGATCTACAGCGGCAAAGGCGGGGTTGGAACAAGCTTTATCGCCTCCAACCTAGCACAGTCGCTGGCCCATCGTTTCCCTAACCGTGTGTTGCTTATCGACTTCAATTTGCAATACGGCGGCGTCGATATGCTGATGGACATTAAACATGATCGCACAATCGGGGACTTGAAGTCGGTCATGAAGGAGCTTACGCACTCCCAGATTAATAACGTGTTGTACAAACGGGAGGATTCTCAGCTGCATGTGCTGGTTTCTCCCAAACATCCGCAGGAAGCGGAGCAGTTCAAAGGCGAGGACATCGAAGGAATTATTAAGGCGTGCCGCGGTCACTACGACTACATCGTATTGGATATTCCCAAAGAGATGAACGAGATTTCGATCGGAGCGCTTGGTCAAACTTCCTTGCTCTATTATGTGACGGAGCTTGACCGCCCGGGAATCTCACGGATGCAGAACGTGCTTCAGCTCCTCGACCGTTATCACCTTATCAAGGATGACAGCATCGAGATTCTGGTCAACCGTTTCAGCAAAAAGCGCGATGTGCAGCTGGATGAGCTTCGTAAAATGACGACTTACCCCGTTGCGGGCACAATCACTGATCATTTTAAGTCGATTCAGAGCCACATCAATTTGGGAGAGCCACTTCTGAAGTCGGATAGTGACAAAGGAAGAAAAGGACCCGCCCGCGATATTTGGCAGCTGACGAATGAGCTACTCAAGCGGATAGGGGGAGAAGCGCTTGTCCATCTTCCAAAAGCTAAATAATCGGCTTGACGTTCAGCAGGTCGAGCAGCCTGTCGAATATTTGGATCAATTATTCGTGCATTACAAGGAACGTTTGCTCAAAGAAAGTAATCTGGAGCAGCTGATTCAACTTCCTACCTATCAAAAAAGCAAAACGATTGAACGTCTTGTCGTTGATATGCTGGCCGAAGAAAAGGTCATTATTACCGAGCAGGACAAAAGCAAGCTGATCGCTATGGTGCTTAACGACTCCGTTGGTTATGGACCGCTGGAGCCGCTGCTCAAAAACGAAGAGATAACGGAAATTATGGTCAATGGACCGCAAGAGATTTATATCGAGAAAAACGGCACGATCTCTCTGGCCCAAATATCGTTTAAAAACAACGAACATATCCGCAACATTATCGAGCGTATCGTAGCGCCGATCGGTCGACGCATCGATGAGAGTTCGCCGCTGGTCGACGGTCGACTGGAGGACGGAAGCCGGATTAACGCGGCGATCCCGCCTGTATCGGTCAAGGGGCCGGTGCTTACGATCCGGAAATTCCGGAAGGATCCTTATACGATCAATGATCTGATATCTTTTCATAGCATGACCATACCGATGGCTCGTTTCTTGGAGGCCGCGATGGCATCCAAGCTGAACATTATCATCTCTGGCGGTACCGGCAGCGGTAAAACAACGTTGCTAAACGTCGTCTCCACCAGCATTCCGCTAGGCGAACGTATCATTACGATTGAGGATAGCGCGGAGCTGCGGCTTAACCGCAAAAATGTCGTGTCGCTTGAAGCTCGTCCTGCCAATATGGAAGGCGCCGGCGAAATCTCGATTAGGCAGCTCGTACGAAATGCCCTGAGGATGAGACCGGACCGCATAATCGTCGGCGAGGTTCGCGGCGGAGAGGCGCTCGATATGCTTCAGGCGATGAATACCGGTCATGAGGGTTCGCTTACGACGATTCATGCCAATACGCCGCAGGATGCGATCACAAGGCTGGAAGCCATGATCTTGATGAGCAACTCTTCCATGACGGGAGACGTTGTTCGTCCGTTTATCGCATCGGCCGTACAGCTTGTGGTTCAGACGCTGCGCTTGCAGGACGGCAGCCGTAAAATCGTGTCCATCGCCGAAGCGACCTCAGATGAGGATGGCGTTACGCTGAACGAGATTTTCCGATTTAGACGAATGGGTCTTGAGAAGGACGGCACGGTCTTCGGACACTTTGAACCAACCGGTTATGTCCCGCAGTGCTACGAAAAAATGAAGGTGTTCGGCCAGCAGCTTCCCGAGCACTACTTCTCGCCGGAGGATGCGGCATGGGTATAATGTCACCGCAGAGCTTCATATTGCTTCTGGTATTTGTCGCATTTGCCTGCCTGACATTGGCCGTGCTCGAGGTAGCGATGACGCGGAGCAGATGGAGTCGGCTGAACGAGAGACTGAGGCCGATGTATAAGGAAAATACGGTTAGCAGCAACTCTTGGTTTGCGAGATTTAAACGAAGAGTAAACCGGTCCGAGTATGTGCGGGAGGTTGATATCGCACTCAAGAGCGCGGATATGAAATTAAGCGCGTTTGACTGGATCGCGATGCAAATCGGCGCATTCGTTTTGCTCATGCTGTTATTCCAAACGGTTATCATCATTCAATTCCCATTCAATATTCTTGTATCCTGGCTAGTTGTGATACTTGGCGCCAAACAAGTGATCAGTGCGCGCCAAAACAAGTTGTCCCAGGAGCTCAACAAACAATTGCCGGAGCTTTGCCGTATGGTCGGCAGCTGTATCCGCGCTGGTCTAAGTTTGCCGCAGAGCTTTGAGATGGTAGCCAAGGAGCTGCGTGCTCCGGCCGGTCCGATATTCCGCGGCATGTCCTCCGAGCTTCGTCTTGGCACCTCGATGGAGATGGTGCTGGAAAAGCTGGAGGAGCGGGTCAAAAGCAAGGATATCTCCATCTTTGTACAGACGGTTAACGTTCAGCGCAAGGCCGGCGGCAACATCAGCCAGGCCATGGATCATTTGTCCAAAACATTGGACGATCGCGCGCGCATCAACGGGGAAATCCGGACGCAGACGGCAGAGACAAAGTTTGTTGCGGTTGCTCTGCTGCTGATGCCATTGTTTATGGTCCTGATGTTTAATCTGATGTTTGACGGCTTCTTGATGCCGATCTTTACTCTGCCAGGCTTGCTGCTGCTCATTGTAGTGATTGTACTGATGGCCATTGGGTTTTATCTAATCCGCAAAGTAACTAATGTGAAGGTATGAGCTGCTTATGACGAATTCATTGACAATGGCGCTCGGCGCCGCCTTCTTGCTCTGGAGTATCGCCATGTTCTTGTTCTGGAGCTTCGGCATGAAACGGCTCCGAACACGCGAGAAGCTATTGCTTATCGAGCGGGGCCGCAAACGGCGCAACAGCGGCTTGCGAGAGTCGTTCAAGAGAAGACTGCTGTACTGGGCACATCGCTTTGCGATCGTCGGACAGCGCTTCCCTTATTTCATCAACAAAAAAGATATTATGCGCAAGCTGGAGCTTGCGGGTTATCCTGAAGGGTTGGATCTCAACTCCTTCTACGGACTTCGGTTCGTAAGTTTTGTAGGCGTATCGCTTGGCGCCATCCTTCTGCAGTCGCTCGGTTTTATTAATAGCCCCATTCAATTGCTGTTGATGGCCTTTGGTTTGTTCGTGCCCGTCGTGTGGATTCGATTGGCGGCAAGCGCTAGACAAGAGCAGATTAGCGCGGATCTGCCGGATTTTATGGACATGATGAGTGTTACGCTTCAAGCGGGCATACCGCTGGAGCCGGCGATCAAGCAGATCGTTGGCGGCATGGAGGGACCGTTGGCGGATGAGCTTAATCGTTTTATTCAGGAAACGGATATGGGCTTGTCTAGAGAAGAGTCGTTTACCCGTCTGATGAAGCGCAATAACAGCCAAGAGCTGGAGACGCTAGTTACGGCGCTGCTTCAAGGCAGCAAACTCGGCGTTCCGATCGCGAACACGTTCCGGAGCCTGTCCGAGGATATCCGGAGCTCTCGCATCAACAAGATCAAAGAGAAGGCAGCGAAGGCGGGACCTAAGGTTACGCTCATTACAACGTTTTGTATATTACCGGCCGTTCTGCTGCTTGTGGTCGGATTATTGGTTCTCAATTTCATCTATAATCCTGCCGGGATGGGCATTCAGGACGGATTCGGATTTTAAAGTATTTCAGGCTTTTTGAGAGGGGGTGAATGGTCATGTTGAAAAAAATGCTTCATTTTGGCCGCAATTCGCTGGCTGTTGTCCGCAACGAAAAAGGCGCTCAAGCAATTGAGTACGTTGGATTGGTGGCAATCGTCGTTATCCTGATCGTGGCGCTGCTCCCGTTGTTCGGCGGAGACGGCGATGACTCCATCGCCAAGATGCTGGTAGACAAGATCAAGGAATTTATTAATCAAATCGATATCTAGTACAGCCATAAACAAGAGCTTTGAAAGATGTCAAACGTATGCGGTGAAGAGATGAAATATATTCGAAACGAGAGGGGTTCCCAGCTGATTGAATTCGCGGGAATCCTCCCGCTTTTTTTGCTTATGATTTTAATTGTGGTTCAATTCGCTATGGCTGCATCGGCGGCGGTGACCGCCAAGGCTGCGGCAATGGACGGAGCGCGCGTGGCGATTACGAGAGACGGCTCGGATCAGCATTATCAAACGGCTGTACGCAACGTCGCCTCGGGCTACAACGTAACTTCGATTACAAGAAGCACTAGCAGCGACGGACTATTTGAGTATGTGACTGTCAAAGTTACCATGGAGGTGCCGCTGCTTAACAACGGTGCGTTATTCGATACGACGGGACTGTCGCTGCCGGTGACGGCCGAGGTCACGTTGAAAAAAGAAGACTAGCAGAACGTAAACTTTTGTGGCAAAGGGGGGCTCATTTATAGATGAATAAGTCTATATGGCGAGTATTGTTGCTCGTATGTATGCTTGGCTATGCAACGCTAACGGGCATTACAGCCTTTGCTGCGGATGATCAGAATATCGATGCCAACCTGCAATCCGTTGATCCGCCTGACAAGGATACGACGCCGACGGAAACCGATGAAGCGACCGGCGGCGGATTAGGCGACGGCGATACGAATCCTGGTGGTACAAATCCCGGTGGTACAAATCCCGGTGGATCGAATCCAGACGGCACGAACAATAATGGCGGATCTGGCAACAACGGCGGATCGAATCCAGGTAGCTCCGGAGGAACTGGCGGGAACGGCTCGGGCGGCGGAAGCGGTCCGGGAGGAACAAGCCCGGGCGGCAGCAACGCTGGCGGCAGCAGCACTGGCGGATCGGGAGGCACGGATGGATCGACTCCCGGCGGGAGCATTCCAGGCGGGACGGACGGCAACGGCGGCACGAATCCAGGCGGTAACGATCCGAATGGTGCGGGTAGTGACGGCGGTGTGAACCCGGATGGAAGCGATCCTAATGGAGCAGGCGGCGACGGCGGTGCGAACCCGGACGGAAGCGATCCGAATGGTGGGGGCGTCGAGGGAGGTACCAATCCGGACGGGAGCAGCTCTAGCGGAGGCGGAGGTGCCGACGGCGGTAGTGATCCCGGGAGCTCCGATCCGGATGGGGCGGACAGCGGCAACGGCTCTGCTCCCGGCGGTGCTGATCCAGACGGCTCTTCGCCTGGCGAGGGCGGAGAGAGTGAAGGCGGAGGCTCTTTCTGGGAAGGTATTGGTGATTGGTTTGCCAGCGATTCGACCCAGGATTTCTTTAATAAGCTCGGCAGAGGGCTTGCTGTCGGAGCGATCGGCGCAGGGATCGTCATCGGTGTAGTCTTGATAGGCGCACTTGTACTCGGTCTCACGATATCGGTGCCAGTCTTGATCGCTGCGGCGGTTGTTGGTATCGTTGCAGGTGTAATCTATTCATTTGCTTCAGGAGATGCGTTCGACTTCTTGACCGGGGTTGCGACAAGCGCTCTGGCGAGCTTGTCCGTTATTGGCATCGCAACTGCGGGAATTGGCACAGCGGCACGAGCCGTGTTCTCTTTCTTCAGAAGCGGCGGCATGGGCGGGCTTGGAGGATTGTTCCGCGGTGCGGCCCAAGGCGTCATGGCTGGTGTACGGACGATCATGTCACGCGGGTTTGGCGCTAATGTGGCCGCCCTTGGCAAATCACTGTTTACGGCCAACGTATTTGCTCAATTCGGTTTGGGCTTCGGGATTTCATTAGCGAGTCATGTCGCGACAACAGGTACTTGGCCTTCCCTTTCCCAGCTTGGCGAGATGGGACTTGAAAATGTTTTGGGAGCTCTTGTATTTGGCAAAGTTGTTGATGTTCTTACCGGCAAAACGGCAAGCAAACTGGCGACCCGCGCGACGAATTTCCTCGTTGCCATGGCAGAAAGCGCGGTCGGAAACCTGTATAAGGGCGAGAAAAAGAATGCGGGAGACATGGTGCTCGACAGCTTCTTGAAAGCAACGATCATCGGTCCGCTTGCAGCCAAGATTTTTCGATCCAAGTTGTTTGACAGGTTTCGGGCAAGGAATGGCATTGGCGTAACGATCTCGGAAATCGAGAGCAAGTACGGCGTCAACGTCAAGATTGAACCGGGTAAAAAGACCATTTCGAACAAACAGCTGAATCAACTGCTCAGAGCGGATCCGGGCAATCTTACTCGTCAACAAGAAATCTGGCTGCAAGATGGAACGCTGTCGCAAAGACAGCTGGACTCCCTGATGCAAAACCAAGAGCTGTTCGAGAAGTTTGCCGAGTATAAACAATTTGCTCTCGAAAAAGTACTGGAATCGGCCAGCAGCGAGGGCAGTAAGTTAACCGCTCCGCAGAGCAGCACCGTACCGCAACTGACCAATTAGGATGATGAACGTATGAAAAGGAGTACGAATGTATGAAAAAAAGAACAGCAAAAGGCACATCGCCGACCGGGCTTGATCCGGCCAAAACCAAAAAGATTTTGATCGCGGGAGTGTTGCTGTTTGTCGTAGTCGCTTTTCTGCTTAGCTTCCTAAAGGATCAAGGGTCAATCAGTGATCAGACCGCTATTGTGATCGGCTGCATCTTTGGAGCGATTAGCTTTGTCGCGATTGTTATCGATACGCTTGCGCAGGACAAATCGACGATTATGTTTCGTTTGATTGGCCTGATCATTTTATTGGTATTTGCGTATATTCGTTTCTTTGCATAAAGGTTGGAGCATAAAGGTTGGAGCAGAAAGGGTCAGGGAAGTCATGATGAGAGACGTTTGGAGAAACGAGCGTGGCGGCGCCGCGCTGATGACCGTGTTTTTGGTTGGCGTTGCTTTTATGGCCGCCATGCTAATGTTTTATTTTTACAGCGTCTATACGGAGAAACGTCAATCGCAAAACATTGCGGATGCTGTTGCGCTAGCAGCCGCGGATGTACTTAGACACGATTATCAGGAGCGTATGATGGACGATGTGTCGGACACCCTGGATGAGTTTTTTGAGCTTGTCGAGGAGAGGCTGGGACCTTCCGATACGCCAACTCCATCGCCTACCAATACGCCGACCGTTTCTCCTTCGGGAACGCCGACACCAACTCCTGCTCCAACGCCTACTCCTCCTCCGCGGCTAACGAGGGCAGAGATTATTAGGCTGTTGATTGTGAGTGAAGCGCTTGAAGCCAAGTTAGTTAACCGCTCGTTTGATTTGGAGGATGATTGGCTTCTTGTCGTGCTGGAGCCTTATTTTGCAAGTGATTATACGGCATCCAAGAATGGCGATCGATTATATGACACCTTCAATCATTCGGCATCCCGAATAGAGGCTGCTGCCAAACGGGTTATCGATATGAACAAGGGACGAAGAGACGGCACGGAGATCGCCTTCCCGGTAGAAGGCAAGCCGCAGATGCATATTACGGCGGTCAAAGAAATTAAGTTTACTGGAATGATTGATCTAAGAGACGAACTGCATTCGAAATCGGCAAGCAGCATAGACAGCGATAGATTCAACATAGATGTGAGCCGCAAGCCGGTCAAATATATCCGATTCTGATTCTGACATGAGGTGGAACAGAGATCGACTGTACAAGGAGAAAATCTATGCTGGATGCCATTCGATTAATGGGGACAAAAACGAGGCTGGCCGCGATATCGGGCTGCGCATTGACGTTATTGCTGCTGCCTGGCTGCTTCGGTGGAGACAATAACGAAGGGGGAAATGCCCCGACTTCTTCGACTGGTGTTGAGACAAGTCAAAACGCGACCCAAACACCGGTAGTTTCGCCAACGGCGGATCCAGCCGCTGCCGGGCAAGAGGTGGTCGTCACCGATCTCGGGGGTCACCCATCAGACGAAGCGGTAGCCGAGTTTCTGGCTATGGGCGCCGTCCAAGTGGACAATGGCGAGTTTAGGCCCAATGAGCTGATAACAAGAGGCGAATGGTTTAATTGGTTGATCGGTCTCGAGTACCGGGATTTGTCTCTGGATGCGAGCGCTGGCGGCGTTTTTGCTGATGTGGACGATTCCACAGCCAACGCCAAGCTGCTTAACGGTTATGGTGCTTTGAGCTTGATCGAAGCAATGCCAGACGGTAAGCTCCATCTGGATGAGCCGCTGACGCGTGAGCAAGTGCCTTATACGTGGGCGAAATTCATGGAGGATGACGGCGCGTTCCGCTTCCCGGCATCACTGCCTCCGAGCGTGTTCCTGGACGTAGAGGAGTTGGATGAGCAGTACAAGAAGCCGATGTCCTTGTACAAGAAGGAGTATAAGAAAACATTTGGCGATACTCCGTTCTTGAGACCAAAGGAGCCGGTTACGCGCGCCGAAGCGGCGGAGTGGATGATCTATATTCTGGACAACAAGAGCAGTCTAAAAGAAAAGCTTAACGCTGGCGGCAGTAAATCCGTGACGATTGCCGAAGGAACGAACGGTGAGTCTGGTGTTGGTGGGCAAGGTCAAGGGGGAGAGCCGACTGATATCGCCGGACATAAGTTTGAGTCGGAGATCGGCACCTTGCTCAAGAGCGCTGGCGCGGTTGGTGAGAACGGGTTTTTCGAGCCTGACAAGGATATCACGCGCGGCGAATTTATCGAGTGGGCGTATCTCTATCATGGACGCGGAATAAACCCTCATCATCCGGAGCAGCCATCGTTCTCCGATCTGTCGGTTGACCATGTTTATTATGATGTAATCGAGGGTCTGCGTGCCGCTGGTATTCTGAACGGCTTCCCGGACGGGACAATTCGGGTGGATGAGCCGTTGACCCGCGAGCAAGCGACCCGCATTTGGGCCGACTATATTCGCGACTGGACGGCTTTAATCGAGAATCTGTACGGCTACGAGGATGCGGACAAGGTAGGCAAGCTGTATATCGGCTCGATGACCAATTATTTGGTCGAGGGCACAAGCAAGCTTTACCGTACCGTGCTGATCGGCGACACCAAGAAGCTGGAGCCGCAGAAGCCAATGAGCCGCGCCGAAGCCGCGGCATGGATCGTGTTGGGGACAGAGGGAGAATAGCGGTTTGATCGTACTGGTGTATTAGAGATTGAGGCCTGCTGGAGGAGATCCGGCAGGCTTCTTTGTGTTACCAGCTGGAGCGGCACCTCCTTAACAGCAAATCAGGAAATATTCAGCAGGATTCTCCAAGCACTAGGGCGAATTGACTATTTGAACATATAGGAATGTACATGCTTTTGATATGATATTCTCAAGATTATTAGAGAACTATCGATGAGTCGGGGAGTAGGACCTGTAAAAATATCGCATTTAAAACGAAGGAGCAATAAACAACATGATTACGGTGAAATCGAGTGAGCAGCACACGGGTGTAGTTATTGCTGGAGACTATTTGGATATGCAAACGCTATATGATGCTCTACACGAAGTGGTGGGGGAGGAAGGAGAATACGGGCGATATGAAGGAGCGAGACTGAGGGTACTCGGAGTCTGCTATGATATTCGACATTCGCTGATGGGCGACCGCGAAGTATCTCTCGAAGAGAACGGCATCGATAGAGAGATGATGAAGCGACTGAACGTTATTACCTCCGAGCATAACCTTTATTTTAATGCACGCGTATTGTGGCCTGAGCTGTTGTTCGTGCAGATGGCTTTGAACGACTTTATACTGCTGCACATCGCAAAGCTGACCAAGAAGCACTATCGTGGCGCGCTGCATAAGCATGCAATCTGGGATGCCAGTATTGCAGCAATTAGACAATTTCAGTCGGCCGTCATGAAAGAGATCGCCAACCTTGTCACACCGGTGGTTTACACCCGCATGATGGGATACATGGTGCACGACTATACCTGCTTCGACCGCTACACGACCCAATATATCGACGTCCTAAACATTGACTGGATTAATATGACTCCCGATCAACGCCTCAAGTCGCTCTCGACAATGGCGAAGCGGCTCTCCGAGAAGGGCAAAGCTTATCAAATTTTGCATGAACGTGTGCAGGCTGCAGCCAAGCAATATAACACGACGGAACACGATATATCTGCACCGGAGGACTATCCGGAGGAGTTTGAGTGGTAGGTTACAGCAGTTCTTCAAGTAAGTAGAGGACCTTAGAGCATGAAAGGGGAAAATCATATTGAACATTGAGACCTAGAGCAGCTGTTACGGAGTATGAATGAGCGAATCATGGAGCGGCTTGAAGTTCCGATAACGAACTCAGTTAACAGGAACCAATCAAAATCATCTACATCCAGAGGGAGTATCATGGTAAACTATCTGTAATTAGATCTTCCAATCGAAGGTTGTTCTGGATGAATCATGATGAATTAACTGGATTAACTAGGATTGAGGATATAGTGACGCAGCTCGTCCAAATGGTAGCGGAGAACAACAAGATCGTGAAAGGGCATGACCAAAGGTTCGAGCAATTGGACCAACGGATGGATGGTTTGGAGCAACGATTCGAAACGGAAAAGGAACTGAACCGCCTCCGTCATGTTGAACTGATTAAGGAAATCCGAAATCAACATAAAGAAACAGAATATATTCGTAACCAAGTCGCTCTTCACGATTTGGAGATTTACAAATTAAAGGAAAAATCTTCTGAATACAAGGAGTCAAGCTCGTCTGATACAAGCCGTGAAGAGTCATAATGGAACCACAGGGAGCCTTCCATCAGGTTCCCTTTTTTTAATTGAGGTACGCCTCGCCAGAAAAGACTGAAACCCTATAAGCATTATGTGAGAATAGATTAAAGTAGTCGCACATCAGTTATCAATTAATGCATCAGGCCGATTTGTGGTGCTGGCTTATGCGGAGGAATGGCAGGCAACGTTCGGATTTTCGGTGAAGGAAGCAGGACTTTATTTTGCTCAGGCGGGAGAGTACATCAAGCCTGGAACGGAACGGAGCGGAGCGTTCGGGCAAGGTGAGCCTAAGTTCTTGCAGTAGCTCTCTAAATATGTGATTCGACATCTCGATTTGTCCAAGCCGTTTCCCCTACTCTATCATATACTTCATTGTAAAACCTAATTTACTAGATTGAGGGAGGCGGAAGGAAATGCCAACGGTAAACGTAGTCAGTGTATTTACTAGGGGGGGCAAGATCGAGTGATACCCCTGAGCAGCGGCTCGCTCGAGTGACATCAGATATCATGAGAGCGAACCAAGTATGGAGTACCGGGTTTTTCCCGGGAGTAAGCTGCAATATCAACTTTGTCAATTTCCAACTCATCTTCAGGGATGATGTGACGCTTGAGGCTAGTGGTGTTGCTAGTATCGGAGACCCGCGAGTGGTCAACCTGATCTCTCAGACGAGAGCGGCGCTCAATAATGCGGTGGCGATCTATGTCGTGTACCTGAGTGGACCGACCTTAAGCTCGGGAGCAGTCGGCAATGCGGGTCCGCAATTCGAAAATTTCCAAAACGTGAACAATTACAACCTCGTAGGGAACTGCGTCTTGAGCGACGGGGCGATCGACTCGTATTTGTTGGCACACGAAGCCGGACACGTATTGTTCGGTCGGTTCCTGAGTAACAGCTCTGACAGCTTTACGATCAACGATCCATCGAACCCGGGAGAGGGCCACAACAACAATCCGCAGAATATTATGTTCCCGTTCGTCCCCGCAAGCGAGCCATTCCTAAACAATGCGCAATGCAATGTCGCAAGCCAAAGCCGCGTCCTTCTCGAGAACGTTGTTGCGGCCCCGGTGGCAATGGCAGGCGCGGGTGCGCTCTCTTCCTTCGAGGCGGCCGGAGCTGTGGCGGCGCTGGAGCAAAGCTACGATTCCGATTGTTGTTGCTGCAAGAAGAAGGACAAACACCATCACGGTTATATTTGTGCCCCTATTCCCAAGAAAGTGCAAAAGCTGAACGCGCATGTCTGGAAACTGCTCAAAAAAGAGGGACCGGATAAAATCAATACGGAATTCAAGTACGTGTGCAAAGGCAAGCGCATCATCTCAATCGTCCGATAACAGGCACCGATACGCAAGACACAAAGAGCGGCTATCTTCTTAGAGGCTGCTCTTTGCGCTTGTCCAGATTGACATATTGGTGATGCAGCTACCGAGCTCTCCGTTTTCTTCGATGGTAAACCCACCATCCCATGACGATAAAGATTGAACGATAGGACAGAGTGATGCGTAACACGCATTGCGCTGTCCTATTTGACGTAAGAATAGATTCAAATATCGTAAGATAAGATGGTGCATGCTATACTTTACCATGTTCATCACGGACGAACATCGTGCTAAGGCAGAGCAGTTTTTAAGGAATCATAAGAGAGCAGTTCGTACAGTATGGAGCTGCATCGATTTGCATAAATAGAGTCATAAACATGTAGAGACGGCCGCTGGCCGTCTATTTCTTTGGGATAGGGACAGACATAATTGCCCCTCCGCTCGCTATGAATATAGGTAGGTGAAGGAGAGGGGGGGATAACATGGCGAAAGTCGTGTCGATGCTGAATATGAAGGGCGGAGTTGGCAAAACAACGCTAGCCTACAATCTGTCCTGGTACGCGGCGTATTGTAAGGCCTATAAAGTACTGGCGATCGATCTTGATCCGCAATCAAATTTATCGCAGTCTTTTCTTGGTGAGGGAGGTTATCATGCTTTTCTAGGCGAGAATCGGCCGTCTGTTGTTGACCTGTTCGAGGATGGAAGTGCTGGAGGCGAGGTTATTACCGAGATCGAGCAATGGACGGATGGCGGCAGGCTTCATCTTATTCCTGCGAGAGTCGAGCTAACCCGTATCCTTCGTAATCCGACTATGAAGGAGCATAAGTTAAGACGATTCTTGGCCGAGCATAAGAGTAACTACGACCTCGTCATCATTGATTGCCCGCCAACAGACTCTATTCTGACCGTGGCCAGTTACTTCGCGAGTGACTCGCTCATCGTGCCCGTCAAACTTGAGAAATTAGCGATTATCGGTCTTCCCTTGCTCAAGCGAAGCATGGATGAATTCATTCGCGAGTTCGCGCCGGAGTACGGCATCGAGGTGGCGGGTATTTTGCTTAATGGGGTGGAGACGACGAACAGCGATGAGCAAAGGAACGCTAGGGAGCTTGTTAAGGTGCTTGCTAACGCGTGCAATTGGAGCCTCTTTCATAACGAGATCAAAGTATCCAAAGCCTATCAGAACGGAATTCGTGAAAGTATGCCTATTTTCCAAGTTCCGAGAACCAATGAGGTTGCAATTAAGCAATTCTTCACGGTTGGCGACGAATTTCTGAGAAAGGTGGGCGTCGAATGAGAAGCCGCTCGAAGGAATTGATGTTGGAGTTCTTGCTGTTGAAGCAGCGTTACAGCAAAGAGGAGTTTATGCAAGTGAGCGTGGTGCTTAAGCATAGTTCCGCATATAAGGAGCTTGTCAAAGTGATCGATATGCTTCAAAGCCTGGAAGCGGTTGCTGGGGGGCAAGTGGCTGTTCCGTTGACGGTTGAGGGGGATTTCCAAAGTTACTTACAAAACGAAGTCCTTCGATCCAAACAAGCAGACTGGGAAGTTTTACGTGAACGGGATCCTCTTAAATATGAACGCTTAGTGGAGCTTGAGGGCCATTTGAGGTCGAAGTGTACATTCGCTACGGTGAAGGCATTACAGGAATATGTGTCGTCTAAAGTAAAGGTGCGAAAGGCGAAGAACTCGAGAGCAGAGCTTATGCTCTGTTGCTTGAACGGGATGAGCGAACGATCAATCGAAGAATTGGAAGGTGAGTTAAGCGAGCTGCGAACGAGGAACGGCAACGATGAGCTAATGTCCGGCTTCCTAAACATGGCGCAGGCGATTGTTCATTCGCGGAAGAAAGTTTAGCTTCGAGCCCTCACCCTCTAACGGAAGCCTCTCTCACATGTATGGAGGCCTAATCATGTCTATTTAAATGTAAGTAATTTCCTTACAGTAACCTCCTTTCTTCGGCAGGATTCTCCATCTTTTAGGTCGAATTGACTATATTAGATCTATATTTTTCCTCAAGAAGAAATCGATGAGAGAATCCCACAGGAAGGGGCCAGCAGCGATGAACGATCAGTTAATCCGTTTGTTGCGTATCATAAATCTTGTCCAGATCAGGCCAGGCATTCAAAGGAAGGAGCTCGCCGACCGTTGCGAAACGTCTGAACGAAACATCTACCGCGACATTGATGCGTTAAGCGCAGCACAAATTCCGATCTCCTCGCCGGGGAGAGGCCAAGGCTATCAATATATAAGCAATTTCTCGCAATATCCGCTGGACTTCACAGAGCAGGAGGCGCTTGCCTTCTCTCTGCTGCCATCCGTTCTGGAGCCCTATCAGACACTTATCCCGAGCGGCTTTGAATCGGCCTATGAGAAGGTGATGGGCACCCATCTTCGCGAACGTCAGAAGCGGACCGAGATCGTGCAACATGTGGCTGACATCATCCAGCTCGGCACTCCGGCTTATCGTGAGGAAGGACAAAGCTTCCTCTATGATATTATTCAAGCTGCCCTATCCCAGCGTACGATCCGGACGGTATATTACTCCCAGTACCGGGATGCAGAGACGGAGCGCCTGATCGATCCTTATTACCTTGTCCCGCGGGATCATCGCTTTTACGTCATCGGATATTGCCACAGAGCAGGTGACATGCGCACATTCCGAATCAGCCGCTTCAAGGAGGTCGAGGTGCTGGAGGATACGTTCGACAAGGGCGATTTTAATCTTAAGCACTATATGAAGAACACGTGGTCCATCGAGCGCGGCAACGAGTCGATTCGGTTCAAGGTACTGTTCCGTGGTGACGCCGTCCGCTACGTCAAGGAAGAAGAGATGTTCCTGAAGCCTCGTATGACCTCGCGCAAGGATGGCAGTCTTCTATTCGAAGTGACGGTAAACCACGAACGCGAATTTCTCGGATGGATTAGCCAATACGGACCGGACGCAGAGATTCTTGAGCCGAAGCGCTACCGCGATGTGATGCGGGAGAGGTTAGAGCAGTGGAAACGGGTGTATGAGGGATGAGGGTTAGGGGCGCTAGGACTATGTGTAGATTGATAGGGGGCTTACATAGAGATGATTACAGTAAAATCGACAGAACAACATACCGGCGCAGTCATTGAGGGAGATATCCGAGATATGCAGGCGCTGTACGATGCATTGCATGAAGTTGTTGGCGAGGAAGGGGATTATGAGTCATACACAGGCGCAAGGCTTAGAGTACTTGGTGTCTGTTACGACATTCGGCATGCCTTGATGGGCAATCGCGAGATTTCGTTGGTTGAGAACGGTATCGATAGAGAGATGATGAAGCGGCTGAACGTCATTACCTCCGATCACAATCTGTATTTCAATGTGCGCGTTTTGTGGCCGGAGCTGCTGTTCGTTCAGATGGCGTTGAACGAATTTGTACTGCTTCATACCGCTAAGCTGACCAAGAAGCATTACCGAGGTGTTATGCACAAGAACGCGATCTGGGACACATCTATTGCTGCCGTCCGGCAATTCCAAGCTACCGTATTGAAGGGAATTGAATCCCTTGTTACGCCTGCCGTCTACACTCGCATAACAGGATACATGGTGAATGATTTCACTCGGTGTGACCGCTATACAACTCAATACGTGGATGTTCTTAACGTGGAGTGGATCGACACATCGCCCGATAAGCGCCTTAAGCTGCTCTCGACAATGGCGAAGCGCCTCTCCGATAAGGGCGAAGCGTACAAGAAGCTACGCGTTCAAGTCCAAGCCTCGGCTAAGCACTTCGAGACGACGGAGCAGAATATTTCTGCACCTGTTGATTAACCGGAGGAGTTTGTGTGGTAGATAAGAAGAGCAGCCCGCTGATAGACATTAAGTGAGGAGTGGACATCATGATAAGTGAGATTTTGTATGGCCGAGGACGTCATAGCAACGAAGGGAGAAGTACATTGAACATTGAGCTTAGAATGAAGCCGATTGAAAATGTCTATTCTGCTGTTTGGTTAGCAATCGTAATTCTGACCTATCAACGGCACTATTATAGTGTTGGGCCAGTTACATCGGAGGATCTTGCTTTCTCACAACAAGAGATTCAGCGCATGGCGAGTAAGTTGTGCTCAAAAACGATTCATTCACCTCGTATCAGTCAATGGAGCAACGGGGACCATCCGCAAAGTACATATAACTATCTGCGTAAGGTAGGGAAACACCATAGAAGACTGACCCTCACTGGAGAGTTTCGAGGTGTGAAAGAAAAGCCAGAGTGGCTGACAGAAGCTGATACGATTATATTATTTGATAAGTATACTGAACGGCCTGTTTTTTATTCACAGCTTGTGAGCTGGTTGAATTCGGAGTTGGCGGAACGATACAAGGCGAGTGTGAGTTAACAATTCATTGAGCTCTATTTACATCATTACAGCATTTCCAATCTTAGGCATGATACAATAGACCCAATAGAAACCAAGCATTGAGGTGTTGTGAATGGCTGGAAACTTTGAATTTCTGCGAGAACGTTGGGAGATCTTATCGACCCTCGGAGAGATGGCGGAACGCAACTTGTTCATTGATCCGAATACATCCCTAATCAAGCTTCGTATGTTCGGAGAGACGTTGACACAATATTTATGCGCGTTGGAAGAATTGGTCGAGACACATCATTTGAATCAAATCGACCGTTTGAATAAATTGAAGCAAGAAGACCTCGTCCCTGAAGAGGTGTTGGATCTTCTCCATTCCATTCGTAAGGTTGGCAATAAGGCCAATCATGAGATCGGCATTTATGGAACGACCGCCGAAGCGCAGTTGCTCGTAAAGATGGCGTATCGGATTGCGGGATGGTTCATGCAAGTATATGGCGATTGGAGCTATCAACCAGTAGACTATGTTGAACCTGTGCAAGAAGAGAAGGCTTCTAATGACGAACAGTTAGAGCAGCTTTCGGAAGTCTATGAGGCTAAGCTGGCCTTGCAGAAGAAGGAACTTGAAGAACTTCGCAGAGAACAAGCTGCTGTGAGCAATGAGGTTAAGAAGAAACGTCATACCAAGTCCAAGCAAGCAGGCAGCGCCTTTGCCCTTACGGAAGCCGAGACGCGCCTTATCATCGACGAGAAGCTGCGTCAAGTTGGTTGGGAAGCCGATTCTCAGACTCTTCGTTATGGACTTGGCACGCGCCCCGAGAAAGGTCGCAACCTAGCAATTGCGGAGTGGGCGCTTAAGACTGGCTTCGCGGACTACGCGCTGTTCTGCGGACTAGAGCTGGTCGGTATTGTTGAAGCGAAGCGGATCAGCAGGAATGTCGAGGCGGACATTGCCCAATCGAAAAAATATGCCATGCGGGTTGTGCGTCATGGAGATGAAATCATTCATGGACCATGGGGGAACTATCAAGTACCATTCCTGTTCTCGACCAACGGCCGCCCGTATCTGGAGCAATTGAAGCATATGTCCGGTATTTGGT
The DNA here is from genome assembly GCF_054483835.1 of Paenibacillus sp. strain BS8-2. Taxonomy (NCBI): domain Bacteria; kingdom Bacillati; phylum Bacillota; class Bacilli; order Caryophanales; family Paenibacillaceae; genus Paenibacillus; species Paenibacillus sp. strain BS8-2. The sequence continues at coordinate 3,063,409 of NZ_CM137010.1, forward strand.
TCCTCGATGCACGCAAGCCGACGAACCATCCGCGTCCTCTGCAAGCGTGGTATTCGCCGCAAGGGTTGAAAGATTTGCTGAAGCAGGACACCGAGCAAGCTGCCAAGGATCTGCAGGATGAGAAGCTTGATTACCTGAAACTGCGTCCGTATCAGGAAGATGCGATCCTTTCGGTAGAAGGTGCAATTGACGAAGGTCAGCGCAATATCCTGCTGGCGATGGCGACAGGCACAGGCAAAACCCGTATGGCAATCGGGCTTATTTACCGTTTGATCAAGCATAACCGCTTCAAGCGTATTCTGTTCCTCGTGGACCGCTCAGCGCTTGGACGCCAAGCAGAAGCAGCATTTAAGGATTCCAAGCTGGAGAGCTACCATTCGTTCACAGAGATTTTTGAGCTACAGACGCTGGATGATAAAAAGCCGAATCCGGAGACCAAGGTGCAGATCGCTACCGTCCAAGGAATGGTTAAACGTATCTTCTATAACGAATCCGATGAAGCGGAGATTCCATCCGTTGATCAATACGACTGTGTAATCGTCGACGAAGCCCATCGCGGCTATACACTTGATAAGGAAATGTCCGAGCTGGAGCTGGAGTTCCGTGACCACGAAGATTACGTCAGCAAATACCGCAAGGTGCTGGACTATTTCGATGCGTTCCGAATTGGACTGACGGCTACGCCGGCTTTGCATACAGTTGAGATTTTTGGACGCCCGGTATTCAATTATTCATATCGAGAAGCGGTGATCGATGGGTATCTCATCGACCACGAACCGCCCATGCAGTTCGAGACTCAGCTCAAGAAACACGGGATCAAATGGCTGGTTGGCGAAGAGGTCGCCGTATATGACATCTCCTCTGGTAATGTGGAGAAGGAACTGCTCCAGGATGAGATCAATCTGGAAGTGACGCAGTTCAACAAGACGGTCATTACAGAGAACTTCAACCGCGTCATCCTAGAAGAACTGACGAAATATATCGACCCCGAGTCGGAAGGGAAGACCCTTATATTCGCCGCGACGGACGATCATGCGGATATGGTCGTTCGGATTTTCAAGGAAGAGCTGGAGAAGGCATATGGGGTGGTAGATGACAATGCCGTACTCAAAATCACTGGTTCCATCAAAGATCCGTTGCATGCCATCAAGCTGTTCAAAAATGAACGGCTGCCAAGCATCGTTGTAACCGTCGATTTGCTAACAACGGGCATAGATATTCCAAGTATTACGAATCTTGTGTTCCTGCGCCGCGTACGTTCTCGGATCCTGTATGAGCAGATGCTTGGCAGAGCGACGAGACGGTGCGATGAGATCGGCAAGGATCATTTTATGATTTATGATGCCGTTGGAATCTATGAGACGTTGAAGCCTTATACAGATATGAAGCCGGTCGTGACGAAGCCGACGGTATCGCTTGATGTGCTGACGAGCGAGCTTGCACAGCTAGAAGATGAAGAGCAGGGCAAGCCGCATAAGGATCAAATCATTGCGAAGATGCAACGTAAGAAGCGTACATGGACGCAGAAGGATCATGACGATTTCCAGGCGTTGTCCGGCGGTATGAATATCGAAAAGTTCATCGACGATTTGAAGAGCATGAGTGTGCTGCAAGCGAGCGCTGATCTTCAGACGAAGAAACCGTTGATCGCTTTTATCGATGAGAATCGTGGCAGAGGACACCGAATTTATATATCGGACCATGAGGATAAGCTGATATCCACCTCGCGAGGTTATGGAGATGCCGATAAGCCGGAGGATTACCTGGAAGGGTTCCATGCCTTTATTACAGAGAACTTGAACCTCATTCCAGCTCTTACGATTATTTGTACTCGTCCGAATGACCTGACAAGAGATGAGTTGCGAAAGCTTCGGGTGGAGCTTGACCAGAAGGGGTATTCAGAGAAAATGCTGCAGGCGGCATGGCGAGATGCGAAGAACGAAGATATTGCAGCCGATATTATTAGCTTCATCCGTCAGCAGGCGCTTGGTGACCCATTAATTAGTCATGAAGAGCGGATTGAAGGCGCCATGAAAAAGATTTATGATATGAAAGTCTGGTCGAAGGTTCAGAAGGACTGGCTGAAGCGGATTGAGAAGCAGCTGTTGCAGGAATCGGTGTTAGACCCGAATCCGGAGAAAGCTTTTGAGGTAGAACCATTCAAGAGCAAAGGCGGGTACAAGCAGCTGAATAAGATTTTTGACGGCGAGATGGACACCATTGTAACAACAATAAATACAGCATTGTATACACCACGAAAGAGGGATTACGCGTAAATGGGCAATCAGGATATTGTACAGAAGCTATGGAATCTATGTAACGTACTGCGGGATGACGGCATTACGTATCATCAATATGTAACGGAACTGACGTATGTGCTGTTCCTTAAAATGATGAAAGAAACCGACAACGAAGGTATTCTGCCGGAGCAATATCGCTGGGATTCGCTGACAGAGCGTCATGGTATGGCGCTTCAACAGCATTACCGTCAGTTGCTTCTTGATCTGGGCAACCAAGGTAATGAGACTATCAAGCAGATCTACATGAATGCAACCTCCAACATTAACGAACCGAAAAACTTGGAGAAAATCATTACCTCCATCGATCAGCTCGACTGGTATAGTGCGAAAGAAGAAGGTCTTGGCGACCTGTACGAGGGGTTGCTGGAGAAGAACGCCAGCGAGACGAAGTCGGGAGCGGGGCAATATTTTACGCCGCGTCCGCTTATTGATGTAATTACCAAGCTGGCTGATCCGCAGCCGGGCGAGCGTTGTAATGACCCTGCTGCAGGTACGTTTGGCTTTATGATTGCGGCGGATCGCCATGTCCGCAGCAATACGGACGATTATTTCGACCTCGGTGAGAAGGAAGCGGAGTTCCAGAAGCATCAAGCATTCACCGGTGTTGAACTGGTTAAAGATACGCATCGCTTGGCGATGATGAATGCGATGCTTCACGATATCCATAGCGATATTATACTTGGCGATACGCTGTCTGATGATGGCACAAACCTGAAAAACTTCGACGTTATCCTGACGAATCCGCCGTTTGGTACGAAGCAGGGCGGTGAGCGACCAACTCGTGACGACCTAACGTTCGCAACAACGAACAAACAGCTGAACTTCCTTCAGCATATTTATCGTGCATTGAAAGCCAATGGCAAAGCTCGCGCTGCTGTTGTACTGCCTGACAACGTTCTGTTCGAAAGCGGCGTAGGTACCAAAATACGTGCCGACTTGATGGACAAGTGTAATCTGCACACGATTTTGCGATTGCCGACTGGCATTTTCTACGCGCAAGGGGTTAAGACAAACGTCTTATTCTTCACCCGTGAGAAGACGGATAAGGACAGCACGAAGGACGTTTGGGTATACGATCTGCGTACCAATATGCCTAGCTTCGGTAAGCGTACGCCGCTGACTGTAACTCATTTTGACGCGTTTGTGGCGGCTTATACGGCTGAGGATCGCACGAAGGTGGAAGATGAGCGCTGGAATGTGTTCATGCGTGAGGACATTCGCAAGAAGGATGTTAGCCTCGATATCGGCTTGATTGCAGACGAATCTCTGTCCGCTTACGATAACCTGCCTGACCCGATCGACTCGGCGGAAGAAGCAATGGCGAAGCTGGAAGAAGCGTTGGCATTGCTTGGTGAGGTTGTAGCTGAGTTGAAAGCAATTGAGACAAGGTCGGTAGATTATGAGGGAGCCGAGCCAGCGCTAGCGAAAGTCGCAGAACCATCTGGGGTGTACGGCAATGAGTAAGAAGGTTGCGAAGTCGCAGGAAGAGCTGTTAAAAGAGGCTTTGGTGCCAGTGGAAGAGCAACCTTATGAGGTGCCGGAGAATTGGGTTTGGGTAAGATTAAACAGTGTTGTTGACTTTTACAGTGGATCAGGTTTTCCTAAAGAATATCAGGGTATGACTGGATTGCCAATTCCTTTTTATAAGGTTGGAAGCTTAAAGAACATTGATAAAAATAAATACTTACTAGAACCAGACGATACAATCGATGAGGACACAAGAAAAGGGATTAAAGCAGGTCTTGTATCAGAGGATACAATTGTATTTGCAAAAATTGGTGAAGCAATTAAACTAAACCGTCGTGCACTTATTCCCAAAGACAGTTGTATCGATAATAATCTAATGGGTTTTAGGAGCAAGGATACTTTATTAAATAATCAATTTTTGTATTTGTGGTCTATAAAAACTGATTTTTATCCTATGGCACAAGCAACAACTGTTCCATCAATTCGTAAAAGTTCCTTTGAAGTATTGGAATTCCCACTCCCACCACTAAACGAACAAAATCGAATTGCTGACAAAGTCGAAAGACTCTTGGACAAAATCAATCAAGCCAAACAATTAATTGAAGAAGCCAAAGCAACCTTTGAACTTCGTCGGGCGGCAATTTTGGACAAGGCTTTTCGTGGGGAATTGACGATGAAGTGGCGAGAAGGGAAACTCCCACTCGAATCAGCTGATGATTGGTTGTTAAAGAACGGAATCACAATTAAGAAAAGTACGGGAGTTCCCCCATTCAAAATACCCAAATCATGGACGTGGGTGAAATTCTCTGATGTAGCAAGTGTGATGTCTAACTTAGTTGACCCGCTAAAGTACGGTAATCTTCCTCATATAGCCCCTGATAACATTGAAAAAGGTACAGGACTCTTACTAGACTATGTGACTATAGAAGAGGCAGGTGTAAAGAGTCCAAAACATTTATTTGAGGAAGGGCAAATATTATACTCAAAAATACGTCCGTATCTCTCTAAATTAATTATTGCCGATTTTAATGGATTATGTAGTGCTGATATGTATCCAATTAGTTCACATCTTAATATTAATTATTTGTATTGGTTTATGCTCTCATCTTATTTCGTGGAAAAGGCATCAACAGCCGGATCACGTTCTGTATTACCCAAAATTAATCAAAAAGAACTTAGCGAGATAATGGTGCCTATTTGTAATTTGAATGAACAACGTGAGATTGCTGAACTTATCAGCAAGTTCATGCTAAAAAATAATGATGCATTAAGTAAAATTACCGATTTTTCGGGGGGAATTACTGATTTAGAGAAATCAATTCTTTCAAAAGCATTTACAGGTCAGCTTGGAACTAATAATTCTGACGATGAAGATGCATTGCAAAATTTGATAAAGGCTTTGCAGGAGTAACATAAATAAACCGAGCTGCCATTAGCAGCCCGGTTTATTTTAAAGGAACTTCCGACTAACCTTCTTTCCATCATACATAAACAACAACGTTTTTTCTTCCACAATAGTCTCCAAGTAAACCGTCTTCCCCCACAGCTGATAAACATAGGGCAGTGTTCGCTCCACATATTTCAAATCTAATTCAACACCTTCGAATTGATGGAACAAGTAAAGCTCCCCATTGTTTAAATAATCGCCATTCTTCACAACGAGGTATGGGAAACCGCCATTTACACGTGCATAAGCGAGTTGGTCGCGAATGTTCTCCCACGATTTATCGGTAATTTTCCATTCGGGACCTTTCTTCTCGAAGACATATAAGTCCAGGTCCTTCACCAGATCTTTGGTCAAATAATTGCGGATAAACGAAATGTCAGCATCGTTCTCACGAACCTCAAACATCTTTTCCCTGCCGCGACCGGGTACTCGTCCATATCGCTCTCTTTCTTCCGGTGTAGGGTTATCCCAGCGCTTCTCGATATCCTCAAATATCTTTACACCAAGGTAGTAAGGGTTCAATGAGTGTCGTGAAGGCTGTACTACTGATGAATTTAGCTTGGCGTATTCAACAGTCTCATCCGAAGTCAGGTCAAGCTCTCTCATGATTCGTTGGTGGAAGAAGCTCGCCCAGCCTTCGTTCATAATTTTGGTCTCGATCTGCGCCCAGAAGTATAGCATTTCATCACGAAGCATTGTTAATATATCTCGCTGCCATGGCTCGAGGATGGAGGAATACTCCTCAATAAACCACAGGATATCTTTCTCCGGTTGAGGAGGGAATGAGGCAGGCGGCTCTTTTTCCTCCTGCAAAGCATTCTTCTCCAGTGACCACAGATCGTCATAAGGCGACGTGGGCAGAACTGGCTTTGCAACTGATGAACGTTTCTGCATGGAGGAGACATAATCATCTTTTGACATTCGATAAGGTTTTACGATGGAAGGATCGACATGCTCTTGGATGGCAAGGACGGCATCGATAAATTGCTCAACCGCAAGTGTTCCATGGCTCATTTCGTATTCGCTGATTCGTTCGGCGGTTGCGGACATACTTTCGACCATATTCCGGTTCGTCTTGGAGAAGCGGGCATTGTTCTTGAAGAAGTCACAATGTGCGAGAACGTGTGCGACTATCAGTTTGTTTTGGACAAGGGAGTTGCTGTCGAGCAAGAAGGCATAACAAGGATTGGAGTTTATGACAAGCTCGTAGATTTTGCTGAGACCGAAATCGTATTGCATCTTCATCTTATTGAATGTCTTGCCGAAGCTCCAGTGACTGAAGCGGGTAGGCATGCCATATGCTCCGAAGGTATAGATGATATCGGACGGGCAAATTTCATATCGCATTGGGTAGAAGTCAAGCCCAAGTCCCGTTGCGACCTCTGTTATTTCAGCTATGGCATATTCCAGCTCTTTCAAGTTTGTCGACGACATTTTCATTCCTCCATTTCTGAAGATCGTTTTTTTGGAGTTGATAATCACTGATTGAAACACCTTGCGGTTGGTAAAGATTGATAAAAAGGAGTGATGAGAAATGATGAGCTTGTTTTTCGCATTGTCTATAATTGCTATATGCTACTCGTTGTTTCATTATTTAAAACAGAAACAGTTGTTAGAGAGAGTTAGCAGTAGTGCAATCGATGCAATATCCTCTCATGAGGATATGAAGGAGACTCTTCGCATTGGTCTGTATAACCGCTTCAAGCGGGACCTTGAACAAGATAAGGAAGAAGATCCACTGATGTTTGAACATTTTGTTGCTAATATCATGACAACCACTCGGGGTGGCAGCACTTACGTAACAAAGAGTTCTGGAGATTTTGGTATCGATATAGAAGAACGAGCTGACAAGGGGCTTTATCTAGGACAAGTGAAATGTTACAAAGAGACTGTTGGTTATGAACCGATTGCGATCATCCATTCTCAAATGGTCAAGCAAGGTGCTGTAGGCGGTTATGTCATTACGACAAGTGATTTTACTTCAAACGCACGCGCATATGCGCAGGGCTTAAACATTGACTTGATTAACGGCAGGCAATTGGTTGATCTGTGGTTAGCACATTTAGAATCCAAACGTGAACGGGTGCCTGTATTAAATCCAGAGCTTCAAATGTGATGAGTGCCCTAAGCAACAGCAATTCCTTAATGAGCTGGAAGGTGAATATATGCTATAATTCAGCTATGAGTGTGATGTTCAGCAGTTTTTACGATTTCTTCAAAGGAGGTTGCTAAGATGAACTTTAGTCTAAAAGCTCCTGATGGCACCGTCATTGAATCGTATGAGAAAAATCATAAGGAATTTATCCGTATTGCCGGTTTGGAATATGAAGTATACAACCCGGTAGGCGAACTGGATTCCGATCCGGAAATTCGCGAGATGATTGAAGCTTCCGAGATGGATATTAAGCAAGGTAAGCTGTACTCAACAGATGATTTGATTGAACTGGTGAAGCGTGGTGAGCTGTAATTGATTGTCCAATGGACCGAATCGGCAATGAAACGGCTTCGACAAATCAAGAGCGATCACTTTTCGGATCAAGAAACGGTGGAGTACAAGATCAATCTCATTCGCCGCACGGAAACGAAGGTGGTCAGCATGGGAATGATCTTGCCGTCACGCGAGTTCCTCAACACTTATTATTGCTTCGTGGATCGATATGTGGTCTCGTACAAAGTATTGGATAACGGAGAGCGATATGTGATCACTTCATTCAAGCATGGTGCAATGAAGCGGAATTATAAATACTAAATTCAGGGCCGAGTCCTCCATGGAGTCGGTCTATTTATATTCGATTAGGAACAACCCAAACTTTCAAAAAAATAGTATAATAACACACATTCCTGAAACATACTTGCTATGTCGTCGACAGTGTTTGCAGAATCTGCGAGGGAGTTCATTTTAACGAGAGCTTTGCATTCTATCAATGTTGGAAGCCAATAATTCAAGAATAATGATCTGCCTGTTTTGAACTATGAAGGAAGTACCCTATGTACCGTTTAAAGCGATAGGCGATCTACTAAATGTTGGAGTATCCTGGAATAGCGAATTGAAGAGAGTAGAGATAAAATAAATTCAAGAATCGGCCTCGTTTGAGAATACGACTATAGTTGATCCCAAAATTCTAAATGGTTATCTTGGTGATTCCACAGCCCCAGCAATTAAATGTTGGGGTGTAATCTATTTTGATATGGCTGATCATGTGATGCAGCCGGACTTGTCGGTGGTTTGCTCCAAGAATCAGATCTCGAAGAATGGTTGTCATGGTGCGCCAACATTGATCATCGAAGTGTTATCACCATCAACAGCGCTGAAGGATTTTAATGAGAAATTCAATCTTTATCAAAACAATTGTGCTTAAAGAGTTTTAAATACCACTGAGTAAGTTGTTTAACCTTGAAGCCTAAAATCGATTAAACCGATTCCAAGAGGAGTCGGTTTTTATTTTTGAAGAAATTACATACGAACACCCATTCCTGACACACAGCTGTCGCAAACGATGGCTATAATCGGTAGTATCATGAGTGAGAGGGATGGGGATCAATGGATCAAACGGTAAACTTTCAACATAGCTGGAGCAAATCATACTTGCCTGCTAACGTCACAAATACGGTGTATCTATTGTTAGAGGCAAGGGGGACAGTGAGAAAGACCGAAGGAAGAGCGCCGCTAAATGTGTCACTAGTATTAGACCGAAGCGGGTCTATGTCGGGGGCACCGCTAGTTTATAGCAAGCTGGCCGCGCAATTCGTTGTCGATCAGATGGATCAGAATGATTTGTTCAGCCTAGTCGCCTTTGATAGTCAAGTCCGGACATTGATTCCTCCTACGAAGGTGCTTCATAAGGATCTCTTTAAGGAACAGATTCAGTCGATTCAGCCAGGAGGAGCAACGAATCTTAGCGGAGGACTCATCGAGGGAGCACAACATGTGATGAGCAATAAAACGGAGGGCAGCGTTAATCGCGTGATTCTGTTGTCCGATGGTCATGCGAATAACGGTATTACGGATCATCATCAGCTTGGGGCCATAGCGAAGGAATATCGCGCTTCGGAAGTTGGGGTCAGTACTCTGGGAGTAGGCAATGGTTTCGATGAAGATGTGATGGAGACTATAGCAGAGCATGGCGGAGGCAATTTTTATTATATCCGCACAGCGGAAGAGATTCCGACGATCTTCCAACAAGAACTTCAAGGGCTTCTTAACGTCGTCGCTCAAAATATGAAATTGCAAGTTGTCCCTATAGAAGGAGTGTCCATTACAGCAGTTTATGGATATCCTGTTAGCCGACAAACGGATGAAGTATCGATCTCGCTTGGCGATCTCTATCAGAATGACTGCAAGTCTCTTCTAGTCGAGCTGCAGCTTCCTGCCTATGCGGCCGGAGAACAACAAGTACTTCAGTTGAATTGGGAATATGTAGACGTTACAGAGGGGGCTAGTGCGGTAAACTGCCAGATAGATGTCGCCGCGACGTTCACAAAGGATCTACAGTTGTTGAGTCAAGAGGAGAATGTCAAGGTGCTGCAACAGGTCGAGCTTACCAAGTCGGCTCTTGTGATCGAGGAGGCGATGCAGGCGTTCGATTCGGGAGATATGCAGGGCGGGCAACAGCTTCTCAAGAAGCAAGCTGATAAAATGCTTCATATGTCTGTACAGATGAGCAGTCCGCTGATGGCTGAAGAGTCGGCGAAATTGTACGAGCAACTAAACGACTTCGAGTATTCTAGCGAGAAGCGTAAGGTACTACACGAGGAGAAGTACAGACGCATGAAGGGGAAGAAGCTTTAGGTAAGTTGTTTGACTTTGATGCCTAGTAACAATCGAACCGGTTCCGAGAGGAATTGGTTTTTTCTATTCGAAAATAATCATGAGAACATACATTCCTGACAACCTATTGTCATTTTATTATGGTTTAATAGTACTATCGAATAAGTCTACAGGAGGAGTTAAGAATGGCCTTTCTCAAATGTTCAGAATGTTCAAATATGCTAAAGGCGGTTCAAATCTCTCACAAAATTAGTATGGTAGGAGAGCAACGAGTACTAGAATATTCGCCAGGCGGTATCAAATGCTCGGATTGGTTGCCGATTAGCTCGAATTACACGGGATGTTCGGAAGGTGTCTACTGCTCGGAATGTCGATCCATCGTCCCGCTGGAGGCAGAGGAGTTGCCCTTGTGCGAGGATACACGAATTCCTGGTGTCGTGAGCCAAGAATTTGAGTCCCATCTCGTGCTGGAACGACTCAAGCATTTAGCGCTCGAAGAAGCTTCAGACATTTACATACATACACAACCGGCTCAAGAGCCGATCTTTAGCGAGATTCCTAGTCACATTCCAACGCCGATTCGGGATGCGCTGCATCGAATGAAGATCGAGCAGTTATATATTCACCAAGCGCAAGCAGCGGATGCGATTGAAGCAGGATCGAATGTCGTAATGGTTACTTCAACGTCATCGGGCAAGACGTTGTCCTATAATGTACCAATTTTAAGCCATCTCTATGGCAATCCTTCTGATCGGGCTCTCTATATATTCCCTACCAAAGCGCTCGCTAACGATCAGTTGGATCAAATCAAACGGTTCGGAGCAAACGCGACTTCGGATCATTCATCGTTGGATGAATGGTTCGAGACAAAACTCGCATTCGGACAACGGACCATTACCATCGGACGGCTGGACGGCGATACGGAGAATGGTCCGAGACAGCGGATTATGGAGAAGGCTCACATCTGGATGACAAATCCGGACATGATTCATTATTCCATCCTTGGACAGATTCAACAGAGGAGATATACATCGGGACAGCATATTCGCAATTATCTTAAGCACCTCAAGTTTATTGTGCTCGACGAGATGCATATGTACCGCGGGACATTCGGTAGTCATGTGGCACTAGTCCTTCGTCGTTTGTTATTGGCGTGTCGGGAGCTTGGTAATAACAACAAGATTCAAGTGATAACCAGTTCGGCGACTATCGAGAATCCAGTACGACTAGCTGAGGAATTGACCGGTTTGCAAGGTTTCGCCTTGATCAACAAGGACGGATCTGCCCATCAGAAGAAGGAGATCGTGTTATGGAATCCTGGCATGTCAGCCGGAGAGCAGACAAGGCGAGCACCATCCACGGATGTCATTACTATGGCGAAACAAATTATGACGATCGATCAGAAAGTCATTAAGAGTATCATTTTCCAACCTTCTCGCAGTCAGACAATGGTGTTCACCCGCTATATCAAAGATGTACTGCGGCAGCCGCTCCGATTGTCTAAGGATAAGGTTGAAGGAGAAAAGTTGGCAGCTTTCTATACAGGCATATTGCCGAATGAAACGCGCAAACGGATTATTGATCGGCTGAAGTCCCATGACATTCATGTGATCATCTCGACTAACGCGCTAGAGGTAGGGATTGATATTGGCGACTTGAGTTTGGCGGTGCTGGCCGGGTACCCAGGGTCCAAGGCGGCGTTCTCCCAGCAGATTGGACGTGTCGGCCGTAAGGGTGAGGGCGTCGCGATTCTTATTTGGCAGGACGATCCGTTGCAGCAATACTACATGCGGAATCCACTCGAGTTTATCCATAAAGCGCCTGAAGTTGTGCGGATCAATTCGTCGAATCATAAGCTGCTCACGCTTCATCTGCCGCTATTAAAGGAAGAGCTGGGGAGAGAAGTGACAACAGCGGATATGCTGCATATGTTCCCATCGCTTAATGATGATACAGCACTTGCACTTCTGGAAGTCTCAGCTACTTCAGAACTCGCGGAAGATGCTGTTCCGGATCAACAAAAGTTCAGCCTACGTTCGATCTCGGGGCAAAGCTTTAGCGTCACGATCCGGGGACAATCTCAGTCTGTGGTCGATGGTTTGGATGAATGGAGTGCATTCCGTGATTTCCATGAAGGAGCAATATATTGGACACCGGGAGACCGTGCCTATCGAGTCGACTCGATTAATCGCAAGAAGGGTGAGATTATTCTAATGCCTATTCAGGAGCTCACCTATCATACGCAATCTACATATCGCGATAATATCGATATTCTGCGCGTCTATCATACTCAAGTGGAAGACGGAATAGGTCTTGTGTATGGCGAGCTTGAGGTTAAGCGGAGTGTATTCGGCTATAAAAAAATATATTTTGGTCAAAAACATGAGTCGGAGCAAGTCCAATTGGAGCATCCTTATGTTACCCGATTCGCTCCTGAAGGTACGTGGCTGACAATATCGGATGATCAATGGTCGCATTTGAAGAATGAGATCCAGCATTGGTCGAACGAAGGACGTCCGGTTGATGCATTGGCAGAAGCATCATTACATGCAGCTGGTCATGCTATGACATCGGTGATTCCAGATATGATCATCTGTGACGCAAATGATTTCACTGGATTTTCTGCCAGTGGGATGACGGCGTTCGCGAGCAGACCTGTTATCGGCTTCTATGGTGAAAACGGATCCGGTCTTGGCACGATTGAGGCTATCTACGAGAACGCGAACAAGGTCATGAAGAAGGCACTGGAATTGATAGAGAGCTGTCCTTGCTCCGAAGGTTGTCCGAGCTGTGTACAACTGCCTGGCAAGTGGAATGTCGATTTGTTCAAGCCTGGAGCCAAGATACTCCTAAAGACATTAATCGAAGGGAACGAATAATGTATGCCGGTCATCTGCCCTACATGCAGTAGTCAAAAGCCCTACGGCGACTTCATTCAGATCAGCTATAAGGCTGATCCGCAAGGCTATTATCGTGAGATTAAGCAACGAGCCAACGGAATTCGATTCTCGGAATGGCGTTCTTTGGAGGCAGAATTAACTTTCTCAAAGCATAAGGAAGGTATCTACTGCGAGAATGATGAGAGTTCTATTCTAGACGCCCTGCTATCCGTCGAAGATAGAGAGATACTTGCAGATCGCAGATTGCCCCTGCAGAATAGTTTCGACAGCACCCGACTCGTGGATGACTTACTGGGGCTAGGCCAACGTATACGCAGTGATGTCCATGTCCATGAGGTTCAAGGGAACGAAGGGGCATTCGCAGACAATCTGAGCATGGCCCATTGGATGAAGCATAAGCTTCGTGCTATGGGCATTGAAAGGCTTTATGAGCATCAGGGAGAAGCCATTCACCAGATCAGGCAAGGTCGAAATGTGGTGATCTGTACGAAGACGGCTTCCGGCAAATCGTTGGCGTATAACATTCCAATTATTGAACGATTAGTGGCGGAACCGGATGCTACTGTACTTTATCTGGCACCGTACAAGGCATTGGTAGAAGATCAATTCGCACATTTGCAGCAATGGGCCGACCCTATTGATGAGCGTACTAAGGGAGTTACAGTGCGCGGTTTCTCAAGGTTCATGGTAAATGGTCAACAACTATCCGCTGGTATTCTGCACGGTCAGAAGAATGTGCCCGAACATATGCGCAAGGACCAGGCAGCAGGCCTAGTATATGCAGAGGGACGCTATTGGCTGACGAATGTGCACTATTTGCACATGATTCTGCAAGGCACCAGTTCTTCGACGGGTAAAGGTCCTGAACTGTTGCGTTTTCTTCGAAATCTTCGTTATGTCGTGATCGATGAGCTTCATCAATATTCGGGGTTACTAGGATCAAAGGTGTCGATGGTTATACGCAGATTAAGAATGCTGTGCGATCGGATCGGGAATAGGGATGTTCAATTCATCGCATGCTCAGCTACGATTGCGAATCCCAAGCACTTGGCGGAAGAACTGACAGGTAAACGGGGATTGAAGGGGTTTCACGAGATCTCGAATGCCCGGACGCCATCCAAGCGGAAGCATGTTCTCATGTGGAATACAGGTAAGTCCGACAATGAACAGAAGAAACGGGCCGTCGTATCTGATCTATACGAAATCCTAGGCACAATCTATAAGGACGGGAGATGGCCAAGAAGCATCCTGTTCACTAGCAGTCGAGGGCAAGCGCAATTGCTTAGTCGAGAGTTGAACATGATCATACGGACAGCGCTGAATGAGAAAGGCGTCCTGTTATCAGACGAGAAGCAAGAACTATTCTTGCCCTACCACGCCTATCTTACGCAAGAAGTGAAGGAGCGCACGATTCAGAAGCTAGAGCAGGGCGAGATTCTAGGTGTGGTGACAACTAGTGCGCTTGAAGTCGGTATTGATGTGAAATGTCTAGATGTATGTATCCTGATGGGCTACCCTGGTTCACAAGCTTCCTTCTGGCAACAAGCAGGACGAGTCGGACGTAGCAGAGATGGAGTAGTCATCATGATGATGCAAGAAGAACCGCTTCAGCAATATTTTGCTAGGCATCCTGAGCAATTCTATGAACTCCAGCCGGAAGCGGCAGCCATTAATACCACGAATCTTAGGTTATTGAAGGAACATCTTGTCTATGCGGCGCATGAGCAAGGAGGCATGGTCGTCAACGCGATGAACTATATTCGTTCATCTATGCTTCGTAAGATTGTCACAGAATCATCCGAGCATTGGGAGCAGACGGACGGAAAGCTTATATATCGAGGCGAGGTACCAAGGTATCAAACTTTGCTTACGATGGGGGCAACCTATACGGTGGTCACCAAGAATGGGTGGAACGAAGATATTCTATTTCAAGGTGTCGACGGACGATCACTGATTCGAGATTATCATGTGGATGCGGTGTTCCTCGGACCTGACAATCGAACGTTTTACAAGGTCAAATGGGTGAATAACAAACAACGCAAAGTGGCAGTCGAACCGGTTCGAACAGATTATTATACGAGAGGGATCGTTCGTGACAGCATTGAAATTCAAGAAGTGGTCCAGACTCTGCATTCGAACGAAAGCGCACTGAAATCGAATATCGGCAATATCGTGGTGAAGCGCAGTACGTTTGGCTACAAAAAAGTGTACCAGCATAACGCAATGCCACTAGAAACAGTGCAATTGACAAATACGTATCCGGTAAGCTTCCAGACAGAAGCTTTCTGGCTGATGTGGGATCATGAAGGCAAGCAAGCGATGCGTAATTTGCTTAACGATTTGCAGATACGTGAAGGATTGACGTTCGAGGATCTCTATGAAGGTAGCCTGCATGCCGTCGAGCATGCCGTTGCTTCGGCTATTCCGTCAATCGTACGATGTAATAGTTCAGACTTTCAACATACTTCATTCTTCTCCAGTTCGGCTCTATTCGGTATGCCGGGAATGTTCATCTACGATGGCCAAGCTGGCGGAGGTTCTGGGATTGTAGAAGTAGTGGCTGACAAGTTTGGAGTGCTACTGGAGAAAGCTAGACAGCTAATCAGCAGTTGCGGTTGCTCGAATGGATGCCCGTCGTGCATTCAACTCTTCCATTGCGAGAGGCAGAACGAGGCGTTGCATAAGGAAGGCGGTCTTTTATTGCTGGAATATTTGCAGGGAGTTTGGCAGAAGTAAGTGGAAACTATCACACATAGATGAGTGAAAAGGAGCACTACTTAACATGATCTCAGGAACCTACCAATGGATCCCCTTTTATATGGAGTTCGCCAATCGATTGCTGCCCTATAAGCACAAGCGCCAAGAGCTTATTGCGATTCTTCTGGACGTATACGAAAAGATCGGAATGAACTATCCATTCATGGATAGTGGATCGCCTGGGGATGATATTTGCCCGTTTACGGTATATGGTACGTTTAATAAAGGAATTACGGATGACAACCGCAAGACGATTATGAGGGAGCTTGGAGCCAGAATAGGTGTTCAGGCTGACATTCCAGACAGCTTTGAAGGCGTGCCAGTGCTGAACAATATGAAATCCTGGTTTTTCGGGTACAAACAGGATCGAGGAACGAATGATATTCAGCATTTGTGGGAATTATTCGAGGTTGCAATCGCCTACGCAGACAATGAGCGCAGTTCAACGTATCAGGAACAATTCATTTCTGCCTATGATAAGGTGCTAGGGCAGCTTGGCGTGAAGTGGAATATCACGATGGGACTCTATTGGATTAGACCGAAATCGTATTTGAATCTAGATGCTCGGAACCGTGAGTATCTGTTAGGGGATCGCAATCCGTGGGCAGATCAACTGAGAACGGTGTCGGGGATTCGGCAATTGCCTGAAGCCAGGGAATATCTTGCTATTATTGAGTTTTGTTCTTCTATGATACGTGAGCAAGACACCCCGTCCTCCTTTCCAGAGTTATCGCATGAAGCGTGGCAAGGCGGCCAAACGTCCAACGCCAGCTTCTTGAAGTGGTTTGAGCCGATCCTATCGGCCCTGAAACAATTAGGCGGCCAAGGAAGCCCAGAGCAAGTCAGACAACAAATCATTGAAGATGAAGAGCTGCCGGATGAGGTTGTTGAAGAAAGAAGAGGCAAAATGAACGGCAAAAAGTTCGATAGTGAGGTTGCTTTCGCTAGGAATTATTTGACATATGATGGATATTTAAAAAAAGAAGAACGAGGAGTCTGGAAGCTGTCCGATAAAGGTATGACGGAACCTATGAATGAAAACATCGCAGCAGATATCTTCCGCAGGTGGGCACAGCATCACAAGGAACGACGGGAGCAAAGTGTACCAAAGCAGAGCGAGAGACGAGTCTGGATATACGCGCCAGGCAGCCAATCCTCGGAATGGGAGACATTCTATCGGGAAGGTATTATGGGCATTGGCTGGGACGAAATGGGCGACTTAAGACAGTATCCGAACAAAGCTACTATGCGAGAAAAGATGAAAGAGATATATGGAAGTGAGAAATCATTTCGGAATGATGGTCATGCGACATGGCAATTCGCGAATGAAGTAGAAGTTGGCGATCTTGTATTTGTGAAGAAAGGTAACCGGAAGGTGATCGGCAGAGGTGTAGTCGAGTCTGAATATCAATTCGATGACTCGAGAGATTCTTATCGACATATTCGCCGGATACGATGGACACATGCGGAAGAGATGGACTCTCCTATGCAGAATCCGCAAAAAACATTGACTGATATCTCAGCGTACAAAGAAGTGGTTATGAAGTTTGAAGAATTGTATCAAGTGGACGAGCCAGAGGAAGTAATTGTTGAACCGGAGTATCCTCCATATTCAGAGGAAGATTTCTTAAGTGAAGTATTCATGGACTACGATCAATACCTGAAGCTGAACCGACTGCTCAAGATGAAGAAAAACCTCATCCTGCAAGGTGCGCCAGGAGTAGGCAAGACATTTGCAGCCAAACGGCTTGCTTATGCCATGATGGGAGAATGCGATGACAGTCGAATAATGATGGTGCAATTTCATCAAAGCTACAGCTATGAGGATTTCATTATGGGCTATCGGCCGACGAATGATGGCTTCGAGCTGCGTACAGGACCGTTCTATCAATTTTGCAAAAAAGCTTCTGAGGATGATGAGCGGGATTACTACTTCATTATTGATGAGATCAACCGGGGGAATCTGAGCAAAATCTTCGGCGAGTTATTAATGCTGATCGAGAAGGACAAGCGAGGACAGTCGCTTCGTCTCTTGTACCAGGATGAATACTTCGATGTCCCGAGCAATGTGCATATTATCGGCATGATGAATACGGCGGATCGGAGTCTGGCCATGATCGATTATGCGTTAAGAAGACGATTCGCATTCTATGAGATCGAGCCGGCCCTCGATTCGGATGGATTCCAATCGATGCTGGTAGAACAAAGTCTTCCGAAGCTGGAAGCACTCGTCAAGCAGGTGAAAGAACTGAACCATGTCATTTCAACGGACGAATCACTAGGTCAAGGGTTCAGAATCGGTCACAGCTACTTGTGCACGAGTGAAGAAGCTACAGATGAGTGGTTGGAATCGGTCATTCACTATGAGCTTATTCCATTACTAAACGAATATTGGTTCGATGAGGCAGACAAGGTCGCTTTTTGGTCGAAGCGGCTGCTCGGAGTGCTAAATGATTAACATTCGGAATGTGTATTACATGCTTGCTTACGCGTTCGAATCGTTACGGGAAGATGGCTACGCCAAGTTGGCATCAGAGACATTCGAGCATACAGCGGACTTGTTCGCGGCTATTCTTGTACACGGCATATCGATTCAAGTGAAGCGCGGGCTTGGCAGACATTATATCGAACATACGGAAGCATTGAGTACGCCGGCGGGCAAGATTCACGTCACAGCAACGATGAAGGAGCAGACCTGGCTGAAGAAGCAGTTGATATGCGAGCGAGATCAATTCTCGGAAAATATTCTGCTGAATCAGATTCTGAAATCTACAGCCATGCTGCTGATGAAGTCTTCGGAAGTGGCGGTTAAGTACAAAAAATCGCTGAAGAAGCTAATGATTTATTTTACGGGCGTGGATTCTATTGATCCTCTCCGTATCCAGTGGGGGAGTATTCGTTATCATCGCCATAACGCCGCTTATCGGATGCTCATTCATATCTGTTTTCTAACCGTGAAGGGGTTGCTCATGAAGCAAGACGGCTCCTCCGGCAAGCTGGCACAATACGTTGACGATCAGCACATGCATCGGTTGTACGAGAAATTCGTACGAGAGTTTTATCGAAAGCATTATTCGCAATTCCGAGTGTCCGCCGCGCATATCCATTGGATGATTGATGATGGCTTCGGCGATTTCCTTCCGGCCATGAAGTCCGATATTACGATTGAATATCAAGGCAAGACGCTTATTATCGATACGAAGTATTACGGAAGAATGATGCAGGTGAACACACAGTACGACACCCGAACCATTCATTCGAACAACATGTATCAAATGTTCGCCTATGTGAAGAACAGAGATGTTCAACGGACAGGCAAAGTGAGTGGTCTACTGCTCTATGCGAAGACGAATGAGGAGATCGTGCCTGATTACGTGTATAGCTTAGGCGGCAATTCTATTCACGTTCGGACGCTAGACTTGAATCAAGATTTTGATGGGATCAAGACTCAACTGCATCGAATTGTAGAGAGAGTATTGCAATGAATGGATATTCAAGAAAACTACGAGTGGGGCAGGTTCCTATATATTTATATTCCCTCGTCAAGCTGCAGGTAGAATTAACTAATTGGATGAAAAATGAATCACATTGACGACTCATTGAGTCGTCTTTTCATATGGTTTAAGTGTCCAGCCTAGTTTCGACACACTTTGCGAACTCCATAAATTAGTATAAATATAAATGGATGGTGATTCGAAAGTGTATTAAAAACGTGGGGAGTGTGTTATCGCAATGAAGAAGATAATCACAGGAATACTAATTGGCTTTATACTTGCTATGTCGTCGACAGTGTTTGCAGAATCTGTGAAGGAGTTCATTTTAACGAGAGCTTCGTATCCTATCTACGTCGGTGGTCAAGAATTCAAGAATAATGATCTGCCTGTATTGAACTATGAAGGAAGTACATATGTACCGCTTAAAGCGGTAGGAGATCTTTTGAAAGCTGGAGTGTCATGGAATAGCGAATTGAGGAGAGTAGAGATAGAATCCTCACTGGATTCAGCTCAGGAACCGGCCCCGCTTGTTGATGATACATCTGTTGTAAATACACCTATATTTAATCCCAAGATTCTAAATGGTTATCTTGTAAATTCCGATGCAACAGCAATCGAATATTTGGGTGTAATCTATTTACCGATTCGGGCAGGTTCTGAAAAATATAATCTTGATGTAACTTGGAATGACGCTTCAAAAGTCTTGAAATTTAATAAGACAGATATTCAAGCAAAAGTAAATAATCAATATTCTGCTGCAGCGGACGGCTTTGTTTATAACGGTAGATCTTATATTAGAGAATCTATTTTCATCGAGGCAAGTATGAAAGTGAAAGAATATCAATTAAATGTACAACTTGAATATCTTGAATTAAATAAGGCATATATCTCCGATCACGGAATGACAGTTACAGTAAAAGAAACCAATGTGATCGATAAAGGCGGTTTCTATGAATATAGTGTAACTTATGTGTAACAGAATAATAATACAAATAAAGCTGTCCCTGAAGGGACATTCAAACTACATTTTGAAAATGGTGAATCTCAAGCTCAATATGGTTTCTTTGGTGAATTAATGCCAACAGAGAGTATTACTAGAACATACACATTTAAATCGACGAAAGATAAAGTTGCATATTGTTTGGAGTATGGCGGAGACACTTTCTTCAATGAAGAGCCATCTAAAGATTCTTTGAAATGGCAGGTTCAATAGAATAATGACTCGATCCTGAGAACACATCGTGATTCGTGTTATAATCCATGTACACATAACCATAATTTCACAAGTATACAGAAGGAGGTAAATCCAAGTGTCGAGTCCGGATGAGAAGAAGCATCACACGTATCAAGATTGGCTGTCATGGGACGGAGCGTGGGAATTAATTAACGGTAAGGCATATAACGTGTCGCCTGCCCCTACTGCCCTTCATCAGTTCATTGTTGGAGAGCTACATTTTGCGCTCAGAACACACCTGCAGAACCAGAGCTGCTATGTGATGGTTGCGCCGTTTGATGTGTTCTTCAGTGAGAGTGAGCAATATGATATGCCTGATCATGTCATACAGCCGGACTTGTCGGTGGTTTGCTCCAAGAATCAGATCTCCAAGAATGGCTGTCATGGTGCACCAACATTGATCATCGAAGTGTTATCACCTTCCTCAGCGCTGAAGGATTTTAATGAGAAATTCAATCTTTATCAAAAGTATGGCGTGCAGGAATATTGGATCGTCGATCCCGGAAATCGCACCATCCACGTGTATGGCCTAAAGGACGGCATATTTCAGGTGCGGGATTTATATACAGAGCAAGATCATGTACGCTCGAATGTACTAGAGGAGTTTCAACTATCACTGAGCAAGTTGTTTAATCTTGAAGCCTAAATCACTTAAGCCGATTCGAAAGGGAGTCCGATTCCTGACACTCTGCTGTTATAAGTCATTTTCGAGCAACCCAGGGAGCCTTCACCCGGCTCCTTTTTTTTTGTTGCCAATCAGATGTTATTGAATCCCGACTACCAATGTGTGAAAATAAACAAATAATAGCGGCCGCGTATCGGCTGCGAGCGAACGAGGAGTGAGAGCAATGGAGCAGCAAAGTACTGCTGTTGTCGATTCGCCCCGGGGGGAGCTTATTGCGGTTCTGCTGCCGGACGGGCAGTATGAGCTGGATTGGCAGGAGGAGCTGCAGCAGACAGAGACCGAGGATGCGGGTCGGACGCATCTGGCCGAGCTGTACAAGCTGTTTCGCAGCGATTCGGAAGCTTTTCTGCTAGAGCTTGCCTTGAAATGGCAGAACGAGACATTGTCGGAGTCGTTGCGATTCTTACAGCGGATTGGGACAGTATTTGTGAAAGGGATGGCTCGCCACCCTGAATTGGAAGGACAGCGCGGCGCTGCGGTCCTTCCCCTTGAAGAGGAGGACGTTCGGGAGTGGCTGGCAGACGCCCCATTCCTTATTGGAGCACAATTTTTGAATCATAGCTTTATAGAAGAGCTGTGGAGCAGCTTGCATAGAGCTTTTGAGGCAAGCGTGAGCAGACATAACGGCAGCATGGCGCAATGGTTCGCAGATAGCGGGACTACTTTCCAGCCTGCAGGTCGTGTTTACTTCCACCTCGTAGAGAGTAAGGAAGGGAGTGAATTCCCCTTTTCCTTCATGTCTACCTATGCGGCAGAGCAGCAAGTAGCGGGCAAGACAAGACATCTGCCGCTCAAGCAGGCACTGGTGGAATACGGAGAGAACAGCTCCAAGCTGCTGGAGCTTCTTGCAACCGTACATCGGGCGGCAGAGCAAAGTGAGCTGATCAGCGATCTTGTGGAGTCTGGTGATATTTTCTACCCGATCGGGCTCTCCTCCGAGGAGGCGTATGTGTTCCTGCGTGAAGTATCGCTCTATGAGGATGCAGGCGTGTTATGCCGGATTCCCAAATGGTGGCGCAGCAAATCCAACTCGCTAAAGGTGAATGTCAGCGTTGGAGAGAAGCAGCCATCTCGGCTCGGGACAGACGCGTTGCTGAGCTTCGATGCCGATCTATGGCTGGGGGATGAAGCAGTTTCTGCTGCGGAGCTGAGGCAATTGCTTGACGAGCAGGAAGGCCTTGCGCTGATTAAGGGAAAGTGGGTAGAGGTGAACCACAAGCGTCTGCAACAAGCGTTGGATGCTTACGAACGGGCCAAGCAAGCAGCAGATGGATCTGGTTTAAGTATTGTCGAGGCTATGAAGCTTCATATGAGTGCGGAACGCGTGCTGAAAGTGGATTCGGATAACGTTAAGGTCGAGGTTACAAACGGGCAATGGCTGGAGACGGTGATGGACAAGCTGCGACAGCCGAATGCGATTGAAGCGCTCGGCTCGACGGGCGAGGATTTCCAGGCAAGCTTGCGCGCTTATCAGGAGCGCGGCGTAAGCTGGCTGCATATGATGAAGACATTGGGTCTGGGCGCTTGTCTAGCAGACGATATGGGTCTCGGCAAAACAATCCAGATTATCGCGCTGCTCAATTACATTCGCAGTGTGCGTCAAGAGCGCGCCTTTCTGGTCGTTCCGGCCTCGCTCATTGGCAACTGGATGAGGGAGATCGACAAATTTGCCCCGTCTCTCAATTATTACGTGTGCCATCCCTCAGCCAACAAAAGGATCACACAAGAGGATGCGCTTGATGTGAGGCATCAGCTCGTCATTACGACTTACGGGATGCTGGCCAAATATGATTGGCTGAGAGAACAGGTTTGGGACATGCTTATTCTCGACGAAGCGCAAGCGATTAAAAATCCGGGAACGAAGCAGACAAAGCTAGTCAAGCAAATCGAGGCCTCCTATCGTATAGCGATGACAGGTACGCCAATTGAGAACAGGCTGGGTGATTTGTGGTCGCTGTTTGATTTTCTCAACAAAGGACTGCTGGGAACGGTCAAAGAATTTGGCGATTTCACGCGCGGGCTTCGTGACACCGCGGACGGCTATGGCAGGCTGCGTCAGACGGTAAACCCGTTCATTCTGCGGCGGCTAAAGACAGATCGAACGATTATTACCGATCTACCGGACAAAATCGAGATGAAGACGTATGCGACGCTTACGAAGAAGCAGGTCGTGTTATACAATAAGCTTGTCAAGGAGCTGCAGGAGAAGTTGCTGTCTGCAGAGGAAGGCATTCAGCGCAAAGGGTTGGTGCTTGCGGCGTTAATGAAGTTCAAGCAAATATGCAACCACCCGGATCAATATTTGGGGCAGCAGGTGTATGCTGAGCCGGATAGCGGCAAGTTTGCGCGGCTGCGTGAAATTTGCGAGACGATCTATGAGAAGCGGGAGCGCGTTCTTATTTTTACCCAGTTCAAGGAAGTGACAGAGGCGCTAAGGTCCTATCTGGAAGGGATATTCCAGCACAAGGGGCTGGTTCTCCATGGAGAAACGCCTGTTGGCAAGCGGCAAGAGCTTGTGGAGGCTTTTCAGGGCAAGGAATACGTGCCGTTTATGGTGCTGTCCATTAAAGCTGGCGGTGTCGGTCTGAACTTGACGGCAGCCAATCATGTGGTCCATTTCGACAGATGGTGGAATCCGGCAGTTGAGAATCAGGCGACAGACAGAGCTTTCCGAATTGGGCAGCAGCGTAATGTCATTGTCCACAAGTTTATCACGCAAGGAACGTTGGAAGAGAAAATCGATCAAATCATTGAGGATAAGGTTCGTCTATCTCAGGAGATCGTACCGGATATTCAGGAAAGCTGGATAACGGAAATGGATAATGACGGGTTGATGGATTTGATGAAGCTGGCGGAATAGATAGCGGGAGGTGCGATAAATAGTTGAGGTTCTATAACGATTTCCCTGAATATGTGCCCGTAGCGGAGAAGAAGCGCAGAGCAGCTGCGGCAGCAGAGAAGCTGAAGAAAAAAGACAACAAAGTTTGGCCTGTTGTCATTAAAGGCCGTACCATTGCAACCACTTGGTGGGGCAAGGCGTGGTGCACTAATTTGGAAAGCTATGCGGATTACAGCAATCGGATCGACAGGGGGCGCAGTTATGTGCGTCACGGTTCGGTGCTCGATTTGCAGATCGGCAGCGGCAAGGTCGAAGCGCTTGTTCAGGGCAGCTCTTCGAAGCCCTACAAGGTAGAAATTACAGTTACCTTGCTGAGCGATACCGTATGGCAGCAGATTGTCAAGGCCTGTTCCGGCCGAATAAGCTCGCTGCAGGAGCTGGCTGGAGGCAAGTTTCCATCCGGATTGTCTGAGCTGTTCACGACAAAAGGAGCGGGTTTGTTTCCTTCGCCCAAAGAAATTCGCTTCAGCTGCAGCTGCCCGGATTATGCGGTGATGTGCAAGCATGTTGCAGCCGTACTGTACGGCATCGGCGCTCGATTCGATCATGACTCAGCGTTGTTCTTCCAGCTTCGCAATGTGAAGATGGAAGAGCTGATTTCGGCATCGCTTGCCGCGCAGTCTCAAGCTATGCTCGGCAAGGGTGGGCGGCGAGGTCGCCAAGTCATGGATGACGGCGATCTCGGTCAAACCTTCGGAATTGAGCTGGACATGGGTGATGTTGAGACGTCAATGGAGATACCTGAGGCCGGGAACGAGCCGATCAAACCTCGCCGAGGCAGACCGCCGAAGAACAAGTCAGTTGTCGAGCCGGTTAAGACTGAGGATGGCGCGACCAAGAAAAGCCGCAGGAGATTGTAACAATTGGAAAGCCATCCCCCCTAACAAGGACGGATGGCTTCTTCTCATTGTATTTACTTAAGTACGGGATGAGGAAGGTGCCGCCGCCGTTCTCGTATACCGTTTGTACATTCACAACAGGTAATAATTTTTTGTTTCATACCGAACGTACATTCCCTGACAACCAGTTGTCGCGCTCACCATTTATACTGGTATTTAGAAAATCAGAATGCGACAGACGGTACTCAGATGCTAGAATAAGAGTGACTATTTTCCAATTCTGCTGAGGACGAGGTGACGGTCTAGCCCATGGATCTGATAAATCGATTGTATGCAAAGCTAAACGAAGAGCCGCTTAAGCCGAAGTTGCTTGTGGCAGGGTCGTATGCGCAAGGACAGCAGCTGCTGGAGAGAATGTGCGCAAGCTATGGAAATGTCTTGAACGTAGAAGTCGAGACGATACGCGGACTGATGATGGGAAGAGCTAAGCTCGGCCTGTTCCTTGGAGGAGTCTCCTATTGCGATGATAGACAGATGTTCTGGGTAACAAGGAAGCTGATGGAGGAGCTTGCGACAGAGCAGCCAAACGGCTATGTAGGCGCAGACGTTGTGAAACCAGGCCTCGCAGAAGGCGTTCACCGGGCGATAGTCGAGCTGCGATTGGCAGGAGTAACGTCAACTGAGCTGCAGGAAGATGCCTTTGCGAGCAGGGAGAAGACGGCATACATGAAGGAGCTGCTGGCCCGATATGAGTCGTATTTGTCGGAGCAAAGCTTGGCGGATATGGCGGGGCTGCTTCCTTATGTAGAGTCGGATCACGATGACTCCTGGTATGTGGCGCTGGAGCCGACAAACTGGTCGCAAGTCGAACAACGATTGGTTGAGAAGCTTGCCGGCGAAAGGCTGATCCGCGTGGAAGCGGAGACGGCTTTCGGCGAGAATCCCATATTCGCCAAAAACAGCTTCCAATTATTCTCCGCTTCCGGTGTCATGGCTGAGGTGCGTGAGGGCTTCCGCAGGCTGGCGGGAGGCTCGGACTCGGCGGATCGGACGGAGATTATTCTGTCGGACTATGAAAGCTATGCACCGTACATTGCCTCTCAAGCGGAGGAGCTTGGCATCTCCTGTACGCTGACGGGCGGCTTGCCGCTATATTACTGTTCAGCCGGGCAGGCAGCTGTCGGTCTGATGGATTGGATCGAGGACGGTTATTCGGTATCCAAGCTGACAGAGTTGCTTCGACATGGTCGGATGGTCATTGCGGACGACCGATATACGCAAAGCTCCTGGATCTGGCTGCTGGAGCGATCCGGCATTGGCTGGGGGAGAGAGCGTTACTTGACGTTGCTGGGGCCGGACAAATATGGCGATGAGGATCGGGAGCAGGGAGAAGCGCTACATCACCATGCGACCAACTGGCTGGGCGGACTGCCGTCTGACGGTGCTGACGAGTGGCAGCCGATTGAGGTTCTGAACTGGTTAGCAAGGTTGATGGAGGAATATGTCGTTAGACGTTCCGCAGGTGATCAAGCGTTACTGTTGTCCTTGCGGGATTTAGCGGCGCGGCATGCGTTTGTTCCGGAAGCTTCAATGACGAAGGAGCTGGCGCTTCGTTATGTGCGAGGCATGCTGGAAGGTATTCGGATCTATGTTTCGCCAACGCCGAAGCCGGGGGCGATTCATGTGAGCTCGCTTGCGGACGGCGGTTGGAGCGGAAGGCCGCTCACGTGGATTGCCGGCATGGATGAGCGTGCATGGAGCGTCTCGGCGAAACAAGACCCCGTGTTGCTTGATGAGGAGCGCGAGCGATTGTCTGCAGATCTGAAGCCGAGAAGCGCATTGGCGCGGGCGATCAGAGCGGAGCGGGATTCTCGAATTGCACTCCTGCGCGGTGAGGTATGGGTAAGCTATTCTTCTTATGATGCAGGCGAGCAAAAGAGCAAGAGCGCAGCGTTTGAGATGCTGCAGATGTTCCGTATCCAAGCAGGCGACGATAAGCTGGACTTTGGCGCGCTGGCCGGCTCGTTAGGCGAGCCTTACGGCGTTATGGATGCAACGCGGGCTGCCGAGCTGGTTGCGCCGGAGCAAGGAGCACAAGAGAAGGGCAGCCGTATGATGCTGGACGGCATCGATGTCTGGGCTAGATGGCTAGCGAAGGCTGGCGGACAACGAGCCGCCGGACACTGGCGATTGCGGGAGAGCTATCCACATCTGGGGAGCGGATGGCGGGCAGAGCTAAAGCGTGATGCGGATGCGCTCTCCGCGTATGACGGCTGGTTGCTTGGAGGCGGCATAGCCGCTCAGACAGGAGGAGCGAGTCTGAGCTCGGATTCGGGCAGCATCAGCCTGGAGATCGAACGTCATGTGAGCGTCAGCCGGCTGGAGCAATTCGCGGGATGTGGTCTTCGATATTATTTTGCCCATGTGCTTAAGCTTCGTCCCAAGGAGACGACTGAGTACGATCGGAGCAGGTGGCTGCAGCCCAATACGAGAGGCACGTTGCTCCACGATGTGTTTAGGCGGTATATGGAAGCGGTGACGGGGGCTGGCACTAAGCCAGCAGCGCATGATCGAAGCATGCTTAACGGTCTGCTGGAAACAGTCATCGCGGAATATGCAGCAAGCATACCAGCGCCTAGCGCGCATGTCCTCTTAAAGGAAGAGGAGGAGCTGAGGCGGGATGCGGATGTCTTCTATTATACGGAATCCGTAAATGGAGCGCGCCCGATCTTATTCGAGCTGGAGCTGAAGGAGGAGAACGGCGAGCCGCTGGACGTGGTGCTCACGAATGGAACAATACTTAGGCTGAGAGGTTTTATCGACCGTATTGATGAGATCGGACCGCATAAGTACCGAATTATCGATTATAAAACGGGGAGTCCAAGCAAGTATAAGCCTTCGGAATATTTGGCCGGGGGAACGCAGCTGCAGCATGCGGTTTATGCGATCGCGGCAGAGCAATGGTTGAGAAGGTCCGGTTATGATCCTTATGCAGAGGTGGTAGAGGCTGATTATAGCTTCCCGACTGTGAAGGGGAGAGGCGAGTACGTGCGCAGGGTACAGAATCGGCGCGAGGAGGTCGCGGCTGCCGTGAAGGGGCTGATGGACGCTAAGACACAGGGACTCTATCTTCCAGCGGCAGATATCGGGCAATGCAGATGGTGCGATTACAAGACCGTATGCGGACCGCATGCGGAGAGAATGGCAGAGAAGCGGGAGCATACGGACAATGCAGAGCTTCTGAGAACGTTGTTGGAGGTGGAGAGCATTGGCTAAACGCGAAGTGATGATTGAGCTGGCCGACCAGCCGGACCGTGAGCGAATACTGACGGATCTTGGCACAACCTTGCTTGTAGAAGCGGGAGCCGGTTCCGGAAAGACGACAAGTCTCGTCGGCAGACTGATGGGTTTGATTCTGTCAGGAGTTCCTGTGCACGAAATCGCCGCGATCACCTTTACTAATAAAGCGGCGGATGAGATGAAAGAGCGGTTCCGTTTGGCGTTAGAAAAGGCTTCACGCAATGTATCCGATTCGTTATCGAACGAGGAGGAAGGGGATGAGCGCGGGCGGCTTCTTGCAGACGCGCTCGCGAATTTGGATTTGCTGTTCATAGGCACCATTCACTCCTTCTGCGGCTCATTGCTGCGGGAGCGTCCGCTGGAAGCGGAGCTTGACCCTTCTTTCGAAGAACTGGACGAGGAAGGGGATAGGGCGTTTCGGGCGTTAATCTGGGACGAATATATGGGGAGGCTCGACGGATCGCTGCAGGAGCAGCTAGATGAGCTGTTCGGTCTCGGTGTTGACGTCAATACGCTGAGAGATGTCTACGATAGAGTATCAGCCTTCGAGGATGTCGAGATCGCGGCCGAGCCTGGAAACAAGCCGGATTTCGAGCGTATTCGGGTCACGCTGCTACCGCTGCTCGAAGCAGCTGCTCCTTATATTCCTCAGTCAGAGCCAGCCGGCGGCTGGGATGCTGTTCAAAAGCTCGTGCGGCACAGTCTGATGAAGCTGAAGTATATGAACGCTGGTGATGACATGCGAATGCTGGAGCTCGCGAAGGATTTTGACCGAAAGCTGGACGTGACGCTGAACCGCTGGACCTCGAGGGAGCTCGCCGGCGAGATGAAAAAGCGGTTCCCCGAATGGCAGCGAGATGTGCTTGCTCCATTTCTCAGGGAGTGGCGGGAGTATCTGTATCCCAAGCTGATCGGCTTCGTCAGACCCGCCATCGTGTATTGCCGTGACCGTCGTTCTGCAGCGGGCCGGCTAAACTTTCAGGATCTGCTGATGGAAGCAGCGAAGCTGGTCAGGGAGAACTTGGAGGTTCGGACTTACTTCGCAAGGCGATATACGAGGCTCTTGGTCGACGAATTTCAGGATACGGACCCTATCCAGGCTGAGCTGATGTTTCTATTAACGGGCGAATCGACAAGCGAGAGCGGTGATACGCATGTGCGCGATTGGCGCAAGCTGACACCGAGGCCAGGCTCGCTGTTTGTCGTGGGAGATCCAAAGCAATCAATTTATCGCTTCCGGCGCGCGGATATATCAATTTATAACGAAGTCAAGTCGCGAATTGCGGCATGCGGGGCGGTGCTGCGACTGAGCGCGAATTTCCGGTCGGTGCAGTCGATCGGCGACTTCGTGAACGGGCAATTCGTCGGCAAGCTGCCGCCGGAGGAGACGGAGCAGCAAGCTGCGTTCGTGCTGATGGAGACAAGGGCTGCGAGCCCGACTGGAGGGCGCCGAACGCCGCATGGCGTCTACGCGCTGCCATATCCCAAGATGCCTGGCGGCAAAGCGGCCGTCGCGCAGTTGGATGCGGAGCGGATAGCGGCGTATATTGCTTGGGCTTGCGGAGGTGGCGACGGCAAGAGCGGCATTCGCATCGAGGATCGCGATGGTGGCAACAGGCAGGCGGTTCCGAGTGATTTTCTCATTTTGACGAAAACGCGTGAATTCATTCATCTATATGCGGAGCAGCTGGATCAGCTCGGCGTGCCGTCGGATACGTCAGGCAGTCTCACTTTGTACGAGGAGCAATTGGCGCTGTGGCAGCTAGTTCGTTATCTGGATGATCCTGCGGATTCTCCTGCGCTGCTAGGCGTGCTTCGCGGCTTGCTGTTTGGGGTCAGCGATCGGGCTTTGTATGTCTATAACGAATCGATTGGACGGATTGGGCTGTATGGTATTGCTGCTCCGGAGGAATGTCCCGATGAGGCGCTGCCCGTCCAGAGAGCCCTTATGCGGATTCGAACATACCGAGATTGGGTGCGCGGATCATCCAGCGCTATAGCCGCCTTCGTGCGTATCGTAGATGAGCTCGGCTTGCTGCCGTATGTATCAACGCTCACCGCGGGCGCGATCCGAGCGGGCACACTCGTTCGGATGCTGCAGCTGCTTCAGAGCGACGTGCGCGCTGCCAGCAGTTGGCCGGCTTTATGCCGGGCGATCGAGGAGATGCTTGCGGACCGGGGGATGGAGACATCCAGCTTGTATGCAGGAGGCAGCGGAGCGGTTCGTATCATGAATCTGCACAAGGCGAAGGGGCTTGAAGCGCCTGTCGTTTTTCTCGCTTGTCCTTGCGGAGAATCCGATCATGATGCGGACTCATACATCGACCGTTCTGGTGAAACGGCGAAGGGCTATTTCACAATTAGCCGGAACGTTGGAGAATTTAAGAGAGAGATCGTCGCGCAGCCTGCGGGTTGGGAAGCGATGAACGAGCGGGAGCGATTGTTCGCGAATGCCGAGAAGGAGCGTCTGCTGTATGTCGCTGCCACACGTCCAAAACAAGTGCTGGTTGTAAGTCTTTATCCCGAGCAGCCGGCCAAATGTCCTTGGACTTCGCTCGTGGACGGCATGGAGCTGCTGCGCGAGCTTGACGTACCGGAGCCGGGGACATGGGCATTGCAAGAGTCGAAGCTTGCGGCGCCTGAGTTGCAGGCGGCAAAGGCTGCGCTTGCGGCAAAGCTGGAGCGCCTAAAGACGCCTAGCTACAGCCTCGCTTCGGTGACGGGGCAGACGAAGGGCGAGGGCGATGCTCCGGATTGGGGCGCAACCGGCAAAGGGCTTGCTTTCGGCAGCGTCGTGCATCGTGCGATTGAGCTGGCAGGCAAGGGCCGCTTGGCTGAGGAACGGCTGGAGGATGCCGTTCGGATGTTGGCGCTAGAGGAAGGGTTACACGCCGATCACATCGGAGCGGCTGTCTCGATCGTTCGCGACTTGCTGGCGAGTGAGCTGTGGCAGCGCAGCTTGAGGGCGAAGCGTAGGCTGTTCGAGGTGCCGGTTATGATTCGCAAGGAGTCGGCAATTGGCGGCGAGCCGGTGTTATTGCGAGGCGTTCTCGACTTTTTGTTCGAGGAGGAGGATGGCTGGGTGATCGTCGACTTTAAGACGGACAGCGTGGCGGAAGGGAAGCTTGGCACTTTTGTTGATTTTTATCGTCCGCAGGTAATGGCCTATGCAGGGGAGTGGACCTCGACGTTCGGATATCCGGTAAAGGAAGCGGGACTTTATTTTGCCCAGTCGGGGGAGTATGTGGAATTGAGTGCAATGTAGAAGGCTTCATAAGGCTGCAGCCGGTGGCAAGCGCCGGTGGCAAGCGCCGGTGGCAAGTGCCGATGGCAAGTGCCGATGGCAAGTGCCGGTGGCAAGCGCCGGTGACAAGCGCCGATGACAAGCACCGATGGCAAGCGCCGACGTAGCTGCTAAGGAGATGTTGTGAGGGAAGTCTCAGAAGTCATTTCTTCCTTGTTCTGCAGTCTCCTCGTACTATTAGATTAGGTCAACCAGAGATTACTGGTTGGCCTATTTGAGGTTATAAAGCTGAGCAGTTGTTATTGTGAACGAAATCGGGTCAAACCGCCGTGGCTCCGCCGTGGCTCCGCCGTGCCTTGCTCACTATTGCCGCTAGACTATGGAATGCTGTAAATGGTGCAGGAATAAGTTATGCTGGTGGCCAAGTAACGACAGAATGATGCATTGTGTGCAGGATTATTGTGATCAGAGTAAGTGGGTGGTGGTACATCGAGACAAATTGATGCACAAATTGCAGGATTGTTACATAATTCGAGGTGCAGGTGGTTGAATTGATGTACAAAATACAGCATTCATATGACTTTTCCTCTAGAAACCTTGCTGCCTCCCGCATTTTGCTCATACTCGCGCCCGCCCCGCGCCCGCCCCGCCCCCGCGCCCGGCGTCCGATCCCAACACTGTCTTGATGTCCCTTGCGGTTTCAGATAGACATTCCATTCTCCTTATTCAAATTTATTTAGTTTCGCTATATAATACAATTATTGAGCTTCAATGGAGGGAGGAGAATCGGTGGACAATCGAGTTGTATTGGAGCATTTTGTCGATCATATGCAGCGTATTCAGCGGTATTTGCGCTCGGAGGGGTTTCATCGCAACAAGGTGGAGTTGACGCGTGTGCAGTGGATGCTGCTGAGGCACTTGCGATGCAAGTCGGGGCGTACAATTGGGCAATTGGCGGAGCATCTGGACGTGAGGGCCAGCACGATGTCGCAGATGATTGATCGGCTTGAGAAGATGCATTATGTCGCGCGTGAGAGCAGCCCCGAGGATGCTAGAGTGAAGATCGTTAAGCTGACGCCGGAAGGCGCAGAGCTAATCGCCAATATGGATGCGGCTTGGCTGGAGTCGCTGGAAGAACCCTTCGCCAACTTTGACGAAGACGAGAAACGAATGTTGCTTTCTTTGATGGCGAAGCTTTCATCCCATTTGCCGAGAAAAGGAGATTAACTCTGATGCCTTACGGTCGATACATTAGAAAGTATTGGAAAAGCTTTCTGTTAGCGATTCTATTCGTTGCAATCGAAGCAAGCGCGGATCTGATGATGCCGACGCTGCTTGCGCATATCATCGACAATGGGATTGCCGAGAAGGATCTGGATTACGTCTTGCGGACAGGAGCGCTCATGTTGCTTATCACCGCGATGGGCGCGATCGCAGCTTCGATCCGCAATATCGTGGCGAGCCACGTCTCACAGAAGTTTGGGGCAGAGCTTCGTTCGGATCTGTTCGCCAAGATTGGGTCGTTGTCGTTCGATAATATGAACAAGTTCGACCGGGGATCGCTAGTCACTAGGCTGACTAACGACGTTACGATGGTACAGAACTTTATAAACGGGATGATGCGCATCTTCATCAAAGCGCCTATTCTTGGCATCGGCGCATTGATTATGGCGGTACGGCTCAATTGGAATTTATCGATTATTTTGTTCGTTGTGGTGCCGATCGTCATTGTATTGGTAGCGCTTAATATCCGCGTCGGCTTCTCCCGGTTCATGAATGTGCAGAAGTCGCTTGATAAGGTGAACACGACGGTTCGCGAATATTTGTCCGGCGTTCGTGTGGTTAAAGCGTTTAATCGATTCGATTATGAGGAAGAACGGTTCGAGGTATCGAACGAAGAGCAGCGGGCACGCTCGACGAACGCCATGAGGGCTATGTCGATCTTTAACCCGGCGATCATGTTGACGGTTAACTTCGGTATTGTCGTCGTGTTGTGGTTAGGCGGGCGTTGGCTCGATAGTAATCTGCTGCCTGTCGGCCATCTCGTCGCTTTCGTCAACTATATGACGCAAATCTTGTTTGCGCTTATGATGCTGACGATGGTGTTTACGATGTTTATCCGGGCCAAGGCCTCCGCTCAGCGGATCGGCGAAGTGTTCCGTCAGGATAACGAGATGACTTGGCGCGACGATGTTCAGTGGGGGGCGGATGTGAAAGGGAAGATCGAATTCAGATGCGTATCATTTTCCTATGTGGAAGGTGCTGCCGCCCCGGCCTTGGATGATGTCAGCTTTAAGGTTAACCCCGGAGAAACAATTGGTATAGTGGGCTCGACAGGTGCTGGCAAGAGCAGTCTCGTTGAGCTAATACCACGTTTCTATGATTCGAGCCGTGGTGTCATCAGGGTGAATAACACTGATATTCGTGAGCTGGATCCTGCGTCGTTGCGCGAGCGGATCGCGATTGTTCCGCAGCAGACGATGCTGTTTACAGGTTCGATTATGGAAAATATTCGGTGGGGCAAGGAAGACGCAACCGAGGACGAGGTGTTGGAGGCGGCGAGACTAGCTGAGGCGCATGAATTTATCGAGCGTCTGCCGGAGGGCTATCAGTCCTTGCTTGGGCAACGAGGTGTCAATTTGTCCGGCGGACAGAAGCAGCGGATCTCCATTGCGAGAGCTCTGATCCGCAAACCGGAGATTCTAATTCTAGACGATTGCACCAGTGCGGTAGATATGGCGACGGAAGCTAGAATCAAGTCTGCTCTAAAGCTGTATGCGCAAGGCATGACGTGCCTGCTCATTGCCCAGCGGATTACATCCGTGATGGACGCGGACAACATTATCGTGATGGATCAAGGGAAAATCGTGGACATGGGCAAGCATGAGGCGTTGCTCGAACGCTGCCTGGTGTATCAGGAGATTTACCGGTCTCAGATTGGGAAGGAGTTGAAGTCGGATGTCTACTAATTCCAGCGGTGATGGGAAAAACGGAAGAAGCGGCGATACCAGTGTGCCGCCGGCCATTCCGGGGATCGGTCGTCCCGGAGCCGGTGCTGCAGGGAGAAAGCCGGTAAAGCCGAAGCGTATGGGTGCGACAATGCTGAGGCTGTGGCGTTACTTCGGCAGTGAGCGCAGGCTGCTGCTGATCATCTTCGCGTTTGTCATCGGAAGCTCCATCCTTGCTGTAGCAGGTCCCTATCTAATCGGGCGAGCGATTGACGCGATGACTGGGGCAGTTGACGGCGGTGTCAATTTCGGACTGCTGGAGATCGTCTTGCTCGTGCTTGTTGCGGCGTATGCCGCCGAAGGCGTGTTATCGTTCCTGCAAAGCTGGCTCATGGCCGGATTGTCGCAACGAGTTGTGAAACGACTGCGGGGCTCGCTGTTCGGGAAGCTGCAAAAGCTGCCTCTCCGATTCTTCGACTCGCGCCCGCATGGCGAATTGATGAGCCGAGTCACGAATGATATTGACAATGTCAGCAATACCGTATCACAATCGACAGTACAGCTTATGGCGGGATTCATCGGTATCGTCGGCTCTCTAACGATGATGCTGATCTTGAGTCCGCTCTTAACGTTAGCCAGTTTGATCACGGTGCCACTTGTCTATCTGCTCGCGAAATTCGTAACCAGTCGAACCGGAGTGTTGTTCAAAGAGCAGCAGGTTATGCTCGGCAAGCTGAATGGTCACATTGAAGAGACGATAACTGGTTTGCAAGTTGTCAAAGCGTTCAACCATGAACGGAAATCGATCGAACAATTCGAAGATGTAAACGGCAAGCTGCTGCAAGTATCATTGAAAGCGCAAATCTGGTCAGGCTTCCTAATGCCGCTGTTAGGCGTTATTAATAATATCGGCATTGCCACAATTGCAATTGTGGGAGGCATCATGGCAGTCAAAGGTCATCTTACCGTTGGGCTAATCGCAAGCTTTGTAGGATACTCGAGACAATTCGTAAGACCGCTTAACGAGATGGCTCAGATTTACAACGTTTTGCTCTCTGGTGTTGCTGGCGCTGAGCGCGTGTTCGAAGTGCTTGACGAGGATGAGGAAGAACCGGATTCTCCTGATGCGTCCGTACTTCATCATCCAAAGGGGCATGTCGTATTCGAGAACGTGAGTTTCTCCTATCGTCCGGACGTTCCTATTCTGAGGGGCGTCAGCTTTGATTCGCCAAGTGAGAGCAGCACGGCGCTCGTCGGGCCGACAGGCGCCGGCAAGACCACGATCGTCAATCTGCTTACACGATTTTATGATCCGACAGGTGGACGCATATTGATTGACGGCAGGGACATTCGGTCGTATACGAGGGAAAGTTTGCGTCAAACCTTCGGGATCGTGCTGCAAGAGACGTATCTGTTCTCCGGCACGATTCGCGATAATATATTGTACGGCAAACCGGACGCGACGGACGAAGAGGTCATGACGGCGGCGCGAATGGCCAATGCAGATACGTTTATCCAGCGATTGCCGAATCGATATGACACAGTGCTGACCGAGAACGGAGGCAACTTAAGTCAAGGGCAACGCCAGTTGCTTGCGATTGCAAGGGTTATTTTGGCAGAGCCTTCGATTCTCATCCTCGACGAAGCTACCAGCAGCATCGATACCCGTACGGAGCTGCATATTCAGGAAGCGCTGCTTAAGGTGATGAAGGGCCGTACGACTTTTATTATCGCTCACAGGCTGAATACGATTAGGGATGCGGACTCCATCACGGTTGTCGCCCAAGGGCTGCTGCAGGAAAAAGGGACGCATGAATCGCTGATGAAGCAGCAAGGCGCATATTACCGAATGTTCGATCAACAGTTCAAGAATGTGCAGACATAGGCTGCATCGCAATATACAACATGGAGAGTAGGGTTAAACGTGGAAGTGAATTTTTGTTCTGCCTGCGGGCAACGGATGGAGCTGCGTGAAGTCGATGGAACGCCGAGAATTGCCTGTACGGCGTGCAGCTTCGTGCACTGGGGCAGCTATAGCATCGGGGTCGGCGCACTGGTCAAGAGGGACGATAAGCTATTGCTTGTTCGGAGGGCGCAAAATCCCGGACAAGGGTATTGGACCAATCCCGGCGGATATATTGAACAGCTGGAGCCAATCGAGGAGACGATCGTACGCGAAGTCATGGAGGAAAGCGGCATTGAAGCTGTCGTCACAGGCGTAGCCGCGCTGCGCGACCAGCCGAGGAGTATTCACAACGTCTACATCGCGTTCTCGATGGATTATGTAGGGGGCGAGCCGAAACCGGACAATATCGAGGTTGATGCCGCCGGGTTCTTCAGCCAGGAGGAAATGGCGGAGATGAATGTTGCGCCGTTCACGAGATGGCTGGCTGACGTTGCTTTTCGTGGGCAATCGCAAGGATTGATTAAGGACGTCGAGCCAGTCGTTCCACTGAATGGACTTGGTTTGTTCCGGGTGTAATGTGTCAAAGTCCGCGCGATCCCTTAATGTTTAGTTCTTGTTTCTCCCGCGCTACGTAAAAATTTGTTAATATGAATGCGATACCTTTTTCTCCGAGTATCGTACTACATGGTTAATAACGCGAAGGAGTGTGTTTCAAATGTCCTTATTTAATCGAATGATGGCAAGTGTGGGAATTGGCGCGGCGAAGGTAGATACATTGCTCGAGCGTACGTCCTACAGTCCAGGGGAAGAAGTGCGCGGTGTGGTTCGGATCTTCGGCGGATCGGTCGAGCAACAAATTGAAGGCATTGATTTGTCCATCATGACTTATTACATCAAAGAAGTGAACGATAGCAAGATGCAACAAAACCTGGAGCTCGGCAAGGTGCGCGTCTCTCCACCGATAACTGTACGCGCGAATGAGAACAGGGAGATTGGCTTCAGCTTCTATCTCGCTCCCAATACGCCGCTTTCTATCGGCAGAACGCCAGTATGGATCAAAACAACGGCGGATATTCGTTCGGCAGTCGATCCTACAGACAATGACCGAATCGAAGTAACTCCGACGCCAGCCATGCAAGTTGTTCTTCAAGCGATCGATTCGTTAGGCTTCAAGCTTCGAGAAGCAGAGACGGTGTATGCGCCAAGACTCGGCGATTCGTCTCCGTTCGTGCAAGAATTCGAATTTGTACCTTATTCTGGTGCTTACCGCGGTCGTCTCGATGAGCTGGAGCTCGTATTCCTGCGCAATCGCGGCAACGAGCTGGAGCTGCTGCTGCAGATTGACCGTCGCGCCACCAGTGTGTTCGGTATGTTCGCCGAAGCGATGGACATGGATGAGTCGTTTGTCAAAGTTGTCGTTCGAGATTCTGATCTCGCTCAAGGCGTTCCTTATGTCACTTCGCTGCTTAACAACGTAATCGCACGTTACGCTCACTAAGCTATCAACGTTCATAGGATGACAAACAAGCCGTCAGAACCTCATGGGGTTCTGACGGCTTCTTCATGCAGGCAGACGCGGTTGCGTCCGCTGCGTTTGGCTTGATATAAGGCCTCATCCGCGTCTCTTAATAAAGCTTCGAGACTTGTTGAACCAGTTGTAAATGCTGAAGTGGATGCTACACCGAAGCTCGCGGTTACCGTCAAGCTGTCTCTGTTAGGCGACTGGAGTGGTGAGCCTGAGAGTGCTTCCCTCAGTCGTTCTGCCAGAGCAGCGGTTTGCTCCATCGAGACATCGCGGATGGCCAATACGAACTCCTCGCCGCCATAACGAGCGAATAACATATCAGGCTTAAGTACCTTCTGACATATTGCTGCCACATGACGCAGTACTTCATCCCCGGTTTCATGACCATACGTATCGTTAAACGATTTGAAATGATCGATATCAAACATGATGACGGAAGCAGGTTGCTCACGTAATGCTGCGAGCTCGAGCTGTTCCTTGGCCCGAATTATGAATTGGGCGCGATTGTAGATGCCTGTAAGACCATCATAATAGGCCAATGTGCGCAGCTGTTCTTCGAGCCGTTTCTGTTCCGTGACATCGATGAGCATGAGCAGATCGCCGATAGCGCCGCCCCCTCGCCCACGTATGGTGGAGATCCTCGCCTGATAAATGGAGGTTACGCCGCCAATTTCCCATTCCAGCTCTTGAATGGTCTCTTCTGTGTCGGATTTAAGCAGTCCTTGATACGAGACTCCGGTCATATTCTCCCAGATATCGCCTAGCCGCTTGCCAAGCAGACTTCTGCGCAAAGCCGGAATCATGCCGGATGCCGCTCTATTGAAATCAATGAGTCTGCCTGAACGATCCAGTACGATAACGCCTTCCTTCATGCTCTCGAATAAGTTTTCTTTGGCAATCGGCACAATCATCAGCAATCTCGTAGACAGGATAGCCCAGATATACAGAGCGGAGGTGATGCTGAGAATAAAGGGTACGGGATCCATGCCATAAGGCGTAACGCCGATCAAATATAAGAAGGCGCCAATCATTGGAAGGCTCTGTCCGATGAGCAGCGTGAGCAATTGAGTGCGGAACGTTCTTTTGGTAGAAATCAATTGTCTCAGAAGTAATACAACACCAGCAAGCAAACTGCCGAATGTATATGCGCCATGAACGATATACCATTCGCCTACAATAATATCGACCATCGGTGTGACCGTATCTGACCGGAGGTAAACATCTTTGTAGAAAAGATGATGGCTGTTATTGGTTGCAACCAGCAAAAACGTGATAACGGGGATGACGAACATTGCTTTCGCTGCCCAAGCCGGTATTCGTTTATCAATATACCGGAGGATGAGCAGCAGACCGACGACCGGGGCAAAGGCGATGCCTATATATTCAATGACGCCCCAACGCATAATCTGCTCGATCGTGTCACTGGCGAGCTCGAATGCGAACGCGAAGATATAGATTGACTGCAGCGCAGTCCACCATACCAGTAGACGAGCCTCGGGAAACTCTCGTCGCTTGAACAATACATAAAGACAAAGGAATGTGTTAAGCACGCCCGAGGTTGAAATTAATGCGATGTATGGCGTCAAATCCGATTGCATGAAGGAGATCCTCCATTCGTAATCTATTCATATCCTACCATGGTATCACAGGACACGCGGTTTATGTCAAAAAAAACAACGCATAATGACGGTTAGTGTCGACTTATGAAAAAAACGTCAAACGCAACGTTTTCCTGCATATTTCTGTTGAACGTTGGTGAGTGCTGGAGTAAAATAGAAGAAAGTCACCTAAAAATTTCTATTTCAAACCCACTCAACTTGTCAGCCACAACGACTAACTCAGAATAGTCATTCGGGCTGACATTTTTTGTTGTAAATTTACTGTAAGTTTGAAAGTGGGGCAACTCCTGAGTATATGAGCTCAATAGAGATTAGAGAGTTGGAAGCGAGGGTCAGTGTGAATAATGAGATTTGGCTGAGAGAATCGCAAGACAGATGCAAGAAGTTAGGCATCAATCCGGAGGTTGTTCCGGCGTTTACCGCTGTGCTGAGCGACTATGAATTAGCAGGCAAGCGTATGGAGTACGAAGAAATATTGTCCGTCATTAATTTCTTCGTTAATAAGATGTTGGAATTAATGAAAGGTTTGCCGCTCCTCATTCTGATTTCAGAT
This sequence comes from Paenibacillus sp. strain BS8-2, assembly GCF_054483835.1. Lineage (NCBI taxonomy): Bacteria > Bacillati > Bacillota > Bacilli > Caryophanales > Paenibacillaceae > Paenibacillus > Paenibacillus sp. strain BS8-2. The sequence goes on from NZ_CM137010.1 coordinate 3,103,294, forward strand.
GAGAATGGCTGCATCCTGGAGATGGCTGGGGACGAAACGATTAAAACGATCGTGAGCCAGTCCGGTATCAAAGTAGGCCTTACATTCACAGAGCGGGAAGCTGGCACGAACAGCATTAATCTTGCGTTGGATCATCGAGAGCCGTTCCAATTAATCGGTAGAGATCACTATTTTCATTTTCTGGAAAATAGCGCATGTTATTCGGTTCCTTTCCAGCATACGGATGTAAGCAATTTGCTGGGAACGATAACCATTATGACGGCAATCGATCAACATAATCCGTTCCTGCTCGCGATGTTATGCACGGTGGTGGATTCTATCGAGCGGGAGCTGCTGCTCAAGAAACAAAATAGAAGACTCCACATCTTGAACCAAGTCGTGATAGAAACGACAAGAAACGGAATTATTATTACGGACCGAGAAGGCAAGATCACGGAGTACAACAAGTTTGCCGAATTTATAACGGATCTCAAGAAGCAGGACGAGCTTAGCAAGTCCATTGTCGGTCTGAAAATCAGTCAATATATAAATGAAGTGCTCCATTATGGCATCAACTACGAAGATATGGAAATCAGTATTAAACAAAAGGCTCAGGACGAGAAGCTCGTATGTCTATTTGACGCTTTCCCAATCTATGATCAGGACGAGACGATCATGGGCGCCTTTGCTCAATTCCGTGATATCACTGAACGATCCAAAGCAGAGAAGCAAATTAATCATCTCGCATTCCACGATGACCTAACCGGCCTGCCGAACCGAAGGTTTTTTACACAGCATCTAACCAAGCTGCTGGATTCGCAAGAAGACGATCGAAATCCGTTCGGATTGATGTTCTTGGATCTCGACAGCTTTAAACGGATAAACGACAATCTAGGTCATAACAACGGCGATGCATTACTTAAACTGGTAGCAGGGCGGCTCAAAAACTGCTGCCGAGCACAGAAACATTTTGTAGCTCGGATGGGTGGAGACGAATTTACGATTGTCGTCCGGGATATGAAGAGCCAGGATGATCTCATTCGAGTTGCCAATGACATTATTAAGGCATTCGAGGTGCCTTTCGAAATCGATGATTACGAGTTTTACATAACGGCGAGTATCGGTATTGCGATATCCCCGCAAGATGGCACGGATGCGGAAACGCTGATGAAACGCGCAGATATTGCGATGTACCTGGCCAAGGACGGCGGGAAAAATAATTACGCCATGTATAAAGCGGTCAAGAGCGGTATCGGGCTAGAGCAGCTCACTCTGGAGAATTCGATTCGAAAGGCGCTTCAGAATAATGAGTTTGTCTTGCATTATCAACCGCAAATTGAGCTAGAGACTGGCCATATCATCGGTACGGAGGCATTAATTCGGTGGGATCACCCCACGTTAGGTCTGGTGCCGCCTTCCAAGTTTATCCCGATCGCCGAGGAGACGGGATTGATTGTTCCTATCGGCGAGTGGGTGCTGCGAACGGCTTGCAAGCAGAACAAGCTATGGATTGATCAAGGCGTACCGCCGATGAAGATATCCGTCAATCTGTCGACACGTCAATTCTTGAAGCCCGACCTTGTCGAAACCGTCAAGAGAATACTCCAGGAAACGGAATTGGATCCGGAGCTGTTAGAGCTTGAGATCACGGAATCGATGACAATGGATGTCGAGTTTACGATTGAAGTATTGGGAGAGCTCAAGAAGCTTGGCATCCATGTTTGTATCGATGATTTCGGCACGGGTTACAGCAATTTGTATTATTTGAAGCTGTTCTCTATCAACCGCCTCAAGATTGATCAGTCCTTCGTGCGAGATATTATGACGGACTCCATCGACGCAGACATTGTTTCTACAATTATAGCGATGGCCTATAACTTGGGCATCGATGTCATCGCGGAAGGCGTGGAGACGGAGGATCAGCTCAATTACTTGAAGCGGTTGAGATGCAGGGAGGTACAGGGCTACTACTTCCATCGACCTTTGCCCGCAGATCAGTTAGAAGTTATTTTACAGCCGTACGGCCAATACAAGTAATGATGAAGGAGATCAGATGAAGAAAAAAGTATATTCGATTATTGTTGAGCATTTTAAGCGCTGGGGCATTACGCATGTGTTCGGTATTCCCGGCAAATCGATTTCACCGCTGATGTTGGAATTGGATAGTCAAGACATTCAATATGTGCTGGGGCGCCATGAGACGGGCTGCGGCTTCGAAGCAGCAGGCTACGCTCTAGGCAGCGGCACCTTAGGTGTGGCCATCGCAACATCAGGGCCAGGCGGTACCAATATGATTACATCTGCCGGACAGGCAAAGGAATTTGGTCTGCCAGTATTATTCATAACCGGACAACCTTCTATGCAGGATACAGGAAAAGCGTTAAGTCAGGACTCCAGTCAATTCGGGATGGATCTGGTCAAAATGTTCGAGCCGGTGACATTGTTCAGCGCGCGTGTGGAACGCGGTGATTTACTGCCGCTCTATCTCAAACACGCCATAGAACGTGCTTTCCATGGAGAGAAAGGGCCTGTTCATCTCTGTCTGCCGTTCGACGTGTTAATGGAAGACATCGAGGATTTCCATGTTCCGATGCCGGATTATGCTTCGACGATCGTGGCTCGAAGCGTTGATCGAGCAGTGGCTATGCTGGATCGAGCAACACGTCCTGTATTGTTCATCGGCAAAGGAGCAATCATCGGGAAAGCCTTTGACGAGATTCGGACCATCGCGGAGCATTGGCGTATTCCGGTCGTGACAGCGCCAGGAGGCAAGAGCGCTTTTCCGTCTACGCATCCTTTGTATCATGGGGGCTATGGGCTGGGAGGTTCTCCAACCGCGATGGAATACATGGTTTCTGGCATTGATCTGATGATTGTAATCGGCAGTAAGCTATGCGACATGCAGCTATCCGGTTTTACGGATGAGATGAAACCGAAACAAATGCTGCAATTCGAATATGATATTACTTTCGCAGGCAAGTCGGTAGACGTCTATACCGAGATCGTACTCGGGGACTTGAAGTCGAATTTGCAGCAAGTAATCGAGTCGTCAGGGGCAGAGCCAAGACCAGAAGAGTACAAGCTGCGTACACTGCCTAAGCTCGAAGTTGATCGTTATCAAGGTTCGGTCATGAAAGCAGGAGATTCCTTCCGTGCGCTGCGCGCTTCTCTGCCGGAGAATGCCCTTATGTTCGGCGATGCAGGCAGCCATTCCTTCCATGCAGTGCAGAATCTAGAGATGCCAGTCCCTGGGACATTTTATTTCGACGAAGTATTTATCGCGATGGGAGCAGCGATTGGGTATTCGATCGGCGCCAAGATTGCATCTCCGGAGCGGCCGGTGGTCTGTATTACTGGTGACGGCTGCATCTTGATGCAAGGAACCGAAATTGCGACGGCTGTTAATTACGGCGTGCCTGTTATCTTCTTCGTTCTGAACAACGGCAGGTTGGATATGGTGGACAAAGGGATGTCGTATAATACAGGTCGTTCCGTAGGAGCAGTGTACGAGCAACCGCTGGATGTTAGTATGTTTGCAATGTCCATGGGAGCTTCTGCATATCGTTGCACAAGGCCGGGAGATGTACAGGAGGCTGTAAAGCTAGCGCTTCAAGCGACTGGACCGACGGTGATCGAAGTGATGGTGGATCCGCTGGAAATTCCTCCGATTCTGACGCGATTGCTGAGTATGGCTTAGTTATTCATATGAACTAGAAGTAACACTATAGATGGACACACAGGGGGAACAGAATGGACACACATGCCTATAACAAAGGAATCGAAATGCTGGGCAAGATGGTAAGTCCCGATGTACTTCAAGTGACGGTGGATAAAGTACGCAAGTTCAGCCCAGACTTCGCGGATATGATCGTATCATTCCCGTATGGGATGATCTACTCGAGACCAGGTCTCGACTTCAAGCAGCGAGCGCTGGTGGCGATCGCTGCGCTTATCGCCGGCGGTTCTGATGCACAACTCGATTTTCACATTCACGCAGGTTTAAATGCCGGGCTGACGCCGGATGAAATTATTGAAGCTATTATGAATTGTTTGCCTTACGCAGGATTCCCTAAGTCGATCAGCGGTTTGTTCGTCGCAATGCGAGTGTTCGAAGAACGGAATATTATGCCTGCTGCGAGCGAGGCATGACGAGATGAATAAATTCTCCCGAATTCTATTCGGGAGCTAGTGCCGCGCCGTGAGCGCGGCTTATTTTTGAATTTTATGTTTTTGTTGCTTGGGCAAGCCGAGCTTAGCCTATACTTGTTGGATTCGAAGTGTGTCTGCACAACCAGTCTACCAGTCTAATCAGTCAGGTTGACATGTCCAACCAGATTTATATGTGATTGATGTAAGCCATACAGGAATATTTCTCGAGTTGTAGCTAATCGGATAAGATTGATGTATTCGATACAGGAATATTTGGCTAAGGAGCGCTGGTGGGGGAGTTACCTCACAAAATTAATGTACAAAAGGCAGGATTGATCCTATTTGCTTGGTCTTGATGTCTAGAATGATGTATGGAATACAGGAATGTTTATGTACGTTGGCACCTGCACCAGCCCTCGCACCAGAACTAACTAACGGACTTGTCCCCGCACCAGCCTCCCCGGCTCCGCCCCTCAATTAATTAGTCTCTCTCGTTCCTGATTACTCTCCACACTATCCACACTATCCATACTCTCCATATTCTCTTGTCATCATCTCCCGCTCCCCATCCGCGAGTATCGATTTACCCCACGTATACAGAAAAGTAACGAAGTAAAACGGCTGCCGCTTCGAGGAAAGAGTTGACACCAAAATTGCGAATATGGTATATAAAAGGAGGGATTAGCACTCAAGTAATATGAGTGCTAACGAGTAGAGTCGGCTAAGCCGATGTCGGACCCAGTCGGTCCCAGTTCCATAATCGAGAGGAGAGCGCATTCATGGCTATGAAGCAATTTCAGGCGGAATCCAAGCGACTGCTAGAGATGATGATTAATTCCATCTACACACAGAAGGAGATTTTCCTACGGGAGCTGATCTCCAACGCGAGCGATGCCATTGACAAAATTTATTACAAAGCGTTGACGGACGAGAATCTCGTCTTTAATAAAGAGGATTATTACATCAAGGTAACAGCAGACAAGGATGCTCGTACACTTACGCTGACAGATACCGGCATCGGTATGACGCAAGAGGAACTTGAGAACAACCTTGGCGTAATTGCGAAGAGCGGTTCGCTTGCATTCAAGCAGCAGAACGAATCGAAGGACGGTCACAACATTATTGGCCAGTTCGGCGTAGGTTTCTACTCCGCGTTTATGGTTGCGGACGAAGTAACAGTAACGACTAAGTCACTGGGCAGCGATCAAGCTTATCAATGGGTATCCGAAGGCGCGGATGGTTATACCATTACAACCGCAGAGAAAGCCACAGTTGGTACAGAGATCGTTCTGCGCATTAAGGAGAATACGGAGGACGAGCAGTACGACGAGTTCCTCGAGCCTTACCGACTCAAAGCTATCGTGAAAAAGTATTCGGACTTCATTCGTTATCCGATTAAGATGGATATGAAGAGCCAGCAGCCTGTTGAGGGCAGCGAAGGCGAGTTAGAGGAGAAGGTCGAAGAGCAGACGCTTAACAGCATGGTGCCGATCTGGCGCCGCAACAGGAACGAGCTGACTGATGAAGATTATGCAGCCTTCTATGCAGAGAAACGTTACGGCTTCGATAAGCCGTTGAAGCACGTTCATATTAGCGCGGACGGAGCTGTTGTGTACAACGCGATTCTGTACGTACCGGAGAGCGCTCCATTCGATTATTACACCAAAGAATATGCCAAAGGGCTTGAGCTTTACTCCAACGGCGTGCTTATTATGGACAAATGCGCGGATCTTGTACCCGACTACTTCAGCTTTGTGAAGGGTATGGTGGATTCCGAAGACTTATCGCTCAACATCTCCCGTGAGCTGTTGCAACATGATCGTCAACTGAAGCTCATCGCCAAAAATATTAAAAACAAGATCAAGGCTCTGCTTCAAAGCATGCAGAAGGATGATCGCGACAATTATGAAAAATTCTACAAATCTTTCGGCCGTCAACTGAAATTTGGCGTATACAACGATTACGGCATGAACAAAGCCGATCTACAAGATCTGCTGCTGTTCCACTCCTCCAAGGAAAACAAACTGGTTAGCCTGGACGAATACGTGTCGCGTATGCCGGAGGATCAAGCCTATATTTATTATGCAACAGGCGAGTCCATCGCGCGGATCGAGAAGCTGCCACAGATCGAGATCGTCCTCGAGAAGGGTTATGAAATTTTGTACCTGACAGACGATATTGACGAATTCGCTGTTAAGATGATCATGAACTACAAGGAGAAAGAATTCCGTTCTATCTCCAGCGGTGATCTAGGCTTCGAGCCGGAAGAGAAGGACAAGCCTTCCCAATCCGAAGAGAATTCCAACAAAGAGCTGTTCGACGGCATGCTCGAGCTGCTTTCCGGTAAGGTTAAAGCGGTCAAAGCGTCGAAACGTCTGAGAAGCCATCCAGTATGCCTATCCGCAGAAGGAGAACTCTCGATCGAGATGGAGAAAATCCTGAAGATGATGCCGGACAGCGGAGATGTGAAAGCGGACAAGGTGCTTGAAATCAATGTGAATCACGATGTATTCCAGTCGCTTAAGAATGCACATGGTTCGGACAAAGAGAAGTTCAACCTGTACACGCAACTGCTCTATAACCAAGCCCTGCTGATCGAAGGTTTGCCGCTTCAGGATCCGGTTGAGTTCACAAACGACATCTGCAAAGTTATGGTATAACCCAAACATCCAATCGCATCATAAGTAATCAAAAAACCGCCTCGGCGGTTTTTTTGATTTCTAAGAATGTTTTAGGTTGTTCACCCTGTTTGCTCGGCATGAGCAACATGATTAAGCGTCAAGCAGCACTGCGCTTAGCGATAGCTTCTGGCTGGCGATTGCCGATTCGCAGCTGGACAATCATCAGGACTGCAGCAATCGCAGTCAAGCAACCGAACGCAGGCGCGAAGCTTCCCGAGAGATCATGCATGTAGCCGACGATGATGGGACCAAGCGCACCAATGACGTAACCGCCGGATTGATTCATGGCCGACCAGGAGCTCGCGTCTTCTGCATTGGATGTTTCTTCGATCGGCAGCATCAGTGCGATTGGGAACAAGCCGCCTGCGCCGATGCCGATGAGTATCGTGGCGAACCATGGGTTGCCGGATAATGCGATCGTGGCAAGTCCGATTAGCTCAAGCGATGAGCATAAAAGCAGCCAAATGAGCCGTTTAGGGTATCGTGACATCAAGAACGGAATGAGCAGACTGACTGGAATTTGGATAAAGGTGAATAATGTCAGCATACCGCTAGCAAAACCGGTGTCATAGCCCATACTTTCTAATGTTGGAGCCAGCCATGCAGTGACCGAATAAAACTCGAATGCCATTAGGCCGAAGTATAACGTTAATAACCAGGCACGTTTGTTACGAATCGGCAGCCTCGGGACAGCTGAGCCAGATGCGGATACTACGTGTAGACGTGCGCCGTCTTCTCGTCTGGATAGGCGAACCCAGATCGGGACTGCAATCAGTGCGAATATGGCCCAAACAGCGGATGCAGCTTGCCATGAGTTGCCGAATGTATGCTGCAGCGGCACCGACAGTCCTGCGCTGATGGTAGCTCCGAGCACAAGAGCCATCGAATAGATTCCTACAATTGAGGAAGCCTTGGCGGCAAAATGTTTCTTGATAAAGCCGGATAGCAACGGACCGGCAACGGCAATTCCGACACCGGCAGCGAATGCGCTAAATAGCAGGACCACCGCCGTATCGGCGAAGAAACGTGCTGCGGTTGCTGTACCGATGAGACAGATAGCGAAAAGGATGGTCCGTTCAAGTCCCCATTTGCGGCTCCAAAGGACGGCGGTCGGCGCGAACAGCCCCATACACAAGACAGGTATGGACGTAAGCAGACTTGCGGTTGTTCCGTTAATGCCGAGCGAATCTCGAATCGTTTCCAGCAAAGGAGAAACCGATGTTATCGCTGGCCTCAAATTAAGCGAGGCAATAAAAAGAGCGAGAAGCAGAAAATAGGTTTTACGCATGGTGTAAGTCCTCCTGAAATCCAATACATGAATATGCTCTAGTGTATTGCGGAATGAACCATTAATCAATACAATGAAAACTATCATAATGATAAGAAAACCTAATGATTGGTGGTTAGTTGTATGGAGTTTCGTCAATTAGACTACTTTTTGGCAGTGAGCGACGAATTACATTTTACGAAAGCTGCAGATAAATTAGGCGTTTCACAGCCTACACTCAGCTTGCAGATCCGTTCGCTGGAGGATGAGCTTGGGGTCATGTTATTTGATCGAATAGGCAAAAGGATCGCTTTGACGGAAGCGGGGACGATGCTGAGGGAGTATGGACATAACATTATGCGCAGTGTGCAATATGCCAAAGATTCCATTCGCGAGCTGCGTACCTTTCAGCGTGGGTCTGCTACAATCGCTGTGCTGCCGTCGGATCTCGATTATCGAATCTCGAAGCTGTTAATCGATTATCATACCGAATATCCTCAAATCAAGCTCAGCGTGACACCGTCAATCGAGATTCCCCAGCTTGTGCTTGAGAATCAGGCGGATCTCGGGATCGGGCTTATGCCTCAACGGGATGACCGCCTGATTACTATACCCATCTGCACAGAAGAGTACGCTCTTGTAGTGTCGGAGCATCATCGACTGGCGGCGTTAACCTCTATTCACGTTAACGAGCTTGCTGAGATCGATATGGTTATGTATCCGGAAGGTGCGATTGGGAGGACGCTTGTCGATGATACCTTTCAGGAACATGGCTTCAGAATTCGGACATTGATGGAGACAGGATCGGTCACGTCACTATTACAGCTTGTGAAGGCCAATTTAGGAGCGACCGTCCAGCCGATTCCTTTGATCGATAGTATTCATGATCCAGCGTTTCGCTGCATCCGCATTGTAGGAGGCGCCCCTGTCCGCCATCTGTGCATCATACACCGTGCGGACCATTATCTGGGACATGCAGCCAGAGCATTTATGGCGAAAACAATCTCACATTTCAGTGATTGATCTGATCCTTTCAACCTCCCGGCTTGACTACAGAGATGATGAGGAACATGGGGCGACGCAATTCGTCCTTCATTCCGGGCAGCTCCAGCATTTCTTCGGCAGGAGAAGGCTCCTGAACAGCAGTGATGTGGAAGCCTGCATCAATGAGCGTATTCATGTAAGTAGAGAGTGTACGATGATACTTTACCACATTGTCAGTCAAGAATGAGGTATTTCGGATGACTTCCGACTGATAGTCATCTACCGGCCAATAGAGAGGTTGACCATTTTCTCCATAAACCCAGCTTTGTTCTGCTCGGGCCGTAAAGACGGGATGTTCGACAGAGAAAAGAAAATTTCCGCCCGGTTTTAGAATACGATAAATCTTCGAACAGGCTTCTGCGAAATCCAAAACATAATGAAAGGCAAGTGAGCTGATGACGATATCGAACCGTAATTCGGGGAATGTGACGTCCTCAATTGGCTGGCATATGTAAGTGATGCCTGTTCCATTTGCGAGAGAAGCTGCTCGATCCAGCATTTTCTCCGAAATGTCAACACCGGTCACATCGCTTGCACCTTGCGAATGAGCGTATAAACAATGCCAACCGTAGCCGCAACCGAGATCCAGCACGCTTTTCTGCTCAAGCACCGGCATCATACCCTTGAGCACATGCCATTCTCCAGCACCCTCGAGTCCTTTCTTCGAGCGTTCCATATTGCTGTAGGCTTCGTAAAAATCGACCTCATCGTATTTGTTTTGCTTCATTTATATTCTCCCTTTCATATTATCCATAGGTTCTGCGGCACGATCCTCTTCCGCCTCATGCATGTAGCTTTTACGATACTCTGATGGCGTACATTTCATCCGGTTTCGAAATACTTTGACGAAGTAGCTGATGTGGTCAAAGCCCACGTCCATTGCGACCGCGGCAACCTTGGCATCCGGTTGTGTCAGGAGCTCGGCTGCTTTCTTGATCCGGTAAGCATTCAAATATTCGATCGGCGTCTGGTGCGTCATGGTTTTGAAGAAACGGCTGAACTGCCCCTCGCTCATCGGAATTCGCTCAGCCAACTCGGCAATTCGAATCTGCCGCCCGTAATGCTCCTGCATATATGCAATGACGGACTTCAGCCTTTCAACCTTGAATCGCTGATTCGAGTTACTATCGCGTTCCCTGCGGTTAACTAGCTGTCCATGGAAGGATAGTTCATGGAGCATCAAGTATAGCAGTCCTTTGGCTGCCATCTCATAGCTGCCACGTTCATCTGAGCAAGCATCAAAAAGGGATGACAAATAGCGCAGCACAGCATCTCCCCACACATTTCCCGGCTTGATATGCCTCGGAAATGTACGGGTTTTGTCTTGCAACGGGACGATATAACGTTCCTGCACGGCATCATAGGAAGCGCTTGTCAGCAGCTCCGTATCAAAAACGATCGCGCAGTAGGAGCAAGGTGAATCACCAAGCGCATGACCGGCATGGATATCACCGCCATCGATATAAACAGCTTCGCCTGCCGCAACGGGGAAGTAGTCGGTTCCGACCTGGAACAGCACTTCTCCTTCTAGCACGTAGAACCATTCTGCTTCCGAGTGCCAATGACACTCGAGCACAGGCTCGCCGGGCGCGATTGGCCCGATCCAGTAAGCGGCAAGAGGAAAGGCCTGTGTGCCGTGCAGCCGGTTCTCCTTCAGGGATTGCTTCTGCTGATGTTCTTGCTGAGTCATTCGGATGTCCTCCTGCATCAGAATTATGCTATAAATCGGCATGATTATGTTAGATGAAACACTTACTTATCAGTATACTGCAAGTAATTGATAATTCAACAAAACCTGATTACGGAAAAAGGAAGGTGTTATATATGAAATTTACCGACGGCAATTGGATGATTCGTCCGGGATTCGAGGTGCTTGGAGCGGTTCAAGCCCATGACTTCGAACAAAGTGGGGGTCAGCTTACGGCCTATGCGGCGCCACGTCCTATTCTCTCCCGTTCCAACATGCTGGATACGATGCTGCTGACTGTACAATTTTATTCTCCGATTGAAGGCGTTATTGGCGTTAAACTTATTCATCATGCAGGTGTAAGGGAACGTGGACCGGTATTCGAATTGACGAATGAAGCCGGTCACGGCATCATCGAGGAGAATGAGGATGAGGCTACACTGACAAGCGGCGGTCTGTCAGTGCGAATCAGCAAAGGCGCAACTTGGAAAGTGGATTTCTATCGTGGAGACGAACGATTAACAGGCAGCACGCAGAAGTCGATGGCTTACGTGAAGTCCAGTATCGACGGAAAGACATATATGCGCGAGGAGCTTGATCTGGGCGTAGGCGAATGGGTTTATGGACTCGGTGAACGATTCACGCCTTTTGTCAAGAATGGGCAAGTGGTTGATCTGTGGAACAAGGATGGAGGCACTAGCTCCGAGCAGTCGTACAAAAATATCCCGTTCTACATGACTAACAAAGGGTATGGCGTCTTTATCAACCACCCGGAGCTTGTTTCGCTGGAGATCGCTTCTGAGAAGGTGAAGAAAGTGCAGTTCAGCGTAGAAGGAGAGTCGCTGAGCTACTTTATTGTCGATGGACCGAGCATGAAGGAAGTGCTGGGACGTTATACGGATCTGACTGGCAAGCCGGCTCTGCCGCCGTCTTGGTCGTTCGGACTTTGGCTGACGACATCGTTTACGACCGACTACGATGAAGCAACAGTGATGTCGTTCGTAGACGGGATGGCGGAGCGAGATTTGCCGTTGCATGTTTTCCACTTCGACTGCTTCTGGATGAGAGAATTCCATTGGACTGACTTCCAGTGGGATGAGCGGGTATTCCCTGATCCGGTCGGCATGCTGAAGCGGCTCAAGGAGAAAGGGCTGAAGGTGTGCGTCTGGATCAATCCGTATATCGCGCAACGCTCCAGACTATTCGAGGAGGGACGGAAGAACGGTTATCTTGTTAAACGACCGAATGGCGATGTATGGCAATGGGATTTGTGGCAGCCAGGCATGGCGCTGGTCGACTTTACGAATCCTGCAGCATGCGAGTGGTATGCATCCTATCTGCGCGAGTTGGTTGATATGGGTGTCGACAGCTTTAAGACGGACTTCGGCGAACGGATTCCGACGGATGTTGAGTACCATGACGGCTCCGACCCGAACAAGATGCATAATTACTATACACAGCTCTATAACAAAGTGGTGTTCGATGTGCTGGTGGAGAAGCTTGGCAAAGGCGAAGCTGCCGTATTCGCGCGGTCGGCAACGGCCGGTGGACAGAAGTTCCCCGTTCACTGGGGAGGAGATTGTAACGCAGATTACGAATCGATGGCAGAGAGCCTGCGCGGCGGCTTGTCGCTTGGTTTATCCGGCTTCGGCTTCTGGAGCCATGATATCGGCGGATTCGAGAATACCGCGCCTACCCATGTATTCAAGCGCTGGTTAGCCTTCGGACTGCTGTCGAGCCATAGCAGACTGCATGGCAGCAAGTCATACCGGGTGCCATGGGCATACGATACGGAAGCGGTTGACGTTACTAGGTTCTTTACGAAGCTGAAATGTTCGCTTATGCCGTATTTGTATCGTACCGCCGTCCAAGCATCCCAGCTCGGGTTGCCTTCCATGCGGGCTATGGTGCTGGAGTTCCCGGACGATCCGACCTCCGAGCTGCTGGACCGTCAATATATGCTCGGCGACAGCTTGCTTGTCGCACCAATCTTCCGTGAAGATGGTCGCGTGACGTATTATTTGCCGGAGGGGACCTGGACGCATCTGCTAACCGGAGAGACGGTCGAGGGCGGTTCATGGCGCAAGGAGTCACATGATTTTATGAGTCTCCCGTTGTTCGTCCGTCCGAATTCATTGATCGCGACTGGTGCGAATGATAGCCGTCCCGATTATGATTATGCGGATGACGTGTTGCTGAAGCTGTATGCGCTGGCGGAAGGGGCTACGGCAACCGCGATTGTTTGCGACAATACCGGAATGACGGTGCTGACTGCTTCAGCGACTAGAAGCGGCAACGACATTACGGTGCAGGTAACAAGCACGGAGGGCAAGCCGTTGACGTTCGAGGTGGCGGGATCAAGTGAACTGAAGATCGTCGAGGGCACGGATGTCACGGTCTCAAGCGGTGTTGTTTACGTTGCGGCTGGCAGCACACATACAAGCTTCGTCGTTCGTTGTATCGGATAGAGTAAACGGTCAAAATAATTCGGAAGTCACTGCATGGTGTGACGGACATGAGGCGTTAACTGCAGATTTGATCACATTTGGCGGGTCGAATCGGTTTGATAACGTTCCTCCTGTCCGTTTTTTTATCTTCAAATTCATGATAATCCCAATTAAGGGTGCTTGAATGTCTAATTTCTATATGATTTTGAGTGGAAATGAAGCGGTTTCATGTCAAGAAGGCTTTCGATATGATGGACAGTAAGGTGTGTAGTCGATGCGGAAATATTGATTGCCAGATTGATATGAGGGGTTATATCCGCGAGAATGATTCGTTTGTTAATCGATGGCTGGCAGAATGCGCGAAAGAGGTGTAGCAAATGCTGAACGATAACGAGCATGCTGACGCATTAGAAAAGAGGATTGTCGGTAATGCCGCTGCACATGATCTTCAGCTATGGTACGGCGAGCCGGCAGCGAATTGGGACGAAGCGCTTCCCATTGGCAATGGGCGGTTAGGCGCAATGGTGTTTGGCGGCGTCGGAATGGAGCGTCTGCAGCTTAATGAAGATACGTTATGGTCTGGATTCCCCCGCGATACGAACAACTATGAAGCGATTAGGTATCTGCAGCGCGCACGGAAGCTGCTTGTCGAAGGGCAGTATTCAGAGGCGGAAGAGCTGATCGGGAATCATATGCTCGGAGTCAACTCACAGGCGTATCAACCGCTTGGTGATTTGTGGATCGAGCAAAGCTTGGAGAAGGGAGAGCGTATCGAATGCTCCCATATTTCCGAATATCGCAGAGAGCTGGATATTGATTCTGCGATAGCGAACGTCCGTTACAGGGCGGACGGCGTCCAGTATCGCCGCGAAACATGGGTTAGCGCACCAGACAGCTTGCTCGTCAGCCGCTATGAGGCTTCGACAGCTGGTTCGTTATTACTGCGCATTGGAATGAGAAGTCCTCATCCTTCACTGCTGTCTGCGGCACCGCTTGACGAGGGGGCAGCCACGATCAGATTAGAAGGCTCGTGTCCTGTGCACATCGCTGACAATTGTTACGGCGATCATCCGAGGGCAGTACAATATGAGGCTGGCCGAGGGATCAGGTTTCAGGCAAGACTGGAAGTGAATACAGACGGCAGGATCTCAATAGACGATGACGATGCCATACATGTCATCGACGCAGGTTATTGCGAGCTGCGTCTTGTCGCATGCAGCAGCTTCAAGGGATTCGACAAGATGCCGGGTCAGGATGTAACGGAGCTAGAAGCGCGTAATGAAGCAACGCTAGGATATACAAGAAGCAGGCGCTATGAGGAATTACTTAATCGACATGTCGCAGATTATCGCTCGTTATTTCACAGAATGTCGTTGCAGCTTGGAGAGGACGATAGCTCCGGCTTGGCGGCTGATTCGGCAATCGGTATGGACTTAGATCAAGCGACTGCCCTAGGCATGTCAAGCCGTTCGACAAAGGAGCGTCTCGCGGATTATAAGAACGGCGGAGCGGACACAGCGCTTGAATCGTTATACTTCCACTACGGCCGATATTTGTTGATCTCGAGCTCGAGGCCTAGCACGCAGCCTGCGAATTTGCAGGGAATCTGGAATGAGCATGTGCAGCCGCCATGGAACAGCAACTACACGACCAACATTAACCTTCAAATGAACTATTGGCCGGCTGAATCATGTCATCTCGGCGAATGCCACGAACCGCTCCTGCAACTGGTGCGGGAGGTTAGCGAGACTGGGGCGCGGACGGCGATGATACATTATGGCTGCAGGGGATGGACGGCTCATCACAACGTCGATCTGTGGCGGATGTCCAGCCCTTCTGGCGGTCATCCCAGCTGGGCTTTCTGGCCGATGGGAGGAGCGTGGCTCGCACGGCATTGTTGGGAGAGATTTCTCCACCGCCCCGACCTCGACTATCTGGAGCGGGAAGCTTATCCGATTATCCGCGGGGCGGCTCTGTTCTGTCTCGATTGGCTGCAAGAGATGGAAGACGGTAAGCTGGGTACGATACCGTCAACTTCGCCGGAAAACAAGTTTTTGACAGAGGAAGACATACCAGCTAGCGTGGCGCAATCATCCGAGATGGACATCTCGCTCATTCGAGAGTTGTTCGGTCATCTGCTGCAAGCCGCAGAGCTTCTCGACCTCGAACAGAAGGATGCGGAGGAACGTAAGCTGCTGGAAGAAGTCCGGATGGCGGTCGTTCGGCTGCCCGAGCCGATGATCTCGCCGGAAGGAACACTGCAGGAATGGGGAGCGCCACTGGCCGAATATGAGCCGGGGCATCGTCATGTCTCGCATTTGTACGGACTGTATCCTGGCGATTCCTTCACGGGTGCAGGGAAGGAAGAGCTTATCGAAGCTGCGCGGCGAACGATAAGCAAGCGGATCGCCAGCGGCGGCGGCCATACAGGCTGGAGCTGCGCATGGCTTATTCACCTGCATGCCCGGCTTGGAGACGGAGATGGGGCATACAGCTTTATCCGAACGTTGCTGTCCCGATCGACGTTGCCTAATCTGCTCGACAATCATCCGCCATTCCAAATTGACGGCAATTTCGGAGGCACGGCGGGAATCGCGGAGCTGCTGGTTCAGAGCCAAGGCGGTACAGTGCGGCTGCTCCCAGCGCTGCCATCTGCTTGGCGGGCAGGCAACGTGAGCGGGCTCATCGCTCGAGGGGGATTCGTAATCGACATGTCGTGGAACGACGGGAAGCTACTGACCGCTTCGATCCGCTCGAACTACGGCTCTAAGCTGACGATTAAGATCAACGGCAATGACGATCAATACAAGGTGATGACCGAAGAAGGTCGCGAGCTCCATTGGAAGGGGACGCTCGATACCGTAGCAGGACAAACGTACTTCATAAGAGCGATTGTTCGCTAGACGAATGCTTAAGGACGGAAATAACGAAAGGGGAACGAATCATATGAATCAATCAACCCTATTACCATATATGAATACAGAGTTAGATGCGAAGGAGCGCGCCGCAGACCTGGTTTCTCGATTAACGCTGGAAGAAAAAATCGAATCCATGGTGCAATATCAGCCAGCCATCGAGCGGCTAGGCATCCGAGCTTACAAACATGGCACGGAAGCGGCGCATGGTATGGCATGGCTCGGCGAAGCAACCTCGTTCCCGCAGCCGATCGGTCTTGGTTGCACCTGGAATCCGGAGCTCATGAAAGCGATCGGGTCGGCAATCGGAGACGAGGCGCGCGTGTTCTACCAGCGTAATCCCGAGGTCAACGGGCTGACGTTATGGGCGCCGACGGTCGACATGGAGCGCGATCCCCGTTGGGGAAGAACGGAGGAAGCGTACGGCGAAGATCCTGTGCTGACGGGCGAGCTGACTGCTGCGCTCGTGCAGGGGCTGCAAGGCGATCATCCGAGAATCTATAAGACGGTGGCGACGCTTAAGCATTTTATCGGCAATAACAACGAAATCAACAGAGGGAGCTGCTCGGCAAGCATCGACCCACGGAATATGAAGGAGTACTATCAGGCGGCATTCAAACCGGCATTCGTTAAGGGAGGGGCGAAGTCGATGATGACTTCGTACAATGCGGTCAACGGCACGCCGACCATCTTGCTCGAGGATGTTAAGAAGGTCGTGAAAGAAGAGTGGGGCATGGACGGCTTTATCGTCAGCGACGCAGGCGACTTGCTCGGCATCGTCAACGATCATCGTTATTACGCCACTTACAAGGAGGCGGTCGCCCGTGCCATTAAGGCGGGGATCGACAGTATTACGGACGATAAGGAAAAGAGCTGCAAGGCAATAGAGGAAGCGCTGGATGAAGGCTTGCTTGCTGAAGCCGATCTCGACGAGGCGCTGCGCAATACGTTTGGCGTGCGTATTAGACTTGGAGAATTTGATCCAGATGCAAGCAATCCCTACGCGAATACGCCGGAATCGAAATTAAATGCGCCTGAGCATGCCGCTTTATCGCGTCAGGCGGCAACGGAGGCGATTGTGCTCCTCAAGAACGAACTGCTCCCGAATGGAGATAAACTGCTGCCATTAGCTCGGCAATCGGAAGGGCGGATTGCGCTAATCGGTCCGTTAGCCGACGTCGTGTACAGGGATTGGTATTCGGGAACACTTCCTTATCAAGTCACGCCATACGCCGGGGTTCGCGAGGCAATCGGCGAAGAGCAGGTTTCGTATTTCAGTGGCAATGACAGAGTAGCGTTATATACCGATGATGGTCGTCCACTTGTTCTGGATACTGAGGAGGCAAGGCTATCGACAGCTGACGGAGCGACAGATGAGCCGGCAATATTCGAGCTTACAGACTGGGGCTGGGGCAGCCACACGCTGCGCAGCGAAAGTAACGGCAAGCTATTGTCGTGCAGCGACGATATCCATCTCACAGCCAATGCGGACGAGGCATTCGGCTGGTTCGTCAAAGAAATTGTGGGTCTGGAGTCGGTGAATGGAGAAGAAGGGGGATTCGAGTTATCGATATGGAACGGCAAGCGTGTTGAAGTGCCCGAATCCTTCGGCCCGTTGTCCATTGCGCAAGATGGAGCGGGAGCCGCGATAGGGGCCGGAGGAATTCGCAAGATGCTCGTATCCGATGGTCTAGCCGAAGCTGCTCAGGCAGCAGGTGAAGCGGATTCGACTATCGTTGTCGTCGGCAACAATCCGCTTATCAACGGCAAAGAAGAGGTCGATCGTCCAGGTATGGAGCTCCCTGCGGCGCAGCAGGCTCTGATTCATGCAGCGCTTGAAGCGAATCCGCGTACCATTGTAGTCATTGTCGGTAGTTACCCGTTTGCGCTTGGCGAACTCGCTGAGCAAGTGCCCGCGATACTGTACTCTTCTCATGGCGGGCAAGAGCTCGGTCATGCGCTTGCCGATATCCTCTTCGGAGTCCAAGTCCCGGCTGGCCGCTTGAACATGACATGGTATTCGTCTGCGGACGGGCTCACGGATATGATGGACTATGACATCATGAAGAGCAAAAGGACTTATCAGTATACCGACGAGTTGCCCTTGTACCCGTTCGGTTATGGGATGTCTTACGCCAGCTTTGTATATGGTGATTTAGAGCTGACTGACGAAACAACGATTCCGCTGGATGGCAATTTGGCATGGGCTGGGCAAGTGCGCGTTGCGATGGTAGTGACCAACGAGTCGGCGATCGATGCAGACGAGGTCGTTCAATTATATGTTCGAGTGGAAGGCTCACGGGTACAGCGTCCATTAAGGAAGCTCATCGCCTTCCGTAGAATCAACATTGCGGCGGGAGCTAGCGCGCGAGTCGAATTCCTTGTGAGCGGCGAAGAGCTTGCAATGTGGGATGTCACGCGAGATCGGTTCGTATTGGAGAAGGCCCAATACATCTTTATGGCGGGAGCCTCGAGCCAAGACATCAGATGCAGCGCGTCAACGAAGCTCCGAGGCGGGTCGACGATTCCTCACCGAACGCTGACCGTTGCTACCAGAGCTGAGAACTACGACGATTACCAAGATGTACTGCTGGATGAGAGCAAGGAAGGCGGCACATATATGATGCCGGTGTCCGGGGCATCCGGTTGGATCGAATTCAGAGATGTGGATGTAAGCACAATGCTCGATGTTCGCATGTTCGTAGGTCGAGTATGGATTGGAGGAGGCGGCGGAACGATCTCCGTCACACTGTCTTCGCAGAATGGTGCAGCCATAGGCGGGATCGGTCTGGAGACGAATGTCTTCGCAGAGTGGACAGATATCGAGATTCCGTTATCGGGTGTTAGCGAGCAGGAGTCCACTGGCGTATTACGTGTGATTCTCACGGGGGATGTGAAGCTTAGTCGCTTCCAGCTTGTCTAACAGAGGTAAGCGGCCAGGCAAAGGGTATGCTAGAATGAAGGAATCAATAGCCGGAAGCCGGCGGGGAGACGGAAGCCAATGTTCATGAATTTCTTCAAGCGGCTCGCGAACCGCACGAATGATATTCGGATCAAAAACAAATTGATTATGTCCTTTATCTTGGTAGTCTTTGTGCCGATCCTCATTGTTGGCGTGTTTTTAACTTCTTCCTTTCGCCAGAATGTACTCGATCAAGCTACGCAGCAGGTTGGCAACAACGTGGAGCGGGTCAAATCGCAAATCGCGAATATTGTGAGGATGCCGCTGGAAATTTCCGATAATCTGCTCAGCGACGCTAGGCTCATGAACGTAGTGAACACGCAATATCAAACGACGTATTCGGTCGTTGCGGCATACCGGGAGTATCGCGACTTCCGCGACTCCGCCAAGTTATATAACGAAATCCATAATGTCCGATTTTATTATACGAACAAGACGATGCTGGACAATTGGGAGTTTATCAGAGTGACGCCGAAGAAGGCGAGCGAGCCGTGGTTCAAGGAAGCGTCCGAAGAGGACGGCATTCGTTGGTTGTACGTCGAGGACGAGACAAAGGGCAATCAGAAGTTCCTCAGCCTCGTTCGCAAAGTGAACTTTCCGCTCTATCGGACTAGCGGCGTGCTCATTATTACGATCGACCCCGACGTTCTTGGAAACATGATGCGTCAAGAAACGTTCGACACGATGATCATCGAGGACAACGGTTATATCGTTGCGGCCAAGGACAGTGCGCTCGTAGGCAGCAATATTAACGACATTACTTTCGACAGCCCGCTGGCAGGCAAGTCGGAGGGGACTTACGAATTCAACTATAAAGGAAAGCCGTCTCGTGTCGTGATCGAGAAGCTGGTGCCGTCCTCGAGCCGCAATGGGCTGAGTATCGTGTCGGTGTTCGCGGTGGATAGTATCGTTGGCGGAGCGAACCGGATCAGCATGTTAGGCCTTGTCATTATGCTTGTCAGCTTTGTTGTTGCATGGTTGCTTATCTATTTGACTTCCACCCTGATCTCGAAGCGAATGCTGATCCTGCATAAGGATTTGAATAAAGTGGCAATGGGTGATCTGAACGTTATCTCCTCGGTCAGCGGCAATGACGAGCTTGGCCTACTTTCTCGCCAGTTCAACAACATGGTCGTCAGTATTCGCGGATTGATGGATGAGGTCGCAGATTCGGAGAGCCAGAAGGCGCAGCTGCTGCTTCGTCAGCGGGAGATTAAGCTTAAGATGATGGCGAGCCAGATTAATCCTCATTTCCTGTTCAACGCGCTGGAATCCATCCGGATGAAAGCGCATTTGAACGGACAGAAGGAAATATCGGTCGTTGTTCGGATGTTGGGCAAGATGATCCGTCAAAATCTCGAGGTAGGCAATCGCCGAATTGCGCTTCGGGACGAAATCGAGGTTGTGCGTTGTTACTTGGAAATTCAGAAGTTTCGTTATGGAAGCGAGAGACTCTCGTTCCTCCTGGACGTTGATGAATCATGCGCGGCGGTGGAGCTGCCACCGCTCGTCATTCAGCCGCTTGTCGAGAACGCGGTCGTACATGGGCTTGATCATGTTGAGCAAGGCGGATTTGTGTCCGTCCGAGTGTACCGGGAGGGAGAGTCCATTCGGATTGAAATCAAAGACAACGGAGCGGGTATCGATCTAAGCCGGATGGCCGACATCAAGCAATCACTCGACGATATGGAAGAAGAAGAGCAATACAGGATCGGTCTGCGTAATGTTCATCAGCGGCTGGTTATGATTTATGGGGAAGAATTCGGGCTGAGGATAACCAGCGAGCCCGGAGAAGGAACGTTTATTACTTTCAATATTCCTACAGGGGGAATACGGTATGCATAAGGTGATGATCGTCGACGACGAACCAATGATCCGTCAAGGCTTGCAGACTTTGATCGATTGGAAGCGCCACGGGTTCGAGGTCGTAGGTACGGCGTCTAACGGAAGAGATGCGGTCCAACAACACGCCGCGTTGCGGCCGGATCTTATTCTGATCGATATCCGAATGCCTGTCATGGATGGGCTCGAAGCCATCGAGCGCATAAGGCAGACCGACTCCGACTGCCACATTCTAATACTGAGCGGTTATGCGGATTTTAATTATGCGAAACAAGCGATTATTCATGGTGTTGGCGGATATGTCGTTAAACCGATCGACGAGGACGAATTGGAAAGCTACGTCGAGCGCTCGGCCAAGGAGCTTGGTTTGCGCGTGAGCAAGGGAGCCGGGCTCAGCGAACGGAACACTTTGCTGCTGCGAGAAGAATTGCTGCAGAGCTTGGCGGAAGGCAGGGTAACTGAAGACGGAGGATTAGACGAGCAAATGGTGACGGAGTTATTCGGCTCTTCCACAGCGCTTGCAGGCAGCAGGTTGGTGCTCGTGGAGCTGTATAGCCGGGAGCACTCGCTTACAATGAAAACGGTCGCGAAGAAAAAGCTTTCGGAGCTGATCGAAGCGAGGGATAGGGGCTGGGTGTTCTTAACCGAGCCGTATATAGGCTTACTGCTTCGGAGCGGCCCATGGCTGCGAGGGGGCATGGAGGCGATTCGGGAGTCGCTGGAGGAAACATGCGGGAGCCGGATCCGTTATACGGCTGCAGCAGGCCCTCCATTGAAAGCGCTGGCAGAAATGCCTGGGGCAAGTGCGGATGCCAAAGCAATGCTCAGGCGCCGCTTTCTGCTGGGCAGCGGCCAGATCTATCATGCCATGGAACCGGGAGGCACAGCGGAGCCGAATGAGCTTGAACGCGAACCGCAGACTATCGAGGAAATGGCGCAAATTCTTTTTTACCGCGTTGATCTCGGCAATGGCCATGATGTGCTTAAGCAGATAGACGAGTTCGCGGTGGAGCTGGTTCGGATGGGGGACTCGGAGCAGGCGCTCAAGAGCAGCTGGGCGCAGCTTCTGACGCTCATGCTGAACAAAGCCGCCGCCTTCCACCCGCAGCTCTCGCTGAAGGACGATCTATATATGGTGACGCGTCTTTATCTTGCTCATCATTACGACGAGATGCTTGACGAGGTGAAGACGAGGTTGACTGACCTGACTGCGAAGATCGGCGGCAGGGACGGGAATGGTACCATGAAGCGTGTAACGGACTTTATTGAGCGTCATTACAGCGAACCGCTCAGGCTGGAGACGCTTGCGGACTTGTTCGGCTACAACAGCGGCTATCTCGGCAAGTTGTTCAAGAGTCATACTGGCGAAACGTTTAATACGTATCTCGACAAAGTGAGGATCGAGCAGGCGATTCGGATGCTGCGCGAAGGCAACAAGGTGCATCAGGTCGCTGAACGGGTAGGTTATGCCAACGTAGACTACTTCCATGCGAAGTTCAAGAAGTATAAAGGGCTTTCTCCTTCGTCGTTCAAAGGAGCTGGGGAGAGGTAGAGGTTTGTATGATGAGGTTCAAGCGGATAACCCGTCTCAGTCGAGGTGGGTTATTTCATTTGTGCAAATAAATGTGAGCATACCAGAGCGAATTTTGACATGATTTTATAACTGATTTGGCTGGTGCCTTTAGGAGAGGGTTATCCGTTAAGATTAGTACAACAAACAACAGCAGATCGCGAGAAGGCGTCAGCAAGGGAGGAAGATTGCAGATGAAAACAATGCCGTCTACGGAACGGAGCCGTTTATCGGCCGCCGACAAACGTAAGCGTTTTCTCGGAAGAATGGTCGAGCACCGCTACTTGTACCTCATGTCGCTCCCGTTCGTCGCATGGATTATCGTGTTCAGCTACGTCCCCATCTGGGGATGGCTGATGGCGTTCCAGAATTATAAGCCGAGATTCACGATCCTGAATCAGAAGTGGGTCGGACTGGACAACTTCGTCGAGTTGTTCTCGGACGAGCGGTTCTATCTCGTGCTCCGCAACACGCTCGGCATGAGCATTATGGGGCTGATCGTTAGCTTTACGGTACCGATCATTTTCGCCCTCTTCATTAACGAAATCAAGAACCAGTTCTTCAAGCGTTCCATCCAAACGATTTCGTATCTGCCCCACTTCGTTTCCTGGGTAGTCGTGGCGGGTCTCGTAACGAAAATGCTGTCGACGGACGGCGGCGCGGTCAATCAGCTCTTAATGGCGCTGAACCTGATCGACAGTCCGATCCAGTTCATGGCCAAAGGCGAGTGGTTCTGGTCCATCGTGACGGCATCCGATGCTTGGAAGGAAACGGGCTGGAACTCCATCATCTTCTTGGCTGCAATGAGCGGAATTGACCAGGAGCAATACGAAGCGGCGACGGTGGACGGCGCGGGACGCTTCCGCAAGATGTGGCATATCACGCTGCCAGGCATTCGCACAACGTTTATGGTCTTGTTCATCCTATCGATCGGCCATCTGATCAGTATCGGCTTCGAGAAGCAGTTCCTGCTCGGCAATCCGCTGGTCAGCGATTACTCGGAGGTGCTCGATCTATACGCGCTGAATTACGGCATCAATCTCAGCCGGTATTCGTACGGCACGGCCATTGGGATCTTCAACTCCGTCGTGAGCATCATCCTAGTATTTACCGCGAACCATATTTACAAACGAGTGACTAAAGAATCGATTATCTAAGGAGGCCTTTGCATGAATAGCATTACTGGGCGCAGATACGGCGACAAATTGTTCGACATCGGCCTCTACGTGGTCATG
The DNA here is from genome assembly GCF_054483835.1 of Paenibacillus sp. strain BS8-2. Classification (NCBI taxonomy): domain Bacteria; kingdom Bacillati; phylum Bacillota; class Bacilli; order Caryophanales; family Paenibacillaceae; genus Paenibacillus; species Paenibacillus sp. strain BS8-2. The sequence goes on from NZ_CM137010.1 coordinate 3,127,072, forward strand.
ATCATAGCGGCAATCGCCACGTTATATCCGTTCCTGAACGTGCTTGCCATCTCATTCAACAATTCCATCGACACCGTGCGAGGCGGCATCACGATCTACCCGAGGGAATTCACCCTCGACAACTATGCTACTATATTCGCGTTCGACGGCTTGCTTACCGGCTTCAAAAACTCCGTTCTGAGGACGGTCATAGGCACGATCGTCGGCGTACTCGCAGCATCCATGATGGCGTACACGCTGAGCCGCCGCGACTTCCAGGCTAGAAGATGGATGTCCGTGCTCTTCGCGATGACGATGTATTTCTCCGGCGGCCTGATCCCGGGCTACATGCTGATGAGACATCTGGGGCTGATCGGCACGTTCGAGGTGTATATCATCCCGGCCATCTTGAGTGTCTGGAACGTGTTCGTCGTCCGCTCTTATATCGACAACCTGCCCATTGCCCTGCAAGAGTCGGCCAAGATAGACGGAGCGAACGATTGGACGATCTTCTGGAAGGTCATCCTCCCGCTCTGCCAGCCGGTGCTTGCGACGATTGCCTTGTTCGTGGCGGTCGGCCATTGGAACGCTTGGTTCGACACCTATCTCTTCAACAACATGAAGGCGGAGAACACGACGTTGCAATACGAGCTCATGAAGGTTCTCCAGTCGACGCAATCGGGCAACAATTACCGCGATCCCAACGCGCAGCAAGCGCTTGCCTCCGTTTCCCCGGAATCGATCAAGATGGCGATTACGATTGTCGTCACCGTTCCGATCTTGATGGTGTATCCGTTCTTGCAGCGGTACTTCGTCAAAGGTATGACGCTCGGCGCGGTGAAGAGTTAGTTTAAGTCTTTGATAGTTACAGGGTATCCTGTTCTATATAGTTAGGCACATTATAAAAGGGAGGCAATACCACAGATGAAAAAGAAAACCAAAATGCTGTTCAGCACGATGCTCGTTCTCATCTTTATCTTCCTTGCGGCATGTTCCGGCAACAACGGCGGCAACAACGGCAACGGCGGCAGCAGCGCCGCTCCGACCGAAGGAGCTGATTCCGGAAACGCTGGCGAAGAAACGCTCGAGCCGATTACGATCAGTCTGGCGTCCGGCGACGTGAACGCGAACTGGGATGATATGCAAAGCGAGGTCGGCAAAGAAATTCAAGGCAAAACGGGCGTAACGCTAAAGCAGCAATTCCCCGTTGGCGGCAGCGACGCTGACATGTTCGCCTTGATGGTGGCGAGCGACGAATATCCGGACCTCGTCATGCCGAAAGGAAACGCGGGCAAGCTCGTCGACGCCGGCGCTCTGATCGACCTCCGGCCTTTGATCGAAGAACATGCGCCGAACCTGCAGAAGGTATACGGCGAATACTTCAACCGTCTGCGCTGGAGCGAAGAGGACGACGCGATTTACGTCTTGCCGCAAGACGGCGTAGGCAACACGTATTTCGAAGCTGGCGGCGGTTTCCAGTTGCAGCACAAAGTGCTTGAAGCGGCAGGCTTCCCCGAAATCAAAACGGTTCAAGACTACGAAAACGCGATCAAAGCGTACATCGAAAAAAATCCGACGACCGAAGACGGACAACCGACGATCGGCATGTCGCTGAACGGAGGCGAATGGCAAATCCTTATCTCCGTCACGAACCCGGCGTTCTACGCAACGGGCGCGCCGGATGACGGCGAGTTCTTCATCAACCAAGAGACGCACGAAGCGATCATGCATTACCAACGTCCAGAAGAGCGCGAGTACTTCCGTTGGCTGAACCACATGAACAATGTTGGCTTACTGGACCCTGAGAGCTTCGTTCAGAAATACGACCAATACAAAGCCAAAATCGCTTCCGGCCGCGTTCTTGGCCTGGTCGATCAACAATGGGATTACGCGGACGCTGAAAACGCGCTGAAAGCGGAAGGCAAATTCGACTCCACGTACGCTCGTTTCCCGGTTACGCTTGATGAAACGTACCAAGATCACTCCTTCCAAGGAACAGGATACCTGTCCGGTTACGGCATCGGCATCACGAAGGACGCCAAGGACCCTGTTCGCGCCATCAAGTTCCTGGATTTCCTTGCTTCCGACGAAGGCCAAGTGCTTGTGAACTGGGGCATCGAAGGGAAGCATTACAATGTGGAGAACGGGACACGGGTGATTCCCGCCGACGTGCAAGAGAAGAAGTCGAACGACAACAACACGTTCAAGAAAACGACAGGCATCGGCAACTATCTGATCTCCGCGCGTTACGGCGACGGCGTGAAGGATCCTAGCGGCAACTACTACACGACGAACTACCCGGAGCAAATCGTGACGGCTTATTCCGAAGCGGACAAGAAGACGCTCGCGGCTTACGGCGCGACGACTTACAGAGATCTGTGGCCGGCTAATGACGCGTTCCCGGAGCGCAAATACGGCGCTGCATGGACGCTGCCGTTCGAGACGGGCTCGCAAGCGAACGTTATTTTCCAGAAGACACAAGACATTATGAAGAAACGTATTCCGGAAGCCATCCTGGCGAAGCCGGAAGACTTCGACAAAGTCTACGATGCCTTCCTGAAGGATCTGGACGATGCAGGCGTAGCTAAATTGAACGAAGAGTTCTCCCAAATGGTCAAAGACCGCGTAGCGCTTTGGTCCAAATAACATCACATTCCAATCAAGACAAAAAAGAGCCCGATTATGGGCTCTTTTTTGTCTTACATGAGTTACGGAGGGCGCATAAGCTATCCGTTAAAGGAGACTGTTTAATCGACAGTCTCAAAAAACGGGTTGCACTGCCCGACGCGCCCGCGCCGGAGGATGCAATCCGAAAAAAGAGACTGTCGACTAATTCTGACGGTTCTTATCTCAGTAGGCTTATTTGTGTCCGTACAGTTGAACGTCGATGACGTCGGTGCCGCCAAGGCAACTTCCCGATTTTTTAGCTGCGTACGCTTTGATGTTCACGTAGTCACCAGGTACAGCGTACGTGTTCGTATAGGATTGCCCCGGAGCCAGCTTCACTTTCCCTAGCTTGAAGGATGTTTGTCCGTCTTGCGTGCTAAGAAGCGCAATGTAGACGTAAGAAACGGATGTGCTGCGATTCGTCGCGAACAGGCGAAGTGCTGCGTATTCGCTGACGTCGATGCCGGGATTGTGGTGATGGTGATGATGCTCAGTTTGGGTTAGAACTTTGCTGGTGCCTGGACGAAGCGTTACACCTTCTGCCGGTGTGCTGTACAATGATTTATTTTTGGCCATTTGGATATCACCTTCCAATCGTTAAAGTACTATATGCTATGTATGACTCTAGCATTTGCTTGTACTTTTGACCGCAGGTGAATATCACGATAATGGTAGAGTAGGATTCGAGCCTTACAATCTAGCATGCAGCTATTAAAATATCAGTGATGCGAAATAATCTTATCGATCATCCCGTACGCAAGCGCTTCTTCGGCGGACATGAAATAATCCCGATCCATGTCGCGCTCCACTCGCTCTAGCGGCTGCCCCGTGCGATCAGATGTAATCTGATTAAGCTTTGCTCTCGTATTCAGGATGTGCTTAGCCGTGATCGCGATATCGCTCGCCTGTCCGCGAGTACCGCCATGAGGCTGATGAATCATGATTTCGCTGTTTGGCAAAGCGAAGCGTTTGCCTTTCTGCCCGGCCAGCAGCAATATGGCGCCAAAGGAGGCGGCGAAGCCGGTGCAAATCGTACTGATCTCCGGTTTGATATATTGCATGGTGTCGAAGATCGCTAGGCCGGCAGTAACGGAGCCTCCTGGACTATTGATGTACATATGAATGTCCTTCTCGGGATCCTCGGCTGCAAGAAATAACAGCTGTGCGATTAGGCTATTTGCCACCGCGTCGTTAATCTCCGAGCCTACAAAGATGATGCGGTCTTTGAGCAAACGGGAATAAATATCGTACGTTCGTTCACCGCGTGAGCTTTGTTCAACGACATATGGAATTGGAATGTTCATGTCATGACCTCCTGAGCGTAATGGTGTGGTATATGCTGGGTAAACGGTTCGAGGGTGCTGGAAGGATACGCTGAAAAGTTGTAGGATAAAAGAAAAATGCGAGTAACCTTCACATGCGACCGTTCGTTTACCCAATAAGGAAAATATGAGCTTGCAGGGGGCTGAAACGCCGGCAAGCGAGGGAGGCGTTAAGATGGAATCAAAGAATGTCGTTGCCGAGCCGAAGTCGGAAAGTCTGGAAGAGCAATTGGAGCAGCTCCAGCCCGTGTTGTATCGCTACTGCGTATCGTTGACGGGATCCGTGCAGGACGCAGAGGATCTTTCGCAGCAAACATGGATGAAGACATTCCGACGTCTTAAGGAGCATAGTCATCCCAACCCGGAGGCGTTCCTGCTGCGTGTAGCCAAAAACGGGTGGATCGATGAATGCCGGCGGAGAAAAGGGCTGCGGGAACGGATGCAATGGCTGCATGAGCTTGAGGATATTGGCGCAGGCAGCGAACCGTTCGAAGCGGAGCGAGCTATCGTCGCACTGCTCCGTTATCTATCCCCGATCCAACGTGCCGTATTTATGCTTCGTGATGCGCTGGACTATTCCATCGCAGAAACGGCGAAGCTGCTTGGAACGAGTGAGGGCGCGGTTAAGGCTGCTTTATTTAGAGCGCGGCGTGCGCTTGGGTATGTACACGCAGCATGTACGAGGAATCGTGCCGAGCATGAGCGCGAAGACTGGCCGGGTGCACAAGCGGAGGAGCTTGCGCAACAAATCCTTCATGCCTATGTAGAGGGCAGGACGGAGGAATTGATTGTTTTGGTTCAATCACAGCCAGCTGGAATGGAGGGCTTGGTTGTTGTGGGACATCGTATGCAGGATAACAAGATGCGGTCCATCTTGACGACCTTTGGTCCACAAGCTTCGTACTCGAATGGTTCGGCGGTATATGGGATAGATCCAGCATATGTTATGGGATTTACAGCGTGATAGCGTGACAATACAACAAGATAGGAAATGTGAGCATGAACAAATGGATTTTTTTTGATGTAGATGATACGTTGTATGACCACTTAATCCCTTTTCGTAAGGCTGTTGCGAATTGGATAGACGATGAGCGCAGCTTTCCATACGAGGAGGCCTACCACCGGCTCCGATATTATAGCGACATCCTGTCGCTGGAGCTTGGGGGCGCCGGGTCGATGGAGGCGGGAACGGCCACGGAGTGGATGAGATGGCGTCGATTCCAGTTGACGCTCGCGGAGTTCGGGATCATAATCAACGAGGAAGAGGCCGCCGCGGTGCAGCAGGCTTATTTGGACTGCCAGTTCGACATCGCTATGCTGCCGGGAGCACGCGAGCTATTGGCGGAGCTTGGCGCCAGTGGTGTTGGCATTGGATTGATTACTAACGGTGCAGGTCCGCATCAGAGGCGCAAGATCGAAGCGATGAAATTGGAGCAGCTTGTCGCGTCGGAGCGGATATTCATTTCTGGCGAGGTAGGCTGGGATAAGCCGGATGCTCGATTGTTCCGCCATATTAACGAGGCGACAGGCTCCTTGCCTGACCAATGCGTCATGATCGGCGACTCCTGGCGCAACGACGTCATTGGCGCTCTTGGAGCAGGCTGGACCGCAGTGTGGTTCAATCATAGGGGGGCCGATCCGGAGACGGATGACCAGCCTCACCATGTCGTCGTCAATTATGAAATGCTGGCGGCGTTGCTCCGTGTTATTCCACGTAGCTATTCCTTATAATGCGGGTTGGAAGTGCAGCAACCAATCTCTACGATGAATTGGGCCGAAGCGGTTGTCGCTTCAGCCCATATTATTTTTTATGGTAATTCTGGCGAAATGCAGAAACGATCATAGTCTGAGGAACAGGTGGTAACATCGTCCATATGAAATAGAAAATATCGTCCATGGGCAAATAAGGAAGACTATGTTACAGTATGTATCATCAATTTTATTGAGAATGAAAATCATTAACGTTACCTTGGGGGGATAAATGAGTACTTGCATAAGGAAGGCAGCAGAGGATTTGAGCTTGCAATCGTTCCTCAATTGTTATCTGCGAGAGACGGGAGCGTGCGCGTGGCAGCGAGAACGTGCGCCAGGCTTATGGGGGCAGGTCATCGTACCGCTAACGCATCTGCGAATGGCCCTGCTGATCGACGTCTCCTATCGATCTCTGACGGGCAGACATCGATATGGCGGCAAGGTGCTGCTGCAGTCTGCCGGAGCGCAGCCTGCTCAGGTCGATCCCATAACCGCGGCCATGCTGCTAGCTCGAGAGTTAACCGACTCCAGCGGCGTGCAGGATCACAAGCAGCTTGGACTATTAAGTCGAATGATTGATAGCTGCAAAAGAATGGAGCTTTACTTGCATATGCGCAGCGGCGACCTGGAGTCCATTCATGCTCCATCATTTACGTTCATACAAGCGGAGCAGTCTCTCCTGCTTGGTCACGCGATGCATCCTACGCCCAAGAGCCGTGAAGGTTTGCCCGAGTGGCAAGAGCCAGGCTTGACGCCGGAATGCAAAGGCGCGTTCCGGTTGCATTGGTTCTGCGCGCATCCAAGCATCGTCCTAGAAGGTTCGGAGTCGGAGAAGACCGCCTCGGTGCATCTGACAGAGCTGATTCAGGATGACGAAAGGTTTCCGCAGGACCTGCTGCAGCAGCAGGATGCTAAGTGGACGCCGCTGCCGCTGCATCCGCTCCAAGCAGCGAAAGCGCTCGAAGCGGAGCATGTGCGCGATTGGCTGGAGCGGGGAGTACTCAAGTACCTCGGTCCGCTTGGCCGCGAGTATCGGCCCACCTCTTCCATGAGAACGATCTACCATGAGGACTCGGCTATCATGCTCAAGCTGTCGATGCCCGCTAGATTAACCAATTCGGTGCGGGTGAACAAATGCAGCGAGCTGGTAGCAGGAGCCGAGGCAGCCCGGTTATGGAAGACGGAAGTTGGCAAGATGATGGAGGAGCGCTTCCCCGCTTTCCGAGTGATAGGGGACCCGGCGTGGATGACCTTACACGACGGACGGGAGGGACTCCTGGAATCAGGGTTCGAAATCATTATCCGCGACAATCCCTTCCGAGGTGCTGCGGGGGAACAAGTCGCTCCGATTGCGGCGTTATGCCAGGAGGCATTGCCAGATTGCCCAAGTTCACGTCTTCACGCCATTATTGGTGGTATCGCGGAACGTGAAGGAAGACCCGTAACGGACGTTGCGTTGTGCTGGTTTCGGCGATATCTGGATATCTCGCTGCGGCCGATGTTGTGGCTGTACGCCAACTTCGGGATCGGCTTGGAAGCGCATGGACAAAATTCGCTCGTTCGGCTGCAAGACGGTTATCCGGAGAACTTCTACTTCAGGGACAATCAAGGTTATTATTATCGGCGATCCAAGCTGCAAGAGCTGAACGCTTTGCTCCCGGGCATCGGAGAAAGCAGCGGCAACGTGTACGATGACGAGCTCGTGGACGAGAGGGTTAGGTATTACCTGTTCATTAATCATCTCTTTGGATTGATTAACGGCTTCGGCATGGCTGGCTTGATCGAGGAGGGGGTTCTCTTAGCTGAGCTGCGAAGCACGCTGGAAGGGTTTCAGGCTGAACTGTTGGAGAGTAAGGGCTGCACTTTGGCATTAATAGACGGGTTGCTGGACGGGCGGACGATCAGCTGCAAAGCGAATTTGTTGACCGTGCTAAGCGGCATCGACGAGCTGGAGCAGCATCTGGAGCAGGCCGTATACGTCGAGGTCGATAATCCGCTCGTCAGCCAGATACCGGGCCGCGAAATGCTGCAGCGGGCGAAGAGGGCGACCGTTATGTGGAGGCAGGAGAGGGTGCGTCATGGATAAGTCCTCTATTACCCGCACTGCAGCTTCCGAATGCGGAGTTCCAACGGATATACGGGTCAGCGTCCAGCGGCGAGTCGTGCGGCAGCTATGTGAAGCCTTGTTGTTCGAAGACATATTAAAGCCCTCCGAGCAGCTTCGATTGGGTAATGGCCAGACGCGATACGTGCTGACAGGACTGGATAATCGGGGGCTTATCGTTCGTTACGAATGCATAGGGATAGAGAGGTTTACGTTTCAGCGGATCCGCCTCGTCGGCGGTATTACGAGAGTTACGCAAGAAGGGGCAACTGCGGAAGCGCTTGATCCGGCAACTTTACTGAGGGAATGTTTGGCGGGGGATCATACATCCTTGCAGTATGCAGAGCGGATGGACGATTTTGTCGTCGAATTGGAGCATACGATCTTGAACGACGCACTGGCACAAACCGCACGCCGTCAGGCTGGTCTGCTCTTGCGCGATATGGAGGACGACGTGGAGCTTGAAGCCGCTTTGGCGGACGGCCATCCCTATCATCCCAGCTACAAATCCAGAATCGGCTTCACCGAAGCGGATCAACTGGCGTACGGTCCCGAATTTGCCCCGGATATCTATCCGATATGGGTAGCTGTCGCGCGGATGGATGCTGGTATCGCGATATCTTCACGCGAAGATGCAGGGTTGAATGTTGTCATTTCGGAGCGCGAGCGAAACCAGCTGGATCGAGTCATGCAGGACAAAGGCTTGACTACGGATGAGTATGTTTACGTGCCCGTTCATCCCTGGCAATGGGAGAATCGCGTGCTTCCGGCTTTCTCATCGCTTATTCGTGAGAATCGAATTGTGAAGCTGGCGCCTGCCGAGCAGGCATACCGTCCGCAGCAGTCGATTCGAACGCTGCTCAATCAAACACATCGCTGCGGTCCAAGTCTTAAGCTGTCGCTTGGCATCCGCACAACATCCTCTTATCGCGAGCTTAAGCCCCCGACAACCGTTTCGGCGCCGCTCATGTCCGATTGGCTGTCGGCAATCGCGGCATCGGATTCTTATTTGCGGGATGAGGCGAGAGTTGTGCTGCTAAGAGAATTCGCGGGAGTCGCGTGCGAGCCCGCTGATGCGCCGGAGCTTGCAGGCATCATCGGATGTATTTGGCGCGAAAGTCCGTTCCTGTATTCGGAGCCGGGGGAACGAGTGATTCCGTTCACGGCACTGACCGCAATTGATTTGGACGGTGAGCCGTATATTCATCGCTGGATCGAGGATTACGGATTGCAGAATTGGCTGCAAAGGCTGCTGGAGAAGGCGATGCTTCCCGTTCTTCATCTGTTAGTCGTTCACGGCATCGCGCTCGAAGCGCATGCGCAGAACATGGCGATTATCGTCCAAGAAGGCTTACCGCGGAGAGTCGTACTGAAGGATTTCCACGAAAGCTTGGAGTTCTGCACTGATTGGCTTGCTAATCCGGATGATAGACCGCCGTACGAGTCGTTACATCCCGCATACGCGAATGCAGCGCCGAATGCCTTCTACGAGATGGATGGGCAGGAGTGGCTGCGCGAGCTCGTTGTTGACGCCTTTTTCCACATGAATCTGGGCGAGCTTACATTACTGTTGCAGTCGAATTACGGATTCGAGGAAAGGCAATTCTGGAGGCTGGCTCTGGAAATCATGGAATCGCATATGTCCCGCGACCTAGTATGGCGGGATCGTTACGAACGGTTTGCTCTGCTTGGGCCGAGCGTCAAGCTGGAGTCGCTGGCGAAACGCAGGCTTGTTCGAGACATGGATGAGCTGACGCATGAGGTGGCGAATCCGCTCCATTGTCGGCAATAAGGGAGAAAAGTAGAGGGGGAGAGAAGTGTGCTAACGGTCGATGCCACAACGTTTGTGCGGGCAGATATGGATGACGCATGGCTTGCATACAGGCAACTCGCCTATTTGCGGCAGCCGCAAGGGATCAAATACGCCATTTGTATGCGCGATCCGATGGATACGGTGTCGTTGGTTCTATATTTGCGTCAGGAAGGCGGCTCTGTGCTGCTTATACATGGAGATACGCCGGAGGAAGCTGCGGTGAAGGCGGCGGTTGAAGCGGGCTGCGATTATTTGTTGCACGGTGCTGCTCATAACGTGACTCGGGTGGAGGAGTCTAGCGGAGGCGAACGCGAGCGCGAACGCGGTACACCGGGATTGTATCAATTCAGCTCGGGAACGACAGGCAACGCGAAACAAATTCGCCGGTCTTGGGACGAAGTTGGAGTCGAGATTGCCGCATACAACGAGGCGCTCGGAGATTACGCGGTACGCAGACCGATTGTTTGGGCTTCGGTTTCCCATGCCTATGGACTCATTTCCGGCGTGCTCGCATCGATGGAGAGAGGGCAGCATCCTATCGTCCTTTCAGGCCGCAACCCCAAGCATGCATTGCGTCTACTGAAGGAGCACCCTGGACATCTCTTGTATGCTGTACCTTTGCTGATTCACGGATTATCGGGATTTCTGACGGAAGCACATCGACCGGAGGCGGTCATGACTTCAGGCGCGCCGATGCCGGCTGCGATGTTCGAGCGGCTGAGTCAAGCAGGCACAGTTATGCTCCAGCAATACGGTTGCACGGAGCTAGGCTGCGTCACGCTCGCGGGTCCGATGACGGGCGCGGATGACCTGGGAAGGCCGCTCTCGCATTATCGCGTTGTAACGACGCCTGCGAATGGCAACCCCGGAGAGATCATTGTCGAGTCGGCTGCATCTTCCATGCGACCGGTCGGAACGAAGGACTTGGGTTTGCTTGATGCCGAGGGGAGATTGCGTTTCTTGTCCCGCATGGATGATGTCATTAATGCCGGAGGGCTCAAGATCTATCCGTCCGAGGTAGAAGATGTGATGACGAGAATGCAGGGCATAGAGGAAGCAGTCGTATTCCGGGGAAACCATCCCGTCATGGGAGAGACGGCCAGAGCGCTCGTCGTATCGGACGAAGCAATAACGCCTAGTCAAATTCGGGATTGGTGCCTGCAAGCATTGCCGCCGTACAAGGTGCCATCCGACATTGTAATGGTAGCGGCCATTCCGCGCACGGCCGGAGGGAAGATCAGTCGCAGAATGTTGGAGCTGGAGGAGGAATACGAATGAGTCAAACAATAGAGAGAAAAGAAATGCTGCGCGCGGCTTTGCTTCAATTGATGCAGGATAAGTTCGAACGCTGCAGGCTGGAGCAGGAGAGCTTGCGCGACGAGCTTCGGCTAAGCGAAGATTTGTTGATCGATTCCATTATGATTGTTCAATTGATCGTATACATCGAGCTGGATCTAGGACTTAGCGTGCCAGACGCCGAGGTGGATCCCCGTGCGTTCGCCACAGTTGGCAGCTTGCTGTCCTTTATGGAGGAGCTGGAGCCGGTGGATGCCGACAGCAGCGACCAAGCGATAGGAGGTGCAAGTCTTGACGAAGCCGTTACAAACAGCAGGTAGCGTGCTCCCGGCCGAGGAAGTCAGCATCAAGGTGCATTGCATCGTCAGCTGCTTCTGCGAGGTGCTGCGCCAAACGGGCAACATCGATTATCGCCCATTTTATTTTGGCGTATGGGACGCGGATATTGATTATTTGGACGACGGCAGCATCACGTATTACCAACATGATCTGCGGCATGACTACTTCACGGAGTGGTATGAGCGATTATTCGGCGTGCCCGTTCGCCAATGGTACGATACGGCGGCTGTGCCGTCGGACAATCTGGATACGTTGATTCGGCTTGTGGAGCAAGCTCCGTCGAACCGACACGTCATCGCTCAGCTCGATATGTCGCTGTTGCCCGAATACGAGAACAAGTTCAAGCAAAAGCCGTTCCCGCATTTTGTCATGCTGTACAGGACAGATAATCCGGATCAGTGGTATTTGCGCGACCCGGATTTCCGAAGGGAAGGCGTCATTTCACGCGATCGCGCGCTGGAGGCCTTCCTCGGCAATCCATTCGGCGGCGGCTTCGTGATCGACGATTCCGGCTTGAGGGAACCGGAGGACGAGGTAGTGAGCCGTATGCTGCTGAGCAGATTAAGTCCGGAGCACAACGAGCTGATTGATTCTCTCCAAGACCGGCTGACTGCCATGGCCACCGGCCGCGAAGGCTTCAATCTGTCGATGGTAGAGCGGTGTGTGAAGCAGCTCCCTGTCATCGCGATTCGCAAATATGCGTATGAGCATGCCCTGATGTATTACATGGAGAGAACGGGCATCGACGAAGAGGCGTTCGAAGGGTGGTGCGACCGAATCGAGCTGCTGGTGCAAGGCTTCTCTTCGGTGCAATACATGGCGATCAAGATGGGCATGACGGGCAAGAAGGAGCTGCTGGATCCTATATTGCAACGGTTAGACGAGATGAACGAAAGAGAGCTGGCAATCAAAGGAGAGCTGGCACGCTTGCATGGGTTATGGCTATCCCGTCTAGAGAGTGGAACAAGCGGACGGGCGGGAGCAGCCTCATGAAATATTCGATATGCAGTATTTCGTTCAGGCATCAGCTTATTTCGTACGAAGAGATTGTCCGCTTTGCCCGGGAACAGGGGTACGACGGCATCGAGCTATGGGGCGCGCACGCTTGCCAGATGTACGCGACGGTCAAGCAGGCTGGCGCGAGTCAGGGAGAGCCGGGACTTGCTCGGCATCCGGTTACGATGATCAGCGATTACCTCGCGATCGTCTCGGACGATGCCATGTCCGCGACGATGAAGCGTTGCGACCAGCTGCTGAATGCGGCAGAGTGGCTGGAAGTGAGAAGGTTGCGAACGTTTGCCGGCTGCATCCCGAGCGCCAGCACAACGGAGAGTGAACGCGAAGGTTACGTGCGGAGGCTTCGCCGACTCTGCGAGCGTTGCGCCTCGCGAGGCGTCGAGCTGCTAATCGAGACGCATCCGGACACGCTGGCCGATACCGTCGAATCGACGTTGCAGCTTATCGCCGAGGTGAACCATCCTGCCCTGCGCATCAACCTGGACTTCTTGCATGCGTGGGAGGGGGGCAGCGATCCGCTGGATGCATATTGGATATTAAAGCCGTGGGTCAGCCACTTACATCTCAAGAATATTACCTCCGCCGATCGTCTGTCCGTATTCGCGCCAGCCAATGTGTACTCTGCGGCAGGGGATCGCGCGGGCATGACGCGGTTAGGCGACGGTGTGATCGCATACGACAGGTTGTTGTCGGCCATGCAAGACGAGTTGGAAGCCGAGAATCTGTTCGCTTCTGTGGAGTGGTTCGGCGACCATCCCTCGCGCGTATTGCGCAAAGAGATCGCTTGGCTTAGACAATTCGACCGCCTTAGCAACAAAGCGACTCTGCCTGCCGGTGCGATCCGGTAATGTACAGATCAAGTCATGGACATAAGCACAAAGAAGAAGCCCGCTAACCATAATGGAAAGCGGGCTTTCGTGTGGATGCTTCCCTGCATGGGAGGCGTCTTTTTTTATATATCCTTACCGTCCCTCTCATGATACTCTCATTTATAGAGTGGACTATCAAACCGGATTGTAGGCACGAATACAATTTAGTAAGCTTTAGGGGGTTAAGCGATGTCGCGCGAATCAATGTCTGCATGTAATGGAGAGCATTTTGTCGGGCGAGCCCGCGAGCTGGAGCTGCTCCGTCAGCATGCCAACGGGGATACAGCCTGGCGATGGGTTCATATTTATGGGAAAAGCGGCATTGGGAAGTCCTCGCTCATTAAGCAATTCATGGATCAGTATAGCGATAGGCTATTCTACTTCATGGACGGTGGAGAAGAGCTCAAGAGCTTATGCGCGGACTCGCCGATTAGCGTTGCTTCATCTATAAACCAGCGTTCGCGTGACCTAGGCGGCCGAATGACTATTATCATTGATGAGTTTGATCAATGGCATTCGATCGTGCATTGGTTTATGCAATGGCTGGGATCGCTTGACGTTTCCATTCGAATGGTGACGGTTGGCCGGCATTTGCTGACAGGCAGATGGCTTCGATCGCCTTGGAACGGTCATATGCACATGATGCACCTGCAAGAGTTATCCTATTACGAGGTAGCGGGGTATGCGGCGGGTTGCGGCATTACGGAACAAGCGAGCCAGGTTGAGCTCTACCGATTTTCGAGAGGTATACCTCTGGCTATGGTTTTAGCCGCAACAACTACGTTATCAGGTCAAACGCTTAGGCCGATGGCACGCTCGGAGCATTTTCAACTCATCTCTACCCTCATGAGCGACATGCTTCAGGGACAGCCTGCTTTTGTTCCGCGGATGCTGGAGGCAGCCGCTTTATATTGGAGATTTAATGAAGAACGGCTTGCCGCCATTATGGAGCATGATAGCAATAATGAAGCCGAATCCTTTCGTCGCTTTGTCCAGTTGCCCTTTGTTCTCCTAAAAGAAGACGGCTGGATGCTGCACGACGCCATTCGGGCATGGGTGCTGGACGACTTTATGCTGCGCAAGCCAAACCTGTACGAACGGATGAGAGTTAAAGCGTTAAATTACATTTATGAGGAAGAACAGTTCCTATTAAAGTCCCAAAAGAACAAACAATCTCCGCTGGACAAGTTATTTTTGCACGAACATCCTCTTGTTCGCGCGCTCTGTTCGAACGGACTAGAGGACGAGCTGGAAATCCGGCCATGTTATAAAAACGATCTGCCGGCGATTCGCGATTTGTATAAGCGATCCCATTCCCATGCTGCTGGGTCCGTCGAGGATACTCCGCTGTTAATCGACCGAATCAACGAACTGTGGGAATGTATTCCTTCGGCTTTTGTGACGATATGGTGGGATCAAAGGCTGGTCGGTTTTTTTGTTAAAATCCCGTTAAACGACCGGCAGCTTGAACCTATTTTGCTGCATGAGCCCATTTTATCTTCATTCATAAATAAATCTGTGTCCATGTCGGAGGCTTATTTGATGGCAGTCATCGGAATCGAGCCTGATCTGGAATGGAAATATCGAGCCGGCATGATCAGCACGCTGCTTAGTCATTATTGCAGCCCGGAGTGGATCGTGGCGCTCACTTCTTGGAGTGAATGGTTTCCGGTATTTGAGCTTTGCGGGTTTGAACGGGCAGCCTGGGCCGATGCGGTTTCTGAACGCGGCATTGATTACCAAGCGTTTGTTCTCGATCTGCGAGAGGAAGATTTTATTACGAAGCTGGATCGTACCGTACAACACGCGCGGGATATATTGATGCCGCAAACGTCAGTAGAAACCTTTGAAAAGTTCGATATGAAGCAGCTAAAAGCCATTTTGAATCAGTGGGCGGTACTGCCTTACAGGCAGGCGCTGCTTCAAGACTACGAGCGATTGTTCCCAAGCCGGGCGGAGACAACAAGGACAGCGGGAATGACTGGTTTAGCGAATTCAGCCGATAAGGAAATCCGTGATGCAAAAGAGGAGATTTATCAAGCGATCCGCAGATTGTCGGAAGGCAACGAGCAAGAGGAGAGACTTGGCAAGCTGCTTAGCGTCACATACATCGAAGGGGTAAGGCCGCTCGAAATCGCGGCCAAACAGCTTCATATGTCGACGGCAACGTATTACCGGCAATTAATTCGAGCTTTGCACGAGCTCTATCAACGGCTATCACATGGCTGAGCGGTCTATCATTAGATAACGGGGGAGATACACGATGGGTAATGAGAACGGTTCAAATTCTGATTCTTCATTACCGCCAATGCCGGAAAACAATGATAACGGCAATCCTACGGACAACGGTACAGGCAATAGCAAATTCAAAAAAGTTCTGCGCATCACCTGGCATATCACGCGGAATTATTTGTGGCCTGTGCTGTTTACTGTTACAAAATACACCCTAATCGTTCTCTGGTGGCTGCTGAAGCAGCTATGGCGATTCACGAGCAAAGTAGCATATCCGCTTATCAAAGCCGGTTATTATAAACTGCCGAAGAAACAACGGATTCCAGTCACTCTGTTGACGGTGATTGTTATTGGATTCGGATGTACCGTATTGGCCGTCGGAGGTATTCCGGGACTCAACTTCGGCTTGAACCGCAATTCGGAACGACCTGCAGCAAGCGCTTTGGCTGCTGACTCCGAGCTTAAGCTCCTTAACGGGTCCTGGGAGGAACAGAAGGAATCTGCCAAGATGATTTTGAAGCAGGCGGGCTTTGACATTGTGCTGGATGATGCTGTGCCGCGCGCTGCTGTGCCTTTTGTCATTGGTCCGGAGCTCACTTTGCTCACCTATGATGCCAATCGCAAGCCGGAAGGCGGCGGGCGGCTGACGCTGGAGCAGTTTGCGGAGATGATGCGCGATTTTGATTTCCCGTTTGCTTCGGGAGAGGATCCAGCGGCCTTGCTTCAGTCGGGCATCAGGCATTGGGTAAGGCATGCGTAGTCTGATCCTTCTTTGCCGGGAGCAGAGACGCCGCTATTTTTAGCCGAAATGGCGAAGATGCAGTTCCCTTCAGTAGATTTGGCTAGCGATGATTGGACGCCTGATCAGTACCGGCTGACGCTGCTGGAGATGCAGGTTTTTCTGGGAGCTTTTCTTCAAGCGTTTCCTTCTGGGGAGGGAGAGTCGCTTGCGCATGTTTCGCAGCAGAAACAAACAGTTGAGCTCGGTCTGCTTGACCGGCTTATGGGGACGCAAATCGCATCCGCTTCGGAAGCGCCGCAGGCATCGAAATCGCCGAAGGCAACGCCACCACCGCCGCCATGCACCGAGTTTAAGAAATGGCTGAACGACTGGGGCAAATCGGCCCATCTCGAAACGCCAATCTCGTCGAGCAATGATTTGATGACAGTCCTTGTTGCCGAGCTGACAGGCGTGGGCATGAATCAATTGACAGGGGTGATCGACAAAGGGATTACGGCAATCATGGAGAAAATTACAGGCGTAGCTCAAGAGGTTTCCCAGATTGCCAGTAAGGTACTGCAGACGATTAATCTACTGGTTAAGCTGCAAAAGCTGGCCATGCTCTATCATTCCATTGAAATCAAAGTAGCCGCAAACCCCTGGTCGTCCCACATGCCGGGACCTCACGACGAGAACGTAGATATAAAGTTTACGGCTAAGGTCGGCGTGAACGAGGAGATGTACAAGGAGTATTTGAGTGAGTGGAACGCCAGCGATACAGCCAAATCGGTCAAAGAATGCTTATCCTTTGCCGGCTTGCCCGCCTGGACGGATTCCTCCGACATTGCAGCCGACGTGGAGAACTGGTCTGTCGAATGGGATATCGTCGAAGGCGGCAACTCGCTGGTGACATGGGGGCTGGGCGCCAACGATTTTGAATTGGACGGCCAACAGCAAATGAAGGTAAAGCGAACGGGGCCAACAAGCGGCGAAGCCGTGTTCACGACGAATGTCGTCAGAGAAGAGGAGAGGGGACATCAAGGGCCGGAGCTCGAAGGTTTTGTTGTTATTCGAGCCTCCGCCGATACGGCGGGTATGCCTCCTATTTTGGCACAACTGGTGAATGGCGGGAAAATAGCGAAGGACGGTTTTAAAGGCGTGGCGGAATCGGCATTATGGGGCCTGCTCGGAATCGTGGATACGCTTGCTGATGTCGTGACAGGCTGGTATCAGTCCATCGTCAAACCGGAAAGCTACGGTAATGCTCTCGTGACCTATCACGAGGATGAGTTCCCTTTGCTGCTAGGATCAGCAAATCACACATACCAAAGCTCTTCAAAAGTTGATAAGGCTAATATCGAGTTAAGTCGAACAGTAAACATTGAGCTGCTGGATAGAATCAGAATCGAAAAAGACGCAAACGGTAATCGATACGGTGTCTACAAAGCTCGAGTGGACTATCTTCAGACGGAAAAAGGCACGGGACCGGCCGATGTTTCTTTTTGTCCGGGCGTATTCCGAGACATCTCATTGTCCAAAAACGAACAGATGGAAGCCAAGGTCTCATTCGGCAATGGCCAAATAATAATCGAGACGGATGTATTTAACCTTCCCCGTTCCGGGTACGAATGTGTGAATCCGGAGCTGGATGATTACACAGGGAAGGTATCGATATATATTCCGTACGAAGGTGAAAAAGAAAGTATAACCGGTATCAAAACGACGGGACCAAAGGTCGAAGGCTCCGGAAGCAACACTTCTACGGTGAGTACGTCGACGGATTGGGATTTTACGTTAGAATAGGCGCGAATGAAACAGCCGGTCCTTAGGATCGGTTGTTTTTGTTTGCTCGCCAATGACTGGTAACATATGGTGTGCGAATGACCCGAGTGTGCTAGTATTTAATTTGATATATGGTTGCTAGTTTGCGAGAGAGCAGGTGGTAGAGTGAACGTTGGTCGCGTCAAACGAATAGCAGCAGCGACTGCGGCCATTCTGCTGGTCTGGTTGATTCTTTATACGATATGGATGATATGGGAGCAACTAACCGAAAACGATTTTAGGAGGAATGCCCGGAATGTCCAAAAAAATTCTACTCGCCGAAGATGATGTCGACATCAGCCAGCTAATTGAAAGTCATCTGAAGCAAGAACATTATATCGTTCATACGGCTTTTGACGGAGAAGAGGCAGAGGCGCTTTTTCGGCAAGAGAGGTTCGACTTGATCCTGCTTGATTTGATGATGCCTAAACTAGGCGGAATGGAGCTGCTGCGGCGTATTCGGGAAACCAGCGTCGTTCCCGTCCTGATTATTTCGGCCAAAGGCAGCGATCTCGACAAAGCGCTGGGATTGGGCTTCGGAGCCGATGACTACATTAGCAAACCATTCTCCATGATTGAATTGACGGCTAGAGTGCAGGCGGCGATTCGAAGATCCACTCAATATTCGGATGTCGAAAGCCAGCCAGCTCCCGAGGCACCCTCAACGATTGTTTATAAGGATCTGGTGCTGGATCTGTTTACCTTCTCCGCGATTGTAAAAGGCAAGAGCGTACAGCTGACGGCCAAGGAGTTTCAAATTTTGAAGCTTTTCCTCACGCATCGCAGCAGAGTGTATACCAAGGAGCAGATTTACCAGCTCATTTGGGAAGAAGATTTTTACGGCAACGAGAACGTCATCAATGTTCATATTCGAAGACTGCGGGAGAAGATCGAAGATGATCCGTCTTCGCCTCGGTATATCAAAACAATCTGGGGCATCGGCTACAAGCTGGGAGAATAAGCTATGATTATCATTTTATCTATCATGGTTGTCGTCATGGCCGCGATCATCGTTTCGCAATGGCTCAAGGCAAAAAAGCTTAATAAGAACGTTCGGCAAATGACCGATAACCTCGCGGACATCATTACTCAGCAAACGGGTCAAAGGGTGCTAGTGCCTACCAGTCACAAGGAGTCGCAGCAGCTGCTTGTTCAGATTAATCGACTGCTAGAGCATAATCAGAAAGTGGTTGCCGACTACACGAGATCCAAGGACAGCCAGCGGAAAATGATCTCCAACATGTCCCACGATCTCAAAACGCCTTTGACGGTCATTCTGGGTTATACCGAACAATTAAATCAAACAAAGCGGCTTCCGGAGGAAGATGAAAAGCAGGTCATCCGGCGGTTATACGAAAAGGTAAACGGCGTTATCGCGCTGATCAACCAGTTTTTTGATCTGGTTAAGCTTGAGGCGGACGATTATGTCATCCCGTTAAGCAAAATATCGTTAAGCGAGGTTTGCCGCCAAAGCGTGCTGGAGTTTTACGACCTGCTGTCGTCGCGGAATATCGGGGTCGAGCTGGATATTCCGGATAAACCATTCTACATGCTTGGCAATCCGGCTGCGCTGGACCGCGTATTAAGCAACTTGATCTCCAACTCGATCCGATATGGAAACGAGGGAGGTGTGCTTGGCGTGACGGTTAGGGAAGAAGGCGATTTCATCGCGGTTGACGTTTGGGATCGGGGCAAAGGAATCGAGGAGGCGCATCAGTCGCGCGTATTCGACAGGCTCTACACCTTGGACGACGCCCGGAATCGGCAATTTCAAGGCAGCGGATTGGGTCTCAGCATCTCAAAACGATTAATAGAGCAAATGCACGGAACGATCGAGCTTAGCAGCGTTCCTAACGACAAAACAACGTTTACTTGCAGGTTTAAGCCATTCGTGTACTAAGAGATGTTCCGCTGCTGCAGAACATCTCTTTTTGCATCATTTCACCCTTTATAAATCCCGAATTAAGAAACATGTAAGAAATGAGAAAGGAAAAATCGCCATTATCGGGTCTACTATATAAGCAAGAAGGAAAAAACAGGAGGTTCGGAAACGATGAATGCGATTATTCAAACACATGGGCTGACTAGGTCGGTTAAAGGGAAGCCGATCGTTGCTGATATTCATCTAAACATTAAAAAAGGCGAGATTTATGGTTTGCTGGGGCCTAATGGCGCGGGCAAAACAACGATTATGAAAATGCTGACCGGGCTTATACTGCCAACCTCAGGCGAGATTTCATTGTTCGGCAGCAAGCTTTCCGAAACCTCTAAGGACAGTCTAAAGCGTATCGGAAGCATCATCGAATACCCGCTTTTTTACGAGCATTTGACGGCGATCGAAAATTTGAACATCCATTGCGAGTATTTGGGGTTTTATGACAAGAAGGCGATTCGGCAAGCGCTGGAATTGGTACGGCTGAATGACGTCGAGAAGAAGAAGGTAAAGGAGTTTTCGCTTGGCATGAAGCAGCGGCTCGGCATTGCGAGGGCTGCGATTACAAAGCCGGAGCTAATTGTGCTGGATGAACCAACCAACGGTCTCGATCCGATCGGGATCAAGGATATGCGGGAGCTGATTCGAACGCTAAATAAGGAATACGGCATTACGTTCTTGATTTCCAGTCATATCCTGGCCGAAATCGAGCAAATGGCCGATCGGATCGGTGTCGTTAGACAAGGGAGGCTGGTAGACGAAGTGACCTTGTCGGAAATTCGGCAGCAGCGAACCGAATATATGGAGCTCGTAACGCCAAACGTACGAAGAGCCGTTGTGCTGCTGGAGCAAGAGCTTAAGCTGACGAATATCAAAATCGTGCAGGACAACCGAATTCGCATTTACGATACAGCCGCGTCTGCCGGACAAATTTCCAAGCTGCTTATTTCGCAAGATGTCGAGATCGAGGAAATACAAAAGCACGCAAGCACGCTGGAGGACTATTTTTACAACCAAATTCAAGGCGGTGTTAAGCATGGTTAAGCTGATGGAATTGGAATGGAGAAAGCTTGAGCAAAAAAAGGTGATCGGCGAAGTGGTTATTTATTGGATGCTCCTTATGTTTTTGCCCGTGTTTTTCCTCAAAGTTGTATTCGCCGATATGCCCGAAATCATCTTTGCCAACAGCTACGCCGATATGCTGAAGCTGATGCTCCCGATGCAGCTAGGGTTCGTGTTGTTCGGAGCGTCGATGATCAACCATGTATTTATCGAGCCGTACAAAAATAAAACGATGGCGTTATCCTTTGGGTACCCCATTAGCCGCAAAAAACTGTTCGTAACCAAAGCATTGTTTGTTGCGGCGGCGGTTTTTATCTGTACGGTCGTCTCGTTTGTACTGTCTGGCATTACAACGTATGTCCTCGATCTTACGTTTGATATCATTGGCGGCACGCCAACGGCAGCGGACTTGATGATGTATGCGGTACGAACGATAACTCACTCTATTGTAGTAGCGTTAATATCTTTGATTCCGCTGTTCGGATTCGGAATATGGAGAAGGGCGGTCGTTCCGTTAATCGTTTGTGCCATTTTCCTCATGCAATTTCCTACCTTCTTAAGCATTCTTCGAATTTCGCTGAATCAGGATATTCTGTACGCCATTTTAAGTTTGCTTGGCGCGGCAAGTGTATATATGTCCGTTAAGCTGGCGAACCAGATTGGCGATGTGTAAGGAGCATCGGCTCAGTCATTAGTGATCCGCTTGGCTTAGACTTCAACAATCCGAGTCGAGCGGACCGACACGAAACCGAAGTCACTCTTCATACGATCCATACCGTATAGAGGCTTGTATTCATTACCAGGCAAAGTGTAATAGCTTAAGTCGAGCTCTGCCCCACGATCGCTGAGGAGAGATTTCAGTATCTCGCCCGTTGGAATATTGGAGCTGATATCCGGACCAATTAAGTTGTAACTGCTCGCGCGCGCTTTCGCAGGGGCATCAAGCACGCTAGCAATACCTTCGATCACGTCATCGACGTAGACGCGGCCAAGGAGGATGAACGGGATGCGTACTTTGGAGCTTGCATCCAGGAAAGGAGGCTCCCAATCCTCCGGCACAACCGCACCAAAGCGCAGATTGACGAAATCCGCATCGGGGGTCTTGCGGTGCAAGTAGCAGGTTAACTGCTCCAGCATGGACTTGCTCCAGCCATATGCGTCGGTCGCAAGACAGGGATGGTCATCGGGTATAGGCAGCTTCAGAGGCACAAAGTCATTGTCCAAGCCGCCTGCAAGCGCAATGGAGCTCGCCGTAATGAATCGCTTGCAGCCGCGGTCGAGCAAATAGCGGTACAATCGTCTCGTTCCCTGCACATTGACGGCTAGGCCATCCTCTTCGCTGCAGCCGCCGGTTACCGCGGCTAGATGAATAACAGCATCGATGGCATACGCATCAAGCAGCCTGAGATCCTCGAATCGCTCGAAATGTCCTCGGATGGATATCGCATCGCCATGAAACGCGCCTCGAGACATACCAATGATGGTATGCTGTCCCGCCAGTCGTTTCACCAATCTCTCTCCGATAAATCCGGTTACGCCGGTAATGAGTATATTCATCATCCTACTCCCATCTGATAACAATGCCGTTAAAGTCATTACGCTGCTTCGTGAATAGACGATTGTACAGCTCATCGGATTCGCTCCAGTGCACATCGTGCGAGATGAGAGACAGCATATCAAGCTTCCCGGACTCCATGAGGCGTATGACACCTTCACGTACCGGAGGTTGACCAATGAAACAAGGGAAAATGGCATTTAGTTGTTTATTGTGCGGCGTATTAAAATAGAAGCTTGCACGATTCGGATACCAACCCAGGAAGACGAATGTACCCTTGTTTTGTGTCGCCATCATCGTATCGTCTAGCAAGGCTTGAAACCCTGTCGACTCTGCCGTAATCGCGGCTCCGTCGGGGAAGCGCTCTTTGAATGCGGCGAGCGCATTTTCCTTAGACGCGTCTATCGTCCAATCCGCGCAATAAGCCTGCGAGCGCTCGATGCGGTCGGGGGAGATATCGCTTGCAACGACGTAAGCGCCGCGCAGTCTGGCAATCATAGCCGCGCATTGGCCGATTAACCCTTGACCTGCAATATATACGATATCGCCCATATTGACGCCGGCCATATTCCAAGCATTCGCCGCGACCGACGGCTGAACGAACATGGAACAGGCTTTGAGCGATTGCTCCGAGGACAGCTTGTGTACATTCCGCAGACCAGCCTTCACATACTCGGAGTGTGCACCACTGCAGAATACCGTAACAAGCTCGCCAACTTTATATTGATCCCGCCCATTAGCACCAACTTCAACAATACGTCCGCTAGCTTGATAGCCATTCACGAAGGGGGGATCGCCGTAATCCGATCTTTGACCCTCCGCAATCCACATTTCGGTGCCAATACTAACGCCGGAATATGCCGTTTTGATTATGATGGAATTGTCATCCACCTGAGGACGCGGCATGTCCAACAGCTCTGCTTTTTTGCCGATCTCCGTAATCGCGAGTGCTTTCATCGTTGACATATTTATTCTCCTCTCTGAAACTAGCTCCAGCATAAATGCTTTTTCGTTGGAAACCCATGGTGTATATTAAGGTTAAGATGGTCGAAAGTACGAAACGTCGTAATCGTCAATTGGAATGGAGGAACCGGCATGCGGGGGGAACTCGTCTATCGCGGGGAAAGTTACTTTCGGGAAGGGGAAGCTTTTTGTATTATTCAATTTCCCGAGGCGGTCAAGGATCGGCAGAAGCCTCATTCCCATGATTTCGTAGAAATTTGTTATGTATACTCAGGCACGGGCTACCATACGATCGGCGAGCAGGAATATGAGGTTTCGAAGGGTGATCTATTCTTGATCAACTACGATATGACGCATGCCTTCTATCGGGACCCTGGCGATCAGGAGCTTGTCACCTACAATATCTTGTTTAAGCCCGGCTTTCTCGATGAGTCGCTGCTTCCCTTTCACGATTTCTCCAGTCTGACGATGTCCTATCTATTCAAGAATCAATGGGATGATGACCTTGTCCGCTCGGATCTCCGATTGAATGCCGCCGAGCAACGAGAGTTCGATCAGCTGATTACGAAGATGGATAACGAATACCACCAGCGTCAAGACGGCTACAATGCGATAATCCGCGCGTATATGATTGAGCTCATTGTAAGAATCATGCGTTTGTTTAACCAACGGGGAGCGGGAGATGTTCAGCAACGCAAGAAAGCGAGTGTCATTGAGTCTGCGATTCAACATTTGGATAAGCATTACAATGAGCCTGTAAGTCTCATGGATTTGGCTCGCAAATCCTTTGTCAGCAAAAACTACTTTTGCCAATTGTTCAAAGAAACGACCGGACAGACCGTGTCCCAATACACGCAGCAGATCCGAATTGATGAAGCTTGCAAGCAAATTGTAGAATCCAATAAGACCATGAACGAAATTGCTCTGGACGTCGGATATACAGATTACAAGGCTTTCTACGTGACGTTCAAGAGGTTGACGGGGTTCTCGCCTAACACGTACAGAAATAACGGCTTGAAGTAGACCTCGCTTATCTTTGATCTGTCCATGAACAGCATGGATTTATCCATATCCATCTTGATTACGCCTTACGTATACTAGAACTATACATCCCACCTAAGCACGAATAAGGAGAGTTATGAATCCGAGACTAAGCTTTCAGGCAAAGCTCTTTATAATGTATTCCCTGCTCATTACACTAATTATTGCAACCGCTTTCAGTGCGTTCTACTGGTATTACAAGAAGGTGAACGTCGACGCGTTGATCCATACGTATCAAAGAGAAGCGAATAGTATATCCCAGCAGCTCGATAACTCTGTCTATACGATGGATCGACTGGTCATGCAGATCAAACATAATCCGACTGTCGCAAACAAGATGTATTATGTCCCCTTTGAGCCCAATCCGGAGTCTTACTTTGACAATAACCCCGAAGATGCTTACATACTGAAGGATATTGTTTCTTCCATCGTTGGCGTAGATCCGCAATTCTATTATCGCGTTTCGTTGATTAGCAAGTCGGGAGCTTTCCTGAGTGTTGGCGCATACAGCGACCGTCAGATTACTGCGCGGCGCACGAAGGAGTTAGACTGGTTTCAGCTCTTGAGCGACGAGTCGGCCTACCGATTGTTGCTTCCGCCGCACAAGGATGACTGGGACCATAACAATAACTACGTGGTGTCCGTCGTTCGCAAGATCGGGGATAATACGAATGTTCAGGCACTCGTGGAAATTCAAATTCCCTATGAATTCATTGAGAAAGTAAGCTTGCAGGACCCTGCCGCATCGGGGCTGGATAAGAAAGTGATGGTTATGAGCAGCACAGGGGAGGTCGTGTTCCCTCTGCAGCGGGCAGAGCAGGAGGATGAGGATCCGCTAAGCCCTTATCGAAACGTCTATCTGAACGAGCTTCATGAAAGCGAAGAAGGCTACGCATATGTAACCATGCCGGGCGGCAAAAAGGAATTGATCGTTCACCAACGGGCCGAGTATGCGGATTGGATTGTCATGATTGCGCAGCCACAGGAGGCCTTTCTGCAGCCGACCCGCCAAGCGGGGTATTTATTCATCTTGCTGGCGTTGCTTATTGTTACGTTGACGTTGCTTACATTCTATTTCTCTACCAAAAAATTGGTCAAACCGCTTAGGCAGCTCCGCGATACGATGAGCATGGTGAATCTGAATTCCATGCATGATGCGCAGGAGCATCATTTGTTCGCAGGTGCGGATCTGCACAATTCTCACAATGAGGTGCATCATCTATACAAATCGTTCCGGCACATGCTCGCGCGTCTAGAGGAGTCGAAGGAGCTGGCGATTCAATCGCATTCCCGCGAATTGCAATCCCACTTTGTCGCCTTGCAGGCACAGATCAATCCGCATTTTCTTTATAACACGTTATCGCTAATCGGCATGATGGGTCATGAGACGGGTAATGCGAACATTATGAATCTCTCCTCGATGCTGGTCAATATGTTCCGCTATATTACCTATTCCAATGGGCAGCCCGTTACGCTTAAGGAGGAGCTGAATCATACGGAAAACTATTTAAATATTATGAAATTCAGATATGCCGATCATTTTGAACCGGTAATTGATATAAAGGGTCCTATCTTGGATTCACTGCTGCCCAAGATCACGCTTCAGCCCTTTGTTGAAAATTGCTTTAAACACGGCTTTATTAATAAAAGGTACCCATGGAAAATTGCCATTACCAGCTATGAGGAGCTGGATTTTCAGATTGTAGAAATCAGTGATGACGGCAGCGGCTTCACCGCAGATTTTCTCGAGCGTTTCAAGCAACAAAGAGAGGATGTTGTGAAAGGCAAGCTAGTGTATGAGAAAGAGGAGCAGTCGGGAAGCGGAGTCATGAATACTTACGCGCGATTGTATTATTATTTCGGAGAGAATCTGCTGTTCGAGCTGGGGAATCACGAGAATGGCGGAGCGTACATTAGAATCGGCTGGAGAAATGATACGACGAACATAGTGGGGGGCTTATAATGCCGCGTGTGCTGGTAGTAGATGACGAAGCGCCATTCTGTAGAGCATTGAGCAAAATGATCGAACATGTAGATCCGCAATATTCGGTGATCGGAGTAGCATTCGATGGAGAGCAAGCGTTAGAGATGGCTGCCGAACTGCATCCGGATGTGCTCATTACGGATATTCGAATGCCTGTCATGGATGGATTGCAGCTGATTTCCGCCTTGAAGAGTAGCAATCCGGACGTTGTATCGGTCATTGTAAGCTCTTATGATGATTTTAATTATACGCGTAAGGCGATTCAGCTTGGGGCGGATGACTATTTGTTAAAGCCGCTGACGGTACAGGATTTGCAGGAACTGCTTACGAGAGTCAAATATAGGATTCTTGAGCAAACAGAGAAACGGAAGCAACATGCGCTAAACGTTCTTATTGAATCTGGAGAAAAAGAGAGCGCGGTTGAGCTGTTTACGTATGCCCGGTATTCTTTTATCGTTGCATGCGCAGGCTCATTCAGTAAAACCTATGTCGACTCGATGCATCCCGGCCGAGTGTTCTGGCAATCCCATGATTGCGAATTGGAATTGCGTCGCGCTCTGCCTGAAGGTGCAGGAGGTTGGATGCTGGAAGGAAATAGAGAGAATGAACGGGTCTTCGTGATTGGCAGCCAGCAGGCAGAATCCGATGGGATTAACGCGGTGTATCATGACATTTCGCAATTGCTGCTAGGATTAGCTGAAGGTTTCGGAATCCCGCTAACGCTCGTTGCGGAGACCGATGTCTCTGATATCGGAATGCTGCAACAATCGCTCCCCAACCTGAACAGGAGATTGGTGAAATCGGTTGTGTATGGAAGTTCAAGCATAACGGCTGTCCATGCTCCAATGATTCAGCAGGATCAATTCGTTGCAGGGGGAGAGAAGCTGGAGGCGTACATCGATCCCAGGCAGCAGGAGGAGTTCTATCAAGGTTTGCAGGAGCTGTGCCTAACATGGAAGTCTGCGGAAGCGAAGCAGGTTCATATCGATACGTATCTCAGACGAATCGTGTTCCTCTGCAAGGATAAGCTGAAATCGTTAACGGAGGAAGAGCTCATCCATACGCACCTGGAGCTGGATGCACTACTCTCCCATTCCACGACCTATGAGGAGCTGTACGAGGGAGTATCCTACATCTTCAAAGGATTGTTCGAGGCTTCCGGCTCCTCTGCCCGATCGATCGGCCATCAAGAGGATATGGTGCAACTAATCGAGCTGTATTTGCAAGAGCAATACGTTCTGCCGATCACGCTCCAGGACCTGTCCAAGCGATTCGGGCTCGTGCCGAACTATTTGAGTGCTCTGTTCAAGAAGCTGCGCGGCGTAACGCCGGGCGAATACCTGACCCAATGGAGAGTCGAGCAGGCCAAGATCATGATGGACGAATCGCCGAACCTGCTCTTAAAGGATGTGTCCGAACGAGTTGGCTACAGCGATCCTTTGTATTTCAGCCGCGTGTTCAAGAAAGTGGCGGGCATACCGCCTTCCGATTACATGAAGTGAGGTTTACCTGAGTTTTATCCATGACCGGCTTCGATTCATCCATTCCCATCCCTTCCTAGGTGCGCTTATACTTCGAATGTAAGCGATATCATTTTGGGAGGGATATTAATGGATAGGGTAAAATGGAACGCAAGGTACGTTAGGCGGCGTTGGTTTAGAGTGTGGTTGGCAAGCACACTGGCGCTAACCATGTTATTCTCGTCCGCTCCGACTTATGCTGCTCAGGCGGAGGGAACAACGGTTGATTTGGTCAATGAGACATTCAACAACACGGCCGTAGGTACGATTCCGTCCGGCTGGTCGGAATGGGCGACAGGAAGCTCAGACGTAAGCGTACAGGAGGCTACGTACGGCGAGCATTATTTGCGAATATATGACGCAAGCCGCCAGAAGACGGAAGGGACAAGCATATCCTTCCCGGCACAAACAGGCAAAGTGACGATACAGGCGGATATTCAGCTTCCTGCCGGCGGAACGGCAGGAAAGGAGAATATCTTATTCTATATCCACGACTCCGCCAATAAGCCCGCCATTTCGTTGATCATTAAGCCGTCGGGCATCGATACGATTAGGACGACTTCAAGCGGGACCACTACGACAAGCGTCGTCTCGAACCTGCCTCTACAAGAATGGCGCAGCTTGACCATTGCTGCCGATTATGCGAGCAAGACGTATGATTTCTACCTGAACGGGGAGCTGAAGCAATCCGGCATTCCTTTCCGATACGAGGATACGCTTGGCATAAGCAAGCTGCAGATCACAGGTGCGAATTATAACGATGATGCAAACTTTATTCGTACGGCCCATCTGGACAATGTGCTGATCTACGAAGGTGATGCGCGTGTGGAAGAGCCGGTAACCGATCTTGTGAATGAATCCTTTGATGCGATGGAAGTCGACACTACCCCAGCGAATTGGGGAATCGCGTCGACCGGCGGCTCCTATGCGAAGGTTATGACAGAGCAGGGAAGCGAGGATCACTACCTCCAAGTGTATGATGCGAGCAAGCAGAGTACGCAAGGCATCCTTAAAACATTTACCTCGCAGACGGATAAACTTAATATCGAAGTAGACATTCAATTACCTCAAGGAGCAACGGCAGGCAAAGAGAATATGCTCTTCTATGTGCTCGATTCGGCTAACAAAGCAGCTGTTGCTTTACTCATCAGACCGAATCAAATCGATTCCTTTCAAACGACGAATGGCGTAACGACCACAACGACCGTAGCATCGGGATTAACGGCTAATGATTGGCGCGGCCTGACGATCGCGATCGATTATCCGTCCAAGATGTTCGATGTATATATCGATGGCACACTCGTGAAGAGCGAAGTTCCGTTTCGGTATATGGATGCTCTTAATCTATCAAAGCTTCAAGTAACGGGCGCTTATTATAGCGATAATGCCAACTATATTCGGATTGCCAATCTGGATGACGTGCGAATTTATCCAGGCTTGCCCGACATCACGCCTCCAGAGGATGATGAAGAGGTTGTTCCGCCCGCACCGGGAATCGAACGCAACTCGTTCGACAGCTACTCAAGCGTGTTCCTGTCTTCGCGATGGTACCGGGAGGATGGACAGGACGGCCAGCTCGGAACGCTCGATATGATCAAACGATTTATGGTGACGGACGACAAATGGACGTACTTGACCAATCAGACGCAAATATCGAATATCGTGCGTCAAGGCGTTAGCTTCCAAGGCTCGCTGAATACCAATCTGGGAACGGATCAGGGGCGGGCCAAGTACTTTGACGGGACCTCTATCGTAGCGCCTTGGATGACATGGGGAGCCACATGGGGAAGCGTGCACGATCCGGTCTATTATCAGCTGGCGCTCGAAACGGGCAAACAAATTATTGATGCAGGCGCTTCTGGGATCCAATTCGATGACTGGGCAGGCGGGGTAGCCGCAGGAAACTTCGGCGGAGACTTCTGTGATGCCTGCATGGTGCAATTCAGCGAATATTTGAACGCGAATTATTCCGCGCAGCAGCTGCTGGATTGGGATATAACCGATATCGAGACGTTTAATTACAAAACCTATTTGCAAACACGATTTAATATCAGTACGAACGCCGAGTATGCGGGAATAAAAGCACAGTCCCCGTTGAATGGAGCGTTTACCCAATTCCATTACGACGCGACCGTCGACTTCCATCAGCGGCTTTACAGTGATCTGCTAGACTATGCGGGGAGACCCTTCGAGTACTCGAATAATGCGCCGTTTATTCAGAATTCCTCGACCTCCACGCACTTTCTGCATGACTTATTCAGTTATGGTATGGGAGAAAGCGCCGAAGCAGCTCTGACGATTGACAATATCGTAACGAACGGGAGCCTCGCAACAGGGCTCGGCAAGCCTCATATTATTTCTCCGCTGCCGGAAAGCGTAGATGGTATTCGTCACTCTATTGCCGCTGCTTATTCTAATGGGCAATATGTATTGATTCCATGGGATGTATGGCTGCATGGATCTACCCGCTACTTTGGCAGCGTAGAGGAATATGGAGACATCTATCATTTCATTCGGCAATATCCGTTCCTCTTCGATGGCCATGAGGTTCCGGCCAAGGCAGGAATTCTAACCAGATGGGACGAGGTCAACGTTGCGACGCTCCGAGACCTGTCGATGAAGCTATTCAATTCTGGTGTGCCGTTTAAGGATATAGTCGTGAATTACGATAGTCCTGCCTATGAATTAAAGGCTTCGGATCTTGTCGGCTTGGAGGCATTGATTGCCTATACGCCATTAAGCCAGTTCAGTGCCAGCGATCAGCAGCTGATTGCGAACAGCGGGGTACCGGTAATTACCGTTCAAGACGTCAATGCCGGAAACTGGCTCTCAGACAAACAATCCGTATCGATAAGCGGAGCCGATAAGCTCTACGCGACCGTCAGATCCATGGATGAACCAAACGATACGAAGGTCATCCATCTACTGAATCGCAATGATGCGGCCGTGCAGAATTCGTTAGTCACGATCAACGATGCCGATTTCTTCGGAGGGGCAGGCATAGAAGCGGTGCTGTACCGCCCAGGTTATAATCCGTTGACGTTAGCAATAGCAGGAGCAGGAGCCGGAAAGCATACGCTAATGATTCCTGAGCTTGAGGAGTGGGGAATTATCCGCATCCATCAGAGCTCAGCTCCTCCGAATGATCCATTCCAGCTTTCGACTCCTTGGTCTGGCATCAGTATTGGCAATCCTGTCAAGGAAGGCTCCGCCGTAATGGATGGCGCAGACATCCTCATGACGAGCGAAGGCCAGGGCTTTAATCTCCAGCTAAGCGGAGATACCGGAACCTCGGATCAGCTTGCTTACGTGTATCAGCAGCTGGAAGCAACACCACTGCAGGACTTCTCCATCTCGACAAAGCTGGGTTCGCTTACATCCGCCGAAAGCGGCGCCATGACGGGTTTGATGGTGCGCGAGACGCCGGCCTCCAATGCCAAATTTGTTGCTGTCACGTATGAGGAAGGAAGCGGTCTGAAGCTGCGTTGGCGCGATACGGACAACGGGATTGTCGGAGCGCAGGCGCTCGGCCAGGTAACTTTGCCGGGTTATGTCAGGCTAGAGCGGCATGACGGCGTTTATAGCGTCTCATATTCTTCGGATGGATTGACATGGGGAGGGACGCTTGCCACGCATGCGATCGAGCTGGATACGCCGCTTGGGGGCTTGATTGCCGCAGGTACCGGGGAAGAGGCTGTTACCTTCGAGCATACGGCTATCGATTATGGAGAGCTTGCGCTCCCGGATGGCGAATTAACTTCCTTAACCCTGACTAGCGATACATCGCTCAAAGTAGGCGGAACATCCCAGCTGACTGTTATTGCGTCCGTGTATAATGCCGGAGCATTAACGGATATTGATGTGACAAGGGAGAATATCGTATATTCGAGCAGCGATAACGATATTGTAACCGTAGATTCCAGCGGGAAAGCAAGCGGGCTGGAAGCGGGTCAAGCCGTCATAACGGCTAGCTTTACGGCTGGAGAGATCACGGTAGTCGGCAGCCTCACCCTCGACGTGACCGTTCCTTCATCCGATCATGTCATCGAAAACTTCGATGGTTATGGAGTAGACGAAGTTCCGGAGAACTGGACGTTCAGCTCGACAATCGGAGGCTATATTCAGATCGCAGAGCTCCCAACGACAACGGATCGAAGTCTGATGATGTATGACAATGCATCTTCCGGTTTTCCTTCAGCCTATATTGAATTCGAACCGCAGGATGGCCCCATAGTCGTAGAGATGGATTTTATGGTTAATTTGGGGGCGGTTAAGCAATCCGGCGGTGCGATTGTCGCCTATCTCCAAGCCGGAGGTTCGGCTAATGCCGTATCTCTGTTAGTAGAGAGTACGGGCTTCTGGTACCTGGATGGCAGCACGTCAGTTACCGTCGCGCCAGTCATCGAGGATGAATGGAATCATATTCGCATCATTGCCGATCCTACTACAGAGAAGATGGATCTATGGATCAATGACGTTCAGGTGGTTACGCAAGGCAACTTCAGAACTTCAACGGATGTGATATCCAAGCTGCTTGTAGGCGGAAGCACGGGCGGGGTTGACACCACGGCGTATTGGAACAATATACGCATCTCTTCCGTCACGGAGCCAGCCGAGGAGGAGCCTGCCGGTGAGGAGGATTTGCTTGCGCCTGAATCAACAATAACGATAGAACCGGGCTCTTCGGAGCATGGCTGGAGGAAATCGCCGGTAACCATCGAGCTTGAGGCGATTGACGCGGACAATGGGAGCGGCGTGAAGGAAATCATGTATAGCTTGGCGGGGGCGCAGAGCCTGCCCGAGGTTGCGGTTACGGGCCCACAGACATCCATTGTGATAGAGGCAGAAGGGGTTAGCACGATTTCTTATTACGCGCGCGATCAGGCAGGCAATACGGAGATCGCCAAGCTGGAAGAGGTGCGAATCGATCGGACGGCACCGAGTCTCAGCTTGACTGGCGGAGGGGCTTACAACGTAGATCAGCTTGTCTCGGTTAGCTGCGCAGCCGAGGATGCGCTCTCGGGACTCGCCGCCAATCCTTGCGACACGCCATTACTGCAAGAAGAAGCATACTTATTAGAACTGGGAGAACATACGGTCAGCGTCATGGCAGAGGATCGTGCGGGCAATCAATCGTTTGGGTCGGCAACCATCCAAGTAACGGTTACTTACGAAAGCCTTGCGAATCTGACTAGCCGTTTCATCCAAGACACAGCTCAGGGTCCAATGTCTCAACTTGCAATCTTTCAGCTTATTAAGGAATTGGAGAAAGCGAAGAAGTATGAGGACAAAGGGCGTGACCAACTAAAGAAGTGGGAATTGCTGAATTATAAATGGAAGGTATTACTTCAGATCGGCCGAACGCTTACGCAAGCTCAGGCTGATATCTTAATAAGGCTGGTGCAAGAGCTATAATTCTACATGGCGTATAGGTTAGCTGATGAAGAACCGTTCGATTCCGAACGGTTCTTTATTCAAGGCTATGTTAAATTCTAATGTTGATAATTGTCCAAATGATGAAAAGGCGGTTAAATGGGCTATCGTGCCAGTTAATTAAGCTATCGTAACCATTAGCTTAATCATGTGTCGCTTATAGGAACAGTTGAACAAATCACATCTTAAAACCGAGCTTCTGAAATAGTCCGGATTAAATCTGTATTCTGAATTAAAATGAAAAGATGCTTTGCTCGACTTGAGCTGTTGGGTGTACACTAACTTTTATTGCAAGGTTCTTATCGTTTATTGTCCGCCAGATCCGCTTAACTTCTTCATAATCAACATAACAGCATGTTTTAAACTTTTTCCCGCTGTTACAACCACAAGGATGGTTTCGGCCTAAGTCGTTGTAACGTCCAAAAATTTCTCTAGTTTATTTTGAGCAAGATAAGGATGCTCATATGTATAGCGCTCAGACATTGAACGATTGTACGGAGTTTGATAAGGCCCCTTTTTTTCTTCCACTAATGCCTCATAGACACTACCGTCAAAAGCAAAATGTTTTAGTACGCTTTGTGGTATGTAGTGCTGATTCTTAACGATATCGCTCAAGATGTTCACCCTTTTCGCCATGATAAGCCGGTTGATATCAAATTAGTTTTTAAACTCTCGTTCCCGCTTAATCCTTACATGGCGTCTAAGCAACACTCTGTCTATTAAGCGAGTTTTTACTCAACCATAGAAAGTAACTTCTGTAGTATGGGAAGTGATAGGATACTGTTTTCTTTTTTCTCGTTTGGTCACTACGCTGAGTCCTTCTGAGAAATACTCTAGTCTCTCGTAATTATCCCCTAGCTCAATGATCTCAAGATTACGTTTCATGAGCGAAATGTTTTCCTTTTCGTAAACAAACGCAATACCCTCGATAAAACATGACGCGCCAGTATACTTTGGTTCAATCACAAACTCTCCTGTTGGATTTAAGTACCCCCAATTCCTTCCCAGTTTTACGGGGGCCAACTGCTCATAAAAATCCTCCGCATCATTGTATATAGGTTCGACGATAATCTCACCTAATCTGTTTATGTATCCGAATTTATTACGTTTCCCGATAATCGCTATTCCATCGTGAAAATTACGAGCAAAGCGAAACTGTGGTGGAATAATGATCTCACCTGCGCGGTCGATATAACCGATTTTTTCATTTAAACTTATTGAAGCAAGCCCTTCAGAAAAGGCGATATAATCTTCTGATATAGGATCTATTACATACTCGCCTGAAGTATTGATGCATCCGTACTTTCCTGAAGAGTCTTGTACGGATACGATGCCACCTCTGAAGTTCATTGCATTTTTATAGATCTGACCATTAATTAAGTCACCGTTTAAATCGATGAATGCAATCCCATTAGGCACTACTACGGCAGCATATCCTTCCGAAAAATCATAGGCATAATCAAATTTTGGAGGAATAACTACCTCTCCTTGCATATCCAGGTAACCAAACTTCTCATTTAGTTGGAATAACGCGCGGCCGCAAGAGAAATTACTTACACCAAAAAAATTTGTTTCCAGTACTACTTCGCCTGATCGTGAAATGAATCTCGTCTTATTATTCAAGACAACAGCGGCTAAGCCTTCATTGAAGGAAGTAGCATACTCGTATATAGGCGGGATAATCTCGTTTCCTTCACAATCGATGTAACCATGCATGATTAATATCACTCCCAAGTATAGAAACAACAAACTCATAGCTAGTTAAAATATATTATTTACCAGTTATTAGTGTATTCTGCCCGTTACATCAACGATAAGAAGCAGGTCACCGCGGCACCTGCTCCAGTCATAATCATTTCACAATCGTATCCATTTGTTCAATGGTTCACAACAATTTTTCTAATGCAATCATATGCGATTTATATACTTAGTCTGGGACTTTAAAGAACGTTTCATCTGCAATCTGAATTAATCGATTCGTCGCTTCTCTACTGGTCGGATCTTGCACCATCATAAAAAAAATTTCGTGTAATTCTTCAGTTCGCGCTAAGACTTTTTCTTTGGATTTCTCCTCTCGTAATGAGATATAGAGGGAATGTAAACTAATATCTAAATCATCATTTATTTTCTCATACGAGGTTAATTCCGACATCTCTGCCACACTATACACACTCGAAATCATTGATCTATATGTATATTCATTTACCTGCAAACTGAAACTTCCAAGTACATTACTTAGCTGCTGTTTATAGGCGGTATCAATTGAATTTTCAAGAATTCTTCTCTGATTTTGAGATTCAACAAATTTAAAGAGAAGTATTGCGAAGCATATTGTTAATACGATTATGAAATATATTCGTATCCTTTTCATCGCACAGCAACCCCTTTTTCCACTATCTACATATTCCCCAACGGTAAAAACAGGTTGTTTGTTGCATTAAACTGCCCGATCGTTGAGCAGGCTGCCGGTATGTTCGGCAGCCTGTCGTCATGGATCTATCGTCTCACTTTAGCTTGAACTTCTGGTGCTATCGTGCTTCGTTACATTTCTTTCTAAATGACGTTCCCAGTAGTGAGTAGACGTTTGTATCATGGGCGATACCGTCCTGGTACATATAATCCCTCAAAACCCCCTCTTTTTGGAACCCCATTTTCGATATGAATTCATTGGATGCTTCATTGTCAATAAATATTACAGCGCCTATACGAGTTAATCCCATAACATCAAAGCCAAATGCAAGAACCTTAGATACTGCTTCTGAAGCATAACCTTTCCGCCAATGGTCAGGATGAATTTCGTAGCCAATTTCTGCTCGTTTATGTTTGGGCAACCATGCATTGAAACCAATTGTTCCAATTATGCCTTTTGCCTCTTTTCTTTCAATTCCCCAGCGTATCCCTCTTTTTTCAATGTAGTTATTTGAAAAGTGCTCAACGAATTTCTCTGCTTGCTCTAATTTCTGTAATGTTTCTTGTCCATAATAACGAGTTACATTGTCGTTAGAAAAACAATCAAAAATACCAACCGCATCATCTTTAGTTATTTCTCTTAATTTCAGTCTTTCTGATTCTAACACTGGAAACATTTAATTCTCTCCCTCGTTTTATTACAATGGATAATTATTCTATTTAAATGGCAAAATTCCCTTTAAAGGTTGACTTCCGTATTGTGGTAAACTTCCTAATAGTTTAACAAGACTTTCGATTTTTTCGGCAGCCTCGTCGTGGTTGTGTTATGGAACTAACGTTCCTCGTTAGTTGCAATTCTCCTTAGCGTACGAAATAACGTTAATTTGTTGACGAAACCCGGTTAATGTATAAATTTTTTCTTTGGACAGCGTTAACCTTTATACAGTATCTTTGTCTGTTTATTTAAGGTCCCGATCCGACGCTGTCGACGAACTAGATCGGACCGGACTTCTTTAAGTAAAACACCCCAAGCTCGTCGCCCGTCATTAGGTCCTCGAACCCACTTACACTGTATTGATATCCGTAATCCGGGTCAAGTCGGTTCGAGTCCGTGATTCCCGCCGTGAACGTGTCAACGGGATGCAGATGCATGAACATGTACCTTCGGATCGCCAACTCCGGTAATAGGAAGCTTACCACCCGGCAGAGAACGACTACGACAATCGCGCCCCATAACCATTCGTTTTTTTGATTTTGCTTGCGCTTGTAATACCAATTGGATCACCTCGGGTTCGTTGCAACGGAGTTTTTGAAAGGTCAGTGAACGTTTAGCGGCAGAACTTGCAGCAGTAACGCTGACGTTTAACTTCTTCAGTACGCATATTTACGGCGTATTTCCCAAAATGAACGACAGTAAGTATAAGGTTTGGCAATGCGGATAAAACAGCTCCCTTAAATCCATAGCCAGCCATCCAACTGGGAAAGATAGTGCTTTCAATCATCCATATCCAGCTTTGATTTGTCTATTTTAACGTCTATCATTCGGCTCTATACTTAAAAATGTAAGCGGAACCAACACGGAAGGGACGGAGGCAGCGGGCATGCTAACAAACGATCAGAAGGAACTGAATAATAAAGGGGAGCCGTTATTATCCGGCAAGAAAACCGGCATAGGGTTTTCGCTGAAGAAAGAAATAAAGAGCAACGGCCATTTGTATCTGATGGTGCTTCCCGCCGTTATCGGCTTTATCATCTTTCATTACGCATCCATGTACGGTCTGATTATTGCTTTTAAGAAATTTGATTTATTTCTCGGATTTGCAGGCAGTCCCTGGGTGGGGTTCAAACATTTCCAGAGCTTCTTCGCCGATCCGTACGCCGTAAGGGTGATCAAGAATACGCTGGTTCTCGGCTTCTACAGCTTGCTCTTCGGTTTCTGGCCGCCGATTGTGCTGGCTCTGTTGCTTAATGAGTTGTCGGGCAAGAGATTGAAGAAGTTTTTCCAATCGATTAGTTATTTGCCGCACTTTATCGCAACTGTAGTAATCGTAGGCATCATGATGGAGCTGATGGGCGCAACCGGCGTTATTAATTTGATGCTGGGAGCACTGAATATCGAGCCAATTGCTTTCTTCAACGAATCACAATATTTCCGGACCTTATTTGTTGGAAGCGGTATCTGGCAAGGCGTAGGCTGGGGTTCGATTCTTTATCTGGCCGCTCTGTCGGGTATTGATCCCGAGCTTTACGAAGCCAGCTACATGGATGGAGCAAACCGGCTCAGGCGCATATGGCATATCAGTCTTCCGGGAATCATGCCGACGATATCCATACTCTTCATTCTGAATGCCAGCGATATTATCAATGTCGGCTTCGAGAAGGTTTATCTCATGTACAATCCCGCGATTTACGAGGTGGCCGATGTCATTCAGACCTATGTGTACCGAAGAGGAATCGTGGATCGGAACTTCAGTTATGCGACGGCTGTCGGGCTGCTCAACAGCGTTGCCGCATTCTTGATTCTGTATCTGGCCAATCGGGCTAGTCGCGCGATGAAGCAAAATTCACTTTGGTAAGGGGTGCAGCATGAAAAATACCGGCTTCGGAAATCGTCTCTTCGATGGTTTGAATGTTTTTGTTCTTAGCGTATTGACCTTATCGATCATCCTGCCGTTTGTCTATATGTTCGCCATTTCGGTGAGCAACCCGGTGGAGGTTGGGAACTCTCGGGTGTATTTTATCCCGAAGGGCTTGAATCTGGAATCCTATCTTGTTGTGCTCCGCGATAGCCAGATCGTGCAAGCCTATTGGAATAGTATCCGTTACACGGTATTAGGCACATTGTTCATCCTTATCATTGGATGCTTGACGGCCTATCCGCTATCCGTCGCGAGGTTTAAAGCGCGGCATGCTCTCACTGTCCTGTTTACGATTACGATGTTCTTCAGCGGAGGATTGATTCCTACCTTCATGCTTATTAAGAATTTGGGCATGCTGGATACCATTTGGGCGATTATCGTGCCTGTTGCCTTTAGCTTCTGGAATATCGTCATCTTGCGTACGAACTTCCAGTCCATGCCCAAAGAATTGTTTGAATCGGCTTTTATCGATGGAGCGAATGATTGGCAAATTCTTTTGAAAATAGTCTTGCCTCTATCCAAAGCCATTCTCGCAACGATAGCCTTATTCGCTTCGGTAGGATTATGGAATGCCTATTTTGCCCCGCTTATGTATCTGACGAGCACCGATTTGCAGCCATTAACGATTATACTGAGACGCGTTCTTGTCGCGAATGAAGTATTGTCGCAAGGAGCGCTGGATCAAGCCAATTTGCTGGAGCTGGATCCCGTGGCCGCCTCGGGAAGAATGACCAGCATACGTATGGCTACTATATTTGTAACGATTGGCCCTATCGTCCTGATCTATCCCTTCGTTCAGAAGTATTTTGTCAAAGGCGCGCTGGTTGGTTCGATTAAAGGTTAATCTTGAGAGGAGGAATGCGAACGAGACATGGATTTGCTAGTTTCCTAAAGGTACGTTTGATATGCAATTCAATATGATTAAGGGAGGGTCTATATTGAAAAAAACGATGAAGCAAATGACAGTAGCCCTATTAACAGTAATTATCTTCCTTACAGGATGCGCAACCAACAACACTAATAATACCGCCGGTGATGCAGCAACGTCAGCGCCTGTGGAGACTACTAAAGAAACCCCTACGATCGATATTATGACGCCTTGGGATCCGGGCTTGCCGATCAGCAGCGATTTGCCCGTGTTCGTCGAGTGGGGCAAGAGAACCGGTGTGAAGTTTAATGTCAACAGCCCGCCGCGAGATGCATTCAAAGAGAAGCTTAATATTGTACTGACGGCTAACGAGCTCCCGGACATGATCAAGTTCTTCCAAGACATTAATACGTACAAGGAATACGGTCCGCAGATGTTCGTTGCGCTCGATGAGTATTTGGAAGCAGGCAAGCTGCCTAATCTGAAGAAGTGGCTTGACAAATATCCGGAGATTGAGATCGCCATGCGTCATCCGGAGGACGGGAAACTATATGCCTTCCCGTTAGTACAGGACTTTGATTTCCCGACCTCGCTGTGGCAAGTTCGCAATGACATTCTTAAGAAAGCCGGAATGGATGCCAGCGAAATCCAGAGCATTGACGATCTCAAGAAGGCGATGCTCGCGTTGAAGGAGCAGACGGGAGAATATATTACCTCTACAAGACTCGGATTCGACTATTTTGCCGAGCGGACGCAAGCCTACTTCGGGTTGAATGTGAATAACGGAGCCAATAACGGCGTGATCTACGATGAAGAGCAGGAGAAGTTTGTTTTCACTCCGATCGATTACAAAGATCGATATAAACAATGGTTGGATCTGGTTCATTGGATGTACGAGGAGAAGCTGCTGCATCCCAACTTCCTGACGATGAAGGATCAAGAGCTGTTCGCCGGTTATGCCAGCGACGATTTCCCTCTGATGATGGAGCAGACTGCTATGAGCAATTTGAACCCGAACAAGGATCCGAACAAGGATGTACAGCCGATCTATCCGTTCCCGATCGATGGCAAAATTTATTCGCAAACGATAGATCCGCACTATAATA
Source organism: Paenibacillus sp. strain BS8-2 (assembly GCF_054483835.1). NCBI lineage: Bacteria > Bacillati > Bacillota > Bacilli > Caryophanales > Paenibacillaceae > Paenibacillus > Paenibacillus sp. strain BS8-2. Next base: position 3,167,517 of record NZ_CM137010.1, read on the forward strand.
TTCACTATCGTTCTCCTATGGTCATCAATAAAAATTCGAAGCATATCGAGGATATTATCCGGGCCATGGATTATGCGTACAGCGACGAGGGGATCGAGTTCTTCCAGTTTGGTGTCGAAGGAGAGACGTTCAGCCGCGATCCCAAGACGCCTTCCGGCTACAAGCTGGACAAAACGCAAAGCGTCTGGACAGTCGGTGCAGACGGCGTCGTGCCGGATGGCTTAAAGAAAGGTACCGATTATGGTTATGGTACTTGGTGGTTAACGGGTGTAATCACACCTATTCAACGTTTCGGCACGGCCGGCTTTAAAGAAGGTGAAGACGAACAATCCAAAGTCGTTCCGAACCGGATTCAGAAATTGACCGAGCTGAACGCGCTTCGCAGCCCCGATCCCTATCTGAACTGGTCCGTTGATGAAATGTCGCAGATAGCTGAGATTACGACACCGCTTAAGACGTATATGAGTGAAAATTTAAGTAAATTTATTCTAGGCCAGAAGCCGTTGGATGAATGGGATGCCTATACAGAGGGCTTTAATAAGCTCGGCTACGAGAAGCTTGTCAAGATGTATAACGATAAATTAGCTGCGTCGAAATAATTCATTAAGTCAATCGTTGGCCGGAGCACGCGTCCGGCCAACTGTTGTTTACCAAGCGGGAGGCGAGAGATTGATGGCTTTGCACGCGAATAGGATGAGATTGGACGAACGCAATATTAACACGGGTCATGAGCTGCCCAAAGAGAGCTATTGCGATCAGCCTTACGTGGTAATCACGAGGGAAGGTCATTGGTTATGCGTAATGACAACGGGACAAGGGCATGAGGGGGACGGAGACCAGCATATCGTCTCCACGATTAGCTCCGATCAGGGGCGGACGTGGTCCCCGCTGGTCGATATCGAGCCTTCCGGTCCCCCGGAAGCATCTTGGGTGACGCCGTTGATCGTGCCAAGCGGCAGGGTGTACGTGTTCTACACGTACAATGGCAACAATCTGCGCGAAGTGAGAGCCGAGACGGCTGGTGCGGCCAAGCGGGTAGACACGCTCGGGGACTATGCCTTCAAGTATTCGGATGACGGCGGGCGCTCGTGGTCGAATGAACGATATACGATTCCTGTCCGAGCCTTCGAGATCGATAGAGGTAATCCTTATGGCGGCGATGTACGTTTCTTCTGGAGCGTATGCAAGCCGATTGTCCATCAAGAAGCTGTCTATATAGGATTAGCGAAAGTCGGAAGGTTCGGAATCGGGTTCATGGAAACCTCGGAGGGGGCATTCGTTCGAAGCGATAACCTGCTCCATGAGCAGAATCCGCAGAACATACGCTGGGAGACGCTTCCGGATGGAGACGTTGGTCTGCGCGCGCCTGCCAGCTTGGTGGCAGATGAACATAATCTTGTTGGACTTAATAATGGAGATTTGTACTGCACGTATCGGACAACCGAAGGTCATAATTGCCATGCTTACAGCAGGGATGGCGGTCATAGCTGGACGGCTCCGCAGCATGCCGAGTACAGTCCTGAGGGCCGCAAAATCAAGCATCCCCGCGCGGCTAACTTTGTAAGAAAGTTCAGCAATGGCAAGTATCTCCTATGGTTCCATAACCATGGGATGGATTGGAGCGGGGGGTTGAACTTAAATAATCAATGGCAGCCCTATGCGAATCGGAATCCGGTTTGGTTATCCGGAGGCATTGAGCGAGACGGGTATATCCATTGGTCGGAACCGGAAATCGTGTTATATGCGGATGATCCCGACGAGCGGATGAGCTACCCTGATTTCATCGAAGAGAATGGCCGGTATTTCATCACGGAAACGCAGAAGACGATCGCTCGCTGTCATGAGATAGACCCGGCGCTGCTAGAAGGAATGTGGAGACAATCCGAGCATGCGGCGGTCACAGCGAGTGGTCTGATTGTCGACTGGAGCCGTGATCGTGGGGGAGATTCAGCACAAATATCGATTCCGCGACTTCCTTCCTTGAAGGAAGGTGGGGGCTTCTCTATCGATTGCTGGATCAAATTCGATGCTTTGATAGCCGGGCAAGTCCTATTGGATACACGGGATGCGAGAGGGATCGGGGTATTGCTGCAAGTTTCCGAGCAGGAGACGATAGAGCTTGTTATGAGTGATGGCAGATCCAGGTGCTCATGGGATTGCGATCAAGGGCTGCTGAAGTTAAACACGAAGCAGCATATCGTGGTAATCGTTGATGGAGGACCCAAATTGATTTCCTTCGTAGTGGATGGGCAATTGTGCGATGGCGGCTCGATCAGACAGTTTGGTTGGGGGCGTTTCTCTAGCGACATGCGCGAGGTGAACGGGCTTGAGGAGGCCTATCTGCCGTCTAGCTTGCAAGGCGAATTGTTATCGTTGCGCATCTACGACACGTATCTGAGAACATCCGAAGCCGTTGGCAATTACCGGGCGGGCTTAATAGAGAGAGCTTGACGACAAGATAGATGGAGGTATGGCACATGCTCAATGCAGCTATTGGTACAACAGATGAATGGAGAAGAAGTCAGCCGGATATCGTCGTATTTATCCCTCGGGAGGATCAGTATACGGGCGATAACGAGCATTTCTTAGTCTTCCAGAGTCCGGGCGGTGATTGGCTGGCACTCTGGACGCAGAGCTCGGTGGAGGGACATGGCGATAACCACCTTGTCGTGGCAAGAAGTACGGATCAGCTTCATTGGACGGAGCCTGCGTTTGTCGTTGGCGCAGCACGCGGGCAGAGAGGCAATCAGGCGAGCTGGGGGTTCCCGGTCGTCTCTGCGCAAGGCAGAATGTATATCTTCTATACGAAGGATATTGGCGTTTATGATTTCGATTCGCAGACTACGGGAACAATGGGCTGCGTGTACTCGGACGATGACGGCTATACGTGGTTATCGGGAGCGGACATTGCAATGCCGCGCAATCGTTACGACCATCCCGACCAAGCCGTGCCCCGTAATTGGATAGCCTGGCAGAAGCCGATCAGAGACAGCAAAGGCAGATGGATCACGGGCTACACGCAGTGGAGCAGCCGAGAGGTTTACGATTTTCCTAAGGATGGCTGGTACAGCAAGGATTCCAGGGCTCTGTTCATGAGATTCGATAACATTGATGAAGGACCTGACCCGGAGCATATCCGCATCACTTGGTTGCCGGTTAAAGGTGAGGGGCTCGAGGTCGCTTACCCCGAAGATCCCTCTCGTTCCGTAGCGCAGGAGCCGAGTATTGTACTGCTGCCTGATAGGCGGCTGTTTGCCGTCATGAGAACCTATACGGGATTTATTTGGTATTCGGCTTCCGAGAATGACGGCGAATCCTGGAGCAAGCCCGAGGTGCTTCGTTATCGCGACGACGGGGAGCCGGTTAATCAGCCGATTGCCTCCTGTCCGATCTATACGCTTCAGGATGGTAGATTCGTGCTGGTTTTCCATAATAATAACGGGCACATTGGTCCTTACAGACCCGAGCATGCGTTATTTAACCGTCGTCCTGCGTTCTTGAGTGTGGGTCATTATATGCCGGAAGCAAGACAGCCTATTTGGTTTGGAGAGCCTGCGCAATTCGTGGATACCGACGGGAAGGCCATTGGACCAAAAGGTACGAATGAAATTGCCACCTATCCAAGCTTGACGGAGCATAACGGACGGATCGTGTTATGGTATCCGGATCGGAAGTACTTCCTGCTAGGCAAATATATAACCGAAGAGTCGCTAGGAGGAATCTTATGAATGAACCTTGGAGCCAGTACTTAAGATTGGGCATCAATCATCATCTCTTGTTCCCGGACTCATTCGAATCGATAGCAGTGCACCGACGTTCCCTGCCCGAGGTTCTTGGGTATCCGGAGTTTGAAGTCATTGATATGTTTCTTGCCAACGATATGGAGGCAGGCATAGAAGAAGCGGAGCTCGTCAAATCAAGTACGAAGGAGCCCATCTATAATTGTCCTCTGATGATGAGTCCAACACGCAATCCGCATAGTCCAGATCCGGTGATCCGGAGAGAGACGCAAGATGAGGTGATCGCCCACTTATTGCGCGCTCGCTCGATAGGTGCTCGCAAGGCGGTCATTGCAAGCGGAGTTAACCCCGGTGAATCCTTGTTTGCGGAGCAGACGGCCTACTTTGTCGACTATGTATATGCCTTGTGTCAGGCTGTACCGGACATGGAGGTGCTGATCGAGCCCTTCGACCGTTCAATCGGCAAGAACCTGCTGATCGGATCGACCAGGGAAGCGGCGGATGTGATCCGGCAGGTACGGGAGCGCGGTCCGCACAATGCAGGTCTACTTATCGATATGGGCCATATTCCATTAATGGGGGAGACGTTCGAGGGTGCGCTTCAAGAAGCGAAGCCTTACGTTCGCCACATTCACCTCGGCAGCTGCGTGATGAGCAATCCGACGAATCCCTTGTACGGCGACATGCACCCGCCATGGGGCTACGCGGATGGAGAAAACGATGTGCCCGAGCTGATCGAATTTCTTCGCGAGCTGTTCAGGATTGGTTATCTGGGAGGAGAGTCAAAGCCTACAGTAACGTTAGAGATGCGTCCGTATCCAGGCAAGTCGGAACGCCAAAGCGTTGATATTTTTCTTAGCAAGCTGGATGAGGCATGGCGCGCGCTGTAAAGTCGGAATAAAGAGAAGAGGAGCAAGCAGTGAAGTGGATGATACGCGTAGATATGGAAGGATTGACCGGGGTCGTGGATATGAACCAAGTGATCCCCGGAGCGGAGAATTATGAATTCGGCCGCAGGATGCTCATGCATGATCTTCAAGCGGTTATAGACGGGTTATTGCGGGCGGAGGACGATGAGGTCTGGTTATATGATATTCACTTCTATGGAACGAATGTGGATTTATTCCAGCTTGATCCGCGAGTGACTGCCATATGCGGGAAACCGCATTATACGCCGGGCAACCTGTCTTACTTGGATGATAGCTTCGATGGCATGATCCTGCTGGGATTACACGCGAAAGCAGAAACCCCTGGAGCGCTGCTGAACCATAATTATGAGCATGATATCCGGTCTATTAAGGTGAATGGGCTAGTGGTCGGCGAGATTGGGCTCGAGGCGCTGATGGCTGGCGAAGCCGGTGTTCCCCTTGTGATGGTGACAGCGGATTCCGAGGGCGTTAAAGAAACAGAGCAGCTAATCAAAGGTACGGTAACGGTTAATGTCAAACAATCATTAGGGGATAAGGCGGCTGCATGCCTCCCTCCTTCATTGACTGGAGTTATGTTAAGGGAGGGCGCGGAGCGCTGCAGGGAAGTCGCGAAGGGACTAGAGCCATTCGTTATTCCGGGACCGATTGAGCTGGAGATGACATTCAAGCCGACAGAGCTGCTGCATAAGCTGCAGCTGCGTTTGCAGGAATGGTTTGTTGCTCCGGATACCGTAGTGATTAAAGGTAATTCGGTGTTGGAGGCTTGGGAAATTTATTTGAAGGCAAAGGATTAAAGAAAGCGGAATAGAACAACGCCTATCGCGATGATAGGCGTTGTTTCTTTGTCTTCCATGACAAGCAAGCGGGGGTTAGAAGCTGATGACAACCATCTGATGGCAGTCAAGCTTGGGTACCGTATACGAGACGACGCCATCCTTATATTCGAATGGAAGCTGGTCAAGTTGTGGAGCCAATGAAACCTGCTTGACTACTCGATTCGTGCGTACTTCATTATGGATGTCGAAGAGCGGCACAATATCTTCGATAATTTCCACCGATTCGCCTCGACGGACGGGAGATGCATAGAGAAGATGGTGGATCAGACGATCCTGGTCTGCTTGCGCTTGAATGGTAGTCACTCCTTGAGCAGGCAAGGAGCTCACAAGCGTCTTACGCCCGGAGAGCAGCCGGTCTAGCGCGAATTGTACAATGTCCCGCAGCATCAGACTGCCGTTCAGCGCATAGTCCTCGAACAAGCTCCAGCCGATGTATATCCCAGCGGGACCTTCCGTCATGGCTGGCTCCCTGCTGCTATTGTCGCCTGGCGTATGTTTGTGAGAGCAGAAGCGGAAGACTTCCCGATTGAAATAAGGATTCTCGCGCAGGCCCAAGGTTTCGCCGGTCGCTTCGATTCGCTGCCCTTGACTGTACATGACGAATGACGATTGGCCAAGGTATCCGAAATCCGCCTCCGGCACAAAGTAATCAGGAAGGTACGGATTGGTACCGAGCCAATTGGCTCCCAGGTCAAGGACAAAGTTAGTTCCGTTCACGGGAAGTCCTGATTCGCCAGTGGCGAGGACCCGGCCTCCTTGAGCGACATATTCTTGAAGCTTTGCGGCTAATAAAGGCGTAATGCGGATGGAATCGGGCAGGATGACTACAGCATAAGCAAGCCAATCGGATTCGATATCTACGATGTCGAACAAGTAATTAGCCTCCAGCAGCATACGTACCGCACCCTTATCCGATACGGAGTTCCTGGAATTCCCGCCCGCGATATGACCGTCCATAATCTGCGAGGCCGCTTCCACGCTGAATAGTGCGATGTCAGCGGTATTGGTAACATCGGAACACCACGGCTCTTTACTCTCTACTTCGCGATACGCTTCTCCTATTAGTCTATAAGTTGCTTCTTCCATCTTGCCATCCGGATGCAACTGATCGCCGATCGAGCATCTGGCGCCGTTAGCTAAACTAAGCGCCGCTTCATATCGGAGCGCGTTCGGATGCTTGAATCCACCGAATTCCCCCCAAGAGAGGTGGAATTTACCCGTCATCCCGAGGAATGGCAAGCCGAGCTGCTGCGCATATCTTGCAGACAAAGGAAAGTGATCATAACCCCAGCCTCCCGTAGGCAAGGATTCAAGCTCCAGATGCTGCGGATTACGGAAGGCGAGATCGCGTCTTCCTTGCACGATATGACCGCCGTTATGGAATACGGAAAGTTCCGGCTTATAGCGGTGGACGGCTGCATTGGTACGTTCGGTGTAGTTGGCATACGTCCGCTCCCACAACGGACTCATCTCTGCTTTAACCGCTGGATTGATTCCGAGTTCCAGAGCGATTCGAATGCAGCTCTGGCAATAACATTCGCGGATGCCAACGATATCAAGGAATATGCCATCAGCATCGTAAGCCTGTACAACCTCCTCGATCTGCTCAACCAGGATATCTAGGTAAGGTGAGTTAAAGCAGAATCGATGATAACCGGGCGTATCAAAGTTTTTGGCCCACTCCGTCTCCTCATTCTGCTTACGGATTAACCACTCTGGATGGAGGCGCGCCAGCTTCTCATCAAGTCCGGCAGATAAGTACACGGGCGTCTTGACGCCGATTTCATGAGCAGCTTCGATTTGTGCGCCTAACAAGTCGAACGTGAGATGAGGATGCTGAATGCTCGCGGTTGTTGGATGATAGCTCCATCCATGATGGCACTTGGAGAATACGGTAATGGAGTCTACATGTCCGAGCTGGAGCATGCTTTGAAATTGGGCTTTGTCAAAGTGAATGCCAATATCCGCAATATGCTCGGATGTGTGAAAATCTAAGTGAACCTGGCGGAATTTCAATGGAACAGCCCCCTAATTAGCTATTATTTATTGAAGGAATAGTCTAATTATAAGCGGTTGCAATCGGCAAATATAGGAGTTGTAATCGACCTAAAATAGCACAATATCGACGTATTAAAAAGCGCAAGCCCTGGAGCGGCTTCACTCCTGAGCTTGCGTTAATAGTGTCGTAAATGACGACTATGCCACCGAATGAAGCCTACACGCCAAGCGAAAGCAGCTCTCGAAGGTCGGCTTCCGTGAGCGAAGACGATGCGACGCTCTCTGGCGACAACACATCGTCGATAAGGCTGAGCTTGCGTTGCTGCAGCTCCACCATCTTGTCTTCGACCGTGCCTTCGGATATCAGCCGGATAATTTGCACGACCTTCCGTTGACCGATCCGATGAGCGCGATCCGCTGCCTGCTGCTCTACAGCAGGGTTCCACCATAGGTCATACAAAATGACAGTGTCCGCCCCGGTCAGGTTGAGGCCGGTACCGCCGGCCTTGAGCGACAACAGGAATAGATCCCGTTCGCCTTCGTTGAATTGATTGCATAGCTCGACGCGTTCGGCTGCAGGCGTACTTCCGTCCAGATAGAAATAAGGAACGCCTCTATAGCCGAGTTCTCGGCTGATCAGACCGAGCATCTCCGTGAATTGGGAGAATACTAGCGCGCGTCTGCCTGTGCTGCGGCATTGCTCGACGAGCTCCAGCAGCTGCTCGAACTTGGCCGAGCTGCCTTGATACCCTTCGACGAACAAGGCCGGGTGGCAGCATAACTGACGAAGACGCGTAATACCGGCGAGAATTCGGATACGTGATCTGCCAAAGTCGTTGCTGTCGAGATGTTTGAGAGAATCCTCGCGGAGCTTGGCCAGGTAAGCGGCATACAGCTTCTTCTGTTCCGGCAGCAGCTCACTGGATTGCAGCGTCTCGATTTTCTCAGGCAGCTCCCGCAGCACCTCGGACTTAAGCCGGCGCATTAAGAATGGTCGCCCGCGTCTGGCTACTTCCTCGCGTGTCAGCTCGCCGAACGCCCGCAAGTCCGGGAAGAGGGCGGGGAAGACGGCCCTGAAGATCGACCAAAGCTCGTCCAGTCGATTCTCGATCGGCGTGCCCGTCAAGGCGAAGCGGTATTCGGCCTGCAGAGCCCGGACTGCGCCCGCTGTTTGGGTATTTGCGTTTTTGAACGCCTGCGCTTCGTCCAGGATGAGCGTATGGAACCGGTGCGCGGCATACAGCTCCCAGTCGCGGCGGAGCAGCGGATAGGAGACGATAACGATATCGGGCGAGTTATTGCCGTTCGCGACCCAATCGAGCGTATCCGCCCTTTCGTCCTTGCTGCCGTCTGCAATGACCACGCGCAATCCCGGAGCGAAACGTTGCAGCTCGCTGCTCCAGTTGTACATCAGGGAAGCAGGTGAAACGATGAGTGCCGGCCGACCAGACGATCGGATATCTTCGGTAACGGACAGCAGATAGGCAATGCTTTGAATCGTCTTGCCCAGCCCCATCTCGTCGGCCAAGATTCCTCCGAAACGATAAGCGGCCAGCGTTTTCATCCATTGATAACCAGTCTTCTGATAATCTCGCAGAATAGTAAGCATAGAATCCGGCACGGCGAAGTCCAGCCGTTCGGGATCGCGCAGGCTGTCCAGAAGCTCCTTCAGGGAGCGGCCGAGCTTGACCGAATCGGTCCCCGCCTGCAAGTCTAGCAGCGCCGCCGCTCTGCCGATCGGCACGCGGGCCATATCGCCGTGAAGCGCGAGATGGTGAAGGCCAACGCCGTTCATGACCCGCAGCATGGCATCGAAGGCTTCAGTCTTAAGCGGAAGCAACGCGCCTGTCGCGAGCTTATAATATGGCTTTTTCGCCTCGACTGCTTCCACGACAGCTTTGATCTCCTTCTCGGTGATGCCGTCCATCTTGAATTTGAATGCCAGCCAATCCGTCCGTTCGTCCCATGTGAGGTGCAGCTTAGGCGGGATATTCTCTGAGACGATACGCAGCTTGACGGCCGCGGTCGCGTAGACTGTTAGCAGCTCCTCTAGTCTCGGCACGATCTCGTGCAGGAACAGGAATTCTTCGTCGTCGCCCTCCATCACGAAGCCGCCCTCCGTCTTCACGAAGCCATCCTGCTCGAACAGATTCAGGATTAAGGATTCACGCTCGGCATCGCGCAAGAGAATCCGTTCCGCTCCTCGTGGTTTGTCCGTGTTCTCCAGCGGATTAATGACGATATCGCCGTATTGGAACTCTAGTCCCGCAAGCAGGCGTCCGCGAATGCGGTCCAAATATAGTCGAGCCTTAAGCGGCTGAACCCAGATGCGGCCCGCGACCGAAGGAGAGAGCTCCAGCTCTCCGAGCTTGGACAAGCTAGGGATGACCTTGTCCATGAACCGCTCGATCTGCTCATGCGTGATGGAGAGACTCTCCTCATCGGCCGTATCACGGAGCGCAGAGAACAGCAGCCTCTTCAGCTTGGCTAATTGAGCGAGCCTGACGGCAGGGAGCGGATAGAAGATTCCGCGCATAAAGGCCATGCCGTAGGCCGCCAGCACGACTGCGTCCTTGATGCCTTCGGCTGTGAACGAATAATGATCTTCTTCGGGCAATTGGTCTAAGCGGAATCGCAGCGGCAAACGCGCGGTCTGCAGACCGAGAACAGGCTTGCCGAAGGCAACCGCCGCCGAACGGGCCCCGGAGGATGAGGGCAACACCTCCGCATGAACATTCCGCGCGGCAGCCAGCGCCGTCAGAAGCTCGCTCCAGCTATGCGGCGAAGGGATCAAGTAACGGGGATCGTCCTTATCGTGCATAATCGGATGCCTGCTGGATTGCATAGCGGAATGATATTGCTCGTCTTGTTTCATCATCTCGATCAGCTTGCGGAAGACGAGTTCGTCTTCGGACGAGAATTTCTGCTGCTTCGGGTCGTACCGAAATGTTTTGGAAATGAATATATCACGCTGCTCGTCCACGTGACGGAGAAAGTCGGCGAGTCTCTGCACGATATAGAGCTTCTGGAGTCCGAGCTTAAGCTCGAGCGAGAGCGTATGCTGACCGTCCCGCGAAGGGAGGAGCAGTATGCCGAATTCCACGTTTAGCGTCAGCCGATCATCGTGCAGCGGGCTTCCGAAGGTCGCGCGCTGCGGCTCCACGCCGCCGAACACCCCGAACAGACTCTCGACGATTTCGTGGTCCGGCGCGCTGCTCAAATAGACTTTGGCTCCGCCGCGCTCGCGAATATGGGGGCGGGAGCGTCCCTTTCCGTTCCTCATTCCATCTTCGATGGCAATGAGGGCGGCCGCGATATGCTTGCAATGCAGATCCTCGGCCAGGCTGGCCAAACAACCGCATTCCGGCTCGATGCCGCCTTCGTCGCGAAGTCGGATGTATACGGCATAAGGCCTCCCGGCTTGCACGATAACGGTATATCGGCTGCCGGCTCGATCGACGGTTACCTTGCCGTCGCGCGCATACGCGGCTCCTTTGTCGTAATTATCTTGACCGCACATGGCGATGATTTGTCGATGTGTAGGTATGGCGGGCATAACGTTCTCCTTCCGTGCAAAGGTCCGGCATCGGCTTGTCATTCGATGCGGAACGTAATACGACTGTTAACTCTCATTATAGTACAATGGGAAGACGATGAGCACAAAATTGGAAACCGACTAGGGGGAGATGAATTGCCGTTTACGTTCGCCCACCCGCTTTATGCGGCGCCGCTGAAGCTGGCGAAACCGGGATTGTTTAGTTTAACGGGTTTGATCCTGGGAAGCATGTCGCCCGATTTCGAATATTTTATGGCGCTGGAACCTAGAGAGACGATTGGACATTCGCTCGAAGGATTGTTCCGTATCGCATTTCCGTTCAGCGTAACGCTTGCCCTCATCTTTCATTTCATGATCAAAGAGCCCCTTGCGGCATGCCTGCCATCTGCTTTCGGGAGGATGGATGCTAGAGCTAAGGAGCTAATCAATCGATACGAGTGGCGCATGCGGACAGTTAAAGATCTGCTGCTGTTTCTGTTGTCGGTCGCGATCGGCTTCGTTTCGCATGTGTTCGTAGATGCCTTTACACACCGTTCCGGTTATTTCGCCGCTAGAATCGGCCTGCTGCAAGAGGAGTTGTTAGGTTTTCCGGTGTACAAGCTGCTGCAGCACGGTTCATCCCTTCTCGGATTAGCGGTGCAGATCATCGTTATTGTTTTTCTATTTCGAAGTATAGAGCTAAGTGTATCCAACAAACCTACATCGATCTCGCGGGGGGCAAAAATCGGTTACTGGTCTATTACAGCTGGCATTATGATTCTGACCGTGGTCCTAAAGCTATCGCTTTCGGACAGCTCCAATCTCATTGGGATGCTCGTCGTGTCTACCATAACGGGCAGCCTGCTCGGCCTCTTGGTGGCGTCGATCTTGATCGGTCCGTGGATCGTTCCCCGAAACAAGATTTGACTTCAAAAACTGTATATAATAAAATTACAGTATTCTAAAGTCAGCAGGTGATGATGATGGCAAATAAAGAACCACAGCGCCAGCCGAACAAAAACCATGCCACTTATGGCATTCCGTTTTCTGTGCTGGATGTCGCACCAATCGTTCAAGGCGGTACGATAGCAGAATCGCTTCGCAACTCGCGGGATTTGGCTCAAAAAGCCGAAAGCTGGGGCTACAATCGTTACTGGCTCGCCGAACATCATAATTCGCCGAGCATCGCCAGTTCAGCTACATCGGTCGTCATCGGCCACGTTGCCGCAGGCACCTCACATATTCGTGTTGGAGCGGGGGGCATTATGCTTCCGAACCATGCACCTCTTGTCATTGCCGAACAATTCGGCACGCTCGAAGCACTTTTCCCAGGACGTATCGATCTTGGTCTTGGTCGCGCACCAGGTACGGATCAGCTAACCGCCACAGCTCTTCGAGGTGAACGCGGTACGCATGGCGGTAATTTTCCGGATCAGTTAGAGCAGCTACGCGCATTTCTTGATCCCGAAGGTTTCGAGAAGGCGATGGCCGTACGAGCGATTCCGGGTGAAGGTGCAGAAATCCCGATCTGGCTGTTAGGCTCCAGCGACTTTAGCGCGCAGCTGGCAGGTCAACTTGGTCTGCCGTTTGCGTTCGCAGGTCACTTCTCACCGACATATACCGTGCCGGCGATGAAGTTGTATCGCAGTTCCTTCCGACCGTCGGCAGTTCTGGACGAACCGTATGGAATGGTAGCAGTAAACGTAGTCGCAGCGGACACTGATGAAGAAGCGGCTTATCTAGCAACTTCGATGCAGCAGCTGTTCCTTAGTTTCGTGCGCGGACGTCCAGGTCCATTGCAGCCGCCAGTCAAGGATATGGAAGCACTATGGACGCAGCAGGAGAAATATATGCTCCAGCAGCAGCTAGGCTCCTCGATTGCGGGCAGTCCAGAGACGGTCAAGGAAAAGCTGACGCAATATATCGAGGCAACCGGCGCGAATGAAATTATGATCGCCGCCCATATTTATGACCATGACGCGCGTGCGCGTTCTTACGAGATTATTGCGGGTTTGTAAGGTAAAAAGAGCGGTGCTCCCTTTTTCGGAGCCCGCTCTTTATAGTATTGTGCCGCAATAGTCGCAGGAAGCTTCTTGTCCCTTTAATAAGGTTTTGGAGGCGCCGCAGTTTTTGCATGCAATGGTTCGAGGCTTCGGATTTCCGGAAGCCATCGTTGTCGGCTGAACCCTGCGGAGCGGCATGGTAGGTTTCGCCCGTTCAATAGATGAGGCATCGAGCCTTTCCGAATTGGGCGTCGAATGAATGGAATGCGCGGTAGTTGAATGAGCCCCGTCCGTCTCCTCGTCTGCATGCGCTTGCCTGCGGCCGAGCTTTCTTCCATATTTGATGAGGAGGATGGAGGGGATGCCAAAAAGCACTGCAAGAAAAGCCGCAAAAGTGTTAGAATCCTCCATATCGCTCTCGCTTAAACTCATACCTATCATTGCGAGAATAAGCAGCAAGGCCATGCAGACTCCAAGCATAATCATGATTATGCCCCATACGCGCATGATGATGCACCTACTTTATTCATAGTTTGTGATATCAATTCAATAACGTACCGCAATAGTCACAGGCTTCTGGTTGACCGGGGGCAACCACTTTTGAAGCTCCGCAGTTTTTGCATATGGCGGTTTTAGCCTTTTGAGGCTGTGGAGACGAAGCTTTGGTATTGACCGATGGAAGCGATTTTTTTTGTTCGTTTAATTCCTTTGCTCGCTTGTTTAGATGTTTCAACCACTCATCTACTTGATCCGGTGCGCCGCTTTTTGGTTCATAACCCGAGTAGGAATTGGAAGGAGTAGCCGGCGCCGCTCCTGCAAGCCGGACCTCCGATGTCGGCTTCTTTCTCCGAAACAATCGGGCTCCAAAAAAAACAAGCAAAAAACAAGGGGCTCCTAGAAAGAGACACAAAACGATAGCCGCAACGGCTGTGGATGCCGTATCGTTATTTTGCAAAAATATGATGACGAGCACGGGCAGGAACATGGTAACGCCCACCAAAATTCCAATGATAAACATGATAGCTCCAAGAACGCGCACGCTGCTGCTCCTTTCCTAACCCTTGCTGGCGATAAGCTGTTGGTTTCTTTGTTTGATGACGTTCTCCAGCCCGGTAATCGTACGCCGAAGCTCCGGAACGGAGGCCGATTGCTCAGCATAGCCCTGGCCGCTTCTAGACTTGAGCTTGTCCGTCAACAGGCGAAGCTCGATTTGAATGGTGTATTCGACTGAGGCCAGCTCGGGAACGGTGACAGGATCGCTGAAGCGGATGGAATCGACCAGTTGATCAATTTCCCGTTCCAGCATGCGGCGTTCAACCTCGCCCCATAACATCAGCATATTCTTGGCGTTCTGAGCGTCTCGGAGCAAATCATCCCAGTCGGATGTAAGTCGGTCATCCCTGCGCTCTCCGCCGCTGATATGTTTGTTCGACAGATACAGAATGCCTCCCGCAAGAGCGAACCCCAAGAAAAGCAACGCCTGAATGCTCAAATAGAGCACGGACGGAAGAAAGACGAAACAAGCTGCGATAATGGTGCCAAGCCAGTATGTCGCGACGACGTATCCGAAAGCCGCGAAAGAAGCGATCGAGGAGCGAAGCCCGCCCTGGAGAAGGATGGAGACGTACTTCCATGCGATCGTTTCCGCCATTAACAAAGCAAAAATCGCCGCAAGGCTTCGGATATCTCCCGCCGGGAGCGGACTTAAGGTCCAAACGGTAACCAGTGTGAGAACGGCTACCGCAACATAGATGACAAACGCCGCGATCGACGTTTGGTTTCGGCTCTTCATGACGGCTTACCCTCCTTGCGCTTGTCCGGCGCCGCAATGATTGCAGAAGCGGGCGCTGCCGTCGATCGTCACTTGGCAACTGACGCAGGACTTGGGCAGGGAAGTTCCGCAATCCTTGCAGTGAGAGCTGCCTTCCGGCGTATCGGCGCCGCAAGACGGGCAGGCATGATAGCGGTCGCCGCAATGCGCGCAGAACTTGGCACTCGCGACCAGCGGCTTGCTGCACTTATCGCATACGTGCGGTAAAACAGTAAGCGGAGGGGGTGTTACCGGCGCCGTCAAGCTAGTGCCGCAGTCGCTGCAGAACATCGCCCCTTGCAAATTCGCGGTATGACAATTCGCGCACGACGATCCGGTCGGGGCAGCGTTTATGGCTCCCGTTACATGCGTCATTTGGCTGCCCAATGCTCCTCCAAAGGCGTCGCCTAATCTGGCGCTCATGAATAGGGGATGCGCGCTCCCTGGGTTGGTTGCGGCTCCTTCCAATATGTCGAGAGAGCGTTCTTGCTGATACGAATAACCAACAACGTCCATCTCCAGTCGTTTGTTCAGAACCTTGCGAAGTTGGGCGATAGAAGGATCGTCCTCGGGCACATTGATATTTTCGAAATAAAAATGATGTAGTTTGATCCCGAATTCTTCAAGCTCCACCGCGATCTCGCGCTCCACGTGAGCTGAAATATCCCGGACGTAAGCATTGATTTCCAGCGTGCTTATTCCCTTATGCAGCAAGTAGCTCGTCAAAATGCCCGTAATGTTCATCATGACGACGCCGCGCAAATGTTTGCTCAGTTCGTCCCTGGTAAACTCGCGAACCGTGCCGACAAGCTTAAGAAGGAACTTGCGACTATCCTCAATGGTCAGTCCGAATTGGCCGAACGCGCGAACGGGAACGAGGATATTGTATTTGGGATCTTTAATTTGAAGAGGAGTGCTCGTCCCCCACTTCATATCGATGGTGCTGATTTTGTTGACATACCAGACCTCGGCTGTAAACGGCGATCTGCCGCCGAACGGTAGATTGATGATATGATTTAGTATGGGAATGTTCGCCGTGCTGAGCGTATGCCGGCCAGGGCCGAAACTGTCAAGCGCTTTGCCGCTTTTGAACAGGATCGCTTCCTGAGATTGGTTGACGATTAATTGGGTCCATGTTCCCAGTTCTTGATCTGGGAATTTCCATGCGTACACATCAGAAGGACCGTCATATTTCACGACTTCGATTAAAGCCATTGCTTTCACCCCTATATTGGAGATTTGTGCCATTGCAATCTCTTACTATAGTAATCGAAATCAATGTCGAGGGCTATAGATTTAGGAGATTGATAGGGATTAAGGACTATATTTGCCCAGCTGGCGGCATTAGAAACAGCCGGAGAAGCGTCTTTCGCTCCTCCGGCTTATTATCGTCTTCGAATGCGTATTGCCTATGGCATGTTATTCCTTAATCGCCGAGGTCCATCCCCAGAAAAAGGCGTCACGATCCCAGGCGGCTTTCCCGCCATGCATTTTTTTGAAAGCTTTCTTGACTTCCTTGTCTATGGAAGCGTGTCCGCTGTCATTGGTGTAGATGTATGTTTCCCCATAATGTTTCCTAATATGCTCTACCGCATCTGCTTGATATAACATACCTTTATCTTTTAATGCAGCAAACATCCACGATGCAATTGCTGTAACGTTAGCTTCGCTCATAAAGTGAAATTCCTTCCTTTCTCATCGGCCACGTTGCTTTAAGCAGCTTGGTCATTTACTATTTGTTGTAGACGTATAACGGTTGGAATCCGATTAAGCCAATTGTAAGCCAACGGCAAAGGAGGACACTATCGAATGCCATCCTATCAGCCGTTGCCGCAGCCGCCGTCGAGATTGCCGGAGAGAGGTCCGACTAGGCGAGTTAGGCGATTGCGTGGTGTATTGCTGCTGTTGTTCGTGATATCTATTGGAGCGACAATCGCAATACAAAATGCGGATCATCTGGGACGATACGTCCCATTCTTGCGCAAGCCTGCGCCTCCCATTACGGAGCTGCATCCTATCGTGAAGCAGAAGACGGACCAGCTTGTAGAAAGCGCTGCTAAATTGGGCATTACGATTGTAATTACCGACAGCTTCCGCAGTCATGACGAACAGGACAAGCTGTATGCACAAGGAAGGACAGGCAAAGGCCCCATCGTTACGCAAGTGCGTGGCGGCGGCTCCTATCACAATTATGGGCTTGCCGTCGATTTCGCTATACGTACCAAGAAAGGCAGTATCGTGTGGGACATGGAGCTTGATGGCAATCGGAACGGCAAGTCAGACTGGCACGAAGTCGTCGCGGTTGCTAAGAACCTAGGCTTCAGCTGGGGCGGTGATTGGAAATCATTCAAAGATTATCCCCATCTCCAGATGGACTTCGGTTATTCGATATCCGAGCTTCAGCGCGGCTACCGACCTCCGGAGCAGCAGAAAGAGTAAGACAGCAAGGAGTAGTGCGCTATTCTTTCAACAATCCGTACAAATAATCGACGGAACGCATGGCGTATTCTTTGCTCACCAATTTCCCATTGCGCACAAGCAGAAGGCAGGGCACACTTGCAATTTGCCACTGGTCCCTGAGGCGCGGCGTAAAGTTAATATTTGTTTTGTAGAGCGGATAATTCGCACCTGCAGCTTCAACAACTTCCAGCATTCGTTCGGCTACCTTGCAAGTTCCGCATAGCGGAGTCGTAAACAGTACAGCAGTTCTGCCAACATCGGCTGACGCGAGTGCCATTAATTGTTTTTCGTCCAATTCGGTCAGTGACATCGGTCCAGTTCATCCTTTCTTAGTTCTTATTGAACCATCATATCAATCGTCGCAAAAAAATTAAAATTATTTTTGAAACCAACGGAACCTATCCCCGTATGAACCTCTGTGCAACACGGAATCTGTTCATAACCTCCAAAGGGGAGTAGCTGCAACAATAAAGTCGTCATTACGAGAAACTTGTTTCTCCGGCTTTATTGGCAACACCAATACTGGTGTTGTTTGCGAGACCTTTGCTAACTATCGCGTATTCGCGTATGGTGGCAAAGGTCTTTTTTGCGTGTATGGATGGATAGAGGAAGTGTGCGGAGAATGAAAACCAAAATGGGGGGCATGAACATGGAATTAGGATTATTGTTAGAGTATGGATGGGTGCTGCTCGTATTGGTTGCACTAGAAGGATTGCTGGCGGCTGATAATGCGCTCGTGCTGGCGATCATGGTGAAGCATTTGCCGGACGATCAGCGTAAGCGCGCATTGTTCTATGGTTTAGCTGGAGCGTTTGTCTTCCGTTTCCTCTCGTTGTTTGTTATCTCGTTCCTGGTCGATGTATGGCAGGTGCAAGCGATCGGCGCCTTGTATTTACTCTTTATAGCGCTTAATCATATCTTCCGAAAGCTCGTCGTCAAGAAGGGCGAGGCGGATGCCGATAAGGCTAGCGGCAAGGAGAAGAAAAAGAGCGGCTTCTGGATGACGGTGTTCAAGGTAGAAGTTGCAGATATTGCATTCGCAATCGACTCGATTCTTGCAGCGGTAGCGCTGGCAGTTGCGTTGCCTGCATCGGGCTTGCCGAATATTGGCGGCATGGACGGTGGTCACTTCGCAGTTATCTTTATAGGCGGATTTGTTGGACTTCTCATTATGCGTTTCGCGGCTACCTTGTTCGTCAAGCTGCTCGAGAGCAGACCTAGTCTTGAAATCGCAGCGTTCTGTATCGTAGGCTGGGTTGGCGTCAAGTTGGCTGTTCATACACTTGCACATCCTTCGTTGCATGTTATCCCGCATGATTTCGCAGAGTCGACTGGATGGAAGCTTACCTTCTACGGTGTGTTAGTCGCAATCGCGCTAGCGGGCTGGTTCTTGTCCGGCACCAAAGAAGGTAAAGACAAAAAAGCTGTCAAAGCGGTATAATAAGATCCACGTTTAATGATAGTGGAGGAGATCTCGTTTGGCACAGCTCTATTACAAATACGGTACAATGAACAGCGGCAAGTCGTTTGAGATTATAAAAGTAGCTCATAACTACGAGGAGCAGGGCAAGCCGGTCTTGATCTACTCTCCTTCCGTCAGCGCAAGGGGCAGCGTAGATCGGGTCGGCTCGCGCGTAGGCTTCGAGCGTGAAGCGATTCCGGTAGCCGAGGACATGAATATGTACGACAGCGTGAAGGAGAGGATGGCATCCTCGGGCAGAATCTATTGCGTGCTGATCGACGAAGCTCAGTTTCTGAAGCGTCATCACATTCTGGAGCTTACTCGAGTGGTGGACGAGCTTGGGGTCCCGGTCATGGCGTTCGGGCTTAAGAACGACTTTCAGAACCAGCTGTTCGAAGGCAGCTACAATCTGCTCGTGCATGCGGACAAAATCGAGGAGATCAAAACGATCTGCTGGTATTGCGACCGCAAAGCAACGATGGTCATTCGTTTCCGCGATGGCAAGCCGGAGAACTCCGGTGCTCAAATCCAGATTGGCGGCAATGAGGATTATAAGCCCGTCTGTCGGAAGTGCTACAACCGGTCTTTTGAACCGGCTACTGAAGTATAGAGCTAGCCAATGCAGTACCAATAAGCAAAGAAGCTTCCAGACCCGCAATAATAACGGGACCTGGAAGCTTTTTTTGCATGTTACGCGGTTCAGATCATTTCACATCATCTAATCCAGAGCATTAGCCTTCTTTTTGTCGTAATAATAAAGGTTAAAGTTTTTGACGTGGCTGTAATAATATCTGGAGATGCGCAGGATCCGCTTCGGATTCAGATCTTTTTTGTACCAGATCGAATAGAGTACTTTCTTTTGCTTGAAGAGTCCATCAATTTCCTTCGTTAAAGCTGGGTCCGTCACGTATTTGCGCAATACCGCTCTTGGTACGTTGGTCCACATGCCGGTTTGGTTGCCATAAACACAGTCTGAATTTTTGCCGTAGACGACTTGGTCAATCATGGCTGTGATCATGTTCAAGCCCGCCGATCGTACAAAGAAGCTGCTTCTTCCGAGACGCGGGTTGATTTCGAACAGCATGTATTTGCCAGTGCGGCTGTCGTATTTCATGTCAATGTTGGAGTAGCCCACATACCCGATCTGCTCAAGGAAGGTCTTAATCTTGTGATAGATGGCCATATCGGAGCGTGAGATAATCGCCGCATAGTTGCCTAATGTCTTAGGTGCGTATTCCTCCAGCACAGGCTGTCCAAGACACATCATCTTCACAACGCCATCGTTGTCGGAGAAGCTGTTGATGACACGCATGGAGCTATCCTCGCCAGGTATAAACTCCTGAATGATCAGCTTGCCTTCGTAATCGGATTTGTTCATGCTGCGGACCATCGTGTAGTATTCTTCTTTATTTTTGAAGAAAAACACTTTTTTCTTGCCTTCGAATTCACTGTGCAAATAGGCGTATGCGTTGCTGTTCTCAGGCTTCACAATAATCGGAAATTGGAATTCCATTTGATCCAGCGCGCTTTCGCGTTCTTGAGGCTCGCATACGATTGTTTTGGGATAGTCCAGTCCGTACTGCTCGCATAGCTTGTAGAACTTGTCCTTCGTATCGAGCGTGTCGAGAAGCTCGCGAGAGATGAACCGGTTGGCGATCAGCCCTTTGAACTTGTCGTAATGACGTGTTAGCAACCCGGCGTAATAGTCTGAGCAAGGGATAACGATCAGCTTGCGGTTGGGTGATGCATGTTTCTGTAAGATGGACAGGAGAGCTCCCGGGAAAACGTCATCACGGTCAAAATCATCGAACCGCACGAGATCGAACAGCTTGCTATTCATAGTTGGGATTAACAATCGGCTGCACAGCAGCAACGGTTTGATCCCATATGCCTCGTGGATGAGTCTAACGTTGCCATATGCGTTCTCATCGCTTCCGAGTATGATAGGCAGAAAATCGTTGTTGGTCATGGTATCTCCTTGTTCGGTAAGTTATATAGTCGTATGATCTCAGTCTACAGTCTAATCCTTAACAATGCCAATCTACAACTTAATTTTTGTAGCGGGGCTGCAGCTTGAAATCCCTATGCCGTTCGGGCATGATGGGAACATAAGGGAACAAGGGGAGGGCGAGACATGGCGGATGAAATCAGAGGTATTGGCTCCAGGGAGAAACATGCCCGGCTGCTTCTGGACAGCTATAGGAGATTAACGGGCAAGGCGTTAATGGAAATCCCGGAAGGGGCAGATCCAGCGGAAATAATCGAACATGCGACATCGGTTGTACTGTCGCACGATACGGAGCTCGATCCCGTGCTCAACTACGGAAACGAAAGCGCGATGCAGCTTTGGGAGATGGATTGGGATACGTTCACGAGGACGCCGTCCAGGTTGACTGCGGAGCCCATGGAGCGAGAGGAGAGGGCCCGGTTTCTCGCCAAAGTGGCGGAGCGAGGGTATGTCGACGATTATACCGGCATTCGCGTTTCCAGCACGGGCAAACGATTCTATATCGTGGGTGCGACCGTATGGAACCTGATCGACGATGAAGGCGTCACCCGCGGACAAGCGGCTACGTTTGCGGAGTATCGGCGACTGGAGGATCTAAAAGGAGGCGATGGGGGATGACTATCTCCATCGGTCTCGCCGGTTGGGGCGATCACGATACGCTGTATCCGGCCGGGACCAAACAAGGGGACAGGCTGAACGTTTATGGCAGCCACTTCCCCGTCGTGGAAGTGGATAGCACGTTCTATGCCATCCAGCCGCGGGAACGGTTCGAAGCGTGGGTGAGCGGCACGCCGTCAACTCTCTCCTTCGTAGTCAAAGCCTATCAAGGCATGACGGGCCATCAGCGGGGACCGGCTGCCGCAGGCAATGATTCGGCGGCGATGACTGAGGCGTTCTGCCGCATGCTCGAGCCCGCGCTGGAGAGCGGGAGGCTTACGGCGGCGCTATTTCAGTACCCGCCTTGGTTCGACTGCGTGAACAAAAACGTAAAGGAACTACGGGAGATGAAGCGCCGAATGGAAGGGTTCCCTTGTGCGCTCGAATTCCGTCATCAGAGTTGGTTCGAGGGCTCCATGCGAGAGCGGAGTCTTGATTTCATGCGCGGAGAGGGCTGGATCCATAGCGTATGCGACGAACCACAGGCAGGCATCGGCAGTATTCCTGAGGTGCTTGAGGTTACGGATGCAGAGACGACCATCGTCCGGTTCCATGGACGCAACGTTGCGAATTGGAATAACGGGGGCGGGCCCAATTGGCGAGAGGTTCGTTACTTGTACCACTATTCGGATTCGGAGCTTAAGGAGTGGGAAGGGAAACTTAGGACGCTCGCCAAGCAGTCCAAGCAGGTAGCGGTCATCTTCAACAATAACTCCGGCGGTCATGCTGCCGGCAATGCCAAAAGGTTGATGGCGATGCTTGGACTAACGAAGCCTGGCGGAGGAGACCCGCTGGAATCGCCGCCTCCCCCGCCGGAACAACTCGAGCTCTTTTAGCCCGGGTTATTGGTATTCTAGCGGTATTCCCTCAATACTTAAGCTTCAGCAAACTTCTCTCCTGCACAAACGTCGATGTATTGAAGAGGAACAGGACGTCTGTAATATCGTTCTGCTCCATGTAATCGCTGATGCTGCCGTTGTAATAACGAATATCGATCATATGCAGCTCATTAACGTGGTTGGTTAGGAACGGCAGCACGCTGTGGGCATAGGAATCCTTGACGATCAACAGCTTGTCGAGGTCGGTCTCTCCCACCTGGTGATCGCTTGTGACCGTAACGAGCGCATGCACCCCTCCTTGGAAGTATGCGTATTTGTCTTTCTTCCTAAGGAAACTCTCGTCGTATAAGGAGTCTCTAGTTTCGTCCGTATCGGCAATATACATCTCAACGGCGAGGTTGTTCTTAGGCTCGTACATTTCGATGGAATCAGGAGTGGTACCGCCGAATTGACCTTTGGTATGATAGCTGCCCAGGAACGAGTCCGATACCGTCTGAATATTAAAGTCTTGCTCCGCAAGCGGCTCCCAGCCCATCGAATCGGCATAAGCACGATAAGCGAGATATGCGCCATATGTGGTCCAGTGGTGGTCCGTGCGGTAATAAAGTGAGCGATCACGATCCGCCCCAGATAAGAAAGTGAAGCCGTCAAGGAACGTTAGACGATTGCTTAGCCTCTGTTCCGCCAACGTATGTACTTCCTGTTGTGGATAGGCATCGGCGAGCCATGGCAGACGCTCCGGATACAAGCCAATGGAGTTAGGCGCCAGCATAAACGTGATGCCGGCACCTTGATGATTCGTGGCGAATTGACCTATAGCATCTACATATGAACCTACTTCGTTCATGTCTGGTTTGGCGAATGATTCGAGCAAATAACCATCGTCGCCGAGGAATATCCCGTTGTTTTCTTTCTGCAGACGAAGCTGCTCTAGGAGCGACTTGCCGGCGATGAATGAGTTCCGGAACGGGAAGTGGTCGGTTACATACAGCTCTGCATCCTTGGCATAATCTTGGGACCAGATACGCTCCCACGTCAATTCAGGTTTATCCTGCAAATTACGATTCTCCAGTTCCGAGAAGATGGTCTTGGGCTGCAGTACGAACACTAGCAGCAGACCGGCAAGCAAGGAGAGGAAGCCGCCGATATAGAGCCGATCTGTCCATTTGGTCGTCATAGGTGAAGTTCCTCTCTGCTAGAAGCGGAAATATAGAAACGGATTAAACGTGGCATCGACAAGGTAGGCGACAGACATGATTAGCAATAGCGCATGCCAGCCTAGACCTGCAAGAGAACGGAATAGAGTAGCGTTGTCACCTTTTGCAGGCGCAGATGAGCGATTCCAATTAAGTGAAGCCAGTACGAGCAGAATAAGCAAAATGGCGTTTGTATAAAGCAAGTAGAAAGTGTGCTGGTCGGCCCATACGCCGCTGCCGCCGAACATCGTACCAAGGAATGCCGTGATGTCGCCTGTTTCCTCAAATGCGAACAGCACCCATCCGATTAGAATCAGCGTGATTGCGTACAGGTGGCTGATCCAACGCGGACAGCTCTTCAGGAGACGTAATACAAATAATTTTTCCGCGATCAGGATGACGCCAAAGTAAAGACCCCAGAAGAGAAAATTCCAGCTGGCTCCGTGCCAAATACCCGTTAGCATCCATACGATGAGGATGTTGCGCAGTTGCTTGAAGAGACCTGATCGATTGCCTCCGAGCGGAATATAAACATAATCCCGGAACCAGGCGCCAAGCGAGATATGCCATCGTCGCCAGAAATCGGTCATACTGGTTGCCGTGTATGGTTTGTTGAAGTTTTCGTTGAACCGGAAGCCAAACATCAGCCCGAGTCCGATAGCCATGTCCGAATACCCGCTGAAATCAAAGTAGATCTGGAACGCAAATGCGATGATGCCGATCCAAGCCGTAAGTGCCGGCATGCCCTCGAACCCCCCTGACGCCGAAACATCCTGCCAGAGCATCCCGATATTGTTGGCAAGCAGCACCTTCTTGGCGAGACCGATCGTGAAACGCCGTATACCCTCGGCAAACATAGCGGAATCGACAGTTCGCTCGCGTAGTTGTTTCGCAATCGTGTTGTATTGTACGATTGGTCCCGCAACGAGCTGAGGGAACAGTGATACGAACGTGGCGAAGTCAACCCAGTTGCGCTGTGCTTTCGTTTGTCTGCGGTAAATATCAATGATATAGCTCATCGACTGAAACGTGTAGAACGAAATACCGATAGGCAGCGGCAGATCAGTGAGCGGAATCGACGTGCCGATTACCGCGTTGACATTGCCGATAAGAAAGTCTGCGTATTTGAAGAAGCCGAGTACACCTAAATTAACGAGTATGGACGACACGAGCACAGCCTTGCGGCTGCGCTCATTCATCCCTGGTTTGTCTAACAATAAGCCAAATAGATAGTCCGTCAATGTGGAGAATAACATTAATACGATATAGATGGGCTCTCCCCACGCATAAAACACTAAACTAGCCATAAACAGCAATAGGTTTTTGATGCGCCAAGGCGATACATAATACAAGAGCAGGACGACTGGCAGGAACAGGAACAGAAACAATAGGCTGCTAAATACCATCAGACTTCGTTCACTTTACGATTTGTTCGAACTTAGCAGCCACGTCTTCAGCATCTTCCGCGATGACGAAGAACACGAAGTTGCCTTTGGTTACAAGCTTATAATTTTTGGCATTCTCATATTGATCCGGCAAATATTGCTCGAACGACTTCTGTACGGCAGCTGCACGTTTCTTAATGCCTTCTTCTACAGCGGGGATATCCTCGACGTCCTTCACCTGGAAGACGGCGAACTCGGTTGTGGAGATGTTCATCATAGGCATCAAAACTACGTAGTCTTGGAACAAGCCAGCGTCGAGTTGATACATATCTTGCAGCATTGTTGCGTCGGGCTCGATGAATGCAGGGCGATTGCTACTGTCAACTAATTCGTCGATGACGTACCGAGAAGTGCCTTCTTTGGCAGGTTCCTTATCGCCTTCGCCGTTGCTTCCCTCATTCGTATCATTGTCTGCTATAGGTGTTTCCGTCTCAGTAGCCGTAGCCGTAGCCGTAGCCGTGCTGGTGGCAGTTGGTTCTGCATTTCCTTTATTGTTATCAGCGCCGCAAGCGGCAAGCGCGATACCCATAGCCAGAATCATCATCATGTTCATAACTCGTTTTTTCATTGATTCCATCTCCTTGTTAATCGTAATGACTTCTAAGTTGTACGTACACCGCTTCTGACGAGCCCTCTTGACGGAATGTTGCATACGAGGCGCTTATGGATTTTTTTGCTATGGAAAGCGGATGCTCATCCAAAGGGGTCGCAGATCACGTCCCATCTGTGATAGAATGCTTACTAAGAGCAATTCCGCGCGTGGAGCGCTAGCAGTAGGAGGACGAAAATGGAGTATATCAGTACTAGAGGCAAAATTGGTTCAATCGGCTTTATCGATGCGTTTATGATGGGGCTTGCGGACGACGGAGGTCTACTGGTTCCGAAGGAGATTCCGGTCATAACTCAAGAAACGCTGAAGGAGTGGCAGTCGCTTAGCTATCAGGAGCTTGTGCTCGCGATCTTCTCGCATTTCACCAATGATGAAATTCCAGAGGCAGATCTCAAGGCAATGGTCGAAGCTAGCTACGGCACATTCCGCGATCCTGAGGTCACGCCGGTACGCCGTATCCGTGACGACTTGTATTTGCTGGAGCTGTTCCATGGTCCAACCTTTGCATTCAAAGACATTGCGCTGCAGTTCATGGGACAATTCTATTCGTACGTTGCTAAGAAAACAGGGAAAAAAATTCATATATTAGGCGCGACATCCGGAGACACGGGTGCTTCTGCGATTGAAGGCGTGAAGGGCAAAGAAGGCATCAAGATTTGTATTCTGCATCCGACTGGCAAGGTCAGCAAAGTACAAGAGCTTCAGATGACGACAGTACAGGAAAACAATGTGCTCAATTTGTCCGTAGAAGGAAACTTCGACGATTGCCAGCGCATGATCAAGGAGCTTTTCGCGGATCTGGACTTTAAGTCGACCAACCATTTGGCGGCGATCAACTCCATCAATTTTGTGCGGATCCTGGCACAGACGGTCTATTACTTCTACTCATACTTCCAAGTGGCGAAAGCGACAGGCAAGTGGGAACCAATCAATTTCAGCGTTCCGACGGGCAACTTCGGCGACATCTTTGCCGGTTACGTGGCGAAACGAATGGGATTGCCTGTGGGCAAGCTGATCCTGGCAACAAACGAAAATAATATTCTTGAGCGTTTCATCCACGAAGGTGTGTATATGCCAGGAGACTTCCGCATGACGTACAGCCCTTCCATGGATATTCAAGTGGCAAGCAACTTCGAGAGATATTTGTATTACGTGCTGGATGAGGATGCTGCCGAGGTGAGTCGTCTGATGGAGCAATTCAAGACGGAAGGCGAGATCAGCATCTCCGAGCATGCGCTGAGCAAAGTGCAAGCCGAGTTCGGGGCTCACGGCGTAGCCGGACAAGAATGTCTGGACACGATCTCCGACTACCAAGCCAAATACGGATACCTGCTGGATCCTCATTCGGCTTGTGGTGTTGCGGCGGCAGATCGCTGCGGACCGGAGGGCGAGATCAGTATCTCGCTGGCGACGGCGCATCCAGCCAAGTTCGATGAAGCGATTCGTCTCTGCGGCATCGAGCAGAAGTTCCCTGTGCAAATCGCTTCATTGTTCGATAAGCCTCAGCGTCAGACTTTGGTTGACGGCAAGCTGGAAGAGATCACGAAAGAATTGATTGGGTTCTATAACGCTTAATTAAATACAGCAGCCTGGGCTGATGGCCGTTCGCGATATTCGCGGACGGTTTTTTGTATAATGGCCCTCATTGTGATCCAACGTTCTTTCGGAAATAGCCCATGATGGCCAAAAAACCTGGAATCGCGATCGTAAATACCACGGCGAGTACGGACCAGCTCTTTGGCGTAAATTCCAGAAATTCTGAAGTGCTTTTATAGACAGAGATTGATAACACCAAGATTATCATGCCTAGCGGAAAGGTAAGAGGTTTCAGATTTTTCATGCCGATACTATTGGCTACGATCTCGCAGGAAACGTAGAAGCAGACCGTAATCTTGACGAAGACGGCAATTAACCAGAGAATCGCCATTACCGCCTCGATGCGTTGCAGGAAATTGCCGACATTAATGGTCTTGGCTAAGATATAGCTGGGATATAACATGCCGCCGGTCATATCCGCGCCGAGTACAAGGATGGAGAACAGCGTCATTAGGCAAATGATCACGGAGCCGAACAAGGTTCCGATCAAGAAGGCCTTCCCTGCTTTGTTCGTCTTGCTCACATATGGGAGCAAGAACATAAGGACAACCTGCTCCTGCAAGGAGAAATAATAAAAGGCCGCGACGCTCAGTGTATTAGGTTTCGCCTCCAGAATGGGGAGCATATTGTTGATATCGAGTTGCGGCAGGAGGAGGAGAAGCATGCTTATAATGAACAGCAGGACCCAAGGGAAAAACAGTTCAGAGGTTCGTGCAAGATTGTCAATCCCCATACGCGCGGCTACGATGGTAACAAAAACGAGCAGAAGATGAATAACTTCGATCGGCGTGTCCGGAATAATATACGTTGTCATGAATCCACCGACGACTCTGAGCAAGAAAGCGGACAGCAAGATGACATAACTCAGAAAGAAGAGCATGGTTAGTCGTCCGCCCCACTTCCCTAACAGCTTGTCGGCGTATTGCGGAATGGTAAGGCTTCCGGCTTGTCTGCCAATTCGGTTGTAGAGCAAAATGGTGATGAGATTCAGGATAACACCAAGGGCGCTTGCGATCCAGCCATCCTGCTTGGCCATAGCGGTGACAGGAGTCGCGCCGAATAGAATCGTTGTTCCGATTGTGAAGTGAATCGTCAGTATGGTGAACTGTGTTAGGGACATGCTTCTTGTAGGTGTCACGTTAAGGGTCGCGATCGTAATCCCCTCCTTCCTATCTTTATTCCGATCCCAGCTTTGACCATTGCTCGATGGCTGTGCTTGCAGGTGAAAGGACGCGGGTCAGGAAGGGGATAGGGCTTGGCAAGCTCAGCGATTCACTCTCATAAATGCACAGTGCTGATGCTGCGGTTAAAAGGAGAGTGAAAAATAACCAGTCTCTCCACTGTCGCCTCTTCAACAACGTTCTTCCATCCCATAGATAGATGACTGCCGAAGACAGCAGCACTAACAAGGTGACCCACATTCTCATCTCTCCTTACTCATTGCTGCGGAATTTGAAAGTATTCGCCATCGTCCCGATGCCGCGAATTTTGATGTTGGCTTTAATCTCGATCGGCATGCCGGAAAAATGTTCGTTCCAGTCGTGTTTTAGCTTGCTCCACTCACGTCGATTACTTCTGTGGAACGCGTAGCCAAAGCCGAAAATGTCCGATTTATAGGTGTTTTGGGCCAAACTTATCGTGTCAGAAATGCCCTCCACCATTCTGTGCTCCGCTTCACGCTGAATCTTTTCAATGTTTTGTTGCTTCGATAGATCGAGGGAGCATTCGGCTTCGGGTATAGCAGCTTCTGCTTCAACCAGCACGCTTCCGTAGGGTTGTCCGTCTTTCATCCCGGTTTTCATTCTTGAATGGGTTCGTACTAACTCCAAAGCCATGGTGCCGCCATCGGGGCAACGTATATCGCCAATCGTCGTTCTCACTTTGTCCGCTACAAAATTGTAGCCCTTGCTATTCTTTTCGTTGAGCCAGCCGACCAACTTGTCCCCCTTAAATATGGAAAGTCCCGAGAATTGCAGGTAGCTGGGCGATAGAATTTGCTTCACATTATCGAGTGAATCAGAAGGAATATCTCCTCCCTTATGTATCCGTACCCCAGTTAATATGAGCTCCTTACCAGGATTGAGCAGCGTGCGAAGCAGCATGTTAGTTGTAATTGCCGATGTTGGCGCCCACAATCTCTCGGATAGCAGCAGGGACGAAAATAAAGAATCGGCTGGGAGTTTATTAAGTGGTGTAAGTACCTTCAGCGTATCTTGGGCCGTAGCGTCTCTTGCAATAATGACATAATAATCCGGTCTTAATTCTTGGCTGCGAAAAAGGAAGTCCATAATATCCCCGATACCCGAGCGGGCGAGCGCTTCGCCAAGCACAAGAATACGGAGATGGGAGAAATAGATTCTTCGTGGGCTCATGGTCGTCATCTTGCGAAGCGCGCCGATAATGGTACGATCTTCTGCCTCGAACATCGTAACAGGTGCTCTCCCGCTTGAGCCCTTGCCTTCTGCCGCCTCGCTAGGGTCTACTACCTGAACGGATACGCCGTACTGACCATTCTTCTTCTTGTCGATTCCAAGACCGATGGCAATACCAATTTCATTAAGCTCCATTCGGTTCCAACAGCCGGTTAGTATAGGCAGCAAGACGGCACTTACGAGTATGACGGCGATCAAACGGATTTTCACAGCGTCAGTTCCCTTCTTTTCCCTGCCGGGCCTGCAGCGAGACGGGCTTGGTAGTATCGGATCTGATTGTGTTCTTGGTGCCCAAATATGTAGGGCGTTTGAATAAATTCCAAGCCGGTAAGCGGAGAATCGCATCACCCTGATCGGCGATAGTGAGCGGGGCGAATGGTCCCATATAAGGCACGCCGAACGATCGCAGGCTTACCAGGTGCATGACTAACAGGATGAGCCCGATCAGAATGCCGTACAAGCCAAAGGTTGCTGCAAGTCCAATAAACAAAAACCGGATCATGCGGATGGAGATCGACATGCTGTAAGACGGGAACATAAAGCTGGAAATTGCCGTGATGGAAACGACAATGACCATACCTGCGGATACGATCCCGGCTGTAACAGCCGATTGTCCAATAACGAGCGTGCCAACGATGGAGATCGCTTGTCCGATGGCGCGAGGCATTCGGAGCCCTGCTTCCCGAAGGATTTCGAGCGTCATCTCCATCATGACCGCTTCAATAAATGCGGGAAAGGGAACCCCCTCCCGCTGAGAGGCTAGGCTGATCAGCAGCGAAGTGGGGAGCATCTCCTGATGATAGGTTGTAATTCCTACGTAGAGAGAAGGTCCGAGCAGAGCGATAAAAAAGCTGACGAAACGCATGATACGAATAAGGCTGCTGAAGTAGTAGCCTTGGTAATAATCTTCGGCTGATTGGAAGAATTGAACGAAGATTGCTGGCACTAGCAGAACAAAAGGGGTTCCCTCAACGATGATCGCGACTCTGCCTTCAAGCAAACCTGCCGCGATCGTATCAGGCCTTTCGGTGTTATAGATCGTCGGAAAGGGCGAATAAGGTTTGTCTTGAATCAGCTCTTCGATCGTATTGCTCTCCAAGATTCCGTCAATGTCGATTTGACTGAGACGGGTCTTTACCTCTTCGACGATACCTTCATCAGCTATACCCTTTATATAAACCACGGCTACATTTGTTTTGGTTACTCTGCCCATTGGTTTTATTGTGATCCACAGGTTGGGGTCCTTGATTCTTCTCCGGATGAGGGAAGTGTTGATTATCAGACTCTCGGAGAAAGCCTCTTTTGAGCCGCGCACAACCGATTCCGCAGTCGTCTCCGGTACGCCGCGGTTCTCCCATCCTGCCATACAGAACAATAGGGCATGTTCTTCTCCATCAACAAGCAGAACAACAAAACCTCCCGCCAGATGGTCGCACCAAAGCTCAGGATCGTTTAGCAGAGCAACATTGTTAACCGGAAGGGTCGCGTTTTTGAGCCGCTCCATGAGTGCGGGTCCAACTGCGTGATCATGATGCTCGGTGTGGTAATCCTCTTCTTGCAAGGCTCTCATTAAATAGTCGTTAATCGAGTTACAGTCGGATAGTCCGTCGATAAAAGCGAGGCATGCCCGCCGCAAACCTCCACTAGAGCCGAAGGTGAATTCTCTTAGAATCAGATCTCCGCTGTGGCCTAATTGCTCGCGGATCAGATTGATGCATGAATCGAGTTCGGCGCTGCGTTTCATGATGGTAGTCCCCCGTGCCAAGTATTTCGTGATGTAACAAGTGTTTCCATTGCGGCATTAATACATGCACGGAAGGCGACTCAGATGAAGGCGGAAGAGGAGAGTGGGAAAGAAAAAAGCCTCGGAAGCATTAGCTTGACCGAAGCGTCGAAGGGGTTTGTTTTTTATGTTTTTTGAATGTACGGCTGAAATAGTAGATATCGTTGAAGCCCGCTGCTACAGCGATCTCTGATATCGTGAGCGGGGAGTGGCGCAGCATATATTCCGCTTTATTGAGCCTAGTTGCTGTTACATATTCGGTGACGGTACGGCCTGTCAATTGCTTGAACAGGCGGCTGAAGTGGAAGCGGCTCAGCCCGGCCATATCGGATAGAAGCTCGACCGTCAAGGGCTCCTTGAAATGCTGATCAATATAGTTCAGTACCGGCTCGAATCGCTCGATGTTTTTCATCCGCTCCGCATATTCGTCCTTGGTGAGCACGCTTGAAACATGTCCTCGGAGCAGAAGGGTTAAGAGGCGATACAGCTCCGACTTAACGGCAAGCTCGAAGCCGAATGAGCGTGTATGAAGCTCGTGCGCGATCGATTGAACACAGGCGTTGGTCTCTTCATTGCCCCGGATATGGTTGCGAAATAGGATTCGATTCTGGATGATGGGTGCGATGAACTTGGTTTCGGCTGCATCGTCGAACTGACTATGAAGCAGGGAGGTATCGACAATGAGTGCATAATAAAACAAATCAGATGATCTGCTCATTCCGTAGTGAAGCTCGTTGCTGTTTACGACAATTAGATCGCCGGGCTGTACGTCGTAGGGAGTTGACCCGCATTCGATCGTCGCAGTGCCGGCTTCAATATAAAGGAATTCGAGATGAGCATGCCAATGGTGGGGAAATAACGTCGTATCTGCATGCTCGAAGTAAGCGCGATGCACTTTTATCGGAAACCGCGGATCTGGCATATTCATAGGCTCTCTTAAATTCTCGAAGTTGTCGGTCATGACGTTCCTCCATTCTATCACAGCACAAATATACAAATTATCCGCACGGCTTTGCATGGCTTACAGGGCTAATTACATTATAATACGGAAGTGTATATATACCAACGCTTAATGGCACAACGCAGTGAACAAAATCATCCCAATAATGATGTTAAATGACAAGGAGAGATTTGAAATGGCACCTGTACAAATTGGAGTTATCGGAACGGGATCTATCTCATCGTTGCATTTGAATGCTTATAAAAACAACCCTGACGCAACGATCTACGCTGTATGCGACCTGAATGAAGAACGTGCGAAAGAAGCAGCGGAGAAATACGGCGCGGTTAAGGTATATACGGATTACAATGAGCTGCTTGCGGATCCCAATGTAGAAGCGGTTAGCATATGTACATGGAACAATACGCATGCGGAAATCAGTATAGCTGCTGTTCATGCAGGCAAACATGTGCTTGTTGAGAAGCCATTGTGCCGCACGGTAGAAGAAGCGCTTGAGGTTCAACGCGCGGTAGAAGAGACGGGCAAAATTCTGCAAGTCGGATATGTTCGCCGCTACGATCCTAATGGTCAACTGCTTCGTTCGTTAGTTGAAGATGGTCAGCTTGGCGAAATCTATTACGCGAAAGCGACAATGCTCCGCAGACTGGGCAACCCAGGCGGATGGTTCTCCGACATCGAACGTTCCGGCGGCGGACCGCTGATTGATATCGGCGTTCATGCGATCGATATTTGCTGGTACATGATGGGCCGCCCTAAGGCGGTATCCGTTAGCGCCAATACGTACCGCAAGCTGGGCAACCGTTCCAACGTGCAGGATCTGTCGTTCTACAAAGCGGCTGACTTCGACGCTAGCAAGAATACGGTTGAAGATATGGCCAACGCGATGATCCGTTTCGAGAATGGCGCTTCGCTTATGGTAGACGTCAGCTTCACCCTCCATGCGAAGCAAGATGAGACCTCGATTCGATTGTATGGAGACAAAGGCGGTATGGAAATCGAACCGGAGACGACGTTCGTGACGGAGATTAACAACCGGATCGTCAACGCGGTACCACAAACCGATCACAAAGGTTTTGGGTTCGAAGCGGCCTTCCAGAACGAAATCAATCACTTCATCGATAATGTGCGTAATGGCACAAAGCCGATCAGCCCGGTTGAAGACGGCGTTGAGATAATGAAAATTCTGTGCGGCATCTACGAATCGGCAGCGAAAGGCGCAGAGGTGAGACTATGAAGCTGGGAGTAAGCACATATAGCCTGCATCAAGCTTTTTCCTCCGGAGAGCTGACGGTAACCGGGGTTATCGACTATATTGGCAGTATTGGCGCTGATCATGTCGAGATCGTGCCACTCGGCTTCAGCTTGATCGAAGATCCTTCCTTGATCGATACAATCCGCGAGGCGGCTTCGAAAAATGGATTAGAGCTGTCTAATTACGCGATCGGAGCGAACTTTGCGGACAAGTCGGACGACGAGCTGCAAGCGGAGATCGATCGGGTTAAACGTGAAGTCGACGTCTGCGCGGCGCTTGGCATCAAGCGCATGAGACATGATGTTGCATCTTCGAAAGATTTGTCTATCACTCACTTCCTAGAGGAGCTCCCGCGACTTGTTGAAGCATGCAGAGAGATCGCAGATTATGCATCTGGCTTCGGGATTACGACAAGTGTGGAGAATCATGGATATTTTATCCAGCACAGTGATCGTGTACAAGCACTTGTTAAGGCGGTAGACAGAGAAAACTTCCGCACGACGCTCGATATCGGCAATTTCTTGTGCGCCGACGAGAATCCGCTTGTCGCCGTTGCCAATAACATCGGTCTGGCATCGATGGTGCATGTGAAGGACTTCTATGTTCGCCCTGCGAATCGTTATCCGGGTGAAGGCTGGTTCAAGTCATCCGGAGGCCAATATTTGCGCGGCGCGATCTCGGGTCAAGGAGATCTCGATACACCTGGCATTCTTGGTATCGTGAAGAGCAGCGGCTACGATGGTTATATTTCCATCGAATTCGAGGGAATGGAAGAGTGCCGCAAAGGTACCAAGCTTGCGTTCGATTATGTGAAACGGACTTGGGAAGAACTATAATATATATAAATGTTGAATATCGCTTCATTGATAGAGAAGGAGTGCGAATGGGATGACAAAACCGATTATGACGAATAAGATCGGCGTTATCGTCGATAGCTTTAAACTAGGCGTACGAGAAGGCTTGAAGAAAGCAAAGGAAGTCGGTGCGGACGGCGTTCAGATTTATGCTGTTAGCGGCGAAATGGATCCTGCTAATCTGAGCACCTCGGCTCGCAAGGAACTGAAGGATTACATCGAATCGCTTGGTCTTGAAATCTCCGCGTTGGTTGGCGATCTTGGCGGTCACGGCTTCCAGGATGCTTCGCTTAATCGCGAAAAGATTGAGAAGTCAAAGCGGATTATGGAGCTTGGTCTTGAGCTAGGCACTAATATCGTAACTACGCATATCGGAATCGTTCCGGATGACCGCGACAGTGTTGTCTACCGCTCGATGCATGAAGCATGCGTGGAGCTAAGCTCCTTCGCTGCCGGGATGAATGCATTCTTCGCAATCGAGACGGGCCCGGAGCCTTCCGCCCACCTGAAGTCGTTCCTTGATACGCTTGGCTCGCGCGGCGTCTCGGTCAATTTCGACCCTGCTAACATGGTCATGGTTACGGGCGACGATCCTGTACAAGGCGTGTATACGCTTAAGGATTATATCGTGCATACACACGCGAAGGACGGCATCAAGCTTGCGGATTATATCGATCCACGCGATGTGTATGGCTTCTACGGATATGACAAGGCTCAAGGTTTGGATCATGATGCGATCGCCAAGATGGCAGAGGACGGTCCGATCTTCCGTGAAGTGCCGCTCGGCGAGGGCAAAGTGGATTGGAACGGGTACATGCAGGCGCTGAACGATATCGGCTACAAAGGATATTTGACGATTGAGCGCGAAGTCGGTGCAAGCCCGGAGAAGGACATTCAGCTCGCCGTGCAATTCCTAAAGGGATTCCGCGGGTAACTTTCTATTGTAAGCTTAATCCAAAGCTGCCGCTTGGGGTCATTTAATGATCTCAAGCAGCAGCTTTTTTTCACGTAAAGGAAAGTATATGTATTTGACTGTACATTCTCTATACGTTTCGCTGAAACGATGGCGTCTGTAAAGGACGGCGTAGCCGTTTCACCTTGAATTCTAAGCGTACTATGTCAACTACTTTTTACGGACTTTAGAGCACCCCAAACACACCTAACCTGTAGAATTTTAAAAATAGGGTTACCAACTGACGAAAAGCGGTGGACGAAAGCGGTATGTCTCGAATCTGAAGAAATAGCCTCGTTTCAATCCTGTATGCAATCTGGCTGAGTGCAGATAGCTGTTCTAACGTACAATTCGCATTGACAGGACGAGGTGGATAACGCTTTAGTACGAGGTCTGGGCCTCCAGAATTTGATCCGATCTTCCCTCGGTCCCAGACATACCGACTTCATCATTTTTCTTTGTATCTAGGCAGCGCTTGATGTGATCATGCAATTAAAGGCGAGCTTTTTGTTGATTTCCTGCACGAGCCGATAAGCTGGCTTGGAGGAATGGAACGGCTGCTTATCGCGTAACATGGCAAAAGCGATCTTAAGCATCTTGTTGCCCATTGCTACAAAGGTTGCGCGTTCGTGCTTGCCTCGGCTTCTGAGACGTTCGTAAAACGGCTTCAGGTCCTCATTATGCAAGCAGAGGCTCCGCCCAGCTAGATAAGTGACATAGCGTAAGTGAGTATTGCCCTGCTTGGAGATTTTGCGATAAGAGCCCGCGCCGCCGCCTGACTGCTTGACGATCGGATTGGTACCGGCCTTCTTGATGAGTTGCCCGGCATGCTGATAATCCAAGACATTACCGATCTCCGCGTAGAGCTCTGCCGCCAAGGATACGCCGAGTCCAGGAACCGTAAGGAGTAAGCTACCGTCGGTCTGAAGCAACAGGTTTTCAATCTCATTGTCCAGCGTATTGATTTTGGCATCGAAGGCGCGGAGGTCCTGTAGCTTCATACGTAGCACCATGAGCTCGGGACGGAGCGTCTGCACGTCTGAGGCAAGTGATTCCTTTGCCACATGAAGCAGCTTGCCGATTGCGTTCGTACGCAACTTCAAGTTGTGCTGAACGGAAAGCTTCCGTAGCCCCATCTCACCAAGTTGCAAAACGAGAGCGGGGTGCGGGTAGTACTCCATGAAGTAGAGAGATGCTTTCCCCCACAAGTCGCTAAACACTTTTATTTTCTTAGCTCTTCCATTCTGGTGTTCGGCGTAACCTTGATACTCTCGCCAGACGATATCCAGGATGTTTCGGATCTCCATACGAAGGCTAGAACGCTTGCGAATTTCTGAGCGCTTTGCACGAGTTAGGACGCGCAACTGTCTTTGCAGGCCTTCCGTTAAACGATACTCCGTCGCTTTATTGTTACGAATGGCGTGAGCAATGGCGACGAGGTCGAGGTCATCGGTTTTGCACCAACTAAGAGCGCTGGCACGCTCTTCAGAGGTCGTGTAGGCGTTGAGAATTTGAACGTGGTACCCATGCATGGTCATCTGTCTGACAATGTCCTCGTAGTAGTGGCCGGTTGCTTCAATGCCAAGAAACAAGCGTACGGCTTCCGTGTCTCGAATGGCTCTTTCAATCGTGTCGTATAGGAGTTTCATTCCGGATTGACTGACGGAAAAAAAGAAGGGTTTCTCAATCACGTCGCCGAAATAATTGCATATGAGTGCTTTTTGGTGGAGCTTTGCCGCATCGATCGCTACGATGAGTACTTGCTCCAGGTTAACACCTCGCAGTTGTTGACTGAACTTTGTTCCCTTTAAGCCTTGAATATGTTGGGATTTCCCCATGTGACTTCAACCTCCTGTGGTGGGTGGTTAGATTGAAGCTCTTCGTCAGGTGCTTCTTTCTTCGATAGTCGCTGGGGATTTTCCTTTATAAAAGGAGTATATTACACGCCAGAATTTATAAGTTTTTGCATCTTATCTGAGCTTAGAATTCTCGGAATGAAACGCGCTGCGCCGCCAAAGACGGCGCAGCCGTTTCACCTTGGTTGGATACACTTAGAAATTTGGTTGAAGTACCACAATGGGAAAATCAACATCACGAAGCAGATTTTACTAGCCTAAACATTGGCGAATCCTGTAATATAGTGTCAGATAAACGAACATGTGCATCTGGGAGGCATAACGATTGAATCGATTATTGACGAGAATGGTATTATTTTTTTCTGCTTTAATTATCGCGGCAGTCGCCGTACTTGGCTTCACTATCTATCGTTCGTCCATGGACCTGGTCGAGAGTTCGCTCGGCGCCCAAGCGAGGGTGGTGGCGGAGAATGCGGCAAATTTGATCGATCCGTCGGCATATGCCAGCTTAAGCGCTGAAGTCGGAGAAACTGATTATTACCAAGAGCTTCGAGCGGAGCTGAATGCGTTAAGAGAGACGAATGGTCTCAAGTATCTCTATACGTTGGCAAGCGGAGAGGAAAACGGGGAGATATTCTACTACTATATGGTCGACGGAGCACCGCAGGATGTAGCAGAGGATGACTTCTCGCCAATCGGGACGCGGGAGGAGAACGGATATTCGGGCATGATCGAAGCCTTTGCGACAGGACAATCTGTTGTCGGTGAATTATCGAATGATGAATATGGCGCCACGTTAACTGCGTACGTGCCGATCAAGAATGAGTCCGGCGACTTATTAGGTATCATCGGTGCTGACTTCGACGCTACGAATGTGTTTGACCTGATGTCTGCTAATACCCGCACCACCATTTATTTGGCAGTTGCAATTGTGGTTATCGGCATCTTGCTTGTCATTGCTCTAGCAAGTTACCTGACTCGTCCGCTGAATCAGCTGACATCCACGGTGGCTAAGGTTAGAGAAGGCGACATGACCGTGGACATCCGTGTAACGCGTAAGGATGAGATCGGGACGCTTGCGGTTACGTTCCAGCAGCTTGTAGCGAACACAAGGTCGTCCATTCGTAATATGCGTGAAAGCTCGGAGCGCTTGCTGACGGCATCTGAGGATGTTTCACGGCATGCACGGACGACGGTAGAAGCAAGTAAGCAGATCGCAGCCAGCATGGATGACGCTTCTTCGGGCGCGCATACGCAGGTGAGCAGGGCAACAGACATGACACGCGCCGTAGAAGGCGTAGCCCGCAGCATGTATAGAATTACGGAGTCTGCGGCAATCGTATCCGATGTTGCTCAGGAGACGAAGGGGCATTCGGATCGTGGCAAAGGGCTGATTGGCGCGGCGCTAGGTGAGATGGATGCCATTGGATCAGCCGCTGATCGGATGTATGAAGCGATGAAGCGGCTTGAAAGCCGGACGGTAGAGGTCGGAGAAATTACATCCATGATGTCGGATATTGCCTCTCAGACTAATCTTCTTGCCCTTAATGCGGCAATCGAAGCCGCTAGAGCAGGCGAACAAGGGCGTGGGTTCGCAGTCGTGGCCGAGCAAGTACGTAAGCTCGCGTCGCAATCGCAGAGCTTCGCCGTCCGGATCGGCGATCTTATTGCTTCGACCCAGGAGGAGACGGCTAGACTAACCGGAGAGATGGGGGGCAATACGGACAAGGTGAGAGCGGGACACGCGATCGTCAAGGAAGCGGGCGAAGCCTTCTATGCCATCGTAGACGGGCTCGAGCTTGTCAATCAGCAATTGCAAGAAGTGTCTGCCGCTTCGCAGGAAGTGAGCGCGGAGTCCGAAGAAGTGGCGGCGTCGGTGGAGGAGATGGAACGGATCTCACGTCATGCGGCGATTCACTTCCAAGGGATTGCAGAGAGCTCCGGCAAGCAGATTCGCTCCATGGACGAGGTGTCCGCATCCGCAGAATCGATGCGTCACATTTCAAGTGAGCTGGATTCGATCAACAAACGATTTATCGTTTAATGGACTTTTTTTTTCAATTCGGTGTAAAGGTATAGGAATACGGTGAACTAAGCGTTATAATCGTAAAAGAGTGTAGAATGATTCTCACCAGGTCCGGTATTGGCGTTAGTCGCCGCTCTTCGGATCAATAACGAATAAGGAGTTTGAAACATGGCAAAAACGTTAATATTCGGACACAAGAACCCGGACACGGACACTATTACTTCGGCTATTGCTTATGCAGAGCTGAAAAGCAAGCTAGGCGCTGACGTTGAAGCGGTTCGCCTTGGCGAAGTCAACGGAGAAACGCAATTTGCGCTAAACTACTTTGGAGTTGAAGCTCCACGTTTTGTTGAGAACGTAGCTGATGAAGCAAAGGACGTTATCCTAGTTGACCACAATGAGCGCCAACAAAGCGCTAACGATATCGACAAAGTACGCGTCGTAGAAGTTATCGACCATCACCGCATCGCGAATTTCGAAACGGCTGGTCCGCTGTACTTCCGTGCTGAACCGGTTGGCTGCACAGCGACGATCCTTAACAAGCTGTACAAAGAGAATGGTGTAGAGATCCGCAAAGAAATCGCGGGCCTGATGCTTTCCGCAATCATCTCCGATTCGCTCCTGTTCAAATCGCCGACTTGCACAGAGCAAGACGTTGCGGCAGCTCGCGAGCTGGCAGCAATCGCTGGCGTTGACGCTGAGACTTACGGACTGGACATGCTGAAAGCTGGCGCTGACCTGAGTGACAAAACGATCGAACAACTGATCTCCATCGATGCCAAGGAATTCTCGATGGGCAGCTATAAGGTCGAAATCGCTCAAGTAAACGCGGTTGACGTTAACGATGTATTGAACCGCGGTGCCGCGCTGGAAGATGCGCTAAACGGCATCATCGCAGCTAAAGGTCTGGATCTGTTCCTGCTTGTCGTAACTGACATTCTGAACAACGACTCCATCGGACTTGCGCTTGGCAACAAAGCGAGCAGCGTAGAGAAGGCGTTTAATGTTACATTGAGCGAGAACAAAGCGCTTCTGAAGGGTGTTGTATCCCGTAAGTCGCAGATCGTTCCTCCGCTTACAGAGACGCTTAGCGCCGAATAATCGACTGTCCGCTTGGCAGAACTGGACAGATTAACTTAAGTGGCAGTCCGAACCTTCGTTTGTTGCGAAGTTTCGGGCTGCCTTTGTGTTCGAATACCATATGAGCCATTAAGAAAGGACAGTGAAATGATGTTTGAAATAACCGAATATACAGTTGAACAGATCAAAGACCCATACGGAATTATTGCAGGTGAACGATACGAATTTGTATTGGATCTAGAAGTGGATGAGGAGGACGAGTTGTATCAAGAGGAAGGCGTAAGGCTTCGTGTGGTGTATGCGAAAGAAGGTGACAGCTCCCGTATTGTGAAATACGAATTTCTGATCGCGGCATCCGGCAAGTACCTCGACATGGAGATGGAAGAGGACGAAGAGCAAGCTATTTTCGCTTTCTGCAAGGAAGCACTGGAGCAACCTATCACGGAATAACCTCGGTTAAGATAGCCCCATAGCCCCTCCCTCACTCGTCATTTGAGCATCTCTGGAGCGCTCCGATACGAGTTTTGCTCATTTACGGTCCGCTCTCCGCATAATCTTCATCATAAGCCCTTTTCATGTAAGCAGAAAGTCATATGGATGACGAGGGGGAGAAGCGTGTGCGAGAGCCGTTCCGCAATGAGCCATTTACCGATTTCGCGATCAGTGACAACATCGTCGAATTTCAAGCTGCGCTTGCAGGGGTCGAGTCCGAGCTTGGACGTGAGTATAAGCTTAAGATCGGCTCCGATTGGATCGAAACGAATACGAAACGCAAATCGATTAATCCTTCACACTATACCCAAATCATCGGAATAGTCTCACAAGCGGAGAGTGATCATGCCCATAGAGCCATTCTGGCGGCAGCTGCTGCTTTCGAAGGCTGGAAGCGGGTTGCAGCACCTGCAAGGGCAAAGGTGCTCTATAAGGCGGCCGCAATTCTGCGCCGGCGCAAACACGAATTCTCAGCGTGGCTGGTGTACGAAGCAGGCAAGAGCTGGCCGGAAGCGGATGCGGACACAGCAGAAGCGATCGACTTTATGGAGTTTTATGGCAGGGAGATGGAACGACTGGCCGAGCGGCAGCCCCTTGTGCCCCTTGCAGGCGAGGACAACGAGCTCGTCTATATTCCGCTAGGGATCGGAGTAGTCATACCGCCTTGGAACTTCCCGCTTGCCATTATGGCGGGCATGACGATGGCTGCAGTGGTTGCGGGCAATACTGTCGTACTTAAGCCGGCAAGCCCTACGGCCGTAATTGCAGCCAAATTCGTGGAGCTGCTGGAGGAAGCAGGGCTTCCGGATGGCGTAGTCAATTTTTTGCCGGGTTCGGGGAGTGACATTGGCGATTTCCTGGTGGAGCATCCGCTCACTCGATTTATTTGTTTCACCGGCTCGCGCGAGGTTGGTCTGCGTATTAACGAAAAAGCGGCCGCGATCAGTCCGGATCAGAAGTGGATTAAACGGGTCATTGCGGAGATGGGGGGCAAGGATACCATCATTGTCGATGCAGATGCCGATCTTGAGCTGGCGGCAGAGGCGATTACAGTATCGGCGTTCGGTTATTCTGGTCAAAAGTGTTCGGCATGCTCCAGGGCGGTCATACACGAATCTGTATATGACGCTATAATCAAGAAGGTTGTAGAGCGGACTCTTGCTCTGCGGATGGGCAAGGCTGCCGAACAGGGAACCTATATCGGGCCAGTCATTGATGAGCGGGCGTACATTGGAATTCTAAAATATATCGAGGTCGGCCGTTCCGAGGGTACGCTCATTTGCGGAGGCAACAAAGGCAGCAGCACCGGCTACTTTATCGAGCCGACGATTATTAAAGATGTTGAGCCGTATGCGGTAATTGCGCAAGAGGAAATATTCGGTCCCGTGCTGGCGTTCATCAAGGCGGCGAACTTTGAAGCGGCGCTGGATATCGCTAACAATACGGAGTATGGGCTGACGGGAGCTGTGTTTACTCGTAATCGAAGCCACCTGGAGAAAGCTCGAGAAGAATTTCATGTCGGCAACCTGTATTTCAATCGCAAATGTACGGGAGCACTTGTCGGCGTACATCCTTTTGGCGGATTCAATATGTCCGGTACGGATTCCAAGGCGGGCGGAAGAGATTATCTGCTCCTCTTTACCCAATCCAAGGTTGTCGCGGAACGATTCTAATTGCTTTTCAAGATAGTAGGAGCCCGCCATTTGCCTCGGTCTGAGGGGGATGGCGGGCTCTATAATGGTTTAGACATTCTGATTTAGCGGTCTGATATCCTACAGCCGAATCTTAAACGACTTTTTGATTAGAGGAAATAACCATTTCACACCGCTTGGCGTGAGTGTATCCGCGACGAGATGGGAGAGATAGCCTAACATGGCCGTCATGCCGAGCCCTGGTACCCCGAGCTGCTGCTCAAGCCCCCAGCCTATCCAAGCCCACAAAGGTACGATCCAAATTGTATGGGTCATACCGCGATGTTTCAGCCAAGGCGCCCAGACGACAAATGCACCGAGTCCTATAAGCCATGACTGCTCATTCGTAACCCCATGAAAAATCAAATAAATGCCGACAGCACTGACGAGCGCGTTGCGAATCGCACCTTGTTTCATGACAAGTCCAAGTAATACTGCGGCAATACTGCCTCCTGCCCAGAGCGGCGAGAGCGGTTGTCCGGTGAAATAAAGGTAAGCACATATCGTCAAATAGATAAGTCCGCCCCACAAGGCGAACTCCCGGATTTGTTTGCTTAACTTGGTGAGCCTGCTGCTTAACATGCTGGGACCGTCGAGGTCAGCAGCGAGCGCTGAGAATCCGGCAACGCCGATGTACAGAAGGCTATCCTCCATACCTGGAGAATGAGAAGCGGCGGCGACGGCTCCAATCGATGCTCCTATCAAAAGATGTTGTTTTCCTGTCATGCTGACTAGGCTCCTTTCTGTGACTGACATGAGCTGTGCGGCCGAGTATTGCATGGCGCATTCTCTTACACTTACAGATGCTCCTTGTTAACTTGTTCGTTACGCACCATTTGCTCGAGCTTCTCGACGAGTTTGTCGTGAACGGGATCCTTTTTGGCGAGCCCGATCCAAGATTTCGTTTTTTGCGACTTCAGCACTTTTAATAGATAGATCTTTTCTTTGAGTGAAAACATCTCCTGCCCCGCTTTCCTAGGGTTATATCTTATTATTATAGTAGATGACGCCCTTCTGTGAAACCGAACGATCACAAAGATAAAATTTTACCCTCAAAAGAGAAAAATAGGACTACTAGCGGAACATAACGTACTACTATAATGTACAAGGAGAACACTTTGAGGGGATGCTGCAGATGACGCAGGGCAATCAGAGACTATGGTATAAAGAACCAGCCACCAAATGGGTGGAAGCGCTTCCGATCGGCTCAGGCAAACTGGGTGCAATGATATTTGGAGAGATTCATGAGGAACTTATCCAGCTGAATGAAGACTCATTATGGTACGGCGGGCCGATAGATCGAGCCAATCCGGATGCGGGAGCAGCTCTCGCGGAAGTGCGTAGACTGTTGTTCGC
This sequence comes from Paenibacillus sp. strain BS8-2, assembly GCF_054483835.1. Taxonomy (NCBI): domain Bacteria; kingdom Bacillati; phylum Bacillota; class Bacilli; order Caryophanales; family Paenibacillaceae; genus Paenibacillus; species Paenibacillus sp. strain BS8-2. The sequence goes on from NZ_CM137010.1 coordinate 3,211,376, forward strand.
TGGACAGCTGGATGAGGCAGAGAGGCTTGCCAAGACTTCAATGACCTCTATGCCCAAGCATATCGGACCTTATCAGACGCTTGGCAATTTCTCAATCAGTTTCAGAGAGGTTGGAGCTCAGATTATCGGGTATGAGAGAGAACTCGACTTGAACACAGCTATCGTGCGCAGCAGCTTTGAAGCGGACGGGATTCAATACATAAGGGAAACATTGGCAAGTTATGTCGACGAGGTTATTGCGATCAGACTGACGGCTAGTCAGCTCGGCACGTTGTCATTCGATGCCAACTTGGATAGAAGACCGTTCGACGGATTATCATACAGCGACAATCGTACGATCTGGATGAGTGGTCAGAATGGACCAGGTGGCGTTACGTACGGAATGGCGGTCAGAATGGTTACCGAAGGTGGGCGATCGGCAATAACTGGAGACTACCTCACCGTCGACCATGCAGATGCTGTGACACTGTATATCGCAGCAGCAACATCCTTCCGCCATCAAGATCCGATGGGGGTTATAAAGAATGTCTTGGATGCTGCTGAAACTAAGGGATTCGAGGCTGTACGCCAAGATCATCTTCAAGATTACGGTCAATTGTTTGGACGAGTGTCGCTTGTTCTTGGTGAGGAGAGAGGGGGAGATGATAAAACTGATGTTCCCCATGCTTCAAGTTTACCGACTAACGAGCGGCTGTTGTCGTTCCAGCAAGGCGGCGCCGATCCTGAGCTGCTTGCGCTTTTCTTCCAATACGGGCGGTATTTGCTCATCGCAAGCTCTAGGCCGGGATCACTTCCAGCCAATTTGCAGGGGATATGGAACGATAGCCACACACCGCCATGGGAGAGCGACTATCATCTCAATATTAATTTGCAAATGAACTATTGGCCTGCGGAGCTATGTAATCTTGCAGAATGCCATCTGCCGGTCTTTGATTTGTTGGATAAGCTGCGCAAGACTGGGGCAGAAACGGCTAAGGATATGTATGGGGCGCGTGGGTTCGTCGCGCATCACGCAACAGATTTGTGGGCAGAAAGCAGAGTCATAGGCAACTATATGCCAGCCGTCATCTGGCAGATGGGAGGGGCATGGCTTTCCCTTCATATGTGGGAGCATTACCGCTATGGAGGGGATCGTCATTTCCTTCGGGATCGGGCATATCCGACACTGAAGGAAGCATCCCTTTTCTTGCTGGACTTCCTGGTGGAGGATACGAAGGGGAGACTAGTTACGGCGCCTTCTCTATCGCCGGAGAACACGTACCGTCTCCCGAACGGGGAGACGGGCAGATTATGTATCGGACCGTCGATGGATTCACAGATTGCCAACGCTCTGTTCTCGGCTTGTCTGGAGGCGATCCGCATTCTCGGAACGGGAGAGGAAGAGGCGAAGTTCAGAGCTGAGCTGGAGAATGCGCTCGAGCGGCTGCCGAAACCGGAAATTGGGAAAAACGGAGGATTAATGGAGTGGTCGGAGGATTACGAAGAGGTTGAGCCGGGTCATCGTCATATTTCCCATCTATTTGCGCTTCATCCGGGCGAGCAGATTACGCCCCAATACGAGCCCGAACTAGCAGCGGCGGCGCGTAAGACGCTAGAAGTCAGGTTGGCGAACGGTGGCGGACATACGGGGTGGAGCCGGGCATGGATCGTGGAGTTTTGGGCAAGGCTTGGCAACGGTGAGGCTGCATGGGAGCATCTGTCTGCGCTGCTTACTAAGTCTGTTCATCCCAATCTATTTGGTGATCATCCTCCCTTCCAGATCGATGCGAATTTTGGCGGTACGGCAGCGCTTGCGGAGATGCTGCTTCAATCCCACCGGGGAGAGATCGTCCTGCTGCCGGCATTACCGAGCGCTTGGCAAGTTGGCGAGGTGACCGGTCTACGAGCGCGCGGAGGCTGCACCGTTGATCTGTCGTGGCGTGAAGGGAAGTTAACGAAAGCGATTGTAACGTCAGACCAAGGCGGCAGCTGCCGAATTGTATACATTGGAAAGCTGCTGGTACTTACGCTTGCTGCTGGGGAGAGAGCCGCTCTAACTCAGGCAGACTTCGATACCAATGGGTGACGGTTCTCGCCTGTGACTTCCTATGTTCGCATGGTATAATGGGCATATTCGATTAACGATATGGTGGGATGCCCGAGTGGACAATATAACGATTACGACCGCATGCGACGACACGTGCGCGGGGACGGAAGCGGATATCACGGGAGTGAAAGCGAAGCTGGTGGACGAAGCAGCAGCTACAGAGCTGGCGGATTTGTTCAAGGCGCTTGGCGACCCGACAAGGGTCAAAATCATACATGCTCTCCTTCAGTCGGAGCTATGTGTGCACGATTTGACGCAAGTGCTGGAGATGGGGCAATCCGCTGTCTCTCATCAATTGAGGCTGCTTCGTAATATGCGAATCGTCAAGCGGCGCAAAGTGGGCAAGACGGTTTTCTATTCGCTTGACGACGATCATGTCGAGCAGTTGTTTGTTCTCACGCTGCAGCATCTGCGGCATGAATAAAGGAAAGTTCATATCCATGACAGTTGGTTGCGCTAGTCAATCTTTCGCTTAGGAGCGAAGGAATGGCTGGCGCTATTTTTTTTGAGCCTTTCCTATCGATTAAGGGATTCTCTTTAATGATGGATTTTGATATAATCCTTTTTAGTGGCAAAAAGTGGTTTATATGATCAGGAATGTATGTGGGACTTCTATTTGGATAATGAACGCTTTGTTAAAGTTTGATAGGGAGATCTATATGAACTAAACTTTCAAGACTACTATTCCGATAGAATATACAAAAGATACCATATAAAAATATGGAACTAGGATAAGGAGAACAAATCGTACTGATGTTTAAAAGAGTAGAGAATGAGTTGGAACTGGCTATGTTTAACGGGATATGGACGACGGTATGGCGCGAGAAAGGATATGAGCTGGAATTTGCGGAGCAAGTCTTGGATCGATTCGTGGTCTTGACGGATGAGGGACAATGCGTGGGAACGTCGGAGATTAAGTATTATGACAGAGAGAATAGCTTGATTAACGAAATAGCGCCGTTCGGGGAGCATCCTAAAGTGGTGGCGTCGGAAGGATTCATCGCTGAGATCGACAAGATCGCGATATTAGGGACGTACCGCCGGAAAGGAAATTTGCTTGCGGACATTTTATCATCGGCCGTATACGCCGCGGAGAAGAGAAACATGGATTATTTCGTCTCATTGATGGAACCTGTATTTCTGAGGGCGCTTAGCATTTCATTTAAAGTTCCGCTGGAGAAATTGGGAGGGGAGATTTTCTACAAAGGAGATTACGTCATCCCCGTCATATTTGATATGAAAGAAATGTATCAGAACAAAACCAGATATAGTTGGTTGTCATATCCACAAACGCAGACTATTAAAACGGAGATGGAAGTGCAGGCATGAAACAACTATCAGAATTGGAAAAACGTAATCGATTGTTGGTTAAAATTTTCTGGGGGATGCTGTTATTGGGCGTCTTAACGGATATTATGATTGGTCTTGGGCTTGACATGATTCTACTATTGGCTGGTGTCGGAGCGGCGCTTGGCGCCATTGTAACCTTTATGACCTATCGCGATGCAGGAAGCCGATTCGTCAAATATTTAATGCCATGCAACTTGACGGTTATCGTAACCATGCTGATTTTGATGGATCCAAACCCCATTGTAAGCACTTATTTTCTTGTTTACGTCAATCTTGCTATAATCGCGCTTTATTCGGATTATCGTCCGATTATCCTGACGGGCGTGTTGGCGGCGGGATTATCCGCTTATATCTTTAGCGATCCGATCTTGCAGGCAAAGCTGTTCCCGGCGGATTCTCTGGTTTTATTATTCTTGTACCTGGCGTTTGCAACAACTGGCCTGGCGGTAGCGGCGCAATACAGCCAGAAGCTTCAGCGTGAGGTAAGTACCAGACAGAGCGAGGCGCTTGCGTCCAAGGAACTTGTTGAAGGCGTGTTGACTCAGCTGCGCGGCTCGATTGTTGTGCTCACGAAGTTCAGCGCAGAGCAGCAGCAGCAGGTCCGCTCGACGGGAGTGATTTCCCGAGAGGTAACGGGCACGTTCGGCGAGATGGCTGCCGCCATTGAGAAGCAGACCGACAATGTGTTATCGATCAATGAAACGGCGCAGCAGATCGATCATGCGATTGAGCGGCTGCTTGCAGGCTCAACAATGCTTCGAGGATATTCGGAGTCCAACGTGGAGCTTACCGAGCGGAACAAGGAGCAGATGGACATTCTGTCGCGGGAGATGGATGGGCTCCGTACGATGATTGCGAGCACCGTCGCCAAGATGGAGATTCTTCAGCAGCAGAACGATCAGGTTACCGACATCGTGGACACGATTCGAGACATATCGGAGCAGACCAACCTGCTTGCGCTTAATGCAGCTATCGAAGCGGCCAGGGCTGGCGAGCATGGACGAGGCTTCGCGGTTGTATCGGGCGAGGTCCGCAAGCTTGCCGATCATTCGCGCCGCTCCGCCGAAGAAATTAATGCGATATTAACCACAATCCGTACGCAAATTGACGATGTATACTCGCATGTGGAGGGCGGGCAGCAAGCTGTCATTCGCAGTAATGCCGCAACGCAAGGAGCGCTTGAGCTGTTCGGCAATATCAACGATAACGCCAGACGGGCGCAGGAGCAGGCACTTCAAGTAGGTGACAGCACGAGCAGCCTGCATGAGAGATACAGCTTCATGGCCGAGGAAATTAACAGTATTGCAGCTACTACGCAGCAGAACATAGCTTCCGTCCAGGCTGTCCAGGCGAATATGGAAATTCAACACACGAAAATTAATGAGATGGTAGACGAGTATGCAAGACTCGATTCCCTTGTCTCCGAGCTGGAGCACGCTTCTGGAGGCAAACGTTCGGCTTGAGGTAGAGCAGAAGGCAGAGGGAAAAGACACATGCTTGTGGAGTAATGGAGAGCTAACGAACGGCTAGAAGCGGAATAAGTAGAGGCGATGCAGGGAATCATGTTCCCGGCGTCGCCTTTTGCGTATATATGTGAATGCAGGGTTGATAATGGGAATGAGTGTTTGGAAATGTGAATTTTCGGAAATGCTGATTGTTTGCGTAACAAGGATGAGTATGTTACTAAGAAACCAGAGGTGTGATCGTTAGTCGTGATAAGTATAGGACGGGAATTAGTAATAAGTGGTTGCGCGGGATTATGAGATGGTTTATATTAAACATATGAATAGTTGTTCATATGTTTAATATGATGAAACGGATATTGTATTAATCCTTATTATGCATGTTTTACACCTTAGGAGGAATCTGAGATGAGCCATCGACACGATCAAAGCAAACATGATCATGCAAATGATCGCGCCGCAAAGGCTGAGCACCAGCACAATAACAAATGTGATCACAGCCATGATAACGAATACCACGCACACCGCCATCACGGACATAAGCACCACGGTCATAGTCACAGTCACAGTCACAGTCACAGTCACAGCCACGGTCACCACCATCATGGACACGGCCATCATCATGGTCCCAATAACAAAGTCGGGCTTGCAATTGCACTGACGATAACCTCAGGCATCATGATTCTGGAGTTCGTGGGCGGGCTGTTAACCAAATCGCTGGCGCTGCTCTCCGACTCGGGTCACATGCTTAGCGACGCGGGAGCGCTAGCGCTGAGCCTGGTCGCGATGTGGTTCGCTGCCAAACCGGCGTCCGCTAAGAACACATACGGTTACCATCGGTTCGAAATATTGGCGGCATTGCTTAACGGCGTCACGTTGTTCGTCATTGCGGGATTCATTATCGCTGAAGCGATCGAGCGTTTCGGCAATCCGCCGGAGGTCGCGAGCGGCTCCATGATGCTTATAGCCGCGATTGGCTTACTGGCGAATCTCGTTAGCGCCTGGTTCCTGATGCGGAAGGGTGACGTGAAGGACAACTTGAACGTCCGAAGCGCCTATCTTCATGTACTCGGCGATGCCCTTGGTTCAGTCGGAGCTATTGTCGCAGGTTTGTTGATGCTGCTGTTCTCCTGGTACATTGCCGATCCAATCATTAGTGTGTTGGTCGCACTATTGATACTCAAGAGCGCATGGGGCGTTATAGCTTCAACGGTTCATATCTTAATGGAAGGCGCACCGACTTCTGTCGAAGCGACCAAGGTGCGAGAAACATTGTTGAAGCTGCAAGGGGTACAAGACGTTCATGATATGCATATATGGACGATCACTTCCGGTATGGACGCGATGTCTTGCCACCTGCTCATCGCGGATGAAGCTGCCGAGCAAGCGGTGCTGCAGGCCGCGGTTACGATGTTAGCTGAAACGTTCGGTATTGAACATGCGACAGTTCAGATCGAGAAGGCGGGTCTCAGTCATCCGGAGTTGAAGGTTTAGCGTACATCACCTCCGAGGGGGTAGACTTCGGATTCCAACAAAGGCGAAACGGGTACCCACACATGACACTTTAAGAGGTGTTCTCGTGTAGGTACCCGTTTGTTGTTTATAAAGATGCTAGGTCTATTCCAAAGTCTTTGTTATTATCTCGTGGCCGCAATCGATTTCGATTTGTACAATCTCGCCGCAAGCGCGAAGCAGACGATGCCCCAGATGGCCATAATGCCCATGCCGATCCAGAAGCTGGACGAAGCGATGCCCTCGGCATAAATAAGTCCGTCACGCATGCCCTCGACGAAGTATGTGAGCGGCAATATTTTCGGCACAACCTGCAGCCATTCGGGCAACGTATTGACCGGGAAAAAGATGCCGCTTAGGAACATCATCAGCATGCTGGCGATGTTGGCCATACCCATGTAGGCTTCCATCGTCTTGCTGAACGATGAGAACAGATAACCCATCGCGTTAAACACGAGCGCGCCGGCGAAAAATGCCACAGACAGGCTGAGCACATTGATATGCAACGTCGCGCCGAATCCGTAAACGCCTACCGCTGCGAGTATCGTGATCTGGATCACGCCGAGCAAGAGGCGCACCAGCATACTGGATAGACCGAATAATCCCATACGAGCTGGCGTCATACGAAGACGCTTGAGCAGCCCGCGCTTGCGCATGTCCACGAGATCAGCCATTCCGAACAGTCCACCTTGCGCGATTGATAAGCCAATCATGCCGGTCAGCAGGAAGTCGGAGTAGCTCGTGTCTTCGGATGCCGTCGTAATGGACTCCAGCTTGAGCGCATATGTAGGCGTCGCTCCGGCAGCGGACAAGTTGGCTTGTTGGACGAATTGATTCATGATGCTGGATACGGCTTGTGTCGTCGCACCGCCCTCGTTCTCGCGATTCACGATCAGACCGACCTCGGAGGTCCCTTCGACCTCCGGAAGAATAATCAACGCGTCGACATCCTTATTCTCGACGAGCGTCTTGCCTTCTTCCAGCGCCACAGGCGTTTCTTCCACAAACTCGAAGACAGGAATTTGTTTCATTTGCTCCAGGAGCATCCCGGAAGATGCGTTAGGAGTGGCGTCGACAACGGCGATCTTCGCTTTGAAGTCCTCGCTGCCGCCCCCGCCTCCGAATATAATCATAAACAATATCATTAGAATCACGGGGAAAAATACGCTCCAGAACCAGACCTGTTTCTCACGGAACATCATTTTAAGATGGGCGGCGAACATTGCGCCGAATTGTTTGGCAGCCAAGCTTAGTCCCTCCATTCTTTGCCTGTAAAGGCGATAAATACGTCCTCGAGGCTAAGCTCGCGGATCGAAATTTGTTCGACTCGGAAGCCGCGGTCCTTGGTGTAGCCGAATAGTTCGTATAATGTGTCCTCGGGCTGCGTCGTCCATAGCTGAAGCGCCGATTGCTCGCGTACCGTGCGGACGACGGCGGGATGGCGCTGCGCGACCTTCTCCGTATCCATGGCGGCCTGCTCACCGTCGAGGAACGACAATCGCACCTCACGTTCTTTGGTCAGGCGATCAATGAGCGCGGCCGGCGTATCTAGCGTCACGACCTTTCCTTGGTCGACGATGCAGACCCGGTCGCTGAGCTTCTCCGCTTCTTCCATGTAATGCGTCGTCAATATCGTTGTTTTGCCCATGTCTTTTAATCTCAGAATAATGTCCCAAATGTTGCGTCTAGCTTGCGGATCGAGACCCGTCGTCGGTTCGTCCAGGAAGATGACGTCAGGATCGTTAACCATCGCAAGTCCGATCGCGAGCCGCTGCTGCTGTCCGCCGGACAGCTTCTTGACATGTCTGTCGCGGTGCTCCGTCAAGTTGATCATCTCCAGAATATCCGCCACTGGGCGAGATTTGTCGTAAAAGGTGGCGAACAGCTTCAGATTCTCCTCGACGGTCAGCAGATCGAACAAGGCGCTGGATTGCGGCTGCACGCCGATATAATTTTTGATCGCATCGCCGTTTCTCGACCATTTCATTGCGCCGAACTTGATTTCGCCTTGGTCCGGTGGAAGCAATCCTTCAATCATTTCCAGCGTTGTCGTTTTGCCGGCGCCGTTAGGTCCGATGATCGTAAATATTTCTCCGGCCTCGACTTCGAAGCTAATGTCTTCGACGGCGTGTACCGTTCCGAACGATTTCTTTAATCGCGACACTTCCAATACGGGCATCTCGAAATCACTCCTTATCCATTTGATCCGATTGTAAAACATATCCACAAGCTGCTAAACCGTCCAAGGAACGTTTTTTCTCTCCGTCTGGAGACCGATAGGCAGGGAATGGAAGCGGGGCATCGAATCATTAACGTAACAGGAAGACCGGGACATTGCTGCCTGGAGACGAGAGGGGAAACAAAGGATGATGGAGAAAGTAAGATGGGGTATTATCGGCTGCGGTAACGTGACTGAGGTCAAGAGCGGACCTGGCTTCCAAAAGGCGGAGGGCTCCGAGCTTGTGGCCGTTATGCGTCGCAACGGTGAGCTCGCCAAGGATTACGCGGAGAGACATGGCGTGGCGAGATGGTACGATGACGCAGATAAACTGATCGCGGATCCGGAGGTAGACGCCGTATATGTTGCGACACCTCCTTCTTCACATATGGAGTATGTTCTGAAATGCGCTGCAGCAGGCAAGCCCGTATATGTGGAGAAACCAATGGCGCGCAGCTCGGCAGAGTGCGAAGCGATGATCAAGGCTTGCAAGGAAGCGGGAATTCCGCTATTTGTAGCTTATTATCGAAGAGGCTTGGACTATTTCCGAAAAATTAAGGAGCTGCTGGAGGGTGGAGCCATCGGCAACGTTCGTTATGTTTCTATGAAGCAATTCCAGCCGGCGAACGTCGTCCCAGGACAAGAGCTGCCTTGGCGTCTGGATCCTCAAGAGTCAGGTGGAGGATTATTTTTGGACTTGGCGAGTCATACGCTAGACGTGATGGATTATTTGTTGGGGCCGATCCGCGAAACAACAGGAGGAGCCGGCAATCAAGCAGGCTTGTACGATGCGGAGGATATCGTAACCGGCAGTTTTGCATTCGAGTCCGGCGTCCGCGGCATTGGCGTTTGGTGCTTTAGCGCTTATGCTCATGCGGACGAGAACGAGATCGTCGGCGATAAGGGACGGATCAGGTTCGACACATTCGGCAATGAGCTGATTACGCTGGAAACGCCGCAAGGAGCCGAGCAATTCCGAATCGAGAAGCCGCTCCATATTCAGCAAAATCTGATTCAGCTTATCGTAAACGAGCTTCGCGGCGGAGCCCAAAGCCCTAGTGACGGGACTAGCGGGATTCGGACAAGCCGAGTGATGGATAAGCTGATTGAACAATATTATAGGGAAGCTTAATTTCATAGCGATAACAAAAGAGCTCCAGAGGATCAACATGGTCGGCATGACATGTTCCTTCTGGAGCTCGTATTATTTTAGGCGGTTGTATCGTATTCGGTCTGCGTGCCTGCATCTTGACGGATACGGGACGTACGCGCCTGTCCAAAGGTTTGCTCGCAAAAATCGGCAGCGGTTAATGTTACAAGCAGGCCGGCGAGCGCTCCGCATACGGACAAGGGGATTGCCCAGAAAACGGGAGGCTGCGTGAAATACGGGATAAGCGCCACGGCCAGAATCGGAGGAGCGTTCCACTTAAACCGATTAATGAGTCCGATGACAATTAACAATGTTGCCAGCAGAGACAGTGCTCCAGCATGCCAATGTGCAAGCAGGGAACCTATTGCCGACGCGGCGACGGCCCCTAACGCGATGCGGCCCACCTCTGGTTTGCGGAATGGTCGGGAGATGAATAACAAACTGAAAGCGCCAAGCGTCGGGAAAAATATAGCGTGCATATGTGGAATATGTAACGAAATCCAATACACAACGACGAGATATAAGCAGATGGCATAAATCTTGAATCGATTCATGGATGTAAACCTTCTTTCGGTTCAGTAAGCAGATGGAATGGCAGTCGGATCTTCCATTCCATGTTACATTCTAAAGCGTGGCACGCTCCCCGTCAACGCCAATTTGAAATTAACTTCATTCCTGTTTATGGTTCTTTTCTATCCAGAAAATCTTCCAGGGCATCGAGACGCAACGACCAGAATGCTCTATAGTCGTTGATCCATGCTTCGATCTCGCGCAGAGGCTCGGGTAACAGGTAATAGATATGTTTTTGAGCTTGTTGTCTGGTGCCAACCAGCTTGGCGTTTTTCATGATGCCAAGATGTTTGGAAACAGCAGGCTGACTAATTGCCAAATGGCTGACAAGTTCGTTGACGGACCGATCACGCTCGCGCAAGAGCCCGATCATGGTTCGGCGGTTCGGCTCGGCAATAATTTCGAAGATGCTTAACTTAGTGGCGCCCATCCTGAATCATTCCTTTGTATGTGAATTGAAGCTCCTTTTGCCGCGCCCATGGAAATTCAAAGCTTTCACCGTTTAATACAAGATCGATAACGTCCAAATGGACATGCCATCCCGACAGGAAACTTGGCAAGTCATTGGTTTTGTAGAAAAGATGCTCCAGTGTCAGCAGCGTACCTTGTTCGGAGTCACTTAATTGAAAAGAAACAATCGATTCGCCGGAGGTTTCCTCCGTCCACGTATAAGATAATTTGTTATTCGGTTTGTATGTCATGACTTTGCCCGTCACGACATCTCCGTTATCCCACCGTAATTCGAGCTTCCCTCCTTCAAAATGCTCGATATCCGCTGTAGCCGTCAGCCACATTTTGATGGAATTAGGATCGGTGATCGCTTGCCAGACTTCATCCTTGGAATGTTTAAGTTGACGCTGGAACAGAATGGCTGTGCCTCCAGCTCGTTCGATAATGGTTCCGTCCATTCGAATGTCCTCCGATTCATTGAAAGGTTAGTTTGCATATGTTCTATTATGTATATTACCATAAAGTTATATAACTTAAAAGTAATATAAAGAAAAGAAAAATACCGCCCGTCGAGACGAAGCGGCAATTCCATTCCAAGCAGTACGTTATTCGAGCACCATAACGCCAAACGGCGCGATTACGGCTGCGCCTTCCAGTTCCGAGTCCGTCAGCAAGTCACGTTTGGAGCCGGAAAGCGAGATTGAAGCTGGTTCTTCGTTGTAATTGAGCAAGAAATAGACGGGACCACGATCGTCTTGTCGAATCGCAAGCTCTACCTGTGGTGGTAACTGAAGCCAATCGCGCACCGGAGACACGATGCCGCTTTCCTCCAAAATCCGGGAGGCGGACGCCTCGTCGAAGACCGCTCCATAATACCAAGCATACCCCTGACCGAACGAATTGCGAGTAACGGCAGGTTTGCCGGCATAATGATCGTTCGCATACGTGGCCATCACCTGAACGGAGTTGAGCTCGGGCAGCAGTACGTCGTTAAAAGCATTCGCAGCCGTGACAACCGTATCGCTAATTGCAGTGCTAGCCGCCCACTCCATGGATACGGGGGCACGAGAGCCCTTCACCATTGTAAACTCCTCAACGGAAATACCGCATAGATTGGCAGCGGCTCCGGGGAATGGACGCATGTAGCAATGACCGCGATCATCCTTGTAGCCTGTACGGCAGCCGAATACAACGATTCCGCCTTCACTTGTGTACTGCTCTAGAAGAGCAGCCGTCTCGTCTAACATGATCGCGGGATGGGAGTAGACCAACATTCGGTATTTCCGTAGATCTTCGATTGTCGTCTCGGGACGCAGATAGAAATTATCGCTAGGAATATGACGTCTTGTCAGCGCCTTGAACCATTCGGTGTTGCTTTTCCAATAGAAAGGACCATGCCAGATGTCATATTCGCCGTCCCACTCGTTATTATAATCCCGAAGGATGGCTACCTCGGCGGCATATGTTGTGCCTGCCACACGATCGTTAATCGCAGTGACCTCTTTGCCGATTTGGCGTGCTTCCCGAATCCTTCTATTTTCTTGATTGTGGTAATCATTGAGGCCATGCCAGTAGATTTCCTGGCCAAATGTCGCTGTACGCCAGCGGAAATAAACGACCATATTGGCTCCATGAGCGATAGACTGATACGTCCATAATCTCATTTGCCCCGGCTTAGGCGATGGCATATCCATGCGGTTCACCCAGCCGCCGGGACCGGATTGCTGCTCCATAATGCAGAAGTTCGGGGAGATGGAGCGTACGGTCGAAAGCGTCTGGCTGGATCCACGATCAGCAAGCCGATTCTCTTCGGTTGGATCGAAATAGATGGACGAGAATTGCGGGTACGAGTCATAACTGAAGAAGTCCAGCAGCTCGTCCGTCATACGATGATTGTCCAAATGGCCGAACAGACCGTTTGTTGTAATCCAGTGATGTGGGGCAACCTCTCGAATGATGGCGGATTGTACGGCTGCGAACGCTATTGTGTTGTCGGAAATAAAGCGGATTTCATCGAGTGCCAAATGCGGATTCGGCGACTTGCCTGCAGTCGTTGGACGAGACAAGTGAATTTGACTCCAGTCCGTATAGGTCTGACTCCAGAAGACTGTGCCCCAAGCCGCGTTGAGCGCATCTAAGGTACCATATTTATCCTGCACCCAAGCTCTGAATGCGATATGGTCCGCTTCTGAATAATACACATTTATTTCACAGTTGAGCTCATTGTCGATCTGCCAGCCGACAACGGCGGGATGATCCTTATAATGCTCGGTCATTTGGCGCGTAATGATCGAGCAAAGCTCACGGTATTTGGGACTGCTGTAGTTGTAATGACGGCGTAAACCATGCTGCAGGGTGACGCCGTCATGCGTTACGTTCAGCACCTCGGGATAACGCTGCGTCAGCCATGCTGGCGGTGTTGCTGTTGGCGTGCCGAGAATGACCTGAAGTCCATGCTTGTGGGCAAGGTCAAGTGTTCTATCAAATAACTCGAAGGAGAAGACGCCTTCCTCCGGTTCGAAGATACTCCACGCAAATTCGGCTACGCGCACGATCGTAATTCCAAGCTCGCGCATACGCCGATAATCGTCCTCCCACAGATGCTCCGGCCAATGCTCCGGATAATAACATACGCCAAGCTCCAGCTTGTCGAGGGCAGATTTGTTGTTCATTGCCAACATCCTCCTTATAGAACATTTATATAAATATATTGCGATATGAAATTGCTCATGTTAATTTTAAAACGATGAATATAGGGATGTATATATTAACATTTTGCTTAAGATAATAAAAAATTGCGAAATCGACAGGGAGTGGAGGAGGTCGTGAGACAACATTATATCGCTCCGAAACCATCATTTTCCCATTATATTTGTTATCCGGATATGTACGGCAGATATGCCGGCAGCTCTGAACATTCGGAGATTAGAGAGCGTGGAGCGCTGAAGGAATATAATCTTCATCTTGTTTTTGCAGGGAGGGGCTACGTCTATCTGGAGTCTGGCGAGGTTATCGAGCTTGCCGCCGGTGATGGCTTCTTGTATGGAAGGAATGCGTATCAACGTTATGAGTCGAGTAAAGAAGAGCCTTGGGATATCCGCTGGATTCACTTCTCCGCAACGGCGCCTTTGCCAATCCTACGGGAAGCGGACGAATTCGGGTGCTGGACGTTCTCCTTCTCGGCGAGCGAGCGGTTCGTGGCGTTGACCGAAAGGATGTACAAGATGGGGAAGAAGCTCCAGCTTGCTGATGAACCTGCTATGTCTTCGCGGCTCTACGAGCTGCTGATGCTCCTTTCTGTTCAGACGGAGAGTCTCGAAGCTCCGTCGCAGCTGGGGAAACGGGATGTTATCCGGTTAGCGGCAGACGGAATTCGGGCGAGATGCGAGGAGGATTGGAGTCTGGAGGAAATGGCTGCGTTGACAGGCTTTAGCCCCTATCATTTCTTAAGAATGTTCAAGCTCGCGACAGGCAGAACGCCTAATCAGTTTCTTACGGAGAGCCGGATGGTGCGTGCGAGACTGCTTCTCGCAACGACAATCATGCCGGTAGGGGAAGTGGCAAGAAGCTGCGGGTTTGGGCAATCGAGTTACTTCATCAAGCTTTTCCGCATGGCGGAAGGACTTACACCCAAGTCGTACAGGCAGCTATATGACAGCTTTCCTCAAGCTGCCGAAGAGTCACCTGATGATTAAATGCTTTGAGCTTATTCCATGGGTAGAGAAATCGATGTATGATGGTGAGAAATGGAAGTGGGCATCTCGTTCAGGAAGGAGTAAGGAAATCTTATGTTATGGCTCACTTTATCGGTGTTGGCAGCGGTCGCGTTCGGTCTTAGGGGCATTCTGTATCATTGGAGCAGCCAAAAGCCGGTCAATCGTAATCTGATGTTATGCGGCGTGTTTGCAATGGGAGCGATCGTTAATTTGACAGGGGCGCTCGCCATGTCGTCCGAATGGACGATAAGTTGTTTGGTCGGCCTCCAAATGGGGTTGTTTTCGTTCGGCGCCAATGCGAGTATGTTCAAAGGTTTTGCAGTTGGCAAAGCGTCGTTGGTCGCCATTCTGACTGCATTGCCGTCAGTGGTCGTCGTGGTCGCTGCTTTCTTCTTGTGGAATGAACGAATTGGAGGGCTGCAGCTTCTGGCTTTCGCAATTATTATAGGAGGCGTATTGCTTGTTCGTTACTCCAGCGATCTCACGCTCCGCAATCTGCAAGGAGCGCAGTGGGGATTGCTCGCGATGCTTTTATTCGCATTCAACGACCTTAGCGGCAAGTGGTCGACGCTGCTCGGAGCCGATCTGATGCCGACGCTGTTTTTTATGTTCACCTCGGGTACATTGTGTTTCTTCCTGTGGTGGCTCGTAGATCGGCGGAGGGAGCGTACCATGCAAGAAACAGCCGCATCCGTGGAAGCTGCTTCAACGGAAGGAGCAACTGAAGGGTTGGCACTATCAAGCAGGGCGGAATGGAGCGTTAAAAAAACGTTTGTGACGGGTCTTGTTATCGGCCTTACCAATACGGCAGGCATGCTGCTTATCGTAACCGCATTCGATCTTGGCAAAGCGGGCCTCGTCTCGGCGGTCGTGGCATTGAATGTGCCGCTCGTGCTTCTATATACGAGATTCGTGGTGAAAGATAAGTTTACCGTCACGGAAACGACGGGCATCGTATTGTCGCTCGCCGGTATTTTGTTAATGAGGCTGTTCGGGAATTAGTGGAAGGCGGCAAACAATGAACGAATAAAAATAATCTGCATCCCACCGTATCAACGGAGATGCGTTTTCTAATTGCGATGAAATCGCGATGCAATAATGGTTTAGAGGTGAAGGGAAATGGAACTACACTGTGAATCAGATGTCTTAAAAGATTACTTAATTGAGACAACTGAAATCGATTATAATCATCGTTTAATTGTTGAGCTGACATCCAAACTGGTTGAAACGTCAGCAGATCAAGTGGATTTTATTAAAAAGTCTTATGAGTATGTTCGGGATGAGATAAATCATTCCTGGGATATCCAGAGTACTAGAATCACATGTACGGCTTCAGAAGCATTGTTTTTTAAGGAAGGCATCTGCTATGCAAAATCGAACTTGTTGTGTGCAGTATTAAGAAGAGCAGGCATACCCTCCGGCTTTTGTTATCAACGGCTCACGTTAGGGGACACACCGGATACCGGTTATTGTATCCATGCTTTAAACGCTGTGTATATACTCAAGTACGATAAATGGATCCGCTTGGATGCTCGTGGCAATAAATCAGGGATCCACGCCGAATTTTCATTAGTAGGAGAACAACTCGCTTTTCCGATACGAAAAGAATATGACGAGATCGACTATCCTACCATTTTTAAGCTACCGAACCCAAAAACAATTGATGCCTTAAGACGAAACTCAGACTGCATTTCTATGTATCTTCACGGTTTACCAAATGAAATATAGTTCAACAACAAACGGGAACATTAGCTGGATATTAACAGCGGCAGTCTAAAAATAGAAAGTTGCCATTTAACGATATATCGTATAGTATTCTTGGTAATACGATATATCGTTAATGGAGGTAGCGGCATGAGTGAACAATGGAAACAAGAAGAACGACTGTTCTTGCACCTGGGCAATGAAAGAGAGACGGGTGGTTCGGGCAAACGTTATTTTAGCAGGGGGGGCGTCAAGTACGCTCTACTCGAATTGCTGGAGCAAGAGAACATGCACGGTTACCAAATGATGAAGGCACTCGAGGAGCAATCAGGCGGCACGTACAAACCGAGTGCAGGCTCCATCTACCCCACCTTGCAAATGCTGCGCGATCAGGGCTTAGTCCATGCCTACAAGCAGGATGGCAAAAAGATATTCGAAATAACGGACGATGGCCGAGTCTATCTGCAGGAGGAGAAGGAGAAACCGGAATCGCCTGAGTCCGGCGATCAGAGCTGCGAGTCGCGTGAGTCTAACGGTGGCGAAGACGAAAGCGGCCAATGGGGAGGGGCTCGTCGCAACCGTAGACTTACTCCAGCCGGGAAGGAGTTGCTGCATTTGCTCAAAGCGGCGGAGCGGACAGCACTCACCGATATAACAAAAGCGGCACAGTTGAGATTGCTTCTGACTAACCTGCGTCGAGCCCTACTCGAGATTACGGAGGAGGATAACGGCGGCATCGGCGAGGGGGAACAAGAATGAATGGAGGCCCCTCTACCAACGGCGCATTCCGCCCCGGTCGCGGAATGGGCATGGGACGATTCGGCACTGGCGAGAAGCTGAAGCCGGCTAGCATATTTGGTATGTTCGCCAGAATTTACGAGCATGCCAGGTTGGAGTGGCGGGCTATTGCGATGGCGGTCGTATGTATCATTGCCGTCTCGCTATTGGAATTTATCGTTCCTCAGTTGACACGTTACACGATCGACGAGCTCATACCCAGCAAGCGCTTTGACCAGCTGTTCGCGATTGGAGCAGGTGTGCTCGGCGCGGCAATTGCACTAGGTCTGCTGCGCTTTCTAAGCACTTCACTGATGGCCTCGATTGGCCAGAAGGTGCTCTACAAACTTCGGAACGATCTGTATCGGCATATGCAGGGTCTGGACGTATCCTTCTTCGATCGCAACCGCACAGGTGACTTGATGTCGCGCGTTACCAATGATGTCAGCATCCTGCAACAGATGATTTCCTCGAGCATGATGCAGCTGTTCACCGATTTCTTCACCTTTACGGCCATCGCTATCTATATGCTCTGGATCGACTGGAGACTGACGCTGCTTCTGCTTGCGACGTTCCCGTTCATGATTCTGACGACGAGATTGTTCGGCAAGCGAATGCGTGCTTCGTTCCGCAAAGTACAGGAATCGGTGGCGGATGTGAGCGATCATCTGCAGAACTCACTGACAGGCATTCGGCTGATCAAATCGTTTACGGCTGAGGACTATGAGTCCGACCGTTTCTCCGAGCGTACCCGCAAAAATATGGACGCCAACATTCAAGTCGTGAGGCTGCGCGCCGCATATGAGCCGATTATCGACTTTCTTAACTTCCTGGGTCTTGCCATTGTACTTGTGTTTGGCGCGTGGTTATCCATGCGGGGCGAGATGTCGATCGGTACGATCGTCGCATTTATCGCCTACTTGCGGCTGCTTCAAAATCCGATTCGCCACTTTAGCCGCATCATCAATACGATTCAACAATCGGCTGCCGCGTTCGAACGCATTATGGAAGTAATGAACACCAAGGCGGATATCATCGAGAAGGAAGACGCGTTTCAATTGCCGCCTGCGCACGGCCAAATCGAATTCCGCGATGTACGCTTCGCTTACTCGGATGAGTCGGTTGTGCTAGATTCTTTCAATCTGACGCTCGAGGCTGGCCGAATAACCGCGCTCGTAGGATCGTCCGGCTCCGGCAAAACGACAATTGCCAATCTGATCCCTAGATTCTACGAACCGCAAGACGGCGATATCACGATAGACGGCTATTCTCTAAAGGATGTAGGCATTGTCTCCCTGCGCGAGCAGATCGGCATCGTTTCTCAGGATATCGTTTTGTTCAATGGGACAATCGGCGAGAATATCCGGTACGGAAATGCAGGCGCTTCGGATGAAGAGGTATGGGCGGCAGCCAGAGCGGCGAATGCCGACAAGTTTATTGAAGCGTTCCCGCAGGGCTTCGAAACGCAGATAGGAGAAAGAGGCGTCAAGCTGTCAGGCGGGCAGAAGCAGCGGATATCGATCGCGAGGGCTATCCTGAAGAATCCGCGCATCATCATTCTCGACGAAGCGACGGCATCGCTCGATTCGGAATCAGAACAGCATATCCAGGAGGCACTGTCAGTGCTGCTTAGAGGTCGTACCTGCCTGGTCATCGCCCATAGATTGTCGACGATTCAGCAGGCCGATTGTATTCATGTGCTTGAGCAAGGCCGAATGTTGGAAAGCGGGAGCCACGAGGAGCTGCTGCGACTGCAGGGGAGATACAGCCAGCTTTACGAGCTCCAGTTCCCCCAGCTGGAATCGGCGAGCCAAGGGACACAACGACAAGATTGACGCTAGCCAGATGGCCTGTTGACTGGTAGACTTATGTATGGAGTCGCTAGGATGCGGTATTCAACTGGGAAAGAAGAGATCACCATGACGATTTTCTTACACATACTGATGAACAATGTTTTGCCAATGGGCGTGCTGATCGGGCTCGGCATCGTGCTTCAGCGGGCGTTCAGCCTGGATATCAAGACACTATCGAAGCTTAACTTCTATCTGTTCTCACCTGCTATCATGTTTAATCTTCTCTATAATACGGAGCTGCAGCTGTCGCTTATCGGCAAGGTATTCTTGTTCCTTCTGCTCTTCATGTTCTCGCAATACGTTCTGATCGAAATCGTAATCAGGATCAAAGGTTATCATCCAAGCATGAGAAGCGCGATGAAAAACAGCGTCCTGTTCTACAATAGTGCCAATTATGGTATACCGCTCAACCAGCTGGCTTTTGCCGGACTAAAGGAAACGCTCGCGATTCAGATCATCGTCATGATGGTTCAATCGCTAATTCCGAATACATGGGGCATCTACAATGTAAATGCACATAAGGCGGATATGAAACAAGTGTGGCGGACGATTCTATCCATGCCGGTTATCTATGTTATACCTGGGGCGCTCGCGCTGCGTTGGCTGCAAGTACCGATCCCGGACGCGATCGAAATGCCGATTACCTACCTGGCACAGGCATTCATCGGAACGGCACTGATTACACTTGGCGTGCAGCTTGGCAGCATGGAGTGGCGAATTAAGCGTTCGCTGGCCGTTGACGTATCCATCTCCGCGGCCTTGAGGCTGGTGGCTGGACCGCTTCTCGCATGGGGCATCGCGACGCTGATGGGGCTCGACAAGCTAACCGCCGCTGCGCTTATCGTATCGTCTGCTGTACCGACTTCACTCAGCAGCGTGCTGCTTGCCGTGGAGTTCGACAACGAGAAGGAGTTTGCTACGCAGGCGGTATTCTTGTCTACGGTAATCAGTATTATAACGGTTACGGTCGTGATCTTCTTCTTGAATATACAAATCTAGTTTGATAGGAGACATCCCCTGCATGCGAGTGCGGCTGTGGATGTCTTTTTTTATGCAAATTTTAAGATTATAATCGTTATTTAGGGATTAAAGGTAAGTTCGTTGAAATACACACCATTTCTGACATATTTGATATTGTGATTGGTAATTGAGGGAGATAAAATGGAAAAAGATGATAATAGATTCTCTGATAGGAGGGAACTGGAATTCAAAACGCAGCTGCATCTTCTGATATTGTAATTGGAAGCGGTATCACAAAGTCGTTTGGTCGCGGGCCTTCCGTCGTTCATGTATTAAACGGAGTCGATATCACCATACCGTCAGGCTCGTTAATTGCTTTTAAAGGCCGGTCCGGCTCAGGCAAAACAACATTAATCAATCTGCTCAGCGCACTGGATCGTCCAGACGGAGGGCAGGTCATGTTCGAAGGTAAAGAGTTGACCGCCATGTCTGATCAAGAGCGCGATGGGATTCGCAGAACGAGGATGGGACTGATTTTCCAATCGTTTGCCCTTCTTCCTCTTATGTCCGCATACGAGAATGTGGAGTTCGTGCTTCGGGTATCGGGATTCCCGGCCAAGGAGCGCAAAGCTGCCGCGGAAGCCGCGCTGGAGCAGGTCGGGTTAAAGAGCCGCATGTCGCACAGACCCTTTGAGCTATCGGGAGGCGAGCAGCAGCGGACAGCCATTGCCCGGGCAATAGCCCATAAACCTCGTTTGTTGCTTGCGGACGAACCAACAGCGGAGCTGGATAGTCGAACCGGCTTGCAAATTATGAGAATTTTTCGAGAGCTGGTGGAACAATCAGGCATGACCATCATCATGACGACTCACGACCCCGCCATTATGGAGATTGTAGATCATGTATACGAACTGGAGGATGGACGAATTGTCGTTCCGGGCTAATCGCATGAAAAAGATAACAATGATAACAGCGGCTCTCGCTGCCGCACTGTCGCTTACGGGGTGCTCGCTATTGCCAGCTGAGGAGGAGGCGTTGAAGCCGCCGCTCGTCAAACCGCCGCAAGAGAATTATCGAACAGTCGAAGTCGTGAAGGGGAGAATTACGCAAGAGATTCGAGGGAATGGCACGCTGGAATCGTTTTTCACGGATTCTATGCAGTTTAAAGCAGGCGGCGGTATCGTCAAGGAGGTACTGGTCAAAGCGGGGGATGTCGTGAAACAAGGCGATCCGCTTATTCGTCTCGATACGGGAGACATGGACATTGAGCTTAAGCAGCTGGAGTTGAATGCTACACGCTCGAACCAAGCATTAAAAGCGGCGAAACAGAATGGCGACAGCGACGGATTAAAGGTCGCTCAGCTGCAATACGATATCGATAAGCTAAGATACGAAAGAATGTTGTCCGCCTTTGACGGCAAGCTTCTGGCGGCGGAGATGGAAGGGCAAGTCACATACGTGGCTGACCTGAAAGAAGGAGATCCCGTGCGCGAGTTCGACACGTTGGTTGTCGTTGCGGATCCCAGCCAGCTAAGACTCGCATTCCAGACGGATGGTTCGCCGGACGTCAATCTTGTGAATGTCGGCGCCAAGGCGGAGCTGACCTTTGACGGGAATACTGAGCTTGTGGGCAAGGTTGTCCAGACTCCGTCATCTGCTCCATTCACAGATAATCCGGTCGCTAAGGAGCGTAACGGAAAGATGATTTTTGTCGAGCTCGAGAAGCTGCCGCAAGGGGCGAATATCGGTACTCGCGCAGATGTGAAGGTACTCTTGCAGGAGCGCGATGATGTCATCGTTATTCCGCGCAGCGGCTTGAGAAGTTATCTTGGACGTACATTTGTACGGATCCTTGAGGATGGTGACAAGATTCGTGAGGTCGACGTAGAGACGGGCATCAAAGGTTCGACGAACATCGAGATTACGAAAGGGCTGGAGGCAGGCATGCAAATCGTGCTTCCGTAGCAGGTGACTAATCGATGGCTCTATTCGTAATGATCATTCGCAAGATGGTGCAGAACAAGTGGCTGCTCGCAAGCTTGTTTATGGGCATTCTCATCTCTGTAGCTCTGGTAAGCAGTATGCCGATCTATTCGGAAGCTGTGCTTTCCAGGATGCTGCTTAAGGACCTTGAGAACCTGCAGACGACTTCTAATCAATACCCCGGCACTCATTATTCGAATGTAATCAAGACCAACGAAACGCTGGAACAAATCAATGCCAAATATAATCGAGTAGACGCTTATATCCGCGAGAAGGGGGCGGATTCATTCAGCTTGCCCGTGCAGGAACTCGTCGCCAGCCTGCAGTCCATGTCTCTCAGGATGAAGCAGGCCGATGATCCGAACCCCATATCCGACGAGAACCAACAATGGGTCACGCTCAAATCGTATGACGGCTTGGAGGAGCATATCAAGCTCAAAGACGGCAAACTCCCCTCGCTTGCACCGGTGGATGGTGTCTATGAAGTGCTTGTGACAGAAAGCGGCCTTAGCCACTACAAGACGGTATTGAACAAAGAATTTGTGATCGAGGATAAGAAGGCTGCAGCCAAGGTCCGGGTGAAGCCGGTCGGCGTATTGGAAAAGCTGGAAGATGATGATCCATACTTCCGATTTGGCAACCTGAGCGATATGAACAATACGTTCCTCTTGCCATTTGCAGCAGGGGAGCAGTTGATGCTCCGTGATGGCGTGCTGCCGCTAAGCACAGCTGCTTGGTATATCGTCATGGACTACACCCGTATGGAGCTTCGTAACGTGGAGCCCTTCGTAGCGGCGCACGATACGATGAAGACCGAGCTTCAGCGCAGCTTCGTACAGTATCAGACGAGCTCAGAGACAAGAGCGCTTCGTACGATCAGCGTATATCAAGAACGCGCGGAACAGCTTCGTACGTTGATGTGGGCGCTGAATGTGCCGATCCTGCTTATGCTGGCGTTCTACATGTTCATGGTATCCAACCTGATTGCTGGTCGTCAGCGGAATGAGATCGCCGTACTGCGAAGTCGTGGCGCGGCAAGATGGCAGGTCATTGCCGCATATCTGACTGAAGGATTGTTGTTATGTTGTGCCGCGTTTGGGCTGGCACCGCTCCTCGGCGCATTATTGACAGAGGTGCTGGGAGCCTCGAACGGTTTCCTCTCGTTCGTTCAGAGAGTGAGCTTACCGGTGCGCATTACAGAAGAATCTTATCGCTTCGCGGCTGTCGCGTCTGCCGCATGTCTGGTGATCGTTTTGATCCCGATCATCATGGCAACTCGCGTCAGCATTGTTAGCCATAAGCAGCAATCCGCCAGGCTTACGGGCAGCCCGATCTGGCATAAGATGTTCCTCGACGTTATTACGCTGGGGCTTGCCTTCTATGGCTTGTATACATTCCGCAAGCGGCAAGAGGATCTGCAGGCATTGGGCCTTAACGCGGAGGATCTGGCGATCGATCCGCTCCAATTTATTGTGCCCGCCCTATTTATTATGGGGGCAGGGTTGCTGCTGCTGCGATTATATCCATGGATTCTCAAGGGCGTTTATTGGATCGGCAAGAAGTGGTGGCCGCCTTCGCTCTATGCCACACTTATCCAAGTGGGTCGATCCAGCAGCCAATACCAGTTCCTAATGATATTCTTGATTATGACAATAGCGACAGGTGTGTTTAGTGCTTCCGCGGCAAGAACCATTAACGCTAATACAGAGGACCGAATCCGTTACGGCAATGGCGCGGATATGGTATTGAGCGTCAATTGGGTCAACGATGCACCGCCACCGGCAGGACCGGGCGGAGGACCACCGGAAGCCGCTGCCGCAGCAGGCCCCAGCGAAATTCATTATTTGGAGCCGGCGTTCGAGCCGTTCAAGACATTGCCTGGCGTCGAGCACGCAGCTAAGGTATTCACCAAGAAGGATGCCAGCTTCTACGTCAATGAGGCGTCCGGAGGCGCGACGTTGATCGGCATCGATACCGATGAATTCGGGATGACAACCTGGTTCCGGGATGGCTTGCTGGACTATACGCTTAACGATTATTTGAATCTGATCGCACCGGATACAAGCTCAGTGCTGATCTCCCGGACGCTTGCCGAGCAGAAGGAAGTCAAACCCGGCGATACGATCTGGATCGGTTGGCAAGAGGTCACGCAGCAGCCGTTCAAGGTGTATGGCATTATCGATTATTTCCCAACCTTTAATCCCAATCCTCCGCCTGGTACCGTCAATGTTAGCGAGGATGCCGTCAAAAACGCGCCTATGCTGATTGTCGGACATCTACCGCGCATTCAGGTGCAGCTCGCGCTTGAGCCATATGATGTCTGGCTTAAGCTTGATCCGGACGTATCGACGGCCGAAGTATACAATGGCATCGAGGAGAACAAGCTGTCGGTCAGCAGTATCGTCAATACGCGTGAACAGCTGATCAAGGCCAAAAATGATCCGTTCCTGCTGGCGCTGAACGGCGTGCTGACGCTCGGATTCGTACTTGCGATACTGGTCAGCTTTATCGGATTCCTGCTTTATTGGGTGCTGTCGCTTCGCGGCCGTACGCTCCAGAACGGCATATTGCGAGCCATTGGTCTATCTGTTCGCAATCTGATTGCCATGCTTGCGGCAGAGCAGATCCTGACCTCCGGCGTTGCGGTGCTGCTGGGCGTTATCGTCGGCAACGTGGCCAGCTGGCTGTATGTCCCGAACTTCCAGATCGCCTTTAATCCGAGCAGCCTAGTGCCGCCGTTTATGGTGAAATTCGAAGCCGCGGATTACATGCGAATCTATATCATGGTCGGATTGATGCTGCTGATCGGTCTCGGCATTCTTGCGTATATGCTGTCGCGTCTGCGCATCCATCAAGCGCTCAAGCTCGGGGAGGACTAAGAGATGATTCATTGCGAAGGACTCGTAAAAATATACAAAACAGCCGATCTCGAAGTGTTCGCCCTGCAAGGTCTTGATCTACAAATCGAGTCAGGCGAGCTGATGGCGATTATCGGGAATAGCGGAAGCGGCAAGTCGACGCTGCTGAACATGCTTGGCGGCCTTGATAAGCCGACGGCGGGCAAGTTGACTGTTGACGGCAAGGATATGCTGAAATTTACGGAGCGCGACTTAGTTCGTTACAAGCGGGAGAGTGTAGGCTTCGTATGGCAAAATAACGCCCGTAACCTGATCCCGTATCTGACTGCGCTTGAGAATGTGGAGCTGCCGATTCTGCTCACCGGGCGACGCAAGCGGTGGAGGGCGAAGGAGCTTCTTGAGGCTGTAGGCCTTAGCCACCGGGCGAACAACAAGCTGTATCAGCTCTCGGGCGGAGAGCAGCAACGGGTCGCCATCGCCATCGCGCTTGCCAATCATCCCAAGCTGCTGCTTGCAGACGAGCCGACTGGCTCCGTCGATTCCAAGATGTCTAATCAAATTCTGGATTTGTTCCGTGAGCTTAACCGCTCCATCGGCATTACGATCGTGATCGTCACGCATGACCCGGAACTCGCCAAGAAGGTCGACCGAGTCGCCGCGATCCGTGACGGCAAGATATCCTCTGAGATGCTGCGCAAACGTTCCTATGCGGAGGAGCTGGCGGCGATGGAGGAGGAGCAGTCGCTGGAAGGCGAATCCCACATCGAATACGCGATTCTCGACAAGGCGGGCAGGCTGCAAGTTCCTGCCGGCTACCTCGAATCCATTGGCGTGAGCAATACGAACAAGGTCCGGGTAGAGCTTAGCGAAGGCCGAATCGTGTTACTGCCTCCGGAAACGAAATCGGAGGGGGACGGCAACAAATAAGCGGCATATCGGATTCTGCGTACGACCGGAATTTCAACTGAGTGAATAGACAAGGCTCCCGCTTCGCGATCGCGCGAAGCGGGAGCCTTGTTTGTTAGTAGCAGCGAATTTCGTAAATTGCCGCCGATGGGTCGCCATTGGTTGTCTCTACAACGACACGCAAGCTGGTCGTCGTAACCGGGGAGTCCAGCTTATGTTTGTTCAGCTGCTGGAAGTTGTCCGTGGTCCGGACGATAACCGTCCATGCTCCATCTATCCATGCTTCGATCCGGTAATCCTTAGGGCATTGCGGATCCCGGAAGAAAGGGGTGTAGTTATGATATTCCTTGAACAAATGTCCAGGGAATGTAAGTTGAAGCTCGGCAATCGTTCGCGGCTCCTCCCAGCGTAAACTCACTTGCTGCGGGAGAGGCTGGGCCGGATCGGAAATCCATTGGTTCGTGCTTCGATGAGGCCTAGTAACGCCGCTAATAACCTGCTCGGCGCCGAAGCTGGCTTGCGGCGGAGAGATTCGGTAGCTAAGCGTTCCGCCGTCGTTGTACCTGCGCATCTTGCCGCCGCCCATATCATAAGCGGCTACATGACCAGGAATCACTTTGCCTGCCGAGTGCCATTGCACGTTCGGATTACGATCCAGCTGCAATCTGACGAAACGTACACCAGTCCCTGGAAGACCCAAATCAAGCTTCCAGCCTACCCAAAGCTTCTCGCCCGGAGGAACGACGAGGATTGATTCGGCATAGACTTGACCCGTATGGACGCGGTAGTCCCAGATATGATCGACAGGCACGATGCTGGCGCGTACCTCTTGCGGGGCGAAGCTTGCGTTGCTTAAACATACGTCAATGCTTTCGATGTGGCCGGACTCAACGGCAATCCATTGACCGCGTGTCAATGTTAAGGGCTCATGTTTGCCGATGAGTGCCTCTTGCAGCTCTGCGCTGCGGAATCCGTACGTATAATCGCGGCTTGCCGGCCCGCTGCCATGGACAAGCTGAACGCTGCTGGCGGTTACCGAGGCTTGACGCGCAAGATCTCCGTCATCTTCATTGATCGCGTTCGGCAGGAAGCAGCCGTCTCTCAGTAATTGTTGGCGAATATCGACCATGGCTTTGTCGGTCAACTCTTTAAGCTTTAGCCCGTTGCGCAGCGCGTAAGCGGCGCCTGTGCCTGCTGCCTGTCCCATAAGCGCCGTTGTGGACATGACCCGCACGGTGCCAAGCGCAGCATGGGTAACACTGACGTTGCGTCCGGCCATCATCAAATTGGTGACGTCCTTTGCGACCATGATGCGGAACGGAATGCCATATGGTCCGCAATAGCTCTTCTGGGCGTAGTCGCTCGTTTCGTTATATCCCTCGGCGCTAGCAGGCTCCGCGTGCTCCGCAAGAAGCCCGCCTGGCGTATGGAGATCGACAAACCAGCCGCCGAATGCGATTTCGTCATCGAACTTGGTCAAATTCTGAATATCATGCTCCGTCATAAAGTATTCGCCGATGATGCGCCGGCTCTCGCGTTTGCCCGGAACTTGGCCGATCCAATCCAATGCGAGATTCACCGTCTGTTCCTTAAGCAAAGGATCGCTATTTTTCATCCAATCCCATATACCGAGCGTATGTCTGGTTAATTCGTGGCGAATAGTCTCGTTGTCATAGATGGTATTCCAAGGCACTCCGATCTCGATCCACCAGTAACCCGATTCAGTGTCGTAGAACATCCTTCCCTGCTTGGAGAAGTAGTCAGGATCCTCATGTTTGACGGCCCAGTCCGGGGCACGGAACGGAACGGGACGTCCCATATCCTTGGCCCGGAAGTGGATGGAATTGCCCATTGTTTTGGTGCTTGCTTCTGCCGGAGCATGTGGCTCGTTAAATTCGTCTTTGCTTTCGGTTCCCCAGCGCCATTCGCATCTCGCTTGATCCGCTACAACGCCGTCGCCCGTGCAGTCGATAAACAATTGGCCTTGGATATCAAGCTCGGTTTCGGCATTGGCCACTATAGCACGAACCGAAGTAATTTCTCCATCACTAGTGGTTACGCTTTGAATGGAAGTGTTCAGGTGGAAGGTCAGATTCGGCGTCGAGACGGCCATGTCGTACATCACCATGTCCCAGACGCTGTTCGTCCAACCGTTTTCTCTGATCTTCTCGTGGTTCACCGCGCGTTCAGCGATTAATAGTTCCGAAATGATTCCAGTTTCCCTGGCGTAGGCATGGAAGGCAGCTGCGCCATGTGGCGTTACCCGGATCTCCGAGGAACTGTTGCCGCCGAACACGGGACGGTCTTGTATGAGGCAAACGGATGCGCCTTGCCGGGCTGCAGCTACCGCAGCACAGAATCCTGCGAGTCCGCCGCCGCAGACGACAAGATCGTATGATTGCGAGATCGTTTTCATGAACATTCACGCTCCTGATTGTAATTTGAGCATATAATTTACTCGTGTAAATAAAGAATTGTTTTAATGTTAGCACGGAAAGTTTTGCTTGCCAATAGGGTGTCTGATATAATTTTACTCGAGTAACTTTTTCGAATGCGGGGAGTGTTTGTTTATGGCTAGCCGGAAAGAAGTCGCAGACCTCGCGGGGGTTTCCGTCGCAGTTGTTTCTTATGTGTTGAACGGCAGGGATAACGTTAAGGAAGAAACCAAACAGCGAGTACTTGCGGCTGTGAAAGAGCTTAAATATGAGCCGAATCTATTGGCTCGAAGCCTAAAGACGAAGAGTACGAACCAAATCGCAGTATTCGTTAATTATTTGGGCAATCCATTTGAAGCAGGGATTCTGCTTCGATTGGAGGATGCAGCGCGACGTGAGGGTTATCTACTGTTTTTCCAAGCGTATTCAGAGGAGCAAGAAGAACAGCTGATTACGGCGCTTCGAGGACGGGTTGACGGCATATTCTTACTTGGGCAATGTCTTAAGCCGGAGACGATGGAACGGCTGCACTCGACTCGTATTCCTGTTGTTTCGATTAACATTGGTGACGACGTTGCGGGCAATGAGGTGTCCAGCATTGATCTGGATTGGAGTTCTCAATATAAGGAGTTGATTGGGCATCTACTTGCCGTCGGGCATAATCGGCTCGGATTTATGACAGCAGGCAATGGCGGTGCGTATCTTACTCATCGATATCGTGCGTTTCGGGCGGCGTTAGCGGAGCTAGGCGAGGAGTCGGTGCTGGTTGCGGAGCTGGATGGCAGCGGCCGAGCGGAAAACGCCGAGGCGGTATTCGCCGAATATCTGAAGGAACATCCGGCAGGGATGCCATTCACCGCGCTGATATGCTCCAACGATCTGATGGCTGCAGGCGTCTTGTTAGCGGCAAAAACACATGGCATTGCCGTACCGGAATGTCTTGCCATCGCGGGCTCGGAGAATATTATGCTAACGACGTTAACGACGCCCGCATTGACCGTCATTCATTATCCCCGCGAGCAGGTGGGCGAGCTTGCATTGTCAATGATGACGAGGCTGCTTAATGGTGAAGAAACGATCCATTACACGCTTGAGGGAACACTGACGGTTAGAGGCTCTAGTCATTGAATACGAACAAAAGACGCTTGCTTCCCGATGGAAAATCGGAAAGACAGGCGTCTTTTGTTGGTTGAAGTTCGATATTTGGTTTGCTGTCAAGCGTAGCTAGGCGTTTAGCGTAAGTACAAGCGGCTTGTTGATTCCCAGATGCCACCTGGCTCCAACGTTACGAGACCGATATCCTCCGCTGGCAAATCGACATTCGGCGCGTTAACCAAGTTTAGCTGAGGCTCCGGACAGAAGAAACCTGGTGTCGCATTATTATTCCAGATCATCCATTGCTTATAGGCTGTGCCAACGTCGTATACCAACGTTACACCAACACGATTGTCCGTGAGCTCCATCTTGTTGCGGCCATCGCGTGTCGAGCTTGTGTAATGGTTGTCCATTGACTGCCAGAATGGTGACACGCCGGTTGTTTGCATGGCGATTTCTTCTTCTAGCAGCGGCTGGTGGTTGCCTGTTGGCAGCATGCGGGAACTAAGCTCCCAACGCTTGCCAGTTGTCATTGTGAACGTATAATCGTCCGACGTGCTGCCTGGCACGAACGGTGCGTTGATTGTCGTATGGAACGCGATCATGCAAGGCATCGCTTCTTCGCCATTGTTGCTGACCATTACATGCTGCAGCAGACCGTTGTCGCTGAGCGAATAACGTAAGCGGAGCGTGAAACGGTGGGGCAAATATTCGAAGATCGCATGCGATTCGTCGATCGTGATGCTGAATTGTGCATAACTCTCTGTGGCGGTTACGCCGTAATCTTCGATACTCCATGAGGCATCGTGCAGGAAGCCGTGCAAATGGTTGCCCGTGGTTGCCTCGTTAATCGGGAACGTGTAAGTTCTTCCGTTCCAAGTAAAGGTGCCGTCCTCGTAGCGATTCGGAGGAAAGAGCAGGGGAATACCGTGAACGATTGGCTTCTTGCGGAAGTCGACCATCTCCTCGGATGTTGGCTCTCTTAGAATATTGTAGCCTTGTGCAGTGTCCCGGAAAGCGATCAAATTCGCTCCGACATTAGGAAGCGCTGCAGCTTCGTATGGTCCCCATTGGAGCCAAATGGCTTGTTCATCATGGAATTGCCCAGCGTATGCTTGTCCTTGCTTTGTCATTGCAGTAGTTCCTCCTTGGCTCATATACATTGTAAGAGATGGTTTAGGAATTCGGAATCTCGTCTCTAGCATACCAGCGCAGCACGAAGCAAACAACCGCCTATTGCTCGAGGAGCAATAGACGGTTGTTTGATCAAGCTAATATCGGCTATGCGGACAAACTATTGCGCGAACTGCCGGTATACTTGCTCGATTGCGTATTGCTTGCGGCGGTTGACATGCAATTGCTTGCAGTCCGTGTTCTGTGATCCGAAATATACCGTTCCGTCCGATATGGATCTGATCTTGCTAAGATTAATGAAGCAATCCGAACTGATTTGGAAATAATTTTTTTCGTTCGTTAAGCGACGGAGTTCTTCGACAGACATACTCTTCTTTCTATTGTAGTTTCTGCCATGGAAGCTTACGAGTCCTTGACTTCCGAGCTTGAAGAACAGCACGTCCGTCTCTTGATCGAAATTCTCGTATACATTCTTCTCATCTAGCGCAACACTCATCATCCCAAATCCCCCTTATAAGAATAGAATCTATGAAATGTTAGCGCTTACATTATAACATATTCATTTGAGCTTGTGAAGGGGGATTGGTAAAAAAAGTGTTTGTGATGCCAGAAACATTATGCTATGTTCACTTTAGTTGTAATACACTTTTGATGCAGGAACGGAAAGGGATGTAGGAGATGGCTCAAATGAGTAACAGTTGGGAAAACGGCATCTTGTATGTCGGTTCGTACGGAGAGGCTGATGAAGCTACAATTCATGTATGCAGGATGGATCCAGAGGACGGAAGTTTGACGATCCTTCAAAGGGTACAAGGTGTCGAAAATGCATCGTTTCTAGCGCTTCATCCAAATGGCTCCAAGCTGTACGCTGCGCAAGAAATCGCGGAGGCGGCGGGGGTTAAAGGAGGAGTCGTGGCGACGCTGGATATCGACCCGTTGACAGGCCTACTAGGCTCCGTCACGAGCAGCATCTCCACAATTGGCGAGCATCCTTGTTACGTCAGCGTCGATGCTGGCGGAGCTGCGGTGTTTGCTGCTAATTATACAGGAGGAAATGTAGTAGCATTGCCACTGACAGAAGGCGGAGATTTTATAGGCACGGCTTCGCTTCTTCAACATGAATGCGAACCGGGTCCAGTCACCGATCGACAAATGGAACCTCATGCGCACTGCTTTGAAATCATGCCTGGCACGAACCTGGTATGCGCAGTAGATCTGGGCATGGATGCCGTTGTGACCTATGCTTATGATTCAGAACAAGGAACGTTGTCGCTGCGGCACGAATGTAAGCTCACAGCCGGCTTAGGTCCGCGTCATATTGTGTTCCATCCAGAGCTGCCGGTAGGATATGTGACGAATGAGCTGGCTTCTAGTGTTACACTGGTACATATCGATAAGGAGAAGGGGATATTGACGCAAGGTGGGGTATACTCATCCATTCCTTCCGATTACGATGGGTATAATGATTCCGCTGATCTCCATCTGTCACCGGATGGGAAGTTTCTATATAGCTCCAATCGTGGTCATCAGAGTATCGCTGTGTTCCGCGTCGATTCTTCAACCGGAGAGCTTGATAACATCCAACATGTTGGATGTGGCGGAGAGCAACCGCGTAATTTCGGTATTACGCCAGATGGGCGTTATTTGCTTGTCGCCAATCAGAAGAGCGGTACAATTGTTGTTTTTCACCGGGATGCGGAGTCTGGTAAGCTAACATCTGCCGGACGTGAGCTGTCGCTTCCTGCTCCTGTGTGTATTCGATTCGCCAATTAATCGTTAATTGAAAGGCAGGTCCTGTTTTTGTCATCACAATCACCGGGAACCGGCAATACCGCAAGCGCGGTAAAGACGGCGACAATATATGCTATGTTGTTCGCGATCAGCTCTATCCATCTCCTTAATGATGCGATGCAGACGGTCGTCGTTGCTTTGTTCCCGATATTCGAAGAGTCGCTCAA
This sequence comes from Paenibacillus sp. strain BS8-2, assembly GCF_054483835.1. Classification (NCBI taxonomy): domain Bacteria; kingdom Bacillati; phylum Bacillota; class Bacilli; order Caryophanales; family Paenibacillaceae; genus Paenibacillus; species Paenibacillus sp. strain BS8-2. Next base: position 3,243,554 of record NZ_CM137010.1, read on the forward strand.
ATTATCGTATGGACAGATCGGTTGGATCGCTTTCACACTTAATATGACATCGTCAATTATGCAGCCAGTTGTCGGGATTTTCTCGGATAAACGTCCAACCCCTTGGCTGCTGCCTGCTGGTATGCTTTGTAGCATGGCCGGAATGGCCGGTCTTGCGTTTGCGCCTACCTATCCGCTCCTATTGTTATCGGTTGTATTCGTCGGCATCGGTTCGGCAGTATTCCATCCAGAAGGATCACGAGTGGTCCATTTGGCAGCGGGCAGCAGACGTGCTTTCTCTCAGTCGATCTTCCAGGTTGGCGGCAACTTTGGCCAATCCCTTGGACCGATCATGACGGCAGCGATTTTTGTTCCGCTTGGACAACGTGGTGCTGCGTGGGGGATGCTGCTCGCGGCGCTTGCAATTGCGATCTGCTTCAAGGTAGTGCCATGGTATACAGCACGGTTGGCGGAGCATGGCGGCAAAGTGCCCAAGAAAAAGGCAGCTTCCGCAGCAGGCCGATTAACGACTAACGGCAAAGTTATTGCGATCGCGTTGTCTATTTTGCTGCTTGTTGTATTTGCGAGATCCTGGTATGCTGCCGCGATCGGCAACTTTTATCAATTTTTTGCAAGAGACGAATATGGACTTAGCATTCAAGCAGCCCAGATTCCGCTTTTCCTCTTTATGATTTTTGGCGTAATCGGCACGTTTGTAGGAGGATTGCTGGCTGATCGTATCGGACGCAAAAAAATGATGTTAATTTCGATCCTAGGTGCCGCGCCATTTGCATTGCTCCTGCCACATTTGTCGTTATTCTGGATTTATCCTGTAATGGCGGTAATGGGCTTTATTCTACAGTCTGGATTCTCGGTTAGCGTCGTGTATGCTCAGGAGCTGTTGCCCGGTAAGGTAGGGATGGCGTCTGGCATGATAACAGGATTAGCGTTCGGGATGGGCGCGCTGGGGTCCGTCATATTAGGCAACATGGCTGACGCTCATGGGATGGAATTGGTTATGAAATTAGCGAGCTTCTTACCGTTAATCGGCTTGCTGGCGATTATGCTGCCTAAGGATCGTAGGGAGATATAGCGTTGTAGGATAGAAGAGGCATAGTTTTTATCGGTGCTTGCATAGGAAATGATTGACAATATCGGTTTCATCGCTTAACATCGGAGTAGATATTCGTCGAAAAAGAGAGAAATTTTAGAGATGAGCGAAGCACGCGATCTCCTTACGAAAGTAGGGAGGGGCGTGCTTTTTTTTGTGCCAGAAATCTGGCGTTGGTGTTATTCTTTCAGTATTTCGAAAGTGGTAAAGGGAATATCACGACTCATGGTGAAATAATTGTTAAGGAGTGTAAAAAGATGTCAAAAAATAAACGTATTGTATATATTGGACTGGCTGCTTTGTTGGTAGGGGCCTGCTATACCGCAAGCAATAGAGTTAAAACGGCAGATGCACAAACAGATAGCGTCAGAGTTATCAAACAATACGAGCTCTCGAATACCGTCGACTATATTGAGTTTACAATCGAAAGCGATTCAGGTGAGTTTCAGAGCAGCATGGTATTACCGGATGGCCATATCGTAAAAGGACATACAAGCACCAAACGAGCACGAGGTGAGGAGTTAAATTGGTCCGCAACATTTGTAGTGAACACGCCTGAAGTTGGCGCATATCAATTCGAAATTACTTCTGCAAGCGGAAGTTACTTTCATTTGTCAGCCGATGTCCCATTGTTCCGAGATATCGCCAAACATTGGGCCAGAGCAGATATTACAACATTTGTACATGAAGGTATCGTGGATGGTTATGGAGATGGTAGATTCGGTCCCGAAGATGCCGTAACCGGAGAAGCGATCATTAAGATGCTGGTACTTGCGTTAACAGAAGAACAGCCGCATGGGAATCGTCAATGGGCAAGATTATTCCGGTGGAAGGTTTTAAACGAAGACACTGCACTGGAGATGGGGTTGCAAGAGTATAACTTTGCTCAAGTAGTCGGAAACGATTGGTCTAAAAGGTATCTGGCAGCAGCGGACGATCTTGGCATTCTAGCCAATTGGGATGTAGCTGATTTGAAAAAGCCATTTGCTCGAAAAGACGTCGCCCTTATAATCACAAACGTGATGAACCTCGTTGATAATAAGAAACCGGCACCGAAATTGTATACCGACACATCCGCGTTATCGGAAGAAATTCAGAATGCAATTTCAAAAGCAAGCTCCTTTGCCATTTTCGGAGGATATCCGGACGGGTCGTTCCAGCCAAACAAGGTTGTAAGCCGTGCTGAATCCGTTAAGATACTAACTCGATTAGCATCGTATCTAAATAGTTGAGAGGGGAAATGAACATGAAGAAAACAATGAAATGGATGATAGCTTTATCCTTATTCGTATCGGTATTTGCCGGGGGAGCAAATGTGGCGAACGCGGAGTCGGGAGCTACGAATGAACTGCCTTTCTCGGATATATCGAAGCATTGGGCGAAGGATACTATTCTTCAAGCATATAATGCTGGATTTGTTGAAGGATTTGAGGATGGTACTTTCCGGCCGGATGATGTTGTAAAGGCAGATCAGTTCATTGTCATGATGCTTCGCGCACATAGCGTAACTACGAATGACAAGACTGTATTTGATCCAGCTTGGTATGCGGAGTTGGAGGAAGAGCAACCTGGATTTTTGAACATGATTCAAAATGCTGTTCTTCTAAAGAAATTCAATTTTACAAATGCAAAAACCGGATATTGGGCTGCTCCTTATGTGGACTTCATCTATGAGATGGGTTTCATCCCTTCTTTTGACCCGATTTTTCCGCAGGATCATAAGAAATTTCAGCAGCAACTCAAACGTGAAGGATCGGCTTATTTACTCAGCAAATGGTATTCAGTTTATGAAAATAGGTTAGATGCTAAATATATGGAGTTCGCGCGATCCCAAATTGGATTAAAAGATTTAAAAGATTTCTCGTACGGCGGTAATAGCACAATTACAACTATGCTACTATCCGGTATTATGAATGGTTATCCTAATCAACATTTCTACCCTCAGAGGTATGTCACGCGAGCAGAAGCATTAACCATGATCCTTCGTTTGAGGGATACATCTCTTAGACTACCATTCAAGCCTAATTTGAAAGGCCAGTACTATACTGAGAATGGAGGTAATATTTATTTGTTTAATAACAAAATAGATTATGACTATTATATCAAACTGCTTGATGCGGCAAAGAAACATGTTTCCAAAGGATATACAAATATCTCAAACACAGGGATTGCTGTGTTCACTAATCAAGAGGTATACGAGAAATATAATTATTTCACGCGTACAGGACAATTTGACTTAAGACCTGACGACGAGATGTTTGTTGTAGTTGATACCGATTACAGGGAGTTAGAGTTCTCGTATCCAGTGACATCAACCTTCAAAACGAGCAATGATTTCGTAAGTTCGATCTATGAGATAATGGCCGGTACTGGAAAAGGAAAAGAACTTCGCAGTAAAGTCGAGGCTCTCACAAAGGAATCAATGGGAAAGGACTTCACCTTTAACGGTAAGAACTTTAAATATTATGTATCTGGAAAACGTTTTGCAGTCAAACTAATGTACTAAAACATGTATTGATGGAGGTAAATGAATGAAAAGAAAGACTAAGAGATTTCTATCAAGAGCTCTATTTTGCTTATTATTACTTACAATGATAGACATATCTAGTTTAGCAAAAATAGAACTAGTTTCCGCGGCGGCAGAGGTTCCGCCGCCTTTATTTATTAACGGTTTTCCGAATCCGTGCAAGTATAACCCTAGTCCGAAAGTTGATGGATATATTCCTGAAGGAGTGCCGCCTTGCAACAGCGATAACTTTAAGTTTAATGCTCAATATTATTATGAAACAGCTTGGCCGTTTGGTAGTTCCAATCCGCTATCCGGACAACGCCGATTAGAGGTTTATGGAAACATTTCTTCTGTAGGGAAAGCACAAGAATTTAAAAAGGGATGGCAAAAAGCTGGGCCAGATACGATTGATTTCACCAATGGCCATTTCATCGGGAAAGATCCTAAAACCGGAAATTCTGTTCGCGGTGAATACAGGTATCTTGGATTTACGCGAGATGGAAACTTATTTTCTAATGTCCATTTTATTGTTGATTCGGATTCTGGAAATGCACTAGCCTCCAAACATTGGGTATACAGACCATGGGCAGAACTTCCAAGTGATTATAAATATCTTCCAGGGTCCGCTGGAGCGGTATACAATGGCAGACGTGATGTCTTAAGTGAAGACTTTGCATACATTGCTCCTTGGATAAGCAAAGCACTAGGTTTTCCTATTACGCAAGGGGTGAAATACTCCGATCGATATCGAGTATTACCTTATGACCCTGATAGTCCAAATAGCGATTTACGTAACTACATGTCTATTGACCAAGAACCCTCTGCTCGTACAGCTGGTTTCGGTAACATGTATCATTATAGTTGGGACACACATTCCTTGTGGTATCATACTTACGTTATTCCCAAACTTGAGCCACCAATGAAAAAGCAAACTCCTTCCGTTTGTTACGCCCAGCCGGTAAACGATGCACCCATACCGATCGGCAAAAGCAAAACGGTTAAAGTTGAAATGGTTGTTACAGGGTCTCTGCAAGACACGATGTATTTTGGAGATCGAGGGAAAGAGGCAGAATACTATACGCGCAAGGATATCGATTACTGGCGCATTGATATGAAAGATCCAAACGCAAACACGTATATACAGAAGGCATCCAATAAGTACGGCGATGGCGTTGTCAAAAATGGGAATCAGGGCAGCACGACTTTCACCATTGAGGTAGACACTTCGAAACTGGATAAGACAAGTGATGACGTTTGGTTGTATAAATCCCATGCAGGAGCCTTTCTTGTTTATACAAACCATACCTCCAGTACGCCTTCAACTACTGGCCAGTATTGTAACTTCCAAGTCGAATTCGAACCAACGGATAAGCAACCCATGCTTAGTGATTTTGGCGTAGTGCCTGAAATTCAATTTGAAAATAAGGCCCAATTCACGCAATCGTTGGTTGGATACAAAGACTTTTCCTATGGCGACGATATCGACTATTACGAATTTGAAATCAAAAATATTCAAGACGGGACCGTACAGAAAAGAACGTTTGATCCTGCCATTCCAGGTGTACAAAAACCAATAGCCGGTTACTTGGATCAGTTGGCAGTCAATGCGTATCTGCATACTTTTATGGCAAGTAAGTTTCCGCAAGCAACCGTGACTGCACCTGTGGGGCGAAGCTTCGAAATCACTCAAACGATCGTAGATAAGGATACGACAGTAAATAACAAATCCACTCGTACTAGACAAGTGAACGTCATACAAACGCCTTTTAATGATGGATGCCAGAACCCAGAGGAATTAGAAGATCCACCAATGTACATTACACCAAAAGCGGACTGGCCGCTGGACTGGTACGATGTTGTGCCATTCCCTGTAACGGATGCGCTTCCGGATTATATTCCTTTTCATCAATGCAAAACACCGGAAAACTACAGCGATTTCACGAAAAGGGTCTTCATTGACGGCGAAGAAATCGATGCAGCTGCATTTTACGAGGGGCAATACATCTTTGGTGAGGACAAGCAAGGGCTAAGAGAAGTAAAAACGACATTTGCAGCCCCGGATGGTACCGAGTCCTTTAAACTGCAGCACGTCGTTATTCACCGCTCCAAACCGAGTGTTGCGATTACGCTTGAGGGGTTATTCAAACAGAATCGCACGATGGTTGCACGAGATCATTCTATTGCAAGCAATGATGTATGGGTCCAGCAGCATGCCCCGCTTGAAATTACTTCATTCAGCTACATGAATTTGAGCGATCCTCATCTAAAATGTAGGGTCGGATATTGCGAAACCAATCTAGCTGAAAAACAGTTTATGTATACGAAGCCTGGAAACTATCAAATCAGCATAGCTGCAAAACGCGTCATTCCTTACGGCGATGGCAGAACCATAACACGCTACTCCGATCCGTATGTCGTCAATTATGAGATTGCACCTGACCACGAACCGGCAGTTATCGCCCATGCTTACGAATCGCAAATCAGCCGTTTGGATCAGCTGGAGCTATTCTATGAAGCGGTAAGTACTGATGGCGATTACATCGCAGAAAAACAAATCATGGTTCATCACGACAGCGATAATGATGGCATGTTCGACAAATTGGTATTTGAATCGGATGGAGATCTGACGGAGCTGCCCATCTTCGATAAGCTGGGGCAGTATAGGATCACTGCTTACGCTAAGGAAAGCACAAATGAAGCGCGCCTCATGGAGTTCATATCACCGACTGACGATAGGACACGCACGATCGAATCGTATTTTTTCGTGGATAATTATTCACCAGCAAGCGACATGTATGTGGACATTCCTACTCAGAAGCCGGATATGGATGTATTCATCATGCTGGATTCAAATCTCAATCAAGCATCCACCGATTATATTCGAGGCAATGCTGTGTCGCTGACCAATGCATTTACACAAGCTAATATGTTGGCCAACATTGGCATATGGGATATGAGGACTTACGTTCATCCTCTAGCAGCTAATACGAGCAAAGGATATGGAGGAAGTTATCCTGATGGTTCTACTTATTACGAATCCAATGGATTCGCTGGAACATTAACGCTTACTAGCACAACCAACCTACCATATGAAATAGATATCGGAGGACCCGAGACAGTTGTTGATTCGAAGACGGGGACAGGAACTTGCAGTAATACGGTTACTTCGACGTTTAATAAATGGGGAGGTTTAATAAACGAAACTAATACGAGTGTATGTCCTAGCTCTCAGAACTTTAGCGATGGACAATACTCGGGTTCAATCGACCGGACAGGCGAAACGCCAGGCCCGCTGAACTGCACGACGCCAGGCGAGAATGGCCACTCATGCACAAGAACATGGACAGCGAACTATAGCGGTACGGTTTACTGGACGCATGTCGTCTATGTACCGAACTTCGTATGGAGAGACAGTTACACCGGCCATTATAGCGGGACTATCTATAAACATGTTCGTCAACCTTACGATATTGCATTTATGCGCTCTGTACCTAATAAATATTTGGTTTATATTACGGACAACCAGTCTTCGGAGCTCGCTGATTTACAAAATGCAGTGAATAAGAACCAAGCCAAACTTATTCTTGTTGGCTCAAATGCTTTACGATCGCAGATTACGCATGATCATTTTATTCAAAATAGCGGACCGATCGAAGAAGTTATATCGAGGATCATTTCTTATATCGCAGAGAACAATCCGGAAGTTCCGAAGATAGTAAGACTTGTTGGCGATGAAATCGAAACGCGAACAGCGACATTCGATTATGAAAGGGACATGATTCCTCTTCCATCCGATCAACTGCAAATCATCCAAGACCCCGATTATTATGATAACAGCTTGGGGTTCGAGAGGATTAACGGCAAGTCGCTTATCGCAGTAGAGAGTAGTGGGAATTGGATGCCATACCAATCCAAATTTATATTGACCAAACCTGGTAAATACCAGTTCATCCGTCGTGTCCAAGACCTGCCAACAATGGATCCTAATTTTGAGCATTACGCTTATTATTCGAATAAATCTGTGGTAGAAATCATGGTACATCGCAAGCCGATCCCTGATGTTGTACTCGACTTTAATTATAAACCTGCGTCCAATATGTACGATACAACATGGTTGGATCGCAGTTATGACCTCGATCACAGCATTACGAGAGCTGCTACTGACCGCGGAATACAGGCTCGCAGTCTCAAGTTGACAAGGCTCGGTTCGGGCGAGGTGTGGACCAAAATACCGACTTCCCTCGCACCTGGGACTTATCTGCTGGATTATGTCGTTCAAGACATTGAAGGCGCGTGGTCTGAGCCTCTTCAGAGGACCTATGTGCTGCCAGACACGGTGCCCGTGCAGATGCGCTCCAATTTGAAGACCGAGTACAGCGGGTTTTCGATCAATAGTGTTCCTGCGAGCGAGAAACTGATTGCACATGAGTTATGGACGAGGTACCCGTACTCTATCGCTCTTAATCTCCGTATGAGCAGCTACATATCAAAAAACATTCCGTATTATTCAGGAACGAAGAATGGTAACGATATTAACTGGAGTCAGGAAACCTTGTCAATTCCGAATACTACGCCAGACGGATGGTACAACTTTATCGTGCGCGCCAATGGTTCTGTAGCGGGCTCATTTGCAGAGCATTCCTATCCTGTTCAGGTAGTTACACCAATTAATTTGAGCGGGAATATCGGTTCAATAGATGGTTCAACCGCGAATCTGACTTCGCTTCTTTCCGGAGAGACGTACAGGCTGTCTGCTATGACGACCAAATATCCGGATTCGACGGTCAATAGTAATGCGACGACCGTAACGGCTTTCAAAGGAACTTTATATCAGCGGACGATTAAACTAAATTCCACAACCTTGCACACTACGGGGATCGGAAGTAAAAGCTGGAGCGAAATGATAGCCGTACCTAAGGTTCCAGACGGATCATACACGTTCGAGTGGACCTCGCGGACGCCTAACGGCAATATTCAGCGAGTGACCAAAACGATCTCCATTGTAAACAATCGACCGCCTATACCTGGATTTGATTGGTCGCCGAATCCTGTATTTGAAGGCGATACAGTTGCATTCCGCAGCTTGGCGAGTGATCCTGATCGTGACTCGCTGACAGTAACGTACGAGCTTGTGAGTCCATCAGGAGTCCTACAGTCTTATCCATATTCGTTTTCTTACCCGTACCCAGTAACTGCACCGACTTACCGGATGACGGAAGCAGGAACGTGGCGGATGCGTCAGACTGTTTCGGACGGCAAAGCGGCATCGGTGTCGCTTCAGCGGAACATTCAAGTGCTGCCACTGTCCATCAATGGATTCGTCTATCATACGGATGATTGGAATGAGCGAAGGAAGGAGCTTAATCTGAAGAAAAGTGGAAATGAGGAATCCCCTCGCGGGTATCATGTTTATTTTGCAGGAGAGAAGTTTAAGTTGGAGGCGGACACTACTTTGACAGCCACTGCGACACAAACAATAAGAGTTGAAGTCACGCTTGGGGATCGAAAAGCAATACTTGCTTCTACAGATGCCAGCCGAACAAAGTGGAGAGGCGAGCTGTGGGACGAACAACTGGAGGAACTGCCAGACGGACCGATTACGTTCACATTTACGGCCTATTACAATAATGGAATGGTCAAAAGCACGCAGGTGCCTGTTATAATTGATGGCCTAGTAACAGGAACTGTTGGTGTTCATCGCGTCAAATAGGATTGTGGAAGAATAAGCAACATAAGAGCCGGCGTCGCTTTTCGTCAACCCATGAAGCTTAGGGTTGATTTAAGCGAGGTGTCGGCTCTTTACGCATGACAAAATAATGCTGCTGTGCAAGAAGAGCTGTTCAGCGGTATTGTATTTTTATTCGTCATTATGTATTATTATACACAATGAAAAGGAGGGTAAAGATGGCAAATAAGTTTATTGAGGAACTATCTCTAAACCACTGGCAACCTCTGTCTACTCTTTTATATGATGGCTGGGTGTTGCGATTTGCTAATGGTTATACGAAAAGAGCAAATTCGATTAATCCTATTCATTATTCTACCTGTGATTTGAATCAGAAAATAAAAGAATGCGAGCAGATCTATTGTGCTAATCGCCTCCCAACCATATTTAAAATCACGCCTTTTGTTCATCCTACGAACCTCGATAGAACTTTAGATGAAGGAGGTTATGCACAGGTTGATATTACAAGTGTTCAAACCATGAACTTAGAACAATTAAGTGAACCCAAACTAACCTCAGTGATGATAAATGAAGAGATCGATGATTGGTGGTTAGATCATTATATTAGACTGAATAACCTTAGCAACAACAACAGGAACGATATGTTGCAGATGTTGTCCAATATAAAAACCAAAAAAGCATATGTAACGTTATTTTCGGAAGATCAAGTCGTTGCTTGTGGATTTGGAGTAATAGAAAGAGATTACATTGGGTTATATGATATCGTGACTGATCAAAATTATAGAAACCAGGGTTTCGGAGAACAGATGATATTAAACTTGTTAAAGTGGGGAAAAGAAAATGGAGCGAAGTACAGCTATCTAGCAGTCGTGTTGAACAATGAGCCAGCAAAAAAACTTTATTCGAAAATCGGTTTTTCGGAAATTTATACGTACTGGTATCGCGTTAAAGTACAATAATGATTCTGCGGAAGCAACAACAAGGAAGCCCAATGACAATTTGTCAGATGGCTTCCTTGTCCGTTACACGCTCTTTACCTTAGCGAAAAACTCGCGAATTGCATAATACGCCGCACCGCGTACGGCCGACTCCTCTTGCAGCTCTGCGAACAAGATGCGCAGCTGAGCACGATGATACGAAAGCGTGCGTGCATCTACTGCTTCCTGGATTGCAGCTCCAAGCCACTTCGCTCCGCGACTCATCCGGTTACCGATAATGACGACATCCGGATTAAACACATTTACAATATTAGCGACGCCGACGCCGAGGTAAGAACCGATGTCGCTGAACAACGTCCGAACTTGATCATCTCCTTGTTCAGCAGCGGCGATCAGCTTCTCGAGACTGTCATACCCAAGCTCTGCAGCTTGCTCAAGCAGCGAATTCTCTGAGGCGTACAGCTCCCAACAGCCCCGATTGCCGCAGCTGCAAGGTTTGCCGTCATACTGGATGGAGAGATGGCCGAGCTCGCCAGAGAATCCGGATGCTCCCTTGAACAGTTCTTTGTTCAGAATAATGCCGGTTCCAATCCCGATGCCGACACTAACGTATATTTGATTGCGAATGCCGCGTCCCGCACCGTACCGCTGTTCGCCTTGGGCACCAGCATTCGCTTCGTTGTCGATTGTGACAGGGAGGTTGTAACGCTGTTCCAGCAGCTGTTTAAGCGCAACCTGCTTCAGGTTCATGTTGGGCGCGAATAATATAGTGCCTTGATCATCGACGATACCAGGCACGCCTACTCCCATTCCGACGATGCCGTACGGACTATCCGGCGCTTCTCCAAGCAAGTGGTCGATGCAGCTCATTAGCTGTTCAAGCGGCAAATCTTCACGCGATCGCCCAAGCTCCGAGTATCGATTGGCTACGACATTGCCTGCAAGGTCGGTCAATATCCCTCTTATATAATTGACGCCAAGATCGATACCCACGGCGTAACCGGCTGTATCGTTGAACATCAGCATGACGGGTTTGCGTCCGCCGCTGGACTTTCCTGGTCCGATCTCATAGACGAGATGGGCATCGATCAAATCTTGTACGAGACTTGATACCGTTGCTTTGTTCAGTCCCGTCTTCTCCGAAATACCTGCTCGCGATAGCGGAGCGTGCTTGAGTACTGCTTCAAGCACGATGGAGGTGTTCATTTTTTTGATGAGGGCCAGATCGCCCGTCGGTTTCGTAGCCACGTATTCGGTTCTCCCATCTATAGTCATCCAATTATGAAATATACTCGATAATTATATAAATAAGTATAGCATATAACTTAGTTTGTTTAATAGACAAACTAAGTTACGATGTGTTATTCTGCTTGTAGAAGGTAAACGTATTCATTTTGAAGGAGGATTTTATACTCATGACTTATTTCAAAGATATCCCGGTTATTACATTCGAAGGCAAAGGCTCCGATAATCCTTTAGCCTTTAAACATTACGATCCCTCCCAAGTCGTGCTTGGCAAAACAATGGAGGAGCATCTTCGTTTCGCGGTTGCTTACTGGCATACGTTCAACGCTAACGGATCTGATCCGTTCGGATCTGGCACGATGGTGCGCGGCTGGGATCAATACAACGGTCTTGATCGTTCCAAAGCGCGTGTAGAAGCGAATTTTGAATTTATGGAGAAGCTGAACATTCCTTACTTCTGCTTCCATGATGTTGATATCGCGCCAGAAGGAGCGACACTGCAAGAAACTAACCAAAACCTTGATGTGATCGTTGCGCTAATGAAGGATGCGATGAAAGGTTCCGGCAAGAAGCTGCTCTGGAACACGGTTAACATGTTTACGAATCCGCGTTTCGTTCATGGTGCTGGCACTACTTGTAACGCGGATGTGTACGCCTATGCAGGCGCACAGCTTAAGAAAGGCCTCGAGGTAGGCAAAGAGCTCGGCGCCGAAAACTACGTCTTCTGGGGTGGACGCGAAGGCTACGAAACGTTACTGAATACGGATATGGGCTTCGAGCTCGATAACTTGGCTCGTCTGTATCATATGGCCATTGATTACGCGAACGAGATTGGTTTCGACGCTCAATTCCTGATTGAACCAAAGCCGAAGGAGCCGACTAAACACCAGTATGACTTCGATGCGGCGACTACGATCGCATTCTTGCAGAAGTACGGTCTGAAAGACAAATTCAAGCTGAATCTAGAAGCTAACCATGCAACGCTTGCGGGTCATACCTTTGAACATGAAATTCGTACAGCTGCGATCAATGGTATGTTGGGATCACTGGATGCGAACCAAGGCGATCTGCTGCTTGGCTGGGATACCGACGAGTTCCCAACGGATCTATATTCCACGACGCTGACGATGTATGAAGTATTGAAAGCAGGCGGCATCGGTCGCGGCGGTGTTAACTTCGACGCCAAAGTTCGCCGCGGATCGTTCGAAGCCGATGATTTGTTCTTGGCGCATATTGCGGGCATGGACAGCTTTGCATGGGGCCTGAAAGCTGCTGCCAAGCTGATCGAGAACCGCACGCTGGACAACATTGTAGATAACCGCTATCGCAGCTTCAAGGAAGGTATTGGCGCAGATATCGTATCCGGCAAGGCGACACTGAAGTCACTTGAGCAATACGCACTGCAGAACAATCCAATCGTCAATGAATCCGGTCGCCAAGAGCGTATCCGTCTGATGTTGAGCGAAACGATCTTCAGCGTCTAAGAATCGGCGGACCACTTTATCATCTGGAATGAGGAGCAGGAGGTTACCAGACAATGGGTTACGTAATTGGAATAGACCTCGGCACTAGTGCTGTAAAGGCGCTGTTGGTGGATCGAGAGGGCAAGGTCGTCTCGGAATCGACACGTAGCTATCCGCTGTATCATGAACGCTCCGGCTGGAGCGAACAGCGTCCCGAGGATTGGGTTGACGCGACATACGAAGCATTGCGCGAGTTAACGAGCAAAGTTGATCCTTCTTCTATAGAAGGAATTAGCTTCTCCGGACAAATGCACGGACTTGTGCTGTTGGATGAGTCGGGAATACCAGTACGCAACGCGATACTCTGGAATGATACGCGTACAACGGAGCAATGCCGCGAGATTGAAAGTACGCTTGGTGACAAGCTGCTTAAGTTGACACGTAACCCTGCGCTTGAGGGTTTCACACTGCCCAAGATTCTGTGGGTGCGCCAACATGAGCCTGAAACTTTTGCTTCCGCCGAGACATTTCTGCTGCCCAAGGATTATGTTCGATATCGGCTGACTGGCGAGCAGTATATGGATTATTCTGACGCGGCCGGTACGTTGCTGCTCGAAGTAGCGGAGAAAAGATGGAGCGCAGAGGTGCTGGAGTCATTTGGCCTGCCGAGCAGCTTCTGTCCCCCTCTAGTCGAATCGCATCAACAGACGGGCATACTGTTGCCAGAAGCAGCCGATCGTTCCGGGCTAAACGCAGCAACAAAAGTATTTGCCGGCGGTGCGGACAATGCATGTGGTGCAATCGGCTCCGGCATACTGTCGGAAGGCTTGACGCTTTGCAGCATCGGTACATCAGGCGTTATTTTGTCTTACGAAGAAGAGAAGTCCAAAGATTTCGAGGGCAAAGTACATTTCTTCAACCATGGCAAAGAAGATGCGTTCTATGCGATGGGCGTTACGCTGGCGGCAGGCTACAGCCTTAGTTGGTTCAAGAAGACATTCGCTCCGGAGGAGTCATACGATGAGCTGCTTGCCGAAGTTGGTGAGCTGCCGCCGGGAGCGGGAGGTCTGCTCTTCACGCCTTATCTGGTAGGGGAGCGGACACCTCATGCGGACTCCACGATTCGTGCCAGCTTTATAGGGATTGATGGATCGCATGAGCGCAAACATTTTGCCAGGGCGGTAATGGAGGGTATCACGTTCTCACTGAATGAATCACTTGATTTGTTCCGTATCGCGGGCAAGAAGGTTGAACGTATTGTGTCCATTGGCGGAGGCGCGCAGAATCCGGTCTGGCTGCAAATGCAGGCGGATATATTCGGTGCGACGGTCGTGTCGCTTGAGAATGAGCAGGGTCCAGGACTTGGCGCGGCTATGCTTGCTGCGTTAGGCTGTGGCTGGTATGAAAGTTTGGAGGCTTGCTCCTCGGACTTCGTGCAATACGCATCCGAGTATGTACCGAGAGCGGAGGCATCAGTCGCATACCAAGGACTGTTCCGCGCGTATCAGCAGGTATATGCTTCGACACGCGGGATTAACGAAGCGCTGGCCCCATTCCGGAAATAAGTTGAAAGCCGTTTGCCTTCTTATATGAGGGCAAACGGCTTTTCTTTATTTTGGAGTCATGGAGGCATGAATTTCTCGCTAATTGGCATCCTAAGATCAGGAAATGGCTATTGCGAATACATTCACTTCGGAAGGAAAGATGCACGTTGTCTCATCAATCGGCAATTCTATTTGATTACAGTGACGATAGCAGCGCGGCTATGGCGAGAGAGCTGCTGCAGGAGCTTGGTTACGATCCTGTTATGCACGGAGATACTCGCATGCATATTCACGTGGATGGAGGCGATCTGACATCTGCGCTTGAGATCGCTCAAGCACATGGAGGCCAGCTTGTCGAGCAGGCGGATATCGCGGAAGAGACAGTGACGAACACGGCTTATGCGCTGGACGCCATTACGATACCAGCGCATGTAGTCAACGAAGACTGGATCGATGCGGAAGGCGCGCATAACCGGGACGACGACGAGGCGTGTACGAACGATGAATTTCTGCCAGACGCTGGAGAGTACAACCACTTCTCTGGGGATGTACATATTTGATTCCAAAGTGAAAGCAGAACAAATAGGGCTCCGTGTTTCCCGATGCTGGATAGGGAAAATCGCGAAGCCCTATTTCTTGTACATCGCGTTGTTATCTCATGATAGATAGCGCAGTTTCGGCCGCATGCCGTCCTGCGTTGTAGCCGGTTGTGAATGCGGCCGTGATATTGTAACCGCCAGTGTAACCATGAATATCCAATACTTCGCCGCAGAAATAAAGTCCGTCCATAAGTTTCGATTGCAATGACTTTGGATCGATTTCCTTCAGATGGACTCCGCCTCCCGTAACAAAGGCTTCTTCGATAGACAAGGTTCCGTTAATGCGCAAAGGGAATGCTTTGGCGACTCGCGCCAGCTCCAGCCATCCCTGCTTCGGAATATTGTCGAAGGTGATATCCTCTTTCACCCCGGATTTCAGGAACAGCAAATTTAGCATCCGCTCCGGATAATATCCCTTCAGCACATTCTTAACCGCTTTTCGGCTATCCGCTTTACACAAGGCTAACGTTTCTGTGTATAGCTCGTTTTCTGATTTGTCCGGCTTAAGATCGATTGTAACTAAGACATCTCCGTCGTTCTTCCGAAGCTCCTTGACAACAAACTGGCTGCAGCGAAGCGCAATCGGTCCGGATAACCCAAAGTGTGTGAAAATCATATCGCCCTCATGCGTGATAACGGCCTTGCCCTTGGCATTCCATACACTCAGCCCAACTCCGCGGAGCGATAGGCCCTGCAATTCTTTGCTCAATACAAAGGATGATCGGGAGGTCAATGGCACCTCTGTAGGGAAGAGCTCCGTTATCGTGTGGCCTGCTTCTTGCGCCCAAGCATACCCATCTCCCGTAGAGCCGGTATGCGGCACTGACTTACCCCCGACAGCTATGATGACACTTTTGGAATGAATAAGCTCGCCTGATTTCAATTGTGCTCCGACAACCTTGCCTTCCTCGTACAACACACGTTCCACGGGGGAATTGACACGAATGTCGACCCCGAGTCCCCTGACTTTACCCACAAGCGCATCAACAACGGACTTTGCTTTGTCCGTCACTGGAAACATCCGACCGTTGTCTTCTTCTTTAAGCGCGATCCCAAGCTTCTCGAAAAAAGCCATGATATGACGATTGCTGAAGGTAGCGAGCGCGCTGTGCAAATATTTTCCATTACCTGGAATATTTTTGATTAGTTCATCAAGCTCCTTGGCATTCGTTACATTGCAGCGGCCGCCGCCCGATATACCAAGTTTACGTCCAAGCTTGTCCCCTTTGTCGAGAAGGAGCACATTAGCCCCCGCTTCTCCAGCTGAGACCGCGGCCATTAATCCGGACGACCCGGCTCCCACGATAATAACATCATACATCATACCCATTCTCCTAACGACTTTTCCGTATATGATCCAGGCACCATGTACGCATGCCGACCTGGACTTTGAAGGATTATTTCATAATATGAAGTCTAGCTTACAATAAAAATATATGATCTTTAAATTCAAATAAATGCTATTCAATTTGGTTGTTTACAGTATAATCTAATTATTATACAAGAAAATGAGGAGCTGTGACGAATATGGTGCAGCGCGGTGACGGGAGCTCGAAAAACGTCGGGGATCTTGGCGCATCAAGCGAGATCCGCTATTCGGAATGGCAAGTGTCTGGCACGGGCGTTATTTCGTTGTTTGTCCGTTCCTGGGAACCAATTAGCAGTGCTTCTAAAGCTGTTATCTGTCTGTCCCACGGCCATGGTGAGCATGGGGGACGATACGGGCATGTAGCAGAAGCAATGGCTAAGAACGGTTATGCCGTTGTCGCTTATGATCATTATGGCCATGGTCGATCGCAAGGTAAACGGGGGCATATGCTGTCGATGGAAGCCGCGATTGCGGATATGACCGTCATGCTGGAGCAATGCGCCGAACTTTATCCCGATGTACCCGTGTTTTTGTATGGTCACAGCATGGGGGGCAATATTGCACTCAATTGCGTCTTGCGTACCAAACCAGCAATTCAGGGATTAATTTTGACGAGTCCGTGGCTCAGACTTGCTTTCAATCCTCCTGCATTTAAAGAGTGGCTCGGACGTAGACTGGCTTTCATCTGGCCCACTATGCCAATGTCTACAGGGCTCAAAGAAGAGGATCTATTCCGACTGGACGGTACAGAGGCTGTGCGCAGCCGCTCCATGAAGGGTGATCCGCTCAGTCATACAGCGCTTACACCACGAGCGTTTGTTGAAATTCAGGATGCTGGAGAGTGGGCAATAAGACACGGCGCAGAACTCCATGTACCGCTGCTGCTCTTACACGGCACCGTTGATCGGGTTACTTCCTTTGAGGCAAGCAGAGAGCTTGCTGAGTCGGTGGGGGAGAAATGTAATTGGCAACCTTGTGAAGGCGGGCTTCATGAGCTCCACAACGATCTGCGGAGCGATGAGACGATAAACGATATATTGGCTTGGATGAACGACAATTTGAACGCCTAAATCTACTATAACGTCGTTGATAAGGAGGCCTGTCTCCCTTGTTGAAGGATCTGCTTCTGCAATTCTTCCTATCGGTCCTCCCCGTGTTCGCCTTTTTGTTATGGCATGACAAGGAGCGCGGCTGGAAGGGCTTCGAGCCGTTTATTACGATTGCATGCGGCATATCCATATTGTTGTGTGCGCTTACGACCACCCAAATTTATGATTACAATACCGATTTTCGTATCATCCCATTCCTAATTGGATCGTTATATGGGGGATACAGGGCTTTTGGGACCTTGTTCCTTCTCTACTTGATTATTCGCCTGCCGACACTCGACAATGTTACCGAGATATGGGGCTTTATTTTGTCCATCCTGATTTTCTCGGTTCTTCTCATCGTCTTTATACGTAGATTCCAGCAATCAAACAGCGCGAATAGGGAACGGATTGGCTTGCTCATCATGTCCGTTGTGGCGCTTGTTATCCTCTTATTAGCCAAGACGTATCTCGCGTCGATTGGGATATCCTGGTCTCTCGTAACGGTTGTTGGTATAGCTTTGTCGATTATCGGCATGCTTCTCTCCTTGTGGTTGTCGATCTATATCATAGAGAGCATCAAGGAGAAGCAGCAGCTTTATTACGAGGTGGATTTGCTCTCGGTCAGCTATGTGAACGAGGTGCAGAAGATCCAGCAATTTATCGATAACGCGCCTCTAGCGGTAGTCATTGTCGATAGCGAGGGAGTCATTACTCACGCGAACGAGGAATTGCTGAAGTTATTCGTGTTTCGTAATGAAAACGAGACAGTCGAGAAGCTGAAGAATCGATCCTTCCTGGATGCCTTCGATCCTGATTACAGCTATGCCATCACGGATCTGTTAGACAGGGCGCTGCGCGGAGACAGTATCTCAACCATGCAGCTGGAAGCGGAATCATTGACGCTAATTATGACGACCGTCACATTAAGGGAAATCGAGGATAACGAGGTCACAGGTGCTGCTCTGATCGCCAAGGACATTACAGAGCTCGCGCAGCTACGCGATGAGAGGGGCAGGATGGAGCGCTTAAGTCTGGTTGGTCAGATGGCTGCCAGTATTACGCATGAGATTCGTAATCCAATGGCAGTTGTCCGAGGTTTCGTACAATTGATTCAAGAGCGCAGCTCGCCCAATCAATTCGAATATTTTCGTATTATTATGGAAGAGCTCGACCGTGCCAATATGATTATCAGCGATTTCCTGTCACTCGCGCAGAATCGTGAGCTTAAGATGGAGATGGCGTCGCTCCATACGACAATCAATGATCTTGTTCCACTGCTTAACGCTGACGCGAATCTTCGGGGACAATCGCTGGAGGTTCAATTATGCGATGATTTGCCTCTTATGAATCTTAATGACAGGGAAATAAAGCAGCTCTTGCTCAATCTAGCTCGCAACGGTATGGAAGCGATGGAGGACAAGGGCGTACTTAAGATCATTACAACTTGCACGAGCGAGGAAATCAGTATACATATTGCAGATGAAGGAGTCGGGATCCAGAAGGACAAGCTAGACAACTTGTTCGAGCCGTTCTATACGACCAAGACTCGCGGAACTGGACTTGGCTTGCCGCTTTGTCTCAGCATTGCTGAACGGCATAATGGACGGATCGACATCGAAACCTGCGAGGGCAAAGGCACGACCTTTATCGTCACCTTCGACATATCCGAGAAAGGAAATGCACATACTACACCGCAGTAAAGTGTACCTCCTTTTGATTTAGAGTGTTCACAGCGTTGGAACTCACGCGAGCAGGGCGATTAGCGGCTATTTAGCAGCCGGAGCATTGGCTCCGGTTGCTTTATTTTCGTAAGGGGCGTTATAATAGTAGCAAAAATCACCACAATAAAAGGAGTGTTCTTCATGTCTATGTCATTCGAACGGTATATGATGGATATGGTCCAGCCGATGCGCGACGACTTAACGAAATTGGGAATCAAGGAGCTTCGTACGCCAGAAGAGGTTGAAGAGAATGTGCCTGGTGCAAGCGGTACTGCATTGATCGTTATCAACTCCGTATGCGGATGCGCAGCCGGACAATGCCGTCCTGGCGTTGCGGAAGCGTTGAATAACGAATTGACGCCTGATCACCTGTTCACTGTATTTGCTGGCCAGGACAAAGAAGCAACGGCGAAGGCGCGCGAATATTTTGCGCCATATCCGCCATCCTCTCCTTCGATTGCTCTTATGAAGGACGGAGAGCTCGTACACTTCATCGAACGTCACCAAATCGAGAATCGTTCCGCGGCTGATATCGCTGCAGATCTATCGGATGCCTTCGACAAATATTGCGCGAAATAGGAGCTAATATATGAGCCTACAACAACAAATTATCGAACGCCTGGGTGTTCAACCGACAATCGATCCAGCAGCCGAAGTACGCAAACGCGTTGACTTCCTCAAGCAATATGTATTGAATTCTGGCACGTCTGGATTACTGATCGCTATTAGCGGGGGCATCGACAGCGCAGTAGCGGCGGGATTATGCAAGATCGCTACGGATGAGCTGAGCGAAGAGTCTGGCAAAGAATATTTGACGCTGGGTGTGTTTCAGCCGTATGGAGATCAGTCAGATATCGCAGACAGCTATGCTGTAGCGGATGCTTTTGATTTGCGCTACAAGGCAGAGACCAATATCGCTGAGGCTGTAGATGAGATAGCGCTTGAGGTTGAGCATAGCTTCAAGCAGCTGGGTATTCCTCGCCATATCAGCCGAGGCGGCAAGGGTAACGTGAAGGCCAGAACGCGGATGGTCATGCAATACGCGCTTGCGTTCGACCTGAATTTGTTGGTCGTAGGCACAGATCATGCGTCTGAAGCAATTACGGGCTTCTACACCAAGTGGGGTGACGGAGCAGTCGACATCACGCCGCTTAGTACGCTTAACAAACGTCAAGTTCGCCAAATTGCCGCCCACATCGGCGTGCCTAAGAGCGTGCTCGACAAAGCGCCAACCGCGGGACTATGGGACGGACAGACGGACGAAGGCGAACTAGGCATCCTGTATGACGACAACAGCGCTTATCTTGAAGGCAAGGAAATTTCGCCGGAAGTGAGCGAGAAGCTCGAGAAACAATATCTGAAGACGGAACATAAGAGGTCCGGCATTCCGGGTATCTAACGTCCTCAAAGCGATAAGTTTGGGGGTGGGGTGCAAACATGATTATTGGAATCGGACATGACTTAACAGACGTCTTGCGAGTAGAATCATTGCTGGATGGGGAGCGTGGAGACCGCTTCCTGAGGCGTGTCTTGACGGATGGCGAGCGAGAGCTCGCCGAGTCTTATCAAGGTGCTCGGTTGCATCAATATACGGCAGGCAGATTCGCTGCCAAAGAAGCAGTATCCAAAGCGCTGGGATGCGGTATTGGAGGTCAGCTAGGTTTTCACGATATCGAAATTTATCGCGATGCCAGCGGTAAGCCGTTATGCGGTTTGTCCGAAGCAGCATGGACGCGGCTTGGCCTCAATCCCGAATACATCACCATCCATGTTACGATAACGCATGAACGGGCTATTGCTTCGGCCTTTGCAATCGTAGAACGGATAAAGCGGTAACCTCTTGCCCATACTTGGAATGTAATGTAACAAGTATGGCATGAGAGGAGTCGCTCATGATGAAGGGATGGCACCGCGAAGAAAATAGTCATAACAGCCGCAGCACCAAACAAAGAGGTAGAAGCGGCAAGAGAGTGCAGCTCGAAGGTATGTACGAGAATGAATGGGGAGATGGCTTGCTGCTTATGCAAGGCGATATTTTCCCTGCGCATCCCTACATGGGCGACACCGTCTGGACGTATAAGGGATCTATTATTCAATCACAGCGGGGAGCATTGCCGCGCAGCGATCATCGGAAAGCTGCCGGCGAGATGGGTTTCCCAAAATAGAAGCTCTTCACTAATAATAGAGGCGTTACAGCATAAGAACATTATGGGCTATGTTGCTGGCAATCATTCGAGTAGAATGGTCGCCTGCTTATGTCTGGAATGTTTTTAGCAGCTGGACGCCTTTTTTAGTGCGATCACTGTTGCAGGTGAAAATAGCTGTCACTTAAACTTAGCGTTAACGCTTGCCAGCGAGCCAGTCAGAGAGTCCAGTGATTTGTTCTTCCGTCAACTGGTCGCCGAATGCTGGCATGAGTCCATCCTCGCTGCCGTCACGAATTTGTGCAGCGATATCTTCGGCGGATAAGCGCGCGCCGACTTGCTGCAGATTCGTTTCGTTGCCGACGCGGCCTTGCAGCTCGCTTCCATGACAAGAAAGGCATCGCGATTGATACAGTGCCGCCGTCGCGTTCGGCGCGTCGCGAAGCTCAGCGCCTTTGTCAGCGTGGTTCCCGCAAGCTGATGCAATCAAGAGTAATGGCACTAACGCGATTAGGCTTAAGTAGTTGAGATGTCTATTTGAAAATTGCTCATGAATCATGTCGAAGCCCCTTTCAACGCCCGTCATATCGTTGCAGCATATGATTATGGTTGACGTATCCGTATAATAGAGTATAGTCATAGACGAACAGATGAAACAACCCCGCCGGCGGCGGATGATTGGCAGACAAGGAAGGAACGACGGATAGATGGCTATTATCGAACAACAAGAACAACGAATATATTTCAGTACGGAGCTGCTGTCTTGGTACAGGCTGCAAAAACGCGATCTGCCATGGAGGCTGAATCGTGATCCTTATCGTGTATGGGTATCCGAGATTATGCTGCAACAGACGAGGGTGGACACGGTCATTCCGTATTACAAGGCATTCATGGAGCAATTCCCAACGGTGCGGGCATTAGCGGAGGCGCCAGAGGAAGAAGTGCTTAAACGATGGGAAGGGCTTGGTTATTATTCGCGTGCGCGAAATCTGCAAGCCGGCGCCAAGATGGTCATGGAGCTGTACGATGGTGTCATACCAGATGACCATAATGCCGTATCGGGACTGAAGGGCGTAGGTCCGTATACAAGCGGCGCGGTTATGAGTATTGCCTTTAACCGACCTTATCCGGCTGTGGACGGTAATGTGATGCGAGTGTTGTCTCGTTACTTCTGCCTGGAGGATGATATCGCTAAACCATCGACTAGAGTGAAGATCGAAAAGCTTGCGGTAACGCTCATTCCAGGTGATGCGGCAGGCGATTTCAATCAAGCATTGATGGAGCTAGGCGCATTGATTTGTACGCCCAAGTCTCCTGGCTGCCTGACATGTCCCGTGATGGAGCTATGTGAAGGAAGGCTGGCAGGCAAAGAAACGATGCTGCCGATCAAGACCAAAGCGAAAGCGCCGCGTAACGAATATCGCGCCGTTACGATCGTGGAGGACAAGGGACGTGTGCTGGTTCGCCGACGTCCGGACACAGGTCTGCTTGCCCAAATGTGGGAGCTGCCGCATGTTCTGTTGCCCGCTTCCTCCGAAGCGATGTTCGCAGCAGCTGCAATAAAGGAGCAGCCTGATATGGCAGAGGCGCTTATCCGAGATACGCAAGCTAGCGCTGCACTCTTTATCCATCCAACCGAATGGCTGTTGGATACTGAACATATATTCAGCCATATCATTTGGAGAATGAGAGTATTTCGAGCGGAGCTAGGGAGTGTTGGATTAGAAACTTCAACTCCGAGTGCAGGTTCGGCAATGGCCGCGGCGGAGTCCAAGACTTCATATGTGACTACGGATGTTCAAGATGAATTTAAGGGACCGGACGGTCTGGTCTATAGATGGATAACGAAACGCGACATGGAGGTTCTGCCATTCCCGAACGTGTTTCTCCGAATATTAAATCAACACTGGCAGTAGCGGAGTACTAGTCGAAGATTGGCGAGAGAGGGGTAAGGTTGATGGACAGCATGCTAATGAAGCTAAGGGAGCATAAAATCGTTGCAATATTACGCGGTATTGAAGACAGTCAGGCGGATGGTGCTGCGCAAGCGCTAATTGACGGAGGCATCCGGATGATGGAAGTCACAATGAACACCGAAGGGGCAACCACAATTATCGAGCGCTGGCGCACCAAGTTTGGCGAGGAAGCTGTAATTGGCGCAGGCACTGTGCTCGATGTCGATTATGCCAGAAGAGCGATCGATGCAGGCGCACAGTTCTTGATCTCACCAAACTTGGACGAAGAAGTTATCGCATACGGTCAGGAGCGAGGGGTTGCGGTATGGCCTGGCGTCATGACGCCTACAGAGATTGTAAAAGCGGTCAAAGCAGGCGCGAGCGCGGTGAAGTTATTCCCGATGGGGACGCTTGGAATCGGATATCTCAAGGAAATTAGAGGACCGCTCGATAAGGTGCCTATCCTGGCAACAGGCGGCGTAGACCTCTCTAATATTAAAGAATATTTTGCGGCGGGCGCAGATGCAGTCGGAATGGGGGGCAAGCTGCTTTCGCTGGACTGGGTAAGGGAAGGCAGACTGGATCTCGTGTCGGAGAGAGCCCGTCAGTTCACGGAAGTGGTGCAGCAATTATAGTCGGCAGGGTGGTCGCAGCCCGCTCTCCCAAGCAAAGTATCTTCTTGAAATCTTCCGATCCGAGTATGAAACGTTAATATAAGCATATGATGGTAGGAAGAGAGCGAGAGCAAGGAGGCGGGTATGCGAAATATAATAACCAGGCTTCTGGTGTTGGGTATTATTGTACTGGCGGCATATAGTTTGGAGTTAAAGATGGATTGGTTTCCGGCTCTTGCAGGTTCGGACGAGCCGGTGGAGGCAATTAGCAAGGAACCTATTAAAGTGAAAAAGTTCGAATTGACGGATACGGGGGATGCTGAGGCGGCAAATATAGACCCATCACAATCGGCGGTTGGTTCTGAGGAAGGGCCATACGATAAACTTGAGCTGGAGCTTGCTGCAGGTTTTCAATCGCGCGCGGATCGATTTTCCGTTTCTTATACCGGTAATCGCAAGCAATTGTCCGACGACATGACAGATATTATAAGAGCAGCGCTGAGACATGACGATTATTCGGCTTATATTCTCGAATCATACCTGTATACGATTCGCAGCTGGGGCACCAAATCGACAATTACAGTCGAGAGTAAATTTCGCGAAACGGAAGAACAGACCGCCGTCGTAGAACGTAAGGTCGACGAGATTATAGCAGAGATATTGAAACCGGGAATGAGCGACCACGAGAAAGTCAAAGCGATTCACGACTGGATCGTGTCCAATGTGGAGTATGATCAATCATTGTCGTACTATACCGCGTATGAAGCGGTTACGTTAGGCAAGGCGGTCTGCCAAGGCTACTCGCTTCTGGGTTATCGCATGCTTGAGAAGGCTGGTCTCGATGTACTGATCGCCGAAGGCTCGGTCAATACGGGAGAGCATGCCTGGAACATGGTGAAGCTGGATAACAGATGGTATCATCTCGACATGACATGGGATGATCCGGTTGGAGCGAAGTCGGAATCTCCCATTCGTTATACCTATTATCTACTGGCAGATGATGAGCTCCGCCGCGATCATCAATGGACGCGAGTATACCCCGCAGCAAGCTCAACCTATGCAGACGCGCTTCACGTCATGGAGCAAAGCGCTTCAGCGCAAGATGCAAGGTTAGCTACGAAGCTTAAACTTGCATTAGGACTGCATTGGCTGGAAGAGGAGAATACGGTCCGCGGTAAGGATGCGCTCAAACACGCGGTATCAAACGCCATCCGTAAAGGAGCTGGCAGTATGCAATTCCGTTATACGGAGGGCTCCGGTTTCCCAGAAGCGCTTAAGGAAGCATTCGAGGATGCACCGGTGGCAGTTGGCTATCGGGCGAGCTATGAACCATATGCGGGAGAAGGATCATTGATCGTCAGCATTCAGCTGGAATATCCGTAAAAACAAAGCCCTTTCGACTTCCCATTAGGAAGTGAAGGGCTTTGTTTTTTCTCATTAGCTTGCTAATAGGATCTAATCAGGATTGACCGCTGCGAGCAGCGGTCATCTGCTGCCAGACGGAGCCGGCTGCTTCTTCGCCGCGAAGAATCCGTTCAAGCGCGATCTGAGCCTGAAGTTGTATCTCAAACTCAGTATCCTTGGCAGCCTCGCGCAGGGCATCTACAGCGGACTCGTCTCCTAGCTCAAACAGGTAGCGGGCGGCGCGCCAACGAACAAGCTTGTTTTTGTCCTGCAGCGCTGTAATCATAGGACCTATTGCTACCGGATCTCCGATGTCGGACAACGTATCGCCGGCTGTACGCCGAACTGATGCTGAAGCATCCTGCAGCGCTTCGATCAGAAGCTGCAGCGCTTCGGGCGAACGCAGGTCGCCCAAATAAATGACGGCAAGCCTGCGTACCGAAGCGTTCTCGTCTCGGATCGCCTTAGCGAGGAGCGGAAGTCCCTCGGGCGCACTGACGTAACGATCAAGAGCGGCGTAGCGGCTTTGCCAGTCAGTGGACTCGAATGCAGCCGTTGCTTCCTCCAGGCTTAGAGGCGCTGGGCGAGGAGCAACCGGTGCAGTTGATTGGTCAACACCAGCCCCTGCCGCTTGAGCTGCTTCTACAAGCGCAGACAGACGATTCTCGTCATAGGATGCGTCAAGCTCCCTCACAATCTCTGCCGCAATGTCCTCGGGCTCACCATATCGGACACCAAGCTCCTCCAACATTCGCTCCCGAATCATGGATGAACCTGCGGCACGGCTTACGGCTTCGCCGAACTTGGCTGGCAGCGCGGAACGAGTCTCGCCCGTAGTGCTGCGGACGCGTATCTGCATCGGTATACCGCGAAACATTTGCACAAGCACCTGCGCTTCGCCATAACCTGCGGCCATACTCTGCTGAGCATCCGTGGCTCCTGCATGATCGCCGCCCGCTTGCAACAACGTTCGAGCTTCTCCCAGTATGCGCGCCCAGTCTGCTCCAGGCTTGCGGTCTAATGCGATAAAGTCTGCGGTGCGGAACAGCCCGCGAACGCCGTCAATGAGCAGAAGCTCGTTATAGGGATGCGGAGCCTCCGCAGCTTCACTTGATTTGTATGTTGCTCTATGTCCGTGCGCCAGCGTCTCATCCACGTTCAGCTTCATGGAATTTGGGCTTGGCGTCGGCTCTATAGACAATAGTTTCATGCGAGAGTCCCTCCTTTTCTATTTACTATACCATGTGCACGGCGTATTTTCGAAAAATGGGCTTTCGTTAGGAAACCTTTATTTGCAATCCATGCCATTTGCTTGGTATCTTAGTGTTAAGTCAGAAGCACTTAGGAGGAATCTGCTATTGCGAATCAGACGTTTCTCGAATCAGAATGAGGTCGTACAGCAGAATTCATACAAGCAATTCAAGAGATGGAGGCATGAGCGGGTCAAAAAGCTGAAGGAGAAGGATTATTCGTACCGTGTGCCGAATGTGGAGCCTGATGTGCAGTTTCTACAAAATAACACGGAGCATCCCTCCATCACGTGGATCGGTCACTCCACCTTTCTGATACAGATCGCCGGTCTTAACATTATGACCGACCCCGTATGGTCGGAACAGATGGCGTTCCAGAAGCGGCTTACCCCGCCAGGCATTCCGATCCATCAGGTTCCACCGATTGATGTTGTCCTAATCTCTCATTCGCATTATGATCATCTCAACATCGGCTCCATTAGGAAGCTTGCGGGGTCCAAGCAAATACTTGTACCTGCAGGGCTCGGTTCCAAGCTTCGACTAAAAGGTCTCTCGAGGGTAAAGGAGCTGCATTGGTGGGAGTCGATGCAAATCGGGGATGTTTCGTTTACGTTCGTGCCCTCGCAGCACTGGACGAGGCGCAACCCCTGGGATACGAATCGATCACATTGGGGCGGTTGGATCGTTCAGACATGTGGTGAATCGTTTCAGCATCTTGATCAGGTCAAGGAACTGCATACGACGGTTGAGTCAAATGACGCGTCTGCTGCTGAGGCAGAGATTGTCAGACGCGAGATTGCGGCAACTTACGCCCCGACTCTAGAAGACAGACCGCTTGTCTGCGCGAATCCAACGATTTATTTTGCGGGGGACAGCGGTTATTTCACAGGCTTCAAGGAGATCGGCAGACGATTCGATATCGATGTTGCTTTGTTGCCCATTGGTGCTTATGAGCCGGAATGGTTTATGGGCCCGCAGCATGTGACGCCGGAAGAAGCGTTGCAGGCGTTTGAGGATACAGGAGCAAAGTGGTTCGTACCTATGCACTATGGGGCGTTCAAGCTGGCCGATGATACTCCGCAGGAGGCGCTCGAACGGTTGGAAGCGGAGCGATGCCGCCGTAAACTGCAGGAAGATCAAATTGTCGTGCTCCCTCATGGCGAGACTTGGAAGCTTGCAGGAACAAAGTAAATGATGGCCATTATTGCCCTTATCTGTACTTGAATACGCACATTCATTCGCGGGAGGATACATGAAAGATGAGTCATACGAATCTCAAAGTAGGTATTATTGGCGCCGGAGCCATCGGTAATATTCATATCGGCGCCTTCAAGAAGGCAGAAGGAGCAGAGGTAACTGCAGTTGCTGATGCGTACTTGCCACTCGCACAGCAGCGCGCCGAAGAACACGGCATTGGTGCCGTGTACGGCAATCCGCAGGAGCTGTTGGAAGATTCGAACATTGATGCCGTTGTCATCGGCGTACCGAATCAATTCCATGCGGCGCTGGCCATCGAAGCGTTGAGTCGTGGCAAGCACGTCCTCTTGGAGAAACCGATGGCGATTGATTCCGAAGCGGCGCGAACGATCGCCTTTAAGGCTGCCGAATCCGGCAAGGTGCTGATGATGTCTCACCAGATGCGCTGGAAGGCACTGAACCGAGTGGTCAAGTCCAGAATCGACGCTGGTGATGTCGGCGATGTCTACAACGCGAAAGCAGGCTGGTTCCGGAGGAAGGGGATACCGGGCTGGGGCTCTTGGTTCACTCGCAAAGATCTTGCAGGCGGCGGTCCGCTTATCGACATCGGCGTGCATATGCTGGACTTATCGTTATACCTAATGGGCAACCCGAAGCCGATTTCCGTCTATGGATCGACATATGCTGAATTTGGACCTAAGCGTGAGGGGATAGGCACTTGGGGGACGCCGAACTGGGATGGCTATTACGACGTCGAGGATCTTGCATCCGCACTGATTAAGCTCGATAATGGTGCTACTTTGTCTCTTGAAGTCAGCTGGGCTGCACACGCTGCCGGGCTGCCGGAAGCGCCGTTCGTACATCTGATGGGTACCAAAGGCGGTGTTTCCATCGTCGGCGACAAGAGTACATATTTGACGCATGCGGACAACGAAGTCGTTGAGACCGAGATTGTGTCAGAGGATGAAGCGGATGAACGAGATTTGATGACGAACCACTTCATCGAATGTATTCGTGAGGGTAAAGAACCGATTACATCGGCGTTGTCGGGATATACGAACAATCGGATATTAGATGCGATCTACGAGTCCTCCCGTACTGGGAATGAAGTAAAGCTAAACTGGAAATAAGCAGATTACGGAAACCTCTTGCCTAAATTTCGCAGTTTTCTATGCGAAAGGCGGAGGTTTCTGCCATTATCGCGTTCGTTTCCGGCGCCGACTGTGCTATAATAGTTCGAGAATATGCGCGCTGCCCTTTTGTTTGGCATAAAGTTATCGCATAAGGTGAAGCGGCAGTTGAAACAACCACGATAAGGGCAACCTTTAATAAGCAGTGAAGGACGGGATAAGTAAGATGATTAGTACAAGTGGCATTACGCTTCGTTTCGGGAAGCGACCGCTGTTTGAAGATGTGAATATCAAGTTTACGCCGGGCAACTGTTACGGCTTGATCGGCGCAAACGGTGCAGGCAAGTCTACATTCCTTAAGATTCTATCCGGCGAAGTGGAACAATCCTCTGGTGAGGTTCACATTACGCCTGGCGAGCGCCTGGCAGTCCTCAAGCAGAACCATTACGAATACGATACATTCAGAGTGCTCGAAACGGTGATCATGGGTCATAAGAAGCTTTATGAGGTCATGAAGGAGAAGGACGCGCTGTATGCTAAAGCTGACTTTACGGACGAAGACGGCATGCGCGCCGGTGAACTCGAAGCCGAGTTCGCCGACATGAACGGCTGGGAAGCGGAATCCGAAGCTGCAGAGATGCTAAACGGTCTAGGCATTACAACCGAGCTTCATGACAAGCTGATGTCCGATCTGGACGGCAACGAAAAGGTACGCGTCTTGTTAGCGCAGGCTTTGTTCGGAGCACCGCAGATTCTTCTGCTCGATGAGCCTACCAACCATCTCGACATCGAATCCATTCGCTGGTTGGAGGATTTCCTCTCTCGGTATGAAGGCACTGTTATCGTGGTCAGCCATGACCGTCACTTCCTGAATACGGTATGTACGCATATCGCCGACATCGACTTCGGCAAGATCGTTATGTACGTAGGCAACTATGATTTCTGGTACGAGTCCAGCCAGCTTGCACTGGCTCTGCAACGTTCCGAGAACAAGAAAAAAGAAGACAAAATAAAAGAGCTGCAGGCGTTTGTTCAACGCTTCAGTGCCAACAAATCCAAATCGAAGCAAGCGACTTCCCGTAAGAAGCTGCTCGACAAAATTACGCTGGACGACATTCGTCCGTCCAATCGTAAATATCCGTTCATTCTGTTCAAAGGTGAGCGTGAAGCAGGTAAGCAGTTGCTGCTTGTGGATGGTCTGACCAAAACGATCGACGGTGAAAAGGTCATCGACAACATGACTATCGCCATCAACAAAGGTGATAAAGTCGCATTTGTCGGCCCGAACGGCGCGCCAAAAACAACGTTCTTCCAGCTGATCGCTGGCGAGCTTGAGCCGGAAGAGGGTTCGTATTCGTGGGGCGTAACGACGACTCGCGCATATTTCCCTAAGGACAACTCGAAGTACTTTGAAGGTGTGGACATGAACTTGGTAGAGTGGCTGCGCCAGTACTCCAAGGATCCGGACGAAACCTTCCTCCGCGGTTTCCTGGGTCGTATGTTATTCTCAGGTGACGATGCAATGAAGAAAGCAAGTGTATTGTCCGGTGGCGAGAAGGTTCGCTGCATGTTGTCCAAGATGATGCTGGAAGGCGCCAACGTCTTTATTCTTGATGAGCCAACCAACCACTTGGACCTCGAATCCATCACCGCGCTGAATAACGGACTGATGGATACGGATTGTACGATTCTATTCACATCGCATGACCATCAGTTCGTACAGACCGTAGCCAATCGTATCATCGAGATTACACCTAATGGTGTCATCGATAGAATGACAACATACGACGAATACCTCGAGAGCGCAGAGATCAAAGAATTGCGCGAGCGCATGTATTCGGTGTAACCATAACTTCTTCACAAGTCGCCAAGGTTTGTTCCTTTGGCGGCTTGTTTTTTCTTTGAAATCCTTTTTCTATATTTCTCGCAATGAAACGCGCCCCGTCTTTTAAAGGATGGCGTAGCCGGTTCGCTTTGTTAGTTTTTGTCCAAGCCAAGTGTGTTGCCCCGGTGCATAAAAGCTCGCATATAGTCAACACTGTTTCTCTAGACCCACAAGGGATTGGTCGGGTATGATGGTAACCGTTAGACTTTGGTGAGTGTGCGAACAATAGGAATGATGAGTGGCAGGAGGCAATGGAGTTGAATCAGTATGAAGAAATCAAACAAGGCGAAAGAGGCGCATGGGTAAGCATCGCGGCATATCTCGCATTGTCGGCACTAAAGCTCTGGATCGGTTATTGGTTCGTTTCGGGAGCGCTTGTGGCGGACGGCTTTAACAATCTTACGGATATCGTAGCTTCAGTAGCGGTTCTGATCGGACTTCGTATCTCGCAGAAGCCCCCGGACAAGGATCATCCATATGGGCACTTCCGCGCGGAGACCATCGCCGCATTGATAGCTTCTTTTATTATGGCAAGCGTAGGCCTTCAGGTACTAATCACGGCAGGGCAATCATTGTTCCAAGGCGATCGTGAGACACCTAATATTATGGCGGCATGGGTAGCTGTGTTCTCTGCTGTCTGTATGTTAGGCGTGTATTGGTACAACAGCAGGTTGGCCAAACGGATCAATAACAAAGCGTTGATGGCGGCCGCCAAAGATAACTTATCGGATGCAATGGTCAGCATAGGCGCGGCAATCGGCATCATCGCTTCACAATTTGGTATGCCGTGGCTTGACCCTGTTGCTGCACTTTCTGTAGGTCTTATTATTTGCAAGACCGCCTGGGAGATCTTCTATAGCTCAACGCACGCGCTTACGGACGGCTTCGACGAAAAGGAACTGCATACTTTGCGTGCGACGATTGCCCGAATCAAGGGTGTAAAGAGTATCAAAGATATTAAAGCGCGAATTCATGGCAGCAACGTGTTAGTTGATGTAATCGTACAAGTTGATCCTGAGCTGACACTTGTCGAGAGCCATCAAATCTGCGATGAAATCGAACGAAATATGGGGCGCAAACATAACATTCTGAGTGTTCATGTCCACGTCGAGCCACTGGATTAAGGACGTGGTAATTATGACCATAGTCCAGCAGAATTGCATAAAAATGAGTCAAAAGTCCTAGCGCCTATATGAGAAGGTCCTAATGTTTCTGAGAAGATGCATATGGCTCTCAGCTCAAGGGGCTGTAAGGATTCGGCGATTAGCGAGCTTTTCCAAGGAAGGCATCCCCATGGGCGGGGATGCCTTTTATTAATTTTTTCTTAGTAAAAAAGGGTAATTCATTGCTCCCATGCCGGGACTCCTCCTTTTAGGAACATGGGACGATGCCTGTCCTGCTGGTATCCACTTACAATGGGTTTGGGCGCCAGATAAGGCACCGTTCAACCAGAATCCCAGAGGAGGCACAACATTCATGAGATCAACAGTCAAATATAAAGTCGTTACCGCAACATTATCCGCCGCATTATTATTTGGTTCGATGGCAGCATTGCCGGCACCAGTGGCCAATGCCGCAACTTCCGCCGAAGTAATATGGGGGGTGAATATGCGTACTGCACCTTCATCTTCCGCTTCTGTCATTCGGATGCTTAAGAAAGGTGAGCAGATCAGCGTGCTCGAACAAACCGGCAGCTGGTACAAGGTTAGTGATTCCAGCGGAAAAACGGGATATATCTCCGCATCTACGAAATATACAGAGATGGGCTCCGAAATTACGGAAAGCACAGAAACAGAAACAGAAACAGAAACTCCGGGCGCTGTAGCTTCGCTTAATGGCGTGATCAAGAAGTCTGTATCCTTCCGGAAGGGACCGGGAACTTCTTATACTAGGCTTCGTTACTTGAAAGCAGGGGAAGAAGTTAGCGTTGTATCGCAGCCAAGCAGCGGCTGGTATAAAGTAATTGATTCCAAGGGCGTTACAGGATACGTATCTTCCCAATCGCAATATATTACGGTCGGAGAATCGACAAGTACTGGTGGAGATGCAGGAAGCGGCAATTCCGGAGAATCAGTGGTTGACAATGTTGATCAACCAGGTTCTTCGACAGGAACAGCAAATGCATCTGTGGACAAAATGATTGCTACAGGCATGAAGTATCTCGGAACGCCATACGAATATGGTTCTAACCGCAATACGACAACAACGTTTGATTGCTCGGACTTCACGAAACACATTTTCAAGGTTGCTTTGGGCGTTACATTGCCGGCAGATTCGCGCCAACAAGGCACATACGTGAAGAACAAAGGTAACGCGGTGACAAGCATCAGCCAATTGAAACGCGGCGATCTGATGTTCTTTATGTCCTACAAAGGCAGCAGTAAATCTTCTTATAGCGGTGTAGACAAATCAAGCCAGCGAATTACGCATGTCGGGATCTATCTCGGCGACGGGAAAGTGCTTCATACGTATTCCAACGAAAGCGGCGGCGTAAGAACCAACGACATTATGGGTACGGCTTGGGAGTATCGTTTCCTCTATGGAGGAAGCGCGTTGTAATAGCTGAGTTTGGACAGGCTGTAGTGTTCAACAATTGCGAAAGAAACCAAAAAGCTGTCGCCGATTCGATTCCACGGGAGTGGAGCCAATCGGCGACAGCTTTTTTTTGACGAATAAGAAAGAACTTGTTGGATTAGATATCGTTACTGATATCAACCGCATTAGACGGCTGCTGTTGTGTGGTGTGGGAGGTTTGATGCATCTCGGAATCGAGTTTTGCTTGCTTACGCTTGCGGCGTTTGCTTCGGATAAACAAAAACAATACGATGAGCGGAACGCCTCCGAGGAAAATATATAAGGAAACATCCTTGACCATCGTTTCCGCTGTGCGACCAAAAATGTAGAACAAAGCGCCCACGACGTAAAACTTGACTGCTCTGCCAAGTGCAGCGTAGCCGATTAGACGCCATAGCGGAAAGTTAAGGCAACCGGAGAGAATCGTAAATACTTTGAAAGGGATAGGGGTAAACGAACCAATCAGGATGGCGGCTTCGCCGCTTTTTTGGAATCGATCCGTTGCGGCATCAATCCATTCCTTCTTGAGGATTCGGTATAATACGGACTTGCCCATTAATTTGCCGATCATGTAACCGATAGGCGTTCCAAGCAGACAAGCGATATAACCAACGGTAGCCAGCCATAAGGCAGATGATGGATTAAGTAGGCTTAACGAAACTTGAGTGAAAAATGCCGGAATCGGGAAGATGATCGCATCGAGAAAAGAATGGACAAATAATCCCCAGGGGCCGTAGTCTTCCAGGAAATCAATGATAGCTTGAAACATGAAGTAGGCTCCTTTTTGTTCAACTCTTAAGGCTTTATATGGGCTCGCTTGCGCCTCGTACGGAGCATGTTAACGTCAGTTTGACGGGTTTATTATAACGCTTTCGTCGCTCTTCATGCAGACACAGTGGCAAGCTTGATCACAATGCGAAAGCAATTCAAATAGGTGTTACGTCAACTTGGGTGAATAGGTTTCATCCAATGTTTATCATAATAGTCCCTCATATTCTCCTTGATATCGACGAATAACCCGATTATGGGGCTTTACGTTTACGAAGCATCCGTTTCCCTTGCATTTCCTGCATTTATTTGATTTTGAAGTTATGAGGATAGAGGCGTATAGTTTAATTATTGTAAAGGTTCGCGGACGAAAGAATTGAGTTAGCTCGTAAATGGACTGTAGTTGGTGAAGGGAGAGCAAGTGAAGTATGCGAATACGTATGGAACCATGGAAACGAACGATGTGGATCTTATGGTTTGGTGTGTTGTTCTGCAGCTCCAGCTATACAATGTCGGTCCCGTTTCTTCCTTTGTTTTTGTTCGATCTGGGAGTGGACAAGAGCTCAGTGAACTTGTGGGCAGGCATCGTCCACTCTTCTGCATTCTTAATGGGGGCGGTAATGGCTCCTCTATGGGGGCTGATGGCAGACAAATATGGCAAACGCAAGATGGTGATGCGTGCCGGATTCAGTCTGGCAGCCATCTACGCACTGTATTCATTTGTACACACACCGTGGCAACTAGTCGGAGTGCGTATGCTGCAAGGTTTCGCAGCAGGCTTCGTGCCGGCGTCTATGTCCATCGTTGCAACGATTGCACCTAAGGAGAAGCTCGGTCCTAGTCTTGGTTTGATGCAAGCGGGCACGATGACTGGGGGTATTCTGGGTCCACTGTTCGGTGGCGGTCTCGCGGAATTGTTCGGCATCCGGCATTCGTTTATCGCCGCTTCGTTCATTATTTTGGCAGCCAGCTTTGCCGTAGTTTTCTGGGTGAGAGAAGGCAAGACTGCAGAGGTGAAGCCGGCAGAAGCAACAGGTAAACCTGTTAAGAAGCTGGAGCCGTATACTTATCGGATGGCATTCCGTAATAAGACGTTAATGGGTATGTTGTTGGTTTTGGTTGTTTTCCAATTGTCTATTAATATGATTCAGCCTCAGCTCGTGCTGCATATTGCTGATCTTGGCGGAGAGAAGGGAGCCATGCTGTCAGCGGGGCTGGTTTTGTCGCTGATTGGTGTCGCAGGTATTGTCGCCTCTCCAGTATGGGGCCGCTTAGGAGAACGCAAAGGTTATTATCGGATTCTCGTGTTCTGTCTGTTGACGGCGGGATCGGTCGTATGTACGCAATATTTTGTGGAATCGTTATGGGTGTTCGCACTGGTACAATTTATATTCGGCTTGTTTATGGCGGGGGTTGTTCCAATCGTCAATACACTTATGGTGCAAAGTACCGACGAGCAGTTTAGAGGCAGGTCCTTCGGCCTTACAGCAAGCGCCAATCAGTTCGGCTCCATGCTGGGCCCGCTGCTTGGCGGTCTGTTAGGTTTATTCTTGGGACTGAATTGGATATTTGTCGCAACGGGCGTCATAATATTTGCGGCGGGCTTGTCTCTCCTGCTCAAACAGAAGAGGGCTGAAAGCTCGAGCGCAAAAGTCACTGGCACTAGCTCAACGTCTGCAACATCCCCAAGCGGAAGCCGCTAGTCAACATTCAGCTTGACTAGCTGCCTCCATAGTATGATTAGTCACGTTGTTTGCGGCGTGATACTCCGCTGTTCTGAGCCGCGATTATCACTCTCTTTCGCACTTCCTCCACGACCTTGGAGTTAAATACGCTTGGAATAATGTACATCCTGCTAAGCTCGTCGTCGCTAATAACAGAAGCAATCGCTTCGGCGGCGGCGAGCTTCATTTCTTCATTGATAATTCGGGAGCGGCTGTCTAACGCACCACGGAAAATTCCAGGGAAACACAATACGTTATTGATCTGATTGGGATAATCGGACCGTCCGGTGGCGAACACGCCGACGATATCCTCTACTAGCTCAGGGCGAATCTCCGGTTCCGGGTTAGCCATCGCGAATACGATCGGGTCTGGGGCCATGCTCAGAATATGTTCTCGATTCAGCAGCTTTCCTGCAGACACGCCGATAAATACATCGGCATCAAGAAGCGCTTCGGCAAGTCCGCCCTTGCGACGTTCAGGGTTCGTGTTGTCTGCGTACCATTGCCACATAGCATTGTCGTAACGTTCGTCGGCATTCAAGATGCCGGCGCGATCGACGCCAATAATATGGTTGGCTCCTCCGGCTATGAGCATCTTGGTGCATGCGGTGCCTGCTGCTCCGATCCCGCAGACGACGATCTTCGCATTAGCAAGTGAGCGCCCAGTCAGCTTAAGTGCGTTCAGCAGCCCTGCATAAAGAACAACGGCAGTCCCATGCTGATCGTCATGGAACACGGGGATATCCAATTCTTCGCGAAGTCTCTGCTCGATCTCAAAGCATCGCGGCGCAGAAATATCTTCTAGATTAATTCCGCCGAAGGCTGGCGCTAAAGCTTTGACGGCGGCAATTACAGCTTCCGTGTCCTGCGTATCCAGACAGATAGGGAACGCGTCTACGTCGGCGAATTGTTTGAACAGCATCGCCTTGCCTTCCATCACGGGCATAGCCGCGTAAGGGCCAATATTGCCAAGCCCGAGGACTGCGCTTCCGTCAGAGACAACGGCAACCGTGTTACGCTTAATCGTCAAGGTATGTGCCTTGGACGGCTCCTCGCGGATCGCCTCGCAGACGCGTGCAACATCTGGCGTGTAGACACGAGACAGATCGTCACGATTCTGAATAGGCGTCTTAGGTTGGATCGTAATTTTGCCGCCAAGATGGAGCAGGAAGGTGCGGTCTGAAACGTGCAGGAGTCTTATGCCATCTAAGTGCTTGAGGGCTTCCGTCAGTCGTTCGGTGGCGCCTTGCTCCGTTATTTTGACCGTGAGGTCGCGCACGCTCATATTTTTGTCCGTGTGGATGACGTCCATGGCGACGATATCGCCTCTAGCTCCCTCGATCGCTGTAGCCGCTTTACCGAATTGGGCAACATTCGTATCGATTTCCAGCCGTAATATAATCGTTTTACCGTCTGTCATTGATGAACTCATCTTAGGATTCACTCCCTCAGGCATTTTGGTTTAATCCGCATAACCTCTAATCTTCCCATGCTCCAGGAAAAATAATGCCGTCACTGCATGTTCTGCAGCACGGCATTTGGGCATTTCAGCGCATCGTATTGTTCGTCTCGCTTCTGCAATAGCAGCTCGCGGAAGCGACTGGCGTTCTCGTGGTCGTGTATGTGCTTGAACCACCGGTCTACTGTATCATTGGAACTCAACATCTCACCGAATCCAAAATTGATAAAGTACTCGCAATTTTCTTCTTCCTGACCAGGAATCGGTTCGTAGAACAGCATAGGCAGTGCCTTACTCATGCCTTCTGTGCAGGTCATGCCACCTGGTTTGGTGACCAACAGGTCGGCGGCGTCCATTAGTTTGCTTACTTCTCGCGTAAATCCCATAATTCGAATGTTGGGATGCTGGAACATGGGATCGGCAAGCAGCTTCTCTTTCATCTTCTCGTTGGAGCCGACACAGAAAATCAACTGCGTGGTTTCACGCCATTTGGTCATGTAGGATAATGCATTATCCTCATAAAGAATTCCCCATCCGCCGCCCATGACCAGCACCGTCGGCATGTCTCGAAGATCGAATTGCTCCCGGACCTCAGCCCGGTCGTGCTTGACCCAAAAGCTTGGATGTACGGGGATCCCAGTTACATTGACCCTCTCTGGCGCAACACCTTTATCCACCAGACGTTGCTTTACATGTTGCGTCGAAACGAGGTATTGGTCGACTTCTGGGTTGACCCACGAGCCATGTGCGTCGTAATCAGTAATCAGCGAATACAAGGGCATATCCAGACCCAATCGTTTCAACCTCGCAACTACAGTGCTAGGTACGGGATGCGTGCATATGATCAAGTCAGGCTTAAGCTGAGCGATTACTTGCGAAGTCTGAGTATAAAATACCCGATGCAGTGCAAGCTGAGCGAAGCGGTTGGTTGGTTTCTTATAATTGCTTCGATACATCATTCCAACCATCTTGGGCTGACTGCTTACGGTCTTGCGATAGGCAGATACGATCCATGGGCCTATGACGGGATTCAGAAATTTCCCTAGTTCGATTACCCTAGCTGAGATGTTAGGGTGCAGCTGCTTGAGTCCAACAGCGAGTGCGTAGGCTGCTTGCGTATGGCCGGAGCCGAAACCTTCGGAAAGAAGGAGCACCCTCTTCTTGCGCATATCCTCACCTACTTTTCTATTTCCATATTACTTCTGGTGTAAGGTTAATACAAGCATGGATATGTATCTTGCCTAGAAATTAAGCGTATTTTACAGTAAAGTTAAATGAATGATTACATAAAGCCGGAAGGAATGTGGATACCATAATGATAAACAGAGAAGCTAATGACTTGCAGGCTGGAGATATTGTTCAGGCGGAGGTCCGATCAGGGCGTTACATTGCCGAGCTCATGGAGATTAACGGTCCTAGGGCGTTAGTGAAGGTGCTTGCAGTACTGGAGCATCCTGAGCAAGGAGACCTACATCAACCATACAATCCTGATGTACCGATGTTTCATGAGCGACGTGCATTGAGCTACACAGAGAAAACAACGGTGCTGCTCAGAGATATAGCTCCCCATACAGGCGATGTGCCGAATTACTACGAGTCCTTGAAGGCGGCAGTGATGGGATCGATTCAAGCACTAGACCGTCTGAATCGCTGGACGGGCAAGGCGCTCGAATCGATCCGTCAACTGGAGAAGGAATACAAATTATAGGGTGATTAAATCTTAACTATTAATGAAGGCAATTCGTTTCTCATGGCGGTACTCCACCTGGAAGCCAAGTGCTTCCGACAAGGCGGCAAGCGGCAGATACGTTTTGCTTTCGGCCGGCTTACCTTTAGTAGCAGGGAATTGCTGAAGGTAAGCAGGATCGGCCTTGAGCGGGATTGTTTGGCCATCAATCATGATTGTCTTTGCGCCAACGGTAATGACGACTGTGCTTCCACCTACAGTGATCGTTGCGGTCGAAGTTTTTGCATTCCAATCAAGTTTTGCTCCCATAGCTTCCGTAATATCGCGTACGGCGAGGAATGTTCGATCATTTTTGATGACGGGCGCATAATCAGATAGAATTTCTTTTCCGTTAACAACGACGGAGATCGGAACGCCGGTCTTGCGAGGTTGTACGGTTTTGAAGGCTCCCCACAATTGTTGGGCGTATGCTTTGCCTAGCGCCTCATACCCTTTCTCAGTTGGATGAATGTCACCTTCGGCAATTGTCGTATATGTTCTAATATTATTTTCGATCGCGGCTGCGGCATCGCTTATCTTAATCAGTTCCCCTTGATCGGTATGCTCCTTGACGAGCTTGACCAGCTGCGTATTCAATTTGGTTTGTCCTTCCTTAAGGAAAAGAGCTGTGGATGGTTTGACACCTACATAGTTGACCTTTCCATTCAGGACGATCGTCGGCAGCGGCAAGTATTGATTGCCGATCACCACTTCGGCGTTTGGCTGCAGCTTGTCGATCGTGTTCAAAATCCCATCTAGCTTAACAATATAATTATTAATCAGTGCGTCTAGCTTGGTTGTCAGCTGAGCTTTCTCGTTGGCCGGTAAGCTATTAACGTCAGTTGCGGTCCCCAATTCGTTAACGAGCCCCAGGAAATCGTTGCCGCCAATAGAGACGAGCACCGTTTCGGCATTGCGGAGGTCTCCTGCAAGCGAGCCCGTCCAATCTGCGAAAATTTGCTCAGTCCTTGGATCCTTATCACTCAGACCAGGCTGCACGTCTGCTTCCGTTACTGCTTTTCCTGCTGCGGAAGCTTCAATCCATGCGGCTAATCCCTCCGTCCGAAGACCAATCACTCCATAATTGACGTAATCCGCCCTCAATCCATGGAACAATGCTTGTTCAAAAATATGTTCGGCGAATCCGTAGGGCACGGACTTCTCGGTAAAGCCCATTTGGTACCCGGCTGCAAGTGAATCTCCAAGTACGACAATATCATATGTACTGTTCGCAGCGGAGACAGCCGTTGCTTCTGCTGCTGTAGCAGCGCCTGCAGGCGTTAACAGCGCCACGCTCAATACGCTTAACGCGCTCATTTGAAGCATTTTCCTGAATTTACTATGCAATCTGTACACATCCTTTTGCTAAAATGGTCTTTAAGAAGTTGTTCAAAAAGTTTGACTAGTTAATGAAAACTTGAAAATGCATGAAACCAAAGGTTGCGAATAAAGGCGACTCTTGTCGAATGGCTCTGCAAGCACAAAAAGCCCAAATCCGGTCCCGCTTTAGTCGTAACTAATAATTTCTTTGGTCCTAATAAAAATATTAAATTGATTCCGATTTGCCCTGATGTTAAAATCATATAATAATCGCTTAGCATCGGTATGGCAACTGGGTGGAAAGGAGCAGGCAGATGAGCCTCGTCCCCTACCATTCTATGATAAACCAAGCCAAAAATGAAGCCAATTAAGTGATCAAAACGGATTTATATCCACGCGGGATCTCCATGCGCAATAAATGCGGGAAAAGTTCCTAGATTTCTGGCGCGGTGCGCGCCTCAGGGGCCAAGGATCGACAAGATCCGTAGCGTCTGGAATTTGTATTGCTTACCCAAAAATCTTCTGATAGAGAGGTTGCAGACTACAATGAAAGAACATATTTTGGGATTGCCGCCTAAGCAAGGACTATATGATCCACAGTTCGAGAAAGACGCGTGCGGAATGGGCTTTGTAGCCAGCATTAAAGGGGTCAAATCGCATAAGGTCATTCGCCAGGCGCTGCATCTGCTCGAGAACATGGAGCATCGCGGCGGTCAGGGAAGCGAACCGAATACGGGCGATGGAGCGGGTATCTTGCTTCAGATCCCGCATGCATTTTTCTCTGCGGAGCTTGAGAAACAA
This sequence comes from Paenibacillus sp. strain BS8-2, assembly GCF_054483835.1. Classification (NCBI taxonomy): domain Bacteria; kingdom Bacillati; phylum Bacillota; class Bacilli; order Caryophanales; family Paenibacillaceae; genus Paenibacillus; species Paenibacillus sp. strain BS8-2. The sequence continues at coordinate 3,284,760 of NZ_CM137010.1, forward strand.
GGCATCGCGCTTCCGAAGGAAGGCGAATACGCCACAGGCATGATCTTCATGCCGCATGACGATACGGCTCGTGCCGCCATCGAGCGCGAAGTGGAGAACATCATAGCTGAAGAGGGTCAGACTCTAATTGGTTGGCGTACAGTGCCAACAAACGACGAGAAGCTAGGCGAATCCGCGCTGGCGGTTAAGCCATTCGTTCGTCAGCTGTTCATCGGCAAAGACGCATCGCTTGCAGATACGCTTGCGTTCGAGCGCAAGCTGTACGTCATTCGCAAACGCGCTGAGCTTGCGATTCGTTATGCAGGCAAAGACGGAGGCAATATGTTCTACTTCTCTAGCCTATCGTCCAAGAAAATTGTTTACAAAGGGATGTTGACGACAGAACAAGTGCGTTCGTTCTATGTAGAATTGAACGACGAGACGGTTGTGTCTGCTATGGCTTTAGTGCATTCCCGTTTTAGTACAAATACGTTCCCGAGCTGGGAACGCGCGCATCCGTTCCATTATCTGATTCACAACGGGGAGATTAACACACTTCGCGGTAACGTGAACTGGATGCATGCACGTCAGACGTTGTTCGCATCTGAGCTGTTCGGCGATGATCTTGAGAAGATCAAGCCAATCATTAACCCTGACGGTTCTGATACTGCGATGTTTGACAATACGCTCGAATTCTTGCATTTATCCGGCCGTTCCTTGCCGCATGTGGCGATGATGATGGTACCAGAGCCATGGTCCGGCAATGAGAGTATGGACGACGATCGCAAGGCATTCTACGAATATCATAGCACCCTGATCGAGCCTTGGGATGGACCGGCAGCAATGGGCTTTACTGACGGAACTCAGATTGGTGCTGTCCTCGACCGTAACGGACTCCGTCCAGCACGTTATTACGTGACGAAGGATGACCACATTATTCTTGGCTCCGAAGCCGGCGTAGTGGATATTCCTGCGGAAGACATTCTGTACAAGGATCGTTTGCGTCCTGGTCGTATGCTTCTTGTTGATACGGAGCAAGGACGTATTATCTCTGATGAAGAGGTTAAAGCAGCTATCGCATCCGAGCATCCATACCGTGAATGGCTGGATGAGCATCTCGTAAACCTCGATGACTTGCCTGAAGCGCCTGAGCTGCCAGAACCAAGCCACGATACGGTTCAGCAGCGTCAACAAGCGTTCGGTTACACGTTCGAAGATATTCGCAAGGTGCTGGAGCCAATGGCTGGCAGCGGCCAAGAGCCGATTGCTTCCATGGGTTACGATGCTCCGCTTGCCGTATTGTCGGAACGTCCACAGCGTTTGTATAACTACTTTAAGCAGCTGTTCGCTCAAGTAACGAATCCGCCAATTGATGCGATCCGTGAAGAGATCATTACATCGACGGGCACAACAATCGGACCAGAACGCAACTTGCTGAACCCAGAGCCTGAGAGCTGCCGTCATATTAAGCTCGACACGCCAATATTGTCCAATGAGCAGTTCGCCAAGCTGCGGCATGTGCGTCGTCCTGGATTCAAGTCGATCACGCTTCCGATTTTCTTCACGGCTAGCGAAGGCGAAGAAGGACTGCGTACCGCGCTCAAGACGATGTGCGAAGCGGCTGATCGTGTCATTGGCAAAGGCCATAATATGCTAATTCTGTCTGACCGCGATGTCGACAAGGAGAACGCAGCTATTCCTGCGCTTCTTGCCGTATCCGCTCTGCACCACCATCTGATCCGCCAAGGCACGCGTACGAAGGTAGCTATCTTGCTGGAATCCGGTGAGCCGAGAGAAGTTCATCACTTTGCTTTGTTGCTTGGTTATGGCGTTAATGCGATTAACCCGTATCTGGCATTCGAATCGCTTGACGATATGATCCGCCAAGGTATGCTAAGAGGCGTATCGCACGAGAAAGCTGTTAAGAACTTCATCAAAGGCGCGACGAAGGGCGTAGTTAAAGTATTGTCCAAGATGGGGATCTCGACGATTCAATCGTATCGTGGAGCTCAGATCTTCGAAGCGCTTGGCCTGCGTGAAGATGTTATCAACGAATACTTCACTTGGACGCCTTCCCGTATCGGCGGCATCGGACTGGATGTCATCGCGGAAGAAACGCTCAAGCATCATAACCGTGCTTATGCCGAGCAGGAAGGCTCCGAGAAGGAATTGGATTCCGGCGGCGACTATCAATGGCGTAAGGACGGAGAGGACCATCTGTTCACTCCACAGACGATCCATACGCTTCAAATGGCTTCGCGTGCGAACGACTACAAGCTGTACAAGAAGTTCTCTGCCCTTATTCAAGGCGAGAATCGCAAACATCTAACGCTTCGTTCGTTGCTTGACTTCAAGAAGGGCGGTCAGTCCATATCTTTGGATGAAGTAGAATCCGTTGAGTCCATCGTGAAACGTTTCAAGACAGGTGCGATGTCGTTCGGATCCATCAGCAAGGAAGCACACGAAAGCTTAGCGATCGCGATGAACCGTCTGGGCGGCAAGTCCAACACAGGCGAAGGCGGCGAAGATCCGGCGCGCTTCATCCCTGATGCTAACGGCGATTCTCGCCGCAGCGCGATCAAGCAAGTTGCTTCGGGCCGCTTCGGCGTAACAAGCAACTATCTTGTCAACGCTGACGAGATCCAAATTAAGATGGCACAAGGCGCTAAGCCAGGTGAAGGCGGTCAATTGCCAGGCCTTAAGGTATACCCTTGGGTTGCCGAAGTACGTGGCTCGACGCCGGGCGTTGGACTCATTTCTCCGCCGCCGCATCATGATATTTATTCGATCGAGGATTTGGCTGAGCTGATCCACGATCTCAAGAACGCTAACCCGCGTGCTCGTATTAACGTGAAGCTTGTATCCGAGGTTGGCGTAGGTACAATTGCAGCTGGTGTTGCGAAGGGCCGCGCGGATGTAATTATGGTCAGCGGCTTTGACGGTGGTACGGGTGCTTCTCCAATGGGTTCTATCCGCCATGCGGGTCTGCCTTGGGAGTTAGGTCTTGCCGAAACTCACCAAACTCTGATGCTGAACAAGCTGCGCGATCGTGTCGTTATCGAAACCGACGGCAAGATGATGAATGGACGCGACGTAGCGATCGCTGTGTTGCTGGGTGCCGAAGAATACGGCTTCTCTACTGCTCCATTGATCGTGCTTGGATGCGTAATGATGCGTGTATGTCAACTGGATACTTGCCCAGTCGGCGTCGCTACTCAGAATCCAGAACTGCGCGCTAAGTTCATGGGCGATCCGTCCCACGTTGTTAACTACCTGCGTTTTATCGCAGAAGAGCTTCGTGAAATTATGGCAGAGCTCGGCTTCCGTACGATTCAAGAGATGGTCGGCCGCGTAGATCGTCTTGAGACAAAACAATTGGTTGAGCACTACAAAGCGAAAGGCCTGGACCTCTCAGGTATCTTGTACGAAGCAGAGATTCCGGAAGGAGCATTCCGCTACAACGTACAAGAACAGAATCACGGTCTTGAGCTGTCGCTTGATATTCAACAGCTTGTTCCGAACGCTGCGGCTGCGTTAGAGAAAGGTGAAAGCGTACGAGGTACGTTCCCAATTCTTAATACGAACCGTGTTGTCGGTACGATTCTGGGCTCCGAAGTGACGAGACGATACGGCGCGAAGGGATTGCCGGAAGATACAATCTGGTATAACTTTGTCGGTACGGCCGGCCAAAGCTTTGGCGCTTTTGTACCGAAAGGCATTACGTTGTCGGTCGAAGGCGACACCAACGATTACTTCGGCAAAGGTTTGTCCGGCGGCAAAATTATCGTTGCTCCGTCGCCAAAGTCGACATTCGCAGCTGAAGACAATGTTGTGACAGGTAATACCGCTCTGTACGGTGCTACTGGTGGCGAGGCGTACATTCGTGGTATCGCGGGCGAACGTTTCGCAGTTCGTAACAGCGGCGCTAACGTCGTAGTTGAAGGTGTGGGCGACCACGGCTGCGAATATATGACAGGCGGCAGAGTCGTTATTCTGGGCGAAACGGGACGTAACTTCGGTGCCGGTATGTCCGGTGGCGTAGCTTATGTGTACGATGCAAAGGGTGAATTCACGAAGAACAGCAACCTCGAGATGGTGCTGCTGGAGCGACTAGTTGAAACTGAGGATATTGCAGAGCTGCATGCCTTGATCGAAAACCATGTTCGTTACACAGGAAGTGCTGTTGGTAAGGATGTACTTGCAAACTGGGAGTCTTCGCTGGTGAAATTTGTGAAAGTTATTCCTAAGGACTACAAACGGATGCTTGAGCAAATTCGTAAAGCGGAAGACACTGGACTGCAAGGCGGAGAAGCACTTCTTGCTGCGTTCGAAGCGAATAAGCGCGAGCTTGCACGCACAGGCGGCAAATAATAGACGATACAAAGCTCGCAGCAGGTTCAAATTGAACCATGCTGCGAGCTTTTTTTTGATCATGGTTAACATGAACACCGCGAGCTACCAAACGATTCCTGTTTCGTATATACTGGAATAGCTGGGCGTAAGCTCACTTCATAAGTAAGGTTAGATAGAATGAGAAGGAGGCGAAAGTGGTGAATGATTATATTGTTCAAATGCGGGACGTAACTAAACGCATTGGCAATCGAACGATTATCGACAAATTGACTCTTGATTTGCCGCGAGGCGAAGTTTTTGGTTTCCTCGGACCTAATGGATCGGGCAAAACAACGACGATTCGGATGATGGTAGGTTTGATGGCGCTGACAGCAGGAGAAATCAAGATTGAAGGGCATAGCATAGAAAGTGAATATGAGCTGGCAATCAAACACGTAGGTGCTATCGTCGAGAATCCGGAGATGTACAAATATTTGACAGGCTATCAAAACCTGCTCCATTATGCTCGTATGATGCCAGGCGTGACTGAGCATCGGGTCAAAGAGGTCGTGAGTCTTGTCGGATTGGAAGCTCGAATACACGACAAGGTAAAAACGTATTCCCTCGGCATGCGCCAAAGACTTGGGGTTGCCCAAGCAGTTCTACATAAGCCAAGATTATTGATTCTCGATGAACCGACTAACGGCCTTGATCCAGCTGGAATTCGCGAACTACGCGATTACTTGCGCAAGCTGGCCAGGGACGAAGGGATTGCGGTATTCGTTTCGAGTCACTTGCTCTCAGAGATGGAATTGATGTGTGATCGCGTGGCGATCATCCAGAATGGAAAGTTAATCGATGTAAGAACGTTGCAGAGCAGCCAAGAGACATTAATCACGCGCAGAGTGTTAATAGAAGTAGACCTCCCTCAGGATGCTGTGCAAGCACTTATCACGGCGGGACAAGCGGCTGAGCTGGCAGCAACCGGATTCGTAGTTATACACGGTGACAGAGCCGGCGTGGCTGCTGCTAATGCGGAACTCGTACGAGCAGGCATCAGCGTATATGGCATCCGAGAAGATGTGAAGTCGCTCGAGGATCAATTCTTGGAAGTGACGGGAGGCGAACGTATTGGGTGATTTCGGCGGATTAGTCAGAAATGAAAATTTGAAAATTTATCTTCGAGTGCGGACTATTGTCATGCTTGGTATCCTGCTGGTGTTGACGATTATGATCTCTGTCCTATGGCTGTCATTTGGGGATCGTTCTACAACGTCGATGTGGGAAGTAGCCTACATGGAGTCTTCCATCCTCTTTTTCCTGGTAACGATATTTACGGTCGTTGTTGCTGCAGGTGCTGTGGCGGAGGAATTTACAACAGGGACCATTAAGTTGCTCCTTATACGACCTTGGTCACGATCCAAAATATTATTGTCCAAGTATATTGCTGTTTTGCTTTTCGCAATTTTGCTTGCGATTGTGCTTTTCGCAAGTACGATGCTCGTCAACTGGCTTTTGTTCGGAATTGGCAATGGATCGCAGGATGCCGGAATCGTGCCGGAAGGAAGTAACGATTCGCCGTTTGTATTTATGCTCAAATATTACGGTCTAACGTTGATTACTTCTGTCGTGACAGTCACGTTATCCTTCATGCTTTCGACGATATTCCGGAGCAGCGGACTGGCCATTGGTATGGCATTGTTTTTACTGTTAGTCGTTAACAATTTTGCGCAATTACTGATGTTGGTGGATTACAAGTGGGTGGATTATGTGTTGTTTGTCCATATGAACCTTACGCAATATTTGGGCAATTATCCAATGAGTGAAGGGATGTCTCTTGGATTCTCCCTGGCTGTCCTCAGTGTGTACTACCTGTTGTTTATCGCTTTGACCTGGTACGTCTTCAAGAAACGTGATGTAGCTGCCTAAATATCAATTGATACGTTAATTGGGCTCGAACGTCTTTAATCATATTCGAAGTTCGATCGATAATGGTTGAGGGCGTTCAACTCGATAACGTATGGTTATGAGATGGTCTTTCTGATTTTCATTAACTCTTGAATGAAGTAATCAAGTTGAATTTGCGTGGAGGCATACTGAACATGTTGGTTTCTGCTTTCCGCACCTATGAGCTCCTTCTCTAGAACATCCAATGCCATACCAGCGGAGAAAGCTAGTATTCCATCACCAATCGCGGCTAGAGATGCACCGATGAATTCAAGTCTGGCAATTTCGATTTCACGCAAAAGCTTCTCTTTTTCCTCCATGGACCCGAACCTCCTCAGCATGATGTAATAACTTATGCAATTGATTGATTCGAAATGTCGTACAAAAAAACCAAAAATCCACTCTAGGAGCGGACTTTTGGTTATGTGCTGAGTTAGAAGCCGGTAGGATATGTTTAACCCATCCACCTATGGATTATCCCGCTTGCCGGGACTTGTTTCTAGATTCATTATTTTTGGGATCACTTTTGGAGGAGCTGGCTGACTCAGCCTCCATATTCGATTTTGAGCTTGGTGCCGCATGCTGTTCCATGTGACAAACGCCGTTTAAGAGTCCGCCTTCTTGGATGATCAACGCATGTGCAGTCACACTGCCATGCAGTTGGCCTGTAGCTGTAATAATGAGACGACCCTTAGTCGTTATATCACCGTACAACTTACCTGCTAGTGTAACGTCTCGAGCTTCTACGTTTGAGCGCATAATTCCACATTCGCCGATAATGATGTCACCCTTACACTCGATGTCGCCCCGATACTCACCTTCAATTCGAAGATTCGCTTCACTTATCATCTTACCTTCTATGACCGTTCCTTGTCCGATCAGCGTATCCGTAGCGATGATGCGTTTGTTTTCTTTGAACATCCGTTATGATCCTCCTCGCATAGTACTTGGTTGGAAGGAGCTGCAATCATCTCAATATTGACCTAAGATCTCGTAGCCAAGTAGTTGAGAGGATTAACAGGCTCGCTTCGCTGCATAATTTGAAAATGCAGATGTGGCCCTGTACTTCTGCCGCTTGATCCAAGCTGTCCGATCTTCTCGCCGCGTACGACAAGATCGCCTTCGCGGGCATCGCTCCGCTCTAGATGCATGTATGCGGTCTGGAGATTACCGGGATGTGCAATGATCACATAGTTTCCATATTGCGAATCATACCCGACTTCTGTGACATTGCCGTCTGCCGCGCTGAATACTGCATCCCCCGATCGTCCGTCGATATCGATTCCGGCATGAAACGCCGCTCTTCCAGTGAAAGGGTCGCGGCGGTAACCAAATCCAGAAGTCATCTGCTTCGAACGTGTGGGCCAAAATGATGGATATCCATCTACTGACTTACGTTTGTTTTGTGCCATACGAAGCGTCTGCTCCATGGACGTCTCCATGGAATCTACCATTAGACTAAGCGCCTGCAAGTCTAGAGAGGTACGCTCGGCAAGCGATGCGATCTGCGCAGTATGTTGCGGGGCAGGCGAATATACGGAGGAGCCGCGGAGCTCATAAGAAGAAGCTAACGTACGAACGTTAGAAGCGCTTCTTGAACTGGGCGCACTCGTCGTATCCAAGGTTGCGCTGCCGTATTTCTCGATAAAGGATTGGAGCTTCGCTTCCAGTTCGCTTAGCTCCTGCATCTTATCCTTCATCTCTTGCGTTTGTCGCGACAATTCAAGCAGCTTCTGCTGCAAGGTTACGATTGCTTCATCCTTGCCGGCGATGATGGCGTCCATTCCGGCGGTCGTTTGGTTGTATTGAGATGACTGATCCGACAGTTGCTCTTCCAATTGTTTCAGTTCATATGCCGCTTTCATTTGTAAACCTGCGATGCAGCCGGAGACAGCAAGCACCGCAGCCATTGGAGCGGCTAAGACTGATCGTTTGGAAACCGAAAACTGCTTTACCGTCTTGTCGGCGCCTCTCATAACAACAAAAGACCAAGTTGGCTTCCGCGCTCGTGTCACTGGTTAACTCCTTCCAGCCGGCATAGTAGTCGTGCAGAACGTTCTAAGTCTATTTATTCTTGGAAGCTCCAAAACATGCCATTAAACTTTAGTCGAGCTTGGTGAGAACAACTTGCATATGCTCTGTTATGCCGAAGTTTCGGCCTTGCTGCTGCTCCTCTGGCAGCTCCTCGAGCAGTTTCATTCTGCGCTGAATTTCTTCATGGATTTCTTTGATGCGGTCCCCCAACGCTTTGGCATTGGCTGTGTCTTGCGCTGCCAGAGCAGTTTCACGCAACGAATCATAGATCAAGAATGCTCGCTCGTAGAACGAGATATCCCATGGGAACTTTATTAATGTATCTTCAATAACAGGAACCGATTGTTCCATCTCATTATTGACATTCAGTAGATTCAATTTGTTAACAAAGAAATTACGATCGTATTGCTCGTAGCGCTCGACATTTTCCAACGCTGAGAAGGCGGCATCGAGCAGACTCGTATCTTTATTTTGCTCATAACCTTGCATCAACCAATTGATTTTTAGCACCGAATAAGCAGTTTTCTCTGGAACAATATCGATTGCCTTATCAATCTCTTCAATAAGTTTGTTGAAGGGGAGCGTATTCTGTGCGGCTGATTTTATGGCATGGTTATATGCCGAGAGCGAACGATTGTATTGGATTACAGTGAACAGCATGACGATAGTCAATACGCTGACGACAATTGGGTACATGCTGCGAGACCAGGACTTGCTGGACAAGGACTCAAACTTACGAGAAGCAGGCGTGTGGGCATATGGAGCCATCATCCCGCCGAAACAGATAAATAACAGACCTCCGACGTAAACGTAGCTCATATCGAAATCAATGGCGCTGTGCAGCAAGAGTGAGAATGACATAATAAAGAATACAAAGTGATTTCCTCTTGCTTCTGGATTACTTATGAATGAACGGATATAACGATAGTAGATGAAAGCAATGAAAGCCAGAAGCGTTAACAAGCCGATCCAACCGGTCTCAACGAGCACTTGAACAAAGAAGCTGTGCGCTTGTCTGCTTGTGTACGGATTGTTCTGGTACTGCTCATAGAGTGACTGCCATGCGCCTCCTCCAGCGCCGAACAAAGGATAGTCGCCGGATAACTTCAGACCGTCCTTGTAGAACGTAAAACGTTCCAGAACACTATGCTGTTGGAAGTTGATAGACGCGATACGATCTGCGAGATGTTGCGGCAACAAATTGCGAACGGCTGGAGAGCCAAGCAACAATCCGCCCACTAATGCACAAAGTGCGATAGCAATCGCCGGCAACATTAGATAAGACCACTTTCTTTGTGATAGGTTACGTACTTTGGACTCCACGAATGAGTGGCACTTCAGTTCGTATAACCAAAACAATCCTGTAATCACTGCGACTGCGAGAAGCAATAAACCCCAATTCTGAAGCGGCAAAGAGCTAAATAACGATATCGGCGAAGGTGCCTTTTCCGCGGTTGGTTGCACGAGTTTGGCGATTGTTGCCGAGTTTTCAGAAATTGTACTCAAGACTAGCATCGAAACTAGTACAGACACACCTGTATAAAGGATGAATGTAATTTGACGCGAAAGCTTCAAAAAAGGGAGAATGACAAGCAATATAACCGGTATTACGACGATAGCTCCACGAGAATATGTCATCATAAACGAGATCCATACCGGTGCAAGCATTGCAGCTGCAGCAAGTCGAGTCAGAGTTCGTGTCCCTTGTACGGCATAATACAGACAGGCAAAGAAAACAGCAACGAGGTAACCAGCATAAGTATTCGAATATTGGAAGACGGACGTTAGCCGATATCCATCATGAGCCAGCCATAGTGCATCGCGCAGATAAGATTGACCAAATAAGTTTAATAGACCGATAAACACAATAATGGCGGATGACGCCATCATACCGGCTTCTATCAGCTTACCAGTCAATCGTGATTGGGCCGCGTATAGTGTTGTAATAAATAGTGCAGCGAACATAGCATAAATCAATACCATATAATCCCCATAAAAATGCGACACCGCACCAAACGACGATATCCAATAAACAAGCGGCAACAATAAGACAGCAATCGACAAAATTCCGGCATGATGATGAAACTGCCATTTGCGAATCAAAAATACGACAGAAATTAACATGAGTATGTATGAATAAATCGCCGCAGCATTAATGATCTGTTCAAAGCTTGAATCGTAACCATTAAACATGGCCTTATCATAGGGGAAAATCATCATAAATAAAGCAATGCCGGCAGCCCCAAGCCACCATAAGAAAGGGATCTCCTCATTGCTATTCTTGCTCCGTATGTCCACTCGCTGCTTCTTACCCATTATCGTATGTACTCCTAACTATGTAGTTTCTGTTATTTATATGGAAGTTCTTTTCCTATTCTATCAAAAAGGGGAGGGGATGGCTATGAAAAAGGGAGCCTGTTGGCGGTGCATGAAGAAATGATAGACATTTTAATAAACATCATATAATTATTTCATTTGAAATGTGGACAGGGTGAGTTTGTTAATAAATAATCTAAAGTTACAATAGATATTTTTCTTTATTTCATGTACTCTCCGCGATAAACTTAGATTAGCAACTAGAGACTAGGGCGTGACATGATGTTATTTAATTCACATGTTTTTATTTTTGGTTTTCTACCGGTAGTATTAATCATTTATTATTCATTAAGTAAAATCGGTTCACCATATCACTCTCGTACTTGGCTAGTTGTAAGTTCGATCTTTTTTTATGGATATTGGAATCCTAAGTATGTTCCTCTTCTGTTACTATCGATTGTTATAAACTATATGGTTGGACGACAACTTATCAAATACAGACAAAAAATAGTGCTTGCTATTGGGATTGTATTTAATTTGATTTTGTTGGGGTATTATAAATATTTGGACTTCTTCATATTAAGTCTGAATGAACTATTTTCAACCGAAATACCTTTAAAAAACCTCTTATTACCATTAGCTATTAGTTTTTTTACATTTCAACAAATTTCTTATCTTGTAGATTGTCTAAAAGGAAAAGTGAATAATAATAATTTTATTAATTATTTATTGTTCGTCACATTTTTCCCCCAATTAATTGCAGGACCAATTGTTCATCAGAGAGAGATGATGCCACAGTTTGAGGGATCTTTAAGCTTAAAAATAAATTACCACCATATTGCATTAGGTGTATTCATCTTTTCTATTGGCTTATTTAAAAAAGTGATTCTAGCAGATAACCTGTCTATTACCGTATTGGATGGGCTCAATTTTTTATCAACCATTACCTTTTTTGACGCATGGACAGTTATTATATCTTATACATTGCAAATTTATTTTGACTTTAGCGGTTACTCTGACATGGCCGTGGGATTGGCATTATTATTTAATATTAAACTTCCTATTAATTTTGATTCACCGTATAAAGCAACTAATTTCCAACAGTTAATATCAAGATGGCACATTACATTAATGCGATTTTTACAAGAATATGTCTATAAGTCTCTGAACCGATATATATTCAGGAAACACTTACGAGTGATGGGGGTTAAACTGAGTATTGGTAGCAAAACTTATTTGAATGTACTGATTTTACTAATAATTAGCGGGATTTGGCATGGAGCAGGTTGGAATTTTATTGCTTGGGGATTTTTGGTAGGAATGGGAGTGGTCTTTTATCGAGTGTGGTCTACTTTTAAAATTAAACTCCCGGTATTACTGGCCTGGCTATTAACGTTTATATATTTAAATTTTACAATGGTTTTCTTCAGATTAAGTGATTTCGATCAAGCATTATTAATAATCAAAGCACTGTTTGGTCTAAATGGATTTATTTTGCCGGAACAATTAGCTCCATACCTGTCCTCTTTTACGCCAGTTGGACTGCATTTTGAAGCGACTCCACTAAAGGATAAAGTTCGAGCTTTAGCATTTTTAATCGTAGGACTTATTTTAGTAACTGGATTTAAGAATACAGCAGAAAAGGCAAACTCTTTTAAACCAACTTTGATTACTGCAATTTTTATAATTATAATTTTTATTATTTCAATTATGAATTTGACAAACGTATCTGAATTTCTATATTTCAATTTTTAGTGATCAGGGTGAGTATGTGCTAACGTACAAAAAGTGGAGCTTTTTGGTTCTTGTGATTTCTATTCTGGTAATTACGCTTTTGGCAACTATTACTTACTTTGTGGACCCATATGGTTTATATCATTATTCGCGAATTAACTATAATAAGAATCGACATTTAAACAGCGATCCTTACATGTTTAAGACTTATCATGTGAAATGGTATCAGCCAGAAGCTATAGTTCTAGGTACATCAAGAGCCATGAGACTAGATCCAGTTACTATTAAAAGCTTAACTGGGCAAGAAGCATATAATCTTGGTTTACCCGCTGCAACAACGGAGATTATGTATCATTATTTGAAGCATTCTATTTCTGTAAATAAACAGATAAAAACCGTTTATGTTGGTCTTGATTTCGAGGTGTTTGAATCAGGTTACCTCAACCACGCTAATTATAAGGAAGAACGATTAACGAGCATGTACTTTAAAGATTATATAGCGACATTAAGTTCAAAAAATGCGTTAGTAGATAGTTATAATGTAGTTAAAGATAATATTTATCATACCAATAGATACACAGAAAACAGGTACTTAAGTGATGGGAGTTTTGATGAAACCTTTGTATATTCTTTGGGGAATGATGAAGCAACTATCGATATGCTCCCAATTAGTTTTGAATTATCAAATACTAGCATGATGTATATTAAGAAGATTAAAGAAATATGTGAACAAAATCGAATTAGTCTTTATGTCTACATCAGTCCCGTTCATGCCAAGATACTAGAATTTTTTTGGGAACATGGGCTTTGGGAAGAATATGAATCTTGGAAAAAGCAATTAACTGAAATTATTCCTATATGGGACTTTTCGGGATTTAATGAAATTTCAACAAGTGCATTTAATAAAGGAGAATTTTATAATGATTTATCACATTTTTCAAAGAAGGTAGGAAATTTTATTCTTTATAAAATGTTGGATGTTGAAAATGATGAAGTTCCAAATTTCTTTGGTACGCTTCTGAATTCAGATATGATTGATGAACATCTCGAAAACATGAGATTCAGTAGAGAATTAGGGTACATTGCTGTGGAATAAAGTAAGAGGTTCCTATAAGAAATTGCGATAATGTTACTAGAAGAGCGGAAGTCTAATTCTAATATAATGCCCAACCATATGAGTTACCATCGATGACAACTAAGGTTACAATACATCATCTATTACAGCACATGTTCAGAATTTCATTTAGAAGAGGTGTTACAATGTCAGAGAGACCAGAGGCAGTAATTATCTTAGGAATGCACCGCAGTGGTACTTCTTTGTTGGCTCAAACCATTAGAACGTTAGGTGTTTATCTAGGAGAAGAGCAGCAATTAATGTCTCCCAGAGAGGATAATCCAGAGGGGTTTTGGGAACATGAGGAAATCGTGGCAATACACGATGAATTGCTGGATCGCTTGTGCTCGTCATGGGATACTACAAAGCCTCTGCCTGAAAATTGGTGGCTCACGGAGGTTGGATTTGAAGGGAAAGCGAGACTGATTCAAATCGTTTCTAGAGATTTTTCTAATGTCCCATTATGGGGATTCAAGGATCCACGAACTTGTTTATTGCTTCCTTTGTGGCAGTCTGTTTTAAAGGAGTTAAATATAAATGCTCGATACATTTTGAGCATTCGTAATCCTCTAAACGTGGCCGCATCGCTGAAGAAAAGAGATCAATTCCATTCAGATAAGTCGTTTGGTATATGGAGTTTATACGTGCTTTCGAGCCTATACTACACTAGCCATGAGCATCGAATTGTAATCGACTATGATCAGTTGTTAGATCAGCCTTTTGAGACCTGTCGGGACATTTGTTCATTTCTTAATATACCTTTCAGTGCTTTGGAACAAACAAGTATTGGAAATGTACCTAAGAAAGCTTTGAGAAATAACAGATTTTCGATTGAAGATTTAAATGAAGATATTCTAGTGCCAGCCTTGGTAAAACAAACATTTTTAACTGTATTGAGCGATCAGGGGGATTCACGTTCCGCACGAAAAAAGGAATTTATTGAAAAAATAAGAAACACTTACGAGCAGTTAGTTCAAATGAATCGACTTTTAAATCACGAGAAATCTCATCGTGTCCGAATTTATTGGGCTGGGGCTAAAGGCGATTTTACAGAATCAACTTATATAACTCTTCACGCTTTGGAGAGAAGCAGACATACTATCGAGATTCACGAAACACTGGGGTCGGCACTACGGATTGATTTTTTAGAAAAACCTGCATTTATCAAGATATTTAAATTGAGTCTCCAACATGATGGACAAGAAATTAATCTTATCCGAGAGTATCCGATAGATTATGTACGATTCCAACCTTGTATATACTCGGGAGAAGAGCTAAATTGTGTCGCTGGCGTTACCCTCGGAATTGCTTCACAGTTGTTTATTAGAAATCTGCCTCCAAATGTCGAGTCTTCATTCCTGAAACTAGAGATAAGCTGTTCGTTAAGTATAGAAAATGAGGTTGCTCAAGAGTTATGGAATCAACAGCATGAGGTAGCTGCTCTTTCTGCTTCGTTGCGTAATGTGAATCATAAAATTATTGAACATGAGAATAGAGAGTTTCTTATAAAGCGTGAACAGGTTGAGTTGCTACAACAAAAAGATCTGGAAATTGATCATTATCAAAAGGAGCTTGCCTGTTATCGTCAGGAAATTGACTTGTATTCTAAGTCATTGTCTTGGAGGGTGACACAACCACTCCGGAAAGTGAGAGAGCTGGAGAGAAAAACCAAACGAAGACTTAAAAATTGGGCATTAAGTTTAATGAAAAGATGAAGATTTAAATAGAAAAGGGGGGAGTACATGGATAACGCCGTTGAGTTGCATCAGGTGAGACAAAAAAACAACAGGGTTTGGGGGTTGCCAAAAAGAGTCAAGAGTATTCTGTTTAAATCAGGGTTTGCAGGTGTAAAGGAGAGATGGGTATTAAGCGACATTAATCTAGAGATCCCTAAAGGGACGAGTTTAGTGATAATTGGTAAAAATAATTCAGGAAAAAGCACACTCCTAAGAATTATCAGTCGTATCTTGAGGCCTACTATGGGGACAGTAAAGGTTAACGGTCGAGTAGCGATGGTGCTGGAGCCTGAAGCAGAATATCGAATTGATTATACAGGCCGAGAGATCATTTATTACAATGGTTTAAATTTTGGTTTTACACGTAAGGAAATACAGGCAAAGGTAGACAGTATCATCACATTCTCTGAATTAGAAGAAGACATTGATCTGATGGTTAATAGTTATTCTAGGGGAATGTATATGAGAATTGTTTTCTCCACAGCCCTCAAGATGATGCCAGATATTCTGCTCGTTGATGATATGATTTCTATTATGGACCAGGAGTTTCAGAAGAAGTGTATTAACGAAATTCTACGTTTGAAGAGCGTTGGCACTACAATTATATTTGTTAGTCATACAAGGGCAATGGCAGAAGTCATTTGTGATCAAGCGATATGGCTGGAGGAAGGTCGAATTAAGTTTAGCGGGACGACAAGCGATGTAATAGCTACATACGAACAAAGCGTTTCTACTAACGATTATTTGTCGGAGTATTATTATAGAATGGGTTGCAGATGCAAGCAGCAGATGCGCTTCGAACAAGCCTTATATTATTATGATCAATCGCTTGAAAATGGTTATAGTGAGTTTTTGGTTAAAATGCTTCGAATTTCGGTGTATTTGGAGCTAGGAATGCAGGAAAAAGCTCACGAAGATGTTATGCGATGTCTTGAGATCGCACCGACGAGCGAAGATAAGGACCGCATTGCAATACTAGCGCAGCATGTTAATCAACACCGCGTTGAATTAGTGCGATCCGAACGAACAAGAATATACGACAACTCAAAGACAGAACCGGCGTTTCTTATTATTGGCACACAAAAAGGAGGGACAACCTCCTTATATCATGATCTTATAATACATCCCCAAATTAAATCAGCTGCTGTTAAAGAGGTTCACTTTTTCGATATTCAATATCATTTCGGTTTCGATTGGTATAAGAATAATTTCCCGCCCGACTTGTCCGCAGATCAAATTACAGGGGAAGCAAGTCCATATTACCTATTCCATCCTCAGACTCCAAGACGAGTAAGAGAGTGGCTTCCTGAAATTAAGTTAATCGTTATCCTACGCAATCCTATTCAACGTGCTTTTTCGCATTATCAAATGATGGTAAGACGGGGGATTGAACCATTATCATTCCCGGATGCATTACGAGCGGAGAGTTCAAGAATTGAAGATGAGTATAATCGCATGATTAAAGAACCACGATTTTCAAGCGAGAATTGTGCTAATTACTCCTATTTGAAGCGGGGGCTATATGCTGAGCAGTTGGAGAGATGGTTCAAGTATTTTGCCAAAAATCAGATTCTCGTTATGAGCAGCGAGGCATGGTTCCATAATCCAAAGGAAAACTATAAGACAGTATTACAATTTCTGAACTTGCCAATGTACGATCCCGATGTATATGCTTCATTAAATACAGGAGGATACGATCAGGCGATCCCGGATGAAACATTAGAATGGCTACGGAATTATTATGCGAAACCGAATCAGCAGTTGTTTGATTTAATTGGACAGAATTACAACTGGTAGTAATAAGCAATAAGCGGAATTTAGAGACAGGTAGACGTGGAGGATTAGTATGATAGAACAGAATGAAAGAGAGAGTATGAATGGTCACAAAGGCAAGGTATTGTGGTTTACCGGATTGTCAGGAGCGGGTAAATCGACATTGGCAGATGCCACTGAGAGAGAGTTGTTCCAAAGAGGAATTCACTGTGTCGTCCTAGATGGAGATCAATTACGAGCAGGAATTAACAGAGATCTTGGTTATTCAGATGAAGATCGGCGTGAGAACCTTCGGCGTGCATCGGAAATCGCCTCACTGTTCTTAAAAGTCGGTTTTATTGTTTTAGTACCTATGATCTCACCATCGGCTGAAGTAAGAGACGCCATTCGGCAACGCTTCGGGAATGATGAGTACTTGGAGATTTATATAAAATGCTCAATTGAGGAATGCGAGAGGCGTGATCCTAAAGGGCTGTATCGCAAAGCTCGTGCGGGAATGATTAAACAGTTTACCGGAATAGACTCGCTGTATGAACCTCCATTTGAGCCCGATCTAATAGTAGATACGGATAGCGAGTCAATTCAGCAGTGTGTTCGAGCCATAGTGAATCTTATATTGGAGAGATAAGGTTTCTAAGCGTTTATTTGTAATTCTGATTTGAAGGGAAGGGAGAGCATTGTTTTACAAAAGAAATAGGACCAAGAGCAATATTAAAGAAATTATTATACATGCAGGGCTACATAAAACCGGTACGACAAGCATTCAGGACACATTGTTTGCGAACCGAGAGTTCTTAAAAGAATGTGGGTATTTATACCCTTCAAGCTGGCCGTCGAATCATTCTGTTCCAATTTATGGAGCGTTTGTAAGTAATAAAGCCTACTTTGAGAATATAGTCGAAGAACTTAGTCGCCGTGAAATTAAAAGGAACCAGAAGCAGTTTTTAAAAGTGTTTCAAAAGGAAGTAGCTGAAGCCAAACCTAGCAAACTTATCATATCTGGTGAAAACATTTCTCTGCTTTCAACAAAAGAACTAAAAAAATTTCACAAGTTCCTTATAAAGTCAATCGGAAAAAATGTTTTGATTAAAATATTGGTTTCTGTAAGACATCCGGTGCCTTGGCTTGTGAGCGCTACACAGCAAAGATTAAAAGCAGGGCAACATCTTCAGCAAGTGCTAGATGAGAAGATGAAAACAATCATACCGAATCTATTTGAAACTCGTGTTGGAAATTTAATTCAGGTTTTCGGAAGAGATTCGGTTCAGGTATTTCGGTTTGAAGATTCGGTTAAACATGAATTAGGTCCGGTGGGATACTTTTTGGAAACTCTGGGCTTCATGAATGAGGAAATCATTCAGTTTAATTTCGTTAAGGCAAATGAAAGCATCTCATTAGTTGCGGCAGATATACTAGCTTTTATTAATGAAAAATGTCCGATTATTATTCAAAATCGAAGAAATGAGAGGAGAACGAGAGAAGATATTAATCCAATCCTTAAGATAAGAGGACCAAAATTCGATATTTCATTCGCTTATAAAAAGAGTTTCCTTGAAATGGCTCACAGGGACATAAAATGGCTTACTAATATGTTTGGTACAAGGTTCACTTACGAATTACCATCGCAGCAAAGCAATTTCCGTCTAGTTTTCGAGCCGGAAACAATTGCAGATATTAAAAATGCATACGAACATTCCTCCCCTATCATCAAGGAATTGATGGAAGAATATCTTCAATTAAATTTGCAAGGCAACGTAAATTTAATTCGGAATTCCGAAAGTGAATATTTCGATGAAATAGAGCCACGATTCCGGTCGTGAGTGAGCCACGTCTCCGGAGAAATTGAGCCACCGCTCCGGTAATGGGAGCCATTGCCAAAGTGAGCAAGTCAAGGCCGCGAAGCGTTCATTACAAATGCTAATCTAAATAAGACCACTTTTGCTTGAATAAAGATGTACAGTTTCGACACTGTTCTACATACTAGTCTGTGGAGGGGACTAGTATGTACATCCAGATGAATATTCAAACCAATGTAGAGATTCGCAGCTTGGTAGATTTACCGAAGTTAAAATCACTAATGGAGAATCTCAATATGAAAATCAATATGAGCAAATTAGCAAGAGAAATGGGAGTAGACCGAAGGACGATCAGTAAGTACATCGAGGGTTTCACACGTAAAACCACACGAGATAAGGGTTCTAAGATTGATGAGTATTACGAAGTTATCGCCACGTTGTTATCGGTTGAATGCAAGCAGATATTTTACTACAAGCGAGTGCTGTGGCAGTACTTAACCGACAATCATGATCTAGACTGCTCACAATCCGCCTTTCGAGCCTATATCGCTCGTAAGCCTGAATTCGAAGCTTACTTCAGTAGTGGGCAGCGTCTTCCTTCTCCGGAAGCAGCGGTGAGATTTGAAACAGACCCTGGTAAACAAGCACAGCTCGACTGGAAGGAAAGCATTCCATATGAAACAAAGGAGGGTGAAAAAGTAGAAGTAAATGTAGCGGTATTGCTGTTATCCCATTCACGGTACAGAGCCTTCCACCTCAGCGTCTCGAAGTCGCAGAGCGTCTTACTTTCATTCATGACCGATGCTTTCGAAGCATTCGGCGGTGTGCCTGAAGAGGTTCTTACCGACAATATGAAGACTGTGATGGATGAAGCAAGAACGGAGTATAACCCAGGTAAGGTCAACGCGAAATTCGCTCAATTTGCAACGGACTTTGGCTTTACCGTACGCCCCTGCATTGCAGGGCGACCACGAACGAAAGGAAAGGTAGAGGCCCAAATGAAACTACTCGATGAAATCCACGCCTACCAAGGCCAATTCAGCTTAGAAGAGCTACATCAGTATGTACAGAAGCTATGCAATCGAATTAATCAATCCTTCCACCAAGGGACAGGGAAAGTGCCGATTCTGGCTCTAGAAAAGGAAAAGAACCTCTTACGTCCACTACCAGCGGAGAGTATAAGAGATTCCTATCGCATTCGTCATACACTTGTGAAGGTCAATGCATCGAACATGATCTCCTACAAATCCAATCAATACTCAGTTCCAGCTGGGTATCAAGGAATGAAAGTAGGAATACAAGTCTATGACAACCACTTGTTCATCTATTGTAACACAAAACTTCTTGTATGCCATCCGGTTAGTCAAGCTAAGCTGAATTACACAGAGGATCACTACAGAGACAATCTGAAGCGTTCAGTGCCTAGCTATCCGAACATCGATGACTTAGCGAAGAAGAACTTGCAAGCGATTGGCGGTGCTTACGAATGATGGCTCCGTCCAACGCCTACCAACAACTTGTTCGTAACTTAGAGTACCTTAAGTTGAAGCAAATGGTCGTGCACTTAAACGAAGTGATCGACTTCAGCATTCACAACCAGTTGTCCTTTTTAGACACACTGGTCAAGCTCAGCAATTATGAGATAGATGTCCGGGAACAAAACATGATTCATGCCATGGTGAAGGTGGGGGCTTTCCCCCACCGAAAGGAGCTAAACGATTTCGACTTCGCCTTTCAACCGTCCGTGAACAAACAACAGATATTGGACTTTGCATCGCTTCGATTTATTGAAGGCAATGAAAATATTGTGTTCTTGGGACCCAGTGGGGTCGGTAAAACGCATTTGGCGACCTCGATTGGCATTACAGCTGCCAAGAAGCGCACGAGTACCTATTTCATCAAGTGTCATGATTTAATCCAGAACTTGAAACGTGCGAAGCTAGAGAACCGCTTAGAAGCCAGGTTGAAGCATTATACGAGTTACAAGTTACTGATCATTGATGAAATCGGCTATTTACCGATCGAGCCAGAGGATGCCAAATTATTCTTCCAATTGATTGATTTGCGCTATGAGAAACGAAGCACGATTTTTACGACCAATGTAAACTTCAGAGCGTGGGACGAGGTATTTCGAGAACCGAAACTCGCCAATGCCATACTTGATCGCATCTTACACCATGCAACTGTGGTTACCATTGTAGGCGAATCCTATCGGTTGAAGAATCATCTTGCCCAAGAAGATGAGTGATTTTGTACATGCTTAAACAAGCGAAAGTATACATTCTTATGTTGACATTTACATCATTTTAGCCTTGACCTGCGTTGTTAAACTCCGTCACACTATCAATCCCCCAGCAGGTACTGCTGGGGCTGCCGAACGGCGAGTGAAGGGGTGCAGGGGGCTTGCTCCCTGCGTTTCCCCTTGGGGACGGAAGGGGATTTCTTTAACTGGCTCACCTCGTCCGGATGGGTGGCTCAAAAACGCCGGAGACGTGGCTCTCATTCACCGGAACGGTGGCTCAATTTGCTCCGGAGTATTCAGAAAGTTGTGGTTGAAAGATAAGAGTCTGCTGGACATGCTCATCGGTAAGGATTGAACTATATAAGCCGTGGGAGAGAAAACGTCACCGCGACCTTCCATAGTTGGAAGAAGCGGTGTTTTCTTGTTTCCTATGTATGGAAGTTATGATGCGAATGTGGCAATGAGCTATGATTAGATTAGCCTAACTGTTATAATAGTGTTGAAATTTGTAGAAGTTCGTCATTTTAATATTTACTAGCGCAGTCTAATCAATGAGGAGATCGAGGTAATGATAAGAGTTTTAAATCATTTCAGCTTAATTAAATATTCATTTTTGTTGACTCAGTTGGTTAAACGTGATTTTAAAACCAAGTATAGAAGGTCTACACTAGGAATCGTATGGAGTTTGTTGAATCCATTGTTGATTATGACTGTACAATATTTGGTGTTCTCTACGTTATTTAGATTTGATATCGACAATTATGCAGTTTATTTGTTAAGCGGAATCGTAATGTTTAATTATATGTCTGAAGCTACGACACAAGCGATGACATGTATCGTTCATAACGCTTCGCTAATTAATAAAGTATATGTTCCCAAATATATATATCCGTTTTCAAGGGTTTTATCAACAGGTGTGAATTTCTTGTTTTCACTTGTTGCGCTATATATCGTAATTATTATGAGTGGAATGAGTATTACGGCTGCCCATCTAGGATTGATTTATGGTTTAGCATGTCTATTCGTATTTATAACGGGTGTTTCATATTTATTATCTTCCATTATGGTGTTTTTCAGGGACACACAATTTTTGTATAGTGTTATTTTGACAATATGGACATATTTAACCCCTATTTTTTATCCAGAATCCATTTTACCGGCATACATGTTGATTATTTTGAAATTTAATCCGATGTATCATTTTATCCGGTTTATCCGGTTTATAATTTTGTATCAAGGTATTCCTGATCTAAAGGCATGGATTGTTTGTGGCTTAATTTCGATCTCGTCCTTGGCAATAGGATGGGTTGTTTTCAAACGGAGCGAAGACAAATTTATTCTTAACTTGTAGGGAGAAGGATTTTGTTGATAGAGTTAACAAATGTAACAATGAAGTTTAAAATGGCCAATGATCGGATAACTAGCCTTAAGGAATTTTTGATAAAAAAAATAACCCGGAAGTTAGAATATAAAAATTTTGTTGCATTAAATGATGTATCATTTGCGATTCAGACAGGTGAGGTTGTTGGAATTATTGGTAATAATGGTGCCGGTAAAAGTACTTTATTAAAGGTGATTTCAGGAATTCTAAAACCAACCGAAGGAACTGCGGTAACTAAAGGAACGATAGCACCATTGCTCGAATTAGGTGCTGGATTTGATACAGATTTGACTGCAAAAGAGAATGTCTATCTAAATGGTGCAATTCTAGGTTATTCGAAGTCTTATTTGGATGCAAAATATAAAGAAATAATCGATTTTGCGGAACTCCATGAGTTTGTAGATGTTCCAATTCGTAACTTTTCTTCTGGTATGACCGCTCGACTTGCATTTGCTATCGCAACACTAGTGCAACCCGATATTCTTATTGTGGATGAGATTCTTTCCGTAGGAGACACTCGTTTTCAAATAAAATCATCACAAAGAATGAAAGAGTTAATTAGTAGTGGAACAACAGTTCTACTTGTTTCGCATAACATTCAACAAATTCAAGAGCTTTGCTCGAGGGTTATCTGGATGGAGCGAGGTACGGTTAGGATGATCGGGAATACAGTTGAAGTGTGTAATGCCTATCTGAGCTATTCCAGGGAAGAAGGGGAAATTGAACCGGAAACTAATCTCTTGGAGTATAGAGACAGCTTATATACACCTACGCACATTACTAAAATTGGCGGGACATATTTTATTGTTGATTGCTGGCATCATCGAGTTTTATACAATCATAGCTTAGAAGATCCAATAAGCAAGTGGAAGACGATCGCTGGCAACTTTAGTTCGCCGCATAGCATTACAGGTGATAACGATGTTTTATTAGTCGAAGATACGAATAATGATAGAATTAAAGTGATAAAGAATGTAAATAATGTATATACGGAAGTTCAATCTATTGAAATATCTGGTGGACAACCGAATAAAATAATTTACGACATGCATCGAAAAAAGTTCTATGTAATCGCTGCCTCTACTCAACAAGTTGTAATATTAGTAAACACTGGATCGAGTGTTGAGGTATTACAAACAATTAAATTAGATTATTTGGGAACTGCATACACGCGTGCGATCAGTCTAATCGATGGTCATATTTATTTTGTTTCTGGACCTGCTAAAATTATCGTCGTTAATCCTGAGGACTTTAGTAAGTTATATGAGTACCCTGTTCCTTTCGAGTTAGCAGGAATGAACGACATCGCAAAGTACGGTTCATATTTTTATATAAGTAATTATCAAGACGGTAATGGTATAGTAAATCCTCATCTCGTACGAGTGAAAAAGCTTGAAGATCTAATGGAGAATTATGAGGATATTCGTGAGGAGCTTGGAATTAAAGGCGTACCTTACTTTTTCTCTGCTATTGCTGATCAGCTTTTCATTACACAGGTAGATTCTCATTCCGGTATTTCATCATTTCAAATTGATGAATTTGACCGGATTTATAATGTTAAAACTCGTTTTGAGTCTGGTGCTCCAAGCAAATCATCATTAGCTAGACGTAAATCAAAATAATTAACTATGAATAGGGTGGAGAGCGAATGGCCGAGCTTATATATGACTATTCTAGGGATAGCTTTGATAACGTCTATTCGGATGGGGATATCGAAGAAGAACTACTGCATTGTGCAAAGCAAGCAGAATATGACTGGTATGCTGATGGAAGATGGCCTTTTGTGTACCATATGTCCCATCTGAGACATAATATTCTTAATTGGTTTCCGTTTAAGAAAGAAGCGACTATTCTCGAAATTGGTTCAGGCTGCGGGGCGATCACAAAGTTGCTCTGCGATGTTGCAAGTAAAGTGGTTTCAGTTGAATTGACCAAAAGAAGAGCTCAAATTAATTATGAGAGACATCAACATTATCCTAATCTAACAATTATCGTAGGAGACTTCGCGAACGTATCACTCGATTGTAAGTTTGATTATATTATCATAAATGGTGTATTCGAATATGCGGCATACATGTTCAGCGGAAATGATCCATACGGAGACTTCTTGAAAACTGCTGCTCAGCATCTAAATCCAGATGGAAGAATGCTATTGGCAATTGAAAATAGACTTGGACTTAAGTATTGGACAGGTGCCAGAGAGGATCATACTGGCGAATTTTTTTCTGGTTTGAATGGGTATTCGAATGGTGAGAAAGTAAAAACCTTTTCTAAAGCGGAACTAAGTGAGCAATTACAACAATCTGGATTAGAGCCACTGAAGTTTTATTATCCATATCCAGATTATAAATTCCCTTTTGAAATTTTTACAGACACCACCGTGAACGATATCGTGCCGAGTACGATAGAGTATCCTCTTGATATGTCGAGAATGACTCTATTTAACGATAGTCTTGCTTATCGGTCCCTTATGGACCTAAAAATTATGGATAAATTCTCCAACTCATTCCTGGTTGAAGTTGGCTTTGCTGGAGAACAGTCAGTTAGTGATGCGGCTTATGTAAAGTTAAGCTCCAACAGAAACAAAAGGTTTAGAATCGCTACTCATTATAACCAAAGTAAACAATGGTCTTACAAAAAAGCATTAACGCTAGATGCTGAACGTCATCTGGAACGCATGTATGAATCCAGAAAAAAAAATTATGGGAATCCTTCTTTGCAAAATGTTGCATGCGAGTGGACGGAGCATAAGTTGCAATTTCCATTTGTTCATTCCAAATCATTGGAAGACGGGCTGATGTTGTCTTGGCAGAAAGATGGCAGGAATGGATTAGAGCAAGAACTAACTTCATTCAGAGAGCTATTGTATCAAGGGAAAGAGATGAAGAATGACGGTGGAACCTCTGAATTTGAGTTGGTGTTTGGTAATCATAAGGTTGATCAGTCACTTAGATGGACAGTCGATACAAATGTAGACTTAATTGCAAAAAATGTTTTTGTAGAAAATGGAAAGCATCTTGTGATTGATTATGAGTGGCAATTTCATTTTCCGATTCCAGTTGAATTTTCGTTTTGGAGAATGGTTCGTCAGTTTTTACAAGACAACTCTCTCTTGTTAAAGACGGATAAGTCATGGTATTTGAATATCGTTCAAGTTACGGAGCAGACAGAACAATGCTTTGTATCCTGGGAGAAAGGTTTTATCCAAAACTATGTTGGTGTGAATGATTTATTTGACTTGTCTAAGGATAATGTCGCAGTTAATATGGAACGGGCAGTTATTCGACAAAGAGAAGAAGGTCATTTATCAAGCACGTTATTTTTGGATTACGGGGAAGGATTTTCAGACGAATGTATTGAGCGTGGCAATGCTAACTTAACGGAAGAAGGGTTCTCTGTTTTATTTTCCGGGAAATCATTGCGATCTGCCACACAAATCAGATGGGACCCGTTAGAAGGACATGCATGCAAAATAAGAATTTGTGAGATTGAGACAGATGGAGTAGTCCAAAACATTTCGTCGATAAATGCCGAAAGTAAAGATAAGGGAACAAATGAGTATTTATTTTATTCCTATGATCCCCAATTCTTAATTGAAGGGGATTTTCAGTGCGCAACTTATATGAAAATTGTTTTTCAATGCAATATATTACATTGGTCTGAGGGATATTACGCACGTGAAAAAGATATAGAGCAACTCAATAATCGATTAACTGAACAGTTGCGATTAGAGAGAGAAAGGCAAGCAGTAATGGATAAATTATCTGCCGAACTTGAACGAAAAAAACAAGAGATAAACCACATCGAATTATTAATGAAGGAATCCAGGTTAAGCTCAGCTGCGAAAATTGTGCTCTACGGTGGAATTGAAAGGGGGAAAAAGTTTGAATAAGGTTAGTGTAATTATGCCTTGTCGTAATGACGGCAATTACATTATTGAAGCGATAGAGTCCGTTCAAAATCAGACCTACAAAAATATCGAGATCGTTATTATTGATGATGGGTCTGACGAGGAGAAAACAGTATCAATTTTACGGAATTTGCCTTATTCTCAAGTGAAGATCATAAGAACAGAAGGAATCGGCCCAGCCGCAGCCAGAAACGAAGGAATAAAAGTTTCGAGCGGAAAATATATCTTGCCTCTGGATTCTGACGACAAGATTGATGCAAGTTATATTGAAAAGGCAGTTCAGATATTAGAACAGAATAGCAGTATAGGCGTTGTATATTGTTATGCTAATCTATTTGGTTTGAAGAGTGGAAGATGGGAACTACCGACCTATTCATTCGAGAAGATGCTCTTGGACAATATCGTTTTTGTAACGGCTTTGTTCCATAAAAGAGAGTGGGAAAGAGTTGGCGGATTTAATGAAAAGATGAAGCATGGAATGGAAGATTACGATTTTTGGATCGCCATATTGGATCTAGGATTTGAGATTCATCAAATTCCTGAGGTTCTATTTCATTATCGAATAAAACCGGTGTCTCGAACGACTGAATTTATGACTAACGTTCAGGTCGTTAGAGAAACCTATGAACAAATTTACGCCAACCATCCCGACTTTTATAAAAAACACAGCGCACAATATGCTGCAGTATTACGTGAAGCACTTGTTGATCAGATCTTTCTAAATCGAACCTTGCAAGAGAGCCTAAGGGTATTGGAGAAAATCAAACGTATTCCATTCATGAAACAATTCCTTATGAAGTTTATTCTAAAGAAACGATGAGGTAGACAAATGATTATATTCACTTCAATTTGCGCCAATTATCTTCATAAAGCTAGAACCTTAGCGAAATCCGTTAAGATGGAAATTCCAAATGCTACTTTTGTCGTGTGTTTATTGGAGAATGAGAGATCGAATCAATATGAGTACGAATATTTTGATGAGATTGTACTTGCAAAAGACATGTGGGAAGGAAACTTTAATCGTTTTCTATTCAAACACACTATAGTAGAAGCATCTACTTCTGTGAAAGGTCATTTTTTTCAACATCTCTATAAGCAATATCCTAATGAGGAGCAGTTTGTATACTTAGATCCGGATATTTATGTGTATAGTGACTTCATAGAATTAAGAGAGTTATTGAAAACTCGACCAATTGTGCTTTGCCCGCATTTGCTTCAACCGGGAAATATAGATATGGAGCTGTCGAGTACTGCACATGGTGTTTATAATTTAGGTTTTCTTGGAGTGAATAGAAGTCCAGAAGCTCAAAGTTTTATAACTTGGTGGGCAGAGAGACTTTATTTATATTGTTACGATGAAATTAATAACGGTATTTTCACAGATCAAAAGTGGATCGACTTGGCCCCATGCTTCTTTGACGTTGAAATATTGAAGCACCGTGGATATGACTTTGCTCCATGGTCATTGTTGGATTGCGGCATGGAAGAGCAAGATGGACGAGTTCTAGTGAAAGGTGATCCATTGAGGTTTATCCACTTTTCCGGTTATGGAGCAACCGCAGAGAAATGTATGAATGATTGGCTTCCTAAGGGTGAACATGTATTTAGAAAATTGTATCGAGAGTATTCCGAGCTTCATGATGCAAATGATCATGACTCGATATCGAAAACAAAGTGGTCATATAGTAGTTATAGGTCAGGAGAAAAAATAAAAAGCTCGGTCAGACTGAACTATCGTAAAGATTATGAATTAATGTTTAGTCTTGAGGATCCGTTCCAAATGAGCAATGAGTTTTTTGAGAAGAAAAGAAATAGAATAAATTCCAACAAAATTGTATTCTTAACTAAGAAGTCGTATCAAATGATACGAGAACAAGGGATTAATAATTTCATGAAAAAGCTAATGGGAAAAATAAAAAATAGCTAATATCAACTGAAGCTGTGAGGCGGTCACAATGTTAAAAAAAAAGCTACTGTTCTATTATCTGTCCATTATAGTTATCTTCGTGCTGGGGGCAGCTATTCGAATACATATCGTAGATTTAGATAGACAAATTAAACCGCACGACGAAATGGTTTATCATTATGCCGCAGAAAACTTATTAAAATATGGAGCATTAACATTCGAAGTTGATGGTACTATGTTTAACGGGGAGCGGGAGGTTATACCGGCTTCCAATCTACAACCGGGATATCCTTTTTATATAGCTGCTATTTATTCGGTTTTTGGACATGCTTCAAAATATGTATTTGTATCACAATTAATTTTAAGTATCATCTCTCTATATCTTATTTATAGGCTGCTAGTTTTATTAAATATAAAAAAACCTTTCATAATCATAGCTATGCTCCTTGCCTCTTTGTACCCAGGTCTAATTTATAATATTGATCGAATGCTAACGGAGCAACTATTTTCTACACTTTTATTGGCATATGCATACTTATTTTTGAAAGGTTTGAAAGAGAATAAATT
Organism: Paenibacillus sp. strain BS8-2; assembly: GCF_054483835.1. NCBI lineage: Bacteria > Bacillati > Bacillota > Bacilli > Caryophanales > Paenibacillaceae > Paenibacillus > Paenibacillus sp. strain BS8-2. The sequence continues at coordinate 3,313,527 of NZ_CM137010.1, forward strand.
AAGATTATTGTGTTTGTCATTTGTATTTATAATGTATGCTACTCATGTGAGAGCATTAGCGTTTCCATTTGTAATCTTATCTTTGCTTGTTATATTAATCTATGATAGAGGAAAACTAAAACACACAATAAAGAAATTAGCAACATTATCAGGTATCGTCTTGCTATTTATGATACCGTGGTGGATTAGAAATTACATCACGCTTCATGAGTTTTATTTTTTCTCGAATGCTGGCTTTAGTCCAAAAATTTGGGGAGCTGTTCCTTATTTTTTGAATATGGGGGTAACTAGTCAAGCTTCCTTTGAAGATATCGTACAAAGTAATGTGTCTGCTAATCCGATTTTGTATTATAAATGGAGAATATTTGGGTTCTTCCAGTACATGTGGGGAGATATATGGGATGAGAATATTGTACATCCTTATAGTTTGTTCAGACCAATCCTAGCCGTACAGCAATTCATTATTGTACCTTGTGTAATTGCGATTCCTTTTCTTATTCGCAAAAGTAAAATGGAAATATTGTTTATTTCCACATTTCCAATTGCATTTACTTTAATGAACATGCCATTTCACGGACTTCCAAGATATGTGTATCCTTCGATCTCTTTCGTAATTATTCTTTTTGCGGTGTTGTTGGACGCGTTATTGAAATGGATTCTTCGAACGAGAAGCACACAGCAAGATGAAATTGGTCTGGCAGGTTACAAAGGTTATATGAATAAATGGTTTAGAAGAGCATATCTGGGGCTGTCCATTCCTTTTTCTATTATCCTGATATATTCGGTTTATTTGTTTGCCTATAATATAAACTTAGAAATGTCAGAATATCGATTAAATCGATTTGCAGGAGTAAGCCATACATCCTTGGAGAGTGGAATGCCTTACTCTAAAAAAAGTTACGATGAATCATCTATTTCAATAGAAAATGCTCTCCAAACAAGTAACGGTAAGTTTGAAAATAATGTGGATGCACCAATTATAATCAGACTAATTGATTCCGAGCCAGTCGTTTCTAACTTGAATACCATTTCGGAGGTTAATATTAAAATTCAAGGCGGTTACTTATTCGACTATATGACGGTTTATTGGACGGGGGATAAGACGAAAGAGATTTCAGAGAATAGTGTGTATCGTTTTCCGATCAATCCATTCGAGAAAGAACAAAAAATTTATATCGAAGAAAATGTGAACTCGCTTATGATCGTACCGGCTGTTTTCAGAGGTGGTTCATTTAAATTCGATGAGATTACAATTGAAAAATATGATTTTTCATCTTTGAAGTTGAGGTGATTGACTTTGAAAGTGCTTGTCATTATACCGGCGTATAACGAAGAAGATAACATACGAAGTTTATTAACTGAATTGAAGGCATTGAACACAGTAGAAATCGTTGTTATCAACGATCATTCCAAAGACAGAACTTCTTTAATTTGCCATCAGGAAAATGTGAATGTAATTGATTTGCCTTGTAATCTTGGAATCGGAGGCGCCGTGCAAACGGGTTATATCTTTGCCTACAAAAATGCTTATGATATAGCCATTCAGGTAGATGGTGACGGACAACATGATCCTAAGTTCATACCCGAGCTCCTTCAGCCGATTATGGAGGGGGAAGCGGATTTAGTTATTGGATCCAGGTATATCAACAAAATCGGATTTCAGTCTACTTGGTTAAGGAGAGTAGGCATTAAGTATTTCAGTTTTTTAATAAAGGTATTAATGAAACAAAAAATTACAGATCCGACTTCTGGTTTCAGAGCTTGCAATCGCAAATTGATCGAGATGTTTGCAACTAATTATCCAACTGATTATCCAGAGCCGGAGTCCATTGTATTCGTCAAAAGAAAGGGTTTAAAAATAAAAGAAGTGCCAGTAATCATGAAAGAACGGCTAGGTGGAGTATCTTCCATTCGATCGCTTAAATCGGCTCATTATATGATTAAAGTAACTTTTGCTGTTGTAATCGATGCGGTTAGGGCTTAGTAAAGTCGAAAGTAGAGGATAAACATATGATACCGGTAACGCTACAAATTGTGTTGTTCGTGGCATCATTAATAGGTTTAATAGGAATAACAAGAATGATTTCAAGATATAAATTGGATTTGAAGTATGCGCTGCTTTGGATTTTTTTAGGTTCAGTTGTGGTCTTGATTTCGATATTTCCAAAGATTGTTGGAATGATATCGAATCTGTTAGAAATCGAAACGCCTGTAAATGGACTTTTTCTACTATCTATTATTCTCATCCTGATCATATTGTTTAACTTAACGTTGGCATTATCTACGAGTCATAATAAAATTAAAAATCTATCTCAGGAGCTTGGTATTTACAAGCAAGAGTTGATAGATCTGAAAGCTAAACTTTCTTATATGGAGAACAAATAATGTATTTCAACTACGCACTAATATTAATTAATGTGTTGTTTCTAACAACGGGACAAATACTCTGGAAATTTTCGGTTCGAGGAATGGTGAACTACAATTTCTCTACCGTCTTAGGTGTTTTGTTTTCTCCATATTTTTTGTTTGGCGGCGTTTTATATGTGTTAGCTACGCTTATCTGGATATTCTTGCTTTCGAAGATGCCGTTAAGTACTCTGTATCCTTTACAAAGTTTGGCTTATGTCTTTGGACTGTTTGCAGGTCATTTTGTGTTTAATGAATTTATTTCAGTTCAAAAAATAATTGGTGTCGCTATCATATTAATTGGTGTTTATTTTATTGCGAAATAATGGAGGGAGAAGGTTGTAATGAAAGGTATCATTCTAGCCGGCGGGACTGGCTCACGCCTTTATCCATTAACTAAAGTTACCAATAAGCACTTGTTACCTGTCGGCAAATATCCCATGATTTTTCACTCTATCGCAAAGCTTAAAGAAGCAGAGATACAGGATATTTTGATCGTAACAGGAAAAGAACATATGGGTGATGTGGTCAATTTGTTAGGTAGTGGTCACGAGTATGGAGTAGAGCTTACTTATAAAGTTCAAGACGAAGCAGGAGGAATAGCCCAAGCGCTTGGACTCGCCAAGGACTTCGTAAATGGTGAACAAATGGTTGTTATACTCGGCGATAATGTTTTTGAGGACTCGATCGTCGAATATGTAAACAACTTCCGTAGCCAAGAGATTGGAGCGAAAATTCTAATCCAGGAAGTTCATGATCCTCAGCGATATGGCGTGCCCGAGTTGCGAGGGCAGCAGATTATATCGATTGAAGAGAAGCCGGCAGCACCCAAAAGCTCGTTCGCGGTAACGGGAATTTATATGTACGACAGCAAGGTATTTGAAGTGATTAAGACACTTAAACCTTCTGGTCGTGGAGAACTCGAAATTACGGATGTAAACAATGCATATATAGCAGCAGGGACATTGACATATGATATTCTGCAAGGCTGGTGGACGGATGCCGGTACACATGCTTCACTAACTAAAGCGAATGAGCTTGCCAAAGATCTCGTATTTGGAGAAGAGTTTGGCAAATTTAAAGAATAAGGGGGTGTTTGACTAGTGAAGGTTACGAGAACTGCAATACCGGATCTACTGCTTCTTGAGCCTAAAGTTTTCGGTGATCATCGAGGATTTTTCCTTGAAAGTTACAATGATCAAACGGCCAAGGCCAGTGGGATCACATCTACCTTTGTTCAGGACAACCATTCCTTATCAGTTGAAGCTGGAGTAATACGAGGTCTTCATTATCAATTAAATCCCCATGCTCAGACGAAGTTGGTTCGTGTGACGGCTGGTGCCATTTATGATGTTGTGGTGGATATTCGTAAAGGTTCGCCTACATTCGGTCATTGGCAAGGCTTCATACTGAGTGCCTATAACTATCGACAACTGCTTGTTCCTGCTGGATTCGCTCATGGTTTTTGTACGCTCGTCCCGAATACGGAGGTACAATATAAGGTTGATGCCTTATATTCGCCCCAGCATGATAGAGGTATCGCATGGGACGACCCGGCACTAGGAATAGATTGGCCAACGGAAAAGCCAATATTATCCGATAAGGATAGCAAACATCCTGTATTAGATGAAGCAGAAATAAATTTCGAATTTGAAGGGTGAGATAGTCACGTGAAATTATTAGTGACAGGAGGAGCCGGATTTATCGGCAGTAATTTTCTGCTATATATGGCTAAACAATATCCGGATTATACATTAATCAATGTGGATGCATTAACATATGCGGGCAATCTAGCTAACCTCCAGACTATTGAAAATCACGCCAGATATACGTTCGTTAAAGCAGACATCACGGATCGTGAAGCGCTTGAGCCGTATTTCATGTCCGGTATCGATACTGTCGTCCATTTTGCCGCAGAGTCTCATGTTGACCGTAGCATTCTGCAGCCAAATGTATTTGTGAAGACAAATGTGCTTGGCACTCAAGTACTGCTTGATCTATCCAAACAATACCAAGTTGGCAAATTTGTTCATGTTTCAACCGATGAAGTATACGGCACGCTTGGAGACAATGGTTTGTTTACCGAATCGACGCCACTGGCGCCCAATAGCCCATATTCGGCCAGCAAAGCCGGATCCGATCTACTCGTGCGTGCGTATCACGAAACATATGGTATGAACGTCAATATTACGCGTTGTTCTAACAATTATGGTCCATTCCAATTCCCAGAGAAGCTCATACCGCTAATGATCCAGAATGCGCTCCAGGACAAGCCGCTGCCAGTATACGGAGACGGCATGAATGTAAGGGATTGGCTGTATGTAGAGGATCATTGCAGCGCTATCGACCTTGTCCTGCATAACGGGAAAAGTGGTGAGGTGTATAACGTTGGCGGTCGCAATGAACGAACCAATCAACAAGTCGTTCGCACCATATTGTCTCAGCTAGGTAAGCCTGAAAGTCTGATTAAATATGTCACTGATCGTCCAGGTCATGATCGACGATATGCTATCGATGCGGATAAGATTCGTAATGAGCTAGGTTGGGAGCCTAAACATCATTATGAGAGCGGAACTAGTGCCACAATCGCATGGTACCTTGGCAACCAAGAATGGATGAAGCAAATTCTTTCCGGAGAATATCAAGCCTATTTCGATACTCAGTACAGCCATAGGCTGTAACAAAGGAGAGAATTGGCAATGCGAATTGCAATTACGGGGGCCGCAGGGCAATTGGGCAAAGAACTTGCCTTATGGCCGCATCTAGAGCCTGAGAACATGCTCTTCCCGCTAACTCGTTCAGATTTGGATGTGACTAATGAGGAGCAGTGCCTGGCAGTATTTCAGCGGATTCAGCCTGAAGTCATCATCCATTGTGCTGCATACACCGCAGTAGATCTAGCGGAAGCCGATCCGGAGGCTGCATATGCCGTTAACAGCAGGGGCACTAGAAATGTAGCCTTGGCAGCGAAAGCCGTGGGGGCAAAGCTCTGTTATATAAGTACGGATTATGTTATTGATGGGAAAGCAACTCTTCCCTACGAAACAGATGCAATGACCAATCCAACATCCGTATATGGAAAGTCCAAGCTTGCAGGTGAACTCGCGGTACAAGAGCTTGTCGATCGGCATTATATCGTGCGTACATCTTGGGTATTTGGAAGCTACGGCAACAATTTTGTGAAAACAATGCTTAGAATCGGGGCTGAGAAGCGAGAACTGCAAGTGGTGAACGATCAGCAGGGTTCTCCTACATATACCTATGATCTGGCTAACCTGCTGCTTCAATTAGTGAAAACCGAAAACTACGGCATGTTTCATGTCTCTAATAGTGATAGCTGTTCTTGGTACGATTTCGCCAAATCTATTTTTCAGTTCTCGGAAATGGATGTTGAAGTTGTACCATGTTCTACCGAACAATTTCCTCGACCAGCAAAGCGACCTGCATATTCGGTATTTAGTCACCACGCTATCCGTGCAGCGGGTCTGCCACCAATGCGATCTTGGCAGGAGGCGCTTAGGTATTATTTGAAACATGAACTTGAGGCTGACTCTTGAAGAGTCAGCCTTTTCTAAAAGGAGTCAACATGGCGACAGTTAGCGTAAGTATCGTGACGTACAACAGCGCTTCGGATATCCGCACTTGTTTAGAGGCAGTTTATAGGCAGAGCTATCCGATAGATTCTGTCATAATCGTAGATAACGCATCTATAGATCATACGCTGGATGAGATTAGAGCTTTAGAAAGCGGCAGAAATAATCTCGTAATCATTGCAAATGAGATGAATAACGGTTTTGCGGGTGGTCAGAATCAAGCCATCATGTCCTCTCAAAGTGATTATGTCCTTGTACTAAATCCAGATGTACAACTCCATGAAGATTACATCAAATGCCTTGTTCATGAACTAGAAAACGATCCTAATGCAGGGAGCGCGACGGGGATGCTGGTGTCTGGTTCAGATCATGCGTTGATTGACAGTACCGGGCTTGTGATGGGGTTGCTCCGTCAGGCAAGAGATCGAGGGGCAGGCGAAGATAGAGCCCGATGGGGAAAATCCGATTATATTTTCGGCACTTCCGGAGCAGCATCTCTATATGCAAGACGAATGGTTGCGGATATATCGATTGAAGGTGAGTTTTTTGATGAGCAGTTTTTTGCATACAAAGAAGATGTAGACGTTGCGTGGCGGGCTCAAATTCTAGGTTGGAAATCAATATACGTTCCTAGATCTACCGCCATACATGCAAGAGGATGGAAGAAGAGTGGAAGAGCGGGGATTCCGCTATTCGTACGTCAACATTCCTACAACAATCGTTTTTTTCTGCTAATTAAAAATGAATCAATGAGCCCTCGTTCGTTCATCCAGATTCCGGTCATTCTGGTACTTGAAATCATGAAATTGGGATACATCATATTCCGTGAACCGGATCTGTTATCTAGTTGGCACAAAATATTACGATTATTACCCGATATGCTGAGGAAGCGGGCTCTCATTCAAGAGAAACAAGATCAGCGCTAAGCAGCTTTTTATTCTAATTGATCACCACATTTGGTACAATATTACTAGAGTCGAATCATGAGAGATTGTAGGTGAATGTGGAGCGATGCTTCGACAAAACCAAAGATTATTAACTCAACTGTATATGTTTTCCGATCTGGCGTGCGCCTTGCTTGTTTTTCTGCTCGCGTATTGGATTAAATTCGAGAGTGGATGGATTTCGAATACGAAATCTTTGCCATTTTCATCTTATTTGCTTTGGGGTACGATCTATTCCTTTTCGGCTGTTCTAGTCGGTTTTTATTTGCAATTTTATTCTCCCAAACGACGTAAACATTTTTCATATGACTTGCTGAAAATCTTCCAAATCCAATTCATCAGCTTTTTAGGGTTGTTAGGCCTGTTTTATTTCTCTAACGAAACAAATATTTCAAGGCAATTCCTGATTCTATTTTTTGCGATGAATATGCTGGCTATTGCCGGTTACAGATACGGAGTCAAGTCGGTCTTATCCAATCTAAGGCGTAGAGGCTACAACAAAAGATTTGTACTGATACTTGGAGCAGGCTCGGTGGGTAGGAACTTCTATGAAAATTTAAATCATCATCCTGAGCTAGGTTATGAGGTTATCGGATTTCTCGACGACTATTTAACTAATCATCCCACGAGTGACCGGCGTGTAAAGCCGATAATCGGTCGTCTTGACGATCTGGAACGTCTACTGGCGAAACATCCAATCGATGAAGTGATTATGGCTCTCCCTCTAGAAGCACACACGAAATATGCATCCATTATTCAAATTTGCGAGCAGGCTGGGGTCAAAACGTTAATCATTCCGGATTTCTTTGATTTGTTGCCGGCAAGACCGATATTAGATAATTTTGCGGGAATTCCGCTCATTAATGTAAGAGACGTACCTCTTGATGTTCTGAGTAATCGAATATTGAAGAGATGGTTTGACATTGCTTTTGCTTTCGTTGCTATTATTCTGACATCACCACTATTGCTTATTGTAGCGCTAGGAATCAAATTAACATCTCCAGGACCGATATTATTCAAGCAGGAACGGATTGGTCTGGATCGCAAGACGTTTAATATGTTGAAGTTTCGGTCGATGAGGTTGTCATCAGATAGGGTTGCCGATACGCAATGGACGGTAGAAAACGATCCTCGGAGAACGAAATTCGGTTCGTTCTTACGTAGAACGAGTCTCGATGAGCTGCCACAATTTTTTAATGTGCTGATCGGTGATATGAGTGTTGTTGGTCCGCGTCCCGAACGTCCATTTTTCGTCAATCAGTTCAAGGATGAGATTCCGAAGTATATGATCAAACACCAGATCAAACCGGGTATCACAGGTTGGGCGCAGGCGAATGGCTTAAGAGGAGATACGTCGATTCAGGAGAGGATCAGACACGATCTGTTCTACATCGAGAATTGGACGTTTATCTTCGACATCAAGATTATTATCAAAACGATTGTGAAGGGCCTGATGAACAGAAATGCATACTAGTAGCAATGTAAGCATCCCGAACATTTCGGTTTCGGTCATCATCCCGACATTGAACGCAGGAGAACAGTTGCGAGAGTTGCTGCGAAGACTGCAAGAGCAGACGTTGCCTCCGCTCGAAATCATTGTGATCGATTCTGAGTCGACGGATGCAACACTAGATATCGCGAGGGCTGCTGGCGCAAAGATCATGAATGTAAAAAAAACAGAGTTCGATCATGGAGGAACACGCAATCGTGCTGCTGCAGCAGCCTCTGGACATGTACTGATGTTCATGACACAAGATGCGATGCCACAAAATAACCGATTAATCGAGCAATTGACGATGGGACTTTCGGATTCAGAGGGCGATGATGGATTGCCGGTAATGGCTTATGCGAGACAGTTACCGAAGGATGACGCTACTTTGCTGGAGAAGCTAACTCGCGAACATAATTATCCCGATAGATCGTATATCCGGGAGATGTCCGACATAGACCAATTCGGCATCAAAACTTTTTTTTGTTCTAATGTATGCTCTGCAATCCCCAAAGCCGTGTTCGTGCAACAAGGTGGATTTCAGGAGCCTGTGATGTTTAATGAAGATTTGTTTATGTCTGCCAAATGTATTCTCGATGGTCGTCGCGTCGCTTATAGAGCGGAGGCGATCGTTAAACATTCTCATAATTATTCTATAAGACAACAATTTAATCGATATTTTGATAATGGTATATCTATGAAGATGAATCGATGGATTACGATGTACAGTGCCGTTGGAGCTGCAGGTAGCAGTTTGGTTAAGCAACAAGCTAGGGCGTTGATTGCAAGCGGACATATTCACCTATTACCCAAACTAATCTTGGATTCAGCTGCCAAATTAGTGGGTTATAAGCTTGGATTACATTTTAATAAGCTCCCTAAGCGAATCGTCCGAAAACTTAGCATGCATCCGCGGATCTGGCATCATATTAACACGCAATCCAGCAGTCAGAACTTTTCAGACTAATATTATAGCCTGCCCCAGAAGATGTATTATGGTGGTTAGGCTTTTTTCTATCCCTGTTCATCTGTATATCCCCCCACTTCGTAAGGAACACTAGCCGTTACGACCTCTATATCAATGAGAGGGGTGGAGGGTATGTTTGCCGGAGTGTGGTGGATTGTTGTGGCGCTTCTTGCTTACGTCGCTCAATTTATAAGTTTGATGTGGCTCGAGCACCGGCGGCAGGCTCACCTTGTTGCTTGGTTATGTATTGTAATGATTTGCCCGTTTCTGGGTTATGGGGCCTATTGGCTGCTCGGGCGAAGATTGGTGCGGGTTCGCATAAAACATGATACCGAATGTAAGAGAAGTAAGTTCAAGCACGCACGGAAAACTCTGCTCGCTGGTGAAGCTGATAAGATGGAGCTTTTTGTGAACAAACATCTCCCCTATCCTGCGACACATCACAATCGAGCGGTCGTTCTGACGAATGGTGAAGCGACATTTGCAGCAATATTGGATGCGATCCACGCTGCAAACCATTATGTTTATTTGGATTATTACACCATTCGAGGCGACGGAATTGGCAAGAAGTTTCTACAAGCGTTGACCTCAAGAGCTAAGGCAGGAATTGAAGTGCGGCTTCTTTATGACGGAATCGGAAGTCTTCATTTGGAACAATATTTTCTAGATGAGCTAGATCGATACGGTATCCATCATGCGTGCTTCTCACCTCCAAGCGAATCGCTGTTTAAACGTAGGTTGAACTTTCGGAATCATCGTAAAATCGCCGTGATAGACGGTGTAATCGGCTTCCTTGGGGGGATCAATATCGGAGATGAGTATCTTGGACTGGATCCCAAGCTCGGTTATTGGCGCGACTCCCATCTCAAACTGGAAGGCGAGTGTGTTGGCCAATTGGAAAGGATTTTCGCAGAAAACTGGCATCGTGCTACCAATGTGAATGTAACAATTCACAGTGAGAAAAGTGGTCATTATTCGTCTGTTTCGGCAAATGATCGAGTTGTATTGATTCCAGGCAAGCCGGGAATCCACGACCAAAAGATATCTGAAACGTTGTTCGTTGCGATGTCAGATGCCAAACAATCGATTTATGCAACGACGCCGTATTTCATCCCCGATCCCATGATTGCAGGCAGTCTTCGGATCGCAGCGAGAAGCGGCTTGGATGTCAGATTAATTATCCCTGGAATTAGCGATTCTAAGCTCGTACTGCTCTCCACACTGTCTTATATACAGGATATGCTGGAGGCCGGTGTCAAGGTATATCGATATGGCAAAGGCTTTATCCATGCAAAGGTGATGATCATGGATGGGCGAATTGCATCCATTGGGTCGGCGAATTTGGATATGCGAAGTTTGTATAGCAATTACGAGGTTTTGGCGTTAATTGAAGGCGATGAACCTGTCGGTCAGTTGATGGATGACTTTATGGAAGATGTTGCGAATAGCGAGCAACTGGATCCCGAACAATTCGCCAATCGTTCTGTCAAGGAGAAGGCTGCAGAGATGTTGATGCATTTGTTGTCGCCTCTGTTGTAGCTGATTTTCGTATGAATAGGGGCGAGAAGGGGCATATTTTGCTCAAGGCTACTTGCCGTATTGCCATCATCCGAAGGAGGAAGCTGCAATGACCGAACAGAACAAAATGGAGGCTGCCGAGCAGCAGCATGTGCAAGCGGCCGAGCCGCATTATGAAGGACGCGACGCCTACGATATGGATATTGATCGCATGGTCAACGAAGGGCTAGGCGGGGGCAATGTAACGATGCACAATGGCCTTATCGCCGAGTCGACAACGGACAATATGAACGAGCATGACGAAGGAGCCAAGTGACGATATGGAAACAGCGAGAGCGAAGCAAATTTATGAATCTAAAGATACGATTGCTGTACAGCTGGAAGGCGATTCTGTCTGGATCGAAAATGTCGATGACGCTAACGGGATGGTGACCGTGACAGTCGGCAACAATCCAGTGAACACCAAGACGGTGTCCGCTGACCGTTTGCAGGAGAGCCGTTAATCCTTCTGCCTACAAGCCCATGTAACTTGTAAAGCTCAAAAAGAAGCCCATGGCTCGTGGCAACACCAACGACCATTGGGCTTTCATCCTACATCTCGAGGTTGTTTCTCCGCTACCCTCCATACGCAACGCGAAAGGCTTCACATAACTTGTCGCGGTCGACTTCCCATAAAGCCGCGATTTCTTCGCTAACGTTCTCCGCCCACCAATTCGCTTGTGCTTTTCGGTTATCCTTATGCTCAACGATCCATAACAAGTGATGAGCTACTTTCTTGAAATACAAGTTTTCTGCTTGGTCCATCTTATCTTTTGGGATATATACCTTCATACGTTTGACTGTACGATACAGCTCGTTGCTGCATGATCTTCGGATTTTGCGTGCAGACGGCAAGCCGGAAGCATGTTTTTGCGCGTTAGCTTTCATAGGTGACCGACTCCTCTCACACACAACGTATGCAGGCGGATGCCCGATGGACACATGTGTTGGACGCAACGAAACTTTGCGCGAGGACTCTAGATGGCGCAATCCACGCAAACCTGATTGCGCGAGGGTGGAAGCCTTCTCGCGCTATATGATAGAATAACAGAGGTAGCAGTTTGTGGAATGTTGCGTAAGTATGCGATAAGCGAAGTGGAGGGTGAAGATGGAGAGCTGGATTACCGACTTTATGGAACAATACGGTTACTTTGGCATTCTGATGATGATTGCCCTTGAGAACCTGTTCCCCCCGATCCCGTCCGAAGTGATCCTGACGTTCGGCGGTTTTATGACGACGTATACGAAGCTGACTCCTGTTGGCGTCATCATGGTTGCAACACTAGGGTCGTTGATCGGAGCAATTATCTTGTATGTTATCGGCAGACTTCTTGGAGTCGAACGGCTCGAGCGTATTATCGACCGCTGGGGTAAAGTCATTCGTGTCAAAAAAGAAGATGTCCGCAAGGCAGATGCTTGGTTTGACAAATATGGGTATTGGGCAGTGCTGCTTTGCCGCATGGTTCCGCTGATCCGAAGCTTAATTTCGTTGCCAGCAGGCATGTCGGGCATGAAAGTTGTACCGTTCTTGTTCTTCACGACGATAGGCACGCTGATCTGGAATACGATACTTGTATCCGTCGGGACGGCGGTTGGTGGCAATTGGACAGAGATCGTCGAGTTCATGGACGTATACTCCAATATCGTATATGCCATTATTGCATTAGCGGTACTGGTTGTCCTTTATATGTACATTCGTAGGGCTAAGAAGTTTTAAGTATAATCATGTCAGCTATAACATCTGTGATCGAGGAGAGGGATACATATGAGCAAGAGTGTGACAGACAAGTTAGGCACTGGGATTACTCCACAGCAATTCATTGACGGTATGACGAAGAATAAAGAGACGTTCGAAGGATGGCTGGAGCAATTCAGTTGGCCGTCTAACGAAGACCGTGAGTGGTTCGAATCCTTGAATAATCGCGATAATGTTCGCTGCCTCATCTTGATGGCAGATTGGTGCGGAGACGTCGTACGTAACGTGCCTGCCGTTTTCAAAGCGCTGGAAGCATCCGGAATGAAGGTTGAAGTACTGATCATGGAAGAGCATCTCGATACGATGGATCAGTTTCTGACGATGGGCGGTCGATCGATTCCGATCGTGATCTTCGCGGATAATAGCGGAGCCGTATTAGGACAATGGGGACCACGTCCTAGTCGTATTCAGGAGCCGATGGTGGCTTTCAAGCAAAACAATACGGATCGTGAAGCGGCTGATTACCAAGATAATCTGACAGCAACACGTCAAGAAATATTGAAACGTTATGGCGATGGACCGGCATATCAGTCGGAAGTAATTCAAGAACTGCGCGCTCTGCTGGAGAGCATCTAAGCGATGGCAGTAACATTCAAGGTTGAGACATTTTCACTAGGTCCGATTCAGACGAATTGTTATTTGCTTACGGTGAAACAAGATGAAGCTCAAGAGCGGGGAATCATCATCGATCCCGGAATGAACCCTAAACGATTGCTAGATCGGATCGCGAATACGAAGATCGAGGCAATTTTATTAACACATGCCCACTTCGACCATATGGGTGGAGTAGATGATGTGCGCAAGTCCGCAGGCTGCCCGGTTTATATTCATGATCAAGAGGCGGATTGGCTGACGGATCCGCGCAAGAACGGTTCTATGCGCTGGCAGGATGTCACACCTCCCTTGTCGACGGATCCGGCCGAATACGAGCTTGCAGAAGGGCAAAAACTGGAGCTGATCGGTCATACGTTCCAAGTGATGCATACGCCAGGCCATTCGCCAGGAAGTGTTAGCTTCTTATGCGGCAATCATCTATTCTCGGGCGATGTCCTGTTCAAGCTTTCTGTCGGTCGCACGGATTTGCCGGGCGGACGCGAACGGGATTTGTACGATTCCATTCAAACGAAGTTATATAAGCTTAATCCGGAGGTTATTGTATATCCGGGTCATGGGGCAAGAACGACGATAGGCTTTGAGAAAGCGAATAACCCTTACACGGGTTAAGGGCTGGACTGCAGCTTATGCTGCAATAGATTAAACTTTCGGAGGCTGTCTCACCGCCATAAGCAAGGCGCGGGGCAGCCTCGTCATCGATATGAAGGATGGAGCGTGCGTCAGTGGCAGATTGGGCTAAAGGAATGTCAAACACGTCAATCGAAGAAACAAGTGCTAATACGAAGTTGACGGATGAGGAGAAATCAGCAGAGAACAAACGTCTGATCTCCGTAATTGCTGAATCACTTTCATTGCCTGCAAGCAAGGTGAAATCGGCAGTTGCCTTGCTGGATGAAGGAAACACCATTCCATTTATTGCGCGGTATCGCAAAGAGATGACTGGCGAGTTGGATGAAAACGAGCTGCGTTCCATTGAAGAGAAGCTGGCTTATATGCGTAATCTCGAGGATCGTAAGCGTGAAGTGATTCGACTGATCGACGAGCAAGGTAAACTTACGGACGTCCTAAGGAATTCCATTGTAGCAGCGACCAAATTGCAGGAAGTTGAAGATTTGTACCGTCCATTTCGGCAGAAACGTAAGACAAGAGCTAGTGTGGCCAAGGAGCGTGGCTTGGAGCCGCTGGCGGATTGGTTATGGTCGCAGCCTAGGCAAGGCGATCCGATGCTTGAAGCCAAACGATACGTGAATCCGGAAAAAAGTGTCGCAACGCCAGAGGAAGCGCTGCAAGGGGCAATGGACATTATTGCCGAGAATATCGCGGATGACGCGTCGATTCGTTCTTGGATCCGCAAATTCACTACGGAACAATCTCTTCTACGTTCAGAAGTGAAGAAGGCAGATGAAGAATCCGTCTACGAAATGTACTACAATTACCAAGAGCCTGTCAGGAAGCTCCCGCCGCACCGCGTATTGGCTATTAATCGTGGAGAACGCGAAGAGGTGCTGCGGATAACGCTTGATACGCCTGTCGATCGAATTCATGAGCATATGCGGCGAAAGCTGCTTCGAGGGGGCACAGCGGCACAGGTAGCAGCGCTCTTGTCGACGGTAATCGAGGATGCATACAAACGCTTGATCGCGCCATCCATTGAGCGCGAGGTGCGTAATGAACTAACAGAGAAAGCTGAAGAACATGCCATCACGATTTTTTCGGCCAATCTGCGTAATTTATTACTCCAGCCGCCTGTTCGCGGGCATATCGTATTAGGTGTTGATCCGGCGTTCCGTACGGGCTGCAAGCTCGCGGTCATTGATGACACAGGAAAGCTGCTAGAGGTGGCGGTGACGTATCCGACTCCGCCCAATAACAAGGTGGCTGAGGCAGAGAAGCTGATCAATGGACTTATTGACAAATATAAAGTAGAGCTTATCGTTATAGGCAATGGCACGGCTTCACGTGAGACGGAGCAATTTATTGCAACGCTAATTGGCAAGCGAAAAAGTGATGGCGGTGCGGTGATTCAATATATTATCGTAAGCGAAGCGGGGGCAAGCGTCTACTCGGCATCCAAGGTGGCTGCTGATGAGTTTCCTTCTCTTGACGTAGCGGAGCGTAGTGCGGTATCAATCGCGAGACGCCTCCAGGATCCGCTGGCAGAGCTGGTAAAGATCGAACCCAAAGCGATAGGCGTCGGGCAATATCAGCATGATGTCAGCCAGAAGCGACTTGACGAATCGCTTGGCGGTGTAGTTGAGTCAGCGGTTAACCATGTCGGTGTTGATGTTAATACGGCCTCGGCGTCGCTGTTGTCTTATGTGGCAGGCGTTAACGGGACCATCGCCAAAAATATCGTGAAATATCGTGAAGAAATCGGTCGTTTCGCGAAACGTTCTCAGCTTCAGAAGGTACCTCGCCTAGGAGCGAAATCCTATGAGCAGTGTATCGGTTTCCTCCGTATCCCGGATGCAGCGAATCCGCTGGATCGTACTCCGATCCATCCAGAATCGTATACCATCGTGGACAAGTTGTTCAGCGAGCTGGGTATTGCTCTTAAGGATGTAGGCAGCGAAGAGACGAAGAGCGCGCTCCAAGCGGTCGATATTGCCGCTCTGGCTGTGCAGCTCGGTGTAGGCACTCCTACACTGCGAGACATCGTAGAGAGCCTTCTGCGCCCTGGACGTGATCCTCGTGAGGAGCTTCCGCCTCCGATCTTTAGTACCAATGTACTGCAGCTAGAGGACCTGTCACCAGGGATGGAACTGCAGGGTACGGTGCGCAACGTAATCGATTTTGGAGCATTTGTGGATATCGGTATCAAAAATGATGGGCTTGTTCATATCTCACAGCTAAGCAACAAGTTTGTTAAACATCCAATGGATATTGTCTCGGTTGGAGATATCGTGACGGTGTGGGTTCTGAACGTGGATCTCAAGAAGGGAAGAGTCGGACTCACGATGCGCAAGCCGGACTAACATGCAGCCGAACACCTGCAAATAGATCGTTTATAAACAGTTCGTATGTGTCGACAAACACGTACGAACTGTTTTTAATTTAAGAATAAAATAAAATCTTGTAACCAAAAGTTAGTTAATTGACAAAAGTACGATCGCCAACTATACTGTAAATTATCGAGTTACAGTTACGAATTAGAGAGAGCACATAGGAGGAATTAACCATGACTCAAATTATCGATTCCAAAGTGAACGTACAGACATCGCTTAAAACAAATGAAGAAGCTTCTTTTTTCGAAGTGTTAGAAGGTCGACGTTCTGTTCGCAAATATGACAGCAGTGTCCGCATTTCGGATGAAGATCTACTCGAGATGATTCAAATAGCTGCAAAAGCACCATCATCTGCCAATATGCAGCCATGGCGTTTCATGGTTGTAACAGATGAAGAGCTGAAACAAAAACTTGTGCCGATCGCTTTTAATCAAAGCCAAGTGGGTGAAGCTTCCGCAATTGTCATTGTGATGGCAGACCTCCAGATGTACACGTTGGCAGAAGAAATTTACAGCGCCTCTGTGGAAGCTGGTTTTATGAATGAAGAGACCAAAAAGAACATGGTTACAAACTATTCCAACATGTATGCTTCGCTGCCTGAAGGAAAGCTGCGTGAGCTTGTCGCTTTCGACACTGGCCTAATTGCAATGCAGCTTATGCTGACAGCACATGCCAAAGGATATGATACTGTTCCAATGGGCGGTTACAATGCAGATCAGGCGAAGGCATTGCTTGGCATATCCGACCGTTACCTGCCAACATTGATGCTGCCAATTGGCAAGGCCGTAGCGAAAGGTCATCCAACAACTCGACTGCCGATCGATCGTATCGTATCTTTTAATGGTAAAATGGACTAATTCAAATTTCGGGCGAATGTAGCCTAATTAAAATAGACCCGGCCACTCTCGGTTGAGAGGGGGCGGGTCTATTGATGTTCGTGCTTCTATGGATCAATCATAGCCTATTGGATGACCGTTCCAGTACCGTGTTCCTTATGTCCTTGTTTCGTACGATAGAAATACCAGCAGTCATTAAGCAGCTTGATCTGCCTGCGGTCCTTCTGTTGGAATGCGCGCATCAGTTGATTACATAGCCACTGCGGCATCGCATCGTCCTCCTCCCGGTCTCGCCTGTTGTACTATTACCTTATGCAATAGGCGAATATCCGTGCAGGTCCCACAGAATTCAGGTTTGATTAGCCCAACTGATCTTCTTCGTATTCCTCATACCATTGTTCCAGTTGTGCTTGCAAAGCGCGAATTTCTGTCAGCAGTGAAATGAGGGGATAAGACTTCTCCTGTACTTGGGCGAAATCTTGTTCAAGCGAGTTTAAGTAGTCCAGGCCAGAAACCACTTTAATGGAAGTATCGTGCAGATCCACATTATCGCATTCTGCTACCGCGTAGGGTAATGAGGGTACTTGTTCTGCCGTCAGTTTGTCGATTTCTTTGTGCAGTCTCAGATTCAGCGCACTCAGTTGGTAAGCGTGTGACGCAGGCATCTCTACGAAGCTGATCGTCGCTTCTTGTTTCAATAACACATATCGCATAATAGCCATAACTTTAGTGTACTCCCCTCGGTCTGATGCCGCTTATGCAGCGTTCCTACTTGACAGTGTAGCCTATTGGCGCGTTAAAATTCAAGTAGTCAAGGAGGAGGAGCGAATGGATAACGACATGTTACAGCGATGGGTTGAGCAGATATCCCTCACAAGTTTTGGACGACCGTTCCAGCATAAAGCCATGTTTAATGGCCGATTGAAAGCGACCGGTGGACGTTATTTCACCCAGAGTCACAATATCGAAATTAGTCCTCATCAGCTTGCCGCATATGGGGAAGAAGAGACGGAGAAAATAATTAAACACGAGTTATGCCATTATCACCTACATATCATGAAGCGAGGTTATCGGCACCGTGATCACGATTTCAAAACGTTGCTTGCTCATGTAGGAGGCTCTAGATACTGCCAGTCATTGCCGGAACGAAAAGAGCGGTCTGCGATTGCATTTCGTTACAAGTTAATTTGCAAGAGCTGCGGGATGGAATATTTGCGAAAACGCAAGCTGGATCCGGCTAGATATGCTTGTGGCAAATGCCGCGGAAAATTAAGTTTGATAGCGCTTGACAACTCCTTTACGCCGTGATAAATTATTACTTGTCACTGTTGAAATTTTGTTGTTCCCTGATAGCTCAGTTGGTAGAGCACTCGACTGTTAATCGAGTTGTCACAGGTTCGAGTCCTGTTCGGGGAGCCAGTTCATGGAGAAGTACCCAAGTGGCTCAAGGGGACCCTCTGCTAAGGGGTTAGACTGCGTAAGTGGTGCGAGGGTTCGAATCCCTCCTTCTCCGCCACCATATTTACTGAAGGACTCATCGCACGAAACGAGGGGCCGAAGTCGAATCGGTCTTTTTCTTTTGCTCGATGAATTTCAAATCACACATGAAGTGTAATAATGCTTGCAATGTTATGGACAAGATGGTAGAATACATTTTGTCGTCAAATTAGCGGCATTAAATTTTTGTTACATGTGGCCCGTTGGTCAAGGGGTTAAGACACCTCCCTTTCACGGAGGTAACAGGGGTTCGAATCCCCTACGGGTCACCATCATCCTCTTATGAAGCAGCTCTTGTGTGGAGTCGTTTCCGTTCATGGGAGCCATTAGCTCAGTTGGTAGAGCACCTGACTTTTAATCAGGGTGTCGAAGGTTCGAGTCCTTCATGGCTCACCAGTTTTCTTCAACCCTCGAAGATGCTGGCATGCAGGGGTCGTTATTAACTTAATATGTGCGGTAGTGGTGGAATGGCAGACACGCTATCTTGAGGGGGTAGTGGGTGTATACCCGTGGAGGTTCGAGTCCTCTCTACCGCATCCAAAGAAAAGTCCTTGTAATTCAAGGGCTTTTTTCCTGTTCAATAATGGAACGAATGTACTGGATTGACGTAGAAGTAGGAATCAAATACAACATTCGACATTTTCTCTGGGACAGAAAGAGGTCTTTGAGTAGTCGAGAACGAATACATTATGACTGAAGAGGGGGTGTCCTGAAATGGACTGGTGGTTGATCTGGTTGATTGCCGCGGGAATACTCATCGTCATCGAAATGCTGACTTTAACGTTTTACCTGCTATGGCTGGGCATTGGAGCGCTTGCTGCCGCTCTGGTTGATGTGATTGCGCCTGACGCACTGCTGTTGCAAGTTATTATCGGCAGCATCGTCGCGCTGATCCTTACGATCTTTACAAAGCCTCTTACGCGGCGCATGCAAATCGGCAAAGGTTTTAAAGATGCAGTAGATGAGCTTGTGGGTATGCAGGGAACGGTATTGGAGGATATTCGTCCCGATGCTCCTGGTATTGTTAAGGTTGGCAGTGAAACTTGGAGTGCGACTTCTGAGGAGAGTATCATCAAAGGCGAGTCCATAATCGTCGTCAGCAGAGGAAGCGCGTTCTTGCAAGTAAATAAATGGGGAGGGTAAATATCAATGACATTAATTGTAACGATCATCGTTGTTGTGTTGGCAGTCGTATTCATCGCATTATCCGTTAAGATTATTCCACAGCAAAGGGTTGGGGTTGTGGAGCGACTAGGCAAATTCAGCAGATTGCTGACGCCTGGTATCAATATTCTGATTCCTATTATCGACCATGTTCGCACGTATCATGATCTTCGTATTCAACAAGCCAATGTGCCGCCGCAAACGGTTATTACTAAGGATAACGTTCAGGTTAAGATCGATACGATCATCTTCTACCAAGTAACGGGTCCCGAGCAAGCCACTTATGGTATCTCTGATTACGTATATGGTGTGCGCAACATTAGTACGGCAACTATGCGTCAGATTATCGGTAAGATGGAGCTAGATGAGACATTGTCTGGCAGGGAGAAAATATCGACCGATATCCGTATCGCACTCGATGAAGCAACGGAGAAGTGGGGCGTTCGGATCGAGCGTGTTGAGGTAATCGACATCCAGCCTCCAACCGATATTCAGGATGCGATGGATAAACAAATGAAGGCGGAGCGTAGCAAGCGCGCCATGGTACTGGAAGCCGAAGCTGCGAAACAGGATATGATTCTGCGTGCGGAAGGCGACAAGCAAAGTAAAATTCTGAAGGCTGAGGGCGAGAAGGAAGCACGTATCCGTCAAGCGGAAGGCCAACGCCAAGCACAAGAGCTGGAAGCATTAGGTGAAGCGAAGGCAATTCATTCGATTGCAGAAGCAGAGAAAAGCCGAATCGAGATGCTTCGTGCAGCCGGTCTTGATGAGCAGGTGTTAACTTACCGCTCGCTTGAGGCGCTTGGCGAGATCGCGAAGGGTCCAGCGAACAAAGTCTTTATACCTACGAGAGCGGTCGAGACATTGGGCAGTATCGGTGCGATCGGCGAGATGCTTAAAGAAAACAAAAAATAAAATAATCGCAACTTCGATTAAGGAGCCGATCTGTGTGCCGGAGCATGTCTCCTGCATAGGGGTCGGCTTTTTTCTATGAGATTTACGGCTAAAGAACTATTAATTCTTAAATGAACCTTAAAAAAGTGTGACCAATCGGGATGTTAGCCGTACTAACTCCTATGACAATCAGGATATGAGGGGAGAAGGTCGAATGAGTTTCATGAATCAAGAGCCTGGCGGCGGCGCGCAGCCACAACACAATCCGGATCGTAAGCCTCCGGAGATGAAGCCGGGTACAGTAAGAAACATTGTGATCGGTATTGCAGCGGCTATTGTATTATTTTATGTGGGTTCAACTTCGTTTTACACGGTACAAGAGCAAGAACGGGCAGCCGTACTGACATTTGGCAAATACACACACGAAACGGGGTCTGGCCTTCACTTTAAATGGCCTAGTCCGATTCAGGAAGTTCGTATCGTTCCTGCTGAGTTAACACAGCGGATTACAATCGGCTACCGTGAGAATGGCAATACGGTGACTCCGATAGAAGACGAAGCGATGATGATTACGGGTGACGAGAATATCGTGTCCGCTGATGCAGTGGTGACATGGAAGATAAGCAATATCCGCGATTATTTGCACAATATTAGTGATCCGGAGCAGTTCCTTCGCAATTCAGCGAGCGCATCTATTCGTTCCGTCATCGGTGCACAGAAGCTGGATTACGCGATAACGGATGGCAAGACAGCCATTCAGGATTTGGTGCGTGAGAAACTGATCGATCTTCAAGGCAAATACGAGACGGGCATTCAGATCATCGACTTGAAGTTCCAGGATATCGAGCCGCCAGGCGGCGAGGTTGAAGAAGCATTTAGAGCTGTAACGAATGCAAGGGAAGAAAAAAATACGAAAATCAACGTTGCGATGAAATACGAGAATGAAACGATTCCGCAGGCGAGAGGTAACGCGCAGGCGTTATTAGAGCAGGCGGAAGCGGAGAAGAAGTCGCGTATCCTGAACGCTGAAGGTGACGTTGCGAAATTTAACGCGATCTATAGTGAATATGTAGGGAATCCAAGCGTGACACAGAACCGTCTTATCTTGGAGACGCTGGAGAAGATATTGCCGAATGCGCAGATCTTTATCACGAATGGCGATGGCGACACGGTGAACTATTTGCCGCTTAACGAGCTTCTGCGCAAGGAGGGAACGGAAGATGAAAACTAAATATTGGGCGATCATTGCGGCTGCGATTGTAATATTAATCATCGGTGCAGGCTCCATGTTCATCGTAAGGGAAGGCGAATACAAAGTTGTGCTGCGGTTTGGAGAAGCTGTCCGGACGGTTAAGGCTCCCGGACTAAATTTTAAAGTTCCATTTATCGAAAACACAACATCGCTTCCGAAATACCAAATGACATTCGAAAGTAATCCTGGACAAATTTTGACGAAGGATAAGAAGCCGATCATAGTCGATAACTACACAATCTGGCGTATCGTTGATCCGGAAAAGTTTATCAAGACGGTGCACAATGTGAGCGGAGGAACGCAGCGGATCGATGAGGCCGTTTATAACTCCGTAAGACGTAAGCTGTCCGAGGTGGAGTATGACGGCATCATCAGTGAAAATACAGCACGCGGCAATATCAACGATGAAATCACGAATGATGTAATAAGCGCGTTGCAAAGAGATGATTACGGTATCGAAATCGTAGATGTTCGAATAAAGCGTACTGATTTGCCAGAAGGCAACAAACAAAGCGTATACAACCGCATGATTTCTGACAGGCAGTCGATTGCAGCCCGTTACTTGTCCGAAGGTGATGAAGAGTCCCGCAAAATGACATCAAAGGCGGATCGGACGGCAAGTGAGCTGCTTGCTCAAGCCGAAGCTGACGCCAAGAAGATTGTCGCGGAAGGCGAGAAGGAAGCAGCCATTATTTATAACCAAGCGTATGGCAAGGATCCACAGTTCTATAATTTGTACCGGACACTCGAAAGTTATATTGTGACAATGAAGAACCAGCCGGTTATCATGATGCCGATCGATTCTCCTTACGCGAAGATCTTGTTAGGGCAATAGTGTGCAATAGTCGTAAGTCTAGTAAAAATACGCTAACTCTATAGTTGTTCGTACAATCCATCGTAGATTCACCTCATATCCTAGTATAGAGGTGAATCTATTGTCTAAGAGAAGATACGCAAGCAGCAGAATTAGAGGGAAGCTCAAGGTATGTCGTTACCTGGAAAGTGATGCAGCGACTCGCCTTTACGTGCCGGAGACGGTTTCGTTTGGTCTTGCCAATATGAAATGGATGATCGACAGATATGGTTCGTTGTATATTAAACCGGATGTAGGATCACTTGGCATTGGCATTCGCAAGCTTGAGAGAACAGCTGCTGGATACTCACTTAAAGAAACGACAAACCGATCGCAAAGGACTAGAAAGTTTAATACGATCGACGGTGTGTATCGTTATTTACACTCCCATAACTCGGAGAAGCTCATTATCCAGCAGGCCATTTCATTAGATAAATTGGATGGAAGACCGTATGATATTCGGGTAATGGTGCAGCGCAAGCCAGGTGGTCAATGGACATGTACGGGGGATTCGGCCAAAATCGGAGGCGCTGGCAAGATTGTTACCAATTTTTATCAAGGCGGCAGCGTATTAACGCTTCGCAAGCTGCATGATCGTCTAGGACTTCGTGCAGGAGCCGGAGCTGCAAGAGAGAGGCAGCTTCGAACAGCTGCGATCAGCATAGCCGAGACATTAAGCGCACGAAAGTCAGGAATGCGCGAGATGGGAATCGACTTCGCGAGAGACAGGAGCGGACGATTGTGGGTGCTGGAAGTAAATTCGAATCATCCGCAATTTCATCCGATGAAGTCTATCGACCGCAAGGCGTACGAACGTATGAAGGAATATGCAGCATCCTATGGACGTTATAGCGCCAAATAAATAGTAAAACCCGTTAGTCAAGGCTAGCGGGTTTTTGGTCGTCACGATATCTACTGAGTATATCTTGAAGCTGGCCTTTTGTTTTTAGGTTGATAAACTAATCTCATTAGTTTATCATAAAACTAATGTCATTAGTTTAGGCGGGAGATGATGGAATGAGAGTCATTCGAGGGAACAAATTCGCTCAACTTACGTATTTGCCTACTATATTTCCGGTGAACTGTTATTTGATTGAAGAAGAGGAGAGCTTGACGCTTGTGGATGCAGCATTGCCCAATAATGCAAAAGCGATCTTGAAGGCCGCTGAGCAGATTGGCAAACCGATCGCGAATATCGTCTTGACTCATGCTCATAGCGATCATGTGGGCGCGCTCGACGCTATTAGAGAAACGAACACAGATATCAAGGTATATATATCGGTTAGAGATTCGTTATTGTTAGCTGGTGATGTCACGTTGACGCCAGACGAACAAGGAATGCCGCCAATACGCGGCGGCATCCCGAAATCGATTCGAACGAAACCTGATGTCCTCATTAAGGACGGCGATCGAATCGGCTCCCTTCTTGCGGTTAGTGCTTCTGGACATACGCCAGGCTCGATGGCATTCCTAGACGAGAGGACAGGGCTGCTGTTAGCGGGAGATGCCTTTCATGCAAGAGGTGGTGTAACCGTAACGAGTCACATGAAGTGGACCTTTCCTTTCCCGGCGCTAGCGACATGGAGTGCCGAGACAAGCTTAGATACAGCGAAGCGGCTTACTGCGATGAGACCAGCTATTCTGGCAACGGGACACGGGAATTTGATCGAAGCTCCAACGATGGTGATGGAATTAGCGGTTAAGTCTGCCGAGCAAGCGTTCAATACCAATAAAAACAAAAGAGGTGTCTAGAATGACGCCAAGAAGAGGGCTTGACTTGGATACGATCGTTAGCAGGGCTGCGGCTATGGCCGATGCATCGGGAGCCGAGGAAGTGACATTAGCTTCCTTAGCAAGCGAACTCGGCGTACGATCTCCATCATTATATAATCACGTCAAAGGACTTTCCGAGCTGAAAGAATTGATGACGACGCTTGGATTAAAAAGGCTGAACGAACGATTATCGAATATAGGGAAAGGTATAACGCCCGAGGCTGAATTAATGGATCTTGCAGATGCGTTTTTGAGTTTTGCAGCCGAGCACCCAGGACTTTATGAACTGACCTTGAAATCACCTGGAAGCGAAGAAGGGGATCCGCTTGGCGAACGTAAGGAACAGCGCGATCTTGCTTCGCAGCTAGTGAGCCGATTGCTTGGGGTCATACGGGAGCTGGGATTGAAGGAAGAAGAGGGCATTCATGCTGTAAGGGGATTGCGCAGTCTGCTCCACGGGTTTGCGAGCATCGGTCAGAAGGGCGGATTCGGGATGCCGGTCGATCTGAAGACCAGCATCCGATTCGTCTTGAAAAGTTATATACGAGGTTTAGTAGTTGCAGTGAACGAGAGCGGCAGCGCCGATTAAACCGGCATCCTGCTGCAGCTTAGCTGGGACGATCAAGGTTTCTCTACCGCTGGGGTTCAAAGCATGTGCAGCAACATATTGGCGTACAGCCGCAAAGAGTGGCTCGCCAACCTGGGAAACTCCGCCACCAATGACGATCTTGGAAGGATCAAGCAAGTTGATTAACGATACACAGCCCATGCCAATATAAGTGAATACTCGTTCTATCAACGGTGCGATCTGTGGATCGCCTTGAGCAGCAAGCTCGAATGCTTCCTTGGATGTAACCTCTCTTCCTAACAGCTCACTGCTCTGTCTGGCTATTGCTGTACCCGAGGCAAGCAGCTCCCAGTACCCGGATGCTTCATCGCTCTTGATTGGACCTTGAGGATGAACAATCATAAATCCTGCATCGCCCGCATTGCCGGTCGATCCACTTATCAGCTTGCCATGCAGGTAGATGCCTGCTCCGATACCTGTGCTGATCGTGATAAATACAAAATGATCCTCCTCCTGAGCAGCGCCAACCCACTTCTCTGCTAAAGTGGCGGCGGTCGCATCGTTCTCCATCTTGATTGGAAGCGGGAGCAGCTCTCCCAGACGGTCAACGATTGGGTAATCCCACCAGCTTTTAAGGTTCGGCGGGCAAGTAAGACGGCCCGTACGTGTATTAAGCGGACCAGGAGCGCCTACGCCAATACCTTTTAGTTCATGCAATGCAACACGCTGCTCATCAGCCAGAGCTTGTACTACATCTGCAACTTGTCCCAGCATGTCGCCTGGAGTCAAAGATAGATCCGTTTTCAGTGAACGTTTTAT
The DNA here is from genome assembly GCF_054483835.1 of Paenibacillus sp. strain BS8-2. Taxonomy (NCBI): domain Bacteria; kingdom Bacillati; phylum Bacillota; class Bacilli; order Caryophanales; family Paenibacillaceae; genus Paenibacillus; species Paenibacillus sp. strain BS8-2. Next base: position 3,339,515 of record NZ_CM137010.1, read on the forward strand.
AAGGACTTCACCACGATCATCGATGAGACCGACGGCAATTTTGGTACCTCCGATATCAATTCCTACAGCTAAGGATGACATATCCTTCCCCCATTCTTCTAGCCAAAAGCTTTATCTTGATCAGTCTATCATATCGCTCAAAGTTGGGGAATCAATCGTATGAATTTGTGAATAATCGTGCTCAAAGTTCCCCCTGTACAAACGGATCGTTGTGTAGTAATATTCGTTCGAATGAGTCGTTCGAGTTGAGAAAGAAGAAGGTATCGATTACACATGGCACGGATCCCCAAGCACGAGTACCACATGATTAAACTAGGATTGCCAATGACGGCTAGGGTGTGGCATAACTTCCGCATCGACGGAAGCGCGACGCTCCTGTTCAGCATGTTTAATGTCGTCATGAACCAGTTCTATATCGCCTTTGCTCTACAACAAGGCGCGGATAAAGTTCAAGTTGGTCTGCTTGCGGCGGCACCAGCAATCGGACTGATTTTCTCGCCGTTCTGGGCAAGCTGGATCGAGAGGACGGGAAACCCGAAACCCTTTGTCGTATTGCCCAACCTGATCGGCAGGTTTCTGTTGTTGTTGCCGGCCTTTTTCCCCGAACCTGGCATATATGTCGCGGCAGCCATTGTATTTCAACTATTGATGGGTATACAGGCGCCGGCATATGCGGCATTCGTATCCCGGATGTATCCTCCGGAGACTAGAGGAAGACTGATGGGGTACGTGCGTGTTCTCATGGGCGTCGTCATGATACCGCTCGCTTACCTCGTGGGGAACTGGGCAGAAGCGTATGGCCCGACTGGTCCGCTGATCGCGGGTTCGTTATTAGGTGTTTTGTCGATCATTATTTTTAACGCGTTGAAGCTATCAAAGAAAAAGGATAGTGCCTCCCCCAATGATAACGACGCTTCTCAAGTTGCCGTAGACAGAAGCGGACAACGGCGGAAACGATTGAACTTCAATATGAAGCAGCAGTGGATGCTCGTTCGAGATAACCGAACACTCGGCGTATTCCTTCTTGCGACGACGTTCGCGGGATTTGGCAATATGTTCGCAAGCCCTCTCTATCAGATCATTCAGGTTAACGTACTGGAGCTTTCGAATGTTCAAATCGGTTATGCCAGGGTCGCGTATTTTACAGCGCTCTTGCTGACATTCTGGATCGCGGGGATGATGATTGACCGTTTCCCAATCAAATACACATTGATGGTCGGAATCGGCGCTTACGCTGTCGTTCCGATGTTATATGGCGTATGGGGGAATTATCCGTCTGTTCTGATTGGTAATGCGGTGCAAGGTATTGGTGAGGCTATATGGGATATTGGTATTCTCGCCTTCGTATTCCGGCTTGTCCCAGGCAGGGAAGCGATGGTGTTCGGTATTCATTTGATGTTGTTCGGCATAAGGGGGACGCTTGGTCCAATTCTAGGGACGACATTAACCTCCAGCGTGTCGATGAGCGCATTATTGATTACCGCATCTATATGCGGATGGATAGGAACGGCTTTATTTGTATGGGGGAACCGAGGAAAGTCCTACAACTTATAGCCACATCGAATAATCTACACAAACAAAGACGAAGCGAGAATATTGCACTCGCTTCGTCTTTGTTATGTGAGACATATAGGACCAAGCCTGATGGTTCGTTAATACAGCGAGATCGTTAGTGTATCGCGTTCGTACAGAGAGTGAAGTGTCGCTTCGCTGCCGATAATTTCGACGCTGATGAGTGAGCTGATGCATTTTTTCAACGCGTTTTTACCAGTTTCAAGCTTACGGTGCAAGATGGTAGACAACTTGTCCAGTGATTGCTTATTGGTATCGGTTAAGTATACGGGAATTGTTTTATTCTGAAACATGAATACGGTTTTCATAATTAGGCAGCCTCCATCCTATGAAGGATCATATTAGCCAATAACCTGAAGGGATTGGCGTATTGTTTCTCCTAGTGTACGGTATAATTCTTAAATGTTTATTAAAAAAAAGTGATAAAATGGTTACAATCTTCTCATAATTGACTGCAAGTCAAGCATCAATTCGTAACCAGTATACCGTAATCATTACATATTGCAAGAGCAAGCTGTCAATTGTGCATAAAAAAGGCTCCTGGAAGCATAATATAAAGGTTCTGTTTAGAGGAGTGATGACAAAATCGCATAAGAATAAACTAATATGACAACTGTTTTTCATTTCATAGGATGTATATAATGATAGAGGTTGAATGAACTAAAGTAAAAGTCATGACAAATCCATATAATAAGGAGTGTAATAGAATGAAAAGAATGGGCATTGGCCTGCAGATGTATACGCTTCGCGACGTAACGGCTGTTGATTTCGAAGGAACTTTACGCAAAGTAGCGGCTATGGGATATGAAGGCGTCGAATTCGCCGGTTACGGGGATATCGAAGCGGAGCAGATGAGCAAACTCCTTAAGGAACTTAATCTTACAGCTATCGGAAGCCATATTGGCTTGCATTTGCTAGAAAATAATCTAGAGAATGAAATCGCTTACCTCAAGACGATTGGAGCGAAATACGCAATTTGTCCTTGGTTGCCAGTAGAAGCTCGCGATACTGAGTCTTGGAGAGGGCACTTGGTCAAATTCGAGCAGTTCGGCAAACGATTCCGTGAGGAAGGCATTGCATTCGCTTATCATAACCACGCGTTTGAATTCGAAGTGGAGATTGACGGCGAGATCGTGTTCGATGCACTTTATAATCGGTTAACTCCAGAGCAATTGCAAGTAGAGATGGATATCGGATGGGTTCAATATGCCGGAGTAGATCCGCTTGCATATATCCGCAAATATACAAATCGACTGCCGCTCCTTCATCTGAAGGACTTCCGTGCGGGAGATAAGGATGCAGAAGGTATTGATACAGTTGAGCTTGGCCGTGGCGATTTGCCGCTAGTACCGATTATCGGAGCGGCTTCCGAAGCGAATGTAGAATGGTTAATCGTGGAGCAGGATACTTGTGCCAATCCACCGCTTGATTCTGTAGCGGAAAGCATGGAATGGATGAAAAATAATTATTTAAACCAATTTTAATCATTATTCCGATAGCATTCGGTACTTTTATGGAAAGAAGGGGAAATCTATGTCTAACGTTCGTGTAGCTGTAATTGGCTGTGGTTCCATCTCCAAATATCGTCATATTCCTGAATTTGCAGCTCATCTTAATGTGGAGCTTGTGGCCTTCGTCGATCCAATTATCGAACGTGCAGAAGAATATGCGGCGAAACATGGCGGCAAAGCGTTCTCCGATTATGAGACGATGCTTGCCGAAATCAAACCGGATGCGGTTAGTGTTTGTACACCAAACGCACTTCATGCGCCAATGTCGATCGCAGCAGCCAAAGCTGGCGCTCACGTTCTTGTCGAGAAGCCAATGGCCGTAACGGACGAGGAAGCGGAAGCGATGATCGAAGCTGCTAAACAAAACGGTGTTAATCTAATGGTTGGCCATAACCAACGTTTCATGCCGCCACATGTGAAGGCGAAACAAATTTTGGAGTCGGGCGTACTTGGCAAAGTATTGACGTTCCGCACTTCGTTTGGTCACCCAGGACCGGACGGCTGGAGTATCGATGGCGCGAATAGCTGGTTCTTCCGCAAAGAAGAAGCAATTATGGGTGCAATGGGCGATCTTGGCGTTCACAAATCAGATCTTATCCGTTGGTTGCTTGACGAAGAAGTAGAGGAAATCGCTGCGCTTGTTGGTACCCTCGATAAAAAAGGAACGCAAGTTGACGACAATGCATCCTGCGTACTTCGTATGGAAAGCGGCGTGATTGGTACGCTGGTAGCAAGCTGGACCTATTACAAAGGTGAAGACAACAGCACAATCCTGTGGTGCGAGAACGGTGTTATGAAGATCGGAACGCATCCTGATGATCAAGTAATCGTTGAATTGCGCAATGGCTCTGTTGAGAAATACAAAGTAGGCGCGATCTCCACGAATGATAAACAAGAGACAAGCGGCGTTGTGGATGCGTTCTTGACTAGCATCTTAACTAAATCTACTCCTGCTGTTTCCGGCGAAGACGGACGCAAATCGCTTAAAGTTATTCTTTGCGCCTTCGAATCGCAAGCAACTGGTCGTTTCGTCAAAGTAAACGGCTAATAGACTGACTCACATTTAAGATCTCCGCCTCCTTTTTCAGGGATGGCAGGAGGTCTTTTTTTGCTTGCAATAATGGGTCAAATGGTGGATGAGCAGATTCTAATAAAGCAGAGAGGGCTTGGGTTTGAGTCTGTTTTGCTAGCGAATGGTATTTTTTGTGCCATGAACACAACTTGGCCCCATGCTAATATAGTTGACGTCGGAAGGTTACGCGGAATCATAAAACTCATTTAGGAGGAATTCATATATGAAAAAGCAATCGATCCGTATCGGGGTAGCAAGTTTGTTAGCCGCATCATTGATAGGAACAGGAATCGTGGCTCCTAAAGTGGAAGCAGCGAATGTTAATGCAACAAACTTCAAACTTCAAGCAAATATAATCAGCTACTCACTTATCAATGATATAGCTTCCAAATATGGCATTGATCTTAGCAAGCTTAATATTTCGTTTAACGGTATTGTTATTACTTGGCCAGGCAATGTTACAAAACCGGTTCCGACACCAGCACCAACTGCGGCGCCTACGACACAGCCGACCACAGCACCAACTGCAGCGCCAACTGCAGCGCCAACTGCAGCACCGACTGTCACGCCTGCTCCAACAACTAAGCCTACAGTAGCACCAACAGCGACGCCAAAGCCGACAGTCAAGCCAACTGCTACACCGGCACCAACAACGGGAACGGACATGAGCGCCTTCCAATCGCAGGTTGTAACGCTGGTTAATCAAGAGCGCGCCAAAGTAGGTCTTAAAGCGCTTCAAATCGATACGCTTCTGAACAAAGTAGCAACAGAGAAAGCAAGAGACATGGATGTGAATAATTACTTCAGCCATACTTCTCCGACATATGGTTCTCCCTTCGATATGATGCGTCAATTTGGCGTGAAATATAACTATGCAGGCGAGAATATCGCTTCTGGTCAACCAACACCAGCACGAGTTATGCAGGATTGGATGAACAGCCCAGGTCATAAAGCTAACATTCTAAATGCGAACTTCACGAAGATCGGCGTTGGATATGTAAACGGTGAGTGGGTACAAATGTTTATCGGTTAAGACTAATTCAGTTAGAACGATCCACAATCGATCAAATGCAGCGGGCACGTTCCATCTCGACAAGGAGCCTGACTGCTGCGGATGATCAACTTTCAGGAGGTACAACGGTTTGAAGACATGGATGTTGACTACTGCTGCCGTAATGTGCGCAGCTACTTTATTCGCAGGAAGCGCGCAAGCAGCCGAACAAACACATAAGATCGAGACCAATGATACATTCTGGGAACTATCGCTTAAATACAAGGTTCCTTTAAAAAAGCTGATGAGTGCCAATGACACGATGAAAGCGAACAATCTGCAATTTGGTGATGTGATCGAGATCCCTAACGAAAAGTCAAAGACAGAGAGCACAATGGAAGCGAAGGAAGTTAGTTCTTCAGCTAATTCTCTTGTGGCGATGACAGTGACTGCTCCTGGTGGAACAACTCATGCTTACAAAAAGGAATTGACCGTTAAAGCTACAGCTTACACGTCAGCCGCTTCTGAGAATGGCAAATGGGGTGCTGTTGATTACTTCGGCAACAAGCTAAAAGTTGGGACGATTGCAGTCGATCCTAAGATGATCCCACTTGGCACAAAGCTGTACGTAACAGGATATGAGTACAATGGATTGCCGAAGGGCGGCATGCTGGCAACCGCAACGGACATGGGTGGTTCGATTAAGGGAAACAGAATCGATATTTTTGTTCCTGGCACGACAGCGCAAGCACAGAAGTTCGGTTTCCAGAACGTGAAAGTATATATTCTGCAATAGTGCGACAACAGATAACAAAGGCGCTCCAGTCGATGGAGCGCCTTTGTAATGTTCTTCAAGGTTCTACGCTAACGATATGCGCGTTTCCCTAACAGCTCGGGGATTGTAACGATGTCGTATCCCTTTCCTTGAAGTTGTTCGATTAAGACGGGTAATGCATCAATTGTTCCTGCCAAGCTTTGTCCTTCTCCGCCTCCGGCATGTTGAAGCACAATGGAGCCAGGCTGCAACGTTTTTCTAATGTTGGCGAGTACCTTGGTGCTAGTTGGATTCTTGCGCCAGTCCTCAGAATCAACATCCCAGTTCACGATGGTGAAGCCAGAGCCTTTGCCCCATTGCACCTGTTGCGATAGAAGTTCCCCGTATGGAGGCCGGATCAGCAAAGGGGATATGCCTGCAATTCGACGTATCACTTCATCCGTTTGCCAAATCTGGGATTGGAATTTATAGATCGACAGCTTGGAAAACACGGGATGGCTATAAGAATGGTTGCCGACGACATGTCCTTCATTCAAAATTCGGCGCAGCAGCTCCGGGTGCTTGGCCGCACGCTCTCCTACAACAAAAAATGTGGCACATATCCGATAACGAGCAAGTACATCTAGAATTTGCGGAGTAAATCTAGGATCAGGTGCATCGTCGAAGGTTAGTGCAATTTGTTTGCGATCACGTGGTCCATTTATAAGAAAAGAATTCGGAAATCGCTTATGGAGGGTGACCCACGACATATCCACTTTTTTCGCAGCAGGTCGTCTTCGTTGACGTGTCTGCTGCTTTTGTTGAGATTTTGGTTTGTTGACATCAATCGTGTTTTGTATCTGCTGCCGTGGCTGACTGGACACAATAATGGATTCCTTTTTCAATTGTTCCGCGTGCACGGCGGTATTTGGAAGGATACCTGAAAACAGAAACAGAAGAGTAACGATCGAAAGCCATTGACGAATAGATTGGCTGTTACACATGGGCACCTTCATCCGTTCTGAATAATTGTTCAAATTGTATAAGGTAGCTTCCCCTATTGTTGACTGCAATATACTGTGCTTGTCAGCCTCGCAGCAACAGCGATCATAAGGATTGACGCACGCAAAATCAAGACAAATAAAAGAGCACCCGCATGGGGTGCTCTATAGTCAGGAAGGTTTATTTCATCTTGAATACTTGAATCGTCCTTTGGAGCTGTGTTGCCATTGATAACATACGTTCCGTTTCTTGAACCACTGCTTGAACGGAGCTGATCTGCTCATTCATAGAGGCCGATACCTGCTCAGTGCCGGCAGCAGATTGTTGAGTAATTGCGGAGATATTCTGGATTGCTCCGGAAATTTGACGCGCACTTTCCAGCATGCCATCACTTTCTTGTGAGAAGGCATAGATTTGTTGTGTAATAAATGCAATGCTTTGCTCGATCTCCTTAAAGATCATTTCGGATTGGCGAATATGCTCGGATTGAAGATTAACCACATCTTCATTGATTTTCATGTTGTTGATTGCCAGTTTAATTCCTTCATCAATGCTTCGTACTAGCGTGAATACTTGTTTAGTCGAAGCTGTAGATTCTTCGGCAAGCTTGCGTACTTCCTGGGCTACTACGGCAAACCCACGGCCATGTTCCCCTGCACGTGCAGCTTCGATAGAAGCATTAAGCGAAAGCAGATTTGTCTGCTCGGCGATATCGGAGATCGTTGATGTAATCGCTGAGATCCCTTGAGCTTTGCGAGCCAATTCTTCAATCGTCGAGGATACCTTCGCTGTGGCTTCGACGTTGCGCTGCATGCCTTCTGCCTGAATCTCAAGCGCTTCTCTGCCTCGACCGACGATAGCAATCGTCTGCTCAGAGCGGACGTTCATCTCCTTGGTGGAGTGGGCATAAGAGCCAACTTTCTCTTCGATCTCGTTGATAGATGTGCTCATATCCGAGACATCTTCCGAAATTTCGTTCGCGCCTGTCGCGAGTTCTCCGGCGGATGCAGCGACCTGCTCCATAGCTGTCATAATACTATTGTTTTTATCAAAGATTCCGCGACTTGTATCAGCGACGTGGCGGATGATGTTCGATGTTTCTGTTAAGATGTCGCGGAGCTTGTCCACCATGCTGTTGAACGAATGACCTAGCTCTCCAGCTCCGCTGCTTGCTGAAGTATCGATCTTCTGTGTGAAATCTCCCTTTGCAATCCGATATGCTGCTCCGGCAATATCATCGAAGGAGTTCGTAATCGCTTTTTCAATGAATGAGACCGTTGGAAACGCAGCAATCGCAAGAACGAGCGAAACAATCGTCATGGCGAGCACGGGTCCGTCGGCGAGCGCTGTCGTAAGAATCGTAACAATGGCAAATAGCGCTAAATTGAAATACGTTTGGATCATTAACTTATTGCGCACGGACAGCGAGTAGTACCATTGGATCATTATGTAAGCGCTCCTTTAATTAGAATACCCATATTATAACACCGAGCACGAAATTGGTCTATAATTGTCGACCTATGAAAAGCGCATACATCGTGGTACTTTGTGCTTAATTATATAGGTCCTTTAACGCAATTGAGAATTCGGAAATTACCAAATAGGTTTTCGGTGAAGAAAATTGTGGTCAATGTTACTATTAATGACAATTCGATGTTTGAAATCGTCATATGGTGTCGAAGCAGCAGAGGGAGAATGTCGAAATACTAAAGGAGGGTTTTGTAATGGAAATGGTATCTCTGGCAAGGCAGGTTGACTTCGTGTTCAGGCAATTGGAAGGTGAGCTAACGAATGCGGCTGCGGGAACGGTACAAATATGCATTCGAAACAATGCTGTAGGTAAATTCGGCCTCAAACATCATCCCATAGAGAGCAGAGACGGAAAAATTGAGGGCGGCGATAAAGGTTTGACGCAAGAGCAAGTACAGGCATTCAGGCAACTGGCTATCGATGCGTTGAAATATAGGAAGGAATGGACGCATGGCGAGATCCTGTATGACTTTTATGTCAAGCCTAGCTCCAATACATGGTCGGCAAGTGTCCTGTACGAGTCAAACTATAACATGGCGGCATGGAACAGTCATTACGTGCCTCAAAGGTCCAAAAGCGCAAACTGGGCATAAGGAATGACTCCTGAGTTTTTACAATTTAACACCAAAGAGCGCCATGAATGAGTTCCCATGGCGCTCTCTGTTTTTGTTAAACTCCAAATTCAAGATCCGGATAGACATATGGCGATTCAGGAGCGTCGATTCGCTCGATTCGCGAAATTTCCAGCATCATAATGTCGTTGTCCAAATACTTCGTAATCCCTAATTTTCCTGTAACGGTTACCCATTCATCCTCATTATATTCGGATGCCTTGGGCCACTCGGTCATCAAGCCGTATGGAATAGCGTCAGCAGAGCAGCAATTCATAGCAAATCTGCTCACTGCGAACCGATTGGCACCCATGTTATCCTCGCGGTAGACAAAACCGGTAATCTGAACATGTTTTCCAATAAAAGCATCCCGGTACAAGTCAAGCGCTGTCAGTGTTTCGATGAACTGATGCTCTGGTACCTCAATCGTATCCTCTTGCGAATACAATCGTTTGGCGAGCGCCGCGTGGTCGATTGTATATTCATCATAAGGAAACAACTCATCCAGTGATTTGCTGGTACTGGCATCTATCACGGCTTCGGGTAAAGCATCCTGGGGAGTGATCGCCGGATTGATGGATTTATTCGAGATTGAACGCGAGACGGCTTGGTTACCGCTAAAGCTGATGCCTTTTTTGGCTGCGAGCGCACTGCCGAGCGTACCGGTTGGCATAAGAAATCCTAATAGCAATGGCAACAGAAAGAGGCTGTAGACAAGCGTGTTTTTGAGTCTTGAGCTCGAATGATGATGATGACCGCAATCACATTCGGCGGCTTTTCGTTTAGCCATTCTAGCCTGTAATGCAGCGTAAACCTGATACACAGCAGCAGCATATAGTCCTATCGCGGATAGTTTGACGAGAAGCTCCATTCTCGGTGCAATGTATAATGAAATGTCTCCAGTATGGAACAAGTACACGATAAGCATGGCGAACCCCGCAAGGAGCAATGCGCGGATAAGGTGTGTTGTCATATTCATAATAGAACCTCCGCAATTAGCGCACCCGCAAGCGTAAGAACAGCGGTCAACGCAATTAATAAGACCACGATCTTAAGTTTGAATGTTGATAACAGCATTAATGTATTCTTGAAATCGATCATAGGTCCGAAAACTAGAAATGCAAGCAAGGGACCTTGCTCGAAGATACCGCTGAACGAAGCTGCGATAAAGGCGTCTGAGGTGGAGCAGATTGACAGAATATATGCAAAAGCCATCATAAACGGATATGCGAGAATAGGCTCGCCAGCGAAACCGGCTAGAACGTCGCGACTTACCACGGTTTGAATAATGGCAGTAAGCAAGGCTCCGATCAATAAGTATTGACCCATTTCAAAAAATTCATCGGATGCATGAGATAACGTCGAGGATGCTCTGGCACGGAAACCGACGCGCTTGGGTTCATCGCTGTGATGATTATGTATGTGTGTATGAGCTGCATGTGTAAAAAGATGTTGCGTTTGCTGAGAAATGTTAAGTTCGACATCAGCACGAAGCGGGCTGCGTTTCATGAACTTGGATAGCAGCAAACCAATTACGACGGCGATAGCGAATGCCGAGATCATTCGAGCATAAGCGATCTCTGGCGTTGTGCGGAACGCCATGAAAGTAGAGGAGAACACGATGGGATTGACAATGGGGCCGGCTAACAAATAGACGATGCCGATATAGGCGGGCATGCCCTTGCGTATCAACCTGCGAACTACGGGAATCATACCGCATTCGCATAGCGGAAATAGAATGCCGAGCAGACCGCCGACTAATACACCTGCAATAGGATTGCGCGGCATAATGCGGCGGATAAGCTCGTCCGTTACGAAAACCTGAAGCAGAGCAGAAAAGATCACACCTAGCAGTATAAACGGAAAAGCTTCTAGCACAATGCTAATGAACAAAATTTTAAACGATTGAAAGTGAGCGGGGTCCTTCATCACTTCCAATATCACTGAAGGAAGCTCCCGGTTGGTCAAAATGAAATACAACATCATTAGGCAGCCTAGCCCGAGAATCGGGGTGCCGACTCGGAATATAACAGTACGTATGATTTGCGGCATAGTATTAACCTCGCTTTGCAACTAATAGTAATGATTACGATAATGAAAGATAACCATACTATAGCCTATGCAAGACATGCTGTCGATAGGACAAGCTAAACTGGCGAATTCTCCAGTTATGAATATAGGTTCTATTGGTTCTGCTGCTTACGCTCATGCTTGCGACGAAGTCTGGCTTTGACGATGAAACCAGTACCAATGCTAAACAATGAGAGAAGCGCAAAGAGCAGGACGAACCAGCCATTATAAACGATTGAGATAGCTGTAGCGCTCATAAACAAGATGGACAGAACAGCAAAAAACATCGACAACGATTTGGACATAAAAGAACACTCCTTTACGCTTTGAAACAGCGTAAAAATATTTTTTGAGCTTGCAGCATAGTTTGTCGCTTCCTGCACATAATAATTTTGCAAGCTTGCAACACACATTTTAGTGCAGAGGACGAAAGGAGAAATACCTAATGGCAGGAAGCAACCAACTTATTGTCCCACAAGCAGCGCAAGCATTAAATCAATTGAAACTCGAAGCAGCTCAAGAATTGGGCGTGCAAATTCCGGCAGACGGCTATTACGGTAACGTGACAAGCCGCGATGCAGGATCCCTAGGCGGTTATATCACGAAAAAACTAGTCCAAATTGCCGAACAGCAATTGTCCGGCGGATACCGTTAATCGATTTTATACACAAAGCAAGCACCTGAAGACAAGCCCAAGGGAAACCTTGGGCTTTTTAAAATTCTAAGAATTTATAAGTTTTTGCATCTTATCGGAGCTTAGAATTCTCGGAATGAAACGCGCTGAGCCGCCAAAGACGGCGATAGCCGTTTCACCTTGGTTCCAACAACGGTGCATTTGTCACAGCTCTGGTTAAAGCTTGATCACTTTGATACTTTGATACAAACAAGCCCCTTCCCATTGTGAGGGAAAGGGCTTGTATTCGTCAATCGGCGAGACTTCCCAGTCTTTCCAGTCTCAGTAGGTGTCCATTCTAAGCCGTTTCATGAGACGTTCATCGCTTAGCCAACCGACGTATGAGCCGACCGTCTCAAATTGTTTGTTCATAAGTAGTACAGCAACAAATGGATATTGTTTGCGATGGCGGTACCGGACATCGGACCATCTAACCTCGTAGCCCCAAGAATGTTCTTTGACATCGGCGCATGCGAAGCTAGTGAAGTACAGGAACGATCGAATAGCGGGATCATTTTTGGATTTCTCTACAGCCGGGTGGTTGGAACAGCGCACGCTATCAAGCCAGCTTAGCTTGTCGCCCCGCAGATTGCCTACGTAAAACGTCCCGTCTTTGCTCTGCTTCACGATATTCCAGATCGACATGGAAATTGTCGGGATTGCCATATACGTATCACTTGGTCGATGGCTGGCATCCAGCTTGCGCAGCCTGCTTACTGTTCGTTTGGCCGCGAGTGTTCGCCAAACGAAGTAGATGGCAAGGAACAAATACATAATTGGGAATACGACTGCGGGATTTACTAGACCTGTCGCCCACAGTAGAATGGCTATTATATGCGTAGTAAAAATGATGGGATCAAAAATGTGGATGATGTTCCAAGATATCCACTTCTCATTAAATGGTCTCATCGCTTGGGTTCCGTAAGCGTTAAAGAGGTCTGTAAAGACATGAAGCACGACGGCGAGCAGCACCCACCCCCCCACATGGAGCCAAGGCAGACTGCCCCTGTAGAAAAGCTGCAGCAGCAGTGTAATCGCAGCAGTCCAGATCAGTATGGCAGGAATAGAATGCGACCTGCCTCGATGATTCCTGATGTAGCAAGCATTACCTTTCAGCCTGAGAAGATTGTCTAGATCCGGCGCTTGCGAACCTGCGACAGTGCCGAGCAGTACAGCCGTCATTACGGCTGGACTTGCTGCAACGACGGGGTCCACGGTGGCAAGCCCGGCGAGCCCAATTCCCATCACGAGATGCGTTCCTGTGTCCATTGGTAAGTTGCGAGCCCCCTAACATGTATGCGGAGTACGGTTAGTTCAAGTGTGAACCCGTCCTGCGCAAATCGAATAGGTTTATTATTACCATAAAGAAGGGCATTTTATGAGAAGAGCTGAGAGGAGTTTGACGCCAATGTTTATAACCTTTGCCGAATATCGGATATTGCCAGCTAACTTGGATATGTACTTAGCTGAAACTAAACGACTGACTGAAAAATTTCACGGGCGAGTCACATTATATGAGGGATGTGATCAGCCAGGTTTGTTTGTAGAAATTTGGAATGCGTCTGATGAGGCGGAAGCAGAGAATATCAAAAAAGAACGCTGTGACCAGCGTTCTCCTTGGGCTATATTGACGCCGCTGATACAGGGCGGCGAGGCCAAATTGCATGTATGGACATTCAAGCCCGCGTTGCCGTCCATCAGATCGTCCATCTCTCTGCATAGGGGGAGCTTTGAGAATGGTGAGGGCGAGTGAGTGCTGGCGGGCTTGCTGTATCTGATCGGAAACTTACTCTCCGTTAGTGCCAGTTGTTCCGCTCACCGGCGTAGTCGGTGTAACGACTGAGCCTTGAAACGGATATTCGTAATTAATGGGTTCATTAAATGTAACGTAGTCGAGATTAAGCATAAGTAGTAGATAACGCATACCTGTAGCTGGATCGCTAATAATAATATGATCGCGGCCCGCAGCTTCGATAATACCTGTAAATATTTTGGCGTTCCATTCGGAGTTGTTCTCGTAAGTCATATAGAATGTAGCCAGTTTGCCGCGGTTAAGGCGCAAAATGTTTTCTACATATGACTCTTCAACCGCCGGAAGTGTAACGATATTACCTCCGCCAGGTGTAACCATGGAGCCGCTTGGCACAGAGCTTGGCGGCATGGACATTGCTTGCGACATACCTCCGTATGGCTGTGCATACATGGCTTGCTGTTGCGGGTATCCTCGGTAACCATACCCGTTGTACCCATAGGAAGGGTAACCGTAAGGGGCTTGCGCATATCCAAAACTTGCGTCGGTCGTGCCGACTGATTGTTTGTAACCGTATTGACTCATTTCGTGTTGATCCTCGCTTTCGTGCAATGGAATTCGGCTTCTTCTTCAATAGGCCGTGCAATGCAATTAGATAAAAGGACTAATAGACCGTTGGACAATCAGCTTGTGTTGGGATATAGAAGCAATGTGCTTTGAAACGTCCAGCGTTGTTCTGGTCCCACCACGTAGAGGGGCAACCTCCGGTCGGGCGAAAGAACCACAACGCGTTGGAAGCTGGATGCTGACGTTCCCCGCCGATGACTCGTTTAGCCAAGCGGATCTCGCTCTCTCGAGCCTTCTGGTAGAAGTAGCTCTTGTGAATGGCTTCGAAACCGCCAGGGCTCTGGTATACCATGTCAGGAATTGAGCGGATGCTCTTGAAGTCGAGGCAATTGCATTGCCTCGCACACGATTGACGCCGACATTGCCGACCATCAACATGCCGAGTTCGCCTTCACCCTCGGCTTCGGCTCGCATCAGCCGTGCAAGCATCCTTGTGTCGTCTGCACTGGTTTTAATAACTGCCATAGCGCTGGAATCTTCACTCCCTTTGTCCTTGGAGTAGGCGTTACACTACATGGTTAATGTATGGAGCGTTGGGCGGAATGGTGACAAAATCAATAAGGTTGGATTTGGCGAATGTAGTGCAAATATGCGTGTCGAATTGATGAACAGTAATGGCGAACATTGTCACAGCCCTTAATTTTCGGTATGATTAGAAACGGTTCATCATTGATAGAGAGACGTATCGATCGTCTTGTCGCATAACTCGGGGGGCTAGCATTTGTGTTTAAGGATTTAATTGCGTTAACGAAACCGCGGCTGCTTCGTCTGAATATGTTCGCCGCATTGGGAGGTTTCTGGGTAGCTTCCAAGTGGGATTTGGATATTCTGCTTATGATATGGATGCTGATCGGCTCGACGCTAATCATGGCTTCGGCTACTGTTGTTAATAACTATTGGGATCGAGAGCTGGATCAGAAGATGGAGCGCACAAGAAACCGTACGCTCCCGCAAGGGAGAATGTCGCCGGGGGGCGTTCTGACTTATGGTATTATTCTAGGAGTGGCTGGACTCGCAACCTTATTTGCACTTGATGTGCTTACAGGTTTGCTTGGTCTACTCGGCTGGTTCGTTTATATTATTGTCTATACGATGTGGCTTAAGCGCAGCTCCACATGGAGCACGTCAATCGGGGGCATATCCGGCGCGATGCCGCCGGTCATTGGATATTGCGCAGTGACAAACGAAGTAGACGCAGGTGCTTGGCTATTATTCGCTTTGCTTTTCTTATGGCAGCCAGCACACTTTTGGTCACTAGCGATACGCCGTGTTGAAGAATATCGAGCAGCTGGCTTCCCGTTGCTGCCCGTCGTCAAAGGCGTGAAACGGACTAAACTTCAGATGATTCCTTATGTGCTGCTGCTGCTGCCGACAGTCGTACTTATTTATACTTACGGATATGCGGGCATCTATTTTCTAATCATTTCGGTTGTGCTAAGTCTAGTGTGGCTGTTTCATACGATCAGCGGCTTACGTACGGCGGATACAGAGAAGTGGGCGAAGTTCAACTTCTTAATCTCGGTTAATTATTTAATGGTCGTGTTTATTGCAATGATCGCGAACACGCTGAAGTAAAGGCATAAAGAGCTTCAAGGAGGACTTTAATTGACATTTATACGCAAATATTCATTTCAGATCGCTGTGCTGGCTCTATGCGTGGCGATGGGCATTTATTTGTTGTTTACATATGTATGGAAACCCGAAGCTCCATTAGGTGTCATCCAAGCAGCGCCAGCGTTCGAGATGAATGATATCGACGGCAATCCTGTTTCTCTCTCATCAACAGACGGCAAGGTGAGGCTTGTTTATTATTACTTCGCCAACTGTCCGGATGTATGTCCACCTACTACGTTCCTATTGTCGCAAGCTCAGGAGAAGCTGCGTGACGAAGGAAAGCTTGGTAACAAGGCGGAGCTGATCTCTATTACCTTTGACCCGGAACGCGATACACCGGATGTCATTCGTAAGTTCGCCGAGCGTACTTCCGCCGAATTGGGCGACGGATGGCATTTCCTTCGAGGTGATAGCGATGAAACGATCAATCTGGCCAAAGAGATGGGGATCGGCATTGTGAAGGATCCAGGAGGAGAGACGTTCTCCCACATGAATCTAATCGTGCTTATCGACAAGAAAGGACAGATCCGTCAGCTCATTAAGGGCAACGATGAGGATTTGACCGCAGATTACATTGTACAGCAGGTCAACAGGCTGTTATAGAAAAGGCGTTTCGATTGAAGTCGTAACGAGAACATCGTTTGTCTTTAGAAATTTTCTTTGTTCCATCTAGGAGCGGGATCCGGCGCGGGATACATGATATACTCGCCGAGTCCCGCTTTTTCTAATTGTTCGATCAAATATTCCTCGGGCGTATGCTCGACGCCAGAATATCCGCGTCTGGTGTATATGTGTTCGGCATCGGGAAATATGTCGCTTAGCATCCCACGGATCCGGCGGCCGGAGGAATCATTGTCCGTAAATACAAAGACATGCCGGTGCCCGGAGTCTTTGCGAATTTTTTCGAGCTGGGCTGCGCCGGGGGTGCCGTATGTACACAATATTTGAATCCGATCATCGATGACGCGTTTCAGTCTGTTTCGGTCGTTCTTGCCTTCCACAACAATGGTTACATCCATGCTGAATCCCCCCTGTAGCTGCTTGTTTCGATAGTGTACCATAAGTAAGAACCTGAAAAACAAGAACGCCGCCTCGGTGCGCAGACCATCATCTGCGCTGAGGCGGCCTCATGTGTTCGTACGGAACGTTAGCGCTCGATTACCAGAATCCAGCACATACGATGATTACGAGCAAGATAAACAATACAAGAACAGTGCCTACGCTGTTGTGGTTGTAGCCGAAGTCTCTGCCTACGCCTGTCATAATGGAGTCACCCCTCTACACTAGCGTTATCGTCTGGCAGCTTGCTCAGTTAGCTCATTTGCTCTAGCCGAATGTCTGCCTGACACAGAATATCCTATGTGCGGAGGAGACGAATGCCTTGTGCGTTTACCCAGTTTTAGAAAAATGGGTGTTTGGCTCCATTGTTTTGAACTTATAGAAGGGGAGCAGACACAAGGCAAGCATTAAGACGATGAATGCAATGTAATAAGGGGATACCTCGTCACGAAGCTGTCCCGCAAGCATCGGCCCCAGAAAGGCGCCGACTGAGAAGGCAATGGAGAGAACCGAGAATGTTCTTCCGTACCGCGCCCCTCCGCTAAGCTCGATCAGGAGTGTTGATAATGCTGGCAAAATGATTCCTTTCGCCATGCCGACAAACAGGAGCAACACGGCTAAAGGAAGCGGCGCCTCGGCAGCGATGCCGAAATAAACGAGCGCAAGAAAGAGTGCTCCCCATAATGTTCGACGGAATGCAGGGAGCCGGTTAAGGAATAACATACTGAGCGTAATGAGCGCTCCAATGCTGACAACGGAGAAAAGCAGGCCAGTCGTCATCATCTCGTCTCTCGATTTGGCAAGCAGCGGCAGCTCAAAGGAGAGGATGCCTTGCGAGCAGCTGATGGCAACAGGCAACAGGTAGATCAGCCATGGAATAGGAACAGATGTACTGCTCGCGGGATTGGTAAGTTTTCCGGATTCGGAGCGAGACCTAGCGGTTAGTAATTGGCCGTTTGCAGGAGGAGCGCTGCTCAGTTTGCGGCCAATCTCTTTGATAAAAATGAGTGCGCAGATTGCTGTGCCGATTAGGATCCAGCCGAGAATCGTAAAGGCTGTGCTAAAGCCGATCTTGGCGACCAGATAAGCGCCGGCTGCGGGAGAGACGACAGAGGCAAGTGTGTGCACGAGCCCGTTGCCTGCCATCAGTTTTCCTTGTTCGGTAATGTCGCTAGTCAGCCTTGCTAGCAGCGATAAGCAAGCTGGGGACAAAAAGGCGAGCACAAAACCGCTGATTGAACGCAGCAGCAGGAGCTGCCAGGGATCTGTTACATAGGCCTGGAATAACAGGATAACGCCTGCGCCTAGCAAGCTGAATACGATAAAGAGCCTGCTTCCGTAACGATCGACGCCGTATCCCGCAAGCAGATTGCCGGGAAGGTGAGTAATGGAGTACATGCCCATCATGAGCCCAATAAAGGATGGCGCGGCTCCGATAGAAATTGCAAATGGCGTTAGAATGGGATATTGAGCATGCAGGTCAAAGAAGGCAACAAACAAAAACAAATAGAGCCATAAAGCGGTTCTCACTATGGGTTCCTCCTTGCTCTCTGTACATATATCTACTTGTACGCCTTCTTGGGACAGGATATGTCTCCCGATTAAGAAGGCGCCGTTTACGCCCCATGTGGCGTAGGCTATAATGTTTGGTAACGGCTATGAATTAGAGATATAATGAGGAGGGTTATGGATGGATTTTTTGGATTTTTCATCGTATGACACGGACACATGGACAACATTCTTTCAGGACAACTGGCTTGTGCTTGCCATCGCGCTAATTATTCTGCTTATCATCGTTCGTTTGGTCAAGACGGTGGTCAAGTGGGCGCTTGCGGCGGTGATCATTATCGGCGTTGTGCTCTACAGTGGTTATTCTTTGGATGACGTCAAAGACATTGGCACCAAAATGATGGATACGGTTAAGCAGGAAGCGGTAACGGCAATGATTGGCGAAGTGGAGAATGCAGAGTATAAGGCTAACGCGGATGGAACATTCACTGTCACAACAACAAACGTCGAGCTAACGGGCAAAGCAGGGGAAAACGAAGTGAAGGTATCGCTTAAGGGAGCCCCGGCAATTACAATCCCTCTAGACGACACGATTAAGACGTTTATTGAACAGGCAAAACAAAAAGGTTAACGTGCAGGCCAAGCGGCCCCGCATGGATGGGAGTGATCACACATGCAGGATGATCCGCAAAAGCGGGAAATCGACAATCGGCGGAACTTCTCGTTTCGCTTGAACTTTTTTTTCTTTATTACATTCGCTTTGTTTAGTTTGCTAATTGTGAGACTCGCTGTCCTGCAATTCGTCGAAGGCCCCACTTTAAGTGCGGAAGGGCTGCGTAAGAGCACGAGGAACGACTCGATTGCACCGATCCGGGGCAATATCTACGACTCCACGGGATATCCGATTGCGTATTCGACTTCTACCCAGTCGCTCTACTACAACATTCAACCGGGCAAAGGCTACAAGGAGAAAGCGGAGGAAACGGCGCGGCAACTCGAGCAAATTTTTGCTGAGCTCGGTGATGGAGATGCCAAGCAGGCAATGAAGTATGACGATATTATTTGGCAGATGGATCTAGGATTTTCTAGAAATATTATTTCGACGCCACGCAGGCTTAAATCCGGGCTTTCAAACAAAGAAGTCGCTTACTTTATGGAGAACCGAACAAAGTTTACGGGTATAGACATCATGGAAGAGAGTGTGCGGAACTACGACCAAAGCTCAATCGCGGTGCAATTAGTCGGTTACCTGAAGAAGTATAAAGGCGTTCGAGTTAACAACGAATTTTATACGAAGAAAATGGAAGAGACCGAGCCTACTCTTAAATATTTGGAAGAAGAGGAAGTCGGGTTAGACGGACTGGAGTTTATGTATCAGGACATTCTGCGCGGCAAAAATGGATTGAAGTCGTATCCGGTTAACAATCAGGAGCAAATTATCGGACCGATGCAGATCACGAACCCGGAGAAAGGCGCGGATCTGTACTTGACGATCAACAAAAACGTACAGCTCCACACGGAGAAGTCGATCATGAGCCATCTGGAGAAAATCCGGAACTCGACTAACAAGTATGAGAAAGCCGAATTTGCTCAAACGGGCTTCGCCGTAGCGATGGAGGTTGACACAGGCAAGGTAGTCGCAATGGCGAGCATGCCAGATTATGACCCTAACATTTGGGCAGGTGGCCGAATAAGTCCGGAGGATTACAAAAACTTCGGCAACGTATTGCCTAACGGCACGATCAGAACGGTCTATGGACCATACGAAGACGAGGCTGAGCGAGCGCAGCATCCATCGTCGATCGTTCCTCCAGGCTCGACGCTCAAACCATTGTCGGTGCTGATTGGATTAAACGAAGGATTGTTCACAACGTCTTCGACTTATAATGATACAGGCTTGTTCACATACGGCAAAAAGGGTTACGAGACTAACATCACCAACTCGCAAAAAAAATCATATGGTTTGCTTGATGGTGCTGGAGCAATCGCACACTCATCCAACCCGTTTATGGCGGCTATGATAGGCGATAAACTGTACAGAAGACCCGCGGTAAATGGCAAGTCAGGCGTTGAGATTTGGGATAGCTACATGAAGCAATTCGGACTAGGCGTTTCGACTGAGAGCGGGCTGCCGAATGAAATTCTGGGCATTATCGAATATTTCCATGAAGCGGAAGTGGGCAGTGCGCAGTCCGCTTTGATCCAGGCATCATTCGGTCAGCAGGGCCGTTATACCACATTGCAGCTTGCTCAGTATACAGCTATGCTGGCGAGCAGAGGCACACGCCTCAAACCGCAGTTCGTAAATGAGATCAAAGATTCGGACGGCAATCTAATCCAAGGATATACGCCGCAAGTGCTCAATACCATCGATATTCCTGAAGCTTACTGGAAAGAAATCGAATCCGGCATGGAACAGGTTAATGTACAAGGCTTCGAAGGCTTCGGTTACGAATACCGCAGGAAAACGGGAACGTCAGAGCAGCAAGTATCGAAGCGGGATGCGGAGAATTCGGTGTTTATCGCGTATGCACCAGCAGATAATCCAAAGCTGGCAGTCGCAGTAGTAGTGCCTGATGGCGGTTTCGGCAGTTACGGGGCAGCTCCTATCGCGCGTCAAATATTCGATGCATACGATGCGGAGATCGGCTTGACAGGTACGCCGAACAAAGCGCTGGCTGCACAACTTGCTGCGGCTGCAGCGGGCAATGCAGCGGGCAATGTAGCAGTTAATGGAGCAGGCAACACAAACGTATCCGGCACGGAAGTTGCGAACACGGACTAACCGACCGGTAACAATGTCGATTAGAAGCAATAAAGGGTTATGGACAGCCAGTAAGTTCTGGCTGTCCTATTTTTTTTGATGCTTACCAGAAATGAATATGGAACGAGACTAGCCCAGAAACAATAAAGTATTTAAAGTGTTCTAGGCGATAATAGGAGCTTCAAAAGTTCGGGTTAATGCCAATCGGTGCAAGATACTTACGCAAGGATGATTACGGACGAGCACGTCAAAAATAAATGTTGCGCAAGAGAAACATTTTTGTGTATTATTAAAAAAAAGGCGCTAATTAAATTCTTGTTGCTTGAGGAAAGAAGTTTGTCCTCGGCAAATAACCGGATGTAGCAGCGATACGAGCATAACCAAAGGCACACTCACTAAAGACGCGCAGATCATTTTCAGTGAAAGCCAATCGAATCAGGAGGGAATCATCTCATGAAGCACAAATTGAAAGCCAACTCCGCGGTAAAAAGGTTTGTTATGACAATATTGTTTCTATCGTTCACCGCCATCGCGGTAGCGGCGTGCGGCAGCGAAGAAAACGGAGCGCCAGGAACGAATGGAAAAATAACCGTGACAACGACGACAGGCATGATTGCCGATATTGTGTCGGAAGTAGGCGGCGAACATGTAGCTGTGACTGGACTGATGGGACCTGGTATCGATCCCCATTTGTATAAGGCTTCACAGGGAGACGTGAAGAAGCTGGACGGAGCGGATATCATCTTCTATAACGGTCTCCATTTGGAAGGCAAGATGGCGGAAATCTTCGAGCGGTTGGAAGAGAGAAAACCTGTTGTGGCGGTATCGCAAGATATCGATGAGTCGATGCTCCACGGAGATCCGAATGCCAAAGGCGGGGCGACCTACGATCCGCATATTTGGTTCAACGTGAAGTTATGGATGTCAGCTGTTGAAGTTGTGAGAGATACACTGAAGGAGCATGACCAAGAACATGCGGACTATTATGAGTCCAGATCTACAGACTATTTGGCAGAGCTGGCCGAACTGGACGCATATGCAAAAGAACAAATCGGACTTATTCCCGAGGAGAGCCGGATTCTGGTAACGGCGCATGATGCATTTGGTTATTTTGGCGAAGCTTACGGACTTCAAGTAGTTGGCCTGCAGGGGATGAACACGATGTCGGAATATGGTTCCAAGGATGTAGCAGAGCTCAGGGACTTCCTGGTCGAGAAGGGCATCAAAGCAGTGTTTGTAGAGTCCAGTGTATCCACGAAATCTATTGAATCGGTAATCGAAGGCGCGAAGCAGCTTGGTCATGAAGTTGTGATCGGTGGACAATTGTACTCCGACGCCATGGGAGATCCAGGTACGGTGGAAGGTACTTATGTGGGTATGGTCAAACATAACGTAGATACAATTTTGAAGTCGCTCCGCTAATCGGAGGTTGCGAAAGGAAAGGAAGGGATAACGATGGCTCTGGTAAAAACATTACGCGATACCGGCACGGAAAACGGTGCTCCTTTATCGATCAACGGACTTAGCGTTGCCTATCAGAAAAAGCCCGTCCTGAGAGGTGTCACCTTCGAAATAAAAGAAGGCGAACTAATCGGCGTGATTGGTCCCAACGGCGCTGGCAAATCAACGATGATGAAAGCTGCGCTTGGCCTCATTCCGACAATTGGCGGTGAAGTGACCGTATACGGTCGCAGCTTGAAGAGCCAGAGACATCTAATCGGTTACGTGCCGCAACGGGAGTCGGTTGACTGGGACTTCCCGACGAACGCACTGGACGTCGTTCTGATGGGGACATACGGCAGACTGGGCTGGTTTCGCAGACCCGGTGCCAAGGAGAAGGCATTTGCGCTTGAATGCCTGGAGAAGGTCGGAATGGCTGATTTCGCCGATCGTCAAATCAGTCAGCTGTCCGGCGGACAGCAACAGCGTGTATTTCTGGCACGTGCGCTTGCACAAGACGCCAAGCTATATTTTATGGATGAACCGTTTGCTGGTGTGGATGCCGCTACCGAGAAAGCGATTATTACACTTCTTCAGGAACTCAAAAAACAAGGCAAAACGGTGATCGTCGTCCATCATGATCTCGCGACAGTCGAACAATATTTTGATTCCGTGCTGCTGCTTAACGTAGAGGTTCAAGCATATGGACCAACGGCGACTACATTTACGCAAGAACAATTGCAAAAGACGTACGGAGGCAGGCTCGCTTTTTTGGACCCGGGAAAGCTGGCTATATCAGGTGTTAATACCGGGGGGAATGGACAATGAGCAACTTCTTCGGCATGATGTCTGATCCCAATATGCGCTGGATCTTCTTCGGCTGCTTGCTGCTGGGTCTCAGCTCAGGTGTAATTGGAAGCTTCTCCTATCTGCGCAAGCAAAGCCTTGTCGGTGACACACTCGCCCACGCTGCGTTGCCAGGCATTTGTATTGCGTTTATGCTGACCGGTGTAAAGTCCATTGGTGTTTTTCTGATCGGGGCAGGCATCGCAGGGATGATCGCGACGTTCGGAATCGGCTTTATTACGCGGCATTCCAGATTAAAGCAGGATGCGGCGCTAGGTATCGTTCTTAGTTCTTTCTTTGGACTCGGTATCGTTTTGTTAACGTTCATTCAGCATGGGGATTATGGCAATCAGTCCGGTCTCGATAAATTTCTGTTCGGGCAAGCGGCTGCGATGGTCTCCTCTGATGTAGTGACGATGTCCATCGTGTCCGTGTCGCTAGTTACAGTCTGCACCTTGCTGTTCAAGCAATTTAAGCTCATATCGTTTGATCCGGGATTCGCCAAAGGGCTTGGTTATCCGGTTGCGCTCCTGGAGCAATTGCTCATGCTGCTCGTGGTCGTTGCAGTGGTCGCCGGTATTCAGGCGGTTGGCGTCGTCCTGATCGCAGCATTGCTTATAACTCCGGCTGTGTCTGCCCGTTACTGGACGAACCGGCTTGGCGTGATGGTTGTGTTGTCCGGCGTATTCGGAGCACTCAGCGGCGCACTTGGCACATGGATCAGCTCCTCGGTTTCCAATCTGCCGACAGGCCCAGTCACTGTATTAGCCGCAACGTTCCTGTTCGGTCTGTCGGTACTGCTTGGTCCGGAGCGCGGGTTGCTCGCCAAGCGACTCCAACGCGAGCGCGTGAGGCGGAGATTTATGTTGGAAAATGAAGCGTCTCTCATAACCGCTGCGGAGCAAGTGAAAGGAGGGACGGCAGGATGAGCGACTTTTGGATACTGTTAACGGGCAGTCTTGTTGCTGCATGCTGCGGAATTGTTGGTGTATTCCTGGTACTGCGCAAGATGGCGATGATTGGTGATGCGATCAGCCATTCTGTCATGCCGGGTATCGTCATCGCTTTTCTGCTTAGCGGATCCCGTGATTCGCTGCTGATGATGTTCGCCGCCCTTCTGTTCGGATTGCTGACGACTTTCCTAATCGGATTGTTTCAACGAAGCGGCATTCAATCAGACGCCTCGATTGGCGTCGTATTTACTTCCTTGTTCGCGATTGGCGTTATATTAGTAAGTTTGTTCGCCAGGCAGGTTCATTTGGATCAAGACGCAATTCTGTATGGTGAGATCGCATTTGTCCATTGGAATATATGGGAGGTTGGCGGGGTTAGTCTCGGTCCGAAAGCAGTGTGGCTGCTAGGCGTGACTTTGCTGGTTATCGGTACGGTGATTGGTCTGTATTATAAGCAGTTCAAGTTATGTGCGTTCGACCCTGCGCTTGCCGCCGCGATCGGGATTCCTGTAGCACTGTTCCACTATATATTGATGGGTCTGGTTTCTATGGCGACAGTCAGCTCATTCGAGAGTGTAGGGGCAATTCTAGTCGTCGGCATGTTGATCATACCGGCTTCTACCGCCTATCTCTTAACAGATAGGCTCGGTATGATGATTGTACTCAGCGTCGTGGTCGGAATTGTCAGCACGTTTGTCGGCTACGGAGCATCTATTTTATTGGACGCTTCGATTGCAGGCTGCATCATTACGGCTGCCGGATTATTATTCGTTGCGACGTTCATGCTGTCCCCTTCGCACGGCTTGATCAGCCGTAAGCTTCGTCAACGCAAGCTGGCTTCCGAAGCGACGCAACAAGCCAGCGCAGTATAACGCGAAAATTCTTCCATAATTTATGTGCTCAGTACAGGCCGCTGCTCCCGCTATCAGAGGGAAAGCGGCCTGTTTGCGTATGGAAAGATGGTGAAATTAGGGGGCTTTTGATCCAATTTATCAATTTCCTATCATTTGGTTTCTCACCGTTTTGTGCTAAAATGATCTGGTGCCTGTTGGATAAAGGAGATGACATCATGACGAATTATAAATTGCTTGCGCTCGATATGGACGGTACGCTGCTGAACGAGCTTAGCGAGATCAGCGAAGAAAATGCAAAGTGGATACAAAGGGCGCTAGACGCCGGAGTTACGGTCAGTTTCTCTACAGGCCGGGGATTCGAGAGCGCACTGCCATTTGCGGAGCAGCTGAATCTGACGACGCCGATGATTACGGTCAACGGAGGAGAAGTTTGGGCGAAACCGCATGTGCTGCATAAGCGTACTGAACTAAGTCCGGTATATGTGAAGAGGCTGCATGAGCTGGCGCTTCAATATCCAGAGGTTTGGTTCTGGGCGTACACCACTGTCTGTATCTACAACAAGGAACGTTGGTTCGAGCCGGGACAGGATTACGACTCATTCCATTGGCTGAAATTCGGATACTACACAGAGGACGATGCAGCAAGAGAGGCGATCTTGGCTGAGACACAGAGCTGGGAGGCGTTCGAGATTACAAATTCTTCGCCGCATAATATCGAGTTAAATCCGCTTGGTGTATCCAAAGCTACCGGATTACGCGAATTATGCGGGCTGCTTGGTATCGAGATGAGCCAGGTGATCGCGGCAGGCGACAGCTTAAACGATATTGCTGCGATTCGTGAAGCGGGTCTCGGTGTGGCGATGGGCAATGCGCAGGAAGTCGTCAAGGAAGCAGCGGACTACGTTACGTTGACCAATAACGAAGACGGAGTTGCCGAAATCATCAAGAAATACATATTCGGAGGCGCTGTGTAGTGGACATCTTAGGCTGGACGTTAATCGTGCTGTTGTTTGTGGTCGGCATGATCGGTACAGTCTATCCGATCTTGCCTGGAGTGTTGGCCGTATACGCCGCATTTTTTGTGTATGGCTGGTTTTTCACGTTCGGAGATTTTGATTGGATATTCTGGACGATTCAGACGCTGATCGTGGTTGTCTTATTCGTTGCGGATTATGCTGTCGGCGCCTGGGGCGTCAAGCGTTTCGGCGGTACGAGAGCATCCGTGATCGGGAGCACCATCGGCATCATTGTCGGACCGTTCGTCATCCCTGCTTTCGGTCTAATCATTGGTCCCTTCGCGGGAGCGGTAATCGGAGAGCTGATGGCGGGCAAAAGCTTTGAGCAGTCCATAAAGGCGGGCTGGGGAGCACTTGTTGGACTGTTTACAAGCGTTGTTGTGAAGGTGATTCTGCAGCTTGTCATGATCATCCTGTTTGTTTTGTGGCTGGTCTTTTAACTGAGATTCAAGACTATGGTAAGGGAAGCAAGTGAAACGTCATGGTAAAAAAAGATACTTTAATTAAAGGCACGCTAATTCTTGCGGCGGCAGCATTAACGGCCAGATTTCTAGGATTGTTCCAACGTATTCCTCTTAGTTACATGCTTGAGCCGGAAGGGCTAATCGCATTTAATGCGGCCAACCAGATCTATCTCTTGCTGCTGCTCGTTGCTACGGCAGGATTCCCCAGCGCCATCAGTAAGATGGTTTCGGAAAGGCATGCGCTTGGCAGAGAAGACGAAGCCAAACGAATCTATCGCGCTGCGCTTGTATTCGGAGCTATTTCTGGTCTCATTTTAATGGTTTCACTGTTTGCACTAGCTCCGATATTTGCAATTATCGTCAAAGAAGAATTTGTGACGCTGTCTGTCAGAGCCATTGCTCCAGCTTTGTTGATATTCCCTATCATCGCAATGATGCGTGGATATTTCCAGGGACGACAGTTTATGTCGGCTGGTGGAATCTCTCAGATCATCGAACAATTCTTGCGAGTCGGACTTGGTATTGCGTTAGGTCTTCTCTTGATCTATTGGGGTTGGGGACAAGATTGGGTTGCTGCAGCGATCACATTCGGCAGCGTGTTCGGCGCAATCGGTGCGTTTATCGTTATGCTTCGCTTTGCACGCAAGCTGAAGAAGCAGGATGCGGAGACACAGGTGCATTATAACGGAGAGGCTTCGTCTGCGTTGATGCGATCCAATCATAAGGACAGCGGATCCAATCTGCGATTCCGAACGATATATGCCGAGATATTCAGAATGTCCTTGCCAGCTTTGGTAACCTCTACGGTTATCAATCTGATCTATGCATTCGATACAACATTGTTCTTAAGGCTGACGTCCAGTTTCTATGATTCTCTTGCTGCAGCGAAGCTTGCCAGCGCAGACTTCGGCGCCAAAGCGATATCGTTAGCAGGCATTCCGCCAATATTGGCTATCGCCCTTGGCTCATCCTTGATTCCAGTTATCGCCTCTGCTTACAAGCTGAGAAACATGGGCGAGGTACAAAAACAGGCTTCTGTTGTACTTCGAATCGTGTGTCTCACAGGAGTACCGATCGCGTTGCTGTTGACCGTAGCGGCTTATTCCGTTAACGGCCTGCTCTTTCCGGTCTCCGCCGACGGCGAGCCTTCGGGCTCCGGCGCGATAGCGGCGTTATGCGCGGGCACGATCCTCCAAATTACGATGATGACGACCAACTCCATCCTGTACGGGATGGGCAAGCAACGGATATCCATGCGCCATACATTGATTGGTCTCGTACTCAAGATCATCGTCAGCATTGCACTAGCGCCGCTGCTTGGTGTATACGGTCTTATTATCGGATCTACCGTTTGTTTCGTAGTCGCTACTGTGCTCAACTTGCGTTACATAAACGGGGAAGTGAAATTAGTGGTTCTCGGCAAACGCTGGGTTCCCTATATGATTTCGATTACGGTGGCGGCACTCGGAGGCTGGGCAGCCGAAGCTGGCATATTAGCCGTGACCGACGATTGGATCGAGAAGCTCTCTTATTTGACTGCTGCTACTGCAGCAGCCATTGCAGTGGGCATCTTGTATGGACTAATGCTTGTGGTCCTTAAGGTTGTAACAGCCGAAGATGCATCATCATTGCCGGCGCGACTTCGCAAGCCATTTCTTAAGGCAATGAGGATTGTATCTAGAGGTTAATTCGATAATGGGAGAGGGGATAATGGGATGAAGAAAACATGGCTGAGAAGAGCTTCGGTTATTGTTCTTGCACTAGTTGTTACAATTGTAACTGGCTGCCAGTCGCTATCGGGTCTGGATCTGAATAAAGTGCTTAAGAATTCGGTGAAGGTTACATCGCTAGAAAGCAAGAGCACACTGGAGCTTCAGCTTGAACTGGATGAAGAGGTGCTTGCCGATTACGATGAGTCTGAAGCGGATATGTATCGTCTATTATCGAATGTGAAATTGAATCTGGATCATATCGCGGTCCAGGATGAGCTTAACATGTCACTAGAAGGCAGTATTGTTTTCGGTGACGCAAACCTGCCGTTTGATCTGAGCTTATCGGAAACCGCAATGGTCCTCAATCTGGAGGGAATGGAGGCTCCGATTGTATTCGAATTGATCGATGAATACATGCTGGAAGAAGGAGACGTTCAGGATGAGGAAAAGCTTGCTGAAATCGGGCGGCAAATCACCGACTTGGTTAGCGGGTACGCAATTGATAAATTGCCGAATCCTAGCGGGCTGACGGCCGTTCCTGTTACCGAGACGATTGGCGGGACACCAACTTCCGCGATGAAGGTAAGTTTCGAGATGGATGGCGTGAAGCTGATCGATTGGGTGAAGTCTTACCTAACTGCACTAACGGATAATCGTGACGAGCTTGCAGCTGTGATAGAGAAAGTATTGGAATTGCTCGATCAGAATCCGGTTTATTGGGAATCGCTAGAAATGATGAATCCGTTCGAATCGGATGTGCTGGATGCCCCTACGGTAGGCGATATGGCGAATCAAGCCGCGGACGAAATCATTGCTCTTATTGAGCCGCTTCAAGAAGAGCTCTTGTTCTCCGAGGAAGAGGGTCAAGCGCTGAGCGAAATGTTGAACCTGCGTGGAGATGTTTACATCGATTATGGTTTAAATATCCGAAAGCAGGATTGGGAGTTTAACTATAAGTATGTACCGTCTATCCTCGACGAGGTTGAGCTTGAGGACGAAGAGTATTATGAGGAACCTAATTTCTTTACGGGAATGACGATTAAGTCGACATCCGAGCAATGGAACGTCGGCGGAGCCGTGAAAGCCAAGGAAGCTGTGACGCCGGATAATGCGTTGGCGGCTGAGGATTTGGAGTACTTAGGCGGTTATGATTTTTTAAAGCATGTGGACAAAAAGTCGGACTTATATGATCTTCTTACAAATAAGCTTCATATTACACGCCAAACCTATTCTGCATATTCGGATGACTACTACAATCCTCCGATCATTCTGCCTAACTATCATACGATTGTAGCGATTAGAGATGTTGCGGACGCATTCGACGCAACAACAAAGTATCATGCGCCTACGCGTCAAATCTCCGTCTATGACGAGATTACAGATACGCGTATTGTCGTCAAAGTTGGCAGCAATATCGTTAAGGTAAACGGTGTTGAGCAAGAATGGCCGGTTGCGGTTACATCGATTGACGGTTACACGTATGTTCCGGCAAGGAAACTAGCCGAAGCGCTTGGAGCGGACATTAAATGGGAAACGGTTTATGAAGATTGGCAAATGCTTACGATTACACGCGAGCCATAATCAAGTTATGGCTCGTGCAAGCGAGTAAGGAGAGATGGACATGCAGAAACTAACGACAGAAGCTGAATTTCGCGAGGCAGTTGGCCGCGATGGATTGACTGTAGCAGTGTTCAAAACAACATGGTGCAAGGATTGTCACTTCATCAATCCCTTTATGCCTGAATTGATCGAGGTATATGCAGGGAGAGCCGAATTTGTAGAAATCGACCGTGATGATATGCCAGATTTATGTTCGGAGCTGAACATCCTCGGCATCCCGAGCTTTATCGCATTCCATTCGGGCCAAGAACTCATTCGGTTCGTGAGCAAACTTCGCAAATCTCGCGAAGAGATCGAATTGTTCGTTGATCGCGCAATCGAGGTTCGCGCTTCCGTGATTAACGAAGGTTAATGGAAAAGTCCGTTCGGATGCCGATACTCGGGTATCCGCAGCGGGCTTTCCTTTTGATCCGCTTCCGATAGCTTCTGGTGATGGGGGGATGTGAACCTTGTGTCGATGCGGTGACATTCCTGTACCAACGTGCCACGTTCACATTTTCAACATGGCTTTTGCCCTGTCGTATCGCTATAATTGAACTGTTCATAGGTATAGGATGTT
Organism: Paenibacillus sp. strain BS8-2; assembly: GCF_054483835.1. Classification (NCBI taxonomy): domain Bacteria; kingdom Bacillati; phylum Bacillota; class Bacilli; order Caryophanales; family Paenibacillaceae; genus Paenibacillus; species Paenibacillus sp. strain BS8-2. The sequence continues at coordinate 3,370,088 of NZ_CM137010.1, forward strand.
ATACCCATCCGCTTGTCGGAAGACGCAATTTTATGGAAACAGGTGATAAATGATGGTAACCGGCCGTTTTCGCGCGCTTGCGATCGCATCGTGCATCGGAATGCTTCTCGTACTGTTAGCCGGAGCTCTAGTAACCAATACCGGGTCAGGCCGCGGCTGCGGCGACGATTGGCCGTTATGTCACGGCAAATTTATCCCCGCATATACGCTGGAGACCGCAATTGAATTATCTCATCGCGTCGTAAGCGCGCTTGAGGGAATACTGGTTCTTGGCGTAGCGCTTGCAGTATACGCCAAATACAAGAGAGATCGGAAAACGTTTAGTGAACCGTTGTTTTACGCTAATTCAGCCCTGCTGTTTACAATCATCCAGGCGTTAATGGGTGCAGCGGCTGTCAAATGGCATCAGTCAGACGCGGTTATGGCGATCCACTTCGGCATCTCGATCATAGCTTTCGCATCCACGATGCTGCTGGTCATTTGGACGTATCGACTCAAACGGGGAACGGCTTCAGAACGTACAGCTGTCCCAAACTCTGTTTACAAATATGCACTAGCGGCATCCATATTCTGTTATGGCATTATCTATCTGGGAGCTTTTATTCGTCACACAGAATCCGCTGGAGGATGTGTCGGCTGGCCGCTCTGCAACGGTGAAATCATACCGGAGATGTCAGGCGCTACAGGAATTGTATTTGTCCATCGAGTAGGGGCGATACTCTTCGGACTTACAGTTGCGGGATTGTATTGGCATATTCGCAAGACCACTGGCAATTCATCCTCTTTATCTTACAATTCAGGCTGGGTGACGGTTCTGTTAGTTGCTCAAATTATGAGCGGCGCATGGCTCACTTCTACAGTCGGCAACCAAGATTGGTTTATCTTCACCAGTCTTGTTCATAACTTGATTATTGTAGCGTTATTCGGACTATTAATGGATATTCTCATTCGTTCCTGGCGGCTGAGGGAAGGACGTGGACAAGCATGAGCTTCGCGAACCTGCGCGAGTTTTTGGAAGTATTGAAACGTGATGGCGATCTGGCGATTATTGAGGCGCCGGTTGACCCTTACTTGGAATTAGCTGAGATTCACCGCAGAGTGATCGAACGGGAAGGCAAGGCGCTGCTTTTTACGAATGTGAAGGGCAGCCCTTTTCCCGTTGTAACGAATCTATTCGGCACGGATCGGCGCGTGGATCTGGCATTCGGCCCTAAGCCGGAGCAATTGATGAAGACGATTATCGGTGCAACCGATCGTATCATGCCGCCTACTCCCAAGGCAATTTGGGGTGAACGCGGGCTGATTTGGGATATGATGAAGGTTGGTATGAAAACGGTGCCGAAAAACAACGCACCGATTCTCGGTCAAGTACAGAAGTCGAAGCCACTTGCCGGGCTGCCTGCCATTACTAGCTGGCAAGAGGATGGCGGTCCCTTTGTCACCTTGCCGCTCGTCTATACGGAGAGCTTGAAGTCGCGCAAACAACATAATCTCGGCATGTACCGGATGCAGATCTTTGATGACTCCACGACCGGTATGCACTGGCAAATACATAAAGGCGGCGGCTTCCACTACTATGAGGCCGAACAACGCGGGGAAGCACTTCCTGTCTCGGTATTTCTAGGAGGACCGCCTGCGCTGATCGCGTCCGCCATCGCTCCGCTGCCGGAGCATCTCCCTGAGCTGCTGATGGCGTCGTTAATTCTGGGGGAGAAGCTCCCCATGGTTAATGATCCGCAGGGCGGGCATCGTATGCCGGCTGAGGCGGAATTTGTCATTAGCGGCAAAGTACCGCCGCATCTCCGCAGACCGGAAGGTCCATTTGGCGATCACTTCGGCTACTATTCGCTTATCCATGATTTCCCTGTATTCCAGGTTAGTCATATGTGGCATCGTAAGGATGCCATCTATCCGGCAACCATCGTAGGCAAACCGCGCCAAGAAGATTATTATCTAGGCGAATTTCTACAGCGGCTTCTTGCACCTGCATTCCCGATGGTTATGCCAGGGGTTAGAGAGCTTTGGGCATATGCTGAAGCAGGTGTGCATGCACTTGCAGCAGCGGTCGTCCGCGAATCGTATTCGCGTGAAGCGTTGTCTACGGCATTCAGCATTCTTGGACAAGGTCAGCTGACACTTACCAAATTCTTGATGCTGACCGATCAGCCGATCGATCTTTCACGGTTCGATGTGCTGATGGAAACGGTTCTAGAGCGTTTCCGCCCAGGCACAGACTTGTTTGTTTTCGATGAAACGTCGCATGATACGCTCGACTATACAAGCGGGAAGCTTAACCATGGCAGCAAGGCCGTCATGCTTGGCGTAGGTGAGCCGATTCGTAAGCTGCCTGCATCGTATACGGAAGGCGCGATAGAGGAAATAACGAACGTTAAGCCATATTGCAAGGGCTGTCTCGTTGTTTCGGGCAAATCCTACGAGCGGGAGCCGCAGCTCCCTGAGCGCCTGCTGGAGCGCCTGACAGCGCGTGGCACGGAGTGGCCGCTCATTATATTAACAGACGACGCAGACATTGCAGACGGTCAAACATCATTCCTTTGGACCGTGTTTACGCGATTTAATCCTGCGGACGACATCTATGCTGGATCACAAATCAGACGTCATCACTTTGGCTATCAATTGCCGATTGTCATCGACGCAAGAATGAAGCCGGGTTACCCGGATGAGCTGTTCCCGCGCGAGGACATCGTGAAGCTGGTAGACAGCCGTTGGAACGAATACAAGCTGTAAGGAGGCGCAGCCCGCGATGCTTCGATTTATGTTCGGGGAGATGGAGAGAGAGCCCGCTCTAGGCTTGGAGGAGACATTCAAGCTCATTGATCAATTCGCATTCTCGGCATCGACGCGCATCAAGGAAGGCGCAGCGAACGGGGACAAGCTGCGCAAGCTGGAGGTTTGGGCCAGAGGCTTGCGCGCCTCGCTCATTGAGCTTGAGCAAAGTCATTATGCGGCGAGCGTGTTTAAGGAGCGGATCTTGTCGGGCTCGGTGGATGCTATGAATAGGGAGGAACGGCTCGATTATGACCGTTATGTTTATTTTGACAAAAATGCGTTTATTCGGGTCTTCTCCTTGCTCGATAAGTTAGGTACGCTGCTCAATGACATGCTGGATATGAGAACGGAAAAGATTAAACCACATTTCTCCTACTTCACCGTACTTCGGAACATGCGGGAACGTAATGCGCATCCTGAATTAACCTGGAAGCTGAACGAAGTCAAAGAAGGGGCGAAGGACCCCACCAATCGGCTGCGGAAGCGCCGGAATACGGAAATTCATTATATGAATTCGGAGATGCATGATGATCTCATACAGAACCAGAGGATGTACGGAGAAGAGATTAAGCTGGAGAATATCAGCATGCAAGCCGCCGATCTGACGACCTGTCTCCAGCTGGTCATTGAATCGTTGCGTCTAACGTTTCATTATGCAAATGGACTCATGCGAAGCAAGAAGCTATAATCCCGGGAGAGGATGATATGCGCATGGAGCTGAAAGGCAAGACGGCACTTGTAACCGGCAGTGCCAAGGGATTAGGAAAACGTACCGCACTGCAGCTAGCTGAACAAGGGTGTAATGTTATCATTAATTATATGGAATCCGAACGGGAAGCATGGGAGGTCAAGGGCGCGATTGAGGCATTGGGAAGCCGTGCAATTACAGTGCAGGCAGATATAGCCACGATTGAAGGTGCCAACAAGCTTGCGGACGAGGCAGAAGCTTGGGCTGGAGGCGTCGATATACTCGTTAACAATGCGGGTCCTTTCGTCCGCAAGCGCAAGCTGTTCAGTGACTACGACGAAGAAACCATCATCCGCCTTCTGCATGGCAATTTACTGAGCGTTATGCTTCTGGACCATCGATTGTTGCCGCATATGCGCGAGCAAAAGTGGGGTAGAATCGTACATTTCGGCTTTGGTCACGCCAATGAGGCGAGAGCATGGCCGCATCGCGCCGTATATGCTGCGGCCAAGACTGGACTTGTATCGTTCACCAAGTCGCTTGCCGTGGAGGAAGCACCCTTTGGCGTTACGGTTAATCTCATTGGTCCCGGCGACATACGTGGTGCCAATAAGGAAAGAAGCATCGAAGAAGCGGAGAATGAACATGATTCGGAGTCGCCGCTCGGCAGACCAGGAACGGGCGAAGACGTTGCGAGGGTCATCCTCTTCTTATGTCAGCATAAGTCCAGCTTCCTGACGGGTAATGTCATCGACGTGACGGGCGGCTTTGATCCGATTCGCGCTAATATCAAAGATTTGATGTAAATGTAACCAAAAAAAGAGTCTTATCCATCGGCGTTAAGCCAAGGATAAGACTCTTTGTTCTTAGAACACTTGAACGACTTCGACGACGCCGTCGACTTCTTCAAGCAATGCGCGTTCGATACCGGCTTTCAGCGTGATTGTCGAGCTCGGGCAGCTGCCGCAAGCGCCCATCAGGCGAAGCTTGACGATACCGTCCTCCACATCGACCAATTCTACGTCGCCTCCATCGCGTTGCAGGAAGGGACGAAGCTTATCCAGTACGTCCAGCACCTCGTCGTACATTGTTTCTTGAACTTGTTCACTCATTGCAAATCACTCCTTTCTACCCTATTATAGTACAAAGCGAAGCAGATGAAAATGGTTCGCAATCCAAAGGTCATAAAAGTCAGGTGAATATAGATGATCAAACCGATGATCGAGTTTTGTGCAAGCAATATGCATCACGGCACGGATAAGGTAATGAACCGCTTCGAGGAGGACGACGATTACGAAGTAACCGAATACGGCTGCCTCGGCAATTGCGGCGAATGTTATCTGAAGCCATATGCGTTAGTTGATGGCACGATCGTAGCTGTTGACGACGTCGAAGAGCTTTATCAAGCCGTATTGGACTCCCTTAAGCAACAGCAGGCCGACAGAGAGGCATTGGACAAGCTGTTAGACGATTTAGAATGAATAAGATCGTTAACCCAGATGCCGCTTAGAGCGCCAGAGAATGCCGCTCTTCACTAGCCTCGGCACTCGACCAAGAATGGGCGTGCTGCCCATAATGCCGAAGCCGCTTTTTTTGCCGAGTGATCCCAGCACGCCCTTCAGTTTAATCTTGCCCAGTCGAGGGGTCTTGTCATGCCAGATGGCTTGAAGCACTTCGGCGATTTGTTTGCCTTGCGCTCCTGCTGCCTGACCGCTTGGAGAGAGCGGCAGCGCTGCGCAATCCCCAACGACAAAGACGTTGTTGTAATCAGGTAATTGATGGTACGGATTCAGGATCAGGCGTCCTTGATTATCCTTAGGAAGATCAATACGCTGTACAAGCTCAACAGGCTGAATGCCGGCAGTCCATACCGTGACATCTGTCAGGATGGGATCGGGAGTATTGGCATCGTAAAGAATACCTTGCTCCAAACGGTTCAATGCGACGTGGCCGCGCATCTCGACGCCATGTTCATGGAACCAATCGGCTACAAAATTCTGCAATCGACCTGGGAAGGCGGACAACACTTTGGGACCTCGATCCAATATCCGAATATTGAGGTCGGGACGGCTTTCCCTCAGCTCAGCAGCAACCTCCACTCCGCTTAAACCGCCGCCGACGATCGTGACTTGACCGTAAGGCTTCACATCGTTCAGCTGCGCATAGGTTCTCCGGCTCGCAGAGAATGTCTGAATGCTTGTCGAGAACTGCTCCGCGCCTTCGATTCCATGATATTTATCTGTACACCCAAGTCCGATGACCAGCCAATCGTAAGCGATCGGGTCATGCCCTTCTACCTTAACAATCTCATTCTCCATATCGATGTCGGTTATTTCGCCATAAGCGTAATGGACGCGAGGATCAACAGGAAATTTGACGCGAAGCTCAAGGTCGGAAACAGTTCCTGCCGCCAGCGCATAATATTCTGTCTTCAAACCTTGGAATGGCATACGGTCGACAAGCGTGATCTTAACGTCATTCGGCAGTTGATGTTCGATTAATTCATTCACAATAGCAGCGCCGCCGTAGCCGCCGCCTAGTATAACTACATTTCTCATTGATTCTCCAACTCCACGTTTCGTGATGTGTGATTGTAGGTTGCGCTTAGGATGAAAGGATTACTCATTCATAAATTTTGATTTCGTTGTAGAAAGTGTCACGTTCCACGGGAATGCGGCCTGCTCCCTTTATGAGCCAGATCAGGTCCTCTCGTGTAATGCCTTCCGGAGTCAGTGCCCCAGCTGCGTGACTGATCTTTTCTTTGACAATCGTGCCGTGTGCATCGGATGCGCCCATCGTGAGAGCTACTTGCGTCAACTGCACGCCGATGTTGATGAAATAAGCTTTGATATGCTGGAAGTTATCGAGCATAAGCCGGCTAATGGCGATCGTCTTCAGGTCCTCGAATGCGGAGTTACGTCGTCTTATGCCTGCCCGTGGATTGATCGGCTGCATCGAAAGCGGGATAAACACTTGGAAACCGTTTGTCTCGTCCTGAAGCTCGCGCAGATGCATCATATGTTTAATGCGGTCCACTTTGGTTTCGATGGAGCCATACAGCATAGTTGTATGCGTGCGCAGTCCCAGCTCGTGAGCTGTGCGATGAACAGCTAGATATTGCGAAACATCGGCTTTGTCGACACGCATTTTCTTCCGGTAATGATCGGATAGAATCTCCGCGCCGCCACCGGTCAACGACTCCAGTCCTGCCTTAATCAGCTCCTGCAGCACCTCTTTGTAGCTTAAACCGCTTATGCGCGAGAAAAAGTCGATTTCGGCAGCCGTATATGCCTTGAGCGTCACTTCAGGGAAGCGGGCTTTGAGCGCCTTGAGTGAATCGACATAATATTGGAATGGCACATGGTTATTATGCCCTCCGACAATATGGAATTCACGAACGCCGGGATGGAAGTGCTGTTCGACGTAAGCGATCATTTCTTCGCCGCTGAGCGTGTATGCGCCTGGATCTCCTTCATCCTTGCGGAAGTTACAGAACGCGCAGTGGGCCTCGCAAACATTGGTGAAATAAAGGCTCATGTTTTCTATAAAATAAACCTTCTTGCCGTTTTTGCGGAGTGCGACTTCGTTGGCGAGTTGTCCGATCGTTAGAAGGTCATCCGATTGATATAAGAAAACGCCGTCTTCAAGCGATAGGCGCTCGCCATGACGTACTTTCTCGATAATAGACGTCATATGGCTCTCTTGTGATGGTACGATAACGTTCATGGAAGAACCTCCTAGACCCCGATTTGGTTCATGAAGGGATGTGCCCCTTGATCCATGGGATCGACTATAGTAGTTGATGGTAAGTTTGTGAAAAAAATAACATGAAATATCATCAGATTTTCTGTAACTATTATAAACCTCACACGTAGCAGGGGCAACATAAAAAAGTATGTGTTTATTCCCATAGAACAAACAGATCAACCTTGAGCATCGGAGCTTGCTGGAGTATACTATGGATAAGTAAGTGAATGGAGGGATTAGACATGATTACAATTAGCGAGCTCGCATCTGAAAAGATAAAAGATATGTTAGAAGAAGAAGCAACACCAGGACTGTTCTTGCGCGTAGGCGTGAAGGAAGGCGGATGCAGCGGCTTCTCTTACGGAATGGGCTTTGATGACGAAGTAAACGATGGCGACCAGAAGCTGGAGTCTTCGGGCATCCAAGTTATCGTGGACAACGAAAGCATCAAATATTTGTATGGACTTGTCATCGATTATAAGGAGTCCGCGATGGGCGGCGGCTTTACAATCGAGAATCCGAACGCAAGCGCGACCTGCGGCTGCGGCTCGAGCTTCCGTACGGCGACAGATGCCGGTAAACCTGCAGAAGCTGGGGAATGTTAATTTGAGTCTTCTTCACAAATAAAGAACACGACGGTCGATTCCGCCAAGCGGGGATTCGGGACTGCCGAACGCCAGCGCCTCTCTGAGGGAATAGTCTCGAACTATTCCTTTGGGGAGGTTTTTCATTTTCATTTTGCGATATATTTTGCCTGGAACGGCATTATAATGAATGGGAATCGCAATAAACCATAATCTTTGGAACAGAACAGGATGAACGCATATGATCAGGCCCTTCAGCCTCAGTATTCGCGATTTTCGCGCGATCTACAAGAAGCTGCTGGTCTTCGAATATTTATTTATGCTGCTGACCAGCTTTGTCATTCTTCCGCTTCTTAATTACATATTCAACAAAGTGATAGCTGTGCTTGGAACAGGATCCTTGCTTAATAACGATGTCTATAGGCTCGGTTATAGCTATGAAGGCGTTAGTGGACTTATCGTCATCGGCGTTATCGCATCATTTGTCCTATTTATCGAATTCGGCGTCGTCATCACGATTGCCCAAAAACATTATTTTGGCCTCAAGGTTTTAATATCCGACTCGCTGCTCACGACGCTGCGCAGGACGCCGCGATTGTTTGGATTTGGTCTTGTGCAACTGGTCTTCTTTTTGCTGGTGCTAATCCCGTTTGTCGATTCTCCGCTTTCGGCGGCCTTCTACCGGTTATTTAATGTGCCGATTTTCTTGAATACGCGGGTATTTAATGCTTCGCAGCTGATGATGGCGTTTTACGGTATCCTGCTGTTAGCGACAGTTTATACGGTGCTGAGATGGATATTCGTTCTTCATTTTATTGTGCTGGAAGGCCAGTCCATCACAGAAGCGATCCGAAGCAGTCTGGCTTTGACCAAGGGCAAGCGTGTACGTCTGTTCGTCTCGTTGTTCTTGCTTAATGGAATCGTACTCGGGATCGGTTATAGTCTGATTACGTTGATTACTTATTTGCCTGCGTGGTTAGACAATAATGTCCTCAAGCTGTTTACCGACCATTACACATTGACGCTGTCAACCATTCTAGCGTATATGTTCACACTGCTTGTCATCCCGTTCAATCTGATCTACCTCACAAGGATATATTATGAATATGGTTGGCGGTTCGGGATCGATGCCGAGGATCGATTGGAACTGACGCGCAGCCCGCTGCTGGGCAGATTGGAGAAGCGGGTAACGACCTTGCTGACCCGCGTTAAGCGGAAGCGCGCGGTCTACGCGTCTCTTGCCATTGTTTATGTCTGCCTTACCTTACTGGTTGGTTATTCGACAAACGATAATCTCGTCTACGCCAAATGGGGTGTACTGGTGTCCGCGCATCGCGGAGATAGCGAGCTCGCCCCCGAGAACTCGCTGCAATCCGTTCGTACGGCGATCCAAAAGGGCTATCGCTCGGTTGAGCTGGATGTTCAGCTTACGCGCGACGGGACAGCCGTGCTGCATCATGACTATCAGCTGCAACGGATGGCTGGCGTCAAACAAAAGGTTAGCGATCTGACCTACGAGGAGCTGTCGGAGCTAAGTATTGGTACATACGAGATTCCGCCTGAGCAGCTAGAAGGTGAGGAGAACGAAGAAGATAAGGCGGGGGAACTCGAGATTGTCCGAATTCCGTTGTTGTCCGAGGTGCTGGCAGAAGCGCAAGGTCAAATCAAAGTGCTGCTAGATCTAAAGCCTTACGGCGACGGGGAGGAGCTTGTTCGAGAGGTCGTTGCATTGGTTAGTGCCTTCGAGATGGAGGAGGATGTGTACATTCAGTCATTCGACAGCAAGACGCTGTCTTTGATTCGGACGCTGAATCCTGATATCCGGATCGGACAAATCCTTTATTTTGCATTGGGTGATCTGACGACGCTGGATGTTGATTTCTATACGATCGAACAAGTTATGTTGACGGATAGTCTTGTGGATGAGGCGCATCGCAATGGGCGCGAAGTATGGGTATGGACAGTGAACAGCAGCCGAAACATGAAGGAAGTGCTGAAGTATCGAATCGACGGCATTATTACCGACTTCCCGGCACGCGCGCAGACGATGGTGGAGCTGAACCTGTAATCCAACCCGTTAACAAAGGGACGTGAGTCAAAGTGTACAACATTTTTATTGTAGAAGACGATAGTAAAATCGCGTCCATCTTGAAGGGCCGGATGGAGCAATACGGATACGTGGCGGCCACTGCAACGAACTTCCGAGACTTGATGCCCCAATTTGATGCGTTCGAACCGCAGCTTGTGCTGCTAGATATAAATTTGCCGTTCTTCGACGGTTATTATTGGTGCCGCCAAATTCGCAAGCAGTCAAGCGTACCGATTATTTTTATATCAGCACGCTCGGGCGAGATGGACCAGGTTATGGCCATTGAAAACGGGGGCGATGATTATATAACGAAGCCGATTGCACTTGAATTGTTGATGGCGAAAGTTCGAGGCGCGCTCAGAAGAGTATATGGCGAATATGCTCAGCAGACATCGGGTTCGGCAATTGGGCCTAATAAGGGCAGCGCTGACGGCGATTTCGGAGCTGAAATTTCAGCGGGAAGTCTCAAGCTTCATTTGAGCCGTAATGAGGTGGAGTGGAACGACTGTAAGATCGAGTTGACGAAGAACGAATGTTTGTTGGCGGAATGTTTGATCAGGAGGCCGGGACATGTCATTCAACGCGAGCAGTTGTTAGAAGCGTTGTGGGACGACGTTCAGTTCGTGGATGACAATACGTTGACGGTGAATGTGACCAGACTTCGCAAGAAGCTGGAGGAATTAGGGCTACCTAAGGCCATCGAGACAGTCCGAGGACAAGGCTACAAGCTGTCCTTGGACGGAATGGGGGAGCCGCGTCATGCACAATGAGGCCGAAACGGTCGGTCAGAGCCGAGAGCTAGGGAGTAGACGCATGTTGGGCATGTTCTTACGGGACAGGCTATTGTCCATCGTGACTGTCATTGTCGTCGCTTTGCTTGCCGTAGGGATGCTGTTGCTTGAACAATGGCGGTATCCGGGAATGGTGGAGACGGGGACGATTTATTACTTTATCCTGCTTTCGCTAGTTGTGCTTATCGTCTGGCTAGGTGTGGATTTCATACGTCAGCGGTATTACTTTAAACAGCTGCTGGAGGCGCTGGGACGCACGGATGAGCTGCAAGCAACCGCCATCATGCAGTCGGCTGTCACAGGGGAGCAACGTATCGCCTTGGATTTGCTGCAGGAGCAGCATAACGCGTTCCTAAAGGAGCTTAACCGCTATCGACGCAGCCAGGAGATCCATAATCACTTCGTGTTGCAATGGGTGCATCATATGAAGTCGCCGATCTCAGTTATCCACTTGCATATGCAGGAAGGAGTGGAGCGGGGCTGGGATACGACGGAGGAGCAGCGTGCGATGGCGGAGAGTATGCTCGAGGAGACGGAGCGGATTACTCGCGGACTCGAGATGATGCTCCATACGGCAAGGATGGACAAGTTCGAGCTGGATTTGCACATACGCAGGCTTCCGCTCCATGAGCTAGTTCGGACGGTGATCAACTTACATAAGAAGCTTTGTATCCGATATTCCATCTTTCCGAAGGTGGAGGGGGAACTTTGGGTGGAATCCGACGAGAAGTGGATGACGTTTGTGCTTCACCAAGTCGTAAGCAACGCGGTCAAATACAGCAAGGGGAAGCCGGGAGCGAAGGCGTTGATGTTTAAGCTTTATGAGCTGGAAGACGGCAAAGGCCGGTTGTGGGTCTCCGACGAGGGGGTCGGGATTGCGCCTCAAGATATTCAACGGGTATTTGATCCTTTTTTTACAGGGGAAAATGGACGGACGTCGGGAGAGTCAACCGGAATGGGTCTCTATCTGACGAAACAGGTGCTGCAGAAGTTAGGACATGGCATTCGTATTCAGTCCGAGATTGGACATGGTACGCAAGTGGAGCTAACATTCGAACCTGGCGGCATTCATCGCTTGCAATAGGGCAACCAGGTTGGAACATGACATTAATGTAAGATTGGCGTAGCGGATTGAAAGATGAATCGATGGGTTGCTCCTTCGGAACGGTCTATACTAACGATATCAGAGGTTAATGACTCAATAACTAGACGAGAAATAACCGACTCAATATCGATTCTAGGAGGAGCAACGACATGAGCGTACTTAAAGCGCAAGGCATAGGCAAGATCTATAGCAGCAAAGGCAATGTCATCTACAAAGCGCTGGAGGATATAGATCTGCAGGTGGAAGCAGGAGAATTTGTTGGCGTGATGGGACCTTCGGGAAGCGGCAAAACAACGCTGCTGAATTTGCTTGCGACGATTGATCGACCTACATCCGGTGCGATCGAGATTAACGGGGTGAATCCGACAAAGCTGACGGATAACAAGCTGGCGCTGTTCAGGCGCCGCGAGCTCGGCTTTGTTTTCCAAGACTTTAACTTGCTGGATACGTTATCGATCAAAGAAAACATTATCTTGCCGCTCGTGCTGGAAGGGATGGCGCCGAGGTCGATCGAGCAGCGACTGACGCCAATCGCAGAGATGCTGGGGATCTCCGCCATTATGGATAAGCGGACATACGAAGTGTCCGGGGGACAGAAGCAGCGCTCCGCCATTGCCCGTGCAATTATTCATCAACCGTCACTGGTGCTGGCGGATGAATTAACGGGTAATCTGGACTCCAAGGCAGCCAGAGATGTGATGGATGCATTAAAGAATATGAACGAAAAGCTGAAGGCAACCGTATTGATGGTGACACATGACCCGTTCTCTGCGAGCTATTGTCAGCGGATTGTCTTTATCAAGGACGGCAAGTTATTCTCGGAGATTCGTAAGGGCGGCAATCGCCAAGCATTCTTCCAGCAAATCTTGGACGCACTAAGCGTGCTGGGAGGGAATTTCGATGACGTTCCGTTCGCTCGCGCTTAGTAACGTAAGAGGCAACTGGAGAGCATACAGCGCGTTTTTCCTCAGCAGCGTATTCTCTGTCATGATTTTCTATATTTACGCGGCGTTCATCTATCATCCGGATGTCGCCAGCGGCGCCATCATGCAGGCAGACAGGGTGCGCAGGGGCATGGAGTTCTGCTTATATCTGATTATCGTTTTTTCGTTTATGTTCATCCTGTATTCCAACTCCGCGTTTCTTAAGACAAGGAAGCAGGAATTCGGTTTGTTCTCACTCTTCGGGATGACCAAAGCCCAGCTTCGCAAGCTTGTCGTTTATGAAAATATGTCGATAGCCATCATGGCCATCGGAGCTGGCATCGGACTCGGCGTTTTGTTTAGCAAGTTGTTTTTTATGGCGCTTGGGGCCATTCTAGAAATCGAGGAGAGTATCTCCTTTGCCATTCCGCTTAAATCCGTTGTCATGACGTCTGGAGGATTTTTCCTGCTATTCCTTTGCATCTCGATCTGGACGGTTATGCGAATGGGGCGAACCGAAATCATCGATATGCTGGGAGCGGTGCGCAAGCCGAAAGGCCAGCTTGTGTATTCAAGATGGCTCGTCCTGTTGACGGTGGCTTGTCTAGGGTCGGGTTATGCCATGGCGACGATTATGAAGGCGGAATCGTTCTTCCTGCTGTCGCTACCTATTCTGATTACGGTCGTGGTGGGAACATACTTCCTCTTCTCGCAGCTTAGCATTCTGTTCATCAGGTGGATCCAGAACCGCAGGAGCATCTATTACAAACGTACGAACATGCTAATCTTCGCTCAACTAGGGTACAAGATTAGGGACAACTCCCGCATCCTGTTCGTCGTCTCGATATTAAGCGCCGTTATTCTGACAGCGATGGGCACCGTGTATATTATGCAGGTCCAGAACAAGCAGCAGTTGCTCGAGAGCTCCCCGTTCACGCTATCCTATATCGAAAAAGGGCTGCATGCGCAGGATGTCGTCGCCAGGGACGATATGGAGGCCATTCTGGAGCAAGACGGAGTGAAGATCAGCAAGGAATTCCAGGTCGTCGGCCTCGCGCTGGAGCAGTATCGCGTCAACTTTGAGGAAAGCGGACATCTTATGGGGCACGAGGATTGGAGCGATATCGAAAAAAAGTATGCCGCGCTCATTATTTCCTCGACGGATTACAATAAGCTGGCAGACTATACGGGAGAGCCGAAGCTCGTGGTGCCTAGCGGAAAGTTGACCGTTCTTCGTCCGAGCATGGACGATACGAAGTACGGAACCGGCACGGCGACAGGTATGATCGGAGGGGAGAACGTTGAAATTCCGGTCTCCGGCACCATTCATGCGAGCGTAACCAACAATTGGATGGATTCCAATGTTGTGACGATGGTTACGGACGATTTAAGCTACGTGGATTTGCTCTCGCATGTGCCGGAGGAGCAGCAACGCGTATATTACGGCATCGATCTTGTCAACTGGGAGAAGACTGCTCCAACAGTAGATAAGCTAAAGGAGTTGGTGCCGGAGTCCGGTAAAGGCGACATTGACTTCTATCGACCAGAGAGATACGTCAACAATCAACTTTCGGCGGCTCTGACCCTGTTCATCGGTCTATTCATTAGCTTGCTCTTCTTTATCGCGGCAGGCAGCATGATTTATTTCAAGCTGTTTACGGAGCTGCAGGAGGATCAAACCCAGTTCAAGGGACTGATGCGGATCGGCATGACACGCAAAGAAATTCGCCGGATCGTGATCAGTCAGATCGCCATCGTTTTCTTCATTCCATGCATAGTCGGCATCGTCCATGCTTTGTTCGCGATGGTGGCTCTGGATAATATGATGGGTTCATCCAATTGGCTATATTCGTTTGTGGTGATCGGTATCTATATCGTCATGCAAACCTTATACTTCTTGCTGGCAAGCGGGACGTATATGAAGACGATGCTTCGCGGAACGACTATCGCATAACTCATGTGTTGATTCCATACCAACAACGGCCTGACGTCCCTTGGGGAGAGCGTCAGGCCGTTTGTTGTGCGGGGACAACCCACTGCTTCATAGCTGTTATTGCTCCAATTAAGACAACAAACACGCAACGGATTCGATGCGGATCTCGTTGTCGCTTACGTAACCCGCTAACGTTTGACAGGAGTAGGATTTCTGACCCGTCAGATCGAGCAAGGTCAGGCGATTGCCATGCTTGGCTCCCGTGTCGACACCGATTCGCCTTGCATCGCACCAAATCTCTCCGGCAGGAGACCCGAGCTTGAATGTTGGCGTATGCCCGAAGATAATCCGCCGTTTGCCAGGGAGTCGATTAGCTGGCATGGTGTAAAATTCCTCTCGAATTTCCGTTAAGTCTCGCACGGTCTGGTGGTGCAACGCGCGTCCGGGACGGATGCCTGCGTGAACAAGCAAATAACCCGTTGTTTTGAGATAATGCGGAAGCGACATGATCCAATCCCCGTATTTGCGGTAAGCAGAGCCTCTGTGTCGCAGCATGGAGACTAGCTTCAGCTCTTGATTGCCGGGAATCGCGAGAGCACCGCCCTCGACCAAAGTCCGAATGAAATCGAGTGTTTCCCAGCTTTCCGGTTTATCCGCGTCAATGTAATCGCCAAGCAGCATTAGTCTGTCGGTGCCGGGATCATAAGCGGCAGCTTGGAGAAGTGCTTGGAGACCGCTCTTGTATCCATGAATGTCAGAAACGACAAGCAGCCGTGCTTCCGCGTTTCTGGATGTTTTGTTTGCCACTCGCAATCGACTACCTTTCGTCCTCGTTCCTGTACATGTATGCGGAGTCCGGATTAATCCCAATCGTCACGGACTCCCCTGGCGTCAGAGGGTTCTCATGTACAATATATAACCGCTGACCGCAACTGGTCTCGGCTACTGCACGCCAACATACGCCCTCAAATGAACAATGGACGATTCGCACCTTCAGACGATTGCGATTCATGCTGCTTGTGAGGTTATCTAGCGGAGAGAGGTGATCGTCAACTTCGATTGATAACGCTTCTGGACGGAATAGAATAACGCCCGGCTTGCCAAGCAAAGCGTTTGTTGCTCCTTGTTTTGCGCCTGGTTCGGGCAGCCCTTGCAGGATATCTCCGTTACGCAACGATAGAGCATAACCATTCTCCGTCTGTACAAAGCTGCCCTCGAGTGAATTGATTGCTCCGAGAAGCGATGCAGACCATCTAGAGGCGGGACGATTAAAACATTGCTCCGGTGTACCCAGTTGATCGATTCTGCCTGCGCGCATGATGAGAAGGCGGTCCGCCATCGCAAAGGCTTCGTCGGGGTCATGCGTAACATGGAATACGCTGGTTCCAAGCTTGCGGAATAAATAAGCCATCTCCGTACGCATTTCTACACGGAGTCTCATGTCCAGGTTGGAAAGTGGTTCGTCGAGCAACATCAATTTAGGACGAGTAGCGAGTGCTCTTGCAATGGCCACACGTTGCTGCTGACCACCTGATAACTGAGGAGGCAGCCTGCGTTCAAGATCTTGGAGTCGCAGTAGCCGAAGGAGCTCGTCCAATCTTTCGTTCATCTCTGCACGGCTTAACCTCATCCGCTTCATGCCGTATTCGATATTATCCTTTACAGTCATATGCGGCCATAATGCGTAATCCTGGAACACCATATTGACGCCTCTCCGTTCGGGAGGCAGCATTCGAGCGTTCGAGGAGATTACCGTTCCGTTCATCAATATCTCTCCATTGTCAGGAGCGGCAAGACCCGCTATAAGCTGGAGCAGAGTGGATTTGCCGCAGCCGGAAGGGCCTAGGACACTAATGATTTCGCCAGGCTGCATCGTCAGGTCGATGCCGTCTAAAGCTTGGAAGCTGGCATGTCGCTTTGATAATCCTCTAATTTCTAACAGCGGAGCGAGACCGGGACTGGGACCAGGAGCCGTCTTGTTGATGCGATTCTGTGGACCTGTTGTTACGAATTTCTTATCGTCCTCGGATTGATGTATCGTTCGTTCCTGAGCGGAATGTGCATTCATGCGTGAACCTCCTTGCGGCGGAGCAGTCGTTCGACCACTAAGATGATGAGAATAACAAGAGCGGACCCTACAACTGTCGCAGCCGATGCATATCCGAAGTCCAAATCCTCAAACGATTTGTTGATCGCGACAGGTAGGGTCGAGAATTTGGGCGGGAACAGAATCGAGTTGACGGCCAGATCAAACATACTGGAACCAAATGCAGCAAGCGCAGCCGAAATGAGTGCACCGCGAATAAGCGGGAGCAGAATATAGCGGATTCGGGTAAAGAAGCCATCTCCCTGCAATTGCGCGGCAGTCAGCAGCTGTGCCGGAACCTTGGCCATCGCACCTGTCATTAGTCTCGTAATAACGGGAATCGCACCGGCTACCGCTGCAAGAACAAGAATCCATGGCGTACCATACAGCAACAGTCCGATTCGTTCTAACCATGCTTGATTCCAGACGAAGATATAACCGATACCAAGAACAACCCCGGGCACGGCGAGCGTAATGATCGAAGCCGTCTCGATAGCCCGCTTGAATCGGAAGCCCGAATAGGTTAATACATATGCAACGCCCAAACCAACGAGCAAACCGAGGACTGCGGCGGCCGTGGCAATAAGAATCGAATGCCATAAGCCTTCCAGCAGCTCGCTGCTGCCGGTGAATAATCGTCCGTAATGTGACAATGTTAAATTGTCGAAGGAAAATCCGCCGCCTTGCGTCTTGAAAACAGACATCAATACGTTGGCTCCGATCGGGATGCCAATCGCGAGCGTAAGGAAAAGGATATTGATCGTTGTAAGCAGCGTTCCAAGTCGACCTGCCGGCTTTGGTACACCGCGCACGGCGCCGCCGGATAGAAAGTCGAAGCGGGAGCGCTTGAGCGCGTAAAATTGCAAGACCATTGCCAGTCCGATCAGTACGACGAGGTAGAACGACAAGACGCCTGCCATGTCGAAGCGGATCGGCGATGTGTAAATCGCAGAATAGATCGAATAGGGCAGCGTCGGGAACCTGTAGACGGCTGCAATGGATGCGGGCATACCGAAGTCGCCAATCGTATCCATAAAGACAAGAGCCGCGCCGGCGAGGATAGCTGGCAGCAATAAAGGACCATGAATACTTCGCCATACGGTGAATGGCGTTGCACCTGACAATCGGGCGGCATGCGCAAGCTGCTCTACCTTCCACTCCAGCGCAGCATAGACGCTAAGATAAGCGAATGGGAATTTGCTTAGCATCATGACGAAGACTAGACCCGCAGGCTGAAAAATCGCAGCCGTCACCCAATCGAGTCCCAATAATTCAACCGCAATTCCGCCTCCCGCACCGAATAGCACCCACCCTTGAGCCAGAATAAACGAAGGGGTAATCAGCAGCAGCCATGCGGCGGCGTCGAGCAGCTTTGCCGTTCTGAACGTCCAGCTTGCCCGAGCGACTGCAAGCAGACTCCCGAGCAGCGTGGCGAGCAGCGTTGTGCCGATGCCAAGCAACAATGAATTCTCCAGTGATTTCTGCCAGAGCGGGCGATGGAATATTTCGAGCAGCAGCTTCCAATCTCCTAGTTCGAACCGACCAAAGAAAATCCCAGGCAGCAGTACTTGAACCATAACTGCCGCCAAGGGATAGAGGACAAGGATGAACAATATGATGCTGATTGTCCATCCCAGCCGATTATGATTAAGTCCGTTCATCACGCTTATTGAACCGATTGATCCGCGAACCATTGCTTGATGGCCGCCTCATTCTGCGAAGCCCAGGTAGCATCAGCAGCCACTAGCTTGGCGTTTGCCGCACGGTCGGCTTTAGGGTTTACGCCGTTCACGGAAGGCTGGAAGTAGCTTTCATCGCCTTGATCAATCAGAGCTTGCTGCGTAGCCGGATCAAGCAAGAACTCGACGAAAGCCTTCGCGGCATTCGGATTTTTGGTGTCCTTCTGAATAGCTGCTACACGTACGGAAGCGGGAGCGCCTTCCTCCGGCCAAATAATTTCAATCGGTTCATTGGCGTTTTTCATTGCATAAGCGTTGCTTTCTTGCAGCGCCGCGATCGTAATTTCGCCGGCAGACAATGATTTAACGACATTCGGGTTTTTCGGGTATACCTTAAGTCCGTTGTTCATCCAACCGCTGAAGAAGTTCTGTCCTGCTTCCATACCTTGTTCGTTGAAGAACCACGAAACAAACGGGTATGCAGGCGCTGCAACGGCTGGGTCGGCCATACCGATCGCATCTTTGTATTTGGAATCCGAGAATTGAGCCCAGCTAGTAGGTGCGTCCTCCGCTTTGACCTTGTCCTTGTTGTAAACAATTACGCCAGCGGCATGTGCGCCTGTTGGTACGTACCAATTACTTTCCGGGACGAATACCTTTGCGAAATCAGTAAGACCGGAGATATTGCCGGGAGCCCAGCCTTCCATTAATTGTCCGGCTTCGCCAAGTCCGTTAATGGACGGCATAGCGTCCATCCATAATACGTCCCAGTGCGGATTGCCTTTCTCTGCTTCGACTCGCGACATGATCTCTGCACCGTTGCCGACAACAAGCTCAACCTTGTAGCCAGTTGCTTCTTCGAAGAGCGCAGGAATGATGGCGTCGAAATCATTTAAGTAGACGGTAAGCGTGCCTTCATCTGCAGCGGGAGGCTGCTCTGTGGGAGCTGGCGCTTCGGTTGACGCCGGCGTTTCGGTTGACGCAGCGCTTGGGCTGCCGGTGTTGGAGCCGTTGCCCGATTCGTTGCTGCCGCAGGCGGATAATGTGAGCAGCATTGCGATCATAAGAGTGGAAACGAATACGTTCGATTTTTTGGTTAACATGTGAGTGAAGTCCCTCCATCATCTATTTGGCTTGCACAACTAACTTTACAGGCCAAGTGTCAGACGAAAGTTAACGGTATATCGAGTTTTTGTTAAATAAGATCAATATGTATTGATATTTATATAGATCTTATCTATATTAAATTCGACATACAAAGGGGGCACTCGCATATGAATGTGCAGCAACTGAAAGTATTTATTGAGATGTGCGGAGGACGTACGCTCGCCGAAGCGGCTGATCGGCTGGGACTTCGCCAACCGACGGTCAGCTTCCATCTACGCAAGCTGGAAGAAGAATTGGGGCTGGAGCTGTTCCGCAAGCGTTCCCGCAGCTTGCAGCCTAACGATGCCTCTGCTGAGCTGCTCCCGTATGCCAAGCGAATCGTCCATCTCATGGACGAAGCAAAGGGGGCAATGGCTGCCTACCGCGATCAAGAGCAAGGACGTCTGCGGATCGGCGCCAGTTATACGCCTGCCACTTACGTCCTGCCTTTGCATATCGCGAATTACCGCAAGCTTCACGACCGGATGGAATTGACGCTGACTGTGAAGCAAGCGGAGACGGTGTTGTCCATGCTGCGGAATTATGAGATCGATGCAGGCATTGTATCACTCGGCCAAGTGATGCATGAGGGACTCAAGGTGTTGCCGCTTGTCTCGGATGAGCTCAAGCTGTTTTTGTCGCCGGAGCATCCATTATCAGAGAAGGCGGATATCAGCATTGAAGATCTCTCGAGCGAAACCTTTTTACTACATGAGGTAGGTTCCACTTCCAGAACGTTATCAGACGAATGGGCTGCAGAAGTGGGACTGTCCTGGGGGCAGGTCATGGAGCTGGGTGCAATTGAAACGATTAAGGAATCCGTGAAGCGTAACATCGGGCTCGGCCTATTGCCCATTCGCAGCGTGCAGCGCGAAGTCGATGATGGAGAGCTTGTCATGAGAAATCTGCCCGATTATCGCAACAAACGTTATATTTGTCTTGCTTATCGCGATGAAGAACAGCTATCCCCGCAAGTGCGAGGTTTTATCGCTTATATCACACAGGTTATGAGCTGAAGGGGGGATGTCTGTGCTAACAGCGTTAACGTCCCCGTTGCAGCTTACCAAAATAATGGACCATTTCCTTCAACGTATGCGCCCGGCCGATCGGTCCCCAAGCATCCCATTCCCTGCTGTCTGGATAATAGACTCTGCTCTCCCGTACAGCTCGTAGTCGCTGCCAGAGCGGATCCGAAGCGAACGCATGATAAACGGATTCATCCGTCCACAGAATAAGCAGCTGCTCGGGGTCCAATTGAAGCAGCTCGCGCGGCGTTACGGTGCGATAAGAGCCGTACTCCAGTCCTTCTTCGGGCATGAATCGGAGGCGCTGATAAAATAGTTCTGTAAAAGCATGGTCCTTGGAGCCATACAATCGGCATATCCCCGGCAACAGGCGTACGATTGCCCATTTCCCTCCTTGTGCAGCTGAAGTTAGCTTGCGGCGAGATTCTTGCTCCTGCTGCGTCATTCTTCGAATGACACGCTCCGCTTCCATCTTCCTGTCCACAATAGAAGCGATCTCCCGGAAGTACTGCTCCCATGTGACGGACGCATCGATAAAGTTGGCATTGCCGTCCTCTCCCCAATGTTTGTCTCCCGGATCATGAATCAGTCTCGTTCGAAGGATCAAGTCCGGCGAATACCGGATCACATCCTCCGATCGTATAGGGCGTTCTGCGTTAAGCGGAATCGTGCCGCTAAGCCGCTCCTGCAGAAAAGAAGGGAAACCGGACGCCGTCTTGAAGTAACTAGGAAAGCTAGGTGCGGCAATCGGCAAAATACCGAGCGCGAGCAGATGATCCTGCAGCTGCAGGCTGCTGACAATCGCGATCCGGCGGTCTGTGCGCTTCAAATAGACAGAAGGAGAAACGCCTTCCGTCTTCTTGAACACGCGGCTGAAATATAGCTCATCTTGGTAGCCGACGCTGATGGCGACATCCCGAAGCGCGCCATTGCCGCGCGCCATGAGCTCTTTGGCGCGGAGCATACGAAGGCTGGTTAAATATGCGACAGGGGACATACCCGTCAGCTTCTTGAATGCTCTGCTGTAAGAGCTAGGTGTCATACCGGCCAAATCCGGCAAATCGCCGATTTGAACCGGTTTGCCGATACGCTGTTCCATATAATCGATGGTGAGTTGAAGCGGGTCGTGCGACGGTGCCGATACGGCCCGGCGGTAAGCTTGCAGATGGAGAAACAGCTCCCCGAGTGCTAGCTGACGGCGCAACGAAGCAAGCTCCCCTTGCTCCTCAAGTGCTTGACCAAGCTGGCGTAGCAGCGAGCCGGTCTGAGGCGCAGGAGCGTGTTGGACGCTGCCTTGGCAGAACAGCCGTTGGTGATTCGCAAGCGAAACGGAGTCGCTCTCTAATGCTTTATCGCCAATCAACGTAGCAAGAAATTGGACGAGGATGATGGTAAGCCCCTCCGCCGAATCAGGCATGAGCTCCGTACAAGCTCCGATTGCCGGCAAATAAAAGAAGTCTCCTTCTTGCAAGGACTGCGAGGAGCGGCTGTTAAAGCATACAATGCCAGTCCCCTTCTGAATCCAGACGAGCGCTTCCACGCCTGGTGCGGATACCTCGGATCGCTTGCCTTCTATTAACCGATGCGTGCTTATATGAAGTGGATAATATGCGTAATAGGACGTGTGATCGTTTGGGCTCAAGTGAGGCTCCCCTTTTGCAACTAATTATAATGATAATCATTTTCATTAAGAGTGTAGCAATAAAAACGCCGGGGGGCAATGGCGGATTTGTAAAGATGAAAAAAATGTCCATATAAACAAGACAATATCGTGTATACCAAAGGCCTTATTCCACTTGTACAATTAGCAATGAAAATGATTCTCATTGATTCGGGAGGTACGTCAGAAGTCATGGAAACCAAGTCACATCGTCGCTTCCGTCTAATTGCTGCGAGAAGCTGCCTGACGTTAGCTGCGATTCTCGTCGTCACGGGATTGACGGGCTGCGGATCTTCGGCCGCGACCGAAACCGCGGGTCCGGGAAGCAGCGCTGTCTCCGAGCAAGAGGCGGAGACGCAGGGGCAAGATCCGTTCGAAGGCGTGTCGCCAGCAGACGTGCTGGGCACACAAGAAGGGATCGAGCAACTGTCTGACGACGTCAAGGCATTGAAGTCAGCCGTGGAATCGGAAAACAAGGAAGAGGCAGCTGCGCTAGCGGACACCATGGCATCAACGTGGCTGGCTATTGCTGAAGAAACGAAGGAGAAGCATCCTGAGCGCTATGATCAAATTCATGGTGACTTGTCGAAGCTGCTGACTGCTGCCAAAGCGAAAGAATGGGACACGACGCTCCTGATCGATCTGGATTATTCGCTATACCAAGGCTTAAGAGATCTGAAACAAGCCATGGGATTCTAGCTAGACAATATAGGGATAAGGAATGGTGAGAAGAACATGAAAGCAAAATCGAAACAATGGCTGCTGCTTATGCTCAGCTTAGTAGTGGCAATATCCTTTATACCGGCTACGGCATCGGCGGCGGCTCCGTCCGTCTCAGTAGCCATTGACGGCAAGCAACAAAACTATTCGGTCAAGCCTAGAATCGTGAACGGCAGAACGCTTGTCCCATATCGCGCAATCGCAGAAGCGCTTGGGGGCACTGTTGGCTATGATAATAATCTCAAAAAAGCGACGATCAAAAAGGGAAGCCAAGTAATCGAGTTGACACAAGGCAGCAAGTCGGCGCGTATTAACGGCACTGTATCATCGCTGGATGCCGCACCACTCAACGTAGATGGAACACTGCTCGTTCCGCTTCGTTTTGTAGGCGAATCCTTAGGCGTGTGGGTCAATTGGAAGAGCAGCACGTCTACAGCTGCACTTGAGACGAAACGTTCGTTCAAGCATGCATGGGGCACGGCAACATTGACGTCGGTTCCGAAACGTGTAGTGGTATTGTTTAACGGCGGAGTTGATATTGCGGTTACGCTTGGTATCAAGCCAGTAGGAGCCGTGGAATCGTATATTCAGCAACCGTTCTACGAGTATATTCGACCTAAGCTGATCGGCACCAAAACATTGGGTGACGAGACACAGCCGAACGTGGAATCGATCGCAGCGCTTAAGCCTGACGTTATTATCGCAACCGAGTGGCGCCATGAGAAAATTTACGCGCAGCTTAGCAAGATTGCTCCTACGGTTGTAACGCCGGATCTAGCCGATTGGCAGGATAATCTGGACATTATGTCGCGTGTAGTGAACAAGGAAGAAATCGCAAACACATTCCTTGCAGATTGGGATAAGAAGGTAGCCGAGTTCAAACGCAAAGTTCCATCCAGCGTGAAAGGCAAAGCAATTTCCATTATTCGTATTAACCCGAACGGAAGCGCTCGTGCATATAACGAAGGTTTCGCTTATAAAATTTTCCAAGAGTTAGGTTTCGCAACTCCTGCTCAGCAGAAGGCAACCGGCACAACCATTATTAATGTCTCCTCCTATGAGCAAATGTCGTTGCTTGACGGCGATTATATCTTCGACTTCACTACGGATTGGGATGGCGACGGAGCCGTATTGCAGCACCAGAAGGGTTGGACCAGCCATGCGCTGTGGAAGAATCTAAAAGGTGTGAAAAACAACAAATACTACAAAGTTAATTCCGTAACATGGAACTTGTCCGGCGGTGCTATGGCGGCGAAGCTCATGTTGGATGACCTATACTTCTACTTCGGAATGGAGTAGCAGGTCGTCGGAATAGAAGAAGAGGAAGCAACAAAAGAATGGGCCGACACGGCTCATTCTTTTGTTGCGTGAATACGGGCTGTGCAAGGCGAAGGGAAGGGACAACATGGGACAGAAGCGGGGGAAAGCATATCTGCGTGGAGGAGGGCTGGCGGCAAGTCTGGTGCTGCTTGTATGCAGCTTCGCGCTTAATGTGCGCTTGGGCTTCATTTCGGTGAGCTGGGGGGATATTTGGCTCGCGCTAACCGCCTACGACGAAGGCGACAACAATCAAATTATCGTTCAAACGGCGAGACTGCCTCGAGCGTTGATAGCAGCTTCCGTCGGTGCGAGCCTTGCGATGGCTGGTGCCGTTATGCAGGCGATGACTCGCAATCCGCTGGCTTCGCCTAGCGTGCTCGGCATTAATGCCGGAGCATCGCTAGGCGTCGTGGCGGCGATCGCGATATTTTCGGTCAAGGAGATGGAGGTGCTTCTCTGGGTATCGCTTACGGGAGCGGCGCTTGCGGCTGCAGCTGTTTATTTGATCGGCTCTCTGGGGCACGACGGCTTGTCGCCGATGAAGGTCGTATTAGCAGGATCGGCGCTGAGCGCCTTATTCTCCTCATTGACGCAAGGTATGCTGGCTCGCAGTGAGAGCAGTCTGCAGGAGGTGTTGTATTGGCTGGCAGGCTCGGTTGCGGGGCGTCCCATGGAGATGCTGCTTAAGGTGCTCCCTTATATGCTGGCGGGATGGGTCATCGTTCTGTTGCTATCTAGACAGCTTAATGTCATGGCCATGGGCGATGAATCTGCGAAAGGGCTAGGTCAAAGGACGATAGCTGTTAAGCTGATCTCAGGGCTTGTTGTTGTCGTGCTTGCCGGCTGCTCCGTTGCGGTTGCTGGTCCTATCGGATTAATCGGCGTCATTGTGCCGCATGCTGCTCGTTATATTGCTGGTCTGGATTATCGCTGGCTTATTCCTTATAGTGCCGTGCTTGGCGCAACCCTACTGCTGCTTGCCGATCTGGCCGCTAGATTCGTCATTATGCCGATGGAGGTGCCGGTAGGCATCATGACGGCTGCGCTTGGGGCGCCGTTCTTCATCTCCATTGCGCGTAAGGAGCTGAGGCGTTCATGAAATGGTACGTATCTTTGGTACTGCTGCTGATCGCGACCTCCTGCGCCTATTTGATGCTCGGTGATCAATTCATTGGTCCAATAGGCTTGTGGAACGTATTAACCGGGCAAGGGCCGGAGGAGTTAAGCTTTATCGTACAAGAGCTTCGGGCGCCGCGACTCCTTGTGGCATGTTTAGTCGGAGCTTGCCTGGCCTTGTCCGGCGCTATCCTTCAGGCAATCATCCGCAATCCGCTCGCTGCACCAGATGTCGTGGGTATTACGGGTGGAGCGTCCGTCGGTGCTGTAGCGTTTATAACCCTTTTACCTGGCGTGTTTACGATTCATCTGCTCCCAGTTGCGGCGATTATCGGCGCGTTTGCGACCGCGCTGCTTGTATATGCGCTAGCTTGGAAAAGAGGTGCCAGCTCGCTCCGTCTCGTACTCGTCGGCATTGGAGTGTCGTCTCTACTGTCCGCGGCTACTTCCTTTATGATGACGTTCGGCGGTACGTATACGGCTACCTCCGCTTATATCTGGTTAACAGGTACGATCTACGGCTCTTCCTGGCAACATGTTTGGACGCTGTTGCCTTGGGCTGTTGTTGCGTTCACAATCGTATTCTTCCATACACGTAACATTGGCGTCCATCTGCTTGGCGACGAGCTTGCAGTCGGGCTTGGCAGCAGAGTGGAGCGTCAGCGACTGGGACTGCTGATGTTAAGCGTCGCGTTAGCAGGTGCAGCCGTGTCGATAGGCGGCGTTATCGGCTTTGTCGGACTTATCGCACCGCATATGGCGCGCAAGCTGACGGGGCCTGTGATGACCAGAATGCTTCCGGTCAGCGTGCTGCTCGGCGCCATTATTGTTGTCGCTGCTGATTTGGTTGCGCGGTCAGCGTTCCTGCCGCTCGACATACCAGTTGGCGTATTTACTTCGGCGATAGGTGCTCCTTTCTTTATATATCTGCTGTATCGCTCCAAGAAGGTATAAAATAAAAACAAGCTTTCAAATGTGCGTAACAACTTGCACATTTGGAAGCTTGTTTTGTCCAGTTCGTTTATTCACCTTGGTCTTCAATCATCCTCTAACGAAAGCTGACCTCGATATGAAGCACCTCGGAACGGCTGCCGGTCCGAACAGGCGGCCCCCAGAAGCCGAAGCCCGACGACACGATGGCATGAAGATTACCTTTGCGAAGGTATCCCCAGTCTAATTCAAACATTCTACGGGTAATGAAGTAATTCGGAAACATCTGTCCACGATGCGTGTGGCCGGACAAGCTCAGGTCGATGCCGTTTTCTTGTGCGGCTCCAAGCTCAAGCGGCTGATGATCAAGAAGAATAAGCGGCTTGGAGGAATCGAGCGGCTTGACAAGCTCAGCGATCGATTGTCTCCGTTCCCTATGTCTGCCTTCGGATGCTTTGTCCTTGCGGCCAATAAGGATAAAGCTGTCGTCCACAACCACGGATTCGTCCATTAAAACCTGTACGCCGATCCGGTCCATCTCATTAATATATTGGGGAACCTTGCCGCCGATATATTCATGATTGCCGGTTACGGCGAATACGCCTAGAGGCGCTTTAAGCTTGCTGAATGAAGAGGCAAGATTCTTGCGAAGGAACGGCTCCAAGTCATCGTCGAGCACATCGCCGGGTATCAATATGATATCGGGTTTAATTTCATTGACCTTGGCTGCCAGACGATTGAGGTGGCGATGTCCGATAACGGTGCCGAGATGCAGATCGGATGCGACGGCGATCGTAAGCTTGCGCCTGCTTCCAGCATGTTTCTCGATCTCGACGTCGTACCGGCGAATGACAGGGCTCCAAGCATTGCGGCTCCCGATTACTAGAATAAGGAGCAGCAGGGTTGCGGTCACACCGCCGACGCCCAGCAAGTAGATATCTTTGCTTGCACCCGATAATTTAAGTATTAGGGCAAGTAGATTGGCAATGGGGAGCAGCAGCAAGCCGTACTCTAGCAAGGCGAACCAATACGAACCAATCAGCTTGATCGGGTCGGCAAAGAAGCGCAGCGGGCTGGACTTTCCAAGTCGTCCTAGAATGTAAGCAAACGCGATCACGGCAACAACGGCGCCGTAGATCGGCCATTCTTGCCATCCAGTGAGCTCCGACAGGAAAATCCAGCCGTTCCAACCGATGTAGGCGGTAAGAACGAAGTAGATCGCGAGGAAGGCGGCAATCGTAATGAAGGTGCGGGCTTTCAATGAGATCAAGCTCCTTTTCGTAATAAATAGATTCATAGAATGATAAATAGAAGCTGATGAATACTATAGCACAGTGCAAGACTGGCTTCCAATCCGCGTGCTTGGAAGCGTGTTTGCACGGATTTTTCCTTTGTCGCTGGCGTATGAAGCTGCGTCCATTTCCGCTTTCTCCCTGCCAGTATACGGAAATAAGATGTGCGCTATGAGCGGTTTACGAACAATTCAATTGGTGATTGCTTCGTGGTCGCGCCTTATGTTATCTTGTCACCATAAAGGAAGAGGAATGGGAGAGGAATACGAATGAAAGCATTGGTGCTGGCTGAGAAGCCGAGCGTGGCCAAAGAGATCGCGCGCGTACTTGGCTGCGGTGGTAAGCAAAAGGGGTATTTTGAAGGCGGACGTTACGTAGTCACTTGGGCGCTTGGTCATTTGGTGACGCTTGCAGAACCGGAGGACTACGATGTGAAGTTTCGGACATGGAACCTGGAGGATCTGCCGCTGCTGCCTGAGAAAATGAACTTGAAGGTGCTCAAAGAAACGTCGCATCAATATCGGACGGTAGCCCAGTTGTGCAAGCGCAGCGATATCGGGGAGATGATAATCGCAACAGATGCTGGCCGAGAAGGGGAGCTTGTCGCACGCTGGATTATGGAACTGGCGAATTGGCGCAAGCCGTTCAAGCGGTTATGGATTTCTTCGCAGACGGACAAGGCGATTAAAGATGGATTTGCGTCGCTTAAGCCGGGCAAAGATTATAATCATCTGTATGCTTCGGCCGTCTGCCGCGCGGAGGCGGATTGGCTAATCGGACTTAATATGACGCGTGCGCTCACGACCAAATATAATGCTCAGCTCGCCGCTGGACGCGTTCAGACGCCGACATTGTCGATGTTGATGGAACGGGAGCGCGAGATTGCCGACTTCCAATCCAAGCCGTTCTGGACGGTGCCGCTTCAGCTAGGCAGCTTTATGGCGCAGTGGCGCAGCAACGATTCGCATGATGGACGCTGCTGGACCCGCGAAGCTGCTGATCAAATTGCCGAACGTGCCCGCAAAGCAGGTTCAGCGAAGGTCGAAAGCTTGCGTACGGCCGAACGGACGGAGCCGCATCCGCAAGCCTATGATTTGACGGAGCTGCAGCGCGATGCCAACCGGAAACTAGGTTTCTCCGCCAAGATGACATCTAACGTGCTGCAGCGACTTTACGAAACGCATAAGCTTGTCACGTATCCGAGAACCGATTCCCGATACTTATCCAGCGATATGGTGCCGACACTCAAGGGCAGGCTGGAGAGTGTCGCGGTGGGGCCGTATACTCAGTTCGCTCGGAAGCTGCTGCGAGGACCGCTGCCGGTGACGAAACGAATCGTAGACGATTCGAAGGTCAGTGATCATCACGCGATTATTCCTACAGAACAATTCGTCCAGCTAGGGGAGCTTACGAACGATGAACGCAGACTGTATGATCTGATCGTTCGCCGATTTATCGCGTTATTTTATCCGCCATACAAATATGATGAGACAAGCGTCGTACTGACGGCTGGTGGAGAACGTTTCTACGCGCGGGGGCGCATACAGAAGGATGCCGGCTGGAAGGCAATCTATGAAGGTCATAACGGCATGACAATCGGCGACGATGACGAAGAGGGCGACGATCCGACAGGAGCGAAAGAAAGGGATGCGGCGCAAGCTTTGCCTCCACTGCAGCAAGGAGCCGCTGTGACCATCAAATCTGTCGTCGTCAAAGAGCTGCGCACTCTCCCGCCGGCGCGGTATACAGAAGCTACGCTGTTAACTCGTATGGAGAAACATGGTCTTGGTACGCCTGCGACCCGAGCGGATATTATCGAGAAGCTGTTGTCCTCCGACACGATTGAACGGATGCGTAATACGTTAGTGCCGACAGCCAAGGGGAAGCAGTTGATCGAGCTAGTTGTGGAGCAGCTGCGAAGTCCGGAATTGACGGCAAAGTGGGAGAGCGAGCTTGAGCGTATCGCGAAGGGGCAAGGTAATGCCGCAGCGTTTATGGCGGGAATTCGCAAGCAAGCTGCCCAGTGGGTTGCCGAGGTCAAGCAGGAAACCAAGGAATACAAACCTCACAATGCGACGGGATCGTTCTGCCCGGAATGCGGCAAGGCAATGATCGAAATCAAGGGAAAACGCGGCAAGTCACTTGTCTGCTCGGATCGAGAATGCGGCTACCGCCGAAACTCGGAACCCGTCCTGCTGAACAAACGTTGTCCGCAATGCCGCAAGAAGATGGAGCTGCATGATGGCAAAGCAGGCAAATACGCTCAATGTAAGCCATGTAACGTGATCGAGATGTTAGGCGACAAGGACGGCGGGCGAATCAACAAACGGGAGCAGCAGCGTCTCGTCGAGCAATACAGCGAAAGCGCGCCGCTCGGCAACAGTCTCGCCGATAAACTGAAAGCGGCGCTCGAGGCCAAGAAGGATTAGTTTGTTCAAATGCCTAATAGGTCGGGGGACTAAGGCAATCATCCACGAGCTTTGGACATTCCTGCCATATACTAAGGGGAGTAGATGCAGGAAAGGAGCATGTAAGCGATGATTTTTTTTCGAAAGCCGCTTCAACATCCGCGATTGCAACAGCATCAGCCCTATAATGGCAGACAGCTCGCCAGCAAATGGGCTAAAACCGAAGCACTTCTAGTCGACCCGGCACTGTCCCCCCATATTCCCCCTACCAGGAAATATTCGTCTGATGCGCTGTACAGTATGCTGAACCAGCATGGTATGGTCGTCATTAAACCGATTGTTGGTTCTGGTGGCGGCGGAGTGATCAAGGTGGTGAAGGAGAGCCAGGGCTATAGTCATACGTATAAGGCTCGCAAGCTATACGCTGCTCATTTCGACGGACTTCTTAAGGCGCTTGCTGGACGAACGGGCAAACGTCAGTATCTCATTCAGAAAGGGATCTATCTGGCTACCGTCAATGGACGGCCGATCGATTATCGAGTGAAATATGTGAAAACGAACAAGGGCTGGGAGTATCGTGCGCTCGTAGGTCGAATAGCGAAGCGGGGACTCTTCGTAACGAATCTGTCCCAAGGCGGCGATTTGGTCACTGCGGCACAAGGGATAAGAGCTTCACTCGGGGGAGCTTATGTCAAGGACAAGAAAGCGAAGATGCGTAGGCTCACCGTTCTAGCAACTCGATTATTGGAGCAGACATATCCCGGATTAGGTCAGCTTGGATTTGACTATGGAATCGATAAGCAAGGAAAGATATGGATCTTTGAGGTCAACACAAGACCGCATTAAACAATGGATTGGGGCTGTCCGCCAAGTGGTCAACATGACTTGCGGATATGCTCCTTTATTTGGGTTCAGGGGATCATCGGCGTATGATTGGTTTATTTATGCATCTAGTTTTATTAATAGAACAATAAAATGCGATTAAAGTTTTTTATCAGCTGGGCGTCAAAAAGAGATGTGGATAAAACTATCCACATTATACCAGCCCATTTCACTCGAAAATTGCCAACTATTCACAGTTCATGCACAGTGTATCCACATCCCCATGTGCATAATAGGGCATGTTGTCCCGAATTTCGTCGCATGCTACACTAAATTTCGTAAGGAAAACGATGGTAAATAAGGAGGCTGCATGATGGAAATATTAACGGACGAGCTGCTCATTGACACCTACTTCGCTGCAATCGAATATAAGCTGGAGCCTGAATTCATCCGTATGCTGGCAGTCGAGGTTAAACGCAGAGGCGTTGATCTTGCAACCGCACATGCTCATCGGAGACATACGGCGTAAGCGACATGATGAATACAACACTTCAATTATTATTGGGCCATTCCGGAATGAGCACCTCGTTCATAAGCCCACAGCTCCCGCAATAAACAACATGGCAGCAATACACGGCGGCTCCGCCAGGAGTAACGTTCCGTAAGTCTTCAGATAACGGGGCATAAGGCTCATAAGGTCCCATCCAATCCGATGATCTTCCGCATTCTGTCACAGTGCCTCCGCAAGTATTGCAGTACGCCGGTTCCGCGCCGATTCCGTTACAAAGCGGACATAACATAAGGGTACCCCTCCTCGGTTAGAACGGCAGCATTTGCCCCATTCTTGCATCACATTCGGCGGTTCAACACCGCGACCTGCTAGCTTATCGCCAAGTTTAGGATACCCTTATCCTTACAAGTTATGAAGTTCCGATACGATGACTGACTACAATTTCATATTACTGCTATGACCTGGAGATAATTTCGCATTTGGATCGACATACACCTTTGCGTTGTTGATTGCAGTTGGCGCTTCACCAAAGCCTACAGCGATAAGCTTGAGTTTTCCAGGGTAAGTGGTAATGTCACCTGCGGCAAAGATGCCCGGAATATTCGTTTCCATCCGCGTATCCACAACGATAGACCCGCCTTGAATCGTGATTCCCCACTCAGAGATAGGACCCAGCGATGATACGAAGCCGAAATTGACAATGACCGCATCGACGTCGAGTTCTGTCGTTTCATTCGTTTTGACATCCGTCAAGGTTACATTTGTGATTGTTTCATCCCCATGCAGTCCTGTAATTTCGGTTGGGGTGATGATGCAAACACTCGAATTCATCAGGTTCTCAACGCTATGCTCATGCGCGCGGAATTTGTCTCGGCGATGGATAAGCGTAACACTCTTCGCGATAGGCTCCAGCATGAGCGACCAATCAACAGCAGAGTCGCCGCCGCCGCTTACGAGCACATTCTTGTCCTTGAAGCGTTGCAGATCGCCGACAAAATAATGAAGGTTCTTCCCTTCGAAACGCGCAGCTTCAGGCAAATCGAGTCTACGCGGCTCGAACGCGCCTACACCTGCCGTAATAATGACCGCTTTGGCAAGATGAACAGCACGGTCGGTTGTGATCTCAAACAATCTTTCTTCTTTCTTCACAACGCCAATGACTTTCTCCTCGAGGCACACTTCCGGCTTAAACAGATCGATTTGTTGCTTTAACCTGTCAACCAGCTCCTGCGCCGTTACCTTCGGAAATCCGGCTACATCGTATATATATTTTTCAGGATACAACGCGGCCAGTTGCCCACCGAGCTGCGGCATACTTTCGATGATTTTCACGGATGCTTGACGCATCCCACCATAGAAAGCGGCGAACATGCCCGCGGGTCCCCCACCGATTATGAGTATATCCACGATCTCCGATTCCTTAACTTGTACTGACAACTGTCTGCACCTCCGTAGATTGTTTTACGTCACACGGTTCTATTATAAACTTCTGTATGGCGCTAAGATATAATTATTTGTTCAATAAGCAATACGTGAAGTCAGCAAGGGCATGGCAATTAGCTCCTCCTTGTACAGTGTTCTAAACATTTTCGTATAAATTACCCTTGAAACTTTGTTCAAAAGTCTGTAATATGTCTGATGTATATAGGATTTAATTGATGAAAACAAAGACGAATGCCGTCGAATTTCCAAAAAAGAAACTTGACTGCATTTGCATGATAATGGTTATGAGTACACAGACTACGGTATTGAATTATTCTTTTTTGTGTGAGTTTGTGTAATTTTTCACAAGTATATATGATAATGAAAAGAAAACAAGGAATGGATGGGATCCCACAATGAGCAACATACCTAAAATTGTAATTCTTGGCGCAGGTTATGGCGGTGTGCTGACTGCTCTTCGTTTGCAGAAAGAGCTGAATTATAATGAGGCTGACGTTACACTAGTTAACAAACATGATTACCACTACATTACAACACATCTTCATATGCCTGCAGCAGGCACGGATAATCCGGAAAATGCGCGCGTCAGCATCTCTAAGCTGATCGATGAATTCAAAATCGACTTCGTTAAGTCGACGGTTGTTCAAATCCGTCCTCAAGACAAAAAAGTCATTCTCGAAGACGGTACGCTGTCGTACGATTACCTTGTAATCGGTCTTGGCGGCGAGCCAGAAACGTTCGGCATCCCAGGTCTGGGAGAACATGCCATGAACATTCGAAGCATCAACTCCGTTCGCTTGATCCGCGAACATATCGAATATCAATTCGCACGTTACAAACGCGAACCACATCGCACAGATTATCTGACATTCATCGTGGGCGGCGCTGGTTTCACTGGCATCGAGTTCGTGGGAGAGCTGTCTGATCGTATCCCTGAGCTGTGCAAACAATTCGACGTAGATCCAACGCTTGTTAAAATCTACAATATCGAAGCAGCTCCTACAGCATTGCCAGGCTTCGACCCTGAGCTAGTCGAGTATGCGATGGACGTTCTGACGAAAAAAGGCGTTACGTTCCGTATCGGCACTGCAATCAAAGAATGTACGCCTGACGGCGTAGTTGTTGGCGAAGGCGAGGAAATCAAGTCCCAAACGGTCATCTGGACC
Source organism: Paenibacillus sp. strain BS8-2 (assembly GCF_054483835.1). Taxonomy (NCBI): domain Bacteria; kingdom Bacillati; phylum Bacillota; class Bacilli; order Caryophanales; family Paenibacillaceae; genus Paenibacillus; species Paenibacillus sp. strain BS8-2. The sequence continues at coordinate 3,404,062 of NZ_CM137010.1, forward strand.
GGCGGTATCCGCGGTAACCGTTTGATCGAGGAAGCGGGCTTCGAAACGATGCGCGGACGCGTTAAGATTGATGAATTCTTGCGCAGCCCAGGCTCCGAGAACGTATATATCTTGGGCGACAACTCCCTGATGTTCAACCCGGAAGGCCGTCCGTATCCGCCGACTGCTCAGATCGCTATGCAGCAAGGCGTCGTATGTGCGCATAACCTGGTTGCATCGATTCGCAACCAACCGCTTAAATCGTTTACGTTCCAGAACAAAGGAACAGTTGCTTCCCTTGGTAAAGGCGAAGCGATCGGTATCGCATTCGGCAAGAAATACAAAGGTCGCGTAGCGGCTTGGCTGAAGAAAGCTATCGATATTCGTTACTTGTTCATTATCGGCGGAATTCCGCTTGTCCTGCGTAAAGGCAAGTTCCTGTAATGCGCCACTGCAGCGTACAAGTCCGCGGCTTATTAACGAGAGAAGAGCTCGATCGTTATAACGCCTTGATCGAGGTTGGCTCCTTTCTGGAGTCGCAGACCCGTTACGACTTGGCTTATACGGTGCAGAAGGAGATCGATATTCTGATTCTTCCGGCCATCGAGCGACTGAAGGATAAGAGCCGTGCACGCGACCGGGCTACCCAGGAATATCTGGAGGCGAAGGAGCGCGGCTTATCGTTGGATGACGACGAGGATGAGGAATAAATGATCTTTTAAATACTTGATAGACAACAAGCTGGCACCGGTGCTCCACCGGAGTCGGCTTGTTTCGTTTTACCTATCTTTTAGCTATAAGTGAAACCATTTTCTATACTTGTGATTCATTGACGATAGGCAGATTATCTTAAATGACAGCTAATTCCTCCTAATTGAATAGAATCTATTGTATAATTCCGTATAAATAGACAGAGAGAAGGAAAAAAGGTCACTGAGCTTTCAATATGAAAGCGTATTCTTTAGATAGTAGTAGGAGGAGAACATGGAAATGAGCCCAATAAAGCGCACCAAACCGCATATGGGAAAGCTGTTCCGCCGATCCGTATTTTTGAAGCTATTAATGTCTTTTTTGGTCATTCTGATGATTCCATTCGTAATTGGATCGTTGCTCTACGGCAGAATGGAGCAGGCGCTGATTGGCAAGGCTTACGACTCCAATCAGAAGATGCTCGAGCAAACCCGATTAACTGTAGACAGCCGAATGAACGAGGTAGATCAACTTACCGCCCAAATCGCTTTCGACCCCATGCTTCAAATGTTTTTATACGAGGAATCTAACCGTTCAAGCATAAATGACTATACGTATGTCGAATTGATCCGAAACCTGAAGCGTTATCGCACCTTATCTCCGTTTATTTATGATTACTACGTGTACTTCAAGCACTCCGATCGAATCGTTACAACGACGATCCGAACGGATTCGGATACTTTCTATCGCGATATGACCCAATATCAGAACAGAAGCATCGACGAGATCAAATCGCTGCTTGATGAGTTTCATCTGCGCACGTATTTGTCTTCGGAGCCGATTCAATACGATATGAAACAAAGAAATATGATTACGTCGATTACTTCGTTACCGATGGGTGACAATGTGGATGTTAGAGGAGCGCTCGTTATTATGATCGACGAAGCTCAGCTTCTTGGTCAGCTTCGCAAATCCGATCAGCGAGACACAGACTATTACATTATCGATGCTAATGGTCAGGTGTTAAGCACAACGTCGGCAGATGAGGGTATGTTAGGCGGAATGAAAGATCGTTTAGGCAGTGGCCATGGTAATCTTGCCGTTACGATTGCAGATGAAGATTTATTGGTTTCATATACGACCTCAAGTCAGAATAATTGGACCTATGTATCCGTCATTCCACGTTCAATCGTTTTATCAGAGGTTAATCAGACCAAGTCTCTAGCGCTATTGCTCGTACTGCTATGCGTTGCAGGAGGCATGGGCATTGCTTATTATCTCGCGTATAAGAACCATAGGCCGATTCGAGAGCTTATCCATATGATCCTGCAAGGAAAAAACATGAGCGGGACGGAAATTCGTAATGAATTCACTTTTATCCATAACGAGCTTCAGTCGTCGATCGTAGAGGAAAAGCAGATGCGTGGCATCCTTACGCAACAGAAGCCGGTCATCCAGGCTGACTTTATCTCACGGCTCATGAAGGGCTTCGTAGATACGACGAGATTGACGGAAAAGGATTATGAATTTATGAACGTCTCATTGCCACATCCCTATTACGGCGTTGTTTTGCTGCAGATTGATGATTGCGGAAGATTTGTCCAGGAAAATTCGGAGCGCGAATGGACGTTAGTACGATTTGTTTTAATTAATTTGAGCAATGAGCTGTTGATGAAGAATGGATATGCGATCGAGCTTGATCGTGACAAAGTCGGCATTCTGCTTAACGTTGATAGTCAGCTTACAGAAGAAGGAAATCAGCTTGATCGTTTGCTCACAGACATTAAAACCCAGATGGAGCATAAGTTCCGGACCTCGATTACGATTGCGGTCAGCGGCATCAAGACAAGCCTCGATGGTATTGCAGTCGCGTATGGCGAGGCAGTGTCAGCTCTGGAGTACAGAACGCTTCAGGAACGTGAGGGCGTTATCTACTTTGATTCCATTCGCGATGTCGAACGCCATTATTTCTATTATTCGCTAGAGATGGAAGCACAGCTGATGAACTACGCCAAGAGCGGTGATTACACCAATGTCGAGAAGGTGCTGGATCAGTTGTTCGAGATCAACTTCCAATCCCGTTCGATTTCGCCGGAGATGGCCAAATATTTGTCTGCTGAATTGATGAGTACGGTGATCAAACTTTTGAATGCTCTGAACATCGACGATGCTGATTTCTTTGGAGGAACGACCGAATCCTTCACTTATTTGGCCAAGCTAGGAACGGCAGAGGAGATGGGGATTACGCTCAAACGTCTCTATAAGTCGATCTGTGAGAAGGTAGCGGGGGAACGAAGCGATCATAGCGACCAGCTGACGGTCAAGATTAGAAGCTACATGGAGGAGAATTATGAAAGCAATGAGTTAAGTCTGACGATGATTGCAGATCACGTTGGGCTCAACTCGTCGTATCTGTCCACCTTCTACAAAAAACAAACTGGCCATAATGTGACCGAATATATATCCATGCTTCGAATAACGAAAGCGAAGCAGCTGTTAGCAGAAACGGAGATTACGGTTGCGGCGATCGCGTCGCAAGTCGGCTTCGCCAATGACATCGGATTAATCCGAGTATTTAAGAAGACAGAAGGCATAACACCGGGCAAATACAGGGAAATTTCAATGAGCAGCCGCCAAGAAAACGAGGCAATTCTATAATCCAGCAGGTGTTTCTAGAAATTTGATAACCGCTAATCTGACTTTTGAATAGCGATTCTAATGGATTCGCTATATGGATTCCCTCATTATCCGGTTAGGATGAAATCAGCAGCCGACAAGCTGTTGGCCGTGAAAGATTGAAGTCCAATACTATCATTCGAGAGGGGATTGTATGGCTTATGAAGAGAAGAAAAAGCGGGTTGACTGTATTGGCGGGTGCCTTGGCCGCAACGGTAATGATAGCAGGATGTTCTGGGGGCAATAATGGCGAGAACGAGGGGGCAAGCGCTACAAAAAATCCGGGTTCTTCCAGTGCGCCGATTGCAGCAGCGGTGGAATATCCGGACTCCTTATCTTATTGGGTTGAAATGAACCCCAATGCGGCAGCAACTATGGCTAATCTTGGCGAGAGTAAAATGTATCAACAATTGGAGACGGTGACGGGCACAAAGGTGACCTGGACGCACCCATCTGGAGAAGGCGCTCAAATCGAGGAACAATTCAATCTTATGCTTGCATCCAAAAAGCTGCCGGATGTTATTGAGCGTAACTGGCTTACGGTCTCGCGTGGCCCTGACGATGCGATTAAAACAGGCACGATCTTGAGATTAAATGAGTTGATCGAAGAACATGCTCCGAATTTGACAAAGTACTTAAATGAGCATCCAGAGATCAAAAAGATGATCATGACGGATGAAGGCAATATTTATTCGTTCCCGTTCATTCGCGGCGACGAGAAGCTAATGGTATTCTTCGGTCCGATTATTCGCAAAGACTTGCTCGATAAGACTGGTCTTGCAATTCCTGAGACAATTGATGAGTGGGAAATCGTACTAGAGGCCCTTAAGGAGCAGAACAACGGTGAACCACCGTTCATGCAGCGTATCAGCGACATGAATATCGGTCATGCCTTTATCGGCGCATTCGGCATTCCGCTAAGCTTCTACAATGATAATGGAAGTATCAAATACGGCTCGATGCAACCGCAATACAAGGATTTCCTAACTGTTATGAACCGCTGGTACGAGAAGGGATTACTGGATCCTGATTTCGCCGCGATGGATACGAAGTTGATGGATTCCAAAGTAACGACAGGTAAGATTGCCGCTTTCGCGAGCTACACAGGCAGCGGCATCGGCAAATACATGGGACTTATGAAAGACGATCCAACATTTGAGCTAGTATCGACTCCATACCCGACGCTCAAAAAAGGTGAAAACGCGGTATGGGGACAGCGTGACTTTGCATATACGGGCATCGGAGCTGCCATTACAACTGCAGCCAAAAATCCTGAGCAAATCGTCAAATGGCTGGATTACGCGTATGGCCCAGAAGGTCATAAGCTGTTTAACTTCGGAATCGAAGGAAACAGCTACACAATGGTAGACGGCAAAGAAACGTATACCGACGTTATTATGAAAAATCCGGACGACTTGCCAATTACGCAAGCGATGGCGCAATACTTCCGCTCCAGCTACAATGGTCCATTTGTCCAAAGCCCTGGCTATATCGAGCAATATTTGCAGCTGCCATCCCAGCAGGAAGCATTGGTTAATTGGGAGAAGGCATCAACGAACATGATGAAGCCGCTTACGACACTTACGGCAGAAGAAGGCCGCCAAAAGGCTTCTATTATGACGGATTTGAATGTGTACCACGAGGAGATGCTCCTTAAATTCATTATGGGCACAGAACCGCTTGAGAAGTTCGACGAGTATGTAGAGACGCTTAAAGCAATGGGGATCGAAGATGTAATCAAGCTGGAGCAAACGGCGCTGGAAAGGTTCTTGAAGAGATAAGATGGCTGGTTCTTGCTTGGCGGGCAATATTGCAATTGCCCGCCAGGCGAGGACGATTAGAAGTGGGAGAAGGAGGGAATTATTATGGCGGCCATCAAAACGGAACAACCATCGGCACCGCTTGGCGGGCCCAGCTCCCGCGATAGCTTCGGACAACGCGTCAAAAAGGATTTTCTAAGAAACAAGTGGATATATCTCATGTTAAGTCCCACAGTCATTTATTTTCTTTTGTTCCATTACGGTCCAATGTATGGCATGCAGATCGCTTTCAAAGATTTTACGATCAATCAGGGCATTAACGGGAGTGCATGGAGTGGTCTCGACAACTTCAAGGAGTTTTTCTCCAGCTTTTATTTCGGGAGAATTCTTGTTAATACGTTATTAATTAGTTTGTATAGTCTTATCTTTGCATTCCCGGCGGGTATCATTCTTGCGCTGTTGCTGAATGAGGTTCGTAAAAGCTGGTTTAAACGAACCGTGCAGACGATTACGTATATGCCTCACTTCATATCGCTTGTTGTCGTGGTTGGTATTATGTTCGACTTTCTGGCCCGCGACGGGCTCATCAACAATCTGTTATCCTCGGTGTTCGGAGTGGAGCCGATCGCCTTTATGAGGGAAGCGGATTGGTTCCGAACCTTGTATATCGGCTCTGGCATCTGGCAGAATGTCGGCTGGAGCTCCATCATATTTCTTGCAGCGATTGCCTCAATCGATCCTTCGATTTATGAAGCAGCCCGTATTGACGGCGCCAATCGCTGGAAACAAACGCTGCATGTGACATTGCCGGGCATCGCGCCGACGATCATTATTTTACTTATCTTGAATATTGGTCAATTACTGGCGGTTGGCAGTGAAAAGATATTGCTTATGTATAATCCCATTACGTATTCGACCGCTGATGTGATTGGAACGTATACGTATCGCAAAGGTATTCTGGAGACGAATTACAGCTATGCGGCAGCGGTCGGCATGTTTAATGCGATCATAAGCTTTACGCTGCTCGTTATCGCGAACGCGGTTTCACGTAAGACAAGCGAGACTAAACTATGGTAAGGAGAGTGCGTGATGAAGGCAACAACTGGCGAACGTGTATTTGGAGTATTTAATATTGCCTTGCTTCTCGGGCTTTCCTTAGCCGCCATTTATCCGCTCTTTTTTGTACTGATTGCGTCATTCAGCGATCCAGGGCAGCTCGTGCAGACAAGGGGCATCCTATTGTTTCCGCAAGGATTTACTTTAGACGCCTATAAGATGGTATTTATGAACCCTTCCATTGGCACGGCCTACCTCAACACGTTGTTCTACGTTGTCGTTGGTACTGCATTTAATCTATTTCTGTCGTCGATGGCTGCATACGGGCTGTCTAGACGGGAGGTAATGTGGAAGAATCCAATCATGTTTATGATAACGTTTACGATGTTCTTCGAAGGCGGATTGATTCCTTCATTCTTACTTATTAACGAGCTTGGCATGCTGGATACACGGTGGGCGCTTATCATCCCGACGGCCGTCAGCGCGTTTAACTTGATTATTATGCGTACGGCGTTCCAGGCGGTGCCTGTGGAGCTGGAGGAGTCCGCAAAGCTGGATGGCGCGAACGACTTCAGGATCTGTTGGTCCATCGTGTTCCCCTTATCGATGCCCGTTATAGCCGTCATGCTGCTATTCTATGGCGTGTCGCATTGGAACGCTTGGTTCTCGGCGATGATCTATCTGCAAGACAGGGGACTCTTCCCGCTGCAGCTCATTCTTCGCGAAATCCTGATCGTTAACGATACAAGCAGCATGATGACAGATGTTAGCTCAGGTGATCAGATGCCGATCGGCGAAACGATCAAATATGCGACAATTATCGTCGCGACGCTCCCGATTCTATTCGTCTATCCATTCCTTCAGAAGTACTTCGTGAAGGGCGTAATGATTGGAGCTGTTAAAGGGTAAACAGCAAAAGGCTGCGTTCAGGTCAATATGACCCGAACGCAGCCTTATGTATGTGATGCGTACATATGGAACGTTAATGGTTTAGATTTGGTCTGGTTATACTTTGAGCAGCGTATCGAACTTTGCGCCATCCAGGAAGTTGCCGACATAGAAGTCGCCGAAGTCGCCGAAACGTGCACTTACTTCATCAAACCGCATTTCATAAACCAGCTTCTTGAACTGTAACGCGTCATTTGCGAATAACGTAACGCCCCACTCCCAATTGTCGAAGCCGACGGAGCCCGTGATGATTTGTTTGACTTTGCCCGCGTATTGGCGGCCGATCATGCCATGGCTGCGCATCATCGCTTTACGCTCGTCCATGCCAAGCATATACCAATTATCCTCGCCAGAGCGGCGTTTGTTCATCGGATAGAAGCAGATATGTTTCCACTTCGGCAGAATGGGCTTGAGTCGTGCGACGATCTCCGGATTTTCCATTGGATCGCTGCCTGGCTGAGCCATGTAATTGCTTAGTTCAACGATGCTGACATAGGAGTGGACAGGATAGGTGAAGCTGGCCAGTGTCGTTTTGTTGAATGCAGTTTCAATGTCGTTCAGCTCTTCCAGTGTCTCGCGAAGATGCATGAAAACAAAATCTGCTTTTTGTCCTACGATCGAGTAGACAGCAGTACTGCCCGTCTGTTCGTCTTCAACCTGTGCCCAAGCGGCTAGAAATCCGTGAAGCTCGTCCAGCGCTTTGGAACGCTCTGCTACGGAAGCCTGACGCCATGCGGTCCAATCGATACTGCGGAAATCGTGAAGGGCGTACCAGCCCTCTAATGTTTGTGCGGCTTCGCTCATCTTGCGTATTGCTCCTCTCGGTATGCATGTTTATGGTTGCCCTTATTGTAACGTAACCCGCGGCACGACAGCAAATGACGGACTTGTGACATTTGCGGGGAGCCGATTGACTTCATTTATGGCATTCATTAAACTGAGAAGGAATGATTGAAAGGGGTCGTACGTGCAATGATCGAGGCTATACAAATTATTATCGCGACGGTGCTGTTTTTTGTCATGATGTTCGGCATCGGATTTATTCTGAATATGCTGCTTAAGACGACTTGGTTCCCTATCGGATTGTTTGTCGTCGTCATTATCGGACTCGCGATCTGGTCGCCATGGGCGGAGGCGGATAAGCCGACATTGTCCAACTTCGGTACATACACGCTTATCTATTATCTTCCTATCACGGGAGCGTTGATCGGGGCATATGTCAGCGGTTGGGCCATTCGTGCGCTGCGCAAAGGCGGCTACAAAATGTTTTAAAACGAAATCCCTCATACGGGGGATTTTTCTATTTTCAAAGCCGACTTACGACAGGTCATTTGTGCTAGAATAATAGGAAGAACGCTAGGGATGGGGGCGATGCTATGCGCATCCATAATATATTGCAATTCACGGAACACCACCGCTATTATATTTTTCGCGGATTCTCGCTAAGCAGCGCTGATCATAAGATGTTATCGCTTATCTACCAGCCGATGGTAGGCGCTTTCGCAATTGCGTTGTACCAGCAGCTTTATCACGGTATCGCCGAAGATCGAAGCGGGTATTCTAGGTTAGAGCCGCAGCGCCGGCTGTTTCTCGGTCTCGGATTAGAGATGAACGAACAAAGCCGACGGTTCGTGGTGGAGCAGACCTCTAAGCTCGAAGCGGTAGGACTCCTTCAGACGTCCAGACTCGGCGGTGCTGATTTGTCGGATGTGATTTATGAATACGAGCTGGAGCAGCCGCTTTCTCCTTTGGAATTTTTCCGTAATATGCACTTAGCGATGCTGCTTCGGGACAAAGTAGGGAAATATGCGGTTATCGAATTAAGAGAGCAGTTCGGAGCCAATGAACCTGACGAGCTGGCTGGCGCCGATCTGACGAAAGAAAATATTTCGGTTCCTTTCTATGATTTGTTTAAATTAAATATGCAATCCTTTGATTCGGAGCTGGAGCAGGCTCTGAGCGAAGTTGCTCCGTCACGTCAGGCGGTGAAACACGATCCAGCGGCGACCGCCGGTATTCCTTACGGGGAGCTAATTCTTCATTTTCCTCGTTCCTCGGGCAACCGAGCCTACGTGGAACGGTTAAGAAATGATGCTGACGGGATGGCTCAAGTGAATTATGTAGCTTATAAATATCAAATATCAGTTGTTAACGTATGCCGTCTGCTCGATGAGAATGGCGTGTTTGATTCATCAGGCAAGCTGAATGTGGATGAGCTGCAGCTCAAAGCTAGTAGCGTCTATCGTCAAGATCGTAAACGCGAGGATGATCGCCAGCGGATACTGGCCAAATCCAAGATGATCGAGGAACCTGAACAGGAAGAAGAGGATCCTGAGGAAATTGCGGTGCAGGAACAGGATTACCTGCCGGTGCCAAGCGCGCTTGCAGGGCGCTGCGATATCCAGCAATACAATATGCTTATGCGGAACGAACCTCATACACGTTTCATCCGCCGCTTCTTCCCAGGCGCGGTGCCGGGATGGGTGGAGCAGGTCATGGAACGTATCGATCTCAATTATCGATTGGCTGAGCCCGTTATTAATGTCCTTATTCATTATGTTATCGGCGGGGCGGACGACAGTCGAATTACAAAGGCGTATCTGGATCATGTAGCTTCCAATATGCTAATGAAAGGCGTCGATACGTTCGAGAAGGCCGTTCAGTATGTGCGTATTCAGGCGCAATTAGAGCAGGATAAGGAAAAACGCAAAGAAGGCACCTCCTCGCAAGGGACCGGATACACATCGGGAAGCCGAAACGGAGGCGGACGCGGGACGGGCAACAATAGAGGCGGCATCTCGCGTAAACCTGCTATTCCGATCGTCGGAGCGAGCGAGTCCTCGTCTAAGGTATCGGCAGATGAGCTGGAGGAGCTGCGCAAGCTGGCACGCAAGCTTGACGGGAAAGGTTAATTTGATGGAGCCGGATGAAAATAAGTTTCCTCGGTCCATATGAGAGGGGGAGAGCGGGATGGAATCGTTAGGCGAACTGTTGAAGTCATGGCCGGCGGGTCAATCCATGACGGAAATGTCAGAACGCAAGTTGTCTGAGCTCATGCGCGATCCGCTCATCGGGAAATTGCTGGACAAATATCCGGAGCTGAATGAGTCGGTCCTCCGGCTCAACCTGAACCGGGTGTATCAGTATACGACAGAATATCGCAATTGCTCCAATTGTCCGGGTCTTGATCGGTGTCCCAACGATTTCGAGGGACATTATACATTGCTTAGTGCAGAGACGGTAAACGGACTTACTCAGCTGCACGACCGTAAGGTTTCCTGTAAGAAGTTTCTAGCCCGCCAGACGGAAGACGCGATTCGCAGTCGGATTCGCAGCTTCTATGTGGACGATGCCGCGCTTCGCAGAGGATACTCTTCGGATGAAATCTTGACGACGGATCTCGAGCGTGCCAAAGCGGTGGGTCAACTGCTGCGTTATATCGATCGGACGAAGGAGAGCGGCTTGCAAGAGCAAGGGCTTTATCTTGCGGGCAGATTCGGCACAGGCAAAACATTTTTGATGTGTTATTTGCTGCAAGAGCTTGCGAAGACGGGCTACTCGGGCGTTATCGTGTATATGCCAGACTTCGTGGAAGACTTGAAATCATTGATGCACGAACCTGCCAAGCTGAAGGAAACAGTGGAAATGATGAAGGAAACGGATCTTCTGATCTTCGATGACATCGGCGCCGAGAATTTAAACCCGTGGGTGCGGGACCATGTGCTTGGAGCTATCTTGAATTATCGGATGGAACGTAAGCCGACATTCTATACGTCAAATTACGATTTGGACGCGCTGGAGCGGCACTTCAGTTTTACAAGCAAGGACGGAGACGAGCTTCACAAGGGACAGCGACTCATGGACAGAGTCCGGCCGTATGTGGAGGTTGTCATGGTAACAGGTGAGAACAAACGCGGGCGCAAATAGCCCGCGTTTTTTGTGTTTATATTTGCTGTGCGTTCATTCGGACCAATTTGGCATTAATCCGATAATTTTTATAGACTTTGTATTGATTGAGGACGAGTTTGTACATTTTGTCATTTCGAAAACAAGTCTAATTACGTAGTGATAGCGCTTTAACATCAGTACTGGTAAGGGTTTTCAGGTTTATAAGAAACATTTATATAAGGTATAACATTTGCAAATATAGGATTGACAGGTAATGGATTAGGCTGGTAATATTCATTCATAACCAACTAAACGGGTAGGAATAATAGATAAATGACCGGACCAACCGGAGTTTACACTTCCTAATCAAAATTAAATTATAGGGGTGTTAGACAATGAAAAAACAATTATCTCGTGTAAGATCCATCGTCCTTATTCTCGTTATCTCAACTTTGCTGGCTGCTTGCGGAGCAGCTAACAACAACGGAAACAATACAGGGGGCAGCGCTGCAAGTCCTTCACCAGAGAGCACGGCTTCCAATGGTGCATCCGCAGCGCCGGAAACGACAAAGGAACCTTTGCCGCCAGTGAAACTGCTTAACGTTTCTTATGATCCTACTAGAGAATTTTATGTGGAATATAACAAAGCTTTCGCTGCACATTGGTTAACAGAAAAAAATCAAAAGGTTGAAATCGATCAGTCGCATGGCGGTTCCGGCAAACAAGCACGTGCCGTCATCGATGGACTCAAAGCAGATGTTGTCACACTGGCACTTGGATTCGACATCGACGCGATCGTTGATACCGGTCAACTGGACGCTGATTGGCAGAAACAATTCGAGCGTAATAGCGCACCGTACACATCGACTATCGTATTCCTAGTTCGCAAAGGAAATCCAAAAGGGATCAAAGAATGGGGTGATCTGCTGAAGGACGGAGTAGAGGTGATCACGCCTAACCCGAAAACATCAGGCGGCGCACGTTGGAATTACCTCGCAGCATGGGGCTATGCTTTGAAAGAAAACAACAATGATGAAGCAAAAGCGCAACAATTTGTAGCTGATCTATTCAAACATGTACCAGTACTCGATACCGGCGCACGCGGATCCACTACAACATTCGTAGAACGTGGAATCGGCGATGTGTTGCTTGCATGGGAGAATGAAGCATACCTGTCGATCAATGAGCTTGGACCGGACAAATTCGATATTGTGTACCCTTCGCTTAGCATATTAGCAGAACCGCCGGTTGCAATTGTAGACAAGGTTGTAGACGATCACGGCACTAGAGAAGTTGCTGAAGCTTACCTGCAATATCTGTATTCTGAAGAAGGTCAGAAGCTGGCTGGGAAGCACTACTATCGTCCAACAGATGAAGCCATTGCAAAGGAATTCAGTGAGCAATTCCCGCTGCTGGAGTTGCTCAAGATCTCTGATTTCGGTGGCTGGCAAGAGGCACAAACCAAACATTTTGCCGATGGCGGTATTTTTGACAAAATCTACACACCTGGTTCTTAATACAATCATTTGAATTTGAATGACAGATTATGATCGGAGCTGATTTCTCATGAAAGGTTCCAAAGCCCGCAGAGCGCTTCCGGGTTTCGGATTGTCGCTGGGCTTCACGCTCTTCTATATAAGTCTTATCGTGTTAATCCCGCTTGCGGCGGTGTTCTTCAAGACGTTTGAGCTCACATGGGCGGAACTGTGGAGCACCGTTACGAATCCAAGGGTTCTGGCATCGTATCGGATCAGCTTCACGACAGCGCTATGGGCGGGATTGATTAACGCAGTATTCGGTTTATTGGTCGCATGGGTACTTGTACGGTACCCTTTCCCCGGCAAACGATTCATCGATAGTCTTGTAGACATACCGTTTGCCCTTCCAACTGCGGTTGCAGGTATTGCCTTGACGACAATTTATGCAAAAACGGGTTGGGTCGGCTCATTGCTGGAGCCGCTCGGTATCAAAGTAGCCTATACCCAGCTCGGTATCATCATAGCGCTTGTGTTCATTGGATTACCGTTTGTTGTACGGACTGTTCAGCCGGTCCTCCAGGATCTCGAGAAGGAGACGGAGGAAGCGGCGGTTATGCTCGGCGCATATCGGCGGCGCACGTTCTTCAAAGTCGTGCTTCCCGAGCTGATGCCAGCTCTATTAACTGGATTCGCCCTCGCTTTCGCAAGAGGCATCGGCGAATACGGATCGGTCGTCTTTATTTCAGGCAACATGCCGATGCGGACGGAAATCGCGCCGCTTCTCATTATGACAAAGCTGGAGCAATACGATTATGCAGGTGCTACCGCGATTGCGGCCGTGATGTTAACCGTATCGTTTATCCTGCTCCTGATCATCAACTTGCTGCAGTGGCGAATGAGCAGACGTGCGATTCCGGATTAATCCATGAAAGGAGCTGAATATCGTGGCAGGAGCCATAACCGTCTATGCAAACAAAGAAACAAGCCATAGGCCAAGTCCAATAACGGAACCTAGATATGTACAATGGATATTGATCACAATCGCATTGCTATTCTTGGGACTCGTCGTCATGCTCCCGCTTATATCCGTATTCGTTGAGGCGTTTCGTAAAGGCGCGGCGATGTATGTCAAAGGATTGACCGAACCGGATACGCTCTCGGCGCTTAAATTGACATTAATCGTGGCCGCGATCGCCGTACCGCTTAATACGGTTTTCGGAGTAGCCGCAGCATGGGCGATCAGCAAATTTCAATTCAAAAGGAAAAATTTCTTAATTACATTGATTGACCTTCCCTTTGCTGTATCTCCAGTCATCGCCGGATTAATCTACGTGCTCATGTTCGGTGCGCAGGGCTACTTCGGACCATGGCTGGATGAACAAGGTATTCAGATTGTTTTTGCTGTACCCGGCATCGTGCTCGCGACGATTTTCGTCACCGTTCCCTTCGTCGCTCGCGAGCTTATCCCGCTCATGCAAGCGCAAGGCGTCCAAGAGGAAGAAGCGGCAGCAAGCCTGGGCGCCAAAGGCGCATCTATCTTCTGGAGGGTAACGCTGCCCAATATCAAGTGGGGATTGCTGTACGGCATTATTTTAAGCAACGCAAGGGCAATGGGCGAGTTTGGTGCAGTCTCTGTCGTATCGGGACATATCCGCGGTCAGACCAATACGCTGCCGCTGCATGTAGAAATTTTGTACAATGAGTATCAATTCTCGGCATCCTTCGCCGTCGCATCGCTGCTGGTGATGCTGGCCGTCCTTACGCTGATCGTAAAAGGAATAGTGGAGTGGAAGTCTGGATCATCGCATGAAGCGAAATCATGACAGATGGATCTATAACCAATAATGGAGGGGATTGTAATGGCAAAACCGCTTGAAGTGGATGAGTTGTGGCAAGAAAGAATTCTGGAACAGGTGAGCGGGCTGGAATATGGCCAGGTCGTCATTACGGTCCACGATGGGAGAATCGTCCAGATCGATCGTACGGAACGGAAACGTTATGACACTCCGGTCTCCAAAGGGTCGAATACGGAATCGGCAGGGCAAGACAACTCGCTAACCGGAGCTAAGGCGAAAGGGAAAGTCGCCAAGGGCGGGGAAACGTTAAGAGCTGTTCAGTAGCCAACACTTTACTTTATAATGCCTGCATTCATGCAGGTGAAGCGGGCACACAACGATAAGAGCCGCACCAGCCTCTCGGCGGTGCGGCTCTAATGCGATCATTTCGCGAATTAGGAAATGACGAATTTCACGATTACGGCAACTGCGAATACAATGGTCATGAAACCAAGCATACCGCCGAATCCGAGTACAACATCCATCAAATCGTCACGCGGCTCTTCGTTAATGTGCTCGCGCGGATCTCTGACATTCTCCATCGGTCATTTCCTCCTTCAAAGCTTGCCGGTCAAGTCTTAAGGACACCTTACGACTCCATGCTGATAATAGTATACCCAAAATGCCAAACAATTGTAAAGAACATCTGGCGACATTTCTAAGGCAATTACAGCATGAAATATGCTAAAATGTGTACAAGTGTTCGGTCTGCGAATCGGGAGGGGGAAACAAGCATGGAGAAGTCCGGGGACGAGCAAGTAGCCCGGCCGGCGGCGGTCATGGATGCGATTCGCAACAAGCTCGCGCTGCTGCCTGACAAGCCCGGCTGTTATTTGATGAAGAACAGAGACGGTGTCATTATATACGTCGGCAAAGCCAAAGTGCTGAAGAATCGCGTAAGATCTTATTTTATCGGAAGCCACAATGGGAAAACCCAGAGGCTTGTAGCTGAAATATATGATTTCGAATTTATTATTACCGGGAGCAATATGGAGGCGCTCATTCTGGAGTGCAACCTGATCAAACAACATCATCCCCGGTACAATGTTCTGCTTAAGGACGATAAGACATTTCCTTATATCAAGATCACGAACGAAGCGCATCCGAAGCTTGAGGTAACGCGGAGGATCGTGAAGGATAAAGGCAAATATTTTGGCCCGTATCCGAATGCGTACGCGGCTCAGCAGACGAAGAAGCTGCTGGACCGGTTATATCCGCTACGGAAGTGTAAGACGCTGCCGGATAAGGTTTGCCTGTATTATCATCTTGGGCAATGTATCGCACCATGCGAATACGAGATCGAAAAGCAAACATACGAAACGATGATCGGCGAGATTACACGGTTCCTAAATGGCGGTCAAGATGCTGTAAAAGATGAGCTGCAGCGTAAGATGGAGGAGGCTGCCGAAGCGCTGGAATTCGAGCGGGCGAAGGAATATAGGGACCAGCTTATCGCGATCGACGCAGTGATGGAGAAACAGAAGATCACGATGTCCGATGCGATGGATCGCGATATCTTCGGTTACGCCGTGGATAAGGGTTGGATGGCTGTTCAAATCCTGTATATGCGCAAAGGCAAGCTGATCGAGCGCCACGGCACTTCATTTCCTTATTACGGCGAAGAGTACGATGACTTCATGACGTTTGTCACGCAATATTACAGCGACAATCCCGCCTTGCCGAAACAGATTCTGCTGCCATTGCCGACTGAAGGTGATAAGGAAGCAGAGGAGCTTGTTATTTCTTCACTTAGCAGCTGGCTGAAGGTTAAGGTGTTAATGCCGCAGCGCGGCAAAAAAAGCGAAGTTGTCGGCATGGCGTATGACAACGCCCGTAATAGCCTGGATGAGAAGTTTCGACTTATCGAGCGTGACGAGGAACGAAGCGTGAAGGCATCAAAGTCGCTGGGTGGCTGGCTAGGATTAGAAGAGATTACTCGGATCGAAGCATTCGATAACTCCAATATCCAGGGCACGAATCCGGTTTCCGCGATGGTTGTCTTTACAGATGGCAAACCTGACCGCAAAGAATATCGCAAATACAAGGTCAAGACGGTTGTTGGCGCGGATGATTACGAGACGATGCGTGAAGTTATTCGCCGCAGATACGAACGTGTGCTTAAGGAAGGACTCGTGAAACCTGATCTTATTGTCGTGGACGGGGGCAAGGGTCAAATATCGGCTGCCATTGACATCCTGGAGAACGAGCTAGGGCTCTATATCCCCGTTTGCGGTCTGGTCAAGGACGCCAAACATAAGACGGCGCAGCTGATGTCCGGCGATCCACCAGAAATTGTGCCGCTTCCGCGAGACAGTCAGGAATTTTATCTCCTGCAGCGGATACAAGACGAGGTTCATCGTTTCGCCATTACGTTCCACCGCGAGCAGCGCGCCAAGTCCATGGTCGAGTCAAGGCTGGACTCTATTCCGGGAATAGGCGAGAAACGCCGCAAGCAGCTGCTCAAACATTTTGGCTCGCTCAAAAAAATAAAAGAGGCCTCCGTCGAAGACTTCAGGCCTCTCTCGATTGGCGACAAGCTTGCCGGTGAAATTATTGCTGCTCTACAGGATCAGGATGAATCGTCGACATAGTCGGCGGATTCATCCTTTTTTTGCGTCGATCCCACCATCTGAGTACATAAGCGATTAAGACCGGAAGTGCGATAAAGAAAATGGCAGATGCTATATTATCCGCTCCTCCTACCAGAATGAGGGAGCTTCCGACAGCGATGCTGTTGAAGATCGCATGGGTGAACATAGCTGTAATAAAACCGTACCTGACAAAGATGAAGCTGAACAGCAAGCCGACGATCATGAGCTCAAACAATCGTGTCGTTGCCGGATAGAAGGGATACATCACATGTCCCAGCGACCAGAACAGTGTCGGCAGAATGGCGGCAGCAAACGTATGGCGGAACCACTTGCGGAACAAACCGATGCCGAAGAAGCGGAACACGGCTTCCTCAGAGATGGCAGCGGCCCACGCAAGCACCGGCATTAGCCACAGCACACTAAAGTTGTAAGGTGACATCGTTACATCGCTTGTGCCCCATGTACCGATGAGCTGCCCAAGCAAAAGAAATAAGACAGGCTGAATGCCAAGCAAGATGATGGCGAACAGATAAGACAAGCCCACACTGCGCCAAACATAATCGCCATATCCCGCTTGACCTATTCTTGGCCATAATTTCTTGTAGCCTTGCGCTTTCCATAAGCCATCACCGGCCACAATGGACAAGTAGACGGAAGCAGCCATAGGGATGCTGACCAGTATTGTAATAATCATAGTTGCGACAATGATATTGTCGTCGAATGGAGCTTCCCCCTGCGATGCGATTAGTCCATCCACCACACCGACATTCATAATCACGTACGCGATCGTAAAGATAACCGTTAGCAGCCAACCGTATTTGAATGAAGTGAATTTCCGGTAAATAATAGAATAAACGATAGCCAAGATGCCGAGTACGACACTCATCAGCACATACCCGATGCCTGTGAGCCAGCCGGCCATTTTGTCCTGTTCGCTAACATATGCCTTATAGTCGCTAGGCGCTTCGAATACCGGCTTGTATTTGGTAATGACAGGCTCCCCTCCAAAGGACTGCACCTTAAACGTTACCAACAAATCGGCTTCTCCTACTACCGAAGCATCACCGTCCGCCGTAAGACTCCATTGACCGTTTCCGTCAGGTGACAACTCGGAGCGGGCAGTTCCCGGAAGTGGCTTATTGTCGAGGTAGCGCTGAATTAGTTTGTGCTGCTCTTGTTCGCTTGGTGCGGTAGCGTCATTTATTTTTAAATTCCAAGCTACGATCGAACCCGTATACATATCAAGATAAACAAATCCTGATCCTTGTCGGTCCGCGAAACGCAGGTTAACTTGGAACGTGTCTGTCGGTAATACATTACCGTATTGTTGTTCATATTTTTCGATCAGCTTTTCCTTCGAAAGGTAGCCGCTAAACAGCTTATCGGATTGATGAACCACCTTCGCTTCGTTTACTTCTAGACCTGTCTCTGCTTCGGCGAACTGGATGGCCCTCTCTTGGACAACTTCCTTGTTTACGACTTTGCCGCCGTAAGGATGATCATTGACTGAACCGATAAGCGGGACAATCTCCAGTATCGTGAACAAAATACCGCCGATAATCGCAGCAATCCAGTATCGTTTCCATTCCTTGTGTTTAATCATGTCGATCATGTTTCACCTCTGGTAAGATTAGGATATTATTCATTCATAACCATATCATATTGTTGGACAACATATCCAATGACAGAGCGAATTTCTGTCTAACGGGGCGTTGAGTAACGCTGTATTTAATCGATGCGAAAATGGAAATAACTATATGGAAGCGGGTTGTGCGTATACAGCAGCAATCTCATTGATGCTGAGTCTTACGGACGGACTAAGATGGGCAGGATCGATATGTATGAGCGAAGTCGTTCTCTTGGCTTGCTCGAGCTCTCGAATCGGAACTACGATCAGATCATTGTCCTCGAGCAATTGCTGACGCATATATGATTTGGGAAGCAAAGTTGCGGCACGGCAAGTGTGGAGCAACCGCAGAATGGCTTCGAACGAGTCGATCTCCATGCGCACATCCGGAGAAATTCGGTGCGATTCGAACAGCTCATCCGTTAATATACGGTACCATGTGCCTTTCGAGAACAAAATCATGGGCAAGCCGTTCAGATCCTCCATGCCAAGATCGTTGGTGTCCGTAATGACATGATTGCGAGGCAAGACAAGGAGGAGATGGTCGTCGAATAACGAAACGCAACGAATCGCAGGATCATCAATTCGAGAAGCCACGATGCCGATATCTACCTTGTGCTCGCGAACAAAAGAGACTATCTCATGCGTCTTGCCGGTGACGGCTTTAATGTCGAATTCTGGATGCGTCGAAGTGAGTCGCTGTATCAGATCGGGTAATGTTGTCTGCAGTGTCGTAAGACTAGCGCCGATCGTAAGAGAGGTGCGTCCGGTCGCCGTAAATTCGGATACATTATGCAGATAAGCGCGATGAAGCTGCTGGAGCTCGAGCGCGTATTCGTAGGTCAGCTGACCAATTCTCGTTAATTCGAGCCGCTTCCCTACTCGACGGAACAGCTGCGTGCCGATTTCCTCTTCCATCTTCGCAATCTTACGAGAGAGGGCGGGCTGAGACAAATTTAGTACCTGTGAAGCCTTGTTCATGCTGGATTGTTCTACAATGACGCGGAAGACATCGATTTCGTCGTACATGACAGGCGTGCTCCTTTAAGGAATTGTGTCTTATACCTTATTGTTATAAGAAATTATAAGAAATATGCAATTCCATTATAAGCTGAAAAGGAGTAGGATGTAACTATGGCAAATGTGTGTCGACTTTTGTTGACGGGGGTACTAGCTGGCGTTAAAATGTAGAATGGTGTGTTTATGCAAGGTTTCAGTACCTACAGTTTTGAAAGGAGAAGGATTCATGAAAGGAAATTCGTATTTCTCGCGCAAGCTGCACTCGCTTCTGGGGATCATTCCGCTAGGCGGGTTCATTGTTGTGCACGGACTCACGAATTATCAAGCATTTGAGCGGGGACCGGAGGGCTTTGATAAGGGCGTTCACCTCATCAACAGCTTGCCGCTGTTGCCGTTGCTTGAGATATTCGCGATTTATCTTCCGTTGTTGTTCCACGGTATCTATGGACTGTATGTAGCTTACCAATCGAACTCTAATACGGGCAGATTCAAGTATGGTCGCAACTGGGCGTTCACTGCACAGCGCGTGACCGGCGTTATTACGTTTATATTCGTATTCTGGCATGTGTACCAGACGCGGATGCAAGTGTACTTAGGCAACATCACGCACGAAGAGCTGGGTTCGACAATGAACCAAATTGCCACAAGCCCGACGTATTTTGTCCTGTACGTTATTGGCGTACTCGCGGCGGTATTCCACTTCAGCAACGGTCTATGGGCGTTCCTGATCAGCTGGGGGATTACGGTCGGCCAGAAGGCACAACGTATTTCTTCATACATCTGCATGGGCGTGTTCGTAGTTGTGTCCGCCCTGTTCATTCTTTCGCTGGTAGCGTTCATGGGTGACGAGTTCAAAGAAGCGGCTAACGCTGCTCTGACATGGACCAATATCGGTTAGTTTCGAAGACAAGGAGCGAAGCGTAATGGCAAAAAATAAAATTATCGTAGTCGGCGGCGGCCTGGCCGGTCTAATGGCAACGATTAAAGCGGCTGAAGCGGGTATACATGTAGACCTGTTCTCGCTCGTGCCGGTCAAGCGTTCGCACTCCGTGTGCGCACAGGGCGGCATCAACGGCGCAGTTAATACAAAAGGTGAGGGCGACTCTCCATGGGAGCACTTCGATGACACGGTTTATGGCGGCGACTTCTTGGCGAACCAGCCTCCTGTTAAAGCCATGTGCGAAGCTGCGCCTGGCATTATTCACTTGATGGACCGGATGGGCGTTATGTTCAGCCGTACATCCGAAGGTTTGTTAGACTTCCGTCGGTTCGGCGGTACACAATATCACCGTACAGCATTTGCTGGTGCAACTACAGGCCAACAATTGCTTTACGCCCTGGACGAGCAAGTACGTCGCTGGGAAGCTGCTGGACTGGTTAACAAGTTCGAACACTTTGAGTTCCTTGGCGCTGTGCTTGACGACGACGGCGTATGCCGCGGTGTTTCCGCCCAAGATCTCCGTTCGATGGATGTTGTTACAGTACGTGCAGACGCCGTTATTCTGGCGTCCGGCGGCCCTGGCATCATCTTCGGCAAGACAACAAATTCCGTTATCAACACAGGTACGGCAGCAAGCGCTGTGTATCAACAAGGTGTCAAATACGCAAACGGCGAGTTCATCCAAATTCACCCGACTGCAATTCCGGGCGACGACAAGCTTCGTCTCATGTCCGAATCTGCACGTGGCGAAGGCGGACGGATCTGGACGTACAAAGACGGCAAACCGTGGTACTTCCTCGAAGACAAATACCCGGCATACGGTAACCTTGTACCGCGGGATATCGCAACTCGCGAAATCTTCTCGGTGTGCGTAGACCAGAAGCTTGGCATCAACGGCGAGAACATGGTCTATCTTGACCTTTCTCACAAGGATCCGAAGGAGCTCGACGTCAAACTAGGCGGCATCATCGAAATTTACGAGAAGTTTATGGGCGACGACCCGCGTAAAATCCCGATGAAGATTTTCCCTGCGGTTCATTACTCCATGGGCGGCATGTGGGTTGACTATAACCAAATGACGAACATCCCGGGTCTATTCGCAGCAGGCGAATGCGATTATCAATTCCACGGCGCGAACCGTCTCGGCGCGAACTCCTTGTTATCCGCAATCTTTGGCGGCATGGTAGCTGGTCCGAAGGCTGTCGAATACATTAAAGGTTTGAAGAAATCGGCTGAGGATATCTCCTCGTCTGTCTTCGAACGCGATACGAAACTTCATACCGCTAAGTACAACCGCATTCTTGGCATGAATGGCACCGAGAACGCTTATGTCATTCACAAAGAGCTTGGCGAATGGATGACCAATAACATGACCGTGGTACGCTTCAACGATAAGCTGGAAGCGACGATCGGCAAGATCAAAGAATTGAAGCAGCGCTATCAGAACATCAACATTAACGATACCGCTCAATGGAATAACGCCGGTGTAGCATTTACGCGTCAACTGTGGAACATGCTGGAACTTTCCGAAGCGATGACGCTGGGCGCGCTTATGCGTGACGAAAGCCGTGGCGCTCACTACAAGCCGGACTTCCCAGAACGTGACGACGATCAGTTCATGAAATCGACGATCGCAGATTGGACGCCAGATGGTCCTAAGATTTCCTATGAGGAAATTGATGTAAGCTTGATTACTCCGCGTAAACGCGACTATTCGACTGACAAGAAAAAAGACTGATAAGTAGAAAGGAGAATAACTGATGGCTCAAACGACAACTGCCTCCAAAACCGTGAAGTTTATCATTTCCCGTCAGGATACGCCAGAATCCAAGCCGTATACAGAAGAGTTCGAGCTTCCTTACCGCCCGAATATGAACGTAATCAGCGGATTAATGGAAATCCAGCGTAATCCGACGACTGCCAGCGGTTCCAAGACGTCCCCGGTTTGTTGGGAGTCGAACTGTCTTGAGGAAGTGTGCGGCGCCTGCTCCATGGTCATCAACGGCAAGCCACGCCAAGCGTGCAGCGCGCTCGTGGATCAGCTTGAGCAGCCGATCCGCCTGGAGCCGATGCGAACATTCCCTGTAGTACGTGACCTAGTCATCAACCGCGAGCGGATGTTCAACGCCTTGAAGAAGGTTAAAGCATGGATTCCGATTGACGGTACTTACGATCTCGGTCCTGGTCCGCGTATGGCGGAATCCAAACGTCAATGGGCGTACGAGCTGTCTAAGTGCATGACTTGCGGCGTTTGCTTGGAGTCTTGCCCGAACGTCAACGATCGCAACAGCTTTATCGGTCCAGCTGCGATCTCGCAGGTTCGTCTGTTTAACGCGCATCCGACGGGCGAGATGAATCGTCATGAACGTCTCGATGCACTTATGACGGATGGCGGTATCGAAGGCTGCGGCAACTCGCAGAACTGTGTTCGTTCATGTCCGAAGGGTATTCCACTGACGACGTCCATCGCAGCGATGAACAAAGATACAACGACTCACCTGTTCAAGAAATGGTTGGGCATATAATTCATTCTTCATATTGGCCGAGGCTGCTCTCTCATGTTGGCGTGAGAGCAGCCGGCTTTCAAAACCTCGATTGCGATGAATCAACCGCAACGAGGTTTTTTTGTGCCACCATTTATTTGATATTGATAATTATTATCACAACTTATGATTTTATCATAATGAAATGTTTGCTCAATGTCAATCGTTGACTGTCTTTACAGGATTGTTACTCAAATTTGAGTTGATTAATACTCAAATTTGAGTATAATAATTAATGGATCAATAACTGAACGAATAGAAAGAAGAAAGATAGGTGAGGAAATGGACGCAGGCAAAAGTAATACGAAGTTGGTCGTGGCGGGGTTAATGTTAGGTTTGTTCATGGCTTCGCTGGATCAAACGATTGTCTCGACTGCGATGGCGACAATTATAAAGCAATTGGGCGGCTTTGAATATTTTATCTGGGTGTATTCGGCTTATATGATTGCGATGGTCGTAGCTACGCCGATCTTCGGCAAGTTGTCCGATATGTACGGACGCCGTAGATTCTTTTTGTTGGGGCTCGGCTTGTTCGTAATAGGCTCCATCTTATGCGGAACGGCGATGAACATGGAACAACTTATTATTTATCGCGCAATCCAAGGCATCGGCGGCGGCGCTGTCATGCCGATCGTATTCGCCATTATATTCGATATGTTCCCAGCAGAGAAACGCGGCAAAATGATGGGCTTGTTCGGCGCCGTATTCGGTATATCGAGCGTGTTCGGTCCTGTTATGGGCGGTGCGATAACGGATAATTTCAGCTGGCGCTGGATTTTCTACATCAACGTACCGATCGGCTTGCTCTCATTTATCTTTATCATGAAGGCATACCACGAATCGAAGTCGACCAAAAAACAACATATCGACTGGGCGGGAGCCATTCTTCTGACTGCATCGATTCTGCTATTGATGTTCGGTCTGGAGCTTGGCGGTACAGATGGCTGGGCTTGGAATTCTGCTCAGACAATCGGGTTGTTCGCCGGGGCTGTTGTCTTGATGGCAGGTTTCTTGTTTACGGAGACAAAAGTTAAGGATCCAATCGTTAATCTGAGCTTGTTCGGCAGACAAGTGTTCACTAGCAGTATGATGATCAGCTTGTTGTATGGTGCTGTTATGATTGCCGGCGCAACATACATTCCGATATTCATTCAAGGTGTCTTTAACAAGACGGCTACAGAAACGAGCACGGTGTTGATCCCGATGATGCTTGCCGTCGTTGTCAGCAGCCAAATCGGCGGACGTGTGGCTGACAAGTTCAAATTCCGCAATGTCATGGTCATCTCAGGGCTAACATTGCTTACAGGCACGTTGCTGCTCGGATATGGTCTCGACATGGGAACGAGCAGGGGGATCATCACACTCTATATGATCGTTGTTGGTCTAGGAATGGGAGTGTCGTTCTCGCTGCTTAATATCTCGGCACTGAGCGCGGTACCGCCGCAATCCAAAGGTTCTGCTACTTCCTTGATTACCTTCTTCCGGACAATTGGTTCCGCGCTTGGTATTACAGTGTTCGGAGTTATTCAGAAATCAAATTTCCAATCCGGTCTGCAAGAAGTGCCTAATCTGAATCCTGAGTTTGCAGAACAAATTAAAGGTGGTCAAGCGCTCCTCGATCCTGTCATGCAGCAACAGATGGGACTTAGTCAGGAGATGGTTACATCCCTGCTGGGTAAACTTGCGGATTCGATTGTCCAAGTGTTTCAATGGTCCATCTTCCTGCCGATCATAGCGATCGTATTCGCTATACTGATGGGCAGCGCGAGGACGGAGAGACGTACATCCAATGCTGCGCCGGGACAAGAAAGCGGAGGACGTGGAGCTGAGCCATCGCTCCGAAGAGGATAAATCGATGTCGGTGAAACTTCTTGTATTAGGTTTGATGATGGAACAAGATCGTCACCCTTATGACATTCGTCAAACGATCAAGGCGCGGAATTGGCATGTTACCTTTAACGTACGTGACGGCTCCTTGTATTATGCGGTTGATCAGCTGCGAGACGAAGGTTTGATCGAGGCAGCGGAAGTTGTACAGGTTCACGGTCATCATCGCCCTGACAAAACCATCTATCGTATTACCGCCAAAGGGAAAGAAGCTTTGCTCCAGCTGCTTCACAAGCAGCTTGGCGGCAGAGCCTTTCCTCAGCATCCCTTGCTGCAGGCGATGCCGTTTATTCGCCACGCAGATCACGACCTTACATTGCGAGCTCTAGAAAGCCAATTGGCGGCTTGCAACGAACGTCTTGCGCTTATGGAGTCCGTACAGAAGCTGAAGGATGGATTATTGCCGCGTGGATCAGTCCATTTACTCCGGGGCATTCAGAAGTTCAGCCTGGCGGAGAGAGAGTGGCTGGAGGAAATGATCGAGGAAACGAAGAATGGGCGATTGTTTGAACCCAAACCTGCGGACAATTAAGCAATGATTTATTACTGCAGATCAGCTGATTCGACAAACGGGTTCAAGATATACCCGAAACAAAGAAGGAGATCCTTCAGCCGCTAAACACTGGCTGAAGGATCTCTCTTCTTGTGTATCATTTTAGGTTATTAGATAAACATTGTGGAAAATTAGGGTTACATCCACTGCTCGCCCCATGCCTGTATCGATTCGATGACGGGCTGGAGGTCACGTCCTTTGGCAGTGAGCTCGTATTCAATCCGTACCGGCATCTCTGGGTAGACGTGGCGGTTAACGATACCAAGAGTTTCAAGTTCCTTCATCCTGTCGGTCAGCATTTTGTCGCTCATCTCTGGAATCTGTTCCTTCATGTCCTTGAACCGCTTAGGCCCGCCGAGCAATACGCGAATAATTCTCCCTGTCCACTTCTTGCCTAACAAATCCGCCGCTGCTTCATATCTTGGGCACATTGTCGAATAATCCAACGAAATCACCCCGTTTCTAATAGTTATAATTGTAGCATATATACAAACAAAAAGTAAGTGCCGTCATTTGCCACGCTTACAACCGAAATTTGTTACACAATTGAAATGTTACTGTGACACGCCTTTTACATGTCACGGGTATTATAAATGCAAGACCCCCTTTTCATATACCCTTTGGACCTGCCGCTGGCGGGTCCGCTTTTTTTTGCGTGAAAAAGCCGACTGCGATGTGGATGTAATCCACGCAGCCGGCACCATGATTAATGTTATAACGGCACAACAATAGGTTGCCGTTTACGATAAAAGACCCACTGACTAAATCCGATCTCCTTCAGTCGCTTCGCGACAAGCTCCCACTCATCTCCGACCCTGCTAGGCACATGGGCATCAGAACCGAAAGTGACCTGTACGCCATGAAATAACGCACGTTCCAGAATTTCATCTGATGGATACCAGCCACCAACATCCTTAGTACTGCCTGATGTATTGATCTCGATGGATACGCCGCATTGCGCAATGGTCTGAAGGCAATGATCGATTTCCGCATGTGCTGGAATGTTGGAGAACGCCGGATAATAACCTTTCATCGCATCGATATGACCAAGTATATCGAACATACCGCTTCTTGCCGATTGTGCGATGAGGTCATAGTAGCTGCGTTTCTCGTCTGGATGTTTGGATTCATGGAGATTTTTCCAACGATTACGGTTAAAGATGCTGACTCCGCCAACCTGATGGACCGAACCGATCAAGTAATCGAAGGGGATCCCTTCATAGGCTCTGCGGTAATCTTCGGCGTATTCCGGGAAAAAGTCTGACTCTACGCCGAGCAACACTTCGATCCGCCCTTCGTACTTTGCTTTAAGCCGGAGAACTTCATCGACGTAATTGGCGAAGTCGCTTCTAGCCATGGCAATACCGGGCGAGGGCTGATCATCCTCGTGATAGAAGTATGGGGAGTGATCCGAGATGCCAATGACTTGTAAGCCAGCATCAATGCCGGCAAGAATATAAGACTCGATATCGCCGTCCGCGTGCCCGCACCGAACATGATGGGTATGTAGATCGAATTTCATCACAATTCCTCCTACTCGCTGCTAATAAATTGATGTTCCGGCATTCCCTTGAGGTCGCTTAGAAATTGCTGCATCGCCGTATTCAAATATTTGCCGGATTTGTAGACTACACCAACGGGGTGGGTCGTCTCAAGTTCATGGACTTTAATAATTTTCAGTGTGCCGTGTTTGAGCTCCGACGGGATCGAGAGCTTGGACACGATTGCGGCGCCCAGATCGATTTCTACCATACGTTTGACTTCCTCGCTGCTGGAAAGCTCCATGACGATGTTGGGCTGGAAATTGTATTTCCGGAAGATCGCATCGACGAATCTGCGGCCAAGCGTATCCGGTGCAAGCATAATCATAGGTATATCTCTAAGTTTGTCCACAGTCGTATGCGTTAGTCCGCTCATTGGATGATCCGGCGATACGACTAGCTCAAAGGTGTCATAATACAGGACGGAAGAGGATATATTAGGACTTCTTTCTGTTAGGTAGGTGATCCCTACGTCAACGGAACCGTTCTCTACGCTTGCCATGACCTGTGAGGAAGGCATGGAGTGTATCGTTGTTTTGATTTGAGGGTACTGGTTTTGAAAATAAGAAAGGACGCGAGGTAATATTTGTATGGCAATGGACGAGGTCGTTCCTAGCGTAATGTGACCTTGCGGCGTCTGATTAAGGTCGTCAAGCTTTTGCTTTAACTCCTCAACAATCGCAAGTATGCGCTCAGCATGATCCAGGAATACTTGACCGTGATCCGTAAGCGTCACAGGCTGGTTTCTGTCGATCAATACCGTTTTAAATTCATCTTCCAGGCTTTTAATTTGAGCAGAAACCGCCGGTTGCGTCAAATTAAGAAGCTCCCCCGCTTTGCGGAAACTCATCGTCTTGGATATAGTAAGCAACGTTTCGAGTTGACTCATGTTCATGTCCAGTTGATTCCCCCTTTCGACAATGCCGAATATCACTGGGCATACGATATTATTATAGCTTACTTACACGGACTAGAGCAAAAAGGAAAGGAAAAGAGCTCTGGCAGTGAACCTGCTAGAGCCATTCTTTTTTGCGGAATATATAATACATACTGCAGCCGAGCAAAAGCATGATCCCAAGCAGCACATATGCTCCATATCGATAATGAATACCTGGAATAGTGTCAAAATTCATTCCGTAGATGCCGGTCATGAAGGTAAGAGGCATGAAGATTGTTGTAATCGCGGTGAACACGCGCATAATTTCGTTCGCACGGCTGGATAGGCTGGACTGGTACGCCTCGCGTAAGTTGCCCATGAGATCCCGGTATGTTTCGAACGACTCAGTAATTTTGATCGCGTTCTCGTAAACGTCGCTAAAGTACTTTTGCAGCTGGTCGTCAATCAGCTTCAGTTCCTTCTTGTTAAGCGTGAAGATGACCTCGCGCTGCGGTCCGAGCACCTTCTTGACCCATAAGATTTCGCCGCGAAGGCCGATAATCTCATTCAGATGCGACTTCTTGGTATGCATCAGGATGTCTTCTTCGAGCGTCTCGATTCGGGTATCGATCCGATCGCCTACGGAGAAGTAGTTGTCAACGACCAAGTCGACAAGATGGTACAAGAATTGATCAGGCCGACACACTTCCTGTTCCCATAGAATCGGTTTAAGCGTACGGAGTTCGTTGATTTTTTGTTTAGTGACTGTAATAATATAATGTCGTCCAAGGAAGATGTTAAGCGCGCGCAAGAAAATTTCTTCGTCGTCGAAACGAATACTGTTAATGACGATAAAATAATGAGATTCGTAAATTTCGATTTTGGGACGCTGCTCTTCTTCCTGCAAACAGTCCTCCACGGCCAAGTCATGCATGCCGAACAAAGGCTGTAATACAGTAAGATCCTCTACATCCGCGTCGATCCAGAAAAAACCTTCTGCAGGTGCAATCAGGGAGTCTTCAATATTGTCGATCGTGGTGAAGATGCCGTTCTTTACATGTCTGATCTTCATTGTCTGTTCTCCTCTCGTGTTGCAGGAGACGGGCTGGCGCCCATGTGTTAGCAGAAGCTCTTTTCGTAATGCCTTACTTTCCGTGATTCTTCTGTATCGAATACGGAGCGTATGGGATGATGAAAGGGCATTGCTACGCTTTGGGGCTTCCAACTGCCATCCTTGCCGGAATTCGGGTCGGGCTCGGGTCTGTCGCCTTCCATAATTCCCATACACTCCTTTATTTTGTCGAATATTTGTCCAATCCTTGTCTAGTATACTCTTGCCGCGAGCGAACATACAAGGCTAAATATACGTTTCTGAGCGTAGGAAAACATACTGGAATGTATACTATGCAAAAGAGGTTCTTGACGGGAATAACGGAATGCATTAAAGTGTAAATTAATTAAGAAGAGCAAAATTGAATAGACTACTTTCTTATCAAGAGCAGGCGGAGGGACTAGCCCGATGAAGCCCGGCAACCGGCGCGTATAGCGCACGGTGCTAATTCTTGCGGAGACGTTACAGTTTCTGAGAGATGAGAGAGGTGGACGGCTTCTTTTCCGAGCAGACGACCCCTTTTCTCACGCAGAAGGGGTCTTTTTTTTATTGCTCGAACTTCAAGGAGGAATAACGATGCCAATCAAGGTGCCGGACAATTTGCCAGCCAAGGAAATACTGAACAACGAGAATATTTTTGTCATGGATGAGAGTGTGGCATACCACCAGGATATACGTCCACTTAGGATTGCGATTCTTAACCTCATGCCGACTAAAGAAACAACGGAGACGCAATTGCTTCGTTTAATAGGTAATACACCGCTGCAAGTGGAGGTGGTACTGCTCCATCCGCGAACACATACATCCAAGAATACATCGTCTGAGCATTTGGAGTCCTTCTATAAAACATTTGACGAAATTGCGCATCTGTATTTTGACGGAATGATCATAACTGGAGCGCCAGTGGAGCATCTTCCGTTCGAAGAAGTGAATTATTGGGAAGAGCTTCAAGAGATCATGAATTGGACGAAGCGACATGTCACTTCGACATTCCATATTTGTTGGGCCTCCCAAGCAGGCTTGTATCACCACTTCGGGGTTCCCAAATACAATCTTGACTCCAAAATGTTCGGCGTTTTCCCGCATACAATAGAGCATCGCAATGTGCCGCTGCTGCGTGGTTTCGATGAGCTGTTCTTCGTGCCTCAATCCCGTCACACTGAAGTGCGCCGCGAGGACTTCGAAGGAATCGAAAACCTAGATATTTTATCCGAATCCGAGGAGTCGGGCATCTACATTGTGGCATCGCGCGATGGCAAACAAATTTTTGTTACCGGACATTCCGAATACGATCCGAATTCATTGAAATACGAATATGATCGTGATATTGCAAAAGGGATGGATGTCGAATTGCCTCGAAATTATTTCCCGGGTGATAACCCAGATCGGAATCCGCTGTCGACTTGGCGGGCGCATGCGAATCTGTTGTTCTCCAATTGGTTGAACTATTATGTGTATCAACAAACCCCTTATGACCTTGGGGCTGGCATCTAAATTACGATAAGGAGTTGCTTCGAAGAGATGAAAATCGAAAGTCATTTGGCGCAAATCGGCTCCATTAAGGAACCAGTTACAGGAGCGGTCAGCTTCCCTGTTTATCAATCAACAGCATTCCGTCATCCACAGCTTGGACAAAGCACGGGCTTCGACTACGCGCGTACCAAGAGCCCGACTAGGGCGGTGCTGGAGGAAGCGGCGGCCCAGCTCGAGTCTGGTGATGCTGGATTCGCATGTAGCTCCGGTATGGCAGCGCTGCAAACCATCTTTGCATATTTCAGCCAAGGCGATCATCTTATCGTATCTCTTGACCTGTACGGGGGCACGTACCGTCTGCTCGAAAGAATCATGAAACGATTCGGCGTTACTGCGTCCTACGTGGATACCAACGACGTCGACGCAATGTCCACGTTCCTGCAAGACAATACCAAAGCTGTCTTGATCGAGACGCCGACGAATCCATTGATGATGATTACCGATCTAGAACGTGTATGCAGCTGGGCGAAGTCCAAAGGATTGCTCACGATCGTGGACAATACATTGCTTACGCCATATCTGCAGCGCCCAATCGAGCTAGGCGCAGACATTGTCGTCCATAGCGCAACCAAATATTTGGGTGGACATAACGATGTGCTTGCCGGTCTGATCGTCACCAAAGGTGAGGAGCTCTCCAAGGAAATGGCGATTCTACATAACTCCATAGGGGCGGTACTGGGACCTCAGGACTCCTGGTTGTTGATGAGAGGGATGAAGACACTCGCACTTCGTATGGAGCGCCATCAGTTCAATGCGACTAAACTTGCCGAGTATTTGCTTCAGCATGAGGCAATTGAAGAGGTTTATTATCCGGCGCTTCAGCATCATCCAGGTCATGATGTGCAGAATCGTCAATCATCCGGCAATACGGGGATCTTCTCTTTCCGTCTTAAGGATGCTCGCTATGTTGAACCCATTCTTCGCAATATCAAGCTCATTGCATTCGCGGAGAGCCTTGGCGGAGTTGAATCGCTGATGACGTATCCGGCTATGCAGACGCATGCGGATATCCCGGAAGAAATCCGTAGAGCTGTCGGGGTTGACGAGCGTCTGCTTCGTTTCTCCGTTGGCATCGAGCATATTGATGATCTAATAGCGGATATGGAGCAAGCCCTCCATGCGGCCAAAGAAGAGCTCGGAGCTTGATCGTATAGCTATATTCGATATCATTGTTCGTCAATTGACACTTTCGTTTCCTAGGAGGCGAAAGTGTTTTATTGTTTCGTGTGCTCATGCATGTGGAGCTAACTTTCGTTATTTTGCCATATGAAAGAGCTATACCTCGGGTGACTAATTTATCGATAGTATGGTAGGATTAGAACATAATGAAGTTAATCGCAAGGAGGTCTGGGCTTACATGATAGACCCGATATTAGATAAAGCGTTGCGCGGTGAGCGTATCGAGCTTGAAGAAGGCATGGAACTGCTCGCATCCGACGAGATCGAGAAGATGGGCCATGTTGCCAATCAAATTATGTTAAGGCATCATCCGGAGCCGATTACTACGTTTGTAGTTGGCCGGAACGTTAACTATACAAACGTCTGCGATGTCTATTGTCGCTTCTGTGCGTTCTATCGCGCTCCAGGCTCCAAGGAAGGTTACGTTCTAGATGACGAAGTTATCCTGAACAAAATCCAGGAAACGGTTGATGTTGGCGGCACCGAAATTTTGATGCAAGGCGGAACAAATCCGAATTTGCCTTTCACCTACTACACGGACCTTCTGCGCAAAATCAAAGCGCGTTTCCCTAACATTACGATGCACTCTTTCTCACCTGCGGAAATTCAGAAGATGAAAGTTGTTTCGGAGGGCTTGTCGCTGGATGAAGTCGTGGCACAGCTGCACGAAGCAGGCTTGGATTCGCTGCCTGGCGGCGGCGCCGAAATTTTGGATGACCGTACGCGTCGCAAGATCAGCCGCATGAAGGGCTCGTGGACCGATTGGATGGATGTCATGAACTCCGCGCATCGTCACGGCATGAACACCACAGCAACGATGGTTTATGGATTAGGCGAGACCATCGAGGAGCGCGCGCTTCATATGATTCGGATCCGCGATGAGCAAGACAAGGTGAAAGCGTTAGGCTACCCGTCACCTGGCTTTAAGGCGTTTATTTCTTGGCCATTCCAACCTGACAATACGAATCTTAAGCTGGAGAAAGCCAAACCCGAAGAATATCTTCGAATCGTTGCCGCAAGCCGCATTATGTTGGATAACATTCCGAACTTCCAATCCTCGTGGGTAACGATGGGACCGGAGATGGGCAAGTTGTCCTTATCGTATGGCTGCAACGATTTCGGAAGCACAATGATCGAAGAAAACGTTGTATCTGCTGCGGGCACGACTCACAAGGTTAATATCGAACTTATTCTGCAATTGATCCGCGAAGCAGGCAAAGTGCCGGCACAGCGGGATACCAAATATAATATTTTGCGTACGTTCCACGAAACAGACAAAGCCGATAAAGATTTTGTCATGCAAAACTAAACGGAACGTTGTATAGAAAAACATAGCCACAAAACAGTAACCGGCAACCCGATTGGGGATGCCGGTTTTTTGATTTTTTGGAAAGTATACGTTGTAGGTATCCCACCGTCAAAGGACGGCGAAGCCGTTTCAACTTATGCCAATGTCTTCTTTGTATATCCCGGAGCTCCCGACCATATACTGTAACGGAAGGAAAGGGGTGAGCGCATGGACTTGTTTACAGTGTCATTACCTGCGAAACTTTATGATTCCGCTGAGCAGCTGCTACAATTGATGACGGAGCATACGAAGGATGAATTACATAGTTACGCTCAAGGGGATTCGGCTACAGCCGAAATTGCATCTTATGAGCTTCATGAAGGGGCTATTAAGTGTCGAGCGATGCTTCCTGCATTCCAATTGCAGATCCATGGCGGACTTGTTTATAAATCTGCATCGAGGGCTATCGCTGAATACATTATGCAGAGGCTGGAGCCCGTCATGTTATCCAATATTGTAAGCCGCAAATATCGTAATAACCCATCCATGGAAACAGCGGTCATCGAGCGATATTGCCATGAAATGCTGCAAGGGAAAGATTGGGAAGGACTAGGCGGCAAATTCCATGAAGTGGATCGGCTCAGACGACGAGGCAAGATCGCGGCTGATCTGGAGCGTTATTTGCAGGAGGAGACTCAGCTGCAGCTGGAAGGTTTTACGACTTTCCGACTGCAGGCCTATCGGACTGAGCTGACTGAGATTGCTGAATATGCATTGGATGAATATGTGCTGGACAAACAATATCAGGAGTTTATTTCACTGCTCAAATATTTTGTCCAAATGCAGGATTCCAAGGTGCCAATGATCCATCTGCTCCACAAAGGCGGACATGATTTCGCAATGTATGACGAGAATTTCCGCGCTCTGGAGCAGAAGCCTCCAGCTGATCGAATCGTGGCCGAGATGCTGGAAACAGAGATGAATATCGAGGATATGGTCATAAGCTCGCTCATTTCGGTATCCCCGAAACAAATAAGAGTCCACACCAGACAGCCGGAGCTGCAAGTCATCCGAACGATTCAAACGATATTCGATGGCAAAGTCAGCGTTTGTGTGCAGTGTTCTTCTTGCGCCAGTACCCTAGACGAATGGATCCAACCATAAGAGGATATGAATTTTCATTAGAAGAGGATATTCAAAAAGTTCGCTTCCCATTACGAAGCGTATCAAAGAGGATTGCTCGACGTCGAACTTTTTCTGTACTTGACCCGAGTGGATGTGACGTTTTATAATGGCTTCAGATATGAATGCAATAGCAACGACAGATGACATGTATCCGACAAGGCGCTTGTCCCAGAGAGAGGAACCACGGGCTGAAAGTTCCTTCATGACGCGGCCGGATATACCCCATCTATAGCTGTATGGTTGAACAGTCGTCTCACACGGCAAGTATGCCATACCGGAAATCTCCGTTACCAGATATTACAAGGACTTATCGCCTGCGGATTTATGTAGACCGCATAGTGCCGAAAAGTTGAAGTAGGGTGGAACCACGAGCACAAGCACTCGTCCCTTTTGCGGGATGCAGTGCTTTTTTTGTGCTTTCCCCGCATCTCTGCTTAATCATTATAAGTACTGGAGGAAGTTGAACATGAGTATCCAAGTAACATTGCCAGACGGAGCGGTACGCGAATACGAAGCTGGATCCACAATTGAAGATATTGCCGGCTCTATTAGCTCTGGTCTAAAGAAAAATGCGGTAGCAGGCAAGATTGACGGTAAGGTTGTTGATCTATACACGAAGGTAGAGAAGGATGCACTTGTCGAGATCGTTACGCTCGACGGCGCTGACGGGCTTGAGGTCTATCGCCATAGTACAGCGCATATGCTGGCGCAAGCGCTAAAGCGTATTTACGGCGACAAAGCGGTGAAACTCGGTATCGGTCCGGTAATCGAAGATGGCTTCTATTACGATATCGATATGGAAAAACCGTTGTCCTCCGAGGATTTGGCGGCAATCGAAAAGGAAATGAACAAAATCTCGAACGAAAATCTAGACATTCGTCGCCGTGTCGTTAGTCGCGAAGAAGCATTGTCGATTTTCTCGGAGCTAGAGGATAATCTGAAGCTCGAATTGATTCGTGATCTGCCGGTCGAAGCGGAAATCACACTTTATGATCAAGGCGAATTCTTCGATTTATGCCGTGGTCCGCATCTTCCATCGACAGGCCGGATCAAAGCTTTTAAGCTGCTGAGCGTGGCAGGCGCTTACTGGCGCGGAGATTCCAAGAACAAAATGTTGCAACGTATCTATGGTACAGCATTCCCTAAAAAAGCACAGCTCGACGAGCATCTGCATTTCCTCGAAGAAGCTAAGAAACGCGATCACCGCAAGCTGGGCCGCGAGCTCAAGATGTTTACTTTCTCGCGCGAAGTCGGTCAAGGGTTGCCGCTTTGGCTGCCTAACGGGGCGAAGGTTCGTAGAACAATGGAACGTTATATCGTCGATCTAGAGGAGAGCCTAGGTTACCAGCACGTTTATACACCTGTGTTG
This sequence comes from Paenibacillus sp. strain BS8-2, assembly GCF_054483835.1. Lineage (NCBI taxonomy): Bacteria > Bacillati > Bacillota > Bacilli > Caryophanales > Paenibacillaceae > Paenibacillus > Paenibacillus sp. strain BS8-2. Next base: position 3,439,616 of record NZ_CM137010.1, read on the forward strand.
GCGAACGTAGAGCTGTACAAAATATCGGGACACTGGGAGCACTATAGCGAGGATATGTTCCCGCCTATGGCGCTGGATAACGAAGAGCTTGTTCTTCGTCCAATGAACTGTCCGCATCATATGATGGTGTTCAAGAGCGATATGCGCAGCTATCGCGATCTCCCAATCAGGATTGCTGAGATGGGCACGATGCACCGTTACGAGATGTCTGGCGCACTGACTGGCTTGCACCGTGTACGTGCAATGACGCTTAATGATGCGCATATCTTCTGCCGTCCGGATCAAATCAAAGAGGAATTCGCACGTGTGGTTGGACTGATTCGCAAAGTTTACGAAGACTTTGGAATCAAAGAATATCGTTTCCGCTTGTCATACCGTGATCCGAAGGATACAGAAAAGTATTTCCAGAACGATGAAATGTGGGAAATGTCCCAACGTATGCTGCGCGAGGTGGTTGAAGAGCTGAATCTTCCATTCTTCGAAGCAGAGGGCGAAGCGGCTTTCTATGGTCCTAAGCTAGACGTACAGATCAAGACGGCGCTAGGCAAAGAAGAAACGTTATCTACTGCTCAGCTGGACTTCTTGCTTCCTGAGCGCTTCGAACTGGAATATGTCGGCGATGATGGGAAAAAACATCGTCCGGTCGTTATTCACCGCGGCATCATCAGCACGATGGAACGTATGACGGCATATCTGCTGGAAAACTTTGCAGGTGCTTTGCCGCTGTGGCTGTCGCCGATCCAAGCAAAGGTCATCCCGGTATCACAGGCTTATGAGGCATATGCTCGTCAAGTTGAGGAACAATTGCAGCTTGGCGGTATCCGAGTCGAAAGCGACATGAGAAATGAGAAGCTTGGGTACAAAATTCGTGAAGCGCAGCTAGAGAAAATTCCTTATATGCTTGTTGTTGGAGAAAACGAGATGCAGGCCGGTGCCGTATCGGTAAGGAAACGTGGAGAAGGCGACATCGGTTCAATGCCGACTTCGGAGCTCGTTTCGTTGTTGAAAGGTCAAATCGCATCTAAGGATTAATGGACATTAACGCATAAAGCTTGTTCCAACGGGGCAATATTTCTTCTGAGGAGGAAATATCCCGATGGTTACAAGTTTTTTTCTTTGGACGACAAAATCAAAAAGAACCTTCATCATAATGCTTGTCCTCTGTGTAGTAGTTACATTTGCTTTTGTGGAAACATGTCTCGCTGACAATTCTCCGAAGCTAATCGAAGTGGTGGCTACTGGTTACACGGCTGGCGTCGAATCGACCGGCAAACGCCCAGGACATCCCGGCTATGGCATTACGTATTCTGGAGTAAAGGTACGCAGAGATCAAGTATCTACAATAGCAGCAGATCCCAATTTATTTCCGATTGGCACACTGTTGTTGATACCAGGATACGGTTATGGCGTAGTAGCGGATACGGGCTCAGCCATTAAGGGGAATAAAATCGATCTTTATTTTGAAACGATCAGCGAGGTCTACGAGCAGTGGGGCAAACGCAAGGTAAGCGTTCAAGTTTTAAGACGCGGCAAGGGCAAGCTGACGGAGTCCTGGCTGCATAATATTAACCAAGCCGTCCAAGTAGGTAAGCCAATTCCGCAATCGTATCTTGAGTCGTAACGGATGCTGAATAGTTTGCGGAACACAAGCCATACTAAACTCGGATGAGGAGGTGATGAAATTGGCTAAAAACAAAAATAACAAAGCCGCTCAAAACAACAAGCATAATGCTGAATTCTCGCAAGAATTCGGACAAAACAATGCTGCTAACAACAAAGCAGCGAATCAGAATGCCCAAAACCAGCAAAACCAACAGAACCAACAAAACTAATAAAAAGTTGATCAACTGGCAGCCAATAATGGCTTGCTCAATACATGTAAGACAAAGGAAGAGGAGCCATGCGGCTCCTTTTTCTTTTGATTATCTTAAGCCTAGCATGTAATCCAGAATTCCTTTTCTTTTCAATTGTCGAATACTGGGATATAATGTAGGCAATATTGACATCTCTCATTTCAACGAAAGCATGGTGGTGACGTTACATGCGAACGGCAACGTGGTTCTCGCGCAACGCGAAAGATGAGTCCATTCATTCTACGAAACAGGAACAGCTGAATAAGCTAATGAACGAATCCGTAGTTATATCCGATCAGCTTAATGCCGCTGTTGATGAGGTTGACGGTGCGATGGAGCAATTGACCTCCATAGCTGACGCCTCCTTATCCCACGAGCAGAAGCTTAGGCAGTTAAGCTCGCTTGCGATGAACCGGATCGAAGAAGCTTTTTCTTCCCTTCAAGAGGTTGCAGCCGCTGCGGAGCATATCAACGGGACATCCGCTCACTTGAATGAGAAGAGCAAGGAAACAAAAGAAGTGGTGCTGGACGTATGCCGATCCTTGATCGATACGGATGATGCCATGAACGAATTAAAGCGTCAGAACGAAATGATGGAAGCTCATATCTTAGAACTTATCCAACATACTTCCCAGATTAATGAAATGAATATGCTGATTCACGAAATTGTTTCTCAAACGTCTCTGCTCGCCCTTAACGCTTCGATCGAAGCGGCGCATGCAGGAGAATATGGACGCGGATTTTCCGTAGTTGCTTCACAGATTAAGAAGCTCGCGGAGCAAAGCGCTCATGCTGTTAATCGATCGACGGATATGGTGGAACAGATCGAAGGCGGCGTCAAGTTGGTTGTCGAAGCGGTCGGACGCGAGAAGCAGTCGGTTGAGCGCAGCGTATCCGAGATGGCTGTAAACAAGCAGCGTATGGATACTATATTTATGAAAATTACCGAGGTGGACGAGCTTGCTTTGCAGACTGCTGCGGCAAGCAAGGAGCAAACGGAACATATGACCGGATCGACCGCCATGCTAAAGGATGTCGTCCTTTCCGTCAACGATACGATCGTCAGCGTGGATGAAACGCTCCATATGGCGAACAAGCAGCGCCAACAGATTGGTAAGCTCGACAGGGTCAGAGCTAATTTGGGTCGATCCTCCGCTGCGCTATCCAATGCGGTCGAAGCTTTGGACATCAAACGGAACATTAGCGCAGCGAATGACAATATGGCTTCTGTAGAGCAGTGGTTGAGAAGAGCAGCTTCGGATTCCGAGCTTTTGTCGTTAGATGAGAGCAAACATCAGAATAAATTAACAACGATGCTTGCGGGCAAATCGGATGTGGAAGCAATCTGGTCAAATCGTGCCGACGGCTCCTTTATATTCTCGCTTCCGGAAGCGGGTTTACTGAACGCCAAAAGCCGAGAATGGTGGAAACGTGCGATGGCAGGTCAAACCTTCCAGTCGGATGTATACGTCTCCGCGATAACGAAACAGCACTGCTTAACGATTTCAATGCCGATCCGGGATACAGATGGTGGAGTGGTTGGCGTAATTGGGGCGGATATCTCTATTCGTTAGATGGAGTAGTCCACTACATACATTCCTTGAAGGCCGCCCAGTTCCAGCTGGGCGGCCTTCATTGCGAGCGGGATAACGTAGTAGCCCCGGATAAATCGTTACCAGAAGGTGACAGACACTCGGTCTCGAGACGGAGAACGAGTTCAATCGGTCGACCCTACTGGTTATAGAAGGAATGCGCTATACTGTGTTTATGATTCGTGAAAACATGCTGAACATGTAAGGAGTTGTGCGGAATGAATGGAAATTTCGCCGGCCGGCTATTTACCGGCTTGATGGTCATTACTATTGGATTGTTTTTTTTATTGCGTCAACTAGATATCGCTCCCTTCGAGGATATTAGCGTTGGAGAGCTCTTCTCGACCTATTGGCCATGTATTCTGATGTATTTTGGCGCGGTACAGCTCTTAGGCGGCCGCTTTCAAGGTGGATCTGGCTGGTGGGGGGCGGTAATGCTGCTCATCGGATTTGTTTTCTTAGGCAACAATCTGGAGTGGTTCACATGGTCCATCGCGGATATTGTGCCGTTCTTAATCCCGATCGTTATCATTATTACAGGGCTCCGCATGATCTGGAAACCCTCCAAGCCCAAGCATAAGACTCCGCCGGAGGAAGAATGGACATCGTACCGTCCGTTCGGCAAAGAAACAAAAGAAGATGTGCCTCCCGCGCCTCCGCTGCATCCAGATCCAACAGCGTTTGTAGAAAGCGAAATTGAAAAGTCCATCCGCCGCGATGTGAGTGGCACTTGGTCTCATGGCAAAGATGGGAATGTAAGGAATGACCGCGGATCGGATGTTCATGGAACAGGGCATCACGGAGCTTACAAGGAGGAGGACTACTACAAGTCCGGCAAGAAAAAAGAATGGCGGCATCATGGTCATCGCGAGCATGTAGAGTGGTGGAACCATAATGATCCTAATGTCATCAATCGTTCCGGTTTCATCGGAGATATTCATATGGGTCAGGATTATTGGGAGCTTAAACCGGTGAATATATCCCACTTTATCGGGGATACGATCCTTGATCTAACCAAGGCAGAGATTCCTTACGGCGAAACAAAAGTAAATATTTCTTCGTTTATCGGTGACGTCAAAGTATACGTGCCTAATGATTACGAGCTCGGTATTCAGGTCGTTTCTTCCTCCTTTATCGGAGATGTGAGAGTACTGGGGCAGAAGGAAGGCGGCATCTTCACGAACGTGAATTTGAAGTCTCCAAGGTACTCCGATGCGGACAAACAAATTAAGCTGACGATCAGCAGCTTTATCGGCGATACTCGTGTCATTAAAGTGGGGTGATAGGGCGTTATGATGGTTCGATTTCTACGGAGCGGGAAATGGGAGCTTGTCGGTATGTTCGTACTGGCAACTACTGTTTCGGTTTTGCTGGCTTTTCTGTTCTGGAACTATATGCAGGATTATTTCGGATACAAGGAACTGAAGGTGGGAGCCGCAAGTATCGTGGTACTTGTAAGCGCCGGTTTTGGTTATTGGGCAGCACAACGGTTCGGCCATCGTCTCGATACGTTGTTTCTGGCCATCAAGCAGGCCGTTAACGGCAATTACGAAGTAAGGATTGCAGAGCATGGCGCCAATTCCTTCGGTCAGCTGTATAGAGAATTTAATGAATTAGCCAAGAATATGGAAACAAAGATGAAGCTTCTTCAGCAGCTGGGCGAAGAGAAGGTATTAACGGAATCCGCATCTAACGAAGCGGCAGTTCTGGAAGAGCGGAAGAGGCTGGGGCGCGATCTTCATGATACGGTGAGTCAACAGCTATTCGCGATTCATATGTGCGCCTCATCATTACCGAAGCTCCAGGAAGTGGACGCGGAACGTGCAGCATCGGTGCTGGAGCAATTAATTCAGATGTCCAATCTAGCTCAGAAACAAATGAGAAATTTCATAGCACAGCTGCGACCGATGGAGCTTGAGGGCAAAACACTGCAGGAAGCGCTTGATAAGTGGTTTCCCGATTACTGCAGGCAGAATAAGCTGCAAGGCATGCTGGAATGGAAGCTTAATGAGCCGCTTAGCGAAGCGAAGGAGCATCAGCTGTTCCTCATTGTGCAGGAAGCGATGGCGAACATCGTTAAACATGCGAATGCCGGTAGTTGTACTTTGACGTTAAGCGCAACGGAACGCCAAGTGGTGATGATGTTATCTGATGATGGTTCGGGGTTCAAAGCGGATGAGGTTAGGCGGGGCTCATACGGATTATCGACCATGCAGGAGCGTGCTCACAAGCTGGGCGGGGCTGCAGAAATCATCAGCAAGGTGGGCAGCGGGACGAGGGTTAGAGTGACAATTCCGAAAATATACCGAGGAGAACAAACCAATGAGCGCGGATAAGATCAAAATAATGATCGTTGACGATCACGATATGGTTCGGATCGGTCTTCGAACGTACCTGATGCTGGAGCCCAAGTTCGAGGTCATTGCCGAAGCGGGGAACGGGGCGGATGCCATCAAGCAGTTGAAAGAACGGGAAGAGCATGAAAGACCTCATATTATCTTAATGGATTTGATGATGCCCGAAATGGATGGGATCGAGGCGACACGGGCTATTATGTCACAATTTCCAGCGATGAGGATCGTCATGTTGACGAGTTTCCTTGAAGACGATAAAGTGTACGGGGCAATCGAAGCAGGAGCGGTAAGCTATGTGCTCAAGACGGTTTCTGCAGAGGAACTTATCTATGCGATTAATGGAGCCTTCAAAGGAATGCCTGTGATGACGGCAGATGTTTCTCAGGCTCTGACAAGAGGACTGCGACAACGTAATGCTCAATCCGGTGATGAAGATCTGACAGAACGGGAGAAGGAAGTGCTGCTTCTGATTGCGGACGGTCAATCGAACAAAGAGATCGCCGAAGAGCTGCATATTAGCATCAAGACGGTAAAAACCCATGTTAGCAACCTCTTAATGAAATGCGAGCTCGAGGATCGGACACAGCTTGCCGTATTGGCGCATCGCAAAGGCTGGGCAAGTCGCACATAAGCTGTCCGAAGCGGGGAATACTACTCTCTAGCGTATACCATATGATGGAGGGTTAGGCATGATACCGATCTCATCGAGCTTACAAGACCAAGAAAAAAAGTTTACGGACATACATGCCAAGCTGATGGAATGGCAGTTTGTGCTTGGCGGCAATTGGGATTATGACGGCGGTTCATTCGATCGTGCATTGGACGAAGAAAACAAAGTTTGGCTGCGCATTCCGTTTCAAGTGATTGACGGCAACATCGATAGCGAGTTGTCAGAGAACAATGCGCAGATTCGCTTTGATCAGCCCTATGTTTTGAAGCATATCTATAATGAAGGCAATGACCCTGAAGCTTCGGTACAAGTTGTAGGTGCAATGTTTAACCAATTCCAATCACCGGTTGATCCGGATGCGGAAATCGAGCAGCGCTGGGTAGAACGAGGTCAGGCGGTTATGCGACAGGTGGAGCAAGTCATCCAGATTTGAATAAAGAGGAATAAAATGATAACCAATTCGACATTAATCCGTGTTCGAGAACGGAAGAATGCCCGATTGGTTATTTCTTTTGGATGAAAAAATGAATTTTAATCGGTTATAATGGAAAGCAGGGTTAAAAGTTATCTAATTTTCATCATCTTTTAAGTTTGTTTTAAGGTAGATTGTGCAAGATAGAAATAACAAATGAGTCAATAACAAGGCAAGGATAACGACTGGGATGGGGGAGATTACACATGGACGATAACAATAACAAAAAAGGGTATGACGATTTCTTTTCTTCCGACAATGGTGATCAGAAGCGTTCGGAAGACTCGAATGATCCGCATAGGGAAGATGTAGACGGAAACAACAGCAAACAGGAGTCGAAATCAGCTTATTACTACTCCTATGGACCGATGTCGAATTCCAACTCGTCGCAGAACACTTCGAATTCGACTTCGAATGCGATAGACTCGACATATAGCAGTGAGTCCGAACAAACATCTGCGATGACTGATCGGTATCGTTCAGCAAGCGAGGATACACTCAAACCGCAAACACAGCTAAGACCATTCACGCCTTCAGCTGGAAATAATACCGGATGGCAGAAGAAGGAGAAAAAGAGCCGTACGTCGTTTAAAGCGGTGTTCGCATCATTCTTGGCAGGTGTCATCGTTGTCGGGGGTTTGATGTATACGGCTGATGTGCGTAATTGGTTCACGCCAAGCGAATCGGTTTCTTCTGAAGTAGCAAGCGCCGGCAGCGGAAAAACGGTCGAATCGGGTGGAAGCACTGGATCGGGAATCTCTACAGCTGCGGCCCGCCCTGACAATATCGCGGATCTGTTTAATACGGCAAGCCCGGCTGTCGTGAAGATCGAGACATTTGCACGAGCGAAGAGTCAAGGCAGCAGTCTGCTTGACGATCCTTTCTTCCGCCAATTCTTTGGCGATAATTACACGTCTCCGCAGCAGCAAGATCAAGGCGGGCAAGATGCACAATTACAGCAAACGGGAATCGGAACCGGATTTTTCTTTGAATCGACCGGATATATTCTGACGAATCAACATGTCATTGGCGATGCCGATGAAATTCATGTGACGGTACAAGGTTATGACAAACCGTTGACAGCCAAGCTGCTTGGCTCGAGCTACGATCTAGACCTAGCTGTTATTAAAGTGGACAGCGACAAAGCTTTCCCGACGCTTCCTCTTGGAAGCTCGGACGATATTAATATCGGTGATTGGGTCGTTGCGATCGGTAATCCATACGGATTTGACCATACGGTAACTGTAGGTGTCTTAAGCGCAAAGGAGAGACCAATCGATATTCAAGATCAACAAGGTGAGCGTAATTACAAACATCTGCTCCAAACGGATGCATCGATCAACCCTGGTAACTCCGGCGGTCCGTTGCTTAACGTGAATGGAGAAGTGGTAGGCATTAATACGGCGGTGAGTTCGCAAGCGCAAGGTATCGGTTTCGCGATCCCGACGAGCACGATTCAGGAAGTGCTGGAAAGTCTGAAAACCAACGCGGAAATTCCGAAAGAACCGGCTCCATTCATTGGCGCAGAGCTTCGTGAAATGACGGAAGAGTACGCGAAGCAGCTTGGCATCGAAGAAACGGAAGGCTCCTTGGTGCAAAGTGTATACTATAATTCTCCGGCGTATCTTGGTGATCTGAAACAATATGATCTGATTGTCGGCATTGAAGGCAAGAAACTGTCGAGAACGGCGTTGATCGAAGAAATACAGAAGCGTAATGTTGGAGACAAGGTTGTCTTTAACATTATTCGCCAAGGCAACAAAATGGATCTAAACATTGAGATCGGTGATCTTAACAAGTTCGGCGTGACCGAATAAGTCATGAACGGATGACGGGATTTGCAGACACAAAGCGCAGAGCTTCAACACTCTGCGTTTTTTGCTGCATGAGGGTTAGAGAAGGGGAGTAGCGGATGAGACCTCATATTATGGTTGTAGACGATGACGAAAGAATTATTTCGATGTTACGCAGAAGTTTGGCCTTCGAGGGTTACGAGGTGACAACAGCATCCAATGGCGCAGAAGGGCTGAAAATTTTGCTTGGAGTGAATCCGGATATGCTCATTCTGGATGTCATGATGCCGCAGATTGACGGATGGGAAGTATGCAGGAGGGTTAGGGAAGGCGGAAGTGCAGTCCCAATCTTAATGTTGACAGCCAAGGACGACATTACGGATCGGGTGAAGGGACTGGATCTTGGCGCTGATGATTATTTGGTGAAGCCCTTCGCGCTGGAAGAGCTGCTGGCTCGTGTCCGGGCGCTGCTGCGACGGAAGTCGGACAAGCTGGAGGAGACTGGCAGCAAGCTGGTGTTTGAGGATCTTATGCTGGATATGGATGCACGTGAAGCGGTTCGTGGCGGCAGGAGAATTGAGCTCACGAGCAAAGAATACGATTTGCTGCTCTTCTTTATGCAGAATCCGCGCCGTGTGTTGACACGTGACGCCATTATGGAGAAGATATGGGGCTACGATTTTAGCGGTGAATCGAACGTGCTGGAGGTATATATCGCGATGCTGCGTCAGAAGGTAGAGGAGGGCGGAGCGAATCGTGTCATCCAGACGGTTAGAGGAACGGGATATGTGCTAAGGGGAGAGGCGGGATAAAGGTATGTCGATACGGCTTCGCCTGACATTATGGTATTCGGGTCTGCTTGCGGCGACGCTGCTGGTATTCGGAGTCAGTTTGTATATGTTTATGAATTGGAGCACGTATGCAGATATCAAGAATCAGTTGAAAACGACTGGCGAGAATATGAAGCTAGGCGTTGAAGGAACGATTACCCAAGGCAGATTGATGCTCGATTTGAACTACCAGTCCAGATCGCAATTAGCAAGCATACTGGAGAAGGATATTTATCTGCAGCTTGTTAATTATGAAGAAGGTATTACAACGGGCTCAAGCAATCTAAGAGACCTGGGGAAGGTTTCGATTCCTTATCCCGATGCGAATTCGAATCCAAAAGACGGCTTCGAGGTAACCAATGTAATGATCGGCAAAACCAAATACAAAATGATTACGTACCAAAATACATTATCCGCTCAAGGTAAACTATTGGGATTACTGCAGGTGGGAACATTCACCCACAACGAAGACAAATTGATGGACGGACTTCGTACTATACTTATCATTCTCTCGGTAGTCGTTGTTTTAATTGCCTTTACGTTTGGTTTGTTGATCGCACGCCAGGCGCTCAGGCCGATTGGGCAAGTGATTGCAGCAACCAGGATGATCGAGAAGGGCTCGGACCTCAGCGTTCGTATTCCGGAAGGCAAACCAAGTGACGAGATTGGCATCTTGGTCAATACGCTAAACAAGATGTTATCTCGCCTGGAATTGGCGTATAACGAGCTGGATGATGCCTATAAGGTCCAGCGACGATTTGTATCCGATGCTTCGCATGAGCTTAGAACGCCTTTGACGACGATTCGTGGGAATATTGACCTGCTGGAGAAGATGTGGAACCGTGCGAGAGCTGAAGGCGATAAGGATGGCTCTATGTCGTTAGCTATCACCTCAAGCAACTTCGACATGTCTAGTGAAGCGATATCTGATATATCTGCAGAGACCAAACGGATGAGTACGCTTGTCAACGATCTGCTTTCGCTCGCGAGGGCAGATGCCGGTTATGTAATGGAGAAAGAACAGTTGAATCTGCGGGCGATGACCGAAGATGTGGCGCGCCGTGCCTCGTTACTGCCGCGTAACGCGGAATGGAAGGTAGGGGATTTGTCCAAGCTTGATGGCGGTACTGTATACGGCAATCATGACTTTTTGCAGCAGCTGTTATTTATCTTTATTGAGAATGCCTTTAAGTATACCCCTTCTGGTTACGTAGAGCTGAGCTCCGTCCAGCGTGAAGGCCATGTTGGCTGGCGAATTCGGGATACGGGTATCGGTATGAATCCGGATGAGATCCCGTATATATTCGATCGCTTCTATCGAGCGGACGAATCACGCGGCGTTACGGTTGGGACAGGGCTTGGTCTGTCCATCGCGAAATGGATTCTTGATGAGCACGGCGGGTCTGTCGAAGTGACGACATTAGAACAAGCGGGGACGACATTTATGATATGGTTGCCTACAGACTTTCCGCTGCGCTTGGATTCGTCTATAATGAAGGAAACGGATCGTGATTAAAAGTATGGCTGCGACAAGTCGATGGCTTAAACGCACGTACGATCCGCAGAAAGCAGGTGCAGCATGGAAATCGTAAAAATTTCGCCAAGAGGTTATTGTTACGGCGTCGTCGATGCAATGGTGATCGCCTTGCAGACGGTTAAGAACCTGGAGATGCCGAGGCCGATTTATATTCTTGGTATGATTGTGCATAACGCTCATGTAACGGAGGCGTTCGAGAAGGAAGGCGTTATTACGCTGGATGGCGCCAATCGACTGGATATATTGGAGCAGATAACAGAAGGGACCGTTATCTTTACGGCGCATGGCGTTTCTCCCGAAGTACGGGAGCGGGCACGAGCCAAAGGTCTGGCGGTTGTTGACGCTACATGTCCAGACGTCACCAAGACACATGATCTGATCCGAGAGAAAACTGCTGAAGGTTATCATATTATTTATATCGGCAAGAAAGGTCACCCAGAGCCAGAAGGCGCAATCGGCGTTGCACCGCATCTCGTCCACCTGATTGAACGCGAAGAGGAGATCGACGCGCTGGAAGTACCCGATGGAAAGATCATCATCACGAATCAGACAACGATGTCGCAATGGGATATTCGTCACATTATGCAGAAGCTGCAGGAGAAGTTTCCGCATGCAGAAATTCATAATGAGATCTGTTTAGCTACTCAAGTCCGCCAAGAAGCTGTAGCCGGGCAGGCAGGAGAAGCACAACTATGTATCGTCGTTGGTGATCCGCGCAGCAACAACTCCAACCGTCTCGCGCAGGTGTCGGAGGAAATTGCCGGCGTCAAGGCTTATCGTGTATCGGACGTAAGCGAAATCAAGCGAGAGTGGCTGGACGGACTCGATCGTGTGGCGGTTACATCAGGCGCCTCTACGCCAACGCCGATTACAAAGGAAGTTATTACCTACCTGGAACAATTTGACTATCGTGATCCCTCGACATGGGAGATCAAACGAACCGTTAACATGAGCAAACTTCTTCCTAACGTTCGTGTTAAGACGGTCACGGAGAGTGCAGGCGAGGAATCCGCTGCAGTCAAATAAGCTAACATAGCAAGGGCGGCATCGCGTAGTAGCGAGTAATGCCGCCTATTTTTGCGTATTCGTATGCGATTAACAAAAGGGAAATGAATGAAAGGGTTGACGAAACATGGCTTCATCCTGTATATTTACTTTAGCGATTAAAAGCATAAAAGCCCAAAAGCTTAAAAGCGCAAAAGCTTAAAAGCGTGAAAGCGAAAACTTGGAAACAAATAAAGTTGGGTTAATTCAAATTTTAATTAAAGATCCCCATAAATAAGGAGAGATGACGATGATAGTAATTACAAAAAACAGTGTGACGGATGAACGAATCGGTGAAATCGTTGGATATATCGAGAACACGGGTGTTCAGGCGCATGTCTCCAAGGGTACGGATCGTACGGTCATCGGTATTATCGGCAGTGCTGATCCGTCACTTGCAGAGCATTTGCGCTCCATGAAAGATGTAGAGAATGTCATCAAGATCTCGAAATCATATAAGCTTGCAAGCCGTGACTTCCATCCAGACGACACGGTCATCGATATTAAAGGCGTGAAAATCGGCGGCAGCAATCTCGTTATTATGGGCGGACCTTGTGCGGTTGAAACGCCGGAGCAAATTGACGAAATCGCCAGATTGGTCAAAGCAGCCGGTGGTCAGGTCCTTCGCGGAGGCGCGTTCAAGCCGAGAACAGGGCCATACAGCTTCCAAGGTGTTGGAGTAGAAGGATTAATCATGATGGCGGAAGCGGGCAAGAAACATGGCTTGCTGACGATTACAGAGGTCATGACGCCAGAGTATGTAGATATTTGTGCAGAGTACGCGGATATCCTTCAAGTTGGCACACGTAACATGCAGAACTTCGATCTGCTTCGCAAGCTCGGAACGATCCAAACGCCGGTGCTGCTTAAGAGGGGATTTAGTTCGACTTATGACGAGTTCCTGAATGCAGCCGAATACATCCTAGCCGGCGGCAACCCGAATGTTATGTTATGCGAGCGTGGAATCCGAACGTTCGAAACGTACACAAGAAATACGCTCGATTTGTCTGCTATTCCTGTGTTGCAATCTCTCAGCCATCTGCCTGTAATCTCTGACCCTAGTCACGGAACTGGAAGAAGAGAGCTGGTAGAGCCCATGTCCAAAGCATCGGTTGCTGCTGGTGCGAACGGCCTTATCATCGAGATGCATACGGATCCAGACAATTCAATGACTGGCGATGGCGTTCAATCGTTGTTCCCCGATCAATTTGCTAAGCTTCTAAAGGAATTGGAGCAGCTTGCACCTATAGTGGGGAAAGAATTCGGAACACCCAAAGAACCTGCAGATGCGTTCCTTGAATGGGTAAAATAGGGTTTAATGAGACGCTTGACCATTGAGGTCAGGCGTCTTATTTTTGCCTCAAATTCCACAATTGTGAACAGAAGTTCAAACTTGTGAGTAATGCTGACATCAGGATAAAAAATACCTTACATAACTATTGACGGAGATTAAACGGTAGTTTTATAATAACGACAAGGTTTAGAGGAATTAAAGAACGTTCGTCATCCAATTACAAGTAAATGTTCGGAAATGGAGGAAGTTTAGATGTCAGTTCAAAAGGTTTTGGATCAAATCAAAGAAAACAATATTCAATTTGTCGATTTCCGCTTTATCAGCCTTGCCGGTGGTGCGCACCATATCACGTTGCCTGCTACAGAGGTGGACGCTGATACGTTCGTAAACGGCGTAGCTTTCGACGGTTCCTCGATCCCAGGTTTCCGCGGTATCGAAGAATCCGATATGGTAATGATGCCTGATACAGATTCCGTATTCGTAGATCCTTTCACAAGCCATCCTACTTTGAATGTGATGTGTAACATCCATACTCCGGACGGTCAACGTTACGAGCGCGACCCGCGCAGCATCGCTCAAAAGGCTGAAGAGTACCTGCAATCCACTGGTCTCGGAACAGCAGCATTCTTCGCACCTGAGTCCGAATTCTTTATCTTCGACGATGTGCGTTATGAAAGCACGATGAACACTTCTTTCTTCTCGGTTGATTCCGAAGAAGCAGCTTGGAACACAGCTCGCAAAGAAGAAGGCGGCAACCTTGGCTTCAAGATCCCTGTTAAAGGCGGTTACGTGCCAGTTGCTCCGGTTGACTCCCAACAAGACATCCGCAGCGAAATGGTTCGCCTGATGCAAGAATCCGGTCTTCGCGTTGAGCGTCATCACCATGAAGTTGCAACTGCTGGTCAAGCAGAAATCAACTTCCGCTTCGACACGCTGACAAAAACAGCTGACAACCTGATGAAATACAAATATATCGTTCACAACGTAGCTCGCCAATGGGGCAAGGTAGCAACATTTATGCCGAAGCCATTGTTCGGTGACAACGGTAGCGGCATGCACGTGCATACGTCGATCTTCAATGGCGACGAGCCACTCTTCTACGACAACAAGGAGTACGCGAACCTGTCCAAGATGGCTATGAGCTACATCGCAGGTGTTCTGTACCACGCACCAGCTTTGATCGCAATCACGAACCCAAGCACGAACTCGTTCAAACGTTTGGTTCCTGGTTACGAAGCTCCGGTTAACCTTGTGTTCTCCAAAGGTAACCGTTCCGCAGCTGTTCGTATTCCAATCGCAGCTGTAACGCCTAAAGGCTGCCGCATCGAGTTCCGTACACCGGACTCCACGGCTAACCCATACCTTGCATTCGCAGCAATGTTGCTTGCAGGTCTTGACGGCATCAAGAAAGGTCTTGATCCGGTTGCTCTTGGTTACGGTCCTTTCGACAAAAACATCTACGATCTGCCAGAAGAAGAGAAAAAGGAAATCCGCAGCGTTCCAGGAACACTGGACGAAGCGCTTGACGCTCTTGAAGCAGATTCCGGCTTCTTGACAGAAGGCGGCGTATTCTCCCAAGACTTCATCGATAATTATGTTGCTTTCAAACGTTCCGAAGCAAAAGCTGTTTCCATCCGTGTTCACCCACACGAGTACAGCCTGTACTTCGGCTGCTAATAAGCAGTTAAAAGCGAGCCCAAACAGGGCTCGCTTTTTTGATGAGCAAATTATGTTTATCACAAGAAAATTAGAGGAAAAT
This sequence comes from Paenibacillus sp. strain BS8-2, assembly GCF_054483835.1. Lineage (NCBI taxonomy): Bacteria > Bacillati > Bacillota > Bacilli > Caryophanales > Paenibacillaceae > Paenibacillus > Paenibacillus sp. strain BS8-2. The sequence continues at coordinate 3,454,814 of NZ_CM137010.1, forward strand.
CCGAATAATATATGAATAAATAATGTTTTTTGTTCGACTTTAAGGGTGTTGATATACGATTTTACTTGAAGCAGAGGTTCAAACTTGCTATCATAACCATATCATGTACATTGCTGAAGGGGTGGAAAGTAAGATGGCAAGAGCTTTTAATTTTAACGCAGGACCTGCGGCGATTCCGCTTGAGGTGCTGCAGCAAGCAGCTGAACAATTTGTTGATTATCAAGGTGCGGGAATGTCCATTATGGAAATGTCGCATCGCAGCGCGTTGTACGAGGGCGTAAATAATGAAGCACAGTCGCTACTGAGAGAGCTGTTCGGCGTTCCGGACAACTATCAAATATTATTCCTCCAAGGCGGAGCAAGTACTCAGTTTGCCATGCTGCCAATGAATCTATTGAAGGCCGGCCGTCCCGCTGCTTATGTTAAGACAGGCGCATGGGCTGACAAAGCCATTAAAGAAGCTAAGCTGATCGGCGAGACGGTGGTTGCCGCTTCGACAGAGTCCGACAGCTACATGAGAATGCCTAACTTGTCGGAGATTGTCGTTCCGCAGGATGTATCTTACCTTCACCTGACTTCGAATGAAACAATCGGGGGCACGCAATTTCACGAGTTCCCGGATACAGGCGATATTCCACTTATAGCTGACATGTCTAGCGATATCTTGAGCAGACCAATAGATGTCAGCAAGTTTGGCGTCATCTATGCAGGCGCTCAGAAGAACCTTGGTCCTTCTGGCGTAACGGTAGTCATTATCCGCGACGATCTCGTTGCCCAAAGCCCGAAGGATATTCCTGCGATGTTCCGCTATGAAACACATGCTAAGAGCAACTCGCTCTATAACACACCGCCTTCATTCTCGGTATATATGGTAAGTCTTATGTTGAATTGGATCAAATCCAAAGGCGGCGTGTCGCAGATGGAGCAATACAATCGTGACAAAACGAAGCTGATCTACGATGCGATTGATCAAAGTGGAGGCTTCTACCGCGGGGCTGCCCAAACGCAAAGTCGTTCTCTAATGAACATTACATTCCGCCTGGGTAACGAAGAATTAGAAAAAATGTTCGTGAAACAATCCGAAGCGGAAGGTTTCGTCGGTCTGAAAGGACATCGCGATGTTGGCGGCCTGCGTGCATCGACTTATAACGCCGTTCCGCTAGAAAGCTGCCAAGCGCTTGCTGAGTTCATGGCGCAATTCCAGAAACGTAATGGATAATCTGTTCGGCTACGACGCATGAACGAAAAAGCGCCCTCCCCTTGGGTATACAGGGGGAGGGCGCTTCTGTCGCCAGTAGCATTCATGCAGATGAAGTGGCAAACCTCAAGCGGATTAGATTAAGCTAGCGAAGACGTTTCGCTTAGGGCGGGACCATTCAGCTTATAGCCGACATTACGTACGGTTGTAATATATTCCGGTGTTCTGGCGTTCTTCTCGATTTTGTCTCGGAGATGGCTTATATGAACATCTACGATCCGTGTATCTCCTAGGAAATGATAATCCCATACGCCATGCAGCAATTGCTGTCTGCTTAACACTTTGCCTTTATGTTTGCACAGGAACAGCAGCAGTTCGAATTCCTTTGGAGTTAGTTCAATGAGTTTGCCATCTAGTAGAACTTCGCGCTGGTCAGCGAGCACATTCAACCGTCCAATCGAATAGACCATTTCTTCGGTAACGCCAGGTAATGTCTGCAAGCGACGGAATAATGCGCCGATGCGGGAGATGAGTTCCTGCGGACTAAAAGGTTTCGTCATATAATCGTCGGCACCATTGTCCAGCCCTGCAATTTTGTCAGTGACGTCCTGTAATGCCGTTAACATAATAATGGGAACCGCATTGTTTTGTTTGCGAAGCTCTCTGCACACCTGAATGCCATCCATCTTGGGCAACATAAGGTCAAGCACGATGAGATCTGGGCGGAAGGGCTTGAGCAGATCAAATACCGCCTCACCGTCGCTTACGCATCTGACATCATAGCCTGCAAGCTTTAAGTTGAACTCGATTAACATGGAGATAGATGGTTCATCATCTACGACCAATACTTTTTTTCGCATCAGTTTGTCTCCTTTGCCACCAATTATAGTACCATTATGCAGGGAGACGTTTCGCTAGAGATTAACGGTACGTTAACCGAATGTTAAATCGTAACAATATAAGAACAAATGACGGGAGCAGAATAACGATGGCATTTCATATTGTATTGGTTGAACCTGAAATTCCGGCAAATACGGGCAATATTTCGAGAACTTGCGCAGCGACTGGGACCGTGCTGCATCTGGTTCGGCCACTCGGCTTTGATACAGACGATAAGACACTTAAACGAGCGGGTCTGGATTATTGGCATTCTGTAGAGATTATGTACCATGATTCATTCCAAGAAGTTCAGGATATGTTTCCGGATGGAAGATTTTATTACGCGAGCACTCGCGCGACCAAACATTATACGGACTTTAATTATCAGGACGGAGACTTCTTTGTATTCGGCAAAGAGACGAAGGGATTGCCTCAGGAACTGATCGATAATAATCTAGGCACTTGCATCAAATTACCTATGACCGATAAAGTAAGATCCCTAAATCTCTCAAATTCGGCAGCAATTGTAATATACGAAGCGCTAAGACAATCGAATTTCAGTGCTTTAGTATAATTATTCGAATATTCCAACTTAATTTTACGAGAAGGAAATATGAATTTGTCGTCGAATTTGTAGAAATGCATGTGATAAACATCACAGTAATTGTTGTTTATCCGGAAGAGCGACCGCAGGTTTTGGTTGTTTATTGCCAAATACAATCTATGGTGTCCTCGCTTGCTGAGGAAGGTATAGATTTCATTTTGGTGCGCAAAGGTTCCTCAATACTACAAATTCAGGCATAAAAAGAGGTGAAACTGATGAAACCAGCAGGTGTGGTAAGAAAAGTGGATCAACTTGGTCGCATCGTGCTTCCAAAGTCGCTGAGAAAGCGGTATTTGATGAATGAGGGCGATCCTGTCGAGATTTTCGTCCAAGGGGATCACATTATTCTTGAACGTTACCGCCCTAAATGCGTGTTCTGCGGTTCGATGAACGAAGTTCAGGAATTTAAGGAAAGATATGTTTGCGGAGAATGTATGAGTGAAATGGGTTATCTTAAGAACTGATTATTAAGGGGTAAGCAAATCAGCGGCAACGTTGGTTGTGCCCCAAACGACATGAAGCTTCTGCACCAAGCGTGACTTGGTGCAGAAGCTTCATTCGTACTAAAAGAAGTGTAGGCTGTGCTTACAGCCCGCTCGTTTTGTCGTCGTTGTAAGAGCTCGTTAAGATTGCAGCTATAAACAACACTAACACAGTGATTACGATCCAAAAGTTCAGTCCAAGCATTATATCGACACCTCCAATTAGCTATAGATATTATACCCAAGTATGTGAAAAAAGAAAACTTTAAAAGTTGTGAACACATTGTTAACATAGAGGATATGAGTAATGTATTGTAGAATAACATCGGATTATGCTGGAGAGGAGCAACAATAATGGAATACCGTTTTTCGACAAATGTAGCGAACCTGAAGTCGTCTGCTGTTCGCGATATTTTGAAGCTCACGCAAGGACAAGATATGATATCATTCGCAGGCGGCTTGCCAGCAGAGGAATTGTTCCCGGTTCAAGCGGTTCGAGAGGCTGCAGACCGCGTGTTCCTGGCAGGCACAGGCGCTCTTCAATACGGATTAACGGAAGGATATCTTCCGCTTCGTGAGCAGCTATGCGCCAGAATGGAGCGCAAGGGGATGACCGTAACTCCGGATGAGATGATCCTGACAACGGGTTCGCAGCAGGCCATTGATCTTCTGATCGGCGTGTTGACGGAGCCGGGCGATGTTGTATTGGTCGAGAAGCCAACATATCTGGCGAGCCTGCAAGTATTTGCGCTGCACGGTCTAAAGGTTGTAGCGGCAGATTCCGACGAGGATGGCATTATTCCTGAGGCGGCGGAAGCATTAATTAAGCAGCATAGGCCTAAACTGCTCTACGCAGTACCGACATTCGGCAATCCGACTGGGCGAGTATGGAGCGAGGAACGCCGCAAAGCGATGCTTGCATTGTGCAGTCAGAACGATCTGTTAGTTATCGAAGATGATCCTTACGGAGACATCAAATTCCAGTCGGATGAACAGTATCCGACATTATTTTCGCTCGCAGGCAAGGCTGAGAACAATCCCGTTATCTATACGAGCACCTTCTCCAAAACAGTTGCGCCAGCGCTGCGTACGGGATGGGCGATCGGGGACAGCCGTGTAATCAGAATGATGGCGAAGGCGAAGCAAGCTGCCGATCTGCACTCCAGCACGATGGATCAGCAAATTCTAAGCCAGCTGCTGAATGGTTTCGATCTAGATGCCCATATTGCTGTCATCTCCAAGGAGTATGGTGATCGTATGCTGGAGATGCACTCGCTCTTGCAGCAAGCCGGCTTGTCTGATTTGACCTGGGTTAAACCTAAAGGCGGCATGTTCTTGTGGGTGGAGCTTCCTGAGGGACTAGATGCTGAGGCTTTGCTTAAATGCGCGGTAGGAAAAGGCGTGGCGTTCGTGCCGGGCATATCCTTCTATGCAGATGAACCGAAGCGCAATACGGCACGTCTCAACTTCACGCATAACAAGGGAGCCCGGACGATTCAAGGTGTTGAACGACTAGTCGAAGCAATAGGCGAATTTACCGTTCGAAGTTAGTTTCTGCGATCCAGCGTTGCAGGACGTCGCCGAACTTGGTTAGGGCCTCCGCTCCTTGAGGCTCAAGCGCGTATTTGCCTCGCTCCAATCTGCGGAACCAACCATAGTGATTCTCTCGCATAAGCTGCCCGCTGCGGCTATACCCTGTAGCGGCAGCTACATCCTTGGGTGAGCTAGGTCCCCTCGCCAGTATGACGTGAGCGCAGCGTAGCGCCTTCTCCCTGTAGGCTGTAACGAGTTTACGTCCGGTGGAACCGCCAATGTTGTAATCCCCGCTGCGTTCTTTGAATTCCATTAACAATCGCTCGTTTTTCCGGCGTTTCGCGCCGCGAACGGGGGGGTCTCCGGGTTCGCATAACATTTCGATGACGGGCGCTTTTGTTTTGTAGAATGTAATAGTCATAAGTCCGAGTCCGAGCATTCTGCAGAGCTCCGTCAAATCACCGAAACGTTGATTGACGGCGCCGCTTTTCTTGCGATTACGTTCTACAGCCAGAACAACATCAGCCTCCATTCGAAGACGTTCAATCCCTTGCAGCAGCAAGGCTAGATTGAACGTCTTTTTCATTTCGACAATAATGGTCTCGTTACGCTCAGGATGAATGGCTACCATATCGCAATGGAGGACCTCTCCTTTGACCACGAATCCTCTTGCTTCGTAGTAGCGTTTGATGGGGGGATAAAGTTCTTCTTCCTTATATACTGCCAATATTACCCAACTCCTTCCCGGTTGAACCGATATTCCATATTTCTTTATTATAACAGCGTCTTAGAGGGGGCTGTCTATTTCGATTGCGTATCCCTTTTGAACTGCGGATAGATTCCATGTTGTAGAGCTTATAAATTTTTTAACGGTAAAATAGTGGTCAATTTCCGAGTGGAATAAGCATAGGTATTTAATACTTCACCAAAAGTTGGACTACACAGCGGCAGGTTGGAATGAATCCCGAGCGGAGAAGGAATAGCGGAGATTGGAAGCGATGGGAGGAGACACGGCATGGACATTTTCAAACGGATATCAGAGTACCAAGCAGAGGGCGAGAGACTGGCATGGACAGGGAGCTTTAAAGAATACGTAGAACGACTCAGGCAAGATCCCTCCCCGGCAAAGACCGCGCATACGCGGGTGTATGAGATGATCGAATCGTATGGGGTCGAGGATGCAAATGGGCGCAAGTCGTACAAATTTTTTGAGCAGGAAATTTTCGGCTTGGATCGCGCGGTGGAGAAACTGGTGGAGGAATACTTCCACTCTGCTGCACGAAGACTGGATGTCAGGAAACGGATACTGTTATTAATGGGTCCGGTCAGCGGCGGTAAGTCAACGATTGTTACCATGCTCAAGAAGGGTCTGGAGAAATTTTCCCGGACGGAACGTGGTGCGGTTTATGCGATCAAAGGATGTCCGATGCATGAAGATCCGTTACATCTCATCCCGCATGAACTAAGGAAGGAGATTGAGGAGGAGCTTGGCGTCCGGATCGAAGGCAATCTTTGCCCGTCCTGCCAGATGAGACTCCAGACGGAGTATGATAATCAGATCGAGAACGTGCAGGTTGAGCGCGTCTTTATATCAGAAGACAATCGGGTCGGTATTGGTACATTCAGCCCGTCTGATCCCAAATCACAGGATATTGCCGACTTGACCGGCAGCATCGACTTCTCCACGATTACTGAATATGGCTCGGAGTCTGATCCACGAGCGTATCGCTTCGATGGTGAGCTGAATAAGGCGAATCGCGGATTGATGGAATTCCAAGAGATGTTGAAGTGCGATGAAAAGTTTTTATGGAACTTGCTTTCATTGACTCAAGAAGGCAATTTCAAAGCGGGACGTTTCGCGCTCATTAGCGCCGATGAACTGATTATCGCGCATACGAACGAATCGGAGTACAAGACGTTTATTAGCAATAAGAAAAACGAGGCGCTGCAATCCCGTATGATCGTAATGCCGATTCCGTATAACTTGAAGGTGTCGGATGAGGAAAAAATTTATGATAAGCTGATTTCACAGAGTGATATGAGGCATATCCATATTGCTCCGCATGCCCTCAATTCTGCTGCGATCTTCTCCATCCTGACACGTCTGAAAGAGACGAAGAAGCAGGGGATGGATCTCATCAAGAAGATGCGTATGTACGACGGCCAAGAGGTAGAGGGCTTCAAGGAAGCGGATCTGAAGGAAATGCAGAACGAATATGTGGAAGAAGGTATGTCGGGCATCGACCCTCGATATGTCATTAACCGCATTTCAAGTGCTTTGATCAAACAGGATATGCAATGTATTAATGCGCTCGACGTACTTCGCGCCTTGAAGGACGGACTTGATCAGCATCCGTCAATAACGAAAGAGGAACGAGAGCGGTACTTAAATTACATTTCCGTCGCGCGGAAGGAATATGACGGCCTTGCTAAGAAGGAAATACAGAAGGCGTTTGTATATTCCTTTGAAGAGTCAGCGCGCACCTTATTCGAAAATTATCTCGATAATATCGAAGCCTATTGCAATTGGGCCAAAATCAAAGATCCACTAACCGGCGAGGAGCTTGACCCGGATGAACGGCTCATGCGGTCGATCGAGGAGCAGATCGGCGTATCGGAGAATGCGAAGAAGGCTTTCCGCGAAGAAATATTGATTCGAATTTCCTCCTATTCGCGTAAAGGTAAGAAGTTCGACTTCACAAGTCATGAGCGGCTGCGCGAAGCAGTGGAGAAAAAGTTGTTCACCGACCTGAAGGATATCGTCAAAATTACGACCTCCACCAAAACACCTGACGAGAGCCAACTTAAGCGGATCAATGAAGTAACAAAACGGCTGATCGATGAACATCACTACTGCCCAGTGTGTGCGAATGAATTGCTTCGATACGTAGGAAGTTTGCTTAATCGTTAATCGTTATAACTAGTTGAAATTAAAGCCTTTACCTTCCTTCTGGGGGTAAAGGTTTTAATTTCTTCCATCTTGGTTAATGATTATATAGGAAACACTCTTCTCTGGAATGGATGATTGCCGATATAATAGATAGATATGCAATTACATCAGAGGAGTCGAGTGTGCAATGATTAAGGTGGGCCCAGAACGGCGTAAGCAATTGGAATATACGGGGATTAAAGAACTCGAGCTTTCCTTGCTTAAGGAATGTAAGCCAATCTTCGAAAAGGTTGTTAATGAAGTTGTTGAACGATTCTATGATAGAATCGAAGCCGAGCCTGAGCTCGTAGCGTTGATCTCAAGAGTAAGTAATGTAGATAGATTAAAGGAAACGCAGCGGGGGTATTGGTTGTCTCTTGCAGATGGGATAATCGATGACACCTATATCGAGAACCGTATCCGAATTGGCGCTGTTCATTCGCGGATCGGGCTTACAACCGATTGGTATTTGGGTACATATATGATTTATTTGGACATCGCAACGGATGTGCTAAGTCGTGCATTGCCAGATCGCTGGCAGCCTGTCGTGCTTGCGCTGTCCAAAATGTTTAATTTGGATTCTCAATTCGTACTGGAAGCTTATAATATGCATGAACAGCGTCAAATTCAGGAGCTTGCCGATGGACGAGCAACTATGCTGGCAACTGTGACAGGAGCGGTGCAAGAGCTGGTGTCGCTAATGTCGGAGCTGGACAAGGGTGCAAATCAAATTGCTGCTACGGCTATTTCGACTTCGCAATCCCAGGATAAAGCGCATATGCTATTGGAGGAATTGCGCGGCGAGTTGGATGGTATCGGTGAGATGGGCGTTCTTATTCGGGGTTTGTCGGATCAGACTCATCTGCTTGGACTTAATGCGGCAATCGAAGCGGCAAGGGCTGGCGAACATGGGCGCGGCTTCGAAGTCGTTGCGAACGAGGTTCGTAAGCTCGCTGCATCGTCACGCGGCGCGATGGAAGGAATCCAGCAGAAGCTAACTGAAATCGACAAGAAGCTGTCCGAGGTGCGCACCGAATCCGACCAGACTTCAGATCAAGCACGTAATCAGGCTGCTAGATCGCAGGAGCTTGCTTCCTTCGTTCATATGGTGGAGAAGGTGGCGCAGGACTTGAACGGACTTCATTCGGAGAAGTAATCTGATGGTCGCAGACAACGCATGCAGTTTATAAGAAACAGAGGATCTGGAATCGGATACCTCTGTTTTTATTTTGTGTTAAGTAAGTTGACACCAAAAATGAATTTATGTATGATAATCCTAACATTATACAGTCATTCAGTAATTAATGTTAGGTTTTATGACCTGATTTCAACAAAATTAGCCCAATAATGAGGCTGAGCATCAGAAAACGCTTGCACCATCATGAAGGAGGCGGTTGTCATGTCGACGGCCAAACAGTCGCAACCCCCATTTTACGATTCTCATTCATTCTACGACGAGATGTTCGAGCGAGATTCTACGATTCGAACGCATTACGGGAACATTCATCGGCTGTTCGACCGGATCAAGCCTGCTGAGCTTGCGATGAAACAACAGGCTATTAATCAACGGATGCTGGAGGAAGGGATAACGTTTACGTTATACAATGAATCTCAGCATGAGCCTCTAGAAAGAACGATTCCATTCGATTATATTCCTCGCGTCATTCCGAAACATGAGTGGGAGTTGATTGATCGCGGGGTCAAACAACGTACACAGGCGCTAAACCTGTTCTTGCATGATGTTTATCACGAAGGACGTATCTTTAAGGACGGTATTGTACCTAGGAACATGATTGTAAGCAATACGTATTTCCGTCCGGAAATGGCTGGTCTACAAGTACCTGGGGGTGTATATATTACAGCATCGGGCATCGATCTGATTAGAGACGAGAAGGGTCGGTATTTCGTGCTGGAGGATAATTTGCGTTCGCCATCCGGCTTCTCTTATCTGTTCAAAGGTCGGTCGCTCATGAGCGAATTGTTCCACGAACTTTATCTATCGAGCTCAGTGCAGAGTGTCGAACGCAGCTTGAACTGCTTCTTAAGCTCGCTTCGTTCGCTTACTCCGAATGGTAATCGCAATCCTCTTATCGTACTTCTAACACCAGGCGTCTACAATTCGGCTTATTATGAACATGCTTTCCTCGCGCAGCAGATGGGCATACATCTTGTTGAAGGAAGAGACCTGGTGTACAAGGATCATAAAATTTATCTTCGGGATCTCAGAGGTCTTCGCCAAGTCGATGTTATCTATCGCCGAATTGACGATGAATTCATTGATCCGCTAGCTTTCCACCCCGATTCGCTGCTTGGCGTCCCTGGTTTGATGAACGCCTATCGAGCAGGCAATGTAGCGATAGCTAATGCGCCAGGAACAGGCGTAGCAGATGATAAGGCTGTGTATGCTTATGTGCCGGACATCATTCGATACTATTTGAACGAAGAGCCGGTCCTGCACAATGTGAGGACTTACGTGTTGACGCGCAAGGAAGAACGTGAATATGTGCTGGATAATCTGGACCAGCTGGTGGTCAAGGAGACATCGTTATCCGGCGGATACGGCATGTTGATCGGACCTACGGCTACATCCAAGGAGATTGCGCAGTTCGCGGATGCGATTCGAAAAGAACCATCGCGTTATATCGCCCAAACGACGATGAAGCTTTCTCAAGCGCCTGTTATGGTAGATGGGCGAATGACGCCAAGACATATCGATCTGAGGGCGTTTGCGTTAATGGGCGGCGAAGAGACGCATGTCATACCTGGAGGATTGACGCGCGTCGCGATGAAGGAAGGTTCGCTGGTTGTCAACTCGTCGCAGGGCGGCGGGGTTAAAGATACTTGGGTGCTGAATCGATAATAGGGAGGGATTGCCATGCTGAATCGGAATGCTGAGGCTTTGTTCTGGATCGGAAGGTACATGGAGCGTGCGGAGAACCACGCCAGATTAGTGGATGTCCATTATCATCTGCAGATAGACAAGGATGCTTCTTTGGGCGATGGTACCGAGGTTGCTCAAGAGACCGAATCTGCCGCGAAGTGGATGCGCATCGTTGACGCGCTCGGAAGCAGAGAGGCTTATGAAGGGCAGTATGGCGCCTATACGGAACAAGATGTGTTATTTTATACCACGCTTGATCGCGACAACCCCAACTCACTCGTTTCGTGTGTCAGCCACGCAAGAGGCAATGTTCGATCACTACGGGAAAAGCTGCCAAGCGAGCTATGGGATGTCGTAAACGGCTGTTACCTATGGCTTAGGGAGAAACGTCCTGATGAGCTTCTAGGCGCGTCACCGCATCAATTTTTTGCAAGAATCAAAGAATGGATGTCATTGTTTCTTGGTGTCAGCGCATCCGTCATGCCAAGAGAAAACGAATGGCATTTCATCGAGTGCGGCAGATATTTGGAACGGGCCGAAAATACACTGCGCATTATTCGCTCTGCCCAGCAGACGGTCGGGCAAGAGAAGTGGGATTCGATTGGCAGCTACTCCTATCTTCAGGCCGTACTCCGATCAGTCAGCGGGTATCAGGCGTTCAGGCGTTATTATGCGGATGGAATCTCTGTGCAGTCGATTATGGAGTTTGTTGTGCTTAATAATGTCTTCCCGCGCTCGCTGCATTTCTCTATGCACATGCTGGATGAGAGCTTATGCCGGATTGAGCTGCAGGATAAGTCGTTGCGGCTTGAGCATGAGCGTATGATTCGTCAAATCAGCAAAGTGAAAGCAGACATCGATTGCCTGGAGCGTGAGGATCTTACGGTCGACGCCGACGGGATGATTGTGACGCATCTGCTCAAAGCGACACAACAGCTCGGCACCATGTTTGCCAAAACCTTTTTTCGAATGGGGGAGGCAACCGCATGAAGCTGCAGATTTCGCATGTCACCCATTACGAATACGAGACGCCGGTTACGGACAGTGTCAATGAAGTACGACTGACACCTAGCACGAACGAGCGCCAATCATGTTATCAGCAATCCATATCGATCGAGCCTAATGCCTCCATGTTCAGTTATGAGGATTTTTTCGGCAATCGTGTGCACGCCTTTTCGGTTAATGCACTGCACCGTAAGCTAGTTATCAAAACAAATATGACCGTTGTGACAAAAGAAGCGCCAAGCCCGGCAGAATATGAGCTCGCTATTAGCAAACATCCCGCTGACTTGGCATGGCAATGGCTCGGAAGTGAGGAAGCAAGCAACAAGTATGCGGAGTTCCTTGCGGAGACTGATTATACAGCCATCACGCCAGAGGTCGTTGCGTTTGCCGGAAGCATGAACGAAAACGATGAAGGTGAACGTTCCGAGTTATCTATATTTGAATGGCTCTATCGGCTGTGCACGAAGATTAAGACGGAATTTATCTATGATCCCGATGCAACCAATGTCAAAACGACCGCATCCGAGATGTTTGGCATCAAACGTGGTGTATGTCAGGATTTCGCCCATCTCATGATCGCCAGCGCACGTTCTGTAGGCATTCCTGCCCGCTATATAAGCGGTTATCACTTTGTGGGAGACTTACAAGGTGGCAGCGCGGATTTCGAGCAGGCCTCACATGCTTGGGTAGAGGCGTTGGTCCCTAAGCTGGGCTGGTGCAGCTTTGATCCTACCAATATAGACCCCGTAGGGGAGCGGTATGTTAAGCTGGGGCATGGACGTGACTATAAAGATATCGTGCCAGTCAAAGGTGTTTATCGGGGAGCGGGGGAACAAAAGCTGATTGTGACAGTCGACGTTCGAAAGATCGAGGAATAAAGACATATGGCATGTATAATTCATCCGTCTCTGTAAATGTTAAGAGCATGAAGACGGAGGTGGATGAAGAATGATGCCATGGAGGAATATTGCGGCTATGCTGCTTTTGTCAAGTGCACTGGCGCTACAGACGGGATGCGGCGATCGAGTGGACAACCAAAGATCTACGGATTTAATGCCGAATCACGCGGCGAATTCTAACGCTTCACGAGGTATCGGTCAATTGAGTATGCGTTCGCAGACCGGAGGTACGGCACGTGTAGGGAGCGAGCAATTGATTCGAATCGCGGAGCAGGTGCCCGGCGTTGAGAAAGCAATACTGGCTATGAATGATAATCAGGTTGTTGTTGGCATCCAAGTGGACGACCAAGGAAAGCGGAAAATCGCGGAGAAGCAGGTTGTGTCGCAGTTGATGTGGCAATATCCGGAATACGATTATTACGTTACATCCAATAATGACTTGTTTGATCGGGTTCGTACTGCGAGCCAGAATCAAATGAAGGGGCAATACCGAACCAGATCGGTGACTTCGGACAAAGAAATCTCTTCGATTGTTGATGAAATCGCCAAGCAGTCAGTTAAGCCCTGAATGGGATTTACGGGTTCCGCGAAGAGGAAAAGCCTCTAACTCCACTCATTGTGGACTTGGAGGCTTTTCCTTATCGTGCTGCTATTGTGGTTGTCGTTATGCTCGGTCTCGCTCGCGGCTTCTCATGCCGGCAAGTCCAAGCAGACCGAGCAAGCCAAGCCAGCCCCAGCTGAATCCATCTTTAGTAGATGTAGTATCCGTGGCATTAACCCGGTATCTGTTGTTGACGTTATCCGTTGTGCTTAGTGTATTGTAACGACCGTTTGTGCGAGTATCACGAGTATCATATACGCGGCTCACGCCGTTCTCCACGCGATTTGTTGCACGGTTTACGCCGTTCTCAACACGGTTCGTTGCTCGGTTCACGCCATTCTCAATTCGGTTCGTGGCTCGATTTACATCATTTTCGACGCGATTTGCGGCACGGTTTATGCCGTTTTTCATGTCCCGGTATCCTTCGCGCATATCTTCGCCTAATGTATCATTATCATTGTATCTGGCCGATGAAACATCAAAGTTGCCGCGAGGCTCGATACCATCCCATCGATTGGCGTTGGCTGCTGGTGCGGCAAACGCTAATGAGAACGATGCGATTAGAAGTGCTAATAATCCAGCTTTCTTCATGTAGGCAAACATCCCTTTCGTTAATGAGGTGTCGGTACCAACTTAGCATTGGTCATTAACGAAATCGTTATGCGATATAAGAGCCCGACAGCAGTGGTAAGTAATTGGCTCTTTTGGTGCAATTGCCAACTTACATGTTGTTTGTCTGGGATGGATGTAGGCATGGTTTGATTTGTTCACGACATGTTCATGGGTATAGCCCTTTGGAGTCATAGAAATGGGTCTTGAAAATGATAAAATACGAAGTGTCAGGCTAGATGCGATATTTGGAAAGCAGGTGCAACTTAGATGTCAAAAACATTAAAATTCAAAATGACGACGGTTATTCTCGCTTTAGCCATACTGGTTGGACTGTCAGGCTGCTCATCTTCGTCTGAAGGCTCCGTCGACCCAGCGAATGTTGATGCAACCGTAACAACAGATCCGGCTCCAGCAGCGGTCAACCAGGAGGTTCAATTAGCGGTATTGTTTAGCGGAATTGAACTTGATAAGTCTGCGACCGTTTCCTTTGAGATCCGAAGCGGGGACAAGTCTGAGTTTGTTGACGCTTCATATCAGGGTAATAACACATTCTCGAGTCCATACTCCTTCACGCGCACCGGAATCAATGAAGTGTTTATACATCTCTACAGCGGAGATCTGCATGTGACCAAGAAGAAGCCGGTAGAGGTTCAATAGACGGTACACGGTACATACGGCACATATTCAAACAAGGGGCTAACGATTGTCATCCATGGATGACGATCGTTAGCCCCGCTTGTTTATAGGAATTTTCTGCTTGTTTTTTTGCCGTCGCAGCTAAAGACTATTTTTTTATCTTCGATGACCGTTTCGAGATGTACATTTTTGCCCCATAGATGAACGACATAAGGCAAAGTGCGTTCCACGTATTTGAGATCTAGTTCCATGCCTTCGTATTGATGGACCAGATACATTTCGCCAACGCGATTGAAGTCGCCGTCCTTCACCATTAATGTAGGGAAGCCGCCGTTGACCTTCGAATAAACAAGCTGATCGCGGATGTTTTCCCAGGATTTATCAGTGATTTTCCATTCCGGTCCCTTTTTCTCGAAAATATAGAGATCGAGATCATTGACCAGATCTTTAGTCAAATAGTTGCGCAAGAACGAGATATCGGAATCAAACTCGCGGACCTCGAACATTTTTTCCCGTCCTTTGCCTGGCGCTCGACCAAACCGTTTACGTTCTTCTTCGGTCGGATTGTCCCAGCGGCGCTCGATGTCCTCGAAAATTTTTAAGCCCAAATAATACGGATTGAGCGTGTGGCGCGAAGGTACGACAACGGAGGAATTGAGTTTGGCGAATTCGATTGTCTCCTCGCTGGTCAAATCCAGCTCGCGGATGATTCTTTGATGCCAGTAGGAAGCCCAGCCTTCGTTCATGATTTTGGTCTCGATCTGCGGCCAGAAATACAGCATCTCGTCGCGAAGCATGGACATAATGTCGCGTTGCCAATCCGCGAGCACGGTCGAATACTCCTCGATAAACCAGATGATGTCCTTCTCAGGTCTTGGAGGGAACCGTTTAAGATTGGCTGCTTTCGCTTCCGCATCCGCTTTGGCAGAGGCCGCTGCCTCCGTGTCAAGTCCCCATAAATCATCGTAGCCCGTAAGGAGGGGAGGCGCTTCCTTCTCCGAACGCTCCATCTCCTTACTGCTCATTTCGATATACCTCTTTTTGTCGAGCTGATAAGGCTTGATAAGCGTTGGATCAACATGCTCCTGGATGGCAAGGATCGCATCAATAAACTTTTCTACCGCCTCTGCCCCGTATAACATTTCGTATTGATGGATCCGATCGGCGGTTGCTGACATGCTTTCGACCATGTTGCGGTTGGAGACGCCGAACCTGGCGTTATTCTTGAAGAAGTCGCAATGCGCTAGAACGTGGGCGACAATGAGCTTGTTCTGGATGAGGGAGTTGCCGTCCAGCAGGAAGGCATAACAAGGATTGGAGTTGATGACCAGCTCGTAAATTTTGCTCAAGCCAAAATCATATTGCATCTTCATCTTGTTGAAGGTCTTGCCGAAGCTCCAATGGCTGAAGCGAGTCGGCATGCCGTACGCCCCGAATGTATAAATAATGTCGGCCGGGCATATCTCATACCTCATCTGATAGAAGTCGAGGCCGAAGCCTTGCGCAATTTCTGTTATTTCATCGATCGCTCGCTCCAGCGCCCGAATCTCCTCCTGTTTCATCCTTCATCCCTCCGGATTCCGAAATACGGTTCATACCATATGTATGACAAGAGGGGCAAGCGATATGATGAAGCTGCAAAAAATACCTGCATTGGTCCGAAGAAAGTTTGGTGCGATCGTAAGTGTTTATCCGTCAGCCAATCGTTTCTTCTGACGACCAGCCAGGGATACCGCACCGACTAGCAGGAGCAGCACTCCTGTGAATATAAATCCGTCTTGGATACCAAGCGCCAACCATCCTAGCGTAAAGGAGCCAGCGACAACGCCTAAGGAGAAGAAGGCATAAAAGTAACCGTAAGCCTTGCCGCGCCCTTCTGTCGTAGTGGAGCGAATGAGCAAAGTATTAATCGATGGAAACAACAAGCCGAATCCGATTCCGTACAAGGCCATGACGCCATACAACGCTATTGTAGCTTGTGATTGACTGATGAGCAGTTGGCTGATTCCCATAAATCCGATACCCAAAGCCATTGTAATGGATGGAGCAATCCGGTCGAAGATCCGATTGCTCGGCAATACGAATACGAGTACAGCAACGATGCCGAACGCGCTCAACAACGTGCCGCTTAAGCGGGAATCATATCCGAGCGACTGAACATGAAGCGGCAACTGGTAGGCGATTACGCCCTGTGAGAACATAAGGAAGAAAGCGCCGGCATATGCTTTGGCCATCCCGCTGTTAAGTGAAAAATCATCGCGGCGCTTACCAGAATCCCTTGAAAAAGATTCATTTGATTTCTTGTAGTTAGAAAGAAATAATGCGGATAACACCGTTAGAAGAAGCCCCAATGCAGCTACGCAAGAAAAAACAAAGGGAACGGATGTCTTGCTTGCCATGATTCCGCTGAAAGCTGGACCAATGATGGCTGCGAGCCCGACGAAGGTGCCGGTTAACGCGACCTTCTTGCCTTGCTGATCGCCAGCTGTCGTATTGGCGGAATACGTGAATGCGGCAGGGACGATTAACCCCGCGACAAAGCCGTGCAGGATACGTACAGCGATCAGTAAGACCGGACTATCTACAATGTGATAAAGCAGCAATGCAGCGCTTGAGAGGAGCAAACCGAACATCAAGATCCGGAAGGGGCCAACTTTGTCGGTGAGTATGCCGGAAACAATATTGCCGATCGTATTGGATAACGAATAAAGACCGATGACAAAACCGGCTACAAATGCACTGGCGCCGACGGAAGTAGCGAATGTGCTCATGACCGGAAGCTGCGCAAACAAGTCAAAAAATGAGAAAAATACGATGCCGTAAACAAGAAGCACTACGTTTATTGGCTGTGGCAAATAACGAGTCTGGGCTTTCTTCAGCTGCCAATCCAGCACGAAGTTGCCGAGCGGGACGAACGCTGCGGCAATTGCAGCGAGAGGCCAAAGCAAGCTCCATTTGATCCGAAGAGCGGCATAAATGATGGCTAGTCCGTAGCATACAAAGATACCTCCGTGTATGCTTCCCATGACGGTAACAGCCTGCGGGATGTCCCATACGTATTTGAGTGGCATGGCCACGCACAGCAACATTAATAAGGATATGCCATCTAGTAGACCGGCAATCCTAAGAATAGCAATTGGATGAAGGTTCACGTTCACAAATAATCTCCCCAAATCTGTTTGATTCCTTATTCTATCATCTCCTGCCCCAAGAATGTTGGAATCGGAGTAGATTGACATTGAACGTTTATAATTGATAAGATGATGGCAATTGTTCCAATTGGTATCTGGTACTAATTCTTGGTACTAATTGATTGGACCAAATGGATCTGGAGGTGCGGCATGAGTATAGTTCTACAAGGCAAACAATTCGTCGTGATGGGTGTTGCGAACGAACGAAGTATAGGATGGGGAATCGCCAAGTCGCTGCATCGTGCGGGGGCGCGCTTGATCTTTACGTACCGTAAAGAACGTTCATTGGAAAAGCTGGAGAAGCTGCTGAAGGAAGAAGGGATCGAACCTCTATTGACCGTTAGCTGCGATGTGTCCGATGATGAAAGTGTCACTCAAGCTTTTGATACGATCGGTGCGCGAGCAGGGGTCATTCATGGAGTGGCGCATTCCATCGCTTTTGCGGACAAAGACGAGCTGAGAGGCGAATATGCGAATACGACTCGAGAAGGGTTCTTGCTCGCGCATAATGCTAGCGCCTATTCGCTGGTAGCGGTGGCGCGTGAAGCGAGAAAGTGGATGAGCGAAGGAGGCAGTATTGTCACCCAATCCTATATCGGCGCAGAACGCGTCGTGCGCAACTACAATGTAATGGGTGTGGCCAAAGCTTCTTTGGAGGCAAGTGTAAAGTATTTGGCAGAGGATCTCGGCAAGTACGGCATTCGGGTCAACGCAGTTTCGGCAGGTCCAATACGGACATTAGCGGCCAAAGGTGTATCTGGATTTAACGATATTATGTCTACCATCGAACAAAAGGCGCCGCTTCGTCGAAACATCGATCAAGACGAAGTAGGCGACGCCACGATGTTCCTGCTAAGTCATCTTTCACGGGGCATTACGGGAGAAGTGCTGCATGTTGATGCCGGATATCATGTGCTTGGTATCTGAGTATCGTTGGACAAATAGCAGCGCTAATAAAATAGTTAACCTTTTTGGTATGCTTAGAGGGATACGTCGATGTGTGTCGAATAAGCGATTAACAGGTAGAAATGACCGGTTAAGCTGTGCGACAAATTTCTGACTGCTGAAAGGGTTGACGGACTTGGTCTATTCGTTGTGGGAGCAAGTTGTGCATGGATTTATATATGTCGTATTGGCGTGTATGGCTTATTTGCTCGTGTCACCGAAACATAAATTCCATCCGAAGAAGCAACTGATCGCCTATATTTGCGTAAGCAGCATGATTATTGTGGTCTACCTATTAATAGAACGACCCGGCGGCACTTCATACGCCTTGTATATGATGCCGATTTGCCTCGTGCTTGCCATCCTTTATGATCGATGGTTCGCGAGTATAATCTGCCTTCTCGTAATGGGAGGGGCTAGCGTTGTATTGTTCGAAAACCCGTGGGAGCCTGTATTTGTCAGTGCGATTGTCATGATGGGAACGGGCTTTATACGCAACAAATGGTGGCCGATTCGCGACTTGCCCAAGATGACAATCTATTCGGTGTTCGGCACATGTCTATATCTCGCGACTTATCTTACCGTGGAACGAATCGTTTATGGCGGATGGATGGCGACTAAACAAGAGCTTCTTATATATGTTCCATCTGCAATCACCATTTCGCTGGTAGTTGCATTCCTCTCTTATTTTGTCAAATATCAGGTCAATCTGCAGAAGAAACTTAATCAGTCTGAGAAGTATCAAACGATCGGTCAACTTGCTGCCTCCATATCGCATGAGATTCGAAACCCTTTGACGACAACGCGGGGGTTCTTACAGCTTATGAACTATGATAAGCTGACCAAGGACAATTTCGAGCGATATCGAAAATTTGCTTTCGAGGGACTGGATCATGCCAACCAGATCATATCGGATTACTTGAACTTCTCCAAGCCGAACAATGAAAGCGCCAAGCCGCTTAATGTGGCCGAAGAAATCGGTGGTGTGATCAAGTGGCTGGAGCCATATGCTGTGCAGCTCAACGTGTCTATCGTCACATATCATATGGAGAGCGAACCACTTTTCATTCTCGCAGAGGCTAAGCAGTTCCAGCAGTGTATGCTAAATGTGATGAAAAACGCAGTAGAGGCGATGAGTGATAACGGCGGATTGCTGACTGTGAGGACGCTTTGTGAAGACGATCTTGTACAAATTTTGATTCGAGATACGGGAGTTGGCATGGATCCAGAGCAGATCAAGCAAATCGGCATGCCTTATTACACGACCAAGGAAAGTGGTACGGGTCTTGGGCTTATGGTCGTCATCAGTTTGGTAAAGTCGATGAATGGCAAGATCATGTTCCGCAGCAGACGGAATCAAGGGACGATTTGCGAGATTCAACTCCACAAATATATGCCTTAGAAGGAAACCGACGTAGACCATTAACCCAAAAAGGTTAGTGGTTTTATTTTGTTTGCATCTATATAATTGTATTGAAATTATATTTGTATTAATTCATATTATTTTAAATTAGTGATTGAATTAATCTAATACTTGTTGTTTAATGAGTATATGCATGACAATTGGTTAAGGGAGTGTGGATATTGTGAGTTGGCGAGCGAAGATGATAGTGGATAAGGACTTTGTAATTGGTCAGGTTGATGATCGTATATATGGTTCATTTATCGAGCATCTGGGAAGAGCGGTTTATGGAGGGATCTATGAGCAGGGGCACTCAAGCGCCGATGAGCAAGGGTTCCGTACGGATGTGCTTGAGCTAGTCAAGGAACTGCAAGTACCGATCGTTCGATATCCAGGAGGCAATTTTGTATCCGGATACAATTGGGAGGATGGAATTGGGCCTTTATCCGAGCGACCGAGACGGCTCGATCTTGCCTGGCGTACGATCGAGCCCAATTGGGTCGGCTATAACGAATTTATCGATTGGTGCCGCAAAGCTGGAACAGAAGCGATGATGGCAGTCAATCTAGGAACTCGCGGTATTGATGAGGCCCGTAATCTCGTGGAATATTCGAATCATCCATCAGGATCATACTGGAGTGATTTAAGACGTTCCCATGGGTATGAAACTCCGCATGCCGTCAAAACCTGGTGTCTAGGCAACGAGATGGACGGACCTTGGCAGATTGGCAGCAAGACGGCAATCGAATACGGTAGGCTGGCGAACGAAGCGGGCAAGACGATGAAATGGATTGATCCATCCATTGAGCTAGTAGCATGCGGCAGCTCCAGCCGTACAATGGCGACCTTCCCGGAGTGGGAAGCGACGGTTCTTGACCTTACTTACGATACGGTGGATTATTTGTCCATCCATCAGTATTATGGCAATCAGAGAGGCGATACAAAGAACTTCCTGGCACAATCGCTTGGGATGGATCATTTTATTCATACAGTTATATCCACTGCGGATTATATTCAGGCGAAGAAACGTAGCAGCAAAAAAATGAACTTGTCGTTCGACGAGTGGAACGTATGGTTCCATTCGCATGACCACGACTCCAAACTTGAGCCATGGTCCATTGCGCCACCGCAATTGGAGGATGTATACACGCATGAAGATGCATTAGTCGTCGGTTGTATGCTGATCAGCTTGCTTAAACGCGCGGACAGAGTTAAGATGGCCTGCATGGCTCAGCTAGTTAACGTAATTGCGCCTATTATGACACGAAACGGCGGTCCGGCATGGAGGCAAACCATCTATTATCCATATCTGCATGCAAGTGTTTTCGGCCGTGGGCAAGTGCTGGTACCGCTTATCCAATCGCCCAAATATGACAGTTCTGATTTTACTGATGTACCTTATGTAGAATCTGTTGCCGTCTACAACGAAGAACGTAACGAAGTTACGGTATTCGCCGTAAACCGCTCCATGGAGGAAGCAATTCCATTCGAGATCGATCTGCGAAGCTTTGGAGCAGCCACGGTTGTGGAGCATATTGTGCTGGAGCATGATGATCATCTGGCGACTAACACGGAGCTGCAGCCTAACAATGTACAGCCGCATAATGGCGGTACTGCCGCGATCCAAGGGGAAGGCAAGCTGGAGGCACGTCTCGGTAAAGCTTCGTGGAACGTTATTCGTCTGAAGATCCAGTTGTAATTGAATATATTAGCTTAATGAGGGGTGGATGAGAGGCTTGAGAGCTGATAATCCATCCCTCGTGTTGTATGATAGTACCATGCAGAGGAAGGAAGGGATAACGTGATTCAAGCCAATACGGATGCGAAATGGCTACCGCTTTATGAAGCGCTTGCTTCTGAAGTAAGGCTCGCTATTCTTAATATGCTGGCACACGATAATATGAACGTAAAAGATATTGCGACGCAATTAGGACTTAGCAGCGCAATCGTCACTATGCACATCCGCAAGCTGGAGACAGCCGGTTTACTGCACTCGCGCATGGTTCGCAAGGATGGAGGGACGCATAAGATGTGCGAACTTTCCGAGCAATCTATACATATCGAGCTGCCATTCAAAAGCGAAGCTGTGATGAAATATCACGAAACTTTGATTCCAGTCGGTCATTATTCCGAATATGAAGTTCATCCCACTTGCGGAATCGCAACGAGGGAACATTATATCGGACAATTCGACGATCCAAGATATTTTCTAGAGCCCGAACGAATGAACGCGGGCATTCTCTGGTTTGGACACGGGTATGTGGAATACAAGCTGCCTAATTATCTAGTTGTAACCCAACAGCCCGAAGCGATTGAAATCATGTTAGAGCTAGGGTCCGAAGCTCCCGGTGTCAATGAAAATTGGCCTTCGGATATCTACTTCCAATTAAACGGTTGCGAGCTAGGCATATGGACGAGTCCAGGGGATTACGGCAAGCAAAGAGGGAAATTTACGCCCGGCTGGTGGCCGGAGACGGTCAATCAATATGGACTGCTCAAGTTGATTCGGATACAGGAAGACGGGACCTATATTGACGGGCAACGTTTGTCCGATACAACCCTAAAGGACATCTCGTTACAGCGTAATCAATGGTCATTACGAATTGGGGTTGATCAGGAAGCCCGACACGTTGGCGGTGTTACGTTATATGGCAGCGGATTCGGCAATTACAACCAGGATATTGTGTTCAGGGTGTACTATTCGGGACAATAAACGATCGATCTCTGGCAGCAGGGTTCTTGACCTGTTTTTCCCTGTAGTTCTGACGATTGGATTCTGTTATCCTTCATAGGGTGTTAAGAAATCCAATTGGGAGAGGAAGTACGGGATGAATAGAATGTTCATGCACGGAACCATCGCCTTGTTATCGGGGCTGATTCTTGTGGCTCCCCTGCAATCGGGATTGGTCGCAGCTGCGGCAGAAGCAAGGTCGTTCGATCATTATTTTCCAATAGATATTGAAGATCATTGGGCATACTCGGAGCTAGACAACTTTGTTGTGTCTGACCTGCTTATGGGGTATGAGACGCCTAACGGAGACATAGAGATAAGACCGGATCAACAAGTTACTCGAGCTGAGTTTGTGTCACTGCTTGTTCGAACGTTAGGTCTCAAAAGTGAGCAATCGGAGCACACTTTTGATGATGTGCCAGCAGATAAGTGGTATGCCGAAGCCGTAAATATCGCAAGCTCACTAGGAATTGTGAATGGCGTATCCGCTACAGCATTTATGCCGGAGCAATGGATTGAACGTGGCGAGATTGCAGCTATGGTCGTTCGCGCTTTCGATGATTCCATCCCATTCGTGGAGGAGCCGGGCGCGAATTCATTTACCGACGTACCTGCAGATGATTATTTCGCTTCGGTCGATATTGCCAAAGCAAGTGATGCGGGTATCGTAAACGGTATGACTGCGAGCGAGTTCATGCCGTTTGCGCAAGCGAAGCGTGCTGAAGCTGTAGTTATGCTACAGCGAGCGCTGCATCTGCAAGTCGGCGAAATTCCAGATGAAACATCGTTAATGTCGGTCATTACGGAAGCTGATCAAGTCGAAATGGAAGCCATTAACAATGGTGAACTGCAAGGTTTAATCAGCGTGTTGTCCAAACAGTATACGGCGTTCCAGCTGTCGTCTCTAGAACAATACGTGGATGGTATGGTAAGTCTTGTCGACGAGGGAATCAGCATCAGCGTGGAGCAGACGGGCGAGAGAAAGCTGGAAGTATTACTCGCTACGGATCGTTATGCGATCTTGAAGTCAACGGGCGGAGAGTGGCAATTCAAATATAAGTTTGATGATCAGCAGCAATCGGAGACGGTATCCAGCGACGGTCATTACTACATGAAGAAAACAGATGACGGTAATTGGAAAATCTATGCGATTTACGAAGAATAGTGAAACGATATCAAGTGATAAACAGAAAACAGCCTCTAATCCCGCTTTATTAAAGCGGGGCTAGGGGCTGTCTTTATGAACTAAACCTAAAGCATTAGAATAAGCTCCAATCCAGCTTCTGAGACATCGTTTCTAATAGATGAACGCCAGCGATGCTATTTCCTTTCGGATTTAAGGCCGGGCCAATCAATCCGATGCCATAACGACCGGGTACCATTGTCAAAATCCCCCCTGCGACACCGCTCTTGGCCGGTAAGCCTACTTCTATAGCGAACTCGCCCGAAGCATTATACATGCCGCAAGTAACCATAAATGTTTTGGCGATTTGTACGTACCTGCGAGGCACGATTTCTTCACCCGAGATGGGATCTTTGCCATCCATTGCAAGGACTAAGGCCATTTGAGCTAGATCGGAGCAAGTGGCATTAATGGAACAATGTCGGAAGTAAACATCTAGAACATCGTCCACATTCCCTTTGAGGACGCCTTTGTCTTTGAGATAATAAGCCATCGAACGGTTTAGGTCGGCTGACTCGGCTTCGGATCGATAGACAGCTAAGTCGTAATCCATGGCGTCATTCCGAGATAAGCGTCGGAAAAATTGTAGGACGCGCTCAGACTTTTCTACAGGACTGCTTCCCGCGATGAGGGAGGATACTGCGATTGCTCCCGCGTTAATAAGCGGATTAAAAGGGATGCTGGGCTGCACCAGCTCCAGCTTAAGCATTGAATTAAAGTTGTCGCCGGTCGGCTCCATGCCGACCTTGTCGAAGACGGCTGCGGCTCCGTGATCCATCAGGGCAAGTAACAGAGTGAATACTTTGGAGATGCTTTGCATCGTAAAAGTTAGTCCACAATCGCCAGCGGAGACCGTCTGGCCAAATGCATCAATAATATGAATGCCTAAAGCATCAGCTGGCGCTTTGGATAACTCAGGGATGTATGACGCGACCTTGCCATCCTTGCATAGGACGCTGCTCGCTTCGACCCACCTCGGCAGATGTTCGCGAATAAATGTTAATTCTTGCTCGCGCTGAAGGTTGTGTATCGACGGATTGTTCATTGTACGTGACCTCCTGTACTTATTACGATTCTGAAATGGCGGGGCGGAACGAAATTTCCGCAAGAATAGGGTAATGATCGGATGGATAACGATTGTTTCGTGAATCACGAAGGACCTTGACGTTTTGAATGATAGTATTTGTACTAGCGAAAATATAATCGATAGGCTCGCCTTCGGTGCCGCCTACGAAATCATGGAAGGTCAGTCCAACTGGTTCTTCGGAAGTGCTGTAAGCATCTAGAAGCTCCTTAACCAATACTTGAATTGCTGGATCGCTTGGGTTGCAATTAAGGTCTCCCGTGACAACGAAAGGCAACGACTCGTTACCCAAAATTTTGTTGATCTGGCGCAGTATGAGTTCGGCACTATGTTCTCTTGCCTGTTGTCCAACATGATCGAAGTGGGTGTTGAATAGATATACTTGCTCATCT
>NZ_CM137010.1:3485000-4995000 GCF_054483835.1 Paenibacillus sp. strain BS8-2
GGCGTAACGACTTGGGCGCTGTCTCAACGAGAGATCCGGTGAAATTTTAATACCTGTGAAGATGCAGGTTACCCGCGACAAGACGGAAAGACCCCATGGAGCTTTACTGCAGCTTGATATTGGACTTTGGTACGATCTGTACAGGATAGGTGGGAGCCTTTGAAGCCTGAGCGCCAGCTTAGGTGGAGGCGCCGTTGGGATACCACCCTGATCGTATCGGAGTTCTAACCTAGTACCGTGAAACCGGTACGGGGACCGTGTCAGGCGGGCAGTTTGACTGGGGCGGTCGCCTCCTAAAATGTAACGGAGGCGCCCAAAGGTTCCCTCAGAATGGTTGGAAATCATTCGAAGAGTGCAAAGGCATAAGGGAGCTTGACTGCGAGACCTACAAGTCGAGCAGGGACGAAAGTCGGGCTTAGTGATCCGGTGGTACCGAATGGAAGGGCCATCGCTCAACGGATAAAAGCTACCCTGGGGATAACAGGCTTATCTCCCCCAAGAGTCCACATCGACGGGGAGGTTTGGCACCTCGATGTCGGCTCATCGCATCCTGGGGCTGAAGTAGGTCCCAAGGGTTGGGCTGTTCGCCCATTAAAGCGGTACGCGAGCTGGGTTCAGAACGTCGTGAGACAGTTCGGTCCCTATCTGTCGCGGGCGCAGGAAATTTGAGAGGAGCTGTCCTTAGTACGAGAGGACCGGGATGGACGTACCGCTGGTGTACCAGTTGTTCCGCCAGGAGCACCGCTGGGTAGCCAAGTACGGACGGGATAAGCGCTGAAAGCATCTAAGCGTGAAGCCCCCCTCAAGATGAGATTTCCCAGTATGTAAGACCCCTTGAAGACGACGAGGTTGATAGGTTCGGGGTGGAAGCACAGCAATGTGTGGAGCTGACGAATACTAATCGGTCGAGGGCTTATCCTACACGCTTATCCGTTCATACAAACGGTAAGCAAACAGCTTTAAGGTTCAGCAAACCTTTCGTATCCAGTTTTCAAGGTACAACAACCTTGAAAGTAACCATATTCCCTGATAGCTCAGTTGGTAGAGCACTCGACTGTTAATCGAGTTGTCACAGGTTCGAGTCCTGTTCGGGGAGCCATTTTCTGGAGAAGTACCCAAGTGGCTCAAGGGGACCCTCTGCTAAGGGGTTAGACTGCGTAAGTGGTGCGAGGGTTCGAATCCCTCCTTCTCCGCCACATTTGTTTTTCAAGGTTCAAGTTTGGCCCGTTGGTCAAGGGGTTAAGACACCTCCCTTTCACGGAGGTAACAGGGGTTCGAATCCCCTACGGGTCACCAATTTTTTGTAACGACGCGGGGTGGAGCAGCTCGGTAGCTCGTCGGGCTCATAACCCGAAGGCCGCAGGTTCAAATCCTGCCCCCGCAACCAATTTACTTGTACATGAATATGTACAAAACAATTTATGCCGTTGTAGCTCAACTGGTAGAGCAACTGACTTGTAATCAGTAGGTTGGGGGTTCAAGTCCTCTCGACGGCACCATCTTTTTGCGGAAGTGGCTCAGCGGTAGAGCATCGCCTTGCCAAGGCGAGGGTCGCGGGTTCGATTCCCGTCTTCCGCTCCATCAATTTTCGGGATGTAGCTCAGCTTGGTAGAGCACCTGGTTTGGGACCAGGGGGTCGCATGTTCAAATCGTGTCATCCCGACCAAAATGATCTAATATAATGATTTACTTATAACAGGTACTGTTACTCGAAAGAGCAACAGTATTTTTTTCTGTGAAAGTAAACTTTCATGCACGGGTTGCGTACGACAGACCATAAACGTTTTGTTATTTTGAAATGATTATTGAGTTGATGAATGCTGATTATAGGCTGATGCGTGTTGCCATTTGTCAGAATCATAAAGTTCTTCATTGGGGAAGCTAATGTCAGTAAGTACTGGATATTAGATCAGAGAGGAGAGTAAATCCGAGTTGGTCAACATTACGTATCGGATAGCCTTAATTGCAATTGGATTGCTGCTGGCAACATTGCCGTTACAGCCGGTGATAACAGATGCCGCCCCAGGAGCCTACCATTTCGGATTCAAAAAAAGTGTGAATGGCAGCCTGCCATCGATCGACGAAGAAGGATTCAAGCCGGTTATAACGAAAAATGGAGCGTTATTTCTTGGTGATACTTCCAAAAAAGAACTGTTTTTAACGTTCGACAATGGATATGAGAATGGTTATACATCGCGGATTCTGGATGTCCTCAAAGAAAAAAATGTACCAGCGTTGTTTTTTGTAACGGGACACTACGTCAAGGATCAGCCTGATCTGTTAAAACGAATGGTAAACGATGGGCATCTTATTGGCAATCACTCGTGGAGCCACCCTGACATGACGCAGTTATCGGAGCAGCAGATTGCCACAGAACTTGCGAAAGTGAAGGAACAGGTTACACAATTGACAGGGCAACAAGCAATGGAATATTTGCGACCGCCTAGAGGCATCTTCAATGATACCGTGTTAGCCGTTAGTAAACGACATGGATATACGAGCGTATTCTGGTCAATCGCTTACAAGGACTGGGACGTTAACGCCCAACGCGGTGGCGCCTATGCATTTGATCAAGTTATTAAACAGCTTCATCCCGGAGCGATTCTGCTTCTTCATTCTGTCTCTAAAGATAATGCGGAGGCGCTTGGCAACATTATAGAAGAAGCGAAGCGGCAAGGTTACGTATTTAAGGGACTGGATGGCAAAGAGGGACTCGATATTTCTCGCATGTACGATTATTTGCCGAATAGGTAACGGAACAGATAAGCAGTTAAACAAAAGGAGTATGATCAACCGCTAAAGGTTGAATCATACTCCTTTTGTTTAATAAGTTAAAGACGAAGGTTATTTTGATGCTTTGGTTGCTTGCTTAATAATTACGGTATACATAAGGATCTTCAGGCTGGGGAATGGTTTCCCACGAGGTGATGCGCAGAACGGGTATCGTTTGTTTGAAGGGCTGATAATATTGTGAAGTTAATTTACCCGTCACTCGAACCCACTCGTCATCCTCAAATGATGTATTCTGTGGGAACTCTGCCAGCATCCCGAATACACCGGAATCGGCGACGCAATGGATAAATCCGAATCGGAATAAGAAGTAGTGATCGTTGTCTGCTTGCTCCCCTTTGTAGGTGAACCCAGTGAAGGAGACCGTGTCCCCCATAAATTCACCGGGGAAATTATAAATGACTTCCATGCCTTTCATGTAGTTGCTGTCGTCGAGGTTGATTTCTTTCAAATCGATGAATTCGGTAAGCTCTTTGTTTTTGAGCTTGTCATACCCTTCTTTTCCATAAAATACACTGGAATCAGGTTTAAGGAATTGATGTTCGCCAGGTGTATCATCATTAATCTCCTGAGGGGTTGGGAAAGAAAAACCCTTAGCTTTGACGAAGCTGGAATCCAATGTCTGAACGGGCATGAAAATACCTGTGCAGATAGGAACTAACAGTATCGTATATCCGACCATACGTTTCCAGCGTGAGGTGGGTTCATGCGAATGATCAAGACCATAATGATCATCATGATCGTGGTCATGACTGTGACTGTGTGAATGGTGATGATGCTCAGGTCCTGTATGATCATGTGAATGGTGATGTTTGTCTAAGCGATAAATACGTACGAATTCTACGACAGCAAGAAGAGAAAGGAGCACGATGGCGCTAATGGACAGATAAGCATACTTGGTGTTGATGTACATATTGAGTTGTCCGTTCTGGTGTATGATCGCGAACATCAGCGCGAAACCAATTAAAATAAAAAATCGAATCATCCAATTAACCTCCCTACAATCAAGGATCCGGCAAGCGTACTGACACTAACGAGAGCGATTAAGACAATAACGAACTTGCTTTTGAACGTGCCAAGCAACATTAGCGTGTTTTTGATATCGATCATTGGACCGAAAACCAAAAAGGCAGATATCGACCCCATAGAAAAGCTGCTACGGAACGATGAGGCGATGAAGGCATCAGCCTCGGAGCATAATGACATCGTAAATGCTAACGCCATCATGACGAGTGAAGCCATAATGGGATTACTGCCTATATGCAATAGCGATGAGGTAGGAATAAATGTTTGCATACAAGCAGCAATAAACGCTCCGAGTACCAAATATTTGCCCACGGAGAAAAACTCTTCAACCGCATGAGTTAGAACAGAACCAAGCTTCCGTCCCAGTGGCATTGGCTTCTTAGGGACCTCAGAGAGTGGCGTTGCCGCCGCGGCCATTTCTTGAATGGCTTGTCTGAGCGGGAGCGAAGGGAACAGCAGGGATATCGTCACGGAGACGAATAACGCTACAGCAAACGCCATCCCAGCACGAATGGCCACGACTCTCCAATCGTTGCCGAACGCTACATATGTAGAAAAGAGAACGATGGGATTCACAATGGGGCCCGTTAACATAAAGGCGATGCCAGCATTAAGCGGTACGCCTTTACCCAGCAGCCTGCGTGTGATGGGGACGATTCCGCATTCGCAAGAAGGGAAGAGAATGCCAACGCTGCAGCCTAACAGCGATGAAAGAAATTTGTTTCGAGGCATAATTTTGGCGATCCACCGCTCCGTAATAAACGATTGAATGAGGCCAGATATGAGAACCCCAACAAGAACAAACGGAATAGCTTCCATAACCATACTGAGAAAGATCGTGTTGAGTTGAAGGAACGTTGTCAAAGAAAGCACCTGCCGTTACTTAGAAATGGAGTGAACTACCTCATTTAGAGTAGCATACTGAGATAAGAAGAGTAAAATAGGCCCTATGTCCAAGGTCGAATTCCATTCCCAAGAACCCCCTATTATAATAGATACTATGCCATAAATAATAATGGAGATGGAGTATATGAACCAAAAGCAGTTGTTCATACAACAATCAAAGAGTCGTTGCGAAGCTTATGGAATGTCCAAAGAAAATATGCCTGCGATTTTCCCAACCGTGAGCACGAAGGAATTGGAAAAGCGCAAAAAAAAATATAAACATTTTATACATGTGCTAAAGACGTTTGGTGAGAACACGATCCGAGATTTGAATGGACTTCCCGTCGTTATTGTATTTACCGATGACGAGGGGGTTATTCTGGAAATCTTTGGTGATGAATCGATTTCATCCGAGCATAGTCAATTCGGAATCAAGGTAGCCGTTCGCATAAATGAAGAAGTGATGGGGACGAATGCAATTAGTCTAGCGCTGATGCATAAAAGAGTTATAGAGCTTGTAGGTAATGAGCACTACCACTCACCGCTCAAAGAAGCAGTTTGTTATTGTACACCGTTCTCACTTCCACAAGAGCTGGATAATCTGTCGGGAACCATTGCAATGATGACGACGATGGACAATTATAGCCATTATGCGCTTCCTTTGTTATCGAATATGACCGAAGCGATTGCAAGGGAGATGGCGTTGCATAAACGTAACCGACATCAGTACTTGCTGAACCATCTCATTATAAATTCTGTTAACAGCGGCATCGTGCTTACAGACCAAGATGGCCTCATTGTCGAGTTTAACGAAGTAGCATGTCGCGTGGCAGGCAAGCAGCGTTACGAGATTATCGGTAGACCCGTAGAATCGATCCCTGAATTTGCACAATTTGTTCTCCCGGCACTAAGAGAAGAAGGAAATATTGAAGGATTAGAGCATACGTTCGAAGTAGCGAATAACATTAGCACCATCTGTTTGTTAGATTCCGTGCCGATTCGAGATGAACAGGGTCAGGTGGTCGGCGCATACTTGCAGATTCGGGATATTACGGAGCGAGTGCAGCTGGAGAAAACCATGATGACGTACGAGAAGCTTAGCGCGATTGGCAAGCTCGCGGCAGGGATGGCTCATGAAATTCGTAATCCCTTGACGACCATCATGGGATTTAACCAAATTTTATTGGAAAAGGATGACCTGCAGGAAGTTGTTAGACGTTACCTTAGTATTGCTCAAGCAGAGCTCCATGACTTGAATAAGCTGGTCTCCGACTTCGTCCAAATGGCCAAGCCTAGCCCGCCGCAGATGATTCAATTAAATCTGACACGACTCGTTCAAGATACGGCAATGTTTATGGAATCGCAAGCTAACCTTAATAACACAGTCATTGAAGTATTCAATGAGAAGCCAGTTATAGCAATAGCAGATCCTGCTCAAATGAAACAAGTATTGATTAACTTGCTGCAGAATGCGATGGATGCGATGCCTAAGGGTGGTCGGATTCGGATTTCGCTTTCGTCTACCAGCCAACGTGCTTCGATCATGGTACATGACGAAGGCAATGGTATGACCGAGAGCCAAGTGAAGGATGTGTTCACACCATTCGTAACCAATAAAGATACTGGAGTGGGACTAGGTTTGTCCATTTGTTACCGCATAATCGAAGCGCATGGCGGCACCATTTCGTTGAGTACGGCATTGAATCAAGGCACAACATTCCGGATTGAGCTGCCGGCTTGATCGATAACTGAGTTAGGATTCATGTATGCGATCACGACCTATCCATAGCCAGGCCAACGGAAATAGAAGGGCAAACATGGATGCATACAAGGGCCAGACCGAAAAAAAACGAAGTAAAAATGGGGTGTTGTCTATGACAATATCGGCAAATACCAGAGCAATAACCGATAAGGGAACGACAAGTGAGCGAGGATTTTTTAACTGGAACACCTCCGACAAGGTATGAACACTGATGTAGAATAACAGGGCCATTCTAAAAAAAATCGAGATAATCCAGGCGATGGCGATAAACGGTTCGATCCGTTCATAAAAATCACCGATGTTGACTAACTTGGCTGCCATATAGGATGGATAGATCAGAATCGAAGTCATCCCTTCTCCCATTAAGGCAATTGACAACAGAGTCGTCAAAAAAAAAGCAGCCGTACTAATAAAGATGCTGGAGAGCCAAATTGACAGCAGCTTTTTTCCGCTGTTATGAAGAAAATGGTGCGACACAAACAGTACCAGTACGGCTTCCATATTAGGAAATGCCGCGAATGGAATGGATGCTCTTACGATCGTTAAAGGGGAATGCTCCATTACCGGCTTCAAATGATCGATGTTAACGTCCGTCAATTGTGAGACAAACAAAATGAGCAGCAACACAAGGACAATTGGAAATAAAAGCTCTGCCGCAAGAGCAATGGATGGAAATCCGCGAATGACTGCATAGACGACCACTGCGACTACAAGGATATTTATGGCCAAGATCGGAGTCTCAATGAATACGACCGATGACATGAAGTCTCCGACATTGCGCAGTGTCAGGATACAGATAAGAAAAGGGAAACCGAAGATAAAGAACACTGTTGTAGAGCGAACGATCCATTTGTTCCATTTTCCCATTAGGAAAGAGACCAATGTTTGACCCTTTTTCTGTTCGGCAATGAAATAATAAACAGGTATGATCAGAAACTGAACGCAACAGCCAACGATTACGGATAGCCACGCATCTTGTCCAGCCACCGTCGTCAGTGTTGACGGCAATACAAGAATGGCGCTTCCGATATAATATAAACTCATCCATCTTATGGCTTGTTTCGATGTAATACCCTGTCGCATGGCTTGGAAGTCCTTTCATGAGCTTCCCAACCAAGCATTCAGTTGGTCGCTCAGAGGTTTAAAGACAAATTGGATGAAGGTTAGAGGATTGGGGATTGGTATTTTTAACAGAAACATGATGGATACACTTAGCGCGGCCAAATAAAACAACACGATCGGCACGAACTGGCGGATGTTTCTAGAACGTCTGAAATGATAACATTCATAGACGAAGCCAGCTAAACAAGTGGCAACAATCAGCAATTGATTCATTTGGATGTATCCTCTTTTTTGTGCAAGATCGGATTTGTAATTTCTCCCATATAATTCAGGTTATAAACAACCTTGATCGTGATATCCATGTTCTTGAACCGTCGATCCCAATCGTTACTCCAAGCCGTCCATTGCTTCGGATGATTCTGATGAAATTTCTCTCCAAATCCATAAATGTCTGTTCCATATTGGTTTTGGACCTTCTTTAGACCGTTTTGAAGTAAGCTCTCCGTTTGTTTCCTCCCAGCTTCTTGGAGCAGCAGGAACTGGTCCTCCTTCGTTATATCCAACTTACATGGATATTCAGACAGATTACCATCGATTCGTTGTGTGATCTCTGCATACGGGTTATCTTCACGGACGAAGGTTTTGATATTTGATGATGCTTTCGTGACCTCAACGACAAACCACTTGTCTTCTCCGGGACAGCGAATTTTCCCTACGGTTGTATGGACTCGATCGGTCAAATAACTGAAGGATTTGCTATCCTGTTCGTTTAACCATCCAAGTAATCGATCATCCTTCATGACCCCGATTCCAGTAAACCTGAAATTGGCAAAGGACTTCGCTTGTTTAATATTGCCCGCTCTTTTCCCTTCCTCAACATCGCCATTTATCGTTATACCGGTTAATACTGGTTGAATACCTTCATTATGCAACGCTGAGAGAAAATCAAATAGTCTTACAGAGGATGTTGGAGCCCAAGCTCGCTCGGATGTTTTCAAAGACTTGTACATTTCAATGCCTGGCAATACTTCCATAGGCGTAATGATGCTTAGCACATCTTGGGCAGATACATCCCTGGCGACAGCAATCGTAAAGTCTGGGCGTACTCTTGGTGATCGGATAAATAGATCAAGCTGTGAGGCAAGACCCTCCTTAGCGATAGCTTCACTGACGACAAGCAGCTTCAAATGACCTGCATACGTGGTACGCGAAGATGTGGTCGTTATTTTGCGAACAGCTTCGAATATCGTATTGGCTTGCATGGTCTGCACAATCGAAGGAGAGCGGCCTTGAACCGGATTTTGCCTCATCTGCGTGGGGTCGACAATTTGAAGAGTAACCTGATATTTGTTGTCGATCTTGTCGATGCCAATGGCAATAATGATGGAGATATCATTAAGTTCCCTTCTGCTCCAACAGCCACCTGTGACAAGCAAGCAGCATACGCATAACACGATAATGGATATGGATTTGAATGAACGACAACGCATCATTTAATCCCTCCTCGTATTGTTCATTAGCCAGTACGGCTTGCGGAATACAGCATCGTCCTTGGTTGTGCTCGTTGGGGAGTAACGCTTCATATAGGGTATGCCAACAGAAGATAATCCGCAGAGATGGATGATTAGAACAATCGCTCCCATCGTGATTCCGAAAATGCCGAATGCGGCCGCTGCGCCCATGAACAAAAAACGAGTGATTCGGATAGAAATAGCCAAATTGTATGCGGGTATCGCAAAGGAAGAGATAGCAGTAATGGAAACGATAATAACCATAGCGGCTGACACGATGCCAGCATCTACGGCTGCTTGTCCAACCACGATCGTTCCTACAATGGATACAGCTTGTCCAACCGAACGCGGCATCCGGATACCTGCTTCTTGCAATATTTCGAATGTGATGCCCATTAATAAAGCTTCGATAAAAGCCGGAAACGGAACGCCTTCTCGTTGAGCGGCAATGCTTAACAATAATTGAGTTGGCAGCACTTCCTGATTGAAGGTCGTTAAAGCGATGTATAGGGCAGGTGCAAACGTGCCGATCAGTAAAGTGAGAATTCGTAATGCCTTAATCAGACTTGCGAAAACGAATGATTGATAGAAATCCTCAGCTGCTTGAAGGAAGTCGGTGAATACGGCAGGAGCAATCATGACAAAGGGAGTGCCGTCAACCATAATAGCCACGCGGCCCTCTATTAATGAGGAACACACGACATCAGGTCTCTCCGTATTATAGACAAGAGGGAATAAAGTCAATTGTTTGTCTTGCAGCATCTCTTCAATGTACTCTCCTTCAAAGATGCCCTTCAGCTGCAATTGCTGCAGCTTCTGCTCAATCTGAGCCACTACGGCAGGGTCTGCCGATTGCTCCATATACAATATACTTACATTGGTGTTGCTTTCAGTGCCAAGCAAATACTTGCGTACACGCAGCTTGGAATTTCGTATGCGTCTTCGAACTAATGAAATATTGGTCGCCAAGGTTTCATTAAAGGAGTCCTTGGGTCCCCGCACAACGGTTTGAGTTTGTGTTTCTGATACCCCTCGATCCTGAAGTGAGGAAGCGCCAATGACAAGGCATAATTGTTCATGCTGATGATACAAAACAGGTTTTCCCATGAGAATAGCATGAACCATCGCATGGATGTCGTAATCGATAGTGGATACTTCAGCGACATGAAGCACTTGTTGCCTTACGGTTTCGAGAATCCGATGGATGTCCAAAGGCAAATCCAAAGCATGTTCCATTAGAGAAGGTAGAATGGTGGAATTGATATAAGTTTCATCTGTTAAACTGCTCAAATAACAGAGTATGAACTCTGCCTGATCCCCGTTGTGCAGCTTGACGGCAAATGTCCGTTCAACCAAATCGGCAGACGAACCTAATGTTTGGCTGATGGAGTCGGCGGACTTTTTGTTGATATCCTTCATTGCTGCGACCCTCCGTTCACTTGTTTACGGATCATACCGCTGCACAGCCAGATAAGTGGCATCATGATAGCAAAAAAACAGGCGTATATAGGGGAGACGGAAAAGGACTGAATCCATTCTGCATTGTTATTCCATACAATGGAGGATAAAACCAAGACGATGATCAACATCGGAATGAGCAAGGCATGCAGTCGCTGGATTTTCATGATTTGAGCTAATGTATGGATCGTAACAAAAACTAATAATCCCATTCTGAAGAAAACGCAAATATACCAAGAGACAGAGATGACGGATTCGATTCTCTCAAAAAAATCTCCGATATTGACAAGCTTAGCAGAAAAATGCGAGGCATAAATAACCGTGGAAGTCATCTTCGCGTTCATGACCGTGATAACGGTTAACGTCAAACATAAAAAGATGGATCCGCTGATGATCCCTGTTTTCCATAACACATTAGAGAGCTTCTTGGCATCCTGGAGCCATGGCATAAAAAAGAGAATTAATATATTATTCAAGAATGGAAACGCCAGCAGTTGCAGCGCACCATCCAGAATAGGGAGAAATCCATGGGATAGAAAAGGTTTCACATTGCCGATCTGAGTATTGGGCAACTGAGAGCTGAGCAGGATGAAAATAAAAAATAAAACAATAGGCAGAGAAAGCTCAGCGGCTCTTCCCAGGGCTGATGTCTTCGAATGGTGATAGACACCATAACAAACCACAGTCATTGTGATCGCCGAAATGACAATGGTGGGAGTTTCAATCAAAATATTGGAGGACTCAAAATCGCTAAGATTGCGCAGGGTCATGATGGAAGTTAAAAATGGATAAAAGAAGATAAATGTTAGCAGCTGAAACTTGCCTAGCCAATTGCCAAATAAACGGACGGCATATTGTGTCATGCTGTCTCCATTCATTTGTTTCGCAATTCCCGAATAGAGCGGAATGAGGAGAAGATATAAGCCGATCGCCAAAATAACAGACAACCATGCGTCTTCTTCGGCTATATTGGCTAACGTTGAAGGTAGAACCAAAATAGCGCTGCCGATATTAAATAATACGGCCCACATCCATAATTGTCGGCTTGTCAATACATCGGCCATGAAGGGACCAGCTCCTTTACTGGTATGATCCCCCAGTTCAAGTGGATTATTCAGGATGAACGTGCAAGTGCTGGAGTAAACGAGCGAGGCATAACTGAACGATTCGAAACATCCGAAAATAAGCATACTTATTCCGAACCGACAGGAAGAAGCCGAAAGTGTCCCTTTGTTATGATGAGTATGTAGAACAAATCGCAATAACGGAGGGGTTACCGAATGAATAACGCGGTATTATCGAAGCAAGAAACGGAGTTTTATGAGGAGAACGGGTACCTGCTGCATAAGAAACAAGTATTCGGATCGGAGAAAATGAAGGAATTATCCGATATTTTTGAGGAGCAATGGAAGCAGGTCGGCAGAAAGCTGAATAGTGAGCTCGATACTCCCCATTTCCGCGATGAGCGGCTGCTGAAATTTTTGCTAAGCGAGGAAGTGCTGGATTTGGTCG
The DNA here is from genome assembly GCF_054483835.1 of Paenibacillus sp. strain BS8-2. Classification (NCBI taxonomy): domain Bacteria; kingdom Bacillati; phylum Bacillota; class Bacilli; order Caryophanales; family Paenibacillaceae; genus Paenibacillus; species Paenibacillus sp. strain BS8-2. The sequence goes on from NZ_CM137010.1 coordinate 3,497,007, forward strand.
AACCGATTATCGGACCAAATATCGGACTGTGGTCAAGTCATTTCATCTGCAAGGAGCCATTGGTAGGTAAACAGACGCCATGGCACGAGGACTCCGCCTATTGGAAGGGACGTCTTAGCCGCTTTGACAAGATTGTCACGGTATGGCTGGCTATCGATCGCAGCTCGAAGGAGAATGGCTGCATGCGTGTTGTTCCGGGTACGCACGCGAACGGTTTCTCCGAATATGAGGAAGTGGACGGAAGCCAAAATATATTTGATACGGAAATTAAAAAGGTCGATCATGATAAAGCGGTCTACTTCGAGCTCGAATCAGGGGAATGCTCCTTACACGATTCCCGCATCATCCATGGCGCAGCGCCGAATACTAGCGAATATCGTCGCTGCGGCTATACGATGCGTTACTTCGCGACGGACGCAAAGGTGATTCCGGATAAAAATCCTGGACACAAAGTTTGGCTGGCAAGAGGGATAGATCTAGCCGGAAACCCGTTTGTAAATGTATAATCGTTAGTAAAAACGGGGTGGAAACATGCGGGACAGGGAGACGCCGGAACGTCTGCTTGGGAGCCAATATCTCGAGGAGCACGAGTCGTACCGTATCTTCAAGCATGATCTCAGTACACGTATCGATACGCATTGGCATGATTTTTATGAAATGGGTTTTGTGCGATCAGGCAAGGGAATCCATAAGCTAAATGGAGAACCATTCCCACTTTGCAGGGGAATGGTCTTTCTGCTGTCGACGGCGGACTTCCATGAGATCGCGCCGGATGCTGGAGAGAATATCCTGCTGTTTAATATGATTTTCAAGGATGCTTGGGTGAGATCTGAGTTAGCTGAAAGGTTGTTCGAGCATGGTGCCCCCCATATTCACACCTTGCATGGCGACGAGCTCTCCAGGATGGAGGCGGAATTCGTCAGCATATGGACGGAGACGGAGGAACGTAGATTCGGTCATGAATGGCTAGTTCAAGATAGCGTGGAGCGGGTTCTAGTTGATCTGGCAAGAAGAAGACCCGCAAAGATCCCTAATTCCGATTCCTACGAGCTGGTTGCTGGCATGCATCCGTCCATTCGTAAGGCGCTAGTATATGTACAGCATCACTTCCGTGAGCCGATCACGCTAGGCTCGATTGCCGCATACGCAGGGCTGTCCGCCAACTATTTCAGCGAATGCTTCCATAAGCAGACGAAGGTTACGTTTCAGGAGTATGTAGGAGAGAAGCGCCTCCTGTTCGCTTCCGCGCTTCTCGGAAGCACACGTCTGCCCGTTACAGAAATTTGTTACGCAGCAGGATTTAACACCATCCCCCACTTCGAGAAGTCATTCAAGCGGAAGTATGGCATGTCGCCAAGAGAATATCGAAATCACACGGGAGCAGAGGCGAAGGAGCGGATATGACGACATTCATCGAATTCGAGAAATTTCGCCAGCCGAATAAATAATATATCAAATAAATAAGCCAAAATGCAGGTTTGTGCCATGGATATAGCTGCATGTAGCGTTTACAATGAAGATGGATTCTTCCAAATAGACAGGTCATGTAGAAGGAGTGAAGGTATTGAAAGTGAACGTCACGGGCGATGGGGCGCTGCCGCTTCGATCAATTATTGAAGCCTTGCAGGACAGCGGCTACGACGGCTATTATTCGCTCGAACGGGAGCCTAAATGGAGACCGGAGCTGCGAGAGCTGAATCTTGACGTGAACGAGGTATTGGCTTCTAGGAATACCAAACAGAAAGCCCCACCGCACAGTATGTACTGGCGGTAGAGCTTTCTTCACTTATTTAAGCTTTATTCAGTTTTTTGGAGAAAAACGTTGTCAATGCTTTATAAACTTCGCCCTTCTCCTTAATGATGGAATACATAAACTTCTTGTCATTGATATGTTTATAGGCGGACATCAATGTGCTGCTCCGATTGTACTGGTTAACCTCGCCGTAACCGAACATGTTGCAGCGTTCCATGAGCTGCGAGATTAACCGGACGCAGCGTTCATTGTCCGAAGTCAGATTGTCACCATCCGAAAAATGGAAAGGATAAATATTCCAGTTACTAGTGGGGTATCTGCTGTCTATGATATCCAGCGCTTTCTGATAAGCAGAGGAGCAAATCGTTCCGCCGCTTTCGCCTCGCGTGAAAAACTCTTCTTCGGTCACTTCTTTGGCTTCTGTATGATGGGCAATATAAATGATTTCGACATGCTCGTATTTGCGGCGAAGAAAACGGGTCATCCAGAAGAAAAAGCTGCGCGCGCAATATTTTTCGAACGAGCCCATACTTCCGGATGTGTCCATAAGGGCAAGAATGACGGCATTGGATTGCGGTTTCACGATTTCCGTCCAGGTTTTGTATCGAAGATCATCCGGTGAGATGCCGCCGATACCGGATTTGCCTGCGTTGGCGTTGCGACGAAGGTTTTCCATGAGCGTTCGTTTTTTATCGATATTGGACATGATGCCTTTCTTGCGTATATCGGTGAATACAATCTCTTGTGTCTGCATTTGTTCCTTTTGCTTTTGCTCTAGGTTTGGAAGCTCAAGCTCCTCGAACAACATATCCTCCAATTGATCGATGCTGATTTCCGTATCGACCAGCTCTTCGCCAGGCTGGTCTCCGGCATCCTTGCCTTTGCCCGGACCTTTCGCGGCTTGCGGATCCACGCCGAGTACGTCTCCAACCTGCGAATCGCCGTCTCCTTGTCCGACATGCTGCTTTTTGTTGTAGTTATAGACGAAATGGGATTCGTCGAGGCTTTTGATAGGCACTTTTACGGTTTTTCGGCCATCGGATAATACAATACTTTCATCCGAGACGAGATCAGGCAAATTTTTGCGAATCGCTTCCTGAACCTTTTCTTGATGTCGAGCCTGATCCGCATAACCTTTACGGTGGAGCGACCAATCTTCGCGTGATACAATATGAAGCTTTTCCGATGCCATATCTTCACCTCAATTTGTATTTGTTTGTTATGCAATGTCCTTGTAACCAGAAGTATCCATCACGGCAAGAATTGTCAGCCTAATTTACAAGCGTGCTTGCCGATATCCGATGGAGTCAATTCGGAGCACCCCCTTGATGTATTCCTTGTTAATAATCAATATATTCAAGCAACGGGCGGTTATGTGAACGAAATTAGTCCAATTCTAGCAAATTGTAACGGTCTGCCGTGTTCTAGCGACAAGGCGCTGCGAATGATAGAATATAAGGTAGAGCAATTGGGCGAGCGCGGAGATGACCCGCGTGCGAGGAGGGTATCATGAAACTATTTCATACAGCAGACTGGCATCTGGGCAAGCTGGTGCATGGCGTATATATGACTGAGGATCAACGATTCGTATTGAATCAACTGGTAGAGGCAGTCCGCGTCGAGAGTCCTGATGCAGTGATCGTAGCAGGAGATCTCTATGATCGAGGAGTGCCGCCGACCGAAGCGGTAGAGCTTCTGGACGAAGTATTGAAGACGATTGTCGTGGAGCTTGGTGTTCCCGTGATCGCAATTGCAGGCAACCATGACAGTCCTGACAGAATTGGCTTCGGATCGCTCCTTATGGAGGGACGCGGATTATATTTGGCCGGACAGCTTCGGAACGATCTGGCTCCGGTCGTGCTGGACGATGGTTTCGGAGAGGTTCATTTTCACCTTGTACCCTATGCCGACCCTGCAATAATAAGGCATGAGCTTGCTGACGAGAGCATCCGGACACATGATGATGCAATGAAGGCTATCGTGTCGCGATTGCCGCTCGCGGAAGGCGCAAGACATGTGTTAGTGGGACATGCCTTTGTAACGCCTAGCGGCGAGGCGGCCGATAATACGAGTGATTCTGAGCGGCCTCTTGCGATCGGCGGAGCCGAGCATGTCAGCGCCAGCCACTTTGAGTCGTTTCATTATACGGCACTTGGGCACCTGCATCAGGCACATTTTGTCCGTCATGAGAGGATCAGGTATTCGGGTTCGCCTCTCAAATATTCCATTTCGGAAGAACGTCACAACAAAGGGTATTTGATCGTTGAGATGGATGAAAGCGGCTCGGTCACGATCGAGAAACGAGAGTTGAGGCCGCTTCGCGATATGCGAAGAGTGGAGGCGCCGATCGAGGAGCTGGAACAACATCCGGTGAACGAAGATTATGTGTATGTCACGCTGCTGAACGATAATCCCGTATTGTTCCCGATGGAGAAAGTTCGTGCGGTTTATCCCAATGCGATGCATGTGGAACGGAAGGTGACCTTCGCCAAGGCAGGAAGCGGATTAGGCGGCATAGCTGGAGCTGAACATGGGATGAGCAGACAGTCGAGTGATCCTGTCCAGCTGTTCTCCGACTTCTATCAGGAAGTGAAGGGGCAAGAGCTGTCGGAGGAGCAGAGGGCTTTGTTCGCGGCGGAATTTGAGGCGCTGAGAAAAGAAGAGGAGGGCGTGTCATGAAGCCGATTAAGCTCACAATGATTGCATTCGGACCGTATCGCGATGCGGAGATCATTGATTTCTCCGAGCTCGGCGACCGCCGATTGTTTGTCATATCCGGTAATACAGGTGCTGGCAAAACAACGATCTTTGACGCCATCTGTTTCGCTTTATATGGATCGGCAAGCGGGGAGGACCGTGCTGATTCACGTATGCTTCGCAGCCACTTCGCGGATGAAGAAACGCATACGTCGGTAGAGCTCGAATTCGAATCAGGCGGTAAGCGATATCGTGTGTTCCGTCAGATGAAACATCGTAAAGGCAATAACAAAAGCGAGACGGGCGAAAAGACGGAGCTGTATGTCATCGAAGGGGACGCGGCGATTCCTGGCGTAGATCGGTTCATGACGACGGAGGTTAATGCGAAGCTGTTGACGATTATCGGCTTAACGAAGGAGCAATTCAGTCAAATCGTCATGCTGCCGCAAGGCGAGTTCCGTAAGCTGCTTACCTCCGACACGGATAATAAGGAAGATATCCTTCGCCGAATATTCCGGACTGAGCTTTATGAAAAGTTGGAAGGGCGGTTCCAATTAAGGTATCGGCAAATGTCGGAGGAGCTTAAGGAAGCGCAGGCTGTCGCGGCGACTGTTATGCGTCAAGCGGCGGAGGCCTTGCCTCAGCGAGCAGATGGTAAGTTGTCTGCTACGTTCCGGCAAGATAGCTATAATGCTGGTCAGGTGCGAGAAGCTTTAGAGTCCGAAGCTCATTTCTATCATGAATCTGCGCTCGAAGCTGGGAGCCGCAAAGCCTTATTGGGATCTGATATGGAGTCGCAGCACGAGAAGCTCCGTGCTCGACTTGCGCTTAATGCGAAACATGAGGAGCTCGGAGCTAGACGCAGCGACAGAGAATTGCTGATGCGGAGGCAGGAAGAGATTGCTGCGCTGGAACGCGAGCTAATTTTGTCCGCGAAAGCAGATGCCCTTGCACCCTATGCAGAGCAAGCAGCAGATACGTCAAGAGCGCAGCAAATCCGCCGCGAGTCGCTACGTCAGAGACAAGAGCAGCTCGCAGCAATGGACAAGGAGCAAGCCGCCGCTATCGCTGCTCATCAAGCTGAGAAGGACAAAGAGCCGGAACGGAGAGAAGTCGAGTTAGAGCTACATCGGCTTGGCGAGCTTGTGCCGGTAGTGAGTACACTTGCCGATCAGCGTGCTGCGCTTGCGGATATCAGACGCCGTGAAGCTGACGCTGCCGCGAAGATAGCCGCAGCTGCGTCAGCGTTAACCTCGAGAAAGCAAGAGAAACTTGGTGTTGCCGCCGAGGGGCAGAGGGCGGAGGCAGCCGCTTCACAGGTGCCGGAGATCTCGGAGAAGCTATCGCTCTTAGAGCGGCAGGGGAAAGGCGTGAAGCGCCTTCTGGAGCTGGATGCAAACATGAAACGATGGCAGGAGCTCGAGCGAGAAAGCGCGCAGGCGATGGAAGATGCCGTTGCCCAGGCAGCCGCTCTTGAGCGTCGCTGGATCGAAGGTCAAGCGAGCTTGCTAGCCGTGCATCTGCATGATGGTGAAACATGTCCAGTATGCGGCAGTGCTGAACATCCTGCGAAGGCTGTACCGGCTGATGACTTGCCGTCCAAGGAGTCGCTTGATGTTGCGAAAGCTCAGCTTGCGGCCGTACAGCAGGAGCTTATGAGAGCCAAAGCAGAGGCCGCGGCAGCAGCTGGTTCCCAGCGAGTGGAGCAGCAAGAGCTCGCCGAGCATCTTCCTGAAATGTTACCAGGAGATGCTGCGGCAAGCACAACATCGATTACTTCTCTGCAACAGCTTCAGAGTGAGCTCAGAATGTCATGGAAATCGACAAAGGAACAAAGCGATGCTCTGAAAGAACAGGCCTCAAAGCTTGAACCGCTAAGAAAGAAATTAGGCCAAATCGATGCAGAAATCGAGAAATTGGAGCGGGAGCAAGAGGTACTGCGCTCCGAGATGGGGATATTGTCAGTAGAAGGTGCGGCGAAGGAAGGTGTACTTGCCAAAGAGCTTGATCGCGTACCCGAGCAGTGGCGCGAACCAGAAGCTCTTAAGCTTAGGTTGTCAGTTCTCCATAAGCAACAATCTACGCTATCCGAGTCTCTGACAGCCGCTCAGCAGCGACTACAGAATGCGGCTGGTCAATTTGCGGCGGCGCGGGCTCATGCAGAGCAAGCTGCGACGCAGGCCGCCGAGGCGGAAGGAGCGGCTGCTGCAACGGCGACTAGAATGCAAGCAGAGTTAGGCAAAGCGGGATTCGGAGACGATAGGGCTTACCGAGATGCAGTGCGGACAGATGCACAGAAAGAGCTGCTGAAGCGGGAGACGGAAGGTTATCGCTTGTCGCTCGCAGCTGCGGTTGAAGCGACAACGAGGTTGGAGACGGAGCTTGCCGGCACCGCATGGAGCGCAGCGGACGACTTGCATGAGCTTATCGCCGCCACGCGCGCCAGCTACGAGTCAGCTTTGGCTGAGGAGCAAATGGCTGTGCAATACAAGGCGGAGGCGTCGCGGTTGGCAGCATCCGTGGAGCTCGCGGCTGCACAAGTAGTCGAGCTCGAGGCTAAGCTTGCTCAGGTGCTGGATATCTATGCCATGATGAAAGGCGACAACGCAATCAAAATATCGTTCGAACGTTATATTTTGATCGAATATTTGGAGCAAATTGTTGCTATGGCCAATATCAGGCTGCACGAGCTATCAGGCGGGCAATTCCAACTGCATCGCAGTGGAAGGCTGGAGACTAGAGGTAAACAAAGCGGACTTGGACTTGATGTGTACGATGCATACACCGGCCAAAACCGAGATGTGAAATCTTTGTCCGGCGGCGAGAAATTTAATGCGTCCTTGTGTCTGGCGCTTGGGATGACGGATGTCATTCAGTCCCATCAAGGCGGCGTCTCCATCGAAATGATGATGATTGACGAGGGATTTGGCTCGCTCGATGAGGAGTCGCTTCACAAAGCCATTGCAGCCTTGGTCGATCTGCAGAAGGCTGGTCGGATGATTGGCGTTATCTCTCATGTGCAAGAGCTGAAGGAAGCATTCCCCGCCTCACTCACCGTAAGCAAAACAAAAGAAGGATTTAGCCGCACTTCGTTTGTTCTGAAGTAACGGCAACAAAAAAGCAGCGTCTCAGATGAGGCGCTGCAGGTTATGCTGACTTATAGCTGTGGGCTGCGTTAGACGGCGCCCATCGCGCCAATCGAGATGGAGATAACGACCAGACCGACTGTACCGAGCAAGATAAGACCGTTGATCACGAGACCGATGATGCCGAACGTCTTGCGACGTTCCCTTGAGGCAACCCCTATAATCCCAAGAATCAATCCGACAAAGGCGACGGCCAGCGAGCCTAGCAACAGGATACCTGCAATCATAAAGGTGGCGATTGCGCTTCCGAATTCGTCTGATTCCATCAACTCGGCACCCATTTCGGCTTCTTGTCCTTCGCCGTAGGAGGTTGAGATTCGTTCAATCTCTTGGATCAGACTGTCGTCATTGCCGAGATTGCCAATGCTTACGCTGATCACCACGATACCGATAACGATCATAAGCAGGGCAACAAGCGAAATAACAAATGCGGCAATGCCGATGCCTGAATGTTTGAGTGGGGGACGATCCATGTCGTTAGCCGAACCAGGAGCGAAGGGATCTGTGAAAGCCTGTTCGCGGTAAGGATCATTTTGTTGTGTGGTGTGAGGGTCTTGATGCTGATTGTTGTTACTGTTATTAAATTGATTATGATCAGTCATGTTTTCGAATCTCCTTTATGACAATATGCCAAGAATTATACAGGAAAATGGAAGGGATGAACAATATATGTTTCCAGCTTATTTTGTTATCGGAGCAATAAACGCCGCACTGGCCATAGCGCTTGGCGCTTTCGGCGCTCACGGATTGGAGGATCGGATCTCAGAGCACTACCTGGATGTATTCGAAACCGGTGTCAGATATCATATGTATGGAGCGCTTAGCCTTATGTTGATTTCGCTTATGGATAAAGTGGCAGGTGGCGGCAAGCAGGCGAAGATCGGAGTTCGGCTCATTTTCGCAGGGATGCTAATCTTTAGTGTGAGCCTATATGTCTTGGCGCTTACAAGTTTGTCGAAACTCGGTATGATTACGCCGCTAGGCGGAGTTGCGATGCTGGCCGGCTGGGCCTATGTTATTACAGGTGTCCTGAAACATGCCCGGAAATAAACGGTTGTCCTGACAAGTTCGACAAATTTCGATTGAATGCGGCAAATTATTATATCTCTATAACAAATATTTCTATACCAAATACTGCAATTCGTTTATAATATACCTAGCTATCGGTTGACTCGACATAGAGGAAGGAAGTTTGTGTGTGGCGAAAGATAAAGAAGATTTGCCTTCACCACGAAATCAGCGAAGAACGCTGTCCTTATACGAGCCAATGAGTTTGGGATTAATCGGATTATCGGCAATGGCTGCAGTTTGGATTGTAGTATCTTTTGTCTTGATAACGGATGTGATGTTTAAATGGGTGTCCTGGTCCGTTTCGGCAGCTCTCCTGGCAACAGCTGCTGTCTTATGGTTAAAACGTCACCCCCTAATTAGTTTCCGCAAATACCACACTGCTATCGTAGACACCTTGTTGCGCTCGGAGGCTGTTCCATTGTCCGTTCTGGATCGGAGTGGCAACGTATTGGAGCTTAACGAAGCGGCAGGACGTATGTTAGGTTATCAACGATCAGAGATGATCGGAGAAGCTATTATGCGTATGATCGACCCGGCGAGCAGATCAATTCTGCAAGAGAGCCTGGAGTTATCCTTGCAAGGCCAGACGATTCAGAACAATATCAGTATTACGCACCGCACGGGTTTTCCTCTCGAATTACAAGTCATTTGTGCTCCATTGATTCAAGATCACGAAGTAATCGGTACGCTAATGATCAGCCATGACCTAAGCGATCGCAAACGAAATGTTGAACGTATCCGGTACATGGCCTATTATGACGACATGACAGGTCTGCCTAACCGAACTCTATTCCAGATCAAGCTGTCAGAGAGTCTGACAAGAGCCAAGGAAGATGAACGGACAATCGGCATCTGTTATATGGATTTGGACGGCTTCAAGCTTGTTAATGCTTCATTTGGACGTGAGTCCGGAGATATGCTTCTCATGCAAGTAGCCGAACGGTTATCTCGTAACTCGCCAGAGCAGGATGTCATTGCAAGGATGGAAGGCGACGAATTCGCCCTTCTGCTGAATTCGATCACATCCGAAGAAGAATTGATGGATTATGCCAGAAAGCTGCTCAAGGCGATCGAAGAGCCATATGAACTTAAGGGATTCCCTATACATATTACGGCGAGCATCGGCTTAGTCACGAACAGCAACTTGGATGACGATGGGTATACATTGTTCAAGAAGGCTGATATGGCGCTCTACAAAGCTAAGGAAAACGGAAAAAATGATTGTATGATGTATTCCGACACTTGGAGTAATTCTTCCTTTGAACGATTGACGCTGCAGCATGAGCTATACCGCGCGATCCAACGTAAGGAATTTGTTCTCTATTATCAACCCCAATATGATTTGAAGAATGGCGTCATGGTCGGCGTAGAAGCGTTAGTGAGATGGATTCATCCCGTCAAGGGGCTACTTGCTCCTGGAACGTTCATTCCGTTGGCAGAAGATAGCGGTATGATCGTTCAGATCGGTGACTGGGTGCTTGAGGAAGCATGTCGGCAGAACAAGGCTTGGCAGGATGCAGGGCTTCCCAAAATTCCTGTGTCGGTCAACCTTTCTATCAGACAATTCCTTCAACATGACTTGGCAAGCCGAGTTGCTGAAGTTTTGGAGAAAACAGGTCTTGAAGCGCGGTATTTGGATCTCGAAATTACAGAATCCATGACCAACGATGTAGGTCATATCTCGCGCTGCTTGCTAGCGATTACGGATCTCGGAGTCGGGATTAGCGTAGACGATTTCGGAACGGGTTACAGCTCATTCCACTATCTTAAGAACTTCCCGATTGACCGTCTCAAGATTGACCGATCATTCGTAAGAGATATCCAACAGGATCCAAGTGATGCGGAGATCGTCGCAGCCATTATTGCAATGGCGCATAATCTCAATATACAAGTTATCGCTGAAGGAGTAGAGACGGTTGAACAAATGGAGTTTCTGAAGAAACATCGCTGCGACGAGATGCAGGGCTTCTTCTGGAGTCCGCCTGTTACAAGCGATAATATCGAAGAAATGCTCAAAGCAGGTTAAATAAATAACGTTCATAATGCCAAAAGCGGCGAACCTCTCCCGGAGGTTTCGCCGCTTTTCTTATTGTTCCTCTTATTCCAAGAAGTCTTCAAGCTCGGTCATTCTGAACGTATAGACCTGCTTCTCGTCTACATGGTAGACGGTAATTAATTGTCCAGCTTCATCCAAGTTAATAATTCGGCAGGGAATACTTAGTTTGATCCCTAAACCGCGATTCACGATCAACCGAATCAGCTTATTGCTTTTCATGAGAGAACGGATCTGTTCGAAGCCGTCTCCAGCACTAGACTTGTCCGGAGCTTTATCGGCAGCTATGATCGTAGGTGAAGGCCGCTTAGATTGAGAGGATTCAGGGATGATTGGTATTGGTGTAGCTGTGGCGCTGCTGGCTTGCCGTTCAAGAATCCGTTCACCGAGACGCACACCGGACAATATCCTGTAATCGGCATATCCACCCGCATTAAGGCTGGAAATCAGTTTTGCTAAAGCGCTTCCATGGTGATCGTCTTCTATCATAACTTCTATTTGGAATACATGGGAGGAAGGTGATTCTTTGGTGGCTGGTTGTTTCGTCATGTGGTTGCCTCCGTAACATTATGGCAGGATACCTCTAATATATCACTAAAACGAATAGTCATACAGTCCTAATCCGCAAACGTCTATACTGAGCCGATATTCCCGCATATACTGATTTGCAGTGCAATTTGAGGCAGTAAACAGCTGCTTGCAAAGGGAGGTGGATTTCATATGATGAGGATGGTTCCATTCGTCCTGGACAATGGGGCTACTGTTCTTGGCGTCGAAGTGAAACTTCCGAAAACGACGTTATTGTCCATCTCGACTGACAAAGGTTATATTATGTGCGGAGCGCTAGACGTTACATTGCTGAATGAACGGCTTAGTGATCGGGGGATCATTGCAGGACGCGCCGTCGGCGTTAGGACATTGGAAGAATTAATGAACGCTCCGCTCGAATCGGTTACCTTGACTGCAGAATCGCTGGGGATCGTGGTCGGGATGAAGGGCAGCGATGCACTTGAACGAATGTTATAGGTGTGAAGTGAAGAAAAACCCCAATCAAGGTAATCTGGCAGATACGCCAGACCCGTTGCTTGGGGTTGTTTACTTGATGGTTACATTATTTTTCAAAAAGTTTACGTAAATTCTCTTCGAAAGGCGCCTCAACGATGCCCTTCTCTGTAATGATCGCAGTAACATATTCATGTGGCGTTATATCAAATGCAGGGTTGTACACCTTGACGCCTTGAGGCGCAGTACGTTTGCCGAATCCTTCGGTAACTTCTTCAGCATTACGTTCTTCGATCGGAATTTCAGCGCCTGTAGGCGTCTGAAGGTCGATCGTAGACAGCGGACAAGCTACATAGAACGGGATGCCATGCGCCTTGGCTAATACGGCTACACTGTATGTGCCGATTTTGTTCGCTACGTCACCGTTAGCAGCCACACGATCAGTGCCGACGATAACTGCGTTCACCCAGCCCTTGGACATAACATGACCAGCCATATTGTCACAGATCAACGTTACATCAACGCCTGCTTGTTGCAGTTCAAATGCTGTCAGTCTAGCACCTTGCAGGACTGGTCGCGTTTCGTCTGCGAACACGCGGATCGACATGCCGCGCTCCTTCGCCAGATAGAACGGCGCTAGCGCCGTTCCGTATTTGGCTGTTGCCAGTCCGCCTGCGTTGCAGTGCGTAAGCACGCCCATATCATCCTCGAACAATGTCAAAGCATGTTCACCAATCATCCGATTGGTTTCTTCGTCTTCGCTCTGAATCGCAATGGCTTGCTCCGTTAGCGCCTCTTTGGCAGCCGATAAGCTTAGTCCTTGCTCCTTAATGTCAACCGCAGTTGCTTTCATCCGGTCAAGCGCCCAGAATAAGTTAACGGCAGTAGGCCGCGAAGTCGCAAGATATTCGGATTCCTTCATAACGGCTTGAAGCCAATCCTCGATCGTAGCCGCGTGCGCGCTGCCTAATACTACGCCATAAGCTGCAGCGATACCGATAGCAGGAGCGCCTCTAACCTTAAGGTGACGGATAGCTTCCCATACATCCTCGGAAGTCGTGAGTGGCAAATAAACGATTTCTTCGGGCAATAGCCGTTGATCGAGCAAGTCGAGCTTGTCGCCTCGCCAAATAACGGATTGAAGTCCAGCATAAGTTTGAGTCATCTTGTAGTTCCTTTCTTGGACTAGCTATTGCTAGCCGTAATCACTACGTCGGTTAAGACGGCGATGGAGTTAGCTTGTCTGTTGCGGCGAATGAGCTCTGTTCCGATCGCAAGCGCCAATCGCTGCGCGCGTTCACGGCTGGCTTCATCCGGAATGCGGTCAATGTCAGCGACATGTGCAAGTCCAACGATTCGACGGACCATCTTCGCGCCAGCGAAACCGATGGTGTCCTGAAGAATGCAATTCATGTAATAATCAAGGTACCCAGGTGCCGCTTTCGCCAGCCTGTCGGTTCCATTCTGCTCCCATAGTGTGCGGAACTTGGACTCGAATCCATTCCAGATGTCAATAATAGTAGATATCAACTCGTTACGGAACTCGGCACGATCGTTGCCGTTTTGCTTCCAATGCTCTTGACCGGCATAGTTGAGCAGAAGATTGGCAATAACAGCGCCGATATCAAAGCCCATGGGGCCATAGAATGCAAATTCAGGATCGATCACTTTAGTAGATTGCGGCGTGGCGAAGATGCTGCCGGTATGGAGATCGCCGTGCAGCAGCGCTTGCGCGTGCGTCAGAAATTTCTCTCGGAGTATTGCGACTTCGAAATGAAGATCGCTATCGTTACAAAGCGCTTCCGCCGCGTCACGAATAGCGGGATCAATGTTATTGTTCGGCGAAACCGTGTACGGATCGTCGAAGATTAAGTCTTCCGTTATTTTGCACAGATCCGGATTAATGAATCGACCTAAACGAACTTTTTTCTCCTGTTGATTCATGCCGAAGTCGGATGTGTTGAACAACGTGTTAGCCATAAATGTAGAAATATGATCCGCGAACAAAGGATATCGAGTGCCGTCCATCAGACCTTGGCGCATAATGACATGGCTGCTGAGATCCTCCATAATCGTGAGCGCAAGCACGGAATCATAGCGATAAACAATTGGAACAAGTCCTGGAGCTAGCTCGCCTTCGAGGATAAGCTTCTCGCTTTCGATGCGGGCGCGATCCAAAGTCAGCGGCCAAGATTCGCCAACGACTTTGGCATAAGGCAACGCTTGTTTCATGATTAGGCTTTTGCCGCTTACCTTATCGGTAATATGAAACACAAGATTTAAGTTGCCATCGCCGATTTCCCGGCAGCTTAAGTTTGCGTCAACTGGAAAAAAACCATCCATGCCTTGGGCAATTGTGATGGCTTCTTCAATCGTTAAAGGATGATACGTAGACATTTATGTCCACCTCCGATAGTTACTCTCATTCAGACACCATGCTCTCTAGTATAATGGAATAACATTCGGCATGGAATACCTTAAGACATGATACATTGACATCTCCGGGACTTTTTTTCGATAATAGAAGTGGTTGTTTTCATATTGGGATCGGATTTAGCGAGGAGGCAAATGTGGATGGATCGGACAAACAGGCAAATGATTGCCTTGAAGGAATGGGCTGTTTCCGTTAAAGCTCTGCGAGAAGGAGAGCAGATTCTAGTGCTTCGCAAGGGTGGCATCATCGAGGAAACAAGGGATTTTCAACTGCTCAGCCCAAACTTTTATTTAATGCCCGCTTATGAGCACCAGAGACAAGAATTGCTCAAGGAGCAATATCGCGCCGGGATGGACGAGACGTTAAAGGAATGGTCGCCCGGGATGGAGCAAATAAAGCTGGACGCTTACGCTGAAGTGACGGATGATATCGAGATCAATGATCAAGAAACGTTGGATAAGCTGAGAGATTGTCACATCTGGACGGATACTTTCGCAGAAGAACGTCTAAAGTGGAAACGGAAGAAACCGCTTCATCTATTATTAATGAAGATATACAAACTGGATAAGCCCGTATATGCTCCGATGCGAGAGGCGTATAACGGCTGCAAGTCTTGGGTCAGACTGGAAGACAGCTTGGAAGAACCTGCTATTTCGCCTGTATTAACGGAGGAAAAGTATAGGGCAGAGCGGGAGCGAATCCTCTCGCTGATTGATTTAAAACAAAAACTATATTAAAATGATTATTGAGAATCAGTGAGAATCAACTATTTTAGAAGTAAACCAACCTTTGGAGGGATTGCATACAATGGCAACACATTTTGTCATCGATGGGCTGAAGGCCGAGATCGAAGGAAAAGAAATTCTAAAAGGCATCAACCTGGAAATCAAGGGCGGCGAAATTCACGCTATCATGGGACCTAACGGAACAGGTAAAAGTACGCTGGCTTCCGCTTTGATGGGTCATCCTAAATATGAGGTAACAGAAGGCAGCGCATCCCTTGACGGAGAAGACTTGCTTGAGATGGAAGTTGACGAGCGCGCTCGCGCCGGTCTGTTCCTAGCTATGCAATATCCAAGTGAGATTCCGGGCGTAACCAATTCCGACTTCTTGCGCAGCGCGATTAATGCTCGCCGCGAAGAAGGCAGCGAGATCTCGTTGATCAAATTCATCCGCCAGATGGAAGGCAAGATGAAAGAGCTAGAGATGAATCCAGAGTTTGCTCACCGTTACCTGAACGAAGGTTTCTCTGGCGGCGAGAAAAAACGTAATGAAATTCTTCAAATGATGTTATTGGATCCAAAGATCGTTGTACTCGACGAGATCGACTCCGGTCTTGATATCGATGCACTACGTATCGTTGCGAACGGTGTGAACGCGATGCGTTCCGAAGAACGTGGCTTCTTGATCATTACTCACTATCAGCGTCTCCTGAACTATATTACACCTGACTTCGTACACGTTATGATGCAAGGACGCATCGTTAAATCCGGCGGTCCGGAGCTTGCTCAGCGCCTTGAGAATGAAGGTTATGACTGGGTGAAGGAAGAACTGGGCATCGTAGACGAAACTGTAGGCCAGGCTTAATCGGAGAAGGAGGTTAAACGAATGAGTACACAACTATCGACTCCGACCGACCGCGGTTCCGCGGAAGCTCTGGCACGGAGCAAGGGCGAGCCGGAATGGCTCGTAGCGCTTCGGGGAGAAGCAGCTGAGCTTGCGGGCAGCATCGCTTGGCCGAAGCCGGAGAAGGTGCGTATCGAGCGCTGGAATTTAACGGCTGTAGGCAGCTACGAATCGTCCGCACCTGCAGGCTCGCTGGCTGAATTGCCGGCCGTGGTTCAGGAGCTTGTAACGGAAGGCACGGAGAATCTGCTGGTACAGCGTAATTCGGGCACGGCATGGAGACAACTCTCTGCGGAGCTGTCGGCCAAAGGTGTTATCTTCACCGACCTAGAGACTGCATGCAAGGAGCATGGGGATCTGGTACAGCAATATTTGTTCCAAGCCGTTAAGAAGGACGAAGACAAATTGACGGCGCTGAATGCGGCATTATGGAATGGCGGCGTATTCGTATACGTGCCTAAGAATGTGGAAGTGGAAATTCCGCTTCAGGCGATTCTATTTAATGACAACGCGGACTCTACGTTCGCTCCCCATATTCTTATCGTTGCGGATTCGAACAGCCGTGTAACTTATGTAGACTGCGCTGTGTCTGACAAAGCAGCCGTCAACTCGGCTTTCGTTCACCCTTCCATTGTTGAAGTGTTCGTGAAACCAGGCGCATTCGTTCGTTTCGGATCGGTTCATTCGCTAGGGGAAAGCGGCGTTGATATGACACTTCGCCGTGCAATCGTCGAGAACGATGGTCGTATTGAATGGACGATCGGCGATCTGAATGATGGACATACATTGTCCGATACGAAGTCGATCATGAAGGGCCAAGGCTCCACTTCGGATGTTAAGGTCATTAGCGTTGGTAAGAACGTGCAACAAATGAGCTTGACGACTCAAGCCGTACACTTCGGCAAAAGCTCGGACAGCAACATGATTACTCGCGCAGTCATGAAGGATTCTGCTTCGGCGATTATCAATGGCATTACGAAGATCGAGCATGGCGCAACCAAAGCTAATGGCGTTCAGACTGAAAAGGTTTTGATGCTTAGCCCGAAAGCGCGCGGTGACGCCAATCCGATTCTTCTCATTGATGAAGATGATGTAACTGCGGGCCATGCAGCGAGCGTAGGTCAAGTAAATCCAGAGCAGGTCTACTATCTGATGTCTCGCGGCATTAGCAGACAAGACGCTGAACGATTGATTATTTATGGATTCCTTGCTCCAGTCGTATCCGAGATTTCGGTTGAAGCCGTGCGTACACAGCTTCAGCGTTTGCTCGAAAGGAAGCTTGAAGGATGAATATACATGCAGTGCGGGAGCAGTTCCCGATATTGTATCAAGAGATAAACGGGCATCCGCTCGTTTATCTGGATAGCGCGGCATCTTCGCAGAAGCCGCGCTCTGTCATTGATGCGATGAAACGGTACTATGAGCTGGATAATGCGAACGTTCACCGAGGCGTGCACACACTCGGCTCCCGTGCGACTGACGCGTATGAGGGTGCGCGCGCCAAAGTAGCGAAGTTCTTGAATGCAGAGACACCCGAGCAGATTATCTTCACACGCGGTACAACAACTGCGCTGAATCTGGTTGCTACCGGTTATGCTCGGACAATCTGCAAGGAAGGCGACGAAATCGTCATTACTCCGATGGAGCATCATAGCAACCTGATCCCTTGGCAGCAAGCTGCAAAGGCGACAGGAGCTACGCTCAAATATATTCCACTTCAGCCTGACGGTACAATTTCGATACAGGATGTGGAGGAAGTTATCACACCTAACACGAAGGTTGTTTCGATGACATACGTGTCCAACGTCTTAGGCGTCGTTAATCCGATTAAGGAAGTTGCGGAGATTGCTCATCGCAACGGAGCTATAATGGTGGTCGACGGTGCGCAGAGCACACCGCACAAACGTGTGGATGTGCAGGATCTCGGAGCAGATTTCTACGCATTCTCGGGTCATAAGATGTGTGGTCCAACCGGAATCGGCGCATTGTACGGCAAGAAAAACCTGCTTAACAATATGGAGCCTATAGAGTTCGGCGGCGAAATGATTGATTTCGTGGATCTATTCGAATCGACATGGAAAGAAATTCCTTATCGATTCGAAGGTGGTACTCCGATCATCGCAGGCGCGGTAGGCCTTGGCGCCGCAATCGATTTTCTAGAGAGTATCGGCATGGATGAGATTGATCGACATGAACGGCATTTGGCCGCATATGCTTACGACAGACTGTCTACGATTGAAGGCATCGAGTTATACGGTCCGAAGACGGGCCGTGTGGGTCTAATCACGTTTAATCTGGATGATGTCCATCCGCATGATGTTGCAACCGTACTTGATTCCAAGGGGATCGCAATCCGCGCAGGGCATCACTGCTGTCAGCCGCTTATGCGCTGGCTCGAAGTTTCGGCTACCGCGAGAGCGAGCTTCTATCTATACAATACCGAAGAGGATATCGATGCCTTAGTCCGCGGTCTAATCCAAACAAAGGAGTTCTTCGGCTATGCAATTGGATGATTTGTACCGCAGAGTCATAATGGATCATTATAAGAATCCTCGCAACCGCGGCACGATGAACGACGATGCCGTGACAATCAACCTCAATAATCCGACTTGCGGCGATCGTATATCGTTGCAATTGGTTGTTGTGGATGGCAAAGTCACGGACGCCAAGTTCACAGGCGAAGGCTGCTCCATCTCAATGAGTTCCGCTTCGATGATGACGGAGGCTGTCAAAGGCCATACGTTCGAAGAAGCGCTTGAGATGGCGGAACGATTCTCCTCCCTGATGAAGGGCGAGGATGTTGAGTTCGAGGAGCTTGAGGATATTGAAGCGTTGTCGGGCGTGAACAAATTCCCGGCACGTATCAAATGCGCAACACTGGCGTGGAACGCCCTTCGCAAAGGGATCGAAACGCAAAGTGAAAAATGATTGGTTTAGTAAGCTTCGAAGGTTACGCATCGTGATCAAAATTGTACTTTTTGATGACCTTAAGTGAGATCAAGATCAAAAAGAACGATTTTCAGCACCGAGAAGGTTGGACGAAAGCCGAGGTCCGAAGAGCGGAGCGTAGCAGCGCTACGTGAGCACTGGAGGAGCCGGCTGAGTTCAAGATTCGATGTCGAATAAGCTTCGAAGGTTACGCATCGTGATCAAAATTGTACTTTTTGATGACCTTAAGTGAGATCAAGATCAAAAAGAACGATTTTCAGCACCGAGAAGGTTGGACGAAAGCCGAGGTCCGAAGAGCGGAGCGTAGCAGCGCTACGTGAGCACTGGAGGAGCCGGCTGAGTTCAAGATTCGATGTCGAATAAGCTTCGAAGGTTACGCATCGTGATCAAAATTGTACTTTTTGATGACCTTAAAAGGAGTGATGAGGAAATGGCAAAGTCAATGCCGGAAATGGAAGAATACAAGTACGGTTTCCGCGATGAGCATAAAGCGATTTTTCAGTCGGGTAAAGGGCTGACGCCTGAGATCGTTCGTACGATTTCGGAAATGAAAAACGAGCCGGAATGGATGCTTGAGTTCCGTCTTAAGTCGCTGGAGCAATTCAACAAGATGCCTATGCCGAAGTGGGGCGGGGATCTGGATGACTTGGACTTCGACGACATTCAATATTACGTGAAGCCATCCGAGAAACAAGGCAAGACGTGGGAAGAGGTTCCACAAGAGATCAAGGAAACCTTTGACAAGCTAGGTATTCCTGAAGCTGAGCAGAAGTTCCTTGCAGGCGTGTCGGCTCAATATGAGTCGGAGGTTGTTTACCACAGCATGCAAGAGGATCTGGAGAAACAAGGCGTTATCTTCACGGATACAGATACGGCGCTGCGCGAATACCCAGAGCTGCTCAAAGAATATTTTGGAACGATCATTCCTCCTACGGACAACAAATTCGCAGCTCTTAATAGCGCAGTATGGTCCGGTGGATCGTTTATCTACGTACCAAAAGGTGTACAATGTGATATCCCTCTGCAAGCTTATTTCCGGATCAACTCCGAAAATATGGGACAATTCGAACGTACGCTCATTATCGCCGACGAAGGAAGCTCCGTGCATTACGTAGAGGGCTGTACTGCGCCGATCTACAGCACGAACTCCTTGCATAGCGCAGTCGTAGAAATTCTTTGCAAAAAGGATTCTCGCGTTCGTTATACGACAATCCAGAACTGGGCTCCGAACATCTACAACCTCGTTACCAAACGTGCTGTAGCAGACGAGAACGCCCAAATGGAATGGATCGATGGCAACATCGGCTCCAAGCTGACGATGAAATATCCTGCAGTTGTTCTTCGTGGCCGCGGTGCGAAAGGTATGGTATTATCGATCGCTGTTGCGGGCAAAGGCCAGCATCAAGACGCAGGAGCGAAGATGACGCATCTGGCACCAGATACGAGCTCTACAATCGTATCGAAATCCATCAGTAAGCATGGCGGCAAAGTAACATATCGCGGCTTGGCTTCGTTCGGACGCAACTCCGATGGCGCCAAAGCGAACATTAAATGCGACACGCTTATTCTGGATAACGAGTCGACTTCCGATACAATTCCATACAATGAAATTCTGAACGACAACATCACCCTGGAACACGAAGCAACGGTGTCCAAGGTATCTGAAGACCAACTGTTCTACTTGATGAGCCGCGGCCTCTCTGAGGACGAAGCTACTCAAATGATCGTTATGGGCTTCATCGAGCCGTTCACCAAAGAACTTCCAATGGAATACGCGGTCGAGATGAACCGTCTGATCAAGTTCGAGATGGAAGGTTCGATCGGTTAAGATCGTCTATCCATTACAAGCAAAGACCTCTGGGAATTAAGTTTCCCAGAGGTCTTTGTGCATCTATAAGTACAACCTATTGCCAATAAAAAACCGCTCTAATACATAAAGTATTTAAGCGGCGTAAGATTGAAGTTCTCAATCCGTTATAGATAAATATGCTCGATCTCATATTGGCGTTCGATTGTAAGATCAACAAATTGCTCGTTGGTCTGAACAAGCGGTCTGAAGAATTCAGTTGGATGCGTCATAACGATAACGCCGAACTCTTTGTTATTAAGCCGGACCTTCTTGCCGATGAAATTGGGAATCATATGCTTAATGAACGTATGGGTTGTTACCGGATCAAGCTCATTGAAGCTTAGTCTGTGAAGCTCCTTAAGCACGTATAACAAATCACGTTCCTTCTGATAAATGCGCGCAGAAATCATTGCACTATAAATATCTACAACGGCAATAATTTTAGAGATGGGATGGATTTCGTCGCCCTTGAGGCCATGCGGATATCCGCTGCCGTCTACGCGTTCGTGATGCTGCAGTGCGCCAAGTGCCAGGTCGTTATTATCGAACGAGTCGGAAATAATATCGTGACCATACAAGGTATGCCGTTTCACTTCATCAAATTCTTCTGCTGTCAGCTTACCAGGTTTGTTCAGGATATCGCCGCTGATCTTGCTCTTGCCAATGTCATGCAAGAACCCGGCTTTGCCGATGTGCGCAGCTTCTTCGCTGGAGCTTCCTAGCCATGTAGCCAAGTAATAGGAGAGCATGCCAACCTGGACAGAATGTTGATAGGTATAATCATCTTCGGTATTAAGCAAGAGGAGCATGGAGACAACATCTCGTTCCAACTGCAGGTTGTTAAGCAGCGGCTGCATAATCTCTGTTACTTCGGAATCATGGACGATCCCTTGCTCGAAAGCATTCTCGAACAACTTCTCAAACCGTTTGACAGCGTTCTCGTAAATCGGTTGAACTTTAGGAAGCCACTTCGGATTAACTGTGGATTCTAACGTTCGATTGGATTCGTTATACGATTCTATTGTTGAAGTGGCGATTTCCCTATCTTTGATATCAACGTAATCAATATGATGTTGAAGCAGCCTGGATATTTCGTTCTTATATAGTTTAGTACCCTTGGAAAGCACATGCAGCCCGTAATTATTGAATATATCGTGGCTAAGTTGGTCTCCATCTAGTATATCAGCAACATGGATTCTCATAGAGACACCTCGAATTATGATTAATCAAGCCTACTCAGATATATAGATAGTAACAATCAATCCACCTATTGGCAATATAAATAAATGTGAAATGAATCCAATTACCTATATTTCGACACAATTCGACAAACGTCGCTTCATTACTTCCAATTTTATGGATGCGGGATCAACCGATAACAAATCATACTAAGGTCATGCCCATTAAATTAAAATCCGAGTAAGCTCATACTATAGTTCTATTGGGACTGTGGATCATACATATATAACTTTCGTACGAATGAATCTTATTATGACTGCGGTGCGGCAATCGGATCCCAAGGTCCTAGTTGATGGCCTTTCCATTCGGAGCCGTCTTCCCATATTTCCTTCTTCCAGATCGGTACGATCTGCTTGAGTCTTTCGATTGCGTAGCGACTTGCTTCATAACAATGCTCTCTGTGTGGAGCGGACACGGCAATCACAACGCTACTTTCCGCGAGATGGACAACGCCAACTCGATGAGTGATTGCGCATAAAGCACCGGGCCAATTCGAGGCAATCTCGTTTCCGATCTGTTCCATAGTCGAAACAGCCATCGGTTCGTAGGCTTCATATTCTAACCGTACGGTACGCTGGCCTTGCGTCCACTCACGTGTTGTGCCAACGAAAGCAATCGCTGCGCCATGTTCTTTGACAATAACTTTGGCGAGCACGTCTTCCGTTCGTATTTGTTCACTGGTGATCACGAACCTAGGAGCAGTCAGGCTCCCCGTATCGTCCTGTGTACCGCCTAGTTCTTCTCCACCTGATACAGGAGGCAGCAAGGCTAGCTCATCGCTTGCGTGAACCGTCTCTCCATCGGATACATACGTATGGTTACGCGCAACGAAGCAAATGGCTAACAGGGCAGAATGTTCGGCATACTCCTGCGCAATCGCGGATTTAAGCGCGCCTGCTGTCAATTCCTCAGCGTCGATTGTAAGCTCAAGCCGGCTCGTCCCTAACCTCTCGGGCAGACCCGCAAACAGCATGATGGTCCAGGGTTGTTTCATCTATTGGCAACTCCTTGTAAGCAACCCCAAATAGGGTTTTTGGATGTTACTAGAATACCATAAAAGCGAAAAAAATGTTATGCTATAGGGTACATAGAGAGGTGGTGCGCGGGATGCAGGAGCTGAAGGATCGGTTTGGGAGAAAACATGACTATTTAAGAATTTCGGTAACGGATCGCTGCAATTTACGCTGCCTGTACTGCATGCCTGAAGAAGGAGTGGAGTTCACAGAAGCGGACAATGTACTCAGCTATGACGACATCGTTGAAGTCGTTAAAGCTGGCGCAGAGCTAGGGATCACGAAATTGCGAATCACTGGTGGAGAACCGTTGCTCAGACCTGGGTTGGATGGATTAATCGCAAGGCTGTCGGCAATCCCAGGTATTAAAGATATCGCCTTAACAACGAATGGGATTTTTCTGGCTAAACAAGCCCAAGCGTTAAAGGCAGCTGGATTGAACCGAGTGAATATCAGTCTTGATACGCTTGATCCTGCCAGATTCCGTTTCATCGCTAGACGTGGTGATCTAAACCGCGTGCTGGAGGGGATTGAAGCGGCTGCTGAAGCCGGATTTAATCCCATCAAACTGAATTGTGTCTTGTTGAAGGGCGTCAATGAGGACGAAATTGAAAAGTTTTTGAAGCTGGCTTATGACCGACCGCTGCATGTCCGGTTCATCGAATATATGCCAATCGGCCATGCCGATGAGAATTGGCGCAAGCACTATTTGCCGTTATCGCGAGTACTGGAGATTGCTGAAGGAGAAGGTTACGTATTGTCCCGTAAGGAATCCGTCAAGGGCAACGGACCGTCTGAAGATTGGCAGATGGAAGGGGCTGTAGGTTCTTTCGGGCTCATCCATCCGATCAGCGATCACTTCTGCAGTAACTGCAATCGGCTTCGATTAACGGCAGACGGCAATATGAAACCCTGCTTGTATTGGGTTGATGAGCTTAATGTTAAGGGAGCGCTCGGTAATTCGGAGGCGATCAAGCATCTTTATTATAAAGCAATGGACATCAAACCCGAGAATCACGAGATGGCAGCCAAACTTGCGGACGGAGCGTTGACACATGTCCCGACTGACCGTCGCATGTCGCAAATCGGGGGTTAATTGAATAGGCGGAAGGCGGTGCTTCGAATGAGTCATCCATTCGATAGTCGGGTTACCAAAGTTGTGCTGATGCATAGCAACGATATTCATAGCCGTCTAGAAAATGCAGCAAAAATCTCGGCTATTATTGCTAATGAACGTAAGACTTGGGGGGCCGAGTGCGTGCTTGCTGTAGATTGCGGTGATCATATGGACCGTATGAGGCAAGAGACGGAAGGAAGCGAAGGTCAGGTTAATCTTTCGTTGCTTCGGGAATGCGGATATGAAGCGATTACGCTTGGCAACAACGAAGGTTTGACATATACGCCTGAAGCGCTGTCACATTTGTATAGCAACGTATCGGAATTCGACATTGTCTGCTCCAACCTGGTTATGCTGGAGTCTGGTGAGCGTCCAGAATGGATGAGTCCGAGTGTCGTTATTCGCAAGAACGGACTGCGAGTAGGACTGATCGGCGCGACGGCGGCCTTTAGCGAGTTCTACGAACTTCTGGGCTGGAAAGCGACCGATCCATTGGAGGCGATACGCCTCGAAGCAGAAAAGCTGAGGGATGAGGCAGACATTGTAGTTGTTATGTCACATCTAGGACTTCGATTCGACGAAGCTATAGCGGAGCAGATTCCTGGCATTCATCTTATTTTGGGCGGACATACCCATCATCTCCTTGAGGAACCCCTTGTTATAAACGGAGTCATGTTATGCGCAGCTGGCAAGTTCGGCGAATATGTCGGCAAGATCGAAATAGCATGGGACGAAAAGGAAGGTAAGCCGCTTCTCCGGGGAGAAGTCGTGCCTACCGGAGCTTATGTCGAAAGCGAAGATGCGGAAGCGATCATCGAAGCGTTCCGCAAGTCAAGCCGCATTAAGTTGGCTAGGGTCGCGACAGTGCTTCGACATCCGCTGCCATCTAACCCGGCAAGAGAAAACCCGTTATCCAACCTGCTCGCAGCAGGCCTCAGACGCTACACCAATGCTGAGATCGGACTTGTCAACGCAGGGCAATTGTTAGGTGGTCTGGCGCTTGGCGACGTAACCGCAGGCGAGCTTCACGCGATCTGCCCGTCTCCCATCAATCCTTGCCGCATGTCGATTCGAGGGAGCAAGCTAAGGACAGCACTAGAGCAGTCGCTGAGCGAGTCCTATTCATCAAAAGCAATCAAGGGGTATGGTTTCCGAGGCGAAGTATTGGGCATGCTTGCACTGGATGGAATGACGGTTGTATATGATGAAAGCAGACCTCCATTGGACCGGATCATACGCATTCAGGTGGGCGAGGAGCCGCTGGATGATGAGCGATTGTATGAGGTCGGCACAATCGATATGTTCAGTTTTAAAGTGGGTTACGAGAGCCTCGCTGAAGCTGAGAGCTTCAGGTATTATTTGCCTGAATTTATTCGGGACGTGCTCGAAGGAGAGCTTCAACATGAACCATCGCTTATAGGTTGCCACGCCAATCGGTTTGTTCCTTGTTAACAAAAAACTACAAGGTTTCGTAGGATTTCGGAGAAATATGTCGAACATTTAGCATAATATGGTTGCGATTTGTCGCATTTTCACGTAAATTAACAATACGGGCATGTTATTCCGATATGTATTGTTAATAGGCCACAGCGGGGAAGGACAAAGAAAATGCGTTTGCTATCCATTGTGCAGTGCAAGCCTGGAATGAGGCTAGCCAAAAAGATATTTTCAGAAGATGGCATCGTTTTATTAGGTGATCATATGGAGCTAACGAGTCGACTCATTCAGAGATTGGCCGAATGTGGTGTTCAGTATGTGTATATTGAAGATGCGCGTACGGAAGGCATCATACCACCGTCACTGATCCGGGAAGAAACATTCAGGGTCGCCATTAAGGAAATTCGCACGAATTTCCGTGAGCTGATGGATCGCCCGCAGAAACGTAAGGGTGCAGCGTATCCGTATATTGCACAGCCATTCAAAGCGATGATGAATTTGATAATAGACGATTTGTCGAATCAAGATGAAGCCATGATCATGTTGATGAACATGGGTACCGTTGATCATTATTTATACCAGCATTCACTTAACGTGTGCGTATATTCGACTTTGCTCGGACTCTCGAATGGTTATTCTCGTGACGAATTGATGACACTCGGACTCGGTGCTCTGCTTCATGATATAGGTAAGACCCAAATTAACGTAAACGTCCTTAAGAAGCCTGATCAATTAACGAACGAGGAGTTCACATTGATGAAACGCCATGCGCAGCTTGGCTACGAGCTGCTTAAGGATGAGCCGAACTTACCGCTGCTGGTGGCACACTGTGCATTCCAGCATCACGAGCGTATTGACGGCAGCGGCTATCCGCGCGGGATCAAAGGCAACGAAATTCATGACTATGCCAAATGGATCGGTCTTGTCGACTCCTATGATGCGATGACAACCAATAGGGTGTACCGCACGCCGATGCTTCCGCATGACGCGACAGAGAGGTTATACGCAGGCTCAGGCACGTTATACGATCAACGGATGCTGCAGGTATTCCGTGATAAGGTAGCGATCTATCCCATCGGAATGTCGGTCAAGCTGAAGACTGGCGAGCAAGGTGTAGTTGTAGATCTTAATCATTCGTATCCTCATCGACCGATCGTTCGCATTCTGACGAATGAGGCAGGAGAAGATTTGAAGGTTCCTTATGAGGTGGATTTGTCTAAGCAACTAACGGCTATGATCGTAGGGGTTAATGACGGTGCTTCGGATGTGCAGCTAGTCTCGGGTATCTAGTGATTGGAAAAGTTTGTAGAGAATGAGGCCGCAAGGCCTCTTTTTCGTCAAATCCTGCAAGGGAATGCGATTTATTCGCGATTTATTTGCTTCCGTAAACGACTCACATTACAATAAAAGAAACGATACAGATTAGAATGAAGTTAGGTGCTGAAAGCGAATGAAACCAATGAATCGAATAGAGAACAATGACTTAAACATAGCTACAAAATCAAGAAGCGAGACGCTTCCTCCGTTATCCCCTACCAACGATCCCTGGGACCCGCTCAATTCATTGAAACAATTCGGACGTCATACTTTGACCAGCGTGGAGATGACCGTAACAAATTTATGCAATATGCGCTGTGAACACTGTGCCGTAGGAGATACCCTCGTCATGATGGAACCTGCGAAATTACCGCTCCATGATATGCTGCGCCGGCTGGATGAGGTAGAACATCTGCAAACGATCAGTATAACAGGCGGCGAACCAACCTTCTCGGATCGCACAGTCAAAGAGTACATGCTGCCACTGCTGCAATACGCGAGAAACCGTGGCGTTCGTTCCCAGATCAACTCCAACGTAACCTTGCCGTATAGTAGATACGAATTGCTAGCACCGTATCTTGATGTCATGCATATATCATTCAACTATACTTCAGCAGATGACTTTCACGAGATTGGCTTCGCGAAAGCTGGCCACTCCGTCTCCAAGGAAGCCGCCACTAAGCTATACAATCGTATGATTGATAATGCCAAGCGATTAAGTGATGCTGGAGTCCTCGTATCTGCCGAATCCATGATCAACTATCGAACGCATCATAAAATCGACGAGATTCACCGCTTAATTATAGAAATGGGCTGTCAGCGTCATGAAGTGCATCCTATGTATCCAAGCTCATTCGCCCGTGACTTGCCAGCCATCTCGAAAGTAGAGATGCGGAGAGCCGTTGAGCGGCTTCTGGACAACCGCGATCCGTCTGTCTGGATGTTGTTTGGTACGCTGCCGTTCTATCAATGCAGTGATGACGCCGAGGATCGCCAATTATTGCGCCGATTGGCTGGTGAGCGGAATGTGACGGTGCGTAACGATCCTGACGGACGTAATCGCCTCAACGTTAATTTATTTACAGGCGATGTGTTCGTGACAGACTTCTCTGATGTACCGGCTTTTGGCAATATCGCTAATTCGAAGCTTGATGATGTGTTCGATAGCTGGTTGGAGCAGGAGCTTGCCAAAAGCGTCAATTGTCATTGTCCCGCCGCCGCCTGCTGCGGTCCTAATCTGCTCGTAAAAGATATGTATTATCGCGACATTGATTTCCACATGCGCGAAGCGAGAATGGAATAGAAATAGAGTAAGGAGGGATTACCTGCATGTCAGTTCGGACGATCGTACTCATTGCTGTTGGGTTGCTTCTCGTTTATTTGATGTTTACAGTCGGAGCACCGTTCTTGTTGGCGTTGATCGTGGCCATTTTCTTGGAGCCTTTAACGACCTTCCTCATGAAACGGTTCCGATTCAATCGATTGGTGTCAGCGGTTATATCGAGTACCTTGTTTACCGTCGTTTTGGTAGGGTTGATCGTACTTCTCGGAATTAAAATCATTGCCGAATTAATTGCATTCCTTGAGAAGCTGCCTAATTATTTTCAAGATGCGAATACCTTTGTCGATAAGCTGCTTGTTGACGCGAGAGGTTTGTATCAGAATCTGCCTCCAGACGCGATCAAAACACTGGAAGAGTATCTGCTTAGCCTAACCAATACGATCACCTCAGTGGTAGGCAAACTGTCATCAACGTTACTTGGCTTTGCATCTACGCTGCCTGGCATGTTCATTTTCTTGATTGTGTTCCTGGTTGCCGTGTATATGTTTAGTTTCAGCCTGAATACGATGAAGTCGTCTGTATTGTCCTTCTTTGATGAGTCGTCTCGTTCGCAGGTAGATCAAGTATTAAACAATTTGCGTAAATCGATTTTTGGATTCCTGCGTTCCCAGATTATTTTGAGCGGCATGACGTACATACTTTCATTGATCGGATTGCTTATTCTGGGCATTAAATACCCCATGGCAATTGCTTTGCTCATTATTATCGTCGATATCCTGCCGATTCTAGGCACAGGTTCTGTACTCGTCCCATGGGCAACCTATTTGCTATTGATGGGGGATTTATATACGGGTATCGGATTGATCGTATTATTTTTGGTTATTACCGTATTCCGCAGAATCGTCGAACCCAAAATTTTGGGAGATTCCGTCGGTATTGGCGCGTTACCCGCGCTTATCAGCCTCTATGTTGGATTTAAGCTAGTAGGCGTAATTGGGGTGTTTATCGGGCCGTTGATCGTCATCATTTATATGGCGGCTAGGCAAGCGGGGTTATTCCAAACGAAGATCAAACTTTAGCAGGATAAGGGTCCAATCCAACTTTGGCAGGACACATATATTGTTGAAAGATAAACATGTATGTGACCTTTTCTAAAGGTTGGAGGTGTAGCTGGAATGATTTCTCATATCACGAATGATCAATTGCTGGAGAAAGAAGAAATCGTGAAGCGGCTTCATAATGCCCTGGAGAAGCGCATCCCTTATTATATCGTTCGGATCGGGGATGGCGAAAACTTCGTACTCTCACAGGAATCTGTGTATACGATGGAACAGACTTTGAGCCAGCTATGGGTTAAAATCGCGAACGAAGGCAGGAAAGGGGTCCGCATTCCGAATATCGAAATTCGGGATCGGATGGTGGAATCGATTAGAGAAGCGGATATCGTTGGCATCTTGGCGCAGAACGACAGGACAATCCGAGCTCATCCCAATCACAAACGACCGCTGACAGACAAGATATTCGACCATTTCTCCTTGTCGCCGAAAGCAGTATGCAATGCGGTTGTCAATCGCGAGCTGATCTACCACAAACCATTCTGGGAAATGCTGAGCGCACAAGGAAGTCGCGTTCTGCTGATCTCAAGGTGGGCTGGTGGGACAAAACAAAGGTTGATACGTCCGCCGTATAACTTAAATATCCCCTTTACCCTTCCCTTCGAGCGCTATGAGATGATGAATGACACGCTGCAGGCCATCGAAGCTCGCCAAGACGAGTTCGATATTGCACTTGTCTCGTGCGGAGTTAATGCGGTTGTGCTCGCACACGAGATCGCAAAAAGGACGGGCAAAGTGGCGGTCGACTTTGGCATCGGCTCACAGATTATTTCCAGCGTCAAGCTGAAGTAAGTGGACCGGAGTAAAAATGTTCGTTCTGATTTCGAGCCGATCCCTTGTTGTTAGCATTAAGCTACTCCAAGGGATCGGCTCTATTTGCGCTCCTGCGACTTAAAGAATCAAAGGGCCCACTTGATAATAATACCGGCTTGTGTAAGTCCTCCGCCGAACCCATGAAGCAGCAGCGTATGTCCAGCCTGCAAGCGGCCATCTTTGATTGCATCATCCATTGCGAGCGGGATGGATGCGGCGGACGTGTTGCCGTACTTCGCAATACTAGACAAAGCTTGCTTGGAGTCAAATCCTGTACGTTCGCACAAAGCTTCAATGATACGTTGATTTGCATTATGGGGGACAAACCAGTCCACAGCTTGCGGATTCAACTGAGCGCTTTCCAGAAGCTCAGAGATACCGCTGGAGACATGGCTTACAGCCCAGCGGTAGACCTCTCGTCCATTCTGCACAAGCTTCCCCGATCCGACCAGTTCATGTTCTCCGATACGTGATGAAAGATGGCTCGCGTATACATGATGGCCCCCGGCTCCATCCGTATTGGAATAGGCGGCAATAAAACCACCGTTCGCTTCGGCAGAACGCTCCACTAATACAGCGCCTGCTCCGTCTCCGAATAGGATACAGGTTGTGCGGTCAGTATAATCCGTCATTTTGGATAAAGCGTCGGCACCTACTACCAATATCTTGTGATGCAGTCCGGTTAACAGGAGTCCGCTTGCGAGCTGGAGACCCGCGGTAAAGCCAGCACAAGCGGCTTGTAGATCGATGGCTCCACAGCGCTCAATACCGAATTTGGACTGAACGCCTGCGGCGACGCTCGGAAATATAGTGTCCGGCGTTGAAGTTGCGACAATAATATAATCGACGTCCACGAGATCGACGTTGTATCTGGAGACCATGTCGGCGACAGCCGCATATGCCATATCACTTGTGAATTCATGCTCTGCCGCTATTCGGCGCTCTCTGATCCCCGTCCGCTGCACGATCCATTCATCATTGGTTTCGACAAGGTGTTCCAAGTTTGCATTCGACAGAATACGTTCGGGTACATAAGTTCCAATCGCCGTTATTTGCGCATTCGAATGGTACTGGTTCATCATAGCGGACACGTCCTTTCATTTTCCGTCCATAATTAGTATCTGGTACTAATACCTAATACTAAGATCATAAGGGAAATAAGGATAGAAGTCAATTGGAGGCTGATGGACAGACCGTAAACATAATCAGTAAACATAATCAGCAGTATCACGAATAACTGGTGTTTAATACGCAAACGCTAAGACAGGTATGATCGAATGAACGTACAAAACGAGACCAAGTTTAGCGTTTGATTAGTGGAGGGATGCTGGATGCTGATACGCAACAAATGGACACTGTTGACGGCAAGTGTTGTGCTTGGAGCCATGCTCGGTGGATGTTCAATGGAGAAGCAAGGTGATTTGGGCAATAAAAATATTCGAACGAATCAAGTGCGCTATGACGCCAATGGTAATATGTTGATGGACAAACGATTCGCAGATGATCAGAAAAATGAAATGAATCGCGTCAACGGACGCAGACTCAACAGCAACAATCTGGTCGGCTCGCATAAAAATTATCGTCTAGAAATCAAACCGGAATACGGTGAAAAGCTAGTCGAGCAAATTGAAGGTATTAAGCAGGCAGTCGTCATGATGGCAGATAATAACGCATACGTGGCGGTCTCTTTTGATGAAACGGAGAACAATAAAGTGGGCACGCTGAGCAGAACCTATATGGGACTGTCAGGTGCGAAAGGTGTAGAAGCGGGGAAACGAATGGGCGCGCTCTCCACAGGGCAACATATGCTGACTGACGAGGTCAACGGGCAGGTCATCGAGACGCTTAAAGCGCTGCGGCCAAGTATTGAGCTCGTGTATGTATCTGCAGATCCCGAATTCGTAGGACGGATGGGTGCTTATTTGAACGATTCTAAACAAGGATATCCCGTGCAGCACTATATCATGGAATTCAACGGCATGGTGGAGCGATTATTCCCGCCACGTACGTCCAAAAGCACGGATGAGCTGATTAGGCCATATGGTCATCGCTTCAGCGGCAGATTGCTGGAATAGCTGCCAATACACTTTCTTCAATTATATGAGCCGCTCCCAGAACAGCAACTTAGCTGTTTGGGGAGCGGCTTTTTGCTGTCGTTAAACAAATGTATCGGGGGCATCCGCTTCTTTGCTAAGTCGTTGTCGTTTCGTCCATTCAAGACAGCTTGACTCTTCATATAGTATTCTAGCCAATTTATATAAATGCTGGAAAAGAGGAGAGAGAATTGACTTCGACAAACAAGCAGGAAAACATTCAGATCGCCGGGGAGCCGCGTACCGTAGCCATCATGGGGTTAGGTTATGTCGGTCTGCCGCTGGCGATGTTGTTTGCCGAACACGGATTCCGTGTTATCGGTATTGATCCGGATGCCGCCAAAATCGAAAAGCTGCAGAAGGGCTCTAGCTATATTCATGAGCTCAACGATACACAAATACGCGGAGCGATGGAGTCGGAGCGCTTGCTCCCGACTACCCAGTATTCCGCAGCAACTGCAGCTGAGGCGATCGTCGTATGTGTTCCAACGCCACTCACCGCCTATGGAACGCCGGATCTCAGCTACTTGAAGCTTGCGGCCGCTCAGATCGGCACAGTCCTTCGAAAGGGGCAGCTTGTCGTATTGGAAAGCTCAACATACCCTGGTACAACGAAGGAAGTGCTTGTGCCTTTGCTGAGCAAGTCCGGGTTAAAGGTTGGCGAGGATTTTCATGTTGCGTATTCGCCTGAGCGTGTCGACCCCGGCAATGAACAGTTCCCGATTCATCGTATTCCCAAAGTCGTAAGCGGGATAAGCGTATCGTGCCGCGAGCGCGTTACCGAGCTATACGAATCGATCTTTCCTCAGGTACACCCCGTAACGTCAACGGATGCTGCAGAGATGACCAAAATATTAGAAAACGCCTACCGTCTGATCAATATTTCCTTTATGAACGAAATGGCGATCGTCTGTGACAAGCTTGGTCTCGATATATGGGAAGTCGTGCGGGCGGCATCGACGAAACCATTTGGTTATCATCCATTTTACCCTGGTCCAGGCATTGGCGGTCATTGTATCCCGGTGGATCCGTCTTACCTGCAATGGAAGCTGAAGCAATACGGCATGACATCGGACTTTATCAGCATTGCCAACACGATCAATCACCGCATGCCGCTGTACGTCATTCAACAAATCAAGGAAGCCATTGCACCTAAGAAACTGGCTGGTGCCTCTATTCTCATTTATGGTGCTGCATACAAGCCGGATATCGCAGATTACCGCGAATCCGCATCGCTCGATATGATTGAGTTACTGAGGTTAGAGGGTGCCGTCGTCAATTACCACGATCCATATATCCCGCATTTGATAGTGGGAGATCACAAGCTAGTGAGCGTGGGCCTTACGGTAGAGCTGTTACAAGCACAGGATGCTGTTATTATCGCAACCAACCATACCTCCATGCCGCTAGATTTGTTATTAGAGCATGCGCAGCTTGTCTATGATACCCGTAATGTTACGGCACAAAAAGAAGGTCGTGCTGCCGTTATCCGGCTTGGAGGCGGGCATTAAAAGAGCGAGGAGGTTCGGTATGGAAACTTTGCGTATCGCGATAATCGGTTGCGGAGCAATCGCGGAGAAACATGTCTCCGCCATCGAGGAGATTGGGGGCGAGGCGTCGATCGTCGCGCTTTGCGATATTTCCTCCGAAAGGCTGCATGCGTTTGCCAGCAAAGCGGGCGTAAATCGGTTTCCCGATGCAACGTTGTATGACGATGTCGGTCGTTTGCTGGAACGACAGGACATCGATTTGGTGGTGGTCGCTACAAGCAGCGGCTCGCATGGCTCATTGACGCTACAAGCGCTCCAGGCAGGCAAGCACGTACTGGTTGAGAAGCCGCAAGCATTGTCGTTAAGCGAAGCCAAGGCGGCTATCGATGAAGCACGCAGCAGAGGGCTTATCCTCAGCGTCTCCTTCCAGGTCCGGTATATGCAGAAGCTGGCAGAGATGAAGCGAGCGGTGGAGGCAGGACGATTCGGTGAGCTGGCCCACGGTACGGTAACGATGAGGTGGAACCGGAACATGGCCTATTACGAATCCGGACCGTGGCGAGAGGATTGGAGCAAGGGCGGCGGTTTATTTATGAACCAGTGTATTCATTATGTGGATCTGCTGATGTGGCTAATGGGCCCTATCCGTTCTGTATATGCGCTAGGTAGAACCAACGGGCAGCCAATAGGAGTCGAGAACGTCGGCGCCGCCTTATTGCATTTCGAGAGCGGGGCGATCGGCGTTATCGAAGCCTCTGCCAATGTGTATCCGAAGTCAGCGGGTACTTCGGTCAGTCTGTTCGGATCAACGGGTTCGGCCACAGTCGAAGGCAAGTCGCTCGAGCGAATGTCCTTATGGCAATTCGAGGATAACGGAACGGAATCGAGCTTGGCCTTGCATGGCACGGTATGGCAGCATACACATTCACCTTTGTATGTGGATCTGATCGGCGCCATTCGCGGAGGTTATGAGACATTAGTGTCTGCGTCATCCACTATTGGCGCATTAGAGGCCGTACTCGCGATTTATCAATCGATGGCTAGCGGACTCGTTGTTAAGCTACCATTACAGGATGATTTCGTCATGGGATCTACAGGCGGGAAGGAGGAGGAATCATGATAACGATACCGTTTATTGATCTGCGAGCGCAATACCTGGAGCTGAAGACCGATATCGATGCGGCTTTTCTCCGGGTCATGGCTAGCGGCGAATATATCGCTGGTCCGGAGGTAGAGGCGTTGGAAGGTGAAATCGCTGCTCTAACGGCTTCGTCCTATGCGATTGCGGTAGCTAACGGTACGGATGCTCTGTTATTAACGCTGGAATCAATGGGAATCGGACCGGGAGACGAGGTGATCACAACGGCGTTTACTTTCTATGCAACCGCGGAAGCGATCGCGCGTCTGGGGGCTGTTCCCGTGTTCGCGGATATTGATCCCGCGTCCTATAACCTATGTCCGGTGGATACCGAAAAGCGAATCACGCCGCGCACCAAGGCGATCATGCCTGTCCACCTGTTCGGTCAGCCTGCGGATATGGGCGCCTTCACGGATATCGCGAAGCGCCACGGTCTGCTCCTGATCGAGGATGCCTGCCAAGCGATCGGAGCGACATTACATGATCGTCCGGTTGGTTCTATCGGGGATGCGGGGTGTATCTCTTTTTTTCCAACCAAAAACCTGGGAGGTTACGGCGACGGCGGCATGATTGTCACCAATAACGAAAGAATTGCGGACCGGGCTAGGCTGCTTGCCAGACACGGCAGCAAAAAAAAATATTGGCACGAAGCGATAGGCGTTAACAGCAGGCTGGACCCGGTACAGGCGGCGATCATTCGAGTAAAGCTGGCGCGTCTTGCCGAATGGAACAATCGCAGAAATCAAGCGGCCGAATATTATAATAACGAGCTTAAAGGAACGCCGCTTGGGCTGCCGGCAACGAATCAGCAATGGGGTCATGTCTTTCATCTCTATGTAGCGCAATATGCGGGACGTAACGAGCTAGCGAACAAGCTTCTAGCGCATGGTATCCCGACAGGCCATTATTATCCTTGTCCGCTCCACCTGCAGAAGGCACTGACGTACTTGGGTTACAAGCCCGGCGATTTGCCTGTGACGGAGAAGGTATGCGCGTCGTCGATCGCTTTGCCTATGTCACCTCATTTGACTCGTGTGCAACAAGATTACATCATCGAGAAAGTAATTCGATTCACATGAAGGATGGTGTTAGAATGAGCGGAACAACCAGCATTGGCGAGAATGTCATATTAGGAAGAGGAGTTGTCGTCGGTGTACGTGTGATGATCGGCAATGGTGTGGTCATACACGAAGACACCGTGATCGGAGACGATGTCCGTATCCATGATAATGCCGTTGTAGGCAAGCTGCCTATGAAAGCGAAGACGTCTGCGACAACAACCGAAGGTACGACGCTTACGCCTGCCATCATCGAGAATGGATGCACAATCGGAACCGGTGCAATCGTTTATCGAGGAGCTCACCTAAGTCACGATGTATTCGTAGCCGATCTGGCGACGGTGCGCGAGCGAGTGCATGTGGGTGAAGCAACAATTATTGGCAGAGGGGTCGCAATCGAAAATGACTGTTCGATCGGCGCCCGCTGCAAGCTGGAGACTAATAGTTATATTTGTGCTTACTCCGTGGTAGAAGACGATGTGTTTATCGCGCCGTGTGTTGTGACGACCAACGATAATTATTTGGCTCGCACCAACGGGCGATTCTCGCAGTTCAAAGGCGTAACGGTTAAACAGGGCGGTAGAATAGGAGCAAATGCAACGATATTGCCGGGGAAAGTGATCCACCAAGATGGCGTCGTTGCCGCTGGCAGCGTCGTTACAAAGGACGTGCCAGCTCGAACGATTGTGGCCGGCAATCCTGCTCGGAAGCTAAGAGATGTTCCTGAAGAGCAATGGCTGGAGAAGCAGCATGGATAGGTTGCTCAATGTGCTAGTGCTGGTAAAGCGATTCGCAGAGACCTATCCCAAGCATCAACATAAATTTGATATGATAGCGGCGATCGAGAGAGTGGCGAACGTTCATTATTGGAGCAAGGACGGCGATATTCGTGAAATTGTCGCAAGATTGCCAGTCAAGCCGGACGTTATATTCCATTACGACTTCGAATGGCGTCATGCGTTTGCCCCTCGGATTACGCATTTGGATAAAATTGATATACTGAAAGTCTGTTACGTGCTGGACATCCATTACGATCCAGCAGGAAGAAGATCGTATTTCGACCGGATTGCAAAGCCGGATATCATCATGTCGGCGAGCAAATATCCGTTCCTGGACACATTCCCCGACACAGAATCGAGATTTCGTTGGCTGCCATTCGGTGTAAACCCGGCAATGATAACGGATCATGGTTTGCCTAAGGATACGCCGTATTCGTTATTTGGTCTGATGGATCCCCAATACCCGTTCCGCAATAGCGTGCTTAAAGCGATGTCGCGCGAGGAGGGGTTTGTCCATTATCGGCATCCTGGGCACCGAACGGCCTCACGCCCGGGACTGTTGGTACAGGACACATACGCGCAAGCGATTAATCGCTCTATGATGTCATTCACTTGCGGAAGCGTCCTTCGCATTCCGGTCGCCAAATTTTTTGAGATACCGGGCTGCAGGACGTTGATGCTCGCGGAATCTAATCCCGATATCGAAGAGCTTGGATTCATTGACGGCGACAATTTCGTGGCTTGCTCCAGATCAAATATCGCGGAGCTTGCACGCAAGTATCGCAACGATGATGCGGCCAGAGATGCCATTGCCCAGAATGGCTACGCTATGATCCATCAAGCGCATACCAATGAAATAAGAGCAAAGCAGTTCGTCGCGTATGCGCATGAAGCATTATCGTAAAATCATAGAAGAGCCGTGCAGCCTGTCAGAAAACCAGGTTGTACGGCTCTTTTGTTTCTCCGTAATAAGTGAGGCATCCCAGAGGGTTAAGGCTGCAGCTTATGCACAAGCTCCGGATTCGAGAGAAGAATGAGATCATTACAAAGCTTGTCGGCATTGAAATAAGCATTGATGCTGTCGTACGCAGGCGCAGGCAGAGGCACAAGGCGACCGCTTGGATCCGGCGCATAAAGAATAAAATGTTCGGCAAGAAACTCGACGAATGCGGGAAGATCAATACCTTTGCTGATCATGTAACGGCGATTAAACTCGATGCAGCCAACAGCATCCGTGCAGCTCTTTAGTAAACCGGACATCCCTCGCAGAGCCTCCCACTCGAATCCCTCTACGTCCATCTTGAACAAGAGAGTTCCGCCAGCGAGCATTTTGTCCTGAAACACATGATCGATGGTTGTGCTTCGCACGATCGTTTCTTTCGAAGCGCGATCGCCTAGATGATGTCCAGAAGATGTGCCGGATCGTACTTTGTCAACGTAAAAGGTGACGTTTTCCTCGGCTTTGTCCGTCACGAAGCCGTTGGTCAGCTTGATCTGCCTGCCATTGGGATGTTCGGCAAGCGAACGGGAAAGATAAGGGATCAGCTCGGCATTTGCCTCGAAGACGGCAATTGCAGCATGCTCAGGATAGGCGGCGGTCAAAAAGATTTCTCCATAGTTCGTGCCTGCATCAACAACGATATCGGGTTTAAGCGCCGCAGCAGCGCGGCGCCAGAACTTGACAACGCGAGGCTGGAACAACCCGTTCTTGGATTTCAACGTATTGCCCTTCTGATCCTTCAAATTGACATACATGGCGTGGGATGAGCCTGCAAGCGTAATTTTGTGCACCGTACTCTCTCCTTCTTTCGCGCGAGGCGAAGCTGTTCGTTGTGAGATAAACCTTTATTAAGATATTCGATTGAGGGGGAGCCCGTACTAGGGTAGAAGTCATGCAAGGTAAGTCATGACATGAATTTTTTGCTAATTACATTGACCGCGACTTGCGAGTTCGCTAAAGTGAATCTGTATGGCTTGTACGGAACCATAGAAGAAGGAGAATGTGATTGAACATGAAGAATGCTGGACTTCGCCTCTATTCGATCTCGCTGCTCGTGCTTGCCGCCTTATTATGGAGCGCACTTCCGGCTTATGCGGCAGGCAACATGATCGTGAATGGCGACTTCGAACAGACAGAGAACGGAATGCCCGTCGGATGGACGACAGAAGCCTGGATCAAAGATGATGCAACAACCGCATATACCTCGGAACAGGGTCTATCAAATGGCGGTCAATGGGCGGCCGTCATTCGTAATGAAAGCGACAATCACGCTAGATTTATTCAGAACGTCAAAATAGAGGGGGACAAGCTGTACCGTTTCTCGGGATATGTGAGAGCGGAAGGGCTTAGACCTGACGCTACGGGAGCCTATTTGTCGGTCGAAGGCGTAGCGGTTCAATATCCGCAGGTCCATGATACCGGCGGTGATTGGACGTATCTCGAATTCTATGGCAAGTCGGAAAAAGATCAAAAGGAAATTACGGTTAGTGTCAGCGTTGGCGGCTACGGCAGCATTAATGCTGGATCTGGTTGGTTTGACGATATCGTTATGGAAGAAGTTGCCGAGGTGCCGGAAGGAACGACGGCATTCTCCCTTGCCTCGACGCCTGTGAGCGCAGGAGACGATGAACAGGCGCCGCCTAGGGTTTCGGTGCTTTCGACGCTCCTATACGCAGCGTTATTTGCTGTAGGATTCGCGCTTGTAAGGAATATGCTGCTCCGTAGACAAGATCGGTTCGCGAAGGGGAATAACACTCGTGATATGCTGCTGTACGGCGGCTTCGCCGCGGCGTTAGCGCTGCGTGTCTTCATCGGTATGAAACATGGCGGTTACGAAAATGATGTTAAGTTATTTATTTTTTGGTCGGAGCAAGTCGTCAAGGACGGTATTGCAGGCTTCTATCATACCGATATGTTCGTGGATTATCCGCCGGGTTATATTTATGTACTATACGTACTTGGACTTATCAAAGAAGGTCTTGGCATCGCAGGTGACGGCAACGCGGCACTTCTGTTATATAAGCTGCCGGCTATCGCCGCTGACTTGGTCACCTCGGCACTTATTTACAGAACTGCGAAACGTAAGCTGGGAGAAGCTGCGGCTATTGGTTTGTCGCTCCTTTATGCCTTCAATCCCGCCGCCATTCTTGATTCGGCAGCCTGGGGCCAGGTGGACGCCGTGTTCGCGCTTGTGCTTACGCTCGCTATTTCTGGCATGGCGGAGAGGAAGTTCGGCAGAGCTTCCGTATGGTACGCCATTGCGGCGCTCATCAAGCCGCAGACATTTATCTTTATGCCGGTCCTGCTTGTAGCTCTATTGCTAGGTAAGCAGTGGAGGAACGTTGCAATCAGTGCTTATTATGGCTTTGGCACTTTCATTCTGCTGGCACTGCCATTCTTCTGGGGGAACGGCGGACTGAAAGGTGTTTACGAGCTGTATCATGGCACTTTATCTTCGTACCCCTATGCGACACTTAACGCTTTTAACCTCTATTCGCTGGCTGGGGGGAACTGGAAGCCATTAGAGGAAACATGGCTCTTCATGTCGTACCAGTATTGGGGCATGCTGTTTATCGGCTTTGCTGTTGTCGCCGCGGTTTTCTTATCATTGGTTCGATCCAAGAAAACAGGAGAGGATCGTTCCTTTTATGTAGCTGCGGTGTTGATTGGAATCGTGTTTATCGGCGTCACGAAGATGCATGAACGGTATATGTTCCCGATCATTCTCCTTAGCATGTTTGCTTATATCCAATCGATGGATCGCAGAATGTTAAGGCTGTTCTTCGGTTTTACGATTACGAATTTCATTAATATGAGCTACGTTCTCAAATTCAGTGAACAGACGACAAATGTGCCGACGGACGGCGTAGTGATGTTATGCGCCATCGCCAATATCGGCTTGCTGCTCTATGCTTTGTATGTTGGCCACGATCTGTACCGGAACCGAAACTTGCTTCCTTACGATACGATTAAACCGGAGGAGTTGCAGCAAGGTGATGCCAAGCGACTGGAGTCCTTCCGTGTCAACGTGGATAAACGATCGGAGGCTCGATTCCTGCAGCGCAAAGATTGGTGGTGGATGGGCGGTATTACAGCTGTATATATCGTCGTGGCATTAGTGAATCTTGGTTCGTTCAAGGATCCTGAGACCGTGTGGCACCCATCTTCCTCTGGCGAAGGGTTCTATATCGACCTGGGCGAAACCAAACAATTGGAGAGGTTGACAAGCTTCGGCGGTGTCGGAACGGGTTCGTATACCTATGAATTTGGTCTAACGCCGGATGTTTGGACAAACAAGGTAGATGTCGACAATAATCATGTGTACGTATTTGCCTGGAAGAGCCAGCAATTGAATGTAGAAGCTAGATATATCAAATTGACCGTGACAGGCGCAGGCTTCTCGATGAATGAGCTTGGCATCTACGA
This sequence comes from Paenibacillus sp. strain BS8-2, assembly GCF_054483835.1. NCBI lineage: Bacteria > Bacillati > Bacillota > Bacilli > Caryophanales > Paenibacillaceae > Paenibacillus > Paenibacillus sp. strain BS8-2. The sequence continues at coordinate 3,537,904 of NZ_CM137010.1, forward strand.
AGCGGGCAGCAAGGAGCCGCTCCCGATCAGCTCGATTGTTGCTCTTAACGACAAGGAGCCTAAGAGGGGAGACATCGCCAATCTGTTCGACGAGCAGAAGCTGATGGTCTACAACCACAACTACATGAAAGGCAGCTATTTCGATGAAATCTATCATGCACGCACCGCATATGAAAATTTGGAGGGACTAGTGGCGTATGAGAATACGCATCCACCTCTTGGCAAGCTTATCATTGCGATCGGCATCAAATTATTTGGTCTGAATCCATTTGGCTGGAGAATTGCGGGAACGCTGTTCGGGGCTGCGATGATTCCGATCATATATTTACTAGCAAGACGGCTATTCGGCGGAACGACGTTTGCTATTACAGCGGCCTTGCTGCTGGCGGCGGACTTTATGCACTTTACCCAGACTCGTATTGCGACAATTGACGTGTATGGCGTATTCTTCATTATGCTGATGTTCTACTTCATGCAACGATACGTTACGATGAATTTCTATCGTTCGTCATTGCTTGCGACTTTCGTCCCTCTTGGGCTTGCCGGTCTGACCTTTGGTCTTGGGGTCGCGTCCAAGTGGATTGTCTTGTACGGCGGTGCAGGCCTTGCCGTCATGCTGGCGTTGTCGCTGATCGATCGTTACAAGGAGTATGCGGCTGCGCGTCGACAATTGAAACGAAGTGACGGGGCAAGCGGCTACGATCAGTCGCAGCTGGAGCGTGTGGCTGCCCAATTCCCGCGTCAAACGATCCTGACGCTGGCAGCATGTATCCTGTTCTATATCGGCATACCAGCGGGCATCTACGCGCTCTCGTATATTCCGATCTTAGGCGTCATGCAAGGCGGATACACCTTTAAGGCGCTGGTTGATTATCAGACGCATATGTACAGCTATCACAGTCATCTCGTATCCTCGCATCCGTTCTCATCCTCCTGGTGGGAATGGCCGTTTATGAAACGGCCGGTCTGGTATTATTCGGGAAGCGAGCTTGCGGCTGGGATGAGATCTACCATTGTAGCGATGGGCAATCCGCTCATCTGGTGGACGGGCTTGTTCAGCATGATTACGGCTGCATATCTCAGCATCAAACGTCAGGACAAGTCGGTGTACATGCTCTGGATTGCGTTTCTTGCGCAATATGTCCCGTGGATGCTAGTGCCGCGCGAGACGTTCCTGTATCATTATTTTGCAATGGTTCCGTTTATCATTCTGAGCACGGTCTATTGTTTCAAGGTGCTGGAAGAGAAACGCCCTGTGTTCGCCACACTTCGCAAGTGGTATGTAGTGGCGGCTATTGCATTGTTTGCGTTGTTCTACCCGGCACTCTCGGGCATGCTGGTGCCTAAGTGGTACGTAGACGTAATGCTTCGCTGGTTCCCTAGCTGGTTATTCTAGACTTAAACGAGGAGTTATGGCGCATGACTGTTAAAGTGAAATATAGCGTAATCGTACCGATGTACAACGAGGAAGCGGTCATTGACGTCACATACGGGCGTCTGAAGGAAGTGATGGATGCGTCGGGTGAGCCATACGAGCTTATTTTCGTCAACGATGGCAGCCGTGATGGAACTGTAGCCAAGACAACCCTCATCGCAAGCGCAGATCCTAATGTGCGTTTGATCGACTTCTCGCGAAATTTTGGCCATCAGATCGCGATCTCCGCAGGGATGGATTACGCGCAGGGCGATGCGATTATCGTCATTGATGCGGATTTGCAGGATCCGCCTGAGGTTATTCTGCAAATGATCGACAAGTGGAAGGAGGGATACGAGGTTGTATACGGCCGCAGACTGAAGCGTAAAGGCGAGACGTTATTTAAGAAGCTGACGGCGCTTGCCTTCTATCGTCTGCTGCGCAGCATGACCAATGTCGATATTCCTTTGGATACGGGGGATTTCCGCCTGATCGACCGTAAAGTATGCGATGTATTGCGCGGTCTGAAGGAAAAAAACAGATTCGTGCGCGGTCTCATCAGCTGGATTGGCTTCAGACAGACCAGCGTAGAATATGTACGCGAGGAAAGGTTTGCAGGCGAAACGAAATATCCGCTTAAGAAAATGATCAGCTTTGCGCTTGACGGGATCACTTCGTTTTCGTACAAGCCGCTTAAGATCGCAACCTATCTTGGCTTTTTCTTGTCGCTTGGCAGCTTCATCTATCTATTGATTATTCTGTACCAACGTTTGTTCACCTCTACGACACTCGAAGGCTGGACGACCATTGTCGGACTCAATTTGTTGTTCAACGGGATAATTCTCCTTCTTCTGGGCGTCATCGGCGAATATATTGGACGTATCTATGACGAATCCAAGAACAGACCGCTTTATATTGTACGCGAGACGTTGGGTTATGCGGAGCGAGAAGCGATTAACGGGCAAGAGCAGCAGGACAAACAGAATCGGGCTGGTCGGGATGTCCGGTAAAGGGGAGAAAGGCTGGTTCCTCCAGCTTGTGATATTTGGAGCAGTTGGCGTTTTGAATACGGCGATCGATTTCGGCGTATTCGGTTTGTTGACTTGGCTATCTGTGCATTATGCTGCCGCTCAAGCGCTCTCTTATTTGGCCGGTATGCTGAATAGCTATTTGCTGAACAACGCCATTACATTTCGCTCGAAAAGTGGGGAGAAGGCTCGTAGCTTCTCTTCCGTTCTGCATAGGCAGCTACGTTTTCTCATCTGGAACGGAGCAATGCTGGCCTTATCGGTCGGGCTCATGAGTGCTTCAATCAGGCTGCTGGATTGGTCGGAGTGGATGGCAAAAGCTGTTGTCACGATCGTCATTCTTGGGTTGAATTTTTACGGCAGCAAGAAATGGGTGTTCACCTCTGCGAGCAGGCCGCAAGTCATGGAGAATGGAGGTCAATCGTGAGAAAGCTGATCGCATACGGGCTTGTGCTTGTAGGTGTCTTGATTATCGCTTATCCAAAGGCAAGTGAATGGTATAACGACCGACAGCAAGAGAAGCTGATGGCGCAGTGGGAAATTAGCGATACAGACGAGACAGTGGGGCAAGTAGCGCAAGAGCAATACGACGGTCTGACGAACTTATTCGTGCAGCTGGACGAAGAAGCGGAGGAAACAGGAGTAGGTGTCGCGGACCCCTCAGAGTCTGCAATAGCTGCTACGCCAACGGTGCCCGCCCAATCAGCGACCTCGGCTGTGTCCGCATCAACGACCACAAAGGCCGAGCCGATTGCAACCATCCGAATTCCCAGCATTAAACTGAAGCTTCCCGTCCTGGAAGGCGCCACTCAGAAAAATATGAAATCTGCTGCAGCCCATCTCAAGGAGACAGCGCCGATTGGCGAAATCGGCAATGCGGCAATTGCGGCACATCGGATGCGGGCGAAAGGGAAGTTGTTCAATCGGTTGAATGAAGTAAAGGTTGGAGATCAAGTTATCGTAGAGACGCGGAAAGGAACTTTCACCTACATCGTATACGAGCTCTCCATCGTGGAACCAACTGATGTCTCCGTATTAAACTACAATGACAGGGACAAACGTCTCACCTTGATTACCTGCGACCCCGTTGTTGATCCAACCCATAGGCTGATCGTGCATGCGGAGATGCAGCAATAAACAGGGTTCTGCTGCGCCTATTTTGTGCATAGACAGCACCAATGACCCGCCCCCTTCATATGATAAGTTGACTGTATCCCTTGACCTTGTTATACCATAAAAACCCGAGCAAGGAGGGGTGACAAACTTTGAAGGGAAGCGACCACAAGAGCAAGTTTTTATTGACGCATCGTGAACGAGAGGTATTCGAGCTGCTGGTACAGGATAAAACTACGCGCGATATAGCTCAGCAATTATTCATCAGCGAGAAAACCGTTCGCAATCATATCTCCAATGTTATGCAGAAGTTGAACGTCAAAGGTCGTTCGCAAGCGGTTGTCGAGCTGATTAAGCTTGGGGAGTTGCAAATCTAATCTAACATAACCCAGACTTCCATTCCGGTTTGTCAGGGCGTAAGCCCTTTCTGTATCGAATGGCACGGAATGATTGAGACGGCATATATGGATATGTCGTCTTTTTCTTTTGTTTCCTGCACAAATCAGAATAATGTCACTTCCTATGTTTAAGGAAGTGACATTTTTGTTTTTTGCCATTCTACACATGTTAATCTGCTGTAAAATTTGAATATTACTTTTTGGCTGGAGGTACAGCGGTGGAAGAACATTATATTTGGCAAGCACAATGGATTTGGAATGATGCAGAAAGCAGCCCGCGCAATGAATGGTGGTGCTTCCGCAGAAGCTTCAGCTTGCAGGCGGAGGAGCTGAAAGACTGTAAAGGTGAAGGCGCAATGCTCAGATTGACGGCCGATTCCAGATATGTATTGTATTTGAACGGTCAAATCGCAGGCAGAGGTCCCGTGCGTTCGTGGAACAACGAGCTTCGATATGATACGTATGACGTAAGTCCTTACCTGAAGGAAGGGCTTAATACGATTGCCGTACTTGTCATGCATTACGGTGTGTCGACCTTCTACTATGAGCGTGGGCGTGGAGGGCTGCTGGCACAGCTGGATCTCCCGGGAAGGGGCGAGACGGGCAGGTCCATTGTGACAGATGAAAGGTGGAAAACGAGCAGATGTCCAGGTCAGCTTGCCCAAGCTCCAAGGATGTCTTGCCAGCAGGCGTTTACGGAATGGGTGGACGCCAGGCTGTGGAATGAGGACTGGACAGAAGCCGATTATAACGATCATGAATGGCAGCAGGCGTCGGTCATTGGGCTGCCCGGGATGGCCCCTTGGAAGACGCTTCTCCCGCGAGATATACCGCATCTTACCGAAGAGACTATATATCCCAATCGGGTGGAAAGCGTGCATGAATGTTCGGCCTTGTCCTGGTCGGCGGTTATCGATTTGAGACCGCACTTCATACCAGAGAGCAGCAGTCATGCCAACCGGGTAGCTTATTCGGGCTACTTGGGCTTTATATTGTCGATGGAGGAAAGCGCCTCCGTTACCTTCGGATGTGTAGCTGGCATTCAGGAGCCGCAATTTCTAATTATTGACGGCGAACGTATCCATGCCTCCCGCTATTATGGCATCTCTCCGGAGAGATATGCCGTTGTTCAGCTCAGCGCGGGCGAACATCTGGTTCTGTACCAAGTGACGAACGACAGTGACCATGGCAGAACGATTCATCTGGGCATGAACGCCGAAGCCGAGCTTCACCTCCGCTACTTATCAGAGGAGCTTGAGCAGTTGACTGATACCACGCCTCTGTTTACCATTGGGCCTTTCGAAAGTGGGGAAGTACAGGATATCGGCATCTATCCGTTAAATCGCAGCGATTCGCTGTATATGCAGGCAGGGCAGATCAAGAGCAAGCAAGAAGCGTTGGAGTGGATGACTCATATTCAACCGCTGTCCAACAGGTTTGTGGCCATTGACGATATCTTCACCCGAACGGTATGGAGCGGACAAGCGCGTACCTTTGTACCCATGGGGTCGCAAATACAAGCTATGGCTGCGTCCAATCAGAATGCGGCGGTCATTGGCCAATGTTCGAAGGACCATGAGCTGGAGCTGGTGGTGGATTTCCGAAAGGAGTATTCGGGGTACATCCAGTTTGAGCTGGAAGCGGAAGCGGGCGTAACGTTCGATTTCTATGGTTTTGAATATATGAGTCAAGGAATCCGGCAGGATACGTACGATCTGAACAATACATTCCGTTATGTGTGCCGAGAGGGGAGACAATCGTACATCTCTCCCATACGAAGAGGATTACGTTATTTGCTTATCCGGCTTAGAGGTATGACCAGGCCTGTTCGCTGGCATAAGGTGAGCATCATACAAAGCAACTTCCCAGCGGCGGAGATCGGACGATTCCAGTGCTCCAATGCGTTGTTTAATGAAATATGGGAAATCAGCAAGCATACAACAAAGCTGTGTATGGAGGATACGTTTGTCGATTGTCCGGCTTACGAGCAAACCTTCTGGGTAGGTGACAGTCGCAATGAAGCGTTGATCAGTCAATATCTGTTCCATAATCAAGAGCTTGTAGAACGATGCTTGCGGCTTGTACCAGGCTCTGCCGAACATAATCCTTTATATATGAATCAGGTTCCGAGCGGCTGGAACAGTGTCATTCCCAACTGGACGTTCTTCTGGATTATTGCCTGCGAGGAGCATTACATGCACACAGGCGACTTGAAGTTTGCCAAGGAAATATGGCCAAGCATCACATATACGCTTGCTCATTATGCTGAGTATATGAACGAAGATGGACTGCTGGACATAAAGGCCTGGAATTTGTTGGACTGGGCGCCGATGGAGCAGCCGGACGATGGCATTGTTACGCATCAGAATGCGTTTTTGGTCAAAGCATTGATGGCGGCAGCGCGTCTTGGCGCTGTAGTAGAGGATATGGCAGCAGCCGATGCAATGGAGGACTGGGCGAACAAGCTTCGTCTTGCGATCAACAAGGTGCTATGGTGCGAGCAAGAGCAAGCATATATTGATTGTATCTATCGTAGTGGAGAGGTTTCCACCACCTTTAGCCTGCAGACGCAGGTCGTTTGTTATTTGTCAGGCATTGCCGAAGGCGATAGAAAGAAGCTGCTAGAGATACATCTGATAGAGGCACCTAATCACTTTGTTCAGATCGGCAGTCCGTTTATGTCCTTCTTCTATTATGAGGCGCTAACACAAATGCAGCAGTACGAACGAATGATGAATGATATGGGAAGCAATTATGGCGAAATGTTAAAGCACGGGGCGACCACATGCTGGGAGATGTATCCTCATTTCACAGAGAATCGGGCGAATCCCGATATGCTGTCCAGGAGCCATTGCCATGCTTGGTCTGCGGCGCCTGCCTACTTCCTCGGCCGAAACGTGCTGGGTGTTCACAGTAATAAAGCGGGCTGGACTTCGATATGTATAGAGCCGCAGGTGTCCGGTTTGCAATGGGCGAGCGGAAGTGTTCCCCTGCCTGATGGCAATCGTGTCGACGTTCATTGGGAGATCCAAGAGGATGTATTCTCGATTGTAATCGGTCTGCCGCCACATATCGAGTTCGAGCTTCATCTGCCTGAGCCATGGAAGCATGAAGTCAAAATCAATACGTATTAATCATCATATTCGAGAGGTGAATCTATTGAGCAGCATACGAAATGTGTTGTGGATTATGGCAGATCAGTTTCGGGCGGATTGCTTGAGCAGTGCCGGTCATCCTGTTGTTTCTACTCCTAATCTGGATGCGCTTGCCGAGCAAGGTGTCCGCTTCGATCAGGCCTATGTACAATCTGCCGTTTGCGGTCCAAGCCGGGCATGTGCGTATACGGGGCGATACATGCATACGCATGGCTCATTATGGAATGGCGTACCGTTGCCGGCCGATGAATTAACGATTGGGAATCTGTTAAGACCCCACGGTATTCGTGCGGCATTATGCGGGAAAACACATCATATCCCGGACCACCCCTTCCATCAGCGACTGGAAAGCATTGGCGCAAACCCCGCTCTCTTGGATGGCATTCATGCCGGACTAGAGCCTTGGGAAGTGCTCGAAATGTCAGGCGAAGGCTGGGTGCAGCATTTGAAAGACAAGGGTTATACGTTGCCTTTCGACGAATATCCCGCTCATGCGCCATTTATCGTTACCGGTCCAGACGGTGAATGGCTGAATGGCTGGCGCTTTGACAATTGCCGATATCCTACCGTCATAGAGGACCAAGACGGCGATACGGCCTTTCTAACCAATCGGGCAATCTCGTTTATGGAAGAGACCGAAGAGCCCTGGTTCCTGCATTTGTCTTATTTTAAACCGCATTGGCCTAATGTGGCTGCAGATCCCTATCACAGCATGTTCGATCCAGAACGGATGGACAAGCCGATTCGAAGCGATGCCGAACTGACGGAGGGTCATCCGATGCTTGACCTGTTCAGGCAAGAGCGACGGGGCACGCAATTGGATCACGAGGACGGCTGGCGAACGATGAGAGCGACCTATTACGGGTTGATCAAGCAGCTGGATGATTACTTGGGTAAGCTGTTTCAATATATGGACCAGTCGGGACGGATGAAGGATACCTTGATCGTATTTACTTCGGATCATGGTGAATATATGGGCGATCATTGGATGTTTGAGAAAGAATTGTTTTACGATCAGGCGATACGGGTTCCTCTTATAATTCGCGATCCTTCTCCCGCTGCCGATGCAACAAGAGGGAAGGTAGAACAGCGGTTTGTCGAACTCATTGATGTCCTACCGACTGTGCTGGATGCTTTCAAGCTGCCGACGCCTGGCGGCGTTCAAGGCCGCAGTCTGCTGCCATGTGTACGTGATGAGGGCGAATCGGTGGAGTGGCGGACGGAAGTTTATTGTGATTGGGATTTCCGTTTTCATACATGCGGAGATACTCTCGGCCTTAAGAGGAATAAGCGGAGAGCTTGGATGATCAGAGACAATCAGTACAAATATGTACACTTCAACGGCCTGCCGGCTATGCTGTTTGATTTGATCGCGGACAAGGACGAGCTGCACAATATTGCGCAAGAAGAGTGGGCGCAACCCATCGTGCATGTCTATATGCGCAAGCTGCTGGAGTGGAGACAATCGACGGAGGATAACAGCAGAGCGTCATGGGCAGAGAAACACATGGATCGACCTAATGACTTTATTCCGGAGCGTATACATTCATTTCACCAAGGGAGCGAGCTGCTATGAGGCAGGATAATGTTCAACAGTTAAAAACAATGTTCGAGAAACCGCCTTCCATCTATCGTCCTGCACCTTTATGGGTGTGGAATGATCGAATGGACAAAGAAGTGATAGCTACTCAATTACGCGATCTGCACGCACATGGCTACGGAGGCGCCTTTGTTCATCCTCGTCCAGGTCTCGTGACAGAATATTTGTCGGATGAATGGTTTGATCATTGGGCATATGCGCTGGAAGAAGCCCGCCGATTGGGGCTCAAGCTGTATATCTATGATGAGAATTCGTATCCATCCGGGTTCGCTGGCGGTCATGTCCCGTCGCAGCTGCCGGATTGTTTGGCTACTTCAATAGCGTGCAAGTGGCTGACGGCTGATCAATTGCAGCATTATGTGAACTCGCCGATGCTTAACCGACCGGGCAATCCCGTACGAGCCTATGCATACGAGACACGGGCAGGGAGCGGCAATCCTGTCCTGACCAAGGATCTGACCCTGCTCCCGGTACAGGAATGGGCGCAGTATGGCTCCCGCTTCTGTGTACTTGAAATCAGTGTGCCGGAGACTAATACATGGCTGGGCGGCTTCGCCTATGTGGATGTGCTGCGTCCGGAGGTCGCAAAGCTGTTTATTGAAACCACTTATGCGCCTTATGCGGAAGCATTCGGAGAGTATTTCGGCGAGCACATCCCGGCGATATTTACGGATGAACCAGAGATATCGCCGGGAAATCTGTTTCAGGAGGGGACGTCCTTCCTGCCTTTCTCCTATTGGTTCGCTTCGCAATTTGAACAGCGTAACGGCTACGATTTGAAGGATTATTTGCCTTGTTTGTTCACTGATGCTGAATGGGCAGATGCCGAACATCCCGCCTCAAAAGTCAGATTCGACTATTATGAGACGATTCGAGAGCTATGGGTAAGCAATTGGGTGGTACCGATCTCCGCTTGGTGTCAACAACAAGGTATCGCCTATACCGGTCATTATTTGGAGCATAATTGGCCGTTTCCTGGCAGCAGGTTATCGCCGGGCGTGATGTCATTATATGAATACATGCATTGGCCCGCCATCGACATGCTGACTACATCGCTGCTGGAGGAGGATGGCATAGAAGCCCAGCTTATGCTTACAATTCGTGAAGCGCATAGCGCTGCTAATCAATTCGGACATAAGCGGGTACTGTGCGAAGCCTTCGGCGCGGGAGGATGGGATTCATCGTTCAAAGATTATAAACGGATCGGCGATTGGTTGTTTGTCAATGGCATCACATTTATGAACCAGCATTTGACCTATTCTACAATTGCAGGCGTCAGGAAGCGGGATCATCCCCAATCATTTGATTGGCGTCAGCCGTGGTGGGAGCAATATACGTTGTTAAACGATTATTACGCCAGACTTTCTGCCATTCTGTCGTCAGGCCGTACCGATAATCGTATCTTGTTATTGAACCCGACAACGTCTCCCTTCTGTCTAAGTACACAAGATATAAGCGGAGAGACCGAGGAGGGAGAAGTATACCATCGCCTTATGAAATCTTATTTGAGTGCGGCGCAATGGTTGTGCCAGCACGGGTGGAACTACGATCTGGCCGATGAATATATACTGGAGCGCCACGGCCAAGTCGTCGAAGGAGGTCATTGGCAGGTTGGCCAATGCCGGTATGATGTTGTCATTATTCATGAGATGACGATTAATCTCAAATCATCGACCGTGAAACAGCTGCAGAGACTGCTCCAGAGCGGGGGCACCGTTATCGCCGTCGGTCAGCCAGGGGGGCTTGTAGATGGCGTAGAGTCGGAGCAATGGGAGGAGCTGGTCTCCCACAGCGGATGGGTCAAGGTGCTCAGCGTTCAGGATATTCATTATGCCCTCAAGGCGCAATGCAAGGAGGATCGTCCCATCATCTTCCGACGTCCGGACATGTCTCACGACGGGTTTATGTATCTGGAGAGAGTGATGGAAGACGGGAGCCGGTTCTTGTTCCTGACACATTCGTCTCCGAAGCCGTTCGAGCAAGTCCTGGAGGTGCAAGGGACTTGTGTGGAACAGTGGGATCTATGGACGGGAGAAGCAGAGGTCCTTGCGGTCGCAGAGAATAGAGAGCGAGCCGTGCTTTCAGTCAGATTAGCTCAAGGCGAAAGCATGCTGCTACGGGTATCGGATCCGCCTATGCCGTCTGCTCCCGTCTTGGGAACAGATCATAATTGTGCCCAGGACAGAGGAAAGCCGTCAAATGCAATAGGCCCGGCTAATGATCTGACGGTACAAGCGGAATCGGCTAATATGGTCGTTATCGATTATTGCGATCTTGTCGTAGGCACGAAGCGATACACCGATATCTCAACGATCTATGCATCCAAGCTGGCGTTCGAGCATCATGGCTTTGCAGATAATCCATGGGATTGCTCGGTGCAGTTCAAACGCCGGCTGCTTGATCAAGAAGCTGAACTCAAGCGGTCTGGCAGCGGCTACCGAGTCGCTTACCGATTTATGGTTGCAGAGGGCTGTAAGCCGGCTGATGTCCATGTATTGGCAGAGCGTCCAGAGCTCATTCAGCTATATGTTAATGGAGCAGCTGTACAGGATAAACGCCAAGCTACACATTGGGATCATCATATGGGGAAATGGTCCATCGCAGAATATATTCGACCAGGCAGCAATGAAATTGAACTGCTCTGCTCGCCCTTCTCGATATTTGCCGAGATTGAGCCGATCTATCTTGAAGGCAATTTCTTGGTGCAGCCCGGAGAAAAGGAGTGGATATTGAATGCTCCGGCGCCATTGACAACGGGCTCTTGGCGCAAGCAAGGTTATCCCTTTTATGGGGGCGCAGTGTTGTATAAGCAAGAGTGGAAGGGATACCGCGAAGGGACAAAGGTGTTTATTACGCTGCCTAATTGGAAGGGGACGGTCGCTTCACTCGTTGTGAACGGCCAACATGCAGGTATGTTTGGCCTAGCTCTCTCTGAGCGTATCGAGATTACACAATGGCTGCAGATAGGCAGCAATGAACTGATTCTGCGAGTGGCAGGCAGCCTGAAGAACATGCTGGGGCCTCATCATGATCCGGATAAACCCCGCCAAGTAGCGTGGCCGGGTAATTGGAAGAAAGCTCCGCTGATTGGCCGACCTAACCCTGAACAATATGATTTGATCGATTACGGTTTGTTTGAGCCGTTTGTTATCGAGGTAGAAGAGTATCAAAACTAGAGACAACAAAGCGATCGATTCTCTGTAAATGAGAGAGTCGATCGCCTTCTACGTGCGAATAGTTGATTAACCTTTTTCTGCTCCAGTCATAAGACCGTCAATCAATTGCTTCTGCATAAACATGTAGAAAATAGCAACGGGAATGATGGATAGAGCGAGCGCTGCGAACAAAATATTCCATTGGGTAACATATTCGCCTCTAAAGAAATATACAGCTAGCGACAGCGTTCTCGATTCTTTGCCCTGCAGGATAATGAGAGAGAAGATCATGTCGTTCCAAACATCTACAGCTTTAATTAATATCAATGTCACAACCGCTGGCTTCAAGAGCGGCAATATGATTCTGAAAAATACGCCAAACGGGCTGCATCCATCGATCATGGCTGATTCCTCGAGTGATATAGGGATCGTTCGCACAAATCGGCTTAACAGGAAGATGCCAAAGGCGGCATAAGCGCCGACATACACATTTACGAGACCGGGTATGGTATTAATTAATCCAAGGTTTTTGAGCAGAAAAACTAACGGAGTCAAAGCGGAATGCGGTGGCAGGATATGACCCGCAATGACAATCAGGTATAGGACGGCAAAAAACTTCTGCCCCCTTCTTGCCCTCATAAAACCATATGCGGCCATGGCATAAAACAGGGCGCCTATGATGACGGTGAAGAAGGTAATTAAAAACGTGTTCTTAAATGATGTCAAATAATTCATTTTCTCGAAAGCAATTTTATAATTTTCGAATTGCAATTGGCTGACCAGGCTCAGCGGCGAGCTTACAACCTCATCGTTGGTCATAAGAGACATATTAAATATCATAAAAAACGGATAAATAATGATTAAGCTGAACAGAACCATGATGAGCTTCAGCGAATGTTGTTGCAGCTTTCTACGTATTACCATGCTTTTTCCTCCCGTCCAGTCAGCCACTTAAATAGTACGGCACCGGTAATAAGGATAACAATGATGTTAATGACAGATGCGGCAGATGCGTAGCCGTTCAGGTTATTGAACATTTGGCGGATGACAAACGTGCCCATCGTTTCGGTAGCATGTCCGGGGCCGCCTTCCGTCATCGCGAAGAAAATGTCGAATGTATTGAGCGAGCCCATAAAGGAAGTGGTCAGGTTGATCGTTGTAGCCGGCGCCAATAACGGGAAAATAACATGCACAAATCTTTTGAACGGCGATGCGCCATCAATGATAGATGCTTCGATAATATCATTCGGGATGGATTTCAAATTGGCAATATAAATGATGGCGGTACGGCCGATAAATCGCCAGCTATGCGCAATAATGACGGCAAGCAATGCCGTATTGGTCATGCCAAGCCATGGCATCGCCCATTTCTCTAGACCGACGGAAGTGAGCAAGAAATTGATAGTTCCGTTAATGTCATAGATATAGGTCCAAATAAATGCGACCACGACAGCACTGATTAAACAAGGGGCAAATATCAGCGTTCTCATTAAATTACTGCCTTTGGAGGATTGATTTAATCCAAGAGCCGCCAATAATCCAAGGATATTCTGAATAATGACAACGACAAGAGCGAAGATAAAGGAGTTCTTGATGCCATGATAAAAGCTTGGGTCGCTCAATAAGAGCTTGAAATTATTTAATCCAACAAACTCTAAATTAAGGTTCAGACCGTTGAAATTCGTAAAGCTGAATAAAAAACTCGCAAAGACAGGAAGTGCAAAAAAGAGTCCAAAGAAAAAGATAGATGGGAGCGTCAAAATTAAATACCCATAAAAGTTGTTAAAATTCAAACGTTCCTTTCGGATTTTGGGAGCCGATGATGGTTGAGATGTGCGGCTTGCTTCAAGTCCGGCATGCATGGGGTCCAAATCCTCCTTTTAATATTTTTTTGGATTGTCGTGAAGTTATCCTAAACAAACAAGCATCTGGTGCTACTCCTCTCTAATAGGAACAGATTCAATAATTTGTCATCGTCTTTGTTTATCGAATCGTTTATACTTTCATTTATCCTTTGCTAAGAGTCATTTTCTCATTTTTAAATCGTTGTTTATACATGTGTATGTTGCATAGATAGTTCAATAATGTTGCAAATCAATAGCGACGGATGGAATTCATGCGGGGCTATTGCGAGCTTGTAAGCGAATGGGAGGCACAACAAGAATGTATCACGTGGCGGTAGTTGATGATGAGATTCTGATTCGAAAGGGCATCCAGCAAAAGTTGCAATTGGATGATTTCAAGGTTGTTTTTGATACGGACGATGGGGAGCTGCTGGATCAATATTTGATTAAACACGGAAGGTACGCGATAGACGTTGCGATCATCGATATCGAGATGCCCCTCATGCATGGTCTGGAGCTTGTACAGCTGCTTAAGGAAAAATATCCGCATTTGATTATCATTATTTTAAGCGGTTACAGTGACTTTCAATATACACAGAAGGCCATTAAGCTTGGCGTCAATGATTATTTGTTAAAGCCGGTAAGTCAAAAGAAGTTATATGAATTGTTTGATGAGCTGCGCGATCAGCTCGTTATACGCAATAGCAACTGGAAAGAAAAACTGACCGCTGATTTGATTGGCCTCTTAAGCAAGCACGGAGAACGAGCAATAGCGCTGGATAAAGATTTGCTCTGCAAATGGTACCCGCAAGGCTTTCGAATCTCGGTATCCGTTGTGGGAAACATACATGGGAAAATGACCTTCCCCGCTTACAATTCTTCAAACAATGAGATTCAATTGGCCTATCCAGGAACGGTCAATCATCAAGTGACGCTTCATTACCCTGATGCGCAGTATGGTGCTATCAAAAATGTCGATACGTTTACGATGTTTACTTCGGGTGTATATGATGATTTGCGTCATTTTGACCAGGTGGTAGAGAAGGCGAGACAAGAAATTAGAGCTAATTTATGTTTGGGAGAAAAGGTGCTTCTCGAGGAGGAGAGAATGTCTGCTTCACTAGATTCATCCGCAACCAAATCGGTACAAACCTTTGTTGTGGAGCAGCAGGAGCTGATTCGCAGTGCAATAAAGTCCCAAAATACAGACAAGCTTACGGACATATTTCGAACGATTCTCAATCATCCGCAGCTGCCTCAAGTTTTTGTAGAGGGGCTGTGGAGAAAGATGGCTGCTGCGATCTATCAAGCTGCGGAAGAGAAAGCCGATGAGATCCTCGATGACGGATGGTTAAGAGAAATGGATCATAAGGAAGATATGATTCGGGAGTTTGCCAATCGGGCGCAGTGGATTGTTGACAAAGCTAATCATCAGCAATCGGGCAAGGAAATATTGCAAGAGGTCATTAAGTATATTGAGCATCACTATGATGAGAATCTGATTTTGAAGGATCTGGCTGACAAATACTTTATTAATCGCAGCCACCTCTCCAGACTCTTTAAGCAACAGTTGGATAAAACATTTAATGAATTTTTGACGGAGCTGCGGATAGAGAAAGCATGTGCCATGCTGAGATCCAGCGGCTTTAAGGTAAAGGATGTCGCGACATCTGTCGGCATTGAGGATAGTCGATACTTCAGTCAGGTGTTCAAAAAAATGACAGGCTACAGTCCCAAAGAATATGCAGACAACAACGTACCTGCTGTTAAAGGTATAGTCGGGGAGCATGGAGACTAATATGAAAAAGGTAGTTAGAGGGATAAGCTTTCATCTGAAGCTTTCTTTGGTGTTCAGCCTGGTCTTTATGCTCATTACCGTCGTTCAGAATGTGCAATCCTATAAGAGAGAAGTAGAAACGATCAGACTTGATTCGATGAAATCGATGAATCATACAGTCGAGAACGCCAAGGAAAGCCTCGAAACACAAATTTTCTTTTTATCCCGTATTTCTTTTGCCTTATCAACCAACCAGGAGCTGATTAATTCCCTGTTAAAGCTTTATCAACAGAGCAATGCGGATGAGGCATTTATTGTGGAGCAAATGAGGGAAGCGGAGAGCATAGCGCCCATGTTGACCTCGTATATTGCGAACTGGAATAAGGTGGAGGGACTCTCCATCTATATGAAAAGCGGTCAAGTCTACTATCAGTCCAAGAGCGTCTTGTATGCAGTCAGTTCTAATTATCAACAGGAGAAGTGGTATGCATCCATGCTTGAGCAGGACTTGAGTCAAACGCCATATATCGACAATCAAGGAACGGGTCAATATCTGTCATACATACGAAGGATTGTCAATCCGACGACGGGAGAGTTCTTGGGATATCTCAAAATTGATTTGAACCTGGGACATGTCATTGAGCAGATTCTGAAGAGTCCGCTTCGCTTATATGAAGGCCGTTTCTATTTGGTCGATGGAGAGCAGCATTCTCCGCTGCTAAGCGGAGGTTCTCCTAACGCTTCACCTGAACCTTTGGATTTAGAACCGATGGGTAAGGACAATCAATCGTTAATAGACGCCGGAGGCAAGGAATTCAGCCTCATTCAGAGACAGGTGGATGAAACCGCCTGGCAAATCCATTACGAATTTGACAACAGCAAAACATTAGCAAATCTAAAGCAGGCTTATGAGGTGCGTATGTACTCTACGGGACTCATTGTTATTGCGATTTTTATAATCTATTATTTGCTCGCCATGGGGATGTCCAAAAATATTCGAAGATTGGCCAAAGGATTACGCCAGATTGAAAAAGGCAATTGGAGCGCTCGCGTAAAGATTGCGACACAGGACGAAATCGGGTCGCTTGCCCATTCGTTTAATGCGATGGCTACCAGACTGCAGGAGCTGTACGATAAGATGTTTAAGCTCGAGCTCGTTACCAAGGAAGCACAAATTAAAGCGCTTCAGGCACAAATCAACCCTCATTTTTTCTACAATGCTATGGCAAGCATCGATTCGCTGGCGGCAATGGGAGAGAATGAGCGAGTCAGCGAGCTGACAGAGGCGTTATCCAATAACTTCAGGTATGCGTTCAGGCATGAAACGATGGTCACGTTGGCGGAGGAGCTCGCGCATGTCCAGGATTATGTGCAGATTATGCAAGTGAGATATCCCAATAAAATTGATTTTCGTATCGATGTTCCGAAGCAAATCAAGGAGGTAGAGGTGCCTAGAATGATTCTTCAGCCATTGGTGGAAAATTGTATCGGCCATGGCGCGCTTAAGCAACGAGGGGTCACGCTGATCGAATTGTCTGGCAAACAAGGTCAGGAGGGAAGCGTGCTTATCGAAGTTAGCGACACAGGCGTTGGTATACCCGAGAGCCGTATGGCAGACATTCAAGCTGCTCTGCTCGGGGGTGATGTGATGAGAGGGGCGAAGGAGCAGCATGTCGGCTTATTGAATGTCCATCATCGATTGAAGTTTCGGTTCGAGGATAATAAAGGCCTCACCGTTCAGAGTGTTCCTGGAGAAGGGACATCGGTTCTATTCAGCATCCCGATTTCGATGGAATCGGAGCGTTAGTTCGTCATGTGATTGTTACGATTTTCAACATTGGATGCAACAAATGTGGATGTGATTCTCGTCCAGTGCCATCTATACTAGCAAGGCAAGACAAAAAAACACTGGGAGGAAATAGAATGTTAAAGGGGAATATCAAATTAGCTCTCATCCTATTGGTAGCGTTTTCGCTAATTTTGGGAGGCTGCGGGTCTGGCTCCAATAATGCTGAAAATTCAAATGCGCAAGGCGGCTCGAACGGAACAGAAGAAGTGGAAAAAACGAAGCTGCTGTTCTTAGGATTTAAAGGCGGGGCTGAAGCGGGCGCGCTGCCAGACATTATCGACGATTATATGAAAGCCAACCCGAATGTGGAAATTGAATATGAATATATCGGAACTGCCAATGGTTACAACGATGTGCTGAAAGCACGTCTTGCAGCTGGCGAGAAGGTAGACGTGTTTATGTCCAACACAGATAACTTTGGCTTAATTACGGATGCCGGTTATGCAGAGGACCTCTCGCAGGAGCCGTATGCGGGCAAGGTGCTGGCTTCCTTGAAGCCGCTGCTCAGCTCGGAAGGCAAGCTGTATGGTCTGCCGATCGAGGCTGCTGGTCTTGGCATGTTTGTTAATGAGGACATGCTGAAGGAGCATGGAATCGAAATTCCAACTAATTGGGAGCAGTTCCTGGCTGCCAGCGAAGCGCTTAAACAAGCGGGAGAGCTGCCGATGATGATGGGTAACAAATCCGGCTGGTCGGCTGGTCACTTTGCCAAAATTAATGTCAACAGCACGTATGGCGGTCAGGCAGACGTAGGAGCAAAGCTTTACTCTGGCGAGATGACATATGCGGAAGCTTACCTGCCTGCGCTGCAAAAGCTTCAAACGTTGATTGACAATGATTATGTGAATGCGAAGAACTCGGTGGGCATGGAATGGAATCAACAATCCTTTACGGAGTTTGTTAACGGCAATGGCGCTTTCATGTTGGGTGGCACATGGCAGGTCGCTCAGCTGAAGGAAGCGAACCCGGAAATGACCTTTGCATTTATTCCAATGCCTGCTCAAGAAGAAGGTACAGCCAAAGCGTTGTTGTTCCCTGGGGTTAATATCTTTGTAAATGCAAAGTCCGATCTGAAGTCCAAAGCACTTGAATTTGTTCAATTTGTTGCAGAGAAGGAAAACCTGGGCCGCTGGGCGAAGAGTCAATCGGCGTTTACGACGATTGAAGGCGGTATCAGTACGGATGCTGCAGAGGTTGCTCGATTTGCAGAAGCGGCAGCAAACGGCGATGTAGCCAGCTGGATTCCGGAGGACGAGGTGCTGGCATCGACTTCTGAAGTGAAAAAGCAAGTACAGCTGTTGCTGCTGAAACAGTTAGCTCCTGAAAAGGCAGCTGAAAATATTGAAAATTATGCTGCAAAGCAGCGTGCTCTAAAATAAATCGACTTCGAAGATACGGCCCAATACCCATTGGGTCCGTATCGCTATGAACATCCAAAGGAGGAGTGAATGGTGACGAGAGGAACGTTGAAATTCAAGGTTATCCTAAGTGCGGTATTGAGCGCATGTATGCTTATGTCAACAAATTTAAGCGCTTTCGCAGAGCAAGTTGAGACCTTCGAAAATACGGATTTGGTTACAATTCAAGCAGATTATAACGAGGATGCCGGTATGCTTGATAAGGCCAAGCTGCTTAATGCATCGCAAGGTGGTTATCTGGCGCTCAAGAATGACAAGTGGATGACAGGGTTTTATGACCACTTCGAAGAAGCGGGTCTGCAGATGGTACGCTTCGGCCATTTGTTAAACGATCAATTCTATCATGCGGTGACCCGTGGGGAAAATGGTGCTCTTTCATTTGATTTCTCCAGGCTGGATGCGAATATATTGCCTTTGCTGGACAAGGGAATCAAACCATTTATGATCGTGTCTTATATGCCAAGCGCATTAATGAATAATGCCCCGGATAATCGTCAGCTTCCTCAAAATCTAGAGGAATGGGAGCAATGCGTAGAGGCATTGGTTCAGCATTACGCGGATTTAGGCCATACGGGCTGGTATTGGGAAGTATGGAACGAGCCCAACTATAAGGGCTTCTGGAATGATACGCCCGAAAATTATGTGACCTTGTATGAGCATACGGCCAATGCGGTGAAGGCGGCGGATCCAACCGCAAAGGTAGGCGGTTCCGGTGAAGCCTATGCGACGGGTCATGTACTGGATACATTGCTTACGCATTTGGGCCAGCATCCCGAGGTGCCAATGGATTTTGTCTCCTGGCATCATTATGGAACGGATTCCTTCGAGTCCGTTAACGTAATCAATGATCTGCTGGAAGAAAATAATCTTGGTGAGAAAGAGCTGCTTATTACGGAGTGGAACTTTACGACGGACATGGCCAGCGGTGCAGGCGGACTCGTCGATACCAATGCTGGAGCCGCTTACATGGCGAAACGAATGTACAACTCGCTTGAGTACACGGACCTGGACAAAATATTTTTCTTCACACCGGCAGAGGGCTGGAGCCCGAATGCTGTATTTAACGGCGATCTGGGACTTCTAACGATCAATAATCACAAGAAGGCTACCTATCACACGATGAAGATGTACAGCCAGCTAGAGAATGAGCTTGTAGCTGCCGATATTTCGGGTGAGCCGACAACGGACAAGGACACATATGCAATCGTGACGAAAGATGATGCAAGTGGAAAAGTGTCTATGATGGTATGGAATTACAACAATCGCGAAACAGAAGTAAACCTGAATCTGGATAACCTTCCTTATCTGGACGAAGGCAAACAATTTAAAGTGTCACAATATTTGATTGACGAAACGCATTCCAATTTTTACAAGGATATTCAGAGAGGCATCTATGGCGCTGAGCAAGGACCGACGGAAGAGCTTGCGCTGGTAAGCAGCTACATTGAGGCTTCGAGCCAAACCTGGTCCGAAGAACTGTATATGTCGCCTAATAGCGTCATTCAGTTGATTCTGGAGCCGACAGATCTCCCGCCTGTTAAGCAATTGCCGATTCCGATGGCTCCATTGCCAGCCGTGAATTTGGCTGCAGGCAAGAATGTAGTGTATAGCTCCTCGCAAGAAGGAGCAGGCTGGTCGGCTGGCCGAATTAATGATGGATCGCGTCACAGCTTCCCGGATGCGAATGAGGGTGGACCAAGCTTAGGCTGGAGAAGCTCGATTGCCGATCAGGCGGAGCAAGAAGAATGGGTAGGCATTGATTTGGGAGAGCAACAAACCTTCCATACGGTCAAGCTGTATCCCATTGACTATCGAGATCAGAAGGGAAAGGGCTTCCCTAATAGCTTTACGATTCAAGGCTCTAACAGTATGGAGGGACCTTGGGAGAATTTGTCCGTTCAGACTAATTTCAATAATGGACTGCCGGTAGAGGATGCCCAGACCTTCTCATTCGAGGAAGTAAGCTACCAATATGTGAGAGTGGTCGCAAATGAGCTTTCCATGCTGACGTCTACGACTGTGCCTTCAATCGGCAAATCAGTTACAGCTTCAAGCTCAGTAGAAAACTATGGCTGGTTCAAAAACGATGTGAATGATGGTGATTTGTTAGATAAAGGTTATCATTCGGCACTTGGCGTTAAGAATCAAAACACGCCTCAGTGGGTATCGATTGACCTGAGCAGCGTAGTAGGAATTGATGAGATCTTGATCCATCCAGCTGACAAACAAAGTAATGGCAATACGAGATTCCCTCCGCGCTTCAAGGTTGAAATCTCCGATACACCGGACTTTAGCAATTCGATCACAGTAATCGACAGTACGTATAGTGACTATCCTGCTCC
The DNA here is from genome assembly GCF_054483835.1 of Paenibacillus sp. strain BS8-2. Lineage (NCBI taxonomy): Bacteria > Bacillati > Bacillota > Bacilli > Caryophanales > Paenibacillaceae > Paenibacillus > Paenibacillus sp. strain BS8-2. The sequence goes on from NZ_CM137010.1 coordinate 3,558,997, forward strand.
TAATGGACAAGTGCTGACGTTGAATGTTGATGACGAGGGCAGGTATGTTCGTTTCTATGCTACAAAGCTGACGAATGTAGGCGGTACAGACTTCGGCTTCGCCTTAAAGGAGATTACGGTTCACTCCGCGGCGCCTGTTGGACAATACGGGCTGCAATTGAGCGAGATTGAAATTTATGGAGATGCAGGGACAGCTCCAACATCGCCAGCCCAATTGCAGGCAACGACTGCTGACAATCAGGTTTCTCTTATGTGGGAGGATCGCTCGGGCAACGAGGTTGGGTTTGAAGTGGAGAGAAAGCAGGTAGGCAAACATACCTGGACCGTACTTGGCAATGTTCCGGCTGGTACAACGTCTTATATAGACAGTGATTCGTTTGACAACAGATTGTATGAGTACAGAGTGAAGGCTTATAACCATTATGGATTATCGGATGGGGCTCTAACAGCGTATCCGCTATTCAAGAAGACGGTTGTCAAGCTGGCAAGCTATGGAAAAAGCGTGTCGGCATCCAGCTCTGTGGAGAGCTGGGGCTGGTCCAAGGACGGCCTTGTTGATGGGATTAAGACAGGGACCGGATATCACAGCAAGCAAGGCGTAACGGATCAGAATACAACACAATGGGCTGTCATAGATCTGGAGGAGCAAGAGGATGTTACCAAGATCATCATGTATCCGTCCAAAATCCAGGCCAATGGTCAGTACCGCTTCCCGGTTCGCTTCAGGATTGATGTTTCAAACGATCCTGAGTTCGGTACCTACACCACCGTTGTAGATCAATCCCAAGAGGATTATGTCGACCCTCAGGATCAGCCTGTTACATTCGATGTCCAAGGACAAGGCCGATATGTTCGCTTGTATTCGGATAAGCTCGCGCCGGTTCAAGACCAAGGCAAAACGGTTTATGTTCTGACCTTGGCCGAACTCGAGGTGTACAGCTCTACGCCGGGAGTAGACGGCATTGCCTTTACAGAGGAGGAGCAAAGCGTCGCGGTAGGGCAATCAGCACCTTTGCAGGTTCAGGTAACACCTGATTTTGCTGCCTATAAGGGCGTTACTTGGTCCTCGCAAGATGAATCCATTGCGGTTGTGACCACAGCGGTTTATGGAAGCAATGAAGCGCTGGTGCGTGGAGTAAAGGAGGGTACGACAACCATTACTGCCACGACAATTGACGGCGGCTATCAGGATGAAATCATCATTCATGTCACGGCTCCACCTACAATTCCAGATAATAACGGAGAGAGTGGCGGAACAGGAACGGGAACGGGAACGGGAACGGTGGTTGAAACGGAAGTTCGCGACGGCGTAGCAGATGTCTCGGCAATGGCGCAATTTAGCGAAGGCGAAGATGATGATGGAAATATCATGACGTACGCCAGCTTGAGTCAGCAACAGATTGATGCGCTATTGAAGCAGCCTGGTATTCAAGCTCTGGCTGTTGGATATGAGGGCAATTCCAATAACCTGTCATGGCAGCTTCCATTACAGTCTATTGAACAACTGCAGGCTGGCAACATCCGGCTTATGATATCGGTGGACAATGTACAATTGGAAGTTCCAAGTCAAGTATTAGATATGGCAATGCTCAAGAAACAGATTGGCGAGCTCAATGCGAATATGACAGTTACCTTGAAAGTAAGTGCGGTTGAGGCGGAGCAATCTGCCGAAATGACCGGAAAGCTGGGGAGTGATCAGAAGCCGATTGGCAGCGTTTGGTCCTTTGGCATAGAGGTGAATGCCGGTGGGGATCGCGTTCTGACAATCAGCGAATTTGGAGATGCTCAGGTGAAGGGCGTCATTGGCTACAATCCCGATGATATTCAGGACGTGGCAGATGCAAGGAAACTTAATGTGTACAAATATAATGAGCAATCAGGAGCTTGGGAGCCTAGACGAAGCGTATCCCTAACTTCGCAACATAGCGTCACCTTCTATACGAACACCTTCTCGTATTACACAATTGCCGAAACAAACCGCAGCTTTGAGGATGTTATCGGTCATTGGGGGCAGGAGGAGATCGAGCTGTTGGCCTCCAAGCATATCGTAAGCGGGATGTCCGAGCAATTGTTTATGCCGGAGGAGCAGCTGACACGTGCTCAGTTTGCACAGATGCTTGTTCAGGCCCTGGGCATCACCTTGCACACGCCAACCCATTCGTTTGCTGATGTGCCGACAGGCTCATGGTACGAGTATAGTGTGCGCACGGCAGCGGAAGCGGGTATCGTAACGGGCGTCGGTAACAACCGATTCGATCCCAATGCCCGAATTACCCGCGAGCAAATGGCTGTCATGTTAATGAGAGCTTATCGCTACCAAATGGACGAAGCTGCTACAAGTGGCTCTGGTGACATGAAAGTCGCATTCGATGATGATCAAGATATTCAAGATTGGGCAATAGAAGATGTCCTCACAACGGTTAAGCTTGGCTTGCTGAAGGGCATGAGCGCAACGGAGTTCAACCCTCAAGGCCTGGCAAGCCGTGCTCAGGCAGCGACCGCAGTCGTTCGCTTGCTGCAGCAAACAGAACAGCTTTAATATAGCGGAACCCACGTTCAACATCCATTGAACGTGGGTTCGCTTTACAATCATTTATATTTACGGACGAAGGAGACTTCATGCATGAAACGCAAACCTAATATCTTAATTATACAATCCGATCAGCATCGCTACGATTGTGGAGGCCCCAGCAAATCATATCCGGTGAAGACACCGCATCTGGATCAGCTTGCAGCGGAGGGAGCATGGTTCAATCAGGCCTATACGCCTATTCCTTTGTGTTGCCCGGCAAGACAAGCGTTTATCCATGGCAGAAGACCGGAGTCGTTCGGAGCGTTATGGAATTACGATCAAACCTTGCCGACTGGCGTATTGGACAAAGCTTCCTATGCATGGCCGCGTGAGCTGGCATCCTCAGGCTACAGTACAGCGTATCTGGGCAAGTGGCATGTGCATCCGACGGATGGACCTGATGCATTTGGGTATGAGCACGTCGTAACGGATGAGATGCATGCTACATACATTAACGAAAAATATGGTGAAATTCAGTATGATAACGGCTTTTTTGGCGAAGCCAGCCGTATTCCGCTTGAGGATACACATACGCATTACATGACCGGGCAAGCGTTAAACCTGATGGAAGGTCTCAGCCAAGAAGCGGGGCCTTGGCATTTGCGTATCGATTTCCATGCTCCTCACTTGCCATGTCATCCGGCTGAGCCGTTTGCATCCATGTATCAAGCCCAAGATACCGTAAAGTGGGGGAGCTTTGAGGACAAATTCGAGAACAAACCCTATATTCAAAGGCAGCAGCTTTATAATTGGGGGGTTGAACATTTTACATGGAGTGATTGGGAGCCGACAGTTGCAATGTACTACGGCTATATTTCGCAGGTCGATCATGCTGTGGGGCTTCTGCTGGACAAGCTTAAGCAGTTGAAGCTTGACGAGAATACTTTGGTTATTTATACATCCGATCACGGCGATATGTGCGGCGGGCACCGAATGATGGATAAACACTATGTTATGTATGATGATGTCGTCAAAGTGCCGTTAGTCATACGTTGGCCGGGACACATCCAAGCGGGTATTGAGATCAATGACTTTGTGTACAATTTGTTAGATCTGCCTCCAACTTTGCTGGATATTATTGAGGCCGATATTCCTGATTTCATGCATGGCAGATCATTAACCCCCTTATGGGACAAAGATGGGAAGGATATCGGTTGGCGAGACTCTATTATTTGTACGTATAATGGCCAGCAATTCGGCTTATTCGTGCAGCGTATGATCAGAAATGAGGAATGGAAATATGTATGGAATCCAACAGACGTGGATGAGCTGTACCATCTGAAGTCGGACCCGCATGAAATAAATAATCTAATTGATAAACCGGAGCATGCATCCATCGTAGCTGCATTGAGGCAGCGGCTATATAAAGAGCTGTCGGAGATGAAGGACGGTGCCGTTGCGGGCCCTTGGATGCAACATCAGCTGTTGAACGGCGCTAAAATCAATCGAAATGAATGAAAGTCAACATGAGAAAGGAGTTGCTCGCACATGAGTCATCCCAATCTGAAAGCCATTAAGCCGGCTGCTAAAGCAAGGATTGGACTTTATTGTATAGGCTTGCAAGCTTATTGGGAGCAGTTTGCAGGATTGAAAGAGCGATTGGAAGGGTACGGCGGTTATTTGCGGGATCGACTTTCCGAGGAGTGTGAGGTTTTTTATTATGGCCTCGTCGATACGGAATATGAGGGGAGGAAAGCAGGAGAGTGGTTTAATCGACATAATGTGGACTTGATTTTCTGCCATTCCGCCACCTATTCGACAAGCTCAACCGTCCTTCCCGTGCATCAAATTTGCAAAGCGCCTGTCGTTGTATTGAATCTTCAGCCTGCGTTGCAAATCAATTATAGCGATACAACGACTGGCGAATGGCTGGCACACTGCGGCGCATGTCCTGTTCCTGAAATTTCCAATGCATTCAACCGAGCCGGGATACCCTTCCGAGTCATTAATGGACTGCTTGGATTACAGCAAACGCCAACCATTTCGTTGACCGATGAAGTGACGATCGATCGGCCGGAAGCCATTAGAGCATGGAATGAAATGAAAGAGTGGATAGGAGCCGCTGCAGTGAAACGCAACCTGACGTATAGTCGATTCGGCTTCCTCGGCAACACGTACAGCGGCATGCTGGATATGTACAGCGACTTGACAATGGTTCAAGCAGAGCTCGGCTTACATGTGGAAGTGCTGGAGATGTGTGACTTAGATAGCCGGATGAAGCGGATATCGGCAGCAGATATTCAGGACAAGCATAAACAGGTTGACGAGATGTTTGCAATAAGCGGCGATTCCGCTTCCGATCCGATTGCGCGAAAACCGACTGATGAGCAATTGGATTGGGCCTGTAGAGTAGCTGCGGCACAACAATTGCTGGTCGAGGAATTGGATTTGGATGCGCTGGCCTATTATTACCACGGCTCCCCCTCAGGAGAATATGAGAAGCTGCAAGGCGGAACGATTGTTGGACATTCCTTACTGACGGCTCGCGGAATACCTTGTGCCGGAGAAGGAGATCTCAAGACAGCAATAGCGATGAAAATATGCGACCTTCTGAATACCGGGGGCAGCTTCTGCGAAATTGTTGTCACGGATTATGTGTTGGGCACTATATTACTGGGGCATGATGGACCGTTTCATATTGCCATCTCGGAGGGGAAGCCGGTGCTTCGAGGGATGGGGCTGTATCATGGCAAGCAAGGAACCGGAGTTTCTGTGGAAGCCAAGGTCATGCATGGACCTGTTACGACGCTCAATGTGACACAAACTTGCGGAGGAAAGCTGAAGTTTATTATAAGTGAAGGCGAGGCTATCAGCGGTCCCATTATGCAGATTGGCAACACACAAACACATGTGAAATTCAACAAGCATCCGGACGAATATATGACTTCATGGTTTGCGGAAGCGCCTACGCATCATTGTGCAATGGCTGTTGGACATCAAGCCTCCTTGTTTAAGAAAGTAGGAGAGTTGCTGCAGGTTGAAACGGTTGTATTGCAGTAGATTGATTAACATTAGAACGTAATGACGATTCCGGTAGACAAATGCTGAGTAGATAGATGTTGAAGACGACTAGCCTTATAAAAAGATTGTGTCAATCCACTAGCAATTATGCTGATAAGTCAGACGCTCCCTGCGAAAACCCCGGATATTTTCGCCGAATCGACAAATATTGAGGATATGTAAATCCGATTTTATCCACTATAATGATATGGAGATTTATGATAGAAAACACTCGTGTGTCGGGAGGACTCAAAAAAGTGGATTGGCAGGAGATTTTGTTTAAGTTCGTCGGTGGACTCGGCATCTTCTTGTTCGGCATCAAATATATGTCGGACGGGCTGCAAAAGACAGCAGGCGACAAAATGAGGGGATTGCTCGAGAAATATACGTCGAATCCGCTGCTCGGAGTTCTGGCGGGCATCGTGGTCACGATTCTGATCCAGTCGTCTTCGGGTACGACCGTACTTGCGATCGGTCTCATTCATGCGGGTCTGATGAAGCTAAGGCAGGGAATCGGTGTCATTATGGGCGCCAACATCGGAACGACGATGACGGCGTTTATCGTGGGTATCAAGATTGAAGAGTATTCGTTGCCGATCATTGCCATCGGCGCATTCCTGCTGTTCTTTATCAATAAGAAAAAAGTACAGTATATCGGGCAAATTATTTTCGGTTTTGGTGCCTTATTCCTCGGATTGTCCACGATGAGCGGGGGCGTGAAGCCGCTTAGAACGCTGCCGGAGTTCACGAATTTTATCATCGACCTGTCGCATAGCCCCGTTCTCGGTGTTATCGTGGGCACGGTGTTCACGATGATCGTCCAAAGCTCCAGTGCGACGATCGGCATCCTTCAGACGATCGCGGATGAAGGCATGATTACGCTTAGAGGCGCGCTGCCGGTGCTGTTCGGCGATAATATCGGCACAACGGTCACGGCCGTGCTCGCGTCGATCGGCGCAAGCGTCGCCGCGAAGCGGGCTGCGCTTGTCCATGTTATCTTCAACGTGCTGGGTACGATCTTGTTTACTTCGCTCGTCGGAGTTGTGTACCATGTTGTGATGTGGCTTGGCGAAGACGTAAATATTCGGATGCAGATCGCGTACGCTCACGGCCTCTTCAATGTAACCAATACGTTGATCTTCCTTCCTTTTGTTGGCGTACTCGCTTGGATCGTCACAAAGCTGGTGCCGATGAAGGAGCAAGAGCTGGAATTTGGACCGAAGTTTCTGGACCAGCGCATGCTTGCAACACCTTCGGTTGCGCTTGGACAAGCCCAGCATGAGATTGTGCGTATGGGCAACTACGCCCGCGAAACACTGAATGATGCAACGGCGTTTTTCTTTAAACGGGAGCCCAAAGCGGCTAATCTCGCTTTGCAGAAGGAACAGCTGGTTAACGATCTGGAGCGCAAAATTACGGATTACATGGTTAAGATTCATCAGAACGGCCTCCCAGCAGGAGAGTCGGAGAAAGCTTCCGGCCTTATGCACACGATCAACGATATCGAACGAATTGGCGACCATGCTGAGAACATCGTGGAGCTGACGGAATTCAGCATTAATAACAATGTGGAGTTCTCCGCCGATGCGGAACGGGATCTGAAGGCAATGCTGGAGATGACGGACCGCACGGTAGCCAAAGCGATCTACGCTCTAGAGCATAGCGACAAGGAAGCTGCGGATGAGGTGCTGGCCGGCGAGGCGGAGCTGGACCGGATGGAAGAGGAATACCGGAAGGCGCATATTAACCGTCTGAACCAGAATCTCTGCACCGGCAACTCCGGAGCTATCTATCTGGACATTTTGAGCAACTTGGAGAGAATCGGCGACCATAGCAAGAATATTGCGGAGCATGTTCTGAAGACAGAATAAGACAGAATAAGCAAGAGGTACAGCCCCTTCCGATCATGGAGGTGGCTGTACCTTTTTTCGTTATAATGAAAGGCAAAGTACAACCCCGTAAGAAGACATCGTACCCGGATTATGGGGATGAATGTCTTCTTTTTTTTGATATTCATCATAATTGTCACAGCACATGGATTCGTATCAATTGTCAATCGTAAGTGCATGGCGAAGTATAACATTTCGATATTCTGTTATATCGTTCACTTCCCGAGAACCGGCTAAAATGTAATCAAACGACAACAATGGGAGGTTGAGCATGCAGCAAGCGAATGCAGGACGGTCGCTGGGACAGGCGCCCGCGAAGCAACTCCGTCCGAAACATAATGCGTTCAAGCGTTTCCTCATGCAGTGGCAAGTACAGCTTATGGTCATTCCGGGAGTGCTGCTCGTATTCGTATTCTCGTATCTGCCGATGTATGGAGTGCTGACTGCGTTCATGAATTACGACCTGTTCACAGGCTCGCGTATTTGGGAGAACGAATGGGTAGGTTTCAAACATTTTGAGATGTTTTTTAACGCTCCGGAGTTCGATCGGTTAATACGTAACACCATCATCATCAGCTTGTTGAAATTTATCGTAGGCTTCCCTGCGCCGATCATACTGGCGCTGCTGCTGAACGAGGTGCGGCACATGGTATTCAAACGTATCATTCAGTCCGTGACTTATTTGCCTTACTTCTTGTCTTGGGCCATCGTGGCAGGGATGACTATGGCGATGTTGTCTACTGAAAATGGAAGCGTGAACATGCTGCTGCAAGGTTTAGGACTGATCGATGAGCCGATCAACTATCTCTCTGAGAAAAAGTATTTCTGGACGATCCTGGTTACGAGCAATGTCTGGAAGGATATCGGCTTCAACTCCATTGTGTATTTGGCTGCAATCGCAAGTATTGACCCTCATCTGTACGAGGCCGCAGATATTGACGGTGCGAGCAAATTCAAACAAATCTATCTGATTACGCTTCCTTCGATCATGCCGGTCGTCATTCTGTTTATGATCCTGGCCATCGGCAATCTGTTGAATGCGGGTTTCGAAGATATCTTGCTCCTGGCCACAAACCCGGTGCTGCGTCCGGTATCCGATGTCATTGATGTTTATGTTTACCGTATGGGTCTTGGCACACACCGCTACTCCTATGGAGTCGCTGTCGGATTGTTTAAGGCGCTCATCGGCATCATGCTGCTGACCATAGCCAATTATGTGGCGAGAAGATCCGGCAACAGTCTCTGGTAGAAGTCATGTAACAGAAGGGAGGCAAGCTGACTTTGAAACGTATCAGCCCAAACGATCGCATCATGATCGTATTGATTTATTCAGCATTAATTCTGCTCGGCTTCACCTCGTTATATCCATTCTGGAATTCAATTGTCGTTTCATTGAACGTCGGAGTCGACACTGCGAAGGGCGGTATAACCTTCTGGCCGAGGGAGTTTACCTTGGAAAATTACAAAATCATCTTAAGCGACAGCAAGCTGCTTGACGGTTTTATGGTTTCGGTCAGTAGGACAATTGTGGGTACGCTTAGTGCGATATTTATGACCTCCATGCTCGCATATGGCATGTCGAAGCGTGGATTAGTTGGGCGAAATTTCTATATGGTGTTCTTCGTCTTTACGATGTATTTTGGCGGCGGTCTTATTCCCACATACCTATTGATTCGGTCTCTCGGCATGATGGACACATTTGCGGTATTTATTATCCCGGCACTGATTAGCGTCTGGAATATGATCGTATTCAGCACATTTTTCCGAGCGTTGCCAGCAGGCTTGGAAGAATCTGCGCAGATTGACGGCTGCGGTGTGTGGGGCACGTTCTTCCGAATTGTATTGCCGTTGTCTGGTCCCATTATCGCAACACTGTCATTGTTCACAGCGGTTGCGCATTGGAACGACTGGTTTCTGCCGAGCATCTATATTACATCGCAAGAATTAACTCCGATTCAGACGATTCTGCGAACGACATTAAATGCCAACATTGTGTCCGAGCAGTCTTCTGTTATCGACTCGGGTGCGGAAGCGTTTATTGAGAGCAGGAAAAATATCACGTCAAAATCACTCACAATGGCGATGATGGTTGTTATTACACTGCCTATCGTGATGGTGTATCCGTTTCTTCAGAAGTATTTCGTAAAAGGCGTTATGATCGGTTCCCTGAAAGAATAGGGAGCACATCCACTTGGTTTGGGGCGGGGTATCCCGCTTTGGACATATAATTCTCGGTAGAGAGGGGTACAAACGAACGATGAAGATGACAAAAAAGACATTGATGACGTCTACGGCAGCTATACTGGTGCTGACGACCGTTCTGGCAGGCTGCAGCGGCAGCAACAACGGCAATAATAACGTCAAGCCGACATCAAACGCCGGAACGAATGCAAAAGGTGAAAACAACAATGCTGGCAAGGAGGGCGCTGATTCGAGTAAGTGGGTACTAGGCGAGAAGCCGCTTACGTTCTCCGCATACTCGCATTATCCAAATTCGGATTTTCCAGAATGGACAGGTACGCCTGTCGGAAAGTGGTTAAGCGAGAACAAGCAAGTGAATCTGGAGATGGTCAAAGCAGGCTCTGCTCATACACAGAAGCTGGCTTCTCTGATCGCGGCAGACGACTTGCCTGACCTGATCTGGACAGATCGCAATCATCCCGATCTCGAGAGGCTGCGTGAAGCAGGCAAGTTAGTTGCCTTCGATGATTATTTGGATAAATATCCGAACCTGAAAACGTGGATGGGTGAAGATCTTAATCTTCTTCGCCACGATGATGGCAAGCTGTATATGTTCCCGAACTGGTATTCCGCAAGACCGTTCGGCAATGCTGGATATGTTGTGAACAAGAAGATCTATGAGGAGCTTGGTTCACCGCCGCTTGAGACAACCGATGATCTCTACGCGTATTTGGTCAAGGTCAAAGAAAAGCATGGAGATTCGATTATTCCGTTCGAGCCCCACCGCGCTCAGGATTCGCAAGGACTTGGTGTTCTCTATACAGCATTCGGTGAAGGTGCGCTTTATTCGTTCTTGAACCGTAATGTGCTTGGTGTACCGCAAGGCGACAAGATGGTCTCCATTTTTGAGGATCCAGTATTCCGTGAAGCACAGAAGTATATAGCGAAGTTATTCCGTGAAAAGCTGATTTCGCAGGATGCCTTCAATCAAACCGAAGATCAGGTCAAGGAGAAGGTAATGACCGGCAGGGTAGCCGTATTCGCCGGCTCAAGCCCGACAACGTTTGCTGGCGATGCGCATGCCGAATTGGTGAAGGAAGATCCGAACGCTGGTTACTTCATGATCAAGCCGATTCATAAGCCTGGGCTTGACCCGAATAAAATTTTCCCAGGAACATACACAAGCTTTGGCTGGAACGCAGCCTATATTACGACAGCAGCGAAGGATCCGGAAGCGATCTTTGCATTCCTTGATTGGTACACAGGACCTGAGGGGATGAACCTCCAATTCTTTGGACCAGAAGGTTTGTATTGGGATGGATTTGATGCCGAGGGTCAGCCGATCTTTACGGATGCGTACGACCAAAAGAAGATACAAGAAATCCAGTCTGAAAATGAACCGCTTATGCTAGTAGGCAATACGAGTTACATCGATCCTGCGAAATACAAATATATGGAGAAATTGCCATTTGAAGAGCAGGATTGGCGTACGAAATACCAGATGACGATCACATGGCCGTCGCAAGCGAATGCGACTGAATTTATTAATCTTAATCCTAGTCCAGAATCTGAAGAGGGTATCATCAGGACATCCGTTGACGAGTTATTCCTCGAAGTTTATGCAAATTCCGTCAATGCGAAGAGTGACGAGGAAGTCGATAAAATACTCGATAAAGGCAATGCCGATATGATGGCAATTGGATATGACAAGCTCCTGAAATGGCGCACAGTGAAATGGCAGGAAAATGTAAAACGTATGAAAGGTGAATAAACGTTTACCACAAATTCCCAAGGAGCAATGCTCCTTGGGATCCTGCGCGTTTGTGAAAAAGCATCTTATTCTATCATGTATTTTCTGGTATTATTAGTTCATTATGTATTGGGTTAATCTGGAAGGAAGAGGGATTCCTGTGCGAACGAAAGGTAATGGCATTCTGCGATTGAGCGGAATCGTAATACTTGCATGGATGTTGTCTGGATGCAGCGGAGGAGCAAGCAACAACTTTGCTATTGTGGTCGAAGAGAGCAGCAAACCGTTGGCGTTTAAACCGTTCGAAGAAAACGGAGAGCTGTTTGAGCTGGGCAAAGAACCGCTGCATCTAACCTTTTACGGTCATTATGGGTATTATACAATGCCGGCCTGGGGGGGAGATCCGTCCTCCAGATGGATCCGGGATGAGCTGAATGTTCACATCAGAGGCATCAGTGCAGAGGGGAATGGCAAGCTGATGCTGCAGAAGCTGGTGGCAGGCGGTGTTCTGCCAGATATGGTATGGGGAGATCGGGATTCCGATCTGGATCGTCTAAGAGAAGCTGGGCTGCTAGTCCCGCTGGATGATTATATTGACAAGTACCCGAATCTGAAGAAGTGGGCAGACCCGAAAATATTGAAGATGCTACGCTCAGAGGATGGTCATATCTATTACTTTCCCAACTATTATACGAACAAGCCCTATGGCAACGCTGGTTACGTGGTGAACAAACGAATATATAACGAGTTGGGCTCACCTAAGCTGGAGACGACGGATGACCTGTATCGCTATTTGACTATGGTCAAAAAAAGCTATCCTGATGTTGTTCCGTTCGAAACGGGGCTGGCGACCGAGGGACATGGTATCGATCAGCTTTTCTCTGCATTCAAGGAAGACAACTTCAGCTTTACTCGGTACTTTGCCGTGACAGAGGGTGAGCGGATGAGTTCGATCTATAAGGATCCGGGTTTTCGCGAATCCGTACAGTTCGTAGCAAAGCTGATGCGGGAAGGACTCATGACACAGGATGCTTTGCAGCAAACAGAATTCCAGGTGAGCGAGAAGCTGATGGCGGGCAAAGTCGCGATATACGCAAGCGCCGATCCGATGCGAATGGTCATGACTGCGGATGCCGAGCTGTCGAAGCAGGATGAACAGAATGGTTATTTCTTTATTAACCCGATCTACAAAAAAGGGCTTGATCCAACACGAATCTATCCGGGAACCTACAACCTGCTAGGCTGGAATGCAACCGCCATCACGACGAGCGCTGCTAATCCCGAAGCCGTGTTCGCCTTGCTTGATTGGATGACAGGCCCGGAAGGCTCTGCTGTGCAAATGTGGGGTCCTCCTGGCGAAGACGGCTATTGGAATGGATTCAAGGCGGATGGCATGACACCGGCATTTACAGACAAATACAGCTTGGATCCGAGAGGGCTTGCAGAAATACAAGCCATCTCCGGCGATATGATTTGGGTAGGCAATACGGTATATCTGGATAAGATCAAAAGCGAATACGAGGCGACGCTGCCTGAAGAGAAGCGGAGCTGGGCGACATATTGGCAGCAACATATAACATGGGATTCACAAGGTGACGCTACACCCTTCATCAAGATTATTCCTCCAGCATTCTCGCCGGAAGGGAAAATTTATTTGAAGCTCAAAGAAATCTGGCTGCATACTCGGGCAGCTACAATGTTCGGTCAATCCGACGAGGAGGTGCTGAACATGCTGGATCAGGCACATGAGGCGTCTATGCAGGTTGGCTTCGAATCTTATTTGGATTACATCACAGGGAGATGGCAAGAAAATATTCAGAAGCTTAATCTTTGATGATGACGGCAGGAATAGAGCGGAGGGTAATGTTGTCATGTACAATGTACTGCTGGTTGATGACGAGGAGCTGGATTTGGAAGGAATGAAACAATTTATTCCGTGGTCAGAGCTTGATATGGTCGTGAAGGGCGGCGTTAATAATGCGTTGTCGGCCTGCGAATTGCTGGAGACGCAGGAGATCGATATATTGGTTAGCGACGTCAATATGCCATACATGTCTGGCTTAGAGCTGGCTAGGATTGCCTTGCAGCGCAGGCCTAATATACGAATTATCTTTGTCAGCGGTTATCAGGAATTTAGTTATGTGCAGCAAGCGTTGTCGCTCAAAGCTTATAGCTATGTGCTGAAGCCTATGGACGATAGCGAGCTGGTTGCTTCTCTGATGAAGGTCAAACGTGATTTGGATGATGAACGGAAGATGCGGGAAGTGGAGGAAGCGTACAAACATCTCATCCCGATCGCCAAAAGCGATTTGCTGATCCGGTTGTTCGAGGGAGAAGCGGCGAGTCTAAAGGAATATGGCGGCAAGCTGCCGGTCTCACAGGATTTGGAGCAGCTAAAGTGGCCGGCTCGCGTTGCGGTGATGGAGCTTGATGCAGGCGGAGCGCTTGGAAGTGATAGCACACTGCTGGAGATGTCCCGTATGTTCGTGCGGCAGCTGCATGACGGGATAGGCGCAATAGGCTCGCATATTCCCTATTGCCGCATGGACGCCAAACGGATCGCATTGATTGTGGAGGAGCAAAGGCTGGGAGAAGAGCTCAAGCAGCTGCAGCTTGTTGCCAGCAAGGGTTTGAATTTGAGCATTACTACAGGATTAGGCACAGCGGTGGATGGAGCAGAAGGTCTGGCTCTGTCTTACAAGCAGGCAGTTGAAGCGGTTGAGGGCAAGATGTTTCTTGGCAAGGGGATTACAATTAAGTTTGAGGAAGCGCAGTCGAAGCCGGAGATGATGGATGCCAGGGAGCTGGATATCCGAATGGCGGCTCTGCTGCAGGCGATGTCGGATTATAATCTTGTGCTTCTTCATGATGAATGTGACAATCTGTTTCGGTCGATCGCTTCCCTTCGTTCGAAGTGCACAGTTCAGAACGTAAGCGGGTACATCATCTGGAAGCTGGACAACTACTTGAATGCTCGCAACGAAAATCTGTTTGAGCTATTAGGCATCGAGTTGAACAATCTCGATATTCTGATGCAAATGGATACGATTACGGACATCCGTGCTTGGCTAATTCGCCGGCTGTATGAATTGTCTGAACGGCTTCATGAGAAGGCTTCGTCGAAGGATGGCAGGTTCATTCGAAATGTGATGGCGACGATGAAGGAGCGGATGGGGGAAAATATTACGCTGAAGGATATTGCGCTGCATTTCTCCTTCTCGCCAAGTTATCTTGGTTTCCTTATTAAGGAGAAGTCTGGACAGACCTTTAACGAGCTGCTCGTCCAGCTGCGGATGGAAAGAGCCTGCGAGCTTCTCAAGCAGCCAAAGCTGAAAATATATGAAGTGTCCGATCAGGTTGGCTACCGCTATTTGCCTTACTTCAGCAGACAATTCAAAGAGAAATTCGGTATGACACCGATGGAATACAGGAAGAACATCCTGTGAATCGACTCGAACGGCGGCGAGAGCTGCGAACCCGGTATTTGCCTATTGGCTACAAGCTGATGTTATCGTATCTTATTTTTATTATTTTCCTGGTGACCATCAACGGGTATGTTTCGCATTCCATGTACGAAGCCTCGATGAGGAAGCAGACGAGGTCGAACATTCAAGCGACGGTTGTCCAGATCCGTGACAACATCGCCTACAAGACTGGGGACATGCTTCGAATATCCGGCACTTTATATGATGATTATACGTTTGTTCAGCAGTTAAAGGCGGATTTGACGGGATCAGAGAACTACACACGGATGACCAATATTATACTGCCAAAGCTTGATATTGCGGCTAAGTCGATCGGGATTCAATTAAGGTTGACCGTGTATGTGCACAATCAATCGATTAACGAACGTTATGAGAATCGGATCGGGTTGGAGGACTATAACGAGCAGACATTCGATATTTATCATCTTGATCGAATCGCCCATCAGACGTGGTACAAGACTTTTCCGAAAGAGGTGTATCGGGAGACCATGAGTTGGGGGCAGGTCGAGGATGATTTTCGTGATAATCGAATTTCGATGATACGTCGGATCGTAGATATGAGTGACCTGCTTGAGGTGAAGGAAGTGGGTATGATGCGCTTCAGCGTCCCCAAGTCGGAGCTGTTCGAGAGTGTTGTAGAATCGAAGCTAGGCGAAGGGAGTTACATCGCGGTTAAGGATGCCGATGGCCATATCATCTATGATTCGGGCGAACGGATGGATCATCTTCCGTTCGAGGCATCCTCCACAAGCGACTCCAGCTCATATGCATCAGAGAAGACAGAGGACGAGGGTGCATACATCAGAATAAACGAACAGATGCTCCAGCAGAACTGGTCGATTGAGGCACTAGTGCCGCTTACGATTATCGAACGGGAGGCCGAGCGGGTTCGTGCCTATATCATTGGAATTTGTGTGATTTGTTTCGTTCTTTTCACATTTGCAGGTGTATTTATCTCTCGATATTTCTCCAAACGGATCGGAAAGTTTGTGTCGGTCCTTCATGCGTTCCGCGAAGGAGATCTCCACAAGCGAATCTCTTATAAAGGGCAAGATGAATTCTCGCAGATTGCAACGGCGCTTAATGAAATGGGAGAGGACATAGAGGCGCTGATCAACAAGGTGTATTTAACTCAACTACAGAAGAAGGAAGCGGAGCTCGAGATGCTGCAGACGCAAATCAATCCCCACTTTCTGTACAACACATTATCGTCGATTAATCGCCTGGCCAAGTTCGGCGAGAACGACAAGCTGCAGCGGATGGTCGTCCAGTTAGGCAAATTTTATCGGCTCACACTCAATTCAGGCAAGTCGTTAATTCCGGTTGCCTCTGAGATCGAACAGACGGAGGCGTATATTGACATTCAGAAAGTGAAATACAGTACGCGACTAGAAGTCATGATCGATGTTGATACGGCTGTCTGGCCTTATGAGACGATGAAATTGATCGTGCAGCCCTTTGTGGAAAATGCGCTTAAACACGCTTGGAGCGGCGACCGAATCGCTATCCGGATTGCCGTATCGCTTGAACAGGATGACATCGTATACCGGATCGTAGATGACGGGATGGGCGTTACTCATGAACGATTGGCGGAGATTGTTTCGATGAAGGCGGATGGAGAGACGGGAATTGGCATACGCAACATCCATCAACGTATTCAGCTGCAATATGGAGAGCAATATGGCGTATCCTTCTTCAGCCGCTTGGGCATCGGCACGACGATACTTATCCGTATCCCGGCAAGGAAACGAAAGATTGCGACAGCATGTTTAGGAGCCGAACGGATCCATGATCCGAGCGGCTCCTAAACTAACTGATCACAGAATCAGCTGTTCTCGTCAATATCCGTCCGTTGATTGCCCAAGCTCGTCCGCGAACTCCATGCCTTCATTGGCGGGGAACGTGCCGATATGATCGCTGCTCTTGCTCATCGCCTTCAGACCTTCGGCAACTCTTCTGCCATAGTCGGCATCTGCTTCGGTAAAGTAGCCGATCATCGTCTCGCGAATGAAATCGGTGCAGGTACTGAGCGCATCCACAAGATTGGAGATAAGCTCGTCTCGCTCCCAGACTTCGAACTTGCGATACGTATCTCCAGCTTGTGCGAAGTTATTCTCGCGCTCAATTGTCTGCCTGGTTAATTTCGCATTGTATTCGGGCTCGTGGGGAGCGCCAGGGCGATCGGCTTCTGTCAGCCCGCCTAGTGAAGAAGGCTCATAGTTGATATGCGGATTCTGTCCTGGCGCGATATCGACGTAGAACGCCATCTGACCGTCGCGCTGATTCGTGGCGACATGTTTTTTGGGCGCATTGATCGGGAGCTGCAAGTAATTGCTGCCTACACGATAACGCTGCGTATCCGAATAGGAGAAAATCCGGCCCTGCAGCATCTTGTCATCCGAGAAGTCGAGACCGTCGACGAGCACGCCGGTTCCGAACGCTGCTTGCTCCACCTCTGCGAAGTAGTTGAGCGGATTGCAGTCGAGCACCATCTTGCCGACAGGCAGCATCGGGAATTGCTCCGGCGGCCATAGCTTCGTATCGTCTAACGGGTCGAAGTCAAGCTCTGGATGTTCTCCATCGCTCATCCATTGGACCTGCAGCTCCCACTCGGGATAGTCCCCGCGCTCGATCGCCTCATATAGATCCTGCGTTGCATGATTGAAGTTTTTGGCTTGCAGCTGCTCTGCTTCCTGTTGCGTCAGGTTGCGAATGCCTTGCTTGAGCGGCTCCCAATGGTATTTTACAAGAACGGCCTTGCCATCTGCGTTGACCCACTTGTATGTATTGACACCTGAACCTTGCATTTGTCTGTAGTTGGCAGGAATGCCCCAAGGCGAGAATAGGAAGGTGATCATATGTGTCGCTTCAGGCGTTTGGGAGACAAAGTCGAAGAAACGTTTCATGCTTTGAACATTCGTAACCGGATCCGGCTTGAAGGCATGCACCATGTCCGGAAACTTCATCGCATCGCGGATGAAAAAGATCTTTAAGTTATTGCCGACCAAATCCCAGTTGCCGTCCTCCGTATAAAATTTGGTGGCGAAGCCGCGCGGATCGCGAAGCGTCTCGGGCGAATGTCCGCCATGGATGACGGACGAGAAACGGACAAATACAGGTGTACGTTTCCCTGCCTCTTGGAACAGCTTCGCGCGCGTATAGTTGGCGATCGGCTCGTCGCCGAGCTTGCCGTATGCCTCAAAGTGGCCATGAGCTCCCGCCCCTCTGCCGTGCACGACGCGCTCGGGAACCCGCTCTCGGTCAAAGTGGGATATTTTCTCAATAAAATGATAGTTTTCGAGTGTGGATGGTCCTCTGCTTCCGATGGTTCGAATGTTCTGATTGTCTGTAATGGGATGCCCTTGCCGGTTGGTGAGTGTTCTTTCTGTTTCATCAGGCGCGAGGACGTCTTCACGCCCCACCGTTCCTGGATGCTTATCGTCCTTGTTCATCTTGCAGTCATCCTCCTGAATCAAGTGTAAATTCATGTGTAGTATGGAACGGAGGATACCAGAATATACAAATGAATAGCTTGAAACCAATGAACTTTCCACAACAGAAATCCCTAAAATGTGGTATGATGTAACGAGATTTATCGGAAAATAAGTGTATGAATTCGGGGGTGTGAATCCTGTTTAAATTCACATTTTTATTCATTTGGTTGTCCTGGTTATTAGGCAGCCCAATTGTGGCCGTTATCGTCCTCCTTGTTATCCTGTATCTGATTGATCGTAGATTCGTCGGTTTATCTCCAAGCTTGATGGGGATGTTCAAACGGAATTCAAGGATTCGCAAGCTGAAGAGTATCATCGTCTCATCGCCTAATGATGTATCCGCCAAGCAAGAGCTTGCCAGGCTGCTGATCGAGAAAAGGAAGTTCGGAGAGGCGCTTAGATTGCTTGAACCGCTGGGACGTGTTCTTGAAGAATCCGCTGAATATTGGGATGATCTAGGGCGAGCATTAGTAGCCGAGGGGCGTGTTCCCGAAGGGGAGATAGCCATGCTGCGGGCACTCAAAATCAATCCTCGCGTGAAGTACGGAGCTTCGTATCTGAGACTTGCGGCTATGTATGCAAGCGATAACCAAGAGCTCGCTTTAACGTATTTAAGATCATTCCAGGACATTCATTCTTCATCCTGCGAATCCTACTACCGGTTAGTCGAAATCTATAAGCGGATGGGCAAGGAAGCCGATGCGAAGGATGCGGCTGAGGAAGGTCTGCGCGTATACCGAACGTTACCCAAATATAGGAAACGATCAGAGCGCAGATGGGCCTTGAGGTTATTATTCAAAAAATAAGGTAAGGGGCAAGATGCTTGTTATGCAACGCAATCTCTGGCTGATCGTAATCGGCGTTATCGTCACGCTGATTCTCGTAAACAACACAGTATATTATTTTCTAACGAGATCCACCTTGGAGGAAGGGCATCGCGCAGAGCTGCTCACGCTGGCGGGACAGATCGAGATTGCAGTCGAACAATCACGTCTGGGCGCAGAGCGCTTCGAGGAGCAGATTGGACGAGAACTTCGAACAGCGGCAATTGCAGCGCAATATGCGCTAGATCCCGATGTGGAGAAAGTGACAACTGAGCAACTTCAGGAGTTAAGTCGCAAACTCGATATCGCACATATTACACTGCTCAAGAAAACGGCTGACGACATTATCATGTATCGCTCATCCGACAAGATGGAGAGCGGAAGCACAAAAAGCTGGACGCCATGGCACCAGGTATTCCAACAACTGTTCGCAAGAGAAGCCATCAAAGAGGAGTGGCTCGGACAGGCGATGACGAATTTCTGGAGCGGACCATACGAAGTATCCACGACCCAGATCGATAAAGTTTACAAATGGGGTTATTATTATGACGGTTCAACGAACTATATTGTCGATCCATACGTCAATTTCACGGATATGGATGAGTACAATCGTATAACGGGAGCAGAACGGCTTATTGCCGAATTAGAGAATAAGAGCGAATCCATCGTAGAGATTGCAGCCATTAATCCCGCAACCTTTCCCGATGGCGTATGGACGACAACCAAGGACGGACAAGAGCAGGAGCATCTTGTCCAGCGCCCTCTAATATACGGCAACTATTCCGTCAAATCGGATAAGGATATTACACTCGTACGCGAAGCCTATCGGAGCCATAATGTACAATCTCTGCAATATAAGGACGGTAATAAACATTATTATAAGCTGTTCGTTCCCGTCTATGTCAAGGAAGCAGGCATCAAAATAACGGATGAGTTCGGCAAGCAGTTAGACAGTTATGTGCTGACGATTGTTTCGGATTACGAATTTATCGAGAAGAAGCTTCATGATCAATTTCTGGATTTGGGTCTTATCATTCTATTCTTGTCGATTATAAGTCTACTTATTGCATATTTTGCTTTACGTTACTATCGGTACACAAGAGAGAAGGCAGTCGAAGTCGCCCAAGAGACGTACACAGAAGAAATCAACAGCCTGTTCCAATCCATCAAATCGCAGCGCCATGATTTTCTTAATCATGTTCAGACCATTCAGGCGCTGGCAGAGCTCAACAAACAGAATGAGCTTGTTGCATATACGAAGGAGTTGACCGGGGATATTCGTTCTGTAAACGAATATATTAACATCGGTAATCCGGCGATTGCCGCTCTCATCCGCTCCAAGATTTCTCAGGCAGAAAGCTATCACATCATGCTGGAATGCAGCTTTAATGGTCTAGATATGCAGGGGATGGGCGCGAAGACGCTTGATATCAACCGTGTTCTTGGCAATTTGCTTGATAATGCCTTTGACGAAGTGTTGAAGTATGACGAGAGCAAGCGTGAAATCGAATTATCCGTTACACAGAACAAACACGCGCTCGAAATCATTATTACGAATACCTGTCTAAGTGCCGAAGAGCTTGCAAATAAACCACTCTTCAAAGCGGGATTCTCCACCAAACAAGATGGACATCAAGGGCTTGGCCTGGCAATCGTTAAAACAATTGCGGAGAAAAACAAAGGTCATGTAGCTGCATTCGCTGCTTCTCCTGATAAATTAACCGTTACGGTCTATATCCCGTTATCCTAATCTGAAATGAAGTTGTCAGTAAAAGTTGCAACACGTCATCCGGCGATTCCATGTCGCCGGCATGACGTTTCTTTGTGTTATAATGGAAAGATGCTTTTGAATCAGAAAGCGGGTGAATGACGGCAATGGTCTTATTCGACAAGGATAGCGACAGGTTGGAGAAAGAGCTGAAGGCGAATATGGGAAGCGTCGTCTTCAAGCGCGGCTGGAGTTATTATAAGGAAGGGCGTGTCCGTAATGTGAAGGATACGACCGATGATATATTGACAGGAATCGTACAAGGCACGGAGCTGTACGCGGTCGTCATCGATACAGATCAGATCCGGTACAGCACATGCACATGCCCCGTCAGCAAATATTGTAAGCACATGGCGGCGGTCTACTTCTATTACATCGCCCTGCAACAAAGCGCTGAAGCGGCGGAGGCCACTTATTTCAGGCTGCTCGGTATCGCACCTGCAAGTCGGCTGGCAAAGCCAGCACAAGCGGATGGTGTACATATTCCTAAGCCTATAGGAGCCACGGATCCCGGCATGGAGGGGACGACAGCGGAGTGGTTCCAGTGGATGGAGGCGGAGTACGGCGATTCGTATCTCAAATGCCGACATTCGTTGCATGCGCTTCAGCCGGTGTTATCCGGACTTAAAGGGTTGGCGAGGGAGTGGGAGAAGCCGCTGCAGAAGCTGCATTGGTTTACTTCCATTATGTTCGCGATGGAGCAGGCGGAGCGCGCGATTATGACGGTAGACAGTTTTAGCCGCTATTATCACGAGATGTCGTTCCTGCGAATGGCGGAGCCTTGGCTTGAGCAGGGCTACGAGCTGTTATTCGAGCTAGACACTGATCAGATGAGCGAGCAAGAATGGGAGAGAGCATCCGCTCTGGCAGATCGATCGAAACAATGGGCGATGTTAACGGAAAGCCAGATGTTCGATTGGCCGATGCTGTACCTCTCGTTCTGTCAGGTGCTCTCTCGGCGCAGAGAATGGTTTGAGGCCGAGCTTTCAGCTCTGCTGGATGCATCGGAGAGACAGGATGAGGAACTAGATACCTCGTTCCTGCATGCGGCGGCGGGCATGTTCTATTACTTAGATGGAGACGATCTCACCTCTATTGCACAGTTCAAGCTAAGTTCGTTCGAGAAAACGCAGAAGCTGATGTATCCGTGTGTCGCGCAGCGAATGGAGTCGGGTAACTGGGAAGCAGCTGAAGCGTGGATGTCCTATCTCTTTGAGAAGGTGCATGCTGCGCGCAACGCGCGGAACATTGGACCCTTTATGACCTTATGCCGCCGTGCGGAAGAGGACCGCCCTGAATCACCTATCTGGTCGACGTACATGATCGAACTCCTTCCATACTCGTACAGCGATTTATCCGAGCATTGGCTGAGCGTCAAACGATACGAGGATTGGGCGGATTTGCAGATGCTGATGGGGGCAAAGGCCGAGGAACTGGACGCTGCAGGGCTTCGTGAGGTCGCCAAGTTATCACCGGAATCGTTATTACCGCTGTATCACCAATCCGTGGAATCGAACATTGCCACACGTAACAGACAAGGTTATCGAATTGCGGTTAAAGGGATTAAGAAATTGGAGAAAATCTATAAGACATTGAAGCAGACGGAGAAATGGGAAGCCTATCTCGCTGGACTAAATACCAAATATCAACGGCTGCGCGCGCTGCAGGAAGAGTTGTGGAAAGGGAAAGTCGGCCAATGAGAACGTCTACGAATTTACGCAATTTGACGATAGATGGCATGTGGGGCGAGGAAGATGGTCAACCGGGGTTGCTCCTGTGCGCCGTTGACCGCAAGGATTTGACGGAAGGACGACTAAGCTCGCTGCTGTTCGCGTGGCATAAGGCTTCATGGTATGGTGCGGATATCGACGAGCATCGGGTAGGGAATCAACGATTTCTTCGCCTGCGACCACTTCTTGCAGTTGACTATTTGACGTTGCCGAAGCCTGTCCGACTTCTCGATGTGGCATGGTCGGATCGGCTTACCGTATTGGTGCGATTGGCAGGTATGGTGCGAACGATGCTGCTGCAAGGGTGGTATATGCCGGATTGGCATAATTGGAGCGAAACTAAGCGCAGCTGGACGGCAGCATGGCCGGAGAGCGAAGCGGCGCTCGCGGATGAGTGGGCCCAGTCTCTTCGTGAGGCGGAGGCCAACGGCGATGTGGGAGTGTCGCGATGGCTTGGCGCGGCAATCGAGGAATTGATTCATACAGACAGCGATACGTCAAGCGCCTGGACGGCGATTGGAGCCACAATGGGCGACGGCGTTCTCCGGCATAAAGGGACGGATGAAGAAGAATGGCTAATTGCCATAGGCCTGCAACGTGATATGCTCCCATTCCGGGTGGCGTTGCAGTTGCTTGAGCCGAGAGAATCAGAGGGGTGGCGACTGCGTCCCGCACTACAATCGCAAGGCGGCGGCGAGTGGATCACGATCGAACAACTCGAAGCAGGACGCTGGATGGCGGTTAAGTCTGATGGGTCACCTGATGGCGGACGAGAAGTGGAACGACAATACTTTGAGTTACCAGCAGAGTGGACGGAGCAGCTTGCTGGCAAGATGGCCAAAGAAGAACAGAAGTGGGCGACTGTGCTGCCGCATCTCAGTAAAACTGTTGTTGAAGAAGAACGACCATCTCAAGTGTTATCGATGTCGATGGGCGATGATATAGATTTGCGTATGGAATTGACCGAACAAGAGGCATGGGGCTTTCTGGAGCACGATAGTCTCAGACTGCTGGAATCAGGTACGCCGGTCCTATTGCCTGCATGGTGGGAAGCCGTCCGAAGCCGCAGGCTGAGGGTACGCGCGAAGCTCAAATCGTCCGTTGGATCGGCAACTCAACCAATGTTTGGACTGGATCAGATTGTGCAATTCGACTGGAAGCTCGCTCTTGGAGACGTGGATTTGTCAGAAGCCGAATTTATGCAAATGGCCGAAGAGAACAGGCGTCTTGTTAGAATCGGCAATCAATGGGTGCATCTTGATCCGCAGGATGCAGCGGAAATCAGGTCTTGGCTGAAGCGTGTCGGCAAACGCAAAGGGCTGTCGTTCCGCGATATATTGGAGATGCATCTCCGCGGAGGCACGGAGCTTTCGCTTGACGAAGAACGGGAAGATGGTTTGCGCGCTGAGGTAGAGCTTAATGAGCATCTCGGCGCCTGGCTCACACAGCTGCAGCAAGTATCTCGTATTCCGGAAGCGGAGCTGCCGCCGTCATTCCTTGGTGAGCTGCGTCCGTATCAGCTTCAAGGCGTATCATGGCTGCTGTTTCTGCGTCAATTCGGACTAGGCGGCGTGCTGGCAGACGATATGGGTCTCGGCAAAACGATTCAGTTCATCGCCTATTTGTGTTGCGTCAAGTCGGATGCAGACAGCGTGGCGGGACCGTCTTTGCTCATATGCCCGACATCGGTAATCGGAAACTGGGAGCGGGAGCTGCGGAGATTCGCTCCAACGCTTAACGTGCATCTGCATTACGGCGGGAAGAGGGGACATGGCGAGGAATTGACCCAACTAGCGATGCAAGCGGATGTGGTCATTACCTCGTATTCGCTTGCACAGCTGGACGAAGAGGATCTCGTGAACATCGAATGGAATTCCTTATGTTTGGACGAGGCGCAAAATATTAAAAATGTATATACCAAACAATCCAGCGCGATTAGACGTCTGAATGCCCGGCACAATATCGCCTTGACCGGTACGCCAATGGAGAATCGGCTAACGGAGCTATGGTCCATCTATGATTTTATTAATCCTGGATATTTGGGCAATATGACGGATTTCCGCAAGGCGGTCGTCACGCCAATCGAACGGACGCGGGACGAGAAGCTGATCCAAGGTCTACAGCGTTGGGTGAAGCCGTTCATGCTGCGCCGGGTCAAGAAGGATCCCGCCATCCAGCTCTCGCTTCCAGACAAAATAGAGACCAAAAGTTATATGACATTAACCGCAGAGCAAGGCACCTTGTATGAGAATCTCGTTGCCGAGCTAATGGAGAAACTGGATACCTTAGACGCTATGCAGCGTCGAGGTTTGATACTGGCGACACTAACTAAGCTTAAACAGCTTTGTGATCATCCTGCATTATTGCTGCATGAGACGGAGATCGAAAAGTGGGAAGCCGAACGTTCGGGCAAGATGGCCAGACTGATCGAAATGTGCGAGGAGATCGCCGCGGAGGGAGAGCGCTGCTTGATCTTTACGCAATTCGTGGAGATGGGCCAGCGAATTAAAGAAACGCTTGAGCAAACACTTGGCGTGAAGGTTCCGTATTTGCACGGTGGCGTACCTAAGGCGAAGCGGGACGAAATGATCGCCGCCTTCCAGTCTGATGAAACGGTCGGTGGTGCGTTTGTTCTGTCGCTTAAGGCTGGCGGAACAGGGCTAAACCTTACCGCAGCCAATCATGTCTTTCATTTCGACCGTTGGTGGAATCCTGCCGTCGAGAATCAAGCAACCGATCGCGCGTTCCGGATTGGTCAAACACGCCAGGTTCAAGTTCATAAATTCATCACGCTTGGAACCTTGGAAGAAAAAATTGACGAGATGATCGAGAGCAAACAGTCGCTCAACGATCAAGTTGTTGGCGTGTCGGAGCAATGGATTACGGAGATGAGCACGGATGAGCTGAAGGAGCTCTTTGCGCTGCGGGATGTATGGTTGAAAGGATGATAAATGTTGACGAATGATAATGTGTCTAACAGCCCGCACCGGATCGATCGGTTGGATCGTCTGAAGGGACCAAGGAATACCCGATCTGAATCAACGAACGAGCATATAGAGGCAAGCGGGATGCAACGCGAGGAATTGCCATTGCATCTCGGGCCTCCGCAAGCGAATGAAGAATGGCGTAGATTGTACGCTTCCATCAAAAGAGCGACGGAACGGCTGAGGGATTAATCGTCAGCTTCACAAATAATAGAATTGTATCCCCGAGTTATCGTTATTTGGACCTCCTGTCTTTAGCCTCTAAGCGGATATAATAATGACAGGTATGTTCGGATTGTTCGCCAATACATAATCGACAAGCTTGAATACAGCTAGAAACGGAGCAGCGGACTTTATGGAATACCTCAGAGCGAGCATGGTGACAGTGGATTGGGGGAGGGAAAGGCTTGCGTAACAGTTATATTCTGATTGCTGCGCTTCTGGTCATTGCAACGGGAACCTCTGCTTGTACGCAGGACCAGAACAATACAGATCAAACACAGACGTTTAAGCAAGTTACGCTTTCCCTTAGACATACCCAAATCAAAGAGACTAGCGAAGCCCGTCTGCGCGTGCTGGAGGATGTTGTTGCCCAAACAGAGTCTGAGAACGAAGGCGCAACCATCCAACTCGAGGGGATCGACGAGATCGTGAACCGCGATACCAAGCTGAAGCAAGAGATGGCCGTAGGCAATCCCCCGGATATATTCGAGGTGTTCGGAGGAGCGGATCTCAAGCTGTATGTCAAAGCAGGCCGTATGCTGGATTTGACTCCGCTGCTGCAGGAGCTCAAATTAACGGACAGCTTCGAGAGTTTGTCAGAGTTCACCATTGACGGCAAGGTATATGGTGTTCCTTATGGAGGATACAGCGAAGGTATCTTCTACAACAAACAAATGTTCGAGAATTTAGGGCTGTCCATTCCACATACGTGGAATGAATTAATTGATGCTGCAGAAGTCATTAAGAATGCGGGTTACATACCATTTGGTCTAGCAGCGAAGGACGCATGGGCTACTGGTATGATGTGGAATACAATCATGGTTCGTTATGTGGGCATTGATGCTTTCAGTGGACTGCTTACCGGTGAAACAAAATGGACGGATCCCGGCTTTATCCAAGGGTTCGAGGCCTATGCCGAGCTGATTGAACGAGATTATTTCCCTAAGGGAGCTCTTGGATTCGAGTACTCAGAGCAAGGATCGCAGCTGCTGGGAGGCAAAGCTGCAATGGTCTTCACGGGGACCTGGGATATGAGCCACTTTACGAGTGTGGAAGCAGGGAATTTGCGTGGCCAAATCGGATTCTTTTCGTTTCCGACCATTCCTGGAGGTCTTGGCGATCAACAATCGATTAATGCATCTTACTCTAACGGATTTGGTTTCTCTTCGAATCTGAATGAAGATCAAATCGAGGTCGTCAAATCTTTTATCGCGAATTACTTTAATGAAGAAGTGCAGAAGCGCGCTATGAACGAAGATAAATTGCTCCCGTCGATGAAATTCAATGATTTGACCGATACGGATCCAATTGTGAATGAAGTATTGACGGTCATGGGGCAAGCCTCGAGCAAGTGGCCGGCCTTTGACGCCATTGTGCAGCCGGTTGTGACCTCTGAGATTGGCGTTGGCCTGCAGAAGCTCATCGGTAATTTAAGTACGCCGGAGAAAGTAGCGCAGTCCATCCAGGAGGCGCAAGAAAAAGCAAATCGGACTTTTGTGACGGAGACATCACTTGGTCAAACAGCGGAAGGCGCCAGCCAGACCGACTCGGGGGAACGATAGGGGGAGCATCATGAATCTGAGACCGAAGCTGATGCTTGCCTTTATTTCACTTATTATTATTCCGATGATCGGACTTGGCATATTCTCCTTTCTTAATTCCGAGACTCTTCTGGAGAAGAAGTACAGCGAACAGTCGGAGATCACGATGAAAGCGATCGCAGGAAATATCTCGTATTTCTTCCGTGAGCTTGACCAACTGTCGAATGGTAATGTCGTCAGTAAGGAAGTACAAGATATTTTAAACCAAACGGACCTTAATATGGACGATCCCAGCACGTTGATTCGGATCAATCAGGATGAGAAGCAGATTAGCAGCATCCTGTTCCAACATCCCGCCGTCAGTTTTGTAGTCATGTATTCAAGCGACGGCACGATGTACAGATCCAATCGTAATGATCCTACAACATTTAGGCCGATTACGTTCGGACAGCTGCAGCAACATTCGCTCTACGACCAAGTCATATCGCTTGGAGGAAAGCCGCTCTGGATTGGGCCGCACGAGCAGCGAGAGCTGACGGGGGTTGATCCGCCATTATTCACGATGCTCCGCGTTGTCAAGGATATTCAATCCTTCAACGACATTGGAATCATGGTAACGCAATACAAGACTGAGGATGTCAGCAGCATGCTGAAGGGTTTCCAGAAACCGGATTCAGCATCTTCTGGCTCCCGTTATTTCATCATTAATGGCAACGGTCTAATTATGCTGGACAGCAATAAGCGATACGATGGCGAAAGCATTGATCACTATACGGGATTTATGCCGCAGCTGACCGAAGACTACAAGAGCTCCAGAATGAAGTTTGATGGTGTCGACAGTCTTGTATCTTCTCAGAAGCTGGATATTAATGACTGGGTGCTGCTCTCTGTACAGCCGTGGAATTCGTTGACGAATGAGAACGTAAGATTCGTGCAATGGATCGGGATGATTACGGTCATTGGTCTGTTATCCGCGGTATTGTTTAATGTATTCTTCGTCAATCGAGTCGCCAAATCGATTATTAAAGTCGTTCGCAAGATGAAATTGGTGGAGCAAGGTCTGCTGGACATTCGAGTATCCGCGCAGGGCAAGGATGAGACCGTGCTGCTCGCCAACAGCTTTAATAGCATGGTAGAGCGAATCGGCAATCTGCTCAGCGAAGTAAGAAGAGAACAGGATCGTAAGCAGCATGCAGAGATGATGCTCATGCAAGCACAGATTAAGCCGCACTTTTTGTTCAATACGCTAGAGTCGATTAATGCGCTCGCCGCCCAGAACGAAGGCGCTAAGATCATGCTGATGGTAAGACGATTAAGCAACCTGCTTCGCACGAGTATGCATCACTCCGAGGAAATCGGCATCAAACAAGAAGTCGAACATGTCAGGAGTTATCTCGAGATTCAGAAATACCGCTTTGAGGATCTGTTTGCGTATGAGCTGCATGTTCCTGAGGAAGCCTTTGATTATACGATTCTGAAGCTGACATTGCAGCCGCTGGTCGAGAACAGTATTCAACATGGATTCGAAGGGTACGAGGACGGTTATGGCCTCATTTCGATTGATGTACAGGTCGAGCCTCATGCTCTAGTCATTATGGTAAGCGATAACGGAAAAGGCATGGGCCGAGATATCCTTCAACAGCTCGCAGAAGGTTACAACCCATCAAGGAAAACCCATGATGAAGCGGAATTAGGGGAACGCAGAGGATTAGGTATTCGCAATGTGGCCGATCGGCTCCGTATTCATTACGGTCCGGGCTTCGGAATGATGATCTGCAGCACAGAAGGGGAAGGCACAATGATCAGATGCATAATTCCTAAGAGTAGAGGTGAGCGCGAATGACTGATAAGGTGCTGTTAGTAGATGACGAAGCCCATATTACTCGTAATTTGGAGAAGGTCATTCCCTGGGAAATGCTCGGCTTGAAGGTGGCGGGTACTGCCAAGAACGGTGCGGAAGCGCTGCAAATTATGGCTGATCAATCCATCCAGCTATTGTTATGCGATATCAGAATGCCGGTGATGGACGGCCTTGAGCTTGTTCGCCAAGTTCGCGAAAAGGAGCTTCCATGCGACATTATTATGTTATCGGGCTACCAGGATTTCGCTTATACGAGAGCAGCCATTCAATACGGGGTTAACGACTATGTGTTGAAGCCGATACCGTATGACGAGCTCACAGGCGTTATCGCAAGAATTATGTCCAACCAGCGAAGCAAGCAGAAGCAGCTATTCGAGGAGCAACAGAAGATTGGTCGTATGATCGATCTTGCAAGCGAGAAGATTCTATATGACATCATCATGGACTATACCGATTTTTCGGGCAGTCATTGGTTGTTCTCCGGCGATGAGCAGCAACTTAAGCTGCAGCAATTCGTGATGATCATACTCGATCTCGATGTGAGCTCGGAGTCGACAAAGGATTGGCGGGACTGGACAGACAAGGAACGTAAGCTGTGGAATTTCGCAGTTTGTAATGTACTTCGCGAGAAGCTTCAGGTAAACGGGCTGCATCATGCCGTTATTCAGATGCGTGATGGCGAGTGGTGCGTCTTAATCGAGACTGCTGACGAGGTGGACGGATTTGACGAGGCTCGGGTGAAGGATTGGGCGCAGATGCTCATGTCTGCTGTCCACAACCACGTTAAGCTGTCGCTGAATGCAGGCATCTACCGCGGATTCGCTACGGTCGAGCAATTGTCGGAAGCGTATAAACAAGTGCAATTGGGGATGCAGCTGACACCTGTACATGACACGATTACGTTATATCCATCCGATGGCGAACGCCATCCAGGGGAAGACAAGGCGTTCTGGGTGACCGCGGAACGTCTCATCGGAGCAGTGAAACGAGGCGATGCGACGGCGGTCGGTATAGAAGTCGATCATATCGCGACTCAGCTGCAGCATCTGAATGAACATAACGGCTCGCGAGTAAAGCCGTTGCTCCACTTTTTTGTCCTCCACTTGATGCGTGAGATGAAAGAAATGGCTGTCTTTACGAAGGAGCAGGAGGAGCAGCTGTGGCGTAAGCTTGACCGCCGGTTTAATATCAAGGATCTGCTGAACTTTATCCGCCAAGTGACGGAGGCGGTAACGGAGCGGAGTATGGATAAGAAAAAGCAGTCAGAGCTTTCTATGCTGGAGGCCCGTACGTTCCTTGACCGGAATCTCAATCGAGATCTAAGCGTAGAAGAAGCCGCCACGTATGTCGGACTTAGTACGTCTTACTTCAGCCTGCTGTTCAAACAAACCTTCGGCGAGACCTTTATCGAATACGTGACTCGCGAGCGGATGGAGCGAGCCAAGACGATGCTTGCGGAGTCTCAGAAGAGCGTTGCCCAAATCGCCAAAGAGGTTGGATACGCAGAGCGTAGATATTTTACGAAAGTATTTATGAAATATACCGGTGAGAATCCAACGGATTTCCGCGGGAAATACCTGAATGCCGAGGTTTCCGGATGGGCTGGTGAGCCTGAATCGGAATCATAGAGCGTTCGAAATCAAATTAATTAACTGGAGAGGAATAGTTGATATGGGAGAACAACAATGGAGTAATTGGAGCTTGAAAGAAAAGATCGGACAGCTGTTTGTGTTCGGATTTCACGGTTATGAGCCTTCCGCGGAATTAAATGAGCTGATCGAAGAATACGGAATCGGCGGTACCATCTACTTTACTCGTAACGTCAAGAACGCCGAGCAGGTACATGGATTATCCGTTCAGATTCAAGATAAGGCCAAGCAGGCCGGACGCCCGCCGCTGTTGATCGCGATCGACCAAGAGGGCGGAATGGTGGCAAGGCTGGTTGACGGCGTGACGCTCATGCCTGGCAACATGGCGCTTGGCGCAACTGGTTCCGCGGAAGCAGCTTGGCAGACGGCAGCCGTATGCGGAGAAGAATTAAGGACGCTAGGAATTACGCTTAATTACGCGCCATGCATTGATGTAAACAATAATCCGGATAATCCTGTGATCAACGTTCGTTCTTACAGCGACCGTCCAGAGCTCGTGTCGGAGCTCGGCGCTGCAGCTGTACAAGGGTATCAGTCTGCGCGTGTAGCTGCAACCGTCAAACATTTCCCGGGACATGGCGATACGTCGGTTGACTCGCATCATGCATTGCCTGTATTGCCTCATGATCGCACAAGACTTGATGTCATTGAGCTTAAGCCCTTTGAGGCGGCTATCGAAGCGGGTACGGATTGTATTATGACGGCACATGTCGTGCTGCCGGCCCTGGACCCGAGTGGAGTGCCATGTACACTATCCGAGAATGTGTTGACAGGGCTGCTTCGTAACGAGCTAGGTTACGATGGCGTCGTTGTGACGGATTGCCTCGAGATGAGTGCGATCGACGAGTTCTACGGTCCGGCTGCGGGTTCGGTTAAAGCGATTAAAGCTGGAGCGGATATGGTGCTGGTGAGCCACACGATCGAGAAGCAGCGTGCCGCTCTGGAAGCGGTATGCGCCGCTGTCGAGAACGGAGATCTATCCGAATCGCGTATTGATGAGGCTCTGCGCCGTATTATGCAACTCAAGAGTAAGCTTGAACTATCGGAACCAATCGTATCTTGGGAGCAAGCGTCGGCCGCCATCGGTACGGAAGCCAATAAGGCGGTTGCCCGCCGCTGGAGCGAATCATCTGTAACGTTAGTGAAGAATGAAGATGGCTTGCTGCCGTTCAAACGCGAAGCGAATACGCTTGTATTATGGCCGGACATCGTTCCTGTATCTGTTGCGGATGAGATGTTGTCCGGAGACGGCACGCTTGGCGACTTCTTGTCTCAGCTAGGTGCCCATGTGACCGAGCGCCGCATGACCGGAGAGGAGCCGCTTGCCGGTCTCGAGGAATTCGATCAGATTGTCGTTGTTACTTACGATGCAAACAAACATATGTTGGAGCGACACATCGCTAGGCAAGTCGTAGAGCGCGCGAGGGAAAAGGTTGTGGCGGTGTCTGTCCGCAATCCGCTTGACCTTCTCCTGTACCCGGATGTGAAGGCATACATCGCTGTATACGAGTGCCGGCCTCTGGCACTGTCGTCTGCCGCGAAGGTGCTTCTTGGCGAGCTCAAACCGCAAGGCAAGCTGCCGCTCGAAATCTCGCCGGCATATCCGTTCGGCTGGAACGCAGAATAATATCCGGTAAATACAAACATCCTTCCTCGATCATCCGGAGAAGGATGTTTTTTGTGATGTGAGGCAGGGAGTTGTCATTGTCCTTCTAGCGGACGAAATGATCATACGTAAGATCATGCAAGATATACGCGAGAAAAAAAATAACGCACGGCTGTTCATAGTGATGTTGGATATGGATCAGTTGTCCGTAATACTTCTCCCCATAGTGAGGGTTGTTGCGCATCTCAAGATTGCTTTTAATTAACGCATCCAGCTTGTCCCCTACATCGACGAGTACTCCTTCGTACGTGTCATCCTTGGCGTTAACGAGAAAATCCATCATCTCTTCATGGAAAAATTCAGGGAGCTGTTCCACCATGTTGCGTGCAACCTCCTGCTCGTATCGCTCGAACGCTTCGCGTACGACGGCAGAAGACTTTTTGATCGGGGAGGCTACGTCGCCGCTGACCCCTTCGACGATGTCGTGCATGATGGATTTGCCTAGCAGACGATAAAGATCGATGTTTTGCTGCCCGAACCGCTCCTTCTCCAATAGACCGTTCCACAAAGACATCGCGGCTACCCGGAACGAGTGGGTTGCGTCATTATCCGGGATGAGATTAAAGCTGCCGCCCCAGCGGTCGATGAGATCGAGATTAAGAATATGGTCGAGAAATTGGCGGACACCTTTGTCCATCTCTAGCGCCTGCAGGAGCCAGACGATGGAAGGATATTGGGAGGCAGTAAGCTCGGTTCGAAGCTGTTCGAATTTGGACGTGAAATAAGGGCTGCCGTCCAGCTCGTACTCTCTCATGCAGAACAACATAGCGTCGAACGAATCAATCGCTTGTACAAGCCGACCAACATAGGTGTCATCCTCCGCATCAACGATATAGTCGTAGAAATGCGGCTGGAGAGAGCGTGAGAGATGCGAGACGATTTCTTTGCTGACCTCGCTCTCCAGGTGGCGGATGTGGTCGGCGACATGTATGTCCTTCTTCGTCACATATTTGATTGAGCCGGTTACCGTTTCGTTAAGGTCATGCAGCAATGCGCGAGCGACTAGCTGTAGTTTGTTTATCGAATGACCGGTGATCTTCTCTTCTATTAAGCCAATCATGATCGCGAAGGCCGCACAACGAAAGCTATGGCTGGCCGCATTGTCCTTGAACCTGGGAGAGAACTCCTTCCACCGGGACACATACTGCATTTGAATGATGGCATTGGTATATCGGCTGTTCTTCATGCGTATCTCCCCTCCAATTTTCTCTGTATGCGTTAAACGTTTTGACCAGACTTTTCCTCAGCATCCGATTGGCGAAAGACTCTGTAGTTAAATAAGGCGATTAGGAATGTGATCGAGGTCAGACATGCCGCGAACATAAACAAACGTACAATCCCGAACGTCTCTGCGATCCATGCCATGCCAAGCAGCGACAGGCAGAAAAACAAATTAAGCAGCACGCCTTGCGCGGCAAATACCTGAGGCAGCAGTCGCTTCTCTACACTGCGTTGCAGCAAAGTTCTGCGGCTTACCATCGCGAGTTCTGCGAATGGCCCGCACAGAATGACGAACAGCAGCGCAAGCCATGGCGATTGATTGAAAGCGAATAAATAAATGAACAGGCTGTATCCAATCATTCCGACAAGCATGAAGGGATAAATACTGGAGCTTAGCCTTTGAACCAGCGAAACGACGATAATGCCGCCCAGCACGGCACCAGAGAAGAACGTGGCATTCAGATATCCCCACCACTCGGTGCCTCGTCCGAGAACCTCATGTACGTATGCGAGTAGGAACGCACCGGCCCATACCGAGTTCGCCACCATATCGGATACGTCCATGAAGGTCAACACTCGAAGTCTCGGCACTCTCCAGATGAGCTGCCAGCCTTCAAGCATAACCTTCCACTGGCTAGTGGATTGTGACTCTTCGTCACCGATCTCTCGAACATGTGTGGAAGGTTCTTGGATGCGAAGAGTCAAGATTGCCGCAAGGCCGTAAATGAGTGATGCTGTCATCAGCGTAAAGTCTGTGCCTATCAGTACAACGACGATACCGCTTAACCCCCAGCCGGCAAATTGCACGATCTGGTCACTGACGGACAACAATCCATTTGCCTTCAATAGTCCGGCGTCAGAGGCAATCAGCCTCGGTACAAGCGCGTTGCGCGTTGGCGTTGTCCACCCGTCAAGGAAGGACAAACCTGCAACGAGTAACAAAATCATGAGGAGCTTGGCCGAATCACCCGTAATCCAAAGATATATCACAAGTAGTCCGAATACAACGAATTGTCCTAGCTGTGAGAAAAAAAGTAAACGCGGCAGCCTGACTCTGTTCATGAGTAGTGGCGCAACAGCTCCGCTGAGCATCCCCATCGCACCGCGAATCAACGGCACGAGCGTCGCTGAGATCAAGCTGTTTGTCTGGTTCAGTACCATCACAGTAAGCGCCATACTGTATAAAATATCGGCCATATTGGATGCAGTTTGCGTACCTAACAAGTAATAAAATGGTTTGTTTAACGTTTTGATCGTCATCTCTTTAGGCTCCATCTCTCTATTGATGTATGCTCTCAGCAATGATACTAAAGGTATACTATCGGGTAACCCAATAGTCAAGTCCTAAGAATCACGTTATAATGAATGGCGTAGAGAGAGGATGAGGTTAACGATGTCGATGTCGGATATGACGAGCCCATTGTTGACGATCGGAGAAGTCGCCAAAACATGCGGAGTCACTAAACATGCTTTATTTCACTACGACGAAATCGGCTTGCTCAAGCCCGAGTTCGTCAACGATAAGGGATACCGTTACTATTCGTTGAAGCAATGTTATCTGTTGGACCTGATTAACGTGCTGAGGAAAACGGGCAGCAGCCTGCAGGAAATCAAAAGTTATATCGTGGATCAAACTCCCGAGCTTTTGGTAAGCATGTTCAAGGAAAAGCAGAGGGAGCTGGAGCTGGAGCAATCGAGACTCAAGCGAATGCATCGTTTATTGCAGGATGCTATCGACATGACGGGAATCGGGAATGAAGAGTTTATCTCACAACCGATCATTAGAAGATACGATGCGGAATATTTGATTATGACGAAGCTGGAGGAGTCAGGAGACAAGGAGTTCGCGAGCAAGCTAAGTGAACACCGAAGCTACTGTGAGCAGCTTGAAGCGGATCATGGCTTCGCGATATGGTGCATCATCGGACAAAAACGTTTCATGAGCGGAGATTTCGACCCGGAGTCGATCGCTTATCGATTGGCGGAGCCAGTACAGACGGATAGATTCGGTAAGAAACCAGCGGGTCTGTATGTGGTGATGGATCACAAGGGAACCTACGAAAGTGCGCCGAACACCTTCGAGATTATCAAAACATTCATCGATACGAATGAGCTTCAAGTGAAGGGAGATGCTTATTCGGTCGATTTGTTAAATTATTATTCGGAAAAAAATCCGGAAAACTTTCTCCTGCGAATGATGGTGAGAATTGCAGATTAGGGTTATCATTGGAGTCATCATTATGGCATGTATGGCATCTATAAGACGGGAGAACTCAGATGGAATTACGGAAATTTGGATTGACCTTTAATGCATTATTCGAGAAATGGATGTTTCTTATCGTCCCGTGTTCATTAATCCTTGGTTTTTTGTTTGAACGACTATTAAGTCCCTATGTTCCAGCTGTTCCTTACTTATTTGCTTTTGTTACACTTACAATGGCGATGGGCTGTGGACTTGATCAGCTGCGAGGTGTCATGAAGCGACCGGGTATCATGGTGCTGACCTTCATGCTGGCACATGTATTGTCGGCTGTCATCGCTTATGCGGTGGGAAGTGCGATATTCGGATCAGATTCGCCTTATGTTGTCGGTCTTGTGTTGTTTACGATTATTCCGCTCGGCGTATCGTCCGTATTGTGGGTAGGCATGTCGGGAGGCAGTATACCGCTTATGCTGGCGATGGTGGTGCTTGATTCATTGCTGAGTCCGCTGGTCGTGCCTGCAGGAATCCATCTATTCTTTGGGGCGGCTGTCGAGGTTAAGGCGGGGCCGCTGATGCTGGACTTAACTATATTGATCGTGCTCCCTACCGTTATCGGCATCATCTTGTATGAATGGAGCAAAGGTCGTATCGCGGAACGTGTCAAACCTATTACGGCTCCGTTCTCCAAGCTTTGTTTCGTATCTGTCGTTGCGCTGAACGCAGCTGCTATCGCACCTTACGTTGAGGAACTGAAGCAGGATATGGCAATGCTCATTCCGATCGTAATCGTGCTGGTCGGCATCTGTTATGCTGTAGGCTTCATCTTCACGGCGAGACTTCGCAACCATGAAACGCAGACGACGGTATCCTATGCCACGGGAATGCGCAATATTTCATTAGGCATTGTGCTTGCGATGGGTTATTTCAGCCCGCTTGCAGCGGTTCCGGTAGTGCTGTCCATTCTGATTCAACAGCCCTTCGCTACCGTACATCATTATATTTTACAGAAAATTAACAAGAATAAGACTGGCGAAAGTGTGATGACGCATGTACGATAGACGTTAACATAGTGGATCCGCCTATCGGTGAGGAGTGAACGGACTTGAACAGTTTTCGCACGCGATTAACGTTTATCATCATTGCTATGACTGCGTTGTCGGTAACGGCCGCAGGGTTCTTAATGATGAAGACATTCAAAGATAACCACATCAACGCACTAGAAGATAATTTGGTGCGCGAGATGCATCTGATCGTTAACAAGATGGTATGGCTGGCCGGTGAGCCCGAGCAACAATTCGATTATTATACCAAGGAAGCTGTCGAGCTCGAAGGATATACGGATGCTAGAATTACGTTTATCCGGCAGGATGGCACGGTTATTGGAGATTCAGATTATGAAGCCCGCAAGATGGACAACCACTCGGACCGCAAAGAGGTTAAAGAAGCGTTCGAGAAGGGTGTAGGTCAATCTATACGTTCAAGCGATACGGCTGGAGAGAGCCTAATCTACGTCGCGATGCCCTATCACGCTGCCAGCGGCGACACGTACATTATTCGGCTAGCCATGACGATTGAAGAGGTGGAAAGCAGCATCGACCAGTTGATGCTTGTTCTGATCGCAGGTCTGTGGGTATTATGCGCCGTCGCAGCATTGATCAGTTATCGTATTGCCCGAAGCTTAACGAGCCCGCTGGAGCAAATTACGAAGGTAGCCAAACGGATCAAAAACATGGATTACCGCGCGCGCGTCAAGCTGACGAAACATGATGAGATTGGCGAGCTCGGCAATGCTATTAATGCCATGGCGGACAGTCTGCAAGTACAAATGAGCCGAATCAAGCAAAACGAGAACCAGCTAGAGAGCGTCCTTGCGAACATGATTAATGGTGTCGTCATGATTGATACCAGCGGACGGATCCTGCTCATGAACCGTAGAGCGGAAGAGATATTAGGTTTCTCTGCACGCGAGCTGGTCGGCAGACATTTCGCAGAAGCCAAGCAGCAGTACGAGCTAGCCCAAATTATTCAGGAGGCGCTTGATACCAGAGAGCATCTGCGCGAGGAAATTACCTTTTACTTCCCGGAAGAAAGACTGCTGGAGCTTAATTTGGTACCGGTCATGGAAAATGACGACGGGCAGTTCAGCGGCGTATTGCTTGTCTTGCAAGACGTATCGGCCATTCGGCGCCTGGAGCGGATGAGGAGCGAGTTCGTTGCGAATGTGTCTCATGAGCTCAAGACACCGATCGCGGCGGTCAAAGGTTTTGCGGAGACGCTTCTTGGAGGGGCCGTAAAGGATGAAGAGACGACGCGTTCGTTCCTTCAAATTATCTATGACGAGAGTGAGAGGCTGAATCGACTTATTGGCGATATTCTTGAGCTATCGAAGATCGAATCGAGACGAGTGCCGCTGATGTTCTCCCCTGTTGAGGTTGATGCCTTCATGAGCAAGACCATGACGATGTTAGAATCGGAAGCAACCCGCAGAGGGATCATGTTGGAACGCGATGTGGAGTCGGGGTTGTATCTCGAAGCGGATGAAGATCGACTGCGTCAGATTATGATGAATCTGTTGTCTAATGGCATCAACTATACGCCTGAAGGCGGGAAAGTTTCGATCCGAATCTTCGCATATGGCGAAGAGCATATCCGCATTCAAATTCGGGATTCCGGAATCGGCATACCCAAAAAGGATTTGCCGCGCATATTTGAGCGGTTTTACCGTGTGGATAAGGCGAGATCGCGCAGCTCAGGCGGTACGGGTCTTGGCTTGTCTATTGTCAAACATTTGGTTGAGCTGCACAAAGGCACGATATCGGTATCCAGTACGGTTGGCGTTGGTACAACCTTTACGATCGACCTGCCGGTTATACAATAGGGGCCGTTGTTTACAAATAGTTAGCTCAAACCTATATTATCGTGTTAAACTGTTAACAAATCGTTAATTATATCGTGTATGCGGGCTAATACTTGCCGCTATAGAGGTTGGAGGTCGACATGTCTTATAAAGTGCTTGTTATCGAAGACGAACCGACATTAGCTAGGTTATTGTCTTACAACTTGACTCAGGAAGGTTACGAAACAACGGTAATCGACCATGGCAGCGAAGGCTTGCAAACCGCACTTCAACGCAGCTTCGATCTTATTATTCTGGACATTATGCTGCCCGGCATGAACGGATTCGAAGTACTGAGCCGCTTGCGTCAGCATGGCGTCCGTACTCCGATTATTATCCTTACGGCGCGCAATGCCGAAGAGGAGGTCGTTCAAGGGCTCAAACACGGCGCAGACGACTATATTACGAAGCCGTTCGGCGTGGCAGAGCTGCTTGCCCGTGTATCGGCTGTCTTGCGCAGAACGCAGAATGAAGATCCGGCGCCGGTTACCTCGAACGAAAAGGTTATTGCGGTTGGCGACTTAGCGATTTATCCGGAGAAATACGAGGTCGTCGTGAATGGAGAGTCCATTCCGCTGCGTCCTAAGGAATTCGAAGTGCTGCTGTATCTTGTACAGCGTCCCGGCATGGTGATTACCCGCGACGATCTGATGAATATTGTATGGGGCTTCGATTACATCGGCGGACAACGCACAGTGGACGTACATGTCAGCTCACTGCGTAAGAAGCTGGAACTTGGCCAACAATCTGTACAGATCGAATCGATTCGTGGAGTCGGCTACAAACTTGTAATGCCCAAAAAGCTCGCAACCCCTAAACCGTAGGGATTCCGAGCTTTTTTCTTGTTCTAATGACTCTGCCACGCCAACATTTTGCGCTGGAATTGTTTGGGCGAGCAATCATTGTACTTTTTAAACATCTTATAGAAGTGAGCCATATTGGGCATCCCGATTTTCTCACCGACCTCTGAGATGCTCATGTCTTTGGTAAGCAGGATCCGTTCGGCCCATTTTACTTTGCGGTAATTGACGTATTCGGTGAATGAAAGTCCGATTGTTTTTTTGAAATATTTGACGAAGTAATAATAGCTCATGTTGGCAATCTTGCATACTTCCTCGACTTGTATACGATCGGTCAGATGGTTCTCCACGTAGTCAAGGACTGGCTTTAGGCGAACCTTATCGAAGTTGTCTTGCTCGACAAGGAGCTTGCGAGAGTCGTTGCGGAGAAGGATCAATAAAATTTGTTTGATTAGAATGCTCGCAGCCAGTTCGTACCCCGTCGACTTATTGGTCGCTTCCTCCAGTATTCGGCTGATGCATGCGGATACTTCCCTTTTCACCTCGGCGTTTTCTTCGAAGATGTAATTCGATTTGCTAAGCGGCGCATGTGTCGCTGAGAAATACCGAATGTACGGGATGGAGCTATGGTCAAAAAACTGCTCCAGATCGAATTGCAACACGATGTAGTCGAGATTGTTGCAGTCGCTTTTGTCGCGATGCAGCTCAGATGCGCCAATGACAACAAGATCGCCAGGACCGAGATGGTAGCTGTCCTGCTCCAAATATACATCGAGATTCCCTTCCAGTATGAGCAGAAACTCCAGTTGTTTGTGGTAATGCCAATTTGTAACCCCCGATTCGAACCGCCCCGTTCGGAAGATGCGTACGGACAATAAGGGATTCTCATACTTTACTTTTTCATTAACTGCATCCATCTCCCAGCGCCTCCTAATCGTGTCAACGAGCCGTTCGCCTAATAATTTGATTGATAACCTCGGAGAAAATTAAACCGATCGCAATTGCGCCAGAAATCATAAAGGCTTTGACCGCCAATTCGA
This sequence comes from Paenibacillus sp. strain BS8-2, assembly GCF_054483835.1. NCBI lineage: Bacteria > Bacillati > Bacillota > Bacilli > Caryophanales > Paenibacillaceae > Paenibacillus > Paenibacillus sp. strain BS8-2. Next base: position 3,599,773 of record NZ_CM137010.1, read on the forward strand.
CAGCCGTATCGTACTGATCCAAGACGACATGTCTCATTGCATCATAAGCGAGTCCTCCCGGCACAAGCGGGATAATTCCCGCAACACTAAAGATGATGATGGGCGTTCTGTAGAGCTTGGCGAACAGCTGGCTGATGACCGTTACGAGAAATGAGGCGATGAGCGTCGCCGGAATGGCATCAAGCCCAAGCTCTATGCCGGCATAATAGACGATCCAGCCGGACATGCCAACAAACCCGCATCGCGCAAGCTGGCGAATCGGCGAGTTGAAGATAAATCCGAATAAAGCGGATGAGACGTAACTTGTTATAAGCTGGTAGATGATATCCATGCCGAATGTTGTGCTCCTAATAGAAGATAGATAATATGGCTGCTATGCCGGATCCGATGGCAAAGGCGGTCAAAAAAGCTTCAGCGCCTTTGGATAGTCCAGACACAAGATGTCCAGCCATCAGGTCGCGGACTGCGTTGGTTATATGGAGCCCAGGCACTAAAGGCATAACGGAACCGATAATGATTTTGTCGAGATCGTGGCCGAGTCCAAGCTTAACGAAACCAATCGCGAGACTGCCGATCAACAAAGCCGTCAGGAACTCGGCAAAAAACTTGATAGGCACTATCCGGTGGATAAACAGGAAAAATAAGAATCCCAGCCCACCAGTTGCGAATACGGGTAGAAAATCAGGCCAGATGCCTCCGAACATAATGAGGAAGCACCCGCTTGCGACGGCAGCTGCCAGCACCTTGAGACCAGTTGGGTATTCCTTGGACTCCACGTCGATTTTCCTTAGCAGCTCATGGGCTTCCTCCGGCTCTAGCTGTCCTCCGCTAATCCGCCTGGATACGTCATTAACAAGCGCTACCTTACTGAGATTCGTATTCCGTTCCGAGATTCGGATCAACCGCGTGATATGCGATGAACCGTCAATGGCAAAGATGAGCCCCGTAGGCGTAACGAAGCTATGCGAATGTTCAATGCCATATGCGGCCGCGATCCTCACCATCGTATCTTCCACGCGATACGTTTCGCCGCCATTCTGAAGGATGATCTTACCGGCTAAGAGACAGGTTTGGGTAATTTGCTGCGTTCTCTCCGGGGTCATCATGATTGCTGTGCCGTCTGCTCGTTAAATTCATGACGAATAGCTGCACGGAGATCCTTATCAGCCATGACATCATAGGCGGTTGCCGCCAGCAGCTTGGCTCCAACGATCATACGATCCAGCGCCTTGTCCGTCATCGCCGCATCTCTGAATGCTTCGGTGTGCAGCGCCAGTCGTTCCTCCACGATCTTGACATAAGGATGTATGGCGGGGCAGCGTTTGGAAACGTTGCCCAGATCTAACGAGCCATGATCCTTGCCCTCCTGAATCTCTTCGGTTGCAATGCCCGCTTCAATCACATTGTTCATAAACGCAGATGATAATACCTCATTCGTGAGCAGCTCGTCATACGAATATTCGTAATAGCTGGTTTGAAGCGTGCAGCCTGTCGCAAGCGCCGCCCCTTCAGCGCAACGAAGCACTTTGGCTGTCAGCTCGTTGGTGTATGCTCGCGAGGCGGAACGGACGTAGAACTTCGCCGAAGCGTAGTCAGGTATAATATTGGGCGCCGCGCCGCCGTTGTCGATAATGCCGTGGATCCGGGCGTCGCTGCGCGTCTGCTGCCGAAGCGCGTTGATGCTTGAGAATAAGGCAAGTACCGCATCTAGCGCATTAATGCCTTCGTATGGGCTAGCTGCCGCATGCGCGGCGATGCCATTATATTCGAATCGAATCGCGTCCAGAGCAAGCGACTGCCCGGACCTCTCGAAGCTATGATAAGGATGCGCCATCAATGCGATATCGCAATCGTCGAATAAGCCGGCTTCGGCCATCGGGACCTTGGCGCCTTTTGTCTCCTCGGCGGGCGTGCCGTACACGCGTATCTTACCGCCGAGCGTGTCTGCCACTTGTTTAAGTGCAATGGCTGCCGCGGCGCTCATGGTGCCAATGAGATGATGTCCGCATGCATGACCAAGCCCCTCGAGCGCGTCGTATTCGCATAATAACGCGATTACGGCTCCAGGCTTGCCCGTGTCATATTCGGCCAAGAAGGCGGTTGCAAGATCGAGGACGCCTCGCTCAACCACGAATCCTTCGTTCTCGAGCAGGTTGCTCAGCTGTGCAGCTGCATAAAATTCTTGGTGGCCAAGCTCCGGTCGCCGACCGATACCGATCGCCGTATCACGGAACAACTCCGCATGCTGATCGATGGTGTCTAATGCTGTTTGTTTACTCATGTTCGTATTCATCCTTTAGGTCGAAATCATGGTTTCATTATATCATATCCGGCTCAAGGCTCGTTAGTTGACGCTAGACATTTAACATGCAGTTTACAGTGAGATGAATTCGGGATGATGCTTAGTATCTATAATTTGGTTAACTGATACTTGTCAATAGGAGGATGGAATCATGGTGACGACAATGCCCAGTCGCAATATGGCGGAAACCGAGAACATGGAGTCTAATGCTGAGGTCTCTGTCCGGAAGGCGGAGTCGCGGTCTACTGTTACTTCTGAGGCATCTAAGAGAGCAGCCATCCGATTGATCGATTATGTTAGAGAAGCCCCCGTCGTGAGCGAAGATGCGTTATGCAAAGATTTGCTCGATATATTCCAAGAAAATGCGGAATGCGAATGTATCGTAATGGTGAATGGTACGAGAGGCGGCATCAGCGGACTTGCCATGCGCAATCGTTTCTCGTACAAGCTTGCTCATCGATATAGCGTCGCTTTGTTTTACAATAAACCCGCGCTTCAGCTCTCCGACCGCGATCCGATCATCGTTGACGCTGAAACTACGGACCCGCGCGAGCTTCTCGATCTTGCGATGTCTCGTCAAGACGACACGCTTTATGATTGTATCATTGTTGTTTCTCGCGGACAGTTCGCGGGGGTGCTGGCGGTCAGCGATCTGCTTCGCATGTCGAAGGAGCTGCAGCAGCAAGCGATCGAAACACAAAAGGATACGCTGCGATCGGCTCAGCAACGGATCGAAGGGATTGAGGGAGCCGTGGAAAGCGTTCGTCAATCCGTTCAGGGCGGCGAGTCTTTATCGATGAAGATGGTTGATCTCACCTTGCAGGGCAAGAGCGAGCTCACCGTCATTCAACAATCGTTCCAGACGATCGAAAGAAGTTCTGTGATGCAGGAAGAACGGATGAGGGAGCTGGAGCGGGAGATGAGCTCCATTGGCGTAGTATCCAAATTGATCAAGGAGCTTGCTGAGCAATGCAACATCCTGGCGATCAATGCCTCAATCGAAGCGGCGCGGGCCGGCGAATACGGAAGAGGCTTCTCGGTTGTAGCAGGCGAATTCATGAACCTGGCTAATCAAACCAAACAATCGGCAATCGAGATTACGGGGATTACCAACAATCTTGTGCAATCCATTATTAGGGCGTCTGAGCATGTGGATGAGGGACGCAAGCTGACGACATCCAGCAGTCAGAACGTCGAAGCTGCTAACGCAGTCTATCAGGATATCTTCAAAGCGGCTGCTGACAACCGGAGCAGCGTGCAGCAGATCGGAGAGCTTGCTAGAGTGGCGCATAGTCTTGCGGCAGAGGTATCTCTGGAGATGGAGCAGCTGCGCCGTTCATACGCTTAAGCGGCATGATTCGAGGTCAGTTGGAGGTTTTTTCGCTAGTTTTTACCTCTGCTTTACAATTGAGAAATTCTCTATTAACATTCCGGGCGTAAAATACAGGCTGGGTTATTTAATTATCATACTAAGGAGGCATTCTTATGATGTCTGTCAGAAAAGAATTTGATCATGGCCTCGAGCAACTGCATACATGGATCGTGGAGATGGGGAATTTCGTGGAAAATGCGCTGGCCGAAGCGGTGATGGCACTGAAGAATGTCGATACGCAACGTGCGGCGGCTGTTATCGAGGACGATCACCAGCTTAATGCGATGGAAGAGAAAATTATGGATCTGGGAGCGAGGCTTATTGCGACCCAGCAGCCCGTTGCAAAGGATCTTAGACGGATTCTCTCCTCCTTCCGTATTGCAAGCGATCTGGAGCGAATGGGGGATCTCTCTGTCGATATTGCCAAGACGGTGCTTCGACTCGAAGGTCAGCCGCTAATTAAGCCATTGATCGATTTGCCGAGAATGGCAGAGATCGTCGCAACGATGACGTACGAATCGATTCAGTCGTTCATCAACGAAAATGTGGACCTTGCTTACAAAATGGCGAAGGACGACGATCAGGTGGATGCGCTCTATGGACAAATTACACGTGAGCTAACGATGCTGATGATGGAAAATCCGCGCAATATCGCGCAAGCATCGCTGCTGAGCTTTGTAAGCCGCCACTTGGAGCGATTTGGCGATCACGCCACGAACATTGGCGAGAGCGTCGTTTATTTGGTCACTAGCGAACGTCCGGATTTGAATCAATAAGCTAGGAATTGATTATGGCATCACCAAACACCTAAAGAGCGGTGCGTTGCATCAGGGATCGAGGGGAACGAAGTGGGCAAGATCGAAGAGGGATTGTTGCACAGCGCGTTGTTGTCGGCTATTGCAGAACGTTTGCAGGATGGCGATGTAACGATTCTGTTCATGCGGTTTCCTGCTGATCATGCGGGAGCGGTCGTCGCAGCGGAAGAGTGGGAGGGGCAAGAGCCCGGATTGTTCTGGAAGCAGCGTCTTACGACCGGCGTGCTCTATTGGCTTCATCATCCTGATGTCGACTTGACGGCTGAACAAGTGGAGAAGCGTGTGCTCGAGCAATGGAGGCTGCTGCTCACTAGCGATGGCATCACCAGATACGATTCAAGGCATGATGCGGGTAAGAGCATCGGTGTCGGAGCTGCAAAGCTCCGGCACATGGACTTACTATCGGTAGATGAAGGTGAAGTGATTTCGTGCATGCAGCATGCGCTGGGCAGGGGCAATGAGCAACGTTCGGCGCATATGCGTGAACATGTCGAAAACTCTCAAGTGGTAGCGGGTGGAGGTTATACGATCGGCAATTTGGCAAGCGAAGTACCTTTGTTTGATAGTCTTGCCAAGGTATCAGAAGTATCCCATTTGTTCGACACGAATCCAACGGTTCAAGGTGTTATCGTTGTGAAGGAGCGTCGGCCCGTCGGTCTGATCATGCGAGACAGATTGTATCAACAGCTTGCCGGGCAATTCGGTTATGCGTTATACAGCAGTCGCTCCGTGGAGCGGCTCATGATCAGAGATCCGCTTATCGTCGAAGAGCATACCCCGGTCGAGCTTGTATCCCAAATGGCGATGTCCCGCGACAATTCTCAGATCTACGACATCGTAGTCATCGTCAAGGACGGGTTAGTGAGCGGAGCGGCTACGATTCGCGACATCTTGGCTTGTATGACGGCGCTTCGAACCGAAGCGGCGCGCACAGCGAGTCCGCTAACCGGATTGCCCGGCAATGCGGGCATCGAAGCGGAGCTGTCGAGCAGGCTCGCGAGTCGCAAGCCATTTGCGGTGGTGTACGCTGATCTTGATTACTTCAAGTGGTTTAACGATTGTTTCGGCTTTGCCCGCGGCGATGAACTGATCCGCTACCTGGCTGAATTGCTGGTAAGCGAGTTCGGCAAGAGCAATCAATCATTTGTCGGTCATATTGGAGGCGACGATTTTATTGGTGTTCTTGACCCCTCGAATGCCGAATACATATGCGAACGGCTCCTCCAGCAATTCGATCATGGCGTACATCGGCATTACGGAGGATCAGACATAACAGTCGTAGAGAACCGCGAAGGTCAGAAAGTGGAGCAGAGAGGCGTCACCTTATCCTTGTCACTGCTGCAATGCGATGGAAGCAGCGGCATGGCGCTTGAGGATATATCCTTAAGTGCCGCGAGATTAAAGAAACGGGCCAAGTCGATATCGGGCAGTGCGTGCGTCGCAGGAGTATGGAACAACAGTCAGCCGAGAGAGAAGTGAGGGTAATCATGGAGCAGCACGAAGCTAGTGTCAACAAGCCGTATAACCGGGAGGCCGGTAAGATGCCTATCTACCAATTGTCCGTCGTCGGATTGATGTGGGACCATTCGGGGTTCCGCGACAAGGGAGGCGAGGAGGCATCTAACGAGCTATGGCAAGCTTGGACTAGCTTTGTGGAGCGATGTATACCCGAGCTTATCCCGAGGAGTGTCTTGAATTTCAAGTATCAATGGATGGCTAATGATCTGTTTATCTCTTTCATGCAGATTCCGTATGGCGATGAACATCCCGAGTATGGACTTAGCGCCCAAGTACTAGATAAAGCGAGTCGATTAGAAAACGACTTCCGCAAGGAATGGGCACGCAAATCCAACCTTGCTCCGCTAGGCAGACTCCGTGTGGGAATTGGCGCATTAAACTGCGGTGACTCTGAAGAGATCAGTGAGGATCTGTACTACCAAGCGATGAAACAAGCTATTGTGCATGCGCAGTCCGAAGGCGGTACAGAGCAGCTTCAACGAGATCGATTTTATCGCGAGCTGGTAGATTCCAAATTGATTTTTCCTGTTTATCAGCCCATCATCTCCATTCGCAGCGGTGACGCCTTCGGATTCGAAGCCCTCACCAGGCTGCCAGCGAACGCTTGGTTCGGAGGCCCTATGGATTTGTTCCGCTATGCCGAAGACAACGGAGGCGTTTACAGGCTTGATCGTCTCGCTCGTGAGCTGGCAATCAACGGGTGTTTGAAGCTTCGTAATGATCAGAAACTGTTCATTAACGTAATGGCGCAAATCATGGAAGATCCAAGGTTCTCTCCAGGCAGAACGATTAGCTTGCTTGAGGAACATCATCTGTCACCTCATCAGGTTGTCTTCGAGATAACGGAACGAAATTCGATTGAGGATTATCCTTCTGTCAAGAAAGCGCTGGAGCATTATCGCAGTCAGGGCTACCGAATTGCCATCGACGATGTTGGGGCAGGCTATTCGTCTCTGCAATCGATCGTCGAGTTAAGGCCTGATTACATGAAGGTGGACAGATCGATTATCCAACACATCCATAACGACGATGTGAAGGCTCATATCTTGACCACTCTTCAAGAGGTGGCTGGCAAGATCGGCTCGGAGCTGATCGCCGAGGGCATCGAATCCGGAGAAGAGCTGGAAAAGCTTGTGCAGATGGGCATCCCTTACGCGCAAGGCTACTTTCTCGGACGACCTGCCGCTTTCCCCGGATAAGTCTGGCCGGAAACGTGCGCGACATCGGATACGCGGCTTCGCTCAGCAATGATCAGTCTTCGGAGGCTCCCGCTTGGGATGCCTTTTTTTGTGCTATAATAGATGAAGCAATAATTGCTGGAAGCGAGGTGTTTGTTGGACTATGGACAAATGGATGTTGATCGATGGCAACAGTATCGCCTATCGAGCTTTTTTTGCATTGCCGCCGCTTACGAATTCGGCAGGTCATCATACGAACGCGGTATTCGGTTTCACGACGATGCTGCTTAAGATGCTCGAGGAGCAGAAACCAACACATGTCCTGGTGGCGTTTGATGCTGGGAAAGTAACTTTTCGCCATGAAGGATATAGTGAATACAAAGGCGGTAGGCAGAAGACGCCGCCCGAGTTATCGGAACAATTCCCTGTGCTCAAGGAGCTCATCTCTGCGTTTAATATCTCGCAATTCGAGCTATCCGGTTATGAGGCAGATGATATTATTGGCACACTGACGAAGCTGGCGGATGAAAGAGGAGTGGAAGCCATTGTCGTAACGGGCGATAAGGATATGCTTCAGCTAGCTTCGCCGGGCGTGACCGTAGCGGTGACGCGCAAGGGCGTCAGCGAAGTAGATTGGTACACGCCAGAAGCCATTGGCGAGCGTTACGGATTAGAGCCTCTCCAGATCATTGACCTGAAAGGCCTGATGGGTGATACATCCGACAATATTCCCGGCGTGCCGGGCGTCGGTGAGAAAACCGCACTCAAGCTGCTGCACGAATATGGCAGCGTAGAAAATGTGCTTGACAACCTGGCTTCGCTCAAGGGCAAGCTGAAGGATAATATCGAAGCGCATAAGGACGACGCCGTCATGAGCAAGAAGCTGGCTACGATCTTCCGCGAAGTGCCGCTGGACCGCGATGCGGAGGAGCTCCGCTGGAATGGCTATGACAACGCGAAGTTAGGGGAATCGCTGCGTAAGCTGGAGTTCAGGACGCTGCTTGATCGGCTGAATCTAGCTTCCGAAAGCGGCGCGAGCGAATCCGCGGCGCAAGCGGCTGCGGCGGAGCTGAAGGTAACCGCAATCCAGTCCGAGGGAGACGCCGGAGCCATTGACCGACTGATGGACAAGCTCGAAGCATCAGACAAACATGGCCTATACATAGAAGCGATTGGCGAGAATCCACATCAAGCGGATTTGCTAGGTTTGTCCGTATCCGTTGAGGACGAAGTGTTTGTCATTCATCGTGATGTGATGGGACAGGCTTTTGCCTCGAAAATCATAGATTGGTTAGGAGCCGAGGATCGTCCGAAGTATGGCTTCGATCTGCATAAGTCGGAGCTTGCGCTTAGCTGGGCTGGGTTCACATTAGGCGGCGCTGCATTCGATATTCAGCTTGCGGCATACTTGCTTAATCCTACCGATACGCAATTGTCGCTTAGCGCGATTAATGAGCGCTTCGGGCTAACAGGTGTGCCGTCAGACGAAGCGGTATATGGCAAAGGCGCCAAGTTTAAGGTGCCGGATCATGACGCTTTATTCCGCCATTTGGCGCTAAAGGCGGATGCTGTGCGGCGTCTAGTGCCTGTTATTACCGAAGAATTGTCGGAATCTGGCATGAACGCGCTGTATTACGATTTGGAGCAGCCGCTTGCACGCGTGCTTGCCGGCATGGAGCATCAAGGAATTAAGGTCGAACGCGAGGAGCTGGAGAAGCTGGGGGCTAGTCTGGAATCCCAGTTGTCCTCGATCATGACCGATATCTACGCCAAGGCAGGCGTGGAGTTTAATATTAATTCACCCAAGCAGCTGGGTGAGATTCTATTCGAGAAGCTGGGCTTGCCAGCCAGGAAAAAAACGAAGACCGGTTATTCGACCGACGCCGAAGTGCTGGAGGAGCTTGCGCCTTATCACGAGATTATCCCTCCGATTCTTCACTTCCGACAGCTGTCCAAGCTGCAATCCACTTACGTTGAGGGCTTGCTGAAGGAAATTCGGGAGGAAACGGGCAAGGTGCATACGTATTATCGCCAGACGATCGCAGCGACCGGTCGACTGAGCAGTCAGTTCCCCAATCTGCAGAACATCCCGATTCGTCTAGAAGAAGGCCGGCGAATCCGCAAGGCGTTTGTCCCAGCGGAGTCGGGCTGGCATATACTCGCAGCCGATTATTCGCAGATTGAATTACGTGTGCTGGCGCATATTTCGGGCGATGACAATCTCAAGGAAGCTTTTATTAACGACATGGACATCCACACCAAGACGGCTATGGACGTCTTCGGAGTGGAGGCGGAGCAAGTGGACGCCAACATGCGTCGCTCCGCCAAAGCCGTTAACTTCGGGATCGTATACGGCATCAGCGATTTCGGATTGTCACAGAACCTTGGTATTACGCGCAAAGACGCGGGTCAATTTATCGAACAATATTTTAACGTTTTCAAAGGTGTAAGGAAGTTCATGGATGATATCGTCGCCAGCGCGAAGCGGGACGGCTACGTCACGACGTTGCTGGACCGCCGCCGCTTCTTGCCGGAGATCAACGCATCGAACTTCAATCTTCGTTCATTTGCCGAACGGACCGCGATGAATTCGCCGATCCAAGGCACGGCTGCAGATATCATTAAGCTTGCAATGGTACAGATGGATGCGGCCATGCGAGAGCGCGGCTTGAAGAGCCGGATGCTCCTTCAGGTACATGACGAACTTGTATTCGAAGTACCTGACGACGAGCTGGAATTGATGAAGAAGCTGCTGCCCGAAGTGATGGAAAGCGCCCTGAAGCTGGATGTTCCGCTCAAAGCGGATGTCAGCTATGGGTCGAATTGGTATGAGGCGAAGTAGACTTGCAACATTTGGCATGCGGCACATGCTGTACGAACAGCGACGGCAAGATGACGTATGCCGTATAATGGGCTCAGAGGTGAAGAGACATGCCTGAATTGCCGGAAGTTGAAACGGTAAGACGAACATTAATCGAACTGGTAGCTGGCAGGCGGATACAATCCGTCACCGTAAAGCTGCCGAGAATTATACAACGGCCCGCCGAACCCGAACAATTCGCGGATGCACTAGCGGGACGTACCATCCAAACGGTGGAGCGAAGAGGGAAGTTTCTGCGGATCGTGCTGGACGGACTCGTCCTGGTCTCTCATCTGCGAATGGAAGGCCGCTACGGAGTATTCCCTTCTGATGAAGAGCCGGAGCTCCATACGCATGTGTTGTTTCATCTGGATGATGGGACCGATCTCCGGTACAAAGACGTACGCCAATTCGGCACGATGCATCTCTTCGCTGCTGGCGAGGATCTGCTGCTGCCGCCGCTTGTCAAACTTGGGCTGGAGCCGCTCGGAGACGAGTTTACGCTTGATGCGCTGCGCCATAGACTAGAACGGAGATCGACCCGCATCAAGCCGCTTCTGCTCAATCAGGAGCATATTGTAGGGTTAGGCAATATCTATGTAGACGAGGCGTTGTTCCAAGCGGGTATTCATCCCGAGCGCAGCCCTCAGAATCTTAGCGATATAGAATGGGAAAAGCTGTACGACTCCATTAGAGCCACACTGGAGCGCGCAGTTGATGCAGGAGGCTCCTCCATTAAGTCTTATGTGAATGGACAAGGCGAGATGGGGATGTTCCAGCATCAATTGCTTGTGTATGGACGCAAGGACGAAGCTTGTCCTTCTTGCGGAGCTTCGATCCGTAAGTTCGTGGTAGGCGGCAGAGGCACGCATATCTGTGAGCGTTGTCAGCCCTTGTCGCCGAAGCGGACACGTAACCAAGCAACGAAACAACCGGTTGTCCGCTCGTAAGAGGACTGCCATCCCAGCTTTGCTTGTGCACCCCGAACCGTTATCCGCATATGATGATGTGGGTAGGAACGATAGGCGAATGCCCCTATCCACTAAGGGATAGTCGGCGTTCGTCCTTGCGGGGAGGCGCTTCAAGGTGGTTGCACATGTATTATCTATGCTTGCGCTGGCCTTTGCTGTCAGTCTGGACGGCTTCGGGGTCGGTGTTACGTATGGGCTAAGGAAGATACGTATTCCGTTTCTGTCGGTGTTTATTATCGCTTGCTGCTCCGGCATCATCATCTGGCTGTCGATGCAAGCGGGCGGATGGTTAGGCGGATTCGTATCGGAGACGGCAGCCAAGCTGGTCGGCGCCGGGATTCTCATTGTGATTGGTTGCTGGGCGCTCATACAGTTGAAGATTGGCAAGAAGAGCAAGGAATCGGATGAGCTGGTCATCCCAGCGGAGCCGGTGATAGTCACGACCACTCCTATGACGATCTTGAAGCTCGAATTAAAGCGACTTGGGCTCGTTATCCAAATCTTACGAAAGCCGCAAACGGCCGACGTTGACCGCTCCGGAATCATATCCGCTTCGGAAGCTGTTATGCTGGGCGTTGCGTTGTCGCTTGACGCATTCGGCGCCGGGATTGGCGCTGCTTTGCTTGAGTTGCCGGCTCTGTCGACAGCGCTTGTGATCGCGATATCCAGCGCGGTGTTTCTGGTGTGCGGCACACGGATCGGCATGCGGTTCGCTGCCAACAAGAGTATGCACGCCATTACGGTGCTGCCAGGCATTTTATTAATCATGTTAGGCGTTATGAAATTATTATGATCTGAGGTGATACGGATGATCATCGGATTAACAGGCGGTATTGCCAGCGGCAAAAGCACAGTAGGACGATTGCTAGCAGAGCGAGGCGCCAAGTTGGTGGATGCCGATGAAGTCGCGCGGGAGATCGTCCGTCCTGGAGAACCCGCGCTTGAGGCTATCGCCTCTCTGTTCGGACAAGCTATCCTTCATCCTGAAGGGACGCTGGATCGGCAAGCATTAGGGAAAATCGTTTTTCACGACAAGGAAAAGCTAAGTCAGCTCGAAGCCATTACACATCCAGCAATCCGTCAACGCATGCAGTCGCGCATACATAGTTTCGAGTCACAGAATCCAGGCGGTCTGGTTGTAGCCGATATTCCGCTTCTGTACGAAACCAAGCAAGAAGCCTTGTATCAAGGCATCATGGTTGTCTATGTGCCAGTTGAACTGCAGCATCAGCGTCTGATGGATCGGAATAGCATGAGCCCCGAAGAAGCAACGAGGCGGATCTCATTGCAGATGGACATCGAAGAGAAACGCAAACGTGCGGACTGGCTTATTAATAACAGCGGATCCTTAGAGGAGACGGAGCGACAGGTACAGCAATTCTGGGATAGTCAGGGGTTCGTATGAGGAAGAGGAAGGGAAAGCTTGTAAGAAGGCTGCTGTTCTTGACGTTAATCGTCTTGATTGCCGTATTGTTTGTCCAGTCCGACTGGCTGGCACGCTGGATGTATCCCATCCATTACAAGGAAGATATTAGAGTAAGCGCTTTGAACTACGATCTGGAGCCGCATCTTGTTGCTGCGATTATTCGCGCAGAGTCCAATTTCGAGACGGGCAAGGAATCGAAGAAAGGTGCGCTTGGACTCATGCAGCTGATGCCAACAACGGCGGAATGGGTTGTGGAGAAGGCGGGCTTCGAGTCTGTAGACGAAGACATGCTTAAGAATCGGGCAGATGTCAGCATCGAGATCGGATCCTGGTATCTGGCAACGTTACATGAGCAATTTGATCATAATAAAGTCGCTTCCATCGCCGCCTATAATGCGGGTCCCGGCAACGTTCGCAAATGGCTGGACGAAGAAAAATGGGACGGAGAGCTGAAATCTTCGGACCAAATACCGTTTGGTGAAACGAGACACTATGTACAACGGGTCTTTTATTATTATAATAAGTACAAGGATTTGTATCCGGAATTCGATTAATGCCGACCATGCCAATAGACAAGAAGCCCCGAAGGGCTTGTCGCTTCAGGACAAGCACCTTCGAGACCTCTGTTATCCATACGACTAATGAATCAACATTATTTGTGGCCAGACAGGGATTGTTCAGCGATTTGGACTAGACGCTTCGTGATAGAGCCCCCGATGGAGCCAGCGTCTTTAGTCGCCATGTTGCCGTAATACCCGTCTTGCGGAATCGCGATGCCAAGCTCTTGAGCGACCTCATATTTCATTTGGTCCAGAGCAGCTGTCGCTTGCGGTACAACCAGGTTGTTCGATGCCATTGATGTTCACCTCCTTGCGGTTGGTACATGTATTATGTGTCGTATTCGAGTTTTCATTACAGGAAACGTATGGCAGAGAAATTAATGTTGATTCGTTCCACGAAAGGAGGTCCATTCTACATGAAATGTCCATATTGCGATTACTCCGGCACCAAGGTGCTGGACTCCAGACCCGCTAACGAAAACAAATCAATCAGGCGCCGCCGCGAATGTGAGAAATGCAGCAGGAGGTTCACGACGTTTGAGATGATTGAGGAAACGCCGCTAATTGTCATCAAGAAGGATGGCAGCCGAGAAGAATTTAGCCGGGACAAAATATTGCGAGGTCTCATTCGAGCCTGTGAGAAACGTCCAGTTCCAGTCGAACGTCTTGAAGTCATCGTCTCCGAGGTAGAGAAGGAGCTAAGAACAACAGCCCATGCGGAGGTAGACAGCAGCGATATTGGCAGCATTGTCATGAATGAGCTGTATCCCGTTGATGAAGTGGCCTATGTTCGGTTCGCATCCGTCTATCGGCAGTTCAAAGATATCGATATGTTCATGAAAGAACTGAACAGCCTATTGTCGAAACATCCGTTAAATGGCGGAGAACGAAACAATTAATTGAATAATCAAGATGAAGGAGCTTCTCCATTCGCTTTATGCGACGTGGACCAGCTCCTTTTTTTGCGTTTGTTGAACAATTGTTGAGAACGAGGAAAAACATTTTACATTTTACATTGAATTTACACTCCGCATATACGCACTTTAAAAATGCTCTCTATAATTCAATTTGTAGCCAGTAAAAATATAGGTGGAGGAATGAAACCAATGAAAAGTTTTCTAAAGGGTAAGATGTTCACGGGGGCTGTTCTAACTGTACTAACTTCGGCCATGATTGTTACAGGCTGTGGAAGCAACAACAACAATAATACGAGCGGTGCAGCAACTAACGCTCCGAGCAATGCACCAACGGAAGCGGCATCGCCTTCTCCTGAAGCAGCAGCTAGCGGAACGGTAACACTTGCAGGTTCTACATCGGTACAACCACTAGCAGAAGAGCTTGGAACAGCTTATATGGGCGTTAACAAAGATGCGAGAATTGAAGTTGCAGGCGGCGGCTCCGGCGCTGGAGTCAAAGCAGCACAAGCAGGTACAGCTGATGTCGGTATGGCTTCCAGAGGAATCAAAGACGAAGAAACAGGTATCGAGCCAATCGTCATCGCAATCGACGGTATCGCGGTAGTAGCTAACTCAGGCAATAATATTGAGAATCTTACTGTAGATCAAGTCAAAGGTATCTTCACTGGTCAAATCAAGAACTGGAGCGAAGTAGGCGGACAAGCGGGCGACATCGTTGTTATCAACCGTGAAGAAGGTTCCGGTACACGCGATGCATTCGGCGAGCTGGTACTTGGCGAAGAGCCATTCGTCGCTGAAGCGATCATCCAAAACTCCACTGGGGCAGTTCGTGAAGCAGTTAGCCAAGACGTGAACGCAATTGGTTACATCTCCACTGGCGGCCTGAATGATAGCGTAAAAGCAGTTAAAGTTGACGATCACGAGCCGACTGAAGAGAACATCAAATCCGGTCTGTATCCGATCCAACGTCCATTCAACTTCCTGGTAGGCGAGTCCAAAGAATCCACGGCGATTACACAAGCGTTTATCGACTATGTGCTTAGCGCTGAAGGTCAAGCAATCGTAGCTGATAACGGTTATGTAACAGTGAAATAATGTTCTAAAATTGTAAACATGCAATCGCGAGGATAGCAGATCATGCGCTATCCTCCGCGTTTGTTCTAAAGAATGGTTCATATTGACCGTCGTGTCGTGGGGGGATTGATGTTGAGTAGGATCCTGGAAGAGAAAATCGTAAAAACCTTTCTGTTCATCACAGCATTTACAGCAGTATTCAGTGTATTGTTAATCGGAGTTTTCATCTTTATCGAAGGTATGCCTATTTTCTTCAAATACGGAATCGTTGATGTATTATTCGGAAGTGTATGGAATCCTACTAATCAGGTATACGGCATCTGGCCGATGATCGTAGGTACGATCTATGTAACCTTTGTAGCTATTCTGATCGGTGCGCCGATGGGCGTGGGAGTAGCGGTCTATCTTGTAGAAATTGCCCATGTACGAATATCCCGGATTATTATTCCAGCTGTTGAATTGTTAGCCGGAATTCCATCCGTCGTATACGGCTTGTTCGGAATGTTCGCCGTCCGAGGTGTGATCTCAAACCTGGAGCGAGGGCCCTTAGCAGACTACTTGCCATCGAACTATCAAACGGGTTATTCCATCATAACAGCCGCTATTATATTGGCGATCATGATTTTGCCAACTATCATCAACATCTCACTGGATGCGCTCAAAGCAGTACCTCGTGAGTATAAAGAAGGCTCACTTGCTCTTGGGGTTTCCCATTGGCAAACGATTTACAAAGTTCTAGTGCCTGCAGCGAAATCCGGTATCATTACTGCTGTGATTCTTGGGGTTGGACGGGCGCTTGGCGAGACGATGGCCGTTATTATGGTTATCGGCAATACACCGCTTGTGCCGGCACTCGATTGGACTGGATTATTCGCTCCTGCGAGATCGATGACTGCAAATATCGCGCTAGAGATGGGTTACGCTGGACCTGAGCATCAGCAAGCACTATTCGCTACCGGTATCGTGTTGTTCTTGTTTATCCTCGTGCTTAACTCCGTCACGACGCTGCTGGTTCGCCGGAAAGGGAGGAAGTGATTGCCATGAACAACGTAGTCAGAAATCAACGAATCGCTTTCGCCTGCCTTAGCGGACTTGGGTTGCTTACGGTTTGTGTATTGATCTTTATAATCGGCTATATTTTGAGCCAGGGTTTCTCCATGATCAACTATGAATTCCTGACCTCCAAGCCGCGCAAGATGGGTTCGGAAGGCGGTATATTCCCTGCCATTATAGGTACCGTATATCTAGTCGTAACTACCATGGTAATTGCCACACCTATTGGCGTAGGTGCAGCCATTTACTTGAACGAGTATACAGCCAAAGGGAAAATTACGGCCATGATCCGGTTCGCAACGGAAGCATTGGCGGGTATTCCTTCCATCGTGTTCGGTTTGTTCGGGTTTGCATTTTTTGTAATCTTGCTGGAGCCTGTTACTGGGGGCTGGTCGATCCTCTCCGCATCATTAACCGGTGTGACGATGGTATTGCCTACTATCGTTCGTACAGCCGAAGAAGCGTTGAAGGCCGTACCGGATACGCTGCGCGAAGGAAGTCTTGCGCTAGGTACGACGAAGTGGCAGACCATTAAGAGCTTGATCCTGCCAACGGCAATGCCCGGCATTATTACAGGTATTATTCTCTCGATCGGTCGCGTCGTAGGTGAGACGGCGGCATTCCTTCTAACATTGGGCGGTACGCTGCTCATTCCACAATCGTTGATGGACGGAAGCCGTACACTATCCTTGCATCTCTACATGGTTGCGATGGAAACAGGTGCGATGGATATGGCGTTCGGAACAGCGGCCGTGCTGATCGTGTTAATTCTGATCATCAACTTGACGGCAACCTGGCTGTTCCGCAGATTGATCAAACGTTTCTCATAATGATGTGCTTGTTCAAATAAAGGCAGACTACAATGACTAGAAGGGAATGATTCATGTGCCAACCACTCAGATCAAATCGATTAGCGGAGCTGTACCAGCCGGTAATGGCCATGCCGTTGATTCCGGAAACGCCAAGCCGCAGATCGTTGCGCAGGATCTAGACTTGTTCTATGGAGATTTCCAAGCGCTGCACAAAATCAATCTGGATATCTCCGAGAAACAAATTACAGCCTTGATCGGACCGTCGGGCTGCGGCAAATCAACGTTTCTGCGTACGCTCAATCGGATGAACGATCTTGTAAAAGGCGTTCAAATCAATGGCGAGGTACGCATCGGCGACGAAAATATTTATGACAAGTCGGTTAATGTCGTCGAGCTTCGCAAAAAAGTAGGCATGGTGTTCCAGAAGCCGAATCCGTTCCCGATGAGTATCTATGACAACATCGCTTACGGTCCACGCGCACATGGCATCAAGAAAAAATCGCAGCTCAACGAAATCGTCGAACGCAGCTTGACTCAAGCAGCACTGTGGAATGAGGTCAAAGATCGTCTGCATTCATCGGCATTGGGACTGTCAGGCGGCCAACAACAGCGTCTTTGTATTGCTCGCGTGCTCGCGGTGGAACCAGAGATCGTCCTGATGGATGAACCGACATCCGCGCTTGATCCGCTCGCAACATTAAAGGTCGAAGAGCTGGTTAATGAGCTGAAGCAGCAATATACGATCGTTATCGTCACACATAACATGCAACAAGCAGCTCGGATCTCCGATGTGACGTCGTTCTTCTTGAACGGTAAGATCGTTGAAACCGATGTAACGAGCAAGGTGTTCACGAACCCGTCCCACAAACAAACGGAGGATTACATTACGGGCAAGTTTGGGTGACTTGTAGGTTACTCGTGAATGTATTGAAAAGGCATCCAGGGAGATGGATGCTTTTTTGGCTTTTGCAGCTATTTCATATTGGACTATCTGATGAACTTTTTTGTATGCTATTCATTGGAGGTGATGTAAATGAGACTACTCTATAACCTACTGGACCGAATTAAAGAGGGTGTAACACCAGGTCATGAATATTATAAAATGGATAGCAATGAATACAACAACTTCCTAAAGCTGCTTGCGAAGCAGGGGTTTATAGAAGTTTCAAACTCAATTCGACGCGGGTTTTCTATTGTCGAATATAGAATTACGGATAAAGGGATAGGGTTCTTGCAGGAAAATAACCATTTTAGATTAGAAATGCCATCTGATGAAATGGAAATCCCGCACTGGATACGATTTGAGGGGAACGTATATGTGCCTAGAGTGAAAGAACTGAGAGCTGCTTCATATAGTCGAAAAAGTCGTGGGATCATTGATTATTCCACATGGACTAAATGCATGGAGTTCGTTAGCGATGCTTCCATACTGAAGCACGGAAGAAGTATCGTACAGATCGCTGGAAAGGCAACTGAAGAGGAGATTTCTAGGATTGAGATGAAGTTAGGCATCACAATGCCTGATTCATTTAAGCATGTCCTAATGTCATATGCTAAGAGCGTTCATTTCTTTTGGCATGTTCCTGAATCTAGTGCTTGTAAACTTGATTATGAAACCAGGATACAAGGAGGCGGATTCTTGGATGATGGCTTATGGGATTTAGACAAATTAATGGATTACAATGTCATGAGAGAAGACTCAGAGCATTTAGACGATGATTGTAAGCAGCATTGGGCGAATTCGCTCGTCTTTGCGCGAGATGGTATGGGAAGTTATTATGCAATCGATCTGAAATACAATGTGGGCGAGGTTATTTTCTTATCAAATGAAGGTCAATATCATGGATGGAGGTTAGGGGAGGATTTCGAAACTTTTTTTGATAACTGGATTAGTATTGGTTGTGCAGGCTCATATGTGAAGGATCTAATCGCATTCTCGACATTTGAATCTCCGTATGTTTCGATAGAATCTGCAAATGCCAGGAAATTTAATGATTGGATATCAATGAAAAATTGATATTTTGGCGCTACATTATAGCCACATGATAAAATAATAAAATGCAAAGTCCTTCTGAAGAATTATTTAGTAATTGTTAGTCAACTGGCATGTTGGGAATCAAGTTAAATAGGACGTATGGATGCAAAATTTGATTGACGTTCTCGCCACCGATATGCTATTATATCCCTTGTCGCCACAATATTTGGGGCCTTAGCTCAGCTGGGAGAGCGCATCGCTGGCAGCGATGAGGTCAGGGGTTCGATCCCCCTAGGCTCCATACGAAGAGAACGTCATCACAAATCGTGATGGCGTTTTTCGTTTGGATTGCCTGGGGGGAGAGAACCCCTATAGGTTCGCCCGCGCGCAGGAAGTGGAAGTGATGCTTCGAAGCATATGCTTCTAACGGACGAACACGGCGTCTGAATCTACCGCTTAAAGTCCTCGTCGAATTGGCTTCGTCAGCCAAATAATATGGATTCGGACATCCCCCTAGGCTCCACCAAACTTAAGAGCCTTGAAATCCTTGCGTAGCAAGGGTTTATTGTTGTTTAGGAAATTATACGAGGCTAAAAAATGTGGATAGTCGAGTCGAAAAAATAAATGGGGGGGAATCGTTATGGAGAAGCGAGAAACATGGAAGAAACGAGGGATCGTTAAACAGATCTTGAAGGATCATTTTCATGGATTTTGGGAACTTCATGCGAATCTATTCCCGAAAGAACTGCAGGAAACGATACCGGCTCTGATCCTGTATTAAAATCCTCAATCGGGGAATGCGGCGTGAGGGACCCCTTTATTATTCGTTCTCCATTGAATCAGAATTGCGACGGATCTGCGAATAGCGGGCGGAAAAGGACTTCGGGAAAGCACTTAAAAGACATGGGTGTTAAATAATTATGTGAACCCTCGATTGTAATTGATGAAAGTACGACATCCAAGGAAATGTATCGGCTACTAATTCGGATTGGTATAACGAGACGGGTAGCGGTTTTTCCTTTCTCATGGATGTAGTTGGAAATCTGGGTATTGAAGGTAATGCGCATTTCTTCGCAATGCCATGATCGTTGCCGCCTGGATGGATGAAAGCAAATGGCCAGGGTGAATCCGCAATGGCAGGCAGGCAATTGAAAAATGAGCACACTGGAGATGCAGCCTTACTGTTGCTGAAGACACTTACGCGTTCGAAGCCGAAATCCCCGCCACTACGGTTTCAACGTATACATAGAATCCTTCGTGCATAAAAGCGCTTCAAGAAATTATTCAACCTTTGCCCTTCTCCGGAAAGGCAAATGGTACAGCCAAAATGGAATTTGGTCTTGGCCAGCTCCAACCGTCACTATGTCTACAAGCAAGGGCGATGTGCAAGCTTCCGTGACTTGGGATGTGAAAGCCAGTTCCTATGACCAAAATGTTAAAACGGCACAGACCTGCATGTTTAACGGGAACTAACTAATAAGGAAGATACCTCACTGACTCTAATTGTTTCTCCAACAAAGCCTTGAAATCTATTGGTAGCTAAGGCGACAGTAGCATTAACTGCAAGGCAACCCTAACTAACAACTACAAGCTGCCCAAGCAGCTCAAGTGCTGAAAAATTTGATGGATGCGCTAAGATAATCAAAAAATCTTGATTCGTCGTTATGATTGACGAATCAAGATTTTTTTATTTTGATACTGGTCATAAAAAAGTGCTAAATGTCGGAAAAGAACAAATCGATCTGCCGCCATTATGATAGCGATCGCGTCTAACGCCGCTCTATAATTTAATCAATCTGTAGGAAATGGATTGTCGAATAGAATAAGTTTTCGCTTAGGAGGAACTAAATTGGAGACAAATTCTCATAATAATGATGCTCAAACATCAGCCTCGCTATATAACGGGTTGGAAGATCCACAATTTCAGCTCCCATACGTGGACATCGACGAGTGGAGGGATGCGCCTGTGAGGCATCGTTACATTCACGGGGGTTTCGAAGGTAACGACACCCGTTTTTCTTTCTATTTTCCACCTAAGGAAGCTTATGAAGGCCGCTTCTTCCAACCGGTATATCCCGTTCAGGGAAGCGAAAACACGGCTCAAAGCAGGGAAGAGGGCGTGGATAATATCATCGGCTTTGCCTTATCCATCGGTGCTTATCTGGTAGAAACGAATATGGGCGGAATGTCACCTGACTTCACCCTTGTATATCGCGCAAGCGCGGCAGTGGCGCAGTATTCGCGAGTCAAAGCGGAGGAGTTGTTCGGCCCGCATCGTCCTTTCGGATATATCTCGGGCGGCAGCGGCGGTGGATTCAAAACCATTAGCTTCATGGAAAATACGACAGGCGTGTGGGACGGGGCGGTTCCATTCGTCATCGGAACGCCGATGGCCATTCCGAATGTGTTCACGTCTCGTGTTCACGCGATGCGAATCCTTAAAGATAAATTCCCTGCTATCATCGATGCGTTGGAGCCTGGCGGCAGTGGGAATATGTATGAGGGACTAAACACGGAAGAAAGACAAGCGCTTGAGGAAATAACCAAGATGGGTTTCCCGCCTAAAGCATGGTTTGCCTACAATGAAATCGGCGACGGTGCGCTTACGGTATTGTTTCCTTCCGTCCTGCAGATGGATCCTACCTATTTCGAGGATTTCTGGACGGTTCCGGGTTACTTAGGCTCCGACCCTGACAGTACGGCTTCTCGGGCGCGTCTACAGCACAAGACCATAATCACGGAGGTGATTCGTCCACGAGAGTCAGACGAATCGGATTCCGAAAAGGCGGTCAATATGGGTGTAGATGATGCTTGGAAAATGCTGACGGAGGAGCAATCTCTGCCTTCCTTCAAGCTGACCAAAGTACCGGAGGGAGATTACTACCTGGATGGCGCCTTTATCCGGGTGACTAGTGGCGAGGCGGCCGGACTAAAGGTTCCGCTTGGTCGAATGGACGGAACAATCGCCACTATCGGTTCCGCATTCGGATTTTTCACGTCCGTTCCAAGCTTAAATCAAATCAAGCCTGGCGACGAAATCGTGCTGGACAACTCGGACTATCTCGCTATCCAGACTTATCACCGGCATCAAGTACCAACAAGTGAATATCGCGTGTGGGATCAGTTCCGAGACGACAGAGGCAAGCCGCTATACCCGCAACGTCCGTTCTTGGTCGGTCCGGCCGTCGCTTTCGGGGGTGCGGGATCCGTTCAAAGCGGATGTTTTGAAGGGAAAATGATTGTCGTTCAGACACTTATGGATGAAAGCGCGTTCCCTTGGCAAGCCGACTGGTATCGAACCAAAGTCAAGGAAGCATTGGGAGAAAAGCTGGACGAACGGTTCCGTCTTTGGTTCGTAGATCGTGCTCTGCACGCCGATACAAGCTCAAACGGGGCGAGAGACGATCTTCATATTGTCTCCTATGTACCCGCGTTAAATCAGGCGTTGCGAGATTTGATCTCATGGGTGGAACGTGGGGTTACTCCTCCTGCCAACACCAATTATGAGGTCGTCGACGGTCAAGTGATCGTGCCGGCTCTTGCAGCCGAACGCGGAGGGATTCAGCCGGTTATCCAGTTAAGAGCCAACGGAGGCGAACGGGCGAAGGTTTCCGCCGGTGAATCGGTTTTCTTCCAAGCCGAGATCGAGGCTCCGCCGAATACCGGCAAAGTAGTTTCCGCGGAGTGGGATTTCGAAGGGGATGCCACTTTTCCTATCGAAGCGACCCTCGTTTACCTTAACGAAGAGGGCTCGCTAGCGAGGGTCGAGGCCACTTACTCGTTCTCTAAGGCCGGCACTTACTTCCCTGTTTTGCGCGCAGCATCGAATCGAAAAGGGGATCGAAGCGACCTGTATACGCAAGTGCTGAATCTTAGTCGTGTAAGAGTCGTCGTTAGATAATCATACAAGGCTGTCCGAAAGTCGTCGAGGATGACGGAGGGCAGCCTTTTGATTGATTTTGAAAATGCCGGAAAAGCACAAATGAGATTGCCGCAAAACTGTTAGTGGCGCTCTGATCATTGCAATATGATGAAGATATTAAAGGGGTGGATGAACCATGTCAACAAGATTGCAAGATGTTCTATTGGGCAAAGAAGACAATTATATATTGCCGTTCTTCTGGCAGCATGGCGAGGACGAAGACATTCTTCGTGAAGAGATGGCGCGCATACACGAATCGGGAATCCGTGCTGTATGCGTGGAAGCCAGGCCGCATCCGGATTATCTCGGACCCAAATGGTGGAAAGATATCGATGCCATTCTGGACGAAGCAAGGACGCGCGGCATGCGCGTGTGGATTCTGGACGACGACCACTTCCCGACCGGTCACGCGGCAGGCCGCGTAAAGGATGCACCGCAAGAGCTTCGCCGTCTATACTTATCAGAAAGCCACGTGGATGCCATCGGACCGCGGGATCACTCGGCGTTTTTGGTTGCTCCTTTGCCGTACCATCCGGGCTTCAGCAACGGAGGCAGTTTGGTCGGGGTCATCGCCGTGAGACGAGATCCAAGCACTGGTGATTTGATGGAAGAGTCCTACGATTTGACGGAAAATGTTGTGAACGGAAAATTGTATTGGGATGTTCCAGACGGTTACTGGCGGATCTTCACTCTAATCGAAAGCGAGCATGGCGGCGACCCGCAGAAGGCCGATTATATCAATTATCTCGTTGCGGATTCCGTGCGAATTCTGATCAATACCGTGCATGAGGCATTTTATGAGCGGTACCGCGACGATTTCGGCAAAACCTTGGCGGGCTTTTTCTCCGACGAACCCGGCTTCTATAATGATAAAGATACATGGGACTTTAACTCGAAACCGGGCAAACGAGGGGTCACGTTGCCGTGGAGCAAGGGAATGTACGGACTAATGGAAGCGGAGCTCGGCTCAGATTACAGAAGGTATTTGCCGTTACTCTGGCACGAGGGCGGCGAAAGAGCGTCACAGATGCGTTACAGTTATATGAATGTGGTAAGCAAGTTATACGCTGAAAATTTCACGGCTCAGATCGGCGATTGGTGCCGGGATCGTGGCGTGGAGTATATCGGACATGTGCTCGAGGACAGCAATGTGCATGCACGTCTCGGCAGCGGAGCGGGGCACTTCTTCCGGGCGCTTGGCGGGCAAGATATGTCCGGAGTGGATGTCGTGCTCTGGCAGCTGCGGCCAGGATTCGACGAGCTTCCGACGCGAGGCTTCGTAGGGGAAGGCGATTCAGAGTTCTTTACTTACGGGATGGCTAAGATGGCCTCTTCGCTTGGTCACTTGGACCCGAAGAAAAAAGGCCGTACGATGGCCGAAGTGTTCGGCGCGTATGGCTGGGCGGAAGGTCTTAAGCTGATGAAGTGGATGACCGACCACATGCTCGTCAGAGGCGTCAATTATTTCGTCCCGCATGCCTTCTCGCCGAAGGAATACCCGGACAGAGACTGCCCTCCGCATCTTTATGCCAGAGGGAAGAATCCGCAATTCCGATATTACAAATACTTGAATCATTATACGAATCGCATGAGTCATCTTCTATCCGGCGGCACCCATGTGGCGACGGCGGCCGTTCTCTATCACGCCGAAGCGGAATGGTCCGGAGATTCAATGTACTTCCATAAGCCGGTTAAAGAGCTGATGAGGAATCAAATCGATTGCGACGTCCTTCCTTGCGACGCGATCGTGAATGATGTCGAAGTCCAAAGCGGCAAGCTCCGGATGCTGGAGGAGACCTTCGATTGCCTGATCGTACCTTACAGCGAAGCGCTTCCGGGCAGCGTGTTGGTCCGTATGAACGAGCTGGCCGAGCAAGGACTTCCCGTCTTCTTTATTGACGGTCTTCCGAGCCGGACAAGCGATGGGAAGATGGATCAGAACGTTATAAACAGCTTGGCCGCGAACGAACGGATTGAGACTGTGCCGCTCGGCAATCTCGTAGAGAGAATGAAAAAATCAGGCTTATACGATGCCGAGGTCAGGAAATACGAACCGTTCCTGCGCAGTTATCGCGTAAGACAGTCGGAAATGGATGTCTTTATGTTCTTCAATGAACATCCAAGTCATACAGTGGACACGGAAATTTGGCTGCCGGTTAAGGAACAAGTGTTGTGGTACGATGCGTATGAGAATAAGCTGCTGGAAGCTAACGGTGTTAGTGATCATAACGGCATGTTTATCAGGCTGCAATTGGAGCCCATGGAGAGCATCGTACTTGTATCGGGAGCGTTCACCGATGGAGTTGTTGCAGAGAATGGGAGCAAGCGTGTAACGCAAGCGATCGCGATTGAAGGGCCATGGTCGGTTTCCACGGCAAAGTCCGAACAGTATCCTGCTTTTACGCCTTGGAGAGAGATCGATGCTCTAACGGATGTCAGCCAAATCGGGATGTTGCCAACGTTCTCGGGAACGCTTCGGTATGAGACGAAGTTCGACTGGTCTTCTTCTAGAGGAGCTCGCGCGGCGATTGATCTCGGCGAAGCGTTTGAAACGGCGGAGATCTATTTGAACGGCGAATCCGTCGGCGTTCGAATAGCGGCTCCGTATCGCTTCGACATAAGTAAGCTTATACGGGAAGGACGCAATTCGATTGCGATTGAAGTGACGAATACGCTGGTATTGGAAACGCCGGATATCTTCTCGCGGCTGGGCCAGCTTGAGCCTAGCGGCTTGCTGGGACCCGTGCGACTTTGTTGCGGCGAGTAACGGAAAGTTTGCCGGAAAAGCACAAAACAGATTGCCGTAATAGTGTTAGTTGACCTTGAAAACGGTTGCTATACTTAAGCTGTAACAAAAACAAAAACAATTTTCGGGGTGAACCTATGAAGAACAAATTAAAGGGAGTCACGGTGTTAGCTGCGGTATCGCTCGTTACGGCCATGCTATCGGCATGCTCGAACAACAATGCCACGAATGGGAACGCTGCACATGAAGCAAATGAGTCGAATCAGGGGGGACAAGCAACATCAGCCGCGGAAAACTCGGCTCTTGATCCTTACGAAATTACGATGGCCTTGCCGATATTCAGCGCGGAGCCCAAGGATATAGCTGAAATCGAAGCCGAAATCAGTAAATTGACAAAAGAAAAGATGAACGCCACCGTCGATATCCTTCCGATCAGCATTGGTGCTTATGGCCAGCAAATGAACCTGATGTACTCTAGCGGAGAGAAATTGGACCTGTCCTTTACTTTCGGCGCTGGCGGTATGTATAACGCGGCCGCTGCTTCAGGAAAGCTGTATCCGATTGACGACATCTTGAAGGAACACGGAACAGGCATTATCGAGGCCGTCGGGGAGCAATACGTTAATGCTCCGAAGATTAACGGAAAGCTGTACGGCGTCCCGTATGTCGATGCCTACGCGAAGGGCGTCGATTACTACATGCGCAAAGACCTCGTCGACAAGTATCAAATCGACGTTGCGGCTATTAAGACGATGGACGATGTAGAGAAGGTTCTGAAGACCATTAAAGACAACGAACCTAATATGATTCCTCTCGCCGTAAGCGCAGGTCTTGGACCTGTCGTTTCCTATACGAATTACGATGACTTGGGAGACAGAATCGGGGTCCTACCTGATTACGACAACGGATTGAAAGTCGTGAACCTTTTCGAAACGCAAGATTATGCCGATCAGTTGGCGCGGGTACACGAATGGTTTAAAGCGGGTTACATCAATAAGGATGCCTCGACGACAACGGTGTTGCCAAACGATCAGTTGAAGGCAGGGCGGACATTTAGTGCGATCTACCCAAGCGCTCCGGGACAAAAAGAAGGGATCGAATTCCAGATCGGCCACGAGCTTGTCGGAGTGGAACTGCTTTCTCCCCATGCAAAGACAGGCAATGTCATGACTGGGCTTTGGACGATTGCCCAACAATCAAAAGATCCAGAGCGAGCGATGATGTTCCTTAATCTTATGTATTCGGACCAAGATATTCTGAATCTTCTCGTCTGGGGTATCGAAGGGAAACACTACGTAAAAACTTCGGAGACCCAAGCCGACTATCCGGAAGGATTGGACATTAATTCGGTTGGTTACAACATGAAAAGTTTTGTGTGGATCATGGGTAATCAAAGACTCGCTTACCTATCCCAGTCCGATAATCCGGAATTGAGAAAGATCGAACAAGATTTCGATTCCAGAGGGGTTCCTTCTAAGGCGCTAGGTTTCTTGTTCGACGAAGCCCCTGTCAAAAATGAAGGCGTAGCGATCCGAAACGTGTTGGATCAGTATACGAAAGCTTTGGAAACCGGAACGATTAATCCGGAAAACAAGCTAAAAGAATTCAACGAAAAGCTCAAGGCGGCAGGCATTGAGAAATATATGGCGGAAAAGCAAAAGCAGTTAGATGCATGGGCATCGACGAACCAATAGTCAGATATCGCTGAACCCCGCCATTAAATAGGTATAGTCCCAACAGGGAATCACACGGGGCTATACCTTTTTCTTCTATTCTAGTGGAGGAAGGTGCAAATGTTGATGAAGGTGTCATTCAATGAAGGCTGGAACGTTGGACCGCATACGAGCTTTACCAATATGCGTCCAGGAACGCAGGAGTCGATAACGCTGCCTCATGATGCGATGGTTGCGAGGACTAGAGATCCGAAAGCAGCAAGCGCCGAGAAGAAAGGCTATTATCCGGACGGAACTTATGATTATAACAAGACATTTTTTATACCGGCCGAGTACAAAGATAAACGAGTCACTTTCGAATTCGAGGGCGTCTACTCGAATGCGATGGTCTATATCAACGATGCTTTTGCAGGTCAACATCCATACGGATACAGCCAATTCTATATCAAGGCCGACCCCTTCCTGAAGTACGGGGCGGAGAACGAAATCAAGGTTGTGGCTAGGAGCCATGATGATTCCCGCTGGTATACGGGGACTGGCATCTACCGCAATACCAAGATGATGGTTGCCGGCGCGGTTCACTTCGCGCTGGACGGCATTCAAATATCTACCCCGGATATATCCGAAGGGCGTGCCGTCGTTGCTGTAAAAGCCACCATCGATAACGAAGGAATGAACCTGCAATCCACGAGAATCGTCACCGAGATTCTCGACGCTTCCGGACGGATCGTAGCGACGGATTCGATCCCTTGCACGGCTTTGGCAGGCGAGCGGACAACCTCTCGAGGGCGGCTGTATGTAAGCGAACCAAAGTTGTGGAACGTGGATACTCCTTATTTGTATACGTGCAGGAGTAAGCTGTTCGAAGGAGATCAAGTGCTAGACGAAGAGGAAACCAAGTTTGGAATTCGTTCCCTGTCACTTGATCCTTTCGATGGACTTCGTCTGAACGGCGAAGTCGTGAAGCTTCGAGGCGCTTGCGTTCATCACGATAACGGCTTGATCGGCGCGGCCACGATCGATCGTGCCGAAGAGCGGCGCGTAGAATTGATGAAAGCAGCAGGCTTCAACGCGATACGCAGCTCGCATTATCCGATGAGCAAAGCCATGCTGGACGCCTGCGACCGATTGGGCATGCTGGTCGTCGACGAGAGCTTCGATATGTGGGCGGTCAATAAGTCGGCCTATGATTATGCGATGCATTTTCCACTTTGGTGGGAGAGAGATATGGAAGCAATGGTTAACAAAGATTACA
Source organism: Paenibacillus sp. strain BS8-2 (assembly GCF_054483835.1). Classification (NCBI taxonomy): domain Bacteria; kingdom Bacillati; phylum Bacillota; class Bacilli; order Caryophanales; family Paenibacillaceae; genus Paenibacillus; species Paenibacillus sp. strain BS8-2. The sequence continues at coordinate 3,628,202 of NZ_CM137010.1, forward strand.
ACCATCCTAGTGTCATCATGTATTCGATCGGAAATGAAATTCCGGAAGGCGGTAATCCGCACGGGGCCGCATGGGGCAGAAGGATTGCGGAGAAGATCCGCGGCATGGATTCTTCCCGGTATATCATGAATTCGATAAACGGGCTTCTCACGGTTATGAAGCAGCTTGCTGCGGCCCAGCCTCAAGGGCAGTCGGGTGGAGGCAACTTTAACGATATGTCCGCCATCATGAAGCGGATCAATCAGCACGAGCTTGTGACGAAAGCGACCGAGGAATCCTTTGCCGCCGTAGACGTCGCAGGGCTGAACTATGGCGATAGCCGGTATGAGCTCGATAAGGAGCTGTTCCCTAATCGTGTCATCTGCGGCAGCGAAACATTCCCTAAAGATATCGCGAACAATTGGAAGCTGGTGATGGAGAATGGTCATGTCATCGGGGACTTTACATGGACGGGCTGGGATTACCTCGGCGAATCCGGAATCGGAAGAACGGCTTATGAGGATGATCAGAGTCAGGGGCATGGGATCGTAGGCGAATATCCTTGGCTGTCTGCCTATTGCGGAGATATCGACATTACGGGAAAACGTCGTCCAGTGTCCTACTATCGAGAGATTGTCTATGGTTTGCGGAAAGAACCCTATATTTCTGTCTTGAGACCAGCAAAGTACGGGAAGAACGCAAACATCTCCTCTTGGGGCTGGAGCGATTCGATATCAAGCTGGAGCTGGGAAGGCTTCGAAGGAAAAGTGATTCAGGTCGAAGTCTATTCGGATGCCGACGAAGTCGAGCTGCGAATCAATGGAACATCGGCGGGGAAGGCGGGGAGCGGTGAAGCCAACGGATTTATCGCTCGATTCGATACGATCTACACGCCAGGAGAAATTATCGCTGTGGGCTATAAGAATGGAGAGGAAACCGGTCGATCCATCCTGAAGTCCGCCGGAAGCTCGGTGAATCTGCGCGCGGAAGCCGATCGCGAGGTTATCGAAGCGAATGACGGCGATCTTGCCTTCGTGACGGTTGCCCTTGTCGACGATGATGGCCTTGTGAAGCCGTTGGCAGATCGGGAAGTATCTGTCCGAATAGAGGGGCCAGGCTGTTTGCAAGGCTTTGGCACCGCTAATCCGAAGCCGTTAGGCAACTTCTTCGATACGACTCAACCGACCTATGATGGATTGGCGCTGGCCGTCATTCGGCCAACCTCGAGCGGAATCATACAAGTCACTTTCGAAGCCGAAGGCTGCAAGCCTCAGTCCGTGCAAATTACAGTTTTGTAACAGGAAGCGAAATGGAAAAAAGGAGAGGCGAACACCATGCAAACATCCATTAAACCGGGCCAAGTCTGGCTTGATACGGAAGGTAAACGAATTCAAGCTCACGGAGGATCGATCTACTACGAGAACGATACCTTCTATTGGTACGGAGAGGACAAGGAGAAGACCGTGCCGGGCAGCGGGATCTGGCATTGGGGAGTCCGCTGCTATTCTTCGCAGGATTTGTACAATTGGAAGGATGAAGGGAATATTATTCCGCCCGTAGAGGACGACGAAACGTCATCTCTCCACCCGACAAGCCATATGGATCGTCCTCATATTATTTTCAACAAGCCGACCGGAAAGTATGTGTGCTTCTTGAAAATCATGGAGAAGGATCACACTCAGACCTTGACCATTATGACTGCAGACAGGCTACTTGGTCCTTACACGATTGCGAAGACCAAATTCCGCCCATTGGATATGAGCGCCGGCGATTTCGATCTGGTCGTCGCGTCGGATGGCAAGGCTTATTATTACTTCGAACGAGTGCATAGCGAATTGATATGTGCGGATTTGACCGCTGATTATACGGATGTAACGGGATATTACTCGACTCATTTCCCTAATATTCATCCTCCGTTCGTTCGGGAAGCGCCGGCTCACTTCGAGCGTAGAGGTCTTCAATATTTGGTGACATCGGGAACGACTGGCTATTATCCGAATCCCTCGGAATTGGCTTGCGCTCGAACGTTCCACGGACCGTTCGAGATTCTGGGTAATCCGCATGTGAACGATTCGACCGAGACTTCATTCCGTTCCCAGATTACGTCGGTATTCAAGCATCCGAAGAAAAAAGATCTTTATATCGCGCTGGCAGATCGATGGATTACCGATGAATCGGGTTTTATTCCTTACGAGGATATCCGCAATGGTTTCGACATTATGTATAATCCCAATCGGGCTGGCGAGCCGTTTCCGGCGACAACGCAGAGAAGGCCGATTTATAACGCGGAGGAGAATACGAACAAGGCCGACTATGTATGGCTGCCGTTCCGCTTTGACGGGAAAATGGCGTATTTGGATTGGCTAGACGAGTGGCGGGTTGAAGACTACGAGTAACGGCAAGAAACGATAAGGAGAGTATCTGATATATGACATCCTTATATGAAGCGCACAAAAAGTTCTTTAAAGTAGGCGCGGCTATTAGCCGCGAGAGCATACAAAGACACGATGCTATTATTTCGAAGCACTTTAATTGCGCAGTCGCGGAAAATGCAATGAAATGGGAACCGACGGAGCCGAATCAAGGAGTTTTTACATTTGGAGAGGCTGATGAAATGGTCATGTATGCTCAGAGTCGTCAGCTGGCTCTTCGAGCACATGCTCCGATTTGGCACATGTCTGTACCGGATGATTTATTTCATGATGGGGAAAAATCCGCTTCCAGGGATGTGCTCATTGATCGAATCGATCGTCATATGCAGGCTTTCTGCGAACAGTACAAAGGTCGATTTTTCTCTTGGGACGTTGTAAACGAGGCCGTCAACGATTACCCTGGCGATGATTTGCGACCGTCCAAATGGTTGGAGCTCATTGGGCCCGACTATGTGGATATTGCCTTTCGCATGGCGCGAAAACATGCGCCGGACGTGGAACTCTTTTACAATGATTACAACGAATTTGTACCCTATAAACGAGAGCGTATATTGAAGCTTGTGAAAGGAATGAAAGATCGAGGCGTACCGATTGACGGAGTGGGGTTGCAAGGGCATGTCAATATCGTAGAATGTAATCTGGATGAATATGAGCGGACAATAGAAGCATTTGCCGCCTTGGGATTACGAATTCATATTACGGAGATGGATGTGAATCCTTATTCTCTTCGCGACCGCGTTTATCCTCCGTCATCCCCCATTACCGAGGAGATGCATCGGAAACAAACAGAAATGTATCGCGGAATATTCGATATATGCCGCCGTTATTCAGATACGGTGGATGCCGTATTAACATGGGGCGTCGCAGACGATATGACCTGGCTTGACCGTGAGTTTTGTGCCGGCCGCGAGCACCAGCCCCTGTTGTTCGACAGGGATCACAAGATTAAGAAATGGACAGAGCAAATCATCGAAGACGCGATTCGATATAACAGGTAGAAGCAGGTCAACCGTTTTTTTCGGTTGACCTTTTTTTGTTCGCTACGGGACTTGCAGCCAGCCAGTATAGTCGAAAGCTACAGTATGATGCCGGAAAACGACAAATGAAGATGCCGTCATACTGTTAGATGGCCGAAATGCATCCCCTTATAATGAGGATATACAATAGATCAGGACAAGGAAGGGATCGCATATGGGACAACATACATCGATGTCCGCAGTATCGGCCGGGCCGAAAGTAAAGACGAAGAATAAATACAGGAAATACCTGCCCCTACTCATTATGATGGTTCCCGGTCTTCTTTATCTGCTTTTCAATAACTACTTGCCCATGCTGGGGATCGTCATCGCCTTTAAGGACGTGAATTTCGCCAAAGGCATTCTTCAAAGTGATTGGATCGGCTGGAAGAACTTTGAGTACCTCTTCAAAACATCAGACGCTTACATCATTACTCGCAATACGATTCTGTACAATGTCGTCTTCATCGCGTTAGGAACGGCTTTGTCGCTCGCTTGCGCGATCTTGTTAAATGAGATTAAGAACAAGGTGCTGCTGAAAGCATACCAAAGCCTCATCACGCTGCCGCATTTGATCTCGATGGTTATCGTCAGTTATCTGGTATACGCTTTGCTCAGCGCGGATACGGGCTTTATCAATAAAACGATCCTGCCATGGCTTGGCATAGAAGAGGGAATTATGTGGTATAGCGAGGCGAAATACTGGCCCGTGATTCTGACATTGGTCAACATCTGGAAAGGCGTCGGGTATTCCAGCATCGTATTCTTCGCCGCGTTGCTGGGGATCGACGAAGAGTACTATGAAGCGGCAAGACTGGACGGCGCGAGCCGCTGGCATCAGATTATCCATATTACTTTGCCTATCCTGACACCAGTCATTATTATGCTGACCTTACTCAATGTCGGACGAATTTTTTACTCCGATTTCGGTTTATTCTATCAGGTTCCGATGAATTCCGGTATGCTGTTCGAGACAACTGCTACCATCGATACTTACGTATTCAGAGGCTTAACGGGATCGGGCGATATCGGAATGTCTACCGCGGCAGGTGTTTACCAGTCCATCGTCGGATTCATCCTCGTCATACTGGCGAATTACTTGGTAAGACGATACAACAAAGATAACGCATTGTTCTAAGGAGGCGGCCCATTTGAAAACGGAAAGTAAAATAATAACTTCGATTAGCCATGTCTCAATGTTTCTATTTGCCGCGGTCTGCGTGATTCCATTCTTGCTGCTAATCTCGGCATCATTTACGGATCAGAATGCCATCATCGCTAGCGGATATTCCTTCATCCCCCAAGATTTCAGCACTGCGGCCTACACCTATCTTTACGAGAGAGGTTCGGATATCGCGAGGTCCTATGGCGTCACGATATTTATCACCGTTGTCGGAACGCTCATCGGATTGTCTCTTACGACGCTTCTTGCGTATCCTCTTTCGAGGAGCGAGACGCCGCATCGGAATCTGATTATGTTTTTGGTCTTCTTCACGATGTTATTCCATGGCGGGCTGGTCCCCTCGTACCTGGTGTACACGCAGATCTTTGATATCAAGAACACCATATGGGCACTCATCATACCCGGCCTGCTTACGAACGGTTTCTACGTCATGATGATGCGTACGTTCTTCCAGACAACCATCCCACCGGCTTTGATTGAATCATCACAACTTGACGGAGCAAGCGAATATCGCATCTTATGGTCCGTCGTGATGCCGCTCTCGACGCCAGTCCTTGCAACGATTGGATTGTTCACAAGCATTATGTACTGGAACGACTGGCAGAACGGCATGATCTATATTACCAAACCGGAGTATTTCAGCATCCAGAACCTGCTGAACCGGATTATGCAGGACGTTCAATTTATTAGCACGAATTTGAGCAGCAACGCCGGAGGCGCCATGCAACAAATGCCAACCGATTCGGTGAAAATGGCGATTGCCGTCATAGGAGTTCTTCCTATCCTCGTCGCCTATCCGTTCTTCCAGAAATATTTTATTAAAGGTATTATGATCGGGGCTGTAAAAGGCTGATCTGTTTGTTCATCCATGTCCGACACGCCATGACCGAAAGTGATTCGGGTTGTGGCGTTCGGGCTTTCTTTTCATGTATGATGGGACCAATGCGGAATAAGGAGTCGAACATGATGATGTTGGAGAAGCGACACTGGTCAGCGAATTCATTACGCAACAAACTCATTTCCAGCGTGCTGCTCATGACGCTGCCGGTTGTCGGGATGTTGATCTATAACAACTTCTACGCCATCCAAGTCGTGCGCGAACAAGTTGCCGTTTCCTATAATGATATGCTTAGTCTGTACATGAACCAAATCGACAGCGGCTTAAACGATGTAGATGCGTACATGAATACGATCGCCATCGGCACCGATTTGTTATCGCTCAGCCAAGCCGAGACGGATGACGACTACTACTCGGCGAAAATCTACTTGTTTGACTCCATTAGAAATAAAATTGCCTTATATCCTACCGTGAGCTCTTTCTTTGTATATGAGGAGAAAAGGCAGGATATTATGGACATTCCTAGCAGCGCAAAAATCTCCACAGAGGAAAAAGATAGCGTTAAGAGTTATATCATTGATCTCATTGACGAAAGGGATAATACGCTTGAAAAGGCGGCAAAGAGATGGCAGTATCATCAAATCGGCCAGGATCATTATTTCATTGATATCGTCGAGTCAGGGAGCGCTTATCTCGGAGCATGGATCCGGACCGATCAGTTAATCACGCCTCTACGTTCGTTGAAGATGGGCAAGGTGGGTGAGATTCTTCTGGCGAACGATGAAGGGGAACCCATCACGAACACAAGTATTGTGAACGAAAATGGTGTTGTGCTGCGCGGGGAATCGGAGAGCTATTATTTATCCGGCTCTGACAATAAGTATTTGATCGTAGGCTCATCTTCACTTAGGGGAAACTTTAGTTTGGTGACATTAATCCCTGATAAGAATATATTGGCTAATCTTCCATATCTACAGCGCATCATTTGGATCATTACGATTGGCGCGATCTTCTTCATCCCAGTGGGTCTGTTTGCATTAAGGCGAGCATTTTTGAGGCCGCTGAACCGCCTTTTAGTGGCAATGAAGAAAGTTCGAGGCGGTGATTGGAGCGTTCAAGTCGACATGCGGAAGACATCGGGGGAGTTTCAACTGCTGGGAGACTCCTTCAACTCCATGATGACGGAGATCCAAACACTTCGCGTAAACGTTTTCGAAGAACAGCTGAATAAACAAAAAGAGGAATTACAGCGGCTGCAACTGCAGGTGAACCCTCATTTTTTCCTCAATGCGTTAAATCTTATCTGCAATATGGCGAAGGTGAAAAATCATGAACTGATTATCCAGATGACGGTCGCGTTGATTCGATATTTCCGGTTTTTGTTCCGAAGCAACACGTCGTTCGTTACTATTCGGGATGAGCTCGACCACACTCGGAACTATCTAAAGATTCAGCAGCTACGATTTCCGGACCAATTGACTTGGAGCATCGACGTTCCCGATTATTTAAGCGATGCGGCGATTCCTCCACTTTTTATCCAATCCTTCGTGGAGAACTCGATCAAACATGCAGTAACGCTTGATGAGCCAGTCCATATAACTGTAAAGATCGAATTTCTGGAGGAGGAGCAAGGCTCGCGCATGAGGATTCGAATTGTGGATACAGGATGCGGGTTTCATCCTTACGTGCTTCAAGTACTTCAGGAGGGAAGAAGCGTCCAGAACAATCAAGGCGAGCATACCGGCATTTGGAACGTTCATCGGCGATTAAAGCTGCTGTATAACGAAGAAGCATCTATCCATTATGATAATGAAAAAGATACCGGAGGGGCTGCAGTGGAAATTGTTGTTCCGACTAATCCGGCGATGGAGGCGATGACATGACCTATCAAGTACTCCTTGTTGACGATGAAGTGCATGCCATCGAAGGTGTCAAATCGGATCTCGATTTGGGCAAGCTGGGTATTTCGCGTTTGTTCACGGCCGTTAATATTCGGCAGGCGAAGGATATTTTCGAGCAGGAGGATATTCAGATCTTGCTCTGCGATATCGAGATGCCTCAAGGCAGCGGCTTGGAATTATTGGAATGGGTGCGCGAGCATTATCCGACCACGGAAACGATTTTTCTTACAAGTCATGCGGATTTCAAGTACGCGAAGCAAGCCCTGCAGCTTGGAAGCGTCGATTATTTGCTGAAGCCGGTCTTTGCCGACGACTTGGAGCAAGCGATCGGGAAAGCGCAAAGCCTGATTGAGCTGAACACGGAAGTGAACCGGAACAAGCAGTCCCATCAGCTCTGGCTGAAGCATCATGCCCTGATCATCGAACATTTCTGGCGGAGTCTCATCAACTATTCCACGCCAAGTACACAGAATGCCGTTCGCGAGCAGATCGATCGTCATCATATTCCGATTACGGATGACATGGTTTTCCTGCCGATCTTAATCTCCGTTCAGAAGTGGCATAAAGAGTTGAGACGACGCGACGAAAAAATTTTGGAGTACGCTCTTAAGAATACGGCAGAAGAAATCATAAGCGGAGATCATGGGAACGGCATCGTTTTTCATCTGGAGAAAGACCTGCTCCTTGTTATTGTAGCCGGCAGCGGAGAAACGGATTGGGCGTCTAATCGCCTGGTGCAATTGCAAGAGGCTGGTCATCGATATATTGAAGCATGCAATCGTTACTTCTATTGCGATATGTCATGCTACCTGGGGCAGGCCGTGAAATCGCACGATATGGCCGACATGGTTGCAAGCCTCAGAAAGCGGGACCGCGACAACGTGACGTTCGTGAACCAAGTGCTTGAATATCGTGAAGACGATCTCATCGACACCAGCATTCCCTCGCCTGACTGGAGTTTATTGTCCACCTTGCTCAAGACCGGCACTAAGGAAGCCGTCATTCATGAATTAGAAGAGTACTTGCTTGATCAAGGACGAAACCAAGGAATCGGCGCAAAATTTCTGCAACAATTTAATCAGGATTTTATGCAGGTTGTGCATTCATATCTGTATGGAAAGGGCATACAAGCCCATCAATTATTGGGGGATGAACAATCCGGCCACTTGTCCGAGATGGCGGGACGGACCGTCATGGATATGCTGAATTGGGTGAAGCATGCGGTGGGCAAAGCGATGAATCAAGCGTTAGCGGTGGAAGAGACCGATACCGTTGTTCAGTCCGTTATCCGTTATATTTCTCGAAACATCGATAAAGAGTTTTCCCGAGAAGAGTTAGCGGAGCTCGTGTACTTAAGTCCCGATCATCTGACAAGATTGTTCAAGAAAGAAACGGGATCCTCTCTATCCGACTATGTCATGCAAGAAAAAACCAGAAGGGCGAAGGAAATGCTTGCTCAAACGGACATGCCGATCAGCGCAATTGCCTCCGCAGTGGGGTATTGGAATTTCTCCCACTTCACGAAGATATTCAAGAAGTACGCAGGGATGGTGCCGACGGAGTATCGTAATCTGTTGAAGGATAAGAAGTGATGGCATTGGAAAGGAATCGACGATGCGTCTTTTATTGCGTTGCCCAACAAGTCGCCAAAGACTAGCTTATTCAACGTGTGTGATTGGAAAACAGAAGCTAGTGTCGTTCCTAGAAGTAGTCTTATTTAGCCGGTAGCTTGGGGACGAAATGGGGACGAAGTTCGTCCCCTACCGTCCTACGCCGTCCGAATAGATCGGAAAGCGATCTTTAAAAACCCAGACAGGATAAAGCTTCCACGGTTTTAATCGGACTGCAGCGAACAGCCATTCCATCGCTGGCAGCGATGAGGTCAGGGGTTCGATCCCCCTAGGCTCCATACGAAGAGAACGTCATCACAAATCGTGATGGCGTTTTTCGTTTGGATTGCCTGGGGGGAGAGAACCCCTATAGGTTCGCCCGCGCGCAGGAAGTGGAAGTGATGCTTCGAAGCATATGCTTCTAACGGACGAGCACGGCGTCTGAATTCACCGCTAAAAGTCCTCGTCGAATTGGCTTCGTCAGCCATATAATCAAGATTCGGACATCCCCCTAGGCTCCATACTTGAAAAACCCTTGTTTACCAAGGGTTTTTCAATTTTTTTAAGAGGTTTACATGCAAAGAAAACGTGCTGCGGTAACAATCCGGTAACAAGCTGTGAAATTTCTACATTGAAGCCTCTTAGATAACAAGCGGTAACATAAAAAAACTGTCAAGACGGATATCCCTGACAGCAGACTATTATTGTGAATAAGGTACATTTTTAAGTTCCTCAATCGGAATTCCGGTCAACTCTGACACGGATTCCAGATCCATTCCCTTAGCGAGCATATTGCTGGCGACCTTTAGCTTGCCCTTTCGCTCCCCTTCTTCTCGAGCACCTTCCATCAAAGAAGCCTCGTCATGCAATGCCTTCTGTCTCATTTCATAAAGGCGCCGAGCTTCTACATCTTGACTTAGGAATTCTAGAACGGTCATTGCTTTGCCGAGCGCAGGTTCCTGCATTTTGAGCACCTCCCTATATTCTGTATTGTCACTTTTCAGAAAAAGTAACCAATTCAGCAAGCCTTCTGAAGCGCTGGCATGTTCATAGTCAAGCTTCGATAGCTCAAGAAAATGGATTTCAAGATCATCAGTTAACGAAATCCCGTTGCGATCCTCTCTTAGATGAAATACATTATGGTATCGCTCATTGGGAAGAATGGTGAAATCAATGATGTTTATCGTAACGCATATCTTGAGGCTCTTAGGGCTGTCCTTCTTCAAGCTACCGTCTGACGTTTTAGCCTGGTGTCGAAGATCGAGGCGAGTCATTATCGGTATAAGGATTTATGATAACGATCTCGGAAAGCTGTGGTCGTTCGGCTGCTTGGAAGGTTCGATTTAGAAAAGCCAGCAGAACATTATAGCGCACTAATGAGGCGTGTTTTTTTATCTTAGGTGGAGCCCATAGGGGCGTAGTTGCGAATGAAATTACTGGATTAGCTAATAAATTCATAGATATTCCTTAAAATATTTGTATAACAGATTGGCCAGGAGGCGTTAGAATGGTGCAATCCTACGAATAAGAGGTGAAGGTTATGATGAAAGTGACGAAAGACAAGATGACCTATTATCGACTTTATATAGACGGCCAATGGACAGATTCGGCTTCAGGACGCTTGACAGAGGTGCTTAATCCGGCCAATGAAGAAGTGATTGCATATGTAAGCGATGCGGATGCGGAGGATGTGCAGAAGGCGCTTTTGTCTTCGGAGAAAGCGCAGCGTTCCTGGAAGATGTTGCCCGCAGTGGAGCGGGCACGTTATATCATGAAGCTGGTAGAGCGGATAAAGGAGGAGCGGGAGCAGCTTGCCCGCCTGCTTGTGCTGGAGCAAGGCAAGACGTACCGCGAAGCGCTCGGCGAAGTAGACGATACAATGGCCTATTTCATGTATGCAGCGGAATCGGCGACTCGCTTGAAGGGTGATGTCCTGCCTGCTGACCGTCAAGGTGAAATGCTCATGATTCAGAAGGTGCCCTACGGTGTAACGGTAGGCTTATGTGCCTGGAATTACCCGCTTGCGCTGATTGGACGCAAGCTGGGACCGGCGCTTGTGACAGGGAACACGATGATTATTAAGCCGCATGAACTTACACCTGTTGCCTCGATCGAGCTGTTCCGTCTGATTGATGAGGTCGGTTTCCCGCCTGGGGTAGCCAATCTCGTTACGGGAACAGGAGTGGAGGTTGGGCAACAGCTTGTCAGCAGTCCCATCACGAAGCTTGTTACGGTGACGGGCAGCGTCAGAGCGGGGCAGGCCATCTACAGAGCGGCGTCGGACAACATTACGGCGTTATCCTTGGAGCTTGGCGGCAAAGCGCCGTTTGTTGTGCTGGATGATGCAGATATCGATCAAGCGGTGGAAGCGGCGGTTGGCGCACGTTTCGCGAATTGCGGACAGGTCTGCATCTGCAATGAGATGGTGCTTGTTCATGAGCGCATTGCGGATGAGTTTACGGAGAAGCTGCTAGAGCGCGTCAAGTCGGTGAAGCTTGGCGATCCGTTCGATGATTCGGTGACGATGGGACCCAAAGCGAACGGCAGAGATCTGGAGAAAATAGATGCGATCGTGAAGGAGACGGTACGTCAGGGCGCTACTGTCGCAGCGGGCGGCAAGCGGCCGACGGGCCGCGGGTTTGAAAAGGGATATTGGTACGAGCCAACGGTGTTAACGAATGTGACGCCTCAGATGGCTGCGGCGCAAGAAGAAATATTTGGCCCAGTGCTGCCAATCGTTCGAATCGGGAGCTTCGAGGAAGCGGTAGACATCATTAACTCAAGCGATCTTGGTTTGTCTGCCTACTTGTACACTAGCGATTATCGCAAGATGATGCAGGCCATGCATGTGCTGGAGGTCGGGACGGTGTTCCTGAACCAAGGCATGTCGGGGTGTATGCAGGGCTATCACAGCGGTCACAAGCTTAGCGGCATCGGCGGCGAGGATGGCGAATACGGCATAGAAGGATATCTCCAGAAGCGAACTGTATACATGAATTATGCATAGAGCAAGACCATAGTGCAAGGCCATAGAGAAAGGCCATTGAGGAGCAGCGGGGGCTGGCAGGACAAGCCCCGCTGCTCCTTATGTTATTCTGTAGCAATGGCTTACGATTTTTATAGTTTTACCCTGCATTTGCTTAAGATATTTATGCGATATCCCCCCCATAGTTAGATAGAATGAAGGGGCAAATGAATCGGAATACAAGATGAACGAAGGTCAAGCTGCGTTGTAACCGCTGTCAATCGGCGGGCCTCGCACAAGAAACTGGATTCCGAGGAGCTTGCTCAATTGCTAATTAGATATGGGAGGGAAGCAGAGGATGAAGCGGTACAGTATGATCGTTCTGGCCATCGCAATCGTAGTTGGAGCATTCTCATCACAGGCGTACGGCATGTCCGCCAAGCACTGGGCGGATCCTACGATCCAGGCCTGGGTGCAGGAGGGATATGTGGAGGCGGATTCGGAAGGGGTGAACAACCCCAATCGCCATCTGTCTCGAGCGGAAACGGCGAAGCTGATTGAGGCTTCGGTGGGATGGGCTGCAATGGATGCTGCCAAGCTGACGAATGCTACAATAGTGGCTTGGGCTGTCCAAGGAGTAGAGGCAAATGACGATAGTGGTGTCATGATCACCGATCAGCCCAATAAGCAGGTTACGCGCGAAGAGGCTGTTATTCTGACAGCTGCCCTGCTAGACCGTGAAGCGACTGCAAGCCAAGAGCTTGATCGGCATTTCTCGGATCTGGCCGGTATGACCGCTGAAGGTATGCAAGCGCTTCAATCCGCTTATGACGCCGGCCTATTCGTAGGTGATGGCAGCAAGCTGCGTCCGCAAGGAAAGATTACGTTCGCAGAGCTAGTCACTGCGCTTGATCGTGCCATTACCCATCGTTCGGGCTTCCCTGTTCTTGATTTCGAGAACGGTGAAATTCCGACATTCGTAGCTACAGGAGATTCGACGGTTGAGGTTGTGCGTAATGAGGCGACGGACTCCAGCGCATTGAAGGTCATCTACGGAGCAGCGGACTTCCCGACAGTCAAATTCACGGCGACAACAGCCTGGAATTTCGGCAGGAACAAAGCATTGTCCTTTGAGGTAACCAATCCGACGGACAAGGATATTAGCTTCTATCTGCGTCTGGACGATGACAAGAGTGCAGACGGGGTTGCCCACTCTACGGTGAGCGCAGCCGTTGCGAAGGCAAACAGCACGCAGAAGTATTTTCTCAGCTTGGGCTCGGAATCACTGGATCTCGGCATGAGATTTCTGCCTCCAAATCCTGCCGGCAGCCAGCTTGGCTACGGCTGGGGAGAGAAGAGCCTGAACACAAGTCATATTGTCGAATTCCAGCTGTGGCAAATGTATACGAAGCAGGAATCGACTCTGCTGTTCGATAATATCTCAGTCATCGGCGATCCCAATACAGATCTGAGCTATATGGATGATCTGGTGGACGGCTATGGGCAATACACGGGCTTGGAGTGGGATGGCAAGGTACATACCGAAGATGATCTCCTTGCAGCAAGGGAGGAGGAAGCGGATCAACTGGCCGGTGATAAACCTTTGCAGACCAGCAAATATGGCGGTTGGCTGAACGGTCCGAAGCTGGAGGGAACCGGTCACTTCAGGGTAACGAAGCATGAGGGCAAGTGGACGTTGGTTGATCCCGAAGGGTACTTATTCTTCTCAAATGGCCTGGATATCGTTCGATTGGATGATATGAATACATGGGTTTCGGGTAGGGAGAACATGTTCATAGAACTTCCATCCAAGGATGGAGAGCTGGGCGACCATTATACGTATACGACAATTGTAGGTACAGCTCCGCTGGGTCAGACGGAGGGTTGGCTGTTCAATCATTATCAAGCCAATCTGGAACGCAAGTATGGCCAGGATTATGTGAATGCGTGGAAGGATATATCCGTCGATCGCTTCAAGAGCTGGGGCTTCAGCTCGCTCGGCAACTGGTCGGATCCGACGTTATTTTTCGGTAAGGGCGAGGAACATCAAATGGCTTATGTGGCCAATGGCTGGACGCATTGGGGAGAGCATGCAACTATTCCAAGCGGAGGCGGCTGGGCTCCGGTAGCGGATCCGTTCGATCCTGCGTTCAAGACGAGTGTGGACGACATGCTGGACGATCAGATTCTGGCGTATGGCGTAGAGGACGACAAGTTCCTGATCGGCGTCTATATCGACAACGAAATCGCATGGGGCAATCCCGCCAATACAGCAAGCAAGTATGCGTTGATCAGCAATATTATGGCTATGGACAGCGCTACAAAGGGCAGCTATGCCAAACGAGCGATGCTGGAGCATCTGAAAGCGGCCTATCAGAACAAGATTGCGGATTTGAACAATAAGTGGGGCACAGCCTTCACCTCCTTTGATGCGCTCGGCAAGCCTTATCGTCCTGCACAGCTGTCAGAGGGGATGCTGCCGGACTACTCGGCGATGCTAAGTCTGCTGGCGGACGAATATTTCCACATCGTAGATCAAGCGGTTACCGCGAAGCTTCCTAACACGCTCTACCTGGGATCCAGATTTGCGGAGTGGGGAACAAGCGAAGAGGTGCAGAAGGCGGCTGCGAAGTATGTGGATGTAATCAGCTTCAATGTGTATAAAGAGGATGTTGAAGGAGAAAACTGGATGCATCTTGAGGAGCTTGATATGCCTGCTATTATTGGTGAATTTGCATTCGCCTCAGACGATAGAGGCATGTTCGGGACTGGACCTAACGCAGATACCTCAGCTGCTGATCAACAGAATCGCGGCGAAAAATATGCGCACTATATGGAGACGGTCTTGAGCAATCCTTATTTTGTAGGGGCGCATTGGTTCCAATATGTGGACCAGCCGCTGCTTGGGCGCGCATGGGATGGTGAGAATTACAACTTAGGCTTTGTAGATGTTGTCGATAGACCTTATGAAGAGATGGTTAGCGCCGCAAAGGATGTTCACGCAAGAGCTTATGACATCAAGTTTCTAGGCAAGGGGACGGATGACGCAAGCGGCGAGCAAGGAAATCCATTTGTCCTTTCCTTTGAGGCTGACGAGGATTTATCCATCGTCTCTGCGTACAAGTCGGCTACGGTTCAGTATGAAGCCTCTGGAGCAACAGAGGGAGAACGGGCGATGAAGGTAACGGTCGGCACGCTCGACAGTGATTATTCCGGCGTGGAGCTCAAGCCTGCAACAGCATGGCATTTGGGAGCGAAGCCGGAGATTGTCGCCGATGTGACCAATCCGAATATGCAGCCGATTCAACTGCGCGCCAATATTACGGATGCGAAGGGTGCGCTTCGCACCTACTATTTTGTAATCGGGGCCAAGGAATCGCGGACTATTACGATCAATCAATTCAAGGCCTCCGAGGCTGCATGGGGAGATAAGGAGGGGTTCTGGGGAGCGGAAGCAACAGGGCTTGACGCGTCGGGAATCATTTCTGTGAATGTATACTTGTGGGAAGATGCGCCGGAAAGCGGTGGATCGTTTATCGTGGACAATCTTCGATTGACTCAGAAGTAGCATGTCGTATGTTGCCATTGATTTGAGCACTTCGCTTCCAATTGGAAGGTGGTGCTCTTTTCCACTTTGTAGTTCATCCCTTACAATATAATAGGATGGGATATCGGAAGGAGGGATGGAGCATTGCGGATATTGTATGTTATAACCCGATACATCGGCAAGTCCTTGTATCGCAAAATATTATTGTCTTATTTGGTCATTATCGCCTTGATTGTGTTTGTTCTCTTGTTCGACTTCTATACCCGTACGGCTAACGACTTGCGGGGGGAGGCCGTGAATACCCACTTGCGTATGACGCAGCAATCCGCTTCTACACTGAATGCGAATATGACGAACGTCAAGAGCTTTGCGTGGAATTACTTCGGAGATGTCGACTTTCATCAATTCGTCCGCGGCATGGGGACCGATCCTGATGGACAAAGCTCTTATCGCGGCAAAATATCCAATTTCGTATACAATCATCCCATTGTATCGAATGTGGTCATATCGCAGCTTGACGGCTTCTCCATGCGAGTAGGCGGACTGGTATCCACCTTGATTACGCAAAGTGAAATGCAGCGATTGACTGATGCTGCGATAGAAGCGAATGGAAAAGGATTATGGCTGCCTTCGGATAATTACAGTCCCAATGTGTCAGAGCAATCCTCCGGTTATACATTGTCCTATGTACAGGCTATCCGGCAAATATCCTTGACATCGCCAGGGCCGGTCATTGGTGTGATGCTGTTCACGCTGTCATCGGATTCGCTGGAGCAGTGGCTCGAGGAGAGCGCAGGGGGCGGCGATAGCCGTACCTATCTGGTGGACAAGCAGCTGGGCACCATCGTATATTCGGGGAACATGTCCGAACGTGGAGAGCGTATCTTGACCGAGGAAGAGCTGATTATGGTACGCAGTCAGACAAAGGGGCACTACTACCGTGCTGGTGCTGACGAGGATCAGCTGATCGTCTATGACAGTCTGGGTCAGACAGGCTGGATTGTATTATCGGAAGTGCCGACCCGGCTCTTGACGGAGTCCGTCGACAATTTCACGAAACGAACGATTTGGATCGGATTATTTACTCTGTTGTTCTCGATGCTGTTAGCCGGACTTATCTCATCCCGCACGATCACACCGCTTAAGCTGCTTAGTAAAGGGATGAAAGCGATTGAGAAAGGTAATTATTCTGTCACTCTCCCGGTACGAAGCGAAGATGAGATTGGATATTTGAGCCGATCATTCAACAGGATGACAAAGGAAATTAACCGCTTGATCAGCAAAGTGTACGAAACGGAAATTGTGAAAAAAAACGCGGAGATCAAGTCGCTTCAATCTCAGATCAATCCGCATTTTCTATATAACACATTAGGTATTATCGATAGTATTGCCTCCATACATGGGGATGATAGAGTTTCCTTGATTAGCCGATCGCTGGCCAAAATGTTCCGCTACAATATTAGCGGCGACGATGTGTCCAAGCTCGACGCAGAGTTTCAGCAAATTCGGCTGTACTTGTCTATTCAGAAAATCCGCTTTGACAGCAGGCTGGATTATACAATTTATCTGGAGCCGGGTCTGGAACGGGTCCCTATTCCGAAGCTATTGTTTCAGCCGCTTGTCGAGAATAGCGTTAATCATGGCATTAGCCACAGTGTGGAAGGCGGAATCGTCCGTATTGAGGCGATTCGTCACCATGATGATGAGCTGCAAGTGAAAATATGGAATAATGGCTTGGTGATCGAGGAGGAGCGCCAGCAATGGATGTATAGTCTCCTGCAGGACGAGGATGCCGCAGCCGGACTTGAGACGAAACAGGCTTCGGCCTCCATAGGCTTGCGCAATGTGCAATCTCGTATTCGGATGTTATATGGACCCGAGTGCGGCATTACGTTCAGCAGCGATGCAGAATACGGCACAACCTTCACGATTACGATCAAGACCTATTTGCCCGATTAGGAGGCTTAAACGATATGAGAATTATGGTATTGGATGACGAACCTATTATTAGACAAGGCATTATTCATAAAATTCGTCAAACCGGTCTGCCTGTAACCGTCGTTGCCGAAGCGGGAGACGGCCTTAAAGGTCTGGAGCTGATGAAGACCGCAAAGCCTGATCTGATTGTGACGGATATTCATATGCCCGGTATGAACGGACTGACATTTATCCAACATGCGATAGAGCTGGATGCCAAGGTAAAGCTGGTTATTGTGACCGGCTACGATCAATTCGATTATGCCAGGCAGGCAATCAAGTACGGAGTCAGCAATTACTTGGTAAAGCCGCTGGAGGATGATGAGCTGTATACGACGTTGATGGGTTTGCTTGAGCGCAAGGAGGCGGAGAAGCAAACGGATCAGATGATCCAGGAGCTTAAGACTGTTGCCGAAACAAGTCAGGAAGCTTCTCGCCAGCAGGCGCTAACCCAATTTCTGCAGGAGGAGGATATTACTGTAGCCAGCAGCGAGCTCGATGAGCTCGCGAAGCATGGAACGGCCTTTACTGCGGTAGTTCTCCAGTTGGATCCATTCAAGGTTCCACATCAGTCCTTTGGGCCAGGCGAGGAAGAGCTGCTCTGGTTCGCGATCAAAAATATTGTAACGGAACGATTTCTATCCAATAAAATTAAAGGCATCCTAGTTCATCATTCGCTGCGGCGCTTTGAGCTGGTATACGTGCTTGGCCTTCAGAAGGGACAAGACAACGCCGGGGTGAATTATACGCTGGAAGCGATTTCGTTCGGGATCCGGAAGTATCTCAAGCTAGGCGTCACTATTGGAGTAGGACCTTATCAGAATCAGATGGCCAAGGTACAAGAGAGCTATCGGGAAGCAAGGCGGATCGCAAGGAACGCGATCCTGCATGGCGGGAATCGGATCTATCAATCCCCTGTCGAAGTCCATTCCGGTCAGGAGGCGCAGCGCAAGTCGTTTATCGGCAATGAGGACGTCAAGCTGCTGGAGGATTGGCTGGGCAAGTGGGACAATGAGAAAATCCACAAGTGGATCGAACGAAGATTGGGTGCTATTGTGCAAGAGCCTTCCTCCAGCTATGTGATGGTAGAATGGTTCTGTATCGATCTTTATTTGTTCCTCAACAAATATTGGTTAGCCCATGCGACGGATTCGCAGTGGGCGATCGGCGAGCTGACGGATCTTCAACGGGAGCTGCAGCAAGCGACGGCATGGAACGAAATTGTCGAACGAATGAAGAGGCTGGTTACGAATATGATCGGCTTATTATCCAGAACGAACAATCTCGAAGGAAAAGAAATTATGGAAGCGGTCCGACATTATCTGGAGAGGCATTACGCCGAACCAATTCAGCTTGCCATGATTGCCGAACGCTTCTATATCCATCCCAATTACTTCTCCAAGCGATTCAAGGAAAAATACGGTGAATCGTTTGTCGATTTCTTGAATGGTCTTCGGATGATGGAGGCAACCAGATTGTTGGTGGATACGGATATGAAGATTCGTGATATAAGCGAGAGGGTAGGCTTTGACGATGCGGCATATTTCGGAAGTGTATTTCGCAAGCGATTTGGCGAAACGCCAGGGCAGTATAGAGATAAGAGCATGCACAAGTCGTAGAAAGGGGGTGAACCACGTGGCAGCAGGTATCTTCGCAAGAACCTTGTTAATCATAAGCACGGTTATGTTGGTACTGACATCATGCTCCAATTATACCCATTTGAAGCTGGAAGGCGGAATGCCGGAGCCCATTGTAGAGATCGTGGTTTGGGATAAGCCGTTTGCGGGCTCTGCCGAGAAGCCTTATTATGAGCGGATGTTCCAAGAGTTCGAGCAGAAATATCCCGATATTCGTGTGATCCATATGGAGGCCGCATTCCAGAAGGAGCGAGAGCAGTTTATGACTGCGGTGGCGGGAGGCGAGCAGCCGGATCTGTACAATGCCGCGTTCCCCGACATGGAATCCTACATTGACCAGGGCATTCCTGCGGATATTACAGAATTATGGAGCAATTATCCCGATAGTACAAAATATTCTCCTGTTGCAATGGCTGCTTCGGAGCAGGAGGGCCAAATATATGGCATTCCTAACTTTATGTATGTGACCGTCTTGGCTTATAACAAACGGATTTTTGAGGATAATGGCATCGATCCCAAAGAAGCTTTCCGGAATTGGGATACCTTTGCGGCGGCAGCCGAGCAAGTAACCGAACGGTCTGGCAATCCATACGGCTATGCGATTCTCGGAACCGAGTGGGCGGATTGGTTCTACGAGTATTATGTTTGGCAAGCCGGAGGCGATCTGACAAGCAAGAATCAAGATGGAACCGTTCAGTTGACGTTCAATTCGGATGCCGCAGTTCAGGCGCTGAGCTATTACCAAGACCTGAGATTTCGGGATGGCGTGACACAGCTTAACACCTTGCAGAGTCTGGATGACAACAAAAAGGATTTTTATGCCGGACGGGCTGCTACGATGATTGTAGCCTCCAATTGGTTCGGAGAAATGCGAGAGTCGGGGTTTAATATGGACGAAATAGGGGTTGCGATGTTTCCGGCCGGACCCGCCGGGGTGTCACTCGCGCAAGTAGGCGGGGGCATCTGGATATTAAACCCGCAAGCAACCGAGGAGAAGCAGCGGGCAGCCTTTACTTATGCGACCTTTATGACATCCAAGTACGCACAGGATGAGCTGCTTCGTTTCCAGATGGAGCAGGGGATGCTGCCTAATTTATTGTCCGTCAGGGTAGATATTGATCCAATGGCCTATGCGGAAGGTATGCCGGAGGAGCTGGTCGACAATATTCAGAAGGCGTCAGAGGAAAGCCGGCTAGAGTACTACCTCAAATCCCGTTTGAGTCCTTATGTCTCTGCAGCGGTTCAGGAAGTGTTGCTGAACGAGGATGCGAGCCCGTATGATGCCCTCACTAGAGCGCAGGAAAAAGCTCAGCGTGAGGTCATAGACCCTTATAATATTGAATTTCAATAATTTCAGCGAGCGAGGCGGCTTTTATCTTAGCCTTCGCTCGTTTTTTTTGTGACTATAGTTAAGATATTCGTATGAACAGCTTAATATATTCTTACGCCTCATGGACCCATTCTCACTACAATAAGAAGTGTAAAGCACATCATTCGAATGGGGGATTCACCAGTGAAAAAGAAATCAAAACTAATGGCTGTTCTTGCACTGACGCTTGTTGTATCGCTGTTCATGGCAGCGTGCTCCGGCAACAACGGAGGCAATAATGGAAGCGGTAACAATCAGAGCGGGGGCAATTCGGCTTCAGCGCCGCCTGCAACAGATGAAGTGGTTGAGATCGTAGCATGGGACATGCCGCAGGATGGAGATCCCGCACAACCTTACTGGGAACAGGTATTCAAAGACTTTGCCGACAAATATCCGAACATTAAAGTCGAGCACGTTATGCAAACACTGACTAAAGAAAGAGAGCAGTTCATGACGGCGGTTGTCGGCGGCGAGCAGCCGGATCTATACGCCAATGCGTTCCCGGATATGGAATCCTACATCGACCAAGGCATCACAGCTGATGTGACAGAGCTATGGAACAACTATGCGGAGAAGGATATGTTCTTGCCTTCGGCAACGCAAGCAGCGACCAGGGACGGCAAAATTTATGGTATCCCGAACTTCATGTATGTAACGGGCCTTGCCTATAACAAACAAATGTTTGCTGATGCAGGACTGGATCCGGAAGCAGCATTGAAGGACTGGGAATCGTTCGGCGAAGCGGCTCAGAAGCTGACGGACGCGTCCAAAAATCAATACGGCTACGCCTTGCTGGGCATGGACTGGGCCGACTGGTTCTTCGAATATTACGTATGGCAAGCTGGCGGGGATCTGACGGAGCAGCAAGAGGATGGAACGGCGAAGCTGACCTTCACTTCCGAGCCGGCTGTGCAGGCGCTTCAATATTATCAGGATCTGAAGTTCAAATATAATGCGACACAAAAGAATGTCGTTCAAAGCCTTGACGAAAATTCCAACGACTTCTACCAAGGCCGCGCGGCATCTATGATCGCTGCATCCAACTGGTTCGGCGGAATGGTATCTTCGGGAATGGATATCGAAAACATCGGTTTCTCTGCACTGCCACCTGGACCTGGCGGCACATCCCCTGCGCAAGTTGGCGGAGCGGTGTGGATCTTCAATCCGAAGGCAACACCAGAGAAGCAACAAGCGGCGTTTACGTATGCCACATACCTGATGTCGAAGGAAGTGCAGGATGGCTTGCTTCAATATCAAATGGATAACGGCATCTTCCCGAACCTGCTTAATGTAAGAAGCGATGTGGATGCTTCTAAATTCGTAGAAGGTATGCCGCAAGAGCTAATCGAAAATGTGCAAGCGGCAGCAGGCGAAGGTCGTCTGGAGTACTTCCTGAAAGCTCGTCTGAGCCCTTACGTTGTCAAAGCTGTCCAAGAGGTGCTGCTGGATGAGAAAGTCGATCCAATGGCGGTTATGCAGAAGGCGCAAGATTTGGCACAACGTGAAGTCGTAGACAAATACAACGAAGAAGTTAAAAAATAATAGCCATTGGGATTCCCCCGTCCGGGGGAATCCCGATAGCCGTTCCTGGGGTGAGGGAGACATATGTTGCAAAAATTAAACATTCGCTGGGTGCCTGTTCTGTTTCTACTGCCTTCTGTGATTTGTTATCTGATGTTCAAGTACTATCCGCTATTGAATATGGCTTATATTAGTTTGTTCGATTACAGTATTGTCAATCCGCCTGGCACATTCATCGGCTTCGCCAATTACACGGAATTTCTGAAATCTGCAACGTTCTGGCAAGCGATTTCGAATACATTTATTTTCTTTGCTTTATATTTGGGGCTTACCTTCTGGATACCGATCGTCCAGGCTTTGTTCCTGATCGATATTAAGAAGGGCAATGCCTTCTTCCGCTTTATGTATCAATTGCCAACTATCATGCCGCTTGTTGGCGGTGTTCTTGTCTGGAAGTGGATGTACAACCCGGATTTCGGCTTGCTGAACTACTGGCTTGACTTCGTTGGGTTAGGTCCCTATCTTTGGCTGAACGATGCCACGATGACGAAGCTTGCCATCGTATTGCCTGCCGTGTTTGCTGGCAATGGTATTTCTCTGCTGTTGTATTATTCTGCTCTCAAGTCTATCCCGACCGAAATATTGGAGGCAGCCAAGATGGACGGAGCAGGTCCATGGAGAAGAATGTGGACGATGCTTCTGCCGAATATCAAATTTATTATCGTGATCCAATTTGTAGCCTTTATGTCAAGCGTGCTGCTTGCTTATGATCATATTTATATTATGACGCAAGGCGGACCTGCAGGCAGTACAACGGTGGTGTCCATGCTTGTTGTCAACTCTGCATTCCAGCAATCCCGATTTGGTATATCCGGTGCGGTATCCGTGTTCATGTTTATTGTCATTGCGGTACTGACCATTATTCAGAATAAAATTTCCGCAGAAAAGGATTGATCATATGGAACGTACTCGCATAAGGGAAAAAGGGGGAAGATCGCTAAAGATTACGGCCTATATTGTAACAGTATCGTTCGTAATCTTTGCGCTCATCCCTATTCTGTGGATGTTCGCCTCCTCACTTAAGACAGAAAAGGATATTAACTCATTTCCTCCCAAATGGCTGCCAACGATTCCGCAGTCGATTCATGTCACCATAGATTATACGGGCATTGATGAGAGCGATCCGGTGTTCTATGAGAAGGATGCCATGAAGGCAACCTGGTATCCTTGGATGAAGAATATACGGGAGAGCATCGGAGATGTGACCGTCACAGGCGTGAAGGACGGGCGCAAGCTCTATACGGCTGAGACTACCTCCTCGATGTTTTTTGTGGGACAGCCTAAGGTTGTGCCGACAACGATCTTCAACGACAAGATGATGGACAATAAGCTGCCCATTATCCAGGAGAACAAGCTGTCCAAATTCAAGTGGGAGGGGGACGAGGGCGAGAGTGTCCAGGTAACTCCGTCTATTGCCGAATCAGACTTGTCCGGTCGATTCTCTACCTTCTATCAATCCAATGAATTCATAAAGGGTCAGGTTGTAACGATTAATGAGAAAGCCAATTGGATCCGAATATTCAGCAGCTACACAGCGCTCAACAAGATGGCGCAGGACACAGCGGGCGCTTTAGGATTTGCACAATATTTCTTGAACAGTGCGATCATCACGATTTCAAGTGTGCTTCTGCAGATGGTATTAGGCGGACTTGCGGGATATACGCTTGCCCACCTGATCGACAGCAAGAAGTGGAAGTTCTTCTGGATCATGTTCTTCTTGGCAACGATCATGATTCCCGATATTTCCTTGCTGCTGCCTATGTATTTGCTAATGAAGGACTTGGGTCTTGTGAACTCTCTGCTTGCCGTTATTCTGCCACACTCGGCTTGGGGAATTGTTATCTTTCTGTTCAAAGGGTTTTTCGACCAAGTATCAAGGGAGCTTCTGCAGGCTGCAAGGGTTGATGGCGCTTCCGAGCTGAGAACGTTCCTGCAGATCGTTACACCGTTGTCTATCCCAATCTTTACTACGGTAGGCGTTATGACCTTTATTCCGGTATGGAACGAATTTTTGTGGCCGCTTATCGTCAACAGCTCACCGCAGTATTGGACGTTTACCGTTGCGCTTAACGATCTGCAGAACCAGCCAAGCGTCATGCAGAATATGTTGATGGCCAGCGCATTTGTGTCCATGTTCCCGCTTTTGTTTATTTTCTTGTTCGCTCAGAAATATATTGAGAAGGGCGTAGCCTTCTCCGGTGTGAAGGGTTAATTGGCTTGTTGCACAGAGACTCACCGCAAGCGGCTTTCAGAACAAGGAGGCAGATTGGCGATATGTTGGGGAAAATTGCAATTGTGACAGGCGCCGCCGGAGGAATCGGCAGAGGGATAGTCGAAGTGCTGCTTCGGGAGGGCTGCCGCGTCGTCATGCTGGACTGGGACGAACATGCCGGTCAAGCGGCCGTGCAAGAGCTGACTGCAGCCGGCGGAGAAGCGCTGTTCATACGTACAGACGTGTCCAAAGAGGAAGAATTGCAGGCGGCCGTGAATCAGACCATCTCACGATTCGGTGATATCGACATATTAATCAATAATGTGGGTACACATTATCACAAGCCGTTGGAGCAGATAAGCTCCGATGAGTGGGACCTTGTGTTCCGCACGGATCTGAAGGGACAGTTTCTGCTTATTCAACAGGTGCTGCCGCATATGAGACGGAACCGGTCGGGCTCCATCATTAATATCGCCTCCGTACATGCTCATGTTACACTTCCGGGCTTCAGCTCCTATGCGGCGATCAAGGGCGGTGTAACGGCGATGTCGAGGAGTCTTGCGCTGGAGCTGGCGCCGTTCGGCATCCGGATCAATTCGTTGCTGCCGGGATTGACGCGGAATGTAGCTATGGATCGTTATTTGAGCAACATTGCTAAGGATGAACGCAAGAGTATGGAGGCTGAGCTGACCCGCAATATACCATTGGGGAGAATGGCAGAGCCTGCCGAAATCGGTGAGCTTGTCGCTTTTCTTGCAAGCGACAAGGCGTCCTATATGACGGGCTCCTCTCTGGTAATCGATGGAGGAGTTTCGGTCCGACTGCATAATGATTATTGATACAGAAGGTGCCTAGCGACTGTGCTGAGGCACCTTTCTTTATTTTCGTTACCCTTGAAAATGTATCTATCAACGCGCCGGAAACCAGGTCGAAATCAGAGCATCGGAAGTCGCTTATTGTCCTTATGAAGTCCTCCCATCCTCGGTATGATGGTGTTGTAAGCGAAACCAAGACACGATGACAAGTCTCTGAAAGAAGGTAGCGGCTAGAGGCCGGAGCAGCAATATTATTATACGGAGACGAGTATAGTCATTCCAGAAAGTTTGTAGAAACGAGATGGAAAGGTTGAATGCAATGCATCGAAGTCATTATGAAGTCAGAGTTTTGGAGCAGGACGGGGCAAAGGTATATGAGCTGCACGATTCTGAGCATGACGCGGTTGCAGTGGTCATGCCGGAAGCGGGCAACAATGTTATAGCTTATAGCTCTCGAGGCATTCCGGTCTTGTCGTCTCCGCCGAATATAACAGCATTTATCGATAATCCGGACGCGAGAACGTATTTCGGAACGCCGATTTTGTTTCCTCCCAACCGAATTCAGGGAGGAACATACGTGTTTAACGGGATCAGATACCAACTGCCTATCAACGAGCCGCCCAATCATTTGCATGGTGAGCTATGCCGCCGGGCGTGGACCGTAATCGATTATGGTGTTTCTACCGAACAGGGGGCGTTTGTGACAGGCCAATTCGAGGTTTCGTTGCATGCCGACATGATGGCCTACTATCCGCATGAGCTTAAATTTAATGTAACACATCGGTTGTACAAGGGACGTCTATTCATGGAAGTTGCCGTCTTCAATGAAGGTTCGCAAACGGCGCCATTTGCGTTCGGCCTTCATCCGTATTTTCATTTGCCGCCTGAAGAGACACGTCTAACTGTTGCTGCGAACAATGAATGGCCAGTGACGAATGAGGTGTTCGTGACCGGATTGCCGGAGCGCACTGCTCTGGTAGAGAAGCTGAACGATTGGGAAGGTATATCGCTTCCAGACTATCCGGAGCTGGGGTGCTCGCTTGTCACGTTAGCTGGGGGGGAACGTGTCAGCCGCATTCGTATGATCGAGAGCGGTTATCAGATTGCTTATGAGACGGATGAGAGCTTTCCGTTTCTGCTGGTTTTCAAGCCTAATTGGTCATCCTCCATTTCGTTGGAGCCATATACCTATGTGACGGATGGGTTTAACTTGCCTTATGATGCCGGTCTGACTGGCAGCAGGGGCATCGAGCCCGGCGAAGTCATACATCTTCGTACCGCTATTTGGGTGGAGCTGCTGGATTGAAAATTGAAGTCCACCCAATTTAAGACACTCCTGATCTGTACGAACAAATACAGAGCAGCAACGTCAACGTTCGCGTTGCTGCCTATCAAAATACAGATTCGTCAAGGGGAAAGCGACTGGTCTCCTGTATCCTACTGCATCAATCCTTCACTCTTCAGCCACTCCACCGCTACCTCCTCTGGTTGACGGCCATTCATATCCACCTCGCCATTCAGCTTGGACATGATGTTATCGTCGATTCTGCCCGCCAGCAGATTCAGCACCTCTTCCAGCTCGGGATGGGCTTCGAGCGTTTTCATTCGGATAATAGGCACCGCATAATACGGCGGGAAGTATTGTTTGTCATCCTCAAGGATCAGCAGGTTGAAGGCCGATATGCGGCCATCAGTCGCATCCGAGCCGATAATGTCGAGCTCGCCGTTCTTGAGGGCTGTATACGTAAGGCCGATGTCCATCCCTTTTATGCTTCCAAATTCCATGCCATATGCTTCTGTGAGTCCCTTGAAGCCATCGGGCCGCTCCAGAAATTCCGCCGTTGAGCCGAAGTTGAATTCGGCTGCATGTGCTTTTGCGTCAGAAATGCTGCGGATGCCAAGCTGCTCGGCCTTGTCCTTGCGCATCGCGAGTGTAAACGTATTATTGAAGCCGATCGGCTTCAGCCAAGTAACGTCAAACTGTTCTTCGTACGCCTCCTTCACCCGATTGTACGTCTCCTCCGGCTCGCCGCCAACTGGCTGCTGCTGCAGCACAGAAGTCCATCCGGTTCCTGTGTACTCCAGATACAGGTCTATGCCTCCGCTAGTAATGGCATTATGGGTTACTTGAGAGCCCCCTAGATACGACTTACGAAGGACATTAAGGTCGGTTTTCTCTTCGATTAGAGCGGACATGATATGTACAAAGATGTCTTGCTCTGTAAAGTTTTTACCTCCAACTACAATGGTATTGGAGCTGTCTGTCGATTTGTTCAGCGCCTGCACGAGACCGGTCACAACGAGCAAGGTCATAACGATGCCCAGCACAGCAACCAGCGCCTTGCTCAGCTTCGACTTGCTCTTGCCATGCTTACGAATGCCCTTCGGAGTAACGGCAAGCTCCATTCTCTCCAGCAGGAAGTCGAAGGCAAGCGCCAGCAATGCGGCTGGAATGGTGCCTGCCAGAATCAGCTCCGTATTGACGGTGGAGATGCCGCGGAAGATCAGGTCACCGAGTCCCCCAGCCCCTATGAGCGAAGCAAGCGTTGCGACTCCGATCAGCATGACGGTCGCCGTACGTATGCCGGCCATGATGACGCTCAGCGCCAGCGGCAGCTCGACCTTCATCATGACCTGCAAGCTCGTCATGCCCATGCCGGTACCAGCCTCCTTGAGCGGCTTCTCGACATTGACAATACCGGTGTACGTATTGCGCATGATCGGCAGCAAGGCATAGACGGTTAAGGCAATGATGGCTGGCGTCATGCCAATGCCGAGCAGCGGTATCATAAAACCTAACAGCGCGAGACTTGGTATCGTCTGGAATAGCGAAGCGAGCCCGATGATGGGGCCGGCAGCTCTCGGATACCGAGTCAGGAGCAAGCCCGTCGGGATAGAGATGACGATTGCAATCAGAAGCGCTACAAATGAAATTTGAATATGCTGTATCGTAGCTTGCAGGATATCATCTTGCCGGTTCTGGATCATTTGCCAAAAATTCATGTGAGTCCGCCTCCGTTAAATCTGTTTCAGCAACGCATCAATTAAGCTGGAGTTTGTTACAAGCCCGGCAAGGCGGCCATCACGGTCAACAACGGGCAGATGACTCAGGTTATGCGTCTTCATCAGCTCTACCGCTTCTGTAATTGGTTGACCTGGGGCAGCAGATGCCTTGGCTGGCCGCATAATATGTTGAAGCAGCATCTCTTCCTCATGGTATTGCTCCTCCAGCATCTCCTTTGTGACAATGCCCATTAACATACGGTTTTTGTCCGTTACGAGCAAGCTGTTCACTCGATGCTGCTTCATCAGCTTCGCTCCGTGTGCGAGACCGCGTGATTGGAATACAATCGCAGGATTCGTGAGCATCACATCCTCTACGACAAGTATGTCGGTTCCTTCATTCAAACGATTCTCACCAATGAAGGAACGGACAAAGTCGTTCTTCGGACGCCGGAGAATCCGATCCGGGGTATCCGCCTGCACAATTTCCCCATCTTTCATCAGCACGATACGATCCGCAATTTTTAATGCTTCATCCATATCGTGAGAGACGAATACTATCGTTTTCTTAACTTCCTCCTGCAGCCGAATAAGCTCGTCTTGCAGCTGCTCACGGCTGATGGGGTCCAGCGCGCTGAACGGCTCATCCATCAGAATAATGGAAGGTTCTGCTGCCATGGCTCGGATAACGCCGATTCGCTGCTGCTGTCCGCCGCTCAGCTCGGAGGGATATCGATCCCGATACTGATCCGGGTTTAAACCTACCATGTCCAACAGCTCATCAATCCGCTTCAGATAGGCAGACTTGTCCATCCCCTTTAATCGCGGCACGATGGCTACATTATCCTTGATTGTCATATGCGGGAATAGTCCGATCTGCTGAATGACATATCCGATATTCCGGCGAAGCTTAACCGGATCGGTTTTGGCGATA
Source organism: Paenibacillus sp. strain BS8-2 (assembly GCF_054483835.1). Classification (NCBI taxonomy): domain Bacteria; kingdom Bacillati; phylum Bacillota; class Bacilli; order Caryophanales; family Paenibacillaceae; genus Paenibacillus; species Paenibacillus sp. strain BS8-2. The sequence goes on from NZ_CM137010.1 coordinate 3,657,201, forward strand.
TCGTTGCCGTCCACCAGAATTTGGCCGGAGGTTGGTTCTACCAGCCGATTGATCATCTTCATGGTTGTCGTTTTTCCGCATCCGCTAGGTCCGATCAAGGTAACCAGCTCACCTTGCTTGATTTCCAGATGAATGCCTTTGAGCGTCGGAGCACCGCCGTTGTAGGATTTGGTCACATTTCTGAATTCAATCATGGCGCACCTCATTGCAGTTGGAGTTGGGATGTTATCCTTATGTTGTCCAATTGTCCGGGATTATTGTGTAAATAAGAGCTTGACGAGACAAAAAATATGAGTGATATAAACTTTTTATATATAAAATTATATTTGACATAACAAATGATGGCGGTATAATTGAAATAATTGAACGCAAAGGGGAAAACGGGATGCGGATAACAAACGTTCTGGTGCATGTCATGAAATCGCTTCTGGAGGAACCATTTTATTTCTCACAAGGCTGGGTGAAGCAGCGTTCCTCGGTGTTGGTGGAGATTGAGACGGATGCGGGGATTACCGGTTGGGGAGAGTGTCTGTGTCATGGGCTGCAGCCGCCGGAAATCGCTGCCGCCTTTATCAGACATGCGTTTGCGCCTCTAATTATCGGAAGAGATCCGTATGATACGGATGTGCTATGGGAGGAAATGTACAATCTATCGCGTCCTTACGGTCAAGGCGGCGCGGCGGTTAATGCCATTAGCGGTATTGATATCGCCTTATGGGACATTAAAGGCAAGAGCTGCGGCCAGCCCGTCAGCAAGCTGCTCGGAGGCACGTTCCGTACACAGGTCATGCCATATGCGACCGGCTTCTATCGGACGGCTAAGGGAAGCTATCCTGGAGATGGCGTAACGGAGGCCTTGCGGCATCAGGCAAATGGACTTCGTGCCATGAAGCTTAAGATTGGTTTTGGAATTGAAGAAGATCTGGCCCTGATTCGTTCCGTTAGAGAAGCTGTGGGACCGGATATCCGATTGATGGCGGACGCCAACGGCGCCTATAATGCGGGCTTGGCTCGGAGATTGTTGCTGGAGTCTGAATCCTCCAAGCTCTACTTTATGGAAGAATTGCTTGCGCCGGAAGATATAGAAGGGTACAAAGCGATTCGTCATTTAACGGGAACGTTAATCGCCTCAGGTGAAAATTTGTTCGGCAAGCTCGGATACCGCCACTGGATCGCGCAAGGCGCGCTTGATATTGTGCAGCCCGATCTCTGCTCATCCGGTGGATTCACAGAATGCAAGAAGATTGCAACGCTAGCGCAGGCCTGGAATACAATGATGGTTCCTCATGTATGGGGCTCAGGAGTTGGCCTCGCGGCCTCGCTTCAATTCCTTGCTTCCTTGGCGCCGACTCCACTGGGATTGTTCCCGGAGCAGCCGATGCTGGAATATGATGTATCCTCTCATCCATTCCGCGCCGATTTGATCGGACATGCCATCACGATGACGGACGGAATGGTATCCATTCCTGACGGGCCAGGTATTGGAGTGGAAATCAATCGTGAAATAGTCGAAAAGTATGCAGTGAGGGATTGAGGCGTGCCATCAATCCATACGGCTTGTTGAGGGGGTCATGGAATGAAAGTAATCGTAATTGATTGCGGTACAACCAATTGCAGGATGAGACTGCTTGATGGCGATAGGGTGCTCGCAAGCGTTACAAAAGAGACAGGTGCGGGGGATACGGCACAATCCGGCAGCAATGCCGCGTTGCGGAGAGCATTGAAAGAGAGCTACGAAGAGCTTGTAATGGCCGAGCCGGAGGCTGTAAGGGAGGTCCATGACATTGTCGCCTCCGGCATGATAACCTCCAGCGCGGGATTAATGGAGATTGAACATCTGCCGGGACCGATACAGCTTGCGGAATTGGCGGGCTTCATTAGACGACATAAATTCCCTGAGCTGTTCCCGCAGCCTGTACTGTTCGTCCCCGGTATAAAGTTTGTGGGAGAACAAATGACGGATCGCGATATGATTCGAGGCGAGGAAGCCGAGCTCCTGGGATACATGGAGTGTCTATTGCCAGAGGAGCTGCATGTCAAGGGACGACTGTTCATGCATTACGGCTCTCATCATAAGTGGATCAAAATGCAGGAGCGCAGTATTGTCAGCTGCTGCACGTCCATCTCAGGCGAGCTTATGATGGCCGTCATGAAGCATACACTGCTGAGGGACAACACACTCCCGCTCGAAGAAGCGTTGCCTGACCCGTATTGGGTTCGTCAAGGCGTAGAGGCGGCAATACAATATGGAGCGGGCCGCGCTTTCTTCCAGGTGCGGACGCTTAATGTGCTGGACAAACAGGATAAACAGGTGTCGACCAGCTTCTTGTTAGGCGTTATCGCAGGCCAGGACATGGCGATGTTGACGGCGGAGATGCTGCAAGGCGTCGACGAAATCGTCTTATATGGAAGAAGTTTGTTCCCGTCCATCGTTGTACCCATTCTGCGTGAATATTACCCGGATATTGTCGTTCGAGTTGTACCGGAGGAGGAGTCGGCACGGTTAAGCGTGTACGGGGCGGCGAGGCTGTACCGGTTGTATAAAGAGGAGATGAATGTATGTTAAGCGTGCAGCAGCAGATTGAAAGAAGCAAAGTTGTCGCCATTCTTCGTCATGTACCGCTGGAGGGATTGCCTAGAGTCATGGAAGCACTCTATGAGGGCGGTGTTCGCGTGGCCGAAATTACGTTGAATTCGGCAGGTGCCCTTGACGGCATTCGTGTGATAAGGAAGGCATACGAAGGGAAAATGGCGATTGGGGCCGGTACCGTCGTAACAGCAGAAAATGTTATCCAGGCCATTGAAGCAGGCGCCGAATTTCTCATATCGCCACACATGGATGAGCATTTGATTGAATTGGCACTGTCACGCTCCAGTATACCAATCCCCGGTGCGCTTACACCGACCGAGATCGTTCGCGCCACTGCTGCTGGAGCGCCGTTCGTGAAGCTGTTCCCATGCACGACCTTCGGTCCAGGCTACATGAAGGAGCTGCTTGCACCATTAAACAACGTCAAATTAATCGCAGTAGGCGGTATTACCCCCAAGCTTGCAGGCGATTATATTCGGGCTGGTGCTATTGCTGTCGGTGCCGGAAGCGGCTTGGTTTCGCATGGTGATGTCATGGCGCACAATTATGCTGCGATTGCATCCAATGCACGTGAGCTCGTTCGTCATATTGAATCCTAGGATACAGCAATGGTAGGATATATAGATGTTGGTATGGAGGAATCGTTCACGCGATTCCTCTTTATGTTGGAGCGATGGAATGAAACAAGAGGACAAGGAGGAGATGATTATGCAGCATACCGTCAGATTCCGAACGGATCAGGTGCCCGCCGTGGATAATGTGGGGTTGTTCAGGACCACCTCATTATGGGCCCATATGGACCGCGTATTGCCTCACGACGTATTGATAGTTGTCAGGGAAGGACTTGTCCACATTATCGAAGATGACACGGAGTATATCATCTCGCCGGGCGAGGTTTTCCTTATGAAGCGTGGTGTACGCCATTACGGCTTGCCGCAAACGCTGCCCGGGTCCGAATGGTATTGGATTACGTTCGGAGCGGCAGGCATGGAGGATCCTCCTGTTCATGAGACGGTAGAGGTGGAGGCAGAGACTGCATATGCTTGGGGGACGAGTCACTTGAACGGCGAACTGCCGCAATTCATTGAGCTGAAACGGCTGAAGGTCAGCGACTTTCAGGGCATCTGTGCACGAATGAACAAGCTTCTTCATCACTTTGCGATGGGAACCGTATATGACAAGCTGAAGCTGAATGTCGGTACGCTGGATTTGCTGCTGGAATTGCACCGGGACGTGATCGATTCTAATCGGACACGCCATAAGCTATTTGATGATGTCAAAGCCTATGTACAGCGGCATCTCCATGAGGATATTCGGTCCGAGCAGCTTGCGGAGTCCTTGCAGTTAAACTATTCGTATATGAGCAGAGTATTCTCGAGAGAAGCGGGCATGTCTATACGCCGATTCATCATGGAGGCTAAGGTGAAGGAGGCCATTCGTCTATTTAGTGAAAGCCGACTCCATATTTCGCAGATCAGCGAGAAGCTGGGCTACAACAACCCGTATTATTTCACCCGTGTATTCAAGCAGGTTACAGGTTACAGCCCTACGGAATATGTCAAGAAGGGATATTATGATAAGGGAAGCTTTCAATAAGACCAGCCCTGAACGAGAGGTCTCGTCCAAGGCCGGCGACATGAAGCGTATTAGATTAGAGGCAGCCAGACGGACATATCGGTCTGACCCCGATTATTCCATGCGTAATACGGAACAAGCGTCACATTGATATCTGCCATATCCAGACATTCAAAAGGCTTGTAGAGTGTGTCGGAATGATCCGCTTGCGCGATCTTGAGCGCTGTGCCCTGTAATGTAGTGACGCCTCCGAGCAGCTCCTCGTTATATCGTGCCTCGAATTGCGTAGTAATCGGAATACGTATTTGGTCAATGACGGCATCTTCAGGCAGATCGATACTCTCCAGACAGTAGACAAACGGTCCGTACATGAAGGCAACCTGTCCTCGAGCTTCCTCGACCATCGGATTTGCTGCAATACGTTTTATCACCATAGGGAGTACCAGCTCGATCTGATCGTTGGCTTGCCATTTGCGCTTTAGCTCGTAATAGGAGCCTGCAACTGTATGGTCCTGCTGCACCCCGTTGACCTTCACGGTTGCGCCTTCAGCCCATTGCGGAATCCGAAGATGGATGGCGGTTTCGGCAGCCAGCGAGCTGTTGATCGTAATCGACACCGTCTCTTCGGCAGGGAATCCGGACTTCATCGTCAGGCTCAGCGTCTCGCCGGAGGACAGCACCGTATTCAACTCGTTGCCACTGTACAGATGAATATACAAGCCGTCACTGGATTGGCCATAAGCCCACTGATTCAGTCGGGCTATTGTGCGAAGCACCTGCGGCGGACAGCAGTAGCATGTATGCGTGAACCATCTCTCTGTTCTGAAATGCTGCGTTTGCGCCGAATGATGGTTGAAGAGCTTGCCGTTTCTAGTCTCCAGCGGATTCGTATAACAGAAATGATGGCCGTCCAGCGTCATGGAGCCCAGCAGGCTGTTATAAACGACCTTCTCGAATACATCCATATACTTCGGATCCTGGGTCAGGTTGAACATACGCATCGACCACATCGCATTGCCGATATTGGCGCATGTCTCCGTATAGGCGGACCGGTTAGGCAGGTGGTAATCCGTGCCGAATGCTTCCCAGATCTTGTCTCCATTGGGGGATAGACCATTATAGATGGAGCCGATGCCGCCCGTAAGATACATCTTCCGGGTATACATATTGTCCCAAATGTTCTCCAGCGCACGCATGACAGTGTCTTCACCCGTGTGGGAATAAACATCGGCTGCGCCAGCATATAGATAGACCGCCGTGACGGCATGTCCCGTCGCTTCCGTCTCTTCCCGCAGCGGCGTGCGATCCTGATTCTGATCCTCGCCGCCGTAACCTGCGCCTCTCATTGTCATGAAGATATCGGCGAGCTTGATATACGTCTCATTGCCCGTGATGCGATGAAGGTCAACAAGTCCCATAATATTGGAAGGATTCCAGCCGTAATGGATGAGATGCTTCGGGCAAGGGTTGAAGGTGTCGTTCAAATAGTCGGCCGCTTTGATAGCGACCTCCAGGAAGCTCGTCTTGCCGGTCGCAGTGTGATGAACGCATGCGGCAGTTAACAGATGGCCGAAGTTATAGTCTTCATGGTAGATGCGTTGTCCCCAGCGCTTCTTGTGGCTTAGCTGAATGTTGGTGCTGATGTAGCCGTCGGGATCCTGCGCCATGGCGATGAAGCCGATATATTTATCCAACTTCTGGTCAAGCGCAGCGTCCTTCGTAATAGCGTACACGTGCGCGCAAGCCTCCAGAAATTTATAGCAATCCCCGTCGGACCAGTCCTCCCCGTAATGGCGGTCTGACTGAAGCCCTGCAGCCACCTCAAAGTTAGGCATATAGGTGCCGTTCTCCTTGACATGAATAGCTTTCTCCATCGAGTCAATCATCTCTTCATGACATAAGTGAAAGCGATCCGCCCAGAACCCTGTTGTCCACTTGGCATCGGTCATATTTAATGGTTTTACTTTTCTCATATCCTGTTCCACGGTATGCCCTCCAGTTGTATCTGAAATGTTCTGCTGCCCTTATTTTACTGATATTCCGGGACGAACAGCCATGCACAATACCATACAATTGTAGTACTCTTTTTACCCTGCCAGAGGGTTGCTTATATTTGTTAGCCCCGCCATATGCCTATTGCTGCAAAGGGGCGGTCTGCTGTCTCTGGCATTGGGTCAATCCCTTCTTTCCCTGGATGGCATCGGCAACCTTGGTCCAATTGTTGGTCTGATCCAAAATAAATTTATAGACCGTATTCATATCGGCCTGCGGCAGTCCCCGGTAGTCGGCAAGCGTACCTAGCCCGGCCTTCCAAATCTGCAGCTTGTATAGGAGCTGTTCCTTGATTTCGGCATACGCCGGCTCATCGAACAGATTGTGCTGCTCATAAGGGTCCTTCTGCAGGTCATATAATTCCCCTTCAACAAGAGGCTCGTCGAAGAAGGAGGAATACTTCAAATAATGATCGCCATACAGCTTGTCGTGAATGAATTGTTGTTCGGGATAATGGGTAAGCTTCCAATTGCTGTCGCGTATCATAAGGGCAGGCTCGGTGTGGATGGAGCCGCAATAATAGGAGCTATGGGCTTCTGTCCGATGTACCGTCTTCTCGCCGCGACATACCGGCAGCAGACTTTTTCCCTGAACCTCAGGGGGAACAGGGATATGGGCGGCATCAAGCACTGTCGGCATAATATCGATAATTTCGGCGAAGCTTTGATGACGCATTCCTCCGTTGCTGTTGCCAGGCAGCTTTACGAGAAGCGGTATTCGGACGACTGGCTCATACATATGTCCCCACTTTTCAATAAATCCGTGCTCACCCATCATCGCACCGTGATCCGAGGTGAATATAATGAGCGAGTTGTCATAGAGGTCCAGCTCCTTCAGCTTCGCGATCACTTTGCCGATACGATCGTCGACATGGGTGACAAGGCCGTAATAGCTGGACAAGCTTTTGCGATAGTCCTCTAAATCGAGCTTGTCAAACCCGCGCACTTTGTGGAAGTAGCGCTGCGTAATAGGTTTGTCCGCAAGGGTGCGTCCGGCATTGTCGGGAAGCGGCATCTCCGCAGGATTATACATGTCGGCGTATGGCTGGGTTGGCATATATGGCGTGTGGGGATCCAGGAGCGATAAATAATGGAAGATTGGACGATCACAATGAGACACGCTCTGAATACGGTCAATATAGGCCTCTGTTAATCTGGAGCAGGAGGTTTGATCGGGATGAGTTGGGCTTTTTCCATGAATGACAAGAGGAATATCGCCTTCATTCTTCTTAAAGGTGGATTTCCGCCGCATGTCGGCATCCTTGATTCCGAGGAAGCTTGTATAGGGATCGGGGGAGCCGTTCATGAATTCATCGAAGCCGCATTGCTCCGGTGTCAGGTGCACATGCAGCTTGCCATACATCGTTGTTGTATACCCATGCTTGCGAAGCAGCTCGGGCAGCGGCTGCTCATCTTCTACCATGCGCATGGCATTGTCAAGAATGCCGTGACTGAGCGGATTTCGACCGGTCATGAGACTGGCCCTCGCGGGCACGCACATGGGACAGTTCGTATAGGCTTGCTCGAAAATAATAGAATCCTGAGCAAGCTCGTCCAAGTGAGGCGTTCTAACGACTGAATTGCCCATAAACCCCAGACTGTCCGCTCGCAGCTCATCGCACATCAAGAAAAAAACATGGGGACGATTGGCGGTTGCCATATGACATCACTCCTTGTAAGGTATTACTTGAACTATAAATTACATTTTATATTTAATCAACAATATCATATATAAATTAAACTGAAAGATTTCCCAAATTAATCCGCCGCTCAAAAAACACATTGACATCTCCAAATGTCGCCGATATCATTTAAATATATATTTATATTTTATTAGTGGATTGGAGCTGGAGGGGACATGTACAAACATTATATCGGCGGCAGCCTGGTCCAGGGTCTAGGACTGACATTAGCTGTACAGAATCCGGCAACTGAGCAAGAAGCGGGCTCTCTGCTGAAAGCAACGGAGGAGCAAGCGCAAGCGGCGCTCGAAGCGGCACAGCAAGCCTTCCCTATATGGTCAAGCTTCTCGCTGAAGCAGCGAGGAGAATGGATGGAGCGACTGGCGCAGGCTATAGAAGCAAGGCGTGAGCAAATTCTGGATACCCTCATGAGCGAAACGGGCAAGCCGCTTGCTCAAGCGATTGAGGATATGGAGATGCTGCCAAGATGCTTGAGATATTATTATGAGGAGGCCAAGCGATTGCATGGCCGAATCATCGAGGATGAGGATCAAGGCTTCATGAGCCTGATGAAGAGGCAGCCTGTAGGCGTTGTTGTCGGCTATCTGGCCTGGAATTTTCCGCTGCTTAATCTAGGCTACAAGCTGGGTCCCGTGCTTGCCTCAGGCTGTACCTGTGTTATCAAGCCATCTCCGCTGACGCCTCTGACGACACTGTTGATCGGTGAAATCGCTCAGGAAATCGGATTCCCTGCGGGAGTCATCAACCTGATTACAGGCGATACGATTGAGCTTGCGTCAGTGATGAACACAAGCGATATTCCGCGTATGCTGACCTTGATCGGATCGACGTCGGCAGGCAAGGCGATCGTGGGACAATCCGCTACCTCGATCAAGCGCTTTTCTCTGGAGCTAGGAGGCAATGCGCCAGCTATTGTGCTTGCTGATGCGGATGTGGAAGCGGCAAGCGAGCAATTGGTTAATTTGAAATTCGGCAATGCGGGTCAAATCTGTGTGTCGCCGAACCGAGTGTTCGTTCATGATTCGGTGTACGAAGCTTTCGTAGCCAAAGCTGTCGAGAAGGCAAAACAAATTACGCTTGGCTGGGGACGCGAGCCGGAAGCGAGGATGGGTCCTATGATATCTGCCGGCCATCGCTCCAGAGTTCAGGAGCTGATTGCAAGCGCAGTAGCAGAAGGAGCGACCATTGCGGCAGGAGGCGGCATCCCTGTAGGTCACGACAAGGGCTACTATCTGGAGCCGACCATTATGACCGATGTGACGCCGGCGATGCGAATTTGCAAGGAGGAAATTTTTGGACCGGTTATGCCGATTATGCCATTCTCTGACCGGGAGCAGGTCATTCAAGAGGCGAATCATACCGAATTTGGTCTTGCATCTTATGTGTTCGGCACCGATATTAACGATATCCTTCATATTGCAGATTCGCTTGAGGTAGGCACGGTGTGCGTCAACGGTCCTCATTATTCGGTGGAGCTGCCGCATGGCGGCGTGAAGGAAAGCGGGATTGGCAAGGATTGCTCCGTCTACAGCCTCGAAGAATATTATACGGTCAAGAGGATTACGATACGGAAGGGGAATGTGTAGTGGCCGCCGATCAAAATAAACCAAACATTCTGTTCCTGATGACGGATCAGCAGAGAAATGACACCTTCTCTTGTATCAATCCGGAGGTGTTGACGCCTTATATGGATCAGTTGATTGCGGACAGCGTGTTTTTCAGCAATGCCCGTTGCGCCAATCCATCATGCGTACCTTCCAGAGCAGCGATTATGACCGGGAAATTCCCGTCGGAGTGCGAGTGCCCAACGTTTATTACGCAGCTTCCGGCTCATGAGACCACCTTTATGTCCCGTCTGCAGGAGGCGGGCTACCATACGGCTGTTATCGGCAAGCAGCATTTTGCAGGCTCCTCTATTAAACGGGGTTATGATGAAGAGATGATTATTGACGGTCACAGCGCCTTCTACGCGGATGAGACGATTCAGCCTTACCTGGATTATTTGGCAGAGAATGGCGTTGATAGGAAAGGGGTCATGAATAAGACGCTAATTAGCGGCGGGACCTGGGCTGTGGATACCAAATATCATCTGGATGATTATTTGGGCGAGCTTGGCAAAGCGTGGATGGAGAAGAAGGGACGTACTGCCCAGTCTGGCGATAAGCCTTGGTTCCTCACCTTGTCGTTCTCCGGTCCGCATCATCCGTACGACTGCGAAGGGACCGAATATGCGGAGCTCTACGATTACGAGAAGCTATCGATTCCCGAGACAAGCTACTCCGATCTGGATGAGAAGCCGCCCCATCATAAACAGATGGGTTCATACGCCGATATCTATGTGAAACATTATCTCGAAGAGACGTTCAAGAGGACCAAACGCTCCTATTATGCGAATGTAAGCTTGATTGATCAGAAGGTCGGCGAGCTGATCCGTATCATGAAGGAAAATAATCTTTATGACAACACTTTAATAATCTACACTTCCGATCATGGGGACTTTATGGGCGACTTCGGCATGGTGGAGAAGATGCAATGTCTAGCGGACAGCTTGATGCGCGTTCCTCTCTTCGTCAAGCCGCCTATTCGAGGGTTCAAGGGCTTCGAGGTGAAGGACGATGTGCTTAATATCGACATCGCTGCAACATGCCTGGAAGCAGCCGGAGCCGAAGTGCCGGACAGCCTGTCGAATTATGCTTATACAGGCTATTGGGACAATTCCGGGGAGAAGAAGGTACGGGATGCCGTCTATATGGAGGCTGGAACCATCAAGGGATGTATTTATCGAGGAATCAAGACCGTGCATTATATGGATCGGAGCTATGGTGAGCTGTACGATCTGAATAAAGACCCGCTGGAACGACACAATTTGTGGGATGATCCCGAATATACCGTACACAAGCTTGAAGGCTATCGATTTATAGTAGATCATATGTACCGTGCTATACCAAAATCCGAGGTGCCATGGAATGTGGGAACGCCGGATATCTAAATAACTTCATGAGCACATCTATAGTATCCAGTGTGAGGACTCCTCGCACTGGATATCATTGTTTCAGCGTATGCTGTACGTGTACAAATGATTTATGTTAAATTATTAGAATCGCACTTCCGACGGGATCTGTGATTCTACTATGGAAGCAAAGGAGCAGCACTGGCATGATAATGAAGCTGGGCAAGATGTCCTTGTTCTACAAATACCTGATTTCCTATGCGCTCTTACTTATACTTCCGGTTCTTGTTACCGGATTTTTTGCTTATCAATATTTTGTAGGCATGCTCCAGACACAAGTGCTTCAGTCTAATCATGGCATGCTGGAGCAGGTTAGAGATACGATGGATACCGAGTTGTCTGAGATGAGGAATATCGCTATTCAGCTGTCGGTCAAACGAGAATTTGATCCCGACCAGCTTGGAGAAGCTTTTGCCGTCTACGAGGCGAAGGAGAAGATCAGTCTCTATGCGGATGCCAATACGTTTTTCTCGGAGGTTGTGTACAAAGCCCATGGAGTGCCGTTGCTTATTTCGTCGCAAAGCACGTATCTATTGCCCGTATTCCATCAAATGTATCTGAAGGGGTGGATGAATTATGAGCAATTCGAGGAGCTTCTGGAGCAAACCGAGGTGCATGTTCAAGCTGCCGGCTCTATAGGCGACGGGCAAGAGACATCCAAGGATGCCTATATTTCTTATTCCGTTCCCGTCCCCAAGACGGGCTCTGCTATTGAAACCAAGGGAATGTTGATCTATCTCATCAAGGAGAATGAGATGAGACGAATGCTGCAGCCCTTCCTTCCGTATGAGCAAAGCAATGTATACATCGTGGATCAGGATGGACAGCTTATTACTTCGTTGTCCGATAAGCTGGAGCTTCCGAAGGAGCTGCTGTATTCGGAATCGGAGCTTAGCGGAATCAAGCAGCTCGGCGGAGAACCCTATTATGTCTCAAGAATCACCTCTTCTTCGAGCGGATGGACGTATATCACCGTTGTGTCGGAGACACAGCTAATGAAACCGGTAGATGAGCTCAAATATAAAACGACGATTGTACTTGCGCTTATATTAATTATTGGATGCAGTATCATCTACATTAATATGCATGTGAATTATAATCCGCTGCGCAGGCTCATCGGCATTGCGGACGAGAAGCTGCAGCATGCCGAGGGAAGCTCCCGACATGGACTGTCTCGACATGGACTGGACAAGCTTCGATCAGCATTTGATTATATGAGCAATCGGAGTCTGACTCTGGAGAATCAGGTAGAGCTCAGCAAGCCTGCGCGCAGACAGCAATTGCTTGCCCAGCTATTGCAAGGTCAGAGCGGTGATGATGAATCCTTCCGCCGTTCCTGTGAGGAGCTGGGTATTCATCTTGGAGGGGCATTCAGAATCGTCTGTATGCAAGCGCATCCAAATGATCAAGCCATTTCCTCCGTTCAAGCGTCATCTACGTCATGCCCGTGGAGAATGATTGTTGCCGATGAGATTGACATGTATCAGGTAGAGACAATACAGCCGCATCGCTGGATATGGATTCAGGCAGGACATCATGAGGAAGCTTGGTCAGCATGGCATAAGCAATTGGATGAGGAAACAGGAATGCCTTGGACTATCGGTGTAGGCGAGGTATACAAGGACATTGTTGATCTTCCCAAATCTTATATTGGTGCGTTGACAGCACTCCAATTTCACCTGATAGCTGGAAGCGATCGTGTCATCCTGCCCGATCAGTTGAAATCCGCCGACGATAAATTTTCTGCATACCCTGCAAGAGAACTGGACATGCTCAGCTTCCACATAAGGGAAGGCGATTTGGCTCAGATAAGAGGTTATGTAGAAGGAATGTTAGTGCAGATTCACGCACGGAGTCAATCGTTGCTGTCTGCCAAATATATATATTTCGACGTTGTCCATACAATCCTTAAAGCGGTCACAAGCGAAGCCGCCCATCGGGGCATATCTATCTCATATCCCGATATCATTGAGCTTACCCAATGCACCTCTTATGCACAGATGGATGCCATCGTATGGAAGACGCTGGACGACATTTCACCATTGCTGGAGAAAAGCGAGAAGCCTGGGGAGGACGTGCTGCTTCAGCAAATTATAGAGCTGCTGCATGCCAAATATAGTGATTCTCAATTCAGCATTCAAGGCATGGCTAGTCATTTCTCCCAATCGGCCTCCTATCTAACTCGCTACTTCAAGGAACAGACGGGTCGGACGGTCTCGGATTATCTGAATGGCATCCGGATTGATGAAGCGAAGCGCCTATTATTAGAGACAGATCTTACGATAGCGGAGATTGTTCAGCGCATTGGCTACAGTGATCCATCGAGCTTTATCCGCAAGTTCAAGGCGGAGCTTCATCTCACACCGGGAGAGTATAGAAAACGTATGCAGAAACCGCACGAAAGTTCGTCGCAATAAGTGAAAAACGCCCAAAACCCTTGATAAATCAACGGTTTTGGGCGTTTTTTATATTTCGCATATGCGTGCAAATCTCGCTGATTGTACTCTGTGGCCATGCTTGATACGATGATTGGGCACCTTGGTGAAAGCGCTTTATAACAATAGGATTTTTTGGAAACTGGAGGGAGTCATGTGTTAAACCGCTGGAAACGACATTACGAGTTATACTTGTTATTGCTTCCAACACTGCTTTATTTCGCTGTATTCGAGTACGGGCCAATCTATGGTCTGCAAATCGCGTTTAAGAACTTTGCCCCCTTCAAAGGAATTAGCGGGAGTCCATGGGTCGGATTCGACAACTTTCTCCGATTCTTTGATAGCTACAAGTTCTGGGATGTGCTTACGAACACCTTGACGATCAGCTTGTACGAGCTGCTGCTGTTCCCGATACCGGTTATTCTGGCATTGCTTATTAATCAATTAACAAGCAAACGCTTCAAGAAGCTGGTTCAGACGGTTACGTATGCGCCTCATTTCATATCAACCGTCGTCATCGTAGGGATGCTCAATTTGTTTCTGTCTCCAAGAAACGGAATCATAAACCAGCTATTGGATACGCTAGGGCTGGAGACGATCTTCTTTATGGCTAAGCCGGACTGGTTCGCTTCCATCTTCGTGTGGTCGGGTGTGTGGCAGAATGCAGGCTGGGGAACGATTATTTATTTGGCCGCGCTAACTGCTATCAATCCGGAGCTGCATGAATCCGCAGTTGTGGATGGAGCGAATAAATTAAAACGTATTCTTTATATTGACCTGCCCAGCATTATGCCTACAGTCATCGTGCTGCTTATCCTTAGCGTCGGCAACTTTATGTCCGTTGGCTTTGAGAAGGTGTATCTCATGCAGAATCCACTTAACGTTTCTTCGGCAGAGGTCATCCAGACATATGTGTACAAGACCGGCCTGATCGGCGCACAGTACAGCTATTCCGCTGCGATTGGAATGTTTAACTCGGTTATCAATTGTTTGCTGCTGCTGACAGTTAATTTCATAGCGAGGCGCTTTGGCCAGAACAGCTTATGGTAGAGAGGAGTCAACACGATGGAAACATGGAGTCGCAGCAAAGGTGATAAATTATTTGATTGGACCAATATCGTATTCTTTCTTGTTATTCTCGGCATCGTCATTTATCCGTTGTATTTTATAATTATTGCTTCGTTCAGCGATCCTGATCTGGTCAATGCCGGGAAGGTGCTGTTTATTCCGCAAGATATTTCGTGGATCGGATACGAGCGAATTTTTGGAGATGCGGAAATTTGGAACGGATACACCAATTCCATTATATACACCGTACTCGGTACGATCTTTCGAGTTTCACTTATTATTACAGGCGGATATGCCTTGTCCAGAAAGGATCTTCCTATGGCAGGCACACTGATGATGCTTATTTTGTTCACCATGTTCTTCCATGGAGGGCTCATCCCAACCTACCTGCTGGTCAAGGAGCTTGGCATGGTCGATACAATGTGGGCCATGATTGTACCCGGTGCGGTCAGTGTCTATCAGCTCATCATCGTAAGAAGTTTCTTCCAGTCTAATATTCCCCAGGAAATGCTGGAAGCGGCAATGATGGACGGCTGCGGCAACTTCAAGTTTTTCGTGCGAATGGTGCTGCCGTTATCTCTGCCGATCATCGCGGTTATGGTCCTGTTTAATGCGGTGGCGATGTGGAATTCTTACTTCCAGGCACTGATCTATCTGAATGATGCCAGCCTGCATCCGCTGCAAATCGTGCTTCGCAAAATATTGATCATTAGCGAAGCACAGATGGACCTCATTGACGCCTCGGGTGATGCGGCAGAGGAGCAGAAGGTATCCGAGCTTATCAAATATGGTATGGTTGTTGTCTCCAGCCTTCCCGTTCTTGTGCTGTATCCGTTCCTGCAGCGCTACTTCGTCAAAGGTGTCATGATCGGCTCGGTGAAAGGTTAACTGAGCTTCATGAATAGATGCTTTACTACTATATAGGAGGTCAAAAAAAATGAGAAAAAAATGGTTCGTAACCAGTACGGCAATGCTTGTAACGATGACAATGTTAGCTGCGGGGTGCTCCAATGGCGGCAACAACAACGGCAACAACGGAAACAATGGCGGCAATGAGAGCGCAAATCCTCAGGAGAGCAACGCGCCGGTTGAGGACGCCATCAAGTTCCCTCTTGATCAGCCGGTTGAACTGAGTATATTCGCGGCAACAGATCCGCAGGTAAAAAAGGATTACAACGAGATGCAGATGTTCAAGCAGCTGCAGGAGCAAACCAATGTCAATGTGAAATGGACCATGGTCAGCACAGAGCAGCTGGTTGAGAAAAAGAATATTACGATCGCCAGCGGTCAGCTTCCGGATGCGTTCTTCGGCAGAGGCGTGCTGAAGGATGAAGAGGTGATCAAGCTGAGCAGCCAAGGCGCATTAATACCGCTGGATGAGCTTATCGAGGAGCATGCGCCTAATCTGATGAAGGTATTCGAGCAACGTCCGGAATTCAAGAAGCAGTTGACTGCGCCGGATGGACATATCTACTCACTTCCAACAACGGTAGAACGTGATTTCAATGGCATTCCTTCGGCTATGTTTATAAATAAGAAATGGCTGGATGATCTTGAATTGGCAATGCCGACAACAGTCGACGAGTTCTACAATGTGCTGAAAGCGTTCAAGGAAAAGGATCCAAACGGCAATAAGAAGGCGGATGAGATCCCATTCTCCTTTGTCTTCGGCAATAACTCGCAGAATAACACTAACGCAATGGCAGGCGCCTTCGGCATCCCGAATGACGACAACCGCAATCATTTGTATATTGACAACGGCAAGGTGAAATATGCGCCAGAGCAGCCGGAATATGAGACCTATCTTCAATTCATGAGCAAGCTCTACCAAGAAGGTTTAATGGATCAAGAGGTGTTCACGCACAACTTGAACGCGTACCAAACGAAGATTCGCAGTGAAGTGCCGCAGGTTGGCGCATTCTTCAGCTATTCGCTTGGCTCCATCTTCGGCGATGTCCAACATGATTATGTAGCTGTACCGCCGCTCAAAGGCGCCAATGGCGAGCAAGGCTGGCTGCGTATGCCTGTAGGCTTCAGCATCGGCTCGTTCGCAATCACGAGCAGCAACAAGAACCCTGAGGTTACGATGAAGTGGATCGATAGCATCTATGATGAGAAACAAAGCTTCCAGTTCGAATCCGGTCCGTTCGGTCTGACCTCCAAAGAAAATGCGGACGGTTCCATTGAGAAGCTTCCTGCTCCAGAAGGTGTGGCGTTCGGAGCGTTCAAGCATTCCGAAGCACCCGGCAACGGTGCAGTAACGATTGTGCTGAAGGAAATGGTAGATCGTTATATCGATGCTCAAGCGGATGAGAAGCGCACTTATTACAATATGTACGATGCTTTCGCGCCAACAGAAATTTTGCCATCCATGCTTATGACGACAGAAGACATCGAGACGCTGGCTCCAATCGAGCTGGACCTGGGCGAGAAAAATGGCTTCTATTCCACGAACTTTGCACAATTTGTTATGAACGGCTTCACGCAAGCGGATTGGGATGCTTATATCGCTCAACTGAAGAAGATGAACATTGATACGTATGTGTCCATTTACCAAAAGTATTATGACGCTTACCAAGCGAAGTAAATAGTCGTCTGGCAGCATGACGAACCTGGAGCTTGCTCTCCAGGTTCCATTTATATTCGGTGTAATCAAGATTTAATTGAGTTTAATTGAGGTGAGAACGTTATGCTGCAACTGACAAAATATTGGGACGATCTACACGTCCTGCATGTGAATCGCGAGGAGCCTCGCGCGCATTATATACCCTACGCAGATGAACGCTCGGCGCAGTCGGCTAAGCGAGGGCAGTCTCCATTCTATCAAACATTAAACGGACAGTGGAAGTTCCGGTACTATAACAGCGTACATGAAGTAAAGGACGCCTTCTATGAGGACGGTGTCGATGTCAGCGGCTGGGATGATCTGATCGTGCCTTCTTGCTGGCAGTCAAACGGCTATGATCAAATGCATTATTCGAATGTTAATTATCCTTTCCCTTGTGACCCCCCATTCGTACCTGATCGCAATCCGGCAGGCTTGTATATCCGGGACTTCCAGGTTCGAGAGGAGTGGCTGGACAAGCGAAAGCACGTCGTATTCGAGGGTGTCAATTCCTGCTTCTACTTGTGGGTAAACGGTTCCTTCGTCGGGTATAGCCAAGGAAGCCGTATGCCGGCAGAGTTCGACCTGTCGCCTTATCTCAGGAGCGGCAGCAACCGACTGGCCGTTATGGTGCTGAAGTGGTCGGATGGCTCCTATCTAGAGGATCAGGATGCCTGGCGGTATTCTGGCATTTTCCGGGATGTCTACCTGCTGGCCCGCAGCGAGAGCCGAATTCGTGATGTATTCTATCGGGCGGAGCTGTCAGAGCATCTGGATCAGTCCGTTGTGCAATGTACAATCGACACGCTAGGCTCTGTAGACGTATCCATTCAGCTTGTTGATTCCTCCGGAGTGAAGCGGGGAGAAGCATCAGGAACGATCGATGGCTCCGCCACGTTCAGTCTGACTGTGGAGCAGCCGGAGCTATGGCATGCGGAACGTCCTTATCTCTACAGCTTGTTCGTTAACGGCGGCGATGAGGTGCTTCACTTCAAAGTGGGAATGAGGAAGGTTGAAGTTCGGGATGGCGTGTTCCTGATAAACGGGCAAGCGGTAAAGCTGAAGGGCGTCAACCGACACGATTCGCATCCTGAGCTTGGCCAGACGATTCCGCTTAAACATATGATTCAAGATTTGCATCTGATGAAGCGACATAATGTGAACACGGTCAGAACCTCTCATTATCCCAATGATCCTCGTTTCCTTGATTTATGCGATGAGCTGGGCTTCTATGTGATCGATGAGGCGGATCTGGAGTGTCATGGTGTATTGCCCGCCGGTGATTATCATATGCTGGCCAAAGATACGGCTTGGGAGGCTGCATTCCTGGAGCGTGCGATTCGGATGGTGGAGCGTGACAAAAACCATGCAAGCGTCGTCATGTGGTCTATGGGCAACGAATCGGGTTATGGCGTCAACCATATTGCAATGGCGAGATGGACCAAGGAGCGCGATCACTCCCGATTGATTCATTATGAAGGGGCAGCACTCAAGTACAACGGGCATCCCGATACGGATTGTCTGGATGTCAACAGCCGTATGTATGCAACGGTTCAGGAGCTGTTGAATTATGCAACGGATGAGAGCTTGAACAAACCTTTGCTGCAATGTGAATACAGTCATGCCATGGGCAATAGCTGCGGCGATCTGCAGGATTACTGGGATGTCATCTACAACTATCCGAAGCTGATGGGAGGCTGCGTATGGGAATGGTGTGATCACGGGATTAAACGTGTGACGCCGGAGGGAGAGGCTTACTTCGCCTACGGCGGTGATTTCGGCGAAATGCCGAATGACGGGAACTTCTGTATCGACGGGCTGGTCAGTCCGGACCGAATTCCCCATACCAATCTGCTGGAGCTGAAGAAGGTTATCGCGCCTGTGCTGCTGGAGGCGGAGGAGCTGACGAAGGGGCTGCTGCGTGTCACGAATCGATATGATTTCATCGATCTGTCGGAATGTTTGATGGCCTGGAAGGTCGAACGAGACGGCGAGACCATCCAGCAGGGCGTGCTGCCTGTTCTCCATACGGCGCCCAAGCAGACTGAGATCATCGAAGTGCCTTATTCATCCCCGGCTGCAAGCGGACGCTGGTTCCTGCATGTAACGGTTATGCAGCGCAGCGATGCGCCTTGGGCGGCTGCAGGGTATGAGCTGACCAGCGAGCAGTTCGAGCTGCCGGCCCCTCACTTGTCCGTGGAGCAAGAGGGGACGATTGCCTGGAGTTCATCTATGACTGTCCGGACACACGGTACGGAGGTAGCAATTACAGGTTTTGATTTCCTCCATGTATTCGACCTCCAAGCGGGTTCCTTCACACAAGTGACCAAGCATGGAGTTCCCCTTCTGCAAGGCATGCCGAAATTCCATATTTGGCGGGCACCGGCAGACAATGATCGCAAGATCAAGGTGTTCTGGAGACAGGAGGGCTACGATCGTATCGAGACCAAGGTTTACCGTGCCGAGATGACGCTGGCCACTGCTGAACGGGTCAGATTCGAGGTCGAATTCTCGCTTGGCGGCTATATCAAGCTGCCAATTCTGAGGGGAACTGCGATCTGGGAGGTCGATGGTGCAGGCGTCATTACAGTCGTGACCGAGATGAAGGTTCGCGAGGAGCTGCCGTATTTGCCGCGAATCGGCCTGCAGTGGATCATGCCTGGAGGCCATGAAGAGGTGGAGTACTTCGGCTATGGTCCTCATGAGAGCTATGTGGACAAGCGGCGGAGCGTGAGGAAAGGGAAATACGCATTGACCGTTGACGACATGCATCAATCCTATGTGGTGCCGCAGGAGAACGGTTCACGTTATGGAACAGAGTGGGCGACGGTAAGCAATGCGCTTGGCATGGGTCTGATGTTCACAAGCCCGGGGAGCGAATACTCCTTCCAGGCGCTGCATTATACACCGGAGGACATGACCTTGGCTATGCATACGCATGAGCTGAAGCGGCGGAAGGAGACGATTGTTCACCTTGATCATCGGATGAACGGTATCGGCTCCAGCTCCTGCGGAACGGATCTGCTGGAGGCTTATCAGCTAAGTGACAAACAATTTGCCTTCAAGTTGCAGATTGCCCCCGTTATGAAGGAAGACGAATAAGAGATAGAAGCGATGGCAGCCGGAATTAGCGAAAGCATGGATGACGGCTGTCTTTCGGTTCGAGGAGGCCCATTATGAGGAAATCGATTGTCTTATTGTTATGTATGTTCATGATCAGCGCGCTGGCTGCACCGGCACTATCCGTTGCATCACCGCAGCTGTCCACGGCCCAGGAGCTTGCGGACTATCTGAAGACAAAGATGGATGCGAGTGGAGATCCGGCAAAAATCAAATTAGCAGACGCGGGGTCAACGGTGCAAGTAAGCACTCCCGTCACGCTTAATGAGTCCTTTGCCGTTCCAAGTGGAATCAAGCTGCAAAGCTTTGTTCAGATGAGCATTCAAAGTGCCATTGTGGTATATGGCAAGCTTCAGGACAGTCGTGCGCTTGAATTTCGCAGAAACGGCATAGTAGGGACAGGAGCAGGCTCCATCGTCCTACAAGCGGGAAGCAGCTATTACCAGCAGGGCGTAGAGGTTGTAGGCGCCAATGGTTATTTCATGCTAGGCACCAATGCGAGCGTGACATTAAAGGCTGAAAATGGATTCCTGATTACCTCTGGGACAGTTACGGTTCCTGCAGGCAAGACGGTAACAGCCGATATGGCCAAAAGCATTCTTGTCGCGGATGGCGCGACGCTGGTGGTCAACGGAACGATTGCGGAAGGTATTGTGCAGTCAACGACGCCGCCGGGCCAAGCGGACTTGACGGCTCTCAATCAAGCCATTGCCGGAGCTAACACAAATCGGGCATCGGTCTCCGTCAGCGAGGACGGCACCGATATAACCGCACCCGGCATGTGGGTGAGCCAGGCTGTTATGGATCAATATGAAAGCGCTATTGTGGCTGCGACAGCGGTAAGGGATCAAGCCGGTGTGTCCCAGCTGGAGGCAGATAGCGCCGTCACCCAGCTTGCATCAGCTTCAAGCAGCTTTGATGCTGCCAGGCAGCAGGGGACGGGCAACGGTGTCATTCGGATTGCGACGGCTAGTGAATTGGTCGCAATGTTGCAAGCGCTCACAATTGATGATTCCAAGGTGAAGCTGAATGGCAATACGGCTGAGCTGTATGAGCCTGTTGTGCTGGATAAGGAGATGTCTATAGCAAGCGGCGTGAAGCTGCAGCTCTTCGCACAAGCAACAGTCAACGCCAGCCTTGATATCTATGGCATTGTGCAGGACAGCCGGGCTGCAGAATTACGCACAGGCGGTTTAATCGGAACGGGTACAGGGAAGGTCAACTTCTACACGGGAAGCAGCTACTATCAGCAGGGAACCGAGGTGATTGGCGCAGGCGGCATCTTCCGCTTGGGAGCCGACACGAGAGTGGCCGTTCGAGGTAATCATCATCTGGATCTTGCAGCAGGCATGATTACCTTGGCTAAGCCGGTGACAAGCCAGGTATTCGCCAAAATAACGGTATCGGATGAAGCAACCTTCAACTTCTCGATCGCGAATATCGGAGAGGGAGTTGCGTATTTCCCGGCGGGTCTTAACAAAGTACAGCTGACAGAGGCGCTGGCCATCGCAGAGGCCCATCGCGACTACACTGGCTCCAGCATAGATGGACAGGATATCGGGTCCGATACCCTATGGGTAACACCTGCTGCAAAGGAGGAATATGCAGCCAGCATTCAGCGTGCAGCTGCCGTTCGTATGGATTCGGATTCGACGGAAGCAGATTACGGCAATGCACGGACGGAGCTGGAGGCTGCGACAACACAATTTGTTGCCGCCAAGGGGGCGGGAGGACTTCCTGTTGCAGAGATGACAACGGCTGGTCAGTTGCTTTCGGCCATACAGGCTTTCCAGACCGGTGGGGAAGAGGTCGTCAGAGCGCTTAATAACGAAGTCGTTAACGGTATCACCTACCAGGTCATTGAAGTGTTCAAGCCGGTTACAATCACCAAAAATATGACGGTGCCTGCAAATGTTCGCTTGAAATACACAGCCCAGATGACGGTACATGGTGTCATAACGGTGAAGGGACAGCTTCAGGATTTCCGTGATGAAGGTTTCATTATCGGCAATGGCGCGGTAGGTGCTGGAGGCATTGGAGCGGTTCAATTCATGCCGGGCAGCGCGCTGTATATCAAAGGAAAGGGCGAGGCGATTGGACCGACAGGCCTGCTGGCGCTGGATGCAGACTCGGTGCTGACGCTCTATGCCAAGAGCAGATTGGAATTGTCGCAAGGCTCGGCCCAAGTGCTCAAACCGCTTATTGTCGCTCTGACCACTGACGCCACCATTGCGGAGGGGACAACTCTTACCGTTATTGCATCCATTCCAAAGGAAATAAACGTTGTCTCCTACGGGAAGTTAATTGATGCAAGCATTCAGAATACGGAAGCCAAGCTGGGACTGGTAGCGACAGTTGCTGCTTCGTCTGATGAAGGCGTTGTGACGGCGGAATTGCAGGAGGGGCGCATCTATCTGACAGCAGGAGCCGCTGGCTCCGGACAGGCGAGAGTGACGTTAACCTCGGCAGACGGCAAGACGGCATATATGGATGTCATTGCAGCAAGCGGTGCCATTATCGACAAGATGGTCGTGAAGTATGGAGCGTTATCCGCGAGCGAGCTTAAGACGCTTATTTCTACGAGAACCACGGAGCTCGAAGAGCTGATAATTCAAGCAGAGTCCAGAAATCTGGATGCGGAGCGGGAGAAGGGAACAGTATGGTTCGCCAAGGAATACGACAAATATGCAGACTGGGATGAGCAGAACATGGCTGTGAACAAAAGAATGTTCGCCGTAATTCCTACCTACAGCCCTGGAGGACGTTCTCCGGAGGAATTGGCCGCGGAGCTGCCTGAATTTGAAAGAACTGAAATTATTGCCATGTTGGAAACGGCCATTGCGGAATTAAGTGAAGTGCTGGATGGCTCGGTCACAAGGAGACCTGTGCGTCTTGTGGATTGGGATGGTGTAACGCTGCAAGGCAGCAACTTCTACAGCAACGGTAAACCTGTGTTTTTGCATGATTATTTCTCCAAGCCGCTGGATGTATCGAAGGATAATACGACACTCTACAACCATTATCTCGGCAGTATTGATCTTCCTCGTTCCATTAATCCCAGCTTTGTTAGCGATAGCAATGGTACGCCGACGTCGGATAAATATGGGGATCTGCAGAATCGCCCTACAAGCAATATGGGCTATACCATCTTATGGCATGACCCAGCTCCGGCTTGGGCGGTCAGTCAGAATGGGGATACGATGCGTGATGGCATTACAACCTTCACCAAATATGATATTAATCATCCCGCTATTCGATCGATATGGAAAGATGTGCTTGCCAATACAGGACCAATCACATCCGGCAAGCCCTACACGGAGCTTGGCTACCTGTTAGCCAATGAGCCGCATTGGTTTCTGGAGAAGGGCCACTGGGCCGTCGCTAAGAAAGCGAACGGACAGGAGGGGATTTCGGATATTGCGCTCCAACAGTTCGCTGATTGGCTGCAGGATCGACATGGAACAATAGATGTGGTGAACGCGTTGTGGGGCACCAGCTTTATTAGCTTTGATGCGGCAGCAAAATGCGTTATTCCGCTGGACAAATCGTACAAGGGCACGCCGGCAGGATATGATGTATCCCTCTTCAATATGGAGAGAGGCACGGAGTGGCTGACCTTCTTGCATGATGAGGTGAAAGCTAATGATCCGGATGCCAATACACATATGAAGCTGATGCCGGACCTGTTTGCCGAAGGCAATCGCACGCACGGTATTAACTTTGAGGATTTGACCGAGCTGGCGGAGATCATCGGCGACGATGCGAAGACGCGCAAGGTGAACTTCAAAGCAACGGGATCGTCGGAGGATTGGACGGAGCATTATGCGTACTACTGGAAGGAGCTGGGCATGTCTTATGACTTCATGCATTCTGTCAGTCCAGAGAAGGCGCATGTTAATTCGGAGGTGCATTTCCTCTCCACAGTCGCATACAGAGATCTATATATGAAGCCGGAATATGTCCGTTCTACTTACTGGCTGGCAACCGTTCTGGGCATGGACGCAGGCTTTACCTGGTATTGGGGCAGAAACCCGGACGGCTCCATTGAGAATCGACTGATGAATACAACGGTGCAGGGCTTGCTGGAATCTTATCCGGGGACAGTTGCCCAGCAGCCGCGTGTAGCGAACGAGTTGAGTAAAACAATGATGGATCTTAATGCGTTCTCGGAGGAAATTGTACAATTCCAGACGCAAGAGAAGCCAATTCGTATTTTTTATTCGGAAACTTCAGCGATTCAAGACGAACATTATATGGATGATCAGTTCGAATTGTATGAAGCGTTGAACTTTGACGGCGTTCCGATCGGCTTTGCCACGGAAAGTATCATTAAGAAGCAGCCGAACTCTGCTTGGGATGTCATTGTTGTACGTGAGACCCCGAACGTAACGGATGCGGAGTTCGCCGCACTGCAAAGTTATTTGGATGCGGGCGGCACGATCATTATCGATGGTGAAAGCTTGGCCTTCAATGAGTATCGTCAGCCGCGGACTGCGTCGCTTGCAGCCGGCAATGGCACATTGATTGCGATGAACGGCGATGTGACGGCTATGGCCGATGAAGCACTGGATATGCTGGGCGCGGCCAACAAGCTCTCTCCAGTAGAGCTGAAGGAATCCAACGGCTTAACTCAGAAGGGAGCAATATGGCGGGTTGTACAGGCATCCGACCATTCGTATGTCATGACGATTATTAATGTAGGAAAAAATAACGCCGAGCTGGAAATCGCGATGGCGGATCAGTCTCCCGTGACCATTACCGATATGATGACCGGGAAGGAGATGGCTGCTGACTTCGTGCTTCCGTCGGAAGGTGTTCTGTTATTGGAGGTTCAAGTGCATGAAAAGGAGCAGCCAACTGCGCCTAATCATCCTGCAACTCCAGCGCCTCCCGTGTCGACACTAGACCCAGAGGTTGAAGTGATTAGCAATCCTCAGGCGGTTGACGGCGTAATCAAATGGAGCGTGCCGGCGAACAAAAACAAGGTGCTGCTGCCGGCTCAATCCTTTGGCGCTCAAAGCCAGAGCAAGCTGCAATTGCTCGCTGACGGGCTTGCCATTGATATACCGGCCTCCGTATTGAAGGACCTGACTTCGAAGGTGGAGCTAGCTGCACGCGAGGGAGCTTTTGTTGCCGTTTCCTTTGATAAGCTGACTGAGTCCAGGGCACAGTCACTTGTGGCTGCGGCGATGGCAGCTGGCAGTGTTCAATTGACAGCAGCTACGCCAATCATAGACTTCACACTGAGCATTGTGGATCAGAGCGGCAAAGAGATCAAGCTGCCCAGCTTCAAGGAGCCGATTACGATATCCTTGAGACTGAACGAAGGGACGGCGAAGCTTTCTCAGCTTGGCATGTACTTCATGAAGGAGGACGGCACGCTGGAATATGTAGGCGGAAGCGTTCGTGATGGAATGCTGGTTGCTGCTGTACGGCATTTCAGCACCTATGCAGGCCTGCAATATAAGAAAACGTTCAAGGATGTACCTGCGGATTATTGGGCTGCGCCTGCGATTGAGCTTCTGGCTGCCAGAGGGATCGTAACCGGTGTGTCAGCAGATGAATTCCAGCCGAAACGAAGCGTAACACGGGCCGAGTTTGCAGCATTGCTTGTGCGTGCGCTTGGATTAAACGCTGAGAAGGATCAAGCTGTTCCGTTCATAGATGTTGATGCTTCAGATTGGTATGCCTACCCAGTTAGGGTTGCTTACGAGAATGGTCTTGTAACCGGCAAAAGCACAGATCGGTTTGCTCCTGACGATATTATCACACGACAAGAAGTGGCTGCAGTACTCATGCGCGCCAAATCCAAGCTTAGCCCAGACCATGATGAAACTAAAAACGATGCCGTAGATGTAATAGATCTAATGCAAGCCAGTGACTGGGCGCAGCAGGCCATCCGTGACATGTTGAAGCTTGGCTGGATGCAAGGACGCGGCGATAGTCGATTTGCTCCGCTTGAGGATACCAAACGAGAGGAGGTTGTACAGGTCATTGTCAGAATGCTAGCTATCTGAAAGGACTGCGTGGGTAATAGAGCCCGGATGATTATCCGGGCTCAACAAACTTGAGGGAGGAATTAAATTGAAGATGAAAGCGATTGCGATTTGGTTGGTCGTAAGTATGCTGCTCAGCTCATTCCCTGTTGTTCTTGCAGCAGAGGATACGAGCAAGCTGATGTGGGATTACGAGGAATACATGACAAACGGAAGGCCAGTTCTTAACAATGGTACGATTCGATTGCTAGACACGGCTCATGACACCTTGTATTTGCGATATGACAAAACCTTGAGTGGCGAAGGGGCGGGGCAGCCCAGTCCCAGACCGACAAACGTGGTGCTGCTGACGCAAGAGGGTCGCCTCGCACAGCATTTTCAATTGTCCATGGCCGATAGAGAACCTGGCAGAACTTTACAAGCTCTAGTCTATGATCAGTACGGCAATGTAATGAACGATGTTCTAATTAATTGGGTTATTCTTAAGACAGATGTGGGTCAGGGATATGCCGCTTCCAAAACAAATGTGGATAACGAGGTGACGATATTTCCCAAGCGTCCTGGGACCGTCGATATTGAAGCTAGAGTCAATGGCGGGATCAAGGCATCCGTATCCATCGAGGTGACGAATGATGAGGTTGCAGAGCATCCCGAGCAACCATCACCCGGCTATACGGCTGTATTAGATGATATCGCGGTATCCCCCATAACAGAGGATGCGGATCAAGCGGTATTTGCGATTAGTACTTCTGCTATGCAGGAAGGCAGTATCATTGAAATGAAGAATGGACATGGAATAGTAGTCTATCGAGTAACGATTACTACCCAGGAGCCGGGCAGTCCTCAGGATGCCGCTTCCGTGAAATTATTTGATGAAGAAGGAGAAGAGCTTACCCAACTAGAGATGGCTCTCTCAGAGGGAAATGAAGGCAGGACGGTATCCGCTGTTGTATACAGAGATGACGAAAGTCCAATTGAAAATCCAGTTATAAACTGGGTACTCCTTGACACGGATGAAGCTCCAGGTTATGCCGCAGAGAAACATAGCTCGGGTATAACGAGTACAATTATTCCAAAACGGATTGGATCTGTACAATTGGAGGCAAGAATCAATCAATCAATTAAAGAGATCTTGTCCATTACGATTGTTAACGCTCCGACAGAGCCAGATTTAATGTTGAAAGCCGAAGCGGAGACAAAGCTGGCTGCGCTTGAAGAGAGGATGGCCGCAGCTAAGGAGCGCGGCATAGACATTACACGAGAAGAAACTGTCCAATGGATGTCGGAGCAATTCCTCAAGTTTGCCGATTGGGACGAGCAGCATATCGCTCTGAATGCCAAGCTGTATGAGCAGATGGTGTTGTTCAAGGGGCAAGGGGATAAACTCGCGAACGAGCTGCCTGATTTTGAACGTATGGAAGTCATCGCCATGCTCGATAAGGCTATATCCGAGCTGCAGAAGGTGCTTGACGGCGAAATCGTCCGCAAGCCGGTACCGAAAATGGATTGGAACAACATAGCTTTAAACGGCAGTTCCTTCGAAACGAATGGGAAACCTGTGTTTGTATATGACTACTTCTCCAAACCGCTCAACCAATCCACGATGGATTCCGGACTCTATAACGATCATTTAGGCAATGTGGATCACCCGAAGGCGTTAAGTATAAACTTTCAAAACCCAGATGGAACGATTGACATGGAACGAATGAAGGACTTAACAGAGCGGCCAAATACGAATATCGGCTATTTGAACTTGTGGCATAGCGGCGTTCCCTACAAAGCCAATGATCCAGCTAGCAGCTGGTGGGGGTTTGACAGTCAATGGGAGTCGGTATGGGGAGAAGGCATTGGTCCGGAAATGCGAATTGGAAGAAACTATCAATATGCCAATTATGATATTGATAATCCGGCGCTTAGAAACATCTGGAACAGCATCTTTGATCAGGTTGTACCGGAGACTGTGGGCAAGCCATATACAGAGCTCGGATATATGCTGTTTAATGAGCCGCATTGGTTTACGGCGAACGACAGCTGGGCCAAGATTCCGGAAGGCATCTCATCTTATACCGTAGACAAATTCAGAGAATGGCTGCAAGACAAACATTCTTCTATCGATCGTTTGAACGAGCTTTGGGGAACCCAATATGCCGAATTTGACGAAGTAACGATTCAAATTCCGATGGATGTCAGCAAACGAGGCACACCTATGTGGTTTGACTGGTCGCGTTTCAATATGGATCGAGTAACAGACTGGCTCACCTTTCTGAATGATGGCATTGTGCGTAATAATCCAGATGCGAAAACACATATGAAGATTATGCCCAATGTGTTTACTGAAGGGACACGGGATCATGGCATCGATCTGGAAGCGCTTACGGAGATGGCGGGTATGATCGGCGATGATTCCAAATTCCGCAAGAGAGATTGGAAGGCTGGCAATGAACCCGAAGGATGGGAGTCCGACTATTCGTTCTTCTGGCAGGAAATGTTTATGGCATATGACTTTATGCAATCCGTATCTCCAGAGAAGGCTCATATTAATACTGAGCTACATAGCTTATCCACCACGCAATTCAGAATGGTAGATATGAAGCCTGAATATGTGCGATCGACCTTCTGGTTGACTACGTTGCTGGGGATGGATGCCAGCTTGACATGGTTCTGGGGGAGAAATGCGGACGGATCAATCGAGCAGCGGTTGATCGATGCGGCGGATATGCCGGGCGGTCTCGGCAAGTCTTATCCAGCAAGTGTAGCACAGCAGCCGCGAGTAGCCAATGAATTGACGCAGACGATGATGGATATGAATGCATTCTCTGAGGAAATGACAGCTTTCCAGAACCAGAGAAAACCGGTCCGTGTCTTCTATTCCGAAACGTCTGCCATCGATAACGCCCATTACATGGATGAGTTATTCGAGGTATACGAGCCGATGGTATTCGAAGGGGTACCTATTGGTTTTGCTACCGGCAATATCATCGACAAGAGAGATCATGACGAATGGGACGTTATTGCTGTATACAAGACTGAGCAAGTGACGAATGAGGAATTTGCAGCACTGCAGCGTTATTTGGATCAGGGCGGAACGGTCATCATGGATCAAAGTAGTCTGAAATTTGATGAATATCACCAATTACGTACGCAATCGCTTCAAGCGGGCAGTGGAACGCTCATCCACTTGGAGGACGGTTCGGCGGAATCCATGCTGGCGTCCATCTTCAATATGCTTCCGACCAGCGCCCAACCTGCGATTGGACTCACAGAAGAGAACGGCGGCTTGAAGAAGGGAAGCTTCTGGAGAGTTCAGCCAGATGGAGAGAACCGATATGTCATGACTGTAGTCAACATGGGAAAAAACAGATCTGACCTCCAACTAAAGGCTGTGAATGGAAACATAGTGACGATCAAGGATATGATGACTGGACAATCATTAGATTCTTCCCTGTCCTTGGAGCCTGAAGGCGTATTGCTGCTAGAAATCTACACAGAGGCTGCGCCTGAATCCGGTGATTCAGATAATGGAGGCAGCGGAAACGGGAATGAAGGAGCCCCTCAGAATGTTGAGAAGAGCGTAAAGGTGAGCCTCGGCGAAGCAGACCTTTTGAATGAAGTAGTCTACGCCGGGAACGGAACTATGCGTATCTCGGTGGATGTTCCGGAGAATACGAAGGAGGTTCAACTAACCTTACCTGTCTCAGGTCTTCTCGCTTCGGGTGATGAGACGGTTCAACGAATTGCATTTGATATGGGGCTTGCAACCGTCATATTCCCTCTAAGCTTGTTCCGTGATGCGGAGAATTCAGCAGAGATTAAGCTGTCCGTAAGACTTGTACCCGAGGATGAGCTTAAAGCAGACATAAAGCAAGCACTGCAGGGCAATCCCGTTTATGACGTCGAGCTGGCTATCGATGATGAGCTCATTCACGAATTTGGAGATCAAGAAGTAGAGCTTCAGCTGGACATATCCAATACGGATCAAACATCCTTGCATCGAATAGTGGGGTATCACCTCAATGAGAAAGGCTCCTTGGAGGTCATTAAGAATAGCCTATACGATGAGAAAAGCGGAAAGGTTATCGTTCGGGTACACCATTTCAGCCCATATACAGCTGCTACCGCTTCAGCGACATTCGATGATCTTGCATCGGTTTCATGGGCTGAAGACAGCATAGAGGGGCTGGCTGTGAGAGGAATCGTACAAGGGTACAGTTATAACTTATTCAAGCCTGACGCAGTTATTACGAGAGGAGAGTTCCTCCATATGTTGATGGGCATGGATGATCTTGATGCTACGGGTGACAAGGGCTCTTTCACGGATGTCCAAGACGGGCAATGGTATTCGAACTCGGTTACAACTGCCTATCAACGAGGAATCGCACAGGGTCGAGGTGACGGTACATTTGGTGTCAACGATCCCATCACTCGTCAGGAAATGGCTGTTATAATAGAAAGGTTTGTTCGAGCAAAGGACATTCATCGGGCTTCTGCCGGGGGTAATATAACATTCGAGGATTCGCATGAGACTGCAAAATATGCTAGAGACAGTGTGGTGTTTGTTCAGCAAAACGGTTTAATGCTTGGAATGGGAGACGATCGCTTCGCCCCGAAGGAGTATGCGACTAGAGCTCAGGCGTCCGTCGTTCTGTTCAGATTGTTAAAGCATATAGTGACTTACCCAATAATCTAAAACATATAGCAATAGCTAATCAAGCCGATAAAGCGCGAATATGCGCCTTATCGGCTTGATATGCTCAAATCTGTCGATGTCCCAGCTGCTCAGATATGAGGGAGCCCTGCTTCACGGTGAGATGAATATAACGGTCCATCGTCTTCTTCGACATGCGGAATATGGGTCCGGACACGCCGATAGCGCCTTCTAGCTGACCGGCCGCATTCAGAATCGGCACGCCGATGCAACGAAGTCCCTCACAGGATTCCTCCATGTCGAGCGCGTAGCCTTGTGCGCGAATATGCTCCATTTCTTCTCTAAGCTTGACCGGATAGACTATAGAGCCTGGAGTTGCGGGCTCAAGCTCGTGATGATTCAGATACTGCTCCAGCAGATCCGGACTGAACGCCAGCATTGCCTTGCCCATAGCCGAGGTGTGGGAAGGGTATTCCAATCCAACAGTGGAGAGAAACTTGATCGGCTCCAAACTTTCCAGCTGATCAACGACAAGCGTTCTGCCAAGTGCACCTGGCTTCGTGAGCAAGGTCGTCTCCCTCGTCTCGTCCCGCAGGGCTCGCATAGTGGGCTCTGCCACCTCCTTCAGCGTGATCCGATTGGCAATAGAGCTGCCCAGGTAATACAGCTTGCCGGTCAGCTGATAGGTGCTGTCCGAATCTTTTTTCTGAATGTACTTTTTCTCTTCCAGCTCCTTCAGTATCCGGAAGACAGAGTTCGTCGTTATGGATAAGACGTTGCTGATCTCCGTAACAGAGAACGCCTTGTTTTCCCTTGCCATGAGCTCGAGAATATCCAACACCTTTTCAGCTGCGGGGGCCTTATATTTTTTGTTCGTCATAATAGGGGATATCCTCCAAAGTATTGCGGATTCGTATTTCTATAGTATGCGACTTTACTTCGCGGGGCAAGCAGGAAGTATGCTATGCAATACAATGCCATGCAACACAATACCATGCCATACGAAATAAGCGATTTGCTCGAGACACAGTCTCTTGCAAATCGCTTGGTTGTATTGAAGGTTCTACTCCATAATTTGTTCGGCTGTCAAAGGTTTATTTGTTTTGGTCCTGCCATCTTCTCTATACAACACGCCGCCATCGGTAGCTAAGGAATGAGTAAAGCCTATGGATTGAATGTCGGCAGCGTTTAAGTCCATGGTGTAATTTCCGCGTTCAACACTGAACACGGTATCAGACCGGTATTCCTGCGCAAGGAGAAGCACGGGCACAACGGGAGTCGTTAAGCGTTTGGAACCCTCGATTGATGAGGCGTAATCTGAATAATTACCCGCCCCGTCTCGTTTGCTGTAGTCTATGTACAGTAAATCGCTGATCGCGAACCAGGCAGATTTATTGGTTCCTTGCTGCGTCAGCGAGATGGCACCCTTTAGCTTAATGTTTTCAAAACGTCCTCTCTGTCTGTGAACTTGATAGGTGTTGCCGCCATAGGTTACCGTAACCTCGTCATCCGATTTGAACTCAGCCACATCCCCATGAATGGCAAATGCGCTGTTAACGGCCGATATATCCGCAAGAGTAATGTTATGGTTAATCTTGGCATGCGGCTTCAAATATACAGATGCAAAGCCGTTGCTATTGCTAATATTAACTAACGCGATGTTGTGAAGAGCGCCAAGATCCGGTCCTGACATGCTGATATAGTCGCTATCCTTTCCACTTCCCGGCTCTAAACGTACTGTTACGCCATTATCTCCATCAATATTGCGCATAAGAACGTTGTTCCCGCCAAATATTTGTACGGTGGCATATCCTCCATGGATACGGGTTGCCCCTACATTTTGAATCACACCATATGAAGGGACGAGTCCGAAGATCGGATTATAAGTTTGTTTGCCATTGACTATGATTGTACCGGGACTGCTGTCCTGATAGGGAGCCAGAACGATAAAAGGTTGTCCTTCGTAGTTTCCGGCAATTTGAATGCCTGATACAGCAAAGTTCTTCACGTTGGATAATCGAACAGGACGTTTATCACCACCGATATTACCGTTCGTATGAACGGTAAAGCGACCGGGGCCGATGGAAGCGATTTCAACATTCTCAATCCTTGGCGATGTTACGGTTGCCGGACGGATATCAAATAAGATATTGCTGTTCATATTGAAGACGGCATTCCGGTCGACCTCGACTCGAGTATTGGATCGATTGATTTTCATGGTGCCCAAGTGGTAGGTGCCGGCAGTGAATTGGATAATACCTCCTGCATCAAGCTTTGATTGAATCGAAATAAGCGAATCGTTTGGCGTTACGAGCACCTTCGTCGCATTCGTGATTTTGTTCTCGAAGTAAGTCTTGCCTGCATAAACCGCTTTGCCTAAGCCTTGAAAGGTTTGTGGTTCGGCTGCTTTGGCGGTAGGCGGAACTTGGAAAACCGTCAGTGTAATTGCAGCAATAATGATCAAGCATACTTGTTTGAACAAATTGTTTTTATGCATCCGAATTACCTCCTGATCAAAAGTTAATTGTCTAATGACGTGACAGTGTACATTCCGACAGACAACCTCGGATATTGGGATATCTCATGTCTCCTCCTCTCAATTGTGCAAGCGATTGCAATAAAGGTTCCACAATAATTGCAACTGTTTTAATTGTAATAATTTTTTATATATAAAGTCAACATATAAATATAGTTGTTAATGATGGGTTTACGAAATAGTAAATGTCAGACGTCTTTACTGTCCTCCAAATGGAACCTACCATTTTTCATTCAAATGCTTTCGGAAGGCTGAGGGACTTCTTCCGAATGTTTTTCGGAACACTTTATAGAAATTGGCAAGTTTCGGCATGCCGGTTTGTTCGGCAATCGCGAGTATAGGCAGATCGGTTGTAAGCAGCAGCCGCTCTGCTTTTTTCATTCTTCGATCATTCACATAAGCAACAAAAGATACACCAATGTGTTTTTTGAAACGTTTCACGAAATGGTGATAGCTGTAGCCTGATAGAAGAGCCGCATTGCGTGCGGAAATGTTATTTGTCAGTTCATTCTCAATATAGGATAGGACAACTTCAATCTCTCGAAAATCATTTTTACGCGCCTGAATATGATCTGGAATATGTGGCAGCAGCAACAACAATAGACGCCGAAAGTGAATGCTGACGGTGATTTCATAATAAGAGGGTTGCTCATAAAGGGTGTGATGTATTTCCTTAAGGAGTTTCGCAATTCCCAATCGAACGTCAACCTTATCCGCTATAAGGAGGTTTAAACAGCTTAAAGGCCATGCTGTGTTGGTAAGGACCCCTTTCCTGTCTTATCCCCGATCTTATATTATGCTCAATGAAAGCGGCCTCGGCATTCCTTCCATAATGGTGCGAGGGAACAATTCGACAATGGTGAATTTGCAAGGACCGGGTATTGGAATATCATTTAATGAAGATCCGGGTCATAATGGGTGGATTCCTCATCCATTGGCATCTGTTCCAGAGGTTCTGGATAGCCCTGTACGTTTATTGGAGAGACAGTTCCTTACTTCCGAAATTCAAAGCAAATATGAAATCAACGGGCAGCTGATAAGACAAAGACATACGGTTCTTCATAATAAAGTCGCTTGTATGATGGAGATGAGTGCCGGTCTGAATCATTCCTTGCCTATGCTGGGGCACACTTTGGGATGTAGTCAAGTTCGTGTATTGCATAATGGGATTGAGGTCACAGAGGCTGCGAAGCAGCATAAACCTATGATGTACCGGATTCGGATGAATCTTTGGGAGGGAACGAGGCAGTTCGATCCAGTTATCCGTGTAGGGGGTGAGGAAGTTCTCTGTTCCAATCGGAAGTGGTTTCAAGATATAACGGATTATGCCTTTGATATCCCTTCCAATACGACAAGGGTTGAGCTGTTTTTCGAGTTTTCTCGGAATGCCTTCGAAGCAGACCCGGCAGGAGTAGGAGATGGAGAGCTTATGTATCGCTGCTCCTGGATTGATGAAGCGGAGGGGAGAATCGTAGATGCCTTTGAAGAAGAAGCTGCTAGTCAATCCGGTACTTTATCGGAGCTTTATCTGGACAAAGCGTTACAGGCATGGGAGAAGCTTGAACGACAGCTGCCATCTATCCATATGCCCGATCAATCGTTAGAGAGTTTCGCAAGCTTCACCTTTATAAATCAACAGATGTGTGAAATCTTGCCGGAAGGTCTGATCTCCTATCCAGCGATGATGGCCAAGCAGACGTTCTGGGGGTTCTGGATGTGGGATTATGCGTTTCATGCGGTTGCCTCACGGTGGATTGAGGGCCATAGGCTTGCCAAGGGATCCATGCTGAACATGGCCAATATGCAGTGGGATAACGGGTGTATTACCAATTCAGCTCAGCCCTATGGTGTCAATGTATTCCTTGAAGAACATGGGTCGAAGAGACAGAACTTACATATAAGTTTGGTCCCTGATGATGCCATCGGAGGGACGCATCCTCCAGCCTTCGGTTTTGCTGTCAAGAAGCTCCTGGAATCGACGGGTTCATTGTCATTTGCGGAAGGATTGCTTCCGTATTTGTGCAAGTACAATGCTTGGTTCCAACAGAATCAAATCGAGGCAGAATATCCCGATCTCATTGTTGTGCGCAAATGGTCCGACAGCGGTCAGGATAATGCCAAACGCTGGGGTAATCGTATTTATACGCTGTTCGGGGATGCAGAGCCGTGTTGGTGGGACTTTCCGATTATTGGCGTAGACATTAATGTGTTATGGGTAGAACAGAATGAGGTCATCGGTGAGCTATATAAGCAATTAGGCCAGCAAGAGGAGGGTAATCGTTATCTGGAACAAGCGCGTCGAACAAGGGAAGCGATTCAGCGTGAGTTATGGAACGAAGAAGAAGGTTTCTATTTCGACTTGCATGTGAAAACAGGGAAACATATACCGGTATATTCTCCGGCAGGATTTTTCCCGTTATACATTCAATTAGTTACCTCGAAGCAATATGAGCGGTTAAATGAACATCTATTGGACGAAAACCGGTTCTGGACGCGCTTCCCACTCCCTACCCTATCTGCGGATGATGCTGACTTTAATCCAGCCTATTCGTATTGGAGAGGACCGGTATGGTTCTATTTCAATTATTTTGTAACTGAGGGCTTGTATCATT
Source organism: Paenibacillus sp. strain BS8-2 (assembly GCF_054483835.1). Classification (NCBI taxonomy): domain Bacteria; kingdom Bacillati; phylum Bacillota; class Bacilli; order Caryophanales; family Paenibacillaceae; genus Paenibacillus; species Paenibacillus sp. strain BS8-2. The sequence continues at coordinate 3,693,147 of NZ_CM137010.1, forward strand.
ATGATTCAGATGTAGGGGACATGCTCTTCCACAAGACGATAGATCTGATGACCCACAAAGGTTTTGTTACCGCTTATGAGAATTATAATCCACTTACAGGAGACGGTTATAATGCGGCCCACTTTCTGTGGGGCGGGTTAATGGCAAGCACGCTGATCGAGCGAATCTGCGGGATTACCCCGACGAAAGAAGGCGTACTTGTGCTTGATCCTAAACATATTCCCGCAGACTGGGGCGGCTTCTCTTTGGATCGTTTGCCAATTCTCGGCGGTATCGTCAGTGTGAGCTTCGAACGAAATGCTGAGGGGGCTGCCTTTGTTGTAAATTGCACGAGGAGGGAGCCACTGCAGGTCGAGCTTCAAGGTGTGAGATATGTGTTGGCAATGGATGAACCTATGAAACTACAGATCAATGGATGAACCTATGAAACGACAGATTAATGGAATGTAAGATAATATGCGCCTAGGCCTAATTCAGTCGCCAAGAGACAACATGTGGCTCTAAAGTACATCGTGTGCCGGCAGAGGATATTTTATACTGATAGAAGATGTTGTACAGGGAAATAGGAAAGCAGGGATGTTGATGATTAACAAACCACATATTGTCTTCATTACAACGCATGATCTTGGCAAACACTTAGGCTGCTATGGTCAATCCACGGTGTCCAGCGATGCCGTAGACAGCTTGGCTGCATCTGGTGTGCGATTTGACAAGAGCTTCTGCACCTCGCCACTCTGCAGTCCGAGCAGATCCGCCTTGCATACAGGTCGATTCTCCCACGCTAACGGCATTATGGGACTCACGCATGCCAACTTTGGCTGGGAGTATCATGAAGGCGAGGAGCATATGGCAGCCAAGCTGCAGAGAGATGGATATACAACGGCGCTTGTTGGCGTACAGCATGTATCAAGGGAACCTGCACGGCTTGGGTATGATGTGTTAGTGGAGACGGGACCAGCTAGAAGAATGGGAGAGGAAGGGGCACGTATTCTGAAGGAACAGACAAGCGGAGACAAACCGTTGTACCTGGAAGTAGGATTCTTTGAGCCACATCGTCCATTCAATTGGGAAGGCGCTGTTCCAGATGAATCCAAAGGGGTAGCTATTCCTCCATATCTTCCGGACTGTCCGGAATCGCGGCAAGATGTCGCGGCGCTCCAGGGAATTATTAAGCAAATGGATGAAGGAGTGGCCATTATCCTTGATTCGCTCAAGGAGCTAGGAATCGTGGAGAATACTTGGGTTATCTTCACAACCGATCACGGCATTGCTATGCCGCGAGCGAAATCTACCCTTTACGATCCCGGAATCGAAACGGCTTTGCTTATGCGTTGGCCTGCAGCAGGTCTAGATGGAGGGCGAGTTTACGAGGAACTGATCAGCAATGTCGATATTGTTCCGACGATGCTTGAGGCGCTTGGAATGGATCAACCGGATAACCTCCATGGACATAGCTTCTGGCCGCTTCTAAGAGGCGAAGAATATCAGCCGCAAGCGTGTATCTATTCCGAGAAGACCTATCATACTCAATATGAGCCGATACGCAGCATTCGCACAAAGCAGCATAAGCTGGTTGTCAATTTTGAAGTAAGCACAAAAATAGATGTGCCTGGCGACATCCGACAGAGTCCGATTTATCCCGTCATGCTGAAGGAAACACTGAAGGGCAGGCCGCAGGTTGAGCTCTATGATCTGGATCAGGATCAGCTAGAGATGCTAAATCTAGCTGAACACCCTGAATTAAAAGAGGTGAGACAGGGCTTGCTGAACCAGCTGCGCGAGTGGATGGAATTAACAGGTGATCCGCTGTTGCACGGCCCAATTCCTTCGCCTTATTATGGGAAAGCAATTCGCGCTTTATTTCAATTGTAGAAATTCACATACGTTGAGGGCACAAGCTCGGATCCGCGTAATCCCAAGTATCATCTTGCTCCAGAAGGCAGCAATAGACCGAAAACCAAAGATGGCGGTGCCGGGAACAACTCCCTCAGCACCGCCATCTTTGTTTAGTACCTATACGTGAGCTGTTTCATCAAGTGCGAGAGCCTTCTTCTGAGACAGCCCTTCGTATATCCGGAATGTATGCCGAAGATTCCGTCTTACACAGCGTGACCGTTAACCGCTACATCTGGTCCGTTATTATACACTTCACCACTTACCGGGTTATAGGCTCCAACTGGAGAATATTGCATAATAAAGCCTTTTCGTGTCGTGTTGCTCATGTTCGGTGTACTGCGATGGAAGAGCAAGGAATTAAAAACAGCCATGCTTCCTTTCTTTAATTCCACAGGCAAGCCAGGATCCTCGCCAAAGTAACATTGTTTGCCTACTTCAGTATCTTTGTGCTCCACTAATCCCTGCTTATGTGTTTCTGGAATTACCCAGATGCATCCGTTCTCAATTGTAGCATCCTCCAGAGCAAGCCAGCAGGTTATATAAACTTGCGGCTCTATCGGCTGATAGCCTGTGTCTTGATGCCATGGAAAATCCCGATTGGCTTCTGGTCTCTTGTAGACGGATTGATCCCAGTAGAGTTTAACATCAGGTCCCATTAACGAAGTTGTGATTTCAACCATCTTGTCCTGCATAACAAAGGCTTTGACAACGGGATCCTTCTGGTTCAGAAGGATATTGAAGTTTATCTGCTTCGGTATGCTTAGGCCTTGTTGACCCAATTTGTCGAGCTCAGCTTCGCGCTCTTCATCGAGTCTGTCAATGCTGGCTGTCAATTGCTCCATTTCTTCAGTTGAGAATAGGTCATGAAAGAGGGTAAAGCCTTGCTCTTCGTATTCTTTCTTCATCTGTTCCGTTACCATGGTATATCATCCCTTCGCGATTTGAATGTTGTTGATGTCCTCATTATGGATCGTATTGGGGAACGGAACAATGAAGGGGTTAAGCGAATGTATTGTACTTTTTCAACATGTTGCTTGACGTAATATTCAATCATAGATTGCTAGCGGCGAGCGAAATCGGGGGAGTTTAACAATGGGTAAATCAACTTTTTCGATAGTGAGTTGGCGTTATTCCATTAAAGGCTTTAAAGATCTTGGTGAAATAATTAACATTACCAAAACCGACACGATCTGAAATTTCAGTAATAGTGGAGTCGGTTTGCTTCAGAAGACGCTGGGCTTCGTTCATACGCATATAATTGACATATTCGATGAAGGTTTGACCCGTTGTTCGCTTGAATATGTGACAGAAGTGATTGGGATTCAGGTTGAGAAAGCTTGCAGCCATCTCGATCGTTAATTTCTCGTGGTAATGCTCTTCGATGTATTGAAAGAGCGGCTTGAATCGTTGAAGCTGACGATCCTGTTTGTATGGTCTGACCTCCTTCTCGGGAAGTGGGTGGGCTCTGGTCAATTGAACCATCATAAGCGTCAGATTGGCTTTTGTTGTTATTTCGAAAGCAGGCTGTTTCTCCTCGAATTCGGTAATGACAGCGCTTAAGGAATGGTGAATACCACGCCAAGCAGCGTCATCGGCAGCAAAGTAAACAGGGAATTGGACTTCATTTGCTAAGTAGGGTCTCAGATAGAGCTCGAATGAGCGATCGATCTCTCTGGGAAGCAATAAGGTGGGATTAAATACAACCGCGATGTATTCGGTTGCTTCGTCTCCATCCTGATATCCAACATGCATGCCCCCAGGAGGAACAATTAATAGATCTCCTTCATTCACCGAATAAGAAACGCTATCTATATGGAAATTCGCTTTCCCCTTTGTCATATAGATCAATTCAAAATGCTCATGCCAATGAAGTCCCAGTATCATTACGGGCTGTAATCCTCTTGCATGCGCATTGCGGAATACATTAATGGGATATTGTTTGTTAAGAAGCGTCGTATTCTCTTTCAAGGATTGAGGGGAAGTCAATGAAATCGCTCCATTCACTAAAATAGGGATAGAAGAGCTGAAGATCGGATAGAGAACAAATTATGCAGTGACGATATAATGGGCTTATTCTTTACATCTTATCTAATTTAGGGGAGATGAACAATCTTGCATCCGCATATTCGAATCGGTACCTTGGTAAACGGGTGGGAAGTGGCTCGTGTGATGCCGCAAATTGTTAAGCATGGATTTGAATCCTTCAGCATTACGTTCTGGCAAACAACGGGTGATGTAGATCTGGCAGAGACAGCTAAGGTTGTACAAGAAGCGATAGCAGAACATGATATTACGATATCTACAATAGGCGTATTCGGCAATCCATTAACGGGTCATGCGAATAATTCAGATACCTTGGCTTCATGGGAGCGGTTGATTGACCATGCACATCTGTTCGGAGCTGATATCGTCTCCGGGTTCACTGGTAGAATTCCGGATGTTCCTATTGACCAATCCATGCCTAAATTCGGAGAAGTGTTCGGAGAATTAGCAAAGCGTGCTTCGGATAAGGGAATTCGGCTGGCGTTCGAGAATTGCAGTATGGGAGGCAATTGGCATACAGGGGATTGGAATGTGGCTCATAACCCGACCGCTTGGGAGATGATGTTCAACACTTTGCCCGATCCAAATATTGGCTTGCAATGGGAGCCTTGCCATCAATTGCTTAGTCTAATTGATCCCATACCGCAGCTGCGCAAATGGGTTCCGAAGATCTTCCATGTTCATGGCAAGGATGCAACGATTGCTTGGGATATTGTCAAAGAGTATGGCATACATGGACCCAAAAAATTCGCGTGGGATCGGACACCTGGATTTGGCGACAGCAACTGGACGGATATTATTACGATACTGAAGCAAGGTGGATATCAAGGAGTCATTGATATTGAAGGCTATCATGATCCGATCTATCGAGGTGATCTGGAGATGACGGGTCAAGTGCATGCGCTGAATTATTTGAAATCTTGCCGTGGCGGATCTTATATTCCTAATCCTAGATAAAAGGTGGAGTTGCAATGAGTCAATATCATGTAGTTGTTGTTGGATGCGGGAATATGTCGAATGCCTGGATCGAATATGCAAATTCTCGTGAAGATATTCGTATTGTTGGATTAGTCGACCTATTTCTCGACTCTGCTCGTAACGCGAAGCTTCGTCATGGTCTGGACTGTGACGTATTCACAAATGTGGAAGAAGCGATCAAGGAGACGCAAGCGAATGTTGTATTCAATGTAACAGCGCCGGATGCTCACTTTGAAGTGTGTCGTACCGCGATGATGCTTGGTTGTCATGTTCTAGGCGAGAAGCCGCTTGCAGCAACGATGGATGAAGCGCTCGCACTCGTGCAATTAGCCAATGAGAGTGAAGTTACTTATTCAGTGATGCAGAATCGCAGATTCGACAGGAATATTAGAGCCTACCGCGATCTCTTACATTCGGGCGCGATCGGTGCAATTGGACATGTAGGTGCAGATTTCTTCATGGCTGCTCACTTTGGCGGATTTAGAGATGCGATGGAGAGTCCGCTTATTCTGGATATGGCGATTCACACCTTCGATTCTGCTCGTTTCTTGACTGGTGCAGATGCGGTATCCGTTTATTGTCAAGAATTTAATCCAAAAGGCTCATGGTACCAAGGCCATGCAATGGCTGTTTGTATTTTTGAGATGTCAGACGGCTCTGTATTCTCGTATCGCGGATCATGGTGTTCAGAGGGGATGCCGACCTCGTGGCAATCGAATTGGAGGGTCAGCGGAGAGAAGGGAACGGCTCTCTGGGATGGCGAGCAATACATTCAGGCAGAAGCTGTCCGGAATATAGATCAAACTGGGAAGTTCACCTATGAGACAGAACGGGTGGAGGCAGCCTATCATTGGAAGGGTGAAGAGGGACATCGAGGCTGCCTTGATGAGATGTTCTTGGCGCTGGAGCAGAAGCGATCGGCAGAAACGGATTGCAGAGATAATATCAAGAGTATGGCTATGGTGCTTGGCGCAATCGAGAGTGCTAGAACGGGTGTAAAGGTGCAGTTGAACATTTAGAATAGATATGCGCTAACGTAATAGCGTCTTCTTCGGAAGGCGCTATTTTTTGTGGCTGCGCACAAATAATCCCTTAGGAAAGGTAAACTTTTCGTTGCTTAGTTCAATTGTGGATGAAAGCATGAATCCCGTACGCTTAAGGAGTCATTTATTACAGATAAAGGAGGTTATCTCGTGATTGCAAGGTCTCTCTGGAAGTGTGCTTCAAGACGCTTTATGGTTTATCTTATGATTCCAATGCTGATCATTGGAATGCTCGCACCTACGCCATCACAGTCAAAGGTATGGGCTTCACCGACGGTGAACATCTTCTATGTGGCGACTAATGGAGATGACTCATGGAGCGGCCAACTGGCAGATCCGAATCAGGAGGGCACAGATGGTCCATTCGCAACGCTTAATCGTGCCAAGGAAGCGGTACAAGATGTAAAGGAGACGAGCACCGAAGCGGTAGAAGTGATGATTCGGGGCGGGCTGTATGAATTACAGGAAGCTTTGGAGCTTGGGGCGACTGATTCAGGAATTGACTCCAATTCGCCAGTCATCTACAAAGCTTATCCTGGCGAGCATCCCGTTCTAAGCGGAGGGAAACGGTTGCCGAGCAGCTGGGAGCAAGTGCAAGGTGAAAGCTATTATAAGCTGGACTTAACGAATCAGGAGATTGCGCCCTTCCGACAGTTGTATGTCAATGACGCGCGCAAGATAAGAGCGAGAACGACGACTCCCATTATAGGCAGAGATTATTATAATGATCCTGCAACATCTGAAGTGCAGGATGGGTACGTCGTTTCGAACGAGCAACTGGAGAACAAGGACTTCTCCCATCCTGAAGATATGCAGGTTCATACTGCGGTGGAATGGAAAGACTTCTGGCTGCCCGTCCGAGGTCTGGACAAGAACAATGATGGCGACTATCAATTGACTATGAAGCAGCCTTACTTCTCGATCGCAGCCTTATCGTTAACGCCTCCTTACCAGCGGGTGAAACCGAGCATTGGTTTTTATTTGGAGAATGCGATTGAATTATTGGATTCACCTGGAGAGTGGTTCTATGACCAATATGTGAAAGCGCTTTATTATTATCCCGAAGCGGGAGAGGATTTAGCGAATGCCAATGTGACCATTCCCCAGCTTGAGGAGATTATTCGTGTTCGTGGCACGGATGCAAGCTCGCCTGCTCATGATATTGTCATTCAAGGCTTAACAATGAAGTATACGACTTGGCAAGCACCGGAGAGTGATAGCTACATTACGTATCAAGCGCAATGGCTGGAGAAGCCTGACGGCCCAGCGAATGATGAATTGTATAAAACTGTGCCCGCAGCTATTCATGTGGATGCTGCAACTGATATTAGAATTGAGGATAATATCATCGCTCATACGGGCGGAATGGGGATCGGTCTATATACAGGCGTTCACAATACGGTGATACAACGCAACGCAGTTTATGACACCTCTGATACAGCGATTTATGCAGGTCATGCCTGGTTGTCTAACAAGCAACAGATTGGAGACTGGCGTAAGGGCCTTACAACCGATATTACAATAACGAACAATGCGATTAGGAATGTCGGTCAAGAGTATAGAGGAACACCTGCCATTCAAACGTTCTACGTAGACCGTGTAACCATTAGTCACAATGATATAGCCGATATTCCTTGGTCAGGCATCGCCTCGATTACAAATGAACAATATGAAGGCATTAAGATGTACAACAATAAAGTGTATAACTTTGGCAAGCGGCTGAATGATGTAGGTGGACTCTATATATTCGGAGATGGCTCCACGTCCATGCCGCATGAGATTAAGGATAACTATGTGAGCACCTCCTACCGTGACTACTCTGCCATCTATCTTGATAACAACAGCGATCATGTAATTGTGAGCGGAAATGTGGTAGAGAAACCTTTCCATTACTGGCTGTTCTTCCAGACAAGTTCATCCGATCATCTAGTGAGCAATAATTACACGACATCAGATGATGTGAAGGAGCAAGGAACGAATAACAGTGTGACGGGTACAATTCTATTCGATTCAGACAATCGACCTCCGGCTGTACAGACTATTATCAATCATGCTGGACTTGAAAGTGAATTCAGTTCGATCCTGAATGCCCTTCCAACGCCAGGTGTCAATCAGCCGCCTTCTGTCACGCTGTCTTCAAGCGAGATGAATGCGTCATTGGCTGATACGATTTCCTTACAAGCTGCTGTAACAGATGACGGTATGCCCTTCTCCTCGGAGCTCACTTTGCAATGGAGCAAGTTAAGCGGGCCTGGAGATGTTACATTCGGCAATGCGCATATTGCCAGGACAACGGCTGCATTCTCACAACCGGGACAATATATGCTGCAGTTAGCCGTAAGTGATGAGGCTGAGGTCACTAGCGCCAGTGTAACGGTTAACGTCGAGCATGCAGAATTGGGACCGAATAGATCCTTGGTAGAGGACGTTACGGCGACTGCGTCAGATTCATATTCAAGCCATTATACCCCAGACTTGATCCTGGATGATGATGTGGAATCGGCTTGGTCCTCTTCCTTCAATAGTCCCATGTGGGTGCAACTGGACTTGAAGGCTGCCTATGCGATTAACCGAGTCGAGGTTGTTCAGAAGCAAGATGCCGTATGGGATGGTTTCCGCAACCTGTTCCAGGTTAAGGTATCCAATGATCCTTTGTTCAGAACCTATCAAATTACAGGCACCCAGGGGGAAGACGATTTCTTGCATCAAGGCACATGGATAGCTAATGTACCTGACATGGACGGATATCGTTATGTCCGGATGGAGAAGACGGCTGTGGGCTCCAATCCATTATCCGCTGCTGAGATTCGTGTATTCGGTTCGAGGACAGCAGACAATGCGTTGTTATCCCTGATGACGTCGAGCGAGATGACTTTATCTCCTGCATTCGATCCCAACATTGCGGACTATTCAGCTAGAGTGGAGGCTGATGTCGATGAGGTGAACTTGTCACTTCAAAGCTTGGATCCTGAAGCGACGATTAAAGTAAATGGAGAAGCCATCACCGGTTCAGAGATTTCCTTACCATTGGATATGGGAGCTAATGTGTTCACGATAACGGTGATCTCTAAGGACAATAGTCAGCAAGAAGTGTATTCGTTATCCATTAATCGTGAATCTGTTACCATTGTTACGGTGACCGATCCTCTCGACGACTGGTCAATCGTACAATCTCATTCTGAAAATCTATCCATCGATGATGGAGGAGCTAATTATGGCGGAGATACACATACCGTCTGGAAGTCAACGGATGCGAGTGCGGAGATGGTCTATCAACAAGATCAGTTAACCGCTGTCGTGAGCGAAATTTATTATCACAGCTATACGATATCGAATCCATTAGACTATATTTCTATGCAAAGCTCAGTCGATGGGCAGACATGGACATCTGTAACCGTTACTGCCTCAACAGCGATAGATACAGCTAACGGTTGGAAATCCATGAAGCTATCCAATGCGGCATTGCCTGAAGGAACAAATGTTGTGAAGATTATTTTTGCTTCGACGAATGCAGCTTATTGGGCCATACACTTTGGGTCAACGGAGCTTCAATATCGATCTGCGGAGCTGAATGACCCGCCTGTCGTCGAAGCAGGCGACGATCAGTCAGTCACCTTATTGACCACTGCTTCTTTAACGGGTGCAGCAAGTGATGAGACGTTGCCTTCCGGTACGCTTACGACGACGTGGTCTCAGATAGAGGGGCCAGGCAGTGTTACTTTCGGCCAGGTCCATCAATTGCAAACCACTGCTGCATTCTCTCTTCCAGGCTCCTATACCCTGCAATTGGAGGCTTCCGACGGCAGTCTCAGCACAAAGGATAGGTTGACGGTTACAGTTGCAGATGTCAGCTCGTTAACTAGCAATTTGGCCCAAGGAAAACCTGTTACAGGCAGTAAAGCGTATAGCGATGATCTCGGGCCTCGATTTGCTGTGGATGGTCGATTAGACACAAAATATGCAGCCAATTGGGAGCAGATGCCGCATCTGTTTACGGTTGATCTGGAGGCATCTTATGCCATCAAACGAGTGGAGCTCGTATTCAGTCAACATGAAGCAAACCGCGGTGATGAAGGAGAGCGTAAGGAGTTTCAGATTCAAGCATCAAATGATGCGTCCTTCGCTCAGTATGTCGAGCTTGGCGGACAGGGGAATGATGTGATGCCATTCGCCTCAACTTGGACATTAAATCCCTCTGACTTGAATGAATACAGGTACATTCGTGTGAAGCATAGCGGCTCGTACTATCAGTTCGAGATTGTGGAGTTCAGAGTGTTTGGTGAAGTGCCTGCGCCGACACCAACACCAACGCCGACACCAACACCAACGCCGACACCAACGCCGACACCAACACCAACGCCGACACCAACACCGACGCCGGACCCGACACCAACACCGACGCCGGACCCGACACCAACGCCAACAGGTTCATGGCCAGCCCCGACTGCATCGGCGCCAGCCGAAGTGGACGAACGGGTATATGATGATGGGCTCATTGAAAGCACAAGCGATGGTGATAACCGGGTTCAAGCGCCTGAAGGTAAGCGGGAGGTCAAGTTTTCGATCAAGAAGCTTACAGAAATACAAGGAAACTCGATGACGATTCAGTTCAAGGAATTGAAGCTGGGGATTCCAGCTGCTGTATGGAAAGAAATACTGAATCCAGACGTTGCTGCAAGTAAATTTGAAGCGATATCCATTACAGTGGTTAAGAAAAAAGTAACGTCCAAGCAACTGCAAGATATCGGGCCAGTTCAGCAGGGACAAACAGGCACGGTCTATGAATTGCAAATGTCTTTACTTGATTCGCAAGGCGTTGTGCATCAAGTACATGAATTTATTGAACCAATCGCTATACAATTGGATGCAGCATTATACATGAACGATAAAGCAGTCTATGTGTACTATTGGAACGAGGAGGCCATGCAGTGGGAGTTTGTTCAAGTCGCTCGAACCATAGATGAGCAAACGTTGGGTGCCGATTTTGAGCATTTCAGCTCATACGCTTTTGTTCAATTCAACAAGCTCTACGATGATATCTCTGATCAACACTGGGGCTATCCAGCACTTGAAACGTTGAGTGTGTACGGAATTGTTGAGGGCATCGACCATACATCATTTGCACCGAATCAAAGTATCACAAGAGCAGAATTTGTATCTATGCTAGTACGAATGCTGCATTTGCAAGCTAGGGATGGCAATCAACCGTTCAAGGATGTTCAGGACAATCTTTGGTATTCGGAAGCCATTCATGCAGCATATGACGCAAAGTTGATTCAAGGTAACTTACACCAGCAATTCCGTCCAAATGATGCAATAACCCGTGAAGAAATGGCAGTATTGCTCGTTCGCGCATATGCGCTGAAACATGAGATAGATGGGCTTGAGCGCCATTCTAATCCGGAGCAACTAGCCTATTCGGATGCGAATATGATCTCGTCCTGGGCACTGGACGCTGTATCGATGGCTCAATATCTTCATCTATTGAATGGAATGGGTGACGGAACGTTCGCTCCAATGTCCAATGCCACAAGAATCCAAGCTGCTCAAGGGATATACCGGCTTATGTTTTCCTTGATCAGTCCAATTTAGGAGGCGTGTGATGAAGAATAAAAGTGTGCTGTTTATTATTATGTTCTCGATGATTTTAACTTTCGTTCCTACAGTCGCCAATGCAACAACGTCTAACGGCCCATGGGCTGGCGCATGCAGCTCGGACGGTACGAACTGTATGCTTAATAACACTTATAATTGGCCGACGAACGGAACGATCAGCAACTGGATTAACAGTAATACGAGCTGGGGAGGCAGTTATCAATTTAATGGCGGATCTGGAGGCATGGGCATTCAGATTAATCGTGGAATTTGGCCCTGGTCGGGGAATACCAATACAGTGAACTCCAATCTGCCACTACAGATTAATGGGAATACGTCTACAACCAGCACATGGAGCTTCGCCAACGGCACCATTACCAGCACAGGATGGCAGAATTACTGGGAGATCTGGACCCATAACAGCAATGCTATTAATGGGAACAACATAACCTCAGACATTATGATTCATCCAGATTATAAGGACCTCTCCGGAGGCGCATATATTCAAGATATGACAGATTCATATGGTGTGGTATGGAAGGTGTACGTGCAATATCTCTCAAATTATGAAATTGTCCATTACTATCGCGCGTCCAAGACTTCTAGTCTGACTGTGAAACTGGATGACTTCTGGGACTTCACTGTGCAGAAGGGATGGGCGGCAGCAACCGACTATGTAGGCAGCATTACGGCAGGCTTAGAGGCGGCTGATGGATCTGGAAGCTTCACAACTACAGATTGGAATGTCATAACGACTACAGATGTGTTCACAGCATTAAGCAAGTCAGGTTGGACGGCCTCGGCTTCGAATCAGTATGCTTCTTTGCCTGCGAGTCAAGCGATCGATAACAACGTGAATACTAGATATACTTCAGGCGCTTCGATGTACAATGGGATGAAGTATACGATTGATCTGGGCTCGGCCAAGACATTCCGGAAGCTGCATGTCTTAACAACCAATATTAACTATCCTCGAGCCTTTAAGTTTCTGGTCTCGGATAATGGCAGCAGCTGGACTCAGGTGACAACCGCATCAGGCTCGCCTCATGCATTCGAGATTACCTTTGCCCCGCAGACCAAACGATACGTAAGAATCGAGCTTACACAGGGCGTACCGGATTGGCTTGATTTCTATGAGTTGACTTTATTTAACTAGGCGTGTCTGAAAACCTCTTCATTGGACCTTTCACCGGTCTGTCGCCTCCACCCTCCTATTATTAGGAGGGTTTTTATTTGCGGAGGTAGTGCTATATTTGCGTTGCAATAGTAAACTTTTCGTTGTTTATCTGAATTGTTGCGTAAGCTTTGACTGTTGTACTATGAATGTATACAGATTATGAGGAGTGTAGAGATGAAAACGACGGCAGCCAAACGACATTCGGACACTTCAAGATCCAGAATGGAACCCTCAATAGGGATGAGATGGATGCGTCAATGGGAAATCCAGTTGATGATTCTTCCGGGATTATTATTTCTGCTTGTGTTTAATTACGTGCCCATGTATGGCGTGATCGTCGCTTTCAAGGATTACAATCTATTTAAAGGTTTTTTAGAAAGCCCCTGGGCGGGAATGAAACATTTTGATATGTTTTTTAATTCGCTTGATTTCTGGCGCATTATAAGAAATACGGTAGTGATTAGCGGATTGAAGCTGCTATTCGGATTTCCGGCTCCTATTATACTGGCGCTGCTTCTGAATGAAATTCGAAATCGTTATTTCAAACAATTTATTCAAACGGTTACTTATATGCCCCATTTTCTATCATGGGTAGTAGTAGGCGGTTTCGCTCTTACTATTCTTTCGGCAGATACCGGGTCGCTCAATGAAATTCTTCTGAAGCTAGGATGGATAGATGAATCAGTCGCATGGCTCTCCAAACCTAATTATTTCTGGGAGATACTTATTGCAGCGAATATATGGAAAGAGATTGGATTTGCGTCCATTGTCTATTTGGCCGCCATCGCCGGAGTAGATCCAAGCCTTTACGAAGCCGCTTCCATAGACGGAGCATCGAGGTCCAGGCAAATATTCGCCATCACGATTCCCTCCATCATGCCGATTATTATCATCTTCTTGATTCTGCAAATAGGCAATCTACTGAATGCGGGGTTTGAGGATATTCTGATGCTTACCAGTAATGGTATGAATGCGATCATGCGAGAGGTTGGCGATGTCATTGATACGTATGTGTATCGGATCGGCATTCAGAACCAACGTTTCTCCTATGCAGCAGCTGCCGGTTTATTCAAGTCCTTAATCAACATCCTACTACTTGTTGCAGCCAATCGATTCGCACGTCGGTTAGGACATAGCTTATGGTAGTCATTGGAAGGAGCTGCACATTGTCATGAAATTAACATATGGCGAAAAGATGTTTCAAATTGGTATATACATTCTTCTCATTCTCTTAGGCTTCGTAACGTTATATCCCGTATGGAATACGCTTGTTATCTCGTTTAATTCCGGGGCAGACACATCGCTAGGCGGCATTACGCTTTGGCCGCGAGCCATAACGCTCGATAATTATAAAGTCGTGTTTAATGATGGACGAATCTTGAATGCGTTCGTCATCTCTGTTCTCAGAGTCGTTGTTGGCACCTTGTTATCCATTGCTGTCACATCTCTGCTAGCGTATGGTCTGTCTCGCAGAGATGTCATCTTCCGCAATTATTATATGGTTTATTGCATCATTACAATGTTCTTCAGCGGGGGGTTAATTCCGACCTTCATCCTTAACAATGAACTTGGCCTGAACAACACGTTCTGGGTACTAGTCATTCCGACAGCTATGAACGTATGGAATATGATTATATTCCGAACCTTCTTCATGCAGCTGCCTGATGGTCTCGAAGAATCGGCCAAGATTGACGGCTGCGGCTACTTCAGTACTTTCATTCGGATCGTAGTGCCTGTCTCGGGACCGGTGTTTGCGACATTATCGCTTTTCACTGCAGTAATACATTGGAATGATTGGTTCTCTGGCATTATCTTTATTAATAATTCGGACCTCTTGCCAATATCGTCTGTTCTCCAGCAAATTCTCATTTCGAATGTGTCAGCGGATATGCTGCTTCAATCGACCGGAGGGAATGCTTCTGCTTTGCAAGCCCTTGAAAGAGCAAAAACTGTCACCTCGCAATCTCTGAGTATGGCTACGATTGTTGTGGCAACAGCGCCAATTATTATGGTGTATCCATTCTTGCAAAGATTTTTTGTCAAAGGAGTACTTGTAGGCTCACTTAAGGGTTAGTGGATGATCGGTCATATCGGTGATAAGCTGCATACAGCTTCACATAGACGTTATATTGAAGAGAGGGGTAAGAATATGAAGACCAATAAGAAGTTTGCACACGCATTTGGTATTATGTTATGTATTGCGCTAGTATTATCGGCTTGTACAAATTCAGGAGGAAATAATCAATCATCTTCAGCGACTGCTGAGCCGTCTCCTTCAAACGCCGAAACAAGTGAGCCTGCATCCACTGCATTCGAATTAGGATCAGAACCACTTCATTTCAGCTTCTATGCTCATTATGATTGGTGGAATAACGAGCAGTGGGGGTCAGATCCAAGCTCCAAATGGATTAAAGAGAATCTGAATGTAACGGTTGATCCCATTCAATCCGGCGGCGCAGCCGTACAGAAATTGAGCACAATGATGGTAGCAGATGAGCTGCCGGATGTGTTGCTTATTGAGAGAGCCGATGTGGAGAAGTTGCGTGAAGCGGATAAGCTGGTTGCGCTTGATGACTACTTGGATAAGTATCCAAATTTAGTGAAATGGGCAGGGAAAGAAACATTAGATCTGCTTCGCTCGCCAGACGGCAAGCTATATATGTTCCCGAACTGGTATACATCCAGACCAAACGGGAATGCGGGGTATGCGATAAACAAAAAAATTCACAAGGAGCTTGGTTCTCCCAAGCTTGAGACGTTTGACGACCTGTATGCTTACCTAAAGCTAGTGAAAGAGAAATATCCGAAAGTGATTCCGTTAGAAGTGGACACGCAAGCACAAGGTATTGAAATGATGACATCTGGTATGAAGGAAGGCTTCTCCCCTGCATTCATTACTAATCAGAAAGCTAGTGATCAGGACGGGATGATGACCTCCATCTATCAAGAACCTGCATTTGTAGACACCATGAAGTATGCAAGCAAATTATTTCGCGAGAAGCTCATTACGCAAGATGCGCTTACTCAGAAAACGGAGCAGGTGAAAGAAAAGCTGAATAATGGTCAGGTTGCTGTTTTCGCTTCTATTCAGGTCACCAGTACAGATATGAGAGAAGCTCATAATCTCTTAAAGCAAGCTGATCCAGAGGCGGGTTATGAAGTTATCTGGCCGATTCATAAAGAAGGCGTAGGGGCTGATAAAGTATTCCCTAACAGCTACATCACCTTGGGCTGGAATGTAAACATTATTACAAAAGGCGCAGAGAATCCAGAGGGCATATTTGCTTATTTGGATTGGCTGACTGGAATAGAAGGTCAGAATACCATGACATACGGACCTAAGGGACGTTATTGGGATGAGACCGATGCGGATGGATATCCCATTTTTAATGCAACCTGGGATTCTACGCCGCAAGCAGACAAAGACAAAGACAAGCTGGGTTCATGGAACTGGGCTGGTAACACCGCATACGTTGATGACAGAAGCGCCCTTGTTGACATGTCCTTGCCTGAAGATCAAAGGGATTGGACCAAAGTGCAGCAAGTGAATGTAACCTGGAAAACTTCGCAGGACGGCACAATTTATTACAATCTTCATCCAGCTCCCGATTCCGAAGAGGGAATTATTAAAACAACGCTGGACGATATGTACAAGGAATACATTGCCAAGGCTCTCTTCGCGAAGAGCGATGAAGAGGTAGAGAAAATACTGAATGAAGCCCATGAAGCCTCAATGAGCCAGGGGTACGATAAGCTGCTGGCGTTTAAAAACAATCAGCTGCAAGCGAATGAAAATCTATTGAAAACCAACTAATATAAGACAACGGATGAAGCGAAAAGGGTATACTTAGGTATATCCTTTTGTTTCATTCTTTCTTCTTCAAAGATGTAACCGCAACCATGAGCGAGGTGTGTGTATGTATCGTGTATTGCTGGTAGATGATGAGTTCCTGGATCTGGAGTGGATGGAGAAGCACATCCATTGGCACAAGTATGGTATGACTGTTGCAGGAGTTGCCGTAGGGGGATTTGAGGCTTTGGCAATGCTGCAGCATGAGAAAATCGATGTTCTGGTGTCGGATATTAAAATGCCTAATATGTCTGGACTAGAGCTTGCTCGCAAAGCGCTTGATCGGGATCCACAGCTGAAAATTTTATTTATGAGCGGTTACGAGGATTTTCGATATGCCAAACATGCAATAGAACTGGGGGCTCATGGTTATATCCTGAAGCCAGTGGATGAGGAAGAATTGAATAAAGCTTTGACGGACATTCAATTAAGGCTCGATTTGCAGCGTGAAAGAGAACAAATGGAGCATACGCTGAAGGAATCGCTGCCATTGCTTCGCAACGAGAAATTGATCTCCTGGTTAGAAGGAGGTCCGCTTAATGAAACGGTCAAGGATCTTATCGCTAGAAGAACAGGGGGTCACGCTGTTCCTTCTGGTTATGAATTGGCTATCCTGGAAGCGGATGATGTCTCTCTGAAAGTAAGCAAACATGCAGAGGAACAGAGAAAGCATGTTATTCATTCCTGGATCGAACAATTAATGACGTATCTTCAGGATGATTACATGATCTTCGTGTGCAGACTGGAGGAAACAAAACTTTGTGTTGTGTATAGCATACACGAAGATAATAACCTCGCTCAGCGAATCGTCGATCTATGCCGCAAATTGGGACCGTTTACTGTCACAATAGCGGTATCAGAACCTGCGAAAGAGATTGAAAGCATTCCACTAGTCTTTGATCAGACAAAATCTATTTTATTATCAAAATTGTTTTGTGGGAAAAATCGTATCCTTCGTCAGGGAGACACAAAAGACACTTTGATCCGAGATGCGGGCAACTTGGAAGAAATTCTGCAACACTTGTTTACGGCCATGCGCAATTATGAACTGGTGTTCATCAGCGATTATTTAAGCGAGCTGTTTGTGCTTGTGAATCGACTGGGCACACGAATGACGGTACACAACTTTACGGTTCATATCATGGCAAGATTAGATACAAATTTAAGTGAATTAAATGAAAATCTTCAAAGCATACTTGGCATTGACTTTGAACATTTGAATATTTTGTATGATTTTGAGACGGTTGATGACATTGAATCCTGGCTGCGTCGTCGTTGCTTCGAGATCTCTGAACTGCTGCATCGCAAGAAGATGAATCGTAATCATAAATTAATTATTGATATCGTGGCGTATATTCAACAAAATCTGCAAGTCAATCTGACGCTCAAGGAAGTAGCAAATGTATTCTCGTTCTCTCCGAATTATCTTGGCCATCTCTTCAAGGAAGAAATGAATGAAAATTTCAGCGAATATCTGATACGGGTTCGATTAGAGCATGCTTGCGAGCTGCTGAAAAATCCGAAATTAAAGATTTATGAAATTGCAGACAGCGTAGGCTATAAAAATCTTACGTACTTCTTTAGGCAATTCAAGGAATTAATCGGTGTCACTCCCAATGATTACAGGAAACAATGCCAAACGAGAGGTTTATTATGATCAAAAGAGTGATCGCAAGACATCGCCTTTCATCGATTGGCGTCATTTTGTTAGTGTTTTTCCTCATTTTCGGTCTTATTCCTGTCCTTGCAATCGGCATCTTCGCCTATGAATCTTCGGTGCATTCGATAAGAGATCAAACGAGAGAGAATGTGTTAGGCACGCTGGAGCAGATCAGGAATAATATTGTAGACAAAACGGATGAGGCAAAAAATATCTCGGATTTGTTGTTCGGTAATACGCAAATGCAGAAGGCGTTACGTTCCTACGAACAGGGGTGGTACAGCTATGACACTACAGTCAACATCATCCTGCCTACGCTGGAGAATCTCCTGCAAAATATCAGATATCCTTTGACTTTGAAGCTGTATCTGGATAATGCGTCTATTCCGGAAATCTATAATTACCCGCAACGAGTATCGGTTGATCCTGTTTCCACCTACAATCGGTACGATGTGCTTCATATGGAGAGAATAACGACGCAGCCTTGGTATAGGAACCTGCCATGGAAGACTGAGAACGGAACAAATAGTCAGGGCTATAGGGGAAATGAATATGAGTGGGAGCAGATTGAAGGCGACAGGCAATTTGACGAAATCTCATTGCTTCGTCCATTAACGGATTTTAATAACCAGAATCAATATGGTTTTGTTCGAGCGATTGTAAAATTAGAGAGTATTCTGGATTCTGTCGACAATGTCAGAATTGGTGAGGGAAGCCGGATTTATGTATTCGATGAGGACGGACAAACCTTATTCTCCTCAGGTGGAACGGAGGAGTCAAAAGAGATCATGATTAATCAGACAGCTGATGACTATCTCATGATCGAAGAGAACTTACATGAGACAGGTTGGTCTGTTGTCGCGCTTGTTCCGAATGCTTTGCTTGAGAAGGGAGCTAACCGCGTTCAGAAAATTACCATCACCATTTGTTTGCTGGCGGGTATCTTGTTAGTCATTGCAGGCTGGTTCATCTCTTCCTATTATGCCAAACGAGCGCGGAGAATTATTAGATCCATTGATCATTTCCGTTCGGGAGAGTTCAGGAAAGTGAGATTCATGAAAGGCAGAGATGAATTTGCCCAAATTGCTCATGCGTTTAATGAGATGGGCGAAGAGATCGACATGCTCATTCATGAAGTCTATCTAGCGAATACGCTTAAGAAGGAAGCGGAGCTCGAGACTTTGATGACCCAAATCAATCCCCATTTCCTCTATAATACGTTATCGTCTATCGGCAAGCTTGCAACAATAGGGGAGATCGATCAATTACAACGTATGGTCCGAGGGCTTGCGAAGTTCTACCGCTTGACCTTGAATAATGGAGAAAATGTAATAGGGGTCGTACAGGAATTAGAACAAGTGATGGCCTATATTGAAATTCAGCAAATCAAATATCGTGATCATCTCATTATTTATGATGATATTGATTGCAACATTTATGGATATGAAACGGTGAAGCTCATATTGCAGCCCTTTGTAGAGAATGTATTGGAGCATGCCATTGTGAGCAGAGGAATCGAGATTTCAATCAGCGCAAGGAAACATGGCGATACCATCGTATTCAGAATTGTGGATTCCGGCATTGGGATGAAAGAACAGACAATAGCTAGCATATTCGCTGCTTCGGATGTACGCATCGGGTATGGCATACGAAATGTGGATGAACGCATTAAGCTTCAATATGGCAAACAATTTGGTGTTCGTATCGCTAGTCGAATTGGCATTGGGACATCGGTTACGATTGTTATTCCAGCCATTGCTAGAAGATCAACAAATCTGATGAAGAGCAATGAAGGAGAGATGCGCAGTGGATAAAGGGTTAACCCCCAATGTGTTATGGATATCACTAGAGGATACCAGTCCGAGATTCGGTTGTTATGGCGATCCATTGGCACGAACGCCAAACATCGATCAACTCGCTTCGGAAGGATGTCGTTTTCCCCATACATTCTCGACAGCTGGTGTTTGCGCACCCAGTCGTTCGGCTGTCATTACGGGGATGTATCCGACTTCCATAGGGACGATGCATATGAGAACCCAGCATGTTAACCCACACTTCCCTGAATTGCCTACCCCGTATTCTGCCGTGCTGCCTCATTATGTGAAGGTGTTCACGGAGTATCTGAGAGCGAATGGTTATTATTGCACGAATAATGAGAAGACGGATTATCAATTTGATTGTCCAATTACAGCTTGGGACGAGGTTGGTCATGAGGCGCATTGGCGTCATCGTAAGCCGGGACAACCTTTCTTCTCTGTGTTTAATCCAGAGATGACACATGAGAGCGGCATGTGGCTCGCTTCCGAAGCGGGAATACAAACGGATTGTAATCAAGTTGAGCTTCCGCCGTACCTGCCTGATACGCCTAAGTGCAGAGAAGCGCTTGCGAAACAATATGACAATATTGCCAAGGCGGATGAGAGGGTAGGCCAAATACTACAACAATTAGAAGAGGATGGACTGGCTGAGAATACGATTGTATTCCTCTGGAGCGATCATGGAGAAGGATTGCCAAGAGCAAAGCGCTGGCCCTACGATGCGGGCATTCATGTTCCGATGATCGTGCGGTCTCCTCAGCATCTGAAGCCTGGCAGTGTGGATGAGCGCATGGTTAGCTTGGTGGACCTCGCGCCGACTGTGCTTGCTCTCACAGGAACACAAATTCCATGGCATATGCAAGGCAATGTCTTTATTGGCGAAGAGGCAACAGAAAGAACGTACATCTATGCGACAAGAGATCGTTATGATGAGTCGTATGATCGTATTCGAGCAGTGAGGGATACGAGGTACAAATATATACGCAACTACTGCTCGGAGCAGCCTTATTTGCAATGGATTCCGTACAGTCATCAACATCCGATCTGGCAAGAGATGTGGAGATTGCATCAAGAAGGCTCCTTGAATGAAACCCAATCTCTTATGCTGCAGACGAGTCGGCCGGTTGAGGAATTATATGATTGTGAACAAGATCCGCACGAGCTTCGGAATTTGGCCCAGGATCCATCTGCCAGGAAGGAGCTGGTTAGGCTTCGTGAGGCACTGGACAATTGGATGTGTCGCGTTGGCGATCTAGGGGAACAGACGGAGAGTGAGATGGTCGAGAGAATGTGGCCAGGAGGGAAGCAGCCTCGAACAGCGCCACCGCGTTTATATCCGATCCAACAAGAGAAAGGGGCAATTGTTCCTCCGATTACAAATACGGCTCAATTCGATCAACCCCTGTATGTTGCACTGATAAGCGCTACACAAGGAGCTTCCATCGCTTATGCTGTAGATGAGGGGGAGCGCGCGCAATGGCTCCTCTACACAGGTCCGTTATTCCTTAAGAATGGGGAAAACCAATTGCGCGCAAAAGCGATCCGCGTGGGCTATCAGGAAAGTGAAGAGTGTGTGTATCGTTTGTTCGTTCAAGCCCAGCAATAAACAGTGTCTACAGGTTTTGTCAGGTTCAATGCATTTATTGTTTTTGATCCGTATTCTGCCTATACATGCTGGTTTGCAATTGCGCCGTGCTTCTATATTGTCCCGGCGTAATTCCAAAGGCCTTATGGAAAGACCGATTCAAATAAGCAGAGTCACCAAAGCCGCAGTTTATGGCAATCTCCGATAGCGGCAGTGAAGTACTCTCTAAATGCTGCTTCACATTTCGTAGTCTGATCTCTCTCAGCATTTGAATAGGTGTGCTGCCGAATGTTTGTTGAAAGATGCGATCGAGATGCACAGGATGAAGATGGACAAGCTCTGCTAATTGTTCGCGTGTGATCTTGCTCTCATAATGAGCAAGGAGAAAGTGAATGATTGTTTGTAATCGATCATCTTCTGTGGCGTTCTGTGGTCGTGAAGGCATCCCGGCAGCTTGCCAGCTGTCGAGAATACAGGCTAACAACTGCGCATGAAATCCTGCCGCGATCAGGTCTCGATACGAGAGCGATTTGTTATTCCAGGCTTCATCGAGCTTGGCGAACAAGGCTTGATAGTGCTGCTTGTCGCTAAGCGTTAATATTCTAGGCACAGGATATTGTGACAATAGATCAATCCGGAAGGCGTTCTTAGCATGAAACATCATCCACAGATGTATGCCGCTGGTCGATGATTCTTCTGAGAACGCGATGCCGGGAGGATGAATCATGACATCTCCCTGCTTTGCTATGGACCGTTCGAGCGGCGTAGTGACGGTCACTTCCCCTTCCAGGATATAACTGACAATCCAATAGGCCGTTCTCGGCATTTGTACGTTTAAGGAAGGATAATAAGCTCTCTCCAGTTGATGAAGCTCTAGATTATACGATTCATGAATGGGCTGATTCGTCATAAGTTTGCTCCTACATAGTCATCGTTAGCTAGCTATTGGTTGTGATGGATGCACAGAAATGGCTGAGACTCATCCCCGTTTTTCTCTTAAACATTCTCCCGAATGTATGCACGTCTGCATAACCGACCTTTTCCGCAATTTCACCGATAGATAAGTTAGTCTGCATAGCAAGCTCCTTTGCTCGCTCCACCCGAATCCACCCGAGATACTCGAAAGGGGTCATTCCATATTCTCTATTGAATATAGAGATGATATAGTTTCTGCTTAACCCTGAAATACGCTCAAGATCGGCATGTGATACGTCATCTGAATAGTGAGCAAGGATATGATTTTTAATGAGTACGAGCAGTGGCTTTTGTTTCTTGTAGGCTTTGGATCTCGGCCTATATTCCGTTCTCCACTCCACAACGTCGTGAATAATTTGCAATAATAAGCCTTGACAGTAGAGCTGATTCGTCAAGCCCGGTTGATGATAAAGCGCAACCAACTGCGAAAGCTTATTCTCTATCGGGTGATTCGAGAAATTTCCTAGGAAATGCTCGTTGCTGAACAACTCTTGAAGAGGAAAGGCGCTTTCGCCAAAATGAAATACGATGGAGAGACACACATAACTTTCGTTATGCAAGGTGCGTACTTCATGCCATTCATCCGGCGCATGATGGATCAAATCCCCGCGTTTTGTCATATAAGTTGTTCCTGCAATCGTATATTCAACCAAACCTTCCATGACATATTGGAACTGAAATTGCTTTAATGCTCTCCCAGGAATCCCCCAATTCCGTGGTGCGTTAAAGTGATGAGCAAGCGTAATGAAGGGAGGAAAGTAGATTTCAGGCATGGCCTTTCTGGATTGCTCAGCCGACAATAATTCTAATTGAAGCGATTTCAATCGTTCACCTCCATTGTGCTATCAGCTTGTCACTCGTAATGATATAGAGTGTGATTTCGGCAACTTAATTCTGCCTTTTTACTAAATACAAATACATACAATTTGCTAAAATAAGGAGGAAGAAACACGATAAGGAGTTGGTGTAGATGACAATTTCAGCGTATCAAATTCTTGAAGCAGATGCTAGTAAACAATCGGTGATTTCTGATGAACAAGCACAATTTTTTCTGGATAATGGGTTTCTCATTGTACGAAATGCACTTGCTGGCGAGGAACTGAAAATGGTGCAGGATGAGATGAAGCAACAATACGACAAAGGTATTGCAGGCGTGGATCATGATCCGGATTATATGTATAGCCGGGGAGGCAAATCAGGACGGAGCATATTGAAGCGTATCGAATATGTGATCGATAAGAGCGACCCGATGAAGGTATTGTTAGGTCATCCATTTATATTGAAATCGGTGGAGAAGCTGCAAGGTCCAAATTTTATACCGACATGGGATTCCATGGTTGTCAAAGTGCCGAACGAAGGTGCTGTTGTGCCTTGGCATCGCGACTGGGCAGTTCCGGAAGGATGTACGGACAGCCGACCTATATTTAATGTTGATTTTTACCTGGATCAGGCGGATCTCAAATCATGCCTATGGGTCATTCCGGGAAGCAACAAGTGGGACAAGGAAACATGTGACGAGCGATGCTCGCGTCCAGGGTTTGATACTTCAGACGCGATACCGGTCCCAATGAATCCGGGAGATGTTATCTTCCATGATATCATGGTGCTGCATGGATCGCCGGAAGGTGACGGCAATGCGCTTCGCAGAACGGTCTATTATGAATTTCGCCCAGGCGAAATTGAAGCGCAGTGGGGACCTCATACGCTTGAATATCTGACTTTAAAGCAACATGTATTGAAGGGCTGTATTGAACAACGCAAGCAGGCTCCATATTCGAAGGATGAGGTTCCCTATGAATATCGGCCTACCGAGGGGTTTGCGCTTGCCGGGCACCAGCAGCCGACAACCTTCCGTTATCCGCATGATCATTATTGGCGGGTGTAAAGTAGAATAATAAAGATATTAGTCCTATTGGACAACCATCTGGGGCCGAGTATATGATAGGGTTAAACGATTGAAATAAGTATGTTAACTCGCATATTCGATAGAGGCGCAGACATGGCGCGGAACCACACCATTCCACTTTTCAAGAGTAGGGGCTTAAGGGGCGGGCGTATGCTGCTGTACTGCTGCGTCAAACGGAAACCTGGCATTATGCGGCGGCGCCTGCATAAAGCAAATGTTCTTGATCCGCCTTAACCAACAGGGAATCTGAGGGTAAAGGCGGTTCCTTTGTCTGGTTCGCTGCTAACGGCAATGGTGCCATTATGAAGCTTTATGATTTGTTGGACGATCGATAAGCCGAGTCCTGTCCCGTTTTTTTGACGCGCTGCATCAACTCTGTAGAATCGCTCGAAGATGTGGGAGGCAGCATCTTGGGAGAGCCCGATCCCGGAGTCTCTGAACACAACCAATATCGAATCGCGGGTTCGTTCAATATGAATCCAGATTGCGCCTCCGTACAGGTTATATTTGATCGCGTTGGTGAACAGGTTTTCCCACACGTTCTCTAGAAGCTCGGCGTCACCTCTCATGACGATGGGGGGAAGCTTGTAGGATACTTCAATGGATTGCTCTTGCAGACGCCATTGATGTCTCCGGATGGTATCCTGGATCTGCTCGTGTATGGCTACATCAGAATACTTCATCGGGTAGGCGTGTTGATCAAGCGATGTCAAGAGCAGCAGCTGCCTGGTCAGGCTGGAGAGCCGCTTGGCTTCCTGATTAATAATGTCAAGGTAGTCGAGACGCTCCGCCCATGAGCCTTCGCTGGTCTTCATAAGCTCCGTATATCCTTGAATATTCATTAGCGGAGATTGGAAGTCATGGGACACGTTATTGATAAAGGCTTTTCTTGCTTCGTCGTTATGCTTCAATTGCTTCTGCATAAATTGAAAGCTTCTGGCGAGCTGCCCGATCTCGTCATTGCTTTCAATATGCACCGGATAGTTGAAATTTTCTCTTGTCAATTCTTGTGTCGCTTCTGTCAGCTTTACAATTGGACGAATTAACCGCTTGGCGAACGCTAGCACGCCAATGACGCTGACGAAAGCGATGATCACAACAAACCAGATAAGAATCATATGAATATCCGAGAACAGAAGCTTGTTGTTCGGACGGAGGAATAAGCCATAGGTTTCACCCTCCAGCTCGATCGGTACGCCTGCTGTATTACGTAATTCATTGGAGAAATGGCCAAACAAAAGCAGCTCATTGGAGAAATGGCTCATGCCATGATAAATTTCATGATGAGTCAACACACGCAAGGCTTCACTTGGCAACTCTGTCTTGGCGAACGGTTGTCCATAGAAGGTCATTGCGCCTTGGCTGTCAACCAGAGCAATCTGGTAACCGAGCTTGCCGATGGATGCGAGATAGTCTGCAAAGCTTGAGGGATAGGGATGACGCTCCAGAGTTGCTGCAATTTCCAACGCCATGTCTATGTTATGTTGGTCGATCTTTTGTTTCGTGGAGAACATATAGACCAGATTAGCGAGGAGAGCTCCTGCGATTAGACTGATGGCAATAATGATTAAAGTGGCAACCAGCAGCTTGCGATATAATGTATTCATCATCGAACAACCTCAAGACGGTAGCCCATTCCACGAATCGTCTGGATTTCAATGGTGGCCCCATATTTTTTCAGACGGTCACGGATGCGGTTCATATGTGTGTTCAGCGTTTGCTCGCTTCCATCGTGAAGCGTTCCCCATACATGCTCCATTAATACATAGCGGGGAACGATTCTACCCTCGCGCTCAGCAAGAAAAGCCAAGCATTCAAATTCCTTCAGCGGCATAAGGATCGTCTCCTGGTCAATGGCCACCTCGAAGTGATGTCGATCAATTTCAACATTGCCGACCTTCAACTGACTCTCCAAGGCCCGCCGTTCTCTTCTCAGCACGACAGCTACCCGGAACAGCAGCTCCTTGACCTCAAATGGCTTTACGATATAATCCTCGGAGCCTGACAGAAACCCTCTTTCCTTATCCTCAAGCTGCCCTTTGGCTGTTAGAAGAATGACGGGGATACGCAAATCCTCCGATAAAATTTTGGTTAGTGTAAAACCATCCATGCCAGGCATCATCACATCGACGATGGCCAAATCAACGGCATGCTCCTCCAGAATGGCTAAGGCTTCTTCGGCATGGTTTGCTTGATGGACGGCGTAACCTTCCCGTCTTAGATGGATGGATACAAGCTGCCGGATATGGACATCGTCGTCTACGACTAATAGCTTCATGAATTAAGCCCCCTAAGGGGGACAGCTGGCAGCTGTCCTTCGTTGTGTTGTCATTGTATAGCTTCAGCCTTATAGCTTCAAGCTGACAATCAGAACAATGGTCAAAATTGCGGTGAGTGAAACCGCCATGGTCGTTAAGTAACGGGACATGCCGACGGTGCCGGATGGCTGAGCCCGCAATCGTTTCTTGAGCTTGCTGCTCATGATACCAGCGACGATTAAAAACAACAAGATGACGGTTCCCCCGGCCTGCTCCATGACACTGAGCCACAACGGCTTGTTAGAGCCCAGATCAAGCTTGATAATCATGGTGACGCCACTAAGCAGTACGATGACAGAGGAAGGGTGAGCCAGACGATTGATCATGCCGATGATGCGAGCCGACATTTCATTGGCACCGGCTTGTCCTGACTGTCCTCTCAGCATTAGCAGCATGACGATAACTGCAATCAATGACCCTACCCACACCATGAGACCTGCCAGGTGAGCAAACAACAATAATCCGTAAAACATGCATAACGCCTCCTATGGGATAAATAGACAGTGAAACATACAAGTTCACTGACGTTCATCATATCCCTGGTACATAAATTCAACATAAACGGCAGCGGAGATATTCCCGGTACTGCTGCTGTTCACAGATGAACCTACCTACAGGAGCCTGCAGAACTTGCGGTATTCGCCGGGAGGCATACCCTCCCATTTGTGAAATATCCGTACAAAGTAATGCACATCGGAGTAGCCGATCGTATGTCCCACCCATTCGATCGTATCGTTTGTGTCGCGGAGCAACCGTTTCGCCTCTGAATGACGGATTTGCTGGATAAATTTGTTGGGACTGAGACCTGTACATTTTTTGAACAATCGCCCCATATAATCCACATTAATATTCAGCATGTCCGCCATTCGCTCATTGGACCACAGCTCCCCCGCATTCTGCTCGATAGCTGCGGCTAATTCAGCAATAACCCGCTGCATGCCTGCGCTCGCACCCAATCTATGCTGATGATGCCGGAACGCTCTCGACAGCTGGGCGAACAGCTGCATTAACAAGCCTTGACAGCACATCATGTAACTTGCTGGCCGATGAGTGAACTCATGAATGATGGCTTCGAGCACGCTGTAAACCTCGGAGGTCGCATACAGACTGCCGGCATTCATCCATTCAAGAAATTCCGTGGAATCATGCATGGTGCAGAAATTATCGTCTCCATCAATGTCAACGGAAACAATGATATCTTCGTCCTTCGTAATATGCAGCTCATCGTAGAAGTCGAAGTGAACGCCCAGGAACAGCGCATCTGGCTCCGACAGCACTTCTACACGGTGTCTAAGCTTCGCGGGCAGCAGGAAGAACTGTCCCGGCTGAACGCGGAACGGCGCCTCGGATTCAATCTGTACCTCGACCTCTCCATGCTCCAATAACAATAGCTCAAAATCTCGAATACGCCGTTCAATGAGACGCTCCTTGGCCTGCCGATGCTGCTGCGCCCAGTGAACAACCGGGTTTAAGCGTCTGGTTTCCGATACGGCTTGCACCATAATCTCCTCCTGTTCAATAAAGTTCAATAAGTCGGTAATGTGCAACTATTGTTCTCGATCGTTCAAATACAATGGGCTGTACCCATGATAACATATGGAATATCAAGAGTTGAACAACTATATGAGGAGTGTGTTAGAATGTCGGAATTGAATAAGCTGCCAGAGCTAACAAGTGATTATGCGCTGACGAATGAACAAATCGAGCAGTTTCAACAAAAGGGACATATCAAGCTGAGTCAGGTGGCTACGAGTGATGAGGTTGCAGTATATCGTTCTGTTATCGGCGAGAAAGTGAAAGAACTGAACTATCAGGACAAGCCGATTGAGGAGCGGGATACTTACGGCAAGGCCTTTATCCAAGTTTCGAACATTTGGGAGAAATCTGAAGAGATCCAACGCTTCGTATTTGCACGCCGATTCGCCAAGATTGCTGCTGAGCTGCTAGGTGTAGACGGTGTAAGGGTTTACCATGATCAAGCCTTATTCAAGGAGCCGGGAGGCGGTATTACGCCTTGGCATCAGGATCAAATTTATTGGCCGGTAGATACAAATAACTTTGTTACGATGTGGATGCCGCTTGTCCCTGTATCTGAGGAAGTAGGTTCGATGAACTTCGCGAATGGCTCTCATGAGTTTGGCTACATCAGCAAGCTGGCCATCTCCGATGAATCCCAAAAAACGCTGAGTCAATTTATCGAGGCGAAGGGGCTTGAGGTCGAAAATTACGGCGCGCTGGAAGCAGGCGATGCAACCTGGCATTACGGTTGGACGCTGCACAGCGCACCGGGCAATCCGACCAGCACCATGCGCGAGGTTATGACTATTATCTATTACGCGGATGATGCGAAGGTTATCGAGCCGGATTCAAACGCGCGCAAGACCGATCTGAAGCGCTGGCTTCCTGATCTTGCTCCTGGCGATCTGGCGGCTAGCAAGCTTAACCCGGTTGTATATAAGAAGGATGTATAAGGTTTGAATTGCGAAGAGCGAACCCCTTCCTGCTAATAGGAAGGGGTTCGCTTGATTAGCAGCTGAATTTGATCTGAATTGTTGACCAAAATAGAAGAGAGCGTTATAATTTAGACATTCATTAAAAATGAAATGAGTTCCGAAATTTATTGACTAATAGTCAATAAATGATTTAATGTTTTATAACATCTACATCTACATCTGTGAGGGAGAAGGTTGAATGATGAAAAAAGAAAGCGCTGCAACGATACGAGGCAAACAATATACCAAAAATGCAGACTGGTTCTGTGAATTCAAGTACGAGCCTATTGAAGGCCTGGGTTATGAAGAGGGGATTCATCGCCGTGATCCCAGCAGTGTGATCAAGGTAGGAGATCTTTATTATGTATGGTATACGAAGTCCGTAGGCGCAGCTGTTGGCTTCAATACGGGCGATCCAGATGCCAAGGTATTCCCTTGGGATCAGTCCGAGGTTTGGTACGCAACCTCCCCGGATGCCAACACGTGGACCGAGCAAGGCCTTGCAGTCGGCAGAGGACCAAAGGGCTCTTATGATGATCGGAGCGTGTTCACGCCAGAAATTCTACATCATGACGGCAAGTTTTATCTTGTGTATCAAGTTATTGAAGGGCAATATCTGCTCAGAAAATACGAAAATATTGCAATGGCAGTCGCAGAGTCGCCAGAAGGTCCGTGGCGCAAGACCGATGCTCCGATTCTCCGACCTGCCATGAACGGCGAATGGTTCGGGGATGACGATAATCGCCTGACAGTGAAGCACAAAGGGGATTTCGACAGCTTGAAGGTGCATGATCCCGTTCTCTTCCATTATAATAACCAGTTCTGGTTGTATTATAAAGGCGAGCAGAAGGGTGAAGAAATGACCTTTGGCGGACGGACGACAAAGTGGGGCGTCGCGATCTCCGATCATCCGGAAGGTCCATATGTGAAGTCAGAATACAATCCGGTTACCAACAGCGGACACGAGACGTTGCTATGGCACTACCGTGGCGGCATGGCGGGACTTCTGTCGACAGACGGACCGGAGAAAAATACGATTCAATACGCACATGACGGCATTAATTTCGAGATTGAGGCTGTTATCAAAAACCCGCCAGAGGCTGCTGGTCCATTCCGGACAGCGGATACGGAGCGCAGTCCGCTTGAGGGCATTCGCTGGGGCTTGAGCCATAACGTCCATTCGAAGTGGAATCATATTCTGAAGTTCAGAACGGTAGAGGATTACAAACATCATTATGCGAACAAGGTCAACCCGGAGGTACTCTGGTTAGGCAAGAAGGCGGAGCAGCAAAAGGACTAAGAGGAAGAGCCGAGCGTTCTTACAGACGACGCTCGGCTTCTTGTATGTCCCCGCTCGTTACAATATCGTACAAACGATGCTGCCCAAACACATATATAGGGAAGGGACGTTGCCCCGCGGGCAACGTCCCTTCCTGAGATTATGAGAGGTAAACGGAGCGCATGGACGGTACGAAGCCCAGTCGCTTGGAGATGAGCGAGGACTTCTCCTTTACGTGTGCCTCCAGCTCATCCAGCTTATCGAAGATGCGAGCGGTTGGCCCTGCAACGCTGATTGCCGCGATTACTTTGCCAGTGTAGTTAAACACAGGCCCTGCGATGGAGCTTAAGCCGTCATCGTATTCCTCGCGATTAACGGCAATGCCTGTCTGCCGAATCTTGCTTAGCTCCTGCAGGAACTGTTGATGGTCGGTAATTGTCGTAGGCGTGTATGACCGCAGCCCTTTCTCCGTGACAATCTTGTCGACAGCTTCAAGCGAGAAGTAAGCCATAATGGCTTTCCCGAGACCCGTGCAATGTACAGGGTTCCTTGAGCCAAGAATCGCATTCATAATAACGGATGCGCTTCCGTCTACCTTATAGATATAGATGACCTCACCCTCATTGTAAACCGCGAGAAAGGCGGTTTGACCTGTCTGGGCAGCCAGATCCTGCAGATGGGGAATCGCAGCCTCCACTAAATCGATATTATGCAACCCCGCCATCCCAATCTCGATAGCCTTTAATCCCACAAAATATTTCTCCGTTGACGGCTCCTGCATAACAAAGCCCGCCTTCATGAGTGTTTCCAGTATGCGGTGTGTCGTGCTCTTGGGAAGCTGAGTCGCTTCCGACAATTCGCCGATTCCGGCCCCGCCCTTATTCGAGGCGAGCTGCTCAAGCAGGAATAATGCGCGCTCTAACGTGGAGTTCGTTTTATTGGTATCCATGCTCAAAGGAAGCACCTTCTTTCATTTCATCTCTATTCCGTTATTTTAATTAATGTTTTGAAATGAGTCAATCTCATTTATTATTTGATAGTTTGTTCCGATTTTATGTTGACTTAAATAAATTTGTGTAATAACATTTCATTAATTGGAACGAACGAGTTCTGATCATTGATAATAGAGGGTGAAGAATATGGCTAATGGAAAGCGAATAACTGATATCCAAACCGATTATTTTCTCGTGCCTCTGGCCGAACAATTGGGAGATGCGCGGCATGGCATTCATTCGCACTTTGAATTAATTACCGTCACGATTGTATTGGAGAACGGCAGTGAAGGTGTTGGTTATACCTACACCGGAGGCGTTGGCGGAAGAGCGGTCTGTCAGATGATCGAGCATGATCTGAAGCCGTTCTTGCTTGGCAAGGACGCGAGCTGCATCGAGAAGCATTGGGAAGAGATGAACTGGAAGATTCATTATGTAGGGCGCGGGGGAATTGCATCGTTCGCCATCTCGGCAATCGATATTGCATTATGGGATCTTCGCGGGAAAAGCTGCGACGAGCCGCTATGGAAGCTGCTTGGCGGCAACGATTCCTCCACGAAGGCTTACGCAGGAGCGATTGATCTCAATTTCACCATGGAGAAGCTGCTGAACAATATTAAGGGATATATGGATAAGGGCTTCGAGGCCGTCAAGATCAAGCTCGGTCAAGAGCGTCTGGTTGAAGATATCGAGCGGGTGGCTGCTGTGAGAGAGCTGATTGGACCGGACCGAACCTTTATGGTAGATGCCAATATGAAATGGTCGGTCGAAACCTCTATCAAAGCGGCAAAGCTGTTGGCTCCGCATCAAATCTTCTGGCTGGAGGAGCCGACAATTCCGGATGATTACGAGGGGTACCGTCGTATCGGTTCGGAGGGCGGCTTGCCGATCGCGGCAGGCGAGAATTTCCATACGGTCTATGAATTCGTCAATATGATCACCCGCGGCAAAATTGATTTCCCGCAGCCTGACGCCTCGAATATTGGAGGCATAACAGGCTGGCTGAAGATTGCGAATCTTGCTTACGCTTACAACCTGCCCGTGTGCACACACGGTATGCAGGAGCTGCATGTCAGCTTGATGTCGGCGATGCCGAACGCCTCTTATCTGGAGGTTCACAGCTTCCCGATCGATCAATATACGAAGCGGCCGCTTGTTATTCAAGACGGCAGAGCCGTAGCGCCGGATGTGCCGGGCACGGGTGTTGAGTTCCGCTGGGAGCTGCTGCAGCCGTATAAGCAATTATTTTAATTATCGAACAGGGAGTGGATAGGATGAAAGCGGCGTTCTATGAAGGGAACAAAACGATGGTTGTCGGCAAAGGCTCGCGCAGAGAGCCTGGTCCTGGGGATGTAGAAATCAAGGTAGCTTATACGGGCATATGCGGAACGGATCTGCATATTTATCACGGTCATATGGATCATCGCGTGATGAAGCCGCAAGTCATAGGTCATGAGATGTCGGGCGTCATTGAACGAGTTGGCGATGAGGTTACGGCCTATAAGCCAGGGGATAAAGTAACGGTGAAGCCGCTGGGCCCATGCGGTGAATGTCCGGCTTGTCAGGATGGATGCAGTCATATCTGCCATCGCCTTCAGTTCATGGGAATCGAGACGGACGGAGCCTTCCAATCGTATTGGACCGTGCCTGCAAGCACGCTGCATTTGCTGCCGGACGAGCTCAGCCTGCAGCATGGCGCGATGATCGAGCCGCTGGCCGTGGCTTGTCATGATGTTCGACTAGGCAAGGTGGCGCCTGGCGAATATGCCGTTGTGATCGGCGGTGGACCTATCGGCACGTTGATCGCGCTTGTTGCCCGCGCCGCTGGCGCAAGGGTTGTCGTGGCGGAGATTAATCCATATCGGCTCCAGCTGCTGGAGGAGCTTGGCTTCGAAACCTGCAACTCCAAGGAAATTGATCTGGCCGAATATGTGCAGGAGGCAACTGGCGGCAAGGGCGCAGATGTTGTGTTCGAGGTAACCTCTTCGCTTGCTGGCGCCGAGGTGATGACCAAGCTTCCTAAAGTTAGAGGAAGAATTGTAATCGTAGGCATATTCAGCAAGCTTGTCCCGGTGGACCTGCATCGTTTCTTCTGGAGAGAGCTTCAGCTGTTCGGTGCACGGGTGTATGAGCACGAGGACTTTGAGCAAGCGATCCAGCTTGCGGCGAGCGGCCAGCTGCAGCTTGACCGACTGATCAGCGAAGTCTATCCGATCGAGCAGATTCAAGCGGGCTTCGAGCAGATGGAATCCGGGAGCGGCGTTATGAAGGTTCTTATTGCGTGCAATTAAGCGGGAGGTAGCGGAATGGATATGCTGGAATTATTTTCATTGCGAGGCAAGAAAGCTTTAGTGACAGGCTGCAAGCGAGGCATTGGCAAGTCGATGGCTATTGCACTGGCGCAAGCTGGCGCAGATATCGTCGGCGTTAGTGCGACGCTGGAGGAGTCGGGCAGCGAAGTAGAGCGGGAGGTTACAAAGGCCGGACGAAGCTTCTCAGGTTATGCTTGCGACTTCAGCGACCGCCTGGCATTGTATGCTTTCATCGCCAAGTTGAAGGACGAGCATGGAGATATCGATATTATGGTGAACAATGCCGGTACGATTATGCGCAAGCCGGCCGCGGAGCATCCCGATGATTACTGGGATCATGTCATTGAAGTGAACCTGAACTCCCAATTTGTATTGGCGAGGGAGATTGGGCAAGGCATGCTGGAGCGTGGAGCGGGCAAGATCATATTCACCGCTTCCCTCCTTACGTATCAGGGCGGAATCAACGTACCGGGATATGCGGCCAGCAAAGGCGGCATAGGACAGCTGACCAAGGCGCTTGCCAATGAATGGTCCTCGCAGGGCGTTCAGGTGAATGCAATTGCGCCCGGCTACATCGAGACGGATAATACGGAGCAGCTGAGAGGGGATCCTGTCCGTTATGACGCTATTCTGGGACGGATACCTGCAGCTCGCTGGGGAAGACCGGAGGATCTGAACGGAGCTGTTATTTATCTGTCATCCTCCGCTTCGGATTATGTTACGGGCACAATTATCACAGTGGACGGCGGCTGGATGGGCAGATAACATTCGACATACAGCTGCGACTGCAGGGCTGCGAAGGGAGATATATGCATGAAACTACATCTCTATAAAGCGCTTTGGGGGATGGAAGGCACATACCGCGAGCAATTCAAACGAGCGGCAGATGCGGGATATACCGGCATTGAAGCGCCAATGCCACTGCCCGAGCAGGAGGAAGCCTTCCGTGAAGCGCTTCAGACTTATTCGCTTGCTTATATCGCCCAGATTTTTACCGGCGGTGAAGATCATATTCAGTCCTTCAAGGAGCAAGTGGAGAGAGCCGTCGATTTCCAGCCGCAGCTCATTGTTGCGCACAGCGCCCGTGATCGTATGAGCGACGATGAACAGGATCGCTTCTTCGAGGCTGCGCTCCAGATAGAGGCTGACAACGGGCTTGTTGTTGCGCATGAGACACACAGGCATCGGGCTATGTTCTCGCCGTGGACAACGGCAAGACTGCTGCGTAAGTTCCCGGAATTACGGATTACGGCGGATTTCAGCCATTGGACGAATGTATGCGAATCGCTTCTTTATGATATGGAAGAGGAAATTACGCTCGCTATCGCTCACACCTATCATATTCACGGCAGAATCGGCTTCTCTCAAGGACCGCAGGTTCCGCATCCCGCAGCTCCCGAATGGCATGTGGAGCGGGAGCGCTTCGAGGGCTGGTGGAGACGAATGTTCGGCTGTCGTCAATCGAAGGGCGAAGCCGTCAGCACCATGACGCCGGAATTCGGACCTGTCCCTTATATGCCGACGCTTGCTTACACGCAACAGCCTGTAGCGGAGCTATGGGAAGTGAACGAGTGGATTGCAGGCAGAGTGAGATTCAACTATGAAGCATGGATATCCGGAGCCGGCAACTGATACCTTGACAGGCTGAATGACACTTAGAGCACTCGGGTCCTCCGGAAACGAGTGCTCTTCGTCTCATCCTGGCTGGTCAGCATAACAAAAAGTAGGAGTGATAACGTTGTTAGAGTTCGACAAATATTGGGAAGACCCTCGCACCTTGCATATAAACCGAGAAAAGCCAAGAGCTTATTTTATTCCGTATGGAGATGTCGAAGCAGCCGCCTCGCGCAAGAGAGGACGCTCCCCTTATTATCAGACCTTGAACGGCGCATGGAAATTTCAATATCATGCCAGCGTAGAGGATGTGCGCGATACCTTCTACGATGCGGACTTTGATGCAGCAAGCTGGTCCTCGCTGTTAGTTCCTTCCTGCTGGCAGAATAACGGCTACGATCAAATGCATTACTCCAATCTCAATTACACGATTCCATGCGATCCGCCGTTTGTCCCGGATGATAATCCGGCAGGGCTGTACATCCGAGACTTCAACCTTTCTTCGGAATGGGCGAGTAAGGATAAATATGTGGTCTTCGAGGGCGTGAATGCATGCTTCTATTTGTGGGTGAACGGAAGCTTCGTGGGCTATAGCAAGGGCAGCCGGGTTCCAGCGGAATTCCGTATCGGCGCGCATCTCGTCCCAGGCGTTAACCGAATGGCGGTTATGGTACTGAAATATTGTGACGGCACGTACCTTGAGGATCAGGATTTGTGGAGATATACCGGTATATTCCGTGATGTCTATATGCTCGCGAGAGACAAGGCGCATATTCGCGATGTATTTGTGCGTACAACGTTGCTGAATGACGACAAAGAGGCAGCGCTGAATTTGGAGATCGAGACGACCGGCGATGCTGTTGTACAAGCTGTTCTGCGTGATCCAAATGGCAAGGAAATCGCTACCGTGCAAGGCGAAATACGGCAAGTTGGTCAGCTTCATATGGAGGTGAAGGAACCTAAGCTATGGAATGCGGAGCAGCCGGTGCTGTATGAGCTTCTACTATCCTCCGGTGATGAGGTGATTCGTTTCCAAGTCGGCTTCCGCCGTGTGGAGATTTCGGAGGGCGTCTTCCGAGTGAATGGTGTTGCCGTGAAGCTGAAGGGCGTCAACCGTCATGACTCGCATCCAAGCCTTGGCCAGACCATACCTCTGCAGCATATGATCAACGATCTTCAAGTCATGAAGCGTCACAATATCAATACGATTCGGGCTTCGCATTACCCCAATGATCCCAGATTTCTGGAGCTCTGCAATGAATACGGTTTCTACGTGGTAGATGAAGCGGATCTGGAATGCCACGGGTTGGCGATCGCCGATAACTGGGACAATATGGCCAAAGGTCTCGGGATGCAATCATATTCGGATTTCCATCAGCTGTCGAATAATTCGGATTGGGAGGAGGCCTTCGTCGACCGGGCGGTTCGCATGGTGGAGAGAGACAAGAACAACCCTTGTGTAGTGATCTGGTCGATGGGCAACGAGTCCGGATATGGGCCCAATCATATTGCGATGGCAAAGTGGACACGAGAGAGGGACAGCGCAAGGCCGATTCACTATGAAGGAGCCGCTTCTCTGTACCTGGGTCATCCGGATACAAGCGCACTGGACATGGAGAGCCGGATGTATGCTTCTGTTCCAGAGATTGAGGCTTATGCGAAGGATGAGGCGAATAACAAACCTCTGTTCTTGTGCGAGTACAGCCACGCGATGGGCAATGGACCCGGCGATCTGCTGGACTATTGGAATGTCATCTACGCTGAGCCGAAGCTAATGGGCGGCTGTGTGTGGGAGTGGTGCGATCACGGCATTGAAAGGGAGACGGAGCACGGCGAAAGATATTATGCTTACGGCGGCGACTTCGGCGAGAAGCCGCATGACGGCAATTTCTGCATTGATGGACTTGTAGCTCCCGATCGTACGCCGCATACCGGTCTGCTGGAGCTGAAGCAGGTGATAGCGCCGGTTCGAATCGAAGCGATTAAGCTGGAGGAGGGAAGGCTGCGTATCCGTAATCTGTATGACTTCGTTGATTTCTCCCATCTGGTCTTCTACTGGAAGCTGGAGCGTGAGGGGTTGCTCATCGAGCAAGGCGAGCTGTGCGGATTGAAAACGGCTCCGCATACAGGCGAAGAAGTGCAGCTTCCGCTTCAATCTGATCTGCGTGCGCTTGGAGCGGTTGTGCTGACCATAACCTGCTGCCAGGAGCAGCAGAGTATGTGGGCGGATCGCGGTCATGAAATCATGTTCCAGCAATTCGAATGTACGGCAAGTGACGCAAGTCTGGCTCCTCAGCCATACGAGAACAAAACTTCTAGAAGCTCCATCCTGGTGCTTGAGCAGGATCGCAAGCTCCGGATATCAGGCTTTGACTTCGTTTATTCCTTTGATCTGCGGCGAGGTGTGCCGGATCAGCTGGCGCGCCATGGCGTGGAGCTGCTGGAGCAGCCGCTATCCTTTAATATGTGGCGTGCCCCGCTGGATAATGACAGGCCGCTCGTCTCCAGATGGGAGTATGAAGGGCTGGAGCATGCCGGTATGAAGGTGTATCGTTGCGACTGGGAGCAGCCAAGTGAGCAAGAGGTTGTGGTCACGACCGAGTTTTCCTTGGGTCTCTACACACGCAAGCCGATTGTGCGGGGAGTGGCAAAGTGGCATATAGATGCGGGGGGAGCGGTAACTGTTAAGACAAGCGTCGAGGTAAAGCAGGAGATTGACTTCTTGCCTCGTTTCGGGCTGCAGCTTAGGATGCCGGCAGCCATGAACACGGTGGATTACGTCGGCTACGGTCCTCATGAAAGCTACGTGGACAAGCGGCAGAGTGTTCGCAAGGGCAGATATTTGCAGCGGGTAGACGAGATGGGCGAGCGTTACGTGATGCCACAGGAGAATGGCTCCAGATGGGGTACAGAATGGGCCATCGTATCCAACGAGCTTGGCATGGGGCTGCTGATGGACAGCGAAGAGTCCTTCTCCATGAATGTCTCTCACTACTTGCCTCAGGATCTGGCGGCGGCTAAGCATACGTACGAGCTGCAGAAGCGCAGGGAAACGATTGTTCAGCTCGATTACAAGATGAGCGGAGTAGGCTCTCATGCCTGTGGTCCTAAATTGATGGAGAAATATCAGCTGAACGAGAAGCAATTCGACTTCCAGTTCACCTTAAAACCTGTGTTTAAGGAAGATGAATAATACGGTATGGTATTGACGCCTAGCATATGCGATTGTATAATTTATAAAAATGGAACAACGTTCCGTAATTTATAAAATAAATAATTATTTCGGATCTTTGTTCTGTATATAACTTCAGAAATGGCATTGGAGGCTATGGAATGTCAAGAGTAGTAAAGGATTTAAGCGGCAAGCTCTGGCAGATGGAAAAGATGAGAGTTGGAGAGGGAGAACGCGAAGGATTCCATATCCTCCCGGCAGAGCGTCAGGGTGTCATCTTTAGCTGGAATTACGCATCTGTGCCGGGGGACGTATACACCGATCTTCAGCGCGCTGGAGAATTGGAGGATCCTTATTTCGGTCGCAATATGCACAAGGCGAAGTGGGTGCAGGAGTACGAATGGTGGTACATTCGCAGGTTCAACGTTTCGGGGGATATGAAGGGAAAGAAGGTTCATCTGGAATTCGAAGGCGTCGACTATAGCTGTACCGTATGGCTGAACGGCCAGCTGCTGGGCAGTCATGAGGGGATGTTCTCGCCATTCTCCTTCGAGGTCAGCGAATATCTGAACTTTGATCAATGGGCTGGCGGCTCCAATCAATTGGCAGTCAAGCTGGATCCGCCTCCTAAGAACTTCCGCAATGTCGGCGGCAAGAAGGTGAACTTCTCCGGCGATTATTTCACCGGTCTGGTGCCATTCGGCATTTGGCGTCCGGTACGTCTGGTTGCTACGGAGGACGTGCGTATTGTCCATTATCGTACGGAGTCCGAGCTTAAGGATGGGGGCGCCGCAGTACATGTGCAGGTAGAGCTCGACAACATGTCTACGGAGACGAAGACGGTTCAGCTTCAGTTAACGATGAAGGGTCATAACTTCGTCTCGGAGAAGATTACGCATACGGTGGAGGCTGCTGTTCGATCCGGCAGCCATGTGGCCGAAACAAGTGTGGAGATTGCAGACGCAAAGCTCTGGTGGCCGTGGGATATGGGGACACCTCATCTCTACGATCTTGAGATTAGCGTGCAGAGCAATGGCTCGGAGCTCGATCGTATGGAGGATAGAATCGGGATCCGGACAATTGTGATGGAGAAGAACCCGGGTTTCACAGAAGAGGAATCCGAATATCCGTGGACCTTCGTTATTAACGGCAAACGTCAGTTCCTGCGCTCCGCATGCTGGGGCGGTCAGCCTTCCTTCTTATATGGAAGGAACAGCACGAAGAAATACGAGCATCTGCTGACGCTGGTGAAGGATTGCAACATAAACAATCTGCGAATCTTCGGCTGGCATCCGCCGGAAATTCCGACCTTCTATAAGCTGTGCGACGAGCTTGGCATCACGGTATGGACAAACTTTACGTTCTCCACGCAAGCGTTCTCCAACGATCCGGCGTTCGTGGAGTCGGTTTCCAAGGAATGTATTGAGATCGTGAAGCTGCGCCGCAATCATCCTTCAAATATATATTGGATGGGCGGAGAAGAAGTATTCTTCACGGATGCCCATGTAGAGAGCGGCAATAAGGAGCTAATGGAAGCGATCGGTGTTGCAATTGGTGAGTATACATCCGTGCCTTACGGACTGGCATCGCCGCTCAGCAATGAATTCGGCCAGAGCATGGGCTTCAAGCCCAAGGAATCCCAGCATGCCAATGAGCATTATTACGGCGGCGGCCGGAACTTTATGGAGGAATTTTACCCGTCGCTCGATTGCTCCATTATTCCTGAATTAACGGCTGCTTCGGCGCCTTCGATCGAAAGCCTGAAGAAGTTTATCCCGGAGAATGAGCTATGGCCGATGGGACCAAGCTGGGGCTATCACTGGGCGGATATCTATATCCTCCAAGGACTGAATATTGAAGTGTTCGGAGATAAGAGAATGGATTCACTGGAGCAATTTGTAGAATCGACTCAGATTGCACATGGCACCATTCTGCAATATGCGCTTGAATTGTACCGGAGACGGAAGCCGCGGATGAGCGGCGTGTCACTGTGCCACTTTATTACACATTGGCCCGACATCAAGTGGGGACTCGTCGATTATTATGGCTTGAAGAAATTAAGCTTCGACTATGTGAAGACAAGCTATCAGCCGCTGCTGCCAAGCTTGGCATTTGCCAAGAGAAGATGGAATCCGGGCGAGACGTTCGAGGGCGAGCTGTGGATTGTCAACGACTACCATGAAGACTATGGGGATACCGTGCTGGAGTGGACGCTGCGCAATCATAAGAACGAGATCGTTCAGAGCGGGGCGGTTGATGCGCAGGTCGCGTCCAACAGCTCTGCCAAATTCAGCGATATCGGATGGAATGTTGATGCCGATGCCGTTGGCCAGTTCACGGTTACGCTCCATCTGAAGCAAGGGGGCAGCATGCTGGCAAGCAACGAATACAAGCTGCTTATTGGCGATCAGGCGGAGGCCAAGCGTCTATGCAATGAGCATCTCGATGAAAGCAAGAAGCTGCACGATGAATACGGCAGCAGCTATTACCGCTACAATCCGGAGCTCTGGGAGCTGGAGTAATGCGGAGTATCAGGCAAGGTAGTAACCAAATCTGTTGGAATTAAAGGAGGAAGGGATGAACATACGATTACGTTTGTTCTATCCCTTCCCTTGTTTATGAGGTCTGTCATTTCCATTGCTGAGGAGGGACGGTTTGCTTCCTTTAGAAGGATTACTCGTTGTCGAATACAGCACGCAGCTAGCGGGTCCTTTCGCAGGAGTAAGACTGGCTGATCTTGGGGCTCGTGTCGTCCGAATCGAGGAGGCAGAGGATAAGCCGCTCCCGCTGGTCAGCTTGTACCGCGATAAGGAGAGATTTCGGTTCAGTACTGCTCATGCAGTCGAGATCGATAGGCTGAACAAACTCATTGCCGAGGCAGACGTTCTGATCGAGGGTCCGCCTGCCCGTTGTTCTCAGCCATCTCTGTTTCCATATGAGAAAACACG
The DNA here is from genome assembly GCF_054483835.1 of Paenibacillus sp. strain BS8-2. NCBI lineage: Bacteria > Bacillati > Bacillota > Bacilli > Caryophanales > Paenibacillaceae > Paenibacillus > Paenibacillus sp. strain BS8-2. Next base: position 3,734,799 of record NZ_CM137010.1, read on the forward strand.
GCTACTTAATCCTCTGCTTATTCATGCGAGCATGACCGGTTACGGCCGAGAGGGGAATTGGCAAACGAAGCCGTATGATGACTTGTTTGTGCAAGCGCTCACCGGCATGCCTTGGCTTAATGGCAATGCGGATGATCCCCCTATCCCGTTCCCGCTGTCGACGGTGGAGATGTTCGCAAGCGCCAATCTTGTGCAAGGCATATTGGCCGCGCTTGTACACCGCTCCAAGGCGGGAGAGGGGATGCTGGTCGAGGTTAGCCTGCTGGAGTCGGCGATTGATTATCAATTTGAGGTGTTGACCACTCATCTTAATGATGGAGGGAAGCTGCCGCAGAGAGGGATGGTCAACAACGCGCATGCTTATCTGGCAGCCCCGTACGGCATCTATGAGACAGCTGACGGTTATCTCGCCCTTGCGATGGGCTCTGTGCTTGAGCTGGGGAGGCTGCTGCAGTGCGACGCTCTGTCTGCCTATAGAGATCCTGCGAGCTGGTTCTTGGAGCGGGATGAGATTAAGCAGCGAATTGCCGATCATCTCATAAGCAAGCCGGCGGCAGCCTGGTCGGCCGCTCTGGAGGGAGGCGGCTACTGGTGCGCAAAGGTACAGAACGTTGATGAGCTTCTCCAGCATGATGGCCTCGTGGCCTTGATGGATGTGCACAGCGTCCAGGCGGAGCATGGCTCCTTCCAGACCACTTGCTGTCCCATTACCATCGATGGCAGTCATAGGGGGAGCAGCCGTGGCATTGTGCGGGCGGGCGAGGACAACAGCCGGATCGAGGAAGAATTCCAGCTGCGATAGGTGCTGCAGCTACAGTTTAAGTTGAAGCGAGAGTGAACCATCATGATGCCTAGACCGCTGGAGGGCTTGCTTGTGCTTGACTTCAGTCAATTTCTGTCCGGTCCGTATGCCGGCTTGCGATTAGCCGATCTGGGAGCGAGAGTCATTAAGATTGAACGGCTGGACGGCGGGGATCTATGCAGAAGGCTGTATATTTCCAATTTGGAGCTGGACGGGGACAGTACGCTGTTTCATTCCATTAATCGGAACAAAGAAAGTTATGCCGTGGATTTGAAGTCTGATTCTGATCGGCTTAAGGTGCGGAAGCTGTTAGGCCATGCGGATATGATGCTCCAGAACTTCCGGCCGGGTGTCATTGAGAAGCTGGGATTCAGCTATGAAGAGGTTAAGGGCATAAATCCGCGTCTCATCTACGGCTCTATAAGCGGATATGGACAGGATAGCGCTCTGCGTCTCAGACCCGGACAGGATTTGCTGCTCCAGGCGCTTACTGGTCTGCCCTGGCTGCACCGCGGCAATTTGAGACGCAGGCCTGTTCCCTTCGGTCTAGCCATCGCAGATATGATGACCGGCGCACATCTTGTGCAGGGCATCCTGGCGGCTCTTGTGCGTCGATCCATTCATGGCGACGGCGCATTGGTGGAGGTCAATATGCTGAATTCCACGTTGGATGCCATGCAAGAGATTTGGGAGGAGAAGCGCATGACGTGGAGGAGCCCAGACACAGCTGCAGGAGCTTCCGAATCCATACGTTGGCCGAAGGGACTGTATCCAACGGCTACGGGATATATTGCGCTTGGAGATATGCCTCTGCATACATTGGCCGAAGCGCTCGCTGCTCCCTTCGCTGCGTATTTCAGTAACGAAGCGACTGCTGCCCGCATGGAGGAGCTGCTGACAACACAGCCTGCGGATTACTGGTGCGCTCAACTCCAGAGGGCCGGCATCGCTTGCGAGGAGCTGTTGGACTGGAAGCAGCTTCTGGACCAAAAGGCGTTCCGCGAGCTGAACATGATCCAAGATATATATAGAAGCAACGGAGCCCGAATGACGGCTCTCTCCTGCCCGATTCGTCTGAATGGCCATCGGCTGAAGTCCTCCAGAGGAGCACCGCGCATCGGAGAGCATAACGACGCCGTCGATATGGGATGGCTCCCTCACGCATAGCTGTTCATAGTAGATGATTAAACGTTGAAAAGATGGTGATGAAGTTGAAATTAAAAGGAATGACATGGTCTCATGAGCGCGGCTTGAACCCGCTAATAGCCGCCTCAGAGGCATTCCGCAAGCTGGAGCCGGATGTCGAGATTGAATGGGATGCACGATCGCTGGCCGATTTTGAGCTGTACCCGCTTGAGCTGCTGGCAGATACGTATGACCTCATTATGATTGATCACCCTCATATCGGCACAGCGGTTGCAAAGGGGCTGCTGCTGCCCTTGAATGACCGGGTGGAGGCAGCCTTCCTGCAGGATCAGGAGCTCCATTCGACAGGGCTAAGCTACGCAAGCTACACATATGAAGGAAAGCAGTGGGCGCTGCCTGTGGATGCCGCAGCCCAAGTAAGCGCTTATAGGCAGGACTTGCTGGATGAAGCAGGACTGGAGCCAGCTCGAAGCTGGAGCGACGTGCTCGGCATTGCCAGGAAGCTGCCGAAGGGGCAGTGTATCGGTCTCCCCCTTGTGCCGGTACATGCGTATTCGACCTTCTTCACATTATGCGCGCAGCTGTCGGGACGGGCGTATTGGAGTGAGGGCCTCGATCTCCCTATGGAGATTGGCGAGCAGGCGCTCGCGCTTATGGAAAGCCTGATGCCGTATGTTCATTCGCAATCGGTTCATCAGGATCCTATACAGATGTTGAATCTCATGGGGAACAGCAATGAGATAGCGTACATTCCGCTTATTTATGGCTACTCGAATTATGCCAGAGCCGGCTTCAGGCCGTCCGTTGCAAGCTTCGGCAATATTCCGTCTGACAGCGGTGTGCCGAGGGGGAGCATGATCGGCGGCGTGGGGCTTGCGATCTCGTCGCAATGCAAGCATGCAGATATTGCTGCGAGGTTCGTCGTGATGGCAGCCTCCCCAGACTTCCAACGCTCATCATTTTTCCTGAATGACGGCCAGCCCGGCCATGTGGCGGCGTGGCTGGATCCCGAGGTGAACCGGCTGTCTGGCGGCTTCTTCGAGAACACGCTGGAGACATTGAGACACGGCTCCATGAGACCGCGATTCCATGGCTACATCAGCTTCCAGGAGCAGGCGGGCAATCTGATTCGCTATCGTCTGATCAATCAGGAGCCGGCAAGGGCGACTGTTATTCAAACCTTAAACGAGATGCACATGCAAATTAGACGAGAGCATCAAGAAGCGGAGGTGTGAGCAGGATGAAGCTGCTGGAGGATATTGTTGTACTGGATTTCAGTCAATATCTGGCGGGCCCAGTCTCTGCGCTTCGATTAGCCGATCTGGGGGCGCGAGTTATCAAGATTGAAAGGCCGAATACGGGTGATGGCAGCCGTCAGCTCACTCTGGCTAATCTTCGGGTAGATGGAGAAAGCACCGTATTCCAGTCTATGAATCGGAACAAAGAAAGCTACGCCGCCAACCTGAAGGAGCCTGCCGATCTTGCGAGAGTGAAGAGGCTGATCCAGCAGGCGGATGTCATCATAGAAAATTTCCGTCCCGGCGCGATGGAGAAGCTGGGTCTTGACTATGAATCGGTCAAGAAGCTGAATCCCGGTATGATATACGGCAGCATTACCGGCTATGGCGGCGAAGGCCCTTGGAAGAACAAGCCGGGTCAAGATCTGCTTGTACAATCGATGTCCGGCCTTGCATGGCTGAACGGAGACGGTGATCAGCCGCCGGTTCCCTTTGGCCTGGCTACAATTGATTTGCACACTAGCTCCATGTTCGTTCAGGCTTTGCTTGGACTGCTCTATAAGCGGGAGAAGACGGGTGTCGGAGGACTTGTGGAGATCAGTCTGATGGAGGCCGCGCTTGACTTCCAATTCGAAGTGCTCAGCGCTTATATGAACAAGGAGCCGAGAGAGCTCCCCGCACGTAGCGGGTTCCGGAATGCGCATGCCTATCTGGGCGCGCCGTATGGCATCTATGAAACAGGGGATGGATATATTGCGCTCGCCATGGGCTCCATTCTGACTTTGGGCGAGCTGCTGCAATGCGAGGAGCTGCTTCAATATACGGAGCAGGCATCCTGGTTCAATGAGCGCGATCTCATTAAGAAGACATTGAATCGTCATCTGAAGACAAGACCCACAAGCGAGTGGCTGAGTATGCTGGAGCCGGCGGATTATTGGTGCGCAGAGGTGTTCGATTGGGAGCAGTCGCTCCAGCATGAAGGAATTAAAGTGCTGGATATGTTCCAGGAGGTCGTAAGGCCAAGCGGCGCGGTGTTTAAGACGACCCGATATCCCGCCAGGGTCAATGGCCGGCTTCTTACGCATCGCAAGGGAGCGCCTCCTGTCGGCGAGCACACGATTCAAATCAATGTGGATTTTGGCCTCGACGGTTCGGTAGAGAACGATGGAAGGGGTCAAGCCGATGGGGAATAACGATATTCGTTATGAGATTGACAATTATATAGGGACAATCACGCTTGCCAGGCCGGGCAAGCTGAATACCGTTACCCGGGCAATGGGCGAGACGCTCAGCCAGCTCTGTCAGGAGATTAACAAGGACAAAAGCGTAAGGGTCGTCGTTCTGACAGGCGAAGGCGAGAAGAGCTTCTCTGCCGGCAGCGATATTGAGGTGCTGGACGATTACGGCAGCCCATGGGATCTGCGTAATCGGGATGATTATTGTATGGCGATCCGCAGCATTCGCAAGCCCGTCATTGCGATGGTCAACGGGTATGCCATTGGCGGCGGACTGGAGCTTGCCTTGCATGCCGATATTCGTATGGCCTCCTCGAGCGCCAAGTTCGCAGCAGCAGAAATTAAGCTGGGCTGGATCGGGGGCAGCGGCAGTACGCAGCTGCTACCAAGAATAGTTGGAGCGGGCAAAGCTAACGAGATGGTGTTGACGGGGGGGCTGTTGTCGGCGGAGGAGGCTTTGCGCTGCGGATTGGTAGAGCAGGTCGTGGAGCCGGGTGAACTGAAGAAGCTGGTCTACGAGACGGCAAGCACAATCGCTGCGTATAGTCCAATTGCTGTCGAGAACGCGAAGCTTGCGCTTCGTGCGGCTATGAATATGCCGCTGGATGCAGGGCTGCAATATGAGAACAGCTTGTTCTCCTTCTGCTTCACAACCGAGGATGCGCTGGAAGGCAAGGCGGCCTTCAAGGAGAAGAGAGCGCCGGAATTCAAGGGACAATAAGGAAGGCAGCTGGAAAAGGCGTTGTTGTCTTACCACTTAATATGAGGGAGATGGATTTGGATGATGAAGGGCAATCGTAATGGACAGGATTATTATCGGTTATATATAGACGGTCAATGGGTGGAATCCGCCTCGGATCGACTGGTCGAGGTGCATAATCCCGCGAATGAAGAGGTTATCGGTCTGGTGAGCGATGCCGCTGCCGAGGATGTGCAGAGGGCGCTGGAATCCTCTGAGCGGGCACAGCAGGCTTGGCAGGCGCTGCCCGCTGTAAAGCGCGCGTCTTACCTGGTGAAGCTGGTGGAGAAGGTGAAGGAGAAAAAGGAGTTTCTTGCCAAGCTGCTTGTGATGGAGCAGGGCAAGACATACCGAGAAGCGCTTGGCGAAGTGGAGGATACCATGGCGTATATGATGTACGCTGTGGAATCTGCCAACAAAATTAAAGGCGATATTCTGCCTTCCAATAAGGAAGGGGAAATGCTGCAAATCCGCAAGATTCCATATGGAGTCACCATCGGTTTATGCGCATGGAACTATCCGCTGGCCTTGATCGGAAGAAAGCTCGGCCCGGCGCTTGTAACGGGCAATACGATGATTATTAAGCCGCATGAGCTGACGCCAATCGCATCGGCCGAATTTTTTAACCTGATTCATGAGGTGGGCTTCCCTCCTGGCGTCGCAAACTTCGTGACAGGCACAGGCGCCGAAGTGGGGCAGCTTCTGGTGAGCAGTCCAATTACGAAGATGGTAACGGTAACCGGCAGCGTGCGCGCAGGTCAGCAAATCTACAAAGCTGCTTCGGACAATATTACCGCTTTGTCGCTGGAGCTGGGCGGCAAGGCTCCGTTCATCGTATTGGAGGATGCGGACATTGACCAAGCGGCTGCAGCGGCAGTCACGGCAAGATTCGCGAACTGCGGCCAGGTATGTGTATGCAATGAGCTGGTGCTCGTTCACGAGAAGGTGGCGGAGGCCTTTACAGCCAAGCTGTTGGAGCATATGAAAGCGATCAAAGTCGGCGATCCCTTCGACAGCACAGTTACGATGGGGCCTAAGGCCAATGGCAACGATCTGACGAAAATCGACGCTATCGTGCAAGAAACGGTCGCCCAAGGGGCCAAAGTAGCGGTGGGTGGCAAACGTCCAAGCGGCGGCATCTTCGATAAAGGCTATTGGTACGAGCCGACGGTCCTCGTCGATGTCAAACCGGATATGGCAGCGGCGCAGAAGGAGATATTCGGCCCGGTGCTGCCGATTGTTACGATCGGAAGCTTCGAGGAGGCGATCAACATCGTCAATTCCAGTGAGCTGGGCTTGTCCGCCTACCTCTTCACAAGCGATATGAAGAAGATGATGCACGGTACGGATGTGCTCCAGGTGGGCACAGTATTCGTCAACCAGGGCATGTCAGGCGGCATGCAGGGCTACCATAGCGGTCATAAGCTGAGCGGACTTGGCGGCGAGGATGGCGAATATGGATTGGAAGGCTACATGCAGAAGCGTGTCGTCTACTTGAATTATAAGTAAGGAGAGGGGCTTGCGGTCGGTGGACCGCAGGCTCATTTCCTATTCGCACAGCTGTATTTCAAAATTGACTGCAAGCTGAAGCTCGAGGGAGGCAAGTACCATGAAAATTACAGATATAGAGTTATTCCAGATTGAACCCAGATGGCTGTTCGTGAAGATCAGCACAGACATGGGCTTTGAGGGCTGGGGAGAGCCGATTCTGGAGGGTAGAGCATCGACGACCAGAGCAGCGGTAGAAGAGCTGAAGGATTACCTGCTTGGCAAGGACCCGCTCAAGATCGAGGATCACTTCCAGGTCATGTACCGCGGCGGCTTCTATCGGGGAGGTCCCATCCTTATGAGCGCGATTTCCGGTATTGAGCAAGCATTATGGGATATTAAAGGCAAATATTACAACGCTCCGATCTATGATCTTCTTGGTGGTTCCGTGCGGGACAAAATCAAGGTTTACGCCTGGATTGGCGGAGACCGGCCTAGCGATATAGCTGCTCACGCCTTAAATCAGGTTGCGCTAGGCTTCAAGGCGCTGAAGATGAATGCAACGGAAGAGCTGCATTATATAGACGAATACAAAAAAATCGATCAGGCGGTAGCTCGGATGCAAGCGGTAAGGGACGCAGTCGGTCCAGATGTAGGCATTGCGGTTGACTTCCACGGCCGAGTGCACAAGACGATGGCCAAAATTCTGGTAAAGGAGCTGGAGCCGTGCAGGCCCATGTTTATTGAAGAGCCAGTACTTCCAGAGCATAACGAAGCGCTTCGGGACATTGCTAGGATAACGAATACGCCAATTGCAACAGGCGAGCGTATGTATACGCGCTGGGGCTTCAAACAGCTGCTGCAGGATGGGTATGTGGATATTATTCAGCCGGATCTATCCCATGCCGGCGGTATCTTGGAAACAAAGAAGATTGCTGCCATGGCAGAAGCTTACGATGTTAGTCTTGCGCCTCATTGCCCGCTTGGACCGATCGCGCTGGCCTCTTGCTTTCAGGTCGACTATAGCACGCCTAATTTTGCGATTCAGGAGCAAGGCCTGGGCATCCAGTACAACCAGGGCACCGAAATGCTTGGCTACTTAAAGGATCCGCATGTATTCCGGTATGAGGCCGGGTACGTTCATATGTCCGACAAGCCGGGTCTCGGCATCGAAATCAATGAGGAAGCGGTGAGAGAGGCTGCCGCAAGGGGTCATCAGTGGCACTCGCCGATCTGGCGCAACGAGGATGGGTCTTATGCCGAATGGTAACAACAAGCTATGGGAGTATCTGATCACGCAAATATACCTAGTACGATGACAGAGCAGCTCCTGCGGGAGTTGAATCGTACCAACCGATTCAAATCGTTATGGATAACGGTAGCATAGCGGCAGGTTTGAGGCTGTCTGGAGGAGTTGATTCTTAACTCTTCTGGGCAGTTTTTTTGACTAGTAACTCTCAAAAGGGAGGGGACAAATCAGCAGGAAGTAACATCGATCCAGATAATCGACTAAATACCTATAAAGGATAAGTGTGAGTCGAGCTCTGGTGAAGACGATGGAACATGAGAAGTTTTTAAACTAACATTAGAATCTGTTCCGAAAAAATTTTGATTAAATATAATATCGAGTCATTATTCCGAAATTGTTGACATTAAGTATTTGGTACTGTACAATTAAGTCATCACTACAATGATTTAATTTTCCAGAGTACAAGGTTTGTTCTGTACATTTCTAATCACATAGAATGTTGAGGGGGGATTCAACGGAAATTTGTAATCGCTTACTTTAGATTATGTTTAAAAAAATGCTAAAAACGGGATAACCTGGATTGAGTTGCTCTCTCTATCCACGATAATCGATTGACAACGATTAGTGATGCTGGAGGAAATCAAAAAGAGGGGGAGTACTACATGTTTGATCGAAGTACTATGATTGGTAAATTTCTATTATTACTAATGTGCTTGATGTTATTCGTAGTAGCAGGCTGTAGTGGGAATGATGATACAAAAAACGCACAGGAAGATTCTGGTGGAACTTCTGCTAGTGAAACATCCAAAGGGTCAGATTCAGACGAAACTGTAACACTTGAGGTATGGACATGGGAGAAGGCTGAACCAGACGATTATGCAATTAATGAGTTTAATAAGATGTATCCAAACATCAAAATTGAACATAATGTCATTGGTTCCAAAGAGATTCCTGTTCGATTACAAACTGCACTTGCATCTGGATCAGACTTGCCTGATATTATATGGCTTGAAATGGGTGTTAGGGGGAAATTGTTATCACTTGATGTGTGGGATGATCTAACGAAACCACCATATAACATTGATGTTTCTCAATTGTTTGATTTTATGATTCCGCTGGGTTCAAACGAAAAAGGTGAATTCGTAGCTTTAGATGGCGGGCCATCGATGGCAGGTTTGGGGTATAAGAGAGGGTTGGCCAAAGAATTTTTTGGAACGGATGATAATAAAGATTTAGAATCAATTCTGCCAACTTGGGATGCCTTTATTGAAAGAGGTATTGAAATAAAGGAAAAGTCAGATGGTAAGATATTTATGCTTCCAAGTCTATCTGATGCTATGGTCATGTTAAAGGGTCAAAATAATGCACCATTCTATATGGAAAATAGGCTGAATCTGAAGGAATCGCTTGGTACATCGTTTGAATTGTTGATTCGGATGAAGGAAGCTGGAATTGTAGACACGATCATATCAGGTACACCTGCGCATTCAGCCTCTATCTCTCAACAAAATCATGTTTTCATGCCGTTACCTGATTGGGGACCCACCTGGATTATTAAGCCAAATGACCCGGAAAGTAAAAACCAATGGGGAATTATGGTTCCTCCTGAAGGAGGCTTTCCGTGGGGGGGAGCTGCTTGGGCAGTTCCGAAACTTGCTAAAAACAAAGAAGCTGCAGCTATATATTTAAATTGGATGATGTTTAGCGAGGAAGGTGCAACTGTAAGAAGAGATGGCAAAGGTTATACATCGCCCTTGAAACGTTTATATGAACCAGAAGTGAATTTTTACAGTAAGGAAGAACCACAATTCGGTGGACAGGATGTTATGAAATATTTCGGATCAGACATTGTAGTCACTCAAAAACCAGCACGTCCTGTTACAGAACACGATAAAGAATTTCAGGATGCAATTAATTTAGCGGTAAATGCACTCAATAATAGCAAAAGTACTCTAACTGTTGATGAAATGTTAGATATCGTGTCGAAAGATATTTTGACCAAAATTCCAGATTTAATAGCTGAGTAATTATTATTAATTAGGATGATGTAACTCAGCGTAACAGATAGATATTACTACGCTGAGTTACACAGCTCAACCAGATTAATCCATAAGGAATAGGAAGGTTGGTATTGATTTGAAAAAACAATATGTACCGTATCTTATGATACTTCCGTTTTTTACTATATATATCTTATTTCAATTATACCCTATTGTTTTTTCATTTTTTGTTAGTTTTACAGGCTGGAATGGCATAGGGGAAAAGACTTATGTTGGGTTGGGGAATTACCAGAGGTTATTACAAGATCGATTATTCTATAAATCAGTTGGGAATACATTGTTGATAATGGTTTTCACGATTCCACTTCAAGTTATAACAGGGATATTTCTAGCAGCATTTTTGAAAGATTTTACAAACAAACTAAGGTCGTCGCTGCAGCTGTTTAATTTTCTTCCCTATTTAACGACTCCCGTTGCGGTGGGGATGCTGTTTCAAATTATGTTCGAATGGAAGTATGGATCGATTAATGGAATTCTATCAAAAATAGGTATTATCGAAACTCCTATAAATTGGTTGGGGGAGGAATTGGGGGCAAGGGTCGTAATAGTGCTACTCACATTTTGGAGTGCATATGGCTATATGATGGTTATGTTTCTGACAGGTCTATCTACCATTCCAAATTCATTATATGAAGCAGCGAAAGTCGACGGAGCATCATGGTTTAAATCATTCAGAGTCATTACAGTACCGTTACTTAGACCTATTATGACGTTTGTAGTGACGATGAGTATTATTGCTAATTTAAAGCTCTTTGATGAACCTAAAGTTTTATTTACAGCTGATTCTACACAAAGCATTCCGCTAGGAGGTCCAGATCGCTCTGTTTTGACAATTGTTATGAATTTTTATGACACGACATTTAGTCAATTTCAATTTGGTTATGGTTCATCAATGGCATTTGGATTATTTGTCTTAATATTCATATTTTCATTATTTACTATGAGAATAATGAACAGAGGTGATTACAATGCGAGGTGAGTATATTTCTGAGAGAAGATCTAAATTTGGAATAATACTTGTATATGTATTTCTAGCTGTAATGACAACTGTTTCTTTATTTCCTTTCTATATAATGTTGATTATGGGTACATATGTGAATGAGGAGTTGTTTACCGGACTAAAGTTATTACCTGGTAATTATTTGTTAAATAATCTACACACTGTATTTGAGAACGATTTCCTAGTTTATTATAAGAATAGTCTCATAGTTGCGACTACAGCTAGTATTGGAGTTGTATTTATCAGTACTCTGACGGGCTTTGCTTTTGCAAAATTAGAATTTAAATTAAATCGTATTTTATTCTTGTTTATTTTAGGTACACTTATGATTCCATCTCAAGTAGGGCTTATTGGATTTGTTATTGAAATGAAACAGTTTGGTCTTGGCAATTCATTAATACCTTTAATAATTGTACCTATGGCAAATGGATTTGGTGTTTTTTGGATGAAACAATATATTAGTGCATCAATCCATGATGAGGTTTTAGATGCAGCAAGAGTAGATGGAAGTAGCATTATGAATACATTTTTTAAAATAATCATTCCACTTGTTAAGCCTGCTATTATTACGTTGTTTTTATTGTTTTTTCTGTGGAATTGGAATGACTTCCTAACACCACTTGTATTGTTAAATGACCAATCGTTGTATACTATTCCGCTTTCTATTGCAATGATTGGTTCGCTTCATAGAAGTGATTATGCAGCTCAAATATTATATCTTGCCCTAGGGACGATACCCATCTTGGTTTTATTTTCTTTAGGTTCAAAGTATTTAATTCAAGGAATGACTTCAGGTAGTGTAAAGGGCTAATGAATGAACTAGTTAAATGATGGAGGGATTCAGTTGATTAATAGAAAAGAGAGCTCTGCTACTAAGAGAGCACGTGAAAGAGCTTATTTTAATAAAGGAAGCGAATGGCAGTGTACATTTGAAACCAAACCGGCCTCTGGTCTTACCCTTGAAGAAGGAGTACATCGAAGGGATCCGAGTAGCGTTATATTTCACGATAAATTCTATTACACATACTATACAAAATCTTACGGCTCTCATACAGGATTTGGTTCTGGTGATCTCAACAATAAGGTGTTCCAATGGGATATGTCTGAAATTTGGTATGCAACATCGGTAGATGGATATGTATGGGAAGAAAAAGGTGTTGCAATTCAAAGAGGCCCTCATGGTAACTATGATGATCGTAGTGTCTTTACTCCAGAGATACTAGCAAGTAATGGTTTGTTTTATTTAGTATATCAAACAGTTCAATACCCCTATTTAAGAAGATCCAAAGAGCATATTGCTTTAGCATTTTCTGATTCACCAGCTGGACCATGGGAAAAACTGGATAGACCTATATTAAGTCCTGCCGATAACGGTATATGGTTAGGGGATGAGGATAATCGATTATCGGTGGTGAGCAAAGGGGATTTTGACAGTTTAAAGGTTCATGACCCTTGCTTGTTTCATTATCAAGGGAAATATTACTTATATTACAAGGGGGAGACGATGGGTGAAGAAATTCAAATGGGGGGACGTGAGACTAAATGGGGGGTTGCAATTTCTGACCATCCAACAGGACCGTACGTAAAATCTGAATATAATCCGATTACTAATAGCGGACATGAAACTTGTTTGTGGAAATACAAGTCCGGAATTGCTGCGATTCTTCGAACAGATGGAGTGGAGAAAAATACAGTCCAGTATGCTGAGGATGGCATAAATTTTGATATTGTGGCAGTGATTAATAATCCGCCAGAAGCGCCTGGACCTTTTCGCTCAGATGATGTGTCTGAACCTCTGAAGGGGATGGAATGGGGATTAAGCCATGATGTTACAAGTAATTGGAATTACATACTTCGATTCGATATTAATTACACACAAAGATATATGTACAATAAAAAATTAAAGAATCAATAGAAAATATAAATATAAGTGTAGAGGGAGAAAATTACGATGGATTATATCGTTAAAGGTTTGGCTAACATTTGCATACACACTAAAGATATGGAAAAGTCGATTAGGTTTTATACTGAAATTTTAGGTTTTGATGATTATTATCAGTATGTATTAAAAAATGGGACGTTAAATGGAATGCAGTTTAAGTTTCTTCGTGCTGGATCTTGTATCCTAATGCTGGTGAAACCTGCGGACTTGAGCTGGGTACAGGATTTAGGTAATACCAATGGTGATCATTTTGCTCTTGAGGTACATGGAATCGATGCAATAGTAGAAGTAGTTAAATCGGCAGGTTATGCAATCGAGGAGGAGGCACCAATAGGGATACCGGATTTTTTTCCAAGCGGTCGAAGAACGATTCATATTAAGGGCCCAAACAATGAACGTATTGGTTTGGTCGAGTATGGATACAACCAACTATGATCTGAATAATTGCATCTGATTGAAAGGAAGGGTATAGATGAGTCAGGTTGAAAAAAAAATAAGTAGAGCAATGAAAAGAGCCATCGAACGAGGTTATTTTGATAAAGGAAATGAATGGTTTTGTGATTTTCGACTAGAGCCAGTCGACGGGTTAGGAATGGAAGAAGGTGTTCATAGGATCTCACCTAGTGGTGTAATACGACATAACGGGATATATTACACTTGGTATACAAAATCTTATGGAGAACATTATGGCTTTGGTTTGGATGAATCAAGCAAGAAGGTAGTACCATGGGATTTGGCGGAAATCTGGTATGCAAAATCTGACGATGGAAAGACGTGGACTGAAATCGGACTGGCCATACCTAGGGGTGAGCAAGGTTGTTATGATGATCGTAGTGTATTTTCTCCAGATATACTTGTATGCCAAGATAAATTTTATCTAGTGTATCAATGTATGAGCAGAGAGTATAAATGTCGCTCTAAACAATTTATTACCATTGCAAGTTCTAATTCACCAGAGGGCCCATGGGAGAAAGCGGATGCACCAATTTTGAGTCCTGCAAACAATGGTATATGGGCAGGGGATGAAGATAACCGATTTGTGGTAGTTGAAAAAGGAGATTTTGATAGTCATACTGTTCAGGAACCAAGGTTATTTCATTATCAAAATAAGTATTTTTTATATTATAAAGGAGAACGTATGGGTGAAGAACTCTATATGGGTGGAAGAGAAACAAAGTGGGGGCTCGCAATCGCTGACAATCCAATGGGACCCTATATAAAATCAGAATATAATCCAGTCACAAACAGTGGTCACGGTACATGTCTGTGGAAGTATAAAAGTGGAATGGCTGCATTACTCAGGCAAGAGGGAATCGAAAGAAATACAATACAGTTCGCTGAGGATGGAATTAATTTTGAAATTATGGCAGTAATTAAAGAAGCTCCAGGATTAACAGGCCCTTATAGACCGAATGATTATTCTGATAATGATGATCCATTAGAAGGTATTAATTGGGGCCTTACTCATAATATGAATGGGAAGTGGAGTTATATTGTTGGCTTTAATATTAACATGAGTCAACGAAATAATTATACTAAAAAACTTACTTTTGAATAATGGATAAAAATTAGGCTCTATAAACAATAAAGAACAAGAACCGAAGTGGCTGAGGTTGTCCGTAGACTGCTGGACAAATCTGATTTGATTTAATCTATAAGGAAGATTGTGAGAGGCCTCTAGTTGGAGGCCTCTTGCTTATTTAGGCAGGCGGAGAGAAGCACCATGTAACGATAAACGGTTGGGATTGGATTTGATTCCAACATGCTGGTCATCCGGAAGTAGTTATCCTGCTATAAATAGTCGAAAATGTGAATTTTGGAGGTTCGTTGATTCATTTACAATAGATTACATAAATGAAGAAGCGGGGTGATGTGTTAGTAGTAAGCGCTTACCATAAAAGGTATGAATGGAGTGATGACGATGACAAGAGTGTTGAAGGGAAAGATTGTTTTCTGGCTTTTCATTATGGCATTAGGGACTGCTCCTGCCAGCTTCGGCGTCCAATTCTCTGAGGCTGCGGCATCGTGGCCAGCTTCCGATCCCGGCAATACGGGAGGATGGATTGTAAACGATACGTTTAGTGATGAATTCAGCGGCTCATCACTGAACACAACAAAATGGCATAATGAACATACGTATTGGAGCGGACGAAATCCTTCTCAATTCGACCCAGCAAATGTCTGGATCAGTAATGGCTCGGCTAAGCTCCGAACGAAAAACGAAAATTTAATCAAAAATGGAAGCTTTGAAACAGGCAATCTGACCAATTGGTCTACTTGGGGTTCAGGGACGAAATCAGCATCCACCTCAGCAAAATATCGCGACTTGTATGGCGTTGTCATTAATGGTCAAGGGGCTGCTGTGCAAATCATTACAGGTCTGCAGCCCAATACGACTTACAAGCTTTCGGCATGGTTGAAAAAAGGATCGGGCAGCAAAGTGAATGTAGGTGTTAAAAATTATGGTAGCAGTGAGAAGTGGAAAGAAGTAGCCAGCTCAAGCTGGTCGCTCGGCACTGTGGAATTTACGACGGGTTCAACAAATACAAGTGCTGAGGTGTACGTATACAACGCCGGAGGAAGCGGAATTGTCTACGGAGATGAAGTATCTGTCGTCCGTAAGGTAGTCGCAGCATCTGGAGAAACGATGTTAAACGATAATTATATTACAGCTGCAGTCATACAATCCAAGACAAAAGCGCCTTACGGTTATTATGAAGTAAGGATGAAAGCGGCAGACGCTTCGCATACAAGCTCCTTCTGGCTGCAAGGAGATTATTCGGAAATTGATGTTGTTGAAGCATTAGGGAATTCAACGAGGAACGCTCATAAGGATACGATAATGCCAACTAACACTCATGATTTCCGTAACGGTTGGGCCAATGATATTGCAGATCCATTCGACTATCAAACAAACACCAGGCTAGCTGGAGATTACCATACGTATGGTGTGGAGTGGAGCCAGACACATATTAAATGGTATTTCGACGGTCAACTAATTCATACAAAATCTCATTCGTTTATGTATGAGAATCAATACATTTTTTTGGATACCGAAATATTTGAATGGGATGGACTTCCGGGAGACAGCTTGAATTCCATCTTCGAGGTGGATTATATTCGTGCCTGGCACAAATAACTGTGAAAAGGTGAAATAAACATGACAAAATGGGGTAATGCGAAAGCGGTTCATTCCGTGATTGTTGCAGCACTCTTCCTAAGCCTATTGGGGATGCCCATATCACAGGCTGCAGCAGAGGAGGCGAGCAAGGTGAATGCGTTTGAGAACGGGGGCTTTGAATCGGGACAGTTGCCTGCACGATATGCGAAGTGGGGAAGCGGTTCGGCAGCTGTTATGACGGAACAGGCCTATACCGGAACGTACGCGCTTGCGTATACCGGGCAAGGGGCGATTGAATTCCCGATATCCGGTCTACAGTCCAATACCGAATACAAGCTGGCTGTGTACGCCAAGCTAGGGACTAGCGCTGGAGCCACTCTTGGTGTTAAGGAGCATAACGGTACTGAGGACAACTATACTCTTATTCGCGGGACAACCTACAGCTTATACGAAATGATGTTTAAGACAGGTGCTGTCCAAACGTCCGCAAAGGTCTATCTGTATAATGAAAGCGGTTCCGGAACGATCTATGCCGATGACTTTGAGCTTCTGGTTGAATCACAGCCGCCGCCCATAACGGAAAATGTTGTCGATAACTTCATTTATCCGTTATCCGATTCGGACAACGTTCGGAGCTGGAAGTACAGTCTGGATTATTCCGATGAATTCGTCGGTGAAGCGCTAGATTTGAATAAATGGAATGATCATCATACGTATTGGTTAGGCAGACAGCCCTCGATATTCTCATCGCGCAACATCCGGCAAGAGAATGATCAACTAATATTAACAGCCAAATATGAAACGATACCTGAGATGGCGGAAGCCAATGCGGCGCTGAGTCCCAATAGCCCACAGTATGAGAAATATACGACAGCGGCTGTCCAGTCCAAAACAAAGACGGGCTACGGCTATTATGAAATCAAAGCCAAAGCCGCCCCTGTTTCTATTACAAGCTCATTTTGGCTGCAGGGCAGCGAAACGGAAATTGATGTATTCGAAACGGTAGGACGTTCGACCGTCAATCCCGGCAGCGGTTATGAAATGCCTATGAACACACATTATTATGCTGGTGGGGACTGGTCCAAGGACATCGCTAACCCAGGCGTTTATCATTCGGAGGATGATCTTACAGCAGACTTCCATGTGTATGGATTGGATTGGAATGCCAAGTGGATTCGGTTTTATTATGACGGGGAATTGGTTCGCGAAATTCGCAACGATGTATTCCATGAGGATCAATATATTTTTATGGATATGGAAACATTTACTTGGGCAGGGCTCCCGTCGGAAGCCTCGATGGCAAGTCCAAACGGAGATTATGTCATTGAATATATGAGGGTCTGGCGATCTAACGAGCCTATTTCGGATGAGCCGGAGATGGAGCAGCCGCCGGTCAAGGCTGCAGAGGCGTTACGCGGCTCACCCGAGCTGAATGCTTCGATCCCAGATCCGTTATGGAGCCAAGCGAAGGAGATCGGTTCGCTGCATGTCAAAGGCGGGAGCACTTCAATCACAGCAAATGCGAAGACGCTTTGGGATGAGTCGTTTCTGTATATTCGAACGGAAGTGAAGGATGCGGATATTGCGGGAGTGGAACCAAACGAGACGTATAAAAACGATTCCGTCGAAGTGTATGTGGACTACGGTAATGAGAAATCCAAGCCGTATGACGGCAACGATACCAAGTGGAATGTGGATTACACGGGCCGCAGCTCTGGAATCAACGTACCTGAGGGCGCCCGACAATCCGTTCATCAGACCCAAGACGGCTACGTTGTAGAGATGGCTCTCCCGTGGGTGAGCGGTGCGTCAGCGGGCTCAATAATCGGATTTGATATACAAGTCAATGATGCGAGAGTGCCGTCAGGAGTTAGGCAAGGGTATATGGGCTGGAACGACCCGCTTGATCAAGTGTGGCAAAACATGGGGATGACGGGTAATTTGACGCTTAGCTCAGTCGCTGCAATCATGCCGCCGGTATATACCCACACACCGTCCCCTGACCCAAATGAGGTCAAGTGGTCCATGAACGGTCAGGTGATTGCAGGTGGAGCAGTTGTGAAGTCCCTCATCGAAGGGCAAACGGCGGCAACCGTCTATCCAGGCCGTAAAGGATTAATAGAGGGTTTGGCTTCGGTGGATGACGGGGCTGTTGTAACGATGGAGCTCAACAGCAGCACGGATATTGTGATTGGCCAATTGGATGGTCTATTGCTAACCGCTATGGCTGACAAACAAGCAGTACTTGACTTCCAGACAGATATGGCAAGTTATCGGCTGCCTGTACAGCAGATCATCGCATCGGAGAGCTGGAAGTCGCTCCTTAAGCAATCAGGATCCCGTGAAACCGGAGTGGAGGAGCTCCAGGTGCAGCTCCGGATTGCCAAGCTGACAGTGGAGGAGAAGAGGGGTATTGAAGCCGCAACGGATGCTCAAGCTTTGAAGTCAATCGGCGAGCCAATCGTATTCGTCATTCATTTGCTGCATGGTCAACAAGTGATGGAGCTGGGATCGTTCCATACTTATGTAGAGCGGACAATTCCATTGCCGGATGGCCTTGATCCCGCACAAGTGGCTACTGCTGTAGTTGTGGAACGTGATGGCAGCGTCCGTCATGTGCCAACGAACATGATATTCCGTGAAGGAAAGTGGTATGCAAGCATCAAAAGCTTGACCAACAGTATCTACACACTCGTCGAGCATAATGTTCGCTTGATGGATATCATTCGTACGACAGCCAAAGAAGAAATCCAGAGTCTGGCGTCCCGAACAGTTGTGAAGGGGTTGCCAGACGGAACCTTCCGACCGGAAGAACGAATAACCCGCGCCGAATTTACGGCTATGCTCGTGAGAGCGCTGGGCTTAAGGTTGGACTCGACACAGCAGCCGTTCAAGGATGTCAGTGCAACCAGTTGGTATAACGTCTATGTCAGTACCGCTGCTGAACATCAACTGATTCGAGGATATGGAGATGATACGTTCAGACCGATGCAAAGCTTGACCTGGGCAGAAGCCGCTGAAATGCTGGGCAATGCGATCAGGGTTACGGGACTTCCTGGTCCTGATCTGCCGCTCCAGGATGAGGCTCATGTCTACTTAACGCGTGGAGAAGCTGCGGTTTCGATATATGGGCTCCTTTCCAAGATATTGGAAGTAGGTATTTGAACATTAGAAGTCGAGATTGATTCTTCTATATGTACCATCGAAGGGCTATGCTGGGAACAGATGAGAGAGGGGGAATACATTTGCTAATCGGAATTCCCGGCCTATTGCCGCCGGATTTGTTAAAGGTGATGAGAGAGATGGGACACGGCGATGAGCTGGTGCTGGCTGATGCCAACTTTCCTGCAGCAAGCCATGCGCAACGACTCATACGATGTGATGGCCTGGGCATTGTTGAACTGCTGGAAGCGATTGTCAAGGTGATGCCGCTGGACGATTACGTGGAGAAGCCATCCGCGGTTATGGCCCTAGTCCCTGGTGATCCAGTAGGGACAACGATTTGGGACTCTTACGAAGCGATTCTGAACAAGAAGACGGGTTTGTCTTCATCATTGGAATCACTTGAGAGATTCAGCTTCTATGAACGCAGCCGGTCAGCGTATGCCATTGTTGCAACGGGAGAACGTGCGCAATACGGCAACCTGATTCTAAAGAAGGGGGTTGTACGCGAACATGACTAGACAGGATAGGCAGCAAGCGCATAAAGCCGACAAGCCCAATGTCGTATTCCTGTTCGCTGACGACCAACGATTTGATACCCTGCACGCTTTGGGTAATGACGACATTCAAACGCCGCATCTGGATCAGCTGATCCAACAGGGTACAGCCTTCTCGCAAGCGCATATTCCAGGCGGAACGGTAGGTGCGGTCTGTATGCCCAGCCGTGCGATGCTGCATACAGGGAGAACACTCTTTCATATTCATGACGATGGAAGAAGCATACCTGACGATCATGTTCTGATGGGGGAGACATTCCGTGATGCCGGTTATGCCACCTTCGGGATTGGAAAATGGCATAACGGTACAACCTCCTTTAACCGGAGCTTCAGTGACGGAGACGACATCTTTTTTGGAGGGATGGAGGATCATTGGAACGTGCCTGCTTGCCATTATCACGCGGATGGTCAATACGCGGCGGCACTTCCGATCATAAGAGACTACATGATGTCAAACGAAGTGGAATATCGGCTTGGAGACAGGGTTCAGGCTGGCGTTCATTCAACGGATCTGTTTGCGAATACAGCCGTCAACTGGATTCATCGGTTCAGGGAGGAGAGGCCTTTTTACCTGTATGTGTCGTTTATGGCTCCTCATGATCCTCGCAGCATGCCGAAGAAGTATAGGAATCTGTATGATCCGTCATTATTGACGTTGCCTGACAATGTTGCGAGCGAGCATGCTTTCGATTACGGTGTGCGTGACATAAGAGATGAGAGGCTGGCGGCTTACCCGCGCACTGAAGAGGAAATTCGCAGACATCTTGCGGAATATTATGCCATGATTACGCATCTGGACGATCGGATCGGCGATATTGTCAGTGCGCTCAAGGAAACGGGGCATTACGAAAATACGATCATTGTGTTCGCAGGAGACAATGGACTGGCGGTTGGTCAGCACGGGCTAATGGGCAAACAAAGCTGTTATGAGCATAGCGTCAGAGTGCCGCTGATTTTCTCGGGACCACTTGTTCCGCATTGTCTGCTAAGAGATGAATTTGTCTATTTATCCGACATCTTTCCTACTTTGTGCGAGTTAGCAGACGTTCACATTCCTTCGTCGGTCGAAGGAACGAGTCTGAATCCATTGTTGCAGGGTGATCGTATGATGCCGGAGCGGGATAAGCTGTATTTGGCCTATGCCGACCTTGTCAGAGCCGTAAAGAGCAGGGAATACAAGCTGATCGTATACCGAGGCAAGTCACAGTTGTTCCGTTTGAGCGATGATCCTTTGGAACAGAACAATCTGATCGGTCAGTCTGAGACTTGGAGAGTGGCGGAAGAATTGATGAACGCACTGATAGAGCACAGCTATACTTCAGGAGATCGCGAGCATCCGGCAGGGCAGCGGTTCTGGGGACAGATTGACAGACAACCGCAAGGAACTTGGATCTAGGCGAATTTCACATACGTTGGCGCCACTAGGCTGGATCCAGGCCCATTGTATGTAGAATCGCTCCATCACCCCATCACCCCATCGTCCCAATGGATATACCTATAGACTTACACAAACTTCTTTACGCTACCAAGACGCAAGGCGGCCAATCGCCCTGCGTCTTTTTGTTTGAACAAAAGATGCCAAATAATGTTCATTATTTTGGGCATTCTATACAACATTGCAGGAAAGGATGGGAAGCCATGCGCAGAAGGAAGCTAAGCAGCTATCTCAAATCAATTGCTTCAAGAGGAAAAAAAAAGAAGAGGTCTATCGATGATCAGGCTGCGCTGCAGCAATCAACCTTGAGCCCATCCTTGTCTGACAATCTGAAAGTGATCGAGCAGATGTTTCTACATTGCAGCGATGTCATCTTCCGCAAATTTGAAATCCATTCGGTGCCCAAACGTGCTGCAGCGATCGTATGGATGGACGGGATCGTTGATACGATGATGGTTAATGAAGATATATTAACTCCGCTTATGGATGCGGATGCGAACGACATCGAATCATCCAATATATTATTTTCTATCCGAACGAGCCTGCTCCATACTGCTAATGCGCAGCAGCAATCCAGTTATACGGATATCGTTAATGGTGTGCTGACTGGAAACTGCGTCATCCTTATTGATGGGGAGTGTGCCGCGCTGACCGTCAGTGTCAAAGGGGGAGAGATGCGGGCGATCTCTGAGCCGGCGACAGAGGCGGTTGTTCGAGGCCCTAGACAGGGCTTTACTGAAAATTTCCGCACAAACACGTCTATGATCAGAAGAATTGTCAAGACGCCGGCATTGAAGATGGAAGCCTGCAAGATAGGAAGGTTGACGAAAACAGATGTCGTTATCTCCTATATTCAGGGGGTAGCGGATGAGAAGGTTGTAGAGGAGGTTCGTCAGCGTATTCGGCGGATTGATATTGATTCTATTCTCGAGAGCGCTTATATCGAGGAATTAATTGAGGATCAACCGTATTCTCCCTTTCCGCAAATTGCACATTCGGAGCGGCCGGACAAGGTTGCGGGCGAGCTGCTAGAAGGCAAGGTTGCCATCGTGGTAGACGGTACGCCCTTTGTCCTTATTGTGCCTGCCGTATTTGTACAGTTTCTGCAGTCTAGCGAAGATTATTACGAACGTTATCCGTTGGCGTCTGCTATTAGAGTCATCCGATACTTCTTTTTTTTACTGGCGCTTATCTTGCCTTCTGCCTATATTGCTGCGACGACCTA
The DNA here is from genome assembly GCF_054483835.1 of Paenibacillus sp. strain BS8-2. Lineage (NCBI taxonomy): Bacteria > Bacillati > Bacillota > Bacilli > Caryophanales > Paenibacillaceae > Paenibacillus > Paenibacillus sp. strain BS8-2. Next base: position 3,757,198 of record NZ_CM137010.1, read on the forward strand.
TCATCAAGAGATGCTTCCAACGCCCTTATTGATCAGCATAGCGGGTGCCAGGGAAGGTGTTCCGTTCCCTGCATTTGTTGAAGCGCTCCTGATGGAGGTCACCTTCGAGGTGCTGCGCGAAGCCGGTGTTCGGTTGCCAAGACCAGTTGGTCAAGCGGTTAGTATAGTGGGCGCGCTTGTTATTGGCGAGTCCGCCGTCAATGCGGGTATCGTTTCGTCGGCGATGGTTATTGTGGTGGCAGTCACGGCTATTGCTTCATTCGCTATACCGGCATTCAATATTGCGATTACGTTCCGACTGCTGCGGTTTCCGATGATGGTGCTCGCTTCAATACTTGGTTTTTACGGTATTATGCTTGGTATTCTTGCCATCCTGATTCATCTATGCACGCTTCGTTCATTCGGCGTTCCCTACTTTTCGCCCATTGCACCGTTTCATAGCGACGAAATGAAGGATGTTGTCTTCCGCGCTCCTTGGTGGAAGATGAAGAAGAGGCCGGGGATGATCAGCCGCAACAATCGTACACGGCAACAGACGCCCAAGCCGGAACCGCCAAGCTCATCCTGACGGGAAGTGTATATATCAATGATTGAAAATGTGCAGATTAGCAGTCGGCAATTGATGTTTCTTATCGTATTTACGATATTGCCGACAGCGGTATTGTTTGTCCCGGCGATCACGGCCGCAGCCGCTAACGAAGATGCTTGGCTGTCGACCGTGACAGCAACAGCTGCCGGATTAGCACTTTCGCTGATTGTGACAAAGCTTGCCTCCCTTTATCCAGATAAATCGTTGGATCTGTTCAGCAAAGACATCGTCGGGCGGATATTAGGTATGTGTATTGCCATCCTATATTTTTGGTTTTTCCTTCATGGCAGCTCTATTGTATTAAGAGAATATGTGGAATATCTTTCTACCGCCGTGCTTCCGGAAACACCTCTCCCCGTGCTGATAGGCACAATTTTGTTTCTTGCGGCAATAACGGTTCGATGTGGCCTCGAGGTGATCTCCCGTCTTGCGGAAATCATCTTTCCAATCTTGATGTCAATGATTGGGTTCGTGTTGCTATGCACGATCCTGGATGTCGACTGGAGCGGATTTCTCCCTATAATTCCAGAGGAACCAAAAGCCGTTCTGCATGGCGCATATACACCTTTCAGCTGGCTTGGAGAGGTTGTCATGGCCGCTTTTCTAATTCCTCATATGAAACGCAGGAAGGACAGTAATAAGATTGTGCTTCAAAGTATTTCATTGATAGGAATTATCTTGACAGCTGCGGTGCTGATTGCAATTGGTGTGTTTAGCTCCCCGGAGGTAGCCAGGATGCAGTATCCGATGTTTGAGCTTGCACGATTTATTCAAATAGATGATTTTCTCGAGCGGGTGGGATGGTTGATCAGTAGCCTATGGATATTAGGCGTTTTTCTGAAAGTAACGATTTTTTATTATGCCGCTGTTCTGGTTGCTGCTCGATTGTTTCGATTGAATGCGTACAAGCCGCTTGTTTTTCCTTGTGGGCTGTTGATTATGCTGTTATCCATTTGGTTATACGGCAACATCATCGAACTGGTCGATTTTCTGTCCGTGACCTGGCCGTCATACAGCCTCATCCTGTTTGAGGCAGGCATACCGTTAGGTTTGCTGCTGACTGCATTAATTCGGAGAAGAGGAAGGAGCAAATCCGGATGATTAAGAAACGAGTCGTCATGTTCTTTGTTATCCTGATGCTGGTATTAACCTCCACTGCATGCTGGGATCGAAAAGAAATTGACAAATTAGCGATTGTGATCGGGCTAGGCATAGATAAATTGAACGGAACGGATGATATCCTGCTTACAGCTCAAATTGTTAATCCCTCTGCGATGCAGAAGGATATGGGCGGTGGCGGACAGCAAAGACCGTTTGTGGTTACGACGGCTGAAGGGGAGACGGTGTATGATGCGGTACGTAACTTTTCCAAAGACTCGCCGCGCCGTCTGTTCTTCTCTCATAACAGCATTATTGTAATTGGCGATCAATTGGCAAGGTCCGGGATTCATGATATTCTCGATTATTTCGAGAGGGATCCGCAGTTTCGCCGTACCTCCTGGATGCTTGTTGCCCCGAAGACGGCAAAAGAAATTTTGGAAGCCAAGCTTGATCTTCAGAAATTAACGGCTATTGGCATCAAGAATATGATTAATGAATTTCATCAATCCTCTGCGGTGAGAGTCGTTCAACGCAAAGACTTTATGAGTGATTTGTCCAGCAAATCCGCATCGGCAGTTGCTTCCCGGATTGAACTGATTAATGAAAGTGCCGGCATACAGAAAAAGCTGAATGAAGCATCTGATTCTACCGGTCATGCCGAAGATACGGAGCACATCAGCACTAAGCAAACAAAACAATTGCGGTTAAGCGGCACGGCGGTTTTCCATAAAGACAAGCTAGCGGGTTATCTGAATTCAGCTGAAAGCCGTGGGATTTTGTGGGTGCTTGGAGAGGTGAAAGGAGGCGCCGTCGTTGCGGCTTGCCCTGGCGACAAGAATAACAAGGTGGTATTCCGCATCGATCGATCCAAGAAAAAGCTGCGTCCTTCATATGCGAAGGGAGATGATTCATTAAAGATGATGATTGAGATTCATGAGGAGAGCGTCATCGAGGAGATGAACTGCAAGGGAATAGATATATCGAAGCCGGCAACGATCAAGCAACTGGAGCAGTTGCTTTCAGAGGATGTTGAGAAGCGGATTATGAGATCGGTTCACAAAACACAAAAAATGAAATCGGATATTCTTCATTTCGGAGAAGCATTTCATCGAAAGGATCCAAAAAGATGGAAGGAGCTAGAAAGTAATTGGGGCGATAGTTATGCAAAGGTAGATGTGACTGTCGATGTGCATTGCAAAATACGACGAGTTGGCATGATTTCAAAATCGGTTGAAATTAGGGAATAGAGGGGCATAGCCATGTTCGTGTTTATTTTGTTATCAGCTGCAGCAATGATCTGGATAGAGGTTCCGGCATTGATTCAGCGAAAGAGCTGGAAGGAACTGGCGGTATTCTCCGGTTTCTTGCTCGCGGGGATCAGCTTGGGAGTCATACTCGTGTTTCACCTCCCATTCCCTAATCCGGCCAAAGGGATTGAAGTTGTCTTCAAGCCTGTAACGAAATGGCTTTCCCAAGGGAAGTAGCCAAACGATATGGCTGTTATAGAGCAACAGAGGGGAAGGAGGTTCAGAATGGATTCACCCGTCATATCTTTGCGTCAGACATTCTGGTTGTATGTCAACAGTCGTTTTATTATTACGCTAGTGTTTATTCCGCAATTTACAGAGATGGTCACGAGCACAGACGTTATACCGGCTATGCTGCTGAACTTGCCGATGGATCTGTTATTTGCAGTTGTCTTTGTGCGGCTATGGCTTCATTACCCGAATCAAACCTTGGTTCAATACACAAAAACGATTGCAGGCCGATATCTGGGAACATGGATAGGCATGTGTTATCTGATTTATTTTTTGCTTCACTTAAGCATTACGTTGCGAATATTCGAAACCTTTATGTCTACAAACTTTTTCCCGCGGACGCCTCCAGCGATAATCAGTTTTAGTATGATCGCCATTGCTGCTTATTGCATTTTTATGGGGTTAGAGGTGCTGGGTCGCTGTGCGGAGGTTTTGGCTCCTATAATCTTTTTATGTATCCTCGTGTTTGTTGGATTGGCCGCTCATGATGGCAATTGGCAGCAAACGATACCGATCTGGGATCATGGCGTAGGTTCCATACTAGTGACCAATATTCCGGCCTCATCAAGATGGAATGAGCTCGCCTGGATGGCGATGATTATGCCTTTTGTTTCCGGCAACCACAAGATTATCCGGGTTGTGGTAGGCGGCGTATTGTTCCTCAGAATCATTTGGCTTGCGCTATTAGGTACTATGGTTGCAGTATTTGGTCCGGATTCTATCCAACGGCTGCAGTTTCCGACTCTGGAGCTTGTTGAGATGACATCTATTGGTGATTTTTTGGATCGAATTGAGGTGTTTGCATTAGGGATTTGGGTTTGCGGAGCTTTTTTGAAGCTTGGCATTTTATATTATGCAACCGTACTTGCCACTTCGCAGTTGACAGGGCTAAAGCGGCCTCGATCCATTATTTTACCTATAGGGTTGTTAGGTGGCTTGGCGTCCATGTGGTTGGCTGACAATGCCGTTGAGCTTAGAAGCTTAGGGAGATCGATGACTTTTGTTGATATTCTGTTTTGTATATTGCTTCCATTGATGCTGTTAGTGTTGCATCAATGGAAGCAATGGCGGCGTCAGCTCAAGTTGAATGCATGAGCTGATCTATTATGCTGTCGGCATACCATATGAACAAAAGGGGTGAATACAATGGAAGTGTCCAAACTGGCATCAAGGCAGGTTTTCTGGTTGTTTGTGAACAGCCGGTTTATTATTTCTCTGGTGTTCATTCCCGCTGTAGTCGATCTTCCCAACACACGCGATTTATTTCCTGCAACGTTCGTTTTTTTTGTATTCATTGTACCGTATGTGCTGGTATTCGTTTCATTATGGCTGCAATATCCCAACCAAACGCTTGTCGAATATAGCCCAATCCTGCTGGGAAGGTTTCTCGGAAAAGCCGTCGGGGGTATCTATATCGGTTATTTTATATTCAACGCGGCACTGACACTCAGAATTTTTAATGATTTTCTGCTTTCGAGGTTTTATATCCAAACACCGCAGGAGGTCATCGGATGCGGTATATTGCTGATTACAGCTTATTGTGTATATATGGGGCCGGAAGTGTTGGGACGTTGTGCGGAGGTGCTGGTTCCGATGATCTTTCTCGGACTGATCCTGCTGATGATGCTCGCTATCCCGAATGCCCGATGGACATACGTTATTCCGACCTGGGAAACGGATTTGCTCACTTTAATAAAGGCCAATTTACCCACAATCTCTAGATATAGTGAATTGACGTGGATGGCGATGGTTGTTCCTCTTATTGCCGATCAACAGCATATTAAAAGAGATACGATTAGGGCCGTTTTGTTTGTGACGGCATTTGGATACAGTTTAATTATTTTTCTTGTGGCAATATTCGGACCTGATTTGATAAAAACTTTACAATTTCCTACCTTTAATATGGTAGAAATCATTTCGGTAGGCGATTTTCTGGAACGGATTGACGCGCTTGTATTGGGGATGTGGGTCATTGGTGCTTTTTTGAAAATTGGCATCTTTTATTATGTCGCAGTATTGGGCGCTTCTCAGTGGTTAGGCATCAGAGAGTACAAACCGCTAGTACTCCCAACCGGTTTGATTATTATGGTGCTGTCCTTGCTGCTGTTCGCCAATATCGGTGAAGTAAAGGCGTTTGGGAGCTCGATGGTATCGGTAGACTTGCTTGCGGGATTTGTTATTCCGTTGTTGATGTTGACGGTTCATGGCGCCAAGAAATGGCTGCGGCGCGAGCGGCGGCGTGGACAAGCTTAAACCGGCAGGAGGGATATACGATGTTTCGCGTTTCAGGCATACAAATATTCTGGATTCTCTGCACAATGGATATTGGAATGGCAATCTTGCTTACATTGACACCTGCGATTACAGTAGCCAAGCAGGATGCTTGGATTTCCTTTCTAGTCGGGGGGGGATTGAGTATTGTGAGTGTATATGGAGCAACCAGACTTAGCTTGAAGTATCCCAATCAAACGATTGTTGAATACAGCAGGACAATTCTGGGCAATTGGGCAGGGACAATTATTGTAATCCCCTATTTTATTATGTGGGTGTCGACGGCTGCCATTATTCCGCGTCAAGCGGCCGAATTTATTATTATCGAAGGGATATTGCCCAGAACGCCACTCCTCTATTTAATCATATCCATTGTACTCCTTGCACTCTATGCCGCTTCCGGAGGAATTGAAGTCATTGGTCGACTGTCCGAAGTGCTGGGCCCTATCGTATTAATGATGATTGTCCTTACAATTCTTCTTAATGTGAATCATATAAACGTACAAGCGATATTACCCGTTTATTCTGACTCGGGATGGCGGCCAATTCTTCAGGGCGGGCTGACACCCGCTGTATTTATTAGTGACTCCATCATGATGATGATGCTTCTCACGTTTATGAAGGAACCGGATAAGGGGCCCTCCATCGCCGCACTGGCAATTGCCGTATCCACCTTGTTTATGACTACGTCCATTTTTGTCGTATTGGGCAGCTTGGACCCGAATATAGCCTCCAATATGTGGTACCCTTTTTTTGAATTTGCCAAAATGCTGTCTTTATCTGATTTTTTGCAAAATATAGATGTCCTTATTATTGTAATATGGGTGGCGAGTGTGTTTATTAAGTTATCTCTGTATTTGTTTGTAGTAGGATACGGAATTACCCAGTGGCTAGGTACGAGCAATTGGAAATTAACGATATGTATAATCGCTCTGATAGTAACGATTCTGGCAATGGTGCCGGGATCCATCTATGATGTGAATGTTGTGTTTCCCAAGCTGTATGCAATGACGGTGTATCCGTTGAATACATTTGTTATCCCCTGCATCTTATGGGCTGTTAGTCTGTTTCGTCAAAGAGCGGGCCGCTTGCGAAAGTAGCGATGCTGCCGAAGATAGACGAGTTGATGGAAAGTCGGTATTTGACCATCGGAAGTCGGGATCGCTTCTTCTCACTGCAACGTCGAAAGGGCTATGCTAGTTACAGAAGAGGGGCTGATGAGAATGACAAGGATGGATATGGAAAAGGTAGAGGAAATGATCCGGCAAGGACCTTATCAAGACAACTGGCAATCGTTAAGCGGCTACACGATACCCGATTGGTACAAGAAATCAAAGTTCGGCATCTTCATTCATTGGGGAGTGTATGCGGTTCCAGCTTATGGGAACGAATGGTATCCTCGCGAGATGTATTTGAAGGACAGCGGGAGACGAGACCGGCAGGATGTCAGTATGTTTGATCATCATATTGCGACTTATGGTCCGCAGCATGAATTTGGTTATAAGGATTTTATCCCGATGTTTAAGGCTGAGAAGTTTGATCCGGAGGCTTGGAGTGATCTGTTCCGCAGATCAGGAGCGAAGTATGTGATGCCTGTCGCAGAGCATCATGATGGCTTCCAGATGTATGATAGTCAATTGTCGCCGTGGAATGCTGTGAAGATGGGTCCAAAACGCGACATTATCGGTGAACTCAAGCAAGCGGTGCAGAAGCAGCAGATGAAGTTCGCCGTGTCCTCTCATCGGGCGGAGAACTGGTGGTTCTATGACGGGGGGATGACCTTTGCTTCCGATGTGTGTGATGATCGCTACCGCGGCTTGTACGGCCCGGCGCAGCCGAGAGATCCGCAATGGACGATCCACGGAGATGGACCGGATGAGGCTTTCCTCACCGATTGGCTGCTGAGAACGTGCGAGCTTGTAGATCTGTACCAGCCGGCCATTGTCTGGTTTGATTGGTGGATCATGAATGTCCGCTTCAAGCCGTATCTTAAGAAGTTCGCGGCATATTATTACAACCGGGCAGCGGAGTGGGGAATAGAGGTTGCGATTAATTATAAGCTGGACGCCTTTATGCATGGCACTGCGGTATTCGATATCGAACGCGGTCAACTTAATGGCATTCGTCCTGAGCTATGGCAGACGGACACCTCTGTCGCTCGCAACTCCTGGTCGCACAGTGTCAATAACCAATACAAGGATGCTGCGGACATCGTATGTGATCTGATCGATATTGTGAGCAAGAACGGCTGCTTGCTGCTGAATGTGGGACCCAAAGCGGACGGGACAATTCCAGAGGAAGACGAGTCAATTCTGCTGGCAATTGGAGATTGGCTTGCCGTGAACGGCGAAGGGATCTATGATACGACCCACTGGAAAATATATGGCGAAGGCCCGACCCAATCGGGTGAGGAGATGCATACGGAGGGCAAACGAAGCCCTTACACAGACGAGGACATCCGTTTCACATTCAAGGATGGTCGGTTATATGCTTTTGTCATGAAGCTCCCGGAGAGTGGAAGCGTTACGATCCGTTCGCTCTCTGCGCAGTCACGGCATTTCCGCAGCGTTATTACTGGCGTAGAAGCATTGGGAAAAGAAACAGCGCTGGAGTGGAAGCTTTCAGATGAAGGGCTGCAAATCGATGTGTCCTCCTTAGCGCCAACGAAGTATCCCGTAGGCTTCCGAATCGGGATGGATTAGATTAGCTTAGTAGAACGGACGCGAATGTGTGGGAAGCATTCGCGTTTTACTAAAAAATGATAACGCTTTCTTTGTGTATGTGATACAAATGAATCAAAGGGGGGAGATCATGTCCAATCGTCGCGGGAGACCGGTGTTCAAATTTCTTATACCTTATCTCTGTATGCTCCTGCTAGCCTGTCTGGTATCCGTCATCATGTATCAGCAGACCAGCAGAGTCGTCAAGGAAGAAGTGACTAACCGAAATGAGGCCGTTCTGCAGCTGGCCAAGCAGCAATTGGATCGGCAGATTGCAGAAACCAACCAGCTTGCAATCAGTTTGAGTCAAGATCCAAAGGTGCTGGCGATGCAGCAGACCGAAAATCCATACGACCGCAGCAGTATTACGCGACTGCTGGAATTGCAGAAGCAGCTGAAAAACTATTCGGCTATCACGACTCGGACCCTTGAAAGCTATTATATTTATTACACGAAAAGCCGCTTTATCATTTCCCCGGACAAACATAGCTTATTATCTAGAGCATCAGGCGATGAGGGGATGACTGAGTCTATTCAGTCGTTTATTGGAGGGCTGGAGGATCGATTCTATTATCAAGAGATGCTGCCGGAGATGAAGTTTCAGAGCACGAATGGAGAGCTTCGACTGATCCCGTATATTCATACTATTGGCTACCCCAGTTATTACTTATCGCATATTGTCTTGTTTATTGATAGTACAGCTATCCGGATTGCGTTGCGCTCCATTGATCTCTCCGAAGGCGGCTACGCTTATCTGGCCAATCAGGAGGGAGGCATCATCGCCGGTGTAGCCGGAGCCGGAGCCGGAGTCGGAGCCGGAGTCGGAGCCGGAGACGGTGAATGGCAAACTGCAGCGGACCAGTACGGAGATGATCCCCAGATGGCCGGCCAATTCGTGACCTCCATCGGACTTGACGATGGTCATTGGCGGTTGGTTGCTGTGCAGCCTCAGCATATTGTGCTGTCAAAGGTGTTCTATGTCAAAAAAATATCTGCGGTCATTATCATCGGCATGCTGGCTATTGGCGGTATTGCCTCTGTCCTGTTCGCCTATCGCAACAGCCGACCGTTAAAAGCGCTCATTCAGACAGTATTCCAGCTTGAATCGTATAATGAACGGCTGCATCGCAATATCGATGAGCAAAAACCGATGCTGCGGGCGGCATTCCTGCAACGATTGCTGGATGGCGCCTATTCCGGGCAGAAGGAGCTGGAGTCGGTTATGCATCATATGGACATCCCGCTTGACGGTGATAGTTATTCCGTCATTATCGTTCAGCTTCCTTACATTCTGGAATCCATAGATGAAGGTGCGTTAGAGAAGCTGGATATGGAGAAAGCGGGATTGCGGGAGTGTATTGTCGAGCTGGAGGGAGAACGCGCTTGCTTGCTTGACATTGGCGAGAATAAGCTGGCCTTTATTTATGCAGGTGATGCAGGTCATGCCGAGAGTGTTTATATGTGGAAGGAAGAGCTTGCCGCGAAGCTGGAAGCTATTCGAGCATTGTTTCTTGAGCGCTTCCAGCATACCGTACAGTTTGGGATAGGAAAACCATGTGCATCGCTGATGGATGTGTCGGCCTCCTTCGAAGAGGCGACGATCGCTATGTCTTTCGGGATGCACTCGGCGGGCACAATGTCATTCTATGATGATTTGCCAAGACATCCGCAATCGTATTATTATCCGTTCGATCTGGAGCAGAAGCTGCTCAATTATTTGCGCAGCGGGAGTAAGGAGGAGCTCGACAGCACGCTTGACAGCTTGTATTTCGAGAACTTTGTAGAGCGTTCGTTGGTAGGCCCTGTTGTTAGGCTCTTCATGTCCGAAATGCTCAGTACGGCACTCAAGTTTATGGATCAAGCCGGATGGCAAATGTTCGAGGATGAGAGCGAGGATATGATGACGCTGCTGCAATTGCCTCATGCGCCAGCAGATACGTATGCTTGCTTCCAGCGTCTGAAGAAAGTGTTCCATCAAATCGCCAATCGAGTCAATGAACAGAAGCGTCTGCGCAATGAAGAACTGATGAAGGAAATTGTCGGTTACCTGGATGGTCACTATCCAGATCCTTCCTTATGTTTGCCCTTGCTATCCGACCAGTTTCAAATTTCTGAGACCTATCTGTCGTTGCTCGTGAAAGAGTACACAGGCTGCACCTTCTCGGATTATGTGAACAGCAAGCGGATGAATGCCGCCAAGGAGCTGTTAAGAGAATCGGGCTTGAATATTGAGCAAATCGCAGACAATGTCGGGTATTCGTCACTGAATTCCTTCAGCAGAGCATTCAAGAGGATACACGGCGTAACACCTTCCCACTATCGTGCGTTGTCGGGGCAATGACGGGGTTAGTCCACGTAACAATCCTTATAAGCCGCATCTAGCGGCTGTTTTTTTTGTATGGTTGGAAATGCTGAATGAAAAATCAAATGAAGAATGACTTTGTGAGTCAATTGCATAATGGATTGGCAATTGCAGATAGCGCAAATCTTGCCAATCCCGTTATGATCAGGGTGTCGACGAGCAATACGAAAGGAAGAGGGGGACTACAACAGGATGAGAACGGTTACACCCATGCAAACCAAATCAAGGATAAGGTCGCGCCTGCTGGCTGAGCATCTGAAGGGTGCAAAAAAAAGCTGGCAGCTGCTAGTATTGTTTTCCTTGCCGCTGGCTTATCTGATTATTTTTCAGTATTGGCCAATGTATGGCGCTCAAATTGCCTTTAAAGATTTTATACCCGTCAAAGGCATAACAGGCAGTGAATGGGTCGGTATGAAACACATGACGAGGTTTTTTGGCTCCTATGATTTCTGGAGGGTGCTCAAAAATACAATCGGACTGGCCTTCTATCATTTGATCGTCGGTTTTCCGGTACCGATTATTTTGGCGCTTTGCTTGAACTATGTCAGACAGGCCAGATTTAAGCGGACGGTGCAAATGATTACCTATGCGCCGCATTTTATTTCGACAGTTGTGATGGTCGGCATGCTGCTACAGTTTCTTGATCCGCGTACAGGCATCGTAAACCAATTGTTGTCTTTATTCGGAGTGGAGCCGATTCATTATATGGCCAAACCCGAGCTGTTCCAAACCATTTATGTGCTTTCAGACATCTGGCAAAATGCAGGCTGGGGCTGCATCATTTATTTGGCTGCACTGGCAGGCGTCAGTCCGACGCTGCATGAGGCCGCCGTCGTTGACGGAGCCAATAAGTGGCGCCGGATCTGGCATATCGACCTTCCCGGCATTATGCCGGTCATGGTTATTCTGCTGATCCTGTCGATGGGCAATTTAATGCAGACGGGCTTCGAGAAGGTTTATCTCATGCAGAACCCCGTCAATATTACTACCTCGGAAGTCATTGATACTTATGTTTACAAGGTAGGTCTCATTTCGGATGGATTAAATTTCTCCTATGCGTCCGCGATCGGATTATTTAAGTCCATCGTTAATTTAATACTGTTGATTACCGTCAATCAAATTGCACGTGTGGTCGGCAAGGAAAGTCTTTGGTGAGGAGGATCATACATGCCAAGCATCGCACATTCAAGACAAAGAATTAAGGAATCAAGAGGGGATGCGGCGTTCACCTGGATTAATTATTTCATATTGTCCGCAACCGTTCTGGTTACGTTATACCCGCTGATCTACATTGTAAGCGCATCCTTCAGCGATAGCCAGGCTGTCGTATCCGGGAAAGTATGGCTCTGGCCGGTTAATCCGACGCTGGAAGGCTACGAAGCGATCTTCAAGCACAAGCTGATTATATCTTCTGTCATGAACTCCTTCTATTACATGATTGTAGGGACCGTGTTTAATGTAATTTTAACGTTGATGGCCGCTTATCCGTTATCCCGGCGAGACTTCTATGGAGCCAGATTATTTATGATGCTGCTTGTTTTTACGATGATGTTTGACGGAGGACTGATTCCACGTTATCTGCTTGTCAAGGATCTGGGCATGCTCGATACAAGGTGGGCGCTCATTATCCCTGCTGCGCTTAGTGTGTGGAACGTCATCATCACACGAACCTATTTCCGGGTGACGATATCCGGCGAGCTGCTGGAGGCGGCGCAGATGGATGGCTGCAATGATTTCCGATTCCTGTGGAGGATCGTGCTGCCGCTATCGGCACCCATTATCGCTGTTATCAGTTTGTTTTATGCAGTTGGACATTGGAATCAATATTTTAATGCGCTTATTTATTTGAAGGATCAATCGCTTTACCCTTTGCAGATTGTGTTAAAGGATATTCTCGTGCAGAACAAGGTGGATATGAGCATGGTAGCGGATGCCGTTGAAATGGCGGAGAAGGATGCTTTGCGTCAGCTTCTCAAATATTCGTTGATCGTGGTCGCCGCAGGACCCGTGCTTGTCTTGTATCCGTTCGTACAAAAGCATTTTGTCAAAGGTGTCATGATTGGATCATTAAAGGAGTAACATTGGTTTCTTGAATGAGTCTATGGAAAGGGGTGATGCCTATTTCATGAGCTTGCAGGAAATGGTCTAACGGGGTATGCTGCAGCAGCTAAAGATGTATCAAGGGGACAGCAAAAAACAGGGAGGAAATAAAAATGAATAAAAAATGGACTTTTGCATTCGTTATTTTATGTTTGATATTGTCTGCCTGCTCCAATGGGGGCGGCTCCGGCTCGAAGCCAGATAAGGAAGGGACGGATCAAGCAGAGGAAAGCGGTATGACTGCTCCTGGCACTTATCCGATTGTAGAAGAGAAAGTAACGTTAAAGGTGCTTGCTGCTGTTCGGCCGGACGTCGAGGATTATCGGACGAATGAATTTACGAAGTGGCTGGAAGAAAAAACAAATGTTCATCTGGAGTGGGAGACCGTACCGGAATCCAATATGAAAGAGAAATTAAATTTGACGCTGGCGAGCGGTGATTATCCCGATATCTTCATGAACATGGGCATAACAGACGCGCAGCTTGAGATTTATGGCAATCAAGGTGTGTTTCAGCCTCTTGAGGATTTGATAGAGGAGCATGCCGTGAACACGCAAAAGATATTTGCAGAGCAAGAGCATATTAAGCCGGCAATCACATCTAATGACGGTCACATCTATACGATGCCGGATATTAACGAATGCTACCATTGCTATTACTCCGGGAAGCTGTGGATCTACAAGCCATGGCTGGATAAGCTGGAGCTTGAAATGCCGACAACAACAGACGAGCTCTATGAGGTGCTCAAGGCATTCAAGACACAGGATCCGAACGGTAACGGCAAAGCCGATGAGATTCCGCTGTCGGGATCGCCGAAGGGGTGGAACAGCTCGGTTGAAGGGTTCCTGCTGAACGCATTCGTGTACTACGATTTCATCAACGGCGATACGACAAGACGGTTGTTTATGAATAACGGAGCTGTTAATGCGGCGTTTATGACAGAGCAATATAGAGAAGGCTTGCGTTACATGAAGAAGCTGTTCGATGAAGGATTAATAAACGCCGAAGCCTTCGTGCAGGACGGCGATCAGCTGAAGCAGCTTGGCGCGAACGGGGATGCGGTTATTCTGGGCGCTGCTCCGAACGGCAGTCCGATCCCGATCTCCGACAATACGAGATGGAAGGATTATGTCGTCGTACCGCCGCTCAAGGGCCCTGCTGGCACACAATATGTCAACGCACAGAACAGAAAAGGCAATGTCAACGGCCGCTTTGTAGTGAGTGCGACAAGCAAGCATCCTGAAATTGCCGTACGTCTGGCAGACGCATTCTATGATCTGGATGTACAGATGTTCTCCTTGTTCGGCATAGAAGGTGAGGACTGGAAAAAAGCCGAAGCGGGAGAGCAAGGGCTGGAAGGTGATCAAGCCACGTTTGTCCGGCTTAAGAAAACAAATGAGATCGCCAATCACAACTGGAACCAGGCGAATCCGACAAACCGGACGGTCGCTTTCCGTATTGGTGAGGCTATCAATGATCGGGAGAATAACGTCGAGTACATCTTGCATGCTTCGACGAAAAGCTATGAGCCGTTCCGTGATGAATCGGTTATGGTTCCGCCGCTCATCTTTAATGAAGCGCAGTCTTCGGAGCTGCTAGGTCTGCAGAAAACCATTAGCGATTATGTGGACAATATGCTGGTCCAATTTATTATGGGAGACGCCAATCTGGAAAGCGGCTGGGATAGCTACCTGAACGAGCTAAGCAATATGAATATTAAACGATACCTGGAAATTATGCAGGAGGCGTACGATATTCGATACAAAAAGTAAGCGTTAATGGATAACCCCGACAACCACCGAGAGTTCTGCTGCCGAGAACGAGGATGAGTACGTCGGGGTTATTCTACGTTGAGCACAAGGTGCTAATTGAATGAGAGAAAGGGGAATTTATGATGTATAAACGATATTTGATGCTGTTGATCATTTGCAGCTTGTTGGTCTTGCCGCAAACAAGAGGCGCCGCGATGTCATATGAGCTGCCTCCGGATGTGCAACTCCAGAAGGATAATTATGATTCCATCGCAGGCCTCGCTGCTACTTACCCGATTGAATATATAACACAAGTGAATAACGGCGAGAAGCGAGTCAGGCTTATTACCATTAAAAGCGAGATTGGTGCGGTTGAAGGCGAAACCGTCATCGAGCTGCCTCCTGAAATTGTGCGAGTCGCAGGCTTCTTTCGAGAGCTGAATCTGAACGGAAGCCAGATCAAAAATTTGGAGGTTTATTGGGAGGGCCCGACCGGCAAGGAAAAATTAAGCGAATATTTCCGCTCGGAATCCATCATTATGGGACGTCCCTTTCATATTAAGATTCAACCAGGTCAGTACGAGGGTTACAAGCTCAGGCTGACAGGAACGGGAACGCTGACAAGTCTTGTCTTGAATGAGCCGAACGGACTTTCTTCCACATATGATGTCAGAGCATGGGGCATCTTGGGAGAGGATAAGCCGGTATTGCCTGTTGAGGTCAATGTGGACGCCACAACGAGACGCAGTATTGACGGAATCACACGTATGGAGGATGAGAAATTTCGTAGAGTGTACGCCAATCCGCTGGGAGAGCCGGTCACCTACGAAATAGCGCCGTATTTGTCAGAGAGAGGGTTCTTGCCGGGAAGGCAAATGTTCAAGTTCAGAGACGCGCTTGAGATCGGCCATAAGCCGGGCGACCCCTTGCTGACCGAAGATCCGCTGCGTGAAGGATATGCGGACGAGTCGTTCTTCCAGGAGCACTTTGAGCCCGATTCGCAATTAATCAATCAATACGATGAGTTATACGCCCCGGACATGAAATACGTTATCGCCTACGACAATTGGCCGACTTGGACTTGGCCTGATAATATGCCTAATAATCCAAGGGGAACACCGGCCATCGATAAATTCGAGGCAGCGGCGGAACTGGCCTCCCTTTATACAGAAGCCTACAATCGCATGCTGGATGGCAGAGGACCTGCCTATATTGAAGTGAAGAACGAATCCACCATTCGGTCGGAGTGGATTTATCATAATGATCCTGCCTTTGATTCCTGGAAACTGCTCGCCGATTTTCATAATATAACGGCTGACAAAATAAAGGAACGCAGTCCCGAGGTACTGGTAGGCGGGCCGGCCAGCGCTAATATGACTCTGGATACGAGCGTATTCGCAAGTGCAAGAGAGCAAATGAGATTTATGGATCTGACGAAGGACCATCTTGATTATTATTCCCATCATTTCTATGAAGGCAAGGACCTGGTATTAAATGAAACAGACGCAAACTACAGCGGGTATTTGACAGGTCGACTTGAAGCGGTTCTTGATTTGCTCCGAAATCATATGACCATAACCGACAACATCAAACCTATGGTCATTTCGGAAACAGGCACATTGCATTCAGGCTCGAGTGATATTGATTACTGGATTCAGCTGAAAAATTTTAACGCTTATATGATTCGTTACATGAATCGAGCCAATGAATTTGATATGGTTGTGCCGTTCTTCTTGCCGATTAAGTGGTGGGATAAGGGCTCGCCGGATATGCTCTTCCGGTACGAAGAGGACGGCAGTCTGGGCGTTCCTACTCCACTGAAGTATTACCTGGAATTCTGGAAGGACTATCAAGGAGATCTGCTGCCAATTGAAGCGAATAACGACAAGGTCTATGTACATGCAACGCAAAGCGGAAAGGAAATCTACATCGCCGTCAACAATATGAACCCGCAGCGCCTTGATCTGGATTTGAATATCGATCTCGGTGACGCCAAAATATACGATATTGAACAGCGACGTTTGTATCTGGAGCAAGGCAAACTTTATTACGAAACAAAAAAACGGCCGGACTTGAACAATTTGCCCATGGCAGTAGAAGAAACGTCCATCATTAAAATAACATTGGATCGAGCACCAGCTGTGACCGATACTTTGTTGGAACAAACGTATTACGCGGATGAGATGTTAAAGGCAACAGGACAGCCTGCCGCTTTTGAGATAGCCGCTCCAGTTGAACAATTGCAATCCTCTGTCCTTCGGGTATCGTTCGGCAGAGAAAATGGTTTTAATGTTCCGATGAGCGTCATGGTAAACGGCAAACCATATGAAAGAGATGTCAGTTATACGAATAAACCGGGACGTTTCTTCGGGTATGCAGATTTCCACATACCTGCATCCGACATCAAGGCCTTGAACGAGATTGTGGTTTCGCTTCCGCAGCAGAACGGGACCGTCAGCACGGTGGCGCTTCTCAACAAGTATGCTCTTGGAGATGATTCTGATTCGAGCTCGCCGTCAACTGTTGCCAATATTCAAGGTACAGAGGAGAACGGATGGTATCGATCGAATGTCGCAGTGCAATTGGAGGCATCGGACCTCTCCGGTATTGAAAGTACATATTACCGGTTGAATGACGGGGAGTGGAGCCGTTATGAGCATGAAATCGAGATTCAGACCGACGGGATGTTTACATTAGCCTTCTACAGCAAGGATAAGGCCGGTAATGCCGAGCCTGAACAAGTCCGTACGATTGCAATCGATAAGATAGCTCCTGATGTCACCATCGAACCTAGTCTCGCGGATCTGGGAGCACCTAATAAAAAGCTGAAAGATATTACGATTCAGCTTCATGCAATAGACGAAATGTCTGGAATAAGAGACATACAATTGACTGCGATAACAAGCAGTGAGCCGGACAGCGGGTTGTTCGGCGGTGACAGCCCAGATGATATTCAGGATGCGGAGCTCGGCACCCATGATCTGCAATTCAACCTCAGAGCCGAGCTATCTCCGAAAGCAAAGGAACGGGTGTACACCGTTGTATATACCGTGACAGATCTAGCGGGCAATCAGCGGATGGCGGAAACGCAAATTACAGTTTCAAAAGGCAAGTAGATCGCAATATGTACAACAGTAATCGCCATGTGCCAGTCTGAGGACTGCGCATGGCGATTTGCGTTGACAGGATGGTGACCGATAGACTACGAAGGTGGCAGCCCCGCTTTACTTGGCGCCTAGAAGAAAGCGCTCTCTATAGCTGCCGGGCGTGATGCCTTCCTTGCTGCGGAAGGTGCGGATAAAGTAGCTGCTATGCTCATATCCCAGCTCATATGCGATTTCCTGAACACTCGTCATGGTATGGGCCAGCATTTGTTTGGCTCGTTCCATCCGGATATGCTGCTGATATTGCAGCGGGGTCATACCCGTATGCTTCTTCAAGCATCTGCTCAAGTAGTCGATGTGAAAGTGCAGCTCCTCCTCCAGTCTCTTCGAGCTGAAGGGCTCTCGCATGTTGGATTCCAGGTAGCGTGCAATCCGGGTACACAGCTCCAGTGATCTGGACATCGGCTTTGTCTGATGGATGACCTGCTGCAGCTCAAGCAACACCTGGGAGGTCAGCGTATGCAGCTCCAGCGCATTGCGGATAAAGATATGATTACGAATTTCTACCATTCGATCCAGAATCGGTATCAATTTTGGCAAGACAACCTCCGCATGCTTGGGGAGATACATCGCATGCGAGCCGGGATAGGCATCGTCGTCAGTAGGCTGTTGAAGGGACTCCGTCCATTCGAAGCCGCCGCTGTTTAATTCACGGGGAGGAACAGGATGACTGAAGTGAATATAATAGGTTTCGGTATTCTGCTCGCATGGCAGATGTCCAAAGTGGGTGCGTCCAGGCTCGAGCAGCAGCATACTGCCGGCCGCAATCGTGTAAGGGTGGTCGTCTTCGGTCATATACAACGTCCCGTTTGTGACGATAATGAGGTCATATATGCCCCAGCTGCGCTGGAAATGCGCATGCCCTTGTTTCCACCAGGAGTGACCGACAGTAATAAACTGCGGCAATGGCGGAATGATGAATTCCAGCATCTTCATAATGATCCTCCTGCTTAAGCGGTTTATCTACTAACGATAGGTTACGATTTACCCCTTTGTCAATTGCCCTGTATCGCTCTGCAATAGTCGTAATCGTTTCATCAGAGGTCGAGTATGACACTTACAGAGCCAACGGCCAACACATTATGATAGAAGGATGACAGGCATTATGTGAGGTCGAAGCGGATATGTATGCGCTTGCTTTGGCGCGATTATGGAAATGGGGGATAACTGTGCGAAAGATATGGAGCTTGAATGCGGATTGGAAATTTCATTACGGAGACCTGGCCGCAACCAATTACGATGCGGTGCACAAGGAGCGATATACGAAACCTCATTGGATCAAATCCGGCAACCAAGGGGTTGCCAAATGGGGGTATGACGATTCGGACTGGAGCGATGTCCGCGTTCCTCATGACTTTGTGCTGGAGCGTGCAGAATACGACGCCAAGGTGCCTGCATCGCATGGGTCGCTGACCAAAGGCATTGGCTGGTATCGCAGGACGTTTGTATGTCCTGAGGATGCGGCGGTGAAACGTCTGAGCATCGAATTCGACGGTGTCTTTCGGGACAGCTCCGTCTGGGTGAACGGCCATTATGTCGGCCGGCATCTGAGCGGATACACCAGCTTTGCCTATGATATTACTGAGGTTGTGCGTGTCGGGGAGCCCAATGTCATCGCGGTACGGGTGGATGCAAGCGAATGCGAAGGCTGGTGGTATGAGGGCGGTGGCATCTACCGCGATGTTCGGCTGGTGCTGTCGGACTCGCTCCTCATCCCGCATTGGGGAACATTCGTGAAGGCCGAGCCTGATCCTGATGGCCAGAGTGCGCGAGTTGTTATTGAGACGGAAGTGGCTAGCCATTACGAGCAAGCCGTCTCCTTCGAGCTGCAATCGGTTATCCTCGGGCCAGACGGAATGCCGGCGGGAGAAGTGGTAACCTCAGCAGTCATCGCTGCTGACGATACGTTGACTCTGGAGCAGACGGTTATGCTGCAAGCTCCTTGCCTATGGTCAGTTGAATCACCGAAGCTCTATACCCTCAAGAGTTCGCTCATTATGGAAGGCGTGGCTGTCGATACATATGAAACGGTGTTCGGCGTGCGCTCGATTGCCTTCGACGCCGAGCGAGGCTTCCTGCTGAATGGACAGCCGGTTAAGCTTAAGGGGGTATGCTGCCACGAGGATCATGCCGGTGTGGGCATGGCAGTGCCAGCAGCTGTCAACGAATTCCGTATCCAGCGATTGAAGGAGATGGGCTGCAATGCATACCGAACGTCGCATAATCCGCCTTCTCCTGCCATTCTGGAAGCTTGCGATCGACTCGGCATGCTTGTTATTGATGAGGTGCGCCAGACAGATGCGACAAGTGAAGGACTGAGCCACTTAAGAAGTCTGATCAGCAGAGATCGGAATCATCCATCGATCATTTTGTGGTCGCTCGGCAATGAAGAGATGAACATTCAAGGCAAGGACTTCGGTGTCCGTATTCTGCATGCGATGCAAAAGCTTGCGCATAAGCTGGATCCCACGCGCAAATGCACATACGGCATGAATGCCGACTGGCTGCCGCTTACCTGGTATCATGAAGAGAACGGCTTCCATATCGATGTTCATGGTTTTAACTATATGATGAAGCGGAACTGGGAGGCTTACGATCAGTTTCACAAGGCGTATCCGCACCTGCCGTTTACCGGTACCGAGAATGCATCCACGCTCTCGACTCGCGGAGTCTATCGGCAATCGTCCACCGAGCTCTCTTTGAACCTGTCCGAGCATGGGAAAGTAACCGCTGTCTGGTCCAACCCGAAGCGTGAAGGGCTTGTCAGCGCTTACGGGGAAACCTATCCCGTATGGGGCTCGCAGCCGGAGGAGACCTGGAAAGCTGCGGCGGATCGCGACTTTGTGGCGGGACTGTTCGTATGGACGGGCTTTGACTATCGGGGAGAAACGTTCCCTTACGAATGGCCGAGCGTCATCTCCCGTTACGGCATCCTGGATTTATGCGGCTTCCCGAAAGACATTTATTATTATTATAAGGCCAGATGGACAGACAACGCTGTGCTTCACCTGTTTCCTCATTGGAACTGGCAAGGGAGCGAAGGGCAGATCATTGATGTATGGGCATTCTCCAATATGGATGAGATTGAGCTGTATCTCAACGGCAAGAGCGAGGGAAGGCGGAAGGTGCCGGCTCACGGACATGCCGAATGGGAGGTTGCCTATGAATCCGGTGAATTAATGGCACATGGTTACCGGGATGGAGAGCTTGTGATGACGGAGATCATTACGACCACAGGCGAGCCTGCCCAGATCCTCCTGAGCTCGGAGAGGACTGCCCTTCTTGCAGATGATGAAGATGTATGTATCGTGCAAGCCGCTATTGCCGATGCAGCCGGTCGAATTGTTCCCAATAGTGACGTTCGCCTGACGTTTGCTGTTGAAGGCCCCGGCGAGTTAATCGGCACCGGCAATGGCAATCCGGAAAGTCATGAGGATGATAAGCAGCCTTGCCGAAGCACCTTCCAGGGATTGTGCCAAGTGCTGGTGCGGGTCGATGGAGCAGGCGGTGACATTCGATTAATTGCTGAAGCTGGAGGTTTGAAGGGTGGAGAATTGGTTATTCATGCAGAGTCCTCGAACATGAGGCAGCTGGCTTCGGCATTAAAGCCTGCAGAGCCGAACCGAGCGGGCATGGGGCAGCGAGATGCGGCAGACGGCGGTGTGTAATCGGCATCGATAGGGACGACGCCATTCTCTTATCTAGCATTCCAATACGTATCGGAGGACGACAGATATGACACAATCTCAATCTCATGATCGATCCAACCTATTATTTATCATGTCAGACGATCATGCAGCTAACGCCATTAGCGCATATGGCTCCAGACTGGCTCATGTATGCGCAACTCCCCATATCGATAGACTGGCCAAGGAGGGGGCACTATTCCGCAATTTCTTCTGTACAAATGCGATCTGCACCCCGAGCCGGGCGACCATACTATCGGGACTGTATTCGCATCATAACGGAGTAAAGACGTTAAGCGATACGCTGAGCACCGAGCTCGAAACATATCCGCGGAGGATGCGGGATGCGGGATATGAAACGGCTGTAATCGGCAAGTGGCATCTGCACAGCGAGCCGCAGGGCTTTGATCATTACGATGTGCTGTCCGGTCAAGGAACGTATTGGGACCCTTGTTTTGTCGAGACTGGATTTGATTGGTCGTCGATAACGAACATCCATCATTTGTATACCGGGCAGCGCCATACAGGCTACGTGACGGATGTCATCACGGACAAGTGTCTGGATTGGCTGGAAGCCCGGGACCGCTCCAAGCCGTTTATGCTGCATTGCCACCACAAGGCGCCGCATGATGATTTCGAATATCATCCCCGCTATGAGGAGCTGCTCGACGGAATCGAAATTCCGGAGCCCGACAGCCTGTGGGAGGATCGGCAGCATCGCTCCGAAGGCTCCCGAGATTACGGAACGTCCGTGTCGGAGCGCAATCCGAAGCGGAACGCCGTTCTGCGGCAGAGCGACCCGGCATATCCGACAGGCCCGCTCGAGCTGGCCGGTCTGGATGCGGAAGGCAGAACCAAGGCTGCCTACCAGAAGTATTTGAGAGATTATTTGCGCGTAGTGAAGGGTATCGATGATAACGTTGGCAGATTACTACAATATTTGGATCAGAGCGGTCAGTTGGACAACACGATTGTCATCTATACATCCGATCAAGGGATGTTTCTCGGCGAACATGATTATATCGACAAACGCTGGATTTATGAGGAAGCGATGCAGATGCCGTTCCTTATCCGTTATCCGAAGGAAATCGACCCAGGCACAATCATCGATTCACTCGTCAGCAATATTGATATCGGCCCTACTTTGTTAGACTACGCCGGTACAGCGTATGTGAACCCAGTAGACGGAGCCAGCTTCAGAGGGCTGGTCAATGGCGAGCTGTCGGAGTGGGAGGATGCCGTCTATTATCGATACTGGATGCATCTGACTCATCATGACAACCCGGCGCACTTCGGCTTGCGCACGAGAGACTACAAAATTATATTCTTCTACGGGCTCCCGCTGGATGCTTCGGGCGCAACGAACGAGGAAACGCCGGCTTCGTGGGAATATTACGATTTGCGCAAGGATCCCAATGAAATGAACAATGTCTATGGTCGACCCGAATACAAGGAGCTTATCGCAGAAGCCAAACGGAGATTGCTTGCCATCAAGCAAAGGGTAGGCGATGACGATTCGGCCTATCCGTTGTTGCTGGAGCGGATGGGGCTAACGTGCTGATTATTGAACTAGGGATGTTATCACAAGCGCCGAAGTCGCAACGAACATGGAGCGGTTATTGAAAAAATCAGATCTGATCTTGAGTGAGATAGAGGTTGAGTTTTGGCGATAAGGATAAGCAGTTCTTCAGAGACGAGAAAGATATCTTTGAAGAGCTGCTTCTTTTGTATACCGAGGCAGGTGCTTGTACCGCCCTAAATCTAAAATGCAGCATCTCCTTTTAGAGGTTGTTCAAAAAGCCCAATTTTGATCACGAAGCAAACTCGAGTAGCATAATCGACGTCGAATATCAAATTCAGCCGAAACTAAGCAGATGCTTACGAAGTATGTTTCCTTCGGAAACATTGCAGGTGCTCACGTAGCTGCCACTACGCTCCGCTCCTCAGTTCCTAGCTTCATCCGATCTTCTCGGTGCTGAAAACTGGACTTTTTGAACTTGCACTATTAAGGGATAATTAAATGAATGAATATGTACTATACATACACAAGTTCTGTTCCTTACGGAGCAGCCATCCGATCTCTATACTTGCAGGTGAAGACATCTAGTAACAAACAGACACACCATTCATGAGAGGATGTGGGTTAATGAGATGGATGTATCGCTTGCCGCTAACGTACGGGATCGTGTTTGCCATGCTAATTGTCATGCTGGGGGTTCCTCCGCTACAGAACGTGCATGCAGCGGATGAATTTGATGATCTGAGGGAAAAGTGGAAGACCACCCTGACCGGGGGACCGGGCATCAGCACGAGCGACCCGCACATTGCGGCACGGGTGGGCTCGATCACTGCAGCCGCGCAAGCGCGTTGGGACAGCATGGATACGTCGCCGACGCGGACATACTTGTGGAGCGATATCACGGGCAGCAGTTCCAGCAATGTGACCAGCAACTACGATCGCCTGAGGGAAATGGCGCTGGCTTATGCGGTGAAGGGCTCGGCGCTTGAGAACGATTCAGCCTTGCTGGCCGACCTTGTCGACGCCTTGGACTGGATGTATGCCAATCAGTATAATGCGACCAAAACGGGGGGCAACTGGTGGGATTGGCAGATAGGCGCCCCGTTGCGGCTCAATGACATCGTCGTACTCCTGTACGATCAGTTAAGCGCTACGCAAATCGCCAATTTCATGAACACGGTGAATCACTTCTCGCCGAACGTCCAGATGGACGGCGCCAATCGTGTGTGGAAAGCGACAGTCGTAGGCGTTCGCGGCGTTATCGTTAAGGAAGGGACGAAGATTGCAGCAGCGCGCAACGGCATGAGCAACGTATTCAACTACGTGACCAGCTCGGACGGATTCTACCTGGACGGATCCTTCATTCAGCACGGCTCATACTCGTATGCCGGCGGATACGGCGCATCTTTGATTCGAGACATGGCGGCGGTGATCTATCTGCTGGAGAATTCCACATGGGAGGTAACGGACAGCGATCGGGCCAACATCTATCCGTTTATCTACGATTCGTACGAACCGTTCATTTACAAGGGCTTGGTCATGGACATGACCCGGGGAAGGGACATCTCGCGTAAAATCTACCAGGATCACGTCTATGGCCATCGCATTATGGAGGCGGTTATCCGCTTGTCCCAGATCGCGCCTTTGTCTGATGCGGACCGGCTTCGCAGTATGGCCAAATACTGGATTCAGGAGGATTCATACAGGGATTTCTTCGAATATGCAACGCTTGACATGATCACGCTCGGCAAGTCGATTACGGGAAACAGCTCGGTAACGCCGCGCGGGGAACTCGTCATGTACAAGCAGTTCCCCAGGATGGATAGAGCCGTGCATCTGCGACCTGGCTTTGGCTTCGGCATCAGCATGCATTCCAGCACGCGTACGCGCAATTTTGAATTGATGAACAACGAGAACATGAAGGGCTGGCATACGGCCGACGGGATGACCTACTTGTATAATCAGGATTTGGCGCAGTTCAGCGATGACTTCTGGCCGACGGTAGACTCCTACCGGCTGCCGGGGACGACGGTGCAGCGGAATACGACGGTAAGCGCGAGCAAGTACAGCGACAAGAATTGGGTAGGCGGAGTATCGATGCAAGGTTTGTACGGCGTCACGGGCATGGAGCTTCATCCTTATGGGAAGACGCTAGAGGCCAAGAAGTCCTGGTTCATGTTCGACGACGAGATCGTTGCGCTGGGGACGGGGATCGTATCGTCGGATTTGAAGGCGGTCGAGACGATCGTCGAGAATCGCAAGCTCGGCAGCGCAGGCAACAACGCTTTCACGGTGAATGGCACAGCGAAACCGACAACGCTTGGCTGGACGGAGACGATGACGAACGTCGATTGGGCGCATCTGGCCGGTCATGTCGCTGGATCGGATATCGGCTATTATTTTCCCGAGCCGGCGGCACTGACGGGCCTGCGGGAAGCAAGGACGGGCGAATGGAGCCAGATCAACAACAATGCTGCCTTCAGGGATACGACGCCGGTCACGCGTAACTATATGACGCTGTTATTCGATCATGGCACAGATCCGACAGGAGCGGCCTATGAATACGTCATTCTCCCGAACAAAAGCAGCAGTCAAGTGAGCAGCTACGCCAGTAATCCGGATATTGAAGTGCTTGCCAACACACCTGCTGTGCAGGCCGTGAAGGAACAAAATCTCGGTATTGTCGGCGCTGCATTTTGGACAGATTCGTTATCTTGGGTGCAGGACGACGGGACGGACTATCTATCCAGCAACAGGAAGGCAGCGGTGATGACGAAGACTTCTGCCGGCGAGCTGGAAGTATCGGTGTCCGATCCTACACAAGCTCATACAGGTACGATCGAGCTCGAAATCAAGCGCAGCGCGGCCGGCACAATCTTAACCGATCCGGGCATCGTCGTTAATCAATTGGCCCCTACAATCAAGCTGACAGTGGATGTGCTGAATGCGAAAGGCAAGACGTTCACGGCAAAATTCGCGCTGTCGGAAGAAGTGATTGTCGACAATGCAGATGCTGAGAAGATCGGTTCCTGGACAACGTCTACACATATGGACAATTATTACGGCGATGATTATTACTACCGTGCGACAGGCAACGGGTCGGTCAAGCTGCGCTTTAGACCGAATCTTCCCGCTGGGGGCGACTATAAAGTCTATTACCGCATTCCGAACGGCGATTCGAAGCGTGCGACCAACGCGCCGTTCACCGTCTATTACAGCGGAGGTTCCCAGACCTATGCAGTGAACCAGCAGGTGTCTCCGGGCGGAAGCTGGGTGCTGCTCGGCACGCACTCGTTCGCGGCTGGCACCACAGGGTATGTTGAGCTAACAAATGCAGGAAATAACGACTATGTTATCGGGGACGCGATCAAATTCGTGGCCGATTGAGGAGTAGGTAACGACGTGAAAGCATTGGTAATAGAAGCACCGCATCGAGCGGTCGTTCAAGAGGTTCCTTATCCAAGCCCAGGAAGCGGCGAGATTACGATTAGAGTGGAGCGAACAGGAATATGCGGCACAGATATCCACATTTTCGAAGGCTCTTACATCTCGCCGTATCCGCTCATTCCGGGTCATGAATTTTCCGGAACTGTGCATGATGTGGGAGAAGGTGTCGACGGATTCGCGCCAGGTGACCGGGTCAGCGCCGATCCGAATTTGTTTTGCGGGAGCTGCGAATTCTGCCTGACCAATCGAGGCAATCAGTGCTCCCGGTTCGAGGCGATTGGCGTCACGCTGAACGGCAGCATGGCCGAGTTCGTGAAGGTGCCCGCGCGGAACGCTTTGAAGATTCCCGAGGGCATGACATTCGCAGAGGCGGCGTTCATCGAGCCGATGGCTTGCGTCGTCCATGCGATGAACCGGCTGCAGCTTCGAGCCGGAAGTCGGGTGCTGCTGCTTGGCGCAGGCGCTATGGGACAACAGCTTGTGCAAGCGCTGTCCGCATCGGGCGCATCGATTCTTTGCGCGGCCGATATATCAGAGCGCAAGCTGAGTATGGCGATGCAGCTCGGTGCAACTCACACTGTGCTCAGCAGCGATCTCGATCCGTCCCGGATGAAGAAGATTGCGCCTCACGGTTTCGATGTCGTAGTTGAAGCTACAGGCATACCTGCCGTAATCGAACGAGCCTTCGCATTTATGGGTCCTGCTGCCACCTATCTGCAGTTCGGGGTAACCGATCCGCAGGCGAAAATACCGCTAAGCCCCTTTGAGCTCTTCAAGAAGGATTGGACGCTGCTCGGTTCGATGGCGATCAACCATACTTTCGTCCCTGCGATGCATTGGCTCGCTGCGGGTCGCATTCTGGTACAGCCGCTCATCTCCGATACAATCGGATTGGAAGAAGCTGCGCAGTTCTTGGCCGGCCCCCGCGATCCCGATCAGTATAAAGTGCAAATTCAGCCATGAACCTTCGGCTGGGATAGCAGGATTCACAGAATAGCATGGAACGAATCCTAGTTGTTTAGCTTTATCTTCCTCTCAAACCGATTGATCTGATATATTAGAGATAGTTCGGACGGCAGAGGGGCGATGGCGATGAACAGATTCATACCGGGTTCTTTGAAATATCGGTTGTTTCTTGCTTTTATGCTGTTTATTTTCGTCCCTCTGACTGCGCTGTCCCTGTACGTTTTCCAGATGATCGAGAACTCGATGCAGGAACAATTGATTGCGAAGAACCAGCAAGAAATCGAAGACATGAACGCTTCGCTCGACGAACTGATGTCCGTCGTGATGAAAGCGTTTATTCTGTTGGAGAAGGATTCAGGCATTGTCCGCCTGTTCAGGTCGCCGGAGGAAGTCCATGCGCTCGATCGGCAGCACCTGCTCGAAGAAAAGATGAATACGATCGACAATACGTTGTTCCTGTATCATTCCCCTCAGGTTCACTACACGCTGGCCGATTATCATCGGCATATCTATACCTCTTACCTGCCGCGCGAGCGGCTGGATTATGATGACTTTCTATCGGATGCACGCTCGAAGATGAGCCCATCCTCCCCTTATCAATGGGTAACCAATGAAAAAAACTACGTGCTTTCCGACCACTCGAGCAGCCCTCGGCTGTTATCCCTAATCGCACATCTTCGCGAACCGAGCGGGGATTCATACGGCCTTGCCCGGATTAGCATCGATTATACCCTATGGTTCAACAGCATGACGGAACGGTCCCATCTGCCCCAAGCCTATTATATTCTTGACAGAAACGGAACGACAATCCTCCAATCCGACGTTCAGCAGCCGATCTCGACTTATACGGTGACACGGATGCTGGAAGGAGACAGGTCGACAGGAAGGAGCGTCTCCTTTATCGACCCCGAGGCTTCGACTATCGTTACGTTCAGCTATGTGCCTGCCTTGAACTGGTTCATCGCGAATTCAGTCTCTCAGGAGGTCCTGTTCCGGGACGTGCAGCGTTTGAAGGAACAAGCATTTACTGTCTTCCTGTTTATTGTGCTGCTGTTCGTGGGCATTACGCTGTTTATCTCTTCTTCCATCACGAGACCGCTGCAGACTCTTCGCAACAAGATGACGGACGTCGTAGACAAGAATCTGAAGGTGAACGTCCCAGAGCATGGCTACCAAGGCGAAATTCTCGAGCTGACACGCGCCTTCAACCGGATGATCCTGGACATGAACGGAATGGTGCACAAGCTCAAGCTAGAGCAGGTACAGAGGGAGGCGGTTCGATTTCAGATGCTGCTGTCGCAGATGAATCCCCATTTTTTGTTCAATACGTTAAACACAGTGAAGTTCATCGCCATGCGCAAACAGGACGACGACATCGTCGAGATCTGTATCTCGCTTGGCAAGCTGCTCGAGACCAGTCTCAACACGGACATCGAATTGATTCATCTAAGTGACGAAATGAAGCTGATCGAGGCCTATGTTTCCATTCAGAAGTTCAGGTACAACAATCAATTTCAGATCGAATACGATGTGCCGGACGAACTGGTCTATTCGCTGGTCCCAAAGCTGTCGCTGCAGCCGCTTGTCGAGAATTCGATCTATCACGGAATTGCGAACCTTGACGGCGACGGAAGGATTACCATTCGTGTATATGCTGCAAGAGAGCGGCTCCATATCGAGGTCGAGGACAACGGTGTCTCTGCTGAACGTTCTGGCGATGGCCGGCAGATGAGATCACGTACGGGGATCGGATTAACCAACCTGAGGGAACGGCTGGGAATTCTGTTCCGCTCTGAAGGAGGGCTCGAATTGACGACCAGGGAGTCAGGTACGATCGTAAGTCTTTACCTCCCGTTATTGCTGTCTACCCCTTACAAGGAAGGTGACGAAGATGGCTTGGACCGTATTGCTCGTTGAAGATGAGCTCTTCCTGCGCGAGTCGATTAAGGAGATTATCCAGTGGGATGACATGAACATGCGCTTGATCGGTGAAGCCTCGAACGGCGTGGAAGCGCTCACGATCATCGAATCGGAATCGCCTGATCTGGTCATCTCCGACATCATGATGCCGTTTATGGACGGCGTGGAGCTCCTGGTGAAGACCCGTTCAGCCGGAATCGGGAGCAAATTTATTATGCTGACCTGCATGAATGAATTCGATTATGTACAGAAGTCGCTCCAATATGGCGCTTCCAGCTACATCTTGAAGCTGTCGATGACCGTGAAGTCCTTGCGCGAGGCATTATGCAAGATACATGACGAGCTTGAGCATGCGATGACTGACAGCAACTCGGAAGCCGTGACGTATTATAGGGCAATATGGGAGGAGATGCGGCATTCCGTCGCCCCCGCCCAGGAACATGCAGGCGGGGGCCAGCCGTTCAGGGGAGCTCGCGAATCGACGCTTAGGATGATCGTGATTCTGCACGGGCAATCCTCGTTTTCGATCGACCAATTGCGAGCGCTTCACTTGATAGATTCAAGACATGCTTATACGACGCAATTGTTTACCGAGACAGGCATAACGACCGTCTTCCTGTGGTCGATTCGTCCGGTTCAATTCCGGTCTCGCGCCGTCGTTCCGTACGCAATGATCCTCTCGCCTGCGATAAAGTCGAGTCATCTGGAACAGGTATGGAGAGGCATGATGAGACAGCTTGGCGAATGCTGGTATACAGGACGCAAGGAGGCAGTAGACTACGAGGGCAGCTCCCAGGATGGGCCGAAGCATGCGGCAACCTGGAGCTTGGAGCTGGAACTGATCCGGTTATTCGAGCAGCGTAACATCGACGCTTGCGAGAGGCATCTAGAGAATATGTGGGACCGGATGAGGGAGCAGCTCATGCCCCTGCAAGCGGTGGTGGAAACAGCTGGCAGACTAGAAGCGACCTTCAGACGAATTGCGGAAAGCGCCGAGTATCGACGGGAGAGCTTGCTTGCAGCCGTCAACCATGAGGAGCTCTATAAGCGGCTGTCCGCCTATATGAAATCCGATATGCGGCATTGGATTGATCGGACGCTGGATGAGACGGACCACCACGAAATTAACAAGGTCCGCCTATATATTCAGCAGCACTACGAACAGCAGATTACGGTCAAGTCGATGGCGAAGTATGTAGCAATGGATGAGACGTATTTAAGCAACCTGTTCAAGAAGAAGACAGGCGAGACGCTGATTCGTTATTTGCATAAGATCCGATTCGAAAGATCCGTCCATTATTTGGAGCGAACCAACCTGTCGATCAACGATATCGCAGAGAAAGTCGGCTTTATGAATACAAATTATTTCAACCGGATATTCAAGCGACTTACCGGGCTTACGCCAGGTGACTACAGGAAAAATGTCGGACAACGATAGGGGAGTCGGCTCATGGCGAACAAGGTATACGGGCTATGCTTGCTCGCGTTGATTATAGGTTTGCTGGCGGGCTGCAGCGATTCGTCCGGAAAAGTTTGGCTCGGCGATACCGTACCGGGGGAGGAACCCGTTGTCCGATTGACGTTCTGGGGCGGCGTACCCGCTGAGGCAGGACCGCAGGAGGTTGTGGACAGGTGGAACGCGATAAATCCGGGCATTCAGGTTGAGTATGTACGTTATGTCAATGACAATTCGGGGAATATGAAGCTGGATACGGCGCTTATGACGGGGCAAAGCATCGATTTGTTCGCCAGCTACACGATCCCGCGTCTGGAGAGCCGCGTTCTGACGGGTACGGCGCTGGATCTCAATCAATTCGACGATTACGACATCGATGATATGATGGGTCCAGAGGCCAAGGAGTGGCAAATCGACGGACGGTATTATGCAATGCCGACGAAGGAGAACCGTCATTTTTTCTGGCTGAATAAGGACCTGCTCGATCAAGCGGGCTTGCCCGTTCCCGTGGATTGGACATGGGAGGATGTTCGCTATTATGCACGGATCCTGCAAGGTCACGCCGACTGGGGAATGGTACAGACCCTTCGCGAATTTCATTATCCCATGGACGGTTCGATGTCGTTGCTTGGTTACGTTAAGCCGGATGGGAATTCCAATCTCGACCATGCCTACATTCGCAGCTATCTGGAGTCGATGTACGAGATGATGCACGAGGACCGGACGACGCCTCAGTTTGGCGATCAGATAGCGAACAAGATGCCGGTCGAACCGATCTTCCTGAGCGGGCAAGCCGGTCTGTTCTTCGGCGGTGAATGGATATTCCGCTTCGCCAATAATACGGAACAGTACCCGCGCAGCTTCAAGATCGCCTTTGCGCCGGAACCGCGAATCGAAGAAGAGCAGACCGGCTACAGCGCGTTAGGGGGTTTGGGGGACGCCATATCGATTCACGCTCGTTCCCCTCATCAAGAGGAGGCATGGCGTTTCCTGAAGTGGTATGCGGATGAAGGGATGCGTCCGACGATCAGCGGAGGCCGCATTCCGGCGAGCCGCGCATTTGACCGGGACCAGGCCCTGAAGCTTCTTCTTGGGGATAGGGAACATCTGTATGACGTCCCTTCGCTGCTGCGTGTTCTCGGCGATGATTATCCGACTTATCAGCTTAAGGTGGATCAGCAGGTGATCGATATCCGGCAGGAAGAATACGAGAAATATCTCATCGGTCTTCAGAGTCTGGATGAGACGATGGAACGGATGGCCATGCGGCATAATCAATGGCTTGGACAATAATATGTTTCAATGACCCGGCGATGCCGGGTTTTTTTGTGCAATCCACTTGCATAACACGAGTGATATGTTCCATTCAAACATAGGATCTATTCATTATTCGAGATCGGTCAGCTTGTTATAGTGTAATTGTAAAACAACAATTACATGGAGGGTTGTAAATGAAGAGACAATCAAAGCTTGGCCTTATCTCACTCGTACTGCTGCTGAACGTACTGCTGTTATCCGCATGCATGGGCGGCAATAACGGGGTTGCGCCTACAGCAGCCGGCAATGAGAAGCAATCCGGATCGACTGGGAACAAGGGGGATGGCGAGCCGATCAAGCTGACCTTCTGGGGAGGCGTACCTGCCGAAGCGGGACCGCAGGAGGTCGTTGATAATTGGAACAAGGAGAACCCCGATATTCAGGTCGAGTACGTTCGATATGTGAATGACGACGCCGGCAATTTGAAGCTGGACACCGCTCTCATGACCGGACAGGGCGTTGATCTTTATGCCAGCTATTTGCTCCCAAGATTGGAGAATCGGGTGCAGGCCGGCAACGCCGTCGACCTCGCCCAATTCGGCGATTACGACATCGATGACAAGATCGGCCCCGATGCCAAGACATGGCAGGTAGATGGGAAATATTATGCGATGCCGACGAAGAAGAACATTTATTTTATGTGGTTGAACAAAGACGCACTAGACGCAGCAGGCTTGCCTGTGCCATATGACTGGACTTGGGAGGATGTTAAGGATTACGCCAAGCAGCTCGGGACGGATGATCGATGGGGTATGGTGCAGACCTTGCGCGAACTGGACTTCATCATGGACGGCTCAACCACTGCCAAGGGCAACATTCTGCCTGACGGGACGTCGAATCTGGGAGATCCGAACGCACGCCGTTATCTGGAAATTCTGCATGAAATGATGTTCGAGGATAAGACAACGCCGCCGATGGGCGAGCAGATCTCGAACAAAATGCCGATCGAAGCCGATTTCCTTGGCGGCAAGGCTGCCATGTTCTATGCCGGCGAATGGATATTCCGTTTCGCCAACAACCTGAAGGACTATCCGCGCGACTTCAAGATCGCATTCGCACCGATTCCTAAGGTGACTGCGGGGCAAGGCGACTTCAAGACGATCGGAGGCGTTGGCGACGCCATATCGATTAATGCCAATTCGAAAAATGTCGAAGCGGCTTGGAAGTTCTTGAAGTGGTATGCGGATGGCGGCATGATTCCTCAGGCGGCGGGCGGACGACTGCCGGCTTCTAAGGATGCGGACGGCGAATTGGCGCTAGAGCTGTTATTGAAAGGTGTGGAGGACACCTACGACCTGGATTCCGTCAAAAAGGTGCTGCTGCGGGACGACCTGGAGAAGTTCACGCTGAACTTGGAGCAGCAAGTGATCGACATGCGGAAGGAAGAATATGAGAAGTATTTCACGCATGCACAGTCGCTTGACGACACCGTGGCCAATATCGTCAAGCGCCACAACGACTTTATAAAGCAGTCCAAATAATCGATGCTCTGTCGTGTAAGGAGCGGCGCTGCCGCTCCCTCCACGATTAGATAGAAGGGAGGCACCAAGCTTGAAAATCAGTTGGATGAAAAGGCAGAAGCTCGTCGGCTATCTCTTTATTGCGCCTAATATGCTGGGAATCCTCCTCTTTTTCTTCTTGCCAGCCATGTTTTCGCTAGCGGTTACGTTCACGGATTGGCAGTTTACGACCCGCAGCGCCAACTTCGTCGGCTTTGATAATTTTATCCGGTTGTTTCAGGATCCCGTCTTTTATGACTCGTTGACTAATACGCTGTTGTTCCTGGCTGCCGTTCCGCTCAGTATCTTTCTCGCTTTTATTGTGGCTGTCCTGTTGAACCAGAGCGTCTATCTGAAAAATATGCTGCGCGCCATGTATTTCTTGCCTTACATTACGAGCGGCGTGGCGGTGGCTTTTGTGTGGATGCTGCTGTTTCATGCCAAGGACGGCCCGATTAATGCTTTCCTGCGCTCGATTGGCATCGCAAACCCGCCGGGCTGGTTCTCGACGATCGATACGCCAATGTTCGCCTTTGATATTATTTGGGTGTGGTTTCTGCTGGGCTACAACATGATCATTTATCTTGCCGCGTTGCAGGAGATATCGCCAGAGCTGCTGGAGGCAGCGAAGATTGACGGAGCGAAACGCTTGACGACGGTACGGCACATCTTGCTGCCGCTTGTCAGTCCAACCACGCTCTTCCTGCTCATTACGGGCTTCATCACAACCGTCAAGGCCTTCGGCATCATCGAGGCGATTACGCATGGAGGACCCGGAACGAGCTCGCATGTGCTGTCGCTCTTCGTTTACAAGACAGCGTTCCGCTATTACGAGATGGGATATGCCGCATCTATATCCTGGATCTTGTTTTTGTTGATCATGATTATTACCGGCATTCAATGGGCAGCGCAGAAAAAATGGGTTCACTACTAATGGTCGGAGGAGATTAGGATGGCTACAATGACAACACAGCGCAAGGACAGCCTGAAGAAGCTGCTGCTTACCGGCCTGATGCTCGTCTTCGGCATTGCGATGATCCTTCCTTTCCTGTGGATGATCAGTGCTTCGTTCAAAAGTCCGCAGGAGGTATTTCTGTACCCGATTCGCTGGATTCCTTCCGAGTTCTTGCTGGATCACCACATCAAGGTATGGACGGGCAGAGAGAGCTTCGCCGTCTATTATTGGAATTCGATTAAAATCAGTCTGATCAGCATGTTTGGCGCCACGCTGCTTGCGGCATTCGCCGCATATGGCTTCGCCAGGGTCGAGTTTCCGGGGCGGGGGCCAATCTTCATTTTTTATCTGTCCATGATGATGATACCGCCCCAAATCTTGTTCGTGCCGAAATTTCTCATGTTCGATTGGCTGGGCATTTACAATACGCATCTTGCCTTAATTCTGCCAGGGATGTTCACGATATTCGGCGTGTTCATGCTGAGACAATTTTTTATGGGCATTCCGATGGATATTTCCGAATCCGCGATGATCGACGGAGCGGGGCATTTTCGGATTTTCTTCCAACTGATGCTCCCGCTGGCCAAGCCGGCGCTTGCAACTTTCGCGATTATCGACTTCTCCTGGCACTGGAATGATTATGAGAACGCCTTGGTATTCCTGTTGGATAAAGATCTGTTTACGATCCCGCTAGGGCTGCAAAATTTCATAGACGAACATTACGTCGACTATAACGGGATGATGGCGGCAGCCACGGCGGGCATTATCCCGATGATTGTGGTATTCCTGATCGGTCAGCGATTCATCATTCAAGGCATATCGAGTACAGCGGTCAAAGGCTAACCGTTTAAAGGAGAGCGAAGTGTCTATGCGTATTAAGCGAATAGAAGTTGTACAACTGGAAGCCAGCTTCGCAAAGCTGTTCGGAGGGAGCGATAAGGTGCCGCCGTCTCTGCTGTTCCCTGGTGCTTCCTTCGCATCAAGGCCGCGGTTCGGCCAAGCGAGCACACTCATCAGGATCACGACGGACGACGGCTTAGTCGGAGTCGGCGAAGCTTGGGGATTGCCAAGTCCCCGCATTCCTGCGGTCATCATCGAGGAAGTATTCGCGCCGATGCTGATCGGTGCCGACCCGTTCGCCACGTCCGTGCATTGGGATCGGATGTACGGCACGTTGAACCGAATGGGCAACACGAGGGGCTTTGCCATGGAGGCGATGAGCGCCATCGACATGGCTTGTTGGGATTTGAAGGGACGAATGACGGGAATGCCGATCCATGCGTTGCTTGGCGGACGTCATCGCGAACGAATCGATTGCTACGCAAGTCCTGTGTACTTTTTTGATAATCCGGCAGAATCGGCAGCAAAAGCGTTGGAATACGTAAATGAAGGATTTCGTGCCGTCAAGGTGAAAGCAGGACGGTCGATCAAGACGGATCTTGCGCATCTTGCAGCCGTGCAGGATGCCGTGGGACCAGATGTCAAGCTGCTCGTCGACATGAATTGCGCTTACGACGTACGCACGGCGATCACGCTTGCGCGGGAATTGGAGGCGTTCAATATCCTATGGTTCGAAGAACCCATTCCGCCGGAAGATGCGGAAGGACTTCTCGCTATCCATCGCGCCATTCGGATTCCGCTCGCGACCGGCGAGAACGAATTCACTCCCCAGGGCTTTCGGGACATGCTGCGGTTAGGCGCCGTCGATATCATCATGCCGAATGTGACACGTGCAGGCGGATTCACGGGGTTGGATCATATAGCCAAGCTCGCCGAAGCATTCTCGGTGAAGATCGCGCTTCACGGAGTAGGCTCGGGCGTTCAGGTTGCGGCGGCCGTCCAAGCGATGGCAGCGTACGGCAACGCTTATCTCTATGAATATAATCGATTGCTTAATCCGCTCAGAGAAGCGCTGATCGAGCCATTTCCTGCTTTCGCTGACGGCGCGCTGGTTGTACCGGACGGTCCGGGACTCGGTGTAGAGCTTAATAGCTCCACCGTCGATCAATATGCAATTTCGACATCGGTTAAGGAGTGTTCAATCAATGAGATATGAAACAGTACAAAGTGATGTGACGGTCGTAGGCGGAGGGTTGGCCGGGGTCTGCGCTGCGGTGGCGGCTGCCAGATTAGGCAAGAAGGTGGCATTGATTCAGAATCGCTCCGTGCTGGGCGGCAATTCCAGCAGCGAGGTCAGGGTATGGGTAGTAGGAGCTACGGGCCATGGCGTGAACCGGTATGCGCGTGAAGGCGGGATCATGGGCGAGATGTTCGTGGAGAATCAATACCGGAACCCGGACGGCAATCCGTATCTATGGGATCTGATCGTGCTGGAGACGGTATACAGCGAACCGAATATCCAGTTATTCCTGAATACTGACGTTCACGAGGTGGAAGCGGATGGCGATGAGGATGAAAGGGTCATTCATGCGGTTACCGGCTGGATGATGGGTTCAGAGCGGAGAATCCGCTTCGAGGGACCGGTCTTCCTCGATTGTACAGGCGACGGCCTTGTCGGGTTTCTGGCTGGAGCCAAGTATCGGATCGGGCGCGAATCAAGAGAGGAGTACGGCGAAGATTGGGCCCCGGAAGTCGCAGATGACATCACGCTTGGCAGCACGCTGCTATTCTATACGAAGGATGCCGGCCATCCGGTGAAATATATCCCGCCAAGCTTCGCCAAGGATATTACAGAAACGCCGATCCCGATGAAACGGGTACTGAACAGCGGCGACTCGGGCTGTCATTATTGGTGGATCGAATGGGGCGGAGAGCTGGACACGCTTCATGATAATGAGCGGATTCGTGACGAATTGTGGGCAGTCATCTACGGGATATGGGATTACATCAAGAACTCGGGGAAATTCGATGCGGCTAATATGACGCTGGAGTGGGTCGGCAGCGTCCCGGGTCGAAGGGAATACAGACGGTTTATCGGCGACTATGTTATGACCAAACAGGATCTCGAAAAACAGACGCAGTTTGAGGATAAGGTCACGTTCGGAGGCTGGTCGATCGATCTGCATCCGCCTGAGGGGATGTATGCGTCGGGGTATACGTCCATGCATTATCACGCTGATGGGATCTATCACATCCCATTCCGAAGCCTGTACTCCGTCAATGTTCGCAACCTGCTGTTCGCAGGACGCAATATTAGCGCATCTCATGTCGCCTTCGGTTCGACGCGCGTCATGGGGACATGCGCGACGATGGGCGAAGCGGCAGGCACCGCAGCGGCGATATGCGCAACAAAGGAGATTACGCCAAGAACACTCTTCAGCGAGCATATGCAAGAGCTGCAGCAAACCTTGCTGTGGCAGGATGCATCGGTTATCGGCTTGCGCAATACCGCGCCTGATGACCTCTGTCTGCGTGCTGCGGTCACCGCTTCCAGCTATATGGACCGAATTGCAGTTACGGAAGCAGATGAGAAATTCCGTCTGATCAGCGACGCCGGATTGATCTTGCCGGCCGATTCGGGAATCGGAACGATTCGTCTGCTGCTTGATGCTGAAGAGGACACGACCGTTACGCTTGAGCTGTGGGATACCGGTAAATTGGAGAATTATATCCCGGTAAACAGGCAGGCGCATTGCGTTCAAACCGTACTTGAGGGCGAGAAGCAATGGGTGTCGTTCGAATTGAACTGGAATCCGACAGAAGCACAAAATGCTTTCTTGATCGTACGCGAGAATGAGAAGGTCAGCTTGCACTTATCGCACACCCCGCAAACGGGCGTATTGTCTTTCGTACGCGAGAAGAAGCTGAACGTCGCGCGCGGCATGGAATCGCTCGATCAGAGTCAGCCTGTCGTTCAATGGAATATGAAGCGGGTTGTACGCAAGCCGTTCTGCTTCGAGCTGATTAACGAGACGAAGGCATTCCACCCCGCCAAGGTGATTGACGGGTACAAGCGTCCATACGGGGGACCGCACATGTGGTTGTCGCAGAGCATGCGTGACGGCAGCGAGCCATGGCTTGAGCTGCAATGGAGCGAAGCCGTGCCCATTACGGAAATCCATCTGATCTTTAATGATGATGTGAACGAGGATTTGATCAATCTGCATCATCATCGCACGTCCTTCCAGGTCATGCCGGAGCTTGTCCGTGATTACCGGATCGAACGGTTCGAAGACGGTCGATGGTTGACCTTGTTCGAAGAACGTAACAACCGTCAGCGGAAGCGTGTGCATGCCTTGGACAATGCAGTTGCCGCAGATCGCATACGCCTCGTGATCACCGCTACGAACGGCAGCAGCCATGCGGAGGTAGTCGAAATTCGAGTGAGATAGCGGCCAAGCAATATGGAGGGAGATGCATGAGAGTATGGAGATTAGTCTCAAAGGGAAGCTGGCGCTCATAACAGGTTCAAGCGGGGGGATTGGAAGAGCGATAGCCGAGTTGCTGGCGTCAGCCGGCGCGAAGGTGGCGGTGCATTATCTGAACAACGGAGAAGCAGCTGAGGATGTCGTCCGCGGAATTGTGAGCAACGGGGGAGAAGCAGCGCGGTTCGGAGCAGATATGTCCAACATCGCCGAAATAGAACGTCTGGTAACCGAAATCGAGGATGTATTTAAACAGCCGATCGATATTCTCGTCAATAACGCTGGTCACTTAATTGAACGCAGATTAAACGAGAACATGACGGAGCAACTGTATGATGCGGTGATGGATGTCAATTTCAAGAGCACTGTTTTTGCTTGCAAACAGGTCATTCCGGGGATGAAACGAATCGGCGGAGGCGTCATCATCAACATGGCTTCTGTTGCCGTCCTTAACGGAGGGGGAAGCGGCGCGCAAATCTATGCCGCAAGCAAGTCGGCGGTTCAGACGTATTCAAAAGGACTTGCGGCCGAGCTTGCATCGAGCGGCATTCGCGTGAACGTGCTGGCTCCCGGATTTATCGGCCAGACTGCATTCCACGACACCTTCACGCCTCCTGCCGCCAGAAATAAGGCAGTTGAGCATATCCCGCTTGGCAGAGAAGGCACGCCGGAGGATGTTGCGGGCAGCGCCTTGTTCTTGGCATCCGAACTGGCTCGTTATATTACGGGGCATACCATTCATATCAATGGTGGCATGTATATGAGCTGAACTACGTTTGACGAGTAAGAATGAAGGTGGCGCCGCTTGGCTCCTGTCCTTTTTGAGGATGGGAGCTATTTTATATTCGTCGTTAAATTTGGGGAGGAGAGCTAAGATGAGGATTGGTGCTATTGAAGCCGGGGGGACAAAATTTATTTGTGGCATCGGTAATGAACAAGGGATCATTGAAGATAAAATAAGTTTCCCGACAAGAGAGCCGGAAAGAACGCTCGAGCAAGTCATTTCCTATTTTGAACACAAGAATGTGGATAGTATCGGAATCGGAACCTTCGGGCCGATTGATATCCATCCAGCCAGCCCTTACTATGGATGTGTAACGACAACTCCGAAGCCGGGTTGGGCGAACTTTCCGTTCTTGAAGAGCTTGAAGCAAGTGTTCGACGTACCGTTCGGATGGGATACGGATGTCAACGCCGCTGCGCTTGGAGAATCCATGTGGGGTGCTGCCAGAGGCTTGGACAGTTGTATCTATTATACGATAGGTACTGGAATCGGCGTAGGTGTGTTCGCGGAAGGGAGGCTGGTTCACGGTCTTGTGCATCCGGAAGGAGGGCATCTATTAACAAGGCGCCATCAGGAAGATCAATTTGCAGGGAACTGTCCGTATCACGGGGATTGCCTGGAAGGCATGGCCGCCGGTCCGGCGATCGAGAAGCGATGGAATATGAAAGGCAGTGATATACCAGCCGACCATTTGGCATGGTCAATGGAAGCTTACTATATCGGACAAGCAGTGACAGCTTCAATTCTTATGTTGTCCCCCAAGAAGATCATTCTAGGTGGCGGCGTCATGCATCAGAAGCAGCTTTACCCCTTGATCCGCACAGAGGTTCAAAGAAACTTGAATGGCTATGTTAGTGACAAGACCGTTCTAGATCACATCGATGATTATATCGTTCCTCCCGCATTAGGAGACAATGCCGGTTTATGCGGAGCACTGGCGCTTGGATTGCAGGCAATTGACCACTTCAGATACGACAGCTAATCGAACGTCGAATTGGAGAGAACGGTTGGATACCGTTGAGGAGCTCGGTCAATGGAACACTCAAAAAACCATTGACATGCTCAAGCATAGAATTTATAACGATCGTTTGTATCAAGCTCGAGAAGCCGCCTTCCGCAAGCGTAAACAATTTGGCGAGAGGTAAGGGGATAATTTGTATAAAATTGCAAAGAAAACGTTGAATGACGGAACGTTGTGGGAGAAGATTTATGAACTGAACAAAGATCAGATTCGTAATCCAAATCACATCTTTCCAGGGCAGGAGCTTGTCCTGCCGTAGCTCAATGGTTCGCTACATAAATTGCCCTCCCTAATTAAGGAGGGCAATTTCCGATTAACGCACATTACCGACAATCCGCCAAGCTCAATAATATAGCCCAAATGAAACAACCGTTCACTCACGCCAACTCGGAAAGCGAAAGAGTTTGACAAAAATTAGACTCAATTATATAGTCAGGGCTAGCTGCAATATCGTGATTGAATATCAAATAATGATTGAAACGAGGAAGGCGAAAATGAGTCAAGCCCATGCGCAACTGGATATGGTTGAGGAATTGCGTCCCGAGCTTACGGGCTATTGTTATCGGATGATGGGTTCTATATCCGAAGCGGAGGACGCGGTGCAGGATGCCATGATTCGCGTCTGGCAGAGCTGGGATCAGGTGCGGGAGGAAAATTTGCGCAAAGCGTGGATTTATCGAATCGTTACGAATGTTTGTCTGGATCGGCTGAGAAGCGCGAAGCGCCGGGCGCTTCCGATGGATCTTTCTGGACCTGCCGCCAACATCACGACGCCACAGGATAACCAGCCTAAAGCTTCATGGATTTGGCCGGCTCCCGATTCCGCTGGCGACCCTGCGGACATCATCGTGAGCAAAGAGACGATTCGACTATCGTTTATCGCAATTTTGCAAAAGCTGCCTCCCCGTCAACGAGCCGTCTTGATACTACAGGATATATTCCGGTGGCCGGCGATCCGGACGGCGCAAGCGCTGGAAATGACCGTGCCCGCAGTCAACAGTGCATTGCATAGGGCGCGTGCGACTTTGGCAAACGCCAAGCTTCGTTTCGATTCCCTGCAGGAGCTGGACAACGAAACGGATCAAGAGCTACTGCAGCGTTATGTCGATGCATTCGAGCAGTACGATGTTGATGCCTTAGTGACGCTGTTCCAAGAAAACGGCAGTATATCCATGCCTCCATTTACGATGTGGGTTAGCGGAAGACAAGATTTGTCCACATTTTATCGGATTACGCAGGAGCATTGCGTAGGCTCACGCCTGCTGCCGGTCAGGGCGAACGGTGATTGTCCCGCATTTGCGCAGTATGTGCCGGACGGAAGCGACGGAACCCTGGTGCCGTGGGCGATTCATTTGTTAGAGATGAAGGATGGCAAGATAGCGCATCTGCACCATTTCATCGATACGGAGCTGTTTGAACGGTTTGCTTTGCCTCCTTTTTTGCTTGTTAAAAAAAAATTTTTGGAACACCGATGAATTCTTGGCGATTGAATCGTCTATACCTATGAATGCGGAAGCAGACGATTTCATAATCCCAAGGAGGAATAAACGATGACCGTATCACTTACACCTTACATTACGTTAGAGGGCAGGACGAAGGATGCCATTCTGTTTTATGAGCAAGCAATTGGAGCGGAAGTACTCTCCCTCGCGACCTACGGAGATATGCCGAATATGCCGGACACGTTTACGAAGGAGCTTAAAGAACTTGTAGCTCATGCCAAGCTGAGGGTAGGAAATTCCGAGCTTATGTTCTCGGATTCTCCTACTGGTTCACCAATTGAAGCGGGCAAAAGAGTGACGATCTGCATTACAACAAACGACATCGAGCATTCCAGACGGATTTTCGAAGCGCTGCGGCAAGGCGGCCAAGTGAACCTGCCATTCAGCGAGGAATCGTTCAGCCCCGGCTTCGGCGATGTCACCGACAAGTTCGGTGTGACCTTCCAGATTTATACGGAAATGCAAGGCTAGATGCGATATTCAATCCACTGAAGTTCATCCATCGCGTACTTGAATGGCGACCCGCAAGAGGACATTTTGAAAAAAGTGACCTTTGGCGGGTCGTTATTTATTACTCCCTTTCAACTACATACGGTCTTGCTGCCGTCCCGTTTTACGATATTCCCCCGGTGTCATACCTTCCTTTTTCTTAAATCGATCAATGAAATACGAAACATTAATATAGCCGGCGCCGGTAATAATATCCTTTACGGACATTTCTGTTTGCAGCAGCTCTTTTTTGACATGCTCGATACGCAGGTCGAACACATAATCGGTAAAGGTAGTTCCGGTCATCTCTTTGATGGAGCGACTGATAAAGGATGGTGACAGTGATTTCCTCTTCCTTGCGCTCCTTGGCATGACGGCAAAGATCGACAACACATTGACTCATTTCCTGTTCGAATTGATCCATCGAATGCTGATTGACCAACTGCTCGTCACCTTGTTTAATCGACTGGAGTAGCGTGAGCTTGATATCAGTCGAATACCAGCGATTCGCCTCCTGCTCGTTCCAATTGACGATATCGGTTGCCTCCCATATAACCGTTGAAGTCAAGGTGCTAATTATCCAAGGGATCAGTCTAGGACAATAGAAGCAGAAAGAGATACAGGGATTTCGCAAGGATACTGTGTTTTAACGTTTTCGCACAAACAGCCGATTATGAAAATCTTAGCGCTTTCTCGCGGAAGGCGTTCTGAGACCTAGCCATGATGTTTCGCGAATACGGGAGGCTGTCATGCCGGTTGTTTGTTTCATCATGCGTGCCAAGTGATGCGTCGTTTTGAAGCCGCAGCGATCTGCGATCTCCGTTACTGTCAAGCCGGTGTGGACTAGCAAGTTGACGGCTTGCTGAATTCTCCACGTCCACAAATAATGGACAGGCGTCGTCTGTACATGCCGCCGGAACAACCGGACGAGATGTTCTGGCGAGACGTCGGAATTTGCAGCGATGTCAGGCAGGGATATATTCTCCGCATAATGCTCACGAATCCATTGCAACGCTTTGTAGACGGAGGGATGTTTCTCCTTCTCGCTTGATAATTTGGCCGATTCGGACGGAAGCAGCAGAAGCGCGGCTAGTCCGAACGTGCGAACGAGAGGAGAATCGCTGGGATGCGTAAGCTGCACGGACAGAAGAAGATCGACAAGACGGTTCATCTCTTCGGTGAGAGGAAGAACGGGAGGCAGAGCGGCGAACGCCTCAAGAATATCTTTCGGGACCCCGTCGACATGAATGGAAATCCAGCGATGCCAGGTTTCCTCGCTCTTTGCAAAGATAAATTCCTCCCGATGGCCGGGCAACAGCCTGGCAACTTGACCTGGGACAGCCTCCAGGACATTTCCGTCGATTGATACACACATACTTCCGGAATACAGCATGACGAGTTGGATGTCTTGCTGTATTCGTGGTCCAAATTTCCCGCCAGGCGGATAGACGATGGAGCCCGAGGTCACATAATTGACGTGATCGAGAGAGAAACCGGGTGTCTGATACGCGGTCATGTGTCGTTCCTCCTAGTAATGTTGAGCTCATTGTAATTCCGTGAAGCAAGGATGTCAATTACAGACACAATCATGCTAATGGCAGCCATTGTTCTAGCCAAGAGGCGGGACTACAATATGAGTAACTTCACTATACGATAACGAGAGGGGAATGTAAGCATGAAGGATACATTCGTAGCGCCAATGAAACCACTGACTGATGAGCATATTACATTTTTTCGGGAAAACGGGTATTACCTATTCAAGAAAGGTATGAGCGAGGATTTAATCGATGCCTTTAATGGACACATTTATGACCTTCGCAACCAGAATCCTATGCCCGATTGGGCAGCTGTGGAAGAGAGCAAGCGTTACTCGCTTCGATTGTTTAATCCGCATAAGCATGACAGCTTCTCACGGCAGTTGATGAAAAACGCGATCATTCGCGGGGCGCTTGCACAATTAATGGGCAGGGAAGCGGTGTGCGTCCAAAGCATGTATTTCTACAAGGAGCCAGGTTCTCCGGGTCAAGCTTCGCATCAGGATTATTATTATATTAAAAACGATCCGATGACGATGATTGCGGCCTGGACGGCTATGGAGGAGAGGGTGGACGAGGAGAACGGCTGCCTGTGGGTGATGCCGGGCACGC
The DNA here is from genome assembly GCF_054483835.1 of Paenibacillus sp. strain BS8-2. Classification (NCBI taxonomy): domain Bacteria; kingdom Bacillati; phylum Bacillota; class Bacilli; order Caryophanales; family Paenibacillaceae; genus Paenibacillus; species Paenibacillus sp. strain BS8-2. The sequence goes on from NZ_CM137010.1 coordinate 3,801,827, forward strand.
ATAAGCTCGGACTGCTGCCACATGGTGCGGTCAAAAATCTCGAGGAGCATGAATCATGGACGGAGGAGACAGAAGGGGTGGACACGAGCAGGCAAATTCCGGTTGTCATGGAGAAGGGCGACATTCTGTTCTTTAGCGAGCTACTTATTCACTCCTCCAATCGCAACAGAAGCAAGGACCGCTGGCGCCGCTCCTATGTCTGTCATTATATCCGTGAAGACTCTAGCGTGCTGCATCGCGAGGATCTTCGTCAGAAATTCCCGCTGTATTAAGTCTCGGCGAATAGCGAAGGCGCAGGCTTGTCTATGGAGCGAATAAATTGAGCAAGTCGACGATGCCTGTACTACCTGAATATGACACGAAACGAGCTATCCACGAGGGACAGCTCGTTTCGTCTAGTCAAGGTAAGCCTGCGGAAATGATTCTACACACCTCAGCCGCAATTTCACAATGTTCTTCAGGTATCGGCCATTCTCATCCGCTTTGTTATACGCGGTTATTCCTTCACCGCGCCCATCACAATTCCTTTTACGAAAAATCTTTGCAAGAATGGATAAACGATCAACACGGGCAGAGCGCCAATAAAGATTTGAGCGGATTTCACCGTGCGCTGCGATATGTTTTTTAATTCCTCTGGGCTTACATTCACTTTGCTGAAATCTTGCTGTACGATAATGGATTGCAGGAATGTAGCAAGCGGATAGTTTCTGTAGTCGCTCATATACAGCATGCCGCTAAACCAGTCGTTCCAGTGAAAGACGACGGTGAACAAGGATAAAGTCGCAATGGCAGGCATGGAGATCGGCAAGTAGATGCGAAGCAAGGTGACAAAGTGGTTAGCCCCGTCCATAAAGGCTGCTTCCTCCAGCTCCTTAGGGATGCCCCTAAAGAAATTGAGCATTAACACCATATTCCAGACACTGACGGCAAAGGGCAGCACAAGCGCCCAAATGGAGTTCATCAATCCCAGCTTCTGAACGAGAATGTAGCTTGGAACCATGCCCCCCGAGAACAGCATGGTGAATACAAAAAACCAGGCGTACAAGCTGCGGCCTCGGAACATATTCTCTTCTTTGGAGAGTGGATAAGCTGCAAGAAAGACAAGAGCCATGCCGATGGATGTGCCCAGCAAGGTCCGCTGAAGCGAGATCCAGATGGAGCTTAGAAACTGGCTGTTGCCAATTGTTTTCTCATATGCATCAAGCGTGAAGTTAATGGGATAGAAGGTGACCAGATTCGCGCCTGCGGCTTCTCTTCCGCTGAATGATACAGCCAAAATATGAATGAGCGGAAGAATGCAGAGCAAGGCAATGATCAGTAGAAAGGCATGGTTGAATACACTGAATATCCGATAGGATAAGCTCTTATGATACATGGATATATCCTCCTAGAATATGCGATAATTGGCGTACTTGTAAGCCAGTCGATAAGAGGTGACAATCAGAACGAACGCAATGACTGACTTGAAAAGTCCGACGGCTGTGCCAAAGCTCATCTCGCCGCTCAGAATGGCAACGCGATAGACGAATGTATCGATGATATCGCCCTTGTCGTATACAAGCGGATTGTACAGATTAAAAATTTGGTCAAAGCCTGCATTCAGGATGTTGCCAAGCGACAAAGTCCCCACTACGATGGTTATAGGCATAATGGCGGGCAGTGTCACATGAAGCGTCTGCTTCCAGCGCCCTGCGCCGTCAATTTCCGCGGCTTCGTAAAGCGAGGGATTAACGGCAGCCAGAGCGGCAAGAAATACGATGGTGGAGAAGCCGAACTCCTTCCATACATCCGAGAGAATGATCGTAAAGCGGAACCAGTCTCCTTTGCCCAGGAAGAAGATAGGCTCTATGCCGAATGCACTCATTAGAAAGCGGTTGACGAGTCCTCCCTCCGGGGAGAGCAAATCGATCAGAATACCGCCCAATATGACCCAAGACATGAAGTGGGGCAAATAGACAAGCGTCTGCAGTGTCCGCTTGAACGCTACCTTCCTGATCTCGTTAAGCAGCAAGGCAAACGCAATCGGCGCGATGAGTCCGGCAATAATTTTGGCAGTAGCGATTACAAGCGTATTGACGATGACTTGTTTGCTGTCCTTCCTTTCAAACATAAATTCGAAGTTGCTCCAGCCCACCCACTGCGAATCCGTAAAGCCGAGCCATGGCTTGAAATCCTGGAAGGCCATGATGAGGCCAAGCATGGGGACATAGGCGAACAGGAGGGTGAGAAGGACGGCAGGGATCAACATCATATGAAGGGGATAATTTCGATTCCAATTCCAGCGTTTGCGGACGACGGTGTTCACTGATGTTTGATCTGGCGGTTTAATCTGTAGTTGATTCATGAGTTATGCGCTCCTTTATCCCTTGCGGTGTTTTTTCGTCAACGAAATTATAAGTCGGTCGGGCTTGCTGTGAACAGGTTTCGTTCATAACACGAATGGCACGATTTTAACCTCTGAACTTTAGGGGTTTAATTTGTCCCATACTGGTTAAAACATAGCCATTTTCTTGTCGAATCTGATTTCTTATAATGTGGCATGTAACCGGTTCACACATTTCAAGCAGGGGGTTTGGTCAGATGAAAGCAAAACGGAGATGGGTCAAAGCAATCACGATGTTAACGATGTTGTCCGTTGTTTCGGCTTGCGCAAACAATGTCAACGAGGGTGGCAGTACACCAACTAACGCCGCAGGCAACGGAAACAACGACGCGGGGCAGGCTGAGACGCTTCCGATGAACGGAGATAAGTATGAGCCTGCTGTGTCCTTTACCGTCGCACGACCAGTAGGTGCAGATGTTGTGTTCAGAGACGGGGAAACGATTGACAATAACGTGCATACACAATGGGCCAAGGAACGGCTTGGCATCGATATTCAATATGCTTGGACGGCGCCAAGCGCCAATGATTCCTTTAATACAAAGCTGCGTCTTGCCATCTCGTCCAATGAGAAGCTTCCGGATATCTTGCAGCTGCGCGACGAAGCGGCAATTATTGATACACTGCTGGAATCCGGCAAATTTATGGAGGTAGGCGACCTGTTCGAGCAATATGCTTCGCAATCCTGGAAGGACGCGATGAACGAGGATCCAACAGTATGGCAGCCCTACATGAAGGATGGCAAGAAATATGGCGTTCCGATTCTTGATTATATGTATAATGGCGATCCTGTGCTGTGGATTCGCGAGGACTGGATGCAGAAGTTTAAGTTCGAGGCGCCCAAAACACTGGCAGATGTAGAGATAATCATGGACGCATTCACCAATCAGGATCCGGACGGCAATGGCGAGAAGGACACCTACGGCCTGACGGCCGGCGTCAAAAACAATTGGACTACCTGGATGTCGGATCTTGGCTGGGTATTCGGCGCCTTCGGCACGATGCCGAACCAATGGAACCTGACAGCGGAAGACAAGCTGGAGTACGGCTCTGTGAACGAAGGCTCCAAACAAGCGCTAGATACGATCAAAGGCTGGCTGGACAAAGGATATATGCCGCAGGAGGTGCTGCTGTGGGACGAGTCCAAAGGCTCCGAAATCTGGACAGCAGGCAAAGCGGGCATTATCGTAGGACCGCACTGGATGCCATGGTGGCCACTCGAGGACGTGAAAAAAAATGTCGAGGGTTCAGATTATCGTGCATATCCAATCCCGGCTGGCCCGGATGGCAAGATGGGGCGTCATGGCACGAACGTCAATAATGGCGTTATTCTGATTAATAAGGACATGGAACATCCGGAAGCCTTCTTCCATTATCAGAGCTTCCTGTTCGATCATTATGCCAATCCGCAAGTAGGCGGCGAGTTCGAGCACGGCATGCACAACGGTTATGATTATTATATGAAGGAAGGCGCAACGGAAGCGGAGAAGGAAGTGCCTGGCGGAGCGATCTCGGCGAACAAGTACACACTTACGTTTGACGGAGCGCGTATTCCTTCACTGAGTCTTAAGACAATGGCCAAATTTGTCGACCCTAATGTATTGCCGCAGACACCTTTCGAAATTATGAATACAAGCACGGCGCCGAAGCAAGTTTATGAAGCAGCCAAAATCGTCTTGGATCAGAAGGATATCACGATGCCGCAAATGTTCAAGAGCACGTTCACGTCGACGATGAAGCAGAAGTGGGAGTACATGGAGAAGCTTGAGAAAGATATTTTCGCCAAAATCGTGTACGGAGATAAAGACCTCTCCGCTTTCGACAGCTTTGTTGAAGAATGGATGAGCAGCGGAGGCAAGGAAGTTACTGAGGAAGTAAATGCGTGGTATGATGAGAATGGTGTGAAATAAAGACTGTGCTGAAGTTGGAAGAGATCGTTCCCAGGAACGGTCTCTTCGAGCGTCATTGGAGGAATGGACATGTGGAGGCAGTGGGGCTTCTTTCAGAAAATTATGTTGATGTTTATTTTGCTGCTTGCAGCGACATTAACATTGTACTCGTATACCTACCAGGTTAGCGTCTCTACAATGGAAAATCAGATCAACGATTCGCAATTAACTCAGCTGTCCGTCATTGCCGAGCAATTGGATACGAATATGAAGCAGCTTGCATCCATGCTGCTGACGCTGAAAGAAGATCCCGACATTCGTGCGTATCAACGTATTTATTTGGAGAGCAAGCTGCTGGAGTATGACCACTTGACGCTGCTTGGCAGAATTCAGGACAAGCTGGTGCTTCAAAGCATTTCCAGCAGCTGGGATAATGACTTGATTTTTTATTCTCCCAGCTTAAACGCGACGATTTCTTCCAAATCCACCTCGAATGCCGCTTATTCGGATGCCGATCTGGACCGTCTATATCGCTGGGAGGCGGAGGCCGTTGAACAGAATGGAAACCTCCACTACTCATTTCGATATCGCATAGCCCATCCGGTGGAAGCCAAAGGATTGAATGAACTGAAGTTTCTGCTGGAGGCGCAATTTACGGAGGCCAATATTCGCAAGCTGCTGAATTCTATTCAGAAAACCGGCCGGAATGATCCTTTTCTGTACCATCCGCAATACGGAACCATTCATGTTACTGGCAGTCCCTCGTCGGTAATGCTTCAGTTGCAAGACCGCTTGCAGACAATTGGAATAGAGCAAAGCGGCAAGCAGCATGTATCCATAGATGAGCAGGAATATCTGGTTACCTATGTTCCTTCAGAGGAGCTAGGCTGGCTGCTGGTTGACTACACGGCGGTCGAGAAGGTGCTGACTCCTGTCAACGAAAGCCGCAACAGCTTTCTCCTCTCCACATCCGTTCTGTTTATGCTCAGTGTAGCTGCAGCTTATTTGCTTTATACTCAAGTCGTTGTTCCGATCAAATCCTTAATGAACGGAACGCAGCGATTGGAGCTAGGGGATTACAAGCACCGCATTCAGTCCAAGCATTCCGGCAATGAGTTCAAGGTGTTGTTCTTAAGATTCAATCGAATGGCGGAACGAATCCAGACTTTAATCGAAACAGTATATGAAGAAAAAATACGTGTGCGGGAAGCTACGGTCAAGCAGCTGCAATCGCAAATCAATCCTCACTTTCTATATAATTGTCTCGCATTCATGAACAGCATGGCCAAATTGGAGGATTACAAGTCGATTGAAGCGATGTCCTATCATCTGAGACAATATTATCGTTATGGTACACAGGTGCAGAATCAAGAGGTAAGGCTGTCGGATGAGATTGAATTAATCCGCAACTATTTGGAGATTCAGGGGATGAGAATGAGTCGTCTGACGTATGACATCGAGTTCCCAGACGAGCTGCTAACCATTGTCGTGCCGAAGTTTATTGTTCAGCCGCTTGTCGAGAACGCCGTCATTCATGGCATTGAATCGAAGCCGGAGGCAGCTCGAATTGTTGTCAAGGGCTGGAGAGAGGATGACCACATATTCATTCAAGTCGATGATGATGGCAAAGGTTTGTCAAGCACGGCTATGCAGGCACTGCATGACAAGCTTGAGGAGCCTCTGGGAGAGGACATGGGCTGTGGGGTATGGAATGTGCATCAACGGCTGCGATACGGATTCGGCGAGGGAAGCGGACTTCGCTTCGGCGATTCCGAGCTGGGAGGCTTCTCCGCTCGTCTCGTACTTCAGCTCAGTTCATTGCCGGAAGAACATTACAAGGTATAGCAAGGAGAGATGATCCATGTATTCCGTTATGATTGTAGATGACGAGCGGCATCTGGTTGAAGCAATGGAGCAAACGCTGCCTTGGGCAAAACTGGAGGTGGATCAAGTATTCAAGGCCTACTCCGCAGAGCATGCCTTGCAGCTGTTTAAAACCTCGGTTGCAGATATTGTCATTACAGATATTCGAATGCCGGGCATGTCTGGTCTGGAACTGATTCAAGAGATTCGCAAGCTGTCGAAGCAGACGAAGTGTATACTGCTTAGCGGTTATTCAGAATTCGAATACGCACGTCAAGCGCTGTCGCTGGATGCTGTACAATATTTGCTCAAACCGGCCACCGACGAGGAATTGATGGACGCTATTGCTTTGGCTTGCGAACAGCATCGCGAGCAATGGCTTACGATTGCCTCCGAGCAGAAGGCGTTGTCTACGATCCGGGATCATTTGCCGCTTCTTCAAAGCAATTTGCTGCAGGATTTGTTAGCCGGGCATAGACTTTCCGACACATTGCTGTCGGAGCGTCTGACCCTATATCATCTCCCCTTTCAACTGAGCGAGAGTGCTGCGATGCTGCTTATACGTGTCGAGATGAATCCGGATCGGATGGATGTTCGCCATCGGCCTTTAATGGAATATGCGATCAGTAATATTGCAGAGGAAATTCTGAACGAGCATTACGATGTGTGGCTGGGCAAGGATGTGCATGAGCAGCAGATTATTATTGTGAAGGCGCGAGCCGCCGAAGCTGTTGAGACACTGCTGGAGAGCAAGGCAGCCGAGCTGCAGCTGAAGGTGAAGCAGTTCTTGAGGCTGTCCGTATCCGTGGTGGTATCGACCTGGTTCACAATGGACAGAACGGCCATTAAGGAGTGTTATGATAGAAGCTTGTCCATACTTCGCCAGAAAGCTGGCAATGGAGAAGCCTTGTTTATTACAGGCGGAGAGGCGCCTCAGTTCGAGAATACGTCTACGATTAGAAGTCTCTACGAGCCGCCGCTTCTGCACCAATATATCGATGCAGGGAAGTGGGAGGCGTTCGAAGAGCGGTTGCATGAAATATTTGCGGAATTGGAGCAGCAGTGGTCCGATTCTGTTGAGCATATTATGGAAGTGTTCTTCGCAGTGACCGGCGCCTTCTCTTACTTGGCTCACAAGAATGGCATGCGGTTGTATTCGTTGATTGGAGAAGACCATACCATGCTGTTCAACGGCACTGCACTGTCATCGATTCCAAGAGTCAAGGAATGGGTGTTCCAGTCACTGAGTCGATTGAAGGCCCACTTTACCGACAATATGAAGGGCAATCGACAGTCCATCATCGAGCAGGTACAGCATCATGTTATGGAACAGCTAGGACATGACTTGTCTCTCTATGATATTGCAGAACGAATTGATCTGCATCCCGTATATCTCTCACGTATCTTTAAACTCGAAACGGGCGAAAGCCTGACGGAATACGTATACCGGCTCAAGATGGAGAAGGCGGCATACCTGCTCAAGCATTCCGAGTTGAAAATATACGAGATTGCGACCTCGCTTGGCTATCAGAATCCGCAATACTTAAGCAAGCTGTTCCGCCGGCAATATCAGATGACGCCACAGGAGTATCGCGACAATATATAAATGAAGGAACAAAATAAAGGCGGTGCAGAAGGTTGCCTCTGCACCGCTTTTATTTTGTTATTTCTGCCAAACGCGCACCCAATCGACATATGCGTATCTCGTATTGGAATCCTGCGGGTCTCCGGTCCAATCCATTCCTACATGTACGTTAAGCAGCGTATAGAGAGGCTGATTAACGAAGTTAGACGTCGTTCTGCGAAGCACGCCGTCTACATACCACTTAATTTGCGTGGCGTTCCACTCTACCCCATAGACATGGTAATCGCCTGCGAAGCTTGAAGGAGAGGTCCAGTTGCCGCCGTCACCGACATAATTGCTCGAAGAATTGATGTAGTGCTGTGTCATGTGCACCTTGAAGGGATCATTGCCCAGCACCTCCATGACGTCGATCTCGGGCGGCCATACCGCTTCGGTCTTCGTCCAGAAAGCAGTGAGGAATCCGATTCCGGGCGCAGATTTGATTCTGGCTTCCCAGTATCCATATTGCTGATTAAATTTACCATTAGTCTGAATTAAACCGGAATACCAAGTATTCCCCTCTTTATTGGCTTTGATGGCAAGTGATCCGCCGCCTACTGTCACGTTGGAGGAGCGGAGCACTTCATCACTATGATCGGCCGTATTGCCCCATGTCCAGTTGTAATTCCACTTGGTGGTATCCAGCGAGCTGCCGTTGAATTCGTCATTGAATGTCAACGTCCAGCCGGATGAGGGCCCGGAGGGCTGAGGTATGCCGCCGCCTCCCCCGGAAGTGGTCAAAGTTATGTTGTCTGCATATCCCCAGCTCCATTGTCCAGCCGTGGAGCGGTTAATGAAAATCTGAGCAGATGTGTTGCTGGAGCCGGTAGTGAAAGTAATGCTCTTCAGGGTATAGCTGGCGCTGGTCGAGGAGGTGGAAGTGGAGCTTCCGTAGTTGCGTGCGCCAATCGTAATGCTGTCTCCTGCTGCGCCTACCTTTAAGTATGCCGACACGGTATATGACGTGTTCGGGGATAGACCTGTTACGGTTTGTACGGCTTCTCTGGTTCCTGGGATGGTCATGCTGTAGCCTTGATAGGCTCCGTTATTCGTGGTGCCGATCTCATAGCCTGACCATGGAGAGAGAGTGCCATTATCGAACGTTCCATTCGAGAAGCTGCCGGCGGCATTTGCTGTTCCGGCAATCATGACCGTCGACAGCAGCATTGCTGCCGCAGTCATAAGCTTTAAGCGGGTCTTCCATGTTTTGAGATTCATCCTTTCATGCACCTCCATCATATTTGTGAATACGCTTACACACCTTGCTTGTCACCTCCTTGCGCAGGATGTTTTCAGTGTAGCGGGTGAAAATGTGGATGAAAATGGCAATTATTTAACGTGGATAGAACATTCTTAACTATTTCATTCTTTCAGGTTAAGACTGTGCCATTCAGGTTCAAATGTTGACCTACACAATAGAGGTCGTCCTCTTTACTATTATTAACGTGAAGGAGTAAACGCCTTCATAACGATGAATGCAAGAAGGAAGGGGAGTGTACATGAACGTGCAAGCAAGCAATAGCAAGCAAGGTAGACAACGCCTGAAGGTATGGATGATTTACGGATTATGCATGCTGCTTATGCTGGGCTCCTGGAATGTTGTCGCGGTATCGACCGTCCAGGCAGAGGAGGCGATGCCGGATCTCGTCATCACCGATATTATGTTGGACAAGCCTGCCTATAAGGTTGGCGACAAAGTCAAATTCCTGGTAACGGTCCATAATGAGGGCAATGCGGACGCGGGCGCGTGGTTTGGAGTCAATGTGCGCCTGAAAACCGGTGAAACCTACGACGAGAGCCAGTTCCTCGACTGGACAGGGGTCAATAGCCTTGCAGCGGGACAATCCATAACAGTGGCTACTAACGATGGATGGCTCATTACAGAACAATTGTGGGAAGAAACAGGGGGAACCTTCGAGCTGTGGGCAATGGCCGACGAAAGCTTTGGTTCCAGGGTCATTACAGAAAGCGACGAAAGCAATAATGATCTTATGAAGTCCTTCTCCCCGGCACCTTCCTTGCCGGATCTGGTTATCACGGATATTGCGCTCGATAAGCCGAATTATGAAGTGAATGACAGAGTCAAGTTTATCATTACGGTCAAAAATCAAGGTGAAGCCGATGCGACAAATTGGTTTGGCATCAACGTCAAGCTTCGGAACCAGTCCAATTTCGATAATAGTCAGTACCTGGATTGGGCAAGCGTCGACAGCCTGGCTGCAGGTGAGACGATTGTGGTCACCACTGGCGATGGCTGGGTCGTAGACCGAGAAAACTTTGAGGTCTGGGCGATGGCGGACAACAGCAATGGATACAAGGCAGTGGATGAGAGCGACGAGAACAACAATGTATATGGCGTGCCATTCGCCAAGGTATCTCAGCCCGTTGGGCCGGATAGCGGATGGACCTTAACCTTTATGGACGAATTTAACGGGAGCAGTCTGGACGAGACCAAATGGAATTATCATTGGCCTTGGGGAACGACGGCCGAGCATAGCGACGAGGTGCTGCGCGAACAAAATATTGAGGTGAGCGACGGCGCGCTAACAATCAAGGCCGATGTAGAGGATTCCCAGTGGTATTCGGGATTGATTCAGACCAACGGCAAATTCAGTCAGCAATACGGGTATTGGGAAGCCCGAATGAAAGCGGCTCCAGGCGATGGCTTCCTGACAGCCTTCTGGGCGAAGACGGAGGAGATGTGGCCGCCGGAGATCGACTTTATGGAAGTGCTTGGCAATGATCCGGATGATGTCCATATGACCCAGCACTACAGAAACGGCTCAGGCACGCATGTGCCCGACGGAGGAAGCTGGAACTCACCTTCTGACTTAACTGAGGAATATCATGTGTACGGTGCCGAATGGACGGATACCCAAATCAAGTGGTATGTGGACGGCAAGCTGAGAAGAACTACCGCCAACAATGTTGGCAAAGCGTTATATGCAGTACTTAACGTGCATGTCGGCAACGATTGGACAGGTGATCCTGCTCTTGAGGATACTGAAACAAAGACAGCACAGGTGGATTGGGTAAGGGTGTGGAAACGGAGTCAGGCCCCTGATCTGACGGTGGACAAGGTGGACATCACCAAGTCCGATTATACAATCGGAGATGCTGTTCAATTCCAGGTAAGGGTGAAGAATACGGGGGCATCCAGGGTAAACGAACAGGTGGAGATGACCTTCACGCATGTCGGAGAAACGATACCATTCCTGAGTGAGACGGTTTCACTTGACTTAGGTCCCGGACAGTCCGTTAACCTGACAAGCGGCTCTTGGATAGTAGACAGAGAGATCGTACATGTCAGGTTTGAAGTAGATGCTACTTCTGTCGTTATGGAGAGCGACGAGGAGAACAACAAGCTGCAGAGAGCAATCATGCCTTTGTCAGGCGAGCTTGTATTTTATGAAGAATTTTTGGGTGATGGCGTATACCGGAACGATTGGAATTTGGCAGAAGGCTGGTCAAGCGGAGCAGAGGCCACCTATTACGACCCGTCCATGACAGCAGTAGAGGATGGGAAGGTAGTGCTGACCGACTCCTTGCTGGCAGAGACGCCGCTCAGCGGGATGATTCATACGGCAGGCAAGGTTTCGATGCTGTACGGCCGAGTCGAGATCAAGGCGAAGCTGCTTCCGGCGGAAGGCCATGCTTCTTCTATTTCACTTATGCCGAATAAGGGGAACAGCGGAGGTGTGCCGCAAGTGAACGCTCCTCGCATCGCCTTTATACAACAGGATGACGTATTGTCCGCCAGCTACAAGCAGCTGGACTCCGATGCTGACGTGAATCAGCTGGAACAAGGGGAAGGCGAGAATTCATTCCATATCTACGAGCTGGACTGGAATCCTAACGGTCTGAGCTGGCGTGTGGATGGCGAAGTCGTTCACACCTACACGGATCAGCTTCATATTGCTGCCGACCCGATGGCGTTATTCCTGGATGGCGCGATGGAGATTGATTATGTCAAGATATACGGGTTCAATCTGGGGGATGTGCCGTCTTCGCCGCGCTTGCGAGCCTCGGACAAGACAGCTAATTCAGTTACCTTGAGCTGGCGGCAGCTGTCCGAGAGAGCGGATATTGAGAGCTACGAGATTTATCAAGACGGGAGTCTGATCAGAACGGTCGATAACGATCAGATGGAGCTTATCGTTAGCAACCTGCAGCCGGAGCAACGCTATCAGTTCGTCGTAAGGGCAATTGGAGAGGACTACAACTCCCCGCCAAGCAATGTAATTGAGGTGAAGACGGATGCCGTTACTCCGCGCAATACGAGCTGGGAGCTTGTCTGGTCCGATGATTTCGACGGAGATACGGTGGATACGGAGAAGTGGAATATTGTGGATGCGCCTTCCAATGTCAATCAGGAGCTGCAGTATTTTGCACCGGATGATGTGTATGTCGAGGACGGCAGCCTCGTCCTGCGGACGCAGAGCCGGAATTACGGGGGCAGAAGCTTTACCTCGGGCGGTGTGAATACAAAAGACAAGATGACACTGACGGAAGGCAAAGTCGAGATTAGGGCCAAGCTTCCTGAAGGACAGGGGCTGCGTGCTTCCCATTTCCTGCTCAACAATGTCTGCTCTGGCGTCGATCCTTGTATTGGCGGATGGCCGCCCGAAATGGATGTCACGGATGTATTGGGGCATCTGACGGATCAGAACAAGATGACCTACCATTATGGCGCGTGGCCTAACAATGGAGAAACCGGTTATACGCTGGTGGGCGAAGACTTCTCCGAGGATTATCACGTGTTTGCCGTGGATTGGGATGGCGACGGCATCCGATTCTATGTTGACGATATCCTGTGGCATGAAGCTAATCATGCAGAGTGGATGACGGACATACCGATGATGCTGCTGCTTAATACATCGGTTGGCGGCGTTGCATCCGGTGTGCCGGATGGTTCAACCCTGCTGCCTCAATATCATTATATTGATTATGTAAAGGTCTATGAGAAAGGAGAAGATACACCTGTCATATTGCCGACCGACACTCCGAATATGCCGGCAGAGCAGCCGCAAGCAATTCTGGAGCAAGGCGCCATTAAGGTGAAGCCTGTACTGCGTGGCGGAGAGTGGCTGGCAATTGTTCAAGAGAAGCTCATCTCGGATCTTGCTCAATTAATAGCCGGCGCACCTACACTTCCGATCAAGCTGGAGTCCGCGACGGATAGCAAGACCGTTCGACTGCAGCTGCCGATGCAAGCCATCCAGTCCATACAGGACCATGGCATTCCGTACCTGACTATTCAACATCCAAACGGCAATGTAAGGCTTTCAGTCGAATGGCTGATGGAGCAAGGCCATGCAGAAGGTCAACTGGAGTTCTCTATCTCCGGTTCATCAGCCGAATACAAGTCTGCGGATACGGTAACCACGCTGAGCACAGAGCCGAAGCTTGACGTTACACTAAGCCTTGGTGGAGTGAAACCGGAGGATATTCGATATGGCGCCGTGACCATAACAATGCCGGCGACTAAGAGCGGATTCAATGGAGAGATGGCTATCTTTTATGCAGTCAATCAGGACGGCGGGATGGAGCCGATCAAGCATAGCTGGTATGATGCTGCATCGAAGGAGATCAGCTTTTATCCGCAGCGCTTGGGTGCGTTCGAGCTAGGTGACGCAAGCCGGAATGCTTATCATGATGTGGCCAATACCGGCTGGGCTGCTGACAGCATCTATTCGCTGAGCGGCAGAGGCATTCTGCAAGGAACCGGTCAAGGGAAGTTCGATCCGGACAAAGCGCTGTCACGCGCAGAATTTGCGGCAATGCTGGCCTATTCATTTGATTTTGTAGCGTTGCAGGCAGAGACATCAGCCTTCAAAGATGTCAGTTCCGGCAGTTGGTACTATGATGCAGTCACAGCGGCGACCCAGATGGGATTGTTGCATGGATTTGAAGACGGAAGCTTCAGACCGGATCAGGCTGTAACCAGACAGGAGATGGCTGTTATGGCAGCCAGAGCCTTGAGGGCTGCCGGTTTGCAGCTGCAGTCAGAGGAGCTGCCATTTAGCGACTCCTTATTAATCGCTTCTTATGCAATCGACAGCATTTCGGCTTTGTACCGGGAGGGTGTGCTGAAGGGGATGGATGACGGCACCTTCCAGCCGGAGCATCACGCCACGAGGGCGCAAGCTGCAGTCATCGTAGACAGATTGCTGCGTCTAGGCTATAGCAAGGACATCCATGGATAAGTGACATGACGAGAGCAGCGATTCTTCAGCAATGAAGAATCGCTGCTTATTTTTAGAGGGAAAGCGGCTTGAGATAGCTGGTTGAAATCGTGCCATCTGCCTTAAAATGTTAACCTACCAAAAAAATCACAATTACATAAAATAGATTTATAGCAAGTAAACACTTTACACCAGTGTCTTGGAACGGAAAGGAAGATGAGAGAATGAGCTCGATGAAAAAGATACTGCAACAACGGTATTTGATGCTCATGTCTTTGCCCTTTATTGCATGGCTGTTTATTTTTCAGTACTTGCCTTTATGGGGCTGGGTCATGGCATTTCAGAAGTATCGACCAGGCCGTGCATTCGCCGAGCAGGAATGGGTAGGCTTCGCTAACTTCGTACAACTGTTTGCGGATGATCGTTTTTATCTGGTATTACGCAACACGCTCGCGATGAGCCTTATGAATCTGGCGGTCGGTTTTACGGTTCCCATATTGTTTGCCCTGCTGCTTAACGAGATTCGATTGATGTGGTTCAAGCGGACGATTCAAACGATTGCTTACCTGCCCCACTTTGTCTCATGGGTTATTGTGGCGGGATTGGTGACCAAGTTATTGTCCACGCAAGGCGGTGCGCTTAATGATCTTCTCCTGTTTATGGGCTGGATCGACGAGCCGATACCGTTTATGGCCAAAGAGAAGATGTTCTGGTGGGTTGTCACCTTATCCGATATGTGGAAGGAGACAGGCTGGAACTCCATTATATTTCTAGCGGCGATGTCCGGCATTGATCAGGAGCAATATGAGGCCGCGACAGTGGATGGAGCAGGAAGGATGCGGCGAATGTGGCATGTTACGCTGCCTGGCATTCGGCCTACCATTATGATCGTTTTTATCCTTTCCATCGGCTGGCTGATGAGTATCGGCTTCGAGAAGCAGTTTCTTCTCAGCAATCCGCTAGTGGTCGATTACTCCGAAGTGCTTGAGCTGTATATTTTGAATTACGGCATCAAATTGGGACGTTACTCCTTCGGTACGGCCATCGGGATATTCAATTCCGTCGTAAGTATTATACTGCTGCTCACAGCTAACTATGTGTTCAAGAAAATTACGAAGGAAAGCGTCATTTGACGCTTCGAAGAACAGGAGGGAAACAGATGCTGTCAGGCATCGGGAAGAGCTGGTCAGATCGTATATTCGACAGCTTCTTGATTCTATATATGATCATTGTTGCAGCCGCGACGTTGTATCCGTTTCTCAATGTGCTGGCCATTTCCTTTAATGATTCCGACGATACGATTCGCGGAGGCATCCAGCTATGGCCGAGGGAATTTACGCTCGACAATTACAAGTCGGTTTTCGCTTATGATTTGTTGATCACCGCCTTCCGCAACTCGGTACTGCGAACATTGCTGGGCACGATTATTGGTGTGTTTTGCGGGTCCATGCTTGCTTATGTCATTAGCCGCAGGGACTTTATCTTCCGCAAGCAGGTATCCTTTATGTTCGCCATTACGCTCTATGTTTCGGGCGGGCTCATTCCGGTATATATGCTGATGCGCGAGCTTAATCTGATTGGCACGTTTGCGGTCTACATTCTGCCTGTCATGATTAACGCCTGGAATGTGTTCGTCATTCGATCATATATGGATGGACTGCCGATCAGTCTGCAGGAATCCGCGAAGCTGGACGGGGCTGGCGATATGCGTATCTTTTGGAGCATTATTCTACCGCTATGCAAGCCGGTGCTGGCTACAATCGCGTTGTTTATCGCTGTTGGTCAATGGAACGCCTGGTTCGACACCTTCCTATACAACTCATCGCGGGACGAATGGACAACATTGCAATATGAGCTGATGAAAATATTAAGCAACACTACCGCATCGCAATCTGCAGATTCCTTCCGCAGCGGCAATGTTGAAGCATCTACAAGAGTATCGCCTGAATCGATTCGTATGGCTGTCACGATTATCGCTACCGTTCCGATATTAATCGTTTATCCATTCCTACAAAGATACTTTGTGAAGGGACTGACCTTGGGAGCAGTCAAGAGCTGAGGACGGGATTGCCAGATTCGCCTCGCGAATCTGTGAAATATATCCACATTCGATAAAGGGGAAGGGGCAACAAAGAGGATGAAGAAGCTTGGATGGAGAGTACTTGCACTGGGGACAGCAGCAACGATGATGCTGGCCGGCTGCAGCAATGGCAATTCTAATGTGTCGCCGTCGAAAGAAGTTAATCCAACGGCGACGATCAGCCCGAGTGAGAACGGAGAAGAGGCAGTAATGGAACCGATTACGCTGACAATGTTCAGTGCGGATCCCAATCCGAATTATGAAAACATGCAAAGCCCTGTTGGTCAAGAAATTACGAAACGAACAGGCGTCACACTGGATATTGAGTATCCAGTCGGCGATTTGAAGCAGAAGGTATCCATAATGGCGGCCGGTGGAGAATATCCGGATCTGATCTTCGCAAAGGGAGAATCGAATATTCTCATAGAAGCGGGCGCGCTGCTGGATTTGACCGATCTGATCGAGGAGCATGCGCCGAACTTGAAGAAGCTGTACGGCCCATACATGAAGCGATTAAGATACAGCCTTGACGATCCGTCAATCTATTACATCGGAAGCTTCGGTGTCCACAGTGAGCAGTGGGATCCGAAAACAGGCTTCGAGCTCCAGCATCGTGCTGTGAAGGCGGCAGGCTATCCCGAAATTAATACGCTTCAGGATTATGAAAAGGTTATCAAGGACTTCGTGGACAATAACCCGACGACTGACGGCAAACCGACCATCGGATTAAGTTTACTGGCAGATGACTGGCGCTTCGGCATCACAGTGACAAATCCCGCTGTGCTTGGAACGGGCGGCCCGGATGATGGCGAATGGTATGTGGACCCTAGCACCAAGAAAGCGTCGCTGCACGTTACTAGACCGGAAGAGAAGGAGTACTTCCGTTGGCTGAATCACATGAATGATATCGGCTTGCTGGACAAAGAAAGCTTTACTCAAAAATTTGATGTCTACGAGGCGAAGATCGCTTCCGGTCAGGTGGTAGGCTTGGCAGATGCACGCTGGCAGCATTGGAATGCAGAGAATCAATTGCGACAAAACGGCAAATATGACATGATGTATGGCGTATATCCAGCTACATTGACAGCGGATATGAAATATGCGGATTTCCAAACCGCCGGCTATTCGGCAGGCTGGGGGATTGGCATCTCGACAACGGCCAAGGATCCTGTTCGCGCAATCAAGTTCCTGGATTGGATGGCTTCCGAGGAAGCTCAAATCTTGAACAACTGGGGCATTGAGGGCGTTCATTACACCGTCCAGGACGGCAAACGTGTCATCTCGGATGAAGAAATGAAGAAACGTCTCGAGGACGCTGAGTATCCGAAGAAAACAGGAATCTCGGTCTACAACTATCCGTTCCCTGAGTATGGTGACGGAGCCGAGGATTCGACAGGACAGACGTTTACGATCAAGTCCCCGGAGCAAATTGAGACCAATTACACGGATGTGGAGAAAGAAGTTCTGAAACAATACGACGCCAAGCTGTGGATGGACTTGTTCCCGTCGGTCGAGGACTTCCCTGTGAAGGAATATGGCGCTGCTTGGCAAATCAATATTCCTCAGGATTCTGACGCCAATGTTCAAATGCAGCGTATTCTGGATCTTATTAAGAAACGTGTACCAGAAGCAATCATGGCGAAGCCGGATAAGTTTGACAGTGTCTGGGATTCACTGATGCAAGATATTGATAAGGCAGGTAGAGCTGAGCTTGAGGAGTCGTTTAATACGTTGCTTGCCGAGCGAATCAAGCTGTGGAATGAATAGTAGAACTGTCATTTAGCATGTACCTTCGAGGATGGCGAAGCATAAGCTTCGTCATCCTCATTTCATTTAGCAGTGAAATAAGCAGTGAAATAAGCAGTGAAAACCAATAGCGGAGTTGATCATTTCATGATGCATAACTTATCATCGGAACAATCGTCCAGTCTGGTTGACCGTTATCGGTTGTCCTTTCATTTTATGCCGGCGGCCAACTGGATGAACGACCCTAACGGACTCATCTACTTTAAAGGGTATTATCACCTTTTCTATCAGCATCATCCCTTCTCACCTTATTGGGGAGCCATGCATTGGGGTCATGCCATTAGCAAAGATGGTGTGTATTGGAGTCATCTTCCTATCGCGTTGTATCCGGACGAAAGCTATGATTGCGATGGCTGCTTCTCGGGATGCGCTGTCGACAATCAAGGCAAGCTGACACTTATATATACAGGCAATATAAACGGAGAGGATAACATTCAGTCACAATGCGCAGCACAATCTGAGGATGGCATCCATTTTGAGAAGTACAAACAAAATCCGGTTATTGGCTTCAATCCGGATGGAGATCTGTATAATTTTCGTGATCCCAAGGTGTGGATGCAGGATGGATTATGGCATTTGATCGTGGGCTCTAGTAAGGAAGGAAGAGGGAGAATCCTTTTATTTCGATCGGAGGACCTTTGTTCATGGCATTATAGCGGAGTGATGGCCGAAAGTGACGGGGACGAAGGAGATATGTGGGAATGTCCTGATTTATTCCAGATTGGGGATCATCATGTATTGATCTTGTCTCCCATGAACATGCCGGGACATCGGAACATTTGGAAGAGAGGAAGGTTTCATACGGCCACAGGACAATTTCTCACAGAAGAGTGGGGGGATCTTGATTATGGCCACGACTTCTATGCTGCGCAATCGTTCCAGGACGACCAGGGGAGACGAATTGTAATAGGCTGGATGGATTCCTGGACAGGGGACAAACCGACACAGCAGCATGGCTGGTCAGGCGCATTCACGATACCGCGTGTGATCGAGCTTGCTCCGGATGGCAAGCCTTTGTTTAAGCCTCTGCCGGAATTGCAGCAGCTAAGGCAAGCAGGGCGCAGGGATGAAGCAGGTTTGATAGCCGAGCAGATGTCGGTTACCGCTGATCTTACTTGGACTGAAGAATGTTTTGAAGTGCACATGCAATGGGTATGGACTAACAGCTCCCTGCCTACGGGTCTATTCCATGTAAGGCTTGTAAGCGATGCTGACTGCCAGGAAGAAATTTGTATGACATTCGCTCTTGATCGGAAAACCATGCATGTTGTTGTTGCGATGGACATTCTTCACGCTGAAATCGGGGATCATAAAACAAGCATATGCAAGTGTGCCATTGGACCCGAATGGTCATTCGATCTGCAACTGTTTGTAGATCGTTCCAGTATAGAACTGTTCCTTCAAGGGGGGGAAGCCGTCATAACGAACCGCATCTATCCATTAGGAAGGTATAATAGGATGCTGCTGCAATCAGTTGATGGCGAGGTTGATATGGTCCATTGGGATTGGTGGAAGCTGAAGGACATATGGATCTGACAGCAAATTCAAGCATTAGATTCCCATATCCCGTGCTATGAATATTCGATAGGGATATTCGGATATGTATAGCTATGTTATGGATCGATCTTTGGCGCCCCTATTACCCAGCTCATGACATTGACTATACGCTTATTGCTTAAGATAATGAGAGTACGTTACAGCTAAAGGACGGAGAACAGATGATAGATGCCATTAAACGTTCGTTAAAGCTGAAAATCATTTTGATCTTTATAACGGTTAACGTGTTTCTCGTAACCTTGATTGGGGCAGTCAGCTATTACGAAACGTCCAAGACGATCCGTGAAGATGTTGTAGAGATCAGCTCACAGATTATGACGCAAGCGAACATGCATTTGAATCAGATTTATTCTGATTATGACCAGTTTTTTTTGATGGTCGGCACAAGTCCGGAGCTTGTGAACTGGCTGGGCTATTCGGAAAGCCAAACCTATCTCAACTATGAAGCATATAAACGAATCGAAAACAATTATATTCTGTCCTTTTCCGCAAGACATCCCGATTTGCTGTCCATTGTCATCGCAGATGATCTTGGCAAGCAAATGAAATACGTCAAAAATTACGCTATTGATTCGAACTATGCGCTTCTAGACGAATCCTGGATCAGAGAGCTTGAGAACAGCGGCAAATTCATCCTGTTTTCACGTTGGAATGATATGTATCTCGACGTAACGGGTAAATCGGTCGCTATGCCGGTCATGACGTTCGTGAAACGTATATACTCCGGCAACAAGCAAGGATACCTCGTTGCAGATTTTTCCCTTGACCGTCCCAAACAACTCCTAAGTGAAATCAAGATAGGTGAGACCGGACATGGCATGCTGGTGGATCAGAAGGGGAATTACGCAGTCCATCCGGAATCTGTTTATTTTCAAAAACAGATGGAGCCCAAAATATGGGAGCAAATGAAGGTGAGCGAGTCCGGATCTTTTTTCGATGAAAATAAAGAACAAATTATCATTTATGATACCGTACCGAGTACAAAATGGAAATCCGTCTTTGTTGTACCATTCCATGAAGTGGCCAAAAGTATTTATACTGTTAGGGATATGACCGTCATTATTGCAGCTGTCGGTGTCAGCATCGCTATCTTGCTTGTCGTAATTGTATCCTCTTCGGTAACGAGGCGACTGTATAAGCTTAGGGAAGCTTTGAAGAAAACGCCGATGGGAAGATTTGATCATTACCTCGAAGTAAAAGGGACCGACGAGGTTGCGGATGTGGCCATAGCTTACAATAAAATGTTATCCAATTTAACGGATACGGTACAGGAATTAGCCGACTCCAAGAGCATTCAGCAGGAAGCCGTTCTATCTGCCTTGCAATCGCAGATCGACTCACATTTCCTGTACAACACCTTGGAATCTATTAATAATATGGCAGCGCTTGCCGATGCTCCGGAAATTGAGAAAGCGACCATTGCTCTTGCGAAGATGTTCCGATACTCCTCCAATTACCGCAGTGAGAGAGTGGAGCTGAAGGATGAGATTGAGCACTTGGATAACTTTATGTATATTGCCCAAATCCGATTCGGCGCCAAAGTGACGTACACCAAGGATGTGGAGGAGCAGGCGCTGACGCATCCTTGCCTGAAGGCCATCCTGCAGCCGCTCGCCGAAAATTCTATTAAACATGGCGTCTCGCGTACAGGCAAGCCTATTCATATCAAGTTAAAGGCTAAAGTATTATCGACTAACTATTTGGAAATTACGCTGGAAGATGATGGTCCGGGTTTTGATGACATGACATTTAGGGAGCTTGAACACAAATTGAATGTAATCAATGACGAGAGAAGATTTAAGAAGCTGTCCAATGTCGGTCTGTTGAACGTACATGACCGCATCCGAATGTATTATCGCAATGTCAAGGAAGCGGGATTATTTGTCGATCAACCAGCTCATCGGGGCGCCCAAATCCGAATCGTCATTCCGCTGGAAGGAGATCAACATGTATAGAGTGCACATCGTGGATGATGAAGTGTTAATTCGGCAGGGTCTTGGCAAAAAAGTCGCTTCGTTCAGCGATTCGTTCTTGCTTATGGGAGCGTCGGAGAATGGGGAAGATGCCATACAATATTTATCCAATTATTATGTCGATATCTGCATCACGGATATCAGCATGCCCATTATGGATGGGTTGACGCTGATTCAACGGATCAAGGACGATTTTCCGTGGATGGAGTGTATGATCATCTCCAGCTATGATGAATTTTCTTATGCGAGACAAGCCATTCAGCTAGGCGCCAAAGATTATATTCTGAAGCCAATCGATACGGACCTCCTCAAACAATCTTTGACCCAAACGGTGGAGACTATTGAGAAGGATAGAGTTGGCCATGCGGCTGAGCTTCTTATCAAACATATTCCCCAGAGTCGCGATATGCATCATCGATGGGTTCATTTGATTCGTTCCGTTCAGTTTGAAGCATTGCCGCTGCTTGTCGTAGATACGTTAGACATGCTGGAGAGCTGGATTGGCAACCGTTATTATTTGTTGAAGCCGTTATCAATGGCATGGCTGCATTACATTCTGGAGGATTTGAAGGATAATCGGGTGAAGCTGGCGTTGAAGGAAGGCACTGACTGGATACTGGGTGACGATCCGATTCTCCATAGCGAGGCGAGAAGATACTTCCGACTGTGTGCGGTGCGCAGGCTGGAGGAAGGCGCGCATCAGCTGTTTGATACGATGAGGGATGTTATGACTCATACAAATCGCAGAGTGATTGAGCAAGTGAAGTCTTATATCGCTGAGCGATTTGCCGAGAAGCTGAGCTTGCAGGATTTGGCGGAGGAAGTCTCTATGAGCCGTACCTATCTTGCGAATTACTTCAAGCAAGAGACCGGTATGACGATCTGGAGCTATCTGATCGAGGTTCGCATGCAGAAAGCGAGAGAGCTGCTGCTGAACAGCAATTTGAAGGGATATGAAATCGCCTTGCAGATCGGGTATGAGAACGGCACGCATTTCTCCCAGTTATTTAAGGAATATTATGGTCTGAGTCCTGTTGAATACAAAAAAAGATTGGAACGCGAGTAGCTCGCCTCAGTCGCTGCAATAAGCTCCGTGCACAATTCGTTGTGCCGGAGTTTGTTTTTTTGGCGGTCGTTTGTAGTTACATTTCATTCCCTTAACATGACCATATAAATCGGAATATCGCTGATTGAGAGCTGTAAGCGTTATCCCTACAATAGACCTATAGACATCAAACGACTATGGATAAGGAAGGGAAAGGGGAATGGGAGTGGAGCCGCAGACACCGACTCAGACACAAGCAGTAGCGCTGAACAACAAGCGCAACAGCATATGGAGATTCATGAGCATTCATAAAGCATTGTATCTCATGCTGGTTCCGGGATTACTATACTTAATCGTATTCAAGTACATTCCATTATTGGGCAGCGTCATTGCCTTTCAGGATTTTAACGTATTTAAAGGTTTTATGAAGAGCGATTGGGTAGGCTTGAGATGGTTTGAGCAATTTCTTACCTTCCCGCAGTTTACAAGACTGCTGCGCAATACATTGATTATCAGCTTCTATCAAATTATATTTGCATTCCCGGCGCCGATTCTACTGGCCGTGCTGCTTAATGAAATTCGTAAAATGGCATTCAAACGATTCGCGCAGACCGTGCTTTATTTGCCGCATTTCCTCTCTTGGGTACTCATTGGCGGTTTAAGTACGATGTTGTTCT
The DNA here is from genome assembly GCF_054483835.1 of Paenibacillus sp. strain BS8-2. NCBI lineage: Bacteria > Bacillati > Bacillota > Bacilli > Caryophanales > Paenibacillaceae > Paenibacillus > Paenibacillus sp. strain BS8-2. The sequence continues at coordinate 3,824,906 of NZ_CM137010.1, forward strand.
CGCAAAATTATGGATTAGTTAATCAGCTGATCGAAACCTTTGGCGGCGAGAAGATGAACTTCCTGGTGAACAGCGAATACATCCGTACCATTATCGTCTCGACGGGGATATGGAAGGAGATGGGGTGGAGCGCTATTATCTTCCTAGCAGCGCTTGCCGGCATCAATCCATCCCTGTATGAAGCGGCGAGCATGGATGGAGCAGGAAGATTCAAGCAATTCATTCATGTGTCCTTGCCCGGCATGATGCCAGCCATTGTTATTCTGCTGTTGCTCAAAGTAGGACATGTACTGGATAACGGCTTCGAGCAGGTGTACGTATTCTTGACGCCGGCCACCTTTGAACAAGCCGATGTCCTCGATACGTTCATGTACCGCATGGGAATTAGACAGTCCATGTACAGCTTGACGACAGCTGTCGGTTTATTCAAATCAGTCGTAGGTCTCGCGCTTCTGGTGCTTGCCAACCGATTCAGCAAGAAGATTACGGGCGAAGGCTTGTATTAGGTTTATAGAAAGGTAGGCGAGTGATTCTCTATGCATTCCACGATAAAAAAAGGTTTTGGCGAAAAGGTATTTGATCTGTTTAATACGGGATTTCTGCTTCTTGTATGTCTGTCGGTGATTCTGCCGTTCATGTACATTATCGCAGGCTCGTTCAGCTCCAGCGAAGCGTTGATAAGAAACGAAGTATTGCTGTGGCCGGTTGAATTCAGTTTCGAAAATTATGATGCAGTAATGAAAAACGATATATTCTGGAGAGCGTTTGGCGTGACGATCTTTGTGGTGACGGTGGGCACACTGCTCAATATGCTTGTGACCATTCTGATGGCGTATCCTTTATCCAAAATGTGGCTCCGTGGCAGACGCTTTATTATGTTGGCTGTCATATTCACAATGATATTCCAGGCGCCGCTTATCCCGACTTATCTCGTCGTCAAGGAGCTCAGTCTGCTGAATACGGTGTGGGCGCTCATTATTCCTACAGCGCTTAGCGCCTTTAATATGATCTTGTGCGTGACGTTTATGCGATCGCTGCCCGAGGAATTGTTCGACGCCGCCAAGATGGACGGCATGTCGGAGCTCGGCATTTTGGCCAAAATCGTCGTGCCGTTGTCCAAGCCGATTATGGTAACGCTGCTGCTCTTCTACGCAGTGGGACATTGGAACAATTATTTCACTGCCCTGATGTATATTACCAAACAAGCGATCAGGCCTTTGCAGCTGTACTTATATAGTCTGATCGTACAATCCGATGTGAACGAGACGATGGCTTCGATTAGCGAATCCGCCACAACCGTGTCACCGCAAGGTCTTCAAATGGCTACCATTCTGGTATCCACCATTCCGATCGTTATCCTGTATCCGCTGCTCCAGAAGCACTTCATTAAGGGTGCCATGCTGGGTTCGGTCAAGGAGTAACCGGTATTAAGCGGCGTTCAGGCAGAGGTTCTGCCAACGCTCTTGATATACATTCAAATTTATTAACAGGGGGAACAGAAATGAACAAGAAGTTATATCTATCCATGCTGGCAGCCGTCACGGCCTTCTCCGTAACAGCATGCGCATCCGGCAACAACAATGCCAACGAAGCAGGAAACCAACCGTCTTCGACTGCGGGAGCAACAAATGCAGAACAATCAATGGAGCCGACAAAGCTGAAGATGTTTGTATCGGATTACGGCCAGCAGATTCCGCAAGGCGACAATCCAACGATTGATTTTTTGATGGAAAAAACGAACACCGAGCTGGATATCGAATATTTGCCTCATGCGGATTACACCAAAAATTTGGACATGAAATTTGCGGGCGGCGAATATCCGGACGTATACATGAACTTCGGCGGCCTGCCTAGCGCTAGCTTGATGGAAGCGGACATGGTGCTTCCACTAAATGATCTTATCGATCAATACGGCCCTAACCTGAAGAAAAACATTCCTCAAGAGGCTTGGGATGCTGTAACGGTGAATGGTCAAATCGTATCGATTCCTCAGCCGCAGGTTGGCAATGCTTCCGCTGAACGTCTCCTTTTTGTGCGTAAGGATTGGCTCGATAAGCTAGAGCTAGATATTCCTACAACATCGGATGAGTTCTACGACATGCTGGTAGCGTTCCGCGATGGCGATCCTAACGGCAACAACCAGAAGGATGAAATTGCTTTCTCGATGCGCAAAAACTTCTCATGGGGCGATAATATCTTCGGTATGTGGGGCGTAAATCCACCGCTTGGCGTATATGCAGTTTACGAAGATGAGTTGATTCATTCTGCAGCACAACCTAATACGAAGCAAGCGCTGGCCTTTATTCAAACAATGTATCAAGAGAAGCTTCTTGATCCTGATTTCCTGACGAACGAACGCGCCAACTGGGAACAGAAGATCAAGTCGGGTGTTGTCGGAGCATGGAACCATGTGGCTGAGTTTGCATGGCAATGGCAAGACGAGCTGAACAAAGCTTTGCCGAATGAGAAGCCAGAGGTCATCACGATCCCGACACCGCAAGGCATTGGTTATGACGGTCCTGTAGGACGCGTGCAGATTCCAGTCCTGAAGACGTATACACTATTCAAAACAAGCGAAAATCCGGAAGCGGTAATCAAGATGCTGGACTGGCTGCAAAGCGAAGAAGGTCAAGCCTTTACCGAGATGGGTATCGAGGGCGACACGTATACAGTAGAAGGAGACAAATATGTATACGATGCAGAGAAGGACAAGCCGAACGCTTGGCGTGATATGATCTTCAAAATGCACGGCTACAATGAAAAAATCGAGCAAACCAAGCTAAGTCTGGAAGCTGCGGCTAAGCGTAAAGCAGCATTCGAAATCGCAAGACAAGAAGGTATTCCGAATCCAGCGGTTGGTATGCCTAACAATACGATCCTCGACAACTTTGATACCAGCTTCTATGAAGTTGCAGCCAAGATCGTCTTGAACAATGATTCTACGGATCTCTTTGATCAATTCATTACAGACTGGAGAGCACAATACCCAGCTTGGATCGAAGAATCGACAAACTGGTACAACACAAACAAAAAACAATAAGTACAGAATGGGGGATCAATCGGTATCGATTGATCCTTCCTTAAAATATAGAAAAATGTAAGTGTGGAGGAACGAGAAATGTCAGCAGGCAACTATGAACAAATGATGGACTTTATAGTGGACAAGGTGGCTGGCAACGCCAAGCGGTTCGAGCAACGATTGCCGACTGCAACCGTAGGCGGCCGCTATCAATTTGCGCAGGATGGCTTCTGGACCGGGGGCTTCTGGACCGGGATGCTTATGTTATGCTACGAAAAAACGAACGAAGAAAGCTATCTTCATCATGCCCGTATCTCCGCAAGAACATTAAAGAAAAGATTGTATGAACAGGCCGATACGCTGGATCATGATATCGGATTCCTCTACCAGCTATCGTATGTGGCTGACTACAAGCTGACAGGCGACGAATCTGCGAGAAGGATTGGCCTTGATGCGGCGGATCAGCTGCTGAGTCGCTATCATGCGAACGGAAAATTCATTCAAGCCTGGAATGTATGGGTGCCTGGCGACCCGTTCAGTGAAGAGAACAAAGGTCGCATTATTATTGACTGCATGTATAATTTGCCAATTCTCTTATGGGCCCATCAGGAGACCGGCAAGATGGAATATTATGAGGCTGCAATTGCGCATGCGGATACATGCGCCGAAACCATTGTGCGACCGGATGCAACAACCTTCCATTCTTATGTATTTGATCCGGTAACGGGCGACAAGGTTGGAGGCCGCACCGTACAAGGTTATGCCGATGATTCCTGCTGGTCGCGCGGTCAAACCTGGGCAGTAGGCGGTTATGCCTATTTGTACAGCTATACAAAGGATGAAAAGTATTTGAAATTGGCTCAGCGTCTTGCCGATCGTTATTTGGTGTTAACCGGCGATCAAGATGTGCCTCCATGGGACTTCTCGGTGCCGAATCCCGAGCAGGAGCCGCTGGATTCTTCTGCAGCAGCGGTATTTGCTGCAAGTCTGTTGGAGCTTGTGCGTCATGTGGATGAAGAAGCAGGAAGACGTTACCGCGAAAGAGCGGAGCGTATTGTCCATACGTTGTTTGAGCACTATTCGACCAAGGATCATCCCGAGCATGAGGGCTTGCTTGTTCATGCTTGTCAGCATCGTACACAAGGCGAATATATCGACAGCTCATTGATTTACGGCGATTATTATTTCGCCGAGGCGGTAGCTGTATTGAGCGGTGCTACGACAAAATACTGGTAATTGGTTTGAATAATTACGTGATTCCTTCATTAATAGGAGGTTAATAGGATGATGATGAACATAAACAGGAAACGAGCGGCGCGGCGTTATGTCGCGCTCGTTCTCGCCGTCTGTCTTACGGTGCCGCAGCTATTCACGAGCCCGACGATTATCTATGCCGATGAAGCTGGAGCTGCCGAACCGGTTGTTGTTTCCCTAATACCGACAGATGACACCTATATTTCGGGTTTCTACAATACAGACATGGATGAACGCAATCGCAATTTCAATTACAAGAACGAGCTTCTTGCTCGCGATAATCCGGGTTATCCGCAAGGTCAAAAAAAATCGTTATTAAAATTTGATTTAAGCGGGCTTAACGGTGTTATTACCGAGGCAAAGCTCGAGGTGCACGCCAAATCAGATTCAGTGGATGGTGCAATGGTCGGTTTGTATAAAACGTCTGCGGGGCTGGGTGACGGATGGACCGAGACGAATATGACCTGGAATTCAGGTTATGAAGCAGGAGAACAAATTGCATCTCCAAAGACCGTCGTAAAGGATAGCTCCGCTGAGTGGGACATCACCAATTATATTGTTGCTGAACATATGGGTGACAGCATAGCGTCTATTATGTTGCAAGGCGCTAATACCAGCTTTGCTATTCTATATGCCAAAGATCATCCGACAGCCGTAAGCGCTAACAAACAGCCGCGGTTAATGATAACGTACATCCCGGATGAGCCGGCTACTGAACCTGCTGTTGCTGCCTACACGGGTGCACAGGTGTCTGCCGACTTTATGACGATTATCCTTGGTTTCGATATGAACATTGAAGCAAATACCGCTGATCTGAAAGCTGGCGTAGCGCTATCACGCGATGGGGAGGACTTCTCGCCGCTGAGCGACTTGGATACCGTTGCCATTACGGACGGCAATCAGCTGAGCATAACGCTGCAACAAGGTCTGGCCGGAAGCGACAATCGTATTCGAGTAGCTGCAGGAACGTTAAAGGGTTTGTCAGGTGGAGCTATTGAGCTTCCAATTGAAACAGAGTTATTAAATGGCACCATTGATTTAAGCGCTTACAGCCGAATCGAAACGCTGAAGCTTGAGCATCCACGATTGCTCGCAACAGCGGATGATTGGGAGATTATGCAAAATCGATTGACGGAATCGCCTTACTTGGAGTGGTACACCAAGGTTAAGGGTGATGCGACGGCACTGCTTTATACGCCAGTGAATACGTACAACAAGGAAAGCGCCGATCAACTGCTTCCTATTAGCCGATCCGTCAAAGATCGTATTATGCAGCTCGCAATGGTATACCGTCTGGAGGGAGCGACCGAATATGCCGAACGTGCATGGAAGGAGCTGGAGGCGGTATCATCACCGGCGTTTCCAGACTGGAATCCCGGCCACTTCCTCGACACGGCTGAGATGACAGCTGCTGTAGCCATCGGCTACGATTGGCTATATGACTATTTGAGCGCGGAGCAGCGGACGACAGTCAGAACCGCCTTGCTGAACAAAGGTCTGAATGTTGGGCTTGAAACGTACCGCGGCGCAACAGGCGACTGGAATCGTCATGGCTGGTTATCGACCAAGAGCAACTGGAACCTGGTTGCCAACGGCGGCCTTGGTATGGGCGCACTCGCCATTGCCGATGAATATCCGGAGCTGGCTCAAGAAGTAATTGACAGCGGCCTTGCTTCCATGGAAGTTTCACTTGCCGAATTCGCACCGGATGGCGGCTGGGTAGAGAGCGTAACGTATTGGTATTACTCGATCAAGTATTTGGTGGAATATATGGCGTCGCTGGAGTCTGCTCTTGGCACCACCTTTGGGTTGGAGGAGTTTGAGGGCATAAACAATACAGGATACTTCCCGATCTATATGACTGGACCAACGGACAAGTCCTTCCACTTTGGCGATGCGGGCAATGGGACGGTGCGTTCGGCTGAGTTCTTCTGGCTTGCCGAACAGTTCAATCAACCTGTGCTGAATGGATGGAGAGAGAGCAATCTGACAAGCGGGGATTACAAGGATATCATTTATTATAATCCGTTTGCCTCGTCGCAGAGTCCCATTGAAGCGGAATTGCCGCTCGATGATTATTTCCGTAATGTTGAGAGCGTTTCCTTCCGCAGCGGCTGGGAGCAGCCCAATGCCACTTATGTCGGGTTTAAAGCGGGCACTAACAATGTGACGCACAGCGATCTAGATGTCGGTACATTTGTGTTGGATGCACTGGGCGTACGCTGGGCCGAGGAGCTGGGTGCCGAGAGCTATGCAGTACCGAATTATTTTGACGAAGGGGAAGACGGCAGGCGCTGGAACTACTATCGTAAACGTGCGGAAGGGCAAAATGTACTTGTGATTAATGCTGGGACCGAGCAAGAGCAGACGTTACTCGGCACGGCAAAGATCGATACGATGAACAGCGACGATGACGAGGCGTATGCCATATCCGATTTGACTCCGGTTTATGATGAGGTCAGAGATTCGGGGGGCTCCGTCAAACGAGGCATTCAATTGTTTGATCATCGCAGACAAGTGCTGTTGCAGGATGAGATGTCGTTTACGGAGCCATCCGACGTATGGTGGTTTATGCATACCGGAACAAACGTGAAGGTAGCGGAAGACGGGCAATCCGCGATCCTTACGCTTGGCGACAAGCGGTTGTGGGCGCGTATATTGACACCGGAGGAAGGGCTCTCGTTCACGCTGCGCGATGCCGAACCGCTCCTGAGCTCGCCAGACACTACCGGCAGCGGTGAATATGATCGTTCGGGCCTGAAGAAGCTGGCCATTCATGCCCAGAACGTCAGCGAACTCCAGCTTGCCGTTTGGTTTGTGCCATTAAGAGAAGGGGAGTCATTACCGACTGAACTGCCGGCAGTAGCAGATTTGGAAGCTTGGACACTGAACGAAGAGACGCCTGCTCAGTTGGACAGTTTGTCGGTCGACGGTACTGTATTGCCCGATTTTGCTCCTGGTCAATATACGTACGATGTGACGGTTGAAGACAGCGCTTCAGCAGCGCCTATCGTGACTGCGTCAAGCACAGATGCAAATATTCATATTGAGATGGAGCAAGCAGCGGGTTTGCCTGGTACTGCGATAATTACAGTAACCTCGCATGACGAATCGCTTGCGGAGCGCGTATATCATGTGCATTTCAATTATGCGATAAGCAAGACGCTAGTCGTAACCGCTAACGGCAGCGATGGCAATGCACCGGAGAATACGCTGGATGGCAGCCTGTCGACCCGGTGGTCGGCCATGTATGAGAACAATACGCCGCAGTGGATCCGCTATTATTTAGGAGAAACGCCTAGAACCATCGAGGAAGTTGGGATCGCATTCTTTAATGGTCATACGAGACAAACGATCTTCGATATCGAAACTTCGTTGGATGGTGTCCATTATTCGAAGGTATACAGCGGCCGCAGCGGGGGAGCAACGTCGGAGCTGGAGACGTTCACTCTCAATGCGAATATTAACGATCCAGACCATATTCAGCCACCTAGCGCCAAGTATATTCGAATTGTCGGCTATGGCAATACAGCCAATGGCTGGAACAGTATTACTGAAGTGCAGATTGATGGCGTCACTCACCCTGATGCTGGCCAAGTTACGGTGAAGAGCCTGACGGTTGAAGGTAAGAAGCAGCTGCAGGTAAAGGAAGCGGCACAATGGATTGTGCAAGCGCTGCTTAGCGACAATTCGGAGGTGTCAGCGACGGGCTCATCCACCACAGTCTACTATTCAAGTGATCCAGCGGTTGCTGCTGTGAGCGCCAGTGGAGTGGTAACGGGAGTAAGCGAAGGCAATGCCGTAATCGGTATCGAATCTACAATAAATCATACGACCAAGTCGATACGTGTGCCAGTGACAGTCACCGACCCCAATAAAATTTCCATGATTCCATCGGCTGACAGCTATATTCGGGGAGGTCAATATGCGGGCAGCAACTATGGCAGCGCTGCTGAGCTTCCGATGAAATCGACTAATCCACAAGGCATTGATTACATCAGGCTCCCGCTGTTCAAGTTCGATGTCACGGGTATAACAGAATTGCCGGATAAAGTAGTGCTGAAGTTATATGGCAATGTCAAAGATGATCCAAACAGCGCACTTGGCGATCAGCCATATTGGGCCGAATTGTTCGGAACCTCTGCGGAGTGGAACGAAAATGCGGTTAACTGGTCTAATGTGCCTGAACTTGGCGATAAAGCAGGAGATATTGCATTCAACAAAACATTGCAATGGGTAAGTGTCGATGTGACAGAGTACGTGCTGAATCAACTGGAGCAAAACGAAACGATGATCAGCTTCCGATTAAACCCGGTCACGCAGGAGGCACTGGTCTCCCTGTCTAGTAAAGAATCCAATTTCAAGCCACTCTTAGTGTTTGAATATGAAGAGGAATCTCCTGAAACAACGCCAGATGACAATAGTATTCCGTCTGCACCTGGCAATGGCCATACAGAGACCTGGAATGAAGTGGACGAGGGACTGGAGTCCGTTATCGCCCCGCAAGCTCCAGGCGCACAAGAGGCTGCAGTCAAGGTGCTGCAAGATAAGACCGAGGTAGAACGGACCGTTGAACGTCTCAAGAATATGCCAGCGGACAAACAAAGGCTTATTGTCAATATGACGGACCAAGCAGCTGGCAAGGCGGTAAGTATTCCGGTCGCGTCCCTCGACATACTGCGTGCCCAGCTGGGAGATTTGACGATTACTATTAAATCTGAAGAAGTATCTTATGATCTGCGCCTGGATGCGGTAGACTGGACGGCAGCGCTGAAAGATTTAGGCGTAGAAGCGGCAGATGCTTCTCTTCAGATCCGTATGGAGATCATAGAAGAAGGCTCAGTAAGAACGTCCATGCTGGAATCTGCTGCACGCAGCGGGTTGGAAGTAGCAGCGCCGGCCGTACATTTCAGCATTGAGGTAATTGCGGGCAACCAGGTCAAAGAGCTGAACAGCTTCCCAGGCAGCTACTTGTCTCGATTTATTAAGCTTGATTCCAATACGGATACCTCTCGCCTTACCGGCGTGCTGTATCATCCTGCTGACAATTCCTTCAGCTTTGTTCCGACTGTTATCCATAGGGAGGACGGAGGTGCAATTGCCGAGCTGAAAAGGGATGGCAACAGCATTTATACAGTCGTGAGCACGCCTGAGGTGTCATTCAGCGATCTGGAAGGACATTTCGCACAGGATGCAATAAACCGGCTGTCAGCCAACTTATTGACAACTGGATATCCGGAAGGCGATTATCGTCCGAATCGTTCCATCACAAGAGCGGAGTTTAACGCGCTGCTAGTGCGCGGACTTGGACTATCCGCAGACGATGCCGGCGGCTCATTCGTTGACGTTCGTGAGGAGGACTGGTTTGCCGCAACGGTTATGGCTGGCACAAGCGCTGGCCTCATTTATGGCTATGAGGATGGCAGCTTCAAGCCGAATCAGACCATTACACGCGAGGAAATGGCTATGATGCTTGTGCGAGCTATGGGTTATGTACAAGTAACGGAGCATAACCTGTCCAATCGCACAGCTTCATCGAGCATGGTGTGGCAGGATGCGCATCAAATAAGTGAATGGGCACAAGCTGCCGTTACGCAAGCGGTTCAAGCTGGTTTGATGTTAGGCAAACAAGATTCTGTATTTGCGCCTGACCATCTCGCAACTCGTGGCGAAGCAGCTGTAACATTAGACCGTTTATTGCTTAAGCTGGCGTTCATAAATCCTTAATGTAAAGTAACGTTGCAGGACAGCCGAAAGAAACCCCAAAAGAAGACATCCTACTCATGATTGGGGTAGAGATGTCTTCTTTTTGTTTCGGGTGAAAGGGATCATAGCAGCACCCTGTAGTATGATATAATGAACACAATTATCGGACATAGAGAAGGTGTTCGCAATAGCTGAGCTTGTGTTTGTTTATCATGCTAACAGTGGAATCGTTAATGGCCTTATGGATTCCGTTCACAAATATCTGTCGCCTGAGACCTATAGTTGCCGACTATGTGCCATTACTTATGGTCCTGTTGGCATGAAGCGAGAGTGGAAGAGGTTTATTCATAAGTTGCGAACAGCATATACTGTTCAATTTCTTCATCTGGATGAGCTTCCCGCGGACCTCCCGGTAACGGCATATCCCTGCGTGTTTCTTCGAGCAGATGGTGAAGTCAAGGAACTTGTAACAGCCGAAGAGATGAACAGATGCTCCACGATTGTCAATATGAAGGAATTAGTAGAAGACAAGCTCCGGGAGCAATCATTCATCGAAGCGAGGACGAGGCAATGACGGAAAGGAACGAAATGAGCTTGCCCCGTATTCATTCTGTAGGGGATTTATGGGTGCAAGCGGGTTTTGTGCTCGGTCCTCGCACGATCCCGGATTTTGAATTCGTGTATTTCCCCGAAGGAACGGGCACAACGTATACCGTCTGCGGTGAGTCAACTGATCTGAACATGCCCTGTATCCTTCTGACGAGGCCGGGAGATTTACATCAATACCGTTTCGATCCCAACAAAAACGTCCGTCATTTGTTCGTTCATTTCGAATATTCCGAACTAAGAAACAACGAACCATGGTATAGCAGCATACTGGAGGGGCCTTCGGTTTTCCCGATCAGTCACAATCCATTAGTTCCCGGATTCATGAAAAAGCTGTTCTGGACAGCGAATCATCAGCCTCAGTATTGGCATCGCAGACTGTCGGTCTTGACGATGACGCTTCTGGACGAACTGGTTTCATCGGGCGATTATTTGCCCAATGCTGCGGAGAGTCTGCCAGTCCCTGTGCAGCAAGCGATCGATGTTATGACCAAGCGGCTTGCCGAGAGGATCAGCATTGAGGAGGTTGCGGCACTGTCGGGGTGGTCACATGAGCATTTCACCCGCATATTCACCTCTTCTGTCGGTATGACGCCAAAGCGATTCCTGCTGGATCTGAGACTCCGTAGAGCGGAGGATTGGATGCTGAGAGGCGAAGGGACGATCAAACAAATTGCATATCAAGTAGGATTCAAGGACGAGCATCATTTCTCAAAAATGTACAAGAAAATACGAGGCATTACGGCCTCGGAGTATATCAGGCGCTGCAACGCTCCTTTGTACCGCCATACTGCAGAACCGTTAGTGACGGCTCTTGATACACGTTATTTGGCCAATCGACTTGTTATTGTTCATGATCCTCATATCAAATAATTCCATCAATTGCAGGTGTCGTGCCATGGAGATGATATCAGTACTTCCCTTACAATGAAGGTGTGTGTGTCATTAGTCATTGTATAAGGGAGGCACTAGAGATGGGGAAGTTCTATTATCCGAAATCCAAGCAAAGAGCTGACCGTTACCTCGTTAGCGTAGAGCAGTATAAGCAATATCATAAAGATGGTTATTTGATCGTTCGCGGCTTGCTGGGTTCGCAGGAAGTCGCCGAGCTGTTCGAGTTGGCGGAGGAATCCAGGCGAAGCAGCGAGAAGCCCGTATCGAAACCTAACGCGAACAGCAATGATCCTTTAAAAGATGAATTCGCCACCGCAACAAGAATCCATATGTTATCCCGCGTCAATGCGGCAGCAGAGAGAGGCATGCTGAACCCGCGCATTCTCGACGTAACGGAAGCGCTGATTGGGCCCGACGTGTATGCGCTTCAATCCATGATGTTCTTGAACCCGCCGGGGAAGGGCGGTCAAGGCTGGCATCAGGATTCCTGCTATATCCGGACGCATCCCGACACGCTGCTCGGCGCTTGGGTCGCACTGGAGGAGGTCGATGAGGAGAACGGCTGTCTGTGGGTCGTGCCGGGTTCGAATCATGAGCCGGTGTATCCTCCCGACGGTATCGGGGGAGGCAATGTTCACGCGCTGGACTCCTTCAGCGACTTGCAGGCGGTACAGAACGTCAGTAATATAAACGATGAAGTGAACACATTGTCTAAGGTTGTAGCGAAGTATCCTCCAGCCATTCCGGTGAGGATGAGCGCGGGAGACGTCTTGTTCTTCCATTCGCATCTGTTTCACCGTTCGTACCCGAACCGGACGAAGGAGCGGTATCGCCGTTCGTACGTATGCCATTATTGCAACGCGCGTTCCTGGGTGCCGTGGGATCATGACGAGTTCGAGGGCGACTCTGGCAACTACCGCCAAATTCTGGCCAGAGGAAGCACTTCGCAGCCGTATGCGGAGCCTGCTTTCGGTACGGAGGTCTATCTCACGGATGAGGACGAGGTTGGCCAAAGCCTATCGATGATGGGCATGGACAATGGTATGATGATGCCAATGGGCATGACGAAGGAGTGAACGAATTGAAGTTACATGTATTCAAGGCATTATGGGGACTTGAAGGAACGTATGAGACGCTGCTGAAGCGTGCCGCTGAAGCGGGTTATACGGGTGTCGAAGCTCCGATGCCTAGTCTCGAGGACGAGGCGGGTTTCAAGCAGGCACTTAAGCAGAACGGATTATCTTATATTATTCAGACATTCACAAATGGGGATCACATCAGAAGCTTCGAGGAGCAGATACAACGTGCCGCAGGCTTCGATCCGGTATTGGTCGTCTGCCATAGCGCCAAGGACAGCATGAGCGAGTCTGACCAGGATCGCTTCTACGAGCAAGCGCTTGAGATTGAGCAGAAGGCTGGCATTCAGGTCGGACACGAAACGCATCGCGGACGTGCGATGTTCACTCCATGGACGACTGCAAGGCTGCTGAACCAATTTCCCGAGCTTCGGATCACGGCGGATTTCAGTCACTGGATGAACGTCTGCGAGTCTCATCTGGAGGATCAGAAGGAAGCGCTCGAGCTTGCGATGAGGAGGACGGTGCATGTTCACGGCCGCATCGGTTTCCCGGAAGGACCTCAAGTGCCACATCCGGCATCGCCTTACTTCGAGAAGGAGCTGGGTTTGTTCTTTGGCTGGTGGGAGCGTATCTTCTCACTTCAGAGAGAGTCGGGCAAGCAGGTGGCGACCTTCACGGCCGAATTCGGCCCACCTGGCTACATGCCGACCGATCCATTCAGTAACAAGCCGGTTGCGGACTTGTGGGAAGTGAACGAGTGGATGACGGATCAGGTGAAGGCGAAATTCAACAGCAGCTTTTGGAGCTCGTAGGTTGAGTTCATGGACAGGTCAGTATGGAGTGAGTCGAATTAATCTGCTTCAATGGTCAGTTCAAAAAGTTTATTGGTATTACGCCATTGGAATATAGAAGGAATATGATTTGTCATCATATGAATACAAACTATTTACCCCGCTGGAGTTGATTTCTCCGGCGGGGTTTTTCATCAAAAAATTAGTCGGTATGACACCGCAGGATTATCGATAATCGGCAAATCATAGGGCTTGCAACTAGAAAGCTCAAAAGAAAAAGGGGCTAGACAATTAAGATTCTAGCCCCGTATTCCAAGTGCTTGACCATCAATGCTCTAGCCGCTTCGCCATCCTCGGCAAGGATGAGCTCTAGCAGCTGTCTGTGGTCCTCATATGAAGTTTCAATGCGGGTATGGTCTCTGCGCAGCACCTTCAACCCGATTTGATAGAGGCGGTCTTGGAGATTTTCCACCATCGCCAGCATTTCGGCATTGTCATAAATCTGTGCGAGCAGCTGATGAAAGGCGAGGTCGCATTTGGTAAAGGATGAATAATCTTTTTTGGCTACTGCATCAAGCTGTTGTTCCAAGTTGCTGCGGAGCGAGCTCTCCTCCTGAGGTGATAAGCTCCGATTCGCTAATTTGTATACAATGTGAGATTCTAATGCAATTCTGTAATCAAAGTAGTCGCTTACCTTCTGCAAGGAAAGTTCGGGAATGCTGTATCCGCGATTTGGCGTGCAGGCAAGCAGACCCTCCGCAGCCAATCGATCCAATGCAGATCGAACGGGAGTGCGGCTCATCTGAAGCTGTTCGACCAGATGCTTTTCCGTTAATTGCTCGCTGCTGCTGATGTCGCCATCTAGCAGCAGCTGCTTCAATTCCGTATATGCTTTGTCCTTTAGTGTCACTGTGTTCATAGGTTGTCCCCTTATGATTGAAATGCGATGGAGCGGAAGTAATGCATACTATCGTTCAGCCACTGTTCTTCTAACTCAATGGTTTGCTCAACCGACTGGGTGAATGGCGTCCACAGCTCCAGTATTGCAGTTGCATGAGAATTAGACGTCTGGGCTTTCACCTTCAATGATGGTATATCCAATCGTCCATGGCCGGCAGCTGTACCCAGTACAACAAAGCCCATCTGGTGATCGACTCGCTTAACGTCGAAATCCTTAATATGCAGATTAACGAGATACGGCATCAACTTTTCAATGACGGTATCGGGACTCTCCAATGCGCTAAACGAGTTGACTGTGTCGAGGCAGCAGCCGATATGTTGGCTGTTCAGTCTTTGGAACAATTGAATCAGCTCGGAAGTTGTATGCATGCCATGATTCTCGACGGCGATTGTAATGTTGTTCCGTTCGTAGTTCGGCAGAACCTCGCGCAAATCTTGGTATGCCTGCTCCATATCGGGTGTCGTAATAATGGTGCGAACAATTGGCGAATCAAGCTGCATGGCGATTTCTAGATATTCTACCATATGAGTGGGCTCAGTGCCTCTGGTGCCGATTTCCAGCGCAATGTTCAATTGATCTGCTCGCGCCTTCATTGCTGCCCGATCTTCTATCGTACATTGATGCAAGGGGATATTATCCGCAATCTGTACAAGGCCAAGCCCTTCCTTGGCAGCACGTTCGATAAGTCCGATGCCGGAAAGCGGATGTAAAGGCTTGTCATAATTCGGGACGCCAATTGACCATGTTAATGTGTAAGAGCTTAGTCCGAGTTTCATCGATATGCCTCCGTGAAGTGAATTCAATTCTTTGCGAATACTCGCGATGTGCACTAACAATACCAAGAATAACGATGAAATGCAAATGACATTGTACTATGTATGTTCTTTGATTGTATACATCTTGAATACAATATGTACGTTTGATATACTGTGTTGGAATAAAGGATTTTGGAATAGGATTTGGAATGAAATTGATTGCGAATGCAAAGGAGATGTGCAGCAATGACACATGAACAACAGATCAACATCGCCATTATTGGAGCAGGCGGCAAGATGGGTACTCGAATTACGAACAATTTAAGGAAACATGACTATAATTTGATGTTGTGCGAGCAAGCAGAAGCTGGGATTGCCCGTATACAAGAAAACGGGATGCGGGTTACACCAAACGAAGAGGCATTGCAACATGCGGATTATGTTATTCTGGCCGTTCCGGATGCTTTGATTGGCAAAATTACGACAGGTATTATGCCTGATGTGAAATCGGGAGCGACTGTTATTTTATTGGACCCGGCAGCAGCTTATGCCGACCAGGTTGCCATGCGGGAGGACTGCACCTATGTCGTTACGCATCCCTGTCATCCGGCGTTATTCGAGGAGCAGGATTCGCCGGAGGCGCGCAAGGATATGTTTGGCGGTATTGCGGCGAAGCAGGATATCGTAATCGCGCTTCACAGAGGCGACATGGATAAATTCGAGATTGCAGAGCAAATCTGCGTGCGTATGTTTGCGCCGGTCGTTGTATGCCATCGGATCACCGTTGAGCAGATGGCGCTTCTGGAGCCTGCGGCCGCCGAGGTTGTTGCGGCAGCAGCGGCGTGTATTATGAAGGAAGCGATGGATGAGGTTATCAAGATGGGCGTTCCCGAAGCGGCGGCACGTTCATTTATGCTAGGACATATCCAAATTCCGCTGGCGATTGCCTTTAATAATGTCAATCCGTTCTCTGATGCAGCCAAAATCGCAATTGATTACGGCTACGAGAAAATATTCAAGCCGGATTGGAAAGAAGTGTTTACGAAAGAATCGTTGGATGAAGTGCTGCGTCTCATGCTTCATCTGGATAAGAAGTAGGAGGGATTGCCATGTTGAAGGTAGGACTCGTCGGGACGGGGTTCTGGTCGGACAAGCACTTGAAGGCATGGGCTCGTATTCCGGGTGTAACCGTTACGGCGCTCTGCAATCGCTCGAAGGAGAAGATGGTTCAGAAGGCCAAGCAATTTGGCTTGGATGAAAGTCAGCTATACCCAAGCATAGACGAAATGTTAGCTAAAGCCGACATCGATATCGTAGATATTGTAACGGGCACCGAAACTCATCTTGAATTTGTTGCCAAGGCAGCGGCAGCAGGCAAGCAGATCATGTGCCAGAAGCCGTTCGCATCGTCTGTTGAGGATGCGAAGCAGATGGTCGAATGTGTCAAGACGGCAGGCGTGAGGTTAATGGTGACAGAAAACTGGCGCTGGCTGATGCCGTTCCAAACCATCAAGCAGATCATTGACAGCGGAGAGCTTGGCCGGATTCATGTGGCAAGATACATTCATACGGATTATTATACGCCTCGCATGGCACCGGATGTTGAATTGCCGCAGCCATTCTTCCGGGATATGCCGCGGCTGTTGTTCTACGAGATGGGGGCGCACTGGTTCGACACCTGGCGTTTTCTGTTCGGTCAGCCGCTTAGACTGACAGCGGAAACAGCCAGCATCAGCCCTTATGTGAAGGGGGAGGACAGCGGCATTGTCGTACTCGGACATGAAGGCTTCTATGGCTTCATGGACATGAGCTGGGCGACACGGCAGAAGCTTGATGAGCCGCTTGGCTCCAAAGTCGGACCGGTCCATCTGGAGCAGCTTGTCATTGACGGGGAGCAGGGTACGCTGAAGCTGTATACCGACGGACGCATTACTGTCGTCTCCAAGGATGGTGGCAGCGAACGGACGGTACTGGAGCATGCCATTCTGGATCATGAGGAAAGCCACTATCGCTTGCAGTCTCATTTCATTCAATGCCTGAATGACGGATCGGAGTTCCAGACGAGCGGTGAAGATAATCTGCACACACTTGAGATGATTTTCTCGGTGTACGAGAGCGCAAAAGCTCACAAAACTATTTCTTTAGGACAGGATGGGATGTAATGATCATTGATGTACATGCCCATCTGGGCTATGACCATGTGTTTGATGAGGATTTCACGCTGGAGGAGCAGCTCGATAAGCACCATCAATTCGACATATCGCGTACCATTCTTCAGCCAGCCTCCTGTCATGATCTAGAGCGTGTTGTCATTCAGCATAATGTGATTGCGGAGGTTTGCAAGACGTACCCTGGCAAATTTTTTGGGATGGCGAATCCCAATCCGCATTTGCCGGAGATTGTCTACGAGAGGGAGCTTCGCCGTTGTGTGGAGGAGCTTGGATTTATCGGAGTGAAAATTCATACCTTCGCTCATGCGGTCAATCCGAACGGCGCAGCCGGCAACAGAGTGCTGGGGCTCGCTCGCAAGCTGAACATTCCTGTTATGGTTCATACGGGCGCAGGCATTCCTTTTGCCAACCCATCCAACCTGATTGAAACAGCCGAGCGGTATCCGGATGTGCAAATCGTAATGGCACACTGCGGCATGATGATCATGGCGGGAGAGACGATTGCGGCTATGCGGCGTCATGACAACCTGACGGCCGACATTACCTGGACTGCAGGCTTTAATCTGAAGCACTGGTCCGATGAAGTAGGTGCGGATCGTTTTATGTTCGGTACCGACCACGCAGACAATGCGGGAACGGAAATCGCCAAGGTGAGAACCTGCGGATTAACCGTCGAACAGCAGGAGGACGTCTTTAATGGTACGGCTCGACGCATTTATTTCTCATAACCAACTCAACGGAATCAAAGGAGGACAATGCTCATGAAGCTTCAACGTTCACCACACAACGATCGTTTTGTTACACAAACCGGACAAGAATATTTTTACCTGGCGGATACCGCTTGGAGCGTCTTCTCCAACGCTCGCCTTGATGAATGGGAGACATTCCTGGACTATCGGGAGCAACAAGGCTTTAATGTGATGCAGATTTCCGTATTGCCTATCTTGCATGATGCAAGCGACAGCTATATCGACTTGACGCCATTCCACACCAATCCGGACGGGTCATGGGATTTCGAACGCATTAACGATGCATTCTTCGAGCGTGCGCGTCACATGGTCGAAATGATGGACAAGCGCGGTATGAAGCCATGTCTGGTTGTGTTATGGGGCAACTATGCTCCAGGAAACTGGATGGCGGATCAAACGGGCAGCTCCCATGTCATTCCGTTCCATTGTCTAGAAGCGTATACCAAAAAAGTTGTAGACACGTTCCATGAATTTAATCCCATCTACTTTATTAGCGGAGATACTGATTTCCGCAACGAAGAAGCGACCAAACATTATATGCAAGTCATGCAGTATGTAAAGGCATTCGAACCCGAAGCGCTGACGGCTATGCATATCGCAGGCTGCAGCAGCGACCTTCCGGACCAGATTGTGAATAGTCCTGAGCTTGACTTCTACACGTATCAGTCCGGCCATCTCCTAGACATGCAAAAAATGACCTATGAGCTGGCGGAGGCTTTCCGTGCCAAGCCTGTCAAGAAACCGATCTTGAATGCAGAGCCGCTGTACGAAGGACATGGGCATGGCAACATCTATGGCAGATTCGACGCTTTCCCCGTTCGCTTGGCGTTCTGGTCCAGCCTGCTTGCAGGCGCGAAGGTCGGCTTTACGTATGGCGCCCATGGCATCTGGTGCTGGCATCGCAAAGGATCCACCTTCAACAACGAACACTGGTCCAAGACGCCGTATGATTGGGATACCGCTATGCGTTTGCCTGGCGCATGGGATGTAGGGTATGGCAAACATCTGTATGAACAATACGACATGTTCGGGCTTGAACCGGCACAAGACAAGCTTGTCACCTCGTATGAAGGCATCCGGATGGCTAGCAAGGAGGATGATTCCTTGTTTGTTGTCTACGTGCCGTATGCGATAAGACTTGAGATCAAGCTCGACCTGAAGGGCTATGATCTTGTGGCCTATGATCTTGCGGAACGCCGCATTATCAAGCCTGTGGTCGTCAGCAACGAAGCGGGGCATGCCACAATAGCTATGCTGCAAGTGAATGCCGATACCCTGATTATCGGTCAAAGGAAATAATTGTACCGAATGACGGATGTACGGTCAGCGACTGAATACGAACAGCAACAAGCCTTGCGTTTAACGCAAGGCTTGTTGCTGTTATCGTACGCCCTGCTCGAGCGTCGCAGCTATTGACCTCATAGACAAGATGAATTACAATTTTATTATACAAGTGTGTAATAAAGTGAGGTGATGAAGCATGAATGAACAAGATTTGCGTGTTGTAAAAACCAAAAGCAGTCTAAGAAGCACGCTTCTTCAACTTCTAAATGAAAGGCCGCTGGAAAAAATTTCGGTAACGGAGTTATGCGGGTTATCAGGCATTACGAGAAAAACGTTTTATTTGCACTATGAAAGCGTCGCTATGCTGCTTGAAACAATGATAGAGGACTTATTGGCCGAGTGGGAAGCGTCTCTGTTCGAAACGTCAAGACGCCGTCGCTCGTCAGAGGATGCGATGCTGCAGCCGCAAATGATCGATTTGTTCCGCCACGTACACGACAACAAGGATGTCTATCGCTACATTTTTAGTATCTCATCGAGATTTTCGTATTACAGGATGTTTTTCGAGCGGGTCAAAACAATCGTTAAGCAATCGCTCGCCTCCTTACCTATGGATATGCGGCTCAGCGAGTTCCAAGCTGCATATCATGCCAGCGCGATCCTCGGAATGATCATGGAATGGAATGAACGTGATTTTTATGAGCCCGTGGAATTTATGAATGGATTGCTGCTCGAGAACATGAAGAATATGAAGCCAATGTGAACCATTTAACCATTTAACCATTTAACCATCTAACCCATCTAACCAATATAACCATCAACCCATCAGGAGGAGATCAGAATGAAAGTTGCGATCTATCATGGTAAACAAGATGTACGAATTGAGGAACGTACCATACCCGCAGTCGGACCGAAGGATGTGCTAATCCGCAATCTGTGCGGAGGCATCTGTGGGACGGATATCAATATTGTGAAAGCGGGCAACGAAATGGGCATCCGGTTTGGCCAGGAGTTCGGCCATGAGCTGTTTGGCGAAGTCGTGGAAGCGGGCTCGGAAGTGAAAGACATCCGTCCTGGCATGCGAGTTGGTGTGAACCCGATTACGGCGAAGCGGGCAGGACGGCGTTATTCTCTTGAAATAGGCGGCTTCTCGCAATTCGTCCTCATCGAAGACGCAGCTTTGAATTATAATCTGTATGCGTTCGGGGACGACGTGAGCGCAAGCGAAGCTGTGTTGATGGAACCGATGAGCGTTGGTTTTCATGGCGCTTTCAGCACGGATCCCAAGCCGAACGAGAACATAGTTATTCTTGGCGCGGGTCCGATCGGAATCTCGGCGGCGATTAGCTTGATCGGGGAAGGCATCACCAACGTAGCCATAGCCGATATCGACGAGTTCCGTCTCGCCATCGCGCGCGAATTGGGCGCCAAAACAGTCAATACGAAGGAAGAGTCGCTTGCAGAAGGCTTAAGCCGCCATTTTGGCACGGTCAACGTATATGGCAGGGAAATGCCGAATGTGGATGCTTTCGTCGATGCTGCAGGCGCTCCTGTATTGTTCGAGCAGGTCATGCAAATCGTGAAGCCGAAAGCACGGATCGCTGTTATCGCCGTATATAAGCAGGATGTCCCGATCAGTCTAGCGCAAGTGATGAGCAAGGAAGTCAACATCATCGGCGCAAGTGGATATACGCATGAGGATATCGTCAAGGTTGTCGCACATATCAATGAGCGCAAAACTGATATCGGCAAGCTGGTGACGCAAGTGTATCCGCTGATCGATATTCAATCCGCATTCGACAAAGCAATTGATGCGCAAGGAACGGTGAAAGTAGTCGTCGACCTGGCATAGGGGAATTTTCAAAAGACCTTTAGATGTGTCTATCATCTAAAGGTTTTATTATTTTGGATTGTTATCCGTTTCCCTTATAATAGATGAATTCGACAACGTCTGCGGGAGGAGCCATGAAACAAAGCAACGTATTTCGCCGCATCATGCTGCTTATCATTTGCCTATTTATTCCGATTGTAGGCGTGTATACTTACTCCAACTATCGAACGCAGGGAAGTCTGACGGAACAGATTGAATCACTAAACATGAGCCGGTCTTTGTTTTTTGTCAGTCAACTGAACTCGCGTTTGGAGCGGTTAAAAGAAAATGCTTTTTTATTATCAAACGATGATGATGTCGAGCTATTCAAATACTACGATCTACTGGACGAGTGGGAGCGTCTTCAACTTAAGCAAAGGCTGCTGGAGAAGCTGATATTCCTCAATTCCAATAATGACTGGAACGATTGGCTTGCTCTTATTTCACCACGTAACCACTATCGTATCTATGCTAATTTCACCGTAGCAGATGCGGATGAATATACAGAACCGGTTAAGCCAATATCGGCTTGGCAGCTTCAAGAGCTGTCGGCTGGACCTATGAATAGGAAGTTTTTGACATGGGACGTGGCTTTCCCGTTCACTTCTTCGAACGAGAACTACGTACCGCAGCTTGTAGTACAGGTGGGAATCTCGCATGATACCTTGATGGATATGCTGATGCAATTCAAGAACGAGCAGCAAGGCGATGCTTTCTTGTATGCCCCGGGCCAACCGGTCATCTCGGAAGGCGTGCTGCCGCAGGATGCTTTGGAGCGATGGGAAGCGAGCAGACCTTCCGGGGAGCTGTCTACACAAGGCAGCATGACGCTTGAGCTTGCGCAAGGCTCTTATTTGGTGAATTACAATGAAATTGAGTCGATGGGCTGGCATCTGGTTACGCTTACTCCGAGGAATGTGATCTCCGAGCCGATCGAACAAGGTCGAATTATATTTTACATGACGTTGTGTCTGCTGCTCTTGTTTGCATTGTCGGCGGGATATTTGATTTTCCGTTATGTGCAAATTCCAGTGTCGGATATGCTGAAGGTCGTCAGACGATTCGAGAAGGGCGAATATTCGATTCGTCTTCGTATTGGCAAGGGTCATGATTTCACCTATTTATTCCAGTCCTTTAATCGAATGGCTGGAACGATTCAAGAGTTGATCGAGAAGGTGTATCTGGAACAGATTCGCTCTCGTGAAGCGAGGCTCAAGCAGCTCCAATCGCAGATCAACCCGCATTTCTTATATAATTCGCTTTATTTCGTGGAAAGCATGATCCATCTGGATAAGAAGAAAGCTGCATCCGATATGGTTATGAATTTGGCGGGATATTTCCGTTACGCTACCTATACAGGTAAACAGAATACGCGGTTTGCGGACGAGCTGAAGATTTCGGAAAGCTATTTGCGCATCCATAATCTTCGCAATCAAAGGTTCAATTATATCATCGAAGTGCCGGAGGAGATGCTTGAGATCGAGGTCCCGCGGCTGATCCTGCAGCCCATCATCGAGAACGCGATTGTGCACGGGATAGAAGCTAAGGAAGGTGACGGCCTAATCCGTATCGCAGGATACTTGGAATCTGGCAAATGGCGGATTGTGATTGAGGATAACGGTCCGGGTATGACCGAAGAGGAGCAGGCGAAGCTGGCGGGCGATTGGCAGCTGCCTGCAGCAGATCAATCGGAGAGCTGCGGCACGTTTAACGTTAACCAGCGCTTGCAGCTCCATTATGGCGAAGCTGCGGGTATTGAGTTCGAGACACCCGCAGGCGGAGGCTGCCGCGTCATTCTAAAGCTAGGCATTGTGCAGCAACAGGAAGGAGACATCAGGGCGTGAACATACTGCTGGTTGACGACGAGTCATACGTGATTGATTATTTGCTGGCCGCGGTCGATTGGGAGGCAGCAGGCATCGAGGATGTATATTATGCGTATTCTGCGCTGGAGGCACTGAGCATTCTCGACGAGAAGGAAGTCGACATTGTGTTAACCGACGTGAAGATGCCCGGGATGTCTGGACTTGAGCTCATCCGAAGATTGAATGGGAAGAAGATCAAATGTATCGTCTTGTCTGGGCATGCGGACTTCGAATATGCACAGCAGGCAATGAAGCATCAAGCCGTCAATTATTTGCTGAAGCCGGCTCGTGCCGAAGATGTACAGCAGGAAGTAAAGCAGGTAGCGGCTATGATCCGCGAGGAATGGCATGAAATTTCTTCTGTACAGAACGCTATGCGCTCGCTCCGTGAGCATGAGCCTCTGCTGAGGCAAAATTTCTTGCGAGAGCTATGGAGAGGACAGGTACCGAACGAAGAAATGCTGCGCAAGAAGATGGAGCAGCTGAGAATCCCTTTGTCAGCGGGGGGAAATTGCAGGCTGCTCGTCGTGCGTGCCGACGGCGAATTTCTTAAGTTTGGCGAATCGACGGAATTGGCGGACTTTGCCATTGACAATATCGTCTCGGAGCTGCTTAGCGAGCATTTCGACTTCGCAACAAGCAAGGATGAGCTTGGAAATCGGATTTATATCGTGAAATCAAAGGCGACGACCTCGGAGCAAGAGGATTCCCGTTCCATTAGTCTGGAGCAGACAGGATCAACGATCGTTGAGAAGGTGTCTGATTATTTGCAAGGCAGTATATCACTTATGGTGGGAAGAGTAGGCAAGTTTCCGATCGATATCCCGCTCCTGTACGAAGCCTCGCTCAGGCAGCTTCGTCTTCATGTGCGGACAAGCGGCGGTCTTTGGGTTGATGAGGAGGGGGGCGACGACAAGCGAGAAAGCTACGGAACTCCGTTGGAGCAGCTGTATGCTCCTCCGAGCCTATTGCATCTGCTGGAAGGCGGCAACTGGGATCGTTGTGTAGAGAAGATGAAGGCAATCATACAGGACATCGAGCAACGTGATCAGGTTACTGCAGGACATCTGCTGGAGGCCTATCATTCTATGGCTAACGCGTTCTTCTATATAATCCATAAATCCGGGAGGCAGCCTGAGCAGCTGCTTGGAGCATCGATTTATCGTTCAGAGCTTTCGGAGAAAGCAGCTTCGCTCTCTGCGCTGGAGGGGTGGGCATTTCGAGCTTTTGCCATCATTAGAGAGGCGCTCGAGACCAAGGTATCGGATGACCGAAGCGTTATCATCGATAAGGTTCATCGTTTCGTGAACAGACACTTGAACGAGGATGTATCCCTTCAATCACTGGCGGATAATGTGTACCTCCATCCCGCTTATCTCTCGTCCGTTTACAAGGAATGGACGGGAGAAGGCGTCAGCCAATATATCTATCGGCGCAAGATGGAGCATGCCGCGGAGCTGCTGCGCAAATCGAACCGCAAAATTAACGAAATTGCGGAGGACGTAGGCTATCAGAATACATCATATTTCATCCGAGTATTCAAGAAATATTACGCATGCACACCTCAAAAGTACAGAGAACAATAAGGAAAGTGCTATGATCCACATAATTTCGTATATCGGGCGCGCTAGACGGCTTTTACAATGAAAGCTAGATTGTAAGGAACGAAAGATCGTTATGGAAACGATGTCAGAGGTAAACGGCCTGTCGCATCTGGAGGAAAATGAGACATATAAGAACGTTGAGCAGCTTGATATTCATGAGTAAGACATACTGACGTGTTCTGGGGCTGTTCCAATAGGAGCGCCCCTTCTTCTTTATAAAAGGACATAAACCAAAGCATTTATCATATTCCGGCGGATGGCAACCCCACTACAATGAAGCTATGACAACAATGACGTGGAAGGGGAATCGAGTATGAAAGAATTAAAACGAAATTGGCCGCTTCATGCAATGATACTGCCGGGATTTATCGCCATCCTTATATTTCACTACATCCCGATGTTTGGCATCGTTATAGCCTTCCAGGATTACAAACCTTGGATTGGGATAGGAGACTCCTCTTGGGTTGGCCTGAAGCATTTCCGTATGCTGTTCGAGTTCGAGGATTCAAGGCGCGTCATATGGAACACGTTAATCATCGCCGCCATTAAGATCGTGACCGGTTTGATCGTTCCTTTTACGTTTGCTTTGCTGCTTAATGAAGTCAAGGGAGCTTTTATTAAACGATCGGTACAGACGCTTGTGTATTTGCCGCATTTCCTCTCTTGGGTTATGCTGGGCGGCATCCTAATCGATATTCTCTCGCCTGAGTACGGGATCGTCAATCAAGTCGTGAAAGCACTTGGCTATGAACCGGTCTTCTTCCTTGGCAGCAATGACTGGTTTAGAGTAACGATTATTGTGAGCGATATTTGGAAGGACTTTGGTTTCTCTGCGATTATCTTCCTTGCGGCATTGTCTGGCGTCAATCCGGAGATGTACGAAGCAGCCGTCATTGACGGCGCTAACCGATGGAAGCAGCTGCTCTATATTACGATACCATCAGTACTTCCAATTACTGTCGTCGTGATGACCTTGTCACTGGGCAGCATTCTGAATGCTGGTTTTGACCAGATATTCAATTTGTATAATCCGCTTGTATATGAGACAGGTGATATTATTGATACCTATGTGTATCGTGTTGGTCTGACGGAGAGAAATTACAGCTTTGGCACAGCGGTCGGATTGTTCAAGTCGCTCGTGAGCTTTGTGCTGATCGTCACTTCCTATCGTCTTGCCTACAAGTTTGCGAATTATCGAATCTTCTAAGGAGGCGCGCAACTATGTATCATGAAAGCTTAACCTATCGAATTTTTCGTATATGCAACAATATATTTCTCATTGGTCTGGCACTCTTGTGCGTGCTGCCGATCCTTCACGTATTGGCCATGTCATTTAGCTCCAGCTGGGCAATCAGCAGCGGAAAGGTTACGTTTCTCCCGGTTGACTTCAATATCGCAAACTATGAAAAAGTATTCGGCAATGCTTTGTTTCTCAAAGCAATCGCAACTTCCATTGAGCGAGTGATATTGGGCATCGTAATCAGCATGACGCTTATGCTGCTAGCTGCCTACTCACTATCCAAAGATTCCAGACGATTCAAAGGCAGAACGGTATGGATGTGGTTGTTCGTATTTACGATGCTGTTTAGCGGCGGCCTCATCCCGACTTATATTGTCGTACAGAAGGTTGGACTTCTTAATTCGATGTGGGGACTTATCTTGCCTCAGGCCGTCAATGTCTATAGTATGATTTTATTGCTTAATTTCTTCCGCTCATCCGTGCCGGCAGCACTGGAGGAAGCAGCGCTAATCGACGGAGCGGGACATTTCCGCACACTCGTATCGATCTACCTTCCGATATCGATGCCGGCGATCGCGACCATTAGTTTGTTTACGATGGTCTATTATTGGAATGAATGGTTCTATGGACTGCTATTCATGTCTTCTCCTGAGCAATATCCGCTTGCTTCGCTCATGCAGACGATGTTCATTCAGCGGACGACCGACGATCCGAACATTGACCCGGAGCAATTGAAGTTTCTGTCCGACCGCGCATTCCGTGCGGCACAAATCTTTATCTCTATGATTCCGGTTATGGTCGTATATCCATTCCTTCAGAAATATTTTGTGAAAGGCATTGTGATCGGTTCGGTAAAAGAATAATGAGCTAGACAAAGTGCTATGATCCAAAGCATTTATCATATCGGCGCCAGATATGTACCACCTATAATCGGGTTGTAAGCGGTTTACATGAAGGGAACAAAAAAATGGGAGGTTCAAAAGGGATGCAAAACAAAAAGAAATGGGTGGCTGCGGGTCTGGCAACTATGCTGGCCGCTTCTCTGACAGCTGGCTGCGGCAATAACGAAGACAATGCGGGAGAGTCATCTACAAGCCAATTGCCTGATGCAACAGCAAACGAAGGTTCTGCCGAGAGTTTATGGTCGGTGCCCATTGAGGGCGATAAGTATAGCGAAACGGTCAAAATATCGCAATTGAAGGTTACGCCAGCTGATGTAACTTATCAACCGGGCGAGAACGAGAATGACAACCATTTCACGAAATGGCTGTCCAAAACGTTCAATATTGAAATTTCATATCCGTGGACGACGACTCAGAAGGAGACGTTTGATTCCAAGCTTAGCTTGATGCTGGCGAGCGGAGAAAAAATGCCGGACATCGTCATGGCGAATGGAGATATTGTCAACGATTTGATCGACTCCGGCAAATTCCTGGAAGTAGGCTCTCTATTCGATAAATATGCCAGCGACACATGGAAACAAGCCGTTGAGCAGTCGCCTAATGCTTGGCTGCCCTATACTCGCGAAGACGGCAGATATGCGCTTCCGATCTTGATTGAGGCTCATCAGAATGATGATGTGCTTTGGATTAGACAAGATTGGCTGGATAAGCTGGGCTTGCAGGCTCCGACAACGTTGGATGAGATGGAGAAGGTCATGGATGCTTTCGCAAACCAAGACCCGGACGGCAATGGACAGAAGGATACCATCGGACTTACGATCGGCTTGAAGGATGGTTATGTATCCTATATGTCTGATACTAATCCTTTATTCGGTGCGAATGGAGTAATGCCTAAACAATGGAATGTGGCGAGTGACGGAACACTGCAATATGGCTCTGTACAGCCAGGGGCAAGAGAGACACTTGAAATGCTGGCTCGCTGGTATAAGAATGGTTATCTGCCGAAAGAAGCAGCTGTCTACGATATTAATAAAGCCTCGGAGCTTGCCGTTCAAGGTAAGGCAGGTATGATCTTCGGCGGACATTGGCTGGCAGAATGGCCGCTTGGCGACACGGTTAAAAATGATCCGAATGCAAACTTCCAACCTATTCAGGTGCCTGCAGGTGCAGAAGGAATGAGAGGTTTCAGAGAGAATCCTATGGTAACTGGTGCGATACTGATTAGCAAGGGATCCAAGCATCCGGATGCGTTCTTCTTGTATCAGAACTGGATGTATGATCGATTCCCGACTTACCAAGCACCATTCGATCAACCGATCCCGAAGGGAAATTACTTTGATATTAATGAGGGAGAAATCAAGGAAGGTGCGTACGCGAACATGGATAAGCTGTCCATGACGACTAACGGAGCTCGAATTCCGAATTTACGCATGGAATATTATGCAGCGCTCAACGCTGGAGAATCGCCGACGAATACCTTGATGGAGCAATTGTCCCTCAAGCCGGATGGCAACAAGCTAGCAGCTCAGGTTATCCTTGATTCCAAGTCATTCGGCATGCCGGAGATGTTCCAAGGCACCCCTACCAAGACGATGAAAGAACAATTGGCATTCTTGGACAAAATGGAGCTCGAAACGTATACCAAAATCATCTATGGTCAAGCGCCAATTAGTGATTTTGATACATTTGTCAGCAAATGGAAATCTGCGGGCGGGGACAAAATTACAGAAGAAGTCAACGAGTGGTATAAGCAAGTGGCAGGGAACTAATCGCAAGATAGAAGATGGGGGCCTCGGTTGATGGCCCCTATCCTTAATTCTAATCGTAAAGGGATTGTTCAGGAATGCTTACAATTCATCGTAATGTCTATTATCGACTGCCTGAAGAACCGTCAGCGCCGATTCGGCATGCATGGGAAATGGTAGCGAGAGACCATCAGCGCGTATTTGGCGATAAGCCAATTCTTGCACCAGACAACGCTTGTCCGGTGCAAATCGAAATTCGTTATGCAAGAAAAGAAGATACATGCAGCGAGTGGCCCGAATCGTATGGCTTTCGATTCGTGGAATATGAAGACAATAAGACACTTCATATCATTGCGCATGATGACCTGGGTCTAGTATATGGCTTATTGGAATTCAGCCGCAGATTTCTGGGTGTTGATCCCTTTTGGTTCTGGATGGATCGATTACCTGCGCAGCAGGATAGCGTGCAGATTCCGATGGTAAACATAGATTCTTCCAAGCCGTTTGTACGTTTCCGAGGCTGGTTTGTGAACGACGAAGTTTGTTTGATCGGCTGGAAGGAAGAATATCCGATGGGCAGGGAGGTATGGCTGCCTGTATTCGAGGCGTTGCTTCGTTGCGGCGGCAATATGGTAATTCCAGGCACCGATCTGCCCAAGCATGGCATGCATGCCGAGCTTGCTTCGGAGATGGGGTTATGGGTTACGCATCATCATGCCGAGCCGTTAGGGGCGGAGATGTTCCTTCGCGTGTACCCCGGCAAGCAAGCCAGCTATAAGCAGCATCCGGAATTATTTGAGGCATTGTGGGAAGAAGCGATAGACAAGCAGAAGGATCAGAATATCGTCTGGGTGCTCTCTTTCCGTGGTCAAGGCGATCAGCCGTTCTGGGCACAGGATCCTGCCTTTGACACCCCGGAAAAACGTGGCGACATGATCAGCAAGGTTGTGCGCAAGCAATATGAGATGGTTCGGCGCAAGGTCCATAATCCACATTGCTGCATCGCTTTGTATGGCGAAATCGCCGAGTTGTACAAGGCAGGATGCATAGACATCCCGGATGACATTATTCGGATTTGGGCGGATAACGGTTACGGCAAGATGGTATCTCGCAGACACAATAACCACAATCTTAGAGTGCCATCTCTGCCGACGATCGAAGATCGCGGTAATCATGGCATTTATTATCATGTTACTTTTCATGACCTGCAGGCTTCAAACCATCTAACCTTATTTCCAATGCCGGCAAGCTTTATTAAGAAGGAGCTGGAGGGGGCATTTCAGTCAGGCGCATCTTCCTATCTGCTCGTGAACAGCGGCAATATTCGGCAGCATGTGTACACACTCGATCTTATGCGGGAGCTGTGGAATTACGGGAGTGTGAACGATGACGAACATCTTTCTGCGTTTGTGCGTCGCATGTATAGCTCGAATCACGATGAGATAGCGGAGCTGCATCGAGCATATGCGGAATGTGCGATTGCGTATGGCCCTAATGAGGACGATCGCGCCGGTGATGAGTTTTATCATCATCCTGCACGCGAAATTGTGGGGCATTGGCTGCAAGGCAAGCGCGATGAACCGCTTGAACGGTTGTATTGGGCTACCGGTAAAGTCAGCTTTGATGAACAGGTTGAATGGTTCCGAAAGAAATGCTCGGAAGCGGCTTCCGATTGGCGCACGCTTCAGTCCCGTATCGAACGAATGCTGTCAGGATTGTCTGAAGAAGAAAGCATCCGATTGCGTACTCATCTGCTCTATCATGTGAAACTGCATCTCTCCGGCTGCGAGGGCTTCGAAGCATTGGGAGATGCTTATCAAGCGTATGCAGAACAGAATTATGCCAAAGCTTTTGTCCACGCATCGATAGCGATGAAGCTGTACACTCGTGGAATAGATGTGCTAAGAGAAGCTGAATATGGACCATGGGAGAATTTCTATCAGGCCGATTGGCTAACAAATATCGAAAGTACAGTGATTAATATGGACACACTCAGGCGATACCTGAGGATGCATGGTGACAGCCCGGATTTTTTCTTGTGGTATAAACAATTTCTGATGCCGGAGACGGAGAAATATATCTATCTGGAGAATACGCACCGAAATCCACTCTCCGATGATGAATTGGCGAAAAGGCTTCAGCAGAAATTCGGGTTGTAAGGAGATTAAACCGGGATTATAGTTTGAATGATGATAGAGGCAGGATACTGATGGTTCGATTGATGAACGAGGTGAATACGGTGAATGAATTCGAACGTTTAAAGCAGCAGTTTCTATCCCCGCCAACCGAGTTTAGTCCCATTCCGTTCTGGTTCTGGAACGATGCATTGACTCAGGAGGAAATCGTGCGGCAAATTCACGATTTTCACGCCAAGGAAGTGGACGGGTTTGTAATACATCCCCGTTTGGGGCTGTCCCGGGATATTCCTTATTTGTCGGAGGTGTATTTCGAGCTCGTCAGGACGGCGGTGGTTGAAGCCGACAAGTTGGGCATGAAAGTGATTTTGTACGATGAAGGCATGTATCCGTCGGGCTCGGCTTGCGGCTTGGTCGTGAAGCAGAATCCCGAATATGCGAGCCGTGGGCTGATGCTGCGGGAGTTTACATGTGCGGCACATAGCGGCGAGTGTGAGATTCCAGTTGCGCTCTCCATGGGAGAGTCGATCGTATCGGCTCAAGCCGTCCGTAAGCTGTCTGATGGTGCGATTGATCCGGAGAGCACGATTATTCTGGATGTAGAAGACGATGTCGTGCGATTCACTCCTCTGGCAGAGGGCAGCTGGTCCGTGCTGCTCTTCGTTGATACGTATTCGGGAGGCACGATTCGTGGCGTTCATGCTGGACAAGACGACGGGGAGCCTGAGGTTCCAGCAGCTGCAGATTTACTGAACGCGCAGGCTGTGCGGACGTTTCTTGCAATTACTCATGAGAAATATTATGAGAAGCTGGAACCGTATTTCGGCAAGACGATTATCGCCATGTTCACCGACGAACCGGATTTGCTTGGCAGAGATCACGTCGAAGGCATGAAGCCATGGACTCGAGATTTCCTTCCTGAATTTCTACTTGGGGGCTGCAGGGAGAAGGATTTGCCTGCCCTGTGGTTCGAAGCGGGCACGGAAACTGCATACGTTCGCGACGTATTCGATTCTGCTATACGTGATCGAATGTCCAGCATCTACTACGGACAGTTGGCGGAGTGGTGCGTTGTGCACGGTGTCGCGCTAACCGGACACCCTGCAGCAAGCGACGATATTGGTCTGCTTGAGCACTTCCACATCCCTGGACAGGATGTGGTTTGGCGCTACATTGCGCCAGAAGAAGGCAAAGCGCTGACGGGTGCGCACAGCACGATGGGCAAATGCTCGTCCGATGCTGCGCGTCATAGGCGCAGACGACGTAATCTGAACGAGGTTTTTGGCGTTTGCGGAATCGACGGCGGCTGGTCGCTTAGCGCGGATAACATGAAGTGGTATTTGGACTGGCTGTTCGTACGCGGTGTCAATCTGATTGCGCCCCATGCATTCTATTATTCCATTCGGGACGAGCGCAGGGATGAACGCCCGCCGGATGTCGGCCCTCACAATATTTGGTGGCCCGAATATGCGCAATTCTCCAGGTATATTAAACGGATGAGCTGGCTCATGACCGACAGTATGAACGGAGCCAGAGTGGCTGTGCTGGCCAGAGCCTCATCGTTATCTTGGAGAGTAGCCAAGCCGCTGTTCGAGCATCAAATTGAATTCAATTATTTGGAGGAAGTACTTCTCGATGTGTCCTGCAACTACAAGTCCGGCGAAATTCAAATCGCCGGTTACCGATATGCTGCCGTCCTGATCGAAGAAGGCGAAAGATTGTCCTTAACAAGCTGGGAGCGGCTCCATACGTTCTGTAAGGAGGGCGGGCTCGTTATAGAATTGCTTGACTCAGACGGGAGCGTCAAGACGAAGGATATCGGACAGGTGCGTGTAACGCAGGCCAACAGTATTCCGCAAGAGCTTCTGAATCATCTACGTATGGAAAACAGACTTGAGCCTGCATGCGCTAATATTCGGATCAGTCGAGTGACCAAGGCCGGTGTGAGCTTCTGCGTGATCGTCAACGAAGGTGAAGAAACATATGAAGGAAAGCTGTGTACGACCCAATTAGGTGTAGCGGAATTGTGGCGGCCATGGAGCGGCGAGTGCGAAGTGGCTGCTGCCGAGCGAAACGGGCAAGAGCAGATCATCTTTGTGCGCATCGAGCGCAGAGAAGCCCTTATCATCGCG
Organism: Paenibacillus sp. strain BS8-2; assembly: GCF_054483835.1. Lineage (NCBI taxonomy): Bacteria > Bacillati > Bacillota > Bacilli > Caryophanales > Paenibacillaceae > Paenibacillus > Paenibacillus sp. strain BS8-2. The sequence continues at coordinate 3,857,668 of NZ_CM137010.1, forward strand.
GTGAATCCGAACAGTGGTAAGAAGGAAGATGTAGACTCCAAGCTGCCAGTACGATTGAAGAAGACTGTAATTGCGGAGATGAACGATGGCTGGCTGATCACTAGCGGTCCGTGCAAGGGTGAAATGAAAAGGCTTGAATCATGGACGCAATGGGAGGACATGAAGCACTACTCCGGTTCAGTCACCTACGAGAAGGAGTTTCAATGTGAGCCGCATCCAAGCGGAGTAAGGGTCGAGCTGAATCTTGGCGAGGCGCATGAGCTCGTGCGCGTTTGGTTGAACGGTATCGCGCTTGGCTCGCGCATGTGGAGCCCCTATGTCTACGAAGTAGGTCATACACTCAAGCCGGGTGCTAATGTGTTAAGCATCGAAGTGACGAACAGCTTGGCCAATCGTTATGACGGAAAGTCGCTGCCGTCCGGCTTGCTTGGGCCGGTGAGGCTTATATCGAATTCTATTACTGTCACCCAATGACGAGAATACGCCGCTCGACATAACACCTGAAATCGATTTGAACAAAGAGCATCCCATTCAAGGTAAACCTCACCTTGAATGAGATGCTCTTTGTTATTATCGATTCGCTGAATCCAAAAAAATCGGATCAAGATCCAAAAAGATTTCACTTACCGCCGGATTGACAAATCGTTAGTATAAAGCTAAAGCCTATAGAAAGTGGTATTATGGCCTTACATGCTATCGATTAGGAGCGAATATGAAGACTATGACGAAAAAGTCAAAAAATATTTTTAGGTTTAGGAAAATTAGAAGCCGATATTTGGCAACGATGATATTATTATCTGTCCCGCCGTTGTTTCTCCTTGGTCTGATCTCGTTCAATGTCGCAAAAGATACGATCTTGGAATCGAATACGCAGACGAATCAAGACCATCTTCGAACTTCCAGCGAAGTTGCTGATCTCACCTTTCGGAATGCGATCAATCTAAACCGTTCCATCATTCTTGATGACAGCATTAGGGACAATTTGAAGCAACTTCATAATATATCGTTACAGCCAGAACGATCAGCACTCAAAAACGTGCTCGTGAATGAGCTGCAGAAGATCATTAATAACGGTTTTATTAATTCCGTGTTCGTGGATTCCGTCTGCCTCCTTGACTTGAATAATGAGGCTTATTGCCTTGGACGTTCGGATAATACGGGAATATATAAGGGGGCAGATAAGTCTGAGCAAATTGAGAAGTCTGCATGGTATCAACGGGCAATGAAGGGCAATGGCAAAGTTATCTTCTTTAGCGAGGATGTTTTTGGTGATTCGGCAAAGACGTTCTCTACAGTCAAATTATTCCGAGATTCGAGCAGCATAAGCGGAGAGCCGATCGGTATGCTTGTTATTAATATTTCGAAATCCATATTTGATTCCTTCTTTACCGGTAGTCAGAAGTACGGCGGAGAATTTATTGCACTGGATACTTCGCAAGAGAAAATTGAAGTTGTTAAATTTCCGCGAAGCAAGGAACTGCAAGACGTATTGAACGGAGATTTTGTTCATGTCGTAAACGCGTTTAAGGAACTAGGCTACTTAACGGTGACATATCGCAACGAAACGACAGGTTGGTCCTTTATTCATCTCATCGAGCTCAAGGAGCTGCTCAGAGAGTCTAACCGTATCGGAATGGCGTCTGCGATTATTGCTTCCTGTATCGCTTTCGTTGCCATCGCAATATCGTATGTCGTTTCGGGTAGTATTACACGTCCGCTGTTGCAAGTGAAGAAGATGATGGTGGAGTGGGCGCGCGGCCAGCGTGAGTTCAACGAAACATTTGATCATGATGAGGTCGGAGCGATCGGTGAGACATTTAAACGGATTGCCGCCGAGAATAAAGAGTTGAATGAAAAGTTGATCCATACGGAGCTACGCGAACGGGAGGCTGAATTAAAAGCGCTGCAAGCTCAAATTAAACCTCACTTCTTGTATAATACCTTAGATTCTATTTATTGGATGGCTACTTTGAAGAAACATAAAGAAGCAGCGCAAATGACGCTAGCTTTGTCACAGAGCTTCAAATTAAGTCTTAATAAAGGAAAAGATACGCTTCCCATATCCAAGGAACTGGAACATATTCATCACTATATGACGATTCAAAATATTAGGTATAATAATCGGTTTGAATACTTGGAAGACGTGGAGCCGACTGTTAAAGCGATGGAAATGTTAAAGCTATTGCTGCAGCCTCTTATTGAAAATGCGATTTACCACGGTCTCGAGCCGAAGGTCGGTAGCGGTTGCGTTTCATTGAAGGGGAGAAGAGATGGGGATTATTTGGAATTTGTGATCGAGGATAATGGGGTAGGCATTGAACATTCGGAGCAAATAGAAGAGGGGTATGGGCTCAGAAACGTGAAAGAGCGTTTAACGATGTTCTATGGACCGTCCAGCTCAATGCATATTACTAGTGTGGTGAATAAGGGGACTCGCGTTGTGTTAAGACTGCATCTAGGAGGGACATAAGTTGCTGAGAGCGGTTGTATTTGATGACGAGTATATCGTATTAGAAGGCTTGCGCATGATGATCGATTGGTCGACCTATGGTATAGAGCTGGCAGGCACGGCTATGGATGGCATTGCCGCACTCTCATGCTTCCGTGAAACGCAGCCAGATATCGTATTTACCGATATCCGAATGCCTGGGATGACGGGTTTGCAATTGATCGAGAAGATCATAGCCGAGAAGCCTGATACGTATTGCGTTGTTTTCAGTGGATTTAACGAGTTTGAATATGTAAGAAGTGCGATAAAGCTAGGCGTGATCGATTATTTGGAGAAGCCCATATCGATTCAAAGTATCGAGAACGCGCTTTATAAGATCCAGCAGCACAACCTTGTGAAGCAGGAGCAAGAAACGCTGAAGAAGCAATTGGAGGAATCGCAAAGCGAAATGCTAGCGGACACTACACATGAGCTTCTTCAAGGCAAGCTGGAGCAATTGCCTAAATGGCAGAAGCTGTTGGGGTTGGATTTCGACAATATAAAGAGTATTACGGTCATCAAATTTGCGGAAGGGCTGGAGTGGCCCAAAACATCGAATTTCCGACTTATTATCTCTCAAAAGGGGGATGAACGTTTAGCGCTGCTTCTTCATTTCGAGCAGCCTGAAGTCGTCTTATGGGAAGTTATCCGTTCGTTGTCAGGACCGCTCCCAATCGGAATTGGCGGTACCTATTCTAACATTGAACAATTGACCAAAAGCTATTATGAAGCGCAGAAAGAGTATGGGGTAATGACGAACGAATCCACGAAACACGGGTCGATCGAACGAGCCAAGGCATATATCGAGCAAAACTACGCACGGGACTTGTCGCTGAATGAAGTGTCTGAACATGTGAATATGAACGCTACGTACTTAAGTGTGTTGTTCAAAGAAGTGATAGGAGAAAGCTATATCAAATTCTTGACGCGTTACCGAATGGAGCATGCCAAGGAGCTGTTGCGCAAAGGAACGAAGGTGAATGATGTTAGTGAGCTCGTAGGCTATCGCACGTATCGTCACTTCGCAGAAGTATTCAAGAAGTATACAGGACAAACGCCAGGGCAATATAAAGAAGAGCTGTAGGGATCCGCTAGGGGTCCCTATTTGTCTGGCAAACCAAAAAAAACGGACACTAATCCATAAAAAATGGCAGTCCCGAACATCAGTTGTAAGCGCTTATAATGAAATCAACAGAGAACCCGGGCTCTGAGCTGGAATTATAAATTTGAATAATCAGGGGGAAACAAACTTGAAAAATAATAAAGGTCTTCTCTTGCTTACTTTGTGTACCGTCATGGCTGTTAGTGTTCTATCTGGCTGCGGAAACTCGAATAATGCAAACACCAACGCTGCTGCGAGCAATGGAGGCACAGACGAAAAGACTGCTGAGAATGTAACGATCTCGTTGCTAACGGACAATACGCAGGATTTCGTTAATGTCACCAAAGCCGTGATTGACGCTTTTCAAGCCAAATACCCGCATATCACGGTGGAAAATGAAACTCGTCCTCCAGGAGCTGAGGGAGATAACTTTGTGAAAACTCGCTTGTCTACAGGCGATATGAATGATGTATTCTTCTACAACTCAGGTTCCCTTATGCACGCTTTGAATCCAGAGCAAAACTTTATGGATCTCACTAATGAACCCTTCATGAACAACGTGATTGATTCATTTAAGCCGACTGTCGCATTGAACGGAAAGCTGTTCGGAGTTCCAGCAGGTTCGACAATGGGTGGCGGCTGGTTCTATAACAAGAAGGTTTATGCAGAACTCGGTCTCCAAGTACCGACGACTTGGAGCGAGTTGATGGCGAACAACGAGAAGTTTAAAGCGGCAGGTAAAGTGCCTGTTATAGGGACTTATAAAGACAGCTGGACTACTCAGCTTGTCGTACTTGCAGACTACTACAATGTTCAAGCCCAGAGTCCTACCTTCGCTGATGATTACACGGCTAACAAAGCGAAATACGCGACAACACCAGCTGCGCTTAGAAGCTTCGAGAAACTGCAAGAACTCGACGAGAAGGGCTTTCAGAACGAAGACTACTTGGCAACAACGTACGACACAGGTTTGAAAATGCTTGCGGAAGGACAAGGTGCTCACTATCCAATGCTGACCTTCGCCATCCCGGTGCTTGAGCAAAACTTCCCTGATCTAATGAACGACATCGGTTTCTTCGCTCAGCCTGGCGACAGTGCGGAGCAGAATGGTCTGACGGTTTGGATGCCATCCGGCGCCTATATCTCAAAACAAACAGAACATCCAGAAGAATCTAAGCTGTTCCTAGAGTTCCTAACTACTCCTGAAGGCATTGCCGCTTGGTCCAGCGCTTCCAAGCCTGTCGGCCCATGGGCTGTTAAGGGTGTTGATGTCGGCGATGAGGTCGCGCAAGTCGTCAAAGATATGCTGCCATACTTCGAGGACAATAAGACGGTTGCTGCGCTGGAATTCGTAAGCCCGATCAAAGGTCCCAATCTCCCGCAATTTACGGTTGAAGTCGGAGCTGGAATCAGTGACGCGCTTAAGGCGGCGAAAGGCTATGACAAAGATGTAGAAAAGCAAGCTCAACAGCTTGGTCTAGAAGGTTGGAAATAAATAGATGGCAATGATGTCGGCCCTGCTTCCATGCAGGGCCGACTGATTACGCCAAGAAAAAGAGGAGTGGATGAGATGTCCAAGGTGCTGAAACGAACATACTCCTATACGTTTCTAATCCCAGCGGCAATTATTTATTTGGCAATCTTCATCGTGCCTACAGTGCTGTCATTCTTTTTCAGTCTTACGAGATGGACACTCTCGGACTGGGAATTTATCGGACTGCAAAACTATCAGACATTTTTCGAAGAAACCGCTTTGCGAATCGGTTTTAAGAACACACTGATCTTCGCAGTCGTTACTTGTGTGTTAAAGGTTGTCGGCGGTTTATTGCTCGGGGTTTTTCTAACCTCGAAGATCCGCTCCAAAAATTATTTGCGATCAGTCATTTTCTTTCCCACGCTTATCAGCACAATTGCCGTTGGTATTGCCTTTAGCCAAATGATGCATCCATCTCAAGGCTTGATTAACAAGACGCTGGGCTTCATCGGCATCTCGGGGCCGGATTGGCTCGGTGATACGAGCATTGCTCTGTTGTCGGTCGCTTTCGTAGATGTGTGGAAAGGAGTAGGTTTCGCAACGGTAATCTTTATCGCGGGTATATTATCCATTCCCGAAGAGTATTACGAGGCACTGCAAATCGACGGAGGAAACAACTGGAACAAGTTCTGGAACATTATTGTACCGTTGAGCCGCCCTGCTATGAATACTGTTATTATTCTTTCGTTTATTGGCGGTCTTCGCCAATTTGACTTGATTTGGGCTATGACCAAAGGTGGTCCGGGCTTCTCGACAGATGTTATTGCTTCGATTATTTATAAACAATACATCTCCGGATTTTTCGGATTGTCGACAGCAGGTAACGTTATCTTGTTCCTGTTCGTAACGATTCTCGCATTCCCGCTCCAGATGTATCTGAACCGAAAAGAGGTGGATCTGTAATGAAAGGCATCAAACATCTATGGGTAGAAATTGCAGCTATAGCCATGACGATCCTTTTATTTTGGGTGCCTCTCTATTTCGTCATTGTCAATGCTTTGAAAAATCCGCAAGATGCGGCTCTAATGAATATGAAGTGGCCAGCAACGATTCATATCTGGGACAATATCGTCGAAGTAATCCAAGCGAGAGATTATATGTTGTTTAGGGCTTTCTACAACAGTACATTAATTACGGTATTGTCCATCGTCATTCTGGTCGTCATCTCGGCCATGGCTGGCTTTGTGCTACAACGCAGAACGGACAAAGCGACGCCTTTCATTAACTTCTTCGTCTTCGCAGGCTTGATCATCCCGCCTGCCGTCGTCCCTACCATTTGGGTGCTGCAAGAGACCGGCCTATTCAAGACTTTAGCCGGTATCGTTGGAGTTGAAGTTGCGCTAGGCTTCCCATTCTGCGTCATTCTGTTCCGAGGTTTCATGGTTGGCATCCCCAGGGAAATTGATGAAGCGGCCGTTATGGACGGCTATAACAAGTGGAGATTATTCTTCAGCATTATTCTTCCACTATTGAAGCCTGTAACGGCAACGGTTGTCATTACACAATCTGTATTCATCTTTAACGACTTTACGAATCCGCTATACTTCTTCCCAGGAGCGGACAATGCCACGATTCAGTTGACTTTATATAACTTTACGAGTCAATTCGTCTCGCAATGGAACCTGTTGTTTACGAACATACTGCTTATTACGCTGCCGTTGCTTGTCCTGTTCTTGATCTTTAACAAGAAGATCGTAGCAGGCATGACTGCAGGTTCTGTAAAAGGCTAGCTATAGACGGAAGGAGCCTTATCAATGGATAAACCATGGCTGGATCAGCAGAAGAGCATAGATGAGAGAACATTATTGTTGCTTGATGCGATGACTCTGGATGATAAATTAGCGATGATGCATGGAGGAGAGCCGTCTCTCGAGCTTGACCTGCCAATTATCAAATTAAGTGATGGACCTGGCGGGGTGACAAGCGGGGAAGGCGCAACTGCACCAGGTACACAAATGCCTGCTCCGATTGCGTTAGGCGCGACATTTGATAGGGTGTCAGCCTACAACTACGGATCGGTATTAGGGATAGAGAGTAGAAACCGTGGAATCACAATTTTGCTTGCACCTACCGTCAATATTGCGAGATCAGCCTTAAATGGCCGTACATTCGAAAGCTATGGAGAAGATCCTTATTTGTCCGGCATACTAGGGGCACAGTTTGTAAAGGGCGTTCAGGATCAAGGGGTCATAGCGAATGTAAAACATTTTGCCGCAAACAATCAAGAGACGGATCGATTCATTCAGAACAGTATGATCGATGAACGAACACTTCGCGAAATCTACTTGCCAGCTTTCGAAGCAGCGGTTGTAGAAGGTAAAGCGGGTACCGTGATGGCTTCATATAACCAAATTAATGGAGTAGCCGGAACGGAACATCACGAGCTTCTTACTCAAATATTAAAGAAGGATTGGGGCTTTGAAGGGTTTGTAATCTCTGATTTTTTGGCGACGCAAAGTACAGCCGAAGCATTGCTTGCAGGACTCGATTACGAACTGACGCTTCCATTCCAGCGTTATTTCGGCGAGCCGCTAAAGCGTGCCGTCGAAAGCGGGCAAATCCCGAGTGAGAAGATCGACGAGGCAGCGGGCCGAATCCTGCGCACCTTGTTCCGATCAGGTCACTTTGAAAAGCAACATGTAAACTCGTCTCCTCCGCTATATCATCCAGATGCAGCACGTCAAGCAGCGTTAGACTCCATTGTGCTGCTGAAGAACGAGGATGATATATTGCCGTTAAACAACACAACAAAAATTGCGGTCATCGGTCAAGCGGCTTCTAACAGAATGATAGCCTCTGGCGGCGGGAGCGCACACGTTGTTTCTGATTCAATAACGTCACCGATAGACGGGATCAAACATCATGCTAGTCATGCAGAGGTAACTTACGCTTTGGGCACAACTCCCGTACCTGCGGGACCAAGGTTTATGTACGGCTCTCCGAATGAGGATCTTGTTATTCCGGCCGAATCCTACTTAAGCGGTCTGACGGCAACATATTTTGAGACCAACGATCTGTCAGGCAATCCTGTACGTACGGAAAAGCTTGACCTATTGAACATCGTATGGGGATTCGATTCGCCAATGCCGAAATCGGCTAAGTGGACAGGGTTCATCAAGCCGGCTGCGACGAAGATACACACCTTTTATCTGCCGGCATCAGGAGGCAGTCGCTTATTCGTCAACGGCCAGCTTCTGTTAGACAATTGGCAAGGACAAGCCTTTTATGGCATGGCGGAAGCTATGCTGCATGAGGGTGAGCTGGCGGAGGTCGAAATCCATTTCACATCCGATGGAGCGCCGCCAGCCTTGTCTTGTATTGCTCTGCACTGGGTGGCTGCTTCAAACCATGAGCTGATCCAAGAGGCGGCTCAGCTTGCCAAGGAGTCGGATGTCGCCATTGTGTTTGTCAATGATTTCATGACCGAAAATTATGATAAGCCAAACTTAGCTTTGCCGGGTGTGCAAGACCGTTTGGTTGAGGCTGTTGCCTCCTCCAATCCGAATACGATTGTTGTGCTGAATACGGGCGGTCCCGTTCTAATGCCATGGGCGCATCAAGTCAAGGCCATTATAGAGCTTTGGTACCCTGGACAAGAAGGCGGCAATGCGATTGGATCAATTCTATTTGGTGAACATGATCCGTCCGGACGACTTCCTCTTTCGTTTCCAGCGATGGAGGAAGAAGTTCCTGCATCCACATCGAGTCAATTCCCGGGAATTGGTTTGAATTCTGTTTATTCAGAAGGATTATTAGTGGGATATCGTTGGTATGATGCCAAAGAGAAGCAGCCTTTGTTCCCCTTTGGGCATGGATTGTCTTACACGTCTTTCATCTATGAAGGGTTAGATGTAAAACAAACGAATGATGTTGTCCGGGTGTCATTCCGCGTGCGTAATACTGGAGATCGTGATGGCATCTGTGTCCCACAGCTGTATGTAGGTTTCTCCGAGAGCTCGGGCGAAGCGCCGAAGCAGCTTAAAGCATGCCGCAAGGTTCCGATACCTGTCAATGGTTCAGAAGAGATCGTCTTCGAATTAAATAAGAGAGCCTTCTCGGTCTGGAGTACGACTCAAAGCAGCTGGATAGTTGCCGATCATGCCTTTGAAGTAATGATTGGCCATTCTTCTCACGATATCATGTTAAGTCGGAAGTTTGAGTTGTATTGCAAGGAGGAGCAGATCGGATGAGCAAGACGCTAATCATAGAAGAGTTCGTACAGGAGGCTGAGCGTTTGACTCCTGATCTCCGAGAGCTGGAAGTTTCACCGAAGACTCTCGTGAGGGCTGTACCGGATGATCAAGCATTGCAAGGCTGGCGAATGGACGTAACTGACGAATATACAGCACTACAGAAGCTGTCCTTCGGCAAGAATGAAGAATGTACGGCCGACTTTGGTGATCATCTCGTCGGATATGTTTCCTTCGAGGTGAAGGCGGTAGGCAGTCCGCCGGACGCTCCACTCAAACTTAAGTTAATCTTCGGAGAAATGCCTTGTGAAATCGGGGAGCCGTTTGAGAACTATACAGGATGGCTTAGCAGTTCTTGGCTCCAGGAAGAACAGGTCTTTGTCGATGTGCTGCCGGCGGTCATTCGATTGCCGAGAAGATATTCGTTCCGGTACATGAAGATTGTGGTGCTTGATGCATCTCGGAAATATCGTGTTCAGATTTCGAATATTACGTGTACAACCGTTACTTCTGCCGATGCAGAGCTGGTAGCTCCGCTTTGCGATCATGTGCCACAAGATCTCGCCGATATGGACCGAATCGCCATTAAGACACTACAAGATTGTATGCAAACCGTCTATGAGGATGGCCCTAAACGAGATCGGCGATTGTGGATTGGTGATCTGCGGCTGCAGGCGCAGGCGAATTATTTGACATTCCGTGATCAACAGCTGGTCAAGCGATGCTTGTTTTTGTTTGCGGGGATGAGGCTGGAGGACGGTGCTGTAGGTGCCTGCGTATTTGAGAAGCCGAAGCCGCATGTCGACGATACCAGGCTCTTCGATTATTCTTTGTTCTTTGTATCGTGTCTCTTGGATTATTATGAGGCGACGAAGGACATGGAGACGACGATATTGATGTGGCCCACCGCGATGGAGCAACTAAGGATCAGCGTAGATCGGTTAGATCATCGAGGTATCGTCATGGACGATCCTTCATGGTGGTGTTTTATCGATTGGCATGATGATTTAAATAAACAAGGTCCGGCGCAAGGTGTACTGATCTATGCACTCAAGCAAGCCCTTCAGTTGGCCCGAATTCTGGATCGACCTCATGAGGAAGCCTGGATTACGCAGCAAGTCGCTCATACTTCCGATGCTGCGATCAAGCATCTATGGGATCAAGAACTTGGCATGTTCGTAAGTGGAGCAGACAGGCAAATATCCTGGGCTACGCAGGTGTGGTTGACGCTGGCAGGTGTCATGGACCAGAATGAAAACGCAGACTTGATGGACCGCCTGCATGCCAGTCCCCCGTCGATAGCCATGAATACGCCGTATATGATGCACCACTATGTAGAGGCATTATTTGCAAGCGGACTGAAGGATAAGGCGTGGGAGGTTATCCGTTCCTATTGGGGCGAGATGGTGAAGGACGGAGCGGATACGTTCTGGGAGCTGTACAACCCCGAAGACAAGAAGCTTTCCCCGTACGGAAGCAATTTGATCAACAGCTATTGCCATGCCTGGAGCTGTACGCCGACTTATTTTATACGTAAATATTGGGAGTAGTTTTACGATATCGATATTCGACTAATGATTATAACATGCCGAAGCTCCATCATGATGATGGTGCTTCGGCATGTTCTCATATGAGGATAATCTCTTTTTGTTCCGCAAGCGCAGTCTATGCAGGAGTGTATCAAATTAAATCCTGCATACCAAAATTAGCCATATTCCTGTATAATCAGGAATGGCTGACGATCTATGAGATGCGCTGGCCGTTTCAAGCTTTTATGGGGGGTTACAACATGCATCACTTTAATGAAGTGTTTATTCAAATTCTAATTCTGCTTGCAGTGTCGGTCGGAGTTATCGGTATTTCCAAAAAAATCAACTGGCCGTATTCCGTAGCGCTGGTGCTCGTAGGCCTGCTGCTTGGACTCTTTCACATTCCGTTCATGGAGGATGCGGAGGCGTTTATTACGCAGTCGCATGTGTTCCAGTCCATCATCATCTCGCTGTTCCTGCCCATTTTACTCGGCGACGCGACCTTGAAGCTTCCTTTCAGTCAGTTGAAGGCGCAGAGCAAGCCTGTGCTCGGTCTTGCTTTCATCGGTACCTTGCTTTCGTTCGCCTTGATTGCTGCAGGGGCTTATTACCTGCTTAACTTACCGCTTGCGGTTGCGTTTACGTTCGCAGCGCTTATGAGTGCGACGGATCCCATCAGCGTGATCTCCATCTTCAAATCGCTCGGCGTTCCGAAAAAGATGGTCACCATTATCGAAGGTGAATCGCTTTTTAATGATGGGATTGCAGTTGTGCTGTTCCAAATTTCGTCTATTTATTTGCTAACCTACGTAGAGATGGGCTGGGTGGGCGTAGGCGAAGGCGTCTTGTTGTTCCTGAAGTTCGGCTTGGGCGGCATCGCCGTAGGGGCTGTGCTCGGCTATCTGTTCTCGCAGCTTATTCGATTGTACGACGATTATCCGCTGGAAATTGCCTTCTCAGCGCTGCTGTTCTTCGGCAGCTATTTCATCGCAGAGCACTTCCACGTATCCGGCGTTATCGCGGTTGTCGTAAGCGGCCTCATCTTTGGCAGCTATGGTAAGAAGATCGGCATGTCGGAGACAACCTCGATGAACATCAACACGTTCTGGGATGTTGTTACACTAATCGCCAACTCGCTTATTTTCCTGATGATCGGTCTCGAAATACGCAACATCGATTTCTCCGACAAGTTTGGCATGATCGCGCTGGCGATCGCCATCGTGCTTATTGGTCGGACGATCGCGACGTTTGCGAGCCTGCAGCCCGTCAAGGGTTTTCCGTTATCATGGAAGCTGCTGTTGAATTGGGGCGGACTCAAGGGGAGCCTGTCCATCGCACTGGCACTCAGTCTGCCGCATGATTTCAAAGGGCGCGAGGATGTGCTGGTGCTGGCGTTCAGCGTTGTGCTGTTCTCCTTGATCGTTCAAGGCCTTACGCTGAAGCCGCTCATCGGGAAGCTGCGCATCGGGCAGATCGAAGGAGAGTCGAAAGCCGCGGAGCACTAACGATTATATCGTATTTGGCGGAGTCAGTGCCTTAAGCCCGGGACGTTAACGTTCCGGGCTTGATTGTCGTTATGGTTACCATGGAATCGAGAATCTATGACGCGTGTGTTTCCAATTCAAAGTGCCCGTCAAGATGAGTGTAATCAAATAGATGAACAAAGAACAAATGACTGAAGTGACCAGGCTCCATATAAGCGGTATATCATAATGGGATAGATTGGCATAGATCCAATGTCCGCTTATCGCCATCAGCAGCATACAGAGTCCCACCTTTATATAAGGCAGGATACTCCAATAAAATCCGATCGAGCCCGAGATGGACAGGAAGTTAAGCAAGGTTTGCATCACAATGCCAATTCCGATGCCATAAGCAACGCCGCTTATCCCGAATTGGCTGCCCAATACGAAGATCGAGATCACCTTGAATCCGGTGGCTATAATGTAATTCCATAATGTGGCTTTGGCACGGCCGAGACCGAGCAGAATGGCATGAAGCGGGGCATCAAAGTAGTGCAGGAAAAATATCGGCGCTAAAATTTTCAATAGCAATCCTGCTTCTGGAGCCTGATAGATCAGTGTCGTAAGTGGAGTGGCCCACTCGTACAGGATGACGGTGGCTGGGGCACCAATCAGCAGACCCAGCTTCATTGCCTGATTCATTCGTTCGTGGATGAGCAGGTTGTTCTTATTCACCGAAGCTTCGCCAATTGCAGGGATGAGCGCAGTAGATAGGGACTGTGTAATAAAGCTAGGCATGAACAGCAGCGGGAATGTATAGCCGGCCAGCAAGCCGAATTGTTTCGTTGCCAATGCAGTGCTGACGCCAGCAAGTGCAAGACTGGTTGTAATGAGAAGCGGCTGCAAGGTGCTGTATAACGAATGAATAATGCCATGGCCGGTTGTGGGTAATCCGATCTGGAGCAGCTCGCCGAGCGTGCGCCTTCCTTGCTTCAAATGTCCCGACCAGGTTTCGCCAGGTTGCTTCGGTTCTCCATACAGCTTATAGCTAGCTGCGAGGAACAACAGACTGATTACTTCACTTACTACTGAGGCGGCCATCGCACCCGCAGCTGCATACGCAACGCCGTAAGGCAGCAGCATATGAACAAGCGCAAGGACGCAGGCGATTTGGACGGTATGCTCGAGCACATCGGATGCGGCAATGGTCTTCATTTGCTGCATGCCGCGGAAGTAGCCCTTTAATACAGCAGAAACCGCAACAATTGGCGCAATTGGCGTTATCGCAAGCATGGCGTAGTATGCGCGTTGGTCGCTTAATAATAATGATGCGATCCATTCGGAGCCAAGCAGCGTAAGGGTTGTGAGCGCAACGCTCAAGAAACCTGTTACAGCAAGTGAAACATGCAGGATTCGCCTTATTTTCGTTCGTTCGCCGCGAGCGTGGGCTTCTGCCACCAGCTTGGATATGGCCACAGGCAGTCCAAGCTCCGTAATTGTAATGACGAGCGGAACGAGCGGATGCGCCATCATTAAGATGCCTATCCCTTCGGCACCCATTACGCGAGCGACATACATGCCGCTGATAAAACCGAGAATTCGGTTTATGAAGGCAGCGGCAGATAAGACGAGTGTCCCACGCATAAACGATTGCCCATGTTGTGACATGACTTGTTTCCTCCTGTCTATCGAATACTCTAATGTATTCAATAATCGGGAAAGCATGCGAACAAGCCGGTGACGATCTATCAGCTTTACATTGTTGACGGATGAATAACTATCTATTGTTACGAAATCATGAATATAGAATACGACCAGATATTTGTGGTTAATTATATATTTGAAGTCCTCTATAAACCCTTATAATAATATTGTAATCCTATTAGGATGGGGGTCATGACCAATGTATAAGCTTCTTGTGGTAGATGATGAGCCAACCGTTCGACATGGTATGCGTAATTATATCAACTGGGAACAATATGGAATTACATTCATGGGTGATGCGGATGATGGGGATACGGCGCTCGAGGTTATTGATCAATGGACTCCGGATATTGTATTCACGGATGTACGTATGCCAATAATGGATGGCATTACCCTTTCGAAGGAAATAAAACGGCGGATCCCGCATATTAAGATCGTATTTGTCAGTGGACATGATGACTCAGAATATTTGAAATCGGCAATGAAGGTTAATGCGATCGACTATATCCTAAAGCCGGTGAATCTGCAAGAATTGCACATGGTCATCGAACGGGTAGTTGCCGATCTAGATGCGGAGAGCAAGAAACGTCAGATGACCCAGGACATGCATTCGAAGCTGTCAGAAAGCATGCCTTTGCTTCGCGAGAAATTTATGATGTCTCTCATTAACGACAGAGCTTGGGAGCCGCAGCGATTGCAAGAGAGGATGGATTTTCTCGGCATAAAGCTGCCCCAATCGTCTTCATACTGGGTAATGGCTGTGACGGTAGACAATTTGGTTGATATTAGAGAATGTAATTCTGAATATGAATGGCAATTGCTGTCTTATGCGATACAGAAGCTTTGCCAGGAGCTGAAGGATCGTTTTTTTCATGGAATCTTTTTTGAGTTTCGCGAGGGTGAGTTCGTAGGTCTCTTGTATGTTGATCCGGAAGAATCGTTATTGCAGGAGTGCCGTGATGGCGATGAATTCGAAGGCTTTAGGGCGGAAGTGAAAGAAGAACACCTGGTACGATTAGCAAATGAAATCCGTGACAATTTGCAGCTATGGCTGAAGATTACAGTGACAATTGGAATAGGCGGACGCGTTTCTGAATTGTCCAGCTTGAAGCAGTCTTATTCTCAAGCGAAACAAGCTCTTGAGAGCAAATGGTATCTGGGAAAAAACCAGATATATACGTTAGACAGTATGGAGACGGGAGACGAAAGTTATCCTGTATTCGATTATGATCAGCGGATGGAAGTTACAACGATTCTAAAAGGAGCGGATACAAATCAGCTCTCGACATTGCTGGATCATTTGTTTAGGGAGCTCGCAAGAAATAGACGTTATGGGTTTCAATACTGTCGGAATGTCACGATGCAGATTATGCTGTTAGCCGGACAAATTCTGCTGGAGTTCAATTTGAACGAAGAGGATTGGGATCAAGGTGAGGTTCAACGTGTTGAACGTCTGTTCAGATTGGAAACCATAGATGAGCTTCGACAACACCTTGACTCTTTTCTGTTTGATGTTTGTCTCAAAATTAGAGAGAAACGAGCGGGGCGAGCGGACAATCTGGTGAATCGTGTAATGGAGATCGTCGGACTTCGTTACTCGGATAATAATCTGTCCGTTAACGAAATCGGCAAGGAAGTGTTCTTAACCGATACGTATGTGAGTCTGTTGTTTAAACAAGAGACAGGGCAGACGGTGAATGAATATATAACCTATTATCGGATTGAAAGGGCAAAGGAGAAGCTGGCTGATCCAAGGCAGAAGATGTATGACATTTGTTATGCTGTCGGGTATGCGGATCCCAGCTATTTCAGTAAGCTGTTCAAGAAGATTACTGGACTGTCTCCAAGCACCTATCGTAATCTCATACAATCCGGAAAATTGCGATGATGGCATCTCATGAGTTCCTTGCCCGTATAATCAGGCAAATCCGATTGTGGATCAGGCGCTTAGGATTGCCCAAGCGCTGGTTGGTCGCATATCTTTGTTTGATTGTATTGCCTTCAACCTTGATCTTATATGCCTATTACGAACATTCTACATCCGTTCTGGAGGAGGAAGTTTCAGATTCCATGCTCCAAACGATGAAACAGGCTGGAATTAACCTATCGTACCGATTCGGAAACGTAGAAGAAATCGTCAATACCTTGACGATGAACAAAGAACTCTATGAGTTTCTGGAGAATGATAACAGTGCGCCTGTCATTGACAGGCTAGAAGAGGTAGAGGAAATTAGGAAGCTGGTTCGTAACATTCAATTGAATAACGATGTCTTTCGATTACGCTTGTTTGTGGATAGCAACAATCTATTAGCCAATGAACATATCAATTTCTTTTCCCTGGAGGGATTAAAGGATTGGCGATATTACCAAGAGGTGCTCGACTCCCAAGGAGGGCTCGTATGGACGGGGATATACAAACAATCGTATATCGACCTTGGGGAGAAGTCCGTCTTCTCCCTTGCTCGATTTCTTCATAACCCCAGACAATTCAATCAAGTTGCTGCGATTCTAATTCTTGATGTGTCCGAGAAGCTGGTTCTGGACATATTATCTGAGATTGAACTGACAGAACATAAAGAGGTGTTTCTGGTCAATCCGGAAGGCGAAGTGACTGCTCACACTGACCGTTCTCAGGTAGGCAATCAGTTATCGGATAATATGCTGGAGGTCATCTCGCAAGGAACAGAAGGAAAAGCTAAGCTTAAGCTGAATGGTCATGTAGAATATTTGGTATACGCTACAATTGAGCCTAAGGGCTGGAAGATTGTTGCTCAAGTGCCTGCTTCCGATATTACGACGAAGGTGAAATTGAATCAAGGCGTTGGAATCGCTACACTGGTTGCTTTTCTATTATTGTTTCTAATCCTCGTTCTGGTATTGCTTACGGTAATCGTTCGCCAAATGAACAGACGAATCCTGGATGTTATTCATGTTATTCGCAAGGAGGGAATCGACAGGTTCGGTGAACATCCAATACCTGATATCGGCTTGATGCAGCTTGATCGAAGTGTAGAGGTGCTTGTCCATCGTGTACATATGTTAATGGAACAGACCTATGAGGCACAGGTGCAAGAACGAGGCGCACAGCTTCGCGCACTGCAAGCGCAAATCAATCCGCACTTTCTATACAATACGCTGGATACCATTAACTGGATGGCCATCGGTCATAACATGAAAGACATCAGCTTTATGATCGATTCGTTGTCACAATATTTCCGTCTCAGCTTGAACAAAGGGCAAGATACGATGAGCGTGAAGGATGAGCTTCATCTTGCACAAGTATACCTGGATATTCAGATGAATCGTTTCGCTAACACCTTTGATTATCGGATTGAACCTGATCCGGAGGTGCTAGCGTACATCATTCCCAAATTAACATTGCAGCCGCTTGTGGAGAATGCATTGCTTCATGGCATTCGAAAGGTGAAGAACAAACATGGCTTGATTATCATCAGAGCTTTCCAGGAGGACGATTATCTTGTCCTAACGGTCTCAGATGACGGTATCGGGATTGAAGAAGAAAAGGCGCGAGCCCTCCTCCTGGAACCAAATGTATCATTTCAAGAAAATGGCGGGGGCAGCTCTTACGGTCTTTATAATGTGAATGAACGGATAAGGCTCTTTGGAGGAAATGCCTCTGGTCTTCGTATTCAATCGAAGCTTGGCGAAGGAACAACGGTATGGATTAGAGTCAAGTATACTCCTCCAACAGACAAATCGTTGAGGTGAAGCGCTCGACCCCGATCGGGGTACGAGCGTTTTCTGCATGTTTGGACAATCCTATTACCAGTATAGAAATAGACTATAAATTGAAGATTTGCCTTCTACTAACGGAAATGAGGGTTCACTATAATGAAGCTACCGACAAGAGAAAATGATGATGGAGGTAGACGATGAGCCACTCAACTGCACAGATAAAACAATCCAGTCCTTCAAATCCGCCGAATAATGGGATGAGGTATAAGTGGAAGTTATTCCGCACGAATCTAGATACGTATATCTTGCTGCTTCCTGCTCTTGCTTTCTTATTGTTGTTCAAATACACACCAATGTATGGAATCGTAATTGCCTTTCAGGATTTTAATATTTTTGACGGTATAGCGGGAAGCGAATGGGTGGGGTTAGAGCAGTTCCAGAAGCTTGTTCATTCGGATGAATTTATGCAAGTGTTCCGCAATACGCTGTTGATCAGCGTTTACAAGATCTTTCTGCTGTTCCCTATTCCGATCATCTTAGCCTTGTTCATTAATGAAATTAGCAAAATGTGGTTTAAGCGCAGTGTGCAGACCATCATTTATTTGCCGCATTTTCTATCATGGGTTATCATTTCCGGATTATTTATGAATATCCTCTCTCCTTCAACCGGAATTGTGAACGGTATTATTGAGTGGTTTGGAGGAGAACCGATCTCCTTCTTGATCGATAACGATTACTTCCGAAGCACGGTTGTTTTTACAGCAGGCTGGAAGGAAGCGGGCTGGAATGCCATTATCTTTATTGCAGCGATCGCCAGTATCGACCAGGAGCAATATGAGGCGGCAGCCATAGATGGAGCTAGCCGGATTCAACGGATGATATTTATCACCTTGCCTGGCATTGCGCCAACCATTGTTCTTATGTTCATCTTGCGGATTGGGAACTTGTTAGAAGCTGGCACGGAGCAAATTTTGACCTTATATAATCCGGTTGTCTATGAAACAGGAGATGTTATCGGCACCTATGTCTACCGAATCGGTCTCGGCAAGATGGATTATAGCTTTAGTACAGCGGTAGGATTATTTAATTCCGTTATTGGATTCTTGCTTATCATTTCAGGGAACTTCTTGAGCAGAAAGATTGTGAAACGAAGCATCTGGTAGGGGGTGAAGGATTATGATGAAGCGATCTGTTCATGATATTGTGTTGGATGTTGTCATTTACGGTACGTTGGTGCTGTTAACGATCATTACCTTGCTCCCCTTTCTGAATGTGCTCGCCAAATCAGTAAGTGAGGAATGGGCCGTTATTTCTGGCAAAGTTGGTGTGTTCCCAGTTGGGTTCCAGCTGGATTCGATGAAATTTGTTGTCACCTCCAAGAACTTCCTGCGATCGTTCGGGATATCAGTATTTATTACTGTAGCAGGCACCTTCCTCTCTCTCTTGATTACAGCGATCTCCGCTTATCCGTTATCGAAGAGGCGATTGCCTGGCATCAGCACGATTATGCTGCTATTTATTTTTACGATGCTGTTCAACGGGGGCATTATCCCGAATTATATGCTGATTCGCAATCTCGGGCTCATCGACAATGTATGGTCGCTTATTCTGCCCGCACTGGTTAGTGTCTTTAATCTGCTGGTGATCAAAAGCTACTTTGAAGGTCTACCCGAAAGTCTGGAGGAATCAGCGAGAATAGACGGCGCTCGCACCTTCACCGTATTGTTCCGGATATTGCTCCCGCTAAGCGGGCCTGTGCTGGCTACCATAGCATTATTCTACGCGGTATCCTATTGGAATGAATTCTTTAGCGCGATGATTTATATCAACGATCCAGCTCTGAAGCCGTTGCAATTATATTTGCGAGAAGTTGTGCTGAATGCGGCATCTGCAACAGCTGGAATCGAATTGTCTCAAGATGACATGATGAATTTGTCGGCAGACAATATCCGATCAGCGACCGTCATTGCATCCACCATCCCGATCCTATTATTGTATCCCTATTTGCAGAAGCACTTTATCAAAGGAGTACTGATTGGATCGGTTAAGGGGTAGCGGCAGAATGTATGCAGGCAGCTCATTAATCTCATGCAGGTATTCCTACATGAGTTAATGTTATAAATTGTAGTATAAATGAGATATGGGAGGGTTTCTGAATGGGAAAGTGGTTGAATAAATCTTTATCAGTGCTTTTGGTTGGTTCGTTAGCAGTAGCGGTAACCGCTTGTTCTTCGAATTCTGGCGGATCATCGTCTGCAACCGAGGGTCCGAAGGGAAGTCAAGCACCGTCAGCAGCGACTAGCGCGCCGACAGAAGGGCCAAAGCCAACGTTAAAATCGTTGAGTTCATGGATGAATGAAGATTATAATACGTATCCTGTCGCTACATTGCTGGAAGAGAAAACAGGATACAAGGTACAATACGACATGCTGCCCCAGGAGAATGTGCAAGAAAAGCTGAATTTGCTTATTGCTTCTGCAGAGCCCTATGATGCGATTACCATCCCAGGCACAAGTGAATATAAGGCGTTGTATTCTGATTATGCCAAACGTGGGGCGTTGTTGGATTTAGGCCCGCTTATTGACGAGTTCGGTCCCAATATAAAGGCAAGTATATCTGAGGAATCGCTGGAAGCGGCCAAGATTGAAGGCAAATTGTTTGCGATACCGATCAAAACACTAAATAATGTAGCCAGTTCGTTGATGATACGTCAAGACTGGCTGGAAAAACTGGATTTGAAGATGCCGACGACAACAGACGAGCTTCTGGCGGTGCTGCAAGCCTTCAAAGAAAAGGATCCAGGCGGGAACGGCGACCTCAACATCCCGATGTCCATGCCTGGGGATGGCGCAATCGAAGTGAATATCGCAGGTGCATTTGGTCTTACGAACACATGGAACGAAGTGGACGGTCAATTGCTGCCACGCGCGCTGGATCCGAGTTATAAGGATTATCTAACCTACATGAGCAATCTGTTTAATCAAGGATTATTGGACAAAGAATTCGCAATTAACCAAGCAGTTACCGTACAAGAGAAATTCACAAGCGGCAGAGTTGGCGTGATCGCTGTCAACTGGGCTAGTGTGCCTAAGCTGTCCGATGCCCTTGTCCGCAATATCGCAGATGCCAAGATGGTGTATATGCCGACGTTAAAAGGTCCAAATGGAGAATTTGGATTACCGGAGCCTTCTGGTTTCGACAGATTGACGTTCATCCCGAAAGCATCCAAAAATCCCGAAGATGCCATCAAGTGGATCAACGCCAAGTTGGACAAAGATGTGTTCCGAGAAGTGACGATCGGACAAGAGAATGTTCATTACACCTTTAAAGATGGAGCATATACGCCAATTCTTCCAATCTTCAACGATGAGCGCAATTATGCCAATAACTTTTTAACGGGCTCCGATGAAGAAAATTATCCGAAATATTGGCAGGCTCGTGTGCGTAAGGATGAGCGCTTATTTGCAGCATGGGAATATTTGAACGTAACGGAGCCGGCAGAAATCAGAGACACCAATCCAATCGGCTTGGCGCCATATCTGGAACAATATTCGAAAAACAACTCGGCCCTAAGTACGATGGAAAACGATGAAACAGTCAAGTTTATTTCAAAAGGTGAGCTTATCTCGGAATTGGAAGCTTTCCAGGCCAAGTATAGAGCAGCTGGCGGAGATGTAAGTGTGCAAGAAGTTAACGAATGGTATAATTCAACGAAGTAAGATCGCCAATACATGCGAAGCGAGGAACCCATATGGAGATTAGTGGACTGCAGGGGAATTGGAGCTGGCATTCGCCACTCCAGCTGCCGCTTCAAGTGTACGGTTTTCCTTGGCTGAACGAGGAGGGAGTCTATCGAAGACTCCCTCTAAACATACATGGATTATCGGAAGCCATCGATCAACTGGCAAATCTGACAGCAGGTGGACAAATCCGCTTCAAATCCAATACGAATCGGTTAGCAATTCGCGTTATGGCAGGAGCATATGCCCAAATGGATCATATGACAGCTACAGGACAGAGTGGCTTTGATGTTTATATCGGAGAGGTTGGACAAGAACGATATGTAGGAACTAGTCGAATCAAGTGGGATGGACAATGTTACGAAGCGCTTATGTTTGATGGAGAGAATATGGATACGAACCAAACCATTACGATTAACTTTCCTCTTTATCAGCAAGTGCTGGAAGTTGCTGTCGGATTGCCGCCGCATGCTTCGATAGAAAGAGACGATTCATTGGAGCATAGAGGGAGATTGATTTGTTATGGTACATCGATTACCCAGGGAGCATGTGCCAGTCGACCGGGTCTAGCGTATACCCAGCAGCTGGGACGTATGTTATCGCGCGAGGTGATTAATTTAGGTTTCTCCGGCAATGGAAGAGGAGAAGCGCAGATCGCCGAAATTATAGGGACAATAGAGCATGTGGATGCCATTATTATCGATTATGAGGCGAATTGTACAACAGAGCGCTATAGAGAGACGCTAGAAACATTTCTAGCCATTTGCAGGCGACATCATCCATCAGTTCCTGTCTTGGTCGTCTCTCGTATTGTATATGCTAAGGAGTTCATCATTCCATCTGAACGAACAGACAGGAGACAGCGGAGGACGTTTGCCCGCAAAATGGTGATGAAGCTAAACCATGAGGGTGATGATCGATTATTTTTCATAGATGGAGAAAAGCTGCTAGGCAGCCGATTCGATGAATGTACGGTTGATGGTGTGCACCCCAATGATTTGGGATTCTCTCGAATAGCCAAAGGGATCTATAACAAACTTAGAAAAATTATAGAGGATAGCAGTGTAACCTTGAAAAGCAATCGAGCTATTCACACAAGCGACAAATATTTATGACAGAATCATGAGGGTTGTGTGGAAATCGGTACAAAAATTGATGGTATATGCTAACCTTAAAGAAGCAAACTGCATTAAGGGAGTGTTACCATTATTCGAGTTCAAGGTAATTCCGTTAGTGTCGAATCTGTTCCGACGATTTCAGTCACGAAGGTTCTCTTCGAAACGATAAAGATTGGAATCGTGAAATCGAATCTAATCGTCATGATCGCAGGGCTTGCATGGCTAATCCTAAGTATTAGAGGCTTCCACCAGAAGCAAGAGGACAAGTGGGCGCGATCGATGTTCATTTTCTCGTTAAACCATATTACTGTACTGTTATTAGCGATTGTTGGCTATTCGATAGGCGCACCGTTGTTATCATAATGCACAAAACAAAGGCTAATTCCATTCTTTATGAATGAGAATTAGCCTTTTTAGTGGCCTCGATGTGGTTAAGGGTCTTTTTGACTGATTGTATAATAATCTCTGATTACAGCTGCAAGGCAAAATGTTCTATTTTTTATTGTAAGATAAGAAATAAAACAGCGGTTGAAGCCGGCTGCGAATGGGAGATGAATGCGTAATGACTAGGAAAATTGGAGTAGGCATAATCGGATGCGGAATCATAGCCAAAAGACATATTGAATCGTGTAAACTGTTGCAGGAAATGTTTGAAGTCAGAGCTGTCGCCGATCTCTCGATGGAGAAGGCATTGGAAGCAGCAAATTTGGCCGGAGAAAATGTTGCCGTATACACAGACTACAGGGAAATGCTTCTGCGTGAAGATATCGAGGTTGTTTCGTTGTGTACACCTCCATTCTTCCATAAGGAACCCGCCATTGCAGCATTTGAGCATGGGAAACATGTTTTATGTGAAAAACCGTTGGCTCCTTCGCTCGAAGATTGTGATGAAATGATCGCAGCGGCGAAACGATATAATCGAAAGCTCGCAACTGTATTTCAATTAAGATTTTTACCAGATATACAAAAGATGAAGTCAATCTTGACATCTGATCTAATGGGACCTGTCGTGTTCGCTCAGATGAGCGGTAATTATTGGAGGGGAAGCCATTATTACGATGTCCCTTGGAGAGGGAAATTCAAGACGGAAAGCGGCGGAGTCACGATGAATCATTCGATTCATACATTGGATTTATTTTTATGGCTGATGAATTCCCCGCTATCGAGTGTACAAGCAGAAATGGACACTATCAATCATGATATAGAGGTAGAGGATCTTTCGCTGGCGATCTTCCGTTTTGATAACGGCGCAGTGGCTCAAGCAAGCTGTTCACTAAACACGGTGAGAGAAGGTCATACGATGAGCTTTTCTTCTCAGCGCCATTATGTAGGGTATCCATTATCGCTGCATGCCGTCAAGCAGACACCGCAAGGAGGAGCTTCGATGGATAAGGAAGAAGTGGAGAAGCTGCAGACCATTGCGTCGTCTTATACACCAGAACTAGATACACCTAAACCTAATCACTGCGATTCCTATTATGATTTGTTTAAGGCTATTCAGTCCCATCAAGAGCCTTCTGTCAGCGGGGTCGAGGGCAGGCGTACAATCGAAGCTATTACTGCAATCTACAAGTCGGCAACTTTGGGGATCAAGGTCCATCTGCCTATCTCGTCGTCTGATCCCTGGTATACATCTGCTGGCATACTAGAACATGTCAAGAAATCCGATAGAGGTATCGTCCATGAAAATTGAGAAAGCAGAGATATTCCCTATCTATATCCCTATGAAAAGTTTATTTAAAACATCCCGGGGAAGTGTCGGAGGTACAAAAAATAATCGCACAGTGGTGCTAGTCAAGTTAACGGATGAAGCAGGTCATGTAGGCTGGGGAGAAGGTTCGCCAAGCCGATTGTGGTCATCCGAAACAATGGAAACTGTGGTCAGCACATTGGAAACGTATTTCATTCCAGCTATACTTGGAAGAGACGCAAATGATATCGCTGGTTTGCATCAAGCGATGAATCAAGTAGTGGCCCCAACCTTCTCATCTGCGCAACCGATCGCCAAGAGCAGTATTGATATTGCCGTGCACGATCTATTAGGACATGAGAGAGGTCTGTCGATTGCTAGACTCTGGGGGTATGAGCCCCAGGTTGAAGCAACCTTAAGCTGGACAGTCAGCGCCACTGATATCCAAGCTTTGGAGCGTACAACGCAAGAAGGTGTGCAGCAGGGGTACAACCATTTTAATCTAAAGCTGGGTACAGACGCGGCATTCGATCCCATCCAGGTCAGATGGATGAAAGATAGGTTTCCAGACAGCTTTCTCTGGGGAGATGCGAATGGCGGGTACAAAGTTCATGAATTGATAAGAATTCTCCCGGAACTTGAGAAGAATGGATTGGACTTCTTGGAACAACCGATCTCTGCCAATCAGTTGAAAGATCTGGCAGTAATCAAACAACGAATCCATATTCCACTTGGCGTGGACGAACCAATCGTCACGCCAAGAGATCTCATGGAATGGGTAAGGCAAGATCTCATCACAGCCTACGTGGCCAAGACCAGCCGCAATGGCGGTCTGTTTCCATCGAGAATTTGTATGGAGATCGCGCAACATACGCCGCTAATGACAGTATGCAGCGGGTTGACTGAAACCGGCATTGGAATGGCCGCCAATCTGCAGCTAGCATGTGCGTTTGGCGTGAAGCTGCCATGCGCATGGAACGGTCCGCAATTTTTGCAAGATGATATAGTAGCTGGTCTTACCGTCGCGGGAGGAAAGCTGTCATTCCCGGATAAGCCCGGACTCGGCATTGTTGTAGACGAAGAGAAAGTACGTCATTACGCCGCGCGGGGTGAGGATCATGTCTGAGTCACTGAAGCTAGGTCTAATCGGGCTCGATACCTCACATGTCATAAAGTTCGCAGAGGTACTGAATGATAGTAAGCATCCGCATTATGTGCCAGGAGCTCGTATCATAGCTGGTTATAAAGGCGGTTCATCGGATATCTCTGCAAGCTACAGCAGAGTGGATGGGTTTGCAAAGCAGCTCGAAGAACAGTACGGCGTTGGGCTGCTGAATCGGCCGGAGGAGGTTGCTGAGGCATGCGACGCATTATTGATTACGAGCGTAGACGGTCGCGTCCATCTTCCCCAATTTCGATCGATCGTTTCTTATCGCAAGCCGATATTTATTGATAAGCCGTTTACTTGCAGCCTGCAAGAGGCTGAAGAAATGTACAGGATCGCGGCAGAATATGGGGTTCCGATTATGAGTTGCTCCGTGCTAAGATACCTAGATCCGCTATTAGAAGCTCTTAAGATAGATTCGAATGTGATCGGGATCGACTGTTACACCCCAATGGCGCTCGAGCCTACGAATCCAGGATGGTTCTGGTATGGCATTCATGGTGCGGAGATGCTGTTCCGGGTATTGGGGACTAATTGTACGAGGGTACACGCGACTAATAATGAGTTGTATGAGTTCGCCATTGGCGAATGGACGGATGGTCGATTTGGTACAGTGCGAGGGAACCGAACAGGAAATTATCATTATGGAGCGACTTTGCATTACGCGAACAGGAGTCAACCCATCCAATCCATGGACAGCAAGAAGCCGATGGTTGCTACATTAGTAGAACGTATAGTTGACATGTTCCGTAATGGACAAGTTGATGTGTCTGCTGAAGAGACATTAGAGATAATCCGATTTATTGAAGGTGTGAATCGAAGCCGAGAGTCTAAGATTTGGGTACAGCTTCGATAACAGACATAGGCGTTCAAGACTAGAGGGGGATACAATGAAACAACGATTGTGGAGTCAGTTTAGAGATTTGAAGCTAAGAACTAAATTTCTAATATCGTTTGTTATCATTATCTCTCTCTCCTTGACACTAAGCAGTATTATTCATTACTATGCTTCTTCCAATGCGATAGAAACAATGACTTCTCAAAGCTCAGCGCTGCTGTTGGATCAGGTAGCGCTTAATTTCGAGCAAAAGATACAAGATGTTGAAGATGCTTCCTTCCAGGAATATTCGAACTCGGCTTTCTGCGAGATTGTTACAGATAAGGATCAAGATACGTACAAGGATCTACTTAAAGTTCAATTGATGAAACAATTCTTATATCGCATGGTCTATAAGTATGAGATGTTCCCGTATGCCGCAATCTATACGGGTGATGGCGAGAATTATAAACAATTTCGTCTTGGAACCTCGATTAATCCCATCCTTGCACAATTTGAATTGACCGATCAGGAAGCGTTATCGCTGGATGCGAAGCGTGGTCAGACGATCTGGAGTCAGGGCGACGAGAAACTGTTATTCGTAAAAAGGGCCATGTATGATCTCGAAACCTCTGCTTTTTGCGGCACGCTCGTGCTTGGTGTGGAAAGTGATTACTTCAAGTCGATCTACCCAAGCACCGATGAGTCAGGGGAAATCATGTTTGCCAACCAGCAGGATGAGCTGCTGATTTATAATAGTGAAAGCTCTGCTGCGTTATTCGAAGCGTCAGAAAAAGGGAAGCAATCCGAGTTTGAGCTTGATGCCAACAAGTATATCACCATTGAGAATAAAACCGATGATGGTCGGTGGACTTTAATTAATATCATTTCATTCGAGCAATTCACATCGTATATGAAAACCATTCAGAATTGGGTTGTAGTTACGTTCTGTATCGCCTTTGTAGCTGCCTTCTTAAATGCGGCGATATTAGCCAGATCCATTACGAAGAAATTATATATATTAGTTAATAGTATGAAGACTTTATCTATTGGTGCCTTGGATACAGTTATACGCATCAATAGTCGCGATGAGATCGGAGTCATTGCAGAAAAGTTCAACCTTATGGGGACGAAAATTAAAGAACTCATCCAAACAGCGAGTCATGAGAAGGTCCAGAAGGAAAGGGCCGTCTATAAGCAATTAGAATTTGAATATAAGGCTCTGCAGGCGCAGATGAATCCTCATTTCTTGTATAACACCTTAGAGTCCATCCATAGTCTAGCCAAAATTAAAGGACAAGAGGAAATAGGCCATTCGATTTACCTGCTAGGGAAGCTGATTCGAGAAAGTATAAATCGAAAAGAAGACTTCGTTGCCCTTCGTGAAGAAATCGAATTCGTTCAAGGATATTTAACACTACAGGGCATTACATATGAATCTGGATTGCAGGTCGCCTATGAATTGGATGAATTTTCATTGGATTGGACAGTACCAAGATTTATCCTGCAGCCAATCGTCGAAAACTCTATTGTGCATGGTATCGAAAAGAAATCAGGAATTGGACGGATTGCCATTCGATGCAGCTTGGAAGATGCCGACCTTAAGATAGAAGTTGAGGATAATGGTGTCGGTATGACAGAAGAGCTCATCCGGAAGCTCATTCATGAAAATACGGATACTGCCCCGACTGAACCTCATCGAACAGGTGTAGGCGTCAAGAGCGTTCATAAGAGGCTTCAGCTGTTGTTCGGGCCGAGTTATGGTGTATCGATCAGCAGTGAACCTGGAATAGGATCTAAGATTATCATTACCCTGCCGAAGACTAGAAGGGAGGACATGATCATTGGCAATGAAAGTAATCATCGTTGAAGACAGGCCGTTGATTAGAAGAGCAATTGTTGAAACGATAGATTGGACTGCACTCAATTGTGAGCTGGTAGCGAGCGCAGGTGATGGGCTGGCGGCGAAACTTATGATTGAGCAGCATCGACCCGACATTATTATCACAGACATTCGAATGCCCGAAATGGATGGTTTACAGCTAGCAGAATATGCAATTCAGTATCTAGGAAGCGCCAAGGTCATAGTCATTACCGGTTATCAAGACTTTCATTACGCCAAGCAATGTGTTCGCTTAGGTGTAATGGAGTATTTGTTGAAGCCTCTTAATAATGCAGAATTGGAGGCTGTAGTGTCTAAAGCGGTAATGGAGCTAATGGAAGAGCGCCAGAACCGGCAGGAGAAGGAACGTTTGTTAATAGCGGCTAAACGTCAAGCGATATCGGAACTTCTATTTGGTCAGAAGGATCTACCGCTTAACGGAACTGATTTCCATTCAACGAATCTGAGCGCTTATCGCTTCGGTCTTATAATAATTAAAGATACTTATACATCCGAAATTGAAGTGGCAGCAGAGAAAGCGGCTCCCAAACAAGAAGTGCTGGCTGCTTGCGATCACATTTTGTTAGCTCTCGAGAACCAAGATATAAATGAATCCTTTCAATTCTACCAATCGGATGAGATCGTGTATGTTTATTTATTCCCGCAAAAGATATCAAAGCAAAGTATCATGAAAACACTAAATGACCGGTTACGCCAAGTCAAACAAGTGATGGATCAATGGTCAGTGAAAGGGTATCCCCTTAAAGGCAGCTTCCCTATTCATTCGATTGAGCAATTAAAAGAGCAATATGAAGCAGTTTCGGGTCAGTTAAGCCGTCATTTCTTTAATTTGCATAATCATTCGGAGCGAAACGATGTTAAACTTTCCATTCTGCATGAGCTGGAGCAATTTCACATCTATCTGACGACGGATACCACATCAGAAATGTATGCCAGAATTGAATTCTATTTGACTTCTATATCTACTTATGCGGCAGGCAACGTCACAGTAGCCAAAGCATTGGTGTATGAGCTATGTCTGACAATTGCCAAACAATATTATAAGAAATCAAATAATGAACGAATAAAAAATCAGAGCGTGGATGAAATGTTGAGCTATGTGAACGCCTTGAACGACATGGCACAAGCCGCAAGTTATGTTCGTTCCTTGCTAGATGTATTCGTGGAGCAACAAACCACTGATGCTGCGAGCTATGGGTCTTTGATAAAGGCTGTTTTGCATTATATTGATGAGAACTACCGCCATGATATTAGTCTTAATACTGTTGCTGAGCACTTCCATATTAGTTCGGGGCACCTCAGTCGATTGTTCCGCAAAGAGGTTGGAGCCAGCTTTGTCGATATGGTCACACGCACCCGTATCCAGGCGGCGAAACAATTACTGCGAGATCCGACTAAGCGAATTGCGGAGATCGGTGATCTTACAGGTTTTAATAACTATATTTATTTTTATCAAGTGTTCAAGAAGTATGAACATATCTCGCCCCAAGAGTATCGAAACAAACTGTAATAGGAGGATGTTTTTTTTTGAACAGGATCGAATAACGAATATAATGTTAAAAAAATCGAATAGAATGCGCTTTCATTTCCTGGTTAAATAAAGATATAGCCAGATAGATCAGGGGGGAGTCGGTATGGAACCAGAAGCAGCTGTCACACACGAATCTGTTACTCCACCGAAAGCGCAAATGTGGAAGACAATTCGCCGTGAGTGGTCGAAGAATTATGATTTGTATTTACTGCTCATACCTGGAATCGTCTTTTTTGCTATATTCCGCTACATACCAATGGCGGGATATATTATTGCATTCAAGGATTACAACATGTTCAAAGGCTTATGGGAAAGCGACTGGGCCGGACTTACCCATTTTAAGGAAATGGTAGAGCTTCCGAGCTTCTGGCCGATGATCAAAAACACGATTATGTTAAATGTATGGTCACTGATATTCGGATTCCCTGCTCCCATTATATTGGCGCTGTTGCTCAATGAAATTAGAGTGAAATGGTTTAAACGTGTTACACAGTCTTTACTCTACGTTCCTCATTTTATGTCATGGATTATTCTTGGCGGTATCGTGTATAACGTCTTGTCCCCCGATTACGGTATTATCAATGCGATGCTTCGTAAGGTAGGGTTGGAAGAAATTTTCTTCATGGTTGAGCCTTTCTGGTGGATTGTCTCTTATGTGGGCTCGGGTATTTGGGCAAGCGCAGGATGGGGCACCATTCTATATCTGGCTGCGATGTCATCTATTGATCCTGCGCTTTATGAATCGGCTGAGATTGATGGTGCCGGACGATTGAAGAAAATACTTCATATCACAATCCCAGGGATTATGCCTACGATCATCATTTTGTTAATTATTAATATCGGCAACCTGACTTCCATTGGATTTGAACATATCTTTGCCTTACAGAACGCAGTCGTTCTGGATATCTCACAGGTCATTTCCACCTTTATATATTCATTCGGCATTGTACAAGGGAATTTCAGTCTCACCACTGCAGTAGATACGGTTCAATCCTTAATTAATCTAGTACTCATACTTGGGGCAAATTACAGCGTGCGGAAGATGGGGAGGGAAGGGTTATGGTAGGGAAACGGAAAGGCCCGGCGAGTAACAAGATATATCGCCGCGGGGATGTCATCTTTAACATATTCAATTACGGCATGCTCGCTGGCTTTACCTTTATCTGTTTGTTTCCCTTCCTGAATCAGTTCGCAACCGCATTTAGCGGCGAGTATGCCATTAAGACGGGGCAAGTTTTTATCTGGCCGGTAGAATTTCAGCTTGATGCGATAAAAGCGGTATTAATGGATGAAATTATATTTCGGTCTTTGCTTATTACCATCGTATTGGCTATCGGAGGCACAACGCTGAATCTGATCTTTACCGTTATTACGGCGTATCCTTTGTCCAGGCGAGACTTAAAAGGTAGAGTTCCGGTAATCAATTTTATCTTGATTACGATGTTATTCTCCGGCGGTATGATCCCTTCTTTCTTGCTTGTGAAGGAATTAGGCATGATTAATACACTATGGTCACTTATTATACCAGGTTTGATTAATGCTTTTTATGTATTTATCATGATGTCCTTCTTTCGTAATCTTCCGATAGAAATCAGGGAATCGGCAGCGATGGATGGCTGCAGCAATCTCATGTACATTGTGAAATTCGTGTTGCCGCTTTCCAAAGCAACCTTGGCAACCATTGGACTTTTTTATGCGGTAAGTCATTGGAACAGCTATTTCTCAGCCGTGTTATATATCGATAACCCGGATATGTATCCTTTGCAGGTGAAGTTACGAAATATCTTGTTGCTATCGCAAATCGATACCTCGATGGAAACGTTGCAAGAAGAGCTTGGCTTGGATCTCATCCAAGAATCGCTGAAAGCAGCTACCATTGTTTATTCTACAGTACCAATCCTATTGATCTATCCTTGGCTCCAGAAGTACTTTGTGAAGGGTGTCATGATTGGTTCTGTTAAAGGGTAAAAAAAATTGAGGGGGAAAAAAGTTGAAAATGACAAAAAATGTTGTATCGGTTCTATTGGCAGTGGTCATGGTATTCGTAATTTCGGCTTGCTCCAGTAACTCGAATAATGCTAGCAGCCAATCCGAGCCGACTAGCAGCAGCACGGCAACAAATTCTGGTGACGGCAACAAACAGACGGAAAAGCCTGTAGAGATGCAAACCATCAAGGTTTCGATTTGGGAACGAGGCAATGCGCCTGAAGGCCAAAAAATTACGGATACGATCATGACACGTTGGATTAACGAGCAAGTGGCGCCGTTAGGCATTAAAGTCGAATATGTTCCGTTGCCTCGTTCAGAGGAATCAGCCAAGCTTAGCGCTTGGATGGCGTCAGGAACAGCACCGGATGTCATTCTCACGTATGATTTGAATACATTTATGAAGTTTGCATCACAAGGGGGATTAGCTCCGCTTAATGCTTCGATCGAAAAGTACGGTCAAGACATCATGGTTCACAACAAAGTAGCGATGGAGGCAGTTGGGACCTATGATGGTCAACGTTATGCGGTTATGGCCCAAAAGCCGAATAAATCCGGACCCGCAATGAGTATTCGTAAAGACTGGTTGGATAAATTGAGCTTGGAAGTTCCTACTAATTTGGAGGAATTGTATACGGTGTTAAAAGCATTTAAGGACAAAGATCCAGGCGGTATAGGAAAAGAAAATGTGATTCCATATTCGATTCCTGCAATCGGTCAGGGCGGCAAAGGCTTTATGTACGGAACAAGCTTTGGCTCCGGAGTGGATAATGATGGACCCGCTACCCAGCTTTATCTAGCTTCGGGTAATATCGTGGACGGTCAATTCAAATCGATCATCGAGACACCGGAAGGACGCAGCCACTTTGAATTTATGAATAAGCTGTACAAAGAAGGTCTTATTCCGAGAGAGTTTATTACAGATGTTAACTCACAGAAGCATGAAGAAAACGTGCTTGCCGGAAGCGTTGGGTTCATCGATTCCAATGAATTAGCATATAACCTGGATTTGAAGATGATAGAGAAATTCCCTGATGTGAATTGGGTTACGGTAGAACCGTTTGTTTCTCCAGACGGACAACAAATTACCAATGTAGGTGCTCCTTATGGCATGTTTATTATGGTTCCGAAGACAAGCTCGGAGAAATCCGATGCAGTCATTAAATATTTGAACTGGATGTCCGATCCTGAGGTGCAAGTTACTTTGATGGATGGATTTGAAGGGGAGCATTACACCATGCAACAAGGAGTCCGTGTGGTGACAGATGCAGAAAAGAAAAAGAATGACATCACCTGGTATTCAACAGATCTTGAGATCATGAGCCTTGGCCTGCCTTGGTATCCTTCGGATGTGGCGCTGATTCAATATCAAGATAAAGGTGAAACGTATGCCCAAAAAGTAGTGGAGTACCGTGAAATCATGAGTAAATATGGGACATTCCAACCAACCCTGACAAACGAACGTCCTTTCGGTGAAAAAAATACAAGCGCATTAGAAACGATGTTATTCGAAGAGCTGTCAAAAGTAATCATTGCCAAAGATTTTAATGCGGCATATGACAGCCTGCTCGCAGAGTGGGAAAAAATGGGCGGAACTACGTATGATGCAGAAATTACTGAAGGCTTGAAGGCAATTGGCCGTATCAAGTAAGTAGCTGGTATTCGCGGAGGAGATGAATAAACACATGGTGTTTATCCATCTCCTTCATTTCATTCTAAATGACACCTTGTAATCAGCCAATTAAAGGGGGAACGGGAGATGAATCAGGCTTCACTCGATCTGTTCAGAGCATTAACAGAACTGCCTGGAGCGCCAGGTTATGAAGCCACGATTCGCTCGTTTGTAAGAGAGAAGATCGAGCCTGTTGTGGACGAGATCATCACCGATCGATTGGGAAGCATATTTGGGGTGAAGCGGGGAGACTCTGGAAACCCGAAAATCATGGTTGCGGGACATATGGATGAGGTAGGTTTCATGGTAACCGGAATTACTCCGAACGGTATGTTGAAGTTCGCAACGCTTGGCGGCTGGAGATCTCAGGTGCTTCCATCAGCTAGAGTGCAGGTTGTAACGAGCGATGGAGTATTGAACGGTGTAATAGGAATGCCGTCCATAGAACCGGCTGAACACGAGAAAGCAATTGGTATCGAACGAATGTTTATTGATATAGGCGCGCTTGATGCTGATCATGCCAAAGAAATGGGTATTCGCCCAGGCCAACAGGCAGTGCCGGTATGTCCATTCACTCCACTTGCAGACGGCAAGATCATCATGGCCAAAGCATGGGACAATCGATATGGGGTAGGTCTCGCAATCGAGCTGTTACAGGCATTAAAGGATGAACGATTGCCTAATACTTTATTTGCCGGTGCCACCGTACAGGAAGAGGTTGGAATGCGGGGGGCTCAGACTGCCGCGCAATTAATTCAGCCGGATATTGCTTATGTATTAGATGCAAGTCCTGCCAATGACATCGATGGAAATCCGATGTCTTTCGGTCGATTGGGCGGGGGAACTCTGTTGCGAATCCTTGATGCCGGCATGATTACTCATCGCGGCTTGGTCGAATTTGTAACGGATATCGCAGATTCTTATGGAATCAAGTATCAATATTACGTGGGCAAAGGGGCTACCGATGCGAGTCGGACTCATCTCCACGGTATAGGCGTGCCATCGGCAGTGATTGGGATATGCACGCGGTATCCGCACACTTCATCGTCGCTTATTCATACGGATGATTATGCACAAGCCAAGGAACTGCTGCTTCAACTCGTACGACATACCAATCAATCAGCATTAGAGACAATACTGCGATGAATGGGAGGATAAGCCAATGAGGAGCTGGGAGGCAGACTGGGTATGGATTGATGATGCAGCTCAGCCGATTAACACCTACGTTTGTTTTCGTCGGGTATTTTCAATCAACAAATACAACATTATCAAAGCGGTATTATCTATCAGTGCGGATACCAGCTTTCATGTATGGATTAACGGCGTGGAGCTTGGTTCGGGACCAATTAGGTCTAGTTCGGATCATTGGTATTACGAACAATACATCATTCCGCATCTCCTCATTGACGGCAATAATACAATTGCAGCAATCGTTTCACACTCAGGACACTCGACTTATTCGTATATAGAGAATAGGTCCGGTTTACTTGCGGAGCTTCATCTAGAGATGATAGATGGAACGGCTCATGTCATCGCATCCGATGAACGTTGGAAGGCACATCTTCATACAGGTTACATGCAGCATGTGGTGAAAAGGAATGTGAATATCGGATGGTTGGAGGTTTATGATGCAAGAAAGTGGGGGGCGAGCTGGCTCGACAGCGAATATGATGATTCCGACTGGACTGCGGCGAAGCATGTGTGCAGAGGAGGCGAAGGGGCATGGGGAACCTTATATCCGCGTACAATTGAGCCATTCGCAAAGAAAGTAATCCAGCCAAGGAAAGTGATGGCTCATTCCGAAGTTCGCCCGATTCAGAAGGTGTTGTCTCTAAATTTGAGGGAAAATTTCTTCCCAGATCATCGAGATGCTAATGTGAAAATATTTACCGGATATTTTGCGTCGGCTGTGCAGGTAGAGAAGGATACAACAGGACGAATGAGCTTCGCCCACACGCCGTGGAATGGCCTTCAAGGGAGATTCAAAATAGATGATCAGTGGTATAAGTCGGGTGATTCTATTGAGCTTAAACAAGGTCGTCATTTGTTCCTAGTTGAGATAGCAGGGTTACATAATGACGTCATTAGCCATATGGAGTGGGATTTCGAGGAGGAAATCACATTCGTCCATCCACTTAATAGAGATTCTGATAGCCGATCTTCAGCGTTCGTTACCTTTGGACCCTACCAAACGATTGAGGCTATAGCAGATGGTTATCATCCATTATTCGGCGGTGTAGATAAAAATAATGGGCTCAACAAAGAGGAAGCGGCCTTCGTAGAGGTAGGGAAAGTAAATACATTAGAGGATTTTTTGTATTATGAGGGGATTGCAAAGAATGTAGATAACGTATATGTCATGGAAAATTTAATGATTTATTCGCTTATGTTGCGAAAGCAGACGTTGGCTGCATATACAATCAATCGTGAGTTGGATCGTATGTTATTTGATCATGATCGACCTGCGAGCATACCTGTTCCTTTATATGGCGGGGATCAAGAGCTCATTATTGATTTGGGGAAACTATATGTAGGGCAAGTGATCATCGAACTTGAAGCACAAGAGGGAACGGTCATTGATGTCTACGGGTTCGAAGCTGTAGTAAAGGGAGAGGTAAGATACACGTCAGGCGTAAATAATGCTTTTCGTTATTATGCGAGAGAAGGTAGACAATCCTATAAATGCTTATCACGTATGGGTTTTCGATACTTAATGGTAACCATTCGTGAGCAGCGAGCGCCCGTACTAGTATATAAGATTGCGGTAGAGCAGTCCGGCTATCCCGTTAATGATTATATCGGCTTTCGATGCTCGGATCCAATGTTAAACGATATTTGGGAGATAAGCAGGCATACATCCGAGGTATGTACAGAGGATACGTTTGTTGACTGCCCGACCTATGAGCGAGTGTTCTGGGTTGGTGACTGCCGAGTAAGCGCTCTGGTCAATTATTATATCTACGGTACGTATGAGTTGGTCAAGCACAGTCTAGAGCTAGTGCCACGATCCAGAGATCAAAGCAAGCTTCTGCTTGCCTGTCTGCCTACGGATTGGCAGGTGGTCATCCCGATGTGGACCTTCAGTTGGGTCATCGCATGTAAGGAATATATCGCATATAGCGCGGATCGTTCATTTGCCAATCACATCTATCCGCAATTAGCCCAAGTGCTCGAGCATTACTGCCAATTTATCAATGAAGATCATTTATTCGATATAAGCGCATGGAATTTGGTTGATTGGGCGGACTTGGACATCCCTTCAGTTGGAATTGGAACAGCGCAGCATGCCGGATTAGCGTATTGCTGTCAAGTAGCATCGGAGATCGCTGAGACTGTTGGTAAATATGAGGATGTTTCGAAGTGGAACACGATCACCAAGAATTTACGAGCAGCGCTTGGAGAACATTTGTGGGACCAGGATAAACAAGCTTATGTAGATGGGAAATATCGCTCAGGTGAATATAGCAAAACCTTTAGTCAGCAAACTCATATCCTTTTGTATCTATTCGATGCGATTGATCGAGAGCGGTTGGCATTAACAGAAGGAAGGCTCATTCATGCTCCAGCGGATTGGGTACCGATTGTATCACCATTTATGTCGTTCTACCTCTTTGAAGTGTGGGTAGAGCTTGGCCGATTGGATCTTGTGCTCGATCGCATACGTGAAGTATGGGGAGGGATGGTGCACCAAGGCTCCACGACGGCATGGGAAACCTATCCCAATACGAGGAGCTTCGCGCATGCCTGGTCGGCTGCCCCTGCTTATGTAATGGGCAAATATTTGCTTGGAATCACTCGTCTAGAGGAGGGATTTAAGGCGATAAAGCTTAATCCGCCATCAACAGATCTCATGTGGGCCGAAGGCTCTGTTCCTACTCCTTTCGGAAGAATGGATGTGCAATGGAACAAAGAAAATGATCACAAATGGATAGAGCTTCGATTGCCGCAAGAAATCGAAGTTAGTGATGCTGATGCGCGAGCAGACGGCTGGGAGATCAGGATCACTCGATTACAGCGCGTGAGGTAATTATCAGGGGGGAATATCGGGATGACCGAACTGATCAGCTGGGAGAAAGTTAGACATCGAATGGAGAACTTCGAATGGGCGCGATCTATACATAATCAGATTGCAGAACAAACGGAAGAATGGCTGATTCATTATGAGGACCATCCGAATCGCGTTTCAGGATGGGGGCATCATTATTTTTGCAGCCAATGTTTTACCAAAATACCGTTTGTTCGTGCGCAGCCAACCCATCATATCTGCGATTCTTGCGGATTTTCTAATTTTGGGAGCAAATATGATGAAGCTTGGAATTATTTATACCGCGATGAAGTGAACAAAACTGTGTTTTATGCAGCTGTTTTATACCGTTTGCATGGGGATTCGAAGTACGTCTCGTTTATTCGCAGAGTACTTTCTTTCTATAGTGATCATTATACGGAGCTGAAAGTAGAGGTCCCTAATGGTTATGTGGGAAAGCTGGTGGGAATAGATCTGTGTGATGCGGTTGGCGTAATCTGGTTATTACAAGGCATGCAGCTCGTCAAAGAGCAGTTCAGCTCCGAGGAGCTGGAGAAGTATAAGGTTAACCTGTTTCTACCCGAAGCAGAGCTGCTCTACTCCCATAGTTTAAGCATCAATAATATACCTTGCTGGATGATGTCCGCCACGGCCATGATTGGGATGTTCTTCGAAGAGGAGTCGTTTTTTAATAAAGCCATCAATAGCGAATTCGGGCTTGCCAATCAATTAGCGAAGGGAGTCACCAAGGAAGGTTTTTGGCTGGAAGGATCGATGCACTATCATTTCTATTGCGCTGAACCTTTTCTCTACGTCCTGCAATTTGCGCAAGAGTATGCGAAAGAGATTCCTGACATGCAAGAAACGGTCAAAAGGATGTACCAATATCCCGTTCAACTCGCATTCAGTAACGGTCGTTTTCCCAACCCCAATGACAGCTGGCCGCTTGTTTCCTTTAGCGCTTATGCGGGGCAATATGAATGGATAAATGCGATGTACGAAGACTCGAGTTATGAACATGCCTTGTCGTGTAGTTATGGAGAACTTTACATTCCATCATTTGCGTTTGGTGGGATGTGCGAGAGTACTCCGAAAGGCTGGATTCAGCGCTTGTTATTCGGCAAAGACAGATATGAGTCAATGCCTGAAGATCGCAGATTGTCGCGCTGTGATTCGGACATACAGTTCTGTATGTTGAGACATGAAGCAATTGAGTTGTTTATTAAATTCGGGTTTCATCAGAGAAATCACTCGCATCCGGATGCGTTGAATATAGAGCTCGCTTTCGATCAGGAGGTTGTCTCCTATGATCTATCGAACAGCGGCTACGGATCAACCTTATTCCGAGAATGGCAACGCAAGAGTGTGGCCCACAATACGGTAGTTATTGATGGCGTAGATCAAACAGCACGTCCTCGTGGTACTGTCGAAAGGTTTGATCCACTTAATAATGAAGCACGATTCAGGTGCAATGAGGTTTATCCTGGTATTGATTATGTCCGGGAGCTGAAGCTTCAAGGCGAGAGCTTGGTCGACCAGTTTAGTGTCATAACCAACGAGGAACATACCATGGATTGGGTCTTTCATTGTGCGGGGGAACTGCACCCTTCATTTTCTGTTGCAGAGAGTGCAAGTCCAGGCGATAAGGATGGTTATCAACATCTTCTTGATGTCAGATGGGCGAGGCTCGATACGGATTGGGAAGTTCAGTGGAGAACAGGCAACAAGATCATCACCTTGCAGATGGAAGGCAGCCCTCATACGGAGGTTTATCTGTTCCGCGGTTACGAATACACATCGGAGAAGCAGCGGCCAGGCATTCTAGTCAGAAGAAGAGGTAAAGGTACTTTATTTCATGCATTGTTCACAATGAATCGGCAATACGTGTAGAGCGAGGAGGATGGCAATGAAATTTCATGCTGATCAAGGAAACAACCGCAAAGAAGATATTTGCCAGCATCTAGGTGACGATTACGAACGGCATATGGGGGCCATCGTACCGCCCATTTTCCAAAATTCGCTCTTCACTCGTAAAACAAAAAATTACGGTTATACGTATACTCGAGTCTCTAATCCTACGATAGAGGTAGCAGAAGCCAAGATAGCTGCACTGGAGGAGGGGGCGCATGCACTAGCGTTCTCCTCAGGCATGGCGGCTATTACAGCGGGTATTATGCACTTTGTAGAGAAGGATTGTCACATAATTTCGCTCAAAAGTTTATATTCGCCGGCACGAATATTTATCGAGACCTATTTGAAGAAGATGGGCGTGGAAAGTACCTTTGTAATGGGAGATTCAATAGAAGAGATCGAAAGAGCCATCAGACCAGAGACTAAATTAATTTATCTGGAAAGCCCCGTATCCAATATATTTGTGCTGCAGGATCTGCGCCAAATCGCAGAGCTCGCTCAAAGTAAAGGGATTGCGACGATGATCGATAATACTTGGGCGACTCCGCTATATCAGAATCCCTTGACATTCGGAATTGATGTAGTAGTTCATTCCGCATCCAAATATTTGGGCGGACATAGCGATATTATTGGCGGAGTTTTAGTGGGGTCAAAAGAGTTAACAACCTCCATAATGCATAATGAACGAGGTTTATATGGCGCTATTATGGATCCGCATCAAGCATGGCTGTTAACAAGGGGACTTCGTACCTTACCGCTGCGCATGGCTCAGCATGCGAGCAATGGGATGACGGTTGCTAGGTTTCTGCAAGAACATCCAATGGTCGAATCGGTTTATTATCCCGGACTGGAGGAGCATCCGCAGTATGAATTAGGGAAGAGCCAAATGTCTGGTTATAGCGGGCTCCTTAGTTTTATCCCTAAGAAACCTATCCTGCCGCTTTCCCAAATGGCGGATGCTATGACGTTATTCGAAGTAGGTCCCAGCTGGGGCGGCTTCGAGAGCTTGATGAATTTCCCTGGCGATTGGGTGACTCCAGAAATATCGAAAAATACAGGGCTTCCGCAAGGATTGATAAGGCTTTCGATCGGGCTGGAGCATATCACTTCCATTCTGGATGATGTGGATCGTGGACTTCATTATTTGACTAGAGGAATAAAGTAGTTGCAGAACTGGATGAATTGAACCAATAGCTATATTCCTGTAAAAGGAGAGTGTGTCGGTTGAAGACAAACTTGCTGGATCGTGTTGTAATCGAAAGTCATATTCAGAAAATCATACAGGGCATGCTTCAGTTGAAGGCAGGATTCAAAGAAAATACGCCAGTAAGCATTATATCCATGGATAAGTGGGATTGGTCTCAAGGTGTCGGTTTGTTCTCCTTATATTTGTATTACAAGGAAACAAAGGATAAGGGGATACTGGAGTATTTGATTCATTGGTTTGAACAACGGATGCAAGAGGGACTCCCGGCCAAAAACATTAACACGATGTGTCCCATGCTTACGCTTAGCTATCTGTATGAAGAGACAGGTCGTGATGACTTTCTGCAATTGTGCAAGGAGTGGCTGCGCTTCGCAATGGAGGATATCCCTAGAACAGCAGAGATGGGATTCGCACATGCGACGATCGACGGACCTAATGAAACGCAATTGTGGGATGATACACTGTACATGACGGTTTTGTTTGTCGGTCGAATGGGCGCACTTCTGGAAGAGGAAATGTATTACCAAGAGAGTATTAGACAGTTCCTTGTTCATCTCAAGTATTTGACCGATACGAGGACTGGATTGTTTTTTCACGGGTTCACTTTTGATGGGAATCATCATTTCGCAGATGCTTTGTGGGGCAGAGGGAACGCTTGGTATACGGCAGGATTGGTAGACTATCTGGAGATGATTACGCTGCCGGAAGGAGTTGCCCAATTTCTGATCACTTCTTTGGAGAGACAAGTGATAGCTTTAGAAAAGCTGCAAGCAGCAGACGGAATGTGGCACACCATATTAGATGATCCGACTTCTTATGTGGAGTCCTCTGCAACAAGCGGATTTGCTTATGGCATCTTGAAGGCTGTTCGAATGGGGTATCTAGATAAACGATATGAGGAAGTGGGACGCAAGGCGCTGAACGCCGTGCTGTCTCGTATCGATCAAGACGGGACGGTAAGAGATGTATCCTATGGAACACGGATGGGCGAGACGCTGCAATATTACAAAGATATCCCTGTTTGTCCGATGCCATATGGACAATCAATGGCGTTACTGATGATGGTTGAAAGTTTAAGGCATGTATGATGAATCGAGAATGGCAAACGCTGGAGAATCGTCTGACGAATGAACAAGGGAGCACATTGCGAAGGAAGGTTTACCGATCCTATTCGAGGAGCTTGCTCATTCAGGATGTCCCATTACTTGTCGGGACTCATGAATCAAATGAGAATGAAGAGAGCCCCTCAACAGAGATGAAGGAGATTACTCTACAGCTTATGGCGTATATCAGAGAAAATTGTTGCGAATCTCTTCATATGACAGCATTGGCGCGTCGATTTCACATTTCTAAATCGTATATGTTCAAAATATTCAAACACTTCACCGGTTATACTCCTCATCAATATGTCATGCAAGAGCGAATTAACCGGGCCATGTTGATGCTGAATCGAGCCCATGAATCCGTAACCCAGGTCGCTGCCCGAACCGGATTTAATGACTCTTCCCATTTTATCCGAGCGTTTAAGGGAGCAACGGGTATGACACCGGGAGAATTCAAAGAACTGGCAAGCGCACAGTGCAACTAACTTCATTGAAAAGGAACGACGGAGAGGCTCCCTTAGTGCCTCTCCGTCGTTTTATCATGGAATCGAAAAATGAAGAACGAATAGCTTTTCACACAAGCGACACACTTTTATGGCAGAATCATGAGGGTTGTGAGGAAATCGGTACAAAAATAGATGGTATATGCTAACCTAAAAGAAGCAAACTACGTTAAGGGAGTGTTACCATTATGCGCGTTCAAGGTAATTCCGTTAGTGTCGAATCTGTTCCGACGATATCAGTCACGAAGGTTCTCTTCGAAACGATAAAGATTGGAATCGTAAAATCGAATCTAATCGCAATGATCGCAGGGCTAAGTATGGCGCTGTTCGTTCATGACCTTTCTTTTATGGATAAAATCGGTCATATCACGCTGGCTTTAATCGGCTCGGCATTAGTGATCGGCGCCGCGGGGATCTTCAATAATTTGTACGACCGCGATATCGACAGTATCATGGAACGGACGAAAAAAAGACCAACCGTTTCGGGGATCATCGATGTTTGGAGCGGGCTTCTGATCGGGAGCTGGATTGCAATAGGCGGTCTTGTCTCGTTGTATCTTGCTTCTCCCATGTCAGCACTAATGGGATTTCTGGGGCTGTTCCTATACGTTGTGCCGTATACGATGTGGACGAAACGCAGAACCATCTATAATACGGAGGTTGGGAGCTTGTCTGGCGCGATGCCTCCGCTAATTGGGTGGGCGGCTATTTCGCCGGACATCTTCCACCCGGGAGCTGTAGCGTTGTTCCTGTTGATGGTCATTTGGCAGATGCCGCATTTTTATGCGATTGGTATACGCCGTATGGAAGAATACCGCGCAGCTAATGTACCCATGCTGCCAGTCGTCAAAGGCATTCGCAGAACTTACCTGCAGATGAACGTATATTTGGTTGCCCTGTTCTTTAGCAGCTTCATGTTCTGGACCTTTAATCCGTATATTGCCGTGCTGAACGCGCTTCTTAGCTTGGCGTGGCTAATCCTAAGTATTAGAGGCTTCCACCAGAAGCAAGAGGACAAGTGGGCGCGATCGATGTTCATTTTCTCGTTAAACCATATCACTGTGCTGTTGCTTGCGATAGTTGGTTATTCGATTGGGGCATCGTTGTTATCATAACAACGATATGCAGCTCATTATAGGTGAGCACCTTCATTATAAATCCTCTTTCTTTTGATGAAAGATGAGGATTTATGTTTGAAGGTGCTTTTTTGCTTGTGATGTATACATTTTAGTATGCGTTTACAAATTTATGATTGAGGCATCGCGAGGATTGTAGTATTCTTTTTCCAATAACCAAAGGAGGTTAAGACATGTTGTTGGGACCAAAATCAAAGTTGATTATGATTGGTGATTCCATTACGGATTGCGAACGGGCAAGACCTATCGGTGAAGGATTGTTCGGTGCCACTGGAAAAGGGTATGTTTCCATGGTTGAAGCATTGCTTACGTCTACATATCCGGAGTATGGCATTCGAGTTGTGAATATGGGCATTAGCGGCAATACGGTGCGTAATCTCAAGGAGCGGTGGGAGACGGATGTGTTAGAGCTGAAGCCGGATTGGCTGTCGATCATGATCGGCACGAATGATGTCTGGCGCCAATTCGACCTGCCGGGTCACAGTGAAAAACATGTAAATATCGAAGAATACGAAGCTACGCTCGAGGAGCTCGTGCAACGCACCAAGCCGGCACTTCAAGGACTAGTATTAATGACACCGTTCTATATTGAGCCTAATGCGTC
The DNA here is from genome assembly GCF_054483835.1 of Paenibacillus sp. strain BS8-2. Taxonomy (NCBI): domain Bacteria; kingdom Bacillati; phylum Bacillota; class Bacilli; order Caryophanales; family Paenibacillaceae; genus Paenibacillus; species Paenibacillus sp. strain BS8-2. The sequence continues at coordinate 3,901,484 of NZ_CM137010.1, forward strand.
GGATGCGATGCGGAGGAAGATGGATCAGTATGGCGAGATTGTTAAGAAAGTGGCGGACAAATATGATGCCAAGTTTGTCGATACCCAAGCGGCATTCAATAAGGTATTGGATCATCTGTATCCGGCAACGCTTGCATGGGACCGCGTTCACCCTAATCAATCGGGGCATGCCTTACTCGCGCGCAGCTTCTTGCAAGCGATCGGATACGAATATAATCGGAATCAATAAATTTCCTTCATAAGCTCGTACAGCTCTTCTAGCGTAAATCCGAAGGACTTGTAATAAGAGCTATCGATGACCAATTGCTTCATAATCATTTCTTTTCTTTTTTGAAGCATCTCTTGAGGGGAGAGCTCGGCAACGAAACAGCCTTTGCCTGTCACTGTATCGATCAGACCTTGCCGTTCGAGCTCTTCCCAAGCCTTTTTGACGGTTATGATACTGACACGAAGCTCCGTAGCTGCTTGCCGGATAGGTGGCAAACCATATCCGCTTACGAGCTCGCCCTTCAGGATTTGCGCACTAATTTGCTCATAAATTTGCTGGTAAATCGGTTTGTCAGATGTGTTCGTAATCGCGATATTCATTATATCTCCGCTTTCTCAAATCGTTTGGCTGCTATCAGATAAGCAATGAATGTCCCGAGCGCAAATATGATGATGCCAAGGAACAAGAGAATAAACGATGTACCCGAGATCGCGTTTCCCGTTCCGTTGATAAGGTCTGCAAATGATTTGTTCTGTATGCCGAGCCATTCGGCTCCAACAGCAAACAACATAGCGAATGCAATGGAAACAACGGAAGCCGATCCGTATTTGTAAGCCGTTTTGTAATACATCGGAATAAAAAATAGATTAAAGATCGTATACATGACAAAACATAGTCCCCAGAACGCGAGAGAGGGCTCAAAGAAATAATAGATGAGATTCGGATACAAACTTACACTGATCAGGCCAAATCCGATTGCAACAATGAGATGCAGGCATTGCAGAATCACGATGACGAGCACTTTTGCTTTCACCATGTCTCTTCTTGTAACGGGCATTAGGCTGGAGAAGATGAGATCGTTCTGAGACTTGTAGCCTCCGAACATGTTCGGTATCGTAATGAAACAAAAGTAGAGCGGCACCAGAAAATATACCCAAGCTGGTATCAACGTCAGCGCGCCAGTTAAGAAGGGCATGGCATAAAAGAAGGGACTGACGCCAAGTTTCAGCTCTTTCCAAAGTAAGTTATACATGCGAAGACCCCCTCCTAGAGATATAAATCATGATCTCTTCCAAGCTAGGTAAAGTTGATTTGATATCCAGAGCAGGGTCCAGGTCCTTGGTATGGATAAGCCCAATAAAACCAAAAGAATTTTTTTTGTAGCTAATCAATTGATCTGCAATCTCCTCTAGCTGCTCCTGCTTCCCATTGACCAAACGGTAGCTGTCCACGAACGTTTCTTTTTCATCGCTATTAATGATTTGACCGTTATCGATGTACGTAATATAATCCGCGCATTTCTCCAAATCAGAAGTAATATGAGTCGAGAACAGGATGCTGATCTCGCCGTCCTCAACCAATTCCTGGAAGATATCCAGCAACTGATCTCTAGCGACCGGATCGAGTCCGCTCGTAGGTTCATCGAGTACAAGCAGCTTAGCGCCATGCGATAAAGCAAGAGCCAGGTTATATTTCACTTTCATGCCTGTGGATAATTCAGCTACTTTTTTGTTTTCGTTGATTTGGAATTTAGTTAAATAACCGTGATAAGCTTCATCGTCCCAATTGTGATAGAACCGCTTAATCACGCTCGTCAACGTTTTTATTTTGCTCCGTGTATAGAAGTCGATGTCGCCAAAAGCAAATCCGATTTCCTGCTTCAATTCCAACTCATGTTGAATCAAATCCTTGCCCAGAATTCGTATTTCGCCGCTATCCTTGTTAATCAAATTCAAGATGGCCTTGATGGTTGTTGTTTTTCCTGCGCCGTTGGAGCCGATGAACCCCATGATATAACCCTTCTCCAAATGAAAAGAAACATCCTTTAAATGAAAATGCTCGTATTTCTTATTTAATCGTTGGATGTCTAATGCAAGCATTCGGAAACCTCCTTATACATTGTGTATATCGTGCATACACAATGTATCACTTGATTGAGCTGTAGTCAACACAATCGAGTCGACATCGTGATATCAGCCTTCACCGCTTAGCAGCAGCTGCTCACGAAATTGTTTGGGCGAGCACTGATTATGTCGGCGGAACAAATTGTAGAAGTGGCCAATGTTCGAGATGCCTACCGTTTGTGCCACTTCCGCAATGCTGAGATCGCTTGTAAGCAGCAGCTGTTCCGCTTTTTTGATTCGCTTATAGGTGACAAAATCGGTAAAGGACATGCCAAATGTCTTCTTGAAGGTTTTGATAAAATGGGTGTAGCTCATATTGACCATCCCGCTTGCTTCGACGATGGAGAGCTTGTCCCCAAGTCTTGATTCGACATAATCAATCGTCGGCTGCAGACGATTAGTAAGCTGGATATCATTGTAATCAAGTTTTCTCTGACTATCGTGACGAACTAATAGCAGCAGAATGGATTTAATGTGCGCAGCCACGGCTAGCTCATATCCTGCTTGATTTTCGTTCATTTCCTTATAAATATCGCGTATTAATGCACCTGTACGTCTGCGCACATCTCGATCATCTCTGTAAATGTAATTAAGGGTGCTGAGCGGTCGAATCATCTCCGTGAAGTATCGCATGCTGTTCAGCGTGCTCTGATCCCAGTAATTACGAAGATTGATCTGGAACACCAAGTAGCTCAAATTGCCTTCCTTCGTCTGCAAGGTCCGATGCGGCTCGCTGGATCCGAAAATGGCGATATCGCCTTTGCGCAGCACGAGCTGCTCCTCTGTACAGAAGGCCGTCAATTCCCCTTTCATAATGAAAAGCAATTCGACCTCCTCATGGTAATGCCACTCCGTATAACGTTTCTGTCGCCAGTCTAGCTCAGTCTGCTTCTTGACTTCCTCCGATACGTTCTCGGTACCGTCGATCTGCCAAATTCGAAGCGCGAGAAAAGCGTTCTGATAAATCACTTGTTCATGCTTAATGTCGGGATACATCGGTTCAAATCCCCCTGAATGTAAGAATGGCGGAATGCAGATTCGCGTAAGTCTATCATAACACTCTTTCTGATTACGACCACCTTCATGACAGAATACTGTAATAATTTAATCGAATCGGAAATCGATCTTGAAAACGTTCTCCGCTACAATAGAGGGAGTTTAAACCAAGTGGGGGAGACGATAACAATGACTCAAACGATAAACGTTACAGTATGGAATGAATACCGCCATGAGAAAACAAACGATGAGGTCGCTGCTGTATACCCTAAGGGGATGCATACCGTAATCGCTGAGGGACTCGAGGTGTCAGGCGACATCAGATTTGCAACCCTGGATGACGAAGAACATGGTTTGACGAACGAGGTGCTGGACAATACGGATGTGCTGATCTGGTGGGGGCATATGGCGCATGGCGAGGTGCAGGACGAAATTGTTAATCGTGTACATGACCGCGTCTTAAAGGGTATGGGGCTCATCGTGCTGCATTCGGGGCATTTCTCTAAAATCTTCAAAAAGCTAATGGGCACATCCTGCGACTTGAAGTGGCGCGAAGCGAACGAGAAAGAACGAATCTGGGTCGTCAATCCGGGACATCCCATTGCGGAAGGCATCGGCGAATACATCGAATTGGCTCATGAAGAGATGTACGGCGAACACTTTGATATCCCACAGCCTGATGAGCTCGTAATGGTGAGTTGGTTCGAGGGCGGCGAGGTGTTCCGCAGCGGCTGCTGCTATACCCGCGGTGCAGGCAAGGTGTTCTACTTCCGTCCGGGCCACGAAACGTATCCTACTTACTACAATCCGCAGGTGCGGAAGGTTATCTCCAATGCGGTGAAGTGGGCTGCGCCTGTACAGCGCGACTATCCGAAATACGGCAACGCCAAGCCGCTTGAGAGTATCAAGGGCATTGCTGAATAATTAGCACAAACCAGTTTAACAGCACTGCCAGTTAAACTTTAATTAGCCGTTTCTTCGTATAATGGACATACAAGTGTCCATTTACATAAGGAACGGTTTCTTTTATATTGGCGGTGTCAAACCCAACCTCTCGAATAACTCATGGCGAGGTAATAGATGAAAATGGAGACCTTAAAGGAGGGTATGATGAGTAATAAAACAAACCAATGGGCGAAGTGGACATCCGTTATAGCCGTCACTCTAATAGCCTTTACGCTAATGTCCGTACCTTCACGGGAGAGATTCGAACAATTTATCGAAGAAGAATATGGAATTGTATGCACCTATCAGTCTTCTGGAGAGCTCTGTCATCAGGATGGAGCCATAGTAGACTTTACATCTTCACATTTTAGAAATGCGTTTGGATATGCTTCCTACGAGAAAAAATACAAACATGAGAACGGTGCGAAAATAACGACCAGGACGTTAGGCATGTTCGGTATGTTGTTCGTGATGAAAGATGGATATTGGTGGGAGGTATTTAACTGAAACGTAATTGAATCGCATGATCACCTAATCAACTATATAATTCCATTAAAATTGACAATGCTCGATCATATCTCTAAAATTTTAATGAGAAAATCACTTGTTTATTGCTTCTAATATGATCAAATTCAGCAACGAAATTGGAGAAATGAGGGTAAGAATGAAGACAAGACACAAACAACCGGCCGTCGTGAACTTGATACTGCGAGGCCTCGTCGTAATGCTCGGCGCGTTTATTACGGCATACGGTCTTGAAGCCGTATTAATTCCGAACAGTGTATCCGACGGCGGTGTAACGGGCCTCAGCATCGTCGGCTCGAAGTTGTTCGGGCTGCCGCTAGGATTACTGATTGGAGTTCTTAACATACCGTTCGTCTACTTGGGTTACAAGCAAATCGGCAAAAGTTTTGCGATTTACTCCGTGATTGGCATTGCATCACTTGCCGTAGGCACGATGGTCATGCACCATGTGAAGCCGATTGTCGAAGGGGATACGTTGCTGGTCACCGTCGTGGGCGGTATCATAATCGGTCTCGGGATGGGTCTCGCGCTTAGGAACGGCGGTGCGCTGGACGGCATCGACATGCTCGCGGTGCTGCTATCCCGCAAGCTGCCCTTCGGAACAAGCGATATGATTCTATTCTTGAACGTATTCGTATTTATTGTCGTCTCCAGCGTGTTCGGCTTGCAAGGAGCGATTCTGTCGGGTATTGCATACTTTATCGCTTCGAAGGTGATTCATATCGTCGAAGAAGGTTTGAGCGGAGCCAAAACGTTCAAAATCATTACCAAAGAGCCTGAAATTATGATCGAAACGATACGTAATCGATTAGGGCGCGGCGCTACATACACTTCCGTGCAAGGCGGATATACCAATGAACATTTCAAAGAGATTACTTGCGTCATTAACCGCCTGGAAGAAAGTAAAATGAAAGAAATCATTCGGGAAATCGATGAAAATGCATTCATCATGGTGTACGAAGTAGCCGAGGTCAAAGGCGGAAACTTTAAGAAAAAAGATATTCACTAAAGCTGAAAACTTCAATCTATTATGAAGCGGCATGAACCTGTTCGAACTCAGGTATGCCGCTTTTTTATTTGCATAACGCAATATCCAGCTGCTGATCAAGAAGGAATGGACAAAATAAATGGCTTCTTTTCATTTGTCCATTGAGGAGAGAATATGATTTTCGTATGATAGCTTCATAGATAATGATTATCATTATCTGAAATATGAGAATTAGATTGATGGAGGGTTTAGTCATGAGTAAGTCAAGAAGATGGGTAACGATTCTTACCGCAGCCGCATTAATGACGGTTTTGCTGTCCGCGTGCGGGAGCCAAAACAATGATGCGCCAGCCAAAGAGAGCAATGTGCCGGTGCAAGAGACTGCAAAGCCAGAGGGCGGAGATTCCACAGCAGCTGCGACACAGGTATATGAGGACTGGACCGGTCATTCAGTAGAAGTTCCGACAAATCCTAGCCGTATTATATTCCATGGCGAAACGACTGGTGACCTGGCTGTGCTGGGGGTCAATCCGGTTGGTATTATGTTAAGCTCGATTGAAGGCACGTTGAGCGAAGAGTACTTCAAAGATGCGACGGATGTCGGTTTTCCGTTCAGCGTAGAACAAGCGACATTACTGGACCCGGACCTTATTATTTTCGGTAATTCGGATGATGCGCAATATGAGTTTATTTCCAAAGTCGCGCCTACAGTGACGTTTGACACATTCGGCTCGCTGGATGAGCGATTGACCAAGCTTGGACAACTTCTTGGCAAGCAAGAGGAAGCGAAGCAATGGCTGGCGGAATACCATACCAAAGAAGACGCGATGTGGGAAACAATCCGTGACGGCGGAATTGGCGAAGAAGAGACGGCTACCGTCCTGACGATGTATCCTGGCAATCGTTTGTTCGCAATGGCAAATACGGGCTTGTCGCAAATTTTGTACGGAGAGAAAGGGTTTAAGACACCTGCGCTGGTACAAGAAGCGATGGATGCTGGACAAGGCTTCGTAGAAATCAGCTTCGAGAAGCTTCCCGAATATGCAGGTGACCGTATCTTCCTGCTTACACCGGTGGCGGACGAGGCAGTCAATGACTTAAAGTCCTTGCAGGAAAGTCAAGTATGGAGCGGGCTGGAAGCCGTCAAGAACGACAAGATCTATACATTCGGCCTGCTAGAAGCGTATAGCGATGCAAAGTCGCGCGAATGGTTGATTGAACAGCTGCCCCAGACGTTATTGAAATCCAATTAATATCGCAACTCTATCAAAAGCCGCTTATCATCTAGTTGATATGCGGCTTTTGATCGCCTACAATTAGATCAATTTAGAATGTAGGATCGAGGGATGCCGGATGAGCGACGAAGAAGTAGACTTGAATATATTCCGATCCTTGCTCCTTCACTTTCTGGAAGCGAAGCTTTGGGTTCTGCAGAAGGACCAGGTGACGGAAGATCAGCGCGATACCTATTATTCGCTGCTGCTTGTTGCTGCTGGCGATTGCAGCCTTTACGCGGATGATCGGCTAATTCCTGCACACGAGCAAAGCTGTTACATGCTGCCACCGGGTCAGAGCTGGTATGTTGCCAATTATTCGGGCGAGTCCGTATCGATGTATCAATTGAAATTCAAATTCATTCATGTCGAAACTGCAACGAGTTATACGGACCCGATTAGTCCCGTCCATTATAATTGGCGGCTGTTCCCCTATATGCGTGCCATCAAGCTGTTCGAACAATTGACGGCAAATACTGATTGCGAGAGCGGCCAAGGAGGCAAAGGGACTGGGGAGATCGCTAGAGCAGGTTCAAGCATGGCTTGGTTCAGGCGTCGACAGCAGTTTATGGAATTAGTGGGTATGTTGATTGAACATAATTCTGCAGGTGGAGAAGCAAGCGGGTCGTTGACATCGGCTGAACGGTCTATTCGATACATCGAAGAGCATTACCGGCTCCCACTGAATATGAAGCAATTGGCAGAAGAAGCCGGTGCGACGCCAGGGCAATACGCGACGATGATCAAACAATTAACAGGCTCATCGCCGCTTGACTACTTGCATGGAATACGGATCAAACTAGCGAAGGAAAGGCTCGTTGCTACAGATGAACCTTTGCGAGAGGTTGCACACGGCGTTGGTTACGAGGATGAATATTATTTTAACCGTAGATTCAGGCAGATCGTGGGGATCGCGCCAAGGCAATACGCCCAGCGAATGAGAGGAAGTAAGCTGATTACGGATGATGCGGGCCGTGAAGTCCGAATCCCGGTGAAGCCAAGGCGGATACTGTACTACGGGGAGGTCATTGGTGACTTGCTGGCGCTTGGCATCAGGCCGATCGCGAGCAATTTGTATGGCTTGGAGGATTCATGGTTAACGGAGGAGGATGGCGGTCTAGATGGTATCGAAGATATCGGGATACCTCTTCGTCTTGGTAAAGCGAAGAGACTGGAGCCGGACTTGATTGTGCTTTCGAATATGGATGAACGTATCTATAATGAAATTAGCTCGATTGCTCCAACCATTGTATATGACTCGCATAACTCGCTTGTTGAACGGATTGAAAGGTTAGGAAACTGGTTAGATAAAGGGATGATCGCATCCAAGGTTATCGAGAAGTACAAATTGCAGCTCGAACAAGCACGCAAGGTAATCCAAGGATTCAGGAGTCAGAATGAGACAGTATCGGTATTTCTCTGTCATCGCGGACGCAAGTGGTTCGTCATGGGAGGTCTCGGCTTGTCCGAGCTTCTACACAGCATAGATCGAACGATTCTGTCAGAGCCTGTACAGGAGATCGTAGCCGCAGGCGAAGCCTATCGGATGATCGACCGCCAAGATATGACCCGGTATGCAGGCGATGTCGTGATTGTTCCAATGCCGAATAACGCTTCCTCGCGTGAGGCGACGGAGCAGCTCCTTCAGAGCGAGCTTTGGCAACGAATACCGGCCGTTCAGCGCGGCCGATCGTATGTGGTGGAGGAGACGAAGTGGAACTTGTACGATGCGATCTCCCGGATGCGGCAATTGGAGCGCATTCTTGAGAATCAATAGAGAGAGTCGGAGGTGCTGGTATGACGCAGAAGATCGCAATGGTTACGGGAGCGAATTCAGGTATGGGACTCGCAACAAGCATTGGTCTCGCACGAGCTGGGATGCATGTCATCATGGTTTGTCGTAATCAGGCAAGAGGTATGCAGGCACTGAGCAGCGTGCAGCAGAACGCAGGCAGCGGCAGCGCAGAACTCATGATCTGTGATCTAGGATCGTTGGCTGACATTCGTAGATTCGCGGCAGCATTTAACGCGCGCGGCGACGCGCTGGACGTTCTTGTCAACAATGCAGGTGTCGTTAGCCTCAAGCGGGAACTCACGAAGGATGGTTTTGAATCGATGATTGGCATCAATCATTTGGGGCATTATTTGTTGACGATGCTGCTGCTGGACAAGGTGAAACAAGCCGAGCAAGGCAGAATCGTTGTTGTTGCTTCTGGCGCATACAAGGCTGGTAAAATTCGATTCGACGATCCCCATTTCTCTAAGGGCTTTAATGTGGCTAGCGGGTATGGACAATCCAAGCTTGCGAATATATTGTTCGCAAGATCGCTGGCGAAGAGACTGAAGGGAACGTCTGCTACGGTCAATTCGCTCCATCCTGGAGCAGTAGCAACCAGTATAGGCGTTAACCGCGACAACGGATTTGGCAAGAGCGTTCATGCCCTGCTGAAGCCGTTTTTCCTGACGCCCGAACAAGGCTCGGAGACGGCCTTATACTTATCGCTGAGCCCGGAGGTTGCCGGTGTTAGCGGTCAATACTACTATAAGAAACGGATGCAATCTTTATCGGGCAAAGCGGCAGATGATGAAGCCGCAGAACGATTATGGAAGTGGAGTGAGGAGGTTACACGAAGTAACGGAGAATGAAGACACGCTACATCGAATCTTGAACTCAAGTGAAACTTCCGGTGCTCACGTAGCTTCCACTACGCTCCGCGCCTCAGTTTCTACTTTCATCCAATCTTCTCGGTGCTGAAAACCGAACTTTTTGAACACGCACTTTATTTAAAGTTCCTACTTCCTATCTTGGGGAAACAAATGTATAATTACTATGTATTATAAAGTAAATAACAAATGATAACCTGGAGGTAGTGGAATGTCTAATCTTAATATCGGTATTATTCTCGGCAGCACACGTCAAGGGCGTGTAAGCCCGCAAGTTGGAGAATGGGTGAAAGGGATTGCTGACGGACGCGGCGACGCTTCCTACGAAATCGTTGATATTGCAGAATACAAGCTGCCATTCTTAGGTGAAGGCACAGGTCAAGAACCTGGACTTGCCGCTTGGAACGAGAAGCTGAACAGCCTGGACGGATTCGTATTTATCGTACAGGAATACAACCATAGTATTTCCGGAGCGCTCAAGAATGCGCTTGACTCTGCTCGTGAGGCTTGGAATAACAAAGCAGCAGGTATCGTCAGCTACGGTTCTACTGGCGGAGCGCGTGCGGCAGAACATCTTCGCGGCATCCTTGGCGAGCTGCTCGTAGCAGACGTTCGGAATCATCCTACATTGTCTTTGTTCACAGACTTCGAGAACTACTCTACATTCAAACCAGCCGATATGCATCAAGCGAACGTGAACTCGATGCTTGATCAAGTTGTGGCATGGAGCGGCGCTCTGAAAACATTGAGAGCTTAATTGAAAATATTGTCTATTCAATAGAATTGGACAGAATGAAAGGCGCCCCGGGGAGTTCTCCCCAGGGCGCCTTTTTCTCGCATTAGATTTTGAATGTGGCCAGCCGCTCCAGCAAATCCTCGACCATCTTGCTCAATTGCGAGGAGGAGGCTGATATTTCTTCCATAGATGCAAGCTGCTCCTCGGATGCCGCGGCAACGCTTTGGGAGCTTGCTGCCGCCTCCGTCGCGAGAGAAGACAGCTGAGTGACGTTGCCCGAAATTTGTTCCGTACTGGCAGACATCTGCTCAGCAGCAGCGGACACTTCTTGAATTTGTACATTGACCGAGGTCATCTCCGAGAGAATGGTAGTGAAGAGTCTTTGACTCTCTGTAATGCTGGATAGACCGCTGCGAACCTTGACGTTGCCGACAGCCATGCTGCGAGACGCGTTATCTGTATCCTCACGTACGGCAGATACTAAGCTGCTAACCTCATCGGCGGCCTTGCGGGTCTGATCTGCCAGCTTGCGGATCTCCGCTGCCACTACGGCAAAGCCACGCCCATGTTCGCCGACACGGGACGCTTCGATCGCCGCGTTAAGCGCAAGCAGATTGGTCTGCGAGCTGATGGCTGTAATCACTTCGATGATGCCGCCGATTTGGACCGAACGTTGTTCTAAACGGCGGATCGATTCTTCGGTCTCCCGTACGGACAGGGCCATTTCCTCCATAACAATGACCGTGCCTTGAAGCTGTACACTTCCAGACCGGGTTTGTTCCGTAACATCATCGGTTGAAGCTGACACAGAGGAAGATGAGCTGGCGATACGTTCCGCTCCTGCAGTCATCTCGACCATCGTACGCGACGATTCCATGGCCTGCTCGTTCTGGGCAGCCGCGCCTTCGGCGATCCGACCGATCGATTCCGCTACAGTCTGAGCGGCATGACTGGTCTGCTCTGCGCTTGCCGTCAACTGCTGTGACGTTGCTCCAACGGCCATGGAGAGATCAGAAACGCGGCGGAACATATCTCTAAGCTTTTCGGTCATGACATTAAAGTATCCGCTCATGATGCCGATCTCGTCACCTGATTTAATCTCCATCCGTTGTGTAAGATCGCCTTCCGCCATAATTTGCAGCTTACTTGAAAGCAGCTTCAACGGGCGTGATACCATGAACTTAACCATAAGCGACATAATGATCGCCAAGAGGAGAATCCCAACAATGGAGGTGGTGAAAGCTGTAGTGCGGACAGTGTAGTAGTTATCCATGATTTCGGTTTGATCAACGGATGAAATGGCGTACCATGTTTGCTTCGAGCCTGGTAATGCAACGGGCTCAAAGGTTCGTAGGACACGGTTGCCGGAAGAATTCATGGTGTAGCCCTTCAACGTATTTCCGGCTTTGACTTCCTGCCATAACGCTTCCTTCTCCGGGTTGTCACTGTAAGGCTGCATAATGGATTCTGGATCATTCGGATTTGTGACATAATTGCCTTGCTCCGTGACTAGCGACACATAACCGTTCATAGGTGTGTATGCAAGAGCTTCTTCTTGCAGCTCATCCAGTGAAAGATCGATACCGATTATACCCAGAAAATTGCCGTTCTGATCGAGTATCGGTTGAGAGACCGACATAAGTTGTGTTTCTTTGCCTGCAATCGTATAGAGGTATGGATCGATATACGTGAGTTCTTTGTTTGCTTTAGGCAATAAATAATAGTCGCCCGTACCTTCGGTCATATATTCGGCGAGCGGTTCGATAATGATCCCATTAGACGACTTCACCAAATAAGGTATGAAACGACCGGTTTCATCGTCGTAGATCGCCTTGTTCTTATTGTTGACGTCATTGCCGTCGAATGCGTTGGGTTCCCATAGTGTATACATGGCGAAAATATTTTCGCGGCTCTCTATTACATGCTTAAGAAGTTCTACGGTCTGTTCCCGCGAAAAAGACTGATCTTTTCTCGAAGTAGCTAGCAGCTCTGCAAACGATTGTAGAGTTGCTTCTACATCGGACATACGCTTTTGCACATCTGTTGCATAGTTTACGCCAGCGTATTTGGCCTCTAATTCTCCCTTTTCCATGCTTAATTCCTCTAGTTGGTTTAAGTTGGAATTAAGATTGGAGCCTAGTACAAGCACGAGCAACAGCCAAATTATCAAGGTAAATTTAACGGAAAGCGAAAGGTTGCGAATTTTTGACATGGCAGCCACTCCTTTTTTCATATACGACCTTATTCGGCATTTTTCGACAAAACATATATAGGTATTTAGAACTAGAATGTAATACCACTGACGTTTTCTTAAATCGAAGATAATCGTATTGAGTTGATGCTTTCTTTTGAACAAAAAAACAGCTCCTTTCAGCATCTTGTCGATGAACAAAGGAACTGCTCTTATACTAATATTGTGCTCTATTAGTCGGGTAAACGGTAAAGACTGTCGAGCAGCTTACGAGCGAGCTTGTCTACATTCATCTTACGCATGCCGACGAGCGGGATCTGGCTCAACAGATCGGCACCCCGGTTGGATAACACAACAAGGCCTTTGCCTTTGTCGCGGTTAAAGGCAGCGAAGCTGCTGGAGCCGTATGTCCCGCCGTTATGCCAATGCGTCGTGCTGCCGTCCTTCTCTTTGTAGAACATCCAGCTATAACCAACACCGACACCTTACCCATGTAGATCTTCTTATCGTTGTTTCGACAACAGCAGAGGGGATGAAAGAAGGGCCAATCCACAGTCATCAGGTTGATGACCATGGAGAAGCCCTTCTACGTTAAGTCAATCTGACTCGTATAAGTTGTTCGCCGCCGACTTCTTGAAGATCGATATAGGTGTCTGGTCCGGCAAGGATAGTGTCAGTTGCGTTCGTACTGTCGCGGTGGAATTCGAGCTGGTAACGGGTCTCCCCGAAGCGATAGCTTACTTTGAAGCCAGGCCAGTCGGGTGGCACGCAGGGATCGAGATACAACCGGTTCCCGCGTTTGCGTAAGCCGAGAATCCATTCAATTCCGCTCTGATACATCCAGCTTGATGCTCCGGTATACCAGGTCCAGCCCGCATGACCGCGATGCGGCTCGGCCGTGTAGACATCTGCGGCCATGACATAGGGTTCGCCATAATAGGTGCGAACCTCGCGATCGGTTCGTGTATGGTTGATGGGGTTGAGCATCCGGAACAGCTCGAATGCTTTGTCTCCGCGCCCCAGCTTCGTCCATGCGACAATACCCCACAAGACGCCATGCGTATATTGCGCGCCGTTCTCGCGAATGCCCGGCGGATAACCTTGAATATAACCTGGACTAGGCTCGGTCACGTCGAATGGCGGCGTGAGCAGACGGATGACATCCATTTCGCGATCGACAAGCTCGCGATCGAAGGATTGCATCGCTTGTAATGCGCGATCCGCCGGCGCTGCTCCAGAGATAACGGACCAAGACTGTGCGATGGCATCGATCCGGCATTCGTCATTATATAGCGATCCGAGCCAAGTGCCTGCGTCGGTGAATGCTCGGCGGTACCACTGGCCGTCCCAAGCATGTTCATGAATGGAGGCGGCGAGCTTCTCCCGTTCCTGTTTGTAATGGACGGCTCGTTCTGTATCGCCGCAGAACTCGCAAAGAGGCTCCAGGCGACTTAGCACCTCGCACAGGAACCAACCCAGCCAGACGCTTTCTCCGCGGCCCTCATCTCCGACGAGATTCATGCCATCGTTCCAATCGCCAACCCCGATATGCGGCAAACCATGTTCGCCTATGCGGGAGAGCGACTTGTCGATCGCTTTCGTACAATGTTCATAGATCGTACCACTGCGAGAGGAGCGTACCGTTTCCTCATATCGCTCATGCTCGCCTTCCTTCAGAATTTCGCTCGTAATGTACGGTACAAGCTCGTCCAGGATGGACCGATCCTCGGTATGCTCGACATAGCGGCTGACCGTGTAAGGCAGCCATAGCAGGTCGTCGGAGAACAAGGTACGGATACCGCGGCTTGTCTCTTCATGCCACCAATGCTGTACATCGCCTTCTTCGTATTGATGGGAGGCGCTGAGCAGAATTTGTTTCCTCGTCAGCTGGGGTCTAGTGTGCAGGATCGCAAGCGAGTCTTGCAGCTGATCCCGGAACCCGAAGGCTCCTCCCGCTTGGTAGAACGCTGTTCTGGCCCACATTCTGCATGCAACCGATTGATACAGCAGCCATCCATTCAGGAGCATATTGCTTTCTTCTGAAGGCGTTTCGACGACAATCTGTTCAAGCGTATCTTCCCAATAACGGGAAGTGGCTTGCCAGGCTTCATCACACTGGCTGGCGTTCGCATATTTTGATGCAAGCTCGGCGGCATTGTCTCGCGACGTTGCGCAGCCGAGCAAAATAATGACTTCGCGTTCCTCGCCAGGCGACAGGGTCAGCTTGCGCTGAACGGCTCCGCAGCTGGCATAATGAACGCCGGCACGTTTGTCCAATTGGTTCTGGTTCAAGGCGGCAGGTTGATATACGCTGCCGTTCCTGCCGACGAAGCTTAGCTGATCGGCCGTCCAAGTGACTGATTCTTCTTCCCGTGGTTGCTGTGGGAAAACACCGAGAAAAGGTGTAGCCTCGCGGAAAATATCCTGGTACCGGTTCTGAGCGGTCAAGATTTGGGCCTCCTCGTCCCACTCGCATGAAATAAAGGAGGCATTGGACTGACGCTGTACACCAATGACCCACTCTGCATAATAGGTGACCGAAAGCTTCCTTGGTTCTGGCGATTCGTTGCGAAGCTGAAGCCGCATAATCTTGACGGGATCCTCCATTGGTACATAAAGATCAAACGAGTGGCGGATGCCTTCGCGCTCATGCTCGAACATGGAGTTCCCAAGTCCATGGGTTACCACATACGGTGACGGGTTGCTCCCAGCGGAAGGCGTAAGCGTCCACTGGATGCCGCTTTCTTCGTCTCGCAGGAAACCCAGCTCCCCCGGCTCGTCGAGTACCGGATCGTTCGACCAAGGTGTAAGCTTGCACTCCCGGCTATTGCGCCAGAAGGTGTACCCCGTGCCAAGCTCCGATACGAGTGCTCCAAATCCAGGATTCGCAAGCACATTAATCCAGGGAGCGGGCAGATGATGTTCACCGTCGATCTGGAGCTTGTATTGTTTGCCGTTATTCGCAAAGCCGCCCCAGCCGTTATAAAACTTCACTTCCTTGGCATCAAGCGACACGCCGCCGCTTGATGAGAACCTCGAGCTTGACGCATCTTGAGTATTAAACGACGATGGTTCCAACGTTTCGGCAATCGCATCGGCAATGGTATCGACTTCGGCTTCACCAGCCCGCGCTTTGCGCAGCGGTCCGCGCTCAATTGCGCGTTTCATTGCATGGACGCTGTCAGGGGTCTCTCCTGCGCGCCTTGGCAGTCTGAGCTGTACGGCAATGGACGGGCCGCTTGCGCGTAACGTTAATCGAGCAAATGCAAGCAGCAGCGTCAAGTCCTCTTGCGGAATTTGGGCGGCTGGAAGAACGCGAATATTGGCATGGCCTGCACCGAATCGATCGACGCCATGCTCCACCGCACGGCTGAGCGAATCCTGCAGCTCCTGCGAGTATCCTTCTTCGGAATAGTTCAGGATGACGAGATCAAAGCGGATGCCAAGTCTCCGCAAATATTCATGGCAGGAGAGCAGCTTCATAATAAAAGGCAGCCGGCTGCGATTATCGATTTCGGCAACGACGGCGGGTTTGTCGCCGGACACACCATATGCCCACAGACCTGGTTGTCCTTTGACATTGGCTTCGATCCTGGCGCTTCGGCTGGCGCTGAGCGGCGGCGTATAGAGCACCTGCGCGGCCAAGCGCTGGAAGTCGTAAGCGTCGGCGAGATCTAGACCGAGGCTGCGAAGCTCGATACGGCTGCGCGTCCATGCCAACTGGAATTCACGTTCAACGGTTTCCCGTTTGCCGAAGGCGCTGGCAGCTTCGATCACAACAGAACGGCTCTCGCCAACCGAAGTGACCGCATATAACACCGCCTCACTGCCGGGTTCGATCTGAACATGACGACGCATGACGAACGCGGGGTCGGCAACGGATCCGGTCTTGCCCTTAAGTCTGGAAGAGATGCTCTGCGGCAGCCTCGGCTCGAAACCTCGACCGATAAAGGCGGATCGATCAGTCTCGAATTCGGGCGAGCCATGACTTGCGCCATCCGAGATGAGAGAATGGGCGGCCCAAAGCGCTTGTTCCTTGGCTTCGCGTTTGCGACGGCTTGCGACAAGGCAGCCGCTTCCTTCGTCGTACGCCGTGCGGATAAACAGCTTGCTGAATGCAGTGTGCGCATCATCGGCGATAGGATTGGCGAGAGCGAGCTCGACGTATGTCGTTACCTCGACCATTTTGTTTTGTGACCCATTATTCGTCAGCGTAATTCGGCGGATCTCCGCGTCGAATTCCGGCGAGGCACAGATTTCCATCTTGGCGTTCAGCTCGTTGTGACTTCGCTCGAAGGTTGCTTTGCCGAGCTCGAACCGGATTCGTTGATCCGGTGATTCGCCTCGGCACGGTTGATAGGATGCGGACCAAACTTCGCTGGTGGCAACATCTCGGATATAGACGAAGGAGCCCCATGAGTCACGCACGGGATCTTCTCTCCAGCGCGAAACAGACATTCCATCGAAGCTGCTGTAGCCGCTCCCGCTTGCTGTGACGATCGTGCTGAACCGACCGTTGGATAACACGCATGTTTCCGGCACCTTGGTATGCGGGGAAGAAAATTCCCGAATCGGATCGGCAGGCGACGCCGTTTTCTCGCGATCATCCTCCAGTCTGTGCAGAGCGGGATGGCGAATCAGCTTAGCCTTCTCCGGAATACGTTCCTGCAGCAACAGCTCAGCCGCCTGAACTTCCTTATTGCGATGGAACCGGTCGATCATCGAATGCGGCAGCAGCAGATTGGACAATGTCAGCAGGCTCATCCCTTGATGATGCGCCATGAAGCTTTGGATGACGGCATGTTTGCCGTCTTGCCGGAGTCTGCGCGGAGTAAAGTCCAGCGCCTCGTAATATCCATATCGACCGCGACCGCCAATACGCTCGAACTCTGCGAGCGCGTGAATACTTTCCTCGCGTGCGTATGGCAGCGCCATGATCGTTGCATAAGGCGCAAGCACGAGATCCTGCTCCAGCCCCCGCTTGAAGCCCAGACCAGGAACGCCGAATGCTCTGTATTGATAGTTGAGCTGATGGTCAAAGGCAAAGTATCCCGATTCAGATATGCCGAAGGGTACACCTTTCTGCTTGGCATAATCGATTTGCCGCCCAACGACGGCTTTGTAAGTGCTATCCCATACGGTATCACGGTATGTTCGCATGAGCAGCCAGGGCATCATATATTCGAACATCGTGCCAGACCAGGAGAGCAGTGCAGCGTTGCCGCGAATTTTCGTCATGGTCCGGCCAAGCGCATTCCAGTGTGAGACGGGGATTTGACCCATCGCTATAGCCACGAAGCTGGCTTGCCGAGCCTCCGAAGCTAATAGGTCGTATAACACCTCATCCCGCTCGCGTCTGCCGACATGGTAGCCGAGCGAGAATAAATTCGTTTTGGAATCATGCAGCGGCTTGAAGTTTGTTTCTCTGGTTAGCACATCTATTCGTGAAGCAAGTGCATTGCCGCGCCTCATGAGCTCGGAATTGCTTATTGAGCCAAGCTCATTGGCGAACGCAACCTCCGATCGTCCGCTTCCCCAGTGCTCCTCGTTGCCTCTGTTGTCATTGCCGCCGCCCGCCTTGCCGCCCCAGTCGGCTTGCAGCCATTCCAGCAATCCCTCTCTGACAGCCATGAGGGAAGCTGCCAGGTTGCCCGAGTCAACGGTTGATACGTAGATCGGCAAGAGAGGACGAAGCGTCTCTGTATCGTACCAGTTGTACAGATGGCCTTCCCATTTCTCCATTTGTTCGATCGTGCTGATCGTCTGCTCTAAGCGCTCGACGAGTCCCCTCGTATCGATAAATCCAAAGTCCCTCGCAGCGACCGCACATAATGCATACATCCCGATGTTGGTTGGCGAAGTACGGTGCGCGATCCCGCGGTCCGGCTCGATCTGTACGTTGTCGGGCGGGAGCCAATGATCCTTTTCTGTCACAAAATCCTCGTAGAAATCCCAAATGTCGCGTGCGAGTGTATGCAGATCCTCACGCTGAGACGCCGTAAAGTCCTTGTCTGTCCGAGCCGGCGCGCCGTCGAGCCACCGAATGACGAGTGGAGTCACGCACCAAAGGATGGCGACTGCAAATCCGATACTGCGGAGTGTCGTAGACTCATTCGCTGTAAGCAGCATGCTGGCTGCGAGAATGGCCGCAAACAGGAACCCGCCGCCCATACCCGTCATTGGAGGAGCGCCTGCTTTGTCAGATTGTCTCTCTACTTCTGATTGGCTTGTCCATTCCAATAATTTGCGCTTCGAGAAGAGCAGCCGGAACAGAGTCCTCATGATTGCGCCCAGCAACATCGCGCTTTGGAACGGCAGGATCAATAACGTAAGGCAGGCATGTGCGGCAGTCCGCAGTAATGCGCCTGGTCGTTGCAGCCAGACGGAAGGCGTGAATAGTTGGCGGATCACAGGAAGCAGCAACGTCAGGCATACAACTGTATACCATGCCAGCGTTGGTCCGGGAAGGACGGTGGCAAGCAGAAACATGGCGAGCAGGGCGGGAGACAGCAAGCTGCGTCTCATATTATCCGCGATCTGCCAGCGCGTAAGCAGCGATAATCGCGTCGGGATTCGTTCTCCCGACGCGCTGCTCGCTTTGCTTCTTAGCCACGGCAATAGCTGCCAATCGCCGCGTGTCCAGCGATGCAACCTCTTCTGCTGAGAGAGAAAGGTTGGCGGATGATCATCGATAAGCTCGATATCGGACAACAATCCGGTGCGTAAGAAGCCGCCTTCCAGCAGATCGTGGCTTAATACGCGATTTTCGGGCAATCGGCCGGATAGGATATGATGGAACGTTTGAACGTCGAATATGCCTTTGCCCGTAAAGATGCCTTGACCGGTAGCATCTTGATAGGGATCCGATACGGCAAAAGCATAAGGATCCAGTCCGGCCTCATGGGCGAATAACGCCGTTAGACGCGACTTGCGCGCGCTCTCATAGGTCATGCCGATGCGGGGCTGGAGCACGCCGTATCCCTCGATGACCTGCATCCCGTCTGGCGATAGTCTTGGTCGATTGTAAGGCAGATGGATGGCGCCGACCATGCGCTGCGCGCTCTCCAGCGGCAAACGGGTATCCGCATCCAGTGTGATCACATAGCGGATATGGCCCAGAGCCGAATCGTCGCCGGCTCTTCTCTCAAAGCTGGTACGCGTATCGCCTCTGAGCAGCTTAACGAATTCCTCTAATTTGCCGCGTTTGCGCTCCCAGCCCATCCATACGTTTTCGGAGGCATTCCACCGCCGGCCTCTATGGAACAGATGGAAGGGGGTGCCGGGGTAGTCGCGATTGAGCCGCTCCACGCCGGATAGGGCAGCCCGAATCATTGGCTCATCACTTGCTAGGCGCTCTTCGCGGGTGTCCCGAAAGTCGCTCAAGATCGCGAAACGCAGTTGTGGATCACGATTGGCCAAATAATGAAGCTCCAGGCGCTCTAAAGTAGCAGCGATATCGTCAAGTCTGCTCCATATGACGGGAATAACGATCATCGTATTAGCGTCTTGCGGAATTCCCTTGGAGAAGTCGTAACGCAGCAGGCGGTCAGGGACCGTGACTCTTTCAATGAGCCAGTGCACAAGAGTAACGGACCATTCGCTTGCCGGTATGAGCAGCAGTGCGAATGCCAGAGCTAGTCCCCCCGCAGCAATAGGCTCATCAATCCCGGCTATAATTGACGTCAGCATGGCAAGCAAAGCGGCTAGAGTGCCAAGCGCTACAAGCTGCAAATAGATGCCGGAAGCCCGTCTTTTGAAGCCTGCCTCTGGCAAGGCGCCAGCTTTGCCGCATTGCTTGAGGGCGGATTGAAGCCGCCGCATGCCGCGTGCTTCCAGCAAATAATAGGCCGCATAACTTTCCCTAGGAGGCAATGATGCGTTTGTATCTGTTTCCTCAGCACGAAAGGCTCCATAACGGTCATCAGCAAGGGAGACTGCTTGCGAAGCTACTAGATTTTCAGGCACATGCATGCGGCGGGCTAGCCGTTCCACACGGTGTCGGAGCGTATGGCGGCTCCCGCTGTCCAATCTCGGGTAGTCATTCGCTTGCTCGCCCCGAAGCGTTCGTTCAATGATGCTGATTCGTTCGAAAAGCACGCTCCAATCCCAGCGCGATAACTTGCGCAGACTTCCGATGACGTTGCCTGCACTTACCTGGTATTCGGCTTGCAGCCTGTATTCGTAAGAAAGGATGGCGTCCAAATCTTCTGGAGGGTTCTCCAGCTTGCAAACCAGCCACTCGCCCATATGCGCGGAGTCCTCGGCGTGATCTCGGAGATGTTTGACCAAATGAACGGTCATCGCACCGGAAAGCGGCAACTCGATCTGCTCCCGGTCGAGCGCGGCCTTGAATGTCTCCGGATTGAGTTCCGATGCGGGGATGCCGGCTAACATCCGGTCCACTTGCAGACAGACGAGCCGGCGTTCTCGCAGCGGTTCCACGACCATGGCAAGCTTACGTAGCAGCTCCATCTGCAGGAACAGCGATAAGGACCAAGCCTCTGCCGTCGTCAGAACGGCCACATCCTGATAGGCATCGAGGTAAGCTTCTAGCATCCCGTCATCAAGTAAGCCGTCAGTCAGCGCCAGATAATGGCTGCAGATCGAAGCGGCTCTAGTCAAATCTGTTCCCTTAAGAGCGGGCAGCTCCTTGGCGGGAAAGTCCGCCAGGGCTTCGCGGATGCCGGCTAGCTCAGCTTCCAGAAACTCTGCATGGTCTCGCAGCCATTCGTCCGCGGGCTGCTCGCATACGGTAGAGCTTTCGTTGATTGCCGCGATATAGCCGCGCAGCTGGCGTATATCTTCCTCCATACGTCTCCACAACACCTTCGAAGAGACACGATTGCCGCTCGCATCATGCTCCAGTGCAAGCTTGTGGGCATGCTCTCGCATGTTATCGAGATTCATTTCCATTTTCCAATTTCCCCCATGGGTCACTTTGTATATAAAAGCACTTCTTTACCATTCCGCTTTTTGGCCCATTTTATAAGTTTGTGGCAAGAAAGAGTTTGTGGAACGGATCCAAAAGGTCATGATGGCCGTTAATTTGTTGTAAATACCATAGACAATATCTATAGCTCCTCCGAAAACTATTAATTACTTGTATGGCTTAGCTACGTATTATAGTTAAGTCAAAGCTACAGATAGATCGCGCTTGACGGGAGGAGAAGGAACATGGAACCAACTACTTTTATTTTGTTCGGGGCAACTGGTGATCTGGCCAAACGCAAGATCTATCCAGCCCTCTTTCATTTATTTATGGGTGGCAAGCTGCCCGCTGCATTTGCATTAATCGGATTAGGTCGCAGAGACTGGTCTGACGAGAAGTTTCGCGGCAATGTCGCGCAATCCATCCGTGATTATGCAAGAGGGAAGGACCATGACGAAGCTCAGATCGAGTCGTTCCTGCAAGCATTCAGCTACAGCGTGCTGAATATCGACATATTGGACGACTACGGCAAGCTGCTGCATAAGATTGAGACCCGCGAGCAAGTGCTTGAGTTGGCTCCGAACCGACTGTTTTATTTGTCTGTCGGTCCCGAATATTTCGAGACGATCGCAGCCAACATCGAGAAGAGCGGACTGGGGGCAGCCGACGGTTGGAAACGTCTCGTTATCGAGAAGCCGTTCGGCCATAACCTGCAAACCGCTAGAGCTCTTAACGAGATGCTCGGTCGAGCGTTTGTAGAAGAGCAAATATTCCGTATCGACCATTACCTAGGAAAGCCGATGCTGCAGCGCTTCAAGGCGCTTCAACAAAGTAATCCCATCATTCAGGCGCTCTGGACGAACCGTAATATAGCCAATGTACAGATCACAGCAAACGAAACGGTTGGCGTAGAAGAACGGGCAGGGTATTATGACCATGTAGGCGCGCTTCGTGACATGTTCCAGAACCATATGCTGCAGCTGCTGATGATGACGGCGATCCGTACCTCTGTCGGCAATGATGCCGACGTGGTTCGTTTCAAGAAAAAACATATTATGGAGGCGCTCGAGCCGCTGCAGAAGGCAGACGTCAGCGCAACCGTCGTACGCGGTCAATATGCAGCGGGGCAGATTAACGGGAATCCTGTTGCCGGCTATACATCCGAGCCAGGCATAACGCCAGGTTCGAACAATGACACATTTGTCGCTGCGAAGCTGACGATCGACGATTCCTTCTGGCGCGGGGTTCCATTCTATATCCGTACTGGCAAACGTCTGAAGGAGAAATCGACGCGCATTGTCATAGAGTTCAAAGAGGCGCTGCAACAAAGCACGAACGGCGATGAAGGCACACCTGAACCGAATTTGCTTGTCATCGAGATGAGTCCGGGCGAGAGCATCTCGCTGCAGCTCAATACGATGGATGGAACGGCCAAAGAAAACGTTAAGCCGATCCGCATTGATATCGATCCTGGCCATGGCGATCTGCCGGAAGCGTATGAGAACCTGATTCATGATGCGCTGCTTGGCGACGCGACTTATTTTGCCCATTGGGATGAGGTAGAAGCGTCCTGGGCTTGGGTGCAGCCGATCCTCGAAGCCTATGAAGAGAACAGCGTGCCGCTGTATCGTTACGAGGCTGGAACTTACGGTCCGTCACAAGCAGATGAGCTGCTTGCAAGGGATGGTTACCGCTGGTGGTTCGATGCCGCGGAGCCTGTTAAGCAATTGACAGCAGCTGGACAAGAATAATAGAGAAAAGGGAGCGTTAATGCCATGAGTAAGCAACAAATCGGAGTAGTCGGACTTGCGGTTATGGGTAAAAACCTTGCATTGAACATGGAGAGCAAAGGTTTCTCTGTCTCGGTGTACAATCGTTCGCCGGAGAAAACAAATGAATTACTTGCCGAATCGGAAGGGAAAAATCTCGTTGGCACCTTCAGCGTGGAAGAGTTTGTGTCCTCGCTCGAGATTCCTCGCAAAATATTGATTATGGTGCAAGCAGGTCCGGCAACGGATGCAACGATTGAACAATTGCTCCCGTTCTTGGACCAAGGAGATATCTTGATTGACGGAGGCAATGCCTACTTCCCGGATACGCAGAGACGCAATAAGGAGCTGCAAGAAAAGGGCTTCCGTTTCATCGGAGCAGGCGTATCGGGGGGCGAAGAGGGCGCGCTTAACGGACCGGCTATTATGCCGGGCGGCGTGCGCGACGCGTATGAGCTCGTAGAGCCGATTCTGACTGCCATCTCGGCCAAAGTAGACGGCGATCCGTGCTGCACGTACATCGGGGGCGACGGAGCGGGTCACTATGTCAAAATGGTGCATAACGGCATCGAATATGGCGACATGCAGCTGATTGGCGAAGCCTATCATTTGCTCAAGGACACGCTTTCCGTTAGTGCGGAAGAGCTGCACAATATCTTCACAGAGTGGAACAACGGCGAGCTCGACAGTTATCTGATTGAAATTACCGCAGACATTTTCTCCAAATACGATGCGGAAACAGGCAAGCCAATGGTCGACGTCATTCTTGATTCCGCAGGTCAGAAGGGAACAGGCAAGTGGACGAGCCAAAGCTCGCTTGATCTTGGCGTTCCGCTTTCGATCATTACAGAATCCGTATTCTCCCGGTTCATCTCCGCGATGAAAGAAGAACGCGTAGCGGCAAGCAAAGTGCTGAGCGGACCTTCTGTTGCTGCATATGACGGAGATGCGCAAGCGTTCATCGAAGCCGTGCGCAAAGCGTTGTATGCAAGCAAGATCGCTTCTTATGCACAAGGTTTCGCACAGATGAGAGCGGCATCCGAAGCGTATGGTTGGGACTTGAATTATGGCAGCATCGCGATGATCTTCCGCGGCGGCTGTATCATCCGCGCGCGTTTCCTGCAAAATATTAAAGATGCCTACGACCGTAATCCAGAGCTCAAAAATTTGTTCTTGGACGAATATTTCGGCAGCATCGTAACGAATTACCAAGAAGCATGGCGCAATGTGATCGCGACGGCTGTAACAAGAGGCATCCCGGTTCCGGCTTTCGCGTCGGCATTAGCCTACTATGACAGCTACCGTACGGAGCGTCTGCCGGCTAACCTGCTGCAAGCACAACGCGATTACTTCGGCGCGCACACGTTCGAACGTGTGGATCAGCCAGGCAAATTCCATTTCCAGTGGATGAAGGAAGAATAAATCCATGATCTATCGTCTATGGGAAGATGGGGCTCCGTCGCATCAGGGGATCACTGAAGTTCATGAGCCAACGCTGGAGGTATACCTCGTGCCAGAGGCAGAACGGGCGGGACTTGTTATCATTTGCCCAGGCGGAGCGTACCGGAGGAGAGCGGAGCATGAAGGATATCCGATCGCACAATGGCTCAATAGCATTGGCATCTCGGCGGCAGTCTTGCAATACCGCGTATATCCTTATCAATATCCGGTTCCGTTGATTGACGGCCAGCGTGCCGTGAGGTTAGCTCGTCACCATGCAGCGGAATGGGGCATCCGCGAGGACCGTATCGCGACGCTTGGATTCTCCGCAGGCGGTCATCTGGTATCGTCGCTTGGCACACGCTTCGACAGCGGAGATGCGGATTCGACCGACCCAATCGAACGGCAAAGCTCTCGTCCCGATGCGCTTGTGATGTGTTACCCTGTTATTTCGTTCGCAGAGCCATATTCTCATCTCGGCTCAGTTACCGCGCAGCTTGGCGAAGAGTCGACGCAGGAGCAGCGTCTCGCGTTGTCCAGCCAGCTTCTTGTGACAGAAGCGACACCGCCTTCGTTCCTCTGGCATACGGCAGAGGATACGGCGGTTCCGCCGGAGCATAGCATGATGTTCGCCTTGGCGCTAAGCAAGGCTAAGGTGCCATTCGAACTGCATATTTACGAGGAAGGCGTACATGGCGTCGGGTTGTCAGAGGCTCTACCTGACACCGCGCAATGGACAGTCCAGTGCGAACGCTGGCTGCGTCGACTCGGCTTCGTGTATGCGGATGCAAGTGCCGTAAAGGCTTGAAATACGAGCAAGGAGCAGGTCACCCCATGAGGGGATGCCTGCTCCTTTTGTAATTTCACCTTTCCATTGACTAACCTCTGTCGCAGATCAACACTCCGCGCCGCTCAGTTCGTTCGTAAACATCCGCTTGTATTCTTGCGGCGATACTCTCTCTGCCGATGCCGGCACGTAATGGAATTGCAAGGCCCGCCGCTTGAGCGTCGAGAGGTTAGATGGGGTGCCATGGTACAGCATGCCGTGGAAGAAAAGGGCGCCTCCCGGCTTCAGAGGTACAATGACATCTCGGTTAACCGGCACTTGCGAATCGCATAGCTGCCAATCGCGGATCGCATAATGTGGCGTTGCGCCTTCTTGGTGGGAGCCAGGTATGATATGCATGCATCCGTTGTCGGCAGTCGCTTCATCCAGCGCGATCCAGACGCCGATAGCTGCTTTGGTATACGTTAAACCGCCATATGCCATATCTTGATGCCATGGCTTCTCTCCGCCGCCATGCGGGGGTTTAAGCAACGCCATATCCTGGATCAATACGGGCTCCTCGCCGAAAATACGCTGAATAATACTTATCAAGTCGGGATGATAAGCGATCTGGCGCAGCCGATCCTCGACGGAAACGAACTCATAGATTTTGCGAATCGATAGGTCGCGTTCTTCCGGAGTGTTTAATTGGCTCTCGGATTTGGTGAATTGGAGCTTCGCTCCCTTCCGATCCACATGGAGGAGATCCATTAGCGCTTGCTTCGATTGTTCGACCTCGGCTTCATTTAACAAACCATCGATTGATAGAAAACCTGATTGTTTATAACCCTTTAAATGTTCATTCTCAAGCGCATCAATCCCGTTTAGACTTACATGCACGTTGTCATACTTGTATAACATGGCGTTGATGGATTCCTGACTTACGGCTGTTCGTTTCATTGGTTATGTTCGCCTCCATGAATGGATTGTTTCTTGTGTATTCAGATTAACAAAGCAGGAGGGAATCAGGAATGGACCGGTAGCGGTTAAATTTGGACTTAAATGCTATATTTTATTGTTGGGCGAATAAAGGGAATAGGGGTTCTTTATCGAATTTTTCTGGTGTAGGGAAGGGGGAGCAGAGAGTGGGAGATGTCACGATTGAGGGTAACGAGGGATGGCAATGGAGCAGGCTTCATTTGGCGCTCAATGGTATAGGAGGCAAAGCTCGCTGCGAGCCGAACTGGTCGTGGCAGCCGCTTCCGCTTGCGGATTATGATTTGTGGTACGCTGTTAAAGGGCGAGGAGAGATGTACATCAACGGATTTCGGCATGAGATTCGGTCCGGCACATTCTTTGTACTTCGTCCTGGGGATGTCATTCATGCGAGCCATCGTCAAGATGATCCGCTTACGGTACTCTTTTGCCATTTTGCAATGACAAACCTTCTAGAGATTGAGACCGGGGGGTGGCATGATCCGTTGCCGGAACAGCGCTGCGTGTACATTCGGGATACGTACAGGCTGGAGCCGTTATTGCATCAGCTCGTTGATATGACCTATTGGGAAGAAGCCGATGCCGCGAACGAGGCAGAATATGATCTGCTGCTCAAGCTTATTCTGACCAGATGGCTGAAGGAGATGGATCGGCAGCATGAGCCTGCTCGCAACTATTACGTCGACCAGATCATCCAGACCGTCCATAATGAAATTCGGTTCAGACTATCCGAGGAGATCCATTACGAAACAGTTGTCGCCGCGTCTGGCTTATCTGCTCGGTACGTCAGCGCGCTAATGAAACGCCATACAGGACTTACGCTCAAAGAAACAATATCGAAACTTCGGATGGAACGTGCAGCCCACTTGCTGGGAGAAACGGCGATGACGGTGTCCGAAGTGGCGGAAGCGCTTGCATACTCTGATATTTATACGTTCAGCAAGCTGTTTAAGCGGTATTATGGTCATTCGCCTTCGGAAGCAAGACGTCAGCGGCAATGATGGCATCTGTCCAGGTTACCGGCAATAAAGGCAATTAAGGCAATAAAGGTTGACATCATCTTACGGATTCAATATACTTGCTGTAATTTGATAAACCAATGCGTAGAATGAGCGCAGTAGCGGCTTAGTCCCTGTCTCAGAAAGCCGGGGGGCGATGGAACCCGGCACACATTAAGCCTGCGAAATACACTCTGGAGCATCTCGGGTAATGCCGAGCGGTATGGTGAACGATAACTCGCCAAGAGCGGCATCTTTTATGCGTCCATGGACGTAATAAGCTGATGCAATCTGGGTGGTAACACGGTCACGGATCGTCCCTTTGTCTTCATAGACATGGGGGCGTTTTTTTGTTTTTGTCCCAATTAACAAAAAGGAGTGTATGACGAATGAACATTATCGACGAACTACAATGGCGCGATGCCATCAATCAACAAACGGATGCAGAGGGGCTTCGCGAACTGACGAACGAAAAAGCTGTTTCCTTGTACTGCGGTGTAGACCCGACGGGCGACAGCATGCACATCGGTCATTTGATTCCATTCATGGTGCTCAAGCGGTTCCAGCTTGCCGGTCACCGTCCAGTCATCCTGATCGGCGGGGCAACAGGCACAATCGGCGATCCTAGCGGACGCACCTCGGAGCGCTCCCTCCAGACGCTGGAGCAGATCGAGGACAATGTTAACGCGCTTACTGCGCAGCTTCGCAAGCTGTTCGTGACGGATGGCGACAACAATATCCGTATGGTCAACAACTACGATTGGACGCACAAGATCAACGTGATTGAGTTCCTGCGCGACTACGGCAAAAACTTCAGCATCAATACGATGCTGGCAAAGGATGTAGTATCCAGCCGGCTCGAGAGCGGTATTTCGTTCACGGAGTTCTCGTACCAAATTCTGCAGTCGCTCGATTACCTGCATCTCTTCCAGAACGAGGATGTGCAGCTGCAGATCGGCGGTTCTGACCAATGGGGCAATATTACGAGCGGACTTGATCTGATTCGGAAGAAAGAGGGCAGCGAAGCGAAGGCGTTCGGCCTGACGATTCCGCTGATGCTCAAAGCCGACGGTACGAAATTCGGCAAGACGGCCGGCGGCGCGATCTGGCTGGATCCGAACAAAACGACGCCATTCGAATTCTACCAATTCTGGGCGAATACCGATGACCGGGATGTCGTCAAATATTTGAAGTACTTTACGTTCCTCTCCAAAGAAGAGATCGAGGAGTTGGCGGAGAAGGTGCAATCCGAACCTCACAAGCGGGAAGCGCAGAAGAAGCTGGCGGAAGAGATGACAAGATTCGTACACGGCGAGGAGCTCCTTGAGCAAGCCAAACGGATTACGGCAGCGCTGTTTACCGGTGATATCGCTTCGCTCACTGCCGACGAAATCGAGCAAGGCTTCAAGGAAATGCCGACGTTCGAATCCTCGCGTGAAGCGAAAAACATCGTCGATTGGCTCGTCGATCTAGGTATCGAGCCGTCCAAGCGCCAGGCACGCGAAGACATTACGAATGGCGCGATCTCGATGAATGGCGAGCGTGTAACCGACCTGGCACTTGAAGTGTCGGACAGCCAAGCGATCGGCGGCCGATTCATCATTATTCGCAAAGGCAAAAAAAATTACAGCTTGGTGCGGATGGCGTAATCCAGCATCCAACAACAAGCACCATAGAAACACAAAGACACCTGTTTCCTCGCCATGCGAAGGAAGCAGGTGTCTTTGCTATTCGTTTCAGTGAATGATAGCTGGACCAGGTTGTTCCAGGAGAATAACTAGACTTGTCCTTGGCGCAGAATTATTGCCTTAATCCGTTCGATCCCATCCCACATGTCGCCATCCCGGTCAAAAATAATCGAGATCGGCGCTTCTTCGTTGCCTGAACCGGCAAGTACAAGCAGCTTCGTCAGCGACTCCTCATTAACAGAGCCATTGTCTAGATACTCCGGCTTGGCGTGGAAGGTGTGCGCAATCGGCGCCCCGTAGATGATGCCCGCTTCCTTCTCTGATTTGGCCAAATTGCCGAAGTCCACGATCGTTGGAACTTCCCCGTTCGTCTCGCCAAGCACCTCGCGCCAGCTGTCGACCGTTGACGTCAGATCGCGGAAGTTCTCGGTGACGACCCGGACGCCAAGCGGAGCGGCATATCGGCTTAGCTCCATCAAGCTGAGCGCGCTGCGACGAATCGCCTCGGTATCGCCTGCCGGCTGCTCTCCGGCAACAATTCGGACCGCTGCAGCGCCTGCTGTCGCTGCGGTTTCAATCCAGCCTTTTAAGTAGGAGAGATCGCTGTCTCGTCTTACGGGATCAGGAGATGAGATGTCGCCATAATCGATCAACAAGGTGTGAAAGGTGATTCCGGCATTAGTGAATGCTGATCGTAAGGAAGTCAGATAAGCTTCTTCGCGCGTGGGGAAATGAAAGTGGCATAATTCCAGGTAGGATAAACCTCGCGAAGCTGCTTCGGCTGGCAGGTCGAGCAGAG
Source organism: Paenibacillus sp. strain BS8-2 (assembly GCF_054483835.1). Lineage (NCBI taxonomy): Bacteria > Bacillati > Bacillota > Bacilli > Caryophanales > Paenibacillaceae > Paenibacillus > Paenibacillus sp. strain BS8-2. The sequence continues at coordinate 3,931,300 of NZ_CM137010.1, forward strand.
ACATAAGTTCGGGCTGCTCTTGCAAGGAGATAGACTGCGTCTTCGACGAATCGTCCCATGTGGTCCAGTAGAGCGGACCGAGACAGCGGTGCAGACTCCAACTGCTAATAGAAAGTCGATTGCGGAACATAGGGCAGGCACGCTCCATTCTAATCTTATATGTTTATCAGCATAGCCTTCCTACTCCATCGTTTCAAGGCGGGTATTTACTTTGTTTATATGCGATTTTGTGCAAAGTGGCAAGTGGTGGGAGCAGACAGTGTCACATCATTACACATGGATGGGTGATGCTGCCGCATAGAATGTTTAATGATCGATGTGGGAGTATGCGTTTAAGAGGAGGGGCGAGCTTGCTAAAGAAATCGAGAGGCTTCATGATCGGTTTGCTTGTAGGCGCACTGCTGATGACGGCGTTGCCATCACTTGCGGCAAAGGATGCGTCGAATTATTGGTTGAAGAAGGCAACATATCCCGTATATGTGAATGGTGTGGCTTATTGGGACGAAACATTGCCAATTCTCAATTATGAAGGAAGTACCTATGTGCCACTCCTCGCGGTAGGAGAGCTGCTTGGAGCGGGAGTCAAATGGGATGAGAAGCTGAGGCGCGTCAACATCACGTCAAGTGTGGCTACCATTCCTTGCAACAATGCATTCTGCAATATCAGCATTAACGGCTCGGGAGGACATTATATCGTGTCTGGTGAAGCGAGAGTGTTCGAGGCCGTCATGAACTATGCTGTCGAGGATGGCCATAACTATCTCCTGGAGGGTCACCATATGGTGGCTGAAGGAGCTCCCGCTTGGTCGCCTTTCGCGATCGGCATCGAGATCCCGCCCGCACAGCAACCGGTTAATGGCACGCTCATGTTGGAGTTGTTTGAGTACAGCGCCAAGGATGGCTCGCGCGTTAATGTTTTGTCGGTTCCTTTAGAGACGTTCGGACCATAAAAAGGTTTTAACCTACAACAGCATAAGCAAGCGAGTTCCCCCTCTGTCAGAATAGTTGTCGTAACCCCTATCTCAAAGTATAGTGGGAATAACGGAAATAATGAATCTGTTAGTAAGTTAGTCAGAGAAACGGGTATATCTGAAACCACGTTGTACAAGTGGAGGAACGCGGCAAAAGCCCAGTGAACGATTATGCCGGCAGGTGCATCTACAGAGCGATGGAGCACGATGGATAAGTTCACCATCGTGGTGGAAACAGCAGCATTAAGTGAGATCGAGATGGCCGAATACTGTCGTGCCAAAGGGTTACACGTAGAACAAGTAGAAGCATGGCGCGATGCGTGTATGCAAGCTAACGGAGGCGTTACTGCGCACTCCAACCAGTTGCTGAAGGAACTACGTGCGAAAGAACAAGAGAACAAAGCGTTAAGTCGTGAGCTGAAGTGCAAAGAGGCGGCACTCGCCGAGACAGCCGCCTTATTGTTGTTGCCAATAAAGGCCCAAGCGATTTGGGGGGACAACGAGGACGAATGATCCGTGCCTCAGATCGCGAGCAAGCTCTTACACTGATTGGGGAAGCCGTCGGTGCTGACTTCTCATGATAAATCTTGTTTCAACCGTGATTCGAAACTCTATCTCCTCACGTCCATGAGACCTCCCACGGTAAGACGACTCCCTTTCCTTCCATATACTCGCACCATTTACAACTCCAATCTTTGAATTACTGCTAAATGTCGAGTGGATTGAGGAATTGGTAGTGGGGGAGTAATGCTCTCGCCTTAACTGGCGGTTCCGAAAAAATAATTGATAGAAAAACTGGCCAAACGGAGCTCCTTATGAGATGAAAACACTAAATGTTAAATGCAGTAGAGTTATACTAACATTAACCATTCGACCCACCTAGTATATTCATGGAAATAATTATGTTTTTTTGAGTTGACATTCCAATTTTGGGCATGATAGTATCTCCATTGACACAACTCACATTATAGTACGGAAACACAAAACCTATTAAAAAATAATGAAAGCTGTTACATTTACCCTTCACAAGCGTCATTACACAAGTTATTCATTGTAGAGTCTCTTCATTCAAATTCGAGGCCACAGGAGCCTTGCAAAAGGTAGGTAACCTAAATGAAAAACTTACGCATCGATCGTTATATACTTCCACGAAAGAAATTTTTAGTGAATCGTTTGCTAGCTACAATGCTTTTAATAGTTACAGGGATTATGCTACTTACAGGCTGTGAAGAAACGTCGACGAATAATCATACAAGAGACAACAGTGATATCCCAGAAATGAGGGGATCCGTCGTTGAAACAGCTTTTGAAGTACATTTGGATGACTATGGTACTTGCAGGGTTGATATTAGGCTGCCTAATCTGAATAATAATTTGCCAAATGCCGACCAAGTGAATGAAAAAATCAATTCTGAATATGTTCATATTCAAGAATATGAACATATTGATGACTGTCAAACAGCTGAAGGATATGAATATGTATGGTATCAGTATGACTATTATGTTGCTGATTTTGATGGTGTATATAGCATTGCTATTTATTCAACTATATCCTCAGCATATGGATCATATAATCCTATGAACAATGTTCAATCTTTTTATTATGATTCAAAAAATGGAGAAATATTAACATCTAGACAATTTTTAGAGAAGGTAGGATACTCTGAAGACGATATAATCAGCGCATATATAAATAGCTGTTGCCCCGCATATAAGTCCGAACAAATTGATTTCAGTCAAATTTTCTTCTATTTCAACAAGCACAATGAGTTAAATTTCATTTTTAACTCAAGTTCTATTATTTCACAATAAATGATCCTGACATTTTTATATTTATTTTAAGGAGGTGGTGCGCACTAGAGCGACTGGTTTAATCCACTGTTGAATACAAGTAATTAAGCCAATACTCACAATAGGGGTCTGTCCAGTATTTTGTGTAAGCCCTCTTGAAGCAAAATACTAGCGTAAGTGTTGACCGATCCGATCAGGGAAGAAGACCGACAGTTGACAGGAGAACCTCGGGCTTCAAAGGCCGTCAAGAAGCACTTCTCACTGCCCCACAAGTTATCGCGGCAATGCTGGACAGCGCGATTCATGTGGGGATGACAGCATCTTATGTTCTCATGGATAGCTGGTTTATCCATGCGCCACTCATTCAGGAAGTTCTGAATCGTGGACTTCATGTGATCAGCATGGTTAAGAACGATAACAAGCACATCTTACACGCGCGCGTTTGAGTATGCGTTTCAATTGATCCGTCCGTTGGTATTTTGCGATAATGCAAAACCGCCAAGACTTTATGATCTGCGATACACCTTCGCCTCCAATACCTTTAAACGCTGGCATGAAGCAGGGGAGGACGTGAACCGGAAGCTCTACAATGCCCCAACGTATGTAAAAATCTACATACAATGTGCCCCGACGCAAGTAGATGTCCCCAACGTATGTAAAAATCTACATACAATGTGCCCCGTCTCAAGCATATGCCCCAACGTAGTCCAGAGACAGCCTCTTGCACATGAATGCTGGCGTCCTTATCCGATCCGCAGCCGTCGCTTGCCGCCTCCGGCAGACGCAATTTGGAGAATGCCGGCCTCGGTGTTTTCAAACGGGAACCATTCGTACATGCTAGGCGAGGTAAGGGTTACACAGGCTGCATTTGCTGCGAATGTCGGAAGATACACAAGCGTCGGAGCGGATATTGAACCATCCTCATGCCAGTCCATGCTGAAGCCGCCTGACGTTTCATCGTAGCTATATCGTTCGATAATACCGGCTGTTGCCATCGGATAGCCGCGCTGCACGCCTTTGAAGGAGGAATATTTGTCCATATCCGTGTGCATATAGCTCCAATACGTATCGCTGCATAGAAGACGCTCGAATGTGCGCTTAATATGAAGAGATGCGTGTTCGGATTTCTGGGAGCCGTAATAAGCTCCCCACTCTCCGACGAGCATGGGCATCTCGAGCCGTTTGCGCGTCGATTCATGCTGCTCGAAGATGTAGCTCACGCGATCTTGGCTTGCCAAATGCGTATCGGGCGTATCGGTCACAATGTCGTAGCCGTGCGGGGCGTAGACCTGCTGCGAATCCTTTTCACCGCTAGAGTCGACGAGCGGCATAATGGAGCTTTCCACCCCCATGTTCGAGAAATAGTTGGTTTCAAGGAAGATCATGCGTTCACGGTCGACCTCTCGAATGGCGTCGCGCGTTTTCTGGTAGAGTGCAGTCAGGACATCCCGCTCGAATGGAGCCTGTGCAATCGCAGTTGGCTCCATCAGCCTGCGATACACCTCCACATTGTTCATCAGGCTAAGCGCCTCGTGTCTTTGACTGGGGTCCATCCAGAGTCCAAGTAATTGCTCCATATTCATTGGAGGTTCTCCAGTTTGCTCCGCTGTGACCTCAGCAAATGCGCCGAACAATGCTCCGAGGATGTTCTGAACATCGGTACCGATGAACGGCTCGTTCATGAGATCGTATCCGATTAAGTTAGGCGCGTCATGTAACTGACGCACGGCATAAGACCAAGTGGAGATATAGTGATCTTGCAGGCCGATGCCATCGGGAGCAGGAGAGTTGCGCCAGAAGTGGTCGAACGCGGTTTGAACCGCTCCGTCGAACAAATAGGCGTCGCTCCATACCTCGGTCTTGGCGTAAGTATGATTGTCTGTAAGCGTTGCCCAAGCCGGTGCTCCGTTGCTGAAGAGGGAGCTGTATAGATCCTGATGCATATCCAGGAATACATAAATGTCATGCTGCTCAGCGAGCTGTATAATGGCACGTGTTCGTTCAATATAGGCATCGTCATAATGTCCCGGCGTTGGCTCCAAGGCGTCCCAGCTCATGCCGAGTCGAATGACGTTCATCCCCCATTGCTTCAGCTTCAAGAAGTCCTGCTCGGTCCAATTGCCGATGTACCCATCCGCCTTGTTTTTGCACACCATATTCATGCCGTGCAGGATGACTTGCCGTCCCTCTGCATCCACAAAGCGCTCTTTAATGGTTTGAATCTGATTCATATGGATCGCCGCCTTCTATACTGTTTTTGGACTGACTGGTCAGTTTCATAATATCGCAGGGCAGTGTCCAATGTCAATGAAATCCCAATTATGCAACAGGAGAACGAGAAAAGAACAGGGGCTGCAGACTATAAAATCTCGGATTAGCGTCGTTATTCGCTGTGGCCACAGATGATCGTAACTTCCGATCATCTGCAGAGCTTCACAAGAAAAAAGCTGCGAATGGCTCAAATGAGGTCAGAACGATCAATCCCTTACAAGCTTAGTGCTTCAACAAAGCCGGCAAAATAAACGCATTGATGGTAGCTTCAAGCTCCTCCCGCGAAAGCTTTCCTTCCTGCTCGATATAATAAGCGCAAGCGCTTTCGAGCAAGCCAAGCATACTGCTGGCGGCGAGCTCTCTGTTCACGGCCTTAAGCGATCCATCCTGGATTCCCTGCTCCAATACGCCTGACAAAAAACGTATGTACGCTTGTTTTTTCTCTCTTATGCGTTGCAAGATTTCCGGCTCGATGCCGTTCGTCGTTTCATTACTAATGATGTGGATCAGGGGTCTGTATTGGAGGAACAGCTCAATATGTTTGCTCACGATTTGAGCAATTTGGCGATTTGTGGGCTGGTCCTCGCGCAGTACATCCTGGCTTCCGCTCGTAAGAAGCTCATAGCCATGGCCAACAATCGTTTCGAACAGGTCGGCCTTGCTTTTGTAATTGTAATAGAGCGTGCCTTTGGCCACATTTGCCTCTTTCGCGATATCGTCCATGCTTGTGCGATGGTAGCCTAGCTCCGAGAACAGCTTGATCGCGGCGGCTATAATTTTATTCTTGCTCACAGGCTTATTCTTCCCTTCCAAGTTAAGTGACGGAATTAAGTATAGCATAGATCAAGATTCTAAATGACATAGTAAACAGAGTTGGTACATCTTGAAGAAATTAGGGAAAACCATACTTGAATTCGATACAAAGACGGAATTATAGCATGGATATCGGATTGTTTCTATGTATTACCTCGTATCAAGATCTTATGATTAAAGAGTGCTTTTCAAATCATTTGAGGGGGCAATCATATGAGGTTAAAGAAACGTAAGGTACTGAATACAGCAATTGTGCTGGGCACTGCGGTTTCAATGTTGGTGGCATGTTCGTCAGGAAACAACAATAACGACAATGCCAACGCGACAAAGCAGCCGGAAGGCAGCACTGCGCCGGTTGAATCAAGTCAGCCAACCAACGCAAGCGGCAAGTTCGATCCTCCAGTTAAGATCACAACGGTATCGCCAAACATCGGGGCCGATAATAAGTTTCCCGCGGGAGATACGTTGAACGACAATTTCCACACGCGTTGGGCCAAAGAGAAGCTGGGCATTGAGATGGAGACATTATGGAGCGTTAATGATAATACCGCTTATACGACGAAACAAAAGCTTATGCTTGCTGGCAATGAAAAAATGCCGGATGTGATGCTGGTCTACAACGAGCTTATTGATGATTTCATCTCGTCTGGTAAATTCATGGACATTACAGAAGCCTTTGATAAGTACGCACCAGAGCGGCTTAAGGAGGCATTTGCCAAGGATCCTGACTTATGGATACGCGTGCAAAAGGAGGGTAAGCGCTATGGTCTTCCGGTTATGACGGATGGCGCTGTCAATTCGATCATGTTCATTCGTCAGGATTGGCTCGATAAGTTGAACCTCAAAGCGCCAACGACCATCGCTGAGCTTGAGAATGTCATGGATGCCTTCGTGAACCAGGATCCGGACGGCAATGGCAAAAAAGATACAATCGGGATATCGCTTTCGGGTAAAACAAACCTTGCCACATGGAACGCCACTGCAGACTTTGTGTTCGGCGCGTATGGACAAATGCCAGAGCAATGGTATAAAGCGGATGACGGCACCCTGCAGTATGGTTCCATCAACCCTTCTGTGAAAACGGCACTTGGCAAATTGTCGGAGTGGTTCGAGAAGGATTACTTGGATAAAGCCTTTGGAACGCTTGACAACACAAAAGCTGGAGAAAGCTTCACACAAGGAAAGTCCGGTATTTATGTAGGTCCTACTTACGTCCCAAGCACTACATTCGAAAAAGGCGGCATGGATGTTAGCGTAGTGAAGGCTTACCGGATTCCGGAAGGTCCGGACGGATTGTTTGGCAGTACGGCAGCGGCGAAAACGAACCACGCCTACCTGTTTAACAAAGATTTCGCGCATATGGATGCATTCTTTGCTTATTTAGATAAAATGATGAAGCCATATGCAGAGGACTCGGAGTTCTATTACGGCTTCGAGGAAGGTCTTGATTACAAGATGGTCGATGGAAAGCCGGACTATAAAGCGGCAGATCTCAGAAAACCGGAAGGCTTCAGTGCGGGTAACTATATGCTGGTGAAAAATTACACAGTCCCTGTAGACAATTCACAAATGTATATCGATCTGCTTGCTGGTAAAACACCGGTAACCCCAACAGAACTCAACGTGGTGACTTGGCCAAAAGCACGACAAGAAGCGCTTGCTATTGATGGCCAGATTAAAGCCAAACAAGGCTTCCAAAATGCATTCCAAGGCCAACCAACAAAAACGATGCAGCAAAAGGGTGAGCTGTTGCTCAAGATGGAACGTGAAACGTTCCTTAAGATCGTATACGGCGAGCAGCCTTTGGATTCTTTCGATACATTCGTCGAAAATTGGAATAAAGCCGGCGGAGACGAAGTGACAGCTGAGGTTAACGAGTGGTACAAAAACAGTAAGTAAAACAAGTTGAATCGTGCTGCCGCCCTCCTATGTTGGCGGCAGTCGATTTTCCAAAAGAGAACAAAGCTATTGACATGGATTGCGAAGGAGGCTATAGGGATGAAATTTAAGCGTATATATCCGCTTCATTTACTTGTTTTACCGTCAGTCATTATGCTGATTATTTTTCAATACATCCCCATGGGCGGACTTATCATAGCCTTTCAAGATTATAAACCGTGGTTTGGGATATTAAATTCACCTTGGGTAGGCTGGGAAAATTTTCGATTTATATTTGAATACCCGGATAGCAAAGTAGTCATCTGGAATACGTTCGTCATCGCATTCAGCAAAATCATTACCGGGCTAGTTGTTCCCTTTACGTTCGCATTGCTCTTGAATGAGATTCGGATCATGGCCTTTAAACGAACGATACAAACAATTGTTTATTTGCCGCACTTCTTGTCTTGGGTTATTCTGGGCGGTATTTTGACCGATATTTTGTCCATTAATAACGGTTTAATTAATCAATTTGTAACTTGGCTCGGATTTGAAGCAATCCCCTTTCTTCAGAACGGAGACTGGTTCCGATTTACGATCATCTCGAGTGATATCTGGAAGGAATTTGGTTTCTCTACGATTGTATATTTAGCAGCGATTACTGCAATCAATCCTGAGCTTTACGAAGCGGCGATATCGGATGGTGCAAATAGGTGGCAACAGACGCTCCATATCACGATTCCATCGATCATGCCGATGACGGTTCTGCTTGGTGCATTGTCGCTTGGCAGCATTCTGAACGCCGGCTTTGATCAGATATTTAATTTGTATAATCCGCTTGTGTACGACAAAGGAGATATTATTGATACCTTTGTTTATCGTCAAGGTATTCTGGGCTCCCAGTTCAGCTTCTCCACTGCATTCGGCATGTTCAAATCGGTTATTAGCACCATTTTGCTCGTTGTCTTTTACCGGTTGGCTTACAAGTACGCGAACTATCGCATTTTTTAACGGGAGGCAACTTATGCACTATCAATCTACTTCAAACCGTATTTTCACGATCTTGAATATGACGTTCATGGTTCTAATTGCTATACTTTGTTTATTTCCATTTCTTCATATTATATCGATCTCTCTAAGCTCGAAAGAAGCAGCAACCGCCAATATTGTTTCGTTTTGGCCGGTTGACTTTACATGGGACGCCTATTCAGTCACCTTCAGCAATGACAATTATGTAAGATCGTTCTTTAATTCTGTTATTCGGACTGTTTTTGGATCAGCAATTACGATGATGTTCTGTGTAACAGCCGCTTATCCGCTATCTAAGGATAATGGGGTTTTCCCTGGACGTTCGATCTACTCGTGGTTTTTCATATTCACAATGCTGTTCGGTGCAGGGCTTATTCCTCACTATTTGCTCGTTATTAACTTAGGTCTTAAGAATACGATTTGGGCGCTCATTCTCCCATCGGCGGTCAATGTTTTTAATATGATTCTCATGATGAACTTCTTTCGCGGTATACCGAAGGAGCTTGAGGAAGCAGCCTTTATAGACGGTGCCGGATACTTTAGATCCTTGATCCAGATTTATTTGCCGCTCTCCCTTCCATCGATTGCAACGCTGTCGCTGTTTGCTTTGGTTGGTCAATGGAACTCTTGGTTTGACGGACTCATCTATTTGAATGATATTCAGAAATATCCGCTCGCTACTTTGCTTCAGCAGATGACCGCGGGAGCTAATATAGTTGCAACGGACAGCTATGTAGATCCTGATAAGCTGCTCAATGTGACGGACAGAACGCTGAGAACGGCGCAAATATTCATCAGCATGGTTCCTATTCTAATTGTGTATCCATTCCTGCAACGTTATTTCGTTAAAGGGATGACGCTCGGGTCAGTTAAGGAGTAACATTCTCTTCTCACAGACAACAATGATAAACTAAGGGATAATAGTTGATTATGGAATATGGAGTGACACGATGAGATTGAAGATAAATACGTACACGAAAATTCTGTTCATTATTATTCCTTTGGTGCTATGCATTGTTGTTATGTACTTTTACTCCCATCAACGGAGTGTACAATTTATTAAGAAGGAATTAACAAAGTCGAGTCAGGATGGTTCGGCTTTCTTCCTTCAACAGATCGATACGACATTTGATCAAATTACAACCAGCAGCATAACACTAAGCCGCGACCCGACCGTAATGGAGATGATGAACAGTTATTTGTTCAAAACCTATTACAATCAAGCTAAAATTGAAAACGATTTGTGGAGCAAGCTGATCTTGCAGCAATCATCCACGAATTGGTCGAGCACAGTGAGTGTATTTTTCTCGGAATTAAGAACGGTTGTTTCCACGAATTCGTCCTATATTACGTATGATGAACAATATTTGCACAATCACTTTGCAGCGAATTGGGAGTACCGGGAAGTTAACGGCACAGGCGAGTTTTATCGTCAAATCGGGTATCCGTCGAGTGGAGAAGATCAGATATCCCAAGCGGTTGTCGAAACAAGTATTGATGCCCGCAACTTGTCAAATCTGCTGAGTCAATTGAAAGCGAAAGGAAACGGCGTACATTTCTTAACAGATGGGCAACAAATCATAGGTTCGTTATCTCCGGAATGGGGACATATCCAATCCATCATGAACACGTTAGAAACACCGACTGCAGATTCGGGCCACCTGACAATTCGTATCGAGTCTAATGACTACATTGTATTTTATGCCAAATCGAAGACACTGGGTTGGTATTTAATTAGTTCTGTTCCTGTGTCGGAATTCTTAAATCCGATTATTTGGGATCAAAAGCTGTTTTATGGTTTTGTATCGTTTTTTCTCGTGTTAGGCATCATTGCAATCATGCTGCTTTATCGCAATGTCCAAATGCCATTAAAACAATTGATACGAAACACGCAACAAGTAAATAAGGATGAGGCTTTGTTATATTCCGCAGCGGGCTCCATTAATGAATTTCAATTTTTAAATCGCAATTTTGAGAAGTTGGCAACTAATGTGTTAGATCTTACGGATAAAGTTTTTGTGGAAACGATCCGTTCCCGAGAAGCCATGCTAAAACAATTGCAATCGCAAATTAATCCTCATTTCTTATACAATTCGTTGAGTTTTATTATTAACATGACCAAATTGAATCAGGAAAAAGAGGTTATTGCGATGGCCCATCATCTGAGCGATTACTTTCGTTATACGACTAGAGTGGATAATCAGACACCAACGGTGCGTGAGGAAATCAGTCTTGTCTCCCATTATCTTGAAATACAGGCTATGCGGAATAAGAGGCTGGAGTATGAGCTTGATATTTCTGACAGTCTGTTAGATTTGCATCTGCCGCGTCTAATCGTACAGCCTTTAGTAGAAAATGCAATCATTCACGGCATTGAGCATCGGATTGGAAGCTCGTTTATTCGAGTTGTGGGAGGAGTTCACAATGATGAATGCTTCATTAGGGTTGAAGACAACGGAGTGTCAATCTCCGATGCGTTACTAGATGAAATCAGCGGAAGGATGAATGCACCAAATGATCCCGAGTCATCTGGGGGATGCGGTCTGCAGAACGTACATCTTAGGATGAAGCTGCGCCTCGGCGATGACGCAGGCGTTCGTCTCGAAGCAGCTGACCCTGTGGGAATGATAGCCACACTGTATTGGAGGTCAGGTCATGTTCCAGATTCTAATCGTTGATGATGAAGAACACGCAGCCGATAGTTTAGCGTTATCTCTGGATTGGGCTAACTATGGCATTCAAAAAGTGATTACGGCCTATTCAGGTCTCGAAGCGCTGGAAATTCTGCAACAAGAAACGATACACCTGCTTCTGACAGACATTCGTATGCCGGGTTTATCTGGACTGGAATTAATTGAAGAAGTGAATAAACGCTCCTTGAAGACCAGAATAATTGTCATTAGCGGATATAACGAATTCGAGTATGCGCAGCGAGCAATCCAATATGGGGCATTGGATTATTTGCTTAAGCCTGTTAAGGATGACGATTTACAACAGGTGGTTGAGAGGGTCATGGAGATGATCCAGCAGGAATGGAAGGAAGTTGTCGCATATCGGAATTCTGTACAAACCTTAAAATCCAATTTATCTTTGTTGCAGAGCTCCTTGATGCAGGAATTAATTAGCGGGAAAAGATTTAACCAGCATCAATTACAAGAGAGGCTCGAGCTGTACGAACTTCAATTCCAGCCGGGCGATCCTGTTGCACTCGTTACAATGAGGTTTGAATGGGACGAGCATGACTATGATCTGAAAAGTCGGGAATTGCTCGAATATGCGGTTCGTAATATCGTGGAAGAAATTACTTCAGAGCACTTTCATAACTGGATATGCAAGGATCCAAATGACTTTGTCGTACTGTTATTTCGACCTGCGGCTGATGAACACGAATTTCAGCAATCAGGACAATTGCATTGGGCAGCCTTGCTTGAACGCAAGGTTGATGAATGGAAGCAGATTGTACAATCCTTGCTCAAGCTTTCTCTTTCTATCGCGATTTCACCATTCGGCACATTCGCTGACGATTTGCCTGTGCTTTATCAGGACTCACTCGTTGCTTTCCGCAGACGAATCGGCAAGGATCGAGGTTTAATGATTCAAATCAAGGAAAAGGAGAGCCTGGGCAAGGTTGTGCACATCAATTATTTGAATGAACAGCCGTCGTTGCTGCAGCTGCTTGAGACCGGTGCTTGGGACAAAGCGTCTGAGAAGCTTCAGACGATCTTTGAAAAATTTAATTCAGGCAGCTTCTCATCTCAGGAATATGTGTGGGAGCTCTACTTCTATATCTCGCATGCTTTCTCACACATCGCTCACAAGAATGGTGTGTTGCTTGATGATATTGTTGGACAGTCCTTGATCAAACCTAACAATATGGCAGCAGACATCTCTCTTAAACAGCTGGAAGAGTGGTCCTTCTCCTTATTAAGAGAATTTACGGCTTATGCGATAGAGGAATGGCAAGACAACAGAAGAACCATTGTGGATCAAATCAGACAATATATCGACGAGCACTTGGGAGATGTATTAACAATTGAGTGGGTAGCCGAGCAGTTTCATTTTAACCCAGACTATTTGTCCAAGGTGTACAAGAGTGAAACGGAAGAGACGATTACGGATTATATCTACAAGCAACGGATGAAGCAAGCGGCGACCTTGTTGATCGAGACGAATGATCGGGTGTACGACATTGGTGAGCGTCTTGGCTATACGAATGCGAACTACTTCATCAAGTTGTTCAAACGGTATTATGATGCAACGCCTCAAGCCTATCGAGAAATCTATAGAAACTGAAGCATCAGGGTATGGTACGTTCTAAGATTAGGAGGAGCCGTTTCGTATGACAAAGCAACTAACCTTACATCATATTGACAATAACGGGAGTTATGGCTGTCAAAGACCTATTGGAGCAGGCTTTTACAGCAGTGACACTAAGGATACTCTCATCGCATGGAACGGTCCGGGCATGGATATTTATGTGAAACGATATGATCATATGAAGATGGAATGGAGCTCAAGCACGAAGGTTATCGAAAATAATATGCATGGAACATGGGATTATCATAACTATCCTGGTTTGATTCAAGCTCCAAATGGAAAACCGATTATTTTTTACGCGGAACATTCGAGTGAGCTTTACCAATTGATGCCGCTCGGATCAGACATTAACGGAGAGTGGAACCGGAAGACTATATCTACCGATTTCAATTGCTATCCAGCACCGGTTACGGCAGGGGACGCTATCTATATATTTTATTCGAGGAATGATGATGTTACTTACCCGTATCGCACCTATCGTTATATGAAATCGATGGATAACGGAGCCACATGGTCAGAACCTTTCACAATTATAGACAGCGGCAAAAATGACCCGTTAAAGTTTGATGAGGTTTACGGATGTAGTGCTGTATATGAACCCGCCAGGCATGCAATTCCAGAGAGGATACTCCTTACATGGTCCATGTGGGGGGGACCTAAAGGTCATGCCAAGCAAGGTAAAGGAACCTTCTTTGCATATTTTTACCCATCAACCGGGCGTTTGGGCGCTGCCGATGGAACGGATTTGGGAAATATCATTGACTATAGCTCAATGTTGCAGCATTGTCTCATTGAAACTGCGGAGCCGTTCGAAGGAAGCAGTCATACATCGCAATGTCCTGTATGTACGTCGAATCCGCTCAATGGATTTCCTATTGTCGCCTACGGTTATAGCAGCACCGAAATGGGAGGCAAACAAATCCGTACAGCCAGATGGGATGGCGTAACATGGGTATTGAGCACGATGGACAGCCGTACATGGGACCTTAAGGATATGGTCTACAGCAGCATAGATCAAGTGATAAAAGCCGCTTATTATTTGAATGATTGTCTTATCGTTACTCAATCTAAGGACGATGGAACGACTTGGGAGATTGAGTCCGAAACAAGAATACCATTAGACAATGGTGCCACGCATATTCCTTATACCAATTTTATCAAGGATCATCACGATGGTATATCTCTGCTGCTCGGTCAAATCAATCGTCAGGAGTGCAATGATGATTATTCAGGGAAATGGTCAATCTATGTTGTTGGCTAGTCCTTCGAGGAGGATTCAAAATTGAAAAAAAGCAGCTTGCATAATCGTTTTAACCCTGCGCCTAAAAGTGGCGGCTTCCGAATGGATGATTACTGGGTATGGTGCGGTTCTGTTGTCAAGGGTGAGGACGGCAACTATCACATGTTTGCTTCCCGATGGCCCAAGCACTTGCCGATGCATCCAGGCTGGCTTGTTCACTCCGAAATCGTTCGTGCTGTTTCTGAGACGCCGGAAGGCCCATATCGCTTCGTTGAGGTGGTTCTGCCCGCTAGAGGAGCAGAGTACTGGGACGGAAGAAGCACACATAATCCGCATATTACGAAACATGGTGACACGTACCTCCTTTATTATATGGGGTCGACGCATCCGCTCCCAGATGTTCTTCCTGGCGAAACATATGACTTGGATGACCCAAGATGTATTGTGGCAAGAGCCAATAAAAGGATCGGTCTAGCTACCTCCACAAGCATTTTCGGTCCATGGAAACGATTAGACAGTCCTGTACTGGATGTCAGACCAGGCAAGTTTGATAGTTTTCTAACCTCTAATCCAGCTCCTTATGTTCATGAGGACGGATCGGTTCTGATGATTTATAAGGCAAGACGCTATATGAATAATGTACATGGACAAATGACAATCGGAGTTGCGTGGGCCGACCATTATGAAGGGCCATACCGACGATTAAGCGAAGAGCCTATTTTTCCACCAGAGAAGGTGCATATCGAAGATCCTTTTGTCTGGAGAACGGAGCAAGGCTATGAGTTGATTGCCAAGGATATGGATGGGAATCTGTGCGGCGAACGACACGGCGGGATCCATGCGTTCTCCGAAGATGGTGTAAGTTGGGTAATTGATGAATCAGCCAAATCGTATTCCAGAGAGATCGTTTGGGATGATGGAACAATAAGCAAAATGGGGAATTTCGAAAGACCGTTCCTATTGTTTGAAAACGGAAGCCCAACGCATTTATTTGCCGCGACTGCAGATGGAGAAGGAGATTTCAGAGGACGACATACATGGAATATGGTTATTCCTCTCGCCAAGTAAAATGGAATCCACAAATGCCCTTTGCTGAAAGGAATGAATACGACTAGATGAACGTGAGGACAGAACATTCGACCAATATCCAATTTGTGAAACCGGCAACAGCTTTCGAAGATGCGCTGCCAATAGGCAACGGACGTCTCGGAGGGATGGTCTACGGCGGTGTCGAGGAGGATCGACTGTCGCTGAATGAGGACTCCGTCTGGCACGGAGGCCCCATTGAAGGAGATAATCCGGATGCGGGTGAATGGACGCCGGAGATTAGACGTTTGCTGCAGGAAGGCAAGCAAGCAGAAGCCGAGCAATTGGCCAGAATGGCCATGATGCCGACTCCGAAGTACATGCAGCCGTATGTGCCGCTTGGCAACCTGTTTATCAGATATCAGAGGCAGGGGCAGACGGGGATCGGCGGATATGACCGAAAGCTCGATGTAAGCTCTGCGATGGCTGAAGCGACATTCACAAGCGGTGGATATGAGTATCGGAGACAATATTTCAGCAGTGCAGTCGATCAAGTTATTGTTATTCAGACAGAAACCAATGATCCGAAGGGCTTAAACTTCGATTTGCATCTGATGAGAAGACCATATGATGCTGGTTCTGTCAAGATCGACGGGCGTACGGTTATGATGACAGGAAACGGCGGGACGAACGGGGTACAATTCTGCGCAGCTGTGAGAGTTGTTGCCGTAGACGGCGAAGTACGAACAATCGGCGATTTCGTTCATGCGAAAGGCGTTCGGAAGGCGACGATCTTGCTCGCTGCGGAAACGTCATTCTATCATGGCGAAGCGTACCAAGAAGTATGCTTGTCCAGATTGGATGCGGCAGCTGAGCGTGGCTTCGATGATATGAAGCAAGCGCATATCGAGGAATACAAAGAGAAATACGATCGAATGGCGTTATCCTTATCTCATAACGAAGCGTTGGATAAGGACGGCGAATCCGAGCATCTGCCTACAGATGAGCGCCTGCGCCGCTATGCCGATGGGGCAGCGGATGTCAAGCTTGAACAATTGTTTTTTAATTATGGCAGGTACTTGCTTATCTCATCCTCGCGTCCAGGATCACAAGCGGCTACGCTTCAGGGTATCTGGAATGAGAGCTTTACTCCGTCATGGGAATCCAAATATACAATTAACATCAATACGCAGATGAATTATTGGCCTGCGGAAGTCTTGAATCTCTCCGAATGCCACGAGCCTTTGTTCGATCTTATTGAACGAATGGTGCCGTATGGTCGGAGAACCGCCCAGCTAATGTATGGCTGTGAAGGTTTTGTTGCTCATCATTGCACGAATTTATGGGGGAACACGCATCCAGAGGGTGTTGTGACAACTGCGACAATCTGGCCAATGGGAGCAGCCTGGATGTCGCTTCATATGTGGGAGCGCTATCGGTATCGCCTGGACTTACAGGAATTAAAGGATCGATCATATCCGATTATGAAGGATGCAGTGAAGTTTCTGCTTCAATACATGGTGACAGATGCGGACGGAAGGCTTATCACGGGGCCATCGCTCTCACCGGAGAACAAATTTATATTGGCTGACGGTACAACGGGCTCCATCTGTATGGGGCCAGCCATGGATTCGCAGATCGCATTTGAGCTGTTCGATGCTTGCTTGAAGGCTGGCGAGCTGGTTGGCGAAGAAGAGAGCTTCTTGCAGCAGCTGCGAATTGCGATGTCGCAAGTTCCGAAAACGGAGATTGCGAAGGATGGAACAATCAAGGAGTGGCTCGAGGAACTCAAAGAATTTGACCCAGGTCACCGGCATATCTCACAGCTATTTGCCCTTCATCCCGGCCAGGCGATTCATCCAAAGGAGCAACCAGACTTAGCCGAAGCGGCCAGAAAGACGCTCGAGAAACGGTTGATGAACGGAGGCGGCCATACAGGCTGGAGCCGTGCGTGGATTATTAATTTCTTCGCCAGGCTGCATGAGGGCGATACGGCGTACGAGCACCTGCATCATCTGTTAACATCTTCGATCTATCCGAATTTGCTAGATTATCATCCGCCGTTCCAGATCGATGGGAATTTCGGAGCCGTCGCTGGTATGGCCGAGATGCTGCTTCAATCGCACAAGGATCGGTTGGAGCTGTTGCCGGCACTTCCGGGAGCTTGGGCAAGCGGATCAGTGAGGGGTCTGCGCGCACGGGGAGGTTTCTCGATCGATATATCGTGGAGCTCTGGAGCGCTGCAACAGGCAACAATTCTTCCTGAAGTGGAAGGCTGGTGTGAAGTTTGTTGTGCTGGCTCCGAAGCATTGAAGGTAACCTGCGAAGGCATGCCAATTGCCATGACAGCGAACAAAGAACACGGAACGATTCGGTTCCAGGCGCGCCAAGGCATAAGCTATATCATCGAGCCTGCTGATGTGGATGTATAATATATAATCCGCGTATGACCACATAATAACGGCAATATGGAGGAAAACGCAGTATGAAATATCGGAAACTAGGCAATAGCGGCCTCAAGGTCAGCGAAATCGCGTTAGGCAGTTGGTTGACTTATGATGATCCTGCACATGCGGCTGCTGCGGCAAAGGTCATCCATAGAGCCTATGAGCTTGGTGTTAATTATTTCGACACAGCCAATATGTACGCCGCGGGCGCAGCGGAGAGCGTAATGGGCAAGGCTCTGGCTGAATTTCCGCGTGACACCTACGTCCTTGGTACGAAAGTGTTCTATGATATGGGGAATAAGCCCAATCAGAAGGGCTTGTCGCGCAAACATATTATGGAGCAATGCGAGGCGAGCCTGCGCAGGCTTGGTGTTGATTATATCGATCTCTATTATTGCCACCGCTATGACGCGGATACACCGCTGGACGAAACGCTGCGGGCAATGGACGACTTGGTTACGCAGGGGAAGGTCTTGTACGTAGGCATCAGCGAATGGCAGGAAACGCAGATTGCAGAGGCGGCGACGATATCTGAGAGACTCGGGCTGGATCGTATCATTGTGAATCAGCCGGAATATAACATGTTCACACGTCGGATCGAATCGGGGATATTGCCGTGCAGCGAGAATCTGGGCATCGGACAAGTTGTCTTCTCTCCGCTTGCCCATGGTGTACTCAGCGGCAAATACCGGAAGGGACAGGGAATTCCGGCCAACTCAAGAGCAGCCAATCCGGAGCATAATTTGTGGATCAAGAGCCAAGGTTTGCTGTCGGATCACCACCTGGATCAGATAGAAGGGCTGATCAGCATTGCTGAAGAACTCGGCATTAGCTTGTCCCAGCTTGCGCTGTCCTGGAACCTCAGGCTGCCGGGCATCTCGGCATGCATTGTGGGCGCGACGCGTCCGGAGCAATTGGAGCAGAACGTCGCGGCATCGGGAATCGTTCTG
This sequence comes from Paenibacillus sp. strain BS8-2, assembly GCF_054483835.1. Classification (NCBI taxonomy): domain Bacteria; kingdom Bacillati; phylum Bacillota; class Bacilli; order Caryophanales; family Paenibacillaceae; genus Paenibacillus; species Paenibacillus sp. strain BS8-2. The sequence continues at coordinate 3,950,033 of NZ_CM137010.1, forward strand.
TCGAGCGATGTTCTGGATGCCATTGATGCCATTCTAGCCGAGTGAGCTTGATCAAAGGAGGGGGAAATTATGTTTAAGTTGGGCTTGATGGGCTGTGGAGCGGTTGCCAGTTACGGTCATATTCCTGTTATCATGGATTCAAAGGATTTTGAACTAATTGCTATATATGAACCGGATACTTCTCGAAAGGAAGAGCTGCAGAATAAACATCATGTACAAGTGTTTCATGATGCAGAGCCGTTTTTCCAATCAGGAATGGATGCCGTTATCATTACATCTCCAGCGCCTTTTCATTATCAGAATGTACTAGATGCTGCGCGTTATGGCAAACATGTCCTGTGTGAGAAACCGCTCGCTATGGACGACGAAGAAGCTGCTGAAATGATCGCGGTTATGGAAGATGCAGGGTTAATGTTATTTACCGCATTTGATTATCGATTTAGTCCAGTCGCTCAAACCATCAAAAACCTAGTAGAAAACAAATCGATTGGGGAAGTGCGCTCCCTGAGGTTAAGCTATATCTGGAATTTTCATGGAAAATTTGCCAATCAAGACCACATCCCTCAACAATTAAACGAAAGACGCGCAGGACGAATGATGGAGGGCGGTCCTATGGTTGACTGTGGTGTACATCAGATCGATCTTGCTCGGTGGTGGCTGAATTCGGATGTATCCATCCAGCATTCTGAAGGAGCCTGGGTTGATGAGTATGAAGCGCCTGACCATATGTATCTCCATATGAAGCATGCCAATAAAGCACATACGATGGTCGAAATGAGTTATTCGTACTGTTTTACGGCAAAAGAGCCGGTTTCGAGTTTTATATATGAGCTGATCGGAACAGACGGAGTTATTCGTTATGATCGCGAACCCAAGATATTCGAGGTGCGGAATTCAACAGGAACGACTCGATATCCATTCTCCAAAGAAAAAAATTTCTATGGAATGTACGATGCTTTTGCTCGTTCGCTTGAATCCGGTCAAGCTGGTGATATGCCGACAGGCTTGGACGGACTTATCGCAACTCGTATCGCTCGAAGGGCAACAAACGAAATTATGCACAATAAAAATTATAAATAATTGTAGGTTCGGGACTCCCAAGGTCATGCAGGAGTCCCTTTTTTATGCCTTACATCTCGTACTTATAAATGGCAAATGTAAATGGCGCAGGCCGCGAGAATACAAAAGCTCCTCGCTCATCTGGCTCCAATGCCAATTGTTCATGGGAATCCGAGATGACCACTTGATCCTTCTCATCCATCCGCAATATCGCTGTGAGCTTCATCCTTTGATCTACTCCCCATAGCTTGATGAAAGCCGAATCATCTGCATGCAGTTCACGCAAGATGAGCAAATATCCGCTTGTAGGACTAGTTATGCTCTGGAACCCCGTCCAGCTTACACCTGAAGGCTCGTCTCCAACCGGGAGCACTTGACCTGCCAATATATCCGAATGATAGGGCTTCAACCCATAAATGATTGAGGACAAGCCAGTTATTTGGTCAGCATCCAATGCAGAGAGCTCCATCCAGGCTAAGGGATTGGTGAAAGCAACAGCAGCAAATGCGTATACTTGTCCCACGGCAGCAGGCGCTAATGGATCGCCTTCATAGTTCGCCTTGTTGCGATTTACATTCAGAAACTCCATTTGCAGCCTGGAGGTCGGAATATAAGGCGCAAGGGTCCATAAGTTGCGAAGCGTCCAGTGCGGATAATAATTTCTCCAATCGGTATATCGATTCTCCAGGAAAATGCTGCCGTATTGGGTTTGATCGAAGTAGCCTTGCCGCTTCTGTGCGGTCGCATCGATGTTGAAATCCACTTTTCCTTGCGTCGCATAAGTAACCTGACGCATGATGTTCAATAAGCGGGTTTCGCCGAGCTTGGAGCGAAGTTCAATTCCATCCAGCTTAAATGCGATAATCTGATAAGTTGAATGAAGATGAAGCAAGGTGGCTATATCCTTTTCCCAATTGACATAATCATGAACGGAATCCAAGGAAAACCATAGTCCTATCCCGATGTTCAATTCACGAGCTAGCGTGACAATCGGAGTCAAACCATTCGGGAATCGAACGGGATGAACCTCCCAGAAATCGCCTTCCCCACTATAATAATCGCTCCATAGTCCGCCATGGGCTTGCGTAGCCGCATGTAAAGAATTCTGTGTTACTCCTTTCTGCCATCCATCATCAATTTGCATGATCGTTAATCCGAGCTCGGCCGCTTTATGCAGTTCCTTTATTAAAAATGACTCGCTAATGGCGCCATCCTTCGAACGATCCCCCCAAGTATTACTCATCAGGAAGCTGTCTCTTTTCGGATGAAATGCGCGAATGCTTCGATGATAATCGTAAATCAAGGACTTTCCGCCCATTGAAGTTCCATCATACACCCCTATTGTCGTTCCGTAAGAGGCGATCCTTTCTCCAGTCAACAGATCCGTGTCGGTGATGCCAGTACCCTCAATCGATACAGACATGCCATGAAAACGGAAATTCAGTCCATCAGAGCCGAATTCACTTAATGAGGTCGGACCTTCCTTGATCAGGAGCAAGCCGCTCGGTTGCAGCGTTTTGTTAAGAAACAGCAAATTGCCAGGTATGCTGCGATTCTCGTTCACATAGAGCAATCCTTGATCGTGATGAACTAAGTTGTTGTTTGTATCCGTTTGGTCAAGGAATTGAACAGCCTCCCAGCGGCAATGGAGATCTCGCAGAGCGAAGCGATCGCAATAATCAAGTTTGGAACGGTTTTTTTGCTTGTTATTATCATCCAGTTGCAGTTGATTTTCTGAAATGAATGACTTTTCCTTCTGATTATCTGCCGTCCATATTACATATCGCATATTTTCTTGTTCATTTTTTTTATGTGATACTGTCATTTCGTTGTAACCAGCAGAAATTTCTTGACGAATAAAAGCCGCATTCGGAGAAATTTTAATGGTTAAACGAAGTATGGGATTGCTGAGCACATCCAGCATGTCAATATCCGTCTGCAAATACGGTTCAGCCACGCCAAAATCATTATCGATCTGGCTTGAAACGTAAACAGAATGGATGTGATCAGAATCAGATAAGCTGGAAAGTTGAAACATCGGCATCTTGGATGAAGCACTAGCATGAAGCCATTCACTGCCGTTTTTCTTATCCAATAGGGAGAGATTTACAGGATAACCGTTTGCAAATGACCAGCTTCGTTCAATACGTTCATTCCCGATACGTAGAATGGTATCTTCGAGATGAACATAACAATCGTTCCAAATTTTAATCTCCATATCATGAACAGCCTCCATTATGGTAATATAATATCTATGATACAGTGAATGAAATACCGAATATACAGTAACATTTTGATTAAAGGTGGTAAAATATTGTGCATAAATCCTTTGGGTTTAAATATTCGGATGAAGGGAATTCTTATCTCTTTAAACCCTATTCCATGGGTCATAGCATCGTTAATCAAGAGAGCTATCAATGGCATGGCTTGCAACGTGGCGGGCAAGGCTATATCTTTCAATACTCTTTAAATGGGGTCGGCAAAATTCGTATCGGCAAAGAAAACTATAGGGTACCAGGCGGGAGTGCATTCTTTGTTTCCATTCCGAGTGATCATGAATATTCGTTTGATGCTTCGCTTGGGGAACAATGGGAGTTTATCTGGATTCGATTTGAGGGCATGAGAGATGAGTGGTTTCGGCAAGATTTCATACAAAGCTTTGGTTACGTGTATAAACTGAATCCGGATGCGTTCCCTATACAACTGCTCTGGAGGCTGTACAAGGATACAGCAGCGAACAATTTTCGTGATCGGTTTGATCTTTCGCTGCGAATTTATGAATGGCTGCTTTCCCTTCAACGATACCTGCAAGACGGAGGGACACAAATTACAACAGAGATTCCGCTGTCCTATCGACGGGTAGCTGACTATGTCCAGTTGCACCTTGAAGATGACTTGTCCTTAGAGCAACTGGCGGACGTGGCCAAGTTAGACAAATATTATTTCTGCAAGATGTTCCCTCAATACTTTAGAACTACGCCAATGGCTTATGTTCGAAACCGTCGGATCGAGAAAGCGGCGGAACTGCTTCGTGACGAGCAACTGCCAATTACAGCTATTGCTGCGAAATGCGGATATAGCAGCTTGAGTTACTTCGGCAAGGTTTTTCATAAAGTGGTGGGGATGTCTCCCGTTGCATTTCGTCAATTGGAAGGAAAGGAGAGAGAGGATTATTTGCGACTACTGGAGTAGAATGAATGGACATTCGAGCTTCTATTAAAGGGGACAAGCTTGATACGCAATATAGCCGACGATATTTAATATCGTCGGTCGAATCAATATTGAACAATTAGCCCCAGAAGCTAATGATTAATATCCCTATTAAAATGAGGATAGAGCAAAGAATTCGCAACATGCCTTGTTTCTCTTTGAGGATAAAGATACCCAGAAGGGTTGCGAACACAGTTCCGATCTCACGAAGAGGAGAAATATGGGCAACAGGAGCGTATTTCATGGCGAACAGAAATAACAAATAAGAGGCAGGATTGAGTATGGCGCCAAGTCCTATCATTTTGTAGTTTACCTTCCATTCCCTGCGCAGTTGCTTGGAAGCGATAACGATGGGGGTAAGCCCGGCGACAAATCCGATATTCGTTACTTCTAATAAGGCGATGGGAGAGATATGCGCGAGATTAAGTTTATCGACAAGAACATAACAAGTTGTGCACATGCCAACACTCAGCGCCATTAGAAAGGGTTTCATCGAATGTACAGACAAGCGTGAAGAAGACCGCAGCCCTCCGAATATACCGCTGAGTGAAACAAACCCGATCAACATACATAATATCCCTAACCATCCCGGGAGAGATAGGGATTCGTGTAGAAGCAGGACACCAATAATAGGGATAAATAACGTGCTGGTGCCTCGCATAATGGGGTAAACTTGCGACAAGTCCCCCATCGTGTAGGTGCGAGCTAGCAATAAGGCATAAATCGCCTGCAAGCAGGCAGATAACAGGAGTAGTCCGTAAGCAGATAACGATAATGATTTGGACATTAATTCTATGATTAGATAAGGAAACAGGATAACTGTCGTTACCATTAGGATAGACCATAGGAAGACGCCCTTGTTCAGACTGCTTTTGGTAAACAAGCTCCAGATTGCATGTGCAAGCCCGGATGCGATAACAAGTAGAATCGATACAGTGAACATGCGTCAGCTCCAAACTTATGTCTGATTACAGTGTAGGCGGATGTTCGGGTTGATTATGGATGACAGTGCCATCAGCAAGGCGCAGCCATGTTTCGAACGTACGCTCACCCTCGCGCAATCGAATCATGCGTGCACCACGCGGGAAACCTTCCTTGCCATAAGTATTGTAGCCTGTTGCTCTGCCATAGCAGAGGCGAATACCATGAAGCTCGCCACAATAATCGTTGATATGATCATGTCCGACAAAGGTTCCAATGATATCACCCATTTCCAGCATGGAAGTGAACAAACCGGAGTTAACTTGACTGCAAGTGACGGGTTCGAACTTATGTCCATAGCAGGTCTTCGTGTCCCATACCTGTTGGTATTCTGGCAATGGAATATGGAAGAAGGCGAGTGCAGGCAACGGTTGCGTGTCTGCAGCATCGCGAATCTTTAACGATTCCTTTCGGTACCATTCGATTTGATCGCTGCGAATCCAATCATACCCGCTAATATGAGGGACTGGTGAATAAGCGCCTGAATCGAAGAAGTACAGGTTGAATGTACTTTGGCCTGCAGCATCCTGGATAGCAAGTCTGTAGTTGCCTTCACCGCTAATCTCCACTGGCCCGCGTTGCGTTACCGTATGCGGGTATTCGAGCACCGCATGGATGAGATCTTCACGTGTAATAATCGATTCGGTGTCATGGTTGCCGAACACGACAGCCCAGGGTATACCGCGTGCTTCAACGGAGTGGACAGCGCCTTGAAAGGCTTGCAGCGGATCTACGTTAGTAGCATCTCCGGGGTTTACACGACCTGTGTAGATGACATCACCTGTGAATACGACAAGATCCGGTTGTTCAGCATCAAGAATATCTTCCATAAGCTGACGTGTCTGCTGATCCAGTTCACCGCTATCCTTCCAGTGAATATCGGTAAATTGAGTAATTGTAAATGTACGATCCTCGCGAAAGGTCAACGGTTGCTGGTTGAGCATGATCATGGCCCCCTGAAATTATATAATTGTGTTATTATGTTGTTTTAATTAAGATTCTTGTTGTTTCATGACAATTGTATATCCATTCAGACAAAACTGTCAACTGGCAATCCAGGTGAATAGTTTAACGCAATTGACAGCCATTTTATCAACCTCTAGAATTATGAAAACAACATAAAACAACAACATACATAAAATATTGGTCATATCAGGAGGCTGTTATGTCTTTAACCTATGAAGATCGCAGGATAACTATCCTGCATCATTTGGGCATGGAAGGGAAAGTTCAGGTGCATCACCTGGCAGAGTTACTCATGGTTTCGACAGAAACCGTGCGTCGGGACCTCGATCGTTTGGAAAAGGAAGGAAAGCTGCGCAAGGTATACGGAGGTGCAGTCAAAATGCGCATGGAGCTCGTTGAGCCACCTTTTCTAAATCGGGTTCAATTGATGAAACCAGAAAAAGCAGCAATCGGTAAGCTGGCTGCATCCTTGATTCAAGATGGTGAAACGATCATGCTGGATAATGGCACAACGGCGATCGAAATTGTCCCTTTTTTAAATGATAAAACCAATGTCACCCTGATTACGAATTCTATCCCGATTATTAACCTAGCGATGGAAACGTTTCGTGGGCGTATTATTTTTGCAGGCGGGGAAGTCAGTCAAGCATTCCAGGCGGTGACAGGCACGTTGACTGACCAGTTTCTAGATCAGTTTAAAGTGAACAAAGCGTTTATATCTGGCAGCGGTATTTCACTGACGGATGGCTTAACTGATTTTCAGCTGGCGGAAGCAGTAATTTCCCGGAAAATGATGCAGCGGGCCGAAGAATCCATTCTAGTTGCGGATCATAGCAAATTCGGGCTGTCTGCTTTTGCAAGAGTTGCTAAGCTTGAAGAGATATCCATGCTGATTACAGATGCTGGTTGTCCGAAGGAATGGGTAGATGCCATAGAGGGTCTGGGTATTGAGGTTCGGGTGGCTGAAAATTAGGCTTAGTCTGTACATGAACCAAATAGAAAGCGGCTTAAACGATGTAGATGCGTACATGAATACGATCGCCATCGGCATCGATTTGTTATCGCTCAGCCAGTGGCAGTATCATCAAATTTACGCTTGGAGCGGGAGTCAAATGGGATGAGAAGTTGAGGCGCGTCAACATCACGTTAAGAGTGGCTACCATTCCTTGCAACAATACAATCTGCAATATCAGCATTAACGGCTCGGGAGGACATTACATCGTGTCTGGTGAAGCGAGAGTGTTCGAGGCCGTCATGAACTATACTGTCGAGGATGGCCATAACTATCTCCTGGAGGGTCACCATATGGTGGCTGAAGGAGCTCCCGCCTGGTCGCCATTCGCGATCGACATCGAGATCCCGCCCGCACAGCAGCCGGTTAATGGCACGCTCATGTTGGAGTTGTTTGAGTACAGCGCCAAGGACGGCTCGCGCGTTAACGTTTTGTCGGTTCCTTGTCGGTTCCTTTAGAGACGTTCGGACCGTGAAAAGGTTTAACCTACAACAGCATAAGCAAGCGAGTTTGAGAGGACGGCATGTTGCTTGTCCTCTCTGTTTGTTAACGGAAATGGTATTCAGATAAAATGAAGGATGTACAAGGGAGTTTATCTGATCATTAGTAACCGCGAGGATACCACCGGAAGCTCGTTTGCTTACGATGAAAGCCATTCTAGAAACTCGAGTCGATTGCCAAAAGGGTCGTTTAAATAGAAACGTTTTACACCTTCATCTGCCCTTGCATCATCATCAATGATTTGAATATTGTTTTGGGAAAGATATTCACGCAGTTCATCCAAGTTCTGAACGTGAAATGCTGGGTGTGCTTTTGTAGCTGGAGCAAAATCTTTTTGGACTCCGACGTGTACTTGATGAATGCCGCATTGAAACCAAACGCCTCCACGCTTTTTTAGTATTTCAGGTTTTGGAATCTCCATCCAACCCAATAGGTTGAAGAAAAAATTACGAGCTTCTGTTTCACAGCCTTCTGGGGCTGCTAATTGAACATGGTCTAGCCCATAGAAATTGTAAGCCATAAATCCTCCTCCTCATCGTATGTTTCATATAATGATAATGTACTCCTAGACTATCGCTGTTTCATTGAGCGTAAAACCTCTTCCTTGAGGAGGCTAAAAATTGGTATACTCTTTTCACCTTCATTGTCACATTGATCAAGTGTATACACGTAATGAACTTTTGTCTCATCCATGCTGATTCTCTTACATCTGTAAACCTGCTTTCCTTGCTCAGAACTCATTCCATCCCTGGTATTATCAATGGACCAGGTGATCTCCCTGCCGTTTGAATGCACATCATGTATCCAGTAACCACCGTCGATAATCGGTGGAATGAGCATAAGATAGTCGCCTTTTCCATTTTTATGGCGCTGAACCATCTCATTTAAACGATCTACATCCACCTTGTTGAAATGGTGAAGGATACTATCTTTTCTTTCAAGCGCATTTTTGTCAGTCGTTAAATGAATAACCAAGATCAATATCAACACCCCGATGATACCAAGCAGCACTCCGATCGTTATCTTAGTTCGTATCATGCATACCCCCCGTTTCTTCACATATTAGACGCATATACATTCTATTTCGTTGCGTTATTTTACCTAATAATTCCACATAATCATTTCGATGACGTCATGCTCTATTACCCAATAGTTTAACAAGGCTGCCGATTTTTTCGGCAGCCTCGTCGTGGTTGTGTTATGGAACTAATGTTCCCCGTTAGTGCATAGCAATAATCTGGTTAAGCAAATTAATCGTAATGGAGAAACCATTTCTTATGCTTACGATTCGCGCAACCGTCTAACTTCTCGGACAACAGACGAAGTCACGATTGGCTATACGTATGACAAAGCGGGCAAACGACTGAGCATGACGGACGAGACGGGCACGACAGGATACAAGTACAACCCGTACACCGAGTTGCTGGAAGAGATGACCTACCCAGACAAGAACACCTTGAACCTGCAATACGATGCGAACGGCAATCGCACACAGATGACAGGCCCGTTCGGAGCGACGACGTATTACACGCATGACAGCTTGAACCGCTTGACGACAGTAGGTACGGACGAATCCGCGCCGGATGCGTCATATACGTATTACCAGAACGGATTGCCGAAGCAGACGAATGCGGGCAACGGTGTTAATAGCAGTCGCACATTCAATGGCATGCAGTTGACCGGAATGGAGCATCTACAGTACGAAGCTCCGCTGAACAGCTACGCATACGGTTACGATGGGAATAAGAACATTATTAACCGCGCTCAGAACGGCGAGACAGATAACTTCACCTACGATGCATTGAATCGGACCCTTACGACTTCGGAATTTGCCGAAGAGTATGGCTACGACGAACGTGGCAATCGCCAAGTGATGACTTCAGAACAAAGTCTTGTTCCTCCGACGGTCATGGAGAACCAATACGACGATCTGGATCGTCTGATTGAAGTGAAAACGGACGACACAACAGTCCAATATAAGTATAACGGAGACGGCTTGCTTATCGAGCGCACACAGAACGACGAAACAACTCGTTATTACTATGACGGGGACCAAATCATCGCGGAAGCAACAGTCGTGGATGGCGTTGCCAAGTTGAAGGCGGAGTACATTCGCGGTAACCAGATGGAAGCGATCGCGTACGCGGATGGAACGAAAGTGTATCCGTTGTACAACGGCCACGGAGATGTCGTTGAGATCAGAGACGAGTTCGGGAATCCGCTGAACGAGTACAGCTACGATATCTGGGGTAATCCACTGACAACAGATGAAAAAGTTCATAACCCATTCCGATACAGTGGTGAGCTGTGGGATGACGAAACCAAGCTTCAATATCTCCGAGCTAGATGGTATGATCCAAGTGTAGGGCGGTTTTTGAATGAGGATACGTATGAGGGGCAGATTGATAATCCGCTGAGTTTAAATCTCTATACGTATGTAAAAAATAATCCCCTTAGATATATTGATCCGACTGGAAATAAAGAGTTCGAGGTTTCACCATTTGAACGACCAACAGTCTTACAATTAAAGTTCCCAAGTTACTGGGAAGGTGTGTCCAAACGTGCCAAGACAGTTGGTAAAAAAATTGGCCGTTTAAAAATGTTTCAAGAGATTGTCGAAGAAGTTGTAAAATCAGGTACTACTGCGACGACGTCAAAATTTGTGTGGGGCAAATTGTCAGCGACACATAGAGGGGAATTTATAGAAGAATACCTAGATGAAACAGAATACGACGATTGGTTCCAAGTTGGAAGTTTAAATGGAGGATACTTTCCTGTTATTGACTTTCAAAAAGGGAACAAGGTTGTAAGTGTTAAAACTATTGATCCCCGATTGTATTCAAGTTCTTCGTTATATTCGAACCTTAGATCTTATATCAACGAATTAAGTTCAGCAAAAATTTATATTGACAAAAAGTTAGTGTCTAACTCTAATAAGTATTTAGACATTGTGGTACCAAAAGGGTTTGCAGGAAAAATTGACATCAGTTCACTTTTAAGGAATTCGCAAGGGACTAATATCAGAGTGAGGGAATTTTGATATGGCAAATAATTTAGTTAGTTTCCAAATAACTGTGAACTCAATGGAGTTCTCTCAAGACAATGTATTAAAGTGGATTAAGGAAATTTTGTACTTTGAACCATCAGAAGTATATGGAACGATGATAACAAAAATGAAATTCATACGTTATCAAGAAAGTTCTATTCTGAAAAATTTATATAAGGAATTAAAGAGAGACCAGTTCACAGTGATTTTCTGTGATAAAGAAGTTGAAAACGAGTTGGAATTTAAGAAAAGCTTGAATAATTCATCGATTTCAGGTCGGTTAACAAAGGAACTTTATGAACAAATGAAGGACAAATTGGAGATGTTTATTAATCAACTATTTGAACATCATTCCGGTATTGTGGGGTCAATTTGTACTATTGATGACTATTTCTGGCAAAATAACACCGATCCTAAACAATATGAATATCAGAATAAGCCTGTTGAGGGCATTAATATTATTTCTCATCCTGACTTTAAGAATGATATGATGGTCGACACAGAATCTTTGCCAGGGCATGCTCATTTCTATCAAGAATTGTGGTTTGGTGCTCATTGGATGATGTGGTTCGGTAAAGAATATTTTCAATACATTCCACGGCAAGCTCTGTTAAGCTTTATTGATGTTTATAAAGTGGAAGAGCTTTGGAATGAAGCCATTTTCATTCAGTTATCACACTCCATATGGGATTACGATAATACTGAATATCGCAGGCTGCAATGGGGATTCCGAAAGCAGGTAGGTATTGACGAAGTGGTTCATAGACTCTTACATGATGAGGATGAGTTGCCGCTCACAGAATCTGAATCAGACCCAACGATTGAAATCTTCACGGACGATTATTGTAATTATGGTGGAGTGAGATTGATTCGTTACCATTATGATGAAAAAAAGCGAGTTGTGCCTAAATCGAAAGCTACTGTTGAATTGACTTACGAGGTAGACAATCAAGGAACGGTGTTATGGGAAGAAATGAAAAACAAAAATAAGAATCAATTAAACTGAAACAAGCGTAAAAGAACCACGCAACGAATCTTGCATGGCGACGACGCGCATATCGGGAGCGGGGGAAACAGCGTTTAACAATGGGAATCCGCACTCGACAGAAAGGATGGTATCGATCCATGAAAATGATGGTAAAGCTCGGTATTGCTGCAGCTGCGATTTATGTTCTGTTTTATATCGGATACAACTCAATTGGTGCGTTATGGAATCCTTCGCTGATCCAGAAGAATAACGAAGCATTGTTGGACCGGATTAGGGAACAGCAGTTTGATGAGGCTGCCAAGCTATTCGCAGGAGATACCATGGATGAAGATTGGCCGACTGAAATGAAAAAGCTTCAAGATGAAGCCGCTTTGAAATTAGTAGGCTATGATAATGTGAAGGCGGAGTATGACGACGGCAGCTATAATACGGGGCACGCGGACCTCATCTTTGACATAAACGGACAACAAGTGTCTACTCAAGCGATTTTAACGTTTAGAGAATGGGGAAAGCCCGGTCAGGTATGCGCGATAACGCCTCCTGACGCAACTCCTGCGATTAAGTCCGCTATCCAACAGTGGAACGATCGATTATGCGGCGGAGGCTCATTTTAACTAATAACGAATTGGGACAACCTGCCGATTATGCGCTACACTATGATTGAAATGGCAGATTAGTTGAGTTTCGTGCATATTGAGCCTTGGGGGACATGTACATCATGAGCGGAAGAAAAAATTGGGCTGGCAACTTCGTCTATGGCGCACAAGAATGCCACCTTCCTGAAAACATTGAAGAGGTACAAGCGCTGGTTGCAAGTCACGCGAGAGTTAAAGTAATTGGCTCCAGGCATTCGTTCAATAGTATTGCAGATACGGATGCCGTGCATCTGTCCCTGGAGAGACTGAACCGGGTTCTGTTGCTGGACAAGGAGAACATGACTGTTACCGTTGAGGGCGGCATTCGATACGGAGAATTATGCTGCTATTTGCACGAGCAAGGTTATGCGCTGCATAATCTGGCATCCTTGCCGCATATCACGGTGGCAGGCGCATGCGCGACGGCTACTCATGGCTCTGGCGTCAGACACGGCAATCTGGCGACAGCCGTATGCGGCATGGAGCTTGTGACGGGAGACGGACAGCTGCTTCAGTTGTCGTATGGGGACAGCAGGTTGGCGGGCGCTGCAGTTGGACTTGGCGCGTTAGGTGTCGTAACGAAGCTTACTCTGAAGGTTGTTCCGGCGTTTGAGATGATGCAGCATGTGTTCGAGGATCTTCCGTTCAACGCGCTAGAGACGCAATTCGAAGAGGTAGTTTCATCTGGCTATAGCGTTAGTTTGTTCACGGATTGGCGGGACTCGAGCTTCAATCAAGTATGGGTCAAGCAAGCCGTCCCGGCAGGGGATGGGTTATTGAGCTTTGACGCCAAACGTTATTACGGCGCGTTAGGCTCCACTGTGAAACGGCATCCCGTACTCGGAGTATCAGCAGAGAATTGCAGTGATCAGCTCGGAATCGAGGGGCCATGGCATGAGCGGCTTCCTCATTTCCGAATGGTCTTTACGCCAAGTGCGGGTGAAGAGCTGCAAAGCGAATATTTTGTGCCACGGCGTTATGCCTACGACATGTTAACCTCGTTATCTGGGTTGTCAGGCCTAATCTCACCGCTGCTCTACATCTCTGAGATGAGGACGGTTAAAGCTGATGATCTCTGGATGAGCCCTTGTTATGGGCAAGATACCGTCGCTCTACATTTCACATGGAAGCCCGACTGGGCGGCTGTTCGTGCGCTGCTCCCTCTAATCGAAGAGAAGCTGGAGCCGTTTGGCGCGATACCGCATTGGGGTAAGCTCTTTACGATGGAGCCATCCAAGGTAAAGGCGTCTTATGCCAAGCTGCCTGCTTTTAGAGAGCTTGTTCGAGACTGTGATCCGAATGGCAAGTTCCGCAATTCCTTCCTGGAAACGTACATTTACTAATTCGTGGCATATAAGAAAGGCAGTCCTTGACGATGAAGTCAGGGGCTGCCTTATTGCTATTACGCTTAAAGAGGATCATGATCATTGCAGTTGCTAATCGATGATATTATTTCAGCACATAGTCGGATAATACGCTTTGGAGCTCATAGATGTTAAGCGTTTTGTTGAACTTCTTCTGGACCGGCAATGCCGAACCGGAAATCCAGATTTTCAATTCAGCATCCATGTCGAATGTGCCTGCTGTCTCGATGCTGAAGTGCGTGATGCTCTTGTATGGGTACGAATGAATTTCGACCTTCTTGCCCGAGAGGCCTTGTTTGTCAACAAGGATAAGACGTTTGTCCGTGAATATAAATAAATCGCGAATCAGCTTATAAGCCTTCTCGAAGCGCTCTGATTTGCCCAGAACATGACCGAACTCCTTCTGCACATCCTCCATCTGGAGTTCTGTTGCATTGCCCATTAATCCGTCGAACAATCCCATTATAAATCCCCCTTGGAACACCATGTATGAAACCTCATTCATTTTACCACAAACTAGGAAAATGAATCCATAAGCGCGGCGGTTGCCAAGCTCTGGATAACGCTCCCATCCATCGGAGGATTATGAAGGCCGGCCCTGACATCGCGGTAATACCGCTCCAGCGGGTTAGCGCGCGACAAGCTGGTGCCGCCGACGATGCGCATCGCCAAATCGACGATTCGAATGGCTCCGTTGGTCACATTGTATTTGGCCATACCCAGCTCAGGTTTCATGGCTGCTCGTTCGTCAGGCATCCGGTCCCAACGGTCCGCAATGGCATACAGGTTCGTTCTCGCAGACCGAAGTGTAAGCTCCAGCTCTCCGATCATTGCCTGCACAGCGGGGAACGACGCAATGGGCTTATCTGTATAATTAGGCTGGTACGTACGCGCGAAGGACAACGCGCAATCTCTTGCAGCAAGCGCGATTCCCATATAACAAGCCGGAATGTGGAGAAGCCAGCCTCCGCCATCGTCTATCCCTTGTCCTTTGATCCGAGCATCGTTAGGTACGAACGCGTCTGACAAAACAACATCGTGACTGCCCGTCGCTCGCATGCCAAGCGAGTCCCACGTTTCAACGACAGAGACCTCTGCGGACTTCTTGACTAAAAATTCGCTTACGACATCTTCTTCTTCAATGTAAGCCGAAACGACGAACCGATCGAGGATGGGCGACAGCGTACTGAACGTCTTGCGACCGGTCAATAACCAGCCTCCGTCGGTTCGCACGGCTGCCGTCTGGGGTTTGCCGCCCCGACTGGGACTGCCCGTAGCGGCTTCACTGGCAAATGTATTGATCATCGTGCCGTCCTGCACGACCGATTGGCATAAGTTGGCAAACAGCTCCGGTTGCCATTTGCCGGACTCACGGTAATGAAAAATTTGACCAATATGCCAGCCTGCTGCAAGTGAGGTCGAACCATCGCCATATGCGAGCCGTTCCTGGATCTGAACAAGCTCGTATAGGCTTATGCCATCACCACCGTAACTGGTAGGGACAGTTAATTTCATGTAGCCGGCTGCTTGCAGATCGGCAAAATTATCGAAAGGGAACGATCCAGCCCTGTCATGAGCTGACGCGCGTCCGGCAAACGTCGCTGCGAGTGTTTCGAACGTTTCGAGGCGTGCGCGTTCTAGATCGTTGTGTACAAATTGATCAATGTATCTGGGCATTCTGGTTTCGCTCCTTCATCAAAACATGGGTTGTAGCTTTCATGATACACGTTATTCGTACATCGTTCTATAAGTCGAAGAAAAGGGATTTCTTGTGTGGGGTTGAATACTTAAAGTTAGAAAGGAAGGCGATTACGATGCAAGTTCAGGATGTTTTCGGAACATTTCCAGTGATGGAGACAGAACGATTGAGGCTGCGCCCGGTGACGCGGGAGGATGCGGAGGATATGTTCCGTTATTGCGCCGATCCGGACGTATCCGAGTTTACAACGTGGTACCCTCACCAGACGATGGCGGATACATGGGGCTTTATTGAACACCTGACTAATAAATATACGAATGGCGAGCTGGCCCCGTGGGGAGTCGAGGATAAAGCGACATCTACGTTTATCGGCACTTGTGGATTTGTCCATTGGTCGACGGCACACGCAAGTGCGGAGCTGGGGTATGCCTTGTCCAAAGAATATTGGAACAAAGGTCTTATGACGGAGGCTGCGAAACAAATTGTGGATTTTGGTTTCCGGCATATGGGGCTTGTCCGAATCGAAGCCAGATGCCTCGTTCCGAATATCGGCTCCGCCAAAGTCATGGAGAAGCTGGGCATGACCTATGAAGGCACGATGCGCAAAGTCGTGAAACATAAAGGAACTCATCAGGATTTGTTGCTATACGCAATCGTACGGGAGGATAGCTGAACGAATAGACTAGGAGGTTGCCCTCATGAGAGACTATACCTTGCTTGAGCGGCTGCTGTTTCCCCGTGCTTCGCTCGATAAGAAGAAGCTGAAGCATGCGCTGGAAGGGAAAACAGTGCTAATCACAGGGGCGAGCTCGGGCATCGGAGAGCAGCTTGCTTATTTGCTTGGCCACTATAAGGTCCATCTCATCTTGACTGGCAGAAACGTCATAAAGCTGCGGGAAATCGCCTGTCAGATTACTGGAAAAGACCCGATCGGCGTATGGACAGGCGAAGGTGAAACCTATACGACATCAACAGGTGACTCCATGATGCATCGATCAATGCGAGCTGTTTCTATCTTTGGAGCGGATCTGCGAAATGAAGGTCAGTTGTCGGCGTTGCTCGCATTTGTAGATCGGTTAGGGCTGACGCTTGATGTTTTCGTAAGTAATGCAGGGCTGTCGATTCGTCGATCGATCATGGATTCGCTAGACCGTCCTCATGACTTTGCAAGGACGATGGCGATCAACTATACGGCACCTGTTACGCTTTTGTTGGCACTCATACCGCAGCTTCAGCAATCAAGCGGACAAATGATCAACGTAAGCACCATTAATGCATCACTCATCCCTTTCCCAAAGTGGGCGGCGTATCAAGCGTCCAAGTCAGCCTTTGATGTATGGCTCCGATCCGCTGCTCCAGAGCTCAATGCGAACGGTATAGCAACGACTTCGGTGTATTTGCCGCTGGTACGCACGCCGATGATCGAGCCTACAAAGCAGTATGCCAAAATGCCGGCAATGAACGCCGAGCATGCTGCGGAGCTGATCGCTAAGTCGATCTATACGCGCAGGATGAGGATTCGGCCATGGTGGATGCCCGTCTGTGAATGGGCGTCTTTATGGGGTAGAGGGCTATGGGAACGGATTGCTCCGGCCAGCTTCCGTGCAAAGGAGAAAAGGTAATGGGGCTCATCTTTTTGATTAAGGTTATGTACCGCATGAAGCTGCTAAGCTCTGCCGGCATATGGCATCTTATATCCGCAATGATTCGCTACGGTCCCAATGTCATGGTACTGCTGAAGCTGTCTGAGCGAAGGTATGGCGATTGCCCAGCAATTGAGATGGAAGGGGCTTCAATCACCTATCGTCAGCTATTTGACGATTGTTTGAAGCTAACACATAGGTTGGGACATCAATATGATGTGGGAAAAGGCGTGAAAGTAGGACTTGTTGGACATAACAGCTTGACGCTTGTGCAAACGATCTTCGCTGTTTCTGCGACGGGGGCGGAGCTTTATTTGCTTCATCCAGATCTCAGTCAGAGTCAATTGGCGGCAATGGTGCAAGACAATGATCTTCAATTGCTTTTGGTTGGCGGGGAGAAGGGGCTAGATGAGGAGAGCTTAAGGCAGTCGGCAATGGCAACGTGCAAAGTCGTTTATGTGGAAGAGGTTATAAGCGGGCTTGAGAGTGACGAGGAGCCGCGGGATATCGTGCCGCAGCGGATCGCCTCGGGCCGCATCATGCTGCTGACAGGCGGTACGACAGGCAAGTCCAAGCGTGTTCCGCATCATCCTTCTTTATTCCAATATTTACCTCCGTTTCATGCGCTTTTGACGAAGCTCCCGTATTTGAGCTGTCGCACGGTGTATATCGCCACTCCGATCGCGCATGGATTTGGACTTGCTAATTTGTTCCTGTTTATAGCGCTCGGCTACAGAATCTGGTTGACGCCCCGCTTTCAGGCTGCTGCATCCTGTCAGCTCATTCGCGAACATGAAGTAGAGATCGTGACGGTCGTTCCCTTGATGCTGCGTAAAATGCTAAAACATGATCCAGTCGCGCTGCGCTCACTTGCATGCATTGCTTCGGGGGGAGCAGAGCTAAGCGGTAAGCTGGCCGATGAGACAATGAGGCAGCTAGGCGAGGTGTTATACAATTTGTATGGGACGACGGAGGGCGGGTTGACGACTATTGCTACTCCGCAGGAGATGAAGCAGCATGCAGGCACAATCGGACGAAAGATAGTCGGTGTTCCGCTTATGGTGCTCGATCAACACGATAAGAAGGTACGGGACGGTATAGCAGGGCGGCTTTGTATTCAATCGCGACCTGCATGGCTGATCGGGATTATCGGGAAAGCAAAGTGGATCGATTCCGGAGATATTGGCATTCGTGAGTCGAGCGGGCTGTATACGCTCTATGGCAGAAGCGACGATATGATTGTCTCTGGAGGAGAGAATGTGTATCCTCGGGATGTCGAGGGGATAATCGTTCAACATCCCATGATTGAAGATGCTATCGTAATAGGGAGAGCCGATGAGATGTTCGGGCAGCGGCTAATCGCGTTTGTGCAACCTGTGAAACAAGCCGAATTGGAGCCTTCGGCTATCGTGGAGTGGCTCCGCCCGAGAATCGCAAGATTCCAAATGCCTAATGAGATTGTTCTGGTAGAGGAGATCCCATACACGGCAGCCGGCAAACCGGACAAGAAGCTGCTGAAATGACGAGGAACTTACATATTAATCGGGCATATCTCTTACTGGCTGAATTAATTAGATGAAAAGCGGGGAGAGCTCCGCTTTTTTTGTTATACTGAGAAAGCCGAGTTGAGTCACATCGCCGGCTATCGAATAAGAAAAGAAGTGATGATACCGTGCAAGGCCTGACAACAAGACTGCGCGAGAGCAGCGTGATGCTGTTAAACCGACATTTCAGCGGCAGTTCTATGGATTTTAAACAAATTTTCGCAATCATTATTCCGATTTTTGTCGACTCAGCCTTTATCGTATTAATGGCCATCATGAATACGGCAATGGTCAGCTCGTCTGGTGTTGCTGCGGTCAGTGCCGTTAGTATGGTCGACTCCATTAATATATTTATGATCAGCTTATTCATTGCGATCGCGACGGGAGGGACGGTCATCGTCGCGCAGTATAAGGGCAGCGGCAACGAAGAGATGGTATCCAAGGCGGCCTCTCAATCCATTTCGTCCGTGGCGATTATCTCTGTTGTCATCAGCGCTCTTGTTATCGTGTTTCATACACCGTTGCTTGGGGCGCTATTCGGCGGAGCGGATGCAGAGGTGCTGCATAACGCCAAAATATTTTTGATCGGGAGCTGTATCTCCTATCCGTTTGTTGCGATCTATCAGGGGGTAACAGGCGCGCTGCGCGGCGTTGCGGAGACCAAAGCATGTTTAATGTTATCGATCGTTTTGAATTTATCGTATTTCGTGCTGAATATCGTGTTGATCAAGGTGTTTGATCTAGGGATTGTCGGTTTATCTATTTCGCTAATTATTGCGCGTGTTCTCGGTATGGTTGTGTCCATTGTGTACCTTGTGCGTTTCAACCAGACCTTGCGATTCAAGCTCAAACATATGCTTCAGACTCATTTGTCCCTGCTTCGCAAAATTATGTACATCGGACTTCCATTTGCCGCAGAGCAAATTTTCTTTAATGGCGGGAAGCTGTTGACGCAGACCTTTATCGTCCACCTTGGAACGATGGCGATTACGGTCAATGCCATTGCCGGCTCGCTGTCGATGCTCTTTCAGATTGGCGGAGTGGCGTTAGGGGCGGCGATCGTTACGGTAGTAGGGCAATCAATTGGACGCAAAAATGTAGAAGACGCAAGGAAGTTTATTTCATCATTCCTTTCGTTGTCCAATGTCTTTTTTGTATTCATAACGATCGTCCTGCTCGCGATTTTCCCGTTGCTTGTCCATATGTACGCTCCGCCGGAGGAAATAGTACCCGATATCTTTGCGTTAATTTTGCTCATCTCGATTGCTCAGCCGCTTCTGTGGTCGCTCAGCTTTATTATGCCGGCCGCGCTGAGAGCAGCGGGTGATTCGAAATTCACTTCGATCACCGCACTGCTGACGATGTGGCTGTTCCGCATCATACTTGGGTATGTGCTTGGTATTACGCTTGGTTATGGCCTGATGGGCGTGTGGGTCGCTATGGTTGCCGAATGGGCAGTGCGCGGCATCGTGTTCTACTGGCGCTACAAAGGCGACAAGTGGTATAAACATAAATTAATTTGATGTGGCACCGAGCTTCTTAGTCTGCTCCAGCCACTTCGTTCGTTGTTCAGGTGTGGATGATTTGATCGGCGTAAACTCCGTGATACGGACGGGGCTGATCCCGCAAAATTTCAGAATATTGTTGCGCATGACGTTATGGCCTGCGTTCTTGTAGACAAACCGATTGTACCAAGACGGTGTATCCGAGGTTACGATTAGGTGTGCGGATTTTCCTGCAAGCAGCTTATCCCAGAACGGCGAATTATCGCGATACTTGAAGGCGAATCCAGGCAAAAAGATTCGGTCGATGAACCCTTTCAATAAAGCGGGCATAGCACCCCACCAAGTAGGATAAACAAACACGATATGTTCCGCCCATTGGATGAGCTCCTGCGCTTGCAGCAAGTCAGGCTCCAGCTCGGTACGTTTGCTGTAACCAAAGTTCAGATTGGGATTGAAGTTGATTTGGCCTAGCTCAATGCTGCGAATCTGCGCACCGCTGGCGATCGCGCCAGCTCTATACGCTTGAGTAAGCGCCGCGCAGAAGCTGTCGGGATTGGGGTGACCGTTAATAATCAATATGTTTGATTGGGTTGATTGACTCATCGTGTGTAACCTCCGCATAGTTATTCGGTTTTCTATAAGTAGCATAAAGCATACGGAGGGTTATGTTGATGATCGAAAACGCAACTTGTATTGCGAATTTACGCAAGATAGAAGGCGGGGAGTGCGTTTGACACGAACAGATATCGCGATTACGATGGTGTATCCCATCCTGAAGACGATTGTTTATAAGGGCGGTGATCCCGACATATATTGTGCGTCCGTCTCGCTGGATACAGATTTGCTGCGGAATCCGGAAGCACGAATTCCTTCGCAGGAGCTGGAACGTCTCATGTTGGCTGCCGCTGCGTTTGTGGACGATCAACATTTCGGCTTGCTCCAAGGTGAGATAACGGATTTTGCGGATATGGGGATTCTCGGTTACGTCATGATGCATTCGCGTACGGTTGGAGATGCGCTGGCTGCCTACATGCGATATAACGATTTGTTATGCAGTGGTTTTAATATCTTACTAGAGGTTGTCGGTGACGAGCTTCTCCTTGTGATGCGGCTGCAGAATCGTGAGAATGGGGGGCTGTCGAGACACTGCGCGGAGGATATGACGGCCTCTGTCTACAAGATGATAGGCAAACTGAGTAATCGAACAATCGAGCTGCACGATGTGTCCTTCGAACATCATCCGCCGGACAATCTTGTTCCTTACGAAGAGGCGTTTGGCAGGCTGCCGCGTTTCGGCAGTCATTCGACGGCACTGCGATTACCGAAAGAAGTTCTCGAGTATCCAGTCCTGTATTCCGATCCCAAGAAGCTTGGCGTGTTCGAGCGTATGGCTAAGGACACAATGGAACAATTGGCGCTGGAGGTTTCCGATGGTACAGGCGAGAAGGTTATGGCTTGGATGCGGGAGTGCTTGCCAACGTATTTCCCTACCGTCCAGGAAACGGCAGCAGCGCTGGGCATGAGTGTGCGCACTCTGCAGCATAAGCTCAAGCTGGAGGGCACATCGTTTAACGATCTGTCCATCCAGGTACGCAAAGGAATGGCGCAAGGGTACTTGAGAATGCCCGGCATCTCCATTGGGGACATTGCATACGCGCTGCACTTCTCTGAGCCAAGCGCCTTTCAGAGCGCATTTAAGAGGTGGACAGGGCAAACTCCGGGCCAATACCGCGAGCATGCTTGGCGCAATGGCGTGGAGCTGAGCGGTTAGTTGCTGGGACTGGACATTAGTGGGTGCGGGGTGAAGGTGTGCAAGCCTGGCTTGCAGAATCGCAGGACGAGCGAGGTATATACATGTGCAGGCTGCTCAAGTAGTGACGCATTCTCGGATTGCTGAAATGTATGCGGAAGATGCGTCTCCGTAATAATGCTGTATTCTGTACAGCAAAATTCCAGGAATATACCCATATTTGTGAAGAATCCAGCATTTTGTGCAGGATTCTTCTTTGTATTTCGTTCGAGCGACTTAAATATCCCAATTTTGATGTACGCAATGCAGGAATATCGATAAAATTCAGGTGTGCTGACGAGAATCCTGTATGTTTTGCAACAATCTTATGATAAAGCGGTATTGCACATGACCGAAATATGATTGGATTCGATGTGAACCTAAGAACAGTAACATAAATTACTCTAGCATCAGCTACTTCCTCATCCCATTACTGTAACTCTGTCCTCAATATCCGCACCATACAAACCGCCCATACAAACCGCCCCTCTTCACCTTCACAGCAACCGTAGCGCCGACTGCTGCATTGCATATTGGACCGTATATTTGCCTTGGGGTCCGCTTACTGGGATGAATAGTTTTCGATGCGATAAGGACTGCAATAGTTTGACGGCGGTGCGATGATTGATGCTGAGATGATTAGATACATCGATCGGTCGCAAAGGGCGGGCAAGCACACAAGCAAGCCGGACAAGCTCGCGATCGGTTACCTGGCTAATGTTCAGACTAGCAGAATCAATTGGTGAGCTGGGTGATATCCCTAGAACGAGCTTAAGCAATGTCATACATAGTTCAGGTCGATTGGCAACATCGTCATAAGCGAATGAAATGATCCTTCGAAACTACCGTAGAAGGGCCACCACACTTTTTCGCAAAATAACTTTTCGGCATGCCGATGCCCTCTAGCGAGCCTTCCTCGTCGCTCCCCAGTCCTGCTGTTCAAATGTAGCTTCAAAAAAATCGCATGCTCCACATCGAATGTCATGTTCGTTCCCTCCATCTCTTGATCACAAAAAAAGAACGCCCGGATCCCATTCTAAAAAGAATGGAATCGGACGTTCTTCGTCAGTTGATTCCAGTATACGTATTTCGAAGTTCGGAAACAAGAGCTCGAAGAAAGGGGTTCGTTACTTTTGGATCTGATACCTATGGATTCGTTTCCTTGCGACATATGGATAGCGCCTATCTCCGCCTTTGCCCGCATATACATATAGCAACGAAATCGGCAAAGGATGAGTCGGGAATGGACTTTGATGAGCTCAAGGCTGGGATTCGGACACTCGCGATGGGAGCGATGGCTTCGCAATCATCGGATGGTGCGTGGCGTCTTTGCTTGGACACGGGGATCTCGACGGATTGTTATTGGATCGTATTGTTGACTGCGCTAAGGCGGAGAGATGATGCTTTTATAAGACCAATCGCCGCCCGGATTGCATCGCTGCAGCAGCCGAACGGAGCGTGGAAGCTGTATCATGACGATGAGGGCAGCCTGGAGGCGACCTCGGAGGCATATTACGCGCTTCTTTGCGCAGGTTTCTACACGATGACGGATGCACCAATGGAAAAGGCCAGACAATTTATTCACTCCAAAGGAGGTCTCACCAATGCCAAAAGCCTGCTAACGCAGGTGATCTTCGCCGCGACCGGTCAAGTAGAGTGGCCGAAGCAATTACGGCTGCCTCTTGAGCTTTTTTTCTCACAAAAGGGACTCGATCTATTCTCATTGTCGGGACACGCGCGCGTGCATCTGATCCCTACACTCATGATGTCGAATCTCCAATTCTCGGCGAGGAACGAATGGATGCCGGATATGGGAGGATTGTTCACGGATGGACAGCGGTCGTTTGCCAACGATCATACATGGATCTCCGCGCTTAATGTTTTTCTTTCGGCGTTACCGCTTGATAGCTTGCCTGTTGTAGGTTCACCAAACGCCATGGATCAAGCCAAAAAATTTATGATGGAGAGACTTGAACCTAATGGCACGCTGCTAACCTATTCGACTTCGACAATTCTGATGGCGTTAGCTATGATGGCCTTACATGAGCCTGTTCAATCGCCATTGATGGATCGACTTCTGAGTGGGATTTTGTCTCTTCAATGTTTGGATCGCGCTCATATTCAGACGGCATCATCTGAGGTGTGGGATACTGCGATGATCAGCTCTGCACTGCTGGGGTCTGGTCTGCCTTCATACGAAACGTCGACTGCGCTAGAAAATGCAGCACTTTATCTGAGCGCAAGACAACAGACTCGTATCGGTGATTGGATTCGTAGAAGTCCGCATACCGAACCGGGAGGCTGGGGCTTCTCGGATGTGAACACGATCTACCCCGATGTGGACGACAGCGTTGCCGCGCTTAGAGCGACTCGACCTTTCGTAACTCGATTAGAAAATGGGACTTCTAACTGGCAGAGGGGATTAAACTTTGTGCTTTCGATGCGGAATGATGACGGAGGCTGGCCGGCGTTCGAGAAACGGGGAAGCTCGATAACGGACTTGTTTTTCACCTTTGACGGTAAGTCTGATATTGCTTCCGATCCTTCGACGATCGATCTAACGAGCAGAGTGCTTGATTTTGTAGGTCATGAGCTTGAGATGACGATCGGGCATCAATGGGTAGATGATTCTGTGAAGTGGGTGCTGTCGCGTCAAGAGCGGGATGGCAGCTGGTATGGCAGATGGGGGATTGCTTATGTTCATGGTACCGGAATGGCCTTGCAAGGACTGCTGGCTGTCGGTCTCGCGAATGATCATCCCGCGATAACCAAAGGCATACGTTGGTTATACGACATTCAAAATGCAGACGGAGGCTGGGGCGAGAGCTGCGTCAGCGATGTGCGTAAACGATACGTACCTTTGAACGCGAGCACGCCTTCTCAGACGGCATGGGCTCTAAGCGGTCTGATTGCTGCACACCATAAACCTAGTCCAGAGATGGAGAGGGGAGTGGAGTCGTTGCTGCGATCATTGCGTGCGGGAGGTTGGGCATCCACATACCCGACCGGAGCGATGCTACCGGGAAGCATGTACGCGCATTACCCTAGCAATAACATCATATGGCCCATGCTTGCATTATCTGCATATGTACGGAAATTTGAGCATGTGAATGGATAAAGGAATGATGCTCCTCCTCGAATGTTCGAATGTCCGAATGTTCGAATGTCCGAATGTTCGAATGTTCGAAAATTAACGTCTGCAATACCGTCCCATTAAACCAAAAGAACGTTCGTCACTAGCCCTCCAATGGGGTAGCTTTCGAACGTTCTTTGTTGTTTAGTGGGTCAAGAATTACTTTCCGTTATATCATTAAGGCACGATATTACCCGCTGCTTTGTAGATGCCGTACCACTCTTCGCGCGTCATAGGGATATCGGAGCCTTGGTAGGAATCCTTGAGACGACCGACGTTAGTTGTACCGAGTACAACTTGGATGTTGGCCGGATGACGAGTAATCCATGCGACGGCAATCGCCGTGTTGGTAACGCCATATTTGAGGGCGAGGCCGTCGATATAGGTGTTGAGCTCGGGATAGTTATCTAAGTCACCAAGGAAAGGTCCATTAAAGAAACCTTGCTGGAATGGCGACCAAGCTTGAACCGTTATGTCGTGAAGTCGGCTGTAATCGAGGATGCCGCCTTCGCGATTAACCGATTGGTCGATGTTCATGTTCAGCGCGATACCGGAGTCAACCAGCGGCGTGTGCGCGATACTGAATTGCAGTTGGTTCGCAACCAGTGGCTGCTTCACGAATTTCTTCAGCAGCTCGATCTGAAGTGGCGAATGGTTAGAAACGCCGAAGTGGCGAACCTTGCCGCTGGATTGCAGGTGATCAAATGCCTCAGCTACTTCTTCCGGCTCTACAAGGGCGTCAGGGCGGTGGAGCAGCAAAATGTCCAAATAATCCGTGTTTAGCCGCCCAAGAATGCCATCGACGGAAGCTAAGATATGCTCCTTGGAAAAGTCAAAATATCCTTTGCGTATACCGCATTTGCTCTGAATAATCATCTGTTCCCTAATGCTCGCGTTCATTCCGATAGCCTGTGAGAAGTGAGTCTCGCACTCTCCGCCGCCATAAATATCCGCATGGTCGAAGAAGTTGATATTCTCTTCCATTGCAGTACGTACGAGAGTTTCTGTTTCTTGCAGGGAGAGCTGCTTAATGCGCATACAGCCTAGAATAAGATTAGAAGCCTGAATATCTGTATTCGCGATCGGAATCATTTTCATGGGAGTAGTGCCCCTTTCGGCGTTGTTTCGTTATCGTTTCTATACCAACATAAACGCTAGAGTGGACTCTAGGTCAATATCAATTCATAATGAATTGACATCACATGGTCATTGGCGTAACCTCTAGACATTTAGTAATCATATAGAAAGCGGGTAATGTAATATGACTTATACCATATCGCAGGCGGCCGAACGCTCCGGACTGTCGATTCATACCATTCGATATTATGACAAGGAAGGGCTGCTGCCATTCATAGACCGTCGGAACGGAACACGAATCTTCTCCGAACAGGATATCGATTGGATCGACCTCATCCGTTGTCTGAAACAATCGAAGATGTCCATCAAGGATCTTCGCAGCCTGATTCAGCATTGCACGGATAACGATGCTGTACTGGAAAAAGGGATGCAAATTCTGTTCGACCACAAGAAACGAGTGGAGGAGCAGATGGAGGAGCTAAGAAGCAGTCTAGACACCATTAACTACAAAATCAAGCATCTCCCTCAAATGTATCAGGAGCGGTTCGCGAAGGAGAGCGTGATCGGGTAATGATCGGTTAAACTATAGCTTTGACATATCATCCACGGCTATGTGTCAAGTTAATAGTAGCGCCGGAGAGACCGATATACGATGCGGATAGTGGCTCTGCGACGAACTTAGGCGCATTGGCACCTCTGTTTGCGACAAAGTCAGCCAGGGAATGGATGCCAAGTGTTGCTGCATGACGCTGAGAAATCGCCTCAACGATCACACCATTGCTTCCGCCTTCCAGCGCTTCGACATCAAAGCCGCTTGTATCGCCGGTTCTAGCTATTAACGCAATTGGTTTCATGAGATGAAAGGCGAGTAATGCAGCGCCAACTTGGCCGTAGATCGCTCGCTCATCAACAATCCACTCGCCCGGTGGAAGGATACCCACGATCGGTCGATCATGATCGGCATCGGATGTCGGCTGGTAGAGGGCGATTAAACAGTTTCCTTCGATGGCGATGTCTTCTGCACCGCTGCTGTGGCGCAGCTTGTCTCCACTTGCCGCAGGGTGCGCGAAGTAGGCTTGGTTAACGGCGCCTTGGGCAATTGGGAAGGTGATATCCCAACGATGCTGCTCGTTATCGAATTCGACAACACGATCCAGCATGCCGCCGAGCGCAAAGGTCTCATCCAGCAAGACAACGCTTCTCCGTCGTGTCCCGGTTTCGATTGCAGAAGCGGGATAATGACGTTTGATCTCAAGCGGATATGATCGATTCAGTGCGGATTGGCGAATATATTCTGGGATTTCGTAAAGCAGCAGCCCGGCATACTCCGGCCGATGGACCGACATCGGGAGCTCGAAATCGCCAAACTGGACATAGTCGAATGCGGCGCAGCGGTCAGTCGGCGCATCCGACGGAAGCGAACGAGAATGCGGCCCTGCCCAAGCGCCATGGAAGTAATAGTCTGCTCGTTCTTGCCAAAGCCACTTCAATAGTCGTTCGATATCTTCCTTAACGGCATCGTCTTGCACAAGCTGCCATGCAGCCGAATAAGACTGCGTCCAATGCCAGAACCAAGGCAAGATGCCGTATTCCGACATGCCATGTGTCTCCAGCTGCGTTAGCGTGGAACGAACGCGCTCGGCTGCTGTCTGAAGGAGTGCTGCGTCATCTCGGATCGTGCCGAAAATTAATGCGGCAGCGGTATGTTTGGCCTCATGATGATTGTACATATGAAGAGGCGCATCATAATAACGAGAGTGATACATATGATCGATGGAAGTGTCCAGCGCTTGACGCAACTCTAACTTCATCTCTTCCCCGTAAGAAGTTCGGAACACAGAAAGCAGGCAGCTCATAATTTCGACAGGCAGAATATGCTTAGGCGCATCTGCCGGCTTATCACCAAGATGAAGTGGCCAATGACCATATGTAGCGCTTTCGGGATTGTGATCTTGGAGATCAAGCACTTGGAGCAGCACGGACGTCGCGGTTTCGATAGCGGACTTATGGTCAAGAGGGAGAGGTGCGCCATCAATTGCAGCAGCATACAGATAAGAAGCATGGTACAGGTTGTCGCGGATATCGCCATGAAACCAAAGTCCGCTGGAAAGCAGCGGCAGCGAGCAAGCTCGTTCAGCGATAAGCTTCACGATATCCAGTTGCCGATTATGGAAAGTAGTCATCAATAGTCATCCTTTCAATCTAGCTACAAATATGATAGATTCACCCATAGTATACCATTCGTCTGAGGAGGATGTGCATGAATACACAAGATCCGCAATGCAAACAGGAAAAGTCCGTTTTTCAACAATTCAAAGCGACTTCGCTGCCAGACGATATGCTTGCCGTATGGTCGCTCGGTCAAGAGGGTTTTCTTGTGAAATGGAAAGGGACTTCCGTTTTATTGGACCCCTACTTGACCGATTGGGTGTTCCAACTGGCAGGTGCGCCATGGAACAGAGCGTTTGTATCTCCGCTGCTGCCAGAGGAATGTCATGACGTGGATTATGTCATCTGCTCTCATCATCATGAGGATCATATGGACAAGCTGACGTTAACCGAAATCGGACGATCAGCGCACACAAAGTTTGTAGTGCCAAGAGCGCATCTTAGCCTTATGCAGGACTGGGGGTTCAGTGATGATCAGCTCATCGGTATTTCTCATGAGGAGATTCTTCATTTGGGGGAGGATGAATCTGGTATCACACTACGTGCGCATGCTGCGAAACATGAAGAGTTCGAGTTGGACGAAGCGGGAGAACATCTCTATTTAAGCTATGTGGTCGAATTCGGTGGACTGAAGCTGTTGCATGCAGGGGATACCATCGGGTTTGTTGAGCTGGAGGACTGGCTGAAGCCGCAAGGTATAGATATCGCATTGCTTCCGATCAATGGCCGTGATTATACGCGGAAGCGGAAAGGAATCGTCGGAAACATGAACTACCGCGAAGCAGCAGATCTCTCTGCGGCGATCGGGGCGAAGCTGACCGTTCCAATGCACTATGGCTTATTCGCCCATAACGACGAGAATCCGGCGTACTTCGTCGATTATATGTACAAACACTATCCTAGCTCGCGCATTCATCTGTTCGCCCCTGGCGAGAGATTTATTTATATGAAGTAGTTCAGAGCCCAGTTTCCTGATGACATCCCATCAAAAATCCCTTCCTCTATCTGTCCGCCGGACAGAAGGGGAAGGGATTTTGTTTTGAATAGGTGGATACGAGCTTCGTTAGATCGACATGGCCTTCCATACCATCAAAGCAGCCCCGGTTGCGACGGCATCTTCTTTGAGCTCGCCTTTGGTGAAGATCGGTACATATTCCGGGTAATGGTAAGCATTGCTGCTGGCGACTTCGGTGGCAGTCTGGAAGAAACGTTGATGCGAATTAACTAAGGTGCCTCCGAGTACGATCGTCTGTGGGTGGAATAGGTTGATGACGTTTGACAGCCCGATCCCGAAATAACGTGCGGCTCGCAAGAATAGTTCGGATACATAAGTATTATCGCGGGCCAACTCCCTAAGTAAAGTGTCGTAACCGATATTCTCGGCAGAAATATGATAAATATCCGTCAAGTCGCCTCGACCCGTCTTGGCATCCGAGCGCGCTTGCTTCTCGAGGGCTTGCACGGAAACATATGCCTCGAGTGCGCCGTAGTTGCCTCCTTCGTGCAGCTTAGGGCCATCACTCTGGATAATCATCTGTCCGATTGAACCTTCCATATCGACAGAGCCGTATACGATACGTCCATGCGACATCATGGACGAACGCATGCTGATGCCGGCGTGAACATAAACCATATGCTCGATGCGCTCGTGCCGGAGTGCCCAATGCTCACCGATCAAGGCTGTATTGGCGCCATTGTCCAGCGTTGCTGCGATGCCGGTTGCTTGCTCGATGAGTGAGCAGATATGTACGTTATTCCAGCCTTTCGCCGGGAAATATAACGGATTAAGGATCAATCCTTCTTCGCGATTCAATGGACCTACGGCTCCAATGCCAATGCCGATGACTCTTTGTTCACTGAGACCGTGATCGGCGAGTAGAGCCTTGATCCGACTGGCAACATGAGCCACAAAGTGTACAGGCGTCATGTCCTCATCCATCCGCCATCGTACCAAGGATTTGGGATTCATCCCCATATCGAATAGACCTAACGTAGAATAAAATCGTGATATTTCGAGCCCGAATACGTACGCGTAATCTTGGTTGATACGATATAGTATAGGTTTGCGTCCGCCATTGGACGGCCCAAAGCCGGATTCAGCGATTAATCCGTCGCTGATTAATTCTTCGAGCAGACGGTTCATTGTGCTGGAGGTTAGCGCGTAACTAGGAAGCAAGTCTGCTTTCGAGACGACGCCATGATGCGCAATATGCTGGTAAACCGATTGTTTGACGGATTGTTTGGTAGCGTGCTGGTCCATCCTCATCCCTACTTCTCCTATATCTTTATATACATTTACCATTCATCATATCCTAAAAAATACATGCTAGCTAGAATACAATTGCAGCTTATGACTTATTTGCAATATGAAAAAAACCTCCATAATACCAAGTAATCTCATGAGATAACAGCAGAATAAATGACTGATTATTAGGCCAAAAACCATCATAATTAAAGTTTATAGCCCTTTTAAAGAAAAGTTAATTCCAAAATGAAAAAAAGATGATATACTAGTTCATAGATCAACAACACGGAAGACGGATAAGGGAGAGGGTCTACATGACGGGCACGGGGAAAATGATAGGGGAGTTGTTCATAACATTCCTTAAGATCGCCCCCTCGACATTCGGAGGCGGCTTTGCGGTGATGCCGGCAATGGAACGGGAAGTCGTAGAGAAGAAACAATGGCTGAAAGGCGATGACATTGCTGATATATTCGCTGTGGCTCAATCCATCCCCGGTGCGGTTGCCATCAATTCCGCGACCTTTATCGGTTACCGAATGGCCGGCATTCGAGGAGCAATCGCTGCATTATTGGGAATGCTGCTGCCTACTTTTCTGATTATTGTCGCCTTGTCATTTGTTTTCTTGCAAGTAAAGGATAATCCAAAGGTCGAAGCGGCATTTATGTCCATTCGAGCAACAATCGTAGCGCTTATTACGTTCGCTGCCATTAAATATGGCAAAAAAGCGTTAGTGGACAAATCGTCGGCAGTACTGATCTGCGCGACGGTAATTGTGCTGTTCGTGGGCAGCAACTATATTCATCCTATGCTGGTGATCATAGGCGGTGCGGCAGCGGGAATCGTCATTCAGTCGGCCAAAGCGAAGCTTGGGCGGGAACGTTCGGCTAAACAACCATTGCAGCAGAAGGAACAAATTTTTGATTATATGATTTAGTATGGCTAGGAGGAACAGAATGATACTGCTTGAGCTATTTCTGACGTTTCTAATGGTCGGGTTCGTAGCTTTCGGAGGCGGATACGCCATGATCCCGCTTATCCAACAGGAAGTTGTTGAGCGGCATGGCTGGATGACAGTGAGTGAATTCACAGACATGATTGCAGTAGCCGGGATGTCGCCGGGGCCGATCGCAACCAACATGGCTGTTTTCGTTGGTATGCATCAGGCGGGGATTGGAGGTGCGCTGGTTGCTGCGATCGGAATGGTATTGCCTTCGTTCGTGCTTATTGTGGTAGTAGGGGCGCTTTTCTTTAAGCTTCATCAAAATAAATGGATGCAATCGTCACTTTACGGGTTGCGTTCGGTCATTACAGGTCTTATTCTATATGCAGCAGTCGTATTCGCAGTGCGTAATGGATTGGTGTCATCCATCTCGTGGTTCACGCTAAGCCAATTGTTAATATTTGGCGGATCGTTATTGGCGCTAATCCTGTTCCGCAAACATCCGCTTACGATTATTATCGTGTCCGGATTAATCGGGATAGCTTTATATAGTTAGTTAGTTGAATGACGGAATGTAAGTTGGAGTTGGAGGGATGGTCCATGAGCGAAGACAAGCTGCCTTCGTGTTGCGCGGCAACTCGATCGGATATCATGCAAGAACAACCGGCAAATCATAACTTCGTAACGCTTGAGCGGAGAGTGTCAAGCAAAGTGAAACCAGATATCGACCATCATATGGTGCTTATTCCTGAAGGAACGTTCCGGATGGGGACTGACACGCGAGAGGGATTTCCTAATGACGGTGAAGGTCCCGTACGCGAAGTGCGGATGAAGTCTTTCCTCGTATCGCCGTATGCGGTGACGATTGGTCAGTTCAAAGCGTTTGTGGACGCAACGGGGTATCGTACAGAAGCTGAGAAGTTCGGCTGGTCGTTTGTCTTCCATCTGCTAGCTTCGGAGGAAACCCGGCAGCAGGTGGAGACCGTCCCGCAAGGCGTACCTTGGTGGCTTGTCGTGAGTGGCTCCTATTGGGCTGCTCCTGAAGGTTCTGATTCCTCCATTGAGGATCGAATGGATCATCCGGTTACCCATGTGTCGTGGAACGACGCTGAGGCCTATTGCCGCTGGGCAGGCGTTCGGATGCTGACGGAGGCCGAATGGGAATATGCTGCTAGAGGCGGACTTGAAGGCAAGACGTATCCTTGGGGCGATCTGCTGAAGCAGGATGACGAGCATCAATGCAACATCTGGCAGGGCAAGTTCCCGGTTAAGAACAATGCAAGCGATGGTTATGTCGGTACAGCGCCGGTGCACTCGTACAAGCCCAACGGTTATGGCCTATACCAGATGGCAGGGAATGTTTGGGAATGGTGTTCGGACTGGTATACGCCAAGTTATCACCAAATAACGGCTGTCCATAATCCGAGGTATGATGTCCCAACTGGCAAACGTTCGATGCGGGGCGGTTCTTATCTCTGTCATCGCTCCTATTGCAACCGGTATCGAGTGGCTGCGCGCAGCTCCAATACGCCGGATAGCTCTACCGGTAACTGCGGTTTCCGCGTCGCACGAGACATTTAAACGAAAACCCCTTTCCCTTTGCCTCATGCAGAAGGAAAGGGCTTTTTTTATGTTCGCTTACGATAGTTCGTCGGACTGCAGCCAAATAATGCCGTGAACTGCTTCGTAAAGTAGAACGGGCTCTGGAAGCCAGTGAGGCCCGCGATCTCCGACACGAGCAGGGGGGTATGCTCCAGCAGTCTTGCAGCATGTTTAAGCCGGAGCTTGAGCAGCGTTTCCATGACGGAGTCACCTGTCTGCTCCTTGAACAAATGCGAGAAACGCGAGGGCGATAATGAGACGCGTGATGCCAGTTCGGCGACCGTGTGGGGAGCGTTGAGATGATCGGTCAAATAGGTTAGCGTTTCGGATACCCTGGCATCAAGACGTTGGTCCGCGCTAGAGAAACCCGCAAGATGAACGAGAACCTCTTCTAATGCGTTCAACGACAGCAGCTCCGCATATCGACCGGTATGCCGATTCTCACGAACAAGCCGCATGAAGGCGCTTGAGGTTCGTTCAAACACAGAGGATGCGCCTAACGACAGACGCATTGCGCCATACGTGTTATGAGGGTAACGCAGCAATTCCATCCAGCGCAGCTCCGGGTTGAAGTGTGCCCATACAAATTCCCAGCGGCTATCATGCGGCGTGTAATAATGATGCGGGATGCCAGGCGGCAATACGACAACATCACCTTCCTCGCAGCCGAATCGTTCGCCGTGCAGCGAATATTCGCCGCGACCGCTAAGCGTCAGTGTCATGAGCCAGTCTCTTGTGCCATCAGGGCGAGATACTTCATAGCCATGAGGCTCCGAGAAGTGACCGGAGACGAGCACGCCGGGCGCTGGGGCATATGTATGAATAGCAGAATCGTTATGGTTATCGACCATTACGATCATTCCTCCTTATGATTCGAAATTCTATAATGAATCTAAGAAGAAATCAATCCCACAGCGATAACAATCGAGGAGGAGATAGGAATGAGTAAGCAGCTTCGTGTATTAAGCCAGGACCAGCTAGAACATTTCCGCAAGGAAGGTTATCTCTTGGTGAAAGGGTTGTTTGGGGAAAAAGAGCTAACAGATATTACGGATACGTTCGAGGAAATCAGCAAGCAGACGATTCCAGGATACTTCGAACCCGATCTGGAGGCAGGCGCGGATGATCCACTGAAACGTTTTCCGAGGGTGATGCATCCTCATCGGTATAACGAAACAGCCAAAAAGTATATGCTGCATGCGCCTGTCATGGAGGTGCTGCGTGATCTGTATGGCGAGGAGGCATATGCGGCGCAAAGTATGTTCTATTACAAGCCGCCGGGCTCTAGAGGGCAGGCCCTGCATCAAGACAACTTTTATCTGCAGGTGGAGCCCGGTAATTGTATCGCGGCTTGGACCGCCGTTGATGCGGCGGATATGGATAATGGAGGTTTGCTGGTCGTTCCGCGCACAGGTGAATATGACATCAGTTGCCCGGAGCTCGCTGACGAATCCGAATCCTTTACGACACATTATGTGAAGCCGCCCAAAGACCGCGCTGTCGTGCCAGCGATAATGGATCCGGGTGATGTTCTGTTCTTTAATGGCAATCTGATCCACGGCTCGTATCGCAACAGGACAAAGGATCGATTCCGTCGTGCGTTCATCTGCCACTACGCCAATTCGTCCGCTACGAAGATCAGCGGCTTCTACAGACCTCTCTATAAGGAGGATGGGACGGCTGTCGATATGGATATCAACGAAAATGGTGGACCTTGCGGGCTGGAGTTTGATGCGGCATATCCGCACTGACCAGTAAGAAGACTGAAGCAGGTGCATAGATAGCTGAAACAGGGATGTCCAGCTGGGACATCCCTTTGTGTTGATTGCAGAGAAGCGTTAGGCGAGCCCCTAACGTGCTGCACATATAAATAAGCCCTGCTTGTCCATCAGGACCTAGCAGGGCTTGTGGCTTGTGAGAACGATTACTTCATCTCAGACAGCCATGTTGTAAGATTGATCAGTTCTTCATCAGTGATCTTGCCTTCGAAAGCTGGCATTCCACCGCCGCCGTTCAGCACTTTTTTGTAGATTTCTTCTTTGGTCATAACGCCGCCTACTTTGGCAAGTGCAGGACCCATGCCGCCTTGGTATTGATCACCGTGGCAACCCATGCAATTGCTTTTGTAGAATGCTTCAGCCGCCGCCGTATCTACAGTGACTTCAGGAACAGTAAATTCTTCTTCGGCAACGTGCTCCTCTTTCTCTGGGAGATTAAACGTGAGCAGGTATACGGCCATCAGACCGGCCACTCCAAGCAATGTTGCCATAATCCATTTATGCATGCCCCATAACCTCCTTCCATGACAGGCTCACCTAAATTCAGATTCTAGCACTTATTAGCTATTTTTTCAAGAAGCAGTGTCGTCTATACATACGGCTTACATACGGTTTTATCATTTGTCAAACATTGTTCATAATTGATTCGTTGCAAAGAAGAAAACCGCCGTCAGCAAAGGCTGATCAGCGGCTTTCCAGATGGTTGGACAGCTAACAATAATTATTGTCCGAGGCCTTTATCCTTCTTGAACTGCTCCCATTGCGTGTTGATTTCATTATCGTATTTCTCTTGACCGGAGGCGATTAGTTTAGCGCGGTATTCCGGCAGCACTTTGACCGGATCAACAGAGCCTGTTTCGAGCGCAGCGCGATATTCGTTATTGATGGCTGTAATGTTCGCAACTTCCGCTTTGACACTTTCTTCATTGACGCCGAAACCGCTGGAAGCAGGGACGAGGGCGCTATCGTTCAAAGCGATCGTTCTGTCCCACGTGTCTGGCGCTTGACCTGGCTTCAGGTAAGCATTGAATTGGTTGCCGAATACCCAGTCGCCGTTAGGTGCGTATCCAGAATCCTTGATAGGTTCAATGAATTGTCCATCGGTTTTCGTATAGTGTTTGCCTTCGATGCCGTTACAAATCAAGTTGTATAGTACTTGGTCGGTGTTGAGCAAATTAAGCAGCATAAGTGCGCGTTCCGGATTTTTGGAGCCTTTGTTAATGACATGCATAGCGCTTGCGATTCCTGTAAAGTAGCTGTCCGCGATTGGGGCATATACGACTTCGTTGCCGCCGTTAACTGCCATTTCGCCGACTTCGCCGCCCGGCTTGGAGGTGAACTCGAGACCTACCGCTACATTACCTTTTGCCTTCAAATCGTTAATGTTCGCAATGATTGGTGCATCTTCATTAATATAACCCGCTTCGTACCATGCTCTCATCGTGTTATAATACTCCGTTTTGCTATCGAGCTGCTCTAGACCGGATACCATTTTGAGCGATGCATCGTCTTTCTTGTAAGAGACAGACATTCCTTCGCCGACTTCATTGCGGTTGGAATACAATCCCCATGAGTTTTGCGCAAGTCCAAGCGGAATAATATCCGGCTCGTTTTCTTTCAATTGTTTCAGGAACGGTTCAATATCTGTGTAAGATTGGATGGAAGCCAAATCCAGGTTGTATTTGTCTACAAAACGTTTCTGGATAACCAAGCTTTTGGTTTTGGCGGCCACTTGATAGATCGGGAAACCGTATACTTTTCCGTCAACGGCTTTCATGTCTGGCCAGAATTTGTCCGGAATGTTAGCGCGTGCTTCTTTGGCATAACTGTCAATCATCTCGTCAGTAATTTCGAGGTAGGCGCCACGGTCGATATATGGCTGGTAGTTGCCAAGCCAGCCCTTGGAGCTCCAAGCGATGTCGAAGTTCTCGCCTGCTGCAAGCATGGCATTAAGCTTAGGCTCATATTCGTCAAAGGTGAGCGGCTTCAGATCAACGGTTGCGTTAATTTTTTCTTTCAGATATTTGTTGATTTCGTCATTGACGAGCTTCTGGTCCGGACCAGGATCCGATGCGACAGGATAGATGAAGGTAAGCTTTACTTCCGGTAATGATGTGTCTTCTGTGGCTGCCGCCGTTGGTTCGGCGCCTTTAGTAGGCGCATTAGTAGCAGCCGGCGGGTTATTGTTGTTTGAGCATGCGGCTACCAGCCCCATACAGATAACGAGCGCCAACCATTTGGTCCATACTGTCGTTTTTGTTTTTTTCACTTTGAACCCTCCAATGTTTGTATTCTATATTCGGCTCAGTAGTCGCTCCTTATCCTTTCAAGGAACCTACTGTAATACCCTTCACGAAATACTTCTGAAAGAAAGGAAAAATTATGAGCATGGGACCGCCAGCCAATATGGCCATGGCCATACGTACCGACATTGTCGGGAAATTCGCGTAGGCCAGCTTATCGGCAACCTGAGCCAGCGGCGAATTCGCAAGAAATTCAATCTGTGTCAGAATACGGACGAGCAGGAGCTGCAGCGGGACAAATCGGTCATTATCAATGAATAGCAGCGCGTTATACCATTCGTTCCAATAGCCGAAAGCGATAAACAATCCCAAGGTAGCAAGCGCCGGCGTCGACAGCGGCAGAATAATTCTAAAGAAGATACGTATCTCGCGAGCGCCGTCCACCTTGGCGGATTCGATAATCTCTTTGCCGATCTTATCCAGGAAACCCTTCATAATCATGATGTTGAATGGACTAAGCAGGGCGGGAACGATTAATGCGAATAATGAGTTCTTGAGATGCAGGTATTGCGTCATCAGAATATAGAAGGGGATTAAGCCCCCATTAAACAGCATGGTGAAGAAGATATAGAACGTAATGGGACGGTTATACCGGAAGTCTCGGCGCGATATGGGATACGCCGTCATTGCTGTCAGCAGCAGCGACATGACTGTGCCGACGACCGTAATTAAGATGGTGACCAAGTATCCTCTGATGAGAGGATCAGGTTCGGCGAAGGTAATGCGATACGCTTCGATGGACCATTGTTTCGGTATGAACTGATAGCCGTTCTGGACAAGGCTCGTCTCCGATGTCAAGGAGATGACGATAACGAGAACGAACGGGAGCGCTACCATCAAGCAAAGAATCGTTAGAAACAGGGTGATAAAGCCATTCATGAAATTAAAGCGTTTGGCGGTAGGCATAGCTGCAAATCTCCTCTCTTCAGAATAACGCGCTGTCTCGATCGATTCGGCGAACGATGAAGTTAGCTGTAAGCACAGTTACAAGGCCAACCACCGATTGCAGGAAACCAACAGCTGCTGCTGAGTTGATGTCACCAAGCTTGGTTAGAGCCCGGTATACGTAGGTATCGATGATATCCGTTGTCGGGAAGTTGACGCCGACATTATTGGGAACAAAGTAGTGAAGGCCAAAGTCGCCTCTGAAGATGTTGCCAAGTCCCAAGATGAACAAAATGATAATAAGCGGCTTCAGTAAAGGTAATGTGATGCGCCACATCATCTGGATCCGTGATGCGCCGTCAAGTCTGGCGGCTTCGTAATATTCGGTGCTGATCCCTGTAATGCCTGCATAGTAGACGAGTGTAGAGAATCCAATCCCTTTCCATAATGCTACAATCGGCAAGATGAAGATCCAGGGCGTCGTTTCCAGATACCACTTATGCGGGTCCATGCCAACCCATTCAAGGATCGTATTGAGATAACCTGCTTTATGGTCCAGGAAAGCGGAAGTGATATAACCGACAAGGACGAACGAGATAAAGTAAGGAAGGAACAACGTCGTTTGATAAATTTTGACCAGCTTGCCGTGCAGCTCGTTAAGCAGCAGGGCTAGGATAAGCGCGACAACGGTACCCAATATGATGTATGTCACGTTGTACAGCAACGTATTACGTATGATACGGAACGCGTCCTGCGCTTTAAAGAGAAATTCGAAGTTGTCTAGCCCAACCCACTTGCTACCGAAGATGCCTTGGTCGTATCGGAAATACTTGAAGGCTAGGATCAGCCCGACCATCGGGATATAAGCGATTATTAGCTTATAGATAATACCCGGTAAGGAGAGGGCGAGAAGCTCCCGATTTTTGATTAAATGTTTCCACTCTTTGTAGAGCCAATTGGCCACTGTGCATCTCCTCCATCCATGTGACTTATAACCGTAAGTTGCGGCTCGTTGTCTTGAGCCCATCATGCCATGCCGGCAACAAACTTGAATAGAATAGGTTTTGCGAATTGCTGTAATGGAGAAGTGTATAATATTCGATTCACTGAAATAGGGGCGAAAGAGCAGTGTTTATGCGGGATTAGCTGGATTTTGGCAATCGACAAAAAAGACCTTTCCGTCTATTACGATAGACAGTAAGGTCTTTAGCGTCTTCGAGCACCTTCTCCATGAAGGGTTAGGAAATCGATTTTTTCATGCGATATTCTTTGGGCGTGCTTCCTACTTTACCTTTGAACAAGCGGAAGAAGTAGCTTTGGTTGGCGTATCCGCATTTGTCCATAATTTCAGATATCGTATAGTTGTCGCCTTCAAGGAGCTTCTGAGCATGTGTGAGTCTAACCTCGTTAATATACTCCGTAATGGATAATTGATAGGATTCTTTGAATAGCTTGCCGATATAAGCCGACGAAAGTTTGACTGTGCTGGCAATCGACTGCTGGCTTAGATTGATGTCAGAGAAACGTTGTTCGATCAACTCCTTGACGGTTTCGAGCATCATTTCGTTGCGTTCCATATTAGCAGGTCGTTGTCCCTCGCAAATTTGTGTGCAAATAGACAACAAGGCAACATACATTTCGTCCAGCGTTTCTTTCTCCTGCAGGAGCTGGTGCAAATTCTCCATGTCGATGGTGAAGGAGACGATTCGATTATCGTTGATTTCGCCAGCGATATTTTTGAGCAGGAATGCGATGTTGGATACCGCACGAACCATGTCGTCATAATTGCATTCGGCAATGAACGAGAAGGCGCGCTCCAGCTCGCCGCCCGCATTGGTAAGCTGGCCTTTCTTAAGCGCTTCGGAAAGCTTGCGCATCACAGTTTCCGGCAGATCCGATTGCTTGCTCTCCAGATTGGCTCGAACGTCGTTAGTCGTTATAATCGCTTGATGCCCCTTCACGAGCTTATATTGGCACAAGCGAAGCGCCTGCGCATAAGCAGAGGAGAGCAGAGGGAATTGCTCGATAGGATCGCTGATTCCGCAAGTGAGCGACAGGCCATAATAATTGTTGATCGTGAGTTGAATTTCCTTTAGTTTAGTGGCAATTCCATCGAGCCCGAGATCTGGGCTGTCATTGCCTCTGGTCAGAATAAGAACGAAGTGATCGCCCCTCATCTCCGCCGCTTCGCACGGGTAGGATTGGCCCATTATCTCCGCCGCGATGTTTACGATGGCGAAATTGTATAGAAGTTTCGTCGAGCTGGCAGCTTTGCTGTCGTATGTGGCAAAGTTGTCAAACTTAAGGACGCAAACAAGCAGTTCCCCGCGCGTACCGATCTTTAGTTGATGTTTGTCGATGAGATGCTGCATATCGATATGCGAGAATAATAAGCTGTCTGTCAGAAACTTGCGGACATAATATTTGCTAACGATCTGTTCCGAGCTTATTTCCTTTAACTTGGCGGACAGTTGTTTGAAGTTCTCGCTCATATAACCCAGTTCGTCGCGAACGATTGGCTCCACTTTACGTTCTGTTGCGCCGAGATATGGATTGATTTGTTTAATCATGTTTTCAATCGGATGATACAGTTTGTAGGATAACCAGATGGACAAGGCAATCGCGAGAAGGAGAAAGATGCCGGCAAGGAGTAACGAGTTGTTGCGAGACTTCGTCACTTCGGACATGAGCAAGTCGTAATCCTGGATATACAGAATGGTCCAGGCGCCTAAGCCGTCATCCATATACGTCACCATACTGCTTTTGTTCGCGACATCACCAATGACGAATCCGGAGGTCAATGAGCCGGTAGCCTTGTCGGATTGAACGAGGTTCATTAATTCCCCTTGATCCTTTGCGTCTGTATACGACGCGTTGGTGTCGGATGTCAGCAGTCTGCCGTCCTGCGTCTGGATATACACTTCGCCCTGGTCGCCCGAACTGGCGACATTCATTTTTTTGAGGCTGTCGAATACCCAGTCCGACTTTATGAACAAAATAATGGCGGATTGGTTAGGCGTAAACGACTTTAACGAGTCGGTTACGATAAAAGCGAACGTATCGATGGCAGCTGGATTATTGCTCAGACTGATGGGAATCAGTCTATTCGTCGGCTGCGGATACTCGCCGAGCAATCTGTCCCGGACGCGGTCCTTCGTTATGCCGCCATCCAGCATGAAATTGACGCTGGTTCCGTACAATTCGCCCTGCGCCTTATTATAGATCACCATGGAATCAAGGAAGGAAGTGCTTTCCATAATGTTGGCCATCTGGCGATGTCCCCGAATGAGGTCCATCTTGGGCAGGTCCTGACTGAACATGAGCGGGATTAAAAAGTTGTCGCGATAAACAAAGTTAGACAGACGGGTGATCATATCGTTCATGTATGCCAAGTTATATTGAATTTGCGATAATACCTTCAAGTTAGAGTTTTCTTGCATGCGCTTAACTGATTTTTCCATCATGTAGGTATTCGTGATAGACGATACGACCAGGATAAGCACCATGGAGGTCATAATGGTCAACATGACGCGCTGCAAATATTTTTTGGACTTATAAAAGCCGAAACCTTTCATTCGATTCAAGCCCCCCTGTAACTTGTGATGGTTAAGCCGAGCTTGCATTCGGACGTTACGATTGCGGTCCAATACTTTCAATAGAGATGTCTTTCCAGTCCAGAAGGTAGGCTTGCGAATCCGGTCTTAAGCGGTAATCGCCTGTATGCCGGCTCAAGAACAGCGGGTCGGCAAGAACGGATGATTGATCATATCTTCCCTGCGCGAGTGTACGCCAAGCCTCCCAATCGTACAATTCCCTGTCCAATTCATCGGGCCCAATAGACGGAAGCGGGAGCTCGCCGGCGATTAGGCATGGTTTATCCTCGTTCCAATACAGATTGCGATCGGCATAAGCGAAACGCTCATTGCTGTAATTGACAAAGTAATAGAGATACCCCGAATTATAAACGATATTGGAAGCGATTTCGATATGTTTATTTTGTTCGCCAACCATTTCCTGAGAGCCGATTGCGGATATCGCCATCGGATTGTCGACTAATAGGTTGTTGTGAATCCGATTGCCAATTCCTTTGGAGAAGATCAACATCCATAGCTTGCCGTTCCCCGTGCTGTACAGCCCCCGTATGACGTTATTGCTGACTGTGAAGTCGTCCGAGGCATCATCGAGATAGATGCCGAAGCCAAAGGAGAAGTGGATGCCGCTATCATGCAGCTCATTGCCGTGTATGACATTGCCGCGCCCAACTCCCCATGCTTCAATCATGCCGCCATCCTGGCTGTCTTCCATCACAGAGGAGATATCGTTGTATGCGATCCAATTGTTCCGGGTATGGAGGAAGTCCCAATGATTGTCCCAAGTCACGGGAATTCCATAAAGAGATGGCGGCATCGCGCCTTGTCGCAATCCTTTCATGGAAACTCCATATCTCGGCATATGTGAAATGCGATTGTTCGCAATGACATTATGACCGCTTTGATAGAGCAGAATGCCGCAGCCATGTCCGACAAGCTCGCCGCCCTGCTCGATGATGTTGTTCGTGATACGGTGATGGTTATTCAGATCAGCTGCCTTAGGATGGTCGAACGCTCCTTCTCCCGGCGCATATCCGCAGAGACTGATGCCGATACCACCGAATCCTCTAATCACGTTATGGTCGATTGTCGTTGCGGTTACGCTTCGATCAAGGAATATGCCGCTGCTGCCAGACTGCAGCAATTGGCAATGCTCGATAACGATGTTGGCAGCATTGGTGATATAGACAAGTCCATCACGATGCTCCTCCAGCTCCATATTATCCTGCATCATTCGGTATTCGGGGAAAAAATCTGTGCAGGAAAAGGTCAGTCCGTGGAAGATAAGTCCGGTGACTGGGAGCTCCGGTGCGGATCCGGCTATATGCAGTAAACGCGTTGTCTCAGGGATGATAACGGTTTGCTCATTAGGATCGACTTCATTGTTCGCCGGCCAATAATAGATGAAGCCCTCGTTGCGATCGAAGTGAAATTGACCAGGTGTGCGCAAGAATGACAGCGAGCCCTGGATATAATACCGTGATCCGTAACCAATCGGCCAAGTAGCGGGGCTCTTGAATGTCAGATAACGATCCTCCGCGTGATATGCAGAAACTGCTTTTGTCTCCGAGAACCAATTGGCTTCACCGTCACCGGGCCAGACAAAAACGGAGAGTCCGTCTTGAGATGCTTCAAATGTGACATCGTCGCTTTCCCTGATATGAATGCCCCGTTGTCTAGCCTCGTCATCCTCTGCAGGTATACAATCCGTTTCATAATAGCCAGTCGCAGGCAATCTTGCCTGAAGTACTCTTGTGCCATCTGCATAGATTGTTGAGCTTTTGTGTCCACGTTCTAAAGGTGCTCTCCAAATGTTCCCATCGTATCGTACGAAGCCGGTCAGCGCTCGACCGCCTGTTATGACAACCTCCTCGTTAGCATAAGCGCGATATGTGACCGGGCACTCGGCCGTGCCGGAATCCCGCTCGTCGAAACATAAAGGCGTATGCAGCTCATAACGTCCGCCGCGAATATATACGGTTACAGGCTCGTGTAATTCGGATTCAAGCAAGCTGCGCACATGGAGTACGGCTTGGTTAATAGTGCGGAACGGCTCATTTGCTGATCCGGAATACTTATCATTGCCTTCCGTCGATACATAGTAATTATGTTTCATAGGATTAGTCCTCCCCCGAATTATCTCTTCTATATTCAGTTATAAATGGCTGCGGATAGGGGTGCAAGAGCATTCCAATAAAGTACATTGAATCGTGTTTTTCACAGTAGACCCCATGAAATCCATCATGATAACGTTACGATCAGTAAGGTCAAGCGAAGAGAGGCGGTTGAGGGACTTGGAAGCGATGAGGAAGTCATTGGAGCGTTGGGGCATGCATATGGAGATGTGCGTTAATCGATATGAGGGGAGCAGGCAAGTCAGCCGAACGAACGTTAGCTGGAATGCCGCTAAAGGGAGCGCGAAATTGCCTGGAGGCGAGATGTGGGAGATCAGCGTAGACAGCCAAGGGAGAATTGACGATAAGGAGGGGCTAGAGCTTGCAATCACATTTCATGCGCTAGAGGGATGTGAGGATGTCGCCGTAATGTGGGGGTTGCGCTGCGAACGTTGGTCGGATGCACATTATGTGTTGGTTCCGGGAGCTGTCTATGACGGAAATCGGTTTCCCGTTCAACCTCTGGCTTACGCGCCATGCTGGTCGCTCTTGCCACGAGAAGATAGAGGGCCGCAAGCGAAGCCGTATATAACGGATGTACCTCGGTTGTCCAATGTGACCGGCGAACAATCCGCCTTTCATCTGTTGACTGGAGATGCCAGCGTCCCGGCGATCGGCCTGTATGATGCAGGCAATGCGATGGGGTGGCTGCTCATGACGGATCAAAGCACCGTGCTCGGAGATTCCTCTATGCATGTGGAGGAAAGTCTGGACAGAGGCGAAGCGCGGCTCGTTTTTCAGGCGCCTGGCATACGGCCAGAGACCAAATACGAGATGACAACAACCCGTGTGGATAGTCCGGACAGGGGGAGAAGATTTGAAGATGGCGAGTCTGTCACGGTACGATGTCGCCTGTTTCAATTTCCATGTCACGGCATCGAGGGGCTGTTCGAGCGTCTCGGCGATGTGCGCCAATTAG
The DNA here is from genome assembly GCF_054483835.1 of Paenibacillus sp. strain BS8-2. Taxonomy (NCBI): domain Bacteria; kingdom Bacillati; phylum Bacillota; class Bacilli; order Caryophanales; family Paenibacillaceae; genus Paenibacillus; species Paenibacillus sp. strain BS8-2. The sequence goes on from NZ_CM137010.1 coordinate 3,994,791, forward strand.
GAATGAACGTATCGCCCCCTTCAGTTTATATGCCATTTTCGGCAGCATGGACTATTCAGGAGGACAAATACAATACATGGAACTGGAAAGAGAAATACGGATATTATTCAGTCGGAACCGTTGACATGAAACATCAGGATTGGCAAGTCGGATGGGTTGGCGGCGGGATGTCCAGTTATGCGCTGCTGGCAGAAGGGTCGGCTTTATCCGTGGAGAGGGCGCTGTCTACGTTAGCGTTTATGCTGGGCAGCCAGACAGAGTCCGGGTTTTTCCAGGGCGTGTTCTATAACGGAGAGTGGTATGGCGATGAATTTAACGGTTCACCGGATCGGGATTACCCCGAGCAATGGCATATTGTACGAAAAAGCGCCGACGCCTTGTATTTTGTAATGAAACATCTGATATGGATGGAGCAGATGCGACCGGAGCAGCCTATTCCGGTCGAATGGCTGGCGAGTGTTAGAAGATTGGCGGATGCGTTCGTGAAGCTATGGCATCAATACAAAGACTTTGGACAGTGGGTGCACACAGGTACTGGCGAATTGTTGGTCGGAGGTTCCGCGGCAGGATCGATTGTGCCTGCTGGTCTGGCGTTATGCGCCGAATATTTCGAAGCGCACAGTTACAGGGAGGTTGCACTTGAATCGGCGGAGCAATATTATGAGAGGTTTACGGCGAAGGGGATATCCACTGGCGGTCCTGGAGAAATATTGCAATGCCCGGACAGCGAATCTGCATTTGCGCTGCTGGAGTCGTTTGTCGTACTAATGGAGTCGACTGGCGACAAGCATTGGAGCAAGCGGGCGGAAGAAGCGGCTGATCAAGCGATGTCCTGGTGCGTTGCTTATGACTTCCGCTTCCCACAGAACTCGACGTTTGGACGATTAGGGATTCGCACATTAGGTTCGGTCATTGCCAACGTACAGAATAAGCATAGCGCTCCTGGTATCTGTACATTGTCCGGCGATTCGCTGCTTAAGTTGTACAGGGCAACGGGCAAGCTCAAATATTTGGAGCTGCTGCGAGATATTGCGTCGCATCTTCCTCAATATTTGTCTACGAATGAACGTCCAATTGTGGGTTGGGATGGAAATAACCTGCTGCAAGGTTATATGAGCGAGCGAGTCAACATGAGCGACTGGGAAGGATCGGAGTTGGTTGGTGAGGTGCTTCCGCTGTCCTGCTGGTGCGAGGTGTCAATGATGCTTAGCTTTGCTGAGCTTCCTGGCATATATGTTGATAGAACTCGCGGCAGAATCGTTACGCTAGACGGAGTAGACTGCAACTGGGAGCAGATGGAAGAGCTTAGCGGTTTGATCGTATCTAATCCACATGATATGACAATAACGGTAAAGCTCCTGGTAGAGGGTGACAGCGATCGCTTGACGCCTCTTGGCGCTTGTCCGTCCCCGACATGGCAGAGAGTTGAGCTCGCTCCGGGCGAGATTTTGAAGGTTTCTGTATAGATGCGATCGTAATCGCGAAGATTCGACGCAACTTCTTTCCGTTCGACAAATGTTGTCCGTTTACGGAAACGAATTGCGTTAGTATAATGAACCCGTTCAATCAAATTAGGACGGGAAAGAGGCGGTTGGAGTGTGCGAATCGAAGGAACAGGCAATCGTCCTAGACGTATGCGATATACTGGATCGGTTAGGTTTAAAGCGAGAATCCATAACAGAATTGCTGGAAACAGGCGCGAAACTCATCATTTACCCAACCGATCAGCTCGTTCCGAACGAATAAATGCTATAAAACGTTGCGTTTCTTCGGTACTTAGCTTACGTCCGTCAATCATCAGCTCATAACGACTGGTAATGCTGTCGTCGGCAAGCTCAACGCGATTAAGAAACTCCGTTATATGAATAGAAGGGTCGGAGAGAGGGGCTTCCTGAATCCGACCCATTAAATCATCAAAGGAGACGCGGAACAGATTAGCCATCCTTGTCAAAATTTCGTAGTCCGGCTCTCTGCGATCCGTTTCGTAATGAGACAATGAAGCTCTTGTAATCCCTAGCAATCCAGCTAACGATTCCTGGTTCATCCCCCTTTTTTTGCGCAGCTCTGCGATTCTCTTCCCGTACTTTGCCATTCCTCAAAGCTCCTCCTTAGTACATAAGACCCATGTCGTTGCCATCCATTATATCAGAAAATAAGGCAAAAGGTAGGCTGTATTTACTATATCGGACTCATCGGACTCATGTAACCATGTAATCTATGCATCACGTATGAATGGAATAGGGTTGAGGGAAGTTACATACGCTCGCGCAGCACTTTTTCCACTTTGGCGAGATGCGTCCCAATCAATGTAGACGCTTCAGCTTCGTTGCGTGTTGCAATAGCGTCATAAATGGCGTGATGCTCCTCTAGCAAACGTGCAGCGGTGGAGGCTTCTTGGTAGAACCAAAGCTCCCTCGTCTGACCGATCGTCCGCCCAAGCCTCTCCGACAAGGAGTCCACTAATCCAATTAGCAGCGAATTATGAGAAGCGGCAGCAATGACGGCATGGAATGCGACATCCGCTTGTTCGCCGGCGGTCGTATCGTCGTTGTCTAGCGCTTCCCGCATCTTGAGCAGCACAGCTTTCATCGAATCAAGGTCCTCGTCGGTGCGATTGCGTGCAGCAAGTGTTGCTGTTCCGGTCTCCAGCACCTTCCTCACTTCCAGCAGCTCCATAATGGAGGCAGCCTCCTTAAACGGGTCGCCGCTCTCGCTTCGTTCGCGGGGGAGCTCCTTCTTCACGAATGTGCCGCCGCCATGCCTGATATCAAGCCATCCCATCGCTTTTAGCGCGCTTAACGCTTCACGAATCGTGGATCTGCCGACGCCGAAGGAAGCCGACAATTCCACAACAGAAGGTAATTTTTCACCTGGCTTCCATTCGCCATCGCGAATTTGCCCCAGCAGAACGCGGCCAACGATTTCGTGGCCTTTCTCTGTTTCGATTTTCATTACGAGTTACCTCCGTCATCCTATACGATAAATGCGATCGGCCGATTGAGCCGGGCCTTCATTTAATTTTGCTCTGTTCTTTAATATAAGCATAAGCTATAATAATTGAAAAGTCATCAGATGACCTGATCTATTATCCATAAATTCCGATTACTATGGAGGTACATGCATGAAACTAAACCGCGAACTGATAGAAGGATTAAGAGCGATTGTCGGCGACAAACATTTCCGCGATGATCCGGAAGCGCTTGTGGCTCATTCGTATGATGGCACGCCGATGCTTCAATCGTTGCCTCAAGGCGTCATCTATCCAGAAACGACAGAGCAAGTATCACAAATCATGAAGCTATTATCAAAGTATGCAATCCCGCTTGTCAGCAGAGGATCAGGTTCTAATTTATGCGGAGGTACCGTCCCGGTACAAGGCGGTATCGTAATGGTCATGCACCGGATGAACCGAATCGTAGAAACGGATACCGAAAATTTGACGGTTACTGTGCAGCCGGGGCTCATTACGGCTGATCTTATCGCGCACGTGGAGTCTTTGGGACTATTCTATCCCCCTGATCCCAGCAGCATGCGCATAAGCACAATCGGAGGCAATATTGCAGAATGCTCCGGCGGCTTGCGCGGTTTGAAATATGGGACGACTAAGGATTATGTAATTGGGCTGGTAGCTGTACTCGCAAACGGCGAGATTCTCCGTACAGGCGGCAAACTGATGAAGGACGTGGCGGGATATGACCTCACGAAGCTGCTTGTGGGCTCCGAGGGTACGCTTGCCATTATTACGGAAGCTACACTCAAGCTAATCCCGCCTCCCAAAGCGAAAAAAACAATGATCGCCATGTACCGTGATCTGTACGGTGCTGCGCGTACCGTTTCGCGTATAATCGAAAATCGAATTATCCCTGCAACGTTAGAATTTATGGACAACCCGACGATCCGGGTAGTCGATGATTTTGCGAAATTGGGATTGCCGCGCGATATGGAAGCCATCCTGTTAATCGAGCAAGATGGAGACCCTGCAACGGTAGAAAGCGATATCGCTCGAATCCGCGAAATTTGCGAGATGGAGTCTGCCGACCGCGTCGAAGTTGCGGAAAGCCGCGAAGAGGCGGAGAAGCTGCTGACGGCGCGGCGCAGCGCCTTTACAGCGCTCGCAAGACTGCGTCCGACTACGATACTGGAGGACGCAACGGTTCCGCGTTCCCGAATTGCCGATATGGTGCTGCGAATTAACGAAATCGCGCGCAAGTATAACGTCACCATCGCGACCTTCGGTCATGCGGGAGACGGGAATCTGCATCCAACGGCGACGACGGACGCGAGGGATACCGAGGAGGTGCATCGCGTAGAGGAGGCGTTCGCCGAAATCTTCGAAGCCACGATCGAGCTAGGCGGCACGATTACTGGAGAACATGGAGTAGGCCTCGTGAAGGCGCCATATCTGGAGTGGAAAGTAGGGGCGCCAGGCATTGAAGTGATGAAAGGCATCAAGATGGCATTTGACCCGCAAGGGCTGCTCAATCCTGGCAAGTTGTTCGCCAAGGAAACGAGAAAAAGGGTGGTGCTGCAGCATGGCTAACGGAACGATGATCAAGAAACCGGAGATCAAACATGCCAATCCACTGGCGCAAACGCTCCTGAACAAGCTTGACTACGATCAGCTTACGAATTGCATGCGCTGCGGCTTCTGCTTGCCGGCATGCCCGACCTTCCGCGAGACCGGGCTGGAGCCAGAGTCGCCGCGCGGTCGTATTGCGCTTATGAAGGCCGTTGCGGATGGGATTATGGATCCTGATCAAGCGTTCCAGGATCAGATGAATCATTGTTTAGGATGCCGCGCGTGCGAGCCGGCATGCCCAGCCGATGTGAAGTACGGACAGCTTATCGAGCAAGCGCGTGACGCGATCGAAGATCATGCGGAACACAGCTTACCGATCAAGGGTCTGAGGAAGGTGATGTTTAAAGGCGTTTTCCCTAGTCGGAGCAAGCTTAAACTTCTTGGAGGTACACTTGGTTTCTACCAAAAGTCGGGTCTGCAGAAGCTGGCCAGAGGTACGGGGATCATGAAGCTGTTCCCCAAACATCTGCAAGAAATGGAAGCGATTTTGCCAGAAGCCAGCACGAAAGGGGTCATCGAACAAATCGGTGCGTTCTATCCCGCAAAGGGCAAAGCAATTGCCCGTGTGGCCTTGTTCAGAGGTTGTATCATGGATGTGATGTTCGCAGGCACAAACGTCAATACCGTCAAACTGCTTTCCGAAGCGGGCTTCGAAGTTGTCATCCCGGATACACAGGTTTGCTGCGGTGCTCTCCATGCGCATAGCGGCGAGATGGACGATGCACGCGGGTTGGCTAGGACGAATGTGCAGGCATTCAAAGCTGCGGGCGTCGATTATATCGTCTCCAATGCAGGCGGCTGTGGGGCGCTGCTCGTCGAATACGATCACCTGCTAGTAGAAGACGCTGATCCGGAAATGCGTGAAGCAGCCAAATGGTTTGCAGAACGTGTCAAAGATGTGAGTCAGCTTATCGTTGAGATTGGAACGATTCCGGCATTCGCCGAGATCGCCGCGGAATCGGAGCAAGGCACGGTAACGTATCAGGATTCTTGCCATTTGCGAAACGTGATGAAAAGCTCAAACGCTCCGCGTCAGCTAATGAAAAGCGTCAGCGGCGTATCGTATGTAGAAATGAAAGAAGCGGACCGCTGCTGTGGCTCTGCTGGTATCTACAACGTAACGCAGCCGGAGATGGCGGGACAAATTATTGAGCACAAAATGGAGCATGCTACAAATACGGGAGCACGTTACATGCTTACCAGCAATCCCGGTTGCCTCCTTCAGATGAAACACGGGATCGAAAAACATAAGCCTCCGTTCCGGATGGAAGCGATGCATATCGTCGATTATTTGCATGATCGAATCGTGGCGGCTCCGGCATCACTTTCCGAGCATCCAGAGTCTGGTGTTTTGGCGAAAAACGGATCAAACGTTTGATAATCGACGCTTCGATAATCAAAGGGCTGTTGTAAACGTTGCAATGAACGATTTTCGGTGATTCCGAGCTAATAGGCTGCGAGTTTCAGCTTTTACTTTTGGTTCATAAAGGAGTAGCATTAGCGATGAACCAAATATGCCACACGCTGAGCCTTTTTCATAAAAAGGGCGGGGGAACCAATGCGGCTGCAGCCGCTGGGGTGAATCCATTCTGAACAGAATGGTAGGGAATTCTCGAAATCCCGAATCCGACAGCTAACCTCGTAAGCGTTGTTCGGGAGAGGAACGAAAATTCACTCGTGATCGTATGGTTTACGACCACAGAGCGCACTCGCCTCTGTGGTTTTTTGTTGCGCATTTTTAAGGATACGATAAGAAGAAAGAAGGCTGCGTGTTAATGAAAAAACAATTTGTTGTCATCGGTTTGGGCAGATTCGGGGGCAGCGTCACCAAGACGTTAATGTCGCTCGGCTATGAGGTGATGGGAATTGACAGAGACGAGCGACGCGTGCAAGATTTTGCGCCGATACTCTCTCATGTATATCAAGCGGATTCTACGGATGAATCTGTCTTGAAGCAGCTGGGCGTGCACAACATGGACCATGCGATCGTAGCAATTGGCGAAGACCTGCAGGCAAGCATCCTGACCACCCTGATCCTCAAAGACATGGGTATTCCATACGTGACAGCCAAAGCAACCAACGATTACCACCAACGGGTACTTGAGGGACTAGGGGCGAATCATATCGTACATCCAGAGCGGGATACGGGTATTCGAGTGGCGCATCAAGTAACCTCCAAGAATACGGTCGAATACATGGAGTTATCTCCGGAGCATAGTCTTGTCGAAATTATTGCTCCGAACAATTTCGGCGGCAAGACGTTAAAAACATTAAACTTCCGCGCCAAATTCGGCTGCAATATCATGGCTATTCGGCGAAAAAACAACGAGCTTGTCGTATCGCCTCTAGCTGATGATTTTATCTACGAAGGCGATATGCTTGTTGTTATTGGCAAGAACACGGATATCACCCGCTTCGAGAAAGCGATCGGCGACTAATAGCTTATCCCTTGAAGGGGGCAAGATAGTCGGCAATATCGGCGTTAACCTCAGCGGGATCGACGGATGGAATGCGATCATCGCTTAGATTGTATTTGTCCTTCAGACGAAGTATGCGATAGACGCTTTCGTCGAGCCGCTCCTGCGAGATCGTTCCATCGTCCACGCGTTGGAGGACGGAGTCGAGCACCTTCTTCTGCAATGCATCCTCATGACACACGAGCAGGATATCCCCTCCGGCCAGGATGGCATCCACTGCGGCTGCACCAATGTCATTGCCATTCGTCAACCCTTTCATGGTCATGTCGTCTGTAATCACGACGCCGTCATAATGAAGCTGTTCGCGAAGCAGATCCGTAATGACTACCTTGGAGATGGAAGCGGGATGCTCCTTATCCAGCTTGTTCATTAACAAATGTCCGATCATGATCGCATCTGCCTCGTTACGAATCGCTTCTTCGAATGGCCGCAGCTCGAATCCACGGAGCTCCTCCAGGCTCTTATTCACGATAGGCAAACTCTTATGGGAATCAACGGCTGTATCGCCATGCCCCGGAAAATGTTTGACGACCGCAGCCACTCCCTGCGACGTAATACCGTCCATCATTGCGAGGCCATGCGAAGCTACCGTATCGGCATCTGCGCCAAAGGAACGGTCTCCGATAACAGGATTGTCAGGGTTGCTATTAATGTCCAGCACCGGGGCAAAATCCATATTGAAGCCGAGTGAACGCACGGCAAGTCCAAGTGATTGTCCGATGGCAAAGGTATAATCGGGATTCTGCTTGCTCGCGATCTGCTTTGCGGTCGGTGTTTTGGTATATTCGGCGGGAAGTCGACTTACTTTGCCCCCCTCTTGGTCAACGCTTAACCATAATGGAACAGATTCTGGATCACTGGCGTTGCTTTCTTTGAGCTGATTCAATAATTGCAGCGTTTGACTTGCATCTTTGATGTTATCCTTAAACAAAATAAATCCCCCGACATGGTAATCACGGATAAACGATCGCGTGGTGTCATTCATCGAGATGCCGTCCAAGCCGATGATGGCCAATTGTCCGACCTTCTCCTTCGTTGACATGGCGTTAATCTGTTGCCAGATAGCTTGCTCGCCCTGATCAGAGGGCGTTTCGTTATGTGAGGTTGGATTAGGAGACTGTGTAACGACTTCGGATGTCGGTGTGACCGTGGAGTTTGAAGAACCGTCTTTGCCGCAACCGACGAGAGAGGTTACGGCTACAAGGGCAGCCATAACGGCTAGCGATAGCTTGTACATGTAGATCTCCTCCTACTGGGTATCTCGATCTTATCTATTGTATCGATAGGATAGAGCGATAGCAAACCAATGCACGCGACCACAATGAAGAAATTGTAAAGCATCCCCCCAAACGCCGTTTCCAATGGCTCTGCCTCTGCACATGATATTGTACCTATGGTGTCAGGAGAGGATGCGGATTCATGAAAATTTGTATCATAGGCGCAGGGTACGTTGGATTAACGACGTCAGCCGTATTAGCGGATCTAGGTCATGAGGTGTATTGTGTCGATAGCGACGAAAACAAAATCAGTGCGCTTCATAAAGGACAGATCCCCATCTATGAGCCGGGATTATTAGAACTTGTCGATCACAATGTAGGAGTCGGCAGATTGAAGTTTGATTCGGATGTGATGGCAAGCATAGCCGCGCATGAAGTCATTATAATAGCCGTGGGAACACCTTCAGCAGCGGATGGAACAGCGGACCTCATCTATGTGAGAAGCGTGCTTCTCGCGATCAGTACAACGCTCCACACGCATAAAACGATCGTCATGAAGAGTACGGTTCCGCCTGGGACGGGAGTATGGGCTAAGCAATTTTTGTTAGAGCGCGGTATATTGGAGCATCACTTCGATGTGGTCTCCAATCCGGAATTTCTAAGAGAAGGTACAGCCATACACGACACGCTCCATCCCGACCGGATCGTCATCGGATCCCATAACGAAGCAGCGGCACAGAAGGTTCGTGCCATATACGATGGTATCCATGCAGAAACCGTGTGGACGGGACCAACGGAAGCAGAACTCATTAAATACGGTTCCAATGCGTTTCTGGCAACCAAACTTTCTTTCGTCAATGAGCTGTCCCGCGTCTGTGATGCATTTGGCGCCGACATTACAAGAGTGGCGCAAGGCATCGGGATGGATAGCCGGATCGGCGGGAAGTTCTTGCAGGCGGGTATCGGATACGGCGGTTCGTGTCTGCCCAAGGATGTCAACGCATTGATCGGTACGGCAGCAACTAGAGAAGTTAATCTCAAACTGCTGCGTCAGGTGGCCGCGGTTAATGCTTCACAGCCGGATTATTATATCGATAAGCTGGAGAACACGCTGGGACAGCTGAATGAGCACACTCGTATCGCGGTATTAGGCGCTACATTTAAGGAAAATACGGATGATCTCCGCTATTCGCAAGCGATAGAACTAATGAAGCGATTAACAGCTCGCGGCTGCTCCGTTGTCGCGTTCGATCCGCTAGTTGCTCCGGAGTTGCCAGGTGTCGTCTGGGCAGGATCTATGCTCGAAGCTGTGGAAGGTGCGGATGCGCTTATTATTGCGACGGGATGGAAGGCGTTTATCGATGCGGATTGGGAACAGATTGGGAAGCGGATGAGAGGCACGATTGTCATGGATGGACGGAATGTGCTTAATCGCGACGAAGTAATGGAATCGGGGCTGCAATACGTTGGATTAGGCCGGCCATAAGCCGGCCTTTGTTGCGTCTATTATCATGAATATACCATCATTTTCCGTTGCTGCCGATATTGCCGAATAACGATCTGTAAGCGGTAGGCGTCATGCCTTCGTGAGCCATAAATCGTCTATTGAAATAGCTGATGCTGGGATAACCAGCCTCTGTCGCGATTTGACCAATGGGAGATGAACGCCGCTCCAGCAGCCATTGCTTCGCGGTCTGCAGTCTGCATCGCGTTATGAAATCCATCGGGGTCATCTCCATGACACTACGAAACAGTTTACAAAAGTAATGGGTAGAAACGCCAGTCAGTGACGCCCAGCGCTCAAGCTCGAAGGGCTGCAGCGCTTCTTTCTGCATAAGTGGAAGCAGCTCCAATATACGATTGCCGGAGGAACTGGATTTGAAAGTCTCCCTTGGTACGGCTTGTTCGGCGAACAGGGCAATTAATGCATAAGTTAAGGTCGACAATGTGTGAGGTCTGAGCATACGGTTGTTCTCCGCTTCGACGAGCAGCTCTTCATGAGCCTGAATCCAATGCTCGGTGTGGCGCAACGTCCATAGCTGGCTTCGGTGCAGCTCTCGGTTGACCAGAAAATCTCCCAATAGACTATCGCCGTAGAAGTGGAACCAGCGTATGTCCCAAGGATCGTCCTCGCTTGAGTAATATCGATTAGATTGCAGTGGGAAATATAAGACGGCGTCTCCTGCGCTGAGCGTATGAATGATGTGATCCACCTCTACATAACCTTTGCCAGACACGACAAAGTGAATATTGAAATTGTTGAGCGCTCCGGCTTCACGTGTAACGGAATGATCGGTTCGATCGCTGTAATGCCCGACGGATTCTGGCAGACAGAAATAGGGGCTGTGCGGCAATGTTAACAAATGGCTTTGTCTCATCATTGTTTCGTTTCACCTCTAGGACAAAATTGTGTTAGAAAACTTCAAAATATTATTATTTTCATTTTAATGCTGTAATCATATAATCACAATATAGTATTAATCAAATGCAAAGGAGTAATTGACAATGACTGCTAATAAACTCAAATGGGGTGTGCTCGGTTGTGCGGGAATCGCCAAACGTGCCGTCATTCCAGGGGTACAAGCTTCCGAATTTAATGAAGTAACGGCAATCGCTAGCCGTAATATTGACAATGCTTCCCGCACAGCAGAAGAGCATGGCATCGGGACTGCATATGGCAGCTACGAAGAACTATTATCCGATCCATCAATCGATGTTGTATATATACCGCTCCCTAATCATCTGCATAGAGAATGGACGATTCGCGCAGCGGAAGCTGGCAAACATGTGTTATGCGAGAAACCGCTCGCTCTTAACGCACAGGAAGCAGAAGAGATGGTCGAGGCTTGCACCAAGGCGGGCGTCCAATTGTCGGAGGCGTTTATGTATCGTTGGAATCCCCGTTATGACGTAATCCGCGATATTATCGCTTCCGGCGAGATTGGCGAGCTGCGCGGAATAAGAAGCGCATTCACCTTCAACAATGCGAAGGATACTACAAACGTCAGGTATCGCAAAGAATGGGGAGGCGGCTCCATCTACGATGTTGGCTGTTACCCGATTAATGCTGCCAGACTGCTGCTGGGCAAAGAACCGCAAGCAGTTACCGTTCAAGCGATATTCTCACCAGAGCATGACGATGTGGATATGATGGCTTCCGGCTTGATGGAGTTTGAAGGCGGAGTGTCGCTGACGTTCGACTGCGGCATGTGGGCAGCGTTCCGCAATCCGCTCGAGGTGCTTGGTACGGAAGGGATCATCGAAGTGCCCTCTGCATTCGTTACGCCGAAAGAAGGAAGCGGCGATTTCTATGTACATGCAAGAGGCGAGCGACGTTTGGTCGAAGTAAAACATGTTAATGCTTATTCGGAACAAGCCGATGCGCTTTACCGGGCAATCCGGGGAGAAGAGCCGCTTCGTTATGGTGCAGAAGACGCTATCCATAATATGAAAGCAATTGATGCCAGCCTGCAATCCGCAAGAGAAAGAACGAGAGTCACAATCTGATAACCATTATAGGAGGGTGTTGTACATGGAATATATTAAAATAAAAGGTTGCGAGAAACCGGTTTCCTTCTTGATGAAAGGCACTGATTATTTCTACCATGATGCGTATGAGAAAGCGTCTGCCAATATGGATGCCTTCCTTGCGATTGGCGGCAACTCGCTGGATTCTGCCCACATTTATTGCAAAGGGCAAAGCGAAGAGGTTATCGGACGTTATATGGAGGAGCGCGGCAACCGGGATTCCATCGTTATTCTCACAAAGGGAGCTCATCATGATGCCAATGGACCACGTGTCAGCCGCAAAGACATTGCATATGACCTGTCTGTCAGCTTGGAGAGGCTTCGTACGGGGTTTATCGATCTGTATGGATTGCATCGCGATAATCCTGAAATTCCGGTGCAAGTCATCGTTGATGCGCTCAATGAGCATATCGATGCCGGCAAGGTTGGGGCGATTGGCGTATCGAACTGGACGTGGCAACGGATTCAGGAAGCTAACCAATATGCGGCAGCGAACGGGTTAAAAGGATTTACGTTCAGCAGTCCGAATCTCAGTCTAGCCAAACCTAATGAGCCGTTCTGGTCAGGTTGTGTCTCGGCAGATGAAGAGACCTGCGAGTGGCATGAACGTGAAGGTCTGCCGCTTCTTTCGTGGTCTTCGCAAGCGAGAGGTTTCTTTACGGGTCGATTCACGCCGGAAATTAGAGATAACGCGGATTTGGTTCGGGTATTCTACAATGATGGAAACTGGGAGAGACTGGAGCGCGCGAGAAAGCTGGGAGAGAAGAAGGGGGCATCCGCCATCCAGATTGCCTTAGCTTACGTGTTAAGCCAGCCGTTCCCGACTTGCGCTTTGATTGGTGCCCAGACGTCGCAGGAACTGTTGTCCTGCGACGAAGGCTCACGAATCAAATTGACGAAGGAAGAGATGGACTGGCTAGATCTGAAGGCAGAAGTTCTGGCGGTTTAAGGCAATTAAACGTAACCCGTTATTCTGACTTAAACAATGTTGCGATAGAGCCGCCCTCGGTAATAATCTTGATGGCGGTTCCGAGCAACGGAGCCATAGCCAGCACTTTAAATTTGTCTGAGTGGTTTCCATCGATACGAATGGTGTCGGTCACGACGATTTCTTGAATGTTGGGATGATCGAGCTTCTGTAAGGCTTCGCCTGAGAATAAACCATGCGTCGCACAAATAAAAGCGTCGTAGGCTCCTTTTTTCTTAAGCGCTTCTACAACGTTCACGATTGTGCTGCCCGTATCGATCAGATCCTCGATAATAATCGGCGTCATTCCTTCGACTTCACCGATGATGTGTGTAATCTCGGATTGATTATGCGCAGGTCTGTTCTTGATCATGATCGCGAATGGGCAATCCAGCAATCCGGCCAGCTTCTCCGCGGTTGTGGCACGACCGGCGTCCGGGGATACGACCACTGGATTGTGGATCGACTTCGAACGCAAATATGCGATAATGAGGTCGAGCGCCGTCAGGTGGTCGACCGTTATTTTGAAGAAACCTTGAATCGCATCTGCATGAAGGTCAACCGTAATGATACGATCCGCGCCTGCTGTCGTAAGTACATCCGCTACCATCTTGGCCGAAATCGGCTCGCGAGGCGCCGACTTGCGCTCCTGGCGCGCATATCCGTAATAAGGCATGACGATATTGATGGATTTGGCGGATGCCCGCTTGGCCGCATCGATCATGACGAGCAATTCGACCAGATTTTCATTAACGGGATGCGACAGTGACTGGACGATATAGACATGGAAATTGCGGATCGTCTCTTCGTACGACACATGGATTTCGCCGCTTTGCGCACGCGAGATGTTCGAACGGCCGAGCGGCAGCTCTAGTTGCTTGCATACTGCTTCGGCAAGCTCCGGATTCGATGATCCGGCGAAAATTTTAATATTCGGCATATTGCCCTCCGTATGTATCATTCTATTTCGTATTCAAACTCTCAAAAACGCTGAGACGACCGGACATTGCCGGTGCTCAGCGTTTTGTTGTTTCTATCGCAGATTCGGAATTGCAACGTCCGGATTCGCTTCTGCTTCGTAATCAATGCCGTCCGTTTCGAAACCGAACAGCTGGAAGAACTCGCGGCGATAACCTTCGAGATCGGATAGTTCGTACACATTCTCGGTCGTCAGATCCAACCATAACTGAGCGACCTCTGCCTGAATTTCGGGTTTCATCTCCCAGTCATCCACGCGGATTAAACCTTTGCTGTCAACTTCTGTACCGCCAGCTGCATAAAGGCGTTCGGAGAAGAGACGGTACATTTGTTCGATGCAGCCCTCGTGAAGTCCTTTTTCTTTCATGACTTTATAAAGTGCAGAGATGTACAGAGGCACGACTGGAATCGCGGAGCTGGATTGTGTAACAAGCGCTTTGTTTACGGATACGTAAGCACGGCCGCCTGTTGCCGAGAATTGGGCGTTCAGACGTTTTGCCGTTTCTTCCAGATCGTTTTTGGCAGCTCCGATCGTACCTTCACGATAAACGGCATGCGTAATTTCTGGTCCGATGTATGAATATGCGACGGTTGTCACATCAGCCTCCAGCACGCCAGCCGCGCTGAGCTCGTCCATCCACATTTGCCAGTCCTCGCCGCCCATTACTGCAATGGTTTGGCGAAGCTCGTCTTCCGTAGCCGGTTCAATCGTTGCCAGCGTGACGTCGCCAGAGTGGAAGTTAACGGTTTTGTTTGTGTACGTCTCGCCAAGCGGCTTGATAACGGATGCAAACGTCTCGCCAGTCTTAGGATGCGTGCGGCGCGGAGAAGCGACGCTATATACGATGAGATCGATCTTGCCAAGCTCGGTACGGATCAAATCGATTGTCTTGGCTTTGATTTCGTCGGAGAACGCATCACCTACGATGCTGTAAGACTTTGTGCCGGCAGCAGCAGCGGCCTCTTCGAAGGCAGCTGAGTTATACCAGCCAGCAGAAGCCGTACGAGCTCCTTCGGCAGCTTTGTCGAAGTATACGCCGACTGTGTTCGCGCCGGAGCCGAAAGCGGCTACGATTCGTGAAGCAAGGCCGTAGCCTGTCGATGCGCCGATAACAAGTACGTTGCGCGGGCCTTGCAGCGCCGGTTGGCTTTTCACGTAATCAATCTGGCGCTTAACTTGTTTGGCGCAGCCCTCTGGATGCGCGGTCGTGCATATAAAGCCGCGTGTTTTCGGTTGAATGATCATATTGGGATATTCCTTTCTCTCCATAAATGACTACTTGATTATGTAGCAAGGACAGCTCTATCCCATTTTACCGATTTTTCTTAACGAATGGAAGTCAAAAGCAAAAAGAGAGCGCAGGTGGCGCTCTCTGTCCAGTACAATATAGTCGCTGTAATTAGCGGCGACCGGCCATTTGCTGCTCGGCCATCTGGACAAGGCGGCGTGTAATATTGCCGCCGATAGAGCCCATATCCCGAGTTGTCATGTTGCCGTAGTAGCCGTCTTGAGGGAGCTGGATACCCAGTTCTCCGGCAATTTCATATTTCATTTGCTCAAGTGCAGCACGTGCTTGCGGTACAACAAGATTATTGTTTGCCATCATCATCAGCCTCCTTTTCTACTTGTATTATGCGAATAAAGGAAACGTATTATTCGTCAGCCGAACCTGTATTTACCGAGGAATTTGTGTATATAAACATGGTAAGATGGGGACGAGGTGACACCAGTTATGTTTATGAAACCTATGCTCGCCACGGAAAGTGATCAGCCGTTTGACGACGAACGTTACATATTCGAACCGATGATCGACGGTCAGCGCTTGCAGCTTGTTATGGAGAGAGGCAAAGTCAGCTTGCTGACCAGGCATGGCAATGACGTGACTAGACAATATCCTGAGCTCCACGGAGTACCGCTGCGCAGGCCGGCAGATGTCGTGCTTGACGGAGAGCTGGCATATGTGGAGCCTGAGACGGGCAGAACGGATTTCGCAGCGCTCCAGCAGCGTTTCCGTATGAAGGGGCATCTGCGTATTCGCGAAGCCATGTCCACGCTTCCTTTACAATATTTCGTATTTGATATTCTGTATTATGACGGCATCGATCTGCGTAATTACCCGCTCTTTGCGCGTAAGAGGATGCTCCAGGCGATCTTGCAGAACAACAACTATTATAAGAGAATGGCGTTCCGAAGCGGGAGAGGAGTCGATCTGTTCGTGAAGACGGAATCTCTTGGATTGGAGGGCGTAATGGGGAAAGCCAAGGCGAGCCGTTACGTCGAAGGAGCTAGCCCGGATTGGATCAAAATCAAGTCGCGACATCACGCATAAGCGTAATGTCGCGCTATAAAACATAAAAGCGGCTTCGCCAATACCCTAAATCTGAATGGAAGGGTGATTGGCAAAGCCGCTTTTAGGCATGTGCGCAACAGAATTACAATACTCTGCGAGCGGTGACGTATTTGGTTTTCCAATAGCTTGAATTCATGCTCGTTATGGTAACACCTTTGCTGCTGGAGCTGTGAAGGATGTTGCCGCTGCCTGCGTAAATGGCCACATGGCTGATTGATTTGCCGCCATTCGTGCTGTAGAAGACGAGATCGCCCATACTGAGCGAGCCTTTGTCTACCTTCTTGCCCATATAGGCTTGAGCCGAAGAGGTGCGAGGCAGCCAGACGCCGATTGCACCAAACATCTGCTGTGTGAACGAAGAGCAATCGAAGGCTGCAGTCGAATTGGCAGAAGCTCCGTATAGGTATGGTGTGCCTATGTAATGTTTGCTGCTATTGATCAGAGCAGTCGAGGTTGGCGTGGCAGCATGAGCTGTATCCGCGTTTGCGCCGAACGTAATGGCCGACCAGACGATAGCGCCGCATGTGCCGATTTTTACGATGTGTTTAAACAGGTTTAAGTTTCTCATGGTGTCAGTATATCCCTTCTTTTCTGGATTCATGTTTTTGTTAAAATCACTATATCACAGTTGAAACACCCCCTTTTTCGCAAATGAGAAGCTAAAAGCTGGGCTGACTGGCGATTCTGAGCGTTTATGAGAATTAAATGAAAAAACTCTAATCATGTCGTCAAATTATCATTTTCCTACGCTTCCCTTTCTGCTAGCATAATATGGATAGTATCCATTTTTAATCGCTTAGAGGAGGTATTTGATTTGGCTTTGATCACATGTAATTTCTACTCCGAAACGTTAGGTCTTAAAACTTCTATGATGGTGCTGCTGCCACAACAGACGCGAGGAGATAAAGCGGAGCCGGAAAACAAGAAATACAAAACGTTGTTCCTGCTTCATGGTTTTTCTGATGACGATACGACTTGGGTCCGTAGAACATCAATCGAACGATATGCAGAGGACTACGGAATCGCGGTAGTTATGCCGAATGTACATCGCAGTTATTATGCCAATATGGCATACGGCGGCGATTACTGGACATTTATTAGCGAGGAGCTGCCGTTTGTTGCTCGTTCCATGTTCCCGTTGTCGGACAAGCCGGAGGATAACTTTGTTGCCGGCCTTTCGATGGGAGGTTATGGAGCCTTTAAATGGGCGCTCAGACATCCGGATCGTTTCGCTGCAGCAGCAAGTTTCTCTGGTGTGCTTGATGTCGCAGCATTTGTTCACAAAACCAAAAGGGATGAGATGCGTGAGCGTTCCTTCGGCCTGATCTTCGGTGATGCGCCAATTGAAGGCAGTGACAATGATTTGCTGGCGATACTTAATCGGGCTAGGGAGAACAGTGTAAAGCTGCCACCGTTGTATCAATGGTGTGGTACGGAGGACTTCTTATACCAGGAGAATTTGACGTTCCGCGATCATTGCTCAGCTGTCGGATACGAGCTTGATTATTCCGAGGGCCCCGGCGATCACAGTTGGGGTTATTGGGACACGCAAATCAATCATTATTTGAGCTGGCTGAACAAAAAGGGATTGCTAAAATAACCATAACAGACTATTCTGTAAGTAGGATTAACTAAAAAGCTAATTGAATTTATATTGTTATTAATCCAACAACCAATTCAATTAGCATCCCTACTTTAATGGAATAGCGAGGTTAGAGCGATGACAACCAGTAATTTGCTGACGATTCAAGCGGATCAAACGATGGGCAAGCTGGATCGTAACTTGTATGCCCATTTCTCCGAGCATTTGGGCAGATGTATCTATGAAGGGATTTGGGTTGGCGAAGACTCGCCGATTCCCAATACGAATGGTATCCGCAACGACGTCCTGCAAGCGCTTAAACAAATCTCGATCCCTTCGCTGCGTTGGCCAGGCGGCTGCTTTGCCGATGAGTATCATTGGAAGGACGGGATAGGTCCTCGCGAAGAGCGCAAACGGATGATTAATACGCATTGGGGCGGCGTAGTGGAGAATAACCACTTTGGGACTCATGAATTTATGATGCTGTGCGAGCTGTTGGAATGTGAACCGATCATATGCGGCAATGTAGGCAGCGGCACCGTACAGGAGATGTCCGAGTGGGTCGAATATATGACGTTCGAAGGAATCTCTCCGATGGCTGAGCTTAGAGCAAAGAACGGACGGGAAAAGCCTTGGAAGCTGACCTACTTTGGTGTTGGTAACGAGAACTGGGGCTGCGGAGGCAATATGCGTCCTGAGTATTATGCAGATGTATATAAACGTTATCAAACTTACGTACGCAACTATGGCGACAACAAAATCCATCGCATCGCATGTGGTCCCAACGATGACAATTACGAGTGGACGGAAGTGCTCATGCGAGAAGCTCACCGCCATCTGGATTCCATCTCCTTACACTACTACACGGTGCCTGGCGTATGGGCGGATAAGGGAAGCGCAACTGGCTTTGCAGAAGCTGATTGGTTTGTGACGTTGAAGAAGACATTACGTATGGATGAGCTCATCACGCGACACTCCGCTATTATGGATCGATATGATCCAGAGAAGCGTGTAGGTCTCGTTATCGACGAGTGGGGCACATGGTACAACGTGGAACCTGGTACGAATCCTGGATTCCTGTATCAGCAGAACACGATTCGCGATGCGCTGGTTGCCGGCTTGAACTTCCATATCTTCCACGATCACAATGATCGAGTTCGTATGGCGAACATCGCTCAAGTCGTTAACGTCCTGCAAGCCGTTATCCTCACAGAGGGAGAACAGATGCTGCTGACCCCTACGTATCATGTCTTCGATATGTACAAGGTGCATCACGACGCGGAACGCCTGGAGCTTAAGCTTGCTTCGGGGGAGAACTATTCGTATGGCGGCGAAAGCATCCCAAAACTTTCGGCGAGCGCGTCCAGAGATTCGGAAGGCAACATTCATATTAGTCTGTGCAACGTTGATCCAAACCATAGCGGGGAACTTGCTATTGATTTGCGCGGTTTGGCAGTCGCGGGCATGAACATAAACGGCACCGAGCTTACAGCTCAAAGCATGGACGCCCACAACACGTTTGAACAGCCCGCTGTCGTTGCCCCGGTACCGTTCTATGGATTTGAGGCAGAAGGTACGAGCTTGCGCGTCACATTGTCGCCAATGTCGGTGACAGTCCTGCGGATTGGGTCGTAACGGAAAGGCAGGCCAGCGTAATGAGTTCTTCAACCGACTACGATGGCTGCAAGGGGTGCGACCCCGCCTTCGGAGGGCTGCAAGCGGATATCGACCGCTTGCTGTCCGCGCCGATGTTCCGCTCTGCGCAGCATGTCGTGCCGGATGTTGTTTATGAGGAACGGCTTGCGAACTGCCGCTCCTGCCCCAAGTTGTCCGGAGGCGAAACCTGCCTTGTCTGCGGCTGTTACGTTCGAGTGGCTGCCAAGCTGAAGGTGAAGCGTTGCCCGCTGCCTGGAGACGCAGGGTGGAAGGCGCAACTATAAATCAACTGTCTTTACGAAGAAAGACCGTCATATCGGGTTGTTGTAAACCCACATGACGGTCTTTCGTTATTTGCTATTGGAGCTTACGTTTCGCATTGATTCAGTCGAATTAATTATATTTCGGCAGCCAGCTGCCATGAGCCTCGATCAGCTCGTCGCACATGGATACGATGTCATCCATCGACAGCTCAGCGGATGTATGCGGATCCAGCATTGCTGCATGGTAGATATGGTCGCGTTTCTTCGTAATGGCCGCTTCGATCGTCAACAGCTGCGTATTAATGTTGGTGCGGTTAAGCGCCGCAAGCTGCGGTGGCAAATCTCCGACAAACGTTGGAGTGACGCCGTTACGGTCAACGAGACAAGGTACTTCGACGCAGGCTTCTTTCGGGAGGTTCGTGATCAGACCAGTATTCATCACGTTGCCGCCGATGCGGTAAGGTACGTCTGTCTCGATTGCCTCTAAAATATACGAAGCATATTCGTGGCTTCTGCAATGCTCCAGTCCTTTGTCGTTTACTAGCTCGTCACGCATCTTCGTCCATCTCTCAATTTGATCGACACAGCGGCGCGGATATTCGTCGAGCGGGATGTTGAAGCGTTCGATCAGCTCCGGATAGTTGCGTTTGATGAAGTACGGATGGTATTCGGCATTATGCTCGGAGGATTCCGTAATATAATAGCCGAACTTGTTCATCAGCTCGAAACGAACCATATCGCCGTGTTTCTCCTTTTGTTTCTCCGCTGCTCTGCGCTTGATCTCTGGATACAGATCGACGCCGTTCTTGCTTACTTCGAGCAGCCATGCCATATGGTTGATCCCTGCAATATTCCATTTCACGCCTTCGGACTCCATGCCGAGGTGGTCGAATAGATGCGGCACGCATACTTGAACGCTATGACATAGACCGACAGTATTAACGCCGCCATACGTGTTCATCACATTCGTCAAGACAGCCATCGGGTTCGTGTAGTTCAAGAACAGCGCATCCGGACACACTTCGTTGATGTCCTGGGCGAAGTCCAGCATGACGGGAATCGTACGCAGGTTGCGGAAAATACCGCCGATACCGACCGTATCGGCAATCGTTTGGCGCAAGCCGTATTTCTTCGGAATTTCGAAGTCTGTAATCGTACATGGATCATAACCGCCTACTTGGATAGCGTTGACGATATATTTGGCTCCGCGGAGCGCTTCTTTGCGGTCCGTGTAAGCTTTGATGGTGTTTGTGCTTCCGCTCGTTACTTTAATATTTTGCAGCATAGTTTCCGAGTCTTGGAGACGGGAAGCATCGATGTCGAACAAAGCAATTTCGAAGCCTTGAAGGGCAGGCGTGTGCATAACGTCACCAAGAATGTTTTTGGCGAAGACGGTACTTCCTGCACCGATGAATGTAATTTTGGACATGGGAATAAAACCTCCTAATAGGTTATGATAAATGATGGCTACCTGCAAGTTCACAGCCAATGTAATCACTTACAGTATAGAACGCTAACCTTCGAATTCATATGGAAAGAAGAGTTCATTATATGGAGAAATGTCGTACTATAGTATAAGATGAAATGATAAACGCGAGCGGAAGGAGACGGTTCTGTGCAACATTATCAGTATGGAATATCGATTAATGCATCTCCTTCGAGGGGGGATCTCGAGGTATTGTTCAGCGGAGAAGCCGATGTGGTAGGCGGTCATTATGTCGGTCCTGCCGTTCATGATTACTTCCTGGTGCATGTCGTGACTAGCGGTGAAGGCACGTTCGAGACGCTGGGGTACAAATATCGGCTTGGAGCAGGTGACGCGTTCTTGATTTTTCCGGATATTCTGGTCAAATATGAAGCTGACAAAGGGGATCCCTGGAATTATATGTGGATTGGTTTCGGGGGAGACAAGGCAGAGAAGGAGCTGGCTCGTATTGGACTTACGCCTGAGACGGCGGTCATTCGTGGTTTGTCGATGCAGAAGCAGGTGGATTGGTTCCACAGCATTCGGGACTGCCTAGATTACGGGACGACACCAGGGCTTTGCAATATAGCGGCCTCGGGGTGGCTGCGTATTGCCCTGCATGACATGGGGGCTGCGGCTCTGACCAACGGAGTAGGCAGCGCGGTTGCTACAGAAATGTTTCTCGGGAGCGGAGATCAAGCCAGAGTGATGGAACGTCCCGGAGAGCGGCCGATCGAGGATACGGCTCACGGCAGGCAACATCTTGTCGATCAGGCTATTAGGATGTTGTCATATCAATACGGCCAACAGCTATCGATAGGCGCCATCGCACAAAAGCTTGGTTATCATCGGGCACATCTTACGAAATTATTCAAAGAAACGACTGGGCTGTCGCCAAAACAATATCTGAACAAAATTCGTATGAAAAAAGCCGAGAAGCTGCTCTCTGGCGATCTGACGATCGCGCAGGTGGCGGCCTCGGTCGGCTTTAACGATCCATTGTTCTTCACGAAGCAATTTCGGAAGTGGCGCGGCGTGTCGCCGACTGAATTCCGTCGCTCTATCATAGAGGGGCCAATAGAAGGTTATGAGTGACGAAGATGTTGTGGGTCAACGTGTAAGTTAGCACTGTAGACGCTTCTTTGTCGTTACTCCCTGTCGATGTTCCGAACAGATCGACGGACAAGCAGTTCGGCAGGCAACACGATTTTTTTCCACGGCTGGGCGGGTTCCTTGTTCTGGATGCGATCAATCAGCATTTCCATGCCCATATAACCGAACTGATAAGCTTGCTGGGCGGCGACGGTCAGGAAGGGCACAATGTCTGCGTAGGGTCCGAGATCATCGAAACATACGATGGACATGTCCTCAGGGACGCGGAGACCTTGCTCATGAAGGAGGCGCATGATCTCTACGGCGAGCACGTTATTGCCTGTCAGAATGGCTGTTGGCCGCGGGTTTAGACTAGCCAGCCAAGCATTCATCTCCGATAAATCGTTGAGCGAGCCAAAGCTCGTCTCGAACACATAATCTTCGCGAAAGGTAAGCTCACTCAGCTTGAGGCCTTCCCTATACCCTTGCAGCCTCAGTCTTGCGCTTGAGATGGAGGGAGATCCGTTGACCATGGCGATGCGCTCATGTCCGGCTTCAGCGAGATGGGCGACCAATTGTCTGGCACCTTCTTTGCTGTCTCCGAGCACGATATCGCAGCCGATGCCTGGCACCTCACGGTCAAGCAAGACAAAAGGCACATCGTGACGACGAAGCGATTCCAGATGTGGCAGTGAAGGATCGCCGGCAGGCGCAAGCAGCACGCCGTCTACTCGAGTCGTCAATATGGTTGATACATAGTCGGCTTCCTTCTCAAGACTTTCGTCGCTATTGCCGAACAAGAGGCGGTAGCCCTTGCGTTTGGCTGCATCCTCAGCACCTCTTGCAAGCGTGGTATAGAAAGGGTTTGTAATATCCGTAATGAGCAAGAACAACAGCTTGGTCTGTTGAAGCACAAGACTCCTCGCAGTTTGATTCGGCACGTAGTTCATTTCCTCCATGACCTTCCGTACCCTTGCTCTCGTTTTTTCACTTATTCGTCCAGAGTTATTGATAACCCTAGAAACCGTCATGGCTGAAACATTTGCTTTTGCTGCAATATCATAGATCGTTACCATTTTGTTAGATCCTTTCGATGTATCTTAGTTTCTATCATACTAAAAAGAAAGCGTTGACAGCAACCCTTCAAGCTGTTAATTTAGGGTTATCGGTAACATTTTACTCATACATTATTCCATTGGAGGGTAATCACATGACAGAGAATAACCTGCGATTCACTGCGGGCTTCCCCAAGATCGGCATCAGACCAACCATTGACGGCAGACGCAGAGGCGTACGCGAATCCCTAGAAGAGCAAACGATGAATATGGCAAAGGCAACGGCGGCATTGTTGTCGGAGCATCTTCGTTATCCGAACGGTGAGCCTGTCGAATGTGTGATCGCGGACAGTTGTATCGGCGGAGTGGCGGAAGCGGCGGCTTGCGCCGATAAGTTCCTTAAAGCTGGTGTTGGCGTGTCCATCACGGTTACTCCATGCTGGTGTTACGGTACAGAGACGATGGACATGGATCCATCTATTCCTAAGGCGGTATGGGGCTTTAACGGCACAGAGCGTCCAGGTGCGGTATATCTCGCTGCCGTATTGTCCGGGTATGCGCAGAAAGGTCTGCCAGCCTTCGGTATCTACGGCGAGCAAGTACAAGATGCTGGCGATACATCGATTCCAGAAGACGTCAAAGGCAAGTTGATCGGATTTGCACGTGCGGGTCTGGCGGTTGCTTACATGCGCGGCAAGTCGTATCTATCGATGGGCTCGGTATCGATGGGTATTGCAGGCTCCATCGTAAACGATGCGTTCTTCCAGGAATATCTTGGACTTCGCACCGAATACATCGATATGTCCGAGTTCGTGCGTCGTATGGATGAAGGAATCTACGACGGCGAGGAGTTCGAGAGAGCGCTCGCTTGGGTGAAGGAGAATTGTATCGAAGGACCGGACAATAACCCGGCTAATATTCAGACATCGCGAGAAAGCAAAGACAAGGATTGGGAAACGGTTGTGAAGATGACCCAAATTGCCCGTGACCTCATGGTAGGCAATCCGCGTCTTGCAGAGCTTGGATTTGGCGAAGAAGCGATGGGTCATAATTCGATCGTATCCGGTTTCCAAGGTCAGCGCCAATGGACGGATCATTTCCCGAATGGCGATTTCATGGAAGCGATACTTAATTCATCGTTCGATTGGAACGGGATCCGCGCGCCATATATCGTCGCAACAGAGAACGACAGCCTTAACGGGGCGGTTATGCTGTTCGGATATTTGCTGACGAATACGGCTCAGATCTTTGCGGATGTCCGCACATACTGGAGTCCGGATTCGGTTGAACGCGTTACGGGACATCGCTTGGAAGGAGCGGCAGAAGGAGGCATCTTGCATCTCATTAACTCCGGACCTGCGACACTCGACGGAACGGGCGAACAGACGCGAGACGGACAACCGGTCATGAAACCATTCTGGGAGATTTCCGACGACGAAGCTCAGAAGTGTCTGGATGCAACGTCTTGGCGTCCTGCTTCGGTCGAATACTTCCGCGGCGGCGGTTATTCCTCCGATTACTTGACACGCGGCGGTATGCCGATGACGATGTCCCGTCTGAACCTTGTGAAAGGTATTGGTCCAGTGCTTCAGATCGCAGAGGGATATTCCGTTGATTTGCCGCAAGATGTACATGATACGCTTGATAAGCGGACGGACTCCACTTGGCCGACAACTTGGTTCGCACCGAAGCTGACGGGCGAAGGCGCGTTCCGCTCGGTATACGATGTTATGGATAACTGGGGAGCTAACCACGGCTCCATCAGCTATGGCCATATCGGAGCGGACTTGATTACATTAGCTGCAATGCTGCGTATTCCGGTCAACATGCACAATGTGACAGAGGAACAAATCTTCCGTCCGCGCGCATGGGGGCTGTTCGGTACGGCAGATGCCGAAAGCGCCGATTTCCGCGCTTGCCAGAATTTCGGACCGCTTTACAAGTAATGCTTCAAAGCAGATGCCATCGCTGGTATCTTGGGATATAAGGTTGTGCCACGCTAGATCAAAATTTGATGTTCGTTGGAGGTTGTTTCAACATGAGCAGTGCCGCCATACGCGAAGAATTGTGCAAATACGCACGCAAAACAGTAACCAATAAGCTGGTAGTTGGTCCTGGTGGCAACATCAGCGCCAAATATGAAGGAAAAATGTATTTGTCCCCAAGCGGCTTCGCGCTCGATGAGATCGAGCCGGAGCAATGGGTGGAAGTGGATATCGAGACTGGTGATATAACGGATATCGGTTTGCGTCCTTCTTCGGAGGTGCTGATGCATCTCTATGCATACCGTGCTAATCCGAATATCGGAGCAATCGTGCATACGCATCCGCCGTATTGCATCGCGTTTACGCTAGTCGAGCAGGAGCTGCCCATTATGTTCCCGGATCAAGCCGCGCTCGTTGGCAAGACGTTGTATCTGCCTTACGTGCTGCCGACAACGGATAAGCTTGCTGATGCTTATGTCGAGGTCGTCAATCAAGCAAGTACGGTATTGCTCGGCAACCACGGTCTTGTGACGACTGGACGCAATCTCCGCGAAGCGTATTACCGGACGGAGGTTGTAGAGGAGAGCGCCAAAATCTATCTGATCGCGAAGGCGATTCGCGAGCCCAAGGCGCTTACGACAGAAGAATTTGAGGAAATTGCTTCACTGGAGAGCGAAGCTTATCGGATTCAATTGCTTCAGAAGATGAAGTAAGGACTGCTTAGGTTCGCGGCGATGGCTCTAACGCCAGTCTAGAGAGGTGGATAAACGATGTTGAAGGGTGTTCCGCCCATTATTTCACCAGAGCTGCTGAAAGTGCTGATGGAGATGGGCCACAGTGACGAGATCGTACTTGCCGATGGTAATTTCCCGGCGGCAAGTCATGCACAGCGCCTGGTGCGCTGCGATGGCCATGGCATCACCGAGCTGCTCGATGCCATATTGCAATTATTCCCGCTGGACCAATACGTGGAGCAGCCAGCCGGTTTAATGGCCGTTATGCCTGGCGACAAGACAGAGACGCCGATCTGGGAGGCGTACCGTTCCATCGTTCAACAGCGCGAGGGGCTGGATGATGCTTTCGAGGAGATCGAACGGTTCGCTTTCTACGAACGCGCGAAGCGGGCATATGCCGTTGTAGCGACGGGAGAAAGCGCATTGTACGCGAATTTGATTCTTAAGAAAGGTGTCGTCAAGCCGGAGGTTGCCAATTAGGGCATAGTTCTTCGCGCTGAGGCGCATCGCCGTCTTCCATGCCGGAAGGACCGTTGCTTCGAAGGCTTCGACAAAAAAACCTCATGCTCCCCCTGTTAAAGGGCGGTTCATGAGGTTTTTTTCGGCTTGCCGGCTGGTGGCCGATTTAATTCTCCGGCCGTCCGGCAAGCGCATACATCAGGATGTCGACGGTGCGGTCGATTTCTACGTCTTCTCCTATCGTCTCGTCCGGCAAGATGAGGAGGTGGGTCACGATCATGCCCACGAACAAGCTGATCGTCGTTCGCAATATGCGCCAAGGCGGAGCTTCGATGAGCTGGCCCTGGGCTTGGAAGTGGAGAATGGCTTTCTCCATGCGAAGGTGTTGGTTGAATTTTAAAAAAGTGATTTGCCAGAAGTGAATATTTTAAATGTACATGCTGTAGTTAAGCGAAAAAGTCGAACTATTCCCAAATTACGGGTATTTAGTGGTCTTTTTTCATATTTACTAATGTTGTCAGGCTTGCTTTTACCGCCTTGTACCCCCTAAGGATTTATCTGTAATCCTCATAATTTCGGGACCAAACTTATTAAGAAGAGGAATTGCGGAGCACCGTTACTAACTGATTTTTTGACTATTTTCGAGTTTTTCATACAATTGTCGACATTTTTTGGTAGTTTATTACTATTTACAAAAAAAGTATATAGAATGCAAAAATGTATATACTCTCCTAATTTAATAATTATTGATTCGCTGATTAGAACAATGGATTAGTTGTATTGAACTTTATGCTTTTGCTCTAAATGTTTGTAGATTAATTATTGATTATTGGAATGTTTTGAACCGAATTAATTGGGAGAGCAAAATGATACTAAGGGGTTGAATGTATTGCGAAAGCTTGGAATGAAAGTTGCAATTGTAGCAGTTTCTTCGATTTTATTTATTGGATCTGGAGGTTTCGGTTTAACAAGTGTCTCTGCTAAGAATACCACTGTGTATAAAGAGGATTATCAATTGTATGATAAAGATAGCAAAGTACTAAATTTACAAGATGCATTAAATACTTTAAACGAATATGAAGAAAAAACATTATACGAGGATCTGGATAAAAACGGGAAAAGTTTGGGCGATATCGTGTCAATTTCAAAAAGCATCGTATATACTAAAAAGGATTCAGAGACTGGTGAAATACTCCCCCTCGATGAGGCTGATGTAGAGATTATTAGGGGGAAAGTCAAAAATCATCAAAATGAGTATGAAGAAAAACTAACCAAAAGCATCCTACAACCTTCAAAAAGTGAAATCGGTAAAATTATAGGAGATAATAAAGTCAGTGCTTACGAGGATGAAACGTACAGTGGAATGACAGTTACGACCTGGGCTACGGACTACTCTACCGTAACATATCCTGTTAGATATAAGCTGTTTGGTGTTTTTAATTGGTTGTGGGACAATAATCCCGATGAAAGTTACACATATAATCCATCAACAGATGGTTTCGATTTCATGACTCTGAATTGGGCCGGATCGCTTACTTTGGAAACTGAAAGATATGCAGAAGTAAACATTAAAGAGTATCCTTGGTCTGCAGATACAAACTACAATACTAATCAAAGTGGACAGACGTTAATTCAACTCGCTGATGTCGAACTAAACGGTGGATTAGGTTATCGATTCAGGGAGTCTTCCTCTAATTTCCCATACACTTCTGATGCCAGTAATGGGCATATGTGGGTATACGTGCATAAAAACACGTCGCAAAACACAGATGCAAATTTCAAATTTACCTATTCTCATACCTGGTCGAGTACAAATGTTGGTTATAGCATTGAAGCAGGTTATGGTACAGCAGCGGGTTCTATTAGTTTTACAAATCAGTCAAATCTAATAAACTTTATTGTTTATGATATCTATGATTTATAATATTTAATTTCGAAGCAGGAGGAGCTAAGACATGAAGCTCCTTCCTGCTTTATCTGAGGTGATAACAAAATGAAGGGCCTAAAAAAAACTGTGGTGTTTGTAAATCTACTGATGTGTTGTATTTGGTTAGTTTCGTGTTCATATGAATCAGAGAAAAGTGAAGGCTCAAGTATTTCCCCAACCTTTATGTTTGAAAATAAAGAGATGATTGGCACAAAAAAAATGAGTATTATATATGATTCCTTTATTACTGATAATCCAAAGATATATGTTTTTCATTTGGGTGGGGGGGAAGAAGAACTCGGAGGAGAAAAAAGTTTTACATTAGTAGCCGAGCACCTTGAATCAGGAGATTCAGTAGTTTTGGAAGAAAATGTTGCGCTTGCAAGAGAAGTGACAGGTATAAATACAGAAACTGTGTCCGCAAATTATTATATTGCAACTCCCTTGGACCTTCCAAAAGAAGGTATGTGGAAACTGCGTGCTTATATTAATGAAGAATTGTGGGAGAGCATTACCGTTGAATTGTATAAACCATAATAAGTAGCTGTGCATTTGTAGCTAGTTTTAGGTAGTTTGCTTTCAGATTACGTGAAAGTAATTGTACATTTTATTTATTGCTTAATTAAATAGAATATTCAGATTCGAAAAAATAATGAGTGGCTCTTTTAGATTGAGTCGAGTAGGCGTGGACTTTCCTTCTCGGATTGAGCCCCTACCTCTCACAGATTCGTACGACAGTCTGTCTAACAATTATTAAAGATCCTTGTTTTCGGGCATGAGAATGGACGATATTTGTCGAATCTCGTTATTTAAGGTGATGAGCACTGGTCAGAAAACTCACGCCTTGCTTGCACTGTCAAGGGAGTTTCTAGCACGGCAATAAAAAAAGACCGCGAAACCGAAGGCACCGCGGTCTTACGTAAAGCGGACTTAGAAATTAAAGTTATCCGGATCGGACCCAAAGCGCTGATTGCGGTTTAAGGCAGAAATAGCTGACATGTCCTCAGCGGACAGCTCGAAGTCAAATATATCCCCGTTTTGTTTGATGCGTTCAGGATTTGTTGATTTGGGAATCGTAACGACGCCATTCTGCAGATCCCAACGGAGAATGACCTGTGCTGGAGATTTGTCGTATTTGGCACCGATATCGGCGAGCGTTGCATGATCTAGGTTCCCTTGCATTAACGGGCTCCAAGCTGTCAATTGGATGCGATTGCTCTTGCAGAATGCCTGCAACGGTTCCTGCGTGAGAAGCGGGTGATATTCGACCTGATTAACCATGGGCACAAGATCGCTTGATTCGAGGAGATCCTCCAAGTGATGAATCTGGAAGTTGCTGACGCCGATTGCACGGGCTTTGCCGCTGCGGTAGATGGATTCAAGCGCGCGCCATGTGTCCTTGTATTTGCCTTTGACTGGCCAATGAACGAGCAGTAGATCAACATAATCCATGCCAAGACGCTCCAAGCTCCGGTCGAAGGCTGCAAGCGATGTTTCATAACCTTGATCCGCATTCCATACTTTTGTTGTAATAAACAACTCTTCACGCGCGACTCCGCTATTGCGAACGCCGACGCCGACACCAACTTCATTGCCATAAGCCGATGCTGTATCAATGTGGCGGTATCCAGCTTCAATGGCGGCTTGAACGGTACGTTCAGTCTCGCCATCGTCCTTTACCTTCCATACGCCGAGACCAAGCCAAGGCATGCTCACACCATTATGCAGCACAGTGCTGCTCGTTAATGCAGTTGTCATTGCAGTGTTCCTCCTCTGATTCAATTAGTTCGAATAATAGTTGGGTTTAAAGCGACATTTCGAGAATTGCCCGTACATCCTGTTTGTTCAGTCGTTTAAAGGATCCGATGTCATGGAAGCGAACGGCTTCTTCTGCCATACGGTCGAGATGCTCGGCATCGATGCCGAAGTCAGCTAGACGCGATTCGGCTCCAATACGCGTGAAGAATTCACGTGTGGCTTGAATGCCGGCAAGCACGAGCTCGTCGTCCGTTCGTCCTTCACGCTGGATTCCCCATACGCGCTCTGCGAATTGGACGAATCGATCGGGGCGTTCTTTGTACACATATTTCATCCAGTTAGGGAAAATAACCGCTAGGCCGGCTCCGTGAGGGATATCATAGATCGCACTTACTTCATGCTCGATGCCATGACTTGACCAGTCGTTCTGCATGCCTAAACTGATTTGGCCGCCGTTAAGTGCCATCGTACCGCACCACATCAGATTGGCGCGGGCAGCAGCATTACTTGGATTCGCGAGCGCAAGCTCCACGTTTTCGATGACGGTCTGAAGGATGGATTCGCAGAACCTCTCTTGAAGCGGCGTATTTGCCGTCAAGCTGAAGTATTGCTCGAACACATGCGACATGATGTCGACAGAGCCATAAACGGTATGATTCCGAGGAACCGAATATGTGACGGTAGGATCCAGAATTGAAAATTTGGGATAGAGATGAGGGCTGCCGTAGCCGCGTTTAAGCTGCTGCTCCCAGTGTGATATAACAGTGCCGCCGTTCATCTCGGAGCCGGTTGCCGCTAATGTGAGAATCGTTCCGATCGGAAGCGCTTCTTGCGCCTGCGCTTTGCCGTCAAAGAAGTCCCAGACTTCTCCGTTGTAAGGCACGCCTGCCGCAATCGCTTTGGAGGCGTCGATGACGCTACCTCCGCCAACAGCTAGGATGAAGTCGACGCCTTCCTTCCGGCAGATGTCGATCCCTTTCTGTACCGTTGTCAGTCTCGGATTCGGCTCGATGCCAGCCAGCTCGTGGACGGTAATATCCGCTTCTTTCAAATATTGCAAGGTCTGGTCGTACAGTCCGCTGGTTTTGATGCTGCCGCCGCCGTAGACGAGGAGAATGTTCCGTCCGTATGTAGATGTCAATTCGCCGATACGGCGCGTCTCTCCTTCACCGAATACTATTCGTGTAGGGTTGTGAAATTGAAAGCTGTTCATGCGGGAACCTCCTTGATTAATTAACTTTTGGGGTAATCAAATATTGACTAATGTAGTTGACGCGATTTATTCTATAGGTAAGAACGGGCACTGTCAAGCCGTACAGCATGCTATTAATCGTAACTTTAAAGTTATCTAATAGGGTTCGTCGATAGAGGACAAACATAGGAGAGTTGCGCAGGATGGAGATCGAAGTCAATACGGATAATCTTACATTTCTAGAATGTTTTTCGTCGCCGACGCGTGTGCGCATTATTGAGCTGTTAGGCACCGAGCCGATGAATATTAAAAGTTTGTCCGAGGCGCTCGAAATTAAATCGCCGATCGTTACTAGACATATTCATATGCTGGAGGAAGCGGGCATCGTCAGATCCGAAAGCTTGCCAGGCAAACGCGGCATGCAAAAGATTTGCCACCTGGAGCTGTCTCATGCGACATTAAGATTTAAGCGAAGCTCGGCATCGACGGAGCGCAGCCGATATTTTGTTTCGCTGCCGGTGGGCGCTTATTCCTCGTTCGAGGTAAAGCCGTCCTGCGGACTGGCCTCTGCGGCGAACATGATTGGCATGTGTGATGATCCTCGATATTTTGCCGATCCGGAGCATGTCCATGCAAGAGTGTTATGGTTCGGTACCGGTTATGTGGAATATCGAATCCCTAATTATATGGTGAATAACGAGAAACCGGATTTGCTGGAGATTTCCCTCGAGATTTGTTCGGAGACTCCATGCACGGTAGATCATATGCCTACGGATATCCTGTTCCAGATTAATGGCGCCAACATCGGCACATGGACATATCCAGGCAATTTCGGCAGCGATCGCGGCATCTACACACCGGAGTGGTGGTACAAGAACATTCATCATGGTTTGATGAAAACGATTCGAATTACGACGCAAGGTTCGTTTATCGACGGTGTCAAAGTATCCAACGTGACGATCGGCGAGCTGTCTTTGTCGTACGATAAGGAGCTCTTATTTCGAATCTCATGCAGCGCGACGGCACGCAATTGCGGCGGCGTTACTCTATTTGGCAAAGGTTTCGGCAACTACAACCAGGATATTGAGGTAACGCTTCGTTGCAAATAATCACCGCTTTATAATCTCTATATCCTCTATTTGGGTTCGGCCTGCTTCTATCCTTACGCCAAGCGCTAAGCGCCAAGTGCCAAGCGCGACTACGAAAGACATGAGGGCAGGCTTGCATAGCACTCCGCACTTCGAATACCGTGCTCCGTGCTCCGTTTGGGGAGCACCAGCTACCGAGAGCCACCTAACGTGCTCCGAGTTCTGGGCTCCGCATATTGAGGGTCCGCAATCTGAGCTCTGAGTTCCGTGCTCGGCATACCGTGGATCCGTTTTCTGAGCTCTGAGTTCCGCTTACTGAGGATCCGTTTCCTGAGCTCCGAATTCCGGGCTCCGCATATTGTGGGTCCGTTTCCTGAGCTCCGAGTTCTGGGCTCCGCATATTGATGAGGGTCCGCAATCTGAGCTCTTAGTTCCGGGCTCGGCATACCGTGGATCCGTTTTCTGAGCTCTGAGTTCCGCTTACTGAGGATCCGTTTCCTGAGCTCCGAATTCCGGGCTCCGCATATTGTGGGTCCGTTTTACCGGCCTCAGTATTCGGGGTATCAATGCCCCTTCATTCTGCCCGACTACTTCCGAATTTCTCCTCTTTGAATTTTTCTTTTCCCACAATTGCACTTGGAATGGGCTTTGTAGCGCATTCAAACTAGTCGACCTGCTGGAGTGTGCCTTTCATGGACACAGATTCTCTTCGTAACGCTCCAATTTCTTAGAACACATTGTTACCGTCAACATACTCGCTAACTTCTGCGCCGCGCGCACGATAGCCCGAAAAAATCGGGCTACAGAGCGCCAAGCGCCTGCGCTGCGCGCGATAGCCCGAAAAAATCGGGCTACAGAGCGCCAAGCGCCTGCGCTGCGCGCGATAGGATAGCCCGAAAAAATCGGGCTACAGAGCGCCAAGCGCCTGCGTCGCGCGCGATAGCCCGAAAAAATCGGGCTACAGAGCGCCAAGCGCCTGCGCTGCGCGCGATAGCCCGAAAAAATCGGGCTACAGAGCGCCAAGCGCCTGCGCTGCGCGCGATAGCCCGAAAAAAGAGACTGTCGATTAATTCTAAAGAATCTATAAATAAAAATGGTCAAATTCTATATAAAATAACCTTTTTACTCGATAAATCACCGAATATCTCCCGATTTCGTGGTATAATAGACTTATACTGAGGGGAGAGATTTGTCATGGCAGTCGCGTTTAAACAGTTTGAGCAGCTTTCATTTGCGGATATCGAGGTTTATTCTGTGTTGCCTGAGCATCCCATTTGGAGCAAAGTAGCGGATCTCGTGGACTTTAGCTTCACTGACCGCATTTGTGCTCATCTGTATTCCTCGCGCGGTCCTAGACCCTATGCCCCATCCATCAAATTTAAACTTCACGTTGTCCAGCGCTATTACAACCTTTCGGATCGCGAGATGGAGGAGCGCGTCATTGGCGATCTCTTCATTAAGCGATTTTTAGGCGTTCCGGTCAGCTTTATGGGGTTCGACCACAGTACGATCGGGCTTGATCGCGACCGTCTCGGCTCTGCTTTATTCGATGCCTGTCACCATCACATTCTCGCGCAAGCGAAGCAAAAAGGGCTTTGGGGCGATAACAAGGACATTTGGATTGTGGATTCCTTTATCACGCAGGGCAATGCCGTTTACCGCTCCTCTTATCGCCTCATCAAGCATGCCTTCGTCCGCGTGCTGAACCACCTAAAGCGTGCATATCGGCACTTGTTTGACCGTGCCCAAACGGAGCTTGACTTGCGTCCGTTGACCACAAAGCTTCCTCCCGATGCGACCGCGGAGGATCTCGGTGTTGCGTTTAGTCAATTGATTCTTATGGCTTACGAACTGTTACACTGGTTCGAAAAGGATGCGATCCGCAACCTCTTCTGGTCGTGGTCCCATCCGGAGCGCCGAGTGGATTCTTTAGAGCTTCAAGCGATTATGTACCAGACTTTAATGGAGAATGTGTACCCGGAAGATCCGAATGATCCCAAGACCCCATTCAAGAAGATCGAGCGTAAAAAGCGGCTGAAAGACCGGATCGGCAGCGCAGTCGACCCAGAGAAGCGAAATGGTTTCAAAAGCAAAACCTTACAGTTCTTTGGCGACAAGGTGCAGGTGGTCATGTCCGAAACCAATGGCATCGTGCTCCATGCGGAACCGATTGCGGGCAATGAGCCCGATGGCGACCGTCTGCAGGAGCTCTTGAACGTTGTGATGGAAGAGCATAACGTCAAACCGGAGTACGTCTTGGGCGATTCAGCGTATGGATACGGGGTACACCGTCAGACGTTGGCTAAAGACGGCATTCAACTTGTGTCGCCGTTAAAATCCATTGGCGTCAATACGAAGGGGCTCATGTCCAGCGACTTATTCCTTTACGACCCCGATGCGGCGTCGGTCACTTGCCCGCAAGGCCAAGTAAATGCTTATATTAACGATATGCGAGAAGACGCAGGCAAACAGTATATATTCAGCAAAGCCCAATGCAAGAGCTGTCCGATCAGATCGGAGTGTACCACGAGCAAAAGGACCGGGAGAACCATTTTCATCAGTGACTATTATGCAGAATTCAAGCAAGCAGGAGCATTTAACGCAACCGATGCGGGAAAGGCACTGCTACAAAAACGCGCGAACATTGAACGGAAATGCAATGAAATGAAAAATCACAATGGGCTAGGCAGAACACGATTACGTTCTCGGGAGAAGCGCCGTATAGACACGAAGCTTGTAGCCGTGGTGACAAATCTGAAGCAAATCGTGAAACACGCGCAGGGTTCGCTTACACTTAGTTTTCAACGTAAGCGAGGCCCTGGCTCACTGTGGCCGATTTACGGTTAAGGGCAGCAAAAGGAACAGAAAAACGGGCTGACTTGACCGAAGTTGGACGTTGAAAGGCATGAAATGCAAAAATTTAACAGAATGATAGTTGAGGGCAAGTCTGGTGACTGTTTAATCGACAGTCTCAAAAATCGGGCTACATAGCGCCAAGCGCCTGCGCCGCGCGCGATAGCCCGAAAAAATCGGGCTACAGAGCGCCGAGCGCCTGCGCCGCGCGCGATAGCCCGAAAAAATCGGGCTATAGAGCGCCAAGCGCCTGCGCCGCGCGCAATAGCCCGAAAAAATCGGGCTACAGAGCGCCAAGCGCCTGCGCTGCGCGCGATAGCCCGAAAAAATCGGGCTACAGAGCGCCAAGCGCCTGCGCTGCGCGCGATAGCCCGAAAAAATCGGGCTATAGAGCGCCAAGCGCCTGCGCCGCGCGCGATAGCCCGAAAAAATCGGGCTACAGAGCGCCGAACGGACAAAAGTAGATGAAAATACTTTTGTTCTTTTTTGATTCTACATATTTTCAAACACAAACAAAGGTGATATACTGAGTTCAATCATAAACAAATAAAAACAAACAAATTCGGAGGTAAGCTTACATGGTGCAATCATTATGGGAATCATCCAAAGCAGCTGAACAAATCGGAGGATTAAGCGAGCTTGTATACCGTTCCAACTTGATCGGTACAGACCGCAGAGTGTGCAACTACGGTGGAGGCAATACATCGACGAAAACGATCGTTCAAGATTTCCGTGGCCGTGACATTGAAGTGATGTACGTGAAAGGAAGCGGCTCCGATCTCGCTACAATGAAAGCAGGCAACTTTACAGGTCTGCGTATGGACGATATCCGCCCGTTGTTCGAACTTCCGGAGATGTCCGATGAGGATATGGTTGCTTATCTTGCGAACTGCATGATCGATGCCAAACATCCGCGTGCGTCAATCGAAACGTTGCTTCATGCATTCCTTCCCTTCAAGCATGTCGACCACACGCATCCAGATTCGATTATTAGCCTGGCTTGTGCGGATAATGGCCGTCAGCTGGCGGAAGAAATCTTCGGCAACCGGTTCGTATGGGTTCCATACGTGCGCCCAGGCTTCACCCTTTCCAAAATGATCGCACAAGGCGTGCTCAATAATCCAAACGCCGAGCTTGTTATTATGGAGAAACACGGTCTCGTTACGTGGGGCGAAACATCCGAAGCTTGTTACGCGCAAACGATCCGTATCATTAGCGAAGCTGAGGCGTTTATCGAAGCACGTGTTAACGAAGCGAAG
This sequence comes from Paenibacillus sp. strain BS8-2, assembly GCF_054483835.1. Classification (NCBI taxonomy): domain Bacteria; kingdom Bacillati; phylum Bacillota; class Bacilli; order Caryophanales; family Paenibacillaceae; genus Paenibacillus; species Paenibacillus sp. strain BS8-2. The sequence continues at coordinate 4,031,256 of NZ_CM137010.1, forward strand.
TTATTCGGCGGCGCGCTCTGCGAATCTCTTTCTTCCGACATTCGTAGAGCGGTGGCGGCAGAAGTGATGCCTACGATACGCGGCGCGGTAAGCGATGCCAAAAAAATGATTCTTTCGTTCGACGATGCGGACGACGTGCTTGCTTTTGTCAATGGCAGCAATTCCGCTCAATTGTCTCAGGTCGGCGCTGCATGCCCGGATCACCTCGTACACACTAAAGTTGTTCCACTCTTTATCGACTGGACGCCTGACGCGGACGACATAGATGGGCTGAAAGAGAAGCTTACGGCAGGTATCGCAGCTTACAAAGAACAATATGCGCAATATTTCGAGCGTAATAAACATGAAGGCGACGTTATGTTCGAAGCCGCGCCGCGCGTTATTCTTATTCCTGGCGTTGGTATGATCAACACAGGCAAGAGCTGGGCTATGTCACAAGTGAGCGGCGCGTTGTTCCACCGTGCGATCGCTGTAATGCGCGGCGCAACGGCGCTTGGCGATTTCGTTTCGCTCAGCGAAAACGAATCGTACAATGTAGAATATTGGCCGCTTGAGCTCTACAAGTTGTCTCTGGCACCGGCTGAAGCTGAATTCTCCCGCAAGGTTGCCTTCATTACGGGCGGCGCCGGCGGCATCGGCAGCGAAACGGCTCGCAGACTCGTATCCGAAGGCGCTCATGTCGTGTTGGCTGATCTGAACTTGGAAGGTGCTCAGAAGGTTGCCGGCGAAATTAATGAGAAGTACGGCGAGAATCGCGCGATTGCGGTGAAGATGGACGTAACGAGCGAAGAGCAAGTAGCGGCTGCATATGCGGAGACAGCTATCGCTTACGGCGGCGTTGATATTATCGTCAATAACGCAGGTCTTGCAACATCGAGCCCGTTCGATCAAACTTCGCTGAAAGAATGGAACCTGAATATGAACGTGCTCGGAACGGGTTACTTCCTTGTCGCTCGCGAAGCGTTCAAGCTGATGAAGACACAAGGCATCGGCGGCAACATGGTGTTTATCGGTTCGAAAAACTCGGTGTATGCTGGCAAAAACGCTTCGGCTTACAGTGCGGCAAAAGCGCTCGAAGCTCATCTGGCCCGTTGTATTGCTGCAGAAGGCGGCGAATTCGGCATTCGCGTAAATACAATTCTGCCGGACGCTATTCTGCAAGGCTCGGCGATCTGGAACGGCAGCTGGCGCAACGAGCGGGCAGCCGCTTACGGCATCGAGCCGGATCAATTAGAAGAGTATTATCGCAAACGTACTACGTTGCTTGTTAATATCTATCCTCGCGACATCGCGGAAGGCATTGCATTCTTTGCATCGTCCAAAGCGGACAAAACAACAGGCTGCATGCTGACGATCGATGGCGGCGTGCCGGCAGCATTCACGAGATAATAATGGCGTAAGCAAGGGTCCGTCCTGCACCCTGCAAGGGCGCAAGACGGACCTGCCGCCTATAAGGGGATGAACGGTTATGTTCCAAGCTAGGGGAGAGAAGCATTGGGTTATTCCGGACGGTTATATACCGCCAGACAGCTCTGGTGAACTTACCAGCCACGAATCGGTATGCGTGCTTAACACATCCTCAGAAGAAGCGCTGCTGCGATTCACGATCTTTTTTGAAGATAGGGAGCCGTTAGAGGATATACTCTACGTGGTGCCGGCGCGGCGAACGAAGCATATACGGACGACCTCGCTGCTTAAGAACGGCGTAGGGATTCCATCAGGCGTGCCTTATGCGATCGAAGTGAAAAGCGATATCCCGGTTATCGTGCAATATAGCCGATTGGACGCGACGCAAGCAGAGAACGCGTTGATGTCGACGATGGCTTATCCGCTTAAATCGAAATAATGTCAACACAAATAGAAGAGTGAATATAGAGAGGATGTTCGAATATGACTGATCGCGCTTATGCGTTTTTTGAAGAAATTCAATCTGCAAGAGGGATTAACCTGAATGACGTGAAAGCAAAGCTGAAGGGCCTTCGCATCGAAACTCCATCCTGGGGGTATGGCGATTCCGGTACACGCTTCAAAGTATTCCAAAAGGTAGGCGTGCCGCGCAATCCTTTCGAAAAATTTGAGGATGCTGCTCAAGTGCATAAGCTGACGGGGCTGGCTCCATCCGTGGCCATCCATATTCCTTGGGACAAAGTTGAGGATTACAGCAAGCTGAGAAGTCATGCCGAGAGCCTGGGCTTGGCTATCGGAGCAATCAATCCGAACCTGTTCCAGGATGATGACTACATGCTCGGAAGTATTACGAATGCCGATGCAGCCATCCGCCGCAAAGCAACCGATCATCTGCTCGAATGCGTAGACATTGCCAAGGAAACGGGATCCAGAGATTTGAGTCTTTGGTTCGCGGACGGCACCAACTATCCGGGTCAAGGCAACATCCGTAAGCGCAAAGCTTGGATGCAAGAGGCACTGGGCGAAATGTATAAAGCGCTTACGCCGGAAATGCGTTTGCTGATCGAATACAAATGTTTCGAACCTGCGTTCTATCATACCGATCTGGCGGATTGGGGCATGGCGTACAATGCCGCGCTTAAGCTGGGTCCGCAAGCAGAAGTGCTCGTGGATACGGGTCATCATCTGCCGGGTGCCAATATCGAACATATCGTCGCGTATTTGATCGACGAGAAACGTCTCGGAGGTTTCCACTTCAACAGCCGCAAATATGCGGATGACGATCTGATCGTAGGTTCCGTCAACCCTTACGAGTTGTTCTTGATCTTCTATCAAATTCTGAGCGCGGCCAATGATCGCGACGAAGCGATTCAAGCTTGTGTCGACAATATTGCGTATATGATCGACCAATCCCACAATATTGAAGCCAAAGTGCCAGCTATGCTTCGTTCGGTATTAAACGTTCAGACGCAATTCGCCAAGGCGCTTCTTGTCAACCACGAAGAAGTAGAAGCGGCGTCCAATCGCGGCGACGTGCTTGGAGCAGAACAAGCGGTACGCAGCGCGTTCGAATTCGATGTAGCGCCGCTTCTGCGCTCCTATCGTGAAGAGCAGGGCTTGTCGGTTGATCCTATGGGCGATTACTTGGCGTCCAGCTACGGCAAGGATATCGCGGTTCGTGGCAAAGGCGGTGCGAGCTGGTGACAAAGCCGCACGTACTGGCATTCGATCTTGGCGCCAGCAGCGGCAGAGCGATACTTGGCCGGCTCGAGGATGGCAAGATCGTGCTCGAAGAGCTTCACCGCTTCCCCAATGATCCCGTGCAAACGGGGGGCAGGCTTCATTGGGATATCTTGAGGCTGCTTCACGAGCTCAAACAAAGTTTGCTCAAAGCGAAGCATCAAGGCATTGTATTAAGCAGCATTGCGATTGACACGTGGGGGGTAGACTTCGGTTTGGTTGGCGGCAACGCTAACGAGCTGTTGGGCAACCCGATTCATTACCGTGATTCTCATACGGACGGTGTGATGGCGCAGCTGATCGAGGAGCTGACGGTCGACGAAATATTTGGCCGCACGGGCATTCAACTGTTGACCTTTAATACGATCTATCAGATCGCTGCCATGAAACGAGCGGATTCTCCGCTCCTGCGCGAAGCCAAACATTTCCTTATGATCCCGGCGCTGCTTCGTTATTTCTTGACTGGCGAGATGCACAACGAGTTCTCGCTTGCTTCGACGACGCAGCTTTACAATCCGTTGACGGGTGATTGGGACGACAAGCTGCTGGAGGCTGTCGGAGGCGATCGTTCGTTGTTCGGTCCGGTTGTGCAGCCAGGAACGCCAGTTGGCCGCTTGAGCGCCGAGGTATGCGCGGAGCTTGGCATCGAATCGGTGCCGGTAATCGCGGTTGCCGAACACGATACGGGTTCGGCTGTTGCAGCGGTTCCTGCTCGCGATCGCTCCTTCGCTTATCTCAGCTGCGGCACATGGTCGCTGATCGGGACGGAAGTCAGCGCTCCTGTCATTGACGCCAAGTCGCAGGAGCTGAATTTCACGAACGAAGGCGGCGTTTACGGCACCTATCGTTTGCTCAAGAACATTATGGGACTTTGGATTCTTCAAGAATGCAGACGCGAGTGGGAGCGAGCAGGCATTCGTTATTCGTTCCCCGAGCTCGTTGCACTTGCTTCGGCGGCTGCGCCGTTTGCTTGCTTCATCGATCCAGACGATGAGTTGTTCTTGCCGCCTGGGGATATGCCGGCCCGAATCCGCGAATATTGTGCGCGGACTGGACAACAAGCACCACAAGATACGGGAGCATTTGTCCGAGCGATTCTGGAGAGCCTCGCATTCAGATATCGCCATGCGCTGGAACAAACGGAATCATTGACCGGAGAAATCTATAACGGTTTGCATATGGTCGGCGGAGGCATTCAGAACACATTATTATGCCAATGGACGGCGGATGCGATCGGCAAGCCCGTGTGGGCAGGTCCGACAGAAGGAAGCGCAATCGGTAATATGCTGGTACAATGGATTACGGGCGGGGAACTTGGCGATATCTGGGAAGCCAGAAAAGTGGTTAGCGAGTCGTTCCCTATCGATGTTTATGAGCCGGAGAACCAGCAGCTATGGGACGAAGCATATTCGAAATTCCTAGCGGCTACTGGATTGTCCAAATAATATATTTTGAGATCGATGAAGGTCGGGAAGAGGGATGATATATGCTGGTTGCTGAGCGTTACGACAAAATTGTACAGCTGGTAAATGAGAGAGGCAGTATACGCGTGACGGAGCTGAGCGAGCTATGCCAGGTGACGGAAGAGACGATTCGCCGGGACCTGGACCGCTTGGAGCAGGCCGGACGATTGCGCCGCTCGCATGGCGGTGCGGTAAGCGTCAAGGAGCAGCAACCGGAAATTCCTTATTTCGAGAGGGAAATCGTCCGTGCGGACGAGAAACGTTCCATCGCCGAGGAGGCAGTCAAGCTGATCCGTCCCAATGAACGGGTACTGCTGGATGCGAGTTCGACGGCGTGGTACATGGCACAGTGTATGCCGGATATTCCGCTGACGGTGTTGACGAATTCGATTAAAGTAGCTATGGAGCTTGCGGGCAAGGAACGAATCGAAGTGATCTCGACAGGCGGCATACTCGCTTCACGAAGCCTGTCGTATATCGGACCGCTTGCGGAGCGATCGCTTGATGCTTACCATGTCGACCGAACCTTTCTCTCTTGCAAAGGCGTCCACCTGGACCGCGGCGTCAGCGAATCAAACGAGCTGCAGGCTCGGATTAAACATCGGATGGTCGGCATGGCCGACGAGGTCGTGCTGTTAGCAGATTCCAGCAAATTCGGCGTGCAAGCTTTTACGCATGTGGCAGAACTTAACGCCATTCATCGGATCATTACGGATAACGGGCTGAGTCCGGAGCTCGCAACAGGGCTTCGGGATCGCCAAATTACCGTTACGACGGTTTAACAGGTGGGGACAGCCATGAAGGTATCATTATTTATTACATGTCTAAGCGATGCGATATTCCCTAGAGTGGGCGAAGCGATGGTCAGATTGTTGGCTAATTACGGCGTGACGCTGGAATTCCCCCGGGTGCAGACCTGCTGCGGACAACCAGCTTACAATAGCGGTTATTGGAAGGAAGCGCGCGACTCAGCGAAAACAATTCTGGACGCGTTCGAAGACAGTGACTTCGTCATCTCTCCTTCCGGCTCTTGTACAGGCATGCTGCATCATTATCCAAAGCTCTTCGAGAACGATCCCCTCATGCTTGAGCGGGCGGAAGCGCTGCGAGCGAAGTCTTACGAATTCACCCAGTTTCTCGTGCAAGTGCTGGGCGTTACGGACGTTGGGGCAACCTTCCCGCACAAAGTAACCTATCATCCGTCCTGTCACGGAAGCCGGATTCTCGGCGTGAAGGACGAGCCGATGGCGCTGATGAAAAGTGTACGCGGCATGGAGCTGGTGCCGCTGCCTTTTGCAGAGGATTGCTGCGGTTTCGGCGGCACCTTTGCCGTCAAGATGGCTGACATCTCCGGCGCGATGGTGACTGAGAAGGCTGATCATGTGCTGGAGACGGAAGCCGAGGTGCTTGTTGGCCTCGACATGGCATGTCTGATGAATATCGCAGGTAACCTGCATTATCGCGGTGAGCCGGTGCGCGTCATGCATCTGGCCGAGCTGCTGTATGAAGGAGTGAAGAGAGCATGAGCGGAGGGAAATCGGGGGCGACGGTTAAGGCGAGAGCTGAGCTGGCGCTGAATGATGAGTTTCTGCGCAAGGCGGTCAAATTCACAACGGAGCGGCTGCGGAACGGCAAGAAAAAAGCAACCGAGGAGCATGGCAATTGGGAGGAGTGGCGGGAACGCGGACGCCAGATCAGGCTTCATACCATCGCTCATCTGGACTATTATTTGAATCTGTTTGTCGACAATGCCAGAGCGAATGGTGTCCATGTCCACTTTGCCGACACGGCACAGGAGGCTGTGGAGCTGACGCTGGATATTGCGGAGCATGTCGGCGCCAGATCTGTGGTCAAATCCAAGTCGATGGTATCGGAGGAGCTCCATCTCAATCATGCGCTCGAATCCATCGGCGTCGAAGCGATCGAGACGGATCTTGGCGAATACATTATCCAGTTGGCGGGAGAGATGCCTTCGCATATCGTTATTCCTGCCATTCATAAGAACCGATATCAGATTGCAGAATTGCTGTCGAAGGAAGCTGGCTATGAATTGCCGCCAGATACGACGGCGCTTGCGGGCTTCGTACGCAAGAAGCTGCGCGAGAAGTTTCTCGAAGCGGATATTGGCATGACGGGCTGCAACTTCGCGATTGCGGAAACGGGCTCTATGGTTCTCTTTGAGAATGAAGGGAATGCTCGGATGGTCACAACCGTACCCAAGACGCAAATTACGTTGATGGGCATGGAAAGGATTATCCCATCCTTCGAAGATCTTGAGGTCATGGCAACGCTGCTGCCAAGATCCGCAACTGGTCAGAAGCTGACGATGTACATGTCTGGCATCACAGGACCTAAACGGACGGCCGACGGCGATGGACCGGAAGAGATGCATATCATTATCGTTGACAACGGACGTTCGCTGCAGCTTGGCGATCCCGAGTTCCAGGAGCTGTTGAACTGCATTCGCTGCGGCGCTTGTCTCAATGCATGTCCGGTATACCGCCATATCGGCGGCCATGCCTATGGCAGCACATACAGTGGACCGATCGGCGCAGTGTTGACGCCGTCGCTCAACAAAAATATCGCCGAATGGGATGATATCGCGGGTGCATCCAGCTTATGCGGCGCTTGCTACGAAGCGTGTCCGGTCAAGATTCCGCTGCATGACATGCTTGTTTACTTGCGTCGCCGTAAGGTCGAGAGCGGCAACGGCAGCAAGCTGGAAGGGATGGGGATGCAAGGCTTCGCCGCAGTGATGGGCGATTCCAAGGTAATGGGCGGCTTGATGCGGCTAGGCAAGATAGGTCAGAAGCTTGTTGTTCGTGACGGCTTTATTCGCACCAAGCTAGGACCGCTCAAGGGATGGAACACATATCGCGTGACGCCGAGCTTGCCTAAGAAGTCGTTCCGCGACAACTGGGCGACGCTGGATCAAGAGCTGAAGTCAGAGCTGCGCGAGATATCGCCTGCCATGCGCGAGCGTATGGAGCAGAAGGCGCGCGAGCAGCAACAATCCAAAGGGCAAGGGGGTCACTGACATGGCTGATGGCACATCGTCGAGAGGGCAAGGCAGAACGGAGACGCACAGCCAGTGGCTATCCCGTCTGGAGGAGCAGTCGCGCAAGAAACAAGTCACGTTTATGAATGGTATCTCAGAGCGTCTGCGGCATCCCCGGATGACGCAAGCGCCGCAGCATCCCTACAGGGGAGCCCCGGACTTCTGGCGCGAGCTGGATTGGTCGGAGGAAGAGAAAATTAAGGCGTTCACCGACAATTTCCTCTCCGTTGGCGGTCATGTTGCAAGGCTGAATGAGATGCAAGAAGCTTCGGCCTTCATTGCGACCAAAGCGGAGGAGATGGGGGCCAAATACCTGATCCGTCAAGATGATCCCGTGTTGGCGGATCTCGGATTGGAGGAGGCGCTGTCCGGCGTGCAGACATCGGTCTGGAACAGCGACGCGGAGCAGCATTGGAAGGCGCTTGCGGCGGGAGCCGACTTTGGCATTGTGCAAGCGGATCATGCCGTAGCGTATACGGGTTCCGTCGTCGTAACATCTTCGAAGGAAAAGGGGCGCTCTGTCAGTCTGTTGCCTACGGTGTTGTTTATCCTTATCCCGGTGGAGCGGCTGAAGACGCGGCTTGGCGAAGTTTTAGTGGGATTGGATGAAGCCGGGCGGGAAGCTTTGCCTGCTGGCGTCCATTTTATTACCGGTCCAAGCCGCTCGTCTGACATCGAGAACGATCTGACGATTGGGGTACATGGTCCCGGCATCGTTTATGCGCTTATTGTAGGGTAGAATTGATATGAAGGCGGTTGACCAAATAGGTCAGCTGCCTTTTACTATTTGTGGGATGTATGTAAACTGAAGTATTCTTCGTGGCAGCTTGGATCAGTGGATGTAGTGGACAGTTACCGCAACCATCCAAAAATTGGAACGTATTATGTGCAAGAAGGTAACTCGTTGAAAGGGGAGATCTTGTGAAAAAAGTATGCCTGTTTGTTGTTTTTCTGTTTATATTAAGCGCTTGTTCGGGTGGAGAGCCAACTAAAGACAGCATAATCTTTCAATCCGAGGGTGAGCAATGGGAAGCTACAATTCAGAATACGGTTATTAAACACGATGGGAGACATTATTTTAATATCACTTATCGATATAAAGGCGACCTAGAAGACCTGCGTGAAGTAGATAAGATTTCCTTTGCGCAAGGGACGGTGTTAGGCACAGAAATCATAAATGTTTATGACCCAGCTTATAAAGCCAAATTGATCGAAAAAGGAGGATATCAGGTAGAATATGAGAAGCAGCATGGGATTATTATTGATGAAATCCAAAAGCGAAATACGAATGAATTTACCATCGAATACGCCATGATGAATGACGGTAATGAATATACGACACTTGATGCCATAGAGAAGGATCGAATATCAGTCATCATTAATTGGGAAACGCAGGAGAAGAAATACGAAGATAAAATAAAATAATCGGGAATTCTTAAACGTGGAAACTTAGATTTTCGTTGACGAAGCAGGACTATAAATTGAAAGGAGAGAGATGATGACAAAAAACTAGTTGTAGAGTAAATAATGATCTACAGGATGGTCTAATGTTTTTTGGAATTGTAGAAGCATAATTCATAATTGGCCGACAAGAAAACCCTTGAAATTTCAAGGGTTTTTGTCAATGTCGTGGCTATGAAGGGGAGGCTGTACCTGTTGTTCGTGACAATCGGAATTGGAGTCCCTTTTTGATCGTTTGGTGAATAGAGCAAGCGGCGTGACCATCAGCTCGATGCCCATCATCTCCGACCAGCTGATGATGGTCAGAATCGGGAGCAGTCCGATCGTCAGAATCGCCATTAATAACCCAGCAGACACGCACAAGAGCGCCCGTCGAATGGACATGTTACCACTCCCTGCAAGTTGGTCTCCCTTCATTTGTATGCGAATTACGCTCGAATTATGATGAACGGCGTCTATTCCTCAAGCTTGATCGACATCTAAGATGGACTCGTATTGGTAGAACATTGAATGAATGTATATTTGCTGCAACAGTTCAGCTCTAGTTAGCGTCTATATCGCATGGACATTAATCGCACGCTAATCGAAGGCGGGAGAGCCATTGAAAAAGATGTTGATTGTATTATGTATGCTTGTGTTGGCAGCCTGTTCAAGCGGCAATCGGCAAGACGATTTCACAGCTTGGGATGAAGAGGATGTTTATCATTTCCTTGAAGAAGTACAACTAATGATTAGGGAATTACCAGTCGAGACAGACTCGAGGGACTCGATTATCCAGAAGTATGAGACGTATTTTGCACCCGAATTAAGCATCAAGATCTTTGATTCACTCTACAACAAAACGGATAATGGCTGGAGGATTCCGGACGGTGATGCGGGTTATCTATTTGTTGTGCCCGGCAGAGGAACGGATGAAAGTGATGTAACGATTGAAAGGTCCCGGGCACGTATCATTATTCAAGAGGTTTTTGCGTCGGGCATGTACGAGGACAACAGCTATACCATTGACTGGATTGATAATAAAGCGACAATTACGGATTGGAAGCAAAAATAAAATGGGATAATTCGAGAGAGGAGAGCGACCCAATCATATGCGAAGGAAATTCAAATTAACGTCCCAATTATTGTTGTTAGTTGGAGCTTTATTGCTGGCTGGTTGCAGTGGACAAGTGGTTAACTCTCATTATGAAAATAACTTACAAGATGGGGATAACCAACTAACCGAGGAAATGAACGAGATCATTTCGGATCATATTATTCAAAAATACGCTACCATATATCAATCGACAGAAAAACAATTTGAAGTCCATGGCGTATATGGCACGAATGAATCTGACGGGGTAATCACCGTCTATATGTGGTCCTATTTTGGCGGATTTAATCAATCGACTGGATTGGATACGCAAGTCGGACATTCCTTGCCTGCCGTCATTCAGCTAAGCGAAAAGGAAGGAACTTATTCTGTGTTAGCATACACAGAAGCGGAAGACGGAAACTCCTATCAGCCATCCATCGAAAAAATGTTTCCCTCAAAGTACCTAAGGCTTGTTCGTCACAGCAGAGGAATTATGAAAGATTTGAAAAAAGAGATGGATGAAAAAGTGAACGCATGGTTGGTCAAAAAAAGCTAATCCGACAAGTCTACCCTCGACTCGTTGGATTAGCTTCTTTCTTTATTGTTTGTGGGTTACGGCTGCAGCGTCTCGAGATGCGCTTCGATGAATTCGAGCGCCTTCTCAGGTCGTTCAGCGTTAATGCGAATGCCGACGATCAGATCGGATTTCATAATCGGAAGTTCTTTGTCGAGTTTGGTATCTTTGAGGCTGATGCCATAAATTTTTTCCTCTGGCACATCTTCTGTTGAGAGCTTGAGCGTATGATCTTCGGTCGCGCCGGCAATTGCAGGCTCGTCGTCTAGCGGCAATAATGCGCCCTGCATGCCAATCCACTCAAACATGGCACGATCCATAATAAACAGATCCGGTTTCTCGGACATCAGTGTAACAACAGCCTTCTGGAGATAGGCGTATTGATTCATGTCATCCTGCGGCACAAAGATGATATTGGACTCTACGCGTTTCCATTCGGGGAATGAACTCAGCAAATTGGCGTTGATGTCTGCCATATCCTCTTGGCCTTCGGGCTGCATAAATGTGCCGTAGAAGGAGACGTCGAGATCGATTGGCGGCAGGCTGGCCAAATATTTGTCATGCTCCCGCTTGTCGATATAGCTGTTAATTCCATAAATGATAGCGGCAATAAGTGCAATAGCAACGAATGTATGAACTCTATAATATCGCCAGAAGTGATCCATCTTCTGGGCTTGTCCCGCCATACCTTTATATTTGCCGTATTCCTGTTCGTTGAAAGCATCTGTTACTTTACGATCCTCATAAGCAAGAATTTGTTTGTAGGCTGCTGTGATGATCGTAAAATCTGACCCGTCGGAGGCGCTTTCATCCTCTTGTGTCTTCGCTCTGGAGCGTTCTCTGCGCATCAGTGTTGTGTAACGTTTCTCGACTTCCTCTTTGGAAGTCAGCGGTTCAAGACCCATCGTTTCGTATGCCTTGTTCAGTTCATCCTTGTTCTCCACTAGGTCACCTCAATTGTATGACTTGCTCTGTAACGTTACCTTAGTCTATCACAAAATAATTCTACTTCTTAGTATACGGATTTCGACGGGAATCGGCAAACGTTTGAAGGCGTACTTACATGCACAAATGTGTCCAAATATTGTCCACCAAGGCGTGGCATGATTTGGTATAATTTAAAGTAAAAAAAATTGTCGCAGAAAGGCAGTGCTGCATGATGAACAATTACAAATTCGACTTTGGTATCGGGGAGTCCTTGGATACATCTTACAAACAAATATTACCGGATACTTACTACGATAGAGACCTCGGTTACGGCTTCCTTCCGGGAGCTCGAATTGGTTCGCGCGATCGGAAAACAGGCAATCGGTTAAGCGGCGCATTCTGTATCCCGCTGGATGCTGTGTTTGTGGTGGATTTGCCTAATGGCTGTTACAACGTATCGGTTACAATCGGCGACGAAATAACGGAAACACACACGACGCTTCAATACGGGCAAAGACGGTTCGCGTTCCATCAATTGCGGACTCGCGCGGGCCAATATACATCTGGACGATTCACTGCCAAAGTATCGGACGGGCAACTTCGTTTAAGCTTCTCCGGTCAAGTGCCGCGCATTAATACACTTCAGATTGAAGAGACGCAAGAAGCGATAACGATCTATCTCGCGGGCGATTCCACCGTGACGGATCAGGAAACGTTCCCTTATGCAGGCTGGGGGCAGCTGCTTCCCTTGTACTTCAATGCGGACGTGGCGGTCGACAACCATGCGAAGTCTGGTCGCAGCTCGTTGAGCTTTATGAACGAAGGCAGGCTGGATGCGATCTTGAAGGAATTGAAGACAGGCGATCAGCTGTGGATCCAGTTCGGTCATAATGATCAGAAAGCCGATGCGGCACGGGCGACGGAGCCCTTCGGCAGCTACAAGGAGATGCTGACCATTTATGTACAAGCTGCTCGCGAGCGAGGCGCATTACCAGTGCTGATTACATCGCCGCATCGGCGTAAGTTCGTTGGAGGATCCATCGTGGATACACACGGCGATTATTTGACAGCGATGCGCGAGCTGGCTCTGGAGCTGGATGTGACATTGATTGATCTGGCTGCTTCAAGCAAATCGTTATACGAGGAGTTTGGCGAAGTGGACTCCAAAGAGCTGTTTATGTGGGCGTTGCCTGGTGAATTTGTATCGTTCCCGGAGGGTGCTCAGGACGATACTCATTTCAATGAACGTGGAGCATACGCGATTGCCGGACTTGTGGCGCGGGAAGCACGTGAGAAGCTCGCTGGCACGCCGATTTCGTTTTATTGGAGGTCTCATGTTTGATCCCACTGTATTCGAGAATGTAAAGGTAGCGCTGGAGAATGCGCTTTACGATCTCGATAACCTAGATCGCACCATCGATATCGTCGGAAGACGAGATATCATCGACATGGCGGTGTTATCGCGAGAGCTGTCGCTGTCATGCCGCCTCTCGGGAAGCGAGGCCGTGACGGCGGAGCTATTGCTGCGTGTATCGCTTAAGGAGCTCGCGGCCGAGCTGCTAGAGCAGCCCGGCGCTGCTCCAACTTGCCGATTGACGCTGCGGTTTCATATGCTGTCGGATGGGACCGAGGACTTCTGCAATGCTGTTGGACGTTGTCTCCACAGCATCTGGCAGACGCCGCTTCTTCCCATCCAGACGCTGAGCCGCGTGTATGGCGACAACGCTCCTCGTCTCCAGCATATGTGCGAGCTGGATTTCGGCAGGGGAATAGGCGAAGAGCAAATGGAGGATTTGCCCGAGCTGCTGGATCATTTGATCTTGTCCCTGACTGAGCTGGAGCGGCTTTGAAAAACTCTCCATTCCATTCGAAAGTGCGCTGTGCTATAGTACGAGAGAACAATTGAAGATGAAATCCGGTATATCGGTCTATTCCTTCGAATAGCAGCAATTGCCGGGAGAGGTTCGCGAACTCCCTCTATAAAAAACTAAAACGAAACGATTGCCCCACCTGGTGACGTCGTTTTTGTGTTCGGCGCGTCGCGTCGCTCCCGTATGCGGGAGCGTCGCACGCGCCGTTTCTTATGCTGCAGGACGATCGCGAAGTTCCATCTTTGACATTTGGAGAGGTGGGAACATCATGAAACAAGAGAAAGCCGTTGTCGTCTTTAGCGGCGGGCAAGACAGCACAACATGTCTGTTCTGGGCGATGAGCAGGTTCGCCGAGGTCGAAGCCATTACATTCGATTATGGACAGAGACATAAGCTGGAGCTGGAGTGCGCTGCCGAAATTGCAAAGCATCTGGGGATTAAACATCATGTCCTCGACATGTCGTTATTGAATCAACTGGCTCCCAATGCGTTAACGCGGGATGATATCGCAATTGAGCAGAAGGAGGGCGAGCTGCCGACGACGTTTGTCGACGGCCGGAATCTGCTGTTCCTGACATTCGCTGCCGTGCTTGCCAAGGGGATCGGCGCCAAACATATCGTGACCGGCGTATGCGAAACCGACTTCAGCGGGTACCCGGATTGCCGCGATGTGTTTATCAAATCACTTAATGTGACGCTGAATCTGTCCATGGATTACGGATTTGTTGTGGATACGCCGCTTATGTGGCTGAATAAGGCAGAGACGTGGGCGCTTGCCGATGAGCTCGGCGCGTTTGATTTCGTGCGGGAGCGGACGCTCACTTGTTACAACGGAATCCCAGCCGATGGCTGTGGCGCTTGCCCAGCCTGTACGCTGCGCCGCAAGGGGCTGGACGATTATTTGGCCTTGCGCGCGCTCAGAGAGGCGGGTCATTGATGCTGCAACAAACGTATCCATCCGTTCAACATGACTATTGCTATGAACTAAATAAGGACTTTCATTTTGCCGCGGCGCATTACATTCCTTCCGAAGAAGCCGGCAAATGCCGCGTCACGCATGGCCATACGTATTATGCCAACGTAACGGTAGGCGGCGATGAGCTTGATGAGTCGGGGTTTCTGGTCAATTTCGCGATCATTAAGAAGTTGATCCATGACCGATTCGACCATATGCTGCTGAACGAGGACGCACAGTGCTTCGACAATTCGGCGCCGGAGCGATTCCCGACAACCGAGGTAGTTGCGAGGGTGATCTACGAGCTGGTGCAGGCTGATCTGGACACGCGATCCAATCGTCCGCAATGCTTGCAGGTTTATCTGCGGGAGACGCCGACGAGCTACTGTCTGTACAGGCCGAAGCGGAAGGCTGGCCGCCATGATTGATGAGCAGAGTTCGACGCAGTCGATAGACTCGCATGTCTCTAGACCAAGACGTCTTCCCGTTATGGAGATATTCGGTCCGACCGTACAAGGCGAAGGCATGGTTGTCGGGCGCAAAACGATGTTTGTCCGCACGGCAGGCTGCGACTACAGCTGCAACTGGTGTGATTCGGCTTTCACCTGGGATGGAACGGGCAAGGACGAGATCCGCTTATTGACTGCTTCAGAAGTCATGGAGGAGCTGGAGCTTATCGGCGGCAGCTCCTTCGATCATGTGACGATTTCCGGAGGCAATCCTGCGCTTCTGGCCCAGCTTGGTGATCTGATCGAGGGTCTGCACGCGCGAGGCTGCCAAGTGGCGCTGGAGACGCAAGGCAGCCGCTGGCAGCCATGGTTCGTCGAAATCGACGATCTGACCTTGTCTCCCAAGCCGCCAAGCTCCGGTATGTCGCCCCGTTGGGAGACGCTGGACGACGTCGTGGAGCGGCTCGTGGCTGCCGGCAACAGCTTTTGTCTGAAGGTCGTTGTTTTTGATGAGGCAGACCTTGATTATGCCAGAGCGGTACACGGGCGTTATCCCGGCGTGCCGTTCTATCTCCAGGCGGGCAACGGAAATTTGACAGAAACGGAGCCGGCCCGAATGCTGCCCTACCTCGTAGAACGGTACGAGTGGCTAATTAATAAGACGATGCCGGATGCAGCGTTCCGTCGCGTTCATGTATTACCGCAGCTCCACACCTGGGTATGGGGCAACAAAAAAGGCGTATAAGGAAGTTGGAAGGGAGTGCACGAATGGAAGGAAGAGTGAAGGAAGAGCTGGATGGCATTACGCATCTAGGCAATCAAGGCACAAAGTATCCGTTCGACTATGCGCCTGAGGTGCTGGAGTCGTTCGAGAACAAACATCCAGCACGCGATTATTTCGTCAAGTTTAATTGCCCAGAATTTACTAGTTTATGTCCGATTACAGGGCAACCAGACTTTGCGACGATTTATATTTCGTACATTCCGGATGTGCGTATGGTGGAGAGCAAGTCGCTGAAGCTGTATCTGTTCAGCTTCCGCAATCATGGCGACTTCCACGAGGACTGCATGAACATCATTATGAATGACCTCATTAAGCTGATGGATCCACGTTATATCGAGGTGTGGGGCAAGTTCACGCCGCGCGGCGGCATCTCGATCGATCCGTACTGCAACTGGGGGCGCCCAGGGACGAAATTTGAGGAGATGGCGAGCTACCGGCTTATGAATCATGATTTGTATCCGGAGAAGGTCGACAACCGTTAGCCGATGAAGACAGTTCTCGTTACCGGTTATCGCGCGCACGAGCTGGGGATATTCAGCCAGAAGCACAAAGGGATACCGTTCATCAAGCAGGCGATTACGAACAAGCTTATCCCGCTGCTGGAGGAAGGGCTGGAGTGGGTCATCACGCCCGGCGGCTACGGCGTCGATTTGTGGGCTTGCGAAGCCGTGATTGCGCTGAAGGAGTCGTACCCGCAGGTTAAGCTATCCGTGTTGACGGCATTCCAGAATCCCGAGGAGGGCTGGAAGGAAGAGAAGCAGCAGTATTACCGCGATCTGCTGCGTCACGTCGACTATTACGCCGCCGTCTCCAAGGCGCCTTATGAAGGGCCTTGGCAATTCAAAGCAAGGGACGAGCTGTTGCTTCGCAAGTCGGACGGTATCATTCTCGTTTACGACGAAGAAGCAAACGAAGGCAGTCCGCGTTTCATGAAGGAGCGTGCACTGCGCAAGGTGCATGATGACGGCTATCGCTGTATCATTGTGACATCTGAAGATATTCAAAGCGTCGCAGACGAAGCTTCGTATCATGAGCTCGAATAAGAGATAGGGATTGGCACCACATGGTGCTAGTCCTTTTTTTATTTGGGCGGCCCAATCTGGTTTTCGCTGCCGGAACAGGGACAAGGCAACAGTCAATCTAGCAATTAGAGGCATAGAGTACAGTATAAATCCTAAATGAAAAGAGGTGGCGAGAATGCCGCTCGTATGGGTTAGTTCAGCTTGTGGGGTGCTGGGATCGATACTAACATTTATGTTTGGAAGCTGGTCGGAGTCTTTGACGTTTTTGTTGATAGCCATGGGGGCGGATTACGTCACAGGTACTGCAGCATCAATCAAGGAAGGGAAAGGACTGAACAGCGCGTTCGGTGCGTGGGGGTTAGCGCGCAAGGGTTTATGCCTGCTGGTGATCTTGCTTGCTCACCGCATCGATGTGTTGCTGAACACCGATGACGTCACGATGGGGGCATCCATATTTTTTTATATTGCCAATGAATTGATCTCCATAACGGAAAATTACGGGAGACTGGGCTTGCCTTTACCGGAACGGATTCGTAAAATGATCGCGATACTTAAAGAGAAGGATAAGTAGGGTTTATTTTCCCTTGCATGGAATCGAGTATTCTGACTATAATAAGAACAGATGTTCTTGTTTCGGGAGGGTTTTGACTGGCGCGCAGTGCGCCGTCTATATACGCGAAGATCATGGAGGAGGAGCGCAATGGCCGCTAACAAGGAAGCCGCGCTGACAAGTAGAAGGGGCAACGTCACGGTGCCGCCCATTCAGACGGAAGAGGAGCTGGAGTTCGTCAAACGTTATGTGCTGCTGGGTATTGTGATGCGTATTCTGGATCATGACATTCGAGCGATCGGCGTGTCCGGCATGAAGCTGCCTCGTTTCTATGAGTCGGTGCTTAGAGCCGTACAGGATCGAGTTCTGCTTGATCTGGCGGCTGCTCGCAAGCAATTTCGTGAATCGGGCATCAAGGTTTACGAGGAGAGGAGAGAGAAGGACGGGTTGCATGCACAATATGTATGCCGCGGTTACCATCATCGATTTTTTATGTTATGGGGCTTCGTCAAGGCGGAATCCGAGCGGCTTCTCAAGGGATATATGTCAAGAACCTAAGGGAGCTATAACAGCGACGTGACTATCAACTTCTATGTATACTGAGCGCACAGAAGGACCTCAATTTCCTCGTTATGCCGGAATTGAGGTCCTTTGCTTGTTGGCGGGCAATGTTCGAAGTTATGTGACCGCTTCTGGGCAGAGTCAGGCGGCGTTGGGATTCCTTCTTCTGTCGCGGGCGATAATCAAATCTGTAATGAATCCAAGCAGCGCCCAAGTCAGCACTGTGAGTACGTACAGCAGCATGACGCTGACCTCGTGGATGTCCATAAACAGATCCGCAAACCACGCAGGAATGCTAAACATAAAAAAAACCATATTGTGCATGTCGTAGCCCGTATAATTGAACGCGCAGATGGCAACTCCGATAAGAGTGGCGATGATGGTGACTGTATATCGCATGACGCGCCTTCGCTCCTTTAACTAAAGATTGCCGTAATGTCTTTCCATAGGTTATTATGTGACAAAAGGACGATTCTCATGCCGGGCTATGCGCACGGCCGAATACAGCAAAATTTAGGGAGGATTTGGCACATGATTACGCATATTGTTTTTTTTAAACTGAAGGATGCAAGCTCAGAGAATGTTGATCGTGCGGTAGCAGTTCTGCGCGATATGGAGGGCAAAATCGACGAGCTGAAATATATAGAGGTGGGCGTGGATGTGCTTCATTCGGAACGTTCGTACGATATCGCGCTTGTCACGAAATTTGAAAGCATGGCCGATCTAGAGATTTATCAAGTTCATCCGGTCCACAAGAAGGTTATCGAATATATGTCACAGGTTCGCGAAGCGTCTGTCTGCGTAGATTACGAAAGTTCGAGGGATTAATAATGTCTGATATGAGAGACGTATACGAAATATTTACCTATTTGCTTGTTATTATTTTTAGCAGCATCATCATGGTGGCCTGGCTGAAGCGCAAAGCGCGCAAGAGCCGCAAATAGTCGTCGCTTACCGGAAACGGTAGTCGAGGCGGGAAGTAAAACGGAAAGCAGGGAATGGACATGTATTATGTGAACCGGGAACAGATATCCGTAAGACTGGAGGCTATTCCTGCGCTGGCGGAAGCCATGCATAAACTTTCCAACGAGTGGGAGGGAGCTTTGCTGCAAGGACTCGCGCAAGAGAGAGCCTTGCATCTGGCTATCGAGATCGTTACAGATGTTGGAAGTTATCTCATCGACGGATTTATTATGCGGGACGCCAGCAGCTACGAAGACATCATCGAAATTACGGGAGCAGAGGGCGTTTATCCGGCAGCCATGACGGAGACGCTTGCAGAGCTGGTCAAGCTGCGCCGACCGATCGTGCAAGAATATTATGACTGGCCAAGTGAGGAGCTTCATCATTTTACGGCTAAGCTCGCTGAGCTGCTCCCTGAATACAAAGCGACTGTTGAGGCGTATTTGGAGAAGGAATTGCAATAACGGAGATCATCGTTGGATTGTACATAACGCGTCAAACGCGAGGGAAGGGGGAGTAGAGATGCTGGAAGGCTTGATGGAAGAAGAAGGCGGGGCGACCACGCTTGGGACTACGCGCGGGCGTCTGCTTCGTCTGCTGCGTACGCGCGGCAGCATGAATGCCGGCATGTTGGCAGCGGAGCTTGGATTAACCGAGATGGCGATCCGCCGGCACATGCACGAGCTGGAGCGGCAAGGCAGCATCAGAATCGTGCCCATTCGGCAGGCCAAGGGTCGGCCGCTCCATCTCTACGAACTGACGAGCGCAGCAGAGCGCTACTTCCCGCGGAACTACCATACGCTGACGATCGATCTACTCGCCGAGCTTGAAGTCGATCCGGATACATCTCCACTCATTGACCGAATGTTCGAAGGCCGCAAGCGAAAGCTTCAAGAACGTTATGAGCCAAGAATGACCGGCAAGTCACTGGAGGAGCGGGTGAGCGAATTGACTGCCATTCAGAATAGCAGCGGCTATATGGCGGAGATGGAGCGCGGCGAAGATGACAAGTTCGTGCTGCACGAATACAATTGTCCGATCGCCGACGTTGCAGGAACGTATGAGCAAGCTTGTCATTGCGAGCTTTCATTGTTCCGATCGTTGCTCGACGTTCAGGTTAATCGAACCGAATGTTTGGCAAAGGGCGGCAGTCGCTGCTCTTATGTCATCGGTGGTGTTCCACAAGAAAGTGATTCATCCGTTAAACAATAACTTCAACCGTAAACAATAACTTCAACCCCATACAGCACATTCAATCGAACAGGCTGCCATGACTCTCGCAAGCAGGAGGGGAAAGGCAGCCTGTTTGCTGTTGCGTGCTGTTGCGGCATTGACTCATTTCCGTTATTGCAATTTTTTTGAGTATGCTTTCGCACGGCTGTGTCAAGACAAGCCCAGTCTGCTTATACTGTCATTACGCAATGGGCATTCGCCCTGTTGACCCCATTCATGAATCAAGGCGGGATTGGGCACTGTCTATACGGGAGGAGAGATAAGGATGACGCTGGAGTGGATTGCCGCGACGGCCGCGGCAGCTTTTGTCGTATGGGTTGGCGGTACGCTGCTGGCGATTCGCGCTTTGCTCGCGAGGCTGGCAAAGGTGCAGGCTTCGGCTGCGGCTGTGCAAGAGGATATGCATCGGCTGTCGGGCGAGGTCAGCCAGATCTTGTTACCAACAGAACAGACAGTGAGGTCCGTGCAGCAAAGTGTGGAGTCGACCGAAAAGTTGTTCCAGGCCGCTAGGCAAGTGGGCGGCACGATCGAAGCGACAACGTCGGCCGTCGAACGTGTAGCCACATCGTTGTCACGCTCTGCAGCTGGTCATGCCGACAGACTCGCCAAGCGCAGCGAAGTCGACACAGCCGTTCAGTGGGCGGAGCTCGGCCTGACGGCATGGCAATTGTGGCAATCCGGTCGCAAGCTTGAATCACCCGACCCTACTCCGTCACCGTCCAATACCGCCGCCGCTAATTCGCGTATCTCTGAATGACTGGACCAACAGGCTGGGAAGCCTAAGAACGAAAGGAGCGACGATCACATGTCAACACATAAAGGAAAAGGATTTCTGTTTGGCGCATTAGCTGGAGGTGTGCTTGGATCTATCGCGGCGCTATTGTTTGCGCCGAAAGCAGGCAAGGAACTACGTCAAGATATCGGCGTGCAGGCACAAAAGGTCGGCGACAAAACGGGCGAAATTGCAAAGGGGATCGGCAACAGCGCGATCCAGTTAGCCGATCGGACGAAACAAGCGGCAAGCAGCATGGCAAGAAATGTCAAAAGCTTTGGCAGAGGCACAGCTGCTGAAGTGGCGACGATCTCTGGCGTAGCGGTGGAAGCAGCCGAAGAACTGGCGGACGGCGTTATCGAACGTACATCGGAGGCGGCAGAGCAACTTGCACAAACAGCCGAAGAAACGTATGAAGCAGGTGCCGAAGTGGTTGAAACCGTTACGGAAGCAACAAAGGATACGGTTATGCAATCCGTCGAGCAGTTGGAAGAATACGTAACGGCAAGCGCGGACGAGAATCAAGACCTGGACAAAGAGCAATAATGAAAGTCGCCTGACTCGCAAAGAGCCGAACGTCTATGTCAGAATGACGATGTCGGCTCTTTGGCGCGCCTGGAATCGTTGCTCCTTTCTTGAACGTTACACGGTTATGCGATAAGATGTAGGTACGTTTTCGAAGGGTTATTCATATGTTATGGTAATTTTGACCCTAGCTCCTTCATCCAACATCCCAGTCCAAGAAAGCGGTGTGTATGTGCAACAACCGATAGCAATTTTTGATTCCGGCGTAGGCGGCCTGACGGTCGCAAAGGAAGTGATGCGCCAGCTGCCGCGGGAAAAAATCATCTATTTCGGCGATACGGCTCGGACGCCTTATGGGCCGCGTTCGGCCGAAGAAGTGCGTGCCTTCACAAGAGAAATCGTCGAATACCTCATACAGTTTCAGCCCAAAATGATCGTCATCGCCTGTAACACGGCTACGGCTGTTGCTCTGGAAGATATTCGTTCACAAGTGTCGATACCCGTCGTTGGTGTCATCAATCCTGGCGCAAGAGCGGCAATTGGACGCACGACGACAGGCTGGATCGGCGTAATCGGAACGGTGGGCACGATCAATAGCGGCGCCTACGAGAACGCGTTGCGAGAGCTGACGCCTAATGTCCAGATCATCAGTGAGGCATGCCCCAAATTTGTTCCGCTTGTCGAGCAAGGCAACTTCCGCTCCCAAGAAACGTATCAGGTTGTTCGTTCGTCAATTGAGCATCTGCGCCAATATCCCATGGATTGTCTCATCCTTGGCTGTACGCATTATCCGTTCTTGGCGGAAACAATTTCAGAGGTGATGGGCAGCGAAGTAGCTCTGATCAGCTCAGCCGACGAGACTGCACGGGAGATCAGCACCATCCTGCATACGAACCGTAAGCTCGCTACCAATGATCCCATTCCGGTTCATCAATTCTTCTGCAGCGGCGATCCCTTTATGTTCAAACAAATTGCGCAGCAGTGGCTAGGCGAACAAATTGATTTAACGCCTGTCGTCTGGCAGGTTCCCAACATCATTTAACGCCACCGACGACCATAGCCAGCTTTCCCGCGAATGAAACGACTCTCTACGATCAACGATCGGTTGATACGGCAGGAGTCGTTTTTTTTGGGTTGTCGACAATTTCTCTATAATGGGAGCGCCTATCGCCGCATACGATGGATAGAGTCGATTATGCTGCGTGAAGGAGTGCAGGATCCTGAAAGAGAACAAGTTCGACAACCAAACCTATTCGTACGAAATGATGATGGAGGATTGCCGGCAGCTAGCGATAGGATATCCCTTTATCGCGGCGGAGAGCATCGGCAGGAGCGTGATGGGCAAGCCGATCCCGGCGCTTCGCTGCGGCTGCGGTTCTAGAGCCATTCATATGAACGCGTCATTCCACGCGAACGAATGGATCACTTCCGCGCTGCTCATTAGGTTTATATCGGAGCTGTCCCATAGCTATGCGACGGGACGTCCGCTTGGCGGTGTAGACGTAGCGCGCTACTGCAACGAAACCACAATCTGGGCGGTACCGATGGTTAACCCGGATGGCGTGGAGCTCGCGCAGCGCGGCGTACACCAGAGCCACCCGTTATACAGTCAATTGCTGGCTTGGAACGGTGGTTTAAGTGATTTTAGCGCTTGGAAGAGCAATATAAGAGGTGTAGATTTGAATGACCAATTCCCGGCCTATTGGGAAGAAGAATGCAAGCGGAGAGAAGTGGACGGACCATCGCCGCGCGATTATCCTGGGCCGTATCCGCTAAGCGAGCCGGAGGCGCAGGCCATGGCGCGATTAACGGAAGCCGTCTCGTTCTCTGTGGTAATCGCGCTGCATACGCAGGGCAGGGAGATATACTGGAATTATCGCGACTATGAGCCGATAGAATCGGAAGAACTGTCGCTTCGTCTGGAGAAGGTCAGCGGCTACCAATCAATCAAGCTAAGCGGCAGCGATGCGGGGTACAAGGATTGGTTTATTTATCGCTATCGACGTCCTGGCTTCACTGTAGAAGCGGGATTAGGCGAAAATCCGCTGCCATACGGCAATCTTGACAATATTTATGCTGAGCTTCGACCGCTCTTGCTGGAGTCTCTCAAGTTCTGAGTTGCACACGTGCCGCCTATCGGATGAGAATGGGCTGGAAGTGGTTAGTATGCATGCCTGTACATTCCCCTCGTTTACGCAGATCTACCCCCGCTATGGTATACTGTTACAACAACGCTGTTGATGGACAGACGGGAGGTGCGGGCATGCGCAAGTTGTTTTCGCTCAGACATTGGAAGAATACGTTTGTGTTTATATATAAGCTGCTGACCTCCAAGAAAGTTGCCCTTCGAGACAAGCTGCTGTTCTTGATTCCGGTCATCGTGTATTGGGTCATTCCGGACGTGATGCCTTTCGTGCCGATCGACGATATCGCATTTACGATGATTATTGCAGAATGGTTTGCCGTACGAATGGGCAGGAAGTATAATATTACTTGATCAAATAATTGATGGGATATGCTGGCTGCAATTTAGCTGCGGTACAGGATGCATCTATAATAACTTTATGAGAACTGAAGGAGCTGTCGGACCATGAACTGCAAAATTTCCCGCAATGCGGCCAAGATGATCAAGCTCGAGCTGGACAAGCCCGAAAATGAAGGAAAACTGCTTCGCGTCTACGTGACACACGCGCACGGCGACCATGCCCACTATGGCATGGGAGTGGACGATCCGACTGATAATGACGTCGTTGTTTCCACGGATAAGGACATCGATGTGATCTTGGAGAAGGACAACGAGTTCCTGGATGGCATTCGCATCGATTATTTCTACGTGCCGGAAGAAGGCTTCGCCGTTACGAATCCTTCAAAGGGCAACCACGGAGATCATTAAGCTTCGTCATGGCTGTGAACGATATTCGAATTTGCGACAAATGCAAGCACATGCGGATGAAGACCGCGATGGACAAGTTGACTAAGCTAGCGCCAGAAGCGGATATCCAGCAGGTTAGCTGCAAGTCCTATTGCGGGCCGTGTGCTCGCTACGCCTTCGTATTTATTAACGGAAGATATGTCAAAGGCGCGACGGAAGACGAAGCAATCGAAAAAGCGATGACGTACTTGAAGAAATAATAGAGTCACATGTCATACGGCGACGATGCTGCGGGCAAGAGACAGGGATGCGACGGCGAGACCGGCGTGCTCCTGTCTCTTTTTTTGAAGAGCTGCGGGGGATGCAGGAAGATGTGCAAGAAGGAGGAGTTCGGTATGGCAATCAGGTACGTCGAAAATGATAGGGAAGCACCGCGTAATGGGTTATACATAGCAGGATTGCTGATAGGACTTGTTTATTTGATAGCAGCTGAGCTGATCTGGGTACCGGCGCCAATCGTGACGGGCGGGGGGATGGAGTGGATCGAGTGGATCGACTATCTCTTCTTCGGACTTGCTATTGTGCCGCTGTGTTGGTGTGCGGGGGCGTTGTACAGATACAGAATGGATAAACGGACGATGCGTCCAAGTCGAGTGTTGAAGCTATTCAGAGGCGTGATAGCCGCTGCTAATCTGGCGACGGCCATTCTGATCGCAGCTGCACCGGACAAGCTTGAACTTGGAATTGGCGGAGTTGTGATATGCGCCATCTTGATGTTCGGTGATCTTATCGCCGGAGATGTCCTCTATCGCCGGAGATTCCCATGGCGCAGCGTGACATGGCTTGCAGGGACGGCAGCTGCGCTTGTGCTGCTGGTCTGGCCGACATCCTACAATGTGACCTATCCAGGGATGACGCTTAATCTGAATCGATATGCGGCGATTGAGGGAGGAATGGCTGGCGGGGTGATCGACGGCGTGCTTGTATTCGATCGTCCTGCGGTACTCGCGGACAGATTGTATGGAGCGTTGTTCCCGCAATACCAATTCCAGCCGATCCCGGAGAATGAGCCGCCACTCTCGGAAACGTACGCGCAGGTCGTTGCGATGAAGCAGGATGCGAACAAGGTCGCATCAGCGATTGCCATGGAGAAGGCTGGTATTGGCAAAGGCGCAGTACCGGACGGCGTTCGTATCGTTGCCATCGTCAAGGATAGTCCGGCCGATGGTCATCTGCAAGCGGGGGACATTATCGATGCGCTTGACGGGGAGAGGATCTATAAGGTAGATGAGCTGATCGCCAAGATGGAATCCGAAATCCAGGCGGGAGACGTTGTAATCGTTTCGTTGCGGCGAGGTAACGAAGAGGTAGAGACAACCGTCACGGCTGCTGCCTCGGCAGACAACCCAGGACGTGCCGTCTTCGGAATTTCTATCCAGCCTGAGGTGAAGCTGGATACACCAAGACTAGTAACATACAACAATTACATGGCACATGTAGGCGGTCCGTCACACGGCGCGATGTTAACGCTGGCGCTAATCGATCAATTGACTCCTGGCGACATGACGAAAGGGCTGCACATCGCCGGTACTGGCACAATCGAAGCGGATGGCTCCGTTGGCATGGTGGGCGGCATACCACAGAAGGCTTATGCTGTCAGTCGGACGAAGGCGGATGTATTCTTTGTCCCGCTTGCTGGAGAAGAGGCTGCTAGGGCGGCCGCGCCGGATCTGACTGTCGTCCCGGTAAATCATATTAATGATGTGCTGGATTGGTTGTCGAATCAGAACAATCGATCTAACAATCAAGCATGAAAAGAAAGGCGGCACCGGAATTTCAGATCCGGCGTCGCCTTTCTTTTCAATCGTTATTCCCTCGATCCGGACATTTGAGTGGCTTCAACCGCTCCGTTAAGCCTGAATGTTGGGAGCAGATCGCCAATGACGATTCGATCCGACATCATAAGCTCAAGGTCGGCTGATGCCGTACCGTCCAGACAATCAGAGGTGGAAAGGAGGGAACTGCTCGCTATATCGTAACAACGACCGTTGGCGGGCAACCCATCCTTCGAAGGGATATAATAACGTGAGCCATCCGTCCAAGATCCGTCGCGCTGCACCACGAGACGCTCAGTTGTGGCGGAATCCGTAAGAAGCGGCATCCCTAGCAGGTAACGATCGGTAGCCGAGATGCCTAGCAAATGAAGCAAGGTTGGCGTCGTATCGAGCTGTCCACCTGCCGTATCTCTGGTGCCGGCATATGCGCCATCCGGCAAATGGATCAGGAACGGAACTTGTTTGATCGTCATCTCCTGTACGAGCGGGTCAGTAGCGTTGTCGACAAAACGTTCGTACAAGCTCCAGTCGGTAATCGAGTTGTCATGATCGCCATATAACGCGAATATTGTATTTTCCCAAAGTCCATCCTTCTTGAGACGATCGACCAACTCACCCAGCGCAGCGTCCGCGTAGTGGACGGATTGGAGATAATCGCCCATTGCTGTACCTTCCAGCTCCTCGAGGTTCAACAACTTTTCCTTCTTCGGCATGCGGTAGGGGTGATGGCTAGTGAGCGATATCAAGAAAGCATAGAACGGCGATTCTCCATTTTCCTCCCGGATCGCAGCGAGCTTGTCCATCGTTTGTCTATAAAACGATTTGTCGCCAAGCGACCATCCCAGCGGCTCATCCAGCGTATAACTTTTGAGACTGTGGAACTGGTCGTAATTCATTTGCTTGTACATGACATTGCGGTTCCAGAAGCCGCCTTGATACGGATGGAACACATCCGTCGAATAACCGTTTTCCTTCAACGTCTCCGGCAGGCAATCGAAGTCATGTGACGCGTATTGGATAAAGACGGAGCCGCTTTTCATCGGCAGCATGGAGCAGGAGGTGGCGAAATCGGCATCCGACGTTCTGCCTTGCGCCGTCTGATGGTAGAAGTTGCTGAAGTAGGCGCTCTCCTTCATTAAGCCGTTAAGGACGGGCGTAATGGCCTCTCCGCCGATCGATGCGCCTAACATAAAGTTCTGCAGCGATTCGACCTGCACCATAAGGACGTTGCTGCCTGCATAAGCGCCGAACAGCGGATCGTCTTCTACCGTGCCTCGACGAGCTCCGCGTTCTTCGATCCATTGCTCCGTCTCCGACTTCTGAGCGGCGGTCACGGTTTCTGCGCCTAGCCAGTTGATTTTTGCGTAGCGATAGACATCATATCCATGGAAACCAAGGCCTCCAGCCACGTTGTAGATACTTAAGTTCCACCAATTTTTCTCGAATAACCCTTTGGCCCATGTATCCGTCGCATGGTTGAGATTGACAGCAAACAGCATGTACCCGAGGGCTAGTGCCGTCATGGATGTCCCGATCCGCAGGGTGCGACGCTTCCAAGTTACGCGCTTAAGAAGTCGAGCCGGACGCAGGACAGCTCGTCCACGCCAGATCACAAAGACGGCATAAGGGAGAATGATGACCATATCCGCGAATAACCACAAATCGTACGCGCTGAGCAGAGAAGCGATGCTGCCCCCAAGCGATTCGACTTGACTAAGCTGCAGCAGGACGGGAACTGTGATAAGATCCTGAAAGTAGCGGTAATAGATAACATCGGAGTAGAGCAGGAAGGACAGCACCAAATTTAATGCTATAAGCGACACGATCCGTCCTCTGGTTGGCAACAGCAGCGTCCAGAAGGCAAGGAGCAGCACGGCGCCCGTCTCGATCATGGCATCCTTAATTGTCATATCCATGTATTGCACGGATAACAGCTTCGAGAAAAAATACAATTTCCATACCATAGCGCCTGCAAACAAAACAAAATCGGCCGCGACCAAACGGTCCAGCCGGTTTAGGCTCCAAGCAAGCAGGCGACCGAAGCCGCCGCTTTGATTAGTCATGACGTTTCTCCCTTGGCGGAAGAGGACCGAAAAACTGGTAGAAGTCACACTGGATTCGTCCGTTAAACAGCTTGCGTTTCTTATCTGCTTTCCTGCCCATGTAATGCTCCACCTGCGTAGACGGGCTAATGGCGAATACTGACCAAGTTGGATAATGTAATGTTGTCAGACCGAATTGCCGAAGCGCGGCTTCTGCTGATGCATCGTCTCCGAGACGCTCGCCATAAGGCGGGTTCGTCAGGATGACACCATAATCGCCCTGGGGTTTCGCTTTGGCGACAGGCGCGAGGCTAAGTTTGATCTCTTTGGCGAAGCCAGCCCGTTTGATGGCTGCCTCGGCAACCTCGATCGCATAGGGATCAATGTCGGAGCCTGCAATTTGGAGCGGAATATCGTCCTTAACGGAGTCATAAGCTTCATCGCGCGCGTCGTCCCACATCTGTTTCGTAATTTGAGACCATCCTTCGCTCACGAAGGTGCGACGCAAGCCTGGCGCAATATTCCAGCCGATCATGGCGGCTTCGACTAACATCGTGCCTGAGCCGCAGAACGGGTCATAGAGCGGTCTCTCGGGTTGCCAGCGGCTAAGCTGGACAAGCGCAGCAGCCATCGACTCGCGGATCGGCGCTTCAGTGGAAACCAATCGATAACCGCGTTTGTGAAGACCAGAGCCAGACGTGTTCAACGTGAGCAGAGCTTCATCGTTCAGCAACGAAATTTCGATTTCGTATTTGGGTCCGTCCTCTGGAAACCACTCGGTACCGTATTTCGCCTTCAGCGACTCCACGACAGCTTTCTTGACGACGCCTTGCACGGCCGGTACGCTGGATAGCTGCGACTTGTGGGAACGTCCATTAACCGGAAATTCCCCGTCTTCTGGAATCCAAGCGGACCAATCAAGAGCCTTTGTCCCTTCAAAGAGCTCGTCGAATGTCGTGGCTTTGAATTGTCCGATGTTGATTAACACGCGTCCTGCGGAACGAAGCCACAGATTGGTACGGCATATATCCTCCGGTCCGCCGGTGAAGTTGACGCGTCCGTTCTCCGTTTGGGTATTCTCGTAACCCAGCTCCTTGAGCTCTCGGGCTACGATAGCCTCAAGCCCCATTGGAGCGGTGGCGATTAATTGCAATTGGTTCATAAACGTACACTCACTTCCGATTAATTTCGGGAACTAACGCTGTGTTGCTGCGTGTTTTCCTGATTCTTGTCACGTATCTTATTAAAACGTACAATTAAGTATAGGACATGTGACGGGAATATTACAAATTCGAATTAGAAGGGGACGAGAGAATGTCAGACAATGAACAATATGTAGACGGATTATATGAAGCTGACGAGGTGCTTGAACGGGTCAAAGCAGGCATCGAAGCGGCGGGTATGCCGTCGATCTCGATCGCGGACGGGTATGGCAGACTGCTGACCTTATTGGTGCGAATGAGCGGAGCGAGGAGTGTGCTGGAGATCGGCGCATTAGGCGGATATAGCGGTATCTGTCTGGCTCGCGGCATGGATCGGCAGCCGGATGGAGGCAAGCTTGTCTCGCTTGAGTTGCTGCAGAATTATGCGGATATTGCCGCGCGGCACCTGGAGGAAGCGGGGTTCGGCGGTGTAGCCGAATATATCGTAGGCGATGCCAAACAAAGTCTGGCCGTGCTGAAAGAGCAAGGAAGATCCTTTGATTTTTTCTTTATCGATGCAGACAAAGAAGGATACCCGATCTATCTGGATTATGCGCTGGAGCTGGCCAATCCTGGCGCAATCATCGTCGGCGACAACATCCTGCTTAGAGGGCGCACGACAGATGAAGCCAAGCAGGGACCTGCTGTCCTTGCGGTACGTTCATTTAATGAACGGATAGCGAGCGACGCCAGATTGGAAAGCACAATTCTGCCGGGATACGACGGTCTTTCGATTGCGAGAGTCCGAGGATAATCCATACATGATAAGAAAGACGCCTGTGGGTCGCTGATCAAGCGGACCTGCAGGCGTCTTTCTGTTGCGGACGAGCCAATCTTCTAAGTCATGTCATGACATGCCCTTCGTATACCTACGCTTGAGCAGTGTCTGCCATACCCAAATGCCATTAAGCAGCATGAGTGCGCCAGAAACGAGGAACAGGCCGTGAATGCCGATATAACCCGACAAGGCTCCTCCAGCGATTGGGCCGATCATGTTGCCGAGGCTTAATGTACTGCTGTTGAAGCTATAGGCCCTGCTCTCCATCCCGTCCGGCGTATATTTGCGGATCAGCGAGTTCACGGCGGGGATGAGTCCCCCCAAGAACAGTCCGAGTCCGAATCTCGCCAGCAGAAGCTGCCAGACGGTGTCTGCAATGGCCTGCGGGATAAAGGCGAGAGCAGCGCCGGCCAAGGAAACGGCGAGCACGCGCTCCGCGCCGATCCGATCGCTAAGCTTGCCGAGCAGCGGGGAAGCGATCATATTGGAGAGTCCGGTCACGGAGCCTACGAAACCGGCGAGAAAAGCCAAATTTTCGGCGGAGCCATGCAATTGCTGGACGTAGAGCGGAATCAGCGTCATCGGGCTCATGTTGGCGAACTGGATAAGCAGCGTCACGCAGAACAAGGCCAGCAGCTGAGGGATTCGCGCAACACGTTTCAGCCCTTCTATGACGGATGCTTGCGCCCTTGAGGCGGCCTTCGCGATATCAAACGATTCTTTGACGACGAACAAGGCAAGCAGTGATGCGACAAAGAGCAGAGCGCCTGTCAAATAGAAGATCGGACGATAGCCGACGGCATCCGCCAGCAATCCTCCGATCAGAGGACCTAGAATGGTACCCGCGATCGCACCGGATTGGATAGAGCCCATTGCGAAGCCCATCCTTTCTTTGGGCGTCGTTGCTGATATAAGGGCGATCGAAGCGGGATTAAAGCCAGATATGGTTCCGTTCAGCATGCGAAGGAATAGGAGATGCCAAGGACTCGTGGCGAAGCCCATCAAGACCATCACGATAGCCATGCCGAAGCCGGAGCGGAGCAGCATCATTTTCCTTCCGTAACGGTCTGCAAGCTTGCCCCAGATCGGCTGGAAGATAAACGACGTGACAAAGTTCCCTGCAAAAATAACTCCCGCCCATATGCCGATCTCGTGAGGATCCGACAAACCAAGCTCAAATTGAAGGTACAGGGTCAAGAAGGGGATGATCATTGTCATGCCGGCCATGACAAGAAATTGACCAAACCACAAGACGATCAGGTTTTTTTTCCATTGTTCCATTCCAATAGTATAACATAATGCCCCCTGTATTTAGTCAGGTTGGATCCAAGCACAATCTATGTAGAATTTCACATACGTTGGGGCTGCATGGCTGGGTCGAGGTACATCGTATGTAGAATTTCACATACGTTGGGGCCGCATGGCTGGGTCGAGGCACATCGTATGTAGAATTTCACATACGTTTGGGATGCATGGCTGGGTCGAGGCACATTGTATGTAGAATTTCACATACGTTGGGTCTGCATGGCTGGGTCGAAGCAAATTGTATGTAGAATTTCACATACGTTGGGTCCGCATGGCTGGGTCGAGGCACAATGTATGTAGAATTTCACATACGTTGGGCCGCATGGCTGGGTCGAGGCATAATGTATGTAGAATTTCACATACGTTGGGTCCGCATGGCTGGGTCGAGGCTCAAAGTATGGTTGATGCTGCTCTCACAATCCACACATACCCAGCAGCGATGGAGCAGGCCAACTATGCTTCAATTGCGATCGAGCGAATAAACAAGGAGTTTCTCAAGCAGCTTAGGTCTATGAACCGATTAACGAACATGGATGCGTCAGAGAAAGTCATCTACTTGCAGTGTACCAACTTTATGATGTGTATGCAGAACGCGCCACAACTGGAATCGGAGTAATAGAAGTCATGGATAAGTTTGCCGAAAGGTTTGAGGAACGCTTCCCGCAGCCCATGGAGTAACCAATAATTATCAGTAAGATAAGAGCGGATGCTTTATCCGCCCGTCTGCAACAACGTCAGAACATTCGAACATGACTGAAGTATTTCATCGTCCCAATGGTTATTCCTACATACTTACACAAACTTCTTGATGCACCCAGACGGATAGATTGTTTTCCTTCTAATGACGCTACGATTGGCATATTCGTTCGAATACTTCATGTTTCTGTGCGTTAAGCCGCAAAAAGAGAAGCGCTTAGCTCTACCCAAACGTAGTTGATCTAATCTCCTTCAGCAGAAATATAGGGGTCCATAAACCCGGCTCTTAAAATGAGGAGCATAGGGCAAGGCTATATTAATGGGTCCAAAGTCCCTTCCGTCTATTAAATTTTTGAAAATAGGACTTTAGTCATTGACATAAACCGCGATTAGTAGATATGATGATGCTATATTCAGCAAATGGACAGGCTAACGACATGAGTCTAAATACCTATGACTGGTGATGGTCGAATGGCAATACGGAAGAGAATAGGAGATTTGCTGCTAGATTCGGGCATCATCAGCGAGATTCAATTAAGGGATGCATTGGACAAGCAGCGAGAGAGCAGGCAGCGGCTAGGCGACGTACTCATACAACTTCAATACATTACGCAGCAGCAATTCATCGAAGCACTCGAATTTCAACTCGGCATTCCCCATGTTCAACTCTACCGATACAAGATCGACCCCAAGATTGTAGGTCTCTTATCACAGAAGCTCGCTGATCAGCACTGCGTGATGCCGCTCCGGATGGAGGGCAGCAAGCTGGTGCTAGCTATGGCGGATCCGCTTGATTATTATGCAATCGACGAGATCAGAGTCGCTACAGGTCTTAGGATCGAACCCGTTATTGCCTCCAAGGACGAGCTGTTGACCGTTATTCGGCGTTATTACGGTCTACAAGATACGATCGATCAGATTTCACAAAATCTACAGCAACGCGATCACGACGAAGAACATGCAATCAAGGACGAAGATTCGCCGGTCGTCAAGACCGTGAATGGCGTAATCGCGCAAGCGGTGCAGGTCGGCGCCAGCGATATTCATCTGGATCCACAGGATGACAGCTTCCGTATTCGATATCGTGTCGACGGGGTTATGCGGACGGAACGGACTTTACCTCCGGGGATGCAATCCATTATTGCCGCTCGGATCAAAATTATGGCCAACCTTAACGTTGCCGAACGCAGGCTTCCACAGGACGGCAGGGTAGAGCTGGAGATCGACTATCGCAAGATTGATATCAGGGTTTCTACGTTGCCTACCATTCATGGTGAGAAGGTTGTTATAAGGGTGCTGGATCTCGGGAGCTCGCTCGCGGATATCTCCAAGCTGGCGTTCTCGCAACGAAATCAAGATGCCTTTAAGTCCAGCATTGAGATGGCGCATGGCGTGGTGCTTATAACGGGACCAACAGGGAGCGGGAAATCGACGACGCTATATTCGGCACTCTCGCATCTCAATCGCGATGATGTCAACATCATAACGGTCGAAGATCCCGTGGAGTATCAGATGGCAGGCATCAACCAAGTGCAGGTCAATCCGGCGTCAGGGCTGACGTTCGCCAGAGGGCTGCGCGCTATCCTGCGCCAGGATCCTAACATTATCATGTTGGGCGAGATCCGCGACTCGGAGACGGCAGAGATATCGGTCAGAGCGGCGATGACAGGTCACTTGGTTCTCAGTACCTTGCATACCAACAGTGCGGTTGGATCCATCAGCCGGCTGATGGATATGGGCGTGGAGCCATTCCTCTTATCCTCGTCGGTCAATTGTATCGTGTCGCAAAGGCTGGTACGCCGAATCTGCTCCCATTGCTCAGAAGCGTGCGAGTCGACGGAGCGCGAACGAGAAATCCTGCGGAAGCATGGACTCGCCGCGGACAAGCTTAAGCATGGTGCAGGCTGTGCCGAGTGCGGCAGGACGGGCTACCGAGGCAGGCTCGCGATTCACGAAGTATTGGTCGTAGACAACGAGCTTAGATCCATGATGATGATGAGGAAGGGCGATCAGGATTTCTACGATCATGCCATCAAGGGCGGTATGGTTCCGATTGTAAAGGACGGTCTTCTTAAGGCGATCGAAGGATTGACGACCGTAACGGAAGTGTTCCGCGTAACAGGCAGCGGCGAGGAGTTGGATGGGCTGGAGGTGGGCATATGACGGGCAACGAATTGCTGCAACTCGCTCATTCCGAAGGCGCATCGGATATTCATATAACGGTAAATTCTCCTATCGTTTTCCGCAAGAATGGTTTGCTAACGCCAATTGGCGACCGTTCGCTCAGACCTGCAGACACGGAGCAGCTAGCAAAGGGGTGGATGTCGGAAACGCAATTCGCCGAGCTCAAGCAGCGGGGAGAAATCGACTTTACGTTCGGCGTTCCGAGTCTCGCCAGATTCCGTATCAATGCTTATCTGCAGCGCGGCAGCATTGGACTCGCGATACGGATCGTACCAAGTCGCATTCCTTCGATTGAGGAGCTTGGGCTGCCCACTGTTTGCCGGACGTTTATTACGAAGCCGCAAGGTCTGCTGCTTGTGACAGGTCCTACGGGCAGCGGCAAATCGACGACGTTATCCGCCTTGGTAGACGAGCTCAACCAATCCGAGCAGCTTCATATCATTACGCTGGAGGATCCTATCGAATTTATATATGACCACAAGAAGTCGATGGTCAATCAACGAGAGATCGGACTCGATACGGAATCCTTCACAACAGGTCTTCGAGCAGCGCTTAGGCAGGATCCCGATGTATTGCTTGTAGGAGAGCTCAGGGATCTGGATACGATCTCTACCGCGATCACAGCAGCCGAGACCGGTCACCTTGTTCTAGCAACTCTGCATACGGCGGATGCGCCTGGGACGATCGATAGAATGATTGACGTGTTCCCGGCGGCGATGCAATCGCAAATCCGGATTCAGTTAGCTTCGGTGCTACTAGGCGTTGTCTCGCAGCGATTGTTGCCGCTAGCGAGCGGAGGCGGCCGAATTGCCGCTTACGAAGTACTCGTTAATACGCCGGCCGTCGCTAACCTGATTCGATCGGAGAAGGTGTATCAGATCCGCTCGACCATGCAGACGGGCCGTTCGTTCGGCATGCAGACGATCGAGATGTCGCTGCGGGAGCTGGTGCAGAGCGGCAGGGTAACTAGAGCGGCCGCTCAGGAAGCGTCGTTCGGGTATGCGGAGCTGTAGCACGGATGTAGGAGGTTGAGAGGATGCCCAAATATCGTTACAAGGCAGTTACGTCGGCAGGCAAAAAAACGACTGGGTTTCTTGAAGCGACTTCGACCATTCGAGCTCGCGAAAGTATCGTCGAGAAGGGCCTCTGGCTGACAGAAATCGTCGACGCCAATGAAACAACGTTGTATAAGGAAATTTCGTTCGGCGGTCCCAAGGTCAAGACGGAACACTTCACGGTCTTCTGCCGGCAGCTCGCCACGATGTACCGTGCAGGCGTCAGTATTGTGGATGCGGTGCAGATTCTGCAGGAGCAGACGCCGAGCAAGGTGCTGGCCAAGCTGCTGGACGGCATTGGCGAGGACATGCGGGGAGGCAAGCAGCTCTCCGAAGCGGTGTCCGCCTATCCAAGCGTGTTCAGCACCGTATTTGTCTCCATGGTGCAGGCCGGCGAAGCGGCAGGCAATCTGGATGTGATGCTGGAGCGGCTCGCGATCTTCTTCGAGAAAGAACGTAATACGCGGGAGAAGGTAAAGTCGGCGATGGTGTATCCGTCGATCATGCTGATTCTGATGATTGTTGTTATCTTTTTTATGATGTTGTTCGTCATCCCGCAATACGCGGTTAGCTTTGAAGGCATGGGGATCGAGCTTCCGCTGCCGACGTTAATTGTAATGGCGGTCAGTGAATTCGTTCAGCAGTTCTGGTATCTCGTCATTGCCGCGTTGTTTCTGCCCGGCGCCCTATGGAGCTATGTCAGGCGCTCCAAATCGGGATTGCTTGCGACTGATGCGCTGCTGCTGCGAATCCCGGTCTTCGGCACGCTCTGGCATAAGCAGGCAATCGCGAGGTTCTCGCGTACGTTCAGCTCGCTGCTTGCTGCGGCTATCCCGATCATGCAGAGCATGAGTATCGTCTCCAATGTTGTCGGCAACGCAGCTATCGGCAAAGCGATTATGGATAGCCGGGACAAAATTATGAGCGGCGATTCGATGTCCGAGCCGCTCAAGCAGTCTAAGTTATTCCCGCCAATGGTTGTGCAGATGATGTCGATTGGCGAACGATCAGGCTCCATCGAGGACATGCTCGACAAGGTAGCCGACTTCTATGAGGCTGATGTGGAGCAGATGGCGGATCGCCTCAAGGCGCTGCTGGAGCCGCTGATGATCGTTTTGTTGACCGGCATCGTCGGCGTAATCGTAATGGCCGTCATGATGCCTACGTTCAAGATGATGCAGAACATGTTGTAACTGTATTGGTTATACGGCAAGACCAAATATAACAATTTCGTACATAACGAGAGGAGAATGTATATGTTGAAAACACTTAAGAAAAATGAAAAAGGGTTAACGTTGATCGAGCTTCTGGCGGTATTGGTGATTGTGGGGATTATTGCAGCGATTGCGATTCCGGCAATTGGGGGGACGATTTCAAGCTCGAAATCGAAGGCTGATGCCGCAACTAGATCCATGATTGAAGAGGCGACATTACGTTACAGTGCAGATAAGCTAGATACAATTACAACTCCGACTCATGAGGTGACATTGGCTATTCTAAAGAGCGAAGGTTATATCAGCGGTGATCCTAAATGGAATGATTCTGCTAAAACGATTACAACTTGTACAGTAACAATTGCGACTAGTGCAGTGACTTGTAATGGTACAACTGCAACACCTGCTCCTACAGCTACTCCTGCAACCTAAGTATGCTGCAGTCTCTAGGCATAATATTTTCTTTATTAGCAGGCCTTCTCCTAGCCCCGCTCCTCAACACCATAGCAATGCGCTGGGACGGCAGGCTGACGGCATCCTATCCGCCGTCATATTGTACGCATACAAGAGGGAAGGGCAGCCGCTTGGCTGTTCTTCCGATCTTGGGGCGGCTAACGTCCAAGGGACGTTGTCCCGCTTGCAGGAATTCGACATGGTGGCGCTACGCGGCGGCAGAGCCGATTACGGGTCTGCTATTTGGTTATTCGGCTTTTAGGATAGGCTTTGAGCCCGAACTAATCGCGGTACTGCTGCTCATTACAGCTCTCGTCATTATTGTGCAAACTGATATTACCGCCATGATTATTCCGAACAAGGTGGTTGTTCCGGCTATCGTTATTGCGTTTGTTATGCGGTTGTTTGTCCATCCGTTGCCGATCTGGAGCTACTTGATAGGAGCCTTAGCGGGCAGCGGATTTTTGTTATTAACAGGCTTGTTGGCGGGTTGGCTGCTTAAGAAGGAGGCTATGGGTGGAGGCGATATCAAGCTTTATGTGCTGATTGGTCTCATTCTCGGTCTTAAGTTAACGTTGTTCAGTTTATTTGCTGCAAGCGTATTAGGATTACTAGGATCGCTTGCCATACGATTCATTGGGCGGGGACAAGAAGGCGGGACGATCCCATTTGGGCCGTATATTGCAGCAGGGGCTGTACTTTCGTATTGGTGGGGCGATTGGCTGATCAGCGGGTACTTAAAGTTAACTGGATTTGCGGGATAAAGTTACACACCTCCTGTCGCTACGAACGGACAAGTAGGCGCGTAATTGTAATGTTGCGAGGTTTCAGGATTGCGTGGAATATACGATTGTCGAGGTTGTCTGTACATCGTTATTTGGCAGACTGACAGAGAGCGTAACCTCGACCTTGGTGTCAATGGTCTCAAATACGATCGACTGGATATGTTCGGCGAACGTAATCGATGTTGGTTCCGCCAACGTACCGTCATCACGCAGAAGCTGGTATTGTACGGTGAGCGAACCGCTCTCCGGGTCAAAGGTATATGTGGCGTATTGACCATCCTCACCGATCAGATCCAGATTGCTGGATGTTTGGGCGGACAAGTCCTCCGGGATAAGGCCGTGGCGAACAGTCGTTACGATGTGGTGAATAATATCCCGTGACGTTTGCATCGTGTGCTCGCGTTCGGTGACCTGCTTCATGCTCGAGCTCGAATATTGCAGCAAATAGATAAGAGATCCCAGGATCATAACCGTGAGCACGAGAACGCCTAACACTTCTACTAACGTCAGGCCTCGCTCGTCGCGTCGAATTTGGTTGGCACAGTTCTTGAGCTTAGACGGCATCGTCAACACGCTCCTCACGTTTATTTGTATGCAACGACTCCGGTTAATTCATAGGTTCGGGATGTTGCCAGGTAGGTTGTCCGAATCGTGATCCGTCTGAACTGGTCGTCCAGATTAACAGTAGTGCCACCGGCATCGGCGGTTCCAAGTGCAGCGGCTTCCGACTGGATCGCAATGGCATATCGGGCGTTATTGGCACCCGGATAATAAATCGTCGTTCCCGACAGCTCACGGAGATCCGCAAGCGACAGGTTCTGCTGGTACAAGGTGAGAGTATCCGAGGGTCCTGGCAGCTGCTGCTTGAGCTGTTCCATCACGTTGCGGGATAGTACAACGGATTCGTCGGTATCCGCGTTAGCCTTCGTGTGAACCGATGACTGCTGAATGATAAAAATGATTCCGAGTACGGCAATGCCTAACAAAACGACGGAGCCGAGCACCTCGACCAATGTCAATCCTTTCTCATTGCGTGTCATCGTTTCACCCCTCACAAAATGCAGTATTCGCATTGGTTTACTCCTAGAATAAACGGAAGAAGGAGGAAAAGGCAATGTTTAAATATATTTCATCCGAAAAAGGCGGCACGTTGATGATCGTATTCGGATTCATCGTCACGCTGGCGATCGTTGTGACGCCTATGGCGATGAGTACGAATATCGGGCTTCTGCAGGCCAAAACAAACGGAAATACTGAAGCGGCATTTACCGAAGCTCATTCGTCGATGACAGTCTTCAGTCATTTGTACAAGAGTATGCTGGAGGAGGACGAGGCGAACAACAACGAAGCGGCAATAACGGCGCTAGCGAGCGAAGTTGAGGCATTAAGCGGACTTCATGCTGATGTTGAAGTGATACGAGATGGGGCAAATGTGCCCGTCAAGGTTCGTTTCACTGCCAGGGCTGGCGCGGGTAATCAAGTGAGAAGCGGGAAGGTCGATTACAGGCTCACACCGCTATACGAGCCGCCGGCAGCTACCTTGCCTGTTGTAACGCCGAATCCAACACCAGTTACGACGCCAGAGCCTACCGCTACTCCACAGCCAACGCCTGCAACGGGAATGAAGGTTATTCTGAGCCATGAGCTGATCGAGAAAAAGTACAACAAGTTATTTGCCGTCTGCTACAGGCAACCGGCAATCGGACAACCGCTTCCGCTGGATCAAATCATTAATGATTACACGGAGCAGCAGTTCAAGGATTGGTTCGAAGATGCGGCGGATTATTATCTGGATCTTGTACCTGTTGCGATGGCCGCTACTTTCCCGCAAGCTTTCCAGGATAGCCGATTCGAGACCGCGGCCGGCGTAAGCCATGCAGTGACAGGGGCCTCGCTTACGGTTACGCAAAGCAGAGACGCCATCCAGCACACGGCAACTGTTCAGATCAAGCCGGCGACAAGTGCGGATATGATGATCAATTCAGATACATCCGGTCTTGCGGTGAAAACAAACGGCGATCTGCTGTTCGAAGGTACGATTAACTCTAACATTGTTGTGAATGGCCGTACGGAAATTGGAGGCAAGCTGCAAATCAATTCGCTTAATAATGGCAAGACGATTGTGTTCAAGGATGATGTTATCATTCGCGGCGACCTCCAATTCGGGGGTAGTACCGTCGACACGGTCATTGTCGAAGGAGATCTTATCGTCGGTGGTCATATGACGAACTCGAACGTGCTCAAGAAGCTGATTGTTATGGGAGATATGCTTGTAGCTGGCAGCGTAACGACAAACAATGTACTCAACATGTGGCACATGGATGGAAAACTGATCGTGAAAGGCGATCTGACAACCAACAACAATCTGACAAGCTTCAGTGTAGGCAGGGATGCATCCATTCAAGGGAATGTCATCATCAAGATGCCTGTTGCAGAATCGATGAACGGGATACAG
The DNA here is from genome assembly GCF_054483835.1 of Paenibacillus sp. strain BS8-2. Lineage (NCBI taxonomy): Bacteria > Bacillati > Bacillota > Bacilli > Caryophanales > Paenibacillaceae > Paenibacillus > Paenibacillus sp. strain BS8-2. The sequence continues at coordinate 4,071,522 of NZ_CM137010.1, forward strand.
GGTCTGTTCCGCGTGCAGGGCTCGCTTCAGGTGCTTGGCTCGCTGGAATTCCGCAACACTTTGTATGGACTTGCGATCGGCGGAGATCTGATCGTCGGCTCTGTACTCTCGTTTAATCACCTCAAGAGCGGGATGGCGGTTGGCGGCTCGATATTGGTCAACAACCAAATCAAATTTACGAACTCGGTCGAGTCGTTCCAAATCGGAGAGAATGTTGTTGCGGGTGGACAGATATCGTTCTCACATCCCATCCACAATACATTCAAAGTAGATGGAACGATGGCCGCTGAAGGCGATATCCAGATCGCATTTATTCAATCGGACGCGTCTATGTCGATTGGCGGGAACTTGATTACGGCTTCGAACCTGTCGGTAACAGGTAATATACCTGGTAGTCTTAAGCTTGGGGGTTACTTGCTCGCTTTCAAAAACGCGAATATGCCCGAAATGCATAAGGACTGGAAGAGTAACGGGATGACCGGTTTTTTTGTCGGCGGTCTGACGAGCTTCTACAGCAACTATTCGCAAAGCTGGTATTCGGATGGCTTAGATAATGGCTCTACACAAGAGAGAATTTGTATCTATTAAGCAGCGGGTAAAGACGTCATAGAGGGGGATGGCAATGATTGGAGCGCTGCTAAACGGGCTGACGGGCGTCAGCCACAGTCTGGGCATTGAAATGACGGACAATTACATCCGGATTTGCGAGACCAAAACATCGCGCAGAGGCACGACAAAGCTATTGCGCTATACAAGCAAAGAAATGCCGAACGGATGCATGGAAGACGGCAAAGTACTGAATTGGGAAGGGATCGAAGCAACGATGAAGGAGCTGTTGTCGTCGGGGAAATTCGGCACGAAGCAGCTGCACTTTGCGATCCCTAGCCAGATGGTAATGGTTCGAAATCTAAAGCTGCCGGATATTGGGCATTCGGAGCTTCGCAAGCTGGTTCAGTTCGAGATGAGCCATAATTTGCGTGTGGCTTTCGAGGAGCCATACTTCGATTTCGTGAAGCTGCCGAAACCATCGATCCAGCACGCAGCCAGGGAAGAGGAACAGGGAGCAGAGCTATGCGAGCTAATGGTCGTGGCCGCTCCGGGAGGACTGCTGATGCAATATCGAACAATGTTTGAGAAGCTGGGTCTTCGCCCTGCAAGCTTCGAGATTAAGCCATTCTCCGTACTGCGATTAATCGAAGCAAGCGGGACCACCGTACGGGATGTACAGCTGTTCGTACATGTAGGCGAGCAGCACAGTGAGCTTAGCATATTGTTTGATGGGCGATTGGAATTGACGAGGCAGGTTGAAGTGTCGTTCCAATCCATCGTTGCGAAGGCGGATTCGTCTAACAACGAATGGCTGCAAAGCTTCTCGAGCCCAGAGACGACATTCAAGAATGCAATTCAGGATCTGGCTGGAGAGCTGGAGCGGTTGCTCAACTTCTATCAATACACATTAAACAATGGTTCAAAGACGTTCCGTAACATATTGTTGTCTGGCGAGTTGAAACAGATGGAGAAGGTTCGCGAGGGGCTTGAAGAGGAGCTGGAGCATCCTGTCGTCATCCTGGAGTGGCCGACGCTGGATGATTCCTCTGTTATTGCCGACTGGTCTCTTTCATCGTATTCGGTCGCACTCGGGTTGTCGATTAGGGGGCGGACATCATGAAATCAATTAATCTGCTGCCACCCAAACCATCGGCGAGAGGCGGCTCCAAGCTGACACTGGTCGTCGCGTTACCGCTCATTGCAGCAGCTGCGGTGCTGATCGGAATGTCCTTGTTGTGGCAGAAGGAAACGGATCGTTTGTTGCTTGAGGCGACTCATGTATCACTTGCCAATGCCAAGTTGAAGGCGGAGGGAGTCCCTATTACCGAGCTTAATGAGCAAACGGAGATGCACGCTCTGATCGGGAAGCTCGAAGAACAGCGTATCGAATGGAAAACATATTTGGATGCTATACTTGAACCGCTGTCTGCCGATGCGCGAATTGTTTCTTTATCAGTGGGAACAGAAGGCGTGCTGCATATGGAAGTGGACTTTACTTCATACGAGCGATCCGTCGACTATGTTGAGGCGCTAGAGAACGTACCAGTGCTTAGTTACGTGAACATTCAATCCTATAATCGAAGGGCCGACGAAACAAAAAGCTTGGAGCCTTCCGCAGATGGTACGTTCATTTCGATTAGGGGAACTACCTATACGGCAATTCTGGATTTAGGACTTGCATCGTCTGGTACCCAGGGGGGAGGTGTGACCAATGGAGCTGGAAAGTAAACAATCAAAAACTTCGCCCAAACGCGAGCTTATACTGTTACTCTCGGCGATAGGAATTGCTGCTAATGCAGCATTATGGATGCTCTATGTTAATCCGCATAAAGATAGGCTCGAGCAGGCTAAGATGTCGCATGCTCAGGCTGAGGCTGAGGCTTCAACTTTGCAAGGAGAATATACATTAGCGCCAAACGAGCCTGTGGATCACATCGAGGTGGAGGGGCGTGTGCCTCTAGTGCTGGAGCAATCGGCTGTAATCGAACAGCTGCACGAATTATCGGCCAAATCCGGTGTATTGCTGGCTCAATATGCCAAGATGTCGGAAGAGGCAGCGATGACCGAAGAGTCGGCGGCAGTCACGGAAGCTCAGACGCTGCCATTTACGCTCACATTAGCTGGTCATATCGAGTCTTTGTCCGACTATTTGGATCGCTTGCAGCATGATCAAAGATTATATAAGGTCAAAAGCTGGAGCATCAATCGTATCGATACGGCGGAGGCGCAGCAAGCCTACCCTGGTGTATACGATCTTGCAGGTGTAACACTCACTAAACCGATCCATGTAATGCATCTAAGTGCGGAGACATATGGTTATCATCCTGCTGCAGAATCATAGTGAAGACGATGCTTGAAAGGAAAACCTCTACTCGATCCGCGACAGCGGGCGGTGCTAGAGGTTTTTATTATGAAAGTTTTATGCCAATAATCGGTGATTGTCATACTATTGTCATAGGAAACAAGCGTGCTCAGGTTGTTAGGGATAAGGAAAAAGGGCATAATGGTAAACAGGTGAAATTACATAGAAATGGGGAACGGGAATGTCTTATAACGACCGTTTCATTCGGGCAAGCCGGAAGGAACAAGTAGACCGATTGCCAGTATGGTACATGAGGCAGGCGGGACGGTATGATCCGGATTATCGTAAAATAAAAGAAAAGTATTCATTGCTCGAAATATGCAAGCAGCCTGAGCTGGCGGCAGAAGTGACCATGATGCCGATTCGTAAGCTAGGCGTGGATGCGGCGATTCTGTATTCCGATATTATGAATCCAGTTGCATCGATCGGTATCGACTTCGATATTGTTGCGAACGTCGGACCTGTGATCCACAATCCGATTCGATCCGCTGAAGACGTGGCCAAGCTGAAGCCAATCGATGTGGAAGGCGATCTCGGCCACGTGCTAGAGACGATTCGTATACTTGATCGAGAGCTTGAAGTGCCGCTTATTACGTTTGCTGGCGCTCCTTTCACAATCGCCAGTTATTTAATAGAAGGAAGACCATCGAGAAATTACCTTCGCACCAAAGAGATGATGTACAGCGAGCCGGCGGTCTGGCATGAGCTGATGCGTAAGCTTGGAGACATGGTCATCACTTATTTGCGCGCGCACATTGCGAATGGCGGCAAGGCGTTCCAAATCTTTGATAGCTGGGTAGGGGCGTTATCCCCAGCAGACTTCCGCACATTCGTGCTTCCTACGATTGAACGGATATTCTCTGAGTTATCGGATTTGCCGCAGCCCAAAATCTACTTCCCAGGCGTTAGCTCAGGAGAGCTTCTGCCGGAGCTGCGTAATGTACAAGCAGATGTAATCGGTCTAGACTGGCGTGTATCGATCCAAGAAGGCAGACGCCGATTGGAAGGTCGTACCGCCGTACAAGGAAATCTCGATCCGACGATTCTGACGGCGCCAATGTCCGTCATTGAGTCGTACGCAGCTGAGATCATTGATCAGGGTATCGAGGAACCTGGATTTATTTTTAATCTTGGTCATGGATTGTTCCCGGAAGCTTCGCTTGAGAAGCTGGCTGAATTAACGAAGTTTATTCATTCGTATTCGGAGAAGGCCATCGCGGCCAAGAGCAAGGAAGGTGCGAGTTATGTCTAATGGGATCAACAAGATTGGCGTATTGGTCATGTCTTACGGCACGCCGGAATCAATGGATGATGTGGAGACGTATTATACACATATTCGTAGAGGTCATCCGCCGACGCCGGAGCAGCTCGCTGAGCTGACAGAGCGTTATGAAGCGATTGTAGGCGGCGTGTTCCCTTTGCGTGAGAATACCAATAGTCAGGTTGCAGGCTTGCAGGATAAGCTTGAGACCATTGCGCCTGGGCAATACGTTTGTTATCAAGGCCTCAAACATGCCAAGCCGTATATCGAAGACGGTGTCGAGACGATGAGCAAGGACGGGATCACGCGTGCCGTTGCCATCGTGTTGGCGCCACACTATTCGACGATGAGTATCGGCAGCTACATGAAGCGTGCAAAGGAAAAAGCGAACGAGCTTGGTATCGAGCTTGCGACTGTTGAGAGCTATCACCTGCATCCCAAGCTGATTGCAGCACTAACGGATCGTGTGAAGGATGGTCTAGAGCGTCTCTCCGTCTCGAGTGACGGAGAGACAGCCCTTCGTGTATTGTTCAGCGCACATAGCTTGCCTGAGAAAATTCGCGAGCTTGGCGATCCATACGAGAAGCAACTGATGGAAACCTCTGCAGCTGTCGCCGAGGCGGCTGGCGTGAAGGACTGGCAGTTCACTTGGCAAAGCGCGGGGCGCACAAGAGACCCATGGCTCGGACCGGATATTCTCGAGACGATGGCAACCATTCGCGGCGAAGGGATCAAGGCGGTATTGGTTGCTCCGGTTGGATTCGTATCCGATCATCTGGAGGTTCTCTACGATCTGGATATCGAAGCGAAAGCGGAAGCGGCCAAGCTGGACATGACACTCGAGAGAATCAAGATGCTTAACAAGGATCCGCTATATATGGAGACGTTAGCTGAGTCGGTTATTGCAGCATTGCAGGTCTAAATACACATTGAGGTTTCATGGATCTAGCTGTCAGCAACATGAAGATGGACGGCTGGATCAACCTCCAATAGAGAAAAGGAATGAAGGATATGCGGGGAACAGATACGATTGATCGAGTTGTCATTATTGGCGGGGGGATCAGCGGACTGAGCTCCGCTTTTTATTTGCAGCGGGAAGCGGAGCGGCAAGGCAGAGAGATTGCGATTACGGTTGTGGATGGCGCTCCTGCTTTCGGTGGTAAAATTAATACGCTGCAGCGAGACGGTTTCGTAATCGAGAAGGGGCCGGATTCGTTCTTGTCCCGTAAGGTCGCGATTATCGATCTTGCGAAGGAGCTAGGCCTCGAGAATGAGTTGACGGCAACCAACCCAGGAGCCAAGAAAACATATATTCTGCATCAAAAAAAGCTGCATCCCATGCCGCCTGGACTTGTATTAGGTGTGCCAACGGAGATTGGCCCATTCGTCAAAACAAGTTTGTTGTCATGGGGCGGTAAGCTGCGCGCCTTAATGGATCTCGTTCTCCCGTCAAAGCCGGCAGCAGGAGACGAATCGCTGGGCGGTTTCATGGAGCGACGAGTTGGTACAGAGGTCATGAGGCGCATCGCTGAACCGCTGCTTGCCGGTATCTATGCGGGCGATCTGAAAAAGCTGAGCCTCCGCGCCACGTTCCCGCAATTCGGAGAGTCGGAACGGAGACACGGCAGTCTGATCCGCGGTATGATGCACAATCGTAAGGCGACGGCAGCAAGTGCGACGGCTGCGGCGAAAGGAAGTACGTTCCTGACGTTTAAAGGGGGACTTAGCACGTTGGTAGAAGCGCTGATCACTCGATTAGAGCAAAGCGGCGTCGAGCTTCGCTCCGGCGTGAACGTAGAGCAGCTGGATATGCAGGAGCAAGGTTATGCAATCACGCTGGCGAACGGTGAAACATTAGCTGCCGACCGGATTGTGATGACAGCACCGGCTTTTGCCGCAGCGGAGCTTCTGGGGTCGCTTGTTGATGTTAGCGAGCTCAAGGGTATTCGGTATGTATCGGTTGCCAATGTGGTCATGGCATTCGACAAAGCCACATTCGGCATCGACTTCGACGGTTCAGGATTTGTAGTGCCGCGTTCCGAAGGACTTCATATTACGGCATGTACGTGGACATCTAGCAAGTGGCTTCACACTAGTCCGGCGGACAAGGTGCTGCTTCGTTGTTATGTCGGCCATTCGGAAGATCAGGAAAGCGTAAAGCTTCCGGATGATGCTTTAATAGCGGCTGTGCGCAAAGATATTAAAGAAACGATGGGGATAACGGCCGAACCGATGTTTGCCGAGATTACGAGACTCAATCATTCTATGCCGCAATATCCGGTCGGTCATGTTGAACGAATGAAAGAATTGCGGGAACGATTGTCGGACCAATTACCGGGCGTCTGGGTAACTGGGGCCGCATTCGACGGTGTCGGACTCCCAGACTGCATCAGGCAAGGGAAAGAAGCGGCGAAAGCGATCTTGGGCTCTTAGACTTGCAGCAGAAGACAAAAATGAAGAGATTTATAGTATCGCTTACGAGATAAGAGATTGTATAATGAAGGAAAAACAGACTTATTGAGCGACTTCGATCAGTCTAACCTACGAAGGGGTATTCCTATGTCATTATCAAGATCGGAGTCTCGCAAAAGCGAAAATGAATCACGTAAAAGGCGGCAACGCAGATCCTTTAGCTTGTTGCTTGTGACGCTAGGCATTATTATTGTTGCTTTCGGTGTATGGATGATGGTAAGCGACGGAGATTGGCTAAGCGGCGCAGGGGGACGTCCGTCTACCGAAGTGCTGGACGGCGGGACTAATAAGAAGCCGGGAAATGATAATCAAGAAGGCATTGCCGAAACGGATAAACCTACTCACACGGAAACCGTTTCGGAGTCAACACCGGAGCCAACAGAAGTAGTTGAAGGTACTACTGACTTCGAGAGCAGTGGTGGTGGCGATACACAACAAGCAGGTGAAGGTGAAGCCGTTACGATGTCCTTTGTCGGCGATATGCTGCCCGGCGAATATTTGACGCCGCTTATGAAGCTTAACGGTTATGACTATCCATACCGCAACGCACTTCTTTACTTAAGCGAGCCGGATATTACGGCAGGTAATCTCGAGTTGCCCGTAACGACGGGAGGCACACCAATTGTCGGTACGCCATACGTATACAAAGGGCATCCTGATGCGTTGCCCGCAATCAAGGATACGGGCTTCGATGTGCTGAGTCTTGCGAACAATCATGCGATGGATCAAGGCCTGGAGGGAATGCTCGATACGATCCGGCATCTGAAGGAAACCGGCATCGGTTATATGGGCACAGGCAACAATGATAAGGAAGCCTACGAACCGTATTATATCGAGGCCAAAGGTATCAAGGTGGCCTTCGTCGGATTGAGCCGTGTTATCCCGTATACAGAGCTAAAGGCAGACCGCAATACGCCGGGCATTGCCGAAACTTATGATACCGGACGCGCGGCAGTCGCGATCGCAGCTGCAAAGGAAAAGGCTGATCTCGTTGTGGTCATGGTTCATTGGGGCGCTGATCCAATCGATGAGCCGCTGGATTATCAGAAGGCGGACGCACGCGCTTACATCGATGCCGGCGCGGATCTCGTCATCGGTGCTCATCCTCATGTGCTGCAAGGCTTTGAGAAGTATAAAGATAAGTGGATTGCCTATAGTTTAGGCAACTTTATTTTTTCCGTGTATCCCAAAGGCAAGGATGCGGAGACCGGCGTGCTTGATGCAGCTTGCACGAAGGATGGGGATTGTACGCTCAAGTTCAATCCGATGATCGTTGTAGAGGGACAACCGACGCCGCTGGAAGGGGAGGCGGCCGTGGCGCTGCTGGATCGATTAACGTCCATTTCGTACGGAGCGGCGATCGGTCAGGATGGCTATATCGCAACGAGGTAACGTAAGGAGGAAACTTTCATCATGAGAAATGCGTGCGTTGCGCATCGGGGCTGGTCAGGTCGCGCGCCGGAGAATACGTTAGCCGCCATACGGCTTGCGATCGAAGCGCCGGATGTTGAGTGGATCGAAATCGATGTACAATTGTCCAAAGATGGAGTGCCTGTTGTCATCCATGATTTTACGCTCCGTCGGACAACAAATGGACGTGGAGACGTTAGAAGTTGGACGGCAGCCGAGCTTGCATCGCTGGATGCCGGTTCATGGTTTGCGCCGAGCTTTGCTGGCGAATCCATTCCGACACTAGCTGAAGTGTTGATTGCAGCCAGGGGACGATGCAAACTCAATATCGAGTTGAAAACGGACGGGATACGGTATCCATACATTGAAGAAATCGTATATGAAACCGTCGAGCAACACGGGATGTTGGACCAGGTGGTGTTCACATCCTTCCATGTAGGGACTCTTCATCGGATGCGGAACTTGTCCGACACCCTTCGCACGGGTCTGATTCTGGACGCTTGGCGAAATTCGCTCGTGAAGGAGCTGCGGGAGCTTGGCTGCGACTTCTTGTCCATTGGGTATTCCCGACTGAATAAGACCCGTCTTGCGATGTTAAAGTCGGCCGGCATGGAGACGATGGCTTGGACCGCCAATGACAAGAAGACCATTCGAAAGCTGGCTGCGCTTGATCCTTCGTTGCTCATCTGCACCAATTATCCTGACCGCTGGCGCGAAGTAATCGGCGTTCAATAAGCAATTCCGCAATAGCGGGAGATGGAGGAAGCGGTTATGGTGGGATGGATGGAAGAATGGTGGCTGAGGCTCCTTGTCGGATTAATCGGAAGCGGTCTATGCGCGTACGCTGCATATAAGGCACGTTCACTTTCACCATCTGGCGCTTGGTCGGCGGTGGCAATGGGGACGGGTTTTATCACACTGGGAGAACCGGTGTGGTTTGGGTGCTTGATCGCATTTTTTGTATCGTCGAGCGCCTTGTCCAAATACAAGCGTAAAGCGAGAGCGAAGGCGTCGGCGGAAGCGAAGTATGCCAAAGGCAGCCAGCGGGACGCCGGTCAGGTATGGGCCAATGGCGGCGCTGGCCTAGTTCTATGTGCCGCTCATGCCATATGGCCGCATGAGGGCTGGCTGTTTGCGTTCATCGGCGTCATGGCAGCCGTGAACGCGGACACCTGGGCCACCGAGATCGGGGCCCTCAGCAAGACCGCGCCGCGCTCGATCACGAGCGGCAAGCGGGTGGAGCCCGGCACGAGCGGCGGCGTCACGCCGCTCGGCAGTGCAGCCGCGCTGGGCGGCGCCGCATTCATCGGCGTCGTCGCAGCGTGGCTGCTGGGCCCGACGCTCGCCGGCGATAGCGCCGCGAGCGAGGGCCTGGCTGCGGCAGCGCCGGCGGCGGCGTGGATCGCCGTCGCGGCCGCAGCCGGCCTGGCCGGTGCCTTCGCCGACTCCCTGCTCGGCGCAACCGGCCAGGCCATGTATCGCTGCCGGGTATGCGGCAGCGAGACGGAGCGCGCCGCGCATTGCGGCACCGCGGCGCGGCATGAGCGCGGCTTCGCCGCGCTGACCAACGACAGGGTGAACCTCCTGTCGTCGCTGTTTGCGGGCTTGCTGGCGTACGTCGCAAGCCTGCTGCTTTAACCCCGTCAGGGGCCGGTCATGGTCCATGGGGCAACGGCTCCATGTTGTGACTAGCCTAACAAAAAGTCCCGAACCCCCTCTTCGAAAGGGGAGATCGGGACTTTTTTCTACTTCCATTAGCGATCAATATTTATTTGGCTGCTTTAGCAGTCAACTGCTCCATTTGACCGATCAATTGCTCGAATACGCTCATCGCTTGTTCGATTGGTTCCGGCGAGCTCATATCAACGCCCGCTTTCTTGAGAATATTGATAGAGAAGTCGCTGCCCCCGCTCTTAAGGAAGCCCAGATAACTGTCTACAGCCGGCTCGCCTTCTTCGAGGATTTGTTTCGAGAAGCTTGTCGCTGCCGAGAATCCAGTCGCGTATTTGTACACATAGAAGCTGTTATAGAAGTGAGGAATGCGCGCCCATTCCATCTCGATGTCCTTATCCACGACCATGCCTTCTCCGTAATAGAGAAGGTTGAGGTCGTAATAAATTTTGCTGAGCTCCTGCGGTGTCAAGGATTCTCCAGCTTCCGTGCGCTCGTGTACAATCTTCTCAAACTCCGCAAACATCGTCTGACGGAATACGGTCGTGCGGAATTGATCCGCATAATACGTCAGCAAATACATTTTTTCCTTCGGATCAGTAGACTTCTTAAGCAGATAGTCCATCAGAAGCGCTTCATTGAGCGTCGAGGCAACTTCGGCCAAGAAGATCGTATATTGTGCGTCGCGATAGTTTTGAGTGGTGTCGGAGTAATACGAATGCAGCGCATGACCCATCTCGTGCGTGAGTGTAAACATGCTGTTGAGATTGTCTTTATGGTTAAGGAGCACGTAAGGGTGAGTGCCGTAAGCGCCCCAGCTATATGCGCCGCTGCGCTTGCCTTCGTTCTCGTACACATCGATCCAGCCGTTGTCATAACCATCCTGCAATACGTTCAAATAGTCCTCGCCCAGCGGCATCAAACTTTCTTTGATCGTTTTTTTCGCATCTTCGTAGCTGATTTCCATATCGAACTCATCAACGAGAGGTGCAAACAAATCGTACATGTGCAGCTCATCCAGACCGAGCAGCTTTTTGCGTAACTCCATGTAACGATGCATTAACGGCAAATGTTTGTGGATCGTATCCACAAGGTTCGTATACACTTCCGTCGGGATATTGTCGCCATAGAGCGACATACCCAGCACAGAATCATATTTGCGAGCCCGAGCATAAAAAATATTTTTGGACACGTTCGCATTAAGTGTTGAGGCTAACGTGTTTTTTAATTTGCCATATGTATCATACATGGCGAGGAACGCATCGCGTCGTACATCACGATTCTTGCTCTCGAGGAACTGAATGTAGCGACCGTGCGACAGCTCGACTTCTTCGCCTTTCTCATTTTTAACCTTAGGGAACTTAAGATCGGCGTTATTCAACATGCCGAAGATCGTGCTTGGCGCGGAGCTGACATTACCGACTTGAGCAAGCAGAGATTCTTCGTTTTTGGAGAGGACATGTGCCTTCTGACGGCGCATCTCTTCTAACGTATGCCGGTATTTGGACAGCGATGGATCATTAATGAGCGCGTCCAGCTCGGAGTCAGATAGACTGAGCACTTCCGGCGTGACGAAAGACAACGCTTCGCCCGTCTCGACGCTCAGTTTCTTGGACTTGTCGGACAACGCTTGGAATCCCGGCTCGGCGGTATCTTCATGATGTCGCATATTCGCATATACATAAAGACGCTCCACATACATCGACAATTCGTCTTCCAGCTCGAAACACGCCAGCACCTGAGCAGGGTCATTGAGTTTACCCTGGAAATCGGCAGCTTTCGACATCAACGCCTTCGCTGCCTTATATTCTTTCTCCCATTCGCCTTGTGAAGGGAATATATCTTCTAGCTTCCAACGGAATTGTTCCTCGGTTTCTGAACGCTTTGGCAGTTGATTCATCGTATTCCTCCTTGAAGTGGATGGGATGGATGGCTTGTCGGCATGTGTGCCGGTTGTTATTTCGTTGTTCTTATTGGTGACATTGGTTTGCGGGTTCGCATGGCCGCGAGCGGGCGCCACACTTTGTACTAGCGATACAACTAGCAGAACCTTGAGCCACTTCATCGCTTTCACCTCTGGACACAGTTTGTCGATACTATGTCCGTATGGTGAGTTTACTATTCGTATTTTCTGGAAATTACGTGCCCATCGTAACTAATGAGTAAACGATCAAAAAAAATGAAAAAGCAATGAGCAGAATGGATACGATGGCTAATCCTCTGCGCATCCCTTGTGGGAGCGAATCCCGCTTCAAAATGATGACAGCGCCGAGTGCAAACGCCGCAATAATAAATATGACCGTTGATGTTGTGTCCATGAAACCGAAGGAACCTCCTATCGTTACCTATGCAGAAGGCCGTAGCGATATGTGCACGCTAATTGTCTCACATGATTGGCATGCCATACCGTTACAGTCAATTGTAGCTGTTGGTGTGGTGAAACAATCTATACTTCGCGGAATGCGTCCATAATGGACTGCAGCTCTTCTTCGCGTCCTACGAAATCCTCGGACCGGAACCGTCCCCGAGCCCAATGCAGCATCTCCTGCCGGCTGACGAACTCATGGGATTCTTCCCCCCATTGGTCGGATATTTCGCGCAATACCAGTGTTTTTCCTTTCACTTCTACAGTGAGCATGTTATATTTGTCAGTTTTGTAAATTTGATGTTTTTTGAACATTTCAAACGCTCCTTTCCTTAGTTAATTATGGTATAGTACTCATCATAGCTATTCTGAGGTCGGTAATCAATATGGTTGGCCTCGAGTTTGACGCTTCATGTGCGGGATTTCGTGTACTAACGCGATTCGGCGGATAGCTTAGACGAGTAGCTGCAAGAAGAGCCGAGAAAAGTTGAGAAGAGCTGAGATGAGGAGAGATGAGAAGAATGGAAAGGAATCGGATTTATGAGCAAATCGGAGTTGCTATGACTTGCCGCAGCTTCGAAGAGTATGTCGCGATGTTTCAGCTAACGGAGAAGGAGCTATCGTTTGGTCGAATACTGGATGTGGCTGCAGGTGGTTCATCATTTGTTGCTACCGCGTCAGCCAAAGGCTATGATGCTCAGGCTGTTGATCCTAGATATTCAGGGGATGTATCTTCATGGACGGAAGAAGCGGCTGCTGAGATAGTGACGTCGACCTCGAAACTCGAGGGTCTAACGGATCGGTTCGACTGGAGTTATTACGGTTCGTTAGCGCGGCATAAAGCAGGGCGTGAGGCATCGCTTGGTCTTTTTCGAGCGGATTTGGAATCCAATCGCAAGAATGGAACGTTAGCGAGCGACAGATATATAGCCGGAAGTTTGCCTACACTACCGTTGGAAACCGAACGATATGGGCTTGTATTGTGCAGCCATTTTCTTTTTCTATACGCAGAACAATTCGGCTTCGATTTTCATGTGCAAGCTATACAAGAGTTGTTGAGAGTGTGCAGGCAAGGCGGCGAAGTGCGGATATATCCGCTTCTGTCGCTGAGATGGGAGCCTTATCCACGTTTCAATGAACTTATCGATGCGATCGAGTCGGATGGCAAAGTCAAAGCGACAATTCGAACATCGGGATTGCCGTTTATTCCAGGCTCAGAGCACTATCTTCATATACAAAAATATTCCTGATCTCTCTAAAATTGCAATCTGTGTCATGGATCGCTATAATGGGGTCATTCGCCGCAAAAAGGCGGCGGTACAATTTTAGGAGGTCATGAAGTTGAAAGGTACAGTAAAATGGTTTAACGCGGAGAAAGGTTACGGCTTTATTCAAACGGAGGACGGAGAGGATGTTTTCGTCCATTTCTCTGCGATTCAAGGCGACGGATTCAAATCACTGGACGAAGGCCAAGCGGTGGAGTTCGACATCACAGAAGGCAACCGCGGCGCGCAAGCAGCTAACGTCCACAAACTATAGGATTAGAATTCCTGATATCGCAACAGCAAACGTCTACACGGTGTAGCGTTTAACAGATGGGTTCCCTCGTTGGGAGCCCATTTGTTGTAGTTGGTTGGAATTGGAAGGTTTTTGGTTTATAATGGGTAGTGATAAGCAAACAATATCATACAACCGTGTGCGTAAAGAATACGCCGCTTGTCCCTGCCGATGGGATAAGCGGCGTTTTGTTTTTACAATCTTATTTGTAGGAGGCATGTAATTAGTGATGGCAATGGTTACGGGTAAAGCTGTAGGTACAGGTAAAGGGATATTGGGCAAACGTACATTCGATGCGGAATTTGAAGTTTTTGTTGAAGAACAGAAGAAGGCAGCATCACCTCGGCGATTGGAAATGTTGGAGCGAGATTTAACAGGGACAATCAGATTGTTTAAAGAGATACTTTGGCCAGTGTTTCAAACGTTTGATGGCTTCGAGCTTGAATATGAGCTGACAACACCAAGTGGTGTGAAGATATTTGTAGATGTTGTATATGAACCTTTTGAGTTTGCGTTCGAATGCGAAGGATTTAGTGCGCATGCTGAGATGATTACGCGCGAACGTTTCTCTTTTGAGAAAAGTCGAGTAAGAGCGTTGTTGCTGAGTAATCTTGTTTATGTTCCGTTTAGTTGGGATGAAATAGAAAAAAAGAGCTTGCAGTGTCGAAGTTACATGCATGAGCTAATGCTTAAATATCAAACAACTTCTGCATTGAAATCATCTTTGACACTCTATGAAAGAGAGGTATTGAGATGTGCTTTGTCGCTTAGCAGGCCTATTCGTATGTTGGATATGTGCGAATGCACGGGAAAGAAACGCGATTTTGTTTATAAAGTAATCGGCTCACTAATAAGGAAGGGGTTAATGAGTCCTTCCAATTTGACCCCTAGCCGTCATTGTTCGTATGTGGTTAACCGTCGAGCGATCGAGTTTATCAGATAGAGAGTTGTGTTGGGAGAGATTATATCGACCACATCGACATAATCACTAGGATGCGTGTGAATGGAGGGAGTTATGTCGTTCTCGCCGACTTAACTCCAAGAAACAGCGTGTCCGTAAGCCATTATGTCGTTCTCGCCGACATAACTCCAAATCCTCCTCCTACCGACTCTGCCTGCCGAGCCAATGGTATAACAAGAAGCCGATCGCGGATGCGACTCCAATATACATAGCGCTATGGTAGAACGTAACGCGTCCGAACTGCTCGTAGATAACACCTCCGACAACTCCGCTGATCAGACCGGCGGCGCCAGTCCATATAATCGTGTAGACGGCTTGTCCGGAGGCACGATATTCGTCCGGGATGAGCATGGAGATGTAACGCAGTGCTGTCGAGAAGTAGATACCAAACGAAACGCTATGCATCGCTTGGGTCGCGATGAACCAATGCGGGTCGCTGATTTCTCCCATTAGCCATAAACGAAGTCCGTACATGAGCGATGCAAATGCGAGAAGCGGCAGCTCGCGCAGCTTGTGTCCGTATTTGCCGAGCAGGAACAGGATAGGGATCTCGCTGGACGCTGATACCAGCAAAGCAAGTCCTACAAGCGTGTCACTGGCGCCAAGCTGCCGCATTGTAACCGCTAGAAACCCTTCATACATCCGATGAGAGGTAGAAACCATCAGGATCAACAAGAAAAAGATTAACACATGTCGTTGTCCCAGCAGCTTGAAGAAACCTGAAAACTCAATTTTGCGCGCTTTGCTTTGATAATCCTTGATAAAGAAACTTAACACAAGCGTAATGGAAACCGTACCAAACGCGACGGCAATCGTCCAATCGGAGCCTATCGCCTTGAGCAGTAATCCGAGTAAATATGCGCTCAGCGCAAATCCAAGAGAGCCGAATATCCTGATGAGTGCGTATGGAGTGCCTGTATGTTGGCTGGATAACAGAATTAAACTATCGCTTAACGGATTCATCGGCGTCTGGAAAAAATAAAACATGGTCATCACAATCGTGATCCAAACGACGTTTTCGAGCGGGAAAAGTACAGTGACGAGTACGAGTTGAGCGAATAAGAGGATAATCAATATTTTGCGGATCGTCCGATATTTGTCGCTAGCTAGTCCTGTAAGGATGTTCGCGAATATGGAGACAAACAAGCCTGCAGAATAGAGGACGCCAATCTGGCTCTCAGAGAATCCTTTGGTCATAAAATATAAAGGTATAAACGAAATGACGAGCGCCTGCGTGGAAAAAGTGGCGAAATTAAAAGCTCTTAGCGCTAAAGTTTCTTGTTTGGCCGTTGAAGAGATCGGTGTACTCGTGGTGCTTGAATCATTCATAACAATTGTTTCACTCCATATCTTCATTCATAAATCAACGCAGCAAAGCAAATACAACTACCCAAAAATAAGATTGTGGCAGTCATCATCTTTGACGTTGTAAGAGACTTGCACTCTCTCGTCCCGATACAAATTCTATGTTTTCCAGTATACCATGCTTTCATCGATTGAGGCGGACTCTATTTGTCGCTGGATTATTGACTTGCAAAATGGTACATTATTGTTTGGAGGATGCGATGGACATATTCCTATGGAACGACAGGCTGCACCTACATATCCCAGTCATTACGCAAGATTGGGAGCACTTTTCGCTGGAGCAAAGAACGGAGATAATCGGTAGATGGGAGCTTATCCGAGGTTCTATCCCCGAACGGATTAAGGAATTCGAAGTCATCATCAACCGGATTCAATCCGAGCTTGATGAAGAAGAAAACTTCGAGAGGTGCTGCGAACTGACCTACGAGATTGCGGATTTCGCCAGTAGGATCAATGACTTGCAGATCTGGTATAGAAACGATCAAGACGTAGAGTCGCGCCAGCATATATGACATCATTCTCGTAAGGGAGGTGCGCCGTGAGATTAACGACGCTATCGGGAAAACGAGCGCCTCAAGGTCCGATTAAGCTTATGCATCGCGTCTACAAATACGTATTGCCTGGAGTGGAAGCCGAACTTGGGCGCTTAAGAGAATTAGCGGAACGAATACCTGACGACGAGCTGCGGACGCAGGCCTTGAACAGCATGAATGACAAAAAGTTTCATTGTCAGGGAGGCGGCGTATACGCTGTAGCTAACCTGGAATACCGTCATGTATTGATTCCGCTTATTGTCGCGCTACAGACGATTAGCGACTATCTGGACAATCTTTGTGACCGCAGCACGTCGATGAATCCGGACGATTTTCGTCTGCTTCATCAGTCGATGCTGGATGCTGTCAATCCACGAGCAGAGCTCCGAGATTATTATGCGCTGCGCGAAGAAGGAGATGATGGCGGTTATTTGCATCATCTCGTCAAGACCTGCCAATCCTCGGTTTCTCGGTTGCCTTCTTATGCTAATGTGCAAGAGCACGTGGAGGAACTTGTAACGCTTTATGGCGACCTCCAGGTGTACAAGCATATACGCAAGGATATGCGCGAGGGCGAGCTGTTGGCATGGTGGGATAGACATAGTCATCATTATCCTAATCTCAAGTGGAACGAATTTGCTGCCGCTACAGGATCAACTCTTGGTATGTTCATGCTGTTTTTGGCTGCTTCAGAATCGCAATTATCGGCGAAGGATGCCGAATCGATTCGCCATATTTATTTCCCTCATGTGTGTGGTCTTCATATCTTGCTCGATTACTTAATCGATCAAGAGGAGGATCATATCGGCGGCGATCTGAATTTCTGTAATTATTACGATAGCAAACAATTGTTAGTAGAACGGATCGACACGATTGTGAATCGCGCGCGGGAGGACGTGAAGTCTTTGCCGGGTTCGAGGTTCCATCGTCTCATCATAGAGGGTCTTCTGGCCTTATATCTAACGGATCCCAAAGTTCGGCTACAGGCTGAGGTACAAGAAGTATCGAAGAGACTCATGAAGAACAGTCCGCTCACGCGCGTGTTCTTTATGATTAACAGCCAATGGATACGCAGGCAGCAGGCTTAAAGACAACAAATAGGTGTGGAGGAATGAATCATGACTGCAGTAAAATCAATTGCGGTATTAACGAGCGGAGGAGACTCCCAAGGAATGAATGCAGCCGTTCGCGCGGTTGTGCGGAGCGGACTGTTCCATGGACTTAAAGTATATGGCGTACAACGCGGCTATCAAGGTCTCCTTAACAATGATCTTCGCGAGATGGATCTTCGTAGTGTAGGCGATATTATTCAACGCGGCGGTACGATTCTTCAAACAGCTCGCTGCAAGGAGTTTATGACGCCTGAGGGACAGCAACGCGGTGCAGAAGTTTTGCGCGAGCGCGGTATCGACGGTCTCGTGGTAATCGGCGGAGATGGATCGTACCAAGGTGCGAACAAACTTAGCAAGCTCGGCATCAAAACGATGGGTTTGCCAGGCACAATCGACAATGATATTCCATTCACTGATGCAACAATCGGTTTCGATACAGCAGTAAGCATAGTGGTAGACGCCATTAACAAAATTCGTGATACAATGTCCTCGCACGAGCGTTCTTCGATCGTTGAAGTAATGGGTCGCCATTGCGGCGATATCGCATTGTATGCTGGTCTTGCGAGTGGCGCAGAGACCATCCTTGTGCCAGAGGTTCCGTTTGATCTTGCTGAGGTAGCAGACCGCATGAAAACGAACTTTGCCAATGGCAAACGTCATAGTATTATTGTCGTGGCTGAAGGTGCAGCAAAAGGCGAAGATGTGTCGCGGAAAATTACCGACCTCAGCGGCATCGAGGCGCGTGTAACGGTGCTCGGTCATATTCAACGTGGCGGCACGCCAACGGCAGTAGATCGTATTCTTGCAAGTCGACTAGGTGACTTTGCCGTTCGTCAGCTGATCGAAGGAAACTCGGGCAAGTCTTGTGGCGTGATCAAAGGCGAGCTCGTGACAACGGATATCGATAAGGTAGTAGGCAGCAAGAAGCCGTTCGACATGGAGATGTACGAATTAGCATCACGTCTTTCCCAATAAACAGGTATATTAAGCACACAATAAAAGCTGTCTACACCGAAGGAAACAGGTACTGTTTCTTTTGGTGCAGGCAGCTTTTCGTACGATAACGATTATTTGCCAATAATGAAATTGGAAAAGCCGCCCGTTTCCGGACGGCCAATAGTCACATAAGCAGTTAATCATAATTAACATCTGGTGTATATTTGTTGCCAGCATTCCACAGCAGGTACTCCGACACGCCGGAATCTTGTAGTGCTTTGATTTGGGCTTCTACCTCGACTTTTCCGTATTTGACGTAATTGCCTTTGCCCAGCCAACTTGCGGTGAAATCCTGAATCCAAGGCCTTACGATAGGTTTGAGCTCGCCTGTGTTCAGAAGCTTCTCATGAGTATCGTCCATTGCGCCTTTTATCGTTTCGTATGGACTACGGTCCGGCGTTTTCTGATCAAACCAGCCTGTGCTGTAATGGCTAGGGTAGATCATCGGAGAGATGACATGAACATCGTTTGATATTTTGACAAAGTCCTGACCGATCCCTTCGGCTGCAGGGACGGATGCCGCATACCCGAATATGTCCACCGAAACACGTACACCTAACGGCTCTAGCTGCTCACGCGCATATTTGACGAATCCAGCGACTGCATCTACACGACTTTGCTCCGTTTTGTTGAAGGTAAGCGCATCGGCGCGGTTCTCGAATCCTTCAGGGAAACGAACGTAATCGAACTGGATTTCCTTGAAACCAAGTTTGGCTGCTTCTTTGGCAAGCGCAACATTGTATTCCCATACTTCTTGACGGTAGGGATTAACAAAGCTCTCCCCGCGTCCATTTTTCCATATCGTTCCATCCTGTTGTAAGAAAGACAATTCAGGGCGTTTGACCGAAAGGACTGTATCCTTAAAGACGACGATTCGGGCAATTGGGTAGATTTCGTGTTTCTTAAGTGTATCCATCAGCACTGAGATGTCCGAAATATACTTTTTGGCGGTACCGATCTCCAGCAGTTCCGGTGTCGTTGTTGGGTATGTAATATATCCGTTGTCGTCTTTAACATCAATAACCATACTGTTAAGTGCTGTGTCGTCCACCAGCTTCAATAAGGACTCCATTCTGGAGCCGCCGGCGCTGTGTGCGGTAACGTAGATGCCCTTAATCGGTTCCGTGCCTGGTTGAGGGTCTTGTTTTATTTGGTCGGTCTTAACCTCTCCGTCCTCGGACGGTGGCTCTCCAGTCATGATTGGCGCGTCGGGTTTAACGATCACTTCGCCGGCAGAAGCGTTTAAGTAAGCAACAGCCAACTGTTTCACGTCTGTTTGGGTTTCTCCTTGACCGGTAAGCAAGCTGTAAAGCAACATGAGCGTAGATACAATGATGTCCATTATGCTCTCTCCCGTCATTTTGTTCATTGCGAAGGTAAGAGATGCCAACCCCCGTGATCAAATTATAATTCACAACATGCAAACGGGTCATCACTTTTTTCTGTAGTGACAAAAAAACCAGTCGACATCGATATCGACTGGCGGTGCGGTTATAACATGTGTCCCTAACCAAAGGTTTCATTGTAACAATGTCTGTCTTTGCCCATTGCAAATACTGTGCTGTACAATTTCCATTACGTCTGCCGGTTCTAGCAACGCCATGCCGTCGCGAAGGACGATACGGAGATCCAACTCACGGGAAGTGAGGTAGGTAATGAGCTCCGGGGCAAGCCTTTCGACAATCTGAGACAATTTGACCGTTTCCATATCCACTCAGCATCACCCTTTCATCCTAATAGTCAATTAGAAAGCAAGAAGGGAAATCGATGGTAAAGAAACTAGCTTGGGGATACAAACATTATAACAGCTCCGCTTTCAAAAACATAGCAATTGTTAGCAAATTCCACTTTTGCGGATATCAATTAGGATTCTGCCTACGGAAATCTCCGATAACTCCTGCGGTCTCCACGATGTTAATAAAGGCATGAGGATCGATCGTCGTAATCGTTTTGCATAAGTCAGCCAATTCGAATTTCGTACGTACTGTCATCAGCATATCTCGTTCTGTGGAGGAGAATGCGCCTTGTGTCTTAATGATGGTAATGCCCCGAGGATGCGCAAGCAGCTTCTGGCGAAGCTCTTCGGTCTTCGTCGTGATGATAAACGCCGTTACTTTAATATGCCGCACATGGATGAGATCTACTACTTTGCCGGCCGAAAAAATCGCGATAAGCGAATACAGAGCCAAATCCCAATTTTGCGTAAAAAAGATCAAAATCGCGATAACGGAGGCATTCAGCAAAAAAATAATCATCCCGACAGGAAAGTCGCGCCGTTTCGTCATAATGGACGCAATCACATCAAAGCCGCCCGAGGAGCCGCCGTATCGAAGCGCAAGACCACTGCCAAAGCCGACGATCACGCCTCCGAACACGGCGCCTAACAAGATATCATCCGCCGTATGAGTGACAGGGATGATCTTCAGGAATAATGTGGCTGCAAGTACCGAATACACACTCCATATCACAAAGCGGCGGCCTAATGTAAACCATCCCCAAATGAGAACAGGTATGTTGAGTACGAGATAAAGCCATGCAATATTGGCGCCCGTTACGTAGCCGATCATCATCGAAATCCCTGATAGTCCGCCGCTAATAAGCTGGTGGGGAATAAGGAACATATTGAAGCCGATGGCAACCAATAAGGCGCCAATCGTCATGATTGGAATGGTGAATAAGTACCTTTTTCTTGGTGATTGCAAACGTATCGCTCCCAAGTTGAAAATGATGTGCGCTCGTCCAGTTAGTATGGCTTTGTATCCGCAACTGGTATTCAGGTCATTATCTATGCTATAATGGTTTGGATATTCTTTAAGAAGGCTGTAGATAGAAGGAGTTTGAGAAAAGTTTGAAAACATTTGCTGAATTTGGCTTGGAACCGAAAGTGTTACAAGCAATAACGGAGCTGGGGTTCGAAGAGTCAACCCCCATTCAGGACAAATCGATTCCGATTGCATTAACAGGCAGGGATTTGATTGGCCAGGCTCAAACAGGTACAGGTAAGACGGCGGCATTCGGAATTCCGCTCATCAACAAAATTCCGGTTAGCGAAGATCGAATCGTTGCTTTAATTATGACGCCAACCCGTGAGCTCGCTATTCAGGTGGCGGAAGAGATCGGGAAGTTGACGCGATACAAGGGCCTTCGTTCATTGCCGATCTATGGTGGCCAAGAGATTGGACGTCAAATTCGCGCGTTGAAGAAGCGTCCCCAAATTATTATCGGAACGCCAGGACGGTTGCTTGACCACATTAACCGCAAGACGATCCGACTTGAGGACGTACAGACGGTTGTCCTAGACGAAGCGGACGAAATGTTGGATATGGGCTTTATGGAGGATATTCAATCCATCCTTAAGCAGGTTCCAGAAGAGCGTCAAACGATGTTGTTCTCCGCGACAATGCCGGTCAACATTCAGAAGCTAGCTCAACAATTCCTTAAAGATCCTGAGCATGTGTCCGTTATTCCTAAGCAAGTAACGGCACCATCGATCGAACAATCCTATATCGAAGTGCATGAGCGCCAAAAGTTCGAAGCACTGAGCAGATTGCTCGACATGGAATCGCCTGAGCTGGCGATCATCTTCGGTCGTACGAAACGTCGTGTAGACGAGCTGAGCGAAGCGCTGCAGAAGCGTGGATACTCCGCTGACGGCTTGCATGGCGACCTGTCGCAGAATCAACGTGACAATGTGATGCGTAAGTTCCGTGACGGCAGCATCGATGTTCTCGTAGCGACGGACGTTGCTGCACGTGGTCTCGACGTTTCGGGCGTTACGCATGTTATCAACTTCGACTTGCCGCAAGACCCGGAGAGCTACGTTCACCGGATCGGTCGTACTGGCCGCGCAGGCAAGGAAGGTACAGCTTGGTCGTTCGTTACGCCACGCGAGATCGATCACCTGCACTTTATCGAGCGTATTACACGTCAACGGATGAACCGCAAGCCATTGCCTAGCATCGCTGAAGCGATTGAGGGCAAGCAACGTCTTACGGCAGAGCGCGTTCTGGAAGTTGTACAAAACGAAGAGTTCTCGGAATACAAGCCGATTGCGATTCAATTACTGGAGCAATATGATTCGGTTCATCTTCTTGCGGCAGCAATTAAATTGCTGACTGGCGAGAAGAAGGATGTCAGCATTGAGCTTACACCGGAAGAACCGCTTCGTGCGAAGAAACGTCGTCCGGACATTCGTTCCAATGGACGTCCGTTCAATCGCAGTGGTGGCTCGTCCTACGGCGGCAATCGCAGTGGCGGAACAAGCGGCGGCGGCGGATATCGCGGTCGTGACGATCGCCGTACGGGCAGCGGTAGTGGCAGCAGCAGCAGCAGCTCCTCGCGTGGCGGATATGAATCCCGCGGCAGCAGCTACGGCAGCGGTGGCGGCGGCTACAAGCGCAGCAGCAGCGAAGGTCGCAGCGGCGGCGAGAATCGTCGTCCCAAGTCCTCTGACGACTTCGCAAACAATTAATTCATAAGACCGGGATGTAATAGATCGGTCTTAACAAGAAACCGGGGAAGTCCGTGACGCCTAACGGGCATCCGGTCTTCTCCGGTTCTTTTTTACTTAATGTTCAGTTGTTTAGAACAGTAGAGTTTTTGTAATGATGACCAGAAGGATAAATAGTACAAGGATAGCACCTGTGGAAGAGTAATGGCCGTGACCTGCGTTGTTCATGACAGCAACCTCCCTTTTATCATCATGCTGATGGGTATGGTACATCATATGCGGCATATGCCGGGGGAGACTAGACAGGCGCCTACTCAATCTCAATATAGGCGGACGAATGGCGTATGCCACTCGTGTTGCCGTGTTCGCAACTATACCAGCGCTGGAGGCATATAACAGATGGAGCCTAGAGGATTGATGGGGGGATTCTACCGAATCTCCGAATGGATAATGAGATTGGCCGTAATCAATTTGTTGTGGATCGTTTGCTCCATCCCATTTGTCTTTTTTGGTTTGACGATTATTATTGCTCCCCAGAACGGCGCAAGCGAACAGGACATGCTTAACAGCTTATACACTTCGCTTATTTTGATGGCAATTGTAGCTCCTTTTACATTTTTCCCGGCAACAGCGGCGATGTTTGCCGTAGCGCGCAAGTGGGTAATGGGAGAAAGTGATGTCGCCTTATTCAAAACGTTTTTCCGAGGATATAAAGACAATTATAAACAAAGTATGATTGGCGGAATCTTGTATACGCTTTTATTCGTCGTCATGATTGTTGACTTTATTGTCTACAAGGATCAGCTTAATATTTTATCCTATATCTTTATCGCGCTTTTAGTGCTGCTTGGTATATCCATCTTTAACTTCTTCTCGATGCTGGTTCATTATCATATGAAGACGTTCCAGTTGATCAAGAATGCGATTTTGATCACGATAGGCAAGCCGTTCCGCTCGTTGTCGACAGCGATTATGTGCGGACTTGTCATCTACATCAGCTTCTTCCAATTTACATTCCTAATTCCGTTCTTTATGGGCAGTATCGTCGCTTTCCTGGCATTCTGGAACTTCAATATCATCTATACAAAGCTGCAAGAGCAAGCTGAGAAGATGAAGCAGTCGCTTGAAGAAGAAGCCGAGGAAGCGGCCGAGATGGACCGCGAGGATCTGGTGAAGGACGACTACAAAGAAGCTAATCAAGAAGGCAAGAAATAACATCAGTACCCGGCGTTTACTTTTGAAGGAGTTAGGACTATAATAGCAATACATCCTGCGATGTTCGTTTCGGTCTTTCGTTGTTTTGAACCAATGGCTGTTTCACGGGAGTCCTAAATTGCCAAGCGGCTGACATGCCCTCGAAAAGGGATCTCAAATGCGTGGTTGCGGACACCCACCTGCGAGAGCGGGTTCAGAAACATGTAGATCGGACGGCATAGGCGGGTTCCTAATGACTGAAGAGAGCGATCGCTTGGCGAAATCCGGCGAAAGCTCTTTTTTCATATGCAAAAACATGATATGATGGTTATTAATGCAGATAGATGTTAGAGGGGGAGATCGTTGTTGTTGAAGCGGACCTTAATCGGGCTGCTGCGCAGTCATGAACAGACAGGCGACAGAGCTAAGGATCCATTGCTGAAATCACATCTCTACAAGCTGTCTAAGGACAAGGCTTGGGAAGAAGTCGTATCCACGCTCAAGAAGATGCAAGGTTACAAAATGCTTCACGAGGTGCAATCGGTTGGCGAGATTGTACTCGAGAAGAGAACAGCCTTCGGAAGAACGATGGACATAACGGTTTCCGTCATTAGCGTGAACCCGCTTACATCAGCGGTTGATATTTATTCCGCATCTCGCGGCTCATTAGGCGATCTAGGCTCCAATTATCGAGTTATTATGGATTTGTATCGCACGCTTGATAAGAAGCTTGCCGCAGTCAAAGTATCCTAAATGTATGACCTAACTGAAGATGATGAAACAAAAACAAAGCGAGGAAGGCTGGCCTTCACTCGCTTTGTTTGCGGAATGCGGTAGTTATAACTTGCGGGAAACCGCTTATACTAGCGCTTTAGCAGCTTCGATTGCAGCTTCATAATTCGGATGTTCGGCCATCTCAGACAAATATTCAACATATTTGATCGTGTTATTTTCGTCAAGGACGAAGATCGAACGCATATCCAGGGCAAACTCTTTAATAAGAACGCCATATGCTTCGCCGAAGCTGTTATTCTTGTAGTCCGACAACATTACAACTTTGTCGATATCAGCAGCAGCGCACCAACGTGCTTGTGCGAAAGGTGTATCCACACTAACAGTCAATACGATGACATTGTCACCTAGAGCGGCAGCTGCTTCGTTGAAACGGCGAGTTTGCGCATCGCAGACACCAGTGTCGATAGATGGAACGACACTCACCAATTTAACTTTGCCAGCGTAGTCTTGTAGAGAAACAACGTCAACTAATGATTTGTTCAGGGAGAAGTCCGGAGCTTGATCTCCTACTTTTAATTCGGGGCCAATCAATGTGATCGGGTTGCCCTTCAGCGTAGCAACGCCTGTGC
The DNA here is from genome assembly GCF_054483835.1 of Paenibacillus sp. strain BS8-2. Taxonomy (NCBI): domain Bacteria; kingdom Bacillati; phylum Bacillota; class Bacilli; order Caryophanales; family Paenibacillaceae; genus Paenibacillus; species Paenibacillus sp. strain BS8-2. The sequence continues at coordinate 4,097,144 of NZ_CM137010.1, forward strand.
GTTCTTGTGCCATAATAAGAATTCCTCCTCAGGTCAATGTGGTCATTACGACCTTTATTATAAGCGGAATGAAAGATGATTGTCCAATTTTTGGCGAGCATGATGAAAGGCGGGATGGCGATGATCTTCCTTCGTTACGAAAGCTTTCGTTCGTATTTGCGTTATTATCCCGGAACGGCAGCTTTAATCGCGATTAATCTCATTGTTTTTATCCTTAGTCAGTTTAGCGATGCGTGGATCAATAATGGTGCTTTTGTAACTTTTCCTGGTTTCGATTCGTATGGACTAACTGAGCCATGGCGATATGTGACTTCACAGTTTCTTCATGCGGATTTCGGACATCTTTTTTTTAATATGTTTGCGTTGATCGTATTCGCACCACCGCTCGAATATTTACTTAAGACATTCAAGTATGTCGTATTTTATCTCATTTGCGGCATCGGAGGAAATGTATTATCGGCAGTCATTACGATCCTTCAGCAAGATGACAACCACGCAGCTATAGGTGCGTCTGGCGCGATATATGGCATTTACGGAGCGTTCTTGTTTATTGCACTCTTGCGCAAGTCGATGCTGGACAATGCATCTAGAAATACGGTATATATCATTTTGGCATTTGGTGTTATTCATTCCATCTTTGGTGCCAAAATCGATCTGTGGGGACATGTGGGTGGTGCGTTAACCGGATTTTTACTGTATGGCCTGCTGGATAACCTGAAACGTAATCACAGGCGATAAGTAGACAAAATAAGCAGTACACAGGAGAGAGATTAGTCGGTATGGAACTTCGACAGCTTTATTATTTCGTTAAGGTTGCCAAAAAAGAACATGTTACGCAAGCAGCTGAAGAGCTGCATGTTGCGCAATCGGCAGTCAGCCGGCAGATCCACCAGCTCGAAGAAGAGCTAGGTGTGAAGTTGTTTGTTCAGAAGGGTCGGAATTTGCAATTAACGCCTGTCGGTCAACTACTACTAAAGCGGGCTGAAGTGATTTTAACGGATCTGGAACGAGCCGTAATCGAAATTCATGAATTTATGGATCCGGAGAAGGGGGAGATCCGTTTGGGATTTCCACATAGCTTGGGAATATCATTAATTCCGCAAGTTGTGGCTTCCTTCCGCAAATTACATCCGAATGTTAAATTCAGATTTAAACAGGGAATGTTTCCATCACTGATTCGTGATCTTGTCAAAGGTGAGATTGATTTGGCGTTTATCTCGCCATTCCCGAAGGAGCATGAACAAGTATGCGGTGAAGTACTCTTGACGGAGGAGTTATATGCGATTCTACCGCCAGGTCATGCTTTATCGGAACGTACATCCATTGAGCTGTGCGAGCTAAAGGACGAGACGTTTGTATTGTTTAGCGAAGGATACTCTCTGCGTCCGATTGTGATTGAAGCCTGTCAGGAGGCTGGATTCAGCCCTAAGATCGGATTTGAAGGCGAGGAAACCGATACGATCCGTGGACTGGTAGCGGCCGGTATGGGTGTTAGCCTGCTGCCGGAGATGGCGCTTAACTATTCGGGTCCGCTGCAGCCTGCGAAGGTACGCATTAGTGAACCGTCTGTTACACGAACGATTGGTCTTATTCATCGCAGTAACGACAAGCTGCCGCTTGTTGCCAAAGTATTTCATTCTTTTTTGCTCCGTTATTTTCAAGAAGAGCATCATAAACGTTATTAACGTTATATTGAGATGACGGATGTAGAGACAACTTAAACATACGTAAAAGGCCTTCCCCGAGGGAGAGCACTGAAAAACGGTTACAGAATATGTAAGGGAGGCTGGTGAGCGATCATCAGTCTCTTTTTTGCATAACAACTTCATCGATTCACCGCGGTAATATGATATAATAATCCTGAGGTGAAAAAAATGTTACAACTTAACAAACAACAAACGCTGTCTTTTCACAGCGAGTTATATAAGCTCATACCCCAAGATCATTTACTCATTCGAATTCATCAACTCATCGATTTTTCTTTTATTCTTGAATTTGTCCAAGAGCAATATAACCTGTATTATGGCCGGCGAGCGAAAGATCCCGAGATGTTATTTCGGTTGATCTTTATTCAAAAATTATACAACCTCTCCGACGAGAGAGTTATTGAAGAAACCAAAGTAAATCTGGCGTACAAGTGGTTTATAGGTTTAAACCCAGAAGATCCTTTGCCGGACCCTTCGCTGCTTTCTCTCTTTCGTGTCCATAAAATCGGGGCTGGTGAGGTTGAAAATCTTCTAACTGAGGTCGTCAAACAATGCGTAGAAAAGGGACTTGTGAAATCATCGGCTATTCTTGTCGACGCGACGCATACCCATTCCAAATATGAAGCCTCCAAGCCTCTTCAAGTACTTAAACAAGCTGCTAATCGTTTGCGACGTGCGGTTAAAAAGCACAATGGGAACCTACTGAAGCAGTTGCCAAAAATGCCTGAATTTGAAGGGGAAACGAGGGAGAAAGAAAAACAGGCGCTTGTTTACCTAGCGCATCTAGGTGAGACCGTAGAGCAACTCCTTCCTGATGCTGAGGGTTCCTTGATGTCGCGTTTAGAGGAAACGAAGAAAATTGTGACCGACGAGCGGTTATTAGCTTGGAAAGGCGTACAGTCGGCGATTGATCCCGACGCTCGATTTGGCTGGAAAAGCGCCACAACTTCATTTTTTGGTTACAAAGAAAGCATCGCGATGACAGAGGACGGAATTATTACGGCCATGAAAGTCGAGCCCGGAAATGCAAGTGATCCTAAAGCATTCCCTGATCTGTTGAAGCATACCACCGAAACAGGGCTTGTTGTAAAAGAAGTGCTAGCCGATAGAGCCTACGGTAGTTTTACAAACCTCAAACTTCTCGCGAAGGACGAAATAACCCCTACCATTAAGTTAAATGAAATGATGCTATATGGGCATCAGGACGAGCAAAGAGAGAAGTTTGTTTACCACAAAGACAGTGAATCAGTGGAATGTCCAGCAGGGCATCACAGTAATCGTAAAGCAAAGATGGGTCGTAAAAACGGAAACGAATGCCAGCGGCTTACTTTCTTCTTTGATGTAGAGAAATGCAAGGGTTGTCCACTTCAAGAAGGCTGCTACAAACCAGGGTCTAGCTCAAAAACGTACTCCGTTCCTATTGTACCTGAGTTCAAACGGAAAGCAGTCGAGTATCACGAGTCCGAAGCCTTTAAGCTACGCTACCGGATGAGGTACAAAATTGAACAGAAGAACCATGAATTAAAAAACCATCATGGCCTGGCGATTTCACAGTATAGCCGAGGTCTTCTTGGCATGCGAATACAAGCTGTATTAACGGCAATTGCCGTAAATGCGAAACGAATGGTGAAGTTGGCGGAGCCCAAAGTGGCCCTTTAAGGGACACATCCCCGATCCCATTAAACCATAAATGCCAAAAAGTCGTTGTTTTGTTGCTCGAGGCAACAAAACAACGACTTTTTCAGTGCTCTCCCCGAGGGGAAGGCCTTTTACGTCGTTCGGATTACTTTATTCGCGATTCTGTGTGAACATCAGGATGTAACGAATAAGCTCTAGTAAGGAAAGTAATGCGGCTGCGACATACGTAAGCGCTGCTGCGTTCAGAACCTTGCCTACGCCTTTTGCTTCTTCGCGATGTACGAAACCTTCGGTCAGCATTAAGCTGCGTGCTCTGTTGCTTGCGTTAAACTCTACAGGGAGAGTGATGAGCTGAAAAGCTACAGCAACCGAGAAGAAGATAATGCCAAGTCCGATCAGACCGAATGCATTAAAGATGAATCCGCCGATCAATAGAAATGGCGCAATACCGGATGCGAAGTTGACGACTGGGAAAATCCGATGTCTAGCGACAAGGAACGGATAACTAACCGAATGCTGAATGGCGTGTCCGACCTCGTGACAGGCTACTGAGATCGCGGAAATTGAATTCTCATAATAGACTGGCTCTGACAATCGAACGACGCGGTGAATCGGGTCGTAATGATCGCTTAGCGTGCCTGGTACTGGTTCGATAGGGATGTGGTGAAGACCATTATTATCGAGCATACGCCTTGCGGCTTGGTATCCGGTAAGGCCGCTGCTAGCAGGTACCTGTGCCCACTTCTTGAATGTCCCCTTGACTCGGAACTGCGCCCATATTGTGAGGGCGAAAGCTGCGATAATCAACGCGTACATAAACATAATTCATTCCTCCAAGTGAATGTAAATGATCCGTTACATGAGAGAGCTCTTGTTCATTAGCAACATAAGAGCTTCGATGCAAGCCGCTGTCTGAGGCATGATGGTCGTATAGAGCCTGCCGGCCTTGCGTGGACCGAGTTGATTGATGACGGGCTCCAGTTCCTTCACCTCGCGTTCAAGCTGGGACAGATGATGTTGAATCTCAGATAGCTTGAGCGTTAGCTGCTCATCAGCCGAAACTTTGCTCCAGTTGTCTAAGCTTGCCTTAATCTCATCTAACGTATATTTATCTTTTTTCATCTGCTCAATACGTTCAAGACGCTGCAAGGTTTCATCGCCATAAAGCCTGTAATTCTTTTCGGATCGTCCAGAGGCTTCAATTAAACCGAGAGACGTATAGTAATCAATTGTACGTGAGCTTGTCTGAGCCAGCTTAGCAAGTTCTCCGATCCGGTATAACCTCATCTCCATTATGATTCACCGTCCTATAAGATCTATATTCTATGATAATAGCAAAACAACCATACAGTCAAACGTTAGGCTTTGAAAGGTTTCGACAGAAGTGGAGAATTGTCTCTATATGAGGTTGTTCAAAAAGTACGCATACCATCGCGAATTACTCCAAGTAGTAAACTCGGTATCTAATCTTGAACTGAACTCAGACATATGGGCTGGAGTGATGTTAGATTCTGTTGTAACGGGAACGTTCGACACAATTCGACCGACTTTCTACTATACATCTAGAGGAGATCTAGTATGACAACTACTATGACATTGGTAGGATAAGATAGATTTATATGCAAAATGCGAAGGATCATGTCTTCAATTGCCTTGTTTTATTGAAAATATCGATAAAATCTTAACGTTCGTGTCAGCTTTTATGCCGAACGTTAGATTTTTTTAGAATTTTACCAAAAAGGTTATTGTCAAATCGAAGTCTACTGTCTATAATGACATTAAGTCTTTCGTCACATGTTACGAAACATAACATTAAAGGAGTGGTCGTATTGTTTAAGAAGACGTTTCTTGCGCTAGGGTTAATGACTATTTTGTTTCCGGTAGTGGCATTCGCTGAGGATCCATCCGGAGCAACGCTGAACATGGGACTTAACTCCCTGTGGATCATGTTAGCATTCATTCTCGTATTATTGATGCAAGGTGGATTTATCCTTCTTGAAGCCGGTTCTACTCGAATGAAAAATGCTGGTCACGTAGCTGGTAAAACAATCTTCACAGTTGGTCTTGCGGCACTTATCTATTGGGCATTCGGTTATGGTATTGCATTCGGTGGCGATAGCGGCTTAAGCCAATTTATCGGATGGGGCGATTTCTTCTTCGATCCACAACTGGCTGCTGCTGAAGGCGATAATTACCCAAGCGGCGTATTCTTCCTCTTCCAATTGGCATTTGCGGCGATTTCTTTGTCCATCGCATGGGGCGGATTCGCAGAACGTGCTAAATTGTCTTCCTACATTGTATTCACACTGTTCTTCATCGGTTTGATCTACCCTATCGTTGCTCACTGGATCTGGGGCGGCGGCTGGTTGGCTGAAGACGGAGCACAAGACTTCGCAGGTTCGACGGTTGTTCACTTAACGGGTGCGCTTGCTGCATTCGCGGCGACTGTATTGCTGAAACCGCGTATCGGCAAATTCAACAAAGACGGCTCCGCAAACGAAATTCTGGGACACAACCAAGTATTCACAGCATTGTCCGTATTGCTTCTGTGGGTAGGTTGGTTCGGCTTTAACGCTGGTTCGACTGTTGCAATCGGCGACGGATTCTTCACTTATGTTGCATTCACGACGATGCTTGGCGCTGGCGCTGGCGGCGTAGCTGCACTGTTGATCTCTTGGGCAGTAACAGGCAAAGCTGACATCACTTCGATGCTTAATGGTACACTCGCTGGTCTTGTAGCGATCACGGCTTCTTGCGCATTCGTTGATCCTTGGGCAGCAGTTGTAATCGGTCTGGTTGCAGGTGTACTAGTATTCTACAGCGTTAAAATGTTCGAAAAATTGAAAGTTGACGATCCGATCTACGCGCTGTCCGTTCACGGTATGGCTGGTATCTGGGGTACGCTTGCTAATGGTATCTTCGCAACACAAGCACTTGCCGATAAAGTAGGTATCGGTACTGGCGGTCTTATCGATACAGGCAGCTGGAAACAATTGTGGGTACAGTTCGAATCCGTTGTAGTCGTTGGCGCATTCGTACTGGCTGCTTCCTTCCTTGTACTTGGCGTGATGAAGATGATCATGGGCTTCCGTGTGACGGAAGAGCAAGAAATCATCGGTCTTGACTTGAGCGAGCATGGCGCATATGGTTACCCTGAGCAATTGAAAAAACCAGGTCAAACTTTCGAAGGTTAATAGATAGAATTTACGGTTGACCGAAGGGGGAGAGCGGCGCATGGGTGATCCAGCACGTTCGCAACACTTCAAACAGATTGGGGCTGCCGATCGAGTGGAAGGGTTGCGATGCTTGCGAGATCAGATACACGAGCAGATGGAAGCCCTTCTCCCTGCACGACCGGTCGAACAATTGAATGAACAATTGAACGAGATGCATGACGCCTTGATCACCAAGGCGATCATGCTCTCCGAAGCGGACATGGCACGGATGGGGAAAGGGTCTCCCCCCGTGCCTTATGCCTATTTATTGTTCGGCAGCGGCGGACGGAAGGAACAGACATTGTCCAGTGATCAAGACAGTGGTTTGGTCTATCAGGATCCGGAAGAAAACGGAGAAGCGGTCAAAGCTTATTTTCTCGAATTATGTCATCTGATCGTTAATAATTTAATTCTTATCGGTTATCCACCATGCGAAGGCAAGGTGCTTAGCGATAATCCGGACTGGTGTTGTTCATTATCCGAGTGGCGAACGAAGCTTGAGGGCTGGTTTAGAGAACCTGCTTGGGAATCAGTCCGATATTTGCTCATTATCGCCGACGGGCGTTGTGTCTACGGCGATGAGAATCTAGGAAACGCACTTAAAGATATTTTTTATTCCGACACCCTAAATCATCCCGATATCATTCGGCGCATGATCGAGAATACGATGAGACATAAGGTGCTTGTTGGTGTTTTCGGTCAATTATTGAAAGAGAGATACGGCGAAGATGCAGGTAGTCTTGATATCAAATACGGAGCGTATATTCCGATGGTTAATTCTATCCGAATGATGGCTATTGGTGCGAGTATTCGAGAAACGTCAACGCTTGACCGTATTCGCAAGCTCACGGATATTGGCAAACTGTCGGTAGCTGATGGCAACCAATATGAGCAAGCTTTTCGATTTATTTTGCGATTGAGGTTAATGACGACGGAACAGTTCGAAGGCGGTTTGTACGCTAATAACGGCAAGCTGCACAGCAAGAAGCTGTCCAAGGAAATGACGGATGAGCTCAAGAGCAGTCTTCGCCAAGGCAAACGTCTACAACGTGCTGTGTATAAACAGACAATTGGACGGCTTATGTAAGGTAAGGCGGTGGTAACCATGAAGGAGCAAAAAGGCGTTGGCCGTATGTGGAGTTTGTACAAAATGGGAGGAGTCACGCCTGCCATCGCGTCCATGTTAGGTTCGCAAAACGCGCAACAAATGGCGTTTATTCGTAATGCCAATCGCGAGCAACGCAAACAATCGTTACTGGAGACGCCTCTCAAAGAGCTGGAGGTCGTTGTATTCGATTTGGAGACAACCGGCTTCTATCCAAACAATGGCGATGAGATTATTTCGTTTGGTGCCGTTGTAGTAAGGGGTGGAGAGCTGTGCGAGACAGAGACTTTCTACAGCTTGGTCAACCCCAAACGTTCTATTCCACGATCGATCGTAGAATTGACTGGCATAACAAATGAGATGGTGCAGGACGCGCCTGATTTGATGACGGTACTGCATGACTTCATGGCATTTGTTGGACGCAGGCTGCTTGTCGCCCATGCATCGGGTCATGACAAGCAGTTTCTCAATGCGGCATTATGGCGTACCTCCAAAGTGAATTTGAACCATCGTGTCCTCGATACCATGATGATTGCGAAGTGGCTGGAGCCCAAACGTGAAGGTTATGGGCTAGACGAGTTACTGATTAGTAGTGGCGTCCCCATCACGGTACGACATCATGCACTTGAAGATTCGTTGATGACCGCAAAGCTTTGGCTCCGATATTTGGAGCGTATTCTGGAGAGAAATGTATTCACGTTAGGGGACTTATATGCTTATCTAAGCAAGCATTAACGGAATAGGTACGAATTGATCCTGTACGAAAGTATAGGTCATAACCTCTGGATATCGCGTATCCGCCAGCGAAACAATACAATAAATCAATCCTGATTGTGGCAACCAACCTTCGTGATCTCTTGTTGACGGAGCAGCCGCGGACCGGGGATGAGAATGGTAGTAACCGACAAGAAGTTGTCGGTTTTTTTGTATGGAGAAATAGGCCTTGGTCCATTCTTCGGGGTCAAAGGCAAAGGCATGCTGCGGTGCGGGATGGATATTGCGGATCGGAATGACTATATCTGCAGAGTCCGAATGCTCTCCACGCACAATCAGACCACAAGCCTCATGCGGCAATTGTAGTCTGCAGCTCGTCATCATAGTATGAAAAGTATGCGGGGTGATCACAAGTTGGTTCGGTACATGTGCGTTCATATCACTAGTATACCGCGCGCAGCGTACGTCTGTTAAGTCTTACCTTGCTTCTGAGGCGGGTGTATCCACATCATGACAGCAAGAAACAGACACGCGCTAAGGATCGTTAAAATAATGAACAGCCAGGTAACCGATTGATCCGCTAACCAGCTAAATAATGGCGGTCCCGCCGCTACACCTAGAAAACGCAGACTGTTGTATAGCGATGTAACCATCCCTCGATATGTACGATCGACGGAACCGGTTATTAGCGTATTCAGGCAAGGCAAGAGGAGGCCGGTGCCTATACTGCTGGCCGTAATGAAAGCAATGAGCCAAACGAAGCTGGTATGCCAGATGGATGCGGCGGTAAGTGAAAGTGTCATAAAGGCGATACCAGTTAACATGAAGGTACGGATTCGGTCTTTTGACCGTTTGAGAGACTTACCAGTTAAATATGCTGTTATGACAAGACCTAGAAGAGGGATTGCGAGCAATCCGCCTTTGGCGACGCCATCGATGGAGATAGGAGGCTTCTCGGCTTTGTCCGAAAGATAAAACAAGATGCCGAATAAAATAAACAATCCAAGCGAGCCGGATGTATAAGATGTAATTAACCACTTGCCTTGCTGAGCATAAATCGCTTTGAGTCCTTTCCAATATGATTTGAATGGTAAGGGCTTTTCTTTGTGTTCGGGTTCCTTGATCAGCCACAACACAGCACAAAATGCGCCTGCGCAGAACAGTGGAAACGCAAAGAATGGCGCATACCATGTCCACATGCCAAGCAAGGAGCCGAGGATGGGGCTTATGACTTTGCCAGCTCCGTTGGAAGCCTCGATTAGTCCTAACGCTTCGCTCTCGTCCCCGTCCTTATATAAATCGCCGACAAGTGCCATCGCAATAGGCGCAGTACCGGCAGCGGCTAATCCCTGAAGTGCGCGGGCTGCGATTAGGATGCCGTAAGAGTCCCAGACGGCACCCATCCCGGCTAGCACGCCAGCGCCGCCGTAAATGGCAAGTGCAGGCAAGATGACGGCTTTCCGTTTCATTCTATCGGCCAAATAACCAATGATCGGTATGAACAAGCCGGCTGCTACGGAGAATATAGTAATAACGAAGCTGGATTGCAGCTCGCTTAATGACATGGCTTGAGCCATGTCCGGCAGGATAGGAACCAGCATAGAATTGCCAAGTACAAGCACAAGGGGAACGGTCGCAAATGCGGCATATTGCAGCCATGGGGATTGTGAAGCTTTCGATGGTGACGCGGTTGTTGCCATAGCTGCTCCTCCGAGCGTCACAACAGTATTGTCCGATAATGGACGGTTATGACGGATTTATGGATAATCTGCCCATTGCCTTGAGCTTCCATACTTCGCATGATACGATGGGGGATATGACAGCGATGACAGCGAGGAAGAAAGAGGGTTACGCATGCGGAAAATGACGGCATGGTTTGCGATTGCGTTTATCTGCGCCGGTCTTGGGATATTTCAGTACATGCAGCAAAATGCGGACGCTGCGGCGGATGTCGTTTCGCCAAACGGCTTCAAACCGAAAGCTGGATATACTTCCGTGCCGATTTCATTGCCAGGCATGGACGATACCGCATATACGGTGGCAGGTGTTTCATCTGATGGATCAGATGGAAAGCTTATATTCGTCAATTTCTGGGCTTCCTGGTGCGGACCGTGTGAGATGGAAGCGGCGGACTTGCAGAAGCTTCATGAACAATACGGCGACGTTATGACGATGTACGGCGTGAATTCTACCAATTATGACAAAGAACGTTCTGCACGAGAATTTGTTGAGGAGCATGGACTTACGTTCCCGATGCTTATGGATCGTGAAGGTGCGGTAACAAAGCAGTATAAGGTGAATACGTTCCCGACGAGTTTCTTGATAGATGGCGAGGGGGTCATCAGAGAGCGGATTAATGGCGTGATCACAATTGGAGAATGGGAACGGTTAATCCAGAAATGGACGAAGTCCGAACAAAAGCAATAGATTGAAGTAAGCTCATTGAAGTAAACTCGAAATCAGATTCTGAGGACAAAAAAAGCAGTTGGCAGGAATGGAGTATAGACTCCTTGCGCCAGCTGCTTTTTTTGTTTGCGTGCGTTTATTAATGATTGACGAGTCCAAGCCGTTCTCCGCTATCGGACTCGGAGGACTGCTCTCCGGTCTTGGCCATATGAAGCAGGGCATATCGGATGCTGTCAAGCAGTGCTTCCCAGCTGGCTTCGATGACATTGCTGGATACACCAACTGTGCTCCACGTATTATCTAGCCCGGTGGACTCTACGAGCACACGAACCTTCGCGGCCGTCGTATCCTTCTCATCGATGACGCGCACCTTGTAATCGGTCAGATAAATCTGTTCGATACGAGGGAAGAATTGAACAAGCGCTTTGCGCATGGCATTGTCCAGCGCATTGACGGGGCCATTGCCTTCTGCTGCGGTATGCACGATCTCGCCGCCTACGTTAATTTTGACGATGGCTTCGCAAATCATGTTGCCGTTAGACTTCTCCATATGGATCTTAAAGGAATCGACCTTAAAGATTTCGACGTTGTCCGTAAAGGCATCCCGCAACAGAAGCTCGAGAGAGGCGTCAGCACCTTCGAATTGATAGCCTTGATGCTCCAAATCTTTAATTTGTTCCATAATTTGTTTGGTCTTGTCGTTGTTTGAGGTTACATCGAGACCAAGCTCTGCCGCCTTGGATATGATATTGCTTTGTCCGGCTAGCTCGGAAACAAGAATACGCTGCTTGTTGCCTACCAGCTCCGGCGCGATATGCTCATATGTCTTGGAATCCTTCATGATTGCGGATACATGGATGCCGCCTTTATGTGCGAACGCTGCATTTCCGACAAAGGCTTGACCAACTGGCATATGAACGTTAGCAATTTCGCTGACGTAACGAGCAGTTCCAGTCAACAGTCGAAGCTTCTCATCCGGGATGCAGACATAACCTAGCTTAAGCTGCAGATTCGGAATGATGGAGCAAAGGTTGGCATTGCCGCAACGTTCACCATATCCATTTATCGTTCCTTGTACCTGGCGAGCTCCCGCTTGGATGGCGGCTATAGAGTTTGCCACTGCAAGCTCGCAATCGTTATGTGTATGAATGCCAATCGGAGTCGCAAGCTCAGCATTGACACGCGATACGATCTCATAAATCTCGCCGGGCATTGTACCGCCGTTGGTGTCGCACAATACAAGCCAGTCCGCTCCGCCTTCTTGCGCCTTCTTAAGCGCGGAGATCGCATACTCGGGGTTGTTCTTGTAGCCGTCAAAAAAATGCTCGGCATCGTACATAGCTTCCATCCCATGGCGCTTCAGGAGGGCGAAGGAGTCATAGATCATGGCTAAATTTTCTTCCAACGTCGTCTGGAGTGCCGTGTGAACGTGGAAATCCCACGCCTTGCCTACAAGTGTGGCCGCAGGCACACCGGATTCGATGATCCGCAGAAGGCTTGCATCATGTTCCGCGATGCTGTTCTTGCGGCGCGTGCTGCCGAACGCAGTTAATTTGGCTGTGAGGTTCATCGATTTGACGCGCTGGAAAAATTCGATATCTTTGCTGTTGCTTCCTGGATTGCCGCCTTCAATATAGTGAACGCCTAAGGCGTCTAACTTCTGTGCAATCTTCAGCTTGTCGTCAGCAGATAAGCTGATCCCTTCTCCTTGCGTGCCATCACGCAGCGTCGTGTCAAAGATAGATATTTGTGCAGACATTTGTTGTGGCGCCTCCTTCACAGACCCTCTGATGAATTCATAATACATGATTATAACACTTTATCATTTTAAAGTAGAGAGGAAACTTCGCTTTTGTTGTGATTATTGACTTGAATCTTGCCTAATTATATGCTGAGGACATGAGAGGTACAACCTCATTCTTCACAGTTAGGAGGTTATGCGAATGAGCGGCGTCGATGAATATTATCCCACCAAAGGCAGAGTCATCATCCACTTGGACATGAATGCCTTCTATTGTTCTGTGCACGAAGCGGAGGAGCCTGACGTATATAAAGGTAAAGCGACTGCTGTCTCAGGCAGCATTGAGCAACGCAAAGGCATCGTCGTGACCTGCTCCTACGCAGCCCGCGCAAAGGGTGTCCGGACAGGGATGACCGTGCGCCAAGCGGTTAGGTTATGTCCCGAGCTCCTGTTAATCAAACCTGACTTTCACTTATATCGAAAGTATTCAAGAGGATTCATGGCCATCGCCCGTGCTTATACACCTATGGTCGAATCGGTCTCCATTGACGAATGTTATATGGATATAACGGGCTCCAGGCTGATGGGCTCGCCTCTCGAGATAGCAGAGTCACTGCAGCGCCGCATATTATCCGAATGGTCGATCCCATGCTCAATAGGCATCGCGCCGAATAAGCTGCTCGCCAAAATGGCATCCGATATGAAGAAGCCGAGTGGTCTGACTGTTCTGCGAATCCGTGACGTGCCGAAGCTGCTCTGGGGTCATCCTTGCCAGACATTATTCGGTGTCGGAGGGAAAACGGCGACTAAGCTGGAGAAGCTGAATATCCGTACGATTGGCGAGCTTGCTGCGGCAGACGAAGGGATGCTGACCAGACAGTTCGGCACTGTGGGCTCATGGATGAAAGCAGCGGCACATGGTATCGATCATTCGCCTGTTAATCCGAACCGTGAGGCGAATAAGTCTATCGGCCATACGACGACATTGCCGCAGGACTTAACGAAGCAGGAGGATGTTTTTCGTGTATTGCTTAATTTGGCGGATCAGACAGGTCGCAGGCTTCGCAGACAGAAGATGGTTGCTTCTACCGTACAAATTACAATTCGAAGGCCGGATATGACTACGATTACGCGCTCGCACACCGTTCAGGCGCCAATCCAATCAACGGATGATATTACAAGAGAAGCACGCAGCCTGTTCGTCAAACATTGGAGGGAAGGCGAACCGATCCGTCTACTAGGCGTCACGCTCCAGAATTTATCACCGCTAGACGAGTCGGCTCTGCAATTGGATCTGTTCAACTACGAGGAACAGCCTCGCAAGGAGTCATTGACGAAAGTGATGGACGCGCTAAGGGACAAATTCGGAGAGGATGCAGTCCTGACGGCGGGTATGCTTGGCGATGATCCATCTTCCTTAATTCGGAACAAACGAATTCGCGGGACATCCTTGCAAAAAGACGATGGTTTGTTATATATTGATGAGTGAAGGAAACGAGCCACACCGGCGTGTTCGTATAAGAATTGGGTAGGTAGGATCGGATTCATCCGTAATTTATAAGGAGGGAAAAACCATGGCTAAGTTTACATGGGTAGAGAAAGACACTTGTATCGCTTGCGGTGCTTGCGGAGCAACAGCTCCTGACATTTATGATTATGACGACGAAGGTTTGGCTGAGGTTATTTTCCAAGGCGACTGCAATAAAGGGAACACCGAGATTCCGGAAGATATGTACGATGATCTGCAGGACGCTTGCGACGGCTGTCCAACAGATTCCATCAAAATTGCCGACGAACCTTTTAACGCAGAAGGTTAATTATATCAGGATTATGAAGCTCTTCGCGCATGATGTGCGGGGAGCTTTTTTTTATGGGAAACTGCCCTCCAAGATCAGGAAACAATTGCCGATATATTCGAATATACGCCAGTTATTCGGCGATCGAATATATGGACGGGGGCAATAGAGTGGAAGATCCGAATGTAACGAATCCTGAAGACGTTATATATTTGAAGCATTTTGTGAAGCAACATCCCGGTAATAAAATGGGCTGGTACCTCCTCGGCAAACATTATCGGCAGGTTGGCAAAGAAGGTAAAGCGAATTATTGTTTCATCCAGGCAGGAGATATCTATGATGCATTCGAGCAAGAAAGCCATCCGCTTGTCATCACACAAGAGCAACTTAGTGAGCTTAGGGCATGGGGGAAGAAAGAAAAGCGCAAACGGCTTGCTCGCAATGTAGTTGTGATCGCGCTTCCGCTGCTCTTGCTGGTTCTGCTTATGCCATCGCTCGAGATCAAGAAGAACGTACCAACCGGCGGAGCTTCGCAGGTGGTAGTCCATTCTTCTCCGAAGTTAGGCGTCATTATGGTTCCCCGCAAGGAGAAGCTGCCGGCTGGTTATGCTTTTGGCGAGGTATTGAAGAGCGGACAACAGGCACCTTCGGCGGTCGTGGCTGTTCATATGGAAGAGAAATCAGGCTGGAAGCAATGGAACGGTAATACTCGCTTGCTCATGGAGATGAATCGCGGTGAACGCAGCTCGCAATACGATGTCATGATGCTGGATCGGGATACATGCGTTTGTGAACCGGCAGATTCTAAGCCTGTCGCTTCCCGTTACGCTCAGTGGCGGCAAGAGCAGGAGCTGCACTGGACGTTGTCTAGTGCAATCATGCAATTTAGACGTATATACGGCAAATGGCCAGAGTCGCTGGACTCGCTTGTTCGTCCTTATCCGAATAACATCTTGTCTGGTGAGGACGAAAGAATGAAGGCGCTTTTTGCTCCCTTGCTCGATAAGATCAAGAAGTCGGTGGCGTCATCCGGGGAGATAAACGTGCAATCCGGCACGACCACCACCCCATCTGCCCCAGATGAGAAACCTGGTCCAGCGTCGGCAGCTTCTATTGGTTCGAACGGGCTTTACGACCCTAATTGGAGCAAACCGCTGGAAATCGTCGTGGATGTATCCAATCATACGCTTGCCGTTGTGCACAATGGATTGATCGTGAGGGGGTATCGGGTTGGGCTCGGCGGAGAGAAGACACCGGAAGGCAGTTTCTTTATTAGCGAGAAGGTACGGGATCCGAATGGCGGTGAAAGTATATTTGGTACAAGAGGGATGACGCTGTCTAATACGCTGTACGCTATTCATGGAACAGACGATCCGGACAGCATCGGGAAGGACGAGTCGCTTGGCTGCATACGGATGGGACAAGAGGATGTAGAAGAGTTATTTGATCTAGTACCGCTTGGAACGCCTGTGCATATCAAAAACGGGACACTCCCGCCCGATGCCAAGACGCCGCAGGAACGATTCCGGCTAACGCCTAAGCAGGACGAAAGTAATCCCGCGAAGGTTTATAAATGGCTTGCATAAGTACGCTTAAGAGAAGACGATGAGCAAAACGGATACTGCTACGATAACGGCAACAACGATGGATCCGATCCATACAAGCGCCTTTTTGTTCACTTCTTCCTTCGGTTTTACTTTCATTGTTGCTGGTTTGCGTTTGGCTGCGCCCATGAGAATCAACCTTTCTAAATTAAATTCATCTATGCTTGTATTGTAATCGTTTTCTATCTCGGTCGCAATACAATCGAAGGAAAGAGCGTGCCGCATGACTGCGTCAAGCTCTTTTCTTTTTGTCTCAAAACGGATAAACTGTCTGATAGAGCATAAACCGCGGAACGGAGTGAACGTCTTGCTTTATTCATCATTGCTGAAACCAATTTTATTCAAAATGGATCCGGAGAAAGCACATCATCTCGTTATAGACGGGATGGCTGCAGGAGGTAAGGTGCCTGGCTTTACCTCTCTCCTGAACGGAATGTACGGTGTAACACCGCCAAAGGAGCTTAAATCGGATATACTGGGTATCTCGTTCCCGCATCCAATCGGGCTTGCGGCCGGACTTGACAAAAACGGCGTGGCCGCAGATGGCTTCTCCAGCATCGGTTTCGGCTTTGCCGAAGTGGGAACCGTTACCCCTAAAGGACAGATTGGCAACCCGCAGCCGAGGTTGTTCCGACTACCTCCCGACGAAGCGCTCATCAATCGGATGGGTTTCAACAATTACGGAGCGGATGCGATGGCAGCTTCGCTGGCGCGGCGCAAGATCCATCGGATTCCGATTGCGGTTAATATCGGGAAAAACAAGGACACGCCAAATGAGCTGGCACATGAGGATTATCAAGCTTGTATACGGAAGCTGTACGACTACGGAGATTTCTTTGTGGTTAACATCAGCTCGCCTAACACGCAAGGCTTAAGAGACTTGCAGCATGGGGACGAGCTTAAGAAGCTGCTTGAAGCCGTCATGCAAGAGATGAATACCCAAGCGAAGACACGAGGCGCTGCCGTCAAGAAGGTGTTTGTCAAGATTGCGCCAGACATGTCAGAGGATCAATTGACACATACGGTGTCTACGATTATGGACAGTGAAATATCGGGTATTATCGCTACGAACACGACGCTATCGCGTGATGGCTTGGCCCATCAAAATGCTGGAGAGGCTGGAGGCTTGAGCGGACGACCGCTCACTCAGCGTTCTACAGAAGTAATTGCTGCTGTATATCGGCAGACCGGCGGCAAATTACCTATTATAGGATCAGGCGGCATCTTTACGGCGCAGGATGCATACGATAAGATTCGCGCAGGAGCTTCGCTCGTTGAGATTTATACAGCTTTTATATATAAAGGACCAGCATTGCTGCGCGAGCTGACAAGCGGACTTGTCGAATGCTTGCGCAAGGACGGCTACCGCAACATTGCCGAAGCAGTAGGCGCAGATCATCGTTAGAAACAGGAGGCGGCCGGATGGACGGTAGAGACTGGAGTTTATTTCTACAGCCATATGAACAAGCGGTTGAGGAATTAAAGGTAAAATTCAAAACGATGCGCGTAGAGCTTAAGATCAGAGAAGCTTATGCGCCCATTGAATTCGTAACGGGCAGGGTGAAACGGATTTCGAGCATTCTTGAGAAGGCACGGCGGTTAGGCGTTGCGTCGGATCGACTCGAAGAAGGTATCGAGGATATTGCGGGCATTCGGATTATGTGCCAATTTGTTGATGATATCCATCGAGTAGCTGCGCTCATCCGTGGCCGGAAGGATTTAGAGCTCGTATATGAGAAGGATTACATTACGAATTACAAGGACAGCGGATATCGAAGCTACCATATCATCGTTCGTTATCCCGTGCAGACTGCGCTCGGCTATAAACATGTCCTGGCCGAGATTCAGATTCGTACACTGGCGATGAATTTCTGGGCGACGATCGAACATTCGCTTAACTATAAATTTAAGGAAAGTTTGCCTGAGGATGTGCGCGGCAGGCTCAAGAAAGCGGCAGAGGCAGCTTTCTTGCTGGACACCGAAATGACAAGCATTCGCAAAGAAATCCTAGATGCGCAGACGGAATTCGAGGAGCAATCCAATTCGGTATCACGAGTGCTTAGCGGCATTCAGGATCTCTACTTCTACCACCGGGTGAGGGAAGCGGCCCAGTTCCAGATTAAGTTCAACGAGCTGTTCGAGCAGCAAGACTATCCCGCTCTACATGCGCTGTCCGTTGATATCGGTGTTGCAATTTCGAAGGCCAAGAAAAACAATCAGTCTTAAATGGTTAAAGATCAACCTCCAGTATCGCCGCTTGGCGGGGCTGGGGGTTGTTCTATCACGTTCCGAAGATAGCAGGGGGAAGGCGTCATGAAGATCGAATTGCCGATACGTTTTGTGGACAAGATGAGGGATTTGTTAGGCGATGAGTTCGATGCGTTTATGGCTTCGTACGCATTGCCGCGAGCGTTTGGACTTCGTATTAACCCTCTTAAGCTGACAGCGACCGAATGGGGAGAAATATCCTTCCTTCGAGATGGTCTCAGACCAATTCCATGGACACGGGAAGGGTTCTATTATGCGGAGGATGAACGCCCAGGCAAACATCCTTATTATCATGCAGGCATGTATTATATCCAGGAACCGAGCGCCATGTTACCGGCCGAATTGCTTGACGTCCAGCCAGGACATAGAGTCCTTGATCTTTGCGCTGCCCCTGGCGGTAAGACGACACAGCTAGCTGGAAAGTTAGCAGGCCAAGGTGTACTGGTTACGAATGATAATGCGAAGGAGCGAACGAAGGCACTCGCCAAAAACGTGGAGCTAGCTGGCGTCCGAAATGCGATCGTGTTGAACGAAGAGCCTGCAGCAATTGCTAAAGTCTTCACCCATTGGTTCGACCGAATTCTGATCGACGCCCCTTGTTCAGGTGAAGGGATGTTCCGCAAGGACGACTCCATGATCGGGGATTGGGAGAAACATTCGGTACAGAAGTGCAGCGCGATGCAGAAGGATATCTTAATTCACGCCGCTACAATGCTTGCTCCGGGCGGCTTGATGCTGTATTCGACATGTACATTCTCCCCGGAGGAGAACGAGACTCAAATTGCGAAGTTTCTGGCCGAGCATCCCGACTTTGCCATTGAACCAATCTTGCAAGTCAACGGGATCACCGGCGGTCGCCCAGAGTGGATCTATGATGAAACCGCAAAGTTGGCAGGGGATACGATCGTAGCAAGTCTAGCCGGGGCCGCCAGACTTTGGCCTCATCTAGCAGCGGGAGAAGGTCATTTTGTCGCCTTGCTGCGCAAGCAAGGTGAAGGTCTGCAGGAGAAGCTTGATTGTCATTCGTCACAAGATGATCAAATCCTGAGAAGCGCTCGAAATCGATCAGAACAAGCTAATGCTAGAAGGATTGGCAGGGGCAAAGAAAAAGATAGAGAAAAAGGATTTAAAGGCCGAGAAAACCATTCGTCCAGGAATGTTATCGAAATCAGCCCGCTGGAGCTGTGGATGCAATTTATGAACGAACAGCTATGCTTTAAGCCTGAAGCCGCTGCTATGATACAAGACTACGTCCTAGTCCATTATGGTGAACGCATTTATTTGCAACCAAACGGAGTACCCTCGCTTGAAGGTCTTAAGGTTGTTCGTGCAGGCTGGTACGTAGGGGAGGCGAAACGGAATCGCTTTGTACCTTCTCAGGCGCTTGCGCTGGGACTTCGCGGATATGAGAGCGTTCGTTCTCTGGAGTTGAATATGGCTGATCATGAAGAAAGCGATCGTTATTTGCGGGGCGAAACTTTGTTTGTGAACGATGAGAGAATGGTATTGTCAGAGGTTGCAGCGGGCAAACGTAATGGATATGTGCTTGTCTGCGTCTCCGGACACCCTATCGGCTGGGGCAAATATGGGAGCGGTACGCTCAAGAACGAGCTTTCGCCGGGATGGAGGAGGATTTAGGATGGCAGACAAGTTAAGAATTGATAAGCTTCTAGCCAATATGGGTCATGGCACCAGAAGCGAGATTAAGAAGGCGGTTAAGAATGGCAAAGTGTCTGTCGACGGGATCACCGTCAAGGATAGCGGCATGATTGTTGATCCTTCTATACAAGCTGTCTCCTTCGAAGGAGAAGTTGTTTCTTACAAAAGCGTCGTATATATCATGCTTAATAAGCCGTCCGGTGTTGTGTCCGCAACGGAGGATAATAGAGATCGAACTGTCGTGGATCTATTACGTCCAGAAGACCGTTTATTGGAGCCGTTCCCTGTAGGCAGATTGGACAAGGATACTGTGGGACTTCTGCTATTGACGAATGATGGCGTGCTCGCTCATGAGCTGTTGTCCCCCCGCAAACATGTAGACAAGACGTACGAAGCGCTGGTGCTGGGTAAAGTTGATGAAACCGATGTCGAAGCGTTCCACTCCGGTGTAACATTAGACGATGGTTACGTTACAATGCCTTCCGAGCTTCATATTATTGAGGTTAAAGCGATGGAAAACGTTGCTGATGACGAAGAAAACGGTGAGTCATCACTTATTCGATTGACGATCCGTGAAGGGAAATTTCATCAAGTGAAGCGAATGTTTCAATCCGTAGGTAAACGCGTATTGACCTTAAAACGACTATCGATGGGCCCGCTCAAGCTGGATGAATCGCTTGCCGAAGGCGCCTACAGAGAGCTGACTGGCGTTGAGGTTGAGCTTCTAAAAGCGCACCGAGGCACAAGTCGAACTTGAACATGGGGCTAGGCTATGTAGCAAATCGAAAGAGACGAGATGGAGGCAAGGCATGACATTGCAATATGATTTGGTGGCACTTGACGTTGACGGAACGCTGCTAACCGACGGACATACACTGCCTGAACAGGTGAAGGCTGCAGTACGGGATTGTGCATTACAAGGCGCGGAGATCGTCTTATGTACGGGGAGAGGGCCGATTGGCGCATTTCCTGTCCTTGAAGAGCTGGGCTTGAACGGAACTTTGATTACTCATAACGGAGCAGCAACAGTTGAATTTGCGGATAGGTCCATTTTGTTTCAATTTGATATAGCGAGCGATTTGCTTCATCCTTATCTGGCATATTGTCGTGAGAATGGTGTTCACTTCGATCTGAATACCGCGTACGAAATGATGGTGGAAGGGATAACGGAGTCTGCGGCAGAGATGTATGAACATCACAAAGCGATACCTACTATGCTCGAGCGCGATCAGAAGCTTCCCGAAGGATTGCTCAAGTTGTCGGTTTTCGGGACGAAAGCGGAGATCGACGCTGTGCAAGCGGATTGGGAACGTGCGCAGATGAATCTTCAATTGATTCGAAGCGGAGATTTGTTTATCGATATCCAGCATCCGGGGGCGAGCAAAGGCGGCGCCCTGCGGAGACTGGCTGAGGAGCGCGGCATTCCGAGCGAACGCATCATTGCGATCGGCAATTATTATAACGATATCTCAATGCTGGAATTTGCGGGTCTTGGTATCGCGATGGGGAATTCACCCGTCGGAGTCAAAGAACGTGCCGACCTTGTGATTGGCACGAATAACGAGGGCAGTGTCGCTGACGCTTTGAGGGAGTATGTCATCCTTGCACCATAAACAGAGAAACCGCCGGAGCTGCTCGCTCCGGCGGTTTCTGCGATATTGGTGCAAGATTTGTTTAGTACCAGAAAGTCTTCGTTATGACGACCAGCAGTATAAACAGAACCAGGATTACACCTGCCGACGAGTAGCCTCCATGCACACCAGACATGCTATTGCCTCCTAAAAAACGATTACCGATAGGGAAGGCTGTTATAAAACTGCGGAAATCCGACAATCGGCATACTCTATACTATGAATTCGTCCAATAATTGGATTGGACATTCGTCTAGTATCGGCCTGAAATGGGCCATTCAAGATCATATCAAATTATCTGCCGCGTCCGCGTGGACCGCCAGAACGTCCTCCGGAGCCGCCTGGTCTGCTCTGGCCGCGGCTGCCGCCACGACTGCTCGTATTTGAACCGGATGTTCTCGCTCCGCTGCTGCGTTTCGCAGCATCATCAGAACGACCTCGTCCGCCGTTTGTGGCGCTGCTTGACCCGCTGCGGCCTCTCGGGCTGCCAGTGTTATCATTACGCCGTCCGTGAGAGCTGGCGTTGCGACCTGCATCGCTGCGTTTGCCGCCTTCGTTGCCGGTCTCCCAAGGATTGGAGTTAGCTGACTCGGGAGCTCCCGAATTAGCAGTCGCATGACTGCGTTTGTTTCCTCGCTCGTCGGCACTAAAGCGGCTAACGCGGCCGCTCACCGCGGCGTCATCTGAATTTCTGCGACCAGCACGTCCCTCGGAGGCACTGCGTGTTTCGTTCTTACCAGCAGATGCGCGTCGATCGTTGCCGCCGCGGCCACGACCGCCGTTCTGATCGCTTCTGCCGCCACGACCGCGACCACCGCGCTCCGCTTTCTCGCCGCGTCCAGCTCCGCGTGAACCTCCGCGTCCGCCAGCACCTCGTTCGCCGCTTCCTGTACGCTCAGGGCGGGTCGACTTGCTGTGATCCACAGCCGATACAACGCCTTCGCTGTCGATGGAGCGATGCTCTAGACGTGCTTGTATGCCTTTCTCGATCAACACGAGCTTCGAGCCGTCATATGGTGTAGCGAGCGTAATCGCCATCCCTTTGTGACCAGCTCGTCCTGTACGACCGATGCGATGAATATAAATTTCGGCGTCTTGCGGCACATCGAAATTATAGACATGCGTAACCCCTTCTACGTCGAGGCCGCGAGCGGCAACGTCTGTGGCGACCAGCATCTGCAGCTTTGCATCACGGAATCGCTTCATCACTTGCTCACGCTTCGCTTGAGTCAGATCGCCATGCAGCTCGTCACTCTCGAAGCCGTGATCCTGCAACGCCTGATTCAGCTTCTTGGCGCGTACCTTTGTACGGCAGAAGATAACGGCAAGATATGGACGATGTTGCTCGATCAGGTGAATAAGAGCATCTTGTTTGCCGCGATCCGATGTATTGATGACAACCTGACGGATATTATCGAGCGTAACGTTGGCGCTCCGGATCTGAACATCTTCAGGCGCATTCATGTATTCGCTTGCGAGTTTGCGGATAGCATCCGGCATCGTTGCGGAGAATAACATCGTTTGGCGCGCGCGAGGCGTCTGCACGATGATGCTCTCTACTTCAGGCAAGAAGCCCATGTGCAGCATCTGATCGGCTTCGTCCAGCACGAGCATCGACAACTTGCCGAGATTAATCGTGCCGCGTTTCATATGATCGATCAATCGGCCAGGTGTAGCCACAACAATATGCGGCGCACGCTGCAGCTTGCGAATTTGGGCATCGACGTCTTGACCGCCGTAAGCGGCAAGTACATTTGCTCCGACGACAGGAGCAAGCTTCTTGATCTCAGCAGTAATTTGGATCGCTAACTCACGAGTTGGCGTCAGTATCAACGCTTGCACCTGTTCCTTGGTTACATTGACACGTTGAAGCATAGGCAAGGCGAACGCTAGCGTTTTTCCTGTGCCCGTCTGCGCTTGCGCGATAACATCCTTATTTTGTAGAAGCATCGGGATAGTTTGACGCTGTACAGGCGTCGGAGAGGCGATGCCGTTTTCCTTTAATAGATCGGTAAGCTCTGACGTGATGCCGAGAGCGCCAAATGACATAGACATATTCCGTAATTCCTCATTTCATTGATTCGTATGATGCCTAGTATAACAGTTTGGGGAGCTAAGTGCATCTTGCATCTTACTGTGTTAAAATATTGCCCAACATCTAAGAAACGGGGTATGAGCATGGATGGAACGATCCGTGCCTCGGTGAGACCGGGGCTCGAAGTGAATATCGTACTGAAGCAGGATCAGAAAACAGGTAAACTGACTAAGGGCATTGTCCAATCGCTGCTGACAAACTCTCCGAGCCACCCTCATGGTATAAAGGTAAGGTTAGCAGACGGACAGGTAGGGAGAGTCAAACAAATCTTGTCTTCGTAGCGCGCGGTGGCAGGCAGGGAGGAACGAGAACGTGGCATTCGGCATTACACGACACGAAATGAACGAGTGGAAAGCTGCCGTTGCTCGCGGTGAAATCGCATTTATTACCCATTATTGGCTGGATCCTAGGTTTCCTTGGATGACAACCGTCACCAAAGTGGGCTGTGCAGATCTTGACAAGCTGTCGCGCTGGTGCGAGGTAAACGGTCTTCATCCGCAATATATACATGCACGTGATCAATATCCGCATTTTGACTTGATTGGTCCCAAGCAAGTGGAGATATTAAAGCGTGAACAGTTATTTCAACAGTTGGAGCGCTTTCGGCTTCATGATGGACAACGAATGGATGGTTCTGTCCACAATCACAACTAATCAGGGTAGTCTCCGTCGCTGCGCTTGACACTAGCGCCATCGTCCTTATATAATTTGGTTTAATTGATTTTCTATAAGAAGTGTTGAAGAGGAATAGTACTTGCGGATGCAGGGATTAGAGAGCCGGCGGTTGGTGAAAGCCGGACCTTGTATGCAGGGAAGCTCGCCTTGGAGCTGCGATGTCGCCGGAATTGCGATAAACGCCGATTCGTCCGCGTTAAGGACCTCAAGTGAGCGAACGGCAAAGAATGCCGCTCGTTAACTAGGGTGGTACCACGGGAGAATAACCTCTCGTCCCTAGCGTTAATCCGCTGGGGGCGAGAGGTTTTATTGTTTTTTCAGATCTAATTAGGAGGAAGTTATATGAGCCAAGAGCAACAGCGCCATGGGTATAATCCACTGGAGATTGAACCGAAGTGGCAACAATTCTGGGATGCGAACAAGACATTCCAAACAAAAGAAGAAAGTGGAAATCCGAAGTTTTATGCGCTGGATATGTTCCCTTATCCGTCAGGAGCGGGCTTGCACGTCGGCCATCCCGAAGGGTATACAGCAACAGATATCGTATCACGTTATAAGCGGATGAAAGGATTTAATGTTCTTCATCCTATGGGATGGGACGCATTTGGACTGCCAGCGGAGCAGCATGCGCTGGATACGGGACAACATCCTAGAGATATCACATTCAAAAATATCGATAATTTCCGCCGTCAGATCAAGTCTCTTGGATTCTCGTATGATTGGGACCGCGAATTCAGCACAACGGACCCCGATTATTACAAGTGGACGCAATGGATCTTTATTCAATTGTATAATCGCGGACTGGCTTATGTAGCCGAAGTTCCGGTTAACTGGTGCCCGGCGCTTGGCACGGTGCTTGCCAACGAAGAGGTCATCGACGGTAAGAGTGAACGTGGCGGTCATCCCGTTGTTCGCAAGCCAATGCGTCAATGGATTCTGAGAATTACGGAATATGCGGAACGTTTGCTTGAGGATCTAGAGGAGTTGGATTGGTCGGAGAGCATTAAGGATATGCAGCGCAACTGGATCGGCAAGTCAACTGGCGCCGAGGTTACCTTCGAGATTGAAGGTCAAGACGCTGCACTTGTCGTCTTCACAACCCGCCCAGACACGTTGTATGGAGCTACGTATTGCGTGCTTGCGCCCGAGCATGAATTAGTTGCCAAGATCGCGACGGCTGAGCAGATGGATGCGGTAGTCGCATATCAAGAAGCCGCGGCTCGCAAAAGCGATCTGGAGCGGACAGATCTTGCGAAAGAAAAGTCCGGCGTCTTCACAGGCGCATATGCGATTCATCCTGTCAGCGGAGAAAAAACGCCGATCTGGATTGCGGATTATGTGCTTGCAGGATATGGAACGGGTGCGATTATGGCCGTCCCGGGTCACGATACGCGCGACTGGGAATTCGCGAAGCAATTCGGTTTGCCGATTATTGAGGTTGTTTCTGGCGGAGATGTGGAGAAAGAGGCGTATACAGGCGACGGTCCGCATGTTAACTCTGACTTCTTGAACGGCTTGTCCAATGAAGCAGCGATCAAAGCCATGATCCAGCATTTGTCTGAGTCCGGTAAAGGTCAAGGAAAGGTAACATATCGTCTCCGCGACTGGTTGTTCAGCCGTCAACGCTACTGGGGTGAGCCAATTCCGATTCTCCATCTGGAGGATGGCACGATGAAGACAGTGCCTGAGGATCAGCTGCCGCTCTTGCTGCCGGATGTGGATGCCATCAAACCGTCCGGTACGGGTGAATCGCCGCTAGCTAACGTAACGGACTGGGTGAACACGGTTGATCCAGAGACAGGCATGAAGGCGCGCCGCGAGACGAATACGATGCCGCAATGGGCGGGAAGCTGCTGGTACTACCTTCGTTTCATCGATCCGAAGAACGACAAAGAGATCTGCTCGCCGGAGAAGCAGAAGGAATGGCTGCCTGTCGATTTGTATATCGGCGGCGCCGAGCATGCGGTGCTTCACCTGCTGTACGCGCGCTTCTGGCATAAGGTGTTGTACGATCTTGGCGTTGTTCATACGAAGGAGCCGTTCCACAAGCTGGTCAACCAAGGCATGATTCTGGGCACGAACAATGAAAAAATGTCCAAGTCGCGCGGCAATGTCATTAATCCTGATGATATAGTTGGCGAGTTCGGCGCGGATACGCTTCGTATGTACGAGATGTTTATGGGTCCGCTGGAAGCTACCAAGCCATGGAATACAAACGGCGTAGAGGGCACATATCGATTCCTGTCCCGCGTATGGCGTCTCTTCGTAAACGAAGATGGAGCCTTGAGCACGAAGTTGACGGACGGTGAGGAAACAAGCGATGCCTTCAAGCGCACTTGGCACCGTTCGATCAAGAAAGTAACCGAAGATTACGAGAATCTTCGATTCAATACCGTAATTAGTCAATTGATGATATTTGTAAATGAAGCCTACAAGACAGAGTCGCTTCCGGTTAGCGCAATGGCGCAATTCCTGCAGATGTTGTCCCCGATCGCGCCGCATATCACAGAAGAGCTGTGGGAGCGCATTGGCCGTACGGATAATATCAACTACGCCTCATGGCCAGAGCATGTCGAAGCTTGGACAATTGATCAGGAGGTAGAGATTGTCGTTCAAGTTAATGGCAAAATTGCCGATCGTGTATCCATTGCAGCCGACATGAATGAAGCTGACATGGAGACACTGGCTAAAGGTCTGGAGAAGGTGCAAGAGCTGATCGAGGGCAAGACTGTTCGTAAAGTAATCGCGGTCAAAGGCAAGCTCGTTAACATCGTTGCGAACTAAACGACGGATGCAGTCCGAGATAAACGGCGAGAGGTTATCGTATCGTATAACGCAAACCCGAAGAGGTGAGCGGACATTAGCTGAAGAACAGCTATTGTCCGTTCACCTCTTCGCCGTAGAATAAGGTCGAAACCTTGACAAGATCCTCTTGATATTTTTGATGCGTCGTCCGAATAAGTTGATTGAAAATACCGTCCGTCTCACGGTGCAGCAGCTTGAGTGCTTGTGCCGTAATACCGCCGGGGACTGCAACGCGCTGTTGAATGTTCTCCATGGTTAAGCCGCCTTCGGTTAGGAGGAGGGCTGTACCGAGCAACATGTTCGCAGCGACATCTTGTGCAGCTTGCCGGGGAATACCGGTTTCATCGACTGCAGCGTCGACGAATTGTTGGAGAAGGAAGGCAAAGAAAGCAGGCCCGCAGCTCGATAGATCCGATACGATCCGGGTGTAATCTTCTTCGATTCGAAGGGGCTGGCTAATATGAGCAAACAATGCCTCAATGTCTATTTGATCCCGCTCTTGAATTCTGGACCCGTAGATGCAGAGTGATGCGCCGCTCCATACCAAATTCGTAATGCTTGGGATGACTTTGGCCACCTTGCAGCATAGCTCACATTCCAGGTGCGAGACGAGTACGGGACTTGTAATCGAGATAACTATTTGGTTGGGTCTGAGAACGGCCTTGATATCCCTTACAACGTTTATGAATTCATGCGGTTTGATACACAAAAATACATAATCGGCTCCACGAGCAACATCTGAGTTGCTGTACTCGGCTCTCATACCTGGATATCTGTCGGCCAGCGCTTGCGCCTTTGCGTAGGTTCGATTGCTTACGACAATTTCGGTCGGTGTCAGCGCGCCTGACGCGACAAATGATTCGATCAGCAAGCTGCCCATGGAGCCCGTGCCGATAAATCCAACGTTCATGGTTAGCCCTCCTATGACGTCGATCCAATTAAGATGCTCTTACATTGTATTCCAAGGGACTTGTTTGTTATGTCATCTGTGATATTCGAATGGCAATTAAAAGGTTCTGAAAGGGGGCCACACTGATGCGTGGATGGGTTGAAAATCGCAGGAGTGTTCTTGTTCTCGCATGTCTGCTTGGTGCCGCCATATTTTTGGGAACGGCGCTCTTCGCACAGCCGTCACCGAATGACGGACAATGGGTACCGCTGAACGATGCGATGGAAACATTATTAGCAGAAAGGGATGCACAGGCCGAAAACGGGAAATCAGGCCATGATGAACGAGCGGTACTGGTGGAAGAAAGGAAGGATGAAGCAGATCGTATCGGGATGGATAAAGGCGACGAGGCGCTAAAGGCCGATCTACCTCGTAATGTTGATACAGACGCCCCAAGCGCTATCGAAACAAAGGATACGGCAGAGAGTTCGGAGAAAAGCGGAGGCGGAATCATCGATATTAACCGGGCAAGTGCGGAGGAGTTGGATCAATTAAAAGGCATAGGTCCGTCTAAAGCACAAGCAATCGTGGCAGACAGGGAACAATTAGGTAAGTTTCGAAGTGTGGATGATTTGTTGCGTGTGAAAGGAATTGGAGAAAAACTTCTAGCTTCTATCAAAGAAAGCGTTGTCGCATTACCGTGAATATGAGAAAATATAGAAGAGTTTCTTCTTTCATACACTCATAAGGAGGAGTAAGGAATGTCAAATGAAAACAGATTTTCGCTAGACACGCTTGCCGTACACGGGGGACAGGCTATCGATCCAACGACGATGTCCCGCGCGGTGCCGATTTACCAAACGACATCATATGGATTCCGTGATACCGACCATGCGGCTAACTTGTTCTCACTGCAAGAGTTCGGTAACATCTATACACGAATTATGAACCCGACAACGGACGTATTCGAGAAACGTGTGATGGAGCTGGAAGGCGGTGCAGCTGCGCTCGCAGTCGCATCCGGACAAGCTGCCATCACATATTCAATTCTAAATATTGCGGGAACCGGAGATGAAATTGTTTCCGCGACCAGCCTGTATGGCGGCACGTTCAACCTATTCTCCACGACGCTGCCTAAGCTCGGCATCACTGTTAAATTTGTTGATCCTTCTGATCCCGAAAACTTCAGAGCAGCAATTAACGAGCGCACGAAAGCGATTTTTGCCGAAACGATTGGCAATCCAAAGGGCGATATTATTGATCTCGAGGCGGTTGCTGCCATTGCTCACGAGAATGGCCTGCCATTGATCGTAGACAATACATTCCCTAGTCCATACTTGTGCCGTCCAATCGAGCATGGCGCGGATATCGTCGTACATTCTGCTACTAAGTTTATTGGCGGCCATGGCACTTCGATTGGCGGCGTTATCATCGACAGCGGCAATTTCGACTGGAAGGGAAGCGGCAGGTTCCCTGGCTTGACCGAGCCGGATCCGAGTTACCATGGCGTTGTATATACCGATGCAGTCGGCCCGATCGCATACATCATCAAAGCGCGTGTTCAACTGCTTCGCGATATGGGAGCTGCGTTGTCGCCGTTCAACTCATTCTTGCTGCTGCAAGGTCTCGAGACGCTGCATCTCCGTATGGAGCGCCATAGCTCCAATGCGCTTGCGGTAGCTCAGTTCCTTGAAGCTCACGAGGCTGTTGAGTGGGTGAACTATCCAGGCTTGCCTAGCCACCCTTCGTACGAACTTGCTCGCAAGTACTTGCCTAACGGGCAAGGTGCGATTATGACCTTTGGTATCAAAGGCGGTGTAGAAGCGGGTAAAGCCATCATCAACTCTGTTAAGTTATTCTCGCATTTGGCTAATGTTGGCGACTCGAAGTCGCTGATCATCCATCCTGCAAGCACAACGCACCAGCAATTGTCGCAAGAAGAACAAGTGGATGCTGGCGTTGCTCCAGGTATGGTACGCCTGTCGATTGGCACAGAAGGCATTGCGGACATTATTGCTGATCTCAAGCAAGCCATCGAGCAAAGCCAAGCTGTACCGGCTGGCCAAGCGTAAGGTAGCTGGATATAAGGTTGGAGTGCCTGGCTTGCTATATGCGAGTCCAGGCCTCCTGTATGTCCTTGTCATTGGTTTCCGGCAGCGTGACTGTCCGGACTTTAGGGATGGAGCAACTAGAGATAATAAAGGAGTCGAACGAGATGAACACATCCGCAGCCGGTAACGATACGATCCGCAAGGACTGGGACACATACTTTATGGATATTGCTTATATGGTCTCGACGAGATCACGTTGTCCAAGGCGACATGTAGGCGCAGTGCTGGTGCAGGGCAAGAAGCTGCTAGGGACAGCGTACAACGGGGCTCCCATGGGCGTTCACGATTGTCTGGAATCGGGCTGTATGATTGCTGAGGAGATCGAGGTGTTAATCGTCGATGGAAACGAGCAAGTCATCCGTAAACAACGCTGCATCCGTACCATTCATGCTGAACAAAATTTGCTGCTCTTCACAGATCGGGCGAATCGTGAAGGCTCTACTGTGTATGTAACCGATCAGCCTTGCTGGACTTGCGCCAACATGCTTGCTAATAGCGGTGTAGCGGAAGTTGTCTACCATCGCGGTTATCCCAAGGATAGCGACAAGGTGTATACGCTAATGGAACAGAAGGGAATCGCCTTCCGTCAGATTAGCGCATATTCTGCGCCCGAGCAGGCACAGATGAACGTCATATCATAGGGGAATGTGCTGCACGATCATATCGCCGATGTTGATAGTCGTGGAGGAAGAACCTCCGGACGCATGTATGATACATGTGTCCGGAGGTTCTTTTTTGTATAAGGTTCTTCTCATTGGGATGAACAGATTGGAAGGGGGAACAAGATTGTTAAGCGCTATGAACCGGAGGCCGCTAGTATGGTTTGCGGCCGCATGGGTTAGCGGCAGCGCGGCTGCGGCCGGACTCGGCCCCCGCGGCGCGCTGCTTGTTGGCGGCGCCGCCGCGTTGCTGGCGGTTGCCGTATACGCCAGCAGGCTGGCGACGGCTAAGCTCGCCGTGCTGTGCCTGCTGGCGTTCTGCCTGGCTGCGGGACAGCGTGTATGGGCGGACGAGCGCAACGCGACGTCGCTCGTGTCGCTGCTTGCCGCCGCCGAGGCGCAAGAGGCGGGAGCCGCGTTCGTCGCGGCGGCGAGCGGCAAAATTGTAAGCGCGGTCGAGGTCGACGGCGACCGCGCCACGTTCCGCATGGAGGCGGATGCCATCCATGCGGAGGGCATGCAGCAGCCGGGCGTCGCCGGCGAGCTGCTGCTTGTCCGGCTGCGGCTGACCGCGCAGCCGGAGCAGGACATCGCCGCGGCGTGGCAGCGCGGCGACAGAGTCGACGTAGCGGGCGAGCTGTCGCGGCCCGCCGAAGCAACCAATAGCGGCGGGTTCGACTACCGCCGCTATTTGAGCAGCCAACGAATCCATTGGCTGCTCGGAGCCGAAGGCGTCGCCGCCGTCACAGTGGCTCCGGCGGCGGGACTTAGCGCGGCCGGACTGCTGGGCCGCGTCGATATGGCGCGCGCGAGCCTTGGCGCGCGCATGGACGAGCTATACCCGGCACATCAGTCCGGGTATATGCAAGGGCTTATCCTGGGTCTGCGCGAAGGGCTGGACCCAGAGCTGTTTAACGAGTTCGCGAAGCTGGGGCTCACTCATATTTTGGCGATATCCGGGCTGCATGTTGCTATATTTATGCTTATGCTGGGTGGTCTGCTGAAGCTGCTCCGCATAAGTCGCGAACGAAACCAGCTGACGTTAATGGCGGCGATTCCGTTATATGTGTTGTTGACTGGAGCGTCGCCGTCTGTATTGCGAGCGGGGATCATGGCTATACTCGGACTGATTGCGGCACGCCTTGGCAAGCTGAAGGACGGCAAACATCTATTGGCGGCCGCTGCCGTCGCGATTCTCGCGTATGATCCTTATTATTTGGATTCCGTTAGTTTCCAACTGTCATTTGTCGTGACGTTCGGATTAATTTGCGGTGTTCCCCCAATGCGGCGCTTGCTTCCGAAGCGAAAGGGATTAGGCTGGTTAGGCGATCTCGTAGCGGTAACCTTAATAGCTCAGCTTGTTTCATTTCCTCTGACGATCTATTACTTCAACCAATTTCATCTCTTATCGCTATTTGCGAATTTGGTGCTTGTTCCGTTTATCAGCTTTATTATTTTGCCCATGGGCACGGCGGCGTTGTTGTTGTCCATGCTGTGGCAATGGGGAGCAACCAAGCTGGCGGAGCTGACTGTGATCGGCAACAACTGGACGTTCTGGCTGGTTGAGAGGTTGACGGCTGCAGGTGAGCTTCGGCTTATATGGAAATCCCCATCCTTGTGGTGGGTTAGCGCATATCTTGTTTTGTTATTTGTGCTGTTCCACCAGCTTGATTTGTATCTTGCTAGAGCGGTGGAGCGAAAGTTGAAGGGTCTTGTGACGAGCGTTTTCGATGTGCGATCAGAGCAATTAACGGCTCCTTTGAACACCGAAAGTCTAGGTAATCCAATAAACGATAATGTGCTGCATCATGAGTCATCTACTGCCCCTCTGTTGCCGCAGGATATCCGAAATCTCCCTAACGTGTGGGGCGACAGCGGTTCCCTGAAGCGTTTCGGCAGGAGGAAGCTTGTTATCATAGTTGCACTGCTGCTTGGGTTGATTGTGTACGCTTTTGAACCAGCGAAATTCGATCGTCATGCATATGTCAGCTTTTTGGACGTTGGTCAAGGCGATTCGGCACTCATTACAACCTCCTCAGGCCGTCATATTCTGGTAGACGGAGGGGGAACGATGTCCTATCGGAAGCCGGGAGAAGAGTGGAGGGAGCGCAAGGATCCGTTCGAGGTTGGGAGAAAGGTTGTAGTGCCGCTCCTGATGAAGCGTGGAGTCAAAGAAATCGACATCCTGGTGATGACTCATCTGGATAGCGATCATATCCGCGGATTGATGGCGGTTATCGATTCGATTCCGGTGCGCTCCGTCTGGTGGAATGGCACATGGAAAGAGTCCAATGATGTGGAGGCCCTAATGTCTCTGCTTGTAAGCAAACGAATCCCCTTGTACGCACCTCGGGCAGGAGATCAAATACAGATAGACAACAACTCGACCCTCCGTGTGATATGGCCGCAAACTATGGAAGAGACAGATATTCCAAATATGAAGGAACAAAATGAAAGCAGTCTCGTATTTACTTTGGATCTGTATCATCAACGATTTCTGTTTACGGGTGATATTGGCGCCGAAACGGAAGGAAACATCCTGTCTACTTTGGATAAAAACTTGACTAAGACGGTCGATGTGATGAAAGTTGCGCATCATGGCAGCCGATTTTCGACCGGGAATGAGTGGCTTCGTTATTGGCAAGCGACAGCAGCGGTCATATCCGCAGGGAAATATAATACGTATGGGCATCCTCACCCCGATGTCATCAATCGTATTGGGGAAACCGGCACTGTTATTTGGAGAACGGACCAGGATGGAGAAACGGCTTTTCGAGTGGCGCCCGAGTCGATCTATTATTGGTCGAGGTGAACTCTATACGGATCAGTACGAACATGATATTCTTGAATGTGGAGTTTCTATTACGTTAGTTTACGAATATCAAAAAAAATAAAAATTTCAATAAAGTTGCATGCAACTTTTATCGCAACCGATCCGTCTGTAAGGTTGCAAGAGAGGAGGATCCTTCGTGGTGGAGCCGGGCCTGATCAAAGCCGCTCAATCGGGAGATCGCGATGCATTAATTACTCTATTGCGAGAGATTGAAAACCATGTATATCGGACAGCCTATTATATATTAAACAATGAACAAGATGCGATGGACGCTTCTCAGGAAGCGCTGATCCGGATCTATACCAAGATCGGCTCCTACGAGGAGAAGGCACAGTTCAAGACGTGGATCCAGCGAATTGTCACCAACATCTGCATCGACAAGTTCAGACGCAACAAACCTACAATTTCCATAGACGAGCATGAACTTGTTTTCAGAGAAAAGCAGAACGTTGAAGAGGAAGTGTTGTCCGCATACGCCTTGAAGGACATTCAAAGCGCGATTGAACAGCTGCCGGAGAATCATCGGTCAGTCGTCGTGCTGAGATACCTGCAAGACTTTTCGTACAACGAAATTGCCGAATCGCTGGATCTGCCGCTTAATACGGTCAAATCCTATTTATTTAGAGCCAGACAGCAACTGCAAAACCTACTTCATGATTATCAGAAAGGTGGTGTCCGGGGGTGAATTGTCAAGAGGTGACAGAACTTATGCATCGACAGCTAGATGACGATCTGCGCGAGAGCGAGATGGAAGTCTTATTGAATCATACTAGACATTGTCCGGACTGTGCCGCCATGTTCGAGAGATTAACGCGTTTATCCGCAGAATTAACGAGTCTGCCCAAGGTAACGCCTAGCTATAGTTTAGTTGACGCTATTATGCCTGAGCTGATCCGGATCGACAATGAGACGAAACTAGCCGCAAGCGCTGCTCCAGTAACGCCATCAACGTCGCCATCCTCCGAGGAACAGACGATTGTGAGACGCGCACAACGAACAAGGCGATTCCCTTCATGGAAGTCGATCAGCGGCGTCGTGGCTGCGGGTATAGTGGTTGGTTTCTTCCTTATTACTTATCCTCCGCAAATGGATAGCGGAAATAATGACAGTGCAAGCAATCATCTCCTTGATGTTGCGGCAGATACGAGGAAAATGACAGCTAATACGGAAATGGGGAGCGCAAGTCAATTCACCAATTCCGCAGGAGGGGATCAGGCATCCGAAACACCAGTCGAAATCCATGGTATCGCTAAAGAACCGTTTGATGTAGGCGATCAATTCGACGGGGAGATTAAGGAATCAGATCCGGATGCTCTTAGCCTTCGAGTGACAGGGGAAGAGTCAGGAACCCTCGAAAGCGAAAACGAAGCGGATGGGGGTTCGGATTTCAAGAGCATGCCATTCGGGGGCATTACGGATCAACCATTGTTCCCATCGCCGGACGGTAAGTTCGTGGCAAGCTCCGGCGACTATCAAGTCATTGTATCCATGTCTGATGGAACGCCGCTGTTTACCTCGGAACGGAAGAACGGTCAGCATGGTGAATTGAACTGGTCACTAGACAGCCAGGAGCTGACCTACGAGGTAAGTCTGGAGCATGGAGCCACGGAGAAATACGTCATAGATATGACGACACTCAAAGAGAGCAAAGCACAGGAATAAAAATTAGCTCGAAAGCTGCACGTTTGCCCCGTATCTGAGTATGATACAACATGAGATTCGTCTACGACGTGGTGCTGGACGTCGTCAGACCATTCACAATCGGCGGTACCATGGAGCCGCCAGTGAATGTTAATATAAAGACAGAGGGATGCCGCCCGCGTTACAGGGGTGACATCCCTCTGTTGCTTCCCGCGTCATGTGCTGGTAATGTAGGAGAATAGCAAGGTTTGCAGGAGGTTGACTGGATGGATATCAGGGAAGCGTTCAAGGAAATCAAAGGGGGCAAATATCGCTCTATTTATGTGTTGTTTGGCAAAGATCGTTACCGGATGACTCAGTTTATCGAAGCATTGACAAATCAAATGTTCTCGCAGGATCAACGCGAAATGGGGATCGTGAAATTCGACACGGCAGAATCGCCGCTTGACGAGGCGGTACTCGAGGCAGAGACGCCTCCGTTCTTCCTGGAGCAGAAGCTTGTGCTCGTCCGGGATGTGACGGTAATGGCCGCAGGCGGCAAGGAAAACGCAAAGATCGAGCATCGACCAGAAGCGCTTATCCGGTATTTGGACAACCCATTCCCATCAACGGTAATTGTCTTTGTTGTCC
This sequence comes from Paenibacillus sp. strain BS8-2, assembly GCF_054483835.1. Classification (NCBI taxonomy): domain Bacteria; kingdom Bacillati; phylum Bacillota; class Bacilli; order Caryophanales; family Paenibacillaceae; genus Paenibacillus; species Paenibacillus sp. strain BS8-2. The sequence goes on from NZ_CM137010.1 coordinate 4,132,965, forward strand.
ACGCGGACAAGCTGGATGAGAGGCGTAAGATCGTGAAGACGCTTAAGGAACGGGGGTCGCTGGTCCCTTTCCCTGAGATGGAGCCGGCTGAGCTAAAGCAATGGATGGTGAAACGGGCAGCCGAACAGAAGCGGACAATGACAACCGATGCGGCTGACTTGCTTATTAGCCGAGTTGGGACAGGGACGGGACCGCTGGCCCAGGAGATAGACAAGCTCTGCTTGCACGCGGGTGAAGGCGGCGTCATCGACGCCGAACAAGCCGCGATGTTGACTTCGGCTACGGTTGAGGAGGATGTGTTCGCGCTGGTAGATGCCATCGCAGAGCTGCGCATTGATCGTGCTCTTGGCATGTATCACAGCCTGCTCGTTAGGCGTGAGGAGCCGATCAAGATTGCGGCGCTAATCGCTAGACAATTAAGGATTATGCTGCAGATCAAGGAATTGGAGCATCATCATTATTCGCCGCAGCAGATGGCGGGCCATCTGGGGCTGCATCCTTACGCTGTAAAGCTGGCAGCGGAGAAAAGCAAGAAGTTTACGACCGTTCGGTTAGGCCAGCTGCTGTCAGCTATTGCAGAGCTGGATTACGGCATGAAACGCGGTCTGATTGATAAGTCCTTAGGTTTGGAATTATATCTGTTATCGCTTGGAGTCGGCAAAGGAGCCTAAGGTTTCTTTGCGGGCTCTTTATATCGAGTTATAACAAAGTGTACAGCTCTGAATATAGTTTCTCTGTATGTTTCACCCTATTGCATAAACAAACAGGCTTCGTCATACCCAGGAGGGTTTGACGAAGCCTGTAGAGCGTTTGCTTAAGCTTATGCTTGAGCAGACAGCGTGTTCAGTCTTTTCGCAAGACGAGATTTTTTGCGGGCAGCCGCATTTTTATGAATCAGGCCTTTCGTTACTGCTTTGTCCAATTTCTTCGTTGCAACGAGAAGAGCAGCTTTAGCAGCAGCTACGTCTGTTCCACCGATAGCTTGGTCAGCAGATTTAACGGCCGAACGAAGTGCGGATTTTTGGGAAGCGTTGAGAGCACGACGCTTCTCGTTAGTCTTAACGCGTTTAATCGCGGATTTGATGTTTGGCATGGAATTCACCTCCTAAGTCATTCTGGACCAGATACTTCTTAACACAACTTAAAATATATTATCATGCGACTGCCCAAATTGCAAGAGCACTGCGTACTCGCCATCTCCTTTGCGGCAATTGAAGATTCGTATGAAATTCGTGGTTTTGCTGAACAATAACGGGAGTGGATTAGTTACCGAACTTTTAGACATGGTGACGAAAGCAAATAGCATGAAGGGAGCGGCATATAGATGAATGAGCATCCGCAGAATGAACTGGACCTGCAGCAATTTAACGTTCGCACAGATCTTGCACTGGAGGCTAGGGAATTAGCTAAGCCTGATGGAGGACCGATTCCAGGCATACACTCCGAAGTGACGGAGGATGACGGAATTACCATTACCGTTCTCCACGTTCAGAACGAGGAAGGTTCGCAAGCGATCGGCAAAGTGATTGGACAATATGTAACCATTGAGGTTCCGGGATTGCGTAATGGGGATACAACACTACAGGATCGTGTGGCTACGCAATTCGCCAAACATTTTGAATCGTTCCTTGAGCGGCTTCAAATTAACAAGATGGCCAAGGTGCTTATTGTTGGATTAGGCAATTGGAATGTGACGCCGGATGCGCTTGGACCGCTCGTCGTGGAAAATGTAATGGTGACCCGTCATTTCTTTGAATTAATGCCGGATCAGGTTGCTCCGGGGTATCGACCTGTCAGCGCAGTGGCGCCAGGTGTCCTTGGTATTACGGGCATCGAATCTAGCGAGATCGTTCATGGCATCGCGGATCAATCCAAACCAGATCTGATCATTGCAATTGACGCCCTTGCTTCGAAGGCGTTGGAGCGCGTCAATACGACGATTCAGATCGCGGATACGGGTATCCATCCGGGTTCAGGCATTGGCAATAAGCGCAAAGGATTGACCAAAGATATTTTGGGCATTCCGGTTATTGCAATTGGCGTCCCTACGGTTGTGTATGCCTCAACAATCGTCAATAATGCTTTTGAATTAATGAAGAACCATCTGGAGGAACATAAAGGCGATACCAATCAAATATTTGGTCTTATGAATGAAATGCCGGAGAACGAACGACTACAGCTTGTCAAAGAGGTACTTGGACCAATTGGTCATGACCTGCTGGTCACGCCCAAGGAAGTCGACGAATTCATCGAGGATATCGCCAACATTATTGCCAGCGGTCTCAATGCCGCATTGCACGAAGCAGTAGATACGGATAATGTGGCTGCCTATACGCACTAAAAATGATGAACAGGATCACGCCCCTTCTTTCACTAGCCGTGAAAGGAGAGGCGTTTTTGTATGTTAAAACTTAAAAATATAAGCTAGCATCTTACCCATTTCTTCTACGATTCTATCAACTGACGAAATCTACTATTTTCGGTTCTATCTTCTCCGCGATGTTCATAGAGTAGTGGTACAAGGGTATCGGTAGAAACGGTTGTGCGTGCGGAACAAGGAGGGAACTTGTATGAATTGGTTGCGACAAACGACAATGGAACTGCGCCGGACTGACGGATGGGGAGAGATGGAGCGGCTTCGGGAAATGCTGGTGACCGGGAGAGCCTTCTCGATCATGGCGGTCAGCTCGATGTTGTTTTTTATGATATTAGGCACAGCGGTGATGCTTTTCCAACAATCTTCTTCGGAATCGATGGCCCCGATGAAAGGATTGGCGGCCTCTGTCCCGGTCGGATTGTTCGGCGATATGCTGGAGATGGAGATGCCTGCTTTCCAGAGTGGATTATCGTCGGATCAATTGACGGGCGAGGAGATTAGCGTATTCCTGTTGCGGACGCTCACAGGCATTCATCCGGGAAGCCCGACCAGCCTGCTCGCAGGCGAGCTGCCGGGTATGGCGCAAAGTGACGCGTTCTTAATACGCAAAGGGATCGGAACGGATACAAATGTAGGCCCGCAGGATCATTCGCCAATCTATGGTCCGCAGCCTGAACCGAGCGGGCAACCTGATGATGAGAATCCTGTAGTAGACGGTGGTCAGGAATCAGCGGGCGAGGATGGTACGGGTGTACAGGAAGAAGAGGGAAGTAATGAAACACCGGATGGAAATTCCTCAACCGGCGGCAGGAAAGTCGCATTTATCTATCACTCCCATAATCGTGAATCATGGTACCCCGAGCTTGAGCCTGGAACAAAGGACGCAAGCTCCAGCACAACAAACATTACATTGGTTGGCAAACGTCTGGCTGAAGGCTTAGAGAAGCGGAACGTTGGAACGGTAGTCTCTGATACGGATTATCCCACTGCAATTAACGGATACAGGTGGGAGCTGAGTTACAAATATTCGATGAAAACGGTAAAGGAAGCGCTGGCTGGCATGGATGATTTGACGTATTTCTTCGATTTGCACCGCGACTCGCAGAAACGTAAATATACGACAGTCGAGATCGGTGATAAAAGCTATGCGCAGGTTTATTTCATCATTGGACACCGTAATCCCAACTGGAAAGAAAATGAGGCCTTTGCTACCAAAATTCACGATGAGCTTGAGAAGAAGTATCCGGGTATTTCGCGGGGGATATGGGGGAAAACTGCTGCTACAGGCAATGCCGAATACAACCAGTCGCTCGCATCAGAGAGCGTACTGATCGAAGTTGGCGGCGTGGAGAACACGCTGGAGGAATCTTACCGGACTGCTGATGCGCTGGCTGAGGTCATCGCGTCCATATATTGGGAAGACGAAACCGTATCGGGCAAGGAGGCGAAAGAATGAATCGGAAAACATGGAAGCTGCTGCTGCTTGGAGGCGCTCTTACATTCGTAGTTTTGTTCGCGATGGAGATGTCGACATCCGGCATTGAAAAAATTTACGGACCTATGGATGGGTCTAGACCATACACTTACGAAACGGATGATCGTGTGTATGCAAGTGAGACCGATAGACGGATCGCTGAGCTTGAGAAAGAGCTGGACGATATTCGGAGAATCGCTTACGGGGACGATTATGTCAGCGAGCATGAGCGGTTGCCGGGCATGCCGGTAGAAGATGAACAAGCTGCGGTCAACAAAATAGCCGACTCTACCTCCGGCTTGCTTCAGACGGCTTCCAGCAAAGGCATTCGATTAGTCGTGTCGTTATTTGACGGCTTGATGAACTAACATTCGTTGCTGTGCTCCCCGGTTGCTGATATAATAGTAAGAATGATTGGATTATTGGATTGTGGGGGCTAACAGCGTGACTGATGTTCGTGAAAGGCAAAAGAAAATTAGGAACTTTTCCATTATCGCTCATATTGACCATGGCAAGTCGACGCTTGCAGACCGGATTCTGGAATATACGGGCGCACTGACGTCCCGCGAGATGCAGGCGCAAGTACTGGATCAGATGGATCTGGAGCGCGAGCGCGGCATTACAATTAAATTACAAGCCGTTCGTCTGTCGTATCGCGCAGATGACGGCGAAGAATATTTGCTCAACCTGATTGATACGCCTGGACATGTCGACTTTACATACGAGGTTTCCAGAAGTATGGCGGCTTGTGAAGGCGCTTTGCTTGTTGTCGATGCTGCTCAGGGCATTGAGGCGCAGACACTTGCAAACGTATATCTGGCGCTCGATAATAACCTGGAAGTACTCCCAGTCATCAATAAGATTGACCTTCCAAGCGCTGAGCCTGAGCGCGTTAAGCAAGAGATTGAAGATGTTATCGGGCTTGATGCCAGTGAAGCCGTTCATGCTTCTGCCAAAGCCGGCATCGGGATTAAAGAGATATTGGAGCAAGTTGTGCAGAAGGTTCCGGCACCGACAGGCGATCCGGATCAACCGCTTAAAGCTCTCATTTTCGATTCGCATTATGACGCTTACAAAGGTGTTATCGTGTACGTTCGCGTCATTGACGGCAGCATCAAAGCGGGCAAAAAAATTCGGTTCATGGCAACAGGGGCCGAATTCGAGGTTATTGAAGTCGGGGCGTTCAAACCCCGTATGTCCATTGTGGACGAGCTTGCGGTTGGCGATGTTGGTTTTGTCGTAGCCGGCATCAAGAATGTGAAGGACACGCGCGTAGGTGATACCGTAACCGAAGCGAAACGTCCTGCGCCTGAGCCGCTGCCAGGTTACCGCCGGATCAACCCAATGGTATACTGCGGTCTATATCCAATCGAGACACAGGATTACAACGATCTGCGTGACGCGCTCGAGAAGCTGGAGCTTAACGATGCTTCGCTCAGATACGAGCCTGAATCGTCGACCGCGCTTGGTTTCGGTTTCCGCTGCGGATTCCTTGGATTGCTGCATATGGAGATTATTCAAGAGCGCATTGAACGGGAGTTCAATATTCCGTTAATTACAACAGCGCCAAGTGTTATTTATAAGGTAACTCTGACGAACGGTGATGAGCTGAACATCGATAACCCGTCCAACTATCCGGAGTCCGGCAAGCTTGATTTCGTCGAAGAACCATACGTAAAAGCGGGGATTATTGTCCCTAACGATTACGTTGGCGCCATTATGGAGCTATGCCAAGGCAAACGCGGCGAGTTTGTGAACATGGAGTATCTGGATACGAACCGTGTTACGATCACGTATCATATGCCACTGTCCGAGATCGTATATGATTTCTTCGACCAATTGAAATCGAGTACTAAGGGATACGCATCGTTTGACTACGAATTGTCCGGCTACCGGAAATCCAATCTCGTCAAGATGGACATCATGTTGAACAATGAGCAAGTTGACGCCTTGTCGGTCATCGTCCACCGTGATCGTGCGTACCAGCGCGGCCGTGTGATCTGCGAGAAGCTTAAAGAGCTGATCCCGCGCCAAATGTTCGAGGTGCCAGTTCAGGCTTCGATCGGTACCAAGGTTATCGCACGTGAGACGGTCAAAGCGATGCGCAAGAACGTACTTGCCAAGTGTTACGGCGGCGATATTAGCCGTAAGCGGAAACTGCTTGAGAAGCAGAAGGAAGGCAAGAAACGTATGAAGCAAGTCGGCAGTGTTGAGGTTCCGCAAGAGGCGTTTATGGCGGTGCTCAAGATCGACGACAACTAACTTTAATCAAGCTGCTTATTAGCTGCCTGATGAACATATGCGACTAGGGAGGAGAGCGCCTGCTCTCCTCTCTTCCGGTTATAGGAGGGAACACAGGAATGACGACACAACTAACGAAGATACAAGCGCCGAACGCGCTTTATATACACATCCCTTTCTGCACGAACAAATGCCATTATTGCGATTTCACTTCTTACGTGCTGAGAGGACAGCCTGTCGATCAATATTTGGATGCGCTCGAATTAGAGATGAAGCAGACCGTGGAGACGCTGCGTCCGGAGCGAATCGATACGGTATTCGTTGGCGGAGGCACACCTACGGTACTGACGCCTCCTCAGATGGAACGATTCCTGCAATCGGTCCGCGCACATTTTCCACTGGCGGATAACGTTGAATTTACGATGGAGGCGAATCCAGGCACCGTTGATGAGGATAAGCTTGCCGCAATGAAACAAGGCGGGGTTAATCGCATCAGCTTCGGCGTACAGTCGTTCGATAACGGATTGCTTGAGCGGATCGGCCGCATTCACAATGTTGATGATGTATACCGCAGCTTGGAGAATGCCAGGAAGATTGGTTTTCATAATCTGTCCATCGATTTGATGTTTGGATTGCCTGGTCAAACGCTGGCGCATCTGTCTGATAGCGTAGACAAGGCAATGGCGCTCGGATTACCGCATTATTCGTTATACAGCCTCAAGGTAGAGGAGAATACGCTGTTCCACAAGCTGTACGAGCGTAATGAGCTTCCGCTGCCTCCGGAAGAAGAGGAATACGAGATGTTCCTCCTGCTTATGAAACGGTTGAAGGAAGGCGGGTATCGTCATTACGAAATCAGCAATTTCGCCAAACCAGGGTTTGAAAGCAGACATAATTCAACGTATTGGCGCAATGAAGCCTACTATGGGCTGGGAGCGGGCGCGCATGGTTATGCGAACCGAACGCGGCATATGAATTTGAAAGGGATACAGCCTTATATCGACGCCGCAGCAAACAAGCTTCCGAGATTGGAGACGTTCCCGGTTTCCGAGCGCGAAGCGATGGAAGACTTTATGATGGTTGGATTAAGACTATTAGATGGCGTACCGGTATCACGTTTCAAGGAGCAGTTTCCTGGCCGCAAAATCGAGGATACATTCGGCGAAACGCTGCAAAAACAGCTCGATAACGGGTTGATGGAGCGTCTGGAGCGTGACGGCGATATTATATACAAGCTTACGGACAGAGGCGTGCTTCTTGGGAACGAAGTGTTTGGTGCCTTTATTACTGCATAAAGAGTCAAATTCTTGCACAAAAACCTCTTGAGAATTAATTCGTTTTGATGTATATTTATTCATATTCAATTCGAACTCATTTAAGAGGTTTCGCGGAGGTGCAGGCAGATATGCAAGCAGTAGAGGTACTATGCAGGACGGCTACCACAGAGGACGTGGAGACGTTGTTCCAACTCATTCAAGGCTATGCTGAACTAGGCATTATGCTGCCGCGTACACGCGAGGCCTTGTCTCGTATGATTCATACATTCGTAGTTGCCGAAATTTCGGGCGAGGTCGTAGGATGCGGCGCATTAACGAAGCTCGGGGATAATCTAGTTGAAATTCGTTCGTTAGGCATTACTGACGGATACAAAAGCTTGGGCATTGGCAGCAAGCTTGTCGATAAGCTGTTAGAGCAGGCGAGAGCGCAAGGCATCACGAAAGTGATGGCACTGACTTATGCGGATAAATTTTTTGAACGCAACGGATTTACGATTGTTGAGAAGGAAATTTTTCCTGAGAAGGTTTGGACGGATTGCGTGAATTGTCCTAAGCAACATGCTTGCGACGAAATCGCGGTATTGCGGACGTTGGACTAATCGTAGACGGTGATCTTCTATACACGCTATACACGTTCGGCTAATGAAAGTGAATACGTCGCTAGCCTTTGAAAATATTGGTCTGAAAATGCCGAACTGACTTGACAATCGTTGAGCTGGTTTGGTATTTTTGTATTAGTGATTAGCACTCATTAGCGTTGAGTGCTAACGAAGCGAAGTGCAGGAAGCTTAGCGTAATCGAATTCGGAGGAGGGTTTGGATATGTTGACGGAACGACAACGAATGATTTTGAACGCCATCATAGATGATTATATCCGTTCGGCAGAACCGGTTGGCTCGCGCAGTATTTCTAAACGCGGTGATGTTGGATTCAGCCCGGCCACGATTCGAAACGAGATGGCAGACCTGGAGGAGCTCGGATTTCTAGAGCAGCCCCATACGTCGGCAGGGCGCGTGCCTTCGACTAAGGGATATCGTTATTACGTCGATCATTTGGTCCAATTGGGCGAAGTGAAGGACAGCGAACTTGGTTTAATGAAATCATTTGTGACGGATAAACTGAATCAGATGGAGCAAGTCATTCAGCAGACCGCAATGATCTTGTCGAATTTAACGAATTATACATCGATCTTGCTCGGTCCCGAATTGTTCCATACATCGCTTAAGCACTTCGGGCTTGTCCCGCTTAATGAGGGGTCCGCCGTTGCCATTATTGTCACCAACACTGGACATGTGGAGAATCGTACGATTTCGATACCTCCAGATCTTGATATGGATGACATGCAGAAGATCGTTAATATTTTGAACACGAAGCTCGTTGGTGTGCCGCTCGTTCGTCTGAAGGCGAAGCTGTATTCGGAAGTAGGCCAAGAGCTCGAACGACATGTCAATCATTACGAAGGGCTGCTTACTGTGCTTGAGGACGCGCTTCATAGTGATGAGGATCAGCGATTGTTCATGAGCGGAACAACAAACATGCTGACTCAACCGGAATTCAAAGATGTAGATAAAGTAAAAACGATATTGGATTTGCTCGATGAGACGCCAACCATCATGAAGATGTTTACATCGCTTCCATCCGGCATACAGGTTCGAATTGGTACAGAGAATGACCATAAGGCCATTAGCGATTGCAGTCTGATAACAGCTACCTACTCCATTAACGGAGAAGCTCTAGGCACGATTGGGATTCTGGGGCCGACTCGAATGGAATACGGCAAGGTGATTCGTCTGCTGGATCTCATGTCGAAGGATATGGGGACGCTGCTAGGCAGATGGTATAAGTAAGCTAGGATAAATTCGCAGCTCGCGATTCATATCCGTACTAAATGAAGGAGGTGATAGGGTGAGTACTAAAGACCAACATATCGAAACAAACGATACATTAGATGAAACACTAGAAGGAACAGCTCAGCCATCGGAGGCAGAAGCAGCCGAGTTGGAAGGGGCAGAGCCGGAAGTGTTCGAGGACACGCGACTTGCCGATCTTGCCAAGCAAGCGGAGGAGAATCAACAACGATACTTACGTGCTCAAGCTGATTTCGACAACTTCCGTAGGCGCACTGCTAAGGAAAAGGAAGACCTTGCGCAATACGCCTCCATGAAACTAATTGACCAATTGGTTCCGATTGTCGACAACTTCGAGCGGGCCCTTGCGGCAGCGTCTGTCAACAGCGATTTTGATTCATTAGCTAAGGGTGTTGACATGATCTTCCGTCAACTGTCCCAAACCCTCGAAGCGGAGGGCCTGAAGCCGATCGAGGCTGTAGGACAACCGTTTAATCCTGAATTCCATCAAGCGATTATGCAAGTGGAATCGGATCAATACGAAGAAGGTTATGTTGTCGAAGAGGTGCAAAAGGGGTATATGTTGAAGGAGAAGGTCCTTCGTCCCGCAATGGTTAAAGTAAGCGGCTAAGGGATTGCTCCGGCAACGCTGAATGATAGAAGCAACAAACATTAAACTAAGTTATTTATAAATTGAGGAGGCCTCACCTATGAGCAAAGTAATCGGTATTGACCTTGGTACAACGAACTCTTGCGTAGCAGTTATGGAAGGCGGCGAAGCCGTTGTTATTCCGAATCCAGAAGGCAACCGCACAACGCCTTCCGTAGTCGGCTTTAAGAAGGATGGCGAGCGTGTAGTCGGCGAGACAGCAAAGCGCCAAGCGATCACGAATCCAGATCGTACGATTATTTCCATCAAACGTCATATGGGTACGAACCATAAAGAAAAAATCGACGATAAAGAATTTACGCCGCAAGAAATTTCGGCGATTATCCTGCAAAAGCTGAAATCCGATGCGGAAGCATATTTGGGTCAAACTGTAACGCAAGCAGTTATTACTGTTCCTGCTTACTTCAACGACAGCCAGCGTCAAGCGACTAAGGATGCAGGTAAAATTGCAGGTCTTGAAGTTCTTCGTATTGTCAACGAGCCGACGGCTGCTGCACTCGCTTATGGCCTTGAGAAGTCTGAAGATCAGACGATTCTTGTATATGACCTTGGCGGCGGTACGTTCGACGTTTCCATCCTTGAGCTCGGCGATGGTTTCTTCGAAGTTAAAGCGACTAGCGGCGACAACAAGCTCGGCGGCGACGACTTCGACCAAGTCATCATCGATCACCTCGTAGCTGAATTCAAGAAAGAGCAAGGCATTGACCTGTCCAAGGACAAAGCGGCTGTGCAACGTCTGAAGGATGCTGCTGAGAAAGCGAAAAAAGAGCTTTCCGGCGTATTAACATCAACGATCTCGCTTCCGTTCATCACGATGGTTGACGGCGTGCCTCAGCATCTTGAGATGAACCTGACTCGTGCCAAGTTCGAAGAGCTGGCAGCTACACTCGTTGAGCGTACACTTGGACCAACGCGCCAAGCGCTTAGCGACTCCGGTCTGTCGGCTAGCCAGATCGACAAGGTTGTACTTGTTGGCGGTTCGACTCGAATTCCAGCCGTACAAGACGCAGTCAAAAAGCTGATCGGCAAGGAGCCGCATAAAGGCGTTAACCCGGATGAAGTAGTTGCGCTTGGCGCAGCAGTGCAAGCCGGCGTATTGACTGGCGATGTTAAAGATGTTGTATTGCTTGATGTAACACCATTGTCCCTTGGTATCGAAACGGCAGGTGGCGTGTTCACGAAGATGATCGACCGCAACACGACGATCCCGACAAGCAAATCGCAAGTGTTCTCTACGTATGCCGACAATCAGCCGGGCGTTGAGATCCACGTATTGCAAGGTGAACGCGCAATGGCGAACGGCAATAAGACGCTTGGCCGCTTCACGCTTAGCGACATCCCGCCGGCACCGCGCGGCGTACCGCAAATCGAAGTTACCTTCGACATCGATGCTAACGGTATCGTTAACGTGTCCGCACTCGACAAAGGTACTGGCAAGAGCCAAAAGATCACAATTACGTCTTCGGGCGGCTTGAGCGAAGCCGACATCGACCAAATGATGAAGGATGCAGAGCTGCATGCTGAAGAAGATCGCAAACGTCGTGATCTTGTAGAGGCAAAAAATGCGGCGGATCAACTGATCTACTCCACTGAAAAAACGATCAAGGACCTGGGAGACAAAGTCGATCCATCCGAAATCGAAAAAGCGAATGCAGCCAAAGAAAAAGTAACAGCTGCGCTGGCAACAGAAGATCTGGATCAAATTAAAGCAGCGACGGATGAGTTGACTGAAGTTGTTCAAGCGTTGTCCGTGAAGCTCTACGAGCAAGCGGCACAAGGCGCTGAAGGCGCGCAAGGCGAACCGGAAGGTGAAGCTGGCGGCGCAAGAGGCAAAGACAATGTCGTTGATGCCGATTATGAAGTCGTTAACGAAGACAAGAAGTAAGAGCAGCGCCAATAGGGGCCAAGGATGGGCTCGCCCGTCTTTGGCCTCCTTGCGCGAGCGGCGAAGTCGGCGCTTATTCACCGGTTCGTCCTTGTGCTTGCAACGCGGGTGGGAAACGGTACCGTCAGAAGAAACATTGACGGCACCGTTTCTATTCGTGTTAAGATAGAGGGTAGCGTTATTTCAATGCGGAGGTGAGAATCGGATGGCAAACAAACGGGATTATTATGAGGTGCTTGGCGTCGGCAAGGATGCCTCCGCGGAAGATATCAAGAAATCATATCGGAAGCTGGCAAGGCAATATCATCCCGACGTTAACAAAGCAGCGGATGCAGAGAGCAAGTTCAAGGAAGTGAAGGAAGCTTACGACATCCTTGGCGATGACGGCAAACGCTCGACTTATGATCAATATGGTCATGTGGATCCGAACCAAGGTATGGGCGGAGGCGGCGCCGACTTCGGCGGCTTCGGCGATATCTTTGATATGTTCTTTGGCGGCAACGGCGGCAGACGTGATCCTAACGCGCCACAGCGCGGCAATGATCTGCAGTATACGATGACGGTCGAATTTAAGGAAGCCGTCTTCGGCAAGGAAGTCGAAATTACGATTCCTCGTACGGAATCTTGTGATACATGCCATGGATCCGGCGCGAAAGCGGGTACGAAACCTGAAACATGTTCCACCTGTCATGGCTCCGGCCAACAGGAGGTTGTACAGAATACGCCGTTCGGTCGCATGGTCAACCGTCGCGCTTGTACGAACTGCAGCGGCACGGGGAAAGTGATACGCGACAAATGCGGAACTTGCCACGGCGCTGGCAAAGTGAAGAAGCAAAGACGAATTAAGGTTAATATTCCGGCAGGCGTAGATGATGGCGCCCAAATCCGGATGACCGGAGAAGGCGAAGGCGGTACACGCGGCGGTCCATCCGGCGATTTGTATATCGTCATTCGGGTGAAGGCTCATGACTTCTTCGAGCGCGAGAACGATGATATTTATTGCGAGGTACCACTTACGTTTGTCCAGGCGGCGCTTGGAGATGAGATCGAAATCCCGACGCTGACGGAGAAGGTGAAGCTCAAAGTGCCTGCAGGGACACAGACGGGCACGTACTTCCGTCTCAAAGGCAAAGGAGTACCTAAGCTTCGCGGTTATGGAACAGGTGATCAGCATGTCAAAGTGACCATCGTAACACCGACTAAGCTGACGGATGAGCAGAGGGAGCTTCTGCGCCAATTCGGCGGATTAGAAGGTGACAATTCGTCACAGCAAAGCGAGCATCACGAATCCATCTTCGAACGTATGAAAAAGGCATTCCGCGGAGAATAAGCCGCAATTGGAGAGTTGTCTAGTCGTTTATCTTTATGGATAAAGGACTGGGCAGCTCTTTTTTTTGTTGGCGGACCTTGTTATTTGTGCTGCACATGCATATTATTACAGGCTTGGTCGCACGCTATTGCTGTTCTATATCTGGCAACGTAGTTGTCTAACAATTAGGAGGCGAAGAGATGGCTTCGAACAATAAGTTTGTCGCACGCGAAGGTGAGAATACGCTTGGGAAAGTCAATTTCGGGGACTTGCCGGCATCTAATCAAGGTTTTGGAGCAGAGGACGTGGAATTCTCGGAGGAGATTGCCGATGAAGCTGACCATATGGCGCAAGAACGCGCTGCTCAGGCGGATCGCCGCCAAACAGGCGAATAGCAATGAGTGTCATTGAAATTCAGGCTATGTTTGGTAATGTGCTTGAAGCGCAGGAGGCGGTGCATAAGCTGCAAGCACTGCGCGCAGCCGAGATCGGGGGCTATAACGAAGGAGGCATGCTGACGGCTACGGTAGACGAAGCCGTGGCGGGTCGCGCGCTTCATCTCATACGTCAGCTCGGCGGGAGTATCGAATCCGACAATACGATGAACTAAAATGGAGCAGCTCGAATTCCAATACGGAATCCGGGCTGTTTTTTTTGTGCTATGGCAGGTGTCTGTTGTACAATAGAGGATAGGTTTTGACGATAATTGGGAGGCAATACAAATGAAATGGTATGAACTGACAATCTCTACGACCGAAGAGGCGACGGAGATGATAAGCAATTTCTTGCATGAGCTTGGAGCAGGAGGGGCTTCCATCGAGGAATCCGGGACGCTCAACAAGCCGCGTGACACATCGCTTGGACAGTGGTACGAGCTGCCGCTTAACGATATTCCAGAAGGCCAAGCCGTCATTAAAGGTTATTTCTCGGAAGGTACGGATTTGACGGCATTAATGGAGGAGCTTGGACCTCGGGTTGAGGAACTTCGAACCTTTGACATCGATCCGGGTCATGTAACGTATGCAACGCAGGAGGTTGACGATGATGACTGGGCAACGGCGTGGAAACAATACTTCAAGCCGATTCGCGTTTCGGATACGTTAACGATTAAACCAACATGGGAAGAGTATTCCCCTGCTGACGGAGAACGGATTATCGAGTTGGATCCCGGCATGGCGTTCGGCACAGGCACGCACCCTACCACCGCGCTTTGCTTGCAAACGCTGGAGTCTGTCGTTCGCGGCGGCGAAGAGATGATCGATGTCGGCACGGGTTCTGGCATTCTCGCGATTGGCGCATGCAAGCTTGGCGCTAAGCGCGTTCTGGCGCTCGATCTGGATCCGGTTGCCGTATCCAGTGCAACGGAGAATGTTCGACTGAACAACCTATCGGAGCAAGTCGAAGTGCGGCTTAGCGATCTGCTAGGGGTATTGCGTGACGGGGGCTCAGATACAAACAGCGCCTCGGCTCTTCGCGTTACGGTTCCTGTGGATCTAGTTGTCGCTAATATTTTGGCTGAGATCATTCTGCTCTTCATCGATGATGTCTATCAGGCGCTTAAACCAAACGGGATTTATATCGCTTCCGGCATCTACAAAAACAAAGAAACCGATGTCGAAGAAGGGCTTGTCGCTGCCGGATTCGTCATCGTGGAGAAGCGGCGCGACGAAGATTGGATCGCATTCGTAGCTCGTAAACCGCAGGAGGGCTAATGGAAAATTTCCTATGGTATCCGCTGGAGGATCTGCCGTTTATCGTGCTGGTGCTTATGATCGTATTCACGGTGCATGAATTTGCGCATGCCTATACCGCCTATAAGTTTGGAGACGATACCGCCTACAAGGAAGGCCGTGTGACGCTTAATCCCATGGTGCATCTTGATTTGATGGGCAGCATTCTGCTGCTCGTCGCGGGATTCGGCTGGGCGAAGCCTGTTCCAGTCCTCACAAGCCGATTCAAGCACAGACGAGTGATGAGTATTATCGTATCGGCTGCAGGCCCGGTCAGCAATCTGTTGATGGCAGCGATCGGCATGCTGGCCTTCTACCTGCTGAATGAAACGCAGGTGCTTGCCGGCGCTTCTGAAGGCGTATATATGGCGCTGGTCCATTTCTTCTGGTATTTGATTACGATTAATTTGCTCTTGTTCGTATTTAATTTGATCCCCTTGCCGCCGCTTGACGGATATCGGATTGTGTCGGAGTTTCTGCCGCTCAGAATTCGGTACAAGATCGAACAAAACATTCAGTGGGCCATGATCATATTCCTTTTAATTGTCTTTATTCCTCCACTGCGGGCTCTCATCTTGACACCGATTCTTGATTTGCAGCTTCCGCTTTTCTTAGGACTCATCGATATGTGGGAAATGTTCTTCCAGCCGATCAACTGGGCGGAGATACAAATGGATTTCTACACATAAAACATGCTATTATGAAGGATGGAATTTCAATTTAGGGTGGTTAAGAGTAGATGCAACGATATTTTGTGGCGCCAGAGCAGTTCGGGGATGGCGCTGTAACGATAACGGGCGAGGATGCCCGCCATATGGCTCGTGTCATGCGGATGAAGCCAGGAGACAAAATGATTGTCAGCGACGGAGCAGCTCGTACTGTAATTGCCGCTATCACGGAGATGGAGCCACAGCTAGTGAGAGCGGAAATTGTAGAGACGCTGCCGCAAACGAGCGAGCCCCGCTGGCAGGTTTCGATTGCGCAAAGCTTGCCCAAAGCCGACAAAATGGAGCTGGTTATTCAGAAAGGGACGGAGATCGGCGCGGTCGCATTCCTGCCTTTTGAGTCCGAGCG
Organism: Paenibacillus sp. strain BS8-2; assembly: GCF_054483835.1. NCBI lineage: Bacteria > Bacillati > Bacillota > Bacilli > Caryophanales > Paenibacillaceae > Paenibacillus > Paenibacillus sp. strain BS8-2. The sequence goes on from NZ_CM137010.1 coordinate 4,148,849, forward strand.
CAACGTCGTGCAATACGACGCAAAAAAAGAAGGCAAACGTCTTGAACGTTGGGCCAAGATCGCCAAAGAAGCTGCGGAGCAAAGTCATCGACACGTCGTGCCGTCAATTGGTACGGTGTTGAATTGGAAGGCACTCGTCAAGCTTGTGCCAACCTATGATCTTGTAATCTTCTGTTATGAGCGAGAAGGGGATGCCGCTCACGGCATTGGAATTCGTTCTGTGCTGAGCTCGTTCAGACAGCATAAGCTGCCTGAGCTGCCTGAAGGAAAGTCGCCTTCGATCTTAATTATCGTGGGGCCCGAAGGCGGGTTCTCGGACAGAGAAGCGACGGAAGCGGAGCAAGCAGGCGCAGTTGTTGCGGGACTCGGCAGACGGATCTTGCGTACGGAAACCGCAGGTATCGTCGGATTAACCTGTATACTATACGAAGCTGGAGAAATGGGAGGAGAATGACCATGCCAACGGTCGCCTTTTATACATTGGGCTGCAAAGTAAACTTCTACGACACGGAAGCGATCTGGCAGCTGTTTAAGAACGAAGGATACGAGCAGGTCGATTTCGAATCGACGGCGGACGTATATTTGATTAATACTTGTACGGTTACGAATACAGGCGACAAGAAGAGCCGCCAGATTATCCGGCGTGCCGTACGCCGCAACCCGGATGCCATTATTGCCGTGACGGGATGTTACGCACAGACTTCGCCGGCCGAAATCATGGCCATCGAAGGAGTCGATCTGGTAATCGGTACACAAGATCGCGAGAAAATCATGAGCTTCGTAGGCGAGATCCAAGCTGACCGCAAGCCGGTCAACGCGGTTCGTAATATCATGAAGACGCGCACTTTCGAAGAGCTGGATGTTCCTGATTTCTCGGAACGCACGCGTGCGTTTCTTAAGATTCAAGAAGGCTGCAACAACTTCTGCACCTTCTGTATCATCCCTTGGTCTCGCGGATTGTCCCGCAGCCGGGATTCGCAAAGCGTTATCTCGCAGGCGGAAGCGCTGGTCGCATCCGGGTACAAGGAAATTGTCCTTACGGGCATTCATACCGGCGGTTATGGCGACGACATGGAAAATTATAATTTGACCAGCCTGCTATGGGATCTGGACAAAGTGGAAGGGCTAGAGCGTATTCGAATCAGCTCCATCGAAGCCAGCCAAATCGACGATGCAATGATCGACGTGCTCAATCGTTCCAGCAAAATGTGCCGTCACCTGCATATCCCGCTGCAGGCCGGTGAAAATTCTGTTCTTAAACGGATGCGCCGCAAATATACAACTGAAGAATTTGCAGCAAAGATCAAACGTCTACAAGAGGCAATGCCTGGTGTAGCGATCACAACGGATGTGATTGTCGGTTTCCCTGGCGAAACGGACGAAATGTTCGAGAGCGGCTTCCGGTTTATGGAGGAGCTTGGTTTCGCCGAGATGCATGTATTCCCATATTCCAAGAGGACGGGAACGCCTGCTGCGCGGATGGAAGACCAAATTGATGAAGAGTTGAAAAATGAACGGGTTCACAAGCTTATCGATTTGTCCGAAAAGATGCAGCTCAAATATGCCGAGAATCATATCGGCGCGGTTCTTGATGTCATTCCGGAACGCGACTACAAAGGTGCGCCTGGAACAGGCTTCGTAATGGGCTACACGGACAATTACATTCAAGTCGTATTCGAAGGATCCGAGGACCTAATCGGTCAATTATGCCGTGTTAAGATTACGGAAGCCGGCGTCAACGAATGCCGCGGCCAACTCGTGCGCGTGCTGGAAGATACTAGACCGGCAGCTCGTCCATCCGGATGGCAATCGGAGTCCGAAGAAGGAAATCAGGATTTTCAGTACGAACGGCCTGAGGCATTAAGAGCCTAACATATAGGATTCCCATTCTTGCCCGCTCATGATTAGGGGTAAGTTGAAGGAATCCTTTGCTGCATATACTACATGGGTAAAGGTTGCAAGGGGGAAGGATCATGTTGGAAATTTCTGCGGGCGGCGTCGTGTTCCGCCACAACGAATCCGGTCAGCTGCAGGTCCAGCTTATCCAGGACCGCTATGGCAAAGTATCTTTGCCGAAAGGCAAGATGGAGCCCGGAGAGACGGTCGAGGAGACGGCGCTCAGGGAAATTCGTGAGGAAACAGGGCTTTTCGGAGAAATCGTAATGCCGATCGACCAGATTAAATATCAGTATGAGCATGCGCAGCATGGGACTGTCAACAAAGAAGTGCATTATTATTTGGTTAAAGCAATTGGCGGCACGCATCAGGCCCAGGTCGAGGAGATCCGTGGTGTCGATTGGTTCGAGCCGCTCGAGGCTTGGCGGAAGCAGAAGCAATCTGGCTACGACAATAATCACCGAATCGTTGCCGGAGCTTTGCAGCTGCTAGGTCTGAATGTCAATTAACGACGTCGAGCTTTTTCCAGAAGGCGGCATAACAGATTGGGAGAGCAGCGAGTGAACATGCGATATTAAAAATCGTCTGTGCATGCGCTATCTGCGATGACGCGTTATGGGCGATTGCTCCCGATAGTGCAGTCAGTTCGTCGATGAGCGGAAGGAACAGAAGTGCACCGCCTACATTTAGCGCAACGTGAGACAGGGCTACGAATTGTCCGCCTCGCGTTCCTCCGATGGATGCCAGGATCGCCGTGACACAAGTTCCGACATTGGCGCCAACGACAATGGAGACGCCGATTTCCGGAGGCATCGCGCCGATTGCGACCAGTCCCATGATCATGCCGATCACGGCAGCACCGCTATGAATGGCGGCGGTTAGTGCAGCTCCAGCAGCGAGTCCCCATATGTATGAAGACTGTGCATGGGCTAGAAACCAATCAAACATACCGGTGTCTTGAAGATAAGGGCCAATGGATTGCATCATCGTAAGCCCCGTGAGGACAAGACCGAATCCGCACACCGCAACAGAGACGGATCGAACAGGCTCAAGCCAAGCGGCGCCTTTGAATCTAGGGATTATACGAACCTCATCGAGGAGCGCGGTCAGCAGCCAAGCGAGAATGGAGACGATTAATAACGGCAGAGCCGCTTGTCCGATATTCAGACCAATAAGCTCGGTCGTAAGACAAGTACCAATATTCGTACCAAGGATGATGCCAAGCGTACGCGGGAACGAAAGCAGTCCGGCATTGACGAATCCAATCGATATGACGGTTACGGCGGTACTGCTTTGGAGTACTGCGGTCGTAGCTGTGCCGACGGCCATTCCGCGCAGCGGAGTGGCCGTTGATCGCTGTAACAGCGCTGTCAGATAAGGGCCCGCCATTCGATGAAGGGCAAGCTCCATAAGCTTCATGCCGCATAAGAAGACGCTGAATCCGATCAGCACGGGCAATACAAAGGACTGGATCATGATTGGCTCCTTTTCCTACCAAATTGTAGCTGTTCGTAACTATAGGTATGCGTATCGAGTTTGTGGCATGACTGCAAGTCCCATAAATGATTACATCAATTTACATAGGAGTTTCAAGCGAGAGAGGACGTTGAAGCGTGAGCAGAGCGAGAATTGTTTTACAGAAAGCACGTAAAAAAAGAACGGAACAGGGACATCCTTGGGTATTCGCAAGTGAAATCGATCGATTAGACGGAGCTGCAGAGCCCGGTGATCTTGTCGATGTCTCGACGGCGCAAGGCAAATATTTGGGCACAGGTTATTGGAATCCCCAATCGCAAATTACGGTGCGAATCGTCGCCCATCGTCCGGAGGTCGAAATGGATGAGGCATTCTTCGAGAATCGATTCCGCGATTGTGCGGCGCACAGAAGAAGATTCGTGAACGGGGAGGATTGCAGACTGGTTTATGGCGAAGCGGATTTTTTGCCTGGTTTGGTCGTTGATCGTTTCGGTGATGTGCTTGTCGTTCAAATCTTGACGCTTGGCATGGATATTCGGCGTGAACACATCGTAAGGGCGCTCATCAAGGTATTCGAACCGAAGGGCATTTATGAGCGAAGCGACGTAAGCGTTAGAACACTCGAGGGGCTGGAGGAGCGTACGGGCGTATTGTACGGCAATCCGGCGGGAATTGTGGAAATTGAAGAGAACGGACTCAAGATGGAGGTCGACATTGTAGAGGGTCAGAAGACGGGTTACTTCTTCGACCAACGCGAGAATCGCGCATCGATCGCTCCCTTGATGACCGGTTGGGGTGGACGAAGCGGTATTGCGCTTGGACCTGATCCTGATCCTGATCCTGATCCTGATGGACAAAACGATCGACTAGTGCCGCTTAATGCCAATGGCAAAGTTGTAACATTCCCTTATTGGGATGGAGCGACGGTGCTAGAATGTTTCGCGCATACGGGGAGCTTTACTCTGCATGCCTGCAAATATGGAGCCAAAAAGGTGACATGCCTGGATGTATCTCAGCACGCTGTGGACACGGCAAGACGTAATGTGGAGCGAAACGGCTTTACGGATCGTGTGGAGTTTGTTGTGGCGGATGCCTTTGATTACTTGCGTACGCAAGCAAAAGGACTCGATGATCGTAAGCTTAGAGGGGCTGGCGGTACAGATACGTCTAAGAAACTGGATGGTGCAGGCCGCACATGGGATGTTGTCATCCTCGATCCTCCAGCTTTCGCCAAAACCAAAAGTGCGGTGCCTGGCGCTTGCCGCGGCTACAAAGATATCAACCTGCAAGGACTTAAGCTTGTGAACGAAGGTGGATATCTAGTTACGGCTAGCTGCTCCTACCATATGCAGCCCGATTTGTTCCTCGAGACGATCGCTGAAGCGGCGGTTGATGCAGGGAAGCAGCTCAGACTTATCGAATGGCGCGCTGCGGGCAAAGACCATCCGCAAATTCTTGGTGTGAAGGAAGGCCATTACTTGAAGTTCGCTATCTTTGAAGTGCGCAGTAAGTAATTGTAAGTATCAAGTGATTCGAGCGGGAGGGGAGGGATTAATATGCCGCTGCAATTTGTGATCGGAAGATCCGGTTCGGGGAAAACGGGTTATTGTATCGAAGCAATCAGGGCGCAGCTCCGTCAAAAACCGGATGGACCGCCGCTTGTTATGCTTGTACCTGAACAGGCCACATTCCAGAGTGAATATGCCATGCTCAAAGACAGCGGTATAACGGGCACGATGCGAGCACAAGCGCTTAGCTTCAGACGTCTGGCATTTCGCGTCATGCAGGAGACAGGAGGCACGGCACTCGTCCCGATCAGTGATACCGGGAAACATATGCTCCTGTACAAGATCGTGCACCGGGAAGCAGGACGCCTTCGTTTATTCGGGAGCGGCGCAGACCAGCCGGGATTTATTGACCGTTTAGCAGAGCTCCTCACCGAGTGGAAGCGATATGGAGTGTCCGCTGGAGCGGTTGAGGGACAAGCCGGCAATGAGACTAACTCATCGATGCTTGATCGCAAGCTCCATGATCTGGCGTTGATCTATGATGGCTTGGAGAACGAGCTGGCTGGCAGATATATGGATGCCGAGGCGTATCTGAGTTATCTCCATGAAGGGTACAGGCATGCAACGACGATGACTGGCACCCAGATTTGGGTCGATGGTTTTCATGGCTTCACTCCAATGGAATTTCAGGCGTTATCGGCGCTAATCTCCTCTTCTGAGCTTGTTACAGTCGCATTGACGCTTGACCAAGAATACGCGCTTGGAGAATCGCCTCACGAGCTTAACCTGTTCCATCCGACCGCCGAAACTTATCTCACGTTACTTAAGCTGGCCGATGAAGCCGGAGTCGAGGTGCTGCCGACGATCAACTTGAACAGCGGAGCTGTTGTTTCGGAGAGGTTCAAGGCAAGTCCGAGGCTTGGTCATCTGGAACGTTATTACGGCGGACGGAGAACGGTGTATAAGGCGTCAGAATCCGAATCCGAATCCGAAACGATTGAAGATCTGTCTCTACATGCTGCTCCAAGCCGTAGGGCTGAAGTTGAAGCAGTGGCGCGAGATATGTTGCGCAAGGCGAGAGTAGAAGGGCTGCGCTGGCGTGACATGGCGGTAATGGTGCGTAATGCGGAAGAATATGCCGATTACGTCTCGCTTGTATTCGCAGATTACGAAATTCCTTATTTCGTCGACCAGAAGGAAAAGGCATTGCATCATCCACTTGTGGAGTTTATACGATCAGCGCTTGAAACCGTGCTGCATGGTTGGCGTTATGATGCCGTGTTCCGCTGTCTGAAGACGGAGATGCTCTTCCCAGTGGATCGCAGCATCCCGCGCGAATGGTTTGATCGGCTCGAAAATTATGCCTTGGCAGCCGGTATTGACGGTTGGAAGTGGCTGGATCGCAAAAGCTGGAAGCCACAGATGCCCGTATCGCTTGACGAGGATAGCGTGATCGAAACCGTTAGTGCCAGCGCGCAACGGGAGTTCGATATCGTCATGGCTGCCAGGGAAGCGGCGGTTCCTCATCTGCGCCGTTTTGCTGAACAATTGAGTCAATCGGAGACGGTCGCAGGCATGGCAGAGTCGTTGTATCATTTGTTGGACCGAACGGATGCAGCAGATCGGCTGGAGATGTGGAGCGGCGATGACTTGGCTGCCGGGCGTACGCAGCGGGCAAGATCCCATCGTCAATTATGGGATAACGTCATGGGACTGCTCGATCAGCTCGTAGAGTTAGCCGGCAATGAGAAGGTAAGTCCCGAATTGTTTGCTGGCATGGTAGAAACTGGTCTCGACAGTCTAACGTTGGCGGCGGTTCCGCCTGCTCTCGATCAGGTGTTGGTAGGCAGTATGGACCGTACACGCTCGCGTGGTATCGCAGTCAACTATGTGTTAGGTGTCAATGAAGGTGTCGTTCCGATGCGGACCAAGGAAGACGGGCTGTTGAGTGAAGCAGAACGAGACATATTGACATCTGCTGGATTATCCATGGCACCAAGCGCGAAGCGGCGGCTGTTGGATGAGCGTTACATGGCCTACAACGCATTAACGACGCCAAGTAAACATCTGTGGATTAGTTGGACGACAGCTGACGATGAAGGCAAAAGCTTATTGCCTTCAGAATTGATTCGGCAAGTGCAGGGGATGTTCCCAGGCATATTGATTCACGACCAACCAGCAGAACCATCCATTGCCCTCTCGCCTCAGGAGCAGAAGTCCTTCCTGGTTCATCCGCTCCGAACCTTGTCTTATCTGGTCGTTGCCTTGCGGCAGTCGCAGCAACAGGGAGTCGTACTCGAACCGTACTGGCTGGATGCTTACAACTGGTATGCAGCAAGGCCGGAGTGGCAGAGCAAGCTTGCGCTGCTGGCTTCATCGCTTCAATACCGCAACGATGAAGCGGACTTGCCGGAAGTGCTCGCACGCGAGCTCTACGGCGCTCGTATGCAGGTCAGCGTCTCGCGGATGGAACGATTCGTGTCTTGTCCGTTCCAGCACTTTGCCATACACGGCCTTAAGCTGAGAGAACGCAAGCTGTATAAACTGGCCGCGCCCGATATCGGACAGCTGTTTCACGCTGCTCTCAGCAGTCTCGCCAGCAAGCTTGGCGGCGGTTGGGGGGGTATGAATAAGGCTGCGATCAAATCGGCGGCATCAGATACGGTGGACGAGTTGGCGCCCAAGCTTCAATCTTCGATATTGCTAAGTAGCGGTCGATTCGCTTTTGTCGCTCGAAAACTCAAGGAGATTGTATCGCAGGCCGCCATTATTTTGGGCGAGCATGCTAGAAGAGCAGAATTCCAGCCTATTGGTCTGGAAATCGACTTTGGACCTGGAGGAAAGCTGCCGCCTATGGTGCTTCAGCTGCCAGGTGGAGCTGAGATGGAGGTTGTCGGCCGGATCGACCGGGTTGATGCTGCCGAGACCGAGGGCGGGCTCCTGCTGCGCGTGATGGATTATAAGTCCAGTGCAACATCGCTTAAACTTGAGGAAGTAGCACATGGGTTGTCCTTGCAGATGCTGACCTATATGGATGTACTTGTTACCTATTCGCAGGAGTGGCTCGGACAGAAAGCGTCACCGGCTGGGGTCTTATATTTTCATGTGCATAATCCGGTTATGTCGCTTTCGAACCGTACAACGGAGCAAGATGCATCCGATCTGCTGCTCAAACGTTACAAGACGAAGGGGCTGTTATCCGCTAATGCCGAGGTGATTCGTCTGATGGACGGTAATCTGGAACAAGGGTATTCAGAGCTGCTGCCAGTTGCGCTAAAGAAGGATGGCAGCTTCTATAGCAGCTCATCGGTTGTTACGGACGATCAGTGGTCCACGCTGCGGAGGTCTGTTCGACGCACGATTACGCGAATCGGACATTCCATCCAACAAGGCGATGTCTCGATTGAGCCATACCGGTTAGGCGATCAAACACCATGCCAGTATTGCGATTATAAGCCAGTCTGTCAATTCGATCCCCTTGTTAGCGGGAATGATTATCGCAAATTGCCTATATCGACGGATGAAGAGGCTTGGCGACGGATAGAGGAGGATGAGGAGCTATGACATTCGAGATCGAGCAGAACGCAAACTCCTTGCCCCCAAAGCCGGAGAATAGCAATTGGACCGATGATCAATGGAAGGCCGTTGTGATGGGTGGGCGCAACGTGCTTGTCGCGGCCGCGGCGGGCTCCGGCAAAACAGCCGTTCTCGTCGAACGGATCATTCGCAAAATTTCGTTGGATACCGATGTCGACAAGCTGCTTGTCGCTACGTTCACCAAAGCTGCGGCGGCTGAAATGAAAGACCGGATCCGTATGGCCTTGGAGAAAGAGCTGGATCGTAATCCGGAATCGGAGCATTTGCGGCGGCAGCTTGCTCTTATGGGGAGAGCTTCCATCACTACTCTGCATTCATTCTGTTTGGATGTTATCCGCCGTCATTATCCCATGATTGGACTTGATCCTGGATTTCGTATCGCAAATGAAACAGAGAGCGACCTTCTGAAGCTCGACGTGATGGACGAGCTATTCGAATATATGTATGGAGGAGAGGGCGAAGGTCATATCGAGTTTCTTGAGCTGGCTGAACGTTATGGCGGCGAGCGAGGGGATGAGGCGCTCTACAAGCTAGTAGGTCAACTTCATGATTTCTCGCAGAGTCATCCGTGGCCTGCTCATTGGCTCCGCGAAACGGCTGGTTCATTTGACATCGCTTCAGTCGATCATTTGGAAGCAACGCCTTGGGTGCAGAGTTTGCGGCAGGATGTGCTCCTTGAGATTGGCGGCGCTGTATCACAAGCCGAAGAGGCGCTCGATATAACGAGACGGCCTGCAGGGCCGGTCCCCTATGCCGAAACGTTCGAAGCAGATTTGGCCGTTGTGCGCTCGCTTCGGCAAGCGGTAGAGTACGGGTCTTGGGGCGAGTGGGGGGAGGCCTTTCGTAATGCCGCCTTCGGCAAGCTGAAGCCTCTTCGAGGTGACGCATATGACAAAGGGCTTCAAGAAGAAGCGAAAGCAATCCGTGATCAAGTCAAAAAGATGATCGGATCCATTACCGAAGAGCTATTTGGACGAACCGCGGAACAATTTGCTGAAGAGTTAAGCGAGATGGCGCCATTGATGAAGGTGCTTGCAGAGCTTGCGATCGCTTTCGGCGAGAGGTATGAAGCTGCGAAGCGGTCCAAGGGGTTGCTTGATTTCGGCGACCTGGAGCATTATTGCCTCCGCATTCTGATGAGTGATACTTCTTTTCCCGGCCATATTGCTCCATCTTCAGCCGCGCTCGAGTACCGCGGTCAATTTGACGAGATTCTGCTGGATGAATACCAGGATACGAATATGGTGCAAGAAGCGATTGTGACGCTTATCGCTAGAGAATCCCGAGGCAATTTGTTTATGGTCGGGGATGTCAAACAAAGCATCTATCGCTTCCGGCTCGCAGAACCGAACTTGTTTTTAACGAAGTACAAAACCTATTCGACCGGAGTCGAGTCTGATGATGGGGATTCGACGAGTGGACTTCGTATTGACCTCGCGCGTAATTTCCGCAGCCGAGCGGAAGTCGTGGACGGCGTGAATGCCATATTTAAATCCATGATGCGCGAGTCTGTAGCCGAGATGGATTACGATAGTCGTGCAGAGCTCGTCTGCGGTGCCGATTATCCGGAACCGCATAGTCCGGGCAGCTGCCAAATGCAATTTGCTGTGCTGGATCGCGCTTCGGCAGTGGATTCGCCCGATGGAGGCGCTGACACTTACGGTGACTTCGACGAAAGCGGACGCGATACCTCAGAGACGGCACCCATAACGGATGAGATAGCAGAGCTGAAGGTTGCACAGCTAGAGGCACGTTGGATCGGCGGACAGCTGCGCGAACTGATTGACGGAGGTTTCCAGGTCTATGACGGCAAGCGCAAGCAATACCGTGGCCTGCAATGGCGGGATGTTGTAATCCTGCTGAGAGCGACACAAGCTTGGTCGCCAATCATTATCGAGGAGCTGCAATCGCTCGGAATCCCTGCTTATGCGGAGCTAAGCACGGGATACTTCGAGGCGACTGAAGTAGAGACCATGCTGTCGCTATTGCAGGTTATCGACAACCCGTACCAGGATATTCCTATAGCGGCGACGCTCCGTTCGCCGTTGTTCGGTCTCAATACGGTGGAGTTATCGCGAATTCGAATACTAATGCCCACTGGATCGTATTATGACGCTGTCCTTCATGCAGCTGGCGAGAACTCATTGCCCGCCGACATGACGATGAAGCTGTCACTCTTCTTAGAGAAGCTGGAAAGCTGGCGAAATGAAGCACGACAAGGCTCTCTAGCCGACCTATTGTGGCGGATCTACAGGGAGACAGGATACTACGACTTTATGGGCGGTCTCCCCGGAGGACAGCAGCGACAAGCCAACTTACGCGCGCTTCATGATCGAGCAAGGCAATACGAGGCGACTTCGTTCCGGGGGTTATTCCGATTCCTTCGATTTATTGAGAGGATGAGGGATGGGGGAGGAGATCTCGGTACGGCTCGCGCACTCGGCGAACAAGAGGATGTTGTACGTATCATGTCGATCCACAAGAGCAAGGGGCTTGAATTCCCGGTCGTATTCGTAGCAGGACTTGGCAAGCTATTTAATCAGCAGGATCTGCGCAGTTCCTTCCTCAAGCATAAAGAACTCGGCTTCGGACCACGTTTCGTAGATCCCGAACTGCGGATCAGCTACCCGTCGTTACCTTTTCTGTCTATCCGGAGGAAGCTGCGGATGGAGATGCTTGCGGAAGAGATGCGTATCCTATATGTGGCTTTGACTCGTCCTAAAGAGAAATTGTTCCTTGTCGGGACAGTAGCTGATGCAAGCAAAAAGCTGCAGCGTTGGCTTGGTTCAGCTGATACCGAAGGGCGTTTATCCGATTTCCGAGTAGCCATGGCTCGATCCTTTATGGATTGGCTTGGTCCCATGGCTGCGCAGCAGCTAGAGCAGACTGGAGCGCTCGAAGAACCAAGCGCTGATGAAGTTATCGTTAATATCGAAGGACAGCCTGAGTGGGCGGCGAAAGTCGTTCCGGCCGCATGGCTAGGCTCTGAGGCTGCTGCCGCGATGGAAGATCCTGAACTTAACGTCGAACGGTTGGCGAGACAGGCAGCCATTGCATCTCTTGCTCTACTGGATGATGTGCCGCGGGACGAAGAGCTGAGGACTAAACTGGAGTGGCGATATCCGCACGAAACGGCTGCAAAGCTCCCTGCCAAAACCTCGGTGACAGAGATGAAGAGGCTGCATGCTGAGAGGGATGTATATGCCGCTGATTGGACGGACGAACCGAATCATTATCCATCTGAGATGGAACAGGCAGCCAAAGGCGATGCCGTTCATTCTCCACCTGCCGCAACATTAAGGCTACGAAGACCTTCCTTTATGGAACAAAAGTCGTTAACAGCGGCAGAGAAGGGCTCTGCAAGCCATTTGCTCATGCAGCATGTGCCATTGACCGGTGAAATCGATGAAGATACGATTGCAGCCACATTAAAGGATATGATACAACGCAAACTGCTTACGTCGATGCAGGCCGCGACGATTGATGCGGCATCGGTCGCGTTGTTCTTCCAAAGCGAAATCGGGCAACGAATGCGTAATGCAGGTTGGGTTCGACGCGAAGTTCCGTTCAGCTCCATGCTGCCGGCATCACGTGTATATGCAGAGCAATCTGTCGGCTCAATCGGCCAAGAACAAATATTGATCCAAGGTGTAATCGATTGCCTCTTCCGGGACGACAAGGGTCTTGTATTGGTCGATTACAAAACGGATCGGATCTACATGCAGCAGTGGGCGCAAGCTGCAGAGCGTCATCGATTCCAATTGGAGTTGTATGCAGATGCAATCGCGTCTGTACTCGGAGAGCCGGTTACCGAGAAATATGTGTATTTCTTTGACGGATCCGGCACGGTCCTTTTATAAAAATAATGGGGTTGTCAAGCAATGGAGGGAGCAAATTGGATAAGAAGCAGCAGGCAGTGAAACGATCGTTCGCATTGCCTATCACTTTGTTGTTATTAGTAATGAGTGTTATGGGGAATGTACTGTTATACACCAAAAATATTGAGCATACGCGTGGTCAAACCGAAGAGGAAGGGCGTGCGATCTTCGAAAACTTTGAGCATTCGAGATCGGAGCTTGCTAATTGGAGCAAGCTGGCGAGTCAAACGGCGGAGCTGGGTTCGAATGAGTCAGGAGCAAGTCGTTTGTTGGCAGGTTTCCTTGCGGATGCTTTGAGCGGAAATGAGAGCGGTATTGACGCTTTACTAGGAACAGCTAGCACGCTGAATCAGAGTACGTTCGCCGAAGCACCGCAAGCTTACGAATCATACGCAGCAAGTTTACAACAAGAGTTGACGCAAATAAGAGACGCTTCTGGAGCACTTACCGAAAGCGAATTATCTGCTCTTGATGCCATGATTACAAACTTTGCGAATCTGGATGCCATCATTGGAGAGTTTCATTTCACCGGCAAAGACAGCCATAATGTATTGATCCGACTTGCTGGCGGTCACGACTGGCTGGATATTGCCGAGAAGCTGCTTGTTGCTGTCCGCCAATAAAAAGTTGCGTAACCTGTAGCCATTCGCCTATATAGACATAAGATGAATGGATGACAGGAGGCTGGTGGACGATGGAAAATCAATCTTATGAGCAAGCTGGTGCAAAGGGGATTTGCGAGCAGCACATGCACAGGTATGTGTTACTCCACACAAACGATGGATGTTGCGTGGACGGTTTTGTGGAGCATGTAGATGATGATATGGTATGTTTGGCCGTTCCGTTCTGCCCAGGCGAGAATGATCGAGCGTTTCTACCCTTTGGTGGATATGGCGGATACGGTGGATATGGTGGATTTGGCGGCGGCTTCGGCTATCCGAGAAGAAGGTTTTACCGCAGAGCGTTTCCGTTAGGTAGTCTGCTCGCTTTGTCGCTGCTGCCTTATTATCTGTAGAATACGTAGACGGCGGTCGGCGTAATCGATAGGAAGATTGACAGAAGCACAAAGAAAGCACGACATCAAAAGTCGTGCTTTTTTGTTATGTTGTCATATTTCCTGTAAGAGGATTGGACGCAGGAGGAAATTTTCGGTATGATATGAATAGCAAGAATGGAATGGAGGTTGTTTTGACGTGGACTGCATTTTCTGCAAGATTATCGAAGGCTCGATTCCGTCCAAGAAAGTGTTCGAGAACGATCGCGTTCTTGCTTTCCAGGATATTCAGCCGGCCGCGCCCGTTCATATATTGATCATTCCGAAGAAACATATCCCGACGATGAACGACATCGCTCCAGAGGATTCCGAGTTGATTGGAGAACTGTTTGCAACCGCGAAACAGATCGCTAAGGAACAAGGTATTGACGAAGCGGGATATCGGTTGATCAACAATGTGAACAGCGACGGAGGACAGGTTGTTTACCACCTGCATATCCATCTGCTTGGCGGCAAGAAGCTAGGCCCATTATTGGTAGACTAACGAAGTTGACACCGGGAATTGCTTTGCCGTATAATGAAGTTTGATAAACCGTGTTTAAGTCTCTGGACGGTCTGTTTCGGAGGGAGGGAAAACTGGTGTCTGAAACTAAAGTTCGCAAAAACGAAACCATTGATGCTGCGCTTCGCCGCTTTAAACGTTCCATCGCTAAAGACGGTGTTTTGGCTGAGGTGAAAAAACGCAAGCATTACGAAAAACCAAGCGTTAAACGTAAGAAAAAGTCCGAGGCTGCTCGTAAGAGAAAGTTTTAGGAGGATCCTTCCATAATGAACCTGAGCGAAAGATTGACCGATGATATGAAACAAGCCATGAGAAGTCAGGACAAGTCTAAACTTTCGACGATTCGTATGATGCGAGCGTCACTGAAAAACTTGGAGATCGATCTGAAGAGATCGCTCGAAGACAACGAAGTGCTTGATATTCTAAGTCGCGAAATCAAAATACGTAAAGATTCCCTCCAAGAATTTAAAAAAGCCGGCCGCGACGATCTGGTAACAGGTCTTGCAGCAGAAATTGAAATTATTAGTCAATACCTTCCCGAGCAGCTGACTGAAGAAGAGATTCAAGAGATAGTAAGGCAGACCATCCAAGAACTCGGTGCTTCTTCCAAAGCCGATATGGGGAAAGTGATGAGCGCCCTGATGCCCAAAACAAAAGGACGCGCTGACGGTAAACTAGTAAATCAATATGTTCAACAATTGCTGCAATAGCATGCGGACTCACAAAACACCCCGAAAGGGGTGTTTTTTTGACGTTTAGGAAAGTATAAATTTTTGACTAAACTTTCTCTTTACGTTTCTTCTTATTGTGTCTTGAATGACGTTTAACGAGGCGGTGAAAGTCCGCTTATTACAGCATATGAAGAATAAAATTTGCCAACCGAGGAGATATTTTAACTAACCTAACAGAAAAGAGGAGCAGTGTGGATGAAGGTGCATGGAACAGCTTCAAAAAATGCCGATTGGCTGCGAGAGCAGCTCAAAAACAGCTCCGATTTGGTATTACGAAGATTACATATCGAGAACTATGAATATTTGGTGACTTATATAGAAGCACTTGCGGATACGGATAGCATTAACGAACATTTGCTTCGACCGATGCTGGACCGCCCAGAGCAACCTTTTGAATCGGTTATATCCATCATCGATATGGAAGCGTGCGATAATTTAGAAAAGGTTCTAGATGAGCTGCTTACTGGCAAATCCGCCGTTCAAAAAGACGGCGAACCTCGATTCCTTTTAATGGGAACCGAAATTAATAATGACAGGGCAGTCAATTTACCGACCAACGAGAAGGTGATCAGAGGGACTAAACAAGCTTTTATCGAAAGCTTCGAAACAAATGTATATATGATTCGGACATACGCGTCCAGCAAACATCTAATGGTTCAATATCACAATCTAGGCGGTATGTCCAAAACTAAAGTCGCGATCGCATATATGGATAACAAATGTGGACCTGAAATTGTCAAGGAGCTAACGTGCCGCATAGAGCAGTTTTCATCGAAGGATACAACAGTCACATTAGGATATGTAAAAGGAATTATTTTGGGTAAATCATATACATTCTTTCCGACGTTGTTAGAGACGGAACGCCCCGATCGGGCCAAAGCATATTTGATGGAGGGAAAGGCTGTCATTATTGTGGAAGGAATTGCCGACGTCTTAGTCGTCCCGATATCATTTTGGTCCTTTTTTCAATCGCCGGATGATTATAATGCCAATTGGTTTGTGGGAAGCCTCTTTCGTTCGGGCCGATTTTTATGTTTGCTGCTGACCTTGTTATTGCCCGCCATTTATATTGTGTTTACATCATTTATCCCCAATGTTCTTCCAATGCCAATCGCTTTGACCTTACAAAGTGCTCTGAAATTCATTTCGTTCACGCCAATTATCGAAATGTTGAGTATGATGATCGTGTTTGAGATCATTCGAGAGGGTGCTATACGGTTAGCTAGTCCGATTGCTCAAACGATCGGCATCGTAGGAGGAGTTGTGTTAGGTACGGCTATCGTACAATCGAATATAGTGTCCAATACTGCGATCATTACCATTGCGCTGGCGGGACTTGCTTCGTTTGCGATCCCGGTGTATGAGATGAGCTCTGCGATTCGAATCTATTCGTTTGTTATGGTCTTGAGCGCTCATTTGTTCGGGTTTGTAGGCATTGCGTTTGGATTTTTGCTTCTGTTAATTCATTTGAGCAGACTCCGCATATTGGGGGAACCTTATTTTACGGCCGTTTTTCCGTTTTTGGATCAGATGCGGGATACTCTGCTGCGCATGCCGGTTCGCAAGCCCGGGACCGGTAAAAAATGATTGTTTTGAAAGGAGAGGTTATCTTTGCAAACTACGCAAGCTGCCGTTTCGTCCAGACAATTGTTTGCCATCGTATTTATATTGCAAAACGGCTATCAGTGGTTTCGAAAGCCTTGGGCGAACGGGATTGAAAATCTGATCATTACCTTTATAGGTGCTTTGCTCGCACAGCTTTTTTTGTATATCCTGTGGCTGCTGCTCGTGAAAAATACAAGAATAACAAGTTTTTATGGATGGATATCGGCAAACTGCGGCAACATTTTTTCGAAAATGATATTTATAGCAATAGCGCTGTTTGCGGCTTACCCAGTTTGCATTGATACAAACTATATGCTGGATTTAATTAACATATGGGTTCTAACCTCAACACCCACTTCAGCGCTCGCATTATGTGCATTATCAATCTTCTGGTATGCAGCCGCTTCAAAACTTCAAGACATACTAAATGTGTTAATGATGTGTTTAATTCCCGCGTTTATCAGCTTCGGCTTTTTCTTATATTTTATATGTATGGATTGGGATATTAACGCCTTGCTTCCCATATGGGACCGATTTAATGAGCAGCGCTCATTTTTGGAAGGCGTATTTCGATCTTTTGCAGCGTTTTCCGCCTATTTGTTTTTATTTTACGTGTTGCCTCTAGTCGATAAATCACAAACGAAACAAAGCTTGATTATGGTAAGCGCTGCGAACTGGACAAGCTTTCTTTTTTATTGTTCGGTTTCTATTCTAACATCGCTTCAATACACTGCTAACCAGATGGAAATTGTTCCTAACCCGATTTTGTTTGCACTTAAGCAGCTTGAAACAGGCGCTTTTCAAAGTATCGATCTATTATTTGGAGTCATGTGGATTTTTGTCGGTTCCATACGCATCATTTTATTTTGGTACATGGCTTCCAAAGCGTTAGACGAAATGACCGGAAAACCCAAAAATAAACAAGCTTGGTGGGCGGGGCTCCTTGCTGTTCTTTGTTTTTGTGTGGTGATCTTTGTAAAAGATCATTTTGTAATTGTGGCATTGCTGGATGCAAGCATCTATTTGACTGTATTTGGACTCTTGACCGTCGCGGTTTTCATATGGTTAATGGAGTCTCGCAAACGTCTGGCAAATAGGAGGCGGGTGACGTAGCATGCGATGGTTTCGTAGTACGAGATGGCTCATATTCTTTGTGGTATGTGTCTTGTTGCTTACGGGATGCTGGGATCAAAAGCTGCTCAAAAACGTATTTATGGTTGATATTGTCGGCATCGATCAGAGAGGCAAAGATGATTATCATGTCGAAATAGTAGTGAGCGAGCTTAAGGATGCTTATCAAGGCGGAGGGAATGCCGAATCACATCGCTTCGAGGCTGACGCCAAGGATTTGTTTCAATCAATCGAGGACGCTGAGAGGAAAATGCGCTCGACGGTTAGCCTAGCTAATAATCGTTTGTATTTAATAAATAAGGAGTTTGCCAAAAATACGCCTGGCGATTATTTGGATTTTTTGGGAAAAGTACCGAATAGCCCACTGCTGGCACGAATTGCGATCGTTGAAGGCGGGAGCCATTCTATTCTGAAGCTAAACAAGATCATGAACGAAACAACACCGAGCTATCTGGTTAGCATGTTGAACCAGGCTGTATCTAGGGATAGAGCGGTGGCGGTGAAGTTATGGGAATTGATAATGAGTAGACAAAACCTAATGGAGGATCTGGTCGTACCCTTGCTGGCGATGAATGAAGATGAAGTTGAATTAACGGGATCAAGTCTGTTTAGCGAAGGCTCTTACAGCGGAGTCGATCTTAATGTTTCTCAGACGCAGGAGCTACTCCTCATGAAATACAACAGCACGGAACAGAATTTGAATGTAATCGTCAACAGTAAAAACATGAGAGTGAAAATAATACAGGCTACAATGGAGAAAAATCTTGTGGTTTCAGATGGCAAGTTAAAATCAATAAAATTGCCGGTTAAGGTCGAGGCTGAATTTTATGCATACGGAGTAACATTTAAACCGGTTACAAAGCAAGAGCTGCTCATCTATGAGCAAGAACTGTCAAAAGCGCTTACTGAAAATGCTGAAAAAACGATCAAAAAGCTCCAACAAGCCAAGTGCGATTATTTTGCGTTAGGCCAATATGTATATGCACATGAGCCTGACATATGGATGTCGATGAAATGGAAAGATGTCTATAAAGAGATAGAGATATTACCGGAGTTTAAGGTAAGGTTGACCAATTCAGGCACTTATGACTATAAGTCGACCAATGAATAAAAAAGCCCTATCAGGACGACAAGGTAGTTGCTTAGCCCGATTTTTCGGGCTATTTTTTTCGCCCATTTAGAGGTTGCCTCCGTAATCTGAGCCTCATATTTCCAGATGCGCATGCATAATTTGGTATAGTACGGAAATATCGAAATCCTTGATGCATCATGCACGCTGAGGAGGCAAAGACAGCAATGCGACAACTGAAACGGAAATTTCATAAGCTTACTGCTGAACTACTCGATATGCCTCAGGATGTCGTATATGACCTGCCAAGACTGACGATGATCGGAGATCGCCAACTATATATTGAGAATCATCGCGGCGTCGTTCATTTCTCCAGCGATAAGCTCAGACTTGCACTCAGCAAAGGTCAACTGGAGGTTACCGGCAGCGAGCTTGTTATACGGACGATATGGACAGAGGAAGTGTTTATTGAAGGCGTAATCGCGAATATACAATTGATACCATAAAACAGGGGAGGGTATGGCGATGAAGAGTCAGGGCGTCACATGGCTGAGAGGTGTCGTTGTAGTACATGCAAGGGGAGGAAGGCCGGAGGAGCTCGTCAATCAGGCGCTGGGAGGAGGGCTTTCCCTGTCCGCCATCCGTTGGACAAGCAATGACACTCTGCAATTTGAGTTATCTGTCGGCGACTTCTTTAAGATTCGTCCCTATTTGCGGAAGACAGGCTGTAGGATTCATGTTGTGAAACGAAACGGCCTGCCGTTCTGGATGGCGCGAGCCGAGAAAAGAATGTGGTTTGCTGGCGGACTAGCTTTGTTTTTTGCAATCATATTTTTGCTTTCGTCGCTTGTATGGAAGATCGAAGTAGAAGGGAATACACGAATCAGTAATGAACAAATATTGGAGGCGGCAAAGTCTGAAGGGTTGTTCACGCTGCAATGGTCGTTCCGACTCCAGAATACGGACGTGCTGTCGAAGAAGCTGGTGACGGCTTTGCCAGGCACGACGTGGGTGGGCGTGGAGAAGAAGGGGACCAAGGTTCGTATCCAAGTCGTCGAGATGTCCCTGCCCGAGCTTGCTTCGCTTAACAATCCGCGCCACCTCGTCGCTTCAGCAAATGCGGTAGTCACACAGATTGTCGCAGAGGCAGGTAAGCCGCTAGTACGCAAGAACACAAGGGTTCAAAAAGGCCAGACGTTGATCTCCGGCATAATCGGCAACGAAAATTATTCTAAGACTGTAGTAGCGAAAGGGACGGTTCGTGGACTCGTTTGGTATGAGTATGAGGTGGAAGCGCCGATGACGCAGCAAACTAAAGTGTATACAGGTGAGAAAAAAACGAAATGGTTTGCTGTTATTGGCAATCGGGCATTGCAACTTAGTGGATTCGGCGATAATCCGTTCGGGCAATCGGAGTCGGTAACGCGGGAGGAACGAGTATCCTGGCGCGACTGGACTTTGCCATTTGGCAGGATGAAAGAAACGATATTGGAATCCGAGATGCAGGAGCGGACATTGACTGAAGAAGAGGCAAAAGCCGTCGGAATCATGCAAGCCAGGGCGGAAGTCATGGAGAAGGCGGGAATGGATGCGCTTATTCAGGACGAAATTGTTTTGCATGAAAAGGCGGACAATGGTAAAGTTTATATGAAAGTTCTTTTTGAAGTAGAGCAATCCATCGCAGAAGAATTGCCATTAGTCCAGATGCAGGGAGACTGAGAATTGTTGCAAATTGAAAACAAAATCGCAAAAGTTCCATTAGGAAATGCCGCTGAAGGACTAGCCGTATTCGGACCACAGGACAAATATTTGCGCCTCATCATGGATCAAGTGGAAGCTGCAATCAGCTCTCGAGAGGCCGAAATCGTGATCTCAGGCCCCCCCAAGGAAGTAGATTCGCTTGAACAGATGTATACGGTGCTCCTTCAGCTTGTCCGAGGCGGGTATGCCCCCACGGAGAGGGATATGTCCTACGCGTTGGAGCTTGCCAGGACGATGCAAGCCGAAGAGTTGTTAGATCTATTCAAGAAAGAGATTGCATCAACCTTCCGCGGAAAAAAAATTATGGTAAAGACGATCGGGCAGCGCCACTATGTGAAGACGATTCGCAAACGTGATATTGTGTTCGGAATCGGCCCGGCAGGCACCGGCAAAACCTATTTGGCAGTTGTGCTTGCAGTAGCCGCGCTTAAAGAAGGCTCCGTCAAACGAATCGTATTAACGCGACCAGCCGTGGAAGCAGGAGAGAATCTAGGTTTCCTTCCAGGCGATTTGCAAGAAAAGGTAGATCCATACTTACGACCGTTATACGACGCGCTTCATGATGTGTTAGGTCCCGATCAAACGGCCAAGGCGCTTGAACGCGGCATGATCGAGATTGCGCCACTGGCTTATATGCGTGGACGTACGCTTGACGACTCGTTTATTATACTCGATGAAGCCCAGAATACGACGCCGGAGCAAATGAAGATGTTCCTGACGCGGCTTGGCTTCGGCTCCAAGATGGTGATCACGGGCGATGTGACCCAGATCGACTTGCCACGCGGCAAAACGTCGGGGCTAATCGAAGCTCAGCGAATTCTGAAGGGCATCGAGGAGATTGGTTTGATCTATTTCGCTGAACAGGATGTCGTTCGTCATTCTCTCGTACAGAAGATCATCGTCGCTTACAATCATGATGCGGACGGCAAGGTGTAACCTTCCGTTAAGAGGCTCACGATGAACGAATCTTGGCGGCACTCAGCGGTAATTACAAGTGTTTTTATGAATCACTTTCGGAAGGAAGGGTAGCGTACATGCGTCAGAATGGATCGGGTGTGCAGGGCGTCAAGCCAACGGCTAGAACGCAGCAAGGCTGGAGACAAAGTCCGGCAGTCAAATGGACGTTGATGGCTATGTTCGTGCTGCTCTTTTATTTCAGCTTAGCGCCGCATGTGATACCCGAAACGTACGATATTACGGAAGGCGTAGCCAGCGAGAAGGAAATTAAGGCACCGTTCCAGATTCGCGATGAGAAAGCGACTCGTCAAGCCGAGGAAGAAGCGGCAGCCACAATCGATCCAACCTATTCCATTGTTCCGCTGCGCAACGAAACGCTTGTGGAGCGTATCCTGTATCGGATCGAGCAGTTGAATCTTGATGATCAGGTCACAACGGAGAATAAGGTAGAAATATATCGATTAGAGATACCGGGACGTTATGCGGATCACATCGATTCTTTTATTAAGTTAAACAAGGGGAGCGGGCTGTACAGCGATTCCTTATTGCAAGAGATGGAGACGATTTCCAAGGAACAGCAATACACAATTCCAGAGGAAACGTTCTACAAGCTTCCGCAGCTCACATCCGAGCAGCTGACCGAAATGCGGACGGTCGCCAGAGATATTGTCCGCAAGCTGACCGTAGAGCAGCTTCGGGAAGCGGAGACAGCGCGTACACAAGTTGCTGAGCTGGTTAATGCCAGTGCATTATCGAACCGTGCCGAGCGCGAAATCGTACAAGAGTTGGCGAGATTCTCCATCATGCCGAACAAATTTCTTGATACGGATGCTACAGAAGAAGCGAAAACACTTGCCAAACAAAATACGGCTCCCGTTGTGTTCAAAGAAGGCGATGTCATTGTCAAACGCGGTCAAACGATAACGCCAGATCTGTACAAGCTTCTTTCCGATTCCAATTTGCTGCAAGACAAACGTTCATACTGGCCACAAGCGGGTCTGCTAATTCTGTCCATTATGTTCGTGATCTTGTTGTTTGCTTATTTGCATCAGTCGGGAGGACTTGGAGGGATACGGCCGAAGTATAGCAATACGCAATTGCTGATGCTGCTGTTGATCTTCTTGATTAACCTGATTACAATCCAGATCATAGCACTCATCCAGACGGATTCGGCGCCTTATGCGGGTTATCTTGCACCAGCAGCGTTAGGTGCCATGTTAATTACGCTCCTTCTCGATATGCATTTGGCCATTATCGCCTCATTTATATTTACGATAATGGGAAGTATGATCCTGAATCCGGCATCGAACAGTCTGTTTGACTTCAAATATGGATTTTTTATTATCGTGATTTCGCTTGCTGCCATCTTCTCTATTCACCGAGCGAGTCAGCGATCTGCCATACTGAAGGCTGGCATCATGGTCAGTTTATTCGGATCTTTGTCCGTAATGGCGTTATTAATGCTCACGGAGCAACTGGATCGAATGCCGTTTATCTATTCTGTATCCTTTGCATTCGCAAGCGGATTGTTGACTGCGGTCCTTGTCATAGGGCTTATGCCGTTCTTTGAGATTACGTTCGGCATCCTATCCGCGCTCAAGCTGGTAGAGCTGTCGAATCCTAATCACCCGCTGCTTCGCAAGCTGCTGACAGAAACGCCAGGCACATATCACCATAGCGTTATGGTGGGGAATTTGGCGGAGGCAGCAGCCGAAGTGATCGGAGCAGACGGCTTACTTTGCCGGGTTGGCTCGTATTATCATGACATCGGGAAAACCAAACGACCGAACTATTTTATCGAGAATCAGTCCAATATCGAGAATCCTCATGACACAATTGACCCTAAGCTCAGCAAATCGATTATCGTGGCTCATGCACGTGATGGTGTGGAGATGCTAAAGGGACATAATATACCGAAGCCTATTCGGGATATAGCAGAGCAGCATCACGGAACGACTTCACTTAAGTTTTTCTATCATAAAGCTGTGAAGCAGGCAGAGGAGCAAGGCATCGTACCGACATTTACGGAGGATGACTTCCGATATCCGGGACCCAAAGCACAGTCCAAGGAGGCTGCTGTCGTAGGTATCGCGGATTGTGTGGAAGCGGCGGTGCGCAGCTTGCGCAACCCGACTGTTGAACATGTCGAAGCGATGATCGCTAAGATCATCAAAAGTCGTCTCGATGATAACCAATACAATGAGTGCGATCTTACGCTCAAAGAGCTGGACAAAATTGCACAATCGCTCAAAGAAAGCATAATCGGCATTTTCCATTCGCGAATCGAATACCCGGACGATGCCAAGACAAAGGAGCGTATCGACTAAATGACTGTACAACTGGACTGGAACAATGAACAAACGAAGTTTGAAATACCGGAAGCTTGGATTGACAAGCTATCGGAACTACTTCAGCTGGCAGGCGCTGCTGAAGGAATCACGGATGGAGAAGTCGCCTTGACTTTTATCGATGATGAAGGCATTCATACGCTAAACCGTGATTATCGGGGAATTGATCGGCCTACGGATGTTTTATCGTTTGCCATGCAGGAAGACGGAACGGACGAGCTGGATATTATCTTCGAAGTGGACGACGAGAACGAAAAGGATCCATTATCCGGCATGCTTGGCGACATTATCATCTCGGTGGACCGTGCCAAGCTTCAAAGCGAAGAATACGGTCATTCTTTGGAGCGTGAAATCGGTTTTCTGTTCGTTCATGGTTTCTTGCATCTTATCGGATATGATCATCAGGATGATGCATCCGAGGCCGAAATGACGGCCAAACAAGAAACGATACTGCAACAAGCAGGTCTCACCAGATAAATGTCCAAGTTCATTAAGAATGTGGGATACGCACTGTCAGGAATAGGCTTCGCCATTCGTACGCAGCGGCATATGCAGATCCATGTCATTAGCGCCATAATCGTCATTGCATTAGGTTTGATTGCGGCGCTTGATGCTACACGTTGGTGTCTGCTCATCCTTGCAATCGGTATGGTGATCAGTGCCGAACTAATGAACACAGCACTCGAACAGGCCGTCGATCTGGCCAGTCCCGGACTGCATCCCTTGGCGAAGACTGCCAAGGATGTAGCGGCAGGGGCTGTGCTGGCGACGGCCGTTGCTGCCATTGCGATAGGTCTGCTGGTGCTCGGTCCACCGCTATGGAAGCTTGTAGCATAATGTGAAGTGAAAAGGTGATAGAATGATGGAATATAAAGGATTGGATCCCGATGACAGCAGCTTGCTTCAGGAAGCCTACCAAGCGATGCAACGAGCATATGTACCTTATTCCAACTTTCAGGTAGGGGCCGCGCTGGTAGATCGTCAAGGCGGCATCCATTATGGGTGCAATGTAGAAAATGCCGCATACGGTCCTACGAATTGCGCGGAGCGAACAGCGCTGTTCCGTGCGATAGCGGACGGCAAGGAAGCTGGGGAATTCAAAAAGATCGCCGTTATTGGAGATACGGACGGACCGATTGCCCCATGCGGCATCTGCCGTCAAGTTATGGTAGAATTATGCGCGCCGGATATGCCGGTCATAATGGGTAATTTGCGCGGACAATGGCGCATCATGACGGTAGCGGAGCTGTTGCCGGGGGCGTTTACACCCGCGGCGTTAAATAAGGAGGAGCAGGAACAAGCATGAATGAACAACAAGGAACTGGACGGAGCAGCAAAGGATTTAAATCGGGGTTTGTCGCGATTATCGGCAGACCAAACGTAGGCAAGTCGACATTAATGAATCATCTGATTGGACAGAAAATCGCGATTATGTCGGATAAACCACAGACAACGCGTAACAAAATACATGGCGTCTACACGACGGACGATTATCAAATCGTATTCCTCGATACGCCGGGCATCCATAAGCCTCAATCACGTTTAGGAAACTATATGAATCAGTCGGCTGAAGGTGCGCTGAAGGAAGTGGAAGCGGCGTTATTTTTGGTAGATGTATCCGAGGGACTTGGAGGCGGAGATCGATTTATCATCGAACAGCTTAAGAAGGTAAAGACGCCTGTCTTTCTTGTTATGAACAAAATTGACAAGATCGAGCCCGAAGCTCTGCTACCGATGATCACTCAATACAACGAGCTTCATGAGTTTGCAGAAATTGTGCCGATTTCAGCTTTGAAAGGCAATAATATTACGACATTGCTAGATCAAATTAAACGTTATTTGCCTGAGGGACCTCAATATTATCCGGCAGATCAAATTACGGATCATCCTGAGCAATTCGTATGCGCCGAGCTGGTAAGGGAGAAAATTCTTCACATGACCCGAGAAGAAATTCCCCATTCCATTGCCGTAACGATCGAAGATATGCGTGTGCAAGACAATGGCGTCGTATATATAGGCGCTGTCATCTTCGTGGAGAGGGATTCGCAGAAAGGCATTATTATCGGTAAACGCGGCGAGCTGCTTAAGGAAGTTGGCAAGCAGGCGCGCCGGGACATTGAAGCGCTGCTAGGGTCACGTATTTTCCTTGAGCTTTGGGTCAAGGTGAAGAAGGATTGGCGAAACCAAGAGCGCGTACTGAAGGATTTGGGAT
Source organism: Paenibacillus sp. strain BS8-2 (assembly GCF_054483835.1). NCBI lineage: Bacteria > Bacillati > Bacillota > Bacilli > Caryophanales > Paenibacillaceae > Paenibacillus > Paenibacillus sp. strain BS8-2. Next base: position 4,174,574 of record NZ_CM137010.1, read on the forward strand.
ACCGGAACGATTAATATCGGTCGAATTGGCAATTGTCGTTTTTTGCTAAGGATATACAGACTCTGATTATCACATCCTATAACCGTGTCTGGAACTGCATTTCCGAGGCGGAAAGGATGAATACGAATGCGAGATTTTTCGTGGAAGTATTTTGCATTGACCGGTGATGTCGAGTCCTTCATGCTATACAGGGAAGTAGATCAATACGGTGTCACCGATGCTGCTGTCGAATCCCTTGGACAAGATGAGGAAGCTGCAAGGAAGGACGTTCAAGATTAAGCGACATAGCGGTATTATCGGATAATAGGCTTATGGTTCGCGGAGGAGAAGCCGGATGCTGCATCGCGTCGAAGGAATTGTAATCCGAAGTATGGATTATGGGGAAAGTAACAAAATTATCACGCTCTTAACGAATACAAACGGTAAAGTAGGCGTGATCGTTCGGGGAGCGAAAAAAGTCAAAAGCAGGCACTCTTCGCTTGCGCAGCCATTTACGCACGGAGAGTTCCAGTACTTCCGGAGCAGCGGTCTCGGCACGCTTAATCATGGTGAGATCATTGCATCTCACCATGATTTGCGTATGCAGCTGGACCTTTCGGCTTATGCTTCCTATGCAGCAGAACTTACTGATCGTGCATTGCAGGAGGATGAAGTGGGCAGCTTTCTATTCGAGCAGCTCAAGTCCTGTTATGCCGCTCTACAAGAAGGCAAAGATCCGCCAATCGTGATTCATCTCTATGAGATGCGAATATTGGATATGGCTGGATATGCTCCGCAATTAGATGAGTGCCTTCATTGTGCGAATCGGGTTGGTCCCTTCAAGCTATCGCCGGGGGCTGGAGGTGTGTTATGCAGCAGATGCGAGAGCAGAGATCCGTATGGAATGATGTTGAGCGAAGGCGTACATAAGTTGATGCGGTTGTTCAAAGGCATGGATATGAGAAGACTGGGATCAATTGCGGTCAAAGAGGAAACAAAGGCTGGTTTGAAAAAAAGCATGAGGGCACTCATGGACGCACAGCTTGGTCTTCATTTGAAATCGCGATCATTTCTTGATCAGCTAGACAAATTGGTTTGACAATCGCTCTTATAAAGCATAAAATGATGGAATATGAATATCGGATGTTGATGGAGAAAGTAACCATAATGATCTACTTTAGCGAGCCGGGGACAGTGAGAGCCTGGTGGGATGATCATGGCGAAAGGCACTTCGGAGTCCCTAGAACCAAAGAGGGTTGATCCTGACAACGACTATTGTTGCTCGTGTGACAACCAAGTAGGGTGGAACCGCGGGATTGATACTCTCGTCCCTACGTCTGGGAACAGACGTAGAGGCGAGAGTTTTTTGCGTCCCTACATGTTATGGATTCCAGGACCATTAACTGAGGTAGAAGGAGTGTAACGGATGAATTTTCAAAACATGATCTTAACGCTGCAGCAATTCTGGGCAGAGCAAAATTGTATTCTCGTGCAGCCGTACGATACAGAGAAGGGTGCAGGAACGATGAATCCGATGACGTTTCTGCGTTCAATCGGACCTGAACCGTGGAATGTAGCGTATGTGGAGCCATCGCGTCGTCCTGCAGATGGTCGATACGGGGAGAACCCGAATCGGTTGTACCAGCATCATCAGTTCCAAGTTATTCTGAAGCCGTCACCTGACAACATTCAGGAGTTATATTTGGAGAGTTTGAAACGTCTTGGTATCGACGCTCTGGACCATGACATTCGTTTTGTTGAAGACAACTGGGAGTCACCTACACTTGGGGCGTGGGGACTTGGCTGGGAAGTATGGCTCGATGGTATGGAGATCACACAGTTTACGTATTTCCAACAGGTTGGTGGCATTGACGCGAACCCAGTAGCGGTAGAAATTACATACGGCATGGAGCGTCTTGCTTCCTATATTCAGCAAAAAGAAAATGTATTCGACCTGGAATGGGTGGAAGGCGTCACGTATGGGGATGTATTCTTGCAGCCTGAATACGAGCATTCCAAATATACGTTCGAAACCTCTGATACAGCAATGCTGTTCACGCTCTTCAATATGTATGAGGAAGAAGCTCGAAGAACGATGGAGCAGAAGCTGGTGTTCCCTGCTTATGACTACGTACTTAAGTGTTCGCATACGTTTAACTTGCTTGATGCCCGCGGAGCGATCAGCGTGACGGAGCGTACTGGTTATATTACACGCGTACGTAATCTGGCGCGCGAGTGCGCAGCTACCTACTATGAAGAGAGAGAGCGGCTCGGATTCCCGCTGCTAAAGAAAGGAGTGGAGAACAATGGCTAAGGATCTATTACTGGAGATTGGTCTCGAAGAGGTACCGGCCAGATTTGTCCGCTCTGCGATGAATCAATTAAAGGATAAGTTGGATAAGTGGCTGTCTGATCAACGGATCGAACATCAGGGTATTGAAGCTTATGCCACACCAAGAAGACTTGCGGTAATCGTACGAGCGGTAGAAGAGAAACAAGCGGACAGCAACGAAGAAGCAAAAGGTCCATCTCGCAAAATCGCGTTGGACGAAGCCGGAAATTGGAGTAAAGCTGCTCTTGGGTTTGCACGCAGTCAGGGCGTAGAGCCAGATCAATTTTATTTCCAGACGTTGGCGGGAGTCGAATACGTATATGCGCGTAAGAGCAGTATCGGTGCCGCAACGGCAGGACTGCTTGCCGATGGTCTTAGCACGCTGATTACATCCATGTCTTTCCCGAAAAATATGCGTTGGGGCAGCTACGATTTGAAATTCGTTCGTCCAATTCGCTGGCTTGTTGCACTGTTTGGCGAAGAAGTGGTGCCGTTCGAGATTACCGGCGTGCAGACGGGGAGGATCACTCGCGGGCATCGATTCCTTGGACAAGAAACAACGATCGCAGCTCCATCAGGTTACAAGGAAGCATTGCGTTCGCAGCACGTTATTGTTGATGTGGAGGAACGTCAAGCGTTAATCGTGTCCCAAATTCAGCGCCTTGCTTCGGAGAAGGACTGGAATATCGCGATCAAAGATGACTTGTTAGAGGAAGTTCTGTTCCTTGTCGAATATCCGAACGTTTTGTTCGGCACATTCGATCCTTCCTTCTTGCAGATTCCTCAAGAGGTATTGATCACTTCGATGAGGGAGCATCAACGTTATTTCCCTGTATTAGACGGCGAGAGCAAGCTGCTTCCGTTCTTCGTGACCGTGCGCAATGGCGATACCAGAAGTATTGAGCTGGTTGCTAAGGGTAATGAAAAGGTACTTCGTGCACGTCTATCTGATGCCAAGTTCTTCTACGCGGAAGATCATAAGTTGACGATTGACCATGCGCTGGGCAAGCTCGAAAGTATCGTCTACCACGAGGAACTGGGCACAGTAGCAGACAAAGTTCGTCGAATTACCGCGACCTCCAAATTGATCGCACAGGCACTCGGAGTTGTTGGTGAGCAAGGAGAGCGGGTAGCGCGTGCAGCTGCCATCTGTAAATTCGATCTTGTTTCCCAGATGGTATACGAGTTCCCAGAGCTGCAAGGGATCATGGGCGAAGATTATGCGAAGAAAGCCGGCGAGCATCCATCCGTCGCTAAAGCTGTTAACGAGCACTACCAGCCAAGATTCGCGGGCGATGCGATTCCGTCTGAATTAGAAGGTGCTATTGTCAGTCTTGCAGATAAAATCGACACGATCGTTGGCTGCTTCTCCATCGGCATCGTTCCAACGGGATCACAAGATCCGTATGCGCTTCGTAGACAAGCATCGGGTATTGTTAACATCCTATTGGGTCAGAATTTGCGTATGGGTCTTAGCGAGCTTTACGAAATCGGTATCTCCGTTCATGAAGCGCGTGGCCTGAAACGTTCCAGCGCGGAAATTCGTAAGGATCTGAACGACTTCTTCTCGCTGCGCGTTAAGAATTGGCTATCCGAGCAAGGCAGCCGTTACGATGTTGTCGATGCTGTAATGGCAATCGGCTTTGATAATCTGGCATTGACAGCTAGTCGTGCTTCGGCAGTTCAGACTCTTGTAATCGGCTCAGGAAAAGCTGAATTCAAAAGCGTGGTAGAGGCATTTAATCGTGTAGGCAACCTTGCTGGCAAGGCGGAAGGAAAAGGATTTGATCCTGCTCTATTCACGGAAGCAACGGAGCATCGCCTAATTGAGGCGTGGACATCTGCTCGTCCCGGCATTCTGACTGCTATTGAACGTCAAGATGTCGCTTCTGCCATTGAGCAGTTATCGACTTTGCGACCTGCAATCGTGGACTACTTTGACAGTGTAATGGTCATGGATAAGGATGATAAGATCCGTGCCAATCGACTTGGGACTTTGTCTGCTATCGCGAGTGACATTGCTCTTGCCGCCGATTTCTCTAAGCTGGTGTGGTAAAACAACCTCGATCGACGAACGGGAGGTCTAATCCATGGGGAATCTCGATAAACCAGAAGTGATTGTATATGTTGTATCCGATGCGGCTGGTGATACGGGGGAGCTGGTCGTTCGCGCCGCGATCGCTCAGTTTCATCCTATTCATGCCGAAATTCGGCGATCGCCATTCGTGACGGAATATTCCGCGCTTGCCCGTATTGTGGAACAAGCAAAGTTCTCACATGCCATTGTGTTGTATACACTTGTTATACCGGATCTTAGGGATTCCATGAGACGTTTAGCAGAAGAAAGCGGCATCGTCGCGATCGATCTGTTAGGTTCTTTTATCGAGACACTGGAACAACGGACAGGGAAAAAGTCTAGACAGGAGCCTGGTCTCAACCATGTGCTCGATGCGGATTATTTCCGAAAGGTTGAAGCCGTGGAATTCGCGGTTAAATATGATGATGCAAGAGATACATCGGGCGTAACGAAAGCAGACATTGTGTTAGTTGGAGTGTCGCGCACCTCTAAGACGCCGCTCTCCATGTATCTTGCGCATCAGAAATTCAAGGTGGCCAACGTTCCTCTCGTTCCAGAGATTAAACCGCCAGACGAACTGTTCAAGTTGCCCAAACGAAAGGTCATCGGACTTACAATCGACACCGCCTACCTCAATATCATCCGCAAGGAAAGATTAAAAGCATTAGGTCTTCCTAATACAGCGGCATACGCTACAACGGATCGGATCGAAAAGGAGCTTCGGTATGCCGAGGAAATTATGAATCGGCTTGGTTGTTTCGTCATTGATGTTTCGCATCGTGCTGTGGAGGAAACCGCTAGCTTGATCATGGAATATGTACGGAAGCAATAAAGGAGTTTTCTAAAGGGCTGACGTATATAATAGTAAAGACTTTAAATTCACAAGCGGTGATAATGATGACAGATACTCAGCGATTACATCCTTCGATTGTTGTAGATGCGGATTCGTGTCCAGTCAAAAATGAGATTGTTGGCACAGCTTCGCAATTCAGTGTTTCTGTCCTAATGGTTGCTTCTCATGATCATCGACTAGAGCCAAGACCTGGTGTCGACATCGTACAAGTTGACCGCAGCGATCAGTCGGTCGACCTTTACATCGTTAATCATATTAAACGAGACGATGTCGTGATCACCGGTGACTTCGGACTCGCTTGCGTCGCGATCGGCAAAGGTGCCATTGTTCTATCGCCAAGAGGTGAACAATATACGGATGCCAACATCGATTATTTGATGGAACGCAGGCATGAGAGCGCAAGAAGAAGACGGGCTGGCGGTCGAACGAAAGGTCCAAGAGCGATGTCAGCAGTAGATCGGAATGCTTTTCAACAAAAGCTGACAAAAGTTTTGTCTGCTTTGCAGGAGAAAGATGACATATAGCGAATAATATTAGAAATCTAAGTTTGTAGAGAAATCTGTTCTCACAGATTTAGAATGTAGGTGATGAACGATGACAAGCGGTAAAATACCGGAGGAAGTGATTGACGCCGTCCGGAAGCGTCATGACATCGTCGAAACGGTTGGGAAATACGTTCATCTTACGAAACAAGGCAAATACATGAAGGGTTTATGTCCTTTTCATTCCGAGAAGTCACCTTCGTTTACTGTCACTCCGGAGCTTCAGATATTCCATTGTTACGGCTGCGGCAAGAGCGGGAATGTTATCCGATTTGTCGAAGAGATGGAGGGCTATAGCTTCCCCGAGGCGGTAAGAATTCTCGCAGAAGAAGCGAACATGCCCATTACTTGGCAGGAAGGCGGCAACGGCAGAGCCGCTCCGAACCCGGAGCGAGAGAAGCTCGTTGAGGCACATGAGCTGACGATCAAGTTTTATCATTATTTGCTGAATAATACGAAGCAAGGCAGTCAGGCAAAGCGGTATCTTCGTGATCGGGGATTAAGCGACAAACTGATTGACCACTTCATGCTGGGTTATGCCCCGGATGAGTGGGATGTTCTGACCCGCTTTTTGGTTGGAAGGGGATTCGAGCCTGCGTTGCTCGAGAAGGGCGGTCTACTGTCAGCCAAACATGATGGCAGTGGTCATGTTGATCGATTCCGGGGTCGAATTATGTTCCCGTTATGGGATGGCAGCGGCAAAGCTTCAGGCTTCGGCGCGCGAATCATTAATGAGGGACAACCAAAGTATCTAAACTCTCCGGAGACGATGCTTTTTACGAAGAGCAGGACGTTATATAACCTGCACGACGCCAAAGCCGCAATCCGGAAGAGCAAGCAGGTCGTTTTGTTTGAAGGGTATATGGATGTCATCAAGTCTTGGCAAGCTGGTGTTAAAAACGGAGTAGCTACAATGGGTACGGCACTTACAGAGGAGCATTGTTCGATCCTACGCCGCCACGCGGAAGAAGTACTCGTATGTTATGACGGAGATGACGCCGGACAAGCTGCAGCCAGCAAGTCGATACCGCTTCTGGAGAATGCCGGACTCAAGGTGATGATTTCAGTCTTGCCGAAAGGCAAGGATCCAGACGATTATATAAGCGAATACGGTCCGGAGTCATTCTTGCGAGATGTAATGGACAACCCCGTCTCGGTTACAAAATTTAAGCTTATATATTCAAGGAAAAACCATATACTGCTAAAAGAAGAAGACCGAAAAAACTACCTGATGGAAGCTGTGGAAATCGTGGCGGGATTAGACTCCTCCACGGAACGCGAAGTGTACTTGAAGGAATTGTCCCGCGAATTCGATATATCCCTCGATGCGCTCAAACAAGATAGCCATGCTATCCGCGCAGAAGCGCAAAAAAAGAAGCCGCAAGGGGATAATAACGACAATTCGTGGAATAATGGTAGGAATGAAAAGCGCCGTACGTCCGGAGCTCCCAAGATACTGCCGGCTTACGCTTATGCGGAGCGAAGATTACTGCATGTCATGATACGGGATCGAGACGTAGCCGAAACGGTGCATGAGAGGATTGGCGACTCGTTCAACGTTGAGGATCACGCAGCGCTTGCTGCTTATCTTTACGCCTACTACGCACAAGGGTATGAGCCCGACGCCGCACGTTTTATCTCCACCTTGCATGACAAGCGCCTGGAGGAGGCGGCAACGGCGATCTTGCTGCTCGATGACGATTCGCCGATAGACGATTCGATATTGGATGCCTACGTGCTGACCATTCTTAAAGTACCGCAGATCAGGGATGTTGAACGAAAGAAAGAAGAGATGGTGCGTGCTGAGCGCGCGGGCGATGCCTTATTGGCAGCGCAATTAGGACTTGAGATTATAACCCTAGAAAGACAGCTGAAAGGTTGACAAAGCAAGGCGTCTAGGGAGGAAGGAGTCGGAATATGGCGAACGATCAACATACTGAATTAGATGCCGAACAGAAGCTGGATCAAGTCAAGGATAATCTGATTGAACAAGGGAAAAAGAGATCCTCCTTAACTTATAAAGAAATTATGGAGAAATTATCTCCTTTCGATCAGGATCCAGAACAAATCGATGAATTTTTCGAGCAACTCGACGACTTGGGAATTGAGGTGCTAAACGAAAACGACGAAGAAAATCGTCTTAGCTCGTCAAACGAGGAGCAGGAGCGCGAAAGCGACGATTTTAACTTCGACGATGATCTGGCACTTCCTCCAGGTATCAAAATTAACGATCCCGTCAGAATGTATTTGAAGGAGATCGGACGAGTACCGCTATTATCCGCGGATGATGAGATCGAGTTGGCTATTCGTATCGAGAATGGCGACGAAGAAGCGAAACGTCGTCTGGCTGAAGCGAACCTGAGGTTAGTTGTCAGTATCGCTAAGCGGTATGTCGGACGCGGGATGTTATTCCTTGACCTTATACAGGAAGGGAATATGGGTCTCATTAAAGCGGTCGAAAAATTCGATCACCAAAAGGGCTTCAAATTCAGTACGTATGCAACCTGGTGGATTCGTCAAGCGATCACTCGTGCAATTGCCGACCAAGCACGTACCATCCGGATCCCTGTACACATGGTGGAGACGATTAATAAGCTGATCCGGGTATCCCGTCAGCTGTTGCAAGAATTAGGCCGTGAACCATCTCCGGAAGAAATCGCAGTGGAGATGGAGCTGAGCACGGAAAAGGTTCGAGAAATTATGAAGATTGCTCAAGAACCGGTATCGCTTGAAACACCAATTGGTGAAGAAGACGATTCGCATCTTGGTGACTTTATCGAGGATCAGGAAGCCTTGGCTCCTGCAGATGCTGCCGCTTACGAACTGCTCAAGGAACAGCTGGAAGATGTATTAGATACATTGACTGAGCGTGAAGAGAACGTCCTGAGACTTCGCTTTGGCTTAGATGATGGTCGTACTAGAACGCTTGAGGAAGTGGGCAAGGTGTTTGGCGTCACTCGCGAGCGGATTAGACAGATTGAGGCAAAGGCGCTTCGCAAGCTGCGTCACCCGAGCCGGAGCAAACGCTTAAAAGATTTCCTAGAATAAGTATTGGATGATGACCTTTCTGCTGCTGCAGCGAGGTCTTTTTTCCATCCTGCTACTATTGGACACTGGCCGAGAGGACGAGTCGACGTTGAATGATGAACGCAAAATAACGATTATTACGGAAATTGAACATTGGAGAAGGAGCAAACTCCTTCCAGATCAATATTGTGATTTCTTGCTTAATCTATATGCCGACCCAGATGAACATCCGAAACAAGCTCGCAACGGCTCGGCGGTTCCTGTCGTAGGTAAAGCGATCACGGCTGTTCAGAATGCAACAGGCAAGCAATGGCTCCTTACATTTGGTACATTTACCTTAATTTCGTTTGTTGTGCTTTATTTTAGCCGTTTTCATCCAGCATTGCAAATCTCTGTTGTCCTTGTTGCTGTAGCTGCCTTTCTCCGCTCCGGACATAAGCTAAGAAGTCGCAATGCTGCGGCTTCGATGACATTCTTGAGTATCGGTATGCTAGTGCTGCTTGGCGGAGGATTATATATGCTGGATCTGCACGGTATAACGGAGTGGGGTTATCGGGTCATTGTCATCGCCGCAAGTGCATTGTTCTGGATTATTTACGGGATTCGTGCTCAGATACATATGCTGCATCTAAGCGGTTGGTTGGTTATGTTATTATTGTATGGCTGGCTTCTGTCCCGATTCACAACGACGACATTATGGTTTGAGATTCAACTGTTCTGGATGCCTCTTGCAATCTTGTTCGGCTGGAGCGCATGGTTCTTCCACCGCTGGACGAAACCGGTCGCGGCTGTTCTGTTCGTAACCTGCGCGTTAGCATGGTTTATGCCAGAATTATATACGGTAGCGGTTCTCGAGTTTAATATGTGGCTGCAGCTGCAGCTATTGATCAAAATCGCGATAGGCGGAGGATTGTTGTTCGCTTTGCGCAAGCAATGGATGGTGTGGGTAGCGTAATGATTAAATTGTCTAAACGTCTGCAGCGTATTGCGGACTTTGTATCGAAGGGAGCACGTGTGTCAGATATCGGTTCTGACCATGCTTTGTTGCCGATCTATCTTGTGAAAAATTCCATATGCCCTTCTGCGATCGCTGGGGAGCTTAACGCTGGTCCATTCCAGGCCGCGCGTAAGGGCACAGCAGATGCAGGTTTGTCTACATCCATTTCCGTTCGCCAAGGCAACGGACTCGCCGTGCTGAAGCCTGGAGAGACGGATACGGTGACCATCGCGGGGATGGGAGGCAGCTTAATGAGCGACATCCTCGAGGAAGGTTACCGCAACGGTAAGCTGGATGGGGTGAAGGAGCTTGTCCTTCAACCAAACGTCGGCGAAGATGAGGTTCGCTCATGGCTGCTCAGAAGAGGATGGTTTCTGCAAGCGGAAGACATTCTTGAGGAAGATGGCAAGATCTACGAAGTGTTACACGCTATAGCCGACACGGATGCTATTGCTTCCAATACAAGGATTTACGACAGTTCCTTCCTGAAGCTTCCTTATGAAAAAGAATTGTTGAATAACGTATTATTGCGGATGGGACCTCATCTCTTACGCCAAGGAAGTCCTGTATTGACGGTCAAATGGAAGTCGGAAATCCATAAATTAGAACGAATCATCAAACAGATGTCCAGCTCCGATGCTACAGAATCGATGCTTAAGGCCAATCAATTCCGCAAGGAGATCGAAATCATTGAGGAGGTGCTGCAATGTTTGCCAACGGGCATACCGTCGTCCAATTGATGGAACGACTAGCACCGAAACATTATGCCGTAGAAAACGATAAAATCGGCTTGCAGCTCGGTACGCTTGGCAAGCCGATCCACAAAATAGTAGTAGCGCTTGATGTGACCGAAGCCGTTGTCGATGAAGCAATTACTGCTGGAGCAGATCTGATTATCGCTCATCATGCGATTATTTACCGCCCGCTTGCTAAGCTTGACACTTCAACACCAGCGGGAAAGCTATATGAGAAATTAATCAAAAACGATATAGCGGTATACATCTCGCACACCAATCTGGATGTGGCTAAAGGCGGCATAAACGATTGGCTGGCGGATCAAGTAGGGATCTTGCCAGAAGACCGCCAAAGTCTTGAAGAAGTACATACCGATAAGATCTACAAATTAGTTGTGTTCGTCCCGGAAACGCATCAAGAGATCGTCCTGAACGCGATTATGCATGCAGGAGGCGGTCATATAGGCGATTATAGCCATTGCAGCTTTATTAGCAAAGGAACGGGTACCTTTATGCCAGAAGAGGGCAGCACGCCGTTTATCGGCACTCAGCATAAGCTGGAGAGGGTTAATGAAGTGCGAATCGAGACAATCGTGCCGCATTCGGTTCATCGTAAAGTCATATCTGCGATGCTAAAGGCGCATCCTTACGAAGAAGTAGCCTATGATTTGTACCCAATAGAACTAAAAGGCCGCGTGTTTGGACTTGGTCGTGCAGGCAAGCTGGAGCATTCCACGACGCTTGGTGAATTGGCCAACCAATTGAAACAAGCGTTTGATGTGCCGATGTTAAGAGTCGTAGGAGATCCCGATACTCCGATTCATAAAGCAGCCGTTCTGGGAGGTTCAGGAGGCCGTTATGTGCGTCATGCGAGGTTTGCAGGAGCGGATGTCTTAATTACAGGAGATATTGATTATCATACCGCTCACGACGCGCTAGCCGATGGCATGACGATTATCGATGCAGGTCACAATATCGAGAAGGTCATGAAAAAGAAGCTTGCTTCATGGTTAACTAATGAGCTAAAAGCAGCCAAATATTCGACGGAGGTTGTTCCTTCCATGCTCAGCACCGAACCGTTCACCTTTATGTAAGGTGAGATTGTTGGTAAACCTGCAGAAATTCGGCAGCAAGCCAAGGGTTGAGCTTTGTGGAGAAACCTTGTATACTTAGTTCTGCAAACGGAAAGTTTGACAGACAATCGCTGGCAGCCTTGTTGCTGCGAGAGGAAAGTCCGGGCTCCACAGGGCAGGATGCTGGATAACGTCCAGTCAGCGCGAGTTGAAGGATAGTGCCACAGAAATGGACCGCCGATGGCCGGCCTAGTGCCGGATCAGGTAAGGATGGAACCGTGGTGTAAGAGACCACGAGGAGCGCAGGTGACTACGTTCCTGGTAAACCCCATCTGGAGCAAGACCGAGAGGACGCGGCAGCCTTGCGCTGCAGCCTTAGCCCGAGGCGCGTCCGGGTGCGTTGCTGGAGCTGTGCAGCAATGTACAGCCTAGATAGATGATTGTCGCTTCACAGTGGGAGGGTCGTTCCCGATTGTACCACCAGAAGTACAGAACCCGGCTTACGGCAAACTTTCCGCAACGACTACAACATTCACACAAACAAGCTGCTCCATAACGGAGCAGCTTTTGTTTGTTGTAGCCTTCGTTATAGCTGTGTCACATCTACGACTCTTCATTCTCGCATCTCACTTTGGTTCCGTTTGTGCCAAGCGACGTTTCACCTTCTGAGGGAAGTTCTGAAGGGCGCCTCCGAAGCTTGTTGCGGCATGAAGTGCTTTGTTTAGGTCGATTTCCCCGTATCCGAAATAGATGTCTTTGCCGTCCGTACCCAAATCCTGAGCGGAGGAACGCATGATCTCCATCACTTCTTCGTTCGTCAGATCTGGATTGACAGAACGAATGAGCCCGGCAAGCGCTGCGACGTGAGGACTTGCCATTGATGTGCCGGATAGTGCGGCATACTGGCTTCCCGGATAGGTGCTGGCTATGCTGTCGCCTGGCGCCGCTACGTCGATATAATCGCCATAGTTGGAGAACGAAGCTTTTTCCTTATTATTTGTGGTGGCCGCTACAGCAAATACTTCAGGGTATGCAGCGGGATATCCAGGACGATCCGTATTATCGTTGCCGCTTGCCGCGATCAGCACCACATCTCGCTCGTAAGCATATTTAATCGCATCGTGAAGGAAATCGGCTTGCGCATAGTTGCCAAGGCTCATATTAATAACTTTGGCGCCGTGATCGACGGCCCAAATAATCCCTTGTGCAACGGAGTAAGTGGAGCCAGCCCCGCTGCTATCCAGAACTTTGACAGGCATAATTTTGTTATACCATGATACGCCTGCTACGCCTTCTCCATTGTTAACCGATGCTCCGATAATACCGGCAACATGCGTACCATGTCCGACATCGTCATTAGGCGAGGCGCTGCTGTCAATAATGTTGGTGCCGCTTATCAACTTATCCGATAGATCGGGATGGTTGCTCTGCACCCCTGTATCCAGAACAGCAATGATAACACCTTCATCGCCCTTCGATACAGCCCAGCCATGCTCAGCTCCGATCGAAGGTAAATTCCATTGGTATTGCGAATACAATGTATCATTCGGAATAACAGTATCTTCCGACACGGTTTCATTCGTCATATACAAGTAGTGTGGTTCTGTATATTCAGGTTTCCAATTCATCTTGAAGTATTCCATTAATTGTTTCGTTTCGATGGTATTGGACCGGAATACATACGTATCTCCGATTCGCTGTATTTGCTCTGCATTGACATCCTTTTTGATCTTGAGCAAGTCCGCTTCAGATGGCTGAGCAGGGAAATGAACGACAACATCGCGAATATGATAGTGGCTGGCATTGCCGTTATCTTCGCCATTCCGAACGGTGATATCCTTGGTTGAATTGGGCGCTACAGATTCGATCCGGTAATTTCCTTCGGACGGATAAGGAATAAGCCGCAAATTACGTTTTTGGTGTAGTTCGACTTGACCGATAACATCTTGTTTAATAATGCCGATTACACCGCTGCCTCGTGTGTTTGTATCCGGTACACCGATAACAACGTATCGACTTTTATTTGTTGCAACAAACGGTTTGGATTCATAGCTTTGATTCGAACGCAGCTTAGCGGCAGCATCCTTCAGATAACTTTTGGCAATCCCATTTGAGGTAGTCGGTATGGTGCCGCGGTGCAGAGACTTGCCCGAGGACTGCCAGTTCACGTAACTGAAGTGTGCATGCTCCTTCATAAGCCCGTCAATCGCTGCCGATGCAGTCCTAGCGGAATGTCCGCTTGCGAGCAGTACTTGCCGGAAGTCTTTGACAGACTCCGCTGTCATGAGCAGCTCCGTGGCGTCCAAGTCATGCTGCAATTCCATCAATTTCAGCTTATGCTCCTTGCTTGCAGAGAATGGAATCGACTTTGGCGTCTCGCGATTAGTACCGGTACGCGGTGCGAATAGCGGCGTTGCTGGTAGTAGCAGCGCGGCGATGGCAATGATGGTGAAAGCGGCGATCCAAGATTTTCGCATGACTAGCCTCCGTTATTTATGAAATGAACATGTTCCTTGTTCTTAGACTCCTACGTAAGAGACGAAATTATGCGATGAGTCAGGAATCGCCAGTACCGTTTCAATGGAATTTGTGGTACGATGTTGATGTTTATAGTTTTTTTGAAATATAAGAAAAAATCGTACTTGTCATACGGAACTTATATTTCAATGTGAAACGCAACTTATTCTCGCCATGTGCCGGTTTAAGCCGTTTACACTTGCCTGGAATTAGGAAAGGGGATCTACCACCATGCCGTCCACGAATGTTAAAGCTTTAACTGAAACCTCACGCGAAAAATTGAAAGAAGCTGTTGCCCAGCTCGAACCGTTCCTGAACAATCACTCCCTAACAGGACTGGTTGGAGAAGATGGAGCAGAAGGAGCTGAGCTCTTCTACAAAGGATTAATGTCCGACCTGCGCCATTTGTTGGTCTATTCTGAAGTCGCAGTAGAAAAGCTGGGAGTATTGCTCAGAAGACCGAATTTCGATACCGAGCAAGGCGATCGCGTTTTGTATGAAGTTTACCATCATTGCGTTAACGCATTTTTCTATCCGAAAAATGAATGTTATTCTGAAGACGGACGTTATGCTTACACAGGTCAAGACGCCATCCGATTCCGGTACAAGCCGGTTCGCGTAGCTCGCGATATCGTGCTTGCTGTTTCCAAGATTTATGAAGAGCTTCGTGATGACTTATCGTATTACGAAAGCGACTATATGACGCAGCGCCGCATGCAAGGACAAAAATAGGTAAGAATGAATCACTTCCGCTTGAGGGACAATGAGAGCGGAGGTGATTTTTTTATGCCAAAAGGCGTAAGTTGCAGCGTAGCCAATTGCAGTTTCTGGAAGGAAGGCAATAATTGCGGAGCAGCAGAAATCACGATCGACATTGATCAACATGCCAATGGATCATTCAAAGAAGAGTTTGCGTCGGACGAGCTAGGGCTGTTCCACCAGGATCAAGCTGAACAATCCGCGTCAACCTGCTGCCACACCTTTAAACCAAAGGAGTGAAAAGACAATGACTGATCAAGTGAAGCATGATGACGATGTGTACAACAATCATGAGCTTAGAACAGGGCATGAACGATTGTATGAACCAACCAATACAGGTACTCCGACAAATTTGCCCAATGCCGGCGACTTGAATACGGAAATGGGTGCCGACTTTGCTTACGGCATGCCAGTAGCTTCAGGTGATTATCAGAAGCATGGCGATGTCAGTTATATCTCGGAAACCGAAAGCAGCGGTACGGCATTAGGTTGGATTTCGCTTGTATTTGCGATTGCTTCATGGTTTATATGGCCAGTTCTTATCGGCGCAGCAGCAGCCGTACTGGGTTTCATTGCTTATCGCCAAGGAGCGAAGGGGCTTGGAGCTTGGTCGATCACAATTGGACTTGCAGCACTTGCACTTAATTTGGTTATTGTTCCTCTTTATTACGCCATGACGTAACGCATGATCGCAAAAGGATCGAAAAAGCTGCCTTCGGGCAGCTTTTTTATTAAGATCCAAAAGGAACGAAAAAGCGAGGCAAAGCACGTGTCGTCGTGACTATTCTACACGCATTCCAATTGACAGCCGAAAGCGCTATGATTACAATAGGAAACCTAATTCGATAAGGAACTGGTTAAGAATGGCACAGGGGGAGGATACATACATGGTAATCGACATCCATAATATTTCATGGGAACGCGGGGAAGAAACGATCATTAAAGGTTTGGATTGGCGCGTGCAAAAGGGAGAACACTGGTGTTTACTCGGACTTAACGGGTCGGGCAAGACGACCTTGCTAAATATGATTAACGGATACATCTGGCCGACATCCGGCAATGTAAGCGTACTGGGGCATAAATTTGGCGAATATGATCTCCGTGAGCTGCGTAAGCGGATCGGATGGGTAAGTACGTCGCTTCAGCAGAAACTGTATGGATCTGACACTGCGCTCAAGATTGTACTCAGCGGAGTGAATTCGACTATTGGCGTATATGATGAGCTTGATGAAAGGGATATGGATCGAGCGCAGGAGCTGATGCGTTCGCTCGGATGCGAAAAACTAATTGATCGCACGTATCAGACATTGTCGCAAGGGGAGCGGCAGCGTGTGCTGATCGCTCGCGCATTAATGAACAAGCCTGAGCTGCTTATTCTCGATGAGCCGTGTACGGGGCTTGATATATTCGCTCGAGAGCAGCTGCTCAACATGATCGCTAATATTGCGAAAGAAGACAATCCGCCTACGCTCATATATGTAACGCATCACGTAGAAGAAATATTGCCTTGCTTCGAACATTCCTTGTTGATCAAGCAAGGATCCGTATTTGCGTCAGACCGTACGGAGAAACTGATGACTTCGGAGCAAATGACAACATTCTTAGATGTGCCCGTTCAGATCGAACTCTCGAACGGCAGGTATTGGTTGTCGGTTCAGTCCATATGACCACAGAATTAGGTGAGCTGGAACAGGAATTAGAGGAATTCGATGCGATTAAACTCAGCCGATTAAAGAGACTGGGGCGCTGGGCAACAAGCCGTTATATCATTCGTAACGAACGTGATAAACGTATAAGTCGGATCGCCAGCGGAAGCCTTGTTTTTTTTGCTACGCTTGCGATGTCTCTTGCCACTATGGGGATGCCGACTGGATTAGGCAAATGGCTTGATCAGATCTTATTTCTCGCAGCTAACGGCGTTGGGTTATGGCTTGCGGGTTGGTTCATCACGTTCATCCTGTCCTTATGTTATGTACCGTTTCCTCGAAAGCTTACCGCGATCACATTGTATGCAGCAGGTGAAAGCTATTTCATTTTTTTCTTTTCAGATTTCGGGATATGGCCATCCATCGTGATGGGGGGACTTTATACACTTATGGCATTAGGCCTTGGACTCGGACTTGGATGGCTGATGTCCATAAGAATGGCTATCGGCTTCAAAGCAGGAGTTGCAGCCATAACTGCTGCATGTCTAGTTGGGATCATGTGGTTGCCATTTGCTCCAGGCCCTGAGGAGCTTCCGAAGCGAGAAGTCGAAGCTGCCGGCCTGAATAACGATACTCTACAAGAGGTAATGTTGCCGCAAGCCAAGAGCAGACTTGACAATCCTTCGACGCCAGGCCATTATTCGTTCTCCACACTGTCCTATGGGAGCGGGCAAGATCGTCGACAAGAGGAATTCGGAGATGAAACGGACATCCTATCGCCAAGTGTGGATGCCTCAGCTTATATTACAAGCTGGTCCAAGCTAAAGACGGCTTTCTGGGGATTTGACCAGCATCGACTGCCGTTAAACGGCCGTGTTTGGGTGCCGGAAGGGGAAGGTCCGTTCCCGCTTGTTCTAATGGTGCATGGCAATCATATTATGGAGGATTTTTCTGACGGGGGATATGAATATCTAGGCGAGCTGTTGGCGAGCCGGGGAATGATCGCTGTATCAGTAGACGCAAATTTTATGAATTATTCCGTTTGGTCCAGTTTGCCTAATGACGATATGAAGATGAGGGCATGGCTACTGCTGCAGCATCTTGCTTATTTGAATACGTTAGGTGAAAACAATCAAGACATATTCGCCGCTAATATCGACTGGCAGTCAGTAGCACTAATCGGACATTCGAGGGGCGGACAAGCTGTAGCGATGGCTGCAGACGCCAAACGCTGGTTCTCGGAAGACGCTATCGTGAACAAGGTAGAGGATATCCATATTCAATCGGTCATTGCAATCGCGCCTACAGACAAACGTGTGGAGGATGAAGCGGCGGAGCTTATTGATATTCATTATTTGACCATACAGGGAGCACTGGATGGGGATGTCAATAATTTTTATGGGGACCGGCAATATAATAGAGTATCGTTCACGAATCGAGAAGATCGCTTTAAGGCAGAGATATACATATCGAACGCGAATCACAGCCAGTTTAATACGGACTGGGGTCGGATGGATGAGCGGCTGCCAGGCGGGTTGTTCTTAAATGCAGAGCAGTTAATGGACGAAGATGAGCAACGCCTTGTTGCCGAGGTCTATATCTCTGCGTTCCTTGAGGCAACGTTGCATGGGAACACTGCTTACAAAGCCTTGTTCCAGAATTACCGCATTGGCGAAGAATGGTTACCGGACTCGACTAGATATGTAAACCGTTACGAAGGCTCCGACATGCTGATGATTGATGATTTCGAAGGCTATTCCTCTATTGTGTCAACAGATGAGGCGATGGGTATGGAGAAGGAGGAAACAACAGTAAAGGACAGAGACGGCAACGGAAAAGGAACAAGCGGTATGAAGCTGCAATGGAGTAAGCCGGATGCCTCTTATTCCCTGAACTTCCGAGAAGCCCAAACGGCAAGACTAAGCGACTATAAGGCAGGGAGTCTAACCTTCTCATTAGCGAATATGGAATGGCTAATCCAAGACAAGAAGTTGCTGCCGCCATTGCCTGACATCGAGCTGATTATAACCGATCTCAGGGGGAGAAGCTGGTCAGTCCTCCTGGGAGAGGTCGATCCCCTGCAACCACCGTCATATGCAGCGTTTATGAAGTTTGGCTGGCTGGAGCATCGGGTCAAGGATAACAAATACAAGCAGCCGGCTGAGACCGTCTTGCAATCGTTCGTTATCCCTTTCGAACTGTTCCGGCCCGATGACGGAAGCGAACATTATCTGTCAATCCACGAGATGACTTCGCTTACGTTTAAGTTTCACTCCGATGAAGGTCAAGTGATGATTGACGATATCGGAATGATGAATGAAGGAGGCACTTATGTCGAATATAAATCTTCACCCTGAACAACAGGAGGAACAACAACGAGTAACTGCAATGAGTGCCATCATTGCTGAACGGCTCGAGGCTTTGCGTGCACGCTCTGGTGGAATAAGAGGAGATATTGTTGATATTCGCACCAATTTTTGGGACGATGTGACGGTGAATTTTGAGGATTCTGCGGAGACGGCAGAGACTTATGCCAGTATGAAACAGCAAGCTGAGCTTTTATCTGAACGTGAACGCAGCTATCGGCTTATGGAGCAGCAGTTGGCTACGTTGACGAGGTTAGCACGTTCGCCGTACTTCGGGCGCGTGGATTTGATCGAGGACGGCACGCAACAAAGTGACGCTGAACCGATCTATCTAGGTATTGGATCGCTTCTAGACGATTCAGGCGACCGTTATCTCATCTATGACTGGCGTGCGCCGGTGTCTAGTCTTTATTACGATTACGGTCCTGGACCCGTGCAATACGTCACACCTGGTGGCACGATCACTGGCGAGATGACGTTGAAACGTCAATTCGTTATTCGCAATGGTCGAATCCGGAGTATGTTTGATACGGGTGTTACGATTGGCGATGAGCTGCTCCAGGAGGTTTTGGGACAACAATCGGATGCCAGCATGAAAAGTATCGTTGCTACGATCCAAAGCGAACAAAACAAAATTATTAGAAATGAACGTGCAAAGCTCCTCATTGTACAAGGGGCGGCAGGCAGTGGCAAAACATCTGCTGCTTTGCAACGTGTAGCGTACCTTCTCTACCGATATCGCGGAACATTAAATGCCGATCAGATCGTTTTATTTTCACCCAACCCGATGTTCAACAGCTACGTGTCGACTGTACTTCCAGAGCTCGGCGAACAGAATATGGCGCAAACGACATATCAACAGTATTTGGAGCATCGTCTAAGCCGTGAATTCGAGCTGGAGGATCCCTTCAGCCAGATGGAATCTATCTTGTCTGCTGGAGATACTGATGACGATCGTCATCGGCAGGCGAGTATCGGGATTAAATCTGGCGCGGCTTTTATGGCAACTATCGATGATTATACCGAATCACTGAGACATTCCGGTGTCCTATTTGCGCCCATCCTGTTCAGAGGCAGAGCGTTAATTACAAAAGAAGAGATGGAGCAGCGTTTCTACGATATGGATGTTTCGTTGTCCATACCGAACCGTATACGATTGCTTGCGAATTGGCTGCTAAAAGAGCTTACAGCACTCAGCAAGAAGGAGCGGAGCAAACGTTGGGTGCAGGAAGCGATTGAATTGCTTGATCAGGAAGCGTATGCGGAAGCTTATCAAGAGCTCAGCCGGAAAAATAAATTTACGGAGCATTCGTTTAGTGATTTTGATTCGGAGCAGCGATATCTTGCCGGCATGGTCGTGCAGGAGAAGTTTAAGAAGTTGAGGAGAAAGGTCAAAGGGTTAAAATTTCTGGATGTGCCTAATATATACCGTGCATTGTTCCAGCAAGAGAATGCTGCTATGTTCAATGCCGGAGATATGGAGTGGGAGGGGATATCGCAATATACACTGGCTCAGCTTGATGCCGGCGTCATGCCTTATGAGGATGCCACCCCGTATCTGTATCTGAAAGAAAAGCTAGAGGGATTCCAAACGAATACGAGCGTCAAACATGTATTCATCGATGAAGCTCAGGATTATTCGACGTTCCAATACGCATACCTGAAACGAATATTCCCCAATGCCCGGTTCACGGCGCTTGGAGATTTTAATCAAGCGATATTTGCCCATTCAGGCTCCGGTCAAGGTTTCCATGGATTAGGAGCGTTATTCGAATCCGAAGAAACTGAGCTGATCACCTTGCTTAGAAGCTACCGGTCTACACGGCAAATTGTCGAGTTTACTAGCCGAATCATCCAAGCAGAGGATCAGATCGTGCCGTTTAATCGTAACGGAGAAGAGCCGCGAATTACTATGACGCAAGAGCGAGCAGAATCTATATCCATAATGAAGGAAGTTCTTCTTCGGTGGAAAACGCAGGGCTTTACTTCTTGCGCAGTGATCTGTAAGACGGCTGAGGAATCTAAGCTCCTTCATGAAGCGCTTCACGAGGATATCCCAGAACTCATGCTGATGGGCAAAGCGACATTGACCTTTGAGCGAGGATTAGTTGTTATACCGGCGTACCTGGCAAAGGGAGTTGAGTTTGATGCCGTCATCATAAGCGACGCTTCCGAAACGATGTATCACAAGGAGTCAGAACGTAAACTCTTTTATACAGCATGTACAAGAGCCATGCATGAGCTCCACCTCATCAGCGAGGGTAAGCTGACGCCTTTCCTGTCTATTTCCTGACATGCGGCCAGATCTCTTTCACCTCAACACCAAGCTCGGCAGCAATTAATTCTGCTGTCAAACGTTGCGGTTTGGAGATCTTGCCGTTACGCAGCTTGGATATCGTCTGCAGAGAGATGCCTGTCGAGGCTGACAGGGCTCCTGCGGACATATCACGTTTGGCCATCCATATTCTCAACTTCAGAGACGGCTCCGCTCGATCGTTAGAGGGACGCAGATCCCAGATGACGAATGCAAACTCCTTCAGATTTCCCCACCCGTCCATAATCGGGATATAAGTGAGCTCCAGCTCTACCTCAATACCGCTATGCTTGCTGGTGTGCAATGTTATGCTGTGTTCCCCCGGCTTGCTAGCTGATTGTTCCAAGATGGTACGAATCTGCTCATGATCAACATCCGCAATGAAGGCAAGCAACGACTCGTCTTCTAGGGTTTGATTGGGTTCGAACATGAGCGGGGCAAGCTTGTCACGCAAAAAACGTATATGCATATGCTCATCTACAATTCCGCTAATCAGAATATTCCGACCTAACAATTGTTGGGATATCCAATTATAGGCTGTCAAATCTTCGAATATTACGAGTGCACGATGTAGATTGCTGCGGTCCGGCACTGACTCGTTCGACAGCGGCACTTGTTCGTAACGGACTTGCAACTCGCGTCCCGTCCCCGCAATCGTTGTAATCTCGCTTTTTAGCGCTCTGCGAGTTAAATGCGGTACCGCCGGTAATGGGAGTTTGTATCGTGATCCATTGCCTCCCAACAATTCATCTCTATTGTATCCGAATAAACGAATAAAAGCGTCATTAGCATCTACTAAACGAACGACGCCTTGACGATCCTCGATAACTGCCATCGCTTGGCTATGAACTTTAAAAATTTGCTCGTATACATTCAATTCGGTTTCCTCGATTCTAACTAATTTCACTGACTGACAGACTAATAGTATAAGTCAAGGATGTCCCCCCTTCAACCTGTCCGAATTGCTCGATATGTTTCATATTATGATGTTCGGTTTAATAATTTAAACTTCTCTGTACGATCCGTCGATAATGGACAACAACACGTCCATGTACTCCGCTGAGCTTGATAAATGGACGAATAGCCAACTTTATAATGAGAGTTATTCTCGATAAAATATAGGTTAGCCCAAATTGGCATGAGTTTAAAGGCGGCAATGTTCACAGCGGAATCGGAGGAACAACTATGGAAATTTGCATCATTGAAAATTGCTCAAAGCCTTTGAAAGCGAAGGGTTTATGCTCTATGCACCATCAACGGTTGCGCAGACATGGAGATCCGAATATCATTCGACCACGTCGTGTCAGGAAAATGGTGGAATGCGAATGGGTCAATTGTCATGCTCCGGCAACAACGAAGGGATTATGTCCTAAACATTATTATATTTTCCGCGTCACGCGATCCCCTAATGTATAGTTTTCATGAATATTACGTCGAATCGTGAGGTTATTTGACGTGAAGCTGCGATATGAGGTGATGTTCTATGAAAATCCACTATTTCTTTTTCATGGAACCATGTATAATAGGCGTATAAATTCTTCCTGGGGGTGATGCTGCACATGGTGGCAACGATCAGCTTAGGCCTGTCTGAGGAAGAGATATACCTGTTCAATCAGGGGACAGCCTACCACAGCTACCGGTTTATGGGAGCTCATCCGATGACGGTAGCCGGCGTTCGCGGTGTCAGATTTGCGGTTTGGGCGCCTAATGCAACCGAGGTTCGTGTAATCGGAGAGTTTAATCGGTGGGTGGGGGATGCTCATCGCATGGAAGCGCTTGGTACTACCGGCGTGCATGCGCTGTTCATTCCTAAGCTTTTGCCCGGCGAATTGTACAAGTTCGAATTGACAACACCGGACGGAGCAGTAGTTCGCAAGTCGGATCCGTATGCGTTCTATTCGGAGAGGCGTCCTGGTACGGCGTCCATTGTCGTTGACAATGACGGCTACAAGTGGGATGACGCCGAGTGGGCGCAGAAGAAAAGTGAACATCACACCTATCACAGTCCCCTCTTGATCTACGAGGCGCATGCTGGCTCATGGAAGATCAAAGGCAAAGAACATTATTACACGTATGAAGAGTTGGCCCATGATCTCGTTCCGTATGCAGCTGAGCTTGGTTATACCCATATCGAACTCATGCCGCTCGCCGAACACCCGCTCGATCAATCTTGGGGATATCAGGTGACAGGGTTCTTTAGCCCAACTAGCCGTTATGGCACACCGCTTCAGCTCAAGAAGTTCGTAGATGCATGTCATCGGCTTGGCGTTGGTGTAATCTTGGACTGGGTACCTGGACATTTCTGCAAAGATGATCATGGATTACGGCAATTCGATGGCACGCCGATCTTTGAAGGCGCGGATCTCAATCGAGCGGAGCTGCCGCTTTGGGGGACGCTGGCTTTCGATTTCTCCAGACATGAGGTCTGGAGCTTCCTTATCTCTAATGCCATCTATTGGATGGACGAATTCCACATCGACGGTCTACGCGTAGACGCGGTCGCGAACATGATCAACCTTCATATGGATAAGCCGCATGACAAATTGACCTATAACGTTTTCGGCGGTAAGGACAACTTAGACGCTCTGCGCTTCCTCAAAAAGTTAAATGAAACCGTGTTTCATTACTACCCCAATACATTAATGCTCGCGGAAGATTCTTCCGCTTGGCCTGCCGTTACTTCGCCGACCTACATGGGAGGTCTTGGTTTTAATTTCAAATGGAATATGGGCTGGATGAATGACAGCTTGCGTTATATGTCGATCCATCCGAACGATCGGTCTCATCATCATCATTTGATTACCTTCTCCATCTGGTACGCCTTCTCAGAAAATTATGTGCTGCCTCTGTCTCATGACGAGGTCGTTCATGGCAAACATTCTTTATTAGACAAAATGCCGGGCACGTACGAAGAAAAATTCGCCCAGCTTCGATTGTATTACGGTTATTGGATGACCCACCCTGGCAAGAAGCTTCTGTTTATGGGCGGGGAGTGGGGTCACTTTGACGAATGGAAAGACCAGGATATGCTCGATTGGATGGTGCTGGAATACGAATCGCATCGCAGCATGCTCGGTTATGTCAAAGATCTCAACCATACGTACCTCTTAACACCTTCGTTATGGGAACGCGACAGGGAACCTGAAAGTTTTGGCTGGATCGACGTTAATAACGCCGAACAGTCTGTCATATCGTATGTTCGATACGGGAGAGACAGTCAAAGTATCGCCATTATCAATTTCTCCGCTCGCGATTATCAGGACTATCGTGTAGGCGTGCCTGATGCTGGAGAGTATGGAACATTAATCAACAGTAATGCCGGCAAATATGGCGGATCCGATGTCGACGGCTACTGCTGCTACAGCACCGACGATATCGCTTGGCATGGCCGCAACCAAAGCATCAAGATTCACCTCCCCCCCCTTACATTCATACTTCTTACTCCATTGCCGGGGGACACACTTTGATAAGGAGCTGGTGTCCATGGTCCGAAAAGAAATGATTGCAATGCTGCTTGCAGGTGGCGAAGGGAAGCGGCTAGGCGTGCTTACCAAGGATCTAGCAAAGCCGGCTGTGTACTTTGGCGGCAAATACAGAATTATCGATTTCACTTTGAGCAACTGTGCCCACTCCGGGATAGATACGGTAGGCGTTCTGACGCAATATCAACCGCTCGAGCTTAATCGTTATTTGGGTATCGGCAGCCCGTGGGGACTTGATCGGCGCGATGGCGGTATGACGATATTGCCCCCGTTCGTGAAGCAGAAGGGTGGCGTGTGGTACAAAGGAACCGCTAATGCGATCTACCAAAACATGTCCTTTATTGAACGATATAATCCGGAGTATGTCCTCATTATCTCAGGCGATCACATTTACAAGATGGATTACGATCTCATGCTACAGCATCACAAACGCAGCGGAGCCGATGTAACAATCGCAGGCCTCCAAGTCGATTGGAAGGAAGCTAGCCGCTTTGGCGTTATGCATGTGAACGATGAGGATCGTATTACAGCTTTCGAAGAAAAACCAAAAAATCCGACGAGCAATATCGCCTCTATGGGCGTATATATTTTCTCTTGGAAAACACTCCAAAAGTATTTGATTTATGATGAAGCAAATCGTGGCTCCAGCAACGACTTCGGGAAGGACATCATTCCGACTATGCTTCGGGAAGGACGTCAATTGAACGCATATCCTTTCAAGGGGTATTGGAAGGACGTCGGAACAATCGAGAGCTTATGGGAAGCGAATATGGATCTGCTGGCAGAGGAACCATCGCTCGATCTCTATGATCCAGAATGGAGAATCTACTCCGTAAACCCTAATCGTCCGGCACATTTTACATCGTCAGATGCCGTTGTGACGTCGTCCATCGTTACGGAAGGGTGCGTAATTGAAGGAGAAGTTGATCGTTCCGTGCTGTTCTACGGCGTGCATGCGGAGGTAGGTTCGTTAATCAGCGAATCCGTCATCATGCCTAATGTACGGATCGGCAAGGGTGCACGAATCTACCGTTCAATAATTGGCGAAGGTGCGGTCATACAGGCCGGCGCAACGATTGGCGATCCTTCGGACGATGCGATTACGGTAGTGGCTGTCGATCAATATGTTATGAGTGATCATCTAGTATTGGAGGTGGAGCCGTCATGAAACATCGAATTCTAGGCGTAGTCAACTTAATTCACGAGAACGACGAGCTGGGACCTCTGACTCAAAGTAGATGTCTAGCGACGGTGCCATTCGGCGCGAGATACCGGCTTATCGACTTTACCTTATCGAGCATGGTAAACTCCGGGATCAGCAAGGTTGCGGTGTTCGCGCATACCAAGTATCGGTCGTTGATGGATCATTTGGGTTCGGGCAAACATTGGGATCTCCAGCATCGCCAAAGCGGTCTATTTATTTTGCCGCCACTGTCAGACGATTTGCTCGAGGTTAGTCGAGGCGACTTATATCAATTCTACCAACAACGTGATTACTTTAACCGTTCGTCGTTAGATTATATCGTGATTACCCGAAGCCACATGGTATGTAACATCGATTTTGAGAAGGTGCTGGCTTTCCATCAAGAGCAGGAGGCAGATATCACAGTCGTCTGCAAACAGCACTCGGAGCCAATTCTGGGCAAGGCTCGTAAGGTGAAGATGGATTCGACGGGGCGTGTCACGGATATCCAAGAAAACTTCGGTCGTTTGGAGAGCGATATCAGCTCCATGGAAATGTATGTGATGCGCAAGGATTTATTGCTTGATCTGGTAGAGACTTCGCTGGCCCAAGGGCAGGATCATCTTGTTCGTCATGCGATATTCTCGAGACTTGATCAGCTTCGCGTTTTTGGTTATATGCATGAAGGATATCTCGGCGTTGTGAATACGTTAGCGAGCTATTATCAGCATAATATGAACTTGTTAAATCATGATGTGTGGAGAGAGCTGTTCTTTATGCCTGGGCCGATCTATACGAAGGTTAAGGATGAACCGCCTGCTCGTTATGCTTCTGGGTCCAAGGTGACGGGATCGATAGTGGCCAACGGCTGCCGAATCGAGGGACATGTCGAGAACAGCATCATCTTCCGAGGTGTCCATGTCGAGAAAGGCGCCGTCGTGAAGGACAGCATTATCATGCAGAATGGTTATATCGGACAAGACAGCTTTGTTCGATACAGCATTATGGACAAAGATGTCAGGGTCGAAGCGGGTCGAGACATTCGTGGAGCGGGCGCATCGCCGTTTATGGCTGCCAAACGGAAAATAATTTAATGATAGATGTATTAAATAGATAGAGTGGAGGTCGTGGAGGATGAACATTCTGTTTGCTACTTCGGAGGCTGTGCCGCTGATTAAAACCGGCGGATTGGCGGATGTGGCAGGTGCGCTTCCGAAGGCGCTGGCGAAGTATGGTGCTGACGCGAGAGTTATAATGCCTAAGTACGAAGGGATTCCGCAACATTATACCGAACAGTTCGAGCTGATCGCTGAATTCCAAGTCTCGTTTGGCTGGCGCAATCAATATTGCGGCTTGCAGAAGGCGACAATCGACGGCATCACCTATTATTTAATCGATAACGAATGGTATTTCCGGCGCCAAGGGATTTATGGATACGGCGACGATGCGGAGCGATTCGTCTTCTATTGCTTTGCGGTAATGGAGTCTGCTCGTTACTTGGACTTCCAACCTCAGATTGTTCATTGCCATGATTGGCAAGCGGGTTTGATCCCATTTTTGCTTCGAACGCGATATGCATTTGATCCGGCATGGGCATATGTGAAATCGGTATTTACCGTACATAACTTGATGTATCAAGGATTGTTCGGAGCTGAGCTCCTAAAGGAGCTTACAGGAGCAGGCGATGATTTGTTCGGATGGGATGGCCTTGCACATCGTGATGGCGCCAGCTGCATGAAAGGCGCGCTGGAGTTCGCTGACAAACTGACGACCGTTAGTCCATCCTATGCGAGCGAGATACAAACCGCCTATTATGGCGAACATCTGGACGATGTACTGCGGTATCGGCGGGAGGACTTATACGGCATCGTTAACGGGATCGACATGGAACTGTTCGACCCGATGAACGATGCATCACTCCACACGCCATACCGTAATTCCATCGGTCGCAAACGAAAGAACAAAATCGACTTGCAGCGGGAGCTCAATCTGCCGGAATCGGCGGATATCCCGATGATTGGCATCGTCTCCAGACTGGTTGAGCAGAAGGGATTTGATCTCATTGCCGCTACGCTGGATGAGCTGCTTCAAGAGGATGTTCAACTCGTTGTGCTTGGTGCCGGTGATCGGAAATATGAGGAGCTGTTCGAAGATGCAGCTCGGAGATATCCGCACAAAGTCGCGATATGGATCGGCTACAGCGACCGTTTGGCGAGAAGAATTTATGCTGGTTCGGATATCTTTGCTATGCCGTCCAAATTTGAGCCTTGCGGTATTAGCCAATTGCTTGCCCTCCGTTACCGCTCCGTGCCTGTTGTTCGCGAGACGGGTGGGCTAAGGGACACGGTACAGGCGTACAACGAATATACTGGAGAAGGAAATGGCTTCAGCTTTGCCAATTATAATGCTCACGACTATCTCCATACCATCCGACGAGCGTTAACGTACTATCGTGAGGATGAGAGTTGGAAGAAGATTGTGGAGAACGGGGCTCGCAGCGACTATAGCTGGCACGTATCCGCAAAGGCCTATATGGACGTTTACACACAACTTACCGTACATCGAAAGGAGAACGAGCCATGGCCCGTCATCTAGTCGTCGGCAACGGCAAAATGCTGCTGAACCTGGATCAGAACTGTTATATTCGCGATATTTATTATCCTTATGTCGGGCAGCTTAATCATGTCGGCGGTCATTATTGTCGATTCGGGATATGGGTGGAAGGCCAATTCTCTTGGCTGGATGATCCGGAATGGAAGATTTCGTTAGATTACATTCAAGAATCGCTAGTGACGAATATTACAGCAAAAAATGAGCGGCTAGGTGTCGAGCTTTATATGAATGACGGGATTCATCAGCGTGATTGTATTTATATTAAACGGGTGGTTGTACGTAACAAACATCTATCCAACCGAGAAGTTCGATTGTTTTTCCATCAGGATTTGATGATCGAAGGGTCGGAGGTTGGCGACACCGCGGTTTATTATCCCGAGAATCATACGTTGTATCATTACAAACGTTCGAATTACTTCATGTTTAATGGGACCTCTGATGAAGGGGGCATCATGCAGTATTCGACAGGCATCAAGCGATTCCAATCGGCTGAGGGTACTTGGCGGGATGCAGAGGATGGCATTCTGATGGGCAATACAATAGCTCAAGGTTCAGTCGACAGTACGATCAGCTTGCGTTCCATGGTTGACGGTCAAGGGGAAAAAACATTCTACTACTGGATGTCAATTGGCAAAAACCTGGAGGAAGTAAAGAGTCTGAACCAATATGTCCAAGATAATCATCCGGAAAAGCTGCTAAGCCGAATCGTGATTTATTGGAATCATTGGCTCCGGAGAGCCGAATCGAATCTTGGCGATCTGCCCGAAGATGTCGTGAAGCTGTTCAAACAAAGTTTGTTGCTTGTTCGAACGCAGATCGATGAACGTGGTGCAATACTTGCGGCAAATGACACTGATATACTCCAGTATAATCGAGATCACTATAGCTACATGTGGCCTCGGGACGGTGCATTGATTGCGGAAGCCATGTCGATGGCGGGTTACCAAAGTGTGATTGCGCCGTTCTTCCACTTCTGTGCCCAAGCCTTGTCGCCTGATGGTTATCTGTATCACAAGTACAATCCGGATGGCACGGTAGGCTCCAGCTGGCATCCCTACATCGTGCAAGGCAGCAGGCGTCTCCCGATCCAGGAAGATGAGACAGCACTGGTTCTGTTCGCGCTATGGCAAGACTACAAGCGTAACGGAGTCATCGAGTTGCCGCAATCGTTATATAGCAATTTGATTCGCAAGGCGGCCACTTTCCTGAGCGAATATGTTGAGCCTTCGCTTGCGCTGCCGAAATCAAGTTATGATCTATGGGAAGAGCGCTACGGCATCTGGACCTATACGGCTGCATCGGTTTACGGCGGCTTGATGGCTGCGGCTTACTTTACAGATTTATTCGGCGACTATGAGCGCAGTGATCTTCTTAAAGAACGGGCACAATGGATCAAGCAGGGCATGCTGGAGCATCTATGGGATGAGGAGGCAGGTCGATTTGCTCGCGGATTGATTCAGAAGGACAGTCGCTGGGTGAAGGACATGACGCTAGAGAGCAGCATGTTTGGCGTGCTGGAATTCGGCGTGCTGCCGGTGGACGACGAACGAGTGATCAAGACGATGCTGGCAATTAAGGATGGCCTGCAGGTCCGGACCAATATTGGCGGCATCGCACGTTACACAAATGATTATTACTTCCAACAGTCTGGCGAAATTGACAAGGTGCCAGGAAATCCATGGATTATCTGTACATTGTGGGTTGCGAACTTCGAGATCGATTCCGCGAAGTCGATCGAGGAGCTGGAGGGACCACGCGAAACGCTGCAGTGGGTGGCGGATCATGCACTTACAAGCGGACTTCTCCCAGAGCAGCTGAATCCTTATGACGGTTCGCCGCTGTCGGTTGCACCGTTGACTTGGTCACATGCTACTGTTGTGCAGAGCGTGAGCAAATATGCGGCCAAATACAAAGCACTTATCAAACATTCAAACTCACCTAAATAACAGTAAAAAAACGCCTCCCGTGCTAATGTAGCGGGAGGCGTTTTTGTATAGCATGACCACGAAACGATCATCGAACCTCAAGTTGAGTGGTCTTAGGAAACTGTCTAATATGTTTGACTCGAGCCTCGCCAATAACCGAATAACTATTCCCAATATGAAGGCTTGAGGATGAGCTCACGGCAATGATACTGACGCAGCCAACAGATATCTTTGGGGATTCATGGCAGGTATGGGCGCGTATGACTTGACCGGACTCGTATGCTTGATCATACAAGATCGGCCACGGTCTATCAAAGATTTCGTAATCCTCGAAGAAAGCCTCGCCGGCTGTTGCATGATCTTCTTTGCGCTGTACAGCAAGCGCGGATAATCTCGCATGCGTTGAACCGCGATCCCCTACTTGAACGATTGAAGCGGATGCCAGACTGATTACATGAAGGAATCCAACCTGGGCAGTCCGAACGGGAAAGCAATTGCTGTAGCCGTTATCATGCTGCTTCATAGGAAGTCTGTAACGGTCGTTTCGCCAATGGCGTCTGCCGAGCCTTCCGGTTCAGGTAGCGGGGCCATCGGTCCTACAATAACAGATTCAGGCGGAGTATCGAACATCGAATATAAAACCATTTGATTCGTATCGCCAACTTGCAGGAGCGATGAGCTGGCTACGCCTAACACTTCAATTCGACCTACACATAGCTGGTGGTTATGGACGACGAAATTCAACACGTTGGTTCATCCTTCCGATGAGGGGTAAGCGGCTTTTAACTGTCGCATATAAGCGGCGATGGCAGATTCGGCATCCCGCTTCGTTTTCTCGAATATCCGCTCTGTTATCTCGCCAGGGTTGCTGCGCCCTTCTTGCTGCTCTTCTCTGGTCAATTGCTGAATGTAATGATGGATGCGAGCAGGGAGCTGCTTGCGCACATCCTCCAATACGCTGCGGCGGTGGTGAACATCAAGCTGTACGCCGAGCTCCATCTCATGGCTAAGCAGACGACGTTCGCCTTCGGATGCGACATATCCATCTATTCGTTTCTCGAGATCACGAAAGGGACCTTCCGGCTGTACGGGCGAAGATGTCAGATCAGGATAATAGTTCTGATCGTCTACGACGGTTAATTGCTCAACATCACCAGTGGCTGGAACCGGCGAAGAGGAGCTTTCGCCGCCGGGCATTGTCATGCCGATATTGAGCGTGCCTTCCAATCGTTCGACCTTCAATTGATCGAATTTGTAATTGATGTTTTCGATTGTGTAGGTTGGCTTTGCTTCTAACGTCTTAAACTTGCTAAGAAGCTGAGTAAGCTGAGTCTCCAACCGCTCAATCTGGAGCTGCTGCTGATGGAGTCTCCGTCCGACCTCGGCCGACCAGTCCTGCCACGGATTTACTTCGTTCGGATCTTTCATCGCATGTACCTCCCAAAATTTTAAGTTGTCATACTAGGATGGATCTGGTCGAGGCAGCGGCACGAAAGACAGAGGATTATCTTCCGTCAGTTCAGGAGCTGGGCTGGAGAAACCTCCCGTGTTGTAGAGCTGAGAAAGCGATCGAATCGCTCCTGCACTGCCTACCTGCAGCACAGAACTATTCGAGACGCTATCCACACGCAATGCATGAATAGTAATGTATTGGTGAATGGTCCAATTCATACGATATTGACTCCATTCGGTACGTTTGTGCTGTCTTGAATGTCGGGATCAAGCGAGTTGGTAGCGCTGACTGCGTTATTCGAATTCGTTAAGCTCCCCGTCAGGAAGGAGCCCGAACCTGCATACGTCTTGGAGGTGCTGGAAGGAGAGACTTGGACCGTATCGCCGAATTGGACGATGGAGCCCCCTCCAGTGCTTATTATTTTTACAAAACCTACAACCGCTGGCATTTGGATCACCCTCTGTTTCCACACATGTTTGTGATATTCTATGCGGCATGCGCCCAGACGGTTACCATTAGGCGTGTGTCCGGGGGGGCGGGATACGCATACAATAAAGTAAGTTACGCTTGTGGGAAGGACGGAGACGGAGATGGCATCTAGATGGGAAGAGCTGGAGCGTTGGATGGAGGGGCAGCAGCTGCCAAAAGGTTTTGAGGTCATCCGCGAACCTGATTGGGTGGAGAAATTCGTCCGGGGTCTGATGACCAAGGCATTGCCGGAAGCGTCGGAGCAAATCCATGACGATCAAGCACCTGGTTTCACCGAAACGAAACAATTTCTGACTGTGCAATGCCGCTTGCCAGCCGGAACCCGCAGAGGGGATATATCCTTATATGTGCGTGAAGATCAACTTCGGATCATGGATCTGCAAAGAGAGACCAGAAGGCTCGTTCCGCTGCCGGTATTGGTTAAGCCGAGGATATGCCAGGCGGCCGTCAAGAACGGCATATTATATGTGAAGCTTCGTAAGCGCCCGCGTCTGCTTCGTTATGAGGAACATACTATTCGATGGTGATGCAAGGCACTTTTGTCATACAAGCACGCACAGAGGCATGGACGTTTAGGAATGGGATGCCTGCCCATATAATCGTTAATTTCGATATCGGCGGGCATCATTTGTTCACAAAAATGCTGGTATTTGATGAATTGTCACTATTTTGACGGAGTTTGTGGAGATGTCCCGCTGGATAATAGATTCGATATTTCGTATAATGGCTAATAAAGTGCGTGTTTATAAAAAGTTCATCAGCATACATATTGGGTACTTAAGGAGTGTCGTCGGTGACGTTGGTAGATGTTAGTAATGTATCTGCCTCATTGTTTATTCTTGGGGTAGTGTTCCTGTTATTGATTTTTGGTTTGCTAAGTTTCGGAATTCTAAGAATGTTTCAGCAGCAGTTCCGTACGGGATGGTATAGCTTTGCCGGAGCGATCGTCAGCTTTTGCGTTTTTATGTTTATTCTCAACAAGTGGTATTTGTAGATTATCGGTCACGGGGGTTATGAATTGGTTTGGACAGCGTTGTGGTTTATCACGAATTGTTTATTCGTCGCTTCCCTGATTGCGTTTCTTTTCTCGCATCGCACGTTCTCTTTGGCAGGTCAACAACGCGAGGATGCGGAGAAACTTAATAGACTAAAACGTGTTAGATTGATACTAGGTATCGTCAGTATTATCTGTTTTGTTGCGATGTGTGCCAGCTTCCTCATAAATATGAGATTGAACGGTTAGAGACTCTCTATTTGACGGGAGTCTTTTTTTTGGGCATTATGAAGATAGATGCGGATTAACCTGTTTAAAACAACCTCTTTAACAGATTCGGAGGATCATCTATGCATACAGTAGAAGAAATCGTCAGCCGATTGTCCAGTCAGGGACTGCGAGTAACCGACCAAAGAAAAACACTCGCCAAATTATTTGCAGAAACGCCTGGCTATTTATCTCCCAAGGCTGTTTATGAATTTATGGGAAAATCCTATTCTGGATTAAGCTTTGACACCGTTTATCGTAATCTGCGAGTGATGGAAGAGCTTGGTGTCCTTGAACAAGTTGTGTTCGAGGAGGGAGTGAAGTTCAAGCTCCATTGCCGAGAGCATGACCATCATCATCACTTGATCTGCTTGCAGTGCGGGCTAACGTATCCGATCACATTCTGTCCGATGGATCAGACAAAGGTACCGGATGACTTCAAAGTCGTCAAACATAAATTCGAAGTATTCGGTTATTGCACGACCTGCCAGCAAGACGAGTCTGCTGCATCAAACTAAGGAGGAAGCGAGATGGCATCAGACAGCGACAATCCCCAATCGGCTAAACCGAGAAGGCGAATCGCACGAGCGGTTGCAAGAGCGCCCATTGTTTTCTATCGCAAGGCCATCTCGCCGCTCAAGCCGCCAACCTGCAGATTCTATCCTACCTGCTCGGCATACGCGCTCGAGGCCATCGAGAAGCACGGAGCGGCACGCGGGAGTTGGCTGGCAGCCAGACGCATTGCTAGATGCCACCCCTTCCATCCTGGCGGTTTTGACCCCGTACCAGAGCCGAGCGTGGGCCGTCACAGCAGCAAATCAACGTAATAGGCCGGCGTGTTAACATCATGCTGTTATCACGATATCAAAGATGGTTCGAATTAGGCGTGACGTCCTTGACAGGCAACCACGAATTTGAGTATATTATCATCATATCAATATTGCCAGCGAATGGATAAGTACAGCGGGTAACCTTCCAAGAGAGCCGGGATACAAGGTGCAAGCCGGCAAGGGGATACGCTCGAAGATGGTCCGGGAGGCATCGCTTTCGAGCCGCAGGGTTAAGATCCGGGTAAGGGAGTGGCGCAAGCGCCAGCGTTAACGGCGATCGCCGTCTATAATGGACGGTACAATGAAGCAGTTTGATCTTGGTCCGGTCTTGGAGAGCTCGCTAAGCGAGTTTGATCCTGCCGTCGTCAGAGATCGGCTGGAATTTGGGTGGTACCGCGTGAGTCCAGCTCTCGTCCCATGATGGACGGGGCTTTTTTGCGTTTTGTTCTCATTTAAAGGAGGAATTGTGATGGCGAAAAAAAGTTTTTATTTGACGACACCGATTTATTATCCAAGCGATAAGCTCCATATTGGTCATGCTTATACGACGGTGGCCGGTGACGCAATGGCGCGCTACAAAAGACTAAGAGGATACGACGTCTGGTATCTGACGGGCACGGACGAACATGGTCAGAAGATCGAACGCAAAGCGAAAGAAAAGGATCAGACGCCGCAGCAGTTTGTTGATGATATCGTCGTCGGCATCAAGGAATTATGGAGCAAGCTCGAAATATCGAATGATGATTTCATCCGCACAACAGAGCCGAGACATAAAACGGTGGTCGAGAAAATCTTTAAGCAGCTGCTTGATCAGGACGACATCTATAAGGGCACTTACGAGGGCTGGTATTGCACGCCGTGTGAATCGTTTTTCTTGGAACGCCAGCTTGAAGGCGGGAATTGCCCCGATTGCGGACGTCCGGTAGAGCTTGTTAAGGAGGAAAGTTATTTCTTCCGGATGAGCAAATACGCAGATCGGCTGCTGAAGCATTATGAAGAAAATCCTTCGTTTATCCAACCTGAGTCGCGTAAGAACGAGATGATTAACAATTTCATCAAGCCAGGTCTTGAAGATCTAGCTGTCTCGAGAACGACATTTGACTGGGGCATTAAAGTGCCTGGCGATCCTAAACATGTCATTTATGTATGGATCGACGCATTGTCGAACTACATTACAGCGCTCGGTTACGGTGAAGAGAACGACGAGCAGTTCAAAAAGTATTGGCCTGCTGATGTACATCTTGTAGGTAAAGAAATTGTTCGTTTCCATACGATCTATTGGCCGATTATGCTGATGGCGCTTGGCCTTCCGTTGCCGAAGCAAGTGTTCGCGCATGGATGGTTGTTGACGAAAGAAGGCAAGATGTCGAAATCCAAAGGAACGGTCGTTGACCCGGTCGTGCTTATCGATCGTTACGGATTGGATGCCCTGCGTTATTACTTGCTGCGTGAAGTGCCGTTTGGCGCGGATGGCGCGTTTACACCAGAAAATTTCGTGGAACGTATCAATTTCGATTTGGCTAATGATCTAGGCAACTTGCTTAACAGGACGATTGCAATGATCGACAAATACTTTGAAGGCGCTGTGCCTCCGTTTGCAGGTCAAGTAACACCGTTTGACGAAGCGCTTCAGCAGTTTGCCAAGGGAACGATCGGACATGTTGAAGAAGCGATGGAACGGATGGAATTCTCCGTAGCGTTGACTGCTCTATGGCAATTCGTAAGCCGTACCAACAAATATATAGATGAAACACAACCTTGGGCGCTTGCCAAGGATGAGAATAAACGCGGAGAGCTTGCGTCTTCGATGCATCATCTAGCTGAATCGCTGCGATTGATCTCCATTATGCTGCAGCCGTTCCTGACGCATGCTCCGATCGAAATATGGAAGCAGCTAGGATTGACGCAAGGCGGGCTTACGGAGTGGGACAGCATGAAGAAGTTCGGACTGACGCCTGGCGGAACACGAATTCAAAAGGATGCTCCGTTGTTCCCGAGACTCGAAACGGAAGTTGAAGCTGCTTTTATCGCATCGTCGATGAGTGGTGGTACGCTAACTAAGGCTCCTGAGACGGAGCCGTCTCAGGAGACAACAGCGTCAGCTGAAGGGGCTGTCCGCCAAGACGAGAAGCCTGAGATTGGCATAGATGACTTTGCCAAAGTCGAATTGCGTGTGGCACAGATCCTTTCGGCTGAGCCGGTTCCGAAAGCGGATAAACTGCTTAAATTGCAGCTGGATTTGGGATTTGAGCAGCGTCAGGTCGTTTCGGGTATCGCCAAGTTTTATAAGCCAGAAGAACTTGTCGGCCGCAAAGTGATTTGTGTTACAAACTTGAAGCCTGTGAAGCTGAGAGGCGAAATGTCCCAAGGCATGATTCTCGCGGCCTCCGAAGGCGATCAATTAACGCTCGCTACCGTACCAGACGTTATGCCTAACGGTGCCATCGTCAAATAAAGGCATGCAAGCCGTCCCTCTATCGTAATGATAGGTATGGGACGGCTTGTTTTCGTTAATGGCTGTTAAAGCTGGCTTGATTGCGGACATGTGGATAAAATAACGTATTGACAATAGGGAAGATGCGGACTTATAATTCTAAAAGTAATCATAACGATTACTATTAAGAGAAACGGAGAAATCAATACTATGACTTTACATTTATCCAAACGTAGCACTCGCATGTTCGTCGCTATTTCATTAACAGCAATGCTTGCTATTACAGGCTGCGGCAGCGCAACAAACTCTAATAATGATGCAGGTAACACGCCAATTGACCCAACGAGCAGTGAGACTCCTATAGCGGAGAAATTGGCGGTTGTCACCAGCTTCTATCCTATCTATTATTTGGCATCGGAAATCGGTGGATCGCATGTTGAGGTAACCAATTTGATCGCCTCAGGCATAGAGCCTCATGATTGGACGCCTAAGAGCCAAGACTTGAACAAAGCTTCGAAAGCAGAATTGTTCTTATATCATGGAGCGGGGCTTGAGACGTGGGTCGACGATTTCATGAAGGGGTTGTCCGGAGACAGCGCCGTCGCCGCTCAAGCAATGAGTAATGGTATTGAGCTGATCGAAGGGGAAGATGAAGCCCATGATCAAGAGCACGAACATGAACACGAAGAAGAGGAACATGCTCACGCAATCGATCCACATACTTGGGCAAGCCCAAGATCGGCACTTGTCCTAGCGGAAAACGTAAAGAACAGCCTGGTTGCTGCTGATGAGGAGAACGCTGCAGACTATCAGTCCAACTTTGCCGCACTTAAGAGCAAGCTGACAGTAATTGATGAAGAATACGCGCAGAAGCTGGGTGCTGCTGTGCAAAAAAATTTCGTGGTATCTCACCAAGCATTTGGGTATATCGCCAGAGACTACGGCCTAAACCAAGTATCCATTATGGGGCTGAGCCCCGACGCCGAGCCGCGTGCGCAGGATATTCTCAAAATCGCGAAATTCGTAGAGGACAACAACGTTAAGGTTATTTTCTTCGAGGAGCTTGTTTCGGACCAGCTTGCTGTTATGCTGGCTAATGAAGCGGGCGTCGACACAATGGTGCTTAATCCGCTCGAAGGATTGACGAAGGAGCAGGAGAAAGCTGGCGTTACTTATTTGAACTTAATGCAGTCGAACTTGCAAAATCTAGTACAGGCATTACAATAGAATAGACTATGCAACAGATTCGGAGCTGATTATAGCTCCGTTTTCCTGTTTAACCCTGAGCTTCAAGGAGCGAATGTAATGACTACCATCAATCAGCCAGCCGCACTTGGCGAGAGCTGTCACAACCATAATGACGTAATAACCGTTGATCGGGTCTCCTTTGCCTATCAGAACAAAAAAGTGATGGAGGATGTCAGCTTCAGCGTCAAGGAGCGGGACTTTATCGGATTGATCGGCACCAACGGAGCTGGTAAAACGACGCTGCTCCGAATGATCGTCGGTTTACACAAGCCGAGCTCCGGAGGCATTCGATTGTTCGGGCAGCCGGTATCATCCTTTAAGGACTGGGATAAAATTGGATACGTGCCGCAGCGCAACGCCTTTAATCCACAATTTCCGGCTACTGTTCGGGAAGTCGTGTTATCAGGTTTGTACGGACGGAAGAAAATGTTCAAACGGTTATCGAAAGCGGATCACACCAAGGCGGCTGACGCCATGGATGCCATGGGAATATCGGATCTCGGCGAGAAACGGATCGGTCAGCTGTCCGGAGGCCAACAGCAACGGGTATTCCTTGCGCGTGCTTTAATTAACGGGCCGTCATTGCTGATCCTGGACGAACCGACTGTTGGGATCGATACGGAAACGCAGGAAAGTTTCTTCCACATGATCAAACATATGCATCAGCATCATAATATGACGTTTCTGATGGTATCCCACGATATGGATATGATTCGTGGTTATTTGGGTCAGAAGCCCGCTTCAAGCGCGGGCAAGCTGAACTTCTATATCAAACATTCGCATGAAACCCAAGATTGTGTAGAAGATAATCTGGCTCATAGCCTTAAAGGATTACGAGCACAGATGGAAAGCAGGAGAGAGGGAAAAGTAATTGGAAATACTAACTAGCGAATTTTTCCAGAAGGCGCTGCTAGGCGGCTTGTTTATCGGAATTACAGCACCACTTGTTGGATTATTTCTCGTGCTGCGAAGGCTTTCGATGATTGGAGATACATTGTCTCATGTCGCGATCGCTGGTGTCGCTTTAGGTTTTCTTACGGGCGTGTATCCGCTCGTGGCCGGCATTATTTTCTCGATTGCGGCATCGTTTGCGATTGAGAAGCTGCGCAAAACCTATAAGACATATGCAGAACTATCCTTGGCTATTATTATGTCGGGCGGCATCGCGCTGGCATCAATCCTCTTTACAATTGGACGAAGTTATTCGATGAACGTCAACAGTTATTTATTCGGCAGTATTTATACGTTGACCAGCACTGATCTTTGGATTATCGGCGCTGTAACGGCAGGCGTATTGGTTGTGATCGGCACACAAGTGAAGGAGCTGTTTTTGCTTACATTTGACGAAGAAGCGGCTGCTGTTAATGGCTTGCCCGTCCGATTCTACAATGTTATGATTAGCGTACTTACGGCTCTAATCATTAGTGTTTCTATCAAAATAGTAGGTGCGTTGCTTGTATCCGCTCTGCTTACGATTCCCGCCGCATGTAGTCTCGTTATCGCTCGCAGCTTCAAGCAAAGCGTGATCACGGTTGTTGTGATTGGGGAGTTCGCGTTACTCTTTGGACTTATAATTGCGGGCGTATGGAATTTAGCTCCTGGCGGCACGATCGTATTATTGTTAATCGCCATCCTGCTGCTACTGCTAGTGTCTCGACGCGTATTTCGATTTGGTGGATAATGAATCTTCGTCGTTTGATCGTTCGAAAGGTGGTAATCTTTTTTGTCTGACACCAATATTTGGATTGCGCTCGGGGCGGGTTTTGCATCGTTTATCTCGCCCTGCTGCTTGCCGCTGTACCCTTCCTATTTGTCCTACATAACCGGCATCTCCGTCTCGGAACTCAAGGATTCTGATAAGACCAAAGGCAAGCGACTTCTTATGATGTCTCATACGCTGTTTTTTGTGCTCGGATTCAGTACGGTGTATTACACACTGGGTTATGGAACCAACGTCTTCAGTGAGTTTTTTAGCGAATACAACGGACTTATTCGGCAATTATCCGCAATTCTGATTATCTTAATGGGGCTTTTCCTGATGGGGATTTTCAAGCCGCAGCTGCTGATGAAGGAGAGGCGCATGAATCTGGTGCCTAAGCGAGCCGGGTACTTCAGTTCGTTTATATTCGGGATCGGCTTCTCGGCTGGCTGGACGCCTTGTACAGGGCCTGTACTGACTGCAATTCTGGGACTCGCCGCATCCGAACCAGGCACTTGGTTCGGTCTGACTACGGCTTATTCGTTAGGTTTTGCCATTCCGTTTTTTGTACTTGCCTTTTTCCTCGGCACAGCAAGATGGATCCTCAAATATTCGGCAACCGTCATGAAGATCGGCGGTGGCGTCATGATCTTAATGGGTATTCTGCTCTTCACCGATCAGATGACTCAAATTACGATTTGGCTCAACATGATTACACCGGAATGGTTGAAGTTCTAACCATTCCATTACAATCCGCCAGTGGTAATGCTGCTTCAAGCTGGAAGGTTGCAGCAAATTAAACCAAAGTGTATGATACATAGAGTGAAAAAACTGCGCATCATCGAAGGGCGCGAGGTAAGGAGGCTTACACGAGTGCCGACTCCGAGCATGGAAGATTATTTGGAGCGAATTTATAAACTCATTGAAGAAAAAGGATATGCAAGAGTTTCCGATATAGCAGAAGGTCTTGAGGTGCATCCATCGTCCGTAACGAAAATGATTCAAAAACTGGACAAGGATAACTATCTGATCTACGAGAAATATAGAGGACTTGTGTTGACGAACAAGGGCAAGAAGATGGGGAAACGTCTGATGGAACGTCATGATCTGCTAGAGGCTTTCCTGACTACCATCGGGGTACAAGAGGAAAACATCTACAAGGATGTAGAAGGCATTGAACATCATCTAAGCTGGGATTCCATCACTTGTATCGAGACGCTGGTCGAATATTTCCGTCAAGATCCTGCAAGACTGGAAGAGCTGCGGGCGCTCCGAAGCGAATTAGATAACGAATAACAGGTTAAGGTGCAAGAGCCCATTAAACTTAAAACGAATCTTAACTTCAAATAAAAGCCGCGTATGCAAGGTCGACCTTGCATACGCGGCTTTTGAATTTTAGTCGTACTCAATGGTATTTAGGAGTGTCGTCATCGTCCTTACCGCCTTCAATGACTCGAAACGGAATCGTCTTGGAACGAGTCGCTTTATCACGTTTCGAGTTGGCTTTGACAGCCGACTTGCGGGGAGCGAAGTTTTTGTGATTTCGTCCCGCGTAACCGCCTCCCTGATTTCCACCGCGAAGGAAAGCAGGTGGATACTTGTAGAGGAAGAAAATGCCGCCCAAGATGATGATCGGAAGCAGAATTTGCATCATGCTCGACGTACGGATCACTTCCAAGATGCCGACAACGAACAGCAATGCGACGACAATGGCAGCAATCGTCAAACCTTTCGACCTGTTGCGCATCCTATCACGCCTTTCCTTACAAGGTTTCTTTCGGTTATACCGCTTTTGGTGGAGTAGGAGTAAGTATTGATCCTGCAGCCGCTTCACGGTCAAGCTCTAGCATACGGTTAAAGGAAGCAATCGAAACTTTGACTTGCTCATCATTTGGTTCTTTTGTCGTAAGCAATTGCAGCCACAATCCCGGATAACCCAAAATTCTAAGAACGGGCAGATCACGAACGGCATTTGTTACGCGTAGAACTTCATAAGACAAACCAAGGACTGCTGGGAGAAGCAATATGCGCAGGTAGATCCGCTCCCAGATCGAATCCCATTCGAAGATTGGCAGCGAATAAACCACTACACCTACAATGACGGTGAAGATGATAAAGCTGGAACCGCAACGGTAATGTAAACGGGTATACTTTTGTACATTTTCTACTGTTAGTTTCTCTCCGGCCTCATATGCGCTAATGACTTTATGCTCAGCGCCATGGTACTGAAATAGTCGTTTGATGATCGGCGTCATGGAGATGAAATATAAATAGGTCAGCAGTAATATGATTTTGATGAGTCCTTCTAATAGATTATGACCGACCTGATTTTCAAATAACTGTTTGAATAATACGTCTTCGATCGCGGCAGGAACTGCCGTAAAGATTAGTTTGCCGAATATAAACGATAGGACGCCGGCAACGGCAACGCTGACGATCATGCCGAGACTGAAACCCTTTTTCTCCGGTGCTGCTTTCTTGGGAGCAGCTTCTGTGCTCTCTTCGCCAGTTTCATCCTCTGCATAGGCTTCCATCGAGAAGTTCAAATGCTGAGAGCCTTTGGCGCTTGATTCGACGATGCCGACGACTCCGCGCACGAGCGGGATTTTTTTGAGGGCAGTGACCCATCGTTGTGATGTTCTTGGAACCTCGTAAAATTCGATTTCATCATTCTTCCGTCGGACCGCGGTTACGTTGACATGCTTGCCCGCGAACATAACACCTTCGATGACGGCTTGTCCGCCATAAATACTTTTTGGTTGCTGAGGCAAAGGGTTGTCACCATCCTTGAATATTGACTGCTTTTTATTCTATTGTACTTGATCTATAAACGGATTGCACGCATGTCGAAGTTCTCTTATTGCCAGCTTGTCCTGAAAGTGGTTATGGAATGAAGGAATGATCCATACTAAGATCAGCGGAATACAGTCGCATCTTGCAATCGGACAGATAAGGAGAGAGTTTGAGACATGAATAACCAATCGTATGGCGCTGATGAAGGCGCGGTTGATGATGAGGAGCAGTCCCAAGAAAATCAGCCAAAACAAAAAAAGCAGACGAAACAAAAATCGAAGAAACAGCCTAAACAAAATGTATACCATGATCATCATACGAATCGCTGGATGTATGCGGCGCAAATCGGCTTGTTCGCCGGGCTCATCTGGGGCTGTGTGCGCTGGATGTTTCACAACATGAAATTTACGAACGAAATCCCAGGTTTTTTGCTTGAACCTTTTTTCAAACATGATTTTTTGAACAGCTACTGGGGAGTATTGATCGGGATCGTTTCTTTTATCTTGTTTTCGATTATCGCCTCGATGCTGTATATCGTTTTGTTCGGGAAGCTCAGAGGGCCATGGCCTGGCGTTTTCTATGGCATTGTATGGTGGGCCATTACGTTTCTCGTAGTTGGACCGCTAGTCGGAATGACCGGCAAAGTAAACGCTGCGGGGTGGAATACGTTTTTCTCTGAGCTGTGTGTCTTTACGTTGTGGGGCGTGTTTATCGGATATTCGATTGCATTCGAATTTACGGATGAGGCATCACGGGAACCAGCTACCGCGAAGTAATGCAGATGCTGACTTCTCAAGCGGCGGACATTTGTGGTAAAATGTCTAGTGATTCATGGCGCTAAAGAATGTCTAGCCGCGCAGGGGGTACAATCATGCACAAAATCGTGGTATTAAACGGCCCGAACTTGAATATGCTCGGTATCCGCGAGCCAGGCGTCTACGGGAAGGAATCGCTCGCAAACATCGAAGGGATGCTGGCAGACAAGGCTGCGGAGCTTAATGTTGCCATTACTTGTTACCAGACCAACCACGAAGGAGCCATGATTGATCGCATCCATGCTGCTTACGGGCAGGAGGATGGCATAATCATCAATCCAGGAGCTTGGACGCACTACAGCTACGCGCTGAGAGATGCTTTAAGCGCGGTATCGCTGCCGATCGTGGAGGTTCATCTATCCAACATTCACAAGAGAGAGTCGTTCCGACATGTATCCGTAGTCGCGCCGGTCGCGGTTGGCCAAATAGCGGGATTCGGGGCAATCGGTTATACACT
This sequence comes from Paenibacillus sp. strain BS8-2, assembly GCF_054483835.1. Lineage (NCBI taxonomy): Bacteria > Bacillati > Bacillota > Bacilli > Caryophanales > Paenibacillaceae > Paenibacillus > Paenibacillus sp. strain BS8-2. The sequence goes on from NZ_CM137010.1 coordinate 4,218,472, forward strand.
TGCGCTTGAAGCGCTAGTGTCTCAATTGAACCGCGTACGCAGTTAAGCGCAAAAGGAGTGACAGCAATGACGATGGAGAGATTGAAACGGCTTCGCAAACAGCTGGAAGAGCTACAGCATGAAGCAATACTAATTGGAAGCTCGCACAACCGAAGGTACATAAGCGGATTTACCGGGAGTTCGGGATTCGTGCTCGTCACACACGACAAAGCCGTTTTGTTGACGGATTTCCGTTATCGGGAACAGGCTGCGAAACAAGCACTGGGCCTTGATGTTATCGAACATGGCACGAGCCCGCTAGATGAGGTAAGGGAGCTGCTCAAAGGCTGGGGCATTACGAAGCTTGCATTCGAGCAGGATCATGTCACATTTGCACAGCATGTCCGCTGGAGCGCTGTAATGAAAGACATTTCATTAGTTCCAGCCGCGAGTTTGGTTGAGAAGCTGAGAATGATCAAGGACGAAGCGGAGATTGCCGTCATGCAAGAAGCCGCGGATCTTGCTGATCGTACCTTTAGCTATATCACCGGCTTGATCAGAACCGGCATGAAAGAACGTGATGTAGCACTTGAGATGGAAGTGTTTATGCGTACTGGCGGCGCAACAAGCTCATCCTTCGAAACGATCGTTGCTTCCGGCGAACGCTCCGCATTGCCGCATGGCGTAGCGAGTGAACGGGTAATCGGCACAAACGAGTTTATTAAGCTTGATTTTGGCGCGTATTACAACGGTTATTGCTCCGACTTGACCCGCACGGTCGTCATTGGACAACCAACGGACAAGCATCGTGAAATTTATGACATCGTTCTTGAAGCGCAATTGCACACACTCGCGAATATTCGTCCGGGCATGACGGGACTAGAAGCCGATGCACTAGCTCGAGACATCATTACGAAGTACGGATATGGCGATATGTTCGGTCACGGTACTGGTCACGGACTGGGCATGGAGATCCACGAAGCGCCAAGATTGTCCAAATTAAGCGACACGATTTTAACCCCCGGTATGACAGTAACGGTAGAACCTGGCATCTACTTAGCCGGCTTTGGCGGCGTAAGGATCGAAGATGATATCGTTATTACGGAATCCGGTATTAAAATATTAACCTCATCCCCGAAAGAGCTAATCTGTCTGGGATAAGGACTATCATTCAGGAGGGAATCAGCAATGATTTCAGTTAACGATTTTAAGACAGGCCTTACGGTCCAAGTAGACAATGACATTTTCACGGTACTGGACTTCCAGCACGTAAAACCGGGCAAAGGCGCGGCTTTCGTTCGCTCCAAGCTCAAAAACCTTCGTAACGGAAACGTAGTTGAGAAAACGTTCCGTGCGGGCGAAACAATCGGACGTGCGATCATCGAGAACCGCGCTGTACAATATCTGTACAACTCCGGCTCCGAATACACGTTTATGGACAACGAGACGTTTGACCAGTTCAACCTGGAGAAGGATCAGCTCGAGTGGGAACTTAACTTCCTGAAGGAAAACATGAACGTTAACATCTCCAGCTACCAAGGCGAGATCCTCGGTATCCAAATGCCGAACAGCGTTGAATTGACTGTAACGGAAACAGAGCCAGGCGTGAAGGGCAATACAGCGCAAGGCGCTACCAAATCGGCTAAGGTCGAAACTGGCCTTAACGTGCAAGTGCCGCTCTTCATCAACGAAGGCGATGTGCTTCTCGTCGATACACGTGAAGGCAAATACATTTCCCGTGCGTAAGTAAAGGGTATCAACATCCGTCCAGCGTTGCTGGGCGGATTTTCTTTTGACGTACGTATAGAAAAGCATAAGTTTTTGACTATATTTTCTCTATACGTTTCGCTGAAACGATGGCGTCTATAAAGGACGCCGTTATGCGTTTCTTCTCATGAGGAGAATTTTTATGGCATGATAAGCGTTTTCATATTGGGTTGCTCGAATCCGGTATATTTTGATAGGGGAAAGTATGTTCATGGGCAAGCAGGCTGTGCTATAATATGATCTTGTATGTATATGTCAAGGTTGGGGAGTGAATCAGCTTTGTCTTTGATCGTGATGAAGTTTGGAGGCAGTTCCGTAGGGACGCCGGAGAGAATGCAGCGAGTAGCGAAACGTATTATCGAGAGACAGCAAGAAGGCAATGATATCGTCGTTGTTGTGTCGGCAATGGGCGATACGACGGATGATCTGATTGATCAATCCAAGGGACTGAATCCGAATCCCCCTGCACGCGAAATGGATATGCTGCTCACGGTCGGCGAGCAGATTTCAATTGCGTTATTATCTATGACTGTTCATGGTTTGGGCGGCAAAGCTGTTTCGTTCACGGGCTGGCAAGCTGGCATGAGGACGAATACAGTACATGGCAAAGCCAAAATTATCGATATAGATGGAAGCAGAGTGCTGGCGGCATTAAAGGATGGCAATATTGCTATCGTAGCGGGATTCCAAGGAACTAGCGAGAACGGCGAGATTACAACTCTTGGCCGTGGCGGCTCCGATACAACGGCAGTTGCGCTTGCGGCGGCGCTCAAGGCTGATTGCTGCGAAATTTATACGGACGTTGATGGCGTCTATTCGACTGATCCGCGTGTTGTCAAAAATGCGCGCAAGCTGGACGAAATTTCGTATGACGAGATGCTGGAGCTTGCTCATCTGGGTGCTGCTGTCTTGCATCCGCGCGCGGTAGAATACGCGAAGCACAACAACGTACGGTTGGTCGTTCGTTCCAGCTTTACGTACAATGAAGGGACAAGTGTGAAGGAGGAAGCAATCATGGAGCAAGGCGTTGTTGTACGAGGAATCGCATTTGATAAAAATGTGGCGAGAATCAGCATTCTAGGCGTAGAAGATGTGCCGGGCGTGCTTGCAAATGTATTTGGTGCCCTTGCTTCCGCAGGCATTGATGTGGATATCATCGTGCAAAGCGGCGTAGCGGAAGGCAAAGCAGATTTCTCCTTCACCGTCTCCGGTGACGACTTGGAGAAGGCGCTTGGCGTTATTGAGAGCAACCGCGGAGTTGTTCCTTATCGTGAAACCACCTCGGAGAGCGGCCTTGTGAAGGTATCCATCGTAGGTGCAGGCATGGTAAGCAATCCAGGTGTTGCTGCTACGATGTTTAAGGCGATCTCTTCTCTCGGTGTCAGCATCAAGATGGTAAGTACCTCTGAGATCAAAGTGTCTTGTGTCATCTCGGCGGATCAATTAGCAGAGGTCGTACGCGCTCTCCACACGGCCTACGGTCTTGACGCTGCTGAGCAAGCATTTGTCGGCGGTCCTTCGGAACGCAGATAATTATAGGGTTCAACGATAAACAAATGAGGCGTTCGCCAAGCTCACTGCAGCTTGGCGAACGCCTTATGTCGTTTATGAATGGGAGAAAGATACGATCACGACTTATGTTACTTGGCTGATCAATCGGAACAGTTTATATAGAATCGCCGTAATTCCTGCGGCCATTAGTGGTCCAACTGGGATGCCTCTCAATACCACAATGCCGGCAATAGAGCCGAGAACAAGACCGACGATAATTTGTGGATCAATCCGGAGCAGATCTAGACCCTTGCTATTAATGTACGTAGCGGCTGCACCGCCGATTAAAGCAAGAATGCCTTGCCATGAGGTCAATACAGCTGTGAAATCCTTCATCCCGATTCTGCCGGAAGCGAAAGGGACAAGTACACTGAGTGTCAGGAAGAGGAGTCCCAGCTCCAAGCCGCGTCGTTCGATGCCCGGGAGAAAACGCTCCAGATGAACGAGCTTGACAGCCAGCAGAATACAAGCAGCGGTTGCAATAATGGAAGATCGACCGATGACCCCGACTATAATTAAGGCTACCAAAACAATTTCTCCTGCCATCACGTTAGACTCCCATCCTCGCCGGATATTAGATATAAGCCGTACAAGCAGTCACAGCTTATTCTCATTATATGGACGAGCGGATGCTGATATGTCTATCGTCGAAGTGGCTAGCTTCGCACGATCATACGATCCCCGCTTAAATACGGAACGTCACGTACGGAATTCGTCTGCGCACAAAAGACGATATCCGCCTTCTGACCGAGCTTAAGCAGCCTTTTGCCGGATGTACTGTTGAATAACGATATTTCGATTTGATGCTGCCTGTCGTTGTACATCGATTCCATTGCGGAACCGAAATCATCCGTTTCCAAACCATCACTGCCACCGAGTGAGCGAAGATGACTGAGCAGCATACCGGCGCATAAGCCGTCTTCGATTGCGAATTCATCGTGGCTGCCCGCGCACATGATGACAATGTCGCGCCGTAGATTAAGCGCCAACCTGGCACAAGCCTCGGCATTAAGCAGAGAAGCGGCAAGTACATGTTCGGCCCGTGTCGACTTGTGGATGGCGCGTGTTCCATTCGTTGTTGTGAGAATAACGGTTTTTCCTTTGACTGTATCTGCATGGTATTCAGAAGGAGAATTGCCAAGATCGAATCCTGCGATTCTACGGCAGAATCTTTCGCCGCCAAGCAAATCGCCCGTTCGATGCATGGCTTTGGCATCCATAACGGTTTCGGCCGGAATGACGCTGGTTGCGCCGGAGGACAACGCAGTGACGATCGTGCTTGTCGCTCGTAATACGTCAATGACTATTGCCGTTCGGTGATGGAATTTGGCAGCGCAAGCTTCGTTAACACTAGAAATGACCTGAACCATCATTGAAGGTGACCTTCTTTCTTAAATCATATAATCAATTTCCGCCGTGCTGCGCCCTAGATGGAAGGTGTCAGAGCGAAGTCCCCTTCGCATGGCTTCAAGCGCTAATACGTCAGCCGGTGCAATATTGCCCAAATGAACGGACGGACCGAATTGTTGCAGTAGCTCGACCTGCTGGCTTTTCAGTGGCGCTTCCCACATCAGCTTACCGACCGAATCGATTCTGGCCAGCACACTCTCCAGAACGGCTTCTTTGCAATTGCCGTTTTCGTCGAACAAACCAACATTAATGCCCGATTCCCTTGCCTCCACAGTGACCAGCTCCGCTCCAGCTTCCCAATCGCAATGAGCCGTGAATGCGAGTTCCTCAGGATCGATGACCGATCCGGCAGCTTTTTTCCCGTACTCTGTTGTAACGGACAACCCTCTGCCTACACATTCCTTAATCAGTTTTGTTCGTGTAATCCGGTCAAGCTCAATTGTGCCGTCGGATACTTCGACTCCCGTAAATCCGAATTCTTGGATCGTATTGAGAAACGACGTGACAACATTTTGTTGAATAGCAGCTTCGAGCAGAGTCCCTCCTGGCAACGTAATGATGCCATTGTCACTCGCTAATTTGAGTTTCTGACGCAACAGATCGGAGTCATATAATACGGAGGTACCGAAAGCTAGCTTAAGCATGTCTGTGTACGGACCAGCCACACCGATAAAATCGGCCATGTTATGGATGCCAAGTCCCTTGTCGATCACCATGGTCTGACCAAGGCGATTCCTTCGGTCTCTTAACCTGCTGCCGCTGGGATCTCTTAATAGCTGATGCCAGTTGTCTGATACAGCTGTTCTCATCACAATTCGTCTCCTTCATAAGCTTCTACCTAGGGAAGCTGACGCTTGGTTGAATCAATAAAACAATATATGCGCTATCCCATAGGCTGGTGTCCGGCATGATTAGAGGACAAGTCGGCATATACATAGAGCACGGGTTGGCATATTGGGAGAGGAGGGATCGTCACAATGATTAATAAAATCGTCCTTGCCATGTCATCACTTCGGTTGATGTCCGGCACCATTGAAATTTGTGCGGCATTGCTCATGCTTCGGCTCAATCAAATCGATAAGGCGCTTGTCGTTAATTCGTCGCTCGCATTAGTCGGGCCCATCATCTTAATCGCAACGACAACGATTGGTTTGGTGGGACTTTCGGATAAGTTATCGCCATCCAAATTCATTTGGGTCGCTGCCGGCGTCGTTTGCCTTATGATCGGTATTCTAAAAAAATAGCAGATTGTACTCTACTATTCGCATTATGCACCCAATGGGACTCTCTCTATTAAATGGAGACATTATCGGGACATATTGTTTCGGAGACAAGCATACATATGTAACGATCAAGGACAAACATCCGGGAGTGATGAGGATGCTTTCACAGGTGTCGCATTTGCTGCCGCTCGAGCTTAAACGACTGCTAGAAGGAATGGCGGCCGAAGCGAAGGCGCAGCTGGAGGAAATCCGCATTCGCGAGAATCGGCCGCTCGAGATCGCATACGGTGGCAATAGCCGATTCGTCATGATGGATTCGACACTTAAGACGACTGCAGAACATGCCGTCAAGCCGACAGCAGAGCAATGCCGCAAGCTGCTAGAGAGAATTACAAATTATTCGTTATACGCGATGGAAGAAGAGCTTCGCAGAGGGTATATCACGGTGTCTGGCGGTCATAGGATCGGCCTTGCGGGGAGGACGATACTAGACGGAGGAACAGTCAGAGGTATCCGCGATATCGGCGGCTTTAATATCCGGATAGCTAGAGAAGTAATCGGAGCTTCCTCGCATCTTCTGCCCAAGCTGCTTGACCGTACCCGATCGACGATCGCTTCGACGCTCATTCTCGCTCCACCTCAGCAAGGCAAGACCACACTCGTACGCGATATCGCGCGAACAGTTAGTTATGGCGCTTGGCCGGGGATGGAAGCGATGAAATGGCGGGGGAGAAAAGTTGGCATTGTAGACGAGAGGTCAGAGATTGCCGCCTGTGTGAGAGGTATCCCCACATTCGATGTAGGACCGAGAACGGACGTCATGGATGCATGTCCCAAGGCGGAAGGAATGATGATGCTGCTACGATCGATGTCGCCGGAGGTACTGGTGGTTGACGAAATTGGGCGGCAGGAGGATGCAGACGCGATCCGCGAAGCAAGTCATGCCGGTGTCGCAATCATAGCGACAGCCCATGCGTATGACATTCAGGATGCCAAGGGGCGGCCGGAGCTGTACAAGCTGATGCAAGAAGGTACGTTTGCTCAAGTGGTCGAACTACGGCGAACGGCGGAAGGCATTATGCACCGTATTGTTGGTCAGGCCGCACAAGGTGGAGCGAGCAACAAATCGGCTGAGTCATCGCCGGGCTTGCTTAGCTTCAACGGTCGCCAGCGGCCGGATGAATCATGATCAAGCTATTAGGCGCGATATTGATTATCGTAGCTGGCACGCTGATCGGATTTCAGCAGGCTGCCAGATTCGCAGAGCGTCCACGACAACTCAGACAGCTGGCACACGCCTTGCAGCGACTAGAGACCGAGATCGGTTATGGTCACACGCCGCTCCCCGAAGCGCTTGAGCGAACCGCCGCAGCTTCACCGATGCCGATCTCTTCCATGCTTAGACAAGCTGCGGAAGGTGTTATGGCGTCTGATGGTCCTTCTTTTCAGGAGAGCTGGAGTCAAGCGATCAAAGCCCATTGGCAGGATACGTCTCTAAAGGCTGGAGAACAAGCTGTGCTGCTGCGGCTGGGGACAACGCTCGGAATCAGCGACAAGGAGGATCAAATGAAACATTTGAAGCTGGCTTTGTCTCAATTAAAGGCAGAAGAGGATTCCGCGCGGGACGATCAAGCAAGGTACGAAAAAATGTGGAAAAGCTTGGGCGTGTTGCTTGCCGTATTGATCGTCATTTTGATGGTGTAAGAGGGTGCGCTGCTTATGAATATCGATGTGAGCGCCATATTCCAGATCGCGGGGATCGGCATCATTATCGCCATGATCCATTCCGTACTGAAGCAAATGGGCAAGGAAGATATGGCGCATTGGGTTACGGTAATCGGGTTCGTTGTCGTGTTGTTTATGGTGGTACGTCTGCTGAACGAATTGTTCCAGGAGATTAAGACGATCTTTTTGTTCCAGTAGGTGAACGCGGTGGAAATGATACAAATCGTGGGGCTCGGCCTGATTGCTACGGTGCTGATCCTGGTCGTAAGAGAACAAAAGCCGATGTTTGCATTTCTGCTAGCGGCTTTCACAGGATTATTTATATTCCTGTATGTGATCGGCAAGATAGAAGCCGTCATTACAGTGCTCGAGGATCTTGCGAACAAGTCGGGCATTCCTTCTATCTATCTGAAGACGGTGCTCAAAATAATCGGAATCGCGTACATCGCGGAGTTTGGTGCGCAGATCGTACGGGATGCAGGACAGGAGAGCATCGCATCAAAAATCGAATTTGCCGGCAAAGTGTTTATCCTCGTCATGGCGATCCCGATCATTAGCGTAATCGTCGAGACGGTGCTTGGACTGTTGCCTTCAGGGGGCTGAATAAAGCGATGATCCAATCGGGCGCCCGAGCAAGGGCCAAGCTGCTGCTCGTCCTGTTTTTCATCGCTATTGTCTTCCAATTGACACCTGCGATTCTTGAAGCGCAAGCAGCAGGCACAACTTCGGAGCAAAATGCTGATCCAGCAGGTGCTGACTCGCTAGACACGAACGCCAAGCCAACGGTAAATATGCTTGCGCAAGACTCGCTTGACGGTCTCGACACCGAAGGCATCGAAGCGTATTGGAGCCAGCTTAGCAGTGAATATGGCGGATTTTTCCCCGAGGGCAAGATGCCGACCTTTCGCGAGATGCTGATGCCAGGCGGAGGGTTCAAGCTGACAGACGTGCTGCAGGGCATGCTTCGATATGTATGGCACGAGGTGCTCTACAACGGTAAGCTGCTTGTCACTATCGTGATGTTGACCGTGTTTAGCATGGTGCTCGAGACCATGCAGACAGCCTTCGAACGAAGTGCAATTAGCAAGGTTGCTTATTCCATAACCTTTATGGTGCTCGTCATAATCGCGGTCAACAGCTTTCATGTCGCTATTGGTTATGCGAGGGATGCAATCGAAAGCATGATTACCTTCATGCTCGCCATGGTGCCTTTGCTGCTTACATTGCTGGCGTCGATGGGAAGCCTCGTATCGGTATCGGTGCTGCATCCGCTCATCATCTTTATGATCCATGCGGTCGGTACTGTCATCTATGCATTCGTGTTCCCGCTTTTGTTTTTCTCGGCTGTGCTCCACATTACAAGCGCATTGACGGACAAATTCAAGGTGACGCAGCTGGCTAATTTACTGAGGACGATTGCGGTTGGGGCGCTTGGCATTATGCTTACGGTGTTCTTAGGAGTCATATCCGTACAGGGAGCTACAGGTGCAGTTACAGATGGCGTCACGCTTCGAACTGCCAAGTTCGTAACAGGCAACTTTGTTCCGGTTGTAGGGCGAATGTTCTCAGATGCTGCTGATACCGTAATCTCGGCTTCGATGTTAGCCAAAAACGCAATCGGCATCGCCGGAGTCATCGTGTTGTTATTTCTAAGCGCATTTCCAGCCTTGAAGATATTAACACTCGCGTTGATCTATCATGTAGCCGCAGCCGTGATGCAGCCGCTCGGAGACTCGCCGATTGCAGACTGTCTGCAGACGATTGGCAAAACGATGATCTACGTGTTTGCGGCACTGGCAGCGGTCAGCTTGATGTTCTTCCTGGCCGTTACGATTATATTGACTGCAGGAAACGCAGCTCTCATGGTCCGTTAACAGGGTAGAGCGGGTAGAGCGGCTTGCAAGTAAGTTTGGATGAACGCTTAATACTTCGGTGGGAGGTGAGCTGAATGTGATGACATGGCTAAGCGACTGGCTGCGGGATCTAATTGCGGTTATCCTGCTTGCCGTGCTGGTTGAACTGCTGCTCCCGAACAAAGCCATGCAGCGGTACGCCAGACTTGTTGTAGGTCTGTTCATCCTCCTAACGATATTATCGCCTGTACTTAGACTGTTTCAGGAAGATATGGGTCCCAAGCTTGATGCTGGGATTCGGATGTGGAGCGAGCGGTCAGCAGAGCGGAATGTAAAGATGCCGACTTTAGAGGAAATTGAACGCAAAGCTGCTGAGCTTACGGAGCAACGAAATCTCGAAACAGCCCAATTGATGGAGAGGTCACTTGAAAACGGGATGCTCGCCGAACTCCGACAGAAACATGGGCGTATCATCGAGGATGTGGATGTTTCGCTTATTGTGGACCGCAACGCCAAAGAAGGTGAAGTGCCGGGCATTGGCGGCGTTATTGTCACCTTACGAGCAGCACAAGAGTCTGAAGAAGGGGATAACAACGGCGATCATCGCGAAGTGGAAGAGGTGCTTCCTGTATCCGTCGGCGTCAAGATTGAATCCGTACTGGATGATCCCCCTGAACCTGCGGCAAATTCACCAGATGCCGATGACGGCTTTCAAGCCGTCGAAGGCAAGGCGGCGTCTTCGATTGAAGAAGCCATCTATCAAGGCTGGGGGGTGCACAGGGAACGGATTGAAATTCGGGCTCGCACGTAACGAATGAGGATCTTGGAGCCAGAGCAGAATTCCCGCTTGGGAGGTTGATTGGTAGTGGCCAAATGGCTGGAAAGTTTAGAAAAGGCGGTCGGCGGCGGTCCTACGGGCAAGAAACGTGTCAAGACGCTGCATATTCTGCTCATCATCGGTGGAATCGGCGCCGCGCTGATGCTGATCAATTCCTTCCTGCCATACCGGGATGTAGAATCGTCCGCGCAGGATCCGAATCCGCCGCCGGCGGAGCAGGAGGCGTGGAGCCAGAGTCCGGCTGCACTCTCGCCCTTTCAGCAGGTTGAACATGCTTTGGAGACTAGGCTGGAGGAGATCTTGGGGAAAATCGTGGGGGTCGGCACTGTGGATGTCCTTGTGACAATCGATTCGACAGAGGAAATTGTCTTAGGCAGAAATAGTCAGGAGACACAATCAAACACGAACGAGATTGACAAAAGCGGGGGAACGCGCAATATCACTTCGATTAGCAGAGACGGTCAAGTCGTGTTGTATGAGGTATCTGGCGAACAGAAACCGATCATCACCAAAACGATCAATCCAAAGATTCGGGGTATTCTCATCGTGGCAGAAGGCGCAGAGAATTTGACGGTCAGACGACTTATAACAAGCGCGGTCGAGAAAGGCGTCAGTGTTGCTGTAAACCGGATCGAAGTTGTACCAAGCAAGCGATAAACAATATCAAATAAAAGATATTATGGGAGGCTATTCTAATGAATACCAAAAGACAAACGATTTGGCTTGTATCCATGTTAAGTTTGATGGTGGTTCTCTCCGCTTATTACCTGTTTACACAAGATCTGAGCGATGCTGATAAGTTATCAGGCAGCAATGGGAAAACGGAAAATGTTTCGGAGGTGTCTGGTGACGGTCAAGGAGTAGTAGTCGAAGAGGTGAACCAAGAAGACGGCGGCATCAGCCCTGAGGAGCAAGCTGTATTGGATCAGTACGAGAACGAAGGCGTGCTTGCTACAGGTGTATTTGCTCAACTGAAAGAAAAACGGGAATCGATGTATACGCAAGAATACGAGCGTATCTATGCCGTTATTGCTGATGTGGAAGGTACAGATGAGGAAATCGCCGCAGCTACGAAAGAAATGGAATTGTTGGAAGATAAGAATTCGAAAATTACTGATTTGGAGCTAGCTTTAATGGATCAATACGAGGTGGCTCTCATCTCGCCTGAGAACGATCGTTACAAGGTTGTTGTTACAAGCGAGAAGCTGGAGAAAAAAGACGCCGCAAACATTATTGAACAGGTAATGAAGACGTTGGAAGTGAAGCCGAATCAAGTTTCTGTGCAATATGTACCTGCCCCATAATTCAATATCATGGCAATGAACCATCGTTAAAGAAGAATCCGCGTATCACTGGCTTATTAGCCGGGAGTACGCGGATTTTTGTCACTTGCCTGTAATTGAAAATAACGAATATTGATGAAGGAAAATCGTGTATTTCGGAGAATAATACTAAGCATTGGTAGGCGGAATCGGTTGGATGGACAAAAAAAAATTCGTGTTGACGCCAATTTATGCTATAATACATTTCGTTATGTGAAGAAGAGGAGTGATTGCGTTCATGTTCAAGTTGAGCGAAATTAAAGAATTGGTTAAACTTATTGACCAAACTTCCGTTCAAGAGTTGGAAATTGAAAACGAAGGAGCGCGCTTGCATATCCGCAAGCCGGGCAAGACCGAAGTGGTGAACGTGCAAGCGGCTCCAATTACGCATACATATGCTGCAGCGCCAATCGCCGCTCAGCCACAAAACGTTGCGCCTCAGGCTGTTCAGCCTGCCGCTGTTGAAGCTGCTGCGCCGCAAAAACCTGCACTAGATTTGCACCAGATCGTTTCTCCGATGGTTGGAACGTTCTATAGTGCTCCATCGCCTGACACACCTGCTTTCGTGAAAGCCGGCGACCGCGTCACGGAGAAGTCCGTCGTCTGCATTCTGGAAGCCATGAAACTTATGAACGAGCTTGAAGCCGAAGTGAAAGGCGAAATCGTCGAAGTCCTCGTCGAGAATGGACAACTCGTCGAGTATGGCCAACCGTTGTTCCTCGTGAAAGCGGACTAACACTTCTTGTTTTCGAAAGGGGTTCCCAAGTGAAATTCCATAAAATATTGATCGCAAATCGCGGCGAAATCGCGGTTCGTATCATTCGCGCCTGCCGCGAGCTCGGCATCTCTACCGTAGCTGTATTCTCGGAAGGGGATCGAGACTCTCTACATGTCAAATTGGCTGATGAAGCTTATTGCATTGGACCGATTGCATCCAAGGACAGTTATTTGAACTTTACAAGCATCATGAGTGTAGCGACGATTACAGAATGCGACGCCATCCATCCCGGTTATGGCTTCCTAGCGGAAAATGCTGATTTTGCCGAGATCTGCGAATCTTGTAATATCACCTTTATTGGTCCATCATCAGACGCCATCAGCAAGATGGGTGATAAGGCAGTCGCCAAGTTGACGATGAAATCGGCGGATGTGCCTGTCATTCCTGGCTCCGACGGTCTGATCGACAACCTGGACGAAGCAATTGTTATCGCACGCCAAATCGGTTATCCAGTCATTATCAAAGCGACTGCTGGCGGCGGGGGTAAAGGGATCCGAATCGCGGAGAACGAAGACTCGCTTATTAGCCAGATCACAACGGCTCAACAGGAAGCGCAGAAGGCTTTCGGCAATGCAGGCGTATATCTCGAGAAATATTTGACAGGCATGAAGCACGTCGAGATCCAAATCATGGCCGACAAACACGGCAATGCGGTTCACTTGTTCGAACGTGATTGCTCTGTGCAGCGTAGACGCCAGAAGCTGGTAGAGGAAGCGCCTTGTCCGGTGATGACACCGGAACTGCGTGAGCGAATGGGCGGAGCGGCTGTCAGGGCGGCGCTAGCTGTTCAATACTCTGGAGCTGGCACGCTTGAGTTCCTGCTCGGTCAAGACGGCGAGTTCTACTTCATGGAGATGAACACGCGCATTCAGGTTGAACATCCTGTAACCGAGATGATCACGAATGTTGATTTGATCAAAGAGATGATTCATGTTGCCGAAGGTAACCCGTTATCATTCAGCCAAAGTGACCTCACAATCAATGGTTGGTCGATCGAATGCCGGATCAATGCCGAAGACTCGGAGCGCAATTTTATGCCGTCGCCAGGACATATTCCATTTTATTTGCCACCGGGTGGAGCGGGCGTGCGAGTGGACAGCGCCGTATACCCTGGATATACAATATCTCCGCACTATGATTCAATGATTGCTAAGCTGATCGTATGGGGAGCAACCCGTGAGGAAGCAATCGCGCGTATGAAACGGGCATTGTCCGAATTTGCCATTGAGGGCATTCGCACAACCATTCCGTTCCATATGAAACTGCTTAGCCATCCGAAGTTTGTGCAAGGAGATTTTGACATCAAATTCTTGGAGGAGCATGATATTAACGCTCCAGAACTGTAGCACCGAGCGCGAATTGTGACAAACATCTATCGTTTGTCATAATTACAGCTGAATGTTATAGTATAGAAATAAGATGCGGATCAAGGCTTGGCACTCGCCGTGCCGCACGCAATGTTAGGGAGGTGTACAACGAACATGAGTACGATCGCTGCGGATTACGAGAAAACAGAAATCGGTACGATTCAGATTGCACCTGAAGTCATTGAAGTGATTGCCGGTCTCGCTGCCATCGAGGTCAAGGGTGTAGCAGGAATGAGTGGTGGTTTCGCGGGAGGGATCGCGGAATTACTAGGACGTAAGAACCTGTCGAAGGGCGTTAAGGTCGAAGTTGGCCAGCGTGAAGCGGCCGTGGATGTGTCCATCATTGTAGAGTATGGATACAAGATTCCCGAGATCGCTTTGGACATCCAGAACAACGTCAAACGCTCGATCGAGATGATGACAGGCCTGCACGTCGTAGAAGTGAATGTACATATCCATGATGTGCATTTTAAGACTACAGAGAGACCTGAGGATGACGAATTCCCGAATCGGGTCAAATAATAATTGAATCATTGTTTTGTACAACCCCCTTGTGATTGGGCTTGCCGATCGGCCAGGGGGTTTTCATTCGGTCTGACGGGAGGATTGGCTGCGTTGATCAAAGTTGTGGACAAGCTTTTATTGTTTCTATTCAGTCTGAGCGTTGGCATTATATCCGTATTCCTGATGAGTCTGGGCTTTGGCTGGCTGACGAGCGGGATGCTGGAGGATGTATTGACGGAGTTCTATCGAATGGACGGAGTGCAGATTGGTACTGGCATTGCCGGCGTCGTCCTGCTTCTTTTCAGCCTGCGATTCTTTATTTTGGCGCTGCACCGGGGTTCAATGTCTGCCCAATCGATTGACCAACGGACGGAATATGGCGACATTCGAATTTCCATCGAAACCATCGAAAATCTTGCGCTCAAGACAGCTTCCAAGCAGCGTGGCGTCAAAGAATTGCGCGCGCGTGTGAGAGCTACTGATGCGGGTCTTGAGATCGTGCTTCGTGCAATCATTGACGGAGAAAGCTCTATTCCGGCTTTGACCGAAGAAATCCAGCGTGCAGTAAAGGATCATGTGGAAGAGATCACAGGAATTCCGGTTATGAACGTTGCAGTATTTATTGCCAATGTGGTACAGGCAAGTACGTTCAAGAGTCGCGTAGAATAGAGGTGGGCATCCGATGTGGAGGGAGATCTGGAACGTCTATTGGAAGCGAATAATAGGCGCAGCAGCCGGGCTTTTCTGCGGGATCGTATATTTGGCATTCGGGTTCTGGGATATGTTGTTTATCATGCTCCTAATTAGCGCCGGCTACTGGTTCGGTAAGCAGAAGGAGACGATGGATGGTTCGGTCATTCCATGGGCTAGAGTATGGGATGCGGTACTAAGATGGTTTCGTCCCTATCGATAAATGTGTGGTCTCCTCCGTTGATCGGAAGTCGGGCAGCCGAATCCTTCCGGTATTGGGGGAGATCATCGTTTTTTCAAAATGATTATGCGATTCATTTGGTCGCAGTGACTTACAATTTCGGCAAGTGAAGATACGGAGGATTGGCATGAAACGGAGATTGGCTAGGGAAATTGCGGTATCCAGCCTCTATCAAATGGAGATGAATGACGTATCGGCAGCAGAAGCCGTCGATATGATTATGGAGGAACTGCGCCAAGATAATGAGCTTGGAGCGGACCCTAAGGAAATTGGCAAGACGGATGAATTCGCTAGAGAAATTGTTAATGGTGTGATGTCGCGTAAGTTTGAGATCGACGGCATGCTGCAGCAATTCCTAACTGGTTGGCAAGTGGACAGACTCTCGCGTGTAGACCGTCAAGTGTTGCGATTGGCTTGTTATGAGATGGTATTCCGTGATGATGTGCCGCCCAAAGCGGTAATTAATGAAGCTATCGAGCTAGCCAAACATTTTGGCACCGATGAGTCGGGCAAATTCGTCAATGGCGTGCTCGGCAAGCTGATGTTGGAATTGGACGAGCTGAAGGCTTAAGTTTCTTAGATCAATTATTCTCCGCTGCGGCGGAAATTAAGTCAAAGGAGTCGAGATGTACATGGGAGCGCAAATCATCGATGGCAAGAAAATATCAGAGCAAATTCGTAGTGAATGGATGGAGAAAGTTGCGAAGCTGAAGGAGCAAGGTATCGTTCCAGGTCTTGCGGTAGTGTTGGTCGGAGAAGATCCAGCTTCTAAAGTATATGTAGGCTCAAAGGAAAAAGCATGCATCGCACTTGGCATCTACTCGGAGGTTCATCGTCTTCCAGCGGAAACAACGGATGAGGAACTCCTTGCATTGATAGAGAAGCTGAACAATCAAGCATCGATTAACGGTATTCTGGTGCAGCTGCCGCTTCCTAAACATCTTAATGAAAAGGCCGTTATTGACGCGATCAGCGTCGCAAAGGATGTAGACGGCTTCCATCCTGAAAGTGTAGGAAATCTGACGATCGGTGACGATAGTCTGCTGCCATGTACGCCTGCCGGCGTTATTGAGCTCATTAAGCGCAGTGGAGTAGACATGAACGGCAAACATGCTGTTGTTATTGGACGCAGTAACATTGTGGGCAAGCCTGTTGCAATGCTGCTGCTTCGCGAGAACGCAACGGTGACCATCTGCCATTCGCGTACGGCCAATATGGAGGAGATCGCGAAACAAGCCGATATTCTGGTTGTCGCGATAGGCAAAGCGAAAGCGATCGACAGTCGGTTCGTTAAGCCAGGCGCTGTTGTCATTGATGTTGGAATTAATCGTCTCTCTGATGGGAAGCTTGCGGGCGATGTGGACTATGAGGATTGTCTGGACACGGCTGGTTATATAACACCAGTGCCTGGCGGTGTAGGCCCTATGACGATTACAATGTTGATGGGCAATACAATTAAAGCAGCTAAGAAGGCGAACGGAATAGAGGTGTAGCCTCATGACTGCACAGCCTCGCGTATATTCGATTAAGGAATTAAACAAATATATTCGCATGAAGTTTGAGAGTGATCATGTACTTGGAGACGTATGGCTGCGTGGGGAGATTTCGAATTTCACGCACCACTCCAGTGGACATATGTATTTCACGCTCAAGGATGAGAGCAGTAGGTTAAAGTGTGTCATGTTTGCGACGCATAACGTCCGGTTGCCCTTTATACCGAAAGAAGGAGCAAAGGTTCTTGCGAGAGGCAATATTTCCGTCTTCGAACGTGATGGCAATTATCAATTCTATTGCCTTGCGATGCAGCCGGACGGTATTGGCAGCCTCTATCTGGCGTATGAGCAATTGAAACAAAAGCTGGAGCAAGAGGGATTGTTTGCCGATACCCGCAAACGACCGCTTCCAGCCTTTCCAAAGGCGATCGGTGTCATCACTTCACCAACGGGCGCAGCGGTTCGGGATATCATCACGACATTGAATCGCAGATATCCGTTTATCCCGGTATACATATACCCCGTACTTGTTCAAGGTCCAGGCGCCGCTCCAGCCATAGTGCGAGCTATTGAATCCATGAATCGTTTCGGCGAATGCGACGTATTAATTGTAGGTCGTGGCGGCGGATCTTTAGAAGAGCTATGGGCGTTTAATGAAGAAGCAGTCGCGAGAGCGATCGCAAGTTCATCCATTCCAGTTATTAGCGCCGTCGGACATGAAACTGATTTTACGATAGCTGACTTTGTGGCTGATCTTCGGGCAGCCACACCGACAGCTGCGGCAGAGCTGGCCGTTCCACATGTTGCGGAGCTGCGGCAACGAGTAAATCGGTTAAGCCAGCGGCTTGCAGGAGCGGCACAAGGCGCACTGAGAGGGCAACGGGAGCGATTGGATCGTGCACGAAGATCGCCGTTCTTCCGATATCCAAGAAGATATCTGTTAGATCAGGCGCAGCGGCTTGATCACCTGCAAGAGAAGCTCAGGCAACAAACGAAGCAAGTCGCCATTCGTCAAAGATCCAGACTCGAGAAGCTTGAGAAAGGGCTTGTCGCTAGACATCCCGGCGAAAAAACGGCTTATCTCGCGAAACGGCTAGGAGCTGCCCGCCGCCAACTGGAGCTTGTGACTGCAGGATTAATGAAAGAAAAGAAGCAACGGCTGCATGGCGGCATTCGACAATTGGATGCATTGAGCCCGTTAAAGGTTATGTCCCGTGGTTATGGATTGATTTATGACAATGAAGGACAGCGATTGTTAAAGTCCATTGACGACACGGCGCCAGGCGAAGGGCTTTCCGTCAAACTTGTTGACGGAACCATCCATTGCTGCGTCATTGAAGTGAAGGGAGAATAAGCATAATGGTCAATTCCTTAGGTGAAGAACTTAGCTTCGAACAAGCGATGGATCGGCTAGAGGATATCGTGACTCGGCTTGAGAGCGGTGACGTACCTCTTGAAACGGCGATTGAGCTTTTCCAAGAAGGCATGAAGTTATCGCAATTATGCGGAGGCAAGCTGGAACAGGTCGAGCAGAAGATCGAGCTGCTTCTGGAATCGGAGCAAGGTTTGCAGAAAAAACCGTTTGCTGAAGCAAGCGAAGATAAAGGGGAATAACGATTGGAAGCCAGCGATTCCACTACTGCAATTCGTGAATACTTACTTCAAAGCGCTCATGAGATTGAGGGGGCTTTGACTCGTACATTAGCTCCGACATGGGAGATGCCCGAGACACTCAGAGAGTCTATGAGTTATTCTTTAGGTGCGGGCGGTAAACGAATACGACCGTCGCTGGTCCTGACGGCTGCCGAAGCCATCAGAGGCTCATCTTCCGACCGGGCAGCTGCGTTGCCTGCCGCATGCGCAGTCGAATATATACATACATACTCCTTGATCCACGATGACTTGCCAGCGATGGATAATGATGACTTCCGTCGCGGGAAGCCAACAAATCATAAAGTTTTTGGTGAAGCAATGGCGATTCTTGCAGGGGACGCGTTACTGACTCATGCGTTTAAGCTGGTCGCCCTTTCTCGCAAATTCGGAGTTTCTGCAGAAACGGCACTTTCGATTTCGGAGGAGCTTGCTGAGCTTGCTGGAGCCTCGGGCATGGTTGGCGGGCAGGTAGCTGACATGCTCGGAGAGCAAGGCATAACATCAATCTCTGAGCTCGAATACATTCATTTGCACAAAACTAGTGACCTTATTGTATTTTCAGTCAGAGCTGGAGGACAAATTGGTGGAGCTACCAAACGTCAACTTGAGCTTCTGGAGCTATTCGGGCGTAACTTAGGATTAGCTTTTCAGATTCAGGATGACATTCTGGACCTGGTAGGAGACGAAACGAAGCTAGGCAAACCAACGAATAGCGATGTTGAGCAGAAGAAAGTCACCTATCCGTATCTGATCGGTCTAGAAGAGAGCAAGGCGCTTGTATCGCAGCTGACTGAAGAGGCCAAATCTGCGATTGTTGAAGCTAATCTCGCGGAGCCTTCAAGATTGCTGCAGATCGCCGATTATTTGGTACATCGAGATCATTAAGTGTCGTTTGGGAATAGGGCGTTTGGGCTCATTCGACAACTATGTTATAATAGGTCAAATGTAGATGTTCATCGGACGGCGATCGTGCTGTCCTCGAAAGTGAGGAAATCATGTGCTGCTTGATCAAATTAACGGTCCAGAAGATTTGAACGGATTGACGGTCGGCCAGCTCGAACAGCTTGCGGACGAAATCCGCCAGTTTCTGATCGAGAAACTGTCCGTAACGGGAGGACATCTGGCTCCAAATTTAGGCGTTGTAGAATTAACGCTTGCCATGCATTTTTTATTCGACAGTCCTCAAGATAAATTTATTTATGATGTTGGACATCAATCCTACGTCCATAAGATATTAACAGGTCGTAAGGATCAGTTTGACACGCTTCGCAAGTACAAAGGGCTTTGCGGCTTCGTCAAACGTTCGGAGAGCGAACACGATGTATGGGAAGCTGGTCATAGCAGCACATCGTTGTCCGCTGCGATGGGGATGGCCCTTGCACGCGACCTCAAGGGTGAAAAGAACCGCGTTGTCGCCGTTATTGGCGATGGTGCCTTAACCGGTGGTATGGCGCTGGAGGCTCTAAATCATATCGGTCACGAGAAGCGTAATATGATCGTGATTCTGAATGATAATGAAATGTCTATCGCTCCGAATGTAGGTGCGTTGCATCATTATCTGGGACGGATTCGTACGGACCGCCATTACCAGAAGGCCAAGGACGAACTTCAGCATCTGCTGAACAAAATTCCGGCAATCGGCGGCAAGTTGGCCAAAACAGCAGAGCGATTCAAAGACAGTCTGAAGTATTTGCTCGTCAGCGGCATTCTGTTCGAGCAATTTGGACTGACATATTTAGGCCCGGTCGACGGACACGATATAAATGGCCTGCTCGATATTCTTAAACAAGCCGATTCTATGCCTGGTCCTGTACTGGTCCATGTCATTACGGTAAAGGGAAAAGGGTATTTGCCTGCCGAAGCCGATTCCCATAAGTGGCACGGAGCATCTCCGTACAAGATCGAGTCCGGCCAAATGGTTAAAGCAGTAGGACCTCCAATGTATACAAAGGTATTTGGAGACATGCTGATACAGCTCGCCCGTGAGGACAATAGAATCGTTGCCGTCACACCGGCGATGCCAAGCGGCTCGGGTCTAGTAGAATTCGCTGAGCAATTCCCGAATCGGATGATCGACGTCGGTATTGCCGAACAACATGCGGCTACATTGTCTGCCGCGCTCGCACTAGAAGGGCTGAAGCCGGTATTTGCCGTGTACTCGACCTTCTTGCAGCGGGCGTATGATCAAGTCGTACATGATATCTGCCGACAAAATCTGAATGTGGTATTCGCGATCGACCGTGCCGGATTCGTTGGACCGGATGGTGAAACCCATCAAGGCGTTTACGATATTGCGTTCCTGCGTCATGTGCCTAACCTGGTCATTATGATGCCCAAGGATGAGAATGAGCTACGGCGCATGATGAAGACTGCGGTTGTATATAACGATGGACCGATCGCGATACGTTATCCGCGTATCAATGGGGTTGGCGTTGAATTGGAAGCTGAGCCTGAACTGCTCCCAATTGGCAAGTGGGAGATGCTTCGTGAAGGTGAAGGCAGCGTTATTTTGGCTATTGGCCCTATGATCGGTGTGGCTGAAGCGGCTGCGGATATCATGAAGCGTGAAGGCGCGCAAGTTGGAGTCGTTAATGCCAGATTTATTAAGCCGCTCGATGAGGCGATGCTGATTGAACTGGCAGAGAAGGGCAACCGAATCGTAGTAATAGAAGAAGGATCTGAGCTCGGAGGTTTTGGGAGCTCTGTACTCGAATTTTATTCTCGTAAGGGAATGTATGAGACGCCTGTTCGAATCATCGGTGTGCCGGATCTATTTGTGGAGCATGGCTCCATCGAGCAGCAACGCGAAGAGGTTGGCCTGACAGCCGATCGGGTCGCAACGGAGCTTCGCTCCATGAATCCTAGGCGGATGAAACGCGTAACGGGCCAAGCGTAAAGAGGGACAGAAATGACAACCATTCCGAAGGAACGTATCGACGTGCTGCTTGTAGAACGTGGATATTACGACAGCCGAGAAAAGGCGAAGAAAGCATTAATGGCAGGGCTTGTTCTGGTAGATGATGTACCGGTAGACAAAAGCGGCATGAAAGTGCCGCGTTCGGCTGATATTAAGGTGAAAGGCGCTTTGCATCCCTACGTTAGCAGAGGCGGTCTTAAGCTCGAGAAAGCCATCAAGGCATTCGAAATAGAAATGTCTGGCAAGGTGATGCTGGATATTGGCGCTTCGACTGGCGGATTTACTGATTGCGCGCTTCAGAATGGCGCTTCATTCGTATATGCAATCGATGTAGGCTATAATCAGCTTGATTGGTCACTGCGACAGCATGAACAAGTTCGTGTAATGGAGAGGACCAACTTCCGTTATATGCTGCCGGAACATCTCGAAGGACCTAAGCCTGACTTTGCCAGTATTGATGTCTCTTTTATTTCGCTTAAACATATCTTGCCTACACTGGCTACACTGCTACCTCTGGATGCAGGGGTTGTGGCGCTTATCAAACCACAGTTCGAAGCAGGCAGGGAGAAGGTTGGCAAGCTTGGTGTAGTAAGAGAGCCTTCTGTACATGTAGAAGTGATTCTTAAAGTGCTTGGTTTTGCGCATGAAGCTGGATTTGAACTAAAGGAATTAACTTATTCTCCGATTACAGGCGGCGAGGGAAACATTGAGTTCTTAGCCTATTGGTTGAAGAAACAAGATGATCTCCCAGCAACGGGCGAAAGATCGGATCAAATCAGCGAACAAATTGTAAAAGATCTAGTCGCTGAAGCGAATCGGACGTTTAAGGTGAAGCCCTAGTAGTACTATGACCTAATTGTATATGACAGACTAAGCAAGATGCCGATCAGTTTTATTGGATTGGCATCTTTTTGCTTTACAGAATGTCCCTTGATTTGATAAACTAAGACCAAACAAACGTTCGCTTCTATGTCTCGCATTGGTCTAATGAGGTGAAACGCTATGGATATGTATGGTGATTGGTTTATAATGGCGCTAGCAGGCGTATTGCTGCTAATCTGGATTTATCGTACATTTTATCGTTGGCTACATGCTCCCATCAACATGAATCGTATTACATTAGGCAAGGGAGCGGCAGTATCTGACGATGATGAGAACGTCAAGCTGCTGAAGAGTAAAGGGTATAAAGTTCTTTCTGCGAAGCATGTCGTGCCGATACCAGTGGAGCTGGATGATGCACCGGTAGGAACGGGAGCACGCATGTACATTGATTACATGGCATCCAAGGATGATCTGATGTACATTGTCAAGACTGCCAGGGACAGGAAACCCCTCGATTGGACAGCAAGCGGGCTTAGGGACGGGCTGCTCACATATGCCCTGCTCCTGCAAGACTGCGCAGGCATACTGTACGTAGACACGAAGGATGGCAGCGTTCGCAAGATCGTTTTTCATTTGACCAATGACTGAATTGGAACATATGTGACCACACGGAGGTTTGTTCATGAAAGGTATCAGGCAATTCAAGATCAAGGAAATCATTTCGAACAGTATTATCGAAACACAAGAAGAGCTGGTCGAATCGCTGCGCGAATCGGGCATGCAGGTAACACAAGCCACTGTGTCTAGAGACATTAAGGAGCTTATGTTAATTAAGGTGCCGATTGAAGAAGGGCGCTACAAATATTCGTTGCCTGTTGACGCGTATCGTCAGAATCCAATTCATAAGCTGAAACGCGCGATCATTGATCATTTCACGGGTATTGATTATACAGATAATTTGGTTGTGCTGAAGTGTTTGCCAGGAACGGCCAATACAATCGGCGGATTAATTGACAATATGGAGTGGAGCGAAGTCATGGGAACGATCTGCGGCGACGATACCATTCTTATTATATGCAGGACGAAACCTCAGAGTATAACGGTTACAGAACGGCTGCTGGAGATGCTTAATTAGTTCAACTGTGTTGTGATAACAGAACGATAATACGATGCTGTAAAGATCAGTGCAAACATATAGGGAGGCATGCGAACATGCTGAGAGAGCTGTCGATTCGGAATTTAGCCGTCATTGAAGAAGTACAAATTTCATTTCATAACGGGTTCCATGTACTGACGGGGGAGACTGGAGCAGGAAAATCTATACTGATTGATGCTTTAAGTCTGCTCGTCGGTGGTCGAGGTTCTTCGGACATGGTTCGTTACGGATGCGACAAAGCCGAGATGGAAGCCTTGTTTGATATGCCGTCACATCATCCGATTTGGTCCATCTTAACTAGGCTTGGCGTTCAATTCACTTCTGATGAGATGCTTGTCATTCGCAGAGAGCTCTCAGCACAAGGGAAAAGCGTAAGCCGCGTTAATGGTCAATTGGTAACGATGACGATGTTGAGAGAAATTGGCGAAAGTCTTGTGAATATACATGGTCAACATGAACATCAATCTTTATTGCGCTCGGAGCAGCACCTGGAGTGGTTGGACTTGTTCGGTGGGGATCTGCTTATCGAACGTAAATCGCATTATAAGCGGGCTTATGGACAACTATCCGATATTCGAAACGCACTCAAGGAATTGGAGGATACAACCCGTCATAATGTGCAGATGCTGGATTTGTACCGATTCCAAATTGAGGAGATTACAGCCGCAGAGCTTAAAGTGGGAGAGGACGAGCATCTTCTAGAGCAGCGTAAGACGCTCATGTATGCCGAGAAACGAATGGATGCCGCTTCAGAAGCTTATGCCTTGTTATATGGTGGCAAGGGTTTAGACGCCTTAAGTAAAGCAATCACTAAGGTATCGGACATTGCAGCCTACGACAAAACAACGTTAGATCCACTACTGGAACAGCTTCAATCTGCGTTCTACCAAGCGGAGGACGCCGCTTTCCAATTACGCGATTATCGTGATGGCATCGATGCTGATCCTGAAACACTGTCCAGAATCGAAGGACGCTTGGATCTAATCCATGGATTGAAACGCAAATACGGGGAAACGATACCAGATATATTAACTTATCTCCAAAAGATCTCTGATGAACGTGACAAGATTGAAAATAGAGATGAGCTTGTAGCCAAATTCCGAGCGCAGGAAGAAGAAGCTTATCGCAATGCCTTCAGTCTCGCTGAAGAATTGTCATCCCTTCGTAAACATGCTTCCGTCACTTTGTCTGAGAATATAGAGAGTCAGCTCGCACAGCTACTTATGCCTTCAGCAAAGTTTAGTGTATCTCTGGATGGTTCAAGCAACGCTGAGCAGAATGGAATTGTGAAATTACATGCAAACGGTATCGATGATGCGATATTTTTATTGTCATCCAACCCAGGCGAGCCGCTTAAGCCGCTCAATCGAATTGCATCGGGAGGCGAGATGTCACGCATCATGCTGGCGCTTAAGAGCATCTTTGCCGAGATTGATCAAGTGCCCGTTCTCATCTTTGACGAGGTGGATACAGGCGTAAGCGGCAGAGCGGCTCAAGCCATCGCAGAAAAGATGTCAGCATTGTCTTCGAGATGCCAAGTATTCTCTATTACTCATTTGCCGCAAGTGGCTTGTATGGCGGATCATCATTATGAAATTATGAAGGCCGTTTCAAGTGGACGAACGGCCACTACAGTAACAGAGCTGATCAACGATAATCGAATTAATGAACTGGCCCGGATGCTTGGCGGAGTAGAAGTAACAGATAAAACTCGGCATCATGCACAAGAAATGCTTGATTTGGCACATGGACTGAAGGGCGCGTAATGGAAGGAATTCAGGGAATGTTTTTGCGGACATAAAACATGGGGGTCGGGGTAACTTAAAGGTACGCCAATGGCGATAAATCCTTTTTCGTCATGCGAAGGAATGACAGGGAGCGTGAATACATTTGAACTCCAACAGGCGGAAACGTTTAATTGGCCTGGTTCTCGTTTTCTTCGTTTGCATGATCGGGTTCTCCACCCCGTTTCAACAATTTGCCGCTATCCCGAATGAACTACGTTTATTCTCCGGCCAACTGAAACGACTGCACTATGGTGTTCCCGTTCAAGCTGAAGTTACCGTAGACCCGCACATTCTACATGTTAACGGATCCTCCGAACATTCCCTATCCGTTAATTTGAGCAAGCCGCTGTCGCTTGAGCCTAGTCAAAGTGGCCAAACGAACATGCAAGTGAAATTATTCGGTAAAATTCCATTTAGGACGGTCAAAGTAAAAGTTGTTCCGGATCTTCGAATTGTTCCGGGCGGTCAGACAATCGGCGTTAAAGTAAAATCAGCAGGTGTTCTGGTTGTCGGTCATCACCAAGTAGTAGATGGTGGCGGTCTAAGACACTCTCCTGGCGAACAGGCTGGCTTGAAGCTGGGTGATCTTATTATGTCCATTAATGGCACGCCGGTTAACGAAGTGCATCGCATTGGGAAGTTGACAGAAGAATTCGGCATATCGAAACGACCGCTTCACATTACTTACAAACGTGCTGGACAGCTGAATGAAACGGAGCTCAACCCCGTGTATGATGCAGAGGATCAAGCATGGAGACTAGGGCTATATATTCGCGATTCAGCAGCTGGAGTCGGCACACTAACGTTCTACGCTCCTGATCAAGGAGTATATGGCGCCCTCGGTCATGTAATTTCCGATATGGACACTCAAACACCCATTGAGGTGGGTGAAGGTCAAATATTGGAATCCAGCGTGATGTCCATTAACAAAAGTCAGACTGGCGAGCCAGGAGAGAAACGCGCTCAGTTCGTAAAGGAAGGTAAAATTTTAGGTAATATTGAACGCAATACGCAGTTTGGCATATTTGGTAAGATGGGTGAAGGTCCTACACATAGCTTTAGCGATAAGGCACTCCCGATCGCATTTGCTGAGGATGTGAAAGAAGGCCCAGCTCAAATTCTGACGGTGGTCAACGGTCAGAAGGTGGAGAAGTTCGATATTTCGATCGTTCATGTATCCAAACAATCAGGACCAGCAACCAAAGGCATGGTCATCAAAATTACAGATAAACGTTTAATTAGCAAAACAGGCGGAATCGTTCAAGGAATGTCAGGCAGTCCAATCATTCAAGAGGGCAAGATTGTTGGGGCTGTCACTCACGTATTTGTGAATGATCCTGCCTCTGGATATGGTTGCTTTATCGAGTGGATGTTGCAGGATGCTGGCGTCCTTCATAAGGAAAAATCATCAAAACCAAATGCGGCATAATCAAACACCTCGAGCAGCTGTTCAGTTGCTCGAGGTGTTTGATTGTTAGCTATTACTATTTATCCGATGAGACTAATTGTGTCGAAAGTACACGAAATTACAGGTATTATGAAGTAAATTATTTATTATATCGAATACTTGAAAAAAAATAAAGAAAAAAGATTTTCGACAGAAGGAATTCCATATGCCATGTCGAAAACCTATGTTAGACAACCCGTGAGCGATACAACAATCAATCATTTAAGGGAGGATACTTACCTTGCACAAGATCGAAGTTTTGTTGGCTGACGACAACCGAGAATTTACTAACCTGTTATCCGAGTATATATCCGAACAAAGTGATATGCATGTAAGTGGCGTAGCATACAACGGAGAAGAAGTAATTCGCCATTTGGAGCAAACGCGCAACGTCCCTGATGTGCTTATATTGGATATTATAATGCCTCATCTGGATGGTCTTGGCGTGTTGGAAAAGCTAAAGGAAATGAACTTGTCTCCAATGCCAAAAATTATTATGCTCACTGCGTTCGGCCAAGAAAACATCACTCAAAAAGCAGTACAGTTAGGCGCATCGTATTACATACTTAAACCATTCGATATGGATATTCTTGCGAATCGGATTCGTCAGCTTGTAGGCAGTGGTAGTTCTTATACAGCTTCATCGAGCTTCAGCACGAGCTCAACTTTGTTGAAATCCAATGTGGTACCGCTTGCGAAAGGTAAAAACTTAGACGCAAACATTACAAGCATTATTCATGAAATTGGTGTCCCTGCACATATTAAAGGATATCAATATTTGCGCGAAGCAATCACGATGGTGTATAACAACATTGAAATTCTTGGCGCAATAACGAAAACGTTGTATCCCGCTATCGCTGAGAAGTTCAAAACGACACCTTCCCGCGTCGAACGTGCGATCCGCCACGCGATTGAAGTCGCCTGGACGCGCGGCAACATCGACAGCATCAGCCATCTGTTCGGTTACACCATCAACATCAGCAAGTCGAAGCCGACCAACTCGGAGTTCATCGCGATGGTTGCTGACAAGCTGCGGATTGAGCATAAGGTGAGCTAGAAATGACTGCAAGGAAAAACCGCTTCATTCTTGGTTGCCTTTAACCATAGAATGAAGCGGTTTTTCCACTTGTTCGGCGAATGACGAAATGGTTATTGAAACGAACGTTCGTTCTATATGGGGCAACAAAAAAAGGCTATCGGTAGATGCCTCATTTGTAAACGATTCTTCTGTTTAAATAGACATTACGACCATATAGGGCAATAAGTCTTGTTGCTTCTGCTTTGATAAATCGGGAAATGTCCTGCAGACGTTGTCCATGCGGTTGTAGAGTCTCTTGAACTTGACCGTCAACATAAACGTCATATACGATTGTCACTTTTGAATTCACCACCTGTCGTACTTGATGAATTCAGTTTAATGGGATAAGATTATCGCTGCATTATCCCTTCACGACGATTGTGTAAAGATCGAATACGTTTGTAAAGCAGGGATCAAATTTGTAAGAGGTCTATGAACAAGCTGCAGGCTTACGAACCTTCAGGCGGCGATGACTGAGGTTTCGGTGGACGAGGGCGCTTCGGCTTGAAACGAGGCGCGACGTAGTTGCGCTTGCGATCTCGGAAGAAGATCCAGCCGCCGATGAAACCAGCACCAGCAAAGAAGAGAACAAATCCCAATAAAAATGACAGCCATTCAAAATCAGGCGTAATGGCGTCGTTGCCGAATTCGGAAAAGTACACGAACAATGCATCCTTCATTCTCAGGAAACCGAAACAGGCAGCAATACCGGGAATGACAAGGAACAAGATGGCAATAACGCGGGAAACCAACAATCTCATATCGTCGAAACTCCTTATCTTACGCGGCAGTTACATCCGCATTCTCATTCTTTCTATCATAACTGGTTAGGAAGACTGTGTCCATTTGTTCTCAAACAGTGAAATAGCCTTTGAAAAAAGGTACAATAGTATAGCAATTATCGCATTTCGATGTGGAGGCGACAACAAATATGGCAATTCAAGTAGATGTAGCCGTGCTTGGAGGCGGTCCAGGCGGCTATACAGCAGCAATTCGGGCAGCACAAGCAGGGAAGAAGGTTGCGCTTGTTGAGCAAGATAAGCTTGGCGGCACATGCCTGCATAAAGGATGTATACCCAGTAAATCGATGTTAAGAAGCGCGGAAGTATATAGAACGATATTAAGTGCCAGTCAGTACGGTGTTTCTGTTGCGCAAGAAGCTGTTTCGTTGGACTTTGGCCGCGTGCAAGCCCGCAAAAGCGAGACGGTAGAGACATTGTTCCGTGGATTACAAGGTTTGATGAAAAAACACGGAATAACGGTCATTAACGGCAAAGGTCGTGTCATTGGCCCATCTATATTTTCGCCAAAGAGCGGTTCGCTTGCCGTTGAACTCGCAAATGGAGAGATGGAGCAAGTTGTATCGAACAACCTGATTATCGCTACAGGTTCTAAGCCTCGTATGCTGCCAGGATTAACGCGAGACGGCGTTCATATATTATCAAGCGACGATGCATTGCTTATGGACAAGCTTCCTGAATCAATCCTCATTATTGGCGGCGGTGTTATCGGCGTGGAATGGGCATCGATGCTTCAAGATTTTGGCGTTGACGTGACACTTGTTGAAGCAGGTGCACGGCTTCTCCCTGGAGAAGATACGGAGGTTTCAGCCGCATTAGCCAAAAGCCTGGGTCGCAGAGGCGTCCGCATTCTGACCAGCGTCCAGCTTCAGACGGATACATACGAGTTAGCTGATAATGATGTGACAATAAAAGGGTTGACACCAGACGGGGACGTTACTTTGGTGTCCAATAAAATGCTGGTCTGTGTCGGGCGGGAAGGCAATGCGGATGGAATCGGCATCGAAAATACCGATATCCGTTCTGACAAGGGTTTTATTGTTGTTAACGAATTTGGTCAAACAACAGAACCTCATATATATGCCATCGGAGATGTCGTTGGAGGCGTACAGCTAGCGCATGCTGCTGCTCACGAAGGACTGACTGCTGTCGATCATTTGCTCGGCGGAAAGCCTGCCTTAATTGATCATTTGCTTATCCCAAGATGTATCTATTCCAGTCCTGAAGTTGCATCCTATGGATATACCGAGGATGGGGCGAGAACGAAGGGGTACGATATCAAGGTTGGGAAAATTCCGTTTCAAGCGATCGGCAAAGCCATCGTGCTCGGAGAGCCGGAAGGTTTCGTGAAAGTGATTGCTGATCGTAAGTCGGGGGATATCCTTGGCGTTCACTTGATTGGACCACATGCTACAGACTTGATCTCCGAAGCTTCTCTGGCTGGCTGGCTCAATGCAACGCCGTGGGAGGTCGGTGCTATGATTCACCCTCATCCTACGTTATCCGAAGCGCTTGGTGAGGCGATGTTAGCTGTAGATGGAAAGGCAATTTCTTTCTGATCAATGGGTGGACTTCATCTTGTTAACTGAGAATGCATAAGGTGGATTTCCTTTTGCCCAGAAAGCGGGTATAATGAGTATAGTGAGGTCTTAGTACCAGGTTATAAGAGTTGGTAAATAAGGAGGCTATCTTTATGACTCAATTGTCTTCTGCTAGTCAGCAAGCACGACATACAGAGCTTGGACTTAAGAACGAGCAAGCCATAGACATGTACAAAATGATGATGATGGCAAGAAAATTTGATGAACGTGTTATGCTCCTGCAGCGAGCAGGCAAAATCAACTTCCACGTTTCGGGGATCGGACAGGAAGTTGCTCAGGTAGCGGCAGCGTTCGCGCTGGACCGCGAACAAGATTATTATTTGCCGTATTACCGTGATTATGGGTTCGTCCTATCTGTCGGGATGACACTTCGTGACCTCATGTTGTCCGTATTCGCTAAGGCGGAGGATCCTAATAGCGGTGGCAGACAGATGCCGGGTCACTTCGGATCCAAGAAGCTGCGAATCGTAACGGGCTCAAGCCCAGTGACGACACAGGTTCCGCATGCCGTTGGTATCGCACTAGCTGCCAAGATGAAGAAAAAATCGTTTGTCAGCTTTGTCACTTTCGGCGAAGGCTCCAGCAATCAGGGCGATTTCCATGAAGGCTGTAATTTCGCAGGCGTACATAAGCTGCCAGTTATTCTCATGTGCGAAAATAATCAGTATGCCATTTCGGTGCCGATCCACAAACAGCTGGCAGGCAAAGTGGCCGATCGAGCGCTTGGTTATGGTTTCCCTGGAGTACAAGTAGATGGCAATGATGCGTTAGAGGTATATCGTGTCGTTAAAGAAGCGCGAGAGCGGGCCATTGCAGGCGAAGGTCCAACGCTTATCGAAGCGCTCATGTACCGTCTCTCCCCGCATTCCACTTCGGATAATGATCTGGCTTATCGTACGAAGGAAGAGGTAGATGAGAATCGCGCGAAGGATGGTTTGCCGAAGTACAAACAGTATCTGATCGATTGCGGCTTATGGAGCGAAGAGCAAGAGGATCAGTATGCGCTAGAACTGCGCAGGCTGCTTGACGAAGCGACGGAATACGGCGATAAAGCGCCATTCCCAACTCCTGAATCTACCATGTACCATGTTTATGAGGGCGATTCCGGGGAAGGGGGGCAATTGTAATGGCAGTAATGGATTATATCGATGCGATCAGACTTGCGATGAAAGAAGAGATGGAACGCGACGAAGATGTATTCGTGCTTGGGGAAGATGTTGGTCTTAAGGGCGGCGTCTTCACAACGACCAAAGGTTTGTATGATCAGTTCGGCGAGATGCGCGCAATGGACACACCATTGTCTGAATCTGCAATTGCAGGTGTCGCAATTGGCGCTGCGATGTACGGGATGAAGCCGATCGCAGAGATGCAATATTCGGACTTTATGTTCCCGGCGACCAATCAGATCATTAGCGAAGCGGCCAAAATCCGTTATCGCTCCAATAATGATTGGACGTGTCCAATCGTGATTCGCGCGCCTATCGGCGGCGGAATCTTCGGAGGCTTGTATCATTCGCAATGCCCGGAATCGGTTTTCTTCGGGACGCCTGGTCTTAAGATCGTTGCGCCATATCGACCGTATGACGCGAAGGGATTGCTCAAGGCGGCGATTCGTGATGCGGATCCGGTGCTTTATTTTGAGAATAAAAAGGGGTATAAGCTGATATCCGGTGAAGTGCCGGAAGATGATTACATCGTGCCGATTGGCAAAGCTAACGTACTGCGTGAAGGCGATGACATTACGGTAATCAGTTACAGTATGCCGCTTCGTTTTATCGAGCAAGGGGCGGAGGAGCTGGCGCAAGAAGGAATTAACGTTCATATTCTTGATTTGCGTACTATTCAGCCATTGGACAAAGAAGGTATTCTGGAAGCCGTCCGTAAGACTGGCAAGGTGCTTATCGTGCACGAGGATAACAAAACTGGCGGCGTAGGCGCCGAGGTAGCTGCGATTATCGTGGAAGAGCTGCTCTATGAGCTGGATGCGCCAATTATGCGCTTATGCGGTCCGGATGTGCCTGCAATGCCGATCAATCCGCCAGGCGAGAAGTTTTTCTTGCTGAATAAGGACAAGGTTAAGGAAGCCATGAAGAAGCTGGCTATGTACTAGGACCAGTGAGGAGTTGGATGAAATGAAAACGATGACGGAAATTGTGATGCCGCAATTGGCAGAGTCATTAGTCTCCGCAACGATAGACCGCTGGCTGAAGCAGCCTGGCGACCGCATCGAAATATACGAGCCTATTTGCGAAATTTTGACGGACAAGGTGAATGCCGAATTGCCATCAACGGTTGCAGGCACCTTGGTCAAAATATTAGTAGGCAATGGAGAGAACGTGCCTGTAGGCACGCCGGTATGCATCATTGAGACGGAGGGCTCATCGGCTTCTTCTGTCTCTGCGATTGAATCTGCTAACCCTGCACCGGTTGCGCAAGGTACAAACACAACCTTGCCTGAAGACGAATCAGCACCAATGCGTAATCGGTTCTCGCCAGCCGTTCAGCAGCTTGCTGCAGAGAACGGAGTAAGATTATCCGAAGTGGCGGGAACGGGATTAGGAGGCCGCGTAACGCGCAAAGATGTGTTAGCTTATGTGGCAGCAGGAAAACCGGGAGCTTCAGCAACTACTGCTGCACAAAGCGCTGGTGCTGATCCCAAGGGACAAGTACGCTCTTCGGGCATTCATTTGTCCGAGACGCCGCGTATTCCAAAGATTGAAGTAGAGGGCGTCTCGAATCCGAGTCGTGGCGAGACCTTTATTGATGTAACGCCGATTCGTAACACGATTGCACGTAAT
The DNA here is from genome assembly GCF_054483835.1 of Paenibacillus sp. strain BS8-2. Taxonomy (NCBI): domain Bacteria; kingdom Bacillati; phylum Bacillota; class Bacilli; order Caryophanales; family Paenibacillaceae; genus Paenibacillus; species Paenibacillus sp. strain BS8-2. The sequence continues at coordinate 4,251,272 of NZ_CM137010.1, forward strand.
ATGCGTCAAAGTGTAAGCGAAATTCCTCATGCCTGGACCATGATTGAGGTGGACGTCACCAATCTTGTCATGCTGCGTAACAAGCTCAAAAATGAATTTATGAAACGGGAAGGCATTAATCTGACGTACTTGGCTTTCTTGCTTAAGGCAGTGGTCAACGCGATCAAGGATTATCCGATTATGAATTCGACTTGGGCCGTTGACAAAATTATCGTCAAACGCGATATTAATATCTCGCTTGCAGTGGGTACCGAGGACTCGGTATTAACACCAGTCATCAAAAACGCGGATCACAAAAACGTTGCGGGTCTTGCCAAGGAAATCGATGAGCTGGCTCGTAAGACGCGCGAAGGCAAATTAACCTTATCCGATATGCACGGCGGAACCTTTACTGTCAACAACACGGGTTCGTTCGGCTCCATCTTGTCATATCCGATCATCAATTATCCACAAGCGGCTATTCTGACCTTCGAATCCATTGTAAAACGGCCGGTTGTAATTAACGACATGATTGCGGTGCGCTCCATGGCTAACTTATGTCTATCGCTGGATCATCGCATTCTGGATGGTGTCATTTGCGGCAGATTCCTGCAACGCGTGAAAGATAATCTTGAAAGCTTCAATATGGAGAGTTCATTATATTAAACCATTGAGGGGAAAAGCTATCATGACGGAGATGGAAAAGAGCAGCACCTCCGGATTGCTGGATGCCCAATATATCGGAACGGTTCCTTATGGCGAAGCATGGGATATGCAGAAGTCGTATGTGAAACAAATCGATCAGGGGGAGCGAGCGGAAACGCTGCTCCTTCTTCAGCATCCGCCGACTTACACGTTAGGGTCGGACCGGCATCCGGAGCACTTGTTGCTGGATCAGCAGGATCTAGAAGAGCGAGGCATTGATGTGTTCGAAATCGACCGTGGCGGCGATATTACTTATCATGGTCCGGGTCAATTAGTGGGATATCCGCTGCTATATCTGGATGCAGTAGGTCTCGACTTGCATGCGTACTTACGGAGCCTGGAGCAGGTCATAATCGACTGGTTAAGCGGACATGGTATAGAAGCAGGGCGTAAGCCTGAATATACTGGGGTGTGGATCGGGGACGAGAAAATCGCCGCAATTGGCATTAAATTCAATAAAGCGCGGCATCGCAGAGGGTTTGTGACAAGTCATGGTTTCGCGCTCAATATCAAAGCCGGAATCGCAGCTGAAGGTTTCGTAGGGATTGTACCATGCGGGATTCAGCAGTTTGGCGTTACGTCGTTTAATGATTTGACCGGAAAAGATATGTCAGTGCGGGAGGCTGCCGAGGAGTTGCTGCCGTATTTCTTAAAGCAATTCGGTTATTCCCGCACGAAAAGTTCGTTAGCTCAAAAATAAGGAGCCAATGCCAGCGAATATGGTCGTAATGAGCAGCGTTGTAACTACGACGATAGCAACGATACGAATCATTTTTTGTCTTTGCATGGTTGGTGTAATCGCTCCTTTCTACAATTGGTTGTGAAGACTTTAGTATCCAGCTTGTACCCCGCCGGATCATCATTAATTCCATTGTAATCGAAATTAGGAACGGAGGAAACTATCATGATACAGAAGGATCGATTGGTGGCACAGTTCATGGAGCTTGTGCAAGTGGATAGTGAAACGAAATACGAAGCAGCGATCAGCAAGGTGCTCCATGAGGAGTTCGCAAAGCTGGGTTTGACGTTATCGGAGGATGATGCAGCCGCCAAGACCGGGCATGGCGCTAATAATCTATTTGCTATGATGGAGGCTTCAGAAGGTTGCGAAGCCGCTCCGACGATATTTTTTACGAGTCATATGGATACAGTAACGCCCGGAAACGGCATTAAACCGCAGCTGGATAGCGACGGTTACATAAGAAGCGATGGTACAACCATTCTTGGAGCGGACGATAAAGCGGGCATCTCAGCGATGTTTGAAGCGATTCGTGTCATAAAGGAGAACGCAATATCACATGGTCGCGTGCAATTTGTTATTACGGTTGGTGAAGAATCGGGTCTGTTAGGTGCTCGAAATCTGGATGCTAGCAAGATGGAAGCCGAATTTGGTTATGCGCTTGATTCGAACGGATCTATTGGAGATATAGCGGTTGCAGCCCCGACGCAAGCGAAGGTAACGATCAAGCTGCACGGTCGTTCTGCGCATGCGGGAGTGAACCCAGAGGACGGCATTAGTGCAATTCAGATCGCGGGCAAAGCGATATCGCGTATGCCGCTTGGCCGAATTGATTCCGAGACAACGGCGAATATCGGCAAGTTCGAGGGCGGCGGAGCGACCAATATCGTATGCGACTTTGTTACGTTATACGCGGAAGCAAGAAGTATCGTACAGCATAAGCTGGACGCACAGCTCGAGAATATGGAAAAAGCGGTATTAAGCGCTGCCGAAGAGTTTGGGGGAAAAGGCGAGTTCGAAAGCGACATCATCTATCCTGCGTATCAGTACGATGACGGTGACGATGTTGTCGAGCTTGCGAAAGAAGCCATTACGTCGATCGGAGCTACGCCGCGGACGTTCCACTCTGGCGGGGGAAGTGACGCCAATATCTTTAATGGATTAGGGATCCCGACGGTCAACCTGGCCGTAGGTTATGAGCATATTCATACGACCAAAGAACAGATTAAAGCAGATGATCTGGTTAGAGTTACAGAGCTGGTCGTGGAATTAATTAAACGTGCATCTCAGCGTCAGGCTCGCCAAGCATAAGCTCGCGCTTGGTATAATCCGAATAGATTGGATTGGAAGTACCAAGCTTTATTCGAATAGGCGGAATGGTACGGGTATAGTCAGAGAGGGACTCCTCAGCCGCTAATGCGCTGAGCCGGTTTAACTCACGTCTAACTTCCCAGCCCTTTCCAACCAGTCGCAAGTGATTGATGGCAATATAATGTTTCATCTCGTCCACTCCCATCATCTATTGTTTATCGTTACAGATAGATATGCCGGGGGTGGACAAGTTATACCGGCGTTATTAATTAATGAATGGGATGGAGTCATGCTCGTATGAAGGAATCGCAAGGGACGGAGTCTAAGCGTCCCGCCATATGGCGGGAGAATACGATCCATACGGAACACATCTTTGAAGGAAAAATCATCTCGCTGCAGGTAGATACTGTAGAGCTTCCAGATGGGAGAAGCGCCACAAGGGAGATCGTTAGACATCCTGGTGCGTCTGCTGTATTGGCGCTGCTTGATGGCAAGCTCCTGGTCGTAGAGCAGTATCGAAAGCCAATGGACATCTTTCAGGTCGAAATCCCTGCCGGGAAGCTGGATGGGGATGAGGATCCTGCTGTCGCGGCAGCAAGAGAGCTGGAGGAGGAGACGGGTTATCGACCGGTATCACTCAAGCTGATTTCGTCATTCTACACATCACCTGGTTTTGCGGATGAGAAATTGTACCTTTATTTTGCAGATGAGCTGGTTAAAGGTGTTCAAAATCCGGATGAGGACGAGGATTTGGTAGTGGAGTCCATTACAATGGAGCAAGCTGATGCGTATATGAAAGAGGGCAAAATCAGCGATGCCAAAACCATTCTTGCCGTATATGCATGGAAGCTATATGTCCAGACTGGTGTTATCTAATTGAATGGACACGGATATACAGATATACGAATCCGCCAGCTCGTAAACGTCATAAGCGCATCTCTGCTTTCATAGGATACAAGTAGACAACCCTTTCATTACTGGAAGGGTTTATTCTTTCCTTGGGAGAATGGGGTGTACGCTCTTGAAATATAGTGTGAATTTATACATATTTGTGGCGGTATTGATTATTGTCGGTGCAGTGTTCGGCGTATTGATCGTAGGTGCTTTGACGTTGGAGCAGCAACAGGAGCTCGCCGGCGAAATGAATCGATATGTACAAGCATCCGGCGGAGGCGCTGAAGTCAGTTCTGAACTGTTATTCTGGGACCGATTCTGGTTTCACTTTAAATGGATGATGTTGATCTGGCTGCTTGGCATCACGGTAATCGGTGTCCCTGGCATCTTGGCGCTAAATTTTTTGAAGGGGACGCTGATCGGCTTTACGGTCGGTGTTCTCGTTCAGCAGTATGGATGGAAGGGCATCGTATTTTTTTTCATCTCCGTCGTCCCTCAAAATGTGATAGCCGTGCCCGCCATGATGATTGCAAGCGCTGCTGCGATTACATTCGCGATTTATGTTGTTAAACATCGACTCCTGCTGCAGCAGCAAAAGGGGGAACTTCTCCCCCAGCTCGGCATGCTGACATCGACAACCATGATTATGATGTTTCTATTCGCAGGAGCAGCATTATTCGAGGCGTATTTGTCACCGGTGATTGTAGGATGGGCATCCTCGTACTTGCCGTCAATAAACGGCATCATCTGACAGATAAACAATTGACTTTCGAAGGTGATACCCCCTATAATTGAGTTTGACGTTTCCGAATACTGGATGCGACATGCTGGCAGGGGGGAAATCATGGAAGCCCGGATCGATACTATTAAGCAGCAATTACAATCTCAGGGCTACAAGCTAACCCCGCAACGTGAAGCGACGGTACGCGTGCTGCTAGAGAACGAAGAAGACCATCTCAGCGCCGAAGATGTGTTCATGCTGGTGAAGGATAAAGCTCCTGAAATCGGCTTGGCCACCGTCTATCGGACACTTGAGCTCTTGAGTGACATGCACGTTGTTGAGAAGTTGAATTTCGGCGATGGCGTGGCTCGATACGACTTGCGCGCGGACAATAGCAAACATCATCATCATCATCTCATCTGCGTACAATGCGGCAACATGGAAGAAATCAAGGAAGATTGGTTGCTGCCGCTTGAAGAACGACTAGAGAATGAATATGAATTTTTTGTCGTGGATCACCGGCTCGACTTCCAAGGTGTCTGCAGACGTTGCCAGGATAAGAACGACAATCCCAAATAATTTCAGAAGGCTTTGTCATCCATAGTTGTGGATGGCAGAGCCTTTTCTTAATTCTGATCATGTATAAGTTCGTTCAGCTTGATGTGCAGAATTCCTGTTACCGACCCGGACGCTTGCCTAATAATACGCATACACATAATTTAAGCTCATGCTGGAAATGGTACGCTTGAGGATGTATGTTCAGGAGGCGAAGGCAAGATGAGAATCGGTGTGCCCAAAGAGATCAAGCAAAGCGAATATCGTGTAGCGTTGACACCGGCAGGTGTTACGATGCTTACTGCTGCTGGCCACGAAGTAATCGTCGAAACGAATGCAGGAGAAGGCAGCGGCTTCATTGATGAGGATTATAGTCGTGAAGGTGCGAGCATTACGAATGACCCTGCCGAGGTGTGGGGCGCAGAAATGGTTATTAAAGTAAAGGAACCGCTGCACGAAGAATTTAAGTATTTTCATGATGGTTTGATTCTGTTCACTTACCTGCACCTTGCTGCTGCTCCCGAGCTGACGAAGGCGCTAATGGATAGTGGAGTAACCTCTATTGCATACGAAACCATTCAGCTGCCGAACGGTAGTTTGCCATTGCTCATCCCGATGAGCGAAGTAGCCGGTCGAATGTCCGTACAGGTCGGCGCACAGTTTCTTGAAGCGTTCCATGGCGGACGTGGGGTGCTGCTTGGCGGTGTCCCTGGAGTTCCTCCAGCGGAGGTCGTCGTGATCGGTGGTGGCATTGTAGGGACGAATGCGGCGCGTATGGCGCTGGGATTAGGGGCTAACGTCGTCATTATCGAACGAAGTGCAGAACGCATGCGTTATCTGGACGAAGTGTTCGAAGGCAGAATCCGCACGTTGATGTCAAGTCCGTACCATATTGCAGAAGCGGTCAGTCATGCGGATCTTGTTATTGGAGCTGTCTTGATACCTGGTGCCAAGGCGCCGCATTTAGTTACAGAGCAAATGGTGGAGCGGATGAAGAAAGGCGCCGTCATCGTAGACGTTGCAGTCGATCAAGGCGGCTCGATCGCCACAGTGGATCGACCAACAACCCATAAGGATCCGATTTACGTAAAACACGGTGTTGTTCATTATGCCGTCGCCAATATCCCTGGAGCGGTTCCCAGAACGTCGACGTTCGCCTTAACGAATGTCACGACGCCATATGCGCTCGAGCTGGCCAGCAGAGGCTGGGATGCTGTTAGACAAAGCGTACCGTTGCAGAAGGGTGTAAACACCCATGCAGGCAAACTGATGAATCAGCCGGTTGCGCATGCGACCGCGCTCCCTTATACACCAATCGATAAGTGGCTGGAGAGCATCTCGTATGATCGATTAGAGCCATAATGTTTCTAGAACTACAGACATATCGGGATAAACCTCTTCATATGGTGGTACGAACAGCTCTTGCGCGCTAATCAACAAGATGGGTTAACGTGCGAGAGCGTTCGGATGAAGGGGGTAACAAGTATGGTTGTTTCATTTAAGGGCTGGCTGAGCAAGATGTTGTTTCTTCTAATCTTTGTCGTGCTGCTGCTCATTGCTTCCGGCGGATACAGATGGTTGCTTGAGGTTGTATCGCCCATTTCTCCGTACAGCAAGCCGAAAGGTGAGGCTCTTAAGGTGCTGCAACAGGAGTCTGCGTCCCCAGAAGGGGGGAACTCGGCTGATCGACTTCGCTGGTTTTATTGGTACGGTGAATAAATTTTCGGTAACCTCGGGCATCCCTGAGGCGATTCTCATATCGAAAAAGAAGGAAAAAGCGCGATGGATGTTGAATCTGATGAATGTCCACCAAGCATGCTGCGGCAATAGTGAAAGGAAGTTACGAATTGAAAGCTCAATTGGAACAATATACAGGGTATCTGAGGCACGAGAGAGGATTGTCCCTTAATTCCGTTGCCTCATACGAACGGGATCTTCATTCGTGTTACTTGTATTGCGAGGAAACCGGCATCGATACATGGGAAGATGTTCAACGGCATCATCTAGCGACATACATACACAAGCTAAAGGAAAATGGCTTGAAGGCAGCTACTATCTCTCGCCGCATCGTTGCCGTGCGCGCATTTTTCCACCATTTGCTATTAAACGGTGTAATCGTGCGGGATCCTTCCATTTATTTGGAGGCGCCAAAGCTCGAGAGACGAGCGCCAAAGGTTTTGTCCGTCGATGTAACTAGCGCGTTGTTAGATTCGCCAAAGACAGACAGCGCAGCTGGAAAAAGAGACAAGGCGATGCTGGAATTATTGTATGCCACCGGCATACGCGTCTCCGAGATCGTAGCGTTGAATGTGGAACATCTTCATCTTGCTCTGGGATATATTGCTTGTACAGGCAGCGGTATGAAGGAGCGGATTGTTCCATTCGGCAGTCATGCAGTTGCTGCGCTCGAGAATTATATGTCCGAAGGAGGCCGCAGCGCGCTCCTGACCGGTCGTGAGCCGGATTCGGCGTTATTCTTAAATCATCTTGGGACAAGGATGACGCGACAAGGGTTCTGGAAATTAATTAAGAAATATGCCAAAGAAGCAAATATTCAAGAAGAGATAACACCGCATACGCTGCGACATTCCGTCGCTTCTCACTTGCTTGACGGCGGTGCAGATGCCAAGACGGTGCAGGAACTGCTTGGTCATGCCGATATCGCGACTACGCTCAAATATACCCAAAGTTCAAAATTAAGGCTTAAGGATGTTTACCTCGGAGCACATCCGCGCGCCTAACGACGAGAGGATCGACAGCATATGAAATTTGAACGGATTGCCGTTATCGTTCTTGACAGTGTCGGCATTGGAGAATTACCAGATGCCGCGGAGTTTGGGGATACTGGCTCGCATACCCTTGGCCACATTGCCAGAGAGGTTCCCAGTATGGAGTTGCCCAATTTACGAAAGTTAGGACTCGACCGGATTGCTCCAATCCACGATTGGCAGCCAAGCCATGATTCAGCAAAGGCCTATTACGGCAAAATGGGGGAAACCTCAGTAGGCAAAGATACGATGACAGGACATTGGGAGCTTATGGGCTTAAAGCTAACGGTTCCGTTCCAAACCTTCCCGGATGGATTCCCGCCCGAGCTGATCGGCCCCTTCGAGGAGCGTACGGGACGTAAGGTGATCGGGAACAAACCAGCTAGCGGAACTGAAATATTGGACGAGCTGGGCGAGGAGCAGATGAACAGCGGGGCTTGGATCGTTTATACCTCCGCTGATAGCGTCTTCCAGATTGCCGCGCATGAGGACGTAATCCCGCTGGATGAGCTGTACCGAGCTTGTGAGATCGCCAGAGAACTGACAATGGATAGCCGCTTTACAGTTGGACGTGTTATCGCGCGTCCTTACCTGGGTGAGCCGGGCAGCTTCAAACGGACGCCTAATCGGCATGATTACGCCGTAAAGCCGCCGCAGCCAACCGTTCTTGACGGACTTAAAGCGGGAGGTTATGAGGTTCGCTCCATTGGCAAAATATCGGATATTTTCGATGGGGAAGGCATTACGACTTCACAACCGACTCAAAGCAACGCGGACGGAATTCGCCGTACGATCGAGACACTTAATGATTCATTCAGCGGTTTGATATTTACCAATCTGGTTGATTTTGACTCCTTATATGGACATCGCCGGGATCCGCATGGATACGCTCTGGCACTCCAAGAATTTGATGCGGCTCTTCCTGATATTCTCAGCAGGATCGGGGAAACGGATCTGCTTGTCATTACTGCGGACCATGGTAACGACCCTACACATCCAGGTACGGATCATACGCGTGAATATGTGCCGATCTTGCTATACAGCCCGGCATTTCAGACGCCTGATGCGCTGCCGGTTAGAGAGACATTCTCCGATCTGGGCGCGACAATCGCCGACAACTTCGGGACAACGGCGCCTCCTAACGGCAGCAGCTTCTTATCTGAGCTCGAGCTCGGCAAATGATGATTGGAATGTTGCAGGATAAACGACTCTGATTGATGAAAATACAAGGCAAGATGAAAGAATACGTTCCACATTTAGGAGGAGACAAACCATGAATCAATTAACGAATGCGCATATTCAGGAAGCCGCATCTTATATTCGCGAGAAAACCAGCTTGACGCCTGAGATCGGCTTAATTATGGGATCGGGCCTTGGTGTTCTGGGTGACCATATCGAAGAGCCTGTTGTTATTGCTTACCACGATATCCCTCACTTCCCAATTTCTACAGTCGAAGGCCATGCCGGAGAGCTTCTGATCGGTAAATTGTCTGGCAAAGCAGTCGTCTTAATGCGCGGTCGCTTCCATATGTACGAAGGATATGGGCCAGAGCTTACAGCTTTCCCGGTACGTGTCATGAAGGCGCTCGGCGTAACATCGCTGCTTGTAACCAATGCCGCAGGAGGAATCAACCTCGCATTTGCTTCTGGCAACTTGATGTTGATCTCCGATCATATCAACTTAACTGGACGTAATCCGCTTATCGGTCCGAATGATGAAGAGCTTGGCGTTCGTTTCCCGGATATGTCTGAGGCATACAGCAAGCGGCTGCGCGCTGCAGCCAAAGAAATTGCCCATAATCAAGGCTTTGCATTGCAAGAAGGCGTCTATGTCGGGTTAACGGGACCTTCGTATGAAACGCCTGCCGAGATTCGGATGCTGCGTACGCTTGGCGCAGATGCTGTCGGAATGTCGACTGTCGCGGAAGTCATTGCAGCTCGTCATTCGGGGATCGAAGTGGTAGGTATTTCGTGTATTACGAACATGGCGTCTGGCATTCTAGATCAGCCGTTGTCCCACGAGGAAGTGATGGAGACTGCTGAGCGAGTCAAGTCCCAGTTTCTGGGTCTTGTGACGGCGTTAATTACAGCGATGTAGCCAGGTTTGTAACACAATTGTAATATTCGGGTCGACTCATTGTGACAGTATTTGATGATGTGGTCGTCGTATAATGTCCATGATCATAGAATGATGGAGTGGAAAAATCATGGACAAGTTGTTATTGGAGCTTGAGAAGCTTCGCTGTGAGATGGTAGAGGCGGCTTTGCAGGAGCAAGATCTTATGCATCAGGACGTACTCGTATTGAGCCAGTCGCTCGACGAGATTATCGTGCAGGTGCAATCGGAACGTCTCCATCATTATAGGAGCCGTGCGTTATACAGATCGAGCTAAAGAGGGCATACAGATGGCGTATACAAAAAGGAGGCTCTCATGCGGGCAGTCGATTTGATACACAAAAAAAGAGATGGCGGAGAACTAAGCTCCGCGGAGATTGCTTTCCTCATTGAAGGGTATAACCAAGGCCAAATCGCAGACTATCAAATGTCGGCATGGGCAATGGCCGTATTCTATCAGGGGATGACTGAACAAGAAACAGCTGCGTTGACGCTTGCGATAGCGGAGTCGGGCGACAAGATCGACTTATCTCCAATCCGAGGAGTCAAGGTTGATAAACATAGCACGGGTGGTGTCGGCGACAAAACAACGCTCATTATCGGACCACTCGTTGCATCACTAGGTGTTCCCGTCGCCAAGATGTCAGGTCGTGGTCTCGGACATACTGGAGGGACGGTCGACAAGCTGGAGTCAATTGCCGGCTTCCAGACGGAACTGTCCCGTGAACAATTTATTGCGCAAGTAAATGAGATCGGATTATCTGTTATCGGGCAAAGCGGGGACTTGGCGCCAGCCGACAAGAAGCTGTATGCACTGAGAGATGTTACAGCAACAGTAGAATCCATCCCATTGATTGCAAGCTCCGTCATGAGTAAGAAAATTGCTGCGGGAGCCAATGCGATTGTGTTAGATGTCAAAACAGGCAGCGGAGCGTTCATGAAGACGCAGGCAGATGCAGAGCGGCTTGCTTCTGCTATGGTTGGGATCGGAACCGCGGTCGGACGGCAAACAGCGGCCATTATTAGCGACATGGATCAACCGCTTGGCTACGCCATCGGTAATTCGCTTGAGGTAGCTGAAGCAATTGCAACATTGAAGGGGCAAGGACCTCAAGATCTAACGGAGTTATGTTTGGTATTAAGCGCTCAGATGGTCATGCTTGGCGGCGCGGCTGCTTCGATCGAGGAAGCGAAGGAGATGCTTCGCGCTCAGCTCCATAACGGTGAAGCGCTTAAGAAGCTCAAAGCGTTTGTTGAAGCACAAGGCGGAGACGGCAATATGATCGATGATCCGGACAAGCTGCCCCAAGCTCCGACAAGGCTGGAGGTAACGTCAGTCGAAAGCGGTTATGTTGCTGCTATTGAAGCAGAGCAACTAGGACTCGCTGCGATGGTGTTAGGAGCCGGCCGAGCGACGAAGGAAGCCGAGATAGATTATGCGGTCGGTCTCGTTCTGCACAAGAAGGTCGGCGAACCAGTAAGGGAAGGCGACACGCTCGCTACACTGCATATACGTGCAGACAATGACGATGTCATTGACGTGATAAGTCGAGTACGCGGCGCATACCGGGTCGAGGCGGAACAGCCTGCGCCAAAACCACTTTTGTTAGCCGTTGTCACGGCAGAGGGCATTACCAGAATGGAGCAATAGCTCGAAGACAATAACCGTCGATTCGCTACACAAGCGATCGGCGGTTTTTTGCTGAGCTGGGTCAAATAGGAATAATTTCCTCTCCGAATGTTAACACTGAAAAGGAAAATAGTACCGACAATCATCCAGGAGGGACCAATCGTTGAAAACTCGATTCGCTTCAATTCTCGCACTAACATTGACCTTGGCGCTTATGCTGCCTGTAATCGCATCAGCAGAGGAAGGGACGGCTACGGTCGATCTAGCGCCCTCTGCCCGCTCTGCCATATTGATGGACGCCGACAGTGGCACCGTCATCTTCGAGAAGAATAGTCATGATCAGCTACCGCCGGCCAGTATCACCAAAATAATGACGTTATTGCTCATCATGGAGGCACTGGATAACGAACAGCTGAAGCTGACAGATAAGGTCAGCACAAGCGAATACGCTGCTTCGATGGGCGGATCGCAAATTTTTCTCGAGCAAGGCGAAGAAATGTCGGTCGACGACATGATCAAAGGAATCGCGCTAGCTTCGGGGAATGACGCATCCGTTGCGATGGCAGAGAAGCTAGGTGGCACTGAGGCGAACTTCGTTGCAATGATGAATGCAAAAGCGCAGGAGTTAGGCATGAAGGATACACATTTTGTAAATCCGAATGGACTTCCAGTGCAAGGTCATTATTCGTCTGCGCATGATATTGCCGTCATGTCCCGAGAGCTTCTTAAGCATCAGGAAGTGACGAAGTATACCGGCTTGTATCAGGATTATCTTCGTAAGTCGTCCGAGAAACCCTTTTGGCTTGTCAATACGAATAAACTAGTTCGTTTCTACAGTGGAGCGGACGGTCTTAAGACCGGATACACCAGCGAGGCCAAATATTGTTTGTCAGCTACGGCGAAACGCGACGATATGAGAGTCATCGCTGTCGTGATGGGCGAACCTACGACCAAGCAACGTAATGTCGAGGTGTCGCAGATGTTCGACTACACCTTCGCGCAATATATGAATTACTCTGTGCTGGAGTCTGGTGATGGTATTGGTACGCTGAAGATCGAAAAAGGTATGACATCCGAATTGCCGCTCATCGCAGATCGTCCTTACAGCGTTTTGTTGAAGAAAGGTTCTGCAACCAAGGATATCCGTTATGAACTAAAGCTGGACGATAACGTCAAAGCACCGATTCAAGCGGGAGATTCTGTAGGTAAGCTGGTCATCTATGATGGCGAACAAGTGGTGAAGGAATATAACGTTACCTCACCGGAGGACATCGCGAAGGCGAATTGGTGGAAGATGTTCAAACGATCTGCGACCAGTTTGTTCCGCTAACCGTTTCAATCACGCAGCTTAAGTGTGATTATAATCACCGCGCTTTTTGTCACCTCCTAGCGGTATGCTTCTAGTTTTGTCGGCGTGCAGGAATTCATTGCTGGCCTGTTGAATCCCTTGTTCTATCTCGGCTATTGCATCTATGCAACAATGACTGTGAGGAGATGAGGAGCGCTTATGAGTCTGCAAATCGAATTGGAGCATTATCGCAACGTGTTGATTGTCCGGCTGTATGGCGAGCTTGACCATCATACGGCTAACGTCGTTCGATTCAAGATGGAGGAGGCCCTCCTGAAGGATCAAGTGAACCATGTCATTCTGAGCCTCAAAGAGCTGCAGTTCATGGACAGCTCCGGACTCGGCGTCATCTTGGGACGCTACAAGCAAGTGAAAAACAAAGGCGGCAAGATGGTCGTCTGCGACATCAATCCGGGCGTGAAAAGGCTGTTCGAGCTGTCCGGACTGTTCAAGATTATATCGGTTCACGACAACGAGAGGAACGCGATATCGAGTCTGGAGGTGGTGTCATGACAGGCAACAACGCTATGAAGCTGACATTTAGCGCCCGCTCAGAGAATGAGGCGTTCGCGCGAGTATCCGTTGCATCTTTCGTCGCTCAACTCGACCCTACGCTGGAAGAGTTAAACGATCTCAAAACCGCAGTATCCGAAGCTGTAACCAATGCGATCATCCACGGCTATGATAACGATCCTAGCCGCGAGGTAACCATTGAAGTCAATATTGATCGCGATACCGTCTCGATCGTTATATCGGACGAAGGCAACGGTATCGAGGATGTGGAGCTTGCAAGGCAGCCACTGTACACATCCAAGCCCGATCTCGAACGTTCGGGAATGGGGTTCACCATCATGGAGAATTTTATGGACCATTTTGAAGTGGCGAGCAGAGTAGGCGGAGGAACCCGTGTCGCGATGCTCAAGCGGATCGAATCAAAAAAAGCGCTCTATAATTAGAGCATAGGGGGCACGGCCTCATGGATGTCGGAATGAAGCAAACAGCCCAGCCATATTTGGACGATGCCGAAGTGAAACGTTTGATCGCGCTGAGCCAATCCGGGGATACTGTAGCACGGGATACGCTGGTAGGGTGTAATATCCGCCTTGTCTGGTCTGTCGTCCAGCGCTTCATGAATCGAGGGTACGAACCGGAGGACTTGTTCCAAATCGGCTGTATCGGGCTTCTTAAATCAGTGGACAAATTTGACCTTTCGTACGATGTGAAATTTTCGACGTACGCCGTGCCGATGATCATCGGGGAGATTCAACGATTCCTTCGTGATGATGGCACGCTTAAGGTCAGCCGCTCCCTCAAGGAGACAGCAAATAAGGTCCGCAAGATGAAGGATGAGCTATCGAAGACGATGGGCAGACTTCCAACAATCAATGAAGTAGCGGAAGCGCTTGGTATTACGCCGGAGGATGTTGTATTCGCTCAGGAAGCCAACAAACCCCCTACGTCGATTCACGAGACTGTCTTCGAAAACGACGGCGATCCGATCACGCTCATGGACCAGATCGCAGATGAGTCGCAGGAGCGTTGGTTCGATAAGCTAGCTCTCGAAGAAGCTATTGAAGGGTTGAGCGAACGCGAGCGTCTAATCGTGTTTCTGAGATATTACAGGGACAAGACGCAATCTGAAGTGGCAAGCAGGCTGGGTATCTCACAAGTTCAAGTGTCGCGGCTGGAGAAGAAAATTTTGCAATCAATCAGGGATCAAATCGCTCAATAGCGGTTTGGTCCTTTTTTTTGTTTGAAATTGGCTGAGTATCCTAATCCTTCGTAATCCATACTAACAGAGAAAGAGGATGACTACCTGAGGCATGTTGGTAGGCAGAAGGGATGAGCATGCGATGGGCGAGAGAAGCCAATCCGTTATCTATCTGCGTCTGAAAAAAAGAATATACATCAAACCTTTTCACACCGTTACGTTAGGTCAGGTTGCAAGGCTGCTTACAGACGAGGATACGTTGCAGCAGAAGCTGTCTGCGCTTCCGCTCTACGAACATCGTAAGGAGGATGGCAACCGGGTTGTTATCGATCTTCTGCAGATTGTCGAACGAATACGTCGTGAGGCGATGGGGGTGTCTGTAGAGGCGTATGGGGATCCCCAAGTGTTGATCATGGTGGCTGACAAGCCGGTCAAGCCAAGGTATGTCATGCTTATTCTGGCGTGGCTGCTGTTGTTCTTTGGCGCGGGACTCGCGATTATGAATTTCCATACGGATGTCAGCATGAAGGAGGTACATATCCGGATCGTCGAGCTGATTACGGGTGAAAAGGTAGATCATCCGTTATGGTTTCAGATTCCTTATTCGCTC
This sequence comes from Paenibacillus sp. strain BS8-2, assembly GCF_054483835.1. Lineage (NCBI taxonomy): Bacteria > Bacillati > Bacillota > Bacilli > Caryophanales > Paenibacillaceae > Paenibacillus > Paenibacillus sp. strain BS8-2. Next base: position 4,266,359 of record NZ_CM137010.1, read on the forward strand.
GGAATAGGTCTCGGCATGATATTGTTCTTTAACCATATCTTCCGTAAACGGTTCAATGAAGAACCGAATCCGCTTGAGGTTGAGCTGTATATGTATCAGGAAAATATGAATGCTTATGTCATCGCGGATGAGATTCGCAAACAAGCAGATTACGATCAGATCCACGAAAGCGGCGTTCGGAATGATTAAGTTTACGGAACATTTGTTTATCGCTGTGTTGGGTCTAGCGGGCGGTCTAGCTGTCGGAAGCGGGCTGGTGGCGTTGTTGATCGTTTTTGATCTCGTTCCAAGACTGGCTCAGCTTTCACGGGGATTTCGAATGTCGGCTTGGTTCGAATCGGCCATTGTATGCGGATCCTTGTATTGGACATTCGCCGACTTTATGGACTGGAGACTCAAGCTCTCTCCAGCATTGGCATTGACGGGATCAGGTCTGCTGACCGGTATGTTCGTCGGGATGCTGGCCGCCGCTCTGACTGAGGTTATGAATGTGCTTCCGATCTTAGCCAAGCGATTGGGTTTGTCCGCGTATATGATCAGTCTGGTGATGGCGATGGTTATCGGCAAGACGATCGGCTCTTTGTTTGATTGGCTCGTTTTTCAGTGGTAGGCGGTAGTAACAAGCGCGCGTTTTGACTACATTCATTGAGGTGAAGTGACTTATGGCGGATATGGAGCAAGACAAGTCAAGCGGTAAAGACCAGGGAGAAGAAGGTGTGATGGCTTTTTTGACCGATCGGGATCAAGAGGAACAATCATTCCGTCACCAGGAAAAAGATAAGGGGAAAGGAGAGGAGAAGCAGAAGTCCGAATCAGGCATGGATAAAGGCATGGATAAAGAAGCGCAAGACGAGGTGATCTCGTCTGGCGGGCAGAAGTGGAATGAGCAGAAAACGTCAAATCAGCCGATACCAAGAGCGCTTGAAGATGTGTTGAAGAAGCTGGAAGTCGACATGGGCTACAAAACGAGCTTCGATATCGTCGTAAGAGAAATGACCTTTGGTGACAAACGAACCGCGTTGTTCTGTCTCAATGGTTTGTCTAAGGATGATCTCTTGACGGAAGTGCTCAAGCGTCTAACGTATCTTCATCCCGAAGATCTAAGCAGTGACGCTGTTCACGCTTTTGTCGATCTATATGTGCCTGCGGCTCAGGTTGATAAGGAAAAAGATTGGGACAAACTGATCAATAGCGTCCTTGCAGGCGGTTCGGCGCTGTTCATTGACGGCGAGGATGTTGCGCTCAAGATCGATGCCAAAAACTTGCCGGCGCGCGGACTGGAGGAGCCGTCGCTTGAGAAGGTTGTCCGAGGCAGCAGAGACGGCTTTATCGAGACGCTGATGGTCAATATTTCGCTGGTGCGCAGAAGACTGCGTGATCCAAAGCTGCGTTATGAGCTTATTCAGATCGGCGAGCGAACCAAAACGGATGTGTGTATCGCGTACATCGATGATATCGTGGACAAAAAGCTGCTGAAATCGATCAAAGAGAAAGTTTCAAAGGTGAAGGTGGACGGCTTGCCGCTTGCGGATAAGCAGCTAGAAGAAGCAACGATCAAGCGGGGCTGGAGCCCGTTCCCGCTTGTGAGATACTCAGAGCGTCCTGACACGGTAGCATCCCATTTGCTCGAGGGCTCCGTCGCTGTTTTTGTGGATACATCGCCTAGTGTCATGACGATGCCCACTACGTATTTCGACCTTATGCAGCATGCAGAAGAGAATAGACAGACGCCGTTTATCGGCACTTATCTGCGTTGGGTCAGATTTATAGGCGTGTTTGCTTCGTTGTTTATGCTGCCTCTGTGGCTCTTGTTCGTCATGCATCCCGAATTCAAGCCGGTGATGCTCGAGTTTCTCGGACCGAACAAGACAGGCAAAATACCATTGTACGTTCAATTCTTGCTTGCTGAGATCGGTATTGATCTTATGAGGATGGCTTCAGTACACACGCCTTCATCGCTTGCAACTGCGATGTCGTTGGTCGCGGCCATCTTGATCGGCGATATCGCCGTGCAGACCGGGGTGTTCGTCAATGAAGTTATTCTATATATGGCGATCGCTGCAATCGGGATGTTCGCCACGCCAAGCTATGAGCTTGGGCTAGCCAACCGGATTGTACGACTTGTTCTGCTTACCGCAGTCGCCGCATTCAGCGTTCCAGGGCTTGTGATTAGCACGACGGTTATCATGCTGATGCTGACGATGGAGCGCTCCATGAATCGTCCATATCTGTGGCCGCTTATACCGTTTGATGCAAGAGCGATTTACAATATCATTGTTCGTCAACCGCTGCTTTATAATCGCAAACGTCCCAACAATCTTCGACCACAGCAAGTGGACAAGATGCCGCAGACCGAATAGCAGGTGCGAAAATACAAATGAAATGCGAATTTATCCATTTCAGATGCGGCGTAATTGCGTTATACTGATGCCATAAGATGCAAATCATATCCGTATTCCCGCAAGGGGGCGGAAGAAAGCCGAGGGGAAAATATATGTATCTGCATGGTACTAGTACAATTAACGCGCAAGGTCATCTAGAAATTGGAGGGCGTGACGTCGCCGATCTGGCGAAGGAATACGGAACGCCGTTATATATTGTGGACGAAACGTTGGTTCGTCAGCGCGCAAGAGAATACGTAGAAGCGTTCAAAGCATCTGGCCTCAAGTTCCAAGTTGCTTACGCAAGCAAGGCGTTCAGTGTGATGGCAATGTGCGCGATCGCAGAACAAGAAGGTCTGTCGCTTGACGTTGTTTCTGACGGCGAGCTGTACACAGCGCTTCAAGCTGGTTTCCCGGTCGAGCGTATCCACTTCCATGGCAATAACAAGACGCCGGAAGAGATCGAGATGGCGCTGGAAGCGGGCATCGGATGTTTTGTTGTGGACAACTTCCACGAGCTCGAGCTGCTTAATGCAATTGCCGGCGAGCAAAGCAAGAAAGTAAATATATTGCTTCGTATTACGCCTGGCGTAGAAGCACATACACATGATTATATCTCGACGGGTCAACAGGATTCGAAGTTTGGTTTCGATCTTGGTAATGGCGCTGCGAAACAAGCGATTGAGCAAGCAATCAGCTTGCCGAACCTTGAAGTGCTAGGCGTTCATTCGCATATCGGCTCCCAAATCTTCGAGGTAGAAGGTTTCCGTATGGCTGTGGACAAGGTTGCTCAATTCGCGGTTGCAATCCGCGCGGAGCTTGGCCTTACGTTCAAGGTGATCAATCTTGGCGGCGGCTTCGGCATTCGCTACGTAGAAGGCGACACACCGTTGCCAATCAGCGAGTATGTAGAAGCAATTACAGGTGCGATCAAATCGAACTTCTCGGCAGCGGACTTCCCGCTTCCTGAAATTTGGGTAGAGCCGGGCCGGAGTATGGTCGGCGATGCAGGCACTACGCTTTATACGGTTGGGACAAGCAAAAATATTCCAGGCGTTCGCAAATATATCGCAGTTGACGGCGGTATGACGGATAATCCGCGTCCGGCACTTTATCAATCTCGCTATGAGGCGATTTTGGCGAACCGCGCCAATGACGCTGTCGAAGAAACGGTATCGATCGCAGGCAAGTGCTGCGAGAGCGGCGATATGCTGATCTGGGATCTTGAACTTCCGAAAGCTGAGAGCGGCGATCTTCTGGCTGTGTTCTGTACAGGCGCTTATAACTACGCGATGGCGAGCAACTACAATCGGATTCGTCGTCCAGCAGTTGTATTCGTGAAAGATGGTCATGCGGATCTCGTTGTAAAACGTGAATCTCTGGATAATATTGTATGCAACGACCTTATTCCGGCAAGACTTCAGAAATCCCCCCTTGCGAAATAAGGGCGGAATTGGTAATGTAGTCTCATTCGGATATAAGAAAGGTAGATGAAATCATGGCAAAACAAGCGAAAATTAAATTGGCAAGCGGCGGAGAGGTTGTCCTTGACCTGTTCGACCAGGATGCTCCCAATACGGTAGCGAACTTTGAGAAATTGACGAACGAAGGTTTCTACAATGGTCTTACATTCCACCGCGTTATTCCTGGATTCGTAGCGCAAGGCGGCTGCCCTGTTGGCAACGGCACAGGCGGTCCTGGTTACCAAATTAATTGCGAAATCAATCCTAACAAACATGAGCGCGGAACTCTTGCAATGGCTCACGCTGGCCGCAACACAGGTGGCAGCCAGTTCTATATCTGCTATCAGCCGCAGCCGCATCTGGATGGCGGACATACCGTATTCGGCAAAGTGACGAAGGGTATGGAGTTTGTTGACGCGCTTAAAGGCGGAGACAAAATGGAATCGGTCGAAATTACGAACGTATAGGACTAGCCTTCCTAGACGCAGGATACCGCCAAACGTTAATGGTTTGGCGGTATTTTTTGAATGTTATGATTTATGGGGTTGGACACTTTGATGGACTTGGATTCATGACAAACATCTTGCTTTTTCAAGGATCGAGTGGTACGATTTCAACATTATATTGATAACATTAACAATGCTTTCCTTCGGGGCAGGGTGAAATTCCCAACCGGCGGTGATCGAAATTCGATAACGAGCAGTCAACTTGCAACGTATCGATTTTCGTTAGTCCGTGACCCGGATCGTGTCTCACAAGAGATCGATGCGGTGGACCTGGTGTAATTCCGGGACCGACAGTATAGTCTGGATGGGAGAAGGAAAAGCTTCGGCAGTTGTTGTTTGTTTATGTAGGCTTCTTTGTGCAACCTTTCACAAGGGTGTTTATTAAGCAATGCAACGAAAGAGTACGGTGTTTCGTCCAGGCGCTGCTTGTTGGATTAGCGTGCCATGATTCGAAAGCCCGTAGTCTTGTTTCGTCGTCGTTTTTCTATTGCGTTTCCCATCCCCCTGTCGGCGAGTGTTGCCGTTTGGGGGATTTTTTGTGATGATATCAGACGTGCTTAACGATGAGTATTACATGACGCTTGCGTTAGATATAGCGGCCAAAGCGGCGGGTCAAACGGAGATCAATCCCGTTGTTGGCTGTGTCGTCGTGAAAGGAGGCCGCATTGTCGGGATCGGAGCGCATCTGAGACGAGGCGAAGGACATGCCGAAGTACATGCGCTTCAGATGGCGGGTGCAGACGCGGAAGGCGCCACCGTGTATGTGACGCTCGAACCATGTAGTCATTACGGAAAGACGCCCCCGTGCTGCGAACGCATCATTGAAGCTAAGGCAGCAAGAGTTGTAGTTGCTGCATCAGACCCCAATCCGAAGGTTGCGGGCAGTGGCATCGCCAGATTAAGACAACAAGGCATTCAGGTGGATATAGGTTTGTTGGAAGATAGATCCGTGCTAATGAACGAGAAGTTTAATACATTCATAACGACAGGAATGCCATTCGTTACACTCAAGACAGCCAGTACGCTGGATGGCAAAGTTGCCAGCCGCACCGGTCACAGTCAGTGGGTGACGGGATCCGTCGCGAGAGAACAGGTACATCTCCTGCGACATCAGCATCAAGGCATTATGGTCGGAATCGGCACGATCCTTGCGGATGATCCCTTGTTGACGACGAGGACGGCGACCAGTGGATTGCATCCTGCTCGTATCGTAGTGGATTCCAGATTAATCTTGCCTTTGGATGCAAGAGTGGTTGTCGACAAATCGGCACCAACGATTGTATTAACGACAGAAGCAGCCAATGAAGACAAGCGACGGATGCTTCAGACGGAAGGCGTTGAGATTCTGATTTGTGGCGCGGGGACGGCTGTGGATCTGAAATCAGGTTTGCGTCAGCTCGCGGAGCGCGAGATTGGCTCCATCCTGCTCGAAGGCGGTGGCAAGCTTAATGGCTCTATGCTGCAGGCGGAATTAATTCATAAAGTGATTATGTATATGGCTCCCAAACTGATTGGCGGCGATGAATCACCGCAGAGTTTCCGTTTCGCCGGCCGAGAGCTTATGAGCGACGCGATAGCCTTAGAGAAGCTTCAAGTCGAGATGGCAGGAACAGATATTCGAATCACGGGATATCCCGTCTACAACAAATAAGAGAGGGGGAATATCATGTTTACGGGATTGGTTGAAGAAGTGGGGCGGATGCGGAATGTTTATCGACAAGGAGAAGCTATGAAGCTGACAATTGGCGCGACAATGGTGACACAAGGTGTAGCCTTAGGCGACAGTATCGCAGTTAATGGAGTCTGTTTGACAGTCACTTCTTTTGACGGAGCATCCTTTACCGCTGATGTTATGCCGGAAACATACAGGAGGTCATCCCTCTATACACTAAGGCCTGGCGATCCGATTAACCTGGAGCGAGCTATGATGGTTGGATCCAGATTTGGCGGGCATATTGTTCAAGGCCATGTCGACGGTACAGGCAAAGTGGTTTCCAGACATGTGGATGCTAACGCAGTCATGTTCACGATAACCACTGACGATCCTGATCTCATGCGATATGTCATACCGAAGGGCTCTATCACGGTAGATGGCATTAGTCTGACGGTTGTAGCAACGACGGAAGCCGGACTTACAGTTTCCATCATCCCGCATACACTTGCAGAGACGGCGCTTGCTGTACGCCAGCCTGGCGATATGGTCAACCTGGAGAGCGATATTATCGGCAAATATGTGGATCATTTGCTCCGATATCGGAGTGCGGCGCCAGAGGCAATTGCGCCCAAATCAAGTTTGACTGCTGATTATTTGACGAAACACGGATTTATGTGAGAATGGATGATTTGCCTTTAACATTGAGGGAGGGAAACCGATGAATAGAGAGAATGGTAGCTTCGATAGCATTGAAGATGCGTTAGCGGATTTAAAACAAGGTCGCCCTGTCATTGTTGTAGATGATGAAGATCGTGAAAACGAAGGCGACTTGATCGTGTTAGCAGATAAGGCTACCCCGGAAGTCATCAATTTTATGATTACAGAAGCGCGTGGGCTTGTGTGCGTGCCAATTACGCAAGAACGCGCGGAAGAGCTTGATCTTCCGCCTATGGTCGCCCATAATACGGATTATCACGGAACTGCGTTTACCGTGTCGATTGACCATAATTCGACTACGACTGGTATCTCGGCTTATGAGCGTTCGTTGTCTGTCAAAGCTCTGATTGATCCGAGTGCCAAGGCAACTGACTTCCGCAGACCTGGTCATATTTTTCCGCTCATTGCCAAAGCTGGTGGCGTGTTGCGCCGTACTGGACATACAGAAGCAGCAATCGATCTTGCCGTGTTATGTGGTTCCAGTCCTGCAGCAGCGATCTGCGAAATCATCAAGGAAGATGGAACGATGGCAAGGCTGCCGGATTTGGAGGAGTTCAAGCGCAAACATGGTCTGAAGCTCATTACGATTCAGGAGCTCATTCGTTACCGTAACGAAAAGGATAAGTTGGTTGAACGTGTCGTGGAGGTTGCGATGCCAACAGATTTTGGCGAATTCCGTGCTATCGCATACACGAATGAAGTAGATGACAAAGAACATGTAGCGCTGGTTAAAGGTGTAATTCAGCCTGGTGAGCCGCTGCTTGTGCGCGTACACTCCGAATGTTTGACCGGTGATGTGTTCCATTCGCATCGTTGTGACTGCGGACCTCAGCTTGAGGCAGCCTTGAGACAAATCAGCGAAGCTGGCAGCGGCGTATTGTTGTATATGCGCCAAGAAGGCAGAGGCATTGGTTTAATTAACAAGCTGAAGGCGTATGCGCTGCAAGAGCAAGGACTCGACACTGTAGAAGCGAACGTCAAACTTGGCTTTGCTCCTGATTTGCGCGAGTATGGCATCGGAGCTCAAATTCTGAAGGACCTCGGCGTCTCCAAGATGCGTCTGCTAACAAATAATCCACGCAAAATTCGCGGGTTAGAAGGCTACGGTATCGAAGTGGTCGAGCGAGTGCCAATTCAGATGGAAGCCAATGATAACAATCGCAGCTATTTGCGGACGAAACGATCGAAGTTAGGTCATCTACTGCGTCCGGATGGACTGGAGCAACAGCCGGCATCCGAACAACCAACTGACAGCCAGGTATAAGTTAGGCAACACAACATAAAAGAAACCCGAGAGGATGAATGAGTAATGGCAAAGGTATATGAAGGACACTTAGTATCACAAGGCTTAAAATATGGTGTAGTTGTGGGTCGATTCAATGAGTTTATCAGCGGTAAGCTGCTGAGCGGAGCACTTGACGCGTTCAAACGTCATGGGGCAAATGATGATGATGTTGAAGTGGCTTGGGTGCCAGGCGCATTCGAAATTCCACTCATCGCACAGAAGATGGCGGAAAGCGGGAAATATGATGCAGTTATTACGCTTGGTGCGGTGATTCGTGGTTCAACTCCACATTTTGATTATGTATGTAACGAAGCAGCCAAAGGTGTAGCTTCCATCGCGCTCAAGACAGGCGTGCCTACGATATTTGGCGTGTTGACAGTCGACTCTATCGAACAAGCGATTGAACGTGCCGGTACGAAAGCGGGCAACAAAGGTTACGAAGCGGCTGTAAGTGCCGTAGAGATGGCGAATTTGACGAAACAGCTGCAAGGATAAGCAACAGCTGCATACTTCGGGAGGTCACGCTAGTGTCTGTGCTTTACAAGCTTGAATCTTTTGAAGGACCGCTGGATTTGCTGCTTCATCTGATCGATAAGTCGGAGATCGATATCCATGAGGTATCCATAAGCGAAATTACGATTCAGTATATGGAGTATTTGGATGCCATGATGGAACTCGAACTTGATGTAACCAGCGAGTTCCTAGTCATGGCAGCAACGCTGCTCGCCATCAAGAGCAAGCAATTGCTGCCAAAGCCGCCGGTATTCGAAGAGGATTACGGTGATTGGTACGAGGATGATGGAATCGACTCCAGAGATGAGCTGATCCAGAAGCTGATCGAATACAAAAAGTTTAAACAAATTGCGGAACAATTGAGGGAAAAGGAATTCGAGCGCAGTCTTGTGTTCTCTCGAGAACCGGAGGACATGACGCCCTTCTTGTTGGAAGAGAAGGTTAATCCGCTTGAAGGGCTTCATGTTTCCGATCTCGTCGCTGCCTTTCAGAGAGCGCTCCGCAAGGCCGCTCGACGGAATGTCATTGCTACTATTCAACGGGACGAAATATCCGTGAAGGATCGAATTCAGGATATTGTCGAAGTGCTTCGCCAGTTCGAGACGGTCCGCTTCTCCAAGCTGATTAGGGAGAATATGGACAAACACGAGATCGTCGTTACCTTCCTAGCGATATTAGAGCTCATGAAGATGAAGCATATAAGGTGTTTCCAGCATGGACTCTTTGACGACATCGTCATTCACTGGAGAGGAGAATCGAGCAGCGATGGAATTTCAGAAATTGAAGTCGATTATTGAAGGATTATTATTCATGGCGGGAGACGAAGGTTTGACGAAACGTCAGCTCGCCGATATTATGCAGCTGGATGCCGATTTTGCGGCAGAGCTGGTATACGACTTGCAGCGTGATCTGGAGCGGGAAGAACGAGGCGTGCAAATTACGGAAGTAGCCGCCGCGTACCGCATGACCACTCATCCGGACCACGCACCGTATTTCGAAAGAATGGCGTATACACCTACACGTTCTCAGCTGTCTCAAGCGGCGCTTGAAACGTTGTCGATCGTCGCATACCGGCAACCGATAACCAGAATCGACATCGAGGAAATAAGGGGCGTCAAGAGTGATCGAGCGATCCACTCTCTTGTATCCAAGGATTTGATCGAGGAAGTCGGCAGAGCAGAGGCTATTGGTCGACCGATTCTATACGGAACAACGAAATCATTTCTTGATTATTTTGGATTGCCGTCGATCAAGGAACTACCGGAGCCGAAGCAGGTTGATTTGGATGACGCGCTCGATGAGCAAACGCAGCTATTGTTCGAACGGCTTGACAGCCGCCAGATGACAATAGAAGAATTAAAAGAAGATGAAGTATGAAGTTGATCCGCTCTAGCCAATACTATGTTCAGCCTATATTTGGGAATGGAGGACCGTTTGTATGTTTTCTCACCCGTATGGTTGGATGTTGGCGGGCGGATTTTTTTTTATTTTGCTGATCGTAGCGGTATGCTCCTCGAAGGTTATCATTTATGGGCATATCAAAAGAGTCGGCAGCGACGATGATTCGGAGGTCCGGATCCGGGGGTTATTCGGCTTAATGCAGATCAAATACAAAATCCCGTTTGCAACGATAGATGGGATGTCGATCAAGCTGCAGAATGAAGTAAGTATGAATAACGCGGGAATGGGTTCGAAAAAAGAATTTAAAGACGAAATTAATCCGGACAAGGTAATGACCGTATTGGACAAGTTGAAGCAGGTACTGGCATTGACAAGAGATTTGACGGGCTGGTTCAAAAAAACCTTGAACAAGGTGCAATTGACGGAATGGAAATGGTCAACCTCTATCGGTACAGGTGATGCTATGTGGACCGCTATGGCTACTGGCGCAATCTGGTCCGTGCAATCCTCGGTACTTGGTATATTGTCTCAAGTCGTACAAGTGAAAGCAGAGCCTTGGATGGAAGTTCAGCCTATCTTCAGTCGTTCTGCGTTCGTTACGGAGTGGTCGTGTATAGCTCAAATCCGGTTCGGTTATGCTATCCTTGCCGGAATGCAGCTACTGCTCCGCGTCAAGAAAACGAAAGGAGGCGTTCATGCATGGCAGAACATCCTATCCAAGGCCTAATGCAAACCGCAATGGAAAATATCAAGGAAATGGTGGATGTCAATACGATAGTTGGCGATCCTGTCCAGACTCCGGACGGCAGTATTATTATGCCGATCTCAAAGGTAGGTTTCGGCTTTGTCGCCGGCGGCAGTGATATCCGCTTTGATTCTCAGGATCAACATCAAAACGGAGGCGCCAAGGACGCTCATAACGCACAAGTAGCAATGCCATTCGGCGGCGGAAGCGGCGGCGGTGTTTCGATTACGCCGATCGCATTCCTCGTTGTTGGCACGCAAGGTGTAAAGATCGTTCCGCTCGACAATCAGACACATCTGATGGAGCGTATCATCGACTCTGCGCCTGGCGTATTCGATAAAATTCAAACGATGATCAAACGGAACAGCAATGCGAATGGGTCAAGCGATTACGTCAATTCGGCTACGATACTGGATGATGTCCAGGATACTTCGCACTATAATGGCTGATGCCAGAGAAACAACAGACTGCCCGCAAGGGCAGTTTTTCTATTTTTAACGGCATATGGCTCGTCTACACGGCGCCGTACAAGCATATACTATGCCGAGGAAGGAAATCGGTTTATTTCGGTTCCTTAACATTAACATCCACAACGCAACGGGAGGAGTCATACAACGATGAGTGGATCTATTCGGAGGGTAAGCCGGTACATGCGCATCATGATTATGGCTTGTATGATCATGTTGTCGGTTTCGCTGCCGATCAATTCCGCAAGCGCTGCGCCTTCGATCGATACTAACGCCAGAGCAGCTGCTTTAATTGATGTGACCTCAGGGAGACTGCTGTATAGCAGCAATGGTGACACGCCAATGCGAATCGCTAGCCTGACCAAAATTATGACGGCGATCGTTGCGATTGAGCATGGCCAGTTGACCGATATCGTGAAGACGCCTAAACGCGCAGTTGGCAGAGAAGGCTCTTCGATCTATCTTCAGCTAGGTGAAGAAATGACATTACACAACATGTTGTACGGTCTTATGCTTCGCTCAGGCAACGATGCGGCAACAGCGATCGCGGAGCATGTCGGGGGCTCAGAGCTTGGTTTCGTGCACCTGATGAACGAGAAAGCAAATATGATTGGACTAAAGAATAGCTCGTTCAAGAATCCGCATGGACTGGACGAAGAAGATCACTATTCGTCTGCCAATGATTTGGCTACCTTGTCGGCTTATGCACTACGTAATCCATCCTTTGCCGAGATTGTGCGGACTAAGGAAAAACAAGTGCCGAACCCGCATGACAGCTGGAACTATGCCTGGAGAAACAAAAACAAAATGCTTACGTTATATGAAGGCGCTGACGGTGTCAAAACCGGTTACACCAAAAAAGCGTTTCGATGCCTTGTAAGTTCAGCGACTAGGAACGGTCAGCAGCTCGCAGCCGTGACGATTAATGACGGCGATGACTGGAATGATCATAGCCGATTGCTGGATTGGGGGTTCAAGCATTATCCGCTTCAAACGGTTGCAGAGAAGGGTGATGGTCTAACGGGATACCCATTCGTATTGGGACAGACCTTCCGTTACCCGTTTCTAGAAGGTGAGCAGTCGTCGCTTCAAACCAGAGTAACTTTGATCGACCCGTTATCGACGGATTATGTATTAGGTGAACGGGGGAGATTGGAATATCAATTGCAAGGCGTGACTGTTGGGGCGGTTCCATTATTTGAACCGAACAGTGTCAGAATGGGACTTGTGCAATAAAAGAATCGCACTTTGATAAGCGTGTCGAACCGGACGGGAGACTGGTTCGACCGGCGCTTGTCGAAGATGGGGGAGACGTTAATAATGGTGAACTGGATTTGGCTGTTTTTTATTGTGGCAAGTGTTGCAGTTGCAGCGTTTAATGGGAGAATGGACGAAGTGACGGCCGCCGCTTTCGACGGAGCCAAATCAGGTGTAACCGTAAGCTTCGGTTTAATAAGCATTATGGTATTCTGGCTTGGCATGATGAGAATTGCGGAGGATGCAGGACTGCTCAAGAAATTGGCCAGAATGCTCGGACCGATCGTTCGGTGGTTGTTTCCTGATGTGCCGAAGGATCATCCGGCTATCGGTTATATTATGAGTAACTTGAGCGCTAACATCTTTGGGCTTGGCAATGCCGCCACGCCAATGGGGATCAAAGCGATGCAGGAGCTGCAGAAGCTAAACCCGGACAAGGATACGGCAACTCCAGCCATGTGTACGTTGCTCGCGCTTAATACATCGAGTATTACGATCGTGCCCACAACGATAATCGCAATTCGGATGAATTATGGTTCAGCCAATCCGGCTGAGATCATTGGAACGACGCTGCTTGCAACCGCCATTGCCACTGGAGCGGCTATCGCAGCAGATAGATGGTATAGAAGCCGCAATACCTCACCGCCAGCCAAACCTATCATACATAAGAAAAAAGATAAGCCTGAGCATATCGGAGGTGGGGAGCTTGTATGAGCTGTTCTCCCGCCTCTCGATATGGCTAATCCCTGCCATCATCGTTTTTATTCCGCTATATGCAGCGCTTCGCAGACGCGTCCCGGTGTATGAAACTTTTGTAGAGGGAGCCAAGGACGGATTCGGCACGGCCATCAGTATCATTCCACATCTGGTTGGGATGATGGTCGCAATCAGTATGTTTCGGGCATCAGGGGCAATGGAATTGATGTTGTCTTCTGTACGTCCCTTGTTCGATATGCTCGGGATTCCGAGCGAAGTGCTGCCGCTTGGCGTGCTAAGGCCGCTTACTGGAGCGGGATCTCTTGCATTTACTGCGGATCTGATTGCTACTCATGGTCCAGATTCCATGATTGGTCGAATTGCATCTACCATCCAAGGTAGTACAGATACGACCCTGTACGTCCTAACGGTATACTTTGGCGCGGTTGCGGTAAGGAAAACCAAATATGCGCTTAAAGTTGGTTTATTTTCTGATGCAGTAGGATTTTTTGCAGCCATTATGATCTGTTTGTATCTCTTTGCGTAATGGCTCCGTTATAAGGGAGCTTGTACTTTACTCTCGTAATCGTTATGATGGGGAGTGAGGTGAAAGCATTGGAACGTTTACAGAAAATATTAGCTCAAGCAGGCATTGCTTCGAGACGGAAGTGCGAGGAGCTTATTCTTTCCGGCGCGGTCGAAGTGAATGGTGAGAAAGTGACTACATTAGGAGTCAAAGCCGACCCTGCAGTAGATAGCATCGTCGTGAACGGCAAGCCGATCAAAGGCGAGAAAAAGATCTACGTTATGATGAACAAGCTGAAAGGTGTTATTACGAGCGCGAAGGACCCTCAAGGAAGAAAGACAGTTACCGACTTCCTGCCAGGGATCAAGGAGCGAGTATATCCAGTCGGTCGATTGGATTATGACACGGAAGGTCTTCTTCTGCTTACCAATGATGGAGAATTCGCAAATCTGCTCACTCATCCGAAACATCATGTACCTAAGACGTACCATGCGACTGTAAAGGGCGTACCACACGGGTCTGCACTGGAGCAGCTTCAGAAAGGGATCAAGCTGGAGGACGGTATGACGGCTCCCGCAGTCGTGGAATATCATGATGTGGACACCGAGAAGAATGAAGCGACAATTACGATTACAATTTATGAGGGACGCAATCGTCAAGTTCGTCGGATGTTCGAAGCGATTAACCATAAAGTGATCAGACTTAAACGGGTTCGATTCGGTGAATTGACACTTCAGACACTCGGGCGGGGTAAGTATCGCCATCTAACGCCTCAAGAGGTGGAAGAGCTTAGATCGGAAGCACTCAAGACACATAAAGTTCATAAAAAGTAATCGGCGGCGGCAGTAATTGCCGTCGACTTTTCGTTATAATGAAAGCAAGTCCGAGATTTTATGAACAAGCAGCTGGTGGTGATATATACATAATGGCTAAGTCAAACAAAGCGCGAAAAACGATGCAAATTGTCATTCTTGCCGCAGTCCTGATCGTCGGAGGATACGCAATCGGAACTTCGCTGTTCACTGAGCGAGGAAGCGGATTAATCAAACCGGGGGATGAGCCGCCGGTCTTCTCGCTTGCCAATCTCGATGGTGGAGTCACTTCGTTGTCGGATTATGCGGGGAAGCCAATCGTAATCAACTTCTGGGGCACATTCTGCGAGCCTTGCGTGAAGGAGATGCCAGAGTTCGAACGACAATATGAGAAGTGGCAGGACAAAGGTCTTACTATTCTTGCGATCAATCTCAGCGAAGATTCGCTTACAGTCAATAATTTCGTCAATAGGTTCGAGTTGACCTACCCCATTCTACGGGACGTAGCTCGCAAGACTGAACGAAAGTACGCGCTGCGACAATATCCGACGACATTCTTTGTCAAAGCAGACGGAACGTTAATGGAAGCGGTTGTCGGCGGCATGACTGAAGTAGACATCGACAAGCGCATCGAGCGTTTGCTGCAAATGTAGGAGGACAACCTTGTGCTAGTACCCGAAAATACAAAATGCGAATGCGGCCATCAGAACTACGTTGGTACCGTCCTATGCGAATCTTGCGGTAAGCCGCTGCATGAGGAGCTGCAGCAGTCCGACGCTCCGCTCGAAATGCGATATGATGGCGTAGCAAGACGCTCGCAGAAAACAAATCCTTCTGTCATCGACCGAGTATGGAGTTTCTTCTCCTCGGTGAAAATTGCGATTTATTTAATTGTTTTAACATTTCTGACCGCGATGCTCGGTACGATTTATCCGCAAGAGAGCACGTTTATCAATAATTTCGATGCGGATATCTACTATAAAGAAACGTACGGAACACTCGGACATGTTTATTATTTGCTCGGATTGTCCCACACCTACGAAAGCTGGTGGTTCATCGGACTGCTGGTCATGATCGGAACTTCACTCGTCATCTGCAGTTTGGACCGTGTTCTGCCGCTCTATCGAGCTCTTAAAAAACAGCAAATTCGTAAGCATCACCAATTTCTGCTTCGCCAGAAAGCCGTATACAAGGGGACGCTGGATCAGAACGATTCGGAGTGGGTTTCCCAGTTCGGCGAAGCCTTGAAACGTAAAGGCTACAGAATTCACAAGGATGAATCGGGAACCGCGCTGCTAGCGGAGAAAAATAGGTTCAGCAGATGGGGCCCATACATCAATCACATTGGTCTTATCCTCTTCCTGCTAGCCATACTGGCGAGAAGTATCCCAGGCTGGCAAGCGGATGGTTACATCTCAATTCCAGACGGAGACACTGTCCAGATTACGGACACGAATTATTACATCAAAAGCGAAAAGTTTACGGTCGAGTTTTATACGGACGATGAACTTCCGGGACAGCTGCAAGGCAAATCTCGAGCCAAGATGTACGAAACGGCTGCCATTCTGTACAAATGTGTAAGTGATTGTGGCGATCCGCTCAAGGAGCCGGTTCTTGAGGAAGTCAAAAAACACAACATCATCGTTAATAGTCCACTCACTCACGACGGAATTAAACTCTACCAGTTCGACTTTAATTTGACGCCGCGACTTAATGCCGTGCATCCGATTCTGGAGGACAAACGAACAGGAGAGAAGTACGGACCCTTTGATCTGCCGATGAAAGACGCGGCGTTGCATCATGAGCTAGGGCCGTACACGCTTGATCTATACGCGAACTATATGGAGTTTGCACTCGGCAGCGACGGTAAACCAACGACGTTGTCCAGAGATCCTAATGCTCCTGCTTTCGTCTTTACGGTTAAAGGTCCAGGGCTTAAACCGGAAGGCGAGCCTTATATCTACTTCCCGATGCAGAAGGATAAGGTCCGTTTCGCGCAGGATACGATCAACCGCGATCTAGCGGACAAAATCGAGATTCATGTGGACGGAATGGAAAATGTCGATTTCTCTGAAGCGACAACTGTACTGAATTTACGAGTGGACAGAGCCGTTCCTTATTTGTGGGTAGGTGCCGTATTCTCGATGTTAGGTCTTATCATGGGTTCATATTGGCAGCATCGAAGAGTGTGGCTCCGCGTGGATCAAGGTGAAGTTTCGCTGGGCGGACACACAAATAAAAACTGGTTCGGGATGCGTTCGGATATTACGTTCGCGCTCAAGAAGACGGGGATCGAAGTGGATCCGAAGTCGTTAGATAACGGGGGGAATAACGCGTGACTTTAGTCGAATTTAGCAGTGACGCCTTTTTGGCAGCCTTTTTCTTGTATTGCTTCGCCTTTATGTTTTATGTAATTGCGTTCGCGGGTAAAAATTGGAGCAATCGTGATCCGGTTGCGCATCAGAAACGTTGGGGGCGGATCGCCTTCTTCGTCTCCAGTACGGGACTAGCAGCCCACCTTGCTTTCTTCTTCACTCGTTGGGCAGGAAGTAAACAAATTCCGACCAGTAATATGTATGAATTTATGATGTTTTTAGCCATGGCGATTATGATTGCCTATACAATCGTTTATGCCATTTACCGTAAGTCATTGCTAGGCATGTTCGCTTTGCCTTTGACGATTATCATCGTTGCGTACGCATCGGTATTCCCGCAGGAAGTACAGCCGCTGATTCCGGCACTGAACTCTATTTGGCTCAAAGTTCATGTAACGACTGCAGCGCTGGGCGAAGCTTTCTTTGCCGTAGGTTTTGCAGCGGGACTTATGTATTTGCTTCGTGTTATTGATTATAAGGACAAGTCGAAGAATGGACGCCGGGCTCAATTTTGGTTGGAATTTACCTTGTACTCCCTCATTATCATTGTTGGATTTATCGTTGCCGTATTCGCATTCCGCGGCGCCGATTATGAGTCTGTATTTACACAAGAGAAGGTTATTATCGACAGCAAGGGCGTACAACAATCGGACATAGAAACAGTCACGTACACGCTGCCTCCGATTGTTAAGCCTTACAATAGCGAGGTTGTATCCTTTGAACCGTTTATCGGCATGGACAAGCCGCTATTTGAAGCTCCGTCATGGATGAACGGCATTAACGCCGGCCGTAAATTGAATACTGTTATCTGGTCGATTATTGCGGGTACTTTGCTGTACGGGTTGCTCAGACTCGCATTCCGCAAGCCGATTGGCGCAGTCATCCATCCTGTGATGGAAGGTATAGATCCAGATGATCTTGATGAAATCAGTTACCGTGCAATTGCTATTGGTTTCCCCATCTTTACATTAGGTGCGTTGATCTTTGCAATGATCTGGGCGGAAATCGCTTGGGGCAGATTCTGGGGCTGGGATCCCAAAGAGGTATGGGCACTTATTACCTGGTTGTTCTATAGCTCATATCTGCATTTCCGATTATCAAGAGGGTGGCAGGGACTCCGTTCTTCCTGGCTGGCAGTAATTGGATTCGTTATCGTATTGTTTACGCTCATTGGTGTCAATTTAATTATCGCGGGCTTGCACTCGTATTCCGGCGTGTAGAAGCCTGATTTGAGAGGAGCTGTACCCGATGTCTGATTTCGGTAACCGCATTTTGGTAGTAGATGATGAAGAAAGAATTCGCAGACTGCTCAAGATGTATCTGGAGAAGGAAGGTTATTCCATCGATGAGGCGGAGGATGGCGAGTCCGCTCTGCGCCTTGCGTCCAATACGGATTACGCGCTTATATTGCTTGATGTGATGTTGCCGGGGATTGACGGGGTAGAGGTTTGCTCCAGGCTCAGACAGATCAAAGCTACTCCGGTAATCATGCTTACGGCAAAGGGCGAAGAAATGAACCGTGTACAAGGGTTCGAGGTAGGAGCCGATGACTATGTCGTCAAACCGTTTAGTCCACGCGAAGTGATCTATCGGGTTAAGGCGATCTTGAGACGTTCTTCCGCAACTGCTTTCTTGACAAAAGAAACGAATACAAGCAACAATATCGTGTTCCCGTATTTGGTGATCGAACATGACGCACACCGTGTTACAGCAGGCGGTCAAGAGGTCAGCCTGACCCCGAAGGAATATGAGCTGCTTCATTATTTGGCCGTTTCACCCGACAAAGTATTTTCGCGTGAAGAACTGCTAAAGGATGTCTGGAATTACGAGTTTTTTGGCGATCTGCGAACGGTAGACACTCATGTGAAACGTCTGCGTGAGAAGTTAAACAAGGTTTCTCCTGAAGCTGCAACGATGATTACGACCGTTTGGGGAGTAGGCTATAAACTCGAGGTTCCCAAATAATGAAGCTATGGCGACGGCTTTCTCCATTATTATGGCATAGTGTTGTAGGGAAATTGTGGGCGACGATCATGCTTCTTGTGGCTGTCGTCCTTCTCATTTTAGGCGTTTTTTTGCTGCAATACATCGATATTTGGTTTGAGTCCGATGAGGCACATCAAATTAAAGTCCTATTTATTATTACGGCAGTGATCGGTTTTTTGCTCTCTACGTTTTTTGCTTTTTTCCTCTCATCCAAGATTCAGCAGCCGCTTCTGCAACTTAAGAATGCGGCTGATTCGGTCTCACAGGGAGATTACAGTACGAGAGTGAATATTCAATCCACTGACGAAATCGGACAGCTTGCAAGTACGTTCAATCACATGACGGAACAGATCGATAAGCTGATTACCGATCTCAATCACGAGAAAAACCATCTTGCGAGTATCTTGAGAAGTATGGGGGATTCGGTTATTACCTTCAATGCGGATGGCGAAGTCATCTTGACCAACCCGAGTGGACATTTGCTGCTTAGCCAGTGGTCTGGGCTCAAACTTGACTGGGATGACGATGATCATGGTTCAGACAAAGATAATATGAAGGGCGGTGTACCCGCTCCCCTCCGTCAGCTATTTCAAGAGGTTGTAGAGCAAGGCCGTGATGCAACAGACAATGTGCATGTCCATAGTTCCGTCTGGTCTGTAGTGATGGCTCCTCTTCAATCGAGTGGTGTCATCAGGGGAGCCGTTGCAGTTATCCGTAACGTTACAGAAGAACATAAGTTGGAAAAGCTGCGTAGAGATTTTGTGGCGAATATCTCGCACGAAATTCGTACTCCGCTTTCGATGCTTCAAGGATATAGTGAAGCGCTGCTTGATGACATCGTCGCTCAGCCTGAGGAGCGCAACGAATTGGTTCAAGTGATTTATGATGAGTCGCTGCGCATGGGTAGATTGGTTAACGACTTCCTTGATATCGCAAGGATGGAGGCAGGCCACGTTGAAATGAACTATCAGGAGATCGACTTGAGCATTATAGTACGCAGGGTTCATCGTAAGTTTCAAGTGTATGCCAAGGAGCGAGAGGTTGCTCTTCTAGTTGAGCTTTCTGATGAACCGCTTGTTATTATGCAAGGGGACGAGGATCGTTTGGAACAAGTGTTGACGAATTTGCTTGATAATGCGCTACGTCATACTCCTGCCGGTAAGTCGATTACGATCTCTGGCGAACGACAGACCGTCAATGGCAGAGCATACATTCAACTCCGAATTCAAGATGAAGGCCAAGGCATACCTCAAGAAGATCTCCCATATATATTCGAGCGTTTCTACAAGGCTGACAAAGCGAGGAAACGAGGCACTTCCGGAGGGACGGGCTTAGGCCTCGCCATCGTAAAAAACTTTATTGACTTGCATCATGGTCAGATCGTCGTAGACAGCTTAACAGGTTCGGGAACGACCTTCATGCTGCTGCTCCCAGTCGAACACCAAGAGGGCACTGGCACAATCCGTCAGAAGCTGCAATAAAACAACAAAGCGCTCCCGCGAGGGAGCGCTTATTTTGTTGAAGGGAGCCGATAAATCTTGTTGTTCGTGGAACAAACGGATATTAAGGCAGTTTAATCTCTTGAGCGGTGTTCAGTTCTGGCATACTTGTCAGTTGTGTCAATACGTCTTTTGGCGTTTCTTTGTCGACGCGCAAGACCATGATCGCGGAACCGCCGACAAGCTGACGACCAACTTGCATCGTTGCGATATTGACGTCATTATTGCCAAGTAAAGTACCTACGCGGCCGATAATACCTGGTTTATCGTTGTGCGAGATAAGAATCAGGTTGCCTTCAGGTGTTACGTCAACAGGATATTTGTCGATCTGAACGATACGTGGACCGTAACCTGTCAATAGTGTACCTGCCACAACATGTTCTTCCTTCTTCGTACGAAGTGCAACTGTTACAAGATTGGTAAAGTCTTTGGATGTATGTGACTTCTGAATTACG
Organism: Paenibacillus sp. strain BS8-2; assembly: GCF_054483835.1. Lineage (NCBI taxonomy): Bacteria > Bacillati > Bacillota > Bacilli > Caryophanales > Paenibacillaceae > Paenibacillus > Paenibacillus sp. strain BS8-2. Next base: position 4,287,097 of record NZ_CM137010.1, read on the forward strand.
ATATTTACTTCACGCTGCTTGGCTAGGTGCATGGAGTTTACGACATTCACTTGGTCGATGCCCAGATGATGCGCTAGCACGCCGCGTACAATATATCGAGTTAGCGGCTGAGTATCGAGCTCTGCCAATTCCCCGGAATAGCTGACAACGATTTCTTGAACGCCGCCTTCCGTAGATTGTGCAATGAAGCTGCCAAGTTTCTCGCCGAGCGTGAAATATGGTTGCAGCTTGCTTTGGAGATTCGCAGGAATTGGAGGCATGTTAACAGCGTTCATAAACGGCTCGTCTCTCAGAATATGCAGGACTTGCTCGGAAACATCAATCGCTACATTTTCTTGGGCTTCAACTGTGGATGCGCCAAGATGCGGCGTTACGATGATTTTGGGATGTTTAAGGAACGGATGATCTTCTGCCGGTGGCTCTACTTCGAATACGTCAAATGCTGCACCTGCTACGATGCCTGCATCAATCGCGTCTACAAGAGCAATTTCGTCAATGATGCCGCCGCGCGCACAGTTCACGATGCGCATACCCGGTTTCATAACAGCGAATTGCGCCTTGCCAATCATGTGGCGAGTTTCGGCTGTTAGCGGTGTGTGAACAGTCATGAAATCAGCTTGACGTACGATCTCATCGACACTTGCAAGCTTGATGCCTAGTTTCTCAGCGCGTTCTTCTGTCATGAACGGGTCATATCCCATAATGTTCATGCCGAAAGCTTTGGCACGTTTGGCTACTTCGCCGCCGATACGTCCCATTCCAAGGACGCCAAGCGTCTTGCCGCGAAGTTCTACACCTACGAAGGATTTGCGGTCCCAAGTGCCGCTTACTGTTTTCATGTAAGCTTGCGGGATATGACGTGCTACTGCCATGATCATCGCGAAGGTATGCTCGCAAGTCGTGATAGTATTGCCATCAGGCGCATTAATGACGATAATGCCGCGTTGTGTTGCAGCTTCGAGCTCAATGTTGTCAACGCCGACGCCTGCGCGTCCGACAACTTTAAGTTTTTTGCCTGCTTCCATAACCTTGGCCGTTACGCGCGTCTGGCTTCTGACGAGCAGAGCGTCATAATCGCCGATTATGGCACATAATTCGTCTTCATTCAAACCAGGATTTTTGTCAACGACCACATCAGTTGCGTCAACCAGTTGCTGGATCCCGAGGTCGCTAATAGGATCGGATACGAGCACTTTGTACATGTGAAACATGCCTCCTAGAATTTGCGAAAAAATTCCGCTGAAATATGAACAGAAAAACCCTCTTCCCGCTTGATCACGTCAGCGAGTCGAGAGTTCAATCTACGATCGAATCAGACTTTACTATTTTATAGCATTACAGTGGACAAAATCAATCCTTAAACTTGCTCAATTATGAAAATTTCGATATGATTCAAGCAAAGTCCGCGGCATTCGACATTATTGTGATGTCGGTAAGAAGAATGGAAGCTGCGGTAGTAGCTCGGCCGGATACAATTTATTGTAGTTCGATTGGAAGTCGCCCCCGCGAACCGCATTGGTGCTGATCAACAATTCGATAACGGATGTAGCAGTCTGAAGCTTCATCTTGGACGCTTGTCCGGACACGATAAAGTCGTCGATTCGAGCAGTCATGTCTTGTGGATTAAAGGCTCGTAATTCTTTAAATTCTTTTAAGTATTGTGAGACTATGCTGTTCTTGACCGTCAGTGGCAAGTTGGACCAATCCTTGATGCTTAGCACTTTAGGCAACGAAGTCACTTCTGTGATGTCAGGGTCAATTGTAGAAGCCCAAAGTTGCATAGCCGCGTAATAATGTGATTGTGCGATGAGTGTCTCGTTTACGGCATTTGTATAATTCGTATTTTTGAGGATGGCTGCTTGCAACTTGCCGCCTGTTTCTTTATTGGCGAGCTCGGCACCAGCGCTTGCAGCTTTGGCGAAAAGGTTCAAGCTGCGTATGTAAGCGACTTGTGCTTCGCCAAGACGCTCGGATTTACCCATATCAAACGCGCTGGCTTCCTTGGATTTACGTTCTGCGAGCTTGGCAAGATTGCTCATCACATCGCCGTAATTGTCGCTGGCTCCTTGAGACAGCTTGTCCATGGAAGCCAGCCATTCGGTCTGAAATTCACGGTAAGGCGAAAATACGGTATGATAGAAAGATACGAGATCCTGTTGTTGGTACGGACTGCCAACCAGCTTGGAAGCTGCTGCTTCTTGTTTGCGGAGCGTTTCATAACCGGCTTCGACCTTGTTCATCCCAATCTGTACGCCGAAGAAAAATGCGCCAACCGCGCATACCAGCATAAATACAAATCCTACGCTAAAAATCATTGCTGTGTTCGTTAATCGTTTCTCCATGGTATAACTCCTTCTATGTATGTAAGTAATTACAAACGAAATTAATGGACAGGCGGGCTGCAGATGAAAAAGTTTGATATCAGAAATATTAAAGTCCGCAAGGTCAATGTAGATGAGATAGATGATCGCATGCTCCTGATAAACTTGTATGCAACGCAGGCGCTTACTCTTATTATCGGTATTATATGGCTATTATTTCAGCGTCAAAATTTAATTCAATTATTAGCTATTCCAACCGTGCCTACTGTGATATGGTGGGGCTTGGGATTGGCGGCGGTTGTTTTACTGGTGGATATTCTCATTTCACGCTGGGTGCCAGAAGACGCCGCTGACGATGGCGGTGTTAATGAACGAATCTTCAAGAATCGTGTCGTCTGGCATATCGCAGTCATTTCGCTCGTTGTGGCGATTTGTGAAGAATTGTTATTCCGCGGCGCTGTCCAGCACGCGATTGGTCCATATTGGACAAGTATCGTTTTTGCAGCTATCCACGTTCGTTATTTACGTCATTGGATCCCAACAGGACTCGTTTTTTCTATTAGTTACGGCCTGGGATGGATCTATGAGCAAAGCGGCTCTCTATGGGCACCGATCCTTGCTCATTTCGCCATCGATTTTGTAATGGGTCTAATTATACGCTTCAGGAGGGAGTCATGAGCAGGAAAGTTAGATTTAGTCGAACAAACAACGGAAGGAAGGGGCGGGATCACGTCATAGATGACGAATATACCGGAGACGAACGATCTGCTAAAGTAGAGCTGCCTCCGCGCCGTAAAAAATATCCTTCAAGCCTTCATAACATGAACAAATGGTATTATAATATGTTATTTATTTTATTTCTGGGACTCGTCGTTTTTTTGTTTTGGTATGGTAACAAGTTTAGTTCGTAAGTTCGATCGTGCTTGGATCGATGAAAATGTAGCCCTTCGCTTCGAGTTTGGTTAACAATTCGTCAAGCCCTTCTGCGGTCCAGGAAAGCTCATGCATGAGTATGTTGGCACCTGGATGCAGTTGCTCCATCACGTTCGCGATGACCACTTCAGGTTTATCCTTGGCAGACTTATCCCAATCGAGTGAACCATTGGACCACGTCATGTACAACATGCCGTGGTTCTTTGCCGATTCTCTAACATCATCGCTTCCTGAACCGTACGGCGGTCGGAAGAAACGTGGAACGATTCCTGTCAGCGCCTCCACATCATGTTGAACCGAGGTCAGCTGCTGCTCCACACTTTCTTTCGTTTCTTTCTTTAGGTCAATATGATCGTAGGAGTGGTTACCAATTGTCTGTTCGCGTTCATGGATAAGCTTCAATAATTCGGGATTCTGTTTCACCCGATAACCATTGACGAAGAAAATGGCCTTGGCCTTATGTTTGTCGAGCGTATCAAGCATACTCTTTAGGACGACTTCGTTCTTAGGACCGTCGTCGAATGTCAGCAGAACTGCTTTACCCGGCGTTGTTTTGTCGATGGCTTCAAAACGATAGGTTGCTGAGTTCATCCGGTACAAGGACGAGGCGGCCGTTTCTTTTGGGCTAGGTGCTGGAGTTACGGCTGGGCTGACTGTTTCTGTTGAGGTGGATGCAGGTGTTGGTGCCGATGTTTGTAATCCATTAATTGTTGGAGGCACACTTTCGATATTATTTCCTGTTGTCTCGATATCGGTCGTACATCCAGTTAGCTGGATCGAAAGTAGAAGGGCGAGCAGCCATAGATTGTTTTTTTTCATATGTCGGATTACCTCCTTCTATCCAATATGTCCATTCGAGCTTATTCGACATCATTGTAACATATTTCTAGTTGCCTTGAAGTACACATTTCCTATATTTAAGTCGAATGACGCCACCGGCAAGAGGTCACACTAATGCTGTAAATACGAGTATCGAAAGAGGTGATTTCACAATGAAATTAAGCGGTTTATTGTTTGGCGGTTTAGTTGGAGCAGCCGCTACGTTATACGTATCCCGTAAGAGGCCTGGAGCAGTTGCATGGGCATCAAGCGCAATGAGCGACATGTGCACTTCCGCTGCAGGCAAAGCATTCTCGATGATGGCAGGCGGCGCCAAGTGGAAAGCAGAGGCAATGAAATCGGCCCCAAAGCAATCAGCCGATACCGCCGAAACCTCAGCCGCCGCATGGGAGCGCATTGAGTCGTTTATTCAAAGCGATCCTTCGGTGAAGAGGGAAGTCGATAAAATTAAGGCGGACGCGTCGGCAATCGCACATTGACGCGAGTAGAGCTTTTTAATGAAGTCGAAACAGTAATCCCATCTTGGGATCAAGCTGTTTCGGCTTCTTTTTTTCGTCCTAAATTAGTGCAATCGCCATTGAGACATGATAAAGTAAAGGCATAGCTTTATGAGTCCATTTTATTCACGATTAACCATTTGATTCATAAGCTATTACGACAGACGTTACAGAGGAGGATCCTGTCATGAAAATCGAACGGCTTAGTCAGGACAAGATACGGATTTTCTTGACGTTCGACGACTTGCTTGAACGGGGGATCCAGAAGGATGATATGTGGCGCGAGCCTCCGAAGCTGCATGAATTATTCTTGGAGATGATGGAACAAGCGTATACCGAGCTCGGTTTCGACGCCAGCGGACCACTTGCTGTCGAAGTCCTTGCGATGCCAGCACAAGGGATGGTTATCATCATAACTCGTGGCAAGGTCAACGATTCAGGTGAAGGCGCGGCCGAGGACGAGGATGAGCTCGAAGAAGACATTTATGATATGGAAGTCACGATGGAGCAAAGCGACGTATTCATGTACTCCTTTAAGGATTTCGAAGATGTAATTGCTGCTGCCGGCCAGTTGCAAGCTTCAGGTCTGACGGATGCTGGGAAATTATACGCTTATAAAGGCAAGTACATTCTGGCAATCGAACCTTCCGACATTGAGCAGGCAAGATATAATGCTGTCATTGCATTACTTGCCGAATTCGGGGACGCTACATCCGTTACGTTCGCGGTTCTCGAAGAGTACGGTAAAGTGATTATGCCGGAGCATGCTGTCCGCGAAATTTGCAATTATTTTCAGTCCTGATCGAAATATAGTTCCATCCATGGAGAGCATCCGCTTCCGATTTCGGCGGGATGTTCTTTTTTCGTCTTGTGCCATCTATCTCGGCATACCATGTGGAATAGGGGAGCGCTAGTGTGCCCATATTAGAGGTAAACAAAGGCGGAAGATGGGATGATTAAATATGAATGACGTCTTGCATGCGACACAAGTCGTAATCGAACAGGCACTGCGCAGACTTGGATACGGCGATGACATGATCGAACTCCTCAAAGAGCCGATTCGGTTGCTGACCGTACGTATCCCGGTTCGGATGGATGACGGGACGACCAAGGTATTTACAGGATATCGATCACAGCATAATGACGCTGTCGGACCAACGAAAGGCGGTGTTCGTTTTCATCCTGCCGTTACCGAAAAAGAAGTGAAGGCGCTGTCGATATGGATGTCGCTCAAGTGTGGTATTGCCGATCTCCCATATGGCGGAGGCAAAGGGGGAGTCATCTGCGATCCGCGACAGATGTCGTTCCGAGAATTGGAGCGACTAAGCCGAGGGTATGTCCGCGCAGTCAGCCAGCTTGTGGGCCCCTCAAAAGATATCCCAGCGCCGGATGTCATGACGAACTCGCAGATTATGGCATGGATGATGGACGAATACAGCAGAATTAGAGAGTTTGATTCGCCTGGATTTATTACGGGTAAACCGATCGTGCTCGGAGGATCCAAAGGCAGGGAAACCGCAACGGCGCGTGGTGTCGTAATCATGATTCATGAAGCGCTTAGATTAAAGGGAATACCACTGCAAGGCGCGCGAATTGTTATCCAAGGATTCGGCAACGCGGGGAGTTATTTGGCCAAATTTCTGCATGAGAGCGGCGCTACAGTAATTGGTATTTCCGATGTGTCCGGCGCGTTGTATAATAAAGAAGGACTCGATATTCCTCATCTGCTCGACCGGCGTGATTCCTTCGGCAATGTGACTAACCTGTTTCCGAAGACAATTACGAACGAAGAGTTGTTGGAGCTCGAATGCGATGTGTTAGTACCAGCAGCGATCGAGAATCAAATTACCGAGCAGAATGCGAGCCGAATACAAGCTTCTATTATTGTAGAAGCAGCTAATGGACCTACTACATTAGAGGCGACTCGCATCATCTCCGATAGGGGTATCCTGTTAATACCGGATGTTCTTGCGAGCTCTGGCGGAGTTATCGTTTCCTACTTTGAGTGGGTGCAAAATAATCAAGGTTATTACTGGGATGAATCCGAAATCGACAGTAAATTACAGCTGATGATGATAAGGGGATTCAATAATGTCTACGAAATCCACCAGACGCGCAAAGTCGATATGAGGCTTGCCGCTTATATGGCCGGCGTCCGCAAAATGGCAGAGGCGGTACGTTTCCGCGGGTGGGTGTAAAGAAAGTTGGGAAGCGATGTTGTTGTTCTCCATATTGACCGCGGCAGCGGCGCCTGGACTATCGTTGCTAACCTATCTCTACTTGAGGGATAGGTACGAAGCGGAACCGATTCATATGGTTATCCGAATGTTCGTACTCGGTATTTTGGTTGTCGTACCGATTATGGTTATACAACGAGGACTTGAGATTTGGCTCGGCAACGGTGTATTTGTCTCTTCGTTTATACATTCGGCTGCAGTCGAGGAATTTCTGAAGTGGTTTGTGTTATATCACGTTATTTATAATCATACTGAATTCGATGAGCCGTATGACGGCATCTTGTATGCAGCGGCTATCTCGTTGGGCTTCGCTACATTAGAGAATGTGTTATATGCGATCTACACACCTTCGTCCTTCGGCACATTGCTGGCAAGGGCGCTTCTTCCGGTATCCGGGCATGCTCTGTTTGGAGTGATGATGGGCTACTATTTGGGCAAAGCAAGGTTCGCCGAAGCAAAAAGGAAAACGCGATTATTTCTTGCCATATCGTTTGCATTGCCGTTCCTGTTACACGGAGTATATGATTTGATTCTCGTAACAGTTGAGCAGAATTGGATATGGATTATCGTACCGTTCATGATTGGTTTGTGGGCGTGGGGACTCCATAAGATGAACTCTGCTAATGCAAAGTCGCCATTTCGCCTAGTGTCGCGTGAGGAAGAGATTAAACTTTAACATTACCGTCTATACTGTCACTATATAATTTGGCAGGAGGAAGACGGCATGGAAGCGGCAAGAATCAAAGTGACAATTCGGTGCAACGTGTGCGGGGAGAAATTTGTGCTTCGCGGTAAGCGAGAAAAGAATTCAATTGATACGGGCTTCAAACAATGTATCTGCAGCAATAGCGATGATCTCGATATCGAAGAACATCCTGGCTTCTGAATGCTGAACTATCTCTATAGACAATTAAATGCAGTTGATGCATAAAGCTCCTACTGATCAACCAAACTATGCACAAAGTTTGGAATCAGAAAGGAGCTTTTTGTTATGTATCGGAGACTTAGTTCCATTATGTTCCCCTTTATGACGATTCTGCTCATCGGAGCGATCTATTGGGGGTATCAAGAGCATCAAGAAAAAAATTCGATTCTTATCAAGGCGGAAAACCAGTATCAACGCGCCTTCCATGATCTCACTTTTCATATGGACAAACTTCATGAACAGCTTGGCAATACGCTGGCGGTCAACTCAACGTCACAAGGCTACCACCGTAAAGGTTTGGTCAACGTATGGCGTTTGACCAGCCAAGCTCAGAACGAAATAAGTCAGTTGCCGTTGTCGTATCTGCCATTCACCGAAGCGGAGGATTTTTTGTCACATATCTCTAACTTTGCTTATAAAACAGCAGTACGCGATTTAACGAAAAGTCCGTTAACGGACGATGAGTTCAAAACGTTAAAAACGTTATACGATAAGTCCGATGAAATCTCGAAAGAATTAGGTAAAATGCAAACGGATGTATTGTCCAGCAATCTTCGTTGGATGGATGTAGAGGTTGCAATTGCAGCCAATCAACAGGAGGGCAGCAACCAAATCGTAGATGGACTTCGTACGATGAATGATAAAGTAGGCGCATATCCGGAGGTGAATTGGGGGCCTTCTGTTACTAGCATGTACGAGCAGCATTCGATCAAAATGCTGGGCGGCGAAATGGTGAAAGCAGACGATATCAAGAAAAAAGCTGCCGAATATTTAAAGGTGGAGGGCTCGTCGGTTGAAGTTACGGAAAACGCAAAGGATTCAGAATTTGCTTCGTTCTCAGCCGTTGCAAACGCAAAGGATTCCAAGTCGAAAATACAAATGGATTTTACCGTAAAAGGCGGACAATTGATTTGGTTTATGAAGAGCCGCGAGATCGGCAAGAAAAAAGTTGGATTCCAGCAAGCCAAATCTTCTGCAGATCAGCTTCTCAATGATTTTGGTTTCAAAGACATGACGGCTGTCAATTACGATATGTATGACAACTCGGGAAGCTTTACTTACATTGGTCTGCAGAATGGTGTTCTTATTTATCCGGAGAAGGTTACCGTTAAAGTTGCACTCGACAACGGTGAAGCTGTAGGTCTGCAAGCAAGAGACTTCGTTTACGAAAACCACAAACGAGAGCTTCCAAGTCCAATCATGTCAAAAGATGAAGCCAGAAAAGCGATTAATCCGAATATGCAAATCAAAAAAGAGCAATTGGCGTTAATAGTAAATGAAATGGGCGAAGAAGTATTGTGCTACGAGTTCAGCGGTAAAATTAATGGCTCGACGTATCGAATCTATATTAACGCGCTCAATGGCATAGAGGAAACGATTGAACAAATGTCGACAGAAGACGAAAAAACAACGAATTCGTAAGCCGATTTGCAGCTAATCTCGATATAGCCCCCCTCCATTCGACATGCTATAATGTCTGTTATATGGGGGAGGGGACTAATTTGCTGCCTAAGATTAACGGAATGTTGTATTATCAGATCGCTTCCTCCGACGAAGCGGAAGCAGCTCAGGAATATCGCTCTAGAATAGCAGACGAAGCAGAGGATGCTCTATTAATCGAATATCCTTTGAACGAAAAGACAGGCAGACTTAAGCGCCTGTTCCTTGGTGATGAGTTATCGGTTTATTTTGTGTCGTCGGAGGGAGTAAAACATTACTTCGACTCGCATGTCATCGGATTTAAGGAAGATGGAGCCGTGCGGCTAGTTAAATTGCTCCGTCCCGTACCCGAGAAGATGACGAAGGTACAGCGCAGAAGTTTCCTTCGCGTGCCGGCAGAGCTGGAGCTCGCAGTCAAGATTGGCAGTCACGAAAGATTCGTTTGCAAGACTGACGATCTGGGCGGTGGAGGCATCTCCTTTATTTGCGACGGCAAGTGGAACATAAAAAGTGAGAATACGTTGGAATGCTGGTTACTAGTTCCCTATAAGAATGGCACGGTCGAGCATGTAACCTTTACAGGCGAGGTTATCCGAGTGAATCTGCTAGAGACAGGTCGCAAGCAAGCCATGATTAAGTTTTTGAGCATTAGCGACTCGGAACGCCAGAAAATAATCCGTTTTTGCTTCGAGAAACAATTAGAATACCGTAACCGATAAAGCTTGGTGATGAATAACATTTTAACGTTGAGGGAACATATCCATATGTGTGATGCGTGGAGGTGTTTCCATATTGTACAATAGTCGGAAGAACCGTGGTACCCAAAAACAACTGGTTGAGATGTCGGACAAGCTCTGCAGAAGGCTGATGCAAGTTGTTGCTATACTGCTTTTGATCATGGCATTAACGCAATTGGCCCTACAAAACGACGACGTTAGACAGTTTATGACAAGCGCTGATCGGTGGGAAGGTACCCCTCTGAACTAGCGCTTCTCTTTTGCATAACGAGGCATAGTGTGGTATAATTTTCACGTTCGCAGGCAATGCCTGCTTTTTCTTTGAATACCGCCATCATCCGGGGAGTTAAAGAGAAGAGGCCGTCCTGATTCAAAGGAGGTAGACCGCAAGTGGCGCAGCAAGAAGGCGACAGCGACCGTATCAATATCGCGATAGACGGACCGGCAGGGGCGGGCAAGAGCACCGTTGCAAGGTTGGTCGCCGGACAATTGGGATATGTCTATATTGATACTGGCGCGATGTACCGGGCGGTTACGTACAGCGCTCAGCGTTTGTCGATCGCAGCGGACGAGTCCGAGTCTCTCAAGGATCTGATGGATTCGATCCAGATTGTGCTGGAGCCGGGCAAGCAAGGCCAATCCGTTTATGTAAACGGAGAAGATGTAACGGACAAGATACGATCTCTTGAAGTGACAAGGCAAGTATCTCATTTTGCAGCAAGCGGTGTAATCAGAAGCGTTCTGAGCCGTATGCAACGTGAGCTTGCTGCCTATAAGGGTGTCGTTATGGACGGGCGTGATATCGGGACGCATGTGTTACCACGAGCAGAGCTTAAGATTTTCTTGACGGCTTCTGTAAGGGAACGTGCACTGCGCAGATTCAAGGAGCTCCGAGAGGACTCTGGCGTGACGCTGGAGGAATTGGAATTCGAGATCGCCGAACGGGACAGGCTGGATGCAAGCCGCGAGATATCGCCGCTGATCAAAGCGACCGATGCGCTTGAATTGGACAGCAGCGGAATGACGATCGAAGAAGTAGTTGCATCAATTGTGCAATTAAGCCGAACCAAATTGGCGGAGGCGAAGTAAACTATGTTATACGTCCTGTTCCGCTTCTTACTTCGGGTGACTTACCGACTACTGTTTCGATTGGAAGCAAAGGGATTGCATCACATCCCGGCGGAAGGTCCAGTTATCTTAGCATCCAATCACATTAGTAATTTAGATCCACCAACGATTGGTGTTTTAGTTCCGCGCAAAGTTAATTTTATGGCCAAGGAAGAGCTTTTCAAAGTGCCAGTACTAGGTCCGCTTATTACTGCGTTTGGTGCATTCCCCGTCAAACGAGGCGGGGTCAGCAAGGAAGCGATTAAATCGGCTATTACTTTACTTAAGGCAGGCAATGTGCTCGGCATCTTCCCGGAAGGCTCGCGCAAGACACCGGGCGCCGCGAAGAAGGGCGCAGCAATGATTGCTGTGCGCAGCGGAGCAACCATTATTCCTGTAGCAATCGTGGGTAAATACCGAATTTTCCGTAAGACGCTAGTCTGTTATGGGGCTCCAATCGATCTTCATGCCATTATCCAAGAATCATCACCTGATATGCTGGAGCAAGTTACCGATGCCGTAATGGTCCGGATCAACGAACTGCTGGCAGACAATCATCGATAATCGTTTTAAATGCCGCAATCCGACCTTTTCGGCACGCGGATTTAAATAAAGTTGTGCTTTAGAACTGAGGAGGTAATTTCAAATGTCAGAAGAAATCAATGTGCAAGAAACCGTTGCGGAGGAAGTGAGCCAAGACGCAATGGATAATTTCGTTTCCTTGAAGAAAGGCGACTCCGTTAAGGGTACAATCGTCAAGATCGAAGATAACCAAGCTTACGTAAGCCTTGGATATAAATATGACGGTGTTATTCCGCTTCGCGAACTTTCTTCCGTACAACTTGACAACGCTAACGATGCGGTTCAAGTTGGCCAAGAAGTTGAACTTAAAGTTGTTAGCATCGACGATAACAAGGAGAGCCTTGTTCTTTCGAAGAAGCTTGTTGATTCGGCTAAAGGCTGGGAAGAGATTCAAGCTCGTTTCGAGAGCGGCGAAATCTTCGAAGTAACTGTAGCTGACGTGGTTAAAGGCGGACTTGTAGCGGACGTTGGCGTTCGCGGATTTATTCCTGCATCCATGGTAGAGCGTCACTTCGTAGAAGATTTCAGCGACTACAAAGGCCGCACGCTTCGCGTTAAAGTAAAAGAGCTGGACTTGGAGAACAAAAAAGTAATCCTGTCCGCTAAAGAAGTACTTGACGCTGAATTCGAGCAAAACAAACAACAAATCATGAATAACATCACAGCTGGACAAGAGCTGGACGGTACTGTTCAACGTCTGACTCCATTCGGCGCATTCGTGGACATCGGCGGTATCGACGGTCTGGTTCACGTTTCCGAGTTGTCCTGGCAGCATGTCGCTCATCCTAAGGATGTTGTGTCCGAAGGTCAAGCGGTACGTGTAAAGGTACTTAAAGTTGATCCAGCTGCTGGCAAAATCAGCCTGAGCATCAAAGCTGCTCAACCAGGTCCTTGGGATTCCGCTGCAAGCCAATTCAACGTTGGCGACATCGTTACAGGTACAGTTCGTCGTATCGTGACGTTCGGTGCATTTGTTGAGATCGCTCCTGGTGTAGAAGGTCTGGTTCATATTTCCCAGATCGCACATCGCCATGTTGCGACACCTTCCGAGGTTCTGAGCGAAGGTCAAGAAGTGCAAGCAAAAGTTCTTGATTTCAACGCTGCTGAGAAACGTGTTTCCCTCAGCATCAAAGAAACAGAAGAAGCTCCTGAGCAACCAGAAGCAGCTCCTAGACAAGAACGCGATCGTGACCGTGGACCTCGTACTCCGCGTGCTCCTAAGATTGAAGAAATCAACAACCCTAACGTTAGCTTGAACAGCTCCAGCATGAGCTACTCGCTGGCAGAGCGTTTCGGCGACAAACTTAGCAAACTGAAGTAATTTCATTCAGCGCCTCTTGCCGGTCTCGGTTGGCGTATGCGATACTCCTAAGGCTATTCCCGCGTTTCGACGCAGGAATAGCCTTTTTGTATTGGTGCATAATAGGAGATACGCGAGGTGAGTCAATTGAATCCAGGATATATTACTGTATGGATGGTACTTATCATCATCATTTTATTCGCGACAGGATGGAAACCATATTTGGCACCTAGAGTGAAGGCACCAACTATGTTTCTGTTATTCATTGCGACGACAATTACGCTGTTTGTCGATTATTGGTGGTTATTGCCTGCAGATCTTCCAGCTGCAGCCATTCATAGCGGAACAGCACTGTGGCTGGTGGCAAGTTTAATCGCTTGGGTTGACAATAGCAACAGCGGAGAACGAGGTTATCTGTTTATTTGCGTCCTCATGTTGGCGATTATTTGGGGGAGTATCCGAAGTTTGTTTGCGCAAGACCCAGTCTTATATTGGATTGAGCCAAGTTGGAATGCCCCATTGCTGTGTGGATTGTTAAGTTGTATGTTCACGACTAATATTCGGTATCAAGCAGCTTCTTTATTATGGAGTGCAGTACTAGGCGATGTTATAAGCGCATGGCTGGACAAACGAATCTCTCCCTTGCAGATCGGATCGGCTAGTTGGTGGGATTCGTTGTGTATCGCAATTGCCGTGGCTTGCTGTGGTGCAATTTCGATCCACTTGGTGCGTCGAGTATTAGCGATGGCGGGTCGTACCTGGATTACATTGCGAGATGGGAGAGAATAAATGCTACATTATTTGGAACAAAATCGACATCTGAGCGGTGTGCTGCTTGGTATAGCCTTTGGCATTATCGCCAGGCTGCTTATGCTTAAGACAGACTATCGGCAATATCCTACTCATCCGCATGGTAGTATCATCCATATCTCCTTAGGCGTAATTGCCGCCGCCCTTGGAGCAGTAGCCGTCCCTGCATTGTTTAACAAAGACTATACGGCCATTACGTTCCTTACGCTTGCCGCGCAGCAATTTCGAGATGTACGAAAGATGGAACGAGAGACATTGACGAAGATCGACAGCATGGAGCTCGTTAGTCGTGGATCTACTTATATAGAAGGAATAGCCATGGTGTTCGAAGGACGCAATTATTTGGTTATTATGTCGTCTCTCGTAACAAGTTTGTTTGCAATCCTGCTTAATGTTTGGTTTGGGATAGGAGCTGGAGTCCTATCTCTATTGGTAGTTATGAAACTAAAGTCAGGACGTTCGATTAATCATATTGCTGAGGTTAGATTCGCCGTGGTTCGAATCGATGGTCCAGACCTATTTGTCGAGGACATTTATATTATGAATGTAGGATTAAAGGAGAACCAATCGATAATAGCGGATCGCGGGATAGGATTCATACTGACGCCACGCAACCCTAATGCCAAAGTGACTCTAACTAATCTGGGGCAGCGTCAGGCTATCCTGTATGATCTGGCTACAATTCTTGGCGTATATCGTGATGACGGCGAACCGGCGTTGATCCCTATGGCCAAGCTTGATATGAATGACGGCAGGTTGGCTATATTCGTATTGCCGCAGGATAAGGAGCTCGATAAAGGAATTGAAATCATCAAACGTGTACCGATCATGGAATCTGCTGTTCGGATGCCGACAGAAGCGCCTGTGAACAAAAAGGAAGGTGAGTCTATTGGCTGAAATTGTGGCAGTAGTTGCATTGTCAAACGAGTCTGTTGGTGGCGGTGCACCTATTTTTATCGCGAAGAATGAGCAAGCATTGCAGGAAACAGCCTTTTTATTGGAGAAAATACTGGATGCCAGCGCACACGACCTCAAGAACGGCTCCATCATTCTTGTGAATCACCGTTAATATGAAATGTTAGCCAAGCGCGTTCTTTTTTGCTATGATGGGTAACGTGAGAATGGTATTCGATATGGTGAAGCTAGTATTGCAAATAGCTTCTCAAACTTTTAAGGAGTGAAAAACCAATTATGGCAAGACCCGTTATTGCCATCGTCGGACGACCTAATGTGGGCAAATCCACAATTTTTAATCGGGTCATCGGCGATCGACTAGCAATTGTAGAGGATAAACCTGGTGTTACTCGCGATCGTCTTTACGGCACAGGCGAATGGAACGGCAAGCCGTTCAGCATCGTGGATACCGGCGGCATCGAGATAGATGGTGAAGATGAAATAATGAAATCCGTCCGCATGCAAGCCGAGCTTGCGATCGAAGAAGCGGATGTCATTATTCTGATGGTGGATGCTAAGTCTGGTCTTACCCATTCGGATGAAGAGGTTGCACAAATGTTGTTCCGTTCACGGAAACCGGTCGTTGTAGCGGTTAACAAAGTGGATAACGAACATCGGATGGACGAGGTTTACGAATTTTATGGACTTGGATTCGGTCAACCTATTGCTATCTCCGGCTCTCATGGCATTGGTATAGGCGACCTCCTGGACGCTGCGACAGATCTATTGCCAGAGATCGAAGACGACGGATATGACGAGGACATCATTCGAGTGGCGCTGATCGGACGACCTAACGTAGGTAAGTCATCTCTTGTGAATGCGCTATTAGGAGAAGATCGTGTTATTGTCAGTAACGTAGCTGGAACAACACGCGATGCAATCGACACTCCTTTCGAACATGACGGTCAACGTTATGTACTGATTGATACAGCCGGTATGCGCAAACGCGGCAAGGTTTACGAATCAACAGAGAAATACAGTGTCATGCGTGCCATGAAGGCGATCGAACGCGCGGATGTTGTATTAGTATTGATCAACGGCGAAGAAGGTATTATCGAGCAGGACAAGCATATCGCTGGCTACGCGCACGAAGCAGGCAAAGCATCCATTTTTGTCGTGAATAAATGGGACGTAGTGGCGAAGGATGAGAAGACGATGCAGCATTTCACAACGAGTATCCGTGATCACTTCTTGTTCATGACATATGCGCCTGTTGTATTCCTATCTGCCTTGACGAAACAGCGTTTACATAAGCTGCTGCCAGTCGTCAATCATGTTTCCGAGCAGCACGCGCTTCGTATTCAGACACATTTGCTCAACGATGTTATCTCGGATGCTGTTGCTATTAATCCGCCGCCTTCGGACAAAGGCAAACGTTTGCGCATCAACTATGTGACGCAAGTATCGACCAAACCTCCGACGATCGTATGTTTCGTTAACGATCCAGAGCTGATGCACTTCTCGTACGAACGGTACTTGGAGAACAAGATACGCGCGGCATTTGATTTCGAGGGGACGCCGGTGCGCATCTTTACGCGCCGCAAATCCGACGAGGACTAGGGGAGAATGGGACCGGTGTTAGATATTATTGCGGTTGTGCTTAGTTATTTGTTAGGTTCGGTATCATTTAGCATTGTCATTGCCAAATGGGTGAAAGGGATCGACATTAGGCAGCATGGTAGCGGTAATGCCGGAGCAACCAACACGCTCCGCGTGCTGGGCAAGGGTCCCGGTATTCTTGTATTCGTATTAGACATTGCAAAGGGCATTGGCGCCATTGCGCTTGGATATGCACTTAGCGACCAAGCTTGGACGCCTGTATTATGCGGGCTCGCAGCAATTATTGGTCATAACTGGCCGATTTGGTTCCGCTTCAAAGGCGGCAAGGGAATTGCGACAACGGTTGGGGTGATTGCGACGCTTGCGTTTTTCCCAGCGCTGTATGCGGGAATTGCTGCAATTGCCGTTATTGCGATTACACGATATGTATCGCTTGGCTCACTGATTTTCGCGGCACTGACACCGCTGTTTATTATTTGGCTGGACTTCTCTTGGCCGCTGCTGGCTGGGGCGCTTACCATTTGCGCATTTGCATTCCTTCGCCATCGGTCAAATATCGTTAAGCTGGCCCAAGGCACAGAGAATAAGTTGGGAGCTAGGAAAGGAGCTTGATGTCGATGACTACGAAAGAAGGGTATTCCGTTAACCGCAAAGCGGCCGTATTGGTTGCTGGCAGCTGGGGGACCGCGTTAGCATCGGTGCTTGCTTCAAACGGCTATCAAGTGTCTTTATGGACTCGAAATGAAGAACAGGCTAATGAGATCAGCACGAAAAAACAGAATGGCAAGTACTTGCCCGGCTGTGATCTTCCGGATGGGCTGACGGCGACAACGGATATGGCAGCTGCTCTCCAAGATGCCGAGCTCGCGGTATTCGTCGCGCCATCGAGCGCAATGCGTCAAGTAGCTCGACAAGCAGCACAATACCTTGAAGAGCAAACCTTTGTTGTCCATGCTACAAAAGGATTCGAAAGCGATACGCTTAAACGAATGTCCACCGTATTAAGTGAGGAGCTCGGCAGGCCACAATCTTCGATTGTCGTATTATCCGGCCCCAGCCACGCGGAGGAAGTCATTCGCAAACAACCAACAACCGTTGTTGTCGCTTCCGAAGAGTCAGATATTGCAGAAAAGGCACAGGATGCATTCATCAATCAATCATTCCGCGTCTACACGAACCCTGATGTTGTAGGGGTAGAGGTTGCCGGAGCGATCAAAAATATTATCGCGCTTGGTGCAGGTTTGTCCGACGGATTGCAGTTCGGCGACAATGCCAAGGCGGCTCTTTTGACTCGCGGGTTGGCCGAAATTGGCAGACTCGGTGCAGCCATGGGAGCAAGCCCGCTTACGTTCGCCGGTCTAGCCGGCGTGGGAGATCTCGTTGTGACATGTACGAGTAAACATAGTCGGAACTGGCGCGCAGGCTCCATGCTTGCCGATGGGACACCGCTGGAGACAGTCCTTGAGCGAATGGGCATGGTAGTCGAAGGTGTCCGCACAACAAGAGCGGCTTACGAGCTGTCGAAGCAATTCCAAGTAGAAATGCCCATTACGACACAGTTGTATGCGGTTCTCTTCCAAGGCAGAACGCCAAAGGATGCAGTTGGTGAGCTGATGGGGAGACTCAAAACTCACGAGATTGAGCCTTTAGCGTAGATCTGCGTCCGCAACTGCCTACACCAATGGTTTCTCCTGCTCATATGATGGTTTAGAGCGCAACACATGAGGAGGGTGAAACAATTGTCTAAAGGTATTCCCAAGGATGTGCTCGGCGCTATTAACAAAAAAGCGGGCAAAAACATCTCGGAAAGTGCGGTCAAGAAATTAGCAAGCGGTGTTGATGCCAGCACAATGCAGAACGAAGCTGAGCTGCGCAAGCTGGTCAAACAGGTTGCTGATATGGCCAAAATCAAAGTGCCGGAATCAACCGTGAATGATATCGTAAAGGCTGTCAAAGCGAGCGGAATGAATCCGTCAAGCATGGAATCGCTAGTCAAAATGATGCTCAAAAAGTAATAACTTGCAGCAAACCTGCTGCAATTGGAATGAAGGTGGGCAAAAGGGCAAAAGGTATGGATGCACCCGGCGCAAGCCGGCCTTTCGACAAACGGAAGGTGCGTCTAGGCTTTTGCTCCTTTTTTTGTCACATATCTGACAGGCGTCTATGTGCGTTTGCGCTATCCGAATGCTATAATGTGTATAATTGATAACGATAATGATTAGGAGATTGGACTTATTATGGATGCAATGACGAAAATGTGGGTGTCGTTTATCGGCATTGGGCTGATGGCGTTTGCGGCTTTCCTGATTACTTTTGCTCGAGTGAAGACAAAAGGTGTGGTTAAGCTCGTTTTGTCCATTGTCGCTTTTATTTTATTGGTATTTGGATTTATTTACGGGTTTTTCTCCATCATCTAGTTGGGCATACATATCAATGTAGGATCGTGGAAGAGAGGTAGTCGTACATCATGATCGAACTAAAAGGACGAACGATCACAATGGAAGTGGAAGCGGAGTCCGGGTTGTCCATTCTGGACCACGCCATCAAACACGGGATAGACTTTAGCTTCTCCTGTACGAGGGGCACATGCGCAAGATGCCGCTGTCTCGTAACCGAAGGAGCGGAGTTCCTAGAGGAAGTAACCGATGAGGAGTGGGATCGGTTGGAGCCGGAGGAGTTTGACGAGGGATATCGTCTAGGCTGCCAGGCGATTGTGAAAGCCGGGGCAGGTCGGATAGCTGCCATAAATAAAACATATTTCTAAGCACCGGAAGGATCGGCTGAATTCACTATTCGATGTCGAAATGACTACATGAATTAACTTCGTAATGGGAAGCGATACTTTTGAATTTCCATAACAATAAAGGTTCAAAAGAATCGGTTTTCAGTACCGAGAAGAGTGGATGAAGCTAGAGAATGAGGAGCGGAGCGTAGCAGCGCTACGTGAGCACCGGAAGGATCGGCTGAATTCACTATTCGATGTCGAACAACATCTTGAAAACACTTCGTAATGGGAAGCGATACTTTTGAATTTCCACAACAATAAAGGTTCAAAAGAATCGGTTTTCAGTACCGAGAAGAGTGGATGAAGCTAGAGAATGAGGAGCGGATCGTAGCAGCGCTACGTGAGCACCGGAAGGATCGGCTGAATTCACTATTCGATGTCGAACAACATCTTGAAAACACTTAGTAATGGGAAGCGATACTTTTGAATTTCCACTTTAAGGGATGTGCCGGCAGTGACTGATTTGGCTAGTATCAACAAAGCGCTGGCTACCGTAATTAAACATGCGGGAAGCGGGAATTGGGTAATTGGGGGAAGCGCGGGGCTTATGCTTCGAGGCGTAACGTTATCCGCGATGCCTCGTGATCTGGACCTTTATTGCGACCAGGAAAATATGCTTCAGGTGCATGAAGCTTTGCGACATTATACGGTTGATGGACCCGAGTACAGCGAGACGGATATTTACCGCTCTTACCTTAGCCATTATGAGGTGGAGGGAATACGGTTAGAGCTGGTTGGAGGATTCGAGGTATCGGCCCACGGCTGCGTTTACCGCACAGAGGTGCGAGAGGTGTTGCTGCCGCTAGGAAGACCGGTCCAGGTACAGGGCGCAGGCATAGCAACGGTCGTACCGCTTGCTCATGAGCTGTGGTTCAATGCCCTGCGGGAACGTCCGGATCGGGTCGAACCGATCGTTCAAGCCTTTGCCGCTAACTCATCCGTACATGAGAAGGCACTTCAAGTTATCGAACGCAGAAATAAATTACAGCCGCTAGCGATGCGAGAGGTTCGTCGTTGGTTAAGTCAATCGGAAGCTGGTGACAAACAATGGATGCTGAAGTCGTCTTCTGGCCTAGCGGAAAATCCGTACGTGTAAGACGCGGAACGAGCGTTCTGGACGCTTCTAGGCGCGCTGGCGTCACCATCGCAACACGCTGCGGAGGCAAAGCAGCATGTTTTATGTGCAAGGTGACGGTCCGTCCCGGCAGTGAGCTCCAACCGATTGGCGATGCGGAGCGACGCAAACTGGCTGGTCTTGACGAGAAAGGAATTCGTCTCTCCTGTCAAACGAGAGTCACAGGTCGTGTTGAGGTGGAGCTTCCGCCGGATCCGCTTAAAGCGGCAATTGCAAGACAGCTGGCTAGACAGCAACAGGAAGACGAACTGTGGTAGCAAGGAGGAGAACGTTTTAATGGCAAGTATATTCTATTTCGTGCGGAGAGCGCGCCGAGCATTGGGGCTGCGTATGGCTTGGGTGGCGCTATCCCTCGCGCTCGTCGCATTACCTTTAAGCGGATGCATGTATCCTAAAGATCGAATGCAACAAAGTATGGCTCCAAAGGAAGCAATTCGTAATGTTCAAGGGGCTGTCGATCAATATTATGATGAGCTTCAGTTATTACCGATCAAAAACAGCACACAATCGGTCCCGGTCTATGAAAAATATATGATCGATTTCGACAAGCTGATTTCGAGAGGGTATATAAGCGCCACGCCGGGAGCCTCCTTTGAAGGCGGTGGTCATTACTACTTCTTGATCCTCAACGAAGACACCGATCCGATCGTCAAATTAATGGACATCGTGACAGCTCAGAAAATCAATGATATCCAGAACTGGGTGGATACATATATGGAGCAGAATGCTGCGGTTCCTAAATCGTCGGCGGTTTATCCAGGGTTTTACGAAATCGATTACGAGGCGATGAAAAAGAAAGAACCTACCATCGTAAGCGTATTCTCCGGCATCCCGCAGCGTGCGATTCTGGATGAGGATGGTACCGTATTTACGGATTATGGCGTAGATCTGATGCAGCTACTTGAGCGAAACAAAGATAAAAGCTATGAAGAAAACATAGATTTGAGAACTCTGCTCGTGGATGAATCGGAGTACGTTCCGGTCAAATCACCTGCCTACAACCTGGTTGATGGAGAACCAGTTGCTGTTCAACCTTAAGTTCGTAAGTCATCAATGATGAATCCGTTTAGCAATTGTTCGATTAAATCCCTTGCGGCACAAGCCGGTAAGGGATTTTTTTTGATTGTTGCCGCTTACTCCCGTCATAGTTTTCTTATGCAGTTCATATATTTCAATCTTGGAAGGGAAGATCACATGATTTGGTCGGAGGGAAAAAAGATTTCGTAGAAAGAAACGGCATAATTGGACAGTCCCAACATAAGATGTTAATAGTCCGAAAGCATGTACGAGTTGCGTCGCTGGCCTGCCCTTTTGTCCGGTGGATGGCGGCGAACCGGAAATTCAATTGGGAGGGGATATTCAGTGGAGAAAGTAGACATTTTCAAGGACATAGCCGAACGTACCGGCGGGGATATTTACCTCGGTGTAGTAGGAGCAGTCCGGACAGGAAAATCAACCTTCATCAAGAGATTCATGGAGACGGTTGTGCTCCCTAACATCGTGAATGAATCAGACCGAATTAGAGCCGTGGACGAACTTCCACAAAGCGCCGCAGGCAAAACGATTATGACTACGGAGCCGAAGTTCGTACCGAATCAGGCAGTACAGCTCAAGGTGGCAGAGGGGCTTGACGTAAATGTCAGACTCGTTGATTGTGTCGGATACGCCGTAGAAGGCGCAAAAGGCTACGAGGACGAAAATGGCCCGCGAATGATTACAACGCCATGGTTCGAAGAACCGATTCCGTTCCAGGAAGCGGCAGAAATCGGGACACGCAAAGTCATTCAGGAGCATTCCACGCTGGGGGTAGTCGTTACGACGGATGGTTCTATAGCGGAAATCCCTAGAAACTCCTACGTAGTTGCTGAAGAACGGGTCATTGCGGAGCTCAAGGAAGTTGGAAAACCATTCGTTCTGATCATCAACTCGACTCGTCCGAAGTCGGAAGAGACACAGCAGCTTCGCAGCGAGCTGCAAGCCAAATATGACATACCTGTCATGGCGCTAAGCGTCGCGACGATGGGCGAAGAAGAGGGTATGGCCGTTCTGCGCGAGGTACTTTATGAGTTCCCTGTGCATGAAGTAAACGTCAATCTTCCAAGCTGGGTCATGGTACTTAACGACAATCACTGGCTCCGCAGCAACTACGAAAATTCCGTTCGCGATACAGTGAAGGATATTCGTCGACTGCGGGATGTGGAGCGCGTCGTAGCACAGTTTATGGATTATGATTTTATCGCTCGCGCGGGTTTAAGCGGCATGAACATGGGGCAAGGTGTAGCCGAGATCGATCTGTACGCGCCCGATGAGCTATACGACAGCATTCTGATGGAAGTAGTTGGCGTAGAGATTCGCGGGAAGGATCATCTGCTCCAGCTCATGCAAGACTTCTCTCACGCCAAACGAGAGTATGATCGCTTTGCAGAAGCGCTCGAGATGGTCAAAACGACGGGTTACGGTATCGCGGCTCCCTCGCTTGCAGAGATGGCGCTCGACGAGCCGGAGCTTATACGTCAAGGCTCTAGATTCGGCGTAAGGCTGAAAGCGACGGCACCTTCGATTCATATGATCCGAGTAGATGTCGAGTCTGAGTTTGCTCCGATCATCGGCACTGAGAAGCAAAGCGAAGAGCTTGTCCGTTATTTGATGCAGGACTTCGAGAACGATCCCATCAAAATTTGGGAGTCCGATATATTCGGCCGTTCGCTGCACTCCATTGTTAGGGAAGGCATCCAGGGCAAGATCGCCCTTATGCCGGACAATGCACGCTATAAGCTGCAAGAAACGCTGGGGCGCATTATTAACGAAGGTTCTGGCGGCTTGATTGCTATCATTCTGTAAACAATCGAAGGATCGGGAAGAGCTCTCTTTCAAGTCAAATGGCTTGCGAGAGAGCTCTTCTTTGTGTCGATTACGAATATATTAAGCCGAAAGTACATGAGGAAGATGAGAATTCGCTGCGAATAGCTGTCAAATCGGCATTCCTACTTGAAATTGTGTTTCCTCTGTATTACTATAGGTTTGTTCGGTCAAAAGGTATATATTTGAAGTTTTCGGTGAATAAGAGGGATAAGATGTTTTTTACATACCTAAGGAGGTGAAGAGATGAATAAAACAGATTTGATCGCTAAAGTAGCTGAACTGTCCGACTTGTCGAAAAAAGATGCGACGAAAGCGGTTGACGCCGTATTCGAAGCCATTTCCGATGCCCTTCAAAGCGGAGACAAGGTTCAACTCGTCGGCTTCGGTAACTTCGAGGTTCGCGAACGCCAAGCCCGTAAAGGACGTAACCCGCAAACAGGTGAAGAGATCGATATCGCCGCCAGCAAGATGCCGGCATTCAAACCAGGCAAATCGCTCAAAGACCTTGTATCCAATTAATGCATATGCAGTGCAGAACGCTCGAACGAACGTTTGAGCGTTTTTCTATTTCGTTTAGAGGATTGTGCATGGGAGTCCTCGAGAAGTGTAGCCTAGCTGTGCTCGAGAAGTCATGACATAGGCGGAGGAGATCATCATGGAGCAACCGACGGTAGGGGAATACATCGTCGTGAAGGCGAAGGATCAAGGTGTGCAAGTGATCGGTCTGACACGTGGCCAGGATACGAAATTCCACCACACGGAGAAGCTGGATCGGAATGAAGTGCTGATCTGTCAATTCACCGATCATACCTCAGCGATCAAGATCAGGGGAAAAGCTACCGTAATGACCAAATACGGCACGATTGAAACGGATGCTTAGACGGTTATGGCAATGCATATTGCCATGTACGCCGTTTACTGGAAGGGCCGCGTAGCGCAATAGCGACGCGAGCCTTTTTTTTGTCTCATCAAACCGCCGAATAATACGATACATCCACTCGTACAATGAAGTAGAGAGCTTGGACGGTATGGTGTCTTCCCGTTATGAACAAACTGGAAGATATAATCGTATTGAACGGAAGGTGGATGCTGAATGCGCAACAAATATCCGTGGCTGGTTGCTGGCATGGCCACGTTAGCGATTACGGTGGCTATGACCTGGCTGCCGGGGTTATCCTACAACAAATCGCGCGATGGGCAGGAGGTCGAAGTGATGCGTCCTGCTGACGTTAGCCGTTTAACGAATGTCAACATTGTGGATGTCCTGTCACGCTTAGAGCTGCGTGAGAAACTAGGTCATGCAGAATGGAATGGAACCGTATTGTCGCTGGAGCTGACCTTGTCTCCAGGCAAGAGCCGACCTCAGGCTATATTTTCTGATATCGAGCAATTAATGGAGCTTTCTTTCAGGGAGCTGGACAATGTGTCTAGGCTGCTTGTGCGCCTATCAGAGAAAAATAACGGGAAACGAACGCTGCTTGCTGCCATTGATGTAAGGCGTTCCGACGAATGGCTCTCGGAAGAACTTATTAAGCTCGCAAATGCTGATCCTGTCCATGATGAGGTGTGGCGGCAGAGACTTCGCATGAGTTTTACACGGGCATGGGAATCACGGTTCGGACCAGTGGCAGGTTTTTCTGCCAAAGCCTTGCCAACACGAACTTCTGAAGCTGGAGATACGGATGTTGCAAATTGATGAACACTGATCGGGCATCATGTGATCTTTACTTAAAGTTGTGCTATAATAGCGTGAGATTATTGAGCGGCAATTCTGCTACACTTGTCCGGAGGCTTCGACCATGGCGAAATACCGCATTCCTGCAATTGTTTCTACTTACACGAACCACGATATGATACAAGCGCATACAGAGCTACCGCCGCTCGCCGAGCCCAGGCTGCGGCTTCTTTATGCCGTTCTGAACGATGGCGAAACCAATCAGACGCATAGCGAATTGTATACGGCAGTCGTATCACTTGTTCAGGTGGGCATGGATACACATGACCTGATTGATACGGATACAAGAAGGCGCACAGAAAAAGAGATGAGATCTCGTCAGCTCAAAGTGCTTGCAGGCGATTATTTCAGTTCCCGATTCTATCAGTTACTTGCGTTAGCGGGACAGACCGAAATGATTACGAGGTTAAGCGAAGCAGTTTGCGAGGTCAACCGTATGAAAGTCAACTTATATACGCGTATGCGCGGAATGAAGTTGACCGCCGATGATTACTGGGGGTACGCAATTCAATTGAAAAGCGAACTGTTCAGTCATTTCGGCGATAGGCTGCAGGGCTCCTTGTCCAGATTGTGGCCGGACTTGTTAGCCGGTATTGCGCGTTGCGAGGTGGCCTTAGACGAGCTGAAGCGTTGTGATGACACAGGCAGGTTTGAGCGTAGCTGGGCATACTGGTATGTCCTCCAAGCTGGTAACGAACAAGAACGCCATTCGATGATGGATGGCGACTTGGACAATGAGCTCATCGAAATACTAATGAGCAAATACGAAATTCGTAAACAGCTCGGTAATAAGCTGAAGCAGGCGTTACAAGGTTTTAAATCTACTGTTCTTATGCTTGAGTCGGACAAGTTGATTCGGGAGCTTACTGAACTGGCAGATCAGTTACCACACAAACTAGAAGGCAATATGCCTGCACTTAATGAGACGAGGTGAACGAAGTGGAAACGAATTCTTCCAAAAGCCACGTTCACTCCTTATTCGAGACGATCGCTCCGAAATATGATTTCATGAACGATGTAATCAGCTTCCGCCGCCATAAGGCTTGGCGAAAGTTTACGATGAAGAAGATGAACGTAAAGAATGGTCAAACTGCGATTGATATTTGCTGCGGCACATGTGATTGGACGATTGATTTGGCGAATGCGAGTGGACAAGCGGGTATCGTCGGTCTCGATTTTAGTCAGAACATGTTAGACGTTGGAGCCGTGAAAATAAGGAAAAATCAGCTTCAAGATAAGATTAAGCTCGTACAGGGCAATGCAATGAGCCTGCCTTACCCCGATAATTCGTTTGACTTTGCGACGATTGGATTCGGATTACGAAATGTACCCGATTATTTGCAGGTATTAAAAGAGATGGAGCGTGTCGTCAAGCCAGGCGGAAAAGTCGTCTGTCTAGAGCTTTCGAAGCCGACATGGCAGCCGTTTAAAGGGATTTATTATCTATATTTCGAGAAAATAATGCCGATGTTCGGGAAGCTATTCGCTGGTAAACGGAAGGAATATCAGTGGTTGCCAGAATCACTCAAACAATTTCCGGATTCAAAGGAACTTGCGAAGCTTTACGAACAAGCGGGATTAAAGGATACGGACGTCGATCTGTTCTTCGGAGGCATCGCCGCCCTGCATATTGGGACGAAGGGAATGGACTCGAAGTCATGATTCGTAAGCTTCGTATTATTTTGGAAATGATTAAATTCGAACACACGGTATTTGCTCTGCCTTTTGCCTTTCTGGGAGCTATTTTGGGTTCCGTCGCGATGGAAGGCCAGCTGCCATCCTGGAGCGAGATTGGCTGGGTAACGCTCGCCATGTTCGGAGCAAGAAGCGCTGCTATGAGCTTGAATAGGCTTATTGACAGCGCGATTGACAGAGCCAATCCGCGCACGAGCACTCGCGCCATCCCGGCCGGACTGCTCAAATCGGCCGAGGTTGTGCTCTTTATTGTCGTTTCGTTCGCCTTGTTGTTTATCGCGTCTTATAACTTAGCGCCAATTACAATGAAATTGATGCCGATCGCCGTCTTTTTCTTAGTCTTATATTCTTACACGAAACGGTTCACATGGTTGTGTCATATCGTATTAGGTTTGACAATCGGTTTATCACCGTTAGGCGGATGGGTTGCCGTTACGGGAGAGTTCTCAGTCGGAGCATGGCTGTTGTATGTGACGGTGGCACTCTGGATCGCTGGTTTCGATATCATTTATGCAACGCAGGATTACGAATACGACCGCAATGCAGGTCTCCATTCGATTCCGGCACGGTTCGGAATTTCAGGAGCATTGTGGATCGCGCGGGGCCTGCACGTCGTAACTGCGATTGGTTTTGTGTTGCTTTTTGTCATTACGCAGCTTAGCTGGCTATATTTATTTGGTGCGATTCTGTCCGTTACGCTGTTATTTTACCAGCATTATATGGTGCGCCCGCATGATCTTTCTCGTGTACAGACAGCGTTCTTTGGGATGAACGGTACGCTAAGCGTTGTGTTATTTGCTTTTGCGTTTGTAGATTTGGTGGTGTTCGGATGATCGGCAAGGATAACATCTCAGCTGGGAAGCAACACAAACGGAGCAGATGGATTGTTGGAATAACGGGAGCGAGCGGCGCTATCTACGGAATCAGGTTAATTGAATCGCTGCTCTCTACCGGGCATGATGTTCATCTGGTCATAACAGAGGCTGGCTGGCGCGTGTTGAAAGAAGAGCTCGGCTGGGAATCCAGCAAACGTTCAGCGGCGCTTGAGCGTCAATTCGGAGAGCCGATCCAAGAAGGGCGACTCGTGTTTTATCCTAACGCAGATATCGGCGCAGCAATCGCGAGCGGTTCTTACCGTGTTGAAGGGATGCTGATTATGCCGTGCTCGATGGGTACATTGTCTTCGATTGCGCATGGCGTATCGGATGACCTTATGACGAGAGCTGCCGATGTCATGCTGAAGGAAGGGCGCAAGCTCCTACTGGTCCCGCGCGAAACGCCGCTTCATGCCATTCATCTGGAAAATATGCTGACACTTGCCAGGTTGGGCGTCAGAATCGTGCCGGCCATGCCAGCTTTTTATTACAAACCACAATCGATGGATGAGATGATCGATTTTCTCGTGGGCAAGGTACTTGACAACATAGACATTGATCATAACTTGTACAGAAGATGGGGAGATGAGCAGCATGTCGAGAGGACGCCGGATATCCGTAGGGAGAATTGATTACGCGAATGCATGGCCGCTCTTTCACGGCTTGGAACAATATACGCGAGACTTATCCTACGAAATCGTATCTTGTGTCCCTTCTGGGCTCAACATGATGTTGCAGGAAGGCAAGCTTGAATTGTCTGCCATTTCTTCATTCTCGTATGGTGCGAATGCTAAAGATTATGTGTTGCTTCCAAACTTGTCGGTAGGTTCAATTGGCCGCGTTCATTCTATTCTCCTGTTTCTGAAGACTCCGATAGAAGAGAAACGACCTGAACGTATTGCAGTGACGACTGCTTCGGCTACTTCCGTTAATTTACTCAAGATCATAATGGCGATGCGTTACGGCTTCGAGCCGGAATATATTCCGGATGAGCCTGATTTGGACTCGATGTTAGAGAAGGCGGATGCAGCGCTTCTAATCGGAGACCCAGCAATTCGTGCATCCAGAGACTGTCATGGTCTGCAAGTGCTGGATCTTGGACAACTCTGGAACGACTGGACCGGTCTTGGTATGACATACGCCGTAGTAGCCGCCAGACGTCAGTGGGTTGAATCAGCACAAGAGAACGTATACGAATTATACGCTGCGATGGTTCGAACCAGGAAAGCAAATGTAGATGACCCAGAGACGATGGTGCAGAAGGCAGTTGAGCAGCTTGGAGGAGCAGAGAGCTACTGGCGTGTCTACTTTCAAGCGCTTAGATACGATTTCGACGAGAAGCTTCAGCGCGGACTTGAACTTTATTTTCAATACGCTGCTGAATTAGGTTTATTGAAGGATGAGGTTAGTCTCCGATTTCTGGAAGAACAAATTCCTCTAAAGGTGAATGAATGAAACTATTAGAACTGTATGCAAAGATGAAAGGTGATCTCAATCAGATTGAACAGGAGCTTGAGCGAAGCGTGACAGATGAACATGCGCTGCTCACCGAAACCTCCACTCATTTGCTTAAGGCAGGCGGCAAACGAATTCGCCCAGTATTCGTCTTGTTGTCAGGCAAGTTCGGTGATTACAAGCTTGAGGTCATGAAACAAATCGCCGTCCCGCTTGAGTTAATTCATATGGCTTCGCTGGTTCATGACGATGTCATAGATGATGCGGAGACAAGAAGAGGCCAGCTCACGGTCAAAGCCAAGTGGGACAATCGGATCGCGATGTACACAGGCGACTACATACACGGTAAGGCTCTAGCCATTGCAACGAGACTCCCGAACCCCGTCATCCATCAGGTGCTGTCCAAAGCGTTAGTTGAGATGTGTATCGGAGAGATGGAGCAAATTCGAGACTTCTTTAATACGGATCAATCCATTCGTAACTACTTGCTGAGGATTAGACGTAAGACTGCACTGCTGATCGCAATCAGTTGCCAGCTCGGGGCAATTGCTTCTGGAGCAGAACGCAGCGTATCCAATGCCCTTTATCGATTCGGTTACAATGTAGGTATGGCGTTCCAGATTCGTGATGATTTGCTCGATTTGTATGGCACGGAGAAACAGATTGGCAAGCCTCCTGGCTCCGATATGAGACAAGGGAATATTACATTGCCGGTTATTCTTGCTCTACGAGATTCTCGGGTACAAGCACCTCTTCTCGCGGAAATTGAATCGATCCGTACGCGGGAGGGCAGAGGAGATACCAAACGCGCTATCGAATTGATTCGCGGAAGCAAGGGCGGAGATCTGGCGGATGCGCTAGCCAACCGCTATATTGCAAAAGCGTTACATGCGCTAGAAGGATTACCGAACATTACGGCGAAAAAGAATTTAATCGACATTGCCCACTTTGTCGGGAAGCGCAATTACTAACCTACAGAAGCAGGAAGGAATGATAGCAGATGGAACAAACATTTCTCATGATTAAACCGGACGGCGTACAACGTGGCCTCATCGGCGAAATCGTTGGACGTTTTGAGAGAAAGGGACTGCAGTTGACCGCTGCCAAGTTCATGGTAGTGTCGCGCGAGCTCGCTGAAAAACATTATGCAGAGCACGAAGGCAAATCGTTTTATGAACCGCTCCTCGCATTTATAACATCAGGACCCGTATTTGCGATGGTATGGAGCGGGGATAACGTTGTTGCACTCACGCGGGCGATGATCGGCAAGACTGATGCGATCGATGCAGCGCCTGGCACCATTCGTTCAGATTTCGCTGTACATACAAACTTTAATTTGATTCATGGTTCGGATTCACCGGCAAGCGCGCAGAGGGAGATTGGTAATTTCTTCTCCGCAGAGGAACTTGTTTCTTTCAAACATCATATTCAAGCGTGGATATAAGGCACGGATCTTATCCTATTTATTCTAATTACCTGGAGGCATCAATGTCTGAAGATCCAGATTTCACGGCCTTTATAACCCAGATCAAACGGAAAACTGATATCGATTTGTCCCAGTACAAGGAAGCACAGATGAAGCGCCGCCTAACAACGTTGCGTATGAAACACGGCTTCACGACATTCGGCGAATATTATCAAGCGCTCGATGGAAATAAATCGTTGCTCAATGAGTTTTTAGATCGGATGACGATTAACGTTTCAGAATTTTGGCGAAATCCTCAGCGATGGGAAGTTCTTCAGAATCGTTTTCTACCAGAAATCGCCCACAATAGCGCCAAGCCGCGCATTTGGAGCGCGGCTTGCTCGACTGGAGAAGAGCCATATACAATTGCCATGATCTTGTCGGAGATGGGTCTTCAATCACGGACATATTTATTGGCTACGGATCTGGACATGGGTGTGCTTCAGAAGGCGCAAGAGGGCATCTACTTAGAAAGATCGCTTCGCGATGTGCCTAAGGAGAACAGAACTCGGTATTTCACTGGCGTAGACGGAGCATACGCGGTGTCCGATACGCTGAAGCGTGCAGTGACGTTTAGGCAAGGCAATCTGTTGTATGATAAATTTGAATCCGGTTTCGATCTCATCGTCTGCCGGAACGTTATGATTTATTTTACTGAGGAAGCCAAACATCAGCTTTATCACAAGTTTGCTGGCGCGCTTAAGCCTGGCGGACTGTTGTTCGTAGGCAGCACAGAACAGATTTTCTCGCCGGCACAATACGGCTTTGAGACTGCGGACACCTTTTTCTATCGCCGTGTTTAACAAGCAGGTATACGACCTTCCATCTTCTCCTATACTAAGTTTATGGAAACAGCTTGGAGGGTGACAGTAGATGGACAAACGTAAGGTAATTGCGGCATATCGTCGTGGTTTTATTACGATTCAGGAATGCGCGCAAATTATTGGAGTCGACAGCAAGCAGATCAATCGGCTTGTGAACGATCCGATATTCATCAATTCGGAGTTGACGCGTCTCGAAGGTCAATCTGTTTAAGCATTTGTGACAGTTCGAAAGAAACTTTAAAAACCGCTTTTGCCAAATGAGGGCAAGGCGGTTTTTTTTTGATGCGTCTACGATCGCCGAGCCGCAAAATTGGTTGAATCATACAAGGATTGGACAAATTTTCAATTTACTTATCGAACGCTTCGACGCGTCAAAGGAATGGGCTGAGATTTCTTGTCAAACCATCACCTCTGTACTATAATGAGCAAAGATGTTGAGGGCGAAGAGGAGTAAGCACTCCTGCCTGAGTTTAGTGATTAGCCGCGGTGAGCTTCAAGCGGATACGTTACGTCAGGCTTACATATAACCATAAGAACGTAATTGAACGTTCGAGTGCTGAAGGAGCGATAACAAATGCGAGAGTTAAAAGTGGAACTTGGCGATCGTTCTTATCCTATCTATATCGGCGAGGGGCTGTTGCAGGATGCAGCCGCTTATTTCCAGAAGCACGGCATTAGCTCGAAATCGCCGCTACTGATTATTACGGACGAGCATGTTGCTCCTTATTATTTGGATCAGCTAGTTGGCGAATTGACAACCGGAGGCTTTAAGGTTTCGTCTGCAGTTGTGCCTGCCGGCGAGAGCTCCAAGTCGCTTAAAATGCTGGAGGAGCTAGTTACAAAAGCACTTGAAGCCGGACTGGATCGCAAATCAGCGATCGTGGCTCTTGGCGGAGGCGTGGTTGGCGATTTGGCTGGTTATGTGGCTGCATCCTTTATGCGCGGTGTGAAGTTTGTGCAGATTCCTACCACTATTCTGGCTCATGACAGCAGTGTAGGCGGCAAAGTGGCAGTGAATCATCCGCTTGCCAAAAATATTATCGGAGCATTCCATCAGCCTGAGTTTGTTCTATATGATCTCAAGACTTTGCAGTCGCTGCCTCCTAGAGATGTGCGAAGCGGCTTATCTGAGGTTGTAAAACATGGTCTCATTTGGGATGCTGAGTTCGTCGAGTGGTGCGACGCAAACGCAGATAAACTGTTGGCACTGGATCCTGAAGCGCTTGGTTATGCCTTGTATATGGGGTGCAGCGTGAAAGCAAACGTCGTCTCACAAGACGAGAGGGAGAACAGCCTGCGCGCAATTCTGAACTTGGGCCATACGATTGGACACGCTCTTGAAGCTGTTGCCGGATATAACGAGCTACAGCATGGGGAGGCCATCTCTATTGGGATGATTGGCTCAGCAAAGCTAGGCGTTCGATATGGTGCGTCAGAGGAAGTGTATACGACAACGAAACGAGTGCTCGAACGTTGCGGACTTCCGGTCGTACTGCCTCAGCACTTGAACGTGGATGCGATCATGTCTGCGATGATGCATGACAAGAAGTTTGCCGAAGGCACCATGGTCTTTGTTGTACCTACGTCGATTGGAAGCGTGGAAATCAAATCGGATGTTTCGGTGTCATGGGTGAGAGAAATTGTAGAAGAATTGAAATTGGAGGTTCAGGGATGAGTGTGCGAGGAATACGGGGAGCAGTTACTGTAGAAGCGAATGAAGCAAAGCTGATTTCGGAAGCAACTTTGGCCATGGTACACGAAATCATGGAAGCGAACCACATTGATCCTGCAGATATTTGCAGCGTGTTAATTACGGTTACGCAAGATCTGGACGACTCGTTCCCAGCGCAAGCAGTAAGACAGTTGCCTGGATGGGAGCTTGTTCCGCTCATGTGCGCGTTAGAGGTGCCTGTTAAGGGCAGCTTGGAGCGTTGCGTGAGATTGATGGTGCTCGTGAATACCGAGAAAACGCAATCGGAGATCCAACATGTTTATTTGGGCGGCGCACAAGCATTACGTCCGGATCTAGCCAAAACGAGAGCCTAGTTCGTTAACTTTGGGTTGACGATCAATTGAGCATGCATTATATTTAACCATAGATAAGTAAAGCGAAGCAGTAAGTAGCCGAGATGAGACGAGAAGAGTTAAGGAAGAGAAGAGCTTAGCGCAATATGTACGACAACACGGTGGTATGGCATAGCCGAACCCATAGGGGCAAGGTATGTCACTTGGTTAATTGTTACCCGAGAGGGTTTATTTGGCCAATCCGTCATTTGTCAGCTAGGTTTCTGATCCCTTCGTTATCATCATAAACTGGCGCTCCTGCTTCCGGCAGGGGCTTTTTTTGTACCCGATAACATAAAGTATTGCCAATTTATTAACGGAGGTCGATCTTGCCATGAATAAAGAACTTAAACAAATTATCCAATTGGCCGGTACGTACAATCTGATCCCGATCGTACGATATGTGTTAGCGGATACCGAGACACCAATCAGGCTGTTCCAGCACTTTGCCAAAGAAGAGCATGCTTTCCTGCTTGAAAGTGTGGAGGGCGGAGCTAAGTGGGCACGCTATTCGTTCATCGGTACTGATCCGTTCTTGCAGCTATATGGAAAACATGGCGAGATGATCATGGAACATAACGGGACCAGAACGGCCCTAAAGGATAAGCCAATCGAGCTGCTGAAAGCGAAGCTTCGGTCATTCCGCAGTCCTGCCTTGCCTGAGCTCCCTCCGTTCACAGGCGGCGCTATTGGATTTTTTGGCTACGACTTACTTCAATATTACGAGAAATTGCCTGCGCATCGCATCGATGATTTGCAAATGAACGACATGCAGTTTATGTTCTGCGATCAGGTGGTCGTGTTTGACCATTTGAAACAGCAGCTCCAAATGGTGGGCAATGTGCATATTCCAGAAGGAGCAACAGATAACGAGATTGCTGAAGTATACACCAAAGCGGTGCGCAAACTCGACGCATTGATTGCTAAACTGCAGCAGCCTCCGAAAACAGGGTTTATGACGCCAGTGGCAGCTTATCCGTCTGATCCCGATCTCGGTAATGTGGAGTCTAATCTGACGAAGGAACAATTTATCGGCAATGTGGAGAAGGCCAAAGAGTATATTCGTTCAGGCGATATTTTCCAAGTCGTGTTATCCCAGAGGTTCAGTATCGATACGGATGTCGACCCGCTGCATGTATATCGAGTGCTGCGGACGATGAATCCATCACCGTATATGTATTACCTGAAGATGGGCGACGAGGTGATCGTAGGAACCTCTCCGGAGGCGCTGGTTAAGGTATCGGATGGGCGGGTAGAGACGAGGCCGATTGCAGGCACGCGACCGCGCGGCGCAACGCCTCAAGAAGATTTGGCGCTGGAGCAGGAGCTTCTAGCAGATGAGAAGGAACGTGCTGAACATTTGATGCTTGTTGACCTCGGTCGTAACGATATCGGCCGTGTCTCGGAGTTTGGTTCCGTGCGATGCGATTCCTTCATGGAAATTGAGCGTTACTCCCATGTGATGCATATCGTTTCCAATGTATCCGGTAAGCTGCACCCGGAAAAGGACTTCTTTGATGCCTTTATCTCTTGTCTGCCTGCAGGAACGGTATCGGGAGCGCCTAAGCTTCGCGCAATGGAAATTATTGCGGAGCTTGAGAACGAAGCGCGCGGCGCATACGCCGGGGCAATCGGATATCTGGGTTTTGGCGGTACAATGGATACGTGCATTACGATTCGTACGATTATATTTAAACACGGCAAGGCGTATGTTCAAAGCGGCGCTGGCATCGTCTGGGACTCCGTACCGGAGAACGAATATATGGAGACCGTCAACAAAGCTAAAGGTATGCTGAAGGCTATCCGAGCAGCTGAAGCGAGCTTCGGGACGGGCATCCAATCCGCCTCAGGAAACGAATTTGCGGGTGCGAAAGTGAATTCGGATTACGAGGTTGCATCGAGAGAGGGGCGGGGGTAGGATGGAGACAACGGTTATCAGCCTGCAGCAAGCATTGACCAAAGTAATCGGCGGCGAGCACCTGTCCCGAAGCGAAGCAAGCAGCATCATGGGGACAATTATGAACGGTGATGCTTCTCCGGCCC
Source organism: Paenibacillus sp. strain BS8-2 (assembly GCF_054483835.1). Classification (NCBI taxonomy): domain Bacteria; kingdom Bacillati; phylum Bacillota; class Bacilli; order Caryophanales; family Paenibacillaceae; genus Paenibacillus; species Paenibacillus sp. strain BS8-2. The sequence continues at coordinate 4,322,278 of NZ_CM137010.1, forward strand.
AGATCGGCGCGATCGCCACGGCACTCCGAATGAAAGGCGAAACAAAGGACGAAATTACAGGATTTGCTGAGGCTATGCGAAGTTTCGGCAATCATGTACAGGCCGGTCACGGCGAGCTGCTGGATACTTGTGGAACGGGTGGTTCCGGCATTCATAAGTTCAACATTTCGACGGCTTCCTCTATTATTGCCGCGGCTTCTGGTATACGAGTTGCAAAGCATGGCAACCGGGCCATGTCCGGCAAGACGGGAAGTGCAGACGTGCTCGAAGCGTTAGGCGTCCAGATCAGCTTGACTCCTGAACAAGCATCCGTATGCTTAAAGGAGATTGGTATCTGCTTTATGTTTGCGCAATTGTATCATCCATCTTTGAAACATGCGGCGGCTCCGCGCCGTGAATTAGGCATTCGTACGATCTTCAATATGCTTGGCCCATTAACGAACCCTGCAGGCGCGGACAGACAGCTATTAGGGCTGTACGACCGCTCCAAGACGGCAACAATCGCAGAGGTTTTAGGTGAACTGGGTCTAAGTCGTGCATTAGTCGTCAGCAGCCATGATGGACTTGATGAAATTAGTATCTCGGCAGCTACACAAATATCCGAGCTCAAGGATGGAATCGTTACTACTTTTGATCTAGTGCCCGAGGATCTTGGACTTCGACGATATTCGATCAGCGAGGTTAAGGGCGGCGAGCCGGAAGTAAATGCGGGGATCATCCGCGCTATCTTTGACGGCCAAGAAACAGGCGCTTATCGCGATATTGTGCTTGCCAACGCCGGCGCATGCTTATACGTGGGTGGACTTGCATCTTCTATTAAAGTAGGGGTTAGCATCGCGGCGGAAGTGATCGATACCGGAAAAGCCGCAAACAAACTGAAACAGCTTATTCAAATGACAGGAGAGTTGACACATGTTTCTTGATCGAATCGTAACCACCAAAGCGGAAGAAGTGGAGGAGCTGGCTGGACGCTTCTGGTTATCGGATATCGAGCGTCGCATTGCCGATATGGAGCCGTGCCGCGGCTTCGAGCAGGCTCTTAAACGCGGTGTACGGCACCGGGGGCTGGGGCTTATAGCTGAGGTAAAAAAAGCATCTCCATCGAAAGGACTCATTCGCGACGACTTTGAGCCTGCAGGATTGGCTCTATCCTACGAGATGGCAGGTACGGATTGTATCTCTGTGCTAACGGATCAGAAGTACTTCCAGGGCCATAACGATTATCTAACGCTGGTCAAACAAACGGTAAAAGTTCCTTTGCTGCGCAAAGATTTTATTGTTGATTACAGACAAATTTATGAAGCAAGATTGATCGGGGCGGATGCGATTCTGCTTATCGCCGCTATTCTGACAACGGAACAGCTTGCTGAATTTTATGATCTAGCTCGCGCACTCGATATGGACGTCCTGGTGGAGGTGCATGATGCCGAGGAGCTTGAGCGAGTCGTATCCATCGAGAAAGCGACGTTGATCGGCATCAACAATCGGAATTTGAAAACATTCGTAACGGATCTGCGAACAACCGAAACATTGATCAGCGGCATGCCGGCTGGGGTAACGATCATTAGCGAGAGCGGAATTGCCGGACCGGAGGATATAGCTTACTTGCAATCAGTTGGCGCAGAGGGCGTGTTGATCGGTGAACACTTCATGCGCCAAGATAATGTCCAGGCAGCCGTCGAACAATTATTGGGACCCGTATTACGATGAGTACTAGTGTAACTCGAATTAAGATTTGTGGATTAAGGGATATCGGCACAATTGAAGCGATGAACGGACTTCCGTTTCACGAGATAGGTTTCGTATTTGCGCCGAGCAAAAGACAGGTTTCGCGCCAGGAAGCCTCAAGTTTAATAGCTGCGGCTGGTCGGATCAAGGCTGCCGAATGCCTGCCGCCTTCAACGGTTGGTGTTTTCGTTGATATGCCGATTATAGAAATGGAAGAACTATTATCTTCTGTTCCTTTACACATAGTCCAATTACACGGAAGCGAAAGCCCGCAGTATTGTAAGAGGCTGAAAGAGAGTCATCCGAATACGATCATCTGGCGTGTGTTTTCGGTAGGTAAGGATGGTCTTCCACCATCAGAGCAAACCGAAGTTGCCTCCAAGCAAATAAGTGCCTACGAAGGTGCTATCGACGCGATTCTCATTGACGCGCCTGGAGGTGGGACGGGCCAGACTTTTGATTGGCAAGCTATTGAAGTTTATCGAACTGCGGCAGCAAGCTCTGGTTTGCCGTTGTATGTGGCTGGTGGACTGCATGTTGAAAATGTAGGTGAGTTGATCGCAACATTCGGCCCTGACGGCGTAGATGTGTCTAGCGGGGTCGAGAGCGATGGTCGTAAGGATATCGAGAAAATACGAGCTTTTGTGAGAAAGGTGACAGAATCATGATACAGATACCAGACGCAAGCGGCAGGTTCGGCAAGTTCGGCGGCCGGTACGTGCCAGAGACGTTGATGAACGCATTGTTAGAGCTTGAAGAAGCCTATAAACATTATTCGGCAGATCCTGTGTTCCAGGATGAAGTCCGCGAATTGCTTCATCGATATTCGGGAAGACCAACCTCCCTATATTATGCCAAACGTTTGAGTGAGCAACTGGGCGGAGCTAAGGTGTACCTGAAAAGGGAGGATCTTAATCACACAGGCGCTCACAAGATCAACAATACGATTGGTCAAGGTGTGCTTGCCAAACGAATGGGCAAAACCAAAATTATCGCTGAAACAGGCGCGGGGCAACATGGTGTTGCTTCAGCAACTATTGCAGCGCTGCTGGGACTAGAATGTAAAGTGTTTATGGGCGAAGAGGACATGAAACGTCAGCAATTGAACGTCTTCCGCATGAACTTGCTGGGTTCCGAAGTTGTACCCGTTACCTCGGGAACAAAAACGCTGAAGGACGCTTGTAACGAAACGCTTCGTTACTGGGTCAGCCATGTGAATGATACGTACTATATCCTTGGTTCCGTAACTGGTCCACATCCATACCCGATGATGGTGCGCGACTTCCAACGGATCATCGGCGATGAAGCACGCGATCAAATCCTGAGAGCTGAAGGCAGACTGCCGGATTACGTTGTAGCGGCTGTTGGCGGCGGCAGCAACGCAATGGGCATTTTCTACCCGTTCGTAAATGATGATTCCGTTAAATTGTTAGGCGTGGAGGCAGCAGGAAGAGGCGTTCATACCGAAGAACATGCGGCGACGATGACGAAGGGACGTCATGGTGTTTTCCAGGGTTCACTGAGCTACGTTCTTCAAGACGATCATGGGCAAGTATTGCCTGCGCACTCGATCTCTGCGGGCTTGGATTATCCTGGTATTGGTCCGGAGCATGCATACCTTAAGGATTCGGGACGTGCCGAATATGTTCCGATTACCGATGCGGAAGCGCTGGACGCGTTGCAATTGTTGTCTCGTACCGAAGGAATTATACCAGCGCTTGAGTCGGCTCACGCCATTGCCCAAACACTGAAACTTGCTCCGACGCTTGATAAGGACAAAGTTATCGTAGTCAGCTTGTCCGGCCGCGGTGACAAAGACGTAGAAGCTATTATGGGGTATCTGGGAGGCCAAAACAATGAATCTCATTGATACGAAATTCGCCAGTCTGAAGGCGGAAGGTCGTTCAGCACTTATCCCGTTTATAACGGTTGGAGACCCTGATCTAGATACGACAATTGCATTACTGCAGGAGCTGGAGAGATCCGGCGCCGATATGATTGAGCTCGGAGTTCCATATTCCGATCCGCTCGCAGACGGTCCAGTAATCCAGCGAGCTTCGGAGCGGGCATTGCAGGGTACAGTAACGTTGGGTGATTGTGTTGGTATTGCTGAGCTGGCGCGACAAGCTGGCGTTTCGATTCCTTTGATCTTATTTACTTACTTTAATCCTGTCTTACAGTTCGGATTGGATGCGTTCTTCGAGCTTGTCCGGAGTAAAGGAATCAGTGGACTTATCATCCCGGATTTGCCAATCGAAGAGGATGAGGAAGTGCGCGAACGGGCGGAGCAAGCGGATATTCATTTGATTCCACTCGTTGCTCCAACTTCAAAGGACCGTGTAAAGCGGATCGCAAGTAAAGCAAAAGGTTTTGTTTATTGTGTATCTTCTCTTGGCGTAACTGGAGAACGGGCTGAATTCCATAGCAATATCGATCAATTCTTAGCTACGGTCAAAGAAGCAACCGATCAACCGATCTGTATCGGGTTCGGTATCTCTAGCCGGGAGCAAGTCGAACGGTTCGAGCAGATTTGTGATGGTGTTGTCGTAGGAAGCGCAATCGTCAGACAGATCGAGGAGCAGCTTCCGCTTCTGCGCGACATGGATACAAGATCGCAAGGCTTACGTAAAGTCGGTCAATTCGTCGCATCCTTGAAGGGTTAATACGAACTGTTAAGACAAGGCTTAAAATAATGCAGCGAGCCTCTCCGCAAAGGGGAGGCTCTTTGAATTTGCAAAACTACTTTAAATCAATAAAGAGATATGAGACAATACAAAATAGCTATTGTGATATTGAATCTATTGAAGGGGTGAACGACGACATGCAGCCCAAAAGCAACATCGTCCATCTTCCCGTGTATCAGCCGGGGAAACCGATTGAAGACGTGAAAAGAGAATTAGGCTTGAGTGAAGTCATCAAGCTTGCTTCCAACGAAAATCCGAGCGGTTGTTCGGAGCTGGCCAAGGAGGCCGTCATCCAGAGCTTGTCGCTTACGCATATATATCCGGATGGTGCCAGTGTAGAGTTGACGGCATTATTAGCGGAGAAACTGTCAGTAGAAACGAACCAAATTATCTTTGGTGCAGGTTCGAGCGACATCATCCTGATGACTGCTCGCGCGTTTCTAGCTCCAGGAGACGAGACGATCATGGCTGACGAGACCTTCTCCCAATACAAACATAACGCGGAAGTGGAGAATGCAAGAATTGTTGAAGTTCCGCTAAAGGATGGTCGTCACGACTTGCCGGCAATGCTGGCCAAAGTGACATCGCGCACGAAAGTATTGTGGATCTGCAACCCAAACAATCCAACAGGGACGATCGTATCTCATGAAGAGTTGTCAGCATTCATGAAGGCAGTGCCGACCGAAGTACTTGTCGTTCTGGATGAGGCATATGGTGAGTACGTGTATGACGACTCGTATAGTAATGGTGTATCCATGTTACGCGAGCATCGGAACTTGTTAGTTCTTCGTACGTTCTCTAAAATTTATGGACTCGCTTCGCTGCGGATCGGATACGGGATTGGCCATCCGGACGTGATCCGCTATATTAATCAGGTACGCGAACCGTTTAACACAAGTCGTGCCGCTCAAGGCGCAGCAAAAGCGTCTCTTCAAGACGATACATTCTTGCAGTCCTGCCGTGAATCTAATGCGGCCGGCATACGATATCTGCAAGCGCATTTCGATCGAATGGGACTTCGTTACTTCCCTTCTTTCGGTAACTTCATTATGGTTGATGTGAAACGTCCTTCTCCAGAAGTGTTTGACGCTTTGTTGCGGCGAGGTGTTATCGTGAGAGCACGCTGGACCTATTACCCGACATATATTCGGGTGAGCGTGGGTACACAAGCGGAGAACGAGTCATTTATCACTAAGCTTGAACAAGTCATGCAGGAAGTGACGGTGTAAATAAATTAGGATGATAACTGTTTCCATAATCGGTGTTGGACTAATCGGTGGATCGATCGCTTTGTGCCTCAAAGGGAAACCGGGAATCAAGGTGATCGGCTACTCCAATCGACCAGCTTCCGTTGAAAAGTACCTGCAACGTGGTGTCGTTGATGTAGGGACGACATCCGTGCAAGAAGCCGCGGAGGCCGCGGACTTTATATTCTTATGTGTACCGGTTGGAATGCTTCAAGATTATTTGAAACAAATCAGCAGCTTCAATCTTAAAAAGGGCTGTATTGTAACTGATGTAGGCAGCACCAAGTCCTCGGTGGCTTCGTATGCCGAATCGCTGCACTTAACAGATGCGGTGTTTATTGGCGGACACCCAATGGCAGGATCGGAACGCACTGGAGTAGAAGCTGCTTCATACCATCTGCTTGAGAATGCGTTCTACGTGTTAACGCCAAGCGAGTCGACACCTCCTGAAGCTGTCGATCGATTGACGGAACTTTTGACTCATACTAGAGCAAACATTGTGAAGGTAGACGCAGATTCCCATGATGATATCGTGGGCGCTATCAGTCATCTCCCGCATATGATCGCTGTTGCGTTAGTGAATCAGGTTCGCAGCTACAACGAACGTAATGGATTATACGAATCGCTGGCTGCAGGCGGCTTCCGCGATATTACACGAATTGCCTCAGGAGATCCGGCATTATGGCGTGATATTCTTCTGGATAATAGACATGTGCTGCTTAAACTTCTACGCGACTGGAATCAGGGAATGGAAGGATTTGCACGTATGTTAGAGGAACAGAATGGTGCAGAGATCGAGCAATCGTTTCGCGATGCGGGGCAATTCCGCAGTCGCATGCCGGAGCGTCGTAAAGGGATGATTCACTCCGTATACGATTGTTATGTAGACGTGCCCGATCATCCTGGCATCATCGGCAAAATCGCAACAGAGTTAGGCAATAATCGAATTAATTTGAGCAATCTGCAAATTATCGAGAGCAGGGAAGATGTGCCAGGTGTTATGCGACTATCCTTCCGCACGCAAGACGATTTGGATCAAGCCATCGTATTACTTGATGGGACAGGTTATGCTGTGCACCAATAAGTATGATTAACGATAAACTCTTTGATCGGCAGTTTCAGTGCTGCTGTTCAAAGAGTTTTTTGGTTATCGAAGCTGCCAGAGGAGAGAAAACGCTTTCTAAATATAAATTCAAAATATGAAAACGCTTATTGACAAGATGGAAGCGTATACATATAATAAAAGTACAGTATGGTTTCTCTCCACTCCTATCCAATACTTTCAGTTCTCATATTGAGACTGGCCACTCCTCGGAGTGGTTTTTTTTTTCTGTGAAAGTCTATTTAGCACGTACTAACATGAGTGCGACGAAGCTTTTGACGAACGTAGCTCTTTCTTGAAAAAAGACAATAGGATGCCCGGGCTTTGAATTTTTCAAAGTCTTGAATAAAAATATTTCAGTTGGAAATAATGTTAGGCCCCTTTTGAACGCGGCTGTTTGCCACCTTCTATATAACCTTGTTTTTCTTGAATGATGTGATAGACAATGGTGAGTATTTTACGAGCTGTAGCGATGAGCGCTCTTTTCTTGCCGCGTCGTGATGCTAATCTCCAAAATGTTGTGGAGAGCATGGTATTTCGTGATTTGACGGCAGCCCATGTCGCTTCACAGAGCGTTGCTTTGACATGCGGATTACCTTTCATGGAGCGTGTACTTTTTTTTTACCAGCGCTTTCGTTATTTCCCGGAGCAACACCAGCCCAGGAAGCCAAATGGTCGGCAGTGGGGAATTGCTTCATATCTACGCCGATTTCAGCAATAAGACTTGCAGCTGTGTTGGCACTTACACCTGGTATGGTTTGAATAAGGGTGAATTCTTCTTGGTACGGTTCGAGATGGCTCGTAATCGCCACATCAAGCTCTGAAATTGACGCCTCCAAGTCGATAATTTGTTTCCAACAGTTCCGAATCAGCATGATCTGATGCTCGGTCAATGTTCCGAACAAGGATTCAGCCAAACGAGGAAGTTTCGGCTTCACCGACCGGTGGATGCGATGTTCGATGTCATCAGGATCAATGTAGCCTTGCTCCACGAGACGTGCAAGCAGATTCCGTCCCGATACGCCAAACACATCTGAAATGACCGTTCCCAGCTTAATGTTAGAAGATTCAAGAAGCTTTTGTATCCGATTTTTTTCAGCGGTTAAGCTTCCAATTCGTTTCTTGCGAAGACGTGTTAATTCCCGGAGTTCGCGTAAATCCGAAGAAGGAACAAAACTTTTTTCAATTAAGCCAACGCGTAAGAGTTTGGCGATCCATTCCGCATCGGAGACATCCGTTTTACGTCCAGGCACATTTTTGATGCGTTGTGCATTTGCCAACGTAATATCAAAGTAACCTTCAAGGATGTTGTACACGGGACGCCAGTAAATACCGGTGCTCTCCATCGCAATGTGGGTCACTTCTTTCGATTCAAGCCATGTCATGAGCTCGAATAAATTTCGAGTCATCGTCGGAAACGTTCGAGTCACGACTTCAGGCGCCTCAGCAGCGTCACCGGTCATCACGCAGACGACAATGGATTCTTGGTGAACGTCCATTCCAGCACAACGAGCAATTAATGTTTCCATGCAAATACCTCCCAATTAGAAATGGTGCGATTGGTGGATTCGTCTGGAAATCTCCATTTTTCTGTACGCAGTCATCCAGCAGACATCGCCGGAGCTAGCAACGGGTTGTGCACAGAACGGATCCTCACAGTTTTGTTTACAGGGTCGAACCACCAAAAAAAACTTCGTATTTCTGTCCAATCGCAGTATTATCCAGTATGGGAGCGCGCCTTAAACACTAAACCCCACTTTCATGTACGGGTTGCGGGCGAAAGACCATGGAAGTTTTGTTTGAAATAGTGATCAATTGTGTACGTGATCATTACAAACGGATGTATAAGTAGGACATGGATAATTTGGGAACGCATGGTTTTTTATCCTAATGTCGAAAGAAGCAGGAATTTGCTTGTAGAACTCGAATACGTTATAAACCGAGTTATTCGGATTTTATACCATGACGACCGCAACTTTTTGTTCTCGGATCGGTACAATATGATGAGACGGTCCGGGGATGACTTGCAGGTGGAGGAGGTTCGCCTGTCATGACTGATTCCCAGCTTATACGTGAGATAAAGGATGGCAATGTCGAGCTGTATTCCGAGCTAATGGGGCGGTACCAGCGCAAAATCATGGCCTTTATCTTTCATATGCTGAAGAGTTCGAAGCTGGAGTTACTTGCCGAAGATTTATGTTCGGAGACATTCTATAAAGCTTATAGGAGCTTACATTCCTTCAGGGAGATGGATGCATCCTTTTCAACATGGTTATATACGATCGCCCGCAATACAGTACTAAGTGAGCTGCGCAAAGGGAAAGCGAACAATGTATCTTTGGACGAAGCTGGATTTGAACCGCTTGCATCCCTTGACTCGGCTCCAGAGCATCAGCTGTTGCGCAACGAACGTATGGCTATGGTGAGAGATGCGATTAATAATCTGCCTGAGAAACAACGCTCCGCGCTCATTCTGCGAGAATACGACCAACTCGATTACCAAGAAATCGCAAACATATTGGGGCAATCGGTCAGCTCCGTCAAGTCGCTACTTTTTCGCGCTAGAGCTAGCGTGAAGGCGCAGCTCGAGCCATATTTCGGAGGAGTTTCGGCGATGGAGTCATTCGAGGGGATGAATATGAGATGAGATGTGCGGAAGTTCAGGACAAATTCGCTATGTATTGGGATATGTCGGAGGACGATCAGGATAGAATAGAGATGGAGGCGCATCTCCTTGATTGTCAGGAGTGCGCGGATCTGTTCGGCGTATGGGAAGAGAGCGAACTCATGATTCGTGAATTTTCGGAGGAGCCGTTGCCAATCGGACCTTCAGATCATGTCACGCGCAACGTAATGGATCGGATTTATGCCGAGCAATCCTGGTTTATGCCCGTGCCAAGCAAAAGCTATCAGTTTTCCAAGTCGTTCCGACGCAATATTGCCATTGTGGTCGCAGCATGTATGGCGATGTTTGCTTGTGCGTTTTTTGTTTTTGTATTCGATTATCGGGAAACACCGTCCCAAGCAGAAATGCAAGCCATGACAGGATTAATCGAAACGGTTAATGTTACAGGGGATAATGCATTCCGTGCAGCGGGATTATACGCGGAGGTTCCGGTCGCAAGCATTAGTGATCCCTTCGTCCTTCAGGTCGTGCCAACGTTCCCCCAATATTACGTAGCGTTATCGCTTCTCGGTCTCATTATGGCGCTGCTTATCCTGAACTGGTTGTCTAGAACAAGGCATTAATGAGAGGTTATTGAAGGAGTGAATGATGTTGTTGATCGGATTGGTTCGGCACGGAGAGACGGATTGGAATGCGGGTGGTATCCTGCAGGGACAGACAGATATTCCGCTTAATGAAAAGGGGCTGCAACAGGCTGCAGCACTTGCAGAACGATTGGTATCGGAAGAAAAAATATGGGATGCAGTGTTATCAAGCGATTTATCTCGTGCGAGAACGACAGCTGAAGTCATTGCCAATCGACTGAACATTCCTTTGCTTGATGCGGATGTTCGACTTCGCGAACGGTTTTTCGGTCAGATTGAAGGGACGACGGTTGAACAGCGGGAAGTCAAGTGGGGCAAGGATTGGCGGAAGCTGGATCTCGGTGCGGAGCGAGACGAAGACATGCGGGCAAGAGGAATGCTCGTGATGAATGAACTTGCAGCAGCACAAGACGGCCGCAACATACTGATCGTTTCCCATGGCAGCTTTATTGCGCAATTGCTCCAAGAGATGTGTGTGACCATTGACGATCAACGGTTAGGAAACTTATCCTATAATATCCTTGCTCTAAAAGAAGGTCAGTGGGAGACGATCCTCCATAATTGCACAAAACATTTGGATATCGTATGTCAATAATAGGGAAACAAAATGACCGCTGGGTTGTCTACGACAATCGCAGCGTTTTTTTTATTTGCTGCCTTTCAGAGATGCAATAACGTCTGAGAGTGGTTGAGGTATTAAAATTCGGAATTGTCCAATAATGGTAATAAGAATGTTCGTCGGGATTGAGCGTGTGTCCGGGCGAAGAGAGGAGTAAGCCATGAACTTATCGGACATGCTCGGATACGCCGACATCGGGCAGCTTAGCCGCATCGCAAATGTTTACCGCTGCGAATGCAACGGCAATTCCAAAAACGAGTTGATACAATCGATTCTCGCAACCGTAAGTCGGCATGACGTATTCGATGAACAAATCAGTGTCATGAAACTAGAGGAAATTCGATTCCTGAATTCGCTGCTTTTCGAGACGAGGGAATCCTACAGCCTTGAGGACTTGATCGCGCGTGTACAGCAATCCCGATTCGGCATCGATGGTCCCCCTGCCGAAGAAGCAGCAGGAACAAAATCAAAGCGCAGCAAGAAAAAACAAATACCTACTCCTCCGCCAAGTCCAAGAGATGTCATTGCACGATTTAAGCATCAAGGCTGGTTGTTCAATGGATTTAGCGGACCCAATCGATATTTGTTTCAAGTGCCGCGCGATCTTAAGACCCGTTTTCGTGATACGCTGAAGCGAAGGTTCGCTCAAGAATTGATGTATACCGATGATCCCTCTATCTATAGAGACGAGCAGGATTTGATGAAGGATGATGTTAAAAATCTGTTGCATTTTGTGTACCATAACGAAATTCAACTTAGTGCTGACGGGTCCATGTATAAACGTTCTTTGCAGCAGCTGTTGGAACGAATGAGTGTGCAGGAGGAGATGCCGGGCAAGGGCTCATGGCGTTTCGGTTACGGCAGGCACTTTAATGTCTATCCGGATCGTTTCTCCTTCCTTTATGACTTCTGCTGCAATACAGGTTATATTAGCGAAACTCAGACTTTCTTGGCCCTAACGGATAAAGGCGTTGAACGTCTGAAAGCATCACCGCCGCAAGAGCTGGAAGCGATGTTTGCATATTGGCTGAAGTTGTACAAAGGACCTGTGGTTAACCTTCTATCGCTCGTACACTGGCTGCATGCTTTGGCAGAGGATTGGGTGACGACGGCATCACTGAAGCAGGTGCTGTACCCGTTCGTGAAACCTTACTATTACGATGAAGCGGACGCCATATTGGAAACACGGATTATGACAATGATGATTCACCTGGGATTGCTTCGGATAGGCGAACATTCCGAGCACGGACCGGTCGTTAGAATGACTAAGGCTGGCCTAGCTATCGTATCAGGCAATGGACTTGCCAGGTAACATTGACTTTGAAGGTAGCGATTGGTAGAATCTCACCTACCATCAGGAGGGAGAGGATATGAAATGTTGTTGCCTTACAAAGGAATTATGCCAAGGCTCGGTCTTGAAAGTTACGTGGCAGAAGGCGCCAAAATAATCGGTGATGTATCGATTGGAGCATCATCGACCGTATGGTTCAACGCAGTCTTACGCGGTGATTTGGCACCGATCTTGATCGGTAACCGCTGTAATGTACAGGATAATGTGGTCGGGCATGTGAATACGGATCAGCCGCTAATCATTGAAGATGAAGTGTCTATTGGTCACAGCGCCATCGTTCATGGATGCAAGCTAGGCAAGGGCACATTAATCGGAATGGGGGCCATCGTACTTAACGGCGCCGACGTTGGTGAATATGCTTTAATAGGAGCCGGTTCGATTGTTACGGAGAACAAGATAATCCCACCCTATACGCTTTCTCTCGGGTCACCTGCCAAAGTCGTAAGAGAATTAACAGAAGACGATTTGCTGCGCATGAAAAGGACGATGGAGAGCTATGTGACGAAAGGAATCGAATATAGGATCTCGTAAGCGCCGGTGTGGAGGTGTATCCTATGGACAAAATGAAAGTTACGTATGAAGCCATGCTGGGGCTTGCTGCTGAACTTGTGCTTGATGAAGCAGTCCTTAAGTTTCAGACCGTACAATTAAACAATGCCATTGACAAAGCGCTTGCTGACGGGGATGAGGATACGTTTTATCGTCTGGTCAAGCAGATGAACAAGCTCAAATAATTAACAGAGAAGCTTCCAGTCTAGTTCGGCGATTTTCGCCACTAGCGCGTGGAGGCTTTCTTTTGTAGAATGGAAAGGTTAGCAATCATGAATTGATAGGAAACGGGGAGAATACTTTGAAATTCAGCGACATTGAGAAGGAACAGTGGGACGAGCTATCTCCTTATCTGGATACGTGTTTGCTGCCCATTACGGGGATGACGGGGTCAGAGAAGCCATATGAAGCAACGGAGCGGTTAGAGGCGCTCAGAGACATGCTGGATCTCGTCGAAATGCCATTTAAGGGGCGGGTGGTCACTTATCCTGCATGTCATTACGACTTGGGAGATGAATCTATGAATGGCTTGGCTGCCATAATCGAACGGTTAAAGGCATCCGGCTTCAAATATGTCATAGTGGCGGCAGCCAACAATAACCTGAATTTGACCGCATGTAATGCTGATCTCATCCTCAATCCAGAATCGAGCGGTGAGCGCCCAGATCCTTCGATTGTTGCACAGCAAGTCAAGGCGTTATGGAGCAGCGCATCACCTGCATAATACAAGCAGTTCTGTATAATATAATCGAATTTTGGGGAAAACAAATGCCATAGCAGGTCAAATGTGACAAATTGACAACAAATTATTGAACGCGATTTCCAGAATGACGCAAATATCGGGCCATATTCTTGACGCTCCCAAGCACCTAGGCTATTATAAGTAATGTCCTAGTTCGTCATGTGTTTTTGCCGTGCGGCAAGACGCGAGATATGGTTGGCAAAGGGGGGTTAGAACAGAAGATGAGTAATCATGAACAACACGAGACGTCGCATCGTCCGGTTCAGCGCAAAGAAATGTCCCGGCGTCAATTTTTGTCATATACGCTTGGCGGCACAACGGCCTTCATGATGGGTGGCGCGGTACTGCCGATGGTACGGTTTGCGGTGGATCCTCTTCTTAAGAAGAAGGGCGAAGGCACGTTCGTTAAAGTGGTTGAGGAGAGCAAGATTACTAACGAACCGCAAGAATTTAAATTCAAAATTCATCAGGTTGACGGATGGTACGAAAGCGAACCGGAGCTGGTTGCATGGATCTCCAAGAACGACAATGGAGAAGTCTTCGCACTTTCACCGATCTGTAAGCATCTAGGCTGTACAATTGCTTGGAATGCGAAAGGTCAGAACGAGTACGATTGTCCATGTCACGATGCGCGGTACACGAAGGACGGCAAGAACTTGGCAGTCGCCAATACGCCGCTCGACGAGTATGATGTCAATATTGAAGCAGGGTATATTTACCTTGGAGCGATTAAACCGAACAGCAGATTCTAAGGAGGGCGAATGACAGATGTTTAAGAATGTATACAACTGGATTGACGAACGTCTTGACATTACGCCGCTTTGGAGAGACGTGGCAGACCATGAAGTGCCGGAGCATGTCAATCCCGCACATCACTTCTCGGCCTTCGTTTATTGCTTCGGCGGTTTGACGTTCTTCATCACGGTAATTCAAATCCTGTCGGGTATGTTCCTGACCATGTACTACGTGCCGGATGTTATCAATGCTTATGCGAGCGTTGACTTCCTGCAGCACCAAGTCGCATTTGGACAAATTGTCCGTGGTATGCATCACTTCGGTGCGAGCTTGGTAATCGTAATGATGTTCCTACATACGCTTCGTGTATTCTTCACTGGCTCTTACAAGGCGCCGCGTGAGATGAACTGGGTAGTCGGAATGCTGATTTTCTTTATCATGTTGGGCCTGGGTTTCACAGGTTACCTGCTTCCTTGGGACAACAAAGCTTACTACGCAACTAAAGTAGGGGTTGAAATCGCGGCATCCGTTCCTTACATCGGATCGTATATCGCCGACTTCCTGTACGGCGGCGATATCGTAGGCGCGCAAACGTTGACTCGCTTCTTCGCGATTCACGTATTCTTCTTGCCAGGTGCGCTAATCGCCATGCTGGCTGCGCATTTCCTGATGATCCGGAAGCAAGGCATTTCAGGACCACTTTAAGCGAAGGGAGGGCTTACTTATGGCGCATGGTCATAAATCGAACGAGAAGGTCGTTTATGTCGGCGACTCAAGGGTCAAGAAGGGCAAAGGCATACAGACGCCTCCGGACTACACCTCGTTCCCAGGCAAGTCGGAAGCCTTCATACCGAACTTCCTGCTTAAGGAATGGATGGTCGGTTGTCTTGTGCTCGTCGCATTCTTGGTATGGACGATTGCAGAACCTGCTCCGCTCGGTTATCCCGCGGATCCAACCAATACCGCGTTTATCCCGATGCCGGACTGGTACTTCTTGTTCCTGTATCAATTTTTGAAATATCCATATGTATCCCAGGAGTATATCTTATTAGGTACATTGGGTATTCCTACTATTTTGTTCGGCGCATTGCTGCTGGCGCCATTCCTGGACACAGGCAAAGAACGCCGTTTCTATCGCCGTCCAATCGCATCGTCGCTGATGATGCTTACACTTGCGGCTTGCGTATATTTGACGGTTGTATCTTGGGATCACTACCAGCACATGCTCGAGAAGAACGGTCAGACGCCGGAGCATCACGTACGTGAAGAGAAGGCGCGCGAGGCTCATGAACGCGGTGAGCCAAGACCGAATCCGCTTAAGAAAGCGGCCGCTATTATTGAAGCAGACGACCCAGCTATGGAGATCGTACAAGCACAATGTATCGGCTGCCATGCCACAGATCTTAACGGCTCGGTAGGCCCTGCCTTGCTCGGTGTCGGTAACCGACTGAGCAAAGAGGAAATCGCAGAAACGATTACTAAAGGTCGTAATGCGATGCCGGCTTACGAAGGTAATTTATCTGCCGAAGAGATCGATACACTTGCAGTTTGGCTAACTAAGCAAACACAATAATAAACATAAGAAACCTGATCGGTAGTATACGGTCAGGTTTTTTTTGAAAGGAAAGACGAGATGCAACTTTCATTCTTCTGGAGCAAGAGCTTTTTGCTCAATCGTCCGTTCTTATGGTTATTGTTTATCGTCAATTTACTCGGAACAGTCTATGGTTATATCTGGTATGACAGCCAACTGCAATGGACGGTTATCAATAAGCCCGACTGGACGATTCCTTTTGTGCCGGACTCACCAACTGCCAGCTTATTTTTCACGATGGCGTTGTTATATTTGTTGTTCCCTATGCCCAAACCTTCGAGATTCGCTTATGGAGCCAGAGTCATTATTGAGGCGCTGGCCGTTGTCTGTTCCGTCAAATATGGTATATGGGCCGTCGCGATGATCGTAGCTGGCGCAGCTCAAGGCGATGAATTGAACTGGACGCATTATATGCTGATGGCATCTCACTTGGCAATGGCTGTCGAAGCGCTGCTTTATTACCGATTTATGAAAGCAGGTACAAAGGCTTTAGCGATAGCGTTAGCATGGTTGCTAATCAATGATACGGTCGATTACACACTTCATGTTAATCCATGGCTGCCAGATGAGCTTGAAGACGATCGAGAGGCCGTTAAGCAATTCACATACGGCTTATCAGTGGCAAGCTTCGTGATGGCCTGGTTGGTTGGGCGATTACGTTTGCGACAGAAGTAGAAGTAAATGGCATAAGCTTGGCCCATTCCTCATATGCTTTTTTATGGGGGGATGTCCGTGAAAACGCGAATTATAGTTCCATTTGTTATATGTGTCTTCATGACGATCGGATCGGTAAGCGTCGTTTGGGGCGGACCAGCACCGACAGCCAATTTGATGTTTCCATTCGCTGATCGACCATATGACATGTTATTTCGTATGGATGAAACAGCAGTAGCGTTATATGGTGCAGCAAACGAAAATAATCGACAATATGCTTACGCGCAAGTGCAGAAGCTTCAAAAGGGGTTAAAGAATGAGTTGCTTCTTTCCTACGGAGATGAGACAGGCTGGGAGAAGCTGAGCGAAGATCTTGTCGTTATTGAATCGGCGCTAATAAAGGGCATTTCTCATACAGAGTGGAGGGAACGCGCTGCACGGGTTAGGCTGGCGATTGATGCCGTAACAGCCGGCAGCGGTTCGTTATGGTATCAATATAGAAGACTGCTGCAAGATGATGTTCAGCTTGTTGGACAAGCGTTGAAGCGCAGTACGGATGATCGGGAGTCAGCGGCTAATGCCGCTCTAGCTTTAATGGCGACGATGTCGGCGCATGTCAATCGGATTGAGCCTTCAGCAGCGATGAATGGACAAGCGCTGCGTATGGACGAGCTCAAACAGCGTTTAGCTTATTCGGAAAAGTTAATCGCATTGATGAAAGATAATAATAGCGCTTCGGCAACAGAATTGCGTACTGCGCTTCAATCCCTTGAAGGGGCCTCTGTAGCCATTGATAACATCTTTCAGATGGATGCTAAAGATGATGTGGCGGCGTTGGCTGCTTTGACAGAAGCGCCTTCCATATATCCATTGCAGTGGTCGTTTTTTATCGGAACTCTCATATCAGCTGTACTCACGTTTGTTGGTTGGCGCAAATATAAGCAGAAGCCTTATGGCGTCAAATCAATCAAATAACTTATTCTTCTTTGAAGCCTTCACCAAGCACGTCATGGACATCTGCGATTACGATAAACGCTCTGGGATCGATATTGCGAACGATTGTTTTGAGACGGCGAGTTTCGAACCGTCCGACGACGCAATAGACGATCTCTTTGTTTTGTCCGGAGAATGCGCCCTTCGCAGGCATTAATGTGACACCTCGCTCCAGCTCGATCGTTATTTGTTTTGCAATCACGGCACTATGATCCGAGAAGATGGAGAACGCCTTTGCTGAATAAGCACCATCTTGAATAAAGTCGATGATTTTGGATGCGATAAACACGACGACGAGCGTGTATAGAACCTTCTCTAACGATATGTACAGCATCGATATCCCAATAATAATCGCATCGAACATGAGAATGATCTGACCCATGCTGAGTCCGCGTCTGGATAAGATTCTGGCGATGATGTCGATTCCGCCGGTCGTGCCGCCGAATCGGAATACGATACCGAGACCAGTACCAAGCGTCGCTCCAGCGTATAACGCGATCAGCATGCTATCGTTCGTGCTCTGGAAAGGTACGATCCAACCCTGTTTGGTCATGGTTTCGAATAAAGCAAGAAACAGTGACAGAGAAACAGTGCCGATTATGGTGTAGAGCATCTGAGTCTTGCCGAGTGCCCTCCAGCCAAGAAGGAACAGCGGAATGTTAAGAAGGAGTGTCGTAATCGATAGCGGCCAACCGGCAGCATAATTAAGCAGGACGCCGATACCTGTGACGCCGCCTTCCATCAACGAATTCGGTAGCAGGAAATATTGCAGGCCAAACGCGTAAACAGCCGTACCAAGGAGGATAGGCAAGATTAGTCTGGCCTGTAGCAGGATGCGAGACATAAAAAGTAAAACTCCCTTCAAATTTTCGAAACAGATAGGTATAGTATGGCTTAGAAGACCGCTTCAAAAAACATTGATTTTGCACAGAATAATACGGTAACATAGAAGAGAATAGCGAATATTGGGAAGGAAGCGCGAGATATGACTCAGAAATCATTGTCGGATATCCAGCGAGAGGTAGACGATTACATCTCACAATTCAAAGAAGGTTACTTTAGTCCTCTTGCACTGATGGCACGAATGTCCGAAGAAGTAGGAGAACTGGCTAGAGAAATTAACCATAAATACGGTGAAAAGCCAAAAAAGGCAGATGAAGCTGATAACAGCATCGAGATGGAGCTTGGAGACATTCTGTTCATCTTATCATGTTTCGCCAATTCACTCGACATCGACCTCACGGAAGCTCATAATAAAGTCATGAATAAGTTTAATACTCGCGATGCGAATCGTTGGACTAAGAAATAGATTCGAACCGTATGCAAGCTCCTTACATATGCTGTACCATCGATCCTGTACAAGGAGGATGGAACATGGACGGGGAAAGCTGCATCCGCAAGGCTTACGATGACATTCTGCGAGGCGACTTCGAAGGCGCGATTCATTGGTTCGAGCTGGCGATTGCCGCAGAGCCGGACAATGCGGGATATTATCACAAATGCGCTGTTTCTTGTGCCCGCAGCAACAAGTGGCATAAGGCGCGCCAATACGCTGATATCGCTGAAAAGTTGGATCCGGACAATGATGAATATAGATTTCATACACAGTTCGTGTATGCAAACCTGCTGTTAGAGGAAGCGAATGTGTTGCTTGCGGCATCCCCGCCGAAACTCCTTGAAGCGGGAGATAAGCTGATGCAGGTTGTGAAACTTGATCCATTGAATTTTGATGGATTCTATACGCTTGCAATGATCCGCTATACTGAAGGGGATATGGAACAAGCATTAACCTATATCCGAGATGCCTTGGTTCTGGATCCCCACCATCACACCGCTAAGCGGTTATTCGCTGATATTAAACGTAAGCTGAGAAGATCGACGAAAAAAATTCGTTCCAAACTTCATAGAGAGACAGGGGAAGGTGATTTGTAATGTCGACAAACATAATTAAAGTGGCTGTTGCCGGCGCAAGCGGTCGTATGGGTCGCGAAGTCGTGAAGATGGTATTGGAGGACGCAACTTTAGAGCTTGTTTCTGCGGTATCCCCTTCTTCGGGCCCGATTGACGCTGCAACCTTGGCTGGCAAACCGAACTGTGGAATCATCGTGAGTGCTTCCCTAGAAGAAGCGCTGGCTTCGACAAAAGCGGATGTTCTTGTAGATTTTTCTGTTCCTCAGGTCGCATACAGTCATACGAGAACAGCGATCGAATATGGGGTTCGTCCTATTATGGGGACAACAGGCTTTACCCCAGAGCAAATCGTAGAGCTGGACGAGCTGTGCAAAGCGCGTGAAATTGGCGGATTGATCGCACCAAACTTCTCGATTGGCGCCATTCTGATGATGAAATTTGCAGCGGAAGCATCCAAATATTTGCCGAATGTAGAAATCATCGAATACCATGGCGAACAGAAGCTTGACGCTCCGTCCGGTACGTCGATTAAAACGGCTGAGCTGATCTCGCAAGTACGCCAAGAGCTTCGTCAAGGTAATCCGAATGAGGAAGAAATTATCGAAGGCTCACGCGGCGGTTACTACAATGGCTTCCGTATACATAGCGTGAGATTGCCGGGAGTGTTTGCGCAGCAAGAAGTGATCTTCGGGGGATTCGGACAGTCGCTTAAGATCCGCCATGACTCCTACGATCGCGCTGGTTATATGCCTGGCGTCAACACAGCGGTTAAGAAGGTTATGCACTATTCCGGAATGGTTTATGGTTTCGAACATCTGATGGACTAATTGATTTTTCAGCACGAGAGGGGAACGTCATGCTTAACATTGCATTTATCGCACACGATCGCAAGAAGGATGAAATTGTAAATTTTGTTACAGCGTACGAACATGTTTTTGTTCCTCATAAGCTATATTCAACAGGCACAACAGGAACCCGTATCATGGAGCAAACGAAATTAAACATTCATCGTTTTATGTCGGGACCACTTGGCGGTGATCAGCAAATCGGTGCCATGGTCGCAGAGAACGAAATGGATCTGATTATATTCCTTAGAGATCCGCTTATGGCACAGCCGCATGAGCCGGATATTATCGCTTTGCTCCGTCTATGTGATGTGCAAGGTATTCCAGTTGCGACTAATATTGCGACAGCGGAGCTGCTTGTTAAAGCTGTAGAACGCGGGGACTTTGCGTGGAGAGAGCTTGTCCACAAATATAAGCCGGGAGTGGCCGAGTAATGAACGAAATCGATATGCTCATTTTCGGCGCACATGCCGATGATGCCGAGATTGGCATGAGCGGCACCATCGTGAAACATACGATGGCGGGACAACGAGTTGTCATATGCGATTTGACAGAAGCGGAGATGTCATCCAACGGCACCGTGGAGCTGCGTCGGCAAGAAGCCGATGCAGCGGCCGCGGTGCTTGGTCTATATGCCCGTACAAATCTTGGTCTGCCTGATCGAGGACTTGAGCTTTCCCGTGCGCATATCGAACGGGTTGTAGAAGAAATTCGGAAGTGGCGACCCAAATATGTGTTTGCCCCTTATTGGGTGGATCGGCATCCCGATCATGTACAAGCCAGCAAGCTGATTGAAGAAGCTGTGTTTAATGCCAAACTTCGCAATTATATGAAGCCGTTGCCGCCGGTCCAGGTGGAACAGCTTATCTATTATTATATTAATGATATGGAGAACGTGTCGCTTGTGATGGATGTGTCTTCCGTATACGAACAGAAGAGACAGGCTTTGAAGGCCTATCAATCGCAGTTCGGTTTGAGTGGTGGAGCGGATACGGTTGCTACGCCGCTTACGAGCGGTTATTTGGAACGGGTTGAAGCAAGGGATTCTTTGTTGGCCCAGGGCCGTGGCTGGAGCTATGCAGAAGGATTCGCCATTAAACGTCCGTTTGGTATAGCGGGATTTTAGGGTTATGAATACTAAGGGAAAACCTATTGGGAATACATATAAGTAAAGTTTCACATGCGGAGGTGCATCAGACATGACCAGAAAACTAAAGATTGGAATTACATGTTATCCTACGCTGGGCGGTTCTGGTGTTGTAGCAACGGAACTCGGGAAATTGCTTGCCGAGAGAGGACATGAAATTCATTTTATAACGCATAGCATTCCGTTTCGCTTGGGGAAATTCAACAAAAACATCTTTTTTCATGAGGTTGAAGTTAACGATTATTACGTGTTCAAATATCCTCCTTATGACTTATCACTCGCTAGTAAAATGGCTCAAGTTGCCAAGATGCAGAAGCTGGATATCCTTCATGTTCATTATGCCATCCCGCATGCCGTCTGCGCGTATTTGGCCAAACAGATGAGCAATGATGGATTCAAAACGGTTACAACCTTGCATGGCACTGACATAACTGTTCTCGCGCAGGATGAATCGTTGAAGGATTTGATTAGACTTGCCATCCACCAGAGCGATGCCGTTACGGCCGTATCGGACGATCTGATTCAAGAAACGCGCAAGCTTCTAGACATCATGACTCCGATCGATCTAACCTATAACTTTGTAGATAAACGTGTCTATTATCCGCGGGATGTGGAGACGCTCCGACGCGACTACGCCGCGTCGGATGAGAAAATTCTTATGCATATCTCCAATTTCCGGCCAGTCAAACGGGTAAGCGATGTCGTAGATATTTTCGCCCGCGTTGCAGATAAGATCAAAGCCAAGTTGTTGCTTGTTGGAGAAGGACCGGAGCAATCCAAAATCCAGTGTAAAGTTCGAAATTTAGGTCTTGAAGACCGTGTACAATTCCTTGGCAAACAAGAGGATGTTGCCCAGGTCATTTCTATGGCAGATGTATTGCTGTTACCTTCGGAGAAGGAAAGTTTTGGTCTGGTTGCGCTGGAAGCCATGGCATGCGGTGTACCGACGGTTGGTTCTAATGCAGGAGGAATTCCGGAGCTTGTCACGCATGGAGAAACTGGTTTTCTGTCGGATATCGGCAACGTGGAAGAGATGGCAGAGAATGCCATCAAACTTTTGACAGACGATGTTCTTGCTGATCGGATTAAAAATGCTTGCTTGCACCGCGCTCGATTTGAATTCTGCAATGACGCGATTACAACGCAATACGAACAGATTTATTATCGTGTTCTTGGCATCGAAGCGAAGCTTCCAGAGCCGGTATGCGAATGATCAAGCTCGACCTTACCGCAGCGATGTCGGCGGCATTGCCCATCATTGAGCAACTGGAGCGAGCCGGGCATGAAACGGTATTTGTTGGGGGGGCGGTTCGAGACACCATCCTTGGCAAGAATGTCAAGGATGTGGACATCGCAACCGCTGCCGAGCCAGAAGAGGTTATGGCGATATTTCCGCGATGTATCCCGACGGGCCTCGCCCACGGTACAGTGACCATTATGCAAGAGGGGATACCCTACGAGGTAACGACCTTTCGCCAAGAAGCTCAGTATATCGATTTCCGCAAACCTAGCTCCGTCTCCTTTGTCAAGGATTTAGACGGTGATCTGTTGAGACGCGATTTCACGGTCAACGCGTTGGCGCTCAGAGGGGACGGAAGCATTCATGATCCATACGGTGGTCTAAATGACTTGGAACTAGGTGTACTGCGTTGCGTTGGTGATGCGAACGAGCGCCTCCGTGAGGATGCGCTGCGAATGGTTCGAGCTATCCGATTTATCGGAGTCTACGGATTTCAGCCGGCTTTGTCTGTATGGCGATCGATCAGGCGCAATCGGGAGCTGTTGCAGCATATAGCGATGGAGCGGATTCAAGCCGAACTAACGAAAATGATCGAAAGCAGCAATCCTTCTCGTTCTCTTGCCTGGTTGGATCAGAGCGGCTTGCTTCGTCATACGAAGGAGCCTCTTGCTTTTGTGAACAAATATAAAGAGAGCCGTCGTCATCCTTCTGGCGCGGATATCCTCCATGAAATAAACGAGCCGGATGTCAAATGGACATGTTTGGCTCTATCGATGGGGATATCTGCAACAGATACAAGGACAACCCTGGATACATTGCGGATGTCGAACAAGTCTATACAAAGAATAGTGGCTCCAATTGTATTCGCTGAACAAATGGCGGATCTTCTTCAATACCAGAATGGAACCAAGTTCGATTCAGGTGTTGCGGGAGAATGGGATAAAGCTAGTATGCGATTAGCATTGTCTATAGGAATAACACCTGTAAGACATTGGATCCTCATTACGAAATTGTTGTCAAAAAATCATGCAAATTCGATGAGACTGGTTCCTGTCGAATGGATAAACAGATTAGAGCGGTTGATTGAACATGCTCCCGTTCTTACCTTGAAGGAGCTGGACATAACCGGCTCTGAACTTGCAAGCGCTCTTAATAAAGGAGCTGGCGCGTGGCTTAAGTTATGCTTAGAGAGATTGCTCCTGGAAGCCTCACTCGGCAGAATCGAGAATCAAAAGGAACATTTGATCCAGCAAGCTGCAGCATGGGAGACGGATTGAAGGGAGTAAATCATGAGTAACGAAGCATTAATCCAATTGTTACGCGACCATCCCGGCGAATATGTTTCGGGCGCCAAAATGAGCGAAGAGCTTAAGGTGAGCCGTACTGCAATATGGAAATACATCAAAAAGCTCGAAAATGCCGGTTATGAATTCGAAGCTTCAACAAAGCTTGGTTATCGTCTGCTCTTTGAGCCGGATCAATGGACACATAAGCATGTCGAACGAAGATTGACGACCAAAACCTTTGGCCAAGTTCTGACCATTGAAGGCGAGATTGAATCCACGCAAGATTTGGCGCGTGCTGCGGCAGAACAAGGAGCGCCCGAAGGTTATCTCGTCGTCGCCGAACGCCAGCTTAGTGGTCGAGGTCGTATGGGACGATCATGGATTTCCCCCTTCGGGAAAGGGATATGGATGAGCATGGTGCTGCGACCTGCTGTTCCCATTCATTGTGCCCCACAGTTAACGCTGCTTGCGGCAGTTGCGTTATGCCGCAGTTTAAAACGAAGCACCGGGCTGCCCATCGGAATTAAGTGGCCGAATGATCTACTGGTAGATGGACGCAAAATAAGCGGCATCTTAATGGAATCTGCCGTTGAGGATGTGCGGCTCAAATATATCGTGGCGGGCATCGGCATCAGTGTGAACCTGACCGAAGCAGATTATCCGAAAGAGATGCGCGAGAAAGCAGTATCTCTGCGAATGGCCTCTGAACGAGTCTTAAGCAGAACGGAATTGCTGGCAGATTTCTTGTTGGAATGGGAGCAGTTGTACGAATTGTTTTTGAGCGAAGGCTTTGAGCCCATTGCGGTCTTGTGGGAGTCCATGGCGGTATCATTAGGGCAAAAAGTGAAGTTGACCACGCCGCAAGGCGAGCTAATCGGTGTACCCGAATCGCTCGATACTAGCGGCGCGATCCGAGTTCGTTGTGAAGACGGCAGAATCGCTACGATCTTCTCTGCCGAGATGGGTGAGCCGCTTTCTAGGCCATAGGAATATCCCTGCAGTGGAAGCGCCGTTTACGATCGGTATTTTTTTTGGTAAAATAGAGGCATCGGGCAGCATTCGATACGTTCAGAAGCTGCACCGATGCGGAACGATAGCATGCTCCAATGTATTGCAATTGACAATGATTGGGATGCGCACTCTGCTCTGAGCCGCTGAGGACCGAGACAGAAGGAAGCATGACAAGTAGGATATTCCTTTTTTCTACGGCAACCTTTTCAGCAGCGGCTAAAAGGTTTTTTTGTGTTCACAATAGCCATAAAGGGGATGAAACCGATGAGGAAACGACTGACAATTTCCGCGCTTCAGAAGATGAAGCGGGAGCGCAATGCGATTTCCATGGTGACAGCGTATGATTATCCGTCTGCAAAGCTGGCGGAAGAAGCAGGTATCGATACGATACTTGTGGGTGACTCTCTTGGTAATGTTGTATTAGGGTACGAAACTACGATACCGGTTACGATCGACGATATTGTTTATCATACGAGAGCTGTCGCGCGTGCGGCAACTCATACGTTTATTATAGCTGACATGCCGTTTATGACTTATGGCGCAAGCCGTGAAGCGACACTCATGAATGCAGCTCGAATCATGCAGCAAGGCGGCGCTCAAGCCGTCAAATTGGAAGGCGGCAAGGAGATTGCCTCCGAGGTGGAGGCGCTGGTCAAAGCCGGAATTCCCGTTATGGGTCATATTGGTCTGACGCCTCAGTCTGTACACCAATTGAGCGGTTATAAGGTACAAGGCAAGCTAGAGGGCGATGCAGAGAGGCTGTTGCAAGATGCGATCGCGCTGGAGCAAGCAGGCGCTTTCGCCATTGTTCTGGAGCTGTTGACGGAGCCTCTTGCCAAAGCGATCACGGATGCCATCTCCATACCGACAATCGGGATTGGGGCAGGACGTACTTGCGATGGTCAAGTCTTGGTATATCACGATCTGCTGCAATACGCTTCGCCTTATTTCGAGAAAAAATTTGTTAAAACGTATGCGGATATCGGAACGACAATCCGTCAGGCAATTGAAGCGTATGTAGCTGACGTGAAGTCCGGCGAATTTCCTGCTGAGGAGCACGCGTTCCAGCCGCAAAAAGAAACGAATGTTCCAACGGCCTTATATGGTGGTGCAACAAACAGTCAAGAAGAATCTGTAAAAACAGCCCCATCAGCTGAGAAGGGAGTTCAATATACATGATCGTATGTCGAACGATCCCTGAATTAAAGGAAGCGTTAAACGAGCTTACAGGCACGGGGAAATCAGTAGGCTTCGTCCCGACTATGGGGTATTTGCATGAAGGTCATGCCAGTTTGCTTCGGCAAGCACGCCGAGATAATGAAATAATCGCATTGAGCATTTTTGTAAATCCACTTCAGTTCGGACCAAATGAGGATTTGGATCGTTACCCTCGGGACGAAGATCGTGATCTTGCTGTCGCGTCCGAATGTGATGTAGATGTTGTTTTTATCCCTAGCGTTCAAGAGATGTATCCGACCAAACCGTTGACAAAGGTCATCATACATGAAGTGACAGAACGTCTGTGCGGAGCATCTAGACCTGGACATTTTGATGGAGTCGGTACAGTTGTCAGTAAATTATTCCATCTCGTGAAACCTACGAGAGCATATTTCGGCATGAAGGACGCACAGCAAGTTGCCGTTATTGAGCAGATGGTACAGGATCTCAACATGGATGTTGAAATTGTTCGTTGTCCAACATTAAGGGAACCTGACGGACTTGCTCTCAGCTCCAGAAACGTGTTTCTAAGCGCTGAGCAGCGGGTACAGGCCGTAAGGTTGTCTCAATCGCTCCATCTTGTTAGAGAGTGGTCTCAGCAGTCTGAGACAACAGCTGCGCAGCTAAGGCAACAAGTGAGTGCATACATTGAGCAAGCTGAGCAAGCTGAGATCGATTATGTCGAATGGCTGTCCTATCCGAGACTTACTCCAATTGACGATTCATCGCGCGCCGTCGATTGGAGTGGGACTTTGATCATGGCTGTAGCAGTTAAATTCGGAGCGACCCGCTTAATTGATAATGTACTTATTTCATTCAAGGAACCAGTTGGAGGTGGAGAACGATGATTAGAACGATGATGAAATCAAAGCTGCACCGCGCAACCGTAACGGAAGCAAATTTGAACTATGTTGGAAGCATTACGATTGATGAGGATCTAATGGATGCGGCGGATTTATTGGAAAACGAGAAGGTACAAATCGTCAACAACAATAATGGCGCCAGATTTGAAACCTATGTGATTACAGGACCACGCGGATCCGGCGTAATCTGCTTGAACGGAGCGGCAGCAAGACAAGTACAGCCAGGTGATAAAGTTATTATTATTTCGTACGCCGCGATGACGACAGAAGAAGCGCGTGCCCATAAACCGGTCGTTACGATTCTTAACGATGAGAATAAACCGCTTAAAATATTGACGGAAGAATTGCATGCCACAGTCATGTAAAGCTATACTCGCACTTGTTAGTGGCTCGATTATGTAACGGCTGGCATGCCGTATGAAAAACGCCGTTCAAACAAAAAATGACCGTATCACTCCTTACTCCAAAGCGAAGGCGGGATGCGGTATGATACAGCATATGTTTGTTTCGATGAAAGAATGGCTAGATGGCATCAGGGAGCGTTACCAATCGGCGACAGAGCAGGAACGTGGACTGTATCACGATCAACTGCGTGAGCTCAAGAAGGTGAGCGACGCTTTTATCGAAGAATGGCTGCAATTCGAAGAAAAATTTACTGACGTACAGGATGAATGTGGTCCAATTGACTTCGGAAGCCAGACTGTTAGTAGCAATAGCTTATACAGTTCTGAAGGTCCAAAAACTGGCCCATCCACAACGAATGTCGGAGCTCCGAATGCGCCGGCTGCAAGTTATCCCATTACAATCAGTGAGAAGCAGCCATGCAGCTACAACGATATGGAAGTGCCTGAAGAGGCAGAAGCATTGGTTTACAAAGGTCAAGGCTATTATAAATTGTTTATGTTCGCAGAAGCAGCAAAGTTGTTTCAGGAAGCCGTTGCAGTAGCGCCAGAATGTAATCTGGCCCGTTTATTTTTGGGGATGAGCTTGATGCATCAGCAGAACTGGAACGAAGCTCAGCGCCACTTTCAGCTGCTGATCGTGTTATCGGACTTTCCGAAGTGGATCGCTTTAGGATATAATGCCCTTGGGTGTATTCATGCCGTACAGATGAATATGGCATATGCGGAGAAGCTGTTCCGCAAAGCTTATGATGTGTATCCAAGCTTTACGGATTCATTATCGAATCTAAAATCATGCCAGCAATCCAATGGGCAGTTATCGTTATATTTTGGGAGCACGGAGTTGTGCTGTTTGTGAGAGGATCGGGGATATAATGAAATACGCAGTACTGGATTTGGAAACGACGGGACATAGCTCAGAAGACGATATTATTCAAGTCGGCGTTGTCATCGTCTCAGATGACTTGACGATTGTTAATACGTTTAGTTCATTCGTGAAGCCTACAGTGCCGATCCCAGCCTTTATTACGCAATTAACCGGCATTACAGAGGAGATGGTTATGGACGCGCCAGAGCTAAGCGACGTTCTGCTTCAGCTTATTCCTCTGCTTGACGATGCTGTATTGGTGGCGCATAATGTCGGTTTTGATGCAGGATTCTTGAATCAATCGCTGGAGCGTTGCGGTTATTTCCCGTTTACTGGAAATCGTCTGGATACGATCGAATTGCTGAGGATCCTCTATCCGTCGATTACGACTTATCAACTCGGAGCTGTCGCGGAGCTGTTTGGTATCCAACATGATCAACATCACCGCGCGGACAGCGATGCGCTTGCTACCGCATATATATTCATGGAAGCTGTCAACAAGCTTCGCTCCTTGCCGCTGCTCACCTTGCAGCGGCTCGTTGCGTTGATTGATCCTACGAAGGATTTGCATGAATTCCTTCGTCTCAACTTAACGAAGATGGAGCAAACGGTTGTATTTCAATCCAACGAATTCGATTATTATCGCCAGTTTGCTCTTAAAGCAGGAGAATGGAATGAAGAAAAGCCTGCCCGCCAGGACATGCAAGCGGATCCGATTCCTGCAGATATGACCTTCGAAGATTATCTGGATATTGTGCGAGCCAAGTTTCAAGAGCGCTTTCAGGATTACGAAGAACGTGAGCCTCAAACACAAATGTTCCATGAAGTGTACCAAGCATTGGCATCGGACCAGCATCTTATGATTGAAGCAGGCACGGGCACTGGGAAGTCATTGGGTTACTTAATACCTGCGCTGTATTACGGAGTCAAAAATGAGAGCAAAATCGTGGTCAGTACACATACCATCAATCTGCAAGAGCAGCTTAGGAGTCGCGATCTCCCTTTAATTGCTGACGTGTTGCCTTTCCCTGTCCGTGCTTCCATATTCAAAGGCAGGGGCAATTACCTTTGCATGCGTAAATTCGAAGGCAAAGTGAATACGATGGACATGGTTTCTCCTGTGGAAGATGCTGTGACAGCCTCGCAGATGGTCATTTGGTTAAGCGAGACGGAAACCGGCGACCAAGAGGAGCTTAATCTCGGCAGTCGCGGTGCGGACTTCTGGTCTACCGTATCAAGTGACGCAGATTCTTGTCTTAATCGCGCTTGCCCATGGTTCAAACGTTGTTATTATCATCGGGCGAAACATGAATCTAATATTGCAGATGTTACGATTACCAATCATTCTTTATTATTCACGGACGTACAAGCGGATAATCGTTTGTTGCCAACTTATGCGCATCTCATCATAGATGAAGCACATCATGTAGAGGAAGTAGCAGGCAAGCATCTGGGGATGAACATCAATTATTTTTCGCTCGTGCAGACAGTGGGACGATTGTTCAAAGATAATCGCTCTGGCTTATTACCTTCATTGCGTATCAAGCTGCAGGATGAAGGCGATGATCATGTTCAAGCCTGGATGGAAACCATTGATACGATCATACCGATTTTCCAAGACATTAAGGAGCACTGGGACAAGCTGTTCGAGATGTTATATATCTTGACCGGTGAGAGTCCAGACCAAGTTGGCGAAACAGGTGCTAGCGTTCGAAGATTGCAACCGTCCGATCTGCCCCTCGGCTGGGAGGAAGCGGTTCAAGTAGAAAATAACATTCACGTCGAGTTGACTCGGGTTATCAAATCAGCCGAGAAGCTTATGAATGATGTCAAGGATCGTATAGATGAGATCGCTGTTCAAGCTGTACTTACCGATCTAAATGGCGCAATACGCGATATGACGCGCGTGAAGGATGAGCTGCGTATGTTCATGAAGCTGGAGCAGACCAGCTTTGTATTCTGGATCGAAGCAAGTGCGGTCTATCGATATCGTTCCATACAATTGTATGCTGCGCCCGTGGATGTCAGCGAGCAGCTGCAGAAGTACTTTTTTGACGCTAAGGACAGTATCATTATGACTTCCGCTACTCTAACGGTACAGAAGTCGTTCCAATATGCAGAAGAACAACTTGGCTTAACAGGCTACGAATCATCAGGCAGGCTTAAGGCGGTGCAACTTCCTTCTCCGTTCCGATATAGAGAGCAGGCGTTGGTCATGGTGCCGCGTGACTTCCCGGTTGTCAAAGGGGCTTCTGTGGACGGAGCATATTTGAGCAAACTAGCCACTTCGCTTGTTGACGCCGCTATCGAGACCAAAGGTCGAATGCTCGTATTATTCACTTCCTATAAGATGCTGAAGCAAGTATACGAGCTCATGAAAGATGGCTTATCGGCCAGCGGAATCGGCTTGCTTGGACAAGGCATTGACAGCAGTAATCGTACGAAGCTAACAAGACGATTCTTGCAGCAACCAGAGACCGTGTTACTTGGAACAAGCAGTTTCTGGGAAGGCGTGGATATTCCAGGTGAAGCACTAACTTGTCTCGCGATCGTTCGTTTACCATTCCAACCGCCGAATCACCCATTACAAGAAGCGAAAGCAGAGCTCTTGCAACGACAGAAACAGAATCCGTTTATGAAATTATCCATCCCTCAAGCCGTCATTCGTTTCAAACAAGGTTTTGGTCGGTTGGTGCGTACTTCTCAGGACAAAGGAATCGTCATTATCTACGATACCAGAGTCATTGATGCGTATTACGGCAAACATTTCCTGTATTCATTGCCGGGCCCTAAGATCGAAACGATGTTTACATCCCAGATGGTCGGAAGAATGAGGGAATGGCTTCAGAAGGAAGATTCGGTCATTGCATTAGAAGGACTTGAGGCAACAAGGGAGGCAACAACGTGAAGCATGCGAAAATATCCGAAGCGGTCGTACGCCGTCTTCCTATCTATCTGCAAGTGCTCA
The DNA here is from genome assembly GCF_054483835.1 of Paenibacillus sp. strain BS8-2. NCBI lineage: Bacteria > Bacillati > Bacillota > Bacilli > Caryophanales > Paenibacillaceae > Paenibacillus > Paenibacillus sp. strain BS8-2. Next base: position 4,353,304 of record NZ_CM137010.1, read on the forward strand.
ACGAACTAAACAGCCGCGAAATTCAAACGGTGTCGTCACAGGAACTTGGCGTCAAATTGGATCTGAACCCCGCACAAATACGTAAGGATCTTGCTTATTTCGGAGAATTTGGCCGGAAAGGAATTGGTTATGATGTCGTGTACTTAATCGAAATCATTCGCCAAATTCTGAAAGTAAATCAAACGATTAAGGTTGCTCTGGTCGGAGCAGGCAACCTTGGTCATGCATTATGTAATTACAACAAGTATTCGAAAGACAACATGAAAATTACAGCAGTATTCGATGATCATCCATCCAAGATCGGCACCAATATTAATAATTTGGTCGTACAGCCGATGAGCGAATTAGTAGCGACGATCGCGGAGCAGAAGATCCGAATCGGCATTATAACGGTTCCAGGTATTGAAGCACAAAATGTTGCCAATCAATTTGTTTCTGCTGGAGTAGAAGGGATCTTAAATTTCGCGCCGGCTATATTGCGTGTTCCTGATGAAGTTCGTATCCATCACGCCGACTTTACGAGAGAGCTGTTGAGCTTGGCCTATTATTTGAATCATGAAGGAGAAGAAAGCGATGAGCCAGCTGTGGATTAGAAATGGATTATTTGTCACAATGAACGATGAAGCTTCAGTTATAAAAGGGCATATGGTTGTAACTGACGATCAAATTACATATATCGGTGAGCAAGAACCTGAAGGTCTTTCGGAGCAAGTCCAGAAGCTGGATGGCAAAGGATTAGCTTTTATGCCGGGACTTATTAATGCTCACGGTCATGCGGCAATGTCATTGCTTAGAGGATACTCGGATGATCAGAACTTACAGGTATGGCTAGAGCAGAAAATGTGGCCGATGGAGGGTCGTTATGTTGCGGCGGATACAAGAGCCGGAACTGCGCTCGCCATTGTGGAGATGCTCCGTTCGGGGACAACCACTTTCCTTGATATGTATGATCGAATGGACGAAGTAGCCAAAATTACCGAACAATCGGGCATTCGTGGTGTCCTCATGCGCGGCGCAATCGGTCTTTGCTCAGAAGAGGAACAGCGGGCAAAGCTGGAGGAAGCCGTCGCATTCGCGCTCGAATGGAATGGAAGAGGCAACGGGCGAATTACTACGATGTTGTCGCCGCATGCCCCCTATACTTGTCCGCCAGCTTTTATCGAGAAATTTGTGCAAGCTGCTCATGATCATTCTTTCGCTTTGCATACACATATGTCGGAATCGCTTCGCGAGGTGGAGCAAAACGTTCAAGATTACGGCATGCGTCCAGTCGAGCATCTGCACAAACTTGGTTTCTTCTCGCGTCCAGCGCTCGTAGCACATGCTGTTCATCTTAATGATGAGGAAATTGCGATGTTAGCACAATATGATGTTTCTGTTGCACATAATCCTGTTAGCAATCTGAAGCTCGCAAGCGGAGTGGCAAGGTTGCCGGAGATGCTGAAAGCTGGCATCAAAGTTGCGCTTGGAACGGATAGCGCTGCAAGCAACAACAATCTCGATTTGTTCCAAGAGATGACGATGGCCGCATTGTTGCACAAAGGCGTATCGGGAGATCCAACTGCAATACCTGCATATGAAGCGCTTAAGTTGGCTACTTCTTCAGGTGCTTCTGCAATCTGGCAATCGCAGCAAATCGGCATGTTGAAAGAAGGCATGAAGGCGGATCTGGTGGCGATTGATATCGATCAGCCGCACTTCTATCCGCTAACGGACATCGTGTCACATCTTGTATATGCAGCTAACGGTAGAGATGTTCGCCATGTTTGGGTGAACGGTACACAGGTTGTCCATAATCGTGTCTGTACATTGCTCGACGAAGAGAAAATTCGTAGAGAGGCGCAGGCCAGCTTCGAACGGCTGCTTAACGGCTAATGAGGACGATTGAGAAAAAGCGGCGATCCTATATGACGCCGAGCAAGTGGTTATGGATCATCGTGGCCGCTGTCTTGACGTTTACGATTTGGTTGGGATTATATTACAGAGGCGTCCAGATACCACACTGGAATGAAGAAGGAGCAGCTCGCAGCCAACTGATTTCGAGTGGGGAACTTGATGTTGTGGATGATATTCATAAGCATATTTGGGATGAAACCGTATGGATCGGTTTAGGGACGAGCAATGAAGAGTCCAAATACGTGTTTCTGAAAGACGATGAGACAACTCAAAGCGTGAACGTATCTGATGTCATGACTCATGATAATCTCAAATCGAAGTTCAAAAGCACTAAACCAAATGCAGAGTTGATCCGAATCCAGCCAGGCATGTTTAGGGGAGCTCCTGCATGGGAAGTGTATTACGCTTCGAGCTCAGACGGGATCGAATATCAATATTACGATTTCTATAGCTTCGATGATGAAGCTAAGCTGCTGGAAACTTATTTGTTGCCTGCATAACAACTAGCGAGAAAACAACAAGTTGAATAATTTGAAAAGGGACCTAGCTGGTCCCTTTTCCTGTTTTTACACCCGTAAATGTATCGCGAATTATGATATACTATCGTATAGCAAAGTTGATATACACAAATAAACTTTATATATGCATAGGAGGAAATCGACGATGAGAAAACCAAAAGTAATTCCGCTCGTTATATCGATTGTCACGGCTGCGGTCTTCTTATTCGGAGGATTTGCGCTCTATAAACAGTATGCTGTTGCAGCACCGCTGACCGATAAGCTTGAAGCTATGCCAGGCATCGAGGCAGCTTCGAAACCTGCTATCAGTCAAGATGATTTGAACGTTAAGCTCCAATTAACTGCTGATGCCAGCCTGAGGGAAACATACAATGAAGCGATGAAGCAGGCAACCGAAGCTGCTGGCAGCCGGAAGATTAACATTACACTGGAAAGCAATTCGAATGAAACGCTAGAGCAACTGTGGTATAGCGCCATGTTCGAAGTGGCCGAAGCGATGGAAATAAAAACATATTCGACTATTCCAGATGCAATGAATAAGATTGCTAACACGGTTGAAGGCGTCACGGCAACTACAGAAATGGATGAAAATAATGTTTATATTACCATTAGAGCGGAGCAAGCAGGAGCAACCAAATTTGTTGTGTTGCCGCGTATCGCGAACCAATTGGAGGTGTGGTAATGCGCAAATTCGGCCTTGAAATCGGACTCGGAGTTGCTGTTGTGGCACTTGTTTTCTTGCAAACAATTGGGATCAATGTGCTGCCTTTCGTTATCCTTGCTGCGATAGGCGGTGGTTTGTTTTTTGTTTCCAGAGGAAAAGGAAAGCTGACTACGATCTCAAATGGCGGAAGACGTAAAGCGGTAAAGTCGTCCTCCTTTACGTTCGACGAGATCGGAGGACAAGAAAGAGCGAAACAAGAACTGATGGAAGCGCTGGATTTCCTGGTAAAAAAAGAGCTGATCGAAAAGCTGGGTATTCGTCCGTTAAAGGGGATTTTGCTTGCTGGTCCTCCGGGCACGGGCAAGACGCTGCTCGCGAAAGCGGCGGCGCAATACACAAATTCAGTTTATTTGGCCGCTTCCGGCAGTGAATTCGTCGAGATGTACGTCGGCGTAGGAGCGGGACGTATTCGTGATCTATTCAAAGAAGCGCGAACCAAAGCCAAAAAAGAGGGCAAATCAAGCGCTGTCATTTTTATCGATGAAATAGAGGTTATCGGAGGTAAACGAGACGGCGGTCAACATCGTGAATATGATCAAACATTGAATCAATTATTGACGGAAATGGATGGGATTCATGGTAACGAATCACCGCAAATTCTAATTATTGCGGCTACCAATAGGAAAGAAATGCTCGATAGCGCATTATTAAGACCGGGCCGCTTCGATCGTCATATCGGCGTTGACTTGCCGGACAAGAAAGGCAGATTGCATATTCTTCGCATTCATGCAGCCAACAAGCCTGTTGACGCTACGGTGGACTTGAACGGTATTGCTGAACAAACGTACAGCTTCTCAGGCGCGCAGCTAGAGTCGGTCATGAACGAAGCTGCGATCTATGCTCTGAGAGACAATTCGGAGGCATTGACCTCGGGCCATCTTCAAATGGCGATTGATAAGGTAATGTTAGGGGAAAAAACGGATAAAGAAACGTCAGCGGCAGAGAGAAAACGTGTTGCGCTGCACGAACTCGGTCATGCCATTATGGCTGAGCTGGTCCGTCCAGGAAGCGTGTCACAGGTGGCTTTGTCGCCGCGAGGGGGAGCACTCGGTTATGTGCGTCATCAACCGGAGCAGGATCAATACCTCTATACGACAGGTTTCTTGCATGGTCAAATTATGATCGCGCTTGGCGGGGCAGCAGCTGAGGAAATGTTCTATGGAGAACGCAGTACGGGCTCACGAGGTGATTTCGATCAAGCGGTGAGCATCGTCAAAACATTAGTGGAATCCGGGCTTACCGACGCCGGTATTATCGACGGCACGATGATGACGCCTGACAAGTGGTCTGCAGTTACGAATGATATTCTTGAATCATTGATGGCCAAAACCAAAGCGATGCTGGAATCACGAAGAGAAGTATTTGATTTCGCTCTGCAAACGCTTTTGGATGAAGAGAGTGTAAATGGAGAAGCATTCAGAAACTTGATGGCCAGCTGTGATGCGGCATAAAATATTACAAATTGGAGGCAAACTCGGGGTTTGCCTTCTTCTTTTGCTCAAAAATCGTTATAATAGAAGGGTATGATCAACCTAGAAGGAGTCATAATAGCTGATGATTAAGAAAGTTGGCGTTATCGGAATTGGAACGATGGGACAAGGCATTGCTGAGATGTTAGCTGCCAAAGGCCTGGATGTTCTACTTATGGAGCAGTCGCTCGAGCGGTTAAATTACGGTCTTCAGATGATAGAGATGAGTTTGGATAAGCAGATCGAGAAATGGGCACTGACCGGCGCCGAAAAAAAGTTAATTCTGTCTAGAATGAAGTCCGTGCATACATACGAGGTGTTAGCAGATTGTGAGCTAGTCATTGAGACCATATCGGAGGACCTTGATGCCAAAAAGGATGTTTTCCGTAAACTGGATGCTGCTGTCGGTGAACGGACCTTACTCGCAAGTAATACTTCAACGCTTAGTTTAACAGAGCTGGCTAGTGTGACAACTTATCCGGAACGCGTTATCGGCCTTCATTTTATATATCCTGTATTTAAAATTGATCTTGTGGAGATTGTTCGTGGACTCAAGACGTCTGAGGAAACGTTCACGCAAACGAAGTTTTTTGTTGAAGAAGTGATTCAGAAAAAAGGCGTCATGGTGTTCGAATCACCCGGCTTTGTTACGACCCGCTTAATCTGTTTGTTTATCAACGAGGCACTTCATGTGTTAGAGGAAGGTGTCGCATCTGCAGCAGATATCGATAACGCGATGCGTATCGGTTATTCATTCCAGCATGGTCCCTTCGAAATGGCGGATCGGTTCGGCCTGGATTCTGTGCTCACGGCGCTAGAACGTATGTTCCGTGAGTATGGAGAGTTAAAGTATCGTCCGTCGATTGTACTCAAAAAAATGGTTCGCGGTGGACACTTAGGCGTGAAGTCGGGAATCGGGTTTTTCCATTATGACAAGGACGGAGACCGTATCTCATGAAAGTACTCGTCATTAACGCAGGCAGTTCATCGCTGAAATATCAGTTGTACAATATGATTGACGAATCGGTGCTCGCGAGTGGCCGTGTTGAGCGCATTGGGATGGATTCCTCCATTGTTACGCATGAGCCGGTCAACAAGCCCGAAGTTCGCGATGTCAGCGAAATTCTGGATCATGTTACGGCAGTCAAACGTATTCTGGATATGCTCGTCCATGCGGATCACGGTGTATTAGTTTCCATCGGCGAGATCGATGCAGTCGGTCACCGAATTGTTCATGGCGGCGAAGCGTTCAAAAATTCGGTCATTGTCACAGAGGAAGTCAAGGCGGAGATTAAACGGTTGTTCGATCTGGCACCACTGCACAACCCAGCTCATATGACGGGTATTCTTGCAGTAGAAGCGAACATGCCGAATATCCCGCAAGTTGTCGTATTTGACACCGCATTTCATCAGACGATGCCGGAGACATCCTACTTGTACCCGATTCCGAAGGTGCTTTACCGCAGACATAAGATCCGTAGATACGGCTTCCATGGCACTTCCCATTCTTATGTGAGCGACACAGCGGCTCGTTTCTTAAACAAACCACTCGAATCGCTTAAGATGGTCACTTGCCATATTGGCAATGGAGCGAGCTGTGCGGCAATTAAAGATGGCAAGTCGCTCGATACAAGCATGGGGATGACACCGCTGGAGGGACTGATGATGGGCACTCGCAGCGGAGATATTGACCCGGCGATTGTACCATATGTCATGAACAAGGAAGAATTAACGCTTAACGAAGTAAACTCCATGCTTAATAAACACAGCGGCATGCAAGCCATTTCTGGACTTAGCAGTGATATGCGCGAGGTTGTAGAGGCGATGACGGAAGGCGATTCTAACGCCAAATTAGCGTTTGATATGTACGTCTATCGTGTCAAAAAATATATCGGCGCGTACGCGGCAGCCATGAACGGAATCGATGTGCTGCTGTTCACAGCAGGCGTTGGAGAAAATTCGGCTATCCTTCGCAAAGCTGTATGCGATGGCCTTACGTTTCTTGGCCTGGAGCTGGACGATACGCTTAACGACGCGCGCAATAAGACGGTACGTGACATTTCCACCTCGAGCTCGCGTGTGAAAGTGCTCGTTGTGCCGACCAATGAAGAGCTGCTGATTGCCAGAGACACGTACACGTTAACGAATGGCACTCACTGACTAGGCGAATAGCGGCTGGGGCTGTAAAGGTTTATAAGCAGGAAGCTGATGCCGTCCCTACAGGGACGGCGTCAGCCGTTTAAGTAGAGGCGTAAGCATATTAGGATGAAAGGAGACAAATGTATGAGCGACGAATTGTGGAAGGCTTACGCGCACGGATGGGCAGCTGCGATGGCGGAAGGCGGGGTTTTTCTACCGCATGTACTGTTCCGTACGGCGGCAGGATTGGGATTGAAAGAAACCGATGTCTTATTATTGATGCATCTCATGTCGTTCGCGCAAGGTGACCTGATGGACTTCCCTACGATGGAACAACTAGCGGATCGGATGGGAATATCGCCCCGAATCGTTAGTGAACGAATCAGTCGGCTTATCAAGGACGGCTTCTTGACAATTGATGATTACGTCGATGGTGATACCGGGATGCAAGCTGAGCGGTATAATTGGACCGGCTGGTTGATGCGAGCATCTGAGCTTGGGGCGGAGGAGAGAAGGTCGTCTAAGAAAGCAGAGCGGCAAAGCACGCCGCCGCGCACAAAGCAGCCGTCTACTGATCTGTTCTCAACCTTCGAGCAGGAATTCGGACGATTGCTGTCCCCTTACGAATGCGAGACGATTAGCGGGTGGATCGATCAGGATCGTTACACGGAAGAGATCATTTTATTCGCACTCAAAGAAGCTGTGTTCGCAGGTAAGCTAAACCTCCGTTACATCGATCGAATACTTATCGAATGGGCGCGCAACCGGATCACGAACTCAGATGAGGCGCGAGCACGCAATGATAGGTACTATGGTGGAAACAAATAATGTATACGACTAAAAAAATAACCCGGATCTCTACAGAACAAATTTCTGCGGGATTCGGGTTATTTGTTAATTTATGATTCTATCATCTCATTAGTTGCGCGAGCTGTTCTTGAGCAGCTCCCAGCGATAAACATATTCAAAAATAAATTCGAATGCTTCGAGATGGCGTTTGGCTTCAAAGGCGTTTGCACCCCAAGCATAAATGCCATGTTTGCGTAGCAAGATACCGGGGATCCGATCCGTCAAACGTTCTGTAATTTCGGGAACGATAGACGGGATATGGGCAAAGTTCGAAACGATCGGAATATCGATATGTGCTTCCTCGTCCCAGATGTTAAATCCTTTGATCAATTCCACGCCATCTACAGGTACGGATTTGCGATCCCAGAAATATTCGGAAATGACGCTATTGAACACGGTGTGTACATGGAAGATTGCACCTGCGCCCGTTAGACGGTAAATTTCGCAATGGATCAAGGTCTCAGCTGACGGTTTGAGTGATGTAGCTTCACATGCTTTGCCGTCTTGATCAACAAACAGATAATCTTCAGGCGTGTGCACGGTCTTGTCTTTGCCGCTGGCCGTGATGGCGAATTGGAATTGCTCCGGCGTATAATCGCCTACGCGAACAGATAAATTACCGCTGGTTCCGGGGAACCAGCCGCGTGATGTGAACAATTCCTTGACCTCGCGAAGCTGGGCTAATGCGCTTTGTTTCTGTTCTGTACGTATAGATGTAAAGGTCATGTCGTTGTTATCCTTTCTGCTCAGCCTTCATGACGGAGATAATATCGTGGAATGTCTCGAATTCGGTATGGGCAATCCCGAGCTCGTTACACTTGACCGTTAAGTAAGAGCGAGAATAGACAGCATCTGCAAGCTTAGCGCCTTCGAAGTCAGTCACGCTATCGCCAATGATAATACGTTCATATTCATCCCCGCCAAATCGCCGCATAATCGTCGTTTTGCACATGCCGCATTGATTATTGCAATGGCCATCACACGGATTAGGCCAAAGAATCTCGATTTGTTCTCCGCTGAAATCGCTGCTGTTGCAATAGATATGATCCAGAGGGATTTCATAGGGTTTCAGGATCGGATGGACGAAGAAATCGATACCGCCGCTCGTGACATAAAATTCGATATCATTTTCTTTGCAATAGGCTAGGAACTCAGGGAATCCCTCACGAATCCGAGCATTGGAAATGCCGTATTCGATGACTTCCTGTTTGAGCGTCGAAGGGAGGAGGCGGAACATCGCTCCCACCCCTTCTTTAATTGAAATTTCCGTTGCGAGAGTACGCGTCGCGATGTCTTCCCAACCAGGCGGGTCAAAATGTTTGATTATGGCTACGATATTGTCATTGACGGTTATCGTGCCGTCAAAGTCACAGAAGACGATGCGTTTCTTAGATGTCGATAATTGGGTCATGCTTCTCTGATCCCCCATGCTTGAATTGCGGCCGCTAATGCTTCATGGCCAGGTTTTGTGCTTGCTTCTTGCAGTGAAGTTCCTGCTAATGTTGCTTGGATCGCTTGACGGAATGCTTGTCCACCAGCAGCTGTGCCCATCGCGTGACCATGGATACCGCCTCCGGCGTTCACGACGACGTCTGTTCCGAAGTCGCGAAGGATTAATGGGACAAGACCAGGATGGATCCCTGCGGATGGAACCGGGAATGTTTGCTTCAGTCCATGAAGCGGCTGGAGCAACGCATCCTTAACAGCTAGATTCTCGGCTTTGGGCATCACCACAGAGCCATACGGCGACGGGAACAACGCCAGATCGGCACCTGCGAGGCGCATCAGCTTGCCTAGAAGCAGCGATGCCGAGATTCCATAATGCGGCGACGGATACATCGCGCCTGCCATTGCGGGATGTGCAGCTATTGGCACGTTGATGCTGGAATCGCTGCTGAGCTCATGCAGGACATCGTATCCATAAGCAAGAACGTTAAAGAGAAGAGCATTAGCACCTGCTGCAATTGCCTTGCGAGCATTGGCAGCGAGCTGGGAAGTTGGTCCTGTCAGATTGACGGCGTAAAGCAGCTTCTGTCCAGTCTCTTCGGATGCCTTGCGAGCGGCTTCCATACATGTCTCTACACGCTTCTCCAGTGGCGTTAACGGATTCTCAAACAATATTTCGTCATCCTTAATCAAATCAACACCGCCAAGGGCTTGTTTGTAGAATTGATCGCGCAAGCCGTTCAGATCATGTCCGACCACTGATTTGAATATGCTCATCAGTAATGGGCGGTCATGGACGCCTAGATAATCGCGAATGCCCGAAAGACCGAACTTTGGACCAGGAAATGCCGAAATGAACGATTCGGAGAAGTCTAGATCCATTAACTTGATCTTGCCATCCATCGATAATTTACCGAACACCGTAACGAGCAGGGCGGGGATATCGCGACTAAAGTTGATATCGGGATAAGCAATACGAATATCAGCGTAACGCTCGCCAGAAACTCCGTTTTGAGGTTCAAATACTTCGACGGAGAGTACTTTGCCCAAATGTTTTTCCATTTCTGCTTTTTGAGCTTCGGGCAGTTCCGTCCAGCTTCCAACCGTCAAACCAACAGCGATGGATGTTGCTTTTTTGTTGAAGTCTGCTTTGTCGTCGAAGGAACGATACGTTGCAATACACATGCTCATCCCGTTATGCCCCTTTCGATGTCGGAGCCGATCTCGCCTGCACGCTCCGCGGATCGTTTGGCTCCGGCTATTATGCTCTCGCGCATACCGCGTTCCGACATTAGCTCTATTGCTGCTTGTGTTGTGCCGTTAGGCGAAGTTACCTTGCGTCTGAGTTCTGCCGGTTCTTCTCCTGTCTGACGTACCATCTCGGCTGCGCCCAGCACGGTCTGAACGACAAGATCACGCGCCATATCCGGCTGTAATCCAAGTTCTGTTGCTGCTTGCAGCATGGATTCCATAAAATAATAAACATAAGCGGGACCGCTGCCGGAAATTCCGGTTATGGATTCTTGCAGCGATTCTTCTACGACCGCATTAATGCCAATCGATTGGAACATGGTTTCAGCGATGGTACGCTGTTGAGCCGTTACAGATTCAGAATAACTGATTCCCGTTGCGCCTAGTCCGATGGTGCTTGATGTATTGGGCATCGTACGGACGATCGCTTGTTTACCGCCCAAGAGCAGCTCGATCGATCGAATCGACAGACCAGCAATGACAGAGACGATAAGTTGATTAGGTGATAGCAGCGGCGCAATCGCCGCTATAGCAACCGCAGCGTCTTTGGGCTTCATGGCTAGGAAAACAATATCGGCATTGGCCAAATAATGTTCGTTTGTTTCGCCTTGCAGAATCGTTGTAATGCCATATTTGCCGTTTAACTCCGTCAGACGTTCCGAGTTGGTACGATTTAACATAGAAATGCGATCAGGCGATATAAGTTCGCGATGAATAAGACCGCGGGCAATGGCTTCTGCCATCGAGCCTGCTCCAAAAAAACAAATCTTCATGGCTGCGATGCCTGTTTGCGTTATGATTGTCATCGGTGAATCCTCCTTTAATTCCGTTTCCTTCAATTCCTTTTTTCATTAATCTCGTACTTGGCCATTGCCAATGATCCGATACTTCGTCGATGTCAGAGCAGGCAATCCCATCGGTCCGCGTGCATGGAGCTTCTGCGTACTGATCCCAATTTCCGCGCCGAACCCAAACTCGAATCCGTCCGTGAAGCGGGTTGAAGCATTATGATAGACGGCAGCTGCGTCGACTGCCTGAAGGAAATGTTCGGCGTTCGCATCGTTTTCTGTGATGATACATTCCGAATGTTTGGTGCCGTAATGTCGAATATGATCAAGTGCACCGTCCAGATCGTCTACGATTCGAATGTTCAAAATATAATCATTGTATTCGGTCGCAAAGTTTTCAGTGGTCGCTTCTGTTATAGCTATATGGCCTGAGAGCAAGGCAACTGTGCGCGCGCAGCCTTTGAATTCGACATTCGCTTTGACCATAGGGGCAATGATCTCTTCCAATTGCTGTCTCGTATAAGAGGCGTGTACTAACAATGTCTCGATGGAATTACAGACAGAAGGACGTTGAACTTTAGCGTTATAAGCGATATCGGAAGCCATCGCTAGCGATGCGGACTCATCCACATACACATGGCATATACCTGCGCCTGTTTCGATGACAGGGACCGTCGCATTCTCGACGACGTTACGGATCAGCGCCGCTCCACCTCGCGGAATCACGACATCCAGCAGACCGTTAAGCTTCAGCATTTCGTTGACCGAAGCACGGTCGGAATCCTCGATTAATTGAACGGCATCAGGCGGCAGGGCGGTGGAGCGTAAAGCGTCCCGCATAATTCGGACAATGACACGATTGGACTCTAGGGCCGCTGAGCCGCCGCGAAGCACGACACAGTTACCTGTTTTGAGACATAACCCAGCCGCATCTACTGTTACATTAGGACGTGCTTCATAAATCATGCCGATTACGCCAAGCGGAACACGAATTTGCTGAATCGATAATCCGTTTGGTCTTTGTATCGCTTCTAGTTGTTCTCCGACCGGATCTGGAAGCGATACGATCTGACGCAAGCCCTCGGCTATACCTTCGATTCGTTCCGCGTTCAATGCGAGTCGATCCAGCAGGGATGAGGACGTTCCATTTTCTCGTCCATTATGGAGATCCTCAGCATTAGCAGTCATGATTTCTTCTTGTCGCTCGACAAGCGCATCCGCAATTGCAAGCAATGCTTCGTTTTTCTGTTCGGTAGTCAGTCGTCCTGCGGCAATCGCCGCTTCTTGCGCAAGCGCAGCCTTTGTTCTTACTTCACTTATCATGCCTGACATCCTCCTCGCTCATGCTATGATTGTAGCGACACCCATTCGTCGCGATGGATAACCTCTATACGGTGTACGTCTACTCTTCGAGACGCTTCCTCACTGCCAAGTCCTGCAGCAGCCTGCAGCTGCCATGGCGCGTAATTTACCACGCCTCTACCAAGGATAATACCGTTCCTGTCAACAACCTCAACCACATCTCCGGGATGGAAATCCCCTGAGCTGTCTATGACCCCTGCAGGCAGCAGGCTCTTGCCCCCAGCAAGCAAAGCGTTAACAGCACCTTCATCGACCGTAATACGACCTTGCGGCATCGAGTGGAAGCCCAACCATTGTTTCTTCATAGACAAGCTGTGCAGCTTAGTGTCAAAATACGTGCCGCTGCCGGTGCCGTTGACGGCAGCGGTAAGATCACCTTCATGGGTCACTTTGCCGATAAAAGCCCCGACACCGCCGCGCATGGCGATTCTTGCCGCCTCGATTTTGGAGCGCATGCCTCCGGTACCAACAGCCGATCCGGCTCCGCCTGCAAGGCGGAGAATCTCTTCGGATATTTGATTCACACGTCCGATCTTGACAGCCTCGGGATTTTTGCGTGGATCCTCTGTATATAAACCATCCATATCGGTAATGATGATCAGCTTCGAGGCTTTGGTCATCGCCGCTACGAGTGCAGAGAGGTTGTCATTGTCGCCGAACTTTAAGACGAGTTCGTCGGTGGCGACAGTATCATTCTCGTTAATTATAGGTATAATTCGGCGCTTCAACAGCTCTTCGATCGTCATAAGCGCATTCTGGATACGTCTGCGATTGGAGAAGTCCGCACGAGTAAGCAGAATCTGGGCGGCTACGATATTATATTGGCCTAGCTCCTCTTGGTAAGCTTGCATGAGCAGCGCTTGACCAACGGCTGCAGCTGCTTGCTTCTCATGAACGACTTTGGGCCTCGTCGGGTATCCAATCCGGCGGAAGCCAGCAGCTACCGCGCCTGAGGTTACCAGCATCACAGCATGGCCTTCGGCGTGCTGGGTTGCGAGCTCCCCGGCGAAATAACGTATTCGTTCTTTGTTTAAGCCGCCTTCTTCCGAGGTCAAGGAGCTGCTTCCAATCTTCACAACGATTCTATCCGTCATCGCGTCACATCCGTTCTTATCATCCATTATTCATGAATCTAATCTTACCGCAGTGCCGCTGGGATGCTTGGACAGCGGCAACAAAAAAAGACCTTCATCCCTAATCAAAAGGACGAAAGTCTGCGCTTCCGCGGTACCACCTTTATTGACGGCCAGCTTGATTGCAAGCAGGCGCATCCATCTTCGTAACCTCGTAACAGGAGGCACTGTCCGGCTTGTCGCCGGCCGTTCGGAGATAGGTTCAGCAAGCGGTCATCGGTAAATTCTTGCAGCCTAAGGAATTTACTCTCTGGGCGTGGCTTGGCTTGCGTACTGGTCCCGTCATCACGTTTCATGTTCAATTACATTTAGAATAGCATGATCAGCGGGACCTGTAAAGCAAGTCAAATCACCATTTGAACCCTAATGCCGCATATCGATAGCCTTATTTGTTGAAGATACCTAGGTTGCCGATTCGAGCGACAGCTTCGCGAAGTCGATCTTCGTTCGTGAGCAGACCTAACCTTACATAACCTTCGCCATGAGTGCCGAATCCAATGCCTGGTGCAACGACTACATCAGCTTCGAACAAAAGTTTGTCCGCGAACTGTTCGGATGTATAGCCCTCGGGTACGGGTAACCAGCAGAAGAAGGAACCGCCTGGTTTGTCGGCTTTCCAGCCGATTTCATCCAGAGCTTCGAACAAAACGTCCCGTCGACGTTCGTACATGGCGGTTAGTTCTTCGACGCATTGCTGCGGGCCTGTCAGGGCAAGCGCCGCAGCTTCTTGGATGCCGCCGAACAGACTGCAATAGTAATGGTCCTGGATCAGATTAATTAAGGAGATGATCTCTGGATTGCCAAGGGCAAATCCAACGCGCCATCCCGCCATATTGTAGGTTTTGGACAAGGTATAGAACTCGATGCCTACTTCCTTGGCGCCAGGCGTTTGGAGGAAACTGAGTTGTTTCTTGCCGTCGAATCCGATTGCGCCATATGCGAAGTCGCTTGCGATCACAATATCGTGACGTTTGGCAAAGGCAACTGCTTCAGCATAAAAATCTTCATTTGCAACTGCGCCAGTCGGATTGTTCGGATAATTCATGAACATCAGCTTGGCTTTGTCAGCGATCTCGTCACTAATCGCAGTAAGATCCGGCAAGAAGCCATTATCTTTGGTCAGTGGTAAAAAAGACATTTCGGCGCCTGCGAGTGCGACACCTGACCAATAGTCTGGATATCCAGGATCGGGAACAAGACAGACATCGCCTGGATTAAGAAGGCATTGGCTAATCTCGACGAGTCCCGTCTTGCCGCCGAACAAGATCGCCACTTCAGTGGCAGGGTCTAGCTCCACGCCGTAATCTTGTTTGTACCGTGACGCCACTGCTTCTTTGAGAAACGCGTAGCCGCTAAACGGCGGGTACTTATGGTATAGAGGATTCGCCGCGGAATCCTGTAGTTGCTTCACGATATGGGGAGGCGTCGGTTGGTCCGGATTGCCTTGTCCCAAGTTGATGACATCACGCCCTTTGGCGATCTGTGCATTCGCTTTACCTACCAACTTGGCGAAAAATTGCGTCGGCAAAGCCGACATACGTTCCGCGGGTTGAATCCGCTTTTCCTTGACTTCCATCATCATCACTTCACTCTCCACATTGCTTGCTGCATCCGTAGCGCTTAAATCGCTTGGACATTAGCAATAATGTAGCACGAACGGCAACTATTCGGCTAGCTCTGGAACGCCAACTTTGCGGATAAAAGGTTTAATATCCTTGTCGAAGAGCATCAAATATGGTTTGCGAGCATCATCAAACACCAATAGAAGCGGCGGTTTATCCTGGCAATAAAATAAGAAGAGATCCTGAGCTGTCACGGTTACAGCTCCTGCGGTAACGACAGTCGGCTTGTCTAACGGAACACGATATACAAAAGTGCAGCTACTATCGCTCGTTATTTGCGGCGACAGCCCGGATACGGATTTAATCCACGATTTCGCCATTTTCTGAAACTTTTTGTCATTAGCGACTGTCTTTACGATTTTGCCTTGCGAAACATCAAAAGCTTGAACGGGTTTTAACGTGCCTTCATTAGGATTGTTGTTGCTGGAGCTATTGGTACTGTCGGAACGCGCTTCAGGGCTTAGGCCAGCAAATGCTGAAGCGGTTGGAGCGACAAATGCAGATACTAGCAGCAGCACGGCAGCTGCTATAATAATGAATCGATTGGACCGAATAAGCACAAATGATCATCTCCTAATGGGTAATGTCTTGAAAGTTGCTTTCCTGTTTAAGTTGTCCATCTTGACAGAGAAGCATGAGGCGGTATCATTAGGGAAATAACGTTACCTGGAGGAATGAGGCACATGGCAACAAAGCTGCGGCTGGCACTGCTGCAAATGTATATCGAAGCGGGCGATCCGGAGCGAAACTTCGGCAAGCTGCGTGAGCTGATGGAAAAAACGATGGAAGATCCTAATAAACCTGATGTACTATTGTTCCCAGAGATGTGGAATACTGGATACGCTCTAGAGGAGATCGAAGGATTAGCGGATGTCGAAGGGGCACGCACAGTCGAGATGCTTTCTGCTTTCAGCAAAAAACACGGCGTGTATATCGTAGGCGGATCAATTGCGGAGAAACGCGAAAATGGTGTCTACAACACGATGCTGGCGTTTGACCGAGAAGGCAATCGTATTGGCGATTATTCGAAAATTCACTTATTCAGGCTGATGGCAGAAGAAAAACATCTGCAAGCCGGAGATAAACCTGGCAGCCTTACGATTGAAGATGCGGAAGCGGGTATGATGATTTGTTACGACATCCGTTTCCCTGAGCTCGCGAGAAAGCTGGCGCTAGGCGGCGCCAAGCTGCTATTCGTAGCTGCAGAATGGCCGAATCCGAGATTACATCATTGGAGGACACTCTTGACCGCTCGGGCGATCGAGAATCAAATGTACGTCATTGCTTGCAACCGGATGGGGCAGAGCGGTGAGACGTCGTTCTTTGGTCATTCTATAGTCATTGATCCATGGGGAGAGATTATTGCAGAAGCAGGCGAAGATGAGATGGTACTGTTCGCTGATATCGACTTGTCTTTGGTGGATGATGTGCGGACGCGAATTCCAGTATTTGAGGACCGACGCCCACAGTTGTATTAATCGTAGATGTTGGAGGAGCTAGGGAACCATACGGTCCTAGCTCCTTTTGTTGTGGTACTGGCCTATCGTTTCATTAAGTGTTGTGATAAAGGATTGAGCAGCTTTGGATAGATACCGTCCCTTGCGGCTGGCAATAACGAGCGTCCTTGTCGGTTTGGAGATTAGCGGCAAATAAACCGGCGCAAAGTCCCCACCCATAGGCCGAGTCAGCATCTGAGGGACAAAAGCGATGCCCATACTGCCCGCTACGAGTGACTGCACGGTTTCGATATTACTGCTCTCGAACACGATCTTAGGCGAGAACCCGGCAGCTTCGCAGAGCTCGACTGTAATCTGGCGAAAGCCTTGTCCGCGTTTGAGACCGATAAACGGTTCGTCCTTTAGCGAGGCAATATCGATCTTTTCATTGCTTTGGGCCAAAGGATGTTGTGGAGGTACGGCAAGGCAAATCTCTTCTTCAAGAAACGGCTCCCAGGCAAGCGAGTTGTCTATAAGAGGAAGAGAAAGCAAACTTATATCGGTGCCGCCGCTTGCGGTAAGTTGTTCCAATCTCGCCGTCGTTTCTTCTACAAGGACGACTTCAATCTGTGGGAACGAGGAGCCGAAGACAGGGAGCACAAGAGGGAGTACATGCGAGCCCGTAATGGGAAGCGTTCCAACAACGAGACGGCCTCGCCGCATCTGAGCCATGTCGTCCATTTCCTGCTTTAACTGCTCGACAGCATCCAGGATGCCTTGAGACTTGTCCACAAAAACTTGCCCCGCCTGCGTGAGCTCGACCGAGTTGGTCGTTCTACGAAAGAGGAGTACGCCCAGCTCCTGCTCAAGCTTCGATAATTGCTGACTGAGCGAGGGCTGTGCGATATGCAGCTTATCTGCTGCGCGTGAGAAATTTTTTTCACTTGCGATTTGGATCACGTAATTCAATTGTCTCAATTCCATTGCAGGAGTACACCTCTCAATTAAAGATTCAAACTTATAGTCATTACCTATAGATGTTATAGATATTATATCTTAGATCAATGAAGAAAGACATGTTATGATTACAATAATTCATTAAACAAGTTGCGAAAAAACGCAATTACGAACTCATGGGGTGAGCATAATGTCGAAAAAAACAATGTTCGAGAAAATTTGGGATAACCATGTTATTCACCAAGAAGAAGGAAAACCAAGCGTTATCTATATCGACCTTCAGCTGGTACACGAAGTAACTTCGCCGCAAGCTTTTGAAGGACTTCGTTTGACAGGCCGCAAGGTTCGCCGTCCGGATCTGACGTTTGCAACGATGGACCACAACGTGCCAACTAAAGACCGTTTCAACATCAAGGACCCTATTTCGAAGCAGCAGATCGACACACTTACGCAAAACTGTAAGGACTTCGGCGTTAAGCTGTTCGACCTTGACAACATCGATCAAGGCGTCGTTCACGTAATGGGTCCTGAGATCGGCTTGACGCATCCCGGCAAAACGATCGTTTGCGGCGACAGCCACACATCCACGCACGGTGCGTTCGGCGCTCTGGCATTCGGTATCGGAACTAGTGAAGTTGAGCATGTTATGGCAACTCAATGTTTGCAGCAATCCAAAGCGAAAACAATGGAAGTTCGTTTCAACGGCTCCCGCAAACCTGGCGTAACAGCAAAGGACCTTATCCTTGGCGTTATTGCGCAATACGGTACTGACTTCGCGACTGGTTATGTTATTGAATATACAGGTGAAGCCATTACGAGCCTGACAATGGAAGAGCGTATGACTGTCTGTAACATGTCCATCGAGGCAGGAGCACGTGCAGGTCTAATCGCGCCGGACGAAACAACATTCGAATACCTGCGTGGACGCGAATATGCACCAAAAAACTATGATGAAGCCGTTGCCGAGTGGTCGAAACTGACTACTGACGAAGGTGCAACTTATGATACGATCGTTGACTTTGATGTTGACGCATTGATTCCGCAAGTAACTTGGGGCACTAGTCCAGGCATGGGTACAAACATTACTTCTAATGTTCCTAACCCAGCCGATCTGCCTACCGAAAACGAACGTAAAGCGGCTGAGAAAGCACTTGAATACATGGATCTGAAGCCAGGCACGCCAATGACCGAGATCGAAATCGATTATGTCTTCATCGGCTCCTGTACGAATGGTCGGATCGAAGATCTTCGTGCCGCAGCAGAAATTGCGAGAGGCTACAAAGTTAGCGAGAAAGTAACAGCAATTGTCGTTCCAGGTTCCGGTCGCGTTAAGCTGCAAGCGGAGAAAGAAGGTCTGGACAAAGTGTTCGTAGAAGCAGGTTTCGAATGGCGTGATGCGGGCTGTTCCATGTGCCTAGCGATGAACCCTGACGTATTGCAGCCAGGTCAACGTTGTGCTTCCACATCCAACCGTAACTTCGAGGGACGTCAAGGCCGTGGCGGCAGAACACATCTGGTTTCGCCGGCTATGGCAGTTGCGGCAGCGGTTAACGGACGTTTCACAGATGTGCGTGACTGGGAAGTCAAAGCGCCTGTGTTGAACTAACCAAAGGGAACGAGAGAGGGGAAAACATACATGGAACCATTCAAACAGCTAACAGGCATCGTAGCTCCCGTAGACCGGGTTAACGTAGATACGGACGCCATTATTCCAAAACAATTCTTGAAACGAATCGAGCGCAGCGGCTTCGGCCAATTCCTGTTCTTCGAATGGCGTTTCCACGAAAACGGTGAAGTAAACGCCGAATTCGAGCCAAATAAACCGCGTTACGAAGGTGCTTCTGTACTGATCTCACGCGCGAACTTCGGCTGCGGCTCCTCGCGTGAGCATGCGCCTTGGGCGATTCTTGACTACGGCTTCCAAGTCGTAATCGCACCATCCTATGCCGACATTTTCTATAACAACTGCTTCAAGAACGGCATCTTGCCGATCAAGCTGAGCGAAGAGCAAGTAGAAGACCTGTTCCAACGCACAGCTAAACATGATGGCTACAAGCTGAAAGTTGATTTGGAGAACAAACTCTTGACTGATGAATACGGTCTAGAGCTCGCATTCGAGCTGGATGAGCATCGTCGTCAATTCTTGCTTCAAGGGCTTGATGATATCGGTCTTACCCTTCAACATGAAGATAAGATCACAGCATATGAGCAAAAACACCTAGCTAGATTGGTATAAAATCAAGCTAAGTTTAGAGAGGACATCCGTCATAAATCGGATGTCCTCTTTTTTCCTTTAATCGCAACTTTTTCTGTCAGAAAGCGTCTAATGGTTGTCCGGCATGTCGAAGGTCGTCATGCTTATCGGGCAAATCAGTCATCGAGGTGGGAAATGAAAAAGTTTGTATCCATTCTGCTGCTCATGTCGTTATTGTTCACGCTGTTCGGGTCCGTAGGACATGCCGCCAACGATTCGCCCAAGTTGTTCCTGAACGGAATTGAACTTCACTCGGATGTTGAACCACGAATCGTTAATAATCTAACACTCGTGCCGCTCGCCATTCTGTCAGAAGGATTGGGTTATGAGGTCGAATGGGAACCTGATCTAAGAAAGGTAACCGTCAAAAAGGAGCAGACCATCATCGAGTTGATCATCGATCAATCGACAATCAGGGTCAATGGCGTTCCGCAAGAGACGGATACGAAACCCGTCATTTTTAACAACAGAACAATTGTACCAGTCAGACTTGTTGGAGAATTGCTCGGCCTTACATTCGAATGGAAAGCGGACACCAGGGAAGTACATATGTTCGAAGAAAAAGAAGAGCCGCAGCCGGAAGTGCCAGAGGTTCCGGAAGTAGGATACATCACAGCTGTATCGATGGACGAACAATCGGTGATCCGAATCGCTCATGCTGGAGGACATCTTCCTGGCAAGCCGATGATTCTCGATAATCCAAGAAGATTAGTGTTCAATTTTCCTTACACCACTTTCATTCCACAATTAACGGACTTATTCGTAAAAGGTCAATTCGAGACAACTGTAACGGATAATGAGTTGCTGACGGCATATCGTTATTCGCAGTTCTCGACGAGTCCGCTCACGGCTCGAATTGTTATTGTAGTCGGCGAAGATACCGGCTATGTGCTGTCCTCGACAGATAACGAAATCGCAATTGCCTTAATGCCTAGTGCTGAGGTTCCTGCTGAACCTGAAGAACCAGTAAAACCTGTCGAGCCAGAAGTGCCTGTTGATCCCAACCCGACAACACCGCCAGATCCATCGGCGAATGTGTATGATATCGTACTTGATGCAGGCCACGGTGCCAAAGATCCAGGCGCATTCAGCAAACCTATGAACCGATGGGAAAAGGATTTTAATTTGTCGGTCGTACTCAAATTGAAAGCCGAGCTAGAGAAGGATTCAAGAATACGCGTTCATCTGACGCGTTCCGACGATACATTTGTAGAGCTGCTTGATCGAGTTAAATTTGCTGAATCCGTCAAAGCGGACTTGTTTATTTCCGTCCATGCCAATAGCTACGATAACACCAGCGTGAGCGGTTCGGAAACGTATTACGAGCGCGCGGACAGTAAGGCTTTCGCAGATGCGATGCACAAACATGTACTGGCAGGTATGGGCTTGCGTGACAGAGGTGTCAAGAAAGCTGCGTATAAGGTCATTAAAGAAACAACAATGCCCGCCATTCTGATCGAAGCGGGATATATGTCGAACACAACGGATGCTGCAGCACTGTTTGATGCGAAGACACAAGATAGGCTGGCAGTAGAGCTTACTAAAGGTATTAAAGCCTATCTGAAGTTGAATTAGAAAGCGAGGTACCTCATGAGTACAACGACTTGGAAAATTCGAACAATCGTAGTAGCTTCGGTATTTGCATTATTGCTGGCTGGTTGCGGCAACGACACACACGATAATCATAACGGAGGAGCCACAGTTACGGCTTCTCCTGAGAGCGAGCCAACGGTTACTCCGAGTCCCATACCAAGCGAGACGCCCGAACCGGAACCTCAGTTGCAAGAACAGGAGGTGTCGATTTTCCTTACGGACAGCCAGTTGACCGAGTTGATCGAACGCAAAGTAACCATTTCATTTGCAAGCGATGAAGATCTCATTGCTAAGACGATGAGCTCGCTGCAGGAGAACGAAGGCACGAATGTATCCCTGTGGCACGACATTACTGTCGAATCGATCAAATTAGAAGATGGAATCGCCACAATTGATATTTCATTTGCTGACGAAACGCGGTTGGGCGCTCCTGGCGAACTGATGCTGATTGAGTCGCTACAACAATCGATGTTCCAGTTCTCGTTTGTTGACGGTATTCAGCTGCTTGTGAATGGAGAAACAGTGGAAAGCGTGATGGGTCATGTTGAGCTGGATCATCCCATGGTTAGAGAGTAGTAGATTTAGAGGAAATCTGTCGTCGTATGCCGAATAGAGTAACAATCAAATCGAAATTATGCATACATAACGTTAGGACACGAAGGGGAAATGAATAATGGTTTTGCATCAAACTTGGAAAAAAATCATGACCGGTGCACTCGTGTTTTCGTTAATAGCGGGAAGTGGAACCACCCTACTGACGAACCCGGTTCCCGTATCGGCCGATGTTGCTGTAACTGCACGAACGACGCCGTTCACGGATATGCCGAACGGTCACTGGGCGGAGAAACATGTGGCCAAGCTTTCACTTCAAGGCATTATTACTGGATATCAGAATCCTGCTGACGGTACCTTTGCGTTCAGTCCAGAGAAAAGTATTAGTCAGCAAGAGGCCGTTCTGTTAGCGCTTCGATTCGCTGGATTGGTAGACAAAGTAGATCATGATACACTGATCGTGTTCGGAGAAGGTTTTAATGTAGACGAATTTTTTAAAGCATACATCGATTTAGCGTTCTCAGAAGGTTTGTTAGATAGTGAAGAGGAATATCAGATTGCAGCAGCTGATCCGTCTACGGCGTGGGGATCGAAGCCAGCCAGCCGCGAGTGGGTAACCAAGCTGATCGTCAAAGCGATTGGGCAAGAAGCCGCTGCTTCTCAGCTGGAGGATGCACCTTCTACATTCGAGGATGCGGACGATATTCAAAGCCGTTACTTAGGCTTCGTCAATGCTGCATATCAGCTTGGACTCATCAAAGGTGTGACAGAAACCGAATTTGCTCCCAAAAGCAATGTGAATCGTGCAAGTCTCGCGACACTGTTCAGCAGGGCGCAATCCAGTTTCCCGGTTGACTATCCGAATCAAGTGAGCGGTATTGCAACAAATATGAGTGCAGATTCCGTTACCGTTTATGATTCTGGCGAGTATTTGACTTACACGTTGGACGATAATACATTATATTATCATTTCAACACCGACAAACCGATTACTAGAGACCAACTGCTAGAATATGGCGATGTGACAGTCATCGGTAAGGATGGCAAAGCGCTTTATATCGAAGTGCAAGGCGATGTCCAGCATACCCAAACGATTAACGGTACATTTGCCCAATACAATGCGTCGTCCAAAGTCTTTTATCTCTGGGTGAACAATGAACCGCTCGGAATCGATTACTCCGAAGCGATGACCATTAAGGATACGGATGGCAAGACGCTTGCGATTGGCGATGTGCCCGCAGATGCTGTCGTAACTTTAACTCAGGAAAACTTCGGCGATGATCCGCAAGCTATTAGTATGGTTGTGCAGGCCAAAGAGGCGGTTACTTCGATGAAGGGCAGCTTCTATGATTATGACGCCAAAACAATCCGGTTTATCTCTGATAACGAATACGTGACAAAGCCATTGGCCGTTGGGGTAACCGTTGAGATTTCGGGATTAAGCAATTCTACATTGGGCGATCTCATTCAAGATGAAGATCAGCTCGAGATTAGTCTGAACGACCAAGGTCAAGTCACGAAGATCAAAGTGCTGAACCGCGATGTGAAAGTGTTGGCGGGGGCTCAAATTCTATCTTACGATAAAGCGGAGAAATTTATTTTTGTAAAGGTCAATGACGGTCAGCCTCTCGCTTTGAACTTAACGGACAAAACTACTTTCCGTTACAGCGGCACGACACTGGAAATGGACGCTGCTTTATCCATGATCAATATGAACAAAAACGTATTAATTCGTTATACAGGCAATAATGCGGTATCTATGGACTTTGTGCTTGATTATTCGGGTACAATTACTGAAATCGATGCCAAAGCAAAAACCATTACACTTCTAACTTCGGAAGGTTATTCGGTTAAGCTGCCGTATGCGATCACGACAGTCGAATGGTATAGCCGTCCGAATGCGGTTCCAGCTGACCTGAAAACGGGTGATACGATATCTGTTTCGCTGAAGCTCGACAAGGTTGAAGCATCCGCTATTCGCGTACACAAGGTATTCTCGTATGAAGTGGTATCAACCGATTTGATTAATAAACGGATGACACTTAAGACGAGCAGCAACGAGTCGGTAATGGTTTCACTTTCGAGTGTTAAGTTGCTGAAGCCGGATGGAACAGCTGCGCTTTCTTCGGCGTTCCGGTCTGGGGATAAGGTTGAAGTGACCTATATCGGAAGCTCTGCTATCCAGGTACGAGAAGTGGCGACTAGCACTGTTTCTAACGGCTAATTGTTGATTGGACGCTTTAGGATGCGGCTATGCGGGAACAATTTGTGAAAAAACTGCCCCAATGGGCAGTTTTTTTATGGAAAATTGCGTATTTGTAGTTGCGAAGCGTGTCAAATTTCGCTACACTTTGAACGATAGTGTTAATACCGGAGGCCAATGATGAATGCGAAACAGAAGATGCGTCATATATTAGACGTAATCGCCGAGATGTACCCTGATGCTCATTGCGAGCTGCACCACGACAATCCGTTCGAGTTGACCATTGCCGTGTTACTATCGGCGCAGTGCACGGATGAAACCGTAAATAAAGTGACGGCTGAACTGTTCCGCAAATACAAGCGTCCCGAACATTATCTAAGTGTACCACTGGAAGAGCTTGAACAAGACATTAGGCGAATTGGTTTATTCCGCAGCAAGGCTTCGAATATTCAGAAGCTTAGTCGAATACTGATCGACAAGTACGACGGGGATGTCCCTCGAACTCACGAAGGATTAACCGAACTTCCAGGCGTAGGCAGGAAAACAGCGAATGTCGTCATGTCCAATGCATTTGGTGTACCGGCCATCGCAGTGGATACACATGTGGAACGTGTTTCGAAGAGACTCTCCATTGCAAAGTCAGATGACAACGTCCTCGAGGTTGAGCATAAACTGATGAAGCTGGTGCCAAGAGATGAGTGGACCTTGACGCATCATCGTTTAATTTTTTTCGGTCGATACTTTTGCAAGGCACAGAATCCGCAATGTCCGGTCTGTCCGCTGCTCGAGTTATGCAAAGAAGGTAAGTTACGTATGAAGCCAGCGGCAAAGACCAAACATAAAGAGAAGAAAACCAAATTAAGAGCTGAAGGATGATGAAGATGAAATGTATCTCTGTATACACAAATAACTTTGAACTGTTTTCCGATATTTATGAGCAAGTGCTTGAATCCCCTCCGCAAGAGAACGAAGATATTGTAATCGAAGGCGTAACGGTGAGTGGTTCTGGAGATGTGCCTGATCAATATATCGACCGTATGCGCGTGAAGCCTGAAGTTGTCGTTATGAAAGAAAAAGAACGTAATATTATGATTCTTCAGCACGGTAATGTATTCGAAATTTGTTTGCCTTCCACTGACGAAGAAAAAGCTGTTTAATAAAACGCCCATCATGCTCGACTCCATTGCTTGTAAGAATGGGCGAGCTTGATGGGCTTAAATCTGTTAAAGTTAATTAGAATATCATCGGAGATGACGGTAATGAAAGTGCAAAACATAGCTGAAGCGTTACAACATATCGGTAATGAACTGGGAGCCTCAGGCGATCATGTCAGAGCCGTACAAGCGCATGAGCTTAACAGTAAGCTGACCGAGGGTCGGCTTACTGTTGCTTTATGCGGACATTTCTCGGCAGGTAAATCAACACTCATTAATGCGCTATGCGGCGCAAAGCTGCTGCCGTCAAGTCCTATCCCGACAAGCGCGAACGTCGTTTCGATTCGAGGCGGCGAGCGTGCTGTTGCAACAGTTGAGATGGAAGCGGATGGTATGATCTCTCACCATGAGGTGCCAATCGACGAACTGGACACGTATTGCAAGGATGGCGAACGATTCCTCTCCGTATCCATCGAATATCCTAGCAAGCTATTAGGATTCGAGGTGACACTGCTAGATACGCCAGGTATCGACTCGACAGATGATGCGCACAGAATGGCGACTGAGTCTGCACTGCATCTGGCTGACGTTGTGTTCTACGTCATGGATTATAATCATGTGCAATCCGAAATTAATTTCGCTTTTGCAAAAAGTTTGAAGGATTGGGGCAAGCCCCTCTATTTCATCGTCAATCAGATCGATAAGCACAGAGACCGCGAGCTAAGTTTTGAGAATTATAAGCATAGTGTGGAAGAGGCATTCCATGCTTGGCATTTGGAGCCGGCAGGCATTCTCTACCTGTCGCTTCGCCAACCGGAGCATCCTCATCATCAATGGAATGTGTTGCTGGGTTTGATCGAGGAGTTGAAACAAAACCGGGAGGAGCTGTGCGCGTACAGCGTAGATGCTTCGCTTCGCCATTTGGTTCATAGTCATGCCAAATGGGAAGAAGAACGCCTAATGCCGGAACGTGAACGCTGGATTGCAGAAGCTGGAGGCGAAGAAGCGTTAGCTGGCGCAAAGGCAGAAGAAAGCCGTCTTGAAGGACTTATTCAATCATTG
The DNA here is from genome assembly GCF_054483835.1 of Paenibacillus sp. strain BS8-2. Lineage (NCBI taxonomy): Bacteria > Bacillati > Bacillota > Bacilli > Caryophanales > Paenibacillaceae > Paenibacillus > Paenibacillus sp. strain BS8-2. The sequence goes on from NZ_CM137010.1 coordinate 4,379,712, forward strand.
GTACATGGAATGGAGCAATATCGCACTAAGCTTCGTATCGAGCTGCAGTCCATATTAGATAATGCCAACATTACTCCGGCTTCGCTTCGAGATCTTGCACATTCGTTTCTAGAGAGCCGTCGCCCTGGATACAAGGCGGGTTTGTTGTTCTCAGGCGCCAAAACGGCTGCGGAGCAAGAACGGCGTCTGGAGACGTTTAAGACAGAGCTTGGCAGCTTGACCATCGCATCAATCGATTGGCACGTCAAGCAGCTGCTCAGAGGCGCTGCCTCAAATTCCGGATACGCAAGCGACAAGCTAGAGCCCATTCTTACTGAAGAGCTTGGTTGGCTGCCCGATGGAGAATGGTTGCTGTCTCGTGTTAAACAAGGCGCCGTATTCGGTAACGAATACACGATGATTTATAGCAAAGATATGGCTGCTGATGTGAAAGGCGAATATCGGAGACGCGCGCTTGCAATCATTGATGTGCTGAGCGAATTCGTATCGGCTTCGAGTGAAGCAGCAGTAGTAGAAGCTAGGCAATCACTTGTCGCGCTGAGCGGGAAGACAGCAGCGGTAGATGCGCTGAGAGGACTAGACCAAGCGATGTTAGAGAGGCAAGCAGCGCTGAACAGCGTGTTGCCTGCGCCATTGGAATCACCTCGTCTGCCTCATCCAGATGATGTTGCGGTTACAGCTAATGATTCAGCTGCTGTTGCAATAGAGGCGTTAGCTGCTAATCCTGTAGACAAAGAAACGTCTAGACATGTAAGCCGTGAGGTTGCAGCAACGTCGCTTGCTGCGACTGAAGATCCGCTATCAATTGCCGGAGAGGCATCATCGATTCGCATGAAGCAGCAGGCTTCAGCAAAACGTATGCGTAAAGCTGCGGAGCTGCTTGCGCCGTATGGGATGCTTAAGAATTCTGCCGCATCGCTCAGCGAGAAGGCTGATCGGTTATCCGACAGCCGGTTTACGATTGCTTTATTCGGAGCATTCAGCGCGGGTAAGTCATCATTGGCAAACGCGCTGATAGGAGAAGCTGTTCTTCCGGTATCGCCTAATCCCACGACAGCCGCCATCAACCGTCTAATGCCGCCAACGGAGCAGTACGGTCATGGCACGGCACGCGTGTCGATGAAATCGACTGAAGCGATGCTGGACGATCTGCGATATTCGTTATCCCTGCTAGGTGAACGAGCGACAAAGGAAACGTTGCCCGATGGCGCATCGATCCTGACAGTCATTGATCGACTCTCTCCAGATGCGATTGGAGCCGGGGGAAGACCGCATTACAGCTTCCTTCGTGCTGCGAGAAACGGCTGGAAGGAGCATGAGGCGCTGTTAGGTCAAGAGCTGCATGTGGATCGTGAAGCTTACGCACAGTTCGTAGCGGATGAATCTCGATCTTGTTTCGTTAACGAAATCGACTTCCACTACAACTGTCCATTGACTGCGGAAGGAATCGTACTCGTCGATACGCCTGGTGCGGATTCGGTGAACGCAAGGCATACCGGGGTGTCCTTTAACTATATCAAGAATGCGGATGCCGTTCTTTTTGTCACGTATTACAACCATGCATTCTCTCAAGCTGACCGACAATTCCTAGATCAACTGGGACGGGTTAAGGATCAATTCGAGCTAGATAAAATGTTCTTTATCGTTAACGCTTCGGATCTTGCGGCAGACGAAGAGGAGCTGCAGCATGTGCTTATGCACGTCGAGCATAACCTGCTGCAGCATTCGATCCGCCACCCTCGTTTGTATCCAGTCTCGAGTATCGAAGCGTTGGATGGCAAGGCGGACGGTAATCCAGCAATGCTGGAACGTTCGCGCATTCGTGCATTCGAGCAAGACTTCTTGTCATTCATCGCAACCGACCTTGGCGCTCTTGCGAGCGATTCCGCTGAACAGGAGCTCAGGCGGACGATACAGCAGCTCGAGGGATGGATTCGCGGTGCCCAAGGCGATGAAGCGGCTCGCGTAGCAGAACTCGCTAAGCTGGAGTCTGCGCTAGCAAGCGTAGAGGGACCAATCTCTCTACTCTCCGAGACGCCATTATCTGAAGGGCTAAAACAGGAAATGAACGAATTGCTTTATTATGTTGCTCAGCGATTGCAATTCCGATTGGGCGACTTTTATCATTTGGCCTTTAATCCCGCATCGCTGCAAGATGATGGGCGCGATTTGAAGCGAGTCGTATGGACGTCGTGGCTGGAGCTCCAGCGATTGGTGCAGCGTGAGCTCTCGCAAGAGTTGCAAGCGACCTCGCTTCGCGTCGAGCGCGCTATTAACGGTTCGCTAAAACAAGGTTATGCGAGCAGCTCAGCCCAGCTGAATGCGCTGCTTGGCGAATACGAAGCGGCTGCATTCGAGTTGATGTCGTTGCTGCCTCCTGCGGAAGGTACCCCATGGGAAGAAGGCAGCGTGGAGGCCAAATGGTTATGGAGCCGATTTAAGTCGCCCCGCCAGTTCTTCGAAGGCGAAGGGAAGGCGCAGCTGCGCAAAGAACTGGAAGCCATCGTCGTACCATCCATTCAGCAATGGACCTCCTCGGCTAGCAAGGCGTGGCAGTTTCATTATGGTCTCGAATGGTCGGCGGCAGCGAAGAAGACAACACTCCGTTTGCGTGAAGATGTTTCCGCGTATGCGGAAGGAAAGCGTCAATCTCTCTCCGGCGGCTCGACAGTTGATCAGCTGAAGGAACTGCGAGACGGATTAATCCATATCCAAAACGTCTGATCTTTTGTTTCATCTATATCACTATTCGCTTAATGCTTTTGCCGATGTCTTACGAATCGGCAAAAGCATTTTTTTGTTTTGTGTGCATATGTGCAAAAATGGAGCAATACGCACATAATGGCATCTATTTGTGATGATTTAGGAGGTATGTTGGTTTCCATTTCCGGTATCGCCATAATTAGCGGATACACTCAATAATTCGCAAAATTATCGAATTTGCTCCTCCATACCGATGCTGGTAATATGCACTCATACTTAAAGAAATTAAATAGGGAGATGGATTTACTTGGACGTACTGAGGCAGCTAAAGGCCTACTATTGGCCGGATAAAAAGTTTCTGTTCGGTTCTATTCTGTTCTTGATTATTGCAACCGCACTTGGACTGGTATATCCGAATCTGCTTGCTTACCTGATCGACGACGTGATTAAACCGGAACGATTCGATCTTGTGCCAGGTCTTGCAATGACCGTTGTTGGCGTCATTTCACTCAAAGCATTAAATCAATTTCTGCATGGGTTTCTGGGAGGCAGATTAGGCAACAAAATCGCTTATCGTTTACGGAATGCTTTGTACGACAAGCTGCAGACCTTATCCTTCCAATATTATGACAAAGCAAAAACGGGAGATCTCATGTCCCGATTGACGGCCGATCTAGAGGGCATTCGCCAATTTATCGGATTTGGATTCGCACAAATTCTTAACATGGTGCTAATGGTTGTGTTTGGCGGCGCCATGATGATGTACTACAGCTGGCAGTTGACGTTAATCGTCTTGCTGCCGATTCCGATTCTGATTTTCTTAGCCTTGAAGTTTGAGAGACTTATCCATCCTGCGTTCCGTGAAATGCGTCAAGCGATGAGTGACCTGACAACCGCGGTGCAAGAAAATATAACGGGCGTACGCACCGTTAAGTCATTCGCTAGGGAAAGCCATGAAGTATCCAAGTTTGCGATCCGCAGTGATGCCTACCAGCAGAATCAAGTCAGGGCGTCGTCCACTTGGGCGAGATTTTTCCCGGCGATGGAGGTAACGGCTAACTTATGCGCGGTAATCCTGCTTGTAGCCGGCGGATTGATGGTCATTAATGAACAGCTGAAGCTCGGTCAATTCGTCGCATTTTTCAGTATGATATGGTACATTATCGGTCCTATGTGGGGATTAGGTTTCCACATTAATGCGTACACGCAATTCAAGGCTTCTGGCGAACGTGTGCTGAACCTGCTCAACGAACATGTTCATGTTAAGAGCATTCCAGATGCTGTTGAGCTCGATGAAAGCCAAGTGAAGGGTCATGTTCAATTCGAGAGTGTAACCTTCAATTATCCAGATAAAGCTCCAGCTATTATAGACTTGAATCTGAATGCGCCTGCTGGCTCGGTTATCGGATTCCTCGGCGGAACGGGATCTGGCAAATCTACGGTTATCCAATTGCTAATGCGCGCTTACAACATTAAGAAGGGCAGCATCAGTCTCGATGGCATGGATATCCGGAATCTTGATGTGCGTTCTCTGAGACGGCAGATCGCTCCTGTCTTCCAAGAAACGTTTTTGTTCTCGGCAGCTATTCGAGACAATATTGCATACGGTATGGGCGACGTATCGGACGAGGAAATCATCCGTGCAGCTAAGCTTGCCAAAGCGCATGACTTCATCATGGAGATGCCGCTTGGATATGACACCGTGGTAGGCGAAAGAGGGATGGGCTTATCCGGCGGTCAGAAGCAGAGGATCGCGATTGCCAGGGCGCTGATCAAAAACCCGCGTATTCTAATTCTTGATGATGCGACAAGTGCGGTCGACATGGAAACGGAACATGAAATTCAGGCTGGATTTAAAGAACTGATGGCAGGACGTACGACGTTTATTATTGCCCATCGGATATCCTCTCTGCGCCACGCTGACGAAATCATCGTTCTGGATGAAGGACGTGTCGTTCAACGAGGAACACATGAGCAATTGATTGCTCAGCGGGGTCCATATTTGGATACGTACCGCATTCAATACGCTGATTATATCGAGAAGCTACAGAAGGAAGGCGGCAAGTCGCCAATTCCGGGAGTCTACGAAGCACGGAGGAGTTCGGTGTAATGAGCGCAAAAACGGGGATGAATGCAAGAAACAGAAACGAACGTTTCGTCTATCAGGACGACGAAGAAATCGAAAAACCGTTTAACTGGTCGCAGCTAAGAAGACTTTATCAATACATGAAACCATATAATCGCCAACTCATGCCTGTCATTGTCATGATGATTATCGGAACGCTGACTCGATTGACGAATCCGCTTCTGATGTATTTTGCAATCGATAACGTACTTGATCCTGACAAAGGTTCCGGCAGCTCTGGCGAGCTGATCTTAATTGCCGCAGGCATGCTTGCTCTATATGCGATTCAGTGGATGTCCAATACGTATCGGATCAAATATACGAATATCATAGGACAAAAGGTCATCTATGATCTGCGCAAACATCTATTCCAGCATATCCAGAAGCTGTCGTTCCGCTTCTATGACAAACGGCCTGCGGGTTCTGTGCTTGTTCGCGTAACGAATGACGTAAATGCGCTTCAAGAGCTGTTCACGAATGGCGTAGTCAACTTACTGATGGATTGTATCCAGCTTGTCGGAATCGTCATTATTCTGCTTGCTCTCAATGTGAAGCTCGGACTGGCGGTTATGCTTACCGTACCGCTTATGTTCCTTGTCTCCTCGTCACTTAGGAAGCGGATTCGGTTTGCATGGCAGTCGGTTCGGATGAAGCAATCACGCATTAATGCCCACTTGAACGAAAGTATTCAAGGGATGAAGGTCACACAAGCTTACGTCCAAGAGAAGGACAATATGGGCTTCTTCGACAACATGAACACTGACAATATCAAATCATGGAACAAAGCCTCTATGCTCAACCAGGCATTTGGTCCAATCATCGAAGTAACGGCTGCCATCGGTACTTGTATCTTGTTCTGGTATGGTTCCGTGTTGATCCAAGATAAAGCGATTACGGTTGGTTTGTTAGTTGCATTCGCGAACTATATCGGCAACTTCTGGGATCCGATCAACCGTCTTGGCCAAATGTACTCACAGCTCCTAATCGCTATGGCGTCATCAGAGCGGATCTTCGAGTTTATCGATGAAGAGCCGACGGTAGCTGAAGCAGAGAATGCCAAGAAGCTGCCCGCAATTCGGGGAGATGTCGAGTTCGATCAACTGGTGTTCGAATATGAGAAAAACAGGCCGGCGCTGAAGAATGTCAGTATTTCCGTCAAAGCGGGTCAATCCATTGCCTTAGTGGGTCATACCGGCTCAGGTAAGAGTACCATTATCAACTTGTTATGCCGCTTCTATGACCCTGTGCAGGGCCGCGTATTAATAGACGGCATTGATATTCGTGATATTACGATCGAGAGTTTGCGCTCTCAGGTGGGTATCGTCTTACAAGACACGTTTATTTTCTCGGGCTCAATTCGGGATAACATTCGGTACGGTCGTCTGGATGCAACGGATTCCGAAGTCGTAAAGGCTGCGCAAGCTGTACATGCTCATGACTTCATTATGAATTTGCCTGATGGCTACGATACGCAAGTAGAGGAGCGGGGCAACGTCTTATCCATGGGTCAACGCCAATTGCTTTCGTTCGCTCGGGCATTGCTGGCAGATCCGAAAATTCTAATTCTGGATGAGGCTACAGCGAGCATCGATACCGAGACGGAACTTAAGATTCAGGAAGCGCTCAAAGCGCTGCTCAAGGACAGAACATCGTTTATGATTGCCCACAGGCTATCGACTATTCGTCATGCAGACGACATTATCGTGCTCGATCATGGCGTCATTGTCGAACAGGGCAATCATGCCGAGCTTGTCAAAAAACAAGGCGTCTATAACGGTCTTATCGAAGCTCAATATAAGTTTGTCTAATCATATTGATTTTTGAGTGAAGAACCTCCACAATGGGAACTATCATGTTCTCAGGAGGTTCTTTAGTTATGTATGGATCACCTTTTTCGACGCAAGCGCGCAAAATCATGTTGTTAGGTTCAGGAGAGCTCGGCAAGGAAGTAGTGATCGAGGCACAGCGATTAGGGGTAGAAACGATTGCAGTTGATCGGTACGACAACGCTCCAGCTATGGGAGTTGCACACCGCAAATATGTAACAGATATGCTGGACGGTGAGTCCATTCGAGCCATTATTGAGAAGGAACGCCCCGACTTAATCGTACCTGAAATCGAAGCCATTGCAACAGAGACTCTCCTTGAGCTTGAAGGAGAAGGACATCGTGTCATCCCGACGGCACGCGCTGCTCGATTGACGATGGATCGTGAAGGTATCCGCAGACTTGCGGCAGAAACACTTGGTCTGCCAACAGCGCCGTACCGCTTCGCAGATTCGCTAGAGGAGCTCCGCGAGGCTGCAGCCGCACTCGGATTCCCGTGTGTGATCAAACCTATTATGAGTTCATCAGGAAAAGGACAAAGCGTCTGTCGATCTGAAGCTGAGCTGACAAGCTGCTGGGAATATGCAATGGAAGGCGGTCGCGCCAAAAAAACGAGAATTATCGTGGAAGGTTTCGTTACCTTCGAATCGGAGATTACATTATTGACGGTACGCTCCGTGTCGGGGACGAGCTTCTGTCCACCGATAGGTCATGTTCAGAAGGACGGTGACTATATCGAATCCTGGCAGCCCCATGCCATGTCAGACGCCCATATTCGCCAAGCGGAAGAGATCGCGCTTCGTATTACAGAAGAACTTGGAGGTTACGGCATCTATGGCGTAGAGCTGTTTATTACGCAGGATGGCGTATTGTTCAGCGAGGTATCGCCAAGGCCGCACGACACTGGCATGGTGACAATGGGGACCCAGGATTTGTCTGAATTTGCACTGCATGTACGCGCCATTCTCGGATTCCCAATCCCGACAATAAGGCTACTAACACCAGGCGCTTCGCGGACACTCAAAGCCGACCGAGAAGCAACAGAATTCGTTATTGGCGGCATTGAGGAAGCGTTGTCGGTACCGAATACACAGGTCAGATTGTTCAGCAAGCCGGAAACAAAGGTAGGGCGTCGTATGGCCGTGGCGCTAACGAGCGCGGCGGACGTCGAAGCGGCAAGAGATCTTGCACGGACAGCTGCGGAAGCACTGTATATTGAATACGGCAATAATCAGTAGGAGACGAAAAGATGGGGAAAAAAAATAAAGGACAGCCTCCCAAAAAACAGGGCAACCGTTCATCCGAAACTTCTGATCAACAAGGTGCGACACTCGGGGAGCTGCTCGGAGCGGATGTGTTGTGCAAATTAAAGGCACAATCCGATCAAATGAAGCAGGATGAAGCTGACCGCAAGGAACGCGATCGCAAAGAAGCCGAGGAGATGAAGAAACGGGAGCAGAAGCAGAAGGAAAGCGACTTCTCTTATCTTCTTGACAACAGCGATCCGAACTGGAGCAAATACAAATAAGAAAATAAGGATTGCCGAACCTCACGCCAAACTTCGCCATACGATGTGTTAGAATGCGCAAGCAGCAACAGCTGTGCGATGTGCTGCTTACTCATAGGGAGGCGTAAGCATGCAAGTGAAGGTCAGGCAAGGGGACACCTTATGGAAATTCAGCATATTGTTCGGGGTCCCATACCAGCTAATTCTGGATTCGAACCGCGATCGAGACCCATCAGCGTTAGTCGTAGGCGATACTGTCCAAATACCGGGTTATGTGTGGGCGAACCATACGATCATTGCCGGCGATTCGTTATGGCGAATTGCGACGATGAACGGCGTGTCTGTAGATTTGTTGCTGCAAAGCAATCCTGGTTTGCAAGGCGAAATGTTATCCATAGGTACGAAGATAGCGGTGCCAAGACGTGTAACGAGCCGTGTTGTGGAGCCCAGAAGGTCGTACGGATATAGTGCGCTCTTGCAGGACTTGAACCGTCTGCTGAACATATACCCCTTTTTGATCCGCTCCGAGATCGGTACGTCGGTGATGGGCAAATCTATTCCAGAGGTGAAAATCGGAAGCGGGAGTAAGAAAATTGGATTTAGTGGATCCATGCATGCCAATGAATGGATCACGACACCGGTACTCATTCAGTTTCTGAATGATTATTTGCTTGCACTAACAAACAGCAAAGATCTTGGCGGTCTTGCAATGTATCCGCAATATTTGACGACGCAGTTATCAATCATCCCGTTGGTGAATCCGGATGGCGTGGATCTTGTTGTGAACGGCCCTCCGACTTACGAGCCCTACCGGAGCGACACGCTTGCCATAAACGGGGGCGACGATGATTTCTCTGGATGGAAAGCTAATATCCGAGGTGTCGATCTCAATAAGCAATTCCCTGCATTGTGGGAACAGGATGCCGTGCAGGGCCCTCAGGGGCCTGCTCCTCGCGATTATTCGGGAACGGCACCATTAACAGAGCCTGAGGTGATTGCGCTCGCGGAGTTGACGAGAAATGCCGGATTCCAGAGCGTACTTGCTTTCCATACGCAAGGTCAGGTGATTTATTGGGGCTTTCAAGGTCTTGAGCCGCCACAATCCGAAGTATTGGCCAATGAATTTGCCGCGGTAAGCGGCTATGAGGCCATCCGTAATGTTAACAGTACTGCCGGATACAAGGATTGGTTCATACAAGATTTCCGCGAGCCTGGATTTACGATAGAGCTTGGAAGTGGAGTCAACCCTCTGCCGCTTACGCAATACGAAGAGATATACAGTGCGGCGCTGGGTATTATGCTCGCAGCGTTATATATGTAATCGGCGGTATTGTTGGCAGAAGATGGTATTTGTGAGGAAAGGATGCTTTCATGGCATCCTTTTTCTATTTTGAACGGTCCTGATTCATGTAAACGGCTGATGTTCGACCGATAAATTGCCGATATAGTCAATAAACTATGTTAGTTGTTTGGCGCATTTTTTGTAATTCATCGTATGTTATTTTTGTCTTGACGGCATAAGGGAGAGCGGAATTGCGCACCATGGTAACAACTTCTGCAAGCGGCATTAGCGCCAAAATCATTTCTTTTGCGAACGTTCGTTCGATTTGATAAAATGGTTAAATATCTAATTGACTTTACGAAAGGATAGACTTGCTTTAAAATAGCTTGAAGATATAACGAGTTTTACGGACTGGGGGAAGCTCATGGCTGAGCAAATGGATTTATTCGTAAACGGAACGGCCTCTGATCGCAATTATGAGGCTGACGACATACAAGTGCTTGAAGGATTGACAGCCGTTCGTAAGCGTCCGGGCATGTACATTGGCAGCACGAGTGTATCAGGCCTGCATCATCTCGTCTGGGAGATCGTCGATAATGCAGTGGACGAGCATCTGGCGAAATTTTGCTCTGCAATCGAGGTTACACTCCATAAGAATGGTTCCATCACGATTCATGATAATGGTCGCGGCATTCCGACTGGCATGCATAAGACAGGAATTCCGACTCCGCAAGTCGTCTTCACGATTCTGCACGCAGGCGGCAAGTTTGGCGGCGGCGGATACAAGAAATCAGGCGGTCTCCATGGCGTTGGCGCATCGGTAACGAACGCGCTGTCGGAGTGGCTTGAAGTCGAGATCTATCGCGATGGCAAGATACATAAAATGAGATTCGAATATTGGATCGACAATAACGGCAAAGAGCATGTGGGTGAACCTGTTACGGGGCTCGATGTGGTCGGCAATACAAACCGCACAGGCACAAAGGTTACCTTCAAACCTGACAGCAGAGTATTCCAGAACGGCACATCGTTTAACTACGATACATTGGCAGAACGACTGCAAGAGATCGCCTTCTTGAACTCTGGTCTGAAGGTGACGATCAAGGATGATCGCAGCGGCAAGTCCGACATCTTCCATTATGAGGGCGGAGCCAGCGAATTTGTTCGATTCTTGAACGAAGGAAAGACGGTTCTGCATGATGTTGTCCACTTTGCAGGCGAACGTGACGACATCGAGGTTGAGGTTGCCCTGCAATACAATGACGGTTATACCGAGACGATTGCTTCGTTCGTTAACTCGATTCCGACACGCGGCGGCGGCACGCATGAGACCGGCTTCAAAACCGCATATACCCGTGTCATGAACGATTACGCCCGTAAGGCGGCACTAATCAAGGAAAAAGAAAAAAACCTTGAAGGTAATGATCTCCGCGAAGGCATGATGGCGGTCATTAATATCAAGATGTCCGAGGTGGAATTTGTCGGCCAGACAAAGGATCAGCTTGGCAGCGCATCGGCGCGAAGCGCAGTAGACGCTGTAGTCGCCGAGAAAATGCAGGTATTCTTGGAAGAAAATCCTCAGGTTGCCCAGTCGCTACTTAAGAAGGCTGTTCAAGCTTCCAAAGCTCGCGAAGCAGCGCGTAAGGCGCGCGAAGAAATTCGCAGCGGCAAGAAAAAGAGCGAAAGCTCCAACCTTGGCGGCAAGCTGACACCGGCTCAGTCAAAGGACTACACGCGCAACGAGCTGTTTATCGTCGAAGGGGACTCCGCGGGCGGATCTGCCAAGCAAGGCCGTGATTCCAAGCATCAAGCTATTTTGCCGCTCAAGGGCAAACCGATGAATCCGGAAAAGGCTAAGCTCATCGATATCCTCAAGAATGACGAATATAAAGCGATTATATCGGCTATTGGGGCAGGTGTAGGTCCTGAATTCGAAGCGGATGAAAGCAACTATAACAAAATCATCATCATGACCGACGCGGATACAGATGGCGCACATATTCAGGTGCTTCTGCTGACGTTCTTCTATCGGTATATGAAACCACTCATAGACACTGGTCGGATCTACATTGCACAGCCGCCGCTCTTCAAGATTACACGTAAGTCCGGCAAGCTGGAGACGGTGCGTTATGCGTGGACGGACGAGCAATTGCAGAATTATCTCAAAGAGTACGGTAATGGCAAAGGCTACGAGCTGCAGCGTTATAAAGGTCTTGGCGAGATGAATCCGGATCAGCTGTGGGAAACGACGATGAATCCGGAATCCCGTACATTGCTGCAGGTACAGATCGAAGACGCGGCCAAAGCTGAGCGGAGAGTGTCCACGTTGATGGGCGATAAGGTCGACCCTCGCAAACGGTGGATCATCGAAAATGTAGACTTTACGGAATATGAAGAATAAGGGGGGATCCGCATGAGTATCCTGGAACAGTTCCTGCCTGCGTTCCTGGAGGAGGTCGTGGGAGACCGCTTCGGACGTTATTCGAAATACATTATTCAAGACCGCGCTATTCCTGACGTGAGAGACGGTCTGAAACCTGTACAGAGGCGAATTCTATACGCTATGTATGATGCCGGCAATACGCCGGACAAGCCGTACCGGAAGTCCGCCAAGACGGTCGGTGATGTGATGGGGAACTACCATCCTCATGGCGACTCCTCGATCTATGAGGGCATGGTGCGGATGGCACAGCCATGGAAGATGGGACATCCGCTTGTTGACGGTCACGGCAACTGGGGCTCGCAAGACGATGATCCTGCAGCGGCAATGCGATATACCGAAGCAAGATTGTCCAAGATCGCAATGGAGCTGCTTCGTGATATCGACAAACGTACTGTCTTGTTTAAGGACAACTTTGACAATACGACCAAAGAACCCGTTGTATTGCCTTCACGTTACCCAAACTTGCTCGTGAATGGAGTCAGCGGCATTTCTTCCGGCTTCGCGACGGAGATTCCACCTCATAATTTGCGCGAGGTCATTGATGCCTGTATTGCCTATATGGGCAATTCGAATGTTTCTCTCGAAGATTTGATGAAGATCGTAAAGGGACCGGACTTCCCAACAGGCGGTCTAATTATGGGCGAAGAGGGCATTCGGGAAGCGTATTCAACAGGAAAAGGGCGCATTTATATCCGCTCCAAGACGGCTATTGAGGATATGCGCGGGGGCAAGCAACAGATCGTGATTACCGAAATCCCATATCAAGTGGTCAAATCGCGTCTTGTTACAGCGATGGAAACCATTCGATTGGAGAAAAAGGTCGAGGGTATAGCGGAAGTGCGCGACGAGAGTGGACGCAACGGTCTACGCATAGTCGTCGAGCTGAAGAAGGATGCAGATGCAAACGGGATCCTCGCCTATCTGCTTAAGAAAACGGATCTGCAAGTAACCTATAACTTCAATATGGTCGCGATCGTTAATAAGGCGCCGCAGCAGTTAGGTCTCTTGCCTATGCTGGCAGCCTACGTTGAGCATCAGAAGGAAGTTGTCACACACCGCACCAAATATGAGCTGGAGAAGGCCGAAGACCGTGCGCATGTCGTCGAAGGTCTCGTAAAGGCGCTTAATTTGCTCGACGAAGTCATTGCGACGATTAAAGCCTCCAAGAACCGTGGAGATGCCCAAGACAATCTCGTTGCGAAGTTTGGGTTCACGGAGCGCCAAGCAGACGCAATCTTGACGTTGCAGCTATACAGACTAACCAATCTAGAAATTACCTCTTTGGAAAAGGAATTGAAGGAAGCTCAGCGCAAAATCGCTTATCTTCGTTCTATTCTGGAAAGTGAGAAAAAGCTGATTGGTGTCATTCGTGATGAATTAACAGAAATTCGAGATAAGTATGGCCTAGATCGCAGATCGGATATTCAAGGTGAGGTTGAAGAGCTGAAGGTTAATCTTGAGGTTATGGTAACGCCGGAGGATGTGCTCGTAACGCTGAGCAAGGATGGTTATGTGAAGCGCACAAGTATGCTGTCGTTTACTCGTTCCGGAGGAGAGCTGGATAACTCGGGCGTGAAGGATGGAGACGTCATCCGTGACATGCTGCTCGTAAATACGATCGAGAGTTTGTTATTGTTTACGCGAAAAGGACAATTCTATTTGTTGCCGGTTCATCAGATTCCGGAATTCAAGTGGAAGGACACGGGTACAGCCATCGTTAATATTATTCAGCTGCCCAAGGATGACAGTATTGTGAGTGTGCTCCCGGTCAAAGATCTCAACGAGCCTGGTCAGTCGCTCGTCTTCGTGACAAAGCGAGGACAAGTCAAGCGGACTGAACTAAAGGAATACGCGACGACTCGTTCAACAGCTGTTGCAGCCTGCAAAGTTGGCGAAGGGGACGAAATCATTAATGTGACTCAGTCCGGAGGCTCCAAGCATATCGTATTGGTGACGAAAAGCGGCATGAGTATTCGATTTGATGAGAATGAAGTAAATCCGATGGGTAGAGTGTCAACTGGCGTCAAAGGCATCTCTCTGAAGGACTATGATGAGCTGACAGCGGCATTATGGGTTTCCGATGACGAAGGCGAAGTGCTGGTCATCTCAGATCTTGGTTATGCGAAACGAACGCTGCTGCTTGATTACCCGATCCAGGGCAGAGGTGGCAAAGGTCTGCCAACGTTTGAGTTCAAAGAAGGTAAGCGAGTCAGACCTAACGGCTCCTCACTAGTGGCCGCTTATTATTGTACCAAACCGCTCGAAATTGTGGCGCTTACATCTTCCGGCGCGAGATATACCGCCGATTCGGAGAAGGCGCAGATCGAAGAGCGGAAATCAGTGGGCAAATCTATTTTCCCAATTGAGAAACCGGATTATATTACAACAACCTTTACTCGATCCCCATCCGCCATACATCAATCATAAGGCTGATCCGGTGGATTAAATCGTTCGATAATTTCTAACATGGCTTCCAGCATGACCCACAATGGCACTAGCTCGTCAGGGCGTTCCAACCATTGTGGGTCTTTGATGATTCCATATGATCTAATTCTTCGAATCACTTCCGACTTTCTCTCCTCCACTTGAACCACGCCCCTCTTAAGCACTCCGACGACTGGAACGATTAAGCCCGGTTTGCTGGGCTATCGCCTCATTATATGTCTATTTCTGTCAAACGGTTCGAAATGATGACGAGCAAGCGCGTAAACTATTAATCGGGTTAACCTTTTATTCGACATCGCAGATAGGTATAATAGAGTTAAGAGAAACGAATTGGATGGAAGCGGGTGGGGAAATGATTTCCGAGGACTTTACGAAGGTATGGACGAAGCTGACGCGCGAGTGGAAGATTAATCTGGAGCAATCGCTTGCTCCGCTTACCGAAGGACAGCTTAACGTGTTGGAGCTGTTATTAGACTCGGAACCGATGAAACCATCCGATCTCATTCCGTATTTGTCCACCACGCCAGCGGCGGTTACAACATTGTTAGACCGAATGGAGCGCAACGGACTGATCGTGCGATCACGTGATAATCAGGATAGAAGAATTGTCTGGATTACGGTGTCTGAGCAAGGGATATCTGAAGCAGAACGGGGTAGAGCCGTTAGAAGCACGCTCATCGCGGAATCGCTGGACCGGATCTCCGCGCATAATCAACAATTGCTAGTGTTGCTGCTAGGGAAGGTTGCTAATCATTAAATATTGGAATACAAAGAACAAGGGCAGTGTGGCGTCGCGCGAAGCGAACCATACTGCCCTTCATTTGTATTGTGATTATTGCTCTCGCATGGATTCCAATCGTTTAGATAACATTTCGAAGTCTTTTGTTAATGCTGCATAATCGTTTTGACTAAGCAGTTGGTCATTGCGCGCGGAGATCGTAGCTTCTACTGGTAGAACCCGATACAGGTACGACTTATTCGGACGGTAGCGATGAACCCAAGTCGGGATCGCTTCGATTTCTGTAAGCTCCGTGAAACCATCCGTCATGTTTTTCTTGATACCTACCTTAAAGATGACACCGTAATCCTTTGAATCTCCACGCTGGTTAGAGATAAAGTTGCCCATTGAATAAATGATAAGTGCTTGCTTTGATCTTCCTTGCTCATCTAACGCTTCTACGACCTCATACGGCTGCACAACATGCGGATGGGATCCTGCAATGATATCAGCTCCTGCAGCGGCGAGAGACCTGGCCAGCGTCGTCTGCGTTTCGTTAGGTACAAACTGGTATTCCGTCCCGAAGTGAAGGGCTACTGTCACGAGATCCGCTCCGGCCTCGCGCAGCTTTTTGATATCGCTCTTGATCTTTACTTCATCAATCAAGTTGACAAGATAAGGTTTGCCTTGTGGAATGGGGATTCCATTGGTGCCGTAGGTGTAGGATAACAATCCCATTCGAATGCCATTCTGTTCCACAATGATGTGAGCATCCGCATCGGCTTGCGAAGCTGCTGTCCCAACGGTCTTGAATCCGAGCGCATGGACATGCTCAAGCGTCTTCAGAAGTCCTTTCTCTCCTTTGTCGAGCGAATGATTATTGGCGGTGGAGAGGAGGTTAAATCCTGCGTTACGGAGTGCTTCTGCAAGCTCGGTAGGCGCATTAAATGTCGGATAGCCGGAGTATCCGAAATCCGGACCGGCAATCGGCGTCTCCAAATTTGCCATGACCCAATCGCCCTCGCTTAGGATCGGCTTCACATGCTCAAAGAAAGGTGTGAAGTCATATTTGCCCGTAGCGACATCATATGATCCGGGCAGTTGAGGGGAGTGGCTCATAATATCTCCTACGCCAATCCAGACCGCTTCGTTGTATACAGGAGGAGGCGGAGTCGGCTCTGGAGTAGGAGCAAGTGTAGATGCAGGCGTTGCTTCGACTGGTTCTGTTGCTTCTGCTGCGAGATTGCTGGCTCCATTGGACGAAGCTCCCGACTCTCCGGTCAGGAGGGGATACGCCCAAATACTTGCGAAGACAAGCGCGAGTAAAGTCAACGTGATAAATAGGATATACAACAGTGATTTAGCTGATCGAGTTTGCTTCAACGTTCATGACGTCCTCTCATTGAACTGCCACTACAATTGGGTTTTCCTTTAATTATTGACTTCCAGCATGGCGGTAGAAGCAGATATCAGCTCCTCTTGCGTCCACCAAGCCCAGGCTGAGCTGCGCTTAGGAAGGGAACGGAAAGTCAGAGTCTCTTTGGTAGTAGGGTGGGGAAAAGAGACCGAGGTGGACCATAACATAATATCTGACACTTCTGTTCGCTTTGATGCGCCGTACTTTAGATCCCCAATTAGAGCACAACCGATATGTGCAAGCTGCGCCCTTATTTGATGTGGTCTACCTGTATGCAGTTTAACAGCAATAAGACTGTAGTCACGATTAGAAGCTGTCACTGAATACTCGAGAATTGCTTCCTTCGCCTCTGGTGCCTGATAATCATAGACCGTCACTTGGTTCCGCTGAGTATCCTTACGGATATAGTGCTTTAACGTAGCTGATTGCACGGAAGGTCTGCCTTGCACGATACACATATACGTTTTGCCAAATGCACGGCTTCGTACCGATTCAGATAGTCTCGACGCTGCTTTGGATGTGCGTGCAAAAACCATGGCACCGCCAACAGGACGATCCAGGCGGTGAACGAGCCCCAGAAATACATTGCCAGGTTTGTTATGACGAATCTTCAAATCTTGTTTCAGCAGTGTCAGCATATCAGGATCTCTGGTTTCATCCTCTTGGGACGGAATCCCAGGGGGCTTGACGACGACTAGAACATGGTTGTCCTCAAACAGTACTTCGATTGACATTATTCGGACTCCCAGCGCCCCAAGATGCCGCATGGCAGATTGAGACCCGAACGTGTAATGGGCAAGCCGATTTCGCCGCAATGGATAGCTCCGCCATATTTATTTTTCATGGACATATGCAATAAATTATGCAGGACGCTCGGCGACAAGCCAGTTGTATATGAGTTGATTAGCAAGAACAGGGGGTTGTCGGATAAGATCGTTGTGCAGCTCTGCAAGAAGGGATAAAGATTTTCTTCCAGCTTCCATGTCTCGCCATTAGGACCGCGGCCGTAAGATGGTGGATCCATAATAATCGCGTCGTATTGACGTCCTCGGCGCTGCTCGCGCTGAACAAACTTAAAAACGTCATCCGTAATGTAACGAATCGGCGCAGATTCGAGGCCGGACAAGGTTGCATTTTCCTTTGCCCATTGCACCATTCCTTTGGCAGCGTCGACGTGGCAGACCTCAGCACCAGCAGCTGCAGCTGCAACTGTTGCTCCTCCCGAATAAGCAAACAAATTCAATACACGAATCGGTCTGCCAGCATTCCGGATTTTGTCCATCATCCAGCTCCAGTTAACGGCTTGCTCTGGGAATAATCCAGTATGTTTGAAATTGGTTGGTTTGATATGAAATTTCAGATCGCCGTAAGCGATGGTCCAGCGCTCAGGCAAGCTATCGCGCATCGCCCATTGCCCGCCTCCGGAGTTGCTGCGATGATAATGACCGTCCGCACTTTTCCATTCGATGTTCTCGTCCGTTATGGGCCAAATAATCTGAGGATCCGGGCGTCGAAGCACATATTGACCCCAACGTTCAAGCTTATCCCCATCCCCCGTATCAATCACTTCGTAATCGGACCATTGATTCGCTACATACATCAAGTTTAACCATTCCTTATCTATTGAAAGTCTTGTAAAGTTAACATATCATCGCTTATTATAACGAAGCGGGGAAGAGTAAGCAACGAATGCAAGCAGGTAAAGGTATGATTATTTCACAAGTACATGATCAACGTTTGTCGCATGGTGGTCTGAATAGGCAAGATGTTAATCGTACAGATAGATTTATATTTAACATAACCTCGCTGGTGGAAGTGCTAGACGAGCCACCCGGAAGGAGAACATACGTAAATGAAGATGGTATTAGAATGCGAATGCGGCAACCGTACGGGCTTATTCGCGACAGGCGACAGAGATGAGCTAGGACGCGAGTTCATTGAACTAGAGGATGATGACTTATTTACCTTCGAGATCGGAGAAGATAGCATTGTCTTCCGCTGCAAATTCTGCGGCTATCAATACCGGCTTAAGAAGTTTGCGCCGTTCGACTAAGAACGATCGAGCCGTTCCCATGCGATAATCGCTTGAGAACGGCTCGATCGTGGTTTAATAACAATAATATTTTTCCCAAATCTTTTGCGAATCATCTTTGTTGTCTTCCCACCAGCAGTAATCCTCCCACCAGTCGTCGTTCCAAAGATCATCGCACCAATTCCAGAAGTTTCCTTTGTCCTTGTCCTTGTCTTTTCCATTGTTGTAGTTGTTCTTGTTGTCTTTGTTGTCTTTGTAGTCCTTGTTGTTTTTGTAATCATTGTTGTACTTGTCGTTCCCGCTGTTGTAACTCGAGTTATTCGAATTACTCGATTGACTCGAACCGCTCGAATTGCCGCCAAAAAACGAGAACAAACTTGACAAAAAGGATGGACTACCTTTGTTGTCTTTGCTGCTCGAATAGCTGGAAGCGAACGCAGAAGCGGGGAATGCAAGCAGCGCAAGTAACAAGGTCAGACCGAGAACCCGTTTCCACTTAACCACGAGAGATCCCCTCCCTTTAACAGGATAAAGAGAACAAGAGTGTTCTCAATAAAGAATTTATCATGTGGAACCAGATGTGTAAACGGGGAATGACCAGAAATATATATATTTTTATCAAAATAGTCTAGTTAAGCATGTCTGAATACTCCGTGGTAGCAGAATTTCAGATACGCACTAGGTTGCGCTATGGTCAGGGTAAGCATGTTTCTCTGGCATAAAACCGAGGCGCATGTTCTGTATCGTTGTAACTGGAATGGAAGATTGCAGTCGTTGCAGGTGATAGCGGAGGAACTAGCCATGACCATCTACCAGTTAATTCGCGTCCAGCGTTATGTTCATTTTTCTCGAATCTGCCGAATTGAAGCGCAGCAGTGTGGTGATCGACGATTGTGACGCCACGCTCGCGGAAGGAGTCGAGCACAGCGGCGTTTAACTCAACTAACGCTCGATCCTTCCAGAGTGGATTGGATTTCGAAATCTCCTGTCCCATTGCGCGTGCCATTGCCGGTAATAGATTATAACGGTTCTCGTCGGCCAAATTGCGCGCTCCGATCTCGGTCCCCATATACCAACCGTTAAAGGGTGCGGCAGAATAATGGATGCCCCCGATCTCTAACGTCATATCGGATAAGAACGGTACCGCATACCACTTGACCTCATGTTTATCGAAGTCAGGGTACCCAGCATGGCGGATCGGGACTTCAAGAAGAAACCGCTCAGGGATTTTACGAAGCGCAGGAGCATGACCCGGCAGTTGAAATACAAGCGGTAGAACGTCAAAAGGAGTACCCGCACTTTGCCATCCCAAGGATTCACAGAACTTCGTAAAAAGGATTGAAGAGGGATCCCCGATAACAACACCGTCATCCGCTTGATAGCCGGCATATCGGATAAATTGGTGATTCCAGATTCGAGGCCCAGATGTAGTGGCATGTTGATCAATTAATGGAGCAAATATCGTGATATATGGACGGATCGAACCACCGTCGGTGGCTTTCTCTATATGCGAAAATAACATTTCAGCGAACGCTTCTTCGGTTATCGTTTCACGGGCATCCACTACAGTCAACGTATCCCAGAATAAACGACCGATACATTTGTTGCTATTGCGCCAAGCCAGCTTAGCTCCATGTTCAAGCTCTGCCGCAGTATGCGTGTATGTGCCGCGGATATTTATCTCATCCATTACAGATTCCAGACGAGCTTGTAATTCTCCATCGCTCCGACCTAACTCTCGGTAACAAATGGAAAGAAATTGGGCGGCTTCCGTATAGAGGGTGTGACTGATTGTTGTGATGTTCATCGTTTGCTCCTGATTTCTATTTGGATTGACTAGCAGCACAAGTACTAAACGAATGGAGCACTAATGCTCCGTTCGTTCCATGCCTAGAAACTTTAATTCACCGTTTTCATTTCGCTTGAACGCATATTGGCTCTGAAACCAATGGTGATGGAAGGTATCGGGGCCGATGGGGTACATTCTCAGAATCTCACGATTGTTCCATTCGAAGAAAATCCCTCTTTCGTCCTGAGAGACAACAGCCTTACAGCCGAAACCTTCGTAGGTGCCGATATATGACTGTAATTGCTCCTGAGACAATTCGAACGTTGGAGGAAGCACAGGAACGGAAAATTCTTCTCCAAACATAATTCCCGCAAGGGTATCCGCGAGCTTTGTCACGGGAACATAGTCATAATTCGTTAGCACAATAATCGTAACTCCGTCTTCAGGATAACGATGCAGCTCGGTGCGGAAGCCGCAATAGGCGCCGCCATGATGGATCCTCTTACGGCCATGCTGTTGACCAAGGAACCAGCCTAAGCCATATGTCGCCTCCGGTTCGTCGAAGAAGCCACTTAGCTGTTCTCTCGAAAGCAGCTCGCCAGTTTCAAACGATAATGCCCATTTATACAAATCGTCAATGGACGAATACATACCTCCAGTGGAAAACAGCAAACCCATGTCCACGTATGGAGCGGGAATAGAGCCATCATCAGACGCATGATAAGCGGATGCCAAAGCTGGGATGAGGCTTCGATTCGTTAATATCCCCGTATTCAGCATACCAAGAGGCTTGAGAATTCGTTCCGTCATCCATTGCTCATATGAAACGCCCCCGACTGATTCGACGATAAGCCCTAATAAATAATAGCCCGTATTGTTATATTCGAATCGAGAACCAGCGTGAAACTGAATGGGTTGGTCACGCAAAAGGGCGAAGGCTTCTTCTCGGGTCAAAGGCAATTTATTAAGCCCGAAGTTATACCCTTTCATGCTTGTCAAATTCGGAAGCCCTGTTACATGATGCATAGCCTGCCGGATGGTAACCTGCGGCATAGACTTCATCTCGGGTATGTAGGTGCTGATGAGGTCATCAAGCTTTAATTTGCCTTCGCGCTCGAGCATCGCAATGGCAAGAGCGGTAAAGGACTTTGTGATCGACCAGATTCCAAATTTAGTGTCTGTCCGGTTGATTACCTCATGTTCAAGATTGGCTTGTCCATATGCCTCGCGTAATAAAATCTCTCCTCGACGAGCGACTAAGAGGGTACCGCTGAATGGCCATTTGGCTATATAGTTATCCATATATTGTTCGAGTTTGCGTGAGATGTTCTCCGTCATAATGTTTACCACCTTTCGTTGGATATTGTACCATAAGCGATTAGAGGAAGAATGTTAAGCTTCGACAATTTCAAGGCAAACGGCCATCCGAGGATTGTGAAAAATCAGAAGTCCGAAAAAAAGAGAACATTTGTTTCTTTTTTTGACGTCGAGTAGTAGATATTATCCATATGGACATGTTATACTTTGTTCAAATCTCGGTAAAATGAAGGAGAGTCGAAGATGCCAATTAATGCATACTTAAACTTTAATGGTAACACGCGTGAAGCTATCGAGTTTTATTCTGTGGCCTTTAATCAGGAAGTTCCCAAAATCATGACATTCGGGGAAGTGCCTGCTGATCCGAATCATCCGCTCCCTCCACAAGCTAAAGACATGGTCATGCATTCGCGTATGGAAATTCTCGGAAGTATCGTGATGTTTTCCGATGTGTTCCCTGGTATGCCATTCACGGCTGGAACAAATTTCTCGCTTTCGGTGGTTACGGATGACCGTGATGTGCTCGAATCGACATTCAATCGTCTTAAGGAAGGCGGTAGTGTAATGATGGAGCTTCAAGAGACTTTCTGGGCTCCGCTCTATGGAAGTCTGACGGATAAATTTGGCGTACAATGGCAATTCAATCTTGGTATGAACGAATTTTAAATTATGAATAGATAGGGGCATCCTTCTGTTATCTCAAGATAACAGAAGGATGCCTTTTTTCGAATTCTAAGAATTTATAAGTTTTTGCATCTTATCTGAGCTTAGAATTCTCGGAATGAAACGCGCTGCGCCGCCAAAGACGGCGATAGCCGTTTCACCTTGAATTCTAAGAATTTATAAGTTTCGCACCTTATCTGGACTTAGAATTCTCGGAATGAAACGCGCCCCGCCGCCAAAGGACGGCGTAGCCGTTTCACCTTGCGCGCGCTTATAAACAGAAATACGCCGAACAAGTTTCCTTGTTCGGCGTGTACGCATTCCGATTCTTATTGTTGAAGGTTAGACAAATGATCAGCCAGTCGATCCCAAGTTTCGGCAATACCTTGCTCCATGCCCATGTCGATTACGGTTTGAAGCGCAGCGGCTGTATCGTATACAGATACGCTGACTAGTTTAGTTTTGCCTTCAAACGGCTCGAAACGGAGCGTCGTTTTTGAAGATGGCATTTCTTGCGATATATTTCCATCTTTGTCTGAGAAATAATCAACGTATACGATCTCTTCGTTTTCTTTAATCTCGCTGTAGATTGTTTTGCCCCATGACTCCATGCCATAGAAGTCGCCCTGCTCCTTATCCTGGCAAGTCATACAATAGTGCCACTCGCCGCCAGGTCGGAAATCGACCGTACAATAGGTAAGCTCCCAGCCGCGTGGTCCCCACCAGTGCTTGAGATGTTCGGCTTGTGAGAATACTTGGAATACGAGGGAAGGTGGGGCATCAAACACACGCTCCAGAGTTAATACATTGCCTTCTACTTTCGATGTCATTGCCGTTGTCATTGTTCATTCCTCCTAAGAATTAGGTTTTATTTGTGTTGGTCTTGCTGGAGTTTCATTAAGTAATCGTCTAAGTTGTCGTACCGTTCGCTCCACATTCGTCGATAATGGTTTAACCAAATATCCATCTCTTGAAGCGGATCGAACCGCAATCGGTAGTGCCGACGGTTCGCGTCAGGCTGAACTTCGAGCAGTCCGGCTTCAAGAAGAATACGAAGATGCTTGGAAGCTTGCGGCTGGCGAATGCTCAGTCGATCTGCAATTTCTCCTACGGTAAGCGGGCCATATGCGAGCAGTTCGACGATACGCAACCGGTTTACTTCTGCAAGTGCGCTGAAGGTTGCGATGTCCATCCGCGTCCGCCATCCTTTCCGTTCCAGTAGGCCTTTGTTTGTTGATACATGCAATATACCATATTGAGAATATTCCTGTAAAGGAATATTTATAATATATTGACTTGGACAAATGGATAGGGTATCATTTGCGATAGTATATTTAGTAAATGAGTAAATGAGTAAATGACTAAATGAATACACTGGAAATGGAGAACTATAATATGAAAATTCCAACAACATTAAAACATAAGCCAGTCATTGTGACGGAAGATTACGATAAAGTCGATGGTCGTTATGCGGGAGAGTCCGATGCGAAGGGGCTTTCTCTTGGTCTTGCACAGTGGAACGATCGGGGGAAGGTAGACGTTTCGGCAAAAGTATGGAGGCACACAGGAGAGAAGTGGTCCAGACAATCCGAAGAATTGCCAATCCATCGAGTTCTGGATCTTGCCATCCTTGCTTGCAGCGGCATGGTCCATTTCAGAGAAGCTTATCGTTATAAGGATCTGTATGATCCTGAGAATCCCGTGATCGAACGAATCGGACTACAGGGCGATGCGATGACGGTAGCTGTATGTACAGATAATGATCATATCAAAGAAGATATGAAGTTATTCAGTCAAGCCTTGAGCGAAGACGGAGAGCTTAACGGCGAGCGGCTTAGCCGATTGTCACGTTTGCTTAAGGAACTGGGATACTAACAAAACGCTGTACCTGCACGAACAAAGAGGCAAATACGAATGGTTAGCATAATGACCGTTTGTGTTTGTTTTTTTTACGTTTAGAAATATTAAAATATTTGTCGAATCATATAGGATTTGCTCGAACATTAGCGTTTCAAAGTGCACGGCCTAGGCAATAACTGTAGTTAATGCCATCGAAAGCGGTGAAGAAGCTTGAAGCGAAATAGTTACGCGCAGCAGAACTCCACGATTAATTATCAAGCTAACGACGATCCGACGAGCAAGGATTCGAGAGCACTTTCGAAACAGCTTCAGGAAAACGTTAATTGTATCTATTATCGATTGCATTCACCAGGCGATTTGATGGTCAAAGAGATTGAGCTTGGTTCAAATGGGTTTCGCTGTGTTCTTATGAATTTGGATGGCATGATCGACAAGACACTTGTACACGAACATCTTATGAAGCCCATAGTTGCCTATGCCTCCTTACATGCGTCGGAGCAGACGCCAAATGCCGATGAATGGATCAAAAAACTTAAGAATGAAGTATTGCCGCTAGAAGAAATTCATTCCGTCTTTGATATGTACAACGCTTTGCAGGTCATCTTGTGCGGAGATACATTATTAATGCTGGAGGGAACAGAACATGCAATAGCCGTCGGAAGCAAAGGATGGATGCGACGCCAAATAGACGAGCCTCAGACGGAATCACTCATTCGGGGACCGAAAGACGGGTTTACGGAGGATATTCGAATCAATAGCTCGCTCATTCGCAGAAGAATTAAAGATCCGGCTCTCCGGATGGATTCGTGGTTCCTTGGCACCAGAGCAAAAAAAGAAATCATGATTGCATATATGGACGGAATCGTTAATCCGAAGCTAGTGGCGGAAGTGAAACGAAGATTGTTTACGATCGACGTAGATGATGCAGAAGGCTCCGGTTTTATCGAGCAATGGATTGCCGATAGCTACTTATCACCTTTTCCACAGATATTGGAAACGGAGCGGCCAGATAAGTTTGCCGGGGCATTGATGCAAGGAAAGGTAGGTTTGCTTGTTGAAGGTACGCCTTTCCAACTCGTGATGCCCATTACGATCGCTGCGGCCTTTAATTCTCCGGAGGATTATTACCAGCATTGGCTCATTTCCAGTTTGGTTCGAGCCCTTCGATTCGTATCCATATTTATCGCCACGTTTATGCCTGGTTTCTATATTGCGCTAGCAGAATATCATCATGGCATGATTCCGTCCAATATTGCTTTTTCGATCGCATCTGCGCGCGAAGGCGTTCCGTTTCCAGTGTTTATAGAGGCGATATTAATGGAGTCCACACTCGAAATATTAAGAGAAGCGGGCGTCAGGCTGCCGAAGCCAATTGGGCAGACGATCGGAATCGTAGGTGGTCTAGTTATCGGCGAGGCCGCAGTTTCTGCTGGCATAGTGAGTCCCGTAATGGTCATCATTGTTGCGGTTACTGCGATCGCATCCTTCACACTTCCGTCATATACATTCGGGATTGTAACTCGGATTTTGCGGTTTTTAATTATGATAGCCGCATCCGTGTTTGGTTTATTTGGGATCGTGCTAATGTTTATCGTGATATTTATCCATTTGGTCAATTTAAAGAGCTTTGGCGTTCCTTATTTGACACCTATCTCTCCGATGTTCATGGAGGACTGGAAGGATCTTATTCTGCGAGCACCTGTCACGAATTTAAGGAAACGTCCTAGGACGCTTCAGACTGAGGATAAAACGAAGATGGCACCTAGAAAGGGGGATAGGGCATGAGTTTAAACCGATGGGAATATGGTGATGAGCTGATTGGTCAGAAGGAGCTCGTATTCGTTATTAGTACAATCATTATCGGCGTCGGTGTTCTTACATTGCCTAGAACGGTCGCGTTAACTACTCAATCATCCGACGGATGGATGTCTATTCTGTTAGCAGGCATTGCAGGGATGTTGTTCGCATGGCTGGCCGCCCGACTTTCGACAAAGTTTCACAACCGCACGTATCTAGAGTTTGCCGCTCATGTTGGCGGCAAACCTACAGGTGTAGTTTTGGCATTCTTCTATGTTATATATTATTGCTCGTTCACGGCATACATCACGAGATCCGTTGCCGAGCTTGCGAAACAGTTTCTATTCGATCAGACACCTCTAGAGTTTATTTCATTAAGCTTTCTGCTTGTCGTTATTTTTGCAGTGTCGGGATCAAGAGTAGGTCTTGTCCGATTAGCCGTCATATTTCTTCCGGTGGTTGTGTTCGTTACAGCTGTTTTTTTATTGCTGGGCACGAATCTGTTTCAATTGAGCAAGTTATTCCCGATATTCTCCTCCAGTTGGAGCCAAATCTTAGAGGGTTCAAAGCAGTCGATCTTTTCTTTTCTCGGTTTTGAGATCGTACTCTTTTATTCGGGATTATTGCGCCAACGATCCAAAGCTCCTAGAATGGCTATATTTGCGGTACTCATCGCCACGATCTTGTATGTATTTGTTTATATCTTTTCAATTGGCATTTTCTCTTATGAAGTTACGCAAAACATCCTGTATCCGACCATTGAGATAGCCAGGGAGGTCAGTGTGCCAGGAGAGTTTTTCGAAAGACTCGAGTCTTTGTTTCTTATTTTCTGGTTAATTTCCACATTTGCTACGACATCCTTGTCGCTAGATGTATCCATTCAATCGCTGAGCCATCTTCGAGCCTTTAAAAAAATGCATATGCTTTATTTGTTGTCTCCGATTATTTTCCTGTTCTCCATGGTTCCTCAAAATATTGTGCAGCTATCCAATCTTGGAAAACTTATTAGCTATTTAGGGCTCTTGGGCGCAATTGTTTTTCCTTTAGCGGTCTATTTGTTAGCCAAAATTCGAGAGGTGAGAATGGTTGATTAAACGTTCTTGTTTGTTGCTCTCCCTCTTGCTGGCGATGCTGCCGCTAATGGGGTGTTGGGATCGAATCGAGCTGGAAGAGCGAGGTTTTGTCACTGGTATCGCAATCGATGCAGCCGTTGTGCAGGAAGATGACAAGAAATCGGGCTCAAAGCAGCCCCTGAGTGTCACATTTCAAGAAGTTATTCCTGCTGGTCTGAAGCAAGATGGGAATTCCGGAAGTTCGCTCGAGGGGAAATCCTATTTTAATATCACGCTCGAGGGCAACAGTATTTTGTCTATTATCGCCAAGATGTCCGCAATGACAAGCCGAACACCGTTTTTTGAACATCTTAAAATTATTGTCATCTCCGAGTCCGTGGCGAGAACGGAGTTTGGTTTCGCGAATATGCTTGATTATTTTCTGCGTAATAATGACGCTCGCCGCAGCGTAGCTGTCATGATTTCGAAAGGTAATGCCAAGGAGGTCCTCGAAACATTGCCTCAAGGGGAGAAAACCCCTGTCATGTTTATTCAGTCCATCTCGAAAAATCAGGACAGCATCAGGATGGTGCCTGAAGTACGGATTGGGGATATCCATGAATATTTGCTTAAGAAACAGAGTTTTATCGTTCAGGTTGTTACAGAAAAAGAAAGGTTCATATCCTTAATTGGAGCGGCTGTCATGAATGGGGAATCAAATTTTTTGTCCGGATTTCTTAACGAACAAGAGACGGAGGGGTATAACTTCCTGCACCAAGGCATCAAAGGAGGTGTCATCGAGGTTAACGTGAATGACAGCCTGCTCGTCTATAAGGTCGAAGAGATAAGCAGGCGAATCAAAGTGGACACTAGCGATCTTGATCATTTGCGATTTACGATTGAGCTAGGTGTAGAGGGCAACATTCTTGAAGCCTATGAGCGGCTTAATTATTTGGATAATCAGGTTCTGCACACCTTGCAATTAAATATTGGTCAAGCCATTGTTCAACTATCGGAACTAACGATCAAAAAAACTCAGAAAACGTTGAAAAAGGATATATTGGGACTTGGAAATTATATGGAGGAACATCATCCGCACATTTGGAAAACAATAAGCTCTGAATGGGACAGCGGAAAAAACTATTATGCGCATAGCGATATTGAAGTTATCGTGGAACCTGAAATTAGAAGAAGCGGTTCCATTATTAACAGTGAACAGAGAGCGGGGGAATAAGGGATGAATCAACCTATCGATATCGGACAAATTCCAACTTCACTCAGTTTCATATGCGCTGCTCTGACGCTGCTCATTCCGTTGTTGTTCAACTGGTTAATTCGAACGACGAAGAAAAACGGTGAGCCGCCATGGAAGCAAGAAGAGAAGCAGGAATAAGGAAAAGGAGGGGCTGTCACCCGAAGGCATCGTTCGATGACTTTGGGCGCAGCCCCTTTTTGATTGTATTATTTGGCTTGCAGCATCTTCGTCCAGAGCTCGGCGTCTTCATAACCTAGTCTCCAGGCAGCAACGCCGGCCAAATCGTATTTCTTCGCGATATCCATACGAGCAAGCACGGTTTGAGAGGTTTCTGCCCAAAACATATGTGTATATCCATCTTTGGCATATGTGTATTTGGTCTGACCGGATTCTGCATCCCATACACCGATTGCTTTGTTGTCAGCGATGAGCTTAGGCAATTCCTTCATGAGAATCGCACGATTGTCTACCAGCTTTCCGGATGCGTCGACGCGCCATTCTCGTACATAGAAAGGAATTCCGAGCATCAGCTTGTTTCGAGGGACGCCATAATCAAGGAACTGCTTGACCCCTTCTTCGGTCCACTTCAATCCTGCAACGGAGCCTGGTTCTGTACTGCCCTTCCAATGTTCGTCGTAGGCCATGATCATAATCATATCGACGATACCTGCTATAGCTGCATGGTCATAAGCAGTAAGATGGTTCCAGCTTTTGTCCCCGCGTGGAAGATCAATCGACACCTTAAGACCTTTGGCATGCGCGGCAGCAGTTAGTGCTTTGACAAATGACGTGTATAACGAACGATCAGCGCCAGCAACTTCCTCGAAGTCTAGATTGACGCCATACACGCCGAGAGCAGTCAGCTTACTGACAAGACTGGTGATGAACGTAGATTGAGCTGCCGTGCTTCGTAAAAATTCGGAGGTCATCTTCCGATCGAAGCCGTTGTGCACCAGCGGAGTGACCAAGATGCCCTTATCTTTTAGCGTTTTCACTGCACCGGCATTGGATGAATCGATTAGTGCCCCGCTAGCATCCTTTAATTCGAACCAAGTAGGAGAGTCATAAGTCAGCCCTTGTGTATTGGCGACATGGCTCATAATCGTGGATACGGCGCTGCTGCCGTTCCAACCTAGGAACTGAAGCGTTTTCGCATTACTCCAAAGCATGCGTCCATCTAGAGTGCGAACGGAGCTATTGGAATAATGTTTGGCATAATAGAGCGCGGAGCTTAGTTTGTGATAAGTATTGATCTTTTTGCTGCCCTGGAAGACCTCCAGATAGGGCTGGCTGGACCAAAGTGTGGCTCCCGATTGAATGACTTGAGCATTGGCAAGTGAAGAAGCTGCTTTCACAGCATCGCGTAGCCCTAAATAAGATCGAACTAATTTGTCGTTCTGCCATAACTCGAAAGTTTGAACATTGGATTGTACCGTCTTGCCCGTAGATGTGTTCAGAATCTCGCTGCCTGGATAATCATCGGCTGCATGTACCGCATTTCGCAGGAATGAATAACGTTTTTCTCCTTCGACAACTGCTCCATTCACGATAATATCGTAGGCTGCCGGCGTCGAACCTTGAGCGTTGACTTGCGCGGGAGTCAGGTTGTCCCATACCCACTTGCCGGAAGAAAGGTCAATTACATGAACATTGCCCCATTTGGCAGCTTCTTTCTTCGCATCGTCGAGCGTTCGGAAGTTCCAGGTCGGAAGCGTATTGTCGCCTTGATAGAGTCGATAATTGGGATATGTATCGTACAACCAGCCCACATTCTCGAGGTCTCGAATACTCGCATTGCTTAGCGTCTTGGTATAGGCCAACGCCTGATTGTAGGATTGAAACTCCATCTTACTCGTAGATCGTCCACTCTGATATACCTTGTACCTTGGGAAGTTGTCCCAAATCCACTTACGATCCGCGATCTGTTCAACGTGGCTGTAGCTGTAATGTTTGGCATAATAAGTGGCTTGCGCTTCCGTTACGAATTCCTTAAGCGCCTTGTCGTTCTGATAAACGCGGTACTTGGTCATCTGACTGGCCGACGCGGCTTCTGCTGCAGGTATTGCTGGTGACAGGATCGTGCCTGCTGTCAGCAATAAAGCCGTAAGCAGGCTAATTGGTTTCCACATAAGGTAATCTATCACTCTCCTTTCGGTATCTATTGAATTAGACGCTCGAATGGTTAAGTAGTTGCTCTGCTTCTCGTATGAAAATACTGGATTGGCGTATATGAGTCTATTAATGGATATGCTTGAAATCGCAAATATGAGGGTACTTAAGGGTATTCATCGGTATTCATGATGCTAAATTTCTTCATCGAGAGGGGTTAATACTATGAAAAAAACGATCACACTAATGACGGTTGCCGCGCTGAGCTCCGGCTTGCTTGCTGGCTGCGGTGCGAATGACAACCATGCAGGAAGTAGCGGCTCCACAGGCGGCGAAGGGGACACTAAGGTAACGATAAATGTTTGGGGGATGGGGGAAGAGGCGAAGACACTCCCTAAACTTGCTGAAGCATTTACGAAAGAGAATCCTACCATTACTGTAAAGGTTCAAGCGCTTCCATGGAATCAAGGCCACGAGAAGTTATTGACCGCAATTGCATCAAAAAAAGGTCCTGACGTGATTCAGATGGGCTCCTCATGGATTCCTGAATTCGCAGAAGCAGGTGCGCTTGCTGACTTAAATCCCTATGTAGAACAATATCCGGAGCTGCAACCAGACAATTTCTATCCAGGAGCCGTTGAGGCCGGTAATTATAAGGACAAATACGTAAGCTCCCCTTGGTATGTAGAGACTCGGGTATTGTATTACCGTACCGATTTGTTGAAGGAAGCAGGCTATGATGCTGCACCGGCAACGTGGGACGAACTCTCCGATGCAGCTCAGATACTGTCAGCAAGGGGAGATGGCAAGTATGGCATCAGCATCGATCCGAAAGAGCAGTCGCTAGGTTTTATGTTGTCCAGACAGAATGGCGCAGCGTGGTTTACGACTGATGGCAAACCTAACTTCAGCGATGACAAGTTCGTCGAAGCAGTAGCCTATATTAATAGCTTCTACCAGAACAAATCCGCGCCTAAAGATCTTGGCCTAGATATTATCCCTGCCTTCAAAGAAGGTATTCTGCCGATGTTCATCAGCGGGCCATGGATGATTAAGCTCATTCAAGATCAAGCACCTGAGATCAGTGACAAATGGGCGATGGCTGTTCTTCCCAAGAAAGAAAACAATATTTCGTTATTAGGCGGCTCCAACCTGTCCATCTTCGAATATTCGAAAAATAAAGACGCTGCTGCTAAGTTTGTTGCTTACATGAGCAAACCCGAAACACAAATTCAATGGATGGAATACACAAGCTCCTTACCTGCAGCAATTGCAGCATGGGAAGACGAGAAGCTTAAAAACGATGCGAACTATCAAGTCATTGGCGAGCAGCTCAACGCTGCTGAGCCGATGCCGGTCATTTCGGAGTGGGCTCAAATTAGCGAGAGCTATCTGAAGCATTTCGAGGTGATCTACCGTACCAACGCGGATGTGAAAAAAGAGCTGGAAGCTTTTAACTCAGATGCAGCTAAGCTGATGAAATAGGATATACCATAGAGATGGGTCGGCTGTATTGGCCGGCCCGTTACCATATCTGCCTATGGCATAAAGAAGGAAGTGAGAGCACCTGATGAGACGTTTTCTGAATAAGCAAGCTCCATATGTTTTTATCGCGCCAACGTTGATTTTGCTCACTTTGTTCTCGATTGTCCCGATACTGGTCGCATTAGTGATAAGCTTCACCGATATGGACCTTGGAGGACTCGCAAACTTTGATTCTATCGAGTATGTCGGCTTTGACAATTTTACCGATGTAATAAACGATTCTGTATTTCTGAAAGCAATACTCAATACGTTATTCTACGTAGTAATCGGCGTACCGCTTGTTATCCTGTTTTCGTTAACCATCGCATTGCTGATTAATCTTGGTACATCCAGGCTTTTCAAAGCTTTCCGCGTTGTATATTATCTTCCGTCCGTAACGAATATTGTTGCCATTGCGGTTGTTTGGAGTTATCTCTACAATCCGGCATTAGGCTTGTTCAACTACTTGCTCAATTCAGTTGGATTGCCTGATGTGCCGTGGCTGACGGAGCCGACGATCGCCAAGCTGTCGTTAATCCTCCTCGCGCTGTGGAAGGCGATCGGTCTGAATATGATTATTTTCATCGCAGCATTACAAGGCATTCCGAAAACCTATTACGAGGCCGCGCAGCTCGACGGTGCGAATACTTGGCAGCAGGTGACGCAAATTACAATTCCGATGCTTCGATTCGCCATCTTTTTTGTATCCATCACAACGATGATCGGCTGGCTTCAATTCTTTGAAGAGCCATTCGTGATGACCGAAGGCGGACCGCTTGATGGCACTTTATCGGTTGCGTTATTTATCTACCAGAATGGCTTTCAATTCAACAACTTTGGATATGCGGCTGCTGGCTCGTTTGTGTTGTTCGTATCTATCATTGCGATCACGCTTGTGCAATTGAGATTACAGAAGGACGAAGCGGAGATGACTTAAGGCGAGGGAGAGATCGAGATGAGGACAACTACAATAGTTAAACGCAAAGGAGCGGCGGAACGTGAAAACAGGCGTGTATTCCAATGGATTTCGGGCATCGTGTTAACGATTGGCGGCGTTGTTTTTCTATTACCATTTTTCTGGATGATTATGTCCTCCCTAAAGCCTGAGCTCGAAATCGTTCAAATTCCGCCGACATTATGGCCAGAAACCTTTACGTTTTACAACTTCGAATATCTGTTTGAGAATATGAAATTTGGCATTTATCTCAGAAACACGCTGATCATTGTTTTGTTCTCTTTTGCAGGCCTCCTGCTTAATGCAATGGCTGGTTTTGGATTCGCCAAATATGACTTTAAAGGGCGCAATTTATTGTTTTTACTTGTGCTGGCGACAATGATGATCCCGAGCCAAGTGACCATGATTCCGGTTTATCTGATCCTTAATACGCTTGGTCTCACCAACACGATGACGGGTATTGTATTGCCGAGTCTTGTGGGAGCCTTTGCGATATTTTTGTTTCGTCAGTTCATGTCTACCATTCCAACGGAACTGCTTGAAGCAGCCCGTATTGACGGAGCTAACGAATTTCGAATCTTCTTGCAGATGATATTGCCAATCTCCAAGTCGATCTTGGCTGTACAGGCCATATTGACCTTTATTGCGGGGTGGAACAGCTTTCTATGGCCGCTCATTATCGCTAATGATGAGGGACTTTACACATTGTCTGTTGGCTTGTCGTTGCTGAAGGGGCAATATGCGGCGAACTTTGGACTACAGATGGCAGGTGCGACGTTTATGGTTGCTCCAGTCATCGTGTTATTCACTTATTTTCAAAAACATATCATCGAGAACTTTAGTATTTCTGGTTTGAAATAACATGTGCTGATATTGTTCAACTCATGAGGCAGGAAACGACTGACACCAAATTGATGGGCGAGTCTATAATAAGCAACAAAAGAATAAGCGGCTCTTCAGGGAGCCGCTTATTCTGTATATCTGCTTGCTATTTATTTCGTTAATTGGCAATATCGGCAAAGAATACGCCGGCATCTTCGTCCACGCCCAACTTGATGTCGGATCTGAACGCGCGAACGTTGTATTGTGTGAATACATACTGTTCGATTGCTTCGAGCAGATTCGCTTCGATCAAATATTGGCTGCGGCCTTGTATCCACATCTCTGCTGTATAGCCATACTCCTCGTCCCACGCCAGCTGTACTTCCACTTCGCTTGGCTGCAAGCCGCGGCGTTGCGCGTTATGGAAACAAACTGCATTAATGATCTCGTCCGTATGAATTCTCACAATTAGTAAGGTCTCCGTGGGTCTGGATCATTCTTTTTCTTGCTCTTGAGATAAACAAAGGCAACACGGATCAGCATGATGATCGCAAAGATTGCGAGCAGGTTAATCATTAATCCGAAGATTTCGCCGAAAGCACCCATGCTTCCGAACATACCGCCGAACAACATGCCGGCCAAGCCGCCGATCATGAGTCCTTTCATCAAACCGCTGCCTCCGAACAAGCCGCCTTTAGCTGCCGTTCCGGCTGTACCTGCAGCTGCGCCTGTTTTAGTGCCAGGGTTCGTCTGCGAAGCGTTGTCGGTTTTGTTCGGTTGTGTGACGCTTTGTTTCGGTGATTTGATTCCCCGCTTGGCGTCGGCTACTTGTCCGAATCCGAACGTGAAGAGCAACGTCAAAGCGATCATGACTAGCATTCCCTTTTTCATTTGTCTTTCTTTCCTTTCCGCATAGCGTAGATTGATAACATCATGAAATACGGTTACGATGGACATGGGTTTCATTTTTTTAATGAACATTAAATATTTTTCGACGGGGGTGCGCTTATGCGTTATTATCCTTCATCTTATATTGCCTATTTGGTCCAGTTTCATGCAACAAGAGACTACTTCGAGTGCCACGAGTTGCTCGAGGAATATTGGAAAGAACATCCGGACGATGGACACGGGGACCTATGGGTTGGTCTGATTCAATTAGCGGTAGGTCAATACCATGAGCGGAGAGGCAATCTTCGTGGCGCAGGCCGTATGTATAGCGAAAGTCTGAACCGACTGTCGCATGCAGATTGGAATATAACGGGCCTAAGGAGTGACGTGCTGCTGGAGCAGCTGCGAGTAAGGTTAGCAGCTGTAAACGAGGTGCCGAGCGGCAAGTATGAGGATATGCAGCTCGAAATCGAAGATGACGAGCTCCTCCGATTATGTCTCGAGCAATGTGCCAGTCACGGGCTTGTTTGGACGATCGCAAGTCCGATGGATAACGAGCAAATCATCCATCGTCACAAGCTGCGCGATCGATCGGATGTTATTGCGGCGAGAGCTGCGTCACTGAAGATGAAGCAGGACAGACGGGAGATTAAATAGTCACCCATTGCTGACCGTTTAGGCGCGGCGGGAGCAAAGAGATCGATATTTCGACCTCTTTGCGCAACATGCATCGGAGATCTAACGTTAACGGCCTTCGTGCCGAATCGATGGGATTCTAATTGTGTGGTGACCCTGCTTTGTCTACCAACTCGAGTTCGCCAGTATCGGGATCGATGATAAGTCCGTGTACCAAAATATCGGCAGGCAAGAGCGGATGATTGCGTATAATGCCAACGCTATTGACGACACTATCACGGACGTTGTCAAATCCGGTCAGCCAGCGCATTAAGTTGACGCCGGAGTTTTTGAGAATACCAATCGTATCTTCTGGAACACCACGCTCCTTCATATGCTCAATGATCACCTCGGGATTGAGACCTGTCATCCCGCAATTATGATGGCCGATGACAAATACTTCGTCGGCCTGGAGCTCGTACAATGCAACAAGAACGCTGCGCATGACACTGCCGAATGGTTGGGTGATAATACCACCGGCCGTTTTGATGATTTTGGCATCGCCATTTTTGAGGTTCATGGATTTGGGCAGCAGCTCGGTCAACCTTGTGTCCATACAGGTCAGGATGACCATTCGTTTGTCGGGAAATTTGCTTGTCGCATATTGCTCGTATTGTTTCGTCGAAACGAAGCTGGAGTTGAAGTTCATGATTTCATCGATTTTCCCCACTGGTGTTGCCTCCCTAAGATTACTGATTACACGAACCGATGAAACAGTGGTCTAAACATGTCATGTTTTTATAGCTTTGTTGCAGAAGTCGGTCTTGCAGGTTTAAGATGATTATAAGGAGATCAATCTCCGATGACAAGCCATCCCAGAGGCTAGGGGATGGTGCTCAATATTTTCTGGAGAGGCGGATGCCTATCATGTCAGAACAACATGTCGGTACATTAGGGAAGTTCAAAGAACGAATACATAAGGTTGCGAGCTACAATGAAGCGTTAGGCTTGCTCTACTGGGATCTCAGAACAGGAGCTCCGCGCAAAGGGATGGATACACGTTCGGTCGCAATCGGCTCATTGTCCGGCGACATGTTTAAGCTCTCGACGGCGCCAGAGCTTGGCGAATGGTTGTGTGAGCTCGAGCAAAGTGATGTCAATCAAGGACTCTCCGAAATCGACCGGAGACTCGTAAGCGAGACAAGAAAGGAATACGACCGCAGCGTCAAAATTCCTCCACAGCTCTATCAAGAATATGTGGTGCTGACTTCTCAATCGGAATCCAAGTGGGAAGTAGCCAGGGAGGAAAACGATTACGCAGGTTTCCAGCCTTACCTAGAGAAGGTAATAGACTACACGAATCAATTTATCGACCTTTGGGGCGTTCAGGAAACACGTTATGATACACTGCTTGACCAGTACGAGCCTGGAATGACGGTTAAGCAGCTAGACGGTGTGTTCGGGAGCCTGCGTTCAGAGTTGGTTGCTTTGTCCGCTCGCATCGCAGAGTCACCGCATCAACCGGATGCTTCGTTCCTGAAGCAAACGTATGATAAATCCGCTCAAAAAGCGTTCAGCCTTTATATCTTGGAGCAGATGGGCTACGATTTCGATGCAGGACGACTTGACGAGAGCTCACATCCTTTCGCAACCGGGCTCAATCCCGGTGATGTACGGATAACCACTCGTTACTTGGAAGATGATGTGACCAGCGCGTTATTCGGGACGATCCACGAAGGCGGTCACGCCTTGTACGAACAAAATATTAGCAAAGAGCTGATAGGCACGACGCTCTGCACGGGCACATCCATGGGCATCCATGAGTCGCAATCCCGCTTCTGGGAAAATGTGATCGGGAGAAGCCGCCCATTCTGGAATCGATATTATGGCGAATTACAGCAGCGTTTCCCGGGACAGCTTGACGTATCCGTAGATCAGTTCTATCGCGGCAACAACATCGTAACGCCGTCTCTGATCCGGATCGAGGCGGACGAACTAACGTACAATCTCCATATCATCATTCGTTACGAGATGGAGAAGCTAATCTTTAATGGAGGGGCCAAAGCTGCTGATCTGCCCGAATTGTGGAACGAAAAGTATCGTGAATATCTCGGCATCGTTCCTTCGTCCAATGCGGAAGGCGTCATGCAAGACATTCATTGGTCTGGCGGCGCATTCGGCTACTTCCCGTCCTATTCGCTTGGCAATATGTATGCCGCTCAATTCGCGAACACGATGGAGCGTCAAATAGAAGGCCTTTGGACCAAGGTAGGTGAGGGCAATCTGCATCCCATCAAGGATTGGCTCACTGAACGAATTTACCAATATGGCAAACTTCGTACACCTTCTGAGCTCGTGTTTGCGGTGACTGGCGAATCATTAAATCCACAATACCTCATGGACTATTTGAAGAAGAAGTACAGCGATATCTACAAGCTGTAAGCTGTACGAAACATAGGCTGGACAAACGTAACCGCAAGCGCGCCGATGGTGTGCTTGCGGTTTTTTGTATGGTTTGTCAGTGGCTGCTCGCGCACCGTCTGGGCGAATGCCGCATAGGCTGGTGTACATCAAATTATGCCCATCGTGGCGGGAGGAATGAAAAATGAAGAAACGTATGTTTATGTCCGTGCTTCTTGTCGCCGTTCTTGTAGCAGCGACGGCGCTGTCGGCTTGCGGGAAGGAATCAAGCGACAAGAAGTTGATTCGAATCGGCGAAGTGACGAGGTCACTGTTTTATGCGCCTCAATATGTGGCAATCGAAAAAGGTTTTTTCTCAGAAGAGGGACTCGATATCGAGCTGACAACGACACCGGGCGGCGACAAAACGATGACCGCTTTGCTCTCTAATGTGATCGATGTTGCACTGGTTGGATCTGAAACTTCCATTTATGTGTACCAACAAGACGCGGAAGATCCAGTCATTAACTTTGCGCAATTGACCCAAACAGACGGCACCTTCCTAGTTGCGCGAGAGAAAATCGATTCCTTTGATTGGTCTTCGCTTAAGGGTTCGACGTTCCTTGGACAACGTGTAGGCGGAATGCCGCAAATGGCGGGCGAATTTGCGATGAAAAAACACGGGATTGATCCACATGGCGACATGGAAATGATTCAGAATGTGGACTTCGCCAACATC
This sequence comes from Paenibacillus sp. strain BS8-2, assembly GCF_054483835.1. Taxonomy (NCBI): domain Bacteria; kingdom Bacillati; phylum Bacillota; class Bacilli; order Caryophanales; family Paenibacillaceae; genus Paenibacillus; species Paenibacillus sp. strain BS8-2. The sequence continues at coordinate 4,417,995 of NZ_CM137010.1, forward strand.
GCGCCGGCATTCGCATCGGGAACAGGCGATTATGTTCAACTGTTCGAGCCAACAGCTTCGATATTTGAGAAAGAAGGCCAGGGATATGTTGTTGCTTCCTTCGGAACGGAGAGCGGGCATTTGCCTTATACCGTCTTTATGACCAAAAACAGCTTTATCGAAAGTAACGAAAAACATGTTCAGTCGTTCACTAATGCGGTATTCAAAGCACAACAATGGGTGGAAGAGCATGATGCGGCAGAAATTGCCGATGTGGTGAAACCTTACTTCGAGAACGTGGAGCTTGATATACTGGTCAGCTCGATCGATCGTTACAAGCAACAAGGGTCGTTCGCGACGGATCCAATCGTGGATGAATCGGAGTGGAATAATCTGCTGGATGTCATCACATCTGCTGGCGAGCTTGAGCAGCGCACGGAACATGGTGTACTCGTCAATACCAAGTTTGCCGAACAGGCTATCGCCGGGGACAATTAAGTTCTGGCGAGAGGCCTGAAGGGAGGAGGCGATACATGTGAGTGATCCGGTGTTGTCTCTGCATCGGTTGTCCCATGTATATGTGAATGACAAAGGCGCTTCTCTGGCGCTGGAAGGTATTGATCTGCAGGTTGCCAAAGGTGAATTTATTAGCTTGGTTGGTCCGAGCGGCTGCGGCAAAACGACTTTGCTCAGCCTCTTGGCTGGCTTATTAAAGCCGACGATTGGCACGGTAATGGTCAATGGCAAGCGTGTGACGGGACCGTCGCCCACAATAGGCTACATGCTCCAACAAGATTATTTGTTTCCATGGCGAACCATAAGGGATAATGCTGCGATCGGACTTGAAATTGCGGGCAAACGAAACAAAGGCACGATGGCAGCTGTCGAGCATTGGCTAACGGAGCTGGGGCTCGCCGGGTACGGAGGACGATATCCGCATGAGCTGTCTGGCGGGATGCGTCAACGTGTTGCGCTTGCGAGGACACTGGTGACAGAACCTGATGTCTTACTCCTCGATGAGCCCTTCTCCGCACTTGATCTTCATATCAAGCTGCAGCTCGAAGACCTTGTGCAGCATACGCTGAGCAAGCTGGGCAAAACGGCGGTACTCGTCACACATGATTTGGCGGAAGCCGCAGCTATGAGCGACCGAGTCATTGTGCTTGGTCGCAATCCTGGCCACATCCGCAAGGAAGTGAGCATACCGGATTCGATCCGCCTAATGGATCCTATGGCAGCCCGAAAATCGCCTCAGTTTCAAGCTCTGTTCGACGTGCTGTGGGCAGAGCTGGATGCCGTGGACGGAGAAGGGGGCAACAGCGATGGAGTCTAATGACCTGAACCGGGAAAAGTGGCAGCGGAGTGAGATTACGAAAGAACATGGGGAAACCATGCAAGTAGGGCAAGCTGACGTCTTTGTAACCGGTATACAAGAGGATCGACGAACGCTTATGGATGGTCTCTACAACAAATACAAGCGGAAGACCAGAAGAATAAGTATGTCGGCATTTGTGACGCAAGTCGTTATTTTATTTGTATTTCTCGGATCTTGGGAGGCAGCAGGCCGCAATAAGTGGATCGATCCGTTATTATTCAGCTATCCTTCCAAAATCATAAAGCTGATAGGTTCAATGGCGATGGATGGAAGCTTATGGCCGCATGTCGGTGCGACCGTCTTAGAGACGATCGCGGGCTTCGCGCTCGGCACGCTTCTTGGCATTGCGATAGCCGCCGTATTATGGTGGTTTCCGTTTCTTTCCCGCGTATTTGATCCTTATCTAGTTGTGCTCAATAGTATGCCGAAGGTAGCGCTCGGTCCCATCTTCATTGTGGCACTCGGCCCTGGTTTCTTGTCGATCGTAGCCATAACGCTGATGGTGACGGTAATTATTACGACGATTAACATCTATAACCGTTTCAGGGAGATCGACAGCGGTTTTGTTAAAGTTGTGCGTTTGTTTGGCGCTTCGCGCGCGCAGTTGTTCCGTCTTGTTATTCTGCCAGGTTCGTTTCCTGTTATGATCGCTACGCTTAAGGTTAATGTAGGGCTGGCTTGGGTCGGCGTTATCGTCGGAGAATTTCTAGTGGCAAAGGTAGGGCTCGGATATCAGATCATTTATGGCTTCCAAGTATTTAACTTTACGCTTGTGCTGTCCAGCCTCATCGTAATCGGAGTCGTTGCTACCATTATGTATCAGCTTGTATCGATGCTGGAACGAAAGTTGACGGAAGGCTGGCGGGAACGGTAGGATGATTATGGTATTCATCATTCTACTGGATTCGAGGGGCATGCTATGGGCATTCGCGTGGTCAAAACGGCATTGGCAGCAATTGCTGCTATCTATACGGCTTATTATTTGGGGCTGCAGCCGCCGTTGTCGGCAGGTATCCTCGCCATACTCGGCGTTGAAGTAACACGGAAAAGGGGGTTGCAAAGCGCCTTTAACCGTTTTCTTGCTTCGGTGCTGGGTCTTTTTTTCGCTTCATTAATATTTACATTGCTCGGTTTTCACTATTGGGTGCTTGCGATCTTTATCTTGACGACCTTCCCTGTGCTTGCTCGCGTGCAGCTCAAGGAAGGGGTGCTCACGAGCTCTGTTATCGTATTCCATCTCTTCGATCATAGCCGGGTGGACGTTCAAATTATCGGGAACGAAATTATGCTGTTGCTTGTTGGCTTAGGCTGGGCAACCATTATTAATCTTGTTTATATGCCGAAGGAAGAAGAAGAGCTTCTGGCCAAACGTTCTGAGGTCGAAGAATGTTTTAGCGCGATATTTCGGGAGATGGCTCTTACGCTTCGAGATCCTGCTCATGTGTGGGACGGCAGCGAGTTATTAATCGCGCATCGATCCATTGAAGCGGGGACCAGCGTTTCTGTTCGTCATCGGGAGAACCGGCTAATGTGGAATAATGTGCCCTATTGGCCGACGTACTTCGAGATGCGCAGGCAGCAGCTTGAGACGATCCAGCAGATGATTGCCGAGCTTGCACTCGTGTACGAGAAGTGGCCGCAAGGAGAGCTGATTGCTGAGCTGCTCAACGGCTTATCGGATGATGTCAAAGCAGAGGTTTATGTAGGTGTTGCTGAGCAGCAGGTGTTTACGCTTATGGGATCATTTCGTCAGATGGAGCTTCCCAAGACGCGTGAGGAATTCGAAATTCGAGCAGCGCTGCTGACGCTCCTGCATGAGGTGGATCGCTACCTCGTCATCGCGAAGCGACTCAAGAAAAAATCGGAGCAGGTCACGGGTGAAAGCCAATGATGAACATATTTCGTCCGGCTTGCGAATATATATGAAGCAAACAGCAGCTTGAAGGTCGGCTAATCTCGTTCCCTGCGGGGATTGGCGCCTGGCAGGAGACAGACAAAATAAATTTGTTTGTTATGACTCGTTTAATCAACAAACGCCTACGAACTGCATACACTTTAATTGAATGATTGTATGGAGGAGGTTAATTGAATGACTATTGCAGATAAACAGCTTCAGTGCAGAGAGATCATTACAAAAGCTGTCTGCGGCAAAGGTCGTAAGTTTTCAACTGTAACCCATACCGTGACTCCGCCTCACCATCCGACCAGTATTCTGGGCGCATGGATTATTAACCATCAGTATGAAGCGGTTCGTTCGGGCGACGGTATTGAGGTTATCGGTACTTACGATATCAACATTTGGTATTCGTACAACAAAAACTCGCAAACTGACGTAGCTAAGGAATCCGTACAATTCGTCGAAAATGTTCCTCTCTCGTATGTGGATCCGAAACACAGGGTCTCGACTGAGGAAGTATCCGCCGAGGTGCTGCAAGAGCCTAATTGCATCGAAGCTAATATTTCGACGAATGGCACTGGAGTCGTTGTTCGCGTAGAGCGTGAGTTTGCGGTGGAGATGATTGCCGAGACGAAGGTTTGTGTAGCGGTAGTTCCAGGTGGTTGCAGCGACCTGGATGACAAGGATTTGGACTTCAGCCTCGGCGACGATGATGGCGACTTCGAGGATTTGGACCCCGACTTGTTGGACGACGAGCTTTAAGGAAGATCCGTGCTAGCGGATACGTCATTATATGCCGGCTAATCGGCAAATTCGAGGGCGAAAGCCCTCGTCTTTTTTTTGGGCTTACAAGTTTGGGGCAGTGGAAGCTGGGTAGGCTGAACACTGTTATACGAAAGGTGATGAGGCGTATGGGGAGCGTATGGGTATGGGAGGACGGCGCCATGCGGCCTCGTCGCCTGGAAGCGGATACGATAGCGTATCCGCTTCGTTCGGCTGCAGACGACGGCGTGGAGCGACAGCTATATGGTTGGTCATCGTCGAATTTCGAGCTTGGAGGAGAGGAGGGAAGAGGGAGTCAAGCTTCGGTTAATCCTCGGCGGGGTGACGCTGTTGTTGCGTTGACTTCGGATCGAGTCATCAAACAAGAGGAAGTTGGCGGTGCCTGGCTGCTTCATGATGGAATGGGGATTCTCAGGGGACTTGGAGAGGGCGAGATGAAACGTCGACTTCGCCGAGCAGGACTCGGCGTTGCCGAGGTGTTGCCCGATGAGCGACTATATCGCGTATTGATGTTCCATCTGGAGCCGCTGGGCATAACACGGCTGCATCCTCGCAGCGGCGAGCGAATGGGCGAGTGGATGGAGCCGCCGATCATCGGCGGCAAACGCGCCGTGCTGGGCTGGCCGGCAGAGGCGCCAATGCGAGCCGTCGCAAGGGCCGCAGCGCGGGCTCTCTATGCGCTTCGCCTCGATCTCGGAGAGGCGGATGTCGCCCTTGGCTCGGACGGCCGCATTGCCGTCCGTGCCGTCTATCCGCAGCTGCGCGACAAGCGCCGGCAAGCGGAGGCTCTGACGCGGTTCGCCGCCGAACATGCGGCGAACTCAGCAGCTCCGGTTCGGCGGCTGCTGCTTGGCGCCGACCCGGAGTATGTGCTGCTGATGCCGAGCGGCAAGGTCGCGCAGGCATCGCGGTTCTTCGGCTTCGGCGTCGGCGGCGCAGCAGGCGCCGACGCCATGCGCGTAGGGCGACGGGTGCTGTACCCCGTCGCCGAGCTCCGGCCCGCGCCGGCCGAGGACCCGGCCGCGCTGGCCGCGAACGTGCGGCGCCTGCTGGCGCGCGCCGCAGCCAAGGTCGGCGACCCCACGCTGCGCTGGGTCGCCGGAGGTATGCCCGTGCCGGGGCTTGCGCTCGGCGGGCACATCCACATCAGCGGAGCGCCGCTTACCGGGCGCTTGCTCCGCCTACTCGACAGCTGCGCGGCGTATCCGCTCGCGCTGGTGGAGGACCCCGCCGGGCGCGGCCGGCGTCCCCGGTACGGTGTACTCGGGGACTATAGGCTGCAGCCGCATGGCGGGTTCGAATATCGGACGCTGCCGAGCTGGCTCGTCTCGCCCGCTGCAGCCAAAGCCGCTTTCGCGCTGGCGCTGCTGTGCGCGCGCGAAGCACTTGCGCTCTCTCGCGTGCCCGCAGACGACGAGCGCTTCGTGGAGGCGTATTATACCGGCGACCGCACGGAGCTAGCCGGTTGTTTGGACGATGTTGCGGGGAGCATTGCCGCAACGGACAGCTACAGGGAACTAGCTTGTTTCATTGATCCGCTGTTCGACGCAATACGTCAAGGCAAAACATGGGACGAAGGAGCGGATATACGCCTAAAGTGGCGCATTCGTTTTCAATAATAGCTCTACGCGAGAACGAAAGGAGCAACCTCAGACCGCCGCGTGACAGGTTATAGCGCGCCCCTGCTCCTCTTGATATAATAGAGGTCTGGTGTTCAACAGGCTGTCAAGAATGAGCGAAGTCGGCTCATGAAACGAATATAGATGCAGGGGGCGAATGCGGTGACTGGTTATACGCCGATGATTCAGCAATATTTGTCGGTCAAAGAGGGGGCGAAGGACGCATTCCTGTTTTTCCGACTAGGTGATTTCTATGAGATGTTTTTTGACGATGCTATAAACGCGTCCAGAGAGCTGGAGATTACATTAACGGGTCGAGAAGGCGGCGGCGCGGCCAAAATACCGATGTGCGGGGTTCCCTATCATTCGGCGGATAATTATATTAACCGTTTGATCGAGAAGGGGTACAAGGTCGCGATCTGCGAGCAGGTCGAAGATCCCGCAGCTGCCAAAGGGGTTGTACGGCGAGAGATCGTCCGGATCGTAACACCTGGCACGGTTATGGAATCCAAGCAGCTCGACGGCTCGACGAACAACTTTATAGCGGCGGTCGCGAGCGTACGCGGCGTTATTGGTCTTGCTGCTTGTGACCTGTCAACCGGCGAGCTGTATGTCACTTCGTTCCCAGACAATCTCGAAGCGCTTGTGGACGAACTTAATGTGTACGTTCCTGCCGAAGTGGTAGGCGAAGGACGAATCTTGAGCCAGCTTGGAGATGCATCTGCATGGACAAGAACCGTGCCGCTAACGGAACGTGCTCCGATGAACCGCGAGCAGCTTATAGAGCAATTCGGGGCCGAGGAGCTGGAGCGTTTGTCAGGCTCGGATGCACGAGTGATCGCGCTGGGCATAATGACAGGTTATCTGGAGGAAACACAGAAACGTTCCTTATCTCACATTAGACATATTCGGGCTTATGAGCCGAATCAATATATGATTCTGGATCATTATACGCGCCGTAATCTGGAGCTAACGGAGACGGTGAGAGACCGAAGTAAACGCGGTTCGTTGCTCTGGTTGCTCGACCGTACCGGCACATCGATGGGAGCGCGCCTGCTGCGTCGCTGGATTGATAAGCCGATGCTCAGCAGCACCACGATTAACAGGCGGCTGGATGCGGTAGAGACACTGTATCGCAATCTGATCTTGCGCGAAGATATTCGCGCTGAGCTTCAGCCTATATACGATCTGGAGCGTCTGGTCGGCCGTGTTGCTTATGGCAATGCGAATGGTCGCGATCTGATTGCGCTCAAGTCGTCACTGCGACGAATACCGAGCTTGACCGAGCTATGCCAATCTTCCGGCTCGACTGTGCTGCAAGAGTTGGTTGAGGGAGCGGACGATTGCTCCGATCTGGCGGAGATGATCGAAACCGTGCTGGTGGACGAGCCGCCGGTCACGATCAGGGAAGGTGGTTTAATCCGGGCTGGTTACGATGACTATCTGGATAGTCTGCGCGAAGCGAGCACGAACGGCAAACGCTGGCTTGCGGAGCTGGAGCGGCAGGAGCGAGAGGCGACAGGCATTAAGTCGCTCAAGATCGGCTACAACAAAGTGTTCGGTTATTATTTGGAAGTGTCCAAAGCTAATCTCATATCGTTGCCCGAGGGTCGTTATGAACGCAAACAGACGCTTGCGAACGCCGAACGGTTCGTGACGCCTGAGCTTAAGGAGAAGGAGCGGCTCATTCTCGAAGCCGAGGACAAAATGGTCGATCTCGAATATGCTAGATTTATCGAGCTGCGAGATCAACTCGCTCTGCATCTTCACCGACTGCAGCGTGCAGCCGAGATGATCGCGGAGCTGGATGTGTACCAGTCTATGGCAACAGTAAGCGCCGAACGCAGATACACTCGGCCAATCGTGTCCGAATCGTATGATCTGCAGATTAAGGATGGACGTCATCCCGTCGTAGAGGCCATGATGGACGGTACGCCGTTTATTAGTAATGATACAAGTCTTAGCCGTGATGCCGAATGGATTACCTTGATAACAGGCCCTAACATGGCAGGTAAAAGCACCTACATGCGTCAAGCGGCACTGATCTGTATCATGGCGCAGATTGGTTGCTTTGTGCCGGCGAAATCAGCTGCAATTCCGCTAATTGATCGGATCTTTACGAGGATTGGCGCAGCGGATGATCTCATCGGAGGTCAAAGTACCTTTATGGTCGAGATGAAAGACATCCAAATTATGACCGAAAAAGCGACGGCGAGCAGTCTCGTTATTATCGATGAACTCGGTCGCGGCACTTCGACAGCCGAAGGCATGGCAATTGCCCAAGCGGTTATCGAATACGTCCATCATCATATCGGCTGCAAGGCGCTAGTATCGACACATTTCCACGAGCTGGCACATTTGGAACAATCGCTCCCGGCACTTGCCAATGCCAGAATGGCCGTCGAAGAAAGCGGAGATGATGTGACGTTCCTTCGCAAACTAGTTGCCGGAGCTGCGAGCACAAGTTACGGGATCTATTGCGCTCAGCTTGCTGGATTGCCGCAATCGATTATTGGACGAGCGTATGAGCTGCTTGAGGAAACAGAGCAGTTTGAAGAGTCAAGCAACATGGCTGAGTCGAGTCGTTCGGCGGGAAAAGAAACGGTTAATGCTCAGCATACAGCCGCACCAATTGTTGCTGGTTATTCGGAGATGGCCTCTGCCGCTCAAGTCGAGCAATCAGCACCGGTTAGCGTCAGAGAATCCGGGCCGATTGTCCAGCTGGCTATGTTCGAAGAATCCGCAGCCCCTCAGGAAACTAACAAGCGCAAAGGATCGCCCAAAGCCGAACAACTTGCAGAAGAGCTCCGGAAGCTCGACTTGTTTAATATGACGCCAATGCAAGCGATGCAGTGGTTGAACGATATGAAAGGCAAGCTGAGAGAATAACGATTATGGATATAGATCAGTTATGCATATCGAAGGGAGGGAACATCATATGGCCAGAATTAAAGTGTTGGACGAGCAGCTAGCCAACCAGATTGCGGCTGGTGAAGTGGTAGAACGACCTTCATCAGTCGTGAAGGAGCTTGTCGAGAATGCGGTGGATGCCGGAAGCACCTCCATCGACGTCACCATCGAAGAAGGCGGATTGTCGCTTATTCGAGTTGTCGACAACGGCGGCGGGATTGAAGGAGACGACTTGCCTACCGCGTTTCAGCGTCATGCCACCAGTAAAATCGCCACTAGCAGCGATCTCTTTCGAATTGCCAGCTTAGGCTTTCGAGGCGAGGCGCTGCCAAGTATCGCGGCAGTTTCACGCTTAAATTGCGTGTCGGCGACAGATGACAGCGGGTTGGCACGCCGTCTTGTCATCGACGGGGGAACGACAACTTCAGTCGAGCCTGCCAATGCGCCGCAGGGCACGGATATGACGATACGAGATCTATTTTATAATACACCCGCCCGGCTCAAATATATGAAGTCCATCCAGACGGAGCTTGGACATATATCCGATTATATGAATCGAGTCGCGCTAGCTCATCCGGGTATTGCGATTACGCTCAAACACAACGGAAGCGTATTGCTGCGAACACTTGGTACGGGTGATCGTTTACAGGTTATTGCGGCTGTATACGGGACGAGCGTCGCGAAGGCTATGCTGCCCATTTCGGCATCGGATGCCGATTATGAGTTAACAGGCTACATTTCGAAACCGGAATTAACCCGTGCGAATCGCAATGGCATTACCGTTGTTGTAAATGGCAGATATATAAGAAGCCACGCTGTCAATCAGTCCCTCCTGCAGGGGTATCACACGTTGTTGCCGATTAACAGATTCCCACTTGCCGTCATCGAGATCGGCATGCATCCCGGGTTGCTGGATGTCAATGTGCATCCTTCGAAGATGGAGGTCCGATTCAGCAAAGAAACGGAGCTTCGTGCCCTTATCGAGCGTGCCGTCAAAACGGAGCTTGGCGGGATGCGCCATATTCCAGGACCGTCGAGCGGTGCGAGACGCGAACGGGAGGGGCCTGCATATGTGCAGGATACAATCTCCTTCCATATCAAGAACAGGTTAGAGGAGTCAAATGAAGAGTTAACTGAACAACATCCGTTGCCGGAACCGCCTCCTATACCATTACCGTTAGATCCTACGGTGACTCCGAACGAGCAACCTGCGGCTATAATCGAAGAAAGTCATTTGTTATCCGGAGAGTCATCCGAAGATCATTATGATACTGGATTGACGAAGCCGAATGTTGCAAAATTGCCGAATGTACAGGGTGGTTCTTCTGCGCCGCAACGTGCAGGTAGATATGATTCTGGATCACTAGAACGTACATGGAATGATCGAGATACAACTTATGTGCCGAAGGACGCTACGGAGCGGTTATACGCGAGACCGTCTGCTTCCGGCGACTCTGTATCGGCCGTTCGGGAACCGGCTGCTGCTTCGCAAGTATCCGATGATCGCCAACGCCTTTTGTCCGATGGCAAGTTCCCTGAACTGCACTGGATCGGTCAACACCACGGTACTTATATAGTCGCCCAGTCGGATGAAGGTTTATATTTGATCGATCAGCATGCCGCGCACGAACGTATAAATTATGAATATTATCTTCATAAATTTGGGAATCCTGTAGCTGCAAGCCAAGGGTTAATTGTGCCTTTGACGTTAGAATTTACAGCAGGTGAGGCCTCTCAACTGCGTGAATGTATATCTCTATTTGCCGAAGCAGGCGTGGAAGTAGAGCCATTTGGAACCCAGACGTTCCTCGTGCGCTCCTATCCGGAATGGTTCCCCCAAGGCGATGAACAAGCGCTCTTGGAAGAGATGGCGGACCTGCTGATCGAGGAGCGCAAGTCTATCAATATTACGAAGCTGCGCGAGAAAGCGGCCATTATGTGCTCGTGCAAAGCCTCGATCAAAGCAAATGATCGTTTGACACGTGAAGAAGGGGATGCTCTGCTCGCAAGGCTGTCTCGTTGTAATCAACCATATACTTGTCCGCACGGCAGACCGATTATTGTCCATCTCTCCACCTATCAGCTAGAGAAAATGTTCAAAAGGGTGATGTCATGATTGTGACTACAGCTCCTTCGCCGTCTGGAAGAACGATCGAACAAGCTAAACGGCTAGCGAACGAGCTGTTAGCCGTATACATGTCGCGGCGGGGGGCATCTGTTCGCAAGCTGCTCGCACAGAGCGAGGATCACCGAGCTCTTATTGTGACGGAGAATGAAATTCGATTCTACGATAACGAAGAGTCACCGCCGCTCTACTTCCATCCCAGCATGGCCTTTGTACGTGTGAAACGGCTGCGCAAGGGAGAAAGTGACCCCATGATCGACATCTCTGGCTGTCGCCCAGGCGACACAATTATTGATTGTACGGCAGGCATGGCGGCGGATTCGTTAATTTTCTCGTATGCTATTGGCGCTACTGGAAAGGTCTTGGCCATCGAGAGCGAACCGATCCTATGTGCGGTTGTGCGCGAAGGATTAGCTGCCTATGAGACCGGACTAGTGGATGTAGATGCCGCGATGCGGCGCATCGCGCTGACTTGCGGCGATCATGGTCGTTTTCTGGCGGGGCAACCGGATAACAGCGCGGATATCGTTTATTTCGATCCGATGTTCAGACACCCAATCATGGAATCATCTGCTATAGGATCATTCCGCTCGATAGCTAATATGGATGCTTTGACTCCGGAGGTTGTGGAGCAAGCGAAACGTGTCGCTCGGAGAACCGTCATGTTGAAGGAACATCAAAGAAGCGACGAATTTGCGCGGCTCGGCTTCGAGCGGAGACATGTCAATACGTCGAAAATCGCATATGGAGTGATACAAGTTGAATGAGGAACAAGGGTCCGGGCTGCCTAATGAAGTGCAGCCTGTGCAGAAACGTCAGCCGCTGCTTGTGCTGATTGGACCTACAGCTGTTGGCAAGACTGCGCTTAGCTTAACGCTCGCCAAAGCGTGGAATGCGGAGATCATTTCTGGGGATTCCATGCAAGTTTATCGGGGGATGGATATCGGAACCGCGAAATTGCCGCTAGAGGAGCGAGAGGGCATTCCGCATCATTTGATCGATATCTGCAGTCCAGAAGAGCCTTATTCGGCTGCCGACTTCCAGGCCGGCGCACGAGCAGCAATCGATGATATTGCATCGAGAGGGAAGCTGCCCTTTATTGTTGGAGGGACGGGCCTCTATATCGAGTCATTATGTTATAACTATGAGTTTGCGGATAATGGTTGGGACGAAACGTTTCGTGCGGAGCAGGAAGCATACGCCGCTAATCATGGTGCTGAGGCACTCCATGCCAAATTGGCAGTTATTGATCCGGATGCGGCTCAGCGGCTGCATCACAACGATGTGCGAAGGGTAATTCGAGCACTCGAGGTGCATCATCTCACTGGTCAGACCTTCTCCGAGCAGCAGGCCGGACAGAAAAAAGAATCACCTTACGAATTATGTATAATCGGATTGTCGTTGGATCGGGCTGACTTATATCAGCGTATCGAAGCACGTATCGACGAAATGCTCCTTCAAGGATTAGAAGATGAGGTCAAAAGGCTGTTTCATCAGATGAGCTCCTTACATGCCGTACCCATGCAGGCGCTAGGGTATAAGGAAATATTCGATTATTTGGAAGGTAATTGCTCGCGCGAAGCGGCTATTGAACGTCTGAAGCGGGACACGAGAAGGTTCGCGAAACGGCAATTATCATGGTTTAGGCACATGAAGGATATCCATTGGTTCGACGCAGGGGAAAATTTTCACAACAATTTAAATGCAATTCATGCTATAATAGCAGGAAAGTTTCAAGAACATCTTGAATATCATACTAACCAATCTTCCAAAGACGGGGGTAACGTCCAATGAACAAAACGATCAATATTCAAGATACATTCCTGAATCAGTTGCGCAAAGACAATATTCCAGTTACCGTATTTCTGATGAACGGCTTCCAAATTCGCGGCGTTATCAAAGCATTCGATAATTTTACGATTATTATCGATAGCGAAGGCAGACAACAAATGGTGTACAAGCATGCCATTTCAACCTTTGTGCCACAGCGAAATGTATCTCTCATGCAGCAGGACAACTCCCAGTCCGAGGTCTAGTTCACAGAGTCGCATGAAACTTTCTTATAGAACGGTACGTTAAACTAGATAGCGGCAAGCAAGAGCAACCCGCTCACATGGGTTGCTCTTGTCGTTTCATTTTACCGTTTTTTGTCCATTCTAAAGGAAGTTGATCAAACAAAGTTCGCTTCCCATCGCGGTATTGGGAGAAGAGTATTAAGGGAGTGCAGGAGGGATTCACCATGGCTGAACAAAAGAAAACAAGGGCCAAGACGTCTAAAGGTAAGAGACGCAAAAAGATATCAGGCAGAGCCTGGTTCTATGGATTATTTTTTACTATCGTAATCGGAATTGTATGCGGAGTCATCGGTTATCTGTTAATCATTCTCAACGGCGAAAGGCTGCTCGAGGAGCATGGGAGCAAGCTTGAGTTCGGTGAAGCCTCGATTATTTATGATGCCAAGGGAGAAGAGATTTCGCGTCTCTATGATGTGATGGATCATCGAGAAGTAGCCGAGTTTAACGAAATTCCCGAAAATATGCTTAATGCCATCGTAGCAACGGAGGATGAGCGTTTCTACAGTCATTCTGGACTGGACTTCTGGGCGATCGGCCGTGCCGTTGTGAAGGATATTATCGCACGCAGCGCAGTTGAAGGAGCCAGCACCATTACACAACAGCTGGCCAAAAACGTGTTTTTGACCGCTGACAAAACGTTTTTCCGTAAAGCGACGGAGGCTTCAATTGCCGTTGCGCTTGAGCAGCAAATGACCAAGGACGAAATATTGGCCATGTATTTGAACCGGATTTACTTCGGCAAGGGGATACATGGAATAAAAGCTGCTGCAGATTATTATTTCGATGCAGAGCTTAAGGATCTGGAGTTATGGCAGGCTGCGACGCTTGCGGCAATGCCGAAGGCGCCTAACCGTTATAACCCTATCAACAATCCTGAAGATTCGATGAATCGCCGCGCGGTCGTGCTGCAGTTGATGTATCAACAAAAGTACATTACGGAAGAGCAGATGATCGAGGCCAAAGCGGTTGTTTATGAGGCTCCGGAAAGCCAGGAACAATTCAAGTCTGGCTCCTATCCAGCTTATGTGGACTTCGTTATCGAGGAAGCGATGGAAGTGACCAAGCTGACAGAAGAAGAGCTGCGCGTCAGCGGACTTCGGATCTATACGACATTGAACCAGCAGGCTCAGCAGTCGGTAGACAAACAATTCGATAATGATGATAACTTTGAGAAAAGCGAAGATGAACAAATCGTACAGGGCTCCATGATTATCATCGATCATCGCAATGGCGAGATTCAGGCGCTCGCTGGAGGTCGGGATTACGTCAAGAAGGGCTGGAATCGGGTAACCAAATATCGTCAACCGGGTTCTGCGATCAAACCGATCGTTTCGTATGCCCCGGCGCTTGAGAGCGGCGATTACTTCCCGTGGACGGAGCTTACTAACGACAAGAAGTGTTTCTCGAATTATTGCCCAACGGATCGTTGGGGAGCAACTCCCGTTACGATGCAGCAAGCCATTAAGGACTCTCGCAATCTCGCCGCCGTCTGGATGCTTAACCAAATTGGCGTGAAGAACGGCGCAGCCTTCGCCAAGAAGCTTGGTCTGGAGCTGGAGAACGACGATATGAACCTAGCGCTTGCGCTTGGCGGGTTGACGAAAGGTGCATCGCCGCTTCAGATGGCAACGGCATATAGCGTCATGGCGAACGGCGGCAAGTCGGTTGATCCGCATTCGATCACGAAGATTGAAGGGAAAAATTATAACTATGACTACAAGCAGCCTGAATCCAAGCAGCTTATGTCACAGCAGACGGCATGGTATTTGACTGAGATGATGCTGTCAGTCGTCGAGAAGGGCGGAACGGGCAGCAAAGCAGCTATCGACCGTCCAGTAGCAGGCAAGACGGGTACGACCCAGCATGGCATCAAAGGATATTCTGGAGATGGGATTAAGGATGCTTGGTTTGTAGGTTATACACCGGAGTGGACAGCAGCTGTCTGGATGGGATACGATAAGACGGATATGAAGCATTTCCTTCACACAGGCGGATCGAAGGCAGCGGAATTGTTCGCTAAAGTGATGAAGCCGGCTATGAAGGGTGTGTCGCAAGGCAGCTTCAAGCAGCCTAGCGGTACCAAGGAAGATAAAGCACCAGCACAAATCTTGAACTTTACTGCAACATACAACCCTGATGAAATTCGAGTTGATCTAAGCTGGGATGCAAGTCCCGAACCGGACGTTACGTACGAGATTTTCCGCAAAGAGCTTAACGAAACGGAGTATCAGTTGTTTGACACGCGCGATAACACTGGGGTCACGGACATGAGTATTTTCCCAGGAATGACGTATGATTATTACGTAGTTGCCCTCGACACCAAGAGCAACTTGTCAAGTGAACCATCCGAGAAGATACGTATTGAAGTGCCTGAAGTGGACCTGGGAACACCAGATGTACCTCTGGATCCCGTTCCTACCGTAACACCAGACCCGGATGGCGCGTCGCCTCCACCGGACAATGGCGGTGAAGACGGCGGTACAGTCACGGACGATCCAGGATCGGGCGGCGAAGAAACGCCGGTCCCGACAACGACACCAACGCCGTCAGCGGATACCAATCAAGGTGGAGAAGCGGCTATTGAACCCACTTCCGAGGGAACGTAATAGCTTGTTCAGAACCTCTCCATCACGGAATAGGTGGTAGAAAATGTTCATACGATTGACCAGACTCCAAGAAGCGGCAATTGTGCTGCTATGCATCATCCTTTTATTGACGGGCTGCGGTTCCGGTAATAACAACCTTGCCGCACAAGCACAAGACGGCAAACCGAAGACAATTAGCTGGAGCAGGATGCCTGAGATGTCGATTGACCTTGATCGAAGCTACAAAGCTGTCGTCGAAACAACGAAAGGCAGCTTCGAAATTCGTTTGTTGACGAAGAAGGCGCCAGTAACGGTTAATAACTTTGTTTTCTTAGCCAATGAAGGTTTCTACGAAGGTTTGAAGTTTCACTCCATCATCGAAGCGTTTATGATCCAAACCGGTGATCCCAAAGGAAACGGGACGGGAAATGCG
Source organism: Paenibacillus sp. strain BS8-2 (assembly GCF_054483835.1). NCBI lineage: Bacteria > Bacillati > Bacillota > Bacilli > Caryophanales > Paenibacillaceae > Paenibacillus > Paenibacillus sp. strain BS8-2. The sequence continues at coordinate 4,433,776 of NZ_CM137010.1, forward strand.
GGGTATCGTATTCCGGATGAGCTCGATATCGAATCGACCTATAAGGAAGGTGTCGTCGCGATGTTTAATACTGGCACACCTGATTCCGGAAGCAGTCAATTTTTTATCTGCACGGGACCAGATGCCTCAAACCTGAACAGGCAGCCGAATTATACAATATTCGGAAATATCGTTAAAGGTATGGAGGTTGTCAAAGCAATCGCGGAAACACCAGTTAAGAATGGAGTGCCAACAGAAGAAGTCAAGATCGTAGGGATAAACATTGTATCAAGTTAATCGAAGCGGCTTCTGCAGGGAATAACCTTGCAGGAGCCGTTTTTTATTACCTTTACGGTAGACAGGATAAGCCTTAGAGGGCCTCGGGAGATGGGAATGCTTGGTTTATTTTTCTGGTGCGCTGGAGATGGACGTTAAGTTATGGTAATCTTTTTCTATAGGAGTGTTCCATGTGAACGCAGAGTCGTCCCGAATCGTGGGCGGTAGTCATTCCTAAATGAACGGAAAGGTACGTTCCGTATGAAGAGAAAATTTTCCGATCGCGCGAACTGGCGCCGAATACTGCGAAGAAGCTACTCTTGCCTGGCGCTTGACGGAGACGAATTTAGAGGACTCGTCACCTTCTATCGGATCCACGAGCTGCGGGAGCCTCTCTGGAAGGAATATAACGGACGGAGGCTCTGCCTGGCTGACCGTGGTTACTTATGGATGCAGCACTTTCCTAAAGGTGAGCATTTTGTCGTGACCACGATGTTCGATGATAAGGGCCGCGTTGTACAATGGTATATCGACGTGTGCAAGACGCAAGGCTTAACGGATCAGCAGGTACCTTGGTTTGATGATTTGTATCTGGATGTCGTCGTATTGCCTAGTGGTGAAGTTTATTTGATGGACGAAGATGAGCTGGAGGATGCATTAAGACAAGGTGCAGTGTCAGGCAAGGATGCGGCGCTTGCACGCAAAACCGCAGGCAGGCTGTTGTCGAGTATCCGTAATGGCAGATTCCGTTATTTCACATTAAGTCTCAAACATCGCAAAAGTCTCTTGGAGCGAACGGGGGAACTAAGCGAATCATGATGGCCGTCAAGCGTAGGAGCAACACGCGCCGGAGGAAGTCTTCCAGGCGTCCGTGGCTGCTCCTGTTTCGTCTAATCGTCGTTATGCTGATTGCGTTACTAATATGGTGCGGGTATGTTGCATGGCTAATCAATCACCATACCTCTTCCTTCAAGGCTGGCATGCACGCCGATGCCGGCATCATTCTTGGCGCTGCTTTATGGAACGACAGACCGAGTCCTGCGCTTAAGGAAAGATTGGATTACGCTTTGCAATTGTACGAAGATGGAGCAGTTGATGTGCTCATTTTGTCCGGCGGACACGGAGGATTGTCTTCGACTTTGTCTGAAGCGGAGGGAATGCGTAATTATTTGATGGATAAAGGGTTGCCTGAAGACAAGCTGCTGCTGGAGAATAAATCGACTAGCACTTATCAGAATCTATTGTTTAGTATGGAGCTTGGCGGGGCAAGTGGAGTAGAGAGCTTCCTGGTCATCACACATGATTACCATGCTACTCGCGCGCAAGAGATAGCCGCATATGTCGGTTATGATCCCGTTATGGTGACTGGCGTTCGTTCGCGGGTCCTCAATCGGTTCTTTAATGATACACGTGAGGTGCTAGCCTACTCTAAGTGGAAGCTTGAATATGCTCTCTATCGAATAGGGGTTCTCTCTCCTGAGTAGTTGCTGTGAATCTGCTAATATGCCGCCTTAAGAGAGAATAAGCTTGTAATGCGGTAGTATTCGCCACAGCCTTCGTACAAAGGATAGGTGATGCGTCAGATGAATGGTCACGTCATATCGGGAGCAGGCAACGGCTCTGCCCGACCTTCCCGGCAGATTAACGTGGTACTCAGAACGAATGAATTAGCGAGCGTCGCATCGGCACATACGCTGGAAGCCGAACCGCTGCCGACCGTTAAGCCTCTTCCGGCTGTTGATCATTTCGCTGACATCCAGAAGGAACTTGAGCCTATGATCGGCATGGAGAACGTCAAGCAGCTTGTATATGAGATTTATGCATTGTTGTACATTAGCCGGATGCGGACGGAAGCGGGTCTATTCGGCGGTTCGCAAGTTTATCATATGATCTTCAAAGGGAATCCCGGCACAGGCAAAACAACGATTGCTAGAATTATCGCCAAGCTGTTCCAGAAGATGGGCGTGCTGTCCAAAGGGCATTTGATCGAAGTGGAACGGGCCGATCTTGTAGGCGAATATATCGGGCACACCGCACAGAAAACAAGGGACTTGGTTCGAAAAGCCTTAGGCGGTGTTTTGTTTATCGATGAAGCTTATAGTTTGGCGCGAGGCGGGGAAAAGGATTTCGGGAAAGAAGCCATTGATACGCTTGTCAAAGCGATGGAGGATCACAGAAACGGATTTATTCTGATCCTAGCCGGATATCCACTTGAGACCGAACAGTTCCTGATGACGAATCCAGGACTCCCGTCACGGTTTCCGATTCAAATCGAATTCCCTGACTATTCGGTTGATCAGCTTCTGCAGATTGGCGAGCTAATGGTGAAGGAACGTGATTATGTCATGCTTCCGCAAACCGTATTTAAGCTGCGCCAGCATTTGATGCAAGAGAAACAAAACGAAATGTTTTCGTTCAGCAACGCAAGGTTTGTACGTAATACGATCGAGAAGGCGATCCGGCACCAGGCGGTGAGATTAATCGGCCAGTACTCAAACTCGATTCCCGCCAAGGGCGAACTGATGACCATACGTCCAGAAGATTTGAAATTACAATGAATACCGCATTCGTTTAAGGTTTAAGGACGACAAAAGGGAGTACGATAAAGTAATGAACGAACAACTAGAGCATAGTCAAAGATGGGAACAACTGCTGGGTCTGGCTGAGCAAGTCGAAGACCAAGCAGTCGAAGCGTTCAAACGGACAGAACGGATAGCGGAACGCAATCAGTGGAAAGTTATTGAGGCGTTCAAGCGTCATGGCGTCAGTGATTTTCACTTCTCAGGTTCCACCGGATACGGGTACAACGATAGAGGACGCGAAGTGCTGGATCTTGTGTATGCCGATGTGATGGGAGCGGAGGCGGCGCTAGTAAGGCCACACTTCGCTTCAGGAACACATACGATTAGCTGCGCCTTGTTCGGCGTGCTTCGACCCGGTGACGAGCTGGTGTACGTAACGGGCAAACCTTACGATACGCTGCATAAGGTAATCGGCAAGAAAGGAGACGGTACCGGATCGCTCGCGGACTTCGGCATAAATTATCGTGAAGTCGATCTTCTGGCGGATGGCAGGCTCGATTGGGCTGCGATTGAAGCATCTATCTCGGAGCGAACCAAAGTAATCGGGGTTCAGCGTTCGAGAGGATATGCTTGGCGCGCCTCTTTCACCGTTGCGGAGATTGGTGAGATCGTTAGGCGAGTGAAGTCTATTCGTAAGGATCTCATTATTTTCGTCGACAATTGTTATGGCGAGTTCACAGAACTGCAAGAGCCGACCGATGTAGGCGCTGATCTTATCGCGGGTTCGTTGATCAAGAATCCAGGCGGAGGCATTGCGGAGACCGGAGGTTACATTGCCGGAAGGCAAGACTTGGTTGAAGCTGCATCCTATCGTCTCACCGCGCCAGGGATCGGAGGCGATGTAGGCGCCATGTTAGGGACGCTGCGTTCATTGTATCAAGGCTTGTTCCTTTCTCCTCACATGGTTGGACAAGCGGTTAAAGGCAGTATTCTTGCCGCGGCGATGTTCGAAAGATTAGGGTTTGAGACGAAACCTGCTTGGAACGAATCCAGAACGGATCTGATACAAGCTGTTAAGTTCGGACAAGCCGAGCCGCTTATTGCATTTGTACAAGGAATTCAGCAGGCGGCAGCTGTGGATGCTCATGTTGTTCCTGAGCCGTGGGATATGCCTGGTTACGATAATCCTGTCATTATGGCAGCAGGAACGTTTATGCAAGGGGGAAGTCTCGAGCTTTCAGCAGACGCTCCGATCAGGGAGCCGTATATCGCCTACATGCAAGGCGGGCTTACGTACGGACATGCCAAATATGGGGTTCTGACTGCGCTAGAGAAGCTGGTTTACAGCGGATTAATTGTGATTAAACCTTACATAACTTGACACATTTGTGGCGTGAGGATACAATGTAGCTATAAATGATCGACTGGAAGGTTGATGCGACATGGCAGATGAAATACGCAGAAATATGGCCTTGTTCCCGATCGGCATCGTAATGAAGCTGACCGATTTAACAGCAAGGCAGATCCGATATTACGAGCAGCACGAATTGATCGTGCCTGCCAGAACCGCAGGCAATCAACGGTTGTTCTCGTTTAATGACGTCGAAAGACTGCTAGAAATCAAATCCTTGATAGAGAAGGGCGTAAATATCGCCGGTATCAAGCAGGTCATGAATCCGGTATCCAAAGAATCGGACGACGCCACCATTGTTAGCGAGCAATCCGAAGTGAAGCGCCGCGAGTTGTCAGATCAGCAGCTTCACCGTCTGCTCAAACAGCAATTGCTGGAGAAGAGACCGGGTCGTCCTTCCATGATTGAAGGACAATTAACCCGTTTCTTTAATAAACGGTAATGACGAGAATGACTAAAGGAGATGATTCTGTGAGTTACACAAAAGAGGACATCAAGCGCATTACGCTGGAGCAAAACGTGCGATTCATTCGTTTGCAATTTACCGATTTGTTAGGCACGATTAAAAACGTTGAAATCCCAGTCAGCCAATTAGATAAGGCGCTCGATAACAAGATGATGTTCGATGGTTCTTCTATAGAAGGTTATGTTCGGATTGAAGAATCTGACATGTATTTATACCCTGATCTTGATACATGGGTTGTATTCCCTTGGGTAACGCAAGACCGAGTTGCTAGATTGATCTGTGACATCTATATGCCAGACGGCACTCCATTCGCCGGCGACCCGCGCGGCATTCTTAAGCGCGCGCTGAAAGAAGCGGAAGATCTTGGTTATACAGCCATGAATGTTGGTCCGGAGCCGGAATTTTTCTTGTTCAAGACAGACGAACGCGGTGAACCAACGACGGAATTAAACGACCAAGGCGGATACTTTGATCTTGCCCCAATGGATCTAGGCGAGAATTGCCGCCGCGAGATTGTTCTAACATTGGAAGAGATGGGCTTTGAGATCGAGGCTTCTCACCATGAGGTTGCACCTGGTCAACACGAAATTGACTTTAAATATGCTGATGCAATCAAAGCAGCTGACCAAATTCAAACCTTTAAGCTCGTTGTTAAGACGATTGCTCGTGTTCATGGCTTACATGCATCGTTTATGCCTAAGCCGCTGTTTGGAGTCAATGGCTCCGGCATGCATTGTCACCAGTCGTTATTCCAAGATAACACGAATATGTTCTACGACGAGAAGGACAAGCTGGGTCTAAGCGACACCGCTCGTTACTATATGGCGGGCATCCTGAGGCATGCGCGTGCAATGGCAGCCATTACGAATCCAACTGTCAACTCTTACAAACGTCTCGTACCAGGATATGAAGCACCTTGTTACGTTGCATGGTCTGCGAGCAACCGATCGCCGATGATTCGTATTCCAGCGTCACGCGGTCTTTCGACACGCGTTGAGGTCCGTAATCCAGACCCGGCGGCAAATCCATATTTGGCTCTTGCGGTTATGCTTAAAGCAGGTCTTGACGGCATCCAGAACCAGTACGAGCTTCCGGCTCCAACGGATCGTAATATCTACATCATGACAGAAGAAGAGCGTATCGATGCTGGCATTCCTAGCCTTCCAGTCGATCTTAAGGAAGCGCTCGACGAGATGCTCCGCAGCGACATTATCTGCGAAGCACTTGGAGATCATGCTCTGGCGCACTTCTACGAGCTGAAAGAAATCGAATGGGATATGTACCGCACGCAGGTTCACCAATGGGAAAGAGATCAGTACCTGAGCCTGTACTAAAATAGATGAAACTAAGAGGTATTCGAAGAACTAATCCTTCTTCGGATGCCTCTTTTTTGTTGTTCTTTGTTCCGAATCGGAGGTGGATAATCAATAGCCTGGACTCATGTAACCGACGTAATGAAGCGTCCATATGCTGTAAGAAACAAAGTAGGTGTTCAACATGTACGGATTTTTCCCTTATTATCCTTACTACTTCATCCGAAAGGATGTAGGATGTGTATGGAATCCCGCGAAAGTTGAATTAAATAGAACGCTTCGTGCATTATGGGAGCAGCATATTTATTGGACAAGATTGGCTGTAAATAGTATCGTTGGCCAATATCCCGATCAAGAAGATACGATCAAGCGATTGCTTCGTAATCCTGTAGATTTTGGGCAAATATTAGCTCCGCTTTACGGAACAGTTGTCGCAGATCAATTTGTTAAATTGTTCACCGAGCATCTAACGATCGCCGCAGAATTGGTTGCCGCTCTAAGAGATCAAGATGCTGTGAAGGCCGAGGACGCTCAGAAAAGATGGTTCATAAACGCGGATCAAATTGCAGAGTTGCTCAGCAGCATCAATCCATTCTGGTCCAAAGCGGATTGGCAGCATATGATGTATGATCATTTAAAACTGTTAAGTGAAGAAGTTACCGCGAGGCTAGATGGAGATTATGCGAAGAACATAGCTACTAATGATTTGATTGAACCGCAAGCACTTGAAATGGCCGATGTTATGACTGGAGGCATACTGAAGCAATTTCCTTCATATTTCATCTAAATCAAAAAGGTCGGCAAGGGATAACATCCCTTACCGACCTTCAATTATGATACTAACGAATTACATTAATGAATATCGCGGAAAAGTCCGATGACTTTACCGAGTATCGTAACATTGCTCAGACGCAGGGGCTCCATGGTGTCGTTCTCCGGTTGAAGCCTGATGTGATCCTTCTCTTTATAAAAAGTTTTGACCGTTGCTTCGTCGTCTTCGGTCATTGCAACGACGATATCGCCATTGTTTGCAGTCTGCTGTTGGCGTACGATGACGTAGTCGCCATTATGTATGCCGGCTTCGATCATACTTTCTCCGATTACATTAAGAATGAAAACATTATTATTGTCGCCGACGTAATGAGCAGGAAGCGGGAAATAATCTTCAATGTTCTCCGTCGCTGTGATAGGAATACCTGCCGTAACCTTACCGACGATCGGCACTTGCGCGACAGGCATATGAATGACATTGTCGTTATCATCCTGGCTTAAAATTTCGATTGCGCGAGGTTTCGTAGGATCGCGACGTATAAATCCCTTCTTCTCCAGCCTATCCAGATGACCGTGTACCGTCGAGCTGGACAGCAAGCCGACTGCTTCGGCAATTTCCCTTACGGATGGCGGATAACCTTTATCTCGAACTTCTTGCTTTATAAATTCAAGGATCGAATTTTGCCGTTTGGAAATCTTCGACACGTTCATCAACTCCATTCATCTTATTGTGTCAAATTATAGCACAGAACCGCCGTTCGTACAAACATAAGTTCTGAGGATCAAATGTTCGCATTTATTATTGACGGAAACGTTTGTTCGTGTTAAATTAAAAACAGAACAAATGTTTGGGGTGCTGATAATGATGATAATGAATCCAAGTACAAGCTCTTACCGTTCCTTATATACAGGACGTGTCGAAGTTCAGGAAACCGCTCGATTTCAGTTTCTGCGAAAACATCTAATTAAGATGGTTGCTAGTATTATGGTATTCATCCTTGTTTTTAGCAGCTTTCTAATCTTTGTGACACAGGCATCGGGGACGGAAGTAGAGGCGGCTGGCGTTAACGAGCAGGTGGTTACGGTCGGAAGCGGTGACACGCTTTGGAGTATTGCGAGTCATCACACAGACGGTAACGATATCGGTTATATGGTGTTTTCTATCAAGGATCGCAACAGCTTAAGTTCTGAGACTATTCATCCGGGACAGATATTGATCATTCCTGAGATCTAGTAGGAATGACTTGTTTAACATTCAATGAGCAATGGCCTCGTATATGCTCTTGTACGAATAGATGATTCTCAAGGTATTTCCAATTATGAGTATCTTCATATATTTGATATCTGCATGAAGAGCAACTGCTTACGTGGTTGTTCTTTTTGTCGTTTTTTTGACACTATGCCCATACAGACTGCTGCACCTTGACAATGCAACGTTGAAAATGTCAAAGTAGGAGTATTATGTTTGCATCTAGAGAAAGGGGCTAAAGATATGGATATCGACAAGTTGATTGAGCGAATTAACGAGCTGTCGCGTAAGAACAAGACGGTTGGATTAAATGAAGAAGAACTGAAGGAACGAGATGTTCTGCGTCAGCAATATTTAAACAATTTTAAGAGCAACTTCAAACAACAGCTTGATTCCATCAAATATGTAGAAGATGAAGAAAACGGAGATGGAAACGGAACAAAACATTAATTGAAAGCAAGAGAAGGAGGAGTTTATCTGTCACGTTCATGGGAGCGTAAAGTACGCAAAAATATGACAACCATTAACAAACAAAGGAAAAAACAAGGCACGGGCCAACTCGTGATGAACGCGGAGAAGGCTGACAGACTTACGGGGCGCAACTATGTGTTGCCAATATTACTGATATTGTTCATCGGCGCGTTTGTTGCTACGAGCTCGATGGGTCCAGATACCACTTGGGATTCACTGAATCTACTGACGATCGGCGCATATTTGGTGTTGGCGGCGTTATTTTATTTCCGCAAGCCTTATCTCAAGATCGGCAAAGATTATGTGCAATCACGCCGTATGATGGGAGACAAAAGGTTGAATGTAGCGGACATTAGCGCAATTCGAGTTCAGGATGGATATGTTACCATTCTGCCCAAGAAGGGCGGCGGATGGACATTTTCCCGTATGCTGAATCGATTTGACACTGCAACGATGTCTTCCAAGATGAAAGTGTTCGCACAGACACACGGTATTTTATTCGAAGAAAAATAGAGTTTGGGGAGAGAATGGGGAAATGGCGAAGCAAGCGGTATTGTTTGATTTGGACGACACATTGTTGTGGGATGACCGCAGTGTAAAGGAAGCATTCCGTGCCACATGCGAGGCCGGCGCTGCTGCAACCGGCGTTAATCCGGACGAGCTGGAGGAGGCTGTACGGAGAGAAGCAAGATCCCTGTATGAGTCTTATGAAACGTATACATTCACGAAGATGATCGGCATCAATCCATTCGAAGGATTGTGGGCAAACTTTACGGCAGGCGAACAAGCGGAGTTTCGCCAGCTGCAGGAGTTGGCTCCAGGTTATCGTAAGGCGGCGTGGACGAATGGTCTCAAAGCCCTTGGAGTAGACGATGAGGCATTAGGCGCGAAGTTAGCCGAGCAGTTCCCGGCGGAACGCCGTTCCCGTCCAATTGTATATGATGAGACATTCCGAGTATTGGATGCGCTCAAAGGCAAATACAAGCTGCTTCTATTGACGAACGGATCGCCTGACCTACAGAAAGAAAAGCTGGATGGTGTCCCTGAGCTTATTCCTTATTTCGACCATATCCTCATTTCTGGCGAATTCGGTCAAGGAAAGCCTGCAGCTCCAATTTTCCGTCATGCGTTGGAACGTCTCGGCATTGAGCCTGAGCATGGCATCATGGTGGGAGACAAGCTTACGACAGACATTCTTGGTGCTAACACCATTGGGATGACTTCGGTTTGGATTAACCGTCACGGTGCAGTACGCAATGATGAAATTGTGCCTACGCATGAGATCGCTAACCTCGAGGAATTGTTCACCTTGCTCGAACAATAAGGATTTGAAGTTTATAGCAACCTATACAAAAGCCCCTCGGCTGCTTCGTAGCAGGAGGGGCTTACGTATGATTGGAAGTGGATTAGTTGCTCGATTGGAATTGAGCATCCGCATAAGGATGTGCAATCCAGCCTTCTGTTTCGATAAACAAACGAACGGCAACGATTTGACGGTTGTCCATCAGCGTGAAGAAGTGTGGTTTATGCTCTGGAACAGAAATAACGTCACCTGCTTCAAGCTCTACATCAAAGTAGCCAACATCATCCGTGCCTTTAATAATGAAGATACCGCGTCCTGCTGTAATCGCACGAACCTCATCTTCCGTATGTGTATGAACGTTTTCGAACTTTTTGAGCAGTTCATCGAGATTAGGGGTAGCATCGGACAGGGAAATCAAATCCCATGTTTGATAACCGCGACGAGAAGCGAGATCGCGAATTTCTTCGTCGAAAGTTGCGAGGATTGAGCTTTTTTCTTCGTCGCTCAATACAAATTTATCTTGCAGTTCCGCCGGCAACTTGGCTGCGTTCCAATGTTCGTATAACACTTCTTGACTTTCGAGGAACGCACGTACGTTCTCTTCTCCTTGAATGCGTTGCTCCGTGTTGCGAATTCTAATTTCAGCCATGAGCATTCCCTCTTTTCCAATAGAAATTAAATGATATAATAATTATAAATCAATTGCGAACGATTGTCGATGGACTAGCCTTTTCAGCTAATAGGTATTCTGCTAAACTATTGGTTATTGCAAAGAATCCATGTCCGAATGAATGAGGCAAGCATAATTTATAATATAGGAATGTATTTGGATTGCCTTGAATGGCATGATTGGCACTCGTTGTCGAATGACTACGATTATAATATTTCTCAATGAGTTTGGGAAGGGTGTAGCAAATTGTCTAGACAGAGCATAGAACAAGCACTTAAGAAACGTATACTTATATTGGATGGCGCGATGGGCACAATGATTCAGCAAGCGAACCTGACAGAAGAGGATTTCGGTGGAGCGGAGCTGGACGGCTGTAACGAAATGCTTGTATTGACTCGTCCTGATGTCATTCAGTTGATTCATGAGCAATACCTGGAGGCCGGGGCGGATATTCTCGAAACAAACACGTTCGGCGCGACAAGCGTCGTACTTGCGGATTACGATATCCCTGAGAAGGCTAGGGAAATTAATTTGGCGGCAGCAAAGCTGGCAAGAGATGCCGCGGACAAATTCAGCACACCGGACAGACAACGTTTTGTTGCTGGCGCGCTGGGTCCAACAACCAAAACATTATCGGTTACAGGCGGTGTGACATTCGATGAGTTGATCGAAAGTTATTACGAGCAGACTGTAGCTCTCATCGAAGGCGGCGTTGACGCCATATTATTGGAAACATCGCAGGACACATTAAACGTCAAAGCGGGCAGCATTGGTGTTCGCAATGCTTTCGCTTCGACTGGCATTACGTTGCCAATCATGATTTCCGGAACGATCGAACCGATGGGTACGACACTTGCCGGTCAATCGATTGAGTCGTTCTATATTTCGCTTGAGCATCTGAATCCCATCTCGATGGGGCTGAACTGCGCAACGGGTCCGGAGTTTATGCGCGACCATATTCGGACGCTTAGCGAGATCTCGAGCTCGGCTGTCAGCTGCTATCCGAACGCAGGTCTTCCCGACGAGAATGGTCACTACCACGAGTCGCCTGAGTCGCTTGCCAAGAAGCTGGCCGCATTTGCCGAGCAGGGCTGGCTGAATATCGCCGGCGGCTGCTGCGGCACGACGCCTGCTCATATTCGTGCGCTTGCCGACACGATGGCGAACTATTCGCCGCGTGAATGCAACGGGACACATCCCGATGCCGTTTCCGGGATCGAAACAGTATTTATCGAATCGGACAACCGTCCATATATGATTGGCGAACGGACCAATATTTCGGGTTCTCGTAAGTTCAAGCGACTTATTAAAGAAGAAAAGTTCGATGAAGCCTCCGAGATTGCGCGTGCGCAGGTCAAGGGCGGAGCGCATGTCATAGATATTAACTTGCAGGATACAGACATCGATGAAGCTTACGCCGTTCATCAATTTCTACCTCAGGTAGTCAAGAAGATCAAGGCTCCGATCATGCTGGACTCCACTTATGATCATATTATTGAGTTGGGTCTCAAATATTCGCAAGGCAAGGCGATCATTAACTCCATTAACTTGGAGGATGGTGAATCCAAGTTCGAGAAGATCATTCCGCTGATTCACCAGTATGGCGCTTCGGTTGTCATGATTCTGATCGATGAGCGTGGTCAAGCGGTATCCCGAGAAGCAAAGATGGAAGTTGCAGATCGTTCCTATGGCTTGTTGGTGGACAAATACGGTGTGAAGCCGGAGGATATTATCTTTGATCCGAATATGTTCCCAATTGGCTCCGGCGACCCGCAATACATCGGTTCTGCGGTCGAGACGCTGGAAGGTATCCGGATGATCAAGGAGAAGTACCCGAAAGCGAAGACGATATTGGGTCTGAGTAACATCTCATTCGGATTGCCGGACGCTGGCCGAGAAGTTCTGAACTCTGTTTATCTGTACCATGCGACAAAGGCGGGACTAGACTACGCGATCGTAAATACGGAGAAGCTGGAGCGTTATGCCTCCATCCCGGATGAAGAGCGTAAACTGGCCGAGGATCTAATCTATAATACGACCGACGAGACACTGGCAGCGTTTGTAGCCGCATTCCGTAATAAGAAGGTCGAGAAAAAGGAAAAGATCTCTAACCTGTCGTTAGAAGAACGCTTGGGTTCCTATATTGTCGAAGGGACAAAAGAAGGGCTTATTCCTGATTTGGAAGAAGCACTCAAAACATATTCGCCGCTCGAGGTGATCAACGGTCCGCTGATGCGAGGCATGGAAGAGGTCGGCAGACTATTCAACAATAACGAATTGATCGTAGCAGAAGTGCTGCAGAGCGCCGAAGTAATGAAGGCTTCCGTAACCTATCTGGAGCCGTTCATGGAGAAGAATGAATCCTCTGTCAAAGGCAAGATCATTCTCGCGACAGTTAAAGGCGACGTTCATGATATCGGCAAAAACCTGGTGGAAATTATATTGTCTAACAACGGATACAAGATCATTAATCTCGGGATCAAGGTTCCGCCTGAGCAGTTGATCGAAGCCTACCGCAACGAAAAAGCAGATGCAATCGGGCTTTCAGGCCTGCTTGTGAAATCAGCGCAGCAGATGGTAATTACGGCACAAGACATGCGTAATGCAGGAATCGATGCGCCGATTCTGGTAGGCGGAGCGGCTCTTACGCGGAAATTCACCAAAACAAGAATTGGCCCGGAGTATGACGGACTTGTGTTGTATGCCAAGGATGCCATGGACGGTCTCGACATCGCGAATAAGTTGATGGACCCCGAGCATCGTTCGAGGCTCGAGGAGGAGCTTGCAGCGTACAAAGCATCCGGTGCGGCACTCGAAGAAACGGAGAAGTCGCTGCCACAACTGACGCGTGCCGTTCGTTCCAAAATTTCGCCGGATGCTCCGGTGTTTGCGCCGCCTGATACAGAACGTCATGTCTTGCGTGATGTGCCGATTCCGCAAATTGTACCGTATGTCAATATGCAGATGCTTCTTGGTCATCACTTGGGGCTGAAAGGTACGGTTGATAAGCTGCTAGCCGAAGGCAACGCAAAAGCAGTGCAATTGAAGGAGACTGTTGATGGGATCTTCCGTGAGGGGACACAAGATGGATTCTTGCGTGCTCATGGTATGTACCGATTCTTCCCGGCACAATCTTCTGGCAACGATGTTATTATCTATGATCCTGCGGATCATTCGAAGGAAGTCAAGCGGTTTACATTCCCGCGCCAGCAAGTGGAACCTTATCTCTGCTTGGCGGACTTCCTCAAATCGACGGATAGCGGCGTTATGGATTATGTCGGCTTCTTGGTTGTTACAGCAGGCGAAGGAATCCGTGAATTGGCAAGCAAGTGGAAGGATAGCGGAGATTACTTGCGTTCCCACGCGCTCCAATCGGTCGCGCTTGAGGTGGCGGAAGGACTTGCAGAACGTGTCCATCATATGATGCGTGATATTTGCGGTTATCCGGATCCAGCTGAGATGACGATGAAGCAGCGCCATGGTGCACGTTATCAAGGGATTCGCGTTTCCTTTGGATATCCCGCGTGTCCTAACCTGGAAGATCAAGGACCGCTCTTCGAGCTGATGAAACCGGAGGATATCGGCATCGAGCTGACAGAAGGATTTATGATGGAGCCGGAGGCTTCGGTGTCGGCAATGGTGTTCGCGCATCCGGAAGCTCAGTATTTTAACGTCGAAAAAGTTTAGTTGATCTCAAATAACCATAGCGAGAGCCTTCCTCGAACCGGTGCACCATTACCGCGGCGTGGAGGGCTCCTTTGCAAGCGGCAGGAAATCGCGAAACGGGATATAGTGAGGAGCAATGCAAATGAAGGTTTGGTTTATGGGCACAGGCGCTGGTCGTCCGAACAAACACCGCAATGTAACCGGCGTAGCCCTGCAGCTTCCGGATCCACATTGCGGTTGGTGGTTGTTCGACGCTGGCGAAGCGACACAGCATCAATTAATGAAGTTGCCGCTTAAGCTGAGCAAACTGGAAAAAATATTTATCACTCATCTTCACGGAGATCATCTATATGGATTGCCTGGTCTTCTTAGCACGCGTTCATTTGACGGTGGTGTTAGCCAGGTTGATATGTATGGGCCTACCGGTCTTAAGGCTTACATCGAGACGGTATTCCGTTTGACGGGAACAACGCTTGACTATAACCTTGTCATTCATGAGTTGGATGATCATGATCAAACACAGCCGGTCTTCGAGGATGAATGTTTCAAGGTGGAAATACTGTCGCTTGTCCACCGTGTACCCTGTTATGGCTTTCGCATTACCGAAAGCGATGCACCGGGGCGCTTACTCACCGAAAAACTGCAGGAGCTCGGATTGGAAGCGGGACCCATGTATGGGAAGCTCAAGCGCGGCGAGGCTGTGACGCTTGCTGACGGGCGAGTCGTGACACCAGAGTCTGTGACGGATGGCGTTATACCTGGCCGTATCGTGACTATTCTCGGTGACACTAGCCCATGTGATCATGCCGTGCAGCTGGCACGCGGAGCGGATCTTGTCGTCCATGAAGCTACGTTCGCTGGCGGTATGGAAGCGAAGGCGCATGAGTTCGGACACAGTACAACGATCGAAGCGGCAACGGCGGCACGTGATGCAGGCGCAAAGCTTCTCGTGATGACTCATTTCAGCGGCAGATATAACAATGAAGAGCTGGCCTTGTTAGAGCTTGAGGCGAGGACAATATTTTCGAATAGTTATGCCGCTCTGGATCTTGCAAGCTATGAGATCGAGCGGAAGGGAAGCGGCCCGGTGAACGGTTGTTCCGAGTAATTACTCAAGCATATCCAGTGATTGATCATTCATCAGATTGTATCATTGATCGAACGTATATTCTTATGCTTGATAGTATGATAAAATGGCTAAACGAGAATGGAAGCGGAATTAACTCAAGGAATGGAGTGATAGCGGATGAATGCTTGGACGGGAAGGGCGGAGAGCCTCGGCGAATGGCTCAATAACCTAAAGGCGGACGAGGAACTGATGGCTAATGTAACCCATTGGCGTACTATCCCGTCCCGTCCGTCCGTTAGCGTACCATTGCCGGATGATCTTCATGCTACTTGGAAGGAAGGGCTTAGACTTCGAGGCGTTTCAGAGCTATATGTGCATCAGGCAGACGCGTATAGGGCCGCGAGGCGCGGCGATCATGTCGTGGCGGTAACACCGACGGCATCGGGTAAGACGCTTTGTTATAACTTGCCAGTGATGCAGAGCCTGCTTGAAAACGACGAGGGCAGGGCGCTGTATCTGTTCCCGACTAAGGCGCTTGCACAGGATCAGGTGGCAGAGCTACAAGCGGTAGCTGATCTGATGGGTGTCGATATCAAAACACATACCTACGATGGTGATACACCGCCCACAGTACGTACGGCCATTCGTAATGCTGGACATATCGTGGTTACCAATCCTGATATGCTGCACTCAGCGATTCTGCCTCATCATACGAAGTGGGTAAAGCTGTTCGAGAATATTAAATTCATCGTAATCGATGAAGTTCATGCCTATCGCGGCGTCTTCGGCAGCCATGTTGCCAATGTTATTCGCCGGCTCAAACGTATTTGCAAATTTTATGGTTCGAATCCGCAATTTATATGTGCGTCTGCTACGATTGATAACCCGCGCGAACATGCCGAGAAACTAATCGGAGAACAGGTGACGCTTGTTGACAATAACGGAGCGCCGATGGGGGAAAAACATATCGTTTTCTATAACCCTCCAGTGGTAAACCAGCAGTTAGGCATTCGTAGAAGCAGCGTGTTGGAAACTCGTAGATTAGCGGCCATGCTTCTCAAGCAAGGCGTGCAGACGATCGTATTTGCGCGAAGCCGCGTTCGAGTCGAGCTGCTCTTAACTTATCTGCAAGAATTGGTACGAGACAAGATCGGAGACAAAAGTATACGAGGGTACAGAGGCGGTTATTTGCCCAAGCTTAGACGCGAGATCGAGCGTGGTCTTCGCAGCGGCGAAATCAGAGGTGTTGTCAGTACGAATGCGCTTGAGCTTGGTATCGACATCGGACAACTACAGGCCTGCGTACTCAATGGGTATCCGGGTACGATTGCAAGCACTTGGCAGCAATCCGGCCGAGCCGGTCGTAGGCAGGAGAGCTCCGTCACCTTTATGGTAGCCAGCAGCAACCCGCTGGATCAATATATTATCCAGAATCCTGACTTTTTCTTCAACCGTCCGCCTGAGCGAGCGCTTATTCATCCGGACAATCTGCTCATCTTAATCGACCACGTCAAGTGTGCCGCATATGAGCTTCCCTTTAAGCGGGGCGATACGTTCGGCGGTGAAAAGCTGGAGGATATGATGGAATTTCTCGTAGAAGAGAAGGTTCTGCATTATGCCGGCGATCGCTGGTTCTGGATGGAGCAGTCATTCCCGGCACATAACATCTCGCTTCGGTCAGCAGCACAAGAAAATTTCGTCATTATTGATATAACAACAAGCGAGCATCGTGTATTGGGAGAGGTCGATCGTTTCAGTGCGCCTACGCTAATCCATGAGGAAGCGATATATATCCATGAAGGCGTGCAGTTTCAAGTCGAGAAGCTTGATTACCCAGAGAAAAAGGCGTTCGTCCGTGAGGTGGATGTAGAGTATTACACCGATGCGAATCTGGCTGTAGAGCTGAAGGTGCTGCATGTGGACAAAGAGACGGTGTCTGGCGAGTTAGTAAGGAATTACGGCGAAGTGACCGTTAATGCGAAAGTGACTATTTTTAAGAAAATTAGGCTGCGAACGCATGAAAACATCGGCTCGGGGCCGATCCATTTGCCAGAAGAAGAACTGCATACAAGCAGCTACTGGTTCTCCTTCAGCGACGAAGCGGCGGCCAAACGTTCGAAAAATGAGATGCAATTCGCGCTGCTTGGCATTGCCAATGTATTAGTGCATATCGCTCCGCTTTATTTGATGTGTGACCCCTTCGACATACGTGTAGTTCCGCAGGTTAAAGCGATCCACTCTCAGAAGCCGACCATCTATTTCTATGACCGTTATCCAGGGGGAATTGGTCTCAGCGAGAGATTATATGACGTGCATGATGAGCTAGTGGCGCGTGCACAGCGGCTCATTACATCGTGTTCTTGTCAAAGCGGCTGTCCTGCTTGCGTTGGTCCGATCGAGGAGGTCGGCTTATTGGGCAAAGAGCAAGCCTTGTCACTTTTGAGAGAAGCAGGTGCATCCATATGAGCATGCGAGATCGAATGAACCGCCTGAGAGGCAATGGCGCCCAAACCAACGAACAACCGCTTGCAATCGCCGAGACCGAGACTGTTGATTCTGTGGAAACAGAAGGAGTTCTGCATCCAGCTTGGTCATCGTTCGGCGTTAAACTGAGGCAAGGTGAAAAGGGAGAGTATTTGGTACGAATATCCCAATTCGATCTATCCCATCACCATGGTACGCACGCGCTTGGAGAGCTTAGGGAAGCTGCAGCAGGATTGTCTGAATTTCATGTTGGAATCGAAGCCATCGAACCTGAGCAGATTTTGTATCTAGATCTGGAGACGACGGGGCTTGGCGTAGGGACAGGCAATGTTCCGTTTATGGTTGGACTTTCTTATCTGCAAGGAGATCGATTTGTTGTGGAGCAGACGCTGATCAGACATCCCGCCGAAGAGTATGCCATGCTCTACGATTTAGGGCAACGTCTGCGCAATTATCGTTATTTGGCGACATATAATGGTAAGACCTTTGATTGGCCTTTAGTATATAATCGGATGATCATGAACGGGCTGGGACGTCCGCTCAAGCAGCCGCTTCATCTCGACTTCCTTCATCCTTCAAGGTCCATTTGGCGCAACACGCTAGTTTCTTGCAAGCTTAGCCATATCGAAGAGGAGAGACTTGGCATTGTGCGTTCGGACGATGTTCCGGGATCGCTTGCGCCACAGCTTTATTTTCAGTTTCTAGCAGATGGAGATCCTACCCCCTTAGAAGGCGTCTTTATCCATAATGAGCTGGATCTACTCTCACTGGCTTGCCTGTCGATTCGATTCGGGCATTTGCTCAAAGAAGATATATTTAAGCGTATTCCTCATCCCGTAGAAACGGAGGAACTTGTCCGCACCGGATTATGGCTTGAACGTATGGGCAAGGACCGGCTGATCGAAGAGCTGTACCACAGAGCAGTAGTCCATGAATCGCCTACTCCGTCATCTCTCGCCAAGCTGGCCGCAAGAGATAAGAAGGCTGGTAATTGGGAACGGGCTGTGTTATTGTGGCAGAAGGTTGTACATGTTACGGAGTTTACGCAGTCTCCTAGCGGACAGGATGCATGTATTGAATTATCCATGTATTATGAACACAAGATCAAGGATTGGAATCGATCGCTGTTCTATGCATCCGAAGCGCTAGTGAGATGCCAGCATTTGTTCGAGGGGAAAAGGCTGGACGCTAAAGCGACCACTTTTGTTGAAAATATCCGCAAGCGAATTCAAAGATTGCAGCTTAAGATAAATAAACGTGAATCAGGAGTCATGGGGAAATAATGGAACAGAACACATTGCATCAGGTAAAAGGCTTATTAATCGACCTAGACGGTACGATGTATCACGGGTCACGACCTATCGAAGGAGCCAGCAGGCTCATTCATTATTTGCAGCAATCGGGCCTCGCATATCGATTCGTTACCAACAACTCGTCAGCTACTCCAGAGGAAGTAGCAAGCCGTTTGATTGGCATGGATATTCCGGCATGTCCCGACGACGTATGCACCTCGGCTCAAGCGGCTGCGGTTCTTATTGCGGGTTTGAAGCCTAATGCTTCCGTATATATGATTGGACAGAATGGTCTTCTAGAAGCGCTTACAGACGCGGGACTTCGAATAACGGATGATGAACCTGACTTTGTGGTGCAAGGCATTGATCGGGAGCTAAGCTACGGCAAGGTGGCGAGAGCTGTTCATCATATTCGGAACGGTGTTCCGTCCATATTGACCAATCCTGACTTATTAGTGCCGTCTACGGATGGCATGCTGCCTGGTGCAGGATCCATCGGAGCAATGATTCGCGCGGCGAGCGGTGTAGAGCCTATCGTCATCGGTAAACCGTCATCCATCCTAATGGATTACGCATTGTCGCGTATGGGACTTCCGGCTGATGGAACGTTAGTTGTTGGAGATAATCTAGCAACGGATATCGCGGCAGGTGTAGCTTCAGGTTGCGGTACGGCACTCGTGTTGACCGGTCTGACGACCAAAGAAAATTATGATTATTACGCAAACTCTGCCGGCTGCAGTCCTGACAAAATTTATGATACGTTAGACGAATTGAGGTCAGATTTGTCTTCGAGATAAATAGGTATGATATCACTTACATTCGCTGGGAGGTTTAACGGCTAGATGCAGGAGCTTCCGGAACTGGAAATATACAGAGCGTTACTCGCGGAGCGATTCGCCGGTGCAGCAATAACAGCACTCGAATGTTTGACGGGAGAGCCGTCAGAAGAAGATCATATTCTGCAAGACAATATTGTGGGCAAATATGTGTGGTTCGTAGAACGGAGAGCCGACCTAGTTGTGTTCCATTTGGACAATGGCAAGAGGTTGACCATTCGGTTAGCGGACGACGCTGCTTTGTTTGTTGAGTCTTCCAATGAAACCATGGGCGAAACGGTATCCATCCGACTAAGATTCGGCGATCGATCCTTAGCGCTATCGGGCGTAACGACGTCAGATTTCAGCTTGGTGTCCGTGAAGGAATTGGAAGCGCAGATGAAGGGGCGAGGTATCGATCCCTTCGACAAACGTCTTACATTGTCCAGATTCATCGAACGATACGCCAAAAAAAGAAGCACCATCAAGACGGCTTTGCTTGATCAGAACTTGATTGTAGGCGTTGGACCGGTATATGCGGACGAAATATTGTTCGAAGCGAAAATTCGTCCAGAACGCAAGCTGAACGAGATGATACCTGCCGATTGGGAGCAGCTTTATCATGCGATGGGGCATATATTGCGTGACGCGATATCCCATGGTGGCGTCAAAGTACAGCCGTTGTTCAGCGGCGACAGCTTTACGGGCGGATACCGCGATCGACTTGCCGTGCATGGCCTTGATGGTCAATTATGCAGGCGTTGCGGCGGCACAATCAAAAAAACATCCGTTGCAGGACGCAAAAACTATCGTTGTCCAGATTGTCAGCTATAAACCATTATTCGTGGAGGGGATCGCATGATCCATGTCTATTTGGATGACTATCGAAGATGCCCGGACGGCTTTGTACTTGCTCGAAATGCGGAAGAATGCAAGCTATTGATTGATTCAGGACCAATCGATGTGTTGTCGCTTGACTACGATTTGGGCTGGGGGCAGCCAACAGGTGATGAGGTCGTCAATCATATTATAAGCTCAGGCAGATTCCCGAAACGCATTTATTTGCATACTTCCAGCGCAGCGGGTCGTACCATGATGTATCATGCACTCTCCACATCGCTGCCTGCAGATTCACAATTATTTGGTGGTCCGATGCCTCAGCAGCTGTTGGATCAGATTGCAGGATTGAATCGTGAAAAGGGATCGAATTCAATTCAACCGTAAGTTCTAAATGTCCAATGTCCGTGCAAAAGTTGGATTGAAGATAGATTAATGACGAAAGAGGCTATTCAAACGTGACTGAATGGATCGGTACTGCCAATCAACATTATGCACCTTATGCGATGGAGGAACTACGTCGTTTGTTTCCTGGCGCCAGCTTCACCCTACTCGCCCCGGGCGAAGTATTCTGTATGAGATGTGACCTGTCAAAGGAGTCTGTGTTTGCTGCCATTACGGAACAGACCCCTGTCTTCTTGCGTCACTTGCAGCCCATCGACAGAGAGATTATCGCTCAAGGTGATGCGGGCGATCTGGAACAGCTTTCCGATATGATACGCAACGCAAGATTATCCTTCATGGATCGCCGAACCGCAGTGCATATACGTAAAAGCACCAATTCGAATTTTCACTACTCGACCTCCGATACCAAGGCGGTCCTCGATGCCGTTCTAGAGGAGATCGACGCGGAACCGGTTGTGCAGATGCCAGAAATTATAATTTCCGTCTATACAGCGGGTGATCGTCTCTACGTTGGATTCGGAACCCCAGTGGAAATGCTGTCTGATTGGCCAGGCGGCGCGGTACGTTTCCAACGCGAAGAAGGTCAAATATCTCGTGCCAAATTCAAACTCCTCGAAGCGGAGCGTACGTTCGGCATCGAATATACCGATTATCGCAACGCTCTAGATATTGGAGCGGCTCCAGGCGGATGGACATCGCTGCTGCTTGAGCGCGGTTTACGCGTGACGGCCATAGACCCAGCGGATATGCATCCCTCCCTCAAAAGTAATCCGATGCTCACACATCTGAAGCAGAATGCGTCGGATGTGTCGCTTGCCCCTTCCTCCTTTGATCTGCTGGTGTGTGATATGAGCTGGAGTCCCATGCTGATGTCACGTCTCGTATTAGATCTGATACATGCGCTTAAACCGGAAGCAACGGCCATTGTGACCATAAAGCTGATGCATAAGAAACCGCTGCAAACGATTCGCGAAGTGAAAGAAAGACTGAGTACCGGCTTCCACATCCTCGGTGCAAGGCAGCTTTTCCACAACCGTGAAGAGATGACGTTGTACCTGCGGAAGAAGTAGGCAACCAAATTCTTCTATGATATAATGATCGCAATTACCTATAATGAGGGAAAGAATCCCGACCCGCGTCTGACACATGTCAGATGTTGGTCGGGATTTTTTTATTAAATGCTAAGAAGTGATATGTTATTTCACCTTGTTCATGTGAAAGGAGATCGTATAATGATAAAGGGAACTTCTTTGGGTCAAATGGAAATTATTCCGAGGATCGGCGAATTATATGAGGGTAGATATCGGGTTAGGCGCATCATAGGTCAAGGTGGAATGGGCACCGTATTTGCTGTGGAGGATATCAAGCTTGCAGGCCGGATTCTGGCTATGAAGGTTACAAGTTCTGCTGTTGCTCCGATTGAACCTGGCGTCTATTCTTCGGAAGCCGCTACGTTGATGCGATTGGATCATCCACATTTGCCACAAATTACGGACTATTACCCGCCATCAGCTGAAGGAGCGCCAGAAGTTCTCGTAATGGAGTACATTGATGGTCATACGCTGGCCCAATGGCTGCAATATTCGCGCCAAGCTATGCCTTTCGGACAAGTGTTGCGAATCGCTAGGCAGCTGTGTTCGGCACTGATTTATTTGCATGAACAGCCTCGTCCCATCATCCACCGTGATCTCAAACCATCCAATATTATGATTGACACAAACGATATGGTAAAGCTCATCGATTTCGGAATCTCTCGTTACTACAAAGAAGGGAAACAGGGAGATACATTGCAGCTTGGGACGACAGGATATGCAGCGCCAGAGAGGCATTACGGGAGTCAAAGCGATATCCGAAGCGACATATATAGTCTTGGAGCTGTCTTATACAGTTTAGCGGGAACTAGTGCGGTAAAAGAGATGCAGGAGTGGAATCCAAATCGTGCCAAACCAAGAATGAAACTCCCGGAAACATGGCCGCGAGCTTATGTCAATATATTGGAACGGATGTTAGAGCCGGATGTACGGTTTAGATTTCAATCCATGCAAGAAGTAGAGCAGGCTCTGACTGCCTGGCAAGTTCAGGCTACAGATATATTGGCGCCAAATAAACATGCAAAACAGGCTGTAGACAACTCACAACACAGGGTTGTCGTGTTAGGACTGTCCAGTGGAACCGGCGTTACCTTCCTGTCGATTACGTTAGCGCTATTAATGGCACGTCGCGGACTTGCCGTGCACGCGGCTGAGTTTGCAGGTGAACAAGGAGAGTGGGAGGAGCTTCTGCCGCGCTCCTTACAATCCGAGTCCGAACAATATTGGAGATTGCGGGATGATGGATATGGGGGAAGAAAAGAGGATGTAAAGCATGCCCGATCTTGTCCAGTTGAGTGGCTTCCAGCATCTCCACAATGGGTTGATTGTGCAGACAAAGCTTTAGGACGCCTTGAACAAACGTTTGATGCGAGCAGGCATGATATTCAGATCATCGATCTATCCAGTAATTGGGATACTTCGGAAGCGGGTTACTTGATCAGGGCATCAGATCATGTTGTCGTTATTGCCGATCCCAATGTATACAAATGGCAGTCTGCTAAGTGGGAGAGACTGCATAAACTGCAATCAGAGAATGCCACTGTGAAGCAGCAATGGCACTGGATCGCCAATAAACATACGAAATTCGGCGAAGATCGTACATGGCTGTCCATGCTGCCGGATTGGCCGATTGCGATCGTCCCTTTGTTACCGCAAGAGAAATTATGGAACATCATGTGGAGCGGCAAATGGCCAACCGATTATGCACAATTGGACCAGAAGCTGACGAGGTCTCTACAGCCATTACTCGAAGTATTGGATATGAAAGCGCGGGTAAGCAGATCGTAGCTGAATGGTGTTCGCTTGCAATCTAATGGCGCCTTCTTTATGATGAAAGTATTATTTTTGCTAGAAGGAAGGTGTACCATCGTTATGAATGAACGCGTTCTAGTCGTAGAAGACGAAGCGGGAATCTCTCGAATCTTGCAATTGGAATTGGAGCATGAGGGATACTCGGTTGGAGTGGCGGCAGATGGCAGGACAGGCTATGAAATGGCTTCAACAGGAGAATGGCAGTTAATTCTCCTCGACGTTATGCTGCCAGAGATGAGCGGTATCGAGGTGCTTCGTTTAATTCGTCAAGCTGGTAATCCTGTGCCTATTATATTGCTGACGGCAAGAGATACAGTACCGGATAAGGTGAGCGGCTTCGAGCATGGCGCTAATGATTATATTACGAAACCATTTGCCATGGAGGAATTGCTGGCGAGGGTACGCAACATTCTGCGTATATTCCAGCAAAATCCTAAGGAATCTGAGGGTTCCGATGTCATCAAGCTTGGTGATCTCACCATTGAGCTTCGTTCCCGCAAAGTGTACCGCAAAGATATCCTGATCGAGCTGACCCCGCGTGAGTTTGAGCTGCTTGTCTATTTGGTGGAGAACCGCAATGAGGAGAAGTCACGTGAAGACATTTTGTCGGAAGTATGGGGATATGACTTTATCGGCGAGACGAATCTCGTCGACGTTTATATCCGTTATTTGCGCCAAAAGCTGGATAAAGGGTACAGACATAAGCTGATCCATACCGTTCGGGGAGTAGGTTATATGATTAAGGAGCCGGATGCATGACGCTGCGTAAACGTTTTACGCTTTTTACGATTTTTTGGCTTATCCTCATTTTAATTTTCTTTAATATCTTCGTGTATTTCTATGTCATCAAAATTACGACAGAGAGCGAAGAAGAGGTCATTATGACCAAGATGAATCTTATGCTGGAGAATCCTCGGATCCAGAGTGGTCGAGGGTTGTCCTCACCGGATTTATTAAAGGAATATCATAACGCGAACGAAATGATTCGAATTATCGGTCCCAATAACCGCGTTCTCAATATAACCGGTACGAACGCCATTCTGCTCGAGCTGCCCGCGCAGTTCGATGCTTATCATCATACCGATATGGTGACGAAGAGCGGGGAACGCATCATTTATATGCGGGTACCGCTGTATTCGGACGGGAATGTCATCGCGATGTTAGAGATCAATCGCATTCTGGACGAATTGGACAATTATCTGCAGGTGTTAGTTGCGGCGCTTAGTGTGACGAGCGCAGGTGCGATATTGTTTGCGATTTTCGGAACGTATTGGTTCACATCCAGGCTTACGGCTCCAATTCAGCAGATGGTTAATACAATGCGGGAGATCGATCGCAGTGGTAAGCTCCGGCAAATTGATATTAGCGGACGTGAGGAATCGGCAGAGCTTCAGCAGCTCATTAGGGCATTTAATCAAATGATTGAGCGGCTCGATCGTACCTTTGAGCATCAGAAGCAGTTCGTAGCTGACGCCTCGCATGAACTCAAAACCCCTTTAACTGTTATTAGCAGTTATGCGGGCTTGTTAAAGAGGTGGGGACGCGACGATGTAAGCATTCGTGATGAAGCCGTTGAGGCGATTTCAAAGGAAGCAACGAGACTGCAGAATTTGACCAAATCAATGCTGATGCTCGCTGAAGCGGAGCAGGAAGATTGGCTCAAGCTGGAGATGTTCGATGTCGTACATATAGTAGAAGAGCTTGCGACGATGCTGCAGACGACTTTCCAGCGTCAGATCCGAATCAAGCCGCACACGCGCGTCATTCGTATGTCTGGTGATAAAGACAAGATCAGACAGTTGCTGGTGATCCTATTGGATAATGCCATCAAATATTCCAAGGAACCGATCGATGTATCGATCTCCCAATCCAAAAACATCGTCAAAATCGAAGTGAAAGATAAAGGTATGGGGATTCCGGAAAAAGAAATCCCGCATCTGTTCGAGCGCTTCTACCGTGTGGACGGAGCAAGAAGTCGGACAACTGGCGGCGTTGGACTTGGCTTGTCTATCGCTAAACGGATCATTGATCTGCACGAAGGCAAAATCGACGTATTCAGCCTTCCTAATCTTGGGACGACAATTACTTTGCAATTCAAGCAGCGCAAATAATGACATCGGAGGTCCTTTATGAAATTTCGTACAGCTGCCGTTCAATATCGGCTATCCGATATCACCAGTTTTGATGCCTTTCGGGATCAGGTGACTCACTATGTTCGCAACGCTTCGGAATATGGTGTACAGTTTCTGTTGTTCCCTGAATTTATGACGACTCAATTGCTCTCCATTGGCGACGACCAGGGCAACCCGCTGACTATTGACCGTCTTCCTAGCTTCACAGATGCGTATACGGAGCTGTTTGGTGAATTGGCCCAACAATATGGGATGTATATCATCGGAGGCACGCATGTCGTTGAGGTTGAGGGCGGGAAACGGCGCAATCGTGCTTTCTTGTTCCATCCGGATGGGCGGATCGATACCCAGGACAAAATTCATCTGACACCTACCGAAGTGACAGAATGGGAAATGTCGAAGGGGGATGGAGTAGAAGTATTCCAGACGCCATTCGGCACCATCGCCATGTTGACTTGTTATGACATTGAATTCCCTGAGATCGTGCGAATCGCACGCGCCAAGGGGGCGGATGTCATCTTCTGTCCATCGTGCACGGATGACAGACATGGTTTCTATCGGGTTCGGTATTGCTGCCATGCTAGAACGATTGAAAATCAAATTTATATCGTAACGACTGGTACCGTAGGCTCACTGCGCAAGGTTGATTTTATGCGCGCGAACTATGGACAAGCGGCTATACTGGCGCCAAACGATATTCCGTTCCCGCCAGCGGGAATTGTCGCAGAAGGTGTTATTAACGACGATATGCTAATCGTCGGCGATCTGGATCTCGACTTGCTGGAAGAAGTGCGCCTGAACGGATCGGTTATGACTTGGCGTGATCGTAGAACAGATCTCTACACCGATTGGAGATCTGAATGAAGAAGGAGCTATACATACGGTCTGGCAGTGGACTCGTCCAAGCGGCCATTCGGAACTACGGAGTTAGTGACTTTAAAGGTTTAATTGATGTGCAGAAGGCATGTTTCCCGCCGCCATTTCCCGAGGAGCTGCATTGGAACGAGGAACAACTGTCTTTGCATGTCTCCTTATTTCCGCAGGGAGCGATCTGTGCGGAAGTGAATGGTGTTATCGTTGGCTCCATGACAGGGCTGGTCGTAGATATGGCGGATTACGAATCCGACCATAGCTGGGCGGCGGTGACTGATAATGGATATATCCGCAATCATAATTCGCAAGGCAATACGCTATATGTTGTTGATATTGCAGTTGTCCCGGCGTATCGTTCGTCGGGCTTGGGCAAATGGATGATGCTTACGTTATATGAAACAGTGGTACATCTAGGTCTTGAACGATTGTTAGGCGGCGGCCGAATGCCGGGTTATGGAGCGCGCACACACGAGGCGAGCCCGGAGGAGTATCTGGCAAAGGTACTATCAGGGGAGTGGAATGACCCTGTGATATCATTTCTTCTACGCTGTGGAAGGCTGCCAGTTGGAATCACGCCCAACTATTTGGAGGATGAACAATCCTTAAACCACGCTGTATTGATGGAGTGGCGGAATCCCTTTAAGACTTAACGTCCGCATCCATAACTAGGAGTCCGAATCAGGAGGAATTTCAATTTATGTTGACTTATTATCGTATTCAAACAATAGAAGATGTTTATTTCCGGCAATTGCATGAGCTGCTAGGCACCATTTTTCCTCCGGAAGAAGTGCTCGCATATGACGACTGGGCAGGTCCTCTGCAAGATCCCAGTATCCATGTATATGTCGCATTGCAGGGTGAAGTCGTAGTTGGTGCAACCGAATACCGTTATTATCCCGATATGCAGGTCGCGATGACGGACTTTACGATTATCGGTAAGGCCGCAATGGGTATTGGCCGTTTCTTGCTTGTAAATCGAGAAAAGGATTTGCAGCGTCTTGCGGAACAATCGAAGACTGCGCCAATCGGGATGTTCGCCGAGATTTATGACCCTTACCGCGCAGCCGATCACGGTTTCGGCGGCGTTTCACCTATGAATCCATATGTGCGACGCGAGGTGCTTTCTCATATCGGTTACAAACGACTGGAGCTCAAGTATGTCCATCCTTCTTGGGAACAAACAGGCGAAGCGGTTTCGGAGCTGGATCTTGGATTCTTACCGAAGGATGAGGAGCTGGAAGCTATACCTGCCGAGCTGGTTGTTCAATTCTTAACGACATATTATTCGGCTCTGCCGAAAAAACCGCAAGAATGGATTGAAATGGTCGAGCATCTGAAGACCTTGAAAGAAGTGCGTCTGCTTCCGCTATGAGCAAGTTAATTTTTCGTGGAACTGGAGATTCTCAAGGCGTGCCTCGCACTTATTGCGAATGTGGCGTTTGCAGCGAAGCAAGAGAGGCACAACACGTCAATCGGCGTCTGCGTCCCACTCTTCAGTGGCTTGAGCCAGAATGGGGCACAACTTGGATTGACTGTGGCCCGGATTGGGGACGTCAGATGGAAATGGCGGGCTTGCGCGATATAGACCGTATGTTGATTACCCACGCGCATTACGATCACATCGGCGGTTTACCAGAGTGGTATGATGTCTGTCGATGGACGGGCAAGAAGGGAATCGCATATGCACCTTCCGAGGTGATTGAGGAGATATTGCAACGGTTTCCATGGATCGGTAGTGGAATTGAATTCAAAACATTCGATCATGCAATCAGCATCGGCGATTGGACGGCTAGCAGTTGGAGGGTTAACCATGGCAAAAACGGTTATGCCTACGCCTTCTCGTTCATTAATGAGAAGACGAGGTATCGCTGGATATATTGCTCCGATTCCATTCTGCTGACGGATGAGCAGCAGGAACCGATGTTTGGAGCTGATCTCATCATATTCGGAACGAGTTTCTTCCAAGAGCCTTATCCGATGGAGACTCGCTCCGTATATGATGTAACGGAAGCTATTCAGCTCTCACAGAGGTGGAAGCCTGGACGGATGGTGCTTACTCATTTGTCCCATGATATCGATATTCGGAGATGCGGCGAGTTGCCTAATGGTATGAAGTTTGCTTATACTGGAATGGTGATTGACATCTAATTCGGGCTACTCCAATATTGACGGATAGTCATGATTTTGAGTATGATATGGTTAGATTTTTGATGTACCGCTGTTTATTAGGAAGGGGAAATTTTGATGTATGCAGGTGTTCTTAACTCATAAATAGGATCATATTCGGATATTTCGAGAATAGGCCAGCGAATGTTATTTTTAACATTCGTTATGGTTTGTTTCGATATCCGTCCTAGAGTTGAGAACCTGAGGATATCCGACTGTTTACATGAAGGCTACCTTTCTTTTCATCGATTTGTGTTTATGTAGGTTATGGATTAAGCAATACGCACAGTTTCTCCATCGGCCCCGATGTGAAACGTGTCATTTGCTTGCATGAACACAGTCGTGATTCGATTACACCTTTATATAGACAGGAATGGAGCGCCCACGCGTTCTGTTCCTGTCTATTTTTTTTACCCCAAAATAAAGGAGATGTCCATACATGAATGAAAATACGTTGAACAAATTAGAATTTCATAAAGTGAAAGAACAAGTGGCCGATAGGACGGTTTCGAATGCAGGACGCAAGCTTGCTGAATCGATGAAGCCAAGTGCTGACTACGGGCGTGTTCATGCTTGGCTTCAGGAAACAGAAGAAGCAGCAATCCTTCTTGCCGCCGGCTCTAGCATCCCGATCTCGCCGATGGAAGGGATTGAGCCATTTCTCGCTCTACTTGGCAAAGGCAGGATATACAACGAACAAGAGCTTGAACAGCTTGGTATATGGCTGACCTCTGTTGCTCAAATGAAAAAATATATGAATGCCAAGGAGCAGCTTGCTCCGACAATATCCGGATATGCGGACTCCATGTACGAATGCAGGGAGTTGCGGGATGATCTTCAGCGCTGTATACGTTTCGGCAGCTTGACTGATGAAGCGAGTCCTGACCTGGCTTATATTCGCCGTCAAACCTATGCTGTAGAAGATCAAATCCAGAAACGGATGACGGGAGCGATGAACAAATATAAGAGCAGCCTGCAGGAGTCTGTCATCAGTAAACGATCTGGGAGATTCGTGTTATCTGTCAAGCGTGAGCTGCGCAAACATGTACCCGGCTCGGTGCTTGATGAATCTGCAAGCGGGCAGACGCTTTTCATTGAGCCAATGGAAGTGGCTGAGCTGCATATGGAGCTGCAACAGTGGAAGTCGGCGGAGGAAAGAGAGAGGACAATCGTATTATCGCGTCTTTCTGATGAAGCAGATAATCATTCGACAGAGCTCAAAATGAACGTGCAAGCGATGGCCATCTTCGATTATATTGTTGCCAGAGGTAAATTTGCCAGAAGCATTGGCGGAAAACGAACGCGTCTAATCGACAAACCTTATGTGAGATTAGTCGAGGCTACACATCCGTTATTAGGTAAAGGTGCAGTGCCGCTCCAAGTGGAGCTAGGTTTGAAATGGAACCAGCTAATGATCACGGGTCCGAACACAGGGGGAAAAACAGTTACGCTAAAGACGATTGGACTATTCGTCATCATGAATCAATGCGGACTTCTCGTGCCTGCGTCACCTGAGAGCGAGCTCGGTTTGTTTAGCCATTTGTTTGTCGACGTTGGAGATGGGCAAAGTATGGAGCAATCGCTTAGCACCTTCTCTTCACACATCTCCGTGCTAAGTGAAATGCTTCGGTATGCGGACGATAAATCCTTATTGCTGATGGACGAATTGGCTGCGGGCACCGATCCGTCGGAAGGAATTGCTTTATCAATCGCTGTCCTTGAGCAGCTTAAGCGGCAAGGCGCCAAGGTCGCGGCTACCACTCATTTCAACGAAATCAAGCTGTTTGCTTCGTCGACAGAAGGCTGTCAGAATGGAAGAATGACATTTGATCCGGAAACCTTGCAGCCTCTATATCGACTTGAGATTGGAGAAGCAGGCGACAGCCATGCCTTTGCAATCGCGCGCAGGTTTGGGTTGCCAGAGGGAGTCATGAGGCGTGCGGAAGAGCTGCTTGTACGAAAGGGCGGCGGAGCATCGTCATATGTGGACGTTATTAGTGTGCCGCGAACCGAGCTCCAAGATGATAGTCAATCGGGGAGAACGCCGAAATCGTCAAAAGCTGCCAAAGGCAGCGACGTGAATTCCGATGTTAGTAAGGATGACAATAACACGTCGATTGGGAGTCAGGTTGCCCGGCGCTTTGCCCAAGGAGATGCCGTATGGATCTATCCACTCAAGCGTTCTGGCGTTGTGTTCCGAGAAGCAGATGAGAAAGGCGAGCTAGTTGTCCAGGTACAGGGTCAAAAGATGAGATTTAATCACAAACGTTTAAAACCCTATATCGCCAAAGAGAAATTATACCCGGGCGAATCGTATGATCTTGATATTGTATTCGAATCAAAAGAGAACCGAAAAGCCCGTAACCTGATGAATCGCAAACATGCAGAAGGAATAGAAATCGTGATTAAGCCGGAGGATCAATATTAATCCCGGCTTTGGATCACGAGCAAACGTCCTTCATTTAGGCGGATAACGCCTTGTTCTCCGATCATCACATTACTGATGCCAAGCGACTGGCCAATCGTTAAAGTAGCTTCATGAAGCGGGTATTGAAATCCTTCGAGCGTAATTCCTGTTACATAACTAGATAGCGGTAACAGGGAAAGCTGAGGATGATGGTGGCGTGTCACGAATGTCGTCTGAGAGATGATCATAATGCGGTTTGTTTCATCAATGATTTCGGCAGCAATACCGTTCTCATCCGCCAGGGCGAGAAGGTGGACATTGGCAAGCGAATGGTCGAATCGTGTGCCTAATGCGCCTAGCATCAAAATTTTTTCTGGTTTCAGATCGAGCGCCAAGCGGAATGCCATCTCGGTATCGGTGAAGTTTTTGTCGATGGGATCACATTCGATCATCCTGACGCTGTGACTTCTGACCCGCATGAGCTCATCAGTCGACACGGAGTCAAAATCCCCGATGGCAATATCGGGTTTAAAACCTTGCTCAATCAGAAACAAAGCGCCGCTGTCTGCGCCAATAAGCAAACTGCCTTTCTCGATATAAGGAACAGCCCAAGAGCCTAATGATCCACCAGTGGTA
Organism: Paenibacillus sp. strain BS8-2; assembly: GCF_054483835.1. Lineage (NCBI taxonomy): Bacteria > Bacillati > Bacillota > Bacilli > Caryophanales > Paenibacillaceae > Paenibacillus > Paenibacillus sp. strain BS8-2. The sequence continues at coordinate 4,465,892 of NZ_CM137010.1, forward strand.
ATTATGATTTTTTGAAGCATGGCGTTCATGTCGATGTTCTTCCTTTCGGCATTGTCTGTAATTCAGTATAGCTTCTGCTTGTCTCGCGAGCAATGCGAATCCCGCTCGAAATTTGTCATTGCGGAAGTGACGGTGCGGAGATAAAATGGGTAAGGATAAAGGGTGTTTACTTCGCCCACAATGAACGGGAAGCGGGGATTACGGCGGTGAGCATGGATATTTTTAGCGTCTTCAGCTTGATTGGCACGATTGCTTTTGCGGTCAGCGGAGCTGTAGTCGCAATGGAAGAAGAATACGACATTTTAGGCGTTTATGTGCTGGGTCTGGTAACCGCGTTTGGCGGAGGGGTCGTACGGAATCTGCTAATCGGGATGCCGGTCACCATGTTATGGAGTCAAGGTTATTTGTTCAAGGTCGCGATTATCTCTATGACGATCGCCTTCATTTTGCCGGTCCGTTGGATTCTGCGTTGGAGACGCAGCGAAGCTTTTTTTGACGCGATTGGATTGTCGGCGTTCGCGATTCAAGGCGCATTGTATGCAACCCAAATGGGGCATCCGCTTAGTGCCGTATTGGTGGCAGCGATGCTAACGGGGATTGGCGGCGGCATTATCCGCGATGTGCTTGCCGGACGCAAGCCACTTGTGCTCAAAGATGAAATTTATGCGGTATGGGCAATGCTGGCCGGGATGTGCGTCGGTCTTGGATGGGCGAAGTCAATCGTCGAGCTCCTTGTGCTATTTGCCCTTATTATCGCGTTCCGTATGATGTCTGTCTATTATAAATGGCGTCTGCCGCGTCGTTCGCTTAGAGGGGCGTTTGCCGCATCCGCAACTGCGGCGGAACGCTCGAAAAAATTAATGAAGAAAGAGTTGGAATAGCCATGATTCATAACGCAACCTGCAAGGTATTATTTGTGTGTCTCGGCAACATTTGCCGTTCTCCCATGGCCGAAGCGGTCATGCGCCATCTAGTGGCACAGGAGGGTAAAAGTGATAGCATTGAGGTGGATTCTGCAGGAACGGGAGATTGGCATTTGGGTCACCCGCCGCATGAGGGCACACGAGGTCTATTAGATCGCCAGGGTATTTCCTATGAAGGAATGAGAGCACGTCTCGTGATCAGCGACGATTACAAGCAATTCGACTATATTGTCCCCATGGATTCCAAAAATCTCCGTGATGCCGAAGCTGTGTTTGCCCAATCTGCTAATCGCGCTAATGGCGAAGATGGTCCAGAAATCTTTACTTTTATGGAGCTGCTGCCCGATCGCGGGATAGCGGATGTACCTGATCCCTATTACAGCGGCAACTTCGACGAGGTTTACGAGCTGGTTGAAGCAGGCTGCAAGGCATTGCTGGATAAAATCATATTGGATAACGCTTAAATTCAAGTTCTCCGTATTTAAAGATCAAAAGGACCGTTCCAAAGCCTGTTTCATAGCTTTGGAACGGTCCTTCCTTTCTAAGGCATTGCCATGCTACTTTCGATACAACATCATGGATCATTACTCAACCTCAATAAAGTAGCTTAATGCTGCAGGAATTTCCTTTTGCCAGAAGCCCCACTGATGTTTGCCTTCTTTTTCTTCATAGAAGATCCGGGCTCCTTTATGCTCAAGCAGCGCCTTGGCATTACGGTTCAGAGCGACAAAGTCATGGATGCCGCGATCCGTCGTCTCGTATTCGGTCTCCTGTAATCCGACAATCATGAAGATATCCAGCCATTCCAGATCGTAATGCCGATCAATAACGGCTTGAGAGCTTGCGAAGAAAGCGCCGGAAAGAGACATCACGCGTGTGAAAAGCTGCGGATATTCAAGCGCGATATGAAGCGAGACGCTGCCGCCAAGCGAATCGCCGGCCAATAATCGATCTTCAGGTTCTCTGCGCACAGGGTACCTTTCTTCAATGTAGGGGAGAAGCTCTTCTGCGAAAAATCGCAAATAAGCCATGTGGCGGCTGCCGTCCGGTGCGTATTCATCCGTCCTGAATTTTTTGTCGACATCAACGCCAACAATAATAAACGGCTCAAGTCCGTCATCCAAAATAAGTTTGGTAGCCGATGTTGCGACTCGCCCGAAGTTAAAGAAATCTTCTCCGTCCTGACAATATACGACAGGATAACTAAGCAGTTCATTATAACCCGGTGGGAGGAAGATGCGAAGGTTGCGCTCTCCTTCGGGCAAATAACTGCTTTTAACCGTTTCTTTCAGAATCGTTCTCTTCAAATATCGATCATCCGTCATGATTGAAATCTCCTCGGTATGGAATGGAATAGGGTCATTGTGGGCAAACCATTATAAGGTAATGCTGGTCTGGCTTCCTTAGATAAGCAGTTGTATTATGCTGTTACAGTGTAAATTTGATTCTGTAGCATATACAATTTCTCAACAGAATAGCCCGGATTAGCGAAAAAACAACGGTTTTTTTGTTTTTTGCTTTGACCATAATCATTAAACAGGTTTATAATAATTCTATAACAGAGGTACCCGATTTTCAAATATTTTGATTGAGGTGAGCGTTCAAAATGAGCAAACTGCCATACGAAGTTCAGACGGAACCGGTTACACCAATGTCCGTATTGTCGCTCGATGGAGATGTCGTAAATCCGGATCTATTGCCGGATCTGACTGACGAGCAACTGAAAGAAGTTATGTACCGCATGGTATTTACCCGCACGTGGGACGAACGTGCCGTTAACCTTGGACGTCAAGGCCGTCTAGGCTTCTACGCACCGGTATCCGGTCAAGAAGCTTCTATGATCGGAAGCGAATACGCCCTTAACAAAGACGATTTCATCTGCCCGGGCTACCGCGATATGCCGCAGTTGGTATGGCATGGTCTTCCTATGTACCAGGCTTTCTTATATTCGCGCGGACATCAAGCCGGCGGTCAAATTCCGGAGGACGTACATGTCCTGATGCCACAAATCATTATCGGTGCTCAAATCTTGCATGCGACTGGCGTTGCCATGGCATTCAAGAAAAAAGGCGAGAAACGTGTTGCAATCACTTATACGGGTGATGGCGGATCCTCCGAAGGCGACTTCTACGAAGGTCTGAACTTTGCGGGTGTTTACAAGCTTCCAGCTATTTATGTTGTTCAAAACAATGGCTACGCCATTACAACGCCATACGCGAAACAAACAGGTGCACTGTCCGTCGCTCACAAAGCGGTTGCAGCGGGTATCAAAGGCGTGCAAGTTGACGGTATGGATGTTCTGGCTGTTATCAAGGCTGTCCGTGATGCTGCAGAACGCGGCCGCAATGGCGAAGGCGCTACGCTTATCGAATTGCTGACATACCGTTTCCGTCCGCACTCCATGGCTGACGACACGACGAAATATCGTACGAAGGACGAAGAAGCTGAATGGGCACTTAAAGATCCGCTTATCCGCTTCGGCAAATTCCTCGAGAAAAAAGGTCTTTGGTCCGACGAAGATACAAACCGCGTAAAAGAAGAAGCAAAAGCAACGGTAAACGAAAACATCAAAAAAGCTGAAGCTGTCGAAAAAATGACGGTTGCAGGCCTGATCGATACAATGTTCGAAACAACACCTAAGTACCTGGAAGAACAAAAAGAAGATTTCCAATAATAGGGGAGGAGTAACCACAATGGCACAAATGAATATGCTTGAAGCGATTCGCGATGCAATGCGCGTAGAATTGAAACGTGATTCGAACGTGCTGATCTTCGGCGAGGACGCTGGTAAGGTCGGCGGTGTGTTCCGCGTAACAGAAGGTTTGCAAGAAGAGTTCGGGGAAGAACGCGTGTTCGATACGCCGCTTGCGGAATCCGCGATTGCGGGTATGGCGGTAGGCATGGGTATTCAAGGTTTCCGTCCGATCGCAGAAATTCAATTCGTAGGTTTCATCTATGAAGCGCTTGATCAAATGTTTATCCAAGCAGCTCGTATGCGTTACCGTTCCGGCGGACGTTACAACTCGCCAATCGTTTTCCGTACGCCGTTTGGCGGCGGTGTAAAAGCTGCTGAGCTGCATACAGATTCCTTAGAGGGTCTGGCTGTTCAAACCCCTGGTATCAAGGTCGTTATTCCTTCGAACCCTTACGATGCCAAAGGTCTGATGATCTCTGCGATCCGCGATAACGATCCGGTCTTCTTTATGGAGCATCTGAACTTGTACCGTGCGTTCAAGTCCGATGTGCCTGAGGGCGAGTACACGATTGAGATCGGCAAAGCAAACGTTGTTCGCGAAGGCAGCGACGTAACGATTATTGCTTATGGAATGATGGTGCATACAGCGGTTAAAGCGGCAGATGAGCTTGAGAAACAAGGCATCAAAGCTGAAATCATCGATCTTCGTTCCCTTGTACCTCTTGATATTGACACAATCGTAGCTTCGATCCAGAAGACGAACCGTGCAATCGTCGTTCAAGAAGCTCAAAAAACATCTGGCGTAGCGGCGGAAGTCATTGCTCAGATTAACGAGAAAGCAATTCTTCATCTGGAAGCTCCTGTACTTCGTGTCTCCGGTCCGGATACAGTGTATCCATTCGCGCAGATCGAGGATGCGTGGTTGCCGACTCCTGCCCGTATCGTGGCAGCTGCTCAGAAAGTAATCAATTTCTAATACATTCTGCGGATTGGAATTCTCGGAATGGCGGTTATATAGAGGATATAAAGGAGGTTGCCATCGGTGGCTAAATTCGAATATCGATTCCCCGAGCTGGGCGAAGGTCTTCATGAAGGCGAAATCGTCAAAGTATTGATCAAGCCGGGCGCGAAAGTAACGGACGACGACATAATTATGGAAGTTCAGAACGACAAGGCGATCGTTGAAGTCCCTTGTCCAGTAAACGGCACAGTGCTAGAAGTGTTGGTGAAGGACGGTCAGGTATGCCATGTTGGCGAGCTGGTTGCCGTTATCGACGCGGAAGGCGATTTGCCAGAAACTGCGACACCTGCTCCTGCAGAAGAGAAGAAGGAAGAAGCAGCTTCAGCTCCAGCCGCTGCTGCACCATCTGCTCCTGCGCAAGGCGAAGCTAAACCTTCTAACGCTCAAGTGCTTGCAACGCCTAGCGTTCGCAAATTCGCACGTGAGAAGGGTGTAGATCTAACGCAAGTTTCCGGCACAGGCAAGAATGGCCGCATTACTCGCGAAGACGTTAATGGCTTTGGCGGTGCTCCTGCAGCGACGACAGCTACTGAAGCAGCAGTTGCGGCTCCGGCAGCAGCGGAAGCACCAGCGGCTGGCGACAACAAGCCGGCAGCACCAGCTGCATCCGGCACGGCTTACCGTCCGGAAGAACGCGTACCGTTCAAAGGTATCCGCAAAGCCATTGCTAATGCAATGGTCAAGTCGGTATACACGGCGCCTCACGTTACAATCATGGATGAAGTGGACGTTACGGAGCTCGTAGCACTACGCGCGAAGTACAAGCCATATGCGGAGAAAAAAGGCTCCAAGCTGACTTACTTGCCGTTTATCGTCAAGGCGCTTGTTGCTGCTTGCCGTCAGTTCCCTATTATGAACTCGACGCTGGACGAAGCAAATCAAGAAGTTGTTTACCGCAAATATTATAATATCGGTATCGCAACAGATACGGATAATGGCTTGATCGTTCCGGTTATCGAAGATGCCGATCGCAAAAACCTGTTTATGGTTGCCGATTCGATTCGTGACCTTGCGGCTCGCGGTCGTGACGGCAAGCTGACTGCTGCAGAGCTCAAAGGCAGCACGATCTCGATTTCGAACATCGGTTCTGCTGGCGGTATGTTCTTTACTCCGGTTATCAACTTCCCTGAAGTTGCGATTCTTGGTACAGGTCGTATCTCGGAGAAGCCGGTTGTTCGTAACGGAGAGATCGTTGCCGCTCCGGTTATGGCATTGTCGCTTAGCTTCGACCACCGTCTCATTGACGGCGCTACAGCACAAAACTTTATGAATTACATTAAGCAGCTTCTGGCGCAGCCTGAACTGTTCATTATGGAGGTTTAACACATGGTAGTTGGAGATGCTTCCTTAGATATCGATACTCTAGTCATTGGCGCAGGTCCCGGCGGATACGTCGCGGCAATCCGTGCCGCACAACTCGGCCAGAACGTACTGGTCGTGGAGAAGGAGCATGTTGGCGGCGTTTGTCTAAACGTAGGCTGTATCCCTTCCAAAGCGTTGATCTCCGCAGCTCACCAATATGAGTCCATTAGCCATGCTTCCGCCTTCGGCATCGAAGTTGGCGAAGCGAAGGTTGATTTCAATAAAGTGCAAGAGTTCAAGAACGGCATTGTTAAGAAGCTGACTGGCGGCGTTGCTTCCCTGTTGAAAGCGAACAAGATCCAATACTTCCATGGCGAAGTGATGTTCATCAACGAAAATGAAGCACGCGTATTCAACGACCAAGAAGCTCCGCGTTACCGTTTCAAGAACTGTATCATCGCGACGGGTTCCCGTCCGATCGAGCTCAAAGTATTCCCTTACGGCGGACGTATTGTTTCTTCGACTGGCGCGCTTAGTCTGCCGGAAATTCCGAAGAGCCTCGTTGTAATCGGCGGCGGCTACATCGGTATCGAGCTTGGTCAAATGTATTCTAAGTTCGGCACAAAAGTAACGGTTATCGAAGGCTCCGATTCGATCCTTCCTGGCTTCGACAAGGATATGTCGTCCATCGTGGCTAAGAAGCTCAAAGGAACTAATGTTGATATCGTAACTGGCGCACAAGCGAAGAGCGCTGAGCAAACGGATAAAGACGTAACGGTTACTTACACAGTCGGCGACAAAGAAGAGAAAGTAACAGCGGATTACCTGCTTGTTACGGTTGGCCGTCGTCCAAACACGGATGGCGAGCTTGGTCTTGATTTGATCGGCGTGAAAATGACGGATCGTGGTCTTGTCGAGGTTGATGGACAATGCCGTACGAGCATTCCGCATATCTTCGCGATCGGCGATATTATTGCTGGTCCTGCACTGGCGCACAAGGCTATGTACGAAGGCCGCGTAGCTGCAGAAGCGATTTCCGGTCAACCAAGCGTTGTTGATTACAAGTGTGTACCAGCAGTGTGCTTCTCCGATCCAGAATGCGCAAGCGTGGGTCTCAGCGAAAAAGAAGCGAAAGACAGCGGCCACAATGTAAAAGTGGGCAAATTCCCGTTCGCGATCAATGGTCGCGCAATGTCGCTTAACGCTAACGAAGGTTTCGTGAAGCTGGTATCCGATGCGGATTCCGGATTGCTGCTCGGCGCGCAAATCATCGGCTTGGAAGCTTCCAACATGATTGCTGAGCTGGCTCTTGCAATCGAGATGGGCGCAACGCTTGAAGATATCGCGCTTACGATTCATGCTCACCCAACACTCGGAGAGATCGTTCTTGACGCAGCCGAAGTTGCGCTTGGACATCCAATCCACACATTCGTCAAATAATAGGTTACATTCGAATACATCTATGATGTATTGCCTTGGAGGCCACACTGCATATTTACTGCGGTGCGGCCTCCTTTCTCCTTTGTACATATATGCAAGTGGATAGGTATATGGTAATGAGTAGATAGGATTGGAAAGGAGCGAACGTTATGACAACCAACGACTTTGATGCCGAGAAGAGTTCCCCCGAGGCCAAATCTGCAAAACAATCGAGAACGTTGATGACGCAGTTAATTTTCCCGCTGGACACCAACCAACACGATACGATGTTCGGCGGCAAATTGATGGAATACATGGATAAGGTTGCAGCGATATCCGCCATGAGACATGCGCGTAAGAGGGTAGTCACAGCATCAACGGACAGTCTGGACTTCCTTGCACCGATATATGTAGGGGAAGTCATTGAAGTGGAGTCGTTCGTCACCTGGACGCGCCGCAGCTCCATGGAAATCTACGTTTCCGTTGTATCCGAGAATCTGTATACAGGTAAAAGGCAGACAACGGTTACAGCCTTCTTTACCTTCGTCGCGCTAGACGAATCTGGTCGTCCTACAAGCGTTCCTAAGGTCATTCCTGAAAACGAATTTGAGCAAAATTTATACGATACAGCACCAGATCGGCATGAGCTGCGTAAGCGCAGAAAAGGCGACAGATCGACAAAGTCGTGATATACTATTTGGATACAAAATCAAGGAGCGATTGCGAAATGAGCAGCGAAAACCAATATTTGCAGTTGCTGCGAGACGTATTGAAGGACGGCGTACGCAAAGAAGATCGGACAGGCACAGGTACGCGCTCTACCTTCGGGTATCAGATGAGATTTCCGCTTGAAGAAGGTTTTCCTCTTCTCACCACGAAGCGGGTATCATTTAAACTTGTAGCGAGCGAGCTGCTCTGGTTCATGCGGGGCGATACAAACATTCGGTATTTGTTGCAGCATAATAACAATATCTGGAATGAGTGGGCTTTCAAACGTTTTGTAGAAAGCGATGATTATACAGGACCTGATATGACTGATTTTGGTCTGCGTTCACAACGGGATCCGTTGTTTGCAACTGCCTACCAAGAACAAATGGATGCTTTTAAGGCTCGGATCCTTAGCGATGATTCATTTGCCGGCGTATATGGAGAGCTGGGCGACGTATACGGCAAGCAATGGCGAGCGTGGAAGACGACGCAAGGCGAAACGATTGATCAGTTAAAGGACGTCATCGATACGATCAAACGAAATCCGGACTCGCGCAGGCTTATTGTGTCGGCTTGGAATCCGGAGGATGTGCCTTCGATGGCGCTGCCTCCATGTCATACGATGTTCCAGTTCTATGTGGCTGATGGCAAGCTCTCTTGCCAGTTATATCAGAGGAGCGGAGACATTTTTCTGGGCATTCCTTTCAATATTGCCAGTTACGCACTGCTTACTCATCTTATCGCGCACGAATGTGGGCTTGGTGTTGGTGATTTCGTCCATACACTCGGTGACGCGCACATCTACAATAATCATATGGATCAGATTGAAGCGCAGCTCAGCAGAGACATGAAGCCATTGCCGAAGCTACTTCTAAATGCAGATAAACGTTCTGCGTTTGAATTTGAGCTGTCGGATTTGACCTTGCAAGGGTACGAGCCTCATCCTGCGATCAAGGCGCCTGTCGCGGTCTGAAGTCATGATCGAGGTGATAAATTGACTATTACATTAATTGCAGCCATGGACCGCAACCGAATGATTGGCAAAGGCAATGCAATGCCGTGGAGGCTTCCGGCTGAGATGGCGTATTTTAAGGCGAATACGCTGGAGAAGACGGTGTTGATGGGGCGTAAAACTTTTGAATCGATTGGGAGCAAGGCGCTTCCGAATCGGCGTAATGTCGTGTTGACAAGACAGGTAGGGCTTCAGCTCGAAGGCTGCGAGATTGTTCATTCGGTGGAAGAAGCCATTCGATTGTACGCTTCAGATCGCGAAGAGCCGTTGATGATTATCGGCGGCACAGAAGTCTATACGGCGTTTCTTCCATATGCAGATACGATTCTTTTGACGGAAGTCGAGACCGAAATACAAGACGGAGATGCCATGTTTCCAGTGTTTTCTCCTAGCGAATGGAAACGTACCGTAGGGGAGCGCAAGGAGAAGGATGAACGAAATCCATTCTCATTTACATTCGTATCACATACACGTTTATAAGCTTTAGTCCTTCTAAACGGTAAAGGAATGACGGTTATGCGAACAATTCGTCATAAAATGCAAATGATTGTGCGGAAAATCCATTAACCATCTCAACAAAGGAATGCTAGCATGATATAATATCGTTACCGGAAATTACATTGTGTTGAAACGGTTGAATAATGAATGGATTCCCGATATAGTTTGAGAGATAGAAGATCGAGCAGCATACGGGAATACGGATGGAGGAATAGCGATCATGTCTACACCAACGGGTTTTATGGAATATCAGCGCGAATTGCCGGCCGATCGCGACCCGATTGAGCGCATTAAGGATTGGAACGAATTCCACAAGCATCTTAGTGACGAGCAGCTTCGTACGCAAGGAGCGCGCTGCATGGATTGCGGCACTCCGTATTGTCATACAGGCATAGAACTGGCAGGATCCGTCTCGGGTTGTCCGGTGAACAACCTGATCCCAGAATGGAACAACTTGATCTACCGCGGATTATGGCGCGAAGCGCTGGATCGCCTGCATAAAACCAATAACTTCCCTGAATTTACAGGTCGTGTTTGTCCTGCACCGTGCGAAGGCTCTTGTACGGTTGGTTTGATCGGCGACGCTGTTACGATCAAAACGATTGAACAAGCTATAATCGATCGTGGTTTCGAAGAAGGTTGGGTTGTGCCTCAGCCTCCGAAAGTGCGCACAGGCAAACGTGTTGCGGTAGTTGGCTCCGGCCCTGCCGGTATGGCGACAGCGGCTCAGCTTAATAAAGCAGGCCACACGGTAACTGTTTATGAGCGTGCTGATCGTATTGGCGGTTTGTTGACTTACGGCATCCCGACAATGAAGCTGGAGAAACATGTTGTGCAGCGTCGTGTAGACTTGATGACCGAAGAAGGTATCGAGTTTGTTACCAATACAGAGATCGGCAAAGATATTTCCGCAAGCGAGCTTGTTGAGAAGTTTGATGCAGTTGTCCTTTGCGGTGGCGCAACGAAAGCACGCGACGTCGAAATCGAAGGTCGCGAACTAAATGGCGTTCATATGGCGATGGATTATCTGAACGGTACGATCAAGAGCTACCTGGATTCGAACCTTGAGGATGGCAACTACTTGTCCGCGAAGGACAAAAACGTAATTGTTATCGGCGGCGGCGACACAGGTACAGACTGCGTGGCAACTGCACTTCGTCATGGCTGCAAATCGGTTACACAATTCGGTACGGTTGGCAAAGCGCCGCTTACACGCGATCCGATCACGAATCCATGGCCGCAATTCCCGAATGTGTATACACTAGATTACGCACAAGAGGAAGCGAAAGCTCTCTACGGCGAAGATCCTCGCGCATTCTCCGTTCTGACGAAGAAGTTCGTCGGTGACGAGAATGGCAATCTGAAAGAATTGCACACGGTTCAAATCGAGCGTACAGTCGACGAGACGGGTCGCCGTATCTATAAAGATATTCCTGGTACAGAAAAAGTATGGCCAGCTGATCTGGTGTTTATCGCCGTCGGCTTCGAAGGTCCTGAGACGACTTTGATCGAACAGCTCGGTCTGGAGCAAGATCGTCGTTCTAACGTGAAAGCAACCTACGGCGAATACAACACGAATGTGAAGAAAGTATTCGCAGCAGGCGACATGCGTCGTGGCCAAAGCTTGGTTGTATGGGCAATCAACGAGGGACGCGAGGTAGCGCGTGAAGTAGACAAATATTTGATGGGATCTTCCATGCTGCCATAAGGTGAACGGAAATAAATTGCCTCAGAGAATGGCAGGATTGTTATTTTGTCATTGTATAAAGCGCCTTCGGGCGCTTTTTCTTGCTTTAAGATGAAATTGGGATGAAAACAATACAAGAGCGGAGGGGTCATGAATGTTCAAATATGGAATGGATACGGTAACGGAGCTGCGGTTTCTGTCCTTCACACACAAAATCGAGAAGCGCGATGAGCAGTGGATGGATATTATGCTTCAGCCTGAGCTTGCTGACACGACGCCTGTGCCGGATGATATAATCGATTTCTCGATCTGGGTGATTTGCACGCATGCTGGCACGATCGTTCAGATTCTCCCACAGGATGAAGATTGTGATTGCGAATATAACTTTACACCGTTTGAGAAAGAGCAAATTACCGTCTATATCAACAGCGAACCTGTACAGGCAATGATTGCAAATCTATCTGCTCTGTAAGCAGGGAAGTTATGGTAGAATCGATATGAGACTTTGCGTGAAGGGGAGACGCGGATGACTGTCGATCATGCCTATGTGCTGACGCCAAGAGATGTGCGGAATATACGGAATTACGTAGGGAAAAAGTATGCTTCGATGACGCTCGACAAACGAGCGGAGATCGTGGCCGATGCCGTATCACGTGTTATCCACCGGCAGCTCCCTGATTTTGAAGCCTCGACCCAATATAAGCTAACAAACAAACTTATTCGCACGATCGTACTTGAAGAACAACGCCCCGTCCGTGCTGATGATATTTATCAGGTATGTATGGAGCTCGATCAACAAGACGAAGCTGTTGCGATTCCGCTGCGGCGTTGGTTGGATGAGCAGGTTCAAAGGTTGGACGGAACGCAACAGTTAAGCTTCCGCCCAAACAGCTCAGCAAGACATACAAGCCCCGTTACGTCAGTATCATCCGCGATGCCATACGAACATGTTCGGCGCATCAAACACCGTTTCTTTCTTTACGGGCTGTTATGCCTTCTCATCGTGGCATCAACTGTGATCTACGCATGGACAAGTTCGACTTCAGTCCTGCAAGGTGACAGACCTTCAATGCTTATGCCTGCCCTTCAGAAGGAGATGCCGATCGAGCAAGCTGTTTCACTTAACGAGTTGCCACAAGATCTGAAATATACGAATGTTGATGTAGAGAGACTTGCCATATATCTGCGTGAGCGAGACTCATTGCTCGCTGAATCTCCTTATTTGGATGCTATTATGCATACAGCCAAAGAATTTGATATTCATCCCGCTTTGCTGTTCGCTATAACGGGACAAGAGCAAGCTTTTGTACCCAAGACGAATAAACGAGCGCAAGAAATAGCCAATAATCCGTTCAATGTGTTTCATAGTTGGAAGGAATTTAATACATCCATCGAACAATCGTCCGCAATTGCGGCACGTACAATTAATCGTCTAAGCAAAGACAGGCCGGCAGGTTTCGATCCAATCGAATGGATTAATAGAGAATACGCGGAAGACCCGAACTGGTTCAAAGGCGTGTCTTCGATTCTGCGAGATATCCGTGCGGAGTTAAGCCATGCAAGCTCATAAAGAAGAGACGGATAAGTAAAGAAAGAGGGAGCGAGGTTCATCGTGAAGACGTTAGTCATAGCAGAGAAACCGGATATGGGGCGCAATATCGCTTCCGCCATCGACCCCAAAGCCAAAAATCACCGAACGTATATCGAAGGCGAACATTATATTATTACATGGGCGATCGGTCATCTCATTGGTCTTGCGGAGCCGGATGCGTATGATGCCAAATACAAGAAGTGGAGCATCGAGCATCTGCCTATTATTCCGGAGCAATTCAGGCTAGTGCCTAATCGAAAAACGATCGATCAGCTCAAAGTGATCGGTGAGCTTGCCAAACGCTGTAATGCGCTTGTAAACGGCTGTGACGCCGGGCGAGAGGGTCAATACATTTTCTCGCTTATCCAGAGACATCTTAGGCTCAAGCAGCCTGTAAAGCGACTGTGGATCTCAGATCTTACGCCGGAGACGATTAGGAAGGGTTTCGCGGAGCTTAAGGAAGGCAGCGAATATGACAACTTAACCAAAGCGGCTACCGCGCGAAGCGAAGCGGATTGGCTGATCGGCATGAACGGCTCCCGCGCGTTCACGACTAGACATAATGTGTTGTTATCCGTAGGACGGGTTCAGACGCCCGTGCTTGCGCTTATTTATGATCGACAAAAGCTGATTGAGTCGTTTACTTCTCTGAAGTATTTTGAGGTGGAGGCGACCTTCAAGCAAGAAGAAACAATCTATCGCGGAATGTGGCAAGGCGAGCGGATTACGGACAAGGAAAAAGCCGAAGCGATTGCTAACAAGGTTAATGGGAAGTCAGGTAAAGTGGCTTCCTACGAGATCAAGGATGTAAAGGAATATCCCTTTAAGCTATACGATCTGACGCTTCTACAGCGTGAGGCTAATGGAAGGTACGGCTTCTCCGCCAAAAAGACGCTGGATACGGCTCAAGCACTCTATGAGAAGCATAAAATCATCTCTTATCCCAGAACAAACTCTAACTATGTAACGGAACAAAATATCCCCGATATGCACAAAACGTTGCAAGCACTTAAGGGGACTGCATATGACGAATGGGTGGAAGGCGCGAATCGTTCGCTTGTGCATAAAGGAAACAAAGCAATCTGCAATCCTAGCAAAGTCGAGGATCATCACGCTATTCTTCCGACCAATCGAAGAGCGTCTGGTTTGTCAGCTGACGAGCAGAAGCTATATGACATGATCGTACGCCGGTTTTTGTCTCAGTTCTATCCTGCGGCCGAATATAAAGCGCATACTGTTATAACGGAAGTTGAGCGAGAGTCTTTTAAGACCAATGTGAAGGAGCTGCTCAGCTTAGGCTGGAAGGTAATCTATGCCGACCAGGGGAAAGGGAAGGACAAAACCTCCAAAAAGGGTAAGGACGAGGAGCCAGAGGAAGAGGAGGAAGTCAATGAGCCTTTCCATTTGAACAAGGAGCTTCCTGCTTTATGTCAGAAAGCAGCCATGAAGGAAAAGGATACGCAGCCGCCCAAAGCTTATACGGAGGGTACCTTACTCAAAGCAATGGAGAGTGCTGGCAAGCAGATTGAGGATGAAGAAGTACGGGATGCGATGAAGGATTCCGGACTTGGAACCCCGGCGACTCGTGCAGCAACGATCGAGCGTCTCAAGAATGTTGGATACGTCGAGATGCAAGGCAAACGGATCATGGTTACGCAAAAAGGAAGCACAGCCATCGAGCTTATTCGCGCAGCAGGTGTGGAATTGTTAACTTCGCCCGAAATGACGGGAATGTGGGAAAAACGACTAACTGAGATTGCGCGTGGTGCGGCATCAAACATACAGTTCATGGATAATGTCAAAAAATTCGCGACCATGATTGTAGATAAGGTGAAGGTGCAGTCGCGTGCTGATGTGGCTTTGTTCGGGACCGAGCAAGGAGCGGAGCGGGGCAAATCAAGAGGAGCGGGTGCCAGCTCATCGCGAAGTAGAAGAACGGCGGCGTCAAGCGGACAAAGCAGTGCGAAAAGCAGTAAAAGCACAGTAGCTTCGACTAAGGCTTCGGGCGGAAATGCAGGATCGAGCGCAAGCAGAAGCACTGGCAAAGCGTCCTCGTCCAATACGGCTGTTCAAACGCGTTCGAATGCAGCAGCAGCCTCGACTGAGCCCGGAACTGTTGCAGCTTGTCCGAGACCAGGCTGCGGAGGCCGTCTCTTTATGGGCAGGAAAGGTTACGGTTGTTCTAATTATCGGAGTGGATGCTCGTTCGTCATCTGGAAGGAGAGCTATGGTCGCAGCTTAACCGATACGCAGGTTAAGGCGTTAGCCGAGAAAGGGAAAACAGCGAAGCTGAAGCTGGTCCTGGCAGATGGCAGCTCCGTCGAAGGACGAATCGTCGTTCGTAATTCGTCAACCGGGGAGCTGTCCACAGAATATTGATCACTTCTGGATGAAATCATGAATGGCCCCAGGTACTTCACGCAGATGATCCAGCGTCAAGAAAGCACCCTTAGGCTGAACATCGATCTGGACGACATTGTAATGCCACTCTTCGAGCGAGCGCATATGAATCGCATGAATGCCGGCTGTCAATGCCGGGACGACATCGGTGCGAATCGAATTGCCGATCATCCAGGTAGCATCGCGGTTAAAGGCATTATTGGCTAGAATTTGTTCTAACGCATCATTGTTCTTGAGCTGGCGAATGTATATGCGGTTCATATCAAAATAACGAGCCAAATTCATTTTTTCGATCTTTCGTTGCTGGATAAGAAGCTCTCCTCCCGTGTAGAGATGGAGCTCATGACCAGCGCTTGCCAGCGTGTCGAGTGTCTCCTCCATATGCGGATATGGCTCCGTTTCGTGATCATAAACGCTCATGCCAAGCTTCCATAGGAAATCTTGTTCGACGATGGAACGTTTGCGTCCGCTTAAGTCACTAAAGTGATGGTACGTATCGATAAACGATTGGGGAAAATGTTCACTCTTGAATCCACTGTTCCCGATTAACAGGATATCGCGTTCCATCTGCATGTCACGAACGGCGCTGGCGCTTACGAGCTCATAGCCATGGAACCATGTCGTCATGGAATCCACGAATTGGTCTACGACGAAGAAAAAGTATTTGTTACAGTAAATAAGGGTATCATCTAAATCGAACAGGATCTGTTGTTTCATACGAGTTGGTCTCCTTTGGAAAGGCGATTGCTGTGTATGATCAATCTACCTTAAAGGCCTAACGTAGTCAATCCGGAGGTCGATACTTGTACGTAAGCTACATAAATTGAACGGAAGCTCCGCATAATGGTAGTGGAGGTGATGACATGCCGCATAACAAAAGCAATAAAATGAACAATCGCCACAATGAAGCCAGCATGACTGAAACGGAACAATCGGTAAAATCAGAAAAAACAGCTAAAAGACCGCCTAGCTTGAACGGAATTAATAAGCAGCCGTAAATGGAAAATAGGTAAATGATGATAAGTTCTATTCGATAGGAGAAGAAAGAAACTCACGTTTATTAAAAACGTTGGGTTTCTTTTTTGTGGTGATTTTTTTTCTGATAAGAGGACCGACGAAGGAGGAATGCCAGGCAGCGATCCCAAGTTTATGCTCAGGCATTACTTCGAGAAATACGGCATTGATTACGATATTGAAGGGATCGGGCATTCTTGGCATCTCCATCAATCCGAACCCGGATTATGCCACTGTATTTGTTAGCGCTACAATGACTGGCTCATCGAATCCTGGTTAAAGGCAAGCCCAGTGTATAAAGCTGGTTGTGCCGTCACACAAGCCAGACGGGGCTGCCAAGAGAACAGAACGCGGGCTAGGTGCGCGTAAAAATATTTTAAACTTCTGAAAACCAGACAATCTCGCAATTTTCGTGTTAGAATTCTAATAGAGACAATTTCGTTACAAGTTGTTGACGATCCCATGATCTTCGGATGATATAACGTAGTAGAGACATGATCTATTCACATTCGTTTTCGGGAGGGCGTCAGCCTAATGGACAGGCAGAAGAAGAATGCTAGCTCGGGATTCGCTAGACTTAAGTTATTGATGATTATGACGATTATGGCCGCGGGTCTAATCTTGTTATTTTCGAACCAATTCACGAAGAACGGCAATGAGATGCCTGTGGCACTCGGTGGGAAAGAGGAAGACACCGTGCACATCAGCTCGGATAGCTCCAACTCTCTTGAAGAAGAGGCAGCAGAGGACGAGCGATTCAAAGTACTAATTGACGCGGGCCACGGAGGTAAGGACCCCGGCACCACCGGTGTAAGCGGGACCTTCGAGAAAGTGAGCAATCTGGCCATCGCGATGCATGTATACGAATTGCTGAAGGAGGATTCGAGATTCGAGGTTCGTATGACTCGGATGGACGACTCGTTCTATAAGCTGGAGGATCGTTCCGCCATGGCGAACGAGTGGCCGGCCGACGCCTTTGTGTCCATTCACGGTAATTCTTACGAAGACGGGAGCGTATCCGGCTCGGAAACCTTCTACCGTTATGATAACGGACTACTGCTAGCCGAGTCGGTTCACGGCAAGCTGGTTGACGCGATGGGCTTCAAGGACCGCGGAATCCGGCTCAATGAGCTGAAGGTGTTGACCTTGAGTCAGGTTCCTTCGGTGCTGATTGAAAGCGGATATCTAACCAATGCAGCCGAAGAAGCCGTTCTTCTGACCGAAGAAGGACAAACGCGGATGGCGCAGGCGATCGTGGACGGGATTAAGATCTATATGGAGACGATAACGCAGTCAGGTGAATGATGAATAGCTCGGAAGAAGGAGGGTACGATTGTTCCCTCCTTCTTGGTGTATATCGGGTCAAGCATATTTGAGCTGCGAGGCAGCCAGTTGATTCTTAATAAAGGCGATACGCTTGCGAACGTAGAAGTCACGACTGTCCCCTCTCAAGTCCTTGGGACTGATCACCTCCTCCGTGTTGTTATCGATGATAACAAGTCTTCCGTCATTGTAAAACTTGAAAGTCAAATCGCGGTTCGGACGCACCCTCTCGACGTAGCGGAAATTCTCACAGTTGATGTTCATGGTGATCTAGCCTCCTTATAAGGAATGTGAAAGTTCAGAACATTTGTTCTTATTTTGATTATACCAAACATTTGTTCGTGTGGAAAGTGTTTTTTATTTCACGTAAACTAGATTTATAGAAGCGCGTGCAGCTGCAGAAGGGGAGCAGAAGATGCTAAGAATAAAAGGATTGACAAAACGTATTCCCGGAGGACCCAAAGTACTTGGCGGTATTAGCTTCGATGCTTACGAAGGAGACTTTATCGCGGTAAAGGGAGCGAGCGGCAGCGGCAAGTCGATGTTGTTGAAGTGTCTTGCTTTGCAGGAGAACTGGACGAGCGGCAGCTACCAATTCGATGGGAAAGATGTATTAACAGCAGGATTGTCCGCCAAGCTGAAGGTCAAGCGTCAAGTTGCTTATCTGGAAGAGAAGCCTTATCTCAATCCGGACAAAACCGGACTCAAAAACGTGATCATTGGTTCCGTTAGTCAAACGCCGGCATGGCGCAGATGGACAGGAATGATGCGTAACGATGATTATATGGGCGCCATGGATATGATTGAGAAGCGCGGTCTCATCGACAAAGCGCATATGAAAGCCAAACATTTAAGCGGCGGCGAGCGTCAGCGGATGGCGATTGCGAGGGCGCTAGTTCATGGTGCCAAGGTTATCGTGGCGGATGAGCCTGTATCTGGTCTCGATCCACATGCCGCGGATGCTGTGCTTGGCGAGCTCAAAACGCTCTGCAAAGAGGAAGGGATTATCGTCATCGCCGTATTGCACCAAGGAGACTGGGCAGAGCGTTATGCCGATCGGATTCTGGGACTTAATCAAGGCGAATTGGTATTTGATGTGTATGGACGCCGGTTGACTGAACGGGAGAAGCAGCTACTGTAGCTGGAAGGATGACAGTGTACTGGGATAGGCAACGGATCGCATAGAATAAACCATCTATCGAGGATGAAAGGTGTGTTCATCTATGCCTAGTCAGAATCCGCTTGTCGTGCAATCGGTCAAATCGACCTTTCCCAAGGCGGAGATCACGTACCCTCATGTTTCTGGCGGATCCAATCCGGCAGCGGATGTGTTAATTAACGAAACGATCGTAGCTCATGTTCGCCAGCTCGTTCGTGATCAGGGTAGTCTAGAGGATCCTAATGCGCAGATGCTGGGTTACTTCGAAGTCAAAACAAATGAGAAGGACGTGTTCAGCGTCTCTTTGTTTAATTATGCATTTACCGGCGGGGCTCATGGCATGACACTTCAGCGTTCGTTAACTTTCCGGGCATCGACGGGTCATACTTACGAGCTTGAGCAGCTGTTTAAGCCTGGAAGTGATTACGTCGGGCGGATAAGTGAAATAGTGGCTGCTGGTATTAAAGCGAGAGATATTGAACCGCTGGAGCCGTTTAAGACGATATCGCCGGATCAATCCTTTTATGTGGCGGATCGATCCCTTGTCATTTATTTTCAATTATATGAGCTGGCAGCATATGTGTACGGCTTCCTGTACTTTCCGATTTCCGTCTATGCGTTGGCTGATATCATCGCCGATGATGGACCGCTTGCAACTATGCTTGAAGGATAATTTGAATGTTAACGCCCTGCCAAATGGTAGGGCGTTTCTTATGTCCCTTATGCTACATACTGGTGGTACAGGTTATGCCGCGCATGTAACGAACATACAATTACCGTAGGGGGTGTCGTCATGTTTGTTGCATTTGCGGGCTTGCTGCTCGCAGCTGTTGTATGTTTATTCAGCATGCTGGTTGCTAAGAAGGCACAGCAAGGTTTGCGTTCTTCTCGTTATCAAAGCTTCTCCTCATTTGGTCAAGATACACAGGCTGCGCAGGATAAAAACGATCTTCATCGCTTCGGATTACCTCAGCTTCTTCGGCGAACCAATGGCGGATTCGCGGCTGCTGGCATGTCCATCAACACCATAGGTGTTGTAGGAGGGACGGCGTTATTATTGGGACCTGTGCTGGCCTCTGCAGGGCCGTCAGCTATCGGAATCGGCTTGCCGCTCATTGCGTTGTTTTCCCTATGCGTCAGCGTGTCTATAGCGGAGTTGTCTTCGGCTGTACCCACCGCAGGAGGCGTCTATCATGCCGCATATCAGCTGGGCGGAAGGAAATGGGGGATCCGTGCCGGATGGCTTCAAATCATGGGCTATCTGGCCAAGCTTGCTTTATTTGTAGGCGGATTTGCTTGGCTAGCTGATGCCATGCTTGCTTCTCGCTTGGGTTATGACTCTAATGCGCTGACTTTCGGAGCAGCAGCGGCAGTGGGGGTGCTGACCCAAGCTTGCGTAAGCACATATGGCTCGCGAATGGCTGGCAAGCTTCAAGCAGGCGGGGTTTGGTTACAGCTTCTTATTAGTTGTGCGATGCTGGTTGGTCTCGTCTTGTTGTTCTGGCCTGGTGATTATTCGCCTGTGGCCGTATATCAGTGGCTTAACAGCGCGATGGAGACTTCTGTCCAGCCTTTGATGATTATTGTTGGTATCTTATTACTGGCTGGGATGTTTACTGGCATGGACGGGGCGGCGCATGGAGCGGAGGAAATCATTGAGCCGCGTGTTCGCGTGCCTTGGGCGATCTTTCTGTCCACTTCATATACATACATCGGCTTATATGTTCTACTGTTTTTTATGATACTCGTCATCCTGCCTATGAATGGAATTCCGCTAATTACAACGGGTCTGTTCGGGGCTGAGGGATTGGATACTTATATTCAATACGCTGCGGCTGCATGGGGGGGATCAGCTATCCTGCCGATCCTGATTCTATTCTCCTTGTGGCAAAGCGGTTGTCAGACGATGACGGCATGCTCGAGAGTCGTATTCAGTATGGCTAGGGATGAGGCGCTGCCATTCGGGACAAGATTAGCTAGCGTCTCCTTCCGTCATCATCTCCCGCTCCAGGCGATCTGGTTTGTCGCCGCCGCCGCTTGGATTTTACTTCTGGCTGTAGGTCTGTTGCAGCCTGGAGGAGCCTTCCTGCCGCTTGTCTCGGCATCCATAGTATCCATGCACTTGGCTAGCGCAATCCCAATTGGCTTGAGTTGGCTGACGGAACGAGTTTCCCGCAAAAAGGCTGGCAGGGTAGGGGGAGCGGCTATGGGGTATACGCGCGACCAATTGGCTCCTTGGCATACTGGAAGCTGGAGCTTTTCTATTCGTAGTGTAGCGATATGCTGGCTGCTTCTAAGCGCTGTGTTAACCGCAGGTATGGTTCATGCTTTCGGCGGCATTATGGCTGCGGCAACTATGCTAGCGGTAACAGCCATGGCCAGCGTCAGACATGTGCGAAGCGCAGAAAACAGAATGATGCCATTATCATCCGCTAGTCGGAAGAGGCAAGTGAAAGGTGAGGAACAAACACATATCAATCCTTGATTAATGGGGTTGCGACTGTACGAAACGAAGGTCATTACGAACAAAATTCAGGAATCTTAAGAATGTTCAGACAATTAAATGATTAGCTCCGTTTGAGGAAATATAAGTTCAATACCGGGAAATAGACAATGCGAATACACGTATATTTCCCGGGGAAGCGCAAGGTTTTACAGGAATGAGAGGTTTTCGACAGACAACTTTTAAAACGCGACGAGATATTCTGTCGAATTAGGCGAAGTTCTGGCTGTTCTCGTAAATGAAAGCGCTTAATACAAGGAGATGAGCGAGCGTGGAAATGGATGTAATGGTCTCTAATCTGATCTCAAAAAGGTTATTTCCCGCATAAAGGAAATAAGGCAGCTTCTTTTTGCCATGATCTCCCTACTGGGCTTATAATAGAAAGGACGGATATTCGTAAAGGAGGACAAGCAGATGTCACTTACGGCGATTGTACCTGTCATTGTTTCCCTTCAAGTCGGCATGCCCTCACTTATTGCTCACGGCTCTAAAGAGGTACTAAGCGGCATCTTTAAACATCCAACGGATGATGCTTGTTACGCAGGCTTAACCGGCATTGAGGGTGATGGGCAAGGTGATCCAGTTAATCATGGCGGGCCGGATAAAGCGATTTGCGCCTACTTCGCTCATCGTTACGCCTATTGGGAAACTACGACTGGCAGAACGTTCAAACACGGCGCATTTGGCGAAAATTTGACGATTTCCGAATGGACAGAAGAAACGTTGTGTATTGGAGACATTGTCGAATCCGGCAATACCGTATTACAAGTCAGCCAACCGCGGCAGCCATGCTTCAAGCTCGGACTCCGCAATGATTGGCCCGAGCTTCCGATGCTCGTACGAGAGACGGGATATTCGGGTTTCTACTTCCGGGTATTGCAACAAGGTAATCTGCAACAAGGGATGAAGCTCGTAATCGCTGAGAGGCATCCAGCAGCACTGTCTATTATGGAAGCCAACCGGATTATGTACCATGAAAAGGACAATATGCAGGCTATTCAAAGATTGCTAAGCGTAACTGAGCTTGCACAAAGCTGGCAAGAGCAGCTGCAAGGACGACTGTCGAAGCTGCAGACGTGACCAAGCCTGATGATACCAGAGGAGGACGCCTTACTTGGCAAGCTTAGAAGAACAGATTCAAGCGGCGACTCAGTTCTATGATTGGCATGCCCCATACACCATAGAAGCTGCTGCAGCCAGCGGGATGAATAACACGACTAGGATTGTAAATTGCGGTGCTCACAAATTTGTGCTCCGACTGTACAATAATCATGAAGATATGGCTACGGTACGGCTTGAGCATCAGGTACTTAAGGCGATTACTGGGAGTGAGCTCGGATTCCAGGTGCCTGATCCTGTAGTTAATCGAATCGGCGACACCATATCGGTATTACCAGAGGGCAAGCTTGCGTGTTTGTTCCGCTATATAGAGGGTGAGCGGCCGGATCCGGATAACATTATCCTGATTAAGGAGCTCGGAACCGCAACGGGCAAGATCAGCCTTGTGCTTAATGACATTAATAATATAGACAACCCGCAATACAGTCCCTATTATGAGCTAGGTATTACGTATGCCGCGATGGACAAACACCGCTTTCTTGCCATTGCGGACCAAAATGTTGCTTTCCGGCACTTGAGTAAGTCATTTGAGCTGCTTCAGCGTGAGCGAGAGCAACTGCTCTCACTTTGCAATCAAGTAGCCGACTTGCCGAGACAATGGATTCACGGCGATATTTGCTGCGGCAATACACTTCATCTTGGTGAACGAATATCCGGTGTGCTGGACTTTGAATTTGTTACGTTAGATTCACGCGCAATGGAGCTGGCAGTCGTGATGGTGGATCTGCTGAGACGAGAGCTAGGCGACGGTATCTCCGAACGGTTGAGAGCTGTCCATGATGCATTCCAAGAAGTCGTTCCGTTGAACGCTGAAGAACGGAATTTGCTGCCGACACTCATGAAGCTTCGTCTGCTCGATATCACCCTTCATTTCGCGGTACGATACTCCGAAGGTCTGGACGGTCCGGATGTTCTCGCCGGCATCGTAGACAGATGCGCATTTGGTTGCGAATGGATATCCAAACATAAACCCATTTATTAGGAGGAGACGAGAATGAGTCTTGCACAATCATTAGGATACAACGAAGGAGCTCGGCTGTTGCTGGTTAATGCCGATGATTATGGTCTGAGTCTTTCGGTTAATAAAGCTACTCAGCAGCTGCTGGAGTCGGGTGATATTAGCTCTGCAACCATTATGACGCCTTGCGCATGGGCGAGAGAAGGGGCACTGTGGAGCGCAGAGCGACCGCAGTTCGATGTTGGCATTCACTTTACGTTCACAAGCGAATGGGGACCGTATAAGTGGGGGCCCGTAACAAAACATGCGGATGTGTCTTCGCTCGTCACGAAGGAAGGTTATTTCCCGGACGATTCCAAGTCGTTTGAAGAGCAGGCGGCTGCGGAACAGGTGAAGATCGAGCTTATTAGTCAAATTGAAAGAGCGCTATCATTAGGGATGAACCCTTCTCATGCGGATAACCATATGGGAAGCTTGTACGGCTTGCAGACAGGCAAACACTTTATGGCAGAAGTATTGGATGTATGTGCGGAGTATGGACTGCCATTCCGTCTGCCGCGATATGTTACGCCGGAGCCTGGTCAAGTCGCTCCGCCACATGTCGAAGAGCAGGCGCGGCAAGTCGCGGCGCTGGCCGATTCCAAAGGCGTTGTCATTTTGGATTATTTGGTGGGGCTGCCATTCCGAAAGCAAGAGGGAGAAACCTATGACTCCTTCAAGTCGTCGATGAAGGGTATGCTCTCCAGCTTGAAGCCTGGCGTGACTGAGCTTATTATCCATCCGTCCATTGAAAACGAAGAACTAACGATCTTCCACCTTGAGCCCGAGAAGCGGGTCATGGAATTTAATATATTCCAGGATGAAGAGATGAAGGCGCACTTGAAAAACGAGGGAATCCAGTTAATTCGTTGGAGCGAGCTTCAAAAGTTGCAGCGCGAACGGAATGGTAAAGGTCAATAAAACTAGAAGGGAGTGCAGTTTCAATGCCGGTATCATCATTCGAGCCCATCAGAGAGCTTGCTCAACAGGTTAAAGCGAATATCGGGAAAGTAATCGTAGGCAAGGAAGAAGTCATTGATCTATTGCTCATCGGATTGATTACGACGGGACATGTGCTGCTAGAGGATGTACCAGGCACCGGCAAGACGATGCTTGCCAAATCTTTCGCGAGATCGTTGTCGCTGGACTTCAAGCGGATTCAATTCACGCCGGATTTGTTGCCATCCGATCTAAGCGGTATCCACTTCTATGATCAGAAGCGTAATGATTTCGTATTCCGAGCGGGGCCTCTATTCACGAATCTGCTGCTCGCAGACGAAATCAACCGCGCCACACCACGTACGCAATCCAGCTTGTTAGAATGTATGGAGGAGCGTCAGGTCAGCATTGACGGCGAGACAAAGGTGCTAGACCGTCCGTTTATGGTCATCGCGACTCAGAATCCCGTGGAGCATCAAGGTACCTTCCCATTGCCGGAAGCTCAGCTCGATCGCTTCTTGTTTAAGGTGAAGATGGGATATCCGACAAATGAAGAGGGGCTCGCGCTGCTTAAGCGCTTCAAGTCGGAGGATCCACTTGCGAGCCTGGAAGCTGTAGCAGGAGCAACGGAGATCGAGGCCGCGCAAAAACGGTATGTTTCGGTAACTGTCCATGATGATGTGCTGCAGTATCTGCTGCAGCTTGTAGAACGTTCGAGAGACCGCGAGGATGTGGCAATCGGCGTCAGCCCGCGTGGCAGTCAAGCATTGCTAAGAGCTTCTCAAGTGTATGCCATTCTTCAAGGACGAGATTATGTGTCGCCTGATGATGTCAAAGCGATGGCCAAACCAATCATGGCTCACCGTCTTTCTCTTCGTGGTATGGCTCGTGGCTCGCAAGGCGAAGCGGAGCGGATAATTGATAATATCATTAAAGGAACGGAAGTGCCGACAGAAGCGGGACTAACCGTTCCAGCGGGATAACGACATGATTTTTTTCTGGTTTCTGTTGACGGCGGGACTTATTTTATTTGTTCAAGGGACAATATTCCGCCGCTATTCGCTCAGACGATTAAAGTATACGCGCAGGTTCCAGAAGAGCACCTGCGTTCGTGGAGAAGAGATTGAGCTGATTGAGGAGCTGTCGAACGAAAAGTGGCTGCCGGTACCTTGGCTGCGTGCAGAATCACAGCTTTCAGCATTCCTGAAGTTTCGTGGAGCGGACAATTTCGCGGTCAGCAGCGGTCAGCATTATCAGAATCACCGAAGCTTCTTTAGTCTCGCGCCATATACGAAGCTTACTCGCACACATCGATTGACGCCGACACGCAGAGGCAGCTATTCTTTAAGCTCCATTACGATGACAGCCGGTGACTTGCTCGGGACGACGGGGACATCCCAGCAGGTTCCGCTGCAAGGTGATTTGTTAGTATATCCGAAACCTGCGGACGTGCCAGTCCATGAATTGCCGCATCACAGCTGGCAGGGAGAGACGCAAGTAAGGCGGTTTATTGTGCCCGATCCCTTTGTGGTGGCAGGTGCGCGAGCGTATCAACCGGGTGATTCTTATCGTCAAGTAAACTGGAAGGCTACAGCGAGAGCAGGCTCCTTACAGGTACACCAATACGATTTTACAGCGGACCGAACGCTCATGATTTGCCTTAATGTAGAGGATGTCGAATCCATGTGGCGCAGCGTGACGAACGAAGAGGTAATCGAGTTAGGTATCGAATGGGCTGCTGGAGCTGTGCTAGCCGTTATCAGCGAAGGGATGGAGGTTGGTTTCGCTGCTAACATGGCCGTGCAAGGTGAAGGGGAATCGGTTCGTGAAACGCCGAGCAGCGGCCATGAGCAGCTCTATCGATTATACAGTATGATGGCTAGGCTCAAGCTTGAGCGAACAGAACCGTTCCATTCGTTGTTGGCTCGCGAAGCGGGGAGTAAGACAAGCGGATTGGATATCCTCGTCATTTCTGCGTACTGGAACGATGAACTCGAGCGGGAAGCTGTGCGATTAAGAGGTGTCGGCCATGCGGTTACGGTATGGCAGCTGCCATCCGTCAAGGAGCTTGCAGCCGCCGCAACTTTACCGGACAGGAGGTTCGGGTCATGAGTTCGAGCTCAGCAGTAGAGAAGTGGGGCCGCGCGATTGGCAGGGGAGCAACGGAGCTGCTATTCTATTTGCCAATTTGGCTGACCGTCAGTCAATATGCGCTTCCTGATTATCACTCTCTAGCTTGGGGCATGTCTCTGCTAATTATTTATGTTATAGGGGCCGCAGTTACCCAAGCTAGATCAGAGATGAGAACGGTTACTCGGTGGTCTATATCGTTATTGTTGGCATCGTTGTTTGGCGCAATTACAGTCGTATTGTCACAAGCCATTACCGATTATTTGGGATGGATTGCCTGTATCTTGTTAGGCATTTTGTCTGCCGAACGCGGTGCCGCGATGATACGGAGAGGATGGACCGCAACGTTCCATTCGGTCCATATGAGTGTCGGCATCATGTCATACATCATATGTATTCCGCTATCCTATTGGGTATTGCATGATTTGGCAGAATGGAGATTATGGATAGCAGCATGCGGAATCGCCTCTATTATATTATTCATTAACGTCGTTAACAACCGCCATCTGATAGGCGAGTCTGTTGATGGTTCCCAGTCGAAGACGTTATCGGAAGCAACAAAACGTAATCGTTTGTTATTAGCGGGTTTGACGTTGCTAATGGCAATCTTTGCAGCGTTCCGTCAGATTCAACAATGGCTTGAGAATACCTTGCTCGCTGCGATCAAACGTTTGTTTGGTATGATTGGTAGTGGAGAAGAGCCGCAGGCGCCGTCAGAGCAACCGTCACCGCCGCCTCAAGAGATGCCGTTGCCAACGGATACGGGGGAACCTTCGAAGTTTCTCGTATTGCTGGAGCAACTTCTGAAGATTATTGTTACGATTGTAATTGTCATCGCGGTTTTGATTCTATTGTATTGGTTAGGTCGACGCTTGGCAGTGTTAATGCGCAAGTGGCTGGACAAGCTGCTCCAACGTCAATCCGTAATAAAAGCAGATGATAACGCATATACGGATGAAGTCGAAAAGTTAATGTCGTTAACCAAATGGCGGGATCAATTGAAAAACCGATTCCGCAATCAACAAAGCCGCGCCGGCGACAATGAGCCTGCTTGGGAAGCCCTGCAATCTCGAAGCGAGCGAATGAGATGGTTGTATAGAAAGTGGCTGCGTGTAGGGATCCAACAAGGCTACAGTCCTCAGGCGTATCTAACACCTCTGGAAACGGCACAAACCATGAACGAATTAAGGAGGAGCGAAGGGGAGCATAAAAAAGCTTTACATTTCGCGAGCGGATACGATGCTGTGAGATACGGTGGAGAGAGCCCAAGCGAAGATGAGCTTGAGCAATACAGGCGTTATGTCGAACAACAGTCTGCAGCGAGTAAATCCAAGCC
The DNA here is from genome assembly GCF_054483835.1 of Paenibacillus sp. strain BS8-2. Lineage (NCBI taxonomy): Bacteria > Bacillati > Bacillota > Bacilli > Caryophanales > Paenibacillaceae > Paenibacillus > Paenibacillus sp. strain BS8-2. The sequence continues at coordinate 4,493,668 of NZ_CM137010.1, forward strand.
CTCTAAACGGAAGTAATCTATCTAATCATAATGCCCCGCTACCGATTAGCTCAATCGGAGCGGGGCGTTTGCATGGTTTATGATGATTGCAATTGCAAATGTTTATGAGATCGTACTTTTGATATGCTTAACGATTCGGTTACCGTGGAAGCGTCCTGATTCGATAAAGATCTCATTGGCTTCATGCCGGGATGCAACAACGCCTGCAAGATAAATACCTGGGATATTGGTTTCCATCGTTTCTTCATTAAAAGTTGGATAGCCCGCTTCCTCCATTGTAACACCGGCAGATTCCAGGAATCGGCGATCGGGATGGAAGCCGGTCAACGCGAGAACAAAATCGTTCGGCAGTTCCGTACGTCCATTCAAAGATTCGATCGTAATAGATCGAGGCTGGATATCGACAACTCGCGAGCCAAATCGTATCGCGATTGCTCCTTTTTCCACTTTATTTTCGATTGTTGGACGTACCCATGGTTTGATGCTTCGTGAATAGTCATCTCCTCGATAGACGATCGTCACATGTGCCCCAACCCGCTCCAGTTCTAGCGCCGCATCGATTGCAGAATTACGGCCACCGATGATGGCGACCTCCATGCCGATATATGGATGGGCTTCGCGGAAGAAGTGGCTGACCTTCTCCGTTGTTTCACCAGGAATGCCTAGCAGATTTGGATGATCAAAGTATCCGGTTGCGATAATGACCTTCTGGCACGTATAGGATAAAGGCGCTCCGAATCTATCCTGACCGCTTAGATAGAATGAACCATCCTCCGTTTTGTCAATCGAGGTTATGGTCTCGTAAGGGCGAATCCGAAGTTCGTGCCGCTGAGCCGCCGTACGGTAATAATGTAAGGCTTCGATACGCGATGGCTTCTCGTTAGCGGATGTGAAAGGGACATCGCCAATCTCAAGACGGTCAGCTGTGCTAAAGAAGCTCATGTACGTAGGGTATTGCGAAATGGAGAAAGCGATATTACGTTTCTCGATGATGAGCGGATTCAAGCCTGCTCGTTGCAACTCAATTGCCGCAGCAAGCCCGCAAGGACCTGCACCGATAATAATGGCTGATTCCTTAGACATGATGGATGACCTCCCAAAAACAACATCTCTATATTGTAACGCTGCTCACTTTGCATGGCAAATTTGGCGAATGTCTATCTTGTACAGCCTAAAGAATATTGTATAATAGGAGGAAACGCAGATCGATTCAAAGGATCGACCTTGCGCAAGTAGGGGGAGAAGCCATGCGTAGACGGTTTGTTATAGAAGCAGTAATGGTTGCCACGTATGGTCATCTGCTCGTCCCGAGTCGTCCCGTAGATTACGTCATTCCATATACGTCGATTGCGGAGCTGTATGATATGCGCGACAGCGAAGTTCCAGTGATGGACGATCCGGATGATGATGCACATGTCAAGACGAAAATTAACGAGCTGATCCAATTCTTTGAGGATTCCTTGAACCGCAAGAAGATCGAGAAAGCGCTGCAGGTGCCATGGCGTGAGAGTGCGCCGCTGCTGCTCAGCGAGAATATTCAATTCACGATCGTCAATGCGGTCGACAATGCACAATATGGAGAGATTTTTGATCCGGTCGAAACTGAGCTTCTATTATCGAGCCTGAAGCTCAGTGTGCCGCTATTGTCCGACCAATATGAATTCCAAGATAAACTGATCGAAGCAGAAGTTCCTGTACAAGTGTACGACATCGAAGATTTTGAGTTTGCGGTGGAGGAAGGTATTGCACCTGTAGATATGGAGCTATAGAGGAAGAAGATGAGAGGGCAAGCGGATTGACGCGACGAATGCGTCAGTCCTGCTTGCCCTCTTTTTGCCTGCGATCAATGGCCTCAGACATCGTTTTGTCCGTTAGATGCGCATAGATTTGTGTTGTCTCGGGGGATGCATGTCCAAGCTGCTCCTGCGTCTTATAAATATCGTTCTGCAAATAATAATCCGTTGCGAAGGAATGGCGAAGCTTATGTACAGATAGATAAGGCTTTCCGAATCGTTTGGCATATTTGATGACCATCGCTTGAATGGCTCGTTTCGTCATGCGAGAGCCTTCATTTCGTCCATTGGCGATTGCGAGAAACAACGCTTTTTCTTTGCGCGGCGCTTTGTATCGTACTTCTCTTAGAGACAAGTACGCATTCAGTAATTCAATCGCATTCTGACGGAAGTAGACCGGAGTCTTGAATGTATCATCGTTTTTACCTTTGCGATACACATAACAAAGCTTCTTCTTCAGATCGATATCATCCACATTCAAATTGACCAGCTCCGAAACACGAAGCCCGGAATGGAGAATAAAGCCGATCATACAAGCGTCGCGGACATGGTTAAGCTCAAAGGCATAATGCGCTTGTTTGTTATTGGCCACATCTGCGCCGTACTGAACCTCGACGTAATGCATGAACTCCGCGATTTCTTCTTCTTGAAGGAGCTTGCCCTCCAGCTTAGCAGCAGTATCCTTTGGTTTGTGCGTACGTTTAATCGTAACCTTGGCCATCACGTTGCGCTTCAGAAGCGGATAGAAATCATCGTCCTCGGCAATCTGACTCAAATAATGGAACAAGGAACGAAGCGATGACAGTTTGCGGGATATCGTTGTTCGATTATTACGTTCCGGCTTATAGGTGGACAAAAACATGCGATAATTATCGATGCTCTCCATCCGCAGCACTTCCAGCTCAGCAAGCGTAACCTCCCTAAAAGTTGACCCTTGCGTCAGTCCTTCGGCCATTAACCACTTCATAAATGTTTCGTAATCTCTTACGTATTCGAGTAGTGAGGACGGCGATAAGTCCGGCAGTTTGTATTGAATGAATTGTTCGATGTACCAAGGCATGGACGGCAGCTTGGCATCCAGCTCATCACGGTCCTTTTGTTTCAGCAGGTTCATGCTTGTCCCCCAATCCCATTATCGTCGTCAAGCTCTGACGATCCTTATTGCTCTATTGTATCAACGGCAGGGTATGGTAACAACAGGGATTATAACGCATGAGCTTAGGGAAAAAGCGAAACGTATTTGAAAATAGCAAATAGTTGTAATTTTTGTTTTTCGGTTACATATATCGAGATGCTATGTTACACTCTATCGAGTCGCATGATGAAGCCGCGTGACATTCGACAAAAAAACAATAGGAGGCATGATGCCCGGATGAAAAAGAAATTTCAAATCGGCGCCATGGTCGCCGTCTTGATAGCAATGACGCTCGGAGCCGTAATTCAGCCAGTATCAGCAGCAGCACCTACAACGCTTAAATACGGAGTCACTAGCGGGGATGTGCCGGATCTTCAATATCGGCTTAAGACGCTTGGTTACTTCAACGAAGGTATTACATCGTATTATGGAGCCGTAACGCGTCACTCCGTTTTCTTGTTCCAGCGTGACTATGGACTTCAGGCAGATGGGATTGCCGGACCTGATACTTGGGCAATGCTCAAGAAAGTATCAGTGAACCGAAACGAGCTTGATTTGCTAACACGCATTATCTATGGAGAGGCAAGAGGCGAGCCCTATAAAGGTCAAGTGGCCGTTGGTGCTGTTGTCATGAACCGACTTGCACACCAAGGCTTCCCCGATACAGTGAAAGGGGTAATCGAACAGCCGCGAGCGTTCACGGCGGTTGACGATGGGCAATATAATTTGATGCCGGATGCTACAGCTTACCGTGCGGCGCTTGAGGCTGTGCGTGGTTATGATCCGTCTGGAGGCGCGCTTTATTATTTTAACCCCGACACGGCAACATCATCCTGGATCTGGTCCAGAAAGCAAATTGGAAAGATCGGTCGACATATATTTGCGGTTTAATCATTTTCTGCAGTAAATAAATGGTGGCTTTTGCGCTCAATATGCGCGAAAGCCATTTTTATTTTGATGGATAGCTACAAAAATTCTGAATTCGTCGACGGGATAGGAACATGCTATAATAGATCGGTACATATGAGGAGGTGCAATAATGAAAGTTGAAATTTGGTCGGATTATGTGTGTCCGTTCTGCTATATCGGCAAAACCAAATATGAAAAAGCGCTGGCCGAGTTTGAACATAAGGACAGTGTTGTAACGGAATTGCGCAGCTTTGAGCTCGACCCAAACACGGATTCCTCCAAAGGCGTCAAGACGATCGAGATGCTTTCGAAAAAATACGGGATGAGCCTAGAGCAAGCAAAGGCCTCAAGTGAATGGGTAGCTCAGCAAGCAGCGGCAGTCGGATTGACATTCCGCATGGAAGGTACGTTGTCTCTTAACACCTTTCAGGCTCACAGGCTAGCGCATTATGCAGAAGCACAAGGAAAAGGTGCAGCCATGTCTACACGTCTGCTCAAAGCGTATTTCTCAGACAATCTAAATATCGATGATTCGGAACAGCTTGCTGATCTGGCTGCAGAGGTTGGTTTGGAACGCTCCGAGACATTGGACGTGCTGCTATCGGATCAGTATTCGGATACCGTAAGAGCTCAAGAAGATGAAGGTAATAAACTTGGCATTCGAGGCGTTCCGTTTTTTGTAATCGACCGCAAATTCGCCATTTCTGGCGCACAGCAGCCTGAGGTATTCCTGGAGACGCTCAGAAGAGCTTGGGCAGAACGTTCTTAAACCGATCTGAACAATATCGGTATACGTGGGGGATGGAACTCCATCGGTATGCGCACAATAGATCACGTTAGTGGGGAGGTTACCTGATTGGCTAATCATGAGGGACAACTATATGTATTTGTTGGTTCTTACGCGGGGAAAAGCGACCAAGGAGTAACAGTGTTTACGTTCGACGAGGAAACGGGTCAATTGACGAAGCGTCATCAGTATGACGGGTTAAGCAATCCTACATTCTTGAATGTAGATGCGGCTCGCGGTCGTCTGTACGCGATAGCGGACTATGTAAATGATCAGGGCAAGAAGGCAGGGGAGGCGGTTTCCTATACAATCGATAAGGAAACAGGAGCGTTGTCCGAGCTTAATCGCGTCGCAACGGTGGACAACACAACATGTCACGTACAACGTGACGCCAACAGTCGTTTCTTGACCTTCACTAGTTATCATGGAGGCATGATCGGTCTGTCAGAGATTCAAGAGGACGGCTCCATCGGGCACGTATTGGACGTAGCTCAACATAGCGGGAGCAGCTCTGACACGGACCCACAAGATAAACCTCATCCGCATTCCAGCTTTTACAGTCCGGATGGGCGTTTCTTGTTCGTTCAGGATCTAGGTTTGGACCGGATTATATCTTATCAAGTCGATGCAGAAGCAGGCAAGCTTGTGAAACATAACGAAACGATCATTCATGCGGGGGCAGGTCCGCGTCACTTCGTGTTCCATCCAGACGGTCGTTACGCGTATGTCATTAATGAGCTTGATTCGACGGTAACGGCATTTGCTTACGATTCTCAAAGCGGTGTATTGTCCGAGATCGAGACGGTCAGCACGTTGCCAGAAGGCTTCACAGACGAAAACGGCTGCGCCGAAATTACGATCTCAAGCGACGGAAAATTCGTGTATGGCTCCAATCGTGGTCATGACAGCATTGTCGTGTACGAGGTGAACCCTCATGACGGATCGCTTCGCGCGATTCAACATATTTCGACGGAAGGCGGTCATCCGCGACACTTTGCATTGACACCTAACGGGAAGTATATGATCGTTGCAAATAGAGATGGCAACAATCTGGTTAGCTACAAGATCAATCAAGACACCGGAATGCTGCACTTTACCGGTCAAACTTCGGACACTAGCAAGCCGGTATGCGTTGTACCCGTCTACCTGGCGTAACGCAATCCGTTTGCCTATAGAGCGAAGATACTTACATGGACTAAGCAAATGAAGCAAATAAAGTAAGTGAAACAAATAGCATAACATTGTTTGGCTAGAAGAAAGGAATTACAGACATACGTGACAACAACTAGCGATGGCACCAAACCGAACTTAAAACCTACGAAGATTTGGAAATGCAAAAATACGGAATGCAAAGCTTGGGTACGCGATGAATTTGCAGCAACGGAGCAGCAATGTCCCATCTGCAAGGGTCCAATGCATCGAAGCATGAGACATCTGCCACCTGTACAGAACAAAGCAAAACCTACGCCGCGCAAGCCGAAAAACGAGTTCTAAACACCTAAACCATTGCTTGATAAAGAACAACAAAAGGTTACACCCCTCACATGAGCAACTTGCTCTTGGAGGGGTGTTTTTGTCATTGTCATTAACCGATCATTTTAAGTCCGATGACACTGCTCAAGACCAGTCCCATAAACAGCAGCCGAAGGGTAGTACGAGGTTCCTTATAGAACAGCATTCCGACAAGCGCGCTGCCGACCGTCCCGATTCCTGTCCAGATGGCATAAACAGTTCCCATGGGAAGCTCCTTCATAGCAAGCGACATAAAAAGAAAACTAGCAATGAATCCGCCAGACAGCAGAAGTATATTGCGAAGCGACATACGTTTGTTAACCTCGGAAATCCCGATAACGCCAACTACTTCAAGCAATCCAGCAATGATGACATAAATCCAGCTCATGTTATTTTCCCTCCTGAACGTGATGCCCCTCGATCAGGCGTTGACTCCGCATCGTTACCTTTCTCGTGAGTCACGAGCTTGAGTCCGATGACGCCGATCAATAATAGTGTAATAAAACCGATTTTGCTCCAGCGGAACGGAACATCAAACATGGTCATTTCTGCGATAACACTGCCAGCTGTACCTAGACCAACAAAGACGGCATAAACGGTGCTCGTAGGCAGTTTCTTAGAAGTAAATATTAATACGCCGAAGCTTACAGCGATCGCAATAATGGTCACGAGCCACTCCATCGAACTGTTGGCGTGCTTTAAGCCGATAACCCATACAACTTCGAAACAAGCGGCTAACACAATTAGCATCCAATATTTGTTATTATTTTTCAACATGATATCCAGACTCCTCTCTCGATCATTCTGTAACCTAGCATGGGATCACATGACAAATGTTATTCGGGGAATTCGGTACAGGAGACAAAAATAAGAAGCCCGAGAAATATCGTAATCGATATCTCCCGGGCTTTTGTCCCTCCGTGTTCCTCGCATCTGCCACACAGCTGCGCGCATTCCCTCGGACCAGGCTGGCGAGAAACGCCACGGAACCCTAGAACGCCTTTTCCATATTCGGTTCACTAGATTATAGTCCATGGGGGTATGGGGGTCAAGTGCAACTTTGGCTAATCTATGATAGGATGAGGGAATGAAGGTTATGAAAGGATGTCGACGTCCGTCATGAGACTTGTTAGACATAGCGGGGTTGCTCCTGTGGCCCGAGATCAGGCACCGATTGTGTTGATCGATGGATACTGCCACTTGTGTCAGTCTATTACGCGGTACTTGGTGCGGCATGATCATAAACTTCGATACCGATTCGCGGCGTTGCAATCGTCGGCAGGGCATCGTACTTTATTGGAAGCGGGTTATAGGGGAGATCTTAACCGATTCGATTCGTTTGTTCTTGTAGAGAACGGGCATTACTACACGGAGTCAGGCGCAGCTTTACGCGTGGTCAGAGGGCTTGGTGGCTGGCGATCACTTGTATTTGCATTAATGATTATCCCATCGCCAATCCGGAATGCAGTTTATCGTTATATAGCGCGCAATCGGTACAAGTGGTTCGGGAAATCTGATCAATGTCTGATACCGACAGCAGCCGTACGCGAACGTTATTTGCCAGATGGATTCTAATCGACAATCCTTTATTATTTTTATATAGATGGAGCGCAGCCTAATGAAACGATTTAAGAAATTTTATATTGAAACAACAAGCATCTGTAACCTATCCTGTCATTTCTGTCCGCCAACGCAACGAGCCAAAGGCTTTATTTCGGTTGAGGACTTCTCGAAGACACTGGATCAGGTGAAACCATTTACGGATTATATATACTTTCATGTTAAAGGCGAGCCGCTGCTGCATCCCAAGATAGATGAATTACTGGATATTAGCCATGAGAAGGGCTTCAAAGTAAATATTACGACAAACGGGACTCTCATTACTAAAAATAGGGAGAAGCTGCTTGGCAAGCCTGCACTTCGTCAAATCAATTTCTCGCTGCATAGTTTTGATGGACACGCAGGTTCCAAGGATAAGGCCGGATATTTAGCGGCAATCCTGGATTTCGTGAGCCTTGCGTCGAAGCAAAGCGACTTGATTGTATCTTACCGGCTGTGGAATTTGGATATGGATAATGATATCAATCGGCAGAAGGACAAGAACAGGGAGCTTCTTGCGATGATTGAAGAGGCTTACGGATTGGATTACCACATAGAAGAGAAATTCAAACCAGGTACAGGCGTTAAGATCGCGGAACGGATCTATCTGAATCAGGATCCAGAATTCAAGTGGCCGGATCTGAAGGAACCAGAGGATGACGGCAAAGGGTTCTGTTATGCGCTGCGTAATCAAGCCGGGGTATTAATCGACGGCACCGTGATACCTTGTTGCCTAGATGGTGAGGGTGTCATTGACCTAGGAAACATTCATGAGTCGAACTTCGCGGATATCGTGGAGGGAGAGCGAGCTACCCGGATCTATGACGGCTTCTCCCGCAGAGAAGCCGTCGAAGAGCTGTGCCGCAAGTGTGGTTATCGTCAGCGCTTCGGCACATAATAACGGACATGAGACTCGTAGATGCCCCGTCCTCGGGCAACTGCAAAGCTCACACAGCAAGCCAGTGCAAAATAGAAAGCTCCGGAAATACCAGCTCCGAATAACTCCAAGCTAAGAATGAAGCAAGCGATAGGAGCACGAGACGCCGCGCCGAATACAGAAGATAACCCTAACGCTGCCAGGAATGATGCCGGGAGCGATAATAGCGGGGACAACGCGCTTCCAAGAGTAGCGCCGATCACAAACAATGGGGTAACTTCACCCCCATAGAAGCCGGCTCCAAGCGTTACGATGGTAAACATTAGCTTGAGGATGAATTGCCAAGGGTCAGAGCTTTCTGCGAAGGCGTGTTCCATAAGCGGCAAGCCAAGTCCGAGATAATCTCTTGTTCCGATACCATATACCATAGCTATAATGAGAAGTCCGCCTATGAACGGGCGCATCGCAGGATAAGGGATCAAACGAGCGAAGACGGATTTCATCCAAGCTAACAGGATAACAAATATTTTGGCTGCGCCACCGAACATGATAGCTGCAGCCAATACGCAAACGATTGAGAGCCAAGTGATGGGCGGTAAGGAGCCTATCGCGTAATGAACGTGATGCGCGCCCCAAGCGAGTGCAACATAATGTCCGCTGTATCCCGCCAGCAAAGAGGGGAACAACGCCATACGCCTCAGCCTGGCTGGTGCAGAAACTTCGATAGCAAAGACAGCACCCGCTAGCGGAATTCCGAATACGGAACCGAATCCCGCGCTAATCCCGCATATGATGAGCAAACGGCGTTGTTCTGATGAGAGAGAGAGATGTTTGCCAATTGTGCCAGCCAGACTGCCGCCGAGTTGAACAGCGGTCCCTTCACGTCCCGCTGAACCGCCGAATAAGTGGGTAATGATTGTGCCAAGCCATACAAGCGGGGCCATCCGAAGTGGAACTTGACCAGTACCGTCATGTACCTGTTCAAATAACAGATTATTGCCTCGGGCGCTCTCTTTTCCAATTTTGATGTACAATAAGCTAATTAAAGTTCCTCCGACTGGCAGCAGCCAAAGTAGAAAATGGAAGCGTCCTTGCAAATGCGCAGCTGTCTCGAGCGATGTCAAAAAAAATGCAGATGCGCTGCCGCCGGTTAACCCAGCCGCAAGCGAGAGGGCGATCCAGCGGATGACAGTATGTATGACTTGTTTCGAGGGCATATTAATCATTAATCCTCCCGCCGTTGAATGAAAAGCCGACATCTGTCATATGACGAATGTCGGCTTTGTGCTTATGACTGAGTTTCGGCCAGAACAAGCTTTCTCCGCTCATCCCGCTCTTCGGGCAACATCCGTGGGCAATTATAACATTTTTGGCCGTCTTCGCGATGATCGAACATACAACAAGCCGAACGCAGCATATACGTGCCGTCAGGTGGCGACCAAGGATTATCTACATATCTTGGCTTATGTATGAAAGGATTGCGTCTACGTCCGAAGCACTCAGGATCCAAAGCTTGAAGGAGCGGCAGATCAGCTTCGATACGCGCCACTAGAGCTGGCACGCCGAGATTGCTGCTCACATATTCCAACGTGGACAACAGCTGAGCGCCGAATTGGCCCCATATCATCTCTGCTTTCAGTCCGCCTGCGCGTGCAATACCTTCAACAAAAGGTTTAATCATTTCAGCGATCCATTGCGGCCAAGCGGAATTTAAGAAGGTTTGCCGCTCGTTCTCGTCAGCAGGTAATGGCACGATATCAAGCTTATCCAATCGATATCCGATATGTGCATGATCGTCGTGCTGCTCGAGCTGGAACGTCATATCCTCTAGCTTGAAATTGACCCAGACGTTATCTTTTGCGCTGAAAAATAAGGAAGTTACGCAAAAATTAAACATGGTAATACCGACATAGGAGACAGGGAGCTCATATCCGCAAGCTTTCCAAAGCATGCCTGTGCGATTCAGCACGTCTTTGGCCACATCTGGATCAAGAAGATCCTTAGCCGGCCATTCTGCATGTGGTTCAGAGAACCCATGCGGCGATATATGGTAGAAGCTATCTATAATCGTGAAATCTAACTTGCTTGTCATAATAAGCCTCCCAGCCTGCAGCTATATGAAATCCATTCTCAAGTTCGACCTCATTATAGGTGCGGCTGGATGTTCTGTCAATCATTATGCAAGCGTCCGTGCAGGTTTCGTCCAATTAATAATACCGTCGTCATCCATAATACCTATCGTTACGTCGGCAATATCCGTATCGCGTAACAGATGATTGATGACACGATTCTTGATCTCTGTCGCTTCGGCAAGCGAAAGTCCTTTGCGAAGCTCAATATAGGCTTCGACGTGGTAAGCACGACCCTCTTGTACAATGCGCATTTTGCCAATGTCCGTTACATCCGGTACAGAAAGAATCATGCCGCTGATTCGATCTTCAACATCCTTGGGCGCGGCAACCCCAATTAAACCGACCATGTTGTCGTAACCCACTTTGAACGCAACACCGATCATAAGGAATGAGATGAGGATAGTTGCGATACCATCAAGCAGTTTAAAGTCCGTAAATTCGGCGAACATAACAGCTATAAGAGCAAGAACTTGTCCGAATGTGGCAACGATATCTTCGTAGAAGACAAGTCTTGTAGGCGGCGCGGCGCGTCCCGCATTACGGAAGGCCGTTGCAAAGATGGCGAAGCCTTTGGCATCGGATTTGGTTTCCTTAATAATTTCTTTCATCGCCTTGATTAGGATAGAACCGTCGATGACGATCGCAATTATTAAGACGACAAAGTTAAGCCAGAAGTTGGTAGCATCTTCCGGATGCTTGAGAAGCTTAATTCCTTTATGGAAGGTTTCGTAGGCCATGATGGTCACCACGATGACGGCCACCATACAGAAGAGGTTTACGACGCGCCCGAAGCCTGTCGGGAATCGTTTTGTCGGTTTTTTCTCAGCGAGAACACTGCCAAAGAATACAAAGCCTTGGTTCACTGCATCTGCCACCGTATGCATAGCTGAAGCAAACATCGTACCGCTGCCGCTTATCGATGCGGCGATCGCCTTTACAATCGCGAGCCCCGTATTGCCGAGAGCGGCAATACCGGAGGATGTATTCCCTCGCTTGATTAATTTCATAAAATTGCTCATCTAACGTCTTCTCCTCCATCTACCGTAAATTTACAAGTAATTATATGCCTATTCCTTCCATAGATCAATCCAAATTCATGTAAAAAACAAGGCTATCTTTCATAAAAGTTAGTCATGATTCTTTTGGCAATCGAGGACAAACCATCTATAATAATAAGTAATGGAAAGGAGTCAATGATATGATCACAACAGAGAGAGTACTGGATGACCAACAATTGCAAGAAGCGTATGCCATTCGCACCGAAGTGTTCGTAGAAGAACAAGGCGTTCCTGTAGAGGCTGAGATTGATGAATATGAGCAAGTTTCACGCCATGTTCTTGTGAAATATGACGGAGAACCGGCTGGTACAGGAAGAGTTCGTGAGCTCGGCGGTATGGCTAAACTTGAACGAATTTGTGTAAAAGAAAAGTTTCGTAAGTGCGGGATTGGCGTCGCGATTATGAATGGTCTTGAGTCCATCGCTCGCGAACAAGGATTGACACGCGCCAAGCTGCATGCACAAACCCAAGCAGCTCCGTTCTATGAACGAGTTGGATATACAGTCGATTCGGATACCTTTATGGAAGAAAATATACCTCATGTAAGAATGATTAAGTCGTTATAGCGCTTCATGCTGCATGACCAACAAGAAACAGCTGCCGACAACAAAGAAGCATCTTGTGAAAGTTGCATGATTGTTAGCCGGCAGCCGACCTATCCTGTTCTAACCAGTGGAAGGACTGTTTGGCGTATGTCCCTTTTGATTTCGATTCATGGTCGTTGAAGCTGCCGTTTGGTTCTCTGCATGTTGAGAGCGGACTGAATACGCGAAGTTCTTGCCAGCCATTGATGGGTGTCGATGTTGTCGATGACGAGCCATGTCTGATAACCTCCATCCATTAGATAGGGATAATCGCGAAACATGATTATCTTTTCCGTTACTTCGTTTTTCTATAGAGAGCACGATCAGGTAAGTTATTCTTGATGCAGCTAAGGAGTGTTGAATGTTGAAACCACATGTGTTCGTTGACCGTTGGCTAGTGCCGGAAGTAGAAAATTGGCTGTTAGATCATTGCGAGCTGGATATGTGGAGTGAAGGAGATACGATTACGAGTGACGAATTACGTCAGCGATTATCGAATGCTCATGGCTTCTTGACTGCAGGCCGCAGAATCGACGACGATTTGTTGGATGCTGCACCGCATCTTAAAGTCGTGAGCACGATCTCAGTCGGATACAATCATTTCGATATCGACGCAATGAAACGTCATGGCGTCATCGGTACGCATACCCCTTATGTGCTCGACGATACTGTAGCCGATCTGACCCTTGCGCTTATGCTGGGAACAGCACGAAGAGTCGCTGAGCTCGATCGTTATGTGCGTGACGGGAGTTGGAAGCGCGGAGATGGCGAGAACTTATTTGGCGTCGATGTACATCATGCGACGATCGGCATCATCGGCATGGGACGAATAGGGGAAGCGGTAGCGAAACGAGCGCGGTTCGGATTTGACATGAATGTGCTCTATTATAATCGGACGCGTAAACCAGAAGCTGAACAGCAATTCGGAGCGGTTTATTCAGAACTAAATGAGCTGCTGGAGAAATCGGATTTTGTTGTCATGTTGGCTCCGCTAACTGATGCGACAAAAAATATGATGGGACGAGAGCAGTTTTCGCGGATGAAACGTTCGGGCATCTTTATTAATGTGTCGCGAGGAGCAACTATTGATGAAGATGCTCTTGAGGAAGCATTAGAGCAAGGTTTCATACGAGGAGCAGGTCTTGATGTGTACAAGCAGGAACCGATCGATGCCGCGCATCCACTATTACAATATCCGAATGTGCTGGCACTCCCGCATATAGGCTCAGCTACAACGAAAACGCGTATCGAAATGGCTCACGTTGCCGCACAAAATCTGATCGCAGCTTTAAAGGGTGAGACGCCGCCTTGCTTGGTACCTGAATTCCGTACATAATTACGCCTATCGCAGACAAAGGACCATGATGGTGAAGCCGACTCGGCCGGCATCAATCATGGTCCTTATTGTTGTTATGTTGTTAGCGCTTGGATAAATATCGGGAAGGTGAGCATCCCCACGTACGTTTGAATACCCGTTGAAAATAGGAAACATCGGCATATCCCAAATAATCAGATATTTCCGCGATCGTAAGCAGAGATTCACTTAACATATAGGCAGCTGTTCGCATCCTTGCGCCGTGGACGTAGTCGCTGATCGTCTGACCGGTAACACGGCGGAAGAGGGCGGCGGCATGGTTGGGGCTGCGTCCGATATGATCGCCAAGCGTTTCTTTTGTTATTTTGTCACGATAATGAGTTTGAATATAACTTTTCATCTTGTCGGCATGCTGCAACGAAACGTCGGTTTCTTGTCCTCGATCGAGTTCCCGGCTCCAAAGCGCTAGGGCTTCAATGACGGCTGCGCTCATTCGGATACGAGAATAAGGGACTTGGTCCTCCCATTCGGCGCAGGCTACTCGAATTCGCTCTAACGTCAGCTCGTAGCACCCCGCCTTTGCTTGGACGATCTGATTCGCTTCAAACAATGGCAAATGATCGGCTGCACCCCTAGATTCGATATTTGATTTCGGGAAAATGGAGAAGGTGAATACCAACTTTTCGTGAAAAACGGTTGGCACGCTTTTGCCATAATAAGAAATGCCAGGAGGCAAATAAATAAAATCACCACGCTCTGCGATATGTTTGACGCCTCCCACGAAATAAAGACATCTGCCATATGTTACGATTACCAATCGCGCATAACCATCATTGCCCGTCGATTCGTCGTACCAATTTAAACCTTTGTTCTGATTGCAGTCGATCATTTCGATCACATTCAACAACTCCCGTACTATACTTCATCCATCATACTATATTTCATGTACGATATCCGCTCATTCTACTACAATGAACGAAGATAATTACGGAGGGATGAAGAAGATGAGTCAGACGAAGATTGTATGCACGATGGGTCCATCCAGCAACTCCATATCCATTTTGAAGGAAATGATGAAAGCAGGCATGAATGTTGCCAGACTGAACATGGCACACGGCGAACTTGAAGACCATAGCAAACGAATTGAACTGATCCGCGAGGCGGCGTCTGAAGCATCCGCCATCGTAGCGGTTATGATGGATATAAAGGGACCGGAAATTCGTATCGGAACATTGGAAGAAGGCAGTTATGAGCTGAAAGCCGGAGATACACTGACTCTGACAAGCCGTCCGATAACAGGCAATGGCGATGTGGTCGCCGTGAACTACCCGGATATGCCGAAGGTGATCCAGCCAGGCAATCGGATTCTCATTGACGACGGTTTGATCGAGTTGATCGCGAAGGAAGTGAACGAAACCGAGATCGTCTGCACCGTCATGAACGGCGGTCCGCTTAAACCGCGTAAAGGCGTAAATCTGCCAGGCATTAGCACGACACTGCCTGGCGTAACGGAGCGGGATGTGCGCCACATCGCGTTCGGCATTGAGCAAGGCGTTGACATGATTGCGATGTCGTTCGTTCGCAAAGCGGAGGATGTGTTGCAAGTTCGTCAGCTGCTAGAGGATGCCAATGCATCGCATATTCAGATCATCTCCAAAATCGAGAATGAAGAAGGTGTCGATAATCTGGATGCGATTATCGAAGTTTCGGATGCAATCATGGTTGCTCGCGGCGATCTCGGTGTCGAAATTCCGGCCGAAGATGTGCCGATGATTCAGAAGACGATGATTGATAAATGTAACGTTGCCGGCAAACCAGTCATTGTCGCGACGCAAATGCTTGATTCGATGCAAGTGAATCCACGTCCTACTCGGGCAGAGGTCAGCGACGTAGCGAACGCGGTATTGCAAGGCGCAGACGCAATTATGTTGTCCGGTGAGACCGCAGCTGGCAAATATCCGTTGGAATCGGTGCGCATGATGACCTCGATTGCTGAACGTGCGGAGTCGACGATTAATCACGCCGAGCAATTCAAATCACGGATCACAACACCAACGGGCTCTATTACTGAGGTGATCAGTCAGGCAGTCGTCAGCTCGTCGCTACAATTAAACGCTAAAGCGATTCTGACGCCAACTGAAAGCGGGTTTACTGCAAGGATGGTGTCGAAGTACCGCCCGTCCTCACCGATTATTGCGATTAGCTCACATGATCATGTACTTAAGCGGCTGACTCTAGTGCGAGGTGTCGTGCCGATTAAAGGCGAGTCGACGCCATCTACTGACGAAATGTTCAGATCATCCGTGCGTAATGCCGCACGTACACAGCTTCTCGAGCGAGGGGATTTTGTTGTGATCACCGCAGGTGTTCCTAGCGGGAAAGCTGGAGCAACTAACTTGATCCGAATCCATCAGATGGAATAAGGTACAAGGTATCTGACTATTGACAGGACAAGGTGATTGATGCGACAATGGCTCTGGTCACCAAATCATTGTGCAAAATAACCTAACAGTAGTGCAATCATACATTCGTATAACTCCGCATAACGGTTCATGACACAGGGCGGGGGTTCTACGGGAAGCCTAACTTCCTTGCTACGAATAGCGGTATGGCGTTTATATTTGGCGCCGGCCCGTTGTCCGTAGCTTTTTTTTGTGCGTTCATTGGTATGTATGAAACATGCTTCTTGACGCCGCATACGAAAGTGACAGACATGTCATTGCGACTCTGTTCATTAGGAGAGTGGTTGAATCATGACAAAACATATCGTTTCCGTTTTTCTTGGAGCGGCTAGTTATGGCATCTTGTCCACGTTTGTTGTATTGGCATATGGACAAGGGTACTCGCTGGGCGAGGTTGTAGGGAGCCAAATGATGATCGGATTTTTGCTCACATGGGCCTTATCTGTCTTTATTCGGTATCGCAAAAATCAGAAGTCACGCGCGAAATCTCCAACAACGACAATTGTACACGGTAATGTTGTCGTCCGAAAAACGATATCCAATAAGATTACAAACAAGCAAAAACTGCTGCTCTTGTTAGCAGGGATGCCAACAGCGATTACAGGGCTGCTGTACTATGAATCGCTTCGGTATATCCCGGCATCGGTTGCCATCTTGTTATTATTCCAGTTTACATGGATGGGCGTTCTGATTCAGGCTGTACGACAGCGCAAGCGACCAGAGCGCAGAACTTATATTACGCTTGTAATCTTGATCGGTGGAACACTTCTTGCAGCAGGCATTACACAACAAGGCTCAGATATCTTCCATCTAGGGGGAATTGGATTAGGCTTGCTAGCTGCTGTTAGCTATACGTTATTTATGTTGTTTAATGGAAAGGTCGTCCAACATGCGGAGCCGGTCGAAAGAAGCAAGTGGATGATGTTTGGCGCGATGTCTCTCGTATTCGTATTGTTCCCGCCAGAATTTCTATGGAACGGCGGATTGTTTAGCGATCTGATGATATTTGGTTTACTTCTCGGTTTGTTTGGTGCGTTTATTCCACCTCTATTGTTCGCTTACGGAATTCCTCATATTGGCGAAGGGCTGGCAGCTATTCTAGGTGCAGCCGAGCTGCCTGTGGCAGTCTTATTGTCAGCGATCGTTCTACACGAAGAAGTAAGTTCAGTGCGATGGATAGGTGTCGCTATTGTACTTATGGGTGTGGCGATGCCGGAGCTGTTGAAGCGTAGCCGTACTGCAGCCAGCTCCACCTCATAACATGCCGAAGGATAAAGCAAGCCGACTCAGCTTATTTGGTAAAGTTTCATTATAAATCGTTCTTTCGCTTTCGCAAGCTCCATTGCTGGAATTATAATGAAGGAGTCGGGGCCGACGAAATACTTGCGAAGGGAGATGATCGAATTGAATCACAACGCAGAGGTGATCTCCGAGTAATCGGAGAGCACAGCGATATCGGAAGAGGCCCAAGGGCCTCTTCTTCAATTTCATGGAAGTAAACGCGTTGTACGTATGATCATTTTTCATTATAATAAAAGAGCGGTTTCACTCGGTGAAGCCAGCCAGACCCAAAATTGACGAAAGGGAGGATGTTAACAATGAATGCATGGAAAGCATGGAATGTTGCAAGCTTGTCCGATATTGCCGTAGTGCCATCTGTATCTGAAGTGACGCATTATAATCGTTTAAACCAGTTCGAGGAGGACTTTGAAAGTGAACTACAAAAATGGAAGAGACGTGCTTCCCCCTAGCCTATTATTAGAGCTCCAGAAATATATCCAGGGGGACCTGATCTATATCCCGAAGCCGGCGAATCAGCGCGCGAGCTGGGGCGAGGTTAGCGGAACCCGAAAGCTGCTTGCGGAGCGCAACAGTGAGATTGTACAATGTTACGTCAACGGAGCGACCGTTGCCGAGCTGGAGCGCAAATATCATTTGTCCAGCGAGAGCATTCGCAAGATCATCGTGAAAGCCCGTTAATGAAATGTACAACAACCTATCGTCCGGATTAAAAGAACCCCCGTTTCTGAATCGAGAAATCGATACAGAAGCGGAGGTTTTTTTGTTCACTTTTTTCGAATTAATGAGTAGCAGAAGGGAGAGCGACTTTTGTTTGGGGATATTTATAATCATCTCTGTAGCAGCAGGTATCCGAATCGTAATCCGATTGAGATAAGCGGTGAGAGACATCAAATATAGGCAAGTCTGGATTGACATGCAGGTTAGAGCCATAGAAAGAACAGCCTTCAAAGTGAAAATCAAGAGAGGTTATTATAATGACACAATTTGAGAATGTACAGTTCGTGAATGTAAATCCGTCGAAGGTGATCGTTTCGTTCTTGAAATGTTGGTTCGATATTAGCTTCATTTGCAACTCTCCTCTGTAATAGATAAGCGACATGCTTTATCGTAACAGACGATACACGAAATGTTTGTCGTAACTTGGCTGTCCAAGTGTAATAGATATCGACAAAGCAAGAGAATCATCCAATGGCCCGATCAGCTATTCGTCTTCATTAGAAAAGCTGTCCTTTTTTGTGAGTTAAAGGAGCGTTGACAAAAAGTATTTTAGAAGTTAATATTTCAATAGTTGAAATATATAGTTCTTAATCAATTTGCGGGAGGCAACAGATGGAGACACTAGTGGATAGATTTCAACGATCGCTGGTTATCCTCAATCGTAACTTTACGTCGGAAATGATGAAGCAATTGGACGGTCAAGTAACCAGCACCCAAATGTTCATGCTTCATTACATCCAGAAGAGTGGAAGTTGCAGGTTAACGAAGCTTGCCGACAAGCTTGACGTAAAGCCCAGTGCGGTAACAGCCATGATCGAGCGGCTTGCGAAGTCCGGTTATGTTACTCGTGAAAGTGATGAGTCGGATCGGAGAGCAATCATGGTTCGGCTTACGGCTTTGGGGGAGGAAGTTATCCTTCATTCTCATGCATGCAGGAAGGAGATCGTTGCGAAGTATATGGAGAGCTTGACTCCGGAAGAAGTAGAAATGGTGACCATTTTAATGGAGAAACTGGTTGCAGCCGCTAGCCCAGACTCAGAAAGCTTTCAGTAGGAGACATTAAGTAACGAAAACGATATCTGCTTCTGAGCAGTTCTGAGCACGAACAAGTTTGTCCCGTAAGACAGTCGATTATTTAAACAGAATGAGGGAGAAATCAGTATGGAACATTTATCACACAAACGAAAGATGACGATTATGTTCGCCATTATCGCGGCCATGTTTTTCTCGGCTATCAATCAGACCATTGTAAGCACGGCGATGCCGCGCATTATTGCCGTCCTAAGCGGCATGGAGTATTATAGCTGGGTCATCACAATTTATATGTTAACATCAACGCTTGCGACCGTATTGGTTGGTAAGCTGTCCGATATTTATGGTCGCAAACCATTTATCTTATCAGGTATCGTTATCTTTATGATTGGCGCATTATTAACAGGTTTTTCTCAAGATATTTTTCAATTAATTATTTATCGCGGTGTACAAGGTGTGGGCGCAGGTATTATCATGGCCACCGTGTTTACAGCAGTTGGAGATCTGTTCTCGCCTCGTGAACGCGGCAAGTGGACCGGCGTAATGATGGCTGTGTTCGGCTTCTCTAGCGTGATCGGACCAACATTAGGCGGCTGGTTAGTCGACAACATGGAGTGGAAGTGGTTGTTCTGGATTTTCTTACCGCTTGGTGTTGTTGCTTTCTTCATGATTCTGTTCTTGTTCCCGAAAGTTGATCGTAAGCAATCGGAGAGCATCGATTATGTGGGGTCGTTATTCCTCAGCATCACAATCATTGCTTTGTTGCTTGGTTTTACGTGGGCAGGCAGCAAATACGATTGGGGCTCCTGGCAAATTATTGGGCTGTTCGGAGCATCTCTTGTGTCCTTGATCATCTTTATCCTTGTGGAACGTAAGGCCAAGAGCCCGGTATTGCCGTTGTCGTTGTTCCGTAATGATATCGTTACAATCTCTAATGTAATTGGTTTCCTGATGAACGCCGGTATGATGGGCGCACTCATTTATCTGCCATTCTTCGTGCAAGGCGTCGAAGGCATCTCGCCAACCTATTCTGGATATGTTACGATGCCGATGTCGATCGCGATGGTTATTATGAGTACCATTATCGGTCGCCAGATTACGAAGACTGGCAAATACAAACGTTTTGCGGTTGCTGGCATGCCGATTATGGTCGCAGGGATGTTGATTATGGCCTTTATGAACAGCGTATGGCTGGCGGTTATCGCTATGATCGTATTTGGTGTCGGACTAGGCGTGGGCATGCCGGTATTCTCACTTAGTGTTCAGAATGCCGTAAAGCCAACCGAGCTTGGTGTAGCTACGTCCTCTTCGCAATTGTTCCGGAACCTTGGCGGTACGATTGGCATCGCGATCATGGGAACGATTATGCAATCTGCGCTTGTACGTAATATGAAAGAAGCTGCTTCTTCCAATACAAGTTTCCACTTCGAAGATCTAGATCCTGCGCTTGCAAAAGAATTGGCAGCTTTCCAGAATCCAGAGATGCTGCTCGATCAGCCTAAGCTTGAGGAGCTGCAGTCGACATTGCCTGCGGACGTTCAGCCGCTCATTACACAAATGATCGACACGCTAAGGGACGCTCTCAGTCATTCTTTGACAGTCGTATTCCTTGCTGGCACTTCATTAGTTGTGCTGGCTATGATCCTTTCGTTGTTCTTGCGGGAGATTCCACTTCGTACTTCGAACAATATGACAGAGCAAGAAACGAAAGCCGAAGCTGTCTAACATATTGAGGTTTGTTCACCCCATATACATGTATCGAATTGGATACATTGGATATGGGGTGATTGTTTATGTACGTTGAAGTCGAGAAGGACGTTCATGTATATGTCCAGGATATCGATCCCGGAGCAGGAAGCCGCACAGTCTTCTTTATGCATGGCTGGCCGCTCAGTCACGCCATGTTCGAATATCAATACAATATCCTGCCCATGCACGGATATCGTTGTATCGGGATGGATATGCGAGGCTTCGGACAATCGGATAAGCCTTGGCAAGGATATTCTTACGACCGACTAGCCGATGATATTGCCGCAGTCGTGCAGGCATTGGCAATTCGCGAAGCTACACTCGTCGGATTTTCGATGGGAGGCGCAGTCTCCATCCGATATATGGCACGCCACCAAGGAAGCGGGTTTAACCGACTGGCGCTGATAGACGCGGTTGCCCCTGCGCTTGTTCAAGGACCGGATGCGCCAGACGCTCTGCCCCAAGCGGCATTTGATGCGTTGCTTAAGCCGCTATTAAGTAATCGCCCCAAATTCTTTAATGATGTATCGCTCATGTTCTTTAACCGTAATTTAGGTCCAGCCATGCAGCAATGGTTCGTCAACATGGGCTTACAATCCGCTTCTTACGCGAGTATTCAGCTGCTGACAGAGTCAGCAAAAGATAATGTTAATCGCGATTTGAGCGTGATCAAGGTGCCAACCGCTATTTTCCATGGGATACATGATGAGCTTGTCCCGTTTAAGAACGCACAGCTTGTGCATCAGAGAATTGCTGGTTCTACCTTAATACCGATGGCCAACAGCGGTCATGGCGCACCGATCTGTCAGTCGGAGGAATTGAATATGAAGCTGCTGGAGTTTCTGAAGGGATAGGAGTCCGAGCAGCATGACTGAAGGGGAAAAGCGGAAATTGTCGATATATTGGCGGGAAACGTCATGAAGTGGTTGAGTTGTAGGGGCGATAACGATTATAATATAGCATGTATGAATTTCTTACAGAAAAGGTGTCATAGATGAGCATATTAAACGTAGAACGACTCAGCCACGGCTTCGGCGATCGTGCGATCTTCAACGACGTTTCGTTCCGATTGCTAAAGGGCGAACATATTGGTTTAATCGGCGCCAATGGCGAAGGCAAGTCCACTTTCATGAACATCATTACGGGCAAGCTCCAGCCGGATGACGGCAAAGTCGAATGGTCCAAACGGATGCGTGTTGGTTACCTAGATCAACATGCAGTTTTAACTAAGGGAATGACGATTCGCGACGTGCTTAAGAGCGCGTTTCAATATTTGTTTGATATGGAAAACGAAATGAATGACATGTACGGCCGTATGGGCGATGTTACGCCAGACGAGCTTGAGAAGTTGCTTGAGGATGTTGGCACGATTCAGGACATGTTGACCAACCAAGATTTCTACATGATTGACGCAAAGGTCGAGGAGACAGCGCGCGGCTTGGGGCTAACGGATATCGGACTTGATAAAGACGTCAACGATCTCAGCGGTGGTCAACGTACAAAGGTTTTACTAGCAAAGTTGCTGCTTGAGAAACCTGACATCTTGCTCCTCGATGAGCCTACGAACTACTTGGACGAGGTTCATATCGAGTGGTTGAAACGTTACCTCCAGGAATACGAAAATGCATTTATTCTCATTTCACACGATATTCCTTTCCTCAACAGTGTCATTAACCTGATCTACCATATGGAGAATCAGGAGCTGAACCGTTATGTCGGCGACTACAATCACTTCCAAGAAGTTCATGAGATGAGGAAGTCGCAGCTGGAGTCTGCTTACAAACGTCAGCAGCAGGAAATTGCGGACTTGAAGGACTTTGTCGCGCGTAACAAAGCAAGTGTAGCGACGCGCAACATGGCGATGTCTCGCCAGAAAAAGCTAGATAAGATGGACGTTATTGAGCTGGCCAAAGAGAAACCGAAGCCGCAGTTCAACTTCAAAGATGGACGGACGGCTGGCCGCGTTATCTTTGAAACGAAAGACCTTGTTATCGGCTACTCCGAGCCGCTTTCCAGACCGCTTGACCTGCGTATGGAACGGGGACAGAAGATCGCGCTTGTTGGCGCTAACGGTATCGGCAAAACGACCTTGCTCCGCAGCATTCTCGGTGAAATTCCTGCAGTGTCTGGTCATGTGCAGCTTGGAGAAAATTTGGAAATTGGTTACTTCGTACAAGAGGCGAAGGATGCCAACTACAACACCTGTATCGAAGAGATCTGGAAGGAGTTCCCTTCCTTCACACAATTCGAGGTTCGTGCCGCACTCGCCAAGTGTGGTCTGACAACCAAACATATTGAAAGCAAGATTACGGTATTAAGCGGTGGCGAGAAAGCAAAGGTTCGTCTATGCAAACTTATCAATCGTGAATCCAATCTGCTTGTACTTGACGAGCCTACCAACCACTTGGATGTCGACGCCAAAGAAGAGCTTAAACGTGCGCTTAAAGCTTACAAGGGCAGCGTCCTGCTGATCTCTCATGAACCGGAGTTCTACCGCGATGTCGTAACAGAAACGTGGAACTGCGAGTCCTGGACAACAAAAGTATTCTAAACGGTACCCCCAAAAAAACCTGTCTATTCCGAAATGGAAGAGACAGGTTTTTCTCGATGTATGCGCATATACACGTACTAGATGATCAATTCTTAGTTGAAATTGTTGAAATCGTAAAGGTAACGCCGAATTTATCCACAACCGTGCCGAATGCCGGACTAAAAAACGTCTCTTCCAATGGATGTCTGACTGTACCTCCATCCAGTAAAGTGTTGAACAATCCCCGTGTAATTTCTGTATCCTCGGTGTTGATACAGATCGTTACATTATTGCCCTGCTTATAAGGAGTCTGCGGGAATGAATCACAAAGATATAACTCTGCACCATCGGGAAGTTGAAGATGAGCATGAAGAACATAATCCTTTAATTGTTCAGAAGTAAAGCCAGGTATGTCACTCGCCTTCTGCAGCATCACGATTTCTGCTTGAAATATCTCACGATAAAACGCCACAGCTTCTAGAGTACGACCGCCTTCCATTACGACATATGGCACAAACTTAATAGACATAGGTGGATGAACACTCCTTTTGTAAAGAGATACATAACTACCTGTAGTATATCAAAAAAATATCAAAGAAATCTTTATGCGGAAAGAACTTGTTGTCAAAGTTGTCATTTCTACGAACGTATGTTAGCATATTGTTGTGAGAATTCTAGTCTGGAAGAACCAGAGGAGCTCAAGTCGACGGACTTGGTTCCTCTTTTTTGTTTCCAGTATTTAGAATAAGTGATATAATGGAGGATGATTTCATGACGATGCGTATCGAAAAAGTTGATGATTATAACCTCAAGATTAGGTTTGAACCTTTTGATCCAGCTTATGTAAAGCTCCTCAAATCGCTTAAAGGAAGTCGCTGGAAACCGGAAGAACGGGCTTGGACCGTTCCTTACACATTACATCATGTCGAACAGATTGTAACTGGGGTTGGGATCGAACGAATTCAAGCAGGACAAGAATTAAAAGCGGAGTGTTACTTGTTGCAGTCCGGCAGCGGAGGTGAACCGGTACAAAGGAAAAAAAGAATCGCAGATGAGTCTGACCGGAAGAAAATGCTGGAAGCGCTGAAGCTGCGAGGTTATAGCCCGAAGACGATTCGAGTTTACTTGAGTCATCTAGAACGATATACCGCTTATGTTCTGCAGCAGCGTTCCTCCTCCGAAACAGGAAAAGATCTTCATCATTATTCTTTATATTTGATCGATAGTGGCTACTCACATGCGTATGTCAATCAGGCAATCAGTGCGATCAAATTTTACCGCGAGCGGGTCCAGCTCATACGAGATGAATCTTCATTTGTCAGGCCGAAAAAAGAATCCAAACTCCCGCATGTATTATCGCTTAACGAGATTAAGAAAGTGCTCGAATCGATTAACAACCTCAAACATAAAACATTACTTATGTTAACCTATTCATCAGGCCTTCGGGTGAGCGAGGTTGTTAGGCTGCGTTATGAGGATTTGGATGCGGAACGTAGAACATTGATTGTTAGGCAGGGTAAAGGAAGAAAGGATAGACAAACGCTGCTTTCGGAGCAGGCGTACTTGATGTTACAGCGATATGCGAGCGAATCCACTGAATATGGCGGGAAGGAATGGTTGTTCCAAGGGCAATATGTTGGGAAACATCTAACGGAGAGAACGGCCCAGAAAATATTCGAGCAGGCACTGACCGCTTCGGGTATAAACAAAAAAGCGAGTATCCATAGCTTGCGCCACTCGTTCGCGACACATCTACTGGAAAGCGGAATCGACATCCGTTACATTCAGGAGCTGCTGGGCCATAGGAGCAGTAAAACGACGGAGCGTTACACCCACGTGAGCATCAAGGACATCAGCCGCATCAAAAGCCCACTCGACTAGGGAGTGGAATAGGATCGAATACAGCAATCCCACCACCACTTATTACTTTTACGCCAAACCGAAACCCACCAACCCCTTTGACCTAAACGACAGGCGTAAATAGGGTGTTATGAGAAATCGGCTAAGAGCATTTAAAGCAAGAGAATTAACTGAATTTTAGAATTATTGGCTTTGTGATTGCCATTTTTGATAAAAAACATTTTAAAACATATGAAAAGAAAATTGGTTACTCTTACGTGTTTTGATTAGTCTGCAACTCAAGTCACTTCCAACGCATCTAGATAATGTATACGGATTATGAATAAGCAGACCACGAATGACCTATTCAACAAATTATGGACAGATTCTCTCCACAAATTTACAATTGAATAGAAAACGTTAAATCAGTTAAGTACATATATCAAACATGTAAGATCATTCAATATCAAAGTCGTATCAGAAGCTATAAAAACATTGAGAGATGTTAAGAGATAATTAAAGATGGCAAGAGATATTAAGAGATATTAAGAGATATTAAGAGATGTTTAAGGACAATTAGAACAAATTTAAATTGAATGAAGGGAGTATTTGGGAGTAACTCGAAGAAGAGCCGACATCTCATAACACCGTATTCACGCTGCGTCGCTATCGCTCCTTGGTCCGGCCGAAGCAAGAAGAAGTGGTTTCGAAGAAGTTGATTCAGTAGCAGGGAAGCCAATTCAGCCGGACAACCTTGCACTGCCTAACCGCGTCGCGGCCGTTCCCTTCGGTCACTTAAGGCAGTGAAGGTTCGTGAATACACAAACGTTATATGAAATCTGAGCAAATCTAAATGAAAATGAGAGTTGAGGCATGATGCTTATGAAAGAACTTCAAATCAATAATTTGAATTATGTTCATCATGTTTCATTGTTTCATAATTATAGAATTCTGGATACAATTACTGATTTCTCTGCTACTCTAACAGCTGGTAGCATTAATGGACTTGTTGGTGAATTGGGATCTGGAGGCTGGTTAGTTTCCTTTTTATTAGCTGGAAGGATTAATGATCTTACGGAATCAAGTGCAATATTATTGAATGGGCAAGTGATTGGAAATCAAACATTAAGAAACATTTCATGTTATGTTGGCGAAGGGGTAATAGAAAGCCCATATAGAAAATTGAAAAACTATCCAGGAAGATTGAAGAGGAAAATTTTGAACTTAAAAACAGTTGCAGAGCAAATAAGACTAGGAATATTGTTGACAAACAATACCATGACAATCGAAGAAATATCTGAAATATTTGATTTATCTGGTCTTAACGAAAGGAATGAACGTAATGGAAGAATTTATAGACCATTAGAGTTCCAGAGTGGTGAAGTTTGGCGTGCATCAATGGCAATTGGAGTAGCTTATAAAAAGAAACTATTTTGCTTCCCATGGTTAGAACCTCATTACTTAAAATATATATTAGCAAGAGTAAATCTAGAGTACATAAACATGTTAAAGGAAATGGGATGTATTTTACTAATTCCGATAAGTGATGATAACTATTTAAAAGATATATCAACACAAAATATATATTTAAAAAAGAGAAAAATAATTTTGTAAGTGACTCGGGCAGGCTCAGACTTCATATAACACCATATTCACGCATCGGGCTGTCGCCCTCGGTCCCAGAAGCGGCTTCGAAGAAGTAGTTGCTGTGGACACACCCGACTTCGTCGGGCGTCGTGAATATACGAAACGTTAAGTGAAATTCCCGCAAGTGCATTTAAGTTCCAGAGCTTATTTTTATCATCGTCCTATTTACTCATCATTATCGAATTTGAAATTCAAAAGTATAATTGAAAATCAAAAGCGTGATAAAGTTCAAGGGCATATGGTAAAAGATGTATAGATGTTTAAAGGCATATTGAAGATGAAGGTCACTTGTTTAAGATCATAATTGAAGACTAAATGCGTATTGGATATTAGAGCATATATTTACGAGCATATTGAAAATCGAAAGCATATTGAAGATCAAGTTCATCTGTTTAAGATCATATTGGAAGATCAAAATCGAATTGAATATTAAGTGAGTATTTGAAGAACAAACCCGAATTAATAATCAAGAGTATTTGAAAGTATCGCAGTGGAGGCGGGAACATCACTTAACACCGTATTCACGCTGCGTCGCTGTCGCTCCTTGGTCCGGCCGAAGTAGGAAGAAGTGGTTTCGAAGAAGTGGATTCATTAACAGGGAAGCATAGTCAGCCGGACAACCCTGCAAGGCTAAGTGGCGGAGCCACCCGGCAATCTGGTCGCTTCGCTCGACCAGATCCGCTGCTTAAGCCTTTCGGGTTCGTGAATACAAAAACGTTAGATGAAATTACCGAAATCATTAAATGAGGTTATCAAAGATGAAAAACGATTTTAAAATAATGAATTATTATAATGAATTTGTTTCATGGTCGAGAACAGTGGATCATATTAATGATTGGGAAACGGACTATCCTCATTGGATGGAATTAATAAATGCGTTTGATATTTTCCTTCAAACCAATAATTATGAACATTGTAGTCAAGAAATAATAGATGCGTTTTTATATCTTATTGGGCGAGATAATGAACGAGAATATCTAGTGGAGTTATTGATAGAACACCCTAATTTTCTTGTACATCTAGCAAATCGTGGACTACATTATCCTGATCACGATACTCGATGGCAGCTTGTGTATTATGTAAGTAAACTATCTGACACTAATCAAGAAATTGAAGAACTAGTCAGATCATATTGGCAAGACTCTAACGAATATGTCAGAAGAAGAGCTTTATTAGCTCTAGGATCCATGAAATCTAAATATGCAGAAGAGCTGGCACTTGAAGCATATTCAACAGGTTATGAATATCAGAGAATTGCTGCATTAGAAGTATTACACATGATAAATTCCCAAAAACTTTTTGAATATCTGAAAGATAGTGAACAGAGTAATTCCATCATTATTAGAAATGCTACTCAAAGAATTAGAACTGAACGCGGGAACGACCAAGGAAGTCGGTAACTTCATCTAACACCATATTCACGCATCGGGCTACGCCCTCGGTCCGGACAGATGTAATTAGCAGGGGAGCAATAGCAGCCGGCCACACTCGACTTCGTCGAGCGTCGTGAATATACGAAACGTTATATGCAATCGGGGCAGATCAAGAGCTAATATAAAGCTCAATTCAAAGTTTGTTTGAGAATTTAGAAGATGTTGTTGTCGTGATACAACGAAACGATTGAAACACAGAGACAAAAAGAATCAAAGATCTCAAAAGGATCATAAAAATGAAATGATGAAAATGAATAAAAGGAACCGAAGAATTTGAAAGAATGTAAGAGATAGAAAGAATATAAGTAATCAGAATGATTAAATAATTGAAGGGAATGTAGGGATTAATTGATCGAAAGAAATCAAAGATGTAGGATATCAAAGGACAAAAAAATATTGGAAGAACAAAGGTATTTGAAAGTAATTCAAGAAGGCCCCGACAGCATATAACACCATATTCACGCATCGGGCTACGCCCTCGGTCCCAGAAGTGGCTTCGAAGAAGAGGTTGCTGTGGACACACTCGACTTCGTCGAGCGTCGTGAATACACAAACGTTATACGCAATTGCTAAGATCAATATGAATGGGGGAGTTCAATGAAGCTATATCATTTTAGCGAAGAAAATGATATATCAATCTTCAAGCCGAGAGTTAAAGATAATAGAAGAAATATGCCACCAGTTGTTTGGGCTATTGATGAAGAACATCAATTTACTTTTTTCTTCCCGCGAAGCTGCCCACGAATCGTGTATACCAAACATGACAATATAAATGAACAAGATTTATTTCGATTCTTTGGTACGACGAAGGCTGATATTGTCATAACCGTAGAAACTAACTGGTACAAATCAATAATGAATACAACACTTTTTAGATATGAATTGCCTAATGACTCATTTTCAATATTCGATGAAACAGCGGGCTACTATATTTCTTACGAAGAAGTTAAACCTAAATGTATGACACCGATTAATAATGGAATTGAAAGACTAACGGAAATGAATATTGAAGTGCGTTTCACACCTGAACTAAACATTTTAAGAAATGAACTATTGAAATCTACAATAAAGGACTTTGGAATACATAAATTTGATAATGCAACAAGAACGATTAGGTAATTCGAAGAAGAAGCAACAGCGTATAACACCATATTCACGCATCGGGCTACGCCCTCGGTCCCAGAAGTGGTTTCGAAGAAGTGGTTGCTGTGGACACACCCGACTTCGTCGGGCGTCGTGAATATACGAAACGTTATAAGAAATCCCCGCAAAACATTAAAAACAGAAAGGAATAAAACATGAATGATTGGTATGAATTAAATGAGATAGACCATGAATTAGTAAACTTTGCAGTTTTACTTGCTAAGTTCAAAAACCAATTCATTATCATACACAATAAAAATCGTGGAGGTTGGGAGATTCCAGGGGGTAAAAGAGAAATAGGAGAATCTATCTTACAAGCAGCAAGCCGTGAATTATATGAAGAAACTGGAGCTGTGAGATTTGAATTAATACCATTCGGGATTTATCAATGGCGTGGAAGCTTTGGAATGGTATTTAATGCAGAAGTCGAAGAGCTGAGTAAATTACCTGGTTTTGAAATCGAAGAAATAAAATTTGAAGATGTATTACCTCTAGGAATGAATTTCGGAGAAATGTTTTATATATACAATGATAAATGGAATCAAATTACGAAAAATACACTAACAAAGTACAACATTGATATAAACAACTTGAAAAAATTTTATGAGATAAAGATTGTATGAGTAGCTCAAAGAAGGCGGGGACATCTTATAACACCGTATTCACGCTGCGTCGCTATCGCTCCTTGGTCCGGACCGAAGCAGGAAGAAGTAGTTTCGAAGAAGTAAATTCAGTAGCAGGGAAGCTAATTCAGCCGGACAACCTTGCACTGCCTAACCGCGTCGCGGTCACTCCCTACGGTCGTTTAAGGCAGTGAAGGTTCGTGAATACAAGAACGTTAGCTGAAACCCCTAAAGGCAATATAGATAATGTAAGTCAATTAAAAGATTGATTACTTATACTAGAGGCAAGCTGCAGCGAATGAAGCAGTACGTATCTTCAATCAGCCTAGTACGAGTTAACGCTGGTCTGATGCCCAGCGGAAAATATTGTGTATTTTAAATGACGCAAGATGAAATGAACAGGCAAATTGAATTTATGTATAAGATCAAGAATTTCAAAACGGATGGATCACAAGTGAATAAAAGAATTTGAAAGAAATTGAAAGATGTAAGGGACATCAAAGGAATTTGAAAGAAATTGAAGAGCAATTTGAAACAAATTAAAAGATGTAAAAGACATTAAGAGACATTGAAAAGAATTGAAAAGCGATATAAACAATTTGTAGAGTAGTCGAAGAAGCCAGGGGCATCAGCTAACACCATATTCACGCATCGGGCTACGCCCTCGGTCCCAGAAGCGACTTCGAAGAAGTAGTTGCTGTGGACACACTCGACTTCGTCGAGCGTCGTGAATACACAAACGTTATGCGAAACCTCCAAGATCAAATACATAATATAATGAATCTTTAAGGTAAAGCGATTATTGGTTTAAGATCAAAGTCAAGAGCGCTTTGGTTATAAATCAAGGTCAAGTGCATGTTGGTTTTAGATCAAAGTCAAGAGCATATTGATTTTAGATCAAGGTCAAAGGCATGTTGGTTTCCGATCTAGGTCAAGAGCATATTGGTTTTAGATCAAGGTCAAAGGCATGTTGGTTTTAGATCAAGATCAAGGGCAAATTGTTTTTAGATCAAGGTCAAAGGCGTATTGGTTTTAGATCTAGGTCAAAGTCAAGAGAATAGTTGTTAAGTTCAAGAGCATTTCAGTTTAATCGAAGAAGTAGGAGGCATCGCATAACACCATATTCACGCATCGGGCTACGCCCTCGGTCCCAAGTTGCTGGGACACACCCGGCTGTCGCCGGGCGTCGTGAATATACGAAACGTTATGTGAAACTCCCTAAGAGCATATAAAGATTTTTAAATGAGGTGGGATGACTCATTATTAAGAAACTAAAAAAGACATTTGAAATGCAAAGGTTGAAGAAAGAAAGAGATTTTGTCAAACCAATATACCTAATCTTAAATGAAAACAGAGAAGTGTTTGACAACCATTGGAATTCCAGGTCAGAAGCTAATGAGAAATTAACAGAGGAAGAAATTCGGGAAGTACTGGAACATACAAAGCAAAAACTAACTGAATTATCAAACTATCTGAAAACGATAAAGACAGAAAAGCGGACAAAGAATTTTTATCAAGAACATGTAGACCATTTAATGAAATATCACAAGAACAATTTTAATATGAGTTATCACATGCAATACATGTTCTTTTATAGTGAATTATTATTAGGATCGGAAAGATATTTACTAATACATAAGAGAATAAATGATAATTGAAAGTATTCCAATGAAGCAGGGAGCATCACATAACACCATATTCACGCATCGGGCATTCGCCCTCGGTCCCAGAAGCGGCTTCGGAGAAGTAGTTGCTGTGGACACACCCGGCATTCGCCGGGCGTCGTGAATATACGAAACGTTATGTGAAACTCCCTTAGAGCATATTAAGATTTTTAAATGAGGTGGGATGTCTCATTATTAAGAAATTAAAAAAGACATTCAAGATACAAAGGTTGAAGAAAGAAAGAGAGATAGTTAAACCAATATACTTAATCTTAAATGAAAACCGAGAAGTGTTCGACAACCATTGGAATTCCAGGTCAGAAGCATATGAGAAATTAACAGAGGAAGAAATTCGGGATGTACTGGAATATACAAAACTAAAACTAACTGAATTATCGAACTATCTGAACACAGTAAAGACAGAAAAGCGGATAAAGATTTTTTATAAAGAATATGTAGACCATTTAATGAAATATCACAAGAGCAATTTTAATATGAGCTATCACATGCAATACATGTTCTTTTATAGTGAGTTATTATTAGGTTCAGAAAGATATTTATTAATACAAAAGAGAATCAATGATAATTGTAAGTAGCCCAATGAAGCAGGGAGCATCACATAACACCATATTCACGCATCGGGCTTCGCCCTCGGTCCCAGAAGCGGCTTCAAAGAAGTGGTTGCTGTGGACACAACCGGCATTCGCCGGTCGTCGTGAATATACGAAACGTTATAAGAAATCCCCGCAGAACAATAAATTATTAAAAGTATGGTGACCTAAATGAATGTTCGCATTCTCGGAGAAGAGAATCAAAAGATTATAATTAGTTTTGAAGAAGTTTCCGGATTCCCAAACTCTACAAGTTATTCAGGCGGATATGATTTTGAAGGAACTATTCAAATTCGAAGTGGCAATTACACTGTTCAAGGATCAATTTGGTTAACAACCGGTGAATTGTTTCAACTAAATAAAGAGATAAGTGAGATGTACAAACAACTAAAAGGAAAAGCATTTTTGAAGGCTTTTGATAGTGATTTTGAAGTAACAATTGAAATTGATCAACGTGGAAGAATTTATATTAATGGTAACTACAAAGAATTTCCAAGTGTCGATAATGAATTAACTTTTTCTTTCGAATCAGATCAAAGTTATTTGGTAAAGACGATTGAAGACTTACAATTGATTTATTTAAAATATGGTGGCATGAAGGGCATCAAGGACCTGTGAGAGTATTTCAAGAAGGCGGGGACATCTTATAACACCATATTCAGGCATCGGGCATTCGCCCTCGGTCCCAGAAGCGGCTTCAGAGGAGTAGTTGCTGTGGACACACCCGGCATTCGCCGGGCGTCGTGAATATACGAAACGTTAGGCGAAATTTCCTAAAGTGCGAGGTGAAAGAAATGCGATGGAGTAAATTGAAAGAGCAAATAGAATCAAGAATATGTGACTCTCTCAAGAGCAGGATTACTTTTAACAGCACACGATATAGGGGGACGCATGATCAAGTTGGTAGGGCTTGGATAACTATTGATCATGAGATTATTCATGATTTTTGTACAGTCAAGAGAAGTTACTTATATAACACTGTTGCCAATGCAATTAGATTGGAAAGCAATTCCCTAGACTGGAAAGATCCAGAGCAACAAAAGGGTTATTATCAAGCTTATAAAGAATCAGATAAAGAATTGGAACGACAAGGAATTCATAACCAATACGAATTTTATAATGCGATTGAAGAATATTTAAATATATCCATAGAAGATGCAATGAGTTCAACAAATCCTATTATAAGGGCAATTTCATATTTTGACAGAAGAATAGGGAAGAGAAGATTAATGAATATAAAAGAAGATGAAAATAATATCGTAAATAAATTTAAAGAAATAAGATTAAAAGCTGAAGGGTTAATCAGAGACGAGGGAAACTTCGCCTAACACCGTATTCACGCTGCGTCGCTATCGCTCCTTGGTCCGGGCCGAAGTAGAAGATGTGGTATCGAAGAAGGTTATTCAGTAGCAGGGAAGCATAGTCAGCCGGACAACCTTGCACTGCCTAACCGCGTCGCGGCCGTTCCCTTCGGTCACTTAAGGCAGTGAAGGTTCGTGAATACAAGAACGTTATCCGAAACTGCTAGAGCTTAAAGAATATAATTAGTATTAATTAAAGTGATTGATACTGGTTGGACATATTACACCCCATTCACTTCATGAGATGTAGCGAAGCGTATTCGGATCCGAAGCATGCCCGGCAGTTCAAGAGAATTATCGAAGCATATTCGGATCCGAAGTGAGCCCGGCAGTTCAACAAAATTATTGAAGCGTATTCGGATCCGAAGCGAGCCCGGCAGTTCAAGAGAATTAACGAAGCGTATTCGGATCCGAAGCGAGCCCGGCAGTTCAACAAATTTATTGAAGCGTATTCGGATCCGAAGCAAGCCCGGCAGTTCAAGAAAATTATCGAAGCGTATTCGGATCCGAAGCGAGCCCGGCAGTTCAAGAGAATTATCGAAGTGTATTCGGATCCGAAGCGAGCCCGGCAGTTCAAGAGAATTATCGAAGCGTATTCGGATCCGAAGTATGCCCGGCAGTTCAAGGGAAATTAAGATCTAAGTGAATTTTTGAATGTATTTCAGGAAGCAAGCAGCATCGGATAACACCATATTCACGCATCGGGCTACGCCCTCGGTCCCAGAAGCGGCTACGAAGAAGTGGTTGCTGTAGACACACCCGGCATTCGCCGGGCGTCGTGAATATACGAAACGTTATGCGAAACCTCCAAGATCAAATGCTTATTATAATGAATCTTTAAGGTAAAGCGATTATTGGTTTAAGATCAAAGTCAAGAGCGCTTTGGTTTAAGATCAAGGTCAAGGACATTTTGGTTTTAGATCAAAGTCAAGAACAAATTGGTTTTAGATCAAGGTCAAAGGCATGTTGGTTTTAGATCAAGATCAAGGGCATATTGTT
The DNA here is from genome assembly GCF_054483835.1 of Paenibacillus sp. strain BS8-2. NCBI lineage: Bacteria > Bacillati > Bacillota > Bacilli > Caryophanales > Paenibacillaceae > Paenibacillus > Paenibacillus sp. strain BS8-2. Next base: position 4,528,481 of record NZ_CM137010.1, read on the forward strand.
TTTAGATCAAGGTCAAAGGCGTATTGGTTTTAGATCTAGGTCAAGAGCGTTTTAGTTTAAGATCAAGATCAAGGACATTTTGGTTTAAGATCAAAGTCAAGAGAATAGTTGTTAAGTTCAAGAGCATTTCAGTTTAATCGAAGAAGTTGGAGGCATCGCATAACACCATATTCACGCGTCGGGCTACGCCCTCGGTCCCAGAAGCAGCTTCGGAGAAGTGGTTGCTGAGGACACACCCGACTCCGTCGGGCGTCGTGAATATACGAAACGTTATGAGAAATCGGCCAAGGGCATTAAACAGCAAAACAAATGACTGAATATTTGAATTAATGAATGGTTATAGTCACTTATTGAGAAATCGAAAGAACATTTAAAAGAAAAGAACAAAAAATTGGTTACTGGTATGGATCTTGTTATTTGACTGGTGCAAGTTACTTTGATCGTATCCAGGTTAAGTGTGCGTGTCTTAAGAACGATTGATTATTTAAGAATTAATGGACGGAATCTAAACATGAATTTACAATTTAATCAGAAATACTAAAGCAATTAAGGGCGTATCAAAACATGGAAAGATATAAAGGAATTAAATTGAATCAACTGATATTAAAAGAAATTTGGAGATATTTAAAGACAATTTGAGATAATTAAAGATAAAAAGAGATTTAAAAACATTGAGAGATTTTGAAGGACAAAAGAAGCCAATAAGAATTAAAGAAGTTTTTGGAAGTAGTTCAAAGAAGGACCGACATCTCATAACACCATATTCACGCATCGGGCTACGCCCTCGGTCCCAGAAGTGGCTTCGAAGAAGAAGTTGCTGTGGACACACTCGACTTCGTCGAGCGTCGTGAATACACAAACGTTATATGCAATCGGGGCAGATCAAGAGCAATTTTGAATTTCAATTCATAGTTTCTATTTAGCCCCCAAATGAACTTGGACAGTAAACCCCTTATTCCGATACAATGAAATCAGTCGGAGGGGAAAGCAATGGAGAGAAGAAGGTTTGATCTGAATTTCAAGAAGATGGTTGTAGCAAAAGGGAAAGAAATTGGTAATATGACCGCTGCTGCACGGCAGCATGAAATCGATCCGAAGATGGTACTACGCTGGGCGAGACAGCTTGAGCGTAAAGATCTTGATCAACTAGACGATACAGCTTTGAAGCAGCCAACGTTCATTCCCTCAGCAGCCGACTTCGCTGCCCTAGAGAAGGAACATGAGAAACTCAAGAAGCTTTATGCAGAGCAGGCGCTAGAGAGGGAGATCCTCCGTGACCTGTTAAAAAAAACGAACCCGCACTTGCGGATAAAATAGCGATTGCGCAGAAATATATCTGCCAGGGGCATTCGATCAGCCTTGTGCTGCGCTTTGTGGGAGTAGAGCGATCCACTTACTATACACATGTGGTTCGAACAAATCAGCAACCTGAACAATACCATAGGAGCGGTCGCCCCGCACCTGGATACTCATATACGCAAGACAACAAACGAATCAGTGACGAGCAAATCTGTGAATGGATCATGGAGTTATTAGCCGATGAGTATACGTCCGTTTATGGCTACCGTAAGCTGACAAAGCTGTTAAAACGCCAGCACGGACTTGTCATCAACAAGAAGAAAGTCTACCGACTGTGCAAGAAGATGAATGTGCTGCGGCCTCAGCGAGCGCTGAAAGTCAAGTACCCTAAGAGGCTGGCGAACAATAGAACGATTACCGGTTCCAATCAGTTGTGGGAGACGGATATTAAGTATGGTTGGATTTCAGGTGAACAGCGTTTCTTCTTTCTCATGAGCATCATCGATGTGTTCGACCGAGCCATCGTTACGTATCACCTCGGTTTGTCCTGCGAAGCCAAAGACCTTGTCCAGATCACGCAAGAGGCGCTCATGAAGCGCCAACTCTTTGGCAAGGCGAGTGGGCCAGTCATACGATCAGACAATGGACCACAGTTCATAAGCCATCGATTTGCGGAGGCCTGCGAACAATTCAAGATTATTCACGAGCGCATACCACCGAAGACTCCGAATAAAAATGCGCATATCGAATCTTTCCATGCCATTCTAGAATCCGAATGCTATCAGCGATACGAATTTGAAAGCTATCAACATGCCTATGAAGTCGTGACCGGCTTTATCCACAACTACAACCATGATCGCATTCATGGCAGCATCTACGATATGTCACCCTACGAATATATGGATGCAATTAAGCTTGGCATTGCAAAGCCTAAGGAAATCAAAGTGTGAGTCGATGAATAACGAAAATCGAAGCAACCCTAAGCAATTCTATGCAATCAATCGAATAAGAGGTGCACTGTCCATTATTCGGGGGTTAAACCGGTTTGTTGGAGAACTGAAAAGTTGTAGTTGTCGTGTTACAACGTAACGTTGGAATCCTAGAAACCAAAAGATTCAAAGATATCAAAAGGATCATAATAATTAAATGACGTAATTGAATTAAGGAATCGAAGAAGCTCAGAGATTGTAAGGGATATAAAGAATTAAAGTAATCAGAGTAATTAAAAAAATGAAGGAAATGAAATGATTGAACAGATGGAAAGAATTAAAAATATGAAGGGAATGTAGGGATTAATTGAATCGAAAGAAATCAAAGATGTAGGATATCAAAGGACAAAAAAATATTGGAAGAACAAAGGTATTTGAAAGTAATTCAAGAAGGCCCCGACAGCATATAACACCATATTCACGCATCGGGCTACGCCCTCGGTCCCAGAAGTGGCTTCGAAGAAGAGGTTGCTGTGGACACACTCGACTTCGTCGAGCGTCGTGAATACACAAACGTTATATGCAATCGGGGCAGATCAAGAGCAATTTTGAATTTCAATTCATAGTTTGTTGGAGAACTGAAAAGTTGTAGTTGTCGTGTTACAACGTAACGTTGGAAGCCTAGAAACCAAAAGATTCAAAGATATCAAAAGGATCATAATAATTAAATGACGTAATTGAATTAAGGAATCGAAGAAACTCAGAGATTGTAAGGGATATAAAGAATTAAAGTAATCAGAGTAATTAAAAAATTGAAGGAAATGAAATGATTGAACAGATGGAAAGAATTAAAAATATGAAGGGACAGAAATAATGTTTTACTAATAAAGACATTTGAAAGTAGTTCAAGAAGGCCCCGACAGCATATAACACCATATTCACGCATCGGGCTACGCCCTCGGTCCCAGAAGTGGCTTCGAAGAAGTGGTTGCTGTGGACACACTCGACTTCGTCGAGCGTCGTGAATACACAAACGTTATCAGAAATCAAATGAAAGGATGATAAGAATAAAAACGATAACACAAGAAATTGATCAGTATATGAATTCATATTTTACATGGGAATCTTATTTCTCGGGTTATTTTAGTGGTTCGGTTCTTGTTGCACAAAAGGATAACGTACTTCTGAACAAAAGTTATGGTATCTCAAATCTTGAACATAATGTCCCAAACCACTCTAAAACAAAATTTAGAATTGGTTCAATCACAAAACAATTCACTATAATGCTACATATAATCTAGACAGCAAAAAAGGAGTTTCTTAGTTGTATGACGACCAGCAGAAGAAAGTTCAGCCCAGAAGAGAAGGCACGTATTGTACTGGAAATTCTAAAGGAAGAAAAGACGTTGTCACAGATCGCAACGGAGGAGGGAATTCATACGAATGTCCTCAACCGGTGGAAATCGGAAGCCGTTCAAAACCTTTCTCAATTGTTTGTCGATGATCGTAAAGGCATCACGAAAATGAAACAGGAATACGAGCAGCAAATCGAAGAACTCTACGGCGAGGTTGGCAGATTAACGACCCAATTGTCGTGGCTCAAAAAAAAATCTGGCCTCTAATCTATCCCGTGATGAGCGTGTAGATTTATTGGAATGGGACTGCCCAGAGCACTCTATCTTCGTACAAGCGGATCTCTTAAGCCTGAACCGCTCCAGCCTGTATTACAAGCCGGTGCCTCCATCTCCGGAGGAAATTCGCCTCAAGCACCGAATTGATGAGCTTTACACAAAGCACCCGTTCATGGGCTATCGAACGATCGCTTCGATTATGAATCGGGAGAACGACGCGATTCACGAAAATACGGTAAGGCGCTATATGCGCGAAATGGGAATCATGGCGATCTACCCAGGTCCGAACCTGAGCAAACGTGATCTTCAACATCGAATCTATCCCTATCTGTTACGTAAATTGGCGATTACAGAGCCGGATCAGGTCTGGAGTGTGGACATCACCTATGTTCGGCTGAAGCAGGGATGGATGTACTTATACGCCATTATAGACTGGTATTCCCGTTATATCGTAGACTGGCAGCTTGATCAGAGCCTAGAAATTGGTTTTGTACTCGAGACGATGAAACGGGCACTGGCAAGGCGCAAGCCGGGCATTGTGAACAGTGATCAAGGGAGCCATTTCACAAGTCCACAATACATTGATTTGCTGAAAGAGAACTACGTTCGCATTAGTATGGATGGCAAAGGTCGCGCAACCGATAATATTGCCATCGAACGGTTTTGGCGCAGTCTGAAGTACAATGAGATCTATCTGAATGACTACAACAGTCCACGTGAGGCTCGAAACGGCATCCGTAGTTATATTCATCTTCATAACCACTATCTGCCGCACCAGTCCTTGCAGAAGCACACGCCAGCTGTTGTGTATAACCGTGAAGTCGTGCTTAAATTCACATCTGAGTAACGGAGGAAGAACCTTTCCTCCCGCGCCTTCGCTTGAGCTTTGTCCTCCACCTGTGGACAACATCATGCAGGGAATGATTAACTGTTATTCCATCTCAGATAAGGGATAGGACCTCCTATACCGAAGCCTTAATAAAAACTTGTGAATCATTTCACACCTTAACTATATTAAAATAACTGTCTTGACATCTTGTAGCACCATACACGGCAGTCGCAATACTCCATCTGTGTAAAGTGAGAAACCTTAGTATTCATTGTGGGATTGATGTATATTTGCCTAATTATCCAAACGGACAATCAATCTCAATTCATCATTTATTAACTCATACATCAGGAATCCAAAATCTGAGCTATTTTCATTCAATGAGATTATTTACATCTACTAAAAAGTTGGTAGGACGGTTTAAAGATCTCCCATTAATATCTGCTCCTGGAGAACAGTTTTTATATAGTAATGCAGGATACATTTTATTGACGTTTATAATTGAATCAATTACAGGAATGAATTATGAGGATTATCTAAAGGTATATATATTTGAACCACTTTCAATGAAGTCGACCGGTTGTGATGATTTTAGAAAAGTACTTAAAGATAGAGCATCTGGTTATAGTTTTTGGGGCGAATTAACAAATTCCGAATTCATTGATCTATCAACAGCTAATGGAGCTGGAAACTTGTACTCTACTGTCGAGGATCTTTATTTGTGGGATAGGGCAATAGCTGAGAATAAGTACATATTTTCAGAAGAATTTACGAGATTATTATTTACTCCATATAAGAATGATTATGGATGTGGCTGGTTTATCTCGGATGAACATTATTCTAACAATGATCAATGTAAAACAAGAATCCACCATGCCGGCGGGGTAAATGGATTCAGTGGTGAGTATAGTCGAATTGTAGATGATGATCTTACGATAATAGTATTAAGTAATTATGATTCGACACCTATCTATACAATAACTAAACGAATAATTGAAATAATACTTGAAAGTAAATCAGAGGGGCCATTTGACATCTGATAACACCATATTCACACATCGATCCATTCGGATCTCGGTCCGCAGAAGAAATTTCAAGAAGCATAAGCTGCGGACACATCCATTCCCCTAAGATAAGAGCTATCTAAGGGGAATGGACGTCGTGAATATACGAAACGTTATGTGAAACCTCGGCCCCAAGACTTTGTGGGTAATTCAATCGCCCCGTCCTGGGGCTAGAAGCAAAGTGATATTTGAAAGAATTTAAAACCAAGAACTGTTTAAGGTCAAGAGACATTTGAAAAGAAATTGAAGTAAATGAAGTGACTTTGAAACCGAGAATTGTATAAGTTCAATGGCCATGAAAGATATTTTAAGATCAAGTCATCAAAACCAAGAATGTGTTTAAGGTCAAGTGACATTTAAGGGCATTGTTAAGTTCAAGAAAAAGTACATAAAAGAATGTGTTTAAGATCAAGGAAATTAAGGGATTGTGGAAAATCCAAACATGTAAGAACAAAAAATTGAAGGAATGTTTATAAGGTACCGGAATGTTCGACGTCCTGTCTCACCGGTATTGGGCCGAGGCATCACATAACATCATGTTCACGCATCGGGGCATTCGCCCCTCGGTCCGGCAGTAGTAGTTGACAGGGAGGCAGTAGCAGCCGGACACACTCGACTTCGTCGAGCGTCGTGAACACACAAACGTTATCAGAAATCGGCGAAACCTAGAGGAGATAAAAATGAAAACATTGAAAACCATTCTTACAATTTCGATTCTGTTAAATATCGTTTCAATTACATACTTTTTCTTAAAGAATAATGAAATCAACGAAACAATATCAAATCAATCATTTATAATTCAAGGGAAACTCATAGAACTAGAAGACTTAATTTCTTATCAAGAAGAGCATCAATGGACTGATCCAAATTCTGTGGTCGAACATTATGATGATATTCAAACCGTAATTAACTCATTGATAGAAATTAAAGATGCAATTGGAGGGCTCTCAAAAAAACAAGAATTAGAATTGTTAGACCTAAGAAATTTGATTTTAAAGTATCCTCATTACTTAGGGTACCCCAATATAAATTTGACACCTAATGATATAAAATCACTCGAGAAATTAGGAGAGAATTTAAGGGAAGTAGGATGGGAAATGAATGTTGGTTATTCTGGAGGCTGGGAGAGTTTTTCATATAAGCTGACTGAATTATTAAAGCAAGAAATTTGAAAGTATTCCTATGAAGACGCCGACATCTGATAACACCGTATTCACGCTGCGTCGCTATCGCTCCTTGGTCCGGCCGAAGTAGGAAGAAGTGGTTTCGAAGAAGATCATTCAGTAGCAGTGAAGTAAATTCAGCCGGACAACCTTGCACTGCCTAACCGCGTCGCGGCCACTCCCTTTGGTCGTTTAAGGCAGTGAAGGTTCGTGAATACACACACGTTAGATGAAATGGCTGAAAACATAAAAACCTTTGGAGGTCGCTCATGGGAGTAGATTGGTATAACTCTATCGCCATACGTAATGGCGGATATAAAACAAATGCTAAATTTCTATTAGAAGGCATTAATGCCGAATATATTTATGAACAAGAATTAATTGAACTTCTTCCTAACTTTAATCAGGTGTTAGATGCAGGTTGTGGTCATGGTGATTTTACAATTAGAATGTCACAATTTGCGAAATCAATTGTGGGATTTGATAATTCGATTGAATTAATAAAGATTGCTAAATCAAATCAACTGAAAAGGGGTAACATTGAATTTGTATTTACCTCAACAAAAGAAGAGTTACCATTTAAAGATGAACAATTTGATCTTATATACGATAGAAGAGGGCCAACATCAATCCTAAATCATAGTCGAATTCTTCGATCTGGAGGGACAGTGTTTGGGATTCATTCAGGCGCACTAGAACTTGTTAAAGAGCGACTTCAACAAAATGGTTTTATAGATGTTGAAATTAGAGAATATAAGGACTCAAGAATTATATTTCCTAATCGAAATGAGTATATAAAATTTGTTGCTGATGTTCCTGGAAACCCAGATTACAGTGAAGATCGATATAAGGATGAATTGGAAAAAATGATTATAGAAAATACGATTAATGGAATAATTCAAATAAAAGAATATAAATACATTTGGAAAGCACTAAAGCCATGAAAGTAATCCAAGAAGCCAGCCACATCATCTAACACCGTATTCACGCATCGTCGCTATCGCTCCTCGGTCCGGACCGAAGTAGATGAAGAGGTTTCGAAGAAGTTGATTCAGTAGCAGGGAAGCCAATTCAGCCGGACAACCCTGCACTGCTTAACCGCGTCGCGGCCGTTCCCTTCGGTCACTTAAGGCAGTGAAGGTTCGTGAATACACAAACGTTATCCGAAACTGCTAGATATTAAAGATATGAAGTATGTTTTTCTCAAGTGAATGGAGACTGTTGTTTCAGGAAAGTCCGACAATTCGAGAGAAATATCGATGCGTATTTGGATCCGAAGCAAGCCCGGCAGTTAAACAGAAATATCGAAGCATATTCGAATCCGAGGTGAGCCCGGCAGTTCAAGAGAAATATCGAAGCATATTCGGATCCGAAGTGAGCCCGACAGTTCAAGAGAAATATCGAAGCATATTCGAATCTGAAGTGAGCCCGGCAATTCAAGAGAATCTCGAAGCGTATTCGGATCCGAAGCAAGCTCGGCAGTTCAAGAGAAATATCGAAGCATATTCGAATCTGAAGTGAGCCCGGCAGTTCAAGAGAATGTCGAAGCGTATTCGGATTCGAAGCAAGCCCGGCAGTTCAAGGGAAATTTAAGAGCTGAAGAACTATTTTTGAATGTAATTTCAGGAGGCCAGCAGCATCGGATAACACCATATTCACGCATCGGGCTACGCCCTCGGTCCCAGAAGTGGCTTCGAAGAAGTGGTTGCTGTGGACACAACCGGCATTCGCCGGTCGTCGTGAATATACGAAACGTTATAGGAAATCAGCGTTACATACATATAAAACATATTTTTAAGGGCGTGTTATTCATGACTTATTTGGATTTTCTAAGATCAGGTGATCATCAATATGAAATCGAGAAGATATTAGAGAAATATAAATCTCAGCCGGTCGGGTCCGGCTATATTGATCTTATTACGCATTTTGATCAAATTGAAAACTTGATTAACGAACTTACAATTATTGGTGTTGCAATTAATGGAGTCACATGGTGGTGTCATACTAATGAATATAGTAAGAAGCTTTATAACTGTCCTCATGGACTAGGGGGACCAACCAGTACCTTCTTTGGCGGTTGGTTTAGTGAAATGGGACCCGATTATGAAAGCTTTGATACAACTGATGAAATTTATGATCAATTTGATACAGGCACGGTAACTCAAGAAAAAATTATTATATTAAATGAAAGTGTAAAGAGATATATTGAAGATTTCAAGAAGAATGACTTATTTGAAGATTGTTTTTATCCAGCGATCTGGTTACATGTACCGCGGGAATGGAAAAGAATAGAGTATTTAATATAAGAGCATCTGAAAGTAATTTCTAAGAAGTCGCTGACATCCTATAACACCATATTCACGCATCGGGCCATTCGGCCCTCGGTCCCAGAAGCGACTTCGAAGAAGTGGTTGCTGTGGACACATCCGACTTCGTCGGACGTCGTGAATATACGAAACGTTATCAGAAATCTATGAAAGGAGTAATGAAATGCAAATTACAAACCATTCTAATACTAGTTTGGGATTTAAGTTATTTATCCCTGAAGACTATGACTCAAATACGCAATATCCGTTGATTCTATTTTTGCACGGAATCAAAAAGCGAGGAGAAGATCTTAGCTTATTAGATAATTACGGGTTGATTAAGCATGTATCAGAGAACACTAAATTTCCTTTTATCATTGTAGCTCCACAATGTCCAATTACATCATTCTGGCCTGAAGTTAAGCAGGAAGTACTTGATATAGTAAGTGACATAAAATCAAAATTCAATGTCAATAAAAACAAGATATATGTCATGGGATTTAGTATGGGAGGCAATGGAACGTGGGATATGGCTGCAACCAAGGGCGATGTATTTAGTGCCGCTGTTCCAATCTCTGGTTGGTATGAGCAGGATAAATCTCATAATATAAATATTCCGATTTGGGCATTCCATTGTGAAGATGATGATGTTGTTCCAATCTCAGGAACGGTTAATATGGTTGAAGCGTTAAAGGGCTTAGATAAAGAAATATTATTTACAAGATATTCAGGACTGAAGCATGATCATAGTGTTATGTATAACACATTCTCTAATAAAGAGTTATTTAAATGGCTATTGAGTAAAGAATTACAAACAAATTTGTAGTTAATTCAGGAAGACATAGACTTCTGATAACACCATATTCACGCATCGGGCATTCGCCCTCGGTCCGGCAGAAGATATTGGCAGGGAAGCTGAGGCTGCCGGACACATCCGACATTCGTCGGACGTCGTGAATATACAAAACGTTAGGCGAAATTGCTAAGGTCAGGAGATGTTTTAAATGCAAAGGACAATATTAGATGATTTACAAAGCGTTGAAGTAATCACAGATGAGATGATAATTAAACCAACTACTAAAAATATTCATTTGTTAAATTCCAAACGAATTGAACATCTGAATATTTATTCTTTTAATCAAAAACAATTAGAAAAAGAAATTCAAAATTTCAATGTTAAATCAATTACATTTTATGAGTTTAGAGTAGAGGATTTATCACCATTAGAAAGTTTGGTCAATGTAGAAAACTTATCATTAACCTGGAACACTAAAGCAATTGGATTATGGAATACAGGAATGAATACTCAACTTAAACAACTTACCTTATCAGATTTTTCAAAATTAAAATCTATTGAACAACTCAGACTTGGTAAGTCTTTAGAAGTTCTGGAGCTTTCAGGTGGTATTTGGAACACTTTAAAGATTGATTCATTAAAGCCTTTATCAGAATTAGAGAGATTAATGCAATTAACTTTAACCAACATTAAAGTAAACGATCAATCTTTAGAACCGTTATTAAATCTAAGCCATCTTGAAGTACTTGTTTTATCAAATCAATTTCCAGTGGAAGAGTATGCTAAATTATCCGTTGGCCTACCTGAGACAGAATGCGAATTATTCAAGCCATATACTATGTTAGTAAGTCCAATTGAAGATAAAGATGTAATGATTACAGGGAAAGGAAAGCCTTTCCTTAATTCAATTACAGATGCAATAAAAATTAAATCATTTGAAACAAAATTCCAAAAGCTACAAGAGCAATTTAGTCATTCAAAGAAGTAGCAACTTCGCCTAACACCATATTCACGCATCGGGCTACGCCCTCGGTCCCAGAAGAGAATTCGGAGAAGTAGTTGCTGAGGACACACTCGACTTCGTCGAGCGTCGTGAATATACGAAACGTTATCTGAAATTCGACAAACCAAACAATACAGGATGGTGAATGGTATCAACACTAAATCACTTAGGGAATGGTTTCATAAACACAATATCGAAAAACGAACGATTGAATCATTTTGGAATACATTTAATACATACAGATCAGAAGATACTGATGAATTTAATGAAGTGTTTTTTCATTACTCGTTTGAAAAATTAAAAATCACTATTGAAGATGTTTCTTTACATGTAAAGGAGATTTTAAATCCAAATCCAAATGATTATAGAAGAGAATATATTCAAGTAAGGGTAAGAATGGATTATTTAGATAAAGCACTTGGTTATTATCGAATAATCTATTCAATTGATGGACAGATTGAGGACGATTATTTTATTTCGGAGTGGGTTGGGTATAGACCCCATATGTTAATGGGGCTATTAGATGATTTATTGGATGAAATGAATCATGAGAATAAATTGGGATATCTAAATGAAACTGATTTAAAAAAGATTAGTGCAATATTGATAAAGAAGAAATTTAAAATTAAGAATGAATTTATGTCAAGTTACTCTTGTGAGTAAACCTATGAAGTGTCGAACTTCAGATAACACCATATTCACGCATCGGGGCATTCGCCCCTCGGTCCCAGAAGCGACTTCGGAGAAGTGGTTGCTGTGGACACACTCGACTTCGTCGAGCGTCGTGAATATACGAAACGTTAGGTGAAATTCCCCAAAGACGCATTTAATTGATTAAAGGCGGTAAAGCATATGAAATATTTTAAACCAGAAATCTGGCTAGATCTTCAAACTTTAGATTCAATGGATGAAGCTGAAATGGAATGGAAAGCAAATGCTCGAAAATATTTAACACAACTAGAAGACTTAAAATCAAAACTTAGTCAAAGAAATTATGAATTTTTCAGATTCTTTAGCTTGCATGATGGATATATTGTAAATCTAAATATTCAAAATAAAAATAGTCAAGAGATGAAAGACTATAATGCTACATATAATCTAGACAGCAAAAAAGGAGTTTCTTAGTTGTATGACGACCAGCAGAAGAAAGTTCAGCCCAGAAGAGAAGGCACGTATTGTACTGGAAATTCTAAAGGAAGAAAAGACGTTGTCACAGATCGCAACGGAGGAGGGAATTCATACGAATGTCCTCAACCGGTGGAAATCGGAAGCCGTTCAAAACCTTTCTCAATTGTTTGTCGATGATCGTAAAGGCATCACGAAAATGAAACAGGAATACGAGCAGCAAATCGAAGAACTCTACGGCGAGGTTGGCAGATTAACGACCCAATTGTCGTGGCTCAAAAAAAAATCTGGCCTCTAATCTATCCCGTGATGAGCGTGTAGATTTATTGGAATGGGACTGCCCAGAGCACTCTATCTTCGTACAAGCGGATCTCTTAAGCCTGAACCGCTCCAGCCTGTATTACAAGCCGGTGCCTCCATCTCCGGAGGAAATTCGCCTCAAGCACCGAATTGATGAGCTTTACACAAAGCACCCGTTCATGGGCTATCGAACGATCGCTTCGATTATGAATCGGGAGAACGACGCGATTCACGAAAATACGGTAAGGCGCTATATGCGCGAAATGGGAATCATGGCGATCTACCCAGGTCCGAACCTGAGCAAACGTGATCTTCAACATCGAATCTATCCCTATCTGTTACGTAAATTGGCGATTACAGAGCCGGATCAGGTCTGGAGTGTGGACATCACCTATGTTCGGCTGAAGCAGGGATGGATGTACTTATACGCCATTATAGACTGGTATTCCCGTTATATCGTAGACTGGCAGCTTGATCAGAGCCTAGAAATTGGTTTTGTACTCGAGACGATGAAACGGGCACTGGCAAGGCGCAAGCCGGGCATTGTGAACAGTGATCAAGGGAGCCATTTCACAAGTCCACAATACATTGATTTGCTGAAAGAGAACTACGTTCGCATTAGTATGGATGGCAAAGGTCGCGCAACCGATAATATTGCCATCGAACGGTTTTGGCGCAGTCTGAAGTACAATGAGATCTATCTGAATGACTACAACAGTCCACGTGAGGCTCGAAACGGCATCCGTAGTTATATTCATCTTCATAACCACTATCTGCCGCACCAGTCCTTGCAGAAGCACACGCCAGCTGTTGTGTATAACCGTGAAGTCGTGCTTAAATTCACATCTGAGTAACGGAGGAAGAACCTTTCCTCCCGCGCCTTCGCTTGAGCTTTGTCCTCCACCTGTGGACAACATCATGCAGGGAATGATTAACTGTTATTCCATCTCAGATAAGGGATAGGACCTCCTATACCGAAGCCTTAATAAAAACTTGTGAATCATTTCACACCTTAACTATATTAAAATAACTGTCTTGACATCTTGTAGCACCATAGACAGAGGGAAATATATTGGTACTAAACATCAAAAGAGACCTATGATAGTTAGTTTAGAGGTCCTGTCAGGGGATTACATTTTTTATTTGAAATTCAGTAAAGTAACTGTTATTAAAATTGATTCACCTAAAGATGTTATGCTTCCAGGATCGAGTGGTCTAGGTGACTGGGGTTATGATGAACTGACTGAAATAGATTCGAATACCTTAAGATATGAAGTGTTATTTAGTTCAGGATCTATATTATTAATTGAATTTTCAGGATTCAGTTATGCAAGAAAACGATTCATTAAGTGAAATTTAGTTTGTATATTCGGGATGGGGGAACATCACCTAACACCATATTCACGCATCGGGGCATTCGCCCCTCGGTCCCAGAAGCGTCTTCAGAGAAGTGGTTGCTGTGGACACACCCGGCATTCGCCGCGCGTCGTGAATATACGAAACGTTATAGGAAATTCTCCCCCTCAAGAGCATAAAACAAATAGTATTGTGGAAATAGCAATATCAAAGTTTTATCAAAGATTTAAGTAAAGACAAAGAGCATTATATAAACGCAAAAGACATAACTGATTGAAGACCATTACAGGATTGAAATGACATGATAATCGAATAACCTATACAAACACGAAATGCCATAAAGCGATCAGAGACCATAAAAGAGCAAAAGGACATAAAAGAATATACAGATATATTTGATCGAAGAGACATACAAGATTGAAAAGATATAAAAGATGAAAAGTCCATTAAAGAATTTGTATTTGAAAGTAACTCAAGAAGTTGAGGGGGAGAACATCCTATAACACCATATTCACGCATCGGGGCTTTCGCCCCTCGGTCCCAGAAGCGGTCTCGAAGAAGTGGTTGCTGTGGACACACCTGGCATTCGCCAGGCGTCGTGAATATACGAAACGTTATGAGAAATTGGGGCAAATCACATAAAACCACTATAAGGAGATAACTTGATGCCTAAATTATCCAAAGAAATGGTTGAAGAATTTAAGTCATTTATCCAATACGTAGAAGGACTAAAATCAATTAAAGAAGAGAATTGGAATCAGCCCATTTCAGATGGTAAGTGGACTTTAAAGGATATTATTAGTCATATCATGCTTTGGGATAAGTACTTTTATGAAGAAGCCATTCAAAAAGTGAAGCTTGAAGAATCAGTAACAGTAAGGCATTTAAACTTTGATGAATTTAATGCAAATGCAATTGAATTTGCAAAGACACAGACAATTGACGACATAATTGAAAAGTGTATTGAATATAGAAGCAAGATTATTGAAGACATTTCAGAGCTAACTGAAGAAGAATATTTGAAGGAATATAAAGATGGTGACAAAAAGAAGTTTTCAATCAGAGGATACTTGAGGGGCTTTATCCCCCACGACAAACATCATAAAAAACAGATAGAAAAGTTTATAAAGGAACTAAAGACTCTGTAAGTAACTCATGGATGGCCCCAACATCTCATAACACCATATTCACGCATCGGGCATATGCCCTCGGTCCCAGAAGCGGCTTCAAGGAAGTGGTTGCTGTGGACACACCCGGCATTCGCCGGGCGTCGTGAATATACGAAACGTTATCCGAAACTGCAAGAACTTAAAGAATAAAATTAGTGTTACTTCAAGTGATTAATACCGGTTGCGTATATTCATCCCACGTACTTCAAGAGAATTATCGAAGCGTAATCGGATCCGAAGTGAGCCTGGCAGTTCAAGAGAATTATCGAAGCGTATTCGGATCCGAAGTAAGCCCGGCAGTTCAAGAGAATTATCGAAGCATATTCGGATCCGAAGCGAGCCCGGCAGTTCAAGAAAATTATCGAAGCATATTCGGATCCGAAGCGAGCCCGGCAATTCAAGAGAATTATCGAAGCGTAATCGGATCCGAAGCGAGTCCGGCAGTTCAAGAGAATTATCGAAGTTTATTCGGATCCGAAGCAAGTCCGGCAGTTCAAGAAAATTATCGAAGCATATTCGGATCCGAAGTAGGCCCGGCAGTTCAAGGGAAATTAAGATCTAAGTGAATTTTTGAATGTATTTCAGGAAGCAAGCAGCATCGGATAACACCATATTCACGCATCGGGCTACGCCCTCGGTCCCAGAAGCGGCTTCGAAGAAGTGGTTGCTGTGGACACACCCGGCATTCGCCGGGCGTCGTGAATATACGAAACGTTATCTGACATTGCCTGTTCAAGAAGTATTAAACCCACCAGGAATGAAGATCAAATCTAAACAATGTTAAACCACTTTTTAGATTTGATCTCAGAGCATTCCTGAACGAAATCGGCAAGACATTTCCAATCGGATCGCTTTATATATGAAACAAGGGGAAATAAGGATTGAACCGAATAAAAGACGTAAAGGGCCATTGAAATCGGATATTAGTTGGAAGCATGGGATATGCGCTCCCTTGGTACTCATCCGAATTCCGCCCCTATACGTCACCCCGGAAAAGCATCGGTTCAACCCTTAACCCCTTGTTAAAAACATATATAAAGGCGATGAAAGAATTGGAAAGTCTTAAGACCGATTTCTTGGGTCGATTCGAGGAAGAGGCAACGTCAGATAACACCGCATTCACGCTGCGTCGCTATCGCTCCTTGGTCCGGGCCGAAGCATTAGATGTGGTTTCGAAGAAGTATATTCAGTAGCAGGGAAGCTATTTCAGCCGGACAACCTTGCACTGCCTAACCGCGTCGCGGCCGGGGACCTTGGAGGCTAAGATATGAGCTATCTAAGCCTCCAAGATCCCCTTAAGGCAGTGAAGGATCGTGAATACAAGAACGTTATCTGACATTGCCTGTTCAAGAAGTATTCAACCCATCAGGAATGAAGATCAAATCTAAACAATCGTAACCAATTTATGATTTGATCTAAGAACATTCCTGAACGAAATCGGTAAGACATTTCGAAATCGATCGCTTTATACTTGAAACAAGGGGAAATACGGATTGAACCGAATAAAACACGTAAAGGGCCATTGAAATCGGATATTAGTTGGAAGCATCGGCTATGCGCTCCCTTGGTCCTCATCCGATTTCTGCCCCTATACGTCACCCTGGAAAAGCATCGGTTCAACCCTTAACCCCTTGTTAAAAACATATATAAATGCGATGAAAGAATTGGAAAGTCTTAAAACCGATTTCTTGGGTCGATTCGAGGAAGAGGCAACATCAGATAACACCGCATTCACGCTGCGTCGCTATCGCTCCTTGGTCCGGGCCGAAGCATTCGATGTGTTTTCGAAGAAGTATATTCAGTAGCAGGGAAGCTATTTCAGCCGGACAACCTTGCACTGCCTAACCGCGTCGCGGCCGTTCCCTTCAGTCACTTTAGGCAGTGCAGGTTCGTGAATTCAAGAACGTTATCCGAAACTGCTAGATATTAAAGATATGAAGTATGTTTTTCTCAAGTGAATGGAGACTGTTGTTTCAGGAAAGTCCGACAATTCGAGAGAAATATCGATGCGTATTTGGATCCGAAGCAAGCCCGGCAGTTAAACAGAAATATCGAAGCATATTCGAATCCGAAGTGAGCCCGGCAGTTCAAGAGAAATATCGAAGCATATTCGGATCCGAAGTGAGCCCGACAGTTCAAGAGAAATATCGAAGCATATTCGAATCTGAAGTGAGCCCGGCAATTCAAGAGAATCTCGAAGCGTATTCGGATCCGAAGCAAGCTCGGCAGTTCAAGAGAAATATCGAAGCATATTCGAATCTGAAGTGAGCCCGGCAGTTCAAGAGAATGTCGAAGCGTATTCGGATTCGAAGCAAGCCCGGCAGTTCAAGGGAAATTTAAGAGCTGAAGAACTATTTTTGAATGTAATTTCAGGAGGCCAGCAGCATCGGATAACACCATATTCACGCATCGGGCTACGCCCTCGGTCCCAGAAGTGGCTTCGAAGAAGTGGTTGCTGTGGACACAACCGGCATTCGCCGGTCGTCGTGAATATACGAAACGTTATGTGAAAGACCTGTAATGCTCAAATTAGGAGATGTCGATGATGCTTAATATTACAATAGACAAATCTGACTTATTGTTTGGACTTTCAGTTATTGGTGTAGTACTAACATTTATAAATGTAAATCGACAAAGGAAAGCGTCGTTACAGAATGATGAAGAAAAATTCAAGCGGGAGCACAACTTACAAACTTATAATGAGTTTGTTGAGATCTTGTATCAGCTCTTGATTGTTATTAGGGGAATTAAGTCTCTAGGTAATCGTTATGAAGTAGTAGTAAGTAGTAAACCGAAAGATTTAATAACATCCCTCAATGAAATTACTTGGGAGATAACAGATCATAAGGAATGGATAACTTCAACCGAGAAGATTCGCGCATATTTCATTAAGAGAGAATATGTTCTCAAACTATTTGAGGACAAAATTGAACAGATAGCAATTCTAAATAATCAAATAGATAAGAACTTTTGGTTGTTTAAATTGCATGTATGGGAACATGATGAAAGAGTTGAGGACATCAAAAATACTTTACAAACATTGGAAACTTTATCAGAGAAACTGATCTCTGAAATAACAATCTTAATAAGAATGCTTCAGAAGGAGTTTCTAGGACATATGTACAAACATTCACTAGTAACTCGATGATGACAGGTCCTTCACATAACACCATGTTCACGCATCGGGCTGCGCCCTCGGTCCGGCGAGAAGTAAGTAGCGGAATCGGAGGGGAATTTCAGTGTTCGGGGAAGCTGAATCAGCCGGACACATCCGCACCACCTAACCGCATCGCGGCCGCCCTTCGGGCTTAAGGTGGTGGGACGTCGTGAACACAATAACGTTATGCGAAACCGTCTAAGGCTATAAACATTCAATAAAAGCTGGTGAAACAATGGAGCCGAGTAGAATATTGTCTATCACGACTGATGGGTTTACCTACCAAAATCATACAGGTGAAAATATGTTTGTAGATTTTGAATCCTGTAGACATAATTTCACAAAATGGCTTCAAATCGAAAACAATTTAACTGAGGAAGAAAGAAGTAAAGTAGAAGTGCAAACAAGATGTGTGGCAATAAGGGATGCATTTGAAGATCCAAAATATATAGAGTTTTTATCAGAACCAAGAATCAGAATAGAATTCAAAAAGAAATTGTTTAAAGGCGAATATAAAGAATTTAGAGAATTTGTATTAAAGATAAATGAAGTAGGTTGGAAGATATTTGATATGGGGTAGAGTCGAAGAAGAGACGGCATCGCATAACACCATATTCACGCATCGGGCTACGCCCTCGGTCCCAGAAGCGGCTTCAAGGAAGTGGTTGCTGTGGACACACCCGACTTCGTCGGGCGTCGTGAATATACGAAACGTTATGCGCAATTCCGAGATTAAAGAAGTTAGAAGTTTTGGAAGTCTATTCATTGATGATTCTGCCGTATTGTTATTTGAGACTTTTGGAAGTAGCTCGGAGAAGCGGAACTGCGCATAACACCGTTTTCACGCATCGTCGCTATCGCTCCTTGGTCCGGCCGAAGAAAAATCGGAGTAGATGAATCAGCCGGACACACCTGCAAGGCTAAGTGGCGGAGCCACCCGGCAAATCCAATCGCTTCGCTTGATTGGAAGGCAGCTTAAGCCTTTCGGCGTCGTGAACACATGGAACGTTATCTGCAAGATCTGCCCCAAGAGATTTGTATGTAAATCATCCGCAACGTCCTGTTGCTCGAAGTAAACCGAGAAGAAAAGTCCATGTAGAAGTCGAACCAGATAAAGACATAAAATATTTAAAACATCATAAAGACGTAAAACACGTAAAACAATCAAAGAAATCAAAGAAATCAAAGACATCAAAGACATCAAAGACATCAAAGACATCAAAGACATCAAAGACATCAAAGACATCAAAGACATGAGAGACATCAGAGACATCAGAGACATCAGAGACATCAGAGATTTCAAAGACATCAAAGACATTCAACTCAATTAGTTTGAGTGAGCCTGCTCGAAGAAGCTGAGATTGAAAAGATCATAAAAGATGATAAGAGATATAGGGAATATAAGGGCTGTGGGTCGACGTCCTGTCTTTATTCGGAGAAGTGGGGCAGATCCAGCAGATAACACCGTTTTCACGCATCGTCGCTAACGCTCCTCGGTCCGGCCGAAGAAAAATCGGGGAAGAAGAATCAGCCGGACACACCTTCAAGGCTAAGTGGCGGAGCCACCCGGCAATTCCAATCGCTGCGCTTGATTGAAAGGCAACTTAAGCCTTTCGGCGTCGTGAACACATAGAACGTTATAGGAAACCGCCAAAACCATAGAAATGCAGGTGAGATCTATGAAGATAGAATTAATCGCATTGTCTGAAAATGACGACATTGAAATGTATGAAATGATAAAGGAAATTGGACTGGGTGAGAATGGATTCACCACTAATTTTCAAGATAACAATTTTGAAGAGTTTAAGGCCAGCTTGCCTAGACTTGTAGAAATCTCAAAAGGCATAAATTTATCAGAGGGATATGTGCCTCAAACGATATTTTGGATGATTGTTAATGATCGACCGGTTGCTTACGGTAAACTGAGACATCGATTAAATGATAGATTACAAGAATATGGGGGCCACATTGGTTATATAGTGAGACCAAGTGAAAGAGGTAAGGGATATGGAAAGATATTTCTATCTGAACTTATTAAAGTCTCAAGAGAAATCGGGATAGTTGAATTATTAATAACTTGTGATGAAACAAATATAAGATCAAGAAAAGTAGTGGAAAGTAATAATGGAAAACTTGAAAGGATTAATAAAGGGATCTGTAAATACTGGATAAATACAATTTGAAAGTAATTCGAGGAAGAGGCGGCATCCTATAACACCATATTCACGCATCGGGGCTACGCCCCTCGGTCCCAGAAGTCGCTTCAGAGAAGTGGTTGCTGTGGACACATCCGACTTCGTCGGACGTCGTGAATATACGAAACGTTATACGAAATGCCTGAAAGGATAATAAATTAATGAATAATCAATTCTATTTAAGGGATCTGTCCGAATTAGAAACTTTGTCATTCCATGCAGCACTTGAGACTGAATGGGGAGTAACTAATAATTATTGGTATCCATTAAGACCAATTAATAGAACAGATGTTATCTCATTTAATGCGGAAGAATTTGAAAGAAAGTTTGGTTTTAATACATTGAGAGAAGTTATAAATGAAATGGAGATATTTGAAATTAAAGAGTGGAGAGACTTAGGGAAACAAATTAATATGGATTTTTTTAAAACTCAATATGATGGTGAGGGAGAAGGCTATTGGTTTCCTAAGGACTTGAAATGGATTATATATTGCTCACATGAGAACTCGATCTCAATCGGTGGGGAAGAAATTGTTAAATCAATAAAAAGTAAATGGAAAGAATGGGAAGATTATATTTGGTAGTAACTCGAAGAAGTAAGGCACTTCGTATAACACCATATTCACGCATCGGGCATACGCCCTCGGTCCCAGAAGCGGCTTCAAGGAAGTGGTTGCTGTGGACACACCCGGCATTCGCCGGGCGTCGTGAATATACGAAACGTTAGACGAAATTAACGAGTTCAAGATCGATTGAAAAGATCGAACAATTGTTCTTCACCTAGATGGTAGATGATGGTACAATAGGAAAGACAATTGAATCTTGGGTGGGCATGGTTTCCCTTCGAAAGGAGGTGAGGCCATGGAGGTTAACGGTGTTTGTCAAGATAGTTGTCGCTATTTCTCAAAAAACAGTATGCTGTCAAGATAGCGATTTTTGCGCAGCCTGAATAAGCGTCGCTTTTTCAGGATTGAGCCAGACTTCATCTTCCAAGCTCCAGTCACGCACTTCGCCAGACCAACGACTCGGCTTCTTGGCTTTTGCGGCTTCGTATACTTCTTTGCGTTTTTTAAACACATCGTCTGCCAGTCCTTTATGTCGCTGGCTCGGGGTGATGAAATTCAGTCCGCTATGACGATGCTCATCGTTGTACCAGCTAGCAAACTGTCTGACCCAGACACGGGTCTCTGTTAGGTCACTGAAGCCCTTCGTAGGATAATCAGGGCGGTACTTGCAGGTGCGGAAAATCGATTCTGCATAAGGGTTGTCGTTACTAACGCGCGGTCGGCTACGGGAAGGCGTGATACCTAAACTGTATAGCGTCTCGAGTAACGTGGCTCCCTTCATTGGGCTTCCGTTATCCGAGTGAAGCACGAGTGGCTGTTGTCGGATTACGCATTGCTCACGAATGACCGTGCGACGAATCAGTTGACTGGCATGCTCCGCAGACTCTTCTTCCCAAATCTCCCATCCTACAATTTTACGGCTGTATAAATCTAGTATGAGATAAAGGTAGAAGAACAACCCCTTCACAGGTCCTGGCAACCACGTAATATCCCACATCCATACCTCATTCGGTCCAGATGCAGCATGGCTTGTAATCGGTTTAGGAGATCGCTTCTTGCTGCGCCCGCGATGGTGTTGTTGGTTATGCTTGTGCATGATTCGATAAAAGCTAGATTCAGAGGCGATGTATGTCCCTTCGTCGGCCAGCGCAGGCACAATTTGGCTTGGCGGCAGGCTCCTGTACTGGGGTTGCTGAAGAACGTCCAGTACCTGATGTTCTTCCGCTTCGCTTAACTTGTTCGAGGGAATTGGTCGTTTGGCTTGAGGACGTCCGTCTACGGTTCCGCCTTCCTTGCGCCAGCGTTGCAACGTCCGCTGAGTCAGTCCGAGCTCTAGACAAGCAGCTGCTTCTCTTGCACCAGCACCGACGGCTTCCCCAATCAGTGTAAGAGCTTGCTCGCGATCTGAGGCACGGATCATTCGTCCTCGTTGTCCCCCCAAATCGCTTGGGCCTTTTTTCGCAACACCAATAAGGCGGCTGTCTCGGCGAGTGCTGCCTCTTTGCGCTTCAGCTCACGGCTTAACGCTTTGTTCTCTTGTTCTTTCGCACGTAGTTCCTTCTGCAACTGGTTGGAGTGAGCAGTAACTCCTCCGTTAGCTTGCATACACGCATCGCGCCATGCTTCTACTTGTTCTACGAATAACCCTTTGGCACGACAGTATTCGGCCATCTCAATCTCACTTAATGCTGCTGTTTCCACCACGATGGTGAACTTATCCATCGTGCTCCATCGCTCTGTAGATGCACCTGCTGGCATAATTGTTCCCTGGGCTTTCGCCGCGTTCCTCCACTTGTACAACGTGGTTTCAGATATACCCGTCTCTCTGACTAACTTACTAACAGATTCATTATTGGGTGGCAACATCCGTTGTAAGATACTCTGCTTTAATTCCTGACTTTTCTGGTTCACTCTCATCCACCTCGTTCTCGTTATTCCCACTATACTTTGAGATAGGGGTTACGACAACTATTCTGACAGAGGGGGTTAAGGATGCTTTAACGATCATGTTTCTATTCGGATCGTTTATCCTTGCACTATTAACATACATTAACTCAAACAACAAGAAAAAGTAAAAACCCACCCCAAGGTTGCGAGCCGAAGGTGGGTTTTTGATCCTATTTACTCAGAAGGGATAACCCATCCAAGCCAATTGTTGAGCCGAGTGTTTGCCGCACTCGGCTTCTTTATAGGTATGATAACACAATTGGAAAAAGAAGTGAACCAGGAAAAGCTATTAAAGAATATTGAAAAGAATATTAAAGGCGATAAAAAACTGAAATAGAAAATTAAATTAGAGACGTATTAAGGGCGTATCAAAGGCGTATTAAAAAACATATTGAAAGACAATCAAATCGAATCGTTTGTGAGCAGCGCAAAGAAGCGTTAACTTCGTCTAACACCATATTCACGCATCGGGCGTACGCCCTCGGTCCCAGAAGCGGTCTCGAAGAAGTGGTTGCTGTGGACACACCTGGCATTCGCCAGGCGTCGTGAATATACGAAACGTTATATGAAAGAACACAAGAGCGGGAATGTGAGGGGTATTACATGGATGAAGTAGTAAAAAAACTATTGGCATCTCTCAACTGGCACCGCCCTCAATCTGAACAAGATTTTGCAGTGCAAGAGCTTATTCATTACAAAGATGAAATAATAAACATTTTCATAAGTGAAACTCAAAAAGAACAATGGCACAATGCAATAAGGATTATTGAACGACTTGATAATTTAGATCAATTAAAAGCAGTTCCACAAATGCTGTTATTACTGATGGATATGAATTGGCCGGGAGCTCAGCCTGCAGTAGAGATTATGAAGAAATTAGACCTTGAAAGTATACGACCTTATGTAGAAGAAGTTTTAATTAGAGCAGAAAATGAGAAAGATACAATTTGGATTGCTTGGATTAAATACTTAATTGAACAGATGAATGCAGAAAATGACTTTGATAAGTATTTACATATTTTGAATAAGGCGGAATGGTGATTGTAGTTCAAGAAGTGTGTTCCTTCATATAACACCATATTCACGCGTCGGGCTCCGCCCTCGGTCCCAGAAGCGGCTTCAGAGAAGTGGTTGCTGTGGACACACCCGACTTTGTCGGGCGTCGTGAATATACGAAACGTTATAGGAAATCAGCGCAGAGCATAAAGAATTGGAGTGATTAATATCAAATTCGTATTAATATTTGGACCCCAAGCTGTTGGGAAAATGACAGTTGGTAATGAACTGACAAAGATAACTGATTTAAAATTATTCCATAATCATATGTCGATCGAATTATTTCATCCCTTCTTTGGATTTGGTAGTGAAACGTGGAGATTAGCAAATTTAATGAGGAAAGAGTTTTTTGAATCTTTTGCTAATAGCAATAATTATGGACTGATTTTCACATATGTATGGGGTTTTGATCTTCAGGGAGATTGGGATTTTGTGAATCAAACTTGTGATATTTTCGAATCGCAAGGAGCTGAAATAATTCTAGTTGAGTTAGAGGCAGATCTTGATGAAAGGCTAATAAGAAACTCAACTCCGTATAGACTTGATCAAAAGCCAACAAAAAGAAATATTGAACAATCAGAAAAGGACTTGAAAAAGACTATGGAAAAACACAGATTAAACTCAAACCATGGAGAGATATTAAGAGAAAATTATATCAAGATCAATAATAGCAATTTAAGTGCAGACTTAGTTGCGAAAACAATAAAAGATAAATTTAATTTATAAAGTGATCTGTGAAAGTATCTCAGGAAGGCGCTGACATCCTATAACACCGTATTCACGCTGCGTCGCTATCGCTCCTTGGTCCGGGCCGAAGCAGAAGAAGCGGTTTCGAAGAAGTAGATTCAGTAGCAGGGAAGTATAATCAGCCGGACAACCCTGCACTGCCTAACCGCGTCGCGGCCACTCCCGTTGGTCGTTTAAGGCAGTGAGGGTTCGTGAATACACAAACGTTAGCTGAAACCCCTAAAGGCAATATAGATAATGTAAATCAATTAAAAGATTGATTACTTATACTAAAGGCAAGCTGCAGCGAAAGAAGCAGTCCATATCTTCAATCAGCCTAGTACGAGTTAATGCTGGTCTGATGCCCAGCAGCAAATATTGTGTATTTAAGGACGCAAGATGAAATGAAAAGGCAAATTGAATTTATGTATAAGATTAAGAATTTAAAAACGAATGGATCACAAGTGAATAAAAGAGTTTGAAAGAAATTGAAAGATGTAAGGGACATCAAAGGAATTTGAAAGAAATTGAAGAGCAATTTGAAACAAATTAAAAGATGTAAAAGACATTAAGAGACATTGAAAAGAATTGAAAAGCGATAACAATTTGTAGAGTAGTCGAAGAAGCAAGGGGCATCAGCTAACACCATATTCACGCATCGGGCTACGCCCTCGGTCCCAGAAGCGACTTCGAAGAAGTAGTTGCTGTGGACACACTCGACTTCGTCGAGCGTCGTGAATACACAAACGTTAGATGAAATCCCGGAAGGGCGTATAAATCAAAACCAAATTTATTCCAGGAGTTGTTTTGATGACGAATGTACAAATCCAACAATGGAAAGATAAAATGAGCTATTTAGAAAGCATCATTTTTGTAGAACAGAAATTTAAAGAATCTATTAGTTTGTTGAAGGAACTACATGCAAACGTTCATTCATCTCAAATTACAATGGATAATACTGAAGAAACTTTGGATGATTACTTATGGAATAACATGAATGAAGAATGTTTTAGAACTTTATTAAGCCAAGAAAGAGTCACAATGTAAATGCTAATCTAAACGTGTACAGAAATGCTTGAATAAAAATGTACATTCTTGACAAGGTGAACCATACTGGTCTCAAGGGAGAGATGAGTATGTACACCACGTTGAATGTTCAATCCAGCATCGAGATTCGTAGTTTGCTAGACTTACCTAAACTAAAATCATTGATGGAGAATCTCAATATGAAAATGAATATAAGCCAGTTAGCAAGAGAACTAGAGGTGGATCGTCGAACCATTCAGAAATATCTAGATGGGTTTACAAGGAGAAGATCACGAGATAAAGGGTCGAAGATTGATGAATATTATGAAGTCATTGCTGCATTGTTATCCACAGACAGCAAGCAAGTTTTCTACTACAAACGTGTGCTATGGCAGTACTTAACAGACAACCATGGGTTACTATGCTCTGCATCTGCTTTTCGTGCCTACATCGCTCGTAAACCTGAGTTTGATGCGTACTTCACGAATGGACAGCGTACACCGTCACCACAAGGTACCGTGCGTTTTGAGACAGATCCAGGCAAGCAGGCTCAGTTAGACTGGAAAGAAAGTATCCCCTATGAAACGAAGGACGGAGAGAAAGTCGAAGTCAATGTTGCGGTATTACTGCTCTCGTACTCACGCTTTCGGATGTATCACATGAGCATAACGAAGTCTCAGAGTGTATTGCTCTCCTTCTTGACAGAAGCTTTTGAGGCCATAGGTGGAGTTCCTCATGAGATCTTAACCGACAACATGAAGACGGTCATGGACGAAGCGAGAACCGAGCACAGGGCTGGCAAAGTGAATACGAAATTCGCTGGGTTTGCAGCAGACTTTGGGTTTCAGGTTAAGCCTTGTATTGCAGGACGTCCTCGTACCAAAGGAAAGGTGGAAGCCCCAATGAAGATCTTAGATGAAATTCATGCTTACCAAGGGAAGTTTAGCTTACCCGAGCTCCAAGCCTACATCCAAAAGCTGTGCGATCGTGTCAACCAATCGTTCCATCAAGGAACGGGGAAAGTGCCCATACTGGCTCTGGAAAAGGAAAAGAACTCCTTACACCCGTTACCAGCGGAGCGTGTAAGAAGTTCCTATCGCATACATCATAAGCTTGTTAAGATCAATGCGTCGAACATGATCTCCTACCAATCCAGACAATACTCAGTACCAGCTGGGTATCAAGGAAAAACGGTAGGCCTACAAGTCTATGACAATCATCTGTATGCGTATTATAACACGAAACTTCTCGTACGACATCCCATTGGTAACGCCGTGTTAAATTACACAGAGGAGCATTACAGGGAAAGCTTAAACTTGTCTATGCCACGTTATCCCGATATTAATGACTTAGCTAAGAAGAATCTACGCACGATTGGAGGTGCATACGAATGAGTGTAACTATGGTGCTACAAGATGTCAAGACAGTTATTTTAATATAGTTAAGGTGTGAAATGATTCACAAGTTTTTATTAAGGCTTCGGTATAGGAGGTCCTATCCCTTATCTGAGATGGAATAACAGTTAATCATTCCCTGCATGATGTTGTCCACAGGTGGAGGACAAAGCTCAAGCGAAGGCGCGGGAGGAAAGGTTCTTCCTCCGTTACTCAGATGTGAATTTAAGCACGACTTCACGGTTATACACAACAGCTGGCGTGTGCTTCTGCAAGGACTGGTGCGGCAGATAGTGGTTATGAAGATGAATATAACTACGGATGCCGTTTCGAGCCTCACGTGGACTGTTGTAGTCATTCAGATAGATCTCATTGTACTTCAGACTGCGCCAAAACCGTTCGATGGCAATATTATCGGTTGCGCGACCTTTGCCATCCATACTAATGCGAACGTAGTTCTCTTTCAGCAAATCAATGTATTGTGGACTTGTGAAATGGCTCCCTTGATCACTGTTCACAATGCCCGGCTTGCGCCTTGCCAGTGCCCGTTTCATCGTCTCGAGTACAAAACCAATTTCTAGGCTCTGATCAAGCTGCCAGTCTACGATATAACGGGAATACCAGTCTATAATGGCGTATAAGTACATCCATCCCTGCTTCAGCCGAACATAGGTGATGTCCACACTCCAGACCTGATCCGGCTCTGTAATCGCCAATTTACGTAACAGATAGGGATAGATTCGATGTTGAAGATCACGTTTGCTCAGGTTCGGACCTGGGTAGATCGCCATGATTCCCATTTCGCGCATATAGCGCCTTACCGTATTTTCGTGAATCGCGTCGTTCTCCCGATTCATAATCGAAGCGATCGTTCGATAGCCCATGAACGGGTGCTTTGTGTAAAGCTCATCAATTCGGTGCTTGAGGCGAATTTCCTCCGGAGATGGAGGCACCGGCTTGTAATACAGGCTGGAGCGGTTCAGGCTTAAGAGATCCGCTTGTACGAAGATAGAGTGCTCTGGGCAGTCCCATTCCAATAAATCTACACGCTCATCACGGGATAGATTAGAGGCCAGATTTTTTTTTGAGCCACGACAATTGGGTCGTTAATCTGCCAACCTCGCCGTAGAGTTCTTCGATTTGCTGCTCGTATTCCTGTTTCATTTTCGTGATGCCTTTACGATCATCGACAAACAATTGAGAAAGGTTTTGAACGGCTTCCGATTTCCACCGGTTGAGGACATTCGTATGAATTCCCTCCTCCGTTGCGATCTGTGACAACGTCTTTTCTTCCTTTAGAATTTCCAGTACAATACGTGCCTTCTCTTCTGGGCTGAACTTTCTTCTGCTGGTCGTCATACAACTAAGAAACTCCTTTTTTGCTGTCTAGATTATATGTAGCATTATAAACCTCCTACCAGCAAGCTGTTCGAAACCTAGAGTACCTGGGCCTCAAACAGATGGTGAGCCATTTGAATGAAGTGGTCGACTTCAGCATCCATAACAAGCTTTCGTTCATGGACACGTTTGTGAAGCTCACTAACTATGAGATTGATGTGCGTGAGCATAATATGATTCATGCCATGGTGAAGGTTGGAGCGTTCCCTCATCATAAGGAGCTGGCAGACTTTTCGTTCGACTTTCAACCTTCTGTGAATCGAGAACAAATGCTAGACTTTGCTAGCTTACGCTTCATAGAAGGCAATGAGAACATTGTATTCTTAGGCCCAAGTGGTGTAGGAAAAACACATTTAGCCACATCGATTGGCATCGCTGCAGCAAAGAAAAGAACAAGCACGTACTTCATCAAGTGTCACGATCTCATACAAAACCTCAAGCGTGCCATGCTTGAGAACCGACTTGAAGCAAGGTTAAAACACTACACGAAGTACAAGTTGCTGATCATTGACGAGATTGGTTATCTGCCCATTGAGCCAGAGGATGCAAAGCTATTCTTCCAGCTCATTGATATGCGTTATGAGAAGCGTAGCACCATCTTCACGACTAATGTTAACTTTCGAGCATGGGATGAAGTATTTCGAGAGCCCAAGCTCGCTAATGCCATCCTAGATCGTATCTTGCACCATGCAACTGTCGTCACTATTATAGGCGAATCGTACCGATTGAAGGATCATTTCGTCCAAGAGGACAAGTGATTTTGTACATCCTTAAACAAGCAAAAGTGTACATGTTTATGTTGACATTTACAGTCACAATTGCATGGAGCATCTTTCACATGTCACGAATTGAAGATATGACCATGAATGTTTTGATTGGGCAACGGAATCAGATATTTCTGGAAGGCAAATGGAAAGAACGATTAAATTGCTCCATCATTCATACAGGGAATGCGCTTACTTCAAGTGAAATGGAAGATTTAAGTGCTAATCTAAATATGATAGAAATTAGAAACTATCGGAACACAGTTGGAGAGAGTACGAAATCAATAATGAATGAACTGCAATTTTCTGATCTAAGCAGATCGATTCGGAAATCGGATTTGCAGAGAATTGCTAATCAAGGCGGAGTGAAGGAAGAGATCAAGAATATATTAGACTTTTGGGGAAGTAACGCTGTTGCAGGATTATTATATATGCCTGCCAATTTCCATAACTTGCATCATTTAAGTGAATCGATTCGATTAAAAGAGAAATATCACAAAGAAAAGAAAGATTGAGTAGGATAGAGCTTCGAAGTCCGGGACATCATCTAACACCGTATTCACGCTGCGTCGCTATCGCTCCTTGGTCCGGCAGAAGTAGAAGAAGTGGTTTCGAAGAAGATAATTCGGTAGCAGGGAAGATAATTCAGCCGGACAACCTTGCACTGCCTAACCGCGTCGCGGCCACTCCCTACGGTCGTTTAAGGCAGTGAAGGTTCGTGAATACAAAAACGTTATCTGCAATACCTGAACCCCATCAAGATTAAAGAAACAAACAGATCTCTAATTACTTTTGACATGGATGCTGATCATTGTTTGTTGTGAGAACGGCTGCTTGTTTACAAACAAAGTTATTGAAAGAAAAATATGAAACGAAATAAAGATTGCGCAAAGATAGCTTTTTATAAAGCATCTTGTAGGCTTTAAATATGAAATATGAGATATGAAAGAAATGAAAATTGATTAACGAATGATGAACGATGAAAAATGAATAAGGAAAGACGAAAGACGAACGATGAAATATGAACAACGAAAGATGAAAGATGAAAGATGACTTTAAGAGACTTTGAAGGTAATTCAGGAGGCCAGGTACAGCAGATAACACCGTATTCACGCTGCGTCGCTATCGCTCCTTGGTCCGGCCGAAGTTGAAAGTAGAGGTTTCGAAGAAGTTTATTCAGTAGCAGGGAAGCATAGTCAGCCGGAACCCTGCACTGCCTAACCGCGTCGCGGCCGTTCCCTCTGGTCACTTAAGGCAGTGAGGGTTCGTGAATACAAGAACGTTATATGAAATCCTCTTAAAACCCAAAATAATAAAAAAAATTTAATGAAATCAATATGATTGGGGATGAATTAATGATTGGTAAATCGATTAAAACCTTGTTGATTATTACCTTTATATTGATTGTAACTGCATGTACAGAAGACAATAAATCTGACCCCATTGAAACTGCAATGAAACTAATGAAAACTATTTACTCAGATGACTATGAAGAGTTTCAATCGTTGTATCTTGATCATCGTAATACAGAAGCAACGAAAGAATTATTTTCCAAACTTAAAGAAATTAATGATTCTAAAGCTAACTTCGAATCATATTCGTTAATAAAATTAGGAAACGGGGAAATGATCTTAGTAAATCATACACCTGGTAAAGATTTCGAGGTGCAGGATGTGATAATTTTAACAGATGAATTTAAAAAAATATTTGAAGACGAAATAACAAAGAATTGAAGAATTAAAGTACTATTTTGTAAGTAAATCTACGAAGAAGAGGACTTCATATAACACCATATTCACGCATCGGGCATTCGCCCTCGGTCCCAGAAGCGGCTTCAGGAAGTTGTTGCTGTGGACACACCCGACTTCGTCGGGCATCGTGAATATACGAAACGTTAGCTGAAACCCCTAAAGGCAATATAGATAATGTAAATCAATTAAAAGATTGATTACTTATACTAAAGGCAAGCTGCAGCGAAAGAAGCAGTCCATATCTTCAATCAGCCTAGTACGAGTTAATGCTGGTCTGATGCCCAGCAGCAAATATTGTGTATTTAAGGACGCAAGATGAAATGAAAAGGCAAATTGAATTTATGTATAAGATTAAGAATTTAAAAACGAATGGATCACAAGTGAATAAAAGAGTTTGAAAGAAATTGAAAGATGTAAGGGACATCAAAGGAATTTGAAAGAAATTGAAGAGCAATTTGAAACAAATTAAAAGATGTAAAAGACATTAAGAGACATTGAAAAGAATTGAAAAGCGATAACAATTTGTAGAGTAGTCGAAGAAGCAAGGGGCATCAGCTAACACCATATTCACGCATCGGGCTACGCCCTCGGTCCCAGAAGCGACTTCGAAGAAGTAGTTGCTGTGGACACACTCGACTTCGTCGAGCGTCGTGAATACACAAACGTTAGCCGAAACCCCTGAGAGCATCGAATATATTTAAAATTCAAGAGCTCAGTTGCTTTACTATTAGTGATACGTGGCATCATTCGGAGTAAGGGGATGTGAGAGGAGCGATGGTTATTTTTTACTTTGTAGGATTCTATTTAATGCCGATAATTGCATTCTTATTTATTGTTGCTTTACTGAGGGCAATTAAAAATATTATGAAGGACAGACCATACACCAAAGAGTTGTTCTGAAGTGGAGTATTGTTTGCCGCCATAACATGGACAATTACGGTCGTTACAATTCTTTCTAATGAATCGTGAATTTTAATGAATAATCTAAAAGTGCTATTAAAAGATCAAGATTAAAAAGATTGAATTGAATATCAAAAGAATATTTAAATGAATAGTGTGAGTATCACAAAGAGGTCAGGGGCATCGGCTAACACCATATTCACGCTTCGGGCATTCGCCCTCGGTCCCAGAAGCGGCTTCAGGAAGTGGATGCTGTGGACACACCCGGCATTCGCCGGGCGTCGTGAATATACGAAACGTTATAGGAAATCAGCGCAGAGCATAAAGAATTGGAGTGATTAATATCAAATTCGTATTAATATTTGGACCCCAAGCTGTTGGGAAAATGACAGTTGGTAATGAACTGACAAAGATAACTGATTTAAAATTATTCCATAATCATATGTCGATCGAATTATTTCATCCCTTCTTTGGATTTGGTAGTGAAACGTGGAGATTAGCAAATTTAATGAGGAAAGAGTTTTTTGAATCTTTTGCTAATAGCAATAATTATGGACTGATTTTCACATATGTATGGGGTTTTGATCTTCAGGGAGATTGGGATTTTGTGAATCAAACTTGTGATTTTTTCGAATCGCAAGGAGCTGAAATAATTCTAGTTGAGTTAGAAGCAGATCTTGATGAAAGGCTAATAAGAAACTCAACTCCGTATAGACTTGATCAAAAGCCAACAAAAAGAAATATTGAACAATCAGAAAAAGACTTGAAAAAGACTATGGAAAAACACAGATTAAACTCAAACCATGGAGAGATATTAAGAGAAAATTATATCAAGATCAATAATAGCAATTTAAGTGCAGACTTAGTTGCGAAAACAATAAAAGATAAATTTAATTTATAAAGTGATCTGTGAAAGTATCTCAGGAAGGCGCTGACATCCTATAACACCGTATTCACGCTGCGTCGCTATCGCTCCTTGGTCCGGGCCGAAGCAGAAGAAGCGGTTTCGAAGAAGTAGATTCAGTAGCAGGGAAGTATAATCAGCCGGACAACCCTGCACTGCCTAACCGCGTCGCGGCCACTCCCGTTGGTCGTTTAAGGCAGTGAGGGTTCGTGAATACACAAACGTTATGCGCAATTCCGAGATTAAAGAAGTTAGAAGTTTTGGAAGTCTATTCATTGATGATTCTGCCGTATTGTTATTTGAGACTTTTGGAAGTAGCTCGGAGAAGCGGAACTGCGCATAACACCGTTTTCACGCATCGTCGCTATCGCTCCTTGGTCCGGCCGAAGAAAAATCGGAGTAGATGAATCAGCCGGACACACCTGCAAGGCTAAGTGGCGGAGCCACCCGGCAAATCCAATCGCTTCGCTTGATTGGAAGGCAGCTTAAGCCTTTCGGCGTCGTGAACACATGGAACGTTATCTGCAAGATCTGCCCCAAGTGATTTGTAAGTATATCATCCGCAACGTCCTGTTGCTCGAAGTAAACCATAGTAGCAAGATCCATAAAGATGTTGAACCGCAAAAAGACATAAAACATATTAAACATTTTAAACCCATAAATGACGTAAAACACAAAGAAAGAAAAAACATAATTGACATATTAGACTTAAGAAACTAAAAGATATATAAGGCTTCAAAGACATCAGAGATATCAAAGACATCAAAGACATCAGAGATATCAAAGACATCAAAGACATCAAAGACATCAAAGACATCAGAGATATCAAAGACATCAAAGACATCAAAGACATCAGAGATATCAAAGACATCAAAGACATCAAAGACATCAAAGACATCAAAGACATCAAAGTCATTCAACACGATTAGTTTGAGTAAGTCTGTTCGAAGAAGCCGAGATTGAAAAGATCATAAAAGATGATAAGAGATATAGGGAATATAAGAGCTGAGGGTCGACGTCCTGTCTTTATTCGGAGAAGTGGGGCAGATCCAGCAGATAACACCGTTTTCACGCATCGTCGCTAACGCTCCTCGGTCCGGCCGAAGAAAAATCGGGGAAGAAGAATCAGCCGGACACACCTTCAAGGCTAAGTGGCGGAGCCACCCGGCAATTCCAATCGCTGCGCTTGATTGAAAGGCAACTTAAGCCTTTCGGCGTCGTGAACACATAGAACGTTAGCTGAAACCATTGCAAAGCTAATAAGAAGGTGGTTCGAAGAAGTGAAGACGATTGTATATTTTGTTCGACATGCGGAATCGCCATATATCGCTGATATGGAACGAACAAGAGGATTATCAGAGAATGGAGTACTGGATTCTCTTCGGGTTAAAAACATATTAAGTGATACTGAGATCGACATCGTAATATCCAGTCCATATGAAAGAGCAATTCAAACAATAAAACCTCTGGCAACGGATTTAAAGAAAGAAATAATTTTGTTTGAAGGGCTCAAAGAAAGAACGCTAGGTGAGATTGGAGAAGTGTCATTCAAAGAAGCCAAACAAAAATTATACTCAAACTTTCAATATAAATATAATCATGGTGAAAGTAGTGAAGAAGCACAATTAAGAGCAATTAAAGAATTGAAGACTATTTTAACAGAATATGAAGGCAAGAATATTGTAATCGGATCCCACGGGGATATCATGACGCTGATGATGAATTATTTTGATAATCAATTTGGTAATGAGTTTTGGGAATCGACCACAATGCCGGATATATATAAACTTCAATTTAATGATTATAGCTTAAAGGATGTACAAAGATTATGGAATTGATTTTTGGTAGCAGCTCAAAGAAGGCAATGGCATCAGCTAACACCATATTCACGCATCGGGCATACGCCCTCGGTCCCAGAAGCTGCTTCGGAGAAGTATTTGCTGTGGACACATCCGACTTCGTCGGACGTCGTGAATATACGAAACGTTAGATGAAATCCCGGAAGGGCGTATAAATCAAAACCAAATTTATTCCAGGAGTTGTTTTGATGACGAATGTACAAATCCAACAATGGAAAGATAAAATGAGCTATTTAGAAAGCATCATTTTTGTAGAACAGAAATTTAAAGAATCTATTAGTTTGTTGAAGGAACTACATGCAAACGTTCATTCATCTCAAATTACAATGGATAATACTGAAGAAACTTTGGATGATTACTTATGGAATAACATGAATGAAGAATGTTTTAGAACTTTATTAAGCCAAGAAAGAGTCACAATTGCATGGAGCATCTTTCACATGTCACGAATTGAAGATATGACCATGAATGTTTTGATTGGGCAACGGAATCAGATATTTCTGGAAGGCAAATGGAAAGAACGATTAAATTGCTCCATCATTCATACAGGGAATGCGCTTACTTCAAGTGAAATGGAAGATTTAAGTGCTAATCTAAATATGATAGAAATTAGAAACTATCGGAACACAGTTGGAGAGAGTACGAAATCAATAATGAATGAACTGCAATTTTCTGATCTAAGCAGATCGATTCGGAAATCGGATTTGCAGAGAATTGCTAATCAAGGCGGAGTGAAGGAAGAGATCAAGAATATATTAGACTTTTGGGGAAGTAACGCTGTTGCAGGATTATTATATATGCCTGCCAATTTCCATAACTTGCATCATTTAAGTGAATCGATTCGATTA
The DNA here is from genome assembly GCF_054483835.1 of Paenibacillus sp. strain BS8-2. Lineage (NCBI taxonomy): Bacteria > Bacillati > Bacillota > Bacilli > Caryophanales > Paenibacillaceae > Paenibacillus > Paenibacillus sp. strain BS8-2. The sequence goes on from NZ_CM137010.1 coordinate 4,563,942, forward strand.
AAAGAGAAATATCACAAAGAAAAGAAAGATTGAGTAGGATAGAGCTTCGAAGTCCGGGACATCATCTAACACCGTATTCACGCTGCGTCGCTATCGCTCCTTGGTCCGGCAGAAGTAGAAGAAGTGGTTTCGAAGAAGATAATTCGGTAGCAGGGAAGATAATTCAGCCGGACAACCTTGCACTGCCTAACCGCGTCGCGGCCACTCCCTACGGTCGTTTAAGGCAGTGAAGGTTCGTGAATACAAAAACGTTATATGCAATCGGGGCAGTTCAAGAGCAATTTTGAATTTCAATTCATAGTTTGTTGGAGAACTGAAAAGTTGTAGTTGTCGTGTTACAACGTAACGTTGGAATCCTAGAAACCAAAAGATTCAAAGATATCAAAAGGATCATAACAATTAAATGACGTAATTGAATTAAGGAATCGAAGAAACTCAGAGATTGTAAGGGATATAAAGAATTAAAGTAATCAGAGTAATTAAAAAATTGAAGGAAATGAAATGATTGAACAGATGGAAAGAATTAAAAATATGAAGGGAATGTAGGGATTAATTGAATCGAAAGAAATCAAAGATGTAGGATATCAAAGGACAAAAAAATATTGGAAGAACAAAGGTATTTGAAAGTAATTCAAGAAGGCCCCGACAGCATATAACACCATATTCACGCATCGGGCTACGCCCTCGGTCCCAGAAGTGGCTTCGAAGAAGAGGTTGCTGTGGACACACTCGACTTCGTCGAGCGTCGTGAATACACAAACGTTATATGCAATCGGGGCAGATCAAGAGTAATTTTGAATTTCAATTCATAGTTTGTTGGAGAACTGAAAAGTTGTAGTTGTCGTGTTACAACGTAACGTTGGAAGCCTAGAAACCAAAAGATTCAAAGATATCAAAAGGATCATAATAATTAAATGACGTAATTGAATTAAGGAATCGAAGAAACTCAGAGATTTTAAGGGATATAAAGAATTAAAGTAATCAGAGTAATTAAAAAATTGAAGGAAATGAAATGATTGAACAGATGGAAAGAATTAAAAATATGAAGGGAATGTAGGGATTAATTGAATCGAAAGAAATCAAAGATGTAGGATATCAAAGGACAAAAAATATTGGAAGAACAAAGGTATTTGAAAGTAATTCAAGAAGGCCCCGACAGCATATAACACCATATTCACGCATCGGGCTACGCCCTCGGTCCCAGAAGTGGCTTCGAAGAAGAGGTTGCTGTGGACACACTCGACTTCGTCGAGCGTCGTGAATACACAAACGTTAGGTGAAATCCCTGAAACACTATTAATAAATTGAAATTTTCAAAAAAGGTTTTAGATTATGAATTTGTTACCGAGGAGGTTTCATAGTGAAAAAACCTACAGTATTATATAAAGCCAGGCAAGCGATTACCATATTTGCGGTTTGCATATGTGTAATGGCTATCGTTGTGGTTTCTGCTTGTAAAATGCCAGCTTCAATTGAGACGCCAACCATGGGGAAGGAAGAAATAATTCAAGAATATATTTCATATCTATCGGAGATTGGAGATCCTACAAAAACAAAAAGAGACAATGCGATCAACATCGAGCTGCCTGGCATGGGAACAGAATCATCTGCATTACCTAGCCAGGTTGATAGCACCACGGTCCGTGAAGATCAATATGTTTCTGTTGCCGTTCAACAACATAATCTTGTAATTACCCAATTCGGCCCTGACGCATGGGATAATGTTATTTATACACTGGAAGAAATTGATCCAGTTGATGGAATTCTTGGGTATCGAATTATTAGCACTGGCGAGTTCATAAGTGAATCTGAATATAATCGCCTTCTTCGTAAATATTGGGAGAATATCGCCAAACAGGAGGGCATTACCTATTATGATATCTTTTTAGCTGATGGTGAGTCGGTGGAGGGGATGGAGAACAAGCGTGTCGACGTTATAGCGAAATATTCCGATGGTATTCCGGTTGAACACACAACGATATCTGATGCTCAGACCTATAGTGTTCAGCTGTCCTTTAATGGAGATCGTTTATCCAATCAGAAATATGAGAATTTCCACTTTATTATTGATAATCGAAATGGTAATTGGAGTGTTTTTCAGGGATTGACTTGGACAGAGCCGTATCCCGAATTTCCTGAAGGTGATTAATTCAGCCATAATCTTTCACTTCAACTGTAACAGACGAGTTGTGATGGAACCGAAAAGAATGGAGATTATTCAAAGTCCATTAGATGATCTATATCAAGATCACAACAGAAATTAGATAAAATTAATAAAGATCAAAACTTATGAAGGTAATTCGAGGAAGCCAGAGACTTCACCTAACACCGTATTCACGCTGCGTCGCCTCCGGCTCCTTGGTCCGGACCGAAGCAGGAAGAAGAGGTTTCGAAGAAGAACAATCAGTAGCAGGGAAGTTAATTCAGCCGGACAACCTTGCACTGCCTAACCGCGTTGCGGCCGTTTCCTTCGGTCACTTAAGGCAGTGAAGGTTCGTGAATACAAGAACGTTATCCGAAACTGCAAGAACTTAAAGAATAAAATTAGTGTTACTTCAAGTGATTAATACCGGTTGCGTATATTCATCCCACGTACTTCAAGAGAATTATCGAAGCGTAATCGGATCCGAAGTGAGCCTGGCAGTTCAAGAGAATTATCGAAGCGTATTCGGATCCGAAGTAAGCCCGGCAGTTCAAGAGAATTATCGAAGCATATTCGGATCCGAAGCGAGCCCGGCAGTTCAAGAAAATTATCGAAGCATATTCGGATCCGAAGCGAGCCCGGCAATTCAAGAGAATTATCGAAGCGTATTCGGATCCGAAGCGAGTCCGGCAGTTCAAGAGAATTATCGAAGTTTATTCGGATCCGAAGCAAGTCCGGCAGTTCAAGAAAATTATCGAAGCATATTCGGATCCGAAGTAGGCCCGGCAGTTCAAGGGAAATTAAGATCTAAGTGAATTTTTGAATGTATTTCAGGAAGCAAGCAGCATCGGATAACACCATATTCACGCATCGGGCTACGCCCTCGGTCCCAGAAGCGGCTTCGAAGAAGTGGTTGCTGTGGACACACCCGGCATTCGCCGGGCGTCGTGAATATACGAAACGTTATCCGAAACTGCTAGAACTTAAAGAATATATGATTGATATCGGTTGGAATTATCACAGCCCAAGCAATATATGAGAATTATCGAAGTGTATTCGGATCCGAAGCGAGCTCGGCAGTTCAAGAGAAATATCGAAGTGTATTCGGATCCGAAGCGAGCCCGGCAGTTCAAGAGAATTATCGAAGCGTATTCGGATCCGAAGCGAGCTCGGCAGTTCAAGAGAAATATCGAAGTGTATTCGGATCCGAAGCGAGCCCGGCAGTTCAAGAGAATTATTGAAGCGTATTCGGATCCGAAGCAAGCCCGGCAGTTCAAGAGAATTGTCGAAGCATATTCGGAACCGAAGCAAGCTCGGCAGTTTAAGAGAATTATCGAAGCATATTCGGAACCGAAGCAAGCCTGCCAATTTAAGAGAATTAACGAAGAGTATTCGGATCCGAAGTATGCCCGGCAGTTCAAGGGAAATTAAGATCTAAGTGAATTTTTGAATGTATTTCAGGAACCAAGCAGCATCGGATAACACCATATTCACGCATCGGGCTACGCCCTCGGTCCCCGAAGCGGCTTCGAAGAAGTGGTTGCTGTGGACACACCCGGCATTCGCCGGGCGTCGTGAATATACGAAACGTTATACGACAGACCGAAGCAGTATTAAGAGCCAATAGTTTTAATTACTTTGAGGTGATGGAATCATGACTCTTCGTTTACAAAGTGCTGGAATCTCCGATCTTAGAATATTAGCTGAAATGAACAAGCAGCTTATAGAAGATGAGAAAAGTTCAAACCCAATGGGAATTAAAGAACTAGAAGAACGAATGACTGGATTCCTCATGAGCTCTTGGGAAATTGATCTAGTCATGAGTGAAACAAAGATAATTGGCTATGCATTGTACCAATTTCATGATGAAGAATATAAAGGAGAAAGCAAACGAGTTTATTTGAGACAATATTTTATAAGACAAGAATTTCGAAATAGGGGATATGGAATTGCTGGAATTGAATTATTAAAGACAGTACGATTTAGAGATGTAAAGAGAATAGAAATTGATGTATTAGAATCTAATCCAAACGGGCAAAGATTTTGGAGGAGAGCTGGATTTAAAACATATTATACAAACATGAGAATAGAGAATTTAAGAAAATAGAATTGAAGATTTGAATGAAGAAGAGACTTGAGCATTGTAAGTAATTCAAGAGGTCCGTCGTATAACACCATATTCACGCATCGGGCTGTCGCCCTCGGTCCCAGAAGCGGCTTCGAAGAAGTAGTTGCTGTGGACACACCCGACTTCGTCGGGCGTCGTGAATATACGAAACGTTAAGTGAAATTCCCGCAAGTGCATTTAAGTTCCAGAGCTTATTTTTATCATCGTCCTATTTACTCATCATTATCGAATTTGAAATTCAAAAGTATAATTGAAAATCAAAAGCGTGATAAAGTTCAAGGGCATATGGTAAAAGATGTATAGATGTTTAAAGGCATATTGAAGATGAAGGTCACTTGTTTAAGATCATAATTGAAGACTAAATGCGTATTGGATATTAGAGCATATATTTACGAGCATATTGAAAATCGAAAGCATATTGAAGATCAAGTTCATCTGTTTAAGATCATATTGGAAGATCAAAATCGAATTGAATATTAAGTGAGTATTTGAAGAACAAACCCGAATTAATAATCAAGAGTATTTGAAAGTATCGCAGTGGAGGCGGGAACATCACTTAACACCGTATTCACGCTGCGTCGCTGTCGCTCCTTGGTCCGGCCGAAGTAGGAAGAAGTGGTTTCGAAGAAGTGGATTCATTAACAGGGAAGCATAGTCAGCCGGACAACCCTGCAAGGCTAAGTGGCGGAGCCACCCGGCAATCTGGTCGCTTCGCTCGACCAGATCCGCTGCTTAAGCCTTTCGGGTTCGTGAATACAAAAACGTTAGATGAAATTACCGAAATCATTAAATGAGGTTATCAAAGATGAAAAACGATTTTAAAATAATGAATTATTATAATGAATTTGTTTCATGGTCGAGAACAGTGGATCATATTAATGATTGGGAAACGGACTATCCTCATTGGATGGAATTAATAAATGCGTTTGATATTTTCCTTCAAACCAATAATTATGAACATTGTAGTCAAGAAATAATAGATGCGTTTTTATATCTTATTGGGCGAGATAATGAACGAGAATATCTAGTGGAGTTATTGATAGAACACCCTAATTTTCTTGTACATCTAGCAAATCGTGGACTACATTATCCTGATCACGATACTCGATGGCAGCTTGTGTATTATGTAAGTAAACTATCTGACACTAATCAAGAAATTGAAGAACTAGTCAGATCATATTGGCAAGACTCTAACGAATATGTCAGAAGAAGAGCTTTATTAGCTCTAGGATCCATGAAATCTAAATATGCAGAAGAGCTGGCACTTGAAGCATATTCAACAGGTTATGAATATCAGAGAATTGCTGCATTAGAAGTATTACACATGATAAATTCCCAAAAACTTTTTGAATATCTGAAAGATAGTGAACAGAGTAATTCCATCATTATTAGAAATGCTACTCAAAGAATTAGAACTGAACGCGGGAACGACCAAGGAAGTCGGTAACTTCATCTAACACCATATTCACGCATCGGGCTACGCCCTCGGTCCGGACAGATGTAATTAGCAGGGGAGCAATAGCAGCCGGCCACACTCGACTTCGTCGAGCGTCGTGAATATACGAAACGTTATAAGAAATCCCCGAAACGACTCAAAAAATCAAAATACAAAGGAGAATCTAATGACGGATACATATAAAAGAAGTGTATTTGTGCTTTTGATATTAGTTGTATTAAGTGTTTTATGGAGTTCGTTCAGTTCATCAACTATGGAGGTCGTTACAATTGAAAAAGTAAGTAAAAATGAAATAACTATAAAAAATTTAAGTAATAGAGAAAGGACAATTAAGATACCAATCGATATATCAAAACTAGTAGAAGTGAATAAAATGTATACAATATCGTATGAAAAAAGAATATTGGACAGTCATAGACTTAAATACATATCTGGAAAATTACCCGAAACAATAAATTAATAATGAATACATAAACAAAGATTTTAGTAGACAGCGCTTCGAAGTCGGGGACATCTTATAACACCATATTCACGCATCGGGCTTTCGCCCTCGGTCCCAGAAGCGGCTTCAGGAAGTGGTTGCTGTGGACACACCCGACTTCGTCGGGCATCGTGAATATACGAAACGTTATATGAAAGGGCTGGAGATCTAAAAAATGGAGGGTTCTCAAATGAAGATGGATGCATTAGTTCTTAAACGATTACAAGAGCTCGAATCTAAAGCACATGCAGTAAATGCAACTTTGAAGCAAGATGATTGGGGATTTAGAAGAATAGACCACAAATTATTTCATGAGTGGGCGATTTCAGTGATGAATCTTCTCAATAATATATTTGGTGAAACAAGTGTTCACTATCAAAATTTTAAACAAAAGTATGATGGGGCAGACGGCACATATACTAACTTTGAGATATGTAATGGCATATTTAGATCAGCCAAAGATGATTATGAAGGTGGTTACGTATTTAATCTGAGATCTTTAGTAAGTATAGAAGTATTAGATAGTGTTATTGAACAAGCTGAACAATTAATGATTGCAGGATATAAAGATCCCGCGGCAGTAGTAATCGGAATAGTATTAGAAACATCATTAAAAGAATTATGTAACAGAAATTTAATACCGGTTGGTAAACTTGACCGGATGAATGCTGAGCTATGTAAAGCTAATTTATATAGTGTTGGAGTTCAAAAACGAATTACTGCATGGGCAGATATTAGAAATAATGCTGCACATGGAAAGTGGGATCAGTATAAAGTTGAAGATGTTGAAGACATGAAAAACGGTGTTAATAGATTCATTGCAGATTATTTGTAAGTAACGCTTCGACGACATCCCCATCATATAACACCATATTCACGCATCGGGCATTCGCCCTCGGTCCCAGAAGTGGCTCCAAGGAAGCTGTTGCTGTGGACACACCCGGCATTCGCCGGGCGTCGTGAATATACGAAACGTTAGGTGAAATCCCCGAATGCTTATAAATCAAAAAGGACTGATTTGATGACTTATGATTATATTCCATTATTTTTAGTGGTAATAATTCTCTTCCCTCTGGTGCTTGGAGGACTTGCACTTTTATTGATAATCAGAGCAATCAAAAAGAAAAATAGATTTTGAACTACTGTTTTAAGAAGGAGATAAATTTAATGGATTATTTATTGATATTAATAACTATAGTTGCTGTTATAGGATTGGCAGGGATCATAGGAAATCAATATTCAGGACTAAGGAGAATGGAATCAATTCAAAGATCATTAGATGATATAAATCAAAAGTTAAGGGAAATGAAATCTAATTAAGTGAGAACTGGATTTGACAACAAAAGAATCAAAGGGTAAATAAATGAAGGTTTATAAGAATATATGTGAGTATCTCAAGAAGTCGGGGACATCACCTAACACCATATTCACGCATCGGGCATACGCCCTCGGTCCCAGAAGCGGCTTCAGAGAAGTGGTTGCTGTGGACACACCCGGCATTCGCCGGGCGTCGTGAATATACGAAACGTTATAAGAAATCCCCGCAAATCAAAAAAATAAAGGACGTGAATAAATGGACAAGTTAGAAGATAGGTATCTAAGCCCTCAAATTGTTATGGCAAATCGATTTGTTAATTATCCTAAGCCAGATTGGAAAATAGCAATTCTTTGTTTTCGAGATTTTATTGGTTGTGATGCAATTGTAAAATGCTTTAATGCTAAGCCCTTAGATGGATTTAAAGTCTTTTATGGAATTGATGCACATGAAACTAAGAATCAAGTATTTGAATGTGAAATCAATGAAGTTAAAATTGGAATAATAACAAGACTTAGTTGGGGTGGTCCTCAAGCTGCAATATTAGTAGAGGAGCTTTCATATCTTGGTGTTCAATACGTTATTGGATACGGGGCTGCCGGGTCTATTAATATGAATTTTAATAAAGGCGACTTAGTAATTGGAACAAAATCATTAGTTACAGATGGAACTAGTTATACATATAAAAACGATAAAAAATCATTACATTGTAGTGACGAGCTATTACTGATCACAAAAGAAGAAACAAGTAAACCTGAATTACGAAAGTAGCCTTGTCTAGAAAATAGAAAAAGCGCCCCAATCTTTGGTAGAATGGTGTTTGTCGGAACAACATCACCCAAAGAGAGGAGCACCCATAAGGTGAAGTCTAACACAAAAATCACGAACTTGAAAACGGAATTTTCTATGAGAAATGCAACAAATTTTGCAGGCAGCAAGGTGGTCCTGGCCTTTCTCGAAACAATTGGCTTGGGCGAGGCTTTTCAGACCCTGGGTCTTTCAAAAGCAGCCAATGCTTTATTCCCTACCCATCGCATCCTTCAGTATCTCATAATAGGCTGGTTGCTCGGATGCGAACGTCTCTTTCATTTTAAATTGCTGCAGCAGGATGCTCTTATTCGTCATGCACTTGGCGGCCGCTTGCCTCATCATACGTTATTGAACAAGGAGTTGCTTCGCTTTGGCAAGTCACAGGAATCCTTCTTACCTAACTTGCGCGCGCTCAACTTCGACATCATTGCTCCGGCGCTTCCCGAACGTTCCATTCTCGATTTGGATTCATCCGTAGAAACCGTTTATGGTCATCAACAAGGCGCCGCTGTTGGCGTCAACAGTCATAAGCGAGGACGTAAGAGCTATCATCCCCTTCTCGTCTTTGAAGGACAATCACGGCTTCTCGTTAATGCCATGCTCCGATCAGGTAACACAAGCAGCTCCACGGATGTCCTTCCGTTTGCTGAGCAAACGCTCCAACTGTTGAGTGAACGAAAAATTAGTCATGTCCGATTCGACAAGGGCTTTGGCGGCGAAGACTTTTATGCGTTCTGGGAATTCAAGTCCATCGGCTATGTCGGCAAGCTGAAATGGACGAACCGTCTCGCCGAGCAAGTACATGCATGCGAGCACTGGACTCGTTTCGTCGATGATGAGGATTGGATCATCGAAGGCGTCGTCCTGTATTACAAAGCTACAACTTGGGACAAGACAAGGCGTGTGGCTGTTATTCGTAAGATGCAGCGATATGCGGACGATCATCCTCAGCTTGAACTGGACCTTCTCTGGCAGTATGAAGCAATGGTAACCACTGAGGCGTGGGAGGCCATTGATGTATGGCGCTTCTACAACCAGCGTTGCTGCATGGAGAACTACATCAAGGAAGGCAAAAATGGCTTCGCGATTCATCGTATTCCGACACAGTCGTTTGCTGCCAACGAGATTGACCTTCTGCTTAAGCTTTTGGCTTACAATCTGTTTGAACGTTTCAAACTACAATGCTGCGATCCGATTCATCGATCGTTTACCATCCAACGCTTTCGCAGAGAGTTCATTCATTGTGCAGGCGTGCTCGTACGAAGCGGTCGCCAGTTGACCTTAAAGTTGGCGGAAGCGTTCCAAAACCGATGGGCGTGGCTGCAAATGGAACGAAAAAGTATTTTACTGGAATAATGAATAATCCCATAATTAGTCTTGGAAAATGCCGTTGCCTCTTCATGTGGGGAAGGGGAGTTTGCAGCCTTTTTTCGAGAACAAACCGAATTTCGATAAAATCAATACCCACACATGGAACTTATTCCCTGTTTGTCCCATGTCAAAATCTTAATTCTATAGGCTTTCGTAATTCAGGTTGAAGAAGCATTAAATAATCAAAATTAAAAAGATCGCGAGGCCATAAGACATTTAGGTTAATAGAGTAAGGAATGAAAGGAGAACAAAATGTTAGGTGCCATTATTGGTGATGTAATCGGCTCAGTATTTGAATGGCATAATAATAAGTCCACAGAATTTAGTATGTATAGCAGATTTACAAGGTTCACTGATGACACTGTTTTGACAGTGGCCATTGCCGATGCCATATTAAGTAGGAAGAGACATCAAAACAAATTCGTAGATTATGTAGAGTGCAAGAAATTGTATGCAAATATGCTGCGTCATTACTATTCGCATTTTCCTAATGCCGGTTATGGACAAAAGTTTGAGGAATGGGCAAAAAATTCTACCTCTAAACCTTATAAGAGTTTTGGAAATGGATCTGCAATGAGAGTGAGTCCGATTGGATTTGCAAGTCAATCATTGGAGGAAGCTTTAAACCTGAATTACGAAAGCCTATAGAATTAAGATTTTGACATGGGACAAACAGGGAATAAGTTCCATGTGTGGGTATTGATTTTATCGAAATTCGGTTTGTTCTCGAAAAAAGGCTGCAAACTCCCCTTCCCCACATGAAGAGGCAACGGCATTTTCCAAGACTAATTATGGGATTATTCATTATTCCAGTAAAATACTTTTTCGTTCCATTTGCAGCCACGCCCATCGGTTTTGGAACGCTTCCGCCAACTTTAAGGTCAACTGGCGACCGCTTCGTACGAGCACGCCTGCACAATGAATGAACTCTCTGCGAAAGCGTTGGATGGTAAACGATCGATGAATCGGATCGCAGCATTGTAGTTTGAAACGTTCAAACAGATTGTAAGCCAAAAGCTTAAGCAGAAGGTCAATCTCGTTGGCAGCAAACGACTGTGTCGGAATACGATGAATCGCGAAGCCATTTTTGCCTTCCTTGATGTAGTTCTCCATGCAGCAACGCTGGTTGTAGAAGCGCCATACATCAATGGCCTCCCACGCCTCAGTGGTTACCATTGCTTCATACTGCCAGAGAAGGTCCAGTTCAAGCTGAGGATGATCGTCCGCATATCGCTGCATCTTACGAATAACAGCCACACGCCTTGTCTTGTCCCAAGTTGTAGCTTTGTAATACAGGACGACGCCTTCGATGATCCAATCCTCATCATCGACGAAACGAGTCCAGTGCTCGCATGCATGTACTTGCTCGGCGAGACGGTTCGTCCATTTCAGCTTGCCGACATAGCCGATGGACTTGAATTCCCAGAACGCATAAAAGTCTTCGCCGCCAAAGCCCTTGTCGAATCGGACATGACTAATTTTTCGTTCACTCAACAGTTGGAGCGTTTGCTCAGCAAACGGAAGGACATCCGTGGAGCTGCTTGTGTTACCTGATCGGAGCATGGCATTAACGAGAAGCCGTGATTGTCCTTCAAAGACGAGAAGGGGATGATAGCTCTTACGTCCTCGCTTATGACTGTTGACGCCAACAGCGGCGCCTTGTTGATGACCATAAACGGTTTCTACGGATGAATCCAAATCGAGAATGGAACGTTCGGGAAGCGCCGGAGCAATGATGTCGAAGTTGAGCGCGCGCAAGTTAGGTAAGAAGGATTCCTGTGACTTGCCAAAGCGAAGCAACTCCTTGTTCAATAACGTATGATGAGGCAAGCGGCCGCCAAGTGCATGACGAATAAGAGCATCCTGCTGCAGCAATTTAAAATGAAAGAGACGTTCGCATCCGAGCAACCAGCCTATTATGAGATACTGAAGGATGCGATGGGTAGGGAATAAAGCATTGGCTGCTTTTGAAAGACCCAGGGTCTGAAAAGCCTCGCCCAAGCCAATTGTTTCGAGAAAGGCCAGGACCACCTTGCTGCCTGCAAAATTTGTTGCATTTCTCATAGAAAATTCCGTTTTCAAGTTCGTGATTTTTGTGTTAGACTTCACCTTATGGGTGCTCCTCTCTTTGGGTGATGTTGTTCCGACAAACACCATTCTACCAAAGATTGGGGCGCTTTTTCTATTTTCTAGACAAGGCTACTTTCGTAATTCAGGTTAAAGGAATCTAAAAGATCAGCAATGGTCACGCATAACCACAAGCAAGGAATTAAAGGAGCACAAGCGATAGCTTCTGCAGTATATTTGGCAAACGCTGGACATACAAAATCCGAAATTAAACAATATATTCAAAAAACATTTAAATATAACTTGGAACAAAGTTTAGACGATATTAGACCGAATTATACTTTTGATCCAAGTTGTCAGGGTTCTGTTCCTCATGCCATCATTGCATTTATTGAGTCAGAAGATTTTGAAGATGCTATTAGAAAAGCCATTTCGCTTGGTGGAGATAGTGATACAATCGCGTGTATGGCAGGCGGTATAGCACAAGCTTATTACAAAAATATGCCTAATGAAATGGTTTCAGGAGTAATGATGAGGTTAGATTCAAGCTTTAGGTCTACCATAAGAAGGTTCAATGATCGATACGGGATTATATTATAGTTATCATAGAACTCAGATATTTACTCACTCATTTTTTTGGAATATGATGGTATAATAGGTGAGCTATTTGAATCTTTGAAGAATTTAAGCCCCACTCCAGGATAGGGCCGAAGATGGTTTTTTAATCATATCAAGTTCATGTGAAAAATCTATTGTAAAGGAACTACTCATGAATAAATTGATTAATAAATATCTATTTTATTTGGGCATCTCCATGGTAGTGACGTTTGTCTGTTATCAAGGAGTAGTTTCCTTCTTTGAAGATAATCCTAAATATAGACTCATTGTTTACAATACTTCTGTTGATAACGATCGAGAATTATATGAAAGTATCAAAGATCCTGAAAATCATATTAGCTTTATTAGCTATGGGGTGCTAGATCATCCTGATAAAAGAATTAATGTCTCTCAAACACCTCTTTATGTGATCGTAAAGAAAAAGAATCAAGAGATTATTTATGTGACGAATAAACTGAATGATTTGAACGATTACATTTTGAATCAACTGCAGTAGGATAGAAACGGAATAGAAATTCAAGTTACATAAACCGACTAAAAGGAATAGGGAAGGAGACAACAAATTGATTCTTCAAGGGAATATAATAGCGATTGTCATTCTTGTCCTTTCCATTATTGTATTGGGGCCATACGGCATTGTAATCCTCATCATCATCTTATTTGGAATGGTATTCAGCACCTATCAGAAGAATAAACAGATAAGTGTCGATCTACAAATGATTAGAGAAAAATTAGGCTTGCTGAGAGAAGAAGAAAAAGTGGAAATAGAATTAAAACGAAGTGAAGAAGAATATAAAAATGCAATTCGAGATCCAGAATTTATGACAGAAATCGATAAACAAATAGAAGAAGAACTTGAGAAGCACGTTTCAGAGAATGATCGTTTAAAAGATAATAAGGATTAAGCGGATTGAGATCCTCACAATTATGTGGGTTTAAGAGACAAATTCAAAAAATGGGAGGAGTTCATTTGATTATAAGAGTATTGCTTGAATCAGATGCACAACTATACCAAGAGTTACGATTACGTGCATTATTAACCAATCCCGAGGCGTTCGGTTCGACTTATGAGAGAGAAAGTACCTTTTCTATGGCATTCGTAATGGATCGAATTAAACCGAATAAGGACAAATTTATTTTAGGAGCCCTGGATGATCACGGTTTTTTGGCGGGGACTGTAGCTCTTATTCGAGATAATGGAATAAAGTCACAACATAAAGCCAACATTTATGGAATGTATGTGTCAGAGGAATATAGAGAGCAAGGAATTGGGCAATCACTGATGAAAGAATTGATAAGAATGGTAAGAGGTATGGATGAACTTGAACAATTGAAATTGAGTGTAGTCACAACTAATGATCAGGCAAAGAGGTTGTATCAATCAGTCGGGTTCGAAACATACGGATTAGAACGCAATGCCTTAAAGTATAATGGCCAATATTACGACGAAGAATTAATGGTATTGCAATTGTAACGTATTGAATAGACAAGTATATCATTGAGTTGGAGTGAGCAAATGCATCCATATATTCGATTAGAAAATGAAAGAATTATTCTTGAAACGATGAAATACGAGGATATCTCAAAGTTGTGGAAAGACAGTATTTCAGAGGAAGTGTGGCGTTTTCTCCCTAAACGATTTGAAAGTGTAGAAGATCTTGAACGAATTTATCGTCAATCATTGATTAATTATGAGCGCGGAGTAGAACATCCATTTACTGTGTTTGATAAGGTGGAAAATGAATTTGTAGGCTCTACGAGATTTATGAATATCTCAAATGAGTACAGGAATCTAGAAATCGGATGGACTTGGTTCATCCCAAAGGTATGGAATACTCGGGTAAACACGGAATGTAAGTACCTTCTTTTGAATTACTGTTTCGAAGAACTGAATATGTTAAGAGTTGGATTCAAGGCAGATAGCCGTAATGAAAGATCTGATCGAGCGATTAGGCGATTAGGCGCACAAAAAGAAGGAGTTCTTAGGAAATTCGGAATCATGCAAGATGGATTCATTAGAGATGCTAATATGTATAGCATCATCGATTCGGATTGGCCTCAAATCAAACAAAGATTCGAAAATGTCCTGCTCAAGTAGTCGAATACAAAAATATAAAATTTGATCGGAGACAATATGGGAACACTAATCAATTGCCGTGTTTGTAATCATCAAGTTTCATCTACTGCAAGTTTTTGTCCTCACTGCGGTGATCGTTCACCTGTTCCAATGAAGGATAACCTAAAATATGGTTTGTCAGGCTTTATGATTATAGGAATCATTATTTTGATTATAGTTGGACTCATTAATTATTTATTTTATTAATGGTTACTTGTGGAGGGATCTTGGCGATGAGTGAATTCAGCGCAAGCTATCATTTAAGAGCAACGGATCGAACAAAGGTTGAAGAACTAATCAAAAGCTCAGGTCATAAAGAGGAGAAGACCGATGGGGATCAAGCGAAACGAAGGTGATCATTTGAACAGGTTAAACCGAATAAGGTCAGAAGAGAAAAAATATCATGATTATTGTTATGATAATTATAATCTATTTGAATCAGGTTCATGGCTTCATAAACCAGTTCAAACGGTACTGGATATTTTGAGACAGTTTGACGATTATGATACACTTACGGTTCTGGACTTGGGTTCAGGTATCGGTAGAAATAGCATTCCAATTGCAGAAACCATAAAAAATCGTCATGGAAAAGTGGTTTGTGTTGATTTACTTGAATCCGCCATATTGAAGTTGATCGACAATAGTAAAAGATATGATGTTCAGTCCATTATTGACGCCCGATTATCAGATATTGAAAACTTTAAGATCAAACAAAATGAGTATGACATGATTATCGCCGTTTCGGCATTAGAACATGTCAGTAATGAAGAGACACTCGCGCAAAAACTAACAGAAATGAAAATGGGCACGACCGATCACGGAGTCAATTGTATCATCATCGGTTCAAATATAAATGAAATCAATTTATTAACGAATGAAAAATGTGATCCGCAGTTTGAGATAAATCTAACAACCGTAAACATGTTAAATCTATTAGACACGCAGTATGAAGGATGTATGGTGCTACAAGATGTCAAGACAGTTATTTTAATATAGTTAAGGTGTGAAATGATTCACAAGTTTTTATTAAGGCTTCGGTATAGGAGGTCCTATCCCTTATCTGAGATGGAATAACAGTTAATCATTCCCTGCATGATGTTGTCCACAGGTGGAGGACAAAGCTCAAGCGAAGGCGCGGGAGGAAAGGTTCTTCCTCCGTTACTCAGATGTGAATTTAAGCACGACTTCACGGTTATACACAACAGCTGGCGTGTGCTTCTGCAAGGACTGGTGCGGCAGATAGTGGTTATGAAGATGAATATAACTACGGATGCCGTTTCGAGCCTCACGTGGACTGTTGTAGTCATTCAGATAGATCTCATTGTACTTCAGACTGCGCCAAAACCGTTCGATGGCAATATTATCGGTTGCGCGACCTTTGCCATCCATACTAATGCGAACGTAGTTCTCTTTCAGCAAATCAATGTATTGTGGACTTGTGAAATGGCTCCCTTGATCACTGTTCACAATGCCCGGCTTGCGCCTTGCCAGTGCCCGTTTCATCGTCTCGAGTACAAAACCAATTTCTAGGCTCTGATCAAGCTGCCAGTCTACGATATAACGGGAATACCAGTCTATAATGGCGTATAAGTACATCCATCCCTGCTTCAGCCGAACATAGGTGATGTCCACACTCCAGACCTGATCCGGCTCTGTAATCGCCAATTTACGTAACAGATAGGGATAGATTCGATGTTGAAGATCACGTTTGCTCAGGTTCGGACCTGGGTAGATCGCCATGATTCCCATTTCGCGCATATAGCGCCTTACCGTATTTTCGTGAATCGCGTCGTTCTCCCGATTCATAATCGAAGCGATCGTTCGATAGCCCATGAACGGGTGCTTTGTGTAAAGCTCATCAATTCGGTGCTTGAGGCGAATTTCCTCCGGAGATGGAGGCACCGGCTTGTAATACAGGCTGGAGCGGTTCAGGCTTAAGAGATCCGCTTGTACGAAGATAGAGTGCTCTGGGCAGTCCCATTCCAATAAATCTACACGCTCATCACGGGATAGATTAGAGGCCAGATTTTTTTTTGAGCCACGACAATTGGGTCGTTAATCTGCCAACCTCGCCGTAGAGTTCTTCGATTTGCTGCTCGTATTCCTGTTTCATTTTCGTGATGCCTTTACGATCATCGACAAACAATTGAGAAAGGTTTTGAACGGCTTCCGATTTCCACCGGTTGAGGACATTCGTATGAATTCCCTCCTCCGTTGCGATCTGTGACAACGTCTTTTCTTCCTTTAGAATTTCCAGTACAATACGTGCCTTCTCTTCTGGGCTGAACTTTCTTCTGCTGGTCGTCATACAACTAAGAAACTCCTTTTTTGCTGTCTAGATTATATGTAGCATTATAATGGGAGATCAAAAAGAGAACGATTAAACAGTTGGCATACAATATTAACAGAAACGACCAAGAAATTAAGCTCCTGACAGATTGTATAACTTTTGTAGCTAAAAAGCCTTGCAGTCAATTATGACTGGACAATTCAATACGGTATAATTGCAATAAACAAAGTGAATGACGAGGAGGGCTACATGTCCTGGAGCAAAGTGAAACAACAGCTAGTGTCTTTTCTCGCTCCTGCATTAAGTGAAAGGGTGGAGTATCAAGCGACTGGATACAAATATATACCCGATAAAGCAGGGCTGTGTTATATAGCCGTTGATAAAAAAAATATTCTCAATATGAACGATACGACGACTTCAATTAAATGGTTTAAATCGGAGCTGGAGATAAAAAATGATTCCGTATTTCAAATACCGATTACTCATGGTGAACTTGAAGCCGTTCGAACGGAAACCAAAGGAAAAGCGCCTGAGGAGCGTCTGCGGGAAATGGTGCGAAGCCGCAAAATATCAGGGATAGCAAAAGAGCTTTTCCTCGTTCAAACCGCTTTAAGTAAATCAAACTTTATGGTCGAAGCAAATCGATTCCTGTCCCTTCCAATTCAGGAAAGCTTAGAATGTAATGAAATTTTATTAAATATTTTGGCATTAGTAGACAGGCGAGTTGGGAAAAAAAGAATTCTGCAGATGGAGGAGACGATAAAGTTAAAACATCCTGCAGTTCAATATTTTTACGAACTACGTATTCAAACGATGTCATGAAGGAGAAGCTTTAGAATGTGAGGGGATTTGAATAGAATATACAAAACTCGGAAATTCCGGTTTGGATGTCTCCCGGTTTTGTCTGGGCTGTATGAATTTTGGAATAGCGGAGCGATGGATTCATCAATAGGTGCTTGATGAAGAGCAGGGTCGTCCTATAATTAAGAAAGCGATCGAGCTTGGAATCAATTTTATAACCGCCCATAAGGGCGGTTATTTTTCGGAGAAGTAACATTCAACTATAATTGAAACACAGATTAATGAATGAATGCTTCTGGCTAGATCGTTCCATATGTTTTACGATAGGCCCAATGATTAGTAGGTCCGATGCCGCCGCCGATCCCGATATCTTGTTCGATGGCAGCTTGTATGAACGCTTTAGCTTGGCGAAGCGCTGGCTCGATTTCGAGACCTTGAGCAAGTCCAGCAGTCAGTGCGGCAGAGAAGGTGCAGCCCGTACCATGAGTATGAATCGTGTCTATCCGCTTCGTTGCAAATTCGGAGAATCCGGATCCATCATAGAGCAGATCGATAGCTTCTTCTCCGCTCTCATGTCCGCCCTTCATGATAACATATCGAATACCAAGGTCAGCCAATCGTCTTGCGGCATCACGTTTGTCCGCAGAAGACCGAATCGTCATTCCTGTCAGTCGCTCGGCTTCGGGGATGTTAGGTGTAACCACATCAACGAGCGGGAGAAGCATCGTCTTAAACGCTGTTAATGCAGCCTCTTGCAGCAGAACGGAACCACCTTTCGCTACCATTACGGGATCAACGACGACACGCGTCCACTTGAATTCTCGCAGTGAAGCGGCTACGGCTTCAATAATGTCATGACTGAACAACATGCCAGTCTTGATGGCATCGACGCGAATATCGTTGCCGATTGAACGTATTTGCATGGACACGGCCTCAGGGCTTAACGGATAAACTGCTTGCACACCAGTCGTATTCTGAGCGGTAACTGCAGTAAGGGCTGACATACCGTATACACCTAACTCTTGAAATGTTTTCAAGTCGGCTTGGATCCCTGCACCGCCACTGCTGTCTGAGCCCGCAATCGTAAGCGCACGAGGAACCTGTTGCTCCGAAGGATGTTCTATTAGTTGCATCAAGATCGAAGCTCCTCTCGTCTCGTTGGGTCAAAACGCGTAGGTGAGAAATATGAATAATAGCTTGGCATCACTTTGTTCTCGAGTCGATCGGCAATGAGCTTGGCGGTAATTGGACTGAGCAGAATACCATTACGATAATGCCCCGCTGCGAATAAGACTTGTGCCGTTTGATCTAGCTCCCCGATTAATGGGAAACCGTCCTGCGTGGACGGTCGTAGCCCAGCCCACTGATGGAAGGGGACATGTGAGGCAAGAGCCGGAATGAGCTGCTTGTTCCAGCCTAGCAACCGATCTATGCCGCGTTTGGTAACGGTTGTATCGTATCCGGCGACATCCTCCGATGCACCGCAGACAAGCGTCCCGTTCGCCTTCGCAACCAGATATCCTTGATTGCAAAATAACATATGGCGTATCGCTTTGCTTTCATCACCATAATGAATCTCGTCATGCGTATAAGCACAAATTTGGCCGCGGATCGGATAGATCGGGAGTGGGATGTCAAAGGAGCTGGACAGATCCTGAGCCCAAGCACCTGAGCAAACGACAAGCCGATCACCTTCGAATCGGCGGCCATCACTTGCTTCCAGAAGGATACTCTCTTGCGACTGAACAACCGTTACTTGTCCAAGTTGCTCGTGGATGATAACGCCAGATGCGCGACAACCATCTTCGAGCGCTCTAACATAGTCCGGCGCGTAGAGATGACTTTCTTCTGGCGTGTAGAGGGCTGCCTTCACCTCGCGCGTCAAGAGCGGAACCATCTCGAATAACGCATCACCTTCTAGTAGAGTGCCGGATGATCCATGTTGACGCTGCCACAGCAATCTGCCCTCTAGCACCTGCCGATCTGCTTCGTGATAGGTGAGGTATAGGCTTCCTGATTCGGTATATTCGAAGCTGATAGATGATCGCTCTCGAACCTTCTCGATCCAATCTGGATACAATCGTAAGCTATCCTGGCATAATTGAAAAAATGGATCAGGACCATCCATATTCTCGGAATATGGGGCAAGCATACCGGCAGCAGCTCCTGAAGCTTGTCCGCCGCAATTTAATGACTCGAGCACGGTTGTCTGATATCCACGACTCTGCAGTTCAAGTGCTACGGATAAACCAATAACACCGCCGCCCATAATCAAGATCGTTTCACTCATGTATGTGACCAGCTTTCTCTAGTAGGAATACGAGTCTAGCTTAACTTCAAATTGTCGAATCCGCTGCTTGCCGTAGCGTATTTCTTCTTAGCAATCCGGCCCGACAAGTAGGCAAGTCTGCCAGCTTCGATCCCGAGACGCATAGCTGTCGCCATACCGATGGGGTCTCTGGCCTTTGCAACAGGTGTATTCATAAGTACGCCTGCGCAGCCTAACTCCATGGCTTGAGCGACATCGCTAACAGAGCCTAATCCAGCATCCACGATGATCGGTACGGAAGCCTCCTCAACAATGAGTCCGATATGATAGGGATTCAGGATACCAAGACCTGTTCCGATAGGCGCGCCACCAGGCATAACGGCTGCTGCACCAGCTCCTTCTAGCCGCTTACAGAGAATGGGATCATCGGATGTGTAGGGCAGAACGGTGAATCCTTCCTTTACGAGCTGCTCAGTGGCACGCAGAGTCTCGATCGGATCGGGCAACAAGGTCCGTTCATTGGCACTGATTTCGACCTTCACCCAGTCACTTAACCCTGAGGCACGTGCGAGACGCGCAATACGTATCGCTTCTTCAGCCGTTCGAGCTCCTGATGTGTTGGGAAGAAACGTGAATTTATGCTGTTCGATATGCTGCAGGATGGAGTCATCCTCAGCGGAAGATAAATTGACTCGGCGAATTGCGAAGGTTAGCACTTCTGCGCCAGATGCTTTTATAGCTTCTTGTTGAATATATGGATTCGGGAACAACCCGGTTCCGAGAAACAATCGGGAAGTCAACTCGATACCGCCAATTCGTAATATATCTTTGTTCATCATTCAGCCTCCTCCGACAAAGTGGACCAATTCGATTCTGCTGTCCTCATACACGTTGGTAGAAGTCCATTGTTCCTTGGACAATACAATTCCATCGGCTTCAACGACGATCGGTTTGTCCAGCAGGTCGTAATGTGCGACAATATCCGCCACCGTAACAACATCCATCTGTTCGAGCTTTCCATTCACTATGATTTTCATTTCGCTTGCACCGTTCGGTTAATCTTGTAAAGGAACGCTTCGCATGTTCCCTTGACATCTTGACTGCCTACAATCTCGCTGACTGCACAGATTCGTGTTGCACCGGCAGCTAGCACCTCGTCCACGTTATGGAGCTTGATGCCGCCGATCGCTACGAATGGAATTTGAATCGTGTCAGCTACTTGGCGGACATAGGATACTGTGACTGGATCCACCACATCTGCTTTGGTAGCTGTAGGGAAGACGGGACCAACGCCAATGTAATCGGCGCCTTGCTGCTCGGCGAGTAATGCTTCTTCGATTGCATGCGTAGAGATGCCGATAATTTTGTCTCCCATAAGCTTACGAGCTTCTGCAAGCGGCAAATCGCCTTGTCCGAGATGAACCCCGTCAGCATCTACTTCCAGTGCGATATCAATATAATCATTGACGATAAAGGTGACGTTGTATTTGCGAGTCAAGTCGCGCAGTGCTCTAGCTTTGTTCAATAACTCGTCTCGATCGCTAATCTTGTCTCGAAGTTGAATGATGTCTACACCACCAAGAATAGCTTCTTCCATAACCTCTACAAGCTCGCGTCCGGGATGGAATACCTCGCCAGTTATCGCATAGAGCCGGAAATCCTTCAATTGAGTCAACTCCTATCGTCTAATAACTTTTTTAACTTCCGATGTATCGGTCATAGATAATCTTGGCGCGTACAAGGTCGTCTGTTCCTTGTACGAGAACTCGACCATCCGGGAAAAGTACGATCCGCTCACCATCCGGAAGCTCTGCACGAAGCAAGTAGTTGTTTAACGTCAAGCTCATGGCGACTGCTCTTAATCGCGGCTCCCAGGAAGCTAGATCTAGAGGACCCTTGCCTGCAAACTGGATTGTCTCTCTGCCACACAAAGAGATGGCATCATCTGATGCTGCTTCTAATGCAGGATATTGTTTCAATTGACAGCAAGGGCAATCCTTGCGAGGCTCTCCGAGCTTCATTTCGAAAATATGATTGTTCCAAATATCGATTGAGAGCAGTCCGCCTCTCCGGGCAGCTTCGGCACCAACAAGCACTTTCAGCGCTTCCGTAGCTTGGAATGAGGCGATGATATCTACGATGGGCGAAATGACGCCGATCATATCACAGGTTTGTCCGCTCGAATCGCCAGCAGGGACGAAACAGCGGAAGCAAGGTGTTACCCCTGGAATCAGAACGGCGCTCATCCCACGGGAGCTAACGGCTCCACCGTAGATAAAGGGGATACTTTGGCGGAAACAGGCGTCGTTAAGCAGGAAACGAGTGTTAAAGTTATCCGTACCATCGAGCACAAGATCGATGTCTTCGAGCAATTGATCTATTGTATGAACGGTCACATCCATGACTAATGCTTCGACCCGCACTTCAGAGTTAATGCGGTTAAGCTTTTTCTGTGCTGCAATGGCCTTCGGATAACCTTGATGAACATCGTCTTCGTCATATAGGAGCTGGCGTTGTAGATTGCTGGCTTCCACATAATCCCGATCAACGATTCGTACAAAGCCTACACCGGCTCTAACCATGTGATTCGCGAGAACAGTACCAAGTGCGCCCATACCGACAATACATACCGAGCTGTCCTTTAATTTCTGTTGACCGGCTTCACCAATGGGAGCGAATAAAATTTGTCTTGAATACCGTTCGTTCATGTGAGCTTCCCTCGCTTATAAATTCCGGAAAACCAATTCCGGGTCTAATTCTTGCTTCAGTTGACCTTGTACTTGCAGCCACTCGATGACCGATTGCCAAGAATCGAGTGATTGAGAACCGAATGACTCATTGCCCGCATCCATTAAGGGGAGCAGAATGTCTAAGCTTTGTTGTTCGATAACCGCATCTAGCGGGTATTCATTGGTTTGCTTATCGAGCAGGAGTTGTAGAGCTTCTTTCGGATGCTCTGAGGTATATTTCTGACCTTTGGCCGCTGCTTCGATAAATTTACGATAGGAATCTGCCTTCTTATCGGCGCCGTCCTCACTTGCAATTAGAACCAGTTCATAATAGTCAGGAACGCCAAATTGCGATGGATCGAAGGTAACAAGCTTGGCGCCTTCCTTCTCGAGAAGCAGCTTCTCGTGATTCACATAACCACCCACGATTGCGTCCACCTTCCCCGTCGTGATGGCCGGCATGAGATCCCAACCGATATCCTGGAATTGTAGAGCGGATGCGTCACCACCATCAGCTTGGACCATCGTACTGACAATGGCTTCGTCCAATGGGATGGAAGGATAGCCGACTACTTGACCAACTAAGTCCTTTGGACTCTGTATACCGCTGGATTCAAGAGCGAACACCCGATTCAGCGGATGTCTTACAATTGCGGCCAGCGACACTACCGGAATATCTTCTGCCCGAGAAATGGCTACTTGCATCTGATAGCTGAGGGCAAGATCCGCTTTGCCACTCGCCACGAGCTTAATCGCATCATTGGTTCCTGCCGGAGTCTGCAGCTTCACTCGTAGACCAGCTTCTTCGAAGTAACCTTGTTCCTCAGCGGCATACAAGAAGGTATGTACTGCATTGGGATACCAGTCAAGCAGGATAGTCACGTCTTCTAGCTTGGGTTCATCTGTTGTGCTCGTGGAGCAGCCCGTAAATAACAAGGTGCTTGTGGTCGTAATGGCTATAGTCAAGCGTAATGTAGAAAAGAAAGAATGTCTATTCTTCAAATGATCTCAGCTCCGGTTTCTATAATGATTATAAACGATATATGAATAAGATTACGTTCTTCGATAGGAAAGCAACAACCGCTCCATCCACCATACGAAAAGGAACAACACGATGCCCATAAGAGACAGAAGCAAGACGCCAGCAA
The DNA here is from genome assembly GCF_054483835.1 of Paenibacillus sp. strain BS8-2. Lineage (NCBI taxonomy): Bacteria > Bacillati > Bacillota > Bacilli > Caryophanales > Paenibacillaceae > Paenibacillus > Paenibacillus sp. strain BS8-2. The sequence continues at coordinate 4,587,684 of NZ_CM137010.1, forward strand.
AAACCTCATCTCCAGATAACATGTTGGAAGCGCGCTTCGTATACATACCTAGTCCCGATTGACCACCGAGCCACTCGCCAAGCGTTGCGCCGCCAACACTGATTGCGGCTGCCAGCTTAAGACCGGTTAGAAATCCGGGTAATGCAGAGGGCAGCTTCCACTTTATCAAGAGCTGGAATCTGCTTGCACCCATTGTACGTAGCAAATCACCAGTATCCTGGTCTGCACCACGAAAGCCAGATGCCGTATTAACCGCAATTGGAAAGAAGGTAAACAGGATAACAACTGCCACCTTACTGCCGAGCTCATAGCCGAACCACATCACCATAATCGGAGAAAGGGCGACGATCGGTATGGTCTGAGAGGCCACAATAAGGGGATACAAGGTACGTTCGACCAGCTTGAATTGATCGATTACGACTGCGATAAGTACCCCAAGCAAGACCGAAAATCCTAGTCCGAGTACCGCTTCCCATAAAGTGACGCCGAAGTGGCGGATCAAAGGCTGTCGATCCTCCCATAAAGCGGCTAAGACATCTGATAATCTAGGAATCATGTAATGTGGGATACCGGCGAGTGGGGGACCAATTTCCCATAATCCGCACAAAAGCATAAGAAACACGACAAGCGGAACTTGCTGACGAGTAGTTGTCAACATTCTCTGACTCCATGCCCTCATATCCGCGACGCCTCCCGAGTGGGAAGGAAGTCGTTTTCTTGATCTTTGTACAGCATAAGCAAATGTCGTTTACATTCAATGAATGAAGGCTCCATCACCACTGTCTGGCGTCTAGGGCGGGGGAGTGGGACCTTCATCACACGAAACGATGTGATCGGCGCCCGCGAAGCGACAAGAACACGATCAGATAGCAGAAGTGCTTCATCAACATCATGTGTAATGAATAGCACGGTCTTACGGTGCAGCTCCCATGTCTGAAGCAGCCACTCCTGCATGGAGATTCTCGTCATTGCGTCCAGCGCGCCAAATGGTTCATCGAGCAATAGCAGCTCACCGCCGCCTAACAGCGATCGAAGAAAGGAGACACGCTGGCGCATGCCGCCTGATAACTCATGCGGATATTTGCGCTCAGTGCCGGAGAGTCCCATACTCGGAAGCAGCTTCAGTACTTCGTTGCGGGCTTCCTTGCGTCGCATGCCGCGCAGCTCTAGTCCGATTGCAGCGTTGTCCAGCACGGTTCGCCAAGGCATGAGTCCGTCGCGCTGCGGCATATAACCGATGCAGCCTCGTTTAGCAGCTGCGACAACGTCTAATCCTTCCTTCCCGACGCGAATGGAACCGTTCGTAGCAGGGAGAAGACCTGCTAGAAGGCGGAACAATGTTGTTTTGCCCATGCCGCTCGCAGCAAGCAAGCTGACGAACTCACCTTCTCGCAGCTCAAAGCTGAGACCGTCGAATAGTGGCGGCGCTTCAGGAAAGTGAAAATCTAAGCTCTCTACAGATAAGGCTAACGCTGAGATTGAACTTTGAAATTTGTTGTCGCTCACACAGGCCACTCTTCGAGCCGATATGCCATATCCCAGAACATATATTCAAGCCGCGAAGTCGTTAAGAAATGCTCCTCGAGGACAGCAAGCTCACGTTCCGGCAATCCTTCGGCCAGCTGGTTCATCTGATCGATGCACCAATTCGTCAATTCGCCAAATTCGTCGGAGCTGTACATCAGAATCCATTCACTAAACAAAGGATGATCCAGTGCTCCGGGAATTGCGGCGAATGCGACGCCAATCTCGCGGTAGCTCCACATGCAAGGCAATAGTGCGGCCAATACCTGTGCAAGCGATCCTGATGTCGCCACATCTAACATATATTTGGTATAGGCGATTGTAGTGGGCGAAGGTTTGGTCTGTTCCAGCTCAGCTCTAGAAACGCCGAAACGTTCGGCATATTGACGGTGCAGCTCCATCTCGACATTCAGTGTAGAGTGGTAGAGTTCTGCAAATCGATGCATCGTATCTAGATTCGGTGATTTCACGCTAGCAATTGCAAACAGCTTGGCATAATCAATCAGATAAACGTAATCTTGTTTCAAATAAAAGATGAATCGATCTTTGCTTAACGAACCATCTTGAAGCTCAGTCAGAAACGGATGTCGGTGGCTCTTCTCCCATATGGGGTGACTAGACTCATATAGACGATCGCTGAACAAGGTCAATGGAGTATCATCCTTTCCTTCGTATGGTGTGGAACATCCACTAGTGATTTATTTGTATTGCACCAGTTGATGATAAAACCGATCAGTACTTGCGTATATTGGATAAGCTCGTCCAAATCGACGTTTTCATCTATCGCATGAGCATGTCGCAGCTCACCCGGACCATAAATAACAGTCGGAATTCCTGTTCTGGCAATCCATCCTGCATCGGTCACTGTGGAACTCATCCCAATTTCAGGCGCGGTGCCAAGAAGAGCTTGATGGTTGTTTGCGAGCTCCTTTAATCCGGCAGCTTCAAGATTCAGTGCTAGTGAAGGAAATATTTCGCCACGCTCCTCGATCATGGATCGACCTCCCCATTTGAAGGTGGGGGGATGCAAGCGAAGCCAAGGATCGCTCGCGGCTGCTCGCAGCAGATGATCTTCAATTTCACTTGTTATACGTTCGAAATCTTCGTCAGGATAGAAGTGAACCGTAATCCAGAGCGCACAACGATCTGCAACAAAAGCTGCATGCCGCCCGCCTTCGATAACGGCTGGATTAATTGTATTAGAACCAGCAGGGAAGCCCGGATATGTTTTTGTTACCGCCCAATGCCTCTCCAGCTCTTGTAAGGCAGTCAGTAGCTTCATCATCTTCTCAATCGCGCTTGCGCCATTCATGCCGCCGCCGGCATGAATCATCCGACTACGCAGGCCATCATGATGGGTCTCGGGACTTTGAATCGTGATCCAGCCTGTAATGACACCGCCTTGACCTTGAATAGCAAGAGAATTGGTATCGGCCACGATGGCAAAGTCTGCCTCACAGCCTCTTTCCATGCAAGCGCGAGTACCGGCTTCTCCGGCTTCTTCGCCTATAACGGATTGCACAAGCAGATCACCTTTAAGTGGAACAGCCTGCTCATGCAATAGCTTGAGCGCAAATAAGATTGCGGCTAGTCCACCTTTCATGTCGGCGACCCCGCGGCCATATAAACGGTTATTGGCTAAAGTAAGTTTGAAGGGGTCATGGCTCCAGCCAGTTAGATCGCCTACCTCAGCGACGTCGATATGCCCATTGAGAAGCAGGCTGCGATAATCGGCGCTAGAAGATCCGCGTTTAGTCGCTGTAACATTGGGATCACCTGGATAGACATCCCATCGGGAAGTTTCGAAACCAAAGGATTTAAGCTGAGACTCAACAAAACGTTGCGCTTGTTCGGTATTGCGAGCGGGGGGACTGACAGTGGGGAAAGCAACTAATTGCTCAAGAAGATGGAGTAATTCGTCTTGCCTCGTTGCGACCAGCGCTTGCATGTGTTGGATAAGTTGATGCGAAGTTTGTTGCATGGACATTACACAAACACCTCCTTGGACGATTGCCAGGATAGCGCCGGACAAAGAAAAAAACCATCCGAGAATAAACGAATGGCTTCAATTCGACTAGTTCTCTACGCCAGCATTACCTGGTTCAGATTAACGGTCAGGGAAACGAGTTCCCACTCTCAGCCAGACTTCATCCAGCCCCCGTACATTATGCAATTGCTCCCACTATAAACCAGGTGATTGAAAATGGCAATACAAAAATTGTAGAACGGTTATTAATTAACCACATAAATTAATCGTAAGTATATAGGTTAGAAAGAGTAATTAATCGAACGTTATTCCTTCTACTGTGTGGTAAAAGATGGTACAATACGATAACAATTGCATCTTCAAGCGATATTGTTTTGAATGCTACTAAATAGAAGGGAGATCCAAATGAAACGAATCTTTATTATGATGATAACTATTGGCGTTATTTTCTTAACTTCTTGTCAACAACAAGATCCATCCGCAATCGAGAAGGAAACAGTTGAAGGGTTCATAATCGAGGAGTCCGATGGAACAAGTAGCTATAAAAAAGTAAATGCCATTACTTATGTAAAGGAAAATAAACACGTACTAATATTCAGAATTCGTATCATTGAAGATTATTATGATGCCTCTGGAACCTTCGTCAAAACAGAGATCATGCATTCGTACTCCGAAAAATCTAAAATGTTGATGACTAATGATAGGGACGAGAAAAGAGTAGAAGTGAACGGGCCCGCCACCATTAATCTCCCAGACGATACAGCCTATTACTCCAACTCGAAGTTAAATGATAAACAGCGTGAAGAAATAAGAGAACATGTCATGCAGGTCACTGGGGAGTTGGAGCTAGAGTTTTAAAAGAACGATCAAAGGAGCTTTATATGATGACGCAACTTTCGCTAAACGAATTTCCTACGTTATCTTCACCAATCGTATGGGGACCGGTACATGCTACATTTGCTTTAACCAAGCAAACCGACGAAAAATGGGTAAGCAATGTGAGCATCGTACCCTATACCGAGCAAGGTTATGTGATCTTTCAGATCGAAAGTGGTATGTGGGAGTTACCTGGAGGGACGCTTGAACCAGGTGAACATTATTTGGATGGACTTCGCCGTGAAGTAATGGAGGAGCTAGGCGGGCAGCTGGAGTCTTATACGATATTCGGTCAATTTAATTGCAAATCTGATGCAGAGCATCCTTACCGAGCGCATATTCCTCATCCGAACTTTGTTCGAATCATGGGATTCGGGCAAGTTTCATTAGTAGGTGAGCCGCTTAATCCGCCTGATGGCGAACAAGTCGTGGCGGTTGAGGTCGTTCAAATCGAAGAAGCCATTCGCAGATTCGAGAGTGTTGGCAGGTCGGATTTAGCCGAGCTGTACCTTGCTGCAGATTTTATTCGCAAACAAATGGAGGTTGTGTCTAATGGGAACAGCATATGAACGGATTTTGCCAGAGCATGAGAAGTTTATCCGTGAGCAGCATCTGTTTTTTGTCGGAACAGCAGCACCAGACGGTCATGTCAATCTATCTCCCAAAGGGCATGATGTCTTTCGCCAGTTATCACCTAACCGTGTAGCTTATTTGGACCTGACTGGCAGCGGCAATGAGACGAGCGCCCATCTGTCCGTGCTGGACCGCATTACATTTATGTTCGTCGCGTTCCAAGGTAAGCCGCTCATTCTTAGATTGTATGGCCGAGGCGAGGTCATTCTACCAGGGACGGAAGCTTGGGAAGTATTAGCACCGGAATTCGTGCTGCTGCCTGGGTATCGACAAATCATCGTAGCCGAAATTGATATCGTCAAGTCATCTTGCGGTTTCAGTATCCCTTATTACGGATATGAAGGAGAGCGCGACACATTATTAACGTGGGCGAACAACAAAGGTGAAGAGAAATTGACGGAATACCGCAAAACAAAAAATGCAACCAGCATGGATGGAATCTTGACGCCTATTGGCGAAACGTTCTTAAACGATTAAAGGTAGATTGGAATAAGGAGGTCTGTCATATTGTCGAGTAAAATGAGACTAATGGCTTGGATCAGCGCATTCGTTGTTGGTTTAAGTTTAATTGGGATCGATCATCGCGGGGTTCAGACAATCGATCATTTGTTTCAACTGTTAGGCTGGAAAGCTTGGAGCAAGGGTGATGGTTCAGGTCTACATATTTCATTGTTGGTCGCTCTTGTGCTGGTCGGATTAGGCACATGGGGGCTTCACCGCGAACTTAAAGCTAGATACAAACATCCTGGCAGGAGAATTGTATTAGCGGCGATTGGATTTCTGATTGTATTCCCTTCGACAACCTATGTGCTATTACTCGGAGCTCACTGGAACTCGACTGGCATATCAGCCCTCGATTATTCCAAAGAATCGAAATGTAACTGGCATTGGGCAGATGAATTAGTGGTCTATCAGTGTAATCTTAAGCTCATCAATCATAGTGCTTCCGATCAGCTCGTTGAAGTAAGACCGCTTGTACATGTAGAAACGGAAGATCTAATTGAACCGCATACGATTCTGTTATCCTCGCATTCGAAGCGTCAATATGGTCTTACTTTCGTTAGTAAGCCTAATGTAACCCAAATGCAAGGTTTCTCCACCGAAATCGGTGTTCAATTCCGGCAAGGTGACGAAGTGAAAGTAGTCAGATGGTATTAGTTTAGCTTGCATATAGTTCATCCACCTTCGACAATTTGAAAGTAAACATAAAGAAACCGTAACTTAGTGAAATGGGGCTCGATCAGCCATTTCGATAAATTACGGTTTCGTTTATTATGATTTGTCTAACAATCGAGGCAACAGTGCAACGGACGATTAAGGGAACGTTGGAATCGTGTCTACCTGGTTCATTGCTTATTGCCTAGCTTGAAGCAGCTCTTTAAGTTCTTTCATCATCGCACGATAAGCATCTGAAGCGACCAGCTTTTGCTGATACGTTGTCCATTCCTCGATGCTCATCGCGCCCATGATCACCTTTGTTTTAATCTGATTCATGCTGTTGTTAAGCTCCACATACTTTTCTTGGTTCAATCGTAATGCCGCCTCCGGGAATGCCGAATCCGCATAACTGACCTTACGCCATTGTTCAACTGAAGCGGCATATAGTTTGTGTACATCTTCGGGCAGTGCATCGAGCACGGCATTATGTTGAAGCAGATCAGGCTGGCCGAACAAGCTGTTAACGGCTGCTTGATCAGCGTCACTCCAACCTTTGAGCTCGCTCCAGCCATCATTTTGAGTTGATTCTATCCCATAGTTCAACCATTCCAGTAGTTGGGCTGGATTTTCTTTGGCCATTGTTGAGATCATGTATGATCCCGATCCTGATGCATTCCAAGGCGCAACAGGGCTGCTGTTAGTATCGGCCTTGAGTAAGCCGAGCGGCAGCCACACCGATTCATCTTTGCTTCGTTCGGCAGCTTGCTCAATGGTTAGCGAACTAATCCCTACATGATCGGCTTCGATTCTGCTTTGCACTTGTTCAGAGTCGATTACAGCGAATTCTGGATCCAGAAGTCTTTCTTTATAAGCATTGGCAAGCCATTGCAACGCCTTCGTATAATGTTCTGTTACGGCATGATCGATAATTGCTCCGTTCTTGATGCTGAAGCGTTCGGGACTTCCAGTAAAGACATGTTCTACCCAATCGAGGGAATGATCACCGATGGTGGTTCCGATCAGTCCATAGGTATCCTTGATCAGATTGTTATCCGGATCGTTATTCGCAAATGCTTTCATCACAGCATATAGTTCATCCATCGTTGTAGGTATGGCTAAACCAAGCTTGCTCAGCCAATCTTGCCGGATGGCGGGAAAAGCTGCGTGATTCGGATCGCTTAGACGGGGAATCATGTAAGGCTCACCATAAACATCGCGCGCTCCAGCACCATCCTCTGCAAGTTGAAGTAGTAGCGGATAATCAGCAATTACTGATTTAGGATTCACGGCGAAGCTTCTCATTAATTCATCCGAAAAGGCATAAGGATCGTTTAACAACATCAATGAAGGCATATCGCCTGCGGCAATCATAACCATGGACTTCTGCTTATAAAATTCTGGTCCAACCCAACTGACCTCGGCATCTAGCTTAAACTTGTTCTTTAACTCCTCTAGTAATACAGTTGGCGTCTCTACCTCTGATGTGGGCACCATGGTCATGACTCGGAATTGGGGGAGAACGAATGGGTCAGTTACAACTGCGAGTCGATTGTTAGGGATCCATTCGACCTTAAAGCCGATTGATTCGACGGTGGCGCGTAAAGGAATCCATAATTTATCATCAGCAATATACGCTTCTGTGCCGCCTGCAACCGTCTCGCCGCCAGTTTGGAATTGGGATTGACCATCAACAAATAATAACTCAGGTCGAGAATTTCCTGGTTTTTTTGCGTGTAATGAACGGTCTGTCGCGTCCCAGGTCAAGATGTAACCAAGTCCGACCAACATCTCTCGAGCTGGAACCATCATGATATTATCTTTAAGTCTGGGTTGTTCGCTCAAACCAATTGAAGGATTATGGAATTCAACGTAAACGCCCTTGTTCCATTGCTCCAATTGTTCGATAAGTGACGGAGATAATGAGGTGGTAGGCATATCCTGTGCATGGAGGCTTGTACTGCCAAAGGTCGAGAAGGTCAGTGCAATAATCGTTAATCCCGCAATGCTGCTGTGCATTTTAATCCGTTTGCGATTCATAGATATCCTCGCTTTCATATGTAATATATTAAATAACGCTTCAAATGGAAAATAGTTGCATTGGATTTGGGGAAAGCTGGAATTTATCTTCGTGTGCTATAATCTACAAACGATCAAATCGATGGAGGGTACTACATTGCAAGAACTGAAAGCTGAACGACTAAGACTTCGAATGGCAGACGAAACACGGGCAGTACAAGTATTGGAGTATTTTGTGAGGAATCAAGCTTTTTTGACGGAGTGGGAAGTGAAGCGGGACCGAAGCTACTATACGATCGAGGCACAAGAGATGCTGCTTAGGCAGGACATGGATTTGATGGCTGCCGGGTTACAATACAAATTTTGGATGTATAAGCATGATGACCCAAATCGAATTATCGGATCGGTCACGTTAAGTAATATTGTTAAAGGTGCTTTCTTAAATAGCACGTTAGGATATAGGCTCGATGAGCAGGAGAGGAATCAGGGGTATATGACGGAAGCATTAAAGGTTTTGATCCAATTTGCTTTCGAGGGATTGGGATTGCACCGAATCGAAGCCAATATTATGCCGCGAAATGTGGTTTCCCGTAGAGTTGTGGAGAAACTTGGGTTCCGAAACGAGGGACTGGCGATACGATATTTGCGAATTAACGGGAAGTGGGAGGACCATATTCATATGGTTCTGTTGAATGAGGCGTTGGAATAAAGGTGGCCTCCCAGACTCAGACTGACTTAATTGTCGTATGGTTAGGATTGTTCCAAGAGCTTGCGGAATGAAGCGTCGAGTGTATCTTGGTCGGTTGAACCAATGATCGCATCTGTGACCTTACCATCGGTATTGACGAAATACAGCGCAGGGAATCCATCTCCGCCGAACGAGGCATAAATATCACCGCTTGTATCCAACAGAATGGGATATTCAAGCGAATGACGATCTACGTAGCTTCTAACCTCCGATAGGTCATCGCGATTCGTGATGTTGATACCAATGAGATTTAGTTTATCTTTGTACTTACTGTGCAAGGCTGCCATCTTGGGGGCATCTTCGTTGCAATAGGTGCACCATGAAGTGAACAAGGATACGACGGTTGGTTTGTCTGCGAAATCGACCGTTACCAGCTCATTCGAGCGCAGCTCGTTTAATTGTATCCCGGTTGCTTCTATTGCTGCAGGACGTTCGCCGTCATTGCTCAAGCCAACATATGCGAATATGGCGATAGCTGCTGCCGCGATGGATAGGGTAAGCCATTTCTCTCCACGTTTCAATTCTGTTCATCCTCTCCGAAAGTTCCGAATGATCCAACGGATTCATTATACGATAGTTGGGATCATTATCCAAACCTAGGCAGTACGTTTTATGTCAAAAAATAAGGAACACCTTGTCCATTCCTAACCAAAATCGGTTATAATGTTGAAGGATAGATTATCGTAGAAAGTGGGAGCAGCATGGGTCGTAAATGGAATAACATCAAAGAAAAGAAAGCATCCAAAGATGCTAATACGAGTCGGGTATATGCGAAATTCGGAGTTGAAATCTACGTTGCAGCCAAAAAAGGCGAACCGGATCCGGAATCCAATCGTGCATTGAAGGTCGTGCTGGAACGTGCCAAAACGTATAATGTTCCTAAAGCTATTATCGACCGTGCGCTTGATAAAGCAAAAGGAAGCGCGGACGAGAATTACCAAGAGCTGAGATACGAAGGGTTCGGCCCCAACGGTTCCATGGTTATCGTCGATACATTAACGAATAACGTTAACCGTACAGCGCCAGCTGTGCGCGCCGCCTTTAACAAACAAGGCGGAAGTATGGGTGTCAGCGGTTCGGTTTCTTATATGTTCGATGCAACTGCTGTATTCGGTGTAAGCGGGAAGTCATTAGACGAGGTCATGGAGATTATGCTCGAGGCAGATGCCGATGTTCGTGATATTCTCGAAGAAGACGATTCCGTTATCGTTTACGCTGAGCCAGACCAATTCCATAACGTCCAAGAAGCCTTCAAGAAAGCAGGCGTCATGGAGTTTACTGTGGCTGAGCTTACGATGCTGGCTCAAAATTATGTGGAATTACCGGAAGGCGAAGCACAAACACAATTCGAAAAGCTGATCGACGCGCTCGAGGATTTGGAAGATGTGCAGCAAGTTTATCATAATGTAGAGCAAGAAGATTAGGTTACTGAAAGCCGCGAGCAATCGCGGCTTTTTCTTAAAATATAGAAGAAAGTACCGGAATCTCATATTTATTGTCTCAACATGAAGGGAGAGCGTGTGATATGGATCTTAGATATCCAATTGGAACTTTTACATTCGAAGGCGAGATTAATTCAGCACAGCGGGAGAAATGGATTCAGGAAATCAGTGATTTGCCCGCCTTAATCCGTGAGGCAACGAATCGATTATCCGAGGAACAACTTCAAACCCCGTATCGAGATGGCGGATGGACAGTGAGACAAGTTGTTCATCATATTGCCGATAGTCACATGAATAGTTTGATGCGCTTTAAGCTCGCACTAACGGAACAACATCCGACCATTCGTCCTTATGATGAAACAAGTTGGGCGGAGCTTGCAGACTCAGTTGAAGAGCCTATCGAAACCTCGCTTGATTTCATTACCTCCTTGCACCGAAAGTGGGTAACATTGCTTCGTTCTATGAATAATGAACAATTCGCAAGGACGTTCTACCATCCCGGCAGGGGTGAAAGCAATGCCCTGGATCGAAGCGTCGGGATGTATGCATGGCATGGTAACCATCATCTTGCACATATTACAAGTCTCACATCACGAATGGGATGGAAGGAGTAAACATGATGGACAATGCGATTCAACCATACATAGACGATTTGATGTCTGGCGACAAAGGACGCCGAACTGAAGCCTACTTGACACTGTTGGCTATGACTGAGAAGCCGGTGCCTTGGGCGTATGAGGTATGGGATTTGTTGAGGTCTATCTTGACTAACAAGGATAACCATCTCCGTTCCATTGGCGCCCAGTTGTTGTGCAGTCTAGCCATCAGCGATCCTGACAAGCGGATCATGGAAGATATTGCGGCTATCATGGAAATCACACGAGATCCGATGTTTGTGACTGCAAGGCATACGATCCAAAACTTATGGAAGATCGGCCGCGCCGGAGAAGAGCAATTGCAGATGATACTGGACGTAGTCAGTCACCGATTCGAAAGCTCAGAAGGCGAAAAAAACTACACGCTTATTCGATACGATTTGATCGTCGGATTGCGTAAGCTATATGATGAGGTCCCGAATGCAGCTATCAAGGATCGAGCGCTCTCACTGATCGAGCTTGAATCCGATCCCAAATACAAGAAAAAATATGCTACGGAATGGCGAAGATAGGCTGTTACTGAAGCTATATCAAAAATGTGGATTTAGAATTCCTGGAATTGATCATGATTTTTTTGAAGGAAGAATTTTGATCAATGTTCTAAAGAGGATGGAGCCAATGATATTAGTGTCTGAGATTCGAGAGTTTGTTATGAAGCTTCCAGAATCACTTGAAGTCGAACATTGGGGAAAACCATCATTCCGATTAAAAAATAAGATTTTTGCTGTCATCCAAGAAGATGAAGTGACGTTAACGATAAAAACAACAGCTGATGAACGCGAAATATATACCCAACTAGAGCCTCAGATCTTTCGAGTACCTGAGACATTTTCAAATTTGAATTATATGCATGTAAATATGAATCGGATAGATCCAGAAGAAGCAAAATCATTGCTTATAAAGGCATGGAAAAGTGTGGCGACAAAGAAACTAATAAAGGAATTTGAAGAGAAGTTCGGAGGAGACCACCACATCACATAATGCGATAAAGATAACTGGAATCCATTCAAAGCCGTCAAGTAAAAAACAAAAAGGACGATAAATATGATACTTGAAGTCGCAATGCTCCAAGTAAGGCCTGGAATGGCAAACGAATTCGAACATAACTTCATGTTAGCCTCCAGGATTATTTCAAAGATGAAGGGCTACCTGAAACATGAATTGCAAAGATGTTTAGAAGACAAGAACAAGTACATATTGTTAGTACAATGGGAAACACTTGAGGATCATACGATTGGATTTAGAGAATCAGAAGAATATAAAGAATGGAAACAATTGTTACACCATTTTTATGACCCCTTTCCGACAGTGGAACATTTCGAAATGATTGGATTTACAGAAAAAAGCACAGTTATCGAAACTACTATAAAGAGAAACTTACCCAATCATTAGTTTGTGTCTCGCAGTAGGTAAGGACTGCGGATAACACATTGCATCAGGATGTTGCCTATCCTATAAGAGGGTTAGTTATACTCGCATCTAAACGACATTTCATTTATACATAAGATTCGATTGGAACAAAGACTGAGACTTGGCATCTATGGATGGTTCCAAGATACTAGTGGTCGAAACCATTTGGAAACTAATGGATAAGCGTAAGTTGGCGAAATTCCGCTAATTTGCGCTTTTTGTCCCAAGTGGAAGCATAGTTTCTTTGTTCGTTTTGCTTGACTTCGGCATATCTTTCGAAACCGCATGCTGAGGTTTACGTAGAGGATGTCAAGGTTATGTTCAACTAACAAGGAGGCGTTACGAATGAAAAAGAAGGGACTCGCGGTCATATTGGCCGTTACATTATTGCTTGCTCAAGGTTGTGGGATTCTGGAAGGTGTCGGACAAACGGTCAACTTCGCAACAGAAACGACAACGTATATGGACGAGCTCAAGACCTTTGGACAGGACATGAACGGTTTAGCTGAACAAGCGATAGCTGATGTCGACGCTAGAACAGATTTGAAGGAACGTATAGTTGCGTTGAAGGAACAGATCGTGCAATATGCAGATTTGACGGTTCCGGATTATGCTAAGGAGCTTCATGCTTCGATCGTACAATATAACGAGACGCTTCAAGGCAGCTTGGATCAGGCGCTTACCAATATTGAGCAGGGACGAGCGGCGTTTGATGCAACCGGCATACCGGACACGATCGGGAAGATTAACGAACTGCTGACGCAGATTGGCTCTTTGGCACCTTAATGTTTCGAGTCCATTGTTGCACTAGGTCGATTAGCGCGTTACAATAAGCGATGGAATAAGATCCACTAATTCGGCAAGGAGAGTGCAACAGCGTTTGTCAGCTCAGAATCGTACATCAGATTTGCTATCTTCGAACTATCGTTTAGCAGCATTGCTGCTTGTTGTCGTCATTGCGGGAATGAGCCAAGGCATGCTGCTTCCTTTATTATCGATCTTATTAGAACGTTCCGGCATTTCGCCCGAACTCAACGGCTTTAACTCTGCGGCTATGTACATCGGCATATTTGGCACGATGTTTCTGATCGAGAAGCCGGTCGTTCGGTTCGGTTACAAAAGGGTGATCGTATCAGGCATTGTCCTCGTTACGATCTCCACACTCCTGTTTCCGCTTACACATTCGTTAGCGGCATGGTTTGTGCTCCGGATGCTTGTTGGCATCGGAGATAGCGCGCTTCATTTTGCCACACAGCTATGGATCGTCAGTGCCAGTCCAGCGGACAAACGCGGGAGAACGATTTCGTTGTATGGTATGGCATACGGAATAGGCTTCAGCATTGGTCCGCTTGGCATCAATCTGCTCCCTTATGGCGAAGCGCTGCCATTTGTGGCTAGCAGTTTGTTTTTTGTTATCGTATTATTGCTCGTATCGCGAATAAGTAATGATTGGCCGGAGAAAGCTGCTCAGGATGCATCGGCTCAGAATCGGTATGCTCGCACGTACAGACTAGCATGGTTTATCCTGATTCCTGGTCTGCTATACGGCTTAATGGAATCTTCGATGAACAGCAGCTTCCCGCTGTACGCGCTCCGCATCCAGCTAGATCAGCATTGGATCTCCTTATTGTTGCTCGCATTCGGTATCGGAAGCCTGTTGCTTCAGTTGCCGCTTGGTATTTGGAGCGATAAGATTGGCCGCAAACCGGTATTAATCGGATGCGGTTTTGTTGGCGCAGGTGCTTTTCTGACAGTCCCATATGCTGGGGACAATCTTATGTTGCTGTTCATATTGTTTGCTGTGGCAGGAGGAGTTGTCGGTTCGTTTTTCTCTCTTGGATTAGCTTATGCCGCTGATATATTGCCGCGAAGCATATTACCTGCAGCCAATGTGATCGCATCCATCCATTTCAGTATAGGCAGCATAATGGGGCCAACGTTTGGAGGCCTAGGTCTCCGTTACGTTTCATCCGACAGTATATTCTATTTTTTAGGTTTGGCATTCCTTGTTTTCGCGATTAGCGGATTCGGATTCCGGCCAAGCGTTCAAGCCAAGGAATTATCCTGATTTCCGCCAACTTTGGGATTGTATTTGAACAGATGAGGTGCGCAACATGCAGATTCAAATCGGATTAATAGGTTCCGAATTTATAGTCGATCGGACGCTGGCGGTACTCAAGTCGTTCCCTACTTTCGCGCCAGTATCAAGAATCATCGATGATGATAACGAGATTCCAGAAGCAGCATCCCAGCTAAGTCGCGAAGTCGAAGTTCTGCTGCTCCCTGGACCCCATGCACATCGATTGGTTAAGGAGACTTTGCCGCCTACAATTCCTGTTCATTATTTGCCCTTAACAGGAGCTGGGTTATATAAGGCGATCTTCAAAGCGATGCGATCCGGTAACCTGGAGGGCGGTATATCGATCGATACGCTGACCCGCAACATTGTGTTTCGTACGTTAAAGGATTTAGGCATCGGTGATACGAAGCTTGTTGTCTATGACGGTCCGGCCTATGATGGACCTAATAAGCTGGTAACCTTCCATCAACGTAATGTCAACGAGGGACTGTGTTCGATCGCTTTGACCGGCACGAGACAAGTGGCTGATCAGCTCTCAGCCTTACAGATCCCAAACGAGTGGTTATTGCCATCCGAGCAGGATATAATTGTTACGCTGGAGAGAGCATTGTTATCGACGGAATCGCGCCGAAGTAAGGAATCGCAAATCGTGGTGGGCATGATCAAGGTGGATGACTTCGGTAAGCTTGTCATGCAGAGGCATAATGAACATGAGGTACAGAAGCTGAAATTGGATATTCACAGAATGGTGCTCGGCTATGTCGAATCGCTTGATGGATATTCGATGTCGGCTGGCGGCGATGAATTTTTGTTCTGTACGACAAGGGGCATCTTCGAGCGGGAAACGAGCGGTTACAAAACCATTCCGCTTGCGAAGGACGCCAACAAGAGCTTCGGTATCACATTAAGCGTCGGAATCGGCTTCGGTTTAACGGCCAATGAAGCTGGAACAAATGCACGTACGGCGCTTCGCAAGTCACGAGAGGTTGGCGGTAATACCGGATTTATCGTTAGGGAGGACGCAACGGTCATTGGACCGCTTGAGATGTCTGATCCTGTCCAATCCGTTCTTGCCCCGACGGAGCCTGCATTAATCCGTAAGGCTGAAGAGGCCGGCATGACCAGCGCTTATCTGAGTCGATTATTAGCCAATATGGCGAAGTTCGGCAAGTACGAATACAAGGTTCACGATCTGGCTGCGACGCTTGGTATATCTGTGCGCAGTGCACACCGGCTCATTCTGTTATGGACGGATAACGGGTTAGTCGAAATCTCTGGAGTCGAGAAGGTTCCGAAGGGCCGACCTCGCCAAATATTCCGGTTTCCGTTCTTGACCTCTTCAGAAAGCTTTAATTCATAAAGGGATATGATTGGACAAGTCGTAATGAACAATTGCGATTGTCCTTTTTTATTGCTTATTTAACGACAATTAATAGACTTGTCTTTATATAATGCGAGCATTTATGATAAAAGTAATTACTCGATAGGAGGTCATCAGATCTATGAAATCAGTAGCAGAATTGGAAGCAAAGCTGGCAGAACCATCCGAGGCATTGATACAGGATTTGTCGAAAATGGACGGCGATATTATTTTGTTAGGCGTAGGCGGTAAGATGGGTCCAAGTCTTGCGAGACTGGCAATGAACGCAATCCGCGAAGGCGGTATGAACAAACAGGTTATCGGCGTGTCCCGGTTCTCGAATCAAGAGGCGAGACGTGAGCTTGAGGACTTCGGCGTGAAGACGATCTCAAGCGAGCTGCTGGATCAAGAGTCATTGTTTTCGCTGCCGGATGCGGCGAATGTTATTTATATGGCGGGCAACAAATTCGGAACGACTGGCAACGAACATTTCACATGGGCGATGAATACGTACCTGCCGGGACGTGTGGCAGAGAAATTTAAAGACTCACGTATCGTTGTGTTCTCCTCCGGAAATATCTATCCATTCAAACCGGTCAGCAGCGGCGGAGCAACCGAACAGGTAGCGCCAGAGCCAATCGGAGAATACGCGCAATCTACACTGGGAAGAGAGAGAATCTTCGAATACCACTCGCATAAGAATGGAACGCCAATGGCGATGTATCGCCTTAACTATGCGATCGACATGCGTTACGGCGTGTTGCTAGAGCTGGCAAGAGCGATCTCGGAGAACCGTTCAATCGACCTGACGATGGGATTCGCTAACGTAATCTGGCAAGGAGATGCCAATACAATGGCGCTAAGATGTTTGAACCAATGCAGCAGCCCGCCATCCATCATTAATATTACGGGACCAGAAACATTATCGATCCGCTGGGCTGCCAATGAACTCGCGAAGCGTCTTGGCAAGGAAGCGATCTTCGAAGGTACGGAGTCCGATACGGCTTTGCTTAACAATGCATCCAAGTCGCATCAATTGTTCGGTTACCCGCGTGTGTCGCTCTTGCAGTTGATTGACTGGACGGCAGATTGGGTGCAGCAAGGTGGGGCAACTTGGAACAAACCGACCCACTTCCAAGAACGAAAGGGGAAATTCTAATGGCAGCGAACACATTGTCGCAAGAGCTCAAGCAAGCGCTGCATGACGGACTTGTAATCCCGGCTCATCCTCTTGCGTTGGATGAAAACCGTAAATTGGACGAAAAGTATCAAAGAGCTTTATCACGTTATTATATGGCTTCAGGCGCAGGAGGTATTGCGGTAGGCGTTCACTCCACGCAATTCGAAATTCGCGAGCCGCAGCATAATCTATTCGAGACAGTGCTACGGATGGCTGCGGAGGAAGTGGATAAAGCGAAGCTGGATCGACCATTCATCAAGGTAGCAGGTGTGTGCGGCCCAACAGAACAAGCTGTTTCTGAGGCGAATCTCGCGCTTTCGCTTGGCTATGACGCTGCTCTGCTAAGCATGGGCGGACTTAAAGATTGGAGCGAGGCTGACATTCTGAAACGGACAGAACGTATCGCAGAAATAATGCCGGTTATCGGCTTTTATCTGCAGCCTTCTGTTGGCGGTCGAATTTTCAGTTATGAGTTCTGGCGCGCATTTGCCGAAATACCTAACATTGTCGCGATCAAGATGGCTCCGTTCAATCGTTATCAAACCATAGATGTTGTAAGAGCGGTGTGTGCTTCCTCGCGAAGAGATGAAATCGCGTTATATACCGGCAATGATGACAACATCGTAACTGATTTGCTAACCACATACCGATTCAAGATCGACGGCGAGATCGTCGAGAAAGGTATCATCGGCGGTTTACTGGGACACTGGGCAGTATGGACGAACAAAGCTGTCGAGCTACTCGAAGAGATCAAAACGGCTCGTAAAGAAGGTACGATCAGCAGTGAGTGGTTGACGCGCAATATCGAGGTTACGGATAGCAATGCGGCATTCTTTGATCCTGCGCATCACTTTGAAGGTTGTATTCCGGGGATTCATGAAGTATTGCGCAGACAAGGTTTGTTGCGCGGAACTTGGTGCCTCAATCCGGATGAAAAGTTGTCCCCGGGGCAATCGGAAGAGATCGACCGCGTATATGACCAATATCCTCACTTGCATGATGACGAGTTCGTAAAGGCGAATCTCGAGAAGTGGTTGGCGAACGACTAGATAAAGGGAACGACGGAGGGGACATCATTTGCGATTTAAGGACGTGTTTTCGATTATCGGACCGAGTATGATTGGCCCTTCCAGCTCCCATACCGCCGGTGCTGTCCGGCTTGGTCGATGCGCTAGGCAAGCACTCGCTGCATTTCCAACGGAAGCAGAGATTCGTTTCTACGGTTCCTTTGCCGATACGTATGTTGGCCATGGTACTGATCTCGCTATTGTTGCGGGCATATTGGATCTTGATACAGACGATTCTCGTATCCGCCATTCCATTGCATTAGCTGAACAATTGGGTATTGAAGTGAAGTTCATCCCCATGACAAGACCTGCAAACCATCCTAATACGGCTGCTATTACGCTGCGAGGAGAAGGAAAAACGATTGTGTTGACAGGCTGCTCCATTGGAGGCGGAAATATCGAAATCGTGAATGTGAACGGATTCGATGTCAAATTTACGGCAAACTATCCAACGTTGTTGATCTACCACAAGGATCGACCTGGCATGGTGGCGGAAATATCTGATATCGCACGGCAAGCGGGCATCAATATTAGCTACATGGAAGTCGATCGTAAGATGCGTAATGGTGAGGCGTTAACCGTCATTGAAAGTGATGAACGGCTGATGCCGGATGCGAAAGAACGGCTCGAGGCGCTATCTGACGTTAGCGTAGTCAATATTATTGATCTGATGAGCAAGGAGGTTATGCCATGAGATTCTCCACTTTGGAGGGGCTGAAGGAGTTATGCCGAACAGAATCCCTTACGATTGGTCGATTGATGGTCATCGAGCAGGCAATGGAAACCGGCAGCAGCGAAGCAGTCATTATACAACAGATGACATCCTATTACGGTGTAATGAAAGAAGCCGTACGCAAAGGTCTGGAGGAGGACACGACTTCTAGGAGCGGATTAACCGGCGGAGATGCGAAACGAGTGATGACCCATATCACTGGAACCAGCATGCCAGCACTTGGTGAGTCGGCGTGCACCGCAATGGCATATGCACTGGCCGTTTCCGAGGTTAATGCTTCGATGGGCCGAGTGATTGCGACTCCGACTGCAGGCTCTTGCGGCATTATTCCTGGCGTGTTCGTCAGTACACAAGAAAGGTTCGGCTGGAGCGACGAGCATATGGTGTACGGATTGTTCGCAGCTGGGGCGATCGGATATGTCATTGCCAACAACTCGTTCGTATCTGGTGCAGAAGGCGGCTGCCAAGCGGAAGTAGGCTCCGCAATCGGTATGGCCGCTGGTGCACTGACGGAGCTTCGTGGGGGAACGCCTGAGCAATCCGTTCATGCGGTCGGGCTAGCGCTCAAAAATTCACTTGGTCTCATCTGCGATCCCGTTGGAGGGCTGGTAGAAATCCCTTGTATCGTGCGTAACGGCTTTGGATCGGTAACAGCGCTCGCCGCATCGGATATGGCTCTTGCCGGTGTACGCAGCGTTATCCCGTCGGATGAAGTCATTGATGTGATGTTGGAAGTTGGGGCTGCCATGCCGGAGAAACACCGGGAGACCGCTAAAGGCGGGCTTGCTCAAACACCTACCGGCCGTAAAATTATGAATCAGTTATACGGCAAGGGAGGGGACAAAAAGGGATGAGTCCTATCCAAACACATTCTGGCTTTCATGAACAGGCCTCCGCACTACTCCCTGCGTTGACCGAATGGCGAAGAGAGCTCCATCTGAATCCGGAGCTTAGCTTCGAAGAGTCAGAGACTGCAGCAATGGTGGCGAGGGAACTGAAACGACTTGGCGTCTCGTATCGGACTGGTGTCGGAGGTCATGGTATCGTAGCGGAAATTACCGGAAATGTAGACGGTCCGGTCATTGCTTTGCGTGCCGACATGGATGCGCTGCCGATCGAAGAAGAGACTGACCTGACTTTTGCCTCACAGCGTCCAGGACTCATGCATGCCTGTGGACATGATGCGCACACGGCTATGTTGATTGGTGCTGCTGAGCTGTTAAAGGGTATGAATAATCGAAATCCTTTGCCCGGAACAGTGAGATTGCTCTTCCAGCCTGCTGAAGAAGTAAACGCTGGAGCGAAGGCCATGATCAACGACGGAGCACTGCAAGGCGTGGATGAAATATTTGGTCTGCATAATTTGCCGACCTTGTCTGCCGGCAAAGTCGCAACGAGACGCGGTCCCCTTATGGGCTCCGTTGATCGGATCGAAATTACGCTCGAAGGCAGAGGCGGACATGGCGCAATCCCAGAACAGACAGTTGACCCTATCGTCTGTGCTGCCGCCATTATACAATCGCTCCAAAGCATTGTCAGCCGGGAGCTATCTCCGTTTGAGCCGGTAGTAGTCACGATTGGAAGCATGTCCTCGGGCAACGCCAATAACGTCATCCCGCAATATGCCAAGATGACGGGAACCGTTAGAACCTTTAATCCGGATGTGCAATCTGGTCTGCCAGAACGAATCGAACGAATCGTGCATCGCATCGCAGAGGGACATCGCTGCAAGGCGAAGCTTGATTATATCGGGCAAGTGCCTGTTCTGGTTAATCATGACGAGCAGCATCTAGCGATGGAAGGTATTATCGATAATCTAGTTGGCGCGCAAGCAAGAGAGGATGCCAAGCCGACACTCGCCGGCGAAGATTTCTCCGTTTATTTGCACGAAGTGCCGGGCTGCTTCTTCTGGTTAGGATCAGGACCTATCGAGCATGCAGAATCTTCTTATGGTCTTCATCATCCCAAATATACGCTTAATGAGGCGTGTCTGCCTCAAGGAGCCGCGTTGCTTGCGGAAATCGCTTTTCAACGATTACGGACTCTATCGCAGCAAAAATAAAGAGAGCGCTTGGATCCCGTTTCGATCCAAGTGCTCTCTTCGTGTAACCCGTCAATTAGCTTATAAGTAGTATTAAACACGTAGCGTCTTAAGTGCTCCGCTCCATGCAAGAACTTGATCAAGCATCCCGTTGATGTTCGTCAAATGTAGATCGGCTGGCTTAAATGTACCATTATCAAAGTCTGTGAACAATGACAATGCTGGGTGTACACGTACGTCGGCTACGGATAGCTCGCCAAGGATACCGCGCAGATGTTCCGCGGCTCTCGCTCCTCCAACTGAACCGTAACTCACAATGCCCGCAGCCTTGTTGATCCATGGGTCACGTGCAAAGTCGAGGGCATTCTTAAGCGCTGCCGTGATACTGTGATTGTATTCGGCTACAATAAACACAAACCCGTCAAGACCCGCAAGCTTGGTATTCCAAGCGGTAGCTTGCTCTGTGGCATCGACCTCGCCGAACATCGGCAACTTGAAATCCGCGATATCCACAACTTCATAATTGGCGTCGCCTCTTTGGTCCGCCACATCCTTCACCCATGCACCTACTTGAGGGCACACGCGTCCTTGTCTTGTGCTTCCGATAATGATACCAATATTTAATCCTGCCATTTTGTTAATCCTCCTTTTGGATGGTGTACTTCAAGCAGACATATTACTTAAACAGAATAACCAATTGACTCATTTTTCAAAAATACTTTTGACCATATACATACAAGAACCACTTCAAAATTCACTCTAGCCAGGCTGCATTCTATCCTTCATAATACGTGTTAAGCATGATGAGCTTTATGAGAGAAGAATGGAGCAATTGGAGGGAATGGCTATCGAACGACTTGATCAATCCAAATTATTTAGACGGACGATGTTGGTCGTCCTATTATCGCAGCTTTTCGGAGGAGCAGGACTTGCGGCAGGCGTAACAGTTGGTGCTTTGCTTGCAGAAGATATGCTCGGGACGGCCAGTTATGCGGGTCTGCCAACTGCCTTGTTGACGCTTGGTTCAGCATTAACTGCGTTTCTAATAGGCAGGTTTACACAACGATTTGGTCGTCGGCCAGGTTTAGTTATCGGCTTCATGGCTGGGGGTATCGGTGCGCTTGGGGTTATCTGGTCCGCGGTAAATGAAAATGTAATTGTTTTGTTTATTTCTTTATTTATCTATGGCGCTGGCACAGCGACTAACCTATTGGCACGATATGCTGGCACGGATTTGGCGAAACCTAATCAGAGGGCAACAGCTGTCAGTATGGCGATGGTATCCACAACCTTCGGTGCTGTGGCTGGTCCCAACCTCGTCGAAGTGATGGGCAAAGTGGCGGAATCAGCAGGCATACCGAAGCTCGCAGGCCCCTTTATCCTTGGCGCCGCCGCTTTTTTGCTCGCTGGAATAATCGTATTTGTTATGCTTCGTCCTGATCCATTCTTTGCTGCTCGAACGATTGCAGAGCAAAATAAAGCAAACGGAATGGGTAACGGATCAGATTTGCTGACGGTTGTGAATAAACGTGGTCTGGCAGCAGGAGCAACTGTCATGCTGCTAACTCAGATGGTCATGGTCGCTATTATGACTATGACACCTGTGCATATGAAACATCATGGACATGGTTTGTCCGAGGTTGGAATCGTAATCGGGATCCATGTCGGTTCGATGTTCTTGCCCTCGTTATTTACCGGCATGTTAATTGACAAAATCGGGAGAATGCGTATGGCATCCGCCGCAGGAATCGTATTATTAGCTGCAGGAGTGCTTGGCGCTCTCGGATCAGGCGACTCTATGCCGATTCTCATAACGGCACTTGCACTTCTAGGTCTCGGCTGGAACCTCGGCTTGATTAGTGGAACAACGCTCATCGTTGATGCTGCTCCGCTGAATGTACGCGCCAAGATTCAAGGGAATATCGATGTACTCGTCGCACTTGCAGGAGCCTCGGGAGGCGCATTATCTGGTGTAGTCGTCGATTACTCCAGTTACGCATCGTTGTCGCTCACAGGCGGACTACTGTCGTTATTGTTAATCCCCGTATTGTTATGGTCCAGTTCGAGATCGAAGTCGACCGTTACTGTAGATAAGGGCATTTCTACAGGAAATTAATGAGGTTAATGATTACTCGAAGCTACTGCTCCGAGTAGGTGAATCCTGGATGTCTAACAACCGGTTGCTTCATTTTGTTGAGCTTGGCTATGAATTCGGGGGAAACGTTGAGATTGGATTCGACTAGGTGATGAGGGGTTAAGGCCATCCATTGATTAAGCGAAACATCTTCGAAGCGATCGCTCTTGAATATCTCCAGAAACCATAACGATTCTGTCCCCGTATTCTGGACATAGTGCCCGAAGGCAAAGGGAACATATCCAACATCGCCCGCTCGTACATCATACGTGCGGGCATTACCTTCTCCGCCAAAAACCGTCATCCGACCTTGGCCTGTCAAATAATATTGCCATTCATCATTGTTCGGGTGCCAATGCAGCTCGCGCATGCCGCCGGGTTCGATCTCGACGAGCGCTGCTGCCACCGACTTTGCAATACGAAAGACAGTGGAGTCGACGATTCGCACGCTGCCGCCTGGCAATTTGACTGGCGGCTGCGCGAGCATCCTGTAAGCAAAAGGAAGTGGTACATCACCATTAGGTGATTGCACAGCTGTGGATGACATGCTGCCAGGCACATCGGTTTGGTATATGTATACTTGTTTATTGGGGATCGTGTCGAAAGCGGACTCTGGCACTCCAAAGTTTGCGGATAGTACTTCTTTGGGCGTATGGGCGAACCAATCGGAGATGGACAGTGTATTCAGATCAGAGAAGCCCCCATCGTCAAACACGAGCAAAAACTCACAACCTTCCTCCAAACCTTGAATGGAATGGGGAATCCCCGGCGGAAAATACCATAGGTCTCCTGGGCCAACATCCGCGATAAAATTTCGTCCATTCTGATCAACAGCTGTAATTCTGGCTCGGCCAATTAACACATAAGACCATTCGGCTTGTTGATGCCAATGGAGCTCGCGAACACCACCAGGCTTCAGGTACATGTTTACGCCTGCAAGCGTAGTGGCGATTGGAAGCTCTCGCTGCGTGATTTCTCTCGACCATCCACCCATATTCAACTGCATATGCGTATCTGAGAAGGAGAAACGCAAATTCGGAAGCAGGCCATTATCAGATTTTGGGGGAACGAGCATATCCGGATTTTGCCGATCTCTCATCACGTCGCGCGGACCTTGATCGATGCCGCCGGCTCCATCGCTACGGATAGGCTGCGGTACTCTTAAGGCTGCATCATTTGGTTGACGATTATTGTCCATAAACATGTTACCTCCTGACGAACATGTCCGTTCGTAATATTGCGGTCGTAACATGGTTATGAGTTGGCGAATCAAATTATCCATAAACAAGAGTAAATGGTTTACATGGCTTACCTTGTTTGTTAGTATAAAAGTCATATTCAAACGCGAAGACGAGAAGAGTAGGGTAAAGTGATCTTGAACAGAGAGCTCCGGTAGCTGAGAAGGAGCCAAGTGACGTTGCTCGAACCAAGCCTCTGAGCCGCATGCCGGAACCTTGTGGGATGGCATGACGGGAGCTCCCGTTATAGAGCTAGAGTATAATCTTGCTGATCTTGTTATAGACGGCCTGCCGTACTTGAAGAGGTTAATGTGGCGACATATTAATGAAGCTGGGGTGGCACCGCGAACAACTTCGTCCCCAAGACAACATGTCTTGGAGGTGAAGTTTTTTTTTGCGTTTCGTAAGTGTGTGCTTTAAGAACAACCTAAATACAGCTCATTAGGAGGCATTAGCTTTGAACAATGGTATAGATGAACATAAAGAAGGATATCTCATTGAACTCATTCGTGAGGAGTTGAAGGAATCCCCGTTCCATCGCACGATGACGACGAGATTCCCACCGGAGCCTAACGGATATTTACACATCGGTAGTGCGTACGCGATTCGTACGAATGCTGAAATTGCAAAATTGTTCTGCGGTAGCTTCCATCTCCGCTTCGATGATACAAATCCGCTCAAGGAAGACATGTCGTATGTGGAGGCGATAATTGAAGATATTCGTTGGCTGGGTTATGATCCAGGACATCATATTTATTACAGTTCGGACTACTTTGAACGGATTTTCGATGCAGCTATGTTGCTCATAACACGAGGGAAAGCCTATGTCTGCGATCTGACTCCAAACGAACTGGCAGCTAGTCGCGGTACCCTTACCGAACCGGGTCAAGATAGTCCTTATCGAAAACGAAGCATTGAGGAAAATATCATGTTGTTCGAAGCAATGAGAGAAGGACGTTTTGACCCCTCAAGCAAAGTACTGCGCGCCCGTATTGATATGGCTTCACCGAATATGAATATGCGCGATCCTGTGTTATACCGCATTATCCATGCAGATCATTATCGGACCGGCAGTGAATGGTGTATCTATCCGATGTATGATTTCGCGCATCCCATACAGGATACGATCGAGGGCATTACGTATTCGCTTTGCTCTCTTGAGTTTAAAGATCATCGTCCTTTATATGAATGGGTGCTGGAAGAGCTTGGCATCGAAGCGCCACCCAGACAACGCGAGTTCGGCAGATTAGGGCTTACGGGAGTTGTCACGAGTAAACGATATTTGAGACAGCTTGTTGAAGGTGGATTCGTGGACGGTTGGGATGATCCTAGATTGCCAACGCTACGTGGGCTTCGAAGAAGGGGGTATACGCCTGCCAGCATACGTGCATTCATAGACGCGATCGGTAGTATCCGCTCCTATAGCACGGTAGACATTTCTCTGCTGGATCAATGTCTTCGTCAAGATCTGAAAGATACTACGATTAGTGTGATGGCCGTATTACGACCACTCAAAGTTGTGATTACAAATTATCCAGAAGGCCAAACCGAAAGCTTAACGATTGAAAACAGTGCCTCGAATCCGGCTCTCGGCACGAGGAAGGTCCCCTTTTCGCGAACGTTGTATATCGAGCAAAGTGATTTCGCAGAAGATCCTCCTCCTGGCTTTCACAGGCTGAGACCAGGCGGCGAAACACGACTAAAAGGCGCTTATTATATCCAGTGTAATGAGGTTATTAAGGATCCCGCTACGGGAGAGATTATAGAACTTCGTTGTACGTACGATTATGAAACAAAAAGCGGAAGCGGCTTTAATGGTCGAAAGGTGAAAGGAACGATTCATTGGGTTTCTGCAGAGCAAGCTGCATGTATGGAGGTGAAATTGTACGATAGACTGCTCTTAGCAGAAGACTTTCCGAAAGACGAAGAGGTCAATTGGGCGAAGCTCGTGAATCCTGATTCCCTCATTCATCTGAACAACGCCATGCTGGAGCCGTATATCAGAGAGATAGAAGAGGGAGAACGACTGCAATTTTTCCGACACGGCTACTTCGTCCATGACAGCAGACTTAGTACGGATGAATCCCTCTCTTTTAATCGTATTGTACCGCTTAAAGATTCGTGGACTCCCAAATGACCGAATATCGTCAAAATAAGTAAGGGCTTGGACTAGGACGTTTTCCTTTGTATACTAGGATCATGCTCTCATTTAGGGCATGATCCTAAAGATGCAATCTGCCACATACTACTGTGAAACTTAGATGAGGGGAACAAAGCGATGACGCTCCAGCAACTGAAATATATCATTGAGGTAGCAAGCCGCGGCTCCATCAACGAAGCGGCGAAACGGCTGTTTATTTCGCAGCCAAGCTTGTCTAACGCTATTAAAGACTTGGAGGTCGAGATTGGCATCTCCATCTTCGAGCGAACCAATAAAGGCATTACGTTGTCCAAAGATGGAATCGAGTTTCTACGGTATGCGCGTCAGGTCGTGGAGCAAGCGGAGCTGCTTGAAAGCCGTTATCTTAACGTGAAGCCCTCGCCTCAGCACTTCTCGGTATCTACGCAGCATTATGCTTTCGCCGTCAATGCTTTCGTTAGTCTCGTTCGTGAGCATGGCCATGACGAATATGAACTGACCCTGCGGGAGACTAAGACTTATGAAATCATCGAAGATGTTAGGACATTGAGGAGCGAGATCGGCATTTTGTTTCTCAACGATTTTAATAGTAAAGTCATCAACAAGCTTCTCAAATCGGCAAACTTGCAATTTATTAGTCTGTTTACCGCGAAGCCGCATGTGTTTATCAGCATCCGTAATCCGCTTGCCAACCAAAAATTT
The DNA here is from genome assembly GCF_054483835.1 of Paenibacillus sp. strain BS8-2. Classification (NCBI taxonomy): domain Bacteria; kingdom Bacillati; phylum Bacillota; class Bacilli; order Caryophanales; family Paenibacillaceae; genus Paenibacillus; species Paenibacillus sp. strain BS8-2. The sequence goes on from NZ_CM137010.1 coordinate 4,614,809, forward strand.
GTAACGATAGAAGAGTTGAGGGATTACCCCTATCTTTCTTTCGATCAAGGCGAATATAATTCATTTCACTTCTCCGAAGAGATATTAAGCACGCTTTCCCACAAAAAGAGTATTCGAGTAGGAGACAGGGCGACGTTATTTAACCTGTTAATCGGGCTTAACGGATATACAATTTCAACCGGAGTTCTCAGTTCTGATTTAAACGGGAACGAGATTATTCCAGTGCCGCTAGCGATAAATGAAGATATTAACGTTGGCTGGATCGCGCAAAAAAACATGCCGTTGTCCGCACTTGGCACAGCCTACATCGATGCGCTTAAGGAAGCTGTCGCTCCTTGAAGACATCTTTTATTTAAGCTTTGTTATAGTTATTGACTATGACCAGATATAGAAATAACAAGTTACGCTATACCTGCGAATCCATGTTATCTTTTGTTTAACAAATAGAGGGAGTGTTGCAGGATGGCAAAAAGCAGTGTGCTTGGATATCCGCGGATCGGCGGTAATCGGGAATGGAAGAAGGCGCTGGAAAGCTTCTGGGCGGGTAAAATAACGCAGGATGCTTTCGAGAAGGAGCTGCGCGATATCCGAATCGGTCATTGGCGTAAGCAGCAAGAGCAAGGGATCGACATGATCCCTGTAGGAGACTTCAGCTATTATGATCAAGTTCTGGATACGGCATCCATGTTCGGAATCGTGCCTACTCGCTTCGGATACGAGGGCGGTCCTGTGAAGCCCGAGCTTTATTACGGTATCGCGCGAGGAACGAAAGAAGCAGCCGCAAGTGAAATGACAAAGTGGTTTAATACCAACTATCATTATATCGTCCCTGAGTTGAATGGTGTTACGCCCGTATTGACGGAGAATAAACCACTGCTAGCATACCGCGAAGCTAAGGAAACACTGGGAATCGAAGGCAGACCCGTCTTGATCGGACCGTTGACGTTCCTTAAGTTGTCAAAAGGATATAACGCTTCTGAAATCGATACATGGATTGATCGTTTGTTGCCGCTTTATGTACAAGTGTTAAGCGAGCTGGCGCAAGAAGGTGTCGCTTGGGTGCAGATTGACGAGCCCGTGCTGGCAACAAACGTTAACATAGATGATATCGCACGTTTGAAACGGATCTATGGTGAGATTGCTGCAGCAGTACCATCGTTATCGATTCTGCTTCAAACCTACTTTGAATCCGTTGAATGTTATGAACAAGTGATAGCGTTGCCTGTCGCCGGTATCGGTCTTGATTTCGTGCATGGTCTCGAAGGCAATTTGGCTGCGATCCGCGAACTTGGTTTCCCAGAGGACAAGGTGCTTGGTGCAGGCATTATCGACGGTCGCGGCATCTGGAAAGCGCAACTGCGTGAGAAGCTGTCGCTTGTAACTGAACTAGAAGGTATTGTTACATCTGAGCGATTGTTGATTCAATCCTCCTGCAGCTTGCTCCATGTGCCAGTTACGGTTCAAGCAGAATCCAAGCTTCAAGATGAGCTTAGAGATGCACTGGCGTTCGCAGACGAGAAGCTCGAGGAGCTTGTTGTATTAACGAAAGCCGTTAATGAAGGATCAATTTCCGTCGAGCAAGAACTGGCTAACAGCGAACGCGCTGTCCAAGCTTTGCTTGTATCCGCTGCTCGCAATCGGTCGGAAGTAAGAACAGCCGTCGCGGCGATCAGCGTTCAAGAGCCGAATCGTAGTCTTGCTTTCGCAGAGCGCCACGCGGAACAGCAGGCCAAATGGCAGTTGCCTATTTTCCCGACAACAACGATTGGCAGTTTCCCTCAAACAGCTGAAGTACGTAAAGCGCGTCAGCTTTGGCGCAAGGGAGAATGGAGCAACGAGCAGTACAATGAATTTGTTCGTAAACAAATCGATGTATGGATCGGATTTCAAGAAGAGATCGGATTGGATGTATTGGTTCACGGCGAATTTGAGAGAACAGATATGGTCGAATTTTTCGGTGAGAAATTAGCCGGATTTGCTTTCACTCAATTTGGATGGGTGCAGTCTTACGGCTCCCGTTGTGTGAAGCCGCCGATTATTTTCGGAGATGTAGCCTTTGAGGAAGCCATGACTGTAGAGGAAACACGTTATGCTCAATCGACAACGAACCGCCCGGTAAAAGGGATGCTGACAGGACCGATCACCATTATGAACTGGTCGTTCGTTCGGGATGATATTACGCGTGAGCAGATTGCGTATCAGCTAGCCTACGCGCTTCGTCAAGAAGTGGAGGCGCTGGAGTCGGCAGGCATCGGCATGATTCAAGTCGACGAGCCGGCTGTTCGCGAAGGACTGCCGCTTAAAGAAAAGGATCAAGCTCATTATCTGGATTGGGCCGTTAAAGCGTTCCGGATGACCACTTGCACGGTACAGCCAACGACACAAATTCATACCCATATGTGTTATTGCGAATTCCACGATATGATCGATTCGATCGAAGCGATGGACGCAGATGTTATATCGATCGAAACGTCGCGCAGTCACGGCGAATTGATCCATAGCTTCGAGGAAAATACGTATGGCCTGGGCATCGGGCTAGGTGTTTATGATATCCATAGTCCTCGGGTGCCGAGCGTAGATGAGATGTCCGTGATGATCGACCGCGCATTACGCGTGCTTGATCCTAAGCTGTTCTGGATTAACCCGGATTGCGGACTCAAGACGCGTGGTGAGCAAGAAACGATTGCATCGCTGCGTAACATGGTGGAAGCCACACGGATCGCGCGAGACAAATATACCGTACTGACATAAGACCAAACAAGCCTTGCTTCCGAATAACATTCGGATGGCAAGGCTTGTTGTATTTAACCACGCGGCGCCCACAACATGATGGAGACTCCTACGATACAGAACACGGCACCGATCCAATCGTATAAATCAGGTGCTCGGCGATCGATAAGCCATCCCCATAATACAGCAAGAATGATAAACACGCCGCCATATGCCGCATAGACACGTCCGAAGGAAGGGAAGCTTTGAAGCGTCGGGATTACGCCGTATAACACGAGAAGAAGACTGCCGGCTACCCCGAACCAATACGATTTGGATTCTCTGAGCCACAGCCACACTAGATAACCGCCGCCAATTTCGGCTAATCCCGCTACGATAAAAATGAACATGGATACCGCCATGACACGCCTCCTACTCAGTAAATATTCGCTGATTAGAGCCACCAATCCAGTACAACTAACCAAAGATATAAACCAATTAACGTGATTAACAAAGTTGGTATCGTCAGCAGAAAACCTACTTTAAAATAATAGCCCCAGCCTATCTTCACACCTTTTCGTGAGAGCACATGTAGCCAGATCAAGGTTGCCAACGAGCCGATTGGAGTTAATTTGGGACCGAGGTCGGAACCGATTACATTGGCATAAATCAACGATTCACGAATCATCCCCGTTGTCGATGTTCCTTGAATAGCCAGTGCATCGATCATGACTGTTGGCAGGTTATTCATAAACGATGATAAAAGCGCTGCAATAAATCCGGCTCCGATGGTGGAGATGAACAGCCCTTGTTGTCCGAGCCACTCAAAGACTTTTCCTAGCTCATCAGTAAGCCCAACGTTTCGTAAGCCGTAAACAACTACATACATCCCGATCGAGAATACAACAATCGTCCATGGTGCTTGCTTAATCAATGGCCATGTATGGATCACATTGCTTCTTCTAGCCAGCAAAACAAATACAACAGCAGCTGTAATCGCGATTAACGAAATGGGAACATGGATCAACTCACTGACTGAATACGCGACGAACAATGTTCCGAGTACAACCCAGGACAGCTTAAAAAGTTGCGGATCCTTAATCGCCGTCATAGGAGCCTTAAGCTGATCGATCTCGTATTGATCGGGGATGCTTCTTCGGAAATAGAGATATAACACGAGCAGACTAGCCCCTACAGAAAAGAAAGTAGGTATGATCATCCGACTGGCATATTCGGCGAAACCAATGGAGAAGAAGTCTGCGGATAATATATTCACCAAATTACTTATCGTAAAGGGAAGGGAAGCCGTATCCGAGATAAAGCCGCTGGCCATGATATATGGCAATATTAATTTATCGTCGAACTTAAGTGCTCGAACCATTGCAAGCACAATCGGCGTCAAGATGAGCGCAGCGCCATCATTGGCGAAAAAAATGGATACACCTGCGCCTAACAATATGACATACACGTACATTCGTCTACCGTTACCTCTGGCAATTCGGGCCATGTGAAGCGCAGCCCATTCGAAAAAACCAATCTCGTCTAATAGAAGTGAAATGAGAATGATAGCGACAAATGTAAGTGTAGCATTCCAAACAATGCTTGTTACATCCCAAATGTCTCCAATTGATACGACACCGCAAGCTAACGCAATTATAGCACCGCAAGCAGCGGGCCATCCAATACTAAGCCCTTTGGGCTGCCAAATTACAATAACAAGTGTAACGATAAAAATAATGGATGCGAGGGCGAGCATGATACCTCCTGAAGTGAGCGCTAGTCCGTGTGGATGGCAGGCCGAGTGTGACAAACCATATCGATTATAGTCGATATTCCGTGTTGGTGGAACAGAAATTTGCCATGCAACCAAAAGATTTCGACAAAGCGGAGATTTAACTTAGAATCAAAAGAATTGCTTATTGGTTGCTCATCCATGATCGACTATAGTTATGATAGAAATACGGTTAATGAAGTCGATAATTAGTTGTCCGTATGCGAGGAGGAAATGTCATGCGTTTGGAGCCATTATCAGAACAACATCTCGATAAGATCGTAGAATTATGGAATCAAGAATGGTCGGAGTCATTCCCTATGAGGGATCGTTTGATTACGCAAAACGTATTTCAGGACCCCAATTGGTTGAAAGAAGGTTCTTGGATCGCCCTCGATGAGAGTGAGAACCATGTCATAGGTTTTGTAATCACCAAAGGATACCGCGATGATCTGGAACCGTTCGGTATTCGTCGTGATATTGGATGGATTCAGGCGTTATTCGTTGCAGAACAAAGAAGAGGAACCGGTATTGGCAGCGGGTTGCTTCGTCGAGCGGAGGATGCACTAATAAAGCACGGCGCAAGACGTATTCTGTTAGGCAATGACTTGCAAAGCCGCTTGTTCCCTGGATTGCCAGAGCCAGATGAAGCAACAAAACGGTGGTTCGAGAATCGGGGTTACGAGAACACGGAAAACGTGTTTGATCTGGTCAACCATTATTCGGAGGACGACCAAGTCGAGCTGCCGGCGCTAGAAGGTGCTGCATTATCGGTTGCAACGGCTTCGGATCGAGAACGAATGGAGGCCTTTATGACGCGTTGCTTCCCTGGCGGTTGGGATTATCAGCACCGCGAATATTGGAAGAGAGGCGGTACAGGCAGAGAATATGTCTTGCTAGAAAGAGACGGCGACATGATCGGGTTCTGTCGTATCAATGATGAGCACTCACCGCTGCTTGCGCAAAACATTTATTGGGCGCCAACGTTCGAAGATCCGCTAGGCGGCATCGGTCCGCTTGGCATCGATGAAAGTTACCGAGGATATCGATACGGGATCTCGATCGTACAAGCGGCGATTCACTATCTGCTGCAAAGAGGGACAAGATCGATTGTGATCGATACGACACCGTTTGTTGACTTCTATGGCAAGCTTGGATACAGCACATGGAGAACCTACGCCAAATACGAAAAAAATATAACGGAATAGCAGGGAAAAACAAATGACGGTGCCGGGATGATCCCTTGGCGCCGTCATTCTTTATTGTTCTATGAACTTTGTAGCTGGGATGGTATTTCAAGGCCCATCGGCTTATACAGGCTTTCTTCGAGATGGTCATGTACGTAATACCGCGATAGAACGTAATGCTCTGCCATATTCTCAGGCTGATATCGACGAAGTACAACGTCCATCGTGGTGCGGGTACGAGTAAGTCCCGTTCGGGTTATTCGGTAATTATTCATTAATGATGTCCATTCCGCATCGCTGTGCGTGTGGAGGGCATGACGGTATGCATATTTGTGGATCGTTCGCGATCTGTCGGCTGCTGTCTCGAATTCCAACATAATCGAGATCAACTCCAAGATGTCCACGTTACGGCTTGCAAGCTTCGCGAGCTTGGGGGCAAGCACGTAATAGTCTTCATTGGTATAGGGGCCAACGACTTCAGCAGCGTGGACAGGATCAATTCCATGGAAAGAATATAAGAAACGTTCTATGAATCGGTCATCAGCCTCATGAATGCTTCGATTCCAGCTTCGATCTGCAAAATATGCCATCGTATACCAGGTCGTTTCGAATATGCCGTAAGGCACACCTAGACTGAACACAGCCGTCCAGTTCGTTCCTACAAGCCCGCCTAGAGTGAGATTATCCGCAACCTCGCACCATTGACCAATATTAGATAAACGCGCTTCAACAAGCGGGTAGTTCTGGTCATCCTTACGATCAAAGCAGCGAACCGCCGGAGCGCCCCAGACCTCTATTCCATAAGAACGCAGTCGAACAGCTAGTGGAGTGACAAGTCCACTGATATTCTTGCCATTGTAGTGCCAGATCATGACCGTCACGCGTGGATCCAGTTCCGCAAGCACCCAATCCGGACAATTATCGTCCAGCATATCCTGCCATATGATCGGTTGCTTGCCCATACTGCATGTAAAAGCAATTAATCGATTGACGAAATACACGAATGCCGCATGACGAGAATTACCGAAACGTATGCGGCAATCCGGACATTCGCATAAGCTGTAGACCTCGTCGCAACCGAGATGCATGTACCTCGAATTCGGATGGCGTTCTGCCAATTCGCGTATCAAGCCCGTTACGAGGGTAAAAGCATCCTCCTTAAGGGGACATAACTCACCAGTAGAGGAGCTAGTTTCGCGCAAATGCCGATAATCATCGCGTCCTAGAATGTACTCGAGATGCCCAAGTGATTGCTGCAACGGCACGATCTCAATGAAGTGTTCGTGAGCGGCAGAGCAGAGGAGTTCAAATTCTTCGGATGTTAACGCGTGTTTCGGATGAACGAAGTGACGACCAGGTTCCTGTTCGAACGGGAACTTGTCTTCGTATTCGATTAATAAAGCATTAGCTTTAAGCTCGGCTAGCTTGCCGATATATTCGACAAGCAGCTCCGGCTTTGAGAAGGTTTGACGGAAGTCATAGTTCATCATCCGTACCGCCGTGTCCGGATAATCCAGTAGATCGATTGCCGTTAATTGGCCGTTTGTGCTGGCATCAAGCCGTTGCTTAAGCGTGTGTAGTCCATAAAATAAACCGGCTGCGTCCTGAGCGACAACGACGATCGATTCACTTGCCATTCGAAGTCGATATCCTTGCTCTGGAATGGCTGTGATATTGGGCAGCTGGAGCATCATGTCGCGTTCATATAAGGGACCCCAGAACATTACATACGGATATTCGGCTTCTACATTCTCCAGTATAGGTTCGTGACCGTAGAACATACGTTTGATGGCAGCCACAAGTCGAGAATCAGGAACAGACATAGACAATACGATATCATAATGCGCATGGTGGATGTATGTTGCTGCGATATCATTGGGAACCGTAATTGTCTTAGGTAGAGGTAATGCGTTTAGTTGTTGATTCATGATTGTTCCTCCCATTTCTTATTCTGCCTGCGGAATTCGCTAGGCGTAATTCCTGTAAACCGCTTGAAGACGCGATTGAAGGAAGCGACAGTGAAGTATCCGACTAGCGAAGCGATCTCTTGGATTAACAGATCGGTTTCGATCAACATCTCAGTTGCTTTGTTCATTCGGACGGTATAGATATAGTCACTGAAGTTCGTACCTGTTTTTTCTTTGAAATAACTGGACAAATACGGACCTGTGATCCCGAGCTTGAAAGCAATGGCATCCAGCGATAGGTCGCCTCCATAATTCGCCTCTACATATTCGATAACAAACTTCGTAATCGCGTCAGAACCCGACTTTTTCTCTTGGATGGCAGCTGCTGAGCGAGTCAAGAATTTATGGAAGAAGGACTTGTACTGTTCAAGTGTATGACAAGCCTTCAGATGCTCGTAAACCGTGCTTCCGTCGGTAACAGCGTTAACGGAAATATTCTGTGTATACATGGCTTTAATCGTACGATTGACGATATCTTTAGAGAACTCTTGGAATTGAGAAGCCATTGCACCGGCTTTATCAAGCTGATCCAGAAGTTTCTCGACGAGCGGTATCGTAACCGAATCAACCCCTGCCTGAAGATTGGCTGTTAACTCCGTTTCTTCGGAAGATGATGGAATTAATAACGAAGGGTGAGGCTGCCATTCCGTAATAATTTGAACGTCTTCGCCAAGTTTACGTTGCCGTATTAGATCATGGGCATTCTGATACGTCTCTGCGAAATCCGTCGCATGTTTGCGAACGGGACTCGGTGCGATCGTGAAGTTACAGTACATGGCATCCACATCAAAAATCCGGATCAACGTACGAATTTCCACATCCTTCGCTTCGGCTTGCTCCTCATTCAAGAAAAGAATGGACAGAATCTGATCCTTCTCGAGCTGGAACGTAAGCGATTCCTCGTACATGCTGGAGAAATGGGCGTCGATAAGCTCTTTGTAGGTGTTGAAAGCGCGATGCGGAGAGCTGGATATCTCCTGCAGGAATCTATCCTTAAACTCGAATTGGAACAAAACGATTCGATACGGTCGATCTTCGTCGAGCGATGTCTCAAGGCCAGCCGCTCCGCCGATTTTCTTAAGCTTCGACATATAAGCAAATTGTTGAAGCATCGAGTTTTTGGCTTGCAGATCCAAGTGGAATTGCTCATTCGAACGAGATAGATCACGAAGCGTCGAATGGAGCATATTAAATTCCTTGATCCGGCTGCTCGCGGCTCCCGGCCCGCCGAGAACGCTATATGCTTGAATCGATTTGATCAGCTTAGCCAGCGGATTGTGGAATTTCCTCGCAATAATAAAGGATACGGCGAGACTAATTAATACAGATACGCCAAGCAGAACGAACATCAGCGTGTTAAGGCTGCGCAGCTGCTCGGTTAAGCCACGGTCTGTCACGATCTCCAAGTATGTGAAGCCTGTCTCCGTACCAGTCCGGAAGAAATAGAACGTATCCTCCACTTTGACATAACCGTTACCGGTCATCACACCTGTCGACTGTAGATTGACGGGCAGCTCTGCAGATGGAGAGGAGCTGAAGATCAGCTCGCGATTCTCGTCCAAAATAAGCAGACTGCTGCCTGGCTTCGGTTGATGGAAAGCTTCGTAAGCCTTGGCGCTCTTGAGGAGAAGAATGAAAGCGAGTCGATCGTCGTAGGCGCTCTTAATGAGAATAGGCGTTAAGTTGCCATGTGAGAATTGCTCGAATACCGTCTCCTGACGGAATACAGCAGTCGGATAAACTTTAAAGCTGTTAACCGTCTCAACCTGACGCTTCCAAAAATCCGCCGTGTAATTGTTGCTCGCATAAAACTTCGAGAACATTGTGTCCGCATCACGAGTACCGTCTCGATCGAAGACAAAGCCGGTGTCTTTGAAGAAATAAATAATGTTGTCCAAATAAAATAATGAGTTGTTCATTGTATTCATTAATTCTCGTTGCACTCTAGTCACGACGTCGTAGTGCATGGCGCTTGTGCCGCTTTTCATAATCTGAGTATCATTCTCGAACAAATACCCCAACATAAAGCTGCGCATCAGCTTAAAATGTTTCTCGTAATTGGTAACCGTCGTGTTCAGGTTAAGTCCGCTGTTAATAATAATTTCGTCCTTAATTCGATCACGGAAGAACGAATAGGAAGCTAAATTAATGGAAACAAGCAACAAAATGATTGCTATAAAACTGCAGAACAGGGTGTAAAAAAGTGACAGCTGGTTGTTAGTAATTTTAAGTTTCGGGATCAATCGCTTCATGTCACATTTCCTTTCATTAAACGCTCTGCTTAACCAAATCCATATAAATGAGTATAGCATGACGATATGTCGAAGGCTCAATAATCAACGCTTACGATCCTTTTCATTTTTTATGATTAAGGCTATTTTACGCGTATTTAGCGGAAATCGGCGAAGGAAACGAAGATCTCACGATACAATTTGCCCCCATGACTTGTTACGATGGTGACCGGATAAACGAAGAGGGGGGAAATCAATGAAGGAAGTATATCGTATCGCGATTGTTGGTGGTGGAGGCATTGCGGCATCGCACCTCGAGGCAATTAAAGCGTTGGAGAGTGTACAAAGTTGTGCAGTTGCCGATATCGCTGAAGAACGCGCACAGATGTTGGCACAGCAATACGGCATCCATGCCTATACCGATTATAAAGTGATGATCGAGCAGGAACGGCCTCATATCGCCATCATCACGTTGCCCCATTTCTTGCACAAAGAGTCGGCGATCTTCGCGGCAGAGCAAGGATGTCATGTATTGCTTGAAAAACCGATGGCCATGAACACGGACGAATGCGATGAAATCGAGAGGGCTGTGCGCAAGGCAGGCGTCACATTAATGGTCGGACACACGCAGCATTATTCGCCGGAGAATCGACTTGCGAAGAAGCTGCTGCAGAGCGGCGAGCTTGGCACGTTAGTCATGATCAATGATCGACGCCACTTGCCATACAACAAGCCGCAGCGACCGGATTGGTTCTTTGAGAAAGCAAAGGCTGGAGGCGGTATCCTAACGAATCTGGGCTCGCATTCTATCGACAAAATCCAATGGCTGACCAATGATTACATGACGAAAGTTCGCGCTTCTGTGGACTACAACCTTGGCAGAGGCGATATCGAAGGCGGCGGTGTCGCTTTCTTCGAAACATCTGCCGGCATCCCGGCTATTGTGTGTCAATCGGGTTATCCAGGTGCTGCAATTGATGAGACGGAACTGTTGTTTACACGCGGCAGCTTGAGGCTTCGTACAGGAATAGGTGTGTGGACAAGTACTGGCGGCGCGTATACGGAAGTACAAGCTGAGAAGCTGGAGCATCCACTAGGCATGCAGATCACCGATCTCATCCATGCGATTGAGAGCGGCGAAGAGCCCGAATGCTCCATGGCCTACTCGCGAAGCGTCGTAGCGGCTGTCGAAAGTTTGTATCGTTCAAGCGAGCTTGGTAAGGAAGTCGTCATCAGCAATTACGGCTTGCAGGAAGGATCGACATCCCTATGACCGCTCATGCAGAAATTCAAGAGGACAAGCCCATCCGCATCGGATTAGCAGGCTTAGACAACACCAGGGTCATTGCCTTCGCTAAACTTCTACAAGATCAAAATGTTGAAGGGAGTCGTGACCGAAAAGGTGTCCGCATAACGGCTGCATGGCCGGGGAAACCTTCGCCGGACTTTGCGATGAGTTACGCGCGTTATGACCGTTTCCGCAACGAGTTGCAGGAGCGATACGATGTCGAAATGCTGAATAGCCTGGACGAAGTGGCAGAGCGAGTTGACGCTTGGATGCTCGAAGCGGTTGATGGCAGAAGTCGAGAGGATCTATTCGGCAGATTGGTCGCATACGGCAAGCCGATATTTGTCGACAAGCCATTCTCACTGGATGCCAGAGCTGCTAATCGTATGATGAGCATGGCTGCAGCAGCTGGTGTGCCGGTGATGAGCTGCTCCGCGCTGCGATATGCTGCATCACTGACAGATGCATTGTCGGATTCATCACTAGGCCGAATCCATGGCGCCGACTTCCATGGACCAATGGAGCTTGAACCAACACAGCCTGGATACTTCTGGTATGGGATCCATACGGCAGAGATGTTATTCCGAACATTCGGACCACGCTGTATAGCAGTCACAGCTTATCGGACGAAGTCGGGAGATTTCGCATCGGCCGAATGGGAAGATGGCAGGATCGGAACGATAAGAGGTTTCCGCACTGGTAATGAAGGTTTTGGCGCCTCGATCCACCGGGAACGAGGTTCGATGATGATCAACGATTTGTCGGAGGGGAAACCTTATCTGACAACATTAATGGATGAGATTGTTGCATTCTTCCGAAGCGGCATCTCTCCGATTGGACCGGAATCGACACTGGCAATCATCCGATTTCTAGAGGCTGCCAACGAAAGCGTAGAAAGCGGCGGCAAACGAATTTTGTTGTAAAATCAGCATTTTTGCCGAATTTACCGCTTCTCAACAATTAAGATTATTGACGAATATGAGGTTGATCGCATAATTGCAAGGTTTCAAAAGCACTGGCGATTGTTGAGCAAGGCAATGACCCGGTATTGTTAACGGCATAGACAGGAAGTGCAGATCAGACAGGAGGACAAGGAATGGCGCAGTTCGTAAGTAGATTCAATCGAAGCAAATATTTATTACTACTCTTTCTCCCCGCGCTTTTGTATTACATCATGTTCAAGTATGTTCCGATGTTCGGCATACTGATCTCATTCAAAGATTACAACGCATTTAAGGGTGTATGGGATAGCGAGTGGGTCGGACTCAAATATTACACGATGTTCTTTGAGAGCCCCGACTTCCTAAAATTATTGCGCAACACGATCCTGCTGGGACTATACAAAATCATCTTCGGCTTCCCGGCACCGATTATTCTAGCGCTGCTATTAAACGAAGTTAGACAGCAAGTCGTCAAACGGGTTGCACAGTCGATCAGTTATTTGCCTCACTTTATCTCGAACGTTGTCGTCGTCAGTATGATGTTCTTGTTCCTTTCTCCATCGAACGGAATAATCAATAACCTTATTGAATGGCTAGGCTACGATTCGATTAACTTCATGCAAGACGATCATTACTTCCGCTCATTATATGTACTCTCCGAGATCTGGCAGCACATCGGATGGGAGACGATCATTTATCTAGCAGCATTAAGCGCGATTGATCCACAGCTATATGAAGCCGCAAGAGTAGATGGAGCGAACCGCTGGCATCAACTGCGTCATATCACGGTTCCTGGCATCAGCTCGGCGATCATCATCTTGTTTATCCTTAATATCGGTCAAGTGCTCGATATCGGCTTTGAGAAGGTATTGCTCATGCTTAACCCGTCCATCTACAATACCGCGGACGTTCTGGGCACATACGTCTTCCGAACAGGGATCCAGTCCATGAATTACAGCTATGGTACGGCTATTGATTTATTCACAAGCGTCGTCAATCTAGCCTTCATTCTAAGCGCGAACTGGATTAGCCGCAAAGTCAGCAGCACGAGCTTATGGTAGGGAGGGAGAACGAGTATGAAAGCTAAATTTACAATTTTCGACGCCGTCATCTATTTCGTCATTGGATGTGTCGTATTATCCGCCTTGTACCCATTCGTTTATATGATCGCCGTATCGCTTAGCGGAACGGTACCGGTACTCCGGGGCGAAGTGTTCTTATGGCCCAAGGAATTAACGTTTAACACCTATTCGGCCGTATTCGATAATCCCGATATTGGAAAAGCCTACATCAACACGATTTTATATACCGTGCTCGGCACGACCCTATCGCTTTTCGTAACGGCGGCTGGCGCTTACGCGCTGTCCAAGAAAACAATGATGTTCCAGCGTCCATTCATGATTATGATTGTCATCACGTTATTCTTCAGCGGCGGCATGATTCCTACGTTTCTCGTCGTGAAGAGTTATAACTTGATTGACACGATCTGGGCGATGATCATACCTACTGCTGTAAGCTCGTGGAACTTCATTGTCATGCGAACATTCTTTATGGGAATGCCGCAAGAGGTAGAGGAATCAGGGAAGATCGACGGATTAACGGACATCGGCATCTTCTTCCGCCTGGTGCTGCCGTTATCCAGCGCAATTATCGCTACGATTGGTTTGTTCTACGGCGTTGCGATATGGAACAACTTCTTCTCCGCGCTTCTATATCTGCGCGATGCGGATCTGCTTCCGCTCCAGGTTATTATCCGCAACATGGTGCTACAAGGTGCAGGCGGCGCGAATGGCGCGAGCAGCATCGGCGGCGATACTTTAATCGTCGACGAGTCGCTCAAATATGCCACGATTATCGTGACGACGGTTCCCATTCTTTTGGTCTACCCGTTCCTCCAAAAGTATTTTGCAAAAGGGGCGCTTATCGGGTCGGTCAAAGGTTAATATAGAGGATATGGGAAGTTAGCAAAGGCAAGCGGGCAAGGCAATGTTTGACACAAACCAAGGAGAGTGGGGCAAAACATGAAGAAGAAATGGTCAACGGTAATGCTTGCAACAGTGCTTGGATCGAGCTTGGCGCTAAGCGCTTGCTCAGGCAACAACGGAGAAGGCAACACGAACACCAATGCTACAGCTAAGCCGAGTGAAGGGGCTAGCGCAACAAGCGAGCCGCTTAAGGAAACGACATTATCGTTCCTGAACTACAGCAACCCAAGCTGGCCTTATGATGAGAACTGGATGGTTTGGGATATGATCAAGGAAAAAACGGGCGTTACGCTCGATGTCCAGCTTCCTTCCGGCAATTTGCTTGAGGATGCGATCAGCTTGGCAGTAGCAGGTGGAGAAATGCCTGACCTGATGTGGATCCAATCCAAAGCAGCGGCTGACAAGTTCGGTCAACAAGGCGCGCTGATCAACATTCTCGATTATGTTGACCAAATGCCTAATTTCAAAGCATTCATGGAGAAATACCCGCAAGAAGTTCAGAACTTTATCTCCGCAGATGGCAAAATGTACATGACACCTAACCAAGGTATCGGCGACACGAACCGCCGTGTATGGATGTTCCGCGAAGATGTGTTCAAGAAACATGGTCTGGAGCAGCCCAAAACTTGGGACGAGCTTTATACCGTCTTGAAAGCATTGAAGGAAGCATATCCAGACAGCTACCCGCTGACCGTTCGTAACGGACTTCGTTACTTCTATGACTTCGGCGCAGGCTTCAACGTATCGGCTGATGTCGAAGCGGCGAAAGCAAGTGTAATCTTTGACTCCGCTACTGGCGAGTGGAAATATGCTGCTGTTGCTGACGAGTACAAAACAATGCTTGAATACTTCAGCAAATTCTACAAAGAAGGACTTATTCCTAAAGACTTCTTGACGATCGACACAAAAATGTGGCAAGATATCGTTTCGACTGATCGTGCATTCGTAACGCTTGATTACATTGGCCGGATTGACTTCTACAACAACGCACTTCGTCCTGCTAACCCTGAGTTCAATATGAACTTCATGGCGCCGCCTGCAGGTTGGGATGGCGGTCCGCAAAAGAACGCTTATACGCAAACAAGTGAAGAAGGCTTTATGATCGCTTCTACAACTGACAAAATTGAAGATGTAGTAAAATACATCGACTTCTTCTACTCCGAGGAAGGCAAAAAGCTTTCTAGCTGGGGTATCGATGGAGAAACTTCTTCGAATGGCGCTTTCGTTGAGAAGTACACTGACGTAGCTGATATGAGGAAGAAAACAGGTCTTTCGACGGACGGCACTTATGCTTGGTTCGATTATGACGCACATATCTCGTTGTCTTCTCCTGAGCTGAAAGTTGCTTATGCTGAAGCACCTAAGTATGATAGCGATCCAAAAATCACGGTTTCCTTTACACCGGACGAGCAACAAATTCTAAGCACTAAAGGCGATTCGCTGAACAGCAACCGTGATGAAAACTTCGCGAAGTTCATCATGGGCTCCCGCAGCTTCGACGAATGGAGCAACTTCGTTGAGGAGCAAAAGAAACTGGGTTATGAAGAGATCGTAGCCCTGTACAAATCCGCTCATGATCGTGCTCTTGCAGCTGTGAAGTAATCCTCCTTGTCATACCGATTGACCAACAAGCCTCGTTAGCTTTAACGAGGCTTGTTCTCTGACAACCTGCGAAATGAAAGGATGAGATGCAATGACACGATCAAAAATCCGTAAACCGTTATCTTCCTTGCTCATCGTATCGCTATTGTTCGGCTTGCTCGCAACGGCGAACTTGGCACTCCCTTCAGAGTCCTATGCATCCGAAGGAACGCCGCTCAATCTTGATTTTCAAATGAACAATATGGATTCGAATGCAGTGAACACTGCTGGAGACACAGCGAGCACGTCAGGTCTCGCCGTTCAGATCAATACCGATGAAGCCTACATTCATGAGGGTACCGGATCGAAAAAATGGATTCTGGCGTTACCCGATCCTGCTAATCCGTCAACACTGATAAGTGGCCGGGCAATGATTTATTCGAAAGCAAACCTTAATGTAGACTTGAACAACTATGAGAAGCTTACGTTCTGGGCGTATAATGTCAAACAGCGTACAGGTAATCAGGCTGATCGACCGGTAGAGCTTCGTTTCTATATGAAGGGTGACTCGACACCACATTACTATTACCGTTTTATGCTGGATTGGACGGGATGGAAGAAAATCGAAGTTCCGCTTGCCACTGTTAAATCACAAGTTACGGGTTCGCCGAAGCCATTTGGTCCAGTGGACCTTGTACGTTTCGATCCGATAGCACTCGGCAGCACGAACATCGATCCAGAGCTAGCGGTTTATCTGGACGACTTCCGCTTGACTGGTAATGGGGTGTTGTTCCCGACCGTCGCAGACAAACCAAGCGGAACATATATGAACAAAGTGAAAGTAACACTTGCAAGCGAATCGACACCGAAAGGTGCCAACTCTATCTATTACAAACGTACGGGCATCGACAATGACTTTGTTCTTTATTCAGGTGCAATGGAGTTCACCGAAACAACAGAGTTGGTCGTAAAATCCATCATGAATGGAATCAGCAGCGCCGAAACCACTTACAATTATACGGTTGAGATCGATCCGAATTACGTCGGAGAAGTGAAAGCAAGTCCGGAAGCGGGCAACTTCCCTAAGGATCAGCTCGTCACCTTAACTTCCGATTCGGAAGATGCACAAATTTATTACAAATATGAGGGGGAGCCTGACTCCGCTTATCGTTTGTATAGTTCGCCGATTCATGTCAACGCAAGCGCAACTCTTGTAACAAAAGCCGTACGCGGCGAATTTTCAAGTGAACTTATGTCTTATTATTATATGATCGATTTGTCGAGCGAAAGCAGCTTCAAGCTTGGCGACAATGAAAATTTCCTTGCGGGATCACTCCGGTGGAGTACGGTTGCTAATTCAACCACTCACGCAATCGGCAATAACTCGGCAGCATGGACCAATTCGGCCGTTGCAATTGACATTGTCGGTAAGGATGGTAATGATGCGACCGTTCATCTCACAGAGAGAAACAACATTCCGTGGGATGACTACGATCAAATCGAGTTTTGGGTGTATGCGGAGCAACCCACCAACAAAAAGGTATATATGCTCCTGTACGCCAACGTACCCGAAACAACGGGCAATGATTATTTCCTTAGCTCCTTCAATATAGATTGGAAGGGCTGGAAAAAGATCGAGATTCCGTTCAGCAAATTCTTGAATTCAACAGGAACCGCTAAGCTGAGCGATGTCAGCAAAATCATCATCCACCCCAATTGGTACGGTGAGACAGGAATCGATTCGAATGAAAAAATTTATTTTGACGAGCTGGCATTAGCCAAAAACGTGGTGGAGCCATCCATCAAGCTCATCAGCCAAAGTTCGCTTCCTGGAGGCACGCTGCATTATAACTTCTCGCTCCGCAATATTAGCGACGAAGCTACTGCATACGAAATTTCCACGCAGAAATCATTTGGAGCAGGATATACGCTTACCTATGACAGCAGCACTTCAGTCGTAGGCGTTGGCGAAGAAATTGATATTTCTGTACAAGTGGATGTAGCATCCGAAGCGATAGCCGGTGATTCTAAGCTGGCAACACTTAACGTGAGACCCATCGGAGGAGGCAAAGATGCCAAGGTCGAGCTAGAGGTAAAAGTAGGACAAGAACAAGACAATCCAAAGGCTCATCCCTATGTGATGACAACGGCTCAAGGCATCGAAGATGCTAAGCAAAAGGTTGAGGATCATAAATGGGCTGCCGATTATCTCGCTGCTATTAAGGCCAAAGCGGATGTTTGGGTAGACAAAGAAGTGTATTATCCAACCAAACCGGCAGGTCAAACGACTTGGTTCGTATGTGGCGACGTCACTTTGGAGTATGATTATACTTCTCCACACGAGCACATGTGTCCGACGACGAACCAGTATGTGACCGGTGATGGGGTCGATGCAGGATGGCGCTTCACGACACACACGCTTAACGTGGAAGCTGCTCGTAATTTGGCTCTTGTATACGCTCTAACGGGAGAACTCGAATATGCCGAGAAGGCAAAAGAGATTTTAGTACGTTATTCGGAGCTATATCCGAGCTTCTCTGTACAGCCGCAATTCGGACGATTGTTCTATCAAACGCTTGATGAAGCGGTACAAATGATCCAGCTTGTGCAAGCTTATGATTTAATTGAGGCAAGCGGGGTACTTGATGCAGCAGAGAAATTCGGCATTGAACAAAACCTGTTCGCGGCTTCTGCCAAGACGCTGCAAAATTACAACGTCGGCAAGTCGAACTGGCAAACCTGGCATAATGCCGCTATCGGAGCAATTGGCGCTGTGCTAGAAAGCGAAACACTGATGGACGTTTCGGTCAACGGTATTAACGGTTTTAATTATCAAATGGCAAACAGCGTCTTAACGGATGGGTTCTGGTACGAAGGCGCGATCGGGTACCACTTCTATGCGCAATCTGCATTGTTCAACCACGCACAATCGCTCAAAGAAATGGGATACGATCTATTCGCGAGCGCGAACTTTAAGAGAACGTATGATGCGACTCTTAAATATGCGTATCCGGATCTCGGCATTATCAACAGTAACGATTCAGGGAAATACCCAACGAATCTGGGAGCGCCTGGAAGAGTCGTGCCTATTGATTACGAGGGTGTATATGCACAGTATGAAGATGCAACCTACGGTGCATTATTAAACAAATTGTATGTCGACAACGGTAGACCTCGCGGAGGCCATTTAATTGCTGGCAACCCATCAAGCGGCATTGCTGGCGAACAAGCTGTATTCTATGGCAAAGAAACGATTCCTACAGGCGGCAGCTTACCATCGGAGAGCTTGAACTTCGAAGGATTGGGACACTCCATCATCCGAGTAGGAGAAGGTATTGACCAGGTGTTTGCTTTAGTCGATTACGGTCTACACGGCGGTTATCACGGCCATCCTGACAAGCTGCATCTCGATTTGTTCGGACAAGGGGAACGTCTGGCACCGGATCTAGGTATCCCGCCATACAGTAACTCCATGTATACATCCTATTACAAAAAGACTTTCTCGCATAATACGGTCGTAGTAGACGGGAAGACACAGAACATCCCGACCACGGGCAGCGTAGAAGTTTATGAACCAACCAAGATTTACTTACCGTCGGATGACTTCGGGATCATGACGAATACATCCAGTAAAGCTTACGACAACATGAGCAAATACGAACGTACTGTCGCGGTAACTCCCGACTATGCAATTGATTTGTTCAGCGTGGAATCATCTACTGAACATCATTATGATTGGGTTATGCGGGGCATCGGAGAGTTTGAGACAGATACCGAAATGGAAGAGTTGACGAGTCCTTTGGGAACGGATGACGCATATCCATTCTTCCGGGGCGGTCAATATGCCGATATTAATGGTGTCTGGGAAGGCACGTGGCATACATCCGCAGGCAATGGCTTAAAGTTGTTTAGTCTGACAAGCACAACCGAACAAGCAACTCAAATGATTGTCGGGGAATCTCCAGGACCAGGCAATGATACTAGCGCTTATACGCCAACGGTAGTAAATCGTGTGTATGGTGAGAACGCGCAGTTTGTTTCGATCCTGGAACCATTTAGCGGAACAAGCAAGATCGAATCGACTCGCAAGCTCGGATCGGACAAAGTGGAAGTGAAGATGACTGACGGTCGTACTCATTTGTTTGTGTACCGTTCGGGGGCGCTAGTGTCCGGTGACTTGCAATATGCATTCGTAGAAGGAACAGACATGGATGCAGAACAAGTCAATCTAACAACGTCGATCGCAGGCAATACGGTGACCGTTTCTTTGAATGAACAAGAAGAGCCAGTAAACGCCAACCTGGTCATCTATGCACCAGGTGCAACTAGCGTACGATATGCTGACGAGGAATTGCCGTTTACAACGTACAATGGTTATCTTCTTGTTAAAGTAACGCAAGAGGGTGATGAGGAGCCGACTACAACAGAGCCGGTTGAACCTACAGATCCTGTAGATCCAACGGATCCTATTACGACACCGATCACGACACCAACCAGCAGCACGGGACCGGTTTCGACACCGTCCCCAACACCGACGCCAACTGCGACTCCTGCTCCAACGAGCACACCTAAGCCTCAGACACCGCTTAAGGATGTCAAACAGCATTGGGCGGAGAAAGAGATTGAAGAAGCAGTAGGGCTCGGTATTGCACAAGGGTTTGGGGATGGATCATTCCGTCCGGATCAAACGGTCACGAGGGAACAAATGATCGTCATGATCATCAATGCGATTCGACCGGCTGACGAACCCGCTTCATCACCGATTTATTCGGACAGCGGTCAAATCTCGCCATGGGCCGCCAAAGCCATTGCAATAGCTGATGAGCTTGGTTTGATGAATGGCTTTGAAGATGGCAGCTTCAGACCAAAGGATGGTTTAACTCGGGCTCAGCTTGCCGTATTGCTTGCAAGAGCACTAGGAGTAGAGCAAGCGGACAACAACAATGTGACTCCATATGCCGATGAATCCAATATTCCTAGCTGGGCGTTAGCTGCGACACATGAGCTGCAAAGGTTAGGAATTATGACAGGGCGCCCAGGCAATCAGTTCGCTCCTCAAGAGACAGTGACTAGGGCAGAGGCGATTACAGCTATTCTAAGAATGTTACGAACGATCGACAAAGAATAACCCTGAGGAACACGCAAAAAAACCCGGTAACTTTGCCAATTGCGAATGCGGCATCGTTACCGGGCTTTTTATTGCTCCAACGCCTTTAGTACAACTTCGTAAGCTTCCACCAGTTAATATCGAATCCGCCTGCAACCGCGTAGATCCCGAACTGATGGGTTCCAGCCGGTATCTGAACGGTATGCGTAATGGTTCGATAAGTCGACCAGCTGCCTGTGTTCGGTACGTCAACCTGTCCCAGTACGGTACCGCCTGCGTTGATATCTAATGAGATCTTTCCTCCATTATTAGGAGAGGCTACCCGATATTCCATCAAATAAGTGCCGGCAGTCGGTATCGACACATTGCTGAATGCAATCCAATCGGTCGCATCAATGCCTCCGACATTCGATCCGCCGCCGGTATCCGGTGTCGGTTCTGTCATCACACCTGACATGTTCGAATAATTTTCTGCTTGGTAGAATCGGCTCACACAGCCGCCGGCATCCAGCTCACAAATATCCGATTTCAATGTGGAAACTTTAATATCGTCATACCACACATACGAATTGTTGGCTGGGGCAAAGGATAATGTCGCGCCGCCAAAGAAGGAAGAGAAATACGCTTTATCCACTTTATCTGCGTTACGTACGAAACGGAGTCCCGAAATATTGGCAGCAGAAACACCGTTGTACCAAATCTGGATTTGTCCGTCCGGATTCGCATTGCCGGCTGTAACCGTGTTCACTTTCAAGCGTTGTACGATGTTGATCCATTGACCCTTCTGATAATACGCATCGGTTCCATTACTGTTTTTAAGGATTGCGTAATCACCATATTGTCCGTTATTGCCCATATGGTAATAATAGATAGCCGCCTGACCGCCGCTGCGCCAGATAATACGTGAGCTAAAACCGTTGTAGCCTGTACAAGCCTGTCCGCCAGAACATGCCGCGCCGCCAGCCAAGCCAAGCCCTAGCTTGCCCGCATATTCCGTTGTGCCCCAACTGAAATCGCTGCTGAAACGGACCCAGTAGGACAAATAATATTCTTGCCCTGGTGTTAGCGTGAAAGGGGCTTGCGCTCCGGAATTCTGAGGGCCGATCTGACCTTGCGGGTAGAATACACGGAGCGACTTGCCTCCCGTATGCGAGTAGGCTGTATCAATCATTGTTCGGTTGCTCATACCGAGATCCCATGGTGCGCTCCACCCGTCGAATCCCCACTCGCTAAGCGTGTAGGCACCACCGGCTGCGGGTCTTTCGAACGTATTCACCTTCGGCGCTGCGAATGCTGCTACAGCATCCATAAGTAGAAACAACATTAATGCAGTGAAAATCAGCTTGCTTCTCATCAAATTACCTCCCGTTTGTTGGAATGGATTCTTGATAGAACCGTCTGCTGCTCTCTCATGCTGCTTTCCTTTGTGAATTCAACGCGATCGACATTCGACTCCTTTCCTTAGGAATGAGCGCTTGCATCTGCACGCAAATAAGCACCAAATCAAGGACATTCAACCTCCAGACTAGGTGCTTGCTGCGTAGTTTCAGCATAACAATGAACGGGAGCACGAGGTATTATCCGATATTGGAATCCCCCACGATTATTAAGGCAGAACTGTTTAAGGAGTTGTTCATTTTTAAGATTTTGTAATGGACTATAAAAATGGATTTGACGGACACCCGGAATGGAGTTATTATAGATGCATAATATCTACGAAGAAAGCAGGAAGGAGTATCGCATTGAAATATTCCAAAGCAACAAATTATGCCTTACACAGCATGTTATTCCTCGCCGTTGCAACACCGGAGAAACCGATCGGCGTGCAACAGCTGGCAGATAAGCAGAATGTATCGCCAACCTACTTGTCCAAAATATTAACGAAGCTTGTCAAAGCCGGTATGATCGAGTCGGCATCTGGCGCTAGTGGAGGTTATCGGCTTAAGCGCGGCTGGGAGAGTGTTTCGTTCCTGGACATCATCCATGCCATCGAAGGGACGACATCGCTCTTCGAATGTAGTCTTGATCATGGACCGGAGTGTGTCATCCAGAAGGTGGTACTTGATGCTGAAGCTCAGATGGAAAAGCGATTACGTGAACAAACCATCTCCAATTTGGCACTATCGATTAAAAACGCTCCTTAAAGGACGTTTTTATGCATAAATTATAGATATCATAACTCTACGAAATCCTAATACATTGGAGGCTAATACAATGAATGAGATTTTTGACGCAGCGAAATGGGAACAGACTTGGAAGGATGACCCCTACACGGCAGTTAATAAAATGAAATCGTCAGGTATGGATCCGACCCGATCCTTTGATTCGAAGGCTGCGGTATTTAATAAAGAAGTATTCAGCGAAGACGGCAAAAAAAGAACGAATCGAATCATTAGCTGGATCGAAGGTCAGAATGTAGATTTACGCGGGATGTCGGTACTTGATATTGGCGCGGCATCCGGCGGTTTTTCGGTCGCTTTCGCAGAAAGAGGCGCCAAGGTAACGGCTGTCGAACCAAATGGGCCGTTAGCCGAGTTGTTTATCGAGAATGCTCGGTCCGCTCCGGAAGGAACCATAGAGCTTGTCAGAGAACCGTTCGAGAATATTGACTTAGCTAAGCGAGGGTGGTTAAACAAATTTGATCTCGTATTCGTGTCCATGTGCCCAGTAATCAACGACTGGGAAAGCACTGAAAGATTGCTGAGCTGTGCCAAACAATTCTGTTACTTAAGCATGCCGGCGGGCAGCAGAGAAAACAGCTTGATGAACGAAATTGCACCGATTGTGTCTGACAAACCGATTCAAGATCACATCATGGAATTTGGTTATCTGATGCATCTGTTATACCTGAAGGGATACACGTATGAATCCATTGTGTCGCGTGAGCTGAAAACAACCAAAAAGAATCGCGAAGAAGCTCTAAAAGAAATGTTGACTTGGCTTCGCATTCACGGTCTTCCGGCTGACGAAAGAAGCGAAGCTCTCATCAAAGCATACCTTGAAAAAACGTATTCGTCCGAAACGGTTGAATACCAGGAAGGCGGGCGATTCGGAAAGGTGCTCGTTCGGTTACGCGACCAGCAGATGTATATTCGTTCAAAGCAACGGTCTGCAGAACAACGATAATAACTCCCTGATTAAGCCCATCTGCTATTTTAGCAGCCGATGGGCTGTTTTCTATTGAAAAGAAACTGTGGATTCGGCAAGAATTCGATGTAAAATAGTGTAAGGAGGTGTCATGTACATGAAATTTCGTTCCATCACCATTTCGTTAACCATTCTCATTCTAATCGGAACCGTCACGAGTTATTTTTTACTCCGTGTTCCAGAGAGCGAGGTCGTAGTTCAGCAAATGATTAGGTTTCATGAAGTCCGTCCTGGTACTGAACGTGTCATAACAGATTCAGAAGCGGTCAAACAATTTACTTATGCCGTACGATATGCCGATAAACAACATGGACAAGTCGATATAGAAGATCCCCCTTATCAGTTTTCATTAGGCAACAAACAATATTATCTCTGGGTCAGTGAACGATACGGTCAAGGTACCCTAAGTAAGCTACCTAATTCTGGGACAGTCTACACAATCGGAAAATCAAGGGCAAAAAAACTATTAGACATTTTGAATAAGGAATACGACAACTCAAATAAAAATAACGAATGAATAGGAGTGGCAATCCATGCGAATTGGAGCAATTGAAGGCGGAGGTACAAAGTTTGTTTGTGGAATCGGCAATGAGCGAGGTGAGATCGAAGATCGGATTCACTTTCCGACTGAAGCGCCAGAAGTTGTCATGGCGAAAATCAGCGAATATTTTCAGAACAAGGGAGTTGAGGCGATCGGTGTCGGAACTTTCGGGCCTATCGATATTAACCGATCCAGTCGTACATACGGTTACGTCACTACAACACCAAAACCTGGGTGGTCCGGATTCCCATTCGTCGAAACGCTGCAACGCAGTATGAATGTGCCCATTGGCTGGGATACCGATGTCAACGCTGCGGCTTATGGCGAATCCGTGTGGGGTGCCGCAGCAGGACTGGACAGTTGTGTCTACTTCACGATTGGGACAGGAATCGGTGTCGGTGTATATTCCGAAGGCAAGTTAGTCCATGGCTTGGCACATCCCGAAGGTGGTCACATCTTGCCGAGACGGCATCCGGATGATCGGTTTGAAGGGGCATGTCCGTATCATGGAGATTGTCTGGAAGGGTTAGCAGCCGGTCCGGCGATTGAACAACGTTGGGGAATCAAGGGGAGTGAGCTTCCTAAGGAGCATCCCGCATGGGCCATGGAAGCTTATTACATCGGGCAAGCTGTTTCATCTACGATCTTACTCCTATCGCCCAAAAAAATCATTCTTGGCGGCGGGGTCATGCATCAGGGGCAGCTGTTGTCACTTGTGCGTGACGAGGTAAGACGGAACTTGAATGGATATATCGCTGTAGACGATATAATTAATGGCATTAACGAATACATCGTTTCGCCTAAATTAGGCGATAATGCTGCATTGTGTGGAGCATTGGCGCTTGGTGTCGAGGCTTGGAAAACCCAACTTAATTAATGACGTAAAATATTGTTATAATACAATTAAATCCGTGCCGATCGCTGGTGAGATCTCTTCAGCGATCGTTTTTTTTGTTACACTATAGATTAAAGCAACCTGTATAAGGATCTTGCGTATGACTACTACTCGGTTAATCGATTATCGAAAATGTGCAACACATAAGGGGCGTTTCCTAATGAATAACTTAACTGCGACGACGGATCATGCTAACGCCTGGTATGACGAGGCGGAACGTAAGGCCGCCCGTTATCTCTCCTTGCTGCAACATGAAGTTAAACATAAAACATACATGACTTCGCTGGATTCGGATTTTAATATTTGGAAGAAAAGTCATATTCGATCTCAGCGCTGGCAATCTGCAATGTCACTTGCCAGCCGCATACCCGATTCAAAAGATTATGGGAAATTTTTGCGATGGCAGCGCCTGACGGGCAATCTGGATGCCTATCTGGAACGCAGTGTTACCTACATGTATATGAGAGACCTCGGCAAAGATCCTTCTTCCCCGCAAACGAATGAACGAATAAAGGATCTGGTTCGATTTATTAAGGTGCATTTAATCCCGAAGCCGGATTCTGGAGCCGAGAACAGCAATGAACCCGATTACATGAGTCTTGCCGGGTTATATAGATGGGCTCAGCGCGAAGGCGTCGAATCGGCGATGATCTGGGCCATTCAGAAGCTCAGAAATGTGTCTGCCAATATACCGGAAGCCATGAATGCAGAACACGCTGTACGCAAGCTGATCAAAATTATGATCGGTGTCGTCCTGCATGTCATGGACGATATGGATGCAACGATCACGCAAGAAGAACGATCGCATCGATTAGACGAAGGAATCCGATTAGGATATTCCTATGGCCTTACTTATCCATTTATCGACGATCTATTGGATTCAGGCCTGCTGGAGGACAATGAAAAATCCCAATATGCTGGAATGATTCGCCATACATTGCTTCATGGAACGGTTCCAGACATCTCGGACTGGAAAGGCGCCAATATCGAGCTCATGCGATATATACACGGAGAGCTGCGCGAGGCGTTCGAATGGATCAGAACACATCAAAGCCAGGCGTCTTTACCTGTATTTTATGAGCAATCCTACATTTTTTTCGAATCTCAAGATATCGATCGGGGCAAGTCGATTACGCATCCGAGTTATACAAACGAAGAACTGCTGTTGCCCATTATTCTCAAATCGGCATCATCGCGTTTGATCGTTCGCTCCGTTATTGGTGCTGGCACGGACAAGGAATTTGGCGAACGTACGTTCTTTTACGGCATCTACAATCAATTGGCTGATGATTTAGCTGATCTATACGACGATATGGAGGAGGGTGCCGTTACTCCCTACACCTATTATTATCGTTATCATAAAGAACGTAACGATTTGACCAATCCATACGAGCTTTATTGGTCCGTTATTGCTCATTTAATCCATCAGGTCTATCACTCCAATGAAACTGCGCGAAACGTGATATTAGAACGAGCTGTCGGCGGTCTAAGGCGGTTCAAAACCCGTATCGGGGAAGAGGCGTACCGTGAATTCATGGCGATTTTTGCACCAGAGAAAACGGCGTTTCAATTAAGCATTGACCAACTTATTGTGAAAGCGGAGAAGGTTGATTTCTTCGATAAGCTGCTCCGGGAACAGATGGTGACGATGCTGCGTCGAGGACGCGAGCACAAGAGCTACTTCACAACCATTGTGCGAACTGTTCGCGACAAAATTAATGTTTTGTTGCCTCTGCCGGATCAGGGAGGAGATGTTTATCTCGGTGAAACATTAACGGAAGCCGCGAATTACAGTCTGGAAGGCTCGGGGAAACGAATCCGGCCTATTGTGGCATGGGTCATGTGTGTCGACGAATACGGGATGGATCCAGCATCAATTGCCCCGTTAATCAAATCATTAGAATACATGCATACGGCATCACTCATCTTTGACGACTTGCCGACTCAGGACAATGCTTCTACGCGCCGAGGTCGCCCTACTTTACATCGTGTACATGACAGCTCAACTGCCGAGTTGACCGGGTTGTTTATGATACAGAAAGCGATCGAGGAGCAATCGTCCCTTGTTGGCTTCGATCCAAAGACCGTGCTTGCGCTCATTCATTATTCGTCCTCAAAGGCAGCCGACATGTGCCGAGGTCAACAAATGGATCTTCGTACACGCGGGCAGTCGCTAACAGTGGAGCAGCTAAATACATTATGTTATTACAAGACGGGAATCGCATTTGAAGCATCCCTCATGATGCCGGCTATCTTAGCAGGGGCTGGCTCACAAGAAAAGGAGACGCTGCAAACCTATGCGTATCACGCAGGGATCGCCTTCCAGATCAAAGATGATTTGCTTGATGCAGAAGGCAATCTTGCGACACTTGGCAAACCCGCCGGACAGGATGAGAATAATAGCAGTTCGACTTTCGTTACGTTGTATGGACGAGATGGAGCGGCCAAGCAGATGTGGGAGCATTATTGCCTTGCGGCGGAAGCGCTGAAGGGACTGCCCCGCACCTCCGATTTTTTATTGCAGCTGTTGAATTATTTGATCACTCGACAGTCATGATACAAGTAGTGCGTTGACATGACGGAGGGTGGTTATGAAAGCTTTTATTTTGGATCGGGACGGCGTTATTAATCATGCGGGCAACATTAACCGCAAATCCGATTTTCGCTTGATTGATGGCGCTGCGGAAGCGATCAAGCAGCTCGGAGAGTTAGGGTATCAGGTGTTTGTCGCCTCCAATCAAGGTGGCGTTGGACTCGGATATATGACGAAAGCAGCTTTAAAGAGTATAAACGGTTATATGATGACCCTCATCAGAGCAGAAGGCGGAGATATTCACGATGTTCGATATTGCACGCATAAACCTCATGCCAGATGTTCATGCCGCAAGCCTCAGGCCGGGATGCTGCTTGATCTCATCCATAAGTATGGCATCGATCGTCAGCAATCTTTTATGGTAGGCGATCGGGATACGGATATCATTGCAGGGGAACAGGCAGGCGTTCGCACCGTTTTTTTGGGCGAATCCATTCCGCCAGGGATTCAACCAAACTTTCATTTTCATCATTTGTACGATGCTGTAACCTCTATGCGTGCGCAACATGTTATTAACTGAAATTAGAAGCTGAATAAACTAAAAGCTGAAATAAAAAGAAACAAGGCAGCCGATTAATCGGCTGCCTTGCTGTTGCTCTTGACTTGCTATCTTGAAGATTCGTAAGCCCGTTTCTAGAAACGTTGGCCGCCGAGTTGTTGCTCTGCGATTTGAACCAATTTTTTCGTGATGTAGCCACCGATAGAACCTGCGTCGCGAGTTGTCAGGTTGCCGTTGTATCCATCTTGAGAAAGGGATACGCCGAGCGAGGAAGCTGCTTCAGCTTTCATTTGGTTAATCGCTGCTTTTGCTTGTGGTACTACTAGTTGGTTTGAACTACTCATTTTTATCACTCCTTAATGGGATGTGAGGTTATTTTGCTCATGATAGAAAAGGATATACATGACGTTTAAAAAAGTTTGGATGTAAATTTTGGTAATGATTAAAAAGCAGTTTTCCGCTGAGTTGTTGGGGCGAAATTAGTTTACGACAGGCGGTTGTCATCATCTCATTGATATGATAAGCTACTGTTAATTTTACGAATGGAGCTGAAGCGAAGATGTAGGATTTCTTGTCGGTAACGGAAGCAAGCAAGCGCCTGATCACAGGTGTAGGTTTGTTTCGTTATGCACAGGCAAGAAGGTTACCTCTTCGCTTTAGTCGTATTCGGCATACCTTTATTTCCGCATCCGTATAGGGCGGAATTTGTATGGCATGAATTCGGACTGCGAGAATGTAACTTTCTTGCGGTCTTTTTTTATTTCCTATACGGAGGTGTTGCCATATGGCATTGATACAAGTGTCGAATCTAACTTATGCATATGACGGTTGCTACGATCCCATCTTTGAGAACGTAAGCTTCCAGATCGATACGGATTGGAAATTAGGATTTACCGGCAGGAACGGACGTGGCAAAACCACTTTCATGCAATTACTACTCGGCAAATACGAATACAGCGGCACAATTACTGCTCCCGTCGAATTTGATTATTTCCCGTTTACGGTTGAGGACCGAAGCAGGATGACCATACAAATCGTGGAGGACATAATCCCGGACTATGAGTATTGGAGATTAGCCAAGGAATTGAATGCCCTTCAGGTCGGAGAGGAGTTGTTGTACCGGGCTTTCGGAACGTTATCGAATGGCGAGCAAACAAAGGTGCTTCTCGCTGCATTATTTCTAAAAGACAACCATTTTCTGCTGATCGATGAACCCACCAATCATCTCGATATGGAGGCAAGAGCGCTAGTCAGCGACTATTTGCGAAGCAAAAAGGGGTATATCCTGATTTCGCATGATCGCTCGTTCCTCGATCATTGTGTGGATCACATTCTGTCCATTAATAAGACGAACATTACGATCCAACGAGGCAATTTCTCAGAGTGGTTCGCAAATAAAAAGCTGCAGGATGACTTCGAACTTGCCGAAAATGACAAACTAAAAAAGGATATTAAACGGTTGTCGGAATCGGCGAGACGAACAAGCGATTGGTCCGACAAGGTCGAAAAATCAAAAAATGGTACGCGTAACTCAGGCTCCAAAATTGATAAAGGTTACGTTGGTCACAAAGCAGCGAAGATGATGCAGCGTTCCAAGTCAATCGAGCAACGGCAACATAACGCGATAGAGGACAAATCGAAGCTGCTCAAAAATGTTGAAAGCTCTGAAAATCTGAAGGTCACACAGCTACATTACCATAAGAACAGGCTTGCTGAGCTGAATCATGTCTCCGTCTTCTATAATGGCCATGCTGCTTGTGAAGGGATCAGCTTCGAGATCGAGCGCGGAGATCGAATTGCGCTTACGGGGCGTAACGGATCAGGGAAATCCAGCATATTAAAGCTGATTAATGGAGAAGCGATCACTCATACAGGGACGTTAAGCAAAGGAAGCGGACTGCTCCTATCCTACGTGTCACAAGACACATCCCATTTGCAAGGGAATTTGAGCGATTATGCCAGGCAATATGGCATTGATGAAAGTCTGTTCAAATCCATTCTGCGAAAGCTCGATTTCGCCAGGGTGCAGTTTGAAAAGGATATCGCTTCATATAGCGGCGGGCAAAAAAAGAAGGTCTTAATCGCCAGAAGCTTATGTGAGCAAGCCCATCTCCATATCTGGGATGAGCCGCTTAATTTCATTGATGTTATATCTCGGATACAGATCGAGGAGCTGCTGCTAGACTACGAACCGACGCTTCTGTTCGTGGAGCATGATCGAGAATTTACGAAGCGGATTGCAACCAAAGAAGTCCAACTGTCCGTTCAATAAAGATTTCAACCCGTCAAGTGTGGTACACTGAAACCGAAAACATCCTATACCTGTCAGAATCAGAGGAGAACAGCTATGTTTCACACCGAGAATTACGATGGCTCAAGAGAGCAAAATTATGAACAATTAATCCGTCAACTCCGTGCCTTACTTGAGGGTGAACGAGATCCTATCGCTAATATGGCTAACGCTTCGGCGTTACTTCATCAGTTTCTAGAGGATATCAACTGGGTTGGGTTCTATGTATATCGTGAGAGCGAGCTTGTGCTGGGTCCATTCCAGGGGCTGCCTGCGTGCGTGCGCATCCCATTATCGAAAGGTGTCTGCGGTGCAGCGGCGAGCAGAGGAAAGACCATACGGGTGGATGATGTTCATACATTCCCTGGACACATCGCTTGTGATGCTGCTTCCCGTTCGGAAATAGTTGTCCCGCTGTCAAAGAACGGCAAGCTCATAGGCGTATTGGACATCGATAGTCCAAGCATAGCACGATTTGACGAAGTCGATGAACGCTGGCTGGAGTTGTTCGCTGAAGCATTACTGGATCATCTGGCAGAGGAGGAAGCCGTACAATGACGGTAGATCGGGAACGCAAATATACGGGGCTATTAAAGGTTTTGCAATTATTCGAGGAATTGTCCGCCATACCGCGTGGTTCAGGCAATGAGAAGAGGGTCAGCGATTATGTCGCCGATTTCGCTCGTCAGCGCGGTTGTGAGGTCATACAAGATGAACGACATAATCTCATTATTCGGAAGCGAGCATCGCTAGGGTACGAAACGGCTCCGACTGTGATCTTCCAAGGGCATCTCGATATGGTCTGCGAGAAAAACAAAGGTACCGACCATGATTTCACAACAGATCCCATCACGTTCCGTATCGAAGACGACTTTATCTACGGAGAGGGAACAACGCTTGGCGCCGACAATGGTATTGCGGTAGCAACAGCTATGGCTATTATCGATTCGCCTGAGCTAGAGCATCCCGAGCTTGAGATTCTGATGACAACGGAAGAAGAAACAACAATGGGCGGTGCTTTCGCATTGGACGTTTCTACACTCAAGGGTCGTCGCATGATCAACTTCGATTCTGATCGTGAAGGTGTATTATTCGTGAGCAGCGCAGGCGGTATTAATCTGTATCATAAGGTCCCGCGTATTACCCGAGCATACAAAGAGGACGATGGCGCTGCCTATACGATTGTCGTCGATGGTCTGCGCGGCGGACATTCCGGCGACGATATCATCCATGAACGCGGCAATGCCAATAAGCTGCTTGGCCGTGTCCTTGACGATCTTCGCCGTCAAGTACCATTCTCGCTTATTAGTATTAGTGGCGGGATGAAAGCAAATGCGATTCCGCGGGAAGCAGAAGCGAATGTTTGCCTCACCGATGAAGCAAGAGACGATGTGAAAGCAAGACTAATTGAATGGAACAAGCTGCTGCGTGCGGAGTATCAGGTTACGGATGGGAACGTGAATGTATCCTTGCGAGAAGCTGAGGCTTGGCCTTCTGGTGACAAACAAGTCGTATGGGATGATGCAACCAAACAAACCGTCATTCGATTGCTTACACTGATTCCAAATGGCGTGGTAAGCATGGACAAAGCTATCCCGAATTTGGTTCGCACATCAACGAACCTTGGCGTTGTAACGATGAATGAAAATACGATTGTACTGCAAAGCTTGGCGCGCAGCTCGCTCAAATCGCAAACCGACGATGTGCTGCGCAACTTGGAGACCTTAGCCGAAAGTGTGGGCGCTGGCTTCCATGCTGACAGCTACTTCCCAGGCTGGCCGTATCGGGCCGACTCCAAGCTGCGCCCAGTTCTCGAGTCTGTGTATGAAAACAGATTCGGCAAACCGCTAGATGTAAAAGCTATCCATGCCGGACTCGAGTGCGGAGTTCTAATCGGGAAGCTGCCTGATCTGGATGCGGTCTCTTACGGTCCGAATTTGTACGATATTCATACCCCTCAAGAGCATTTGTCCATTTCGTCTGTTGAACGTTCATGGCTATTCTTGACGGATGTTTTACGTGCGCTCAATGCGTAAACGTAAGCTATGCATGACTGTACTACGGTTAAAGCCCTGACGTACAAGAGATCAGGGCCCATAATACACTTAAAAAATGAATGACTGATATGAAGTGGAGGCAAAGCACGATGAGTGAACGATACCGAATGACGAGGAGCTTCCAGGAGCCACAGGATACGCTGGAAATTTCGTTAGAGGAGTGCAAACAATATTTTGCATCCAAACCTGATTTCGCATATATGACATCCTATACAGTGGCTGGTCCCGGAGCGACAATGACAATCGAAGGCGATTTCTTCATGTGGAGTGTGGGCGAGCTTACGATCCCGTTTCGTCATTATATGGGAGACTTATATGTCGCTGTAACAAACGAAGCCGTAGTTCCCAAAATGATTGAGATTGCAAGCGAATTAAGCGCGGACCTCACCGAAGGTTAGGTCGAGATAGAGTTGGCCTTTATGGGGCAACTGCAACGCCATTGATATAATAATGCTGCTCGCTGTATGTATGGAACACGATCTCTACGTCCGGAATTCCCAGATTGATAATCGTGTCCGTCACCGCATCAGCAACCTTTGCACGCGTTACAGCGCCACGCTCGAACCATCCAATCTCTACAAAAGCAAATGGAGGATCGTTTGGTCCGCTGCCATAGATGTTCGTAACTTGCAGGGCATTCAGCGTAAATTGATCGGCACCGCAGTCGCAGACCTCTGCAAGACGGTCTACAAGAGGCGGCGCAGCGACCTGAAGACGTTCGGGATTCACACCTCGGAATAGTAGATGGGGCATGTGATTCAACTCCTATTAAATAATTAATGATGTTAACTTTGGACGGCTCTCATATACCTTTTCACTATATCACTAAATAACGAAGTTCACAGCTTGATAACGCTCAAACTGAAAAAGTAATAAAAATCGGTTATCGTCCCTTTCGGATGATAGCCGTTTTTTGTATGGAGGGAGTGTTGGTGCGTACGTCCAAACAAGCATTGCGAGGCGAATGCACAGAAGTTTGATCGAATGATGACTACTTTTGACGAAGGCGATTTTCGACAGTAACTTTTCTATTGGAGACGTCGTTTAAGTTGGTACATTCGCTGGCCCGCACGCTTAAGGCCTCACTGCTTCGGCGGCACCGGCAGAAATCTAATTAGGAGGACTGCAATCATGAAGAAAGTTATTTCCATCTGGCTAGCATTAACCTTATTTCTGAGTGTCGCCATCTCGGCTGCTGCCGCTTCAACGTTATCCACGGAAGACAAGTTTCAAGTCTTAAAACAAGAAGGGATTATGACCGGATTCGAGGATGGTTCATCCCGTCTCCACGAATCGATGTCGCGGGAGCAATTTGCAGCCGTTCTGCAGAAGCTTCTGGAATTGCCACGTTCGAGCTCGACTCCAAGCTTTGTAGATGTTCTGAAAACACGTTGGTCTTACAATGCCGTTCAATCGGTGCGGAGCGCCGGCATTATGGTCGGACGAGGGGAGAATCGCTTCGAGCCGACTGCGCCTGTGAAGATCGAAGAATTGGCAACCGTGCTCCTGAAAGTCAACAACGTAACTGCCAATCCGAATTTCGGATTCAATGGCAAGGTGTCACAATGGGCAAAAGCCGCTGTTGGCACAGCCTTAAATAAGGGCTGGATCACACATCGGAACGACTATACAATCAATGCGACTCGGAGTGTACTTGTAGAAGCCATCTATGCGGTGTTCACCGGATGGGAAAGTGAACTTGAGGTGCGCTCGATTGAAGGGCTTAGCGTGCAATCCGTCCGTGTAAATCTAAAGTCGAAAACCGAATCTGCTGATATTTCGCGGTTTTCCATCTACGATCATGCAGGCAACCATGTGCCCATCTATCTAGCTACGCTGAGCAATGATGGAATGTCGGTCTTGCTGACCACAGGTTATCAGTTCGAGAACCGAACGCATTATCTTAACATCGATGGCAATACTTGGTCATTCTTATCCCCGAGATCGGATATGACTAAACCAACGATTATTGCGCTCGATCGCATCTCAGCTAAGGTATATACGCTCACATTCTCAGAAGCCTTACACAATGACTCAGCCGTCAATGCATCGAACTACTCCTTCTCAGGCGGATTGAAAGTAACGAATATACAGCTCTCAAACGATAAACGTATCGTGACGATAACCACATCTAACCAATCAGACAACG
Organism: Paenibacillus sp. strain BS8-2; assembly: GCF_054483835.1. NCBI lineage: Bacteria > Bacillati > Bacillota > Bacilli > Caryophanales > Paenibacillaceae > Paenibacillus > Paenibacillus sp. strain BS8-2. The sequence continues at coordinate 4,649,747 of NZ_CM137010.1, forward strand.
TCAGATATTGGCTCACCGTCAAGAATATTAAGGATAGCGCAGGCAATGTGATGGACACGAGATCAGACTTGTCAATTGTGGGCAGCAACGATGCTACTAAACCAACGATCATCGAATCGGATTTTAAGGTCAATCCCGATGCTTCACTCACAATTCGATTCAACGAGAAGGTTAACCGTGATATCGCGGTTCAGACCGGCAGATACAGCATTCAGGGTCTTGCGATTGTATCGGCCAGCATCGACAATGAGGGTCGCACAATCACACTTCGGACTTCTGCTCAGCTAGACAAAACCGTCTACAGCTTGACTGTTGCGGGAATACCCGATCTTGCCGGCAACGTGATGGATACCAAATCAGGTTTGTTGTTTGGCGGAATGGCCAATCCGCTTCTACCCGTGAAACTACAATCAATTAATGCCGTTAACAATAATACAGTCGAAATCACATTCGATCGAGATATTACCGATACGGATGTTGGCTCACTGTCGATTTCGAGTCTCAAAGATAATGGCAACAATGTCTCCATGTCCGGTTGGAGCAAATATGCGGTACGCAAGCCGGGGACCAATAAAACGGTCATTGTGCAATTACGCACAAGCTCCGAATCAAATCCGGATCTATTCCAGCCAGGCCATGTTTATATGGCTAAGATCACAGGCGTATCGTCGCTCCTTGCGAATGATGGCGCCAATGAGCTTGCATTCGCCGGAACCATCGTATCGAATGAGCAGCCTTATGCGAAGCAAGTCGTCGTGATCAATCGTTCGACCATTAAAGTCATCTTCAGTGAACCAGTTAAAAACGTGAACGAACCCTATTTTATGATCAAAAAACAAGGCGGAGGCGACGTAACGATCTCGCATGATGAATTAAACCAAACAGGTGCGGTGGTTCACGAAGTGACATTAAAGCTTAAGGATGACATGACGCCTGGTCAAGTATACGTATTAACGTTTAAGCCTGGAATTACCGATGCCGCCGGGTTCAACGGATGGAGAACAAAAAACGGTAACGATGATATTGCTCTGCTGTTTACAGGTATTTGATCTCCATTTCACCTCATCTATAACGACAGGGAGCTGGCTGAATAAGCGGCTCCTCTTTTTTTTGCACCAAAAACTTCTATTATCTAATAAACGAATGGTTGCGGTTCTGTTCGCGCAAATGGTAAGGTGAAGATGAACAGTAATCTACGGAGGTGGCACACATGAAAGCGTTATTCATCGGTGGCACAGGCACCATTAGTTCCGCCATTACGCAACAATTAGCTGCACAAGGGCATCAGTTGTATGTGCTGAATCGAGGGAATCGATCTTCCGAGCTGCCAGCCGGCGTACATAGCTTGCAAGCGGATATCCAGGACGAAGAAGCCGTCGCCAAGTTAATCGAAGACTTATCGTTTGATGTCGTTGCGGATTTCATCGCTTATGTGCCTGCGCAGCTTGAGCGAGATTACAGGCTGTTCGCAGGCAAGACCAAACAATTTATCTTCATTAGTTCAGCATCTGCATACCAGAAACCACTGATGAATGTTCAGATTACGGAGAGTACGCCGCTAGCTAATCCATATTGGGAGTACTCCCGCAATAAGATAGCCTGCGAAGAATATCTCATGCAACAATACCGTGAGCATGGATTCCCGGTTACGATCGTTAGACCAAGCCATACCTATAACGAACGTTCCATCCCGCTTGGCGTCCATGGCTCGCGCGGCTCATGGCAAGTAGCCAAACGAATGCTCGAGCAGAAACCCGTCATTATTCATGGAGATGGCACATCGCTCTGGACGATGACTCACAGCACTGACTTTGCGAAGGGATTCATTGGTTTAATGGGGAACATCCATGCGATTGGTGAAGCAGTCGGCATAACGTCAGACGAATCGCTCACATGGAATCAAATCTATACCTGTATTGCAGACGCCCTAGGCGTGAAGTTGAATGCCGTACATGTACCATCTACGTTCCTTGCGGCGACCAGCAGCATGGACTACCTTGGAGGATTAATCGGTGACAAAGCGAATTCCGTGATATTCGATAATACGAAGTTAAAGCGGCTTGTACCGGAGTTTGTTGCCACGACCCGCTTCGATCAAGGCATCCGCTCGACTATCGAACATATCCTGGCCAATCCAGCTCTACAACATGAGGATCCAGAATTTGATGTATGGTGTGATAAAGTGATTGATGCCATGGAAGTAGCAATTAAAACCGTACAAGGGTCCTAATATGCTTGATCGTCTATCTCGTCTCTTGAACAGGGGCGAGATTTTTTTCGCTTCGGTCGAGAATAGTGAATAGAAGGGAGGAAACAGCGTGTTCTCTTGGCTCCGAGGTGGACTCATCTTTATTGTTGTGCTGATATTGACTCGATTTATTCCGTTTTCATCGTTTTTCCGCAATGTTAATACACTGGTGCACGAGCTTGCGCACGCCGCAGCCGCGCTTGTCTTACAGGGCAAAGTCATGGAGATACATCTATTCGCGGATCAAAGCGGCGTTACCTACACGCAATTCCAAGAAGGCTGGATGCTCATTCCCATTGCTTTGGCGGGTTATATCGGTGCATCGCTTTATACGGTATTATTGTTCGCCATGTATGCAAAGGGTCGGATTAAACAAGGACTATTGTTAGTCTCCTTTCTCGCATTAGCTGCAGTAATCTTGTTCGTGAGAAACGGCTATGGGATCACATGGAGCGCTGGTTTTGCCATTGTTACTACTTTGATTGCGTTAATAGGGCCGAATTGGCTGCAGAAAGGCTACTATCTGCTCATCGCTTTCTTAAGCTTGGTGGAATCGGTCGTGTCATCGCTGGTTATCTTATACATGGCTCTAGTATCACCAGCGACTGCAGGCGATACCCATAGCTTGAGCAGCTCGACGGGCGTGCCCGCAATAGTGTGGGGGTTGTTATTCGCAGCGATCGCACTCTGGTGTGCCAAGGCTTCGCTCGGTCATTTGTTCGGCAAACGAAAGAGTGTATAGTCGTCATTGACACGTCACCAAATGGTGTCCTATAATAAAAAACGTCACCAGATGGTGTCCTAATCTGGATTATAATTACGCAGGAGAGGGTGTTGTGAGCGATACTCAACCGATGCGGGATGTGTTCGACGCAATCGCTGATCCAACCAGGCGTAAATTGATACACTTGTTGTCCGAGGCAGAAGAACTCCCGCTCCATGAATTAACGAATCAATTCGATATGGGACGAACGGCGGTTTCCAAACATTTGACGATTCTTAAGGAAGCCGGTCTGGTAATAGACCGTAAGGTGGGCAGAGAAACACGATATCGGCTTAACGCATCCCCCCTTAAAGAAATACAGGATTGGCTGTCATTCTATAACAAGTTCTGGAGCGCCAATATGATGCGCCTTAACTTACTATTAGAGGAGGAGTAGCGATGACGCTAGCTTTAACATTAGATTTTCAGTACAACACTACAATCGATAAGGTTTGGTCCGCATTAACGAATTCAGAGACGCTTGCCAAGTGGGTACTCCCTAACGATTTTATTCCGGTAGTCGGACATCAATTTCAATTCCACGCCGAACCTAATCCATATTGGGATGGAATCATCAACGGTGAAGTGCTTGTCGTAGAAGCGCCTAGCCGCTTGTCTTATACCTGGGCTGTTGGCGATGAGAAACACACGGTTGTATGGACACTGCAAGTGCTGGAGGACGGCAAAGTGAATCTTCAACTTCAGCAGACAGGTTTCTCGAATGTACATGGTCTAGAGGGAGCTCGACATGGCTGGAGCAATTGGTGCGGCGAGCTGGAGAAGCTGCTGGCTAATTAATGTCGTAGTGATTCAACTGGCTGCAGCGATGTAGTCGGTGCATACTTTAATGATGAAAAGGGAGGGCAACATGTCCGAATCGAATCAAGATTATATCATCCTCACGGGCGCAAGGGAAAACAACTTAAAGAACGTATCCCTTCGGATCCCGAAGAAACAAATCACAATCTTCACAGGTGTATCCGGCTCCGGCAAATCATCGATCGTATTCGATACGATAGCAGCCGAATCCACACGATTATTGAATGAGAATTTCAGCATGTTCGTCCGGACGTTCCTTCCGCGAGTTCCACAGCCGGATACGGATTCAATTGAAAACCTAAGCATGGCGGTTATTGTGGATCAGAAGCGGCTTGGCGGCGGATCTCACTCCACGATGGGGACAATTACCGATATTTCGCCTATATTACGACTGCTCTTCTCCCGTGTGGGGCAACCCCATGTTGGACCTTCCCATGTCTTTTCATTTAATGATCCACAAGGCATGTGTCCGGAATGTAACGGAATCGGTCGCCGTCTTGGCGTCAATATGAGCAAAGCGGTGGATAAAAGCAAATCGCTGAACGAAGGCGCCCTTATGCTCCCGGATTTTGGTCCAGGCGGCTGGGAATTTAATATGATTATGCAATCCGGTTCCTTTGATCCCGATAAGAAGCTAAGCGATTATTCGGCCGAAGAGCTGGAACTGCTGCTGTATGGCAAGGCGAGAAAGGTTCAAGTGGATTTTGCCGGCAAAACCATGAACATTACCGTCGAAGGCATGCTTGAGAAATTCACCAACAAATATATCAAACAAGATGTCAAAACAAAGTCAGAACGCACGCAAAAGTTAGTTGCGCCGTACATTTCCGAAGGGCCTTGTACAAGCTGCCATGGAGCCAGACTTAGTCAGTCTACGTTAAGCTGCAAGATCAACGGGCTTAACATTGCCGATATGTCTTCGATGGAGGTTGGCAATCTCATACGAGTTGTGAAAGAAATCAATGACCCGGTTGCTGCTCCAATCGTGAAGTCGTTGGCGGAGCGCTTGCAGCATCTGGTCGACATTGGTCTCGACTACTTGACGCTGGATCGGGAAACGGATACGTTGTCAGGCGGAGAGTCGCAGCGCGTCAAGATGGTGAAACATCTGAGCGGCAGCTTGGTGGATGTGACGTACATTTTCGATGAACCGAGCGTAGGTCTTCATCCTCGCGATGTACATCGGCTTAACGAGTTGCTGAAGAAGCTGCGAGACAAAGGCAATACCGTCATCGTGGTTGAACATGATCCCGATGTCATCAAGGTCGCTGATCATATTGTCGATGTTGGCCCTCATGCGGGCAGCCGTGGTGGCAATATTGTGTATGAAGGCAGCTTCCCAGGCTTGCTGGAATCGGGTACATTGACTGGTGCGCATATGAAACGACCGCTCGAGCTGAAAAGCGATTGCAGGAAACCAACGGGCAAGCTGTCCGTGAACAATGCCACTCTTCATAATTTACAAGATGTGAGCGTTGATATTCCTACAGGCGTGATGACTGTCGTCACGGGCGTTGCTGGCTCGGGAAAAAGCACGCTTATTAATGAAGTTTTCCTCAGCCAGCATCAAGATGCAATCGTCATCGACCAATCGGCTGTCGGCGTTTCGACTCGTTCCAATCCTGCGACCTACACGGGTATCATGGATGATGTTCGTAAGGCATTCGCTTCTGCCAACAAAGTCAACCAAGGTTTGTTCAGCTTTAATTCCAAGGGTGCCTGCGAGAACTGCCAAGGACTTGGCGTTACCTATATGGATCTCTCCTTCCTCGACAGCGTCAAGCTTCCATGTGATGTTTGCGGAGGCAAACGGTTTAAGGAAGAGGTGCTGGCCTATACGCTGAACGGCAAGAACATTGCCGAAGTACTGGAGATGACCGTTGAGAAGGCGCTTGAATTCTTTACGATCAAAGAGGTTGTTCGCAAGCTGCAGGCTATGAGCGATGTCGGACTCACCTATATTACACTGGGTCAACCGCTGAGCACGTTATCCGGCGGCGAATGCCAACGGATCAAGTTAGCGAGTGAACTCCACAAGAACGGCAGTATTTATGTAATGGATGAACCGACAACTGGTTTGCACATGTCCGACATTAACCAGCTGATGGGGATTATGAATCGGCTCGTCGACACGGGCAACACGGTAATCGTCATCGAACATAATATTGACGTCATCAGTCAAGCCGATTGGATTATCGATATGGGACCGAGCGGAGGCAGCAGAGGCGGACAGGTCGTATTCGAAGGTACGCCGGAAGGTATTGTACAAGCGGAACGTTCGATTACAGGCAAATATTTGGCAGGTTAACTAAGGGGAGAAAATCGGATGAGTTTCTTTGGGGACTTCTTGAAGATGTTCAAGAAAAAAGAGATCACGTTTGTCGAAAGCATCCAAGAGTCGGAGGATGTATATTCGTTTTTATTCAAAAAAGATGGGGATGTAAGCTGGAACGCTGGTCAACATGGCTTGTTCCGGATTGCCCATAAAAAGGTCAAAAATCCGCTCAAGCCGTTCAGCGTGGCTTCCGCTCCTTCGGAAAACATCATTAGACTTACCATGCGTATCGGTCATCAACCAAGCGAGTATAAACAAGCGATGTTGGAACTGACGCCAGGCATGAAAGTCAATATGACGGGACCGGTCGGCGGGTTCCAGCTTCAAGAACACACGCCTTCTGTCTTTATCGCAGGGGGGATCGGTATCACGCCTTTCCGTGCAATGTTGAAGCAGGTGGAATCACAGGGGAAACGGGACATGAAACCGATCCATCTGTTATATTTGGACAGCAAGCAGAACTATCTATATAAAGAAGAACTCGACGCGATTGCCGCACACCCATCTATTAGCGTTGCTTATCTGGAATCACGAGAAGAGCTTCAGCGTGAATTGGATGGAGTAACCGGACAGTATAAGAACGATGCTGTATATTATATCGCGGGACCAAAGGCAATGGTTACTTCGTTTGCCGATCTCGTTCAAAAGAATGGAATTACGAAGGGGCAGATTAAAAAGGATGCTTTCTTCGGATATTAAAACAATCTCAGTCAAGAGAGGCCGCCGTATCAAGAGGCCACTGAAAAAGTTCTTTAATTAAAAACAAGGTGTTCTTCCACATATAAGAGGAAGAGCATCTTGTTTTCTTGTATAATAGGGGTAACCAAAACAGGCGGTGACCCAGATGATTTCAAATCAACAAAGCTTAAATCTTAGTCCATATATGGGCATATACGATATCGTTGTCCCAAAAGACAATATGCTCCGACAGATTAATGACCTTGTCGATTTCTCTTTTATTCATGAAGAGTTAGAAGTGAATTATTGCTTAGACAATGGTCGAAATGCTGTTCCCCCTATTCGGATGTTTAAATATTTGTTATTGAAATCCATCTTTGATTTTTCAGATGTAGATGTCGTAGAGCGTTCGAAATATGACATGTCCTTTAAATATTTTCTGGATATGGCCCCGGAAGACGCGGTTATCAATCCCAGTTCATTAACGAAGTTTCGCAAGCTACGCTTGAAAGACATTAATCTGCTCGACATGCTAATTCAGAAAACAGTGGAAATCGCTCTGGAGAAGGAACTCATTAAAAGCAAATCAATCATCGTAGACGCGACACACACAAAAGCAAGATATAATCAGCAATCGCCGAAGGAATTCCTAATAGAAAAATCAAAATTACTTCGCAAAGCTGTCTACCAAATCGACGAATCGATGAAAGAGAAATTCCCGCCCAAAACAACGACAAACGACATAGCCGATGAGTTGGCGTATTGTCAAAAAGTGATTGAGGCTGTTGAAAAGGAAGAAGCCATCAGCCACTATCCAAAGGTTCAAGAAAAGTTGAACTACTTGAAAGAAATCGTAGCGGATCACAATGAACAACTGCAACGCTCAAACGACACGGATGCACGTGTAGGACACAAAACAGCGGACTCCTCTTTCTTTGGTTACAAAACACATATCGCCATGAACGAGGAGCGAATCATTACTGCTGCGATCATCACGACAGGCGAAAAGAACGATGGAAAGCAATTACAAACGTTAATTGAGAAAAGTATCGAAACGGGGATGGAGATTGATACTGTAATTGGGGACACCGCTTATTCAGAAAAGGATAATATTCAGTATGCCAATGAAAACGAACTTAAATTGGTATCCAAATTAAACCCTATGATCTCAGATGGCGCTCGTCGTAAAGAGGACGAATTTGATTTCAATAAGGATGCAGGCATGTACGTGTGCAAAGCAGGACACCTGGCCATTCGCAAGGCAAGAACAGGTACAAAAAATGTAGCAAAAAACCAAGTCAATACTTTTTATTTTGATATAAGCAAATGCCAGCAATGTCCCTTCAAAGAAGGCTGCTATAAAGAAGGAGCAAAGACAAAGACCTATTCGGTTAGCATTAAATCAGCCGAACACAGTGGTCAAAAGCTCTTTCAGGAAAGTGACTATTTCAAGGAAAAAGCAAAAGAACGCTATAAAATTGAAGCAAAGAATAGTGAACTGAAACATAGACACGGGTATGATGTAGCTGAGACCTCGGGTCTATTAGGTATGGAAATGCAAGGTGCAGTCGCGATATTCACAGTCAATGTGAAGCGAATATTGAAGTTAATGAAGTGAAATAGAATTGGCATACCAAAGAAACAAAGGCTAATTCTCATTCATAACGAATGGAATTAGCCTTTGTTTTGTGTAGTGCCATACTTGAGCATGTATAAGCCACAGATTTTCAGTGGCCTCCCGTATCAATCGGCGGTCTCTTTGTATGTGGACCGTTATTTTCATTCGTGAAACCTCCTCGATCATCAAAGAGTATGAATAACGGACAGATTGTAAATGAGGTGAACTAGCGTGACTACAAGTAACGAGACCGTTGATTATTTAAAGATGGAATTAATGATGATCGAGCAATGGGAGAAGGAGCAGAAGGATATCTTCTTCTGGGAGAAGCTTGGTCGTTTGCCTTTTATGTTATTGGACAGGATTACACCTAAGTTTGTTCAGGACAAAATTGGCACAGCGTTGGACGAGCTCGGCAGTTACCTTCAGAATGGCGGAAGATATCTGATCAGCAAAGAACAGATGTATCGTAAATTTTATCCGGAAGAACAATGGGACGCAGCCTCAGGAATGAGTCAGATAAGCAGCTTGCCGCTTGCCCGAATGGACGAAGTTGCCGATCGTATCGCTTTATCCAGCAGTCATACGGCCACAGTCCAAGGAGCGACCACGGGAATCGGCGGGATCTTCACGCTTGCGATCGATATTCCGTTATTATTAGGTATATCGCTTAAAGCGTTGCAGGAAATTGCCGTTAGTTACGGATATGATCCGGATGAGAAAGCAGAGCGGATCTTTATCGTCAAATGCTTGCAATTCTCATCCTCTGACATCGTTGGCAAAAAAGCGATATTAGAGGAGCTTGCCGCTTTTCAATCTAAGGAAAGAAGCGGGCAGGTTATGTCACAGCTGCAGGGATGGCGTGAGGTTATGATGACCTATCGAGACAATTTCGGATGGAAAAAGCTGTTTCAGATGATTCCAATCGCTGGTATGCTTTTCGGGGCATTCTTAAATCGATCGACGCTCCAAGATGTAACGGAAGCGGGCAAAATGATGTACCGAAAACGTAGAATTCACGAACGGATAGCCGCTGCAACGATGAAATAGAACGAAGATGGAGGTATACACATGGAAGAATTTGCACCATTCTTGGATAAAATCGACAATACTACGCATCGGGAACGATTAGAAGAGGTTTTTGCTTGGATCTTGGAAAGCTTCCCGACATTAAGATGTAAGTTGGCATGGAATCAGCCGATGTTTACCGACCATGAAACGTTTATTATCGGATTTAGCGCAGCGCAAAAGCATATGTCGGTTGCTCCAGAGAAGATTACGATGAGCCAGTTCTCCGAAGAAATTGCACAATCAGGCTATGATGCTACCAAAGAGCTTATTCGGATCCCGTGGAAGGAAGAATTGGATTATGAACTGCTAAGGAAATTGATCCAGTTTAATATCGAGGATAAAGCCGATTGTACGACCTTTTGGCGCAAATAACGGCTTAGCATATTCCGAAACACAAAAGGGAATACTAAGATGAAGTATGTTTAGAAGGATGTCATAATTATTTCATTTTTTCTTCATGTAAGTTGTGAAGATAGATGATATTATTTATATCAAGCAGTACATAATAATAATTATTGACTGCTAATTGATCTCAATTAAAAAAACATAAAACTCAGGAGGAAACCAACTATGTCTCTGATTGGATCCGAAGTAAAACCGTTTAAAGCAACAGCTTACCAAACTGGCAAGTTCATCGATGTTTCTGAAGAAAGCTTCAAAGGCAAGTGGAGCGTAGTATGCTTCTACCCAGCTGACTTCACATTTGTCTGCCCAACAGAACTGGGTGACCTACAAGACCAATATGAAACGCTGAAAAACCTCGGCGTTGAAGTATATTCCGTATCGACGGACACACACTTCACACACAAAGCTTGGCATGACAGCTCCGAGACAATCGGCAAAATCACGTACCTGATGATCGGTGACCCTACGCACACGATTTCCCGTAACTTCGACGTTCTGATCGAAGCTGACGGCATGGCTGACCGCGGTACTTTCATCATCGATCCAGACGGCGTAATTCAAACCGTTGAAATTACGGCTGGCGGTATCGGCCGCGATGCTAGCGCACTGGTTAACAAGATCAAAGCTGCTCAATACGTTCGCAATAATCCAGGCGAAGTTTGCCCAGCAAAATGGCAAGAAGGTTCGACTACACTTAAGCCAAGCCTTGATCTTGTTGGCAAGATCTAAGGAGGGCATGACAGGTGTTGGATTCTGATATCAAGCAACAATTAGTCCAATACCTTCAGCTTTTGGAGAGTGACCTGCTGATCAAATATAGCGCAGATTCTGACTCCGCATCAAAGGACATGCTGGCTTTCTTGGAAGAGCTAGCCGGCATGTCTTCCCGAATTTCACTTGAACAAGCTGGGCTGGCGAGAACGCCGAGCTTTAGTGTCAATCGGGCTGGCGGAGCGGACTCAGGCGTTGTATTCGCAGGTCTTCCTCTTGGGCATGAGTTCACATCGCTTGTCTTGGCATTGCTCCAGGTCAGCGGTCGAGCTCCGAAGGTAGATCAAAGTGTAATCGATCAAATTAAAGGCATCAACGGCACTTATGTGTTTGAATCCTATATTAGTCTTAGCTGCCACAACTGTCCCGATGTCGTTCAAGCGCTAAACCTGATGAGTGTTCTTAACTCCGGTATTACCCACACGATGATTGACGGTGGCGTATTCAAGGAGGAAGTTGAGAGCAAAGACATCATGGCTGTGCCGTCTGTATTCCTTAACGGTGAATTCTTCGGCAGCGGTCGGATGACGATCGAAGAGATCGTATCCAAGATCGTCGCAGCTCCGGATTCGTCTGAATTTTCGAACAAAGAACCATTTGATGTTCTCGTCATTGGCGGAGGTCCGGCTGGAGCAAGTTCCGCGATCTATGCGGCGCGCAAAGGCATTCGTACAGGCATAGTAGCGGAGCGATTCGGCGGTCAAGTCATGGACACGGTCGGGATTGAGAATTTTATCGGCATGAAGTATACCGAGGGTACGAAACTCGCTGCAAGCTTGGAAGAACATGTCAAAGAGTATAACGTCGATATCATGAAGCTCCAACGCGCTACTCGCCTGGAGAAAAAGGATCTAATCGAAGTTGAGCTCGAGAATGGCGCCGTGCTGAGGAGCAAAACCGTTATCCTATCGACAGGTGCTCGTTATCGCAATGTCGGTGTTCCTGGTGAAGCAGAATACAAGAATAAAGGCGTTGCATATTGCCCTCACTGTGATGGTCCGTTATTCGCAGGCAAACGGGTTGCGGTAATCGGCGGAGGCAATTCCGGCGTAGAAGCTGCAATCGATCTCGCGGGTATTACGAAACATGTGACGGTGCTAGAATATAATGCGGAGCTGAAAGCGGACTCTGTCCTGCAAGACCGCTTATACAGCCTGCCTAATGTGACGGTCTTGACGAACGCGCAAACGAAGGAGATTACCGGTACCGACAAGGTGAACGGTGTTTCCTACACGGATCTCGAATCCGGAGAAGTGAAGCATGTTGAGCTGGAAGGCATATTCGTGCAGATTGGTCTTGTACCAAACACCGAATGGCTGCGCGGCACGCTTGAGCTCACATCTTCTGGCGAGATTATCGTCGATCACCACGGCGCAACCAGCATTCCTGGCGTGTTCGCAGCAGGTGACTGCACGAACAGTCCATTCAAACAAATTATTATTTCGATGGGTTCCGGCGCGACAGCTGCTCTCGGCGCGTTTGATTACCTCATTCGGAATTAAGTATAATCGTAGAAGAAGCCACCGGAGAACGGTGGCTTCTTTGGGTTCGTTCATTGCTTGATGCGCCGGATCAGAAGTATCTTCCTAGACATGCTCTCCATAATCTTGTAATCTTTAACGATATGGAAAACAAAGTGGAGGTGCTTAACTTTGGCGAAAGATATACGTTCCCGAATTGAAATCGATCCTATCAACTGTGAGAAAGAACTGACCCTTGCATTAATAGGAGGAAAGTGGAAACTTATTATCCTCTGGCATCTGGGTATCGACGGTACAAAACGGTTCAGCGAGCTTCAAAAGCTCATTCCCCATATTACGCAAAAGATTCTGACAAACCAGCTCCGCGAGCTGGAAGAAGATCAGCTTGTCGAAAGGACCGTCTATCCGGTCGTTCCGCCAAAGGTCGAATATAAGCTGACACTACATGGGGAAAGCCTGGTCCCGATCTTGAAGCTTATGTACAACTGGGGCAAACATTATGGCGAAGAGGTGCTTGGGAGAAACACGGATTCGAATCCAGATCGAACGCTAGAATAACGGCAGACTCCGCATGGAGTCTGCTTTTTTGCGCAACCACAGTTTCCTGCAGGATACGGACTTACTTGAAAGTGCGTACTTCCCTAAATGTCAGTATCACCCTATGATGAAGTCATCGAGCTTTAGACCCACTATTTAAAAAGGAGAGATTCAACCTATGGAACTGCAATTGGCGCTAGACCTTGTGAACATCTCAGAGGCAAAAGAACTTGTAAAAGAGGTTGCCCCTTATATCGATATAATCGAGATCGGTACTCCTGTAGTCATTAACGAAGGACTGCGCGCAGTCAAAGAAATAAAAAACGAATTCCCGACGCTGAAAGTATTGGCCGATCTGAAAATTATGGATGCAGGCGGTTATGAAGTTATGAAAGCTTCCGAAGCCGGTGCGGATATTATTACTGTTCTTGGTGTATCCGACGACTCCACGATAAAAGGAGCCGTTGACGAGGCGCGCAAGCAAAACAAAAAGATTATGGTCGACATGATTAATGTCAAAGATATTGCAACCCGTGCGGCAGAGATTGACGAACTTGGCGTAGACTATATCTGTGTTCATTCCGGTTATGACCATCAGGCAGCTGGGAAAAACTCTTTCGAGGACCTGGCAACGATCAAACGTGTGGTCAAACAGGCGAAAACAGCAATAGCCGGCGGCATCAAGCTTCAAACACTGCCTGAAGTCATCAGCGCACAGCCTGATCTGGTCATTGTTGGAGGCGGCATTACGGGTGTAGAAGACAAGCAGGCTGTCGCAGCTCAAATGCAACAGATGATTAAACAAGGTTAACACGAATGAGTATGCTGACATTTTCATCGTCTATCCTCCAGGAGCTTGAACAAACGCTTCAAGCGGTCCGCTCGGTCGAAGTCGATGCGCTTACCAAGCAGATAACGGAAGCGGACAAGATCTTTGTAGCCGGTGCCGGACGATCGGGGCTGATGATGCGGGCATTCGCCATGCGACTCATGCATATGGGATTCCGCGCTTATGTTGTTGGCGAGACGATTACACCAGGCATCTCCGAAGAAGATCTGCTTCTGATCGGTTCAGGCTCCGGGGAAACCAAAACCTTGGTAAGCATGGCTGCTAAAGCCCAAAGCATCGGGGCTGCCGTGGGCGTTGTAACCATTGTGCCGGAATCAACCTTAGGTCGGCTGGCTGATTCCATCGTGCAAATTCCAGCTGTGACAAAAGACAGCGCGTCTGGCAGCTCGAGTCAGCCCATGGGCACGTTGTTTGAACAATGCCTTCTACTACTGTTGGATGCGATCGTGCTCGACCTGATGGAGAGCAAGAAGCTTCAAGGCACAGCGATGTACAGCAATCATGCGAATCTAGAATAGTAATCCCGAATATGAACACGGTATCTGTTCCCAAGTGGGAAAGGATACCGTGTTCTATTGGAGTTATCCAAAGAGAGCCGCGTAGGAGTTACAATCGTGGTGACTCCTATTTTTTGCTCGTTCTAACGGCTAGAATGGATTTATATTAGCCAGACTATTGACTTGGAGTTAACTCCAAGTAGTACAATTCTATTAAGGTTAATGTGAGGTATCGCATCGTCATTGACGCCTCAACCAAATAAATGCGAGGTGAACAAAATGACAATGACAATAGCTGAAGTAAGCGAAAAATTTAAGGTTTCACAGGACACACTTCGCTATTATGAACGTATCGGGCTGATTCCCCGCGTGAACCGCAACAAGAGCGGTTTCAGACATTATACGGAAGAAGATTGCAAATGGGTCGATTTTATCATCTGTATGCGGCAGAATGCCGGTCTTCCTGTAGAGACTCTGATGGAGTACGTGAGTCTCTTCCAACAAGGCAATGAAACGCTTGAAGCAAGAAAAGAGCTGCTTATTGAGCAACGCGATATACTGAGTGTTAGAATTAAAGAGATGGCGAATACATTGAACCGTTTGGAAAATAAAATAAATAGGTACGAACAGACAATTGTTACCAAAGAGAAAACGCTGAGTATGACTTAGACAAGCATCTATACGTTATGCATGCTATTAATAGAAAGTAGGGACGAACATGGAATATGTAAAATTGGGGAATACAGGATTGGATGTTTCTCGTCTTTGTCTTGGGTGTATGAGCTTTGGTGTTGCCGAACGGTGGACGCATCCATGGGTGCTGAATGAAGAAAACAGTCGTCCCATCATCAAGAGAGCGCTGGATCTGGGTATTAATTTCTTTGATACGGCTAACATTTATTCGGTTGGTTCAAGTGAAGAAATTGTCGGACGAGCACTCAAGGATTACGCAAACCGTGATGAAGTCGTTATTGCAACAAAAGTTCATTTCCGCATGCATGAGGGACCTAACGGCGCAGGACTTTCGCGCAAAGCCATTATGAGTCAAATCGATCAAAGCTTACAGCGTTTAGGTACAGACTACGTTGACTTGTACCAAATCCATCGCTGGGATTACAATACGCCAATCGAAGAAACGATGGAAGCTTTGCATGATGTCGTGAAAGCTGGGAAAGCAAGATATATTGGCGCGTCTGCCATGTATGCCTGGCAGTTCCAGAAGGCGCTGCATGTAGCGGAGCAGCATGGATGGACCCGCTTTGTAGCGATGCAGAATCATCTTAACCTTATCTATCGCGAAGAAGAGAGAGAAATGATGCCGCTTTGCAAAGAGGAGAAAATCGGCGTCATTCCTTATAGTCCGCTCGCAGCTGGCCGCTTGGCGCGTGAGTGGTCCGAAACCACCTATCGTACTCAAACCGATCAAGCGCAGCAAATGAAATACGGAGCAACGGTAGAGATCGACCGCATCATAGCTGATCGTGTAACCGAAATATCAGCAAACCGCGGCGTACCGCGTGTTCACATCGCACTTGCTTGGTTGCTCCAGAAGGAGCCTGTCGCAGCGCCTATTATTGGAGTGACGAGCATCGCACAACTTGAAGAAGCGATGGGGTCGCTTACGATACGTCTTACGCCGGAAGAAATTAAATCGCTTGAGGAGCTGTATGTTCCACATCGCGTAGTGGGACCGCAATAACTTAAGGAAACTATAGACGATCAAACCGCGAATATCGCGGTTTTTTTGTTTTTTACAACTTTTTCATATAATCCCACGTTTAATACAAGAGAAGGAGGGAGATTATCTAATGATGAGAAAAACTTGGATTTTATGTTTGTTCGCATTATCTGTATTTGCTAGTGTGTTAATACCTGTGGGCCAAATCCATGCTTCAACATCTGATGTTAAGGTTACGCTTCCCACATTTAAAGTGACACTTAATGGTCATACGGTAGAAAATCAATATCGGCAATACCCGCTTCTGGTTTATCGTAATATCACCTATATTCCGATGACTTGGTACGACACTAGGTTGCTTGGATTAGAGGCCATTTGGTCACCGGCAGCCGGCTTAAGTATTCAACAAAGAGAGGTGACTTCTTCGTATGTTGCCGAAAAGTCCGGAAGCCGTAATGCAGCATCGTATACAGCACAAATTGCCAAATCGGCTGTCACGGTCAATGGCAAAGCCATTCATAACGCAAATGAAACATATCCGTTGTTATCCTTCCGTAATGTTACATATTTCCCTCTAACATGGCGGTTCGCACATGACGAATTCGGTTGGGAATATAAGTGGAATGCTGTCAATGGACTAAGTATCGCGTCACATAATTCACGGGTGCAGAATGTGAATCTTCCGGCATTTGCTCTAGAGAATGATGTTACCCTCTTCAAGGGTTATTATTACTTCGTGGAGAAGACATTAACAGTAAACCATATATACCGTGCTCCAGCGAATAAACCTTCCGAAAAGGTTAAGATTTATTCTTATCATCACCCGGATAGCCGGACCGACTCTGATCTCATTGGACCTTTTTCCTTTGAACATCGTGAGAATTCGTTGTGGTTTACCTATCGACTCGGCGGAGGCGTAATGGGGAGCGACTATTTCGTCAAAATCGGCGAAGACGGGAAGGCAAACTTGGTGAACCTTTCAGGATCAGAAAAGGACTTCCGTGAAACACCTTACGGCACGGTAATCATTCATCAAGGCGCTTCAGCATTCGAGGGCGGGAATATGTACATCACACCCCCGGGGAAGGACAATAATAGCAAACGCTTAGGGGATGCAGACGTGAGTTATGGTGTACATGTCAAGATTAATGTAGGAGAGTCTCGTAGTCCTGATCCCTCTACGATTGTCATCGGAGATGAAGTATACGTAATGGCATCACACGGTTACGAGGATCTCAATAACATTTACAAATTGAATCTGAAAACGAATAAAAGTGTAGAGATTATCGGTGAGAGTGTCAGTTGGTTTAAGATAATCGGCCATACACTTTATTATGTGAAAGACGAAAACAACATCTTGTACTCGTCCACGCTAGACGGGAAAAATGAAATAAAGCTGTCCGAACATCAAATATCATGGACTGATCATATTGATGGCAACCTATTCTACACAACTAAGGTAGCAGCCAACAAATTCGAGCTTTACAAGGTTAATCCAAATGGGAAAGATACGCTTGTATTATCGACACCGGTCGCTCATGTACAAGTAATCAACAACCGCCTAGTATGCCAGCCTAGCAGTAACTACGGCATTATATTCGTGGATGAATCGGGGAGCAAATTGCTGGAAGTGGCAGAGCCGATTTCTCGCGTGCTTAAATCCGACGAAGGAGTGTTGCTTCAATCCTCCAGAGATTCATCGATCAAATTCATTCGTTAAACAAAACTTTTACCTGAACTGCTTCCGATAGGCATTCGGCGTCATTCCTGTCAATCTGACGAAACATTTGACAAAATAAGAAAAAGAGCCGAAACCGGTTGCCTCGGCAATCCGCCCCAATACGGAAGTGCAAGGCTTCGAATAGGCGAGTTTCCTTTGATAGGTCATAATTGTAGTAAAAAAAGGTGAAACGCTTGTCCCGCTCATGCGTAATTACTAATGTTGTGCAAATTTTGTAAGCATTCATTGAGGTGATTAGAATAATCCAATCCAACAATTCGATCCGCAACGAATCCTTGCTCCACATCTTGGAATTGCAACACAAAATGATTACGCAAAATATCGCGAATGCCGAAACACCGGGCTACAAGGTAAAAAACGTTGTCTTTGAGGAAGAGCTGGAGAAGATGATTAACGCGGGTAACGGTGATCAATTGGAGCTGAACCGTACGGACAAAAGACATTTGCAGCAGCCTTCGGGATCAGGCGTGATTCCTTACAGGGTTGTAGAACAAGAACATACGACCATGTTCAACAACCGGAATAACGTCGACATCGACAAGGAGATGGCTAGCTTGGCGAAGAACCAGCTTATGTACAATTATATGATCGAACGTGTTAGTGGGCACTACACCAAGTACAAGAACATGTTGAGTAATCTGAAATAGCTTTCTTTCAAAACCGGGAGACGGAAGGGCAGATGCCTTCTATCTCTCGGTTTTTCCTTGTGACTCATTACGATCTCCGTTACAAAGCTCTTGCAAAATATTGTTCGATCTCACTCATGATCGCTTGCCGCCCTTGCGGCGTCCAGCTCATCAATAACCAATTGCTAACATGCCGAACCTGATTATTCACAACCGCGGGTATGATGGGCCAAAAATCGCGAGCTTGCAAATTGTTGTATACACGTTGCACATCGACATGCTCGTTGTAAAGACGGATCCACAAATGATCAGCCTTGAGCTCGGGAATATCCTGAGCAGTCGCTTGCAGTCGCAATAGGTCGCGCGGAACAGCCGGATCGGCTTGCAGTTGAAGCTCCCTATGCAACAGCTCATTAAGCGGGTGACGAACAGTGCCTTGCAGGATAATATGATCCGACATGACCTGAAGCATGGCGATGTTTTGGCCAGCAGCTAGCTTGCGAAGACGAACAGCCGTTTCTGCAGCTATCTGCTCGGAGAGCTGTATGCTGTAAGCCGCTTCCTGCTCACGACCAACTAACTCCGCTAATTGCATCTGGGTGTCTCTCCAGTCAAAGCTGTGCGGAATAATAATCGTAGGTGCAATTTTTTTGAACGTCTCGTGGAACGGCTCATGCGAATAATCGGCGATAATGAGATCCGGCTTGGCTTCCCGTAATTCACTCAAACGCAACAGAACTCTCCGTTCATATTCAAACTCGTCCATACCTGGGTGCCGGTAACAGTCTATGCCCAGAATGGGCTTGAATCCAATAGACTCGAAGTTGTCTCGCCAGTTGAAGCGCGTAGCGATAGCGACTCGAATCATCTCTCTCTTGATATAGAGCGTCGGAGGGATGCCGGTCACCTTCTTGAATACGCGGCTAAAATGAAATTCATTCTTATAACTGACAGCAGCAGCCGCTTCCTTGAGGCTTAATCCGAGTGCCAAATGTTGCTTCGCCTTCTCGATACGAACCTGCTGCAAGTAATCGGTTGGCGTGACGCCTGTCGTTTTTTTGAAGCTGCGGCAATAAGCGCCTGGTGTTAACATGGCTATGCGTGCCAAGGCGTCCCGCGTAATCTTCGAATCGTAGTGTTGTTCCATGTATATCATCGTTTGACTAATTCCGTCGGCTTCTTGTGGTTGTTCCGCCGGTATGCAGGTATTGCACAGCTCCTTCACGAGTTGTATTAACTCCATATCCCAATCGTCAGCTCGGCCATTCGATAACGTATAAGCTGACAACAAGACGGACAATCGATTGCGCCATATCTGACCACCGTCTAAGATCACGGGGATCTCCTCCGGAAACTCCGCAATACTTCGAATGGCAACAGCCTGATAACCTGCTGGGCCAAACGACACCATTGCCGCACGCACCAGCAATTGATAATATTCTACGACTTCATTGTCGATCTCCACATGGAAAGCCACGCCGGCAGGGATGTGGAGGAGTTGATCCGTCGTTACGGACCAATTCCTGTCGCCGACATGAATCCGTCCACTGCCTTTGGTTACATAGAGCAGAGCAGGCACGGGCAATCGAGACTCGGTTAAACCAGAACAAGCAGAACGAGTGAGATATCGAATGGAGGACAACGTATAGAAAGGATGCGCAGCTCGCATACTTGGCATAATCCTGGCAGCTCCTCAAGCTTAGATGTGATAATCGGATATGGAATCGGAGATTTCAAGCTATGGAAATCCGAATAATCCATTGCTATCATCAATAATAACAATTCTCATTTTCAATGAAAAGAGATACTGTTCACCATTTTCGCCAAATTTAACTACTTAACAGGGGGAGCTACACCAATGAAAGCAACATCATCTCTACTGCCGAAGCCATTAAAGAGGCTGTCATGGATCTTAATGATGGCCTTGACCATCACGATCATCGCTGGCTGCGGGGGGCAAAACGGCAATCAAAGCAACCAAAATTCCGGGAAGCAATCTGCGACGGCGGGGGAGACCACACAACCAACCACAACACCTGCAGAACAGCCAGCATCAACTTGGACCGTGGAGCATGAGCTTGGTTCCATCGAATTTAGCGAAGTGCCCAAGAAAATAATCGTACTGGATACGTATCTGCTTGATATTGCGCTAGCTCTTGGCATCGAGCCGATTGGTGTTGCCGAAGAAAGCGCAGGCAAGCAAGAGCTGCCACCATACCTGGAAGAGCATGTAAACTTCGAGCTGAACTGGGTAGGCGCCCGCAGCGAACCGAATCTGGAATTGATGACTGCCTTGGAACCGGATTTGATCATAGCCGACCTGTCGCGTCATCAGAATAGCTACGAAGCACTGGAGAAAATCGCGCCGACACTGGTTGTAACCGGATCAGGCGCTGATGATTGGAAAACGATTATCGCGAAGATGGGTCAAGTGATTCAACAAGAAGACAAAGCAGCTACAGTTGTTGCGGGTTTTGAGCAAAAGCTGCAAGATGGAAAAGAGAAATTGGCAGGTAACGGCATTGAAGTTGTTGCGGCGGTCACCTTGTATCCACAGTCCAAGGTCCGTGTATATACGGCAGACTCCTATACAGGAGCGATTTTGCATGGGTTGGGCTTTAAACTGTCACATGAAGCTGATGGCAAGCCTTACGAAGAATTGAGTGTAGAAGCGCTTAGGGATATGACGCCAAATGCCTATGTACTCCTGCAAAGCCCGCAATACACGGCGGATGTAAAGCCCGAAGAGTATCCGGTATTCGGCAATTTGGAGGTTGTAAAAGCTGGAAACTCCCACACGGTTGGCATGGAGCAATGGGCCTTTTACCGCGGACCGTTGGCTGGAGAAGTCATCATCCGTGAAGCGATCGAAATCTTTGCCAAATGATAAGGAATAGACCATAAAGAACAAATGCGATGCAGGGATGACACCTGTATCGCATTTTGCTATGTATTAATATGTAAATAATACGACGAAAGTATTGAAACTGTTGTATGATGGAAAAAAGACATGACAGGGGAAGGAAATATCCATCATGAAAGCCAGAATCCTTATCGTTGCAATTTGTTTCTTATTAACAGGATGTGTATCCAAAGAATACCAGGTCCAAATGGCCGCTGGAGAGCAAGCCTTATCTGAACGGAATTATGAAGAAGCAGCAAGAGCATACTCCACAGCACTTGAAGCGGGCCCTCCAGATCGAGAAGCGGAAAAGAAACTATTAGAGATTGATAAGCTGAAGCTTGAAGGAGAAGTACAGGAGACTCTAGATGCAGGAAAACAAGCATACCAGGGCAAACGTTACGAGCTTGCGATCTCTACATTAAGTGATATCCTGGCGAAACATGAAGGCAATTTCGACGTCAGACCGCTCATCGTCGAAACCAAGCTGACCTTGGCCCAAGTTACCTTCGATTTCCGGCTATCATCAGGCAAACAACATCTCGAGGACGGACGTTACCAAGACGCGATTCAATCCTTTAATCTTGCCTTGCAACAACGGCCTTACGACAAAGTAATCAAAGGATTGAAACAAACAGCGGTACTAAAACAAAAAGAGCTGACCAGAGATTCTGTTAGGTTGCATCATTGGACGCGTAGATTAGATGCGCTGGAATAATTCCACTCTCGCTTTCGTGTTGAGATATAAACAAAATTTCCCATCATGAAGGGAGAACTAATTCTTATCCTTGCTCTCTAACGAATTGCTCAATTCGGGCTATAATAGAATCTCTGACCGTACGGA
This sequence comes from Paenibacillus sp. strain BS8-2, assembly GCF_054483835.1. NCBI lineage: Bacteria > Bacillati > Bacillota > Bacilli > Caryophanales > Paenibacillaceae > Paenibacillus > Paenibacillus sp. strain BS8-2. Next base: position 4,671,611 of record NZ_CM137010.1, read on the forward strand.
ATTGTTCCATGATTTCTTCTTCTGTGCCTGTCGCTTTGGCTGGATCATCAAACCCCCAGTGCCACTTGATAACATCAGGATTCATAATGACAGGGCAGTGCTCATCTGCATGTCCACAAAGGGTAATTACAAAAGTAGCGCGATTAGAGATATCAGAATTAATAACATCAGAGCTGTTACCACTAATATCCACTCCGACTTCTTTCATGACTTGAACGGCTCTAGGATTCAAACCATGTGCCTCAAGCCCCGCACTTTTCACTTCGTACTTATCTCCTCCGATTGCGTTCAAGAAGCCATCAGCGATTTGGCTGCGGCATGAATTCCCTGTGCAAAGAAAATAAACTAGTGGTTTGTTATACATTCTAGAAGCTCCTTTGAAATGTAATTTTATAATCCTCAACTTACAACCTTTAGCCATAAATAAAGCCCGCATAAGGTAATAAACAAGACGGGAACCGTTAGAATAATGCCCGTTTTAAAGTAAGCAGCCCAGGAAATCTTGACGCCCTTAGCGGATAACACATGCAGCCAAAGTAAAGTAGCAAGTGAACCGATAGGGGTGATTTTGGGGCCTAAATCAGATCCGATTATATTGGCATATACGAAAGCTTCGTGAATAATTCCCGTAGAGTTCGAATTATTAATAGCAAGCGCATTGATCATAACGGTCGGCATGTTATTCATAATCGAAGAGAGAATAGCCGCAAGAAAACCTGAACCTACTGTGGCTACAAATAAACCTTGATTACCGATCCATTTAAAGATTTCTCCAAGATCATCCGTAAGCCCAACATTCTTAAGTCCATAAACAACGACGTACATGCCAATAGAAAAGGTGACAACAGCCCATGGCGCCCCTTTTACAAGCTTCCAGGTATGGATCTCCGGGCTCCGACCGGCAAGCAACAAAAAGATAATCGCTGCCATACCAGCAATAATTGACACCGGTACGTTGATAAATTCACTTGCCAAATAGGCGATTAGAAGAACGACAAGGATAATCCAGGAGATTTTAAATAACCGCATATCTTTAATCGCTTCAACCGGCTTCTTCAATTGTGTCAGGTCGTATTGCTTGGGTATGCTTTTGCGGTAGAAGAGAAAGAGCACAAGTAAGCTTGCGGCAACTGAGAAGATCGTTGGAACAATCATTCGGCTCGCGTATTCGGCGAATCCTATTCCGAAAAAGTCTGATGACACGATATTCACCAAGTTGCTTACAACAAGCGGAAGGGAGGCCGTATCGGATATAAATCCACTCGCCATAATAAATGGAAGAATCATACGTTCATCAAATTTCAACGCCCGAACCATAGCTAGTACGATAGGCGTTAAGATAAGAGCAGCACCGTCATTTGCAAAAAAAGCTGCAACTGCTGCACCTAATAAAATGACGTATACGAACATCAAATGACCGTTTCCTTTGGCGGATCTAGCCATATGTAGCGCTGCCCATTCAAAGAAACCAATCTCATCAAGAATGAGTGAGATTAGAATAACCGCAACGAACGCAAGGGTAGCGTTCCAAACGATTTGGGTTACATCCCACACATCGTGAAAATTAACGACTCCAAAGATTAAGGCGATTATTGCACCGCCACAAGCGGACCAGCCGATATTAAGCCCCTTCGGTTGCCAAATGACGAACACTAGCGTTACTAAAAATACAATTGATGCAAGTGCCAGCATGATGCCTCCAGGTTTACGTACAGCCTTTAACTGCACTGATTTTCTCTTGCATGGATGGAAGCTGATCGAGTAGTTGCTTCAAATAGTCTTTGTCTTGTAAGTCCAATGAATAGTAGATCCATTGACTACGGCGCTCCTCGTTAATGAGACCACCCATTCTTAGTTTTTTTAGATGTTGGCTAATGTTGGGCTGGGTGGTTTCTAAAATTTCTACGATATCACAGACGCACATCTCTCGGTGGCGCAAAAGCGCCATAATTGTCAATCTGGTTTTATCGGAGAGAAGCTTCAATTCACCGGACATTTCCTCAATTGATTGCAAATTCTTTCCTCCTTCTAGTAACGAAATGATTACCTAAACGTCTTTGTATCCGCAAATGATTATATAATCAAACGATAATATAAGCAATAACTTATTTGAATGCATGTTAACAATGATTGACGTCTAGCGATGCAAAATAAAGCTTATATTAAATCTGGACCGTAATCGAAAACATAGATTCCGTGTTCATCCATTACATTATTTATTTGGCTAGAAGCCGCAATCTTTTAATTGCGGCTTTTTTAATGTCGATATTAGCAACTGCCTATACCTGTTTGTTAAGACATTCATACGATAAATAGCATCTGCTTAAACGGTTTTAGTAGAACTACATTCTTTAATAGGGAGCTGGATATGTGAAAACAAAAACGAAGCTTACTGGGCGAGTGATATTTAAGGGAGATCCAGGTTATGAGGCAGCACGAAAAAATTGGGATCCGCATACGGACCGATTTCCCAAAGTATTTGTATTTGCTCAAAGAACGAAGGATGTCGCAAATGCAATAAAATGGGCTCGTGAAAACAATGTTCCTATTCGGCCGAGAAGCGGACGACACGCCTTGGAAACAAATCTATCACAGGTCAATGGCGGGATAATTATTGATGTAAGCGATCTAAAGACCATTAAATTAAACAAAAAGAGTGGCACTGCTGTTGTTGGCACCGGTAACCGTGTAGGAGAGATTGTTGATGCGCTTGCTCGCCAGGGTTATATGGCTCCATTTGGCGACAGTCCTTCAGTCGGAATAGGGGGGATCACACCTGGCGGTGGGATTGGACCACTTCAACGTACGACGGGGTTGATCAGTGATAATCTAATCGGACTCGAGATGGTTGATGCCACAGGAAAAATTCTGAAAGCGAGCAAAAAGTGTCACGCCGATTTACTCTGGGCATCTCGCGGCGGCGGCGGTGGGAACTTCGGCATTTACACCACATACAAATTCAAAGTAAGGCGCGCGCCTGTTAAAGCTACCGTTTTCACGATCACATGGCCTTGGAACCAATTTGAAGAGATCGTCAAGGCTTGGCAGCGTTGGGCACCATTCACGAGCACCAAGCTCGGCAGTGAATTATCGGTTGGCCCCAAAAAAGGCGGCAACGTCAGTATGCTGGGCATATACCTCGGTTCAAAAAAGGAAGCGCTCCGCTACCTTGAGCCTATAACGAGTGTCGGGACGCCTACGAAAGAGATTAAATATCTTCCTTACTTGGAAGCTACGAAATATATGTTGGCTCCGGATCCGGTTCTTACGCAGAAATTCAGCAATCAGTTCTCTAGCGGCTTCGGTAACCGTCCATTCCCAGACAAAGCATTTAAGCCTATGCGCGAGTTTTTGGAGAACGTTGAGGAAGGTACACCTGCAGGTTTCTTCTTCCTAAACTGGGGAGGAGCTATTAGACGGATAGCACCTGAGGCCACTGCATTCTATTGGCGTAAACCTCAATATTATGTAGAGTGGAATAGTTCATGGGTTAAGCCATCTCATGCTGCCAGAAATATTGCATTAACCAGGAACACCAGGAAGAAGCTGCAGCCATATATCGTAGGTTCCTATATTAATGTTCCAGACCAAGGCATTAAACATTCTGGGCCTGTATATTATGGCAAAAACTATCCACGGCTGCGTAGAGTTAAAGCAAAGTACGATCCATCAAATGTGTTTAACAACCCTCAAAGTATCCCGCCGGCAAAATGATATCTAAGCGATCAGGATATAATTATGGATCGTATTTTAAATATTAAAGTCAGGTGTAAAAAGAAAAGGGGGGGGATGTCATGCATCCGCCCCCAGCAATCAATTGTTCACGGCTTTCAAGCGAGGCCGAAAAATTAGCTTTCGAGTTTTCGTGTACCTAGTCATTTCACCATTTCCGGATCGCGATGAGAAAAGAAAAGGCTTTGTTTTGTATCTAATGCGGCAATTGACTCCATGTCCTGTTGGCTTAACTCAAAATCAAAGATGTTAAAGTTTTCAACTATTCTATCTTTACGAACCGATTTTGGAATCACAACGATTTCTCTTTGTGTTAACCAACGCAAAACCACTTGAGCAACGGACTTGTCGTATTTTTCGGCGATGGAAATCAATAGCTCATTTAAGAACAAGTTATTTTTCCCTTCAGCAAAAGGAGCCCAAGATTCGATCTGTACATTATTTTCTTTCATGAATTTGGAATTTTCGATTTGCTGATTGAAAGGGTGAGTTTCAACCTGATTTACCGCTGGAACGACTTCATTATGAATAATTAAATCGATCAAACGATCTTCATGGAAGTTACTAACTCCGATTGCACGGATTTTCCTTTCACGATACAATTCCTCCATGGCGCGCCAGGATCCATATACATCACCGTATGGTTGGTGAATTAAGTACAAATCTAAATAATCCAATTGCAATTTTTTTAATGATTTTTCAAATGCTTTTTTGGTGCGCTCGTAACCGGTATCCTCTACCCAAAGCTTTGTCGTAATAAATAAATCTTCCCTTGCCACACTGCTGCGTTTGATCGCTTTACCTACTGCTTCTTCATTCTTATAGGAAGCAGCTGTATCGATACTCCGATACCCTGCCGAAAGGGCATTGTATACGCTTTGCTCACATTCATTTTGATCAGCCATTTGAAATACACCAAAGCCTAGAATCGGCATTTCTACACCATTATTCAATTTTATTGTTTGCATGTTCGATCCTCCAGTTTTGTATATTTTCTGTGTAATACTATTATACGCGCTCTGGCAAAACTACGGATATTCAATTCGTCTTAAATGATTGCCTAATCCTCTTATTAAGGCTGGTTATTGGTCAGATCGAATCATCAATACTGGATGCTGTCCTTCGTTTGGTGCGATTGCTCGACTCTCCTCAAGATATTCCTTATCTTGCGCCAATTCATAAGAAAGAAATCATTTACAGACTTCTGCAAGGGCAACGATGGTTTGCGTAACAATAATTGCAGCAGTATAGGTGTTGATAGGAGCATAGCTTTTTCGTTTCCACGGCCTAGATGAGTAAAAACAATCTTGTTCAATAACGTATGATGAGGCAAGCGGCCGCCAAGTGCATGACGAATAAGAGCATCCTGCTGCAGCGATTTAAAATGAAAGAGACGTTCGCATCCGAGCAACCAGCCTATTATCAGATACTGAAGGACGCGATGGGTAGGGAATAAAGCGTTGGATGCTTTTGGAAGGCCCAAGGTCTGCAAGCCATGGATTAATCCAATGGATTCGAGAAAAGCCAGGATCACCTTGCTGCCTGCAAAATTTGTAGCATTTCTCATAGAAAATTCCGTTTTCAAGTTCGCGATTTTTGTGGTAGACTTCACCTTATGGGTGCTCCTCTCTTTGGGTGATGTTGTCTTCGCAAACACCATTCTACCAAAGGTCGGGGCACTTTTTTATATTTTCTTCAAGGCTCTACTTTCGTAATTCAGGTTCAAAAATGAACTTATTTAGGATTTCAAGCTTAATCAAGAAGTTCTTAAGCAGGGTAGAAAACTGTCGATTTATCATTCATTGAAATTCAATTGATCCAATACATCACCATTTTCATTGTTATACATCATATAAACAATATAAATTTATGATAAATTGGATTTATGTGTAAGGATGTGTTGGGTATACCTATATCCTGATGGGTAGAATCATTGTCTTAAATACTACTCATACAAATAAAACAGAGAATAGGAGATGGTTTGTTTGAAGAGAATTGGAAAGAAGCTGTGTTTACTTTATGGCGCAATGATGACGATGTGTTTGTGCGTTGCTCCGTCTGCATTTGCTGCATCAGACAGTGATAGTTTTTCTTTGGGAGGTTATACTGCATCTGCATATTTGTCTTTGGGAGATTCTTCAGCGTATGCAGATACTTCTTATGATACTGTTGCCTACGTACATGTATCATTAACTGCTTCATTTGGTTCAGGACCTTTTTCGGAAACAAGATCAAATTCAAATTCAAATGCTTCGTATTCTGTGTCAACATCAGTGTCCACTACTTATTTTACTTCTACAGGCATTTCTGCGTCATCTAATCATGCAGTCAGTTACATGAATGGTAGTTGGACGCCTTCCCTAAGCGTTTAATACTTAGTCCATTACAATAAATGATGAGAGACAGGATAAACAGTATTCGTTCCCTGTCTCTCGTCTATTCTGTGTTGAAAGGGGATACTATGAAGCTGACTCATGTAAGGTTTAGATTAACAATTGGTTTATTGATCATCGTATTGCTAGCAGGCTGCTCGAAAGCATCGCCCGATTACAGCGACACCTACAATGCGGAAACCGACTATCAGTATCCGTTCTATATTCAAGGAGAACGGCAGCAAATAGCGGCAAGCGAGACAGGTTATTACTTCATCGTCAACAATTATATCTATTACGCAGACAGGTCGAATATGAAAGCCGTGCTTCTCGATGGCAGACCGGATTCGAAGTGTATGGACGATCCTGCTGCCGAAACTGAAGAAACTTGTTCTGCCTTTGTCGATACTCAGGACATATATGGGTATCTGACTTCCTATAATGGCTATCTATACACGATCCAGAACAAGATCATCGTGAACAAAGATAATGTAGTGGTAGAGCGAGCTGCGCTATTCCGAATGAAGAAGGATGGAACGGAGCGGAAGAAAATAGCTTCCTTTATGACAGCGCCTTTGAGCAACGCCATACATCGCGGGAAGTTCTATTATGTATCAACGGAATATGACGCCAATAACAATTTGACCTGTCAGTTGAAAAGCTTTTCCTTGAGCGATACACCTCCAAAAGCAGAGGTTTTGTATGAAGGCTGCAAGCAAAATAGCAACTTAGCTGATATCTATCCCTATGGGAAATATATCTATTTCGGTGAGACTGGGGCGGGTGTCATGTCTCAAATGAGATATGACCTAGAATCAGGAAACGCGGTAGAAATCTTGCCGGGCAGCGATAATACTGAATTGATCTCAAAGCTGGTAAGCGGTGTTCAGAACAAACAATTAATAATCAGCGACTTTAATCAATTAATCGATATTAGAAATCCCGAGGGTTGGCACCACTATAAAACAGATTTGGACGGTCAAATCAAGGGAACCATAGAATTAAATCGCAATTTTGTCCCAATGACCTATTTCGACGAACAATACATCTACGCACGACCTTCGTATTTCTATTTATACAAGGATGAATACAAGGACATTGCCAATGAAATGACAATTTACGATAAGAATGAGAGGGTCTTGAACACGGTGGACTTGTCGTTCATGTCTATTGTTCAAAAATTGGTTGTAGGCGATGAACATTATATGTTTGCAATATACAGGGACAAAGAGAATAAGCAATATGTGGTGAGATATCTGGACAAATCAAAGATAGGCAATGAATCGCTCGCGTTCGAAGATTTCTTCGAGGTGCCGAGCCAATGAGGCTGATGCTAACCGAAGGGTATAAGCTGACAAGTAAAACGCTGTTGCTTGCGCTTATCCCCCTCTTATTGCTGATCAACAGTTATCTATTTTATCAGCAGCAACAAGATCAGCATTCTAGTTTCATAGAAGGCGATCGAGAGGCCTATCAGCAAGAATTAGCGAAATATGAACAATTGTCAATCGATCAAGCTCTGAAAGAGGCCACTGAAAAACAGGAGCTGCTGATGAATTATAGCTCCTTTCGAAGTCTATCACTGAACGACAATACAGCGATGGCACAGGATCGGCTTCGCAAGCTGCTGGAGCAATCGCCAGATTTGCCAGAGCGTTATAAGAATAGTCTATATGAGCAACACCCAGAGCTTCTTCAGCTAGAGCTGCTCAATCTTGAACTTATCTTGCCTCAATTGGAAGCAGTGAACAGCTATGAAGACGATCTGGCTCGCATTCAGACCGAAGCGGAGAAGCTGTTGTCTGTATCCATATTCCAGGAGAAGGGCTCTTTCTCTTATCGTAATATTATGAAGACACAGGAGGATTTCCGATCGATAAAGAACGTTCCTCTGGAACTTGGCATTGATTACGGATTAGTTGCAGCAACCACCTTTAGCATCACGGATGTGTTCGTTGGCGTCACGATTCTATTAGTATGCCTCTACCTGTTCTGGATCGAGAAGGAATCGGGCATTATCGCATTATTAAGGTCCTTCCGACGGGGTAGATTCTCACTCATGACGGCTAAGATGACTGTCCTGCTGTTGATTGTGATTCTTCTTACGGCTTTTTTCTATGGCAGCAATATTCTAATGGCGAGTGAACTCTATGGATTCGGTAATATGGAAAGATTTATACAATCGATGGAGGTTTTCCAACACTCGAATGTGCTGATGAGCGTTCGATCCTATTTGATTTATTTCCTGTTTGGCAAATTGCTCGTGACGGGATTGTTAGCATCGCTTTTCGCTTGCGCATTCACATTCTTCCGTCATATCAGCTTAGCCATAACCGGATTGGCATGCTTCTTGGGGTTAAGCGCATGGGCTTATCACTCGATTGATTCCTTATCCTCACTCGGGATGTTCAAGTATATGAATCTCGTGGCATTATTCGAGGTTCAATCGTGGCTCAGTGAGTATCGAAACATTAATTTTTTCGGATACCCGGTACTACGGTTGTACCTCTCGCTCATCGGTAGTACTCTTATGTTCATCCTATTAGTCGCAGGGACTATGTTCATCTACACAAAACAATATCCGTCTGTTGCGGTACCTAGAATAATGATCTGGTTAGGGCAGGTAAGAGCAAGGTTCTTCAAACCTCGTTTCCGAGCGAAGCTGTTCCGCTATGAATGGTTCAAACTCGCGGTATCGGGCAGAGGTTATATCATTCTTATTGCTGCTGCAATGATTTGCTTGGATGGCATACATACGGATGAGTTGAGGTTTGAACAACAAGATGCATTCTATAACGGTTATCTGGATGAGCTTACCGGCCCGTTGGATGATGAGAAAGCCGTTATGATCCGGGAGGAACAGGAACTGTTTAATGCCGTAGCTGCGGCTACGGCTAAGCTCCAAGAAGATTACAGCGCAGAGCGAGTGACAATCGATGAATATGTGTTGCAGAAGTCGGCTCTAGAGCTCCAATCACAGAAGCAGCAAGCATTCGCTAGAGTAAAGGATCAATTTCAATATTTGCTGAGATTGGAGCAAGAGAGAGGCATTCAAGGGAGCTTTGTGAATGAGATTAATACGGAGTATCTCTTTGACGATCAGGGCAGAGAACATTGGAATAGTATCATAATGACTCTGTTCATTATGATTGGCACAAGTCTGCTGTTCGCCATTGAACCGCGGTTTCGACTGACAGGCTTGCTGCATAGTACGGTGAAGGGAAGGTGGTCTTTATTTTGCCGCAAGCATGTTGCTGTGTTCCTGTTCGCTCTTATTGTTGCTCTATTTGTTCTGCTGCCGCAATACGTGAATCTAATCTTTCATTATAGCATGATCGATTGGCAAGCCTCAATTCAAAGCGTCGAACAATTTCAGCATGTGACAATTGAACTTAATATTCTCGAGTTCTTGCTATTCTCGGTAAGTGTTCGTCTACTAGGGGCACTTGTCATTGCGGAATGGGTCATAGTGGCAGCCTTGTTCACCAAGAAACACTCGATTGCCATTCTATTAAGCGCGGTACTGCTTCTCTGTCCGCTGTTCATACAGATGACAGGGCTCGAAGGGATCAGTCTGTATTCGCTGAATGGAGTCCAATTGCTCAATGAATTGTTCGCAGAGCATGCCGCGGCCTTATACGTCCTGCTCGGAATAGGATGCTCCGGCGTGTTGGCTGCGATCTTATCGTGGAATAAGTTTGCGCATCATACCTTGTCATTGGCGGTGAGGGTGAAATGAAATTAGCGTTGAATGGCATTTCAAAAACGTATAAGAAAGGCACACGGCCTGCGCTTCGTACGCTGAATACGGTATTGAGCCCAGGCGTATATGGGATTCTTGGTCCAAATGGAGCAGGGAAGTCTACCTTAATGAATATTCTGACGGACAATCTGAAGCCGGATGGAGGTGTAGTGACTTATAATGATCGTTCGATCGGAAGTCTTGGTAACTCTTATCGTGATGTGTTAGGGTATGTGCCGCAGCAGCAAGGGTTGTATGAGGACTTCACAGGACTCCGGTTTCTGTGGTATGTCGCAGCTTTGAAGGGCTTGTCCGATCGGCAAGCGGAATTGAAAATTCGGGAGCTGTTGGAGGTTGTCAATTTAACGAAGGATGCGAGGAAGAAGATCGGCTCCTACTCCGGAGGCATGAAGCAGCGCATATTGATCGCTCAGGCTTTGTTAAATGAACCTGCTGTATTGATCATGGATGAGCCGACGGCAGGACTTGATCCTAAGGAGAGAATTCGAATTAGGAATTATATCTCTACGATATCGAGGAATAAGATCGTGATTATCGCAACGCATGTGGTTTCGGATATTGAATATATTGCGAAGGAAATTATTCTGATGAAGGAAGGTCAGCTGATTCAACAGGATGAACCTGCCGTTATTCTAAAGGGCATGCAGGGCAAGGTTGTTGAGCGATACATGACTGAGGAAGAGCTGGCGGCTGCCCAGCAGCAATATAAGGTAAGCAATATCTCGAATGACAGCGACGGACTCCGTGTGCGGATGGTTGGCGATAGCTGGCCGGAGCATTGGCGCGAACATATGGCCAGACCTAATCTGGAGGATGTGTATCTCTATTTGTTCGACGATTAATTCTGCAATTCGTAGTATACCATCGCTATTCAATGCTCTGATCGTAAAAGTATTTTCGCCTACTGATAATGTTACACTTTTCGAGAAACTTTGATCATAATTCAACCTGAATAACCAAAGCTTATAAAACTAAGCCGTGTCTGTTGCGTGAACAGGGAATATCAACCAGTTCTGGTGGACCGAATTCACTATAATACGCTTAGGGGCGAAATGAAGCCACAGATTCCCCCTCCCAACATGAAGAGGCAACGGTATTTTCCTAGACGCATTATGGGATTATTCGTTATTCCAGTAAAATACTTTTACGTTCCATGTGCAGCCAGGCCCATCGGTTTTGGAACGCTTCCGCCAACTTTAAGGTCAACTGGCGGCCGCTTCGAACCAGTACGCCTGCACACAGAATGAATTTCCGACGAAACCGTTGGATCGTATAGGAACGATGAATGGGATCACAGCATTGGAGTTTGAAGCGCTCGAACAGATTGTAAGCCAAAAGCTTGAGCTGAAGGTCAATCTCGTTGGCAGCAAACGACTGTGTCGGAATACGATGAATCGCGAAACCATTTTTGCCTTCCTTGATGTAGTGCTCTATACAGCAACGCTGGTTGTAGAAGCGCCATACATCAATGGCTTCCCACGCCTCGGTGGTTACCATTGCTTCATACTGCCAGAGAAGGTCCAGTTCAAGCTGAGGATGATCGTCCGCATATCGCTGCATTTACGAATAACAGCCACAGCAGTGCCTTGTTGATGGCCATAAACGGTTTCTACAAATGAATCCAAATCGAGAATGGAATGTTCGGGCAGCACTGGAGCAATGATGTCGAAGTTGAGGACGCGAAAGTTAGGTAGGAAGGATTCCTGCGACTTGCCAAAGCGAAGCAACTCCTTGTTCTATAACGTATGATGAGGCAAGCGGCCGCCAAGTGCATGACGAATAAGAGCATCCTGCTGCAGCGAATTAAAATGAAAGAGACGTTCGCATCCGAGCAACCAGCCTATTATCAGATACTGAAGGACGCGATGGGTAGGGAATAAAGCGTTGGATGCTTTTGGAAGGCCCAAGGTCTGCAAGCCATGGATTAATCCAATGGATTCGAGAAAAGCCAGGATCACCTAGCTGCCTGCAAAATTTGTAGCATTTCTCATAGAAAATTCCGTTTTCAAGTTCGCGATTTTTGTGGTAGACTTCACCTTATGGGAGAGCACTGAAAAACGGTTACAGAATATGTAAGGGAGGCTGGTGAGCGATCATCAGTCTCTTTTTTGCATAACAACTTCATCGATTCACCGCGGTAATATGATATAATAATCCTGAGGTGAAAAAAATGTTACAACTTAACAAACAACAAACGCTGTCTTTTCACAGCGAGTTATATAAGCTCATACCCCAAGATCATTTACTCATTCGAATTCATCAACTCATCGATTTTTCTTTTATTCTTGAATTTGTCCAAGAGCAATATAACCTGTATTATGGCCGGCGAGCGAAAGATCCCGAGATGTTATTTCGGTTGATCTTTATTCAAAAATTATACAACCTCTCCGACGAGAGAGTTATTGAAGAAACCAAAGTAAATCTGGCGTACAAGTGGTTTATAGGTTTAAACCCAGAAGATCCTTTGCCGGACCCTTCGCTGCTTTCTCTCTTTCGTGTCCATAAAATCGGGGCTGGTGAGGTTGAAAATCTTCTAACTGAGGTCGTCAAACAATGCGTAGAAAAGGGACTTGTGAAATCATCGGCTATTCTTGTCGACGCGACGCATACCCATTCCAAATATGAAGCCTCCAAGCCTCTTCAAGTACTTAAACAAGCTGCTAATCGTTTGCGACGTGCGGTTAAAAAGCACAATGGGAACCTACTGAAGCAGTTGCCAAAAATGCCTGAATTTGAAGGGGAAACGAGGGAGAAAGAAAAACAGGCGCTTGTTTACCTAGCGCATCTAGGTGAGACCGTAGAGCAACTCCTTCCTGATGCTGAGGGTTCCTTGATGTCGCGTTTAGAGGAAACGAAGAAAATTGTGACCGACGAGCGGTTATTAGCTTGGAAAGGCGTACAGTCGGCGATTGATCCCGACGCTCGATTTGGCTGGAAAAGCGCCACAACTTCATTTTTTGGTTACAAAGAAAGCATCGCGATGACAGAGGACGGAATTATTACGGCCATGAAAGTCGAGCCCGGAAATGCAAGTGATCCTAAAGCATTCCCTGATCTGTTGAAGCATACCACCGAAACAGGGCTTGTTGTAAAAGAAGTGCTAGCCGATAGAGCCTACGGTAGTTTTACAAACCTCAAACTTCTCGCGAAGGACGAAATAACCCCTACCATTAAGTTAAATGAAATGATGCTATATGGGCATCAGGACGAGCAAAGAGAGAAGTTTGTTTACCACAAAGACAGTGAATCAGTGGAATGTCCAGCAGGGCATCACAGTAATCGTAAAGCAAAGATGGGTCGTAAAAACGGAAACGAATGCCAGCGGCTTACTTTCTTCTTTGATGTAGAGAAATGCAAGGGTTGTCCACTTCAAGAAGGCTGCTACAAACCAGGGTCTAGCTCAAAAACGTACTCCGTTCCTATTGTACCTGAGTTCAAACGGAAAGCAGTCGAGTATCACGAGTCCGAAGCCTTTAAGCTACGCTACCGGATGAGGTACAAAATTGAACAGAAGAACCATGAATTAAAAAACCATCATGGCCTGGCGATTTCACAGTATAGCCGAGGTCTTCTTGGCATGCGAATACAAGCTGTATTAACGGCAATTGCCGTAAATGCGAAACGAATGGTGAAGTTGGCGGAGCCCAAAGTGGCCCTTTAAGGGACACATCCCCGATCCCATTAAACCATAAATGCCAAAAAGTCGTTGTTTTGTTGCTCGAGGCAACAAAACAACGACTTTTTCAGTGCTCTCCCTTATGGGTGCTCCTCTCTTTGGGTGATGTTGTCTTCGCAAACACCATTCTACCAAAGGTCGGGGCACTTTTTTATATTTTTATGAGAGAGCACTTTCGTAATTCAGGTTTAATTAACGGGAGACTGCCGGCGAACGATCGGCAGTTTTTTGTGTTAATGATCAGAATAGTTATAATTATTGTTTCTCAAAATTTGGGACTGTATTTGATATAATCATATAGAACAACAAGGAGTTTATCTGATGGTTGAAGTTTTTTGCTGTAGCTGACATTATTGTGAAACTTATTAAGACCCATTTCCCTCAAGATGTTGCTAGTGACGGATACTACGGATCATATTTACAGGGTCGAGCGACTGAACGATCGGATTTGGAATTCTTTTTCATTCCGGCCACAGCCAGAGGAAGAGAAGTGGAGTGCCAGTTTATAATCGACGGAATAAGTTTTGATTTCTGGCTAATCGGATGGGATCGTGCTGAAAGCGTGTGAGAAACTAACTGGTGATACGCTTCGCCTTATATCGGGGCGACAAGAGAGACGAGAAGAAATTCGCTCTTTCAGCGGACGAATGAAGGGGTATTACGAAGAGGAAAGAGGAATGATGAACAAGCTGCTAACCGCATGCGACAAAGAACATTACGAAACAGCTTTCTTCGTAGCAATTGGCGTACAAGATGGGCTAGCCCGAATTTTGTACGCTGCGAAAAAGGGACGTTGGCCTAGTCATGTTGACTTGGGAGAGCATCGCGAGTTTTACGCTCGTTATGGGTATCCAGATCTTGTCGCGCTCTTGGATCTGTCGGTCTGCCAACCTCATAGCATTGAAACAGACGGTCGTAAATGTCCGGCGTAAATGTGAGCACAGCGACCCCGCAGCCGTTTGACAAACAGTTTGTACACCGTGATAAAGGCTTGTAACTCATTGCGTAAAATATCACGTTGCTCCATGAAAATAGAACCTCCTTAGGCGATGTAACAAGAGAGGGCAATTGTTACAAAAAATGCCCGGTTATTATGGAATGACCATTACAGGGCGCGGAATGCTTCTCGTATAAACATATGTACAAAATACTACGTAATATTAAAATGTAAGTTTTGTTGACAAAGCTATGAATCTACTGTATTTTCATATAGTGTTACACATTATATATGGACATCCACAAAAGAGAATGTGGGAGGTCCTTTTTTTTGTGGCAAAAATGATTGTGGCGGTGAGGACAAGTGGGATCCTATTTTCATGTATTTTGTCCCAAAGGAGTGACCAGTAAATACAGGCTGATTGTTTACGATTCTAAGAAGGAGCCCTTTATTCCGTTGACCGAGTATTATCACGATCAGATAAAGCGAATAAATGAGAGTTCAGTTTTAGCATATTTAAACACCCTTAAGCCGTTCTTCTATTGGATTGAAAAGAAAAGTAGCTATAAGGGGGCCATCGTTCAATGGAATGGTGAACCCAAAGGCGTTAAGGAAGCTGTAAGACAATATTTAATACAGGAGATGCATTGCAAAGTTCGCGGCAGGGAAAATCATGAAGGTATTTACATGACGAGTAAAAGTTCAAAAACAGTCCAGTTGTTCTTAGCTGCGATCAAGGGCTTTTACAGGAGCATGTTACGTATGAAAATGTATCCTTATGAAAATCCTTTGGTGGATTTAGAGTGGGAAGATAACTATGGTGAACTACCTGGAGCACGCCAGAATAGACCTAGGATGCCACAAGCTGCCGGTACTGAAGAGCCTCTTTCGTTTCGTGGGCGAACTGATTCTTATTTCAAGATCATTAACGAAGAATGGGTTCCAGAAATTATAGGAGACTGGGATTTACCATATCGCATTTATCACGCTGGGGCCATTGATAACTGGCGTCTTCGGGATGAGGTCATTTCTCGATTCATGTTTGAGACAGGCGCAAGAATATCAGAAATATTAGAATTAACAGTTGGTGACTATCGCAAGCGTTCAGATATTCATGAGTTAGCTGCGATAAATAAGGGGAGCTTCAAGAAAAGAATAAAGTTCATTCGAATCTCTCCTGAGACATTGAAACTGCTTATACGATACGTCAATACAGAGAGGAGACAATCCGCACCCACCCAAGTCAAATTTCAAGACTTACCTGATTCAGCGCCTTTATTTTTATCCACACGAGGCACGGCTTACACATATTCAGCATTCTACTCGAATTGGACTCGGCTTACTATGAGTGCTGGAATTAAGATAAATCCTCATAAAGCCCGTCATTGGTTTGTAACCTCAATACTGCGTGGGATTTATGAAAACGCGAGTTCAGGTGCTGACATTGAGAGGAAAAAGAAACAATTAATAGAGTATATGAAGTGGCGTGATCCTGAAACCTTGACCGTGTATGAGCATTATTATGACGAGCAGAAGTTCCGCGACTTACATGAACAAATGCAAGAAAATTACTTGAAACGTGAAAAAGCGTATCTTAAATCAATTAAGAATGGTTCAACGCCTGAACAACTAAATAAAGATCCGGCCGAGTTAGTGGAGAGTATTACCTCTGATGACTCTGAATGGTTAACTGACTTTTATGAAGGAATGAATGATTAGTGAACAGCAGCATGGAACTACCAGTCGAATTTCAAGATAAAGCATGGGCTAAGCTTTTATTCGGTAAGCTCCCTGACAGAATCCTGTTTTTAACCGATCCTAACGGTAATTTTTATTGGGAACAGGTCGAGGAGAAGAATCTCAAATATTTTGCAAAGCAATGTCTAGGAAATCCATGGGCAGATCATTTTGGCCTGGCGTTGTTATGCTTAACGGATCGAGGATTGACTCCATCCTCAATCATGAACATAACTTCGGTTTTAAATGCACGGTTCCGTGACCTATTCAATCACTTTAAGTTAAGCAAAGTCGAGGACTTATTGCCCTCTCACGTCGAAATGTATGTAACTGGCCAGATTCTTCAGGAACACTCGGATAGACAACGTCAGAGTATTCTCACGCTGTACAATACATTTATGTTTAATCTTAAGAAGTGGATTGGAACACAGTTCACGGATGAAATTCAGCAGAACCTTGCTCAATATCAATTGCCGGTTTTACCGTTCGATAATCGTGATTTTAGTGTTCGAACCAAGGCAATTACCAACGCAAAGAATAAGAGAAAAGAAGATACATCTGCCGTGACACCTCTACTGCCTGAAATAAGAGCCATCGGCCATTTGAGGTGGAATCAAGTTAGCCGGCTGCGTGAGGCCTATCTTAAGGCTGTACAATCCGTTAAAAACGACAACCTGACGCTACCAGTTGATTTTTATTATGATGAATCGGAGTACGCAAATGAAAGATGGCTCTTCACACTCTGGGATATCTCGAGCTATGAACACGAGATTGAAGGAAAAAACCAATATCGTGAGCCGAATGATAAGGATTACTTCCTGGAGTACATTAAGGCCGAAAAACTCGATGACGGCTCTGCCGGGGAAGGCCCCTGGTTTTTAGACCTCCTGCGACTAAGATTATTAGGTCAATGGGATACCCAATATACAAGTGAGGAACATCGGGCCAAAGTAATGGAATACCTTAACCACTGGGGGTATGATGTGAATGAGGATGGTAAGACTACAGCCCCGTTTCTCCCGCGCAACCCTGGCTTATTAATCCAGGGTTTGTATCTTACAAAGAAGCAGCGAACCACAAATAAGGTATTCATCAACATTGAACCGATTTATGTAGCTTGTATGTTTGCTCGCTTTGCTTTGGACATTATTACGTCTTCAGGAGCCAGAATAAATGAATTGCTACAAATCAGCTATGACAAAGAGTGCTGTATAATAACGGTCGATAAAAGTGCCTCACCACCCAGGAAAAATTACATCTTCCGTCTCACTCCCAAGGGACGAGAAGAGGCTGAGAATTACTACATGCCTGAAGATGTTTTTAAGTTTATGACTGAAATTGTTAAGATGCTAAAAGAGTCATACGGTAATGATGGAATTCCTGATGTTGAGTTCGATGTAGAAAGCCGGAAACATCTTCTGGACATTAAAAAGTATATTTTTCAGTATCAGTCTAGGCATATCAATGTGTTCACTATCAATGCTATTTTAAGGTTCTTACTACACGGCATCATCATTCAAACAGCTGAAGGCAATCAGGTAATCGTTAAATCCCACTTATTTCGTCATGCATTTGCAACGCATGCCGTTCAAAGCGAAAAGCTTCCGCTGGATATCGTCAAATCGCTCCTCCATCAGAAGGATGTTGAGGTAACTGCATACTACTCAGCTCCCACATCCCAGCAAATTTCCGATTCAATTAATAGTCTCCATGAAAGTTGGATTACTCAAATCGATATTCAGAAGGGGATATTAAGAGGGCCAGAGGAACTTCAAGAATTATTTGATGACTACCGTGGGAAAGTAGGTACCCTTTCAAAGGTAGTAGGAGGTATCTGTACGATCGATTCGGTTTGCCCTACAAAAATGGCATGTATCGGTTGTGCAGCAAAGGTTCCACGGCCAGAGTTTAAAGATGAAATAACGGCTCTTTACGATTGGGCAGATGAAAGTGAGAAGCGATTTGAAAAACTTGGATTGCCACTTGAAGCTCAAAAGATGAAGATAACTAAGAACCGCGCTCGAAATGAGCTCAAAGAGATACAATTAATTGAAAGATACCAGAGGGATGAAAAACATGCGCCAGAAATCAGAATCGCCCGTAAATAATGAGTTATCTTGGCTTCAGGTCAGATATGAGCAACGAAAAAACAGATCCGTAGAGTTAGGAATCAATGCCATCGATAAGCTTGTAAAAGATAATAATCCCGTTTCTTATCGCACTGTATCGGAACTAACTAGGGAGTTGGATCCGGATGGTGAAGGCATTCACCCTAATACGATCCGTAAAAATAGTGAACTTCATGACTATTTCGTTCGGCACCGAACTGCCAAGCCATATAAGCCGCGTAAAAGGGCTGTAAAGCAGCTTCTGGACGAAATGGACTCATTCAAGCAGATCAAGATTAACCGTGACCTAGAGCGCGTAAGACAGCGTTATATGCAGTCCACAAAGGCCGAACTGGTAGAACATCTGATACGGCTAGAACTATATGTTGCTCAGCAGAATCAGATTTGGTTAAAAAATGAGTTCGAGAAATTTCAATGATTATATTAGTCGATCAAAAAGTAAGCAAATAGCAGCCGGCGTTAAGCTAACGGGCAGTTTAGCGCAACTCACTGCCTTGTAATTACGTATAAATTATGGTTCAATTTGGAAAGAAAGGAGTGATCGATCTGAAGTATGGAATGTACGTTGTAGCAATAATAATGACCATAATATTGATTGTTGGATGTAGTAATAAAAGCCCATTCGGAGAAAATTTAGAAAGTAAAGATGAAGTATTGGTAAAGAGCGAAAAGATTGAGAAAACAATTACAGATGAAAATGAGATATCCGACTTGGTAAATGTCCTAAACAAAAGTAAAGCAATAGAACCTCCTGAAAAAGCTAAGGGAATAAAACTAGATGTTGCGAATGAAACCGTATTGATAAAATTCCCCAAAGCCGATTTCTTCTATATTGGAGATGGATACTTGTACTACGGAAATAGTGGACAATACTATTCCGTCTCAACAGACATCGAAGATTATATTACAGAATAGCATGACAATTATCGACTAGGCTAAAGAAGAACGTTAGCACCGCGACATGAAGGCAGCCGACTACGTGATCGGCTGCCTTTGTTCGTTGAAGTAACTGGCAGGATTGCGCAACAATATCAGGTTAGTTTCGTCTAATTACATGATGTGGAGATTAGACTAACTTATAGATTATTGGTAGATAAAACATAAAAAATGGAGGGAAAAATGAACGTCTCGAAAAGAACGGCTCTAACACTAGTGATTATTATTTTATTCGTATTTATTTCAGTTATTTTCTTTTATCGTGTGCAAATCAACAAGTACAAAAGCACTTTAGAGAACAGCATATATTTAAAGTTGAATCATGGATTCACTGGCGGAAATACGCAATCTATTGGAAATTTAGAATATGTCATTAAGAGCCTAAATGAGAATGCAACCAAAGATACAATCTTATATACACTAGGGAATTTGGGAACTTCAATAAATACCGCAGAAGAATCCTTTACTTTGCTTGATCGTGACTTTAATCATTACGGAGCATCATCTTATCAGATGTATAACTTTTTTGAAGATCTATTTTGGTACATCAGAGCTGATTTGTCTGATGACATCCTGTCCAACAAAATAAAGCTTAATGTTGAATCGAGAGCAAATATCGTAAAAGAACTTGAAGTCCTTAAAGCTGATTTGATTTATATTAGTAAAAAATTTGATGAATCAACAATTAAAGATAAGAAACCAGAATGGATTGAAACGGAATGGGAAAAGGTGATGAAAGAAATTATCGATCGGAATCAAGGCTTTAGGTTATATCAACGAATGAAGGTTAAATATGGGTTAGATCATTCATCATAAGTAAATGATTCGAATCGAAGGACGTTACGCTAACGGGAGACGCTAGTTTAACACGCCCCTGCTGATTATTAAAACATCTCCTTAGAAGCAAACTAGATTTAATAGCTTCTAGAGGGAGGTTTTGTTATGAAATTAAGTGAGCTGTGGAAGTTGTATGAAGCTGACAAGCGCATACAAGGATTCAGTACGAGAACCTTAAAAGCCTACGCCCTTCAGCACAAAATGTTAATGCAAGAGCTAGGTAATCTTGATATCACAGAAGTAACTTTAACTATGCTGAAAGAGTACTTGGCAAAACAGGCTGATCGTTTGAAGCCAAGCAGCCTAGGTCATCGAATTCGGTTTGTTCGTTCTCTTTTCCGTTATGCTTATGAAGAGACGTATGTGACCTCAAATCCTTCTCTTAAATTAAGAGAACCCAAATTAGATAAACGCATTCCTAAGTTTTTGATTGAGGAAGACGTTATACACTTAAAGATCTCTTGTCAGTCATTCAGGGAAAGAGCGTTGCTTGAGTTTCTCTACAGCACTGGCTGCCGGGTTGGGGAAGTGGAGAAGATCAATATCGAGGATCTCAACTGGGAGAACTGCTCAGCAATCGTTAATGGCAAGGGATCAAAGCAGCGAGAAGTTTACTTCACGACCGAGTGCAAGGTATGGTTAAAGAAGTACCTGGCAAGCCGTGAGGACTCCTGCAAAGCCTTATTTGTTACCGATACGCATCCTACAAAGAGAATGGCGATACCTACGATTAGATGGGCCTTAAAACGGCTTGCAGATCGTGGAGAAATTGAAGCGAACGTATACCCGCATCGCTTTCGACATACTTATGCATGCCAACTCCTTGATAATGGTGCCCCATTAGATTTTATCCAAGGTATGCTCGGTCATGAGAAAGCATCGACCACTCAAATCTACGCACAACTCCGCGGCGAACGTCGGGGAGAGCTTTATCGACGATACTTTTAATTTGTATTGGCGGCGGATCTCCATTTAGAAATCCGTCGCTTGTTAAACTAAAGGGCAGAATAGTTCCAATAATCCCTTCATATGCAACATTTTTACTACGGAAGCGTTTAGATGAATGAGGTGATTGTTATCAAACTATTTAAAATTTTTATGGTTCTCGGAATGGCTGTACTAATTACAAGTTGTTCGTCTCAAAACAATGAAAATCATTCGGATACAACAAAGAACGATGTCTCTTCAACAGATGCAAAGGTAAGGACTCTACCCAATGTTGAAAAACCGTATTTGCCTGAAAAAGCGGCTGAGAACGGGGATATTGTAAATGTGAATGGCGAATCCTCATCAAATTTGGAAAGATGGCAAGTTTTCTTGAAAAATATTGAGCAAAAAAATGCAGACGCTATTCGAATTACCCAATATACATCTGATGAAGGCGACCCAATTTTGTACGAGCTTTCCTTTAATGGGGAACAAATTGCATATACCTATGATGAATCCATGGCTGTTTTTGACGGACAAACAAATGGCAAACAAAACACAACTTGTGGAGGGATCAAAAAGAGAGAACCAATGGATGAATCACAGAACCCTAATGTGTACCTTCTAACTGGCTGTAAAGCCCAGGATGTAGGAAACACCTTCTACTTCAGTGAAAATTAAGCAAAAATACAGTATCCAAGAACGAGTCTTGTTTCTTGGGAACTACTAAAACATTGGGAAAAGATTAAGGTCTTCTATTGAACTAACGGAGAACGATAGCTAAATGTAGCCCCATAGATAGGAGACTGGCCATGAACTTTTTGAATCGTTATATATGGATAGAAGCTGAAATATGGCCCGAGGGCTCATGGGATTGTAAGGATGACAATTCCGATGTTATTGTTGTCTTGCCAGATCGCTCGAAATGGACTGCCAGTTTTTTTACTTACCAAAATATCGAGACGTTGAGGCAAAAGAATATACAATCCGGTGAATGCTTGAACGGCGCATATTTTTGGTCCAGCGACATGGTGTTGATTGATATTATAAGTAGAGAAAGAATTGAACAACTAATTGATCATTAATCAGACATGACAATTTTCAATCAGTCTTTAGTCAGTACCCTGATGTAACTGCAGAAGACGAAGAGAACTATCCTGTTGGATTTTTTATTACCGAAGAATCGTTCAACTAACGGAGAACAATAGCGCCACGAAATGACGGCAGCCGGATACGTGATCGGCTGCCTTTGCTGTAACAGGCTGCATTAATATGGTCGATATTACCAGTTAGCAGTATAATGGGTAATATGATGCCAATATCAGAGGAGGCAAATCATGTTTGATATAAATAAAATTAAAGAGATTATCCCCCATAGGTACCCCTTTCTTCTGTTCGATAAAATCATAGAAGTTGTTGATGGAAAGAAAGCAGTTGGTATTAAAAATGTGACAGTCAATGAACCATACTTCACTGGTCATTTTCCCGATTATCCAGTTATGCCCGGGGTTTTGATTGTTGAAGCACTGGCACAAGTTGGTGGAATCGCCATGTCTAATGGGTTAAGCAATCCTAACAAGATCGGATTATTAACCGGTATTGATAATTGTCGCTTCAAAAAACAAGTAAAGCCGGGACACCAACTTCATCTTGAATTTGAGGTGACTCGAGTTAAAGGGCAGATAGTCAAAGGAAATGGCATAGCAACGGTTGATAATGAATTGATTTGTGAAGCTGAAATAATGTTTGCATTCAGTTCAATTGAGCCATTAACCTAACGGGAGACGATAGCGCCACGAAATGACGGCAGCCGGATACGTGATCGGCTGCCTTTGCTGTAACAGGCTGCATTAATATGGTCGATATTACCAGTTAGCAGTATAATGGGTAATATGATGCCAATATCAGAGGAGGCAAATCATGTTTGATATAAATAAAATTAAAGAGATTATCCCCCATAGGTACCCCTTTCTTCTGTTCGATAAAATCATAGAAGTTGTTGATGGAAAGAAAGCAGTTGGTATTAAAAATGTGACAGTCAATGAACCATACTTCACTGGTCATTTTCCCGATTATTCAGTTATGCCCGGGGTTTTGATTGTTGAAGCACTGGCACAAGTTGGTGGAATCGCCATGTCTAATGGGTTAAGCAATCCTAACAAGATCGGATTATTAACCGGTATTGATAATTGTCGCTTCAAAAAACAAGTAAAGCCGGGACACCAACTTCATCTTGAATTTGAGGTGACTCGAGTTAAAGGGCAGATAGTCAAAGGAAATGGCATAGCAACGGTTGATAATGAATTGATTTGTGAAGCTGAAATAATGTTTGCATTCAGTTCAATTGAGCCATTAACCTAACGGGAGACGATAGCACCATGACATGACGGCAGCCGGCCACAAGATCGGTTGCCGTTATTCGTTGAAGTAACTGGCAGGATTGTTTGATATTATTGTGGAATTACTTTGAAAATTATTATCAAAAAAGGAGTGGGGGAAATGTTTAGATCTTCTATCTTTGATGATATTCCCAGCATTGTTAATTTGAAATATAAGATGTTTGAAGAAACAGGGATGGCTCAAAGATTACTCCCTGATTTCCATACAATTGTTGAGGAAGACTACAGAGAGTTATATTTGGCAAAGACGGCACAACATTTTGTAGTTGAAAATAATGGTCGAATTATTGCATGTGCTGGAGCTTTTATTAAAGATGATGCACCTTATCGTTATCTTAAACTTCGTTCTTATGGATTTATTGCTGATGTATATGTAGAGCCAGAATTCAGAAGGCAGGGGATAGCCAGAACATTAACTAATGCAACATTAGACTGGTTTACTGAAAGAAATATTCGATTATTTAGACTTGTAGCAAGTGATCAAGCAAGACCAATATATGAATCAATAGGCTTTACAGCAACGAAGGAAATGGGAATGTTTCTATAATTGATAATTACGCTAACTGGAGACAATAGCTCCACAAGACACGACGGCAGCCTAATAGAAAGATCGGCTGCCGTCGTTGCGTTAACGGGCCGGTGCCGGAAAAATGTGATACAAACAAAAAGAACGAACTAACTTATAAACTGCAGATTTAAAAAGTCCGTATATAATGTATGACATTATATACGGAAGCTTATAGAATAAGGCTTTATGACGGATTATATACATATGTACAAAATACGAGTTTTGTGTAAAAGTATAACGCAAAGGATATAGACATCATCTGGATTTGCTTTAATTCATATATCCGTCATGTTTCTGCTATGTTTTAATTGCTTCTGATCTTCGTTATATTTATTGCTTTTTTCTTTTAGTTGTCTTCGTATTAATGTTTCGATATTTTCATCCGCCTGATACTTCATGTTCAGTTTCATATGATACGCTTTAGATTTCAGTTGAACAGATATTTCCTGAACAGAATCAATTTGCGGACTGAATTCCAATGTAATAATTTGTTAACATAATAATTATTCCGTAATCAAATGCCTTCAATCTCTTATAATTAAAGCCCATCTCTGTTATCCGTAATGAATACGTTTTAACGAAAACTGCAAGGATCCTATCCTGTATTCAATCAAAAACCCAGCACCATCTCGGCACTGGGTTACATTATCGGTATATCTCTCGATTTATCCAAAGAAATGTCCAATATAGATCATCAGTAGAAGTCCCAACATAAAGGAATAAGTGGCGGATCTTTCGTATCCGTGGCCATGCGATTCAGGTATGAGTTCCTTATAAACGATAAACAACATAGCGCCGGATGCGAATGCAAGTCCATATCCAATCAAAGCATTGATGTAACTGGCTGCAAAATAACCAGCAATCGCCGAAACGACCTCCATGAGTCCGGTTATTGTTACGATTAACATGAGCTTCATCTTACTGACATTCGAACGCGTCAGAAAAACAGCAAGCACTAGTCCTTCAGGCATGTTCTGCGCACCGATCGCTATCGCGACCATAGGACCTAATCCTTCATTGGCACTCGCATAACTGAATCCCGTGCTGAGACCTTCGGGGATGTTGTGGATGAATAATGCGAACATAACCAGCAATGATTTGGAATCAAAGGAGCTCACATATTTTTTCTGCTCGACATCAATATGCGGGATTGATTTCTCGATCCAGTCCAATACAACAACACCAAGGATCAGCCCTATCGTTAACGGGAACAGTCCGGATTCCTTTAGAGCTTGTGGCAATAGACCGAACATTGATGCAGAAACCATAATCCCTGCAGTAAAGGCGACGAGAATATCCTTCCATCGTTCGGATAATGATTTGACAAATAATAGCGGGACAGCACCTAGCACGGTAGCCATCGCGGATATAAAGCTGCCAAGTAACGCTGAGGTCAATCTGCATTCCTCCTATCTAAGCTGAAGCAAGTGCTGGATAAAGGCCAAGTTTCTAGCCCGATCGAATTTTTCTTCATAGTTGGTCGGTTCATAACGATTGATCTTGGCGTAGGCCTCTTGTGGTGTCATCCATACAAGACCGCTTAACGTCCCAGCTTGGTCCTCATTCATTCGTGACTTCTTTATGTAAGCACGAGCCGTGTAACCGTATGCGAATCTCATGGACTCGGCTTTGTCCAAATATTCAATAACGAGACCTAAATCTTGATGTTCACTTATCTTCATGGATTCAAAGCTTTGTGCCTCTTCCTCTGTTGAAGCCGCAGATATACATGCCTGAACCAAAGCTTGGCCAATATTTTGTTGAGACTGTATCGGACAGATTGGAAGTGTGATTTGGCCATCGTCCATCTGGATGAGCAAAATCTCGTACGCTTCATTATATAGTATGCCTACCGCCATTCGGCTAAACCAGAATTGACCGCCATGGCGGATAGATGCTGCATGCTGCTCGCTGATTCCAAGCTCTAGCTCATAGATCTCTTTGATCAATTCCATATGTATGTTATTCCACTCCCGCTTCCTCTAGCGTTATACCGGACTCAACCATCTCACGAAAATAGGCTGCATGAACAGGTAAACAAGCGATTAAATATCGATTATTATTAATGTCACTAATCATTTGACCTTCATAATCCATCACAACATAGCCCGACTCTTGTGCAATCAATATACCGGAATACAGATCCTCACCTTCCGAATCATAGACGATAATAGCATCCAGATCCCCTCTAGCAAGCATCGTCCATTGCAAAGTAGGTGCCCATAACCGCATCATCCGTCTAACCGTCACATCGATATAATGGCGCAGTTTCACGGCTTTCGGAGCATTCTGTACCTGATGGCCTTGAATCCAACCAACTTTGGGTTTCGTCACAGGATTTTCATGAATAGTATGAATGAGCTGGCCATTACACCATGCCCCTTCTCCAGCAACAGCTGTATACAAACGATCAGTCATAGGTTCAAAGATCACGGCAACGACAGGTCGTGATTCGTACATAAGTGTAATAGAAACAGCAAAAAGTGGCATTGCAACAGCAAAGTTATTAGTACCGTCAAGCGGATCAACTAGCCACATCCATTCGCTTGTTGT
Source organism: Paenibacillus sp. strain BS8-2 (assembly GCF_054483835.1). Taxonomy (NCBI): domain Bacteria; kingdom Bacillati; phylum Bacillota; class Bacilli; order Caryophanales; family Paenibacillaceae; genus Paenibacillus; species Paenibacillus sp. strain BS8-2. The sequence goes on from NZ_CM137010.1 coordinate 4,698,177, forward strand.
ACCATTATCTCCGGCTTCCTCCGAGTATATCCGATGTTCAGGGAATATGGACTTTATTTTGGTCAAAATGATTTGTTCCGCCGCATGATCAACCTCGGTAACAACATCGCCATGCTCATCTTTTTCTTCGATTCCTACATGCGAACCAAATCTTCGTTTAATCAATGTGCCTGCTTCGTATGCCGCGGCAATTGCTACTTCTTTAGCAAGATGCAACATGGAGTAAGCTCCCCCTATGATATCTCCAGAATTCACTTTCGTTACAAATTATAAAGCACCATCTACGTTTTGTCATGCGCAAAGACAAGAAGAAACCGGGTTCCAAATAGGAACATCGGTTTCTTCTACAATCGTTTTATTTCCTTTTCATGCTTGCTGCTATACGGTATGACCGCAGAAACGGACGACCTCATCATAAGACAGCTTTCCTCCAAATATATCGAGCGCGCTGCCGATTGTCAGATCAAGCTTACCGCCAGATAATTCTTGGAACAACTCCATATCTGCAATAGACCTGGCGCCACCGGCATACGTAGTGGGTATCGATACCCACTTAGCAAGATCCGTCACCAGACTTTGCTGAATGCCGCTTTGTTTGCCTTCGACGTCGACCGCATGCACTAGAAACTCGTCGCAGTATTGCTCCAGGAAGCGAATATTGTCCAGATTGACTTCGAAGTCGCTGAATTGCTTCCATTGATTCGTGACGACAAACCATTTGCCATCCTTCTGTTTGCAGCTGAGATCAATAACAAGCTTATCTTTGCCCACAGCCTCAACGATGCGGGATAGATTTTGTTCATCCAGTCGACCGTCCCGGAAAATATAAGACGTGACGATGACATGTGATGCTCCATGTTCAAGATATTGTGTTGCGTTATCCGCGTTAATGCCTCCGCCAACCTGCATACCACCTGGGTATTTGCCAAGTGCTGTTCGTGCAGCTTCTTCGTTCCCCGGCCCTAACATGATTACATGTCCACCTGTTAATCCGTCACGCTTGAAGAGGTCTGCGTAATGGGCAGAATCATGGGTAGAAACAAAGTTTTCAACAATAACGCCTTCATTTAACGTTTCACCAACGATTTGTTTCACCTTGCCGTCGTGAAGATCGATACATGGTCTGAATTTCAACGCTAACCCTCGATTCTGTATTTAATTTCATTTGTAGGATAAGGACTCGCTTCTCTGTATCTATTGTGACACAGACCATGTTTATTCCGCAACGCATTCTGTTCATTCATGATGTATATACTTGCAGATATCCTTAGTCGCCGCACTGAATAGGTTCCATAATTATCGTTATGTAAACAATCGGCATTATTTTAACTTTCGAGTTATAACTTCGTCCAAGTCGCCCGAGTCATCCCGATCTGTAATCCGACACTCTCCATATTACGATGGCTGGTTGAACCATATGCACACTGTGCGACGATCATGCTGCAACCCAAAGCTTTTGCTTGAGCGATCCGTGCATGCAACAACGTGGTATGGAGACCGCGATTGCGCATCTCGGGTAGTGTCGCAGCAAATGTACACGATGCAATCCCGTCTTTCACAAACATGACACCGACCGCAGCCGGATTACCTTCTAGATGGCTGAGCCAATATCGCCAGCTACCTCGTTTGTAGAGCAGCTTGTTATTCTCCGCGACATGAGACACACCAGACAACGGCAGTCCTGTGCCTAAACAGTGGATTTCTGCATACGTTGTAAATTCATCCGCTTCTAACAATCTTGTTGTAAGGGAATCATCCTGTTTATTCTGTACATGAAGCGCCTCAAGCTCATCCATGTCTCCGTGCATGCACACATGGAAGCTGGATTGATAAAATCCCCGCTCCGCAAGCACCTTCAGTGTACGGGGATCAGTCACTCCTGGTGCAACATGAAACTCTGCATGTCGCCCCCGTTGTTCGTAGTAGGAGATCAATGTCTCGACCTCATCCGGCAATACATTTCCTTTAACATGATTAAACAACGGCCAAGGCATCTCACGGCTATAATAAGCGATAGCGTCACCATTGCGATAGAGCTCGACTCCCATGGGATTGTCCGCTTGTTCCATCATCGCCGTCATACGATCCGTCATATAGTCCATCTCAGACTGCACAAGTATTTCTGCCCTTTTATTCGGCTTCATCGAAAAACTCCATATGGTTCATATCCGTTTTGTAGAAGGTAAGTCGATCATGTAAGGTGCCGGTATGCAATTCGAACATATGTCCATCCGGATCGAGGAAGTAGATCGATTTTTTATCGCGATCGTCTCTGGGTCGACCTGTGAAAAGGTCCACTTCGAGCCCCTCAAGTCTTCTGACTTCACTTTCATACTCTTCTTCTGAAATCGTGAACGCAATATGCGTATATGTGCGAGCGCTAGAGCTCCGGTCTATATCCTCTTGATTTAACGATATCCATAATCCATTGAGGTCAAAATAAGCTCGATTTCTTCCTTTAACTTTTAACTTTGCGTCGAATACATGCTGATAGAATGTGATGGATCGGTCAAGATCGGAGACAGAAAAACATAAATGATTGATAGAGTGTACGTTCATGGCAATTGATCTCCATTCCTAATGAAAACAACCCAGCCCAAGGTATGCGCATTCACTTCAGGTTGGGTTCATTTCGTTTGTCAGCTTCCATGATTATACATCTATTGCGTCTACCAAGAAAGCCCTAATCTTCTCGTTTTGCTATTTATAGTAAATTTTGCCTAATGATCGTGTGGATTCATGACGAACAAAGCAGATTGAGAATTGTGGTTCTGTCGAGATGCGCGATGTTCGTCGAACATTGCATTACGATACTGTAACTCCCCTTAGCCATGGAACTATATGTTCAAATATTAGTCTACGCGAATAGATCGCGTCATTTCTTTTGGTAATGCGCTTCCGTACAACAATAACAGCATCGATATCTGGGAGTATCATCAAATATTGACCGCCATGACCGAAGGCAAAATAAACATTCATCGCTCCATTATGTTCTTCCGGTGAGCACCACCAATGGTAGCCGTAGCCTCCATAGATGTGTGGCTCATACTGAAGCAAAGCACGATGATGTAGTGCAGTAGACTCATCGATCCACGAGCTGGACAGAATGTTCGAGGGACCCCATCGCCCTCTCCTCAAATATAAGAGTCCAAAGCGAGCGAGATCGGTCCCAGTCAGAGCCAGTCCTGTTCCTCCTTCGCTAATCCCATTCCGTTCGGTCCATTTGGCGGCTTGGAACCCGAGCGGCTCGAACAAGTATTTTCTGGCATATTGCATGGCCGACATTCCCGTTGCATGCGATAAGATGGCCGATAATAAATGCGAACCACCTGAATTATAAGTGAAGGACTGTCCAGGTACATGAACGATTGGCTGAGACAAAGCGAATGTTACTGGATCTTGCGCACTACGAAGCTCTTTATAAGGTTTATCGAAATCCGGCCAATGGAATCCCGGCGTCATGGTTAACAGTTGTTTAATCGTTACATCCAACCACGGCTCTGACCCGCTCTCAATATGTGACTTCAAATATGAGCCTAATCTCGAGTCAGCACCAGATAGGTCGCCTCTGTCGATGGCAATACCGATTAATGCCGACAACACACTTTTGGTACACGAATAGAGCGGTCTGACGGCGTCTTCCCCCCGCTCGTACCACTCTGCTACACATGTATCTCCTTGATAAATGATGACGGATTCAATTCGCCAATCTTTCAGCAATGGCTTTATGTCTAATCGTAACATATCATTACTCCTGATTATTGTTCGGATTTCACTTAGTATACAACGTTTCATACAACAGAATGGATACAATGATTGCTTACTTGTGCATGCTGCATACAGAAGAAGGAACAAACCTTCAAGATATGTTGTCTCTTCATACCTTCGCTTAGCAACCAATATTCGTTATCTTGGAATAAGGACAGCAACGCACGTTCAGCGGTCGTATATGCAGCTGCTTCATTGTCTGTCAAGGTCAAACAATTTGTATAAACCATTGCTTCCACTCGTTTAAGTTCTTCCACCTTTTGCTCGAACATGATCAAAGCGATCTCTCTCCTCGGACTCCCAATTCTCTGCTCTTATCTTAGCCCATAGCAAGCCGAAAATAGTTACGAAATGGTTAAATCAGGAGTTGGCATCATACCGGGAATGTTTGCAGGTTCTCATTGCGACCGGAATATGATATTTTATAGAGATCACTAACAATCGGATATTGCTTACGAACAGAAAGCGGGATCATGCCAATGGGATACGAACTACTATTATCTATTATCGAACAATTAGGTTATATTGCCTTGTTTCTTGTGCTTTGCCTGGGGATTATCGGCCTTCCGATCCCTAACGAAGCTGTAGTCATGACGGGCGGTGCGTTAGCTTCTTCTGGTGTATTATCTCCGGTTCCTGCATTTATCATGACATGCCTTGGTATTTGCTCCGCAATGACCTTTGGATATAGTGTCGGTCGGTTTGCCGGAACCAAGCTTGCCGATTGGTTTCGCAAGCGAAAAAATATCGGCACGTTTATCGATAAATCGGAAGAACTCAGTCATAAATTCGGCGGATATGCCATTAGTATCAGCTTATGTCTCCCATTCCTGCGTCATGTGACCCCATACGTCATGGGAATGAACAAGATGAAATACGGACGATTCGCGATGTTCGCTTACCCGTCAGCATTTATCTGGACACTCATCTATTTCGTCATCGGCAGTCTTGTAGGTGATCAAGTCGAACGTATTGCAGAACTCATCTACCAGTATGGCATTTGGATCATCGGTGTCCTGGTTGCAGTCGTTGCCGGGTATATCGTTTATCGATTCCAGAAGTCCCGCTCCCAGAAATCCTCTTCAGTCGAACGTCATATGTAAGGTTGGATCCTCTTGATACGCTCCACTGAGTAAAAGCCTCCGAGTTCAAACGGCGAAATTCCGTTTCCTCCGAGGCTTTTTTATATTACTGCTAGAGCTAATTCCCCTTTAGGGCGTCTCAAGCTTTTCCTGTGCAGCATGGATCAGTTGTTCGAACAACTCGTCATCTTCTTCCAGCTGGTCTTCCAGCGCTAACAGCTGTTCTTCTTTGCCGGACTTATTGAGGAAAAATAAGCCGTATCCCCAGTCCGAACCTCGCTTGCTATGCAAAGCAATCTCATATTCATTGTCGTGTCCTTCAACTCGGAACTGCACTTTACCCACGTATCCGTCTTCCTTGGTATACGTCATTGAAGCATCAATAATGCCGATTGGCAGCATGTTGTTTCCCAATCCCTTCTAATCGACCTTGTCTGTCTGCTATGTAGAATAGCATAGCTCCCTGCAGAAGCGCAACCGCATACTGCTCATTGAAATCTGTCGATAACAGGGATTAACGCCTATCCGACATCCTGCATACAGTACAATACGGCATGGATCTAGATTGCCGTCAATCGCCGGGGGGATGAAGTAGTATGGTTATGGAACTGACCGCACTGCACTGGGTCTATTTGTGCTTCGTTGTGGCAATCATCGGCTTTATGCTGATGCGCAAGGACACAACGTTAATTTGTATCGCGGGCATACTCGGTATCGGTATATTAGCAACTGTATCGATCGAAGGTTCTGTTAGCGGAATATTTAACAGCTTTATTTATGCCATTAAAGAATTGATCGGAACGATTCTCATTATTTCCGTTATTGTTGCGCTTAGTCGGATTTTAATTCGAACCGGCATTAACGAAATTATGATCTCGCCGTTTACACGCTTCATGAAAACGCCAACACTTGCTTTCTGGGGTATCGGTATCATCATGTTCACCGTTTCGTTATTTTTCTGGCCATCACCGGCCGTTGCGCTGATTGGCGCGGTTCTGCTTCCAGTGGCTATGCGCGTTGGTTTGCCAGCGCTCGGAGTTGCCGTAGCTATGAACTTGTTCGGCCATGGCATCGCATTGTCAGGCGATTATATTATACAAGGCGCACCTAATATTACAGCCGATGCCGCTGGCATTCCGGTCTCCGATGTGATGGCGGCGAGCATTCCGCTTGTCATCGTAATGGGTGTCGTCACAACCGTTACCGCCTTCTGTATGATGAGAAGAGACCAACGTCTCGGCAGATGGAATGACGGACTAATCGCAACCGTAGAGCCTACCGTCGTAGGCAGCTCTGGATCAGAGGGTGACGATGGCGAGTTGTTGTCACCGGTTACGAAACGAACCATGGCGATTATCATCCCGCTTCTATATGCGGCCAATGTTGCGGCTATGTTTATCCTCGACCTGCAAGGCGGAGATGCGACGGCGTTGATCGGCGGCACGTCGATTCTCATTATGCTCGTCATCACGATGATGGCGCATAGAGGCAAAGGACTCGAGAAAACAACGGGTTATTTAATCGAAGGATTTTTGTTCGGCTTCCGGGTATTCGGACCTGTCATTCCGATTGCGGCTTTCTTCTATCTTGGGGACGCAGGATTCTTTGCGATGTTCGGCGAGAAGCTGCCTGAAGCATCTGCGGGTATCGTCAACGACCTTGGCGTAGCGCTTGCAGGTGAGGTGCCGGTTAACGGCGTTGTCGGGGCGATTACTTTAACGGTTGTAGGTGCGATAACGGGTCTCGACGGATCCGGTTTCTCTGGTATTTCACTCGCTGGCTCCATCGCTCAGCTATTCGGTCATGCGATCGGCACAGGAATTGACACACTGACTGCGCTCGGTCAAGTTGCCGCAATCTGGGTCGGCGGCGGAACCATTATCCCGTGGGCGCTTATTCCGGCCGCAGCCATTTGCGGCGTCAGCCCGTTTGAGCTGGCACGCCGCAATCTCAAGCCCGTATTATTGGGTCTAGCTGTGACAACGATTGTAGCCATGTTCCTGATTTAAGCAGCAGCTACCTACTTTCTTAGCCGATTCCGTTTGATCCAGAACCGAAGCATAACGGCTGCCGCGATTAGAACGGTGATACCGGAAACTTTGAGCCAAATATGGGATGATGGATTTCCTGTCGTGGTTTCAACTTCAGCTCCAGTTGTAGCCTTCGTATTGTCAGCTGCAGCCGTTTCAAATGGTTTTCCTATGTCATCTTCTACCGAAATGATGACGGGATCAGGTATCGCCCCCTTACCAAACTCGTTAATATCAGTGGTCGCTGAGGTTTGGAGCGCGGTTCGGCTGCAGAAGCTGGCCTCCAGCGAACCATCCACCATATGTGCGTAGACGAGATAACGTTTACCTTCTTGGAATTCGTAACCGCAGCTCGTACTACTGAGCGCTGAAGCCACATTAATGATAGGCGTAACTTCTCCCTTCCAAACTTCATGTGCTTCGAACGTCCAAGTAATAGAGTCAGCACTGGAAAATATTTTTGACGATTTGGGCTTGTTACTCGATATGACCGTTCCGTCAAATATGGCATCGCTTCTCTCCTTTTCCTCCTCGACCGTAACTGGTTGCATGCAGCTGCATGCATATGCTTGCTTTGGGATAAGGACTGATCCAGACATAATAATGATCCATGCCAAAAGTGCGCCAACCAACCTTGACCATTTTGGTTTCAAGGAAAATCCCCCCTGTTCGTTGTTGTGATTTCTCAATATGACGAATAATTGGGAATAAATGTTGCATAGATGCAGCAAAAAAGGCTGTTACACCGATGGATGTGAGATATCCATTGTTGCAACAGCCTCTTTGTGATTCATTTTCTATCATGATTTCCGATCATAAACATGTAATAAAGTATGTTCTCTATTGGTTAAGCTGCTTCTCATGTGTCTGAACAACTTCTGCTTTGCCTGGCCAGAACGCATATTTGCCAAGAATTGCGGTAATGGCGGGCACGAGGAATGGACGAACGATAAACGTATCCATCAGAACGCCGATTGCGGTAATTAACCCGAATTGGACAAGCACTTGAATCGGCAGCGTTGCCAGAACCGCGAATGTCGCGGCAAGGATTAGACCTGCGGATGTAATGACGCCGCCTGTCTCCGCTACACCTTCTTTGATCGCTTGGCGCAGTGGCATCTGTTTGCGCTTCTGCCAGATGCTTGAGATCATAAAGATGTTATAGTCCTCACCCAGGGCAATTAAGAACACGAACGAATAAAGTGGAATTGAGCCCTGTATCGCATCGACGCCCATCACATAATGAAGAATGATCCAGCCGAGACCAAGCGCTGCTGCATAAGACAACAATACGGTTACCACTAGGTAAGCTGTTGCTGTAATCGACCTTAAGTAGGCTAGCAGCAATATGACGATAAGTCCGATGACGATCGGAATGATAAGCTTATTATCCTGGGTCGTAACTTGCTCGGTATCATGTTGTTCAGCCGTTTGGCCGCCAATCCATACATGCTGCTCTGCTTGGCTAGTACCCGTTTCTGAGAGGGCAGCTGCGGCAGCTGCTTTCAGCTCCGGAATCGCATCCATCGCTTCCTGCTTATATGGATTAATATTAAAGATTACGGAATAAGACGTCAGATCGGGATCGCTAGCGCTGACTACAGGCTCACCGACATGATCGACGAGCGTATGTTCGGCAAGCTTGGCGGCTACTTCTGAAGGAGCCCCGCCTTCTGATCGCACGACAACCGTCACAGGCGCAAGTTCTCCTGGCGTATACGCCTCAGAGATAACCTCGAATCCTTCTACGGAAGGCATATCATCCGGGAAAGTCGATAACAAATCATACGTATACTTGATCGGCAGCGCGAATGATGCAAGCGAGCCTAACAACACGAAACAAACGATGACAACCGTCCATGGTTTACGAATAACAATATTGCCGACTTTTGCACTGAATTTGCGCTCAGGATCCTTGCGAACATACGTTTTCCCTTTCGTTACTGCACGGGTAAGCTCTTCTTCCTCCGTACGCGGGATGAACGGATAGAACGATGCTTTTCCTATAATAGACAATAATGCAGGTACAAGCGTCAAGCTGGCGATCATCATGATCAGGATGGATAAGCTGAACGGAACGGCGAAGCGGTGTACCGCTCCGTACTCCGCGAACAGCAAAGCGAACAACGACAATACAACGGTAAAGCCACTCATCGCGATTGCGCCTGTAGCATTCCGATAAGAACGTCTCAGCGCGGACCATCTGCTGCCGTCCCGCTCCAGCTCTTGACGGAACCGAGTGATGAAGAATAAGCAGTAGTCTGTACCTGCGCCGAAGAGCAGCACAGTCATGATCGCAATGGCTTGACCATCCACCGTAATCCAGCCTTCTCCTGCCATCCAGCCAAGAATCGGGCTCGTAACCATATAAGCAAAGCCAACGCCAACGAGTGGAATAACGGCAAGTATAGGCGACCGGTAGATGAGGAGCAACAGAACAAGAACAAGAAGTACCGTGGCAAGCATTAACACAAAGTCAGCATTCTCGAATAATCCCGTAGCATCGACCCCGATACCCGCTGGACCGCTGACGCGAACACTCAGCTCCGAAGGAGAATCGATTGCAGTGTCAAAGGGAGCTGCTCCCGTTAACGTATCGATCGATTCTTGCATTGCGTGAAGATTTTCTTTCACAATCTCCGTATCCAGATAGGTTTCGAACGTAACAGGCAGCACGAACGTGCTTCCATCCTCCGACGCCATACCCATCAAAGCTTGAGCAGGCATCTCATGCAGCGGTATGACGGAATCCTGGCCTTCCAATGGATTGGCCGCTAATTCTGAAGTAAAGGATTGCATATGCTTGAAATCTTGTTCGGTCAGACCGCCTTCTCGGTGCCAGACTAACAGTGCAGGCAAGCCCGATTCATTGGGAAAGTGCTCCTGAATGAATTCGCCTGCAACGACGGACGGACTGTCCTCAGGCAAATTCGGCGCATTGTTTACCTCTTTGTCGCCAACCGCCGGCAGTGTGAAAGTCAGAATAGCCGCCACAGCGATCCAAACCAATAATGTGAGCCAGCGCGTGCGAGGCCCTGTAAACCAATTCCCCATTTTCTCTAGCATGACAAATTCCTCCTTCAATAGATCCGATAGCAGCGAGACTTCATCTTAAGGAACAAATCGTGGTAAAATAAGTAGATCACGATAATATTATATATACCCAAAGGTTAATTAATCAATCCTCAATTTGTTAACATTGTTTGAACGGGTATGCACGGGAGGGTTACGAATGGATCAAGAGCGAGTGAAAAGAAAACCGGGACGCCCAAGAGCAAGCGAATCGCCAAGTACAATGACGCAGATATTGCGGACCGCATCTTTCCTATTTATGGAACATGGATATGAGAAGGTGTCACTGGAATCGGTAGCACAGGCTTGCGGTCTCACGAAAGCAAGTGTCTATTATTATTTCTCCAACAAATCCGTCTTGTTTACCGAGGCGTTATTATTTGTCCTTAAGATGGCTTATGAACAGACAGCTTCTGTCATTGTAGGACCAGGCACCTTAAAGGAACGGCTACAGGAAGTAGCTCGGAGACATATGCGCAATCAACATGTCGACTTCGAGACGATGATGAGAGAAGCCCAAGCAGAGTTGACCGAGGAACAGATTCTTAAAGTACGCGACCGCGAAGCAGACATCCACCGCCTTCTCGCACGTTTGTTCGCAGAGGCGATGGACAATGGAGAGATGAAACGTTCGGACCCTCTCCTGCTCTCTCACGCTTTCGTCGCCATGATGACTGTCCGTAACCGAGCGGAAATTGTGAACGATGTGAGAACAGCGGGACAAGCCGCCGAAGAAATCGTACAATTGATATGGGCTGGCATTGCGCCTCCCGAATCTTAATACGACATTTATTCATTCGGAGGTTATATCCATGTTAAAGACGACTGTTGGCCGTCTTCGTTTCATCGGCTATTTGGAAGGTACTTCATTTTTGCTCCTGCTGTTAATTGCCATGCCCCTTAAGTATTGGGCAGACATCCCTGAGGCTGTAGCTGTGACAGGCGCACTTCATGGCGGACTGTTTGTCCTCTACATCCTGGCGGCCATATGGGCGACGATTCAATATCGTTGGTCCATCCTTAAGCTAGCGGCGGCGTGCATCGCTTCCGTTCTTCCATTCGGCCCATTCATTATGGACCGCAAGCTGCTCAAGAACGATCACTAAGTTACGCAGCATCTACTTCAACTTCAATATGTCGAAACGCAAAACATCCGTTATCACCGATGAACACCCTTCGGTTGATAACGGATGTTTTGTTAAGCATGTCCATATTCGCCCATTTCACTTTCCGCATTATCCGTAAAAATTTCGATACGCCGGATTCGATGTTCATCACGTTCCCGAATGACGAACCGGATGTTATGATAGCGCCATGGCTCGCCCTCTGGCAGCAAAGGCTTCTGCTGATACAACCAGCCGCCAATCGTATCCACATCCTCGCTGCTAAGCCGCATCCCAACCGCATCATTAACGTCGCTAATTAATGCTTTGCCATCAACTACATAATGTTCAGGCTCTAGTCGCTCAATCTCCTTGATCTCGTCCTGATCAAATTCGTCACGGATCTCTCCGACGATTTCCTCGACGATATCTTCCATCGTAAGAAGCCCTGAAGTTCCGCCGTATTCGTCGAGCAGAATGACCATATGTACCCGATTCAACTGCATAATGCCCATGAGCTTGTTCACCGGCATTACCTCAGGGATCGCCATTACCGGCTGTAGGATTTGTTTGACCTTCGGCTCATCTTCATCTTCATCGAAATCGTGGAGAAACAGATGTTTGGTATTCAATACACCCACGATGTTGTCTTTGTCACCATCCGCAACCGGATATCGCGTGTATTGCTCTCGCTTAATGATGGCGATATGCTCCTCGCGTGTCTGACCAACGAATAGACAGACCATGTCTGTTCTTGGCACCATAATCTCCTTAGCCAACCGTTCGTCGAAATCAAAGATCCGACTGACATAACCGAATTCGCTGCTGTTTATTTTGCCGCTTTCGTAGCTTTCGGACAAGATGTGCCTGATTTCCTCTTCCGAATGCGCTTCGTGTTCGCCTGCCGGACGCAACCCTAACAGTCTCACTAATTTGTTGGCTGAGCCGTTCAGCAACCAGATAAACGGATATGTTGCCTTATGGAACGCAATAATAATCGGCGCTGTCCACAAACTGATTTTCTCTGGCTGGATGATAGCAACGGTCTTAGGTGCAAGCTCTCCGAGCACGACATGCAGGTAGGTAACGAGCATGAACGAAATGACAAATGACAGGATCGCATGCGTGCTGCCTTCGATGCCGAAACGAGAAAACAATGGATGCAGCAGCGCCTCGACTGTCGGCTCTCCGAGCCAGCCAAGTCCAAGAGCAGTCACTGTAATCCCGAGCTGGCAGGCAGACAAATAGCCGTCCAGATGCGTGGTGACATGCTGGACGGCTTTGGCGTTTTTGACTCCTTCATCGACCATCTGAGCGATGCGGCTCGCACGCATCCGAACGATCGCGAATTCAGTTGCAACAAAGAAGGCGGTAAAAACGAGCAATAAGGCAAAGGCAGACAGTTTCAATATCATAGAGGATCAGTTCCCTTCGGGTCAGTTGGGACGGCAGCTTCAAGAGCCTTTATTCGTCCACTTATACATCCTTACCCGTTCAGAGAGCTGACATACCTCCGTTTACCACGGAACATCGTCGTCGCTGCCGCCAGCGGCCACTTCTTCGTCATACCGGCCCGCTGCCTCTTCATTCGCTTGCGCCGCCTTGGAACCAATCAACGGAATCACATCTTCGAGCTCCATAGGCGCAAGAAGCTCAACAGGCGACATCCCCTTCTCGAATTGGAAGGCATCGCCCTCGATGACAGCCACGTATCGACCGTTATGTTTGGCGAATCGAACCGTGTCCCCGAAGTCTGACAACAGTCCCTTAATTGTCACGCCTCCAAGCTTGAAGGTAAACGGCAAGTCCGGCTTCTGCTCCACTAGCGCAGCTGCGGCTGTCTCTACTTGCTCCGGCGACCACATCTCCTGCAGCTCCCGCTTCTCACTGGCAGCCCATACCTCCACGGCGTTTTCTTCTTGGCTTCTCTCCGTGCTTGTTTCTTCCTGCCACTTGTCCGCGATATATTGATGAACCATTTCGACCACTTGATCGCCTATGACTTCGGGCAGCGGCTTCTCGTACGACACATACTTCAAGAAATCCTCGAAGTATCTGGCATGCGATGCTTGATGGATCTTCAGCTCCCACTGATCCAGATATCCTTCCTCCGGCATATGGGGATATTGAATGGACTTGATGCTTCGCGCGCTAATGGCCATCTCGACATGCGAGATCAAATTACGTTCATCGGAGATCCGCGCAATCTTGGGTTCGAAATCACATTTCAACAAGAAGAGGAACGGTTCGTCGAAATAGGTGTTGAGCTTGGATCGAGCTATCACAAATGCGCCGCCGCGAACCGCACTTGTGTCCATATAGATGCGAACTAACTCGTCGGCGATGCCAATGTACCGCTCGCGCGTATCGGCGTCGCGCAGACGCTGGAACAAATTGTAGTTCTGATTGCTGCCAAGCTCATAGCCCGGCTCTACCATGAAGCGTCCGATTTTAGTCGGAGCACCTGCAGAATTGGGATTCCGTTCTACTTTTCGTTTGACGATTCGTTTAAATTCCTCGTCCAGAAACTTTTTGATTTCGCTATGCTCGTAGTCGTCTCCATCTAATGTTTGATAATGCTTGAATCGTCTGCCTGAGGACTCCTCCCCTTCGCCATCGGTTAAGATGACGAAAAAAGATAGAAATTCCATTCGAAAATCCACTTGATCGAACCCCCCGTTTGCTGTCGTCAGCTCTCATACTCTATGCGAAAAGCTACAGTTTCCTATGAATTACCGTTTAAAGTTTAAACCTGATCATCCATCAGAAGCGTTGTCCGCTCGCCGCGATGAAGCAGCATCAGCTTATGCAGCGCACGCGTACAGCCCACGTATAGCAGCTTGGCGTCCATCTCGCCATAAGCATCGGCGCTGGCATCCGCAATCAACACAGCGTCAAACTCCAAACCTTTGGACATGTATACCGGTACCACCGTCAATCCGCCGTTATAGGCAGGCTGCTTGCTCAGGACAAGTGATGCATCCATCCCTTGTGCCCGGAAGTACTGGTGGATCTCCTCGCATTCGCGCGCCGTCCGCCCAATGACGGCAATGGTATCGTACTCGCCGCCCGCTTTCCATTGATTGACAGTTTCTTTAAGTGTCTGGAGCCAGTTCTCAGCAGAAGAGCCCGTATCGATAAGGGTTACAGGGTCCCCGCTCCGGAATACGGGTACGGCAGGCTTCACACCACCCGTCATACCACGCAGGATACGGTTTGCGAATTCGATGATTTCCATCGTAGAACGATAGCTGCGGTTTAGCTCATAGAATCCGGTCACTTCTTCTCCATACAGCTCCATCAACTCGTTCCAGTGCTGGATCCCTGTATACCCATGAATGCCCTGCTGCAAGTCGCCAAGCACCGTCATGGATACTGTGCGCTGACATAACCCCAGCGTCTCTAGCTGGAACGGAGAATAATCCTGCGCTTCGTCAATTACAATGTGATCGAATGGCGCATCACGAAGACCGTTTAACTTAAGCTCGATGTACGCCAGTGCGGCTAGATCTTCCGCCGCTGCCTCGCCGCGTGCGAGGCGATCGGCTGTTTCTTTGGCGATAGCCTTAGGGACCATCGGCAGCGCATTTTTCCCCTTGAACAATGAGGCGTACAATTGAGGCGCTGTATAAGCCGGAATTTTTTTGACAAAGGCATTTAATTTGGTCATGGCAGAGGCTCGCAGTTTCTTGTCGGCAATCCCTCTAGTCTTAAGCTCCGACTCCAGCCAACGACGGATGCGGCTGGCCAGCCGATCACGCTTCTGCATCAGCGACTCTTCACCATAATCGGTATCATGCCACTCCTTCATCTGCTCCGGCTTCAACTCAAGTCTGGGCAGCGGCTGGAATGACAGCTCAGGCAGAATATGGTCAGCCAGCTCGGCAAGCCGCACATCGATGGCTTCCTTGAATGCGAGGCTTCCCTTGAAACGACCAGATGCATGCTCTAATTCCTCTGCCTTACGCGGCTGCTCGAACCAATATTCCATCGTATCGGATGGATCTGTTAAGGTTACTCCATGATCCAATAATTGGATCGCCCAGTCCACGTAAGTCGTCTGACTGATATCGCCTACGCCAAGCTCAGGAAGGACGCCAGAAATATAATCCAGGAACATGCGGTTAGGCGCGAAAATAATCATTCGTTCCGCTTTGATTCGCCCTTCATATTGATACAACAAGAAGGCGAGCCGGTGCAAGGCAACCGTCGTCTTACCGCTTCCCGCAACGCCTTGGATGAACAACGCTTTGTTACGTTCTGCGCGGATAATCCGGTCCTGCTCATCTTGGATCGTGGAGACGATGTCTCTCAGCTTGTTATCCTTGTTCTCCCCGAGACGGTAAAGAAGGAATTCATCGGACACCGCGCCTTCCTCCTGCCCTCGAACATAGCTGTCGACGACACGAAGCAGCTCACCGCTTCGTACCATCAAGTTACGCTTGAGGTGAACAAAGCCGATTATTGCGCCATCGGGTGACGTGTATTCCGCAGGAGCGTCGCCGCCAGTGAACGAATAGAACAAGCTCGCAGCCGGAGCCCTCCAGTCAATCACCAGTAATTCATTGCTGCCGTCTTTGGCCACCCCAGCTTTGCCAATATATAACGGTAGGGCCTGTTCACCTTCCGCCTCTGACGTTTGACTGTTCTGCGGGAGCTCCTGAAAGTCGATTCGACCGAAATAGGGCTCCTTTCTCGCGATCTCGAGACGACGCTTTCGTTCTTCTCGTTGTAGATCAAGCATTTGCTCCGTGAAGTCATCGCCTGTATATTTGGGACCGATTTCACGTAATTGCTTCTCAATATCAGCAAGCGACATGGCAAGCCGCTGTTGCTCCTGTTGATAAGTTTCTTGTTCTCCCATACGGGTCGTTCCTCCCAACCATAAAGAGCCGAGTCCATTCAGACTCAGCATCTATGTCATGATTATATCCATTATTTGATTGCGTTCATGCCGACAAATCCAATCAACGTCAAATACACAATGATATTAAGTGCGGCCAAATACGGAATTCCGACGGTAAACGAACGATGCTGCGTCTTGTGCCGCCACATCTTCATCCCGGACCATACGCCGAAAGCTCCTCCAATTGCAGCAAGCAGGAATATCCGTTTCTCAGGCACACGGCGTTTGCCTCGTTGCTTCGCCCTGTTTTTGTCCCATCCCATCAGGATGAACGTCCAACCGTTCAAACCAATCAGTACGACTATGAGGGCATAAATAATGGTCATGAACCCGCTCCTTTCCCCAATACGTTCAGTCGGCACTTATTCATCAAGGCTTCGGCCGCGGTTTCGTTCGGTTTGTCGCCACGGCTTCGTAAGGATTATCCGGCCAGACATGTTTCGGATAACGCCCCTTCAGATCCTTTTTCACTTCAAAATAAGCCGATTCCCAGAAGCTCGCCAAATCACGCGTCACTTGAACGGGCCGCTGAGATGGCGATAACAAGTGGAGCGTCAGCGTCAATGTTCCTCTTGCTATACGAGGCGTCTCGCGCAAGCCGAACATCTCCTGCAGCCTAACGGCGAGTACCGGAGATTGCGGTTCGCTGTAATCGATCGGGATTCGAGAACCGCTAGGCACGACATAATGAGTCGGAACCTCTACATCCAGCTCTTGACGTTGTTTCCAAGTTAACAATCCTTCGACGATGTCGAGCATATTGAGCCTCTGAAGCTCCGACTCCTTACGAATGCCATAGATATGCGGCTTGAGCCAATCGTCAAGCGTAGCTAGTAGCTGCTCCTCGCTTGCATCAGGCCATTCTGTACCCGCGCCTCCGCTCATCAGCCGGATCCGTCCAAGCAGCCCGTTTGCTTGTCTCGACATGGGCAACATCGACAGCCCTCGCTCGCGTATTGCGCGCAGCAGCGCATCTGCAATCGTTTCTGGATCTGCATCCTGCTGCGGCTTCTCTTGCAGCGTAATTGCACCTAACTTAAGTCGGCTTAACGCCCGAACGGCCTTTGCAGAGCTGTCCCAATCCACCGTATCCTCGCGTCTGAGGAATGTGGTCAATCCCCGCTCGATTTCAGCGTATGAGATACCCTCGGCAACTCGTATTCTCGCTTCGTTTCCTGCATCGTCGATTTCGCAAACAACAATGTAAGGAAGTTGAGCTAATGGATGATCTGTCGCCATGACGGCGCCACGGCCATTAGCTAACAGATAACGCCCGTCGCCTCGGCGCTGCGCGATCCTGTCAGGAAAGGCAAACGCGAGAAGCCGCCCGATAGAAGGCGATGATTCGTTGCTGCTCATCTTCTCGCCAGTGCTGATGATACGTCTCCATTGCTCTGCTTGCTGCAGGATCCGTTGTGCGACAGCGTCATGACCGCTGAGCTTGCGTAGTGCTGCTAACCGAAGACTCATGTCGGGATTACGTTCGGCAGGCAGAATATCTCTTTCACTGATCAATGCTGCCAGCTCGCTGGCAACATGTTCAGCACCAAGCTCCGCCGATCGAAGCAGCATAGATCCGAGTCGCGGATGTAAACCAAGCAAGCAGATCCGTTTTCCTTCCTCCGTGGGAAAGCCAGCAAGGCTCATTGCGCCAAGCGCTTGAAGAAGCGTTGCCGCTTGCTCATATGCCGGAGCCGGTGGAGGCGTAAGCCAATCCAGTTCGGCTGGATTACGGATGCCCCATACAGCCAGCTCAAGCACGAGTGAAGCGAGATCAGTCTCCTCGATTTCGGGTTTCCCTTGCTCGGGCAGGTACCGCTGCTCCTCTTCGCTCCACAACCGATAACAGATACCTGGCGCGAGCCTGCCTGCCCGGCCTCGCCTTTGATCGGCTGACGCCTTGGAAACAGGCACAGTCTCGAGCCGGCTCATTCCCGTGCGCGGAGAGAAACGGGAGATGCGCATTTGACCGCTGTCGACCACGATTCTGACCCCAGCGACGGTCAGACTGGATTCTGCGATCGATGTGGCGAGCACGATCTTTCGTTTATTTTCCTGACATGGAGCAACGGCCTCTGCTTGTGCTTCCAACCGCATATTGCCATGAAGCTCGCGTACGTCAACGTTTGGCGGCAGTCCTAACGATTGCAGTGCCCTCGCAGTGCGACGAATATCGCCAACACCAGGTAAGAATGCAAGCACATCGCCGTCATGAGCGTATATTGCGGAAGAAATTGCAGTTGCCATGGCTTGATCCAGATAGACATTTGCACCTTTGCTCGGCCTATATACCGTTTCGACAGGGAAAACTCTGCCTTTACTCGTGATCACCTTCGCGTTGCCGAGCAGTTCGGCTACTGGTGCTGCATCAAGCGTCGCAGACATCACGAGCAGCCTCAAATCCTCTCGAAGCAGAGCCTTCGTCTGCATAGCCAGCGCAAGACCGAGATCCCCGTGCAGATGCCGCTCATGGAATTCATCGAACAGGATAGCGCCAACGCCAGCCAGAGCCTGATCGTCCTGTAACATGCGGGTAAGTACACCTTCCGTAACCACCTCGACGATGGTACGCGAACTCACCTTCGAATCCAATCTGACCCGATAACCGATTCTCTCGCCTACAGGCTCGCCCAGCTCTCTTGCCATATAGATCGCGGCAGATCGCGCAGCCAGCCTGCGCGGCTCAAGCATGATAATACGTTGTCCCGTCAACCAAGGCTGGTCAAGCAGAGCAAGCGGTACCCTCGTTGTCTTCCCCGCGCCGGGCTCTGCAACTAACACGGCATTGCTTCCACGAGCCAGCGTTTCAAGCAGCTCGGGCAACACTTCGTCGATTGGCAATGGCATCATGTCCGCTCAACCTCCCTTGCCTCTTACTTCATGATTCGTATCATTTGCACAACGGGACGATTATCGCCCGAAAGCTTCATTTCTTTGCTGAGCAGCTGCGAAGAGCCGTCTCCATCAAGGAATATTCCATCCACGATCTGTTGATCGGCGAACGATTGCTGTATCGCTGTACGGAATGCCTCTAATGTACCGGGCGTTTCACTCACGATGAGGTACAAGAAACCATTTACGTCGTAGACTGCACCGGATCGCAATCGATTATCGTCTGCGAACGGAGCTTGCTCAAGCATCGCTTGGGCTTCCCAGCCCGCATCATTGCCAAGCGACATGCTGATCCCGCCCTGCGCCCAGAATCGAGTAGCGTCCTTTACCTTTACCTCGGTTGCCTTGCTTACTACATGAACGCTTAATGAATCGGCTTCTCCATCCCAGACCAGCGTGCCGCGCGCGTACTTCATATTTTCCCAGCCGCTTCCATAGTCGGCCTTAGTGCCGTTGATCGGCTTGCCTCCTACTACAGCCATGCTTACTAACGCCTTACCGTAGAAGAAACCTCCATTGATACCGACCTTATCAGCAAGCGTGACATTATTTGAGATCACGTCCAGCGTCACGTTCGACGGCTTGGTCTTCAGAATGTGGAGCTTCATCCCGTTCGCTTCCTCCGATCCATACGCATAAGAAGTGATCTTATCAATCGCGGCACCATGGCGTTCCGACTTCTGACTTAATGCTTGAATGAGCAGCATCAATAATAATCCTGCGGCGACCATGATGATCACTAACACCGACACGATTTTTACGATCTGCTTGCCTTGCGTCTTGACAGGCGGCTGCGCCCCTTCGCTCATATCCATTCTCCTTGACTCGCCATATGTATACATGCGACTCCTAACAAGCCGCGGCTTTGGGCTCTGATTCTCATACCCGAACTCATAGTTTAATATGAACATCCAGCGTTTGTCCATACGCCTGCCGGGCATCCCGGAAGGCGCACAAGGCGAAGGCAGGCATCGCCTTCCTCGATGAGAAGGATTGCGATGCCTGCCTGTACATTCGACAGTTATTGTGCCCGATCGTCAAGCGGATAGAAGATCAAATTAATCGGGAACGCTGAGCCAGCCGGCGGGCTAAATTCGATGTCGAGGCTCTCTTCTTTGCCTGTTGTCTTATGCAGCATAACCATTCCGTCAAAGGCCGTCAACACACCGGATGCCGGAACTTTAACCAGCTCGCCATTAATTTTGAACGGCCCTTTGAATGCGCCGCCCTTGGCCAAAATCATGATCGCCATCTTGCGAGGTTTGTCCGAGTGAATCCGGTATACCGTGCCATAATTGCCCCACAATGTAGCTTGCTCGCCGCGCTGCGGATCATAGCCCATCTGGAACGGATCGATTTTTCCATCGCCGATTACCAGCTTGGTTGGTTTCTTTAGTCCGTTCTGTGACACATCGACCTGCCAATCGAAACCTGCGATCTCGAATGTACCCCGAATATGTCCGTTAAACGGGAGTTTCGTCATCGAGAGCATGTCCTTCGACACATTCTCCGCGGCTGCGAATGTAAACTGCACTTCGCCATCCGTTTCGACATCATACATCAGATTGACGCCTTGACCCGCGTAGAAGTCCGGGAATTGTTTATAAATAAACGTCTCTCCTGGAGGCACGGTCATCGTCTCAGGACTTGCATCATTCGCCAAGAAATCTACCATCGCTTCGCTTCCAATCAAATGTGCATAGATGGATGGATAAACCTCGCCTTTGTTAGTTGTGACAATCGTAACCGGCTGATCCGTCGTATTGGTTGCAAGAATCGTGAAGCCGACTTTGTTCGGCGTGCCGTTCAAGTGATCGGCATACAAACGACCTTTGCCGTTGATGGTATCCTGATACAGGATGCCCGTTTCTGTGAAGGTCTCGGGGCTGTCGCTCAGGAGCAACGTTCGCGATTTGTCCTCGGTTACTTTTTTGACTAGATCAGGCAAATTGAAATAATGCGCGTACAACGTCTGCCAGTCTGTTGGGATATATCCGCCGATTGGTTTGGTATAGATCGGGTATTCTACTTTACTCAGATACACTTCATCCTCGATAACAAGATGTCTGGTGTACGGCTTGCTTTTGTTGCCTTTGCCGTCCGTCACTGTCAGGGTTACAGGGTATGTGCCAGCTTTGAAGAACACCTCTTCATTGCCTTCCCACTCCATCCTGACCCCTTCTGCATCTGGATCGTAGCTTAGATTGACGTATTTGATCGGTTCGCCGATCCGGTACGATGTTTGGCCAAATGCGAATTTCGCAACCGGCTTCGAGTTGTTCTGATCCGGATCATAGTTGCCTTCGGGTTTCTTGACAAACAGCACATCGACACGCCGAAGCTCGTGATTGTAGGTATAGCTGGCCCCCATATAATCCGACAACCAAGTGAGCTTGACCATAAGTCGACCGTTCTTAATCATGGCGACATCATCGAATTTGAATTGAATCCCGTTAACCCACGCGGCCTTATTGTCCGAGTCGAGCAATATTTCATAAGATGGTGTCTCCATCAGAATGGTGCGCGTTTTCTCTTGCCATTCGACCTTCATGCCGAAGGCGTCACCCAGAAACTTGGCGGGCACGAAAGTCCGACCGTCCCTGATCGTGGCTGGCGCATCAAGCGAAACCTGCTCACCATTTAGAAAAGCTTCCTGCTTGTCCAAATACAAGACGACGTATCGTGTTCCTGAAGTAATCGGAGCGTCAAGCGCCGAAACGTGCAAAGCTGGCGTAGCCAGCAAGGTAGCCGATGTGAATAACGCAATAAGCGATCGTTTCCCGTTCCATCTTCGTTGCCATTTCCTCTTCTCCACAACCTACAACTCCTCTGTCTATGATCGCCTAGTCGAGTACCGATATCGATATGAAGCGAGCAGCATGATATGTAATTACGGCTGCGCCTTCGTACGATATCAGAGAGGAATAATGATCGAACCTAATGATATAAATCCCTGCGAACTCCTAGGCGCTAACGTATAGACGTTCAAAATTTGGAAAAGTTGCAGGATTATTTCTAAATAGTGCTGGATGTCGCTCTTCACAGCATTGCCGCGATAGGCTCAGATAAAACCTTAGCGTTCCCCTTGTGTTCGCACCGCTTCGCTTACAGCATGATATACCATCTCGCCAATCGCGCAGCCGATTGTCGTTGCACTGCCGGCATATGCATGCGGATCCCCCCATGCTGCTTGTTGACTAACGCACACGGCAATGGCATCCGTAGTCGTGCCGGTTGCGATCCGTCCTGACTCCCATTCGATTACGCCAAGCTCCTGCAACGCCGCTGATTTCGCTTCTGTTGCCGTAATCATAGCGCCTACGATGGCTGCTTCGGTCAATCCAGCATCAATGAACAGCCCGATATTAATCGTACCTGGCAGATAAGCCGAATAGGTTGTACGAGAATCACCGGCACGGGCAGCATTACGTGTGCCGGCCGTCGCGCAGCATACAAGCCTAAACTGATCCCCTTCCACCTCTTGAATGGATGCATGAGTAAGCTTGGCCGCCGTCATAAAACCAATTGTCCGATCACGAGAGGCTCCCGCCCTCTCGCATCTCGCATGCAAATGCTCCAATGGATCACCGCCGCCATAGTCAAGCGGGACTTTCCAATTCAACAGACCGTCGGACATGGAGAAGCCGCCTGGCATGATGGCACTGCTGAGCGAATACAGCGGTTCTGGGAAATTCACATGCAGCACGTCGTCATCCATCCTAAAGTGAAGGCCCTCCCAGATGGTGGAGTGATAAACATGACCCGTTCGAAAAGGTTGCGTCATAGCGGCTGCGTTCCTCCGTCTGACGCGGCTTCACTTACACATTCGGCCAGTGCCTGTAATAATTTGAGATTTTGTTGCTTCAGTTTGATCGCAACCCGAATATAACGATGATCCAGCCCTTGGAAGCGGGATGCGTCTCGAATTAAGACGCCGCGTCGTCCCATCTCCAGTTGAAGCTGGCTGGCACTGAGCGACGTGTGCTCCGGAAGCCTTAGAAGCAAGTAGTTGGCAGCGCTCGGAGTCACACCGAAACCTATGCTCATGAGCTCCGTCATTAGCCAATCACGTTCCGTAACTAGCCAAGTTCGTGTAGCTGTCTCGAACGTTTTGTCCGGCAGAACGGCTTCACCGATTTGTTGGGCGAGCGAATTCACGCTCCAAGGGACTTGCAGCCGCTTCAGAGCTGCGATCGTTGAAGCTCGTCCCACTGCGTAACCAAGACGAATACCCGGCACCGAATAAAATTTCGTCATCGACCGGATGACAATAAATCTGTCTCGGTTTGCCGCTTCGCTTACCAGCGAAAGGGTCTCCTCTTCATGTGAGAAGTCGAGGAACGCTTCATCCAATACAACCGTGACCCCGCTGTCCAGCAGCAGCCGGATCAATGAAGGATCAACGAGTCGCCCTGTCGGGTTATTAGGTGTTCCTAATACGAACAATGAAGCACCCGAATGTTCGATTGCGTCCCGAATGGTTTCCTCGGCAAGCACGAATCCGTCCTCCGCATGTAAGGGCATTGGATAGATGGAGCCGCCGATCTTGCGTACCGCATCCCCATATTCGTCAAAACAAGGCATAGCCAGCGCGGTTACAGGTGGCGAGATCGCCCGAACGGCTAAATCGATCAATTCGGCTGCCCCATTGCCGACGAGAATGGACGATTCCGGAATACCATGCCGCTCTGCAAGCTTTGTCCTTAATGCACGAGATGCAGGATCAGGATAATGGTGTATGTTATCTGCATACTGAGTCAGTACATCCCTTACCACCTTTGGTGGACCTAGCGGATTCATATTCGAGCTGAAATCAACCAACGAATCCATCGAGATGCCGAACACCTCCTGTGCCGTCTTCAAATCTCCGCCATGACCGTATCTCTCCAGCATCGTCCCATCTCCCCGACTCTCTTATGCACATATCCGAATACAACATACGGCTGCTAGTAACAGCACCGCTTCAACAGCTTCATTAATAGCTCCATAAGTATCGCCTGTCAGTCCGCCTAATTTGTTATTCAACCAAGATCCAAACGAACCGACAATTAACAACATTAATAATGTTCCGGCGGCAACTGTCGACAGCATCCACGTATAATTAACCTCATTAATCAAAAGAATTAAAATCGAAACCATTACAAATGAGAGCCATCCTGCAACAATTCTGATTTTGTTAATGCCATTAAACATGGCGCCAAGCCCTTCATTCTTACGTGCTGCAGGCCAAGATACGATCGCGATAGACATCGCTAATCTCCCCATACATGTTGAACCTACCATTACAGGAAATAGCCATTCCTTTTCATTGCCGATTAACTCGGCCAATAAGGATGCTTTCAACATCAAGAGAAGAATAGCCGCTGTCACGCCCATCGCGCCCACTCGGCTATCCTTCATGATTTCTAGCATTCGCTCGCGGGGACGATGACTAAGTACGCCATCCGCCGTATCCATCCAGCCGTCCAAATGAAGTCCTCCACTGAGCCCGAGCCAAATGGCTAGCGTCAGAACAGCCGCAGGCCAAGCTGGCAACGCATATGCTAAGAGCCATGCCGCACATGCCGTAATCACTCCGATGATTGCTCCCGCAAGGGGGAAATAAGTGACGCTCCTCGTTAATTGCGGCCGTTCGAAGGGAACCGTCGCCTTGATCGGGAGGCGAGTAAGAAACTGCAAAGCGACAATTATAGATTGTACCTCCAATTTCAGCGTACGAAGAACCACGTCAACATCACCCCCGCTCCTACTATGACACTCACTGTGTATAACAATCGTATGACAGCACGAATATCCTCGGTTGCGATTGGACGCGTATGATACCCCATACGCGCTCGTTCACTTGCAACGCCGAAGTAGATGTTACGTCCTCCCAGCTCGATGCCCATTGCTCCTGCGGCTGCCGATTCCGGAATACCACTGTTCGGACTAGGATGACGGTGCGCGTAAACGATGATTGATTTCGTGGCTCTCCACGGATTCATCATTGGCAACACACAGGATGCAACCACCATCAGCAAGCCTGTAACACGCGCAGGTATAAGATTCAATAAATCATCCATCCGTGCGGAGCTCCAGCCGTAGTAGCGATACTTGTCATTTCTGTACCCTACCATTGAATCAAGTGTGTTAGCAGCACGATACAACATCGCAAGCGGAGCTCCACCTATGAGAGCGAATAGAATCGGCGCGACGAATGCATCAACTGTATTTTCCGAGACCGTTTCGATCGTTGCACGAGCCAATTCTTGTTCTTGAAGCTGCGATGTATCTCGGCCAACAATATATCCTACGTATTTGCGTGCGTCTGCCAGATTCCCAGCCTTTAACGGTCGATAGACAAGCATGGCCGCATCCTTAAGCCCTTTCACCGCAATCGTGGTTGAGATGAACCATGCCGAAACCACATATCCTAGCCACGGATGTATCCAATCCATAACTACGACTATCGTCCAAAGAAGAATGTAGCTAAGGGCTAGCGTCGAGGCAGTTAGCACAATGCCTAGCAGTCGGGCCGCGATTGCATGATCGCGCCTGGTATCTCTTATCAACAGTTTCTCTTGCAGACGAACCCATTTCCCGATCAAGATGACGGGATGTACCGGCCATTTGGGATCTCCGACTACCCAATCTATCATGATTGCTGCAGCAGCGAGCAACAGCAGCTCTTGGAATCCATAGATCACGATTCGTCCTCGAATCGGAACGCGATGGAACGCAAATCAATTGGAATGCCACTGGTGACGAGGAACACTTTTTCGCAAATAGCGGCAATCCGCTGATTAAGTCGACCAGCCTCGTCTCGGAAACGACGACCAAGCGGATAACTTGGCACAATACCGTCTCCAACTTCATTAGTAACCAGGATTAGCGGCCAAGGGTATGCTGCAATCGCAGCAATGAGTCGTTCGACTTCTTGCTGGATATCGACCGTGCAGTCCTCTTCTTCTAGCAATAGCCAATTGGTTAGCCAGAGTGTCAAACAATCCATGACAACAACCGGTTGAAACGACTCCTGCTGTTGTTGAGAATGCAATTTGGTTCGTTGTTGCAGCCAAGCGGCGACGGCATATGGTTCTTCGATTGTTGTCCAATTCATCCCGCTCTGCAGCTCGCGATCCAGTCGATGTTGACTTATTCTCTCTTCCATCTCCGAATCATACGCTCTTCCGGATGCCAAATAAATGCCTTCATGACTAATAGAACGAGCATAACGTTCTGCGAAAGAGCTCTTGCCGCTCCGAGCTCCGCCCGTCACGAGAATGGCCATACGGTTTCCCTCCTATCCTTGTGACACGCCGGCGCTATCGAAAGTCGCCATCTCTTGCATGAGGTTAAGCGCTGCGTCTATAAGATGGAAACACAGTACGGCGCCTGTTCCTTCACCGAGTCTCATCTCCAGGTGGATTAGCGGAGATAATCCGATCACATGGAGTAATGCGCCATGCGCATGTTCATGGGACAAATGAGACGCAAGCATATACTGCAGGCTCGCTGGGGCGAGTCGTGAAGCGATGAGTGCCGCAGCAGATGAAATAAACCCGTCGATAACGACCGGGCAACGGTTCGCCGCTGCGCCAATGATGACACCGACAAGGCCGGCAATTTCGGCTCCTCCCACCTTAGCAAGCACATCCAGCGGATCGTCAGGACGTGGATCGTTGATCGCAATTGCTTTGCGAACCACTTCGATCTTATGCGCGAGAACCACGTCACCGATACCAGTGCCTCTTCCGACCATCGTATCTGGTGCAAGTCCACCTAGCACAGAAGCAATAGCAGCGCTAGCTGTTGTGTTGCCGATCCCCATCTCGCCAGTGGCGAACATTCTCAGCCCTTGTCTCACCTTCTCGTCAACAATGTCGATGCCTGTCCAGATGGCTTGCAGCGCTTCTTCTCGGCTCATAGCCGCGCCACGAGCCATATTGTTGGTCCCGTAGACAACCTTTCGGCTTATCAGCTCGGGATGCGATAACTCTGCTGCGACGCCGATATCGACGCATACAACCTCCGCATTCGCTTGTCGCGAAAGCACATTAACGGCTGCGCCGCCGTTCAAGAAGTTGATGACCATCTGAGGTGTAACAGCAGCCGGAAACGCGCTGACACCTTCCTCGCATACGCCATGGTCGCCTGCCATCACAATGACAGCACGCCGTGACAAATCCGGCCATAACCCGCCGTTGATTCCGGCTAACGTTGCGGCCATTTCCTCCAGTTTGCCAAGACTCCCCGGAGGTTTCGTCAATTGATTCGAGTGTTGCTGTGCCTGTTCGGCCGCCTGCGTATCAAAGGCAGGGATCGCGGCGATCCGTTCCATCAGTAGTTGCTCTCGATCCATCTTATCCATTTGCCGAACTCCCTTATTCTCATTGAAAGTGTGATGTTTATTCTTTCTAAGCTTTATGTGACAGGTGTGAGTAATAAATTCATGCTACGTCGATCGAAATAGGTTGATCCGCCGTATATGTAAAATATAGTCTAGATATTATACTGTCTAGATATTGTACTGTCTTGTTATAGTACACTCTGGCATCGTTTGTCTTCCATAAACAGCATCGCTATATCGAGCACATCCGGAAACGTCCTGCCTCGAGTAACACTTTGCCTCAGGGTCATCTTGAGATCGAAATATCGATCTCATCGAGCTCCATCCATCCTCTGAGTCGAATATGTTTACATAACTAATATTATGTAACTCACTGCCTGAGATCATTTCCTAAGTGCGACTCTCGATCTTCGATTCGTACCCGCAAGAAACACCCCTACCCTCATCGATTCGTACCCGGTTGAAGTACAACCTGCGGAACGCCATAATCAGGATGCGGGATAATAATCGCCTTCGTATCGTACATGGTTTCAATGTTTTCTGGTGTTATCACTTCAGCAGGCGTTCCCTTTGCCAGCACCTTGCCGCCATGCAGCGCAATCAATTCATCACAATACAATGCTGCCAAATTCAAATCATGCAGCACGGCAATCGCGAGCAAGTTATCCCGTCGCTGCCATAATCGCACATTGTCCAGCAGCTGTATTTGATAGCCAATATCCAAATAAGTGGTCGGCTCATCCAATAATAGAATTTCCGGCTCCTGCACCATCAGCTTGGCAAGCGCGACACGCTGACGTTCACCGCCGCTTAGCTGGTGGAGCCGCCTGAACTGTAATTCTGACAAACCCATGGCTTCCAGCGCTGAATCAATCAATGGACCAGGATCGTCACGTTCGCTCCCCAACCAGCTTTGATACGGATAACGCCCCATCTCGATGATTTCTCTAACTGTGAAAGAGACCGGAACCAGACCCCCTTGCTGCAATACGGCAAGTTTGCGAGCAAGCTCCTTGCGCGGGATTGCCCACAATGACCGCTGCTCAAGCAAAGCCTCGCCTTTGTCCGGCTTCTCGACGCCAGTTAATAGATGAAGCATTGTCGACTTGCCGACGCCATTGGGACCGATAATACCATAGAATTTGCCCTGCTCGAATTGAAGATCAATGCCTTGCAGCACCGGAGTACCATTGACGCTATAATCGGCATCCCTTAACGTTAGTGTCATTTTACGCTCCTCCCCTTTCTTCCTTCATGCGGCGATGCAGCAGGTAAGCGAAGAAGGGAGCTCCAAGCAGCGCTGTCACAACACCTAACGGCAACTCCTTAGGTGACAACAATGTACGTGCGAGTGTATCGGACCACAGCAGGAATATCCCGCCGCCAAAGGCAGAAAGCGGTGTAATATAGCGATAATCCGGACCGACGATAAGCCGGATGATATGAGGTACGACAAGTCCCACGAATCCAATAACGCCGGCGACGGAAACAGCCGCAGCGGTGAGCAGTGTAGAAGCGATTAATACGATCAGCTTTGTTCGTTCTACATGGACGCCGAGATGTGCCGCATGACGTTCGCCAAGAACAAACAAATTTAAGGTTTGACTATAAGCGATTAGAACGGATACGCCAATCAGCAGAAACGGAAGCAGCATCGTCACGTGCTCCCATCCCCGCATAGCAAGCGACCCCATAATCCAGAACAAAATCTGGTTGATCACGCCATCCGACATGGACACCATCAGCGATACAAAAGCGCCTAAAAACGATTGAATGATAACACCGGCCAATATAAGCGTCTGGATCTGAACAATGCCATTGGAGCGGGATAATACGATGACGCCGATCAACGTCACGATACCAGTCAAAAACGCCACAACCGGAATCGTCCAAATTCCAATCGCAAGCTGAAGACCGAACAAAATGAGAAAAGCAGCTCCCACAGAGCTACCAGATGAGACACCGAGCGTATATGGATCGGCTAGCGGATTACGCAGCACGCCTTGAAACCCCGTTCCCGCGAGAGCAAGACATGCGCCTGTCAGCACGGCAAGCAGAACCCGTGACAATCGAACCTCCATCACGATCGCGATCTCTCCCCGCGTCCAGATTCCCTCCGCATCATCGTTCCAAGGAAGCTGATGCCAGAGAATCCCCCATACATCCGCAAACGACAAACCCGCCGAGCCTAGTGACAAGCTGGCGGTAATAGAAACAGCAAGAAGGAGCAGGGCTGCTCCTCCATATCCTACTCCTTTGATGTTCATATCCGTTTATTTCACAAGCTCGGGATGAATGGCTTTGGCCAGCTCAAGCAACGAGTCTGCAAGACGCGGTCCGACTCGTACGAGCGGATCGTTAGCCACTGCGATCATGTTACCATTCTTCACCGCGTCGATTTCCGACCAGCCCGGTCGAGCTTCGATGCCAGTCACAATCGAGCTTTTCTCCTCTCCCATGTCCGGGTAGATGATAATTTCCGGATTTTGTGTAATGACTTCTTCGACGTTAACTTCGAACCAGCCAGGCTGCGCAGCCGCAATGTTTTCTCCGCCGGCCAGCGTAATCATTTCATTAAGGAATTCGCCAGAGCCAACTGTCCAGCCTGGGCTCATCTCCAAATAAACTTTTTTCTTCGCAGCATCTTTAATGGCTGCAGTCACTTGCTCCAACGTTTCGCGCATTTTATCTGCTGCTGCCGTTGCTTCTTCGCTTCTATTCATTATTGTACCAAGTTCTTCTAGTTTAGCAATAACGCCATCATAGGATTTAGGATCCTTCGCATAAACAGGAATGTTCAGCTCTCTCAGCTTTGTAATCGCGTCCGCATTCATCGAGGATGAAGCGAGTACCAGATCAGGGTTCAGCGCGACAACTGCCTCTATGTTCGTAATATAATCGCCGACTTGAGCCAGCTTCGTAGCTTCTTCTGGATAATTGCTGTTGCTGTCAACCCCAACAACAATGTCTCCTCCGCCAATGGCAAAAATACTTTCAGTTTCACTTGGGGCGATAGAAACGACAGCTGTCGGTGCTTTCTCCAATACAAGCTCTGTACCTGTATCATCCACGATCGTCAGCGGATAAACAGTATCCGTCTTCGGCGCTTCGGCAGTTGCCGTCGGTGCCGGTGATTCTACTTGCGCTGTCGGTGTTGAAACAGCCTCTCCGTTATTGCCATTATTGCTTGAACAAGCGGCTAGCATCAACATCATGACAACTAGCAGCAACGTCCATGCCGATCGGCCCGTCCATTTCTGCTTCTTCATTTCTTTCGTTTCTTTCATTTCCCATCCCCGCTCTCTCTTCTTCTTTGGACCCTTCCGAACAGACATGATCATAGGTTGTCTAACATTTCTAAGCCCTGATAAGTATTAAACTTATGATTTCTTAGAATCAAAAAAAGCATTTCCGGCAATTGTGCCGGAAATGCTTGCGGGAACCTGCCGAGGCGGCAGGCAACATGCCTCTTCCAACACCAACCTAATTCCACGTAGGTTACGGCGAGATGACAACAGGCAGGTATCCTGGCTCGGAATAGGGTATTCGGCGTCTTCCCAAGCACATTGCTCAGTGACATCTTGCCGAATCCGTGGAGAACCTGACGCTTCTGCGTCAAAGCTGCTCCTCTTCCTTACAGTGGCGGGTCCGCGCCGGGATTGAACCGGCTTCCCTATTAAGTCTTGATGAAACGATCAGTTGCATCTTACAACACAACATATCTCTCATCATGACACCTATTTCATGATCTATTCAACTTGGTCAGTAGTTACTATACACCTGTCTACCCCATTTGTCTATTGCTCACGAACAAGAAAGATGGATCATACGCATAATCAACGCTTGGTCCAGCATATCCGTAATGGAAAGACTGAGTGGCTAGGAGGCTGATCATCCATGGAGATCCAAGAATCTTCCTCACAAGAACATATATCATCAGTTCCCTATAGTCGAAAGAAACGGTTAACCATATATATGTTGTGGGCTATCGTCACCATCATCATCGCTGCAGGGCTATTCACCCTCCTGCGAGCATCTTCAGCCTCTGCTGCAGATCCTGCGTTTACAAGCCATCAATTTGCCGATGTGCAGATACAATGGAATATTCAGCAATATCCGGCCGTTGTCCTTGAGAACAACGGATTTCGAATTGAACTGTTGGATTCAGCTGCGCAGCCCTTTGCAGACGCACAAGTCCACATCAAGCTAGAAATGTTAGACATGTTATGCGGCGATTATGACTTCGAGCTTCGCGAAACAAGTCCCGGCATCTACGAAGGAGACGGCGTCCCGCTAATGCCAGGTTTATGGAGAGCGATCGCAACGATACAGCCCGAGTCCGGCACGCCCTTTGAGATCCGGCGCACCCTCAAGGCGGTCTATTGAATCATCATTACCTTCTACCAGAGCCATGGCGTGATGGATGGAATGAGACCATTAGCAGCAAGTCCTCTCATCATGGACAAAATGCCAACTAAAACGGCCGTCACTACACCTGCCCTCCGCATGAAACGTCGCCACTTGCGATTCGCGAACGCTGCAATGGAAGCCGCTGCAGCTAATGCGGGAAAGGTAGCGAGTCCGAATAAGGCCATGATAGCCGCCCCTTCCAACGCGTTGCCCGATGCCGCAGCGTTCATCCCCATTGCATAGGTTAAGCCGCAAGGAAGAAAACCGAACGCGATCCCTGTCAACAGAACATGGATCGCGTTGTTTCTTACACTTGTCTCTTTACTGGCGCCGCTCGCCAGCTTGCGATGAAGAATTCCTGATATTTTGCCCATCACGGGCAGCTGGAACCTGCGCCACAACCATAACAAGACGAACAGTCCGCCGATGATAGATGCAAGTCCGCGGATGCCCGCAAGCTTGCCAGCTACATCAACAAACGATCCGACGGCTCCCATAATCGCTCCCATCGCCGAATAGGACAAGACTCGACCGCCGTTATAGAGAAACATCGAACTCGACGCTTTCATCCCCGATTGCAACGAGACGGTGGATACGATTCCACCACACATGCCGATACAATGAGGCGCGCTGAATAATCCCGTTAACATGATCAGGCTGACGGCATGCCATGTTAAAGTCATCGGACTCGCCTCTGCTCTGCTGCTCGTAGACTCACATTCAGCCTCAGTGCGTTGCCGACCACGGACACGGAGCTAAGCGCCATCGCAGTTCCAGCCATCCAGGGCTGCAACAGGCCTGCCGCCGCGAATGGTATCATAATTGCGTTGTAGAGAAAGGCGAATGCAAGATTTTGTTTAATATTACGAAGGGTTAAGCGACTAATACGAATAGCTTCGGGGATGGCAGATAACCTTGAGAATAACAGCGTCATATGACCTGCAGCCAGCGCGGCAGTTGTTCCACTGCCCATCGCGATGCCTACATCGGCGGCGGCAAGAGCAGGAGCGTCATTCCAACCATCGCCTGCCACCGCCACTCTCCCTCCCCGCGACTTCAACGATTCCACGAGCGCGAGCTTGCCCTCAGGCATCATTGATGCATGGACGTCTCGGATACCGATTAACGTGGCTGCCGCTTTGGCTGGAGCTTCATGATCGCCGGTTGCGACAATCGGTTTAACGCCAAGCGCACGAAGTGCCTTGGTCGTCAATACAGCATCATCCTTAAGCCGATCAGCAAAACCGATAATACCGACACATTCCCCATCCTTCGCAACGTACAATACTGTTTCACCGAACTTCTCCCGTTGCTTTGCTGATTGAGTGACTGCCGCTCCTACGCGGCAACCCTCCCGTTCGATATGTCTCAGATTACCGAAAGAATAGTCAGATCCATTCATCCTTCCTTGTACTCCGCCAGCTGCCGTCATGACGATCCCTTCCGCTTCTCTTACCTGCATGCCTAACCGGTTCGCTTCCTCCCGAATCCCTTCTGCGAGAGGATGGGTCGACTTCATCTCCAGCGATGCGACAATACGAAGCAATGCCGATTTCCCCATTGTGAACGACTCAATATGTCTGACTTTTGGTTTGCCTTCTGTTAACGTACCTGTTTTGTCCAAAATAATGGTGCGAATAGCGGCAAGTCGTTCCAGCACGCTGGCTTCTTTCGCGATAATGCCCCGCTTCGCAAGACGACCCGAAGAGATCGCAAGCGAGATCGGAGCCGCGAGGCCAAGTGCGCATGGGCAGGCGGCGAGCAGGACGGCGATTGCGCACATTGTCGCTTTTCCCCAGTCTCCGGGAGACAACCATAAACCCCAGCCTACGAAGGCTGTCAATGCACAAACTAACATCATAGGAACGAACCACCTCGCCATCGCATCGACTTGCGACTGGATCGTCGATTTCGACCGTTGCCCTTGCCGGACCAGCTCTGCGATCCGATTAATCATGGTGTCGTGTCCAGCTGCTTTGGTCTCGATGCGAAGTGTCCCATAAATATTCTGGGTCCCAGCCCATACCGGATCGCCAGCTATCTTGGCTGCTCCCAGACTTTCGCCTGTCAGCAGAGATTCATCGATCATCGATTCACCACTTTGAACCACGCCGTCAATTGGGATCATTTCGCCGCCTTTCACAATGACGATGTCACCTTCGCGGACGAACTCCGTCTTCAGCTCTGTCAGGTTGCCATCTCGTTCGACTACAGCCGTTCTGCTATGCAGTTGACCGAAACCAAAGGATTCGTCGTATGTTCGGAGTGACGCGTTTGTTTCGATCAGCTTACCGAGAAGGATTGCCGTCATGACAACCGCCGACGTTTCAAAATAAAGGGGCGCACCATGATGCGGCCAATCCGCCCCATGAATTAGCCCTTCGGTAAACACGATATAATGGCTGTAAAGATACGCAGCCGTCGTTCCAAGCACAACAAGCACGTCCATGTTCGCGCTGCGCTGGCGAATGGCATGGTACGCACCAAAATAAAACGGCATCCCGATCACGAATTGTATAATCGTCGCCAATAAGAGTTGTAACCATGGTTGATGAATCCAGACGGGCACAACACCGGCAATCGGCTGCAACATAGGCACATGCTGGAGCATTGTGCTAAGGAGCGGTAATGTCAGCAGTGCCGCCGCTGCGAATCGGAACAGAAGCGCTTTACGTTCCTTCCGAAGCCCAAGGCCTGCAGATTCCGTCGTCATCGCTGTAAAGCCGAGTTGTCCAATTTTTCCAGCAATCTCTTCCTTGGTTGTATCTCCTGTTTCAAGCTGTACCCATGCCGTCCGGAGCGAGAAGCTGACCGCCGCGTTACGTACGCCTTCCATTCGGCCGACTGCTCGTTCTATCCGAACCGCACACGCCGCACAGCTCATCCCTTGTATGGTGAAATCGAACTCGGTCACATCTCCGCCATGGTCAGCATGACCGGCTGACGCGCCATTACTCATATCCATCGCCTCCCGATCCGAAGGACCGAGACCTGCCGCATTGGCGGGCTCGTACCTCTGCCCTACACTATATGCGCAAAACACAACCATCATGACGGACACCAGACGAGTCTTGCCAGCACCTCGACTTATCAACATGTATAAGCCGCAACTTTATTCCATATATAGACGTTAAATAATTGACGCTTAAGCTAAAATTTACTTGTCTTTCATATCTTTTCAAGAAACGAGGAGCCAGTCGTTGAAGATGCCGATGAAAATGATCCCTATTATCCTGATTGTAATGCTCATCCTTTGTTCTTGTGGAAATACCACATTTCAGAAAGATAGGTGGCTTGAGGAGCCCGAGAACAGAGCGGAGATGCTGAGCAGCTTGTACAAAAAATATAATCTGGAAGGCATGACGGAGGAAGAACTGATTGAGGTGCTTGGCGAACCCGCAGAGACGCTGGATGAGCCATCCAGACAACTCCTTTATTTTGTAGGCTATGCAGGGTCCGGGGTTAAAGTTTCGTTGTTACAATTTCAATTTGATGAGCAAGGCAAGCTGGATCGTCACGATATTATTTACAAATAATCATGCGGTATTTTGCAGTCATATTGCAGCAACAAAGTGGGGAGATGACTGTCTTTCATCTTACCGTTTGTTCACAGGAGGATTAAAAGGTAAAACAAATGATTATTTAAAAGGACAGCTTATCACCTTACAATATATCGGTCTGCATTTTAATCAGTCACATTCAGATATAAAAGGATTTATGGATTATTGTTTAGTTGCAATCGAAGAACAGAACATGAACGGTTTAACAGATGCAATTAATCAAGCTATCCATATAACGGAAGTCCTCGGACTGGACTCAAATCCTAAACAAATTAAGCGTGTGTTGAAGGAATATAATCAATTTCTCTCCAATTACCCATTTCCGGCGGTGTCCAAGTAGAAAATACGAAAACACCACCGCATATGACCCGCCCTATGACTCCAACGTATGTAGAAAACTACATACAATGTGCTGCGACCCAACCATGTGGCTCCAACGTATGTAAAATTCTACATACAATGTGCTGCGACCCCTCCATATGGCTCCAACGTATGTGCAATTCTACATACAATATGGCGCGACCCAGCCGAATGGCCCCAACGTATGTAGAATTCTACATACAATGTGCTGCGACCCAACCATGTGGCTCCAACGCATGTAGAATTCTACATACAATGTGCTGCGATCCAACCATGTGGCTCCAACGCATGTAGAATTCTACATACAATGTGCTGCGATCCAACCATGTGGCTCCAACGCATGTAGAAATCTACATACAATGTGCTGCGACCCCTCCATATGGCTCCAACGTATGTAGAATTCTACATACACTGTGCTGCGACCCCTCCATATGGCTCCAACGTATGTAGAATTCTACATACAATGTGCTGCGCCCCCTCCATATGGCCCCAACGTATGTAGAATTCTACATACAATGTGCTGCGACTCTAGCATATAGGTAGCAGCAAGATGGGAAACGATGATCGAATGTGCCTGCGATGTTACAGTGGGGCGGATCAAGCCCGCCTTTACTCTTACCCGTAATTACTGGTTTCTTATTGGCTGCCGGTAGCGTTCATCGAACATTTGTGCAAGCTTATCCTTGACTTCTACTACTCCGAATCCATGTGTGATACGTCCAACACACACATACACACACATGGATATATTCGGTACACAGCTAACAGACGACTTTCTCTGCCGTATCCTTGTTCGTAAATCTATTCATATGCGCTCCTTAATCCCGCTCGTAGATCGACCCGATACGACTTGCGAACAATTCTGTATAGACCTTCTCTGCATAAGCGTCTGTCATGCCGGCGATATAATCGGCGACGACACGCTCCCAGGGCCATGTCCCCTTCTGCCGATCATAACTTTCCACCCAGTCCGGCGGCAGAATGAGTCTTCCCGTCGAATCATTCTCGAGACTATCCCATAAACGATGCAACATGTTTTCGCTGCGCTTCTGCAGTCGCTGTACCCTGAAGTCCTTGATGAGCGTAACCCAAGCGAGCTTCTTCAAAATTTCCATCGTCCGCAGCAGCTCCAGATCCTCCGCTCCATCCTTCACGAACGTGATCCGTTTCCAACCAGTACGCGGATCATCGATGATGCCTACGCTATTAGCAAATTTACTCACCCAGCGAGCTTTCATCTCACGTCTGGTACGCGACGCCTCGCGACCGTATTGGACGTACACTTCCTTCCATTGACGGTAATATTCATCCAGTACTCGTTTCACCATGGCATTGAGATCACCTTGCTCCCACTGCACCGCCTTCATCGTGGCTGGATCGTCGATAACCTCCTGCACTACACGTTTCACTAACCGATCGTCCTCGAAAAAGTCTTCCGACAACAGAATTTTGCCAGCGCGGATGCCGTCTTCGATATCATGGGTCGAATAAGCGATGTCGTCGCATAGATCCATCAGCTGAGCTTCTAATGTGCTGCAGCCCTCTGGCATTCCCCATAATCCACGCAAATAATCGATCCCCGCCCATTCCATCGGGTACACGCCCTTCATGCGGGCTGGATCATCGAGACAGAATGGATATTTGTTGATCGCTAGCAGCACAGCCGCCGTTAAATCGGAGCCCCGCTCGCTGCCTGCTCGTTTGTCGAGGAACATCAGAATTCGGAAATTTTGTGCGTTGCCTTCGTACGGGATGCCGTAGCGAGTACGCAGGATAGAATCCAGCACCTCTTCTCCCTTATGCCCGAATGGCGGATGTCCAAGATCATGAGCGAGCGCGGCACATTCGACCACTTCGGGCAGCAGCATCAATCCGGGATGTTCGTTTTTGGCGAGAAAGGTATAGGTCTTGCCAAGCCTGCGAGCCACCTCCCTCGCAATCTGCGACACCTCCAATGAGTGCGTCAGCCTAGTTCGGTAATAATCGCCGGAGCCTGCCCCAAACACTTGCGATTTGCCTTGCAGTCGCCGGAATGCCGGCGATTGGATGAGTCTTGCGTAATCCTTCTCATATTCATCCCGATCCTCGCTCGACAACGTATTGCCTATATCATGCAGCCTAAGCTTGCGAATGTTCATCTGTCATCACCTTTTCAGCTTTGTCTATGTTGATAATGGCATATTCGGGCCTTCTTGGCAAAAGAGATAGACAAAAGCCTGGTCATTTCATGGCAAAGGTGAGGCGTAACACCTTAATAAAACGCGCCGCGAAACCTGTTGCGAGGCTCCGCGACGCTTAAGGTCCGGCTAAGCGGTGCCGAACGACACGCCGACACGGGATAACAGCTTGCGATAGGCGATTGCCAGCCTGTCGCATTTGAGGTGCAGCTCTGCTTGCAAATCTAGCGGCAGCAACTCCGGCTTCTGATTCTCGACGATTAACCTGTCTTGCTCGAGCAGAATGTCCTGGAAGGTAATAAAGGTTTCGTCGGGCTCGTCGAATGCGTAATTACGTTCCATTATCATAAACACAAGGCTTTTTTCTTCGTTCTTGGGAGCTACGAACAGATACAGGTTAAACACATCATCAGAGCCTTCGATCCGTTTCGTCAATGACACGCTCATCGGATGATAAATCTCGTACGTGTAGAAGGTGTTCACGCCTACTCCACGACCGTCGGGATCTGGTTGATACACTTCGATCTCGTCCGTACGCAGCGCTCCATCTTCTGCTTCATGCACGCGATAATCATTGATTTCCGAGAACTCACTGTCTCCAAGCATCCCTTCGTGCACATACATCAGATGAGACACATCGAGGAAGTTTTCCACGACGCGTGGACCAGCGGCAGCCACCTCATAGGGGCCCATAAATACGGGAACAAAATCCGTCAGCAAGCCGCGTGTTCCAATAGTCGGCAAGCCGCTAGTTGGTTCTCCCAAACATACCCAGATGATACCGTGTACCTCTTGACATGCAATGGACGGTGTCTTGGCTTTGGTCGGGATCGCGGTCCCCTTAGGCAAGGATGGAATAAGCGTACAAGTTCCACAAGCATTATAGCTCCATCCATGATATGCGCAGACGATCTCGTCATTGCGCACCTTCCCGAGCGAAAGCGGAACGCCTCGGTGTATACATAAATCTTTAAGCGCATGAACGCCGCTGCTCGTTCGGAACAAAACAACCTTCTGGCCAAGCAGCTCGACTGGATGTGGACGATCCTCCAAGCCGGACGAGAAGAGGACGGGGTGCCATGCGTTCAGAAGTACGGGATCAAGTACCGGCATTCTCGGATCATCCTTTCGCTTTTCATTGGTTAATGTCATTAATAAAATCATTAGTTAATGATATAAATTACTGCGGAATCGTTCCCTTCACGCCTTTGACAAAATAATTCATGACCAAAATATCCTCTTGCTTCATCGTCTCGCCTGCAGCAAGCTTCTCAGCGCCGGATTGATCAATAATCGGACCCGTAAATACCTCGAATGTTCCGTCATGAATTTCTGTTTTCTTCGCATTCACTAGATCCTGGATATCTTGTGGCACGTTCTTGCCGAACGGTGCGATATCAACCATGTTCTCTTTGAAACCGCCATAATATTGATGCGTCTCCCACGTTCCGTCTATTACACTTTGAACGACATCAACGTAATATGGACCCCAGTTGAGGACAGGATTGGTCACATACGTTTCCGGCGCGTAACGGTTCATGTCCGAATCGTTGCCCATGCCCCAGACGCCTTTCTCTTGTGCTGCCTGAATACCGGCTGGAGAGTCTTGATAGTTCGCGAGCACATCTACGCCTTGGTCCAGCAAGCTGATTGCCGCTTGGCGCTCCGTAGCCGGATCGAACCAAGTGTTGCTCCATACGACGGAAACTTCTATATCCGGATTAACGCTTTGTGCCGCTAGTGTAAAGGCATTAATCGTATAGATAACCTCAGGGATCGGGAAGGCGCCTACGTAACCGATTTTGTTGTTTTTCGTCAGTTTGCCTGCAGCAAGACCTGCCAGGTAACCTGGTTGATAGCCTTTGCCTTGGTAAGTGGCAAGGTTAGGCGCCGTCTTGTAGCCTGTCGCATGCATAAATTTCACATCCGGATACTTCTCCGCGACATTAAACATCGGATCCATATAGCCGAAGCTGGTACCGAAGATCAAATCGTGATCCTGAGCCAGCTCCTCGAACACGCGTTCCGCGTCTGGTCCTTCCGGTACATTTTCGACGATCGTCGCTTTAATTCCGAACTTTTCTTCGACCATTTGACGGCCTTTGTCATGCTCAAACGTCCAACCGCCATCACCAGGCACACCGATATAAACAAATGCTACCTTAGGCAGCTCAGCAGGCTTCTCGCTTTCTTCCGCAGCAGCGGATGCTTCGGGCGTTGCAGCAGGAGATGCTGACGGCGACGGGCTTTCTTTGGTCGTGGAGGCTTGAGAACACGCGGTAACGAATACAAACATCAATACGAGAACGGCTGCAAACATCTTTTTGTATGATTTCTTGGACATATGGCTTCTCCTCCTGGATTCTAAGTATGGCAGCATCGTTGCACGGCTCGCAGTATCCCGCCGTAACCCGTGCAACGACAGAGATTGCCCGACAATCCCTCTGTAATCTGTTCGGTTGTCGGATTAGGCGTTTCATCAAGCAAACCTTTGACTGACATGATCATCCCCGGCGTACAATAACCGCATTGGAACCCCCCTTCTTCTAAAAACGCCTGTTGAATGGGATGTTGAACATCCTCCGCCAACCCTTCGATTGTCGTGATGGTCTTTCCCACGCATTGGTAGGCCATCACGAGGCACGAATTAACGGGCTTTCCATCCATCAGGATCATACATGCCCCGCACCGCCCAAGCTCGCAAGAGATTTTTGTACCGGTTAGCCCGAGATCATCCCTTAACAGATGGAGCAGCTTTGCCGTAGGATGTGTATTCACCTCTTCTTCAAGGCCGTTGACGATGCCCTTCCATGTGTAATTGCTCATGATGACTTCACTCCTTTGGCGAACAAGCCGTCGTAGCTCGCGATGAGCTCTTCCCTGCGAATCGGTAAACTTTTTATCTTTGTTCCTATGGCATGAAACACCGCCGCGGTAACAGCCGGTGCGAGGACAACCGTTCCAACTTCTCCAATACCGCGCGGACCGTAAGGATCATCCGGCGGCAGCTCTTCGATGGCATGGAGGGCAAATCCTCCGGCGGCATCGGTTATGGTGGGGATCAAATACGTATCCAAATTTTCTGTCTTGTACCGTCCTTCAGCCATCACAGCATCCTCGAACAACGTGAAGCCTTGCGCCATCACGCTGCCTCCTTCGATCTGACCGATATATCCCATGGGATTAATCGCTGGTCCGGCAGCAATGGCATGATATTGATCCAAGATCCGAACGGCTCCGGTCAAGACGTTAACCTCAACCTCCACGGCAATGGCTACGCCTGTATACAAGTAATGACCACCGACAATTTCATCCGGTGTCGTAGGGAAAGCAAATGAGGCTTCACAGACCAGTTGTTCCTTCGAGTGCTCCGATAACTCCAGATACGATGCGGCTAGCCGCTTCTGACCATCCTGCTCCGTTGTCCACAGCCCTACAGGCCCCATGGTTAGCGATCCCCGCGGTATACTTGTCGTAATCTCGGCAAGAGATAAGAGCTGTTCCACCAGCATCGGTACCAATCTGCGAAGGGCCATATATGCAATCGTTGTGGAGCGAGAAGCTGTACTGGAGCCAGAATGCGGCGTTCGATCCGTATCGCCAATGACGATGCTCAAGTCTTCGCTGCTGCATCCCAGCATATCGGTTAACATAATATCGAGCGTAGCCGTTATGCCTTGACCAAATTCCTCGAAGCTGAATGCCGCCTCAAGCTTCCCCTCTTTCGTTAAACTTAATCGTCCGCCGCCGGGATCCGGAATGCCGTAACCAAGCCCCGAACCGTGCATCGCAATCGCAGCGCCTATCCCTCTGCGAAGCCAAGGCTCAGAAGAATCGCTGCTCAGCTGTCTTCGTTTCCATAACTCGGAGCTCTCAACCGAGTGCCATACACTCGTTACGCCTTGCGTCGGCAAGATACGATGGCCGAACGGCCCCGGATCCGTTGGCTCCCGGAGATTCAGCTTCCTGAATAACCAAGGATCCATACCGGCCGCATCCGCTAGCCGATCCATCTGACTTTCGACGCCAAAGATCGATTGATTGCCGCCAAACCCCCGGAATTCGCCAGACACACCGTTGTTCGTAAATACAGATACACCTTCAACCTTTATATTCGGAATCCGGTAAGGACCCATCGCATGCTCCGTCGCGAAGTTCAGCACTGGCGCGCCTAGCGTGCTATAAGCGCCTGTATCAGCAACGATTCGCACTTGATGCGCAAGTAACCGCCCATCCTCAGCCATCCCCGTCTTCATGGTCAACTTCATGGGATGTCGTTTAAGTCCCGCCCTTACGGATTCGCGTCTAGTATTATGGAGCTTAACGGGTCGTCCTGTCTTGAGCGCAAGAAGCGCTCCGTACGGCTGGACATTCAGCTCATCCTTGCCGCCAAACGATCCGCCTATGGGGCTGGATACGATTCGGATATCCTCTTCAGGCATTGCTAGGATGCGGGATAATTGCATACGATCCTTAAATCCGTGTTGCGTTGCCGCATATACGGTCAGCCGTCCACCCTTCTCCGGGACGAACAAGCCGCCTTCGGTCTCCATATAGGCGTGCATTTGGCGAGGCGTCGTATACGTTTCTTCGACGATATGCGCGCACACTGCGAACGCTTCGTCCAGCTCTCCCTGTTCATAGAACGTACGATGCAGAACGTTCCCGCCAGGATGAAGCAGCGGCGAACCCGGCTGCATCGCTGCTTCTGGATCAATTACGAGCGGAAGTGGCTCGTAATCGACTTCGATCAGGCCGAGCGCCTTCTCCGCGGCTTCCCGCGTCTCCGCCGCTACTGCAGCGATCGCATCGCCAACATATCGCACACGATCCTTACATAAGACGGGCTGATCAGGTGTAACGATTCCGAAGGCATTCAGTCCCGGCACATCGGCATGCGTGATGATTGTAATAACACCTGGTACTTTCATCGCTTGATCGGTTCGAATATCGAGAATAAAGGCATGTGGCTCCCGGCTGCGCAGAACCTTGCCGTGTAACATATCTGTAAGTGCAAGATCTGTAAGATATCGCAGCTTGCCAGATACTTTATCCGGTCCGTCCGGTCGCTGTCTCCATCGCAATCCGGCTGATTGTTTGTTCAACAGCATGTGACTCGCCTCCTTGCACGGGTGTCGGACACTATTTCTTGAGCATTCTCCAGAATTGGGCGGTGATGAGATTGGCCGATGCTTCTTTGCGATAGTCAGTTCCTGCGAATAAATCGCCAGCGGCCGCGTATTGACGTTTGATCATTTCATGAACGCCAGACAACGTTGCTTCGCTTAACGAAGTCCCATTGAGTACGGCTTCCGCTTGCGTCAATCTGTGCGGTATAGCCGCCCCGCCGCCCGCAGATAGTCGAACATCCTGAAATTCTCCATTGCCGCGGACCGTTCCGGTGCCCGCTACGGTAGTGAGCGAAGGTATAAAGCTTTCTCGGCGACCGACTTTTTCGTAGAAGGCAAATTGCTGATCGCTTTGGATC
Organism: Paenibacillus sp. strain BS8-2; assembly: GCF_054483835.1. Classification (NCBI taxonomy): domain Bacteria; kingdom Bacillati; phylum Bacillota; class Bacilli; order Caryophanales; family Paenibacillaceae; genus Paenibacillus; species Paenibacillus sp. strain BS8-2. The sequence goes on from NZ_CM137010.1 coordinate 4,741,354, forward strand.
CTCACGGGTACAAACACTCGTATGACAAGGTCATCCCGTTGCCGTACCCCTGCAGCACCCTCCAGCCATTCGCGAACCGACAGTCGCCGCCTAGTATGATCTTGATACATGAGCACCTCCGCATCCATCGCGAGCAGCGCCGGGATCGAATCTCCGATCAGACTACCGATATTGCCACCAAGTGTTGCCAGATTGCGCACGGAAGGCGCGGCAATTTGTTTGATCGCTGTGACCAGCAACGGACAGCCCGCTTCCAAAGCATGGTTGCCTTTGCACTCGTTTAACGTTTCGCCGGCGCCAATACTGGCTATCTCCTCCGTCAGTACGATCCCTTTCATCTCGACAATATTCGCTAGACTAATAAGATGCTCGCCTCGTGGGCGCGTCTCGTTCTCCCATTGCGTCCGAATCAGCGTTCCTCCTGACACGTAAGCAGCCGTTTCCCCGAATTTGCGCTTCAGCGCCCACGCTTCTTCCACCGTGCGAGGCTCCCACACGATCGATTGTTCGCCAGATTGTCTATATTCCATCGCCATTTCCGTTCACCTCCGAGAGTTGAAGCTTGCCTCTAGAATCGTTGTTCACGAATATATGGAATGCCAAGTGCCTTGGGTTCTTCGGATGGTTTGTTGCGATTTCTCCAGCCGACAACCATCAACACCAGTATGGTAACAATATAAGGCGTCATCTTGAGGAAGTACGAAGGGATGCCAATATCCATCAACTGCATTCGGAAGCCAAGTGCGTCCAATCCGCCGAATAGGTACGCGCCGCCCAATGCCAATAACGGGTTCCACGCTGCCAGAATAATTAGAGCGATCGCGATCCAACCTCTTCCTGCCGTCATGCCTTCAATCCAGTTTGGCGAATAGACCATGATGAGATAACAGCCGGCGAGGCCCATCAACATGGAGCCGGCGATAACATGACCGTATCGCGACGCCGTCACGGACAATCCCATGGCATCCGATGTAGCTGGATTGTCGCCTACCGCCCGAAGATGCAAGCCCCAAGACGTTTTGTACATGTACACATATAACCCGCCTACCAACACAAAGCTGAACCAAACGAATATATCCAGATTGGAGAAGATGCGTCCGATAAAGGGAATCGCCTCTAGAAATCCGAGGTCCCATCTCGGGACTTGCACCGCAAGAGCAGCTCCCGCAGCCGGCTTGCCTAGATAAGCGCTTAGTCCTGTACCAAATAACGTTAATGCCAGACCGCATACGATTTGATTCGCTCTTAACGTCACCGTCAAGAATGCATGCAGCAGCCCTATGCCTCCTGCTGCAGCCAATGAAGCGAACAGGGCGGCCGTCATACTGCCCGTCTGCATGAAGGTTAAACAGGAGACAACCGCTCCAATCAACATCGTTCCTTCCGTACCCAAGAAGATCACGCCGGATCTTTCACTCAAGATGCCGCCGAGTACCGCGAATAGAAGCGGCGTACCAGAAGAGATGGCGGCTATAATGAGGTTGGAATAAAAGTCCATATCAAGCCAGCTCTCCTTTCGCTTCGTGGTTACTTGGCGTCCTGCGCACCAACCTGTATCTGCTCAACATTTCCCCGCCGATCAGGCAGATGAGAATCGCGCCTTGCAGCATCATCGACATGGATGACGGCAATCCGATTGTCTGTACACTGAATCCGCCAACGATAAGTCCACCGATGAAAACCGATGTCACGATCATGCCCCACGGGTTCAGCTTGGCTAACCAAGCGACAATAATCGCCGTGTATCCGTACCCTGGCGAGATACCATACATCAATCGATGGGATACCCCGGATACTTCGCTCATACCAGCCAACCCCGCTAGCCCGCCGCTGATCATCATCACGAGCAGAATATGTTTGTTGATCTTGATCCCGCCGTATTTGGCTACTTGCGGATTCGCGCCAAGCAGCTTCATCTCGTATCCCCATCTCGTCTTGCTGAAGACGAAGGCGAACACAACGACCGCAATGAGTGCGAACATTAATCCATAATGCAGACGAGATCCGGAGAAGGTCATTAATTGCTGCTCCAGCCCGAATACTTTTGTACCTGGGAAGTTAAAGCCAGCCGGGTCGCGCCATGGACCAAATACCAAATAATCCAGCAGCAACAGAGCTACATAATTCAACATGAGTGAAGTAATCAACTCGTTTACGCCAAAGTATGTACGAGGCACCGCTGTAAGCAGCCCCCATACCGCTCCGGCTGCCATGCCCGAGATAACCATAACCGGGATGTACAATACGCCTGGTAGTCCTGGCAAATATAAAGCAACGGCAGATGCGGCAATTGCACCAACGACAAGTTGACCCTCCGCACCAATATTCCAGATTGAGATTCGATAGGCGACGGCGACGCCGAGACCGCATAACAGAAGCGGAATCGCCTTTACCAGTGTCTCGCTTATTCCAAAGGTTGAGCCAAATGCGCCTTTGGCCATCTTGGTATATACCGTTATGGGATTCATGCCATTCAGCCAAATAAATATCGCGCAGATCAGTAACGCAGCAACAACGGAAGCAACGGGCACCCACCATGCTCCGCCTTTCTTCAGCGGATCGTATTTCAATGAATACGGCATCGCTAATGTTCGTTTTCGTTTGTGGCGCGGCGACACGGACGAAGCAGTCGATTCGGCCATCACTTTCTGATTCATCGCACGGCTACCTCCTTATCATCGATACCAGCCATCATGCGACCGATTAGCTCTCGATCCCCGCTCTGCCGATCCAGCTCACCGACAATGCGGCCACCGAACAATACTATGACGCGATCGGACAAATGCAGCACTTCGTCCAGATCCTCGGAGATTAACAATACGCCGGCCTGCGCATCCCGAAGACCTAGCAACATATGATGCACCGTTTCGGCAGCGCCGACATCGAGACCTCGAGTCGGATGTACGGCAATCATCAGCTTGGGCTGTTGATCAATCTCTCTGGCAAGGAGCAACTTCTGCTGATTCCCCCCCGACATTTGCCTGACGGGCTGTTCAAGACCGCCATGCCGGACATCGAATCGTTCGGCCAATCCATTGCCCCAGCTTTCATTGCTCTTGGACCTAAGCAGTCCGAAACGAAAATGTTTGTTCGTTCTATACGTCTTGAGCATTAAGTTATCGACGATGCCGAGACTGCCGGACAACCCGCTTTTCATCCGATCCTCGGGAATATGGGCCACACCTTTGTCAATCAACACTCTGACACTGGCTTTATTCATCTGCTCGCCGCGAAGCACCATGCTCCCCTTGCTCCAAGGACGCAGCCCCGTAAGTGCTTCGGCAAGCTCCTTCTGACCATTGCCAGCTACACCCGCTACTCCGACAATCTCGCCTTCTCGAATTTGGAACGAAATGTCGTTCAGAGCAGGATGTCCATGATCGGAGAGGACAGTCATACCGCTTGCATCAAGGATCGTCTCTCCGGTCAAACCTTGCATGACAGGCTCAGCCTCACGCATTTCCCTACCCACCATTAATTCCGCAAGACGGTTTGCATTCGTGTCTTCGCAATGGAGTGAGGCAATCATTCGGCCTTTGCGCATAACGGAGATTCGATCGGCGACTGCCATCACTTCTTTAAGCTTATGTGTTGTAATAATCATGGTTTTGCCTGCGGTCTTAAGCTCCCGAAGTGTCTGGAACAACGCCTCCGCTTCACCCGGAGTCAGGACGGAAGTTGGCTCGTCGAGCAATATAATATCCGCTCCGCGATACAATGTTTTTACGATCTCAACACGTTGCTGCTCACCTACTGACATCGCCCAGATCGGAGTTTCCAGCGGTATGGTTAAGCCGTATCGCTCGCAAATTTCTGCGACTTGCGCCAGCTTTCTCTTCTTCCAGCTTCCTCCGCGCCATGGCTCGCTCCGCTCACCGAGAATGATATTATCCAGAGCCGTGAGCGTGGGCACCAGCCTGAAATTTTGATGCACCATGCCGATTCCGAGTTTCATCGCATCTTTGGGAGAAGCAATGACGACAGGTTTGCCATGGACTGCTATCACGCCCGCATCCGCTCGATACAAGCCTGATAACAAGCTCATGACCGTGCTTTTACCCGCGCCGTTCTCACCAAGCAACGCATGAATTTCTCCTTGACTCACTGAGAAGTTGACATGGTCATTAGCGACAACCGCCCCGAAAGTTTTGACAATACCGGTCATCTCGATCGCGAGTTTCATCATATTGCTTCGTCCCCTCTTAAACTCTTTCATTGGCGGATAATAAAGCTTCGAATGCTAACCAATCTTGTTCGTTGTCAATATCCAGCAGATGCTCGGGATGCTCTGCCTTCAGGCTAAGTCCACGATAATCCGGGTTTCGTAGTATTTCTCTCGCCCCTTTGTCTCCTGACAACTCTCTCAAAGACGGAAATAATGCCGAAGATACCAGCATAGGGGGCGTTAGTGCCTCTCCATTGTTATAGGCAACATAATGAAGACCGGGATCCGCCAGGAAGCTGCTGATAAGCCTGTCGATCATGGTCGATGTCACCAGCGGCTGATCAGCCAGCAAGATGACGACAGCTCCTGCTTCCTTGCGGAGCGCGGCATTCATTCCCGCACGAATCGATTGCGATAATCCTTGCTCCGCTGCTTCGTCTGAGATTTCTACGATACAATCGACAATTTTAGCGTTCTGGTACAAGCCGCCATCGTAATAAACGGATGAGCCTTCCATCCACAACGACATAAGCTGCGTTCTAGATACAATTGACAAATCATCAATACCCGAAAGACCAGCTTGTAGAAGGGCATACATCCCCAACTTACGATTACAGCCTTCTACGCTCATAAGCAGCTTCTGTCTTCCCATACGTCTGCTTAAGCCGGCTGCCAGATATAGTCCCGCGATTCGTATGCTCGAAGTTGTCATCTCCCCTCCTCCTCACGCCGATTAACTCTGCCGCTATGCTGACTGCGATTTCTTCTGGACCGTCCGCCCCAATTGCCATCCCTACCGGATAATGAACTGCCTCAGGAATATCGCCATCCGGGAACATACGCCGCGTACGTGATGCAGACCCCATGACGCCGATATATCGGGAACAGCTTTGAAGCGCTAGCTGCAGAAATTCATAGTCTCTCTGATATTGATGACTCATGATAATGACATATTCTTGACCTGTAAGCCGCAGCTCGCTTGCAAGTTCATGCGGGAACCCAAGCCGCAACTTGGCGCCTGGGAAACGGATCGGCGTTAACACCGATTCGCGAAAATCAGCGACCGTTAATTGGAATCCTGCCAGCTGAATGAGCTTTGCAACAGGTATGGCATCATCGCCGCCCCCAAATAAAACAACACGAGGCTTAATCGCAAAACGTTGATAAGAGGGTTGCCGTTCACCATCAAACAGCTCGTTTTTGTGATAGCTATACGCCGCTTTAACAGCGTACGACTGGGGTAACGACGCTTCGCCGAATTGACGGATTAACAGTGCATCGCGACCTTGTTCGTGTAGACGACTAATTTCACTTATAGCAACTGCAAGCGCTCCGGATATTGGCTCTAACAAGATACGAATATAGCCGCCGCAGCCAATCGCCTCTCCCCAAGAGAAATCATCCACAGAACGCATGTCATATTCGGCCCACTGGCATCCTCCATGTCCCAGCACGGAATCGACATAATGCTTCAGATCTGATTCCAGGCAGCCCGGACTTACTGATCCGCTGAGGCTTCCGTCCGCTTCGAGCAGCATGGACGCGCCCGCTTTCCGATAGGCATGCCCTTCCACGCTTACAATCGTTGCAAGCACCGCTTTGCCTTCAAGCGCGGCAGCCCTCCGTACAATATCCTCCGCTTCCATACTGATCCCCCCTCGAGGCAAAAACCGATCTTATGCAAGCCGCTTCAATAATCGTTCGATGGAACGATCTGCTTCTCGTAACACGATGGATTTGTCAACGGTAAGCAGTGTCTTGTTTCGCATCACCATACGACCATCGATCCATACCGTGTCCACATCGCTATAACCTGCGGAGTATACGATTCGAGAGTATGGATCCACCTCGAACGATGGGTAGGAATGAAATTCATCCAGCTCTAGCAGGATGAGATCGGCACGTTTCCCAATCTCGATACTTCCGATCTCTTGTTCGAGCCCGAGCACCTCTGCACCGCCCATCGTCGCCATTCGTAGAACGGATCTGGCATCCATAGCAGTCGGACCATGCTGCGTCTTCTGTATCAGCGCCGTCATTCGCATTTCGGAGAACATATCCAAAGTATTATTGCATGGCGCTCCGTCAGATCCGATACCAACATGCACATGTCTGCCGAGCAGATCCGGTATCTCCGCAATGCCCGAAGATAATTTTAAGTTGGAGCCTGGGCAATGGGTTACCTTTACTCCCCGTTCTCGAATTAATTGTTTCTCTGCTTCATCCAGCCAGACGCAATGCGCCAATATCAGATCCGGCGACGCCAATCCGATATGATCCAGATAAAGGACATTGCGCATCCCGCGCTCCTGCTCCACCAGCGCGATCTCGCCTCTGTTCTCGGAAGCGTGCGTATGCACCTTGACGCCATATTGTCTGGAAAGATCCCTTACTCCAACTAGCAGTTCTTCTGTGCAAGATACTACAAACCGAGGGCAGAATGCGTACTGTATACGTCCGTCTGATTTGCCATGCCACTTCTCAAGCAGGTCGACGCTATCCTGGAGCGATTGAGCGGTTTTTTCTTGCAGAGCAAGCGGTACCTCGTTGCCGTAATCCATCATGACCTTGCCTGACAAAGCGCGAATCCCGCTGCTTTCAATCGCCCTGAATGCCGAGTCGGTGTGATGCACCGTTTCCATGTCCAGAATGGTAGTCGTTCCGCTTCGAATCAGCTCGCCAATGCCGAGCATCGCAGAATAATACACGGAATCCTCATCATGCGCTGCTTCGAGCGGCCATACTTTCTCCTTTAACCAATCCAACAGCTCGAGATCGTCCGCTCTCCCCCTGAACAATGTCTGGCAGAGGTGAATATGCGTTTGTATAAAGCCGGGAAGGAGGATCTTGCCTTTTGCGTCAATAACCGTATCCGCTTGCTCCTCAATGACCGCAGCGATTCTCGTAATCCTGCTGCCTTCGATCAGCACGTCTCCGGTCAGCACCTGACCCACTGCATCCATGGTGATGATTTGCGCGCCTTTAATGAGTGTTTTTGCCATGCAAATCCCTTCTCTCTGCTTGCTTCTGCAACGTCAGACTACTCGCTAACTGCCTCTGTACGTGCTATATCCTCCTGGCGATAATAAGAGAGGCACATGATAGTGACCGGCGGCATCCTCTACTTTGAACACAATGGGAATATCGCTCCAGATACTTTGTTTCGAGGTGTATCTCGTTTGTCTGGTCATATATTTGCCGGCCTTGAAGGAAATTTCATACATTCCCTCCACCATTTCCGCACCTTCAAGCAGTGGTCTGTCTACCCTGCCATCCTTGTTCGTTGCCGACACCGCTATCAGCTCTGTTGTATCACCAACCATTCGATAGAGCATAATCTCCATCCCCTGAGCAGGTTCACCAAGCACGGTATCCAGCACATGGGTCGTAATTCGACCACCGAGTCGTTCCTCATTCGACATGCGACAACCTCCCTCTTACCATTACTTCTATCCGTCCTTTGCCCTCTCCATATCCCTGTTCTCTATCTATTTATCTCTCTATTTTTTGGTTTTCGTTTCAACTTGCTTGCAGCTCCAAATGTTCCATGCGGAATGCTGCAATCTTCATGACTTCCTGCAAAGCACGGCTCCGCTCTTCTTCCTCCGAGTTCTTCATCCGCGTTTGCATAGAATCAGCGATCATATCGGAGGTCAACCCTCGAACCGCGATAATAAATGGAAATCCGAATCGATCGCGATACTTCGCGTTCAGTTGACCCAAAATATAGGCTTCATCTCGATCAAGCCGATCTAGTCCCGCTCCGCGTTGCTCGCTGACCGATTCCTCCGTCATCACGATTTTGGCCCCCAACTCCGGGTGAGCTCTCAGCAATGCGAGTTGCTTCTCTTCATCGGCATTCCTTACAATCTCGGACATTCGTTCAAGAAGCTCGTTTCTTGAGGCGAACGGCCTGTAGCCCCAAGCTTCTTCTGCAATCCATGGCGAATGCTCGAATATCGAGCCAAACTTTGCGGCGAAAGCCGCTTTACCATCCAAGTTAGATACTGCAATCAATGCATCCATCTTCATTCCTCCTTGTTGACTTCGTATCCCTCGTTTGCTAATGCCGATTCCAAAGCAACTAACCATTCGAGGACATCATCGCGACTGCGCCTTAATCCATCCTGCAGCTCGAACACTAATAGCGGTATGGACTGAGCACTTGGTCGGTAGCTATGGCATGTCATCCCGTATTCCGTACGACATCGTTCTTGCAGCTTTTGCGCTTCGACTCCTGCCGGTATTTCGATGCAGATTACTGAAGGCAACCGGCTGCTCTGCTGTCCATATAACCGAATACCAATTTCGTTCAAAGCCGCTTCTATCGAAACGACATTACCTTTTCGAATGGCATAGATTTCATTTAGCTCTTGATCCTTGAGGCTGGTTCGACCTAACCGATTGCAGATAAACCCTGGCAACTTTAGCGTATCGACCATCAAGACAAGATCTTCTGCGTCTATCCTTGACTCAATCGTTCCACAAATTCTGGCTGCGACTTGTTCATTAATGGCCAGCGGTTGTTCCTTTCCTGATTGCTCGCTCGCAGTTCCCGTTAGAATCGCGTCTACATACCATTCGTCAGCATGGATCGGTACAATGCCGCTCGTCGCCGATACATCCACTAGGAACAGAATGTCCAGCTCGAGACATACGCGCCCAAGCTTGTAAAGCGGCTGAAGCTGACCGATGCGGGAATCGCCATGAGCGATTAACAGGACGGATGGTTTCCTTTGGCGGAGCTCTGCGATAATCGTCTCCTGATCGAACACTTCGCCAAATTTCTGTTCCAAAGTCATCACATCCGCACCGATCTTCTCGCAAAGATCTGCATGTCGTTCACCATCAGGCCCGAATATAGGGACAAGTACGGACTCGCTATGACGAAGCATTCTCTTCAGCAGCCACTGGACTGCATCACCACCCGCGGGAAGTTTGGGATACAGGACATCATGATCGGTTCCCCAGATGAGTCTCTGCCACTGAGTACGGGTAGTTCGGAGCTGTTTGCTCAGTCCTGCAACATCAGGTGTCTGCATGATCGCCCCTCCTTCCTGTCGCGCTCCTTCGAAAGTATATGTCATGAAACTTAACAACGTTAGTGGAATTGAAACTATCATATGACGAGACTTATGTTTTGTCATTGTACAATTTGTATAGATATAACAGAGTTGTCGGTGCATCTTATCTAAACAATTTTTCAAAACCACTTCCGAAAAGTGAGTTTATACAGTATGATGTGTTATATAATCTAACATGAGGAGCGGTTGCGATGCTGTTAAAAGATTTGATTCATATTCCCTCACTCCGAAACGCGCGGGTCGCCGCCGGTGAACAAGGTCTCCATCGCAGCGTTAGTTCGGTTAATATGATGGACGCTCCCGACATCATCCATTACTTGAAACCTGACGAGCTGTTGCTTACGACTGCATATGCGATAAAGGACCAACCAGATTCGCTCGAAGCTTTAGTGACTCATATGGCAGATGCGGGATGCGCTGGTCTCGCCATCAAAACCAAACGTTTTTTCGAGGAAATCCCAGCATCCGTTATCGATGAAGCGAATCGCCGCAACTTCCCTATCCTGGAACTGTCGCTCGAATATTCACTTGGCGAAGTGCTTAACGGAGCGTTAAGCCGCATTCTGGAGAATCGCACAGAAGAGCTGAGCTATGCGCTCGACACGCATCATACCTTTTTTAATTTGATCTTGAACGGCGAAGGTATCTCCGAAATCGTCAACAAGCTGGCCGAGTTAATCGCGTCACCGGTTGTGATATTGGGTTCGAGACTGGAGCTGATCAGCCTATCGTCTACACCGAGAACCAACATCCCCCTTCTCAATCAATGTATTGCTGAGTGGCCAACCTTCGGCGCAAAGGTTGAAGCCGGAACCTATCCCCTTGTCTCAGGCAATCAAATCTACTATGCAATGATTCAGCCCATCCCGACTTCCCCCAACCAGGGGTATATCATCGCTTTCTTGCAAGAGAAGGAGCAGAACAAATTGTATTCGCTGGCACTGGAGCAAGCGGCCAATGTGATGGGGTTCGAACTTTTGAAGTCACAAGCGGTCAAGGATCGTGCGAGGCGCTTCAAGATTGAATTTTTTACGGAATTGGTGCAGGGAGAGATTGAGTCGGAGCAAGAAATTATACATCGCGGCAAGCAGTATGGACTTTTCCCTTCCGATGCGTTAATCTGCGTCATCTGTGGCAGAGATACCGAGGAAATCGATCAAGAATCCCCCAAAGACCATGTCGCGACCGAACGTAAAGCAAGAGACATCGACAACCTCTATCATTTGATGATGAAGGAATATAGCAAACTTAATTCCGATACTGTGCTGTTCACACTTAAAGACAAATTTATTGCGCTGATCCCGTCCAAAGCATTAATCGGAACCGGCGCCGAAAGTAAAATAAAGCTGTCTCAGCAGCTTCAAGCCATTGAAGCCAGACTGTCCGCATCACAACATCATTCTTTGTCCTTCGGTATTAGCGTTCCGATCAACAAGCTTGCGGATATTCCGACTGCTTATAAACAAGCATTGGAAGCCTATCGTCTTGGTCGAAGCCATAATAAACAAAAGTTTGTGCAGTTCTATCACACCAAAGAACTTATGGATTTGTTGAAGTTGATTCCTTCCGAGGATTTGAAGGAATTTGTTGAGGATACATTCGAAGCTTGGAGCGGGATCGATGAGGGTGAACAAAGAGAATGGCGCAGAACATTAAAGGTGTTCTACGATACACATTGTCATATCGGGGAGACGGCGAAACAGCTCTACATTCACCGCAACACCGTCCTATATCGAATTAACCGAATCGAGCAGCTGACGGGAGCCCATATTCGGAACTCCGCCGACAGCCTTCGAATTCGTATGGCGTTAATGATTAAAGAGCTGATTAGCTAATCGTTTCGTCCAGCCAGCTTTGAAGCTCTTCGGAGAATTTCGAAATAAATTCGCTTTTTTTCTCTTGCTCCAAGAAGGCGGCTGCTGCTCCATTACGTGCAATCGAACAAAGCTCTGCATCCGTAAAGGATAGATGCTGGCGCAACGCCTCATATTCCATCGTCATATTCGTGCCCGAAACAGTCAAGTTATCCGTGTTAACCGTCACTTGTATACCTGCATCAAAGAAAGCGCGAAGCGGGTAGTCCTTCCAGTCCAAGCAGGCTTTGGTCTGCATATTGCTCATTGGGCACATCTCGAGCGGAATTCCGCGTTTAAGAATTAATTCGGTCACAGCTTGGTTGCCGTGAATACGTACTCCATGCCCAACTCTGGTGGCACCAAGCTTTACAACGGCAGTTTCTACGCTTTCTGCGCCAGCAGCTTCCCCTGCATGAATCGTAATCGGCAATCCCAGCTCGATAGCCAATCGAAACTCCGTCTCGTAAAGCTCCGGCGGGAACATCGCTTCGGAACCTGCCAAGTCCACCGCAACGATGCCCTGTCCATAATAACCGGAGGCGGCACGGATGACTTCCATGTTCCGTTCCTGCGAATGACCACGCAAGCAAATCACAATGCAACGTGCGATCACGCCGAATTGCGATTCGCCTGCAGCTAGTCCGCGAAGTACACTGTCAATTGTTTCTCTGACGGATAACCCCTTATCGACATGCAATTGCGGCGCATAACGAACTTCGATGTAACGACAGCCGTGCTCCGCGCTTTGCTGCACCAACTCGAAAGCCACTCGTTCAAGCGCATATTCGGTTTGCATGAAAGGCAGAACGAACGAAAACTTCTCCAAATATTGCGAGAGGCTTCCGCATTCGCCCTCTACCTGCATGTATGGAAGCAGCTGATGAGGTTCTGTTGCCGGCAGTTCGTAACCTTGTTGTTTGGCCAAGTCGATTAAGGTCTCAGGCATGACACTGCCGTCGAGATGCACGTGCAGATCGACCTTCGGCATACTCTTGATGTTGCGATTATACGTGTTCATCTCTTTCCTCTCCTTTCAGCGTATAGAATTAGTCCTTACTATATAATACCGATTAAAGGATTGTAAATATGTACGTTTAGCCATTTTCACCTTTCGTATATGACATGCAGATAACAAAAAGACGGCATCTCACAAACGGAATTCCGTTCGTTCGACACCGTCCAGGTTGACGATTGGCTGTTATCGCATCCGTTATTCGCCTTCAACGACCTCGCCTTGCCACGCTAACATACCGCCTGCGACATTCACAACATCGAAGCCTTGTGAAGCTAGATACTCGCAAACGCGACCGCTTCTCCCTCCGCTTCGGCAAATAAATATAACTTCGCCTTCGACGTCATGCACTTCGTTCGCGCGCGCTTGAAATTGTGATAAAGGGATGCTGCGAGCTTCACGAACATGTCCATCTTCCCACTCATCCGGTTCGCGAACATCGATCAAATTTAAGGATTCTCCGGCAGCAAGCTTTTCTTGAAGCTCGCCGGTTGTCATCTCACGGTACATAGATGTTCAACACCTTTCACATAAAAATTACACGTTCTATGCATTGTAACGCGATAGAGCCTTACATGTCCAATCCTTAAATCGAATTCTCCCTATCGTCTGTTATTCGAACGACTTTTGGCCGCAAGCAGTCGATTGACCGTCCCCTCTTCCTTACCTGGAACCGGTTCATGATTATTCGCCTTGTCACTTTTGTTTGGCTGAGCACTTTCCTTCATTGGCGACATATTCGAAGGAACACGCCGCTGTTCCTTGTCATTAAGAATGTTCGAGCGATGAGTTCCTTCCTCTACATGACGTTCAGCAGACTGAACTCGCGTTTGTCCGCCTTGTTTCGCTCGTTGCGAATCATAAAAGTCGGTTCGGGATGCAGCAGCATGCTTGAGTCGTGATAAGGCGCCCTCCGCCTTAGGCACGTCAACTCGAGCAGGTCTACTCATGCCCCCTACTCTCATACCGCTAATCATTTTTCCGAGTAGTCGCGTCCATGGAATGGACAACCGGCGAACCGCTATATCCATGATCCACAATAGCAGAATCGTGACCAACAGCTCTCTCGTCCAGTCGTAAAGCTCACGCGTCTCGATCCGCTCGCCACGAAAACTCAGCATAACATCTTCCAATCGTAGTTCTCGTCCACCTGTGATGGATGCAATACGGGATAAGGTTCGCTCCCCTTCTCCACTTTCGATTCGATATTCGGGAGAATAAGGGATCACAATCCCGCTCGTCTGTCCGCCTTCAGCTGTCAAGCTTCCGTCATTGCTGCGCACTCCAATTCTCGCCAAGTACGCGCCTGGTTCGAAGCTGCCAATCTCCGCTTCATAACGACCGGGAGCCACCGGCATTAACGCCAGTGGAGCCTTGTCTGGGTCTGACTCTGTTCCTTCGATTGTCACACCTATTTTCGAGATCCCAGTTCCGGTTTCATTACCGGTCTCGACGGTCAGCAGTCCTTTGCCGCCGCTATCGGAAACTTTAATCTGATAAGGTGCGTGATCGAATTGCGGGAAGGTCCACTTCACCCACTCTGCGAATACGCTTGGGAACGAAGACCACTGGATCCAGTCGGACGACCACTTTCCGCTTACATCACTCGTCCATGCAACCGTTCGCCCCGAACCGTATTGCCATCTGGCCAGCAAGGGATCACCATCAGGCGACCACAGTCCAACCTCCGCCAGCTCCTTCGATGTCGTTGCAATATACGCTTGTACGGGAGGCACTCCGTCCTTCCATAATGAAGACCAATTGCCTGCGCCACCGATTGCGGGGACAAACTCGCCATCTACGATATATGTTCTAGACATCAATACGGTCTCTCGGCTAAAGATGGCGGGCAGCGTGCTTTGATCTCTCGTGAAATAGTATCGTCCCTTCGCTGCATCCGCCAGCTGCTTGAGCAGTACTTGATCCGCGCCGTCGCCAACTGCTACAGTGGACAACGTCATTTGATTGTCGTTCATCGCATCTGTAATCACCGAGTAAGGTTTAGTCGTGCCAGATTGACCGTCTGTCAACAAAATCATATGTTTGCGTTCTGCCTCAAGCTTGAGCAATCCCTGGTAACCTGCTTCTAGAGCGGTGTAGATCTCAGTGCCGCCTTCCGGTTGAATGCCCTGGATGCTCTCAATCACTGAAGCGCGATCACTAAGCTTTGTCGGCTCCACAACCCACCACGGAGCAGAGTCGAAGGCCACTACGCCTACTGTGTCTTCATCCCTCATTAGCTCAACGGTTCGTATGGCCGCTTCTTTCGCCAGCTCCAGCTTACCATCCGACATACTCCCTGATCGGTCGATGACAAGTACGAGTCCAAGTGAAGGCAGTTTTTTGCGACCTTTAAGATCCATATACACAGGAAGCGCCTCTTCGACAGGAGACTGAAAGTATCCGCCAAGACCAAAAGATTGATCGCCGCCGAGCATCATCAGACCTACGCCATAATCAGACACAGCTTTCCCCAGCCAATCCATGGGCAGCTTGGCGATTCGTGTTGCGGGAACATTATTCAGAATAATGCTATCGTAAGCTGCGTATTCCGCTAGCTCCTGCGACAACTGCTCAGGAGCTATCGTTTCATAACCGATCAACGATGAAGTAAGCGCAGACTCCAAGTTTGATGAAGAACCCGGTTCTCCTTCGACCAGCAGCACTTTGGGCGGACCGCTCACGCGACTGAACGCGAATGCGCTATTATTGGCTTGCCTCTCGTCGCCTTGCACATGCACTTCAGCGCGGAATCGATGAAAGCCGGGTTCAAGCGCTGTGCTCTGCATTAGAAAGTGATTTTTGCCCTTTTCTAATTGTACGAGGCTTACGCTCAACTGTTGATCATTTTGATAGATACGAAGCTCTCCTTCTCCTGCGAAGGTGCTTTCGATCGAGATTTCAAATCCAAACGTTTCACCTTGCTTCAGTGAGGTTGGTACGTTCAGACTCTCGAAAGCCGCATCACGAGCCAATTCGGATACCAGATTCACGACATCAACAACGATCCCTCTGTCCTTCAGCATTCTTGCGGCGCGAACTCCGTCACCGCTGTTTTCCGATCCGTCGGAGAGGAGAACAATTCGTCCGCCTCCCTGATCGCTTAATAAGGCCCCGCCGAGCTGAAGACCTTTGGCTATATCCGTATACCCGGATTTGAGACCCGTTACGAAATGGTAGGCATCTCCCTCGGGCAAATGATCTTGTGTCAATCCGCGGTCGACAACCGCGTGTTCGCCGAAAGAGACAATTCCGCCATGATCTTCATGATCTTTGGTCAACCAGGCATCAGCAATCCATTGTCCGATCCGCTCATCCTCATTCATACTGGCGGATCTATCGGCAACAAACACGACATTACGGTTCTCGTGTAATCGATACGGCTGTACTTGAGCCAGCAGTACAACGACCAATAACATAATCAATGAGCGGATCGAAATCGCCATAACTCTGCGCGAACCCGTTAAACGGGTCGTTGTACGAAACATCCCATACATATACACAACCAGCGGAATCAGGAGAAGCAGCACCCATCCGTACTTAACTGATATGCCCACGACGGTACACCTCCCATTCCGCGAGCATGACAACGAGCAACATCGCCAACGCTAACGCGACCATAGAATAAGGCTCCATCGATCGCTTGTTCTGAAGATCGCTTGTTGATTCGGCTTCGCCTATGCTTCCTGCAGTAAGCTTCAACCGCTCATCCGCCAAACGTATCGCTTCCAGCTCCGCAAGATCTGGCGAAACGGCAAGCAGCCTGGCTGCAATTATTTCTCCAGCAGCGCTCCGTTCCTCCAGCCGATACAGACCCGGTAAAGCAGGCAAACGCGTTAGTTCTCCGATCTGCTCCCATGCAAGAGGGACAGCAGCAGCATCTCGCTCTATACCGTTTCGGGTCGCCCCCTCCACCAGCTTCCATTCTGCCTGCTCAGTCTCCGATTGTAAGGCAATCTGCATGGTCTCGCCTGCGACTCCTACGCCAAGCTGCGGCATTACACTGTTGTTCATCCATTCAGAAGCTTGCACGATAAGAACAGGAAACTCCGGGCGAAGCGGCAGATCGGTGTCCTGCAGACTGAAAGTGAAGCGTAAGACAGGTTGTCCCGCCAAAGTTCCTGCATATATCGCCGGGTAGCCGCCATAACGCAGAATGGGATCTCCCCATGCAACCGAAGATTCTTCGGGCGTAAACAGTCTGCCAATAT
Organism: Paenibacillus sp. strain BS8-2; assembly: GCF_054483835.1. NCBI lineage: Bacteria > Bacillati > Bacillota > Bacilli > Caryophanales > Paenibacillaceae > Paenibacillus > Paenibacillus sp. strain BS8-2. Next base: position 4,757,682 of record NZ_CM137010.1, read on the forward strand.
GGGTATCCTGAAGCGTCAAATAGGAGACGACGGGATGCTCTTCCTTTTTTACTTCCGCAGTCGAAGGCACAACGCTTCGAGGATCTCCTTCAACGGGATGATCGATAATCCAGAGCGGCATCTCCTTCAGCCACTCCGACCATCCTTCCTTGACTTGCAATTTCTCGTAATAGCCATCGACGACGACATATTGGATCCCCTTAGCGAGTTCGCCAGCCGGAGGCGGCAGCTCAGGGCTGCTTTTTACAACTTCAACGCCTGCGAGCAATAAGGCCTTCTCTAGGAACATGTTTCCATCCGTTACAAGGAGTGCCTTGCCCGTCAACTTCTGCTGCGGGAATTGATAGGCGAAGTTGTCTGCCGCAATCCCATCCGGCTCACCTCTAAGTACAGCTTTGTAATACGCCGCAGGCGGAAGTTGACCGGACTCGACGTTTTGCCATCCTTCGGCTTCTGACTCCAAGGACAGCTCCGTGCGGAATACTTCGTCGCCGTTGTCGGAATAACCAAACAGATCAATGCCATACGTCCGCATGCGCAAACTGTCGTTGCGTACCGTTATGGATGCGAATTGATAACCAGGAGATTGACTGTCTTCTCGTAATCCTAACCCCAGAATTGAACCGTTCTCGAACATTGTATCCGATGCAGCTGGTGAAGCAGATTCTGTCGCAGGGGTCCATTGCTCCGCAGTCGTGCCAAGACGGATCGCTGTCGCCTCCCCGCCGTCCAACCATTCGCCATCTGTCAGAATGTAAGTCATGCCATCCTTCTCATTGCCATGTAACGAATCTGCGAACGATAATGCCGCCGCATTATCCGACCGACCATAATAAGGGGTAATCGCGTTCAATTGTTCCCGCAGCTTGGCATGATCACGTTCGCTGGAGGCGATCACCTCCGGCTCTTGGCCGGTCACAACGACGGAGATCGGCCTGTCCGAAGGCTGCTGATCAAGCCACAATGTGGCAGATTGAATGACTGATTCCAAACGAGATTGCCGCTCGGACCCGCTAGAAGAGACAAGTGCACTCATACTTCCGGAGCGGTCGATCATCAGTACGGCATGACCTTCTGCAATCGCGGGACCGAATCGTACCGGTTGCATGAGGGCGATAACGGCAATTAGAGCGGCAAGCAATTGCAGGAGCAATAACAATCTGCCCCGCAGCTTCTGCCATGGTCTGTTGGCTTCTTGCTCCTTGAGGAGGCGGTTCCAGAGGAGATGGCTCGGCACAAGCGTATCGGTATATTTTTTCTTGAGTATGTACATCAGTGCGATCACGGGTAATGCCGCCGCGAACCACGCGGATGCTGCCGACAGGAATTGCATCCTCTCTGCCCTCCTTCCTCTTATGGGATATGCTCTCTTCGAATGTCAGATCTTCATGTTAGTGTCGCAGTGTGTTCGGAATTGTAGTCAGCATAGCAACGGCGTCTGACAAAGAACGGGATGTATCGATAAACACATAAGGGATGCCGCGATTTGCACAAATAGTCCGAAGCTCTTCCCTGTAGGACGCCAAGGCTTCACGATATGCCCTTAGACTGCCCGCAGATAAAGCGACTTCTTTGCCCGTACCAATCTCTGCATCGACGAGTCGGAGCTCACCATCCATGCGAGGTTCTATTTCTTCCGGCGATAATAGCTGGACGAATACAACATGTTGTCCTGCAGACTTCAACGCTAGCAACGTCTCTGCTATCCCCTGTTCATACCAGCCGTCCGTGAATACCCAGCTGACACCACCTCGCCTCGGCAATCGCCCCGGAGACCGGAAAGCTGCTGATAGATCCGTAATGGCGGGTTCGTCGTTAGAGATTGTAGTTTCATCCGCTGACACTTGCGAATTGGGCCGTTGCAGAGCCAAATATTGAAAGAGCGGCAATGATGAAGCTCTGCCACCTGCTAAACGAATGCCTTCGTCCATCATGGATCCGTTGAATGAACGGACCGCAAGACGATCACCTCCGCATAACGCCGCATATCCGACCGCGGCAGCAAGCCGCAGCGCACTCGTCAGCTTGTTTCCATGCTCTCCGCCAAAGTCGGCCATCGAACGGGATACGTCTATATAAAGAGACACATACAGCTCTTGCTCGTCCCAATATTGACGAAGATAGGGCTTACCCGTTCGACCATAAACATTCCAATCAATCCGCCTGACATCATCGCCTGGCGCATAAGGTCTATAATCTGCGAACTCTTGCGAGCCGCCAAGCGAAGTGGAGCGGCGTTTGCCCGCCAGCGTCCCCTTCACACGGCTTCCGCCAACCAAGCTCATTCGTTCGAGCTTCGCAAGCAGTCCTGCATCGGGAAACAAATAAATGAAAGAATCATTACTTAAACTGCCGCTGCTGTTAGTTTGCTGCGGACCTTTCATCGATTCGCCTCAATGACCCGTAAGATCGACATCGTCATGGCATCCGTATCCATCCCTAGCGCCTGAGCTTCGTAGCTAAGTACGATACGATGTCTAAGAACAGGGATCGCTGCATCCCGTATATCTCCCCATGACACATGCAATCGTCCGCTTGCTAACGCTTTGACTTTGGCCACGGATACAAGCGCTTGAAGCGCGCGGGGGCCAGCACCGAATCTGACATAACGTTTGATCTCCTCAGGAGAGTCCCCTTCGCCAGGATGGGTCATCATGACCAGCTTCACTGCGGCATCGAGTAAATCGTCGGCGATTAGCAGCGCCTTGGCTGCGGCTTGCAATTCAAGAAGCTCCGATCCAGTTAATACGGTCCCTGCTCTCGGTTGCTCTAGCGACGTCGTCCGACGCACAATTTCCTTTAGGTCATCTCGTGTTGGGTAATCCACTGCGATCTTTAGCAAAAAACGGTCTAGCTGTGCTTCTGGTAGCGGGTACGTACCTTCTTGTTCAATCGGATTCTGTGTAGCCAGAACAAAGAAGGGACGAGGCAGCTTATGTGTTTCTCCGCCTGCCGTAACTGTGCCCTCTTGCATGGCCTCAAGCAAAGCGCTTTGCGTCTTGGGCGTCGCACGGTTAATCTCGTCCGCCAATACGAGGTTGCCGAATATCGGCCCAGGCTGGAACCGCTGCTTCGCTCCTCCTTGCGCTCCGAAATCTATAAGCGTTGTACCTGTAATGTCTGACGGCATCAGATCCGGTGTGAACTGGATGCGGGAAAATTGCAAATCCACTGCATCGGCTACAGTACGGACCAGCATTGTTTTGCCGAGACCGGGGATCCCCTCCAGCAAGGCATGCCCACCGGAGATTAAACACCAAAACAGCTGGTCGACAACCGTTTTCTGTCCGACAATAACTTTGCCTACTTCTTCTCTTAACGCTGCGATCCGTTCGGCCGCGGCAGCCAGTTGCTCTTTCGACTCTATCATCATATCCTCCCTCGCATCGCCACCGTCAGTCCGGTTGTATTTGATCAAAATATTGTTTGACCTTCTCTTGCATACTCGCCGGCAATTGAGAACGTTCAAGCGATCGTCTGGCCTCCGTCGCATAATCGTTATACACTTCCGAGTATGGTCTGGTCGTGCCATCAATCATTGGCGACTTGCCGCCGGTCTGCGTTTGGCCGCCTGTAGATGGACCGCCATCGTGTTCAACTTGCCCCTCACCTTGCAGATTTCTTGGTGTCGTAATAAGTTCTCGACCACCCACACCATGCCCTGCTCCGCTTCCACCTTGACCAGCACCGCCTCCGCTGCCCTGCCCGGCACCGCTTCCGCTGCCTTGCCCGGCGCCGCTTCCGCTGCCTTGCCCGGCGCCGCTTCCGCTGCCCTGCCCGGCGCCGCTTCCGCTGCCCTGACCGGCGCCGCTTCCGCTGCCCTGCCCGGCGCCGCTTCCGCTGCTTTGACCGGCGCCGCTTCCGCTGCCCTGCCCGGCGCCGCTCGCGCCGCCTTGCCCAGCGGCGCCTCCACTGCCGCCCGCCCATGACGGCGGCACTGCTCCGCCTTGCGCGGCAAGCTGCTCCGCGAGCTGCTGCCCGCTCCGCGCAAGCTCGCCCGCAGCCGAGCGGGCCAGCGCCGCAAGCTCGCCCTGCGTCAGCCCGCGGGCGAGCGCTTCTTCCAGGGCGGCGAGGCCATCGCCGCCCTCGGAATCGGCGGCGCCGGCGCCTGCCGCCGATTCACCGGCGGCGCGCGCTTGCTGCGCCGCCTGCTCCAGCGCCGCCGCGAGCTCGCCGGCGGCGCCTTCCTGCGGCTGCTGCTCGGCCAGCCGCTCCAAGGCTTGCGCCAGCGCTTCGCGCTCCGCTGGCGTCAGCTCCCGCAGGCGCGAGCGGAGCTCGTCGATCGCGCCTGCGAGGGCTTCGGCGCTGCGGGCTTGCACCGCTTCGCCAAGCGGCTTAAGCTCGCGCTGCTCCGTCATCGCGTCCGCGGCGGCTTCCAGCCGCTGGGCGCCCGCTTCGGCTTCCTTCGCCGCGAGCTCGAGCTCTTTCATTGCCGCTTCCAGCTCTTCAAGCGCCTGCGCGGGCTGAGCGCCCGACTCTTGCAGCGCTTTGCGAAGCTCGTCTAACGGCGTTAAGAGCTCATTCTTTTGCGCTTCAGGCAGCTTCAGCTCCTCGATCTTTTGTTCAAGCTCTGCTTGTTCCTTCTCGAGCTCATCAAGCGCTGCCTTCGTCAGTGCAAGCGCTTCTGCCCGCTCGTCTAGCGGATTGGGCAATAGCAGCAAGACGGTAATCACCAGCCATGCTGCAATCGAACCAAATATGAGTGCGCGCCATTTTTTCCAAGATGGCCATGGCATCGTTCGGCTCAGATCTGCCGTATACCGTCTCGCAAGCTCCGTGGCTTCTTCCCTTTGCAGACGAACAATCGCTGGATGAGAAGCAGTACCGGCATTCGCTCCACGTGGAGTCAGTCCGTCAAGCGCAGTCATGATTGCATCCTGAGGTTCGCCGCGATCCATCACCTTCGCGGCAGTCGTCACACTCGCTCGTCGCAACAGCCCCAAAATCAACCCAACAACTAGCCCTGCTGCCACTGCCGCAATAAACAGTGGCTTCGAATAAAGGAGCGGCCATATCCGACTGGCGACAAGTACGATAACGCCTAAGATACTGCCTCCGAGCAGTCCATTCAAGACCATTCGCGACAAACTGAACAATGACAGCCGAAGCCGGACCTTGTTGATATCCAGCAACAGTGGTTCCTTATTCATCTAACTCCCTCCTTTCTCAGCAGGTTACAATCATTGTATGTGTGCGATTTCAAGCTTCTCTTAGCGCCCTTCCACCCAAGCTATCCCCGTCTTCGTCCACCTAACTTCGGTCTTAGGTTTCGTATCGCCAGCCAGCATACGAGGATGGTGATGATTCCGTACACGATCATAAATTCCTGCCATAGCGCCATCGGTGCCCCTTTGGTCACTCCACCGCCCCAACCTATCGTGAATACTTGATCAGAGATTTGAGGGTCCAGAATACTATATAAAGCCCCTGCAGGATTTAATGCGATAATATGACCGACCCATGTATCAGATTGGGTAACTGCCCCGGTCCCCCGGTTGTTATAGACGGTTTCTTGCATAATATTCTGCGCGACAAAAAAGATAATGGCCGTCCCAACGAACATAAACAGCGTCACGCCATACGTTACAATGACCGAAATCATGGTTCGCTTCAGCAGAGTAGAAAACAAGACGCCGATCGAACCGAGCAGCAGCATCATATATACATAAAATACAAACACAAGCACTAGCTGCTTTGGTGATACACCGCCGTAAAGGAACATCATACTGTAGACGGGAATCGTCGCGAATACAATGATTAGCATAAAGCTGAGTGACGACACCAGCTTGCTCAGTATGATGGTGGAGGAGCTCTGCTGTGTAGTCAGAAGCAGGTTCAGCGTCTGCTTCTCGCGCTCCCCGCTAATAACACCGGCCGTTAAGCCAGGAGCCATAAAGGCGATCAATCCTAATTGCGCCATGCTGAGAAAATAAAACAACACTTTGCTTTGCTCAGGATCGAAGGCAGCGCCTCTCCCCGACATCCCTTGTGTCAAATAAATCGCGCTAAGCGATAACAGGCTAAGGGCAAATAGGTAGAAAAATAATGTCCACATCGCGCGAGGCGTCCGCATCCGAAGACGGAATTCTTTGTCTAGCACTGGATTGATGAGGCGATTGCGCCAAGGTGTTTTGCCGCTGCGTGCCGCCGCTTGCTCATTCATCTGCGGAGCCTCCTTTCGTTATTTCCAAGAATACATCTTCCAGATTCGTCTGTGCCTCACTGAAGGATATAATGCGGAAGCCTGAAGCCATTAGCCTTGCAAGCAGCTCCGCCTGATCATTATCATCGCCGCCGTAATGCACCTGAATTCCGTGATCATCGCTTAGTAGTCGATTGACATGCGGTTGCTCCTGCAAATAAGCTTCCGCCTCAGCTTGACGGTCGAGGAGCCTAATATGCAGAAACCGCTTAACACGCAATCTGTTCTGGATATCAGCTACGTTGCCTACCGCCACCATCTGTCCATGTTCAATAACGCCTATTTCGTCGACCATCTCGGCCAGCTCGGGCAAAATATGCGAAGATATAATGATCGTTTTGCCCATCGACTTGAGTTCCTTTAATATCTCTCTCATCTCGATACGCGCTCGTGGATCTAATCCGGATGCCGGCTCATCGAGAATAAGCAGATCCGGATCATGCACGAGGCATCTCGCCAGACATAACCGTTGCTTCATTCCGCGAGACAAGCTGTCTACATATGCATCACGTTTATCCGTCAAATTAACCAGCTCAAGCAGCTGAGGGATCAATACTTCACGCTCTGCTTTCGGAATACCATAACTTGCGCCATAGAAATGCAAATATTCGATTGCTTTGAATTGATCATATACACCGAAGAAATCCGGCATGTAGCCGATCCGTTTGCGAACCTCATGCGGATGCTTCGTCACGTCGAACCCATCTACCTTGGCTACGCCTGCACTAGGGGCCAGCAGCGTGGCCAGGATGGACATCGTTGTTGATTTACCTGCACCGTTGGGTCCGACGAAGCCGAATACGGAACCTCTCTTAATCGTTAAATCAATACCCTTCAAGGCATGGAATTGACCAAACGATTTCGCCAGACCACGAATTTCGATCATCGGCGTTTCACTTGCCAACTCAGCAGCATTCAATGATGGTTCAAGGTTGTGGTCATGCTCGAAGGCAACTTGTTCTTCTTTCATGGCTGCAGCACCTCTCCTTCTAGCGTCACCTGAGGCAAAGTTACCATGCCTTCTCCAGTACTTTCCAGCTTCATGCGAATCGATTGTGAGGAGGTCAAATAAATCGTCGGCGCTCCTAGCTGACCAATCTGAAGGCCATCCCAGCGCTCTGATTCACTATTCCAGATGCTCCACGTCATTCCGGGTCCACCATTGCCATTCAGAAACGCTACATCGATTTTGTCGAAGGCGATGTTATAACCGTTAGGCACCATATACTCCAGTTCCATCTCGCCTGTACCAATCTGCATGCTCCCATCCCCGTAAGTGGAGTAATTCTTGAAGGTAGTGGACAATACGATCGGCATCATCGCATAAGGCGGCACGGTGATCCGGTTTCCAGTCTGCTCCAGCGCAGAAAGCTCTTGAATCCACATCCTTAAATTATCTGACTGGATCCCGCTTCCATTAACCTTATAGCGACTCTCATGATCCGTACTGAAGCCAATGACGACAGGTTTTACCGGAAACGTCGTTCCGTTATACCTGCCAAAGTACGATTCAATGAGCTGACGTTCCCTTTGATATTCATCATGTTGTGCGTTATTCGAATAAGGGAACACAGAGCCTCCATAATTATAATAAGAGAATCCTCCAAGAGACTGCGCAGGCTGGACGATATCTCCGCTCTCCCCTGCCAACAAATCACCTATCTTAACGGCTTGACCCTGTACCAAATAATGAACATGCGCAAGGTCGACAGGCGTGTTATTAGTGACCGTTAATTTCGTGCCTCCGGCATCTTCATGAAACTCGACGTCCAAAGTACCTGTCTCTTCAGACGCAGCTACTTTTCGGTCAAATAATAACTTTCTCGTAGACCAATACGGAACTGATTTCCAACGCACTTTCGTTTCGCTCAAACCACTCGTTAATTGGTTATAACCATTTCCATTTAAGCCATTGCTCATGTCATTTGACCCGATCATACGGATCGGCTTAGCTTCATCGAAGTCGGCTGTCACCGTGCCACCGGTTGGTGTGAAAACGGCCGTTCCACCTGTAATGACCGCATGTCCATCACTTGATAATTCAACAAGCTCAATTGAATGGGTAATGACATTCCTTTTGTCTCCCGCCCCGATCATAAACACGGTAATCCCCATCACAATCGATAATGCCGGAATGAGCCACCATGCCCACTCTCTACGGTCAAGCTTCGAGAGGGTAATATACAAAATTGGTGCGATAATTAAGATGTATATCGCTAACATAACAATCATGAGAAAAAACGATGGCTTCTTAATCGAAGGGAAATAATCAAGAATTTGATTTAACTGCCATTGCATGTCCATATAACCATTATAATTAGGACCCCCGTTAAATTGCTGCAAGGGAGTCAGCGATGAGCTGAGCAGCTTCGCCCACAACATCGCGCTGCCCGACCAAGATGCCATCGGCTCAAGCGATGGATCAAAGGCTGAATAAAGAACATGTCCGAATCCCTGTTCGGCTATAATGGCTAACGGTATATCACCTTCGACAGCTATAGCCGAACCACGCCTAGCTTCGCCGATAGAGACTGTCAACCCATTAGGCATCGTTAGCTCCTCGCCTGTAGCAGCTATAAGCGATGCAGCACTGTCAAGTTGCACCGTTCCGGTTGGTACAATCGGTGAAAGCTCCTCGAAGGCTGCTGCAGTCGCCTCGTATCCTGCCCCGCCAGACAACACTAGCGTGCCGCCGCGCGTTACCCAGTCCCTGATTGCTGTGACGCGAGCTTGGCTCCAATCAGATGTTGACGTATCATTAATGACCAAGGTGTCGAAGGTATCGAGCAGCGAGCTCACATCTGGTAATTCCTCCGGACGCAGGAGCGTAACATTAATATCATAGCCTCTCTGATTCAGCTGAGGCATGAAGTTAAAGGTATCAGGATCTCGCGACACAACGCCAATCATATAACTGAGTGTGTTACGAGAATCCAGATAACCTCTACCCTCCAGTGTGATTTCCTTTTTGCCGCTCTGATAACCGCCTTCATAGAAGGCGATTCGGTTGGAATCCTTATTAAGTATTACGCCAGGGACTCCGATCGTGACGTCAACTGGTGAGCCAGGCGGCAGCTCGACAGGTACAACTGCATCAGTCGTTCCATTATTTGCATTTATGTAACTTAATACGATGTCGCCTTTTAATGCCTTGTCCGTTTCGTTTGTCAATGTAAGTCGAGCGGGATACCAGCGCCCTTCCTTGAACATGCCTTGAAACCCGACGTTCGCTTGCAGGTCGATGGTTGCCTCGTCCCCTTCCGCTTTCGCGAACAAGGTCGGCCAGACCAGGACCAAGGCACATACAGCGATTAATGTTTTCGCAATCCACAACTTTTGACCGGTAAGTCCTCTCTTCACACTTTTACCCCTCTTTCTATTCATCCCAAGATTATACGAATGTACGAATGACTCCCTCTATTGTAACGGTAATTCATACCTGAAAGTTGCTATTTTTCCCAAAAATAAGTGAACACAACAAAAAACAGCGAACATCGAGTAACTTTCGGAGTGGATTCCGATGTTCCCCGTATTCGCTGTTTCATTCTTTCGAATCGCTGTAATGCTTTAATGATTAAAGACGTAACTCCTCTATTCGGATGTTCCGTGATTGATCTGTCGCCACTTCCACGGTTATCGTGACACGAACACCGAATTCTCGGCCTCCATGCTGCAGCCACAATCGGAACTTCTCCTCTGCCAAACCTTGCCCTGTGTCGACTCTGCCTTCATATTTGTAGTCCACAATCGAAGCACCTTCATAGGCTTTAGCTGTCTCCTGCATAGCCAGCCGCCCCCATTTGGCATAATCGGGAGCAGCGACTTGCATAATGGCAGCAGTACCGCTCAAATGCATCGCCTCGTGTTGCATGATAGATATTCCATTCGGTGATGCGGTTACCGCGTCACCTTGCGCCAAACTGATGAGTAGAAGGATGGCTTTTACCACCACATTCCCTAACAGATCGTTCCACCTCGCATTCCGCCTCAATTAGCGGGCAATCGATAGTGTCTCCTATTGGCGCAAGATATATTCATGATGAATACAAGATGGTATTATTCTGCAGTCGCTGCAGCGCCTTTTTTCGCTTTTTTGCGATTAAGCACTTCATAAACGATCGGAACGATAATGAGCGTCAGCAATGTCGAGCTAGTCAATCCACCGATAACCGTAACCGCCATTCCTTTCGAAATGAGACCGCCGGACTCGAATCCAAGCGCAAGTGGCAACAATGCGCCAACCGTTGCGATCGCAGTCATCAGGATTGGACGAAGACGGGTAACTCCCGCTTCCAGCAACGCTTCACGTACAGACAAGCCTTCGTTTTCTTTGTGGATAACCCGGTCGATCAATACGATGGCGTTGGTTACAACGATACCGATCAACATGAGGGCACCGATCATCGCTGTGGCACTGATTGTCTCGCCGGCGATCCACAATGCGACCAATCCGCCGATAATCGTGAACGGCAAGGAGAACAGAATCGTAAGCGGAGTTAGACCGCCGCCGAATGTCAATACAAGGACCAGATACACAATGGCAACCGCCGCAAGCATAGCTAGACCAAGCTGACTGAACGTTTCATTGATTTGCTCCGTTACGCCGCCCATCGAGATTTCCATGTTGCCTGGCAATTCCATCGCGTCAACGATTTCTTGAACCTCTCTCGACGCTGCTGCGACATCAGAGGATGTGACATCCGCGGACACTTCCGTATATACACGGTCGTTCAGACGCGTGATCGTGTTCGGAGACTCGCCTTCTTCGATGGTTACAACATCTTTGAGTGCAACTTCTGTACCGGCTGGTGTCATAATCATGACATTCTCCAGATCGGACAGATTATTGTAGGTCTTTGCTTCAGCTTCTACGTGAATGTCAACAGCTTCGCCATCAACATCGATCGTCGTCAATACAGGATTGCTGCGTACAGGGCTCAGAGCCATTGCAACTTGTCCTGCCGTGAGGCCATAACCGCTAAGCTTGTCACGGTCTGCAACGATGCGGTATTGCTCATACGTCTTAGCCAAGCTGGAATCGACCTTTTCCAGATTCTCATTCGCTTGCAACTTTGTAACCAGTTCATCTACGACCGGCTGCAGAGCTTTCATGTCAGGACCGAATACTTGCATCGTAATACCTGATCCGCCAAGACCGCCAGCACCAAAATCTTGTTCTTTCCACTCGCCTTGACCACCTAGCTCTTGCAACAAGGCCAAGATTTCTGCTTTTTCATCAGCCAAACCAGTGAAATCTTTTTCGTAATTCAAATTGAACAAGGCTTGTTTGGATGCGCCCGGATTCATCGGATTAGCGCCGCCGATTGCATATTGTAATACTTTAACGCCGTCTCTTTTTTCCGGAACAAGAAGCTCTTCCGCTTTAAGCGCCATCTCAACCACTTGCTCCTTCGTCTCGCCAGGAGCAGGATTGTAGGTTATAATTATCGCCTTCTGCTCGTCACCTGGCAAGAAGCTGACACCAATGACAGGGACAAGCGCGAAGCTGCCTATCAACAGAAGAACTGCACCACCAAAAGTAACTAACTTGTGATTTAGCGTCCAGTTCAACACACCTTTGTACCACAGTGCCATACGACCAGGCTTATCCTCATGCGAGTGACCGGCTTTCAGACCTTTGCGGAACATCATGTGCGCCATCATAGGAACAACCGTGATCGCAACGATCAACGATGCGGCAAGAGCGAATACGACTGTAAGAGCGAACGGCATAAATACTTCGCCAACCATGCCTGATACAAATCCAAGCGGCAAGAATACGGCAACCGTAACAATTGTCGACGCCATGATCGGTACGAACATCTCGCGAGTTGCATCTACAATAAGCGCTTTACCGCTCAGCTTCTCGCCAGTCAGCGACATCCGTCTATAGATGTTCTCGATAACGACGATGGAATCGTCGATAACCCGGCCGATTGCGACCGTGATCGCGCCAAGCGTCATAATATTGAGTGTAATATCCATTTGCTTAAGGACAAGCATCGCCATCAGAATTGATAACGGAATAGATACAACGGAAATGATGGTTGAACGAATATTGCGCAGGAACATCAAGATAATTACAACCGCTGCCAAAGCTCCGATGATGGCTTTACTAATCATCGTGTGAACGGATTCTTCGATTGGCTCGCCTTGGTCGAATGACAACTCGACAGTCAAGCCGTCTACATTCGCCTGAATGTCCTCCATCTCTTCCTTCACAAGATTAACGACTTCAACCGTATTCGCGTCTGCCGATTTCACGATACTAACGCCAATGGAATCCTTGCCGTTCGTGCGTGAGATAGATTCGGCCTTATCGGCAACGGTGATATCAGCAACGTCGCTTAGCTTGACGCCTGGAACGATTGTAAGGTTGCGCAGGTCGTCTTCGCTTACGATGTTACCATCCACCATGATAGATTTCTCAGAAGCTCCGAACTCGAAGATACCTAGCGGCACGGTTAGAGCGGAAGCTTGAATGATACCTTTGACCATGTCTTCCGTCATTCCGATATCGGCCAGAACATCACCTTTGAACGCCAATATTCCTTCTTTTACATTTTGACCGGAAATTTGTACACTCGCTACGCCTTCAAGCCCTTGCAGCTTCGGCAATATACTCTCATTAACTTGCTTCGTGAGTGCAGCCAAGTCCAGTGTGTCATTGGAGATACTCAGAGACAGCACCGGGAATGCATTGAGACTGATCCGGGAAACATCAGGCGCTTGTACACCTTCCGGGAAGCTCAGTTCGTTCAGAATACTTTTAACCTCTTGCTCTGCTTCGTCCATATTCGTCTCATAATTGTATTCGATGACGACAGACGATGCATTCTCGAACGATGTCGACGAAACATTGTTAACACCTGTCAAATTACGAGTACGTTGTTCGATCGGCTTCGTAATTTTCTCCATGATCTCTTCCGGCGCTGCGCCAGGATATACGGTCGTCACGCTGACGATCGGAATCGTAATATCCGGAATTGTCTCCATCTTCATGCTTGTTCCCGCTTGCAAGCCCGCGAACAAGATGATTAGCGTAATGATCCATAATGCAAATTTGTTGTTCAGTGAAAACTGTATGACACTTTTCAACGTATTCCACTCCTCTGTCTATAATCAAATTTTAAATCTATACCCAATGCCCCATATCGTTTCGATATATTGCGGATTGGACGGATCATGTTCGATTTTCTCGCGGAGCCTTCGGATATGGACAGTCACCGTTGCGGCGTCACCATTCGAATCCAGCCCCCATATACGTTCGAACAGCTCTTCCTTCTCGAAGACGCGATTAGGATGCGACGCGAGCTGGAGCAGCAGTTCAAACTCCTTTGAGGTAAGCATCGCTTCTTTGTCATGAATCGTGACTCGTCGAGACGTCTTGTCAATCATTAAACCTCTGATCTGGATAATCTGATCCGTAGTAGGTTTATCTGAGGTTAATCGTTCGAACCTGGCCAAATGAGCCTTGACCCGTGCGACCAACTCACTTGGACTAAACGGTTTGGTCATATAATCGTCTGCTCCTAGTCCGAGTCCTCTAATCTTGTCGATATCTTCTTTCTTGGATGTAACCATTAGAATCGGCATATTATGTTTGCTTCGAATCTGCCGACAAATCTCGAAGCCGTCGATTTTCGGAAGCATAACATCGAGAATGATGAGATCATGTCTCGCTTCCATTGCTCGTTGCAAGCCAATGTCGCCACGGCTCTCGATCTCCACCGTATAACCATGACTTTCCAGATAATCTCTTTCCAGCTCGGCAATGGACTTCTCGTCTTCGATAATTAGAATATTTTTCATCATTCATTCACCGCCTTGATTACTGGCAGCTTCAAGCAGAATCTCGCTCCGCCTTCTGCCACATTCTCCGCCCATACTGTGCCGCCGTGCCCTTCGACAATTTGTTTGACGATAGCGAGCCCCAGCCCGCTGCCCCCCGTCTCGGAATTACGTGATTGCTCTGCCCGGTAAAATCCTTCAAATATATGCGGGAGATCGGCATCGTCGATTCCGGGACCAGTGTCTTCAAAGGAGATCAGAATGTCGTCGCCAGATGGAGAAATCTCCACCACAATGCCATGCATGTCAAGGTCCGTCAGCTGATTCATATATTTGATACTGTTCGAAATGATATTTGCGAATACCCGATTCAGCTTGTCCGGATCCGCGGCAACTTGTAACCCTAGTTTGTTCGCAGCATTGCGATAGACCAGCTGAATCCCAAATTTTTCAAGCTCAAACCTCTGTTCTTCAAGGTAATCGTCGACGTACTTGGCGATGTCAACTGTCTTGAAGTCATAAGCGACTCTCTGCATATCGAGCTTGGAGAAGAGGAACAATTCGTCGATAAGATGGTCCATCTCCGATGCCTTACGATAGATCGTCCCCATATATCGATCTCGTTTCTCTTCCGTATTCGCAATCCCGTCGATAATGCCTTCGACGTATCCTTTGATCGCCGAAATCGGTGTCTTGAGATCGTGAGAAATATGGGACAATAGTTGCTTCCGGTTCTCCTCGTATTGCAGACTCTGATCGATCGAATGTTTGAGTCTCGCCCTCATCTCTTCGAATGCAGAACTTAGCTGAGCGACTTCGTCTCCGTTTGTACACTTCTTTCGCCTGCGCTTTTTCTTCGGCAACAGAGGCTGTGCCAAATTCCCGTCTTTAATTTGAAGCGCTGCCGATCGGAGTGAATGCAACGGCTTAATGATACTTCGCGAGACAAAATAGGTCAGCAGCAAACTCGTCAATAGGATGGAAAGCAATCCTAGAATCATCGTGAGCGGATGCCAGAAGAACGGGATTTGTTCAATCCTGTACAGCAACAGAACCTTGCCCGAATCGCCATTGGGATACGTAAAATCGAGCTCATGCGATGAGAACCGGTAATTTTGGAAAAACAAATTTTCTTGCGGTCCTTGTGCTTGTGCAAGCTTCTCCCAGTCTTCGTCCTCCGACAGTGACTGCAAGAATGGCGACACTTCCGTTACTGCGCCGTTATTGGAGATAATCAGACCTGCCCATTGCTCGCTTAACCGTTCCTGGAGATCCGACAAAAATGCCTGGTTCTGCAGCATGCCCGTGTCTTCCCTAAGCACATACATCAATTCTCCGTATACGAGCGCTTGATTAAAGTTTTCGTTCATCTTCACTTCGCTCATCTCGCGAATATCTTCTTTCCCGCTGCCGATGAATAGCAACAAGATGAACACAATGAGCAGAATAAACGGGACAATGGCCATCGCGAGATAGGACATATACAATTTTAGACGAATTGACATGTACCAGCCTCGTTTCCAGCGTTGTTGTTCTAACTATGGTTTATCATACTTGCCATTTCTAAACGAAATTGAAATCAATTCTTACAAAAGTATTACGTTATGATCCATTTTACGGATAAGTAAGGATAAGCGCCTACAAAGAACCGATCTTGTCAAACGGCCACACGCGTAGAACGGCCTTGCCCTCCAGACTAGACAATGCAACAGGACCAAATGAACGACTATCCAGACTATGCTCTCGATTGTCTCCCAACACAAAAACATGACCAGCAGGCACTTTTATCGGAACATCTAGTGTTCCTGGCTCCGTGTTCCCCTTCGCATAAGACTCTTCCAGCTTGATCCCGTCCACGTAAACGTGTCCGTCCTTCATATCAACAGTCTGCCCTTCCAAAGCAACGATCCTTTTGACCAATCGCAGCTCATGTTCAGGACCATGAATAATGACAATGTCCCCTTGCTCCGGATGACTTATCCGATATGACCATTTGTCTTCAATTAACCGCTCGCCCTCCACAAGCGTATTCTGCATAGAAACATTATGTACTTCAGTCTGCGCATAGGCATACGTCTGGAACAACATTGCCGCGATGACGGCGACGACGAGCGACAACGTCCAGTCTCGAATTTCCTTTATCCATCTGCCGCCATTCCCGTTGTTGCGTGAAAGAGATTCGTTAACCCCTTTATCTTCCATAAGTATCCACTCCTCTTGCTTCGAATGTAAGAATCGATAACAACATTTGGTGCTTAACCTATACGTTATACGAAGTACGTTGGCGAAAGTTCCCATATGCTAGTCTTCTTCCTCACATTGCAATGAAAAAAGCAGGAAGGATTCGCGAGCCGAGTCTCCGTTCCTGCTTGCAGTATCAACATATACGATGGAGTAATCTCTTATAATCATGTATGTCCTAGAACAGAAGTTGAACAATATATAACAGTCCGCAGCCGAGCAAGGCTCCGATGATCAGCCAAGCATCCGCAGCACCTGGTTTAAGCTTGAATCCATACACAGGTACTGATTCGGAGCGTCCAATTCCTCTCGCTTCAAGAGCAGAGGCCATTTCTTCGGCAAGTCGAAGCATGGCTCTCAGATATGGGATAAGCAACGGTAGAAGCTTCTTAACAGGAACACCTCCGCTTGTTGTCGTGACCTTGCCACGAGCGCGTGCAAGCTTGGAGAATCGGCTCCATTCTCGCATTAACAACGGAATAAATCGGAAGATAAGCGTTACCAGCAAAGTGAAAGCATGCACAGGCACTGATAACTTTGCAAGCCATCCAAAGGTCTGATCCAACGCTCGTTGCAATCTTAATGGCGTCATCAGTCCAAGGATTGGCATCCCAAGCACCATAATAAGCATGAGCTGTACGAGCCGAACAGCTGTCGTTTCCATCCGCCCCCCGTCAAGTGCGAAGGGTTGAAATGATAACCCGCCAATTGTGATTAGAATAACAGACAGGATGGCATAACCACGGATAACAGGTATCCACTGACGGAATAGCGGCCAGAACGGCATCACAATGGCGATTACGACAACAGCAGCTGCGGCAAGCTGATTCAAAGAATCTTGTAATAGAAGAACGGCCGACAGAATCAAATACGATGCTACAACGACACGCGGATCGAATGTATGAGGTTGCTGCCAAACCTTTTGGGGGCTCGCATCCCTTCGATTACAGTGAGCTGCCGCTTGACTTTCGATTCGTTTAGAAGCCTTCTGGTAATCGACCATACGATCATTGATCCCAAAGCCCCTTTTTGCTTGCTCTGCCAGACGTATGGCTGTTTCTCCCGGCGATTCGATTAGCGGGAGCTCCTCTGGTGCTGCGTCTCGCAAGCAACCGTTTTCTACGATCATCACCTTATTCGCAATCGGAAGCAAGGTATCCAGGTCATGCGTGACGATAATCGCTCCTCTACCAGAATCGCGATGTGAGGTTAACATGCTGCATAATGCCGCCCTGCCGCTAGCATCCAGTCCTGCTGTAGGCTCATCAAGCAGCAGCCAGTCCGGCTCACAAGTAAGCAGGCATGCAAGAGACAGCCTCCGTTGCTGTCCACCGCTAAGCGTCCATGGATCTTGTCCCAGTATGGAGAGCGGTAGTCCGATTGTATCAAGAGCAGACTTGATTCTTCGCTCCTGCTCTACCCCATCTTTGATTTGAAATGGTTTCATCGAATACAATAGCTCTTCGCGAGCGTTCGCAGCGAACCATTGCGACTCTGATTGCTGCATCGCAATGCCCAAATGCAGTAATACATCGAGATTAAGGATCCTCCTGCGTTTTGGGAGCCAAAGCGGATATTCACCCAATCTTATATGACCACTTGCGAGCTTGCGTAGTCCTGCAATCGTCTCTAATAAAGTCGATTTGCCAGCACCATTGCTCCCGATGATGAGCGTTATTTCTCCAGTATGAAATTCAGCATTCAAATGGTGCAAAAGAACTGTAGAACGATCCTCAGTCATGACAGTCACGTCTTGCAGCGACCAACTCTTGGCGCTCATCCGAGAAGGCTGATCCAAACCAAACCTTTCGGCTGGACTGTCATTGTTTCCCGGTAAACTTCGTCTTAACCTATCGATACCTTCACCTTCGTACGTCAAAGTTCCATCCGATATGATCAGAATACGGTCATGATCTTCGATTTCGACAAGCCTTTGCGTAATCCAAATGACGGTCATTCCTGCTGCGTTCAATCGTCTAACTTGTTGCTGCACATATTGTGACATTTCGGGATCGAGCATTGCAGTTACCTCATCTAGAATGAGCAGTTCAGGTGATGCTGCGAGACAACCCGCAATAGCGGTCAGTTGCTTCTGTCCACCAGACAACGTTTCGATTGGCTGATGCTGCCTCTCACCTAACCGTAATGCTTGAAGCGCTCGTTCGGCCGCCACTGGAATTTGGTTTGCTTCGACAGTCCCCCACTGCTCCAGCATAAGGACAACATCTTCCCAAGGCGTTGCCCCCACGATTGCTGCATCCGGATGCTGCATGACGATTGGAAACGAGCTTAATGAACCTGCATGTCGTTCTATTCGACCAGATAAACCGTCCAGCGGCATACCGGCAATCGCTTTGGCCAACGTACTTTTTCCGCTGCCATTACTGCCGACTAGGGTGATCCACTCGCCTCTCGTGATCGATAAGTCAACCGCCTTCAGAATCGGATCGCGCCCTCTTCCATTAGAAGCAAGAGGCGCGACAGACAACTGATTTATACGAACAATAATTTCCGACTCCAAAAAAAATCACCCCAACCTCTTCCCAATCGTTAAACCCTGTGATAAAATTCAAATCGTTAACCATAATTAATGATAATTGGTTAACAATAAAAGCGCAATACATAAGGAGTCGATATGGTTTGAAATCTGTTACATCTATTCGCAGTCTCGTATTTACTGCACTATTTGCTGCACTGTTTATTGTACTAAGTATTCAACAAATGAAGATCACGTTGACGCCCGTTCCGATTACGCTTCAGACTTTCGCGGTTATTTTAGCCGGATTGTTCCTAAGACCCAAGCAAGCATTTATAAGCATTTTTGCAGTTTTGGCATTGACTGCAACTGGTTTGCCCCTCATCGGCGGCAAAGGCGGTCTATCCTTGTTGACCGGCTATACGGGTGGTTTTCTGTTCGCATTCCCGTTCTGCGCCATGTTGATAAGCATCGTGGCAGGAAAAATAATGAACAATGATAAACTGATGCAGAACAAGATACTCGCTGCAGTCCTATTGTTCCTAGTCTTCGAATGCTTCAGCTCACTACTTGCTTATGCACCTGGAATCCCTTGGATGATGCATGTGCTGGATTTCTCACTTAGCAAAGGATTGGCTGCCGGATTCTATCCTTTCATCCCCGGCGACGCCGTCAAGTCCGCGCTAGGCGTTGCTGTTGCGCTCGGCTTAGCTCCGCAGATCGTACGCATTCGCGGTACGGAACAATCCGTTTACTCGTCTCAACAAGAAGCAATGACGATTCGTTAAGTCTAGCTTCCATTCAATCCTTTCATTCATAACAAATGCCCATAGGATCTCCCTATGGGCATTTGTTATATATCATTGCGTATTGGTTAATCACAATTCTCCGGTGCTTCCTCTGGAGTAACATCCTCCATGTTAATGCGATCAGACACCGTATCACGAATGACTGTTACAACCAATTGCAACAAATAGTTGATGTCCGTTTGGCTTTGTTGGAACTGCGATACGATCGGTATGCCGTCCAGCTCGTCCTGAAGCACTTCCATTTCCCCTTCGATCTTTTTGACCATATCGGGGTTCTTGAACGTTTTTTCAAAGGCGACAACTTCTTTTTGTTTTTTCTTAATTTTGTTAATTAGATCCTTTACGCGTTCGTTTTCGTTTATCTGTTTTTCCGCTTTGCGGTATTGCTGTACCTCGGCAGAATGAAAAATCACTTCTGCCAATTCCTTTGTTTTGGCCATAATATCTTCTTTGACGATTAGATCTCTCGTATGGAACGATGGAATGTCCGTTGTGCCGCCTACGTGGCTGCAAGCCACTCCGTGTTCATGTGTATGTCCGCCTTGTGCTGCCATTCATAATCTCTCCTCAGTCGGTTAGCTGACGGCTTCTTCTGAAGCCGTGTCCTCAATCTCTGCTTTTATATACCAGGTTTGCGCATCGATAACCCGCGCTTGTACCAATGAACCAATCCAGGACTTTGGCCCTTCAATGT
Organism: Paenibacillus sp. strain BS8-2; assembly: GCF_054483835.1. Classification (NCBI taxonomy): domain Bacteria; kingdom Bacillati; phylum Bacillota; class Bacilli; order Caryophanales; family Paenibacillaceae; genus Paenibacillus; species Paenibacillus sp. strain BS8-2. The sequence goes on from NZ_CM137010.1 coordinate 4,777,895, forward strand.
GCACGAGCTTATTGGTTCGTGTACGGCCGGATAAAATATCGGGATGATTTTTGCTCACGCCTTCTATTAATACTTCTACCACGCTGCCTCGCATGTTCTCATGTTTCTCGCGGCCAATCTCGGCGAGCAGACTGTTCAGCCGCTTAAGCCTTTGTTTCTTAATCTCCATCGGCACGTTGTCTTCCATCTCCGCGGCCGGTGTACCTTCACGAGGTGAATAGATGAACGTATATGCCGCTTCAAAGGCAACCTGACGGACTAGAGACATTGTATCTTCGAATTGCTCATCCGTCTCGCCGGGAAATCCGACAATAATGTCGGATGTCAGTACGACGTCCGGTATCGCATGTTTTATCTTCGCTACAAGATCGATAAACTTCTCTCTGGTATACTTCCGGCTCATCTTCTTAAGGATTTCCGTACTGCCCGATTGTACGGGTAGATGGATATGCTCGACGAGGTTTCCTCGTTTAGCTAATATCTCGATCAGATGATCGTCGAAATCTCGTGGATGGCTGGTCATAAAACGAATTCGCGGTATATCAATGGATCTGATTTCATCCAACAGATGTCCGAAACGGTATTCCAAGTCCTCAAAGTCTTTACCGTATGCATTCACGTTCTGACCTAGCAACGTAATTTCCTGATAACCTTGTCGTGCAAGATCACGCACTTCTGCGATGATGTCCGCCGGTCTTCTGCTTCGTTCCTTGCCTCGTGTATACGGTACGATACAATAGGTACAGAACTTGTCGCAACCGTACATGATGTTCACCCAAGCTCGCAGCCCCTCCCGTTTCTTAGGCAGGTTCTCGACGATATCGCCTTCCTTGGACCATACCTCAACGACAAGCTCCTTGCTATAATAAGCCGTTTGGAGCAAGTGAGGCAGCCGATGTATATTGTGCGTACCGAAGATGATGTCAACAAACGAGTGTTTATGCAGCACTTGATTGACGACCGTCTCCTCTTGCGCCATACATCCGCATACGCCTAAGATCAATCCAGGTTTTTCCTTCTTGAGACGTTTCAGGTGGCCTAGCTCGCCAAACACCTTGTCCTCTGCATTCTCGCGGATCGCGCAAGTATTCAGCAATATAACATCCGCTTGCTCGCGATCACGCGTCGGCTGGTAGCCCATATTCTCAAACATGCCGCTCATGACCTCGGTATCGTGTTCATTCATCTGACAGCCATAGGTCTGAATGAAATAAAATTTGCCGATTCCCATCGAACGGAGCTCGTCCGATATGGAGAAATCATAATGAATCTCTATTTCTTCTTTGCCGCGGCGTTTCTCTTCTTTTAGCGAAGGTGACGCATTCAGTTGAATATTCCGCCCGCCAAGCCTGATCGTTGTTTTGCCATCTTCTTCTCCTAAGATTTTGGCATCGGAGAAATCAAAGTATTTGGAGTAATCCTTCGTCGTCATGATATATCACACATCCCTGTCCGCTAATCTTTCCATGGCGATGATATTGGCTCGAAGTGAAACTTCAATACAAGATTATACCATAAATGAATGGAGGAATCTTTACTTATTCGATAATTTCAGCGAGATCGCCATTCGCAATGCCTGCAGCATTGGCTTCATCCGTATCGATATGCATATCAAGTGCGTAATCAGTCGACACCCGTGCAATCACCTCTTCAAAAATAACGCCGCGTTCGCCGCCGACCCGTACGCGCAGCTTCGCTTTGTCCGCAATCCCGAATCGCTCGGCGTCACTGGTATGGAAGTGGATATGGCGTGCCGCCACGATCACTCCCTCATCAATCGTTACTTCACCTGCTGGTCCTTTAATCGTAACGCCGGCGGAGCCTGCAATATTTCCCGATTCGCGAACCGGCGGTTTAATGCCAATTGCGAACGCATCCGTGCGGGAAACTTCCAGTTGGGTTGCTTTGCGCGCCGGACCGAGAATTCTGACCTTTGGGAACGTTCCTTTGGGCCCAAGGATTGCTACTGTTTCGTTCGCGGCATATTGTCCAGGCTGCGATAACGGCTTCATTTCTGTCAATTGGTATCCAGCACCAAACAATTGCTCAACATGTTCTTGCGAGAGATGGATATGTCTTGCCGATACACCTACTGGTACTTCCTTTTTCATCATGCTCACTCCATTATCTATTAGAGGTTGCTGCTTGTTATGTATGAGTAGCCCGCTTCTATTCGATTATTCGAAAAGAAAGCATACGACCAATACGGTCGTATGCCCATCATACCATTTATTTAAATTCCGCGACAAGTTGACTGAATTGCTCTTCCGAGATTTGCAGATCTTGTTTCGCCAATCCCTCGGCATTAAAGCCTGTAATCATGTCTTCGTACGACTTGCGAGTCGTGTTCTGATAGATGAGGCCTGTCAACATTCCGCCTGTTTCCATGATCATATTCATAGCCGCCATGCGGTTGCTCGAATCATAGTCCGGGTAACCATCCAGGCTGACGATTTTTTCTTTGAACCAGTCGTACGTGTTAATTTTGTTGAACGTTACACATGGGCTGAACACGTTGATCAACGAGAATCCTTCATGTTTGATTCCTTGTTCGATCAAACTCGTCAAACCTTTCAAGTCGCTGGAGAAGGACTGGGCAACGAATGTTGCTCCCGCAGACATCGCAATCTCAAGCGGTGACAACGTAGACTCGATAGAACCTTCCGGCGTTGACTTCGTCTTGAAGCCTTCCGCGCTCCGTGGAGAAGTTTGACCTTTGGTCAAGCCGTAGATCTGATTATCCATTACGATATACGTAATGTTCAGATTACGACGTATAGCATGCACGGTATGCCCCATACCAATTGCAAAGCCGTCACCGTCACCGCCCGATGCGATAACAGTCAACTCGCGGTTGGCGAGCTTAACGCCTTGTGCGATTGGCAATGCGCGGCCATGGATGCCATGTAAGCCATATGCGTTAATGTAACCGGAGATCCGGCCCGAACAGCCGATTCCGGATATCACCGCAAGATCCTCTGGCTCTAAACCGACATTAGCGGCTGCACGCTGAATTGCTGCTTGGATCGAAAAATCGCCGCAGCCAGGGCACCAGTTCGGCTTAACGTTGTTACGAAACTCCTTAAATGTTGCCATCTTCGCTCATCCCCTTACAAGCTTGATAAACTTCGAGCGGCAGGAACGGGTTACCGTCGTACTTCAACAAACTTTTAATTTTCTCGCCGAAGCCGGCGTTCATCTTCACTTGCGCCGCCAACTGTGCAGTTGCATTATTTTCCATGACGATAATCCGTTTTGCTTTTTGCAAATAAGGCATCAACGCATCGGTTGGGAACGGATGAATTTGACGAATTGTAATATGATTGCTGCTAATGCCATCCTGTTGGAGATGCTCCCTTGCTGCATCAATTGTGCCGCCGGTGGATCCCATACCGATAATAAGCAAATCAGGCTGGTCATGCGGAGCGTCTACACGGATCGCGTCTCTTACTTGCAAGCCATTCAGCTTGCCAAGACGTTTATTCATCATCAGCTGACGGTTCTTCGCATTCTCCGACGGTCTGCCGATCTCGTCATGCTCCACACCTGTTACATGGTGCAAGCCGCCTTTAACGCCAGGAAGTACACGAGGAGAAATGCCGTCTTCGGTCAACTCGTAGCGCTTGAACAGCTCATTGCCTTCTAGTGGCGGAGCCTCCGTCACGAGTTTGCCGCGTTTAATTTCGATCTTGGAGAAGTCAAACGGCTGGCAGGATTGTTTGCCGAGCGACAACTGCAGGTCCGTCATAACGATAACTGGCACTTGATATTGCTCAGATAAGTTAAAGGCTTCGATCATATCATAGAAACAATCTTCGATCGATGCTGGCGCGATTACGATTTTTGGAATTTCTCCATGTGTACCGTACACCATTGCGTTTAGATCCGATTGTTCTTGCTTAGTAGGAAGTCCTGTTGATGGACCGCCGCGCTGCGTATTCACAATAACAAGCGGCTGTTCCGTCATGCCGGACAATCCGATTGCCTCCATCATAAGCGACAAACCAGGTCCTGCCGAAGCTGTCATCGTGCGAACACCAGCGTAGTTAGCGCCGATTGCCATCGTGACCGCTGCGATCTCGTCTTCCGTTTGCACAACTGTGCCGCCGAATTTGGGCAGCTTCTTAATCAAATATTCCATAATTTCGGAAGCAGGCGTAATCGGATAGGCGGACATTAGTCTGCAGCCAGCAGCAATCGAACCAAGTCCAATCGCCTCGTTCCCGATCATAAACAGCTTTTGCTCGCCGTCTGCTTCACCAAGCTTGAAATCGTCCAGAGGACCGCCGGCCTGCTCAAGCACGAATTCGGCGCCATTTTTGACTGCTTCGATATTTTTCTCTACAATAGCGGGACCTTTGCGACCGAACTCTTCTTCAACTGCTTTATTAAACACTTCGAGCGGCAGTCCAAGAAGCGCCCAAGATGCGCCGGACGCTACCATGTTTTTCATGAGTGATGTGCCTAGATCTTCGGCGATCTTCGTAATGGGTACCGCGAACAGACGCGCGTCGATTCCTTCTGGGATCGTCGGACCAAACTTAGCGTCCGCTACCACAACTCCGCCTGGGCGAAGCTCATGTGCGTTAAGATCGATGCTCTCTTGGTCGAATGCGACCAGGATGTCCAGATCATCTGAGATTGCGCGAATCGGCTTTGTGCTGATTCTGATTTTATTATTCGTATGTCCGCCTTTGATACGGGACGAAAAATGACGGTAACCATATAAGTAATATCCTAGCCGGTTTAGTGCGGTAGAGAAAATACGGTCGGTACTTTCGACCCCTTCTCCCTGCTGCCCCCCGATCTTCCAAGACAGTTGACTAATCAAAATGTCCATCTCCTCTGCTTCATAAAGGGCCCCTCTTATTCGATAACTTGAGCCATTATATAATAGAAGCTATATCGTCACAACAATTTTATGTTGGAAGTCGGTAAATTGCAATATGTAAACGCTTAATTTAAACATAACATGTTTCGATGAAAACGATATCGTTTCGAGATAACAAGTAGCTGGTCAGCCAGTCGCTACCTCGTTGTTTCGTACCTTTATACTGTCGGTAATTGCTCTCGTAGAAAAGCAAGTGCGTTATCCTGAAAAAATCCTGATACTTGCGTAGCCGAATAGTGGTTCAATAACTCATCGCGTAATTGATACACTGTGCCTGGATGGATGAGATCTGTCATATATCGATCAATTCCATCAAAGTCAGAGCCCAACATCAGATGCTGTACCCCGCCCAAACCACAAATATGGTCAACATGTTTGGTCAAGTCCGTTATATTGGCTTGAGGCTCCTCAGAGACAAACCAAGGTACATACGTCAAACCGATCCTTCCATTGCCTTGGATCAACGTTTCTAGTTGCCTGTCCGTTAAATTACGCGGATGATCGCATATGCTGCGAGCATTGGAATGTGAGGCTATAATCGGTTTGACGGATAACGCCGCGACATCCCAAAACGCCCTTTCCGATAAATGCGAAACGTCAACAATAATCCCTAGTTCATTACAGGCCGATACAAACGATCGCCCTTCGCCAGTCAAGCCTGCACCGCGAGACTCCATCACGCCGTCAGCCGCCCAATTACTATGATTCCAGGTTAATCCTGCCGCCCTGACACCTAACTTGTACAACAAACGAAGCGTCGACAATCTGCCTTGCAGTCCACCTACACCTTCCAAAGATAATAACGCCCCTGTCTGTCCGCTTTCTACACATTCATCCAGATCGGCCGTACTTTTAACCAGCTTCATCCCGTCACAGCTCAGAATTTGCTCATAAAAAATATCAATCGATTCCAATATAGGCTCCATCGTCTGCGGTAGTTTCGGCGAGATAAAGATGGCGAAGGTTTGTAGCAGCGTACCCGAATCTCGTAATCGCTCGTAGGTAACATCAAGTTGTCCTGCTTCGCTCCCTTTAAATTGGATCCCGCGATCCTTCAACATTTTACTAATAACATCGCAATGAAAATCAATCATAGGACTTCCCCCTCTCGCATATTGCAATTTATACTTAATCGATCTCTGCCAAACAAAGCAAAAAACCTGTCTACAGCGTAAACAGGCAGATTAGGCGACTTGTCGATTCTTCATTGCTCCTTATCTCGGCTCGACAATCAATTTGATAGCCGTACGGTCTTCTCCGTCGATGACAATATCCGTAAAGGCCGGAATGCAGATGAGATCCACCCCGCTTGGGGCCACAAATCCACGGGCAATCGCAACCGCTTTAATCGCCTGATTGAGGGCGCCTGCACCGATCGCTTGCAGCTCAGCACCACCCCGTTCGCGTAGAACGCCTGCGAGCGCGCCTGCGACAGAATTTGGATTGGACTTCGCTGATACCTTTAATACGTCCATGAATAGTACCTCCCCTAGAATGTTGGATGGATTCCACTTCTAAAATAGTATTCGAGAGAAGGAGAAAGATTCCTGCTTTTCTTAGGTCAACTTATCTTACAATTCTGAAATATCTGTCTTTTATTCACAAAAAAAAGACTTCTCTACATGAGAAGCCAATCTTCTTCTGTCATTCGAATCTTCTCCAGCTTCATCGTCCGGCCGCTTGCATCATCAATCGTAATCACCAGTCCATGAAGATGCCACTTGCCTTCGTCTACGACGAACCTTGCAGGGAGGCCTGTCAAGAAGCGATGTAAGACGGCTTCTTTCTCCATCCCAAGCACACCTTCCTTGGAGCCGACCATTCCAACGTCTGTCAAATAACCCGTTCCACCTGGCAATATCGTATCATCGTTTGTCTGAACATGTGTATGGGTACCGAACACTACGGAAGCTCGTCCGTCCAAATACCAGCCCATCGCTATTTTCTCTGAAGTGGCTTCGGCGTGGAAATCAACCAATATCGCATTCGTATGTTTACTCGCTTCTTCGATCAATTCATCCGCTTTACGGAACGGACAATCGTTAGGAGGCAGGAACGCGCGACCTTGCAGATTGATGATCGCCAGCTTCTTGCTTCCGGATCCGATGATCGCCATGCCTTGCCCCGGTGCTTCCGAAGAGAAGTTTGCTGGACGAACAATTCGCGGCTCGTCGTCAATCCATTCGAAGATGTCTTTGTTGTCCCAGGTATGATTGCCCATTGTAATGCCATTCACGCCAGCATCAAAAAACTCTTTGGCGATCGCCTTTGTAATCCCTCTGCCCGCGGCGGCATTCTCGCCGTTCACAACGATCAAATTCGGATTGTGTTTGGTCCTTAACGCAGGTAACACTTGTTTGAGCGCATTTCTTCCTACATTGCCGACGATATCGCCAATAAATAATACTTTCATATTCAAAACCCTTTCTATTCAAAGCCCAGTATACAAAGTGAAACGGCTAAAACTTATTACTATTTAGAATTCAAAAAAGTGGCTGACTAGCAGCCACTTTTCTCCACCATTGCTTATTTGGCGTATTCCACTGCTCGAGTCTCACGAATGACCGTAACTTTAATATGTCCCGGATAATCGAGTTCACCCTCGATTTTTTTCGTAATATCGCGAGCAAGACGGAATGCCTCTGTATCGTCGATCTTCTCAGGCTGTACCATAACACGCACTTCGCGTCCTGCTTGAATCGCGTAGGACTTCTCGACGCCGTCGAACGATTCGGTAATCGCCTCGAGCTTCTCCAGTCGCTTAATATACGTTTCCAGCGTTTCGCGGCGTGCGCCCGGACGAGCAGCCGACAATGCGTCTGCAGCCCCTACCAGCATCGCGATAACGGATGTAGCTTCCGTATCACCATGATGGGAAGCGATACTGTTAATGACAACCGGATGTTCTTTGTATTTCTTAGCAAGCTCCACGCCAATCTCGACATGGGAACCTTCTACTTCGTGGTCAAGCGCTTTGCCGATATCGTGCAGCAATCCAGCACGCTTCGCCAGCGTAATATCCTCGCCGAGCTCCGCTGCCATCAAGCCTGTAAGATAGGCAACCTCCATCGAATGCTTAAGCACATTCTGACCGTAGCTTGTCCGGTACTTCAGTCTACCCAAAATTTTGATCAGATCCGGATGCAGTCCGTGTACACCAACCTCGAAGGTCGCTTGCTCGCCATATTCACGAACGCGCTCGTCGATTTCCTTACGGGATTTCTCGACCATCTCTTCGATACGGGCCGGGTGGATACGTCCATCAGCAACCAGTTTCTCAAGGGAAGTACGTGCAATTTCGCGTCTGATCGGGTCAAAGCCGGACAAAATGACCGCTTCCGGTGTATCGTCGATTATGAGATCGATACCGGTCAATGTTTCCAAAGCACGGATATTGCGGCCTTCACGTCCGATAATGCGGCCTTTCATTTCTTCATTCGGCAATGTGACAACGGATACCGTTGTTTCTGCCACATGATCGGCTGCGCAACGTTGAATAGCCAGAGAAATAATGTCACGCGCTTTTTTGTCGGCCTCTTCCTTCGCTTGCTGCTCGATCTCTTTGATCATTTGAGCTGTTTCGTGACGAACTTCCTGCTCGACATTGCTCAGGATGATCGACTTGGCGTCTTCCATCGTCAGACTGGAAATCCGCTCTAGCTCACTAAGCTGTTGCTTGTAAATGGAGTCGATTTGTTCTTGGGTTTCTTCGATTCTTTTCTCCTTGTTGGCTACGGTCTCTTCTTTGCGTTCTAGCGCTTCCAACTTTTTATCCAGCGACTCTTCCTTCTGGAGCAACCGTCTTTCCAGACGCTGCACCTCGTTGCGGCGCTCGCGGATGTCTTTTTCAGCTTCTGCACGTAGTCTGTGGACTTCGTCTTTCGCCTCTAGCACGGTTTCTTTCTTTTGTGCTTCCGCGTCTTTTTTCGCATTCTCTACGATTTGGACCGCGGCTTGCTCAGCAGTCGAAATTTTGGCTTCGGCAATCGACTTGCGATAAAAATAACCAATCCCAAAGAAAATTGCGCCAACAAGGATACAAATCAGAATCAAGATCCAGATGTTTATACCATCCATCTTGTTCACCTCCTTGCTGCATACACCAAGGCATTGCTTGGGATGTTATTAGGTTTTAACCGGCTTCCAACCGTTTCATCATGTACAAAATTGACGAAAATAAGCGTTTTGAATCAACTTTTGGAAGAAAAATCGATTCAAATGTAAAGGAATACAACCTCATTTTATCTGTTTGCAATTTCAGTTGTCAAGCAAAACGCCATCATCTTCCTCATACGAGTCATCGCCTGTCGATAAGTGAACCGTCTTCACGGCTTCTCGAACGATATCTCCTGGAAATCCACGGCGCAGCAGAAATCCCATGAGCTTGGATCTTTGTTTCATTAGATCGCCTGATAACGACCTTGCTTTCTTATGCGCAAGCGCTGTTGCAGACTCCAGCTCGCTGTCTCGGTCGATTAACGCAAGTGCGTCGGAGGCAGCCTGCTTGGATACTCCGCGCTGTTGCAATTCCTGCCGAATCATGAGCCGTCCCTTCGAGCCTGAGCGTACTCGGCTATCTGCGAATTGACGCGCATATTGATCATCATCTACCAGCTTCTCCGATTCTAAACGTTCGATTGCATATTCGATGTGATGCTCCTCAAGCTCTTTTCTTGTCAGGTACTGTTGAATCTGTTTACTTGTCCTCGGTTTCGCGCCCAAATAAGCCACTGCCAGAATATATGCTTGATAACGACGATCCTCATCTTGAATGATGATGACTTGCTCCTGTGTTACCTCTTCGTCTTTCATCAAGCTGTACTTGATCCATATATCTTCATGTACACTCAAAAAAGGCTCATCCTCCATCCCCTCGCTCGCATACAGGTGAAAGCGCCTTTTTTCCTTTTTGTCCCTTCGGATGACATGGATCCGATATACTTCCAGCTCTTCATTACCCATTACTTTCGTATCCTCCGTTTTCCCGTTCTAAGGATTGGGACAAAACAATATTCGCCGCCCCCTCTAGGGAGCGGCGAATATGAAATGATCTTATGCGTCCTGATCGTCGAACTCGTCTTCGTCCTCGTCGTCATCGCCAGAGAAGTTAGCTGGAGATGCTGTCGCCGACAAATTGCTGGCATCACGAATCTGCTTCTCGATCTCAGCAGCGAAGTTTGTTTTTTCCTTCAGGAATTGCTTCGCATTCTCGCGTCCTTGGCCCAAGCGCTCGCCATTGTAGGAGAACCAGGCACCGCTCTTCTGAACGATATCCATCTCAACGCCGATATCGATCAAGCTGCCTTCCTTGGATATCCCTTCGCCGTACATGATATCGATTTCCGCTTGCTTAAACGGAGGGGCTACCTTATTCTTGACGACCTTGATACGTGTCCGGTTACCGACCATATCGTTGCCTTGTTTAAGCGTCTCTATGCGGCGTACATCCAGTCTGACGCTGGAATAGAACTTAAGCGCGCGTCCGCCCGGCGTCGTCTCCGGGTTGCCGAACATAACACCGACTTTCTCACGGAGCTGATTAATGAAGACCGCGATAGTCTTCGATTTGGAGATGGCACCTGACAACTTACGCAATGCTTGCGACATAAGTCGTGCTTGAAGACCTACATGGGAGTCGCCCATATCGCCCTCGATCTCCGCCTTAGGCACGAGAGCTGCGACGGAATCGACAACGATAATGTCAACGGCGCCGCTTCGTACGAGCGCTTCTGCGATTTCAAGCGCTTGCTCACCTGTGTCAGGCTGTGAAAGCAGCAGCTCGTCGATGTTAACACCGAGTTTGCTTGCATACAAGGGATCAAGTGCGTGCTCCGCATCGATAAAGGCAGCTTGTCCACCGATACGTTGCACTTCGGCGATTGCGTGCAATGCCACTGTCGTCTTACCCGATGATTCTGGGCCGTATACTTCTATAACCCGGCCGCGCGGCAATCCGCCGATCCCGAGTGCAATATCTAAAGCAAGCGAGCCGCTCGGCACGGTCTCTACTTGCATATGAGTTGATTCCCCTAATTTCATAATGGAGCCTTTGCCAAATTGCTTCTCAATCTGACGTAGAGCATTATCCAAAGCAGCGCGACGATCCGCCAACTCACTCACATCCTTCATCATTTATATATGTATGATACCTTATTTCGAAAGGGTTGCCAACCTTTTTTTCGAACACACATTCGTAAAATTGTTTTCCCCACAGTCACGCTATAATTGCAGCAGCTCACTCCCTTCACACGATGGTGGTATTCTGTATCCCTGTATCCGCACCAACAAGCAACAAAAATAAAAAAAACCGCAGCAAAGTAATCTTCGCCACGGTTCTTCCGGTAACTAGTCCTCATTATAGCGCAGGATTCGACAATTGGCAACCATATTTAAACAGCAGCAATCGCAATCCGTTCGTTACGCATTTATCGTTTGCCATAATCGGTGCATGGCCGACTTTACAGCACGGATCCGTATCATCTCGCGTCCGCCTCTGAAGTTGGACGTGTAGACAATCGTTTCTTTGCCTCTTTCGGCTACGGCAAAATAAACGAGACCTACCGGCTTGCCTTCTGACTCAGCAGGTCCAGCCACTCCGGTTAACGAAACGCCATAATCCGCTCCTGTCATATTCATGATCTGTTCAGCCATTAGCTTGGCTGTTGATTCACTGATAGCTCCAGGTGCGCCGTCCCCCTCTAGCTGTGACATGGGGATCCCCAGAAGTTTATGTTTCATGAGATTGGTATAGGTCACTACACCGCCAAGGAATTCTCCACTGCTGCCAGGAATGCTTGTTACGAGCTCTGCGAACAATCCGCCACTGCAGCTCTCGGCGCTTGCAACCCGTTTTTTTGCTGTTCGCAGCTGCTGTATGATAACGGCTTCGAGCGGAACATCCTCCTGCGCATACAGATGGTCCCCGACGCGTAACATGATCTCGGCAACAGCCGCGTCAATGATGGCATCCGCCTCAGACTGACTTGCACTCTTCGTCGACAGTCTCAGTGCTACTTCTCCTTCTTTGGCATATGGAGCGATTGTGAGATCTGTCTGCGCATCGATCATATCAATGAGTGCGGCTTCCAGATTGGATTCGCCAATGCCAGCGAACTTTAGAATTCTGGAATACAGCGGCTTCTCATCGATAAACTTCAACCTTAGCCAATCCACGCCAGGACCATCCAACATCGGAAGCATTTCTTTGGGCGGACCAGGCAATAGCATGTATAAAGTGCCATCCGCCTCTACCCCATTGCCAACCGCAAGTCCAGTAGCGTTGTGCAGCGGCTCGCTTCCATCACCGAGAATGAGATGCGCCTGTCTCCGATTGCTCTCCACCATATGCGCGCCTCGCGAGGAGAACAGCTCCTTAATCGCTTCCATTGAAGGCTCATGTATGCCTAGCTCGCGTCCCAGATAATCGGCCAGCACGTCCTTTGTTAGATCGTCTTGTGTCGGTCCTAGTCCCCCGGTAAACACAAGCAGATCCGCTCTGCCTCTACCAATCTCGATGGCTTGCCTTAACCGATTCGCATTATCTCCTACAACAGTTTGAAAATATACGTCGATACCGATCTCTGCAAGCTTTTGCGAGATTGCCTGAGCATTTGTGTTCACAATCTGGCCGAGAAGCAGCTCTGTACCGACCGCAATAATTTCTGCTTTCAACTTTGTCTCCCCCTCATCCATCACTTATGATGAAAATTTACATGATCTCCAATCGGAAGGACAAGAGCACCTCCCATGAAAGGGAAGTGCTCTATTAGTGTTTCGAAATACTTACTCGACAGGTATCAAATGTTTATTCTTAACGAAATAATCGACACCGGAATATACCGTAATCGCGGCTGCAACCCAGCTTGCAATAATATCAAACGGGAAATGGAGCAGCGCAAACGGAAAGTTGTTGATGAGAAGCGCGATGATCATCGTGATCTGAATGGCCGTTTTCCATTTGCCCCATGTGCTAGCCGCCATAACGGAGCCCTCAAGCAATGCAATCTGGCGCAAACCAGTAACCGCGAATTCCCGGCTAATAATAATGATGGCGATAAGCGCGTTCAACTTGTCCATCTCCACTAAGGAGATCAGAACGGCTGCAACCAACAGCTTATCCGCGAGCGGATCCAGCAGCTTGCCGAGATTGGTGACTATTTTGTTCTTACGAGCTATGTATCCATCCAGCCCGTCTGTGCTTGCTGCGATAATGAAGATAATCGCGGCTACGATCTGGTTATACGAAATCGTAAAGTCAGAGAAGCTAACCGACCCCAGATCGATTTTGATTAATAAGAAAAACATGATGACTGGCACTAAAAAGATTCGAGCCAGTGTGATCTTGTTGGCTAAATTCACTACATTCCCTCCCCAGAAAGGTCAAACTCGTAGGCATGCGTTACGCGAACCTTCTGGATGGAACCGATTTCCGCGCTGCAATTCGAGATGAACACCACACCGTTTATAACGGGGATGTCATACATGGAATGACCGACCCAAATATCGCTTCTACCATCGTACTGTTCGACCAAAACATCAACTTCTTTGCCTAGATTGTGCTGTTATTGCTTGTTGCACGGATAGTAGCTGAATTACGTTCTACAAACCTTCTTAACGATAGTTTGTATATTGAAGCTCGATCGGCAAGTCAGCACCGCGCAGCAACGTCATAACAGCCTGAAGATCATCTTTACTCTTGCCAGTGACGCGTAATTGATCCCCTTGAATCTGGCTCTTCACTTTTAGCTTGGAATCACGGATAAGAATATTGATTTTCTTAGAAATATCTTGTTCGATACCTTGTCTCAACTTGATTCTTTGCTTGACTGTACCACCTGAAGCGCCTTCGATTTTGCCATAATCCATATTTTTAATTGGGACTCCACGCTTCATCATCTTGGATTGCAGAATATCGATTACGTTCTTCAGCTTATATTCGCTGTCTGATACAACGATAAGCTCTTCCTTTTCAAGCGCGATACTGCTTTTGCTACCCTTGAAGTCAAACCGAGTCTCAATTTCACGCTCCGCTTGTACGATGGCATTCGCCAATTCCTGCATGTCTACTTTCGAAACGATATCAAATGAACTTTCCGAACTCATATCTTGCTCTCCTCTCCTTACATAACTGATCAGTTGTCTGCACTCGAACAATTGTGTAATGCGGCCGGCTATTCATGCCGTAATAGCACTTTACGTTATTCTCCGCTAGTATTCGTTGTTGGTGTACCTGCTCCGTTGCCGTCGGACGGGGTGTTGACGGCCTCTATCGGCTTGAGCAGCAGTTTCTTGGAATTGGCGCGATCTCCATCCGGTACCAGAACGCCGTCTACCTTAATCTCTGCAAGATCCGCACGACCAACGTTAACATAAATAGGTCCAGTCAACTCGTAAGTTTGCAATGCGCCATCTTCTGCATTGGAGTAGAACAGCTTCGTGCCGGTAGATCCGCCTTCTCGAACTTCAATCCAGTTGCGTCCGCCGGATACTTTGATCTCCAATACATGAGCGACACCAGCCGGTCCAATATCATATTGATCAGTTGCCTTGCCTACCTTGCTGTTAAATACAACAGTTGTAGGCGCCTGCGTCGGAGGCGGTGGCGTTGGTTCAACATTTGGTGTCTCTGTCGCGGAGCCCGCATTCGTCTCCGTGGGCGCTTCCGAGTTTTCAGTTATAGGCGTCTGATCAACCGTATTTGGCTCTGTGGACTCGTTGTTGATGTAGAAATACCAAACAACAACTACGATCACAACCAGGAATAGCCACATAACCAAATTGAAGCCGATCTTTCCGAACCTTTCCGAAGTTTGGGACTTCACTCGGCGGGGTTTGCGTGCAGGAATCGGTTCCACAACATGCTCGATCGGCGCGGCGGGAATCTCGTGTTGGTAGAGTCGCAATACTTCATCGGGTTCAAGGCCTACAGCTTCCGAATAATTTTTGACGAATGCGCGGACATAAAATGATCCGGGAAGAACACTGTAATCTCCAGATTCAATCGCCTGCAGGTATCGTTTCCGGATTTTCGTCAACTCCTGAATATCATCGAGCGACAATCCTTTCTCTTCTCTGGCCCTCCTGAGCAGCGCTCCGAGCTCTGACATGTGGACATCCTCCTTTCGAGCGTGGGCGATCGTTTCAATCCGACTATACCCGGATTACAACAAACTTAATCAAAACTCGTCCGTGTAGTTTGCCGTAAACGACTCATACGTAATTTCTTCGTCTGGCGTATTACGAAGCTCGATAATAATATCGAAATGGCTGTAATCATATTGCGATTCCTTAATAAAAATGTCGGGATGCTCGATCACCTTGGTTGACGGCATCGCCATAATCTCTTGGAGGAGCGCATGATGTTTTTCGTTAGAGCGAATGGTACTTACGATTCCGTCAATGATAAAGATATTGTTCGGCTGCATCTCTTCCTCAGAGAGCTGGCTGCGCACCGTTTGTCTCAGAAGCGTGGAGGATACGAATGTCCAGCGTTTATTGGAGCACACACTTCCTGCGATGATGGATTCCGTCTTGCCGACGCGGGGCATGCCCCTTAGACCGATGACATGATTGCCGTCGCGTTTGAACACTTCGCCGAGAAAATCGACCAAGATGCCTAGTTCGTCTCTTACGAAACGAAATGTCTTGCGATCATCCGAATCCCGTTCGATGTAACGACCGTGGCGCACGGCTAATATATCGACAATCGTTGGTGTACGAAGCTTGTTCACCGTAATATTGTCGACCTTCTGCAGCATCTTCCCGAGCAGCTCAATCTTCTCATCGTCATTCGTTTGCAGAAGCATGCCACGCGTACGATCCTCTACACCATTGATCGTCATGATGTTCACTTCTAGCATACCAAGCAATGAAGCAATGTCGCCTAGCAAGCCGGGCCTATTCTTATGTATCTTGTACTCCATGTACCATTGCTTTGTTTCCAATCCGTTCTCACCGTCCCTTGAAGCGTAAATGTATGTAATAAGGGCTGATACTACCGTTGCACAAGGTTAGGTATCCCTAATTCTCTATTCTACAAATTTCGTCAGCTTCCTGCAAATATAAATTAAACATTGCAGAAAAGCCCCCGTTTCGGGAGGCTTTCTGCAAACGTTATGAGACTCTACGATTGCTCGACCAGTTTGACCATACAGCTTGCGATGGCCTTCCGCTCCGATTCGTCGCCAGCATCCCACAGCTGCTTCAGTACGCCTTCTTCATCGTTCTTCGGATCGACCTTCTCATCTAAGAAGGAACCGATCTCATAAGCCAGATTGGAAATCGTTTCTTCCGTCAGGCCCATTTTCTTGGCTTGAGACACTCGGTCGGACAAAAAATGTTTCCACGTATCGAAATTCGAAAGGACAGTTGACACAGCTCTTCGCCTCCTCTTAGGTTTGGAAAAGAATCATCAACAGTCCTTATTCTACGCTTTTCGCCTCGGCCTTATACAGCTCGTTCAAGACAATTCACAGGTTAAGTATGCCAGCCGCCGTTAGGACTAATAATTTGACCTGTTATGTAAGAAGATTCTGGTAAGGAAAGAAAGTAAACAAGCGAAGCAATTTCCTCTGCGGATCCGAATCTGCCTACCGGAATTTCCTGCTGCAATGCAGCCTTTTCTTCCGGATTAAAACCATCCATCATATAAGTATCGACAACACCGGGAGCTACAGCATTCACCGTTATTCCTGACGGAGCAAGCTCTTTGGCCAGAGCCTTCGTGAACGCATTGACGCCACCCTTGGTCGTTGAATACAACACTTCGCATGAAGCGCCCGACATTCCCCAGACCGAAGATACATTAATGATTCTTCCAAAGCGCTGGGCAATCATATGCGGCATAAATAATTGCGTGCTCAAAAACATTCCCTTCAAATTAACAGCCATAACGTCATCCCATTCTTCCTCCGTCACATCGGAGAGCATGCCGTAATGTGCGATGCCCCCGTTATTGACCAGTATATCAGGATAAATATTGTGGCTGGACAACTTATCATACATCCGTGAGAGCTGGTCTCGCGATCTTAAGTCTGCCGAGATGGTCATGACACTTGCGCCTAAAGCCATGCAGCGCCTGGCTGTTTCATTGGCGCTTTCATGCGATTCTAGATAGTGGAGAACGATATTGACACCTTCCGCGGCGAAGCGCTGCGCGATGGCAGCGCCGATTCCGCGGCTTCCCCCGGTAATCAATACCGTCGTCTCCTGTAATGTTTTCATTCTGCTTCTTGTTCCACAATCGATACAGCGAGTTGACCAAAGTCGAAGTGTTCGCGCAACCGTGCGTTCACTTCTTCCAGCGTACATTGCTCGTAGAACGTTATGACATCGAACATGTCGCTATCCCGGAAGCGGTACCTTGTAAATTCGCCTGCAATGGATTCGGGGGAATTCAGCATACGCAGATAACCGCCAATCTTTTTGCGTTTGGTGCGTTCGAACGAAGTCGAATTAATTCCACTGGTAAGTGCCTCAGTTACGGCGGACTTTATCGATTCGATCAATTTATCCGGCTCTGGCGTGTCTCCGCCGATGACGGAGAATCCATAGTCCGAACTGGAATTGTATTCGTGACCGAATGAGTCGGAGATCAAATTTTGTTCGTACAACGATTGGTATAAAGGTGAACTCGGACCAATAAGCGCTTCGAGCATCAGCTTGGTTGTAACCTCGCGCTTCACTAGCGCGTCTCCCTGAAGTCCAACCGTTTTCTCTTTGAATCCCATCATGCACTTCGGCAAAGAAACCTGAAGCTTGGATACTTTGCGCGGGATCTTGACGGTCGTAGGTTCCTGATCGAAGTAACGACTAATTTCCCCTTGGGATGCAAAAGACTTGCCTGACTGATTATCGCGGACAAGCTTGAACACTTCTTCCGCATCAACGCCACCTACAACAAACAACATCATATTGGACGGATGGTAGAACGTTTCGTAGCAGCGGTATAACGTTTCCTTATCGATCTGATAGATCGACTCCACCGTACCTGCAATATCGATATGAACAGGATGCGTATGATACAAAGCGTCGATGAGACCGAAATAGACGCGCCAATCCGCATTATCTCTGTACATATTAATTTCTTGCTCGATAATTCCCTTCTCCTTATCCACGTTAGCATCCGTAAAATAAGGATTCTGCACGAAATTAATTAACGTCGTTAAATTCTCATTAATCTGCTCCGTTGCGGAGAATAGATAGACCGTCCGATCAAAGGTCGTAAAGGCGTTTGCGGATGCGCCCTGCGCTGCAAATACGGCAAAAATATCGCCTTCCGGTTCTTCGAACATTTTGTGTTCGAGGAAATGAGCGATCCCGTCCGGCACTTTAACCGCTTCTTGGTCGCCTACGGAGAACCGATTGTCGACTGAACCGTATTTGGTTGAAAATGTCGCATACGTTTTCTGAAAGCCTTCCTTGGGTAGTACGACCACTTCAAGCCCGTTGCTCATAACTTCGCGATATAATGTCTCTTGGACATGCGGATAATGTAACGTTTCCATGGCGTCTATGCCTCCTTCCGATCTCGCAAGAAGTAGATCGTATCGAGCTGCACTTGCTTCGCCACCGCTACGATATCCTCCACCGTCACGCCTTGTACCTGCTTCAGCAGCTCGGCAGCTGAACGTTCCTTGCCGGTCAGTACGCTGTTGAAGTCGTACGACAACATTTCATAGGCCGAATCCTGCATCTCGCGCAAATGATTCGAAATCATCGCTTTGGTCTGATTGATCTCAAGCTCAGACAATTGCCCTTGCTTCATCGCATCCAACTGCTCTTTGATGATGGCAACCGCCTTCTCATAATTTGCGAACTCAATGCCGGATTGAATGGTACAAATGCCTTTGTGTCCATCCAGTCGACTAGCCGCATAATAAGCGAGGCTTTCCTTCTCTCTGACGTTGATAAAGAGTTTGGAGTGCGGATAACCCCCAAGAATACCGTTGTATAGAAGGGCTGCCGGATATAAGGCGTCATCGTATCCAACGCCAGTTCGCATACCCATATTCAATTTGCCTTGGCTCACTTCCAGCCGGTCAACCACATGTTTAACTTCTGTTACATTATGTTTCGTAACAGGGCGATTGTAGTTAGAAGGAACTCCGCTTTTCAGTCGGAATGACCCGCGTACGAGCTCAGTCACCTCTTCGAGTGTCGTGTCACCGACAACATACAAATCAAGTGCTGCATTGTCCAGCCAATGCTCATAAGACGCATATAGCGATTCGGAAGTAATCGCGGCAATATCGCTGCGTTGTCCTAAAGCATGCAGTCGGTAAGGCTCTCCCGCACACATTTCTTCGATGCAGCGTTCTGCTGCATAACGAATCTTGTCATTGACAATCGCTTCCAGCCGTTTGCGAAGTGTATCTTTTTCAGCTTCCACGTATTTGGAGCGGAAGCCGCCTTCTTCAATCAACGGATTGGTTACTACATCACCCAAGAATCCAATCGAAGCTGCCAACAACGACTGTTCGGAGGAAACGAACGCATCATTGATGACATCCATACGGAACTGTACAATCTGTGAGTCTCCCCTCTTGTACACGTCAAATCCGAATCCGGCACCGTACATATCGTCGAGCTTCTCTCGGAAGTGGATTGTCTCCGGCGTAGTAGCAGTTCCCCGGCGAAGGACAAACGGAATCAAAGCAACGGGAGTTACCGTTTCCTCTTCGAGAGGAAGTCCAGCAAATAACGAAATCGCAAACGTCTTGAACCGATTTGTGGGCAGCACATGAATGCGAATTCGTTCGAGTTGCCCTCTTTGGAATATAGTCACGCGATTTTGCTCCTTTCGAGAGTTGTTCCAAATGGCTGTTATGCTAACCTCTGGGACATACACCAATTGCATAGCCGTTTTTACCATTCTAACCGATCAGAAATGGAAGAAGCAACCACTCCTGCTTTCGAGCAGAAGCGGCTGCTTCAGGGCTGGTCCAGCTTATCGTTCCTGGCATCTACATGCAGAAAATATGCTTACCAATCGTCTTGATTTGTGTTCTCGTCCAAATCCAAGCAGATGTTGCCGTGTCGGGATTAAAATAATACAGGCAGCCGCCTGAAGGATCCCAGCCATTAAGCGCATCCTCAACAGCTTCTCGCGCTTTCTCGTTTGGGGTCAAATAAATCTGACCATCAGCAACCGCCGTAAAGGCTCTTGGCTGGAAAATAACGCCATACACCGTATTCGGGAAGCTCTCCGATCGAACGCGGTTCAAGATAACGGCAGCGACTGCAACTTGTCCCTCGTACGGCTCCCCGCGGGCCTCGCCATATACAGCGTTCGCCATGATTTTTAGATCGTTTTCAGATAATCCGAGCCGGTTCGATTGCGCCAGATTGCTGCCTGAGTTACCAGACCCGCCGGCATTTTCTCCACTACCAGTTCCTCCGGCTGTCCCGGTACCCGCTCCATTATTTGATCCACTGTTACTAGTAGATCCAGGTTTCCAGCTTTTCGAAGCGTTGTATAGCTTCGTCTTGGTTTCCGATCCGACTACACCATCAGACTTGAGTCCAAATTTCCACTGAAACCAGGTAACGGCCCCTTTCGTTTTGGAGCCGAAGACCCCATCGATTTTGCCGTTATAATAGCCGAGATACGTGAGTCTGCCTTGAAGCTCCTGCACGTCAGAGCCGGATGAGCCGACTTTAAGCGTCGCATTGCTGAACGTCTCCGAAACGGGTCCAAGCGGTCCCTTAAGGGCGGCGAAAGAACCGAATACGAGCAGCACGATAATCGAAGTCACCACGATCAAACGAATTCTCATGTAGGGATCTGCCTTTCTCATGCAAAATAGTTGTTTGCAACGACGTTATAGCGTTACCTGCAACTAGTATGAGAAAGTTCCTTCCCTTCTATGCAAATATTCGCAAATGAGGCAGTGTTATGAGCTCGCTTTGTTGGCTTGGAACTGCTCCAGCGACAGTAACACCTCTCTCGGTTTGCTGCCCTCATATGGGCCGACGATCGAACGAGCTTCCATTTGATCGATCAATCTTGCGGCACGTGTATAACCAATTCTCATTCTGCGCTGTAACAGTGATACGGAGGCTTGCTTGGCCTCGACGACAATTTGCACAGCTTGATCAAATAATTCGTCTACTTGCATATCTGGGTTGTCCGCTTCAGCATCGAGTTCTGGGACAAGATCTTCCTTATACTCAGCCTCTCCCTGATCACGTGCAAACGCCACAAGCGCTTCTACCTCTTGATCGGAAAGAAATGCACCTTGTACACGTATCGGCTTCGACATGCCCACCGGTAAGAACAACATATCTCCACGGCCGAGCAGCTTCTCCGCACCAGCCATATCAAGAATTGTTCTAGAATCGACTTGTGAGGATACGCCGAATGCGATTCGTGAAGGAATGTTCGCCTTAATGACCCCGGTAATTACGTCGACTGACGGACGTTGGGTAGCAATGATGAGATGAATGCCGGCTGCCCGTGCCATCTGTGCAAGCCGCGCAATGGAATCCTCGACATCGCCTGCCGCGACCATCATAAGATCTGCAAGCTCGTCCACAATAACTACGATATAAGGCAAGACCGCAGCCGGATTGTCAGCCATTAACGTGTTATAACCTTCAATATTACGTGTAGAGGATTTGGAGAATAGCTCATACCGCTTCTCCATCTCTACCACGATTTTTTTGAGCGCGAGTGAAGCTCTCCTTGGATCTGTAACAACGGGCGCTAACAGATGCGGGATGCCGTTATATACGTTCAATTCGACCATCTTCGGATCGATCATCAAGAATTTAACTTCATCGGGCTTGGCTTTGTACAGAATGCTTGTAATGATACCGTTAATACATACCGATTTGCCGGAACCTGTTGCACCCGCAACTAGCAAATGGGGCATTCTCGCAAGGTTACCAACAATGGTCTGTCCAGAAATATCTCGGCCAAATGCGATGGACATCTTGGAGGCTGCCGTCTGGAACGCTGGCGTCTCCATAACTTCTCGCATCGTAACAACGGATACCTCCATGTTCGGCACCTCGATACCGATAGCTGATTTGCCAGGTATCGGGGCTTCCATCCGAACATCCTTAGCAGCTAGAGCAAGAGCGATATCATCCGTCAAACCGACGATACGGCTTACTTTGACACCTGTAGCTGGCTGCACTTCATATCGCGTAACAGCTGGACCACGCACTACGTCCAACACTTTCGCACGTACACCGAAGCTCTCTAAAGTGGCTTCAAGCTTGCGTCTGGAATCGTACATATCGGTTGCGTCCGACCCTCTGCTCATGCCAACCGGCTTCTGAAGTAGCGAAAACGGAGGCAGTAGATACGGCTTGGGCACAGGTTTGCCGCCACCGGTAACCATTGCGTCGCCAGACTCGCCAATCGGTCTGCGAGGTGCGGTCGACGCTTCATCACCTTCGATGGATTCAGCAGGAAGAGTGTCTTCTAGCTCAGCGTCAATCTCAGGGTGCAAAGGCACTTCCAATCCCGTAATTACGGCATCCGTACGACCTTCGATCTCATGTTCATTCTCAAACATATCCGATCCATGATCCGTTTCATTTCTCCAATCCGAATCTCCCCAACTCTGCCCTTCAACTTGCTCTCCTACTTGATTTAGGTCAGGGTATTGTTGTTGATCCGTAATGGGATATTGGGATTCAGTGGATTCCGAACGTTCATCTTGCGCCCAAGGAGGAAGCCCATCGTCGAATTTCTCGTTATAGGGTTCGGATTGCTGATAAGTTTCACCTGTTTTCTCCCAAGGCTGCTGCACTGTTTCGTTGTCCCACGATTTCACTTCATTGCCGTTTCTCGTGTCATCATCTCGGGATAGCTCCCATTCATCATCGTCATGCAAATGATCTTTGCTCTCTTGTTCGTTGTTTCGCCAGGAGAAAAACAATGATTTGCGTTTCTTTGGCTCTGGCTTTGCATATAACTCATCGTCTTCAATTGTGCCATCATCGTCATATACACCGTCTGCCAGCGGTGTAGCAGCCGCAGCACCTGCAGCTGCTTCGCGCTTGGCTCTTCGGCTGCTCCGCTTCGCATTAAGCAACTTAACCATCCGAATGAACCGCGTGCGCCCAAGGCGAATCAATTCCACATACGACTTACCGGTTATCAGCATAACTGCAATTGCGAACATTACAAAATCGATAATAAGAGCACCGTAATACCCAAACAAGCTAAATAACATAGCAAACATCAGCGCACCTAAATAACCTCCGCTAATTTGTTTGTCCTGTATAGCTACCTGATCTACGCCATCCGATGAGGAGGTTAATAGCTGTTCCTGAAGACTCGTGCTTAACGTACTTAGAATCACTCCGCCAGACAACGTTTCACGCTCGATACCTTGGAATCGAGCATTGATGTCAGATATGGAACTGCTAAGTGCCAATGCAAGCACGACAATAAGCAGACCTGTCCTGCGGTTCGTCCAACCGCTAGGCCATGCCCGCTTCACCATGACTGTAAGACCTATGTAAATGCCGACAAGCGCAAGCACGAAATAAAACTTGCCTAAAAACAAGCCAAACAGCTTGGATAAGGCTCGGCCTACAGTTGCTTCTCCGGATAATGCGATAATGGATACCGTAATAATCAGAATGCCATATACTTCGTATTTGAGCGCTGCGCCAATCGATTTTTTGCGTCCCTTTTTCTTTGCCAATGCCGTCACCTCGGATTTCCATTATAGCACAGTTCCGGGTGACGGACTATTTGTACCCGAACGTCTATTCGAAATCGTAGGAAATCAATGTACCTGGTGCAAGCGTGGGATCCAGGTAATCGTACAACGAACATTCTAATAATCGTACGATCTTCCCATAACCCGGTGCCACCGGCACGACCGTCATTTTAATACCTTTGACTCGCACATCAAGCGTTAGCTCCCCCTCATTCTCATATCCTTGAAGGACTAGCTCAAGAGGCATAATCGTGTGCAGCGTCATTGCGGCGCACCTGCTTCCATTCCTGTGCCGTCCATCGCATTGGTGTTTGCTGCGATTACAACATCCATACCCGCCATTGCTTCTTTAGGAGCACGTTTGGAGTCAATCAGTCGGTTCAACGTTCTAAGCGACTCGCCTAATCCTCCAATTTCGTCGATTAGTCCATGCTTGACTGCATCAGCACCAATTACAGTCGTTCCGATATCGCGAGTGAGCTCTCCAGTTTTGAACATGAGCTCCTTAAACGTAGCCTCAGTAACTTGAGAATGTGACGTTACGAACCGTACGACGCGCTCTTGCATTTTGTCCAAATATTCAAAGGTTTGAGGGACTCCAATAACAAGACCATTAAGGCGTATGGGGTGAATCGTCATAGTGGCAGTTTCAGCTATAAAGGATCGATCTCCCGATACTGCGATCGGAACACCTATCGAGTGACCGCCTCCCAATACGAGTGTGACGACTGGTTTCGACAAGGAAGCGATCATTTCCGCGATTGCAAGACCTGCTTCTACGTCCCCGCCAACCGTGTTTAATACGATCAACACGCCTTCAATCTTTGGATTTTGTTCCGCTGCAACTAATTGTGGGATGATGTGTTCGTATTTGGTTGTTTTGTTTTGCGGCGGCAAGATCAAATGACCTTCGACCTGTCCGATTATTGTCATACAAAAAATGTTGGATTCCGCCGGAACCGGCGGTCCCGTTGTACCTAACTGTTGAATACTCTCAATAGCCGTGCTTTTTTTCTTCTCTTCTTGTGGTTGCTCCTGCGGCAGGGTCTGTGGCTGCGGATCTGATTGATTCCCTTTGTTAGCGCTTATTTCATCCATCATAACAATTCCCCCTATGTTGTACTACAGCTTGTCATAGTATGGAATTCACGCCGGAAAATATACAACAAACGAGGGAGGCGCCGCCTATCCGTTACAAAAAAAATCGCTTCAATGACCCAATAAAGGTCAATGAAGCGATATGGAAAATCGTGATGGGTATGTCTATACCGACTAAACCTCCATGATGATCGGCAATATCATAGGGCGGCGGCGTGTTTGTTCGTATAGGAAACGTCCAAGCGCGTCTTTTACATTTGTTTTGAGCGATGCCCACTCATTAACTTTGTCGTTCATCAATTTGTTTAATGTGGAAGTTACAATCCGGTTTGCCTCGTCCAGAAGTCCTTCGGACTCTCTTACATACACGAAGCCACGAGAAATAATATCTGGTCCGGATAGGATCGTTCCGTCTTGTTTGCTTAACGTCACCACGACAACGAGGATTCCATCTTGCGACAACAGCTTGCGATCACGCAATACGATGTTCCCTACGTCGCCAACTCCGAGACCGTCGATCAGAACGTTGCCGGCAGGTACCTTGGATCCCTTACGGCCGGATCCACCTTGGAATTCAACTGTATCGCCATTCTCGATGATGAAGATGTTTTCTTTCTCCATACCGATCTGTTCGCCCAATCTGCCATGCAGACGAAGCATACGATATTCACCGTGAATCGGAATAAAGTACTTCGGTTTAATCAGGTTAAGCATCAGCTTGAGCTCTTCTTGGCTGCCATGTCCCGAAACGTGAACGCCAGATACGGAACCCGGTCCGTAGATAACGTTTGCACCAAGCTTGAACAACTCGTCCACTGTACGGCCTACATAACGTTCATTACCAGGGATCGGTGTAGCTGCGATAATAACGGTGTCGCCTGGCAGAATATCGACTTTGCGGTGCGTAGAGCGCGCCATCCGCGTCAGTGCGGACATCGGCTCGCCTTGGCTGCCTGTGCATAGAATAACGACACGGTCTGCTGCAAGCTTGTTCACTTCCTCAGGCTCAATCAGCATTCCTTCTGGAATATTGAGGTAACCTAATTCGGACGCGATTCCGACAACATTCACCATGCTGCGACCTACGACTGCAATCTTACGGCGTGTTGCGATCGAAGCGTTAATGATTTGTTGAATACGGTGCACGTTGGACGCGAATGTAGCAACCACGACGCGTTGGGTGGATTTGCGGAAGATATCTTCCAGCTCGTCCCCTACGTTGCTCTCCGAAGGCGTGTATCCTGGACGTTCCGCGTTTGTGCTGTCTGACAATAACGCCAATACGCCGCGGCTTCCGATCTCGGCAATACGCTGCAAGTCAGCGAATTGATCGTTGACCGGCGTGTGGTCGAATTTGAAGTCGCCAGTATGAACCACGATGCCTTCCGGTGTATCCAAGCAGACGCCAACTGAGTCCGGGATACTGTGATTAGTTTTGAAGAAGCTTGCTCGGATGGTGCCGAGTTGAATCTCTGAGTCTGCATTGATCAGAATACGTTTCGTTTCGCCAAGCAGACCTGCTTCCTTCAGTTTCCCTTCAATAAGGCCGAGTGTTAGCTTCGTGCCGTATACGGGAACGTTCAGATGTCTCAGCACATATGGCAAACCGCCAATATGATCCTCATGACCGTGCGTAATGAGAATAGCGCGAACCTTATCGCGGTTTTCCGTCAGATATGAAATATCCGGGATAACAATGTCGATGCCAAGCATGTCCTCTTCTGGGAACTTAAGACCCGAATCCACAACAACGATATCATTGTTGTATTGGATTACGTACATATTTTTGCCGATTTCGCCTACTCCGCCCAATGCGAATATAAGTAGCTTATCTTGGTTGTTGTTTTTCTTAGACAAGTGTATCTATACCTCCTACAAAAGTGTAATTCTTCATGATTTATCCGATTATTGGTATTACAGTTAACGCCAGATGCCGCTCTGACGGTATTTACTCAAATTGATTCTGTTTGCCGCACCCAATCACTTGTGACCATTATACATGAAGAAAAAGATGGAATACAAGTACTAGCCGTTAAACCTACACCGATTAGGATGACCAAAATAAAAAAACCGATGCTCCAGGCACCGGTTCAGTGTAATATTCGTGGTTTGCGGTTTAAGTATCTATGGATAAATTACCCAATCAGGTTACGCAAAAAGGCTTGCTCCGCTTCACTCGCTTCGACTAACGGCAATCTAACGCCGCCAACCGGAAGTCCTTTGAGCGACAATGCATATTTAACCGCGACGGGATTAGGTACAGGATGCGGGCAATGGAACAGACCCTTAAATACTGGGAAAAGCTTTCCGTTCAGCTTAGCGGCTTCTTCCACGCGGCCAGCAACATATGCTTCGATCATAGATTTCATGTCAGAGCCGATTACATGGCTCGCGACACTTACAATTCCGAATGCGCCTACCGATAAAGCCGGCAGTGTCATTCCGTCATCGCCGCTATACACACGGAATCCATCTGGTGCGCCGCTGACGATTTGGGTTAGCTGCTCCAGCGATGCACAATCTTTTGTAGCAACAACATTAGACAGCTGTGCTAAGCGCAGCGTTGTATCGACGGAGATATTAATGCCAGTACGACCTTCAACGTTGTACAACACAATTGGCAGCGCTGTCGATTCGGCAACGGCTTTGAAATGACGGTATAAGCCTTCCTGCGAGGGTTTGTTATAATATGGGGCAACAAGCAGTATACCGTCTACTCCACATTTCTCTGCGGATTTGGTCAAATGAATAGTATGGGCCGTATCATTGCTTCCCGTACCGGCGATGATCTTGCTGCGTCCCGCCGCACGCTCAACTGCAAATGTGAAGAGCTTCATTTTCTCTTCCTCAGTCAAAGTTGGCGACTCGCCTGTTGTGCCGGACACAACGATGCTGTCGCTGCCTTGCTCTTCGATCAAATAGTCAATCAGCTTGCCTGCGGTTTGCCAATCAATTTGCCCTTCTTCATCAAAGGGGGTGACCATCGCTGTAATCAATCTTCCGAAATCCATAGTGACTCCTCCTAGAAATAACAATCATTATGTGAGTGTTCATATCGTTCGTTTTTCAATGAATTGAAGCATGAATTAGTCTCGTACACGCATATCGAACGATTCGAACAATCTTTTATGTCTACTGCTTCATAAATGAAGATCGAATTTCGTGTGTAATGCCCTTAACGCAACAGCCATATCACTTTCCCGAACCAATACCCATATCGTTGTATTGGAATCGGCTGATTGCATGATAGAAATGCCTTGCTCCGTCAAAGCCTCCACGATCCGAGCCATGACGCCTGGCTGCCCGTTCATCCCTCCGCCTATGACGGAAATTTTGGCACAGCCTGGCACTAATGCAGGAGCAAAGCCCGCTTCCTTGAGCAAGGTTCCAGCGACTTCAGCATCCTTGTCAAACACCGTATAAAGGGCACCGCTTGGTGTAACGTTGATAAAATCCACACTGATATGATGTCGTGCCATCGTCTGGAAAACCTGCAATTGCATGTCGTTACGTCCATCTATCGCTTTAACAGCAATTTGAGTAATGCCCGCAACATGCGCAATGCCTGTTACCGGTTTGTCTCTGACGGGACGTTCGCTTGCGAGCGCGAGGTCGTCTGTTACAAGCGTGCCCGTCTCTTCGGAGAAGGTCGATCGCACCCGTACCGGTATTTTGGCTTGCATAGCAATTTCAACTGCGCGAGGGTGGATTACCTTCGCCCCTTGTCTTGCCATATTACAAATCTCTGCGTAGCTCACTACTGGCAGAGGCTTGGCATCTGTTACGATACGAGGATCAGCGGTCAGGATCCCAATGACATCCGTATAAATATCCACCATCTCAGCTCTTAGAGCTGCACCTAGCGCCGTTGCGGACGTATCGCTGCCGCCCCTGCCGAGAGTGGTCAAATCACCTTGTGTCGATATCCCTTGAAACCCTGCAACGACAACTACGTTGCCACGTTCCAATTGCTGAATCACAGGGTCTGGATTCACTCGTTTGATCCGTGCAGAGCCAAATCCTTCGTCGGTCAGTATACCCGCGCTTCCGCCTGTTAACGCAACAGAGGGTATGCCGGCGGCATTAAGCATGGCGCACAACACGGCTGCGGCGATAATCTCTCCGCAACCGATCAGCATGTCTTTCTCCCGCGCCGGGAGCTTGTCGCCCTCTTCTCTGACAAGTCCGAGCAGCGTGTCCGTTGCATAGGGGTCACCATTACGCCCCATTGCGGACACAACGACGACGATTTGGTATCCGTCGTCGCGTTCCCTCTTAATATGTTGAATGACACGTTCTCTAGCATGCAGGCTAGAGACTGAGGTTCCTCCGAATTTCTGTACGAGGATTCGCATTGCCGCTTTCCTCCTATCATCTACTGATGATGAGGAGCAGCGCATGATCCGTTGTTTAATACTATTGGCTGCTAAAATTAAAATTAGGCCTGAGCTTTAACTTTTTGTTGTGAATGCTACACGATGGCGGAAATCATAGGCAGCTGCTAGACATCATCAAACACAATTTGCTAATGCAACGATCTAATCTGTCCGCTTAACCGTGTCGCTCCACGAGTAAAGGCTGAATTTGCTTTCCTTGCAGTGCAGCTTCACAGGCTTCCATGACCAAATCCATACGTGCCACCAATGAATTCGGCTTCTGTACCGGATTATCCTGACCAAATGGAACAAAATAAATATGTTTAGCCACCAACAGCTTTGCTATATTAGCGGCGTTAAGCCCTAATCCATCGTTTGTCGAAATGGCTAATACAATCGGTCGACCGTTACGCATCTGCGCTTTGGCCGCCATCAATACGGCACTATCCGTAATCGCGTTCGCCAGACGGCTCGTCGTGTTCCCCGTACAAGGAGCAATGACTAGTACGTCAATCAGCTTGGAAGGTCCCAGAGGTTCGGCTTGCACGATCGTCGAGATGATCTCGTTGCCCGTAATGCTCGTTAGCTGTTCTTGCCATTCCTTTGCCGTGCCGAACCTTGTGTCAGTCGTTATGAGCGTATTCGATACGATCGGCACCACGTTTGCGCCAGCATCGACGAAACGCTTAATCTCCGGCATTACTTCTGCAAATGTGCAATGAGAGCCGGACAAAGCGTAACCTACCGTAATTCCATTCCAGTTCATATCCCATTCCCCCGCATGTTCGTATCATCCGTAATCAACTGTGCCAAGCATTCCGCTATGATACGTCCAGCTGTTTTGGGAGCGACGATACCGGGGAGACCGGGTGCAAGCATGGCCTTAATGCCACGTTTCTCAGCGAAGCGGAAATCTGTGCCGCCAGGCTTCGAAGCGAGGTCGATAATGACCGCTCGCGATGGTAAATTCGCTATAATTTGCGCTGTGACTATCATAGTCGGAATTGTATTAAAAAGCAAGTCAATATTGCCCGCTTTTTGGAGCAAAGCCCCTGTGTAGAACGGCTCGAAGCCCATCTCTGACGCCCTCGCATAATGCTCGGAACGTCGTACGCCAACTGTGACTTTCGCCCCTAATCCATGCAATACTCGAGCCATCGTAAACCCGGTTCTTCCGAATCCGAGAACCATGCATTGGGAGCCGTGAATCGTAATATCCGTGTGCTGAATCGCCATCATAAGCGCGCCTTCCGCTGTCGGAATAGAATTATAAATGGCGACATCGTCGCGATCAAATAATTCGACCAATTTAAGGCCGAACTGTGTGCATAGTTGCTTCAAATAAGGTTTCGCCATCCCGGTGTAAACGGTGCAATGCGAAGGCAGCTTAGCCATATGCTGCTCAGTAAGCACAATCTCTAGGTCGCTGAATACCGCATGGATCTGGCCGTTGTCATCTGTTCCTACGGCAGGAAGCAACAGCGCATCGACGTTCTCGAACAACGCCTCCTCGAATTCAGCATGTACCGCGCCGTCCAGCGACGAATGTAAACCGTCGAAGCCGCATACCGTTACGGAAGCGTCCAGCTCGCTCAGCTTGCGTATGACCTCCAGCTGCCGGGCATCGCCACCGAGCATAAGCACTTGAACGCCAGTAAGCATCAGGCTTCACTCCTCTCTAAGCCATTGAATGTAAAGTTAAGCAAAAAGGTATAGACCATCATATGCCATCGCCCAAAGCGGGGTGAACAGTTGCGGGCAACAAAAAAAAGCCGCCCCAGTCGTCATGTTCCAATGACTACTAAGGACAACTTATTTTCTTGGACCTAATCATCTTGTTTAATGATCTTATTTAACCCCAGTATGGCCAAATCCACCTGCACCACGAACCGTATCAGGAAGCTCTTGCGCCTCTTCGATCGAAACTTGTGGCACAACCTGGAATACCATCTGCGCGATGCGCTCACCGCGAGTTATCGTAAACGGTTCCTGTCCGAGATTAACAAGCAGCACTTTCACCTCGCCGCGATAATCCGCATCGATCGTTCCTGGCGAATTGAGACAAGTAATACCGTGTTTATACGCAAGTCCGCTGCGCGGACGAATCTGTGCCTCCAACTCACTTGGCATGGCCATCGCAAATCCGGTTGCAACTAGCTTACGTTCTCCCGGGGCAAGTACAACCGGCTCGTCAACCGCGGCCTGCAGATCAAAGCCTGCCGCCCATTCTGACATTTTTCGCGGAATCGCGATATCTTCGTTGCCTTCTAACCGTTTAAACAGAACCTGGTACAAGCTGATCTCTCCTCAACCCTGCAATTTCTTTATCTGTTGTTCCTACCGTTGCGACTGCGAATGGCGTTGCCAGCATCCGTTTCGTCACTTCGCGGATATGATCCATTGTTACATTATCGATACGAGCCAGAAGCTCGTCAAGCGTATAATGTCGGCCTAACATAAGCTCGTTTTTGCCAATACGATTCATTCGGCTGCTTGTGCTCTCGAGACTTAATATTAACGAACCTTTTAGCTGCTCCTTGCCGCGGTGGAGCTCATCATCGGCAAGCCCTTTGACGGACAACTCATGAAGTTGCTCCATCGTAAGCTCAAGCACATCCTTTGTTTGCTTAGGCGCTGTTCCCGCATAGACCGTAAATAGTCCCGAATCCGCATATCCCGTATGGTACGAGTAGACGGAATAAGCAAGACCGCGTTTTTCTCGAATTTCCTGGAAGAGACGTGAGCTCATCCCGCCGCCCATCGCATTGTTGAGCAGTACCATGGGATAGAGAAGCGGATCCGCGTTCGAGCAGCCAGGGAACGAAATACAGAGATGGTTTTGTTCTGTCTTCTTCTTATAGAACAAATAATCGCCATGGAACGCAGGTGGTGTAAGAAGAACGGGCTCAGAGTGACGGTTAAACGCTCCAAAATATTGCTCCAGCATCGCTAGCAGCTTCTCATCCTCTACATTTCCCGCTACGCTAATGACTGTATTCTCAATCGTATACCGTTCATTCATATAACCCCGCAATGCGTCAGGTCCCATGGCTTCAAGACGTTCTTTCAGCCCGAGAATCGAATAAGCAAGCGGATGATCTCCGTATGCGGCACGCGATGATTCATCATGTACTTTGTCATCAGGTGTATCCTCGTACATCGCTATTTCTTCCAATATAACGTTTTTTTCCTTGGCAAGCTCCTGCTCGTCGAACTGCGAATGGAAAAACATATCCGACAAAGCATCCACAGCCAGCGGCAGATGTTCGTCCAGCACCTTGGCGAAATAACAGGTATACTCTTTGGAAGTAAAGGCGTTAACGTTGCCTCCAATACCGTCGAACAGATCTGCGATATCTTTAGCTGTACGTTTCTCCGTTCCCTTAAACAACATATGTTCGATAAAATGTGAGATTCCGTTATTTTCCGGCGTCTCGTTTCGCGATCCCGTCTTTACCCAAATACCGAATGAGACTGAACGAACAGTGGAGATATTCTCCACCATTACGCGCAAGCCGTTGCTAAGTATGTATTTGTTCACCGAGCGTCCCCCTATTAATGGCGATTTGTTAAGCCGTATTCTTACTATGACCGAACATTGCCAATCACTAACACGAATGATTCCACTATATCAGAATCCATCTCCGCCCTCAAGAACGGCAGGCGTTCGGGCAGACGACAATGTCTCACTGACCGTGCCAATAAAATATCCCTTTGACTTGGCGCTGGCAATCATGCCATGTAGCGCCGCGCTAGAAGATGCTGTCGGATGCATCAGAATAAGTGCGCCAGGCTCCAGCTTCGAATTGATCTTATTCACGATCGTCTGAGGCTGGGGTTTCATCCAGTCAACAGTGTCAATCGTCCAAAGCACCGTTTGGAGACCCTGTTCCTTCGCGATCTGCACGGTTGCTCCATTGTAGGAGCCAGACGGCGGAGCAAACCAACGATTGTTGATTCCTAACCGCTCTTTAAGCAATTTCTCGGTCCGCATGATCTGCGAATATTGATCGCTTCGGTTCAAGTTTTTCATATCCGGGTGGGAATATGCATGGTTTGATAATTCATGCCCAGCATCCACTATTTTTTGTGCTAGCTCACCGTTTTTGTTTAACCACGAACCATCCAAGAAAAAGGTTGCCCGCACATTCTCTCGTGCCAAGGTCTCTAGAATTGGATCTAAGTATTCGTTGCCCCAAGCAACATTAATCATAAAGGCAATCATCCGTTTGTTCGAATTTCCTTTGTAGATCGGATGTGCTCCTAAATCCTCAAGTCCGATCTTCGGCTCAATCTCCTTGTAACGAAAAGGTATCGGTTCAGCTCTTGCGGACTTGAGCGCTTCCTCATAGGTGCGCTCGATGTCGACCTCCAGCCCATTATAGCCGGGAATGGCATGCCACACCCGATCGATCCTTGCATTGACAGGCTCTATGTATTTCGTTTCTGCTTCTGCAACAATCCGGTTATACAGCTCGCGCTTCTCGTCCTCTGACAAGGATGGCGGGCCAAAAGCAAAGGACGCATCTTCGCCAGCTTTGATCGCGTGGATAAAGGAAAGGATATCCCCGTTTAATCGAACAAAGACGAGCACCATTAATATGCTTGCCGCAATCGCAGTCGCCTTGCGAAGAGCCATTCCTCTCACTCCCAGCGTATCCCATTCCGACATTCGGCATGCGATCGAAGTCAACCGCAGCAAAGCCGATATGCGTTTATGAACCATCCTATGAGCAGGAGGACAAGATTATGCAGCTTGTCTTGAATACAAAACAAAAAGAGACAGATAGACTCTGACTCTTCGCTTGAATCGATGAAATTGTGGATAGCCGCGAATCTTATTTGGATTCAGCTGGCACTTCCGGCGTTAGCAGCACTTTGCGCGATAGATTGATTCGACCTTGTTGGTCGATCTCAGTTACTTTGACCGTAATTTGATCGCCGATCTTCACAACGTCTTCGCATTTGGCCACACGTTCTGTGGAAAGCTGTGAAATATGGACTAAACCGTCTTTGTTCGGCAGAATCTCAACAAACACGCCGAATTTCTCGATACGTTTGACTGTGCCAAGATAAATTTCGCCAATTACGACTTCCTTGACGATCCCTTCGATAATCGATTTGGCCTTCTGGTTCATCTCTTCGTTAGAAGAAGCGATAAATACCATGCCGTCTTGTTCGATATCGATTTTCACGCCGGTCTCTTCGATAATTTTGTTGATGATTTTGCCGCCTGCGCCGATTACATCACGGATCTTGTCCGGGTTAATGCGAAGCGTCAGGATCTTAGGCGCATACTTGGACAAGTTCGTACGAGGTGCCTGCATGACTTCAAGCATCTTGCCGAGGATATGCATCCGGCCTTGACGTGCTTGCTCTAATGATTGTTGCAGGATTGCGCGGTCAATACCATCGATCTTAATATCCATCTGGATCGCTGTTACGCCGGCTGCCGTACCCGCAACTTTAAAGTCCATATCGCCGAGGTGATCTTCCATACCTTGGATGTCGGACAAAATGGAGAAGTGATCGCCGTCCTTGATCAGACCCATAGCGATACCTGCTACTGGTGCCTTGATCGGAACGCCAGCATCCATCATGGCAAGTGTGCTTGCGCAAATACTAGCTTGCGAGGTCGAGCCATTGGACTCCAATACTTCTGACACAAGACGAATCGTGTAAGGGAAGTCTGCTTCAGACGGAATAACCTTGGACAATGCGCGTTCGCCGAGCGCTCCATGACCAATCTCTCTGCGTCCTGGAGGACGGAGTGGTCTAGCTTCGCCAACGCTGAATGGAGGGAAGTTGTAGTGGTGCATGAATCGTTTTGTTTCTTCTGGCGAGATGCCATCAAGAATTTGAACGTCGCCCATAGCACCCAGCGTACAAATGCTCAGTGCTTGTGTCTGTCCACGTGTGAACAAACCAGAACCATGCGTACGAGGCAACAAATTAACGTCGCATTCGATCGGACGGATTTCGTCAAGCCCACGACCGTCAGGACGTACCTTGTCATGCGTAATCAAACGACGAACTTCTTCCTTCACGATGTCATAGAGTACTTCCTTCACATCGGAGAGCAGTTCTGGCGTTTCTGCGTATAGCGATTGGAAATGAGCAACCGTATCACCGTTGACAGCGTCAATCGCTTCTTGGCGAGCATGTTTTTCTGCAATCTTGATCGCTTCGACCAAACCAGCTGATGCGAAAGCACGAACTGCAGTGTTCACATCTTCATTTACGGCATGTAATTTAACAGCCATCTTTTCTTTGCCGGCTGTTGCTTTAAGCTCTTCGATTGTAGCTACGATGCCTTTGATCGCGTCATGACCAAACATGATCGCTTCGAGCATCACTTCTTCGGAAACTTCGTTAGCTTCCGCTTCTACCATCATGATGGCATCCTTCGTGCCAGACACGACTACAAAGATATCGGATGTTGTCTCTTGCTCGACAGTCGGGTTGATGATAAATTGTCCATCAATTCGTCCCACTACTACTCCGCCAATCGGACCGTCAAACGGTACGTCGGAGATCGTCAGCGCTGCAGAAGTACCGATCATTGCAGCAATCTCAGGCGAACAATCCTGATCCACGCTCATGACGATATTTGCGATCTGGACATCATTACGGAAACCTTCCGGGAACAATGGACGAATCGGTCTGTCCGTCAAACGGCTGGACAGGATCGCTTTCTCACTTGGTCTTCCCTCACGTTTAATAAATCCGCCTGGAATTTTGCCAACGGCATACAAACGTTCTTCGTAGTTCACGGTCAATGGGAAGAAATCCAAATCCTTAGGTTCCGTGGAAGCAGTAACGGTACACAGAATAACAGTCTCGCCATAGCGGACCGTGACGGCCGCGTTCGCTTGCTTCGCCAATCGGCCTGTCTCCAAGCTAAATGGTCTACCGCCAAGCATCATATCTACTTTATGTATCATTCGCGAACCTCCATTCATGTATAGTCAAAAAACTTATAAGTTTACAAAAAGCAACCCGTAGCCCTAATCCTAGGGACAATCAGGTTGCTTTCTGTTACGCATGTTCTAACGGCGAAGGCCGAGTTTTTCAATCAATGCGCTGTAACGTCTTACGTCTTTGTTCTTCAGGTAAGCCAGCAGCTTACGGCGTTGACCGACCATCTTGAGCAAACCGCGACGGGAATGATGATCTTTCTTATGCTCCCGCAAGTGTTGCGTCAAGTTCACGATGTTTTCCGTAAGGATAGCGACTTGAACTTCAGGGGACCCCGTGTCGCTTGCATGCGTCTTGTGAGTCTCAATCAGCTCATGTTTACGTTCTTGTGTAATTGCCATCCTTTTCACCTCCTTCTTTCATAATCGCCATTAGCCTCGCCGCCGCCGGTGAGAGCGGACAACCAAGCCAAGGTTCGGCTGTTGTCGAACATTGTCCATAACGGACAAGGTCCGGTCACAACTTCGAATAGTATAACATAAATGATCAATCATTGTCGAGCATCGCACTTTTTTTGTGAATTAGGGTTGCTGATTCAACGTCCTGGCCCGCTCTGCATCAATCGCGATCTGGTTGATTAATTCATCGATGGAGCTAAACTTCTGCTCGGGACGAATGAAATGATTAAATTGAACCGTCATCTCTTTGCCATAAATGTCCTGATCAAAATCAAACAGATTCGCTTCCATAACCGGCTTAATCTCTGATTTGTTAAAGGTCGGCTTCATCCCGTGGTTGAGGACGCCTTGGTATGATACGCCATCTATACTAGCCGTAATCGCGTATACACCAAGTCTTGGCGCCACATAAGGATCATGCAGCTCCAAGTTAGCTGTCGGAAACCCGATTGTCCGGCCTCTGCCGTCACCATGAACGACCGTACCTGTCACTTCATACGGACGACCGAGCAAGCCGTTTGCCATCATTAAATCACCTAGTTCAAGCGATTCTCTCGTGTATGTGCTGCTGACCTTCACATCGTTCTCATAAAGCGGCTCAACGATGCTTACGCCAATGTCGCCCTCACAAAGCTCTAGAAGTGCGGCGGCATTACCGGCTCCTTTGTAGCCGAACGTAAAGTCGAATCCGACCACGGCATGTCGCACGCCAAGCGGACGCAGCACGTCGTTAACGAATTCCGCAGGCGATACCGCCGCGAAGCTTAAATCGAAACGCATGACATACATGAGATCTACGCCAAGCTCTTCAAAGAGCTCCTTTTTCTTTGATAGCGGAGTCAGACAACTGTAATATTGATCCCCGTGACCGAGTACTTCCTTGGGATGCGGCGAGAATGTCATGACCGCTGATAACATCCCTTGTTCGCGAGCCGTCTGGACAGCTTGGCGAATAACGTTCTGATGGCCTCGGTGTACGCCATCGAAGTGTCCGATCGCAATGGCGACCGGCTTCTCCTGCGTTAACTCCGTCAAGCTCGTAAAGGGATAAGAGATAGAGATAAGTTCCATCGCGATACACCTGCATTTCCGTTAAACGTAGTTTATGAGAATACCTTAACAGGTCTTAATCCGAAAATTTCCATGTCGCATTGAAAAATACCTAGAAACGAATTGTTCGTGTCCGTGATGCGATATAACGTGCCATGCAACCACGGCTCATGAACCGTTACCGTACGCAACGACAGCTTCTGCCCGCGAAGCGCCTTCAAGGCAGCTTCCTCGGTTACGATCGCTTTCGGGATATGCGAGATCGCTTGTTCAGCAGCAACAAGCCTGCTCTCCAGATCACCCGTTGCCTGAAGCTCCTCAATCTGCTCCAGTGTCAAACAATGTTCGGCTGTTATGCCGCCTGACATCGTTCGTATCAAACTTTTCATCGTAGCGGGTACACCAAGCGCCTTGCCAATATCTACACATAACGTACGGATATATGTTCCCTTGGAGCATTCGACGGAAAACGTTATTTCCGGTTGCTCCATATCAAGCTCGCAGGCACCCAGGTCGATCCTGTGAATCGTTACTTTACGGGATTTGCGCTCGACAGACTTTCCTTCTCGCGCAAGCTCGTACAGCCGTTTGCCATCTACCTTGACTGCCGAGAACATGGGAGGTACCTGCTCAATTTCGCCGAGAAACGTTTGTAGAACACCTTCGATATCTTGGCGTGTCAACGGTCTGACGGATTCGGATGCGAGCACTTCGCCTGTCATATCTTCTGTATCCGTAGCAATGCCGAGCTTCAGCACAGCTTGATACGCTTTGGGCCTCTCTTGCACGTATTCCACGACTCGTGTAGATCGTCCCAGACATAAAGGCAACACGCCAGTAACCATAGGATCAAGCGTACCTGTATGTCCGATGCGCTTGAGTTTAAGCAGTCTTCTCACCTTTGCTACTACATCGTGTGAAGTCCACCCCGCCGGTTTCCACACCGCTAGTATTCCATCCATCCTTAAACCAACGCCTTTCTAACCGCTTCGACCAACCGTTCCGATGCCACTGCAATTGGTCCTTCCATCGTACAACCCGATGCACGAACGTGACCGCCCCCGCCGAATGACTGAGCGATGGATGCAACATCGGCTTTGCCAGCTGAACGCAGACTCGCTTTCACCTGACCCGCTTCCGTCTCCTTAAAGAGAATGCCGACTTCAACCCCGTCCACATTCAACGCATAATTGACGATACCTTCCAGGTCATCCGCCACCGCACCGCATTCGCGAAGATCATCTTTCGTCAGGTAGAGCCAACCGATCTCGAGGTTATCAGAAAAGGTGAGCCTGCTGAGCGCCGTCTGCAGCAGCTTAAGCTTGCCGATCGTCATCTTCTCAAGCAAATGATCTGCCAGCTCGCTGCCAGAAACGCCTATGGCCAGAAGCTTTGCAGCGATTTCCATGACTCGAGGACTTGTATTCGAATACCGGAAACCTCCCGTATCTGTCAGAAGCCCTGTATATAGGGCAGTCGCGCTATCCAAATCAAGCGTCAAACCTGCTGTTTCGATGAGATCATACAATATTTCGGCGGTTGCAGCTGCATCAGGCTTAATAATATTGACCGTACCAAAAGCATCATTGGTTGGATGGTGGTCGATGTTAAGGAGTGCTGCATCCGGGGCAAATAATGCCGATGCCTCTCCGATTCTGCGATAATCGGCGCAATCAACCGCGATAACGGCATCAAATGAGCCTGTCATCTTTGTTGCTTTGAGTGATTGAATGTCGTCATAACGATGCAAAAAGGATAAACGGCCTGGCAACAGACTTTCGTTCACGAGTACAGCGCTTTTCCCGAGCTTATTGAGCAGCCATGCCACGATAACCGTTGAGCTGATCGCATCACCATCTGGTTGAACATGTGAGACAACAAGAAAGGAAGCATGACCTTCAATGAAGGTCAATGCTTCTTTCAATGAAACGCTATAACGCTCTGCCCCGGTCACTTCGCGCTGCTTCCTTTGTTTAATTCGTCGAGAAGCGACTCGATTCGGCTGCCGTATTCGATACTGCTATCGAATTTGAACAACAGCACTGGCGTGTGTCGAAGCTTCATCCGTTTGCCAAGCTCCGAACGAAGGAAACCCGTGGCGCTAGCAAGCGCTTTGAGTGTTGCTTCCTTCTGTTCGTCGTTGCCAAGAACGCTTAGATAGATTTTGGCTTGGGACAAATCACTTGTTGTCTCAACACCAGTAACGGTGATGAATCCAATTCGCGGATCCTTCAGCTCCATCTGGATAATGCTGCTAAGCTCTTTTTTAATTTGCTCGCTTACGCGGCCAACCCTTATCTTCGCCATTTATTTAATCACCTCTCTACCGACTCCATAACGAAGGCTTCAATTATATCGCCTTCTTTAATATCGCTAAAGCGTTCCAGCGTTATACCGCACTCATAGCCTTGAGCAACTTCCTTAGCGTCGTCCTTGAAACGCTTGAGGGAATCGATCTTGCCCGTGTACACAACGATACCGCTGCGCACAATGCGAGCTTCCGCCGAACGTGTAATTTTGCCATCGATAATCATGGAACCAGCGATAGCACCGACCTTCGTAACTTTAAATACGTTACGGACTTCGGCATGGCCGATGATAACTTCCTTGAAGATTGGATCAAGCATACCTTTCATCGCTTGCTCGATCTCGTCAATTACGTTATAGATAACGCGGTGCATACGAACGTCAACCTTTTCTTGCGCGATTGTTGCTTCCGCTTGTGGATCAGGACGTACGTTGAAGCCGATGACGATTGCATTAGAAGCAGCAGCCAAGATAACATCGGATTCCGTAATTGCACCTACGCCGCTATGAATGATCTTGACGCGCACGCCTTCGATATCAATTTTGGCCAAGGAGCCTTTAAGTGCCTCGGACGAACCTTGCACGTCAGCTTTGATAATGACGTTAAGATCCTTGATTTCGCCTTCTTTGATATGATTGAACAGGTCATCAAGCGTAACGCGAGTATTGGCGCCCATCTCGGATTGACGATGTTTGATGGAACGACGATCTGCAATCGCGCGTGCCTTACGCTCGTCTTCGAATACCATGAACGGATCGCCAGCAAGTGGAACCTCTGTTAAACCTGTAATTTCAACAGGTGTGGAAGGTCCCGCTTCCTTGAGTCGACGACCGCGGTCGTTAACCATGGCACGAATACGTCCAAAGCAGTTGCCCGCAACAAACGCATCTCCGATACGTAGCGTACCGTGTTGTACCAGAATACGAGCAACTGGGCCTTTACCTTTGTCGAGCTCGGCTTCGATAACTGTAGCGCGAGCGCGTTTGTTCGGGTTCGCTTTGAATTCATTTACTTCAGAA
The DNA here is from genome assembly GCF_054483835.1 of Paenibacillus sp. strain BS8-2. Taxonomy (NCBI): domain Bacteria; kingdom Bacillati; phylum Bacillota; class Bacilli; order Caryophanales; family Paenibacillaceae; genus Paenibacillus; species Paenibacillus sp. strain BS8-2. The sequence continues at coordinate 4,818,696 of NZ_CM137010.1, forward strand.
ACGAGTAAAATCATCTCAAGCAGACCCTCTAAGCCGATACGTTGTTTCGCAGAAACTTCTACGAAGATCGTGTCGCCGCCCCACTCTTCTGGAACCAGCTCATACTCAGTCATTTCTTGTTTAATTTTATCCGGATTTGCTTCCGGCTTATCGATCTTATTGACAGCAACGATAATCGGAACGCCAGCCGCTTTGGCATGGTTAATGGCTTCAACCGTTTGCGGCATGATGCCGTCGTCTGCTGCTACAACGATGATTGTAATATCCGTTACTTGAGCACCGCGTGCACGCATAAGCGTAAACGCTTCGTGACCAGGTGTATCGAGGAACGTAATCTTTTTGCTGTTGATTTCGACTTGATACGCACCGATATGTTGCGTGATGCCGCCAGCTTCGCCGCCGGTAACATTCGTTTTGCGAATCGCATCCAGCAGTGTCGTTTTACCATGATCGACGTGACCCATAATCGTAACTACCGGTGGACGTACTTGAAGGTTCTCTTCTTCATCCGTCTCTTCTACCGTTTCGAACGAATCTTCCTCAACAGGAATTTTCACTTCGACTTCAACGCCGTATTCGCCTGCAATCAGCAAAATAGCTTCCATTTCGATTTCTTGGTTAATTGTTGCCATTACACCAAGGAATAGGAGCTTCTTAATCACTTCAGATGCATCCTTGTGAAGCAGCTTGGCGAGATCGCCGACTGTTAACGTGCCGCGAACGATAATTTTCTTAGGTGTATTGTCAATTTTCTCGCGTGGGGGCTGCTGTGGACCTTTGCCACGACCTTTGCCGCCGCGATTATTCCCTTTGCCAAAACTGCTGCCACGGCCGTCTTCGAAGCGCTTCGTATTGCCGCCTTTGTTGAAACGGTCGCCACCGCCGCCACCTTTGTTGAAACGATCGTCGCCGCCGCCGGAGCGTGCAGGAGCCGGACGCGAATCAAAGCTGCGGCTTTGTCCTTGAGGCGCTGCTGCTGGACGACTGCCACCTTGACCGCCGCCGCCTGGAGCACCGCTGCGATTGCCACCTTGTCCGCCTTGGCCGCCTTGACCATAGCCAGGACGATTGCCGCCTTGACCTTGCCCGCCGCCATTATTGTACGGACGGCTTCCGCCTTGACCACCTTGTCCTGACGGACGATTACTGCTCTGTCCACCTTGACCTTGACCTTGGCCGCCGCTGTTATAAGGACGGCTGCCACCTTGACTGCCTTGACCTGCCGGACGATTGCCGCCCTGTCCACCTTGCCCGCCGCTGTTGTATGGACGGCTGCCGCCTTGACCTTGCCCTTGACCTCCACCGTTATACGGACGGCTGCCACCTTGGCCTCCCTGTCCGCTAGATGGACGATTGCCGCCTTGGCTTTGTCCTTGCCCTGCTGGGCGAGTATTCTGCTGTGGTCTTTGCTCACGCTGTTGCTGTTGGTCTCTTGGTTGTTGTTGCTGTTCGGTTGTTGGAGTTTTCGTATTAATAGAGTTCATTGTCCCCTGTCTCTCTTGAGTTGTGTTGCCGCGATTGCCTTGCTGCTGCGCGGCCTGCGGTCTAGCTTGAGCTGTTGAAACCGCCGCTCCGCCGCTCTCTTGAGCGCGTTTCGCCGCCGCATTTGACTTAATATCTCGGAAGAAGCCTTCAACCTTATGAACCATCTCATTTTCCATGACGCTCATATGGTTGTTAACAGGCAAGTTCAACCTTTTAAGAATGGTAATAATTTCTTTACTGCTCATATTAAGCGACTTCGCATACTCATAAACGCGAAGCTTATCTTTATTGTCCTTGCTGTCCTGTTTGTTGCTCAATAGGATCCACCTCCGTATTTTGGCTCAGATGATTTCCGATCATTTTTCCGAAGTTCACATCAGTCACGGCAAGAACAACGCGTTCGGCCTTACCTATCGCCATTCCTAGCTGTTCCCTGTTGTATGCCTCGGCGAGTTGTATTCCGTAGGTGCCGCACTTGTCTTTAAATTTTTTCTTCGTGTTCGGAGATGCATCACCGGCTATGATGACCAGACAAGCTTTGCCAGCCCTAACCGCCTTGAGTACAATCTCGTCTCCCGTGATCAACTTGCCTGCGCGCATGGCCATGCCTAGCGCCGACAATGCCTTGTCAGCCTTCATCGTCATCAGACTCCAGCTCCTTGGCCGCGATGAATTGATCCTCCACCGCAATAAATTCCTTTTCCAGTGCATCATATATATCATCGCCGACGGACTGTTTAAGCGCCCGATCCAGCGCCTTCGATTTCTTAGCCAACTTAAAGCAACTTACTTTGCCGCACAGATAAGCGCCGCGCCCAGCCTTCTTCCCCGTCAGGTCGATCGCGACTTCTCCGGACGGTGTCCGAACAACGCGGATAAGCTCCTTCTTTGGCATCATCTCTTGACAGGCGACGCACTTGCGAAGCGGTACTTTTCTCGGTTTCACCGCACACCCTCCTTCATCACCGGCTATTGCTCTGCTAATCTAATCGATCGAAATCGAATCCTGATGCATCGTACCCATTGCAGACTTCGGACGCCCATATTCTTGCTCGGCCTGTGTCTCGCTTTTAATATCGATTTTCCAGCCCGTCAACTTCGCTGCAAGGCGAGCATTCTGCCCCTTGATGCCGATCGCGAGCGACAGCTGGTAGTCCGGTACGATTACACGAGCCATCTTCTCTTGCTCGAACACAATCACTTCAAGCACCTTGGACGGGCTGAGCGCATTCGCTACGTACTCTTCGACATTCTCGGACCAACGCACGATATCGATTTTCTCGCCCTTCAGCTCATTAACGATTGTCTGTACGCGCATGCCCTTCTGACCGACGCACGAACCGACTGGATCGACTTCGTCATTACGGGAATGTACGGCAATTTTGGAGCGGAAGCCTGCTTCGCGAGCAACAGAACGAATCTCCACAACGCCATCGTATATTTCAGGAACTTCAAGCTCGAATAGTCGTTTCAGCAATCCGGGATGTGTACGGGATAAAATAATCTGAGGCCCTTTAGTCGTATTCTCGACTTTCGTTATAAACGACTTCACACGATCACCGTGCTTGAATTTATCCGTTGGCATAAGTTCTGTCAGCGGCATGACCGCTTCAACTTTACCTAAGTCAATAAACAAATTGCGAACGTCTTGACGCTGTACGATACCGTTCACAATATCTTCTTCCTTATCGATAAATGCGTTGTAGATCAGGCCGCGCTCCGCTTCGCGGATACGCTGCGTCACAACCTGCTTGGCCGTTTGGGCAGCAATCCGTCCGAAATCGCGAGGCGTAACTTCGATTTCAGCAACATCATCGAGTTGATAATGCGGGTTAATCTCGCGGGATGCTTCAACCGTTACTTCTAGACGCGGATCCAGCACCTCGTCTACGACAGTCTTACGAGCATATACCTTGATCACGCCAGTGTGGCGGTTAATATCAACCCTAACGTTCTGCGCAGTGTTGAAATTGCGTTTGTAGCTAGAGATCAGTGCAGCTTCGATCGCTTCGAGAAGCACATCCTTTGCGATCCCTTTGTCTCTTTCGATCTCTTGCAACGCCTCAATAAAATCCATACTCATTGGAACGTTGTTCCTCCTTTCGAAATAAAAACCGATTTAAAAAACGATGGCCAACCTAGCGCTTGCTACTTTGGTGTAAGGCAGCGTATGCTGCTTTTTGCCTACGCGAACAACAGCTTGCACGCCGTCGAACGATACGAGCAACCCCTCGAATTCCTTAGAGCCATCAACAGGCTCATATGTAGTCATGAACACATGTTTGCCTATTGCCTTCACTACATCCTCGGGTTTCTTAAGCGGACGCTCTGCCCCAGGAGACGAAACCTCCAGAAAATATGCGTCGGAGATTGGATCGTTTTTATCCAACTGCTCGCTAACGAACTCGCTAATCCGTCCGCATTCATCGATGTCGATGCCTCCGTCTTTGTCGACGAAGATTCGCAGGAACCAGTTACTGCCTTCCTTGATGTATTCGATATCGACCAGCTCAAAACCATGTTCATTGAGAAAAGGTGTCACCATCGTCTCAATCGCGGATTTGATAGTGGATGTGCTCAAATTGGGTAAACCTCCTGTAATGGTTGCATAAACGGATATTGTGAATCCGATGGTTGTGAGTAACGAGAATGTCCGAATACAAAACGTAAAGAGTGGGTTTCCCCACTCTTCTGCATCAAAGATTCTATCTTCATCATTGCCACAAAAATTATAACATAATCCCAAAAAGGTGACAAGAAATGATTTCTAGCGCTATCTGCTTTAGAATAACGACAGTTGGTTGGATTCTGGCAATCCCCGGAAACAGCCCATACCATTCAGCACTTCGATGATCGTTTTCGTCGCCTTGGACTTCATCTGGAAGTCCTCGATGGATAGAAACTCTCCACCGCCTCGTGCAGCGGCAATATTTCGTGCCGCATTATCACCAATACCAGCTATCGCAGCAAAAGGTGGGATCAGAGATTCTCCGTCGACCTGGAATTTAATAGCATCAGAGCGATAGAGATCAATCGGCTTAAACGTGAAGCCACGCGCCGTCATCTCTAACGACATCTCAAGCTGCGAAACCATGTTTTTTTCCTTCGGCGTAGCGCTGAAACCCTTGGCTTCAATCTCGATCAGTTTCCGAAGAATGGCATCATAGCCTTGACACAATAGCTCCAAATCAAAATCATCAGCACGGACAGTAAAGTACGTTGCGTAATATTGGATTGGATAATATAGTTTGAAAAAGGCGGTGCGAACAGCTGAAATGACATATGCAGCCGCGTGCGCCTTCGGGAACATGTATTCGATCCGCAGACATGAATCGATATACCACTGAGGTACCTTACACCGTTTCATTTCTTCAATCCACTCTGGCGTAAGACCTTTACCTTTCCGCACACTCTCCGTAATCTTAAACGCAAGCCCCGCATCCATACCCGCTTTGTAGATTAAATACAACATGATATCATCACGACAGCCAATTACCGTCTTGATATTACAAGTTCCGTTTTTGATAAGTTCTTGCGCATTGCCGAGCCAAACTCCGGTGCCATGCGACAACCCCGAGATTTGCAGCAAATCGGCAAAAGATGACGGCTGCGTCTCTTGAAGCATTTGGCGAACGAACTTCGTCCCCATCTCCGGCACCCCATAAGTCGCAACGGATGAACGGATTCGCTCTGGCGAAACTTCGAGCGCCGCGCAAGAGTTGAACATGCTCATGACCTTTGGATCATTCATCGGAATCGTCGTCGGATCTACGCCGGTCAAATCCTGAAGCATACGCATCATGGTTGGATCGTCATGTCCTAGTATATCCAGCTTAAGCAAATTTTCATCGAATGCATGGTAGTCGAAGTGTGTCGTCTTCCATTCGGCATTCGTATCATCGGCTGGATATTGCACCGGTGTGATATCCTCGACGTCAATGTAGTCCGGCACAACCACGATACCACCTGGATGTTGACCCGTACTACGTTTGACGCCAGTACATCCACTGGCAAGCCGGGCAAGCTCAGCGCCGCGCCACTTCTTTTGATGCTCTTCTTCATACTTCTTGGCGAAGCCATACGCTGTCTTCTCCGCTACTGTTCCAATCGTGCCTGCTCGGAATACGCACTTTTCGGTGAAAAGCACTTTGGTATAGTTATGAGCAATGGGCTGGTATTCGCCTGAGAAGTTAAGGTCGATATCGGGAACCTTGTCCCCCTTGAACCCAAGGAACGTTTCGAACGGGATATCCTGTCCTTCTCCCTTCATCATCTGACCGCAATGCGGACAAGTCTTCGAAGGAAGGTCGAACCCGCTCGGCACGCTACCATCAAGAAACCATTCGCTATTCTTACAATCCTTGTTCAAACACAGATAATGCGCGGGAAGCGGATTAACTTCGGATATCCCAAGGAATGTAGCTACAACGGAAGAACCAACGGAGCCCCTGGAACCAACGAGATAACCATCCTGATTCGACTTTTTCACAAGCTTCTCAGAGATCAGATAGTTGGCAGAAAATTTGAATTTAATGATAGGGACAAGTTCCTTCTCCAATCGATCGATAACGACTTGCGGCAGATTATCGCCGTACATCGACTTCGCCGTATCGTAGCAGGTATTCCGTATTTCTTCGTCCGCGCCTTCGATAATCGGAGCGAACAATTCCTTAGGGAACATGTCAAAAGCTTCGAATCGGTCAGCAAGCTGCGACGTATTCGTCACAACGACTTCACGCGAACGCGCCTCTCCAAGAAAAGCGAACTCCTCCAGCATCTCTTCCGTCGTGCGCAGATGCGCATCCGGCTTTCGCATGCTTTTGAGCGGACTGAACCCTGTAATGCCATGGATTGTAATGTCGCGGTACATCTTATCGCGCGGGTTCAAATAATGAACATTACCCGTTGCAATAACCGGTTTACCAAGTGCATCTCCGATTTGGCAAATGCGGCGCATCGCATCTTCAATTTCGGCACGGCTTCCTACAAGCCCCTTCTCCACGAGATGCATATAGAAATCAAGAGGTTGAATTTCGAGCACATCGTAGAACTCTGCGACATCCGTTGCCTCTTCGTGCGACTTATTGAGCACCGTTTCGAAGAACTCGCCTTTTTCACAACCGGAAATGACAAGAAGACCTTCTCTAAGCTCGACAAGCTTGCTCTTCGGAATCGTAGCAACACGCTTAAAATATTCGGTATGGGATAACGAAATGAGTTTAAACAAGTTCTTTTTTCCTACTGCATTAAGCGCGTAGATACTCGAATGGAACGGCCGCTGATTCGATAAGTCGAGACCGACATAGTCGTTCAACTGATTCAGATCGCGTACGTTACGCTCAGCAGCATCGCCGATCAATCCAAATAACACGCCTCCGAGCGCGAGGGAGTCATCAATCGCTCGGTGATGGTTGTCCAGACTCACTTTATATTTGTCAGACAACGTGTTCAATCTATGGTTCTTCATCGTTGGATGAAGGAACCTTGCAAACTCGAGTGTGTCCAATACAGCATTGGTCACTTCCGGCAAACCGATCGCTCTGCAGTTGGCTTGGATAAAACCAATGTCAAATCGTGCGTTGTGCGCGACAAGAATATCGTCGCCGATGTACTCGACGAACTCGCGCAATTTGGGCTCTAGCTCCGGTGCATCCTTGACCATCTCATCATTGATATTCGTTAATTGCTTGATATGGTATGGAATCTTCTCATGGGGATTGATAAAGGTCGAGAACCGGTCCACCTCTTTACCTTCCCGCATTCTGACTCCCGCAAGCTCGATAATTTTATTGTTTACGACGGATAAACCGGTCGTCTCGATATCAAAAACAATATAAGTTGCAGTAGCCAGTGGCTCCGGCCGAGCATTCAGCACCATCGGAACCGCATCATTCACGATATTTGCTTCCACACCGAACAATACTTTGATGCCGTGTTTTTTGCCTGCTTTAACTGCATCAGGATAACATTGCACATTACTGTGATCCGTGATTGCAATTGCTTTATGTCCCCACTTCGCCGCCGTCTTCACATAATCGCCAATTGAAGTAACTGCATCCATTGTACTCATCGTGGTGTGCAGATGGAATTCGACACGTTTTTCTTCGGCGTGGTCCTTCCGTTCAGGTGGAGATCCAATTTCATGAAGATCGTTAGGCATCATCACAAGTTCCGGCTCCTGCATGAACCGATCATATTCGATTCTGCCGCGAGCCTTTACCCACTTGCCATTCTCAAGCTGGGACAAGATCTTCACATCGTCCTTTGTTTTGGCGAACATCTTCATCGCGATGGAATCCGAGAAATCCGTGACATTAAAAGTAAACAATGTGCTGCCATTGCGAAGCTCCTTGACGTCCAGACCGAAAACAGCGCCTTGCACCGTAATCTTTTTCTCTTCGTCGAGAATGTTCATGAGCGGCACTGGCTCTTCTCGAATATCGTATCCGACCGCTAGTCGAACGGCTTCATCTCCGTCCTCGTTTTCACCCGAATCATATTGTGATTCCGCCATCAGCTGCTGCACGGCTTCGCGTTCTTCCTGCTCGATCTTCATCATGAACTGGTCGTACACTTCCTGATTCGCTTCGCCTACGGCAAGTTTCACCCTGCATTCCCGATCAAAGTTCGTTTTGTAGAAGGAGACGATTGCCTCGTCCACTTTCTTCTTCCGTGCGAGCTCTAACCCTGTTGCATCCGTTAGCGACAGGGAAATATTGTCGCCCGAAGCTTCGAGGGATGCCTTCTGCAGCCAGCCGTTGACAGATGCGACTTCGCGTTGGGCCCATTCCATGAATAGCGGCCAATATTGCATGACGATATTTTCCGTTTCAACGGCAAGCTCATATTGAAATACAAACGTGATGTCCGCAATATGACTAAACTTCTGACGTACAGCTTGTATGAAACCGGTATAGGCCTGTAAAGGAACCATGGACGTTTTGCGGATGCAAAACGTCCATTCACGGTTGGTCTCGCTGACAATGACTTGCTCGATATGGCCATCTTGGAAATAAGTATGAATAAGCTCCTGCGGCAGCCCCGCTTGCTGCAATAGCAGCTCGAAGCGCTGACGCTTGTCGTTGGTCATAATCGTTCACTCCTGTCGATTCGTACTTAAAGAGGTTGTTCAAAAAGTCCACTTTCCATCACAAAGGATGCCAAGGTGCATAATCGACATCGAATATAGAATTCAGGCGAAACTAAGCGTATGCTTTCGATGTATGTTTCCTTCGGAAACATTGCAGGTGCTCACATAGCTTCCACTACGCTCCGCTCCTCAGCTTCTACCTTGATCCAATCTTCTCGGTGCTGATAACCGAACTTTTTGAACACTCACTTAAGGTCTCACGTGCAACGCGTAAGATTAATAAGCGCGCGCAAATACGACAGTATGTTTGGCTTCGTCGCCGCACACCAAACAAGTTGATTTGTGAGTTGCAGGCTCAAACGGAATATTACGGCTCGTCGCCCCCGTCTCTTCCTTCACTTGTTTCTCGCATGCTGCTGATCCACACCAGCCCGCTTCTACGAAACCACGTTGCTCCTCGAGGAATGCTTTCATCTCATCCAGCGTTTCGACGGAACGCGAGTTGCTGCTGCGGAATGACTTGGCACGCTCGTACATTTCGATTTGCGTTTCATCCAGCATCTTCTGAACTTCTTGTACTAGATTTTCTTGCTGCACAATTCGTTTTTCCCCAGTAATACGCGATACGAGTACGACTACCCCGTTCTCCATGTCGCGTGGTCCTAGCTCAAGGCGAAGCGGCACGCCGCGCATCTCATATTCATTGAACTTCCAGCCAGGGCTTACGTCGCTGCGATCATCGACGCGCACACGTACGCCAGCTTTCTTAAGCTCAGCGTGTAGCTCGTCCACTCGACCTACAACTTGCTCACGTGTCTTTGCAGGTCCGATCGGAATCATTATGACCTGAGTAGGAGCCACCTTAGGTGGCAGAGCCAGACCGCGATCGTCACCATGCACCATAATAAGCGCACCGATCAGTCTTGTACTAACGCCCCACGATGTTGTGTGGCAGAATTGTAATGTATTTTCACGGTCCAAATATTTAATATCGAATGCAACCGCAAACTTTGTACCCAGGTAATGAGATGTGCCGGCTTGCACCGCACGTCCATCCTTCATCATCGCTTCGATCGAATACGTATCGACAGCGCCTGCGAAGCGTTCGGAAGGTGTTTTCTCGCCTTTGATGACCGGAATGGCCAAGAAGTTCTCTACGAAGTTTGTGTACACATCAAGCATTTGCATCGTCTCTTGACGTGCCTCTTCTTCATTCTCGTGGGCCGTATGACCTTCTTGCCACAAGAACTCACTAGTACGCAAGAATGGTAACGTCCGCTTCTCCCAGCGAACCACGTTAGCCCATTGATTGATAAGTAGTGGCAAGTCGCGATATGACTGAATCCACTTCGCATACATGTGGCCAAACATAGTTTCAGAAGTCGGTCGAATGGCAAGACGTTCTTCCAGCTTCTCTCCGGCTGCTTCCGTTACCCATGGGAGCTCCGGATTAAAGCCCTCCACATGCTCCTTTTCCTTCTGGAAGAAGCTCTCGGGAATGAAGAGCGGGAAATACGCATTACGGTGCCCCGTTTCCTTAAACTTCGAATCCAGTTCACGCTGCATATTTTCCCACAGCTCATAACCATCAGGACGGAATACGATGCAGCCGCGCACCGGCGAATAATCCATTAAATCCGCTTTCTTGATAACATCGATATACCATCTTGAGAAATCTTCGCTTTGTGGCGTAATTTCCGTTACGAATCCTTTATCCTTCGACATGAGCGACAGACTACTCCCCTCGTACTAATCGTAAAATATCGTTATAGGTGACAACCAGCATTAACAGCATCAGCATTGCGAAACCAATAAAGTGGACCATGCTTTCTTTATTGGGATCAATCGGCCGTCTTCTTACGGCTTCGAGTCCCAAGAAAAGTAATCGGCTGCCGTCTAACGCAGGTACAGGCAACAGGTTGAAAATACCGAGATACAAGCTGAGCAGCGCGGTCCATGAGGTTAGTTGCACAATACCTTGTTTGGCAATTTGACTTGTCATCTCTGCCGTACGAACTGGTCCGCCGAGGTCATCCAGCTTAAACTGGCCGGTTATAAGCATTTTAAAGCTTTCAAAAATATAGACGGTCATATCTTTCATTAGCGTAGCAGAACGAGTAATGGTCTCGCCGAATGTTGCGTTTCGCATTGGAGGAGCAGCGCTAATTCCGACTTTGCCAACACCATCTTCATTTGGTTTAGGCGTTACATTTAGACTGATCGGCGTGCCATCCCTGATGACTTCAATCTTTACTGGTTCGTTCGGTGATTTGCCGATAATATCAATCATTTTGTCAAGGTCGGTACCGATAGGCACACCATTAATGGCATTAACGATATCGCCCTTCACCAGTCCAGCATCCGATGCCGGCGCATCTTCCTCTACCTTCGTGATCGACATATATGTTGGATTCTCTACCGGAACCCCAACCATCTGGACATAAGCTCCGAACAGCACAAACGCAAGAATAAAATTCATCATAGGTCCAGCAAAGAGTGACATCGCACGGGCTCTTAACGATTTGCTGCCAAAATGCCTATCGATTGGCGCGATCTGAGTATCTTTGCCTCTGGCAATAACAAGTGCCTGTGGGTGAACCACATAAGACTCCTGCTCGCCCTCTACGTTTAGCTTAATAGCCAATGCACGTTCTAGATCGACATGTTCCACTTCACCGCGTACGGTGTCGCTTCGCTCATCTAATCGATCGAGATAAATCCGCGTTACCTGGTTATCCTTGATGCGAAGCGCGACTGTCTGACCAGGCTGAACCTCCACGATCTCGGGATCCTCTCCCGCCATTCGGACAAAGCCGCCTGCAGGTATTAACCGTAATGTATATCTAGTTTCTCCACGTTTGACGGAGATCAGCTTGGGCCCAAAACCTATCGCAAACTCCCTAACGAGTATCCCTGCCCGTTTAGCGAAATAGTAGTGACCCCATTCGTGAATCGTCACGATTACGAAAAAAACGAGCACGGTCATAAATACGACCTGAATGGTTCCCATAGTAGTTTTGCCTCCTGTTCGTTACGGCCTGTACATAGATTATCATTATTCTCACGTACGAAACAAGAGAACCACTTTCTGGTACGGGTAATCAGACGTTTGCCGCCAGTTGGCGAGCCCATGCGTCCACTTCCGCGATACTCGCCAAATCGTTGATCTTGACGATTTCATGACGCTCGATTACCGTCTCTAAGACACGTTCGATATCCAGGAAAGTGATTGCACCCTTCAGGAATCGATCTACTGCCACTTCGTTAGCTGCATTGTAAACAGCTGGTGCCGAATTACCTAACCGGCCGCAGTCGAATGCCAATCGCAGACAAGGATATCTGTCGAAGTCCATCTCACGGAAGTGCAGCTTGCCAATCGACGCCAAATCAAGCCTAGCCGTCGGCGTGTCATACCGATCGGGATAGGTCAGCGCGTACTGAATCGGAACGCGCATGTCCGGCATGCCGAGCTGGGCAACGATGCTTCGATCGACGAATTCTACATAAGAGTGGATGATGCTTTCTGGATGTATCAACACACTGATCTGATCGTATGTAAGATCGAACAGCCATCTGGCTTCGATAACCTCTAAACCTTTATTCACCATAGTCGCAGAGTCAATCGTAATTTTGGCGCCCATCGCCCAGTTGGGATGATTAAGTGCTTCTGCTACGGTGACGCCTTCGAGCTCGTTGCGCGTCCGATCCCGGAACGAACCACCCGAAGCGGTCAAAGTAATACTGTGGACTCCGCTGCGACGCTCTCCGTTCAAACATTGGAAAATAGCAGAATGCTCACTATCAATTGGGATGATGGATACTCCTTTTTCCTTAGCGCGAGCCATCACAATATGACCCGCTGTAACAAGGGTTTCCTTATTGGCTAGTCCAATCGCTTTACCTTCGTCAATTGCGGCAAGAGTCGCTGGCAATCCTCTGCTTCCCATAATCGCGGTGACGACAGTATCTGCATCAGTTCCCGCTGCGACCTCGATTAGTCCTTCGTCACCATAAACAACCCGTGTGCCTGAAGGCAGATGAAGTTTGACTTCTTCGGCAAGTTCCTTTGTAGCCACACTTACAAGCAAAGGATTAAATTCTCGCGCCTGCTCGATCACCAAATCACGGTTCGTCCCTGCGGACAGAGCAGTAATAGAAAATCGCTCTCGCTGATGTCTGACTATATCGAGTGTTTGGGTCCCAATTGAGCCGGTAGACCCTAACAATGCTATTTTTTTCATCTTACATCCCCCATCGCCTTAAACCGGTATGAGTCCGCTTAGTACCAGCAGCGGGAACACGATGATCCAGCTGTCGCAACGGTCGAGTACACCGCCGTGACCCGGCAGCAAATTCCCAGTGTCTTTAATCGATCTAATACGTTTGTATGCGGATTGAATTAAGTCCCCAAATTGACCTGCAACTGCCGCAACTAGTCCGATGAGCAGTGCTTTCGGAATGGAGATCACATCTGGCGCAGACAAAGCGAATACAACGGATACGATCAATGCCAGAGCCACTCCTCCAAGAGCGCCTTCAATCGTTTTGTTCGGACTGATCGTAGGCCATAACTTATGTTTGCCGATTGCTTTACCCACAAAATAAGCGCCGATATCTGAAGCCCAAATACAGCCAAACGACAAGAACGACCAGAACAAACCGTTGTCGCTAATATCGCGTACTTCAATCATGGCAGAGAAACCATATCCGACATAAATAGCGCCAAGCAGCATGAGCGCGGCACCATCGATCGTAAACTGATTTTTCCCTAACACCGTAACGGCTAGCAACAAAAACATCAGCATCCAAACGATCGTAATTAATGAAGGAACATCGATTCCCCAATCCGACCATGGCAGCACCAAAAAGAGTGCTCCAACATATCCGATTAAGGCAGCTGGATGAGTCGGCTTTAATCCGTTCATTTTTACATATTCAGTAAATCCGATAAGAGCAAGCAGTATGAGCAAACCGGTGTAAAAGGCGCCTCCAGCGATCGTAAGCGCGACAAACAGTGCCCCTGCCAAGATGCCCGTAATCAAGCGTTGTTTCAAAGGAAGGTCACACCCATTCTGACTGGTGCTACACGCCGCCGTAACGGCGAGCGCGGCGTCCGTACTCTTCTATGGCTTCATTAAAATGTTTTTCCGTAAATTCCGGCCAATATACATCGGTGAACCATAACTCGCTATACGCAAGCTGCCATAACATAAAGTTGCTCAGCCTCAACTCTCCGCTTGTCCGAATTAATAAATCCGGATCGGGGAGATCTTTCGTCAACAAACGACGACCAATTTCTTCCTCGTCGATGTCATCCGGCTGAAGCTTGCCGTCACGAACATCAGCAGCGATACTTTGTATGGCTTCATGCATTTCCTTGCGACTGCCGTAATTGAGTGCGAAGTTAAGCACAAGTCCGGTATTGCCAGAAGTTTTCGCAATGGCCTCTTCGACAGCGCTTAACGTATGCGGCGGCAGCTCCTCACGATGGCCCATCATTTTAACTTGCACGTTATTTGCGATTAATTCATCCAGCTCGATCTCCAGAAATTGCTGCGGCAATTTCATGAGGAAATCCACCTCTGCTTTGGGTCTCTTCCAATTCTCTGTCGAGAAAGCGTATAACGTCAAATATTTAACCCCGAGCCGATTGGCTTCGATCGTAATGCGTTTGACTGCCTTCATCCCAGAATGGTGACCCGCCATGCGAGGCAAACCGCGGCGTTTCGCCCAGCGGCCGTTCCCATCCATAATGATCGCAACATGCTCGGGCACATTATCGGGTGGAATGCTTTCATCGTTTTGCGGTAAGGACGCTTTCGCTTTGCTTCGATTTGCCCAAAGCCGCTTAATCATCTGACTTCCTCCCAATCACAAATAAGAAATGAGAAAACCTCTATCGGAGCCGCAGGCGTTAGCGCGGCTGCGGCTAGAGGCAGTTTAATCGCCAATTATACTTCCAAGATCTCTTTTTCTTTGGCGGATAATACTTTTTCGACTTCTGCGATAAACTTATCCGTCGACTTCTGAATATCCTCTTGATGGCGACGGGATTCGTCTTCAGAGATATCTGTTTTCTCAAGCTTCTTGATATCGTCGTTGGCATCGCGGCGAATATTGCGAATCGCTACTTTAGCTTCTTCTGCAAATTTCTTAGCGCTCTTGACCAGATCCAAACGACGTTCTTCCGTTAACGGCGGCACTGAGATCCGGATCGAAAGACCATCGTTAGATGGTGTTAAACCCAGGTCAGATTTCAAGATTGCTTTTTCGATTGCCGCAAGAGACGATTTATCCCAAGGCTGGATCATTAATGTCCGGCTGTCCGGCGTATTAATATTAGCAAGTTGGTTAAGAGGCGTCAAAGATCCATAATATTCAACTTGAATACGGTCAAACAGAGCAGGGCTGGCTTTGCCAGCACGTAGAGTCGCGAGGTCGCGTTTGAACGCGCCAATCGCTTTATCCATGCGCTCATCAGCGCTTTTTTTAACGGATTGCGGCATTATTTCGCACTTCCTTTCACAATCGTACCGATTTTCTCCCCTAGTACAACACGTTTAATATTTCCGTTTTCTGTAATCGAGAATACGATTAACGGAATGTTATTGTCCATACAGAGAGATGACGCTGTGGAGTCCATAACTCCTAGATTACGGTTCAGCATATCGAGGTAGGTTAACTCTTCGAACTTCTCTGCCGTTTCGTCTTTGAATGGATCAGCTGAATATACGCCATCTACTTTGTTCTTAGCCATAAGGATAACCTCTGCTTCGATCTCGGCAGCGCGTAGAGCAGCAGTCGTATCTGTCGAGAAGAACGGGTTGCCCGTTCCTGCAGCGAAGATTACGACGCGTCCCTTTTCCAAATGACGGATTGCGCGACGGCGAATATAAGGCTCGGCAATTTGTTGCATGGCGATCGAAGTTTGAACACGTGTTGGCACATCAATTTGTTCTAGCGCGTCTTGAAGCGCAAGCGAGTTCATGACGGTTGCCAGCATGCCCATGTAATCCGCAGTGGCACGATCAATACCTTTAGCCGTCCCGGCAATACCTCTCCAGATGTTGCCTCCGCCAACGACGATGGCCACTTCAACACCTAAAGCCACGACTTCCTTCACTTGATTGGCGATTGACGATATGACCGACGCCTCAATGCCGTAGCCCTCCTGGCCGGACAGGGACTCTCCGCTTACTTTCAACACGATACGTTTGTATACAGGATGCTCCAACTTGTTAACCTCCATCACGCACCTCTTACGAGGTCCTTCTATTTGTATTCAGCAATTGCGGCAAAAAAATGGAGGCGGGGCGGACGCCCCGCCCCGCCTCTCGCGTTCGGATTACAGTTTTGCTTGAGCCATAACTTCTTCTACGAAATTGTCGACTTTTTTCTCTAGACCTTCGCCAAGTTCGTAACGAACGAAACGACGGATCGAGATGTTTTCACCGATTTTGCTGATGTTTTCATTCAGCAGCTCGCTGATTGTTTTGTCTGGGTTTTTGATGAAGCTTTGCTCCAGCAGGCAGTACTCTTCGTAGTACTTGGAGATACGACCTTCAACCATTTTTTCAACGATTTTTTCAGGTTTGCCTTCGTTGAGTGCTTGGTTTTTCAGGATTTCTTTTTCTTTCTCAAGCTCTTCAGTTGGAACTTCTTCGCGACGAACGAATTTCGGATTTGCAGCTGCGATTTGCATTGCAATATCTCTAGCGAATTCGCGGAATTGATCCGTCTTAGCAACGAAGTCAGTCTCACAGTTTACTTCAACAAGCACGCCAATACGGCCGCCTGCGTGGATATAAGACTCTACAACGCCTTCAGTAGCAATACGTCCAGCTTTGTTTGCTGCTGCAGCAAGACCCTTTTCGCGAAGCAATGCGATCGCTTTATCAACGTCGCCGCCTGTTTCGTCCAATGCCTTTTTGCAATCGAGCATTCCTGCTCCCGTTCTCTCACGAAGTTCTTTAACCGCGCTAGCGCTAACTGCCATGAAAAACCCTCCTAAATGTTTATATATCCTGGGATTCCTAATGTTCATCTTGTTAAAAAAAAGGGTAGCGAGAGGTTTGCACCATCTGACCACCCTTTGTTGTTTACTAAATTGTCAGTTCGGCAATCAGCTTACGCCGTTGTTTGCTCACCTTGGTTAGCTTCAACAATTGCATCAGCCATCTTAGCCGTCAGAAGTTTTACAGCCCGGATTGCATCGTCGTTACCTGGGATAACGTAGTCGATTTCATCTGGATCGCAGTTTGTATCAACGATACCTACGATTGGAATACCAAGCTTGCGTGCTTCTGCAACTGCGATACGCTCTTTGCGTGGGTCAATGATGAAGAGTGCGCTTGGCAGGCCCTTCATGCCTTTGATGCCGCCCAAGAACTTCTCAAGACGATCTTTTTCTTTACGAAGGATGATAACTTCTTTCTTAGGCAGAACCTCGAAAGTACCGTCCTCTTCCCATTTCTCCAATTGCTTCAGACGATCAATACGCTTCTGAATAGTTTGGAAGTTAGTCAGCGTGCCGCCGAGCCAACGTTGGTTGATGTAGAAGTTGCCGCAACGCTCTGCTTCTTCTTTAACCGAATCTTGAGCTTGCTTCTTCGTGCCTACGAACAGCATAGTGCCGCCTTCAGCTGCGATCGATTTAACAAAGTTGTAAGCCTCGTCAACTTTCTTAACCGTTTTCTGCAAGTCAATGATGTAGATTCCGTTTCTTTCTGTGAAGATATAACGATCCATCTTAGGGTTCCAGCGACGAGTCTGGTGACCGAAGTGAACACCAGCTTCTAGAAGCTGTTTCATGGAAATAACCGCCATTTCTTCAACACCTCCTGTAATGGTTTTTTTGTGTGTCCCTCCGCCATTCGCATCTTCCGTCGAAACTTTCGCCGAGCGAAAGCACCGTCAACGGAATTGATTGGCGTGTGTTTTTAACACCGTCAATTAATATATCACATCCGAAAGCATGGTGCAACAAGCTTTACACGACTTTTTACTAATATCGTGCAGGATTTACTCTATACCACCATTGAACTGTTTGGACTCTTCTGCTGTAATCGGCGTGCCTGAAACAATTGCAGCCGCTTCTTCAGGCTCAACCAATCCGTTCTCGAACAAAAAATAACCGGCACGTACTACAAACCCGGAAGACTTCATGACATTAATGAAAGCTGCTGTGTCTTCGATCGCTCCTGAAGCCAAAAGAATGTCCGCGGTTTCGCTAAGTTTAGTGCCAGGTTCGATCCGAACGACGAATGGAACCAGCTCCTGTATGGCCTGCGATGTCTCATCCTTGACATCTGCAGACGCTGTCGGTGCCGGTTCCTGTGTAGGAGACTGCTGAGTAACTGTTGTTTCTGTAGGTGCAATCGTTGCAGTAGGCAATTCTCCTTGTTCGATCTGCTGTCCGATCTCATCGAGTTGATTCTGGCTTTCTTCTCCTAGTCGGAACAACTGAAGAAGCATAGCGCCGATAATGATACCAACTCCAACACCTAACACAAATGAACGTTTGTTAAACATGGGCAGCCCCTTCCTGCTTGGCGAGCCCGATGATTAATTGTACCTCACCTTTGTTCATGCCTAACTTTTTGGCGATTGCTTCGATCGACTTGCCTTGCTCATATAAGTAGAATAGTTCCGAGTATCTGGAGACGATCGTATTCGACTGAGCTGTCTCAACAGAGGAAGGACGCTCTATTTCTTCGATAGTCAGGTTACATTCAGGTCTTGCAGCTGTAGATGTCCCTAAGGAGATGGTTCGAGAATCAAGCTCCTTGCCTGCATCGGAATTCACATGACTTACGGGAGTAGCAGCTGTTTGTGCCAATTTGTCCAGTGTGACGGTCAACTGATTGTCTAACGTCTCGCAACGTTGCTCGAGCGCCGCAATCCGAGAGTCCTTTCGTTCCCCTTCGGCTTTGGCATCGGCCTGTGACTTGGCCACTAGCTTCAAGAGATCATCGTTATCCCGTTCCATATTCTCCATAAACTGCTCCAGTGCCGTCTCCATGTTTTGCACGGATTGAACAGGCTGATTCGCTGCTCGGTTTCTAGGCATACTTAGCGCACCAACCGCTACTACAGCCCCCAACAAAGCAATATAATGCCATGGCTCCAACGTGCTCGCCGCCTTTCCTGTTTTTACAACTTGATGTCAAAGCGATGCCCTTTGTAAGGATGCGGAGTCTCCGGAACCTCATTATTTGGCTGTTCCACCTTGGATCGGCCATTACGTCCCGATTGGCTGTGATCTGCTCCACCGCCGCTTTCTTGATCGGCCTTTACACCATTGTTGGACGATTGTTCCACAGCAGCGCTCTGGAATCGCTGCTCCTCGGTGTTTTTTTGCATTTGATTGGCGAGCATATTTTGCTCAGTGATCGGTCTCTGGGCTGCTTGTTGCTGCAGACCGCTATACTCTTGCAATCTCGGGATGGACATTTGAAGATCTAATGGCTTAAATGTCACTTCAGTTCCTCCTCCACCATTGCCGAACCATTCGTAATTCTCGTTATGGC
Source organism: Paenibacillus sp. strain BS8-2 (assembly GCF_054483835.1). Classification (NCBI taxonomy): domain Bacteria; kingdom Bacillati; phylum Bacillota; class Bacilli; order Caryophanales; family Paenibacillaceae; genus Paenibacillus; species Paenibacillus sp. strain BS8-2. Next base: position 4,837,800 of record NZ_CM137010.1, read on the forward strand.
TGATATGGCACGAGCGCGATATCGCCTTCCATCAGTCGGAATGAGACGCGCTGTGCGCTGTCTTTTACGAATTTGGTGTATCGACCGATTACGATTTTGACCCCGCCAAAAACAATGCCGCCAACATCAATTCTCGCCCGCCCCGAGTCCTCGAGCATCTTCTCGATTTCTAACATTCGCGCTTTAGACTCGTCGATAGAGGCAACCGTTTGACGTTTGGTTGCGCTTAATTTTACTCGCATAGCTAATCGATCTGGTGATAATTGACCAGCTGCCGCCATTTGGTCCAGAATAACTAGCGCTTTCTCCGTTTTATCCAAACTATCGTTTGAAGCTCTAATGGATCCACGCAGCTCCAACAGCTCGTCCCGCAGTTGAGGATTGACACCGGATTCGAGGACGGTTGTCGTTGACATGGCATTGCCGACTGTTCTAGCTGAGATCGACTCACCCGCTTGGGTGATACCGCCAACAATCAGCCCTTTCGCACCTGAGCATACGACACTATGCCCAGCTTTTACATTCGAATGCATGATACTTTGAGAAACCAGCACGTCCTCGCCGGCAATCACATTGCCATCTTGAATAAACGAGCTCTTAATATTGCAGTTTGCTTTGACATAACCTTTGTTCCCCGCCATAATACCGCCTGTAATCTCGATAGAGCCCTCTGACTCCAGTTCAGCACCTTCAACACCACCGATAATTCGGATGTCGCCGGATGCCTTTACACGGAATCCGCTCAGCACATTACCACGTATGACGACTGTACCTACAAAGTCGATATTACCGACTCGATAATCCACATCGCCATTGACTTCATAGACAGGAAACACATTGATCTTGGCTTTATCCGTTATGGTAATCAATCCATCTATGGCGGCATACAGCGCTACACCGTCTCCGCTAGGAACGACGTTTTTGCCAATTTTGAATCGAGCACGTTTGCCGAATTTCGGTGGTATTTCTTCACCGGTAACCGTCTTCCCCGCAGGACCTGCTGTTGGTTCAACCAGTTCAGCGATTAACTGACCACGCTTGACGTTCTTTAGTTGGTTCACTTGCTTCAGATCAACCTTGCCATCATCGCTTTCAGTAGGGCGGCGATCTTCGTTATTCATATCGAATACAAAACGTATCATTCCATCCCTACCCGGAATAGGACTTGAACCCTGTGCAATAATCGTTTGTTCTCTGCAATAGGCAAGCGGATTTTGACTGATTTGGACCAGCATATCGGAACGAAGACCATGGATAACTCCTTTGCTTCGGACAAATCGATCCAGCTCCTCCGCCGAACATGCAAATTCGTCCGTGATACGAGTGAACGAAATGAAGGCAGACAGTTTGTCTGCCGAGGTTTGTATTCGAAGATAAGAATCCAGTTGCTGATTATCCACCTGACTTCCGCCCTTCCTAATGCTGCATTAATTGATCTTTATGTTTAGCCAAAGCACCGCGAAGGCGCAGAATCGCCTTCGAATGTAATTGGGAAATTCTCGAAGGTGAAAGCGACATAACCTCGGCTATTTCGCTGAGCGATAGTTCTTCGTAATAAAATAATGATACGACCGTCCGTTCCTTCTCAGTCAATCGTTCAATCCCTTTAATGAGCGATTCCTTCAAATAAACCTCATGAACCGTTTGATCCGGATTTTTGGCTCGATCATCGACAAGCAATGACATTCTCGTTTCGGATTCTTCTTCCCGGATGGGATCTTCAAGCGAATAGATCGATGCGACTGAGATATCTTGTAACATCGTCGTAAACTCTTTTTCTGTAATTTGCAAATAATGACTTACTTCAGAATCCGTAACCGACCGCATGAATTTCTGCTCCAGCACTTGATAAGCATCTTCAACACGCTTCGCTTTCTCTCTCACGGATCGTGGAACCCAATCGCCATGGCGCAGTCCGTCGATAATCGATCCGCGAATTCTCCAAGAAGCATACGTCTCGAATTGAAGCCCTCTCAAATAATCGAACTTTTCAATCGCATCAATTAATCCCATTACGCCGTTGCTGGCCAGATCATCTTTAATCACATTTTTGGGTAATCCGATTGCCATCCGGTTTGTCACGAAATCAACTAATGGCAAATAATTTTCAATCAGACTTTTTTTGGCTTCAATATCCCCATGTTCTTTCCATGCTTGCCACATCTGGATGTTCGTCAAATGAGGCGTCTTCAGCTCAGGCATTGACTCACTCTCCTGTCAGATGACGTACGGCTTTCGCCAGTTCTTCGGGTTGTTTGCCGGCAGTAGATACGAGTTGAGGCGGACTTAACGGCTTAAAGCTGTTCGAACCGTTGCTATCACCAGACGTAGCAGGCTCAGGAACCGGCTTCTGAGCAGGAATTGTATGAGGCTGCAGCTGCTCCTTAAGTAACTGATTCAACGCTTCAGACTCGTCCGGCGTCTTCAAATCCAGCTCCACTCCCCGCTGATCCGCTAATTCGCTGTCAGAGAATTCCGGTGCGATACCTGGCGGCTTCAGGATGATAGCCAGAACGAATCTCGCAATGAAAGCAATGATAAAAAAAGAAACAAAAGCATATATACATCTCATCAATATGACGGATATAGGGTTATTCCCCAAGGAGAAGATCACGGTCAATCCAACTCCCGCTATTCCGAATCCCGCGTTCCATCTCCAAGTTCCAAGCATCTTATATCTCCTTTATTCCAAACTGCACACTCCGAACAGACAACTTTCCATTGCTGCTGTCAAATTCAATCGTACGACCGTAATTTCCCCCAGTATCTTGAGATTTGATTGGAATCCGCAGTCGATCAAGCATAATGATACATGACTCCACATTGCGTGGACCAATCCGAAGTGTATCCGATTGCCCTGCGAATGCGAACATTTGCGCACCACCCGCCATCTTGGCTTCCAGTCTTTCAATCTTAGCTCCAAGAGCTTTCATACGGCTTAACATTTCTGGAATTGCGGTATCAGCATACTTAGCCAAGTTGATTTGTGCTTCTCTCGCAATATCCGACGAGGGCAGCATAACATGCGCCATACCCGCAACCTTGGTTGTGGCATCATACAATGTAAGCCCTACGCAAGAACCAAGCCCAGTTGTTTTCAATACTGAGATGCCGCCTTCTACTACATTTAAATCCGCCATACCTACCTTAACCATTGTTTGTTCCGTCATTCTTGACCGACTCCCAGTGATTTGAATATTTTACCGAAGGAGCCAGGATCGGGAATAAGGAAGAAATGGCCTTCCAACGATTGGTGGTCTTCGAGAAAGGTCGTTTCGATTAATAAAGCCGAGTCGCCCATTTCTCCGTATTGCATAAGACCGTAACTCAGGATGGCACCTGCCATATCATGAGCAATTGCAGGTACAGACGGCACCATCGAAAGTCGTGTAAAATCAGCCAGCGACGACAAGTAGGATCCTGCAAGAATATTACCGATTTCGCATAAGGCGGATAATTCCATTTCGGAATATTCAGCAACCTCTTCGCCATGAGGGATCGATAATAATTGGTTCAGCATTCGTTTCGCAGAAGCTTCTTCAATAATAAAAAACATATTGCCTGGCGCTTCACCTTCTACACGCAGGAAAACGGCAAGAACGATTTGTTCGGCGCCGCCAACCAATTCGGCAATTTCCTCGAAGGGCAGCAAGCTTACCTTCGGTACCGCCATATCCACTGGCTTATTCAGCAGAGTAGATAGGGCGGTAGCCGCATTGCCGGCACCGATATTGCCGACTTCTTTCAGTACATCTAGTTCAAACGCTTCAAAGGATTTAAATTCGGTCACTTCCTATACCTCCAGCTGCTCGAGCTGGATAATCTCGTTTCGGTTTAACACCTCGGACAGATTAAGCATAATAAGAAGTCTGCCTTCACCGAGCTTAGCGATTCCGCGCAAATATTTGGCCTTAATGCCGCCTACGATCTCAGGTGGATTATCAATCGTATCGGTGTCGATATCAATCACGTCATTAGCTGAATCAACAATGAATCCAACTTCCATCTCATTAACTGCTACAACGATGATACGAGAATTTTCAGTCGATTGCGTTTCGGTAAGATTAAATCTGCCGCGCAGATCAATGACAGGTACAACAACACCACGCAAATTGATGACTCCTCTAATGAACGAGGCTGTTTTCGGGACGCGTGTAATTGGTATCAAACGTTCAATCGTGCGCACTTTGTCTACTTCGATTCCATACTCTTCCTTACCAAGCGCGAATACGATGACTTTCAATTCTTCTCCCATTGGTAAACCCTCCTTATTTGATCAATGCGTTAGGATCGATTATAAGTGCAACATAACCGTCGCCAAGAATTGTGGCGCCAGAAATGGCGTAAATATGGTTTAAGTATTTGCCGAGCGACTTAAGTACGATCTCACTTTGGCCAATAAACTCGTCAACCATGACGGCAGCAAGCTTATCTCCTTTGCGAATAACGACAATTTCTGTTTCTTGCTCATTACGCTCATCGAAGTCCGGTGATTGCAACACGCCGCTGAGCGAAACGAGAGGAATGATAGAATTGCGGAATTCGACCATTTGATTGCCATGAACATTTAAGATATTGCTGCGTTGAATAATACCTGTCTCTACAATCGATGATAACGGGATTGCATACTTCTCCGAGCCAAGCTTAATCAACATCGCGGATATGATCGATAGAGTAAGCGGAAGCTGTACAGAGAACTTCGTACCTTTTCCTTCAGCCGAAGTAACTGTCACGTTGCCCCCGAGCGATGTAATCTTTGTTTTTACAACATCGAGTCCTACTCCGCGTCCGGATATATCAGATATTTTGTCCGCGGTACTAAAGCCCGGTGCAAAGATCAGCATTTGAATTTCTTCCGGAGTCAGCTTACTTGCCTGTTCTTCCGAAACGACGCCGTTTTTGATTGCTGTCTGCAAAACCTTCGCTTGATTGATCCCTCTACCGTCTTCCTCTACCTCGATGAAAACATGATTGCCGCTATGATAAGCGCGAAGATGAATCGTTCCTGTCTCTGGTTTGCCTGCAGCAATTCGATCGGCTACAGATTCGATGCCGTGGTCGCCTGAATTACGGATCAGATGGACTAACGGATCTCCAATCTCATCAATAACCGTACGATCCAGCTCAGTTTCGGCGCCTGTAATAATAAGCTCCATTTTCTTATTTAGAGATTTGGCCAAATCTCGTACTAGTCGAGGGAAACGATTGAATACCGAATCTACAGGTACCATTCGAAGCTTAAGTACGATATTCTGCAGATCGGAGCTTACGCGTGACATATGCTCTACCGTTTCGGTCAACTCGTTCCGCTTAATCTCGCTTGCGAGCTGCTCCAGACGCACTCTATCAATTAATAATTCGCTGAATAAGTTCATAAGCGTATCAAGCCGATCGATGTCCACCCGAATTGTCTTGTTCATGGCCGCAGGTGCCGATTGCGCTGTTGCCTGTGTTTTGCGCGCAGTGTCTTGCTCGTTATTACTCTGTGCTGGCGTTGCCTGCTCAACTGGCTTCTCAGGAGCTTCAACTGCGGCTGCAGCTGGTGCAGCAGTTAGAGAGTCCAGCGTCTCAGCGTCTAGTGGTGTAACGGTTACGGTAGCAATTTCAGAGATGTTCTGAATTTGCTCTGTGAGCTGTTCCGTCGACAAGGTCGATATGGTGAAGATTGAAAACGATCGATCGAACTTCTCCTGCTCCAAATCCTGGACAGCCGGATCCGATTTAATAATTTCTCCATTTCGTTCAAGCAAATCGAAAACCATGTAGGCACGAGCAGCTTTCAACACACAGCTCTCTTCCAGACTTACTTGAACATAAAATGGCTTTTGCCCAGCTTCGATGGATTGAAGCAAGATGGAGGATTGGAACTGATCCAAATATACGGAAGCTGAATTTGCTTGTGCATTGGGCTTGCTGGATGGAGCAGCTGCCGACTCTAGCTTATAATCGCCTTTCAGTATGTTTTGCAGCGAGGCGACAATAGAAGTGACATCTGCTTTACCAGTACCGCCTCCGACAATATCCTGTACCATTGCTTCGAGCGCGTCCAGTCCCTTGAACAGTGTATCAAAAATGAAAGGATCCATTTTTAATTTACTGTTGCGGACTAGATCAAGCACATTCTCCATTTCGTGAGTGAGCGCAGCCAAATCTTCGAAGCCCATCGTTGCTGACATGCCTTTGAGCGTATGAGCAGATCTGAATATCGACTGCACGATGCTCAAATCTTCAGGACTGCCCTCCAGCTGAAGCAAATTTTCATTTAAGGCTTGAAGATGATCGTTTGATTCGTCGATAAACATGGACAGATAAGCATTCATATCCATTCACTTGCACCTCCTGATAGGATGATGGTTCATACTCCGCAAATCTATTCAATATTGTTAATGGCTTTCACTAGCTCGGAAGAAATTTGTCCAAGTGGTAATACGGTTCGTACAGAGCCTGCTTCTACAGCTGATCGAGGCATTCCGTATACGATGCATGTTTCCTCCGACTCTGCAATAAGCGAAGCTGCTCCTTGATCAGCTAGCAGCTTCATGCCCTTTGCGCCATCACTTCCCATTCCTGTCATTATGACCGCATGGATATTCAGCTCGTGGAACGGCACCAGCGATTCGAACATCACGTCCACCGATGGCCGGTGACCGTTGCGCTGGGGTTGTTCCCCTAGCCGAATGACGAAGCCATTGTCTTGTTTCTCTAGCTCCATATGCTGACCGCCGGGAGCTACATATACAAAACCGGTCTTCACTCTCATGCCTTGCTCAGCTTCTACAACCGTTAGAGGGCTAAAACTATCTAACCGCTGAGCAAGAGACTTCGTAAATTTGGGCGGCATATGCTGAACAACTAACACCGGTGCAGGAAAGTCCTGCGGCAAGGAGCAGATCACTTCGTGCAATGCTTTTGGTCCACCGGTAGAAGTACCAATTGCAACAATATCACGGAAACCCTCGCCGCCAACACGTCTCGACTTTATGCTGCTAGATCGATTGAAATCGGCATTGTCAGCAGACGAATTGTCAACGTTTCTTTCATTTCGGAGTGTATATTGATTCGAACCTACCTTTGTATGTAACCGTGTTGATGCTGGATTAACCTCAGTATCCGACTTCAACACGTTCTTGATGTCATTTTTTATTGAAGGTCTTGTAGCTGACGGTTCGGATCCTAGTCGCGAACTCAGACTCGCAGGAGGTTTGATAATTTTCCTGTCGGATTCGAGATTCGAAACTTCCTTTTCTCTCAACCTTGAATGCTTCAAATGGATAGGTACTTCATTCTTTCGAACGGAAGCAGTACTTTTGGCTAAGGAAGCTGAGTCATTCCGTTGTGCTGTTATTTGTCCTACTAGTCCACTGTAGTCTAATGGAGCTACTGTTGGCGTCAATTCTGACTTTCGTTGCGATAGCAACTCTTTGCTCGTCTTAACGAATGCAGCAGTCCTAAGCTTGTCCAGAAGCTGTTCTCCCACAGCCTGAATATTATCAGAGCCGATTGCCGAAGGTTTCCGGATGAAATCAAATGCACCAAATTGCAAAGCTTTAATTGTGTCGCGGGTGTTGTCTTCGCTAATGCCAGACAACATGATGATTGGTCTTGGATGCTCCTTCATAATGAGCTGAAGCGCTTCAAGCCCATTCATTTGGGGCATTTCCAGATCCATCGTAATGACATCCGGTAGATGTTCTCTCACAGCAGCTATTGCTTCCATCCCGTTGGAAGCCGTCGCAACTATCGTGAATTGACTATCCTGTACAATCAGATCACTTATGATCTTACGCATGAAAGCCGAATCGTCGACAACCAATACGCGATATGGAGCCATTCACCTTCCTCCTCAAGCAACAAAGGATTACCTTGCTAGTCTGAACAATTTTGTCAAAAATCCTCTGACGCCGCCATTCTCCGTTCCAGAGTTCGGCAGCTCTAGGTAGGCTTCAGCGATCCGCGTTAGCGCAATCGCAGCTTCACTAGCAGGATAAGCAATCAGAAACGGTATTTGCCGTTTTACAGCTTTGGATACATGAACATCATCCGGCAAATATCCAAGTGACGGGAGCTCTGAATGCAAGAATCGACTTGCAACTAAGCTAATTTTCTGAGCCGTTTCTCTACCTTCTCGCGGATCGGATGCGCGATTGACGATTAGCTTAAAGTTGGCGTCGATCCCCATCGATTTCACCATTTTGATTAGCGCGTAAGCATCGGTAATCGAAGTCGGTTCAGGAGTCGTGACGACAATTGTCTCATGTGCTGCAGAGATGAATCGAACGGTTTCTTTGGATAAACCGGCCCCGGTATCAAACAGAATCACATCATATTCTCCATGCAACTTCTCAACTTCCGTCGCGAATCGGTCAATTTGATCTGAAGTTAATTCAAGCAAATCTCTGAATCCGGAACCGCCGGCGATATAATGTATACCTTCAATGCCAAGCTGGATAATATCCCAGATCGTCTTTTCTTGCTTTAACAAATGATAGAGACTGTAAGTCGAAGAAGAACCCATTAACACATCGATATTTGCCATTCCGATATCGGCATCGAATATAAGGACTTTCTTACCTTGCCGTTTAAGAGCAAGCGCGAAGTTCAAGCTGAAATTCGATTTACCGACACCGCCTTTGCCACTCGTGACCGTCAAGATTCGAGTATCCTGCCGGTTAACCTCCTGCTGCCTGACCAAATATCGCAGTGCTTCCGCCTGATCATTCATGAGCAGGATCTCCAAGCAGAAGGGATAGGTATGAACGGCTATCAAATTTTGCAACATCATCCGGAACATTCTGTCCACTGGCGATATAAGTAGGATGAAGTTCCAAATTCATTACTAGATTAAAGATTGCACCGAATGCCGAGGTCTCATCAAGCTTGGTGAACAGGATTTTCGAAACCCCATACTTTTGGAATCTCTCGGCGATGGCGACCATATCAGCCGTCTTGCCCGTTAAACTAACAACTAGTATGGTTTCACTAGTCTCGTTCGACTGCAATAGACTGTTGACCTCTGATACATGAAGCTCGCTTCTGAAATTTCTGCCCGCTGTATCCATTAGGATCAGCTCCTGGCTGCTAAGAGCTTGATACGCTTTGGGCAAATCCATAGGCGAGAAAACGACTTCCAGCGGCACATTGAGAATATTTGCATACGTACGCAATTGGTCGACAGCCGCTATCCGGTAGGTATCAGAGGTAATAAAGCCGACCTTCCGCCCTTGCTTAATCGTATATTCGGCTGCGAGCTTTGCGATTGTAGTCGTTTTCCCGACGCCGGTTGGTCCAACAAAGTAAAGCACTCTTGCATCTGCCCGAATACCATGATGGCAATATGGTTTCATCCATTCCTCAAGCATAATCATAGCTTCACGCCATAACTCTTCACCTGTAAATGTAGAACCCTTCATCTTCTCTTCTTCCAACAACGCCTGAATTAGCTTCTCTGACCAAATCGGATCTACTTCTTGAACATTCAGCCGATTCTTGAGCGCGATGAACGAGTCAGACATCGATTCGATTTCTTGCCTAGATCTGGTCAGCTTCACCATATATTCGCGCAAATCACGAATCTCGTTGATGATGAATTGTTCCTTCTCCATCCGAGCGTCTGCTACGGCAGTTGCCTTAGTCGAAACTTGAGGTTGAGCGTTGTTACTCATAGCAGCCTGATAGCTTCTATTCTGCTCTTGATAAGGATTCACAGCCGTGCTAGCTGGAACGGCTTTGGGCCTTACAGGCTGCTCCATAGTGGCTGTTGCAGCTCCAGTCCGTTGTGCCGTTTGCAATATTTGCTCCACCATGGCTGAAACATCTGGCTGAACTTTGCGCGAATTGATTTCTTGCTGGTTCGCCGAGCCAGTCTCTACTGCAGCTATGACTTCCATCTTCTTCTTGCGGAACATGCCCATGAAACCGCCGACTTTAATTTCCTTGGTCTCGAGGATGACCGCGTCGCTGCCAAGATCCGTCCGTATCATCGAAACGGCTTCTGGCAACGCGCCCACAACATATCGTTTCACCCTCATAGATTTACCACTCCTACGCTTTGGACTTCAATATTAGGCTCTAGCTCGCTATAGGATAATACCGGCACTTCCTGCATCGTACGTTCGATAATCTGTCTCAAATACATTCGTATGGTAGGCGAAGCGAGTACGATTGGTTGTTGACCGGATTGGATCTGCCTGCTGACATATTCACCGATCTTCTGATAGATTTGCTGTGTCGAGATAGGATCAAGAGCAATATAACTGCCTTGATCGGTCTGTTGCACGGCTTCCGCAATTTTTTTCTCTAGCTGCGGTCCTACAGTGATTACTCTCAATGTATCTCCTCCTGGAGAGAACTGCTGAGTAATTTGACGAGACAGTGATTGTCGTACATATTCGGTAAGAATATCTGGATCTTTGGTGTAATGTCCATGGTCGGCAAGCGACTCGAAGATGGTCACCAAATCTCGGATCGATACTTTTTCCTTTAACAGCTTAGCTAGTACTTTCTGCACGTCGCCAACAGTCAAGATAGAAGGAATCAATTCGTCGATGAGTGCAGGATACGATTCCTTGACGTTCTCGACCAGCATCTTCGCTTCTTGACGACCGATAAGCTCATGTGCATGTCGTTTAATTATTTCCGTCAAATGAGTTGCTACTACCGATGGTGGGTCGACAACCGTATATCCGGATAACTCCGCTCTTTCTTTCATCGCTTCGTCAATCCAGATCGCAGGAAGTCCGAATGCCGGCTCAGTCGTCTCAATGCCAATGACCGAATCATCTTCGAACCCAGGAGACATTGCCAGGTAATGATTAAGGAGCAAATCCCCCCGCGCAACAGTGTTTCCTTTAATCTTAATCACATATTCGTTAGGCTTAAGCTGAATATTATCTCGTATCCGTATGACCGGTACGACAAGCCCTAACTCCAAGGCGCATTGTCGACGGATCATAATAATCCGGTCCAGCAAGTCTCCGCCTTGCTGCGAATCTGCCAATGGGATTAATCCATAACCGAATTCGAATTCGATTGGATCCACTTGCAGTAAGCTGATAACACTCTCGGGGCTTCGTACTTCTTCAATCTGCTGTTCTTCCACCAGCAACTCATCTTGCTCTTGTTTCTGAACAAGCCGCTTCTGCATCATATAGCCGCCAATTACGAGGATGATCGCATATGGCCACGTGCTGAACAGTCCGATTGGAGTAAGACCGAGTACAGCAATGGTGCCAGCCGCGATGTACAACATTTTGGGATATCTGAATAATTGTCCTGTTACATCATCTGCCAAACTGCCTTCGGAAGCTGCTCTTGTTACGATCAAGCCGGCAGCAGTAGAAATCAATAACGCTGGAATTTGTGCAACTAGACCATCACCGATTGTCAGAATCGAGAAGGTTTCGAGCGATTCGGCAAAGCCCATACCATGCATCGCCATACCCACTACAAATCCGCCAATGAGGTTGATAATAAGAATGATAATGGTAGCGATCGCATCGCCCTTAACGAACTTACTCGCACCATCCATGGCGCCATAGAAGTCGGCTTCCTTCTCGATCTTCGCACGGCGCTCGCGCGCCTGCTGTTCGTTAATCAGACCTGAATTCAGATCGGCGTCGATACTCATCTGCTTGCCCGGCATCGCATCTAGCGTGAACCTTGCAGCAACCTCTGCTACCCGCTCAGAGCCTTTCGTGATAACGATGAATTGAACGACGACTAGTATTAAGAATACGATAAATCCGATAGCGACTTCACCGCCGCCTACCCAGCGTCCAAAAGTCTCGATAACTTCCCCTGCTTCAGCATGCTGGAGAATGCTTCGAGTAGTAGATACGCTGAGTGCAAGCCTGAATAATGTTGTAATGAGCAGGATTGCTGGGAATATCGAGAAATCCAAAGCTTCTTTCGTATTCATCGCAACGAGTAGAATCATCAGCGCGATCGAAATGTTGAGAATAAGCAACAGGTCGATTAGGAAGATCGGGATCGGGATAATCATCATGAGCACGATTCCGATAATTCCAACTATGATTAATAAATCCTTTGCTTTCATGATGCTGCCTCCTCCCGCGAACGACCGCTATTTGACACGGCCTTTCAATTTATATACATACGCAAGCACTTCGGCTACTGCTTGAAACAGATCTCCGGGTATGGCATCACCGATCTCTGCCCTGTCATACAGTGCTCTTGCAAGCGGTTTGTTTTCCATCGTTATGACGCCATGTTCCTTGGCAATCTCTTTAATTCTTAATGCAACATGATCCATCCCCTTCGCAAGAATCGTCGGCGCTTCCATATTGGCTGCATCGTATTTAAGCGCAATCGCAAAGTGGGTCGGGTTCGTAATGACAACATCCGCTTTAGGCACTTCTTGCATCATCCGCTGGAGTGCCATCTTTCGTTGTCGTTCACGAATACGCCCTTTCGTGAGAGGATCACCTTCCGTTTTCTTATGTTCATCTTTAATATCTTGTTTTGACATCTTTATACTTTTTTCATGTTCGTATTTCTGGTACATGAAATCGAGAAATGCTAGAACGACGAGGACAGCGCCGATCTGGACCCCTAACTTAAGGGTTATGCTCGCCGTGAAGGCGAAAATTTCTTGGATGGGCTGCATCGATAGATTCAACAACCTGTCCCATTGCTGGGCGATAGCCATGTAGACTAGTACACCGATAATAATGACTTTCAGAATACTTTTCAAAAACTCGACAAGACTTCTCATCGAAAAAATTCGTTTAAATCCTTCGATAGGATTCAATTTACTTAATTTCATCTTAAGCGGGTCGCCTGTGAACAGAAATCCAAATTGAACGACATTGCCTATGATTCCGACTACAATAACAATTGCAAAAATCGGTAACAGAATCATCAACGACTGCCATAACAAGTTGATAAACAACTCCATAATGTTTTCAGTCGTCAGCTGCAGCGTTAACCAATCTTGGAACAAACTACCGAACAAGGCCATGATTCTTGTATTGTAATAATCCCCTAGCATCATAAAAGATGCTGATACGAATAACAGGATCAAAGCGCCAGCCAAATCTGACGATTTGGCTACTTGGCCCTTTTCTCGGGACTCACCACGTTTCTTTGGAGTCGCCTTCTCCGTTTTCTCCTGGTTGAAGAGCTGAAGATCCAGCTTGTAACGATACGTACGCAAGAGCAGCGGCCTCCTAGGTTGCGTCGGGTGGTACTTGTATAATGCCGAAAAGTTGCTCTAAGGAATCAAACATCAGCGAGAACAGCTTTTCGAACAGTACAGCCATACCAGGCAACAGCAAGAACATCAGAACGAGACCAACGATGATCTTAAGCGGGATGCCAATGACAAAGATATTAAATTGCGGTGCCGTCTTAGTAAGGAATCCGAGACCTAGATCCGTCAAAAACATCGCTACTACGAGGGGAGCAGATACCTGCAACGCAAGCAGGAATGTATTGCTGAATGTACGTGTCAAAAATTCAGTAATGCCACCGCTCATCATCCGGCTGAACATATCATTGGCTAACGGAAGCCATTGATAGCTATCCATTAGACCTGTCAGCAAGTAATGATGCCCGTTCATTAATAGAAAAACGACAATCATCAGCATATACTTGAAATTGCCCAGTAACGGCGCAGATGCACCAGTATGCGGATCTACGACATTCGCCATAGCGAAACCAATCTGCATGTCCATTATGGAACCGGCCATTTGAACGATCATAAAAAATAGGTAGACAACATATCCCAACAATACGCCGATCAAAATTTCCCGAATGACTGCAAGTACATATTCCGCATCCGTAACGACAGTTTGATCCATCCCATACGTTAGAAATACGATAAAAGAGATAAAAAAACCTAAGCCAATCTTAAATGTATTCGGCACGCCTCGCGAAGAAAAGACAGGCGCTATGACGAAAAACGCTGTAATTCGACAAAAAATAAGCAAAAAAATAGGAAACCCTTGTACGATTGCATTCATCAACTCTCACAACCTAACCGATGTAATGATGGAGATTGTTCAGCAGCCGGTAAGTGAAGTCGACAACCGTGTTTAGTATCCATGGACCAAAAATAATAATTGCGAAAAAGACGGCTACGATCTTAGGCACGAAAGCGAGTGTTTGTTCTTGAATCTGAGTTGTCGCTTGAAAGACGCTGATTAGCAATCCAACGACTAATGCGAGAACCAGCATTGGAGCACTGGCTTTCAGTACCGTGTACACCGCATCACCAGCCAACCCGATAACGAAGTCAGCACTCATACACGGTTCCCTCCCGATTCATCATGTGTTGAAGCTGAGCAGCAGCGACTTGACTATCAAATACCAGCCATCCACAAGTACAAACAATAATAGCTTGAACGGCAGTGATATCATGATCGGCGGCAACATCATCATCCCCATCGCCATTAAAGTGCTGGCGACAATCATGTCGATGACTAGGAACGGGATAAAGATCATAAAGCCCATCTGGAATGCAGTCTTAAGTTCGCTTATTGCATAAGCCGGAATAAGCACGGTTAGAGGAATATCTTCATATGTAGAAGGTTTTTCCGTTTGGGTGTAGTTTAGAAACAGAAGTAAATCCTTTTCCCTCGTGTGAGAAAACATAAACTTCTTCATTGGAATTGCCGCTTCCTCAAATGCTTCCGTCTGTGAAATCTCACCTTTTAAGTAGGGTTGCAGCGCAACCTCATTAACTTGGCCAATTGTTGGAGCCATGATGAAAAACGTCAGGAACATGGCGAGTCCAATTAATACTTGGTTTGGCGGCATCTGCTGTGTACCTAACGATGTACGGACAAATCCGAGTACGATGACGATACGTGTGAAGCTAGTCATCAATACCATGATCGCTGGTGCGATACTTAGGACCGTTATTAGAAGCAAAAGTGACAATGCACTTGTGCCTGGCTGTCCTCCATCTTCCCCATTGTTGCCGATATTAATAGAAATATCGGGCAACGGTTCTGCAAAGGTATGACTTTGAAGCAGTAATGAGAGCAGTAGAACGGCGAAGAAGGACATCCATCTTTTATTTCTCATCATCCATCAACCGTTCATTCGTATTTTGTTTGTTGAATAGATTTTCGAGCTGCTCCTTACGGCCCGATTGCTGACTTAATTTGTTCTGCAGCAATTGTTGGAAGGATGCAGATTCGTTCCAGCGTTCATCATTCGGCTGCTTCTCTTCTGTCTTACCCGAGCGCCAGCGACGGATCAACGCCGTAACATCCTTCGGATTCCAAGAACCTTCCGTTTGTTTCGCGAGAGCGGCGATAACTGCAGCAACCTGTTCCGGATCCTCGAATTTGTCTAGCAGTGTAATTGTTTCTCCTACACCAACCACGTAGATGCGGTCGGCGATCTCTACAACCTGCATAGAGCTGTTCTGTCCTAACGCAACTCCGCCCAGAGAACGCATCGACCGATTCGATCCCCATGCTCGGCTACGATTGGATAACCATTTGATGACCAGAACAATCAATGTAATAACAATGGCAAGCGAGACGATAACCCACACCATACCTCCTAGCAAATCACTAGGTTCCGATCCGGGGATCGGCTCAGGAGTTTCGCCTAAGGCGTTGCTGTTGGCAGCAGCGACCAACGGCAATGCCGACAAGCCGACCGCTGCCAACAAGGCGGAACGTATTAGTAATCTCATAACACCGTCGCTGCCTTAGCCTAACGTTTTCTTAATCGCTTCGATGACGCGATCCGCTTGGAATGGCTTAACGATGAAGTCTTTAGCACCTGCTTGAATGGCGTCGATTACCATTGCCTGTTGGCCCATTGCGGAGCACATAATCACTTTGGCGTTACCATCCATCTTCTTGATCTCTTTGAGAGCAGAGATCCCGTCCATCTCTGGCATTGTAATATCCATTGTAATGAGATCCGGTTTCAGTTCCTTGTATTTCTCTACTGCTTGCGCTCCATCCTGTGCTTCACCTACAACCTCGTAGCCGTTCTTGGACAGAATATCGCGAATCATCATGCGCATGAAAGCCGCGTCGTCAACTATTAGAATCCGATTTGCCATGTTCATTTCCTCCTAGGATGTTATTGTAATTTTTGAATGCGGTCCCATTGGCTGACGATATCCGTAACGCGGACGCCGAAGTTCTCGTCGATGACAACAACCTCGCCTTTGGCAATTAACTTGTTGTTGACCAGAATATCGACAGGTTCACCTGCTAGCTTGTCCAGCTCAATGATGGAGCCCTGGGACAGCTCGAGAATATCTTTGATTTGCTTTTGGGTTCTACCTAATTCTACAGTGACTTTCAGCGGTATGTCGAGTAATAAATTAAGATTCGTAGCGTCTTGAGGGACAAAAGGCGCATTGTTGAAATTAGCGAACTGAACAGGCTGTACATTCACATTCCGATTGAGACTATTTGCATGCACTGGTTGTCCCGGATATGCGCCATGCATGTCGTAACCTGGTGCCGGAATACCGTAGCCACCATTCGCGTACATAGGCTGCTCGACCTGTGGAGCGTGCGGTGGTGGAGCCATCATAGCTGCGGCTGCCGTTTGCTGCATCGCAGCATGTTGCTCAGCCTCTGCCGCTTTGGCAGGAGCTGGAGTTGGAGCCGGCTCTGCCGGAAGTTCCGCTTCGCCCATAAGCGTGGCCACCATCTGTTTCGCGAACGATACAGGGAGGAGCTGCATGATTGTCGAATCGATCAAATCGCCGATCGTCAGATGGAACGAAATTTTGATAAATACATCCACTGGCGGCAAGTGCCCGATTCCATCTCCCTTACTAACATCCAGAATATCGATGCCAGGAGGAGAAATGTTGACAAAACGATTGAAAATGGTAGACATGGAAGTCGCTGATGACCCCATCATTTGGTTCATAGCTTCCTGCACTGCGCTAATATGAATTTCATTTAATTCGCCAGCTTCGACAAGACCTTCTCCACCAAGCATCAAATCTGCAATCACTTGGGCATCTTTTGTACGGATGACAAGCGAATTGATGCCCTCAAAGCCGTCAACATACTGCACACTGACTGCTACATGTGGTTTCGGGAAAATTTCCCCGAGTTCCTCTCTTCTGACCAAAGTAACTTGAGGTGTCGTAATGTCAACTTTCTTGCCCAAGAGTGTCGAGAGCGCTGTTGCGGCACTTCCGAACGTTATATTCCCGATTTCTCCCAATGCATCTTGTTCGATCGAAGAGAGAAAATCAGATAGCTGAACCTCTGTTGAAGGTCCCTGTATATCATCGGGTTCATTGGAGGATTGACGAAGCAACGCATCAATTTCCTCTTGTGATAAATAATCTTTACTCATCATAATATTCCTCCGCTCCTTCGCTAACAATTTCGTCTACCTGCACGGCAATGCGGTCTCTTACGGATCCAGGACTGCCGATAAACTTCAGTTTATCGCCAACCTTAATTCGAATTCCCTCATCCACCGACTTGTTAAGCGACAATACGTCTCCGATACCTAGTGATAGAAACTCTTGAATGGTAATGGATGACTCCCCTAGTTCAGCAACGATCGGAAGCTTTGCTTTGTTGACGCGCTGCTCCAGAATTTCGACTTCTTCCGGTATACGTTCTTTCTTTTGAGACACGAACCAATGATGGACAGATAATCTAGACATAATAGGCTCGATAACAACATGCGGGATACAAAGGTTAATCATCCCAGTCGTATCGCCGATCTTTGTACTGAAAGAAATAAGAGCAATCGTTTCATTGGGAGATACGATCTGCATAAACTGCGGATTCGTCTCAAGTGCTTCTAATCTTGGCGAAATGTCTATGATCGTCTTCCAAGCCTCTTGCAGGCTATCGAAGGTTCTAGCGAATATCCGCTCCATGACGGTCGTTTCGATTTCAGTCAAATTGTTAATCTTGGACGGTGCAGTACCTTGTCCACCCAACATGCGGTCCAGCATCGCGTAAGCGACGTTCGGATGCACCTCGAGCACCATACGTCCCTCTAGCGGCTCCGCTTCGAAAATGTTCAGAATCGTCATCTTCGGAATGGAGCGAATAAATTCGTCGTAAGGCAATTGTTCTACGTCTACGACGTTAATCTGAACAAAGGTACGAAGCTGCGCCGAGAAATAGGTTGTCAAATATCGCGCGAAGTTTTCGTGTATGCGAGTCAAGCTTCGGATATGGTCCTTTGAGAAACGAACAGCCCGTTTGAAGTCGTACACGCTGACTTTGCGCGTAATTTCTTCTTTCTTCAGATCCTCCGCGTCCATCTCTCCGGATGACAACGCTGCTAACAGGGCGTCAATCTCGTTCTGCGATAATACATCAACCAATTCTCTCACCCCCTTCGAGGATTATGCCTAGTGAATTATAGTTCGGTAATGATAAAATCAGTAATTTCTACTTTAATCAGCTTGCCTTTAGGCATAGCCGGATTGATCATATTGAGCAGCTTGCTCTCCAAAGCGTCTTCGCCCTGCGATCCAACTAATTCCTCTGCAGTCGTATCCGCTAGTGTGCGGCTGATCATAGGTTTAATTTCGATTTCCAGAAGTTTGTCGAAATCTTCTTTCGTCTTTTTCGCGTCGAGCTGGAACGCAAAGCTGATGATGACCACTTTTTCAGGATCCTTCAGATTGCGGCGGAAATCATTGAGTTCGGCCGTCACCTCTACCCGCTCATCTGCCGAAAGCACCTCGATTTCGACCTGCTCCTTGTCGGCGGCCGTGTCAGCCGGATCGTTGAACAAGGATCGGAATAATATAATCGAAACGATAGCGATAAGCGTAATGGATAATAGAATTGTTATTAACCAAGGCAACATTTTTTTCATGACGTAGGACCCTCCGTTTGTTCACTCTTTTGGGCCGCTGCGACGAGGCCTATTGTTTGAAGAAACTGCTGATTCAAGCGAAGCAGATCGGAGGACTTCTCCTTCACCACCAATTTTTTACCTGTTGTGAGTGTGATCACGGTATCGGCAGCCTCTTCAATCAATTCAATGAGAAGCGCATTAATGATAACTTTGGTTCCATTCAAACGCGTTACGGTAATCATTAGCTACCCCCTTGCTATGTAGGAGGAGGCCGATCGGTCCGGCCTCCCGATTCTTAACCGCTATCGGTTAGAAAATTAACGTTTCAAATTTACAACTTCTTGCAGAATTTCGTCAGAGGTTGTAATAATTCTAGAGTTGGCTTGGAAACCACGTTGAGCAACGATCATTTCAGTAAACTCTGCCGTAAGGTCAACGTTCGACATCTCAAGCTGGCCAGAGATAATGGCACCAGTGCCGAACTCTGGATCGTTGGCTGTCAACACTTCGAATTCGCCGTCTGGATTAGCGTTTACCGTCATTCGATACAAGTTGCCGCCCAGTTTCTCAAGTCCACCTGGATTGACAACCTTCGCGATACCAAGCTGTGCTACTTCTACCTGGCCATCGGCCGTAACACCAATTACAGTACCGTCTTGACTGATCGAGAATGCCGTAACTTCTTCGTCAAGAACAATTGGGGCACCGTCTGCTCCCAATACGAACATCCCATCGGATGTGACTAGCTGCCTTGCAGCGTCAAGCGTGAAGTTACCAGCACGGGTTAAAAGCATTTCAGCATCTTCTCCAGCCGAAACAACAAAGAATCCGTCGCCATCGATACGAAGATCGGTAGCTTGGTTGGTAGTCATTGCGCTGCCTGCTGTGTGAATCGTATCAATCGCGCCGATCGAAACTCCGAGTCCGATCTGCTTAGCATTAACGCCGCCACGTTCTCCATCTTCAGGTGCGGTTACGCCAGATACTGTTTGACTCAGAATATCTTGGAACATGACGCGGCCTGCTTTAAAGCCTACCGTATTCACATTCGCAATGTTATTGCCGATTACGTCAAGTTTGGTTTGAAATCCTCTCATGCCGGAAACGCCGGAATACATCGATCTTAACATAGCTCAATTCCTCCAATGGTCCATATGATCGCGATCCTTGCCCTGCGGCCGCTTCAGTCGGTCCACGGCCTTAGGCTCCCTCATAGAGGTCCAGCCTTAGCTCAAGATGATCGCACTGTCGATTTGGGTGAATACATTGCTTTTCATTTGGTTGCCGTCCATTGCCGTTACAACCGTGCGACTTGGCACATTCACGATCATGGCGACGTCCTTGTATACGATTAGGGAGTCTTTGGCGCCTTTGGAAGCAGCATCGTCCACAGCTTGCATAATCTGTGACAACGAATCCGGCTGAAGGTTGATGCCTCTCTGTTCCATCCTCATCGCCGCATGCTGGCTAAACTTTAATACTTTTGACTGCAGCAGATCACGAAACTCGGTGGATGTTGGCTTTGATCCCGATGCTCCATTGCCTTTGTCCGACTTGTCTAGCTGCAACGGTGTTGACTTGAGTGGAAACATCTGACCGATTGTCATTCGTTCGCTCATACGCTCTCCTCCTCCCCTTCATCAGGAGAAGCAGGGGCTGTAATCTCAGTCTCAGAGATCGCAACAACGTAATCAAGCGCAACTTCTTTGTCTCCAGTCTTGGCGTATAACAAACCATCTTTGGACAAAATGGAGTCTACTTTCCCTGTTAACGAAGTGACGTTACCTTGATTGTCATATTCATACCACTCGATAAACTTGCCGATTAGACTGGATGCTGAGCCGATGCTTTGACGCATGAGCGCTAGCTCGCCCGACATGTTCATTAACTGCTCGACGGATGTAAACTGCGCCATTTGCGCAATAAAATCTTTATCTTGCATAGGCTGCATCGGATCCTGATTTCTAAGCTGCGTTACTAGAATCGAAAGGAATTGATCCTTTCCAAGTGTATCTGACGGAGTCCTGTTAGCTGCCGCCTGCACATTGGATTGGGAGTAATTCGGCCATACATTACGGGTAGATACTGCGTCTGCCACTATATTCACCTCCGTTCGACTAGGCTTCTAGCTGCTTCGATCGGTTATTTCTAAGCTGTCTCATTAATTGAGCGGCCAAATCCGAGTCCTTGAATTGCAGCCTGCTCGGCCATATCCTGCTCAAAGGCAGTATCCGTTACAATTTCACCGTCTCGGAAGCCTTGGCGATCACCGGATTGCTTACCACCTTGCTGGCCATTGCTGAACTGTTGATTGGTTAAATGCGAAGCTGAGCTGCTTTGCGTCACTTCCAGCTTTTCAATATTCAATCCTTGCGCCTGAAGCGCAGCCCTTAACTGAAGCATTTGATTTTCGAGCATATCCTTCGCCATTGCATTGTCCGCTTGGAACACGGCTGTCAAGATTCCATTCTGCATGGAGATTTTAATATCTACTTGACCAAGATGCTCCGGGAACAATATGAGTTTAGCTTCCGTTCCGCCGCTAATCGATTTGATATCGAACTTTTGGACGATTAGCCCTTCCATCGTCTCTGCGAACTCGTCAGCCAGCACATAGGCGCTTGGCGTGCTCGTTCCCTTGAGCAGTGAAGCAAAATCTCTCACATTGTCTGCATGGATGAGCGGCAATTGAGTTGGTGATTGCGAGTCACCGCCACTGGACATTCCTTCTTGTAAGGAAGCTGCTTCGACAGACTGTACTTGTTGCTCAGTCAACGCTTGTATGAACGCTGGATGCACGCTTTGATGGCTTAATCGTTGCAGATGGGTTTGCGTTTCCTTCACTCCTGATGGCAATGCCGCCAACCAATCCGGCACATCCACTTTCGAAACGTCCTTTGTTCCCTGTGTTTCTTGAGCTTGACCGCCTGTCAGCTTAGCACCCAGGACTTGCAACTGTTCGGCAATCATGGCATAAGGAGCTTGTCCATGTAATTGCTTGAGAGAACCTTGTTGCAGAGTCGCTTGCAACTGAAGCAGAGCATCCTGAATGCTGCTCTTCAATTGTGCCGAAGATTCCTGTGCGCTGATTGCTTCGAGACCTTCCGAAGCCTGTTGCACCGATTGAGCCTGAAGTTTTACGACCGGTGCGCCGAGAAGTGCCAGGAGCGCATTCAAGTTTTCCAACGTTGCAGTCAGCTCATCGAGCTCATGCTCGGTTACAGCCTCTGCTTCTTCGCTTGTTCCATCAAGCTGATCGATTAAACCATCGATAGTAGCCATTAGTTCTTCCAGTGAAGGAGCAAGTGCGGAGGTCTCATTAATTGCTTGAACACCTGGTTTACCAGCGACCATTGCAACAGTTCCCGTTTGAGTGGAAGATGACTCTGTGCTTGTTTCTCCAGCAATCTGTTGAACTAACGTTTGCTGAAAAGCTGCCTGACCCTTTGCTCCTGCTTGTACATTAGCGACAGGCGTCTGCACGGAAGTAGTCGCCATTCCTGGTATCATCATTTCCATTGTCTATTCACCTCCTTTCTTAATGGATTCGTTCGACTTCTCAACTATACTTCTTGAAGCCGATCAGGAACCGGCCATTAACTTCGTCACGATCGTTGCCGTAGCCGCCTCGTCAATCCCTGACATCTCGGTAAGAATTCCCGATCTTGCCGTGTTGCTAACGGAATTCAATATTCGAATGACTTTGCTTGGGCTGATGTCCTTCATCTTAAGCAGCATTTCGCCTGCGCTCTTGGCATCCATCGTTTCAAATGTGGCGCTTAGCTGCTCCTGATTAAGCGTTGCGGATACTGGTGTTTCGTCGGATCCGGCCGACTCATTTAATCTCGTTTGCAGCGCAGCGATTTGCAGATCCTTTACGCTGACGTTATCCTTCAGTTTCATCGTTGCTTCTGCTGCGATCTTTGGATCCATTTTCTCCATGATTTTCACGCGGTCATCCGAGCGCATGGAGGCAAACAACAGTACGATTTCGTCAATGTTCATATTTTGAACGATTGGCGCAGCTTTACTTGGCGTCATTTTGGCGAACATGCTGGACAACTCTTCGATCTTTGCCGTATATTGCTCAGATTCCAGCAATTCTGACTCCGTCAATTGCTTCAGTTGCGCATTCTCGTCCTCAAGTCCCTTTACAGTCTGCTCTTGTGCAGCAGTTGTCTCAGTTGCCGCTGCCAGTTCAGTTTTCAAGGTAGAAAGCTCAGCTTCCAACTCTTCAATCTTTTCCGTCATCTTGATGTTGCGGATAGATTCGTCATCCATCATGCTTCCGGAAACTTTAGGTTCGGGCAGCACTTCCTTTAAAACCGGTATCGAATTGCCTACTTCCAATGCCTTATTACGAAATTCCATATCGAACATCGCATATAACACACCGAGCAGCACAATTACGAACAGGATCGGAATCATCAAAAACATGAATCGTTCGAACGCATTATAATTTTGTTTCTCTACACCCGTCTCCGCCAATTTCATTCACTCCTCTGCCGGCGTAGCAAGCTCCGTTGCCAGTAGCAATGAGCATTCTTGCAGTACGTTGATCAAATCCACTTTATGGTGTCGATATCATAAAGCGTACGGTGGCCATTTCATCCAGCTCATTCTGTTCTTTAATCTGAAGGGCATGTCGGAATTTATCCCAAGCATGATCTTTGGCTTTCAGCCAAACCTTTTCGTCCTTAACCTTGTCCGCTAGCTTGGATCTGTTCTGTTCCACCACTCGCTCGGCTTTCAGCACATCCAAACGTTTTTTCTCAATGCACGATTGCAGATGATCAATGTACTGACCAATCATGACGACCTCGGATAACGGGATGGCTTGCAGCGAAGCTTCTTGCAGCTTCTGCTCCCACTCTTCTTTGGCTAGCAATAGCTCACGAAGGGACATCTCCTGCACCGACAACGCGGACAATGCGTCCGAAAGCTGCCATTCCGCCTGCAACTTCTGACTGCCCTTTAGATCTACAACCTTTTGAAATGAGTATTGGAACGCTGCCACCTTATCACTCAACTCCTGTCAAAATGCTCAATCAGCCGCTCTTGTGACTCGCTCAGCGTCACCTTCTCGGTCGTCTTTTGCTTCGCAAACGCATGAATCGTTTCGATCACTTCAATCGCTTTATCAATTTCTTTGTTCGATCCGACTTGATACGCCCCAATATTTATAAGATCCTCCGAATCTCTATAAATAGAAAGCAATCTCTTTAATTCATTAGCCGCATCTTGCTGCTGCTCGGTTACGATTTCTTTCATAACACGACTGACGGAGGCTAACACATCGATAGCAGGGAAATGACCTTTGTGGGCCAAATGGCGGCTGAGGACGATATGTCCATCCAATATGCCCCTGACCGCATCTGCAATCGGTTCGTTCATGTCGTCACCATCAACAAGGACGGTGTAGAACGCTGTAATGGAGCCTGTGGGACCAGTGCCTGCACGTTCCAAAAGCTTTGGCAAAGCAGCAAATACGGACGGGGTATATCCTCTAGTAGCCGGCGGTTCACCAATCGCGAGTCCAACCTCTCGGAGTGCCATGGCGTAACGAGTGACTGAATCCATCATCAACATCACGTTAAGCCCACGATCTCGGAAATATTCGGCAATCGTAGTCGCTATTAGCGCCCCCTTCATCCTGATTAATGCAGGCTGATCGGAAGTGGCAACAATGACAACAGATCTGGCAAGACCTTCAGGACCAAGATCCTTTTCGATGAATTCCAGCACTTCTCTGCCACGTTCGCCGATAAGCGCAATGACGTTGACGTCCGCCGATGTGTTACGAGCTATCATACCAAGCAATGTACTCTTGCCAACACCTGAACCTGCGAAAATGCCTACGCGCTGACCTTGACCGACTGTAAGCAGTCCATCAATAGCTCTTACGCCGATACTCAAGGGTTTCGTTACTCTAGGGCGACTAAGCGGATTACTAGGTTCGTTATGCGTAGAATAATGTTGCATCCGACTAGGTAGCGAGCTGCCGTCCAGCGGATTCCCTAAACCGTCAAGCACCTTGCCAAGCAGTTCAGAACCTACTTGTACAGTAAGCGGTTTGCCCGTTCCAACTACGTCACAGCCAGGACTAATCGCATGCAGATCACCAAGCGGCATTAGAATGACTTTGTTATCTCTGAAGCCTACTACTTCTGCTTTCAATGGCTTGGCAGACTTCGAAGGGTAAATATAGCAGAGATCGCCAATGCTGGCATCCGGTCCTTCCGATTCCACCGTTAGTCCGATGACTTGGGTGACCTTGCCGTTAACCCTCACGGGATCAATCGGTCTCAGATGGTCCAGATACTTTTGAACGTCCATCGGCTTATTCCCGATCATCGTCCACACCTCGCTCTTCACTACTTTGATGAGCAAGCTGGATTAACTCACGTTTGATCTCGGATAGCTGAGTATCGATTCTCGCATCAATGCTGCCGTAGGCTGAGCGAATCACACAACCGCTATCCTTCACGCTCGAATCCGGCAATATTTGCAGCTCCGCCTGCGAATCGATCGCGGCATGCAACTCTTCTCTCGCAGCTTGCACAAAGGCTAATTGCGCTGGTGAGACGCATAATGTGATGACGCCTTGCTCTCTTCTGCGAGATAGCGACTTTTTGATCAACTCGATCGCCATATCCGGTGAAGTTGACAACTGCTTGCCTATGATTTTCTCGGCAATAGCAACACTTAGCTCTACGAGAAAAGGTTCTGCTTCCTGAATGATTTGTTCTCTCATTGCATAAGCGCCTTTAAGCGCATTCGCTGCTTCGGAAATCTTGAGCTCCCAGCTGGATTGCAAATGCTCCTGAGCATCAGTAGATCCTTGCGTGTAACCGTGCTCGTACCCTTCCTTGCGGGAGGATTCGAATGCCAATTCGTCTTCGGTGCGTTTCTGCAGCCACCAGACATCGATTTGTTGTTCTGCTTCAGCCAGCATGCGTTCACATTCCTGGGATGTTTCCTGAAGGCGCTCCTGTGCAAACGATTCAGCATCAGACAATATTTGATCGCGCAGCGCTATCGTTTCTTGATCTGGCTGTGGTTCTTCCGGAGCTTCTAACGTTTGTTGTTCCATTGCGGCTGCCGCATATGGATTATGCCATTGCAAGGTCTTAAGCTGTTCTACCGGAATAACACTGGAGGATTTTATCAAATTAGACAATGATATCATCTCCTCCGCCGCGCGCGATAATAATTTCACCCGACTCTTCTAACCTGCGAATCGTAGCGACGATTCGAGTCTGGGCTTCCTCAACATCACGCAGCCGGACAGGCCCCATGAATTCCATTTCTTCCTTGAACGACTCGGCCATCCGCTTGGACATGTTGCGGAAAATTGCTTCACGAACTTCTTCGCTAGCCACTTTGAGCGCAAGCTGTAGATCGGAATTCTCGATATCGCGAATAATACGTTGGATAGAACGATTGTCGATGTTGACAATATCTTCGAATACGAACATCCGTTTCTTGATTTCTTCGGCCAGCTCCGGATCCTGTATCTCGAGTGCATCGAGAATGGTCCGTTCCGTTCCGCGATCTACGCCGTTCAGAATCTGAACGATCGAGTCGATGCCGCCAGCATTTGTATAATCCTGTGTAACCGTCGCGCTTAGCTTCTGTTCCAATACTCGTTCAACTTGAGAGATGACTTCCGGTGAAGTACTGTCCATCAATGCGATTCTACGAGCCACATCCGCTTGTTTATCTTGCGGCAGCGAGGATAGAATTTGGGACGATTGTTCAGATTGTAGGTAAGATAATACGAGTGCGATAGTTTGCGAATTTTCGTTCTGTATAAAGTTGAGAATTTGAGCCGGCTCTGCTTTTCTCGCAAAATCAAAAGGTCTCACTTGAAGTGTTGCCGTCAATCGGTTGATTACTTCCAGTGCTTTCGATTCGCCAAGCGCCTTCTCCAATATCTCTTTCGCGTAACTAATGCCGCCCTGAGAGATATACTCTTGAGCAAGGCAGATCTGGTGGAACTCACTTAAAATGTTTTCACGATCAGTGCTGTCTACCTTACGGACATTCGCAATTTCGAGCGTTAGTTGTTCGATTTCCTCATCCCGTAAATGCTTGAATATTTGCGCCGACACTTCCGGACCGAGCGTAATGAGCAAAATCGCTGCTTTCTGACGACCGGTCAAGCCCTGCATCATGTTCTTGGACATTGTTGGCACCTCTATTCATCCACAAGCCATGTGCGAAGGAGGTTGACGAATTCGTCAGGCTTGCGTTTGGCGAGTGTTTCAAGATTTTTGCGAGCTTGGCTGTCATTATTGACACTCTCCAGATCGAGCGTCGGATATTCAACTCTGGAATTAGAAGAATTAGAAGGAACCATTTCAACTTCTTCGATCGCCGCTTGTTTTCTTCTGCGATTCAACATGAACACGAGTCCGCCAATCAGTGCTAGTGCTGCAACACCGAGTCCAACTGCCCAGCCTGTCGACAATCCGCTTCCCGAAGTCTGCGAGCTGCTTGCTGCAAAAGTTCTGGATATTAACGAAACTTTTTTGCTGACCAATGCGTCATCATTAACATCCTGTCCCGAACCAGCCAGCTGACCTCTTACAACAGTAGTCAGGTAATTCATGATGTCAGTTCTAGCATTCTCATCGCTTAATTGAGCCTCTTCAATACCAATGCTGATTGATAGGTCCTCCAGGACGTATGGCCCAGATTCAATATTGTTTTTGATACGGTCGTAATCGTAATTCGTAACTTGAGAATTGGATTCCGAGGTATTTTGACCTTGCGAACTTGCCTCGTAGCCGGGAATATCGGTTTCACCCGTACCCGCTACCCCACCTGCCGGAGTAGATGATCCTGTCGAGGATGAACTATTCGACTCTTCGCTTACCTTAATTCCGTTATTGTCGTTGTCAGTTAGAGGACGAACGAGATTTTCTTCGGTTCTGCGTTTGTCGAAGTTCATTGAGCTTGCGACGCTTACCACCAGATTCTCTGGTCCAACGATCCGTCCAAGAAATTGTTGAATTTCGTTTTTCAAGCTTGTTTCGTATTTGCTTTGAATCTGGAATTGCATCTCGACTGCGTCCGAACTCCCAGCTCCTGCACCGCCAACTGCAGAGGATACTAACTCGCCTTGTGGACCTGAGATGGTAATGTTCTCGATAGCAAGATCCGTCACAGTCGCTTTGACCAGATTATAATAACCGTCAATTTCTTTCTGCGAAGGGCGATATCCGGTCGTGAAATTCATTACGATCGCTGCTGTTGCCTGCGGTTCGTTCTCCGGTGTCAGAAACACACTTTTCTCTGGTCGGTTAATGAGAACCTTTGTGCTTTCCACTCCTTGAAGTCCGTTAAGGAGTTTCTGAACCTCACCATTGAGTGCTGTTTGGTAAATTACATCGAACTCGTTTTGTGTTTTGCCAAATTGTGAAGCGCTATTGCTGAATACTTCGAATCCAATCGATCCGTTCTGCACCAAGCCTTGCGATCCTACATCTACTTTTACTCTAGATGCAACCGTGCTTGGTACCGATATGCTAGTGCCATTGCTGCTGAGCTCATACGGGATGCCATTTCCGTCAAGGTAAGTCATAACGGCCGCGGCGTCCGTAGCGTCCATATTTTTGAACGCAAGCTCGTACTCCGTCCTGGTGAACACGATGGTTAACAGGATGACCGCCAACAACAATCCACTAATCGATGCCCCCAACCATATTTTTTGTTTTTTGCCCATCTGGCCCCAGAACTGCTTGAGCCTTTCGCGATAGTGGGCGATTCTCTCGTTCACATTGTCACCTCACCCAATACTATGCTGATCATAACTGCAGAATTAAAGTTGCATCCGCATCATTTCCTGGTACGCTTCCACCACTTTATTGCGGACCTGCGAGGTTAATTGCAGACTAAGTTGCGCTTGTTCCGATGCAATCAGCACTTGTGTGACGTCCACTTTGCCTAGCAAATATTGATCGTTTAGTGCATGTACCTTCTTCTCCTGATTACCTACACTTTCTATCGCTGTCTGCAGGTATTGCCCAAAGGATTGTGTAAGCTCCGCTGGAGTCGCTTGTGTTACCGGCTTAACCAGCGATTGTGTCGGGGCAATCGTCCCTAACTGCATCGTTTGTATCATTTTTCACACTCCGTATTAGTAGTCTACTTAGCCTCTTCCGATTTCGAGCGCTTTTACAAACATGGCTTTAGTCGCATTAATCGCTGTTACGTTTGCCTCATACGCTCGCGAGGCTGCGATCATATCGACCATTTCTTTAGCTACATCAACGTTAGGCATATGTACATATCCGTTCTCATCTGCATCAGGATGTGAAGGATTATAGACCAGCTTATTAGGCGTTTGGTCTTCCTCAATTCTGCTGACTCGCACACCTGAGACTTTCTCCTTGCCCCCCATTTGCTGAGAGAGCATTGACGAGAATGACTGCTGGTTGGGCTCGAGGACTACCAATTTCCGTTTATATGGCTCGAACTTCCCGTTCACATAACTTCCCCGGGTCGTCTCTGCATTGGCAATGTTGGAGGAAATGACATCCATCCGCATTCGCTGAGCGGTGAGAGCCGACGCACTGATATCAAATCCATTCGATAGTTTCACTTAAGCTACGCCCTCCCGTCTATGCCAGTTCTCATCATCTTTAAATCATGGTTGATCTGTTGAATATAAAAGTTATAGCTAAGCTGATTCTTGGCGAGTAGAGACATCTCACGATCGACGTCGACGTTATTCTGATTGTTGCCCATCGATGTCGAATCATCGGTTAAGACTTGAGGCACAGGTAGTTTGGTAGAATTGGCTCCGATTGGGATATGCCTAACATCTGTCGTTTTACCCGAAAGACGACTCGTGTCCATCGATTGCTCGAGCAGCTCCTCGAATAAAACTTCCGAGCGTTTGAAGTACGGCGTTTCTGCATTTGCGATATTGTTCGAAATAACTCGTTGCCTGGATTCAGCCGCGTATAGAGCCGCTTCCATGCGCCCAAACGCTGCGCCATTCAACAATTTCACTTTACGTTTCACCACTTTCGCTTTGAAAATCTTAGTTTAAATATTCAACAGATTAACTCTCATTCCTTCTTCGTTCGACAAATAATTATTAAAAAAATGAGACGGTTCTGTCGTTTTTTGCTGACAGGAATATCTTCTTCAATTCCCTAAAATATTACAATAAGAAAAAAGCCCTATCTTTTGAAAAAGATAGGACTTACTTGTACGTATTGAACTAGGACTACGATTTTATCTTTTTCAATTCTTGCAAAAGCTGGTGATTGAGTATTCGAATGTAAGTCCCTTTCATTCCAAGCGACCTAGTTTCGATAACTCCTGCGCTCTCCAGTTTACGCAATGCATTGACGATTACAGATCTAGTAATACCCACTCGATCCGCAATCTTGGAAGCTACGAGCAATCCTTCTTTGCCATCCAGCTCCTCGAAAATATGCTCAACCGCCTCTAATTCGCTGAATGACAAGGATCCGACCGCGACGGAAACAACTGCGCGGCTTCTCACCTCTTGTTCAATCTCGTCGGCGCGTTCACGTAAAATTTCCATACCAACGATTGTTGAGCCGTACTCTGCCAATACGAGATCATCATCGTTAAAGGCCCCAGATGCTCTTGTCAGGATCAGTGTTCCCAGCCGGTCACCGCCCCCAGTTATCGGGACTACGGTCATAACTTCATGAATCCCGAGTTTGGTGAACGTTTCCATAATGCCCGAATCGAGTTCAACATTAGTCAAAGACTCCGATGTACCAAGGAATCGATGATTAGATTCCTGTGAGAATCTAAGCTCGTCCCCCGATAAAGAACGGATATAATCGTGATCATAGATATCGACTGCGGCGCAGCCCAATACTTTACCTTTACGACTGACGACAAAGACGTTACTCTGAATCGTCGAGCATAACACCTCAGCCATTTCTCTAAAGCTAAGTGCCTTGCCGGCCGCTCGTTGGAGCAGCCGGTTAAGCGTTCTCGTTTTGTTCAATAAACTCATTTCTAATGTGCCTCCCGGAACTGTAACAACTACAAGATGTATTGACTTAAATCTCGATCTTTGGCGATGCTGCCAAGCTTTTCTCGCACATATTCTGGCGTGATTACCATTTTCTCCAGCGATAATTCAGGCGCTTCGAAGCTTAAATCCTCTAAGAGCTTTTCAAGAATCGTGTGCAGCCTTCGCGCACCGATATTCTCCATATTTCGGTTTACATCCGCTGCAATCGAAGCGAGCTCACGGATAGCCTCTGGCGAAAATTCGATTTCGATTCCCTCGGTCTGCAACAGCGCTGTATATTGTTTCGTTAACGCGTTTTTGGGCTCTGTTAGAATACTTATGAAGTCGTCTAAGCTGAGCGATGTCAATTCTACTCTGATCGGGAAACGCCCCTGGAGCTCTGGTATCAGATCCGACGGCTTCGCAATATGGAACGCGCCAGCTGCGATAAACAATATATAATCCGTTTTTACCGGTCCATATTTGGTCATTACCGTCGAGCCTTCCACGATTGGCAAGATGTCTCGCTGAACCCCTTCACGAGATACGTCTGGGCCTGATCCTCTGGACGGACTTGCAATTTTATCAATTTCGTCGATAAAGATAATGCCGCTTTGCTCCGCTCGCACTACGGATTCGGTCACGACATCGTCCATGTCGATTAATTTGTTCGCTTCTTCCTGGATAAGCACCTTCCTGGCTTCCTTCACAGGGAGTTTGCGTTTCTTAGGTTTCTTCGGCATGAGCTGACCGAACAACTCGGACATATTCATCCCCATACCTTCAGGACCTTGACCGTTAGACAACATATCCATCATATTCGGAGTCGTATCCTCGACCTCGATTTCGATGATTTCGTTCTCGAGCTTACCTGCTGCCAGCTGCTCCTTGATCTGTGACCGTTTAAGCTGCAAAGCGCCATCCTGCTCGGTATCCTTCTCTTCTTCCTTTTCTTCCTGATTCCCGCCGAATAACATCTCAAACGGATTTTTGGAAGTTTTGGCTTTGACGGCACTAGGAGCGAGAAGCAACACAATGCGTTCGTTAGCCTGCTTCTCTGCTTTTTCCCGGACCTGATCCGTTTTTTCGGATTTGACCATCCGAATCGCCGTTTCTACAAGATCTCGCACCATGGATTCCACATCGCGACCAACATAACCGACTTCAGTAAATTTTGTCGCTTCCAGCTTGACGAATGGAGCTTTCACTAGTTTGGCGAGACGTCTGGCAATCTCCGTTTTGCCTACACCTGTAGGTCCGATCATTAAAATGTTTTTAGGCACGATCTCGTCTCTGAGCGCCTCATCCAATCTGCTTCGACGATAACGGTTGCGCAGCGCAACCGCAACCGAACGTTTCGCATCTTTTTGACCGACGATATACTTATCCAGCTCAGCCACGATCTGGCGCGGCGTCAACACATCATTCCCCATCCAATATCGCCTCCCGCAAATGGTCTAACCGATTTCTTCCACGATAATATTATGATTTGTGTAAACGCAGATTTCGGCAGCAACTTCGAGCGCCGATCTCGCCATTTCTTTGGCTTCCAGACCTGTTGCATGACGTTTGAGAGCCCTAGCCGCCGACAAAGCGAACGTGCCGCCTGAGCCGATCGCCAATATTTCATCATCCGGTTCAATGATCTCACCGTTTCCTGAAATAAGCAGCATACCGGATTTATCCATCACTAACATCATTGCCTCAAGCTTACGCAACACGCGATCCGATCTCCAGTCCTTCGCCAGTTCGACAGCAGCACGCTGCAAATTGCCATGGTGCTCCTCCAGCTTCGCCTCAAACTTCTCGAATAACGTTATCGCATCAGCCACAGATCCAGCAAAACCTGCTACAACCTGGCCTCGATACAATCGTCTAACTTTTTTCGCCGTATTTTTCATGACCATGCTGTTACCGAATGTGACCTGGCCATCGCCAGCGATTGCGCCTTTCCCGTTATGGCGAATTGCACAAATCGTGGTGGCATGAAATTTCATTTCCATCTTTCCGCCTCCATCCATGATATTCAATCGATTCACTGGGCCGATAGACCTAGTTCATGTGTCCAAAAGACGTCAAACCATAAAAGTCCGCATGTTCTACTCTATGATGATAGAACGCCATACAGCACGAATTACTGCTTAGAAAACGCTAATAACACAAAGACATCAACTATTGTACGGCCAGATGCGTCAAATGTTGCTCTTTAAACGATTCCAGAGTCTCAAGCGCCCTGTTCGCGATCGCTTCGTTCTTATCCTTCTTGTTCCGGATACGTGTCTCGAGCGGTGGAAACAGTCCAAAATTGGCGTTCATCGGTTGGAAATGCTTGAAATCAGCTGTTGTTATATATTGCGCCATACTGCCAAGGGTCGTCTGCTCCGGCAGCACAAGCGGCTCAAGGCCCCGCGCTAGACGACCAGCGTTCAAACCTGCAATCAGACCAGACGCTGCCGATTCGACATATCCCTCAACGCCGGTCATCTGACCCGCGAAGAATAACGATTCACGCGTTTGCGTTTGGTACGTTGATTTAAGCAGCTTTGGTGAATTGATAAACGTGTTGCGGTGCATGACGCCAAAGCGGACGAATTCGGCATTCTCTAGTCCAGGAATGAGTTGGAATACCCGTTTCTGCTCTCCCCACTTCAGATGGGTCTGGAAGCCGACCATATTGTACAGCGTGCCAGCAGCATTATCCTGGCGCAGCTGAATAACAGCATGAGGCAACTTGCCCGTATGCGGGTTCATGAGGCCGACTGGTTTCATTGGACCGAACAACGCCGTTTGTTTGCCGCGTTTCATCATCACTTCGATCGGCATACAGCCTTCAAAATAAATTTCCTTTTCAAACTCTTTAAGTTCAGCCGTTTCCGCTTGGATAAGGGCTTCATAGAAAACGTCAAACTCTTCTACCGTCATCGGGCAATTTAGATACGCAGCTTCACCCTTGTCATATCTAGAAGCCAAATAAACTTTGGACATGTCGATTGAATCTTTTTCGATGATAGGCGCCGCCGCATCATAGAAATAAAAATATTCTTCGCCGAGCAGTCCTTGAATTTGTTTGGATAGATCCGGAGCGGTCAATGGACCAGTAGCAATGACGGTAATGCCATCTGTCGGAATTTGAGTCACTTCTTCGTTTAATACTTCTATCAACGGATGCTCGCGAAGCTTGCTAGTCACCTCGCCAGAGAATCCGTCGCGGTCGACGGCAAGCGCTCCGCCTGCGGGCACGGCATGCCGGTCTGCGCTGCTAAGAATCAGTGAGTTCAAACGACGCATTTCTTCTTTAAGTACGCCTACCGCGTTAGCTAACCCGTTAGCGCGAAGGCTGTTGCTGCATACTAGCTCTGCAAATTGATTCGTATGATGGGCAGGCGTCTGCCTGACTGGACGCATCTCGTATAATGTAACCGGCACGCCTTGGGACGCGATCTGCCAAGCAGCTTCACTTCCCGCAAGACCTGCTCCGATCACGGTAACTCTCTGTGACATCAATGATTCAATCCTTTCGAAGAAACTATTAGAAATTTCTGACGTTTATTGGCACAATTTGGCCAAGGTGAAAACAGCTGCGCCGTTGTTGGCGGCACAGCGTGTTTGAATTCGAGTTATGAATCTGGGCTAGCCTATTCCATTACAAATTGCATGACCTGATTAATCTTGATCATCCTGATCATCTTCCGGCGCTTCTTCGGAGTAACTGCAAGCCGGGCAGTTCAGCTTCACGCCTGCTTTGCTACGTTTCTCAACTAACATGGCATCGCAGCTTGGGCACGGTTTGCCCGTTGGTTTATCCCATGAGACGTAATCGCAGCCCGGATATTGATCGCAGCCATAGAAAATTCGGCCTTTTTTGCTGCGTCTTTCGATGATTTTTCCTTCAGCACATTTCGGACATGCGACGCCAATATCTTTGACGATGGGTTTGGTATTGCGGCAATCAGGGAATCCAGAGCAAGCAAGAAACTTTCCAAAGCGTCCCATTTTGTAGACTAAATGTTTGCCGCACTTCTCACATATCTCGTCGGAAACCTCATCCTGAATTTCGATTTCCTTCATTTCTTCTTCAGCGACTTCCAACCGTTTCTCGAACGATTCGTAGAATTTCGCGAGTACCTTTACCCAATCTTCATTACCGTCTTCCACATGGTCGAGATTTCCTTCCATAT
Organism: Paenibacillus sp. strain BS8-2; assembly: GCF_054483835.1. Lineage (NCBI taxonomy): Bacteria > Bacillati > Bacillota > Bacilli > Caryophanales > Paenibacillaceae > Paenibacillus > Paenibacillus sp. strain BS8-2. Next base: position 4,872,780 of record NZ_CM137010.1, read on the forward strand.
TTGCTGTGAACTCAGCATCAAGAATTTCCGGGAAAAACTCTTCCATTAACTGAATGACCAGCTCACCAAGCTCGGTTGGCATAAACTTTTTCTCTTCCATGGCGACATATCCGCGCTTCTGAATCGTCTCAAGCGTAGGCGCATATGTACTTGGCCGTCCAATTCCGAGCTCCTCGAGCGTCTTGACGAGACGCGCCTCCGAGTAGCGTGGCGGTGGTTGAGTAAAGTGCTGCTTCGGCTCTACCGAATCCGTTTCGACCTTGTCTCCAGCAACGAGAGGCGGTAGGAACTTATGTTCTTCTTCCGTACCATCGTCATTTCCTTCGACATAGACCTTCATGAAGCCTGGGAACTTAATCTTGGAGCCTGAAGCGCGGAACACGGTCTCTCCCGCTCCTAGATCTACCGTCATCGTGTCAAGTACGGCCGAGGACATTTGGCTAGAAGCGAATCGTTCCCAGACGAGCTTGTAGAGTCGCAATTGATCACGGGACAGGAATGCTTTCACAGACTCCGGATCGCGATAAATCGATGTTGGGCGAATTGCTTCGTGCGCATCTTGTGCATTGCTGTTTTTCTTCGTATATACGCGAGGCTGCTCAGGCACATAATCCGAACCATACTTATCCGATATATACGTCTTCGCTTCTTCTTGCGCGACAGGAGAGATCCGGGTCGAATCCGTTCTCATATAAGTGATTAGACCAACTGTACCTTCTTTGCCTAGCTCGACGCCTTCATACAGTTGTTGAGCAACAGACATCGTCTTAGATGCTCTAAAGCCGATTTTACGTGCAGCTTCCTGCTGAAGCGAACTCGTAATGAACGGTGGCGCAGGATTACGCAGACGTTCCTTCTCTTTCACTTCTTGTACGACAAAGGATTCGCCATTCATTGCAGCGAGTACTTCGTTTACGTCCGCTTCCTTGCCGAGCTCACGTTTCTCTCCGCGGATCGAATAATATTTGGCTTCCAGCGCAACGCCCTTTTGTTTCAGCTTTGCCGTAATCGACCAATATTCTTCAGGCACAAATGCGTCAATCTCATTGTCGCGATCAATAATGAGTTTAACTGCAACCGATTGTACACGTCCGGCGGACAAGCCCTTCTTCACTTTCTTCCAGAGAAGCGGACTGATCTTGTAGCCGACTAGACGATCAAGAATCCGGCGTGCCTGCTGCGCATTAACGAGATCCATATTGATTTTGCGAGGATGCTTGAATGCATCCTTTACCGCTTGTTTCGTAATTTCATTAAAGACAACCCTGCAGGTGTCCCCTTCATTTAATTCCAAATAATGAGCCAGATGCCAAGCTATTGCTTCACCTTCGCGATCCGGGTCAGCTGCCAGATAAACATGTTTCACTTTTTTGCTGGCATCCTTCAATTCTTTAAGCACGCTGCCTTTGCCGCGAATCGTAATATATTTGGGATTAAAATCGTTTTCGACTTCAACGCCAATCTGGCTCTTAGGCAAATCGCGGATATGACCCATGGAGGCTTTCACAATAAACTTGCTGCCCAAATATTTGCCGATCGTCTTGGCTTTGGCGGGTGATTCTACAATAACTAATGAATCGGCCATGCGAGGTGCCTCCTCTCTATGCGACAAGTTACAATATCATATATATGGAACCAGGCTGAAGCCCAATTTTCCGTTTTATACATAAATTTAGCAGATGTGCGTTCAAATGTCCAAACGGAATACCTGAGCGTTCATGCAGTTCATCGATCGACATCGATCGATCCCGTATCAAGCGGAGCAGTTTTTCTTCTTCCGGCTTTAACATTTCTGCCCCTTGAACCGTCTTACCTGCACGTCCGGCAGCGGAATTACTCCATCGATTTGCTGACTCTCTCAGCCACAATATTTGATGGAATAGATCATCTATTTTGGTTATAATGCGAGCCTTCTCATCACGGATAAGCGCATGCGGTCCCTCGCTCTTGGGAGAAGTAATCGGACCAGGCACTGCAAACAATTCGCGATTGCTCTCGAGTGCGAACTTGGCGGTTATCATGGAGCCGCTTTTCTCTGCGCCCTCAATGACGATTGTTGCGCAAGCTAATCCGGCAATGATTCGATTACGCTGATGAAACTGTCCGGGATGAAGTTTAGTGCCAATCGGCGTTTCTGATATCACAAGTCCTCTCTGATGCAAACTGCGATACAATGAGAGATTTTGCGGAGGATAACAGGTGTCGATTGGTGTAGGCAATACGGCTATCGTACCTCCAGCGCCGTTTAGAGCTGCTTCGTGTGCTTTGCTGTCTATCCCTCTAGCTAGCCCACTCACAATGGTTACACCGGCATCTGAGAGCTCCTGAGCTAATTTGCCAGCTATCTCTCGACCATATGCTGTAGGCAAACGTGTCCCGACGATCGCTACAATTGGACGATTCAGTAATTCCAAACGACCCTTAGCATACAACACCCAAGGCGGCTGTGCAATCTGTTGAAGGTTCACAGGGAATTCGTCGTCACACGGAGTTAATGCAGTAATAGCTTCGTCGTTACTTGTAATGACAGATTCTCTACTATTCTCGCGTGCTAAGGCATTTACAAACTTCTGTGCTTGCTCAAGGCGAAAGCCTATTGATATCCAAGCTTCCACAGTTCTAACATCCATGGTCCACAGCCGATGCTTAATGGCCTTGTCAATCGTGTGCCATCCAATTCCCGGAACGTTATATAACATCATGATTAATTTCCGGATTTCATTTCTATTGTCGTCCATTAACCCATCCCTCTCATATTCAGGGCGGGTTTGCATTCTTATCTATTTTGCGTTACATGGAGGAAGAATGCAAGTCGCCCCTATTTTATCGCCGATTCGCAGATTCTAGGCCAACAAAAAAAGCAACCTCTCTGACCCATATTGGGTAGAAAGGTTGCTTACCTTAATTGTGATCTTATGATATTACTTACGCGTAATACATTTCTCAAGAAGACCTTGCTCTTCCAGTACGCTAACAAGCGTGGAGCCCATGTCAGACGGTGTTGGAGCAACTTTGATACCGCAAGCTTCAAGCGTTGCGATCTTCTCAGCTGCAGTACCTTTGCCACCGGAAATAATAGCGCCAGCATGTCCCATACGTTTGCCTTCAGGAGCGGTAGCGCCGCCGATGAAACCAACAACCGGTTTCGTCATGTTCGCTTTGATCCACTCTGCTGCTTCTTCTTCTGCAGTACCGCCGATCTCGCCGATCATAATTACCGCATACGTGTCTGGATCGTCGTTGAAGCGGCTCAAGATGTCGATGAACTCGGAGCCCTTAACAGGGTCGCCGCCGATACCAACTGCGGACGATTGACCAATTCCGCGAGTCGTCAGCTGGTGAACAGCCTCGTAAGTCAACGTTCCGGAGCGAGATACGACACCTACGTGACCTACAGTATGGATGTAACCAGGCATGATACCGATTTTGCACTCTCCTGGCGTGATAACACCTGGGCAGTTCGGTCCGATCAGTACCGTCTTGCTGCCTTCCAGGTAACGTTTCACGTTAACCATGTCCAGAACAGGAATACCTTCTGTGATACAGATAACAAGATCCATCTCCGCATCGACTGCTTCCATTATGGAATCTGCCGCGAATGCTGGCGGCACATAAATAACGGATGCTGTAGCACCAGTTGCTTGTTTGGCTTCAACAACAGTATTGAATACTGGAAGCGTAGCAACGGAGCCGTTCTCCAGCGTGATATCAACCGTCGTGCCACCTTTGCCAGGTGTTACGCCGCCAACCATCTGCGTGCCGTAGTCGAGCGCTCCTTTCGCGTGGAACATGCCCGTCTTGCCCGTGATGCCTTGTGTGATGACTTTTGTATCTTTATTGACCAAAATACTCAACTTAACTCACATCCCCTGATTGAATTCAACTGCTTATCGAGGTTGGTTCAACAGACCCATTGTTATGGCTCTATCAAACAATAACTTATTGTCAACTGCGCATTGGCAGCATTATTTCACAAGAGCAACGATCTTTTGAGCACCGTCGGACATGGAATCAGCAGCCACGATGTTCAGGCCGGATTCATTCAACAGTTTCTTGCCAAGCTCAACGTTTGTACCTTCAAGACGTACAACAAGCGGACGATCAAGACCAAGCTCTCTTGCAGCTGCGATTACACCCTCTGCAATAACGTCACATCTCATGATACCACCGAAGATATTAACGAAGATGCCTTTAACCTTCTCGTCAGACAAGATGATTTTGAAAGCTTCTGTTACTTTCTCTTTGGTAGCACCGCCCCCAACGTCAAGGAAGTTGGCAGGGTCGCCGCCGTAATACTTGATGATGTCCATCGTAGCCATCGCAAGACCAGCGCCGTTAACCATACAACCGATGTTGCCATCAAGTGCGATGTAGCTCAGGTCGTATTTGGATGCTTCAATTTCTTTTGCATCTTCTTCTTCGAGATCGCGCAGCTCGATGATGTCTTTATGACGATATAGAGCGTTGGAATCGAAGTTCAGCTTTGCGTCAAGCGCCATAACATTGCCATCGCCTGTTACAACGAGTGGATTGATTTCAGCGATCGAGCAATCTTTTTCAACAAAAGCTTGGTACAATGCAAGCATAAATTTAACTGCTTTGTTAACAAGCTCCGTAGGGATGTTGATTGCGTATGCCAGTTTGCGAGCTTGGAAAGCTTGCATGCCAACAGCCGGATCAATTACTTCTTTGAAAATTTTCTCAGGGGAATGCTCAGCGACCTCTTCAATCTCTGTGCCGCCCTCTTCTGAAGCCATCATAGTAACACGGCCAGTGCCGCGGTCAAGAACTACGCCGATATAATATTCCTTCTTGATATCGCAGCCTTGCTCGATCAGAAGGCGTTTTACTTCTTTGCCTTCAGGGCCAGTTTGATGCGTTACAAGCACCTTGCCCAGAATTTCGCTGGCGTAAGCGCGAACCTCGTCCAGGTTTTTCGCGACTTTAACGCCGCCAGCTTTACCGCGACCCCCTGCGTGAATTTGCGCCTTCACGACGACGACCGGAGTTCCCAATCCTTCAGCTGCCGCAACAGCTTCATCCACGGAGAAAGCTACCTTACCCTCAGGTACGACTACCCCGTATTGTTTTAACACTGCTTTGCCTTGATACTCATGGATATTCATTGTTGAAATCCTCCATTTCACAGACTAGAGATCTGTCCTATGTACACAAACCTTTATCATTGTAGCATTTTTCTTCATTGAAAGCGCACGCTTTTTTGATATGGATATCATCTCAAAATGAGATTAAACCGGACCGCGCCCAAGTAGTATCACCCAATGTTCTGGATTTAATCGCACAACCTGGAATCATTGACACTTCGCTTCGATGACGGTAGTATAAATATAATTTGAAAGCAGACAAGTATAAAAAATAATCGCTAATGTAGGGAAGCACCCCCGTTGCAGGCTATTTAATATTGCCTATGGGAGGTGCTTTTGTTGTGTTTACTATGATTCAAAGCTCCAGCGTCTACGGTGTAGAAGGACGAGGAATATCTGTCGAAGTTGATATCGCCAATGGTTTGCCGCAAGTGAGTATAGTTGGCTTGCCGGATCCCGCCGTACGAGAATCCGTCGAACGGGTGCGCGCTGCTATCAAGAACAGCGGCTTTCAGTTCCCAATGGAACGAATCACCGTTAATCTCGCCCCTGCCGATCTCCGCAAAGAAGGAACGGCATTCGATCTAGCTATCGCAGCCGGTATATTAATTGCCAGCGGACAACTCCAGGGAGCTCCTTTCGCGGAAACTTTGCTGATCGGCGAGCTTTCGCTTAATGGAGCAATTCGTCCGGTTACCGGTGTTCTCGCTATGTTGGAGGAGGCTCGCAGATCCGGAATACGACGCGTTCTGCTCCCTCTCCTTAATCGCGCTGAGGCAGAGTGGATTAGCGGGATAGAGTTGTTCGCAATTACACATCTTTGCGAGCTAAGAGACTCGTCCCATGCTGATTCGATATGGGACAACCTCCGGGATCGAAGAATTGAACAACAAAGAGAACATGATGATGGACACAAAGTGCGAAGAACGAATTTCGACAATGAACAAGAAGCCGATCATTCTCACGATGATTTTGCCGATATCATTGGACAGCAACAAGGGAAACGAGCTATGCTGCTCGCTGCCGCTGGCAAACACAATTTGCTCTTGTGCGGACCTCCCGGCACCGGAAAAACGATGATGATCAGGCGGCTTCCAGGTATTCTTCCGCCACTCGATGAGCATGAAGCATTGGAGGTAACCAAAATATACAGTGTGGCAGGCAAACTTGTAGAAAATGCCCCTGGATTAATGACCACACCTCCATTCCGCGCCCCGCATCACAGCATATCCACAGGAGGACTTATTGGCGGAGGATCAATTCCTCGTCCAGGAGAGGTTACGCTAGCCCATCACGGCGTCTTATATTTGGACGAGCTCCCTGAGTTTCCACGATCCGTATTGGAGCTTCTTCGACAACCTCTGGAAGACAAAATGATTTCGATCGCTCGCGCGCGAGCAACCGTCCATTTCCCTGCAAACATTTTGCTTGCGGCATCTTATAATCCATGTCCATGCGGTTACTACGGACACGATAACGGAGATAAGCGCTGCGTATGCACTGCAGCCAACATCGCTCGATATCAGGCGAAGTTATCCGGTCCCCTGTTAGATCGAATAGATCTGCAACTGGACATCCCCAAACCGATTTCACTAGATCGTAATCAGCAAGCTGGAGGCATGACGACGACGGCCGAGTTAAGAGCATGCGTACTCCAAGCAAGGCTCAGGCAAAAAGAACGTAACATCGCATATGGAGCGGTGTGCAACAATGAGTTATCTGGCAGAAATCTTCGTAAAGCCGCCAATCTCAAGCCTTCTGCCGCACGCTTGCTGGAGCATGCTTTCGAAGCGTTGGGCATCAGTTTAAGAGCCTATGACCGGTTGTTAAAGCTGGCGCGGACTATCGCAGATGTAGAGGGTTCGGTTAGTGTCGAAGACGAGCATGTGGCAGAGGCCATTCAGTATCGAAGATTGGAAACGAGTTATGGATGATATTGTTCAACGGGTTCTAGCCGACGGATCCTCTTCCGCCGGCCTTTCTTTCTCATCTTTGCCTAACTTCAATTTGTGAAAGCAACAAAGCAACAAAAAAAAGCGGCTAAAAAGCCGCTTCATAATGACGATAAAGCTCAACCTCATTCCCTCGCCCGATCGTAATGGTGACGACATCGAATCGGATTCGGCTTTGTTGAAGTTGATGTTGTTTGAGATACGTTTGCGCAACGGATCTGATTTTCATTTGTTTGCGGACGTCAACGGATTCGGCAGCCATACCGAACTTCATGCCACTTGATGCGCTTCTGCTTCGCACCTCGACAAATACGATGATCTCACCGTCTCTGGCGATCAGATCAATCTCGCCGCTTCGGCATCGCCAGTTCAAAGAGAGAATGGTCAAGCCCGATTGTATAAATCTCCGCGCCGTCTCTGCTTCCCCCAGCTTCCCAATTCTCTGCCGTTCAATCGACATGACCAATCTCCCTTGCTTTTCGATCCGACTGATAGACGAAACTTAATATTTCTGCAACCAGCGTATAAAGCTCGGGCGGAATCTCTTGATCGACGTCTAGTTTGGATAACACCTCTACAAGAGAAGGATCTTCTTGTACTGGGACTCCACTTTCCTTGGCCTTCTCCAAAATTCGATCTGCGATATGACCAGTGCCTTTAGCAACCAATACAGGTGCTTGTCGATTGCCAGGCTCATATTTCAGTGCGACAGCTTTTTTTGTGTGCGGACGCTGTCCTGCGTTGTGATCATCGTTCATGCCCGGTAATCGACTCCTTTGTAACGTGTGGCAGTTAACCATGGAGAACTTGACGCTGCGGTTTGCTTGTTGATTAACCCGCCGGACACGGACTGATTGTCGCTCTGCCCCGCGTCATCCCGCTGCGGCAACGGTTTCGTCCGCATTGACAGCAGCTGATAGCCTACTCCGCCTAATCGGTTGGATAATTCCTCTCTCGATGTCTCGACCAGATCTGCGATAGCAGGGTGATCGTTCCAAAGCTGTAGGCTAACGATTTTGTCGGTAATCTGTACATCCACTAGGGTATCCCCAATCGAACCCATTGTCAGACTAAATAACAGCCTGCAATTGTCCGCGTCAAGCTCACCTCTCCGTCCCCTCCTCGTCTGAATCTGGACGGAAGCTGTTTGCTCCCCACTCGCATCCTTGAGCGGAATGAACATGGTGACATGTGTAAAGACAGAGTTATTGCGTTCTGGCGCGAGCAGCAGCTGTTGTCCTGTGATCTGCTGGATTAACTGCTGTGCTGTTTCCTTAATCTGCGGGGGCACATCCGATCCGTTCACTAAATTCATTAACGCGCTTTTAAGCGATTCCGAGCCAGCATTCGCACTCGCAGGTGCGGCGGCGTTATTTGCCTGTACCGTTTGGGAAAGTTCGTTGCGCAAAGGCCCGTCGCCATCCTGCAAACCAACCAGTTTTGCTGCAGATGCTCCAGCGCCTATATCCGTTTTACTTGTAACAGTATCTGGAGTGTTAATTCTTGCCGACGATTCTCCGCCAGCTTGCTGCTCTGCAACAAGTTGGCCAGGTTGAACAATAGCGGCGGCGTTCGAACCCTGCGGTTGTATCGTCACGCCAACTTGAGGTGAAGCAATGTTTCTGGCGTTGGATGTCGCTGCCTCAGCCGTTGTCTGCCCAGTTGTACGACTCATAGAAGGATCGTTTGTTCCTGTTGGAGTTGCCTTTCCTCCAGCAGCTTGCAAGCCTGAATCCGTAGCCGATTTGGCCAACTGAAGCTCGTGGTCGACCCCCATCCACTTCATCATTTGACCCAACCAATTGTTTGAGGTCAGAGCTTGACCCTGTCTCATCCCTCCGCTTACTGCCTCAGATGCTGAGCCACGGCCATCAGCGGTAGTTCCACCAGTCATGAGTGCCGGCTCTGATTGCAGTTTACCTCCGGTTCTCCCCTCCAACTGGGAAGCAGGCCCCCCTTGTCCAATACCGCGCCCTGTTGCAAAAGCATCGGTCTCGGGTAATGTCAAAGCATTGCTCAGCAGCGAAGCCCCCTGCTGAAGCAAGGTAAGGACACGCGATCCCGTGTTTGTCGACATTCGTTCAGGAGAGTCACCTGCATGCTCGCTCGTCGCTGTCATCGTTGTTAATTGTCGCTGCAGTTGATCAAGCAGCTCATGTGCCGGCTTGCCGAACATCACCTGTTGCAAGGACGCAATCGTAGTAACAGTCATGGGCATACCTCGTTTGAAGGCTGTTGCAGCTGCCGTCATCCATTGCTCGGTATCGGCGCCTTTCGGCATTGCCATAGCAGCCTGCTGAAAGGCAATTGTTGTTGTCCGATTAAAGGCGAAACCTTCCTGACGCAAGTCTCGGATTAGAGAAAGTGCCCACTTCTGATCAGGCAAACCCAGCTGTTTGGCGATTTCGCGAAATGTATCGTCCAGCAGTCCCGAAGTATTGAGATCAACCGATTTCAGCAAAACGAGGGAGCCATTTGATTCCGGCTGAACTTGCAGCATCGCTGATTGACCAGGCTCGAGCGCCATTTCCAGCTTGGCCCGTACCTGCACGCCGTTGATATTGACGATAGCTTCATTATTCTCCAGCGTCTGCAGCACAACGCCACGCACCACCTGCCCAACCTTCAGCTCCATCGTGCGAGTTTCCCCACTTGTTACATCTCCCAGCAATCCTCGCATCAGTTGGCCGATATTCACTTGCATCACTCCTCTGTCTGTACATCCGGACATTCCCGTCATTGATTCGTTAACGTTTATATCGGTCAAAATGACTCCTGTCTGAAGAGTTGTTCGATATCCTTGCGCAAGTCCCATCGTCTATACTCCTGTACCTGTAGGACAATTTTCAGTTTTACAAACATTTATTTTGTTATCAAAAGAAACGCCCGCCTGTTCTGAAGTTGACCGGCTAGTACCGGCTGCCAACAGAATGGGCGGGCGTATTATAATGATCGCGATTCTATAACGCAATCTGAACGATCTCTTCACCAAGCAATTTTTTCAAAAATGTTAATCTGTGCAGCTTGCTCGGGCCATGCTCCAGAAGCTTCTCTCGGTGCAGCTTCGTGGCGTACCCTTTATGTATGGCAATACCATAATCAGGATAGGTCTGTTCCCACTCCTGCATGCACAGCCGATCACGAGTAACCTTTGCCATAATCGATGCAGCCGCGATACTCTGACTGTTCGCATCGCCTTTAATGATCGATTCTTGCGGCAATGCGAGATCCACAGTTTCTGCATCTACCAGCAAATAGTCAGCGGAAATCTTGAGCGATTCGACCGCCATTTTCATTGCGAGACGTGATGCCTGCTTAATATTTATCCGATCTATCGTTACAGAGTCGATACGAGCGACCGACCATGCCACGCTTTGTTCCGCGATAATGTCGTACAGCTGCTCTCTCTTCTTCTCAGAAAGCTTCTTGGAGTCGTCGATTCCATCAATGATTAATCCAGGTGGCAGAATCACCGCGCCTGCAACGACGTCGCCGAACAAGCAGCCGCGTCCTACTTCGTCAACCCCTGCAATAGCGGAGAAGCCGTTCCCCCAGGCTTGTTGTTCATATTGCAACATGTCGATTATCCCCCGTTCCCATGCTTCGAACATGAATAGCACAAAGCTAAGACTTTGGTTTTCTAGCCGGCATGTCGTCGTACGGCGCTTCAAGCGTAATACGACCTAACTTGCCAGCCCTCAAGTCGCGCAGAATAATACCTGACGTTTTCTCCAAGTCGACACGACCGCCGCCCATTAAACAGCCGCGTTTCCTGCCGATGTCCTCCATCACACGAACAATTTCCTCATTGTCCTCGATATCCTCAGGTCTGTTCTCAAGACCGTAACGTTCTTCGAGCGTCGGCCAATATCGATCAACAAGCTCCTTGACCGCAAAATACGCGATATCGTCTACATTGAGAATTTGCTCGCGTATTGCGCCTGTCATCGCCAGTCTGTAGCCAACCAGCTGATCCTCAAACTTCGGCCACAAAATACCTGGCGTATCAAGCAGCTCCATCTCAGTACCGACCTTGATCCATTGCTGACCTTTCGTCACGCCTGGCTTATCGCCCGTCAAAGCAATATTGCGACCAGCCAACCGGTTGATAAGCGTCGACTTGCCAACATTCGGAATGCCTACGATCAGACCGCGAATCGCACGCGGATTCATACCCTTGGCAATTTGACGCGCAATCTTCTCATGCAGGATTTCCTTCGCTTTAAGCGGGATTTCGTTCACTCGTGTACCCGTGTGCGAGTCAACCGATACACATTGGTGCCCTTCATGAGCAAAGTAAGTCATCCATTTCTCTGTTGTGCGCGGATCGGCCAGATCAGACTTATTCAGAACGATCAATCTCGGCTTCCCATGCAATATTTCATCAACCATCGGATTCCTGCTAGATAGAGGTACCCTGGCATCTAACAGCTCAATCGTAATGTCGATCAGCTTTAATTTGTCTTGAATTTGACGCTTGGCGCGGGTCATATGCCCCGGAAACCATTGAATCGCCATGCTTTCACCTCGATTGCTTCTGCTATAGCTAGCTAGTACTTGTGCTTGATAAACTCGATCTTATTGAGCGGCCAGAAAATAACATCCGCTCGACCGACAATTTCGTCATCCTTGACAAAACCAATCATTCGGCTGTCCGTACTATTGCTGCGGTTGTCACCCATGGCGAAGATTGTATCTTCAGGCACAGTCATTTCTGTCACTGTGTCGTTAGGGAAGTTATAACGAGGACCGTCACCGTTATACATTCCGCCTGCTGCCTTAGCTTCTGCGATCGCTTCAGCAATATACGGCTCTTCGACCTTCTGGTCGTTAATATACAATTCGTCGCCTTCTACACGAATCTTATCGCCAGGCACGCCGATCACTCGTTTAATAAATTTGCGACCTTGCTCCGGAACATCGAATACGACAACCTCGCCGAAGTGCGGTTCGCGAATGGAATACAATATTTTATTGACGATTAAACGCTCGCCTGTCTCGAAGTTAGGCTGCATCGAAGGTCCGTCTACGATAAAAGGCTCGAATAAAAACATGCGGATAATGAACACAAGAACAACAGCAATGACCAGCGCCTTGATCCATTCCACGATTTCCTTCGACGCTCCACCCTTCTTGGCAGAAGCTCCGTGGGTAGCGGATCGATCACGCATCGGTTCTGAAGTTGAATGATGTTCTACTGACGTATCTTCCTTCACTTCCGTTTCGTTGATTCCATCGTCGTTACGGTGTTGCGAATCCATCGGCTCAGCCTTCTTTCGTTCTTGAAGTTATGTATCCATCCCTGTAGAAAACGAAAAGGAGCTTGTTTGCGCAAGCCCCTCTTGTCGTTTGATCTTAACGAATCTCTTTAATTCTAGCTGCTTTACCACGAAGTTCGCGGAGATAGTACAGCTTAGCGCGACGAACCTTACCACGACGAGCCACATCGATCTTGTCGATCTTAGGCGAATGAAGCGGGAACGTTCTCTCTACGCCAACGCCGTAAGAGATCTTACGAACTGTGAAAGTTTCGCTGATGCCGCCGCCGCGACGTTTAATAACGACGCCTTCGAACAGCTGGATACGCTCGCGCGAACCCTCGATAACCTTAACATGCACCTTTAGCGTGTCGCCTGGGCGAAAGTTAGGAAGATCTTTACGCAATTGTTCTTGAGTAATTGCTTGTACGATATTCATTGTGAGTTCACTCCTTCCACCATAGACGTTCATGTAAGCTCCTGGTTCCTCGGGAACCGATCTACACTTATAGCGGACCGTCCGACTTTACGAACAACATTAGAAATTCTATCATACACAGGCGCACAAATCAACCTATTTCTCAGATAGGCTGGATGGGGTATACTGACTTTAATTGGCAGCGACGAAATTCAACATGGAGGGACATCCCATTATGAAACGAAAGTTAGTACTTTTATTTTTTATTCTAGCCATCTCTGCGGAATCTTATACAGTGAACGCCGCACCTTTCGCTGATGTTTCCCAACATTGGTCCAATCCCTATATTGACTGGGCGCTGGATCAGGGGCTTGCGAATGGATACGAAGACGGAACCTTCCGTCCAGACGATCCCATATCAGAGGTCGAGTTCCTCGCATTGATGCTTCGTGCTTATGGCAACGTAACCAAAAAAGATGAAATTCCGTCCGATTGGGGACGAAGCTACTATCAGTACGCGGATTCGCACGGTTGGCCGATCACCTTTAACAATGACAGAGGCCGTTTCCGGAGAGGACAAGCTGCTCTACTTATCGCCTCTGCAGTCAAAGGCGTATCCCACAGCGAGAACAACGCCATCGGTTGGCTGCTGGAAACAGGCATCTCCAAAGGAAGAACTTCAGCCACTGTAGCTGGATACGACGCTGCAGGCGGTGTCACACGCGCGGAGGCCCTAACCTTCTTGTATGCAATGAAACAAAACGTACAATCGCTCTCCAACCAGACGATTCCGAAAACACAATTGGTGAACCTAAAGGGCATGATGATCGGTGACTCACTAGGCGAACTCCAATATCGGCTTGGGAAGGCTTCAAGGATTGATGTAAGTGAATTTGATTACGAATGGCATACATACAGCGGCAAATATACCGAATATGCCATGTTTGGTGTGCGGAGCGGTATAATCGTAGCCATGTTCTCAAACGATGCCGGCAGCTGGACGTACACAGCCGGCGTCAATGTAGACATGACGTTATCCGCAGTGCTCTCTTCACTGCCATCAGCGGCCAAGAACTCAGCCAAACAAACAAGTCATTACTACGAATATGCTTCGAGTAGCTACAAACACGTATTGTTCTTGGATAGTCAAGAGAATAACCGGGTAGCTGGGATATGGATTCAGTTGCAATCGTTATCCCCACGGAAGTCCTCTTTGTTTGCCGACAAGGAACGGGTCGCAATGGAACAACAACTGTTCGATCTGGTTAACGCAGAACGCGCGCAACGGAGCATCGCTACACTCAATTGGGACAGCATAGCTGGCTCGACGGCTCGCGCGCATAGTGCGGATATGATGAAAAACGCGTATTTCGACCATACGAATCTAAACAATAAAACACCGTTCGATAGAATGAAAAGCGCTGGAATCCGATATTCGCTTGCATCCGAAAACATTGCCGCTGGTTATTCGAACAGCCTATACGCCCATTATGCCTTGCTCAACTCCACTGGTCATCGCAAAACGATTCTGAATGCCAAGTTGGAACGGTTAGGAACAGGAGTAGCATTTGGCGGCAAATACCAGGTGTATTTCACACAAAATTATTATACACCGTAACCGAATAAGGGAATGCAGCCTCCGATCGGAAGCCGCATTCCCTTATTCGTTTTCCTCTGCTTGTAAAGCAAGTTTTTGTTCCTTCAGCCAAACGGCTTCCTTCTTCGTCAATTCAACGCCTTCTAACAGGTCTGGTCGCCTTTGTAACGTACGCAACAAGGACTGCTTGCGCCTCCACTCGTCGATACGTCCGTGATGTCCTGAAACAAGCACATCCGGCACAGCCCAGCCTCGGAATTCCGGCGGTCTCGTATAATGAGGATGCTCCAGCAGGCCTGTACTATAAGAATCCGTAACTGCCGAGGATTCATTGCCGAGCACGCCAGGCAGCAAACGAACAACGCTGTCGATGACCGTCATAGCCGGTATCTCTCCGCCTGTTAACACGTAATCACCTATCGAGATTTCATCCGTTACCAGATGCTCCCGGATTCGTTCGTCATAGCCCTCGTAATGACCGCAGATTAATACGATATGACGCTCTTGCGCTAGCTCTTCTGCTTTGCGCTGAGTAAACGTCTCCCCTTGCGGACACATAAGTACAACACGGGGAGTCACTCCAGGTTCAACTGAGAGATCCTCGACGGCCGAGAATACAGGCTCTGGTTTCAGTACCATTCCCCCGCCACCGCCATACGGGTAATCGTCGACCGTATTATGTTTATTGCCCGAATAGTTGCGGAAATTAACGGCTTGCAGCGATACGATACCTTTATGGTTGGCTTTGCCCAGGATGCTAGCTGCGAATACGCCCTCAAACATCTCAGGGAAGAGAGTTAACACATCGATTCTCATCGCGCTAAATCAGTCCTTCCATAAGACGCACGGTGATGAGCTTGTCCGATGGCTGAACATGCAATACTACATCATCAATAACCGGCAGCAGCAATTCTCTCCCTTTAGGGCCAGCTGCTTTAACGACCCATACGTCATTCGCGCCCGGACTTAGAATTTCAGTCACTTCTCCGAGATCTTCGCCTTCTTCCGTAACGACTCGACAACCGATAATTTCATGATAATAATATTCGCCGTCATCCAGTTGCCCTTGATCCGCCTCAGAGATCTTCAGCACCCAGCCTTTATATTTTTCAATTTCGTTAATGTTATTAAACCCTTCGAGTTTAACGACATATACATTTTTCTGTAGTCTTGAGCTCGTGATCTTCACTTGCTGATGTTCGCCGCTCTGTTCATTAACAAGCATTAGCTTACTGCCTGGCGCGAATCGTTGCTCCGCAAAATCCGTTTGAGGCAATATCTTTACATCACCACGAATGCCGTGCGTATTTACAAGCTTGCCAACCGTAAACCATTTGCCGTTCATGCTATCAGTCCTTTTCCTATTTGAACTCGCACTATTATAACACGTACAAGAAGGCCGGGACATCTGTCCCGGCCCTCTCACGCGTGTGAATTTATGAAATAATGTCGACGATGACACGCTTACTCGATTTCACTGATGCCGAAGTAACGACTGTTCGCATTGCCTTGGCAATACGCCCTTGCTTGCCGATTACTTTGCCGACATCCTCGGGATGTACGGAAAGCTCGTAAATCGTCGTGCGGTCATCATCCTTCATATGGATTCGCACATCGTCCGGATGATCAACCAAAGCCTTCGCAATGACAAGAATTAAATCTTTCATAACAAAGCCCTCCGTATCTCTATCCGATTATTTCTGTTGCTTCAGCTCGTGGAATTTCTTAAGAACTCCAGCTTTGGAGAGCAGGTTGCGAACAGTGTCAGAAGCTTGCGCTCCTGTTTGTAGCCATTTCAACGCTTTTTCTTCGTCGATTGTGACTTGAGCCGGAACTGCAACCGGGTTGTAAGTACCAATCTCTTCAATAAAACGTCCGTCACGCGGCGAACGGGAATCCGATACAACTACGCGGTAGAATGGAGCTTTGTGAGCACCCATACGTTTCAAGCGAATACGTACTGCCATGATAAATTCACCTCCTTCAAGTAATCGATCCGGTCACCGTTAGAACGGGAACCGCATATTTTTGCCAAGCATGCCTTTCAGGCCTTTCTTGCCGCCCTTAAGACCTTTGGGCCCTTTAGGACCCATCATCGATGAGAACTGTTTCATCATTTTGCGCATATCGTCGAACTGCTTAATCAAACGATTGACCTCAACGATCGTTGTACCACTTCCAGCTGCGACGCGCTTGCGCCTGCTATGGTTCAATAGCTCCGGCTTCGCTTTCTCATCCTTCGTCATGGATCGTACAATGGCTTCAATCCGACCGATCTGCTTCTCATCGACCTTCATGTCCTTCATTGCGCCTTTCATCTTGCCCATGCCGGGAAGCATATCCATAATCTGATCCAGTGGACCAAGCTTACGTACCTGCTCCATCTGATCCAGGAAATCATCGAACGTAAATTCAGCAGTACGCATCTTACGTTCCATCTCGGCCGCTTTCTCAGCATCGATGCTGGATTGCGCCTTCTCGATCAGTGACAACATGTCGCCCATACCGAGTATCCGTGATGCCATCCGTTCTGGATGGAATGGCTCAAGCGCATCGATTTTCTCACCGAGTGCTGCGAACTTGATTGGCCGACCTGTAACAGCTTTGACCGATAGCGCCGCTCCGCCGCGTGTATCGCCATCAAGCTTCGTTAATACGACACCGCTCAGTTCCAATTGCTCATGGAAGCTTTGAGCCACGTTAACAGCATCTTGTCCAGTCATCGAATCGACAACGAGTAAGACTTCATCAGGGTTGAGGTTGGCATGAATTTGCTTCAGCTCTTCCATCAACGCTTCATCAATGTGCAGTCGTCCCGCAGTATCGATAATCACATAATCGTTACCGTTTTCCTTGGCGTGCTGCAGACCTTGCTTCGCAATCTCGACCGGCGAAGTTTGGTCGCCTAACGCGAATACCGGCGCATTAATCTGTTCGCCAAGCACTTGCAGCTGCTTAATCGCGGCAGGACGATAGATATCACATGCTACCAGAAGCGGCTTGTGATTGCTCTTCTGGAGAAGTCTTGCCAGCTTGCCGGACGTAGTTGTCTTACCGGCGCCCTGCAGACCGACCATCATAATGACTGTCGGCGGCTTGTTCGCCTTGGCTAACTTCGACTGTGTGCCGCCCATCAATTCCGTTAGCTCTTTGTTGACGATGTCGATGATGACCATGCCGGGTGTAAAGCTCTTCGATACTTCGAGACCGATAGCCCGCTCCTTCACCTTCGCAATGAAGTCCTTCACAACTTTAAAGTTAACGTCGGCTTCCAGAAGCGCCAGGCGTACTTCGCGCATCACATCGTTGACATCGGCTTCGGATACTTTGCCTTTGCCCTTCAGCTTACTGAATACATTCTGCAGTCGGCTGCTTAAGCTCTCAAATGCTGCCATGAATCATCGCCTCCTTCTCTCGCCGTATCTTCCGCGGCCCTAAGTCGCGTAATGGCCGCCATAAGCTTGTTTCTATCTGATTCATTCATTACGATCTCATCGATGCCGCGTTCCAATAAGTCCGTGACTTGCATCAGGCGTTCGTGCTTCTCCAGCAATAGGAGCTTGTCCTCATAGGCCTCTAGCGTACCTTCGGCCCGTTTAATATTATCATATACGGCTTGCCGGCTAATGCCGAATTCCGAAGCGATCTCGCCAAGGGAGAAATCATCGTGGTAATAATAAGAAAGGATTGTTCGTTGTTTGTCAGTCAGCAGGCGTTCGTAGAAGTCGAAGAGCAAATTCACTCTCGTCGTACGGGCTAAGGCATCCGCTTGTTCCATCCCCATCGCCGCTGCCTCCTTCGCCGTTCCAATTCCATACCGTAAAGGCTATAACCTTTACAGCATGATCAACGTCACTTATCATACCTGATTGCCCATGGCACTGTCAAGTTAATTTCCTTGTCACTTTGACATGACATTTCGTAGAACCTTTTTTGAACCTGGAGGTGCACAAAAGGGACGGTATTCCGTCCCTCCAATCCCTAATTGACCGAAATTCGACCTCATTAGTCAGCCGTTTTCGTTTCATCATCTTCTTCTTTGCTAATCAGCCCAGCAAACAAGGCATGAACAAATTGCTCCGAGTCGAATGTTTGCAGGTCGCCCATTTTTTCGCCGAGACCGACCAGCTTAACCGGCAAATTAAGCTCGTTCCGGATTGCTACCACGATCCCGCCTTTAGCCGTTCCATCAAGCTTCGTGAGGACAAGTCCCGTTACCCCGCTCTTTTCGCCGAACAGCTTGGCCTGGCTGAGTGCATTCTGACCCGTTGTCGCGTCAAGCACAAGCAGTACCTCATGCGGAGCCTCCGGCAGCTCCCGCTGAATCACGCGGAAAATTTTATTAAGCTCTTCCATCAAATTCGATTTGTTCTGCAAGCGGCCCGCCGTATCGCACAGCAACACGTCAACCTTGCGCTGCTTGGCTGCCTGCACGGCATCGAACATAACAGCAGCAGGATCCGAGCCGGACGATTGTTTAATCACATCGACCCCAACTCGCTGCCCCCATACTTCAAGCTGCTCGATCGCTCCTGCGCGGAATGTATCACCCGCTGCCATCAATACCGATTTGCCTTCGCTCTTGAACTTATGCGCCAGCTTGCCGATTGTCGTCGTCTTACCGACCCCGTTAACACCAACAAACAAAATGACAGTGATTTGCCCTTCTGGCGCCATACGAAGTTCGGCATGATCATCACCTTTTAGCAGCTCGATGAGTTTCTCGGAGAGAATCGGCTGCAAATCCGATGCATCCTCGATCTTGCGTTTCTTCACCTCAGCACGAAGCTCGTCGATGAGTTTCATGACCGTATTGACGCCTACATCGGCCCCGATCAATATTTCCTCAAGCTCCTCATAGAAATCCTCATCGATTTTTTTCCGACGGGAGATGAGCTCCTCAACCTTCTCTACGAACGCCGTACGCGTTTTTGAGAGTCCTTCCTTAAATACGTTAGTGACTGCCTCTGTCTTAGCGGCGATGCTTTCCTTCAGCTTCTTAAAAAAACTCATGAATCGTTTCCTCCATCCTGCCATCCATTAATCTATCTCACACTAATTGCTTGGCTACGATTAGGCAGATGCAAATTCCTCGTCTCGGCTATCTTCTTCAAGTCGTACCGATACAAGCTTGGACACGCCGCCTTCTTCCATTGTGACACCGTATAATACATCGGCTTCTTCCATCGTTCCCTTACGGTGCGTAACGACGATGAACTGAGTTAGACCCGAGAATTCACGCAAATACTGGGCAAAACGTGCAACGTTCGCTTCGTCAAGAGCGGCTTCAACCTCGTCAAGCACGCAGAACGGAACAGGTTTGACCTGCAAAATGGCGAACAACAGCGCAATTGCCGTCAACGCGCGTTCACCGCCGGATAGCAGCTGCAAGTTCTGCAGCTTTTTGCCCGGAGGTTGGGCGACTATATCAATGCCTGTGTCAAGCACGCGATCCGGTTCAACTAGCACAAGGTCGGCACGCCCGCCACCGAACAACTTGCTGAATACGACGACAAAATGTTTGCGGATGGCTTCGAATGTCGTGCGGAATCGCTTGGACATTTCATCGTCCATCTCTTTGATAACCTGATACAACGCAGTTTTGGCTTCGATCAGATCGTTTTTTTGCTCGGATAGGAACTCGTATCTTTCCTTCACCCGCTCATATTCTTCGATAGCACCAAGATTGACTTCGCCAAGCGATGTAATTTTGCGTTTAAGCTCACGAACCTCAGCCTGTGTTCCGATGATATCTTCCGGAACGGGGTACGTTTCTTTGGCCAACTCGTAACTAAGCTCATATTCTTCGCTCAGCTTGCGAAGTAGATTGTCCAGCTCAACATCCTGCCGATTCAACGCTATCTCCGTCTGACGCATCTTCTCTTCTACGACGCGAAGTTGGGCGCGTTGCTCCTTCGTCTCGCTTTCGCCTTTGTCGAGCTCGGCGATCCGATGGGCTCGAGCGGCACGCTTGAAATCGGTATTCTCTACGCAGTTCGCCTTCTTGATGCGCAAATCATTAAGCTGGGCGATCTGTGCCACACTCTCTTCGCTATGACGGAGCAGCTCTTCTTCTTGCTGTGCAGAAACAGCGCGTAAGCTAGCAAGCTCGTTTTTGGCTCGATGAATGTCGCTGCGTACACGACTCGCTTGATCCTCGAAACTCTGTTTCTCTTGATCCGTCTTTGCGACTGCGATTTTGAGATCCGTCAGCTGCACTTGCAGTTCTTCTTTGGCCGATTCACTTGCCTTACGCCGTTCTTCCGCAAGCCTGATCGCTTCTTGTAATCTAGCTTCGTCGATGATAAGCGATTCTAACCTCAACTCCGCCTGCTCACCCGACTTCGCCAGCAATTCATTTTCATTCGCTTGCGATGTTTTGTCAGAGGCAGACAACATTCGTTGCTCCGTCAGGAGCTTGTCCTCTGACTTCAGCTGTTGCAGCTCGGAACGTATCGCTTGTTCGTCTATGCGGCCTTTCTCTGCCTCCGTACGCAGCTCCTCCACGTTCTGAGACGTGATGGATTGTTCCTTGCGCAAGTCGCTGAGCTTCGCTCTTAATTGCTGAACGGTCGTCTCTGCTTCCTTAATCTCAGCATCAAGCGCTTCGATCTGGCGGCCCCTGCCGAGCAGACTTGCCCCACGCTTCTGTAAGCTGCCGCCGGTCATCGAACCGCCGGCATTCACAACATCACCTTCGAGTGTTACAACGCGGTAACGGTATTGGCATTTCGAAGCGATCCGATTCGCTTGTTCAAGCGTTTCGGCGAGCAACACATTGCCAAGCAGGTTGTTGACGATGGCTTGATACCGGTCGTCACAACCGACCAGCTCCGCAGCAACGCCTACGAACCCTTCCTCAGCCTGGAAATTTCGTTTGTCGTTCTCTGGCACCATTCGACCACGGATGACATCCAATGGTAAGAACGTTGCCCGTCCAAGCTGCCGCTGTTTCAGGAACCCGATAGCCGCACGCGCAGAACGTTCGTCTTCCATGACGATATGCTGCAGCGCTCCGCCTAGCGCAGTCTCGACTGCTACTTCGATGCGCTGCGGTACTCGAATCAGCTCGGCCACAGCGCCATGGACGCCAGATATCCCGCCAGATCCACGACGAGCTGCTTTCAGCACTTCTTTGACGCCTTGCATGAAGCCATCAAGCGCATCTTGCATTTCTTTCATTGTATCGCGACGCGAAATATGGCTATCCAAGCGCTGCTCCCACTTTCTGATTGCAGCAGTTACCTCATCCAGACTCGCAACAAGCCCGCGACCTTTCTCCGTCTCGGACAACAGCTTATTCCTGACGCTGTCCAGAACAGATAACTTCTCTTGAAGAGCTTGCTCCAGCTCTGCATTTCGTTCATCGAGCTTTGTTTGTTGCTCCGACCACTTCGATTCGTCATCGCTAATCCGCTCCATACGCCGTTGCAGCGACTCTTGCTGCTGCGCCGTATAACGAATCTCATTTCGCGTCTGTGCCATCGAGCTCAGCACATCTAACAGCTCGCTCTTCAGCTTTTCTTCGGCGTCTACGACAGCGCCGCCTGCTACGCCAATCAAATTCGACTCTTCTGCAGCCAGCTTGACACGGATATCTGCCAGCGTCAGCTCAAGCGCCGCCGCTCTGCTCCGGAATTCAGCCTCATCCTGCGTCAACGCAACAATACGCGTGTCCTGCGCAGCCATCGATTCTTCTAATCCGCGTTTATTCTGATCCAGGTTGCGCTTGCGCTCCTTGAGCACCTCGCCGTAACCCTCGCACTTCTCTACATCTTCGCTGAGCTCAAGCATCGAAGCATGCAGCTGATCTAGCTGCATCTCGAGCTCCCTGAGCTGTTGCCTGTCTTGTTCGAGATGCGCATCATGTTTACTGACAACGGTAGACAACATAAGCTGTTCTTCTTGCAGCTTCTCCAGCTTGTCCGTCGCTTCCGACCAGGCGCTGTGCACCGTCTCGATATTATGTACATACATCGATATCTCTTTAGTCTTCAGCTCTTCTTTGAGCGCCTTAAAGTGAATCGCTTTCTCCGACTGTTTACGCAAAGGCTCCACTTGATCTTCCAGCTCCGACACCAGATCGTGGATACGGAGCAAATTTTGTTCCGTTTCATCCAGCTTCTTCTGTGCTTCGCGTTTACGTGACTTGTACTTTACGATGCCAGATGCTTCTTCGAAGATTCCTCGACGATCCTCTGATCGTGTACTCAATATCTCTTCGATGCGGCCCTGACCGATGATCGAATAAGCTTCTTTGCCGATTCCCGTGTCCATAAATAGTTCGGTAATATCTTTGAGCCGGCAAGGCTGCTTATTGATCAAATATTCGCTGTCACCGCTCCGGTGAACCCGGCGAGTTACAGTTACTTCGTTATATTCCAGCGGGAGCGCGCCGTCGGCGTTATCCAGCGTAAGCGATACTTCGCCGTAATTGACTGCCTTCCGAGCATCACTTCCGGCAAAAATGATATCTTCCATCTTGCCGCCGCGTAGACTCTTCGCGCTTTGTTCGCCAAGCACCCAGCGGATACCATCGGAGATATTGCTTTTCCCCGATCCATTGGGACCGACAACCGCCGTTATACCCGTGACGAATTCCATCTCGGTTTTGTCAGCGAACGACTTGAATCCCGCTAATTCTATACGTTTCAGAAACATGACCTCAGTTTCACCTCACCCCACATTGTAACACAATTTCATTATTTGCGTTATATCAATTACATCCAACCTCATTAGCTGCCGCAGCTAAACGAACGATAATATGTGAATCATTTTGACTCGAATTCCCTCTGCACAACATCCGCCGACCACGGCCGCAAAACATACCAAAAAACCGCTAAGTCTCTAGGACCTAGCGGTTATGTTTGCTGAAAGTTTCTATATCGGAATGACTTCCTACATATCGTGCTTTCAGGGAGCGAATTAAGCCTCTTGAGCCAGCTTGTTCCAAGCTTCAGCAGCTGAACGTTGCTCGGCTTCCTTCTTTGTTCGGCCAGCGCCAAGACCATAACGTTCTTCGCCTAGATACACCTCAACGATAAACTCGCGATCATGTGCAGGACCACGTTCCTCAACAATTCGGTACTCCACTGGTCCCAGTCCATAATGCTGGGCACGCTCCTGAAGCTTCGACTTCGCGTCCTTCATCATCAAACCAAAGTCGCCCGACTCGATATGCGGGAACATGTGCTCCGCCAGAAACTCGCGCGTGCGGTCAATGCCGGAGTCCAAGAAGATCGCTCCGATAAACGATTCGAACAAATCTGCAAGCAGCGCTTGGCGATGTCTTCCGCCTAATTGCTCCTCACCTCTGCCAAGCAGAACATGATTGCCGAGCTCCAGCCGTTCGGCGAACATCGCTAACGATGGTTCGCAGACGACAGAAGCACGCATGCGCGTAAGCTCACCCTCAGGACGCTTCGGATAGGTCGCGAACAAATATTCGGATACAAGAAGCTGCAAGACAGCATCTCCAAGAAACTCCAGTCGTTCGTTGTCCTGTATCGAGCCACGTTTATGTTCGTTGACGTACGATGTATGAGTGAACGCCTGCCGCAGCAATCTGCTCCGTTTGAAATCGAGCTGCAGCTTCTGCTGCAGCTCGTCTAAATTATCACGCTTCATACGCTTTCATCACAATCGTGGCATTGTGCCCGCCGAAACCAAATGAATTGGACAACGCAATGCGTACATCCGCTTCCCGTGGTACGTTAGGGACATAATCCAGATCGAGCTCGGGATCCTGATTATCCAAGTTGATCGTCGGAGCGATAACACCGTTCTGCAGCGTGAGAGCCAGAATAACGGCTTCTACTCCGCCTGCAGCGCCAAGCAAGTGACCTGTCATCGACTTCGTCGAGCTGACAGCTACTTTGTACGCATGGTCGCCAAACGTCTTCTTGATCGCTGTCGTCTCCGAACGGTCTCCTACTGGCGTCGAGGTTCCGTGAGCGTTAATGTAATCCACTTGAGCAGGCTCGACTCCGGCATCCTTAAGCGCCTTCGCCATACAGCGTGCCGCTCCATCCGGATCAGGTTCTGTCATATGGAATGCATCTCCGCTCATGCCATAACCAATGACTTCTGCGTAGATCTTCGCTCCGCGCGCCTGCGCGTGCTCAAGCGATTCAAGCACAAGCACGCCTGCGCCCTCGCCCATCACGAAACCATCGCGATCGACATCAAAAGGTCGGCTTGCCTTTGCTGGCTCTTCATTGCGAGTCGACATCGCCCGCATCGAACAGAAACCAGCCATGCCTGTTGGACGAATAGTCGCTTCAGCGCCGCCAGCGATCATCACATCCGCATCTCCACGCTGAATTAGCTTATAAGAGTCGCCAATAGAATGTGTTCCTGTTGCGCAAGCGGTAACAGCCGTGCTGTTAGGACCTTTGGCGCCGGTTAACATCGATACTTGACCGGAAGCCATATTCGCGATCATCATCGGGATGAAGAACGGGCTGACACGTTTAGGGCCTTTCTCCAGCAGGACATTATGCTGGTCTTCCCATGTGCCAAGTCCGCCAATACCAGATCCGATCATTACGCCAACGCGCTCTGCATCAGCATTGGTGCCGATTTCCAATCCGGAGTGTTGTACGGCCAGCTTGCTCGCGACGGACGCAAATTGAACGAAACGGTCCATCTTACGCGCTTCCTTGCGCTCGATACCATAGTCCTCTGGATTGAAGTTTTTTACTTCTGCTGCAATACGCGTCGGATATTCGGAGAAATCGAATGCTTCGACGACGGAAACCCCGGACTTACCTTCAAGCAGGTTGTTCCAAAATTGTTCGATATTTGAACCGAGCGAGGTCATTACACCCATGCCCGTCACGACTACTCTATGTTTCACTTCAGTCACCTCGATAAACAGACATATAACGGCATCTCGCCGTCCCGATCTATATTAATAGCAATTAAGCCAATCATTAAAGTTAAATAGGTTCAGCTTCTAGGACGATAAAAGCGCTTAACATGGAGAGAAGTCCCGCTCCTTGAAACGGGACTTGTCCATCATTAGGTATGAGATTGTATGTAAGTTACAACTTCTCCCACCGTCGTGATTTTCTCTGCATCTTCGTCAGAGATTTCCATATCAAACTCGTCTTCCAACTCCATGACCAATTCTACAACGTCAAGAGAGTCAGCGCCGAGGTCATCTTTAAAGGAAGCTTCAAGCGTTACTTCTGCTTCGTCTACGCCAAGGCGGTCGATGACAATACGTTTTACGCGATCTACTACTTCGGACATCCGGTTCACCTCCTCCACCGTATTATACGAGAATTGTAATTAAAATGCCATCCTTACCTTTGCGCAAATCCCGGAAATTTCCTTTTGGCGTTACATGTACATGCCGCCGTCCACATGAACGGTCTGACCTGTCATATAAGATGCCGCGTCGGAAGCCAGGAACCGCACCGCATTCGCGATATCGGACGCATCACCAAGGCGAGCAAGCGGAATTTGTCCAGATAACGCTACTTTAGTTTCCTCAGGCAGCTTATCCGTCATATCCGTTTGGATGAAGCCCGGAGCGACGCAGTTAACCGTAATCCCGCGCGATGCCAGCTCGCGCGCGCTCGCCTTTGTCAGACCGATAACACCGGCTTTGGCAGCGACGTAGTTCGCCTGACCAGGGTTGCCAAGCACGCCAACGACGGATGAGATATTGATGATCCGGCCCGAGCGCTGCTTCATCATGTGGCGGGTTACAGCTTTCACGCCGTTGAATACGCCTTTGAGATTCGTTTCGATGACTTCATCGAACTCCTCTTCTTTCATACGCATAATTAAATTATCTCTTGTAATGCCAGCGTTATTCACCAGAATATCTAATCCGCCAAGCTGCTCGATCGTTTCCTTGACCATGGCATCGAACTCGGATGTTTTGCCGACGTTCGCTTTGACAATAATGGCACGGCGTCCCAAAGCTTCAATCGCTTTTGCCGTTTCAGCCGCAGCTGCTTCGCTGCCCGAATAATTGACTGCGACGTCCGCTCCGGCTTCCGCCAGCGCAATCGCGATCGATCTGCCGATGCCGCGTGATGCCCCAGTCACAAGCGCTTTCTTGCCATCTAAGTTTGCAAACATATGTAATCCCTCCTTTTTCAAATTCAAATAGCATAAATCCAATCCATTCTATTGATTGACCTCAATCGCTTCCAGCGAGGCTACGCTGTTAACGGATACCACACGCACGTTGCGATCGATCTTCTTGATTAAGCCAGCGAGTACGGTACCTGAGCCAATCTCAACAAACGTATCCACGCCTTGTTCGATAAGATAACGAACACTGTCTTCCCATAGTACAGGCGAATACACTTGCTCAACGAGCAAGCCGCGAATCGTGTCCGCAGAAGTAACCGCTTGAGCTGTTACGTTAGCGATGACCGGCACTTTTGAATCCGTCAGAGCGACGCCAGCAAGCTGTTCGCCAAGACGTTCTGCTGCCGGCCGCATCAGCGAAGAGTGGAAAGGACCGCTTACTTCAAGCGGAATCACTCTCTTTGCTCCCGCTTCCTTCCCTCGTTCCACGACGGATTGTACCCCAGCGGCTGTCCCTGATACAACGATCTGTCCAGGGCAATTGATATTTGCCAGCTCGACAGCATTGCCTTCAGCCGAAATATCTTCACAAAGCTTGGACAAATCCGAGCGTTCCGAGCCCAATACCGCGGCCATGGCGCCTAATCCACCGGGAACAGCCTGCTCCATAAATTGGCCTCGTGCGCGTACGGTTCTCACCGCATCCTCGAAGCTTATGACGCCTGCCGCGACTAATGCACTGTATTCGCCCAAGCTATGTCCCGCAACAAAGTCCGGCGATAATCCGCTATCCTTGAGAAGTTCCAGGTAAGCAATACTGACCGTTAGCAGAGCAGGCTGCGTATTGGCTGTTTGTTTCAAAACATCGTCCGGTCCGTCGAATATGACAGCAGACAAGTCAAACCCTATGGCTTCGTTAGCCCGTTCAAAAATCGCGCGAGCCGATTCGTTTGTATCAAACGCGTCCTTGCCCATTCCGACTACCTGAGCTCCTTGCCCAGGAAATACAAAAGCCGTTTTCCCCATATGCGTTCCCTCCACAATCCTTCAAAATCCGATTATTACCAAATAAGGACGGATGAACCCCAAGTCAAACCGCCGCCGAATCCGACTAACACAAGACAATCTCCAGCTTTGACCCGATTCTGCTCCACGGCTTCTGCCAGTGCAACCGGGATCGAAGCGGCAGACATATTGCCGTATTTATCTAGATTAATCATGGCCTTCTCTTCTGGCAGATTCAAACGATTTAGCGCGGATTGAATGATACGAATATTCGCTTGATGCGGTACGAGCAGATCCACATCTTCCTTTGTTTTGCCCGCTTTGGCGAGCGCATCCTCAGCCGCGCTCCCCATAATTCGAACGGCGAATTTGAATACATCGTTGCCAGCCATATAAATGTAATGCTGTTTGTCCTCGATGGATGCCGCTGATGCCGGCAGACGGGAACCGCCGCCGCTTACTTTGAGAAGCTCACCGCCGCTGCCGTCAGCTCCAAGCTCGAAAGAAAGGAAGCCTCGTCCCTCTTCGACCGGACCCAGCACCACTGCTCCTGCTCCGTCTCCGAACAGAATGCACGTGTTGCGGTCTGTATAATCGGTAATTCTCGATAAAGTTTCGGCTCCGACAACAAGCACATGCTTGTACATGCCTGTTGCAATCATATTCGACGCTGTCGCCAGACCGTAGATAAAGCCTGAGCAAGCCGCCGACAGATCGAATGCTGCCGCTTGCTTCGCACCGAGCTTATTCTGAAGCAGACAAGCCGTCGATGGGAAAAACATATCCGGCGTGATCGTCGCCACCAAGATCAAATCGAGATCCTCAGCGGTTAGTCCAGCTGCATCCAACGCGCGTTTGGCCGCTTCATAAGCGAGATCAGAGGTTGCCTCCGACTCTGCTGCCAGCCTGCGCTCGCGAATGCCAGTCCGAGTGACAATCCACTCATCGTTTGTTTCCACCATTTGTTCCAATTCTTGATTCGTTAAAATTCGTTCGGGCACATATTTGCCCGTTCCAATAATGCCGACAGGTTGCAAACTCATCATTGAACACTCACTTCCCGTTGATTTCTGCGGTTATCGAGTCGATTAATTGCACTTGAAGCGCTACTCTCGCCTGCCGGACCGCATTTTTGACCGCCACGACATCGGATGAGCCGTGACACTTTACGACTAGGCCGTTCACGCCAAGCAGCGGTGCGCCGCCATGCTCTTTGTAGTCCATTTTTTTCTTAAGCTGCTTGAGTCTCGGAAGCATAATAGCTGCAGCGACTTTTGTCAACAACGATTGTCCGAACGCATCCTTGAGCGAGGAGAATATCGTCCCTGCTGCGCCCTCCATCGCTTTGAGCATAATATTGCCCGCAAAGCCGTCGCAAATGAGTACGTCGCAGTTGCGATTCAGCACGTCGCGCGCTTCCACATTGCCGATAAAGTTAATCGGTGCCTTCTCCAGCAATTCATATGCTGCTTTGGTCATTTCATTGCCCTTCATCGCCTCAGTGCCGACATTCAGGAGACCTACACGAGGATTCGTGATGCCATGTACTTTGGAACGATAGATGCTGCCCATGATGGCATACTGCACTAGATGCTCGGGCTTCGCGTCCATATTGGCGCCAAGATCGAGCGCGAGCACTCCAACATCATCCATTGTCGGGAGCATAGGCGATAACGCTGGGCGCTCGATACCGTCCATACGCCCCACCACAAGAAGTCCCGTCGCCATGAGCGCCCCGGTATTGCCTGCGGAAAGCATCGCTTGAGCCTTGCCTTCCTTTACAAGCGTTCCTGCAACGACCATCGACGCGCCTTTCTTCCTGCGTACAGCACGCACCGGCTCATCATCCGGTCCGATGACTTCGTCGGCATGATGAATCGTAATATTGGAGGGCTTGTTCCCTCCGAGCAGCGATTCGATCGTGGCCTGATCGCCGACCAATAATAATTCTGTGTCTGGCCATTCCAAGGCGGCTTCCAGAGCCCCTTTCACGATCAGACTTGGCGCATGGTCTCCACCCATGGCGTCAATCGCGATCCGCATAGCTCTCGCCTCCTTTACCTTCTGAATTACCCGTTGAGCGGAAGATGACGAAATTGCCTTGGAACACCATCTCGTCACCCACATACGTAAACAATTCGACCTTTGACTTACTGCGTTCTCCCGAAACCGAACGCACATAAGCCTTGGCGATACATTTCTCTCCGAGCCTTACGGGACGAATGAATCGTATATCCGCCGTCA
This sequence comes from Paenibacillus sp. strain BS8-2, assembly GCF_054483835.1. Classification (NCBI taxonomy): domain Bacteria; kingdom Bacillati; phylum Bacillota; class Bacilli; order Caryophanales; family Paenibacillaceae; genus Paenibacillus; species Paenibacillus sp. strain BS8-2. The sequence goes on from NZ_CM137010.1 coordinate 4,902,410, forward strand.
CGGTAAGCGCGATCGCATCGTTAATAACAGCTACCGCGAGCGAATTCGCCTGTGCGAACACATGATGCCCCCTGGCGATAGATGTACGGGAGAATACGTGCTCATCACGAATTTCGAAGATCGAGATGCCGCTTTTGTCGAGCTCGAGATCTACAATCTCCCCGATAACCTCATGCAGCGGCAGCGACTTCACGGAGTCGTACGAACGCTCCGCCATCAGCTTCATCCGCTCTCTAAGCTCAGGTATGCCAAGCTCCATTCGGTCAAGTCTAATCGTCTGTATGCTTACTTTCAACAATCGAGTAAGCTCCCGATCCGTTATAAAAGGATTTTCATCTATATGCTGGGTCAGCTGCTGATGCCGCTGCCGTTTGGGCATTCGGTCCATGATCGGCACCGCCTCCTGCGCTTCATTAAGATATATGTATAGGAGTAAATTTTATCACCTGGTACTAAAACAGTATATAAAAAAAACTCGTCCGACGCAATGCGGATAGAAAATAAGCTGATGTACGTTATATAGGGTTCGCGATTTCATGAAAAAAAATAGCACCCCATCGCAAGATGAAGTGCTATCGTTTTCGAGACCCTTCTTATTGGGAAATGATCTCTTTTGTTTTGTAATATCCGCACACTTTACATACGTGGTGAGCCAATTTCAGCTCTCCGCACTGTTCACACTTCACCATGCCCGGTATTGCCAGCTTGAAATGCGTACGACGTTTGTCGCGGCGAGTCTTGGATGTTCTACGTTGAGGTACTGCCATATTTCCCACCTCCTTAGTGAAGTTCAAAAAGTCCGATTTTGATCACGAAGCTTCTCAGGGAGTAACTCGTCTTCGAATCTTGGACTCAGCCGGAACTTCCGATGCTCACGTAGCGCTGCTACGCTCCGCTTCTCAGTTCTCGGCTTCGTCCAACCTTCTCGGTGCTGAAAACCGAACTTTTTGAACCTGATTTTTAAATAAACTACTCCTTAAACAAGTCCTTGAGTGCTGCGAAACGATGATCAATCTTCTCGTTATTGCAGCTGCATGTGTGCTCATTCAGGTTCTGTCCGCATACCTGGCAAAGTCCTTTGCAATCCTTGTCGCAAAGTGGTGCAAACGGCATAAACAGCAGCAGCGCCTCTTCCAGATATGGCTTTAGGTCCAGCTTGTCTCCCGGCAATTCTACGAAATTCTCGTCTTCCGCATCTTCCTCGTCAGACTCTTCGTCCTTAGAGATCTCCTTGCTTCCGATCTTGAATTGTTCGTAGAACGGGATAACCGTATGCGCGCTAGTCGGGTCCAGACACCTAGAGCAAGCGAGCTCCAAATCCGCACTTAGCTCTCCCTCGGCAGTTACGTAGCCGTCGTGGCCTGTCACTTCGAGCGATACATGTAACGGACCTGCCTTAATGACGTCCGAACGTCCCTTAAACAGTTCGCTAACATCCAGGTCTTCCTTAACCGTTGTCTTCAAGCCTTTGGCCATCATCTCTCGCATATGAAACAACATATTATCACCCCAAACAAACAAAGATTATTATATCTATTCTCGTTACGTTTTGTCAACAATTTCACGTAAAGCTTTTTTACTTGACACCTATCGAAAGCGATGCAGCTCACTCTGTAATGAGTCGCAAGCTTTGTGATATAGTGGTAAGAACATCCAACGAATGAAAGGATTCTAACCATGCGCACAGTAGGGCTGATTGTCGAATACAATCCGTTCCATAATGGACATGCTTATCATTTGCAACAATCACGCAAAATAACGGAAGCAGATGCAGTTGTTGCCGTCATGAGCGGCAACTTCCTGCAACGCGGCGAGCCCGCTCTGGTCGACAAGTGGACGCGTACCCGCATGGCGCTTGCCGGAGGATGTGATCTTGTCATTGAGCTGCCTGTCGCATACGCGACACAAGCAGCTGAGTGGTTCGCTTATGGAGCTGTATCCTTGCTCGAAGCTACAGGTGTTGTCGATGCTTTCTGCTTCGGCACGGAGAGCGGACAACTCTCCCCGTTGCTTCGGGCGGCAGAGCTAGCCGCTGACGAGTCAGAGCCTTTCAAGCAGCTGCTGAAGCAGCGGCTTGAGACCGGTGTCGCATATCCCCAGGCATACAGCGGGGCTATTGCCGAATATGCCAAGCAACAAGGTGACCCCGTGGCCGCTGAATTCGATTATGGCCAACCTAATCATACGTTAGGTTTACATTATTTGATCGCCCATAGACGTCTCCGCGGCAAGATGCAGCCTTATACGATAGCGAGGGAGAAGGCCGAATACAACCAAGCGACGATCACCGATACGCGTATAGCAAGCGCCACAGCGATCCGGAAGCTCTTGCTAGAGCAGCGCTCCTTGCCGGAAATCGCCTCTTACGTACCTGACTCTACGCTCAAATTGATGATTGAATCCACGGAGCAACAACTCGCGCCAATCAGTTGGGACAATTATCGCCATCCACTCATGCACAGCCTGATCACCCGTACCGCCGAACAGGTTCGTCAGTTGCACGAAATTTCGGAAGGGCTTGAGCATCGTTTACTCCAGAGCATGTCTCTGCTTACTAATTACTCGGTGGAGTCGTTGCTTGGCTCACTCAAGACGAAACGTTACACGCGCACGAAGCTGCAACGCGCATTGTTAGCTGTTCTACTGGGTCATACCAAGGCAGACTTTACTGCAGACAAACTAAGGGCAGGCACCGAATATTTGCGTGTTCTCGGGTTTACTGACAAGGGACGCGAGTTACTAAAGCGAATGAAACATACCGCATCCATTCCTGTTCTGATGAGTGCGGCACGGACGCAGGCAAATTATCGTTATCTGGAGCTCGATACGGCTGCCAGCGCTGCCTATATGCTTGGTGTACCTGGAGCAAATCCATCGGATTTGTACCGGGACTACAGAGACGCCCCGATCATGATGTAAGCAAGACGTTTCTTAACGAACTATCGTTGCCGCTCGCGTTTCGCGAAATCCTCGATGGTCTGTACGGCTTCATGCAACGAACTGACTCCGATAATGACAGTGTCGCTTGACAACCGGCTCGCCGTTTTCTTCGCCATCTTCTCGTTATCCTTGGGAACCAAGAAGAGATCGGCGCCATCTCGGCTGACGGACACTGTCTTTTGTTTGATGCCGCCGATTGCTCCAATGCTCCCTTGGGCATCAATCGTTCCCGTAGCCGCGATTCGCAGTTCGCGGGTCAGATCACCATCCGTCAGCAAGTCGATCGATTGTAAGGCGAACACCAGTCCTGCGGAAGGTCCGCCGATCTCCTTTGCTGCGATTTCAATCTTATCTTTGGTGTTATCGGGTACAACCGCTCCATGATCCATATGATAAGAGATGCCGGCAAATTCGTAGGCAGCTTGTACTGCTGTCGCTTGAGAGTCGCTCATCACCACGTTGATCCGCTCCACGTATTGTTGCTTTGATTGCCCTCCGAAAACTTTACTTCGATATTGGATGTCCTTATTGGGATCAAATCCTGCCCGTACAACCCCCCAAAGATTAGGTCCCGTCAGCCTGACCGCCGTAAGAACAAATGAGCCACCGTCGTCCGATATCCTGTTGTTTCCGGTAGGAGCGACTGTCTCGTTTGGATGTTCGTCCTCCATTTGTCCCGTATTCTGCTGCAAAGAAACAAGCTGTGCGGCTGCCACAGCGATGCCTGGCTCATAAACAACATATGGAGTCGGCGCGTATAACAATAACCACATCACAAATGTAGTTACTCCCGCAGACACGAACATACGTCTTGCAATTGATCCTCTCTCCCGCATATCTCCCCCCCCCCATTCACTTCACGGATCAGAAGGTCTAACTTGTCCGAATCAAGCGTACATATGAAGTAATGCGTATGTACCAAAGGAGTTGAACGGCCTTGTTCAAAACAATCACTTTCGCCATCCTCTCCATCATGCTTGTCGGTGCTATCATTACGCAGCCTGACGCATCGTTCCAAGCTTCTCTTCAAGGGTTGACTGTATGGTGGAATATCGTCTTCCCCGGACTTCTGCCCTTCCTTGTCCTCTTTGAGATTATAACCGCGTTCGGACTCGCACACGGACTCAGCGCTTTGCTGCAGCCGTTCATGCGACGAATCTTCGGCCTGCCAGGTGACGCGGCGCTGCCCATTGTCATCGGCTGGTTGGGCGGATATCCCGCAGGCGCGGAAGCCGTCGCTAGGCTTCGCAAGCAAGAACGGGTGACTCAGAGACAAGGACAGCAGCTGCTCGCATTTGCACATATGCCTAACCCTCTATTTATGCTCGTTATTGTAGGCGCTGGTTTCCTGCACAAGCCGCTCGCAGGTATTCTGGTGGCTGGAGCGGTGTGGATGTCAGCAATATGGTTGTTTTTCCTCTCCTCCTTGTTTCGAGCCAAACAACGAGAAGTCATCACAAATCGTAATGAAACAAACGAATCTTCGACCCAAGCTCCCGCTCCCGGCCCAAAAATATATCTGCTCCGATTCGCCGCTCACGAAATGGCCAAGGGGCGAGAAAACGACGGTCGCAGCCTTGGCAAAGTATTAGGTGATTCCGTCACGGTCAGCGTTCAGAAACTAATGATGATCGGCGGATTTATGATTATCGCATCCATGATTGCCAAGCTGGCTGAACCTCTGTTCGCACCAGTAGTCAAACTGGGACTAACCTTTGCCGGTCCCGCTATGTTCGAGGGTCATCTCGGCGCATATGCTGCCTCTGTATGGGATTTGCCTGGCACAGATATAGCCATGGTCTGCGCAGTGATCGCCGCGGTCTTGTCCTGGGGAGGATTAAGCAGTATCATGCAAACCGCATATTCCATCTCTGGTACAGATTTAATGCTGCGACCATTTGTCCTGCATAGATTAAGCCACGCGCTGCATGCATTCTTGCTAACTTTATTGCTCTGGCAGCCAATCAGCTCGCTAGTAAAAGTGCTATTCCCTCATGCAAGCTTTCCGGTTATCGCAAACGGAATCTATTATGAGTCCTCAATCGGAGTCCGATTACCGTACGATAGCGTCATGGCTTCGAACTGGCATGGTTTGTGGGCGTATACGCCAGGAATCTGCTTGACGCTAGCGGTGTTCGCTGCCCTCGCGATATTATTATTCCGTGTAGTAAAAGCACTAGATGGGCCTCGAAGCAGCTAATTGCCCCCGTGGCAAAGACGAAGCACCTTTCAGCTACTTATTACGAGAAGCGATTTTGGCCTTTAGCTGCACCTCAACCTCAGGGGGAACCAACTCACGGACCTCGCCTTCGAACATCGCGATCTCTTTGACGATGCTTGAGCTCAAATAAGAGTATTTGGGATTCGTCATCATGAACATTGTGTCGATTTCCGGATCCAGCAGATGATTCGTCGATGCCAGCTGAAGCTCGTATTCGAAATCCGTTACAGATCGAATACCTCTGATAATGACATCGCCATCTTTCGACTTCACGAGTCGGACCGTCAAATCGCGGAAGCTGTCAATCTCCACATTAGGAAGATCCTTGGTCACCTCGGCAAGAAGCGCTTTGCGTTCTTCGACCGTGAAGAGCGGATTCTTGCTCGTATTGTTCAGGACTGCCACCACTAACCGATCGAATTGCCTTGCCGATCTTCTAATTATATCGAGATGTCCAAACGTTACAGGATCGAAGCTCCCCGGATAAACGGCCACACGCTCTTTCTTGACATTGACAATATCTGTATCCATCTCTCCGCCGGCCTGCCCGTTGTCATTGTTCATCATCACTTGCATCTCCCCCATCGGCACTGTTAATGTCGCTTATATATGTATAAATAGAAACGGCGATATCGCCATATTTGGCTTGCCTGATTTGCCGGAAGGATGTCATCTCCTCCGGATAGGAAACTTCCGCGTCATGCTCGACCACGATAGTCGCGTCCTCAGACAACATACCTTTGTTCGCCAACTCTTCCATCACCGTATCCATCGTAGTCATCTTATAAGGAGGATCTAGGAAGACGAGATCAAATTGCAGGCCCCGTTTCGCGAGTGCTTTAAGCGCACGTTCCGCGTCATTGCGATAGATTTCGCTAGCCTGTTCAGCTCCAGCGGCAGCAATATTGAGGCGGATAATATCAATGCTGAGCTTCTCCCGATCTACGAATATGACTCGTTCCATGCCTCGGCTCCATGCTTCGATGCCAAGACCGCCGGTTCCCGCGAATAAATCGAGCGCCGCCCCACCGTCGAAATAAGGGCCGATCATGCTAAAAATCGCTTCTTTCACCTTGTCCGTCGTCGGCCTCGTATGATTGCCGGGCACGGCTTTGAGCGGCCGTCCTTTCGCCACTCCGGATATGACTCTCACTCCAATTGCCCCTTTCGATACATTCCCGCCTATCGTACCACACAATCGTTTCTCAAATAAAGAAAAGCTCACATGAGCTACTTTCTCCAATTCCCAGATGTATAATATTTCCGAATTCGGACAAGCTATCATTATCGGCGTCGCAAGATGTCGTAGACAACCGCGGAGAAGACTTACGTTTCCCCATAAGCTCTTCGTCCGGTTTCTCCTCTCCCATGAAAAGGAGCCCTAGCAATAGGGCTCCGATTTTTTGTTGATTTTATGCGGTTTGTTGCCTGTCTACGTATGTATAATGAGCTTGTCGGGTTCTAATTGGGTTCTAAATTCATCGTACCCAATCGTTCATTTTCTTCAATAATCCGCTTTTTGTTCAATGTGACTTTTCAATTAAGGAACGCTGTCTTTATGGTAGCGATGTCAACCACCGGCACATAGTACACTTCTCCACCGCCATGCACCTCTACGAATTCTTCCCCTGTTTCAGGATTGGTGCCAGCTAATCTCAGAATCCCTTGATGTCTGCTACCATCGTATAGATCGACCACGACAACCTGGTTCAAAAATTCTTCTACACTCATCGTATCAACAAGCCTCCTCTTCATCAAATGCTTTCTGCAATGTCATTAATTGCTCGTGTATGCCGACATTTTGGAAAGTTGGAACAACCGTAAAACTCGCCTCGCGTTCCTTTCCGTTTTACCAGCAAATAACCACACTTCGGACATTCGAAATCATCTGGTTCCTCTAGAGCAGCAGCTACTGGCGCCACAGGGACCGGAGCAGGTACCGGCTCGACTCTTGCAGGCGACTTGCTCCGAGAAGACTGATTCGGGTTGACCGCCAATATCATCTCAATAAGCTGTTCACGGTTTACAAGCACCACCCCGTTTGACTTGGCTAGCGTGTATGCCTGTTGAGTGTAATCGCGATTTGTCACAACCCATGCCGCTGAAGCACCATAATGATCCATAGCCGTACGGATTTCCTGGACAGCCTTTAGTCCAACATTCTTCGCATAATGCTTCGCCTGGACAACTATCTTGTTACCATCTTTTTTGATGACTAGATCGGCTCCATAATCACCTGCCGCCTGAGTTACTTCTGCAGTGTATCCATGCATTCTAAAAAGATGGCCTAAGTAAATTTCGAATTCACGCCATCCCATCTTATCGATTTCTGCAATGCCGGACCGCTTTAATCGTTCAATTCGCTTTTGATTGTACAATAGGACAACTGCAATATACGCTCCGAGAATGCACCCAGCGGCAATCGAGCCGCTAATGAATGAATTAGTCAGTTTATACATCCCAAAAAATGATCCGAGCATCAGTAAACCAACCATAGCCTGAGCTGGATCGAGCTGTTCCTTCTTTCTTCTCCTCGCCATATCCACAAATCTCCTTAGTTATTAATTACTACCTATTATATCTATTTCTCTAGAGATGTGTAGTCGAAATGAACTATTAAAGTGCCCAAGCTGATAAATCTTTTGTATCAGTTCATTCCATATATCGCCATACTTCGTCATTTGCTGTAAACTTATCTCAATCAAATTAAAAGGAGAAGTCGAATGAAGTTTCTACTGAAGTTATTTGGCTGGTTGGCAATTCCCTATATTATGATTCTGTTTCAATGGAAGAGACTTAAATCTCCAATGAGGGTTCTGGGTTCTGCTTGGGCAGCAATCGCCCTGCTCGCAATTATTTTTGGGAATTCTGAAGAAGAGCCCGGCAACCAAACCGTATTAAACCCCACAGCTACAATTCAATCGCAAGAAGTGGTTGCAGCAGTAACTCCTTCTCCTACTACTCAAAACGTACCAGATGAATATGATTATGAACTCATTTTTCCAAGCGATAAGTATCCTGAGACTGCATTGCATATCCAGGGAGCCATCGCACAGGGATACACCGATGTGTGTACGATCGATCGAGACGGAGCTGAACGGAACCGCAAGATGTCTTTAGCAGGTATCGAGACTAAAGACGGCTACGATCGTGATGAATGGCCGATGGCCATGTGTGAGGAAGGTGGTGCTGGGGCAAGTGTGGCATACATAGATGCGAGCGACAACCGAGGAGCAGGCAGTTGGGTAGGCAATCAACTAGAGGACTATCCAGACGGCGCAAAGATTCTATTCATTGTGGAAAAGCCTAAGAACCTATTCCCTCTCCTAAATGCGACTGCAAAAGCAACAGAGGTTCCTGTAGTTACGAAAGAACCAACAAAAGCACCAACCGCTAAGCCAACGGCGAAACCTACTGTAAAGCCTACAGTAAGGCCTACAACCAAGCCCACTCCTATTCCGACCAAAGAACCAGTTTCAGATGTGTATTACAAGAACTGCACAGCTGTTCGCGCAGCCGGAGCTGACCCAATATATGTTGGTGATCCTGGTTATGCTAAACACCTAGATCGGGATGGTGATGGGGTAGGATGCGAATAAAAAAAAATTTAAACAAAAATGCTTCACAATCCATGGAAAGGACATCCCGAAAGGGGCTCTCAATGTAGTCCGAAGATTTCGTCATGAGCAAAAGGGGCAAATACTGCTGTCATTGAACAAGCAATGCAGAAGAGAGGTCTGAAGATAATCTCATAACGCCATTTGACAGCTAACAAAGCCAGTCTGTGTGTTTTAAGACCAAGTTAGCTTTTTTGCAAGAGTCAAGTAATTAAATACTTCTTTGAACTAATTAATTTTGTAGGATAAATTAGCAAAAAATTATCCAATGATATCTTTTCTGATGCTAACCCATTTGCAATTACATCATCTATTTCAATATTAGGATGTTTAGTTTGATCCAGCAATATAACCTCAAATGGCCTTATAAGTTGTCTCAAAATAGATGAAACTTCAGTATAATTATTATCTACATCTCTAATAAAGTCACAGGAACATTGTCTGTGTATCAGGTAATAGTGTTGAGAAACTTTTTCTTTTAGGTATTCATTAATCTTATTAAAATGAATATCATGGTTTTCCTGATAATAATCAAGAAGATTTCCTGGAATTTCGTCATCAGTCACAATATACAAAAAATTGCACATAATAAATACACCTCCAATTAGTCAACCCAGTGCAAAAAAAATGCACTGGGATTAGCTGTTTTTATTTTTCGATTACCAGAAGGAATGACCACCTGTTCGCACGTATACGACTGTAGCATGAAAATGTGGGCGATTCATAAACATTCCATTTGAGATGTGAGCTGGGTCTTCTTCAGGACTTGAACCAAAAGAAATATTGGCGGCTAATGCTTTAGCTGATGATTTTTGGATAGACCAAACATCACCATTCTTTTTAAGACGCTCTGATGCTAAAGCAAAAGTCAATTCTACTCCTAATAGTATCCCGCCTGGCTTCACATTATTTCTAAAAGCCTCAAAATGATTGAATCCTTGTCTTATTTTGGCTGTAACTACAGCTGCGCCAATTTGTACCTTTTGGGCATTTGCTTTTGCTGTAGCACCATAATAAGTACCTATTTGATTTGATACTGCGGTAGTGGTCGTGCTTAGTTTACTAGCGGTATGATGCCAAAGTAGAGAAATACCTATAACCAGACAAACTAAATCTGCAACTGGTAATGGACCATCAACAGTAGAAAGCGCTCCGAGTGTAACAAGTCTTGTAGCTAATCTAGCCTCAGTTTCAACTATTCCCACTGTTGATAGAGCGATTACAGCATCACCGGTGTTTACACTATAAATATAATCATTACCATACTCTCTTTCTTCTGTCGCTGCAAAAGTTACTAATTCAGGGAAATCAGTTTCTGGCAAAATTCCAGTCAATTTGTATTGCTCGTAATATTCTTGGGCCAAGGCATCAATCCTTGTAAATTGTTCTTGGCTCTCTGGTGAGTTAATTGCAGCGCGCAATACTGTTTCATTGTCCCCAAGCTTCTTAGCAAGTGTCATCATAGCATCAGTTTGGAGCAATTGTTGTTCAATTATTTTCACATCAGTTTCATTAGATTTCAATATCTTTTTTAGTTCATTAAGAGCACCAGCAAATTCCGGATTCTCTTTTAGATATTCTTTTGTGAATGAGTTTGTGAAATCCTCCAAATACTCTTTAGTAATTCCCTCTGCTGGAATTTGTGGAGCTACATTTAATTCCTTGCTAGAATCTGCTCCTACTGATGAAGTTACGGCTACAAAAAATAATGCGAAGGTTAGAACAAGACTTATTATCTTTTTCAATGACACCAATTCTCCTTTTTTGTTTTCTGCGAGGTTTCAAAGTCTCTTAATCATAAAAATCTCCTACAATCCCAAAAGATGCTAGCTAGCCTAAATAATATAACATCCATCATGAAAGTGGAACACGAAAAAACGATTAGTATTTACCGAAATGAATATTGCGTGGTGAATTGTCGTTCTTATTTAATCTGCATTTGAACAGTCCGAGACTCCCCGTCCCAAGTGACTACCGCTCCGAATACCTCCGCGATCGCGCGCACCGGCACCGTCGTCACTCCGTTTTTCAGCGTTCCCTTTTGCTCCAATATTTTTCCATTAACGCGGATATCCACCTGATCGCTTACAGGTTCAAGCTCCAACTTAATCGCGACGCGTGACTTAAATGCATCCCATTCCGCCCAGCTGCCGCCGTCGTGCATGAGTCGCGGACATATTTTGCGATACCCGTCTGCACGCGGCCAATCGTAATGGCGGCGCAAACGATCGGCTCTCCACCCGCGCTCCTTGAGCATCTTTGCAACGAGCTCAACGGCTCGCTCCACCGTCCACGCATAGTTGCCACTCTCGCAAATCTCGATATGGATCGATGTGCGATTCCCTGCCCCGTTGGTGCCGTCCCCGGCCGCCCAGGCAGACTCATTCAATGGGATACACTCGATCGTATTCGTTTCGTCCAATACGATATGGTACGATGCCGTCGCATCGTTACTCGTATTAGTGAGCCAGTTCCGTTCGTTCCGTGCCGTACTTGAGGGGTTGGCCGTATTGTGTATCGTAATCGTCGTCGCCTGGAGCTTATGTCCGGGGCGGCGATCATGCGGCGTGTCGCGCGGGATATGATCGACAATATAATCCGGAAGCAGCTTGTCCGGGTCAAACTGGATGCAGACGGCGTGATGCACGACTCGCTCCTTATAATCCTCCGACATGTCCGCGACGTGGTGCTGCCGTTTGCGGTTGGCCTTGTCGATCTCCAGCGCATCGAGCAGCTGCCGGTTGTTGGTTGCCAGCGACACTGATCCGCCTCCATCCAGGTTGACAGATTCAGGAAAGCCGTAATGCACGGCCATGATGCCCGCCTCTTTAGTCGTCAGCCCCTTATCATAGGTACCGCGGCCGTCAACGACGATTAGGCCGAGCGTGCCGTCAGGCTTGATTCCGGCAATCATACGCGGGTTTGTGCCCTGCACGTCTGACGGAGTTTTTTCGGAGGCGCGCGGTGGATCAATAGCTTTCCCCCCAGCGGATAGTGTTGGGACGGCGGATACAGCCAGTCTGAGCCCCTCCGGTTTGTCCTGGCGGCCGATGCCAAATCGGCCATCCTTGCGGTACAGGTGCGGCCGCTGCTCCGTTTTGCCGGCAACGTCCGGATATATCGCCTTGCCGTCGCGATGAGTCAAACCGAGGAGCCTGCCGTCATCGGCGAAATAGGGGGCGTTGAAGCATATCCAGTTGCCACCGTACTTTTTAACCATGTCGGCGAGGATCTGACTCACGGTTTTTCCCTTGGCCGTCACCAACTCCACTTGCAGTATCGCCGCCGCCGGGACGTCGGCAACTCGGATATCCGTCCAGCCCTCACCTTTGCTGTACTGGCCGCTGCGCGGATACGTCAGCGGCCCCTCCTCGACTTTTCCAGACCTGATCCGGATACGCTTATGACCGATCATCGTCTGTAACCTCCGGCAGTCCCGCCAGCGACGTCAAAAAGCTGGAGACGGTAGCAAGCAACACCGTGCCACCAACAATACGCCAGTCCACTTGGTTAAATACAGTTGTCGCTCCAACTGATGCGATTGCCGTTTGCGCTGCCGTCTTAACCGCTCTTACCGTAGCTGCTTTTATCCACGTTTTCGTCATTAGTATCAATCTCCCTTAGCCTCGACGCGATCAATGCGTCGGTGCGCTGATTTTGTGCTTTCCTCGACTCGGGTTAACCTTTCAGACATCGCATCAATGCGCTGCCCTTGAGTCCGTTGTTCAAATCGGATGTCGTCTACGCCGCGTTTTAAATATTCCATGTCTGATTTAATCGTGATGTCTTGGGCGACTTCTGCGGCTGTATCTTGTTTGACCGTCCGCGATTTCCCGGTCCACCCTAGCCATAGTCCGCTAAGCGTACCAGCTACAGCAATGAGGGCGAAAATCATTTGTATGTCCACCGCATTACCTCCCCTATTAAAATAGGCCCCGCTTATGCGGAGCCGTTGTTGCGCCAAATGATTCTTATGTGGGATACATTGCCCTGCGCTTAGTATCAGAAGGTGTAACCCCTGTAAAGCTTATGTCATGTGTAACCGACGAAAGAGCCGTGTCGGCTACAGGGAATGAGAACACCCCATTGTTATCTCCGATCTCAGTAATATACACCCTGCTATCAAAAATGCTGATGTAGTACGGTCGATACGTAAATCCAATTGTGTTGTAAACATCCTCAAAATTGCTACTGGCAAGGCTGGATAGGTTTTGCAGGCGTACTATCATAGGAACAATGTCACCTAAGCTATTCTGCGTCGAAGTGAGGTAGAAATAACTGCCCACCTTGTTAATGTCATTCATGCCCTGCAATTCATGTGGTACAGGATACTCATTTACAATATCAAACGATTCGTTAGCGTAGTCTGTAACAATGATTTTTGCTGGACCGGATATAAAGTACATAAGACCGTCAATTATTTGTATTGAACGCAGGTAAGTACCATCTAGCCACGGCAGATATTTCTTGTAATCTAAATACAGAGTTCCTCCAGTTTTTTTCAAACACATAACGTAAGGTGTGGATAGTACATAAAAAGAATGTGTTGCAGAGTCATAAAGAACTTTATGCGGCAGCTCAGGCGAGTCTGCAGTGAACTTTTGCAGAAATTTCAGTTCGGAGTCAAGAACTATAACCTCACCGCGACCTGTGTTATCTACGACATATAAATCGCCATCGCTTGCAATCGAATGCGGGCCCGCAAACTCATAATCTACTGTATTCCACTCCGCAATTCGCTTTGTTTTATCCTCAGTCCAAATTATACGGTGATGCCAGCAGTCAACAATAAAGTATTTACTGTCAAGCTTCACAATCTGCGTAGGCGCGTAAAGCCTAGCTCCGTACGCTTCATCCCTTCAAGGTGGGCATAACTTAATAATCGAAAATTTTGAACCTGGTCCCGTCGAAGATGTCCCTAATATATTCAGTGTATTAGGGAAATCATCCTGATACACTCTGATTCTAATGTATTCACCAACATTTAAGTATGCGGTTGTTGTAACATTAAGACGCGTCGCGTTCGCCGATCCAAAACCCGTGATATATCCAATTGCCTCATTGTCTGCATTTTTCACAACTTGAATGTTACGTTGACCGTTTACATTTTCCTCAATAGTGATCCACGCATTAATAAGATAAACACCAGAAGTATTGATATTAATCCTTGTTGGATCTAGCGAATCAAGAAATTCATCCGTATCATAAGTTTGTACATTCCAGTCAGGTGATGTCCATTCAAATGTTGGACAAGCCTTATTCAAGTTACTTCTATACTCAGCTCGAGGAGGATTCGTAATATCCGCCAACTGCGCATCATGATTCTCAATATTCTGGCGCATTGATTCATAATCTCGTTCGGTGAAGTTACGCGCAATTTTACTACCGGCGCCCCACGATCGCGGACTGCCTTGAAGGCCACGTGTAATGCCTGACAGGTTATTGCCAGATTTGCCTGTGTAAAGAATCGTTTCAGCAAGCTCACCTTGCCCGATTACAGCAAGGTTCGGAGCTGCTGGCAGTGCTGCACCGTTAACCAGCGTCGCCGTTGTTTGGCTGTTATTGATCGCCGCAGCCAGTTCCGTGACCGGACTGTTGACCATCCCCGAGTACATCATTTGCATGTTGTTCACTTCCTTTCTCAAACGATTCAATCGCTCTGTCAATTTCCGCTCGCACAGACTTCAAAATAACCGCCTCGCTTCCCGGCCAGAGATGGAGGAAACCCGTAATAATGTTCGAAATTTCTTCTTTCGGCCGATTCGGATCCGCCTCAATGACAAGTTTCTGATTAATGACAGCCAATCGAATTCCTCCCAACGCAAAAAGCCCAAACCTGTTAGGGCTGGGACAATAAGCGAATTATAGTATTAAATATTACTTATGCAGCGGATTGTTTCCTGTCGTGCCCGACTCTGAATACAAAGGATTTTTCTCAATCTCGGCAAGTTCCGCTTCGAGTTCAGTGATTTCGGACTCGTACTCGGCGACTCGCCCTTTGATGTCCACAATTTTGCCGCGGTAGATTGCGACTACCTCATTTTCCGGCGAAGACTCCTGTTTAATAAGAGTTTCATACCCGAAAATAGCGTTCTTCTCGCCTACTATAACTGCATCTAGATACCGGAGCCTGGACTCTATAATCTCTACTCTCGTTGGCTCGTATGAGTTCATGCCTTCTTCCTTCGTTTCAAGGAACACCTTACCTTGTTCGAAATCGACACCCATACCTGCTATCTCCGCTATCTGACGAACCGGTGCGTAACTACTATTGTTTATGATTGGCACGTCACCAACCTTCTCTCCGTCAACGTGAAGTTCCCATACGTTGCCTACTTTCGATCCGACGAGCTGATTAATCTCCGCTGCGAATGCGGAACCGGCTGTCATAACCGTTGCTCCTACAAGTGTCCCCACGATAAAATACGATAACTTCTTCATGTCGTCATACCTCCGGTAGTTTTCCACCATTATACAACGGAAGGCTCCGGACGACTATCCACCTAATGCCGTTATTCTTGCATCCAACGAGCTTAGTTGGGCTTGAAGCCCGGTAACGCGAGCGATTGTGAGTCCGGTAACAGTCGCGGATAGGTCGAAATGAACTCCCGCATTAAACGTTGTGTAGGCATAAAAGTTATGGTTCGCCATCGAATTTAGTATCCCACCCGAGACGCCTAATTGTATCGCTCCACCCCGAGGGCTCCAAATCTGACCGCCAGAACCTCCGCCTTGTATTTGCAAACTCGCTTGAAGATTATTATCGTTGTGAATCGTAATAGTAGCGAACCCGCTAGTTAAACGAACGAAGTCTCCACTCACCGCTGATTGCACAGTCGTACCCGTAATCGTACCGCCTGTTATCGTCGTCCCCATAACGATACTCCCGATTATACTCCCGCCGACAATCGAGCCTGACCCGGATAAGTTTCCGCTACTAATCGTCCAGCCGCCAATCGTGCCGGAGGTCGCCGTAATCGATCCCGAAAAGCTACCATTAGCCGCCTGCAACGTGCCGCTGAAATACGCATTCCCCGTCGCCGAATCCTGCCATATCGTACGGACGCCTGACTTGTTAAATAACGCAAGTCCATACTCTCCCGGAGCTGTCTGGCCGATCCGTACCATCGTCCGGTCTTGATCATCAGCGACACGCATTCCATATCCATCTACAAGCGTGATGCTGTCATCATATTTCTGGCCCTTCAGCACTGCGTTCCGATTCGTAAACGAGATGGCCTTCTTGGATCCAACCGTCGCTTGGAAAATATAATCTGCCGTTTTGAATTCTCGGAAGTTTGTTAAAACGACACGTCCTGACTTTCGCTCGAACGGGAACCGCTCAAATTCGATTGCGCGAGCATCGAACGAGTACCCAAGCACCTCATCGAAGCAAGTCACCGTGTCGCCAGCTTCACGGATCTGCTCGTCTAAGTAGTCATGATCGATTTTTTCAAGTTGGACGAAATCGACGTCATACGAGATCGACGCCAGTTCATACTTGACGAGATGCTTCTGCATTTCATCCAGCAGTCTGGCCTGTGTCTCGATGTCAGGGAATTCAACTTTGCCCATGAAAGGATTGGTTGGATCAAAGTATACAGAATCGATATATTTGACCGAATGACTTGGCAGCCCCTCGATGGTTAGTCCGTTTTTCCCGTAGCCATAGAGTCGAGTAATTCTCTCCATGTCATGGCTCTTACGCTTAATCCCAACCATGTTATGCCGATAGCGCACGCGCGCACCATGGTTTCCGCCCTTACGTGTGGTTAGGGTGATATCATAGTTGTCGAAGGACAATTCCGCAATGTACAGTTGTCGGAGCTGCTGCAGCAGATTTATTTTGATATCTTCGCCCCAATCAAAAATATCCTGTGCCGGGAAGCTGCCCTCGACAGAAAACGAAAACGGCGTATTGGCTCCAAGCATTGTCAACATCTCTACGAGTGACTTCCCCGCTGCGAAATCAATATAGTCGTCGAGAAAATAATTGCCGAGCGTGAATGCAATATGGTGAGCCTCAACCACTTTGTAAATCTTCCCGCCCTTCCGTATTTCTTGTACATTGCGAATGCGGAAAATCTGTCCGCGCTCCACGTCGTTGGGAAACTTGATGTCGTTACCTTCAACCAGCAGACTGTACCTCTCCGAATCGTTGTCTAGGCGTGGATATGTGAAACGAGTGTAAAATTCACCGTTCACCACTTCTCGAACCATTACTTGCATGGCGTTGAGAAGGAATGCTCTCCGGGTTCCGCCCGACCACAATTCCAATGTTTGATTCGTTTGTTTGATGGCCAACGCCCCCTTATACGGTCAATTCCTGATTGATGACTTGTAGCAACACGCTGCGCGTTATTTCCCCGTCCACGTAAACGAGCTGATTCATACCCAGTGGCAGAAGAAGAAAATCCCCTTCCATTAGCGGAATGGCATTCTGCCCGTCAATGGTGAAAGTCATCTCCTTAGAGTTAATCTCTGCAATCCCGTTAGGGGGCAAGATGCCGGAGTAGCTTATCTCGTTGATCCGGTAATGAGATAAGTTGCCGCGCAGACTAGCCTTGCCTGATAGACTTGCTTTCTGGAGCGACAACCGGAACAAATTCACGGACACCGCAGCTTCCACCGACAATCTCGCGGCACTTACGACGAAAAACCGCAGTCCGGATTCGGCTGACAAATTTAGCTCCAACTGTATATGAACAGTTGGGTCAGCATAACTTTCGGCGGTTGCACTCAACTCGGAGGAGAGGCTTAGCATCTCATCGGGCTGATTAAATCTTGTGCTGTTAAACTGTGATCGATTAAACATGCTTGACCTCCCTACTAAGATAAAGTGTCCCGCGCTGTTACCCGCAGTAGTACGCCTCTTTGCATTTCTACATCGCTGTATTCAATGTGATTCACTCCGGGCGATATGCCAAACCAGTCGCCCTTCATCAGATGGCGGGCATCTTCGCCATATAACAAAAATAGCAGCTTGCGCGAATCAACCATTATGAAATCGCCCGGTGCGAAAGAACCGGTGAATACCACCTCGTAAGCTTTGTATCGTTTGAAGTGAGCCAGTAAATTCGAATTGGTAGACAAACCCACGGAACTGTACTGGATGCGTTTCAAGGCTACATTTAGCGCGCTATCTGCTGACAACGCCACTTCAAACATCAGCGCTCGGTGAAATATAGCCTGAATTACTGATCTCCCGCTCATGCGGGCAGCGCCAACAGCAACCAATGCGGTATCGGAGGTCATGCTTCCGCTTGCAGTATATAACCCACCATTACGCACTATGCGCGTCACTTTCGATATGATTGATGCATCTGCTGAAAGATCGACCCTCCCCCTCAACAGCCGCACGGCGCCCGCTTGGATATTTGCGTCCGCTATAAGCGAGGAAGCACAGGTGATGACGTGTATAGTTTTGCTTGTAATTAATGAATCCGCACTGAGCACAGCCGCCATGGTTGCGGTTCGCATTTCATTTGCTACTACCGACGCTTTAGCAGATAAGTCTGCGACGAATAACCGTGTCAGATTACCACCAGCTGATAAACTGGCATTAGCCGATAATACGGAGTCAGATCGAACGACCCGAACAGCTACAGCAGCAGACGAAGCTTCAGCAGGCAAATCTGTTTCAAAGTAAGCTACTCGCCGACTGTTTGCAGCAAGCCCTGAGTCGGCTGAAATTGCCGCTTTCGTCGCCCGAGTCAACAGACTACGTGCGGACAACTCACCAACCGCTGATATAAGCGCGCGCGGACGTAGTACAGAGCGGCCAGACGCTTCCAACATTCCTTCCGCGACCAGCACACCTCTCATCAAACGCGCAAGTCGAGGAGCAGCGGAAAGCACCGAGTCTGCTGACAGAGCGGCGCGAACTCCGAGCTCAAGTTTATTGCCAGCGATTATCGCCGAATCTGCGGACGATCCCGATCCCCCCCGAACCGTACGGAGAAATGTAGCACCAGAGCCCGAATCTGCCGAAAGAGTAGCGGAACAAAGTACCTCCTGTACTTCGCTGCGGTTGAAGGGTTGCCGATTAAATCCGGCTAGGTTGAACATCTACGTCACCTCAGTCGAGGTCGAGTACAAGCTCCCCGGCCAAAAATTTGAGCTGGTCATTTGAAAGAATTGATCTGGCATTCGTAACTGGGCCGTAATAAAGCAAGTTACCACCTGTCGACGCGCTGCGTAATCCAACATGCGACACCGTGCCCCAGTTAGCAGTCGCAATGGGGAATGTAATGTCCGCCGAATTTGAAATGGTGGCCTTGTTGCTTACTTGCGTAGGCGCCGAGAACGCAACAGATTGCCGCGCATATGATCCGCCTGTAACCTCCGTCCCCGAGTCGGCCTCGGTCGGATCGCTTATATAAAGCGCGAGATAAACGGTAGATGGCGAAGTGAATGCCGTGTTGCGAAAAACGGCATTAAGGATTGCTGTTTCGAGATAATTGCTCATTGCTCCCATGTGTATTGCCTCCCTGGTCAATCGACCTCTGAAATGGTTTTTACCGTAAAGCCGTTAATTGTATTGCTCCCCACATTGGTCAAGCGGATGACTGGATATGACGTCTCCGTTCCGCCCACCGGCACAAACATACTTTGCGGGCTATTAGTGACGAGCATCTCATGTATCTGTTCAGGTCCGTAAACATATGGATCTGTGCACTTCATTGCAAAATCGAACTGGCCATAACTACCGAACTGCTGCGTCCCCAACTTGCCGGTGAACTTTGCATAATAAAACCGGTCAGGCATCTCGTCGAAGACAAGTAAGGCCGCCGGCAGTGTCGGTTTGATCCAATTCAGAATGAGGGACTGTTGAAGCTTCACAGGAGTTCCTATCTGCTTCATGTCGACCTTCAGATCGATGGTTCGTTTCCCCCATTCGGTACCATAGTCAACTGTGCCGGCTTTACCCGTGACTTCGTCTTCAGCCTCGCGCAATTCCGGAGAGTTAACGCTATACGATAGCAGATCGAGTCCCAACTCGGAGCAATGTCGGCCTCGATACGTAAAACCATACATCTCATCCACCTCCAGCAAGCTGCTTGCGGAGAATTTCGGCCGCTTCTCCGCCAGCATCCCGGCCAAACGAACGAAGGTCAATGCCGTCTTCAAAGACCGGATCATAGACCTCCATGAACTTCTCGATATGAATGTTGCTACCACCGAATTGAGAGGAAACCAAACTGCTTATCTGGTCTTTCGTCAATACCGGTTCACCGCGACGCAGAATAGCGGTGATCTCATCAGGAGCGAGATCATAGGGCGAGCGGAAATTCATTTCGCCGGCGATACCACCTGTGTGATACAATGGCGCGCCGTTCTTATACCATTTGCCCTCTGAGCTATTGTACGCCGCCCCCATACTTTCCCCGATCGCTTTGTTATCTTCGGATAACCGCTTTTTGCCCGCGGCATCGGCTGTATGCCACGCGGCGCTGTTCGCTTGCATTTGAGCGATTTTAGAAGCATCCACTCCCGACGATCCACCGCCTCCCCCACCAGATGAGGGCATTGAAATGGAAGACTGGTAGGATGCCAGTGCTTGCACCAGCGTGGCCATCTCCAGCTTGATCTGTTCATTTGTCGTCTTAAATGACTTCAGGCGCTCATCGTCGGCAAGCTTATACAATTTGGTCAGGTCGCCGGCCAGGTCCTCAGTCGATAACCGAAGGTCATCATAAAATGACTCGATGTCCTTCTTCTGCTTGTCCAGCGCATCGAGTTCCTGATCGCGCTGATCCTCAAGATTTCGCTTCTGCTGATCGACATCCATCTGGCGGAGCTTCTCTTTAAGCTCCAAATATGTTTTCTGGCCGCGCTCAGACGTAGCGTGTTGGTATTTATCCATTTCGGCGACGAGCTCATTGCGCTCCTTCAACCGCTCGGAATCGTCTATGGCCTCTGCCTGGTCATCATAGAACGCCTGAATCGCCATCCGGCGGTCATCCAGCGAGTCCAACTCCGCACGTTTCGCTTTGTCGATCGCATCGATGGTGCGCTTGACCGCATCCTTCGCCAACGTCTCCTGCTCCCGAGCCGCTTCCTGCTGCTCCTTCTCTGTCCTCCGGATCAATTCCACTCGGAGATTGTACAACTGTGTGTCCGCCTGCTTGTAGTAGTCGCTATCCTTAGCGTACCTGTTTCGTACCCGCGTCCACGCCTCCATCTTCATCTTGGCAATCGCTTCCTCCGACTCGCCGGCCAACACCATCCGGCGCTCCTCCTGTAGGATCCAATTCGACGAGTGTTCAAAACGATCCCGCGCGGCCTGCTCCGTCTTTTTCGTTTCCTCCTCGCGGCGCTTGTCTTCGTCATCGGCCATCTGCTTCTTGAGCTGGTGGATCCTAACTTCAAGCTCCATCCGGATGTCAGCGTTATGCTCGTACTTCTTCCGGAGGCGCTCGAGCGATTCGACTTCCTGCTGCTCAATTAGCAGGTCCATGTTGTGCTTGTACTCAAGCAGCTTTAACGATTCCTGGAAGGCTTCACGTTCGAGCTCGGCTTTGGTTTTCGGCTTACTTCCGCTCTTCTTCTCTTCTACAGGAGTGCCGGGCGGATCCGGAGTACGAAATGCATCAATACCAACGGTCAGATCATCAAGCAACTTCGATGCTTCGTTTATATCGTAATTGCCTTGGCTGATTTGATCGACCAAGCGCTTCTTAGCGCCTTCGACAGCAGCTTCCGACTGAGATCCCAAGAAATTTCCAAGAGCCCCGGATATAAACGGCGCCGCTTTGGCGGAATCCCCTTTCCCCTCCAGCCGTTCCAACTCCGAAATCGATTCACGCGCAAGGCGAACACGTTCTTCCGCCTCCGTTTTCGCAACCTGTATGACCGTCTTCGCTGACTTAATAGCAGCATTCACTCGATTCTCCTCACCGGAGATGTATCCATCGAGTGCGTCTTTATTCTTAATATGCCAGCGATTCTCCTCGTCCAACTCGGCGATTAGGTCGGGGTATTCTTGCTTGAGCTGCTTGATCACCTCGGCCAGCCGCGCCTTCTGCTGTTCGGTCAATTTCGCAATGGAATTGAGCTTGTCATATTCATCGGATAACGTCTTAAGCTCGGACACGGTATCGGCCAATGCGATTTTCTCGCGCATCGTTTCACGTGTAAGGGCGACTTTGGCACCAAGTGCCTGTTCAGAAGCCTGCTGCATCCCACGAAGCGCGAATCGTGCTTCTTCCACATTATCGAAGTCAAGAGCCTTAAGCTCCTTATCGATCGCTTTAATTGCATCAGCCACATCTAATAAGGCATGTGTGTTCTCAATGGAGCCGAGCCCATTCTGGGCATCGGACATCCGCTTGTTATACTCTTCTTCGAGTTTGTTCCGACGTTCCATGATCTCGTTGAGTTGCTCCATATTACCCTGAAGCATTTTATATTCATTTGCGCTCAGATTAATGGGTGACTCTCTGAGGGCTTTATTAAGCTGCTCTTGGTTGGCGGTAAAAGTCCGAACAGCTTCAGAGGCTTGATTGGATGCGATCGTGTAAGCTCCTACCCCTGCAATCAATGAACCTATTGCCAGAATAGTCCATCCGATTGGACCCATTACCGCATTGAGTGCCACGAATGCAACTGCCAGCGCACCGACTACAGCGATAAGTGCGGTAACCGCGGCAGCTGCCGCCGTCAAACCAGTAACCGTGTTCTTATTCCCATCTGCCCAGGTCGCGAATCCCTTGATTATCGGAGTCAGCAATTCCAGAATTCGTTCCAAAGCAGGAATGAAAGCTTCTCCAAGCTCAACCCTCGCTTCCTGCATCGTGGATTGGAAGGAAGCCTGCGTTCCGGTGTACCCCGTCATAGCATCGTCTGCATTGCCGGCAAATATGGCGCCTTCTTCGATCATTCCGTTAAAGGCAGCCTGGACCTTCTGTGCTTCTGTCAGCTTAGCGGCGGTCGTCCCGATCGACTTGGCATAACGATCTTGCATGACCGATAGGTTAGTCGTGATACCGGCGGCGTCGGTCAAGTTGGAGTTGCCTGACTTGACACCTTCCGCCACTTGCTTGATCGCTTCGCCCCAGGTTAGATGTGACTGCCGGTTGTAAGCTGCGGTATCCGCAGTCGCGGTAATGATTCGTTCAGTATCTTCGAGAGATAGATTCATGGTCGTATAGGTTTTGACCGTGTCGGCCAGCATGCCCTTGTTCAATCCCCATCGATCGGCAAGTTTGTCCGCCAAATCAACTGCTTGCTCCGTGTCGACGTTGAACTTGTCAACTACAACCGACAGCCCGCGGTAGGAACTCGCTAGTTGGTTCGCCTCGCTGGCCAACGTTTGCACTGTGCTGACTAACTTCGCAAGCGCTGCCCCAGCTCCAAGTCCTGCGATACCGGCGGCAAGCCCCTGAATACCTTTACCAGCTCTGTCAGCGGCACCGTCCGTATCCTTCAGCCCCTCATTAACCTTATCAATGTCCGGCCGCCGGCTTCCCAGTTGTTTCAATTCCTCTTCGAGTTGCCCGACGCGGGTATCTGCCGCCTGCGCCTGCTGCGACATCTCAGTCAACGCTTGCTCCAGTGCCTCAATCTGCTTTTTCTCCGCACCCATCTTCTGTAATTCTACGACGACTGCGCCAAATCCCTGTTCCATTTTGGCGGGATCGATTTTCTTAAGTTGTTGTTCGATTGCCTTCAGGTGGTTCGTATTGGCGGCAATCTTTGCCACGGCAGCATTCATCCCGTCAAACGACTTAGATGTCCGCTTGCCTTCCTCGCCGAGATCTGCAATGCCCTTCTTCACCGCTTGCACTTCCTGCTTCATCTGAGCTGATTCTGCAGTAAGACGTGCGCGCAACTCACCAATTTGTACTGTCATATAATCACCTGCCCTTCATGCGGAGTTTCAACGCTTCGTATTGTTCCTGGGCCGATTTAGGCGGAACCGGCGGAGGTTTCGGAAGACGTTCGCGGTGCCGCTGGAGGATCGCCTCGCGTGCTTGGGAATCGGACATGTGCGGGAATGCTGAAATCTCGATTTGCTCAAGTAGATCCCGCGCGCGCTGTTGACCACTGTGCTCGAGCAGCTCTGGCAAGTCTATCCAAGCATACTCATTCTCAATCTCGTATTGTGTCTTCCCCAGTGCGATGCTACAGCGCAGAGCAAACTCGTCCCATGTTATCCTTTGGCCTGTTCCATCCGTGACAGAATGCTCTGAACGAACTGCTGCGCCATCGGCGGAATCAGGCCGCTTACGTTTCCCAAGGCGGCGTTAATATCGTTTCGCTCCCACGTAAGCTTCAGAAATTCGGTACATTCCGCCAGGCTGGCGTGCTCGTCCAGGTACTCGATCGGCAAATCACTCAATAGCGCGGTCAATTCGTAAATCTCATCTATGGCAACGTCGGCGGCCGCCACGATAAAGACCGCCCGGTCATTTTCGGGGGTCAGGAAGAGCTTGACGAGATACTCGCCGATCGTGCCAATATGCTCGGTCAACTTCTTTAGGCGCGCGCGGGTCAGCTTTGGGACCTCCACTTGCTTACGACCAAGCTGTACGCGGTCTTTTTTGAAAATAGAAAGCATAACGATTCCCCCTATGGGATTTTTGAAAACACGAAAAAGGGAGCCGCGGCTCCCCACTAAAATCATAAAGTTATGCCGTTGCTGTGATGTCGCCCCAACTATAGACGAGGCCTTTCGGCGTTGCATCCAGATCTGGATACCCCAAAGCGTTAACCGGCATGCGTAGATTGTTGTCCAGTACAAAACCATAATTGGCATCAAACTTCAACGAACATTTTGCAATGTAGATAAAAAAATTCGGGTCCGTGACTCCCTGCGGCTTGATAACAGCGCGCTTCGCTGGCAACACCTGCCCCGCAAGACCCGTTACGTCATATCTTCGTTTCGTGCCATCGATAACCTCCGTTACGTCGGTGTCGAACTTCACGACTTTCGAATAATCAATGGCGGCCGATTCAAACGCGACGTTCGCAGTCATACCGGTTTTCACCGTTTTCAAAGGTGCAGTGCCAGTCTGATCGGCAGTCGGCTCAAAATACGTCGTTGTAGTGGTCAGGTTAATGCCACCTTGCGTCAAATCGAAAGTGATGGCACCAACCGCCTCCGTACCATCAGGATTAATATCCCAGATGAAAATACCAGGTCCAGCGTAAATCTGTTCAGCAACTCCCATCGTTGTCTCCTCCTTTTAAAATTAGGGCAAGCTCAGCACGCCGACTAGCACATCGGTTTCATCGGAAACATCGACATGGACTGAACCATCGTGATTGTACGGCTCAATAAGGAACGGTCCGATATAACGCTGTGCTGCGGCCGGAACGGAGATAACCTTCGTGCCGCTTCGGCCATACCGGTCGGTCACCATAGTAATCGTCACATCGACTGATGCTGCACTACCATTGTCAACATACATCAACTGGCCGCCATTGTTTTGAAACTGCATTCCGTCGGTTGCATCGGCTGCGATCGTGCTCATTTCCACGCCGTTGAGCCCCGCAGTAGTGCGGGGAATGGTAACTCGTGGCATTGATCATGCTCCTCTCACTTGGAATATGAAATTGGTCGAATACATAGACCTGTCCTTATCATCGAGCCCCAGCGGGATCGGATTAGACTGAACCGCTCTGCTCGACCATACATAGGCGGTACCGGCGGTGTAATTGGTTCGCTTGTGCATGAAATCTATCAAGCGCTTGGCTTCTGCTTCAGCGATCGCTTTGTTGGCAGGGTTGGTCTTGTACGACTTGCCTTTGATAATAATCTGAAACGTCGGGCTGTCACGCGGGATGTAATCGTGAGGCGCATAGCCTCCGGTGCCGAAGACAAATAGCATAGGGTACTTATCATCCTGAAGTCCCGGAGGGATGAAGCCCTCGTCTGGGAATACATTAAAGCCCGATAAGGCCAGAAAGTTAATCAAGTCCTCCGACAGCAAGGTCATCCCTCCAGTATCTTCGATAATTCCTCAATGATCAGCTTCTCGTTCATTTTAAGCGCGCGCTCGAGGTATTTCTTGCCTGGGAGCTCACCGTTATATGATCCTTTGCTGATCGTCTTCTCGCCAGGCTCAAACACGACTAACGTGCCTTTCGATGTAACACGGAAACCTTCATGTTGTGCGACGGCGTAATGGTCGACTTCTGGGCTTGTGCCCACATCCACATACATCCGGCCCATCATTTGCATGACTTCTCCAACAACGAGCGCTGCCTCGAGGTCGCCTTCATCCAGCGGAGCTAAGCGCTTTGCATCGTGGATAACCTTATGAGCAAGCTTCACAAGCTTTTCCTCGAGCTGCTTGTCCAATTCTTCCGTAAATCGCTCAAGCTCGCCGACCATTACCTCTATGCCTTCGAGGTTGAAGCTAAAGCCGCTTCCCTTTGCCATACACGATCACCTTCTTAACGTCATCGGTGCCGAGGAACTTCCGAACTTCGTAATGCGCCACGTCTATACGCAACTCCGCGCCAAGTTGGTCCGTGTAGAGGAAGTAGTCGTCGAAGCCGAGCGGCACCGCACCTTCAATGTGGATCGTATAAGCGATCTGGACTTCCTCGCCGCGAGCATCTAGAATTAGCCGTTGCTCCTCGACGACCTTAGCAGCCCTCGACGTCTCAGCCGGCGGCAGTGGCCGGCCCCATTCGTCAAACTCAGAATGAAAGTGACGCACCGCAGCAGGGTACCCGAAGATACTCATATCAGCATCCCGCCATACTGCGGTACCACTGCATCATCGTCGTGTTCGCCAGCAGGAGGGCCGAGCAACACAAGAACGTCTGGAGCGACCGCTGGCCGTACGCCATCCTTAAATGTGACGGACTCGCCACTATCCTGCACTGTTTTGACATTATGCTTCTGATACTTCAGCGCTGGGTCGACGCCTTGCAGCTCCCAAACCGCTTGATACGCGACAAGTGCGACTACAAGCTCAATCTCCGGGTACCAAAGAGTCAGTTTGCGTTCTGCCTGCTTCACAGCGACAGATTGTTTCTGCTCTCCAGCACGGAGCCAAGCCTCCGAGTCAAGCATGTTGTCGACGATCCAATCATTTACCGTCAGTCTGTCCATCAGCATCATCCTTCGTGCCGGCTTTGCCCTTGCCTTTTGCGGCAGCAGCCTCGGCAGTCTTGCGCTCTGCTTCTTCCTTCTCTGCTATCGCGTTGGCATCAGCTTCCGCCGCTAACTGCCGGCGTTCAAACTCCTGTAGACGGGTGATCTCGGCACGCATCGCTTCGATTTCATCTTTCCCTGTTGGTTTCGCCAACTGCTCTGCACCGGCAGCTTCGGCCGCTTTCATTCTGATCAGCCGGCGCGCCTCGGTGTCTGGCAGCTTCACGGTTTCGCCCGGTTGCCTCCACTGACCATCTACCTTGGTCAATGCTGTTAATTTTACATGCATCGTTCTCAACTCCTTTCAAAAGAATAGAGCGCCACTGGGGCGCTCATTAAATGACTGTGGCCGACATGACGCTGTCCGCGTAAGGATATACAGGGAATGCCAGGTTAACGCCGACCGTACGCAATCGCAGAGGATGCTTGCTAACCAGATCACGGAACACATAAATGCCCATGTCGCCAGTCAGCTCTGCTTCGATACCGTCGACCATGGATTCCGTCGTCTCAGCCCACAAATAGTTGCCGAGTGGACCGTCAGGAAGCATGACGAAGCGATCTAGCGGCGCCATGCGGACCGTCGTAAATGCGAGCTTCCCGCCCGTCAGTGCATCATTCTCGGTGCGCGCCTGCGTGTCGTAAGCTACGATACGCGGCAGTCCCAGCGAGTCCGTAACGGAATCCAGTTGGGCTTTGGTGAGCTGCGGCGGGTTTGCGCTGCCGGACGGATCACCGTGATAAGCAAGCCGGACCGACTTGTTCTGAAGCAACAGCGAGATGATCTTTTGAGTCGTGAAGGCGCGGCTCAAGCGCACGCCGCGGTCAGCTTGGTACTGGAACCACGTTTGAATATCAGTAAGCGGCGTCGAGTTTACAAGATCATCCCACTTATCTGTGCTCGTGAGAATCGGCTTCTGATCGTTGACGTAACCGTAGTCGACGCTGATCTTCACGTTCCCTTCGGCATAGCTAATCGCGCCGACTGCAACGGCCTGCAGCGCTATCCACTCGCGGCGAGCGCGGACGGCATCAACAGCATACTTTCCATCATTGAGCTGCTCACGAACGATCGACGCTATCTCTTGCCGGCGCAGTCCGCCGCCCTGGTTGGCCATCAGCAGCATTCGGATCAGCTTCTCGTCCATCCAGCGGCCACGCTGAATTTTCGGGATCTCGACTTGCGTTCCGGCTACACCTTCGCGCGAGCCGTACGCCGTCTCGGTGCCGAGCTCAGCGATTTGTGCCATAACTGGCAGACGGGACGATGCTTTAATAACATCCACCGTCAGTTCGTCCGTCTGCTGTGGTGGGAACAACACGCTTTGCCAGTAATCATTCGGCACTGTGACGTTGCTCGTATACGTCAGCAATTCCTCGCCAGATAGTGCCTCTTCAAGCAACAACAATTCTTCATCCATAGATATTATTCAGTCCCTTCAATTCTAATTAGGCAAATACAATGTGCGGCATTTTCCCACGTAATGTGGCGTCAACAGTTACTGGAATACGAGCCGAAATAACCTTCGCCACTTCATAGCCACTGACGACATGATCGCCACCTTTCACGTTGACCGTGCGTTTGAGAATGACTGTCGGGTTCTGGCTGCCATCCTCACCTTCAGCATCATAAGGTACGTATTTGCCTGATGCCGTCAGTTTGGCCATTGGCATTCCCTTCTTGATAATCTTATTGCCGTCACTGTCTGCGGTCACGGCAGACGCGTCGATCGTAATGCCGTTCGTTACTTCCCGCACTACATCGAGCGATGCGAGAATTTCATAGTCCGAGTCGACCTCGAACCGGTTTCTCGGTTGCAGTCGCATTTGATTTCACTCTCCTTATCGTTTCCAGGGATCGTTGGCTGCCGGTGCCGCCGTTCCGGTTTCTTGTGCCAACTTCTTCATTCGCTCAAGACGGTCTTTTTTGTCGATACCACCACCACCAGGCACGTTCGCACCAAAAGCGCTGGATCCTGGCTTCTGCTTTCCCAGATGCGGCTTCTTCTTCAGCAGCTCCTCGAGCGCTTCTTTCACGCCAGTCAGATTGCCTTTGTCATCTTCCTTGACCGTGGACAGATCAGCGAGGGCGTGGGCATCTTCCCAATCAGCGAACCCGAGTTCATTCGCCCAAACCTTTACCTCGGCACGGAGCAACCGCTGAAACGTCTGTGTCGCTTGTTCCTTTTGACTGACGTCGAGCAGCTCCTTGGCACGCTTTTCGACATCTTCCATCGTGAGCGTCACCCCATCACCGTCTTTGCCTTTGCCTCCGCCTTCCGACTTCTTCAACACAGCTTGCATGGCTTCAACGGAGTCGAAACCCAATTCCTTGACCAATGCCTTCTGAGCAGCCTTTTCGGCACGAGGCAATCGTTGTCCCATCATTGCATCTACTTCGGCCTGAGTGAATGTCTTCTCCCCGCCGCCGGCGCCACCGCCGTTACCACCATCTCCGCCGTCTCCTCCGGAGCCGCCAGAGCCACCGCCATCCCCTGCAAAAAGCTGAAGATTTAAGCGAAATCGATATTGCCTTGCTATTGTCTCGTACATAATGACCTCCTGTTTTAAGTCCGGGTGGACTAACCTCGAGTAGCCTTTTAGTGTCATGCCACGGTTTGGACAAAAGAAAAAGCCACTACAACTATGTAGTGACCTCAACTTCTCTACAGCTTTTTCGCTCTATACTTGTTTACTAGCTCGTCGCAGAAATTCTTGTACTGCTGGTCATAACTCTGGTTCATTACTTGCTGGGCAAAAATAGTCAATGATCCCACTGAGTATGAATCGCCTAATAAGTAGTACACTTCCCATGCATCCTCTTCGCTGCTCAGCAAGCGATAATTACCATTTCCCAATCTTTCTTCGCCATTGGGAAATTTGCCTCGTTGTTCAATGCATTTATACAATTCTTGATCATCAATATCTGGGACTGTCTCGAGTACCCAAAATGTGAGGACATCCCCTTTTCTATCAGACTTCTTACGCACCTTCACAATAAATGCTTTCACTGTTCAACACTCCTTTATTTATGATAGTTATGTTCTAACCATAAAACAGGTATGTTGTCAATGAGCAAACTGCTATTCATTCTTCATTCGGACGTTGACTCTACGATAATTCTCTTGCAGCTCACGGTATCGCTTCGTGTCCCGCGCCTTCTGACTCGCGAACGTCCGTAGATCTGGCGTGTCGTTCGGCAACACCGATTTGTATCGGATCCACTGCTTCCTGGTCTCGTTCTTCCAGGACTTGTCACGCTGCATCTCATTGTAACGGCGGATATTTGCTTCCGTCCTGTTGTCGGTAAACGGTCGGTTCGACGTAGCGATCATCCGCTCGACCTCGTCAGCCGGTGTGTACTCCTCGATCCAAGCTGAGATGGAATGAACACAGTGCGAATGGTACGGCGGTCGGATCTCTAACTTGGGAAATCGCGGATCGTTTCCGCTGATGCTGTACACCCTGCCCTGGTACTTGGAGCAATACTCGCAGGTGATACCGACAAAATTGACGTAGACCAGGTCAAGCCCGTTCTGAACGATCATGTTCTCGGCTCCGGTGACATGCGCCTTCCGCTGGTGATAATGGATAACACCATTCATGTACTTGTCCGCTGGGATCTGTGCGCCGTTTTTGGCCACGATGCCGGTGATGCCCCGATTGTTGATGTCAGCAAGGGCTTGTTTCGTCGCTTCGCGCCGGCTAAGCCCTTCAGTAAGAGAGCGCTCGTTTGCCGTTCGGACGGCATCCTCAATCCGGCGCTTGGCATCAGCGCTCATGTTGTCCGATGCCTCGAGGATTGAGTAGAACGCATCATCCATAATCGCTTGCGCTGCTGGTTGATGGATTAATGGCTTCAGCGTCTCATCAATGGCTTCTCGAGCCATTCCCACCGCGGATATCTGTTTAACGGCTTCTGCTGCGCCAGTACGATACTCATCTCCGATCAGGGCAGCCGTCTGCTGCCCGGCTTGCCTCGTCAGATCTGCGATAATTTCCTCGATATGGCGCATCAGTATTTCCTTACGCCTTCGACCAATACTACCATCCTCCAGCGACTGCACGAGCTCCCGCAGCCGTTCATCTGCACGGACGTACAACGCGATAATCTGCTCCATCGTCGCCATGCTACACCGTCACACGAGGCGGTTGTGCAAATGTCGGGTTAAAAGCTCCCGCTGCTGCTTGCTCGTCCTGGATTTTCTTAATTTCTTCACCGATCGCCTTCTCGGACCAGTCCGGATGGATTCGCCGAACGGTCGTCTCGAGTGATTGCACACCTGCGGCATACTTCTCCATCTCCTCCCGATCACGCTCAGACTCGGCCCGCGGAAGCAAGTCGCCCCATTCGACGATCGGATCCTTCGCTTCCATATCCTTGCCGCCGAGTACGTTCTCGAGGATGGTGCACTTCCGAATGGCCGACTTCAACGCCGAATCAAACTTGCTCTGCACTGCTTCGGCCTTGATGACGCTTTGAATCCAGAGGTACAGCAGCGCAACGCCAGAATCGCCCTTTGCATCTTCCAGCCCGGCCGCCTGCAGCGATGTCTTAGAGACAGCAAGCATGTAACGGATCAGCCTGGTTACATGGTCGAAGCTCTGCTCCGTTTTGGCGTCCCAAGTAATATACATCGGCACGGCCCCGTTCTTCTCATCGTAACTGACAACCTCCAGATCGGCGTTTCGGACGAAGCGCTGGCCGTAATGCTTCTGGTTCTGTCCGGCAACGGTGTCCCATAGCGCGCGTGGAATCGCGAGCTTTGGCTTGCCGTGCTTTTCAAATACGATCGAGTCGCGGGTTATAGTCCAGTTGATCTCCTCCTGCAGTACGTCAATGTTCCGGAGAGCGGAGCGGCCACGGGGATTACCGAGCGTCTCTTCATTCGGCACGTTGCCGCAAAGTAGCTCGGTTACACCCAGGAGCTCGGCATCCTCCGGCACGTCGACGCCATACTCCACTCCGTAAGCTCGTACGTTAACTTCCTCATTCACCATGTCACTCTCCATCTTGAACGCGAGCTGCTGGACTTGCAGGCCAGTGTCGGACAGCATCTGCCGTTCAACGCGGAGGAATCGCTTCTTGTTGCCTGCTTCGCCCCATTCCTCAATCCAAGCTATGTCCGCGCCTTGCTCGTCGTCATGGGGAAGGAAGCGGTCGGCGAATAGCCACTCGAACCACACGCGGCCACGCTCATTACGGCGTACCCTGTAGGCGATTGCGCCGTCGACCTGTTGCTGGTTTACGGCCATCCATATCTTCTCGTTGACCTTCGAAGCCGAGACGACGGCAGAAACGAATTCGAGCTCCTCTCCTTGCTCAATGTCCGCCGACACGTTGCCGAGCGCCCGGTTGATCAGATCCGCCGGCACCTCAGCAACTAGGCAACTGAAGTTAGCCACAATGTACGGGTGATTGGTCTGGATGCTCTCGTGTGTCTGCTCCCATTCCCGCAGGCTCTTTCGGCGCCACTTTGTTCGCCGATCAGCTCCGACCATCCTGGCGCGAGGGAAGATATCGGCGTGATCGCCATCGTACAGCGCACGATAATACAACATGGACTCCGTCTCCTTGTCAAATGGTGGCGGCGGAAACTTCTTCTTCAAATAATTGATTGTCATGTGAATCTCCTTTCTACCAACTGCCGAAACGCTGGTTGCTGTAGTGCATCTCCGGCCGGCGCAGCGGCTCCGCGGCATACCGCAGTGCGGCCATGGCGTCGTCCATAAAATTAACCGGCTCGTCCAGGTAAAGCCCCGTCTTTTTGTCCTTCTTCCACGACCATTGCTGTATTTCTTTGATCGTGTTCACACAATCGGGGTGAATGTGAATCTTCCGTTGTTTCAAATAATCGATCTGTGCCTGCACGCTGCCTGGTTCCTTGACGACTGCAGTCGCATTATATCCGGCATTCTGCCACATCTGGATGCGGTCCGGCTCCGCCGAGTCGCAATACATTGACAAATACTTGCTCAGTTCTTTGCGGTCAGCCATCTCAATAATTTGTCCGGTGTCCAGCTCGTGCACATATATTTCGTCGCAAATAAAAAACTCACCATCCTTAACGCCGACGGTGAGAATCGCATTTGCATGGTTGAAGCCGAAGTCTTGCCCGATATGCATCGTATCGAACATCTGGAATGATGTATCGAAATCGTGTATGACTAAGTTCTTGAAGATCAGGCCACCAAGCTCGCCCCATTCGCCGAGGCCGTACACGGCGTAGCCATCCGGATCCTCGAGGCGGCGCCGCTCCATCCGGCGGTAATACGCCGGGTCGATGAAGCGATTCTGGCGGTATGTGGAATGATGTGCCAGAACATCCGGGCTTTCGTAATCGAAATACTTCCGCTTGATCCAATGCTGCGCCGAGACCGGGTTGAACGTGAACGTGATCTGATAGTGCAGATTCGGATTCAACAGAATGCCGCGCAGCCGGTCATCGAGAATGTCGACGTCCGATTCCTGAAGCTCCGTCGCTTCCTCCACCCATATCCAGACGAGCTTGCCGTGATTAAAGGTGATTGACTTCAACTTTTCACGGTCATCGGCATGATTTACACCGCGGAAGATGACTTCATTGCCGGTTACTCGGCTCCGGATCGACAACGGCGACCGTAGTACTTCCCAATATTCATCGGCGCGTGCACCGTATATCCGGTTGATCGCGCCTACTAGTTCCGCATAGGTACTGTTGCGGTTAGTCTCATTGACCTTCCGTACGCAGAGCAGGTTTGCCCCAGCATACTTCGGATCGCCAAGCTTAAGGATGTAATCCTGAGCAATGTTAACGGACTTACCGGAGCCGGCGCTGCCGCGGAGTGCACGATACCTACGCTTCGTACGATTGACCTGACGGAAATGGCTGTTGAACTGTACCTTCACAGCCGCGTTCATGGTTGATCGCCTTCCTCATCGTCTCCATAATCAACAACGATGTGGAGCGGCTCCTTGACATCGTTGACTCCGAGCTTCCTGGCTTCACCTCGAAGCTTATCGACACGCGCCTGCTGTTCAGGGCTGGAGATCTCATAGAGCAATTTGATTGCTTTAAGCTTCTGCGCCTGAACGCGTGTCAATCCTTCTTCGGTTTGGAGAATGCGTTCAACAGCCGAGACGGTCTTCTCCTCGATCTCCGCCACTACCAGCTCATCGCGGGAACTAATGACCGTCTTCATTTTGCCGGAACGCTCATCATTAACCGGGATAGCTTCCTTGATCGTCCGGAGTTGCTGCAACTCCCGCCGTTGGGTCTCGGTAAGGCCTCCGGTCAACCGTTTGATTCGCTGAAGCATTCGACGCTCACGAATGGACAATAGTGCTATCGATTCAGCCGCTAGCGTGGCTGGATCCGTATCGATTTCCCCTAGAAGTTCCTGCTCATCTTCGTCCAAGGTATCGAACCAGATAGACTCATGCTCCCCAGTCGTGACCGCCTTCTTGTTGCCGAACGGTCCGCCCTTCCCGCCGCGGTTGCCTTTGGCGTTCTGGTTGCCTCGAGGCGCGCCGCCTTTGTTGCCGACGGCATTATTGTTACCTTTAGGCGCTCCCCTTCTTTTGGTAACGTTACTATTGAGTTCAATGGTAACGTTACTATTCAGATCAGCCGCCCATTTGTCCTGGCTCTTCCACTTTCGAATCTGGGTTTCCCCGAGACCAAGCGCGGCAGCGATGTCCTTAAGCAACATTTTGCCGCCGCTGTCCAGCCACATCTTCTTGGCAATGTCTCGATTTGGGCTTCTCTCTTTTGCCATTACATAATCACCACCACCATGTCTAGAATGGGACAAAAAATCCCGCCTAATTAGACGGGACCGGTTGTTTATTTTTCTTTTTTTCGGCCAAGCGTTTTAACAGATCTACGAATATCTCATCAGCTGACAAGAACGTATATTGATCAAGTTCGGAAGCAGTAACCCACCTTAGCTCACTGTGTTCGGTCGGTTCAGGATCACCACTTATTAATTTTGCCATGAAGGCCATGATTCGGTATGTTCCATTTGAGCCCTGAACCACACTTTCACCAAAGTACCTTTGCACCCTTATGTTGACACCGAGTTCTTCCTTAATTTCTCTTCGCAGACACTGCTCAAGACTCTCTCTACCTTCAACTTTACCGCCTGGAAACTCCCATTTCCCTGCCAAATCATCATCGCCTCCTCGCCGGGCGATAAGAATCTGATCATCCGTTTGAATGATTGCAGCTGTTACAGTTATTACATCTGCAGCGTGATGCGCGGCCCTGTGGCAGTTAGGACACAAGGCCACGGCATTATCCACTGTGTCTTCTCCACCCTCGGCTAAAGGTTTCTTATGGTGCACTTCTAAATAAGGTGTTAAGTCTCTTCTAAGGAAAGGTGCCGGTTTGCGACACTCTTCACAGATTCCTTTGGATCGCTCAAGGACTTCGACAATCACATCTGCATTTCTTACAAACTGATTGGATGTAACCACTACGGTCGAGGGTATCTTTGGCGCTGAATGTAAACGAGTTCTCCGCTCAGCTTTATTACGGATTCTCGAAGTCTGAACATGCTTACTTACTTCTTGTTCATACTCCTTCTGGGTAACAACCTTGTCCGTAGATAGTGAATCTATTTTGTTTAGTATGAACCAGCGTGAACCATCAGTAGGATCCATTTCGTCTTTTGAATAACGATAAATTCCTTTCAAATGACATTGTTCGTTCTGCTTTTCAAATACGTAAATTGGGACGTTTAAGTTTGCAGAATTAATGATCGCAGTATTATACTTGTAATCTGTTTTGAAGTTCCCTTTCAAACTGAACATATAGTACTTTAATACGTCATAACTTCCCAACCATTCATTTGGGTACTTTCCATCCTCAAAAGTCGCCTTGATAAAGATAGCTTGATAATTAGGCTCATTACCAATTAAATAGATCCCTGACTGAGTGTCATAGGTTTGAGAGTAGATTGAAATATCCCAAGAAGAATAAGCTCTACCAAGTACAAAATCATCTAGAACCGTGACGTCGTCGAGATATGGGCCGAATTTTGCTACAAACTCCGGATATAAATCCTCATATGCCTTTAAACCCAGCTCCTTAAACCTGTCGTATAGCTTCCTTTTGTCGTCGCCAACTGGAGGCACGGTCTCAAATCGCTTTAAATACCTAGCTAGGTCGCCGATTTTTTTAACCCGGTTTATAATGATTTTAGAACGTGTTACCTTATTTTTGTATTCTTTCTCGAGCAGCGGATGATTCAGAGCTGGTAAGTCAACTTCGTCTTCAAGGAATTGTATCGCCTGACTAATATGCAAGATAGACACCCCTTCAAATTGGCAGTAAATAACCAATTCGACAAAGATCTATCTCAGTCCTTTTGTTTCTACAAGTTTTGCATGTGACCAATCAATAATCGTCCTTTTGCAATTCGATATCCAGCTCAATCAGTTTCCGTAAATCATCAACCGTCTGAACCTCGATTCGCCCCTCCTGGAAGTCCTTGACCCATCGGGCGACGGCCGCCTTAATTATTCGGCGGTACTGCTCCTTGCTCTCCATGATCCCCTGCGAGATCTCAAGCTCGTGCTGCAGGAGTAAATCATTATTCGAACACTCGTTCGATTTTTTCATTGCGAAACACCCCACCATCCAGTAATATGGATATGAGATCGTGCGTTCGTATTTAAACCGTGGCCACGGCTGTGCACGATCTCGGCCGGGTGTTTCCGGTCGGACTCAAGTAAGAGGACGTTAGCGCGTCCTCTTTTTCATAAAAAAAACCGCCAATAGGCGGTATTAGTTCAAACATACTCCAAGACTTTTTTGTATACATAATTTCTATGATACTCGAGATAAGGTATGTGCTGCTCTGTTATATTTATCTTCATTTG
Organism: Paenibacillus sp. strain BS8-2; assembly: GCF_054483835.1. Taxonomy (NCBI): domain Bacteria; kingdom Bacillati; phylum Bacillota; class Bacilli; order Caryophanales; family Paenibacillaceae; genus Paenibacillus; species Paenibacillus sp. strain BS8-2. Next base: position 4,939,165 of record NZ_CM137010.1, read on the forward strand.
ATGATGCACGTTTGACAGAATTTTATTGTGGTTTTCAAGCAATGGAGAAACCAAGATCCCCCCCTCGTTATCAAAACTGATGAAACCTTTATCGAACAACGTGTCATGTGCGGAGCATAATAGAAAGCCATTAAATTGATCTAGCCGTTCTATATTATTTGATGCGCTCCAGGGCTTAATATGACTGGCTCTTAGCAATTCAGGATGGTCGATGCCGCACAGTTTGCATTTATTTTCTAACTTACGCAAGCTCTGCTTAAAAACCCCCTGTCCAATCCTGACTTTAACTATTTGTTCCCTGATTGTTTCTGCAAGTTCTTTATGAACTTCTTGCTCAATTTGATTTATTACTTCATCTTCATCAGGTGCTATATCGTGAGGTTGAACTCCTAAAACCGAAAAGAAATACTCAGCAAGTTCTTCACTAATTGAAAATAAATAACCAGTATTTCCTCGTCCGATAGAATTAAAAGGCGCATACTTATCGCCTTGTATAGCCAAAATAGACTCCATGTGATCTTTATATCTAATGGTAAATGGAGTTTCTATATAGGTAGCTGCTACCTTCCATCCCTCTTGCCCCCACTGGTCATCAGAATCGAAATCAATAGGTTTGTTTGATTCTATGCAACTTCCTTTAGCAATGATAATAGAATGCAATTCTCCATCAACGCTATTAAAAATAACATCACCTTTTTGAACCTCAGTCATTCTTGTCCAGTGATGTTCAGATTGGCCCTTTTTATTTTTTTTTGGAGCCCATAAAAATCCTCCAGCCTTTTCTTCCTTGAACGTCTTGTTTTGAAATACAAAGAAATAGCTCATAGTATCCCCCAGTAGCAGATATATAATTTATAAGATGAATTATAAAAGAAATCACGGTCCGAGGGAATTATAAACAAAATTTCTTTCTCTTAGCTATTCCGATGTAATAATATTGGTTCAATGCCAGTCGCTGCCAAGAATCGTTCCTTGATTACATCGCAGAATACCGGATCCAACTCCAGCAGCCGACATTCCCGGTCCATTTGATCGCAGGTCATGAGCGTGGAGCCGGAGCCGCCGAAAAAGTCGACCACGACGTCATTCCGCGCGCTGCTGTTAGCGATCGGGATAGCCAGCAGCGGCAACGGCTTTTGTGTGGGATGAACGTACGCGTTGACGTTGCCGCGGGACACTTCCCAAACCGTGGATGGCTCCGGCTCCTCGGCAGGTAGCCCAGAACGCCAAACTGTCGATTGCTTACGATCGCCATACCACGCTGGCGCCTTGCCCTTTAGGTGAGCATAGAAGACCGGCTCATGCTGCCAGCGATACTGACTCCATCCGAAGGAAGCCGCGTTCTTCACCCACACACATTGCGACCGGACTTCAATGCCGGCCGCCTCCATGGAGTCCTCAAACTCTCGCTGGTAGGACGATGGATGAAAAACGTAGATCGCCGCCGTAGACGCCATGATATCGGCGTACCGCTCGAAAACTGCATGAAGAAAGCCCGCGAAATCCTCCGCGGGCATGTCATCATTCATTATTGAGCTTCTACCAGCTGCGGCCAACCGCTCGGAGTCACTCTCAACGGCCACGTTGTACGGCGGGTCCGTCACGATCAGCGCCGCCTTGGCGCCATCCATCAGCAGTACGACATCAGCTTCATCCGTAGCGTCGCCGCACACCAGCAGATGCCGGCCAAGCTGCCATACATCGCCGCGGCGCGTCTCGGGCTCCTTGATCTGCTCGAGCGTGCGACCAACATCGAAGTCATCCTCTACAACCGGATCGTCGACTTCAATGTGGTGTGGCAACGTTGCGATCAGTTCGCCAATCTCCTCCACCTCGAAACCGCTCAGTTCAAGTTCGGCGCCGCTGGCTTGCAACTCTTCCAGCAGCCTGGCCAAGGCTTCCTCATCCCATCGGCCGGAAACCTTATTGAGCGCCAGATTGAGCATACGTTCCTGCTGTTCGTCCAGGTCTACGACAGATACGGACGCCTCCGTGTCGCCGCGGGCTCGTAGGATCTTGTACCGCTGATGCCCGCCGACCATGTTTCCGGTTCGCTCGTTCCAGACGATAGGCTCCACGTATCCGAACGCCTCAATACTGCGCCGCAGCTTCTCATATTCCGAATCGCCGGGCTGCAGATCGGCGCGGGGATTGTACTCTGCTGGATTGATGCGGTCGAGCAAGATAGTTTGAATGTTCATGATACACCTCCAATAAAAAAACGCCTGCTATGGCGTTTTTTCATCTTCTTTTAACTGTTGAATAGCGCTAGCAATGGCATGACTTGAAAATAACTGATATAGATTATAAATAAAACATTTCATTTCTAATACTGAATTCAGAATAATCGTTATATAAAGACCCATTAAAAATGAATAAAAAATGTTATTGGTTTGAAGCTCCAGACCAGGTAGACTCCAATCTGGCGGAATGTTATCCAATATAATTATTGCTACGTAATTAAATACGATTATAAACAAGTACAACATCGAAAGTGAAAAAAAGAAGTAATTGTATTCTTGAAATTTACTTCTCTCCTTTACACTTACTTTCAGTAATGCGATCAAAGTCTTTCCATTCGTTAATGCTTGGAATATTGAATAGCCTGTTATAACAATTGCAAATATAGCTAATATCAATGTCTGAGTATTTTCAATAATTTTTTTAGTTGATTTAAGGGCATCTACGTGATTTACGAAGAAAAATAAATAGAGAGCGCAAAGAAAACACAAGAAGACTACCAAAGTCCAGAATCTTCTTTTTGAAGGTTTTAATAAAGTTATGCTCTTAATAAGCAACTTATTAGAACTGTCATCATTTAGAATTTTGCTGATTGATTCTTTTATCGCTGCATTCATTTTTCCTCCAGTTTACGCTTAAAAATATGCTCTAATTTCGAGAAGTATTTATGGTATATGCTATCATTCTCTTTGCTAGTCTCATTGTACTGTTGCTGATTTATTACTTTACCAGAAATCACGTCTAGATTATCATGAAATGGAGCACTATCATTTAATTCAATTTTGGTGCTTTCACTAAAATCATTTTCACGTAACGTTCTTTTCGAACCATTTCCATAAATCACTCTTAAAGTAGGTCTAACAGTGCCCTTAGTGTCTTTCAGTACTTCAGTAATCTTTTTGTGATTTTGAGGATTGTTAAATTGAGCACTTCCAGTTTTGCTGTCTACTTCTTCCAGCATTTCTCTCAGTTCATTAAACAATTCGTTTGTTGAAATGTCACCATTTAAGGGATAGAACCTAAGAACTGCACTTTCAATTTTATTTATCTTTTTCAGTTCCTCTTCAATTTTACCTGCGTAGGGCACAGTCACAACATTCAGTTGTGGTCTTGGCAACTTATCCTCATCATTTTTAGTTGTCTTATTATATTTTCCAACATACGCACTTAGAACATGCGTAGCTGTTCTATCAAAATCACTGACAGTAGGACTGCCTTTTTGGTTTTTAACCAGCGCCATCCTATGATTTTGAAGATTAATGATAAAATAAGAAAATGGATCCGATGGAATAAGATCATTTGTTGCCATTAACTCTCCCTTGTCATTATACCTTGTTTTTATTTCAAGGTGTGTCCTTTTCACTATTAATCCTACTAAAACAAAAATCCCATTTTTCATGCTAATCTCAACATCTTCAAATAAAAAATCACTATCAGTCCTTTTATTCTCGTACACAATTCCCTCTTTAAAAGCAGGTAGTATAACTGACTCAAATTGACTCAGTAATGGTTCATGTTTCTTATTAATAATGAATGTGCAGTTGAAATTTGCAACGTAAAGATTTTTCATTTCGACCAATAGTCCCATCTCCTCATTCGACATTTCCCTAATCATCCCATGTCCAATAATCTATTTCCATAGGAAGTTTTGTCGAAAAGTGTCAAAATCGGGGCTCTGGTATTATTGAAATTCACCATTTACCCTGCCGACCCACCTGAAGCCCGCACTCAAAAAAAAGTCCGGATTCGGGCTCCGGACTTTCGATTGATCAACGAATGATTATGCCGTCTGGCGGAGTCTGTCCCCACTCGGCTGCTGTTGTGGCCACTTCAGCTTTAATCATGTCGTTGGAAAGATGCAGCGATTCATTTCGTAAGATCGTGCACTCCTAAGCCCGCAGCCGAAGATCCAGATTGCCCGACAAGTTCTTCTAGACGGCGTCACCTTCTGCAGTCCTCAACACAAGGTAGCAGACAGGCCTACAGCATCGTCGCACCAACACGCTGCCGCGAGTAATGCCGATCAGCAAACAGCCGGCAGGAACGATCGACTTTGTGCATCAGCAGCCACGATCCGTACTGAAGATTGTCGAGCATGATCTGGAGCATGGTAGCCGCTTCCTGTGTTGAGTTGGTTTTAAATCTGAAGGTGCTACAATTCTGGGAACATCATTTTAAATAACATGCTCCCAAAATTGCTTAATTTATTTGTCACATCAACGCCAGTGTTAAATTCACCAGCTTTTTTCATTGCCTTGCCATAAATGCTTTCTGCCTCTTCTTTATCTTTAGCATTAAGGATACTAAACATTTTCTCAAACAACAGATACGTTTCATCTCTAGCGACATTCCCTTCCTTAAGAAGGAATGCAATTTCAGATAAATTGCCTGTGTTTTTCTCAATACCACGCAATGCATTCAGAACTGAATCCTTATACTTTCGTTCTAGTTCCTCTTGTTCTTCTCTTTCTCTATTGATTTCCTCAACTTGGCGATCCAAATCGTCAAGCAAATTCTGCGTTATTACACTCGCTGGATTAAAAATTGGTAGCTGCAAATCTTTCATATTAATATTCAAACCGTTGAACTTCTCGTTAGACATACTTTTCCTCCGTTCACCAATATTTTCTACTTAATAGTAATTTACCCTACTGCAGGAGAAAAATAAATAGCCGCCCCTTTCGGAGCGGCAACGGAGGAGTGAGGCGGTTAACCTCGTATGGCACGCTATTAATATAACACGGAAAGACCGCCAGAAGACTGTCAACATGCAGTCATCTTACGGTCAGTTTCCGGTCAAAATTCCGCGCCGTCCTGCTCAAAGAACCCGAACAGCTTCAGTGAATTTGCGATGCTCTTCTCCCCATCCTTGATGTGTCGTCGGATCGTGCTTTCACTGGCGCCTTTCCGGAAGAAGAGGACCGTCTCCATGAACGAGTACCCCTCCAGATACCGGAATCGAACCGCCTTTCCAATCTCCTCGTCTTGTATCAGCGCTGCAGCCCTCTGGAGTTGACGCGTATAGAATTGATACTGCTCATATACCCAGCGTTGCTTCTCCGCCAGGACCGCGGCATTCGCCGTCTTGTCGGCATGCAGATCCTCCTGATCGATGCGACGAGCAACCTCCCCATCAACGGCCGTCTGTCGCATCTCTTCGCCATATTTTTCGAAGTCTGCTATCAGCAATTTCATACTCTTGTATTTGCCGAGTAGGAATTTCGTGCGCTGGACCTCCGCGTCCGTCGCAGTCGGAAATAATTCTGTTTGCCATACCATCGCCATTCCTCCTCACCATCCCCCGATATGATATAATGATGGTGAGTTTAAAACCGTGAAGTCCCCCACGCCGCTGCCAGGCATACGTGGGGGATTTTTTTTATTCTTCGATACCGAGTCCATATCGAGCTTGATGTTTCGAAAAGTCATCCGTAGAGATGTCGATTATGTTTCTAAGTGCTGCTTTCATACGAGCAAATTGAGCTGATTTCGTTTCCTGCTTTGATGAGACATTCTCCACTTTTATGATCCGAATCGTCCGTGGGCCAGAAGCTTCCTTACTGATGTAACCCTTCGCTACGAGCTTGTCCAGCAAAGAGTGCACCGTCGAACTGCTCTGATAACCCAGCGCTTCCGCTAACTCCCGCGTCGTCGGAGAATAACCTTTTTGCTGAATGAAGGTCTTGATACATTCCAGCGCTGCCTCCTGCTTCTTCGACAAATTCTTCATAGCATACCTCCATCCCAATTCCAGAGTCCCTGCTGCCCTTTGGCTGGGATCGCCTTTGGCAGCTCATACACCTCTCGCATCTCCCATGCATAACGGCCAGGCGTGAAGTCACCATACTCATATTCCGGTGAATAAACATAAACGCCGTTCTCTAGAATATATCCATCTGTCCATGTGTCCACTGATTTAATACAATCACTCAGGACGGCCGTAGCGATTATCGCCCCTGTTGGCAGTGAGTCTGACGTATAACCGTATTCTAAAAGCGCGGATCTGATGCGTTCATCTCTGAAGGCGTCCAGATCTAAATGCTTTGCTGCATGGATGGCAATCGGCCCACGATGTTTCGTCGACCAGCTACGCGTTTCATATTTCTTGGTACCTAGCGCGATTAATGTCGCCCACGGTTGGTGAATAGTTATTGCCTTCAAGCTATCATCCCCTTCATATAATCGTCGAACTGCAAAATACTACTTCAGAATCTTTTCGTGTTTTTGCGCACTGACTTCATCCCGTTACTTGTAGGCTTGAGCTTTGACCGCATCCGTTATCACACGCAGTTAACCTATCTGCTCCTCTATTAGAGATGCGCTTTTCCCTGCCATTTCAATCTCCTGTCCTTATGGTAGCATTGCGGCTCTCCTTTCTCGTATTTTCCATTAATCAACTATTTTTAGTACATAAGTACCTAGTAAAAATTTGGAACTAAATGATATTATGAACTTGCATTACATCCAACATTTAGGAGGAAAACATGAAAAGCATACTTAGAAGCAAACTAGGTAAAAACATCGTAGTCCTGTTCGTTGCCATTATTTCTGCCTTCACCTTGTCAGTAAGTACATCTTCAGCAACAAGCTCTCTGCCTTTTGATGTGAATATTACTTCTCCATCAGGTGGAACAGCTTCTTCACCTCAGATTTGCTACTGCGATGACACGATGATGTTATCGTGGACTCAAACACCGAATCTGCCAGTCCTTCTTTTTGCACAATATAGATATCAAGTCTGGAGCGTAGATCAGATGGCATATATCTACGATTCAGGTTGGAAGAATCAGCCTAATTCCAATGCAACCAATGTTGGGATTATGGTTAAGAATCTCCCTCAGAACGAGAGACTTCAATTCATATTAGAAGTAACTGGATTTAACGGATCTTCTATTCTGAACATCGCGGCATCGAGTGGAACCTTTAAACTGCTTCCGAGTATTTAATGGATTGGGCCCTGTAAGGGCCCTTTTCTATTGGAGTCCAAGTTCCTCAGCACTGTGTTTCATAGTTTGGTCGAACTGCGACATAATACTAGTTACTGGAGAAGCACATTAAACTAATGAGTTGAATAGTTCCAATATGTGGTATCATATAATACATAATAATACGGTTGCTTAGGGGGGATAAGGTGAAATACTGGGGATATGTTAGTATCCTTTCATCTCTAGGAACTATAGTGCTATGGCTAATTCTAAACTTCAATAACCCATATAATTCTGCTCAAACAGATAATGAAGTGATAATAAAGACGGGAGCATTTCTTATAGTTCCAGCTTTTGTTGCAGTATTAGGCACGATTATTAAGAAACGATTCCTCCTGTTCATCGCATTTTTCTGGTCGTTACCTGTAAGCCTCTACCTTGCTATGACGCCTAGTATTTTTAAGTTATTTTTAGCTACTTCATTTTGTTATCTTTTGGCAGGAATTCTGTTGGGAAAGAGAACTTCGACGTTAAGTAATTCCGGTAACAGTTAATTATCCGGGAAACGATAGTTTAATTGGCCGCCTTACAGAGGCGGTTTTCTTATTCCCTTTGTCGCAATATGAATCTGTTCCGCATTAAGCTGTTCGGGGCTGAACTATAGCCATTCTCCCTCTTTCCCATCCCCGCACCTTCATCAGTCCATACAGACGTATCCGGCTTTCGCCGTCTCTAAATGATCCTCCTCGAACGGCTTGATCGTCAGGGCCACGCCCTCGAGTATAATCGTCTGCTGCGCTTTAATCGTTTTCATCTGCTCGACCATCTGCAGAGGCACGACCGTAAGGCCGTGCTCCTGCAGCTTGCGTACGTTCCTAGGACCGATGGCTTGCTCGGCCCACTTCTTTAACTGACTCATGCGGCGCCACCTCTCGATTCCGCAACGCGCTTCTTGTACTTCGACCAGGCTGCACTCAGTAAAGTGCTTCTTGTTCCGATAGAGGCGGCAATCTCCATCCACGTTTCACCGGATTTCTTTCGCTCGAGCAACTTAGGAAAATCAAATGGGATGTCTTCGAAGGTTGGCTTCTCGGCCAGAATGATTGCTTCCACGTCCACCGGATCGCTCGGTTCTTCAGGAGTATCAGCTTCAACTGGTTGAGACTTCGGATCCTCACCCTCCATAATCGAGCGTTCCCAATCCGAAAGCTCGTCTTCGTTGTTGCCAGCTTGTTGCTGCTCTTCGTTGTCTTCCATCTCGATATCGTCTTCGGGATCTGCCGGTCCCTCTTGATTCCCTTGGCCAGCACCATCGTCTCCGGATTCTGCAGGCTCATCGTCTGCATCTACATCGTCATCGTCATTATCTTCCTTATCCTGCTGCTCACCTTTTGCCTGGCGCCATTCGTCCCACTTGGCGGCTAACGGCGCGACGCGGGAACGGTAATCATCGATCAAATCCACGATCTTGCCGCTGCTCAGGCCATACTCGTTAGCGAGTCGCGAGTAAGTGTCCCCTTCTTCCAGACGTGCAACCCACGCGTAGAACGGCCAAGGTAGATCGTCAAAGGACGGAGCGAGAAGTGCGAGAATGAATTCATCCACTACTTCGCGGCTGATCTCCTCCGGCACGTCTGCGATCGGATCCGCCTTACTAGCGATCCCGAGGTTCATTTCCATTTGTTCGCCTTCCGGTTGCACCTCGGATACGACGCCTTGTTCATCGACGCGGTACGACCGGATCGGCTTTTCGGTCCGAGTATTGATCTGGACATTGTAGCGGACGATCTCAGAATCGATGGCGATGGCCACGCGACCATCCAGCATCTCTGACAGCATGTCAATCTTGCCATGCAGTGCTCCGTCCGAAACCTCCAGTACGATCTCCTTCACGCCTTTCGGCTTCAGGTTGATTTTCTTCAGCAATGCCTTAAATTCTGTATGCGACATGAACAGTCACGCTCCCAATTGTCGAATGGTAACCTCGATACGAGGCTTGAAACTATATCGCTTGCGGGCATATGCATCGACGACTTGGCTATCATCCACCCACATGACTCCCTTTAGCGCATCCTTGACGCCCTTCAGGTAGTTGTCCGCGTCCGGTTTGGACACCGGATATAACTCGCCGGCTTCCGCGGCGGCTGCCTTTCGCTTGCTAAAGCTCTTTGGTATGGACCGATAAGCGATAACCATGACGGCCAGCGGCCCCTCTAGCAGCTTCGGCGGCGCGTGTTCGGCTGCCGCGATCTTTACGTAATCCTTGTAATCACGGCTCTTTTTAGGATCATACATCCGGACGAATCCCCCCTGAGTAGACGCCCGGGGCCGCCCCTGCGCTACCGGCTCTCCGAAAACTGTAAATTTGATCATGCGCTGCGCCTCCTCTCGCGAGGCGGCCGAAGCGTATACACCTCGCCAATCACCTTACCGTTGTGCCAAATGAGTTGCCTTCGATACTTCATGCGCCTTTTTCCCCTCCTCCGTACATATCCGGGATCCGCTTGCACCTCGGATCTTCCGGCATATCCGGTGATGTGCTGTACGTGCGCTCCAGATTGACGAATTTGTTAAAGTTCTTGAGGAACACTAATTCCACCGTGCCAACTGGGCCGTTCCGCTGCTTGGATATGATGATCTCGATGATGTTCTTCTTCTCCGACTCCTTGTCGTAGTAGTCGTCCCTGTAGAGGAACGCCACGATGTCGGCATCCTGCTCGATCGCGCCAGACTCACGAAGGTCGGACATCATCGGGCGCTTGTCCTGCCGTTGCTCGACGCCGCGGCTGAGCTGGGACAATGCGATCACCGGCACCTCGAGCTCCCGAGCAATCTGCTTGAGCGTCCGGCTGATCTGAGAAACCTCTTCCTGACGGTTCGCTCCGCGGCGGCCGCCACCCTGGATGAGCTGCAGGTAGTCGATCAGGATCATGCCGAGTCCGCGCTCCTTCTTCAGCCGCCGGCACTTGGCGCGGATCTCATTGACCGTGATGCCCGGCGTATCGTCGATTTGGATGACGGCGTCGGCCAGCGAACCGATGGCCATCGTCATGCGATCCCAATCGTCATTCTCAAAACGTCCGGTCCGCATCCGGCTGCCGTCGATTTGCCCTTCTGCGCATATCATCCGTTGTACGAGCTGCGCCGCGGACATCTCCAACGAGAAGATCGCGACGGTTTCCTTCGCTCGCACACCGACATTCTGGGCGATGTTAAGAGCGAACGCCGTCTTGCCAACGGAAGGCCGGGCGGCGACGATGATCAGATCGTTCCTTTGGAAGCCCGCTGTCATACGGTCTAGATCGTCAAAACCGGAAGGGATGCCGGTGACTCCTCGATTGATGTCCTTGGCGTTAAACCGTTCCTCCGCTTCCTCCCAGACCTGCATCAGCACCTGTTTCATTCCTACGAACTCCCGAGCCGGAACGGTCTGATCGGAGAGTTTCGATACCGCCGTCTCGGCCATTGCGATGAAGCCCTTAACGTCCTGCTCTTCGCCGGCATTGCGAAGCAGATTCAATGCCACGTCAACAGCCTGGCGCCGCAGAAACATCTCTTGCACCCGGCCGGCGTAATGGGTGACGTTAGCCGCCGTTGGAACCGATTCGGCCAGCTTTGCCAAGTAACTTACGCCACCGATCTTGCCGAGCTCCTCGCTATCTTGCAGACGAGCGGTTACTGTAACGAGATCGAGCGGTTGCTCTTCCGCCCGCAGTTGCCGCATTGCACGGAAGATACGAGCATGCCCCGCGTCGGAAAACTCTCCACCTTGCAACATGTCATCGACCACGTCGTATGCAGCTTGGTCAAGCAGGATGGCACCGAGAACGGCGTGCTCGGCTTGCAAATCAAATGGCTTTTCTATGCCCATTGCTTCCAGCAATCCTTCGCGGTCAAGCATTTGCTTCCCCCTTTAAAATCCGGCGCCCGCGATCCCAAAAGTCCGGAGGCGGCGAGGTGTCGGCTGCGCCCCATATGTTCAGATTGGCGAAGTGTGCCTCGGCAGCGTCCTTGCTACGCTGGGCATCCATCTGGTCACCAAGCCGGCCGCGGATATCCGCGATCGTTGGCGGGAATCGTTCGGACAGGAGATGCTTCTCCACGTTCTCCCTCGCAGCATCGAACGAAAAGTCGTGCAGATACTTCGCATGATGATCCACGCTAGGCGTACTAGAATCAAAACTAGGATAAGTGCGCTTGATTATGCTAAAAAGGTCAATGACCTGAAGCTTGTTCACGCTTAAGCTCCTCCTCTCGAAGTCGATCGAGCTCGTCCAGCTCGCGTTGTTGCTTGCTTTTGTATCCAGCAGACTGGTTGCCGGAGCTAAGGGCGACTGCTACGTGCGGCACCGCGGCAGTTATGGCTTTCGACTTCTCCCATGCATCGAAGATCCGCGGCACACAAAAGCTGAAGCTGCGAATCTCATCGCGGGAATGGCGTGGCCTGTACTCGTCGAAGGCTCGATCGATACAGGTCTTAATCAATGGGGACGGCACCCCCGCTGCCACCAACTGCTGAATCTCTTGAAAGTCGGAAGGACTTACGGACAAGCCCTTCCCCCTTCGCTGAACAAAATGACTTTCGATCTCGTTGATGAGTCGACTTTGTTCTGCCTCGTCCACTACAACTACTACAAGATCTTTTGTAATATCTTTTAGATCGGACACTTTTGTCCGATCACCCGGCGTCTGATCGGACATATTTGTCTGATCACTACCCGAAAATTCACAGTGATCGGACATTTCTGTCTGATCACTTTTATCTGATCGGACATTTTTGTCCGGGGCAAGGTTCGGGTATTTCTTCGAATTTTTGACAGACAAGATGAGTCCGCGAGGCGCCCTGGTTACCTTTATGTACTGATGCTCTTCCAAGGAGTTGAGCCAGCGGCTCACTGTCTTTTCACTAACGCCAAACTTCTCTGCCAACTCTGGCAGTTGCAGCGGCTTGTTCCCGAGTACGATGCCCCAGACCGTCCCCTCCTTCTCCTTCTCTGCTGTTGTGGAGCTGACACACCACAGGAAAAGCCATATCGCGCTGCCTATTCGTTTGTAATGTTCTGGCTCCAGCAGTCCGGAGTACATCGGAAAAGGATAGCTGTCTTGAGGCATCCTCTCATCCCCTAATTTGCAATGATCTTTTCAGTACCGACCTCTCGGTGGACTAAGTGCAGTTGCGTGGGCAGACTCTTGGCAACAAGCCAATTTTCAACGTTTAGGCCAGCCGCCTTGATTTGTGCTAACTGGCGCCGCGTCGGGCGCTTGCCGTTCTTCATAGTCGATCCTTTTTCAAATACAGCACAGATACATCAAACTTGCCTCTTATGCCGTAGCAGACTTCCATGCCTGTTTGTACACCGCGAGTCATTTCAGTCACGACAGCATTCATAACATCTGACATGCCTCCCGGCTTTACCATGACCCCGATCTGTGCCCCTAGTCCATACGCCAACGCCATAAGATGATCATGAATACCGTCAGCTCCATTTTCCGCCGCTTTGTCCAACAGCGATTCCATCTGACTAAAAACTGCTTGCCCAGCTTTATTCATATCGCACGCTCCTTCATGATTCTTTCTTTCCATTCCCGTGTCCAGTCGGGCCCTTTGCACTTACTTGCTAGAATCTCGAAATGGCGTCGGCCATTGCAAAAGGAGACAAACCGCTTAGTCCGCTCCTCGTAGTAGAATCCGTTTAGAATCGGCTCACCCAGGACGAATAATCCAGATGAATCGGGAGCAGGATCCTCCACTGTGAACAGGTCAATTTGCTGAGGAATCAAAGCATCTTCCTCCTCCGATCATCCTGTAACCATATAATCCGTTCTTTGTAACTGGCAGACTTCACTGACCAACCGGGATATCCAAGTGCAAAGTATACTCTCGCTTCGCGCTTGAATGCTTTCGGATCAGAATGAAAGAGCGCCCATATGCGCTCTGAAACGCCTGACCGGCATAAAGGAACTCCGAATTCATCGTAACGCGGATCAAGCAACGAGTACCTCAACGCCGCCATCAGCATTGTCAAATCGGATAACCTGATCGAAAGCGACCTGTGCATCTTCGATGTGCGTGATGACGAGTACTCTCTTAAACCGGCTCGCTACCGATTTGATAGATTCGAGGACGAGCACACGGTGCTCCGCGTCCTGACTGCCGAGACCTTCGTCGATCGTGAGCCACTCTACCTTACTGCCGGCGCGCTGGGCCAGTAATTCAGCCAGAGCGAAGCGGATGGCATAATCAATTCGTAGTTGCTCCCCACCGCTGAAAGTCTCGTATGGCCGCTCCGCTGTCCAGTCGCCGATCATGATGTCGAGTGTCTCGGACACGCCGGCGCGGGACTTGAGTTCCCGCTGCGTCTCAAAGCGGACGTAATGCTTGCCCTTACTCATCTGGTCAAGGATTTCATTGGCGATCCGCTCGAGCTGCGGCACAGCGTTTTCGATGATCAATGCCGGGATGCCATCGCGGCCGAATGCCTTAACCAATGTTTGATACCGGGTCCAGCGCAGCGCCTTCGGCTCCATTTCGTCGGAGATTCGGTCACGCTCCTGCTGATCGGCATCGAGTGCAGCCGACACTGCCTTGATCCCTCCGATCTGTTCGGCCAACGCAGCGAGCTCCCGCCGAAGCTGCTCCATTTTGGAATTGGATTGAGCAAGCTCCTGCTGCAGGCGTTCATAGTCCAGCGCATCAAGCTCAAGCCTAGACCGCTCGACGGACAACTCGTCCCGCTTAGCCTGTTTAACAGCGATGTCCCGATCGATGGCGGCGATGCGCTCCTGAGCGTTAACCAACATCTCCCGCGCTGCCGAAATCTGATCCTTAAGACGAGCCCACCGCTCGAGATCGGTGGCCTTCGCCGCCAACTCCGGCAGTGGCTCCAATGCAGATTCGAGCTCAATCGATTGTTGCTGCAGGGAGTCCCAACGTAGTCTTGAGGCTTCCATCCGTTCCGACTTGTCGGCCTTCTGTTGCTCCAACTGCTGTACGAGCTCATCTTTTCCGGCCAGTTGTGAGTATGCGATCGATGCCTCCCGCAATTCGTCCACTCGCACCTTGCAGGCGCGATGAGCTTCGTAATCATATTCCAATGCCTGCTGCTCGTCCTGTTTGGTGCCGATAGCTGCGGCAAGGCGGTTCAACTCCGTCAGATCCAACACAGCTAAGCGCTGCCGAAGATCCGGCAGTTCTGCAACCGCTGCGGCGGCGACCAGCTGGAACTTGCATGTCGGCAGGCAACCGTTATCATGGATGTGCAACTCCTGCTGTTCTAACGTGGAAATTTTATCGGATAGACGTTGTTCCTCAAGCGTTAGACGTGATTCTTCCCTGACCTTCTTCCCCGACAGATCCGCGATTTCGGCAGCCATCAGGTTCCATTTGTCCGCCTTCTCCTCGTAATCGCGAAGTTGCTGCGTCTCTGTCTCATGCTCATCGGCATACTGACGGAGCGTTTCTCGCCCTGCGAGCTGCTGTTGTAAGACCGTGATACGCCCGATGATTCGGCGCAGATCGTCCTCCAGTTGATAAAAGTCGGCTTGAGTAGCTGTTAGATCGAGACGAAGCCGATCAAGCTCCGGCTTCCGGGCCTCCAGAGCTGAAAGCTGCTGCTTGAGCTGATCAAAATCGGCGGACTTTTCCAGAATGGCCGCTTCGTTGGCCAGAATCTTGTCGGCGCGCTCGAGACGACCGGATTGAATGGTCAGCTCGTCTTTCAAAGCGGCGATCTCCTCACCGATTGCCGCGATCTCCCGATCAATCTGTTGAATACGCGCTTGTTTGCCTTTCAGCAAGGCAATCTGCGACTCGGACAACTTCAAGGACTTTTCTTCCTTCACAATCAGTTCGAGCGCAACGGCGTGCTGACCCTCGGCGTACCTCAATGCGTCGGCCTTCGCCGGACGATCCGCAAGGCGCTCATCAAGCGACAGAAGCTTGTCCTTGGCCTTCTCTATCTCGATGTTTAGCACTGAAGCCTTCTGGCGAGCACGCTCTTGCAGCTCCGGATACACGTTCAGCCCGAGAATCTGCGAGAGGATCTCCTTACGCTTACCCGCCGTAGCGCCGGTAAAGGCATTGGCCTGCCCCTGCAGGATCATGCTGGATGCAGTAAAAGTCTCGTCGTCCAGATTGAGCAACGAGCGAATGACCGCTTCTGTGTCGACGATCTTCTCCGCCGATCGGCTCTCCCATTGGCCGTTGACACGCTGCTGCAGTTCCAGCGTAGACTTCCCTTTGCCCTTCGTGCTGCGTGTCCGGATGGCGCGATACGCGTCACCTTGATGCTCGAACCAAAACTCGACGGACATCTCCTGCGCGCCGCGGCGGACAAGATCGTCCAGGCTGACGCCGCTGATCACATCTCCGAAAAGTGCAAAGCGCGGCGCCAGTGTGAATGCAGATGACTTGCCAGCACCGTTCCGGCCGGCGATCGCTGCCAACGAGACAGCCGACAAATCAATGTCGGCGTGTTCGATAGCTCGGAAATTATGAATAATAAGGCGTAGTGGAATCATGCTTGCACCTCCATCAGTTCCATCGTCAAGGACTGTAATTCGGCAATCTCCGTCGACACATGCCCTTGATTAGTCGCCCATGCTGACAGCGCCGACAGCGGCCCAAGATCTTCAGTCACTTCAGCGTCGCGGATTCGCTCCGTACGCTCGACCTCCGCGCGGATCTCAGCGACGAAGAAGGCACCAGCATCGTACAATGCCCGTTCGAGTGAGCGCCGATCGAAACACTTTTGCAATTCCTCTGAGCATGCGTACCGCATCCGGACGATTGCATTTTTAATTGAAGCAAAGTCGTCTACCTGACCATCCAGCCAAGCAGCGATATCCATGTCGCACCAGTCGATCGTTTTAAAGCGACGCGCTGGTGTCTCGATGAACGTTGATTCAAATCCAACGCCCGGGCCGTCTGCCAGCCACTCATGAATGTAGAAGCCCGGTGTCGTTTTTTCATCTCCGAAGTTGTGCCGTTCCGGGGCTCCTGAATAGAAAACGTTGTTGCCCGCTTTCTGTGGACGGTGAATGTGACCGAGACAGACCAAGTCAAACATGCTGGCCGCCTCGTCCGTTAGGATAGGCTCGTTTTGGAGCAGCGCGTCCTCAAAACCGGTATCAGCAAGGTCGTAGGTCAGATGTGACATGAGGATGACTGGAAGCCCGCTAACCTCTTCCCGCATCGTTGCGCATTTAGCGGTGATGTCTTCGGTCATCTTGAAGTGAAACTCGTGCGGCGGCAGGCCGGCGTAGCGCAGGTCAGTCGCAAACGAGGAACGGTTCATCCCAGGTAGACAAGCGACTAGGACTTCTCCGTCAGAAGGGACAGATGCAATGCCGGGCTCTGTGAAAACTTGAACGCCGGGAATCTGCATCTCCCTAATGAGGTGATAAGCGCTGATAGCGTCGTGACTCGGTGTGCCGCTGATGACCACAACTTCGACGCTGGCTTCGGAAAGGCGACGGAGCCAGGCGACGAACGCCTGAATCTCCGCCGTCGCCCGATCGATGAAGACGCGGGCGTCCTTAAATGCATCTCCGGCGAATAGTACCAGCTCGCAGTTTTCCTCGATGATGCGATCAGCCACCCAATCCATCGTCCGTGTAATGTCCGCGAACCGCGCAGCTGGGGTGGGGCCGGGATAACCAAAGCCCCAGTGGCTATCAGCTACGTGTGCAATCTTCATCGCAAGTCCTCCGGAAGGTCGTTAAAGTCGATGTTATCCTGACTGCCGCCTGCCTCGAGATAATCGCCAACAATCTTCCAGTCGGCCTCCGTTGTGATGTCCGAGATGACCTTCTTGATTGGTCTGCCGAGTGCATGGCTAGCTACGTCGGCCAATCCGTTCCAATCAAGTCCTTGTTGTTTCATGATGCCGAGAACTCGGTTTTTCTGAGTGGAGTTGCCACCACTAGCAGGCCGATTCCCAGCCTGTTGCTGGCCGCCTCCTTGATAACGTCCACTGTTTGCATTAGCGGTGCGTCCGCGTGACTGTTTGCGATCCTCCGCAGGCACATCAGCGTATTCATCCATTTCCGCCTCTTCCTGCGTAAAGATGCCGCTTGATCGTGTGCATTGAAGTGTCAGTCCAACATAGGCGCGTTTGTAAGCCATCTTCAGCACGGTGTTCCATTGTGAAAACAGGTCTTCATTCGGGATCCGGTAAGATCGATAGGGGCCATACGACCCCTCCTTTTCTTCAAAGAGCAGATCTTCCTTATCCAAATATGACGGAACCTTGTTCTCACCGACCCAACGGTACCGATATTTAGATTCGAAAGTGCTGCATTCCCCCACTCCCTCTCCTATAACGACGCCGCTGGCGCGGTGAACGAGCTGCAGCGTGAACTCGACCCGGTACCAACCCGTTTCGAAATCCCGATCTTCAACCTTGCTCTTTACCAGGGCAGCAAATCCATACAGTTCGCAGAGTTTCTCTGCTCCGGGCTTGTACAACGTCGCTTTTTGCGTGCCTGGCACGGTACCGAAGTCTTCATCCTTAACCATGATTTCTTTAAAGAAGACTTGTAGAAAATCGTATTTTTGTTTCATATCCGTCAACCTTTTGCGAAAATCTGCCACGCTCCCAAACTCGAGATCGACCAGTGCCCCT
This sequence comes from Paenibacillus sp. strain BS8-2, assembly GCF_054483835.1. Classification (NCBI taxonomy): domain Bacteria; kingdom Bacillati; phylum Bacillota; class Bacilli; order Caryophanales; family Paenibacillaceae; genus Paenibacillus; species Paenibacillus sp. strain BS8-2. The sequence continues at coordinate 4,956,956 of NZ_CM137010.1, forward strand.
CCCCCGGTGTTTCCACCGGAGGATTGAGGCATCACCTGAAGAGGTGCCTCGGACAATTACGCCGCCCCCTTCAGCAGGTCGACGACAGCCCGCAGAGCTTTAAATTCGTCGCGGAGCCGACCAAGACGAGTGACAGCATTCTTCAAGTTGAGTTCGGCTTCGTCCAGATCACCGCGCTCGTTGAATGTCTTCTCTCTCGTTTGAGCTGCACGAATCTCGGCATTCTTGCCTTCAATTGCGTTTGACAGCAACAGCATATCTTCCTTAGCCTGCAGTGCACCCTTGGCACCTAACACAAGCAAATTGGCTTCGAGTACCGCATCTTCGGCCTCTCCGATTTCCGCTGGTAGCGCCAGCAATCTGTCCACGATCTGTTGTTTGTTCATAAGCTCCTCCTTGTCGCCCCCATAACCCTATGGTAGAATGGGGGCATCCATTAGTTTGTGAGCCCGCCTGCCAGCGGGCTATTCTTCGTTCTCGCAGTCTTCGCACGTCCGGGGGTATCCTGGTTCTTCCACGTCATCCATGTACAAACCGCATACCTGACAGCACAATCCACTCAAAATCATGTCAGCAGCTTCTCCCATGGAACGCCTCCTGTCTTATGTATTGATGCGTCAGCCGCATCTCCGAACACCGAACCGGGGGTGAGGTTCGATGCCCGGAGATGGCCCCGAATCACGTTCGGGACTCTCGCTTCTTACGAATTTTGATAAGCTTGCTCAGCCTCGCCTTCCGTCACCCTGTCCATCTCTAGATACATCGTCGCTTCCAGCCGCTGAATCGTATCTTTATCCAAACCTGCCCTACGCGCTGCGATAATCATGTACCCGATCGCTGTTCCGTTGGTCATGCTGCACACCTCCTTGCTCCACTGGTGGGTAATGCTCATCTAATACCATATTCAGCGTCTCATACGCCTCCCACATCACTGCAGGATAGCGACTCTTCCATTTCGCGAATTTCTCTAAATCCACACCGCCGCCCTTGGTGCAGCATTCATAGAAGGCGGAGATCCCTTCAGCAATTGTTGACAATTCACCAGGCTTGTCCGGATTCGGAATATAAGGCATCAATGGTCCTCCTCAACTAATTTTTTGATTGCCGCTCGCAACCATCTGGCTGACTGCCTTATGCAGGCGACGGAGCTGCTTGTCCGAAATTACTTCAGGATTGCGACAATGCCGACCCGTCTCCAGGGTTGCCGCGACGGCCTCCTCAACGGTGAGTCCCTTGCACCGGATCCGTGCAACCGCCATACAAATAGCAGCTCGCTCCGCCGCCGAGTTGATCCATCGAAATCGCATTACCACTCGCCTCCGCCGGCAGCCCGTAACGCACCGCCATGACTTGATAGGATGAAGCATGAAACGATTGCTTGCCTTCTGCGACTCGCCTTGCCAGCAGCCTGTACATACCGGCAACCTGCGGCGTCCGCTTACGATCTGCTTTCTCTTGAAGGGCGAGTATTATCATTTGGGCCTCTTGGCCATCGAATGAAATTGAGAATTTACCATCCATACGAAGATCTTCTCCCTTGCACTAAAGTCGTTCAGCAGTTAAAATGGACGACAAGAGACTCTTTAGACGTGTTCTCAGCTTCGATGCTCGCCCTGGCCGGCGGGCATTTTTCGTTTCAACCGCAGCAAACCGCTTCATACTATGCAAGTAAGCCTGCATCTCCAATTTCTTCGATGGATCGAAACGTTCCGGATGCTTGTCCATCCATTTCAGGTTATGGTCAGCGTTTCGCGCTGCCTGACTTGCTTCTTCAACCAGCTTCTCTCGTGACAAATCTATCAACCTCCCATTCCTGTAACTTGTAAAACCGATTGAATCATCGATACTCCATCCAACCCATAGATATAAGCGACGACGACTTCTCTCGCATTCGTGACATCCGCCCAACGGAAAAGCGTTTCAGCGTGCACTGGCTTGTGGTTCTTTTCGTATTTCGAAATACAACTCCTCGATAAGTTCAACAATTCTGCAAGCTTTTCTTGGCTGAAACCCGCGCGTTCGCGGCAGGCATGTAATACTGCTCCTAGTCCCATCTTCATGCAACTATCCTCCTTTCGTTCCACATTGGAACAGACAGGGAGCGCAATGCAGTTGTACAATTATCTTGTTGGTTATTTCCTCGCTTTGACCGCCTCGCAGCATCCCCCGCTGCATATCCCCACACCGGAGCCCGTCCCCCGGGCTCCCCTCAAATCTTTACAAGAAGGAACGAATGCTTCAGGTTGCCCCGTGTGACATCAAACAAAATCCATCCATCTCGCAGCCGTTTGTTCGCTTCTTCTTGATCCGTTGTTTCAAATAACTCCTTGACCTCTGTCGGGTGCACTTCCAAGCCACCAACTCCTTTTTACTTCAACCGACAATCCGAATACTCTCGCGCTCGCTGGCAGCCATAAAATCGTCCAATGTTTGTGGGCGGAGTAATATTCGGCCGGCCACGCGCACATGTGGGAGTTCCTTTTCTCGAATTAACTTCCTCACAGTGTCTCTATGCACTCCCATATAAACAGCAGCATCGTCAATGTTCATCGTAGCAGGCCGAATTTTCTGAGTTTGCTCGATCATCTGCGGCAGCACCGACTTCGAAAATTCGTAAAAGGCCGCTACTAAATCTTCCTTTTGAAATTCCATCCCCGTGCCTCCCTACTTTTTAAATGATTTCATGATAGATTCGATTTGATTCAGCTCTTCCGCGCCGGCGGCTACCTCGGCTGCGAATTGTCTGGCATTATTGACTATCCAAGACGCAACTTCGTTTTCCTTAACCTCGCTTGGAAGCGATAAGCCTGCTGTCGTTGCGAGCAACCGCTGAAAAGTGGCTAACCCTTGCCGCAAGCTTGTCCACCTCCTCTCATCCTGTATTGAGCTGCGAAACGTGTGGTGATTCTAATTTATATTCCTGCTGTATTTCGTCACATTCATGTGACAATAAGTCCAAAAAAAATAATTCCTCAAACTTTCTATTCGGAAAGCGTTGCAACAACTTTGCTATCACATCTTGACCCAGAGAAAATCTTTTGTCGTCCTTAGGTAATAGAATCCTCCACAGTTGGCTGCGCGATATACCAATATATTCTGCAAACTCCTGATCCGTCATCCCATTCTCATTTTGAATTGCCTCCAAAGCTCCCGGGATCAGTAATATTTTCACACGGGCACCTCCCTTCTACTGTTGCACGCTTGTTACAAATTCAATATACCACGACTGTAACACACATGCAACAATTAATTTCACGCGTGATACACATTTATGTTTCACGCTTGAAACATTAGATGATATGATAAAGCTGGTGATGACTATGGATCTTAAGGAGTTCGGGGTCTACTTTTCGAGACTTCGTGAAAAGAGTGGTTATTTAAGTCAACGTCAATTGGCAGATGTGTCAGGTGTTAGCCATTCGACTATAAATCGAATTGAAGCTGGTACGCATAAAGCTTCCCCATCAACTCTTAAGGATGTTGCAAAGTATTTGAAAGATGTAACATACGATGAATTGATGGCAAACATGGGCTACATCGAATTGGAAGAAAGCAACCTTAAACACAATGAAGATCCGTCACCTTCAAAAACTGAATCCAAAACTGCTGTCAGTGTCGAACCAGGAGTCTATATTGCATACTTGGGTGGCCCTCCAGAAGAAATGGATGAGGTGGAAGCTCAGCATATCAAGAAAGAGCTCGAGGAGTTTCGACGGTTTCGTGAAGAGCGTCGGAAGCGGCTGGAACAACAGAAGGATAAATAGCAAGTACCTCAACCGATGGGGATAAGTAGGGGTCTGAGAATGAGCTTTCTAGATATATTTCGAATTAAGAAACTTAAATCAGAGTTGAACGGATTGCGAAAGGACAATGATATCCTTAGTTCACTTATGAAACCGGAGCATCAGGAAATTGCCGATCTTATCCGAAAATTGAACTTGCTAAAGGAAGAAGAGGCTCGTACTATTTCAACAATCAATTCACTTAATGAAGATTATGCTAAACAATCTTTAGCAATTCAAAGCCAAATATCAACACTTAAATACCAGCATAACATTAAACAAAAAGAACTTTTGGTTCTAGATGAACAAATCATGTTGGAATCATTTGCATTATATGAACCAAAATTTAACTTTACGAATAGTTCAACTTTTAAACAACAGTTAGACACTTTACGAGAACGCCAAAAAGCAATGATTAAGTCAGGTACAGCGTGCACTGGAAGTACAAATTGGACTGTCAACAATAATAAAACAGAAGGTAAACGAATGGTAAACGATATGATTAAGTTGACCCTTCGTTCATTTAATAATGAATGCGATAGTTGTGTAGAGAACGTAAAATTCAATAATATCCAGACTCACGAAAGACGTATAAACGCTTCATTGGAAGCTCTAAACAAACTTGGTAAAATTATGAGTGTAAGCATATCCTCCGAGTATAAACGTCTAAAGATTCAAGAACTGTATCTGGCATATGAGTATCAACTGAAAAAACAAGAGGAAAAAGAAGAGCAACGTCAAATTAGAGAACAAATGCGTGAAGAAGCCCGCCTTCAACGAGAAATTGACGATGCTCGAAAAACTGTAGAAAAGGAAAAACGTCATTACTCTAATGCTGTCAACAAACTGACTAAGCAACTTGAAACATGTACAAACGAAGATGAGCGGGAACTGCTCATTAACAAACTAAATGAGCTTAGCGATATTCTAGGTGAAATTGAAATTCAGCTTAAAGATATCGATTACCGTGAAGCTAATCAACGCGCTGGTTACGTGTATATCATTTCAAATATCGGTTCGTTTGGTGAAGGTGTCTTCAAAATCGGAATGACGCGTAGACTTGATCCTTATGATCGCGTATATGAATTAGGCGATGCATCCGTTCCATTTAATTTTGATGTACATGCAATGATATTTTCTAATGATGCACCAAAACTCGAATCTGCACTCCATCGTGAGTTTGAAACAAAGCGATTGAACACTATTAATAAGCGGAGAGAATATTTCAATGTTACTATTGATGAAATTGAAACGATGATTAAACGAAATCATGATCAGACTGTAGAATTCATCAAGACTGCTGCAGCTGAAGAATTCCGTGAATCGCAGCTACTTAACAACCAAAATGCTGGATCAAAAGAGGTTCATACCGCACTTGAACAAGCTGCTGCAAGTAGACAGTAATAATTTTAGCAACTTCCCTAACCGATGGGGATCGACAAGGTGACAGCCGTGAAAAAGTGCCCTTACTGTGCTGAAGAGAATCAAGATGAAGCAATTAAATGCAAACATTGTGGGAGCATGGTGACGAAATCACCTTCGTCACCATCCACTCCACCTATCAGGACTGACCTGGGGCAAAGAGTCATCAAAGGTCAGCGCTGGGCGGTTGGATGTATAGTGATTCCTGTATGCGTCATTTTTATTGGAATTATAATTTTCTTAGCCACAAGATAGGATTTTTAGATTAAGCCAGCGATGGCTTTTCTTTTCCGCCTTATATACGAACGTACATTCTGGAATGAGGTGTTTCTATGCGATACCGTATTCAGGTCGAACGCGGACCTATGACCAAGATCGTCATCTTCCGTCCGGACGAAGCCGGCATACCCGACGAGCAGAAAACTTATTTCACTGAAGTAAAAATGGGCATGCTCGGTCAAGAAGATCCCGCCTCCCTCCTATCAATCGATGATTTATTCGTGGATGGCAGCCGTGTGGCCGTCGATCTGACAAAGTACCAGGCGCGCACTGGACGGGTAGCCCCACCATCATCAAATACCTGCAGACGAGTTCCGTGCATTCCTGGAACGACAGAAGCCTAAAGTTGAAGCGGAATAAACGCTTCATATATATTTTTACCAAATAATCGAACGTACGTTCTAATTCGGAGGGAGACATATTGATTTTTGACATGACACTTTACAGGCCGACCGAGCTGGAGCTGTGGATATGCCAGAAATATCAGGAAAGTGGAATTGTAACGCCGGCCGACTTGGATCTCGATCACATCGCGGATATTTTTTGTTCCATTGTAAGAACGACTGGCGGAAAGACAAAGGTTTACTATGATGATGTTGTAGGGATTATCTATTTGAACCAGTATGATGGTGCCAGTAAACAGCGAGCAGACTTTTTTCACGAGCTCTGCCACCCAGCTATGCATGCCGGTAGTCAACTCGGACTACCGCAATTATTCATAGAGCTTCAAGAGGCCCAAGCCGGTGCATTTCAGCAGTACGCTGCCATGCCCTATTACATGTTGGCAGAAATTAAGCCTTGTCACACTTATGATGAATACTATAACCTGCTGGCAGACGTGTTCCGGCTCCCTCTGCCCTTTGTCGTAAAGCGTATCGACCAAGTACGGCGACGAATGCTACAAGGACACCACGACCGAAACGCTTACGCTAGGCAGACCGGGATCACCTACCGCTATGGCTATTCGGAAGAGACGCTCCGCGTTTTGGATAAGCTCCATCAGCAGCTCAGCGATCAAAGGGGTGCGTTAGGCTAATGAAAATGTCAGTATATTATGATCTCGATCCAGAGATTGGACAATTATTTCCGGTTTGGCTTTTGCTCGAGCATCATTCATTCGATTGGAACAAGCCCCTCTTCATCTCGATCGCGGCCCCATTCGAACGTTTTTCGGTCGACCAGTTTGACCAGGACATTCTTGCACTTAGCGTTCCTGAGCATGTCTATGTCCGAAATGAGCTGGAAGTCGGCCTCAACATGCCGGCATTACGAATACATGCAGAGAAATATCTGGGTTTGCATTACGATGTTTACGAGATTCGAACGCTTCTTCTACGGATCGGCGACATTGAGGAGTGCTTGCAATATGACCTTCAAAATACTATTACATGGTGAGGTGAGTCAAAATGGCCAGCATCCAGCAACGCGGGAAATATTCTTGGCGATTGGTCATCCCTTTAGGCTACAATGCTAACGGAAAAAAGCGGACTCCCGCAAGAAAGCCATGCTTGATTACTGACACTTCGCTTATGCAGTCCATAGATAAACTGGACGAATTCGATCATTCGGTTTTGAAGTCAACCAAATCCCTTAATGACTTTTTGAAAAATTGTACCGATGCCAATCTCTTACGCCATGCTAAGAAATTGCAAAAGTTTTTTGATGAGCATCTATACAAGTTCAAATCAGAAATTGAAGATGGAGATACGTATAAAAAGCAGAAACGGTTCTCCTTCAAAGCATTCGGAGATTTTTGGAATGAAAATCACCTTCCGACGCTTGAATTCACAACTCGCAATAGCTATAAATACCATTATGAAACGCGTATACTTCCTTGTTTTGAATCGATGTACCTGGATGAAATCACAACGACGCATATCGTAAAATTTATGACTGACCTTCGCAATCCAGAAACAAAGTTCGGAAAGCGACGCAATGGCAAATCGGGACCTTTGAAATCAGCATCGCTCGTATTTGTATATCGTGTTATGAGGAGTATTTTTTCGAAGGCCGTCCAATGGAAAAAGCTTGATGAAAATCCAATGGAAGGCGTAAACAAGCCAGCAGAAGACGATGTTAAGAAACCGGACGCTTACAACGAAGAAGAACTGATACAGCTCTATGAGGCACTAGAACATGATGTGAATTTCGATCCTAGGTACAAGGAGCCTCGTTACCGAATGGAACGAATGATATTACAGGTGCTCGTCACTCTGGACACTACGACCGGCATGCGCCGTGCGGAACTACTCGGTCAAAAACGTAGCAACCTAAAATTCCATTACGATCCTGAAAGCGACATCTGGAGTTGTACGGGCACAGTCCTAGAAACGATCCCCGCTTTCAAAAACGGTGAGCCTGTAATTAAGCTCCCTAAGAACAACGAGCCGCGATCGATGGCCTACTCACCATCGATCGCCTATATGCTGCTGGAATACTGCAAGGTGTTGGAGAAGCATCTAAGAGCCGCACAAGGGCGCGAGAACGTGATCAGTAATGAGGAAGAAGATTATTACTTGTTCCCGAATCTGGCAACCGGAAAGCCGTTACACCCGTCAACGATCCGCAAAAAATGGGTCACTTTTCACGATCGCCATCCGCATCTGAGATATATACCTTTTCACGGTATTCGCCATACAGCAACAAGCATCATGATCGCGAAGAATGTACACAACCAGGCGATAGCAAAACGCCTCGGGTGGAAGAATGCGAAGATGGTGGATCGCTACAGCAAAATATTTGCGTCAGTGGATGCGGCATCTGCGGCCGTATTTGAGGATATACTACCTGCAAAATTAAAACAAAGAGAATAGTCTTGATTCGATGTTCTGGGGTTCTAATTGGGTTCTATTTTCTTCAATTGACCTCTTTTTTATTCATTCTTAGGCATAGAAATGGGCCGCCACCTACCACAAAACCAACATATTCGGCCACATTCACGCTAAATCATAATGGGAATCTTTCCTCTCCCATGAAAAGGGCTCCCGAAAGGGAGCCCGATTTTTTTGCAATCCCCTACCCGAGCCCCTACCGTATGGGAACAGCCAACACCACATGCAAACGTTCATTCACCTTCAGCTTCTTGGTGATATATCCGCACTCTTCGAACATATGAATGAGCTCGGAGATCGCAATATACTCCTCAACTGTCCATAGTGTTGTGCCATCCTCAATGTCCATCATCAAATCTGCGATACAAATACGACCATGCGGTTTCATGACTCTACGCATTTCTTGGATAGCCATCCGAATTTGTTCGCTCGTCAAATGATGCAGCGCAAAGCTTGAAACAACAAAATCAAACTTTCCATCTAGGTAAGGCAATGCCAGGAAATTTCCGAGTTTCGTCAACATATCAGGAAATTTCCGCTGACAAACCTTTAACATCTCCTTGGACTGGTCAACACCTTCCATTACAACACCTGCTTCGATCAGACGACCAAGCAAATTCCCTGTACCCGTGCCGATATCCAGACCTCGTTCACCATGAATGGGTGATACCCATTTCACGATGAGCCGCAGCGCTTCATCATAGTCCTTGTATTTGTGCTGACCTTCTTGAACGAGTTCATCGTGAACACTAGCTAAACCATCAAACCCCCACTTATCCTCCCAAGCCCGTTGTTCGCGCAATCTTCTTGAACCATCCGCCAACGTATAGATATCATCAAGCGGAAGCTCCTGTTTATCTTTCAGCGTTTCAATCATCTTGTCCGTTGTATCAATAATTTGTTTCATTTCGACCCACTTGGAAAACATCACCGACCTCTGGAGCTCCAACAAATAAGAAAGCTGCGAGCTTCCTTTCCTATCGATATCCGTTAACGCAGTCCGAATATCTCGAACCGACATGCCTGATTCCCTAAGCGCAATGATCGTCTGCAGATGCCATATGTCTTCTTCATTAAATATGCGATATTGATTATCTTCTTGTTTGGATAGCGCAATAAGTCCTTTGGCTTCGTAGAATCGAATGGCTCTTTGCGATATTTTCAGTTTATCTGCGACTTCTTTCATTCTCATGTGAAGGTGAAACTCCTTTAATCGCTTGACTATGACCTTACGTCAAGGTTTAGTATAAGCCTCAAATAAGGAGGCTGTCACGATGAAAACATGTATTAAAGGTGCGACGATCTTAACCATGCTAGAAGAAAAACCGTATATTGGAGACATTCTCATTGACGGAGACCGTATTGCGGATATTAATCCAGCCATTGATATCGAAGATGTACAAATCATCTCCGGCGCTGGGATGATCGCGATGCCCGGACTTATTAATGCTCACCAGCATACGCCTATGAGCCTGTTGCGAGGATTCTCGGATGATTTGAAGCTAATGGAATGGTTAGACAAGAAGATGCTTCCTGCTGAAGCGCGGATGACACCCGAGGATATTTATTGGGGGGCGAAGCTCGCCATGGCCGAAATGATTAGGTCGGGTACGACCGCCTTTGCGGATATGTACATCCATATGAACGAGATTGCACATGCGGTAGAAGAAGTCGGGATGCGCGCTTCATTGACTAGAGGCTTGGTATTCCTTGAAAACGACGGAGGCCGTCGCATGACGGAGGCAATGGATTTAATCGGTCGATGGCATGGCACTGCCGAGGGCAGAATTACGACAATGCTTGGTCCACACTCACCATACACCGTTCCTCCCCAGCCCTTTCGAGAGGTGATCGAAATCGCGTTGCTTAACAATATTCCGATCCACACGCATCTGGCTGAAACCAAAGAAGAGGTTGTGAAAATTCGAGAAAAGTATCATCAAACCCCTACCGAATATTTGTTTCACCTTGGCTTGTTTGAACAGGCACATGTACTTTTAGCGCACAGTGTTCATCTAAATAGGCGCGATCTTGGTTATTTGAAGGGTATAAAAGGTGGGGTATCCCATAATCCGGTCAGCAACCTCAAGCTCGGTTGCGGCATTGCACCGGTAACGGAATTGATGGCACATGGGATCACTGTCGGATTAGGTACAGACGGGGCAGGCAGTGCAACCACGTTAGATATGTTTGAGGAAATTCGCGCTGCCGCCTGGCTCCAGAAGCTGGATTTCGGAGATCCTACAAGGATTCCAGCCCATGTTGCTCTAGGCATGGCGACGTCTGGTAGTGCGGAAGTGTTGAACATTGGACATGAGGTTGGTACGCTGGAGGTTGGTAAGAAAGCGGACATCATCCTAATTAATATGAACAAACCGCATTTGCAGCCGATTCATAATATCCATTCACTTCTGACATATTGTGCAAATGGCGCAGATGTGGACACCACAATTGTAAATGGCAAAGTGTTGATGCAAGGCCGCAACCTGCTAACCATCGACGAAGACGAGTTAATGAAGCAAATATCGTCGCGGGCAGGACGAATCGTAGCAGGAATCTGACAACGCTCAACGTACATGTTCCAATCGATTATTTATAAAGCTCGTCTACACCAGACATCTCGTTATCCGCAATCTTTTTCAGCTCTCTACCTTTTTCTTGCGTATTCACGCAGTAGCATACAAATTCACTACCGCTTTTACCACCAAAGCTCCCTGAATCCTTGCAAAAAATACAATCGTAGACCATATGTACGTTCCTTTCTATGAATACTTAACGCCGCTAACTACCAGTACCCCAACCACCAACATATGAAACGGACCGTATCCCTCTGCAACACAAAAATCTGACGTCCGCATCCCGGACGTCAGATTAATTAACCATGTTAATTAACAGAAACATACCACCGTTCGCATGCAGCTGTTCATTATATGTCCGCCACCCATGTTTATATGACTTCGTAATTTTTATTCGCCTACGTCCCAATGATGCGCTTCATTTGATCGTTTAGACTTTACAAGTTCCGAGACTGTCACAAGTCGAAAACCGCGCGCTTTGAGCTCTGGCAGAATAAGTTTGAGTGCTTGATACGTTTGTGTAGATCCCTGTACATGATCATGCATGAGCACAATATCACCATTACGAGCATTGTCGAGAACTTTTTTGACGATGTAATCTACGCCAGGAGCTCGCCAATCCTTCGTATCTTGGTGCCAGGACCACAACGTCACCGTGTACCCGTATTTGCGGGCTGCATCAATTACACGATCGTTAATGAAGCCGCCGGGAGGTCGAAACCAAGGCGAATCCTGCCCCGTAATCTCTTCTATTTTTTGTTTCGTTTGTTTAATTTCTTGATCAATTTTCTCAGCGCTTTGGCTGCTATTTAAGAAAACATGGTTATACGTGTGATTGGCGACCTCATGCCCTTCTTCTGCCTCGCGTTTAATAATGCCGACATTTTTGTCAATACGGTTGCCCACAACAAAGAAGGTCGCTTTGGCATCGTATTCCTTCAACAAATCCAGGATCAACGGAGTCATGTTGGCATTCGGACCATCATCAAAGGTGAATGCCATCAATTGTTCGTCCGTTGTCACCTCCCATATCGCTTCGCCACGCCTTTCATAATAGTTGCGGTTATGCGGCTGTGAAGCAAACCCGCATAATACCAGACCAATCACTACACAGAATATACAAAGAGACCTGCCTCGCCAATTCATTCCAATTCCGCCTTCACATTCTTATTTTCGTCAAGATGCCGAATGTTGCCATATTGTGCTCACATTATTTTCTCGTTATTCTTGGTATCCTACATGTAATGAAAACAATGCTACAAAGGAGGGTTCTCCCATGCACACTGTTTGGAAAGGTGCCATAAGCTTCGGGCTGGTGCATGTTCCGGTCAAAATGTTTACGGCGACCGAGGACAAAGACATTCGGTTCCGTACGATTCACAAAACATGCGGAACACCTATTTCGCAAATTCGCCGCTGCACCCATTGTGATCAGGAAGTTGCACCAGAGGAGCTTGCCAAAGGATTTGAATACGAGCGAGGCAAATTCGTATTGTTCGCGGATGAAGAAATAGACGCGCTTAAGCCGGATTCTGCGCGAGTCATTCAAATATTGGATTTTGTCGACCTATCCGAGATCGACCCCATCTATTTTGTCAAGCCGTATTATCTTTCACCCGACATGGCAGGCGGCAGCGCATACAGCTTGCTTGTTGAGGCGATCAAGCAAACGGGCAAGATCGGCATCGCTAACATATCCATCCGCAGCAAAAGCAGCTTGGCCGCCATTCGTGTCGTAGATAATTGCCTTTGCCTGGAGACAATGCACTTCCCGGACGAGATCCGCCCCATCTCGAACGTCCCTAATTTACCCCAAGCTGCGATAGTCAATGACAAGGAGCTGCAGGTTGCCAAGTTATTGATCGAGCAGTTGTCAGAACCATTCTCACCGGACAAATATACCGACAATTACCGCGCAGCGCTCCTTGAAGCGATTGAGCATAAAATCAGCGGAGAAAGTCTCGACATCGTCGCCGCACCATCCGATACAGGCAGCAATGTCATCGATCTCATGGCCGCCCTGCAAGCTAGCCTCGATGCTGTCAAAATCCCTATGGATTCCGGCAAAGCGGACAAACCGGTTCATGAAGGTACAACTTCGAAGTCCACCAAATCGTCGGACGCAAAGGCAAAGAGCAGTAAAAGTAAAGCTGGAGCTAAGACCAAAAAAGGGACGGCATCATAATGAAGAAGGAAAACATCGGAGGTACCCTCCCCTCCGATGCCACAACTGACCTTAACATCCCTCTCCCTCGCGTCCCCATGTCTCCGATTGCCTCTCCCGTCATTCCACTTGGACCGGATTGGGTGTATCAGCTGAAATGGGATGGCGTTCGAACGATCGCCAGATTGGACGGCCAGGGCGGAGTTGAGCTGTTCTCCAAACGTATGGCGCTAAAAAACAGTATTTTCCCAGGGATTGTCTCCCTGCTCGAGCCGCTGCGGATCGGTCCATGCTTGCTGGATGGCGAAATTGTTTACTTTGATGGGAATAGACCTAATTTTCAACGAGGAAAGTTAATGGGGCAATCACGTCTCCATAAGGAAAATTTGGTGTACGTCCTCTTCGATCTCTTGCATGCAGATGGCGAGGAGCTGAGAGAACGATCACTGCGCGAACGATTCTCACGTTTGTCTGCCAAATTCCCTGATAAGCACCCCCGGCTGTTCATCTCTGACTTATATGCCGATGGTTCTGCGCTATGGGATTGGGTGGTAGAAAAGGACTGGGAGGGTGTCGTCTCCAAGCGAGCAGACAGCACCTATGTAGAGGGGAAACGACATGAAAACTGGTTCAAAAAACGAAAAGAGCTTAGGCTCGTTGCTGATGTCGTCGGGCTAAAGCGCCATAGCGGAACAATAGCTAGTCTTGTGCTCCGCTATGAAGGGCGTTATATCGGTCATGTCGCGGGGCTTGACCAGTCCTCCAAGTCGCTGTTAGCTCAATTTGCCGAGCAACATCCTGGCCCTTGCCCATTCGACAAATTGACGCCTGGTATGAGCAAGGCAGATGTGCAGTGGCTAGGCACACCGTTCCCCTGCAGGGTAGCTGCTCTCGAGTTTACGGAGAGCGGCATTTTGCGCCAGCCCAGACTTCTTGGATTCGGTCAGTAAACACCCCTTTTCTCTATTTCGAGAAGAATCGCGGCACATATATCTTGTTCCGCTCCAGCATCTCATCCAACATGGCTTCAGCCACATTCGAGGAGTCGATGAGTGGATGGCTGGCCAGCGCCAACAATGCCTTGTCACGGCTGCCTGAGACAGCGGCTTCAATTGCCAGGCTTTCGTAGGTTTTGACTGCCTTAATCAGTCCTTTCGCTGCCTCCGGCACGCGCTGAACTGGCACCGGCGTTGCACCATGCCTTGTCACTTTGCAGTTGACCTCGATCGCGGCATCAGGCGGCAAGAAGTCGAGCGTGGTGCCGTTACGTACGTTCAGCGCTTGAATATCGCCTGTATCGTTATAGATCGAATGCATTAATTTGACGGCTGCCTCGGAGTAATAAGCGCCGCCGCGCTGCTCAAGCTGCTTCGGCTTCTCCGCCAGCTCCGGCTGCTTGTAGATCTCAAACAGCTCTTCCTCCAACCGTTTCACCGTTTCCGCGCGGTTTTCGCCGCGAGCGGCTGCCGCTTTGCCTTCCTCGACCATCTCTCTGTGGAGATAAAAATATTTCAGATAATAGGAAGGTATCGCGCCAAGCCCTCGGATTAAGGTGTCGTTCCACGCTAGCTGCGGCACGTTAGTGGCGCTGTATGAACCTTGCCGATCCAGCAGCTCTTCAAGCTTGGATACCCCATCAATCTCGATACGGCTAATCCAGTGCAGATGATTAAGACCGGCGAATTCGCAATAAATTCTGCTCTCCGAAACGTTGTACAAATGAGATAGCCATTTGTAAGCTGCGATCGGGGAGTTGCATAGTCCGATAGAGCGAATATTGGAGTGGTTGAGGATCGCCTCGGTTACCATTCCCGCAGGATTGGTGAAGTTCAACAAAAAGGCGTCTGGACACAGCTCCTCCATATCCTTGCAGATGTCTAGCAAGACCGGAATCGTCCTCAATGCTTTCATCATCCCGCCTGCACCAGTCGTTTCTTGGCCTAGCAGACCGTACTTCACAGGAATGGATTCATCCCAGCCTCTGGCCTCCAACAAACCTACACGCATCTGCGTCGAGACAAAATCCGCACCTTCGAGTGCTTGACGACGATCCAGCGTTAGCTCAACCTGTATAGGCAATCCGCTCTTCTCCACCATTCGCTGAGCCAGCGCACCTACGATCTCGAGCTTATGTCTGCCAGACTCGATATCCACGAGCACGATCTTGGCCACCGGAAACGTATCATAACGTTTAATGAAACCTTCGATTAATTCCGGTGTATAGGATGAACCTCCTCCGATAACGGCTACCTTTAATCCATGACTCATTCCGATTCGCTTCCCTTCACTGTAAGTGCTTGTTCAAATGATGTATATATGTCCGGACCCACTACAACGCCATCACATTCCATAGCCAATAGCAAAGCGCCAGCCACCGGCTCAAGCTTCAGCACGCGCAGGCTTGAATGCGGAGCAGCCTCTTTCGTCAACCGATCGACGTGCGAGGTCACAAAGTCGCCTTGTCCTCTAGCTACTATGCTACCTGCCAGAACGACATCAAAGCTCTCCTCTTCCATACCCAGCTTCCTGATTACCGCGCATGCTGCTTTGCCGAGTTCTTCGCCTTGTCGCTGAAGAATATCTTTCGCAACTACATCAGTAGGCGCAGCTTCGAACAGCAGCTTCGCAAGCGATAGCGGTGGTCGTTCACCTTTATCTAATAATCCATTAAACATCGCCTCTACATCATCGTATTGCAACGCTTGAAGCGTTAGATTCGTTAACGCCGTCGCTTGCCCTCTTCCTTCCCATTCACGAATAACGGATCGATAGACCTCCACCGCCAGCTCACTGCCGCCGCCGAAATCTCCATTGGCATATCCGAAGCCACCTACCTGCAGCGATTCACCTTGTTTGTTCATCCCGAAGCAATTGGTTCCACTTCCGCAAATAAGCACCACGCCGTTATCCTGCCTCGTTCCCGCACGAAGACCGATTTCCGTATCACATACAATCTCTGATTCAGCGTATCCCATTGCCGCAATCATAGGTCTAAGAATATCGAAATCCGCTTGTCGATCTGCACCTGCTAGGCCGAACATGGCGAATGCGACCTCTTCTTTCTGTATACCCGCTTCCAGCAGAGCTGCTTCCACAGCAGACCGAATATTGTGATCGGCTAGCTCCACGCCGAGCTGATGATTTCCGCAGCCGCTCATTCCTCTCCCAGCAATCCTTCCTGCTGAGTCCGACACGACTGCAAGCGTCTTGCTTCCTCCACCATCCACGCCCAGATAAAACTTCAAGTGTTATCTCTCCTTTCATAATGTCTCTCCAAGTCGAATAGGAGGCACCTATACTTTTGTCTTGCAAGTACATGGCTTCATTCTAAGATTCGACGCCCTTCTTTGCTTGTCCTAAACGACTATAAACTAGCACTATTTCACTGTTTTCAATTCTAGCAAATGAATAAGAATAACATCACTTTCCTTTCGATTCCCCTGATTTATAAGGTTTTAAAACCTTAAAAGATGTTGCACAAGCAATCTTAAAAATTAACAAAGTCACATTATTATCTCGGTTTAAATTATAGTCACAATGATAATATCAGACTATACCTTATACTCTTCCTCGTTGTTATGCTGAAATTGCATATACAGCACCAAGACTGAATGGCAGACGATCAGTTTTGGTGCTGTTATGCGTTGTAACCAAAATGGACAGGAGTTGATGCCATGCGGACCATGTAGCAATGAGTCGGTTTTGTGTCACCGAGATGGGAACAGACGATTCATCAAGCTATCCATTCATTTATTAGGAGGCCACATGATGAGAAGGAAACTTGTAATTGCTTTATTTATGTTAGTGATGTTAATGGATGTTGCTGCAGCCACTGCGGCACCCAAGATCAACACATTCGAACGTCCAACCACAGGCAACGCATATACACTTACAGAGTGGGGATTTGACGGCTGGAGTGCACCGTGGCAGCTTGGCATGAACAATCGCACGATGATTGACAGCGCTTACTCGCATTCCGGCGGCAAATCTCTTCGCGTGTTCTATCCTCAGGGACAAATCAGTCCCGAAAATTCAGGAGCACAGGCCCCTTTTGCCTTAACGCCAGGTCAACAATATTATTTATCCTTCTGGGTTCGCTTCAGTAGTGACTTTAGCTGGGGTACGACGCAATACGGGGGAAAACTTGGCATCGGTCTAGCTGGTGGAGGTGCCTGCTCAGGCGGAATGACCTGTACGGGTTATAACGGCTTCAACTCCAGAATAATCTGGCGAAGTGGCGGACAAGCAGCACTCTACTACTATCATATGGATCAAACGAATCAATATGGCGATTACCAGAACTTGCAGATTGGCGGCAACAACGTCATCTATCCAAAGGGACAATGGATCAACATCGTTCAACGCCTCAAAGTAAATACCGTTACAGCAGGCAATGCGAATCCTGACGGCGAAATTCAAGTTTGGTACAACGGAGTTTCTGCCGCCAACCTGACGGGTTTACGGTTTGTTCGCAATGGGGATAAGATCGATAAAGCCTATTTCGAATCCTTCTTCGGCGGTGCAACCTCCGGCTTCGCGCCTGCTAATCATTCGTATGCCTGGTATGATGATATCAAGGTTTCGACATCCAAATCGGAGATATGCGAGCTTGATGCAGGAGGCTGCTTCAATCGTTTAATCCAAGCTGAAAGCTATCAATATATGAAAGGAATCATGACAGAGTCTACTCCGGACACCGGTGGAGGGCTTAATGTCGGCGGTATTGATGCAACCGATTGGATCGCGTTCAGTAACGTCAACATACCAACCAGCGGCACTTATTTGGTGGAATACCGAGAAGCTTCACCAAATAACGGCGGACGAATTTCATTGGATCTCAACGCTGGCGCGACCGTGCTTGGTTATGCTGATGTGCCGAATACAGGAAGCTGGTCTAATTATCGAACGATCAGTCATCAGGTTACAATCCCTGCCGGAACTCACCAATTCGGTTTGTACGCGGTGACAGGCGGATTCGACATAAATTGGTGGAAAGTGACCAAGCTCTACTAAACCTAAGCACACAACAATTGCAAGTGCCTACAACCCTCGCGATTTGTCGCGAGGGTTTTATTTGTACAGAAACACCGCATCTCCCAACATCATGCAAAAAACCTGCTTCTTCCGCCTTGCATACAGCAAGGAGGAGAAGCAGGTTCAATATCTGATCAATTGCCGTTCGATAGCTATTATTCGTAATTATTCGTCGCTCTCAACGGTCTCAAGCTGCTCTTTCAACTTCAGCATACGGAGGATAACGGTTACTGCTTCAGCACGAGATACTTCTTCAACGGCTGCAAACTGGTTGCCGGATCTTCCGGTCATGATACCATGCTCATAAAGAAGATTGACAGCCGGCAGCGCCCATGTTGGAATTTGATGAATGTCTGTGTAACCAGCATGGCTCTCTACGCTGTATGGCAAGCCAAGCGCCTTGGCAACCACAACCGCTAGCTGAGCTCGATTAAGCGACTGTTGTGGTCGGAAGGTTCCATCCTCATAACCTCCAATCCAATCCATTTCTAACGCCAACTTCACGGATGATTGCGCCCAAGAAGCAATCTGCTGATCATCCGAGAATGACCATTCTTTGTCTGTTCCTTCATCTGGTTTCAATGCACGAATGAGCATAACAATAAATTGCTCTCTCGAGACGGAATCATCCGGTCTGAAACTTCCATCCCCGTGCCCTTGAACGATGCCCGCTTGTATCGCTTGTTCAATCTCGGTTTGAGCCCAATGTGTCGCAATATCTTTCATTTCGGGCAGAGCCGTTGGTTTTGGCGTTGATGTCGGCTTAACCGTACTCGTTGGTACTGGAGTCGGCGTTGGAGCAGGTGTTGAAATCACCCCTGACCCATTAGATGGAGTCGGCGTCGGCGTTGGTGTCGATGTTGGTGTTGTTGGTTCTTCCTCGAAATCGACTTCCGATTGGATCATGACATATCCATCTTGCAAAGTGAACGCAACCTCCTCGCCATTAAGCGAGACTACAGCAGCTCCAGGAGCGTATACAACAGCTGTCAAGCGCCCTACTCCTACGACTTCATTTAGCGTAATTTCCACATTCGTGCCATCAATCGAGCTCGCAACGATTACATCAGAGGCGTCGAAATCCTCGCCTTCTATCCATGCATATTGGAGTGATCCAGCACTTGCAGCGTTCGAATGATAGACGAACATATGCTTACGTTGATCAATCAGATTTACCTCGATCGTTGAGCTATTGATTCTGTTGACAGAATCGATTTGGCTAACCCCGCTGAATGGCTCTAATACGGATACGAACTGCGCATTCTTCGCCACTACACGATTCACGACCGTTGGTGTATAGGCGTTCGTATCATTCGCCGGACCAATCGATTCGCCCACAATCATCGTGGTAGGCGCATCTACTGTGCTGGATAAACTGAACATTTTCAGACCTTTACCTGCGTTATTCTTCCACTCGCCTTCCCATACACCCGTCACTTGTGCTTCTTTGCCATTGCGGAAGTACGGATAAGCATCTTCTGTCCCGAGTGGAGCAGCTATGTTCATCATGGGAGTCTCTGTCTCGAATGAGCCGAGGCCGCGCATAACCCAATCATAAGTGCGTTCTGTATCAGAATCTACGGTAAATAAATCAATCATGTAATCTGGTGTAACAGCTACAGTCCGCTCGAACTTCTTCATATTCTTATTCGCTTGAAGTGCCGAATTTGTCATGATGCCGAACCGGTCGGAGGTCAAATACAGCTTGCTCGGCTCGTATGTCTCTGCATTACTAGGTTGAATCTCTTGTGTTTTCTTATCAACAACGACGGTATTATGCGAGAACGTTTTCTTATAGTATTTCTCATACATCGTATTGCTGTAGAGTGGAATCCCTGGATCAGGTGCAAGTCGTGCGCCTTGACCAAAGATATCGAGGTGCAGCTTGTCGGGATGGCCATGATATCCACCATGCAGACCGTAATCTACCAGCGCAAACAATTGCTCATTCCCTTCGCCAATACGAATGACAGAGTGTCCCAGACCTTTGAAATTGACGCTCTCCGTCGGCAAGACGCCTATGTTCGTTATTTCCGGCTGACCATAGAATACGGCCTGTTCGCCAGCAATGCCGCTGTTCGTATTGCCTGGCAGGATATGACCGCCGCGCGGCCGATCAAGCTCATCATACAGCTTGTTTAATAATGCGCCATAGATCGGATCATTGTATTCGCCGTATACACCTTCATAATCGATTGGTACAACCCGTCCCGGTGCAGCTAGACTCGTCGGATATTTGCTAGAGTCATTGCTATTAATAATGCCGAGATCTGGATAAGCATACGTTAATGTCGCATCATACGTTTTCTTTAGATTGGGATTGGCGAATAGATCATATCCCATATTATCGAGCGCTTGAGCATGTGCGAACAATGCCATTTGGGAGTAGAAATGATAAGCTATTGCGCCCTCATACCAGAAGCCATCCTCCAGAACGCTATTATTCATTTGGAACGTAAAGCCGCTTCTCCCATTAACCGAATGCTCCATAAGCGATACGTCTTCAAGTGCCGCACCAATTGCCCCAATTGCGGCATTGTGCCAGGTTTGCCAATTTGATTTGCCTACATCATAACCTTTGAGCGTCTTGGCAGAAGCCGCGAATAGATTTTGTTCGATGCCAAAAACTTCTTCAGGAGTCAATACACCGCTCGGATAGATGAGATCATAAGCTTGTACAAGTTGAATCATCTGAACGGCTTCATCGAGTGTTTGATAGAAAAGCTTGCCGTATTGTGCTTGAACAGGGAAGCTAGGATATAATTTGGAATACTCGACCAGAATTTCTCTCGCTTTTTCAGCATATTTCTCTTCGCCTGTCAGTGCGTATACAATACCAAGCGTGCGAGCCGCTTCTGTATTCATCGTATGAGTCGTAAACCTCCAGCCCGCATCCAGCTGAGGTCCCGTATACATTTCACCGTCTGTCGGGCATAAATGTTCATTCGGAGAATCATAGTCGTAAGTCAAAGTAACATCGCCACATACATACCAGAAGGTTTGGCCAGCTGGCTGCGTCGGATAATAGATGGTTTTCTCAACCCAATCATCTGCTTTACGCTTTACTGCCTCCAGATAATCGCTTGCCCAATCGTATGATTCGATCTTCTCTTTCGAATCAAGCAAATTCTCGGCAGTCGTCATAATATAAGGGTGAGTTTTGGTCGGGATGCGACTCTCTCCTACAGCCACGTTCAGCTCCAGCTTGATTTCTTTACCACCTTCTACAGGACGAACGAAATACGTTCCCTTAGCGGTATCTCCCGCCGCTGCATTTGCTGGTACTTGAACAGTGAAAGAGATGTTCGTTTCTTCGCCAACCTCAACGAGATCGGATACGTTGTCATAGGTCGCTGTATATCCGGGTTTGAATTCTTCACCTTTGACAATTTGATAGGCCGTAGGCTCTTCGCCAACATTTTTTAGCGATACATTATAATTCACCGAACTTCCCGGCAACGCGCTTTGCTGGATCACATTAATAGAAGGCTCTACAACATTTTTGGTCAAAGCCAATCCATCGAAATACAATTTATCTGTGGAATCGGGAGCTGGATCCGAAGATGTGAACCAATTCGGATGAATAATAATTTGATTGAAATTATCAAAATCGGAATAACCAGTTGAGTTCAAAAATTTCGAATATGGAATCTCTACCTTTTTCCAACCGCTCCAATCTACATTGAACGTGTACATAAAGTAGTCAAAACCTGTTGTGGTAGCAATATTCGTTTCGAGAATAAAATAAACTTTCTTATTGCTTGCTTTCTCTGAATACAACCAGAACTCGACTTGATCATATGCCTTCCAATCCGCGTCAAAGCCTGTTGCATTAATGGCTTTCGTAGGATCGGACCACAAACCTGAACGTTCCCCTAATACAAACTGATCGGTTGTAGAAAGCGTATTCGACCAATTCGCGAATGTTTCCATGTGACTAATCGGTACACTGCTCGAGCTGGAGAGATCAATTGTATATGCATATGACACAACTTCGCTCTCTTGTTCCCCATGAATAGCTTTGGTCACGATCGTCTTTGATTCCAGGATTTCAATCGGACTTGTATAGAGTCGATAAGCTGAATCTGGTTCCCCTTCGTACTTATAGTAGATTTGTGCGCCTGGGATGGAGGATGATAATGTAATCGCTCTCGTCTCGGCGTATAGACCTGCTTTTGGAGATGCCGTTACCGGCTGTATCGGCGGCAATACGATTTTGTCCCCTAAGGCTAACCCGTCGATATAGATGACATCTTGATCGCTAGGTGTAGGATCAGTAGCCGTAAACCAATTGGGATGGAACATGATTTTGTTAAAGTTATCGAAATCGGCTTGCGGTGTTGATTTGGTGAACGAGCTGAACGGTAGCACAACTTTTTTCCATCCTGTCCAGTCCACATTGAAGGAGGTCATAAAATAATCGAAGGAAGCCGTTGTTGGGATGTTAACATCGATTATGATATACACCTTTTTATTAGAGGCTTGCTCAGAATACATCCAGAATTCAAGCTGCTGGTAACTCTTCCACGGCACCGTAAATTTAGGCGTCGCAATCGCCGTAGCCGGATTCGTCCATTTGCCCGAATACGTCCCATAAACCGCTTGCGTTGTTGTCGGTGTCGTGTTTGACCAAGAAGTGAATTGCTCCGTATTGCTAATTAATAAGCTTTTGCTAGGGTCAAAGGGATCGATGACATAGGCATGTTCAGCCAGTTCGCTTTCTGCCCCCTCATAAACCGCCTTCGCCACAATCGTTGCAGAAGCAGCAATAGATACGGGGGCCGCATAGAGTCGAAACGCTGAATCCGCTTCTCCCTTAAATTTGTAATACAACTGGGCTCCTACCGTACTAGATGATAGCGTAACCGATTTCATTTCGGCATACGTGCCAGCCGCAGGAGATGCCACGACACTTGAGACACTCGGATCTGGTGCTCCTTGCACCGATTGTATGATCCATGGATGTGCTGTGCCAATTAAGTTGAAGAACATGAACGCAATTATGACAATCGATAAGTTTCTCTTCGAACGGTACGATACCATGGACGTCCTCTCCTTATACGTATTGAAATGACAAGCCTCGTTTAGGCAAACGAGGCTTGTTCGTTACGATCCTTACTTAACAGCGGCAAGCGCGCGCTCATGAGCAGATTTGTAGATGCCCACGATTTCTTCATAACCAAGCTTCTTCTGTTCCTCGATGAAGCTGCTCCACTCATTCAAGCTGCGTGTGCCCATAATGAACTTCGCCAAATTCTCGTCACGATGGCTATTCAGAGAATCGCCTTTTGTGCTCAAAATTTGTTGCTCATCTGGTGTGAAGGATACCGCCACACGTGTAGGACCGTCGTATTTCGGAGATTCTTCATACGCAACCTTCAGCTCCGGCGATGACAACGAGATATGTGCCGCATAATCGAACCAAATATAAGTTCCGTCTGTTGAAAGTCCTGTTTTCTTTCTCATGTCCGCTACATCGTTATACTTCTCGGTGAATGCTCCTCCAGAGGAGGTAACGCCATTCTGTCCCCAGCTTGCTAGTTGTTTACCTTCTTCGGAGTAGAAGAAGTCGATATACTTGACAACTTCCTCGATGTTTTTGGATCTGGACGAAATCATGAAGCCCTCTTCGCTGTATTGCGTAAATGCTGTCAATTGTTTTCCGTCAGCGCTTCCTGCCGGAGGAGCCATGTAATTGAAGTTGAACTCCGGATTATCCGGACGCAAGGCATTATTGAAGAAGTCGATACGTCCAATGTAATCCAGTGTAATGAATGCACGATTCGTGGAGATAATATCCTGCCACATTTTTGTATCAAGCGTCAGGAAGTCCTTTGGAATAAGCTCTTCTTTGTAGAAGGTGTTCAGATAAGTAAGCATCGTCTTGTATTCATCAAGAATTGGCGCGTATTTCCATTCACCAGAAGTTTGATCCAGGAACACACTCGCCTTCGTCACTTCGACCTCGGCAGGGACGTTGAATGCTGCGCCGAAGTCTTGGAACGTACGCGTCCCGAAGCGGAAGGATAAAGGATAACTTTCTGGATATTCCGATTTCAATGATTTGAGCACCGTATACATCTCATCCCATGTCGTTGGAGCCTGCAGGTTATGTTTGTTGAATACATCTTGGCGATACATCCAAATCCGCCGGTTCGTTTCGCCGATACCTTGGTTCGGCGTCATATACAGCTTGCCGTCAGCGGATAGGAAGTTTTGCAGCTCAGTCGGATACTTTTCAGTCCAAGCCTTGAAATTAGGCATCAAATCCAAGTAATCCAAAATGTTAGTCAATGCGCCTTGCTGACCGAACTTGTCGGCTGCTGCTTTGCTTTGAATCCACATCAGATCAGGCATATCACCGGATGCAATAGCCAAGCTGATCGCATCTTCTAGCAGATTGCCGGATGGCAGCTGAACATCTAGCGTCACGCCTGTTTTTTCCTTGATCATGCCCCATACCGGCCAGTTCTCGTCATACGGCCAGCTTGGATTGCTGTAATTCAAGAAGGTAAATGTTTGCTCCTTCGGCTTTGTTTCTGCAGCTGCCGTTGCTTCAGGTTTGGTGCTTGCCTCCCCCGGTGCGTTGTTTACGTTGTTGCCCGAACATGCGCCCATCGCTATGCTGGACCCTAACAACGTTGCCACCATGACTGTCGACCACTTCTTTTTCATTGCCCCACTCTCCCTAATCTTAATTTATCTTGCATACTTGCGGTCTTGCTCTTCCCATGAATCTTATATTAACCTTTGACCGACCCGATAAGCGCTCCCTTAGCAAAATACTTCTGCAGGAATGGGTAGACCAAAAGAATGGGAACCGTTGTGACAATAATAGTCGCAAACTTGAGAGACTCGTCGACAATCAGCGTATCTCCGCCAATATTGCCGGCACCGTTAGCGCCGCCTGCGCCTTGCAGAACCATGTTGCGAATAATAACCTGTAATGGCAATAGATCGGCATCGCGCAGATAGAGCAGCGCGGAGAAGAAATTATTCCAGATCGCGACCCCGTAGAACAAACCGATTGTCGCAATAATGGCACTCGAAAGAGGCAGTACAAGTCGGAAGAATATACCAATATCAGTCAAACCGTCGATCTTGCCCGACTCCTCGACCTCTTGGGGCATCCCCATGAAGAACGTACGCATCACGATGAAATTCCAAGAGCTTACAGCAGTAGGAATAATCATCGCCCAGATCGTGTCAATCAAGTTGTAGCTTTTAACGACAAGAAAAGTAGGAATCATGCCGCCGCTGAAGAACAGGGTGATCACGATCATGATCATAAAAGTCTTGCGGAGGACCATGGTCTGCTTGGACAATGCATAAGCTCCTGCAGCTGTTACCAGTAATGAAATTGCAGTGCCAAGTGCAGTGTATATCATCGTATTGATATAGGCTTTGCCGATATCAGGATTGTCGAAAACAACGTTGTAAGTGTTCAGCGTAAAGTCCTTGGGCCAAAGAAACACCTCTCCCTTTAGTACAGGCACCGAGCCGCTAAAAGAAACAGCAATCATATATACAAAAGGATACAAGGCGGACAGGATCACACATCCCACTACAAAATAAATCACTGCATCCACAGCGGTAAACTTAGTTTTCATGGCTTAACTCCCCCTTCTACCATAGACTCGTCGAACTTACTCTACGACTAATCCAATTGGCGCTTAAGATGAAGACCAGGTTAACGACGCTAGTGAATAAATCGATCGCCGTTCCATAGCTATAGTTCATGGCTTGAATACCCGTCCGATAGACATATGTGCTGAGCACATCCGCCGTTTGATAAATAGAAGGATTGAGCATAAGCAATACCTTCTCGAACCCAATATCGAGTACTTGTCCAATATTAAGAATGAACAAAATAATGATCGCTGAGCTAATGCCCGGTAGAGTAATATGCCTGAGCTGATGCCAGCGGTTGGCCCCATCGACTCTTGCCGCTTCGTAAAGCTGTGGATCTATCGCGCTTAACGCCGCCAAATAAATGATCGTTTCCCATCCCACATGCTGCCAGATCTCCGAGAGCACATATAAAGTTCGGAAGTAGTTATCATCCTGCATAAAGTTGATCGACTCATAACCGAACCATTCGATCATATTGTTCACGATTCCGTTCGAAGGCGACAGGAATAAAAACATCATACTGACCACGACTACGTTCGAAATAAAATGCGGAAGATAGCTGATCGACTGAGCTACCCGCTTAACAACCTGGAGTCTCATTTCATTTAGCAATAGCGCCAATATAACGGGAGCCGGGAATCCGAAAACAATTTTGTATATGCCTAACAAGATCGTGTTGCGCAGCAGTTTAAAGAAATCCGGGCTTTCAAAAAACATGTTGTAAAATTTCAATCCGACCCATTCACTGTCCCATACCCCCTTGAACGCGTTGTAATCTTTAAAGGAGATCAAGATGCCGAACATGGGAACGTACCTGAACATGATGTAATAAATGAGTGCAGGTAAAAACAATAGGAGTAAATATTTGCTTCGCTTAACATTTGTCATGAAACTTGCCATTTCGTATCCTCCAGTCTGCTCGGCTTGCACTGCCTCTGCCAATAACAATACTGGCATCGGTCAGTTCCGAACAACAACTGACATATCCGAAACTTCGCATATTTTCATCACAACCTATTTTCAGTCAAAATATTAAAAGCTGCGAAGTTTCCCGAAATCATGCACGCATGCTCTCAGCGACTTGTTATTTCGCCTCATTTTTCCCGTCAGACTGCAGTTTTTCGCAGATCTTTTGGTCAAATCGGAAAAAGTGATAAGGATCATAAACGTTGATTATAGGCGCAGCTTAATAGGCTCGTGATATACTTTTTTCATATCAAATCTTAATCTAGAACGTTAAAGGAAAGGAAACATGACATGAAGCTACTATCGAAACGCCTCTCCTTATCCAATAATCAGGTGTCACTTTTTTATACCTTGTTTATCAGCTATATCGCCATTATTCTTCTTTTCTTATCTATTAATGTCGCCGCCTACTCGTTTTTCCGAGATCGGATCAAAGACGAGATCATTATTAATAGTGGTCTAAATATGCAAACGACTGTGGCCAATTATGAAAAACATATTAAATTAATGCAAAGCTTCATGCTCCGCTATATGTTTGACAATGATACGCAGATCATGAAAAAGAATATCAATCCGATTCCATATGATATCGTGCTGCGTACGCAGCGAGAGCTGAGAATAGATCTAAACAATTCCTTGTTGTATTTGGAAAACATCATCTATTATTTCAAGGAAAACGAATTCGTAATTGATAAAGAAGGCACGCAGGACTTGGACACGATGTTCTCCAAATTTTATGTTAGTAACACCTATTCCCCTGAATTCTGGCGTGCCCAAGTCGAGCAAGTGGAAAATGTTCAGATCTACCCATCTGAGTTTTTCCGATTGGAGACGGCATACGAGAGTCTTTCGATGGGTCATCTCATCCCGATTCTGGTCAAGAGCCCTTATGACGATAAGCTCGCCTTTATTCTCATGTTGAACGCTGCCAAGACATATGAAGCTTTCCACCGGGCCAAGCCTGGGAGCAGCCTGTATATCATGGACAATAATCGCTCGACAATATTTTCATCTTCACCAGCCGAAAAGCTGCCAGCCGGCTTCATGAACGGTGAAAACCGGATAGAAGGCAGCGGCTACATTAATGTTGGCTCCACTTATTACTTCTATCAAACAGGAGCGGAAACCGGATTTATGTACGTAGAAGCCGTCACAGACCGCGGCCTGTCTAATCAGCTGCGCAATTTGAATATCATGATTATCGTATTACTTGCATTATCTGTTCTTAGCAGCCTAGCCATCTCATATATCATCTCCAAAAAGTTCCATAATCCATTGTCGAGAATGATCAAATCGATTCAAGCCTACAATGTGCTTGGCGGTCCTGGAGCAGCTAGCAGTAGAATTAAAGAATTTAATATGCTCCACTCGACGCTTAGCAATTTATCACGCTCCAATGAACAGTTCCATCATGATCTGCAGGCCAAAAACTCCATGCTGCAGCAATTTGCTTATATGTCCAAGCTAAAAAACATCGGAGGAGCAGTAGGACTCTCAACCTCTCTTGATGAAGAAAGACCTTACCGTCTCGTCTTGTTTCAGTTAGACTTCAAGGATCGCTTCTTGCACGACATCTCGACCTCGCCGCTCCGAGCGTTTAATTCGTATAAGCAATTAATTGATGTTCATTTCTCCAGCTTGTATTCGGAATCGTTAACCTTCCAGCTTGAAAAGGATCAGATCTTGACGATCCTCTTCTTGAGTCCCGAACAAGCAGATGCTCGCGAAGCGGATCTTCGAACATTGATCGATATCTTTCATGTTGATTCGATGTATTGCAACTTCACCATTGCTCCAAGTCCGGTCTGCAGAAATTCGACTGACTTTGCAGAAACCTATCAGAATGCGCTCGACATGCTCAGACAGCGTAAGATCGGGGAAGATGTTCAGATTATTACGGAGTGGAAGCCACACCCTTCTATTCTGACTCTGACATCCTCCAAAGAAGTGGAGCTCTCCACCAATTTGCATTCGGGATGCGATAGCGTCACGATTCCACTCGTGGAGAAGCTGCTTGATCAGCTAGATAAGTCTGGAGCAACAGCTATTCAGTTCCAAGAACTATCCAAAGATATCGTCAATCGGGCAATCAAGGCGATGTACTCGCAAGCGATATCAATAAATACGATTACGGATGGCAATGCCGTGTATGATCAACTCAAAGCTTGTTACACGCTCGAACAGTACAAACAGTTTTTCCATAGCTTTCTGACACGAACAGCAGTTGCGATCCAGGAGAAAAAGTCTGAAACAGATACAATAACGAAATTCGTCATCGATTACGTCGAGACGCATTATGGCGGCGATGCTTCGTTAGAAGCCATTGCCGATAAATTAGGTATAACCTCCCCTTATCTCTCCAGCTACTTCAAGGAGAAAACGGGAACCAATTTTAGCGATTACATCTATACCGTTCGGATGAACAAGGCGACAGAAATGTTGCTCGAAACCGATCTGCTCATACAGGAAATTGCTTCTCTGGTCGGATATTTTAGCGTCGCATCCTTTAATCGGGTATTCAAACGTTTTACGGGGATCACACCAAGCGAATTCCGGAGGCAGAACAAAACATGGGGAGACAACTAATTTAGTTTCGGATTACAAATAAAATAGCCGGACTTACCAAGCAGACCAGAAACACTAGATACGTTTCGGAATGGTCTGCTTGGCGAAGTCCGGCTTCGCACTAACCTTATTTAATTCGTTGCTTCCTGTCATTTACTGCTAAGGCTTGCCTTTCTTGATGCACCAGGTGTTATGCCGATATGCTTCTTGAATAATCGATTGAAGTTGGTTAACGTCTGAAAGCCGCATTCATGCGCAATATCCGTAATCTTCATCTCGCCATGATCTAGCAGCGTGAGCGCGCGATCAAGCCGAATATGAATGAGATAGAGCATCGGCGGCATGCCTACTGCTCGCTTGAACATATCGCTGAACCTGGAGGAACTGAGATAGACGAGACTCGCCAGCTCCTCTTGCGTCCATGAATGCGCATATTGTTCCTCCATCACCATTATAACTTTACGCATTCTTTCTAGTTGTCGAGCACTGATTGTCCCCTTATTAACAAGAGGACTAGAACTCCGCAAATCTCGATTAATAGTTGCCAGGAAACGTAGTAACAACGAATGCACCATGGTACTATACGATCTTCGCTGTCCCTCATGCTCCTCTTGCAGTTCTATCAGCAAAGATCGCAGCTGTCCCATTGATGCATGATCGCTTTGCAGATGATTTGTATAAAATATCCCCATCTCTCGGAACGGACTGAGCAGCTCTGGATCCATTCTGAGCCCATGAACGAGCCAGCTAGGGTCGAAGGTGATCACGAGCATGACCAGATCTTCCGACTCATACGCACAATGCAAGTCATTCGTATTAATGAGAAAAATATCTCCCGTTTTGAACGTATAGGTTTGTCCATTAATAATATAATAGCCAGAACCGGATTTGATCAGATTGATCTCGAGCACGTCATGCCAATGCAATCTCTGGTAGACGCTAGGCACCCCGATCGTTTCGACAACGATTAGCGGATAATTATGAGCGTAAATTACTTTTTCCTTCGGGATTATCCTATCGTGTTCGCTCTTTGTCATGACTTCACCACCTTTTATGCTGAACAACCTCATGATCGTTTCTTCCTGCACCGTTGCGTCATTACCTATCCTCATTTAAGCCCAATCCAGCTCAATTGGCAATACTATTTTCATAACAAAAAAACCTGCCGCAGTAATCTGCGACAGGTCGTTTTGTGCTTGGCGACGTACATTCCGCACCGGCTTTGAATCCGCTTCGTTAGTATTCGCTTCGCCGGTCGGCGTCTGAACCTACCTCTAATGCCGGGCCAACATCATCGAGATACTTCGATAACAAGGTTCATACACTCTCCCAATAGGGAGAGGAACGTCGCCAGGCACAACAAAAAACCAGCCATATCATATGGCTGGTCATTCGTGCTTGGCGACGGCCATACCGCACCGGCTTTGAATCCGCTTCGTTAGTATTCGCTTCGCCGGTCGGCGTCTGAACCTACCTCTAATGCCGGGCCAACATCATCGAGATACTTCGATAACAAGGTTCATACACTCTCCCAATGTAAGCGTCAAATAACCGGGTGTATTGAAAAAGAAAAGCCCATGGTTCATGAGAATCCATAGGCTCTGCGTTATGTACAATGTTGCCTAACTGTTGGACTCCATGGAAGGTAATCATCCAGTAACTCCGGCCGCTGACGAAATGCAGCCGCTGGTAACTGTTGCAACAGATAGACTAGATATTTGTAGGGGCTTAGTCCATTGGCCTTTGCGGTCTCTACGATGCTGTAGATCGCTGCACTTGCGGCTGCACCCCGTGGACTCCCGCTAAACAACCAATTTTTTCGACCGACCGTGAAAGGGCGAATGCTGTTCTCAGCTAGATTGTTCGAGATCACACAGTTCCCATCCCGTAAGTAATTCAGCAACTCTTGCTTATGGTTGCTTGCATACCTCAGCGCTTCGCCCAACTTGGATTTGGGAAGCACCTTGCCTTTGGCCGTTTCTACCCATGTCCAAAAAGCATCGAGTACAGGCTTTTCCTGCACCAGACGTTGTTCCTTTCGCTCTTCAGGAGGATATGAGGCAAGCTCTGCCTCTATCTCAAATAGCTTGTTGCAATAGGCCACCCCTTCCGTGGCAAGGGTCCCTTCCGGATTCTTCGCCTCCGGTGGCAATGCCTCAACAAACTTTCGCCGAAGATGTGCCCAGCATAGACAAGAGATTGTTCCTGCTAGATTCGCATATCCGGAGTAGGCATCGCTATGTAAGTATCCCTTGAACCCTTTCAGGAACGCTTGCGGGTACTTCGCCCCTCGTCCTGGCTGGTATTCAAAGATCCTTATGGAATGCGTACTATGCTGACCACTGCTGTAGATCCACATGTAGGAGGAGGTCGTGTTCTTCCGATCCTTCTCGTTCATTACCTGCAGAGGTGTCTCATCGGCATGCAGATATCGCTCTTGTACAAGAAGCTCATGCAGTCGATTCACCAGTGGCTTCAGCCAGTCTCTCGTAGTCGCGATCATCCAGTTCGCCATCGTGGTCCGACTCAGATCAAGGCCAATGCTCTTCCATTCCTTCTCCTGACGGTACAGCGGCATGCTGTTCACAAACTTCTGGTACATCACCCAGGCCACAGAGGAAGCGGAGGCTAGCGAATGCTGAATGACCGGTACGGGAGGAGGCCACTGAAAATCTGTGGCTTATACATGCTCAAGTATGGCACTACACAAAACAAAGGCTAATTCCATTCGTTATGAATGAGAATTAGCCTTTGTTTCTTTGGTATGCCAATTCTATTTCACTTCATTAACTTCAATATTCGCTTCACATTGACTGTGAATATCGCGACTGCACCTTGCATTTCCATACCTAATAGACCCGAGGTCTCAGCTACATCATACCCGTGTCTATGTTTCAGTTCACTATTCTTTGCTTCAATTTTATAGCGTTCTTTTGCTTTTTCCTTGAAATAGTCACTTTCCTGAAAGAGCTTTTGACCACTGTGTTCGGCTGATTTAATGCTAACCGAATAGGTCTTTGTCTTTGCTCCTTCTTTATAGCAGCCTTCTTTGAAGGGACATTGCTGGCATTTGCTTATATCAAAATAAAAAGTATTGATTTGGTTTTTTGCTACATTTTTTGTACCTGTTCTTGCCTTGCGAATGGCCAGGTGTCCTGCTTTGCACACGTACATGCCTGCATCCTTATTGATATCAAATTCGTCCTCTTTACGACGAGCGCCATCTGAGATCATAGGGTTTAATTTGGATACCAATTTAAGTTCGTTTTCATTGGCATACTGAATATTATCCTTTTCTGAATAAGCGGTGTCCCCAATTACAGTATCAATCTCCATCCCCGTTTCGATACTTTTCTCAATTAACGTTTGTAATTGCTTTCCATCGTTCTTTTCGCCTGTCGTGATGATCGCAGCAGTAATGATTCGCTCCTCGTTCATGGCGATATGTGTTTTGTAACCAAAGAAAGAGGAGTCCGCTGTTTTGTGTCCTACACGTGCATCCGTGTCGTTTGAGCGTTGCAGTTGTTCATTGTGATCCGCTACGATTTCTTTCAAGTAGTTCAACTTTTCTTGAACCTTTGGATAGTGGCTGATGGCTTCTTCCTTTTCAACAGCCTCAATCACTTTTTGACAATACGCCAACTCGCTGGCTATGTCGTTTGTCGTTGTTTTGGGCGGGAATTTCTCTTTCATCGATTCGTCGATTTGGTAGACAGCTTTGCGAAGTAATTTTGATTTTTCCATTAGGAATTCCTTCGGCGATTGCTGATTATATCTTGCTTTTGTATGTGTCGCGTCAACGATAATGGATTTGCTTTTAATGAGTTCCTTTTCCAAAGCGATTTCCACTGTTTTCTGAATTAGCATGTCGAGCAGATTAATGTCTTTCAAGCGAAGTTTGCGAAACTTCGTTAATGAACTGGGATTGATAACCGCGTCTTCCGGGGCCATATCCAGAAAATATTTAAAGGACATGTCATATTTCGAACGCTCTACGACATCTACATCTGAAAGATCAAAGATGGATTTCAATAACAAATATTTAAACATCCGAATAGGGGGAACAGCATTTCGACCATTGTCTAAGCAATAATTCACTTCTAACTCTTCATGAATAAAAGAGAAATCGACAAGGTCATTAATCTGTCGAAGCATATTGTCTTTTGGGACAACGATATCGTATATGCCCATGAACGGACTAAGATTTAAGCTTTGTTGATTTGAAATCATCCGGGTCACCGCCTGTTTTTGGTTACCTCTATTATACAAGAAAACAGGGTGATCTTCCGCTTATATGTGGAAGATCACCCTGCTTTTAATTAAAGGACTTTTTCAGTGGCCTCGTACGGGAGTGGTCGCCTTTTTCATCTGAGGCTTGTCCGCTTTCCGACAGGTCCGGCACTCTAAGGTTTCTCTGTAGATATCAATGGCTTGAACGCGGGCAGGGATAAATTCCACTTCCGTACGAACAAATTCTTCGCCTACCAAGACAAGCTCACTATGGCATACGTCGCAACAACGATCCTGAACCTGAAATAGCTGCTTTTCATGCGGAAGATCCTGAAGTAGCTCCGCTCGTTCGCCTACCTGCTTTTTCCGCTGGTAGCTTTGGATCTGCTCGAGCACTGGCTCAGGCGCATTGCGTGAAGCTGCTGTCTCTGCTTCATCAAATAAAGACAGCTGCTCCACCCCTACTGGGAGGGAAGCTGTTTTCTCGGAGCTTTTGCCGTACAGCTTCTGAGTTAGAAATTGTACGGTTTCCTGTAGCCGTTTATTCTCTTTTTCCAAGTCGCCGATGCGATGCTCCATCTTTTGCAGCTGTTCCAAAGGGCTCATGAGATACCGTTCCTTCACTGTCTTCTTTGCCTATTATTATATCATAGAAGTAGGCATGAACCCAGGTTTTACAAGGGTTTTTGGCTCCCTTTTTTGCTTACATAGAAGGGGTGAAAGCAAGCTTTTTGACCGCTTTCGGCTGATGGAGCGACAGTCCCTCCAGCAACCAACGAAACTCCTGCGGCGTGATCGAGCGTACGGCCTCGGCATCCATGGGCCACTGGTATTGACCGGATTCCAGTCGTTTGTACAACAGGACGAATCCATCGCCTTCCCAGTACAAGGCTTTCATGCGATCACGCTTGCGACCGCAGAACAGAAATAAATGATTCTGAAACGGGTTCAATTGTAGCTGATGCTGCACCAAGTGGATCAGGCCATCAATGGATTTTCGCATATCCGTATATCCACAGGCGATATATAGCTGATCGGCCTTCGAGATGTCACCGAACATACTGAAGGATGCGAAGCGTCTGTTCGAGAAGTGTGGTAGACGCATGCGGATGAATTTCGATCGTAACGGCATCCGTACGAAGGATAATCGCCGCTTGTTCATGATTCGCTTCGGAACGAGGGGCGTTCGTCCGCAAAGATGGAGGGACCGGTACGAGAGTTGGTTCGTGCGGGGTGGAGCAAGCAGGAAGGGATTCAATAGCAGCTTCACGGATCTTCCGAAGCCAGTAGTAATAGCTTTTCACACTAACTTCGTGATCGGCACACCAACGAACCACGGTCTGACCACTGGAACGGCAATCTCGAATGATCTCCGTCCACTGCTGGAGTCGATAGCGATTCCTCATCTCTAAAGTTTGCAATTGGACACACTCCCATTAGAGTTTTTCGAGTAGAGTCGAAAAATTCCAACGACTACTCTAACAGAATTGTCTCAAAAGCTAGACTGCTTTGGAATACACCTTCTTGTTAGACGCTTACCTCCCAATAGGGAGAGGAACGTCGTCGGGCACAACAAAAAACCAGCCACATCATATGGCTGGTCATTCGTGCTTGGCGACGTCCTACTCTCCCAGGACCCTGCGGTCCAAGTACCATCGGCGCTGGAGGGCTTAACGGTCGTGTTCGGTATGGGAACGCGTGGTTCCCCTCCGCCATCGCCACCAAACAGTGTTTTTCGATGATCATGCTCCCTGAATCGCTTCAGAAAAGACACAACCATGCTGTTCAAGGTTTGGTTTGTACCTTGAAAACTGGATACGAAAGGTTTGCTGAACCTTAAAGCTGTTGCTTATCGTTTGTATGAACGAGTAAGCGTGTAGGATAAGCCCTCGACCGATTAGTATTCGTCAGCTCCACACATTGCTGTGCTTCCACCCCGAACCTATCAACCTCGTCGTCTTCAAGGGGTCTTACATACTGGGAAATCTCATCTTGAGGGGGGCTTCACGCTTAGATGCTTTCAGCGCTTATCCCGTCCGTACTTGGCTACCCAGCGGTGCTCCTGGCGGAACAACTGGTACACCAGCGGTACGTCCATCCCGGTCCTCTCGTACTAAGGACAGCTCCTCTCAAATTTCCTGCGCCCGCGACAGATAGGGACCGAACTGTCTCACGACGTTCTGAACCCAGCTCGCGTACCGCTTTAATGGGCGAACAGCCCAACCCTTGGGACCTACTTCAGCCCCAGGATGCGATGAGCCGACATCGAGGTGCCAAACCTCCCCGTCGATGTGGACTCTTGGGGGAGATAAGCCTGTTATCCCCAGGGTAGCTTTTATCCGTTGAGCGATGGCCCTTCCATTCGGTACCACCGGATCACTAAGCCCGACTTTCGTCCCTGCTCGACTTGTAGGTCTCGCAGTCAAGCTCCCTTATGCCTTTGCACTCTTCGAATGATTTCCAACCATTCTGAGGGAACCTTTGGGCGCCTCCGTTACATTTTAGGAGGCGACCGCCCCAGTCAAACTGCCCGCCTGACACGGTCCCCGTACCGGTTTCACGGTACTAGGTTAGAACTCCGATACGATCAGGGTGGTATCCCAACGGCGCCTCCACCTAAGCTGGCGCTCAGGCTTCAAAGGCTCCCACCTATCCTGTACAGATCGTACCAAAGTCCAATATCAAGCTGCAGTAAAGCTCCATGGGGTCTTTCCGTCTTGTCGCGGGTAACCTGCATCTTCACAGGTATTAAAATTTCACCGGATCTCTCGTTGAGACAGCGCCCAAGTCGTTACGCCATTCGTGCGGGTCAGAATTTACCTGACAAGGAATTTCGCTACCTTAGGACCGTTATAGTTACGGCCGCCGTTTACTGGGGCTTCGGTTCACAGCTTCGGGTTGCCCCTAACCGCTCCCCTTAACCTTCCAGCACCGGGCAGGCGTCAGCCCGTATACTTCGCCTTACGGCTTCGCACAGACCTGTGTTTTTGCTAAACAGTCGCTTGGGCCTTTTCACTGCGGCCCCCTCGGGCTATTCACCCTACCGAGGCACCCCTTCTCCCGAAGTTACGGGGTCATTTTGCCGAGTTCCTTAACGAGAGTTCTTCCGCGCGCCTTAGCATGCTCTGCTCGCCTACCTGTGTCGGTTTGCGGTACGGGCACCTAGATCTAACTAGAGGCTTTTCTCGACAGCCGGAGTACATGACCTTCGCTACTGCAATTTTCGCTCCCCATCACAGCCCAGCCTTATAGTTGGCGGATTTGCCTACCAACTAGCCTCACTGCTTGGACGGACTATTCCATCAGTCCGCGTCACTGCCCTTCTGTGTCACCCCATTGCTCAAACAATCTTCGGTGGTACAGGAATATCAACCTGTTGTCCTTCCACTACGCCTTTCGGCCTCGCGTTAGGTCCCGACTTACCCTGAGCGGACGAGCCTTCCTCAGGAACCCTTAGGCTTTCGGCGGACAAGATTCTCACTTGTCTTTTCGTTACTCATACCGGCATTCTCACTTGAATACAGTCCACCAGTCCTCACGGTCCAACTTCAATCCGTATTCAACGCTCCCCTACCCAATGCAGCAAGCTGCAATGTCATAGCTTCGGTGGTGTGTTTAGCCCCGTTACATTTTCGGCGCAGAGTCACTCGACCAGTGAGCTATTACGCACTCTTTAAATGGTGGCTGCTTCTAAGCCAACATCCTGGTTGTCTGTGCAACTCCACATCCTTTCCCACTTAACACACACTTGGGGACCTTAGCTGATGATCTGGGCTGTTTCCCTCTTGACAATGGATCTTAGCACTCACTGTCTGACTCCCGGTAAGCATGTCTATGGCATTCGGAGTTTGACTAGACTTGGTAACCCTTGGCGGGCCCCGCATCCAATCAGTGCTCTACCTCCACGACACTCATAACCGAGGCTAGCCCTAAAGCTATTTCGGGGAGAACCAGCTATCTCCGAGTTCGATTGGAATTTCTCCGCTACCCCCACCTCATCCCCGCACTTTTCAACGTGCGTGGGTTCGGGCCTCCAGTGCGTGTTACCGCACCTTCACCCTGGACAGGGGTAGATCACACGGTTTCGGGTCTACGACCACGTACTTAGGCGCCCTATTCAGACTCGCTTTCGCTGCGGCTCCGGCTTTCCACCTTAACCTTGCACGTGATCGTAACTCGCCGGTTCATTCTACAAAAGGCACGCCATCACCCCTATAACGGGCTCTGACTTTTTGTAAGCGCACGGTTTCAGGTTCTTTTTCACTCCGCTCCCGCGGTGCTTTTCACCTTTCCCTCACGGTACTGCTTCACTATCGGTCACCAGGGAGTATTTAGCCTTGGCAGATGGTCCTGCCGGATTCCGACGGGGTTTCACGTGTCCCGCCGTACTCAGGATACATCTCGGAGAGTGCTTGCTTTCGGCTACAGGGCTTTTACCTGCTATGGCGGACCTTTCCAGATCTCTTCGCCTACCAAACACCTTTGTAACTCCATGTGAGATGTCCTACAACCCCAAGGAGCAAGCTCCTTGGTTTGGGCTAATCCGCGTTCGCTCGCCGCTACT
>NZ_CM137010.1:4997500-6192500 GCF_054483835.1 Paenibacillus sp. strain BS8-2
ATGTTGCCCCTGCTCTCCCACGCAGCTGTTGGTAGCTAGACTCAGCCGGATTACATGAAATCCCCACGATTCCCCGACTTTCGTCGGTAACCGCCACCTTCTTCAGTCCGTTACGTATGATGAGAATGACCGTTACAATTATTCCAACAATGATCTGGGGAGCGAATGCCATTGTATGACGAACGGAAGATAAGAGACGAAATTGCCGCTTGGGAGCAGCAATTATTCAAGCCTCCCGGCTGGCTCGAGAGGACATCTAAGTCCATTGGCACGCGAATCAATCAATTGATTCCGTCCAAAGTACAGACCATCATCACGACCACGATCAAATCGATCGTACGTACAGCTCTGTTCGGTGCGGAATATACACCTCGGAGACCGGTACAGCATACACACACTCTGGAGCTCTCCGACCAAGAGGGCGCGCAATTATTTGCCCTGTACCAGAAAATCGCGGTCGCCGAAGGTGCTGGCACAGGTGCGGGCGGAATTCTGCTAAATGTAGTAGACTTCCCGGCCTTAATTGCGATCAAGATGAAATTTTTGTTCGAGCTCGCGCATGTTTATGGCTACGATACCAAGAACATGTCAGAACGAGTATTCATTCTGAAAGTGTTTCAGCTCACATTCTCAGGTCCCGAACAACGAACCAAGCTTCTTCAAACGATTAAACATTGGGAGTCGGAGAAAGAAGCTTGGTCCGTAGTTCCAGATTTTGCAGGAAACATGGACTGGGAGACGTTTCAAAAAGAATATCGAGACGCAATCGACTTCCGAAAAATGCTGCAAATGATTCCGGGAATCGGTGCTGTAGCAGGCGCATGGGCGAACTACACCATTCTTGAAGAGCTCGGAGAAGCTGCTACGAATGCGTATCGGATACGCAGACTAAATGATACTACTAATCGCTGATTCTCCGGCCTACTGCCGAAGTCAAATTTCCCGTGTCATGTGTTAATGTTATTTCTTGAGCTCGCTCGGAGCCACACCCCAATATTTGCGAAACACTTTGGCAAAGTAACTGATATCCTGATACCCCACGGCAGCCGATGCATCGTACACCTTGGCGTCCGCGAGCAGCAGCTCCTTCGCCTTCTCCATCCGCCTAGCGAGTACGTAGTTCGAGAACACATCGCCCGTCTCCCGTTTGAACAGGCGGCTCAGGTACGAAGGATTCACGTACATCCGCTCCGCCAGCGTATGGAGGGTTAGGTCGCTCCCGAGGTCCCGGTCCACTGTCTCGACGACCAGCTTCACCAGCCGATGACTGGAGTGCTGCCGTTCGCTCAGCATATAAGCCGCAATGTTCAAGTTGACCCGCTTTGCCCACTGCACGATCTGATCCTTGGAAACGAGCTTCTCCAAGGCCAAGAAGTACCCATAGTCTCCATTCAACACGCGCTGCATGGACCAGCCCTGTGTCTGAATCACGCGAGTGAATACACCGCTCAAATAGAGAAGATGCTCGTAGATGAGCTCCGCGGAACCGGCGCTCGCGTATGCCTTCTCCACGTAGCGGTCAACTAAGGCATCCGCCTTCTCCCTCTCACCCGTGTGGACGGCGATCTCCAATTGGCGCTCGAAATCCGCGTCAAGCCTGATCGCCTCGATGTTTCCTGCCGCTTCCGGATACGGAATCGCAATGCCATTGCCGTAGATCGCTCGTCCCTGCAGCGCCTGACAGGCCTGCTGATAGGAGCGCGGCACGCTCGCGAAGTCCCCCGCGCTCCCCATCCCCGCGCTAGCCGTCAGTTTCAAGCATTCCTTCACGACGTTCAGGAGCTTTGCCAATCTTACATTGACCCGCTTGGTCAACTCACTGATGTCTTCCTCCTCTCGTTTCATGAACAGGAGGACGAGAGCACCGTTCGCGTCATTAAATACGGTGACTTCTTCGGGAGGCAACGCTTCCTTGGCAATACTCTCCAGGGAGAATTGCAATAGCGGCATATCCGCAGCGCCGAATCGTGTCTCGTCTTCGGATAGCGGATCGATCACGCACACCGCGACAGCGTACGTCGCATGCTCCCGAAGTTCCATCCGCAGTTCCGCCGAATGTTTGCGCAGTTCCCAATCCGCGTAACGGTTCGTGACCCAGCCGCGCAAGAAATCCTCCTGAAGCTGCGGCAACCGAATTCGCCACATCCGCTTGAGCTCGCTCAGATCGTGTTTCTCCGCCAGCTCGCGACGAATATCCTCAGCAACCTCCGCGACAGCGTTCATCACCTCCTCGTCCCCGGCCGGCTTAAGCAAGTACTTAGCCACTCCGAGACTGATTGCCCGCTGCGCGTAAGCAAATTCATCATGCCCGCTCAAAATAACGATGCGGGTCCCTGTTTCACGAGCCAGAACGGCTTCCGCCAGCGCAAGACCGTCCATCTCGGGCATTTCGATATCGAGCAGGAGAATCTCCGGCATTCTTCGCTCCAGGATAGCGAGCGCATCCTTCCCATTCTCTGCGGTTGCCACTACCTCGATGCCGTGCTTCTCCCACGGAATGTTGTTCACGAGACCGTTCAGAATGAGACTTTCATCTTCGACGATCATCAGATTCATGCCTTTCTTCCCCCTCCCATTCACTCAGGCATCGATCCGCCGGCAGATCGATGCGGACGGTCGTCCCCGCTCCTTCATGACTTTCGATTATAAATTCGGCGGTATCGCCATAGTACAAACGAATCCTCGATTTCACATTGCGCAGGCCGAAAAATTCCCCGTTCCGCTCCGTGCCGACGACATGCATCT
The DNA here is from genome assembly GCF_054483835.1 of Paenibacillus sp. strain BS8-2. NCBI lineage: Bacteria > Bacillati > Bacillota > Bacilli > Caryophanales > Paenibacillaceae > Paenibacillus > Paenibacillus sp. strain BS8-2. The sequence goes on from NZ_CM137010.1 coordinate 5,000,246, forward strand.
CTCCTGGGCCGCAGTCGGCCAGCGCGTCGCGAATTCGTGCCATTGTATCCTCGCTAATTCCTTTTCCGTTATCCGATACGGTCAGCACGAGACGATCCCCTTTGCGCTCGGCCGCAATGCGCAGCTCCCCGTCCCGCTTCTTCTTCTCGAGCCCGTGCAGAATGGCATTCTCGACAAGTGGCTGCTGAATCAGCTTCAGTACATAAAGCCCGGCGCTTTCTGGGTCCGTGTCATACCGGACAGTGAATTGCCCAACGAACCGAAGCTGCTGTACACGGATATAGTAGCCGAGATGGGAGAACGTCTCCTCGACCGTGAACGCCTCTCTCCCTTTGCTTAAGCTAAGGCGGAAAAACTTTGATAGGTTCAGCACCATCTCGCCGATTTCTTCGGCATTGTAATTTTTGGCCGACCAGTAGATCGAATTAAGCGGTTGTACAGAAAGTGGGGGTTGATCTGAGACTGGAGAAACTTCAGCTCCGTCTTGGTCAGCAGCAACTGCTGCTCGTAGATGTCCCGGATCAAGTGACGTTGCTGCTCAACCGTCTGGTTGAACGCGTCGGTCAAGTAACCAAGCTCGTCCTGCCGCCTATTCGCGAGCCTTGTATCGAGCTTGCCGAGCCGAAGCAGCTTCATGCCCTCCACCAGCGAGGAGATCGGCGACGCGATGCCGCTGTAGACGACCCAAGAGATCCAGACCGCGAGCAAGCAGCTGAGGAGAATCATTCCGTACGAAAAATACTCCAGCGGCTTCGATTTCTTATAAATCTCGTTTTCTGGCTGTTCGAGCAGAAGCATCCATCCGGTGGAAGGCGAATCGACTCTCAATACCATGTTGCTTCGCTCCGATTCCAGCAGTTCCAGCACCGTCTTACTCTCGCCGGACCCGGACTGGTCTTCCAATTTCTCCATTCTATCGGCTGCCGCGTTCGTCACGATCAACCGTCCGTTGTTGTCCAGCAGGTAGACATGCGAGCCGTCGCTCGGAACGAGGCTCATCAAATCATTCAGCAACTTGCTCTTCGGCACGGACAACATCAGGACGTTGGTCCCTTGCTCCCGGCTATACAGATCCATGCGCTGCATAAGCATAATCTGGGACTTGTTGTATACGGGATCGGCCCAACCCATGAGCTCGGTCTCATGATGATCCGGGATATACAGGACATATGAGCCGTTCGACTGCATGACCTCGCGGTACCACTGCTCCTCTGCCGCACGCGGCCTATGAAGCGAACCTATGCTGCTCGACAACAGTCTCCCCGAGTTGCCGTGGTAGACAGTCACGGCAGATAAGCTTGGATTAACCGCCGCGATGTTGGATATCTCCTCCATCACACTAGTGAAATCGATGAGCGTCTCCGTCGACAGACGTTCTCCATCATGATGATTCAGCAGCGCCGTCAGGCCGCGGTCCGTCGAGAGGAGCGTCGACAAGCTTTTGACCCCGCCCATCGTCAAATCTATATACTCAAGAGTCGAGCCCATTGCGCTTGTCGTCCGCTCGCCAAGCTCCTGCTCCAGGATTCGCTGAGAGCGGTCGTTAGCGAACAAGCTGAACGCGATGAGCGGCACCAGAATCATGATGAAAGAACAGGTCAGCCTAAACTGGATAGACTGCTTGAACAAGTCCCTGAAATCATTGAGCCGCCGCATCTCCTTATCTCCTTTCTCTGTGCCTGCATCAGTTGTGTCCCTCTTGTGTTTGCCGAATCGGGTTTATTGGTTCTCCGCATACCAAACGTTAACTTCCTCCGTTATCTCGTTTCCGCCTTTATCCCTCCACTCCTCGACGAACCTGTCGAACGCTTCGATTGGTTGCTTGCCGATAATGATCTCCGTAAAGAAATCCGTCGCAAGTTTGTTCAAATCCTTGTAATACTTGCCCATGCCTGGTGTAGGTACGCCCAAATATTGATCTCGAATAGCTACCTCGGCAATACGGTCGATGTTATCGTTCAGCTTGAACTCCTCGCCGAGCGAATCGAGACGTTCCTTCTCCTCTTCCGCGTTATACGGTCGAATCGACTCGCCCAGCGTTTGACGGTAAATATGTTCGTTATGCTTCTCGAAGTCGGTCGCGATCTTGCCGTCAACCATCTTCCACACCTCATTCTCGAAGCCGAGCAGCAACGTTTTGTAGCCGGCGCCATTCATAAAGTTGAACATACGGACGATCGCATCGACGTTTTTGCTCGTAATCGGAACGACGTTGTAGCCCGCGATATATCCGAAACCCATCGTGCCCTGCCGGCCTTGCGGTCCCGTCGGGAAGTCGAGCGCCATCCATTCCGCCTTCGGATCCTGTTGCATGCTTACCCTGATCGGTCCGCGGGTGTCGTACCACAAGGCCGAGAACAGACCGACTTGTCCGCGCGCGATCTTCTCACTGAAATTCGGCTCCTTATTAAGCAGCCACTCCGGATCGATTAAGCCGTCCTTGTACAGACCTGCGATAAAAGCGAGTGCTTCCTTCATCTCCGGCAGCGTATCCGAATGGACGAGCTTCCCGTCCCTCTCCGCCCACATGTCCGTTTGGAGGCCGAACGCTCCAATGAGCGGCGCCATTCTCGCTAGATTTTCCGCCATGATAAAGCCGTATGTGTCGTCCTTGCCGTTGCCGTCCGGATCGTCTTCCTTGAATGCACGCATCACTTCGCGATATTCCTCGAGCGTTCTAGGCGGCTGCAGGCCGAGATGGTCCAGCCAATCCTTGCGAACATACATAAGCTCGTTGCCCGTCACTGCGTTCATGGACGGTATCGCATAAATTTGACCGTTAATCGTCACCGTCTTCCATGCATCCTCCGGAATATTGTTCAGCAGATCCTGACCATATTTCTCGAGCGACTCGTTAAGCGGTTGGAGCGCATTCCGTTTCACGTAGCTTTCGAACCAGCTGGCGTCCGACGTGTAGAGAGAGTCCGGCAAGTCGCCCGAAGCCATAATGACGTTCAGCGCATCCTGATAGCCGTCCGCCGGCGGGAATTGCAGCGTAATGTTCAGATTCGTGTTCTCCCGAATGTAATCGATATACGGATTGTTATTTTCGTCCATGCCATCCGGGAACTTGCGTCCGCCATTGTTGAAGACGACCTTGATCGAAGATTGCTCTGGTACTGCTGCGATCGTGTCGTTACCGATTGAAGTCCCAAGGGATACCTCCGGCAAATCGGCAGAACCAACTGTTTTCCCGCTCCCTTCGTTGCCGTTCGACGTACAAGCAGACAAGCCCGCCATAGCAGCAATCAGCGAGAGCGATACGCTTTGTTTCCATTTGGCCATAGGGATGGATCCTTTCTAATTATCGTAGATGCAGCTATTGTACATATCGTCGATATAGTCTTGGAAAATGAGAAAGGAGCCGTGCATAAGCAAAGCCCCTCCAACTCTATGATCCAATTCAAGGATACAATTTCACCTTTAGAACCTACCGTAATCCGACTTTACAAGACCATATACATCAACATCTTCGTACGTATCAGCTAGAAGGCGATTCTGTTTTAATGTTCCCTCTTTACGCAAACCAGCTTTCTCTAACACCCTTACGGAAGCTTTGTTTCTCGTTATGGCGGTTGCCCAAATTCTGTTGAGTCCGAGTTCCACAAATCCGGATTCGATCATTCGCCGAGCCGCCTCGGTAGCATAACCGTGCCCCCAGAAGTCTCGACCCATCCAATAACCGAGTTCGCCCCTATTGTTGAGCTTATCTACTCTAAGGGTAATCGTTCCTATGATCTCATTTGATTCTTTTAACACGATTCGTAGAGGGAACTCAGTCCCCTCTTTGATCCTCGATCACTAAACGATCACTTTCTATTTTCACAACTACGCCTCACCTTCACTCCGTCTAATTCCCTACGCTCTCGTACTTCTTCAAACCTTTATTAAATATCAGTATGGCCATCCCCAAGCAATAGATCGCGACAATCGGACATAGAATCCCCAGCAGCAACGACGAGCTGTCCTTCTCGAATAGATAGGAGGCCGGAACATAGCTGGCAAAGGAAAACGGAATGATGACGGAAATAAGCACCTTAATGCCGACGGAATAAATGCTGATCGGGAACTTGGCAAAATCGGCAAGCGTACTAACCATCATCGAGAACGGATTGCCGGAACCCAGCAACCAGAACGCGATGCAATTCGCCGCGAGATTGATCGCCGTACGTATCACGATGCTAGATAGGATAAGCAGGCCGAAAAACAGCGCCTTGCCGATACTCCACTCCACTTGCACTTGAATGAGCGAATAGATGATGAGAAACGCCCCGACCGTCAAATTGCCGAGTCCGTTCATTCCTACCGCTGAGCTTAGAACCTGCAGGATCGGCGAGACGGGACGAACCAAATAGATATCCATGCCTCCTCGAAGAATATAGGCGCTTAACCGCCAGGTCCCCTCGAAGAAGAAGGTCGAACAGCCCGTCGCAAAAAACAAGATGGCATACATCAGCACGACTTCCCACATCGTCCACCCGTGTATTTCCGGTATTTGCATGAACACGACCCAAATAAAGATAAACCCTAATACTTGGGTTAACACTGCTGCCGACATCAAGATATAAAAGTCGGATTGATACTCCAAAATAGCCTTCACATTTTGATTCATGTACCTGTAAAACAAATAGAAAGGACGCCGGATTGAAGCTTTCATGTCTTTATCCTCCATGGATGGTCACCTGTTTAATCGCCCAATTCCACAACAGCTTGCCTGCTGCCCACAGAATCACAACCCAAACGAACTGCAAGCCGATGAGTCGCAAAGCTTCCATTCCAACCACTCTTTCGAGATAAATGGATGCGGGGATAAAGACGATGCCTTGAAACGGTAAATACGTACACAGCACTTCAAGCCACTTGGGGAAAAACACTAATGGAATTAATGCCCCTGAAAGCAGATTCATAATCGCCGTTCGCGCCAGCGAGAGACCATACCTGCTCGTTGTGTAGAAACAAAGCAGACAAGTGAGATAGATGATGCTGAACTTGATGAGCAGCGCGGCGCCAACACTAATAATTAACAGCAGCCACGTGTACCAACTCGGATTGTATACCCCCGAGAATATGGTCGGGGCCAGAATGAAGATCATGGCGATACATACAATACTCTCAAAAACGCTAGCTCCCAGAACCTCGGAGAGACGTGCCTTCTGGAAATCAACAGGCTTAAGCAGGTCAAGAGCGACCGTGCCGTCAACGATTTTGCCCGAGATCGTACCTTCGGAGTAAAAAGAAATTAATCCGTTCATGAAAAAGCTGACGATCAGATATCCTTTCATTTGCTCCCACGACAATCCGGCAAGCTGCTCTTTGCTTGAATACACCACATCCCACAAATAAAAGATGGACAGAAGGTAAATCAGATTAGCTAATATGCTAATAATGAAGGTGCCTCGGTAAGCGGCCGTATTCTGCATCGAAAGTTTGCCTAACGAAAGATACTTATACACGTTGATCACCTGTCAGCTGCAGATTGCCTTCGTAAATGTTTTTGACAATATGATCGATCTTGGATTCGTCGAATTTAAAGTCGATGACCTCGGTATGCTTCATGACATGAGCGACGATTTCGCCGGCTGGGATTTCATTTCCATCAAATTGTATGGAGAGCACATTCCCGATATTGCTTAATCTATCGATCGCAAACCTTTGCTTCATGTCCTGCATTAATACGTGAACCGTGTCTACTTCTTTTAATTGCAGATGGATGGTTCTAGCTTTGCCGCCATACTGTCTTCTTAAATCATCCAGATTGCCATCGTAAATAACGATTCCCTTATCAATGACAATAAGGCGACGACAGATATCTTCGATATCCTCGAGATCATGGGTTGTCAGCAGTACGGTTGTGCCCTGCTCTTGATTCATCTGCTTGATAAATTTGCGTATTTTGGATTTGACCGAGATGTCAAGACCAATCGTGGGCTCATCCAGAAAAACGATTTGAGGATTATGTATCAGTGCTGCCGCCAGATCGGCCCTCATTCTCTGTCCAAGCGAAAGCTTGCGAGCCGGCAAATGGAGAAATTGATCCAGATCCAACAGCTCCGTGAAACGATCCATATTGCTTTTGAACATCGCCTCCGGTATGGCATAAATATCCTTCAGCAATGAAAAGGATTCCCTGACGGGCAAGTCGAGCCAAAGCTGTGTTCTCTGGCCGAAGACGACTCCGATGTTATAGGCGTTGTTTATCCGATTTTTGTGAGGGATCTTCCCATTGATGTGCACCGATCCCGAGGTTGGGACCAGAATGCCGGACAACATTTTAATCGTCGTCGATTTGCCGGCGCCGTTCGGTCCGAGGAATGCTATGGAATCCCCTTGGTCGATCGAGAAGCTAATATCGTTCACCGCACATTTATCTACGAACTTTTGCGTATAGAGATGTTTGATCGCACCTTTGAGACCTGGCTCGCGCATGGCTTGCCGGTACGTTTTGTTCAGCCTATCGACTATAATCTGACTCATGCTGACCTCCGTCGTTTGCTCTATCTATTTATCTATTTATCTATTTATCTATTTATGCTCCCTGTGCGTCTCTTAAAAGCTTTGCGTAGTCCTTGACGAACAAGCTGCCCGAGTGATCACGTATAAACTGGACCATCTCATTCGCTTCAAACCAGTTGAAATCGCCTTTGAATACTCTTTGAAAGATAAGAATTTCAGGATTCGTAAATTTGGAGTAGAAATACTCGAAATTGCGAGTTAGCTCCTTACCTTCATCGCTGCCGCGAGGATGCACTTGATGGAAGTTCAATGCATTTGGATGAAAAGCAAAGGAGAAGCCCCGTTGCTTCAAACGATAGGCAAAATCCGTATCCTCAAGTCCCCAGCCCGAATAATTTTCGTCAAACGATAGACCTTCCAGACTCGTGCGGTCCACGGCCATGTTGCCTGTCGTAGCTAACACCCAATCAAAATGGAAGCCCGTCAGCTTATCCGTATACTTCTCTACTACAACCTTATAGTTGTCCATGGGCTCGTACAAATAAAATTCATCGATCACTCCGTTACCGCGAAGCATCAGATCCTCCGGCATAAACAATCCTGGGCTCGATTCATCCAGCAGCTCGGGCAGTTTCTCTCGGTTCTTGACCAGGAAGGGATACATTCTGCTCATAGGCAGCTTCAAGCTTTCCTCCAGTCTCGATAACATGACATGTTTGGAGCCGATGCTTACGGTACGTGGATTCTCATTCAGTAGATTGACATGTTCGCTCACAAAGTGCTGGGACGGAATTCGGTCGTCATCATTAAATATGAGGTATTTTCCGTTTGCCAGGCCTAATGCCGTATTTCTGGCTTTCGCCCTACCACTATTCTCTTGATAACAATATTGAATGGACAGGTAAGCCTTATACTTTTCGACAATCGCGCGCGTATCGTCCGTACTGCCGTCATCGACAACTACGATTTCGAAATCTTTGAAGGTCTGATTCACAAATCCGGCGAGCGTACGATCCAAATAAAATGATTTGTTGTGTGTAGGCATAATGATCGAAACCGAACTCATATGGTATTCTCCTGTCTATGTTGATCTCGTTTGTAAATCCTTCTCAAGCAGTACGATATCGGGATTGCCGCATTCATCTACGAAGTATTGAATTTTGGGGGAGTAATTATAAGCCAGGCATTTGATGTTCAAATAATGTGCGCATACGGCAACATGCAATCTGGAAGTGAGGATGAGGTCGGCTTCCGCAATGTACTGATATTTGTCCAGATAATCTTTTGTTGTGTGATGGATAACCGGGATAGAGGGATCCAGACTGTTCAATATTTCAACGAACTTCATTCCGACTCTATTGTCCTGCCATGAATCCGTGTCCATTAACGTAATCTGTTCCATCCGATGCTCGCGGTACAGATCCAAGCTATAACGGGCAATGATTTCGAAGTTTTCCCCAGTCGTGTCCTTGCTGTACGCTCTCAGGTTTCTCCAAGCCAGCAGCAGATTTTTTTTCTTGTCCGGATTCGCTTGATGGCTCCCGCGGCTTTCTACTAAAGTCATAATGCTTTCGTTGGCCGCATCTTCCATTCTCTCTACCTTCTTCTTATTTATGAAGGCATATTGGCTTGCCTGTTTGAAAGAAGTATCGTCTCGCAAGCCAACGTATGACGATAGATTAATTAACGCCCTCGTTTTCAGCTTTCGACTTAATCGGTTTAATGCGCCAATACCCACGCTGTAGTAGCCGATTTTTTTGCCCCTCAGCTTGGCACGGATCATGAAATCAAAGAATCCGTCTCCTTCTTCGTCCGTGAAGCAAGTCCCTCCGCCCCATATGACCAAATCGCTGTCGCGGGAAAATTCGTGGAACAGCTTCAAATTTTCTTTTTTTAACTTTCGGCCAAGCAGCTTGCCCACCTTGATCTCGGGGTCGATCCAGTTGATTTCGCCAAACCCGACGATATTGATCTTAACGTTGGCTGCTTCTAACATCGTAATAATGGATTTCAGCATCATATCATCGCCGAAATTATTGGCACCATGATAGCCGATAACGGTTACTTGCTTCATTCTTTTCAACAGATTGCCGAAGCGTTCAGGCGTCAAGCGATTACCTACTTTCTGCATGTAGTGGGATAAGTTGCAGGATCGTCCGCCACCTTCGGGAGGAGCTCTCTTTTTTCCAATTGTTCTGCCAATGTACTTCAGTATTTTTCTAAATCTTGTTTTAGTGTAGAAGAGATGTATGCGTATTGGCAGTGGACAATCCTTTTATTTCTGGTTATATTCGACACAAATTTCCTTTGAATCCAAATCATTCACCATTACAAAAGGCATACCGCTGCCTTTTTTGCCGACTGGTTGGACATGACTGAAGTCATTAATATGACATAACAAAAAGCTGTCGATGAAATCATCAACAGCTTACCTCAGCATTCACTTTGTTCATCTGTTACACAGCATTCAACATGCCTTGTATTTCCATACTGTCATTGGATTGAATGCATCAACTCGTAGAAATATTTAGGTTCATGAGTTTTATTAACTCAACTTTCGCACCTAATAAATCAGCTTAAGCCCATACGTCATCTATATTTGGGGCGTATGAGATACCTGGCTTGAAAATAGAAAAACACCGCTTTGTTTGGTAAAGTGAAAGTGCGACCAATCACTACCACACAGAAGAGGTGTCTTCTCTATGATAGAGCAAAATCAGCCATTCGATCAACTACCAAACGAGATAAAATCAGCTTTTCAGGAACTTAAAGTGGTCAAGCATCTGAATAACGCGGGCTTTAAGAAGAAATTCGGCTTCACCTGTGCGACATTATTCCGAATCATTTTTGTGCTGCTGTTTCAACAGAAGAACTGGTTTCGTCTACTCGAGAGCCATAGAGGTACGAATTATCCGGGTAAAGATGCGGTGTATCGCTTTCTCAATCACAGCGGATATGCTTGGCGCCGCTTTTTAACGCTACTGAGTCGCGAGACCGTTCATCGAATGGAGAACCTAACCTCTGACGCACGCGAGACAGCGTTCATCTTTGACGACTCGATGTTTGAACGTAACCGGAGCAAGGCTGTCGAGATGCTAGCACGCTTCAAAGATCATGCCACTGGGGCGTACTACAAGGGTTTTCGCCTGCTAACCATGGGCTGGACGGATGGACACTCCTTCGTTCCGGTTGACTTCTCGCTTCTTAGCTCGAACAACTCTAGCATTAATGGGATTGCGGACGGAATCGATAAACGCTCGTCCGGTTACAAGCGTCGAAAAGAAGCGATGCAAAGTGCTCCTGTAAACATCACATTCATGCTAGATCGCGCTATTGCTGCCGGTATGTCTGCATCTTATGTGCTCATGGATAGCTGGTTCACTCACGCGCCGCTGATTCAAGAGATGCGTGATCGCAAGCTCGACGTCATTGGCATGGTCAAAAATGATAAAAAGCGATATCTGGTGGATGGGAAACGCCTTTGCCTGGATTCGCTCTATGCAATGGCGGCACGTATCGAAGGGAAGAACCGAAACATCCTTCGCCAGATTCGAACAGAACTAGCCCCGGGGATTCCGGTCACTGTTGTATTCGTTCGTCATCGATCCAAGAAGAAGGAATGGCTGGCGATCCTCTCTACCGATCTTACGTTATCTGCTTCGGACATCATTCGGATTTACAGAATGCGTTGGGAAATTGAAGTCTTTTTTAAGTGCGCCAAATCCTTGCTGCGACTGCAAAAGGAGTTTCAAGGCCGATCTTATGATCTGCTCATTAGCCACACAACGATCGTATTCGCTCGTTACATCTTACTTGCCTGGCAGCATCGCCAGAGCACAGACCAACGAACCATTGGAGGTCTGTTCTATTTGTTGTGCGACGAAGTGGGCACGATGGATTGGGTGGTTGCGCTTCAACAACTGGTTGAAATGATGAACGAAATTGCTGCAAAGGCAGGAAAGAGAATCTCAAAACTGATTCATCGTCAACTCCAGAATTGGATTGCCGATTTACCTAGCTACATCAAGGCTTATTTGCCAATTTCAAGCTGCGAAAGTTGAGTTATTAAGATGATACCAAGCGTCTGATGTTTTTGGAGAAAATACATCTAGCGCTTTTAAAACATGGACAGAAAATTCTAATGGAGCTACTCCGGATGCGGTGATCAATCTCCCATCGGTGACAGCAGATTCCATTTTGTAATATTCTTCGCCCGTGTAAGAATGGCAAACCATTTTAAGGTAGGCCAAATCATTGCTTGTATGCCAACTTGAATCTAACAATCCTGCTTGAGCAAGTCCTAAGGTAGCACCGCAAATTGCTCCAACTATTATCCCTTCCTTTAAATACATTTCGGCCATTTTTAATATGGGCACGTGAATAGATTCTGTCCATGTATTTCCACCAGGTAAAATGAGTGCATCTACGTTTTTAATGCTGCACTCCTCCACTGTAATGTCAGGCATTATTTTCAATCCGCCCATTGTAGTTACTGGAGTCTTTTCTATCCCAACGGTGACTATTTTGGCGGGAGCCAGCCCCTGCCTGAAGTATCTTCCAGAGTTCAGTTCGGCGGCTAAATAACCTATTTCCCAATCGGACATGGTATCAAACACATAAAGATATACTGTATGATTCATTTCTAAGTGCTCCTCACAAAGTTTATTAGGTAACTGCAACCATTCATCTTTAACGATGGTTATCATTATAATAAAACAGCTTCACTGACAACTGCTGTCAGTGAAGCTGTTAAACTTGAAAATATTCCAACATGTGTATACTGTGATTCTTCCTCAAGTAAAAAAATTGCTTGCGTTGATGTCCGCTCCTGCATACGATGCTCCCAAAACCAATGTATTGTGCATACCGGCTGAACAGGAAGCCACTAAAAAACTCGCGAGATTGACCGTTTGTCCATATAGAACAAAGATGAAGAAGACATCCCACCCAGGTATCTGGGAGGGGTGTCTTCTTTTTCGGACTGTATCGAGGTGTTTTATTGGAACGGAGTGACGGACAAGGTGCTTTTTCCTCTAAGTTTGCTCCATCCTTTCTCAACTGTTACTGGTTGATGGCCATTAACATTTTGTAAGCGCTATTCTAAAACCAAGATCATCTATCTTGAAATCGGGCATGCTTTTCCTTCTACTCGTAGAACCACAACTGTTCTCAACCTCAGCCCAACTGCCTCCTCGGAATACTCTATAGTTCCCATATCGCTGATTATCATATAGATCCCAGCACCATTCCCAGACGTTCCCGATCATATCGTAAAGCCCCCATGGATTAGGGAGCAATTGTCCCACTTGTTGAACTGATCCATTGGAGTTATCTTGATACCAAGCAATTTGATCAATTCCTGCATACCGATATCCCGTGGTACCCGCTTTGCAAGAATATTGCCATTCAGCGTCTGATAGTAATCGAAAGCCATTCGCTGCCTTATTATATATCGTGTTCACACTTTCATTTGTGATGGTGTAGCATTCCGTCTTCCCCAACATTCTGGACAATGTATTGCAAAAGGAAATCGAATCCAGCCACGAAACGTCCGTAATGGGTAGGTTATTCAACATTGGCGCTATTTCTTCTTCGTTCATGACAAAATGATACAACTGCTGTGTTACCGGATACTTCATTACATAAAAATGTTCAATCGTCTCCGTCCATGTAATTTCCTTTTTATGACTTCCGGGATTCGATAACTTATAATCCGAACTAAGCCATTTATTCGTATTCACATAATCACGTAATTCAATGCTTCCTCCCTTTACTGGCACCATCAAATTCATTAATTGTTTTAGAAAACGCTCTCTGTTACTTTCGTCCTTTTGGATTGGTATAAAGTCCATCCGCTTATCTCCTTTGTTTTGGATTCAGCCGATGTCGGCATGACGAATTGATTTTGGCTAATATCGTATTAAATACTTTGATGGAAATTCATGAAGTGGGAGGTATCAGGTTCTCTTCGTCCCCATAGACTATCGGGTACTCAGCGAATGAAATCCAATTATTCCAACTCACTAAGCACAGCTTCTGTCTGGAGAAACCTACACGCCCGAATAAGCCATGAACCCGCCATCGACCGGAACCGTCACACCGGTGACGAAACCCGATGCGTTGTCGTCGACGAGCCACATGAGCGTGCCGAGCAAGTCCTGGGGCTTGCCGAACCGGCGCATCGGCGTGTGTGTGATAATCTTGTGCGAGCGTTCGGTGAGCGAGCCGTCTTCGTTCGTGAGCAAGCGGCGATTCTGCTCGGTCAGGAAGAAGCCCGGCGCGATGGCGTTCACACGAATGCCCACTTCCGCCATATGCACAGCGAGCCACTGCGTGAAGTTGTCGATGGCTGCCTTCGCCGCGCTATACGCAGGTACCTTCGTCATCGGACTCGGCGCGCTCATCGAGGAGATGTTCAGCACTGTCGCGCCAGGCTTGTTCACCATGTGCTTCGCGAAGACTTGCGTCGGAATGAGAGTACCCAGAAAATTAAGGTTGAACACATGGGAGAATCCGTCCACCTTCAGATCGAAGAACGTCTTCACCTCAGGGTTCGCGAGATCCTCTGTCCGGAAGATCTCCTTCGTCGTAATGCCTTCCGGATGGTTACCCCCCGCGCCATTGATGAGGATATCGCACGGTCCGAGCTGCTCCGAGATGACGGCGTCCGCTTGCCTCACGCTCTCTGCATCCAACACGTTGCAAGCGACAGCGATCGCGATGCCGCCAGCCTGTCGGATCTGCTCGGCGACCTCTTCGCCCTTCTCAGCAGTGCGGTTCAAGATCGCGACCTTCACGCCATGACGCCCCAACTCTCTTGCCATCTCCGAGCAAAGCACGCCGCTGCCGCCGGTAATGACGGCTACGCGCCCTTGCAAGTGATCCTTCTGACCGTTACTGCTGCTTACACTTCTACTCATGCCCGTTTCGCCCCCTGTCCACGCAATCGCTTCGCCCGTTCCGCCGCGTCCCATATTCCCCACAAGTACATGATGCCGAGCGCCCGATCGTACAAGCCGTAGCCCGGTCTGCATTGCTCGTCCCAGATATGTCTGCCATGATCCGGTCGCACGTAGCCGGTGAAGCCGATGTCGCTATACGCTTGTACGATGCCGGTCATATCGACCGTACCATCCTGCGTCCGGTGGGACGACTCGATGAAGTCGCCGTTGTCGTACACGCGCACGTTGCGCAGATGAGTGAACGGAATACGATCCGCGAACTCGTGTACCATGGAGATGATATCGTTGCTCGGATTCGTGCCTAGCGAGCCGCTACACAGCGTGACGCCGTTGCTCGGACTGTCCACGAAGCTGAGTATGCGCCGGATGTCGCCTTGGCTCTTCACGATGCGCGGCAGTCCGAAGATCGAGTACGGCGGATCATCCGGGTGGATCGCCATGCGGATGCCGTGCTCCTCGGCCACCGGAACGACTTGCTCGAGGAAGTATCGCAGGTTGTCCCGCAGCTTCTCTTCGGTCACGTCCTTATACGCTTCGAACAACTCGGACAATCGTCCAAGACGCTCCGGCTCCCAGCCGGGCATCGTCAGCTCCGGATTACCCGCGATGGAGCGAACGAGCTCCATCGGGTCCATAAACTCGATCTTCGCCTTCTCCATGAACATCGCCGTTGAGCCGTCCTCCAGCTCCTTGTACAGATCGGTGCGCGCCCAATCAAATACCGGCATGAAGTTATAGCAGATCGTCTTCACGCCGACCGTCGCCAGTTTCGCGATCGTCTTCTTGTAATTATCGATATAGAGGTCTCTAGAAGGTAAGCCAATCTTTATATCGTCATGCACATTCACGCTTTCGACGACTTCCAGGTGCAAGCCGGACTCGTCGGACAGCTTCTTATAGGCCATAATCTTGTCCATCGGCCATTCCTCGCCCGCAGGCATGTCGTGCAGCGCCCATACGATGCCTTCTACGCCCGGAATCTGCTTAATCTGCTTCAGAGATACGGAATCGTTGCCCTCGCCGTACCAGCGGAATATCATCTTCATTGCTCGACTCTCCTTGCTATCGAATAATATTCTAATCCTACCTATTGTAGGCGATCTTTTCTTGCGCGCCTATTTCACAATCTATCGAACCTTCTTTACCAAGCATAGAAATTAACGTTCAATGATCCCTCGCGCAGTGAAATAGTCATCCAATCGGCCAGCAAGCTCATCATCCGATTGAACGCGGCGATGCGTGTTCTCGAGATAGATATATTTCTCCGTCTCAGGCATTAAGAACTGTTTGTGCCATTGGAAGAAGTCCGGGCTATCGCCATGCATGCGCAGGTAACGGACGACTGTCTCTACATTGTTCACGGTACTGGCGATGTTCGTGAGATAGTCGGCCGAATAAAAGCTCTCCCACTTGCCGTGCTCGGCTTGGGCCATCGTCTTAAGCCCCTCACGATACGCAGCTAGCGATCGTGCTGCGTATACGAATGCGATCGGCGCGTCCCCCGCCCGGAACGTGCGGTACGCTTGGCACAGACTGCGGAAGCCACGGCAACCGGAGTCGTGCAAGCGAATGTGGAACAACACTTGATCCTCAAAGCGTGTACGCTCCGGCCCGATAAGCTCTTCATGCAATGCCTTGGCCCTCTCGGCGAGCGCAGTCCATGCCGGATTCGCCTGCTCGAACAATCGCTCGAAGTGGTGCACCTGTTGATCGAACGTCTCGACTTCTCCCGTTGCCCATCGCAGCCCTTCATTAAGGGCTTCCATCTCTCCGCGCAGCCAATGACCGATAATGTGTCTAGCCGGATGGTGGTACATTTCGTCCCCGGCCTTGTCGTCGGAGTTCGGACCGTATCGGATCGTCGTCTCAGCAAAGTCGACGAGTAATGCTCCGATCTGAGCCTGGCGTTGTGCATCCGAATTCGGGAACAGCATCTGGACAAAGCTCTCCCTATGCTCCACCGCGTTCGTGACGGAGCCGGATCCCCACATCTCCGCGATCAAGTCCAGCAAATAGACGTGCTGACGGATATTACCGCAGTTAATAAGCCAATAATCGGTCGCGCCTACGTCCAGCACTTCGCTCAGCTCTGCATGCATGAATGCCGCAGACGAAGGGAACAGCGCAAGATGATTGGATGCTTGCAGATCGTGGAACGTCACGTGATAATAGATTCCGTTCGATTCGCCGTCCTTCCTCGCAGGCAGTGAAGGCACACGCAAGTTCAAGTTACCGTGGCGCCGGGACACCATCTTGCCGTAGCCGTTGTCCGCCCAGACGAGCATGACACCTTCCGGAACGTCGATGTAGCCGCCCTTGTACAACTCGGCGATCTCTCCATACATCGCCATGCAATAGACCGGGTCCGCGACTTGCGCAAGGATCATCTCATATTGCTTACGAACGGCTCGCGAGATCAATTCACCACGGCTCTCCGGCGTATCGAACGAAGGATCGTTCTGCCAGAACGGCGCATCGCCTTGACCTCGGAACGACAATACCCAGACAATACGGCTATCCTTCTGGTGCTCGATCGCCTTCGCCCATAACGCCTCGAACAGGTCAGGATGCTCATGATAGCTTGCCTTGCGTCCTTCATACGCGCGTAAGAACATTTCAGCGCCTAGCGGCTCGGCGTGATGGTGCGTGAGCCATAGACCCATCTCCGAAGCGAGGCTGGCTTGGATGCCGTCCTTTGGCAAGTCCGTCCCCGGAATGACCATATTGCCGCCACAGCGCAGCAGAGCCTCGAACACCGGCTGCCACACTTCCTTCGTCGGCGGGTATTGCGCCTTCCAGCCGATGAGGCATACTTCGTCGTTGACGAACCAGCCTCTGAACCGGACCTTTGGTCGTGAAGAATAGTAGCTTCCAACTGGCAATTCGATCGACTCTCGCGAACGAGGAGCCAAGTCCGCCCAGAACCAGAACGGTTCGACGCCAAGCACATAACGGCTGTAATGCAGAACCCCGTAGACGAGCCCGAGATCGTCTCGGCCGACAATGTCGACCGTGCGGGCGTCGCGCACATGCATTGCGTAGGCTTCTGTCCATGCCGGGCATTCGTCATCAATCGTCGCATAACGAATATGAACCCTTGTGCTAACTGCATGGTTCGATCCATCCCCGGTAACCGGTTGACTTCCGAACACGCTCTCGTGGTCGCGATACAGCATGGCAAGAGCATGCTTCACGGGATCTGCTGCTTGCTTAGGTTCGATGTATATCGTCGCTGCATTTATCCAAGGCATCGTTCATTCTCCCTATCTCTATCAGCTTTTTAAGAGAATTCTACCTCTTGCTTCGGGTTTGCACAATGAACAAAACAGAGTTTTCATAGTCAAAATCCGACTTACACCGACTAACCGTCAACGATTCGGCTGTCCTATTGCCAGCGATCGTCCACCTTAAATTGTAAACGCTTACTACACATGCCGATAGAGGACAGTCATGACCTTAATCCGTAGATTCATGACTTATTTGTCCTCTAAGTGTTCCTTGCTAGTATCGTTTCCCCAGGATGAAACGCCCCCCGCAGCCTTACTTGCTCATAGGGCATCAGAGGATTCGCGATTCTGCGCAGCATTAGTTCCGCCGCTCGTTCACCAGCCTCGCGAACAAGCAATAGCGGCCTGGACGTGCCGTCGTAACGGGGATGAGCTTCATTCTCCATTCCGACCAATGAGATGTCCTGTGGGATGCTTAGCTTCAAGAAACCCGCAGCGACATACACCCACTCGGCCATACCTGGAATGGCGGCTATAACTGCCGTATAGCGGCCGGAGCTGAGCTTGGCGCTAAGCTGCTCCATCCACGTCGTGCGATCCGCGTTGCTGCTGGTCAAGTGCTGGGCGGAATTCGCCAAGTCTGGAAGCCCGAGACGTTCCGCCGCGGCCGTGAACGCGCTCCAACGCAAGCGGAAGCCTCTTAGCCGATTGATTTCCCCTATATACAAGATGTCTCGATGCCCCGCCCGGTATAAGGCATCCATCGATTGGTGGATAGCAAATTCCACGTCCCAGATCACGCTGTCCACCGCAGTCACGTCTGGCGGATAATTGATGAGCACCTTGGGCATCGGGAGCTCCAGCAAGACGGCCTCTACCCACTCCGGGATTACCGCCGTCAGGAACAGTCCGTCCGCGAAAAATAGCCCGTTGTTATCCAACCAATGCCGCAGCTCCTCCTCCCCGTCCATCTCTACGGGCATCATCAGCGGGTAGAGCGAGTGTCCAAGCTCGTTCAGACGGATGCGCACTCCTTCGAGCTGCAGCTGATGAAAGACGGAGTCGCCAAAGGTCAACATGGCGAACCGCCTAGGCTTTGCCCCCGCCCAAGGAATACGCTCCGCCGCTATGCCCGCCTCCTGCTCCTTCGTTCTGTATCCCAGCTCGCGCGCCAGATCCGCGACCATCTTGCGTGTCGTCTCGGACATACCGGGCAGTCCCCGCAGCGCCTTGGATACGGTGTGAATCGTCAGCCCTAGCTCGTCGGCTATCGTCTGCAGTGTTACTTGTTTTCTAATCGACATGATTGAACCTCCCAGTACATTCATTCTGTTCTAATTGTAACAAAAATGAAACTATAAATCAGGTTTCATTTTCCCTACAATTGAAACTAAGAACAACAAATTGAGGATGGAGTTGATCATGATGTCAAATCGCGAAATCAAGATAGAACGTACAGTACCCGTATTCGATGAGGTAGATGTCATTGTCGTCGGCGGAGGTCCCGCAGGAACGGCTGCAGCCATCAGTGCCGCGCGCGGCGGACGCAAAACGATTTTGCTGGAGCAGTCGGGACAGCTCGGCGGAATGGGGACGCTCGGCAATGTGAGCGTATTCATGGGCGTCGGCAACGTAACCGGCATTTACCGGGAGATCATCTCGGAATTTCTTCCCGCGGCGCTGCCAAGCTCGCATCACGAATCGATCTGGCCGCAATATTCGCCATTCGAGCTTCGTCATTATTTGAATGGCAAGCTGGAGAAAGAAGGCGTCGAGGTGTTCTACCACGTCAGCTTCGTTTCTTCTATTATGGAAGGGAATCGGGTTACAGGAGTTGTGGCGAATACAAGAGAAGGTCTCCGCGCTTTCGCGGGCCGCGTCGTGATTGACTGCACAGGTGACGCAAGAGTCGCTCAAGACTCCGGCGTACCGACTCATGCCGGACGCGACGAAGACGGGCTGACGCAGCCGATGACGCTCATGTTCATGATGCAGGACACTGGCAAGCCGGTCACTCCGAAGCTGCCGGACGATTGTTATACGTATGAATCGATTCCCGATCTCCCGCAAGGCCGCCATCTGTACTGGGGAGGCATGGGCGACGGTACCCTACTCGTCAATATGACACGCGTCAAGGGTAACGGAGCCAAGATCAGGGATATTAACTACGCTGAGAAAGAATCGCTGCGCCAAGCGTTATCCGTCGCCAATTACTTGCAGCGCACGAACCATCCGAACCATATCCTGTCCCATGTTCCGGGTCAAGTCGGCGTAAGGGAAACCAACCAGATCGAAGGACGTTACACGCTGACGGAAGACGATCTGACGACTGGACGCCGCTTTGAGGACGTTGTCGCTCAGACCAACTACGAGATCGACATCCATAATCCGACTGGTGGCGTCAACACCGATGAGAGAAAGCTGGACGGTTACGATATCCCATACCGCTGCATGCTTCCGCAAGATGTCGAAGGTTTGATCGTTGCCGGACGCAGCATCTCCGCTACTCATGTCGCCATGTCGTCGATGCGTGTACAAGCGACTTGTTATGCGCTGGGCCAAGCGGCTGGCGTCGCAGCTGCGCTCGCCATCGAGTCGGACGCTCCCGTCGCAGACATCTCCATCGAGACGCTGCATGAGCGGCTCGCCGGCCAAGGCGTCGTCTTCGTGAAGAAGAACGTGGCAGCAAGCAAGGCTTAGACATACCGCCGTAGTCGCCCATACGTGGCACAAAGCAAAGAAGAAGACAATAGGGCGATCTCGCCACGATTGTCTTCTTCTTTGCTTTACCTATCTATCCAAACAACAACGATGTGTTTTCTTCGTCATTCTCGGTATGCTCGACAAGGCGATCCGATCGTACGGTCTGATAACCGTACTCGTAGATGGTGGCGGCTACAATGAGCAGCCTTGGTGACCCATCTAGGGATTCTGGTTCGCTCTCCTGTTCGTCGCACCCCGCCCTTGCCTGCTTCATGAAAGCGTTGTTCTCCTCTTCGATTGACTCCGCCTTCCAGCTGTCCGGTTTTACCTTCTCCTCGAATTTGAGCAGCACATGTTCATTGAACTTGATGAGCCTCTCCAGATGCCGATCATAATATCGATTGATCTCGGCTGTTCGATCCGATTGGAAGTAGTGCTCATGCACAGCTTCCAGTACTTCAAAACCCTTTTGCAAATTATGTAGGAGCTGCTTGTAGACCACGATCTGCCGCTTTTGCCGGAATTTCGCCCGCTTCAGCCGCTTGAGCTCTTCTTCCAACAGCTTATACTTTTCTCTCAAAGCATGCAGCCCGTCAGCCAGCTCCTGCTTCTGATCGCGGAATACCTTCTCTTTGATTTCATCCGATATTGCCGTACGAAGCAGTAAGGACAGTTGGTTGAACACAAGATGAATCTGCTTGGTGAACTGTTCTCTCGGATCCGGCGGCACAAAGATGATGTTGACCAGAAAAGCCGCTACGATACCGATCATGCTGAGCAAAAACCGGTTCAGTGCGAACTCCCAATCGCCGGATGCTTCCATGACACTCACGACGGTAACGAGCGTAAGACCGATGGACTCCGACATCTTTAATTTCATACATATCATAATGACAAGTACACAGACGACACCGATCGCGATGGGTTCATTGGAGAAATACGTGCCGGCGAGCATTGCAATAATGGCCCCTAACGTATTCGTCTGTATCTGTTGGAGAAAGTATCGCCACGACCGATAGATTGTCGGTTGCAGCGCGAAGATGGCAGCTACCGCGGCAATAACCGGCGGTGTGAATTGGAGCCACATACTTACGTATAAGGCAAGAGTGACGGCTATCCCCGTCTTGAGCATACGCGCGCCGAATGTCATGACTCACCTCCGGCCACAGAGTCGCCTAACATAAACCTTTGCATGCCATCGATGGTGAAAACTGCCTCCAAGTTGTAGGTTATCATTTGTTGCACGTTCAAGTTCCCCGTTCCATCCTAATCTGATATTACGACCATAAGTGTATCATATCACAGTCGAATGATCACGGCCTTAGCTCCTATCCCAGCAGCCTCTCCACTAACGCCTCCGCTTCATGCCTCAAGCCCATATCCTTCAAAGCTTGAGCGTGTTGCTTGATAACGTCCCGATCCGTACAATAGTCATGCTGCAAATGACGCACCGCTGCCAGTAAGGCTGTCTGCTCACCAAAGTCCTTTGAAGCACTGCTGGCCATTACACCGACAGAATCCTTGGTTGTCATGATCGTCCGCATGCTCCGTTCTAGTCGTATGTCTTGTATGTATGGATAAGGCTGAGCAATAGGTTCGAATCCGAATACGTTCCTCATCGTATCCCTCACCTGTTCTTTCTCTCTCCTCCACCTTGCATGATCGAACCAGGCTGATTGCTGGTCACTGCTTTCTTCCTTACTTTTATATTCGTAATACGTTTCTTCATTCGCGAATTCGTTCAACAGCAGAAGCTCATCATAAAGATGCAGCGCCATAAATTCCCGTAAATTCCGGGCAACAAGCCGGATACGCTCATCATCCATCACCATCTCCAAACACTCCTCATTTTCTCGAAATTAAGTAACCTTCGCCCCATGCGAACGCGCGAACAACAGCGCTTGCTCCCTGTCGATTCGCAGTCCGGAGATGGAAAATGTTTTGAAATCAATTCCCTGCAGATTGGCGCCTCTGATATCAGCTCCCGCCAGCTTGGTTTGCGCCAGCGACGCCAGCGTCAGATCACAGTCTCGCAGATCGGCTTTCTCGAGGTCAGCACCGGACAGGTCGGCTTCATGAAATTTAATCCCGCGCAGATCCTGACGCATCAGCCTCGTATGCCGCAGATTCGTGTAAGACCAATCGCCGCCAACGATTGTAATGCCGTCCATATTAGCGCTCGTGAAATCCGAGCCCGTCATTTTGCAAGTATCGAATTTCGCTACAAATAGATTGGCTCCACCGAACTTGCAATTCTCGAACGCTGATTCTTGGTGTATGGAGCCGTTCAGCGCCGCACCGCGGAAATCACATTCAACAAATCTGCATGAGTTCGTGACAATTTCCTCTAGTGATCCATGAGCAAATGTACAGCGCATAAACGTACAGCCAATCAACTCTCCATATCGCAAATCTTGAGTGCCGAAGTTGATCCCTTCGTACTTTTGATTTTTGTGTTCGAACATAACAAACCTCCGGATGTGCTCATTTTTCTTTACTATAGCACATGGCTGTCAAGCCCCGCCCCGGACACCGTTGGTTGTCAACCCCTATTATTTTCGAGCTGGAGATGAACTGCCTCACCTAAAGTCCCGCTGCTGCTTTGATCTGTTGTCTCTGCGTCATTATGATCGTGTGAAGCTGATCCGTGCCAAAGGCACCTGCTAAGAACGCATTCGCTTTCTCATAATAGACCATCCGAAAGGATGTACCATCTTGGAGATGCACGCGCAAAAAGATGCCTGACTCGTGTTTGCTTTCTTCATAAACCTCTTCATATCCCACGCGCTCCAAAGGCAATAGCTCCTGAACAAACGCCTCAGCAGCTTCCGGACTGAAATCGCCAATCGTGCTTCCGTCTTCGCTGCTCTCCAGACTGACCTTAGCTACTTTCCCTTCTATATCCAATAACTCACCTATCGTAGCCGCTTTCGGATTATGACGAACCTGATAGATTTTATTGCGCGCCACTACACGGAATTCCGGCTTATACCCCTTTAGCGCATAAACGGCCATTCCAATGGGAAGGAATGCTGCATCTCCATTTTTCTCCGTGTAATCCGTACAAGCGTGATCTTGCAGCCTATATGTAATTTCCCCTACCTGCTCACCTAACTGCTCCATTGTAATTGGCGGTTCTTCAATAGATCCATCGTCAATGTTGTAATACTTGATATCGTTCACCATCAGAAAATCAACCCATTCGATAATCGCGTTACATGGCGCTGGCGTTAATGTCGGCGGCACGCCACTATTGGTTGCAAGGCTATTAGCCCCGCATCCTGCCGTCAAGGCTGCAATGAGCAAAACGCAAACCATTTTCAGCTTCATACCTACCATTATTTATCACCTCATTCTGCATAGACGGGTTTGCAGGCTGCGAAGTTGCGGATGTTTTGAAGTCACGCTTTTATGCTGCGCTGGATCATCCCTGCCCTTTCGTGCTATAGTGCTTAAAGTTATTCCTATTTCATTCGAAGGAAAGAAGGCTGAACCCATGCTCGATCGCGTTATTCTCGTTAAATTCGGTGAACAAACTACCGAAGCCCAGCTTCAAGAAATCGTCGAAAAGTTCAAGGCACTCAAGCAACACCTATCCGGTGTCGTCGAAGTGAACGCGGGCATTAATTTCTCGGACAACAACAAAGGGTACCAACTCGTGCTGCGTGTACGTTTCGAAGACCAAGCAGCGCTTGAGGCATATGGACCGAACCCGGAGCACCAAGCTGTAGCAGCGCTTATCCGTGAGTATGGACGCGAGGACAGTATTGCCGCTAATATCGAAGTATAGCTTGTAACAGTCTGATGACTGCCGCTCTATTGGGTTTCATCAGACTTTACCCAGCCCGGTTATCTAGCTTTTATGGCGATCGCAGTCGCAACAAATGAAATAGCGGTTAACCTTCTCGGTCAACCGCTTCTCTCTGCCGTGTTTCTCTTCTACATCCTACTCGTTATAAGCTTTCTGGTCTCCGCAAGCTCCTGACGATTAACCTGGCTCTGGATCTTGACCGCTTACGCGCCGCAGCTCGTTCGCCAGTCGGTTGAATTCCGCTCTCGCCTGCGGGTCTGTCGTCGCCATATAGGCCGCGCTTAGAAACCGTATTATGTTGTTGGCATCCTTCGGATCCATCATCGGCTCTTCACCCTCCTCCAATATCGCCTCGACCTGTGCGACAAAGTCTTCCCAGCCACTCCACTCTCCATCCGTGTTCATCTTTCTCGGACAGTTTTTGCCGCTCCAGTCATAATGGCGTCTCAGCCGGTCTGTTCCCCAGCCCCGTTCCTTCAACAGAGACGCTGTCAATTGCGCTGCATTGGCCTGTGTCGCCGCATAGTTGCCGCTTTCTGTAATTTCAATCGAAATCGACGTGCGATTCCCGCTCCCTGGAGAGCTTCCATCTCCTGCATGCCATGCGACCTCGCTTAGCGGTATACATTCAATCGCTTCTTTTTGATCGATAACGATGTGGAAGGATGCTGTTGCCGAATTCGATGGATTCGTCAACCAATTCCTCTCGTTTCTCGCTGTACTGGCGGGGTTGGCAGTATTATGAATCGTGATCGTGCTGGCGCTTAGCGCTAGACCCGGACGTCTATTGTGCGGTGTCGACAGTGGGATATGATCTACAATATACGTGTACAATCATTCATTCTCCTCTCTTCGTTCCGACATCTTATACTTTATGTCCGAATGCCGGCAGCCGTTAGGGCGAAGCTTCTCCCAGCATGACAACTCTTGCCTGGGGCTCCCATTTAATTTCGATGCTAAGCAGCATGGCAAGATCTCTTACCTTTACATAACCAGTCGATATCGACAGCCGGGATATCAACTCGGTGCCGTTGACCGTTACCGCCGTTCCCGTCCAGCCTACTTTGGCTCCTAACGTTTCTGCAACTTTCCGGGCCGGGACCCATGTTACCCCTTCAAACAAATATCCTGTAGAGATGACCGCTCCAAGCCAGGTTACAGGGACGATAACTGCACCATCGAAGTCTCTCGTTACGATCGGCGGCGCTGCAGGCACATCATATTTTTTCAACCCATATTGTTGAATGATCGCCATCAGCTTCGTCGGATAAGCGGGATCCGTTGCGTAACCGCATGCTTGAAGCATCGCAGCTTGCCTCTCCGGCGTCCCTGCCGAACGTACCCTTTCGTAACGAGGTGCCTCCAGCAACAAATCCAAATCCTTATAGAAATGATACAGCGTTTTGTATGCACGAAATGCCGTCTTCGTCGTGATGGTGCGTCCGTCTAGATACTCCCAAGTTCCTTTAATGACGGCGCCTCCATGCCAATAAGCATTCGTGATGCCGCTGCCGACTTTAATACCGCCAAGGTTGTTCCAGTCATGGATCTCACCGCCGGATTCCAACAGACTTTGCGCCATACGCACCGAAGGGAACATGAGGGAGCCTTGCATTCTCACTAGCTCCACGCTAGGCGCAATTGCAGCAAAAAACTGATCTCTCGTCATCTTGGCCATCTACCTTCCTCCTCTCCTATCAACCTCTCTTTCTACTTAATATATGCCCCCTCTTAGCAAAAGGAAACGGCCCCTCGTCCCGAATCGACGAAGAGCCGCTAAGCATGAACACATGTTTACAACCGATAAAACTTACGCGTCTGCAGATACAACTTCTCCGCGGTTTCCAAGGGGTCCATTCCTTTAATTGCCGCAATGCCGATTACCGATTCTCGTGTCATCGCAGGTACGGTCTCTCTGTCGGCATAAGGTCCTTCGAAGGGCCATGGACCGTCCGTCTCGGCCATCATCAGCTCCAGCGGATATCGTCTAACGACGTCCTGAATTTCTTCCTCGTAGCCCACATCCGGTGTCACGGAAATCAAATAACCTGCCTTCACCATCCGCTCCATCGTCTCTGCGCTGCCCTTAAACCAATGGAAATGAGCATCCCGTACCCCGTATCGCTCCAGCAAATTGCAAACCTTATCCGCATCCTCGTAGACGGCGTGCAGGACGATGGGACGATTCAGCTCTGCCGCAAGCGCAACGAAACATTCCAACAACTCGATATAAGGCTCCTCATCAAACGCTGCACCTTCAGCCACAGCTTCACTACGTTTGTAATAAGGTAATCCAACCTCGCCAATGGCGAATGACTCTCCCCCGCGATGGCGTTCCCTAATCCAGTCAAGGAGCAACTCGCGCTCCTCTAGCGTGGGCGGTTCCTGCTCCGGGTGGTAGCCGTAGGCTGGATGGACGAAACCCGTATGACGACGAGCGAGCTCGCGCGTCCGCATCGAAGAATTCAAATCCATGGAAACGGCTACAACCGCGTCAACCTGTTGGCGTCTCGCTTCTTCCAGCAACGCCTCTTGCTGATCCACGGGATACAAATCAATATGGATATGCGCATCGATAACGGGGATTGACCCTAAAGCAAGAGGTCGACTAGTTCGTTCAGGACTCGGCGATTCTCCATTACGACAGGATTGCTCCCGATGTTCCGCCATGCTTCTCTCCCTCCCTCGCACCATGCTGCAAGTGACCGTATATTCGAGCCTTCAATTCGTTAAACCTCGGATCGGTCCACAAGTCCTCTCTACGCGGCCGCTCGAATGGTACCACGATCTCATCAACCACATACGCGGGTGATGCCGATAACACGACAATCCGGTCGGACAAGTATAAGGCCTCTTCGATGCTATGCGTAATCAGCAGCACCGAACGACGATGCTCCTCCCAGATTGACAGCAGCCACTTCTGCATGTGGAGCCGGGTCAACGCATCAAGTGCTCCGAACGGCTCGTCAAGCAGCATCAACGTTCGCGGCGATAGCAACGCACGCAGGAACGAGACACGTTGCTGCATGCCTCCGGACAAGACATGAGGATATTCACCCGCGTAGTCCGCCAATCCTAGGCGCGCCAGCCACTCCTGCGCTTGCGCCTTCGCTCTTTTCTTATCAACGCCGGCAATCGCCAGCGCTGTCTCGATATTGCCAGCCACGGTACGCCAAGGCAACAGCGATGCCTGCTGCGGCATATAAGCGACATGTCCGCGTTGACCAGTCGTCTCGTGTCCCTCGATCCTTATTTCGCCAGCCTCCGGCTGCTCTAATCCTCCAATAACACTAAACAACGTTGACTTTCCGCTGCCCGACGGACCGATCAGCGATACGAATTCGCCATCCGCCACATGCAAGTTAAGATTGCGCAGCACTTCTTTCGTTCCGAAGCTTTTGCCGATACCCTTAACCTCAAGCCTCATGCTGCACACCTCCTTCCTTTACCGGCGGACGCCAGCGGATGACAAGCCGCTCTGCCCACGAGACCAAGCCAAACAACGTCAAGCTTACGATAATAATCATCAATACCGCGGCAAAAGCTCGTTCCGGCATAAATCCGCGCGATGACAACGCCATAAACCCGCCAAGCCCCAGCTTGGGGGAAAGCAATTCAGCAAAGACGGCGCTCAGCACGCTGTACGAAGCCGCTATTTTGAGACCGGAGAATAAATGTACGACCGCATTAGGCAGCTCCAGCCGCCAGAACAACTCGCTCTTGCCAGCTCCAATCATCCGCATGTAATGCCTCAGACCGGGATCCACATTCGATAGCCCTGCCAGCATCGCAATGGATACAGGGAAGAAACAGACCATCATAACGAGCATAATCTTAGGCAGCAGACCATAACCAAACATCATCGTCAGGATGGGACCAAGGACGACGATCGGCACATTCTGCGACAGAATGAGCAGCGGGTATACGCCTTTGCGCACCCCCGGCAGCAGATGCAGCAAAGCGGCGAGCGCAAAGCCCGCCGCCGATCCGCCCGCGAAACCGATCAAAGTCAGCTTCAATGTCGCCCACGTATGCATCATGAGTCTTGGCCAAATTTCAATTGCTTCGCTTGCGACTGCCAGCGGCGACGGAATTCGCCACGCATCTACAAATCCAAGCATTGAAACTGCCTGCCAGAGCGCAATAAGAGCGCCAAGCACAGCTATCGGCGGCCATATCCCGTTCCACCGCTTCATCAGTGACTTACTGGCCATCCGGATATTTCTCCAGCAGACGCCCCATAGACGCGCCATTCTCCGGATTATAATAAATTTTGATCTGGGAAATAACCGATGCACAGCCCATCTCGGTCATCGCTTCATTCATTCGCTGTACGATGGCAAGCAGCTCTGTCAGCTCCCCTTCCATCGTCGTTTCCAGTGGAGCTACACGATACGGCACTCCCGATTCCTTGATGATATCGATTGCCCGGTCAACATAAGGAAGGACGCTCTCTCCTCCCGGCGTGCTCGGCAATATTTGGATGCTTACCAGTGCGTTAGTCATATGTCCTGCGTTCCCCTCTCTGATCGTATCATACCTTCGAACCTGCGTTATTCGTTATTCCGGCAGGAATTCATTCGTAAATGCCTTCTCCGCTTCCAGCTCGCCTTCGAGCAGTCCCTGCTCCAGCATCCAGTTCGCGTAGTTTGCCCATACAGTCAGCTTCTGCTCACCCCAGCGCGGTGCATCTTCCTGATATTTCGGACTTAACCACTTCTGACTAGCCCTGACGAGATCTGCATTCAAATCCGGCTCTGCTTGAATCAGCACCTCGGCAGCTTCCTCAGGATTGTCGATCGTGAATTGGTAGCCCTCCGCCGCACCGGCCACAAATGATTTGACAAGCTCCGGATCCGACTCGATCTGCTCTTCGTTCGTCACAAGAACCGGTGTATAATAATCGAGTTTATCACTATAGTCCGTCAGGTATACCATGTTCAGCTCTTCTCCGCGCAGCTCCGCCTCGACACCTGTCCACGCATAATAGATCCACGCAAAATCGATATCCCGCTCCACTGCGGCGAAGAAATCACTATCGCCGATGCTCATGATATCCACTTTGCTGACGTCGCCTCCGTCTGCCGTCATAAGAGCGTCAATAACCGACTCCTCGACCGGTGCTCCCCAGCCGCCGTAACGTTGGCCTTCGAATTTCTTAGGCGAGTCTATTCCCTTCGCCTTCGGAGAGGCGAAGCCCGACGTGTTGTGCTGGATGACTGCCGCGATCGAGACAAGCGGCACATCCGCGATACGCGCCATCGTCACCGACTCTTGATAGCTGACGCCGAATTCGGCATCGCCGGAGGCAACCATCGCGTCTGCTCCATCCTGCCCTGGCTGGATAATCTCAACATCCAG
This sequence comes from Paenibacillus sp. strain BS8-2, assembly GCF_054483835.1. Lineage (NCBI taxonomy): Bacteria > Bacillati > Bacillota > Bacilli > Caryophanales > Paenibacillaceae > Paenibacillus > Paenibacillus sp. strain BS8-2. The sequence continues at coordinate 5,028,763 of NZ_CM137010.1, forward strand.
ACCATGCTTCTTGAAGAAACCATTGTCCCGCGCCACGTATAACCCTGTATGATTCGTATTCGGAGTCCAGTCGAGCACGACCTTGACCTTCTTCAGTTCTTTATCGGCTCCTGCGCTGTCATCATTCCCAGACTCGTTGCCGCCGCAGCCGCCGATGATCAGCGTCATCGCGAGAACTCCCGCAGTAAGTCCCCGTCCCCATAATGTTTTGTTCTTCTTATTCAGCATGATTTGTTCCCCTCTCCGTTTCCCTCTGTCTTGTGATTGACGTCCTCCGCCGCTCTTCTCATAATCCCTATCACAAACCTATGAAGCAACTCTCGCTCCCATCGGGGAACTTAGCGTTTCACTTTGAGATTTCTCCATAAAAAAATCGCCCTCCTGATATCAGGAGGACGATGTGCTGTCGGCATGGATCGCGCCTTACAACAGGGTTTCTTGTACAGCCTGCTGGGCTGCACGCCAAACCATGATGAAGCGCTCGCTTCACGTTCCTACGCCGGCATTATCCGGATCAGGTTTACGGGTCGGAATGTAGTCATTCCCTCTCAGCCGGCCTAACCAGCTCCCCGGAGCATATGCGGTTGTGTCAATTACGTAATCATTATAGCAGACTCAGCTTGTAATGCCAGCATTATTTTCCCAAGCGGATTGTTGCAATACGTCCCTTGCTCGATTTATCAATGGCACCTTCCCTTCCAGCGGCTAATACAATAATACGATAAACGACTAGGAGAGAGGATGTTGAGGAATGCTCGGCATTAGCTTGTGCATGATCGTCAAGGACGAGGAGGAAAGTCTGGGGCGCTGTCTGTCCTCTGTTCGGGATGTCGTCGACGAAATCATTATCGTGGACACAGGTTCCAAAGACCGAACGAAAGAGATTGCGGCATCATACGGTGCTATTGTATACGACTTCGAGTGGATCAACCACTTCGCCGCCGCGCGCAACTACGCATTCGAACAGGCCACGCAGCCATTCATTATGTGGCTGGACGCCGACGATGTTGTCGAACCGGAAGATCAGGCTCGTCTTAAGGCGCTCAAGGAGGGGCATGGCGACGACTTCCCCTACGACAGCGTCTCTATGAATTACCACCTGACCTTCGATCAGAAGGGCAACCCAATCTTCAGCCTGCGCCGCAACCGTCTCGTCAGACGAAGCCGCGGCTTCCGCTGGATCGGTCCCGTACACGAATATTTGGCCGTATCCGGTCGTATCTTCCATAGCGATATCGCCGTTACTCACCGCAAGGAGAAGGTGCACACCGACCGAAACCTGCGAATCTATCTGGGACGTCTGGATGCTGGCGAGAACTTCTCGCCGCGCGATCAATATTATTTCGCCAACGAGCTTCGCGACAACCGGCGCAACGAGGAGGCGATCGACTGGTATGGACGTTTCCTAGACGGTGGCGAAGGCTGGGTCGAAGACAATATCGGCGCATGCCAGAAGCAGGGGGATTGTTACGGACGGCTAGGCAACACGGCAAGCCAGCTGGCTTCGTTGTTCCGCTCCTTCGGCTACGACAAGCCGCGCCCCGAAATCTGCTATGAGCTCGGTTGCGTCTTCGTTCGCCAGGAGCGGTTCGAGCAAGCCATCCACTGGTTCGGCCAAGCGCTGACCGTTGAGCGCCCGGCCGGTTCCATGGGCTCCATGGACCATGCCACCTCCACATGGCTGCCGCATCTGCAGCTAACCGTCTGCTATGATCGAATCGGCAACCGCGCCAAGGCGATGGAGCATCATCGCGAGGCGATGACGATGAACCCGAGCCATCCCAGCATCCGGTACAACGAGAACTACTTCAAGCGCTTGAAGAAATAACCGCTGTGTGCGGCAACGAAATCGGACTGCCTAATGGGCAGTCCGTTGTGCGCTTTCCGCCGCTCCTTCAGTCGACGATCCGACTTTTTCGTCAATCAGCCGTCGCAGGATCGTTAGGAACGTAATTATTCCACTTTATTGCCTACAGCCAACCATCTTCCATCGATGTCTTCGAATACAAACTCTATATTGTTATAATCCGTTCTAATTAAAGGTCTTACAATACGAATGCCTAGCTCCTGAAACTCATTTTCCAACTCGTCCGGAGCGTTTGTTATAAGATAAGCATCATATCCGTAGCCATGAGCGATTCGATTCGGGATAATTTTGTCTGTATTCGATTTAGTAAGCACAATTTCTATGGCATCTCTGTATAAACATACATGCGGTTCAAGTGATTGCAGATAGTACTCAGCCCGAAAACCAAGGTTTGTATAATATGCTGCTGTTTTATTCAAATCTGGCGTTGGAAATAGTTGAAGACAGTGGGTTAATCCTCGTTTCATATATTCTTCTCCTTTAAGCACACCTGGTACTTCCTCTATATCGATTCTGACACAGACGAATGAAGCTCTAAAAAAAATTACATAAGCGACCTGGTCGCCTTGTATCCAATGTCAACCGAAAAAACACTAGAAACTTGAACATTGCAAGTATTAGCCCAACGATAAGCCTCCATTATTTTGGAGGCACACAGCAAGAGCCCACATCTTTCATTGCATGGTTGAATAATTGAATGGAACGTAACACGGTTTCCTTTTCAAATTCGGTTAGTGTAGATAAAACACCGTTTAATTGCGCATTGACAGTCTGGTTAATATTATTTTCTATACTTAAGCCTTCTGGCGTAAGAGCCAGTATGTTAATTCGACTATCTACAGAATCCGGCGTTTTTCTCACAAACCCCTTCTCCACCAAGGTTTTTATTTGTCTGCTAAACGTAGTAATATCCATGCCCAATGCACCGGATATTTCTTGCATAGATGGCCTGTGTTGTCGATTGATCTCGTATAAGATATGGCTTTGAACAAGCGAAACTTCTTGCCCGCAGCTGTTTTCGCAGCATTGTTCATTTAACAAGCCAAAATTGCGCGAAAGAATTTGAAACATATTTCGTACATTATCCATCGGCATCACCTCCTCATTCATTTATATCATTAAAATTTGCAACATACAAATGTTAGTCTCTAGCCAAATAATCAAATAGAAAATAGAAGTTCATGCCAAGCTCCTTCAGCGGATAGCGACTCACCAGATTAACGGTCGACAATATCAATCACACACTTAGATGCTAAATGATCCCCACCGTCAATCATCACCATAATGGAATGCAAGACACCTGTTATTACTTCGTCCACAACTTTTTTATAAGCTTCTTTTTCTTTTGGACTCTGTAGAGATGATTGAAGAATTTTATGGCTCTCCGGAACCTACTCCACTGTCAATAATCCCCACACAAAAAAAGATAGTACACGATCGTATGTTCTGTATATAATAAGCATATGATAAGAACATACATTCGTACAGGGAGGGAGTGGCAACATGGCGCATGAGCATGAACGAACGATCATGCTGGCCGACTGCCAATCGTTCTACGCCTCTGTCGAGAAGACGGAGCGCCCGGAGTACAAGCATGTACCACTAGCCGTGGCGGGCGATCCCGAGCGCCGTTCGGGCATTATTCTCGCGGCTTGCCCGATCGCCAAGAAACACGGCGTGACCACAGCCGAGCGGCTCGGCGATGCGCTGGCCAAGTGTCCGGACCTCGTCATTATCAAGCCGCGCATGCAGCTTTATATCGACGTGTCGCTCATGATTACCCGCATCTACGAAGCGTATACCGATCTCGTGGAGCCCTATTCGATCGACGAACAATTCCTGGACGTAACCGGATCCCTCCATCTATACGGCTCACCTCAGGAGCTTGCCTCCCTCATCCAGACGCGCATCCAGGCGGAGACAGGCATCTACACACGGTTCGGCATCGGACCGAGCAAAGTGCTGGCCAAGACGGCCTGCGACAACTACGCCAAAAAGAATAAGAACGGCGTGTTCACCCTAAACGATGCCAACATCGCGGAGACGCTCTGGACGCTGCCGATCTCGAACATGTTTATGGTCGGCAGCCGCATGACGCGGCACTTCAACGCCATGGGTCTTGAGACGATCGGGCAGCTCGCCGCAACGCCGCTCGACAAGCTCAAGACGCTGATGCGCCGCAAGTTCGGCCGCAATTCCGACATCAACGCCGAGCTATACTCGCGCATTGCGAATGGGATCGACGACAGCCCTGTCAAGCCGGGCACCCACGGCATCGCCCCGCAATCCGTCGGTCATATGATGACACTGCCACGCGATTATGGCGCGATCGAGGAGATTGCCACTGTACTGCTCGAGCTGACAGAGCTCGTCTGCCAGCGCTGCCGCGGCAAAGGCTTTATGGGTCACGTCGTGTCGGTAGGCTGTATGGGAGCGGACTACGATCGACCGACCGGCTTTAACCGTCAGATGAAGATGGAGGATCCGACCAACGTCACCAACGAAGTCTATCGCTCTGCCATGCGTTTGCTTCGTCAACACTGGGATGGCATGCCAGTCCGCAAGGTAGGGGTAAGCTTGTCGCAGCTGCTGCCGAGCAGCGACGACTACCAGTTATCCTTGTTCGACGAGGGACGGGAGAAGTGGATGGCGCTGGAGCGCGCCACCGACGCAATCAAAGAGAAGTACGGAGATGCCAGTATCCTGCGAGCGGTATCGCTGACGAAAAACGTCGGTCAGGCGCTGGATCGCTCCAAGAAGATAGGAGGTCACTACAAATGAGGAAGAAGCTTGAGGGCAACGGATTATGGGAATCCAGCCGCATGATGCTCCCGGAGCACAAGTATGCGATCAACGAATGGTCGGCCGCCGCACAACGCCGCGAACGCGTCCAGCTCGACGATCAGGAGTGGGAGCATGTATCCCGCACCGTATCCGACTCCCTGCAGCATCGGCAGCCCATCACCGTCAGGCTGTATCACCCGGAGGAGCTGCTCACCGTCATCGGAATCGTCGACCGGGTCGACTCGTTGAAACGGCGATTCATGGTCGATGGCGAATGGTTCCCCATCAGCGACATCGAGGGTGCATCCCTGCTCGCTGAGTAACGGCACGCACGTAGAAAAAGGACCTCAGACTCCACGTTACAATCGTAGAGACTGAGGTCCTTTGATATGCCCGTTAGAAGCGGCCGATGGCGACGAATAGCGATAGCGCCAGCAGCACAATGTTCATGAGGATACCCGAATATTCCTTGCGCTTCGCGTGAAACACCGCGGCCAGCAGCATAATGACTCCGATTCCGAGAGCGACGATCGGCGTCAGTACAGGAGCGATATCCAGCGCATACGGCAAGATAAGTCCAACCCCTGCCAGCAGCTCCGATATACCGATAAACCGCACGAAGCTCTTGGAGTACTGTTTGACCCATGGGAGCGTAGCCGCGGCTTTGTCATGTTGAAAAGTCTTCATCATACCGGCCATCAAGAACATAATGCCCAGAATACCTTGCACGATCCATAACGCAATATTCATTAGTTGAAGCCTCCTTGTGAGTAATGCCTAATAAAGCTATACTAATAGCAAGGAGTACTTTGGGGAAGTAGGCACAAGTTTTATACCAAGTATCTTTTAGGAAACCATGTATAAATACTCATTTTTTTCACCTAACGGGGGGATTCGTAATGTCTGATAATTGTAAAGTCGAAACCGCATTAGATATATTAGTCGGGAAGTGGAAGCCCGTTATTCTGTTCCAATTGTTCACCAACGGCACAATGCGCTTTAGTGAATTGCAGAGAGCGCTGCCCGATATTACCAAAAAAATGCTGACCTCCCAGCTCCGAGAACTGGAGTATCACGACATTGTTCATCGCAAGGTCTATCAGCAAGTTCCGCCGAAAGTAGAATACTCCATTACCGAGTATGGAGTCGGCATGACGCCGTTGCTGGAAGCTATAAACAGCTGGGGCACCCAGCATGTGCGCCATCTCCATAAGCTGTACGGCGAAGCAGGACCTGTTGAATCGCAGGAAGTAACAAACGAAGCTGCGCATCGATGATGCCAACGCCAAGGTAGGGGCCCGCATAGCCGGACAATATTACGCCCTAGAAGTAATCCCCGCCTCGTTGCGCTGCAAGCACGGCAAGCTCCAGCTTGTTCAGCATCAATCCGTATTCGTTCGTAATCTCGAAGTTCGGCGGAAACGGCAATTCGCGAAAGTATCTGGCAACTTGCTCCGCTCCTTCGAACCAATCGCCTGGCTCAGAGGGCTCCGGCAACAGATCAGCCCACGCGGCATGCAGCGGCGGGCTGTACAGCGGCGTCGCGCCTGGCTTCAGCTTGCCCCCTAACAGCTTCTCGGAGTAGAAGCGTTCGGGCGATTGGTGACGGATCGGCTGGAAGAGACCTGGCGCATAATCTGCCCGCGAGCCAGTATGCTTGATGGCGGCGGCGAAGCTGCGGACACCGTCAAGCACGCGAGGTATACCAAAGAGCATGGCGTACAAACGTTTGCCGAATTCAATGCGCTCGCCGAGGTCCTGAAACCGCTCCAGAATCAAGCCCGCAAGCTGCAAATCCTCCCCCTTCTCCACCATCTCGCAGCGGTATGGAAATAGGATGGCGTTCATCTGGAGCAACGACTGCAAACCAAAAAACATCGTATGCAGCACATGCTCCTCATAATAGGGATGATGTGCAACACGAGCGTCAATGTAATGCTGTTCGTTCACGATAAGCGCCGTAGACAACAAGGCTGAATCTCCTTCCTTCCAGAATTGGCGCCAGACGGGCTCCATAAACGACGAGACGCCAAAAGCCGGGAGCAAGTGGAACAAACTCCTTCCAAGGCGGCGGCTCCACTCGTATAGAAGCAGCTGTGGGTAGGCATCACAGAAGATCAATACATTCGCCCGCTCCAGCAGCAAGAACACATCCTTGCGCTGACGCTCGCTAAGCAGATGCGGCAGCCACTCTCCTTGCAGATCCGTCATGTTCCAGCCGCCGTTACGTGACACCATGTGCGCCAGCAGCGCCCAGTGCAGCTCCGGTGTACGGAAGTATACGTTTCGGTAAGCTTCTGTCCGCGTGACATTGTTGCGTCCATACTCGGCAGTCTCCGCTCGTATCCGAGTAATCAGCATCGTCTCATCCGGCGACCATGCCGCTGGCGGTTTATTCACGCCCAACAACGGAACCCCCTTGGCCCATGCCGATACAAGCTTCGTTGTTGAAACCGGCGACAAAAGGATGGGCTCCGCCTCGCTGATCATGTATTGGGAGGCCTGCATCGCCCGCCATTTGCCAACCGCGTAGGAGAAGGCCGCGCCAGGCAAGGCGATAAGATGAGCCACCCATCCCCGAATGCCCTTCCCTACTGAATGGTTTTTGTTTCCTCCGCTCACGATGAACACCCCCTATACGATCAGTATCCACGTTGCTTAACCTGCTCATACCGTCCCATACATCCTGGGGAGACAACCGTATAACCTCAGCTTTCGCGTTACCAGGCAACAGTCGTATAATAGAACCAATAATTCCTTTCGATAGACTGGAGGTCCACCATCCCATGTGCGGAAGATATACCATAACAATCACGCTTGAGGAGCTGATGGCTCGTTATATGATCGACGAGACGACTGTCCCCTTCCATCGTCCCAAATATAACGTGGCGCCCGGTCAGTTGGTCTTTGCGGTCATCCACGACGGCAAGCGCAATCGGCTAGGCGAGCTCAAGTGGGGACTCGTGCCGCCATGGGCGGATGATCCCAAAATCGGCTTCATGATGATCAACGCACGCGCCGAGACTGCCGCAAGCAAGCCCGCGTTTCGCGAGCCGATCAAGCGGAAGCGCTGCCTCATCCCTGCCGACGGCTTCTACGAATGGAAGAAGGAGGAAGGCGGCAAGCACAAGCAGCCCATGCGCATCGTCAAGCGGGATCGCTCCGTGTTCAGCATGGCAGGACTATACGAAACATGGCTGTCTCCGGACGGAGAGAAGCTGAGCAGCTGCACCATTCTCACAACGGAGCCGAACAGCCTCGTCGCTCCCATCCATGATCGTATGCCTGTTATCCTTAAGCCCAGTGACGAAGCACTGTGGCTTGATCGCGGCGTGCAGGATGTCAAGCAGCTCCGCTCGTTATTCGTTCCTTACCCGGAGCACGAGCTCGAAGCCTATCCGGTAGGCGCGGCAGTCGGCAACGTGCGTAATGACGATCCGTCGCTTATCGTACAAGGCCGAGTCGAGGGGCAAATCCCTTTGTGGTAAATGCTCAAAAAAAAACGCCGACCATACGGTCAGCGAAACATCCCCCACAGCTTCAGCAAATGGAAGGTGTTGTTCGGATCGATCTTCTGCGCAAGAATAAACGCGACGATCTGCTCCTCTTGTACATCAGTCAGCTTCTCTTGCAGGACAACGGCAGCAGCCTTCACCAGCTTGCGCACCTTCACCCGATCCTGCAGATCATATTTGGTCACAGGTCCGAGCAACTGCCGTATCTTGTCCTTCACGACGGGGTTTTTCAGCTTGAGCTTCACGCGTTCAACCAGTTGCGGCCGAATGCCGTAATTCTGGTAACTCACAGCGGCAGGCACCTCCATTCGGCAATCCAATCTAATCGCTTAACTATATGCCGAAAGAAGCGAATTATTGCCTAGTCCAGCTGCTCGCCCTGAAATAATCCTTCCCGCCGCAAAATACTCCATAACCGCGCAAACGATTCGTTCGTCCAGAAATCTTCCCGGCCCGTCAGCTCTCCGGCATCCTCACGAGCTTGCTCTAACGTCTCATAATCGCTCACCATATCGGCGATTCTGAATTCCGGCACACCGCTTTGCTTTGTCCCGAAGAAGTCGCCGGGTCCGCGCAGCTCCAAGTCGCGCCTTGCCACCTCAAATCCATCGGTAGTCTCCGTCATGACCTTCATCCGCTCTCGGCCCGTCTCGGACTTGGGATCTGCGATCAGAATGCAGTGAGACTGGTGCTCCCCTCGCCCAACGCGGCCGCGCAGCTGATGAAGCTGTGACAAGCCGAACCGCTCAGCGTCCATAATAACGATAAGTGTCGCGTTCGGCACATCGACGCCAACCTCAACGACCGTCGTCGCGACCAACACCTGACTTTCATTCGCGGCGAAACGTGCCATTGCATCGTCTTTGTCGGCAGCGGACAATCTCCCATGCAGCAGGCCGATCGTCAAATCCGGACATGACTGCTGAATCTGCATATACGTATCAATCGCGTTCTGTACGTCAAGCTTCTCGGACTCTTCGATGAGCGGACAGATGACATAAGCCTGTCGCCCGGCAGCTACTTCCTTACGGATGAAACCAATTACGCGGTCGAATGCGTCGTGTTTGACCCAATAGGTCTTGATCGGCTTGCGTCCCTTCGGCATCTCCTTAATTGTGGAGACATCCATATCCCCGAATGCTGTAATGGCGAGCGTTCTCGGAATCGGCGTCGCGGTCATCGTCAGCACATCGGGATCGATCCCTTTGCGACGAAGCACCATCCGCTGATTCACCCCGAATCGATGCTGTTCATCCGTCACGACAAGCGCGAGGCTGCGGAAAAACACATCATCCTGAATCAGTGCGTGCGTGCCGACAACAACGTCGATCAGCCCCATCTGCAAGCCTGCAAGCAAGTCTCTCCGTTTCCGCTCCGTCAGACTTCCGGTAAGCAGTCCTACCTGAATCCCCGTTCCCTCGTACAATCGTGCTAGCGACTTAGCGTGTTGCTCCGCCAATATTTCGGTGGGTACCATGAGAGCGCCTTGATGCCCTACTCGCACTGAACCATAAAGGGCTATTGCCGCAACGACTGTTTTGCCCGAACCTACATCGCCTTGCAGCAGCCGGTTCATCGCATAAGGACGCCGCATGTCCGTCAAAATTTCGTTGACTACCTTTTTCTGCGCATCCGTTAAGGAGAAGGGCAGCGTCGCCGCAAAATCGCGGATCGTATCACTGCCGATCGGCTGAGCGACACCGTCTGCGCGTCCTTGATTCAAGTTTCGATAGGCTTGCAGCTTGAGTTGGAACAGGAACAGCTCCTCGTAAACCATGCGGTGACGCGCAGCTAACCCCTGCTTGGGATCACCGGGCAGATGGATGCGCTCAACGGCTTCTGAGCGGGGCATCAGCTCGTAACGCTCGACGAGCTCGTAAGGCAGCACCTCCTCAATGAGCGGGCCATATTGCGTAAGGGCGGTACCAATCGCCTTGCGGATCCACGCTTGTGTAATATTGCCGCCAACATGGTAGACGGGTTGAAGAGAATCGGTTTTCGATGCCTTGGCAGAATCGGGAAACTCTGAATCCGCTACCGTCATTTGAAGGCGATGTTGTTCCCACTTGCCCGTTAACATGATCTCTCGGCCCACCCGCAGCTGATCTTGCAAGTACGTGCGATTGAACCAAACGGCTGTAAGGAGCAGCCCGCCGGCTTCAATCTTGCAGGTTAATCTGGATTTCGTGCGGCCGTAGCGCTGCAGCATCGGAATACCTCTCACGATACCCAAGATGGTTGCTTTCTCCCCGCTCTTGATATCCCCTAGTTCACGCACGCGATAATCCTCGTAACGGAATGGAAAATAATTCAGCAGATCAGAGATCGTATGTATGCCAAAGGCGTGAAGCTCCCCCTCTTTGAGAGCGCTCACGCCTTTGAGCTGTCTTACTGAAATTTCGTCTATCTTTATCATGCTTGAACTCACACCCTATGAATGAGTACGGCTGACGTTCCGGGACCCGCATGCGCGCCGATTACGGGACCAATCGTAGTGTAGCTGACTTGTTGTACATTCAGATCAGCCTTTACTCGTTCGCCAAGCTCTTCTGCAGCTGCATCGTCGTCAGTCTTAAAGATCGTAAGCGACACGGGATCCGAGCCGTAGCCGCCCTTGAGCATCTCGCTAATACGACTCATGGCCTTCTTCGTGCCACGCACCTTGTCCACCGCATGTACGCTACCGTCTGCATCCAGCGACAGAATCGGCTTGATGTTCAGAATCGATCCAATTAGAGCTGAGGCACGGCCGATACGACCACCCTTCTGCAGATGCTCCAGGCTGTCCACCAGGAAGTAGATCGTCGTATCTTCGCGAAGCCGCTCGATCTCTGCAAGAATCTCCTCCTTGCTATGACCGGCTGACGCCATCTCGGCCGCGCGTACCGCTAGAGTACCAATGCCGTAAGAAGCGGATCTAGAATTAACGACTGTAATATCCGCCTCTTGCTCCAGCATCGATTGAGCGATCGTTGCCGATTGATACGTACCGCTTAGGCATGCCGCCAAATGGATCGAGATAATGGCACAGTCCGGATCCTCCTGCAGCAAACGTTCGTAAGCTTCCGAGAACTCAAGCGGCGAAGGCTGGGAAGTTGTCGGAAGTGTAGATACAGACTTTAGCTTTTCGTAGAATTGATCCGCAGTGATCGTCACGGCATCCACATAGGTTTCTTCGCCGAACAGTACCTTAAGCGGTACCATCGTAATTCCGAGCTTCTCTCTCAGCTCCGCGGATATATCGGCCGTACTGTCGGTCACAATCCTAATATTCCCCATGACAACCCCTCCATCTCCTTATAGGAACAACTATTCGACAGCGAATAAGTACGGATAGAGCGGTTGTCCGCCTCGCTGTACCTCAATCTCCAGCTCGGGATATTCGCCTTCCACCCACTCGCAGAGCGTTGCGGTCAACTCGGCGTCGGCTTCAGAGCCTGCAATCACTGTCAGCAGATCGCCGCCGTTAGTCAGCATGTTGGTCAGCAATTGCTGGCATGCGGATAGCAGATCACGATCAGAGACAACGATCGCCTTTTCTTTGATGCCGATGAAATCGCCTTCCTTGATATCCACGCCGTCAATAGAAGTGTCGCGAACCGAATTCGTGACTTGCCCGGAAACGACTCCCTCCGCAGCGCCATTCATCCAATCTCGGTTGCGTTCGGGCGACTCATCTTCCTTGAATGCCAGCACCGCAGCAAGACCTTGAGGGATCGTGCGTGTCGGGATGACCGTCACATTGCTTTCGGACAGCTCAGCCGCCTGTTCTGCAGCGAGTATAATGTTGCCGTTGTTCGGAAGCAAGAATATATGATCCGCTGCGAGCGCGTCAATCGCCTTGAGGAAATCCTCCGTGCTCGGGTTCATCGTTTGACCGCCCGACAATACCGTGTCGACGTCACTTGCAAGGAATATATCCGAGATGCCGTCCCCCATAGCCACAGCTATAATGCCATAAGGAGCGCGTTCGAACATCTGCACAGGCGCCACTTCGCTGGCCGCTTGTCCCGATAGAATATTGGCGTTCGAGAAGTCCGCCGAGCTATCGATAGCCGCATCGTGTTCGACGAGGTCGCGATGCTGCTCCCGCATGTTAAGAATATGAATATCGGTAAGCTCCCCGTATGGGAGCGAGTAATTAAAGACGTCGCCTGGTCGACGCGAATGAACATGCACTTTGATGATATCATCGTCGACGATTACGAGAATGGAATCACCGTCCTTCTCCAGCTCCTTCTTGTAAGCGGATTCATCAAAAAACATCGCTGATTTCCCAGCATGGGAACGATTGATAAAAAATTCCATGTCATACAAAAACTCGATGTCCTCAGTTGCTAGACGCGCCTGCGCGGAATTAGGCTCCGCCTTTCTCTCAAGCGGCTTCACAGCAGCCACCGTCACGGCATCCGGCATAGCAGATTCTGTAGCTAGGTACAAGGAGTCGGATTCGTGTCCTGTCTCCAGCTCGGCCAAATAACGGACAAAACCTTCATAGATATAAACAAGACCTTGACCTCCGGAATCGACTACACCTACCTGTTTAAGCACAGGCAGTTGATCCGGTGTACGCTGAAGTGCTTCGTACGCCTTACGATGAAGCTCTTCGATAAGATCCGTTACTTCGGTATTACGTCTTGCGTATTGTACGGCATGTTTGGCCGCTTCCCTGGCTACCGTCAGAATCGTGCCTTCGACAGGCTTCACTACGGCTTTGTAAGCGAGATCCACGCCATGCTGGAGAGCGGCCGCAAGATCTGCTGCTGTCGCTTCCTCGAAAGTTGCAAGCGATTTCGAGATGCCCCGGAATAGCTGGGACAGGATAACGCCGGAGTTGCCGCGAGCGCCCATCAACAGCCCCTTCGACAATGCCTCCGCCGCTTTCCCAATATGTTCGGACGGTCTGGCCCGCAATTCTCTAACTCCAGAGCTCATCGTCAAATTCATATTCGTGCCGGTATCACCGTCAGGCACCGGAAATACATTTAATGCATTTACGCGTTCCGCGTTTTGTTGCAATAGCTCCGCACCGAGCAATGCCATGCCGGCAAAATCCGATCCGTTAATAGAGCGCTTACCCAATGAAAATTCCCCTTCCCGCTACCTGGATACCCTTACGTCTTGTACAAATATATGGACTTCATTCACTTGTAAGCCAATGACGTTATTCAGCACGTATTTCACCTTGGACTGAATGTTATGTGCCACTTCGGAAATTTTGGTTCCGTAGCTTACGATTATATGGAGGTCGATATGCAGCCCGTCGTTCTGCCGTCTCACTTCCACGCCGCGTGACATATTCTCACGGCCAAGCAGTTCCGCAATGCCATCCTTCAAGCCTTTGCGGGAAGCCATCCCTACAAGTCCATAACAATCCAAAGCTGCCGAGCCAGCTAGTACGGCAATGCAATGATCGGTAACATGAATGGAGCCCAGTTCGGTGCTTAGTTGCAATGACATGGATATTCACTCCTGACTGTATCTATTATGGACTATATATCATTGTACTATAAATAAACATGATATTGAAGTCTGTTCAACAATTTAGCTCAAACAGTCGTAGAATTGGCTTGAACCAATTGGGAGTTTGTGATACGATATTCAAGTGTGTTTAATGACCATATGTATGTAGTACGTAAAGGTTGAACGGAACTTGTTCTCGATCGGCCGGTGTATGGCTCATGTCATATTGAACGTGGTGTGAGTTTTCGAAGTCGGTTTTGCCCTGGCAAAACGTTAAGGAGGTGTAGTCATGTCCCGCAAATGTTATCTAACTGGCAAGTCGCCGCGTCAAGGCAACAACGTTTCCCACGCCAATAACAAAACACGTCGTTCTTGGGGCGTAAACGTGCAAAAGGTTCGCATCCTTGTTGACGGCAAACCTAAACGTGTTTATGTCAGCGCACGTGCGCTGAAATCCGGTAAAGTTACTCGCGTATAATCATGGCTAATGCCATAACCAAAAGCACCTGAGCGCTCAGGTGCTTTTTTTCTTCATTTCCGCAAGACAACGTCATCCCGCCGCTAGACGGACATGTTATTATTCCAGCGATCATTTTCCCCTGTTTCATGGCTGCCGGGGCACGGTAGCGCGCTGCTTCGGCACTAGCTTTTTTGGAACGTATTCAAAATCGCTTTGACAAATCCGCCCAGAAATTTCGGCAGTTTAATTGTATAAAACTTCATGCCTCATCCCTCCCTCAGACACGCTCATGAAATTAATCCGTGACCTTTCCCGCGCTCATGTTCCATCCTATGCGAAGGATTAACGTCCTATTCCAATGTAAGCGTGTATAACAGGGACAAAAGAAGAGCCGCCACCGGGTTGCGCCGATGACAGCTCTCTGATTTCACTCCGACGTCAAGCCGGAAGCGGATTGTCCTGAATATATGTGTACACCGCGAAACAAATCGCCGCCAAAAAATAGAATACGATAGCAAGCACGATAAATGTGACACGCAAGCCAATGGTTTCGAACCGCCGGAAAAACCGAATGCCGATATAAATGGCGAGCAAAGAAAACACATACTTGATGAAATCGCCGATATGTGCAAACAAAGCTAATGAGATACCTGCCAAAACGGCATATAAAATGACCCAGAAGCTTGTACGAACGGAATCTCTCATGGGTCTCCCCCTAACGCAGCGCCGCGATAGCGGCTGCGCGGTCTTGCTGGGCAAACACGGCATTGCCTGCAACGAGAACATTCGCGCCCGCTTCGCGAACGAGCGGTGCTGTCTCGGCATTGATTCCCCCGTCGACTTGCACATGCACGTGATCCAAGCCACGATCGTTCAACATCGTCTGGACTTGACGCAGCTTGACTAACGAATAAGGGATAAACGACTGCCCGCCAAAGCCTGGGTTAACCGTCATGATAAGCACAAGATCCAAATCATGAATAATCGGCTCCAGGACGGATACCGGAGTCGCAGGGTTAAGCGCCACACCGGCTGGCAAACCCTTTTCCTTAATATAGTGGATGGTACGGTGCAGATGCGTGCAGGCTTCTGCATGAACCGTAATCCGGTCGGCTCCGGCTGCGATGTAATCGGCAAGAGACAGCTCAGGGCGTTCGATCATCAGATGAACATCGAACGGAAGCTTGGTTGCGGATCGAACCGCAGCGATGACAGGTGGACCGAACGTCAAGTTCGGCACGAAATGCCCGTCCATGACATCGATGTGGATCCAGTCTCCGCCTGCTGCTTCTGCTGCCGCGATCTCTGCCCCGAGCGTGGCGAAATTCGCCGATAGTATGGAAGGAGCGATAATCGTCATGATAGTCAGTACCTCCGTTTAATATCTTT
The DNA here is from genome assembly GCF_054483835.1 of Paenibacillus sp. strain BS8-2. Taxonomy (NCBI): domain Bacteria; kingdom Bacillati; phylum Bacillota; class Bacilli; order Caryophanales; family Paenibacillaceae; genus Paenibacillus; species Paenibacillus sp. strain BS8-2. The sequence continues at coordinate 5,044,241 of NZ_CM137010.1, forward strand.
CATTTCCTCCAGGAAAAGCAAATAATGTTGATATCGGCTGCGTTCGATGTCGCCCGCCTCCAGCGCGGAGATAACCGCGCAGCCTGGTTCGTGAACATGCGTGCAGCCTCTGAATTTGCAAGACGGCGACAGCTCCCTCATCTCCACGAAACAGTAGCTTAAGTCCTCAACGCCTAATTCGCCGAAGTCCAGCTGACTGAAGCCAGGCGTATCTGCAACGTATGCGCCTCCTATATCCACAAGCTCCACATGCCTGGTCGTATGTTTGCCTCGTCCAAGTCGATTACTGATCTCGTTGGTCGTCAAGGTAAGTCCCGGGACGATGGCATTAAGCAACGACGACTTGCCAACGCCGGATTGACCTGCGAATACAGATAGATGCCCTTGAAGACGTTCGCGCAGCTCCCGGGTGCCCGATTGCTTACGGGAGCTTGTCCCGTATACTTCGTAGCCAAGCTTCTTATAGATACGCTGTACGGAGGAGGCTGCTTCCGCAGCCTCCTCCGTCATATCCCCTTCAACCTCAAGATCGCGTTTACTCAGGCACAATACCGCCGGAATCCCTGCATGCTCGATATGCACCAAAAATTTGTCCAGAAGCTGTAGATTAAGCACAGGCTCCGTAACGGAGAACACCAGAATGGCAAGGTCGATGTTGGCTACAGGCGGCCGTATGAGCTCGGAGAACCTCTCGCGAAGCTCCGTTACGGTGCCTTCCCCGTTCTCAGTCAAGACATAAGCGACCTGATCCCCGACAAGCGGGGTGAGCCCCCGCTTCTTGAATACGCCACGCGCCCTGCATTGAACGGTCTCACCTAACGGTTGCTGGTCGTCCTGCACATAATAGTAGCCGCTAAGCGCCTTTACAATGCGGCCATTACGAGCTTCGTTGCTCACCAGTTCCGTATTGTCATCCGCCTGCTTCTTCTTCGCCTTCTGTCCCGTCTTCGCCATCGCTATTGTCTACCTCTCCTTGCGCGGGCTGATTCTCTCCTTCACCTTCACCAACCGGCTGCTCTGTATCGCCAGCGCCAGGAATGGTCAAATTCGGCGAATCGTTGCCCGTGCCAATCTGATCGTACCGGATTTCCTGCGTGTCCTTAAGCTCGTTGTCCCGGAAGACCGTCACACGAGCGACCGTGTCCGGCGCAAGTATAACCGTGACAGGTATATCGACAGTGCTGTCAATCGTGCGTTTGACTCCTTCGATATTTTCGCCCGTTGCATCGGAATAAACAATTTTCACTTCGCTTGATTTGCCCGCTTGCGCCGGCGAAATGCGAATATTGAATTGATATGTTTTGGAATCGGCAGGCGGTCCGGAGCTTACTTTAAGAATGACGGCGGAGCCCTTAGGCACCGCATCTCCAACCTGGTAATCTTGTACGCCTATGACATGATCCTTTTCGTGCAAGTAGCTAGCTTCCCAGATGATGCTGTCCTCTTCAAATACAAGTTCTTTCGACTTCAGCCAGTTTCTGGCGTCCTTCAGTCTCCAGTCCGTAAGATCCTCCATCGGAACCGTCTCCCGGCCCATGCTGACGACAAACGACACCTCAGCAGATTCCGGATCAAGCATCTCGCCATCGTCAGGCGTTTGCTCCAATATCGTACCGGCTTCTTCCTCGCTGTGCTCTTCTGTGACATGGATCCGATCCTCGGCAATACCTAGTGCCAAGAGCTCTTCCTTCGCCTCTTGAAGCTTCCTACCGACGTAAGACTTCAGCTCCTTCATCTCGGGTCCGTCGCTGACGGATAGTTCGATAAAGGCGTTTTTCTTGACTCTGATATTACTCTTCGACTGGTCGAACACCTCACCCTTCGGAATATCCTTCTGGAATTCCCTAGTAACAGGATCGGTAACTCTCAGTCCAGCCTCAGTCAGCTTCGCCCTAGCCTCGTCCTCGGTCATCCCTATCACATAGGGGACGTTGACCTCGCCTGGATCCAACTGATTCAGTATCCACCGGAAGCCTAACAGCAGCAAGGCTAACAACAATAACGTGATGCCAACCACAAGAAGCGGCTTCTTCCAGCCTTTCGGCTTGTTCTCTTCCTCTTGCCAGTTCACGCTTGTTGTATCACTGACGGTTGCTTTGGCCTCCTTGCGGGGAGAGCCCTCCGAGGTTATCGGAGCAACACTTCCGCGGATGGCCGGCATCACCCTTGTTTCGTCCAAATCGTGATTGGCCGTAAATGAGATACGCGGCTCATTCAACCGTTCGGGGCGAAGACAAGTATCCAGATCAAGCAGCATGTCATGCGCCGAATTGTAACGCTCCGCAGGATTTTTGCGCATGGATTTCAGGATGACGTTCTCCACGCTCTGCGGGATATGCGGATTAACAACCCGAGGCTCCTCGAACGGCTCCTGTAGATGCTTAAGGGCAACGCTGATCGGACTTTCGCCGAGAAACGGCAGCTTCCCTGTAAGCATTTGATACAATACTATGCCGAGGGAGTATAGATCTGATTTCTCTCCGGTGTTAATGCCCTTGGCATGTTCTGGCGAGAAATAATGGACGGAACCAATGACAGAGCCCGTCTGTGTAATCGTCGATGATGTGACCGCTCTGGCAATTCCAAAGTCCGTCACTTTCACTCTGCCGTTGTTGCCGATAAGTATGTTATGAGGCTTAATATCTCTATGAATAATGTGATTCTGATGAGCGTGATCCAGTGCATCACAGATCTGGACCGCAATACGGACCGATTCCTCGTTCTGCAGCGGAGCCCTTTCTTGGATAATTTCGTTGAGGTTGCTGCCTTCCACATACTCCATCACGATGTAATGGATATCGTCTTCTTGTCCCACATCGTAGATACTAACCACATTGGGGTGAGACAATGCTGCAGCAGACTGCGCCTCGCGGCGGAACCTGCGGATAAACTCCTCGTCGCCTACAAATTGCTGACGAAGCACCTTCACCGCGACCTTGCGGTTCAGCAGTACGTCATGCGCCTTGTATACAAGCGCCATACCGCCTCCGCCAACGCGGGTCAAAATTTCGTATCGCCCTGCCAAATCATGTCCGATCATGTGCTTGTTCCTCCCGCTTCGCCACCGTGCTGATCTTGCAGAAGCACAACAGTAATGTTGTCGTCGCCTCCGCCGTCAAGCGCCAGCTGAATGAGATGATCCGCTTTGTCTTCGATCGCCAGCGTAGCGTCGGCAACCACCTTGGCGATTCTTCCGTCGCTGACCATGTTCGTCAAGCCGTCGCTGCACAATAACAATACATCCTCTGGACGCCACTCGATCGACTGTACATCGATTTCGACCTCTGGATCCGTACCGATTGCGCGGGTCAATACATTGCGACGGGGATGAGTAGCTGCTTCCTCTGCGCTGAGCTGGCCCGATCTTACAAGCTCGTTGACGAGTGAATGATCCAACGTGAGCTGCTGAATACCGCCGTCTCCAATGCGATAGGCGCGGCTGTCGCCAACATGTCCGATGACTGCCGTCCCCGGAAGCATAAGAGCCGCAACAACCGTCGTTCCCATATTATGATAACGATCGTTGCGAGATGCCATCGCATAGATTGCCTCGTTCGCCTCGGCGATCGCTTGTCTGATCAGCATCTTCCCTTCCTGCTCCGAGAACGACTGCTTCTCAGCGAGCTGCTCGAAGGTGCCGCGGAACGTATCGACTGCCGTTTGGCTGGCAACATCACCTGCTTGATGGCCACCCATGCCGTCCGCTACGACGGCAATGGACGCACCGCCGCCGAGCGAGCCTACCCAGCACTGATCTTCGTTAACCTGACGAACTCGTCCGATATTGCTTAAGGTTGCCGTTAACAACACTTATCACCTCGTCGTAGACTCCATATGTTTGGCTCGAAGCTGACCGCATGCGGCCGCAATGTCATGTCCTTGCTCCCGTCTGATCGTTACGTTGATACCATTCTTGTCCAGTATACGCTGGAATTCAAAAATATCTTCGCGAGGGGTACGAACGTAGTTGCGCTCAGGCACATGATTGACCGGGATTAGATTGACGTGGCAAAGCAAATCCTTCAGAACATCCGCCAGCTCTTGAGCATGCTCCGCTTGGTCGTTAACACCACCGATCAAAGCATATTCGAATGTAATGCGTCGACCGGTCTTCGCGATATAATATCGGCAAGCTTCCATCACGTCTTCGAATGGGAAGCGGCGGTTAACCGGCATCAGCTTCGAGCGGAGCTTGTCGTTAGGAGCATGGATGGAGAGCGCAAGATTGATCTGTGTGTTCTCATCCGCGAACTTGTACATGCTCGGCACGATGCCGCTGGTCGATACCGTGATATGACGCTGGCCGATGTTAAGTCCTTTCTCGTGAATCATGAGACGCAGGAATGTCATCGTTTCATCATAGTTCTCGAAAGGCTCGCCGGAGCCCATGATCACGATACTCGAGACACGTTCGCCGGATGCGTCCAGCATCTGCTGGGCAGTCACGACTTGGGCTACGATCTCGCCAGCAGTCAGATTCCGTTTCAATCCACCAAGGGTGGATGCGCAGAACGTACAGCCGATCCGGCAGCCGACCTGCGTCGTGACGCAGACGCTATTGCCGTAGTTATGGCGCATGATAACCGTTTCGATCGCATGTGCGTCATGTAGACCGAACAGGAATTTCACAGTGCCGTCCTTCGACTCGAACTTCGTAATCTCCGTCAGCGTGACGAACTGGAACTGGTCGTCCAGCTTGTCGCGAAGAGGCTTGGGCAGATTGGACATGTCCTCAAAGCTCTTGACACGTTTGACATAAATCCAGTCGAACAGCTGGTCGCCGCGGAATGCAGGCTCGCCGTTCTCTTTCATCCAATCCTTTAATTGATCGAGCGTATAGTCATAAATAAATGGTTTCATCTTCATCACACCTGTATCTGCAAAGTAGACGGCATGGCCGCCGGGAACATTGGTCCCAGGCGTTTCCTCAGCCGTCGTCGATTCATTTTACCACAAACGCCCATGTCAAGCCATAACAGGCACTTATATGAGCCTTTTCATCCGAGCGATGTAGAAGCCGTCGCTGCCAAAGTGCTGCGGAAGCAATTGCAATTGCCCGTCAAAGCTGTCATCGATCACATTCGCTTCGCGCAGTGTCTTGAGCAGCGCAGGAGACCATTCTGCATCCAATACGAATTCGGGATGAGCTTGCAAGAATGACTCGATCTGACGTTCATTCTCTTCTCGCTCAATTGTACATGTGCTGTACACAAGCGCTCCGCCTGGCTTCACTAATTCGCAGACCGAATCCAGCAGCTTGCGCTGCACAGCGCCGATCTCGGCGATGTCGCCTTCCGTCTTCGTCCATTTGATCTCCGGCTTGCGCCGAATGACGCCAAAGCCCGAGCAAGGCGCGTCCAACAGAACCGCATCCATGGAGCCCTGAGCGAACCGCTCTGCAAGGGTAGCTGCATCACCTGTTACAGCCTCTACATTACGCAGCTTGAGACGCTCCGTCTGCTGCACGACAAGATCACGCTTGTGTGCATGAAGATCGTTGGCCCACACTTTACCCTTGCCCTCCATAAGCTCCGCCATGTGGGCGCTCTTGCCGCCCGGCGCCGCACAGCAATCAAGCACCTTCATTCCTGCTTTAGGCTGAACGACCTCCGCCACAAGCATGGAGCTTTCGTCCTGCAGCGACCATCGCCCTGTCCGGAAGCCATCCATATCGGCCAGATTGCCGCCTGCTTCAATGACGATACCAGCTGGCGCTAGTGCGGAAGGCTCTGCGCGCAACCCCACTTCATGAAGCTGCTCCAGCAGTTCCGCGCGATTGCCTTGCAGCGGATTCACGCGGATGCTCGCATGAGGTGGCCGATTGCCCGCTTCGCAGATTGCTTCTGCGCCCTCTACGCCGTATACGCCGGCCCACCTGCGTACCAACCACTCAGGATACGAGTGACGAAGCGCGACCGTCGCAATAGGATCGGCAAGTTGTATCGCAGACGGCGTTAACTCGGCACGATTGCGATCCAGGCTGCGAAGCACGCCGTTCACCATACCGGATATGCCTGCATGCCCGCGTTTCTTGGCAATGCTTACCGCTTCATTAACAGCGGCATGTGCCGGAATGCGGTCCAGATACAGCAGCTGATATGCACTAAGACGCAACAGCTGGTGGACCCATGTCTGAAGCTTCCCGACTCCCTTGGCTACATAACGGTCCAGCCAATAATCCAGCGTCGCCTGCCTGCCGATCGTGCCGTAAACAAGCTCAGTAGCAAGCGCGGCATCCGGTCTCGACAGACCAGCGTCTTGCAAGGCGCGGTTAAGCTGCAAATTACTGTACGCCCCGCTGCCCGCCACCTTCGTCAGAATATCCAGCGCCAGTTCGCGCGGTGTTACGATCCGGCGGGATGTGTTAGTCGCACCGGCACGCTGCTGATTCCCCGCTGCTCTGCCTTGCCCCTTCGATCCCCCCGCTCCCTTCGTTGACTGACCGCCAGGACGACGTCCAGAGCCGCCATGCGTACGTGGTTTGCCGCCGCCATTACGATCTGCGCCTGTACCCGAACTGCCGCCGCTCATAATGGACCTCCTTCGACTCCGAAGAGCGTGCCGGTCTCAAGCCTTGCACCTTTCAGCCATTCCGCGGCGCTCATGACACGTTTGCCTGCGGCCTGTATCTCCGTGAGCAGCAGTCTGCCGTCGCCGGTTTGCACAACAATACCATCGCCGTTCGCTTCGATTACCGTTCCCGGGGAAACAACGTTTCCTTGTCCAGTTGTTCCATTGCCGGTAGTTACAGCACCGGACCTGCCGCCCGCCACGATACATGACCGAACCTTAAATATTTCGCCGTTCAAGAACGTGAACGCGCCTGCCATTGGCGACAGCCCTCTCACCTGATTAAAGAGCTCCCTGGCTGATTTGCTCCAATCCATACGTTCGTCTTCCCTGGTCAGATTCGGGGCGTAGGTCGCTTCCGAATCGTCTTGCGGCACAGACTTCGCCGTACCATCGATAATTGAAGGCAGCGTTTCACCGAGTAACTTCGCGCCTGCAACGCTCAGCTTCTCGAACATCGTGCCGGAATTATCGTCATCTCCGATCGGCAGCTCGACAACACTGATCATGTCGCCAGTATCAAGACCTTCCGCCATATACATAATAGTTACGCCGGTACTCGCCTCACCATTTATAATCGAACGTTGGATAGGTGCTCCGCCGCGATACTTCGGCAACAACGAACCGTGCACGTTAATGCAGCCAAGACGTGGAACCTCCAGTACCGCCTTGGGCAGAATCTGACCGTAAGCAGCCGTTACGATCAGCTCCGGCTTCAATTCGCGAATAGCTTCCACCGCTTCAAGGCTGCGCATCCGTTCCGGTTGAATAACCGTAAGTCCAAGCGACAACGCCGCTTCCTTAACAGGCGGCGGCGTCAATGTTTTTTTGCGGCCTTTGGGACGATCGGGCTGAGTTACAACAGCTGCGATGTCATAACCGCTCTCGAACAGCAAACGCAGAGAAGGGACGGCGAAGTCCGGCGTCCCCATAAATATAATACGCATCGATTATTCGCCGCCTTTTCTCGGTCTATCAGAAATATCGTAGACGCTCTCGGCGAGATCCGTGAACAGAATGCCGTTCAAGTGGTCAATCTCATGCTGGAAGGCACGAGCAAAGTAACCTGATGCGTTAACCGTGATCGACTCGCCATCACTGTTCTGTCCCTGCACGACGATCCGATCCGCGCGGCGCACTTCGCCGTTCAGATTCGGTATGCTGAGGCAGCCTTCCGGTCCGAGCTGCTCGCCTTCTTGTTCGACAATGACTGGATTCACCATCTCGACAAGGCCATTATCGTCGCCCACGTCCACAACGATTACGCGCTTGGATATGCCGATCTGCGGCGCTGCAAGCCCCACGCCTTCTGCGTCATACATTGTAGCAGCCATATCTTTCAGCAATTTCTTAAGGTTAGGGTTAAACTTGGTTACTTCCTGCGCAATTTCGCGCAACACCGGATCCGGTTCTTTTACGATTAATCTGATACCCATGACTATACCATCCTTTTCTAATCCTATGGTTTCGGTTTAAGAGGTCGTTCAAGCAGACCGCTTCGGGGCTGTTTGTCCTCGCCCTCGCACTTCAAATAATGACTTGAGGATCTATATCCACACTAAATAGAATTCTCCGCTGCGGAGGCGCCTCCTCGAAAGGCTTGAGCGCACGGCGGATGAGCGCGGATACGTCGATGCTTCCCCGATATTTTATCACACATTGAAAACGGTAGCGATCTTTCATTCTCGGAATCGATGAAGCGACGGGCCCAAGCACCTCAAGCGCACGCGGCATCCCCGATCCCAGCGGCAGAAGAACCCCTTCATGCTCCGCCAGCTCACGCAGCTCACGCGCGAACGTTTCGCTCGTCGCCGAAAGTAAGGCTAGCTGCTCATGCGACATCGTAATCAGTACAAGTCGGCAATACGGCGGATACCCCATGACGGAACGATGGCGAAGCTCTTCATGCAAGAACGCCGCATAATCGTGATGTTGAGCCGTTGTAATCGCATAATGCTCCGGCGCATAACTTTGAACGATGACTTCGCCTCTCAGCTCGTGTCGTCCCGCTCGGCCAGCCACCTGTGTCAATAGCTGAAAGGTCCGCTCTGCCGCGCGGAAGTCAGGCAGATGCAGCGAAGTATCTGCCGCAATTACGCCTACTAATGTAACATACGGAAAGTCCAGTCCTTTCGCCACCATTTGAGTTCCAAGCAGCACATCCGCTTTTCGATCACCGAACTGCTTCAACAGCTTCTCATGCGCATGTTTCTCCGAAGTTGTGTCCACATCCATCCTGATCACACGAATGCCAGGGAAAAGCTTTGCAAGCTCTTCCTCCACGCGCTGCGTCCCTGTCCCGAAGTAACGGATATGCTCGCTTTCGCAGGATGGACACGCTGTGGGAGCACCTTCGGCATGTCCGCAGTAGTGACAGCGAAGTACGCGAGTCTTCTGATGATAGGTTAACGAAATATCACAATGCGGACAAGTGGAGGTGAAACCGCAGGATCGGCACATCACAAAGGTAGAGTAACCTCTACGATTCAGCAAGAGCACCGACTGCTCTCCCCGTTCCAGCCGAGTCAGCAAAGCCTCGTGAAGCGCGCGGCTAAACATCGAGCGATTGCCTTCTCGAAGCTCCTCGCGCATGTCAACGACGGCAACCTCTGGCAAGGGGCGCCCGCCCACACGATCCGGCATAGGCAGCAGCGAAGGTGTTGCATGCTTGCCATTGACTGGAGGTGCAGCGCTTCGGCTCGCAGCTGCATACGACTCTAGCGAAGGAGTAGCAGAGCCCAATACAACAGCAGCCCCGTGCTGCTTGGCCCTACGAACGGCTACGTCTCTGGCATGGTATTTGGGACTTTCTTCTTGCTTATAAGAAGACTCATGTTCTTCATCAATGATAATCAGCCCGATCCGCTCGAATGGAGCAAAGATCGCAGATCGTGCCCCGATGGCAACCTGCGCCCGTCCGCTGCGAATTTTGCGCCATTCGTCGAAGCGCTCGCCATTAGACAAGCGACTATGAAGGACGGCTACCGCATCGCCGAATCGTCCCTTGAACCTCTCCACCATCTGAGGGGTCAACGAGATCTCTGGTACGAGTACGATCGCTTGACGCTCCTGGGACAAGCACAGCTGGATACTCTGCAGATAAACCTCCGTCTTGCCACTCCCCGTTACGCCATGCAACAGCATCGTATGCGGCTGCATAATGTTTATCGCTTCTGCAATCGATGCGAACACCGCCTGCTGACCTTCCGTTAACGACAACGGGGATGTCCTCCCGAACTCGCGATGGGAATAGGGATCACGTTCCTGCACGACATTGCGCAGCTCCAGCAGTCCCTTCTCCACCAGCGCCTTGACGCTAGCCGGCGTTACACCTGCCGCTGCTGCAAGTTCCTGCATCGCGATTGGTCCGCCATGATCCACTAGAAAGGACAGCGCGTCTCGCTGCTTGCCTGCACGCTTCGGAATGTCTTCGAGTGCGGCTGCAGCCACCTCTGGACTGGCAGCAAGAAACACCATCTGTTGTTTCTTCACGGATAACCGATCCTTGATTCTAGATTGCTGCACCAGCGAACCGCTGCGGAGCGCATGTTTGACCACTCGTGTGTGCTGAGGAAACTTCCCAAGCAGCGCATCCAGACGCACCTGCCCAGACGCACTGTTCAGCCATTCGACCAAGTCAGCAGGCAGCCCGTCTCCAGCCTCCTCATCTAATGACCAGCCAACAAGTCGTTCCTCCTTACCCTTGAGGGCTGCGGGGATCATCGCTTGCAGTGCCTGCGTCCAAGAGCAGCAATATTTGTCGCTCAGCCATTTCGACAATTCGATCATATCGGGCAGGAGCGGCGGCAATGCGTCCAGCAGCTCGGAGATCGGCTTCACACGCGAACGATCTACTTCAGCTTCGTCCACAATCGCGATGACGAACCCTTGCAGCACCCTGCCTCCGAACGGAACGCCTACCCGGCTGCCAACCTCGATCCATTCCTCCATCTCAGAGGGGACAGAATAATCAAAAGGCCGATCCGTCTGGCGGCTCGGCACGTCGACAATCACTCTGGCAATCATGAATGGGAACCCCCGCCAGTAGGAGCCAGCCTGCTAGCGATGACCTCCATGATCCGTGCCGCGGTCTCCCGTTTCGACATGAGTGGCAGTGCTTCTACAAGACCTTGCGGACCATAAATGTGAACCGCGTTGGTATCCACGTTGAATCCGGCACCTTCGGCGCTGACATCGTTGGCGACGATCAGATCGCAATGCTTGCGACGAAGCTTATCCATAGCGTACCGCTCGACATCCTGCGTCTCGGCGGCAAAGCCAACCAGCAACTGATGCGTCTTACTCTCCCCGAGCGTCTGCAGAATATCGGTCGTCCGCTCGAGCTCAAGCACTAACGTTTCACCCGTTTTCTTGATCTTCTGACCGTAAGTCATCGCTGGGCGATAGTCTGCCACGGCTGCCGACTTTACGACGACATCCATCTCCGAATAGAGAGGAAGCACGGCATCCAGCATACTCTGAGCTGACTCTGCGCGTATCACTCGAACTCCGGCTGGCGGCTGCTCCGTCGTTCGTCCTGCAACGACCGTCACATTGGCACCCATCAATCGGGCGGCCTCCGCTATAGCGAACCCCATCTTGCCCGAAGAATCATTAGTCAAATATCGAACCGGATCAAGCCGCTCGATGGTCCCGCCTGCCGTCACCAGCACGTTCTTGCCGATCAGCGTCTTGCCTCTATTAAACCATGTTTGAATCGCCATAACGATATCCTCTGGCTCCGCCAATCTTCCTTTCGCCACGTAGCCGCAAGCAAGCTGACCGGTTCCAGGCTCTACGAACATCACACCGCGCGAAGCCAGCAGCTCCATATTATGAACGACGGCTGGATGCTCGTACATATGGACGTTCATGGCCGGCGCGATTATGATCGGACAAGTGGCGGCAAGCAGGGTTGTGGTCAACATGTCGTCACCAAAGCCGCCTGCAAGCTTGGCGATGCTGTTAGCCGTCGCCGGTGCAACAACGACCAGATCGGCATGGTCGGCCAATTGAATATGAGAGACGACAGCTGGATCACGTTCGTCGAATGTATCGATATGTACTGCATTGCGCGATAAAGTCTGCAGCGTTAGCGGTGTAATGAACTTCGTCGCTGATTCCGTCATTATGACATGAACCATGGCGCCGGCTTGTACTAATTTACTGCATAATGTTGCGGCTTTGTAGGCAGCGATGCCTCCCGTAATGCCGAGTACAATGGTTTTTCCTTTGATCATGATGCCACTCCTATTCCAAGCGCCGAACGCGCGCTTAAACGCACGTTCGGCGCGGTAACTTGAACCGATATGATTTCCCCAGTTGGATTACCATTCATTCCGTTCGCGCAGATTCGTAATTTGAGCAACATGATGCCGTCCATGCCAAGCCACGAATCCGAGAAAATATGATAACTTTATCTGCATGCCACGCTCTGGATGATAGAATTCCTTATCGAAGCTCGATTTCTCCATCCCATGCAGGAGCAGCGTCCAGCGGGAATATAAGCCGTCAATGATTGCTACGCTTAATTCAGGGGGCGCTTTCAAGCTATCCGATGTTTCCGCCCACCGTTCTTCATGAAACGGTTTAATCGTTGGGTTGGATTCTGTTAGAGCGAGCTTGAAGCGAGTGAAACAATTCATCCCTGCATCCGCAAGATGATGCACCACTTGACGAACTGTCCAACCACCTGTCCGGTAAGGCGTGTCGAGCTGCTCCGCGTCTAGTCCGTCAATCGCTGCTCTCAACTGACCTGGCAAAGCTTCGATTTCAGAGATCCATCTCTCCCGCTGCGCGGAATTCATGCCTTCGAATTGATATCGTCCGATTGGATAACGTAATTGCTCCAAATTAATCCCTCCCAAGAATTAACGTTCTGCATCGTCCTTCAGCAGTAAAGCTGTACATCTCGAGCTCATGAAGTTCATCCTTTGGCGTGATTGTTCTCTCCATATCATACCATATCGCAGGCCAAAAACTAGCCACTTGTTTAGCTCACAAGCAGCGGCGCTGCAAGGATATGAGAAGTATATACCTCCAACCGCTTTACCTCAAACGCGATGTGATCATCTCTTTCCGGAGAGAGCATTCGACCTGTCCATCAACAGATTGAACGGGCGATTAGATAAACAAACATACCTACTTTCCTATACATCAAAAAAGGAGTGCTTCATATTGAAAGCATCTCCTTTAATCCGAAGCATTTTGTAGTTATCGTATTAATCTTCTTTGGTAGGAATCTTTTCGACCTGGATGATGTCGCCGTAAATCTCTTCTAGCGCTACGCCTACGAATTTGTGGGAACGCGCATTAACAAGCTCTGTCTTATCACCATTGCGGAGCATGCGCGCTCTTCTGGAAGCAGCTACGACTAGCGTATACTTACTGTCAACCTTCTTGACCATTTCGTCAATCGACGGATATAACATGGCTAATTCTCCTCACTTAAGCTTTCTCAATTGCGGTCTTAAGTCCCGACACATAGGGGATAAACCGTTCTCTGCGGCAATTCTCCGCGATCACGATACTGCGAATACGATCGCAAGCAGCGTCGATCTCGTCGTTCATCACCGCATAGTCGTAATGCTGAAGCAAGCTCATCTCTTCCACGGCGACATTCATCCGCGTATTGATAATATCCTGCGTCTCCGTACCCCGACCGGTAATACGCTGTTTCAATTCGTCAAGCGACGGCGGCAACAAGAAAATAAAGATCGCTTCAGGGAAATTTTCTTTCACCTTCAGTGCGCCTTGAACCTCGATCTCCAGGATGACGTCCTTGCCGCTGCTTAGTGTCTTATCGACAAAATCACGCGGCGTTCCATAATAGTTGCCTACATATTCGGCATGCTCAAGAAGCGCGCCACGGGCAATCATATCCTGAAACTGATCACGAGTCTTGAAGAAATAGTTGATGCCGTCAACCTCGCCCTGTCTCGGCTGCCTAGTCGTTGCCGACACGGAATACACGATCTCCGGCATCCTACTCCGCAGCGCGGTACACACCGTGCCCTTGCCTACCCCGGCAGGACCGGACAAAACAATTAACAATCCCATTTGTTCCATAGCTCCCCGTACTATTCGTCGTTATCGTCATCCTTCGTAGATAACCGATGCGCTACCGTCTCCGGCTGAACCGCTGATAAAATAACATGATCGCTGTCCGTAATAATGACCGCGCGCGTCCGACGACCGTAAGTGGCGTCAATTAACATATGCCGGTCACGGGCCTCCTGAATGATCCGTTTAATTGGAGCCGACTCCGGACTTACGATAGAAATTATGCGATTGGCTGATACAATATTGCCGAAACCGATATTAATTAACTTAATAGCCAAGCCAGGTCCCCCTCCGCGCCTCCGGTCATCCCATGCGCACTTTCCCATACAATCTTCGTTCGACAGAACCACTACATTATTGTTGACATAAAAAGGATACAGCATACGTTTACAGAGCCGCTCCAACTGTACGCCCTATTTTAATTGATTTTCATCGCGCGAACAAGCAAAAGTTAACATCGCGGCATAAAAACATCCTAATTCACGTTCAATTGTTTCGTGTTCTGCCACACGTATTGTGTAAGCTGAACCGCCATGTCATAGAACATAAACGGCGTAATCAGGTAGATTCCATTAAAGTGCGGCAAAGCGGCATCGAGTAATTCTTGTGCAATCCGAACACCTTCTGCGCGTCCGGCCTCACCCTCAAGTCCCGCCATCCTTCTGCGAACCTCGTCCGACAACTGGATACCCGGTACTTCATTATGCAGGTATTCGGCGTTTCGACCGTTCGCAAGCGGCATGATACCGATAAATACAGGGACGTCCAGATGTTTCGTTGATTCTGCGATACGCTCCATGAGCACTGGATCGTATACAGGCTGAGTCATAATATAATCCGCTCCGGATGCAATCTTGCGCTCCAGCCTCTGCACTGCTTTGTCGAGATGTTTGACGTTCGGATTAAACGCAGCCCCAACTACAAACTTCGCGCGTTGCTTAAGCGGCTTGCCCGAGAAAGCGACGCCATCATTAAGCTGCTTTATCATGCGAATCATCTCAAATGAAGTCAAATCGTAGACGGAGCTCGAGTCCGGCAAATCGCCGAATCTAGCCGGGTCGCCAGTTACGGCAAGTACATGATCGATACCAAGCGCGTCTAGCCCCATCATATGAGACTGCGTGCCGATCAGGTTGCGATCACGGCAAGCGATATGGACAAGCGGTCTAATATCTACGCGTTCCTTAAGCAGAGCGGCTAACGCCAAATTGCTCATCCGTGTCACGGCTAACGAATTGTCGGCCATCGTAATGGCATCGGCCTTCGCTTCTTTCAGCGCAGCTGCGCCAGCCATAAACTTGCCGATATCGAGATCGCGCGGCGGATCCAGCTCTACGATGACCGTATGACGCTGTTTCACGAGCTCAACGATATTAGGATCGTCGCTGCCCTCTCCAGTTCCGCCTGCAGCAGGCGGTTCAATCACAGACACTGCCGATTGAGCGGATGGCTCGGCTTGGATGTGCTCTGTTGTCGCCACAGTTTCATCCTGTTGCGGTGTATACCCCGCAAGCGCGGCAGCCATCGCCGCCACATGTTCAGGCGTTGTGCCGCAGCAGCCGCCGACAATACGTGCTCCGCGATCTGCGAAACGTCTGGCGCTTTCTGCGAAATATTCGGGGCCTGCCGAATACGCATATTTGCCATCGACGTAGTCCGGGATACCAGCGTTCGGATAGACCGACATCGGCAAATCTTCCGCGCGGTCGCCGATCGAATCAATCGCCCGCATAATACCGTTAGGACCGCTTCGGCAATTGAAGCCTATGACGTCGGCGCCAAGCGCTTGAAGCTCGCGGAAAGCATCAGCAAGCGCGACACCGTCGAGCGTACGCCCAACATCCTCAACTGCGAATTGGCAAATGACTGCCACATCCGACAGCTTGCGGGCGATCGACAACGCCAGCTTCATCTCA
The DNA here is from genome assembly GCF_054483835.1 of Paenibacillus sp. strain BS8-2. NCBI lineage: Bacteria > Bacillati > Bacillota > Bacilli > Caryophanales > Paenibacillaceae > Paenibacillus > Paenibacillus sp. strain BS8-2. Next base: position 5,059,789 of record NZ_CM137010.1, read on the forward strand.
GCGAGATCATAGAACGTCTCCAGAAGCAGACCGTCCACACCTTCGTCAAGCAATGCTTTCATCTGTTGCTCATAAGCGTCAGCAACCAGATTAGTACGTAAGTTCTTGAGCTTACCGTCTCGGATGGATCCCACTGCTCCGACAACATAAGCATCGGGGCCGACCGCAGCGCGCGCAATTCGTACGCCAGCCCGATTGATCGCTTCCATCTCGCCTTCCAGCCCATATTTGGACAGCTTGACCAAATTCGCCGAGAACGTATTGGTTTCGATCACTCTGGCACCAGCTTCATAATATTGGCGATGGACGTTCTCGATGACGTCCGGCTTCAGTACGTTAAACTCCTCATACGATACGCCGACGGGAAAACCCATTTGATACAAATAAGTGCCCATCGCGCCATCGCCAGGTAGGATTCGCTCAGCCAGCGCATCGCGAAGCGCTGGCTTTGCGTTGATACCGCCGCTCATGAGGCGGTACCTACAAGGCTCCGCGGAATACTTCCGCGGCAGGCCCTGTCATATATACATGATTGTCAGCTTCGTCCCACTCGATAAGCAGATCGCCGCCCTTAAGCGATACGGTTGCCGTGCGATCCGTTGCGCCGGTCAGCACGGAAGCAACCAGCGTAGCGCATGCGCCTGTACCACAAGCGAGTGTCGGGCCGGCTCCGCGTTCCCATACGCGCATGTCTGCTTGTGTGCGGGAGTTCACCGTTACGAATTCAACGTTAATTTTGCGCGGAAACATTGGATGTGTCTCAAGCTTCGGTCCCCATGTCTCCAGGTCGAAATGAACAGCATCGTCAACATAGATAACCGCATGCGGATTACCCATCGATACTGCAGTGAAGGAGAATGTGCGGCCATCGACTTCGATCGGATGCTCGATAACGCGGTCCGCGTCAACCGTTGTTGGCACCTTCAGTCCTTGCAGGATCGGCTCGCCCATATCCACTCGTACAGTCACGACTTTGCCGCCATCGACCGTCAATTGGACTTTCTGAACACCTGCGCCCAATGTTTCGATTGTAATCTCTTCTTGGTTCGTGAGGCCGTTATCATACACATACTTCGCTACGCAGCGAATCGCATTGCCGCATTGTTCTGCCTCGGAGCCGTCAGAATTGATAATACGCATACGGAAGTCCGCTTGCTCGGAAGGAAGAATATATACAAGTCCATCGGCACCGATACCGAAAAACCGGTTACACAGATCAAGCGCCAGCTCGGACGCATTGTCCGGTAACTGACGCTCTCCTGCTACTACTATAAAGTCATTGCCAAGGCCGTTCATCTTTGTGAAATTCATCTATCGCTCTCTCCTTATTACATTCCTAGTATGGATGATTCTAGTTATCATTCCTACTAGTTTACCGCAAACGGGGGAGAAACGCTATTCACATTTTAGAACATCATTTGCACTCATTCACGGGCGCGAAGCGGTCTGTGGACCAAGGGGCCATTTGCCTGCCGTATTACGTTTTGGCTTGCCGAGCACGCTGCCGATGCCCATTACGAATGTTGGGATGCCAGCGGCTACGAACACGAGACACCACTCACGGAAACCGATTGGCACGGTCTTGAAGATTGGCTGCAGCGCTTCGATATACAATACACCGATCATAAGGAGCAACGAAGACAAGACGGCGAGCACCAAATATTTGTTCTGGAACGGATTGCGATGGAAGATCGACCGGGAGCTTCTGCAATCGAACACATGAATTAATTGCGCCATGACAAGCGTTGCGAATGCAACGGTTTGAGCCGTCATCAAGCCTTGCGGGTCATTGCCTTCAGCAACTAGCGTGATCCAGAACGCGCCGAGCGTACAAATACCGATCAGGATACCTCGGCTAATGATTTTCCACCCTAACCTGCGCGCGAAAATATTTTCTTTGGCCTGACGCGGCTTCTGCTGCATCAGATCCTTCTCCGCTTGGTCGACACCGAGCGCCATCGCAGGCAATCCGTCTGTAACGAGGTTGACCCAAAGAATCTGGATCGGCACAAGCGGCAATGGCAGACCTGCCATCATCGCCAAAAACATCACTAATATTTCGCCAACATTTGATGCGAGCAAATAACGGATGAACTTCCGGATGTTCTCGTAGATGCCCCTGCCCTCTTCGATCGCTGCGACGATTGTAGAGAAGTTATCATCGCTAAGCACAAGCGCGGAGGCTTCCTTCGACACATCCGTCCCCGTAATACCCATCGCAATTCCGATATCGGCAGCTTTGATTGCAGGCGCATCATTGACGCCGTCCCCTGTCATCGCAACCGTATGGCCTCTGCGCTGGAGCGACTTGACGATCCTCAGCTTATGTTCAGGAGACACGCGAGCGAACACGCTGATGGTATCCACTTGTTTATCCAGCGCATCGTCAGTCATTTCCTCTAGCTGCTTGCCTGTCACCGAGATCGAGCCGCGCGACATAATGCCGAGCTGGTCTGCGATAGCTTCTGCAGTCAGTTGGTGATCGCCTGTTATCATCACCGTCTTAATGCCTGCTCTGCGGCAAGTCGCGATCGCATCTTTGACCTCGCGGCGCGGCGGGTCGATCATTCCCGCAAGACCGATAAAGACAAGGCCATTCTCTACGTCTTGCTCCGAATCGCAATTGTCCGTCGGTCGGACATCCTTGTAAGCTAATCCAAGCACCCTGAGCGCAGAACCCGCCATCTTTTCACCAGCTTCGGCGCACTTCCGTTTCAGTGTAGAAGTAAACGGAACGACCTTGCCGTCCCAGAGTACATAAGAGCAAATCTCCATTAGCAAATCCGGAGCGCCTTTGGTGCAGATGAGCCGCCCGCCCTGATGCGCCACGATGACGGACATCCGTTTCCGCTCAGAATCGAAAGGAAACTCTCTTTCCCTTTTGTATAAGGATTCAAGCGACTTCGCAGAAGAACCCAGCTTCGCAGCCAATACAGCCAGCGCGCCTTCGGTAGGGTCGCCTTTCAATCTCCACTCTGCCGCTGACTCCTCCGCCTTTCGCCGCTTGCCCCCCTGCTCTTCTACACGCTCAACCAGAGCGTTGTTGCATAACGCGCCTACTTGCAGCAATCGTTTGAGATGCAGATCGTGTTTATGATCCAGCGCTTTGCCATGTTCGTAGATGGCGCCTGTGGGCTCATATCCCTCCCCGCTGACCTCCAGCCGACGATCGCTGAGCCATACATGCGTAACGGTCATTTTGTTTTGCGTCAAAGTGCCTGTTTTATCGGAACAAATCACGGACGCACAGCCCAGCGTCTCGACGGACGGCAGCTTTCTGACGATCGCCTTGCGCTTGATCATACGCTGTACGCCGAGCGCAAGCGCAATGGTGACGATCGCCGGAAGTCCTTCAGGTATAGCGGCGACCGCCAAGCTGACTCCGGCGAGGAACATCCCGTACGCTGGCTGTCCATGAAGAATACCTGCTACTACGACCATCACAGTCAGACCGATCGCAACGAAAATCAACAGCTTGCCCAGCTGCTCCAGACGGTGCTGCAGCGGAGTTTCCATCGATTCGGTAGACTGAATCAGGCCCGCTATCTTGCCCATCTCCGTCTCCATGCCCGTCCGAATCACGACTCCCTTAGCCGTGCCTCTCGTCAGCATCGTCCCCATAAATCCGATATTGCGTTGATCTCCCAGCGGCAAGTCGTCGTCGGATATTGGCGCGGCATATTTACCTACCGGAACGGACTCGCCTGTTAATGCCGATTCTTCGGCATAACAGCTATTGGTTTCGAACATACGCAAATCCGCAGGAATTCGGTCGCCGCTCTCCAGATAAACGATGTCGCCCTTTACTAATTCTCTAGCGGCTATATTCACAAGCTCGCCGCCGCGCATTACCTTGGCCGATGGCGCCGAAAGCTCCTTAAGCGCACGCAGCGAACGTTCTGCACGAAACTCCTGCACGAAGCCAAGCACCGCATTAATGACGATAATGGCAATGATCGTTATGGCGTCCAAATATTCACCGAGCAGACCGGAAATGAGCGTAGCCCCCATCAGAATCAGCACCATAAAATCCTTGAATTGATTCAAAAATAACAATATCGGCGGAACTCGCTTCCCTTCGGTCAGCTCATTTGCGCCATGCTCCTCCAGCCGTTCCGCCGCAGCAGAAGACTTAAGCCCTTCCTTCAGTGAGCTATTCAGCATTTCCGACAACTCACTGGCGCCGTATTGATGCCATTTCAACTGTTCCATTGCACGATTCCCTCCCAAAGGTTCCAAAAAGTCTGCTTCCAAGAAGTTGCGTTAGAATTCAACAATCGAATTCCATCGCGTTTCGCGGCAAACTTCGTATTCTTAAGCAGTTCTTGAACAAGCTCTTCTAGGACAAATGTATTCGGACAGCCTATAAAATATCCCACCGCACTTAATTTTTTGTCCCGAATATGGCATGATAGAGTCATCCTGCAAGAAGAAAGGTATATCACAACAATGGCATTAGATGGCATCGTCACGCGGGCCCTCGTCCACGACCTACAGCGATGTGTAGGTGCACGCATACATAAAATACATCAACCAACGGGGCATGACCTTGTATTATCCGTCCGAGGCGGCGGCGTTTCCGGCAAGCTGCTGCTCTCCGCCAACCCCACGTATCCTCGTGTCCACTTCACAACCGGGACATACGTGAACCCACTAGAAGCGCCCATGTTCTGCATGCTGCTCCGCAAACATTGCGAAAGCGGCGTCATCGAATCGGTAAGCCAGGTTGGCAATGAACGAATCATCCTTATCGATGTAAGACATCGCGACGAGCTCGGCGATCTCTCCAGCAAAAGGATCATCATCGAGATTATGGGGCGGCATAGCAATATCATATTGATGGATCCTTCCACGGGACTCATTCATGACGGCATTCATCATGTCACCCCTGCCATCAGCGCATATCGTATCGTCATGCCGGGCAGTGCATATACTCCCCCTCCCGATCAACACAAACATGACCCGGTTGTCGTCAGCAACGAGGACGAATTCCGCACGATGATGACAGCGGTAGCCGGCGATGATTCGGCCGTCGCAAACGATGCTAAGTCTCTCGTCGCTGCGTTTAGCGGACTAAGCCCGTTGCTCTCCAAAGAAATCGTATTCCGTGCCCAACATGCAAGCGATGGAGAAGGCACACCGCTGTGGAGGAGCTTCAGCGGCATGATGGACAATGTGCGGGAGCATCATTATACGCCCGCCATCGTGATAGACGCTGAGACAGGCAAGGCTAGCTTCTCGATTACGGAGCTCCAACACATTCATGGCGAACGGTTCGTATATAGCAACATCAGCGAATGTTTAGAAGCCTTCTACGGAGACAAGGCGGAGCGGGATACCGTCAAGCAGCGCGCCGCAGATCTCATCCGATTCGTCCAGAACGAAATCGCCAAGAATACAACCAAAATAAAGAAGCTGGAAGAAACCTTGGCTGTAGCCAAGGATGCGGAGAAGTTTAGAGTGCTTGGCGAACTCCTCACGGCTTATATGCATCAAATGAGCCGTGGAGACACCTCCATTACGCTCATCAACTTTTATGACGAGAATGCGGCAGAAGTGACGATCGAGCTTGATCCACAGCTTACTCCTTCCGAGAACGCGCAACGTTATTTCCGCAGATATACAAAACATCGGAACAGCTTGACGGTTGTAGGCGAGCAGATGGGGCTGGCCGAAGAAGAAATCCGTTATTTCGAGGCGTTGCTTCAGCAATTGGACAATGCGTCGCTGGCGGATATCGAGGAAATCAGGGACGAGCTTGTGCAGCAAGGCTATCTGAGAGAACGCGGTCGCAAGGGACCCAAACGCAAAAAACCGACGCGCCCCGCACTGCTCTGCTATACATCTTCAGAGGGCGTGCAGGTTTACGTCGGCAAAAACAATACTCAAAACGAATATCTGACGAACCGTCTCGCATCCTCGTCCGATACATGGCTGCATACAAAGGATATACCTGGTTCACATGTCGTGATTCGCGGCGGTGACTTCGGCGATGCAACACTCGAAGAGGCCGCGATGCTTGCTGCTCACTTCAGCCAAGCAAAAGAATCCAGTATGGTTCCTGTCGATTATACAATGATCAGACATGTCCGCAAGCCAAGCGGTGCGAAACCCGGATTCGTCATCTATGACAACCAGAAAACGTTATTCATTACCCCTGATACAGCAAGGCTCAAGCTACTTCAATCCGAAGTGAAGGCTTAGCACGAAGACAAAGCTTAACTCAAACTTGCTGCCACTTGACCGCCAATTCTCGCAAAGCAGCGACAATGGTCGTCGATGCATAACGGCTGCCGAGCGCGCCATGATAGCTGGCGCCAAGTCTCTCCCCATGATAGTCCGAACCGCCCGTCGCTACGATACCGTATCGGCGGGCGATTGCGTTATATCGTTTTTCTTCAGCCAGACCATGATCAGGATGATACACTTCGATTCCGTCCGCTCCGGTAACGATCAGTTCTTCGACTAGACTATCCTTATCGTAGAGCCCCGGATGTGCGATGACGGCTGCCCCGCCTGCTTCATGAATCCAGCGAACAGCCTCTTGCGGATGAATCTTCGTTAACTCAACATAAGCTGCGGCTCCAGAAGCGAGAAATCGGTCGAATGCCTCACTCATCGACGACACCACGCCGTTACGGATTAATGCTTCCGCAATATGAGGTCGCCCGATACTGTTTCCTTCTGTTTCGCCGGATTTCAATCTTTCCGACGCAACCGCCTCCACATCCGCCCATTCGATTGCCACGCCGAGCGCTTTCAACTTATTTACAATCAACTCATTACGATTCCCTCGCACGCCTCCCAGACTTTCCAATCGTTCAAGCCATTGCCCATTACGATTGTCCGTCCAATATCCAAGCACATGTATATCTCCGCCTTGTGCATATGTGCTAATCTCGATGCCAGGAATCACGTCAATACCAAGCTGCTCGCCTTCGTTTATGGCTTCCTCTACGCCAGCAATCGTATCATGATCGGTAATCGCGACTGCCGATAACCCGCACGCCAATGCTTTGCGTACAATTTCCGCAGGCCTCAGGAGACCGTCTGAGGCTGTCGTATGGGTATGCAGGTCGCCGCGGCCCGGCTTCTCCATCCCGCCATTCTCCACATGTTCTATAGCCACTGCTTCAAATCCCTCTCTCTTAGGAACGTTAGAAACGTCACAGCGGATATCGGCAGCAATGCCGACTTCAGGTAGATCGAATAAAACTGTCGATGGAACTTGGCATCCGTCAATGGAACCGTCTTGATCAGGCCCAGCGCGATCTCGTGTTTGACCGAAGAAGCGGATAGAATCGAGATGCCAAGGCCCGCTTCTACGGCAGACTTGACGGCTCCCGTACTGCCAAGCTCCATTACAATTTTCATGGAGGCCGGGTCTACGCCTTTAGCTCGCATCTCATCTTCCATGACTGATCTCGTACCCGAGCCCTGCTCCCTAAGAACAAAGTTGTGCTTAAGCGCTTCGGCAAGCGTCGTCTCCTCTAACTCCGCAAGAGGATGTCCCTTGTGTACAACAAGCACCAGCTCGTCGTTCATGACGGCTTCCATATGCATATCCGGATGATGAACCGGCGCCTCGATCAAGCCGAAGTTGAGCTGATGATTGAGGATATCTTCGATGATCTGCGCAGTATTCATCACCTTCATGCTTATGGAAATATGCGGGTACTCCTGCCCGAACGGCCCAAGGAGCCTCGGCAGAATATATTCTCCAATTGTCAGGCTTGAACCAAGCTGCAATCGGCCTTTGAGCTGCTTCGTGAAAGCGGACATCGCTTGATCCGTATCGCGGATCAGTTCGATGCTTTGTTTGGCAAATGGCATTAACGCTTTGCCCGCGTCGGTAAGCTCGATTCGTTTCGTCGAACGAAGCAACAACTTTGTTCCGAAATATTCTTCCAGCGATTGAACCTGCATCGTCACGGCGGGCTGTGTCATATGCAAGGATTGCGCAGCCGCAGAGAAGCTGCCCCGCTCTGCTACCGTATGGAAAATATGCAACTGATGGAAATTAAGCGCCATGATGACCGTCCTTTCTTTGACACTTATTATACAACATGTACGAACAGAGCGTACATGCGAAGAAGAAGTTCCATTAAAAAACGCGATACCATATGGCACCGCGCTTCATCCAATAAATGTAATAATTATAATGCCATTATTTGCGTTTTCGGCTATTCTTAATCAGTGTCATTCTTCTGGAATGTCGGAGCCACGAATAATACGACTTTAAATCTCTAAGCTCGATCGTCTCGGACATTCGACCTAAGAAAGTAACGATGATCATTTTGTGCAATGGATTGCCCAGTAGATCTCTTTCAGTCATCGATTCCGAAAACTCTGCAACAAATACCAAATCATCGTCGATCAGATAAACGTCTTGTTCGTTGCGATAGTACGGCTTAACTCTGTCCTTCTTCAGACATTCCCACAGAAATTCTGCAATATCCTCGTATCCGGTCTTCTCCGACTCAACGCGGTCAAGCCACCGGCTCTTGGCATGATTGGTAATAATGATATCCACAACACGCTTATCGCCAAGCTCTACGAAAAACGACTCATAAGTACTCCATCTTCTCGTCATTTTATCTTTCATATCGGATACCACTCCTCCCAATGAACCAGGGCTTTAAGCCTATTAATATAATTTCATTTTAACATGCTTGTCCGATATTTCAATATTAACCAGCCTTGTATTTTATCTGTAACTTCAAAATATTCTTTATTTTAGGAAATGGAAGTAAATAAAACCCTATTAGCACGTTTCGTTCCAATAGTTTTATGACCAATTGAGGACATGATTATAATGTTTGGAACAAAAAAAGCCCCCGACTCATGTCACCATGAGAGCAGGGAGCTTTCTCTACGACTTACAAACTATAGAAGCGTGTCTTATCTTCACTGTCCTTGCTATATTCCGTCTTGATCTCGCCTCGATACGACCGCTCAACCTTACGTACATATGCCAAGCGAGTCATCTGCTTTACTGCTTCCTCCGCGCGATCAGCGTTCATATATAGCACGACGTAATGCAACTTCCTCGACATATAATGAACGCTGCCGAAGCGCTCTAACGCGCGTGCTGCCTTCAAGTCGCTTACCCATACGATAAATCCCGTTCGATCCGGCAACATCCTCTATACGCCCCCTCAACCATCACGGTGCTAACTACTCATCCAGGTTAGCTGCAGCCGCCGCTTCCGCAGCCGCATGAACCGCCGCTTCCGCAGCCGCCGCCTGATCCTTTTTCGTTGCTCGGCACCTTAATGGTTTCCGATACTGATTCTGCGATGATAAGTGCGACCTGATGCAGCATTTCATCGACTGTTTGCTCTGCTTGCTTGAAGCGTTGGACGGATTCAATCTCGCCAAGCCGCTTCTCCGCTGCTTTTACTTTATCTTTGGCTTCGTGATAATCGGGATGAAATCTGCCGAATCGCTCGCATTCCGAGAACAATTCCTTCGCTTTAGCGAACTCTCGCTGCCGAATTGCGGCTTCAACATCTTCTCCAACTACACGTTTCCAGTATGCATATTCGGCAACTTCTGCCGATTGATTAATCCAGTCACCCAATTCGTAAGCGCTGAGCAGCAAACTCGCCATATCTAGCGATGCTTCGGCGGCATATCCCTGCCCCTCTGCGGCCGATAATGTGTAAGGCTCGGCAATTGGCATGAAACCACCTCTTTCCTCGTGCTTGCTTCTACATTATCATACCTTTAGGTTTTAGCCAATAGATAGAGTTGTTAGACCCTCAGTCCTTCCGGCAACGAAATTCCCATCTCATCCCACATCTCTGGCGATAATCGGACTTCTTCACGCAGCTCTGGATCCCTCCATACACCGACGACAGACCAATCTGCGCCGCGTTGCTCCAGCCGCTCTGGCACGAACGAGCGCAGCTCTCCTTCCGTCTTGAGGCGAACAGAGAGCTCAAGTGCGATCGCTTTCTGCAGCAGCTCCTTACGCGTCGATAGATGGTATGCTCGCAGCTGAGTCGACCACATCTGAGGCAAGGACTGCCATTCTGCATGAACAAGACGATCCGGCACGGGAACGTCTGCGAGCGCACATTGCCGCAGCATTCCGGGATCACTGACATACAATCCTTCCATGCCGATCAAACGTACTTGATATCCGTACTCGGGGCGATGAGTGGTAGACAACGTTACTCCCAGTTCTGTTTCATCAGCTCCCTCCCCTTCCCGAACTTGGTCATCGACGATCTGCGTTGGTTGTTCGTGGAGGGGAAATTTCGGGTAAACTTGTTTAATATTGCTGCTTTTTTCTCCCAAGAGTGATGATGCCACTCCTTTGCGCGGTGGGAATCCGGACTGCTGCAAGAGCTTTCGGAGCATGGTTATCTGATCGGTCTGGACTACAAAGTCGCTGAGGCCGATTCTTTGGATCTCAAAGGCTTGAACCTCCGGATGACTTGCAAGCCAATCTGCCCGCTCTGATGATCCACAGTGAAGTAAGGTCGCTTGTACGAATTCAAACTGGCTTGCGCTGCTAGCCCACTGCTCGATCATCGCTGCAAGCTGTGATGGCAATTGCTTAGAACCTGATGCTTGTAATAGGAAGTCGGTGATCGAAGACTTCGTTCGACCTAACTCTATCGCAGCTGCAATCGTACGAGCGGACAGCATATAATGCGTCAGCTCGCCGTCCTGCCTTCTTTCCGCGATCAACTCAAGCTCCCATCTGCCAACGTAGCTGAAGCCAGGTCCAGCAATAAGTTCTCCGCTTGGCTGGATCAATAATTCGGAGACGCGCTCCATGACCCGGCTCTTCCAACGGTACAATCTTTCATTATTTGTAGAATGAGCCGCTGGTTGCCCAAACTCCAGCCAACCGAACGCACTGAACACCTCTAACCAAACACTGCTCCATCGAATATTTTCTTGTGTCCCAGCAAGCTTGCGCCTCTCGGTACGGTTACGTCTTCTTCGTTCCTCCACCAGCACCAATGCACTCTCCGCACGCCAGGTTTCTCTGCCCTCTCCAATTCGCAGCGAACAAAGATCCCCGCATGAACTTGAATAAGCACCTGCAGCCTCTGACAATCTACTTATCAACCAATCTTGCAACACATGATCTCGATTCGAATCACGCAGCCAATTGCTTAACGGCTCCTGGCACAATATGAATTGCCCATCACGTTCCTTGACCAAGCCGAGTGCATGTGCCGCCTCCAGAAAGATCGCAACCCCTAATGGATATCGGCTGGTTTGGCTTCTCTGCAGATTGAATGGTGCAAGAGAAAGCTCGATGGATTGAAAGAGGGATGCAAGCCGATCTGTCGTTTTTTTCACTAACAGTCCCTTAGAAGTAAATGAAGCATCGTTACTCGCAAGGAGCGAAAGACCGTACATGAAAGTACGCTCGAACGGGATCACAGACGCGCGGAATTGCCCTTGTACATCCATAAGCGGAAGAACCTCTGATGATTGCCAGTACCCGCTATGAAGCTCTTCGCATGGATAGATACTAGGCCATAGAGCTATGTAAAGATCAGAAGGAATAACCCACCACTGTTCGCCCCAAGCTCGCCTCATAACATATACCAAACCCGCTTCGCCAAGGTGAGCAAGAGCTGTGCGGACTTCCGATCCAGCAAGTTGTGCTTGATGACGCAGTTCGGCAACTAATTGTTCTTCCTCCCATGGCGTTGGACCGCATGCCAGCATCATCGTATCCATTACGATTGACGCATATCGAGGAAGCGACTGATACACCTCACGCGACCATGTGGTCACATCGAGATGTATACGATCGGACGATACATCTGGCTGTCGTAATCGATCCACATTTACTTTCGTTAACAATTGCGAAATCAGCATAAAGTTTCACCTCCCCTATAACCGCTCGCCGTTTCCTCTTCCAGTTCCGCCACGTTTCGCTTCAGTGTTTGCTGCTCATACAAATAACCCTGCTCCATCATAAATAGCTGGCGTTTCCAAGCAAACTCCGTCTCTTTGGTACCTTCTGTCACTAATGTATAAAACCAAGCTTCATTGCTGCCTGACTTCGGTCTAAGCAATCTGCCGATCCGCTGAGCTTCTTCCTGCCTGGAGCCGAAGCTTCCCGACACTTGAATGGCTACAGCGGCATCTGGCAAATCTACCGCCAGATTGGCGACTTTGGACACGACCAGAACGCTGACATCGCCACTTTTGAATCGATCGTACAATACCTTCCGTTCTTCCTGCGGGACTTCTCCTGTAAGGATAGGCGCGTTCAGATCCTCAGCTATTTCGTTTAATTGCTCCAGATATTGACCGATAATTAGCGTCGGCTTCCCTTCATGCTGACCCAATAGGTCACGCACCACCGGTAACTTGTTACGGTTCTCCGCAGCAATGCGCAGTCTGCCTCTCGCGCTGGATTCGGCATAACTCAACGTTTGCGAGTGATGCAATCCAATTCGAATTTCCGCACAATTTACGACTGAGATGTAGGATCCGGCTTCCGCCTTTTTCCACTCCATATCGTATAGCTTAGGTCCGATCAACGAATACACGTCTTCCGCACAGCCATCCTCACGCACCAGCGTGGCTGTCAATCCAATTCGGCGAGTCGCTTGAATAGAAGCTGTCACTCTAAATACGGGGGCCGGCAGCAGATGAACCTCGTCATATATAATCAATCCCCAATCCCGCTCCGTAAACAGCTTCATATTTGAGAATGCCCCTCCCTTCGACTTCCGATGCGTCAGCAAGTTATACGTACTAATGGTAACCGGCCGCACTTGCTTATAGGAGCCGCAGAACAAACCGATTTGCTCCTCGGCCAGACTTGTTTTGTCGAGGAGCTCTGCCTTCCACTGAAGGGCTGACGTCACACTAGATGTTAGAATAAGGGTCTCGGCGCCTAGCAGCGACAATGCGGCAACACCAACAACTGTTTTGCCGGTTCCACAAGGCAGTACGACAACCCCGCTTCCACCTTGCACGCTGCCGTTCTGAAGGAAACGGTTTATCGCCTCCCATTGGTAATCGCGCAAAGAGAAATTTCGCCCGCCCATCGTTATTTCGCGTAATTGTACAGGCATAGATTCTCCGTCATGGTATCCTGCATGATCCAGCACAGGAAAACCAAGCCGGGTCAATTCCTGCTTCAGCTCCCCTCTACACTCAGGGTGAAATTCCCAACGATCCATCTCTGATCGATCCAGGATCCATTGGGAAACGGATGAACATCCCTGTAGTTGTCCAAGAATCGCACCTTCACCAGAGAGAAACAATCTCCCCGCTTGCTCGAATAATTGCAGCTTCCCGTATCGACCTGCCCATATCCGTATCGATGCGGAGGCGTGCAAAGGAATACCATAACGAGCATGATGCTCAAGTCCCTCCAGAATATCGGATGAGCGATTACCAGCCCCCAGCGCATTCCAAATGGTTATAGGTGTGATCCGATACGTGTGAACATCCCCGGTCCGCTTCTGCAACTCGGCAAAACCATGCAGCAGCTCTCGAGCTTCTTCGACGTTCTGCCCCTTCCCATCAAGCAGCACGGTCAGATCGGATTGCACAATCAATGCTCGATCCACTAGCTCCATCATCCAGCAATTACCTCCTGATCCATTCTTATGTCAACAGTATGATTGGATCAGTGCTTTTTTATCCATCTTTTGCTGGACTAGCCTTCGATTATATATAAAATCTATGGTATAGTAAGGGGAAGCGGTTCCGGCAGATTAACCGATAGACTATGCATGGGAGGCCACGTAATTGAAACAATTTACAATTTATATGCTGATCGTGCTCTCGATGCTGATAGCCGGATGCGCCCTAACTACGAACTCAACGGAACACTCAGCCAAGGCCGGCGAGTGGCTTCCGATATCGGGTTATATTGATGGCGACACGTTTCGCGTTCAGTCGGACAAAGAATCCGTGGCAGTCAGACTGCTATATGTAGACACGCCAGAGATTACGAGCAGCGAAGACAATCCTCCTGAGCCCTATGGCGAAGAAGCCTCCGTCTTTGCGAAGGAACGTCTTGAGCAATCCAAGGAAGTACGATTGACTTTCGATAAGGAAACGAAGGACCGTTACGGGAGAACGCTTGCAATCGTGGAGTTGCGGGATGGAACCATTCTGAACGAGTTGTTACTTCAGGAGGGTCTGGCCAAAGTAATGATCGTTGAACCTAATGTAAAGATGGAAAATGTGTATAAAGGTCTTGAACAACAAGCGAAACACGATATGATTGGGATCTGGAGTACTGGAGATGCAACGAGCCAATCAGACGTCCCTGTCAAGAAGGCTGCACAAATCGGAGTCGAAATCGAGATCGACAAACGAGCTGAGCTTGTCACGATCAGCAACACAACCAATAATTCCATTAATCTAGACGGCTGGAAGTTAGTCAGTGTCAGGGGAAATCAGACTTATACATTCGATTCTGTGCAACTCCCTGCGAATGGGACGCTTCAAGTATCGTCCAGCGACAGAACATCCAAGCCGAACTCCAATGTTGTCCTCATCTGGGAAGTCGACAACGTTTGGAACAATAATGAGCCGGATCCAGGTGAACTATACAATGAAAACAATGAGCTTGTCGCGGTATGGGAGGATCAATAGTCCCCTGTACTGCGGCAAGCTCATTTTTTTAACGGCTGACCTTCTCACTTTGCGAAGCAAAATGTTCTGCCATTCCAATCAACAGTCTTGCAGAGGAGATCATCGCCCGCTCATCTATATCAAAACGAGGATGGTGATGCCCATAGGATGCCCCTATGTCTGCATTACCGGCTCCAACAAACATAAAGCAGCCGGGAACTCTCTCCAGATAATAAGAGAAATCCTCCGCAACTGTTAGCGGATCTTGCATCAAGACGGCTTCGGCTCCAAACAACGACTCTGACACTTGGAAGAATCGTTCCGCCTCTCGTTCATCATTCACAACAGGCGGATACCCAATACGCATCTCATATGAGCATGATGCACCATACATGGAGCAAGTCTGATTTACGATGTCTTCTAGCCGCTCATGAATCGCTTTTCTAGTGTTTTCGTCAAAGGAACGGACCGTTCCCTTCATTCTACACTTCTCGGCGATTACATTGTTCGTGCTGCCAGCTTGGAACGATCCAATCGTCACGACAGCCGGATGCAATGGATTGACATTACGGCTGACGATGGATTGTACGGCTTGCACGAGCGCAGCACCAACAACAATGGCATCCACTGTATGATGCGGCATGCCGCCATGTCCGCCTTTCCCTTCAATATCGATGACAAACTCGTCTGCCGCGCTCATAAATG
Source organism: Paenibacillus sp. strain BS8-2 (assembly GCF_054483835.1). Taxonomy (NCBI): domain Bacteria; kingdom Bacillati; phylum Bacillota; class Bacilli; order Caryophanales; family Paenibacillaceae; genus Paenibacillus; species Paenibacillus sp. strain BS8-2. Next base: position 5,075,074 of record NZ_CM137010.1, read on the forward strand.
GTCCCGGTCTCGAGGCTACGTGTCCGTACGGGATTGGACTCCAGAGATGAACACCGTACACAGCATCCACTCCTTCGATCGCCCCAGCTCGTACCATCTCAATTGCCCCGCCAGGCGTCACTTCTTCTGCTGGCTGGAAGAGCAGACGCCGCTCGCCGCAAAACTTGTCCCGGTTCTTCATATAGTAATCGGCAACTGCAAGAAGTGCCGATGTATGGCCGTCATGCCCGCAAGCATGCATGATGCCTGGCACCTTTGAGCTGTATTCGCAGTTCTTCTCGTCCTGAATCGGTAATCCGTCCATATCTGCCCTTAATGCGATAGCAGGACCTTCCATATCGCCTTTGATCGATACAACGATTCCATATCCGCCGATACCTGTCTGTACATCACAGCCGATCTCCGTCAACCGCGCCGCGATCCACGAAGACGTTTCTTGTTCACGGAACGAGAGCTCTGGATATTGATGCATATATCTGCGCCACTCAACCATCTTCGTATAATTGTTCTCTAATGCTTGCTTCGTATGTTCAGGCTGAATCGACATGTTGATGCCCTCCCTTTGCTGGAATATAAGAAAGGTTAGAAAAAATGTGGTTCATGAATGTTATATCTAGTGTAGCAATATCGCGGGAAATAGGGAAGTGGCGGAGTAGGATCATGCATACGCTCACTTTTCTCAAAAATGTCACGAACATTGCCCCATGAGGTTGGAGTAAGGGTTGCGCTGACTGGGGAAACATACTATCATGAGTAAAGAATATACAACTAATGTCTTGTCAATTTGGGAGGAACAGAAATGATTATTGAAAACTCCGGATTAAACGGTGTTTCGAGCGAATTGCACCATATGGATGATGCTGCCGATAAGGCTGGATTCGTTCGTTGGCAATGGGAATATTATCGCGCTACATATGATTTGAAATTGACGGATCGGACAAGCGGCTCGGAGTACTTCCTTCGCATTAACACGCGCGCTGTGGAGGGCAAACTTGAGAATCCGCATGCCGTATTGAACATTGAAGCCGTTTATATCGGTAAATCGACATTCCCTCACGGAATGGAATACGAATCGCCAATCCCTAAGCACATCATGGATACCGCTACACAGCGTTTAGATCAACTTAAGAAACAGCTTCTGTAAGCAGAGGCGCTGTATGAAAGCTACGGGGAACGCTAGTCGGGGCAGACCAGATTTTCTGCTGCTCATCATGACGCTGCTGCTCGTCGGCTTCGGGCTTGTGATGGTGTTCAGCTCAAGCTCTGGAATTGCACAAGTCGAAGCAAAGTGGGGCAATGACCCCTTATATTTCACGAAACGCCAGGTTGCGTTTGCGGGCTTTGGCATTATTATGATGTTGTTCCTGATGAACTTCCGCTATCAATTCTTCAAGCGAGGATTTCTGTTGCTGCTCGTCCCTGTCCTTATCATGCTGATTATGGTCCCATTCGTCAGCGAGAAGATTAACGGAGCGCGCAGCTGGTTCAATATTGGCCCGCTCGGCATTCAGCCTACCGAATTCGCCAAGCTCGCTCTGATTCTGTATCTTGGATCTCTTATCGCCAAGAAGGGTGAGACCTTCCGTAACTTCAAACGCGGTCTAATGCCCGTAATCGTCATCGTGTGTATCTTCTGTGGACTCATAATGCTGCAGCCGGATCTCGGGTCTTGCTTAGTACTCGCAGCCTGCGCGACGGTTATGATTCTTGCAGGCGGTGCCAACCTGAAACAGATTATTTCGATGGGAACATTAGCCGCGATTGCGATTACGTTAATGGTTAGCGTCTCGATGGCGATTGATATGGATCCATGGAGGTATCGGATCGCACGTTTTACATCGTTTATGGACCCTATAGGCAATGCCCAAGGTGATGCTTGGCAATTGATTTCTTCCTTGCAGGCACTTGGTCATGGAGGTCTAACAGGTGCAGGCTTTGGCGAAGGGGTACAGAAGCTCCACTACCTCACATTCGCCTACAATGATTTTATATTTGCGGTCATTGCAGAAGAATTTGGATTTATCGGAGGCACCATCTTCTTGCTCTTCTACTTAATCTTTTTGTGGCGTGGACTCATCGTAGCATTACGATGTCCTGACTTGTACGGGACTGTAGTTGGCGTCGGGATTGTTGGGCTTTTCGCTATACAGACCTTCATCAATATCGGTGGTGTCACTGGTGCGATCCCTATTACGGGTGTCACTTTGCCGTTTATTAGTTACGGCGGCTCCTCCATATTGGCAAGTTTGATGAGTATGGGCGTATTGCTGAGCATATCCCGCGAATCCAACCGGGTTGCCGTTTCAGACAAACCTGTGAGACAAGAAACGACGCTACTAAAGATACAATCTTAATTCCAACTGAATCGATCGACAAGAAGAAGGCACTTCCCTTTGAAAGGGAAAGTGCCTTCTTCTTGTCCATCTATGGCCTATTTCAACCGCTGCTGCGTCTCTTCTTGCTCTTCTTCCTTGAACGCTACACCTTCTACCTTCACGTTCACTTCTACTACCTGCAAGCCAGTCATATTCTCAACAGATTCGCGAACGTTCAGCTGAAGTTGTCTGGAAACTTCTTGAATCGGAATGCCATAATGGACAATAATTCGCAAGTCGATGGCCGCTTCTAGTTGACCGACTTCGACCGAAACGCCCTTTTGCGCATTTTTGCCGCTGAGACGTTTCGCTAGACCTTCGGAGATCCCGCCCGACATGGCGGCGATTCCTGGAGTTTCAAGGGCTGCAAGTCCTGCAATAGTCGCTACAACGTCGTCAGAAATTCGAATAATGCCTGTTTGAAGATCCTCGGTCATGTCAATCACTCCTCAAATTTACCATATATCTTTTATTGTAATGGAATAGACGGGTTGAAGCAAGGCGCATCGCAAAGGAGGATGGCCTTGACACCGAATTGAGCTATTCGAAGTCTATCCGCAATAGACATACGTGGATATAATGGAATTTTCTTTCCAATTCGTCAAAAAAAACAGCCTGATTACAGGCTGCCCTTACGATCCAAAGCTTCATATAACACAGCCAAATTGCGTTCTAAACGGCTGATAATCTCCTTGCCGGAATGCTCCGCGATCAGACCCGCACGTGTTGCGAAATCAACCTCACGCGAGAAACCGTACATTTGTGTATCCAGCACTTCTTCATACAGTGGGCATTGACGAGTTGTCAAATTCGCCATCTGTACTTCGATTAAGTTCTCTATCTTACTTGCATCTTCCTGAAGAAGACGCAACGCTCTCTCCTGTAACTTATCTGCAACTTCCGGTGCGGACATGCTTCTCCCCCCTGTGCGTCTTGCCTCCAGCTCTTATACCTTTTATATTAGACGAAATCCAGGGAATACACAAGGACAAAATCGGGGATAGAAGCCACCTTCGAAGCTCAAAAGTAAAAACGCCTCTCCCTACTGGAAGAGGCGCCTTGGCCGTAACTAGTTGTTAGTCTGTAATAACCGTTACGTTAAGGTTATGTTTCGCGAACACTTCGGACATTGCTTTCTTCGCTTCTTCGGAGTCTGGACCGTGTACATGAAGCTCATAAGAATGGCCGCCGACCAAAGTCGTGAATAGACCTAGGATACTCTTAACATCGATATATTTGCTTTCTGCTTGCAGAACGATCGACGAAGTGAATTGGCTGGCTGTTTGGGAGATTTCTACAATTGCTGCGTTATTGGACATGGACGTTCCCTCCAGTTAATTAGTAAAGCTTACCTTTGTCACAATGATACTCTGAAATGTGACATCCATCAAGAGGGCTGGTGAAAAAAACGCTTCATTTGCAATTATTTCAAGTAATCCGGGTTTAAGCCTAGCAATTCCGGCACCACAAACAATCCATCTTGGCGGATCAGGACATCATCAAAATAAATCTCGCCTCCACCATATTCCGGGCGCTGGATCAATACAAGATCCCAGTGTACAGAGGAACGATTGCCATTATCTGTTTCATCGTATGCTTGCCCTGGCGTAAAGTGCAAACTGCCTGCAATCTTCTCATCAAACAGAATGTCGTTCATCGGATGAAGAATATATGGGTTAAAGCCGATTGCGAATTCACCGATATATCTAGCGCCTTCGTCTGAATCCAAAATCTCGTTCAGCCTTGTGGTATCATTGCTTTCGGCTTTGACGATCTTACCGCTCTCAAACGTTAAAGAAATGTTCTGGAAGGTCGTTCCCGAATATACACTAGGCGAGTTGTAGGTTATGGTGCCGTTGACGGAATCACGTACAGGCGCTGAGAACACTTCTCCGTCCGGAATGTTGCGATGTCCGCTGCATTTTTTTGAACCGATTCCCTTAATTGAAAATGTCAAATCCGTTCCGGGCGACACAATCCTCACTCGGTCCGTTCGATTCATAAGAGACTGCAGGGGGTCCATGGCAGTATCCATTCGGGAGTAATCGAGATTACATACGTCGAAGTAGAAGTTCTCAAATGCTTCCGTACTCATCTGTGCCAGCTGAGCCATAGATGGATTAGGGAATCGCAGAACCACCCACTTCGTTTTTTTCACCCGTTGCTCGGTATGTACAGGATTGCGATACAATTTCTCGTATAACTTCATCTTGGCATCTGGCACATCAGAGAGATCGTTTGCATTTTCGCCGGAACGAACCGCGATATACGCCTGCATATTTTTCATGCGTTCGAGGTCAAGCTTGGCCCATACTTCCAGCTGTTCTTCTGAGGTGTGGATGAGCATGGAGCGGAGGATCGAACGATCGTTATAGTCTACGAACGGCCGGCCGCCTCGATTCGCGACTTCCTCAATCAGGCATTTGGCTAATTCCCGTTCGTTACCGCTTCCGCTTATATCGATAAGCACATTTTCACCGGGCTGTACGTCTACTGAATACTGGACAAGGTTCTGAGCCAGCTTCTGCAATCGAGGGTCTCGCATAATTCGATCTGCTCCTTCTTGATGCTTGTAATTTACGGTCATCATTCATATTTAACGATTGCCGTTCCACCCCATCCTACCATGATTTTTTCTTAATTTACAGCCTCATTAGCCGATCCTTCGAATCGCTGGAACCGGATAGCCGTATACCTGGACTCGCTCACCGGATGACCGCCACGAAGGTATGAGAACTGCGTATGCTCTTCCATCTTGAGTGGAAGCAATCGTTGCTTATCGATTACAATGTCATATTGCGATTTCACTTCTAGCTTGGCTAACATCTCGTTAAGCTCCTCCTGTGATTGACTGACGATTCGTCTCCAATCCTCAGAGGTACTTCCTCTTCCAAGATCGCTTTTCGCCACCTCTTGGAACTGTTGACGCAGTAAGCTATCCCATCGTTTGGTCGTAATATCGGATTGCTCGTTCACTTGTATCGTTAATGTCTGGCTAGCGCCGGATTCCGTTTCCGTCATACCTTCATCAATAATTTCGACTCCTGCATTGGACGAACTTAATTTTGCCAGCACATCTACTGGGTTCCAATTCACAGGTGTTGTTTCGTCGGATTGCACCGTCAATTGTTCATGATTCATGACTTTGCCTTCGAACATCTGCGGCTTGGACATTACGGCTTCATCCATCCCCATACTCACAGATCCTGTAAAATGGTATTGATCCATCGCCGCCAGTCCTGAGTACGCCATCGACAGCCACTCCTCGGGCGTTCTGCTATCGGCATCTGCCGCGCAGCCTGCCACGCCAAACATCGCAACCAAAGCAAATAGGTTGATGCAAACGAGTCTAAATAAATAACCATATTTTGCTGCTGTCGTTGCTGTCAAACTTCGTTTCATGGTCCGTCCTCCCACAATTGCCGCTAGTACCGTTAGGTTCCCACGATTTGCAACTCATTATTCGTCTCTAATAGGGCTGCCACATCGTTCGCAGCTGATTACGAAACCGCTATTCAACAAAAAAACGCCTCGCTAGGAGGCGTTGCGCGTTGATGGATGATTGCCGATTAATTAGGAAGCACTGCTGGCAATAATACAGTTCCTGCCTTTGTTCTTCGCTTCATAAAGCGCCATATCGGCTCTATAGAACAAGGATTCGACGCTGACCTTGTCCTGATCAAACGTCCATTCGGATATTCCGCAGGATACGGTTACGGATGGGTCTGTTTCTTCGGCGACCTGCTTGCGAATTCTCTCTGCGATACGAAGCGCCAATTCCGTTCGTACACCGGGCAAATAGATAGCCAATTCTTCGCCGCCCCATCGAGCGGCAATATCGTCCTGCCTGATCGCACTGGAGATGATTCGGCTCACTTGCACCAATATCCGATCACCTACTTGATGACCGTACGTATCGTTTACTCGTTTGAAATAATCGATATCAACAAGCACTAGCGAACCATATGGATCTTTGCGCTGACGACGCTGAATTTGTTCATCCAGATAGTGACGAGCATGCAAGCCAGTAAGATTATCCGTTATGACCATTCTCCGGACTTCAGCATGCAGGGAAGCGTTAGTCAATGCTAGGCCGATATGAGTGCTCATTACTTGCAGCAGCTTATAATTTTCGTATGAGAAATAGTTCTGCAGCTTATGTGTAACTAAGATGACACCAACGACATCGCCATCGGTGAATATAGGAGCAGCAATCAGGGAGCGGGATCCTGTGTTATCCATCAGCTTAGAAGAAACGACTCTTGTATTCCAGTAATCAGAAATAATCAGAGGTTCCTTTGTTCCATAAACCATACCGCAGAAACCGTATTCCGGTGAAAATGTTTCGCTCGACATGGATGGAATATTGCTGGATTTAACTTCGAATACTCCTTTTTCCCCGTTCAGCTGCAACACGCAGCAATAATCGGCATCGAATATAGTCAATAACTCGCTTGTTGCGAATTGGAATATTTCCTTCAGTCTTAAGGATTGATTAAGACGTTTGGTCATTTCGTTAATAAGTCTAAGCTCATTTATTAATAAATTGGACTGCTCGTACAACTTGGCATTCTCGAAGGCTGAGCCTGCCGTATCCGCAAGAAGTAGGACTGCCGGAAGATCCAGATCATCCTGAGCCTTGCCGCCCGCCATTGTGATGCAGAGAACGCCATAAGCAGCTTGTTTGCCGGATAAAGGAATTGCGATTCGAGTATTGTCATCCCGATCCTTCTCCGTCGCCGGATTGCCATCTAAGAATGCCTTCGCGATGATGTCATGCGCTGTATTCTTGAATACGAGCGGTCTCACCCTAGGATCACCGGCTACATAGTCCTGTGAGAGATAAAGATGAACCTGCGAGCTAGGATATAGAATCTCCAAGCTGTGAAGCAGTTCATTAAGGACAGAGCTGACATCGATTTGATCATACAATCGTTTAGCTGCCAAAAAAAGTGCGTCACGCCGGTTCGATTCGCGGTCGATGCGCACCTGTTGCTGCAGGAGATCTTTAACGAATACCCCTTCGAAACAGTGATAGAAGTTACTCCGATAATGAAGCGCTAGCCCCTGGAGCTCACCTTCTGAGAACGATTTGTCGAATACTGTCGCATACGTAAGCACGCCCAATAGTACAGCGCTATTGCGTCTGAAAAGAGGAATCGCAGCGATCGTCCATCCGTTTGTTGTAGATCGTTGGTAAGACACTTCGACAATCGCTTCCCTTGCTGCACGCTGTGCAGCATCGGCTGGCAAGGTTGTCCATTCGCCTTGACCGGACGTTCCATGGCTTGTCGCATCCCTATCGAATATTTCGAATCGACCATTAAGGAAGAGCGGTAGGATCGCAATCTCGGCGCTCCAGTTTAGAAAGCTCTCTATAAATATAGCAGGAAGATACAGCGTGTCCGCATCATGAATATCTTCATTGGCAAACCATATAGGCTGGCTGCCCTTCCGGTCATTTTCCATGCTGCACCTCTCCCTTCCTTTTCCGTTACAGGAAGACGATCTAAATTATCTATCAACATCATACTTTATTTTTATGATTTTTGCACTAGTCTTTCCTTTTTTTATAGGACTTTAGCCGCTTTTTAAATATTAGTGAATTTGATGTTTTGACAATGAACTTCCTTGACTTTTCTGGTGAAAATCATATAATATTAATTGTTGAAAACATGGGCGTACGGTTTTGTGCCACCCTCAGGAATATGGTTCACTGATTAGCCTGCGGCTGATGTGCTGATCAGGGACGAGCAAAGACTTGTCCGATGAATCTATTCCGCGAAACACAACCCCATTCTCAAAATTTACTTTGATGAAGGAGTTAACATTAACATGGCACGTTATACAGGACCTAAATTTAAATTAAGCCGCCGTCTTGGCATTTCCCTAAGCGGTAACGGCAAAGACTTGAAACGCCCTTTCCCTCCGGGACAACACGGCCCTAACCAACGCAAGAAGCTTAGCGGCTACGGCGTTCAATTGCAAGAAAAACAAAAGCTTCGTCACATGTACGGCATGAACGAAAAACAATTCCGTAACCTGTTCGACAAAGCTGCCAAACAAAAAGGTAAAGCCGGCGAAAACTTCATGTCGCTTCTTGAAAGCCGTCTGGACAACCTCGTTTACCGTCTTGCATTCGCTAACTCCCGTGCAGGCGCACGTCAGTTGGTTGCTCACGGTCACGTAACAGTTAACGGCAAGAAAGTCGACATCGCTTCCTACACGGTAGCTGTTGGCGACGTTATCGGCCTGCGCGAGCGCAGCCGTGGCATGAAATCCATTAAAGAAGCAATGGAAGGCCGTCATCACCTTCCTAACTATCTTGAATTCAGCGAGCAAGCATTGGAAGGCAAGTACGTTCGTCTTCCTGCGCGTGACGAGCTGTCCCAAGAGATCGACGAAAAACAAATCGTTGAATTCTACAGCCGTTAATCGGCGCTTAATCAAAAAAACCTTGGAACCGGTATTCCGGTCCAAGGTTTTTTTGTTGATTACTTATCAGTAGGCGGCGTCTGTACGTTAGACGGAGCTACGACCGGCTTGGCTTGTGTCAATCCAGCTTCAACTGCACTCATTTTCACAGTTTCCTTCGGAGCGATCGCTTTGGACGTCAATCCTTGTATGAGTTGGTTAACGTCGATTCCGGATACGCTTTTGAGCATTTCCGGAGCTGTCGACATCAATGACGTAACATAATTGCTAAGTCTTGCAGCCCCTTCGCCATTTCCTGTATCCACCACAGTCAGCTTATCGATTGCGCTGATCGGCTCAGCCACCTTGCCTGCAAGCTCAGGCAACATTTTGACAATGATATCGAGGACGGCTGCTTCTCCGAACTTCGCGAATGCTTCTGCCAGCTTTTCCTTTGCTTCCGCCTCTGCCAGACCACGCAAACGAATGACTTCGGCTTCCGCTGTACCCTTTGCTCGCTCCGCTTCCGCGACAGCCAGACCGTCTAGACGCTTCTGAGCAGCCTGCGCCTTGGCTTCAGCCTCGATGCGGTATTGCAGCGCATCTGCTTCGCGAATACGCTTAGCCTTATCTGCTTCCGCCGCTTGTTCAACGGCATAACGATCGGCATCCGCCTTCTTCTTCACTTCCGCGTCGTATTGCTTCTCGCGGCGGAGAATTTCCTTGCCCTCCAGATCGATCTCGCGTTCCTTACGAACAAGCTCTACTTTCATCTGCTCTTCGACTACGCTTTGCTTAGCACGAGCTTCCTGTATGGAATACGCTTGGTCAGCTTCTGCCTTAGCCGTATCCTGGTCACGCTTAAAGGATGCAACCTTCATTTCCTTGTCCTTCTCTGCTTCCGCAATGTTCGTGTCGCGCAAAAGCTCTGCTTTCTGTCCAGCTTCTGATGCTAGCGCCTTCTGAATTCTCGCGTCTCTAATCGCTTCTGCTTCCGCAATCTCCGCATCTCGCTTAACGGCAGCGATACGAGGCTTACCTAATGCGTCCAGGTAGCCGTGTTTGTCACGAAGGTCCTTTATCGTGAACGATACGATCTGCAAGCCCATTTTCTTCAGATCCTTTGCCGCAACGCCTTGCACCTCTTGTGCAAACTTATCGCGGTTCCGGTATACCTCTTCGACGGTCATTGAACCCAGAATTGCACGCAGATGACCTTCCAGCACTTCTTGCGCTTCCCCTTTCAAAGCTTCAGTCGGCTTGCCGAGGAATTGCTCCGCAGCTGTAGCAACGTCTTCTACCGCACCGCCGATCTTAATAATCGCTACGCCATCTGCCATAACCGGAACACCTTGCTCGGTATATACCTCCGGCGTCGAAACATCAAGCTTATGGGACAAGAGAGACAAGTATTCAGCTTTCTGGAACACAGGGAGGATAAATGCGCCTCCGCCTCTTATAATTTTAACTTTACGGCCCGATTCATCGACTAACGAGTTGCGACTGCCGAGAAACGATCCCGTTACCAGCATCGCCTCGTCCGGACTAACCGTCTTGTACCTCGCCCAGAAGGCTAGGCCGAGTACGACGAGCACCCCTACTACAATCAGCGGTATTACCAAATACTCTTCAATGTTCATGTTCTGCATTTCTCCTCTCGCTCATGGTTTGAACAATCTAAAGCCTTAAATGAACCTCGGAGACGTAGAGCACACTCTCCTTGACTTCAACGACAACGACCTGTGCAGATTCTGGGATGGGCTGCTGATCGAAGCTCGCAGCGATCTGGTTCGTTACGCCCGCTCCAGCACGTATTAGCACCTCGCCGTATCCCGCAGCAGGTATCGGTATGCTCACCTCTCCAAGTGATCCGCGCAACGACTGAAGCGTGAACGCGATGGAGTTCTCGCTATTTTCCATCGGTCTGACGTATAGGAAGAACACTACTGCGCTTAGCGCAACCGCAATCAAAACGGAAAGAAGAATGACACTCCACATTGCGATTGAAGTATACTTCGTGAGCATAAGACCCGCGCCGCCAAATGCAGTAATCCCGCCGAATAATGTCATGGGATTCAAGAAGGCAGGTCCTTCAAGAGAAAGGAAATCAAGTGCACCTTCCATTGCCTGGCTTAGCCAATCACCGAAAATAACGCTAACGAGCGCAAATAAAATACCAAGCGCGAGACAAGATAAAAATAACGTATCCATTGTTCCACCTCCATTCGCTGTCTCCAGATGTTGTCATCTTTACCGTAATTAATACGATACTAACTATACATTAGTTGCTTATATAATTCGACATTTTTCATTATTCTCACAAATATTAGCTCATTTCTTTCTGAGAATACACAAGCTTCAGCTAGCTCCTCCCAATTCGTACTTATTCAAAACTTTTTACCCCTGCCAGCGTTTAAACCATTAGAGCGATTGCAGAGCTGTAATAGGCACTTCGTGTTGACATCCTACATGGTCGTAAAATGAGTGTAAATATGTACCGAATAAGGATTTGTGCTATAATGGAAAAGCGATTTTTGGAGGAGGAGTTATAAGCATGCAAGAGGATCAAAAGCCATCACAGCCGCCTTATGGCAAATGGCGTATGTTCGGACTGGTATCATTTATAACGGTCAAATGGATTGTTTACTTCGGTATCTTCATCGGACTCCTGGCAGGCGGAGCAGTGACAGGTTACGTGGCCGCACTCGTCAAAGACGAGGAGGTTCGCCCGCAATCCGTCATTCAGGATAAAGTCGGCGAATATTCGATGACAGGCTACGTTTACTTCAATGACGAATCGCTTGTCGGTCAATTACGTACAGACGAGGACCGAATTGTCGTCGAATATGAAGATATTCCTCAGACCGTCATAGATGCGTTACTGGCTACGGAAGACAACGAGTTTTTTGAACATAAAGGCGTGAGCATCAACGGTCTAGGTCGAGCCGTCAAGCAGAAGCTGTTTAATGAAGACACACAAACGGGCGGCAGCACGCTGACCCAACAGCTTGCTAGACGCGTGTTCTTAAGTCTGGATAAGACGGATAGCCGTAAGATCAAGGAAATTTTCTTGTCTCTGCGCATGGAACGATACTTAACGAAGGAAGAGATTTTGGCGGCTTATCTTAATAAGATGCCATTCGGCAACGGCTCTAATGGTTATCAAGTATTCGGGATCAAGGCTGCAGCCAAAGGTATATTCGGTGTCGATGATCTAGAGCAGCTTAACATTGCCCAATCCGCTTATTTGGCCGGTCTGCCTCAGCTGCCTTCCCTTTATAACGCGTTCACGGGAACAGGTAAATTTAATGAAGCAGGCTTCGAACGCGCGGTCAAACGTCATGAGCTCGTCCTGACACGTATGCTTGAGACGGGCAGAATTACACAAACCGAGTACGATGAGGCGCTTAAGTTCGATATACGAGCTTCAATCGCTCCTCCGAGCGAGAAAGCGTATACCACTTATCCTTATCTCATGCTTGAAGCCGAACGCCAAGCAGCGGAAGCGCTTCTGATGCAAGAGGATCCGAGCTTGACCAAGGAAGAGCTTCGTAAGAAAGAAAACTCGGACCTCATAGAACAAGCAAGGGAGCAATTGCTGCGCGGCGGCTACCATGTCTATACGACCATCGACAAACAGGTATATGACATTATGCGCAAGATCGGCAGCAACGCGGAGAACTTCTCTCCATACAATGAACAAAAAGGTTTAGAACAGACAGCGGCGATCATGCTCGATCATAAGACCGGAGCGATTGTCGGCATGTTAGAGGGTCGTGACTTCTACGAGGAGCAAATGAATTTCGCTACACAGATGATTCGTCAACCTGGCTCCACTATGAAGACGTTAGCGGCTTATTTGCCAGCCATTGATGCGGGAATTATTCAACCAGCCAGCATCATCGACGACGCTCCACTCGTCTTGCGAGACGGTCAGAAGGGTTATCACATCCCGATGAACGTCAATCGCAAGTTTGCTGGTCTAGTGACTGCGCGCGATGCGCTGAACCGTTCCCTGAACTTGCCTGCGCTCAAGATCTTTAACGAAGACGTGACGATCGAGAAGTCGTGGGAGTTCGTGAGGAAGCTGGGCATCACAACTCTGCAGCCAGAGGATTCTTATTCGCAGACAGGCGTTATCGGCGGTCTTCGTCTCGGTGTTTCTGTAGAAGAGATGACGAACGCATACGGAGCCATCCCGAATCAAGGGGTGTTCAACGACGCTTACATGATTGAACGGATTACGGATGCGGACGGCAAGATCGTCTACGAGCACCAGGACGCCCCTAAACAGGTGTTCTCCGAACAGACGGCGTTCCTCATGACGGATATGCTCAAAACAGTAATCTCAAGCACCACTGGTTCTGGTCATGCCATTACGAAACAATTCAAGAAGTATGGTGAAATTCCGATCGCTGGCAAAACTGGCTCCACTCAAAGTTATGGCGACGTATGGTTTATGGGCTTCTCCCCTGACGTTACACTTGGTGTATGGGCGGGCTACGAAGAACAAATCAACGCTTTGTCCAATAACGGTCGTACTCGAGCACGCTCGATCTGGACGATGATTATGAATGAAGTAGCCGAACAGAAGCCAGACTTGTTCCCTACAGAGGATTTCCCTAAGCCGGACGGCATCGTGAAGGCTACTGTCTCTTCCGCTAGCGGATTGTTACCTAGCGCGTTAACGCAACAAGCAGGTATGGTTGTCACAGATTGGTTCAATAAGGAGTTCGTTCCTAAGAAACAGGATGATACACTCGTGAACATGAAGATCATTACTTACAACGGCATTAACTATGTGCCTAACGAGCTAACTCCTGAAGAATTCCTGATCGAAAAGCTTCTGGTTAAACGGAAAAAACCACTTGATGCACTAATGGACGAAATTCAATTGGCGCAAGAGAAGCTGCCATCTGAAAACAGACGTCCTATGGATATATATATCCCAGCAGATGCTGCTAATGATGCGCCATCCAAGACCGATCCTCGGGTGGATGACGGCGCTGTGCCTGCACCGCCTAATGCCGTTAAGCTGACACCGGATGGCGCTGGCAATCTTACCATTACGTTTACTGACAGCCAATCCGTTGATGTTATCGGATATCGAATTTATCGTTCGTTAAACGGAGGCCCGTATGAGAAATTCGGCAACTCCATTATCTTCGGAGATCCATACACGGCGACCTTTAAAGCTAACGCACTCGAGAGTACATCCTATTACATTGTCGCAGTTGATATCGTGGGTAAAGAATCCTCACCGAGCGTTATCGTGGTGAGCGGACAACTGCCTGTAATTCCTGAGATTCCAGAGCTTCCAGGGATGCCTGGAGATGGTACTGAGGGCGGCGGACAGGTGACGGAAGGTGCCCCTTCCGCTCCGAGCGGTGTGCAAGCAGAGAGCTCGGCGTTAAGCGTTAATCTCAGTTGGAGTTCGAATCCAGTATCCGATCAAGTCACCACATATCATGTTTTCTATAGTGCCAATAATGACGGAGACTACACCCTCCTAGGCTCGACAGCCCAGACGAATTATGAACATGTTTCACCGTTCGCCACGGGGACTTATTACATCGTAGCCGAAAATGATGTAGGAAAATCCCAGCCTTCTACAAAGGTCAAAATTGCAGGATAATCAAATTTAAAAAGGGCTGTTCTGAAGGTCAATTGACCTCAGAGCAGCCCTTATTAATTATAATCTAAACCTTTAATCCTATATCCTTCTAATCTTCAATGGTCGACAGATCGCCTGTTGGCAAATTAAGTTCCCACGCCTTCAGTACGCGACGCATGATTTTGCCGCTGCGTGTCTTCGGCAGCTTGTCTTTAAATTCAATCTCACGAGGAGCAGCATGAGCTGACAAACCGATTTTTACGAATTGCGAAATCTCTTTCTTCAATTCTTCAGTCGGCTCAAAGCCTTCGCGAAGCGCGATAAACGCTTTGATGATCTCACCGCGAACCATATCCGGTTTGCCGATAACACCGGCTTCTGCTACGGCAGGATGCTCGACCAGCTTGCTCTCGACTTCGAATGGACCAACACGTTCGCCAGCGGTATTGATGACGTCATCGATACGTCCTTGGAACCAGAAGTATCCATCTTCATCCATGTAAGCGGAGTCTCCGGACACATACCAGCCTTTCAGTCTGAAGTACTCTTCGTACTTGGCTGGATTGTTCCATACTTTACGCATCATCGATGGCCATGGCGTCTGAATCGCCAGATTGCCCATGCGGTAAGGCGGGACTTCATTGCCGTTGTCGTCAATAATCGCCGCGCGGATGCCTGGAAGCGGCTTGCCCATGGAGCCTGGTTTAATATCCATGCTAGGATAGTTACAGATCAGTTGTCCGCCAGTCTCTGTCATCCACCAAGTATCGTGAATCCGTTGACCGTACACCTTCATTCCCCAGCGTACAACTTCTGGATTCAGCGGCTCACCAACGCTCAATACATGGCGTAGACTCGACAGATCAAATTGCTTGGATAGATCGTCGCCTGCACCCATGAGCATACGGAACGCCGTAGGCGCGCTGTACCATACTGTGACGGCGTACTTCTGGATCACGCTATACCAGTCGCTCGGACTGAATCGACCACCACGAATGACGTTAGTGGCACCGTTGAGCCAAGGACCGAAGATCCCGTAAGATGTCCCTGTAACCCAACCTGGGTCCGCAGTACACCAATAGATATCATCTTCTTTCAGATCGAGTACGATCTGACCGGTATATTTATGTTGAATCATTGCGTTCTGGGCATGGAATACTCCCTTTGGCTTACCAGTAGAGCCTGATGTATAATGGAGGATAAGACCATCTTCGCGATTCAGCCATTCGATCTCGGCTACATCAGAGGCCGCTTCCATTTCGTTCTTGAAATGAACGATGCCTTCGTCAGACGGAACATCATCCCCAAAGACGATGATATGTTTGAGCGCCGGCAACTCGTCCCTTTTGATTCGGTGTAGCAGCGCTGGTGTTGTGACGATTGCCACCGCTTCGCTATCTTGCAGACGATCCTTGACAGCTGTCTCCATAAACGCTTCGAACAACGGTCCAACTACGGCACCGACCTTCAAGACGCCTAGTACGCTAAAGTATAATTCTGGGGTACGCGGCATGAAGATAAAGACGCGCTCGCCTTTCGTTATACCGTGTTTGCGAAGCACATTGGCGAATCGGTTCGATTGCTCGCTTAGCTGGCGATACGTATAGGATTCGTCTCGGTCATTGTCGCTGTAATAGAGTGCAATCTTGTCACCCTTGCCGGTATCCAGATGACGTTCGATCGCTTCGTAGGCCATATTGACCTTACCCGTTTCATACCAACTGAATTGGCGTTCGATCTGCTCCCATTCGAAAGTATCGGTTGCCTCTTCATAATTTTTGAGGTTAGGGTTTGTTGCTGTTGCAGGTATACGCTCTTGATGCAAGTTGATCATCCTATCACTCTCCCATCAAATCTGGAAATTCGCACCTTAGAAGGCGCTTACAAAACAATATATCTATTATAGCATAACACAATTCGATTCGACTACGCTTTTCATTTTCTTGATTGTTTGATATAAAGATAAGTAGTAGATAATCAAATAAAAGGAAGATGCGATCAAATTTACGATTTTTATGAACGAAAGGTGCTGATTCCTTGGAACATCGCAAACGGCTTCAGACCGACATTATCGTGACCCGCGACGACAGGGAGCTTATCATTGAAGGCCCAGTCCCTCCAGACCGGCTGGCGGGCTATAGGATGCATGTTAAACTTGACGCCTTTCGCAGACCGGCCGAGCAGCATGAAGCATTGGTTGAGATTGCCGGGCTCGAGGAAGGGCGGATTATGCTCGCAAGAGATGGTGACTTGATTGTCGGCTATGTTACCTTCCATTATCCGGACGAGCTGGAGCGCTGGTCAGAAGGCGGAATGATCGATCTCGTCGAATTAGGCGCAATAGAGGTCGCCAATGATTACCGTTCCTACGGCATCGGAAAAAAACTCATTGACATGGCCTTCGCCGAGGAGCAGCTTGAGAATGTGATCGTATTTACAACCGAATATTATTGGCACTGGGATCTCGAGGGAACGAAACTCAATGTCTGGGATTACAGAAATATGATGGAACGACTGATGAAATCGGCAGGCATGATCTGGTTCGCTACGGATGATCCCGAAATTTGCTCGCATCCCGCTAACTGTCTTATGGTTCGCATCGGCAAGGAAGTGCCTTTGACTTCCATCGAGCAATTCGACCGCGTTCGATTCCGCAATCGGTATATGTATTAAGCTCACGCCTATTCCGGCGAGAAAGGAATGAAGATCGTAATGAAATCGAATGCTCTTTTCATTCATCATTCCGATTCATACCAATATAAATTTGGCGAGGAACATCCCTTCGACCCCATTCGTCAGTCACTTACCATTGATCTCCTCAAAGAATGTGGGGCGCTGACGGAGGCCGAACTCGTTGCTCCATCCATAAAGTGCAGCGATGAACTTCTCGCCCTTGTACATCGATCTGATTATATAGAGGCCGTCAAATCGCTAAATGACGAAGCCGATCCTCGCAGCCGCGCTGTAACCGCTGAGCAGTTCGGCTTGATGACGGAGGATACGCCGTTTTTCCAAGGCATGCATGCTGCTGCTTCCTCCATCGTCTCCGGATCAGTATCCGCCGCGGAAGCGGTCATGAGCGGCCAGACGGATCACGCTTTCCATCTGGCAGGCGGACTCCATCACGCGTTTCCAGACAAAGCATCTGGATTCTGTGTGTACAACGATGCAGCAATTGCGATTCAATACATTAGAGAGCGCTATCATGCACGCGTCCTTTATATCGATACTGATGTACATCATGGTGACGGCGTACAGTGGATTTTTTATACGGATCCACATGTGTGCACCTATTCCATTCACGAGACAGGCAAATATTTGTTCCCCGGCACTGGCTTTGCCTCGGAGAAAGGATTGGACAGCGGATTTGGCGCATGCTTCAATATGCCGCTCGAGCCGTTTACTGAAGATGAATCCTGGCTGGAGAGCTTCAATACTACGCTTCGCAAAGTCATTGAATCCTTTAAGCCCGATATTATTGTAAGCCAACATGGCTGCGATGCTCACGCGTATGATCCGCTCTCCCACATTCATTGTAGCATGAATATTTATCGCGAAATTCCTGCCATCATTCATGAGCTTGCTCACACCTACACGGGAGGAAAGTGGGTCGCGATTGGCGGGGGCGGATATGATGTATGGCGAGTTGTCCCTCGAGCATGGTCCATGGTATGGCTGGAGATGAGCGAGCATCCTTTGTCTAGTCAAATCAAGTCGGAATCATGCCAATGTGAGCTGCCAGCTGCTTGGCTAGAACGGTGGTCATCCGTCAGCCCAATGCCGCTTCCACACACATGGCTAGATCAAGAAGAGGATATCCCTCCCGTGCCTCGCAGAGAGCAAATTACGAGTAATAATCGACTTACTCGGGATATCGTCATACAGGATCTATAAAAGTTCATACTTACGATCTAAAAAAGAGCAACCCATTCGGCTAATCCGCCACGGGTTGCTCTTCTTTGTTGTTAAATATGTTGAAGAATATCGTCAATGATCTGATACGAATGATTAGATGCTTGAACAGTAAAGTCAGCAAAATTAACATGGGCAGATCCATCCGCCTTGTCCGACATCGACCGTATGACGACGAATGGAATACCATTCATCTCACATACTTGTGCGACCGAAGCACCTTCCATCTCAGCGCATGTTCCTTGCAAGGACTGGTGAAGTTGATCCACCTTTTCCCGGCTTGCGATGAACTGATCGCCAGACAATACGACCCCAGTCAAACAACGTCCAGGGAATAAACGTTCGCTTGCGCTTGTCGCAAGTTCCACTAATCGGGGATCTGCTTGGAATCTGGAGTTCGGATGATACGGTATTTCTCCTTGCTGGAATCCGAGTGGCGTCACATCCATGTCATGTTGAATACATGCGTTCGACACGACGATATCGCCAATATTCAGTCGTGGATCAAGTGCTCCCGCAACACCAGTGAACAAGACACAATCCACGCCAGCATCGAGTAGCAGCTGCGTGCACACTGCCGCATTCACTTTGCCTACTCCAGATTTGCAATAAATCACGGACTTGCCGTGCAGCTGTCCTGCATAATAGGTAATGCCTGCTTTTGTAAAGGTATTCGTTACTTCGACATGCTCATGAAGCCTTTCGATCTCCTCGGCCATTGCGCCGATGATCCCTACTATCTTAGTTGTCATTCGTTCTAAATTCCTCCAACCGACTGTCGTACCACGATTTCATGCGGCAAGATGACTTTGGCCTGTTCTACGTTTTCTTTTTTCATCAATTTGGTCAACAAACGCATCGAAACCGCGCCGATATCGTACATGGGCTGTGCAACCGCAGTTAGCTGAGGACGGACCATGGAGGCCATTCGGCTGTTGTCGACACTGATGATGGAGATATCTCCGGGAACTTGCAAACCACTATCTTGGATACAATGGATCGCGCCAATCGCCATCTCGTCAGTTGCAGAGAAAACGGCAGTTGGTCGTTGTTCCAGATCGATAAAATATTTCATGGCATCTGCGCCGGATTCGTATCTGTAGTTGCCGATGCGAACTAATGTATCATCATATGTGATGCCTGCAGCTTCGAGCGCACGTTTATACCCTTGGAAACGGGCATAACCGTTGGACGGATCCTGCAACGTGCCGCTGATCATCGCAATTCGCGTATGACCTTGGCTAGTCAGCTTCATCACTGCATCATAAGCCGCTTCCTCATGGTTAATGTCGACGGAAGGAATCTGATTGTTATCATCGCTTGTCGCACATAACACAATGGGTACATTCGCGGTCTTAAACGCTTGGAGATGTTCTTCTGTCACGGTTCCACCCATGAATAACAGACCATCTACCTGCTTCTCAAGCAAGGTGTTAATGACACGAATCTCTTTATCCTTTTTCTTGTCCGCGTTACAAAGAATGATATTGTAGTGATACATATTAGCAATATCTTCGATTCCGCGTGCAACTTCTGCAAAGATCGCGTTCGAAATATCTGGAATTACGACGCCGACAGTAGTTGTCTTCTTGCTGGCAAGTCCACGCGCTACTGCATTAGGGCGATAGCCAAGACGTTCGATTGCTTCGTAAACTTTTTTTCTCGTTGCTGGCTTCACGTTAGGGTTGTTATTCACAACTCGGGATACCGTGGCCATGGACACTCCTGCTTCTCTTGCTACATCATAAATGGTTACCGTCACGGTTTCTCTCTCCATTTGCTCAGGGAATTTGTTATTCTTCAGTATGGTTCGGCCTGGGACTATCCATATAGCTAGTCCCATTATGAGGGCTATCACATACGAGATCGCTCGCTGATTGTTAACGTAATGATACGACAAAATATTACTTTTCGCAATGCACGCGAATCCTCGGCGACAAATGGGCGTTGGCGAGAACATGCCGTACGGCAGGTTTTCTTATCGAAACGTCTAGCTTATGTAAGCATCGAGCGTCTGCTGAGTTGCTCTAACCGCTTGTTCAAATCAGCTATCCAACCTTCATCACCAAGCGTTTGGGCTAGGAGATACAGATCAAGGATCGTGTTGATACGCTGCTGGATAAGAACTTCCACATCATGACGTTCCGGAGGTTTTTTGTTCACTTTCGCTTCGACCAGGAGGTCCGCCCATTCGTTGCATTCGTTAAACAGAAACGTCTGTTTATCAGGCTCTGCACCGAGCTTCGCGATTAATCCGGTCAAATCGGGTTTCACTTCAGGTATGACTTCGCTTCTGCTGCAAGCAGCGCACGAGAAGATAGGTACGTTATCGATTTCGACTTTGCCGGAATAAATAACCGTACGCAGTTTCATCGTCATGATCTCGCCGCAATGGCATGTTTTACGCAAAATGGTCAACTCCTTATTCACGCGGGTATGCCGCTGGTCCCCTTGCATAGTTGCAGTCGGGAATGATAAAGGATTCGACCTTTTTTGCCAAAAATCCTGCTTAAGAACCCCATGAAATTTTTACTACTTTATGATCACCCTCAGCGGGCCTTCGAGCGATGAATTTGGAAGGATCGCCATGATGTTTCGAGCCCCATTCAATGAACTCGATACTGAAAACCAATCCGCTTAAGGACTCTCTTCATTGGCGGAATCGCAGAGGTAATTGTCCAGATGGCTGCACCGATACAATCATTGCGCACGTCGGCAGCATCCATCATCCGTCCCCCCACCATCGATTGATGCAGCTCGTCAGTGATACCGTACAAACCGCATAACACGACAATGAGTAATTTAATGCTCCATCGTTGCGACTTAGCGCCTATTCCATAGTCGATACAGGCAGCCAAGATGAAATACGTGACAAAGTGTCCCCAGTTAAAGTCCGTCATCCCCGGAAAAAATCGTTGAAAGAACGGAAGCATCGTGTTGACCTCATCCCCTGTCCGTGAAGACAACACAAAGATGACAAGCATCCAAATAACCGCGGGTGCAAATCGGATCACTTTGCTTAATGGGCGCTTCGCAGCGCTTGGTACGATTTGATTCATGAGGTCTCCTTTGGATACAATAGGTATGAATGGCACTTATTCTGAATGGAGGGGTTATGATGTCCTTACACAATGAAACTGTAATCTGCTTGCTGGACGACGAATGCGAGGATTTGGAACTATGGTACCCCGTCTATCGTGTTCGAGAAGCTGGAGCGACTGTCCTATATGCCGGACCCGAGAAAGGTAAGACGCATATTGGCAAATACGGCGTGCCTGCCGTTGCAGACTTGTCCTTCGACGAAGTAAATAGCAACGAAATTGCCGGATTGCTGGTCCCAGGCGGCTGGGCGCCGGACAAGCTTCGCCGTTATCCCAAGGTACTTAAGCTCGTCCAGGAGCTTGACGCGGCGAATAAGCCGATCGGGCAAATCTGTCATGCTGGGTGGGTATTGATATCCGCCAAAATATTGGAGGGGCGCAAAGTGACCTCGACACCTGGAATACGGGACGATATGGAGAATGCGGGAGCAACCTGGTACGACGAAGCCGTAGTTGTCGATGGCAACCTGATCTCTGCACGTCGTCCGCCGGATCTGCCGCCGTATGCCAAAGCATTCGTAGACGCGCTTGAACAGCGAAAGGGTTAACCCTTCGCCGTCTGCTCATCTTTGATTTCTGCGAACGCCTCCAGCTGTCCGATAATCTCTGTACTCGTTCGGCATTGCTGGAGGTTTTGCCAAACATCACTGCATTCATCCTGCCTCGTGGAGATTAAACGCTCCTTGACCGGCAGGATAGAGTGCGCAGACATACTTAATCCGTCGATGTCAAGACTTAGCCATATCGGAAGCGCCCGCATATCTCCAGCAAGCTCGCCGCATACGCATACTGTAATGCCACACTCCTTCGCTGCATCCACTGTCTTCTTGATCATACGCAGAAGGGCCGGATGGAACGGTTCGTACAGATGTGATATTTCCTCATTCATTCGATCAACGGCCAGTGTAAATTGCACAAGATCATTGGTCCCAATGCTAAAGAAATCAACCTCTTGCGCCAATAAATCGGCGATCATCACAGCCGCCGGAACCTCAATCATCACACCGACGGGAATGTCTCGCTGGTAAGGCAGACCTTCTGAGTCCAGCTCTCGCATCGCTTCTGCCAGCACCTCATTCGCAGCTCTAACCTCGTCCACCGATATAATGAGCGGATACATAACCTTGACAGAACCGTACGCGCTTGCGCGCAGAATGGCTCGAAGCTGGGTCTTGAATAAATCTTTGCGATCAAGTGATATCCGGATAGCTCTGTAACCGAGAAACGGATTGTCTTCCTCCGGGATATCAAAATAGTCTAGCTGCTTATCGCCGCCTATGTCTAGGGTCCGAATTACAAGCGTCTCTCCGGCTAAACGTTCAGCCACACTTCGATATACTTCGTACTGTTCTTCTTCCTTAGGGAACCGGTTGCGATCCATATATAGAAATTCCGTCCGGAACAAGCCAACGCCTGTCGCTCCCCCTGCAAGAGCAATTTCAAGCTCCTTTAGCGAGCTTATATTCGCTTCCAGCTTCAGCGACTTCCCATCAGGCGTGACGGCTTTGCGTTCTGCAAAATGCTGAAGCTTGCGTTTGGCTTCCATTTGCCGCTCATGCAGTTCGACATACAAATCGACGATACTTTGCTCAGGATCAAGATAGACGGTTCCGTCACTACCGTCAATGATGATTGTCTGCCCCGTCATGATCGGCTCGCTTAGCTCAGGAAGTCCTGCTTCAACGCCGACTACAAGCGGAATGCCTAATGCGCGCGCCATAATCGAAGAATGTGAGGTCGTACTGCCTGCAAGCGTTACAATCCCGAGCACGTGATCCGGATTAATATGAGCTAACTGTGATGGAGATAGCTCTTTCGCGATCAGGATAAAGGGCTGAGTATCTACGGGCAGCGTCACTTCAGGAACACCTAGCAAATGCTTGAGAAGCCTATTGCCGACATCCTTAATGTCGAGCGCCCTCTCTTTCATATAATCATCGTCGAGCAGATCAAACATGGTAACGAAATGGTCGATCGCTTCCTTAACGGCAACTTCGGCCGCCTTGTATTGACGCTGAATAATGCCTTGTATTTCGTTCATGAACACGGGATCGTCGAGAATGGCAAGATGCGCATCGAAGATCTGACTTTCGTCCGAGCCGACAACATCGCGCAGCTCTTCCTTAATCTGTTGGATCTCGTACTTGGACGTTCGGATCCCTTCGTACACCCGCTCGAACTCTTTGGCGAAATCCGCAACATCGACTTTGTTGTCCGGCACTTCCCACTCCCAGTTAGGAAGGACAAACGACTTGCCGATCGCGATGCCCATTGATGCACCAATCCCTTGAATCATACTTGTTCCCCTCCACCATTGCTCTCTTTAAGTACGACTGACATGACCGATGACTGTCCCTTCTTGACCGCTTTGAACGGCGCATACCGCCAAGAATGAACCTTATCGGAGTTGGTAATGACCATTGGTGTAGCTAATGACTTGCTCTCTTTGCGCAGCCTCCCGAGATTGAAGCGGATCAGCAGCATGCCAGGCGTCACCGCATCTCCCTCCTTGACCACGGCCTCGAAGATCGATTGGCCAGACAGCTTGGATGTGTCAATGCCGATATGCAGCAGTACTTCAAGCCCTTCCGGCGTCTTGATACCGATTGCGTGCATCGTCGGATAGATATGGATAACCTCACCCTTTACTGGTGATACGAGCTCACCCTTGTCCGGAAGGAATGCAACGCCATTACCGACAAGCTTGCCGGCAAATATCGGATCCGGTACTTCGTCAAGTGGAATCATCCGACCTTGAACAGGTGAATGGAATAACACTTGCGCTTGGTCTCTGCTGATAGTTTTCAGCATCTCTTCGCGTATCAGCTCCGAATATGTGCCGAACACAACCTGAACATGCCCGCCGCCTAATCGGATTACGCCAGCAGCTCCTAGATTCCGAAGCGAGTTCACGTCGATGACCTTGTCGTTAGACAGCTTCAGCCGCAGCCTAGTGATACAGGACTCCATCTGTACAATGTTTCCCTTGCCTCCGATAGCCTGCAGAATAAGCGGCGCACGATACGGAATGTCGCCTGCCCACTCATCGAGCTGCGAGCCCTCTTCTCGACCTGGCGTAGGGATCTGGAACCGCGTAATCGCCCATCGGAACAACACATAATAGATCGCGAAGACCACAATCCCAATTGGAAGGATCAGCCATCCTCGCGTTGCTAGATGTTCATTAATCAAGAAGTCAATGGCTCCACCCGAGAACGAGAAGCCATGTCGAATACCAAGCTCATATGTGACCCACATAATTATGCCTGATAGAATCGCATGAACGACGTACAAATATGGAGCTACAAACAGGAAGGCAAACTCAACTGGCTCTGTAACGCCTGTAAGGAACGATGCAAGCGCCGCGTACATAAATGTCTTCCGAATCTTGGGCTTGAGATCCTCGCGCGCCTCATGAATAATCGCTAGCGCAATGGCCGGCAGCGCGAACATCATAGTCGGATACAGCCCCGCCATGAAGACGCCCGCGGATGGATCTCCAGCAAAGAAACGTGGTAAATCTCCATATACCATGTTGCCACTCTCTGTCTCATAACCACCAATCTGGAACCAGAACACATGGCTGACGAGATGATGTAGACCGAAGACAACCAGAATCCGATGAACAAAACCGTATAAGAACACGCCAAAACCGCCGCCTGAAGCAACGACATCTCCAAGCTCGATCAGCATCTGCTGTAAGACAGGAGCCAGATTAACCATCCCGATCGAAAATAATAATGTCAGGAAGCTGACAAATAGCGGTACGAACCTTGGACCACCGAAAAATTGAATATATTCGGGCAGTCTCAAATCCTTAAACCGCTCATAACTAAATCCTGAAAATATACCAATGATCGTTCCGATCATGACGGTTGGTTCAATCTCTACGTTGGCTTCTCCCGTTATGCCGACATAAATCGCCATACCAACCATGGAAGCCATCCCTGCGGACAATGCATTGCCCGTCAGACCAAGTGAAATACCTAAAGCGAATATGAAGGGTAAGTATGTAAAAATAATTTCACTCGCCGCTCTGAGATGATCTGACATGCCGGGCAAGCCGATCCACTCCCAGGGTAATTGGCTCAAGCTAAGAAACACTGCTGCGGCAGGAAGCACAATCATCGGCAGCATGAACGCTCTGCCTAATTGCTGCAGGCTCCCTATAAACTTCATTTGCTCTTAACCTCCTGTTGGCATGTTCTCGATTCGAGATACGATTGTTATGTATGATACCAAATTGGCAGAAATGGCAGAATTGGCATAAGAATGAATCAAAGTTAGAGCTTATCCGGGTCAAGCAAGCGCTTTATCCTAACTTATCTAATCTGATGTTACGCGCTCATCCCTTATTTGTCAAAGCGCTTGGCCATCATTATCAAACATAAGTGGCAAAAATTATAGCGATTAACGCCAACAAGCGGACCATGACGGCCCGCTTCGTTGATGATTCTATTCCGCGGGAGAGTGTTGTTTGACCCCTCAGCCCTCACTTATTGTGCAGAAGTATCTACATTGTTATTCCGTTAATTATTGGATTTCCCTTGCGGCAGCAGGTTCAGCAGCTCCACCTTGATGCAGCGGTCCATTATGACCCGCAATCCGCCGGATTCGGCAATAGTAGCAGCTTCATCATTGCGTATGCCTAACTGAAGCCATAAAGACTTGGCACCAATAGCCAACGCATCCTCAGCTACCTCGGGTGTATGCTCGCTTCTGCGGAATACGTTGACGATATCAACAGGGACAGGGATGTCCTTTAAGGACGCATAACAAGTTTCTCCAAGTATAGGGCCATTGACAGCAGGGTTAACCGGTATGATGGTGTACCCTTTTGTCTGCATGACCTTTGAAACCATGTACGAAACACGATCAGGTTTGTCGGACAATCCAACGACTGCAATTGTCTGGCTGTTGGCTAATAGTTCTTTGATTTCATCTCTGTTCGGGTTGCCAAATGACATACGAGCACCTCCCAATAGGATGGATAACGTCTACTATTAGTCTACCCACTCTACATTAGCGCCAAGCGCCTTCAGGTGGTCGAAGTAAATCGGATACGACTTCGCAACATGATGCGCATCGCGGATACGGATCGGAGCTTGGGAGCGTAAACCAACAATCGTTAATGCCATAATAACGCGGTGGTCATAGTGGGCATTGATTTCGACTCCTCCTTCAACACCTTCCGGCCTGCCGTGTACGATGATCTCGGCTTGGCGTTCCTCGACATTAGCGCCTGCTTTACGAAGCTCGTTCAGGTAATCCGTAATGCGGTCGCATTCTTTGTATCTCAGGTTTTCAACATTATAGAATCGAGAAGTCCCTTCAGCAAACACAGCAGCGGCCACCATGGCGAGCACCGCATCCGTCGCGTGATCCCCGTCGAATTCGACTGCTTTGAGTCGACCATTGCCTTTAATATGCACAATTCCATTCTCATGTGTGAGCGGTGTCTCCATCATACGAAGCACGTCAACGACAGCACGTTCACCTTGCTTGCTGTTCTCAACCAGACGATGCACGATAACATCGGATTCCGTCACAGCGGCAGCTGCCAGAATCGCGGCGGAACCAGGATAATCACCTTGCACCGAATACGTCTTCGCCTCGTATTGCTGGCGGCCAGGCACACGGAATCGCATGTAGTCTTCATCGGCATGAATAATAATGCCAGCCTGCTCAAGAACCTCCAACGTTTGTCCGACTACCACCTTGGATTTGAGATCATGCAGAACCTCGATCTCGCTGTCCTCTTGAAGCAGCGGCGTGAGGAACAACAGCGCGCTCAAGAATTGAGAGCTAATATTGCCGGAAACCTGAATATGTCCGCCCTTAGGCTGTCCGCCTTGAATCCGAATTGGCAACTTCCCTTCACGATGCTCGATGGCAACGCCCATCGAAATTAACGATTCGATGAGATCGTCATGCGGACGTTTCCCCAGAGAATCCGGATAACGATTAACAAAGGTAACATCCGGACAAAGCGATGCAATCGCCATGAGGAACCGAAGCACCGCTCCCGCATTGCCCACATCCAGCTCATCAACAGGCTTGGGGTTGCTGCCGAAACCTGTAATAACGATTTTCTCTTCGTCCTCTTCGA
Source organism: Paenibacillus sp. strain BS8-2 (assembly GCF_054483835.1). NCBI lineage: Bacteria > Bacillati > Bacillota > Bacilli > Caryophanales > Paenibacillaceae > Paenibacillus > Paenibacillus sp. strain BS8-2. The sequence continues at coordinate 5,102,599 of NZ_CM137010.1, forward strand.
CAATGGCACCGAGATCGCGGATACAACGACGCATTGCATCGCTATCCTCACTGTGGGCGGGATAATAGATCGTGCTGGTTCCTTCTGCTAATGCAGCTACCAACAAGTAGCGGGTGGTGTAGTTCTTGGAGGAAAGCGCTTGAATTTCGCCCGACAAGCGGGGCGTCGGTGTTACGATAACATCCATCGATTAGTTCTCCTTTGATTCATTCATATGTTTGATAATACGGCTTGAGACATCCTTAACGGATAAACCAGTCGTATCGATGATGAGATGTGCGAAATCATAAAGGCCTTTGCGCTGCTCCAGCAGCTGATAAACTCGCTCCCTGGCATCTCCTTGCAGCAGAGGCCGCCCTTCATCCTGCGATACGCGGGTGATGATACTCTCCGGGTCTGCAGTCAATGCAACAACTAAGCTATGTGCGAGCATCGTTTCACGGTTGCTCTCGCGCAGCACCGCGCCGCCTCCGGTCGCGATCACTGCTGGTTCAGCACGCTGCAAGAGATCTCGGAGACACGCCGACTCCATATCTCGGAAGTGCTGCTCGCCTTCGCCCGCGAAAATATCGGGAATACTTTTTCCTGCTCGTCTTACGATGTCGTCGTCGCTATCGGCCCGTTCCCATCCTAGTTGCTCCGATAACGCTCGACTGACGCTGGATTTGCCCGTGCCCATAAATCCGATCAGCACCAGCTTGTTCGATTTCATCTGAGCAATCATCCCTTTTCTCATTCTTAGAAGACAATTCTTCCATATCATATCATTTATTTGGGGATTCAGTGTATAAAAAAGTGGGATTAGTCGTATGCATGTTAATGATGTCAATTATAAGCAGGGAGTGATCTTATTATGAAGAGTCAGGTCCGCTCACTACATCCGACCGACCAACGGATCCGTACTATCCTGAATCCGGAGCATCCTTTATGTCGCGACGACGTCATCTGGATGCTCGGTTATATTAAAAAAAAGGTGGCTGACGCAGATCCCGCTTTCATGGATCTGTCGCAGCCACGCCTCATGAAAAACTTTTTATATTTCGCCGAAGCGGCAATGGCGCTTATTCAACGCAGACATTGCAGCGACCAGGAAGCGGACAGGCTGCGCGATTGGCTGCGCGAAGCGTCCCATGGCCTCGTAGACCGCTAAAAGCGACTAGGATTGAAGCCAGTTGAAGTGGAACGTTCCTTCTTTGTCCACACGCTTAAAGGTGTGAGCGCCAAAGTAATCGCGTTGCGCTTGAAGCAGATTAGCAGGCAGTCGCTCTGTGCGATAGCTGTCGAAGTAAGCCAGCGCGCTGGAGAACGCAGGAACCGGTACGCCATTGGCAATAGCCGTTCCGATGACATCGCGCCATGCACCTTGGTACGATACAACGATTTCGTTAAAGTACGGATCCAGCAGCAGGTTGCGAAGCTCCGCATCACGTTCGTAAGCGTCTGTGATGTTCTGCAGGAAGCGAGCACGAATAATACAGCCTCCGCGGAAGATCTTCGCGATGTCGCCATATTTCAGATCCCAGCCATACTCATCGGATGCCGCGCGCATTTGAGCGAAGCCTTGTGCATAAGAGCAAATTTTACTCGCAAACAGTGCTTTGCGAACGGCTTCGATGAATGCAGCTTTGTCGCCTTGGAAAGGAACTTTAGCAGGGCCGCTCAATACTTTGCTTGCCGCTACGCGCTCTTCCTTCATTGCGGACAAGAAACGAGTGAATACAGACTCCGTGATAATGGACAATGGCACGCCAAGATCAAGGGAGCTTTGGCTTGTCCATTTGCCTGTACCCTTCTGGCCAGCGGAGTCAAGGATGACGTCAACCATAGGCTTGCCAGTCTCCGGATCGTATTTGGAGAAGATGTCGCGAGTAATTTCGATCAGGTAGCTGTCCAGCTCCCCTTTGTTCCACTCTGCAAAGATTTCGTGAAGCTCCTCCGCGCTTACGTCCAGCACGTTCTTGAGCAGGTCATACGCTTCGCAAATCAGCTGCATGTCGCCGTATTCGATGCCGTTGTGGACCATCTTCACATAATGTCCGGCACCGTCTGGTCCAATATATGTACAACATGCTTCATCGCCGACTTTCGCAGAGATTGCCGTAAGGATCGGCTCCACCAGCTCGTAAGCGGATCGCTGACCGCCAGGCATAATGGAAGGCCCCTTCAGTGCGCCTTCTTCGCCGCCGGAAACGCCTGTGCCGATAAAGCGGAAGCCTTTTTCTTCAAGCTCTTTGCTGCGGCGCTGTGTATCAGGGAAATAAGCGTTGCCGCCGTCAATAATAATATCCCCTTGATCCAAATGTGGCACGAGGGAGTCGATTGTTGCGTCCGTACCCGCTCCCGCTTGCACCATGATCAGAATTTTACGAGGAACTTCGAGTGAAGCAACAAACTCTTCGATCGTATAAGTAGGCACCAGGTTTTTGCCTGCGGATTCGCTCATAAGCTCGTCCGTTTTTTCGCGCGAACGGTTGAATACGGAGACAGTAAACCCTCTGCTTTCGATATTGAGGGCTAGGTTTCTGCCCATGACGGCCATGCCGATAACGCCGATTTGTTGCTTAGACATGAATTTCTTCCATCCTTTGTAAGTAATTTTTTTTAAATTCACAATAGCTATATTCTACTCTTTTTGCCACCAGAAGAAAACCTTCTGAATTGAAAAATGTCGTAAGCTACCATCAGAATATTAGGGGGGTGGGGTTCAATAAATTTTATAATGGCCTTGTCGGTGCTGCTCGCACAAAGAAACGACCCTGCAAGCCGCACCATCCCGGGCGACTGCTTGATCGTTTCGTTAGAGCCTTAGATTATCCACGCGCGTCTATCCCTCACAGTTCCAGCTGCAGCATCTCCGTACGGAGCGCCACTAATTTTTCCTTTGATTGTGTAACCGCTTCCTCATTTTGAGCCTCAAGCGCCTCATGAAGCACCGACAGTTCGTAGTCGAGCTCGTAACGCAGCACCGCCGCCCTCTCTTCTGCCCGTTTCGATTGAAAGGCCTTGATCATTTCTTCTATTGTTACGAATGGTTTCTTTTGATAAATGATCCGATGTTCCATGCCAGACACCTCCACAAGTCTTATGATTTCACCGAACATAATGTTTTCGATCACGATTTGACGATCCTTAATTCGTTTCACAACCGCATGGCCGCGTGTATCGTTTATTAATTTCTCCAATAGCTCCGACAACTTCTCGTCTTTAATGACATAATCGCCTACGATTTTGTACCTGGTGTTCATCCGGTGGAATTGGAGCTTCACCAGCTTGCGACCGGTTCGGATGGATACGAGGAACTGCCCTTCCGTCTCGCTCCAGTATAAGGAATATCCTTCCTGAATGAGATCACGGATGAGATTTTGGATTTGCCGGCGTTCGAATCGCAGCTCCAGATTACAGTATTCGACTTCGTAGCTCTTATTCACGGCAATCCCTCCCTTAACCAAGAATTAGTTGACGAAATGTTCTGACAATTTGTTCTTACCACTATCTTATACTTCATCTTATGTTCTGGCAACTTGGATTATTGACTATTTTTTATGTTTATGGCGCCTAATCTGTATGAGGCTCTTCCCGAAATCGATCGATATAGGCATATGACGAACTCCATGTTATAATAATTCTAAATTAATAAGTCTTCTCATCGTATACATGAAGTCCTTAAGGAGCTGATCTAGATTTGACTACCCCTACCCAACTGCCTTCCCTTATAGATGAAGGTTTCACATCTGCTGATTTCGAAGTGTTCCAGCTTAACGGACTCGAACAACGCATGAATGGCATCCAATCTCGCATCCAACCTAAATTTCGGGCTATCGGCGAACGGCTGACGGACGTGCTGTCTCAACGCTTGGGACAAGAGATGTTCCTACACATCGCCAAACATGCCAGACGAACCGTTAATGCACCAAAGGATACCTGGCTATCGATCTGCGGGAATAAGCGCGGTTACAAGTCGCATCCCCACTTCCAGCTTGGACTGTTCGATGATCATCTGTTCATTTGGCTCGCACTGATCTATGAGTTGCCGAACAAAAAAACGATCGCATCCGCCTATTTGACACAAATAGATGAAGTAATGGCACAGGTGCCGAATGGATACAAATTATCAATGGATCACATGAAGAAGGACGCACTCCAAATTGGCGACATGGATGAGGAAGCTTGGAAAACCACGCTGGTACGTTTCCGCGATGTCCAGAAAGCGGAGCTGCTGATCGGACGCCATATCGCCGCTGATGATCCTCTTCTTGCGGATGGAGATCAGCTTCTCGCCTATGCGTTGTCCACATACGATGCATTATTGCCGCTCTATAAGATGGCATGCGCACACTCAGAATAACAACAAGCCGATGAAGAGTGCTGAACACTCTTCACCGGCTTGTTCTTCTACTAGGAGTAATTTGTATCTTTGTATCGTTTAAGCTTCCGTTTTCTCCGAGACGCCAACTGCCGCGAACTTGGATGAGCCAATCGCCATATTACGCTGCTTACCTGACTTCCGGAAATATAACAATTCGTATACACAAGGAACGATAACCAGAGTCAGAAGCGTTGCCGCGGTCAAGCCGCCGATCACGACAATGGCCAGACTTTGCGAGACAATGCTACCTGATTCGTGGGAGCCGAATACGAGCGGCAGCATGGCGCAGATGGTGGCAACCGCCGTCATGACAATCGGCCTCATCCGCGTAGTCGCCGCTTCGATTAACGAATCGCGAATACTCATGGACTCTTCGTTCTGCTTCACACGATCAATGAGTACGATCGCATTCGTGACAACGATGCCGATCAACATCAGCGCCCCGAACATCGCTGTGAAATCAGGCGTAACGCCAGAGACTAACAGTCCAGTTACAGCGCCGATTGCAGCAAGAGGCAAAGAAATCATAATGGCAAGCGGTCCTCTTAATGTCTTGAAGGTGAGCACCATGATCAGGTATACCAATCCGATGGAGATAAGGGCAGTCATGCCGAGATCTGCGAAATCGCTGGATTGTTCAGCGGACGCCCCGCCAACTGCCAATTCCACACCTGCTGGCAAATCCATCTCCGCTGACTTTTTCTTAATATCCTCACCAACAACGGACAGCTTGTCGGGGGCAACGCTAGCTGTTACTCGCAAGTAAGGCTTGCCTTCTTTGTGATACAACAAGGTTGGTTCTTCGGTCCGGACCAACTCCGCGACTGTCGAGATCGGAACAGGACCCGACTCCGACATAACGGTTAGAGCGCCAAGTTCTGTATTCGTTTGCGGACTGACGATCGGTTGAAGCCAAACAGGCGTTACTCCTTCGGATAACTTCACGGAACCGACAGGTACCTGGTTAAGAGCAAGCTGCAGCTGCTGTGCGATCTCCTCGCCCTTTGCAAGCATCGGATTCACTTTGAACGAGTATACAGGCTTTAATTCTTCTTGATTGCTTTCGACCTTCAATACTCCGTCGATTTGCGACACCGCTTCCTCAAGCTTGCCTGCTACCTCGGCAAGCTGCGATTCTTCCCCTGTCACATCAATAAAGACAGTTGTGGAGCCGCCACCCATCATAAGATCCTGAGCGTTTGCTAGAAGCTCCGCTTCCGGATAAGATGCCGCCTGTGCGCGCACTTCCTCCAGAATTTGCCCGCCATCCGCTCCAGCCTTTAGATCTACGATATAATAAACCATCGTTGGAGAGGATACATCCCCGAACTGGGCAGCTTCTGCACTGTTACCTAAAGTCATCATTGTCCACTCGATTTCTTTGTGACCGCTTAGGAACTGCTCCAATTCCGTCCCTTTCTCTAGTACCTTTGATTCCGGCGTATCTCCCGGATATTCAAGTGTAACGATAAGATTCTCAGCGCTAGAAGCATCAAGCGCCCCCTTAGGCATTAGTGCATATGCGCCGACAGAACCGATGAGCAATACGACGGACAACGTCAACGGAGCCCACTTATGGCGCAAGTTCCAAGATAAGAACGACGCGAACCGCGGCGAAGCTGCATGTTCTTTCTCTTTAGTACCCCGCAGCAGCCAAGCGCTTAACAACGGAACGACTGTCAGAGCAACTAGGAGCGAAGCAAGCAGCGAATAGGTTACCGTCAAAGCGAAAGGCAGGAGGAACGCCTGCAACGAACCACGAAGCAAGCCCATCGGCAAGAATACCACTACTGTCACGATTGTGGACGAGGTGATCGCTTGAGCAACTTCCTTTGTCGCATTCGTAATTAATGAGATAGAGAATGTTTCCTTCTGAAGCCTTCGATAGATGTTCTCGATCACGACAATGCTGTCGTCAACAAGTCTGCCGACAGCAACAGCAACGCCGCCTAACGTAATAATATTCAGCGTAACACCTGATAACTGCAACAAATACAACGTAATTCCAAGTGAAAGCGGAATGGAAACGATCGTTACGAGAGTAGCTCGGAAATTTCTCATGAACACCAAGATGACAATTGTTGCGAATAAGGCACCGAGTAACACTTCCCGCAGCATGCTATTCACAGAATACTCAATGGATTCCGCACTGCTAATTAGAACGGAAGCTGTCACGCCATCCCCAAGTGCGTTTAGCTCACTCACTTTTTCATGGATTAACCTGCCCACCGAAACTGCATTCGCATCAGAAGCTTTGGATATCGTCAACATGACCGCATCCTGCCCGTTCATTCGGCTGACGCTGTCACTCTCATTGGCCAATTCGACGACTGCGACGTCTGAGAGCCTGAGCCCCGACGCAATCGGCAATTGCCTTAACATCTCAAGAGAATTGATTTCATCATACACTTTCAGGCTAGCCCCTTGACCGTCTATGTTCTGGTCGCCTATCGACGACTGAACGCCTCTTCCTTGTAACACTCCCATAAGCGATTGCACCGGTAATCCGGCTTCAGCAAGTTTGTCTCCCGATGGAATTAAGTGAATGACCGCCTTCGCTCCGCCAGATACCGAGATTTGCCCTGTTCCTTCTATGCCCTGCAGCTCAGATTTGATTACAGTTAATCTCTCTTCACGCTCTCTATTCGATAAAGATTCGTCGAAGGTGAGCGTCACCCACGATATTGGAATCATCGATGTGTGAAATTGCACGACGAATGGCTTCATCACTTTCTCCGGAAGCCCCACGCTCGCGATCGCACGCTCTACCTCTTCTTTGGCTTCCTTCATATTGGTTGAAGCATCAAAGTTCAGACTAATTTGAGAGTATCCATCGCCTGAAGTAGAGAACATCGATGTACGACCTTTCGTAAACATGACTGCATCCTCTAGTGGACTTGTGACTTCATCCTCCATCGTTTTTGCGCTTACTCCCTGTCCGATCGCTGCGATCATGACCTGGGGGTTGTCAGCAGCGGGAAGAAACTCCATCGGTAATCGGAAGTAGCTAATCATGCCCATGATGAGCGCCATCACCACTAACAAGCCGACTGCTGCCTTATTTCGGAATGACCACCCTGTTATTGAATTCATCATTTGTTTCTGCTCCTTCTCCGTTCTTCGGATCGTTATTACGAACAATCCAATCATACCCAGACGAAGGAAACGGGAGAAACGTCTGAAGACGGTTTTCGGTTCACGTCCAAAGGCCGACCCCAACCACGACTTTAGTCGAGTGCAGTTGGTCTTAAAGTTGTTCGCCGACAGCCTTCTCACAACTACAAAAGGCTCCCAATCGGGAGCCTTAAGGAGCCTTAGCAGACAACGTCATCTCTACTGTCGTATTCGAACAACCGGGAAAATTACGCCTCTTGTCTCTGCGAATCGTGTGCAGCGCCGTCCAATTGACGGAAGCGGAATACAAAAGCGACCGCTGCCACACATAAAATACCGCCAAGGAGATAAGGCAAGCCTTCTCCGAGTGTGAACAAGAACGTACCAAGAAGCGGTCCTGCAATTCGTCCCAGACTGTCCATGGAGGAGCTAAGCCCGGATGCAACACCTTGACCTACCGTTGTTTTCTGCGTAATTAGCGAAGTGACACATGGCCGAATCAGAGAATTCCCGATGCCGAAAACGGCAAGCGACACAATTGCCCATGTCAATGAATGGGCGAACAACAGCATGAAGAATCCTACGGCTGACACGAGAAGTCCAATTACAATATACTTCGGTTCTTCGCCCTTCTGAATTTTACGTCTGACGAAGCCGCCCTGCACAAGAGCGCCTACGATCCCGCACACGAAGAATAACAATCCAACTTCAAGCGGAGTAACATCGAATCGTCTCATCCCGAAAAATTGAAGAGTAGCCTCCATGCCAGCCAGCGTAAAGGTTACGAAAAATGCGAGAACGTACAAATGTTTGAGCGGACCTTGGAATGCCGTCCAGCGGGATGTTCGTTTCTCCGTCCTTTTCTTGCGTTGCTCTGGTGTCAAGGATTCGTTCAACTTCAGCCATGCAAGAACAAATGTAATCAGCGCAAGCCCCGAAGCTACAAAAAACGGAGTCTCATGCGACACGACGCTGAGCAGCCCGCCAAAGCCTGGTCCGATTGTGAATCCAAGACCAATGGACATGCCCACGAGGCCCATCCCTTTGGTACGCTGCTCCGGCGGCGTAATATCTGCTACATAAGCAACGATGACAGAAGCGACCGCACCGGAGAACAGTCCGCCGACAGCCCTGGAAACATACATCAGTCCCAGATTGCCCGAGGCTAGTCCGAATAGAAGGAAGCTCGCAGCAAAACCAACAAGCCCAATCAGAATAATCGGCCGCCGGCCAATCCGATCGGACAGGTTGCCCCATAACGGAGATAGTATGAATGACACTGCTGAGTACAGCGCAAGCATCCAGCCCGTATGCAGCTCCGCCCCTTCCGGGTCAGCGGCTTGTATAATTTCCGGCATAACCGGGATGATAATGCCAAAGCCGATAAATGTGATCATCAACACAGCCATAACAATCAGTAAACGTTTATCTTTCATGTTGTTAATCCCTCCACTCCAGCTATCGTAACATATCCATGAGGGCCGCAAGTATGAACAATTTTGTAACAAATAACGGTTATCCCGCGTCGCGAGCGAGAAATCACGACATTCTTTGCTTGCAAAACCTCTTGATTTTGTTATACTCTATTTTGTTTGTACATCTGATGAAAGGCAGGGATACGGCGATGGATCATAATAAAACCCCGCTCTTCACTGCGCTCCGCGAGCATGCGGCGCATAATCCCGTTCAATTCCATATTCCCGGACACAAAAAAGGCGTAGGCAGCGATTCCGAATTTCGCGAATTTATCGGCGACAACGCTCTGTCGATCGATCTTATCAATATAGCTCCGCTAGACGATCTTCATCAACCTACTGGTGTAATTGAAGAGGCACAGCAGCTAGCGGCGGATGCATTCGGCTCCGACTACACCTTCTTCTCCGTTCAAGGCACAAGCGGCGCAATCATCACAATGATTTTGTCTGTTTGCGCGCCTGGAGACAAAATTATCGTACCGCGTAACGTACACAAGTCCATTATGGCTGCTATTATCTTTGCCGGAGCCAGACCTGTATTTATTTCTCCGGCACGGGATAACAATCTCGGCATCGATCACGGGATTACAACCCGCTCCGTCAAGCGCGCGCTTGAGAGGCATCCGGACTCCAAGGCTGTACTTGTCATTAATCCGACTTACTTTGGCATATGCGCGAACCTCAAAGAAATCGTTGATCTGGTACATAGCTATGATATCCCCGTGCTAGTAGACGAAGCGCACGGCGTGCTGATTCATTTCCATGACAAGCTTCCGATGTCCGCTATGCAGGCCGGCGCGGATATGGCTGCCACAAGTGTTCATAAATTAGGTGGCTCCATGACGCAAAGCTCCGTTCTAAATGTACGCAAGGGTCGTGTCAACCCGCAGCGAGTGCAGACGATAATTAGTATGCTGACAACAACATCGACTTCTTACATTCTGCTTGCTTCGTTAGATACATCGCGTCGCAATCTAGCACTGAACGGTCGCGATATCGCAGAACGTGCGATTACGCTTGCCCAAGACGCTCGCAGACAAATCAACGAGATTCCTGGCTTGTACAGCTTTAGCGAAGAAATTTTGGGTGGTGAAGCCACTTATGATTACGATCCTACCAAAGTATGTATCCATGTTCGCCATCTAGGCGTAACAGGATACGACGTCGAGAACTGGCTGCGAGAACACTACAACTTAGAAATCGAGCTAAGCGATATGTATAACATTCTTTGCCTAGTTACGCCTGGAGATACCTCTGAGTCGGTAGAGAAGTTAGTTGAAGCTCTGCGCGGATTGTCGGATGCCTTCCATGAAGGTGCCGAGGCACGGGAGCTCGTAGTCAAAATCCCGGATATTCCTCAGTTATCCCTTACACCGCGCGATGCTTTCTATGCAGAGACTGAAGTGATTCCGTTCAAAGAATCCGCAGGACGAATTATTGCCGAATTCATTTATGTATATCCGCCGGGCATTCCGATTCTGCTTCCCGGAGAAGTCATTTCACAGCCCAACATCGACTACATCGTCGATCATGTCGAGGTAGGGTTACCTGTCAAAGGTCCTGAAGATCGCAGCATTCAATTCGTCAAAGTTATTGTAGAAGAAACGGCCATCTCCTAATGAACGCAAGCTTGTTGTAAAGGTTTCCAGCCCATGCTATGATGACCTTAAAGAGGTGATTGTAGATGAGTCAGAGTGCTTACATAAAGCTTGTGGAAGGCTCTACAGCTCAGGACATTACGCTTCAAGAGATTCAAGAAGTATTGCACCGATACAGAAGTCAGACCGCCTTGACCGGAGAGCAGCTGGGATGGGATTATGCAGGTTCTGCATTCCCCTACACCATCGAAACGGCCGGAGACGATCGTTGGTTTTATCTCAAGGGTACTGGCACCCCCTACAAACACATCATTTTGGGACCAGCCGCAGTTACAAGCGTCTCTGGAGATCAAGTTCGCTGCATTCAGGTTGTCCTGCCTGACGAATCTACACATGGCGACAAGTCCAAAGGCAACGAATTATGTAAGTACATGGCCAAGCAGCTCAAAGCAGAATTAACGATGTTCAACGGACGTACGGTATATTACAATCCACGCAAATAAATACAACGGGCTGCATTGCCGGGTTTTAAGAACCTGGCAAAGCAGCCCGTTGTTGTTATCGCTTGAATTATTGCTCGTCATTCTCCGTACGTGCGATCTCTTCGTAGATCGCCGTTACGCGCTCCCACTCCGCATCGTCTTCGATACCGACCAGGTAAGCTTCGTCGTTCTCTTCTTCGATACGGAAGATAACGCCGTCCAGCTCAGGATCTTGGCGGTCCAACAATACCGCATATGCGTTATTCTCGGATTCGAACGTATATACCATTACCATCTCGCGTTCTTCGCCTTCGTCGTTGGTCACGATAAATACATGCTCTTCATGCTCGTGATCTTCTCCGCAGCCGCAATCCGGTCCGTGTTGATGTTCGCTCATGTTAGTAACCCCACTTCCGTAAATTAATCATTCCTGCACATATTAACATGACATGCTGTTGTCGGTCAAACGAAAGAAGCCCCTTTGTCAGGGGCCCTATGAGATCCAATCATTAAGATGATGAAGTAATCAGCTTCTCCGAAACAGCTACCCAATCATCTGTCCCTGATAGCTGGATATAGAAGCGCACCTTATATTTGCCTGTGGCATCGAACTTATAATCGAAAGGATCGGTAACAAACCAGAAGGAGTCGTTATATTTTTTAATAGACTCGCTTTGAATAAATCGTTCCTTGCCATAAGGATCCTCGATTGTAACTTTGACTGCAGATAATTCTGCTTTCACATTATCGATCTGCGAGAACACTTTAATCTTGCCTTGGTACCCTTTGTCCACGCCGCCAAATGTCGAATTCTTGTCATTGTAGAGGAACATATGAACATTAGGTTTGTAGATGACGGCACGTTTATTGTAATCGTCCCACCGAACAACAGCTCCAATTGCTTCCGCAACCTGACGAAGCGGCAAATACGTTTTGCCGTCAATCAGAACACCGCCATCATCCTGATCCGTACCGTTAATAATGACGCGCACCTTCTGGGACACGGCGTCCGCGAATATCATCGTACCGCCCCATACTGACAGCAGCATTACCATAATCGCAATTTTCCTGAACCTCATCGCTGCATAAACCCCCATCCGCCTATTCTGGATGTAAGTTTATACTCCTGTGTTTCTTTAAAGTTGCGCTGCTTTTTATCATTTTTCTATACAAATCATAAATAATTTCAATTGTCAAATGCTGTTGAAAGATGCGCTTGCCTGGGAAATAGTTGAATACATATTACCCAAGGGTTTTGGTCAGTATGCAGGGTACCCCTTTGCCTACCGCTCCAGGCTCCTGCATGCGAGCCAAGTAATTCATGCCCCTCGCGCAAGGCGTCTTGCACACCCTGCATGTTTCGGATAAAACCAGCTTATACTGAACCTGCTTGCGATCGCTGACCACTTGTTTTTTCTTAGCACTTTTACCTTTGCCGCCTTTACTCATCCTGCCTCACCCTCTCGCAATGATCCAGCTTCCACATCGTATGTCGTGGAGTAGAATATTGCGCCCAGAAATGGCAAGCTCTCGAAAATTTTGTTAAAGTGAAAGGACAGCGGCAAGCAGTCGCTTAATTGCATTAGGAGCGTGAAAGTCATGTACATAACGATGCTTGGAACCGGCAATGCATTCGCCAAACGATTCAATAATAATAACGCCCTGATCGAATCCGGCGAGAGTCGCCTGCTCGTCGACTGTGGCATCACATTGCCCAAAGCCTTACATGACCACGGATACTCGTTCTCGGAGCTGGACGCGATACTGATTAGTCATATTCATGGCGATCATGTTGGCGGACTAGAAGAGCTTGCGTTTCAGATGATGTTCAAGTACGGCGGTCGTAAGCCTATCCTCTACATCGCCGAAACATTAGTCACTCCATTATGGGAGCATACGCTTAAAGGCGGTCTCGTTCAAGGAGAACTCAGCGAGATGGATCATTTCTTTGAAGTGAAGCCACTAACGCCTGATCGCCAATATGAACTTCTTCCGGGAATTACAGTCGAGCTTATTAGAACCGATCATATACCGGGTAAAAACAGCTATTCGTTTATCATTAACGATTCCTTCTTCTATTCGGCGGATATGAAATTTGATAGGAAACTTCTAGAATCGTTAGTAGCACGAGGCATCCAGACCATATACCATGATTGCCAGCTGGAAGCGCCAGGTGCGGTTCATGCTAGCCTGGACGAGCTGCTTAGCTTGCCGATCGAGCTGCAAGAGCGAATAAACCTTATGCATTACGGTGATGCCATTGATGATTACAGAGGCAAAACAGGCGCCATGCGAATTGTGGAGCAAGGGAAGAAACACGAGCTTTAACATCAAACAGCCCCGATGCGATGAAATTCATTCGAAAGGTTCGTACAACCTGTCGCAATGAATCTGTCCCCGCTCGGGGCTGTCTTCTATGTTTATCCGTACCTAGAACAACGGCAGTTGATCCAGATTATTAGTCGGGTCGCCGTCGGCATCGCCTCTGAGATAGATTTCTCCATCCTTGCCTTTAAACGCATTCACTCCCGCAATCAGACCAGCTTGTACTTCTTGCAGAGCCGCTTGATAATCCAGCTGTCTGCCAGAGGATGTCTGGAATGCGGTCAAATCGCCGTCGCCGTTTTTTTGCACCGCTACGATTGTTTCTCTTTCTTGCTGACTAGAATCCATGGTTGCTCGCTCCTTCCGAAGATTAAGTTCGGTTACGGAACTAGCATGCCTCGGTCAATCGCCAGTTATTCCTTCATCTTCCTTTGCCACACAAAAGGTTCGTCAAATGACCATGAATCCTGTTTCACAAATGCCGCCAGCAGAGCGATCAACGTGCCGATAATACTGAACATACCGATCAGCCAAATGGATAATATCGCATAACCTGATGCCACAACTATCCCTCCTCGCGCCTTTTTATTACCATATGCGAGGATCGAATGGAATAGTAGACGCCATCTCAAGACTTCTTGGACCAAGCGGCTTTAACGCTTTTTTTTCGTTTTTCTGCTCGAGATTAGAGCGAGCAGTCCTTCTTCGTCTGCATCTCCGTTATCCTCGCGCTTTGCGAGCAATAGTGACCATAACGCAAGCAGATCGCCGATCACCACCACGATGCCAGCTATGATCGCGACGTCGTCCGATGATAGCGAGGAGGAGGTTTTAGCGGAATCTGCGCTATCGGATTCTCTTTGCCCCCTTCTTTTCTTTGAACTAGCCATCGTACACCATCCCGCCCATCACAAAGGTATGATAGCAGTCTATTCAGATAGGCCAATTTGGTATGGGCTACCAACAAAACTTCCATGGTCTTTCGCCCGCAACCCGTACATGAAAGTGGGGTTTAGTGTTTAAGGAGCGCTCCCATACTGGATAATACTGCGATTGGACAGAAATACGAAGTTTTTTTGGTGGTTCGACCCTGTAAATAAAAATGTGAGGATCCGTTCTGTGCACAACCCGTTGCTAGCGCCGGCGATGTCTGCTGGATGACTGCGTACAGAAAAATGGAGATTTCCAGACGAATCCACCAATCGCACCATTTCTAATTGGGAGGTATTTGCATGGAAACATTAATTGCTCGATGTGCTGGAATGGACGTTCACCAAGAATCCATTGTCGTCTGCGTGATGACCGGTGACACTGCTGAGGCGCCTGAAGTCGTGACTCGAACGTCTCCAACGATGACTCGAAATTTATACGAGCTCATGACATGGCTTGAATCGAAAGAAGTGACCCACATTGCGATGGAGAGCACCGGAATTTACTGGCGTCCCGTGTACAACACGTTTGGCTGAATCCTTGTTCGGAACATTGACCGAGCATCAGATCATGCTGATTCGGAACTGTTGGCAACGAATTATCGACTTGGAGGCTTCGATTTCAGAGCTTGATGTGGCGATTACGAGCCATCTCGAACCGTACCAAGAAGAATTCACCCTTATTCAAACCATACCAGGTGTAAGTGCCAACACAGCTGCAAGTCTTATTGCTGAAATCGGCGTAGATATGAACCAATTCCCCACTGCCGACCATTTGGCTTCCTGGGCTGGTGTTGCTCCGGGAAATAACGTAAGCGATGGTAAAAAAAGTATAAGCGTCATGAAAGGTAATCCGCATGTCAAAGCAACGCTTTGTGAAGCAACATGGGCTGCCGTCAGATCACGAAATTCCATTCTCTCCGCAACATTTTGGAGATTAGCATCACGACGCGGCAAGAAAAGAGCGCTCATCGCTACAGCTCGTAAAATACTCACCATTGTCTATCACATCATTCAAGAAAAACAAGGTTATATAGAAGGTGGCAAACAACCACGTTCAAAAGGGGCCTAACAGTATTTCCAACTGAAATATTTTTATTCCAGACTTTGAAAAATTCAAAGCCCGGGCATCCTATTATCTTTTTTCATAAAAGAGCTAAGTTCGTCAAAAGCTTCGTCGCACTCATGTTAATATGTGCTAAATAGACTTTCACAGAAAACAAACATGGTTACCCCCACCGCAACCCCGTCATGAAAGGGGGGCTAGCTCGGTGCATTTCTTCCTATACTGGATGATACGACGATTGGAAACAAACACGGAGTATTTTTTGGTGGTGCAACCCCGTACAGAAAACGGTGAGTCTGCGTTCTGCGCACAACCC
This sequence comes from Paenibacillus sp. strain BS8-2, assembly GCF_054483835.1. Classification (NCBI taxonomy): domain Bacteria; kingdom Bacillati; phylum Bacillota; class Bacilli; order Caryophanales; family Paenibacillaceae; genus Paenibacillus; species Paenibacillus sp. strain BS8-2. The sequence goes on from NZ_CM137010.1 coordinate 5,118,270, forward strand.
CATGCCGACTTCAGCTTTTTCAGCTGAAACATCGCGGACAGAAAAATGGAGTTTTCGAACGCATACACCAATCGTCCAAACATTCTATTGGAGGAGATTAGAATGGAAACCCTAGTTCCCCGTTGTGCTGGACTCGATGTCCACCGTGAAACGATTGTCGCTTGCATCTTGACAGGCGAGGCAGACGAAGCGCCGCAGGTACAAACACGTACGTTTCCGACCATGACTCGCAACTTGTTTGACTTGATGAAGTGGTTGGAGGAGGAAGGTGTAACGCACATTGCGATGGAGAGCACCGGCATCTATTGGAAGCCGGTCTACAACATCATGGAGGGCTACTTCGACATTACACTTGCCAATGCTCAGCGTATCAAAAATGTCCCTGGACGCAAGACCGACGTGAACGATGCAGAATGGATCGCCAAGCTCCTGCGTGTCGGGCTGATCGAAAAAAGCTTCGTTCCCTCCGAGGATATTCGAGAGCTGCGGGACTTGACACGCTTGCGCAAAAAACGGGTCGCTAACCTCTCCGCTGAGAAGAACCGCATCCAAAAGGTGCTGGAGACCTCTAACATCAAGCTAGGAACCGTCATTTCGGATGTATTCGGTGTATCCGGCCGAAACCTATTGGAGCGCCTCGTGGAGCAAGGCTATGTCGATGCGAATGACATCGAGCAGCGGGTTCGAGGAAACGTTAAAAACAACGTGTCCCGCGTGGCCGAATCGCTATATGGCACCTTGAACACCCATCAAATCATGATGATTCGCAATTGCTGGGAGCACATCACGTTTCTAGAGCAGTCCATTGCGAATCTGGATCAGGAAATAGCGGCTCATTTGGTGCCTTACCAAGAAGCGCAAGTGCTGATCCAAACCGTGCCGGGTGTCAGCGCGATTACGGCTGCTGCCGTCATTGCAGAAATTGGGGTGGACATGGACCAATTCCCGACGGCCGAGCAAGTGACCTCTTGGGCAGGCGTCGCACCGGGCAACCATGAGAGTGCAGGTAAAAAAAAAGTACGCGAACGCGAAAGGGAAATCCTCATATAAAAACGGCGTTATGCGAAGCCGCTTGGGCGGCGGCAAAGTCTAGAAAAAGCCCGCTCGCAATCGGATTTTGGAAAATGGCTGCTCGACGTGGACATAAAAAGGCGATTATTGCACTGGCCCGCAAGCTGCTCACGATCATCTATACGATCTTGAAGACGAAAACCCCTTATATTGAGGGCGGGCCGCAAACGAATCAATCTGTAGCTTAACAGTGTAACCAAACCTTGAACATTTCATACCCTCGGGCATAAATAATGATGTCCCGGGCATCCTGTTTCCATTTTTAAGCATCTGTTCATGAAGATGCATCATTTCAAGGCAAATTCGTCGCATGAGCGGTATGTCGTGCGTAAAACTCTTTCACAGAAAAAAACAGGCTGCTACTGCCAGCCTGCCTTCTGAACAATTTCTATGCGCGAACGACTTGCGTGCCTGTGTTAAAGGCACTCCAATGATTAATCCGTCCAGCAGGATTGCTCCAAATCGGATCCAGAAGCCGCCAGGCTCGTTAACATAAAGAAGGTTCATGTTATCCTCCCTCGTGATGCCCTCCGTTCGGCTGCGAATGATTGGGATAAGGATTGTTGACATCACTTCTATAATATTGATCATTCATTTGTTAATCTCACCTTGTTATGTAATAGAAGCTTAGAACTATACTCCGAATAAACTTTTCTTCACTTCACTGGAATGCCGTATCGATGAGTCCTTTGCTCAAGTTCAGCCATAATGCATCTTCTTCTTGGCTATCCCTCAACCTGAATGAGAACTAGGGTAGCAGCGTCTTGGTGGAGCTGAATACTTTGATGCCAAACTTCGGTCTGAAATAACCTCTAATCCAAATGGCCTCAATCTTCTCCCCTTCGATCATGCGACCATATAACTTCAGCGATGAATCATATATATGTAATCTTCCTGACCGCTTATGCATGACAATCATTACAATTAAGCTTGTCATATGGCGAGATGTCCAGTGATCGGTCTGACTTTAATAGAAAATATCAATTTCACCCTTTCAATTAGTATTCCAAATAATCCCTTTAACTAGGCTTGATGCTCCGGATGAATATCCAGCATTTCATTGAAATTCATTACACTTGAATGTTTTGAATGGATCCACGCTTTAAACACTAACGCTCACGTAATTGGCAGATTATCGAACCTCCAAGCGCCGTGAGCGTTAACAATCTACAATGTAGAGAGAAATCGCGCATATTCCAATGTTTTAATATTGATTTGATTCAGATCAGCATCGCAATAAATGGTTTTGTCCGGCATCCCGTTAACCTCAATAATCCATAATTGATCGTGTCCGTCTAGCATAAAATCTATGCTTATTTCTCCTAGTGTCCCTATACCCGCTTCTACAGCGGCTGCTGCTTTCATGCTTAACACCTGCAACTGCCTCATGATAAGTTTCAATTGTTCTCCGGAATATAACGATCCCAATATTTCTTGAGCTGCTACAATACCCTCACAGCAGCTTGTATTGAAGTATTGTTCAAAAGATATTCTTGACCCCACATGAGAAGGGGTCCATATCCCCAAACCATTCTTCTGCATAAATACCCGAATATCAAAATATTGTCCATTTATTAATTTCGACGAGATACCCTGTTGAACAATGCAGGTCTTACCTTGTAATATTTTCTCCATTTCATGCTCAAATTGTTCCGCTTCCCAACAAATATGGATGGGAGCCAAGGTATTGGTCGATATATGAATACTATTGTCGCTCATTTGCTCTATTCGAAATACATCAATGCCTCGAGATCCATAAGTAGGCTTTACCACCAATAAGTTATGCTTAAGCAAAAGCTCTAATATCTTTCCTTTCGAATACAACTTCGTTTCTGGTACATGTTTTCGGATTTCAGAGTTATTAAAGCAAGTAAAGATTTCCCACTTGTCGAAAAAGTTTATGATGTTAAACAGCTTGCCTTTTCCTACTGCTTTTTCGATTCGTTTCGTGACTTCCTTTTTCATTTTATAGCTGCGGTTGTAAATACAATTTGGAAAAGGAATATGCTGCACATGAAATTTTTTTCCTTTAAGCTGAATTCCCCTTACTGTTTTTGTACGCCAATTGATACCGCGCGGTGTGAATGCGAAAATTTCTAAGGGGATGTTTTTATTCCCTTGATACTTTTTCAATACACGTTTTAGATTTGATTTTCTCGAAACTACAATCCCTAATCGATTTCTAGCCAATACATCACATCCTATTTATTGAATAGGCCATGCCTCCTCTTCATGCTATGTGAAGGTTGTTAGATTCGTATAGATATGAGCTTGGTTCTGAGAAAAATCAGCAAACGTATATTTTGCTAGCTTTATGTTCTTATTTGTAACGCCCAAAACTTGTCCTATATATACTGCAAAGTAGTCATTTCTACGCAACCACTGCATGACGGTAAATGAAGTGTTGTGGGATTATTCGGAACGAGGAGATGAACGAATGGGAAAACACCCTTGCCCTCCAGGGCCTCCAGGGCCTCCAGGGCCTCCAGGGCCTCCAGGACCTCCTGGGCCATCAGGAGATGATTGCTGTCGTAAGATCATTAAGATTCTTCATGAAATTGAATGTGAGCTCACGGATCCATGCCATGGATTAGAAGAAATCAAGAGCGAAATTCGCGCCATCGAATCCCTGGTTTTCAGCCCGAGCTTTGGCCTTGAGGAGATCAAAAGCGAAATTCGTGCCATTGAATCCTTGCTGTTCAGCCCGAGCTTCGGCTTAGTAGAGATCAAAAGCGAAATTCGCGCCATTGAATCCTTGCTGTTCAGCCCGAGCTTCGGCTTAGTAGAGATCAAAAGCGAAATTCGTGCCATCGAATCTGCGGTCTTCAGCCCAAGCTTTGGTCTCGAAGAGATCAAGAGCGAAATTCGTGCCATCGAATCTGCGGTGTTTAGCCCGAGCTTTGGTCTCGAAGAGATCAAGAGCGAAATTCGCTCCATCGAATCTGCGGTGTTCAGCCCGAGCTTCGGTCTCGAAGAGATCAAAAGCGAAATTCGCTCCATCGAATCTGCGGTATTCAGCCCGAGCTTCGGCTTAGAAGAGATCAAAAGCGAAATTCGTTCCATTGAATCTGCGGTGTTCAGCCCAAGCTTTGGTCTCGAAGAGATCAAGAGCGAAATTCGTTCCATTGAATCTGCGGTGTTCAGCCCAAGCTTTGGTCTCGAAGAGATCAAGAGCGAAATTCGCTCTATCGAATCTGCGGTGTTCAGCCCGAGCTTCGGCTTGGAAGAGATCAAGAGCGAAATTCGCTCCATCGAATCTGCGGTGTTCAGCCCGAGCTTCGGTCTTGAAGAGATCAAAAGCGAAATTCGTGCCATCGAATCTGCGGTGTTCAGCCCGAGCTTCGGCTTAGAAGAGATCAAAAGCGAAATTCGCTCCATCGAATCTGCGGTATTCAGCCCGAGCTTCGGTCTCGAAGAGATCAAAAGCGAAATTCGCTCCATTGAATCTGCGGTATTCAGCCCGAGCTTCGGCTTAGAAGAGATCAAAAGCGAAATTCGTGCCATCGAATCTGCGGTATTCAGCCCGAGCTTCGGTCTCGAAGAGATCAAGAGCGAAATTCGTGCCATCGAATCTGCGGTGTTCAGCCCGAGCTTCGGCTTGGAAGAGATCAAGAGCGAAATTCGCTCCATCGAATCTGCGGTATTCAGCCCAAGCTTTGGTCTCGAAGAGATCAAAAGCGAAATTCGTTCCATTGAATCTGCGGTGTTCAGCCCAAGCTTTGGTCTCGAAGAGATCAAGAGCGAAATTCGCTCTATCGAATCTGCGGTGTTCAGCCCGAGCTTCGGTCTCGAAGAGATCAAGAGCGAAATTCGTGCCATCGAATCTGCGGTGTTCAGCCCGAGCTTCGGCTTAGAAGAGATCAAAAGCGAAATTCGCTCCATCGAATCTGCGGTATTCAGCCCGAGCTTCGGTCTCGAAGAGATCAAAAGCGAAATTCGCTCCATCGAATCTGCGGTGTTCAGCCCGAGCTTCGGCTTAGAAGAGATCAAAAGCGAAATTCGTGCCATCGAATCTGCGGTATTCAGCCCGAGCTTCGGTCTCGAAGAGATCAAGAGCGAAATTCGCTCCATTGAATCTGCGGTGTTCAGCCCAAGCTTTGGTCTTGAAGAGATCAAAAGCGAAATTCGCTCCATCGAATCTGCGGTATTCAGCCCGAGCTTCGGCTTAGAAGAGATCAAAAGCGAAATTCGCTCCATCGAATCGGCCGTATTCAGCCCGAGCTACGGTCTCGAAGAGATCAAAAGCGAAATTCGCTCCATCGAATCTGCGGTATTCAGCCCGAGCTTCGGTCTCGAAGAGATCAAGAGCGAAATTCGCTCTATCGAATCTGCGGTGTTCAGCCCGAGCTTCGGTCTCGAAGAGATCAAAAGCGAAATTCGCTCCATCGAATCTGCGGTATTCAGCCCGAGCTTCGGTCTCGAAGAGATCAAAAGCGAAATTCGTTCAATCGAATCTGCGGTATTCAGCCCGAGCTTCGGTCTCGAAGAGATCAAGAGCGAAATTCGCTCCATCGAATCTGCGGTATTCAGCCCGAGCTTCGGCTTAGAAGAGATCAAGAGCGAAATTCGTGCCATTGAATCTGCGGTGTTCAGCCCAAGCTTTGGTCTTGAAGAGATCAAGAGCGAAATTATCGCGATCGAATCTGCGATCTTTAGCCCAAGCTTTGGTCTCGAAGAGATCAAAAGCGAAATTCGTGCCATCGAATCTGCGGTATTCAGCCCGAGCTTCGGTCTCGAAGAAATTAAGAGCGAAATTCGTAATATCGAATCTGCGGTATTCAGCCCTAGCTTTGGTCTTGAAGAGATCAAGAGCGAAATTATCGCGATCGAATCTGCGATCTTTAGCCCGAGCTTCGGCTTAGAAGAGATCAAGAGCGAAATTCGTGCCATTGAATCTGCGGTGTTCAGCCCAAGCTTTGGTCTTGAAGAGATCAAAAGCGAAATTCGTTCAATCGAATCGGCCATCTATAACCCGAGCTTCGGTCTCGAAGAGATCAAGAGCGAGATCCGAAATATTGAAAGCAAGTTATTTGATCCTACGTATGGTATTGCAGCTTTGCAAAGTGGTTTGTCCAGCATGGAGAGCATGGCCATCCAGATGCAAATTTTGCTCAATAGCCCAATGTTCGGTCTACAGGAGATTAAGAATGATATTCTTATCCTGCAATCCTTCGTCAACGCAATCTATTCCAATACTTTATAAAAATAACGAAAGAAACGTCTAGCTTGACTTATCCCTCTAAGCTGTTGATAAACAATTAGAGGGATAAGTATTCCTTCGTTCGATAATCGAAAGAGTTTCACTATTCAGAATATTATTTTTAGAAAGGTGTGACCTCATTTGCCATTTACATGTAACCAGTTCGGGTATCAAGTTGCCGGAACTCCGAATTCAAATCTCACTCAAATTGATTTGGTTACTGGCGAAACAACCGTTCTCTCTCCGGATATTGGACTGCTGCTCAACGGAGTGGGCTATAATACGTTAGATAACTATATATATGGAATTCAAACAGGCACAAATCAAACTGTCCAGTTAGATTCAGACGGGACTGCCGTAAACCTGGGCGCCCCGCCCAATTTGCCATCCCCTACTGCGAATTATAACGTTGGTACCATGGATTTGGACGGTCGTCTATATATAACAGATTCAAGCAACTTCAATCGATATTACGTTATTGATTTGGCTCCAGGATCTCCAACCTATAACCAGTTGGTGGATCCAACCAATGGTTATGCTCCTGATACCGCACCGTATGGCACGGCTGTTTCAGGGATAACGACTGTTGGCGGGGATTGGGTATTTAATCCTGTGGACGGCTTGTTGTATTCGATGCGAGCAGGATTTGTATCTATTCTTGATCCAACAACAGGCGTGGGTTCAGCAGTAGCTGTAGCGGGACTTCCTTCCGGAACATATGGCGCTCAGTTTATTGATGGCAGCGGGACCGCTTATGCTATCCGGAATAGTACAGGTGTCATCTATCGCATTAGTACGGATGGTATGACCATATCTGCTGAACCTTTCGCACAGGGCACTGCATCTAACAATAATGACGGCACCAATTGCCCGTTGTTTATCATTCAGGTCGATTATGGCGATGCTCCAGATACAAGCGCTGGGAATGGGCCGGATGACTACACTACAACACTAGCTAATGATGGCCCGCGTCACTTGATCACAGGAGAAGCCCTGTATTTGGGCACACAGGTTACAGGAGAAGATGATGCGCTGCAGAACGCTGACGCTACAGGTGATGACATCCCTGAAGGTATTCCTGATGATGGAGTTTCACTCCCACTGCCGGTGCTGGAAACAACTGCTACGACCTATTCAATCACAGAAACAGTAACAAATAATACTGGAGAAGACGCTTTGTTGTATGCGTGGGTGGACTTCAATCAGGATGGGGTCTTCCAAGCTAATGAAGCTGCAACAGGAACGCCTATTGTCGTGCCCTCTACGGTTGCTGGAACACAGGATGTTGTACTCAACTTCACGGTTCCAGCCGGCGTGACCCCTGAACCGGATCATACTTTTGTACGTGTACGTCTAACAACAGATGAGCTCACCAATACCAATGGCAGTCCAACAGAGGAGGATACTCGTTCTACTGGCGCCGCATCAGACGGCGAGGTTGAGGATTATTATCTGGAGGTTAGCCTCCCCGTTGTAAGAGGAGCCTTATTCATCTAAATTCCTATGGACAGGTGACTGGTTACATGTAGAGATACAAGTATACGAGTCATCTGTTTCCTATGTAGCAAACCAGCGTTTGTAAGAAACCAGATCTGCAATGATGGTTTGCTGCTGTTGCTCGGACAGATTCGTTAATGAAGAGCTAATAAAAGTGTCCAGAATGGGTCGAGTCATTGGAAGGGGGGCGAGACGAAGCTCTTCTGCGTCGTAAACCTCCTCTAATGCCATCTGACAAATGAGATGGGTCCAGTAATTTTTTTTTGAAAAGGAAAGTCTCTTGTACAAGTCTCGTCTACGCTCATCCGGGATTCGGGTATGCAGGACATGAAGAGGCATTAGAGACTGCTCCGCAGTGAAGTGACGAATCAGAATTAAGGATTCGCAACAGCTGGAGATCATCGCTCGCAGAGGATGTCCAGTTGAATGGGGATCTGTAGCCTGCAACAAATCAAGCGGACTTAACTGCCTTTCAATCGTGTGTTGCTCCGAGAGATATTGATAAGCAAGCATACTGAATAAATGTTTGGCCATTGACAGCTGCAAGTGATCTATGCGATACAATACAACCTGATGGTTGTGGTATTTGAGCATACATTTGTTGATAAAAGATTCAAAAATCTCTACTGTTGGCATGTGCGGCTCAAGCATCATCGACTCCATACATGCTTCATAAGGAAAACCAGCTAACGGACCGCTGCCAAAATAGGTGAGCAAATAACGAACAGAGGGATCCGGTTCTCTCCCAAATTCATAAAGATTTTCAATAGTACTGGCATAGCAAGTATCCAGTATCAGTGCTTCTAGTGTTGCCCCTGATTCCTTACATGCTCGATTGATGGCTGTGGATAATTCGGGAAATCCCATGAAATAAGGTTGATCCTGAGAGAAATCCGGCAACATGCCAACGAATTGATAAATATGTCCACCCAGAATTAACAAATATCTCTTTGCAGGATAGCTGCGGATTGACCATACAATATATTGATATAACTGAACAGGATCTGCCATATTCAAATCTGGAGAAATTAATTGATGCTCCATCCTATTATTTTCTAGCACGAAGCGCCTAACTCCAGACCATTCTGGCGCGTATTTTGCATGGTCAATCGAAGAACGGATCAGGGTGACCAGACCTCTGGTTTCACGAGCAACTTGCATCGTGATCGTTACCTCTGGATGAGAGGACATTCTTGTGAATTGCTCAACGGTTGCCCAATTCTCAGGCTCCAGCTCATTATGGCCGTTCGCATACAACATAATTGTCCACTCTTGCATGGTGTCTCCCCCCTTTCTCAAGGATATATGCACCGACATATGACTTCATTCATACAGTAGAGGTATGCCGCACTATGGTTACATGAGGATGGAGGCTATTATGACTACCATTAGTTTGTGTATGATTGTGAAGAATGAAGAAGCAGTACTGAGGAGATGTCTTGACAGTGTTAGAGATGTCATGGACGAAATTATCATAGTAGATACGGGCTCAAGCGATCGTACCAAAGAAATCGCTGCGGAATATACCACTCACATTTACGATTTTGTGTGGATAGATGACTTCTCGGCAGCTCGAAATTACGCATTTTCCAAAGGGACCATGGAATACTGTATGTGGCTGGATGCAGATGATATCCTGCTACCGGCTGATCGGGACAAACTCAAAGCGCTCAAAGAGGAATTAGATCCTTCCATTGATATTGTACTTATGAAATATAATATGGGCATGCAGGATGATGGCAGTATCTATTCCTCCTTTCTTAGAGAACGGCTTATCAAACAAGGCAAAAACTACAGATGGTACGATCCCGTTCACGAATATGTACTCTTCAAGGAACATTTTTTGGTTTCTGATATCGGAATTACTCACAAGAAAATGAGTAAACCAACCATGAGGAATCTCGAAATATTCGAGAAGTACGTTGCCAACGGGAATGAGCTGACAGAACGAAATTGGTTTTATTTTGCCAGAGAGCTTTGTAATGTGAAGAGGTATGATCAAGCTATTTACTATTACAAAAAATTCTTAGATACGACAGAGGGATTGACCTCCAATTATTTGGATGCTTGTATGGATCTCGCTACTTGTTACGAAGCAAAAGGGGATGAAAAAAATCAGATTCGCTCCTTGCTCCGATATATGGAATTTGATGGACCACGTCCTGAGATATATTGCAAACTAGGATATATTTACAAAGAGAAGAAGCAATACAGCAAGGCAATCAGCTGGTTTATACTCGCGCCTTCGCTGCCCAAACCGGAAAGCTCCTGGGGCGCTGTTAACCATTTCTACTGGGACTATATCCCCTATATGGAGCTATGCTCCTGCCACTATCGACTTGGTGATATTCAGAAGGCGATTTATTACAATGAAAAAGCGGCAGAAGCCAGGCCAGATGAACCCAAAATAATCCACAATCGATTATTTCTCGGCACGATGAAACAGAAACTCATGGAACGAGCGGAGGTGCCTAAATGAAGCCAGCTCGGAAAAGAGTGTTAATTGGAAGCCCCGTTCATCAAAAACCATTTATTCTTTGTGAATTTTTAAATTCATTACTCCGCTTGAAAAATGATGAGGTTATCCTTGATTACTACTTCGTGGATGATAATACTAATCAAGAATCCAGCAATATGCTCCAGCAGTTTAAACAATATACGGATAATGTTTATGTACAGAAGTCCAGCTTCCAGGATCGTTATGTCCGTGATGACAATACACATCATTGGAACGGGAGCCTGGTTGATAAAGTTACTTTCTTTAAGGACTCCATCATTGCTTATGCGACAGAACATCACTATGATTTTCTGTTCCTAATTGATTCTGATCTATTAATTCATCCCCATACTATTGAGCATCTTGTCCGCCTTGATAAGGATATTGTATCCGAAATATTCTGGACAAGATGGAAGCCGGACAAAATGCCGCTTCCTCAAGTATGGATAAAAGATGATTACACACAATTTGATTACACGAGAAGTGAACAATTAACTGAAGAAATGAAACTACAAAGATTTAAGCAGTTTATCCTTCAGATGTTAGTCCCAGGGCTCTACCCTGTTGGCGGTCTCGGCGCTTGCACACTGATCAGTCGAAAAGCACTACATGGTGGAGTAAGCTTTAAGGAAATTAAGAACTTATCCTTTGTCGGTGAGGATCGTCACTTCTGCGTTCGAGCTTTGGCACTCGGATTTGATTTGTATGTGGATACCCACTATCCTGCTGGGCATTTGTATCGCAATTCGGATATGGATCGGCTGCCTGGATTCAAACAGGATTATTGGGGCATCCCAGAAATTGATGGGCCTATTCATTATCGAAAGAAAAAGCTCACTCTGTCGATGATAATTAAAAATGAATCGCAGCGCTTCCTGAAAGAGGTACTGGAAGAGCATCGGAATTACATTGATGAAGCGGTCATTATTGATGATGGCAGCACCGATCATTCCGCTCAAATCTGTCTTGATACGCTTAAAGGCATACCCGTCCATCTGGTGCGCAATGATAGCTCCAAATTTAACAATGAAGTAAATTTGCGCAAGCAGCAATGGGAGGAAACGATCAAAACGAAGCCGGATTGGATACTCAATCTGGATGCAGATGAAGTATTCGAAAAAGGTTTTGCAGCTCGAATTAAAAACATGATTAACTATACCGATGTGGATGCTTACGCCTTCAGACTTTATGACTTCTGGAGTCCTGATCACTATCGTGACGATACGTATTGGCGAGCTCATCATTCCTATCGCACCTTCCTCATCCGCTACAAAGAAGATATGGTCGTGAAGTGGAAGGAAACACCTCAGCATTGCGGACGATTCCCTGCCAATACCACCGAGCTGTCACATGCCAAGTCCGAGCTTCGATTAAAGCACTTCGGCTGGTCCAGAGAGGAAGACCGCCGAGCCAAATATGATCGATATAAGGAACTGGATCCCCAATCGTTATACGGCGTAAAAAAACAATATGAATCTATCCTAGACGCTTCCCCTGTATTGGTCCCTTGGCAGGAATAATCTTTTTTTGCGTATTTGCATTGTGTTCATGCAACAGCAATTTGCAGCAGTAAAGAAGCGGCACTTACTCCACCTATGATGGAGATTGCCGCTTTATCTGTTGAGCATTGAGAAACTGTAAGTACTTCAGTGGCCTCCAACTGCCAGCCTGCCTTCTGAACAATTTCTATGCTCGAACGACTTGCGTGCCTGCAATAAAGTCATGGATACCGCGTTTGTCTTCTCGTATCCCCACCATAAATAAATCAACGATAAAGGCAATTCCGATTGTAATTGCAATAATAATGGCCCATACAACGTTACGCATCAGCATATTCCCAACGTGTGGCGGCCCATTGTTAATGACCCTAATAATACGAATGCCGCAGATCTTTTTGCCAATCGTCTGACCATTCCATAATACAGGCAATAACAACGAGTATAAGAAGGAAATCAAATTCGAAAACCATGACTCTCCGGAGTCGCCGCCTGTCAGTATCAATGAAAGCAGCGCTAACGGTATACCAACGATTATTCCATCCAACAGAATGGCACCGAATCGGATCCAGAAGCCTGCTGGCTCTTTGTAGTGGGGCTCTTGCTGCATCCCTCCTTCGTAATACCCTCCATTCGGCTGCATTTGATTGGGATAAGGGTTGTTGGTATCGTTCCTATAATATTGATCATTCATCGGCAAACTCTCCTTGTTATATAATAGAAGCTTAGAACTTAGAACCATACACCAAATGACTTGCGTCTTACCGGAATGCTCTGTTGATCGGCCCATTGCTGGAGCGCAGCCATCCTAACATCTTCTTCTTTGTTATCCTTAAACCTGAAGCACCACCAAGGAAGCAAGGTTTTGGAGGTATTGAATCGTTTGATGCCGATCACCGGTCTGAAATAACCTCGAATCCAGATCGCTTCAATCTTCTCCGCTTCGATCAATTGTCCATATAACTCCAGTTCTGAATCATATATATGTAACTTTCCAGGCTTCTTATGCATGATAACGATCCCGATCACACTTGCCATACAGGCCGCTCCTGCAACGAATATGGCAAAAAGTGTCAAATAAAGAGCTGCACCATCTAATTTCGTATTAATGAGTAATACGCATTGATTGATGAGAACAAAAACAAACAATACGGTTGGATTCCCGGTAAGCGGTCTGACGTCGATTAAATGATTCAATTCTTCACCCTTTCAATAGGTATGCAAGCAAAGCATCCATCAGAAAGCCAATACCAAGGTAAAAATATCCAATACTACCTCGGGAATCATTATACTTGAATATGTAAAAATGATCCATCACTAATTCCTTTGCCAAAAAAACCAGAGGAGTGGAGGAAATGCGAGAAGGATTGATTCCGTCTCTGCTAGGAACTGTCGTAACGGCTTCCGGAGCCACGTTGTTGAAAAGGAACCATAAACTGATCGGGACCGGCATTCTGGGATTTGGACTTGCTCATATCGTGTTAGGAGCCATAGATTTGGTCGAACACCGTTAGGTGCGGCAAGACGACGGAGGATACGAAACATCGTATCCTCCGTTTATTATGCATATAGGGCTGAACCCATACGAATCGTCCCGACTCGCCGTAGAATAAGGCAAGGAGGAGATTGCCCATGCCTTATCTAAGAATCATCGTCGATCTATCGGATCGACACTTGTATTTGCTTGAGGACAACATCGTTGTACGAGGATACCCTGTCGGTATCGGTCGTATTCTGACGAGTACGCCAACCGGTGAATTTACGATTATCAATAAACAACTTAATCCCGGAGGACCTTTCGGTTCGTTCTGGATGGGATTGTCAAAGCCCCATTACGGCATACACGGCACCAATAATCCGTCATCCATCGGCCAACTTGTCTCTCTTGGCTGCATCCGCATGTACAATCAGGATGTGCTCCAGCTTCAATCGCTTGTCCCTGTCGGTACACGAGTTACGATCCGATAATTAGACGCCGAACGGCTACGATCGGGAGAAGCTATACGACGTATACTTCTCTCCCTCTCACATAGGTGGATCGAATGGTCAAGTCTTCGTCCACGATGAGAAAATCCGCGTCTTTTCCGGTTTCTATCCTTCCTTTGCGGTCGGATGAACCGCTTTGCCGAGCCGGAACCTCCGTAAAGGATGGCAGGATCTCTTCCAGCGCGTAACCCGTAAACGAAAGTACGTTCTTTAAGCCTTGAATCATCGTCAGCGAGCTGCCGGCCAGGCTGGATCCGTCCTTGAGCCACACTTGCCGATCCTTAAGGATAATCTCGCCGTAGTCTCCGTCGGGTAGACCGGCCTGCTGCACGGCATCCGTGATCATGCATACGTTATAGGCTCCTTTGACGTCGAGGAGCAGCTTTACCACCGCAGGATGGACATGAATGCCATCCGGAATGAGTTCGGTCGTCAGCTCCCCGCAGATCAGACCCGAGCCCGCGACGCCCGGCTCGCGATGATGGAAGGGGCTCATGCCGTTAAAATGATGTGTCGTGTGCGTTGCCCCCCTGCGGATGGCTTCCAGCACTTGCTCGTGCGTGGCGTCCGAATGGCCGATCGATACCGTTATGCCGAGCCCGGCTAGCAGATCGACCGCCTCCAGGCCGCCTTCGATTTCCGGGGCGAGCGTGGCCAGCTTCATGCGGTTGCCGGACGCTTCGATATGGCGCCGCAGTTCTTCCTTCGTCGCGGAACGGAGATGCCGCTTGTCCTGGGCTCCGCCGCGACCGGGGTGAAGAAACGGGCCTTCCAGGTGGACGCCGAGCAACTCGGCTCCGTCCAGTCCCCTGCACGCCGCTTCGTCCGCGCAACGAAGCGCTTTCAGTATCTCCTGCTCCGAAGCCGAGTCCGTCGTGGCGAGGAACGACGTCGTGCCGTGCGCGGCATGAAACCTGCTCATCCCGTCAAGCCCTTCGAAGGTGCCGTCCATCACCTGAAAGCCGTTCCCGCCATGGACATGAACGTCAATTAGGCCTGGAAGGACCAGCTTCCCTTTCAAATCCAGAACCAGGACCGCCTTCAGGATCGCCTCCGATATTTCTTCAGGCTCGCCCACGGCTTCGATCCGTCCATCGGTCCCGACCAGCAGGCATCCGTTGTCGATCACGCGCTCGCCCGCGTAGATACGTCCATTCATCAGCAACAATCTTTGATTCCGAGCGTTAGCTTGAATATCGTCCACCCTCCCTTCTCCAACGTTCCAATGCAACATGCGCGGCTCCGATCATGCCTGCCGAATCGCCCAGCTTCCCGGCCATTAACACCGGCCGGATGTCCAGCTCATGGAGATGCTTATCCAGCTCCTCGCGGATGGGCTTCAGCAAATAATGGCCGGCAGCCGCAACGCCTCCTCCGACGATAAAAACTTCCGGAGCCAGAATTAGCGCCATTGTGGACAGTTTTCGACCGAGCGTGCGCCCAACGTATTCAAAAATACTCAACGCCGTTTCGTCGCCTGCCTCGCATGCCTCGTAGACGTCAAGCGCGGTTATCGGCCGATTCAACCGGCCAAGCGCCGTCCGCTCCCCCTTCTGAATCGCTTCTTCCGCCAGCCGCGCGATTCCGGTAGCCGACGCGATCGTCTCCAGGCACCCGAGCTTCCCGCAGGTGCATGGATAATCGGTTCCGTCCACGACATCGTGACCGAATTCGCCGGCTAGCTGACGGTTGCCTCGGACAAGCACGCCGTCGTTTATAATCCCCGCCGCCAAACCCGTCCCGAGCGTAAGACAGATCAAATGGCGATAGCCGACACCGGCACCGGCTGCAGCTTCTCCCAGCGTATACATTTTCAAATCATTGTCGATATATACGGGCGCGCCTAGCCGCCTGCTCATATCTTCCGCGAATGCAACGTTCCGCCAGCCGAGATTGGACGAATCCAGCGCTAGCCCCGAATCCGGCTCCACCCAGCCGGGTATGCCGAATCCGGCAGCCCCTATCCCTTGGAAGCCGGCTTCCGACGCCATCGCGACAATCTCCGAGGACAGCTGCTTGAGAAACTCTGTCGCATTTGAAGTAGGCCGCCTGGGATTGCCGCGAATGGTCGCGATGCTCCGCTTCAGGCGCAAAACGCCTTTGGAGTCGAAAATGCCGATGACCGTATTGGTACCTCCGATGTCTACCCCAACGATCGCGTCATGCGACGACGATTCGGCCGTCATGATATCCGCCCTCCTTTTTTAAGACACAAGCTTGCATATCTTAATGGTAGTTCGATCGTCCTTCCAGGCATACGGGCCAATATTGTCTTATACTAAGCGGCTATTATCCATTCGGGAATACCCCGTCGCGGCAAGAAAACCCCGGGTGATACACTGGATTCGAGGCTGTAAGAAGAGAGGAGATTGTATGGAAAAAATCATGGTTACCGTAGGCGAATCCTCTGGCGATTTCATAGGAGGAACCCATCAGGTCATTCAGGCAGCCGTCGATTACGTGTCTTTCCTTGGCGGCGGAACGGTCAGGCTCGCGGAAGGTGTCTACCAGATAGGAAGCACGGTTCATCTTAGATCGGGCGTCGTGCTAGAAGGAATTCCGGGCCGCACGGTGCTGCGGCAGCACGAAGAACGAATTTCAGCTATAAAGGCCGACGCCGATCTCCACGAACGACAGGTCAGCGTCGAGCAACCCGAGCTCTTCCCTGTCGGTCAAACCGTCGCCGTACGCAGAAAAGCCGAAAGCAGAGGGTTCGGGGATACCGTTGCCGTCGTCACGGGAAAAGTCGGAAACGTTCTATATCTCGACCGAGAGCTCCACTCCACTACCCTGCTGTCCGAGGAAGGAATGGTAACGACTCATACCCCGGTGCTCAGCGGTTATCATTGCAACGGCGTGGAAATTCGCGGCTTGATCGTAGAGGGTAACCGAAACAATCCGACGCTGGCAAACGGTTGCCGCTGCGCAGGAATCTTCCTGTTTAATGCCCATGGTGTGCTTATCGAAGACTGCAGCGTCCGGGACTACAACGGAGACGGCATCAGCTATCAACATTCCTCCTTCATTCGCATCCTCCGCTGCGAAAGCGTTCGCAACGGCGGCAAAGGCATCCATCCCGGCAGCGGGACCAAAAACACGGAGATTTTGGACAGCAGCTTTAACGAAAACGGAATGGACGGGATTTTTCTCTGCTGGCGTGTGCAGGACAGCATCGTCGAGAACTGCATCGCCGTTCGCAACCGGATGAGCGGCCTTTCTATCGGCCACAAGGACATTCGGAACCTGATCCGCTCCAACCGGCTGTCCGAGAATTACATGTACGGCATCTTCTTCCGGAACGAAGCGGAGCCGATGGCGGCCAACTACAATCGCGTCGAGAACAACCAGATCGAAGACAACGGATCGGAGCAGGCGGGTTATGTCGGCATCCGGATCCGAGGCGGAACGCATGACGTCGATTTGGTCGGCAACCGCATACGTTTCTCGTCGGCCCCTCTGGATCGAACGATCGGCATTTGCATGGAGGAGCGTACTTGCGAGATCCGATTGAAGGACAACGAGTTCGTGAACTGCGCGATGGAGACGCACGATCATTGGTTAATCGCGGATAAATGATAGAAGAGAAATAAGCCGTACCGAATCAGCAACGTCTGCTGAACGGTACGGCTTTTTCGTAATCTTCTTTATTGAGCAGCAAGGCTTTCTTGATACAGGGCGGTAACGTCTTGGTTTTGTTTGTCCAATCCTTTTTCCTTCAACGTTTTCTCGAGGTCGCTCCAGATCGCGTCCAGCTTCGCCGGATCCTTCTCCAAAATGAATTTCGGGACTGCTTTGCCCCACTCTGCAATAGCTTCCGTATTAAATTTCTTGATATCGTCCGTCCACTTGACGACCGACGGGGAGAATTTGTAATCCTTTTCTTCTCCTTGAATCAACAGGTCTGCGGCCGTTGTAGCCCCATACTTGCCATAAGCTTCGACCTGGGTGGGATTCATGTTTTTGGCGATCCAGCTCTCCGAGTTGTCCCACCTAGCGTAATCCCCATCCGACAACGTAAAGCCGGAAGCGTAATTCGTGGAGAGCATGCGGGCGTAACCCATGCCCAAATCCTCCCAGAACGTGCTCGGTTTCGTCTTGTATTCGTTAACCAGCCAATCCGTTGCAGTACGCTTGCCGTTCTCGACCGTATAATATTTGCCTTCGATACCCCAGCCGACAAGAATTTGATTTTCCAGCTTGAACATGTCGTCATAGAATTGAATGAGACGAACCGGGTCCTTGGCGTTTTTCGTGAACGACAGCCACATGTCGCCGCCCCTATTCGCCGTCGTAGTCGGTTTGTTCATTAATTTCGTCTTGCCTGGCGCCACGATTTCGAAGGAGATGTAAGAACGATCCTCCATGCCATTTTGCGCGAGCGTACTGCTGCAGCTGCCGCCGCCGCCGAAGATGACGAGTACGCGGCCTTGGTTACATTTTGTCGTGAATTGTTCCGGCGTTTGAACGAGCGACTCCGGATCGAACAATCCTTCGCTGTTAATCTGATTAAAGAATTTGAATACGTCGGTATAGCCGGGCTCGAAGAAACGAAGTCTTGCATTTTGTTGATCATCCACGAAATACTGCGCCGTCAACGGGAAGCCCGCGTACGCACGAGCGGAGGTATCGAAAATATTGTAAAGCTGGTTGGCCGCTCCGTAATTGGAGAACCCGATCGTCTTGCCTCCGTCGATTTCCGGATATTTCGCGATATAGTCGGCAGCTACTTTCTTGACGTCTTCGAGCGTCTTGATTTCGGGATAGCCGGCTTCCTTCAGAACCGCGGCTTGGATGGAGATCCATCCCGCTTGGTTCAGGTTGCGCACCTCTTTCGTAGGCGGCTGGAGCAAGCCGTACACTTTGCCGTCCGTATGCTCTAGCATCGAAAGATCGTTGTCGTAAGCCTTCAAAATGTTAGGTCCGTGTTCCTTGATCAGATCGGTAAGATCCAGAACTGCATTTGCATCGATGTAAGATTGCAGGGTGTTGTCGTGAATATTGATGACTTCCGGGAAATCGCCGGCCGCTAGCCAAATATTCATTTTCTCGCGGAAATCGCCCGTAATGATATCCCACTTGATCGTGGCGCCGGTGCGCTTCTGAACTTCAAGCGCGACTTCGCTCGTCCAGTTGATGTTCGGATTATCCGTATTCATCGTGAACGTAAACGGCGTTCTGGCAGCTTCTTCAGCAGGTGCGGTGCTCTCGGTTGTAGGCGCTGGCTTGGTTGTTTCCTCAGTCTTGGTATTGCCGCTGCCCGAGTTGCCGTTCGAGCAAGCCGAGATTAGCAGTATGCTCACCATCAGCAAGGCCATTACCGCTTGGAACTTGATTCTTTTCCCCATTTTTTGCGACCTCCACGTCATTTTTTATATTTCTAAGCGGCATCCGTCCTTCTCCTTATAAACGGAAACCGCTGCGAAATCAATCCTTCATGGCACCAAGGGTCAAACCTTTTACAAAATATTTTTGAAGGAACGGATAGACCAGCAGAATCGGTACCGTCACCAGAATCGTCAAAGTGGATTTGATGGTCAAAGGCGATATGACGCGTACCGCGTCGCTTTCTCCCGTATCCGAAACGCTGCTCTCAACGGTCTGGATCATCTTCTGAAGCTCGTATTGCAAGACGGCTAGCTTCTCGTTGCGACTGTTGTACAAGTAGTTGTCGAACCAGGAATTCCATTCGCCCACGGCTACGTAAAGCGCGACCGTTGCGATTACGGGAAGACTGATTGGCATGATGATTCGGGTGTATATGCCGAAGTCGTTCGCTCCGTCGATATAAGCGGATTCGACGAGGCCGTCGGGCAGTTGCTCGAAGAACGTTCTCATAATGAAAATATAGAAGGCGCTGACGATTCCCGGAACGATATAGACGGCAAAGCTGTTCATCAGGCCAAGTTCCTTGATCAGAAGGTAAGTCGGGATCAGACCTCCGCTTACGTAAATCGTGATGACGAGAATAAAGCTAAAGAGCTTCCGGAACATGAAGAACTTTCGGCTGAGCACGTAAGCAAGCATCCCGTTGCAGAACACCGAAACGACCGTTTGGATGACCGTTCTCAGCACTGAATTAAAAGAGGCCCTCGCCAGCTTCTCGTTTTGAAACACGTAAGCGTAGTTTTCCAGCGTGAATTTGCGAGGCAGCAGGTATAAGCCGCCTTTAAGCGCATCGGTCGTTTCGTTAAGCGAAATGACCAGCAGATAAATGAACGGATATACGGTGGACAGCGCCGCCACCGACAGCAAGGCGTACATCCCGATGTCGACCAGCCGTTCTCCCGTACTGCGGTAATGAGGCATAGAAGATCGCTCCAATCGTTAAAAGAGGTTGGTTTGATAACGTCGCGCAATCGCATTGACGATGAGGACAAGCGTAATGCTGACGAGGGAATTAAAGATGCCGACCGCCGTGCCGAAGGAGAAATCCCCTTGATTGAGCCCGAGCCTCAGCGCCAGTATCGAAATGACTTCCGAATATTCCTGGGTAATGTTATTGCCGAGCAGGAATTGCGACTCGAAGCCGCCGGTCATCAAGCTGCCAATCGATAGAATCGTAAGTAGGACGAACGTCGGGATGATGCAAGGGATAATGATATATTTGATTCGTTGCCAGCGGCTTGCCCCGTCTACCTGGGCGGCATCGTAAAGATTAGGATCGATTCCGCTGATCGCCGCCAAATATATAATCGCGCCCCAGCCGAAGCCCTTCCAAGTAAGGATGATCGTATGCAGCACCCAGAACCACGTCGCTTTGCCGAAGAAAAAGATGCCTTCGTCGATCCATCCCAGCTTGACCAGCAACACGTTAACGAGGCCGCCGTCGGGCGATAGAAGCATAACGAATATGTTGGCGACGACGACCATGGAAACGAAATGGGGCAAATAGGTCATCGTTTGCACGACTCTCACGAAACCCTTGCTTCTGAGCTCGCTCAGGACGACGGCTAATGCGATCGCGAAGAACGTACCGGCTACCAGTTGCATGGAGTTCATGGCAAAGTTGTTGCGGAGCGCCAGGAAGAATCCGTCATGCGAGAGCAATTCTTTGAAATGAGCGAACCCTACCCACTCGGCGCTCCACACGCTTCGACCGATTTTGTAGTCCTTGAACGCCATAAGCCAGCCCCAGAGTGGGACGAACTGGAACACCATCAAATGCAGCATGATGGGAACGGACATCCAGAGCAGAATGTGCTGCCTTTTGATGCGATTCCAGAGTCTGGATTTGCGAACCGCCCCGGGCCCATCGCCCGGCTTAAACGCTTTCATTGTAGTGGGATTAATCTTCACGGTCGAATCTCCTCCGTTCTCTTTGTTGTCATTATAACGCTAGTCGCCGCTCCCGCAGTATCTCTCAAAGTTGTTCTTTACTAGGTGAATCTTAAACAAGAACACAGAAAAAAGCACCTGAATCAAATTCAGGTGCCCATAAGGTCCGCTTTATCCTATTAACCCGCCTGCGCCGGTTCATGGCCGAGAATGGGATGCGTCAGCTCGATCGCGGTCCCCTCCCCTTCCCGGTTCAGTATTCGCAGCCCATATCGCTCTCCGAAATAGATGCTTAGCCGTTCGTGAACGTTGCGCAGGCCGACGCCTTTTCTCTCGCTTGGATCCCCATGGTCCGGGGCTAGCAGCGAAGGCCGAACCTCCTCCGGAATGCCCGGGCCGTTGTCGATGATGTCGAAATGCAAGCTATCATCAATCTTGGAGCCCTTGATTACAATTTTCACCTCATCCCCGGCTCCCGTGAACCGGGTGCCGTGTTTGATCGCGTTTTCCACCAAAGGCTGGAACAGCAGCCGCAGACACTGAAGCTGCATGATGTCGTCATCGATCATATAGACGACGCGAATCGATGTATCCTGTCGCGCCGACAAAATATTGACATAAGCCTTTACGTGCTCGATTTCCCGTTCGACCGTCGACAGCTCGCGGCCGTCGTTCAGACTCAGCCGCAGCAGATTCCCGAGCGAACGGACCATTTCGCTAATGTCGTCGGCATGGCGGCTCTCCGCTTTCCAGCGGATGGCCTCGAGCGTGTTGTACAGGAAATGGGGGTTGATCTGGTGCGTCAAAACCTGGAACTCCAGCTCTTTCTTGTCTTTCGCTTCCTTCTCGGCGCTTTGGACCAGCTCGTCGATTCTTCTCACCAAATTATTGTAACCCAAGTACAACCAGCCGATCTCGTCGCTGCGGCTGACATGCGGCACGCTGGCCAGAAACTCGCCGCGTTCGACGCTTCGCATGGCCTGTACCAGCCGATGGATCGGGTTGGTGAACCGGGTGGTCAAATAACCCACGGTTACGAGGGATAGCCCGGAGTAGAACAACAGGAACAACAGGCTGACGCGTTCGATCCCCGCCACGGGCTTGGTCAGGACGGAAACCGGGAGCAGGCTGACCACCTTCCAGTCGTTATTGGCCACCGGCGCATACGAAACCATGTATTCGGCTCCATCAATGTCGATGGGATTGGATTCGCTCGGCATTTTGCGCAGATAGTCGCGGAGATTCTGGGATTCCACTTTCGTGCCGATCAGGCTTTGATCCTGGTGATACATGATGATGTCCTTGTTATCGACCAGCATGACCTGCTGCTGTTCAAGCTTTCTTAACGGCGCTAAATAATCGCTTAACGTGCTTACCTTAATATCGGCCGACACGTAGCCGAGTGGCCGGCTTTCGCCCAAGCCGTATAATTGTTTGATCTGGGACAGGATTGGCTCCTTGTACAGCGTCTGGTTGTCGACCGGCAGGAATAATTGCCAGAACGGCGATTTCATGACCTTCGCGTTGCTGAACCATTCTTCCATCTCCACGTCGATATTATGGTAGATAGAGTGGGTGAACGTGGGATAACGCCCTGGATCGATCGGGAAGATCCGAATGGAAAAATCATGCGAATTGCTGCTGAGCAGGCTATTATATTGATTGAGCCTTGTTGCGATGTCGAGCTCTTCAAGCGTGCTTGCGGGCGTAATGCCGAGCAAATTCTGCATGTCGGACGAATACATGATTTCGTTCTGCGAATCGCTGACCAGCTCCAGATAATTATCCAGATTCTTGGCGTTTCTCTCCATCATCTGGCTGGAAATGACGGAGCTGACGTCCTGAATCGCCTCTACGGACCTGGAATACGAGAAATAACCGATAAAGATGAACGGAAGCATGATGACCAGAAAAAACAGGATGATAACCTGGTGCCGAATCGAGAATCGGCCCATTCGCAGTCGAAGCTTATTCATGCTGGCTGCCCCTGCTGTTCCGATATTCTTGAGGCGTGCAGCCGAATTTCTTCTTGAACAATTTGGAGAAGTGGACGGGATCTTGGTATCCGGTCATAGAGCTGATCTGATAGATCTTGAGATTGAGGTCGACCAGCAGCTCCGCGGCTTTGGTCATCCGGACGTCTGTCAGATACTCCAGGAAATTCATCTCGGTTTCCTTCTTGAAGAGCTTGCTTAACCAGACGGGCGTCACATGCACATGATCGGCGACCGTCTGGAGCGTCAAATTGTCTTGGTATTGCCGCTGGATGAAGCGCTGCGCTTCGTGAACGATTTGGCTTCTGAAGCCGGATTGCACTCTCATGTTATCCGCGGCCGCCAGCAATTGATCAGTCGTTTCCTTCCATAAAGATTCCAGCGTGTCGAAATGTTCAAGATGCTCCCACAGAACGATGGGATTTTTTTCCCACGACGGTTCTTTCCACCCCGTCGTCTTCTGCGCGGTCCGGAACATCTCGAGCAGCCATTCGAATATGCGCTGCTGAAGATCCTTGGGATGATGAACGTTCCACGTCTTGACCAGTCTCGGAAAAAAAGACATGGCGTCGCGAATGTCTTGATGGCTTCCGTATTTCAGCAGCTCCACCAGATCCTTGGCGTTCGCGAGCTGATTTTCGGCGCGATCGTTGATGCCGGACAAGTCCTCGTCGCCATTGAGCGAGCCGTGCACCTTGTAATACTCCAGATAGCCAGTCGCTTTGCGGTGCAGCTCGAAGAGCTGCGGCACCGACGCTTGGCGCATGTCATATCCCCGGTTGATCCGGATGCGCAGCCGCTCCTTTATCTCTTCGCACGCCGCATCCGACAATTCCGATAGGCTATCGGCGCTTTCGTCGTCGTCGCCGTCTCCGAGCACCAAGATCCAGTCATCGTTTCTGGAACGGAACAGCACGTGCCCATAGGTCAGGCGTACCGCGAACAACTCCTCTAGCAATCTCCCCATGCCAAGGAGCAGCTCTTCTGTTTCGTGCGGCGAATCCTTGGATAACGCTTTCAAGCTATCGACTCTGAATATGACGAGGCTAAGCGGAACATCCGACATCCACTCCAGATTCAACTGTCGCAGCTTCTGTTCGATACGGTGCGAATGGCTTTCGCGGAACGGCTGCTCCGTCAATTCCCGCAGGAGCTCTTCCCTAAGCCGGGGAATCGCCTGCAAGTAGCTTTCCTCCAAGAGGCTCCGACTCCGCTCATCCTCGTTTTGCTCCCGCAAGCGCAAGAGCGAGACGGCCACGGCGTCCGCCAACTCGGTCTTGCTGATCGGCTTCAACAAGTAATCCGATACACCCATCTTCATCGCTTCCCGGGCATAGTGGAATTCATCGTACCCGCTGATCACGATTAAGCCGCCCGTATACTGAATGCGCATCAATTCTTCGATAAACTGAAGACCGCTCATGCGCGGCATCCGGATATCGGTCAAGATGAGATCGGGAGGATAGCGCTTCGCGAGCTCGAGCGCGGTATCTCCGTCATCGGCATCCACCACTTCGTCGACTCCCCATTCCTTCCAAGGAAGTTGGGTGACAAGTCCTTTGCGAATTTCCTTTTCGTCGTCCACGACCAGTACCCTCACCATTCGACCATCCTCCATTCGCGTATTCGCACGGTTACAAGGCAGTCGGACCCCATACCTTATATTTATTATCGCGCATTGTAGACCCGTCCCGTCTATGGGGTAAAAATAAAAAATGAATGGCAAAATTAACTTTTTATTAACATTCGCCACGAAGAAGAGCTGCACCTGCCGAAAACGCAAAAGCGCCGCACCGGAATTCGGTCCGGGACGTTCCCGGCCGAACACTGGTTGCGGCGCCTTGGCGTACAAGGACAACCTCAGATAAAAGTAGGGGTAATATTGGCGGTCAATTCCAGAACGCCGACGATTTCCTCGTCCGAATTGCGGATGGGATAATAAACCGTTTCTCCTGCGTTGCGTTCCCAATGCGTCGGATGACCCTCGAAGGCGCGCAGGATTTCCGGCCACAGCGGCTGAATCACGTAACCTTCCGCCGGCAGCGCCCCTCCGGCCACCATCACTTCTCCCCGCGACGGGTTCTCGGGACGGCGGATCCATAAGGATGCGTACGTTTTCCGCGCGGGATCGATCCTCTCCGTCAACAACAGCATTCGTTTGAGCCCATTGAAGTTTTCTTCCACGAAGTCGACTTCGTCCCCAACGGCGAATTCGCTATATGTTTCTCCAACGATAAGCGGATATTCCCGTCTTTCTTCCGGCATGACGTACTCCAGCATGTCGCCGGGGATGAACAACGCTCCGATTCTCGCGATTTCCATCAGCGAATAAGACATTCGTTCCATCTCTGCTTCAGCCCCCTATCCCAGTAAGTTCCATAGCTTTAGTTTTAACGCGCTGAATACCTCGGGATCTTGCCCTTTGTGCAGAGTCGCCTTCGGGGCTTCGCTGAACATGGCGTTCTCCCATTTGTAAGGAGGCAGGTCCGTTGCGAAGGCTGGCCTGCCCGGCCACCAAGCGTCGTTGTCGACGCCGAGCGATTCGCTTATATGCATCCTCATTGTCTCCCGACCGTTCTCCGGCTGCTCCCGAATCCACTGTTCCATGCAGTCTACCACTTGCATGGCGCCGCGAAGGGTCTTCAGCCTGATCGAAGGAATCGGTCCTTCCATGCCGAATAGCTGGTCGCCGGGGTAAAATACCGTCGTGCTGCCTTCCGAATCCGGCGTTTCGTGCCAGTTGTCGCCCCACTTCGTATTCTCCCAATAGACAAAACCGTCCACTCCCCTCGCGACCGCGGAGAGAGGGGCGATTGCCGTGCCGAGCAGCGTCTGGCCGATCGGCTGCGCGGTGCCGTAAGTCCACACCTCACTGCCCGCGTCGCGAATCGGACCGAGGCCCTCGGGAAACCAAGAGAAAATCTGCTCGTTGACGACCCACAGCTTGATGATTTCCGCATATTTCTCGAAGTGCAGGCCGTAGCTCCAGCTGGAGTCGGTTCGGAACACGAATTGCGCTCCCTCTTCCTTCTCGAACACTTCCTTGGACAACTCGTAGAAGATGTCGTTGACTTTCTCGTCCCACAAGAAGCGGGTTTCGTCGCCGTCGTAAGGGAACAGCTTGTAACGTTTTTTATGGTTCAGGAAAAGCTCGAATTTGGTGCTCAGCCAGCCTTTTTCCGTAAAGTGGCGGTAGAATTCCTCCATGATGGACGAGAACTCCGTACGGTAGCCTTTCATCCCGAACTTGGCATAGTCGGCGGGCCAATGGAAATTAAACGGCAAATACATGTAGGGCAGCGGGATCGCGCCCCGCTTCGTCTCTTTGAACGCGGAGCCGTCGAGATAAGGACCGAAGTGCTCGTCGAACCTCGACCAGTCCTTCACGCGCATCTCCTTTCCTTTGCCTTCCAGCTCGGGAATATATGCGGGAGGAATCTTGCCGGAATGTTCGTAAGGCAAATAATGAAGCAATGCCCGATGTTCGTGCGCCATGCGGTAAAACTGGCTTTCCACCCGATTGTAGGTGCCGTCCTCGTACCGGTTCTCGTTGGCGCGCAGACTGGCCATTCTTCGCGAAATATTGTCGGCATAGCTGTTCAAATCCGCGATGATGAGCGATTCGTCGGGCACCAAGGTTTCGAGAGCTTTCACCCGAAGAACGTGCGTATCGGTAGCGTCGCCGGCCGTTACATGGATCGCGCCGGTATATTCCCCTGCGTGAACGTCCGAAGGGATGAACAGATCGACCCACAGCACCGCGAATGCTTGGTCAGGCACCGCGTTCCGCTGCGTAATGGATGCGAGCGTGCGCGCCTCCGGCTCTTCGATCGCGAGCGGCACCAACGCATCGGGATAATATTTGCCCTGCACGCGATGATACCACTCCGCGTAGAAGGTAAATTCCTCGCCGGGGATCGCGCCGCGCTCGCCGCTCAAGGCATCCGCCCGGACGCTGAACGAGGAGTCCGGCGCGCCGTCCAGCCGCAAGGCAATTTGGAAGGATACATAAGCATTGCGCGGCGAAACCAGGCTTGCCGAAGCCTCCGACAAGTCGGCTAGGGACCTGATGCGGGCATGCTGCTCCAGCACGTCGCCGGTCTGTGGACAAATACGGATCATATCCGGTAATAAGTAACTGTTTTTCATGTCCTGTCTCCTTATCGCTCTAATGTGTCAGATCGTTCAAGCGCGAATTCCACGAGAACGGGTCCTTTTTCTTTCATGGCCTTCGCCCATGCCTCTTCCGCTTCTTCCGCCCGTTCCGCCCGAAGACCTTTGATCCCGAACGCTTCCGCCAGCTTGACGAAATCGGGACTGGCTCCTCCGGAAGACTTCGCTTCCGAGAAAACGACGATTCGGAGCGGAATGCCGTTAATCGCGCATACCGCCATTTCCTGCGCGTTTTTCTGCAGTCCGAATTCTCCGTTGATCGAGACGACCGTTCGTTCCGGATAGGCGAGCCCCGCTCCGATGGCTGCCGGCAGGCTATAACCCGGCGCCTCCATCCCGATGGGACAAATCAGAGTGCGAGCCGGCCATACGTCCTTGGCGAGCATCGCGTGAAACCTTATTTCGTCGACCGTCACGATGCCGTCTTCGGGCAAGGTGTCGCGGATGAGCCTCAAGACGGACTCGACCTGCTCGCCGATGCCGCGTTCGCCTCCTTCGGCGATTGTTTCCGGGTCGCTTTCCGGTTCGCTTTCCGGGGGCTCCGCTTGAACGGACTCGGACTCCGTGAGCTCGGCGCCGTATCGAGGCGTATCGTCATGGGTCTTCCGATAACGAAAAGCTTTTTTTTGCGCGGAAATGTCTTTCGGAATATCGACAAGCACCGGACCCGGCACTCCGCTCGCCGCGATCCGGAACGCTTTCCGAACGGTGTCCGGAATATCCGCGGCGTTGGAGACGTAATAGCTGTGCTTGGTAATGGAAAGCGTCATGCCGATGATGTCCGCCTCCTGGAACGCATCCGTTCCTTTAAGGCTGAACGGAACGTTTCCCGTAATGACGACCAGAGGGATATGATCCCTATGCGCGACGGCGATCCCGGTAATCAAATTAGTTGCTCCCGGCCCGGAAGTGGCGATGCAGACCCCCGTTTTGCCGGATGCCCTGGCATAGCCGTCCGCGGCGTGAATCGCCCCTTGCTCGTGCCGTGCGAGCATATGCCTAAACCGGTCGTCGTAATCCCGGATCGCGTCATAGATATACAGGACGGCCCCGCCGGGATAGCCGAATACGCATTCTACGTTCTCCAGGAGAAGGCTGCGCATCAGCATTTCGGAACCGGAGATGACGTCGGGCCGCAGAAGCTTCTCCGCCAGCCGTTCGTGCGTGTCGGTGCGAATGGTGCCCACCGGCCTTCCCTCCTTTGCCTGTTCGGCGGCATGCGCCGCCCGAATCTAATCGTTCTTGCTTCCGTTCAATGCGCGGATGACGATGTCGTCCATGGTTACTTTCGTGCCCTTCCGGTTGTTCACGACGATCTTTTTGCTCTCCCCCGGCAGGATATTGAAGTAGTTGTCGGAGAACATCGTATGATCGACGGGACATTCCAGCTTCACGAACCGGGCGAAGCAATCGGTAGTCAACGTGATTTCGATGGAGTCGGCACGGACTTCGTGTTCGGTCTTCAGACGGCAAGGACTGAACCGCAGATCCTTGTGCTCCGCAAAGAAGAAATGATTGTCGTGCACATCCGCGCGTTCGCTCCGCACCGCCATGAAATGGCTTCTCCTATCGATTACGCCAAGCCGCCACTCCACCTCGGCCGGACTGAATTCGGTGACCCGCATAGAAGAGTTCGGCTCCACGACGACGGAATACGCGCGTTCGAAGGTTCCGTTGCCGAAACAATTCCGCACGCTGACGGTCAGGGTATCCTCGTAACGCTCCATGCTGTCGTTCGTGACCCATACCGAGATCGCTCCGCCCTCTTCTTTGAAGGATAACAGAATGGGATGATAGAACCGGCGGGCGTAGTAGTACGACGCTTTCGGGAACAAATAATAATCGATCAAGCTCCAACTGATGCCGGGCCAAATGTCGTTCAGCTGCCAGATCAGCGCCCCGCTGTTCTCCGGCTTTCTTCTGCGGAAATGCTCCACGCCGAATTTCAGACCCTCCGCCTGGCACAGCATCGAGAAATCGATGTATTGGTCCAGATCGCGGGGCAGCCCGGAGTATCCCGCCATCGTGATGTCGGCTTTTTCCGGTTCGTAATCCTTGTTCCGGTAATCCAGCTCGAAGCTGCCGTAATAGAGCTCGGACTTAGGGATATTGCGGAGCAGCGTTTCCTTCACCGTGCTTCCGTGAATGCCGAATTCGCTGCTGAATTTCGACGTATCATCCGCGTACCTGCGGTACGAAATGCCGTAAGGCGATACGTCCATCTTGGGCTGCTCCCCGTACCTGCGGGGATACACGTCGCCGGCCCATACCGCCCAGTTGTGCGTATCTCCCTCGGTGAAGCTGTTGGGATCGTTGCCGCCCCAAGGGGAGCTCGGCCAGTACAAGCGGGTCGGGTCCAATTCACGAAGCAGTTCGGGAATCAACTCATGGAATATCTTTTCGCCGTAAAAGCGGTAATCGCTTCGGCCATACATTTTCTCGCTATGAATCGCCTGGCTCTCGTTGTTGCCCGCCCATATCGCGATGCATGGGTAATTGCGGAGCGCCTTCGTATTCACGATAATTTCCTTCCGCACGTTGGCCATAAACACGGGATCGTAATCCGGAAGCTCGCTGCACGAAAACATAAAATCCTGCCAAACGAGCAGCCCCTGCCGGGAGCACTCGTTGTAAAACGCTGCATTCTCGTAAATGCCGCCGCCCCAGATACGAAGCATATTCATGTTCGCTTCCCTAGAGAGACTAATCAGATCGGCATATCGCTCGTCGGTAATGGCCCCTACGGAATGATGGGCGGGTATCCAGTTCGCGCCTTTCGCGTAGATGTCCCTGCCATTCAACCGGAAGGTAAACCTCGGACTTCCGCTCTCCGTCTGCCGGATGACCTCGATAGTCCGAATGCCGACCTCCTCGACCTTCGTATCGAGCAGCTCGTCATCCGCTTTCAGCCTGACCGTCAGCTCGTACAGGAACGGATCGCCATGGTCGAAGGTCCACCAGAGCTCGGGATCTCGAACCGTGAAGCGGATGGCCGCGCGTCCTTCTTCAATCCGCGTTTCATGCCGCACCGTCCGGGACTTGCCTTTCAAGCTGATTTCGGCCGAAAGCGGACGTTCCTCCCCGAATTCGGAGATCTCGATCTCCACCTCTACCTCTGCGCCGTCCGGCCCCAGCGACAGCGTTTTCATGAACAGGTGATCGATACGTGCCTTTCCGACGATCTGCAGCCAGGCGTCTCGCCATATGCCGGCCGTCACGACCCGCGGACCCCAATCCCATGAGAAATGGCACGCGCATTTGCGAAGCCAGATGCGTTCGTAATTGACTTTCGACCAGAAGCGGGAGACGTCTTGCTCCGCGGCGTACGCCACGGCGGAATCGAAGCGGACGACCGCGACATTGCCTCGCTTCTTCAGCTTCCCAGTCATATCGGCTTGGACGGGCACGAACATATTGTCGGAGACCGCGACGGATTCTCCGTTCACGAATACCTCCGCCAGCGTATCGAGACCGTCGAATTTCAGCACGACTGCGGCGTCTCCCACCTCTTCTTGCAGATCGAATTCCATCCGGTATACCCATATTTTCCGCTCGATCCATCTGCATGCCTGGTCGTTCGTCGAGTAATACGGATCCTCGATGACTCCGTGCGCAAGAAGCGTGGAATGAACGTCTCCCGGCACCTTGATATCCAGCCATTCACCTTCGCTGAAGCCGGGCAAGTGAATGTCGTCCGGGATTTGCTCCTTGGCTTCGAAGCCGTGCAGCTTCCATTGTTGGTCGAGCTTGATATACCGCGTTTGTAACAACGTCATCTTCTTCTTACCGCCTCCCGTGCCTATTTCGTCATTCGCTGCTATCTACCATGGTATAGCGAACGGCTTCCCCGATATACGGGGCAATGCTGACTTTTACTAGGAAACTATTATCTTCATCCGTTATGGGCCAGGCGACTGTTTCAGCTCGACTTCGATTGTTTGCAGTTACGCAAATTCATCCCCTCGTTTTCCCTATCGTTACATAAATATTAGTTGAAAAAAAAGCCGCCGTTGCAATCGCAGCGGCGGCTTCTCCTCTCTTTATTGCCCTATGACGTAAAATTCAGCGATGCTCCACCAGCCGGATTGCGAGCCGGTCGGCGTAATTCGCACGTACCTGGCGGATACCGGCGTGAAGCTAGCCGTGACGGAGCCGATTCCCGTACCATCGGCCGTGCCGGCTACGCTCCATGTCGTGCTGTCGGTCGACGTTTCGATGGTATAGTCGACGCCGAAATTATCCGGGAACGTTCCCTTATGGAAGTAGAGTCCTTCGACCGTATACGCCGCCTTCATATCCACCTGATAGTAGGAAGAAGGCGAATGGCTTGTAGCATACCAACGTGTGCCACCGTTCCCGTCCAGCGGGTTCAGCGTATATGCATTGTTCGAACCCGATCCCGTCCAGCCGGTCCGCGCCAGCGCGCCGGCAGGAGGCGTCTCGAGCGTTCTTACGCTGATCGCGGCGCTTGAAGCGGATTCGTTGCTGGACGTGTCTACCGCTTTGATCGTAATCGAATACGCCGTATTCGGGGTAAGGCTGCTCGCGACATACGTCGTCCCGGCCACGAGTGAGCCATTGACCTTCGTCCCGCCGATATAGATGTCGTAACCCGCGACGGCAACGTTGTCCGTCGAGGCGGTCCAGCTTAGCGTGATCGCCGTATCGGTGCGCGATGCGGCTTGGAAGCCGGCTGGCACGCTAGGCGCCGTCGTGTCTGCCGGGACAGCGCTCGCCGTCGTCACCGAGACGGCGTTGCTGGCATCCGATTCGTTCGACGACGCATCGACGGCTTTCACCGTGAAGGCGTAAAGCGTCGAAGCCGCAAGGTCCATTACCGTATACGACGTGCCTTCGATCAGGCTAACGTTAACCTTCGACGATCCGACGTATACGTCGTAACCGGCAACGGCAACGTTGTCGGTCGCCGCCGTCCAGCTCAGCGATACGGTGGAAGCCGTGAAGCCCGTGCCCGAAAGCGTCGGAGCGCTTGGCGGAATGAGATCCGGCACCGCGTCCGTCGTGACGGATAAGGCGCTGCTTGCCGCGGATTCGTTGCCCGCAAGATCTCTTGCCTTGACCGTGAACGAATAAGACGTGGCGGGAACTAGGTTGTAGGCGGCATAGCTTGCGCCAGCAACCGGCCGCGCGTTCAGCTTCGTCCCGCCGGCATAGATGTCATAGCCGACGACTCCGACGTTATCCGTCGAAGGCGTCCAATACAAGGAGACCGTCGTCGCCGTCTTACCGGCCGAGGTCAGGCCGGTCGGCGCTTGCGGCGCCGTCGCGTCGGCAGGAGGAGAACCGGACTCCGTGGCCCCAAGATCGTAGCCCGCGCCGATCGGACGCGCAATGCCGCGCCGGTCTATCGGCACGAGCGCCGGCAAGGATAGGCCGGTATCGATGGCACTGGCCGCGGTGACCGTGTTCAGCGCGTAGTCGCCCGCATTCGGATTGACATACCATGACGAAGTCGCCGTGACGATGTTGTTGGACTCGACGTAGTTGCCGCTGTCCCGTTTTTTGAGCGCTTTGTCCGCTATATTGTTTCGAATCTCCCCGTTGCTTCCGGCAAAGCGGGATTCAATGCCTCCGACGCTAACGCCCGGAGCGATGTTGATCAGCGTATTGTTCAGCACCTTGAAGTCCGTCGATTTGGACAAATAAATGCCGGCGTCGTCGGTGTTGTGGATCACGTTGTTGCGAATGATGCCGCCGTAATGCTCGAAGTCCTGAACGCCGCCCCTAAAGTACTGAGCCGCGGTGAGACCGCCTCCGAACGAGATCGCGATGTCGCTGCCCTTGATGACGTTGTTCTCGAAGACCGTGTCGATCGAGCCGCCCTTCGCGAACAACGCGTAGGCAACCGAACCGGAGGTCGGATAATACGCGTTATGAACCGTGTTGCCTCTCACGACCCAGCCTCTTGCGGCGATAATGTCGACCGCTTCGACGGCTCCCCGCTTGCCGCCGTCTGTGTAGCCCAGGAAGGAATTCTCGATGAGGCCGTAGTCGGTATACATCGCCCCGCTCGTATGCACGTTGGCGGTTACTTTGAACGCGCCTTCGCCGAGGTCCCAACCGCGGAAGTTGTCGGCATGGAAGTAGTAGGAACCGGAATTCACCTGTACGGCGTGGTAGTTAAAATCTTTGATCGTCAGATCGCGAATCGTGAAGTAGTTGGAATCGTTGACCCGAATGGAAATATCCAGCCCGCTCGTGATGCCGGGTCCGGTCAAGACGGTATCGCCGTAATTCGCGGTGGACCCTTGGATCGTGATGTGGTCTTTCCCCGTAACCGCGATGGAGGCCGATTGCGAATAGTTCCCGGCCGCCAGCGTAATAATGCGTCCGGACGCCGGAGCCGTGTCGATCGCCTCCTGAAGATCGGCGAGCGAGTCGACCGTTACGCTGTCCGGAGTCGCGTATGCGGTCGTCGCGACCGCGACGTTCGAGACCAGAGAAACGTTGCCGACATCGTCTGTTGTGCGGACAGCCAAGTAATACGTCGTATTCGGCGCCAGCTCGTTGGCCTGATAAGACATGGCGGTTCCGGCGGTCAGCTGCCGCAGCTCGTCGATCGCTTCCGTCGCCGTGCTCCAAGTCGATTCCGTGATGGGAGAGGTGGCGTAACGCACTTCATACGACTTCGCCGTACCCGCCGTTCCGTCATCGCCCGGCGCCGTCCACCCTAGACGGATGCTTTTGGGTCCCGTACGCAGCACCGCGAGATCGGCGATCGCCGCTGGAGGTACGAGATCCGTATTTGTGATCGTCGCCGTTACGACATTGGACAAACCGGAAATATTGTTTGCCGTATCCACGGTTTTTAAGGCAAAATAATACGTCGCGTTCGTCGTCAAACCGCCGACGACCATCGACTCCAGCCCTCCTGCCGCTTTGGGTAATGGGAGACCGGCTACAGGCACGGCCGAATTCCACGCGGCTTCCGTAATCGGGGAATTCGAATACCTCAGCTCATACTTCTTCGCTTGCCCGGATGTGCCGTTGTCTCCCGGCGCCGTCCAGGACAGCTCGATGCTGTCGAACGTCATGGACACGTTGGTCAAATTCGCGACGTTCGCCGGCGGAGTGTTATCGCCGGGATCCGCGTAGGCTTCGAACTCGATCGGGGTATTGACGGCATGCGACGAGCTATCCACGCGAACGTGCCCGTTCCCCCAAACTCTCGCGTATCTAGTGTTAACCGGCGTTCCAAGGTCGAACCACGTCCCGACGCCTCCCGGCGGCTCTTGGAACTCGGGATCCGTTCCCGCTCCGAGCCCTACGGAATTATTGGCGTCGTTGTTGTAGACGACCGTCACGCCCGACGAGAACGTCGGATTGTTCGAGAGCAGCACGATGACGTCCTTGTTCGTGCGATAGACGGAGGCGGAGCTGCCCCAATCGTTTACAATGCGCAGTCGATTAAGCGTATACGCCGCGCCTAGATCAACCTGGTAGTATTGAGGTCCGCTCGTCGTGCGTATGCCGGCGTAGCCGGAAGAGCTGGCCGATTGGCCGTCCGTTACGACGCCGAGGGAACCTCCGAACAAGTCGGACGAGCTGGCCGTGACCGTCTTGTTAAGCGCCACGTTCACGCCGGCAGCTGTCTTCAGCGTGGCCGCGTTCGACAAAGCGGACACGTTGCCCGCGTCGTCCGCGACCTTCATCGCGAAGTGGTACGTCGTATTCACGCTTAAACCGTACAACGTGAAGCTTTGACTCGTCCCCGGCGCCGCGGGGAGAGGCTCGCCGGACACTTGGGTCGCGCCGCTCCAATTCGCGGCCGTGATCGGCGACGTGCTATAACGGATGTCGTAGTCGGATGCCGGACGGACCATGCCGTCGTCGCCGGTCGCCGTCCACGACAGATCGACCGACTTGTTCGTCGGGTTGGATGCGGCAAGGTTCGAGACCGCGGCAGGCGGCATCGCGTCCGTTCCGTCCTCCACCAACAGGAACGGCTGATTGACGGTGCTCTCCGAGCTTTCGAACGTTACCGTATATTTCGTATTCGCGATATCGGCCAGACGAAGCGTGACGACTTTGTCGCCGGCCAGTTGGCTGTTGACGAAGTCCGTCACGTCCACCGCGATGACGCCAGCGGCGTTTGCAATAAACGTGCCCAAATTGATCTCGTTCGAGATGTCAGGCTGCACCGTGTTCTTTGCCGTGGCTTCGGACCAATTGTCGTCGAGCACGCCGAAGACGGTAACCGGAATCGTAGGCAGCTGCGTGCTCCTGATGTTGAGATACAGCTTCGCGTTCCAGGACGATGCCTGCGTAAAGTTCGCGAGATTGAACTTCAAGTACGCGTACAGATTTTCATTTACTCCCGTATATTGCTTCACGAGCAGTTGCGCGGCATTGCCGTACACGCTTCCTCCATAAATATACGTGTCGTCGGTCGCGTTAAATTCCTTTGTGCTCGTGCCGTTCGTCGTCACGGCAAGCACGTTCGAGAGGCCCGACTCCTGGCTCATGTCGTCGGTCGTCTTGATCGCGAAGTAATACGTTCCGCCCGCCGGAATGCCGTAATAGGTGTAGGTCTGCGTCGTGCCAGCCACCGCGGGAACCGGCTCGTGCGGCAGCGGCTTGGCCGCGTTCCAGTTCGCTTCCGTAATGGGTGACGTGCTGTAGCGGAGATCGTACGAGAAGGCCGTTCCAGTCGTTCCGTCGTCGCCCGGAGCGGTCCAAGTCAGCTTTGCCGTCCGCATCGTGACGTCGACCGCGCTTAAGTTCGCGATATCCGCCGGAGGAGTCGTCTCG
Source organism: Paenibacillus sp. strain BS8-2 (assembly GCF_054483835.1). Classification (NCBI taxonomy): domain Bacteria; kingdom Bacillati; phylum Bacillota; class Bacilli; order Caryophanales; family Paenibacillaceae; genus Paenibacillus; species Paenibacillus sp. strain BS8-2. Next base: position 5,154,231 of record NZ_CM137010.1, read on the forward strand.
TCCGGATGGAACTCCACCGCGCCGATGTCGAAGCCGGAGCCGTACGGCCGGGCATTGCCGTAGAAATCCGTCGGCACTTCGGCAGGCAGCGACATGCCGGCGTTTAACGCCGCGGTCGCCTTAATCGGGTTCAGGCGATAGTCGCCGCTTGCCGCATCGACCATGAAGTCGATCGTCGCGTTCGTGATGTTATTGGCGGCCGTATTCGTGCCGGAATCCCTGTTTTTAATAATGCCGTTCATGAGGTTGTTGTAGATAAAGCCGTGGCTCTGCGCGTATCTGGATTCGATGGCGCCGACTCCCGAGCCCACGTTGAATATGGTATTGTTGTACGCTTTGAAATTCGTCGCCTTGTTCATGTAGATCGCGGCATCCGTCGTATTGATAATGACGTTGTTCCGGATGATGCCGTCGTAATGCTCGTAAGTGCCGTCGCCATGGCGGAAAAAGCTTGCTCCTGTACCGCCGCCGCCGAATGAGATCGCCGTGAAATTGTTGCGGAATTCATTGTTCTCGACCACGGTGCCGCGCGATCCGCCTTTTGCGAACACGGCGTACGCCACCCCGTTGCCGACGCTCTTGTACGTATTCTCGAACGTGTTGTTCTGAACCTTCCAGTGGAACCCGGCAATGATGTCGATCGCTTCGACGGCGTTGTTATTGCCGGCCGTCGTGTAGCCGAGCCTCGAGTTCTTGACGACTCCGTAGTCCGAATAAGGAGCTCCTTCCGTCCAAGGCTGAGCCGTGACCTTGAAGCCGCCTTCGCCGTGATCCCACGCCACGATGTTGTCCGCCATGAAGTAGTTGGAGCCTAAGTTGATCTTGAAACCGTGGTATTTCGTGTCCTGTACCCGCAGGTTTTTGATCGTGAGGTAATGGGAATCGTTGACGTCGAAAATTTGCCCGAGCGAGCTCGTCATGCCCGGTCCTTTGAGTACCGTATCCTCCGGATCGGACGTTGCTCCTTGGATCGTCACATTGTCCTTTCCGTTGATGGATATTTGAGTCGTCACGTTATAGACGCCGGCAGCCAACGTGATGACGCGTCCCGACTGCGGCGCCGCATTGATCGCGCTCTGGAGCGCGGAAAGGGAGCCCACCGTAACCGCGTCCGGCGAAGGTGCCGTCGTCGTGGCGCTTGCGACGTTGGAGATGGCGGATACGTTACCCGCCGCATCCTTCGTTTTTACGGCGAAGTAATACGTCGTGTTCGCGTTCAGCTCGATCGCGGGGTACTTCATCGTCGTCCCGGGATCAAGCTGCAGCAGCTCCTCCACCCCTTCCGACGCCGAGCTCCAATTCGCCGCCGTAATCGGAGACGTGGAGTAGCGCACCTCGTACGAGGCGGCTCTGCCTACAGCGAGATCATCCCCTGGCGCCGTCCAGGACAGCTGAATGCTCTTGCTGTTCGCGCGGGAGGCAGTTAGGTTCGTGATCGTCGCCGGCGCGACGCTGTCCGAAGCCGGCGTCGTGACCGTCACGACGTTCGATATTGCTGAAACGTTCGCCTCGTCCTTGGCCTTCATCGCGAAGTAATACGTGGCATTCGGCTGCAGCCCGCCGAAGCCAAAAGTCTGGGTCGTCCCCGCCAAAGCTGGCGCCGGCGCGCCGGCCATCGACGTTGCTGCGTCAAAGTTGCCGGAAGTTATGGGCGAAGCGGAAAAACGGAAGTCGTATTCGAACGCGGTGCCCGTCGTTCCGTCGTTGCCCGGCGCCGTCCATTGCAGCTGGACGCTCTTCCAGCCGACGCTTGGCGCCGTCAGGTTCGTCACCGCCGAAGGCGCCGTGACGTCCTTCGACTTCGCGAAAACTTGAAGCTCCACCGGCGTATTGACCGCGTTCGTTGTCCCGTTGACCCGTGTATGTCCGTTGGCCCAATAGCGGACGTACCGCGCGGTTGTCGGTGTCGCCAGCGGAATGTGCAAGCCGGCCCCGTCGATCGGCTCGATGTACAGCGGGTCGCTGCCCGCGCCGAGACCGAGCGTATTGTCGGCATCGTTATTGAAGATCGTCGTCACGCCGGTCGTGAACGCGGCGTTCGCGGCGAGCTGAACGACGTAATCATGCCCGTAACGATACGAGGTCGCGTCGCCTCCCCAGTCGCTCCGGATGTTCACGCCGACGATGTCGTAGCTGTCCGCCAAATCGACTTGGACGTATTTGGGACCGTCGGTTGTCGAGACTAAGGCATAATCGCCTCGCGTCAGGTTCCCGTTCGTTACGTAGGACAACGCTCCGCCGCTGGCGGTGCCGTTCGACGTCACCGTTTTGTTCAACGCGGCGTTGACCGAGGTCAGAAGCGTGGCTTCTGCCTGGCCCGACAACGCGGAAGCGTCGATACGACCATTGACCGTCTTGATCGCGAAGTAGAGCTTCTTATTGATCGGAAGGTTTTGCAGAACCAACTGCTGAGTCGCGCTGGCCGCCCCTACGGATGGTTCGCCGACGACCCGCGTTACGACGGAGCCGTTATTCCAGTTGCCTTCCGTAATCGGCACGGCGGCGTACCGGATGTCGTACCCCGTGATGCCGCTCGGACCCGGGCTGACCCAGGACAGTTTGACCGAATTCACTCCGATGTCGAGGGCGGAGAGCGAGGAAATCGCGGGAAGAGCCGTGTTCAGCCCTGGCATCTGAGCATAGACTTCGACTTCCACCGGCGTATTCGTCGCGTTGTAGGCGCTTGTTCCCGACCGGGTATGGCCGTTGGCCCAATAACGAACGTATTGCGCGGTAGTCGGACTGCCGAGCGTCACGGTTAATCCCGCTCCGGTCGAAGGCTCTACGTATTCCGCGTCGGTACCGGCGCCGAGACCGGCGCTGTTGTCGGCGTCGTTGTTGTAAATGGTCGTGACGCCGGTCGCAAACGTTGGATCATTGGACAGCTGCACGATCAAATCCTTGCCGGTACGCGGCGCCTCCGGATTATAATCGTTAAGAATGTTCACTTTCGTCACGCTGTGGGGTTCTCCGAGATTCAATTGGATGTACTTGGCAACGGAGTCCGTCCCGATGAGCGCGTACTCCGACGATGTTCGGTCGCCGTCCGTCAAGACGGACAGCCGCTTGCCGTTCCGCGCGGCGATCCCGTTCGTGCTAATGTCCGTAATGCCTCTTGCTACGTTCACTTCTACGGATGCCGCGGAAACCGATGCGGGGGATGGAGCGAGGTACGCCAGACTGGCGAGCAGCGTCGTGCAGGTTAACAATGAAATCGTTTTCATAACCCTTCTCATTTCTTACACCACCTTCAACGTAAATGGCGAAGCAATTGCCTCATATTCTGAAAGAACGAGCAATTCCACCTCCTTTACCCAAAGTGGCGTGCGCAAGGGCGTATGTAGTTCTAAAGCTGCAACTATAGTATAGGGGGATGATCCGTTAACGAGTTATGAGGCAAGTATGACTTATACCGAGTTAGATTTATCTTGTTATTCGATTTTTTTCGATAAGGAATCCATTATCCTCGGCCTCTCCGCGATGAGCGAACGCGTTTAGTCGAAGGATTGTTCGCCAAATAGAAAGGCCGCCGCCTCGTGGCGGCGGACCTGTCTGCGCGTGAAAATGGTCTAACGGCGGCTACCCGCCAAGCTCGAACCGTCTTGGAAAGGATCGGTATTCCTTTAACGCAAAAGGCTCCGAAGGCTCCGCCCATGGGACGCCCATCTCCGAAAACAGCTTTCCGGAGGCAAACGCTTCTTTGATCGTGGTCTCGATTCCTTCGATATATGCGCCAGGTTCGCCCGGGGACTCGGATGTTTGAACACGGGAGGAGGCGATCGGCTTGATGCGGATGGCAGACTCGAATGCGCCGTTCGCCGCAAGCGTGAACTTGCGGGCCGATTCCAGGGATACGTCGAGCCCTTCGGTCCCTTCAATGGCTCGAATCAAATTCCGGTATCGGCGCTCCAAGATTCCTTTCCCTTCCTCCCGGCACTCCCGCTGGCTGACAATGTCTCCTTGGCGCCACACTGTCACTTGATTGTCGTAGGTCCATTCCAGCATGCCCTTCGTTCCCTCGATCCGAATGCGCTGCGTTTCCGTTTGTTTCGCGCACAGCGTCACGTAGAATTGAAGTATCGTACCGTCGCTCATCTCGATCCTCATCGCGGACGTGTCGTCGCTGTCGATCGGATTGGCATGATAGAGCTCGGAGGTGACCAGGGACGGCACAACGGACGGAGCCGCGGCTCCGGCTAGCAGCTCAGACAGCTTCAGCATGCTGTAAAGCAGATGCGCCGTCGGATTGTGAAATGCGCCGTCCATCACGAGATTCCCTCCGGACATTAGCTTGCCCGCCCAGGGAGTACGGCGATAATAGGCGCTTGTCCTTGTCAAAAGCGCAATTCCCTTGATCCCTCGAACCTGCCCGATCTCACCTGTTCCGATGGTTCTTTCTATAAACGCCAACGCTTCCGAAGACGGGGTAAAGAAATTAACGGCGCATAGCTTGCCGGTTCGGCGAACGGCTTCCAGCATGCGGTCGACATCCTGAATAGCCGCGCCGGGAGGCTTCTCCAGCAGGACATGGTACCCAGCCTCCAGAGCGTCTATGCACATCGGAGCGTGCAGCGCGATCGGCGTGGAAATAATGACGAAATCCGCGGCCCTCTCGTTAGCGAGCATCTCCCGGTAATCGGCGTAATGCCGAAGCCCCCGCTCCGCGACGATGGCCTCCGCATGCTCGGTGAGGCGCAGATCGCTTACGGCCGCAAGCCTCAGGACGCCTTCGCCCTGAAGCCGGACGAGCTCGTTCAGATGGTTGCGGCCGAAGCCGCCAGTGCCGATTAATAACGCGTTGCGCACTTTCATCTCAATTCCGTCCTTTCCGGAAACCCGTTCAATAGTTCGGCTCGTTCGTCCGCTTGCACGGCTGCGCTCGAGGCGCTCAGCACGTCCCATCCGGTCAAAGCCGAGCGCTTGCCTTTCGTTCTGTTGACAAAATCCTCTACGATATCGACCGGCGGCTGCAGAAGCGGAACCGGGTGAAGCTCCAGCGAGCGCGTCGTCAGCAGAAAGATGGCTTTACGCGTTATCAAGGGATCGCCCTGCAGCCGAAGCTCGGCGGTGCCTTCCGTCCCCGTTACGAAGATTCGGCAGTCACCCCACGTCCAGCTTCTGTCAGGCGTATGCCAGTCGGCGTACAGCTGGGCCGCCAAACCATCGTCCATCGAGACCAGCAGTTGGGCTGCGTCGTAGAAAGTTGGATGCTCCGGCAACATGCTCTTGCTCATATACCCTTGCGAACCCGAGATTTCGTTGCCCGTCAGCCAGCGAAGCAAATCCAGATCGTGAATGAGCAGATCCTGAATGATTCCGCCGGAACGTTCCCGGTCAAAAAACCAATCCGGCCGATTGGCCGCGCCAAGTCTGTGCGGCTTGCGCATGGCGATCGAAACCAGCCTTCCCAGCGCTCCTTCACGGATGTAATGCCTTAGCGTAAACACCGCCGGACTATAACGCTGCGTGAGCAGCATGCCAGTCTCGATGACTCCGCGTTCGACCACCTTGCGCAGCCTCTGGAGTCCGTCTCGGTTCGTGACCGCAGGCTTATCCAGCATGATCGCTTTGCCCGTGCTCTCGCAGGCCTCCACGACATCGATTTTGCGGCTATTGACGGCTGAACAGCCAACGATCTCGACCTCGTCGGCAAGCGCGTCCTCCATTCGTCCCAGCAAAGGAACGCCGTGTTTGGCCGCCAAACTCTCCGCTAGCTTTCGGCTTTCCCCTGGTTCCTCGTAGATGCCGGCGCAATCGTAGCCTAGATCCAGCATGGCATGAAGAAACGTTCCGATATGTCCATGCTGGCAGCCGATGATCGAAAATGCAGGCTTGCGGGCGAGCTCCTTCTCCATATGCCGGTTCATCTTGCTTCGCCTGCGCGGCCGACGCATCCGCAAAGCATCATCTTCTCCATCGCGAGCCGTTTGACGGCTTCCTTGGCCGGAACCATATACTTGCGAGGGTCGTTTTCTTCGGGATTCTCGGAGAAAACCTGCTTGATCGCATCCGAGAACGCGATGCGCAGCTCGGTGGCGATATTCATCTTGGCCATGCCGAGCGATACCGCCTGCTTGACTTGCTCGGAAGGGATGCCGGAGCCTCCATGAAGCACCAGAGGAACCTCGACCCGCTCGGCAATTCGCGCGATGCGGGCAAAATCGATATTCGGCGTGCCCTTGTAGATGCCGTGCGCCGTGCCGATCGCCGGCGCCAGCGTATCTACGGCCGTCAGCGCCACGAAGCTCGCGCATTCCTCCGGATCGGCCAGCATGGCGTCGCGTTCATCGACGACGATATCGTCCTCGACGCCTCCCACCTTTCCAAGCTCGGCCTCCACGTTGACGCCGGCCGCGGATGCCACGGCCATGACGGCCAAGGTGCGTTCCGCGTTTTCCGCGTACGGATGCATGGAAGCATCGATCATGACGGAGGTGTACCCGGCCCGGATACATTTTACGATTAGAGAGTAGTCCGTGCAATGATCCAGATGAAGTCCGATCGGAATTCGGGTCCGATTGGCGGCGACGGTAGCTGCTGCGGCCAAATAGTCGGGTCCCAAATGTTTGACGGTGCCGACGGTCGACTGGATGATCAGCGGCGACTCGGTTTCGGCGGCGGCTTCTACGACGGCTTGCAGCATTTCGAGCGTATGGACGTTGAAGGCCGCAACGGCGTACCCGTGTTTTCTTGCGTGCTGCAGCATGGAGGTTGTGGAAATTAACGGCATGGTGATTCTCCTTCCAATAGTCAGTATATGATTTATGCAATCATTATATTGATTTTATTTTACTAAATATTGATTGATTAAATCAATATATTCCTTTATACTACAACCATAAACCAGTATCTAGGAGGAAAAATGATGAGCTTGACTTACCAAGAAACGAAGCTGCAGTATGCCGCCTTGCGGCAAACGTTCGACTACATGCTCGTCGAGCGGGAACGTATCGTTCGGTTCGCCGAGGAGCACGCGTCTGCTTCCATGACCTTTGTCGGCTGCGGCTCCAGCTACTGCCTATGCGAATCCGCCGCTTTCTCCGCGCGCCTTCGCGCGGGGATTCCAGCCCAAGCTCTCGCGGGCGGCGATCTTCTGCTGAACGCGGAGCGATACGCCCCTCTCTTAGCTCGCACCTTGCTCGTCGCGCCTTCCCGCTCCGGCAGCACCACGGAGGTCGTGGAAGCGGTTCGCCGACTGCACGAAGACGGCGGAACGCCGGTGATTTCCATCTCCTGCGTGACCGGCTCCCCGCTTTCCGAGATGGCGGATTTGTCGCTTGAGCTTCCATGGGCATTCGACGCGAGCGTGTGCCAGACCCGCACGGTCGTCAACCTCTATGCCACCAATCTGTTGATCGCCGCCTTCCTCGGGCGGGACGAAGCGCTGATCGCCTCGGTCGACGCCGCAATCCGCGACGGCGAAGCTTACATGGAGAAGGTTGAAGCGGGCATCCGCCAAGCGGCTAGCTTCGAATGGACGAACGCGGTCGTGCTGGCGGACGGCGAGCTGCAAGGCATGGCGGCGGAAGGCGCGATCGCGCTCACCGAAATCGCGGGCGTTCAAGCCCATTCGTTCCACCTGCTGGACGTTCGGCACGGTCCGATGGTCGTCGTCGGTCCCGATACCCTTGTCATAGCGGCCATATCGGGGAGCGGAGACGAGCACAGCCATAACCTGCTCCGCGACTTGAAGCAACGGGGAGCGACCGTCATCGTCTATACGGATAACGAAGATGCCCTGCCGGATTCGACCGTCGATTTTGTCGCCGCGTCGGGTGTTCCGCTCGATCCCGCCGCGCAAGGCATCCCGCTTATATTCATCCCTCAGATCGCCGCTCTTTGCCGAGCGGAACGGCTGGGCATGGATCCCGATCGTCCGGACGGCCTGTCCGCTTGGGTGAAACTATAGGTCATAAATTCTTATGCGGCAAACGAAGAAGCCCTTCTCAGGTGGCATGTGGGAAGGGCTTCTATCTTTGCCTTGCTTAGCTCGACACGGCGGCGGCCTGCGCGTTATAAATGTGCGGATTCTGGCGCCGGCATTCCTCCATCACCCACATCTGCTGACGCACCTGCTCCGGCGTTATTTCAAGAGGGGCACCCGTCGTCAGCGTGTCATGAAGCATGAGATACAGCCGCTCCGTCATATGCCCAAACAGGCTTTGTCCCTCGGGAAGCGACATCTTCCAGTTGTCTTGATGCCAAGTCAACGTTTCGTTGCAATAAGCGGGCAGACCGTTCGCGTTAATAAGCGGCTCCTTGACGAGCTGCTGGGCAGGGGCTTCCTCCGGCTTAAAGTATTTCCATTCCAGCTTATCCCCGCCGCCGCGCAGCCCTCCGTTCGTGCCCTGAATGTTAAAGGAGTCCTGTGGATATACGCAGCAAGAGGAAATTTCGATGTCGACGGTCGGGCCGCCCTGCCCTCTCATGATCAGCTTCACGTAATCCTCCGCATCGCCGAACGTATTGGCCCGGTCCATGATGCAGGTGATCTGCGGCAGGACGTCCGTGCCGAACAATTGCAGCGCTTGGTCAACCGGATGAGGTCCGGTATTCATAAGGTTGCCGCCGTTGTTGCTTTGCAGCGTCTGCCAGTCCCAGCGGCGCGCGAACCCGTTCAGGCTGATATCGACTTGAACGATGCGTCCCAGCACGCCGGAATCGATAACGCTTCTGATCTGCTGGAAGGAGGGATGATAGCGGGATTGCTGGAAGACGGCTAGAATCTTGCCCGAACGTTCGGACGCCGCGATCAATTCATCGACCTCCTCCGGCGATTTGGCGAGGGGCTTCTCGCATAGGACGTTGAAGCCGCGGTTCAGCAGCTCCAGCGAAATCGGAAAATGAAGATGGCTCGGAGAAGCGTTGACGACCAGGTCGAGCTCCTCGCTGCCAACCATCTCCTCCCAAGTCTCGTATGTTTCGCAGCCGAATTCCTGCCGCGCGCGCTCCCGGCGCTCCGGCAACGCGTCCGCGATCGCGGCGATGCGGTAATGCCCGGGAAGCTGTACCAGCAGATTGGCGTGAATGTCGCGCCCGCTGCGTCCCTGCCCGATAATGCCAACCTTAAGCGGATTAGTAGTCATTGTCATATCCCTCTTCCTTGTTCCGTATTGGAATTGCGCGCCGTCCTACATTTCAGTGCCGTGCCGGCTTGAAACCTTTGTTCGTGTTCATGTTCGCATTCGTGTTCGTGTCCGTGTTTGCGTTCGTGTTTGTGACCGCGTTCGTGATTGTGTCCGTGACCGCTACCTCGAAGCAGCCAATAATTCGCGTACGACGTTCAAATCATGCTCCAGTCTCTCATAGGCCGGGAACGGTGCATGGCATTCTAACGTCAGCCAGCCGGAATAACCGACTTCGCGGAGCGCTTTGAACAACGGCAAGTGATCCGCGCCGCCTTCCCCGAGCCTGCTCTGAAGAAACTGTTGCTTGCCGTGCTTGGTCGTTGCGGTAAACGTGCCCGGCGCTCCGACCTCGTCGACCCGGAGTTCATCCTTGACATGCACGTGGAACAGGCGGCTGCCCAGCTCCAATACGGAATCGCGTCCGTAATCCGTGTCGGTGATATACATATTGCCCGCGTCATGAATCATGCCGACGTTGTCGTAATCGATCATATTCAGCAGGCGCAAGCTTCCCTCCACGGTTTCGACAAGCGAATCGTTATGGATTTCCATCAAGACCTTCACTTGTTGCTTCTTCGCTTCCTCCGCCATGAGGTTCACCCAATGAGCCGCTTTGGCATAATGATAGTCGCTCGCCAAGAACGCGTTGGGACCGCCCGGATAGATGCGGATCATCCCGCAGTCCAAGTGCCCCGCGATCTCCAGCAGCCGTTTGAACTCTTCGAAGCCGCTCTGCGCCTCGCTGTCGCTGGCATCGGAGAAACCTCCGACATAGCCCGCCAACGCAGGTATCTCCAATTCCAGCGAGCTCGCAACCGCCTTTGCTTCTTTGACTCTGGCAAGACTCGTCTTCGGCGAGATATGCGGCTCCCTTGCCGCGATCTCGATGCCGTCCAATCCTAGCTTCTTCGTCAGTTGCATGGCTTCCTGTATGCTGTGCTCGATCAATACGCCGCTAAATGCCGCAAGCTTCATTCGGCTTCCGCCTCCATTTCATTCTTTCGATTCGATGAAAAAACGAGTGTTCCCGATTTAAACGTGCTTTCAACCGATAGCTTGCCGCCGTCCCGCCTAAACAAGACAAGATCAGCCGGCGCTCCGTCCGACAAGCCGGCGGCCGCGGGAAGTCCCATAAATCCCGCAGGTCCGGTCGACGCCATGTTCCAAGCCGTCCCGAGTTCCGCGAGCCCTCGGCTCGCCAGCTGTTCAATTCCCCAGAGCAGCATCTGGGCCGAGCCTGCCAGAAGCTGCTCGTTCTCCGCAAGGCAAAGCCTGCCATCCTGACCGAGCTTTACCCGCCCCCCGATATGCGTCGTGTATTCGCCGGCGGGCAATCCGCTCAAATACACGGCATCGCTGACCAGCAGCGCGCGAGGACCCTTCACTTTCATGACCACCTTCAACACTTGATCGGGCAAATGAAAGCCGTCCGCGATGAGACAGCTCCAAAGATCGTCCTGGGCAAGCTGCTCCCATAAGTAATTCGGATGGCGGGGCAGCATCAGCTGGGCGCCATTGCCGAAATGGGTCGACATTCTGGCTCCGCAGGCCACGGCTTCCCGGATTTGCTCCGACGTAGCGGCGGTGTGTCCGATCGACACCGTAACGCCGCTGTCCGCGCATCGGCGAATAAACTCGCCGCTGCCCTCCCACTCCGGAGACATCGTCACGATGGCGATGCGGCCTCCGGAAGCTTCCTGCCACTCGCTGAACAATTCCCAATCCGGTTGTCTTACGAAATCTTTGCGATGCGCACCCCGAGCTCCGTCCTGGGCCGAAATGAACGGACCTTCCAGGTGGATGCCGGGAATGCAGGAAGCGGCGTCGGGATCGCTTTCGCAGGCTTGCCGAATCGCGTTCATCGCATCAAGGATCGACCCCGGGCTATTGGTGACGATCGTCGGACAAAAGCCGGTGACCCCTTCCTTCCAAAGCAGCCTAACCGTGTCGCCGACCATGTCTGGCTCCAATGGAAACTTGTTGAAGTCGTTTCCCAAGAAACCGTTGATTTGCAAATCGACGAGCCCCGGCGCGGCATAAGGCAATGAATCTCTTTCCTCTTGTTCGGCTTCGGACTCCGTAATTCGAGCAATTCTACCCTGCTCGATTTCGATCGTAATCGGTTGTTCCGTTTCATAATGGAGCGCCTTCAGTTTCATCGTCATCCCCCTGGAAACGATGCCTCATCCACGAACAGCAGACAATCGGCATGCGTCCTTAAGCTTGTGGACGGACATTCAGTCGAAATCGGCCCTTTGACGGGCCGCCATTGTTCTGCCACCTTGCATCGCTCCCTTCGCTAGATGTCAAGTAAGATTTCTTTGCCCTCTGCCGCGCTTTTGTAGATTGCTTCTATTAACTTAACGGCTCTTGCCCCGTCCTCGCCCGTGCTTATCGGCTTCGCGCCGGTCTCGATTGCGGACATGACGTCGATCAACTGGCTTTGATGGTAATCGGAATCGATGTTTCTCGGATCCGACACGCCGCCGAGCTTATTCTTGTGCGTCCTGGCCGGTTCGTCCCAGCCAGGAACGGACCAGCGCACGATTTCCGCGCCTTCCAGCTTCATGGTGCCTCTCTCGCCGTAAAGCGTGATCGATGCCGCGTAGCCGGGAGTGACGGAAGTCGAAGCCATGACGGTTCCGTAAGCTCCGCCTTCAAACCGCAAGATCGCTAGCCCCAAATCCTCTGCTTCGATGTGATGGGTCTGCGTGGCCGTCTTGCCGAACACCGATCGAACGTTACCCGCAAACCACAGCATAAGGTCCAGACAATGGATCCCCTGATTCATCAGGACGCCTCCATCTTCTGAGATGGTTCCTCTCCATTCGGCGCTGTCGTAATAGGCCTGGCTGCGGTAGTAGGGAATCGATACCTCGGCCAGCAGCAGCTTGCCGAGGCCGCCTCCGTCCATCACCCGCTTGATCGCTCGATTTTGAGGCTCGAGCCGACGCTGGGAGATAACCGAAAGAGTGAGTCCCTTTTCCTTGGCTTTGTCGACCAGCGTTTGCGCATCCCTCGCGTTCATGGCGATCGGCTTCTCCACCACCAAATGTTTGCCTGCATTCAGCACGTCAAGCCCGATGGACGCGTGGCTGCCGCTCGAAGTCGTGACGCAGACGATATCGACGTCGGGTCGGCCCAGCAATTCCTTGTAATCCGTGGTCCAGTCGCAGCGCTCCCGGTCCGCAACCGCTTTCGCTTTTGCTTCGTCTCTGCTGGATACGATCCGCAAGCTCGCATGATCGATTCGACGTATCGCCTCCGCATGCATATCCGAGATGCTTCCGCAGCCTATCAATCCGAACCGCCTATGAGTCAATCGCTTACACCTCCTTCAGCAGTGCCTTCAACGCTTCAAGCGTGATGCGCGTTCCCGTCATCCTGCTTCCGCCCGCCGGCGTGAAATGCGTTTCGATGGTAAAGAGCCCTTCGTAACCATCCGCAGTCAATGCGCGAAGCTGCGCGATAACCGGCACGGTGCCCGATCCAAGCGGCACGCATCGTCCTTTGCCGTTTTGGCCTACATAGGCATCCTTGAGATGGACATGGCCGACAAGCTTTTTCAGCGCATCATAGCCCGCCGGATAGGCTTCCCTGCCCGTATGGGCCTCATTGCCCGGATCCCATAGCGCGCGCAAGGCAGGCGAATCGACCGCGCGGACGATCGCGGCCACTTCTTCGGCGACGCCTCCGTTGCAAGAAGGTTCGTTCTCGAGCAGAAGCTCCACCCCCTCCGAAGCGGCGATGCGGGCTGCCTTCCTTAGATGAACGGCGATTTCTTCGGTATGGAGTCTCGGGTCCTCCTCCCGCCAGAACGAAAAAATTCTTATTCGGTGAGTGCCGAGCCTTTTGGCGATCTCGATCACTCTATGCAGCTTATCGTGATGAGCCTCCACGCTTTCTTCCTTTTGGCCGAACGTATCTCCCGTAGCTACGAGCCTCCCGGGATCCAGTGCGCATTTGAACAGCGGCGACGCGACGGCCGATATGTACAGCCCCCTTGCTTCAGCTTGGCGGCGGATCTCGGTTGCTTCCTCGTCGGTAAGCTCCGCGACATTGCGCCCGCCCACCATCCGCACTTCAACGTGGCTGAGGCCCTGCTCCGCCGCCCAATCGAGCGCTTCCTCGTAACGGTCGGATACTTCGTCCGTCAATACGCCTAATCGATTTAACACCATCGGATTGATCCCCTTCCTGCATTCGCTTCATATGACAACTCCGCAGTTCAAAAGTCCGACAACCGAGGAGCCTTATCCAAACGTTCTCGAGAATAGCCGCAGCAGATCCGTATCCTTAATCAGCTTTGTTCGTCCGTCCAGCCGAACCGCATCCTTGTCGTCGTAGTAGCGGGTATCTGCCAAGCTTGTATTTACATACGTAATCTTCATTTCATAGGGAGCCGGCAAGCTGTACGGTTTGCATTCCTTTCTTCGCCTTACGGCTTCCATCACGGACTCTCCGATTTCCTGTTGAACCCGCTTCGGCGCCTTTAGCAATCCAGAATGGCGTCCGGCTGCTTTTTTGGTTTCGTAGGTAAACACCGTTCCCAATTGCTTGTTCGCTTCAGCGCAGGTTTTGTCGTCGCCCGATACGAAAATAATCGGCACGTCGTGAACGCCGAATAGCAGCGCTTCGAACCCGATCTCGCCGATCGGCGTTCCGTTAAGCTCCAGCCCGAATATATCGGCAATGCTCCAAGAATGATCCAGGATCGCTCCTTCCGTGCCGGCCATGCCGTGATAACCGATCAGCAGCGCGCCGTCGAACGTGGAATCTAGCCCAAGAAAACGCGACGACATCGCCAGCGGACCGACAACGTACGAGGCGGCCGGATGCAGGCGGTCGAACAAAAAGTTGTATCCTAGCGCGTGGGCATCCTTGACAATAATCTCCTTGGCCCCCGCTTGGACCAGTCCCTCCACGACGGCGTTCACCTCATCCGTTAGCAGCTGCCTGGCTTCCTGATATAAGGCTTCTCCCCGCATGATCTGCTCCTTGTACGCGATTCCCGCAATTCCTTCCATATCGACGCTGACGTAAAATTTCACGAATATCATGCCCTCCCGCGGATCTGCCGTCATACATAGCGTGACACATAATAAGCTTACGAACCATTAGACAAAATTGTCTTAAGCCCGACGATTCTATCCAAAAACCCGAAACCGGAATGTGTGGCGCAAGACCTTAGTTCGTCTCGTCGGACCGCGTTTTCGAAGCGTCGATTCTGCAGCGCTCCTGCTCGAGCGCTTCCAAATAGGCAATCGAACTGTCCTCCATAAGGTCTAGCAGCCGCTTCCCCTTGTCGGCAGTCGCTTCCTGCGGAAAGCCCCAATAGCCGTCTTTGGTAATGTCGATGACGTCGAAATAATCCATATAATCCTGAGGAACCGATGTATGAGCCGTCTCGGGTACGATGTCCGCAACATGTTCCGGACAAAGATGAAGCATGATGGACGTTTCTTTCTCGCCGGCATGAAGGTCGTGCTGCACATGGTTCAGGATGTCGCCTTGGCGCGCACCCGCGATATTAGAAGGAATGAGAATCACGTCCATCTCCAAGCCGCGTTCTTCGTAATCCCGGTTCATCTGGCGAATAGTCGGCTTCAGGATCCAATTGCCTCCATGCCCGGTAAAAACAATCAAACGGCGGAAGCCCGAGTACCGAAGGGACTCCGCGATATCCCAAATGACCAGCGCAAGCGTATCCGACCGCAAATAGACGGTTCCCTTGCTCTCCCGATGTTCGATGGAGGACGAAATGCTTAGACAAGGAAGCAAGTAGCCATGTAGCCGCCTAGCCAATCGGGCAGCGATTTCTTGGGCGATAATCGCGTCCGTTCCCACCGGTAAGTGGCTGCCGTGTTGCTCGATCGCGCCGACAGGTAGAACGGCTAGCTCGCATTCCTTCTCCAGGAACTGCTTCCTTGTGTTATACATGTTCAGCAAGCGGAATCGTCCCCCTCTTCCAGGTAGCGGATCGCGATCGAGGCCAGCATGGCCGCTCCGAGCGGCATCGCGCTTTCATCCAGATCGAACGAAGGGTGATGCAATGGGTAAGCGGTTTCATCTCCGCTGCGGGTTCCGAGTCGAAACATGACGGCCGGCACCTGACGCGCGACGAACGAAAAATCTTCCCCGCCCATCGTCGGCTTGATCGTCTCATAGTGGCCTGTACCAAGCGTGTCTTCGCTCGTTCTCGCGAACAACTCGTACATCTCGCCATCGTTCACGACGATGGGATAGCCATCCCTCAGCTCCAGCTCATATCCGGCGCCGAATGCTTCAGTGACGCCTTTGACGATCGTCTCGATCCTTCCCCTCATCTGTTCGCGCAGCTCGGGATTCAATGTCCTTACCGTTCCCAGCAGCTCCGCTTCCGAAGCGATCGCATTAACCGCATGCCCTCCGTTCATCTTCCCGATCGTAACGACAACCGAATCCAGCGGATCGACTTGACGGCTTGCAACATGCTGCAGCGCCGTTATCACTTGCGCGGCGATCGCGATGGCATCGACCGTCTGGTGCGGACTTGCCGCATGTCCTCCACGGCCAATGATCTTGATTCGGAGCGATTGGGTAGCCGCCCAGGCTGGTCCCTTTGCCGCCGCGACGCGGCCGACCTTGAACATCGGTGAGACGTGAAGCGCCGCAGCGGCGTCGACTTTGGGCTCTTCGAGCAAGCCGTCCCGTATCATGGCGTTCGCGCCGGCTCCGCCTTCCTCGGCCGGTTGAAACATAAACTTGATGTTGCCCCTCTTCAACCCTCTATCCACCAGCAGCTTAGCCGCTCCCATCAGCATGGACGTGTGGGCGTCATGTCCGCATAGATGCGATTTGCCCTCCACCCTGGAACGGTATTCCACTTGCTTCGCATCCGGAATCGGCAGCGCATCCATATCCGCCCGAAGAAGGAACGTAGGTCCCGGAAGCTCGCCGCGTATAAGCCCGACGACTCCAGTGCCGCCAACTCCCGTGCGAACGTCGAGTCCTAAGTCGCGAAGATGCTCCGCAACGATGCCGGAGGTTCGCATCTCCTCATAACCTAATTCAGGATTCCGATGAAAGTCCCTTCTCCATTCGATCAGCTGGTCGGCTAACTGCTTGGCCGACGCCAACAATCCCTGTTCTTTCACTTGAACACCCCCATTATTTGTATTGTAAAGAGCCAGCCCCCATTCCGCACTATGGCTGTCTTTTCTTTTATAGGTCAATACGATACTAAACTCGTCTTGGGCGATTATGCATGGCTGCCTCAGATAATCATGAGAGTCCACCCCACAAAATGCTGCGACATGCTTCAAGCCAAAAAAAGCCACCTTCATTTGAAGGTGACTGTTAGCTAGCATATTCGTGACCTAATTGCCTGCTACCGTTGCGAAAGGGACACTCACTATTAATTGATAGACATTCGTATCAAATTCGTATTACAAGTATTTCATTTGCGATTGCTATCAGACCATTCCGGTTATAGAAAAAGAAAAAAGCCCTGATTTCTCAGGACTTTTCGGTATGATCTGTAGTGGGCTCGAACCACTGACCCCTACCCTGTCAAGATAGTGCTCTCCCAGCTGAGCTAACAGATCGAATTGAAGTGACAAGATATAATATATCAAATGTGGCAATGCTAGTCAATAGTTATTTTCGAAGCTCCCCTTGCAACATTTTGGTTAAACTTACCGTCAGTAAGGTTGCAGCTGCAATATGAATTCAAATCGAGGTGACCTGATGAAGAAGAAACCCCTGTTTATGATTGCGATCATTGCGATTCTCGTGTTTTCGCTAGGACAAACCGTCTTTGCTTTCTCCGATGTATCCAAAGATCCCAACGCCAACAAAATTAATGCCCTGAAGGAACAAGGTATACTTAGCGGCTTCGGTGACGGCTCCTATAAGCCAGGCGAATCGTTGAATTACGCTTCCGCTGTATCCATGATTGTAAAAGGTTTGAATCTAAATATCGATGATATCACTTTCATCCGAATGCCGTTAGCTAGCGACAACCACCCTAACCTTGAGGACGATGCGTGGTACTCGAAAGCGTTCGTCATTGCCGCACATTATGGATTAGATATCCCTAAAGATGTGAAAGCAACAGATCTAATAACAAAAGAACAATTTGCGCATCATCTATTCAAAGCCATGATGACGAAAGGCGAGTATGCCTTCATCGAAATCTACAAAATTGTTGAAGATGAGTCTGATGTGGATACGATGTATATGAACAGCATTCAGAAGCTTCTCATCATTGAAGTGGCGTCCGTTGACAAGGATCAAATGTTCTACCCTAAACAAGCGATCACTCGCGGCGTTGCGGCAGCATGGCTGCATGACGGTATCCAATACGTAAAGGAAGTGGCGCCCATCGAGCCGGAACCAGAGCTTCCAGCATATGATCTTAAGCTTAATGTAGAAACTGTAAATGCAGATATCAACAAAGTGACCGTAACCGCCCAACTGCCTAACCCTGGTTATGGTCTCAAGATTACTTCTATTACATTCGAAGGTGATCAAGCTATTCTAAACCTGGAAGTTCTGCTGCCAGACCCTGACAAAATGTATCCTCAAGTCATTAAAGAAGCTAAAGTGTCCACCTATGTGGATGCGAAGCTGAAACCAGTGCTTGCTGAGGCAATAGGCTCTTCTTTGCCAGGTTCTGCAGGCTCAGGATCATCTGGTTCATCAGATGGCAGTGTTAGCAGTAGCAAATAATCAACACCTTGCACATAATGCCCGATTGAGATACAAAGCAAATTGATTGATCAAAATAAAATCCTTCTCGATCGTGTGTACAGATGTACAATACGAACGTAGAAGGATTTTTATTATGCGATTAGAGTTGTAGGCTCATACTACTCTAATGATGTTCGTTCTCTCATCCCATGCAATATATTGTGCTTCGGCTAATGTACGAAGAGCCTGTACGATAATGGACTTTGATCCACCGAATAAACGCGCCAACCGATCTAGATCAACGCGTGCTGGATCATACCGGTATAACGTGTAAAAAATACTTAGTATCTTGATTGCCCTTTCATCCAACAATTCGATTCACCCCCATACCGATTTACATGCAAGGCGCCCTTATAAATGAATTCCCCACTTTAATTCCATTTGAAACATTTTCCATATGAGCAATTCTATTCGTTACTGTTACTCTTATTCAATTAGACGAAGCATCAAGACAAATTGTTGTAGCTCAGCCACGTCTAAATAGTGGAAATCATCACAAACAAAAACCCCCTTCAACAATCTGATTAGATCAGATCTACAAAGGAGGTTTTGTTCCATACTATGTAATTGCTTTAAAGTTTTAAAGAAGTGCCGAGGACGGGAATCGAACCCGTACGGTGGTCACCCACCGCAGGATTTTAAGTCCTGTGCGTCTGCCAGTTCCGCCACCCCGGCATGGTAATGGATGTGAGAGGTTTATAATGGTGGGCCCTGAGGGACTCGAACCCCCGACCAATCGGTTATGAGCCGACCGCTCTAACCAACTGAGCTAAGGGCCCTCGAAAGACGTTATTATAACGTAATAGTCGAGTTGGTTGCGGGGGCAGGATTTGAACCTGCGGCCTTCGGGTTATGAGCCCGACGAGCTACCGAGCTGCTCCACCCCGCGACGTTTAACCAATTGAAACTTCAACATCTTTAATGGCGACATCAATTAATATACTACAGGTGAACCTTACCAGTCAAGCATTATTTACTAAAAAATGAATTGAAAATGATTAAGGCAAAAAACGTACGCCATAGCGCCCTTTCCGTGATCGAAAGACTTCGACCTCCTTAGGGCATTCGTAGCCATAGATCCACCAGTCATTTTCCATTCGACGCACCAGACAGCCAGCTTGAAATTTCGTCTCATATAAACGCAGCCAATACACCCATTTGATTTTCATCGAAAATGTCCTCCCGCTTATTGACCCTATTATGACCTTAGATTACCCCAATTGCCAATAAACCATTGCGAACAAGCATACATAACTTTGGTTCTTAGCAGAATGGCTATTTGGGTATACTTATAGTAACGAACTTAATCCGAGAAGGAGCTGATGATCTTGTTGTACGGGATTTGTGTCTTCCCAGATAAAGCTATACAGGACGAAGCCAACAGCTGGCGCATACGCCATGATCCTCATTATTGCCATATTCCTGCCCATATGACCATTCGGGAAGCCGAAGAGTGGGATGATGACAAGCTGAAGCTTGCTGTCGATCAACTTGCCGAAGCTGCTGCTTCTCTTACTCCCTTTAAGGCGACATTTAACCGGGTATCCACTTTTTTCCCGGTTACGCCAACGCTCTATTTGGCCCTCGAGGACCCCACACCTGTCATTACACTTCACGAGACGGTCTGTACGGGCATCTTGCAGCAGCCGCTGCACAATTACGTCTACACGCCGCATATTACGATAGGCAGAAATATGGCGCCCGATGAGCTGCACGACCTATATGGGAATTTAAGAATGAAAGAGATCAAGCTCAGTACCTTTATCGACCGTATCCATCTGCTATATCAAACCGAGCAAGGCGGATGGACCGCATATCAGTCGTTTCAGCTTGGCCAAGAATAAACAAAAACCGTCTCACGCGCGCCAAGTAGAAAACAGCGCGTGTGGGACGGTTTTTTGAATAAAAGGAAATAGGAGATCTACTTGAAATTAATTAATAATGGCTTCAGCGGTATCCGTAACTACTTCTTCAACCGAAACCTCACCCATCGGTCTAGGGATGGCAATCCCACCGCCGTCTCCGCCCATCTCGGATTGACCTGCCAGTATCGCATTGCCACGTGTTTCCCATTCAGCTAACGCTGCTTTTGTTTCCATCGTGCCGTCGAGTACCTTCTGGAACATCTCATAGCCGATTTGACGCGCTTCCCAGACACCTGGTTTTTCACGATAGATTTTTTCTTCGTTCACCGAAGATGGCGGCAATGGTTTAAGTAATGTGAAGGCATCGATGTTATAGCTCATTCCGCCAACCGGCTTCAGGTACTCCTTGCGTGCGACTAGCTCGTAATTGCTTCTGGATTTCAGCTTCGCCCATTCTTTGCTGTTGGAAAACTTAATGAATTCCCAAGCGTCTTCTGCGTTTTGCGCCTTGTTGTTAATGGCCATCAACTGGCTTAGACTAATGTTGCCGCCAGCATCCACATTTGTTGGATGAGTAGGTACCGTTACAACGTCCCAGTCGATCATCTCATAATCTTTAATGCTAGCCGCATTATCGCTAAACTTCTTCAACTCGTTGACATAATACGATTCGCCGATCATCATGGCCACTTTGCCTTGTGCGAACAAATCGCCATAGAACGGATCTATGCCGCCGTTTTCATTGATTTTCTCGTACATTTTGGTAATAAACTCTTGATCCGGTACGATTTTTTCCTTATACAGACCCGAGATTGTGTCAAATACCTCTGCCCACTGATCGCTGTTCACAAGCATCTTCTCGCCAGTGTCATCCCAGGTTCTTAGCTGCAACGCCGTGCTGTAGTTCTGGACATCATTAAAGCCATCAGAGTTCCAGCGATTGAAAGAGAATCCAAAAGTACGGTCGACACCTTCGCCATTTGCAAGTTGACGCGCTTTGGCGAATACATCTGACCAGCTCATCTTGTCAGTTGGAGGTTCGATATTCATATCAGCGAATATCTTTTTGTTGTAATACAGTGCAGAGGACGTAAAGGTTGGTGTCAGCGCATAGATGCTGTTGTCCCCTGCGGCTTTAATGCCTTCTATGACAGTCGGCACATAATCCGTCAAATCAAACTTATCTTGCGCAATAAGAGGGTCCAAAGGGTTAAGCAGGTTGTCTTGCGTGAACCTTCTGAGCAGACTGTAATCAATGACGACAACATCAACTGGATTCTGCCCTTCCATCAATTTCTTCATTTCTTCATAAGGGTCAGGCTGATCTGCCGGCTTACCTGGTTCCGAGCTTTGCGTGAATCGTTGATCGTCATAATTGACCGCGCCTACGATCTCGAACTCGACGTTAGGGTTATTGAATTCGAACATATCCGTATATTGCTGGCGGAAATATGGTTCGTTATCTGATCCACCGTACAACACCCCAATTCGAAGCACGCTATTCTCCGCTTCGGATGGATCATTGCCACCTGTACAAGCCGACAACATGCCTGCAGTAAGCGTAAGCGACATCCCCAACATGGTCAATTTCGTAACTTTTGATCCACTAAGCATTCTCATCATTGCCATTACCCCCCAATAATTTTGGCGAAGAAATTATAATCCGTTCACCATCGAACTCCATCGTCGCTTTGTCTTTAATGCCTAGAGCCGTCAAATACTCCTTTGGAACCTGCAGTCTTCCTACGCGGTCAACGACGACATACGCCTCGTGAACGCCCGTCAGCCCTTTGCCGGCCGGCTGCGATATTTCGTTACCTTCAAGACCAATGTTAGGATTGCGCTTAATAAATTCCGTGCTTGTTAGTCCGTCGCGGATGGCAACGACCCGATCCACCTTGCTCGCAAGCGTCATGTCATGTGTGACAATAACGATTGTTACACCTAGTTCGCGATTAAGCCGGCGGAATATCCCCATGATTAAGTCTGATGTCGCAGTATCAACAGATCCTGTTGGTTCGTCCGCAAGCAGCAGCTTGGGACGGTTAGAGAGGGAGATCGCAATAGCAACACGCTGCTGCTCACCGCCAGAAAGCTGATGGAGCTTATTGTGCATACGTTCCTTGAGTCCAACCCACTCCAGAAGCTGCTTCGCATATACGCGATCGACCTTGCCGGACAACATCATCGGCATCTCAACGTTCTCAAGCGCAGTCAAGTACGGAAGCAAATTTCTAGCATTATTCTGCCAGATAAATCCGACCGTCTCTCGTTTGTACTGAACCAGCTCTTCGTCGGTGATCTTGAGCAGATCCCAAGGTCCCACCTTGACTTGACCGGCAGAAGGGCGGTCTAAACCGCCCAGCGTATTCAGAAGCGTCGACTTCCCGCTTCCGCTATTGCCGATAATCGCCATGAGCTCGCCGTCCTCGACAGTGAGGTTAAGCCCTTGGAGCGCCACGACCTCAAGCTCATCCGTTTTGTAAATTTTCACTAATCCTTCGCAATGAATCATGCGCCGTTACCGCTCCTCTCCCATCTTGACTGCTTGATGAACTCTCAGTCTGCGAATATGCAGGAAGAGTAACAGCGCGCCTACGCTCATCATGAAACCGACGACATAGAATAGCTGGTTCGTATCACTAGCTTCGAACACGACTCGGAACGGAGGTACTGTCTCCTCCACATTGTCGGCAGTCTGCAAGAATGGCAAAAAGATTTTGCTGACGATCTTACCGATCGCAATGCCTAAGCCAATCGCAAGCCCTGCTGTAAAGAGCTGCTCTAGCAGCAGCATCCCTGTTAGCTGCTTGCGAGAAAGTCCCATCGCTCGGAGCACGCCGAATTGTACGACACGACCAGACAAGTTAAAGAACCAATAAAGGATGTAACCTGCAAGTGTGATGACGACGGATACGAGGAACCCCAGACTTAGAATCCCGAACACGCCGCCGCGTGTAGGATGTTTCGATTGTGTAATCAATTCGGTCCGCACATCGTCAACTGAAGCGAGCTCAATGCCTTCCTTCTGCAGCTTCTCGACGATTGGCGCAACCAACGCATCCGGCTCCATCTTCAGCCATACTTCGTAAGGCATAATTGGCAGCTGATCGTAGATATAATCCAAATTTGTAATGATAAAAGGCGATTTGTCCGGATACTGACTCGGCCAATATGGTAATATGCCGAATACGGAGAATTCGATCATTCCTTCAGGGAAACCAACAGAAATCGTATCGCCTAGCTTTAACTGATACTTCTCTGCGACACCTGTTGGAATAATCGCCGCATGTTCAGCCAATCCGAGATTCGCCAGATACTGGAATGGATGCACGGGATATAGATCGTCACGGAACCAAGCCACTTCCGAGAAGTCCTTGTTGTCGATTCCCAGCACATTTCCTTGACCAATCGACTTGCCGGATATGACGACATTGCCTTTGGTTTTCAGTACGCGAGCAGCAGCTTCTACTCCGTCAAGAGAACGGAAAATTTCGAAGGGCGGTTCGTTGTACAAAATGCCAGTCGGCACGCTTCCGCCATTGCCACCGCCGCCTCCACCTCCGTTGCCGCCACCGCCATTACCTCCGCCGCCATTAGCGCCACCGCCGTTGCCACCGCCGCCATTGCCATTACCTCCACCATTACCTCCGCCGCTTGGCGGCGTTACAATCGCGGTGCCATCCCATACGGTCTGAATAATGACGTCCGATCCGTATTTATATAAGGTGCGTTCCGTGGAATTAAGATCGATCGTTCTCGCTGCCGAGGCATTGTATACGCCTAAACCAAGCGTGAGTACGAGCAAAATCATCAGCGGATAATAACCTTTGGACGAACGCGACAATTGTGTCAGCGTCAAATATAGCGGAACAGGCAGAAACTTCCGTCCCAGCCAGTTAAACAGCTTGAGCAGCCATGGGAACAATCGTAGGAAAAACAATCCCAAAGCGAAAATCGCGAGCGCTGGCACAAAGAACAGGAACGGTTGAACGTTTAGTTGATCCGTCGTCATCCCTGTCTGGAATGTCAGCATCTGCCGTTCGTTAAACATGTACCAGCCATATCCCGCTGCTCCTATCAGCAGAACATCGAGATACCAACGTTGCCAAGCTGGCTTGCGATCCGATCTCGCGAGCTCTTGTTTGTAGCTCACAATGGACGAACGAGCGTAAATGACAGCGGGAATGACAGTTGCCAGAATGGCCAGCAGAACCGCTGCACCGCCTGCAATAATGGCTTCTGTCGAGAAACCTACCGGGATAGACTTCCGATTGACGAATGATAAGAAACCATTGGCCGACCCAATGCTCTTGGCCATAAACCAGCCAATGAACGGCCCTGTTGCCAATGCGACGGCTCCAAGCAACAAGCCTTCTAACAAATAAATCCAAATAATTTGCCGAGTTCCCGCTCCGCGACTGCGCAGCACGGCGATATCACTGCGTTGTTTATCCAGCGATTGCCGCGCGTTCATTGCAATGAAGTAGAATACCATCGCAATCATAGGCGCAGCAAGCGTAAAGAGCAGCGTTTGCAGCTGCAAACTTTGCTTGCGGAATTCAGTTAGCGTAGATGCGAACGAAATCTCAACCCTTGTATCTTTCATTCTCTGGTACAGCTCAATATTAAGACGTTCCAGCGTTCTGCCTAGAGGCGACAATTGACTCGTCTTGACCTCGGACAGATCAAATGCGTAATACCAGCCGCCGTTATGAAGCGGTATTTTGTATTTCTCAAGCAAGACTTTATGGAATGTCGCCTCGCTGACTTGCAGCGTACCTAACAGCCCTTCCAAGCCTTGATACCAATATGAATCCGCTGAATCGATAGGGTTAAATGCACCAACAATCTTCACTTTAAGCGTTAAATTAAGTCCACCGTAAACCGGATATTCGAATACATCGCCGATATGGATGTCGTTGCGGTACATCGCCTCCTCCAGCATGACGGCTTCGATTATATCTCCGTTGCCCGCAGCTTCGTCGAACCATTTGCCTTGTGCGATCTCCCCATGCTTGGAGAGCTCGGACATCGACATCAGCGACAATTGCCGGTTTCGGCCCGCATCTACTTTCGTAGGATCCTCGGGCACGACGTCGGAGCTCCGAATGGAATACGATTGTTGGTATGTGTCATATGTAAAACCGATATCTGCGGGGACATTCTCCTTTATGTAGCGTTCCAGCTCGCCAAGTGCAGTGAGATTGGTTGCTTCACCAGGCGTCGCTTGGAATCTCATGAGGAGCGATCCCGCAGGCATTCCTACACTCTTTTCTTGCAGCGATTGCGTGACAACCCGCTTCAGGGCCCCATCCGCATACATCGGAATACTCGTGGCGAATGCAACAGCCATGATGAGACCGGCCATTGTGCTGAGCGTGAGCCATCTTGTATTCCACATCTTGCGGAATAGGAATCGGAATAGTGGAATACCCATACTCTATCGACCTACGACTTTCTGCCCCGGCTTCAATCCCTGTAGAATCTCGATATCCGTAGCGGTCTGCTGACCAACCTCGACATCCACCTCGCGTTTGCCTTCTTCGTCTATCACTTGTACATAAGTGCGCGAACCGATATTACGAAGCGTAGAAGGTGGGATAACAATGGCATTTTCTGTCCGCTTGGTTATGATATTGATCGAAATCGGCGTACCGCGCTGAATGTCAGCGGGCAGCTCTGGCAAATCGACGATCATGAAGTCCTCTGGTCTCTCCGGTTTCGTCTCGCCTTGCGGATTTCCGTTACCATCGCCTTCGGTCGACTTGATAGGCATCTGTTTCACAGAACCTTTAAAGTTGCCGACACTGCTAATACTGACAACCGCCTCCATACCGGGGGCTATCTTCTCAAGCTCCGTTTTGGTCAGCTTGGCAGCAGGCGTCATAAGTCCTGTATCCGCTACAATCGCAATCGGCGCATAAGCTTTAATGACATCGCCCTTCTGGGCGCTTACCGATACGATTGTTCCTGCATAAGGAGCAACGATCGTAGCTTTGGCGATCTCCTCTTCCATATCAACAAGCTTCTGGCGTTTCTCCTCGAAAGCGATTTGTTTTTCTTCGAATTCCAGCGGCTCCATCTCGTCACGCATCCGAAGCGTTTCTTTCATTGCATTTTCTTCACGTTTGAACGCAAGGCGCTCCATCCGAAGCGTCTTCACCAAATCTTCGACGTCCAGTTCACCGATCAGATCTCCAGCCTCAACCTTATCACCGGTCTTCACATACAGTTCTTTAAGATGTTTATTGTCGAGTGTAAAGTATAACGTTTCTTCCTGTGTGGATATAACCTTACCGATGACTTGCACTTTTGTTTCCAGCGTCTTAGTCGTAACCTCGTATTCCGGCTTCTTGGATATTTGCGGCGGCACGATATCAGGCAACACCTCCTCCGCTTTCTCGTCAGGCAATAGCGAACAACCGCTTGCAAAAACCAGCGATACGCTCATCGCTGCAACTATGGACGCTCTAGATAAACTTCCCGTCCACCATTTCATAGACATGGTCGGCAACCTCCAAAATCGTAGGATCATGTGTAGTCATACATATTGAGACGTTTTCTGTAGCAATGATATTTTGGAATACTGACATAATTTGAGCGGACATACCCGTATCAAGCTCGGCTGTCGGTTCGTCGGCAAGCAGTAGAAGAGGCTTGTGTGCAATGGCTTTAGCAATGGCAACACGTTGCTGCTCTCCCCCTGACAGCTCAAATGGACGGTGATGCATACGTTTCTCCAGACCTACGAGCTCCAGGCACTGCTCTACTCTACCTTTCCATTCCGAACGCGGCGTTTGAGCCATGCGGAGCGAGAGCTCTACATTTTCCCAAGCAGACAAGAGCGGCATCAATGCAAACGCCTGAAAAATAAATCCCATCTCCTTGCGTCTCACATGCGTTCTCTCGTCGTCGCTCATTTCGCTGAATGGCAGTCCGTGGAACACAATCTTCCCTTTGCTAGGCGTATCGAGACCTCCCAGACAATTTAGAAGCGTTGTTTTGCCTGAGCCGGAACGCCCCTTCAGCATCACAAGCTGATTAGGATATACAGACATTTGTATGCCTTTCAGAACGTGAAGCGTGTTGCCTCCCACTTGAAACATACGTTCCACTTGGTTGACGATCAACAGGGCATTCGACGAATCCGCTTTTACCTGCGTCGTGTCGCTAGACTCGGAGATTTGATCAGTAGTATGCCCGATCTTATTTTGGTCCATTGTTTGTGATTCCGTACCGGCATCCCCCTACCTATTCTCTTTCTTCATATTTCTAATCTTACACCTTAGACGGTATATGCCAAGAAAAAGTTACGTACTTTGGTCATATCTCCCTCATTTTTTTCGAATTGCTAAGATGGGCAGACTTTCAAGCTTATTTATTCAAAAAAAAAGCTGCTCCGCAGCGGATGACGGAACAGCCAATAACCCGTATTATGACTTCACTTTGAATTGACCGACCGCTGCTCCAAGCTGATCTACAATAGTGCCAAGCGTGCGGGAAGCGTCTGCAATATTTTCCGTCAATGCAAGTTGTTCTTCCGTGGCAGCCGCTACATTCTCAGTCTTCTCCAAGTTCACACCCGCCGACGCCGCTGACTGCTCTGTGGACGCGCTGACCTCTTCGGAACTAGCGGACATTTGCTCCGTAATCGCCGAGCTCTCTTGCAACTGTTCTGTCATCTTATCGATTGATGCGCTGATAGTATGCAAGCGGTGATTCAGCTCAGCTACACGTCTGCTTCCATCCTCCATCTCAACAATTGTCTGACGCATCGCATCCGATGCATTGGCAATTTCTCCTCTTGTCTCGCTGACAAGCTCATTAATTCCTTCTGCCGACGCAAGCGAGCTTGCAGCGAGTTTGCGGATTTCTCCCGCAACAACCGCAAAGCCTTTGCCATGTTCGCCAGCCCGGGCCGCCTCAATTGAAGCGTTCAAGGACAGAATGTTCGTTTGGTTCGAGAACGTCGTTATATTTTCGGCAATGGAACCAATCTGGCCAGATCGTTTCTCCAAAGTTTCAATAATGCCAGATAATCGATGAATAACATCTACTAGCCCTCGCATTCTATCCTCCAAACGCTGCAGCGCTTCTTGTCCTTCACCTGCTTCCGTCATCATCGCCGAGGAGTGATCTGCCATTGTCGCTGTATTCTCCGCGATTCGGCTAATACCAGTCGTCATCTCCTCAATTGCACGCGATGTTTCTTCTGCGCTGCGCGCTTGCACTTCGGAGTTAGTAGTGACCTCCGCGATTTGTGCAGCTACATGCTCTGATGCAGCGGCGGATTCCGATGCTGCAATGGATAGCCGGGATGAGGAAGCTTTGACATCTGCTGCGTTCTTCACAACGCCAGTGATAAGGCTATTCATTCGATCAATCATATCGTCAACCGAATATAAGATGCTGCCCAATTCATCTTTGCCATACTTAACCGCTCGTGATGCTGTTAAGTCTCCTTGACTCACTTTATTTGTTTTGTTGAGTACCGACCGGATCGTCGAAGTCATGGAACGAGTCATCAGGATTAACATGACAATAAGTAAAACCGTTACAACGATGATACTTACAAACGTTATAAGCTGTGCCGAGTCAAGATCGGATTCGATACCTTCTATCTTTTCGCTGGCATACAATTCGATATTCTGCCCAATTTCATCTACACCGGTGCGAGCAGTCAAGAACAATTCGTCAACAGCAGGATTAACAGCCAGCGGTTTACCGTCGTTTGCAGCGGCAGCAGCTTCATTGAACCATAAGTTATAATTCTCCTCGAACGAATGAAGAATCTCGCCTACTTTCAAAGCTGATTCTCCTTTATCTAGTTCCAGCAGGCCTGCTTTTTCCAATATCCCCTTCGCCGAGGTTACTCTCTCGATAGCTTGATCTTTGTTTGCTATCATTTCTTCATTCAACGCTTTGGTTCTAGCGGCATCTATTGATCCGGACTCCAATAGAATATAAGCGGTATTCGCTTGATACAAGTCTCGATCAGCGTTTAGCAGCAATTGACTGACCTGATTGGAGGTTTCATGAATGGACGACTTCAATTCATCAAATATTTTACGTTGCTCTCCAAGCAGATACAGACCAGAAATCGTATAAAATAATAAAGGTACAGCTGCCAAAATAATCATTTTAACCCCAAAAGAAATACGCATCCCTTTTCGCTCCCCATATCTTAGTTGTCCATATCTATATATCGGAATTGTGATCAAATATTTGAAACATGAAACTCAAATAATATCGGTTTGTTTGTAGAATCCCACGGGATGCAGTTCAAAGAAAAAAGGAGTGTGGTTCAGCCAACTTTCGTTGATCTTGAACAACACTCCTTGATTATATTCTTCTCGTCAAAGGATAGCGTTACGATCTTATTTGCCGAACGATTGTGGATCTTCGCGCCAAGCTTGCAGTGTGGAGATATCCGCTTCCGCTACAACACCTTGCCGAGCAGCTACTTCGATTAATGCAGAGTAGTTCGACAACGTCTCCAGCTGGAAACCTTCATCCGCGAACGATTGGGTTGCCGTATTGAATTGGTACGTAAAGATGGCAAGTACGGCCAACACTTCGCCACCGGCTTCGCGAACAGCCTGTGCTGCTTTGAGCGAGCTGCCTCCTGTAGAGATCAGGTCCTCAATGACGATGACCTTTTGTCCGCTTGCGATCCGGCCTTCGATTTGGTTCTGTTTGCCATGACCCTTCGCTTTGTCGCGAATGTATGCCATGGGTAAGTTGAGCTTCTGCGATACCCATGCGGCATGCGGAATTCCTGCAGTCGATGTGCCTGCAATAATTTCGGCATCTGGATATCGTTCACGAATAATTGTAGCGAAGCCTTCCGCGATCAAGTCGCGAATTTCTGGATATCCCATCGTTAATCTATTATCGCAATAGATTGGCGACTTGAGGCCAGATGTCCAAGTGAAGGGATCGTTAGGACGAAGCGCGACTGCTTGGATGTCGAGCAGGCTCTTCGCAATCGTCTCCGGCAAGTTCGATAATGTCAGGTTAGTCAACTGCAATCAGCTCCTCAATGATAGATTCAATCGCTGCGCGCGGCTCCGGCGCAGCTGTGATCGGTCTGCCAATCACCATATAATCCGTTCCCTGGCTCAGTGCTTGTCCCGGCGTCATAATCCGCGACTGGTCCCCGATATCGGAACCTGCCGGACGAATTCCCGGAGTTACTGTAACAAAGCTTGGACCACAGACCGATTTGATGGCAACAACCTCGGAAGGAGATGCCACGACGCCTTGTAATCCGGCAGCTTTAGCCAGATTTGCATATCGGATCACGGCATCTTCTACTGTGCCATGGATGCCGATCTCTTCATTCATTACAACGGCACTTGTGCTTGTCAGCTGCGTCACTGCGATAACCGCAGGAGGTGTCGAACCAGCAGTTAATGCGCTTTGCACACCTTCCATTGCCGCTTCCATCATCGCTTTACCGCCGCCCGCATGAACGTTGAACATATCGACGCCAAGCTTTGTGACGCTATTCGCGCCACCTTTAACTGTGTTTGGAATATCGTGCATCTTCACATCCAGGAAGACATAATATCCCCGCTTCTTGAGGCTCTCCACAAAGGATGGGCCTGCAGCATAGAACAGCTGCAAACCCACCTTCATATAACAGGGAATGCCCTTCAGCTCCTCGATCAATCTCTCGGCCGCGGCTGCCTCTGGATAATCCAGAGCAACCATAACTCGCTTCGCGGCTTCATCTCGTGATAGCTTCACTTGCGATTCCCCCTATTCATTTGTTATTTGCTCGACTTGCTTAGAACCGGCATCGCATGGGACGAGAAGTTGATTGTCTCCATCATACGAAGCAATGCGCGAACCGTATCGAGCGAGGTCATGCAGACTACGCCGTTCTCAACAGCTTCGCGGCGAATACGGAAGCCGTCACGCTCAGGCGTCTTGCCTTTGGTCAATGTGTTGACAACAAATTGCGCCTTGCCTTCACGAACCATGTCAAGAATATTAGGCGAGCCTTCGCTTAGCTTGTTGACACGCTGTACGTATAATCCTGCTGCCTCCAGAGCGTCTGCTGTGCCGCCTGTTGCCATAATCTTGTAGCCGATATTGTAGAAGCCTCGCAGCAACTCTGTCGCTTCTTCCTTATCTTTGTCCGCAACAGTCGCGATGATCGTACCGGATGTCGGAATTTTCATACCTGCACCGATAAGACCTTTGTACAGAGCCTTCGCATACTGAACGTCGCGGCCCATAACTTCGCCAGTGGACTTCATCTCTGGCGTCAAAGTCGGGTCAACGCGGCGGAGCTTCGCGAAGGAGAATACTGGCACTTTTACAGAGACATACTCATCCTCAGGCCACAATCCGTCTACATATCCTTGTGATGCAAGCGTTGTGCCCAGGATAGCTTTAGTAGCAAGATTCGCCATCGGCAGGTTCGTCACTTTGCTCAAGAACGGTACGGTACGAGACGAACGCGGGTTAACCTCGATGACATACACTTTCTCGTTGTGAATGACGTATTGGATATTAACGAGACCGATAACTTCCAGTTCCTTCGCAATCTTGATCGTGATGTCGACGATTTGGTTCTTGATGTCATCAGAGAGCGATTGTGGCGGATATACCGCGATGGAGTCGCCAGAGTGAACCCCTGCACGCTCTACATGCTCCATGATGCCCGGGATCAGAACGGTCTCGCCGTCACAGATCGCATCCACCTCTGCTTCTTTGCCCATCATGTAGCGGTCAATCAGAACCGGATGTTCCGGGTTGATCTTCACTGCGACTTCCATGTAGCTAAGCAGCTCGGAATCGGAGTATACAATCTCCATAGCCCGTCCGCCCAGAACGTACGAAGGACGTACAAGCACCGGATAACCAAGCTTCTGTGCTGTAACCACAGCTTCTTCAACCGAAGTGACCGTGCTGCCTTCCGGCTGCGCGATGTTCAGCTTACGAAGCAGCGCTTCGAACTTCTTGCGATCCTCTGCAGCATCGATGCTCTCCAGGCTGGAGCCCAAGATGCGTACGCCTGCTTTAACTAGCGGTGCTGCCAGATTGATTGCTGTTTGTCCGCCGAATTGAACGATAACCCCGATCGGGTTCTCTTGCTCGATTACGTTCATGACATCCTCGAAGAACAGCGGTTCGAAGTAGAGTCGGTCTGACGTACTGAAGTCCGTGGATACCGTCTCTGGGTTATTGTTGATAATAACCGCTTCATAACCCGCTTTCTGAATGGCCCATACCGCGTGAACCGTCGAGTAGTCGAACTCGATACCTTGACCGATACGAATCGGACCAGAACCAAGTACAAGAACCTTCTGCTTCGTCGTCTCCGTTACTTCGTTCTCTACCTCGTATGTGGAGTAGTAGTAAGGCGTTGTCGCTTCAAACTCGGCGGCGCAAGTATCAACCATCTTATAGACTGGCTTGAGACCGTTCTGCAGACGGAATGCACGAACATCCGCTTCTGTCGTATGGCTGCCGTTCGGGAATCCTTCCTTGCGGATTTCCGCGATGGAACGATCAGAGAAACCTTTGCGTTTCGCTTCGTACAGAGTACCAGCGGAAAGCGTAGCTTCCTTGCGCAGTCTGTCCTCGAAAGCGACGATAGATGCGATTTTGTCAAGGAACCACCAGTCGATTTTCGTAATGTCCTGGATGTCTTGCAGCGTGAAGCCGCGACGGAACGCTTCTGCCACAAGGAACATCCGCTCGTCATCCGGCTTCGCCAGGCGGTTACGCAATACCGACTCTTCAAGCGAGCTAGCTTCTTTAAGATGTATACGGTGTGCGCCAATCTCAAGCGAACGAACCGCTTTGTGGATGGACTCTTCGAAGGTACGGCCGATCGCCATAACTTCGCCGGTTGCTTTCATTTGCGTACCGAGCTTACGGTTGGCGTTGACGAACTTGTCGAACGGCCAGCGTGGAATTTTGGATACGATGTAGTCAAGCGTTGGCTCGAAGCAAGCGTATGTTTGGCCCGTTACAGGGTTAACCAGCTCATCTAGCGTATAACCTACCGCAATCTTGGCAGCCATCTTCGCGATTGGATAACCAGTCGCTTTGGAAGCCAGAGCGGAGGAACGGCTAACGCGCGGATTTACTTCGATGACATAGTATTGATAGCTGTGCGGATCAAGAGCGAACTGGACGTTACAGCCGCCTTCGATGTTAAGCGCACGAATGATTTTGAGCGATGCCGAACGAAGCATTTGGTACTCGCGGTCGGACAGTGTTTGCGATGGTGCAACTACGATGCTGTCGCCGGTATGAACGCCAACCGGGTCGAAGTTCTCCATATTACATACGACGATACAGTTGTCGTTCGCATCGCGCATGACTTCATATTCGACTTCCTTCATGCCGGCGATGGACTTCTCGATCAGACATTGGCTGATCGGGCTGTAGCGGATACCGGAAGCCACGATTTCGCGAAGCTCTTCTTCGTTCGCGCAGATACCGCCGCCTGTACCGCCAAGCGTGTAAGCAGGACGTACGATGATTGGATAGCCGATTGTATTGGCGAAGTCAACAGCCGCTTCAACAGTTGTTACAATTTCACTTTCCGGAACTGGCTGCTCTAGTTCGCGCATTAGATCTCGGAACAGGTCACGGTCTTCAGCCTTCTCGATCGCAATCAGCTGTGTGCCCAGAAGCTTAACATTCTCGCGTTCCAATACGCCAGCACGCGCGAGCTCAACAGCCATGTTCAGACCTGTTTGACCGCCAAGTGTAGGCAGGAGACCATCTGGACGTTCTTGACGAATGATCTGAGAAACGAAATCCAGTGTGATTGGCTCGATATAAACTTTATCAGCCATGTTTGTATCCGTCATAATCGTAGCCGGGTTGCTGTTGATCAGTACAACCTCATAGCCTTCTTCTTTAAGTGCTTGGCAAGCCTGCGTGCCGGCATAGTCAAACTCTGCCGCTTGACCGATGACGATCGGACCGGACCCGATCACGAGAATTTTTTTCAGTTGATTATTTCTGGGCATATTCAAGCTCTCCTTTCAACGTCTCCGACAAGACGGCTTGACGCGGTTTCTGCGGGTTGTTTATTTTGTGCTCGCGGATCATCTCTAGGAATTCGTCGAACAGATAGCTGGAATCGAATGGACCTGGCGCAGCTTCCGGATGATATTGAACCGAGAATGCTGGGTGTACGTTATGCTTAAGCCCTTCAATCGTTTTGTCATTGTTATTGATATGAGTAACTGTCAGTTGAGTACCGTGGACCGTATGATCTAGAACGGTATAGCCATGGTTCTGAGACGTGATGTAGCAACGGTTCGTAGACAGTTCTTTTACCGGATGGTTGCCGCCGCGATGACCGAATTTCAGTCTGCCTGTGTCTGCGCCGCAAGCCAGTGCGAACAACTGATGTCCCAAGCAAATGCCGAAGATCGGGAATTCGCCAAGCAGCTCAGAGATCATCTTAACCGCATGTGGAACATCCTTCGGATCCCCAGGGCCGTTAGATAGCTGAATGCCATCCGGAGCCAGACGGCGAATTTCTTCTGCCGTTGTGTCATGAGGCACCACAACTACGTCGCAGCCGCGTTGCGTCAACTCGCGCAGGATGCCGCTTTTTGCACCGAAGTCGACCAATACGATACGTTCGCCGTTGCCTGGGCTCGAGAAGATATTTTTGGTCGACGTACGTGCGACTTGATCCGTAAGCAGGACCGAAGAACCCAGACGTTCAGTCAGCTCTTCGATACGCTCGTTACCTGTAGTGATGAGACCTCTCATCGTGCCGAAGTGGCGAAGCTTGCGCGTCAACATACGTGTGTCGATATCACTGATACCTGGAATGCCATATTCTTTGAGCAGTTGTCCAAGGGAATATTGTGCGCGCCAGTTACTTGGCACTGGCTCATGACGACGTACAACGAAGCCATGGATATGCGGACGAAGCGCCTCAAAGTCGTCTCTTGTAATACCGTAGTTGCCAATCAGCGGATAAGTCATGGTCACGATTTGACCACAGTACGAAGGATCGGAGAGTACCTCTTGGTATCCTGTAATCCCGGTATTAAACACGACCTCGCCCATCATTTGCGCTTCCGCTCCGAAGGACAGACCCGTAAACAACGTTCCGTCTTCCAACAATAATCTAGCTTGCATCCGTTTCACTCCTCAGCTGTTAGTTAAAGGTTGTTATCTATCCTAACGTTATTCCGACCATACGATATTGCCGTTCACGATTGTCTTGACCGGCCATCCGCGAAGCTTCCACCCACCGAATGGTGTGTTGCTGCTCTTCGACAGTGTGTTCGATGGATCAACTTCACGTTCGTTCTCCAGATCAATGATTGTAATGTCTGCAGGAGCTCCAGCTTCAAGCTTGCCGGTATTCAGACGAAACACACGAGCAGGCTCTTTTGTCATTCGGCTTAGCAAGAAACCAAGCGACCAACGTCCAGTTGCAACGAATTTGGTGTATAGCAGCGGGAAAGCTGTTTCGAAGCCAACGATACCGAATGGCGCCAGATCAACTCCGCGGCCTTTCTCTTCTGCACTATGAGGCGCGTGGTCCGTTACGATCATGTCGATGGTGCCATCCTCAAGTCCTTCGATTACTGCTTGAACATCACGCGGCGTGCGCAGTGGAGGATTCATCTTCCAATTCGCATCATCCAGACCCGGAATATCTTCATCCGACAAGATCAAGTGATGCGGGCAAACCTCAGCCGTGATTCGAGTTCCAACCGATTTGGCAAGTCTGATGAGCCTAACCGATTGTTCCGTGCTGACGTGGCACACATGATAATGAACGCCAGTAGCTTCGGCAAGCAGCGCGTCGCGTCCGACATGAATGGCTTCGGACTCGTTCGGGATCCCTTTAATGCCGTGCTTACGGGAAAACTCGCCTTCGGAAGCCCATGCACCTTCCACGAGAGAGTCATCTTCGCAGTGTGCGATGACCGGCATGTCAAGCGACTTCGCAAGTGCCATCGCGTTTTTCATCATTTGAGCGTTCTGTACGCCGACTCCATCGTCCGTAAAGCCGATAGCGCCTGCTTCCTTAAGAGCTGCAAAGTCTGTCAGCTCGCGGCCAAGCTCGTTTTTGGTGATAGCTGCATACGGCAGCACCTTAACGATGCCTGCATTCTTCGCTTTATCTACCACATATTTCACCGTTTCCGGTGTATCGATAACCGGGCGAGTATTCGGCATACATGCGATCGTTGTGAAACCGCCTTTAGCTGCCGAGCGAGAACCCGTGATGATGTCTTCCTTATGTTCAAAGCCAGGGTCGCGCAGATGGACATGCATGTCGATCAAACCAGCTGACACCAGCTTACCTTCTGCATCCACTACTTCTGCGGCGCCCGTTTCGAGTGCCGCTCCGCCATCAAGAATTTCGACGATAACGCCGTCCTCCATGCGGATATGTTTCATTTCGAGCTGTTCTGTAGCATCATTCCATACATTGCCGTTCTTAATCCATAATGCCATTGTTTTCACCCTCCGATGGATAGTTCGTTCGATCAGCCAA
The DNA here is from genome assembly GCF_054483835.1 of Paenibacillus sp. strain BS8-2. NCBI lineage: Bacteria > Bacillati > Bacillota > Bacilli > Caryophanales > Paenibacillaceae > Paenibacillus > Paenibacillus sp. strain BS8-2. The sequence goes on from NZ_CM137010.1 coordinate 5,190,470, forward strand.
CTGCACCGTCTTACACCTAGCCGTTTTCTCTAGCTAAGCGCCCGCTCCACAACGGCCATTCGTACCGGCACGCCGTTCTCCATCTGCGGGAAAATTCTCGATTGTGGATGCTCTACAAGCTCATCATCGATCTCCACGTTCCGGTTCACTGGAGCCGGGTGCATAATGATCGCATGAGGTTTGATTCTGGTTGCCCGCTCTACCGTCATACCGAATTGTTCGCGATACGACTCTGCTGAGCTTAGCATGCCGCTTTCGTGACGTTCGAGCTGCACCCGCAGCATCATGACCACATCGGACTGAATAGCTTCCTCGATCGAGACATAAGACGCATCCAGTTCGTTAGCTTTCATATTGTCAGGCGCGCAGAAGCTGACTTTCGCCCCCAGCTTGCTTAGCGCATACAGGTTCGATCTTGCAACACGGCTGTGCATGATGTCGCCAACGATAGATACGGTTAATCCTTTTAGACTGTTGCCGAAGTGCTTGCGAATCGTGTAAAGGTCCAGCAAGGCCTGCGTTGGATGTTCGTTATTGCCGTCGCCCGCATTGATGAGCGGCACTTTGATCTTCTCGGATAGTTCTGCAAGAACTCCGTTTGGTTTCAGACGAATGATTCCGACATCGATGCCCATGGATTCAAGCGTTCGTACGGTATCGTAGATCGATTCGCCCTTCTGCACGCTGGATGCTGCCGCAGAGAAATTGATAACTTCCGCGCCTAGTCTTTTTTCTGCTACTTCGAACGAAAATCTCGTGCGCGTGCTGTTCTCGAAGAACATATTCGCCGCGAATTTCCCTTGCATCGTCGTATGCACTTTGGATGGATGACTCTCCCAATAAGCTGCTCTGCCAAGAATGGTTTCGATCTCTTCCTTATCAAGATCCTTTAAACCAAGTAAGCTTCGCCCTTTTAATTGCGTAATTGTCATGCTGCTTACCCCCTCTGATGAATGATGGTCACTTGATCCTTCAAGTCGATCTCCTGAAGTGATACTTGGATTTGTTCTTGTTTGGAGGTTGGCACGTTTTTGCCGACAAAATCAGGTCGAATCGGTAGCTCTCGATGACCGCGGTCTACAAGCACCGCCAGCTGTATGCTTCGCGGTCTTCCACAATCCATCAGCGCGTCCATGGCAGCTCGAATGGTACGCCCTGTAAAGAGAACATCGTCGAACAATATGATACGTTTGTCTTTGGTCCGGAATGGTATTCCGTCAATCTCGCCAAGTGCTGCCGCTGTTTCGAGCTTCGCCGCCGTGATGGCTTCATCATGACGATCATCCCTGTATTGCGTAATGTCGAGTTCTCTTACCGGAACCGGTTTTCCTTCAATCTCACTGATCCGTTCCGCTACTCGATTAGCAATGTAGATGCCCCGCGTGCGGATACCTACAATCACACAATCGTCGATGCCTTTGTTCTTCTCTACAATTTCATGGGCGATTCGTGTCAAGGCTCGGCGTATCGCCGTATCGTCCATAATAACCAGATGTTCGTCTTCTGCCATGTTCGCGCTCCTTTCTAACCTGCCTCATCCCCATCTGTTGCCCTGCAACTTCTAGCGCGTCCCGATGCCGTCGTACAAAAAAGCTCCTTGCGGGAGAAGTCCGCAAGGAGCCTGTGAGCAGTCGGGAAAAGAAAGGACAGTGGCCGCCTTCACCTCGCGTAAGCTGCCGAGGCTGAAGGGATTGTCCATTTCTGTTCATTAATGACCCATATTCACGCTACCTTGCCAGCCTCTCGGGACTGAGTTAAAGGTTCTGCTTTGTATCATTGGAATTATCCCACGTTTAACATGCAATGTCAAGTCATATGTGCATGACATTTTGTCGAATGATGTATGTTTCTACTTATAGTGTTGGTTCAATTCCGCAGCCTATACAAGGGTAGCGATGGTAATTCGATATATTATTACAGGCTGAGCTTGCGAATACGCTCTACTGCTTTCTCCGTGTTCTCGCGGCTGCCGAATGCCGTCAAACGGAAGTATCCTTGACCGCTTTGTCCGAAGCCGACGCCAGGCGTACCTACAATGTTGGCTTCCGACAACAGCTTGTCGAAGAAGCTCCAAGAATCCATACCCTTAGGTGTCTTGAGCCAGATATAAGGCGCATTTACGCCGCCGAACACTTCAAGACCGAGGGAAGCCAAACCTTCGCGGATAATACTTGCATTCGTCATGTAGTAATCAACAAGATCTGCGATTTGTGCTTTGCCTTCTGGCGAGTAGATCGCTTCAGCACCGCGTTGAGTCACGTATGATACACCATTGAATTTCGTGGTGTGACGACGATTCCACAGATCGTTGATAATAACAGAGTTGCCTGCGGCATCCAAACCTTTGAGACCACGTGGAACAACTGTATAAGCGCAACGCACGCCGGTAAATCCTGCAGTCTTGGAGAAGCTGCGGAATTCGATTGCAACTTCCTTCGCGCCTTCCACTTCATAGATGCTGTGTGGAACGTCTTTTTCTTGTATAAACGATTCGTACGCAGAATCGAACAAGATGAGACAGTTGTTCTCGCGTGCGTAATCTACCCATACCTTCAGCTCGTCCTTCGTTAACGTCATGCCTGTTGGATTGTTCGGGTAGCAAAGGTAGATCAAATCTACTTTGCGATCAGGAAGTGCAGGTTTGAAGTTATTTTCAGCCGTGCACTCCAGATAAACGATGTTCTCATAACGTTTCGTTTCTTGATTGTATTTGCCAGAACGGCCAGCCATAACATTGGTGTCCACATATACGGGGTATACAGGATCTTGTACGGCAATAATGCTGTTCTCGCTGAAGATTTCTTGAATGTTGCCTACATCGCATTTGGAACCGTCGGATACAAACACTTCGTTCGCTGCAATGTCAATGCCGAGCGCCTTGTAGTCGTTCTCAATGATCGCGTTGATCAAGAAGTCGTAGCCTTGCTCTGGGCCGTAACCGCGGAACGATCCCGGCTGTGCAAGCTCGTCCACAGCATTATGCATGGCTTTAATGACGGATTCAGGCAAGCCGCGCGTTACGTCGCCAATACCCAAACTGATAATTTCAGCATTTGGATTCTCTTGAATAAATTTCGTACGGCGTTTCGCGATTTCAGAAAATAAATAGCTGCCTTGCAGCTCCAAGTAGTTTTGGTTAATGGAAGTCACTTATGGTCACCTGTCCTTGTATCAAATTTGTTGCAATTAACATAAGAATAGCGCACTTCTGCAACAAGCATAATGCAGAATATGCGCAAAAGTTTGCACTTATCGGTTTAGCGATGACGCAGGCTCTCCAGCACATGCTCCAAATCGTCTGGAAGCGGCGCTCCGAACTGAAGCCTTTCTCCTGTCCGGGGATGAGTAAAGCCTAGTACCGCAGCATGCAGCGCCTGCCCATTCAAGGCAACCGTTTTGTTGCGTCCATATACAGGATCCCCAGCAAGCGGATAACCGATGTATTTCATGTGGACGCGAATTTGATGAGTGCGTCCGGTCTCCAGCTGAAGCTCCAATAACGAATAATCGCCGCCGATACGCTCCATGACGATAAAGTGGGTTATTGCTTTTTTGCTGTTCCGATCCGTAACGGCAAAGAGCTTGCGATCCGCGCTATCCCGTCCGATAGGCGCGTCGATCGTACCTTGATCATGAGGTAAATTTCCATGAACGAGTGCGATATATTTGCGTGTTACGCTGTGTTCCTTCAGTTGTTCCGCCAAGGAAATATGAGCCAAATCATTTTTGGCAGCCATCAATAATCCAGTGGTATCTTTGTCAATACGGTGGACGATACCCGGTCTCAACAAGCCATTAATCCCGCTTAAATCCTTGCAATGATAAATTAACGCGTTTACGACTGTACCAGACGAATGACCTGGCGCGGGATGCACAACCATCCCTCGAGGCTTATTGATGACGATGACATCACGATCCTCATAAACAATCTCAAGCGGGATATTCTCAGGCAGAATATCTGCTTCCTGCGCCTCCGGAATCGCAAGCTCGATCAGATCGCTTTCGCTGGTTTTGTAATTGGCTTTGACTGCCCGACCGTTAACGGTCACCGCACCATCCTTGATCCAATCCTGGACTTGTGTTCTGGATATTCCGCTAGCGCCAGATTGTTCCAGCTGATCAACGATAAATTTATCGATGCGCTCGCCGGTTTGTTCTTGCTGGATGCTCCATTCTAACGTGTCTTCACTTCGATCAAGATACGGGTTGCTGTTCATGTTGGTCAGACTCCTTGCTGTTCTCTTGCATCATTTTTTTCTTTTCGTCCCTGGCACTGAGCAACGTATCGAGCAGAATTAGACCTACACCGATCACAATTCCAGAATCCGCAACGTTAAAGATCGGGAACGTATAGTCGCCAAAGTTGAATTTAAAGAAATCGACCACTTCGCCAAAACGTACACGGTCGATGAAGTTACCGACAGCTCCGCCAAGTACTAATGCTAGTCCCGTTAACAGGATAGCTTTGCCGGTTTTGCGCATGAGCTGGATATACACAATTAATCCAATCAGGATGACACTTGTAATAATGATAAAAAATGTTTGTTGTTCCTGCAGAATACCAAAGGCAGCTCCGCGATTCCGATGTGAGGTAATGACGAAGAAGTTACCAATCACGCTGATTTCCTCGGCAATTTCCATCTTGGTAGCGATCATTTTTTTGGTAATAAAATCGACTACAAGCACAATCACTGCCAGCAAATAATAATAGAAAGCACGCATTTGATCACTCCTATTGAGGGTTTAAAATTTGTATGTATACAGACAAGCCTGTTGCCGCTTCACATAGTGTAGCACAGCAGATGTCTTCGAGCCAAGGTGAAACGGCTACGCCTTCCTTTGACGCCGGGGCGCGTTTCATCTTTACGAATCCGCTCTTCCATGCATGTCCATATTGAAAACAGCCGCAGCGGCGAAAACTACGAAGGAACAATTTCAATCAGCAGTCATGACGCATGTATAAGACCAAACCTAAGTCTTCACCACAGAAGCAAAGGACGGTGCGACCTTATGATTTCTTCCTTAACGCATTCGCAGCTTGAGCTGCTCAAATCAAGATTACAGGATGAGTATGCTAACATCTCGTCCCGATTAGAGCAAAACGACAACTTCGGCAGACATCAGTCCATGCGCGACGAATCAGGAGAACTTTCTTCCCTTGATAATCATCCTGGCGACTTTGCCACCGAGATGTACGAACGTGAAAAGGATCTCGCCCTTTTGGCTCAGGAGGAGCTTCAGTTAAGAAATATTGAAGCTGCGTTTGACGCAATGAACAAGGGCAGCTACGGATTGTGCGCGGCATGTGGTCATGCCATTCCGTTTGAACGACTCAATGCCGCGCCCGACAGCTTGTATTGCGTTGACCATGCCATCCGACAATCTGTTGCCAGCGATCGTCCCGTCGAAGAGCAATTTCTTGCTCATCCCTTTGGTCGATCAAGTAAAGACGAGCAAGACTATAACGGCTTCGACGGAGAAGATGCCTGGCAAATTGTGGAGAGCTGGGGCAATTCGGATTCTCCAGCAATGTCCGAGAATCGTGACGCAGCCGATTACGGTCATCTTGCAATCGAAGCCGATGAACATGACGGGTTTGTGGAGTCCCTCGAAAGCTTCTTGGCCACGGACATTACCGGACGCCATGTCTCCATTGTGCGCAATAGCGAGTATGACCGCTACATGCACAGTACCGAAGGCGACAATGGCCTTCAATATGACGATCAGTTTGATGAGGAAGAATATTAATCGGCTGTATTAGCAACATCAACGTTCATCGACGACTTAATATTCTCAATATTGTTTACCTTCAAGCTGGATTTGAACGATCTTCACGATATCCGCGATGTAATCACCAATGATAGGCAGATTGAGTGCTCCGAGAATTCGGAGCACATACAAGATCGTGGCAGCAAAAAAAGTAAATCCAATCGCGATGCCGATGCCTCTTGCGGTGCCAGCGAGCAAATTACGCCAGATCAGCTTCAAGGGTTTGTTAAGCAAATCGACATAATCCGCAATGTGGGTGCGTTCCATTTCGGATGCAATATGCTCTAGTCGTTTATCAACAACCTCCAGAGATCGTTGCAGCAGGGTTATGTCTTTCGGGTCGCGATCTTCATGATCCACGGATGTGTCATTTTCATTCGTATGTAGATCATTGTTTTTTTCTGTCCACTTCCCATTGTCCTTCTTCATTCTCATGGTCACATGCCACCTCCGTTACAGAACGAGCAAAGCCCGCTGCGCCACCATGGCGGCAAGCGGGCTTCTCATCATTACTATAACCTTAACCCTTGATGAAAATGCCAATTTCTTTTTCGCCAAGTGTTACTCGTTCCATGCCTTCCATTACCCCGAAATCGATGGACTGAAGCAGAACGTTGTCGCTCAGCACATTCTCGAAAGTCTCAAGCGCAGAACGAAGCTCCGCATCGACAGCCAATACAAGCTCAATCCGTTTCTCAATCGGCAAATCCTGTTTCTTGCGTGTATCTTGAACGGCGCGAATCACTTCGCGCACCCAGCCTTCTTGCTCAAGCTCAGGCGTGATATCGGTATTCAGCGCAACAGTAACGCCGCTGTCAGATGCAGAAGCAAAGCCGCTTTTCGCTTGTTTCTCGACCAGCAATTCATCCAGCGCGATATTAAGCGTCTCGCCTTCGCTTGTCGTGAACGAATATCCGCCGCCATTCACGATAGCTCGTGTTTCGTCACTCGACATCGACTTCAGAGCCGCTTGGATCGGCCCTACATTTTTGCCGTACTTTTTGCCCGCTACCTTGAGATTAAGCTTCAAAGTAAAGTCAACGAAGCCGCTGTCGGATGTTTGAACGATGATCGACTTCACGTTAATTTCGTCCTTGATAATTGCTTCGTAATCGGCAATCGTGAAATCGCGATCAAGCGAGACGATCAGCTCTGATAGCGGTTGGCGCGTCTTGATCGAGGTTTCGTTACGCACATTGCGTGCAAGCTCAACGATACCTTTGGCGCTGTCCATATCCCGCTCAAGAGTCGCATCGATAAGCGCGTTGTCAGCAACCGGGAATTCGGCCAGATGAACGCTGCCTTCGCCGCCCAAATTACGATAGACATCATCTGCAAGAAGCGGCGCGTACGGCGCGATCAGACGGGACAAAGTCAACAGGACATCGCGCAGCGTCGAGTACGCGGCTACCTTGTCTGCCGAGAGACCGCTGCCCCAGAAGCGATCGCGAGAACGACGGATATACCAGTTGCTGAGTTCGTCAACAAAGTTTTCGATCGCTTTGGCCGGATTAAGGAAATCGTTAACCTCAAGTCCCTTTGTTACATTGGCGATCAAGCTGTTGAGTCTCGACGTAATCCAGCGGTCAAGTTTGTTATTCGATTGTCCCTCTGCCCCTTGATGTTCTGCCGGGTCAAATCCGTCGATTGACGCATAAAGCGCGTAGAAAGCGTGTGTGTTCACGATGGTGTCGATCACTTTCGACTTGGCTTCGCCTACGATACCGCGGGAGAATCGTTTGCTGTTCCAAGGCGCGCTATCCGCAAGCAATGCCCAACGGAAAGCATCCGTGCCGTATTCGTTGATGATTTCCCAAGGATCGATGACGTTCCCCTTCGACTTAGACATCTTCTGACCATTCTCGTCCAGAATATGACCAGTGGAAATAACTGCCTTATACGGTGCTTTGCCGTTATAGAGCGTCGATACGGCTAATAAGCTGAAGAACCAACCACGAGTTTGGTCGATGCCTTCACAGATAATATCAGCAGGATATTGATCTTCAAATGTTTGCTCATCGCCGAACGGGTGATGCTGCTGTGCGAACGGCATTGAGCCGCTGTCGAACCAAACGTCGATTACTTCTGGTGTGCGGCGCATGACAGCACCTTCAGCGAATGGCGACTTCAGCAGGATTTCGTCCACGTAAGGTTTGTGCAGCTCGATATCGGCAGGCACTTCGCCGACAGCACGAGCGCGCAGGTCTGCAATACTATCTGGCGCGTATTGTTGCCCGGTCGCTTCGCATACCCATACGTTAAGCGGCGTTCCCCAATAACGATTGCGGCTGATATTCCAATCCACAAGATCTTCGAGAAACTTGCCAAAACGACCTTCGCGGATATGACCCGGATACCAGTCAACACCGGCGTTGTTCGCGATAAGCTGTTCCTTGACTGCCGTCGTTTCGATAAACCAGCTCTCCGTAGCATAATAGAGCAGCGGCGATTTGCAACGCCAGCAGAACGGATAGCTATGCTCGTAACGCTCCTTGGAGTAGAGCAGTCCTTTTTCGCTCAGCATCTTGACGATATCAACGTCACAATCTTTGACGAAACGTCCAGCAAGGTCTGTTACTTCGTCCACATAACGACCAGCATTGTTGACAACGCTCAGCATGCTGATTCCATTCGCGCGTGCTACCTTGTAATCGTCTTCGCCGTGAGCTGGCGCGATATGAACAATACCCGTACCACTTGCGTCGCTAACGAACTCGCCAGGGATAATGACATGCCCTTTGTCGATCGGCACATAACGGAATGGCGGCTCGTAAGCCAGTCCTACCAGCTCCGAACCTTTGAGCGTCGACAACACTTCATAATTTTCTTTGAACACGGATTCCGCAAGCGCGGCAGCTACGATGTATACCTCGCCGTCTTTGGATGCACGAACGTAGTCGAGCTCCGGATTTACAGCTAACGCTACGTTTGCTGGAAGCGTCCAAGGTGTTGTTGTCCATGCAAGCACGAATTCTCCGGAATCATGCAGCTTAAACTTCGCTGTTGCACTTAAGTCTTTAACATCCTCGTACCCTTGTGCAACCTCGTGCGAACTTAGCGTCGTTTGGCAGCAAGGACAATACGGGCTGACCCGGTGACCGCGGTAAAGCAGTCCTTTCTTATGAATGGTGGACAGGATATGCCACACACTTTCAATGTATTCGTTTTTGAGCGTAATATACGGATTATCCAGATCGGTCCAATACGCGATCGCTTCCGTCAGCTCGCGCCATTGCCGTTCGTACTCAAATACGCTGTCCTTACATTTCTTCACGAACGCTTCCACGCCATAATTCTCGATTTCTTGTTTACCCGAGATGCCGAGCTGCTTCTCAACACCGAGCTCTACCGGCAACCCGTGCGTATCCCACCCCGCTTTGCGAACAACGCGGTATCCTGCCATCGTTTTGTAACGGCAAATAAAATCCTTGATTACGCGACCCAGCACATGCCCGATATGCGGTGCACCGTTTGCGGTAGGAGGTCCTTCGTAGAATACGAAGTTAGGTCTGCCCTCTCTATTCTCAATCGATTTCTTGAACGTATCTTCATCTCTCCATTGCGCCAGAACTCGCAGCTCCCGGCTGCGCGCGCGTTCCTTGACATCTACGCGTTGCATCTCTCAACAACTCCCTCTAGAAAATAAAATAAACCCCGCCCCTGTAGAAGGGACGAGGTTAACTCGCGATACCACCCTTGTTCCGCATACGCTGCGTTCTCCTTGAAGGAGATACTCGGTCGTCCATTGGACAACCAGCGACTGCGACACCTTGTCTGCGAACCAAACGACGATTCGCGGCCCTTGTAACGGAGGACTTGCCGTCGACGCTTACAACCGCTATGTGCGGGTTAGGCGGCGCTTCTCGGAGAGGATATTCGGTATCGGCTCAAACACCGGACTTGCAGCAATCGCCGGCTCTCTGTGGATTGATTCCGCTACGTACTCGTTCTCGTCATTGAAGTTATAACCATCTTATGTTTGAATCTTTAGTTAAGTTATAACGAATTCTTGCTCGAATGTCAAACGGAAGATGGATCTTGCAGCCCCATAAAGACGAAATCCGCTTAATTGGATTTCCTACTTTATTGAAGCACTCCCTTACCCGCGAAGAAGCTCTCGCTCCGGATCACGTCCCGCCGAATCAAGCGAGTCCCAGCCATCATGACCCAAAAGCTCCAGCTGTGCTTCCACAAGCGTACGGAAACGTGCACGGTAGATCGAAGCTTGTTTCTTGAGCTCTTCTACTTCGAGCGCGACCTTACGAGATTTGTTGAGCGAATCATTAACGATTCGATCCGCGTTTTTCTCCGCTTCCTTGATGATTAGCTGCGCTTCCTTCTTCGCGTTGTTACGCACCTCATCGGCTGCTTCTTGCGCGACGATAATGGTTTTGCTCAGCGTTTCTTCGATATTGGAGAAGTGATTCAGCTTTTCTTGCAAGTTAAGCATTTGATTCTGAATTTCCTTATTCTCACGGATAAGCGATTCATAGTCCTTTATCACTTGATCTAGGAATTCATTTACTTCGTCTTCGTCGTATCCCCGCAATCTGCGAGAAAACTCCTTGTTATGTATGTCCAATGGCGTAAGCGGCATTGGAGCACCTCCCTATGAATGATGAGTGATACCATACACCCGTTGCTGATTGACTGAAAGATTCGACAGCAACACGACGATTTCCTGCATCGTTCTAAATAAATTTACCGATTTTCACGCGAATTCTGCCTTTTTTTGTCACGCCGTCAGCTTCAAGGACTTTGAATCTTCCCAAACCTTTAAACGAGATCACGTCGCCCTCTTTCAATTGTTCAGAGGGATCCTCTTCTGTCTTCCAGTTGACTCGGCATCGTCCCGCCTTGATGGGATCCACGATCTTCGATCGGCTGACCCGGTAAACATCACTGGCAATACCGTCCAATCGCATCGAAGCAACCGTTAAGCTAATCTCTTCAAGCTTGACTTTGATGGCACGGAGCTCGTCTAGTGGCAAAATATCGGTTAACACGGATAAACGATGCACCTGCCGCAGATGTATATTCAAATAATCGGCTATTTCTCCCGTAACGATGATATGTGCGTCAGATTCGTGGACATGAATATCCCCTATCCTGTCCCGCTTGATACCAAGCCCTAACAAAGCGCCAAGAAAATCCCCATGGTCAAGCTCCAACTGACCGCCTCCCGGAGCATTAACGGCAAGCACAGCAATATCCGCAGGCTCGTGGTCCAAGCTGCGGTAATGGGGTCCAATGATCGCTCGCCGGCGCTCCGCTTCCTCGTAGCCTCCGTCCAGACGGATCGTGACATCGGGATTGCGGTTGGCGAGACTTAACAAGATGTGAGCTTGGCGCGGGTCCAAAAAATCGGTCCGCTTCAGCTCATGCAGCTGCGCGGACCGCTCGACCCATTCCGCAGCCCGATCTACAAATGCCTTCTCGTCGGGGTGGAAATGTTCATATATGGTTGGTTTCATGACCATGCTCTTAATCCATTCCGAGCAGGAACATCACGACGGCAATCAAGCCGCGCGTCACGAAATTTAGTGCCAATAATGCAATAATCGGCGATAAATCAAGTACGCCGCCAATCGGAGGTATGAATTTGCGGAAGATGCCGATGTATGGCTCTACGATTCTTCCGAGAAACTGTCCGATTGAGCTTTCCCTTGCATTCGGGAACCAGGACAGCAATACGTATCCGATTATGAGATAACTATAAATCTCAAGTGCAGTGCTAATAAACTGAATAATCATGATTTTAAATTCCAACCCAAGGTCACCTCATTCTAGTGTAATCGTTCTCTTCAGCAAGCATTTCTGTGATGGCTCCTTGAATTTCTACCGAATCCGGCGTGCACAAGAAAATATTCGGTCCTAGCTTGGAGATGCTGCCACTTAAAGCGTATACTGTACCGCTTAAGAAATCAACAATTCGCAGCGCCAGATCGCTGCGGACGCGCTGCAGATTGACGATGACCGCTCTTCGCGAACGAAGATGATCCGCGATCTCTTGCGCCTCGTCATATGAACGCGGTTCGCTCAGTACGACTCGTACATTTTTCTGGGAATGAATGCTGACAACGTTGCTTCCTCCACCTGCTGCCACGCCGGCAGAGCCGTTCCTATTGTTTCTACGTGTCTCGAATGGTGAGGTTTCAGGTTCTTGTTCCTCATTCTGAACAACCCGTTCTCTCTCCACGACTTCTTCTTCCTCTTGCAGTCCGAGAAAATTCATGAATCGATTCATCACGCTCATTATTCATCCTCCTCTTTTCCTACTAGAATACTACCCAGTCGGATCCACGTTGCACCTTCCTCGATCGCTACCTCGAAGTCGCCGGACATCCCCATGGACAAATGAACGAAGTCTGTGCCTACGACCTTTGAAGCCTGCGCTTCATCTCGCAATTCCCGCAATCTACGAAATACAGGTCTGGTCGCTTCGGCCTCCGACTCGTAAGGCGCCATTGTCATGAGACCAATTGGTTTAATCGTTGGGTATTCGCGCAACGATTCCAGGAAGGGATGCAGCTCATCAGGCTCGATCCCATGCTTGCTATCCTCTCCGGATACATTCACTTGTACGAAACAAGGCACTTGCAAGCCTTGACGTTCAGCTTGCTTGTGAATCGCCTCTGCAAGCGTGAGCCTGTCCAGCGAATGGATGTAATCGAATTTGCCGATGACATCCTTTGCCTTGCGGCTTTGCAGTGAACCGATAAAATGCCATACCGGCTGACTGCCTGAAGCTCCCTTGTTGCTGAGCGCTTGCCACTTGGCTTCGGCATCCTGCCAGCGATTCTCGCCTAAATGACGGAGGCCGCCCTCATACGCTTCTGCGGTGCGATCGAGGGATACATATTTGGTTACGGCAACGATATTAACTTCATTCCTGTCTCGTCCAGAACGAAGACACGCCGCCTCGATACTCCGTTCTACCTGCTGTATACGATCCTGTATGGACATATCTGACAATCACCTTTCCGCCATGCCGATCCAACTGGCCATTCGACCAGTCTTGCCGCCTTCCATCCGGTGTGAGAAAAAGAGATCACCCTCACATCCCGTACACCATTTGCTTATTTCGATACAACTCGTCAAAATTCCTGCTTTTATCATAATCTGTCGGTTTATTTCTTTCAAGTCGATCTTCGCCTTATCCCCTGACTCCCGTACCATACAGGCTGCAGAGGTTGCTTCATCGAGACCTAACTCACCGATAATGCGCTCGATCTCCGTGATTACAACTCCGTCGACCTCATAACAACAACCGCCGATTGCCGGACCGATCGCAGCAAGCACCCGCTCTGGATGTGTCCCGTATGCTTCTGACATGCTTCGTATTGTCGCATCGGCAATCCCTGCTACAGTCCCTCTCCAACCCGCATGCGCCAGCGCAACAGCATCATTCTCGGGATCATAGAAGTAGAGGGGCACACAGTCCGCATAGAAGGAAGTGAGCAAAATACCCCTTACATTCGTCATGATTGCATCGCAGCCACCGATTGTATCCTTCATGGATAAGCGGCCTCGACCACGCTCATCCTCATTCACTCGATGAACGGCTGCTCCGTGGATTTGTTCGGCACTGGTCCATGCCTCGAACGGCCAACCGATCGCTTCTGTCACTCTGCGGCGATTCTCGATGACGTCCTCGGCTGCATCCGCAACATGAAGCCCGATATTTAGACTGTCCCACGGGGCAGAGCTCGCGCCTCCGCCACGCCCCGTGAACCCGGCCGTTAATCCATTTCCTTGTATCATCCAATCGGACAACAAAAAAAGCGAAGGCTCCTTCGCTGTGGTTTCCTTCCGTTTAAACGGTTCCAACCTCATCACCTCTAACGAACAGACATTAGGCCTGTCGCATATTCTCTTTGCGTCTTCGGCCTGTTTCTACCAGTTTATACGCTCACGTACGCGCATGCAAATCATCTTCGTCTCCACGAATCGCTTTTGCCTCATCCATTCGCACGAGCACGACATCCGCACCTATTTTCACGATGTTGCGCCATGGTATAACCACTTCTGTTCCGCCGTTGCCAAAAAAACCAAACACCTTAGTCACTTGCGGTACAACGATCGAATCAATTCGACCTTGGCGCAAGTCTAGCTCAAGATCGCTTATATGGCCCAATTTTTTCCCATCGACAATGTTGATAACATCTTTGGCTTGAAAATCCGAAATCTTCATCCACGCTCACCACTCTTCCCGCGGGATTAGTCTATCGACTCGAGCTTTCGCCCAGGCCTCTCCTATAGTATATGAGCCAATTGCCCATTATGTACGACCCGACTTGAAAAGTGACCAAACAAAACAATCCTTCGTTCCGCGCATACTGCGGAACGAAGGATTGTCGACTCACGTATTCAGGTCTTGACGTGTTTCTGCATTTGTTGGATTGCGGACTTCTCCAGCCTCGACACTTGCGCCTGCGAAATGCCGATTTCATCAGCGACTTCCATCTGCGTCTTCCCTTCGAAGAATCGCATCGAAAGAATCATTTTTTCTCTGTCATTTAATTTGTGCATCGCCTCACGCAAGGCGATTTCCTCGATCCAAGATACATCTTTATTGCGATCATCGCTAATTTGATCCATCACATAAATCGGGTCTCCGCCATCATGGTAGATCGGTTCAAACAGCGAAACCGGATCCTGAATAGCGTCAAGCGCAAACACGACATCTTCTTTGGGCACATTCAGCGCCTCGGATATTTCGAAGATCGTAGGTTCCCTAGAATTTTTGTTCGTCAGGCTGTCGCGCACTTGCAAGGCCTTGTACGCAATATCCCTGAGACTCCGGGACACCCGGATCGGATTGTTATCGCGTAAGTATCGCCGGATCTCCCCGATTATCATCGGCACGGCATACGTAGAAAACTTGACATTCTGGCTAAGGTCGAAATTATCTATCGCCTTCATAAGTCCGATACATCCGACCTGGAACAGGTCATCTACAAACTCTCCCCTATTGTTGAACCGCTGTATAACGCTGAGTACCAGCCGCAAATTGCCGTTCACCAGCTTCTCTCTTGCTGCCCACTCGTTCTTAGTCTGCAACGCTGTAAAAAGCTCGCGCATCTCGACATTAGTCAGTACAGGCAATTTTGCGGTATCCACTCCACAGATCTCGACTTTATTTCGGGTCAACGTGATTACCTCCCAAGGAGCAACATTAATGTTCATTATCTCCCTGGGTCTTCATTTTATTCCTTATCCCGACATCCTTCGACAAGCAATTGGGATTCACCCTATTCAGAAGCAGGTCAAAATAATCTTTATACAACGGATTCCCGCTATATATTTGCTCCTACACCATCTTGTTGAATTCTTTGCGGAGACGTTTAATAATTCGCTTCTCGAGACGAGAGATATAGGATTGCGAAATTCCGAGCATATCGGCGACATCCTTCTGCGTTTTTTCTTCGCCATCTGCAAGTCCGAATCGCAGCTCCATAATGATACGTTCCCGTTCCGAAAGCTTATCGAGTGCTTTGTGCAGCAGCTTGCGATCCACTTGCTCTTCGATATTACGGTAAATCGTATCGTTCTCCGTGCCAAGCACGTCCGAGAGCAGCAGCTCGTTGCCATCCCAGTCGATATTAAGCGGCTCATCGAACGATACCTCTGTTCTTGTCTTGCTGTTTCGACGCAAATACATCAAAATTTCGTTTTCGATACAACGGGATGCGTAAGTGGCGAGTTTAATTTTTTTCTCCGGATCAAATGTATTTACAGCCTTAATGAGGCCGATAGCACCAATAGAGACAAGATCCTCGATATGGATGCCTGTATTCTCGAATTTGCGTGCGATGTACACGACAAGGCGCAGATTACGTTCGATAAGCATCGCCCGAATCGCCGAGTCGCCAGAGGGCAGCTTTTCAAGCAAATACTCTTCTTCTTCACGAGTGAGCGGGGGCGGCAACGCCTCGCTTCCCCCTATGTAGTATATCTCTTCGCTCTTTAATCCGAATAAAAATAAAATTCGATAATAATATAACTGCATAACGAGTTTGTATTTGACGAGCATCTGGCCCATCCCTCCCCTGATGAATTATGCGGATCCTTGTGACGGTTGTACCATAGACGGATGGATTATCGCTTGATAGGTCCCATCTGCTGTCAGCTTGCCGCCGTCCAACCCAATTAACACTCTAGTCGTTTCGAATACCTGCCCTTCCCTCGAAATGTGTACCGAATCGGGTTTGACCGCCAGCATAAATTGCGAGCCGCGGTTTACTCCGCGAAATGGAACAAGCCTCATTCGATCTTGCCACGGGAATGGTACAGCGTCGTGACTTGCAATCAATCGATCAACTTCTGCTGCGCGAATGCCTTTCATCCATACTTCCGGTATTTCCTCCTCCCAGCGTGAAGCTTCCATGACCATTACCGGAGTACGTGTCAGCGGATCATACAGCTGATTACCTGTGTCGATAAGACCGGTACAGCTATACTGCTTATCTCCGATCGTAATCGTTACTTCCGCTAGATGGGTGCCGATAAGCTCTTTCTCGCGTTTGTGCGACAAGACGGATCGATATACATACAGACCAATGACGAAAGCTGCGACAAAATAAAAGAGACCCAGCTTCAGCTCAGCATGCACACTGCCGCTGGAGAATGAAATCGTCCGCCACACTTCACCTGAACCCTGCATAAACAAATAATAGAGTCCGAGTACAGCCCCTGCTGCCACAAAGTTAACGGCATAGAAGGCCATCGTCGTTCGAATAAATCGTTGTAAGGAATGAAATCGAAACGTGATCCATATCATGATGAGCGAGAAGGCAATCTTGACGAACAAAGTATACAGAAAAGATAGTTGCGGAACTAGCATCAATACGACATAACAGGCACCGAATGCGGAGGCGAGCAACACTCGCCATGGTTTCGGCCTGATGTTGCATGCCCATGCTGTAGTCAGCAGCACGGCACCGTCTACCAGCAGCTCTCGCAGAAACAAAATATCGATATAAACCGCCATGCCCATCCCCTTTCATCATGACCGGCAGTGGCTGCTTCCGCGTGAGAAGATCGGCTGCAACGATTGAGATTAGTATATGGTAATCCTATTTCAAAGTCTGTCTATTCATGACGGTTACGGGTATCTTTTTTTGTCGAGATCCAATAGAAAAAACGCCCCTCGACTATGCCGAGAGGCGTGGTTCCTATATACAATATTTATCTGTCGCGTGGCTGCTTGCGCAGAAACGCCGGAATTTCCAATTGGTCGCTGGATGTTGCGGAGCCGAATGGCTTAACGCCACTTGCTTGCTGTGTCGATCTAGCATCAACCTGTTCAACTTGCTGCGCACCTGGTTTGCGTACGGCAGCTGGAGCAGATTTTGCTTCGAATCCAGTAGCAATGACCGTAACCTTGATCTCGTCCTTTAAATCTTCGTCAATGATGGCGCCGAAGATCATGTTCACATCTGGATCAGAAGCCGAGATCACGATTTCTGCCGCTTCGTTAACTTCATACAACGATAGATTGCTGCCGCCCGTAATATTCATGATAACACCGCGTGCGCCATCGATCGATGTTTCGAGAAGTGGACTCATAATAGCCTTGCGAGCAGCTTCAGCTGCACGGTTCTCGCCGGCAGCAATACCGATACCCATCAGTGCCGAGCCGCGTTCTGTCATTATGGTCTTGACGTCTGCAAAGTCAAGGTTGATTAGACCAGGAACAGCGATCAGATCGGAGATACCTTGTACAGCTTGACGTAGCACATTATCCGCTTCGCGGAACGCTTCGAGCATTGGCGTCTTTTTGTCTACGATCTCAAGCAATCGATCATTCGGTATTACGATAAGCGTATCTACCTTTTCCTTAAGCGCTTCGATTCCAAGCTCCGCTTGACTGGAGCGTTTGCGTCCTTCGAACGTAAATGGACGAGTAACGACACCTACCGTTAAAGCGCCGCATTCGCGAGCGATTTCGGCAATGACAGGAGCTGCGCCTGTTCCGGTTCCGCCGCCCATACCAGCTGTGACGAATACCATATCGGAGCCTTTGAGTTGATTCGATATGGCTTCGCGGGATTCTTCGGCTGCTTTGTTGCCTACGTCTGGGTTGGCGCCAGCGCCAAGACCACGCGTTAACTTATCGCCAATTTGAAGCTTGTGCTCCGACTTGGCAAGATGCAGCGCTTGAGCATCGGTGTTCACCGTAATGAACTCCACACCTTTTACGCCATTTTCGATCATTCGGTTGACGGCATTGCTGCCGCCTCCACCTACACCAATTACTTTTATTTGAGCGAGCGTTTCAAGCTCCATGTCGAATTCCAACATTTCTAAATGTCCCCCAGTCAAAGTCAAATAAATTCGTTAAACATATTCTTGATCCGTTCAAACATACCGGGTTTGGAAGTAGCTGCGGGACTTGCCTTGCGGGTGGATGCTTTCCGAGTCACTCCGGAACCGCGAACTCCCATGTATTTCGACACGTATTGTATCATGCCGACTCCGCTGCTGAATGCAGAATCCTTGACACCGATGTAGTCAGGCAATGCTATGCGAACAGAAGCCTCTAGCTCGGCTTGTGCAAGCGCAAGCGTACCTGGCAACGCAACAGCTCCGCCAGTCAGCACATAACCATTCACTTTGTCGCCGTAGCCAAGACGTCGAACCTCTTGACGAATGAGATGGAAGATTTCTTGCATCCTTGGCTCGATAATGCTAGCCAGATCTTTCTGTGAGAATTCCTTCTCCATGTTGCTGCCCATACGAGTCACTTTGAACCGAACGTCTTCAGCGGCGTCAGCGACATTGGCGCAGCCGTACTTCAGCTTAAACTTCTCGGCTTGATCACTTTGGGTACGGAGACCATAAGCAATGTCATTGGTTACAAATTCTCCACCGATTGGCAGCGTAGAGATAGCAGATAGACCGCCTTGATCATAGATCGCAATCGTACAGGAACCCGCACCAATATCGGTCAATACGGTACCGATCGTTCTTTCGTCCTTTGTCAGAGACATCATACCAGAAGCAAGTGACAACAGAATAACGCCGGATATACGAAGACCTGCCTTCTCAACGCAACGCATTAAGTTATGTATGGCCGTCTTTGTTCCCGTGACAATCGTTGCTTCCACTTCAAGTCGAACACCGATCATCCCTCTTGGATCCGATATTCCCTCTAATCCGTCTACCAAATATTGTTTGGGAACCAGGTTAATAATTTCTCTCTCCGGCGGCAAAGCGACGACCTTAGCCGCTTGCAGCACACGTTCGATATCTTCTTCTCCAATTTCGCGATCCTCATTGGACACGGCTACGACGCCATGATTGGTCTGCAATCCGATATGATTGCCTTGAATCCCTACATATACATCGGCTATTTGGATGCCGACCATGCGCTCCGCATGCTCAACTGCAGCACGTATGGACTGCACAGTCTGGTCAATATCAACGATAGCTCCCTTGCGAATACCTTCGGAGTCGGCAGATCCCACTCCAATAATATTAATGGCTCCATTGTTCATCTCGCCGATTATAGCTCGAACCTTGGATGTACCGATGTCCAAACTGACGATGATGTCGTTGTTGCTCAACTCGCGGCACCTCCGTTTCCTTTAATAATATGAATGCGTCTATTTTGAGTTCCAAGCAATTATAAGTCTAAATCTTATAAGAAGCTCAGCATTCCGGTAATGAAACGCTCGTTGCGGCCATAGGACGGCTACAGCCGTTTCACCTGGGATCCTCTTTAAGTCTATCTACATATTCAACAGACTTAATGGTTTCCCTCTTTTTTCAACAAATTTTTCATAATTATTATTTTCGCTGTCGAATATGCGATTTCCTTGCACTAACAAGGGGCAAGCTGTCGCCCGCAGAGTGCGCCGTTACGGCATCCTTGCTTCAATCTAGTACATAAAATTCTATCACTCTTTGATGGTATTGAGTAGCATAAATTTTGAACTATTGTTCGTTTTCTGCCTCATCTTCTTGGAAGGGAACGTAAGTATCGGCAAGGAGCATCGTAATTTTGCCTGGCTCCTGCGTTTCGATTACCGCGTTTAGCGCATCAATCTTTTCTTCCAACACCGAAACAGCCGTAATGACCTCAAACTTGGTCCTTGTGTACATCCGGATACGATCCGGATAAGCCTTGGAAGGAATGGGTGCGATCTCGGACAAATCAGACAGCTGCTTCTGCGGGATTTGCGCAAGCTTCTTCGTTAGCTCCAGCTTTACTGGATCATCTTGCGGCCAGCCCGTTAGAATCGGCTTGTCCATTGCATTGCCTTCGAGCTGCGCATTAACGCTCGCCCCGCTAGACATCAACGCCATTAGCTTGCCGTCCGATGTCAGCTCGAATGCGACAACAGGATATTCGATCACTTCGATCTTAATGACGCCGGGGAAAACCTTCACGACCTTAGCAGACTCTACCTGTGAAAGCTGCTTCACACGATCGGAGAT
Organism: Paenibacillus sp. strain BS8-2; assembly: GCF_054483835.1. Classification (NCBI taxonomy): domain Bacteria; kingdom Bacillati; phylum Bacillota; class Bacilli; order Caryophanales; family Paenibacillaceae; genus Paenibacillus; species Paenibacillus sp. strain BS8-2. The sequence continues at coordinate 5,210,684 of NZ_CM137010.1, forward strand.
TTCACCGGATGAAGTTCTGAAGAAGGCGTCTCCGATAGAGATAGCCGACGCTGCTAGGATTTCTTCTTTGGAGGCATACGCCATACCTGTTACTTGTATTTCGGAAATTTTGCTAATCGATGAGTTAAAGAACAATACGGCCAGCAATGCGGCGAACAATAACAACAGGATGGACAGGAGCTTCTTGTTGCCTTTGCGTTTGCGGGCGGGTTCTTTAAGCACCGGCATGTTACCGCTACTCATAACTTGTCCCTCTTTCCTGCAAAACGCCGGCTCCCTCGGATTCTGGTCCAAGGAAGCCGTACGCTTCGTACTACCTGCATGAGATTGTGGCTATCTCGTCAATTCGTTATTGGGCACGGGAGAATTACGAGTTATCCGGGCACCAAGCTTGGTGAGCATATGCTCGATCCGATCGTATCCCCGGTCAATGTGGTGAACTTGCTCAACGACCGTACGTCCTTGCGCGGCGAGTCCCGCAATAACAAGCGCGGCACCGGCTCGCAGATCAGTCGCCTCTACGGTAGCCCCATAGAGACGCTTAACGCCACGGATAAACGCGGCGTTCATGTCAACGCGAATATCAGCGCCCATGCGCGACAGTTCATCGACATGCTTAAGTCGGCCTTCGAAAATCGTTTCTTTCATTATGCTTACACCATCGGCGAGCGTTAGAAGCACCATGATTTGGGATTGCAAATCGGTCGGAAATGCCGGGTAAGGCGAAGTAACAATTCTTTCGATCGACTTCGGCCTTGCAGCACTATTAACCTTTATTATATCACCGTCCACAGCGATTTGAACACCTGCACGGCGCATAACATGGATAAGGGAGGATAAGTGGGCGGGCTGTGTATTCTGCAACGTGACTGCCCCGCGTGTGGCGGCAGCGGCAACCATGATCGTACCGGCTACAATCCGGTCAGGAATGACCTTATAGCGGCATGGGGTAAGTTTGGCAACACCGTCTATCGTAATCGTATCCGTGCCGGCGCCCATTATCTTGGCGCCCATAGCGTTCAAGAATCGTTGCAAATCCTGAATTTCCGGTTCTCTGGCTGCGTTTGTCAGCGTTGTGCGACCTTCTGCGAGCACAGCAGCCATCATAATGTTTTCCGTTGCTCCTACGCTTGGAAAGCTGAGATGAAAATCTGCGCCTCGCAGCCCATCCGCCCGGCACACGATCCGGTTCCCAATCTCCTCGATCTCTGCCCCTAAAGCCTGCAAACCTTCCAAGTGAAGATCGATCTTACGTTCTCCAATCGCACATCCGCCGGGCTGATAGACCTGTGCCTCTCCGAATCGAGAGAGCAGCGGTCCCATCAGGAAGATCGAGGAACGCATCTTGTTCATCAATGTTTCCGGCACATGGGACGTATGAATAGCAGTTGTGTCTAGCACGACCGTTTCACCAATATGCTCGGCGCGGCATCCTAATTCGCGCAAAATGTTCAGCATGACTTCGATATCTAGCAATCTTGGGACCGAATCAAGTGTGATCGTGCCTTCGGCCAGCAAGCTGGCAGCCAGAATCGGCAAAGCAGCATTTTTTGCTCCTTGGATGACTATGGTTCCTGAGAGAGGTTTCCCGCCTTCAATCACCAATTTGTCCAATGTATCACCTCCGAATTACCCCTCGCCCACCACCAGCACTTCCGGCACCAGTTGTACGCCAAAGCGTTCTTCTACGGTTACCCTTATGTGGTCCATTAGAGCGAGTACATCTCTTGCTGTCGCCTGCCCGGTGTTTACAATAAAATTGGAGTGTTGCTCGGATACTTGTGCTCCTCCGACGGTATAGCCTTTCAGCTCCGCTTCCTGAATCAGTCTCGCGGCGAAATCACCCGTTGGATTGCGGAAAACACTCCCTGCGGTTGCGAGCTGCAAGGGCTGTGTCCGAAGTCTCCGTTCTTTGTACGATGCCATTGCAGAAGCGATCTCCATCCGATCTCCAGGGGCAAGCTCAAACGCTGCTTCGACAACAATTCCTCGCTGTTCATGAAGGATTGAATGTCTATAAGCGAATTTCATGTCCTCAAGACCGAATCGAACCATTTCCCCCGTTTCCAGAACAATGTCAGCATACTTGAAAATACGCGACACATCAGATCCGTGCGCTCCTGCATTCATATAGACGGCTCCGCCAACCGTGCCGGGTATCCCCCCTGCGAATTCCAGCCCGGTAAGACCCGCCTTGCCTGTCATGACCGACAGTTTGATGAATGAATAGGCCGCGCCGGCAATAGCCGTCGACCCTTCGAACGTTACGAAATCCAGAGCTCCAGACGGTTTGATCACGACGCCTCGAATGCCTTTGTCGCTGACAAGCATATTGGATCCGCGTCCAATATGCGTCCATGGCACGCCATGTTTATGCAGGATCCGGATAGCGGCAATTAATTGTTCTTTGCTCCGTGGAAGGAGTAATAGATCGGCGGGTCCGCCGATTTTCCATGTTGTGTGCTTCGAAAGCGGTTCGTCCAGCAGCAGCTCACCTACTGCCGCCTCTCTTAGTTCCGCTATATAGGCTTCCATTGCGACTTCCTCCTTCATTGCTGCGTATGGTGCCATTCGCTGCAATTTCTTTGTAATCCTCCGCTCCCGCAGGTGACGGTCGCGAATATAGGGTATCTTATGCCTTGCTCTCATGTTGTGTGACAGATGCCTATGGGCATAGCTCACGCACTTTCATATACAAGCTTCTAAGTAGAAACGCCAATCGGCGTCCTGTACAGACGGCTTCGAAGCATCGTGTTCAAATTTGGATTCTATCATCGTCGTCCTTATCTAGAATAACGCGAAATGTTCAGCAGGATGCCGAGGGCAGTAAGCAGCAACGTCAACGACGAACCTCCATAGCTGACGAGCGGCAGCGTAATGCCGGTTACGGGCATCATACCGATGACAACGCCGATGTTGATCAACACCTGCACGCCAATGATTCCGGTTATGCCGACAGCAAGAAAGCTGCCGAAGGTATCCGGTGCGGCAATGGCTGTGCGGATGCCCCTCCAAACGACGATTAGGAATAACAAAATAATGGTGGCTCCACCGATAAATCCGAGTTCCTCGGCTAGGATGGAGAAAATAAAATCCGTTTGCGGCTCGGGCAGGTAGCTGAACTTCTGCCTGCTCATGCCAAGTCCCAGTCCGACGAGTCCACCCGGACCGATGGCGAATAACGACTGAATGATTTGATATCCTCCGCCGAGCGGATCCGCCCATGGATCCAGGAAGGACGTAATTCGTTTCAAACGGTATGGCGCGGCAAGAATCAAGCCGACGAAGCCGGCAACGCCGACCATCGCCAGTCCGCCCAAATGTGCCATCCGGGCTCCGGCTGTGTAGATGAGGATCAGGGAGGCGCCGAACATAACGGACCCCGTCCCGAGATCAGGCTGAAGCATAATTAATGCAAAGGCAAGACCGACCAGACCTAGCGGCGGTACCAACCCTTTTGTGAACAAGGTTATATTCTGCTGCTTCTCTGACAGCCATTTGGAAAGAAAAAGAATCATAGCCAGTTTCATAAACTCCGAGGGCTGGATGCCGAAGGAGCTGATGCCGATCCAGCTTCTCGCTCCGCCCCGTACAACTCCGATACCCGGAATCAGCACGACGACAAGCAAGCCGAAGCAAATAATCAGCAAAGTGGGCGCCCATTTCTTCCAAACGGAATAATGAGTGTTCATCGTAAATAGTAACGCACCTATGCCAAGTCCGGCAAATAGAGCCTGCCGTTTGACAAAATAGAACCGATCTCCGAACTCATGGAGCGCAAGCACCGCGCTTGCGCTGTAGACCATAACGAGACCAATTGCAAGAATAAGCCCAATGGCGGAAAATAGCCAAATATCAGGGGCAGAACGCGCTTTAACCATAGCGAACACACCTCTTAGCATGGAAAAGTAGGGACAGGCCCCCTACTTACAAGGTATGCGCCGATTGTTTAAACATGCTCCCTCTTTGTTCATAGGATTCGAACATGTCCCAGCTCGCACACGCAGGCGATAGAAGCACAGTATCGCCAGGAGCCGCCATAGCATACGCCAAGGCGACCGCCTTATGCAGCGTGGATTCGGCGTCCTTCTCAGCGTTCACCGTTTGTACGCGCTCTAAACCTGCTAGACTAGCGACATGAGCAAGCTTCGTTCTAGTCTCGCCAAATACAACAAGCCCCTTCAATTCCTTGAACAATGGCAGCAGCTCCATATAATCCGAACCGCGATCAAGACCTCCGGCTACGATAATGAGCGGTGCTGACAACGATCTTGCTGCCATCGTTGTCGCAGTCGAATTCGTATCCTTGGAACTATTATAGAACTTTACGCCATTTTTGTCGCAGACGAACTCCAGTCGATGCTCGACGCCGTTGAATGTCCGGAGCGGTGCCGCTAACGTTTCTGGTGCAGCTCCAGCGGCTACGCACGCAGCGATTGCCGCCATGGCATTGGCCGTGTTATGCCGACCGCGTATGGCAATCTCGGATACGGGCATGACAATCGTCTCAGTCGCCGCCTCGGCTCCCTCGCCTGCTTCTAAACGAACAACAATGGAACGCGATATGGAAACATCAGCTTCAACTTCAACATTACGCTGATAAGGAGGTTCGATACATACACCATGCGATAATCTTTCGTACAATGAGAACGGCAGCAGCTTAGCCTTCAAGCCTTGTGCCGTTGCGCGGCTTATGGGGTCGTCCCAATTCAGTACTGCCGTATCTTCCTCCGTTTGATTGGCGAATATCAGCCGCTTCGATACCACATAGTCCACCATGTCGCCGTGATAGTCAAGATGCGTCTCCGCCAGGTTGAGCAGCAGCGCGATTCGTGGACGGAAGGTTTGCGTTCCCTTCAGCTGAAAGCTGCTTAACTCCGCAACAATCCAGTCGTCCGCGCTCGCTTCCTGCGCGGCTTCGCATAAGGGAACCCCAATATTGCCTGCGACGATAGGACTTTTGCCTGCTGCTTCGAGCAGCTTGCCAATTAGCGTTGTCGTTGTTGTTTTGCCATTGGAACCAGTAATACCGATAATCGGAGCAGGCGAAATCAGACATGCCGCTTCTACCTCTGTCACTACGTCGATGCCGCGCTCTATGGCTTGCACCACAGGCGACGCCGTATAAGGGATGCCCGGATTTTTGACTAATAGAGCTGTATGTTCATCAATCAAGTCTTCCGGATGGTAGCCGCAAATAACGGTTATGCCCAGAGCCTCAAGCTCCTCCGCTTCGGGACTGCTCTCTCTATCCTTCCTGTCATTAACGACAACATTCGCTCCTAGCTTATGGAACAGCTTTGCGACGCTGACGCCGCTTCTCGCGAGACCCAGCACAACAACTCGCTGGCCGCGGTAATCCGCAGGGTGGTTCATATACCGACAATCCTTTCTATGTACGCAGCAAGCGGCTCCCGTAAGCGAGAACCGCTTTTGTGCGTCTGGTGATATGGTCGTTTAAATAACGAATAAAATACCGGCAGCAGCAAACAGCAAGCCTACCGTCCAGAACACCGTAACAACCTTCCACTCGGACCAGCCGATCAGTTCGAAGTGATGGTGAATCGGACTCATCTTGAAGATCCGTTTGCCTCTCAGCTTAAATGATGCCACTTGCAAAATAACGGACAACATCTCCAGCACGAATACGCCGCCAATTAGTATGAGCAACAGCTCCGTCTTGGTCAAGATGGCAACAGCCGCGATACCGCCGCCGATTCCGAGAGATCCCATGTCTCCCATGAACACCTTTGCAGGATGCGCATTGTAGACAAGGAAACCTAACACCGCGCCAATCATTGCCGCGGAGAAGATTGCCGACTCATGCTCGGAGGTCTGAAGCGCTACGATCATGAACGCACCGAACGCAATCGCGCTTGTGCCTGCAAGAAGCCCATCAAGTCCGTCCGTAAAGTTGACCGAGTTACTCGCGGCAAACATAATAATGACAACCAGCGGATAATAGAACCAGCCAAGATCAAACCCTACGCTAGTTCCAGGAATTGAAATCTCCGTACTGTGTCCCATATTATACAGCATCGCGCAGACGATGACCGAGAACAGCAGCTGCCCGAACAACTTCTGTCTTGCCGTCAGCCCAAGCGAACGTTTGAATACAATTTTAATATAATCATCAAGGAAGCCTACAAGACCGAATCCGAGCGATGCCGTGAGCAGCACCCAAAACTCACTTGATTTGTCCGAAAAGCGCATAAACGCGATCATGAGCGCGATCATAATGATGATACCGCCCATCGTAGGTGTTCCGCTTTTCTTCAGATGGCTCTCGGGTCCTTCCGTTCGGATTTGCTGGCCGAATTTAAGCCGTCGCAGCAAAGGAATGAACAATGGTCCTAGTAGAACCGCTATGAGGAAAGATGTGCCGATCGCGAATAGGTTGACCATCATGTCCATTTCTTCACCTCTTCTCCAAAGCTTGGACAACTTGTTCCATCCGCATTCCTCGGGAGCCCTTCACTAGGACTAGATCCTCTGGATGCAGCTGTTCTCTCAGCCACTTGGATAATGTATCCTTGTCGTCAAAGTGACGAACGAGATCAGCATCTGCCGCTTCGCGAAGGCTTGCCTTCGCCCCTTCGGACGTATGCTGCGACAATGGTCCGCAAGTCAGCACGGCCTCCGCAGATCCTGCTTGCACATACGCTCCGACGCCTCGATGAAGCTCCGCTTCCTCTGGACCGAGCTCCAGCATGTCGCCAAGCACAATCCAGCGTCTACGGAAACCACTGAGACCGGCGACAAGGTCGATTGCAGCCCGCACAGCTGTTGGATTGGCGTTATACGCATCATTTAGGATCACAGCACCATTAAAAGCTGTCGTCGGTTCAATTCGCATGCTTGTCAGCTTCAATTGCTGGAAACCGCGATGAATACCCTCCGCAGGAACGCCAAGGTATCTGGCGGCCGCAATTGCAGCAAGTGCATTGCTTATATTATGACGACCGGGTACCGGAATATGAACGATCCCTACTCCGCTGACCTGCCCTCGATTAAGAGCGGTGAAAACACTTCTATCCGGATATAACTCGATTGCCTCAGCCGACCACTCGTTGCCGGCTCCAAGACCGAACGTCCGGCGTGACACACCTTCTGGCAGCAACGCAGCGGCAAGTCCTTCTTCAAGAAGCGGTTCGTCTCCGTTGTATAAGAGAACACCATCTTCGCCCAAGCCTTGCGCGATCTCGAGCTTCGCCTTCGCAATGCCCTCTCTCGAGCCAAGCTGAAGCAAATGCGCGTCTCCAATGTTCGTAATGATAGTCAAGTCTGGAGATGCCAGCTTCGTCAAGAGCTCGATCTCTCCAAATCCGCTCATGCCCATCTCAAGTACGGCAACCTCTGTCTCATCTTCAAGCTTAAGCAGTGTCAGCGGTAATCCAATATGATTGTTCAAGTTGCCTTCAGTCTTGAGCACCGTATATTGAGTAGCCAACAAAGCAGCCGTCATATCTTTGGTCGTCGTCTTGCCGTTGCTGCCGGTAATTCCGACAACACGCACCATCAGCTCGTTCCGATAAGCAGAAGCAAGCCGCTGCAGAGCCGCCAGCGTGTCTCTGACGAGCAAAAACGCTACATCAGGCATATCTGCCGGAATGTCGCGTCCCTTCTGCCATAACATCGCTTTGGCGCCGTTTGCCGCCGCTCCAGCTGCAAACTCATGACCGTCGAATCGGTCTCCAATAAGCGGAACGAACAAATCTCCGCCGCTCTGAGTCCTCGAGTCCGTCGTAACTCCGCATATAAGCGTATCTTCATGGCCACCGCGGCGCGTTGCGCCGCACATAGCCGCGATTTGTCCTACAGTACGTTTAATCAATGTAACAATCTCCTTATCGCGTCTTTTGCCGTTAATCGATCATCGAAGTCGAACACCTCTCCGCCAATTAGCTGATAGGTTTCATGACCTTTCCCCGCAATCAATACTACATCGCCTTGGCTTGCCATTTCAACCGCTTTTTCAATTGCGCTCTTCCGATCGGGGATAACGGCGTATCGATCAAGCTCCGCTCCAGCCATCTTAACGCCTTGCAAGATATCTTCAATGATGCGTTCAGGGTCCTCAGTGCGAGGATTATCTGACGTCACGATCATATAGTTCGCATATTGTACCGCAATTCGGCCCATCAATGGTCGTTTGGACCGATCACGGTCGCCTCCGCAGCCAAATACCGTAATTAACCGACCTTCCGCAAATTCGCGAGTTGCCTTAAGAACATTCTCCAAACCATCTGGCGTATGCGCGTAATCGACGATTACAGCGAATGACTGGCCCGCTTCAACGCTTTCCACCCTGCCCGGAACGCCTGGAATTGACGCAAGCGAAGCGACGATCTTCTCTAGCGGGACTCCCTCCAGAAGGGTTGCCGCGATCGCGGCTAGCGCGTTGTACACATTGAATTTGCCTGGCAAGTTGAGCTGAACCTCTGCTTCACCCTTAAAGGTTGATACATGAAACATCGTTCCTCGCGCAGAGATGCGAATATGGCTCGCTCTGACGTCAGCCTCTTGTTCTACGCCGTACGTAATAACTTCCGCCGCCGTAAGCCGACTGAATTTAGCGCTGGCTTCGTCATCCGCATTCAGGATTGCATACGTACGCTCTTCTTGCCGGCTGGCATATGCATTACCGAGTCGAGAGAAGAACAGCCCCTTCGCATCCCCGTACTTCTCCATCGTTCCGTGATAATCCAGATGGTCTTGCGTCAGATTGGTGAAGATCGCTGTACGGAATCGGCAGCCCTTTACTCTTCCTTGCTCCAGCGCATGCGACGACACTTCCATCGCGCAATAAGCCGTGCCGCCGTCTCTCATTTCGGCAAGGTAACGCTGCAGCTCCTCCGCATCCGGCGTGGTGTTGTTCATAGGAAAGGTTGCCCCGCCGAACCGCCGCTCAATCGTGCCGATAACACCCGCTGGATAACCATAGTCGTTCAATATCGTTTCTACTAGATACGTCGTCGTCGTCTTGCCGTTAGTGCCCGTTACTCCGATGAGCCGAACGCTCTCGCTTGGATACGCATAGACATGGCTTGCGATGATTGCATTAGCCATCCTAGCGTCCTTGACGATGAGCTGCGGGATATCCAGCGGCAGCAGTCGCTCGGCTACGATTGCCGATGCACCGCGCGCGACGGCTTCGCCTGCATAAGCATGGCCGTCCGCCTTATGTCCTGGCACGCAGACGAACAAGGTTCCTTGTTTCACCTTTCTGGAATCCTTCTCCACTCCCAAGAACTCTCTATCTCCGTCTCCAACCAATCGCGCTGTAACGAGCAATTCCGTAAGTTCGCGTAGACGCATCCCGTTCAAGCCTCCCTCGAATACTCTGACGGAATACTATATGCCGCCCAGAGCAAACGCGTTAACGGGTTGCTTAGTGTTGATGCTCGATATCTTCTTCATCGCCCAAATATATACGAATCGTCGAACCCCGATCCACACGCGACCCTTCGGCAGGCGCTTGGCGGATCACCACTTTGCCTGTGCCGGCGCTTGTGAGGTTAAAGTTCATGTTCAGATCCTCGTAGAGATCGGATACACTCTTGCCAATTAAATTCGGCACGGTTACGATCGGAGTTTCGCCGTATCTGTACAAGCGGTCAATCTGAGTCTCGCGACGCGGAACCTCAAGAATCGTGAGCGCATCCTCCATCATATTACGCACGATCGGCGCTGCGACCAATCCGCCGAACTGAATACCCTGCGGATTATCAACCGCTACATAGATTACAATCTCAGGGTCATCTGCCGGAGCGAAGCCGATAAACGATACGATATGCTCGTTCGGCGAATAACGGCCGTTGATAACCTTCTGAGCCGTCCCCGTCTTGCCGCCAACCCTGTATCCGTCAATAAATGCGTTGCGGCCTGTCCCTTTGGCTACGACGCTCTCGAGCGCTTCTCGCACTTGCTTTGACGTCTCTTCCGATATAACTTGCCGCACCACCTCGGGCTCGACTTCTTTCACGGCTTCACCCGTGTCTGGGTCGATAAATGCTTTCGTTACATGAGGTTTATATAACGTGCCGCCGTTAATAGCCGCCGACACCGCTGCGATCTGTTGAATCGGCGTCACCGAGACACCTTGACCAAATGCTGTGGTTGCCAGCTCTACTGGACCGACCTGGCTAAGCTTGAACAGGATGCCGTTTTCTTCACCGTTAATGTCGATGCCCGTTTTTGTCCCAAACCCAAAATCTTTGATGTATTGGAACAACGTTTCTTTGCCGAGTCGGTTGCCCAGCGTTACGAAACCGGGATTACAGGAATTTTCGACGACTTCGAGGAAGGTCTGGCTGCCATGCCCCCCCTTCTTCCAGCAGCGCAATCTCGCCCCGCCGATCTCTATCGCCCCCGGATCAAAAAAATGTTCATTTTTCAGATCAACCTTTTTCTCCTCCAAAGCAGCCGCAAGCGTAATGATTTTGAAGGTGGAGCCCGGCTCGTATGTCATCCAAATCGGTAGATTGCGGTTGTAAACCTCGCTTGCAACTTCCTGATATTTGTTAGGTTCATAGGTAGGTCTGCTCGCCATGCCCAGAATTTCGCCGTTCTTGGGATTCATCGCGATCGCAATGACGCTGTCCGCCTGCAGTCCGGTCATCGCTTGGTCCAGCTCGCGCTCCATCACGGCCTGAATGTCCTTGTCGATGGTTAATTGCAGCGTCAGCCCTTCCTGCGGTTCGACATAGGTGTCAGAAGAATTAGGCATCTGCCGCCCTGCTGCGTCGGACAAATACGTGACATTGCCCCCAATACCCGTCAGCACTTCATTGTACTTGGATTCGATCCCGGTCAGTCCCTGGTTGTCGATCCCGGTAAAACCTAGCATATGCGCCGCCATACTCCCGAACGGATAATGCCGTTTGCTATCCTCGGCTACGACGATTCCCGGCAAATTGAGCGCCCGTATTTCATTTGCCTTCTCCGGTGTCATCTTGCGGCCGCCCGGGCCAAGCTGGATTATTCGTTCTTTCAGCTTTACTTTTGCGAGCAGCTTCTCAACAGACATGTCCAAAAGCGGCGCAAGCGTTGCGGCCGTGCCTTCCTTATCCTTGACTTGAACCGGAATCGCCCATACCGTCGGGGTGCTGATGTTGTATACTAGCTGCACGCCATTGCGGTCCCAAATCTCTCCGCGTTTCGCTACGTAAGGGATATTGCGCCGCCAAGAATCTTCCGCGCGCTCCGCGAGCTCGGTCCCTTTGTAGAGCTGCACATATCCTAGCCGCAAACATAATGCGACAAACGCCACTCCTGCCAACATAAGCACGATGAACAAGCGTCGTCTCACCGTTACATTAGATACTTTCATTGTAGAAAACCCCCTCTGCCGCTCTAACCTGAGAACAAGCGTAGACCGCTTATTTTCAGACTATGAGTCTTCAGAAGGGGATAGAACAAGCCCTGAATAGGTTGTTTAAAAAGTATGCTTTTGATCACGATGTCATTCAGGATGAGTGGTCGGCATCGAATCTTGAACGCAACCAGTCACTCCAATGCTCACGTAGCTCTGCTACGCTCCGCTTCTCGCTTCCCGGTTTCGTCCAACCTTCTCGGTGCTGAAAAGCAAACTTTTAAAACTCCATTGAAGCCAGAACAAACATAAAGTTCGATGCGACAATTATCGCACAATACTAGAAGGATTAAACTTCAACATAAAGGATCAAAGCTCAGTTTTCCCCGCCCTGGATGCCAGCGGATGGGTCGGCGCTCTGCGATTCGCCGTTTCCGGCGTTGTCGCCGTCGCTTGAGCTGTCAGCGTCAAGCGATTCCTCGCCTTCGCCGGCTTCCTCCTCGGGATCGGCAGAGGATTCTTCGCCGCCGCCAGAATCAATGGAGAGTGAGGCCATCGCCTCATCATAGCTTTCTGAGCCTTCCGGCGGAACCAACTTCACCTTGACGAGCCGCTCCCCATTTTCCTCGACAACTTGCTGACTAATGACGTAGCCAGTCCCTTCCGGTACAAGGCGAGCGCCGATCAGGGAAGTCAGCTCCAACGCGTCGCGCAGAGAGACGCCAGTAAGATCAGGCACCTTGAGCTGCTCCTTCTTCTCCGTGATAAGATACACCTTCTGCGTCGGGTGGATGTACGAGCCCTCTGAAGGAATCTGAGCCAGCACGCTGCCCCCGGCTCCAACAAGCTCGACCGTTAACCCCTTACCCTGAAGGACTGCTTGCGCCTTAGCCACTTTCTCGTCTTTGACATCCGGCACCGCAATTTTTGCTTCTTTCACTGATCCTTCTTCATTTTCTAATTGTTGTACATCATAATCCGGTGCGACGCCCATTTTTTTCAGTGTTTTAAGCACAATCTCGCGGAAAGCCGGAGCTGCTGCCGAACCGCCGCCAACCAGCGGATTATTGGGTTCGTCTACAATGATGTAGAGCACAATCCGCGGATTCTCGACAGGCGCGTAACCGATAAATGAGACCATAAACTTGTCCTCTGAGTAATCGCCGTTAATAACCTTCTGCGCCGTTCCCGTCTTCCCTGCAACGCGGTAGCCTTCGATATATGCATTTTTCCCCGTCCCTTTCGGATCGGAGACGACCTGCTCCAAATATTCGCCAACCTGCTTCGACGTTTCCTCGGAGATGACTTGTCTTACGAACTTTGGTTCGGTCACGGTTGTCGTTTTCGTAGTGGGGTCCGTTATACTCTTCACAATGTGCGGCTCCATTAACTTCCCGCCGTTCGCAACTGCCGCAACTGCCGCAACTTGCTGAATCGCTGTAACCTGAACTCGGCCCTGTCCGAAGGAAGCAGACGCGACGTCGCGGTTGCCTCTTAGATCGATTTTCCCTGCCAGCTCATTCGTCAGCTCAATGCCGGTCTTCTGACCGAAGCCGAATCTCGAGAAATAATCACGAAGCTTGTCGCCTCCGAGCTTCTCGAAGCCCAGCTTTACGAATGCCACATTACTAGAATATTTCAGACCGTCAAGAAAGCTGATTTTGCCCCAGCCTACTCGATTATGTTCGCGAATCGGTCGCGGGTCACCAGGTACGACAATACTTCCGGACTGGTATACTTCATTGGGATCGAATACGCCTTCCTCGACCGCGGCGGCCAGCGTAGCGATCTTAAAGGTGGAGCCCGGCTCATAGAGCGAACCTACTGAATGGTTAAAGTAGCTCGCATAATCATATTTTGAATATTCGTTGGGATCGAACTCAGGCATATTTGCCATCGCCAATATTTCCATCGTATTGGGATCGGCTGCTATTGCCGTTGCGCTTAATGGCGAATATTTGGCAACAATGTCACGCAAGGCTTCGACCACGTATTGCTGAATTTCGCTATCAATCGTCAACTGAATATTGCTGCCGTTCTTCGGCTCTTGATAGTCCACTTCGCCTTTGGACAGCTGGACCCGTTTACCGTCCTTCTGATATTTCAGGTACCCGTCCACCCCTTGCAATTGCTCATCAAAGTAAGCTTCGATACCCGACTTGTTCTCACCGTCAACACTGACATATCCCACCAGCTGAGAAGCTAAAGCATTACGCGGATAGAAACGTTTCAGAGTCTCAACCATATAAATCCCCGTATCAAGCGTCTTCTTCTCTTCCTTCAATTGGGCAATGAGATCGGAGCGGAATGCCGACACTTTGTCTGCCACTTCTTTGTCGATCAGCCAGCCGCCTTTGCGCAGCTCGCGAGATCGATAGAAGGTGCCGTCTTTCTTTTGCGCCGTCACTTGCGCCTCCAGCTCGTCCTTCGGAATGCCTAGCGTCTCATGTAGTCCGTCAATAACCTCCTCTGCGATGTCCGCATCATGAATGATCTGTGGATCAACCGACACATTATAGGCAATCGTGTCCATAGCAAGCACATTGCCGTCCCTGTCTAGAATCTCCCCTCTTTTTGCCGTAATGTTTTCTGCCGCCGCCCACCTCTTCTTAGCCTGATCGAAATACATGGCACCGTCCGCGACTTGCACCACATAGATTCTGCCAATCAGAACAAAGAAAAGGAGGGTCATGACCCCTCCAAAAAACAACGTACGCAATTTAATTCGTTTTTCCATTACGATCACCCTATTCTTGCATTACGGTCTTCAGTTGCCCGTCGCCCGTCTTCACTGTAATTCCATTGTCCAGGCTGCTCACCATACCTTGCGATTCCGCCAGCTTGCGGATCCGTTCAGGGTCGCTTAGCAGCTCCACTTGCTTCTTCATTTCTTCCAGCTCTACATTTATCGTTTGGTATTCATTATTCAACTTATTGATCTGCAGATTCATGTCATAGATTTGCGCATAACGGAAAATAATGACGCCAGCAACGACAACGCAGATTAGAACGGTGAATAGATAAAGAAGTTTTTCTTGCACCGGCAAAGACTTCCGTTTGATCACTACTTTCTTGGTTTCGCGGATGACTGTTTCTTGCTGAGGTTTCCTCTTCGGTTGAAGCGCCAAATTACCATTGACATACGCCACTATGATATCCCCCTCTTACAATTTTTCTGATACTCTTAGCTTCGCCGAACGAGCACGCGGGTTATCCTCCAGCTCTCTCTCACTCGGCAAAATCGGCTTGCGGTTTATTAACTTCAGCGTCCCTTTGTTCCCGCATACGCATAATGGGAAGTCAGGTGGACATGTACATTTCTCTACATATTTAGCAAAAATCGTCTTGCAGATCCGATCCTCGAGCGAGTGAAACGTGATCACCGACGCTCTGCCTCCGGGAGCCAAGCAGCGTACGGCTTGCTCCAGCGCCTCTTCCTCTGCGCCAAGCTCGTCATTAACTGCGATGCGCAGCGCCTGGAATGATCTCTTGGCAGGATGCGGGCCTGTCCTTCTTGTAGCGGCAGGGATGGAAGACTTAATCAGTTCCGCTAGCTCCCCTGTCGTCGAGATGACTGCAGCCGATCTTGCTTTCACGATATTGCGGGCGATATTACGAGCGAACTTTTCTTCGCCGTATCTGTCGAGGATCCGTGAGATTTCGCGTTCTTCCCACTCATTTACGATCTCATGAGCGGTCAGTGACTCCTCTCGGTCCATACGCATGTCGAGCGGAGCGTCATGGTTGTAGCTGAATCCTCGTTCTGCTTCGTCCAGCTGCGGACTAGATACCCCTAGATCGAACAGAATGCCGTCTACCTGCGGGATACCGCCCTCCATCTTAACGCCGCAGCCTCGGAGCTCCTGCTCCAAATAACGAAAGTTGCTTCTTACAAGCGTTACTTTATCCATATAGGGAGCAAGTCGCTCGCGCGCGTTGCTTAGCGCCAGATCGTCCTGGTCGAACGCAATCAACCTTCCGCCTTCACTCAGCCTGGATGCGATCAACTCGCTATGCCCTGCTCCTCCGAGCGTACAATCTACGTAGACGCCGCCCGGCTTGATGGCCAATCCGTCAACTGCTTCCTCCAATAATACTGTCGTATGCTGAAACACGCCGTCTTCCCTCCCATTCTTGATGTCAGATGATCTCTAGAAGTTAAAATCCAAATCAACCAGCTTCTCTGCGATTTCGTTGAAGGTTTGCTCCGATTGCTCGTAATACCCTTCCCATGTTTGCTTGCTCCATATTTCCACACGGCTTGATACGCCTAACACCATACAATCTTTATCCAACTTGGCATATTCTCGGAGATGCGCAGGTATGTTTACCCTGCCCTGTTTGTCCAGCTCGCATTCTGTTGCCCCGGAGAAAAAAAACCGAGTAAACGCACGAGCATCAGATTTCATGAGAGGCAGTGACTTTAGCTTCTGCTCCATGATCCCCCATTCATTCATCGGGTACACGAAGAGACAGTTATCGAGGCCGCGGGTAGCGATGAAGGTCGTGCCTAGTGATTCACGGAATTTGGAAGGGATAATAATCCGCCCCTTCTCGTCGATGCTATGTTGATATTCACCCATAAACATGATTCCGAACCACTCCTTCCCCCAAACGCTCCACTTTGCCCCACTTTTCCCCACCTAAATACAGTAGTTCGCCACCTAAAATAAAAATCCTGCTTGAGTAGCAGGATTTTCTTTTATTATTTTAGGGTGTTAAATATTAACATTCCAAAGATGAATTTCCTTCGTTCGACTCCTTCATGGATGATAGAACTTGCTTCCTTGTATGCTTGACATCGTCGACTTTCGGGATTGTCGCACAAATCCGTATATCTTTTACGTGCAATGCGACTACTAACAAGATCACAAACGCTTAAATAACTAGCGGCATGCCCCCTGCTTTCCCTGTCAAGGTGCCTATAAGCTTAGTTCCCAGTGTCTTCGCATCCATTTCTCATGCTGTGTCGATCTTTTAGTCCATATGGTGCACCTATAAGTACAGGCTGGAGAATATTGCTTTCGTGACTAGGTACACACTCTCATCCATTATTTATTTAAATTGTTCTGTAACTTCCGCGAGCCAATTAGAGAATATCAGAGCCATGCCCTCTCTGGTTTATGTTTCCATCATGCTCAAAAGCCTACTCGTATAAAGATACGGCTCATAAAAGCGTGACTCCAGGGCTACCTAAAACAAAAAAACATCCCGCCATCATCCATAACGATGACTAGCGGAATGTTCATATACCGGTTACGACTACTTATTCGCCTTCAGCCCAACTATCGAGATAAGCGACTTGCTCGGCAGTTAGCGCGTCAATTCCGAATCCAAGCGATGTCAGCTTGTAGCGGGCAACTTGCTCGTCGAGCTCATAAGGTACGTTGACGACTTTATTACCAATCGACTTGTATTGCTCGTTGACATATTTAAGGGACATCGCCTGCAGAGCAAATGTCATATCCATAATTTCAGCCGGATGACCGTCGCCAGCCGCCAGATTCACTAAACGACCTTCTGCTAGCAAATAGAACTTACGTCCGTCTTCCAGCTTGTATTCTTCAATATTGCGGCGAACGGTACGTTTGCTTACGGACATCGCTTCCAGCTCTACTTTATTCACTTCGACGTCGAAGTGACCCGCGTTAGACAAGATCGCGCCGTCCTTCATCACTTCGAAATGCTCACCGCGAATAACATCGCGATTGCCTGTCACAGTGACGAACATATCGCCAAGCTTAGCAGCTTCCATCATCGGCATAACGGCAAAGCCGTCCATGTATGCTTCTACCGCTTTGATCGCATCAATTTCGGTGACGATAACATTCGCGCCAAGACCTTTCGCACGCATCGCAACCCCTTTGCCGCACCAGCCGTAGCCAACAACGACAACCGTCTTGCCAGCCACAACAAGGTTCGTTGTCCGATTAATGCCATCGAATACCGATTGTCCGGTGCCGTAACGGTTATCGAACAAATATTTGCAGAACGCATCGTTAACAGCGATCATCGGGAATTGCAGTTCACCTTGCTTCTCAAGTGCGCGCAGTCTGATAATGCCCGTTGTTGTTTCTTCCGCGCCGCCGCGCAAATGAACTGCATGTTCCTTGCTCTCTGTATGCAGCAGCGTCACGAGGTCACCGCCATCGTCGATAATCAGATCCGGATTATTTTCCAGTGCCTTCATGTTCAGCGCTTTGAATTCAGCTGCGGTTGGATTATATTTCGCGAATACGGTTATCCCGTCCTCAACCAATGCTGCGCAAACATCATCTTGTGTAGAGAGTGGATTACTGCCCGTAATTGTAACTTCTGCTCCACCTGCTTGTATAACCTTTGCGAGGTAAGCCGTTTTCGCCTCCAGATGAAGCGATATACTTACTTTCAATCCCTGAAACGGCTTCTCTTGCTCAAATTGTTCGCGAATGCGGTTCAATACCGGCATATGCGAGCTTGCCCAATCAATTTTCAGATGACCTTCCGGAGCAAGCGAAAGATCGGTAATGATACTATTTTCTTTGGAACTCATTTCTCCAACCTCCATTATATATATACGATTTCATGACCGCCATTGCGGTTATACGGCGCGGCAAGCAGCTTCTTAAGCCAATCATCGCCATACCTGTTCCAATACCCAGCCATACTGATGACTCGCTCTTGAGGTTTGCCGAGCGGCAATATGGTCATTTTGATGCGATCCAGCTGGCGTGTCGATGCTTCGAATTGATTGTTAAATGCGTTGATTGTTTTGGTTTCCAAGTATTGAATTTGCTCGATAATCTTAGATGTGTTGGTCTCGCCGAGATTGACCAGTCCCGCTTCGATCGTGCCGACCATCTCAAGCAGCGGCGCATACATGGACCTGAAAGCCTCTTTCGTTTCTTTGAAACGCTGCTCCAGATTCAGATGATCCTGTTTCTTCAGCCATTCCGCCCGTTTCTCATCGAACCGTTCCATCACATCCGCGAATGCGAGCTCATACTTAGCCATATGTTTGACTACATAGGAATCCACTAGTGTATATGACATTCTCGGCACGATAATCGGCATCTCCATCCCGAGCACGCGGAACGCATCTCCCGTCATAGCCCAATAGGCGATTTCACCAGGGCCAAGAACGACGCCAAGGACGGGCAGCACATAATCCTGCATCAACGGACGCGTCATGACGTTATTGCTGAAGCTCTGAGGACGCTCCTTCAATACATCCAACAGTTCCTGCTTGCTCCAAGAGACCAAACCTCTCTTATCGCGGAACACATCATCGCGTTTATAGAGTAGGGTTCGTTCATCTTGTTTGTTTTCCTGGAACAAGAACAAGTTCGCGCCGTCCTCCGCTACCTCCGCCTGCAACTCGTAACCAAAACTCTTAATACGTTCCCCAGACGCGTTATAAGCGTCTCGCAGCTCGTCGTTGCGCTCCAGCATAACGCTGAACATCGGCGCCTCTAATCGTCTTAACGAGACATCATCCGCATCTAGCAGCACCAGCCCTTCGTTAGCGAACAAACGTGCCATAATGGAAGCAAACATATCTGATAATGACGAGCATTGCTGCACTAATTCGCGAAGTGTAGCCATAAATGATGCTTTGAACTCCGAAGAAGGAAGCGAGACCTCAAGTTCGGACACCAGCTTCTCCCACTGATCAGCGCTGATTACAGTCCTGCTGACCGATGTGCGACTTCCATCCGGCTTCGATGCCGTCAGCTTGCGCAGCTCCTGATCCGCCGAAACGACATAAGCATGATTGGCTTCATCCCAGTCATGGTCTTCTCCCGCTATCCAGAACACGGGCACAACAGGTACGCCTAACTGCTCGCTGGCGGATCTCGCAGCACCTATGACCGTTACAGCCTTATGCATGACAAGCAGCGGTCCTGTCCATAATCCAGCCTGCTGCCCGCCGACGACAACTGGAGCTCCTTCCGCGATGGCACGGATATGGCGCATCGTCTCTGGAGATGCCCCTTGTCTTTCATTGTATTCACGCAGCACAGATGCGATATCCGCTGAAGCCGCGCGGGTATGTGCACTGCTCTGCAGATGGGCTAATCGCCGCTCCCAATCTTGCGGTCTGCCGGCATGGTAACCGTAAAGCGAATCCACCACATCGTTTTTGTTGTCTATATATGCTTCTGTCAGCGCCTGCATGGCAGGTAGCCGATAACGTTCGTCAACCATCTCAGTCTTGCACCTCCATGTCGTCCGGCCAAATCTACTCACTGAGAAAATTATAGTGAAACCAATCCCAATTGTACAGGAACATCCGCTTGGCAGTCAAAAGAAAAAACGTCCCCGATACGTTCGGGAACGTTAAGGATTCCTATCGACGATATTCAATCATGATTACGCGACTGAAAATACCACTTTGCCTAGCAGCACGACCATACATACGACATACAGGATACTCATTGCGAAGAAGCTCAGCCTCCAGATCGCGCGGAAGATTCGCTTGACATCGACGCTGCCGCGCTTACGGAACTGCGCGTTACCGAGCAATCCACCTGCGAGCAGCATGACCAGCAGAATACCATAGAAACCGAAGGTGCTATTAAACAATAGCTTGAAGCAGCCTGCCACACAAAGAATAAAGAAGATAGTCGACACATCCATAGCCATTCGAAGTGCTTTCTTGCGATCCTTTATGTACGCGCCATAACCGAACAATACGATAGCGAATGGCACAATCGGAAATACGGCCAGCGCCGTTGACAGCTTCCAAAGACTGTCCATGATTGCGTTCAACATGTGGCTTGTATCCTCCCCGCATTCTATCTATCTCCGCTCGCCGCGTCACCGGAGTATAAAGCTTCGATGAGTCGTAGCATGGACTCATTCAATGGCGCCTTTATGCCATGTTTGAAGCCAATGCGTACAATCTCACCATTTATGGAATCAATTTCCGTTCTTCTGCCCGACCGGACATCAGCTAACATCGATGATACATTGGAGCTTGTCCGCCCGCACACTCCTAGGACGCTGACCCAACTATCCGTCCATTCTTCCATCCCGGATGCATACAGAATGGATGCCGTTTCATCATGAAGCGTCTTCATTAGCGCCAGTCGGCTCGGATGAGCAGGCAGTTCGCCGTTCGTGATATCAAATAAAGCCGTTAGCGGATTAATGATAGCATTTATGAGTAATTTTTGGAAAACGCGATTATGGATGTGATTCGACAACGACGCTTCAAATCCTGCACGAATCAGCACTGACAACAACTTTTTTTGGCGAATGGCGTCTTCAGAGACCGTTTCGGCCTCCATTTCATACGAATGCTGCAACTGATCACCTGCTTTAATCCGTGCTTCTGCCCGATTGGCAAGAAACAGTGGACCTTCGCCCGTATGATGGACCGATCGACCGTCAATACGCTTTGCGCCTGCACTCGTCACGGCATTATAAACGGCAAACTTCCCTTGCGAGGCTGCTACGAACTTCTGGAGATGTCCCGTCCCGTTCTGCAAGCAAATAAGGGCAGGTTTCCCTGGTGTCAGACCTATTAGCCGCACGATGAGCTCTATCGTAGGTCCCGTCAGATCTGTCTGTTTGAGCGCCAGCAAATAATACGCGGCCGAGGCCAGACCTTCCGATTCTGCCGCATTCAAGCTCTCTACTGATAACACCTTGCTCGACACGGAGGCGAGTCGCTCTACTCCCTGCTCGTCAAGTATACGAATGCCCGCCTGTCCGATCAGCTCACTTTGCTCTAACGTTCGCGTCCAGACGGTAACCTCTTCTCCAGCCAACGCCAGCTTGGCAGCAAAAAGCAAGCCGATCGAACCTCCGCCTATGATTCCAATCCGCAAGACGCACGCCTCCGTTCGCAGTTTCTTGCCATTATACAACAGACAACCCGCCGTTCCAAGAACGGCGGGTTAATTGAATCTGTTTCATTCCTTTATTCAATTCGCTCCAAATTACCGTTTGCATCCATCTTGAACCGCGGCTTGGCTTCTTCTTCGCTTGTAAGAACCGTCAATCTCCGTGCACGATCCATGATTTGAATCAATGTCTTGTAATCATCATTTACCGTCCGATAATCACTCTGAGCGTTGTTGACCTCATGGAGCAATCTCTCATTCTCGTTGCGAAGCCGGTACAACTCCTCTTCGCGTTCTTTCATTTCTTTCTCAAACAATTTGATTTGGCGAGACAAGTCCTGGTAGGTCGTCTTCCAGCTTCGCAGGAAACGAATGACGGCATCTACCGACAATCCTTCATCAAGGGATCCAATATCACCTTTGAACACTCGATCTTCCGTCTCATAAACAGATAAGGAAGAAACTTGCGAGGTAGCCGTCGCGGCTGCCGTAACCGTTTGTTTTTTCAAGTAATTGCGTTTCTGGCGTTGCTGTTTCGCAATTTGAATCGCATCCTCATAACGTTTGCGAACACAGCTATTCCACCGAAACCCGCATGCCGCCGATGTCCGACCAATTCTTTCTCCTACTTCTTCGAACGCGGCAAGCTGAGTACTGCCTTCGCGAATATGGCGTAGTGTTACCTCGGCGAGAATAAGATCATCGTCCGGACTCCACGCATCTTGTCTAACTGCTGTCATGCCATCGAAACCTCCTAACGTAAAGGCGCTTACTTTATCTCTATGCCCTTGGTAGAGTTCATAGAATCTATTGGATACTATTTTGTATATCCAAATTTTGATTAGCTCATACATGATTTGAGCGAAGCTTGCGCAAACTGTAAGTGTATCGTATCGGAATCGTCACAAAACTTTACGAAATCGTCGCGCTTCCAGGTTTACACTCCAAGTAGCAGACGTTATAATGAAGGTTAGAAAAAATGCGCCGAGATGGAAGGGGGATGTAACATGGCACGCATGTATCGGGTACTTGGCTTCTGGTGCTTAGTAATCGGACTTATGGCTTTTGCAGGTCATATGACCGAGTTTGCGCTTCTATTCTTCGCGCAAGCCGTCGCGTTCGTATTTCTAGGGTACTTGAATTTCTCCGAACGCACATACATAATGATGTTCTGGGGATATATGGTGATTTCATTTATTGGATTCACATACTGGTCCGTCTTCCAGCTGGACATGCCGTTCTAGTCCCGCCTGTAAGCAAAGAGCTGTCACGATGCAGAATTCATTCTGCAACGCGACAGCTCTTTTTCATTTTGAATATCATCTTCACTTTATTGTGCCTTTACTTCTCCAGCAGAAGCACTTTAAACGATTCACTCATCCCATCGCTAAGCAACAACTGTCTGATCGCTCGATTGCGTTTCGCCGCCGAAGAAAAAGGATCGACTCCGTCATGCTCCTGCAATAAAGCCAGTATCCCGTGATCCACCAAAAATTGTTTCTGTGTCCCATAATAGATGGTGCGGAATCCGCTTCTCTCTGCTTCACGGCGAAGAGCCGAGAAATTCACATGTGCCGTCAAATCCCGTCCGCCAGGTTGATCGAATGGTGTATCAGAAGCTTGATGCGCGCGATACGTCATTAGCGTACCCGCCATTCGGTGTGCTCCGGTCAATTCCTCTTCTGTATCACCATAATCTATAATCATTAATCGTCCGCTGGACATCGCTTGACCAAGCTTCTGAACCCATTCGTTCGCTGCAAGATTGATCTCCGTCATTTGCCCTTCTTTGATATGGAAAGATCCGTCGTTAATCGCGCTTAATAGTCGCTCATCACTTAATGGCACTCGCACATACCGATATCCAATTCGTTCATCGCCTGCCACGCCTAACTCCCATAACGTTCCGCTTAATCGAATAATTCGATGGACGGGAAAAGCATCGAGCAGCTCGTTCGCGAACACGAAGACAGGCCCGGCCAACCAATTTCCTGCCCTGCTCCATGCTTTATTTGATGTCATGACTTCTGGGAACGATTGAACGCCCAATGTCTGGTAGGTTTCCTTGATCGCTTCCGAATGGCTGCTATGATCCTCAATTAACAGCTGACGGAATAAATGACGCCCTTCCATCCCCTTGTTCTCCTGATTTAGCACAATGGCCAGTTGTGCCGAAAGCCTGCCAGTTCCCGCTCCCCACTCTGCAATTAACAGTTCGTCATCGTCATTCGCTGTGAAGGCTTCCCATCCGCTGATCGAAGCCCCAATGGATCTGGCCAGCAGGTCGCCAATGCCCGAGCTCGTATAGAAATCGCCGCCTTTGCCAATCCGCGTCACTCCTGATCGGTAGTATCCAACTAGTGGATCGTAGAGACAGATTGCCATATAATCAGCAAATGTAATACACGGAGCTTCATCTACAGTGTTCAACTCAATGCCAAGAATGCTCGAATCAGCAATTCGTTTATCGATAACCGCATTGGCCGGACCTTTTTTCGTCATCATCGGCAGTTCATCCTTTTCGTAATCTGGGATATAATAGAATCGGCTGTCGCATACAATAGTGGGGTAAGAAGGGAGGATGACGTTGGCCGCTATCAGTTATCGACAACGGATCGCCTGCATGCTTGCGGCAATGTTCGTCAGCATCATGTTTGTCCTTCAGTTCCCTGTATGGGCAGAGCAGCAAACGGAGTCTCCGCCCAGCGACATTCACGACTTGCTTGAGAAAAGTCTGTCCGTCGTCGAGATCGATAAAGAAATTGCACGTATAGGGGATAGAAAAGTGGAGCTGCTGGCAACCATGTCTGATGCGGAAGCCGAACTTCACCTTCGTGAGCTGCAAATCGAGGACAAGCGCGAACAAGCCGGCGAAGTGCTGCGAGCCTATTATATGGGAGAACGTGATTCGTTATTTAGCGCCCTGTTAACCATGAAATCCTGGACCCGTTTCTTCGAGGTACTTGACTACGTGGACATCATCGTGTCGCAGGACAAACACACGCTAAACGGATATATCGATCAATTCCGCAGCATGCAGGACGACTATAAGCAACTGGAAGGCAAACAAGCCGAACTCGCCGATATGGAAAGGAAGCTAATCGAACAACGCGAACGCGTCCTTGCGCTCGAACGCAGCGTCGAAGGACAATTAAACGGCCGCTCCGACAGCGAACGGATCAGACTTCTCATACAGGAGCTTAACAGCTTCTGGGAGACTGCCGGTTTGAAGGAAGTACGCGAATATTTTAAGGCATTATCCGCGGCTATGGGTCAATTACCCAAGTGGGTACAGGACAACAAGGATATGCTGGAAGTCAAAGGGTTCAATTACACGATCCGAGTTCCCGAAGCGAAGCTGAATGAATTTCTGCGGGAGCAGGATGAACGATTTAACTACTTCGCCTTTTCATTCGAAGACGACGCCATTACCGCGATTGGCAAGCGAGATGGCATGGAAATCAGCGTCAAAGGGCACTACAGCGTACAAGATAAACCAACTAACGGCATCATCTTCCATGTCGACGAATTGCTGTTTAATGGCTTCACGTTACCCGACACAACCAGAAGCTCGCTTGAAGACGAGTTTGACCTTGGTTTCTATCCAGGTCTGCTGATGTCCTTCCTCAAAGCGAAAGAGGTAGAAATAAAGGATGGCGAGCTCGTCATTAAGCTCGCCGTAGCACTATAAGGCGGAGCCTCCGAGCTCCGCCTCTTTTATTCTAATAACGGAATCGAAGCCGCGAATTCGGCAATTTCGAGATTGCCTTCGCCAGAATGTTTGCTCCATTCTGCCTCCCGCATCTCCCACCGCAACGGCCATTCAGGATCCGCCAGCACCTGCTCGCCTTCCGGCGCTTTCGCGCTCAGCGCTTCGTACCACCATAGCGGCGGCATGAGTCCGCTTCTGAATACAAGCTGCGCTTGCTCCCCGTACAAAGAGGCACGAATCGGTAGCTCGCCTGTTTCATCAAAGGCCGAATAATGATTAGCTGCGTTTGTTACTTCTTGAATCCACAAGATAGCCTCTTCTCCATTGCGGCTGTTAGCCGATATGACATAGCTGCTTCCATTGAGCCATGGATATAACGGACCTTCATCGTCCAGGATGAGCTTGTCCTTTGCTTTGGTGCTTAGCTTGTTATAGGCGCTCCAGGTCATAACGGTACTTAGTAATTGATCCTCACTTATCAGCTCGCTAAGCTTGAATGTCTGAGCAAGAGGTACTTGGGCAATCAACGACGAGTTGTCAGCCAGCCATTGCAGATGAGCGCGGTCGGATTCATCAAGCCCTTTCAAAGCGATAAGCGACGTGCCTTCCGTACGAAATTTGGCTTCCCATACAAGCAGCTGATGGAAATCACCGGCACTCAGATTCGTAAAGTAGCCTTGGGCTTCTTCTTCAACCGTTCCGTCAGTTTGGCTCACGAGTGCTTTCGCGGCAAGATCTATAGCTTGAAAGTCCATTGTCGATGAGGAGATCCCTAACGATTGCAACATCTCCTTATTCCAGAACAGCAAATAAGGATCAATATGCGACGGCACGCCCCACAAATAACCGTTCCAGCGCAGCGGCTCCAACAAGCCCGCTAGTTGATCCGACATGGCATCGCCAACCAATAAGGAATTCACAGACTTCAAATAGCCTTGGACAGCCATAGGGAGCACCATGGCATTATCTAGAAGCATCACATCTGACGCTTCTCCGCGTTCATTTCTTGCGAGCCAATCGTCGAAATCCGGATTTTCTAGTCTTTCGTTCGTAAGATGAACCTGAATTCTAGGATATTTCGCCATAAATTGATCATTAAGTTCCTGTAGTCTTATGAATCGTGATGTATCGAGGGAAACGTTTACATAAATCTCAACAATGTGTGCGTCGTCATCCAGAAAGCCGACAGACAGCACGGGAGTCACACTATCTCTTTCATGCGTCCTGGACCAGCCCCAATCCAGCATGCGGGCATATTGAAGAAGGAGCAGCGCCGCGAGCAGCATAATACTGATCAGCAACGGCGCGAATCTGCGAAGAGTCACCGTATTCGTCCTTTCCGCTTCGATACCTGATGCGTATAGGATAACAGCTATTCCCTTGTTTGTCCAAGAGAAACATGCGACATTTGTTTTGCCCCGCAATGGTCTCCGAACAAAAAGAAACTCTCACCGTTCGCAGCAAAGCCGTTTCAAAGGGCTCTTGGCGACTGGTGAAAGTCTCTTTTACATCTTATTGATCTATCTCTAGAATGAGATTAGAGCAGATCGGCCGCGTGCTGCGCAAGCTTGGAGCGTTCTCCCTTCTCGAGCGTGATATGACCGCTAATCCCCTCATATTTGAACTTCTCCACAATATGAGTCAATCCGTTGCTAAGCGAATCCAGATAAGGATGATCGATTTGACCAGGATCGCCCATCAGAACGATCTTACTGCCTTCTCCAACCCGCGAAACAATCGTTTTCACTTCATGTTTGGTCAAGTTCTGTGCCTCGTCGATAATAATAAATTGCCCTGGGATCGAGCGTCCGCGGATATACGTTAATGCCTCTACCTGAATGCTGCCCATCCCCATTAATATTTTATCGATATCTCCAGCCTTCTTAGTATCGAATAGATATTCGAGGTTATCATAGATCGGCTGCATCCATGGACGCAGCTTTTCCTCCTTTTCTCCAGGCAAGTAGCCGATATCCTTACCCATCGGGACTACAGGTCTTGCGATCAAAAGTTTTTTATATTTATGCTCATCCTCTACCTTTAGCAAGCCCGCAGCAAGCGCCAGGAGCGTCTTGCCGGTACCTGCCTTACCCGATAAAGTAACGAGCGGAATGTCGTCGTTGAGAAGCAACTCAAGCGCCATCCGCTGCTGTGCATTGCGTGCCGTAATGCCCCATATTGGATCATTGCTGAGAAAAAGAGGCTCCAGCTTTACGCCGTCGGAACTAACCTTGAGCAACGCGGACTTTGAGGTCCCCATTTCGTCACGCAGGATAACGAATTCATTGGGATTCAATTTCGTCTTTAGCTGCAAATGGTTTACGCCGAGAAAGCGATACGTATAAAACTCGTCAATGACTGACGGATGAACATATAACGTCAGGTAACCCATATATAGATCCGAATCTACGATATTCCGGTCGGATAGATAATCCTGCGCTTGCAATCCTAGAACATCAGCCTTAATTCGGACCAATACATCCTTGCTGACCAGCACGACATTGCGCCGTGTTTCTTCGGGCTCCTTATCCTGCTCCATTTGGTAATTAAGCGCGACGGCCAAGATTCGGTTATCGTTCGACATTTCTCCGAACATCTCTTGTACCCGCAAGAAGCTTCGATGGTTAAGCTCCACCTTCAGGAGCCCCCCGCCTGGCAATACGATACCCTCGTGCAGATGTCCTTCTTCACGCATTTGGTCAAGTAATCGGGAGACGGAACGAGCATTACGACCCAGCTCATCGGCTAGCCTTTTCTTGGAGTCCAGTTCCTCCAGAACGATCGCAGGGATGATGATCTCGTTATCATGGAACGCGAAGAGTGACTGCGGATCATGTAGCAACACATTGGTATCGAGCACGAATATTTTTTTCATGAGAACCCTCCCGGCGTCGGATATACATTTGTATACATAGCCTCAATTGGCAGCGGACAAACTACTGAACAAACGAGCTCGCGTGGGTGGCACGCGCGGGTACTCACACGAAACGAATGAGGTGGCTAACATGTACAAATGGATAACAGCAACGGTAGTTGTGTCGATCATCCTAATCTCAGGCTGCGGCACCGGCGTGCGTAATGAACCATCACCCTCTCCTATTGATAATGGATCCGTAAGAACCCAACAAAATAATGCCGGCAAAAAAATGATAACAGATTCTGCTGCGGTTGAAGCCCATCTGGAACAACTCGCAATGAACGTCGATGGCGTAAACAATGCGCATTGTGTCATTATCGGCAATACAGCCATTGTCGGCATTGACGTCGACGGAACACTGGAACGCTCGCGTGTCGGTGTGATCAAATATTCCGTCGCGGAAGCGTTCCGCAAAGATTCTTACGGCATTGATGCATTCGTGACTGCAGACCTTGACATCTCGAGCCGGCTTGCCGAAATCGGTCAAGACATTCGGCAAGGCAGACCGATCGCCGGGTTCGCGGAAGAGCTTGCCGATATGATGGGACGAATCATCCCGCAAGTACCAAGGGATGTCGCACCCGCCAACCCGGATCCGAATGCTCAACAGCATAAAGGTCGGCCGAACACAATGAACGGAGATCGTTAACAGGATTCAGCGGGCAACTTATTCACAGAAAAGGATGTAGAAATGGTAAAGCCCCGTAAAAGACGCAAAAAGCCTAGTGAATGTTCACTAGGCTTTCTTACATAAGGCGGACGCAGCACGTCCTGCCTTGTCCATTACGTTGATCGCAGGGATGGAATCGTCGATTCGGCGCATACGCCGAGCATTACTGAGTCGTGGGTCTACCACTTTTCTCTCTTCGGCCATCCGCACAACCTCCCTGGCATGGAATGTAGGTGAATAAGCTGCTGCTTAGCTCCTATTATAAGCTATCATATTAAGCTTAGTCTATGCTCATTCTCCCATTTTCTCTTGAAGGGCAGCACGCGCGTTCGCCAGACTGGTCTCATCCGTGTATACGTAAGGACTTCTCCACTCGCCTTCCAGCGCCATGAAGGTAATGTCATCGCTACGTACAGAGTGATATGTCTCAAGCATACGCGTAATTTCTTTGCTCGGCATATCCACCCTGATGTTGTCACTGATTGCCCCGATGACGGAACCAATCTTGGTTGCCCCGCCTAATGACATCAGCTTGTCGACGATTGCGCTAATCACTTCGCTTTGACGGCGATTGCGGTCGAAATCGCTGGACATGTTGCTTCCGTCATTGGACTTCCGATATCGGACAAAGTCCAGCGCCTCATCTCCATCCAGTGTCTTCACGCCAGGCTCTAGATCAATGTCGGTCCCGTCCGCGTTGTCTGTATATTTCATACGAATATCAACATTTACCTTAACGCCGCCGACAGCCTCCACAACGTCGCTGAAGCCTTTGAAATCAATGATGCCCGCATACTGAATATCAACGCCGAACAGTTTGCCTAATACGTCACGTACAGCCTTTTTACCCGCGATTTTGGCCTCTTCCGTCTCGGCTCCCTCACTTTTGGCTTCCGAGTAGAAGCTCGCGTAGAAGCTGTTCGCCTTCCGCGCCCGATAACCATCAACCTTTATGTATGTATCACGCGGAATCGTGACAACCGTCGCTTTCTTGGTCTCCGGATCAAATGCCGCAACCATCATCACATCGGTATTAAGCCCACCACCATGCTCGCGCGAATCCAGACCCATCAGCACCATCGCCACCGGCTTTTTCTTAACCGATTGCTCAACCGGCACAGGCTCGGTCTCACTATCGTTAATGCCTATCGTTTCGATGGCATCATTGGTTTTCAGCACAATATACCCTAGCGCAGCCGCAACTAGAATGAGCAGCCCCGCAAAGACGCCGAGAAAAATCGGGAGTGCGCGACTCCGCTTCTTGGCTTTCGGAGGCTTCGGTGCTTTGTCGCCCTTAGGTGGCTGCGTTTTCTTCGGTTGACTGCGCGACTCCGAACGTGGAGGCAAGGATGTTTGACTCATCAGTTCCACCTTCTCGTCAGTTGTATTTGGGATTCGAAATAATGTCGTGCAGAAGCGCTTCTCCAAGCTCACGAGGATATTGCTGAGTCAAAGTTTGGCCGTCCTTCTCGTAAGAAATGACGATCAGACCGCTGTCCTTCGACGCAATATGTACCTGACTTAGTCCAAGATCTTCGTGCAGGATCTCTTCAAAGAACGCCAGCGTTCGTACAGCCGCATCGTCCTCGGGACGCCCCTCGGACACGATCTTAATCTGGAGCCAGTTGAACAAGGCATCCTCCAGCCTCATTGTCACGACTCCGACTTGCTGGTTTCCACTTGCGGCGATCTGCCTTTTTTCCACTTATCATACAACTGTCTGCCGCGCAGCATGAGCATCATCACGACAGCAATCGCCATACACTGGATGATTGGCAGTTTGTCCACCTGCAGGATCATCAGAATACCAGATCCGAATGCCATCAGAAGATAAACAAGCACTTCTTTCAGAATAGGGAGTCTGCCGGCTTGCGGACGAAATACGGAATTAAAAATGTAGATGGTGAACGCCAAAATAACCAAATACGAAATCAGCTTATGTTCACTAAACCATTCTTGCATGGATTCAACCTCCTAATGTCACAAGGGGAGTCCGCTTGGCGGCGGACTCCCCGTTGTTAGGTTAATGGATTAGACGCCTGCTTGCGACATTTTGCGGTGTTTCTCAGCGCGTTCGCGCTCGCTCTTCACCAGTATCTTTTTGCGAAGACGAATCGATTTTGGAGTAATCTCGCAATATTCGTCGTCATTCAAATATTCAAGCGCCTGCTCCAAAGAGAAGATAACAGGTGTCTTCAGCTTAACGGTATCATCTTTACCTGCGGAACGAACGTTGGACAGCTGCTTCTCTTTACAGATGTTCACGATGATGTCGTTGTCGCGGTTATGCTCGCCGACGATCATGCCTTCATAGATTTCTGCGCCTGGCTCCAAGAAGAGCAAGCCGCGATCTTCAACGCCCATCATGCCGTAGAATGTGGAAACGCCGTTTTCACTTGCAACTAGAACGCCTTGATGGCGACCGCCAACTCCGGAGCCTGCAAGCGGACCATAGCTGTCGAACGCATGGTTCATGATGCCGTAGCCGCGTGTGAGCGTCAAGAAAGACGTCCGGTATCCGATCAGACCGCGTGCTGGAATAATGAACTCCAGACGTACTTGACCATTGCCGTTATTGATCATATTGACCATTTCAGCTTTACGCGTTCCTAGACTCTCCATAACAGAGCCCATGCTCTCTTCTGGAACGTCAATCAATAAGCGCTCGTATGGTTCTTGTTTGATGCCGTCGATTTCTTTAATGATTACTTCAGGTTTCGATACTTGAAGCTCATAACCTTCACGGCGCATGTTCTCGATCAGAATACCAAGATGAAGCTCACCACGACCTGATACGACAAATGCGTCCGGGCTTTCTGTCTCATCGACGCGAAGAGCTACATCCGTCTCAAGCTCTTTGAACAGACGCTCGCGCAGTTTACGGGATGTTACCCACTTGCCTTCGCGGCCTGCGAACGGGCTGTTGTTGACGAGGAATGTCATCTGCAGCGTAGGCTCGTCGATTTTCAGTACAGGCAACGCTTCAGGATTCTGTGGATCAGCAATCGTCTCACCGATGTTGATCTCGCGGATACCAGCGATTGCAACGATGTCTCCTGCGCCTGCTTCCGGAATTTCGATACGCTTCAGACCTTGGAATCCGAACAGCTTCTCAATGCGAGCTTGTTTCGTCTTGCCGTCGTGATCGATGACAGCTACTGGCTGTCCTTGTTTGATCGTACCGCGGTTTACACGGCCGATAGCAATACGGCCAAGGTATTCGTTATAGTCAAGCAACGTTACCAAGAATTGAAGCGGATCAACCGTGCTTTCAGTCGGAGACGGGATATGGCTGACAATTGTTTCGTACAAAGCTTGCATGTTGTCGTCCTGCTTCTCCGGATCAAGGCTGGATGTACCCATCAGAGCGGATGCGAACACAACCGGGAATTCCAGCTGATCGTCATTAGCGCCCAGCTCGATGAACAGATCAAGCACTTCGTCAATTACTTCGTTCGGTCTAGCATTCGGACGGTCGATCTTGTTAACTACTACGATTGGCGTCAGTTGATGCTCGAGCGCTTTACGAAGGACGAACTTCGTCTGAGGCATACAGCCTTCGAATGCGTCAACGACAAGCAATACTCCATCAACCATCTTCATGATCCGCTCAACTTCGCCGCCGAAGTCGGCATGGCCTGGCGTATCTACGATATTGATCAAGTAGTTCATGTAGTTGATTGCTGTGTTCTTGGCAAGAATCGTAATGCCGCGTTCGCGTTCCAGATCGTTGGAGTCCATCGCACGCTCTTGAACGGCTTCGTGTTCTCTGAATGTGCCTGACTGTTGAAGCAGCTTGTCAACCAATGTTGTTTTGCCATGGTCGACGTGCGCGATGATGGCGATGTTGCGTAAGTTCTCTCTTGCTTGCATAAGAATTGATCCACTCCACTTTTTTTATTTGCTTTATCTTGCCCGCGTTTGCACTTACCAACGCTTGCGTGAGCCAAACATCATCCATGCACCAGCCGCAATTAGCGCTGCAGCAACCAGGAATATCCCCCAGCTCCAGAGCAGAATCAGGACGAGGACAACGATGGATGCAATGCCGATTACGAGCGCAGCCGTAAATGCGGTGCGCGGTACATTGCTTCCGAACATGTAGTATTCGTACAAGCCGGCGGCGACCCCGAATAGAAACATCGGCCACAGATACTTCAGACTTTCCCAACCGGCGATGTTGCAAACGATAAACAGCAATGCGTATACAACGAGCATTCCGCCGGGTACCAGCGCGACAGCTGGAACGATTCTGCCGAAATAAAGCACATGCAGCAGCACGCCCGGGATCAATACGAGCAACGGCCAGAATATGGCTCCTAGAAAACCGAAGACTCCGACCTTGCCCAATAAAATAATGACCCCGGCTAACAGCAAAATAATTCCAGCGGAATATTTGTTAGATGGCATAAACATTTCCGCTCCTTACAACATCAATCGTATAGATAGACGAAAGACGGCGAATTTTATCTATATTAGTTTATAGGAACTGAGCCAAAAAAACCAGTATGAAGAGTTGCCAACGAAAAAAAATTGTCGTCGAGCATCAAAAACCATGTCAAATACAACTGAAAAAAGGAGAAACGGTTACGCCTTCCTTTGGCTGCGAGGCGTGTTTCATGCAAAACCGCCAGATTCACTTAGAAATCTGGCGGTCAAGAAATTCCAATATTAAGTTGTTGGCTTACGCTTCAAGACAGCCAATGCAATAACAAGAGGTACGCATAACAGCGGAATAAGCTCTGACAACATCTTGGAGTGATGGAAGATCACCGTATTCATTCCTGGATCCTTCATCAGCATCTCACCTGCCGCATACGCGAGCAAAGCAGCACCGATGTACCCTAGAGCCGGCAGCTTCTGAAGCAATGTGCCAAGCACCTGACTACCCCAGACAATCATGGGAATACTCAGTGCGATCCCCAGCAGAACCAGCACGAGATCGCCGTCCGCAACTGCCGCTATGGCGAGCACGTTATCGAGACTCATAATAAAATCCGCCGTTACAATGGTCCAGATCGCATGTCCAAGCGTAGTAGCCCGCTTCACCCTTGGATCGCCGTGCTCTCCGCCGGTCCCCTGCAGCAGCTTGATAGCGATGTAGAGAAGCAGGAAAGCTCCTGCGGCTTGGAGGAACGGAACTTGCAGCAGCTGAAGCGCTACAACCGTCAGGAGGCAGCGCAGCGCAACAGCAGCGAACGCTCCCCACCATATCGCGCGTTTCCTTTGGGCGGTTGGGAGATGCTGGCTGGCCATTGCAATGACGATCGCATTATCTCCGCTTAACAATACATTAATTAAGACGATCTGTAGAAAAATAAGTGTGCTGTCCACGAGAACACTCCCCCTCTTAACAGAGGTATGTCCAAGCTGTGGGGAATATGTCCAAAAAATATTGTCACCCATCTTCACGAATGAGCGTATTTGATGTAGACTTCATAATGCAAAGCTTATCGGAAAGGAGGAATTTTCAAAATGGATTTTTTCTCGGTCGAGTTTTTCACCGCATTAATGACCATCGTTTTCATCGACCTCATATTGGCCGGGGATAACGCTATTGTCATAGGACTTGCGGCCGCCAAGCTTCCCAAGAACCAGCAGAAGCAAGCCATTATCTGGGGAACGGTAGGTGCGGTGGGCATCCGCGTCATCGCGACGGTACTAGTCGTTTATCTGCTCGACGTTCCTTGGCTCAACCTGGCCGGCGGATTATTGCTGGTATGGATCGCGTACAAGCTGCTCGTGCAGGAAGAAAGCCATGATAACATCAAGGCGGGCAACACGCTCTGGCAGTCGATCCGCACGATCATCATTGCCGACGCGGCAATGGGCATCGACAACGTTATCGCTGTCGCGGGCGCCGCGAAAGGCACTGGACACGGCGATCACGAGCTAGTCCTCGTTATACTCGGTCTGCTGATCAGCATTCCGGTCGTCGTATGGGGCAGCACGTTGTTCATCAAGCTGATCAACAAATACGGTTGGATCGTCTACATCGGTTCAGCAGTCCTTGCTTATACAGCAGCCAAGATGATTACACATGAGAAGAAGTTTGACGGCTTCTTGGAAGACAACAAAGCGATTTATTGGTCGTTTATCCTCGTAGTGGTCATCCTAACCGTACTCGGTGGATACTTAACTAACAAACGTAATCAAGCGAAGATAGCTAAGAAACAAGAAAGCAGCGGAGCCCATTAGGGTTCGCTGCTTTTTTGTTAGAACCAGTCATCTTCACTCGTTTTGTCCGGAACAGCCGCAGTGCCTGGATATAGCTTCAGCACTTCCGTATCCCTTACCGCGACATCGATCATTGCATCCAGTCCGCTCAATCCAGCTTCTGTACGTTCAACCACTCGCAAATTCGGATTAATGCTTGGCGACTTCGGAAGGAACAAGGTGCAGCAATCCTCGAATGGCAAGATCGAGGTTTCGTACGTACCGATCCGCTTCGCAATGTCGATGATTTCCTGCTTGTCCATCATGATCAACGGCTTGATCAATGGCAGTTTCGCCGCACGACCAATCACATTCATGCTCGCTAATGTCTGACTGGCGACTTGACCAAGGCTCTCCCCTGTCACGATGCCGCCGCCACCGTTCTGTTCTGCTAACCGCTCAGTAATACGCAGCATGATTCTTCGCATTAACGTAATAATAAGCGGATCCTGACCGGCCTGTGCGAGTTTCGTCTGGATCTCGGTGAATGGAACCAGATGCAACTTCATGTGTACGCCGCTGAAATAAGTCAGTCTGCGAGCAAGCTCCACGACCTTATCCTTCGCCTGTTCGCTGGTAAACGGGTAGCTATGGAAATGAACCGCCTCCAGCTCCAGCCCCTTGCGCATCGCCATCCAGCCCGCAACCGGACTGTCAATTCCTCCGGATAACAGCAGCATCGCCTTGCCATTAGACCCGAATGGAAAACCGCCTACGGCAGGAACAACCTCGCAGAATACGTATGTGGATTCCTCTTGGATGTCTACCTTCAATTCGACCTCCGGATTGCGTACATCTACGCTCAGCTCAGGAAATGCTCTCAGAATATGCCCCCCGACTAAATGGTTCATCTCATGCGAGTTGTGCGGAAACCCTTTCCACGCGCGCTTGACACTTACTTTGAACGTTTTGGGCGGCTTCGGGAGCGCGTTCATTACGGTCATCGCTGCCTCGCGGATAGCTTCGAGATCTGTTACTGAACTCCTTACTGGACTGAGGGAAACCAGTCCGAACAGCTCCTTAAGACGAGCCGCGATCGGTTCCCACGGAAGTCCATTCAGCTTGACGTACAATCTACCGAATGTTTTCCAATATGTGACTTCCTCATACCCCGACAAAGCGTTTTTCACTTGCTGCAGCATCTTTTTCTCGAATTGGTTCCGGTTTCTGCCTTTCATCGTCAAGTCACCGTACCGTAATACTATTTGATCGAATATCAACGTTATGTGCTCCTCTCAAGCGGCTTCAATTGCTTGATTATATCATTTAATGCGCCAATGAGCAGATCAATATCCGCTTCCCGGTGTTCATCGCCAAAGCTGATTCGCAGACCTCCAGACGCTACGGGCCCGCTTGCCCCCATGGCCAGCAGCACTCGGCTCGGTTTGTTATCCTTCGAGGAGCATGCCGATTGTGTTGACGCAATGATTCCGTGCTGCTCCAACATATGCAGAATCACTTCAGGTTTCATGCCGGCATAGGAGAAATGAACGATATGCGGGGCAAGCGGCCCGCTGCCGTTAAGCGACAGTTCGGGTACTAGTTCCACGTATGCTCTGAGCTTGTCGCGAAGCATTATCATCTTCTGTGCTCTTGATGCAATACTTCCCACAGCGAGTCTGATCGCTTTCGCAGATGCGACAATACCTGCTACGTTCTCGGTTCCAGCACGCATACCTTTCTCATGTGACCCTCCGGATGCCAGCGAATATAGCTGTACCCCGTCGCGAACGTATAACATTCCTACACCGCGTGTCCCCCCGAATTTGTGCGCAGATGCTGACAACAGGTCGATTCCCGAACCTTCGATATCGATGGCAATCTTGCCAAGGCTTTGCACGGCATCGACATGGAAGAACACTTTGGGGTACCCGCGCAGCAACTCTCCAATCTCGCGAATTGGCTGTATGGTTCCAACCTCATTATTGACATGCATCACGCTTACGAGCACCGTGTCATCCGTCAACGCAGCTTGTACGTCTTGAACACGAACATGACCGGAGCGGGTAACAGGAAGAAATGTAACGCGAAAGCCTTCTCCCTCCAGCTGTTTGACTGCCTCAAGGACGGATGAATGTTCAATGCCGGTTGTCACGATATGTTTGCCGCGGTCTCGATATTGATGCGCAATCCCTTTGATCGCCAGGTTATTGGATTCCGTCCCGCCTGATGTGAACAGCCAGCTTCCCCCGTTTGTCCCCAGCTGAGCGGAAACCTGCGCTCGCGCTCGTTCAAGCAGCTTCGCCGCCTCCGCTCCTAAGCCGTGCAAGGAGGATGGATTAGCGTATACCTTAAGCATCACTTCCATCGCCGTACGCGCCACTTCTTCGTAGGGGGGCGTTGATGCGCAATGGTCAAAATAAATGACTTCCTTCATAAATCATCAGCCTCCTGCTTCATGAGAAAGGGGATCCGCGTTCCTCCCGATATCTCGACCGGTAGGAAACGTGATCCCCGAATACGTTTCTAAAGCTTTGCTCCCTGCACCTTTGTTACGTAACGCTGCGTCTCCTCAGGCAGCTCCGACAATCTGGCTAACAGCTCCTCATTGGTCCGGATGCCCAGTCTGTCGATACGACCTGGACCTGCATTATAGGCTGCGAGAGCAACCGCTTCGTGGCCGTTGTACTTACGCAGCAGCAGCGATAAGTATCGCGTGCCTCCCTCGATGTTCTGCACCGGATCAAAGGAGTCCGTCACGCCCAAACCTCTAGCTGTTCCGTCCATCAGCTGCATGAGCCCTTTGGCTCCCGCATGTGATTCGGCTAGCGGTCGGAAGCCCGACTCCGTAGCGATAACCGCTTCGATCAAAGCACTGTCTACGCCATACTTCGCAGATGCCTCGGCAATGATGCCGGCAAAAGGAGCGGCTGCGCCCGAGAAGTTGTAGTCGCTAGTCAACGCGCCATGCTCTGTCTCGGTCCCATTGCCGTTCATGATGCCGAAGGATGCAACCTGTGCCCACAATTGATCTGACCATACTGGAGAACCTGTGCCCTCGCTCACTCCCGATGCGGTCGTGTCGCTTGTGCCCATTTGGGCGGATAGAATCGTATCGAATAAGGAAGAGCTCTCTTCGCTCTGACTTGCGGATTTCTTGGCGACAGAGCCGAAGTTTAATGCTGGCGCAAGCTGTGCCTGTATCAAAGATTTTAACGTTCTGGGATCTATACTCACGGTTATTGCCCCCTAATAAGTCTTCACACTGGTACATGAGTATTATCGGTTTCCATTGTACATGTTTTTAGCCTAATCTGCTACCTCTGTCCATCTTCTTGATTAATGGCATTGTTCGACTCCGCCGCCTCGTTTACTTGATGTGCAACAGGATCGCCATTATTGGATGTTTCGCTGACTTCCGTGGCGGTAATTTCTGCCCCCTCTGATTTCCACTTCCCATTAATCCATGTAATGGCGAACGAAATTCCGCCAAGTACCAATAACATCGCTGCTTTGTATAGAGCGTCATGTCCATCGAGATCCAAGAATATCGCTTTAACGGCTACTGCCAATAAAACGATCGAGCCGAATATGCGGAACGTGCGCTCCCGATAATAAGCTCCCCACAGAATAAGCAATAGCGCATAACAGCCCCACACGAGCGATAATGTCAGGTCCTTGTACACTCCTGGTGAATTCGGTACATATTCCGTAAAAATATTTTGAATTTGTCTCGTCATCAATCCGCCGACAATCAGATGGGACAGCAGTGCGAAGATTCGAGAAAGCACCTTGCTCATCATGTCCGTGGCTCCCGGAAGTCTTAGCGATCTCGAATAGTAGAAGCCTAGAGCGGCAAGTGCAATCCAAGCCATCGCACCCCAGTTCAGGAACGGAATGTAGACGCCGAACCATTCGCCGCGAGTAGTCGTCCAAGTTACCGCGTACCAGTATACGCCAAGGTATAACCAGACAATTGATGCGATCAGAACAGCTGCGTACCACCGTTTGAAATGACCAATGCCGGTAAGCAGCGCGATATAACCGATCCACATCAGAACATTAAAGAGGACACCTTCGCCAAGACTGTTAAGCGACATAAGCAATAGGAGCGCTCCAGCCAGCATAAAGGTTGCAGACGGAACGGACATGCCCCGACCCAAGCGATAAGCGACGAATCCTGAGACAGCGTAGATCGAACCCATGCCAGCAATGATGTAGCCATAGGATACTTCGCCTTGCCAGATGAATTGCGCCCATACACCAAAGAGCAGCCCATTAAGCACATTCAAATATAAATCGACACCGTCGAAACTCATCTTGCTCTTCCACGAGGCGAAAAGCAGTGCAAATGTATAGAACAAATAGGCAGCAATCGCATAGCGGATCGGCATATTCCAAAGTCCTTCAGTAGGTGGAGCGAAGTGCACGTAATACACCGTATACAGCAGCCATGTTCCGGCAAATGCGGCAATTCGCAGCTCGATCCATTCTTTGGCGATGCTTAGATAAAAGAATGCAACGTTGATTACCAGTGCATACAGGAACAAAGTGAACACGGAATCCCAATCCGGGCGGAGCAGCAACGGCGCCAGAAGCCCTCCCGCAAGTGCAATGTTGGTCAGCATACGCGAGCTGAACCGGTGTGCATATGCCAGCAGACCTGCTGTAACAGCCGTCATACCGAGCAAAACTAATGTTGGCTCCCACATGTTGTACAAGATGCCGGCGAACGAAAATGTCGCATATAAGACACATGCTCCGATACCGAGCAAGATTTGACCCGTTAGCGCAAGCTTTGGCTTGATTGTTGTCAGCCGTCCGCCGCCGATTGCAAAGGCAATACCTGCAGCAAGACCGATGCCGACCTTCATTTCCTCTGTGATCCAGCTCTTGTCGACGGTGTATTGGAACAATGTAATAAACGCGCTAATAACGAACAATGCTCCAAGCAGCGACGTCCAGTGATTTTTTATCATATCCTTCATTTCGATTGCCTCCTGTATGTCCAGTGGACCAAATGGATAATGCCATACATCATGAAACACAATACAACTGCCACCAGCTCAAGCTGTAGAAGATACCACGGCCACGGTGCAAGAGCATCGAGCAGCGAAGCGGATGCCGGTTTGCGCGCCAGAAACATAAAGTTGGTTGACCCCGTCAAGACATTCGTGATCGCAGCCGGTATGGCCAGCACATGAAGCCATATTAATGCTAAGATTGTGTCTCTTAGCGTTGGGCGATAACGTTCTACCGTGATACAGTAGAGTGCAGCCATCATAATGCCGATATGGGCGATGAAGAAATGAAAATATCGAAATTCTGGGAACGGCTCCGACAGATTCGGTGTAATCATCGCCTGCATGGCTCCTAATACGCCGAGAAATACGATGACCGGGTACAATGGCTTGCTGGCATGCAACAACATCACTGCCGCTATGAGCAGCGTCATACTGCAAAGCTGGAACGGCAGCGAAGATATACCCCAATCATTATCGAGCACATAGGACAGCTGAAGCGTTGTTTCACATGCGATCAGAACAGCGGCTAGAATGGTCCGGAATCGTCTTCCTGCTTGTCGTTCCCTCAGCTTCCTCCTGTTCACTACTACAGCGGTCATGGCCGCCAGCATCACAGCAAGCGCAGCCAAGTGCGAAGCGGAAAACATCTCGAACATCTATTGCACCGCCTTTCATTTCATTTGTTTGTTAAGAAAATCTTACCTTTTTGGCACAAAAAAAATAGTACCAACTATTTGTGGTACTACTCTCCGTCTTTATGAGGGTCCAGTAAACCCAGCTCCTTCGCCTTTCCTGCCGCTTCCTTTGAGCTATCTGCACCGAGCTTGCGCAGGATATTACCCACATGATTTTTGACCGTGCGCAGTGTGATGAACAGCTTCCCCGCGATCTGAGGCTGCGAATATCCCCGATCGATCAAGCCAAGCAGCTGCAGCTCAGAAGGGGTGATCAGATCTGCAACCTTCTTCGCTTCAAACTCCTTCTCCACTAATTTGAGACGTCGAAACTCCTCTCTCAGCTGAGCCGCCGCTGTCGCGCTAATCGGCGATTGTTTCGCGTAAGCCCCCCTGATGGCATCCGGCAATGCTTCAAAGCCCGACTTTAGCTGATAGTCGATCGCTCCTGCCTGGAACGCCCGTAGAATAAGCTCCTTCTCCTCCATGGAGGTTAACATAATGATTCGTGCGCCCGTCGTAAGCGCAGTCTCTTCGGCAAGCTTGATCCCTTCGGGTCTGCCATCGATCATAATGTCCATCAAGACAACATCGGCACTTTGCTCGGGGCCTGCCTCCGCTATCGCCGATCTCAGCTCATTGCCGTTCGTTGCGGTCCATGCCATAGTCAAATCCCACTGCGACCCCAAATAATCCGCCAGCCCACGTAGCCAATCGGGATCATCCTCAAGCAATCCAACCCGAATCATATCCTTGTCCCTCCTGATATTCGCTCAGCCTGAATCGCTCGTTTCGGGAGCGACAGGTAGAATGCAGCTCCTTCGCCCTCACGGCTACGCACGCTTAAGCTCCCTTTATGTTTGCGCATGACATGCATGGCATAAGGCAGACCAAGTCCGAAATTCCCGCTGCCGGGTTTCGTTGTATAGAACGGCTCGAACATTTGGCTTTTCTGTTCCCGTGTTATCCCCGGTCCGTTATCTGCAATCTCAATAACCAGATCGCTCTTGTGAGCCGTGAGCTCCACGCGCAATACTCCGACATCGCTTTTGGACAAAGCTTCGATCCCGTTCATCGCGATATTAGTGAATGCTTCGAGCAGCTGCGCCTTGTCGACGTTGCAGATCCATCCCTCTGCCAGATTTGTCTCCAATCTGACTGCGCCTCCAGCCGGCTTCAATTGTTCTACCCCTTCGCGAAGCAGAGCAGCTAGCTCGATACGCTCGGGACGGATCTCCATATCTTCCGTTCGCCGATGCACGCGCCGTACCATCTCTTCCATATGACGAGAAGCAGACAACACCGCTTCTACGTCCTGTAGAAGCTCTTTCTGCTCCGTTGCGACGGCATAGCGCTTCATCTTCTCGCCGAAGAGCCTTAGCTTGCCAGCATCATTTTTGATTGCGTGATTAAGCATGGCAGTACCAGATGTTACTGCCCTCAAGGTGGAATCATAGCGTTTGCGCTGAATCATGACACGAACGCCCATAAACCCGTATGTAAACAATCCGATTACGAAAACCGACGCGCCTAGCAGCACAAGCCAAGTATTATATACCCACATTCGAAGCATGCCAAAGCTCGGCAATATGTAATTCATACACATACAGAACAACATCGGGGGTAACGTCGCGCATATGACGATCCAGTGCGTGCGCGCATACGCCGATGGAGGTACACGCTTCGCCAGCACCAATACTGCGCCTGCCAGAATGTATGGTACCGCCCACCACACCACAACCTTATAGCTAATGGGATACGCTGTTGTGTAATATGGCGTGAGCAGCACGCACATCACAATCGGGAGCAATAGCACAAGGGGCAACGTTCGAGTTAGCGACGAATTCATTCGGATGCCGTTATATGCGATTGCGAACAATAAGAAGAAATACGGTATGCCGTAATACGAGGATAAAGATGATAACGCTTGCAATTCATACAGAATACGTTGTGTCGCGATTCCCGCCCCGTTCTGCGTTGCCTGTGGAAGCCACTCCAAATCAATCATCGCGGCAAGTGCCCCTGATCCGCCGGTGAACGCAAGCGCGCCGAGTCTGCGATTAACCGCAGAGCTCGGCTCCGATACCCATACAATCGCCGCTATGCTCCATAAGGCAATTAACACAAATAGCATCGTAACGCTCCTTCGACTAGAACTATTCGCTCGTTTCGATCGTGATCGGCGACCATTCGGCGATAACTGTCTGACCGTGTGCAGATACGCTGCCCTCCGGCGTCAAGTCCTTCTCGGTCATGATACCAAGCGCAACAAGGAATTGGTTGAACTTGACAGGTACATGACTCTCCCGCCGTACTTCAGTGCCGTTGACGTAGAAAACAACTTCGTCCGCGTTTCGGTTATACGTAATCTTGTACGTATTAAACTCCCGAGGCGCAAAATCCTTGTTTTCTTTGAAAATACAAAAATATTTGGTTCCTTCCGTATCCGGCACCTTGACGCCTGGGAACGGAAGCACCGCATAAACACTAGCATATTGATCGTTGCCGACAAAAAAATCCAGCGCCCCGCCAGTCGTGAAGTCAAGCAGATTTAGTGAAACAAAACCATCATAGAGATCGCCTGGTGTTGTATCCTTCGTGCGCGCACGGATTTTCAGTTCAAAGCTGATCTCGCCATTCTCCGGCACTTGAACCGGCTCTGCCGAATAATACATATGTTTGGCATTGTCGAGAATTTGCACCTTGTCGTTCGATCGGCTAATCGC
Source organism: Paenibacillus sp. strain BS8-2 (assembly GCF_054483835.1). Classification (NCBI taxonomy): domain Bacteria; kingdom Bacillati; phylum Bacillota; class Bacilli; order Caryophanales; family Paenibacillaceae; genus Paenibacillus; species Paenibacillus sp. strain BS8-2. The sequence goes on from NZ_CM137010.1 coordinate 5,253,707, forward strand.
AGCGCGCACATACAGAATGCCGTCACGTACAATCACCACTGCCTCCGGCTCCCGATATGGCCAGAATGTGCCATCCTGAAGCGGGAATCCGCCCGTCCGCCATACTTCTCCATCATTCAATATCGTGTGAAAATCGCCAAGCACTTTGGTTGTTCCCATATTCGTATGCCTTCTTTCATCGCGTAAATTTTTTTGCGTACATTTGTATGTTTGAATCGGGTTGTTATTGATGTTACTGCAATGCTCCTTGCAGGATCAAAGCCAGGATCAGAACGCCGCCGCATCGCATCGTCGCTTGCATGGATGCGCCCATCAGCGGCAAATAAGCTGCAGACTTATTATGTGCGCCAAGTCTGCCATATACGAGATACAAGGGAATGGCAGTTAATAATGCCAGGAGCGCGTACAGCGGCAAGGCACCTGCTATTACGCATACAATCAGCGAAACATAAGCAAGCACGAGCAGGAATCGTGAAAATTGTAACGCACGTTTCTCGCCCCAGACCACCACCAGCGTCCGTTTGCCAGCTTGTCGATCCGCTTCCCAGTGCAGGAAGTGATGGTTAAACAATATCAGTGTTGTCAGAATGCCGATTGGCAGCGATAGCAGGAGTGCGCGATAATCCAGATGGGAAGTCTGCACATAATATGCGCCTGTTACCGGCAGTACCCCGAACGCGAGCAGAATCGCGAACTCGCTGTAGCCCTTGCCCCGATATCCGAACTTAATCGGTGGTGCGACGTAGAAATAGGCGATGAACGCTCCGGCTAGTCCAAGCACGAGGACCGGCCAGCCGCTCATGAAGCTTAATGCGATACCGCATGCCGCAGCAACAAGGAACAGCGCCCAGGTCACTGTTCGAAACTTGCCGATACTCCAAGCTCCCCCCGTTAGAAATCCGGAGTTTGTAGAGATGGCACCTTCGGTCTCCTTCGCCGCCGCATCCGTACCGTTGTAGTAATCCCACAAATCATTGATCATATTAGAAAACAGATGCGCCGCACCCGCGCCTACTAATGTTAACAGAAACAGGACGATATCGAACTGCTCCGTCCACACATATGCCCCTGCCGCGCCTAACGCCACAGGAATAAGCATAACAGGCAGCACCCTGAATCTGGAGGCTTTCATAAATGGTTTAAACATCGATGTCTTCATCCTCTCAAATCATGTTAGCTTATAATTCCAGGAATAAGGTAGCCTCGCTGTATCTTCGCGCTACCGCTTGGCAGTATGCCGTATGAACAGAAATGGCGGCTACAAGCAAGACATTGCGCAGCGCTTCTCGTTCAAGCTCCGTTCCAAGCGCAAGCTGCGATGCCGTCTTGTCCGCCTTGATCCGAACAACCTCTTCCAAAGGTCCCCCGCTTCTGGCTCCCATTCGTCCTAATGTCTTGATCTCTTCATACAGCTCAGCGTAACAAGCATACAGTGCAATCGGACTGATAATCGGTTTGCCGGTTGTCTTAAACGAACGACCGTTGCTCTCGACAGGTTTGCCGAATAGAATGGTGAATAAACTGCGCAGCGAATCGAAGTCTAAACTGGACTTCAGGTCATCTATCATATATAAAAGGGCCGCTTGTCCCGGCGAATATTTTTTGCCTGCTTGCGGGCACACAAAAAAGGACTTGAAGTCGCGTTTGACCCAATTCTGCATGGAAGTCGCGGATGGACTTGCGAATTCGATTAATTGTCCGAGTTCAGCTATTTCGTGAAGGGAGAGTCCCTTACGCCCTGCACTTTTCATTAGCTTCATCGCAATAGGTGGAAGCGGCTCAGACAATACAAGATGCTCTCCTGAGCGCTTTGTTTGACAACGCGCAGCCCAAGCACGCTGCATGATATCGGACAGCCTGTCCGCCTCTTCGTACTCGAGTGCCAGGAGCAAATGACCGGCTTCGGCACGCGTAAGCGAGAAATGTTGCATGCATTCCCCTCCTTCTATTCCCGATTGGAGTTCATATGAACTCATCTTACGGCTGTGAAACGACCTTGTAAAGGTTAGAAAATCAACGAGAATGGTATTTTCAGCATAGATAATCGGCCAAAATGAACGCATAAGGCGAAATACGTCCCTTTCGCAAGTTGTCAGCGGGAGTCATGATTCGTTATAGTAATTCATAAGTAAATAGAACAATAGATTGATGCCCCAAAAAAAATAAAAGACAAGGGTAGTGAGACACGAGAATGGATAGTGATATAGGACTTAATTTATTCATGATTGCTTTACTTATCTTCTTGACCGCGTTCTTCGTGGCGACCGAGTTCGCCATCGTAAAGGTACGTTCAAGCCGAATTGATCAGCTGGTGCTGGAAGGAAGGAAAAATGCGCTTGCCGTTCAGAAAGTAACGAGCAATCTGGATGCCTACTTATCCGCCTGTCAGTTGGGGATTACGATTACAGCCCTGGGCCTTGGTTTCCTTGGCGAACCGACAGTAGAGAAAATTTTATTACCCTTATTTGAAGGCGCTGATTTAAGCGAAACTGTAAGCCATGCACTTTCTATTGGTATCGCCTTTATCGTCATCACTTTTATTCATGTCGTTGTCGGCGAGCTTGCGCCGAAATCGTGGGCCATCCAGAAGGCTGAGTTCCTCACCTTCCTGACAGCCAAGCCGATTATCTTCTTCTACAGATTAATGTTCCCATTCATTTGGCTGCTCAACGGCTCCGCTAATGCGCTTGTACGTATGTTCGGACTTAAGCCGATGAAGGAGCATGAGGAAGCACACACCGAAGAAGAAATCCAGATCATCTTGAACGAAAGTTATCAAAGCGGCATGATCAACAACACAGAATACGGATATGTCAGCCGTATCTTCGCTTTCGACGAGCTGCTCGCCAAAGAAATTATGGTGCCTCGTACGGATATGATCTGCTTATACACAAACAATAGCCTGGCGGACAATCTCGCGATTATCCGAAAGGAACAATATACCAGATTCCCTGTTGCGCTAGAGAGCAAAGATAACATTGTGGGCATGATTAATACGAAGCAATTGTTCCTCTCCTACGAAGAAAACAAAGCATTCGAGTTCAAGAAGCTCGTTCATCCGGTACTTAGTGTATCTGAAGTAACACCTGTTAAGATGCTTCTCAAACGTATGCAGCAGGAACGTGTTCATATCGCCATTCTGGTGGACGAATACGGCGGAACTTCAGGTCTGATAACGATCGAAGATATCCTTGAAGAAATTGTCGGTGAAATTCGCGATGAATTTGATGCCGACGAACGGAAAGAAATTGAGCAGTTGGCGGACAATTGTTACCTGCTTGACGGCAAAGTACTGCTGGACGAACTTGAGGCGCTGGCAGGCAAACACTTTGACGAAGAAGACGTTGATACGATCGGCGGCTGGTTGTACAGCAAGCTGCATGATCCTAAGCCGGGCAAAGAATACATGCACGAAAATCTGAAGTTTATTATTCGCGAAACAAGCAAAAACCGGATCCGCAAAATCGAAATGCAAATCGAGCAAGCGGAGCTGGAAGGCGAGTCGGCCTAACAAACAAAGGGCAGTTTTCGGTTATTAAACCGGAAACTGCCCTTCTTTATGCCATAGATATCGCCTGCTCATTTTCTTTGGCCGTCAACTGACTAATGATTAGCTTGAACACAGCCGTCTTGCTCCCCATGGAAGACACATATCGTTCAACATGTGTGCTCGAGAGCCGCTCCTGATAATAACCTGGCGCATATTTATCGAGCATCGCCTGCATCGCTTCTGTCGCCTCCTGCAGCCCTGATACGAGCTCAATCCGGCCGAATGCCATCACGCTCATATACGCCGTATCCGTCTTGGCCGGAACGGGATGCGGTATTGTCCCTAATGACTCGCTAATCGTCACACAAGCCTCTGCATGACGGCTAATGATCGCCATCTTGCGCCCTTCGGTCGCTCCGTGAAAATATAAGCAGCCATCCAGCCATACATAGTTCAGCGGCACCACATATGGCGCCCCTCCATCAGATAGACCCAAATAACCGGTCTCCCCCTGTTTGATGAACTGCTCAATCTTATTCTGATCTGTACACAATCGTTTCTGTAATCGTACCGCAAACATGGCGATCTCCCCTTTTCAATGGAATATTAAATATGTTAAGGTCACTATAATCGTTTGTTGTCATGGCGAAAAGTGACAGAAATATATTTTATCAGGGGGACAGTTGATGATTATATCCATTACTCCGCAATTCGATAAGGGATCAGGTACGCCGTTATACACTCAGCTCTATCGTTATATCCGCGAAAGCATAGAGAGCGGCAAGCTCCCGAGCGGCGCCAAATTGCCCGCTATTCGCTCCCTTGCCCAGCATCTAGCCCTTAGCAAGAATACCGTTGAAGCCGCCTATAGCCAATTGCTCGCCGAAGGGTACGTGGATAGCCGAGAGCGCGGCGGTTACCTTATTCAGCCGATTGAACAGCTATGGGGCGCTACGGCGGGGAAAATAACCAAGTCGGCATGTTTACCAATAGTCGGATCCAATGAGCAAGTTGCGCCAAACAGTCACCACTACCCCTCACCTGATTACGTGTTCCGATACGGGGATATCGCATTTGACCGCTTCCCACTCGACCTATGGAAGTCCTGTCTAGCTGGTGCAATCAATGAAACAGCCCCTGATTCTCCATACGATATCCTCGGTTATGGCGACCGGCTTGGACATCTTGGACTGCGGGAGGAGCTGGCCGATTACGTCTATCAAGCTCGTGGTATTACGTGTTCCGCCGATCAAATCTTTATTACCGCTGGTACCCAATACGCGATTTCCTTACTGCTGCAAGTCATGGATTTGCGCCAATTGCCCTTTGCAATGGAGGAACCTGGCTATCATGGCGTAAGAGCGGTTCTGCAAAACATGGATTGCCTGATAAAGAACATCCCGGTTGCTGCCGACGGCATCGACATAAACATGCTTGAAGAATCCGATGCGGCGATCGCCTATGTCACCCCATCGCATCAATTCCCGCTTGGGATGGTTATGTCCATTGAGAAGCGCCTTCGTCTGCTCCAGTGGGCGGCAGCTCATGCAGCGCTTGTTATCGAGGATGATTACGACAGCGAATTCCGCTACGGCAGCCGCCCTATCCCGTCGTTGAAAGCATTGGATGGTGACGATCGCGTGATCTATCTAGGCACATTATCCAAAGCTTTTCTTCCTAGCGTGCGTCTAAGCTACGTCATCATGCCACGCAGCTTTATCCCCTTGATGCAGGATAAACTGGCTTCCTATAGCTGCTCGGTCTCACCATTGATTCAGCAGGCCGTATGGATCTTTATGAAGCAAGGGCACTATGGCCGCCATATCAGGCGGATGAAGCGCGTTTATCATGCCAGATACAAGGCGCTTATCGATTCCATCCAGTTGTTGATGGGGGATCAGGTACATATCGTGGGGGACAGCTCAGGCATGCATATCTTATTACGCGTACCTGGACGAAGCTCGGAAGAGCTGATCCACCTCGCACAGCTGAACGGCTGCCTTCTCTTTCCGGCAATCAAACATTGGAACGAACCTGACGAAGCAGCCAGACAATACCTTATGCTTGGGTTCGGTGCGATGGATGAGAAACGGATCGTGGAGGGTGTTCGCAAGCTTGCGGAAACGTGGTTTCCTGCCTAACGAAACCACGCTTTTCGCCAGATATTATCTGAATATTATAACTTCAAAAAATCGCTTGCATTGAAAATCAATATTGTGCAATAATATGTCTTGTGCCAAGCATGAAGCAATAATTGAAAATGTGCCGTTGTAGCTCAACTGGTAGAGCAACTGACTTGTAATCAGTAGGTTGGGGGTTCAAGTCCTCTCGACGGCACCATCTTTTCCCTGGGACATATTACAGCTTGGTAGAGCACCTTACGACCAATTTCAATCATACATTTATTTAAAACCTTGTACATTTAATGTGGAAGGTTTTTTTGTGCTATCTAGTGATATCAAAAAAGCCAACCGGGTTCGGCTGGCTTTGGTCTCGATGGATGATTCTATTGATCTGCATCATCCCATTTTTTTGAATAGGCTTTTTTGGTCACCCATAAAGTAACCCATGTGACTAGCGCGATAATAATTACAGAAAAGATCCATACAGAAGCAGGCACGTTGCCCAAGAGCCAACCCTCCCTTCTCATCCACCCTATCGTATCATAATTTGAATTGTGTTGGATACCGAATGACGATCGGTTAGAATAGAGTTCTACAACCGTTCACATTTCAACAAACAAGGAGGACATTGCATTGGATTTCAAGCTGGATCTATTGGATACCAAAATCGAATTCTACGAAGCAAAGGATCTAAACACGCTGGAGACGCTTATTGAGCAAGCAATCGATATTAACAAAGCGCTTATGCTCGATGTGCATGCCGTTTCTCACCAGGTGATCTTCAATCCTCGGACGGAGAAGCCGCACTATAGCGCTGTCGTTCACTTCAAGCTCAAGCGCAAAAGCTAAACCTGTGCAGTCTCTATAACTTAAGTCTGTACTGGTGTGGCGATGTCCCCATCATTCGCTTAAACAGTTGGATGAAATACGATACATTCGGCAGTCCTACTCGCTCTCCGACTTGCTCGACCGACATTTGCGAAGAGCGGAGCAAGGAGCATGCCTGCTGGATCCGACGCGCGGCCAAATAACCAGTAATACTGCTCCCTGTTTCTTGTCTGAATAGTCTTGAAACATATGAGCCGTTCAGATGCATTTCGGCCGCAAGTTTGTCTAATTCGAAGGGCTCGTCGTAATGTTGTTCTACCCATGCCATAATCCGATCGGCATGTCTGATCGGCTGCAGCTGCCCTTTATCTTCTACAGGTGTCACACGTTGGATGACGGATAACAGCTGAAGCAGGAATAATGCCGCATGTTCATCGCTCCCTCCGTTTCCTGCATTCCGACTATCCTGGAAGCCATCCACCGCCGCCTCCACTTCATCCCGGTACTTAAGCAAATCTAATCTTTGCTCAAACAGACCTTTTCTCATCCTTAGAAGCCGATCCTTCATTAAAGGGAAGGCTCCCAAAAAACTGTCCATCACAGCTGGCTCGAAATGAAATACACTTCGTTCGTATGGCTGGCCGTGCCTAATATCAAAGTTTAACCTGTGCAATTGGTTAGGCAGGAAGTAGAACAGCATCCCAGCCTGCAGCTCATATGATTTCTGATTGACGATCACTTGCCCGTTCCCCTGATGCACATAAAGCATCTCGAACCCCCAATGCCAATGATAATAACCATCGAATGGCTGCTCTGTTAACGTCCGATGTGACCACAGATATGATTTGTTTTGCGGATTCAATGCCAGGTAGAACGAATCCTTCATCTCTTCCCTCCGTTATGTACACGCTGTTATGTCAATTGAACAACATTTTCATTCATTGTACAACAACTTCCCGTCCTTGTCAGAAGCTATAATGAGAGCAGATACCCACATATGACAAGGATGAACAGGGAGGCTTGGCGTAAATGATGGACGCAAATGATAAACAAAAAATAATGCTTCGTATCACAGACAAAGTCGAAGCGATGATCGGGCAAATAGGAAGCAAATCCCCTCATGTCGCGAATGAAGACGGGATCTATGACGATATGCGTCACAGCTGGTGGACATCCGGCTTCTGGCCGGGGTTATTATGGCTCATGCATGACGTAACGGGCAAAGAGAGCTTTAAGGATGCCGCTTGGAACTGGGATGCACAGCTGGAACTTTGTTTCAAAGAACTCCCGATTGGGCTTCATCATGACGTAGGCTTTCAATTCCTGCCTACGGCAGTATTTAAATACGAGCGGACAGGCGATCAAGAAGGCTTACGGATTGGTTTGGCCGCAGCGCAATATCTGGCAGGCCGCTTCAATGTCGAAGGCGGATTCATTCGCGCATGGAATGTAGAACAGGCGGTCGGCTGGGCGATTGTAGACTGCATGATGAATATCCCTCTCTTGTTCTGGGCTAGCCGCACAACCGGCGATCCTCGTTTCAAACATATCGCGATTCGGCATGCGGATACATTCCTGAAACACGCCATTCGAGAGGACGGCTCTGTCTGCCATATTTTATCGTTCGATGCAGAAACGGGCGAGTTTATCGAGGCGTTAGGCGGACAAGGCTTGTCCAGCACATCGTCTTGGAGCCGCGGTAATGCTTGGGCATTATATGGGCTCTCGATCGCCTACCGCTGTACAGGAGAGGAACGATATTTGATGGCGGCGAAACGTGTCGCTCATTACTTTATTGCCTCTTTGCCGGATGATCATGTACCCCACTGGGACTTCCGTGTTGACAATATCGAGCAAGAGCCTCGCGATACGTCAGCAGGTGCAATTGCCGCTTCTGGATTACTCGAGCTTGCGGATTTGGTGCCCGCTGTCGAACAGCGCATCTATGCTGCGGCTGCGGAGCGCATCCTGTATGCATTAAGCGAAAACTATGCAAATTGGGATATACCGGAGCGTGAGGCAATTCTCCGCGAAGGTACCGGTCATAAACCTGCCAATGTGAATGTGAACGTATCGCTAATCTATGGCGACTATTATTTTGCAGAGGCCTTTGCGAAGCTTAACGGCTGGAAGAATCGGATCTTCTAGCGTGTGATGGTATTTGCATATACATTCTTATAATCGAACAAAAACCGACCGTCCAAGCACCACTGGACCGGTCGGTTTTCTTCTTTTCGGTCATGATAATCTTAGGAACATGTTATCACCGTTATTTTATGTTATGACAGTATGACCGTCCTGCATCAATGGAAATAATGGAAGAAAACCGAACGTGAGGTGCCTCTACTGATGAATCTGCGAAATTTAAAGCAAAAAATAGGCATGAACGTAGATATGCGGCATCAATACTTGACCTTTGCCGATCTGGAGATAGAGATCCTTGGACTTTCGTCCCTCCTCGACTTTACCGCCACACTTACCCATATTCAGAATCAAGTTCATCATGATCGCAGGATGGATCTCGATATGAACACCATCATGACTAACTTAGGTAACATCGAGCATGAACCAACCGAAGAAAAGCTGTTTTCGTCGATTCTGCGCGGAGATCTCATCTTAAAATTCGTGCTAGCAGAAACGATCGTCATACTAACCCCGGTCAACCGAGTATTGTCACGGAGTATCGAAACACCTTTGACCGAAAACGTGCTGCGCGGTCCATCCAGCGCTTACACCGAGGATATGGATACCAATATCGGACTAACGCGGAGACAGCTTGCTTCTGAGCATCTCCAGGTCAACTCCTTCCTGCTGGGCACCACGCAACAGAAGCGGCTCATCTTGATGTGCTGCGGCGATGTGGTTGATCGGAGTTTGTTAGACAACGTCATGGCGATGATCGAACAGAACAAAACGATGGATATCCGTAATTTGCAGGAGCTGTCTCTAGCGCTTGGCTTCTCCAAATGGTCTCTCATCACGAAATTTAATACATCCGAGCTGCCTCAAGAAGCGGAGACAGCGCTGCGCAAAGGAAAAGTCGTATTATTTCTCGATCGTATGCCGTTTGCCATCATTCTGCCGAGCTTGATCTGGGACATGTTTGCCATAGAGAATGACCGTAGTTTTCCAGTAATCTTTATGTACCTGATTCGTGTCTTGCGTATCATCGGTGTTTTAATCAACATCCTCATTCCTGGCTTATATGTTGCACTTGTCTCAGTTAATCCCGATGTGCTGCGCATAGAATTAGCTTTGTCCATCGCCAAGAGTCGACTCGATGTTCCATACCCGTCTCTCGTAGAGACGTTGCTGCTGCTGGTCATATTAGAGCTTATTCTCGAAGCCAGTATACGACTGCCCAAAAGTATCGGTCCGACACTTACCATGGTAGGCGCCATAATCCTCGGACAAGCTGTAGTCAGCGCGAAGCTGGTCAGCAATTTGTTGATTATCATCCTTGCCGCGACGACGATTGCGGCGTCAGTTGTTGTTGGATTCCACAACTCGATCACGATTCGGATGTTCAAATATTTGCTCGTCGTGCTGTCTGCCATTTATGGCGTTATCGGCTTGCTTGCAGGTTTATTTCTTATATGCGCCTATATGGCGAGTATCTCTTCATTTGGCATCCCTTACGTCCATTTGATGAAACCGAGGAGTGAGCAGAATGGTTAAGTCGGGTCAAGTCGCCGTCTTATATGTACTGATTCATATTGGCGTTATCTTCTTTTTGTATCCGAGCAACCTTCTTGTGGCGATGGAAAGCGGACACTGGATTGCTGTCTTCGCTTGTTTTATCCTCCATATCGCTGTCGTATGGAGCTATATGTGGGGACTCGGGCGCTTCGAGAAAAGCAATGTCATTGATATCTTTATGAGGTGGAGCAAATGGGCAACCCTACTCATTATGACGCCCGTTTTCTTGTACTTGATTGTTGTTGCTATCATTTCTACACGGGCCTATAGCGAAATTATCTCGTTAATGTTTCTGTCCAGCACACCGCTCTGGGCAATTATGATTCTAATCCTTGTCGTCTCGACTTATCTTGCCATACAAGGTATTGGTGCGATATTCCGAACAGGCGTACTGTTGCTTCTCTTATGCGTGCCCCCACTGCTGTTTGTCCTTGTATCATCGTTCCAGCATGTTGATTGGCATTATCTAGTGCCTCTCTACGACAATACCGCATTTAGCTGGTCATTCCTGTTTAATCGCCAGTTCCTTATGAGTTTAATTGTATCGGGCGGCTGCTTCCTATTTCTTGGTTTCATTCAGCCAACGATCACCTTTGACCAGCGCAAAATTCGATACGCCAGTTTACTGTTGTTTCCTTTGATGTTAATCGCCGTATATGTGCCACTATTAACGTTCGGACATAGCTCAGCCTCCACCTTCCTCTTCCCTTTTATTATGGTGACGGACATCGTAGAGGTGAATTGGCTAATGTTCGAGCGAGCCTCTCTGTTCTTTACGCTTAGCATGATTGCTTTAATATTGCTCTATCTATCTGTGATCTTATGGAACGCTATCTATATGGTGCAGCGAATGATGAAAGTTAGCTCACTGATCATAGCAGCCGTCCTTTGTCTCCTTGTATATATCGCATGCTCGTATATTACGGATTGGGATCATCTGCAGCAGTTATTGTGGTGGAATACGCTGCTGAGACTCTATATCATGCTGGTCATTCCCGCCGGCACGCTTGTGCTAGGGATCCTTCATCACCGGAAGGGGGGCATCCGGCATGCGTCAAATGAATAACAAACGTATACTGATTGCTTTCCTTGTGATCGTGCTTACCATGCCAATCGGAGGCTGCTGGGACAATAAGGACATCAATCATCGCTCATTGCCAATCGTTATGGGGATAGCCAAGAACGGTGACCAATATCAAGTCATCCTGCAAGTGCCCGAGCCTAGCAATACAAACGCCAGCCTGCGTGTCATCAAAGGTCAAGGCTCTACGATAAGCGCAGTGGTCGATCAGATCAGCACCAATATGGAGAGTCAGATCGATCTGCTGCATCTCAAACTCATTCTATTCGAGGATAAATTCGCTCAAGAAGGACTTGGCGATGCGGTCGAATCGTTTATGCGCTCACACGATATTTCCAGTAAGGTGATGGTTGCGATCTGCGATGAACCTCTCGAATCGTTCTTCCATAACATTGACTCATATACCCAAAACAACGGCACCGTTCTACTCAGCTTCTTCGAGAAAGAAGCTGGCTGGAATCCCCAAGTCGCCAGTACCCATATTTGGGAAATCTATAGAAGCATGCGATCGTTTACACATGATATCGCGATGCCCATTGTACACTCAGGAACCGGAACAGTCATCAAGAGCAACGGCTCCGCCATTATTCGCAACGGCCGAATGGTAGGCAAACTCACGAAAGGAGAAACACTGCTCGTAAGTGCCTTCTCCGGCAGCAGTGCAATGGGCAAAATCGAAGTGATGGAAAACGTAACCGTCGAAATTATTTGCAGTATCAACTTCCATCATCATCGCATACGGGACGGAATTCCGTATCTCCAATCAAAGATTCGATTAAGAGTAACGCTGCTCGAGACCAAAGGCAATCCAAGTCCGCAGCTAATCAAGGAAGAAGTGGACAAGCTGCTCCGGGCAAGGTACGACCGCGTCATGAGAAAGATGAAGGCAGCAGGTGCCGATATCATGGCCGCCGGTCAATACTTCCGCGGAGACCTGGATCGTGACCAGCTTCAACGATGGCGTCAAGATTATTTGCCCAAGCTAGAGTACGAAGTTGAAGTCAATACGGTCATCCAGAATACGGGATTGCTGCGCGGAGACTCCTAGCGGACCAGTGGATATCTAAACTACCAGCTCTTTCATTACCGCAGCAAGCGCGTCGGCTGTACGATAACTTTCTTCGAGCGTATTGTCGACGCCACCCATCTCGATCACGAGGCTGCCAGGCGAAAGCGATTGGTTATACTCCGCATTGCCCGTCCCAGGCCCCTTGGACAAAACGCCACGAGATATGCCGGGATACTTTGCGTTTAACGCCTCATGAAGCTTAAGCGCAAATGCTTTGTTTTCTTTCCAATTTGGATTTCGTTCACCAATAACAAATAATATTTTGGCATAAGCCTTGCCGTTGATCTCGATTGTTGTCTTATTCCGTTTCTGCGAGTCACGATGAATGTCAAAGAGATACGTCAATTCTTTATGATCCTTTAAGGCCTCAACGACCGTCTGTTTCGAATATTTGTAGGAATAGGCATAGTTGAATTTCGTAACCGTAGTGGGGTAATCCGTCGTTTGGTGGATGGAAGGCAGACCAAGCTTCTCCAAGCTAGCAGCGAGCCGCTTGCCGACTTGTGTGACATTAACCGTCTTGGAGCTGGCATCCTTGGCTCCTGCTTTGAGCTCGGGGTAATAGGATTCGCGGTTATGTGTATGATAGATGAGGAAAGTTGGGGCTGCGCTTGCAACCTGAACAGGTTTATCGACTTTTTGCGTATTCGCAGCTTGTGCCGGCTGCTCAGTTGTTGCTTTGACAGGGACGGTTGCCTCCGTCGAAGTCGTTGATTGCGTATCTTTGTCTGTAAGCGGCTTGTCCGTTGCGATGTTCTGATCGTCAGCAGCAGCCAACAAGATATCTGTCGAATTGATGACGCTTGTCGAAGATAAACCGTATAGATGATTGAGCTTGTCCCATGACGGAAGAGCTTGCAGACCGCCGAGAGCCGCCAGCTCTGTCTTAGCAGCAGCATGCAGAAACCAGTTGTCAGACGGCGACGGGATCTCTTCGACTGCCGCATATGTAGTCGGTTGAGTGTTGGCGGCCAGCCCCCATCCCACGCTGACTATCGTCGAAAACAAACAAATAACAGAAAAAAAAGTGCCGGACACGAGCCATTCGCGCAGCTTGTACATCATCGTAACAACCCCCAGTTCACTCTAGCGTTGTTACTACTATATGTCACAGTACAAATCGCTAGAATCCAGAGTGGGAGTTTTTATCTTTCTCATATTTCTATCATTTGGAGAGGTTTTTTTGTGATTAACGAAATAAAGAAACCCGACGTTTTGAAAAAACGCTGGGTTTCTCTATGCTCTGAGGTATAGCCAACCCCAATATGATATGGGGGCTGAACCCTTCCATCTAAATAGACATAATCAATGTCCACCGAATAAACATCTGCTCAAGAAAGTACTATAGCCTGTATGAAAAATATTGGATTAACAATCAATCCCAGGTTGCAGAGAGCTTTTGGTCTGATTTGGTATAGGGACATGTGTCTGATATTCTGACTCACCGCGTTCCCCACACTCAATTACACTTACTAAATCCGCAAATCGAACATTGTTTGCAGCCTTCGAGATTGACAAGGGCAGCAGAGCCGCAGGATGGACATAGATCCAGCGAGGCATGTGAATCGTCCGGCTGTGCATCAAGCTGCTCGATTTCACCGTTGATATGTGTATCGAGTGCTTTTGCAACGGCATCGGCAATCGATTCTACGCGATTGGAGCCGAATCCGATTGCGCCAGTCCCGCCGATCCCCTGCAGATGCTTGATAAGAAGCTTGGCCTTGTCCCCATGATCGCCGTAACGGAGGAAGAGCGAGCACACCCTGCCAAGCGCTTCTGCCATCGCGAACACATCAGAGCCAGCCTTACCTACATTCAGGAAAATTTCCGCCGGTAATCCACCTAAGTCATTAATCGTAATATAAGCCATGCCGAACGGCGTGTTGATCTTATAGGTGGCTCCGCGCAGCACGGCTGGGCGACGTTTGTACGATTTGTCTGATTCTACACGATCGGCTTTTATCGCTTTATCCGTCGCTGCATCCGTGCCCGTCGCCGATTCCTCCCCTAAATCCTTCTTGCTTGCCGACAACACCTGCACGTCTCGACTACCGTCACGGTAGATAGTGACTCCTTTGCATCCCAGCTCGTAGGCTAGCTCATACAACCGTTTCGTTTCTTCGATTGTGAAGTCTGCCGGACAGTTTGCCGTCTTGGAGATGGAGCTGTCCACCCAACGCTGAATAGCGGCTTGTATTCGGATATGATCCTCTGCAGACAGGCTCATCGCCGTTACGAAATAATCGGGAAGTTCGCTGCCCGGGTTGTGATCCTGCCACTCTTGCGCGATCGGCACAAGCTGCTTGTCGTACCCCAGCCTGCTTTGACGATAATATTCGAAGGCGAAATACGGTTCGATCCCTGTAGAAGTTCCGACCATCGTTCCTGTACTTCCCGTCGGGGCCTGAGTCAGCACCGTAACATTGCGCATCCCTTGTTTGCGAATCGCATCCGCCACCTCAGGAAACGCTGAAACAAGCTCCTTCATGAAGCCGCTTTGCAAATAAAGCTCCGTATCAAAGGCCGGAAAGGAGCCTTTTTCGGCTGCCAGTCGCGAGGAAGCCAAATACGCTTCCTTCGCAATGTAACCGAACAGCCGATCCACGAATCCAATCGACGCTTCGCTGCCATACCGGATACCGAGCTTTATCATTAGCTCCGCCAGCCCCATTGTCCCAAGACCAATACGCCGCTCTAACTTTTGGTTTCGTTCATTTTCCTCAAAGTGGTACGGCGTTGCATCAATGACATTGTCCAGGAATCGAACAGCGGAGCGTATCACCTCTCCTAGCTCCTCCCAGTTCACATCATGACTTGCGTCATCGTAAAATTTGGACAAATTGATTGCGGACAAGTTACAGACGCCCCAGTCAGGCAACCCTTGCTCGCCACATGGATTGGTTGACGTGATCGGGTTGAAGTACCAGCTGTTGGATTGTTTATTGTACCGTTCCATAAATACGACGCCAGGCTCCGCCGATCTCCACGCCGATTCGATAATCGTGTGCCAGATATCGCGGGCAGGAAGTCGTCGGTAGGTTTTGACCTCCTTGCCCAGACTCCGCCACTTCGCCAAATCCCCATCCCATAACTCGTCGTAACCTTCCGCTTTCGTATCCGGGAACACGAGCTCCCAGTCCAGATCCCGTTTCACCGCATCCATAAAATCGTCGCTGACGCATATCGATAAATTGGCGTTCGACACTTCACCCATGTTTTCTTTGACCTTAATAAACTCCATGAGGTCGGGATGCCAATCATTCAACATCAGCATAAGCGCGCCTCGTCGCGATCCACCTTGCTCAATCAGCCCTGTCGTATAACTGAACAAGCCTCCCCAAGAGACGGCACCGCTAGAAGACCCATTCACACCGGCGACTATGGCTCGCCGAGGTCGAAGCGTCGACAAATTCATCCCGACGCCGCCCCCACGAGCCATAATTTCCGTCATATCCGCAAGTGTGTGGATAATGCCGCCGCGACTGTCCTTGGGCGATGGCACGACATAGCAATTAAATAACGTCAGCTCATCACTTGCGCCGGCTCCTGCCATAATCCTGCCGCCCGGAACAAGTTTCCAGTCGTCCAGCATCACTCGGAAGCGCCCCACCCACTCCGAACGTTTCGCGGGCAAGGATTCGGCAGATGCAATCGACTCTGCTAGCCGCTCCCACATCTCGGCAGGCGTCCGTTCCAGAGGTAAAATGATCTTTTCGACTGTTGATGTCATCACATCGCCGCTTAGTAAGCGGATCACAACATTTTGCCCGTCGCGCTGAATCACTTCGCCTACTTCCTTAGAAGGAAATTTGGGATCATCCTTCACAAGGACAAGTACGGTGTCCCCTGCTTTACACGATTGGCCGTCCGGACATTTTCTCGCATAACGATCTAAGAAGATTTTTTCACTCAGTCCATCAAGTTTCTTGGCCATCTGATATCCTCTCCCTTGCCGCGGATTTGAACGAGATATCCTTACCTAGCTTGTACCCAACAACGTGTTCACTATATATAGTATTTGTTTTTCATTTTAACACACAATATATAGTCATTCACTACATTTTCCAGCTTCTCTTATGATTATGGGCCAACTAGGTCATACTAATGACAAACTTTCTATTTCGAAGAAGAGGAGCTTCCTATGACCGATCAAATATCGTCATCATTCAAACCTTCAGCGGCAGGAGCGACGGCCAGCGGCGAGGGCACTGCAACACGGAAACTGCACCCGTTGGTCGATCTGCAATTTGACCGTTCCTGGTTCGAAGAGCTCCAGCACCGCGTATCCCGAGGCGGACAGTGGGATGACTGGACGTTGTACCAACTCGCAATGGAAGCCGAACAAGCGAAACGCGTCGAAAGCTTCGAAGAGTTGCAATGTCTGCGTACGCTGCCAGACTTTGAGCCGCTGCCTCATCAGATCGGAACGGCTGGCAAAGTGCTCCATGAGATGGGCGGGCGGGCAATTCTCGCGGATGAGGTTGGCCTCGGCAAAACAATTGAGGCTGGACTCGTCCTCAAAGAATATATGGTCCGCGGACTCGTGAAACGGGCGCTCATCTTAGTTCCCGCTTCCTTAGTATTGCAATGGGTGCGGGAGCTCAATCAAAAATTCGGAATTTCCGCAGTCGCTCAGAAGAGAGAGCATACTTGGGGATACGATGTTGTGGTTGCTTCCATCGATACGGCCAAGCGCGAGCCCCATCGCGAGAAGGTGTTAGGCACCGATTACGATCTCATCATCATCGATGAGGCTCATAAGCTCAAAAACAAAAAAA
The DNA here is from genome assembly GCF_054483835.1 of Paenibacillus sp. strain BS8-2. NCBI lineage: Bacteria > Bacillati > Bacillota > Bacilli > Caryophanales > Paenibacillaceae > Paenibacillus > Paenibacillus sp. strain BS8-2. The sequence goes on from NZ_CM137010.1 coordinate 5,270,775, forward strand.
CGACGAACTATCAGTTCGCCAATCTTCTCCGCAAGAAGTATTGCCTGCTTCTAACCGCGACGCCTATCCAAAATGATCTGGATGAATTATATAACCTGATTACATTACTCAAGCCCGGTCAGCTAGGCGGTCAAAGCGAGTTTGCTGCCAACTTTGTCGTCGACAAACGATTGCCCAAAAACGAGGATCAGCTGCAAGAGGCGCTCTCTAGCGTTATGATTCGTAACCGGCGCGGCGACGGCGGCATCCATTTCACCAAACGTCATGTCAAAAATATCCCATTGTCGCTCTCCGAAGACGAGAAAGCTCTTTATGATGCCGTTACGGGCTTCGTCAAGGAACGATACAACGAAAGCGGCGGTGATCTGTCCAGTATGCTATCGCTTGTCACCTTGCAGCGCGAAGTATGCAGCAGCCGTGACGCTGTGTTCCTAACGTTAATTAACCTATTCAAGAAAACGGAAGAGGATTCTCCAGTGCGACCTAGAATTTGGGGGCTCGTCGAGAAGATCAAAGGAATCAAAGCCAATACGAAAGCGGAAAAAGCGATGGAGCTCGTCCAAGAGATGAATGAGAAGGTAATCATCTTCACAGAATATCGGGCAACGCAAGAGTATTTGCTGCAGTTCTTCCGATCCAAAGAGATGATCGCTGTCCCCTACAGAGGCGGCATGAATCGTGGCAAGAAGGACTGGATGATGGACCTGTTCCGTGGGCGCGCGCAAGTGATGATCGCAACGGAAGCCGGCGGTGAAGGCATCAATCTGCAGTTCTGCCGCAACATGATTAATTTTGACCTTCCCTGGAATCCGATGCGCGTCGAGCAGCGGATCGGCCGCGTGCATCGTCTTGGTCAGAAAGAGGATGTCCGAATCTATAATCTGTGTACACTAGGTACGATCGAAGAGCATATCGTCGGACTTCTCCACGAGAAGATCAACCTGTTCGAGCTTGTTATTGGCGAGCTGGATCATATCCTGGAGAAAATGGACGGCGGCGAAACTATTGAGAAGCGATTAGCGAAGGCGATGTTAGAAGCAACCGACGAGCAAGAGCTGAAGCAGCAGCTTGATCAGCTTGGCAGCTCCATCAGCCAGCTTCGTTCGGATCATGAGCCGACCAAGAGCCCTGATCTGCTTGTGAAGCTGGATCGGTTAGGTCAGAGCGTGGAGGTTAAACAGTGAACGAAAAGCAGATACACAAATTTGTAGGTCGGTTCCTGGACGCAACAGGCTGTTCGGTATTAGAGAAGTCGAATGCGCATTATATGGTTAAGCTCTCACCTGCGGCAGACCGCGAGCTGACGAACCGCCCCTATTATTGGAGCTTTGTCGACCGGATAGGTTCAGAACCCGAAACGATGACCTTCTTGTTTGTCACGGACAAACCCAAGTATGAGGCGATGATCGCCAAACCCGAGCCAACGTCAGCTGCCTCCACTGCTAGTGATCCCATGGCTTCTTCCGCAGACGCTGCACTAGCCCGATCATTTGGTTTCATTAATTCCAGCATCGCCGCACCGGCACGCGTACCACGCGAGGACCTATATTTCGGATCTCGCAAGCTGGATGTTTTGTTTGGGGCAACGCTAAGCAAGGGCAGCTATGTCTATCTATTTCAAGATCCGGACAAACGCGGAGGCAATCCTTATAGCTCCACCCCGTACACCGCATGGTTAGGCGTCAATTTGCGCGTTGAGCTGACATGTGATCGTAAGCGAGATGAAATTCATAGCTTCGGCGTATCGCTGGTTACCGGTCATATCGTAGAAGGTTTCCACGATCAGCTGCAATTGTTGAAGCTGACACCGCGGCTGCCTGCCAACATACACCTCGCGAGGAATGGGATCTCTTATAACAAAGCGCTGTCATTAATCGAGCAAGCATTGGAGCGCAAATTGAAGTCATATGATTACAGATGGGCCGAAGATGCTTCGGCAAGATTGCAAGAAGAGCTGCGTCGAATTAACTCCTACTATGAGCCGTTGATCGCAAATGCGTTGCCAGAGAATTTATCTGCCATTCAGGAACAATTCTCGCAGCGGCAAGCGGAGATTAAGTGGCAATATGAGCCTAGAGTGACGGCATCCGCCATTAACTGCGGCATTTTCCATCTGGAGGGCATTGATTGATACGGATCTGACGGGAATCGTTTCATTGCGGCAAAAGAAGCGGTTCCTCTCCCGATATTGAACGACAGGTTGCAACAGTCTTCTTCGAGCTTGTCCGCTACAATGAACAACAGAGGTGATAATGATGCGCAATAGCTGGAAAATCGCGACAGCGGCAACGATGCTTGCTGTTATGCTCAGTCTCTCGAGCGGAGCTTCCGCCCAAGAATTTACGCCCGCTTATACCGTGACGCACCAACCTGGCGAACAGGCAATAACGCTCAAAGAGCAAGCAAAAGTATGGATGGACGAGTTGTCTAGCTCCGGGGATGAAACATTTAAGGATTGGCGTGGCTCTTGGATTAGCACTGCGCCGCTTGGACCCGGAACGCACAGCTGGCTCGTATTGCTCAAGAAAAATCAGCTTATCGTAGGGTATATGGTCGTTTATGCGAAGGATGCAGGAGGTTTTATACTCGGTGAATACGGGATTGGCGAATATCCGCCATTCAGCAATCAGTCGCTTCAATTAACATTAGAGAAGTTAGGTTTGACGGGATCGTCAATGAAAGCAAGGAGGCTCTATGTACACCCCTTGCAAGCTGCATGGCAGGTTACGACGAACAATGCAACAACGGATATCGCCAGTAACAATGTTCATTATACAGATGCTTATTCCGGCGAGGAACTTCCTGTAGACTCCGAAGGCTGGAGCCGTTTACAAGGTAACGCAAAGAAGCATGGGCTGACTAACGCCCACGCTTCCGTCATTGCATCGTCTGCCATGTCCGCTTTCGATCCTTACGGTCGACTGCCATGGCTGACTTCAAGCCCTTATCCATTTTCTTCGAATCCCGCTGCAATCATGAAAGAAAACATTGGTAATGGCGCAGAGCTCCGATATGTCAGCGAAGCCTTCCAAGGTCGAATGTTGTATGTCTGGTCCGTATTGGGTTATACGACATGGTCCGATGGAGAGTTGTTTATTAGCTTATCAAGCGACGAGAATGCGGAGGTCCGAAGATATATTCCGGCCTCGTTGCTCCTCACGCTCGGACAGTTCTATCGTTGACGTCCAGCTCGGCCGCGCCACCATAACATTAGACTAAGCGGTCCCCACCCGAACCATTTCGTCAGCCATGGCTCCCTTACAGCCTTGGCTGACGTTTTGCTTTGCTTACGTGTCTCTGCCGGTGTTTCCATATAAGTGACGAATTGTTCCGTCATATATTTAACTAATTCGCTCCCGCCTTTAACAGCCATCCTGAACGCCTCCATATGATAAGTGTTGTTACTAACAGCATTCCCCGATCAAACTTATCGTAGTCATGAATGACTTTCCCTCCGAATAGCCACGCTAACGGAAGTAATGATAAAGATTAGGCACCTAGGAGGTTAGTGTCCGACATGTTTCGTATGATATTGTCAATTAGCTTGATGATGATTGTGTTTCATTGTGCTACACCATCCGTGAGTGCCAAGGGCTCGAGCGAGATAAATATCAACGAAAGCAGAGATTCAAGCAGTGATTCTCACACCAATCATCTCAATGGTCAAGGCGAACCAAGCGATCGATGGACGATGCCATCGACGACGGTCATTATCGATGTAGGTCATGGTGGCATCGACGGAGGCGCGCATCATGGCGATTTGCTTGAGAAGGATATCAACTTAGCGATAGCCCGCAAATTGTATGTCCTCTTACGGAGCCAAGGCATACCCGCCGTCATGAACCGAACAGAAGATTACGCATTAAGCGACGACAATCGCTGGCATCGCACGAGCTCAAGACATCGGCGCGACTTATCGCAACGCAAAGGATTGACTGAAGAGATTGGAAGCGAGCTGCTCGTAAGTCTTCATGTCAATTGGGCTCGTAATCGTGTGAAGCGTGGGCCTCTTGTCTTGCATCAGAGTACAGGCGAAAGCGCTCTGCTGGCCTTCTGCCTCCAAGATGCGCTCAATCGTCAGCAACAGTCCGAAGAGATGCCGCGCGAAGGACGGCCCTTCTATTTGCTCCGTGGTGTCGAGCAGCCCTCCGTTATCGTGGAGATGGGGTTCATCAGCAACGAAGACGATCGTACGATGTTAACGGATCCCCGGCGTCAACTCGAAATCGCTCAAGCCATTGCTTCAGGGATTCGGCAATACAAGTGGGTCGCCAATTAGCGCTCTGATCAAATCAGACGGCTTAACGATAGCTGCCTTCGATTGCAGTGCGGGTATGCTTTGTCGCAGAACTGATGCCGTCTTGGGCCCAGGCGGACCAACATGCCCGATCGTAATCGTATGTTCATGGGTAGCCATATGTTTGCGAATGACGCCTACCTGCTTCGAGATATGTTCTACTGTATAGACATCATCCAGAAATACATGGTTCTCCAATACAGGTACGCCTACCTCGTTCGCGATCTTTGAAACAACTGATTTGAATGTCGTCCTGCTGTCTAAGAAAAACAATCCATGCTCCTTGCACACAGTCAACACAACCCGCATAATCCGTTCATCGGCAGTAACCTTGGAGCCCATATGATTGTTCATTCCGATCGCGTGCGGCACCTCCGCGATCGCTTCTTCTACCTTTTGCCTGATTTCCGCATCGCTCAGATCTACCGTAATCGCTCCCGGACCAAGCCAGCTTCGTTTCCCTTGGTTCGGTTCCATCGGCATGTGGATCAGCACGTCGTGTCCCAGCTTGTACGCTGCTTCAGCATCTTGTTTGGTCGTCGGCATAAACGGCATGACGGCGACGGCGAATTTCACCGGAAGCTGCAGCATCTCTTCTGTCCCGTTCATGCCATTGCCGAAGTCGTCGATCACAATTGTCACCGTACGATGGGCAGGTTGTGTGGGTTGGCCCTCTCCTTCGGCAGACACACGCAATCCTGAGCAGCACAATAACAAAGCCATAATCGTAGTGACTCTTAACGCAGTATGAATCCATTTGCGATGCTCGTTAAATGGTTGATGCCGATTCTCTTTGCTATTGTACTTAATGGAATTCATTTCATTACATCCTCCTTGTTCACAACCTATCCGGTTTCCTAACATTACCTTTCCACGTATGAAGTGGATTTATGTACCAACAATCGAATTTGGAGGAGTATGGCCAAGAATTAATATGCTGAAAATTCAAACTTTATTGCACAGATTGACTTCCCCTCTCTGCCCGTGCTATTATAAATCTCGTCACTTCAGACATGCGGTCGTGGCGGAATTGGCAGACGCGCTAGATTCAGGTTCTAGTGGTGTAACAGCCGTGGAGGTTCGAGTCCTCTCGACCGCACCAATGTAAGAAACCCAAGCTCGGGAGCTTGGGTTTTTTCTTATTTTTAATCGGGTATACATTAGCTGCGAGACACTTGGTAACGCAGCACCGTTCTTAACTTTTCTGGCGCTGTCTTGCGGAAATCCGATATATATATTTCTTTATGTGTGTACGAAATTCGCTTCAGTTGATTTGCTTCACCAAATTGCTCCATTATAGCGAAGCTCTGAGGTTCATCGTCGTAAGGTCCGATATGCATCATCTGGATATTTAATCCCTCATGCAGCGCTTCAAATGTGACTTCTCCCACTTTGGAATGAGGATTCTTGTTGTATACTGCGTCAATGACTTCTCGCGCTACCTCAGCCGTCACGAAATCAGGCTGTCTCATCATAAGTGTATATACCAATTTGTCCTTATTCAGCACAGACTGTCCCCTTGCCTCTACTTCGAGATCCCAGATCCCTTCTAGCGGAAAGATTGTATAGTCATAATAACCTTGTGGCGCTACGCCTTTCTTCGGTGACATCTTGATCGCGTACGATAAAGAATACAAAGCGCTAATCGCTTCCTGAAATTCAGAGTCGTTGGGATTGCCTTTACCTCGAAGCATAAAGTATTGGTAGGGCTCGAGCTCAATAACCATAGGCTCTGGTTTGGGTATGTAAATCGATTTGTCCCGTTTCTTCCATTCGTATTTCTGTTCCATTCCGATATCCTCTCCGACCTCACTAGTATTCCCATCATTATAGAACACTTGTTCGATATTTGCAAGTTGTGACTAACTCTCATAATTTCCTTCATCCATTAGATCATAATGACTCATCAGGAAAATGATCACTTAGGCATGTGTTTACTTTAATTTAAAAATGCTTGACCACATTCTCAGTCCTATGATATATTATTTTCTGTTGACACAAGTTGACATGCGGTCGTGGCGGAATTGGCAGACGCGCTAGATTCAGGTTCTAGTGGTGTAACAGCCGTGGAGGTTCGAGTCCTCTCGACCGCACCAACCCTAAACGAACAGACTTGCCTAATGGCAAGTCTTTTTTATTTTTATAGATAAGCGTAAGGCTTTATTCTCCAGTTTCTTCGCTGTCGATTGTTTCATTGTCCAGCAGCCGACCATGATCATGCCAGTCGCCATACATCTTATTCTCTTTCGAATGGGCAAGCAGTTTGTCCAATCGTCTCTCGAACAATTCCGGCTGTTGTTTTTTGATGCTTTGGATGTTGTCGATGCGAACTCTACGGTACAAAGAAGGAAAAGCAGTGAAACATTGGTACGTTTCCTGATCCTCTTGCAGTCTCCTCAATATATCTTCATCAATTACGAAGGAATCGAAATTCATGTCAGGCAATACCATCCTGCCTTCCTCGCGCATCAGACCCAGCCTTTCGAGACGTCGAACGCGTTCTTTATTCAGTTCGGTCCAGTTGCTTTTTTTTCGCCGAGGGGATAATCGCTGGATCGTCTCGGTATCGGATATTTTTTTCTTGACTCCATCAATCCACCCAACGCACAAACATTCTTCTACCGCATCCAAATATAGGAGCGTGCCCGGCACCGGCTTCATGCTGACAGCAACCCAGCAGAATGCTTTTGTTCCCCCATTCTCCCTTAGCCATTCCCTTAGTGCTTCTCGCGTTCGGACGGGAATGTATTCTTCTATTTCCATTGAGACGCAATCTCCCTTCCGAGTACAACTTGTACAGAGTGGTTACTCATTTTTCCCCGTTCAATCCCGTTCATGTTGTTCACTAACCAAAGTTAAATCCTCCAATTCCCATTAGGAACTGGAGGATTTATTGATTACATCGAATCGATTAATCGAACAAATCGCCGAATACATCAAGCACCGTTTTTTTCTTTTTGTACGGCCGACCATACTTGTCATAACCGTATTTGTTATGCCCATGGCCATATCCTTGACCTTGCCCAGGCGCTTGGCCGTAACCTGGCTGGCCTGGTTGACCGTAACCTTGACCTTGGGGATAGCTGCTATGACCGCCTGGAGGCGGCGGATATCCGCCTTGTCCCACTCCACCGCCGTAACCGGCGCCAGTTGGAGGTGGCGGTGCACTGCCATAACCCGGCTGTGCAGAGCCAGGCGCGCTTCCGTAGCTTCCACCGTATCCCCCCTGCCCTCCGCTCGGTTGACTGCCGCCAAACGAACCGGCGCCAGCTGGACCAGTGGCATTGCCAAATCCACCAAGCGGAGGCTGGGAAGGTGCAGCAGTTCCTGGCTGTACGGGAGGCTGGCTGCCGTAAGACGGCTGATCCAGCTGCTGTTCCATTCTCTCATAGTCGTCACGAACTTCGCGCACGCCTTGGAGAAGCTTCTCAAGCTCTCCACGATCAAGCCATACGCCTTTGCAAGCTGGACAGACGTCAATTAACACATCTTCCTTCTGTACTTCCTTCATACGCACATCATCGCATACTGGACAATTCATACCAACACTCCTCACGATTCATTGGTTTTGAAGCAATTCAATCAAACATGTTTAGGATTGGGGTTCTGACAATGGCGACCTTCTCGTCTCCGCAGCAGGCTGATAGATGTAACTCCGGCTAAGCTTGACGACACGGCGGCTTGGCTTACGTATCATGACAGAGGTCTCATCCCATGCCACCACGATCCCTGACACATCATTACTTTCCAGCTCGTCGCGCACAATCCGAACGGTTTCTCCCGACTGTCGGTAAGCATCCAGCTGTTCTTCGCTGATCATTTCTCACGAGCACCTCCTATGTATCCTTGCCTATATGCCAACAAAAACCCCAATGACTGCATACGCGAATCATTGAGGTCCGTTTCATTGTTCTATGAAAGGTCGCTGAATTGGGTCAATTAACCAACATGTTCCTTCGAATCATTGGTTTCGTACCATTCGTCGAGCACACGAGATGACATAACACGTTTACCGATATATTCGACCTGCTTCTCCGTAAATTGATCGCTCCATTCGATAGAGAGCTCGTCGCACAACTTGACGATTGTCAATAGCTCCGACCAGGCTACATATCGTTTGTACCAGAAGAATTGTGGATGTTCGATCATGTAAGGATATAAGTCATCGAATTCGGTATGTTTGCAATCGAGCGCTCTCTCGAAATGAATCTTGGCGTCATTCAGTTTCACATTCATAAAATCGGCTGATAAATTTCCCATGTTTGTGTGCCTCCCCCTCGATTACTTATGTACATTATAAGTCATATTATTGCGACTTGAAAGTACCAAGGTTCTGGAACTTCTTATTCGAAAGTAATCGCTCCGCCCTCAAGGGACGATATCCGAACTAACGATTCGACACGCAATCCGCTTTCGCGGAGCGTTCTTCCGCCTGCTTGGAACGACTTTTCCACAACGACACCCATACCAACCAAAGTAGCACCGGAACGTTCGATGATCTTGATCAGACCACGGGCAGCATCGCCATTCGCAATAATATCATCGATAAACAATACCCGATCTTCGCTAGTCAGAAACTGCTTGGACACCATAATATCGGTTACCATGCCCTTTGTGAACGACGGAACACGCTCGCAATAAGCATCTGGATCGGCAATAAGCGTTTTCTTTCTTCTAGCAAATACCATCGGCACCCCTAACACATAAGCTGTGGTAAAAGCCGCGGGAATACCGGAGGATTCTACTGTTATCACCTTTGTAATCGACTGATTGCTGAATCTAGAGGCGAACTCCCGCCCCATCTCCATTGTCAGCTCCGGATCGACCATATGATTAATAATGGCGTCCATGCGCAGTACGTCATTAGACAATACCGACGATTCTTGCAAAATTCGTTGTTTAAGTTTTTCCATCCACATTACCTCCGCCATTAATCCCTTTTCGATAAAGTACCATACGTAAGCCAACTCGCGCAACCTGACATGTCGTTATATCAGCCTGCAACCTATCGAGATTTCATAAATGTGGTGAATTTTACAAATCATTTGGGAAAATTAGCAACTTTCTGGAGCTGCTATACGTTAAACTATATATAGAACAAGCGGAATCGGTGGTGAATAACGGATGAGGAATACACATCGGCTAGACAAGCATTGGCGGTTATCTCGATGGATGGGAGCAACGATGCTTGTGTTGCTTCTAGCTGGATGTCAGAACGTCGCTCCTGCCGGGAACGGGAACGATAACCATGTAGCTTCTATTACAGAACAAATTACGTCAAACGGTCCTCAGAAGTCTTATCTTGAACAATCTGCCCAGCAAGAAAACAACAGCAATACCCCTGGCGGAAATACCGCAACAATCGACAACGACACGTCCGCCGAAGCTTCCTCGCTTGAGCAAGCCAACAAGGGGAAAACATCGGATAACGACAAGCTTTCTGATCAAACTTGGAATGCTTCAAACCCTTCCTTGCGTGGTATAACAATTGGCGAAAAAGAAGCTAATGTCACCTTATTGCTAGGGTCTGAGCTGGACAGCTATGTGCTGGAGGAAGAAAACAGCAAGATCCGAGTCATGGAGTACGACGGTCTCTCCATTGGTTTTAATACCAAAGGCAACGTACACTATGTAGAAGTTTTCGGCGCGGAGGCGCTGTCCGGACTTAACGGACTGATGATCGGCGACGAGCCGGATCAAGCCATCAAGATGCTTGGCAAGCCGCAATCACAGTCAGACTACTTGCTTACCTACCAAGCACAAGGTGCTTGGCTCAAACTGGATATCGATCCAGGTATGAATGAGATTGTTTCGATGAAGCTGATCGCCTCAACTTGAGCGATCAGCTTTTTTTGTTCCAATTGGGGATGAACAATCTGTCATGGATTACAAAATTGCATCTAACAGTCATGCCCGTCCAATCTTAAACATACCCTGATAAGAGAATGCTGTTGGATCGGGGGACCGCCGATGCGGAATAGGACAAGCAAGGTACTGCAGATTGCGTCTACCTACATGGGGACCATCGTAGGGGCAGGATTTGCGACGGGGCAGGAGATCTTGCAATTTTTCACGAGATTTGGATATTGGGGCACCTTTACGATCGCGATTGCTACCGCTCTATTTATTTGGCTGGGCACCAAGATGATGATTATCTCGAGCGAAATTCGCGCCAAGTCGTATGAAGACTTGAATAAAGCGTTATTCGGTGAGAAGTACGGCAAATGGATCAGCCACTTTATGCTCGTGATCTTGCTTGGCGTAACAGCCGTCATGCTCGCCGGTGCTGGCACTATCTTCTACGAGCATTGGAATATATCGTACCAAGCAGGTTTGTTGATCACGATGGCTGGCAGCTACTTGCTGCTGCGCAAAGGCATGAAAGCAATATTGGCCGTCAATGCGATTGTCGTGCCGACGATGCTGCTGTTTACGGTATTCGTCATGATCGATACGTTCAACACACCTGGCTCCACCAAATTTATTACGCTTGTATCCGATTATTCGCCTTGGGCTGCTTGGGCTTCACCGTTTCTTTACACCGCCTTTAACCTTTCACTGGCGCAAGCCGTGCTTGTCCCGCTTGGGGCCGACATCCAGGACAAAAAAACGATCGTCATCGGATCGTGGGTCGGCGGAATCGGTATCGGATTTATGCTGCTCGCCGGACATATCGCACTGTCTGTACATATGCCTGGCATTCAGCAATTCGCCATACCGATGGGTGGTATTGCCAGACAATTAGGGCACTATGTGCAGCTCATCTATATCTTCCTGATCTTTGCAGAAATATTTACAACGCTTATCGCGGACATTTACGGTCTAACGCTGCAGCTCCGGGAACGATTAAACTGGTCGCGTGAGATGTTAACGTTCGCCGTTTTGTTGATCTGCTACTTTGCCAGCCAGATCGGTTTCGGACCGCTGCTCTCAACGCTATACCCTCTGTTCGGATTGATTAGCCTCGGTTGGCTCGTTCTGATGATTCGAAGGCGAGTGTCATTCCGCAATTTATAAGCATTGGCGATTTGACCATTCACTTAACTATAACTTTAACTATAACTATAACTATAAAGCTCATTACGGGGCTGGAGATCAGGTCATATTATTTGAACTGATCCCCAGCCCATCTCTATCGTGTTTGCTGCGGGATCATGTTCACGAGCTTCGCTTCTGGACATGCAGCAAGCAACGCCTCCCGGATGTGTTCATGACATGTAAATAGGATCAGTTGTCGCCGGGAGCTAATGGCGTTCATTAGTTCCGCCGCCGCATGTAATCTAGTTTTGTCAAAGTTGACGAACAAATCATCGAGAAGCATCGGGAGCTCGACCGTGCCAGCCGCTTCCTCTGCTAAGGCCAGCCGCATTGACAAATAGAGCTGCTCCGCCGTTCCTCGGCTTAGCAATCCGCTGTCCAATATGGCGCCGTCTACTCGTTCTACCGCTATACCGGCATCTTGACCACCTGCTATTACGCGTACATATCTCCCTTGCGACAGTTGATTCATGTACAAGGCAGCATTACGTAATACCGTTGGCTGCCGCTCCAGCTCAAACTTCTGGCGTGTCGTTCGGAGAAGTTCTCTGCTGATCGCTAGAATAGCATATCGATCCGTTCCTTCTTCGAGTGCAGCAGCAGTCATCGCACGCTCCGCTAACAATTCGGAGCGTTTCTCCTCATTCATGAGATGCTCCATAGCTTGCTTTAGCCGCCCTCGCTTCTCAAGCAACTGGTTCTGCATCTCCGCAAGCCGACCAGCCTCATCCTCTGCACCCTGCAGTTCCTGTTGAAGCACAAGTTCATCACACGAGTGCCATAGCATCTCTAGCTCGGCCAATCGTTCGGGAGTCTGTCCTGCACCAATCTCCAGCTCCAGCTTGGTTAGCTCAAGGCGAAGCTCACCAAGCCTCGCCTGATCTTGCAGCGCTGCAGCGTATTCTGCCTCACTTGCAGCGTGGGAGGCAGATAGCGCAGAACGGATGGATTGGATATTGCTAAGCTGCAGTTGTTCGATCTCGGCTAACGCAGCGGTAACTTCTCCAACCTCAACCCGCAGTGCCTCTTCGCCGGCACGCGCACCTTCATGTCTACGGGATTCGGACTGCAGCAAGGCCAGAGCCAGCGTTGGATCATGCTGCACCTGTTGCTGCGCTTCCACGAAGCCCTCACATAATCGCGCGGCATGTCCCGAATACCTAGCTGTCTCCGCTTCTGCAGCGGATATTCGGGCAGCAAGTCGATCGTATTGCCGGAGTCGATCCATCGCGCTCGCGGCCAGCTCGAACGTCTCAAGAGCGGCGGCAGGAGACAAGCTGACAGGGAGCGCTCGTGCTGACAACCACTCTCTCCAAGCCGCCTCTAAGTCACGTTTCTCATCCTCTATTCGAGTTAGGCTGCGTTCTTTCTCTTGGAGCGCCGCTGCCAGTCTTGCCAATCGTTGATTCACTTCGGATATCTTCCCTTGAATCCGCTCCTGCCGTGTGAATTGCTCTACCTGCAAGTTTACGCGGGATTGCAACGCAGACCGGATGCCTGGCCGCAGACTGCCTGCACCCATATCAAGCAAGTCATCGAGTAGCGCAGCAGGATGATGAACGAGTCTCGCCAGCTCGCCAGCAAGTCGTTCTTCGCTTGCCACACTCCCATTATTCGAGAGACCTCTGGTGCTCCGACGACTGGTTTCGCCTGTCGGACGATCTCCCCCTCGTCTGCCAGCAATAAGAAAAACGGTGGATGCTCCGAACAACAGAAACGCAGCGAACAATGCCACACTGGTCATTTCCCCAAGCAAGCCGGTAGCAGCGCCAACTCCAAGCGCAGCAGCGGCGCCGATACCACCGATGCCCCATATCCGCAAGTCGAGTTGCTTGTTGGTTGATGGAGCTGGTCTGCCCGCACGATCCCCCATTATTCGCGCTTGCTCGAGCTCCCAGCCATGCAAAGCCTCATCAACAGCAGTCCAGACAGTGGTTAATTCCGATGACGAACGTGGCAGCAGTTGGTTTTCGCCATTGCCGTCGCCGTCTCTCCTTCTTACTTCGTGACGAAGTGCAGTCTCGGCCTCGTCTCTTATTGTCATGGCTTCGTGCTGTTGAGAATGCAGTCCATCACGCTCGTGCTGCAACTTCTCTTCTTGGCGGCGATTCACTTCCAGCCTCTCCCGCATTTCCCGCACGTAGTCACGGTCAGCAACGGTAACAACCAGCTCTCGAAGCTGCTTCTCGGTCCACTCTGGCGATATACCGGCAACAATTTTGGCAATCGTCTCATCGAGAACATCCAGCTCCGCCTGCCATTCGCCACGCTGCGACGAAATACTCCGCATTCGTTCAGCCGTTTGCAGCAGCGCTTCACATTCTGCTCCTTTGGCAATCAGTATCTCGTCGTACTCAATCAAAGCCAATCTAGCCTCGCGATGCTCCAGCTCCTTGCGCAAACGCGTCTCCTCGGCTTCATACTGAGCTCTTGTTGTCATCAGCGCTTGCCATTCGGCTGCAGCTTCTTGCGGCAATTCTGCCGTATACTGAAGCTGCTCTGCTTCGGCGAGCAACACTCTGCTGCAAAGCCATAGCGGACGCGCCGCTGACGCCTTGCGCAACAAGCGGACTCGCTCCTCCGCCGCCGGCACGGACTGCTCCAGCATTGCGATCTCACGGTCAGCATCTTCAGCATCCCGAGTCAGTTCGTTAAACCGTTCGATATCATCACTGAGACCACGAAGCTCAGCGTCGATTTTCTCGATTGTTTTGACATGTCCGTTCAGCCGCTGATTCGATCCTCTTGGTTTGTAGAGCTCATCCATATCGGCTTGGATCCGCTTCTCTGCTGCCGCAACAGCTCGGCCTTCCTCCCAGCCAGCCTGATACAAATATCGGCTAAGCTCTGCGCCTGACAATGTGCCTACTTCCATGAGCTCAGTCAGCGTAACGGCGTACAACTGACGGTACAATCGCTCCTGCACGCCGCCAAGATAACGTTGCTCCCAAGAGGCTTGCTCCAAGGTCTTAACCTGTGCCGTCTCCAGATCGGCAGATCCGCTTAGGTCGGATGGCATGACTCGAACTGCTGGTTTGCCGCCAGCGCTTCCGGCATACCGCTCCAAGAGAATCGACTGACCATCTACATCGGCGAATAGTAAGCGACCGCCATGCTTACCGCCTCGAGTCGGCTCATGTCTCTCTGTTGAAGCACGTCTCGAGAATCCGTACAGCATGGTTCGCAAATAACCAAATACCGTGCTCTTGCCAGCTTCGTTGGGACCGTAGACGACAATAACCGGAGCATCGAGATTGATGCTCCGGTCATTCAATTCGCCAAAGCCGTCAATACGAGCTTCTATCAGCTTCATTCGTTTCCACCTTCCTCCACAATGAATCCGGCGGCTAAGGCACGCGCTTCATCCAGCCAACGGCTCGGCAGCTCGTCGAGCTGTCGCCGCGCAAGCTTGCCCAGCTTGGCATGACCTTCGATTTCGGCAACAGCTTCGCGCGCGTATGATCGCCACTCCACTTCATCTTCGCTTAATCGTAGACTTAGCCGGTAAAGCTCGCCGAGGAAACCATCCCCTTCGCTTAGCTCATGCCAATCGATGGCTGCGAACGTCGCAATCTCGATACTATGTACATACACCCAAGGCGAAGACGATCGTAGTCCCTCATCCTCTTGAAGCTCTTCGAGAAGCGCCGCAACTAACTTTCCTTCTTGCAGCTTTGCATGCAGAACGCCGCTGCCCGCCAGTCTCAGACGCAGCATAACATTGCGCCCATCTGCAGCCTCCAGCACACTTGATGCTGCGGCATACAGCTTCCCAAGCAGCTCATGCTCCGTCGTAATCTGTTCGATGCTAAGGGTAAGCTCCAGCCATCTGACCGTATCCAGCGGCAAGAAGGTAAGCTCCGTTGCCCCGCCGGCATCCACTTCGACCAGATAACACCCCTTGGCCTCGAGCTCCTTGGGATTGCGGCCTTGCGTGTTGCCGGAATATACGACATGCGGGTAATACCGTAATTCTTCACGTTTATGTATATGTCCCAGCGCCCAATAATGAAAGCCGCTCCTGCCTAACTGTTCAAGCGAGCATGGCGCGTAGCTGTCATGGGATGGATCGCCACCCACATTGCCGTGTAGGAGCGCAATGTGATAAGGCGCATCGTCCTCCACGACATAACGTTCCGCAAGGTTGGCGGTTACGGATCTCTCTCCATACGAAATGCCGTAAATCCGTGCCGCAACCTCTCCTTTCCGTGTATAGGCAAGTGCAGAATGCAGACGGTGCGCTCCGAAAATATGTACAGAGGGAGGGAGCGTCAACTTGGCTCGCCTCCCCCCTAGATGATCATGATTGCCATGGATCGCATAGACGGCAATGCCGTGTGCCGCAAGTCGCTCCCATTCTTTGACCAACGAAAATTGGGCGCGCAGCGAGCGATCGGCTTCGTCGAACAAATCGCCTGCAATCACCACAAAGTCGACCTCATGTTCGATGGCTGCATCTGTCAACCTTCGAAGTGCTGCGAACGTGGCAGCGGACAAAGCTAGCTTGATATTTTCTGGCGCCTTCGCGAGCCCTCGAAAAGGACTATCGAGATGTAAGTCCGCCGCATGAATAAATCGGAACGGAACGCTCATTCTACTTTTCCTCCGCGTCAGGATTGCTGTTCTTCTGGCTTCAAGCCGCTGTATACTTTCTTGAGCTGAGAGATGACACGCTGCAGCGAATACGCCTTCTTGGCTTTGTTCCAGCCAGCTCTCGCGAGATTATGACGGTAGATCGGATCCGATACTACCTTCTCCAGCGCATCGGCAAGAGCCTCATGATCCTCCGGCTCAACAAGCAGTCCGTTAACGCCATCTTCGATTTGTTCTGCGATTCCGCCTACATTAGTCCCGACAAGCGCCAACCAGCAGAGTGCCGCCTCGGCAAACACAGAACCGAACGACTCCGCGCGCGAAGGAAGTACAAAAACATCAAAGAATGGCATAAACTCTTCCGGATGCAGCATATAGCCATAAAAAATAATGTCGTCATACAGATCCAGCGAAAGCGCTAGCGCCTCAAGCTCCTTGCGCATCGGCCCGTCACCGATAATATGAAGGACAAACGGACAACCGCGGCTCTTAAGCTCAGCGCATGCCCGGAGCAGTACATCAAGCCCTTTCGCCGGTACGAGCCTGCATACGGTTATCAACTGCGTGACATCGTTTTCGTGTGCGATTGGCTTAAACCGTTTTTCGTCGAAGCCGTTTGGTATTACCTTGATCGTTTCCGGTGTAACCACGTATGACGCGATATAGGATCGGAACGATTCCGACACGGTCGTCAGGAGATCGGCTTTCAATTCCAACTCCTTGTAGATCGAGGTAAGGAATCTATGCTCTACGCCGCCTTCTTGTATTCTACCGTTAAGGATCAATTCTCGTTCGTAACTGGAGTGGATTGTCATAATGAGCGGCGTATCCGGATAGAGCTGCTTCATTACCAGTGCCGCAATAGGGTGATGCGCGTGGATGATGTCATACGATTTCTGCAGCCTCAGCTTGGTCCACCATACGTAGTCCTTGTAGGTCTGTATATATTTATCGACTAGCGGGTTACCGCTGAACTCTCGATGGTCGAACGTCTCGAACACAACCTCTTCCTGTCCCTTGCCTCTGACTCGTTTGGGTAAGGAGAACAGCTCCATCCCCCATCCCATCTTGATGAATCTTTCCTGTATATAGGGCACCATGGAGGATACGCCCCCCGGCTGCTCTGGTGGGAAAAACAACGCTTGCAATATATTCATACGCCCAACTCCTGATTCAATAAGTCTAAAGCAATACTTCGCTTCGATGTTGGCGAGTTATAATTTCGATAAATGATTAGTCCTGATCACAACTTGTTCTCATTACTACTGTATCATCGTTGAAGCTTTTTCGCATCCGTTTCATACATTCCGCCATCAAAATGTAAGATCACAAGTTCAACAAATCATTAACTTGGATATCTCCAGTGTATGCTTCCATCATGACGAACGTAATACTAGGCGCTCATTATGCCGATAAAATAGTGTAAGATCTGAAATAACAAAAAAACCTTGTAAAAAGAACATTTATACGTCAAACTATAAGTATTCTCGAACATACGTTTGTGTGTTTGAATGTGATTTTATGAATCCTATTTTAACTTTATTGGTGGTTGACAACATGACAATGATGCAATGGCTAACCGGAACAAATGGCGTGTTATTTTCTTCGATATCCGTGATCGTTATTTTAGTTTTGATGTTGTTTATGTCAATCAAACTCTACGCCAGCTATCGTAGTAAACAGATTTACCGCTTCCTGATTACCGCGATTATTCTCATGATGACAAAACAAGGCGCTTTAATCGTACTTGCATTTCCCGGTCGGACATTATCGTCGTGGATTTTCTTGGCATCCAGCGTCCTGCAAATTATATCTTTTATTATCATCAATTTTGTATTTATGAGGTTATACACATATCGAACCGCCGAGCTGCGTAGTCTGCCGTTTCTGCTCATGTCCGGTTTCGCATTCGTGCTGGCCGCGGCGCAAGTCGGCATCTCTCCATTCGGAGCAGACAATAGCGGTATCGCATCAAGCTCATTTCCGTTGTTGGATATCTATATGATTGTTGTGACACTCATTATATTGATGGCCACCCGAAAGGCGGATATGAGCCACAAATATTATGCCGCGCTAATCGTCTATTGTGTCAGCGAGCTGGCGCGTATGGCTGACGCATACGTTTTTCACGGCAATCAATCATGGCTGCTGCTCCTCACCTCGCTATTGCCGATCATCTACTTCAGCTTGATGTTTATGTTACTGTTCGAATGGGTCATCGAGAGGCTGATGTCCACCTATCAGTCCTCCATCGTAGATGGGCTGACGGGATTGTATAATCGCCGACACTTCAGTGCCAAAGCAGAAAATCTGCTCAAGGGAAGCAAGTCGATGGCCATCATTTTCTGTGACATTGACAACTTCAAGAAGCTCAACGACTCGCAAGGTCATCTGAAAGCCGATATCGTCCTGAAACGGGTCGCCGAAATTATTAAGGAAGAAGCTAGCGGCATTGGATCAGCAGGACGTTACGGTGGCGAGGAGCTGCTCGCCTGCATCAGCACAGAACGCGTTAAACCGAATGTCGTAGCGGAGAGCATTCGCAAACGTATCGAGATGGAAACGATCGTGACCGTCAGTGTCGGCTACAGCACCTCCAAGGAGAGCAACTCCGTACAAGAGATGGTCAAGCAGGCCGATGAGGCGATGTATTATTCCAAGACAAGCGGCAAGAATCGGGTATCCAGCTTCAAATCCGTTCCCGCCTCCGTCAAGACATTGGGTTAATTCCCTTTCACACTATTTGCAACGGACAATAAACCTCCAACCCTCTTTGTAGACGGGTTGGAGGTTTATTGTTTTCTGCTATTATGGCCTGAATCCGCATTAGAGGAGTTTACTCTTACGCTTCGAGCTCCCCCTGCAGTACAGTCACGGCATGACCGGAGAGCAGTACACGTTCCCCTTGAAGCTGCATCCCAACAACTCCTCCACGCTCGGATGCCTGGTAGGCGGTCAACTCTGTTCGCCGCATTCTTTGACCCCAATAGGGTGCAAGCGCACAATGCGCGGATCCCGTTACAGGGTCCTCATTAACACCGATTGCTGGATAAAAGGCACGCGATACAAAATGGATAGGATCACCTTCCACCATATAACCCATCGTAGATCGGCTCGTTACAACAACTCCCCGCGCATCCAGTCTGCTCAACATACTGAAGTCAGGACGCAGCGTTCGAACTGTATCTTCGTGATCGACTTCTACAATGAAGTCCATCCGATTGCGGCCGACGTAACGCGGAATGAGTCCTAGTCCTTCGAGGAGCTCCTGCGGCGCCTGTGCTGGCTCAGGAGGCTCAGCCGGGAAGTCCATGGTGATCGAACCGTCTGAGTTGGATCTTCGTGCGATTAATGTACCGCTTAAAGTCTCGAATACCGCTTCCCGATCTGGAGCAAGCCTTCCCGTCTCCCATAACACATGCGCAGCCGCCAGTGTGGCATGTCCGCACAATACGACCTCCGCTTTCGGCGTAAACCATCTAAGACCAAATCCGTTTCCGCACTGCTCAACATAAGCTGTTTCGGACAAGTTCATTTCTGCCGCGATCTTCAGCATTTCCAGATCGGTCATCGGCTCGTCCACCAGACAAACAGCTGCGGGATTGCCCCCATATCGAGTTTTCGTGAAGGCATCTGCGATATAGATTGGTCGTTTCATCAAGCACCACTCCTCTCCTCTTGCCAAAAAAAAGAACCTGCTCCCGCAAGCTCTTCGAATATATTAATCCTGCAGCGGAATGAGCAGCTCAACCGGCTCTTCTTCCCAATGCTGCACATCGATGTAGAACAACTCCAGCGAAACCGCGTTATTCTCCTTCTCAAGCCGCTGCACTGTGAGCCACGACTTCAATTGCTCATACCCTTCGCCAATCCGTTTGTTGGAGCAGGCTACCATGGCATAACGTCGTGCCGGGATGGTCCATTGTACCATGCCTGGTGGGACATCTTCCAGATGCTGAACCTCGTAACAAGCCCAGTAAGTCGCAAACGCTTCATTACCGTAATAAGGACAATAGAGTACAGGTGATTTGACTGCCTCGTTCAGTTCATGCTTGCGGGCCAGAATTTCCGTCTGCAGCCTTATCGCATCATCTGGGAAGGACGAATACGGACCGCTGTAACTTATGCCAACGACGTTCAGGGCAGGCTTCATGACGATAGAGCAGTTTTCCACGCTTACTTCCTCCTTAACGTTTGGTCGAGCAACTCGGTACCGGGAAAACAAATCAGTTCGTCTCCCATCCGTTGATCTTGCGCGTTGTGGTCAAGGGCTGTCTTCAACAGTGTAACATGTCTCTCCATCGATGTGTAGCTCACGTAACGGTTTATTGGCGTAAGGCGATTCATGATGCCTCGTCCGGCTTCAATTAATCATTCTGCAGCCGCTGCATGAAATCTTCAACCGCGCTATATCCTTGCTGCTTCAAATACCAATTATTAGCTGCCGCTTCAATCAATCCTGCAACGTCACGTCCTGGCTGCAATTGTATTTCGAGATGAGGGATTTGTACACCCATATACTCGACAAATTGCGGTTCTAGATCCAGGTCATTGTTTAGATCGTTGTCGCGCCACTTGGTCAGCTCAATATCGAGCGCGATTCTCGTTTCATCTTGAAACGCTTTACGGCCATATAGCCTAACGACATTAACTAGACCAACGCTGCGAAGCGCCAAAAACTCCTTTGTCTTTTCGTTGTGGCTGCCAAGCAGCGTCCGAGGACTAAGCTTCTTAAGGACAACGATATCGTCTGCAACTAGACGATGCCCGCGCCTGATAAGGGTATGGGCGGTCTCGCTTTTCCCGACGCCCGACTTGCCTCGCAGCAAGATGCCGATGCCCGATACGTTAAGGCAAACGCCGTGCACCGAGATTTCTTGCGCCAGCTCCTTAACGAGATAGGCTTCCAGCATACCGAGCAACGCGGATGTCGGCTCCTTTGTCCGCAACAACGGGATACCTTCCTCGTTGCAATATTTGGTCAAATATTTGAGACCTTCTTGCCCTGCTGCAACGATAAAACATGGCGGATGATATTTGACGATATTGCCGATGTGATGATTCCGCTCATCTTCGGTTAGACCATGAAGGTACGTGATTTCCTTTCTTCCCAGCACCTGCACATGCTCCTGGGGGAAAAAGTCGAAATACCCGGTGAATTCGAGACCCGGCCGGTATGAGCGGGATTTGGCAATTCGTCGATCCATCCTTTCGGCGCCCGCCAGTACCTCAAACTGGAACCGATTCGCCAATTGCCCAACGGTAATGGATTTCATTGCTGAAAGCTCCCTTCTTATAACAATCGCCCCCGCTTTGCCACAAGGCATAGTCGAGAGCGATGTCATGAATGATTATATGAGTCAAGCTTCCTCTTTTAGAAGAGGTACCCGGTTTTGATCACGAAGTTTTTTCTTCGAAGTTTTTTAGAAATTAAAGACAAAGTCTTCGTCGTTTAATGGCTCCACGTGGATTGTACGTACATAACCATTGCCCTTCTTAGAGAAGAAGTCATGCTGCTTCGTATGTGTGCTGATGCCGTTGAATACGATCGGATTGACCGTCTCTTCTGGGAAATACGTCTCCATCCCAAGGTTCATCAGCGCTTTGTTCGCATTATAACGCACATATGTTTTTACTTCTTCTTCGAGTCCAAGCGGGCCGTACAGGCTCTCCGTATAAACAACTTCGTTCTCGTAGAGCTCATGAAGAAGAGCGAGAACTTCTGCGTTGAGGGCAGCTTGTTCATCCGGTGTAAACGTAGCAAACAGCTCTTGCGCCAATACGCCTACATACAAACCATGAATACTCTCGTCACGAAGAATCAAGTCGATGATCTCACCGCTGCTCGTCATCTTGCCTTGGCCAGCCAAGTACAACGGATAGAAGAATCCGCTATAGAATAAGTAGCTCTCTAGGAATACAGATGCCGCCATCGCTTTATACAGCTCTTTAGGACCGGAAATGTTCGAGTACCACGAGGAGATCAATGTTGCTTTCTTCTGCAGCTGCGGATTTTCTTCCACCCAGCGGAAAATCGCGTCAATCTCTTCGCCCGAAGCAAGCGTTGTGAAGATACTGCTGTAAGACTTCGCATGGATTTGCTCCATCATCGACATAAAGGACAATACAGCCTTACGTTGCAGACCATCCACATGCTCTAGAATTTTCGGCATACCAACGCCGCCTTGAATCGTATCAAGCAATGTTAAGCCGCCGAGTACGTTCTTGTAGAGCGTACGCTCGTCGTCTGTCATTTCCATCCAATCCATCTTATCGTCGGATAACGGAATTTCTTCGTCTGTCCAGAATTGCATCACGTTCTGCTGCCAGAATGTTAGAGTAAAATCATCATCCGGACGGTTCCAGTTTACGGCTTTCATAAGTAGGCATGCTCCTTCTTCGCTACATAATCGGTATCGCGGATAGTGGGACCCGCAAGGTAAAGCTGCGCCTTAAACGGCGCAGCTCGTGCATTCTTCGACGGATAGACGTTTCGTTCTCGTGTAATAAAGCGACTTCAGACCCTTCTGAGCAGCATAAACGTAGAAACGGGCAAGCTCACGAGTAGTCACGTTACTGTTGACATGAAGAACTGTCGATATGCCTTGGTCGATGTGCTGACCAATTTCCGCGATCAAATCGATAAGCTTGAATTGGTTGATGTTGTAAGCCGATTTGTAGTAGAAATAATTATCCTGCGACAGGTAAGGCATTGGATAGTATGTCGTCGAGTTTGCGTATGTGCGCGTCTCGATATGCTCAACGATTGGCATTACGCTGGATGTTGCGTTCTGGATATAGGAGATGCTTTGCGTCGGAGCAATAGCCAGACGGTAGGCGTGGTACAAGCCGTTCTCCATGACCTTCTCTTTGAGCTCCGCCCAATCTTGAGGAGACGGGATCTCCATGTTGCCGAACAGTTCCTTCACGGTCTCCGATTGCGGACGGAAGTCCTGCTCAATGTAACGAGCGAAATAAGTGCCTTTCGCATATTCGGAACGTTTGAAGTCTTTGAAAGTAGTGCCGCGTTCCTTGGCGATCTCCATACTTTTCTCAAGAGAATAGAAGTTCATCATCATAAAGAACGCGTTCGCGAATTCCTTCGCTTCATCGCTCTCGTATGCGATTTTGTTCTTCGCCAGGTAACCGTTCAGGTTCATGGCTCCCAGACCAACGGAGTGAAGCTCTTCATTCGCTTTGCGCACGCCAGGAGCGTTGTCGATCTTCGACAGGTCGCTTACCGTCGTAAGAGCTTCGATACCAACATGAACGGAATCCTTGATCTTGCCGCGTTCCATAACGTTTACGATGTTAAGCGAAGCCAGATTACAGCTAATGTCGCGGCGGATTTGGTCGTCGTATCCGTAATCGTTGATTTCGGATGTCTCTTGCAGCTGGAAGATTTCCGTACACAAGTTGGACATTTTCACATTACCGATATCTTTAAGCGCGTGAACGCTGTTGGCGTTCGACTTGTTCATAATATAAGGGTAACCGGATTCCAACTGAATGGATGCGATCTTCGTCAGCATGTCGCGTGCATTCATCACCGTTTTTTTGGTAACTTTGTCGTTCGCGAGAAGCTCTTCGTACATCACGTCCATATCCATATCGTCCAGATGTTGACCGTAAGCCTTCTGTACCGAATGTGGACCGAAGACCACAAGCGATTTGTTCTGAGCGGCCAGCTCGTAGAATTTGTTCGGGATGATCAGGCCGATCGACAATGTTTTGATACGGGACTTCTCGTCCGCGTTAATTTTTTTGCAATCCAGGAATTCGATAATATCCCAGCCGAAAATATTGTAGTATCCTGCGCCGGAACCTTTGCGTTGACCCATTTGGTCCGCGTAGGAGAACGCATCTTCCATCAGCTTAAGAACAGGCATAATGCCCTTCGCCGCGCCTTCTACGCCTTTGATCGGCTCGCCGCGTCCGCGAAGCTTGGACAGGTTGACCGCTACGCCGCCGCCGATCTTCGAAAGCTGCATACATGTGCCAAGAACATAGTTGATGGAGTTAAGCGAATCGTCCATCTCCAGCAAGAAGCAGGATACCATCTCACCGCGACGGCTCTTGCCCGCGTTCAGGAACGTTGGCGTTGCCGGCTGCAGGCGTTGCTCGATCATCGCTTCCGCGATGCGAAGCGCGCGTTCTGCGTCTCCTTCGCCCAAATGCAAAGCAACGATAGCAACACGATCCGGATATTGCTCCAGATATTGCGACTTGTTGTTTGTTTTCATCGCATAGTCTTTGTAGAATTTGGATGCTGCCATGTACGATTGAAATTGGAAGTCGCTGTTTGTCGTCAAGTTAAACACGGCTTCTACCTGCTCGTACGTATATTTAACGAATACATCATCGTAATAGTCATTGGTAATCAAATAATCTAATTTCTCGCGAAGCGAGGCGAATTTCACGCTCTTCTGTTCTACTTCTGCCATGAAGGCTTTAACTGCTTCTTGGTCTTTCTCCAGCTGGTAGAAACCATCCACACCACGCTGCATTAATTGATTGTTCAATTCGATATGCTTAACGTCGTTTTGTTTTGTTTCTCCGGTTTTGCCTTGGGCAATATTCGTTTCCGCTTCGACCACAGCTGTCGCTCCGCTTGGTTTCAAATCTGTGCTTAGTTCATCAAATAGCTTCAATAGCACGCACCCTTTCGACAAAATATTCCGTATCCAAACTTGTGCCCGACAATTCAAACTTCAGTATAACCGGCACATCGTACATCGAAGATATGGTGTCTGCGCTTTTGGCAAAGCCGCTTCCCCAATTTCGGTTGCCGCTCGCAGAAACGCCGCGAAGCATGCCGTGATTCGTCTTCAGGAAACTATTCACCTTGTCCGGCACTTGTCCGAACCCCGTCGTATACGTGACGAGAACAAACGGCTCGTTGATCTCGGTCTCATTGTCGATCGACATCGAACGCATATTCAGCTTGTTGATGAACCTCTTTACATTTCCTGTTTTTGAATCGTATACGACTAGCATCGCACAACCGCTCCCCTACTGATTTCTAGCAATGAAAAAGCGCTCCTGCACCCCAATATCGGGCAGCTGCGCTTCGTTGCGATATACCACTGGTAGATCTTCTTGAGCTCATCATACATCAATATGTAGTTGATGTTTTTGATTTTACATCAAGATATAGGTCTAGTCAATGAAAATTATGGAGAGATTATTAATCTATTTTTTTGGCATGCTCGACTATTTTAACAGATAAGACTATGATGGGATAGTGACATATTATTGCTATATTGGGGGTAAAAATCGTGGAAAAACTATCGCCGGAAGCTGTCCGAGCAGCCCTTCAGGACATCCAAATCAAGACAGGATCTGACTTGTCATGCGTGCTCGCCTATATAACTGAGCTAGAATCCAAGGTCGTCAAAATCGAGAATGAGCTGCAAAAGCACCGCACAAACTCCGTACGCAAATTCTCGGCTGACTCATCGATGAACAGCAGATTAAAAGATGCCTTGAGGGAGTAAAGCGACAACCGATTGTGGCACTGACCACTATATCTAGATGCCGGTTGCGTCTGACCCAGGTACTACAAATGAATTGCAGCAATGATTGCCCACACTGTATGCTGACCATTAACGATACCGCATTCGCGCCAAATGTCGATTGTTCGGTTGTTCCACTCTACATTAATCGACATAAGGCTGCGAAAGTTGAAGAGCGACTTTCAAAACATCTGTACAGCCTGCGAATGAGTCGGGCTAGCGCGCCCACCGCGGCGGCGGACAAACTTGCAGCCCGAGAAATCGGGCTATTCCCCTCACGTATGCCGAGCGCAGATCCGTCCAGACGTCATGTATGCCGCGCTAGAATTCACTACCTTTTCTTCGAGCGTACAACACCCTCTAGGTTGTTTTCGAGGATTCTTCCCATCCAGCGCGCTGCTCACCCACTCAAACTCCCATTTTCACTCGCATAGCAACCCGCACGCACAACGCAAATAAGCCACCCTGCTAGGATGGCTGACTAACACAAATTTATGCTTTGATCGCGGCAAAAAAAAGTCGTTCTGTAGCCGCATTCGGCGCCTTCAGCTCGAAATCGCCGTAACGGTCTACCGTGCGGAAACCAGCCCTATTGAGCGCAGACACGATCCACTCCGGATCGTAAGCCCGCTGATGATGTGTCTCCTCGAATCGATAGAACCGGGCATCCTGCTCGCGCGCGAAGATAGTCAGATTATGTTCGATCTGACACTTTGCTTCTTCGAAATCACAAGTCCAGATATAGGCGATATCCCGCTCATCAAGCACAAACGGTTGTTCCTCCGCATAACGGATCAATTGCGATGGCGGATGCATGTCGAACAAAAAGCTGCCTCCATCTTTCAGTCCGCGATATGTCGCCAGAAAAGCAGCTTCGATATCCGCTTCTTCTGTTAGATAGTTAAAGCAGTCGCAGAACGACACAACCGTATCTACCTGCTCTCCGAGCTCCCAATCCCTCATATCCTGCTGCAACCACCGGATAGAGCCTGCCCGAGGCCTTATCGCCTGCCCAGGCGTTTCATCCCATTTGTTGCGAGCGATCGACAGCATATCCGAAGATAAATCGATTCCGTAGACATGGAAACCAGATCTCGCTAGAGGAATCGACAGACTACCCGTGCCGCATCCGAGATCCACAACCGAAGAGGGCATCCCGTACTTGGACCAGCACTCGCGAGCATATCCAAGCCAATCGGCATAAGGCATGTCCTCCATCAATTGATCATAGACAAGCGCGAATTGTCCGTAAGAATGGCCAATACTCACTAGCTCTCAGCCCCTTCTTCGCCCTTTGAGCTTTCATCATTACCGCTCGCTTGCGCAGAGACGAGATGCGTCCAGCTTCCCTTCTGCGTAACGAGCCCATCCCGCATTAGTTTGCCGAGTGCGCGCTTGAACGCAGACTTGCTGATTCCGAACCGCTTCTTGATCAATTCAGCTTCAGTTTCGTCAGAATACGGCATTGCGCCGCCTGGACGATCCTTAAGGAATGCCAGAATACGGTCTGCATCCTCAACGCGACCCACTTCCTTGCGTTCGGTCATAGCCAGATTAACCCGACCGTCCTCGCGGATGTATGTCACACGAGCGCGTACACGCTCACCGAGTCGGAGAGACCTTGTGCGCTCAGAGGTTGGAATTAGACCATACACCCCAAAGCCGACAACGCCACCATCCACCATAACGAACGAACCGATCTGAAGCGTTTTGGTTACCCAGCCTTCGACCCAAGTGTTATTCCATGTTTCGGGAGCAGGGAATACGAGTGGAGACAATTCCTCTTCGAATGCCGTCTTGGCAACGAGTCTGCCGATTTTGTCGTGGCGCATCATGACATGTACCTCATCACCCGGTAACGGACGATAAGCAATGCTTTCCGGTAGCTCGGACAACGGCAACAAGAGATGACGACTAAGCCCCATCTCAAGGAAGCAGCCGAGCTTGGGATGCACGTCCACTACGCGAAGTCGCGCAATCTCTCCTAGATGGAGCAAAGATTGTTTCATCGTAGCCGTGATCCGATCCTCGGAATCGTAATAAACAAAGACATCGACGGAATCGCCGATATGCGGTTTGGATCCAATCAACTCCGTATAGTGAAGGAGCACCTCCGACTCTCCGTCGCTAAGGAAAAAACCATAAGGTGATACCTCGCGCTCAACACGCAGATTATATCGTGTACCCGCTGTTAGCGTCATGCGAATTCCACGACCTTCGCATCCGACCATAGACGCTCCAGGCTATAGTAATCGCGTTCGTCACGATGGAACACATGCACAATGACGTCTCCAAGATCGATCAGCACCCATCTTGCTGTATCCATCCCTTCCAGACCGCGGATTCTTGCTCCGCTCTTCTCAGCTTGCTTGCGAACCTCAGTTGCGATCGCTTGCACCTGTGTATCGGAATTCCCGCTGCAAATAACGAAATAATCAGCAACAAGCGATACTTCCTTTAGATTAAGCGCGATAACGTCGACCGCTTTTTTATCTTCGGCGGCTTCCACCGCTAATTTAACCAATGCATCGGATTGTACCGGCATATTTGACCTCCTCAAGCGTTTGCGCAGCAAACGCATCTTCGTAAGCATTCTCTTAGCGTTTGCGCAGCAAACGCATCTTCGTAAGCATTCTCTTAGCGTTTGCGCAGCAAACGCATCTTCGTAATCGTCATTACTTCTATTATGTGCTGGATAATTCCTCGATTAAACCATTGCGGGCTTCTAACGTCAGCGGGTAGATTCGTTTCCCCTTCGCAATCAGGAATCCGATCGTGCCGTCGAGCCCTGCTAATATCGCTCGATCGAGGCTTTGCTCGGCCAGCGCACGAATATCGTCCACACCGGGAAAATCTCTGCCTGGCTCGATATAATCGGCAAGCCAGACGACTTTGTCCAGCATGGTCATCGAACGGCGTCCCGAGGTATGATACCGGATGGCATCCAGAACACCATCATCCGTAACTCCGAATTCATGTTCAGCCACCCACGCACCTACCGGCGCATGCCACAGCTCCTTATCGTAACCGAGCACTTCCTGAGGCAATCCATTCACCCGAATGATCTCCCCTTGACGATCAACCGCCCAATATTTGGCCACATCGTGTAGAATCGCAGCCAGC
Source organism: Paenibacillus sp. strain BS8-2 (assembly GCF_054483835.1). Taxonomy (NCBI): domain Bacteria; kingdom Bacillati; phylum Bacillota; class Bacilli; order Caryophanales; family Paenibacillaceae; genus Paenibacillus; species Paenibacillus sp. strain BS8-2. Next base: position 5,299,341 of record NZ_CM137010.1, read on the forward strand.
TCCGCCCTTTCAGGATCTTCGCCATACCGGTTCGCAAGGATAATGGCAGTCGCCATGACACCTTCCGTGTGAATCCACCTGCGCTCAGGCATCTCCGACCTTACGCGCTCAATCATCTCTTGACGATTCATACCAGCCATGCCTCCTTATTAACGCATGTACCGCATCCGGCACCAAATATCGGATGGACCGCCCAGAAGCAATCCGCTCACGAAGATCGGTCGACGATACGCCAATCGCCGGCATGTCCGCAAAGGTCATTCTGGCCCGAAGCTGCTCTGGCAGAAGCTCAGGACGAGCAACTGTTCCCGCGCGAGCTAGTCCGATGAATGTCACGAGTTCGGCTAATTCATCGATCCGATGCCACTTGGGCAGATCGTTCATTCGGTCAGAGCCGATGATATAGGCGAAAGAATAACTCGGATGTTGCTCCCTTAGCGATGTTATGGTATCGATGGAGTAGCTGACTCCTCCTCGGCGGAGCTCGATATCGAGAACTCGGAATCGATCATGGTTCGCAATCGCGGCGGAAACCATCTGCAGGCGGTCCTCTCCGCTGGCACCAGGCGAATTGGATTTGAGCGGAGGAGAGGCTGTTGGAATGAACCATACCTCATCCAATCGACAAGCTTCGAGTGCTGCCTCTGCTGCAATCAGATGACCAATATGAATGGGATCGAACGTGCCGCCCATAATTCCTGCTTTTAACACGCCGTCTCCTCCTCTTGGCCAATGGCGTCTGCCTTATTTTTTGGGAAGCTCGATCGTTTTGTGATCCTTCGATTCTTTGTACAATACGATTGTTTTGCCAATAACCTGCACAAGCTCTGCGCGGGCATTAGCGGCTACTTCCGCACCGATCTCACGCGGATCGTCAAGACAATTGTTCAGTACGGAAATCTTGATAAGCTCGCGCGTTTCGATCGCTTCTGTAATATGGCGAACGAGATGATCGTTCGTGCCTCCCTTGCCAACCTGGAAGATCGGCTGCAAATGATGCGCCAATGCGCGCAAATGTCTCTTTTGTTTACCTGTCAACATAATTAAACTTCCTTCTTTCGTATACGAATACGCAACAATATCTCTACTTGCTACTTCATTCGTCTATAGTTCATGTTTTTGTTCTCACAAGTTCCTGCAATCTGGTCCCTATCCGCTGAGCGCCTCAAGGACTGTCTCTCTCATCGCCGCCACGGGAGCGGCTTGTCCGGTCCAATATTCGAATGCATATGCGCCTTGATAAATAAACATGCCTAGTCCCCCGTGCGTCCGACAGCCCGCCTCTTCCGCCTGGCGCAGAAACTCCGTCCGCAACGGATTATAGATGAGATCGCTTGCCACAGCGCCGCGTTTCATCCATCCCGCTTCGATCGGCGAATGCTCTATATTCGGGAACATGCCTACCGAAGTCGTATTGATAACGATATCCGCTTCACGGCAATAATCCTTGAGCATATCGTTATGAATAGCCGTGAGACCTGAAGCTTCACCGCCAAGGGATTCCACAAGTTCCTCAGCACGTTCTACGGTCCGGTTGGAAATCGCGATCGACGCCGGATTTTCCTTAAGCAGCGCATATACGATTCCCCGTGAAGCCCCGCCAGCACCAATCACTACAATTCGTTTGCCGGCAAGATTCGGCTCGGCTTCTTCCTTTAGGGAACGCACGTATCCAATCCCATCGGTATTATAGCCCACAAGCTTTCCATTCTCATTAACAATCGTATTCACAGCCCCGATGGCAAGCGCGTCAGGATCGATTTCGTCTATGAGCTCCATCACTTGAAGCTTATGAGGGATCGTAACGTTGACGCCTCTGATGCCCATCGCCCTCACGCCAGCTATAAATGCAGGCAATGATTCCGATGTAATGTGGGATGCCGTGTAGACACCGTTAATTCCTGTTTCACGAAAAGCTCGATTCATCATAATCGGCGATTTGGAATGTCGGATTGGATCTCCGATGACACCATATAACACCGTATGACTATCGATTGTCCCCATTGCTTTCTCCTCTGCCACAGCCGCTCCCCCTGCCTTCGACTACGTTGCTTCTGGATGACAGGAGCTGTATCCCGGCTATCCAGATTAGCCCTTCGTTCGTTAGATCATGGAATCCCGCAGCATGACCTTAACTCCCTTAGGCGCGTATATATCGATCAATGCGCCGCGCATCCCATTCGCTTGGATCCATCCCAGTCCGGATACAAAAATATCCTGTTTGAGCCCTTGTTTGATTCGCAGCGAATGTCTCGTCCACTCCGGTATCGAAGCAAGCTCATCCCGCGTAGGCGCGCCCAGCAACTCGCCCTTGTGCTCATTGTACAGATCATCCGCACGTTCGAGCTTGGTTCGATGCACATTCAGCGCGTTCGAAATATATAGCGTAAACGATTGGCGTTCGCCTTCTAGGAAATCGAATCGGACCAAGCTGCCGATAAACAATGTCTGCTTCTCATTCAGCTGATAGACAAGCGGTTTGATCGGTTTGTCCGGCATCAGCGAACCCAGGAAGCTGCGCGGTACAACCTCTGTCATCCGACTCGTATAGACAATGCCTGGCGTATCGATGATCGACTTGCCGTCTTCGAGCGGGATATGAACGGCATCAAGCGTCGTGCCTGGATACCGCGAAGTTGTAAGCTCGCGCTCCAAGTCGCTGAAATCTCGGATGAGTCGGTTAATTAATGTAGATTTGCCCACATTCGTCGCCCCGACCACGTAGACATCACGATTGCCGCGATGCTGTTCCAGCGCTTCAATCACATGCTCGAAGCCCATGTTCCGCTTTGCACTGCAGAGAATAACGTCTACTGTACGCAAGCCTTGCGACTTGGCCGCACGTTGAACCCAGTTCCGGATCCGGTTCACGTTCATTCCTTTAGGCAATAGATCGATTTTGTTAACGACAAGCAACACCGGGTTGTTGCCGACGAAACGTTGAAGCCCGGAGATCAAGCTGCCTTCAAAATCGTAAAGGTCGACAATATGGACGACCAGACTGTCCGTTGTTCCAATGCTGCCTAGCAGCCGCAAGAAATCATCTTGATCCAGCGCAACGGATGATGCTTCATTATAATGTTTGATCCGGAAACAACGCTGGCAGATAACCGGCTCCCGCTGAAGCGATGTTTCGGGCAGGAAACCCGGCTTATCCGGATTCTCCGTCTGCAGCGCGACTCCGCAGCCAGCGCAGGATGGTACTTGTTCTCTAAGTTGCATATCTTTCACTTCGTCTCCTCCTCATACCACAATCCGCGTTTACGCAATCTGGCGAGCGCAATCCGCTCAAGCCTGCGGTTAAACAGCGTCATAATTCCTTCGTCGGCCGGGGATATTGGCGCAACCAATATCGTATAAAGCCCCATGCGGTTGCCTCCAAGGACATCCGTCATCATCTGATCGCCGATCATGACGGTATCCTTTGCGTCCAGCCCGAGTATCGCGAGTGCCTTGCGGAAGGCGCCTTGGGCAGGCTTACGAGCGGCATGCACGAACGGAATTTGAAGAGGAGCAGCGAAGTTGCCCACTCGTGTTTCATTATTGTTGGATACAATGGCGACGCCAAAGCCCGCATCTCTTACCTTGTCCAGCCAGAGCACCAGCTCGGGCGTGGCGAGCGGCTCCTTGGCGCCAACCAACGTATTGTCCAGATCCGTAATTATACCCCGAATACCTTGGGCCGCGAGTATATCAAGATCGATCTCGTATACCGAACCCACCCTCATATTCGGAAGAAGTCTTTCGAACATTGTGTAATCCCCCGTCTTTCTACCTGCTATCTTACGAAACTATACCATACAATCCGAATTTGTTGCAAAAAAATACCGCCGCCGGCGTACCGGCAAGCGGTATATATTATAGAAGGAAAAATGGCAGGATTCAATGTTATTTTAGTTCGCCGATCAAATATCGGACTTTGCCTGTAAATCTTTCTGCTTCTTCGGCACTTACCGTAATCGGGCTATACTTCGCATGCTCGAAGTTGTCAAGAACATAACGGAAGTCATCTGCAAACCGGGTATTGTTCTTCGACCATCTTATAATCGCTTCCCGAAGCGTCTCGTGCTCCTCGCGGCGCAACCCTCGCTTCTGGCAAGTGCGAAGCAATCTGTTCGTTTCGACAACGATTTGTTCATTGGCCGAGTATGAACGTCCTCTAAGCTTATTCCACAATACAGGGATATCGCGCCGACGGACAACGAACCATACCGCAGCTCCGACCAGAACGACGGACAAAGCTGCGATTGGCCAAATGTTTGTGCTTGAATTCGTTTCAAGCTCCGTTGTTGCATCCGTCTGTGTATCGATTGGCGCAATTGTCGGCTCGGGAGCCACTTCATCTTCCGCTATTTGATAAGGGAATGAGAAACCTGCCGTAGCTTCAAAGGAAATCCAGCCGTAACCTTGGAAATAAATTTCCACCCAAGAGTGTGCATCGGAATTTCTAACCGTGTACATGCCTGCACCGGATGGATTGAATTCTTCGCCGTCCAGCATCTCGCCGGGTCCATATTGTTCGGCTGGCAAGACGCCGGGAGCAAAACCCTTGACCCATCGTGCCGGCATGTCAAGGCTTCTAGCGAGTACGGCCATTGCTGACGAGAAGTAATCGCAGTAACCTTCCTTAAGCTCGAACAGGAACTGATCGACGAAGTCGACGCTCTCTCCTGTCAGCTTGGACAAGTCAGGTTTGTTATTGTAGACGAAATTCGTCCGCAAATATGCTTCGATGAGACGCGCCTTTTCGTAATCGCTCGCTCCGCCCGCTGATACTTGCTCCGCCAATGCCCGAACACGATCCGGAACCGTAGCCGGCAATTCGGTGTACAGACGTTGCGTGGATGAATCAGGGAACCTCGCCGATACCGACTTAAGACCTTCCTCATCAAGAACGGTTACGCTGGATGTGATCGAATATGCAGTCGGAAACGTATCCGGATCGTTCCAGGCCAACTCCCATTCCATCGGGAACCAAGGCAGTGCCCGCCTAGGAATATCCTCCTCTTCGCTGCCAACCCAATTCACTTTAGAGATAGGCGCGGCCCCGAATAAGACAGGATAGGCATCCTCGCGAATCATCGACACGATCTGATTTACTTCAACCGTCTCTGCTTGTGAGCGATCTACCGTCTCTTCAAGCGGAGTGCCTTTCCCTGCAAATTGCATGACGTTATTACTGATCTCAAGATCCGCGTCTACCCAGCCTTCGCCTGTGTAACTCGCTTTGGACTCGCCGCGCCAGTAGCTGCGCTGAGAGGTAGACACCGTCATCATCGCCGAAAAATCGTAGTCGAACCCTCCGCCGAGCTTGTCATCGTTCCGACTGTAGCCAGAGCTTGCATTGCCTGTATTCTGCGGCGTCAAATTGCTTGGAATGGCCTTCTCGCCAAGAAAGACCCGAACCTCTTGTCCCTGCGAATTTCGCCAGATCGTATAGGGGTCCTGAAGGAGCGGCGCTAGAGACGGCACATTGATCCCGATCAGCACAAGCAGGGCAAGCACGACGATTGTCGGCGTTACTAATCCGATCGGGTATTCAAACAAGGCTCTCCAGCTATCCGGATGAGTAATCTGCAGCTTGCGCAAATGACTGACAACCAACCAGAATAACCCGGTGAAAACAACAATCGCGACATCGTCCCATAACCAGATCGGAGTAAAGGAATCCGCAACCGTCAAGATAAGCAGGGACGCTCCAATTACACCGAACAACCGTCCGCGGGTTGTCGCCCATGCCGTGAACAGGAGATGAAGTCCTAATACGGCGATGCTGATCCAAATAAAGGGATGAAGCTGAGCCATCTGCTGCTCCAGCCACCAGCTTATATCGCCATTGCCTGTCGGTAATGCGATATCCCACTCCTTACGGGCGAGACGGCTAGTAATCCACACGGCTGCGACAAATTGAATAGACCATCGCAGCGCTCTGTAACGAAGCGGCAGCAGCAGATCAATCAGAATAGCTGTTCCGATCGTCATATAAGCGATCGCGTAACTTTCTTCCCACCAATAATTATCAAACACGGATAAGGAAGCCATAATAATGATGCCAACAAAAAGAGATACGAAACGTTCATACCAGCCATTGCCCATATAAGCGCCAATACTTGCCCACAAACGTTTCATGCGATTACGCTCCCTTCGAGGGCTGTCGGGAGATCTTGAAGCTGCTTGACCTCATACAGCTTCCAGCCTCGGCCGAGAATCAGATTTTTCCACGTCGCGTTGCCGCTGTCCTTATCGTCCATAGATCCGATGTGGATCAGGCATGGCGTGACACCTTTGCGCGAGAGCCACTCCATGCTCCGCACCATGCCGCTGCCTGTATCGGCAGTAATCAGCAGCGCGAAGGAACCAGGCTCGATAACGGATTCGGAACGCGACAATGAATCGTAGATTCGATAAGGAGCGTCCTGACTAACGAATGTCAAATGTTTCATAGCCAAGCTCCGCTGCTCCATGCCGGATCTAGGCGGCAGCATCGTAAGTTTGTCGCCAGGCGACAATAACCCCATTGCCGTGTCTTCCTTCAAGCCGTGTTCCATGAACGAAGCCGCAACAGACACGGCGAGTTCGAATCGGTCGGAGGATTCGCCATACGTTGGCGAATGACGATCCAAGATTACCAATGTGCGTGGAAGCGACTCGCGTTCGAACGCTTTCGACTTCCATTCGCCTGTTTTGGCTGTCGCATTCCAGTGGACACGGGACAGACGATCACCGTAATGATATTCGCGAACGCCGTTAATCTGCGTTGTTTCCTTGGCTGAACGCGAAGCTGAAGCATGAGAGTATGGACCACGAATCCCTCTCTGGAACCCGCTCCATTGTCTGAGCGGGATCGTCTGCGGCAACACGCTGAAGGCCGATTCCGTCGGGAAGCTGCCGGAATGCTCGAACAACCCGAACACATCATACGCCAGACATTCAGTCTCCGAGAACCTATAGTCCCCTCTAGGCAATGGAGGCGTTTGGTACTTAATTAATCCTGTTCGTTTCCAGCTAGGGACAAACGATGTTTCGAAGCGGAAGCTCCGTCCATCATGGCGCACAAAGCTGTCACGCACGATTACATACGGGAGTGGATAATAGCCAGGGATGCGCACATCAACCGTAACATCGAGTGAGCTGCCGGCCATCAACGTATCGAGCTGCGATCCCGCACCATGCAAGGCATGTGTTCGTACGCCGTTCACCTTACCAATGCCACTGTAGCGGCCTAGAAGGAGATACAGCAGGAGCAAATTCAGAATAATGAATAACATCAGAGAAGTTTTGCCGCCCTGGAATAAAAAATAAAACAAACTGCCGACATAAACGGATGCGATCAGCCACTTCCGAAATCGCTGCTTCCTCTTCTCGTTCATACGTTATCTCTCAAGCCGAACCGGCACTTTGACGGATTGCAGCACCTGCTCGACAACATGATCAGCACGCAAACCATTCATCCGAGCTTCCGTCCGAAGCAATAACCGGTGTGATAGCACATAAGGAGCCAGTGACTTGATATCATCTGGCGTCACGTATTTGCGCTGGTTCAGATATGCGCATGCTTTGGCCGCTCTGGCAAGGGCAATGGTCGCGCGAGGGCTCGCACCAAGCAGCACTTGCGGATGTTCACGCGTACTGCGGATAACACTAACCAAATATTGGCCGACAGCATCATCAATATGCACCTGAAGCACTTGCTGCTGGATAATCGCCATATCACTAGCATCTAGTATTGGCTGGATCGATTCCGACGGCTGAATGCCACGATTGCCTGCGATCATGCCCTGCTCGTCGGCTTCACTTGGATAACCAAGCGACAATTTCATCATAAATCGGTCCAGCTGCGCTTCGGGCAGCGTATACGTGCCTTCGAATTCGATAGGATTCTGTGTCGCGAGCAAGATAAACGGCTGAGGCAATTCATATGTCTCACCGTCCACCGTAACATGTCCTTCTTCCATGGCCTCCAGCAGCGCAGACTGCGTCTTCGTAGTCGCACGGTTGATCTCGTCTGCAAGCAGGATGTTGGCCATTACCGGACCTGGTCGGAAAAGAAACGTTTCTTGTTTGGGATGGTAGATAGACACGCCTGTAATATCGGTAGGAAGCAAGTCCGGATTACACTGAATTCTGCGGAATTGGCCCCCAATAGACTTTGCTAACGCTTTCACCAGTTGGGTTTTGCCCGTGCCTGGCACATCCTCCAGCAACACGTGGCCGCCGGCCAACACGGCAATTAATAATCTTTCGATTTCTTCGTTCTTGCCCAGGATACATGAGTTGAGATTTGCTAGAATCGATGAACATAATTGCATATCGCCTGTTCGAATATCCACGATAAGAGACCTCCCGGAACGAGTAGTAGGGAAAAGAGACCATAGAGGAACCACATCATATTAGGAATAGCAAGACGATTGATTTATCCCCTAATAGAACTATTTTACAGCACAGCACTCCCCCCGTACAAATTCCTTGCATCCAAAAAAAATTGGAGAATCCTACAGGATTCTCCAACGCATTAACCTTTGGGCCGAATAACAAGCGCGGCCAGAAACGAGAAGATGATCGCAGCCGATATGCCAGCGCTCGTCACCTTGAAAATGCCTGAGATGACGCCAATCCATCCTTGATCATGAAGCTCGGTCAATGCGCCATGCACAAGCGCGTTGCCGAAGCTGGTAATCGGAACGGTTGCGCCTGCGCCTGCGAACTTGACCAGAGGCTCGTACAAATCCAGTCCGTCAACGATGGCCCCGATCACAACCAAAGTCGCCATGGTATGAGCAGGGGTCAGCTTGAGTACGTCGAACATAAGCTGTCCAACGACGCAAATCGCTCCCCCTATAAGAAATGCCCAGAGAAAGATCATGCCTGCGCCTCCTTTCCGGGGGCGGCGATTGCTACCGCGTGAGCAATACACGGAATGCTCTCCCCTTGTTGGAACGACAACGGAGACAGGAGCGCGCCGGTCGCAACGACAAGGATTCGCTTCAATTCCCCTTTGGCGATTCGTTTGAGCAGGTGGCCATATGTCACGACCGCCGAACAGCCGCAGCCGCTGCCTCCTGCCTGTACCTTTTGTTTTTTTACATCGTAAACCATTAAGCCACAATCACCGAAGACGGTATGATCCATCGGCACGCCATCCTGCATGAGCAAATCTTTGGCGATGGGATGACCAACACCCGCCAGATCGCCCGTCACGATAAGATCATAGTCACCTGGCGACCTGCCCGTATCATCGAAATGAGCCTGAATGGTATCGACCGCCGCCGGCGCCATAGCTGCGCCCATATTAAATGGATCGGTGATCCCCAGATCAATAACCTTGCCGATCGTGGCGCATTCGATGACAGGACCCTCGCCAGTCGCAGCCACGAGAGCGGCTCCTGCACCGGTCACGGTGTATTGCGCAGTCGGCGGCTTCTGAGAGCCATATTCCGTCGGATATCGGAATTGCTTCTCCGCCGTACAGTTATGACTGCAGGTTCCAGCCAGCACATGAGTCGCAGAACCGCTGTTCACCAACTGCGAAGCTAACGCCAACGTCTCCATCGAGGTGGAGCAAGCGCCGAATACCCCGATGTAAGGCGCGCCGATCGTCCTTGCCGCGAAGCTGTTGGTAATAATCTGATTCATGAGATCGCCGCCGATATAAAACTGGACATCGCTTCGCTGCAGCCCGGCCTTCTGGATGGCGAATTCTGAAGCTTGTTCGAGAAGAAGGCGTTCCGCTTTCTCCCAGCTCTTCTGTTGCATATCGAGCTCTGGATGAACAAGGTCAAAGTCCGCCGCAAGCGGGCCGTCCCCCTCATCCGGTCCCACGACCGTTGCCGCTCCAATGATGACGGGTTTGTTCTCATACCACCAGGTCTGTTTGCCTTTTAACATGCTTACTGACCTCCGGTACCCAGAATGAGGTGCGCAATGCCTACAAAAAAGGCCGCGACAGTACCATACACAATAACAGCTCCGGCCAATTTGAACATGTTGCCGCCTACTCCAAGCACAAGTCCTTCACTGCGATGCTCCAGCGCCGCCGAACACATCGAATTCGCAAAACCAGTGACCGGCACCGCCGATCCCGCGCCTGCGAATTGTGCAATCTTGTCGTACACGCCAAGGCTGGTCAGAATGACAGAGATTAAGATTAACACCGCTACGGTCGGATTACCCGCTTGCTCAGGCGTCATGTCCATCAGATGCATGAACAGCTCCATGATGCCTTGTCCGATAAAACAGATAAAGCCGCCCACCAAAAAAGCTTTGACGCAATTGGCAAATATTGATCGGGGAGGTTCTTTGCCTTTGGCATACGCTTGATATTCTTTGGGAGACATGGACATTTTCTGATAGCGGCTAGTGCCGGCTTGATTGGACGAACCGGAGCCTGATTGTGTAGTTGAACCTTTGGACGCCACTCGATTTCCTCCTTCAGGGTCGGCTCCCTGGCTGGCATATAACCAGACACCGATCCCTATCCTTCCTTCCCATTCATTATTTGTAGGAAGGCTCCATCTTATCCCATCCATAACGACTGCGAAAAATTTCCATAACAAAAAGATTCCTCCCCAAGAACAAATCGGGAAGGAATCTCAATTTTTATAGCTTATAGTCCAACTGCTGCGAAAACGCGATTAAACGCAGCTTGGGATCGTTCAGCGAGCTCTTCGGGCGTTCCTGCGGGAGGCTGTTTGGACAAAATTTCTTGCGCGACTGGTCCAGCATAACCGATCGCTTGCAGGCCCTTAAGGAAGCCAGTCAGATCGATAACACCTTCGCCAGGGTAGACGCGGTCATTATCCAGCACTTCCTCAAGCGGAACATCCTTCGCATCGTTGATATGGACATGCACGATTTGTTCTGGACGAAGCGCCTCGATATCGGCAACAGTCAATCCGTTCGTATACCAATGGTAAGCATCGAACAACAATCCCACATTCGGCTCACCGATCGCATCGATCCAGTCAAGTGTCTCTTGCATCGTCCATACGAATGGATTGGCCCAAGCCGTGCGCAGATGATGTGGTCCGACGAACTCCAGACCAAGCGAGATGCCATAAGCGCCTAATACTTGGGCGCACAGACGCAGCTTGCGAGTCGCAGCAGCCATGAACGGCGCGGCCTTCTCGTCTGTTGAAGGAAGGATATATGTGCAGCAGCGTGTACAGCCAAGCGCTTTGGCTGCAGCGGCAGTAGCAGCTAATCCTTCGAGATCCCGTAAGAAGGAATCTTCCGATCCACGCCAATCAACAGGCAGACCGATTGAGCCGATCATAACGCCATTGTCGGCGAGAAGCGCCTTGGCACCATCTACACCATATTCCTTCACTAACGAAAGTGCATCGATATCCACCGTTTGGAAACCATTACGGCCCGCCAGCTCGATTAGCTGACGCTGATTCTCCAAGGCGCCTAGTCCGGCGCCGGTTAACCCTCTCAACATGGCAATTCCTCCGATGAACAATTAGAATTCCGCTCTGTGGCGGCGAACAATTAGATCTGCTTTCGCTTACCTTAGTCCCAGTTCAGCTTCACTTCGTTGCCTGTTCTGGAGGATTCGTAGATCGCGTCCAGAATCAGATTGTTGGTGTAACCCGACAATGCCGAAGTAATAGGCTGCTTGCCTTCACGAATACATTCCAAGAAATGACAGCTCAGTCGAGTACGTTCCCCTGCATCGTCTTCCGGCTTGGATAACGCCGTCTCGATTGGACGGTCGAACTTCTCTGTCAGCAATTTGCCGGAGCCAGCTTTGTAGCTCGCTCCTCCTTCGGAGCCCATCAGATGGACGAATGGCGCATTTTCCGTGTCCATATGAACAGCCCAGCTCACTTCAAGTGAAAGCGTGCTGCCGTCTTCCATTTTGATCAGTGCAGTCGCCAAATCCTCAACATCATAAACGCCGTCCCAATTAGGTTTGCCCCATGTTCCGATCCCTTTACGCTTTGGTCCAAACTCTGCATAAGTTGCGCCGTATACCGATACTGGCTTAGGATTGCCCATCAGATGCAGCGCCAGATCCAACATATGAACACCAATATCGATCAACGGACCCCCGCCGGATTGATCCATACGCGTAAACCAGGTTCCCCAGCCCGGAATTCCTTTCCGTCTGTACCAGCCTGTCTTCGCCGTATAGATTTGGCCGAGCTCCCCGCGTTCCACTTGCTCTTTGATCTGCATCGGCACGGATTCGAAACGCATTTGGTGAGCGATCATAACGACCGCGCCAGATTTCTTGCTAGCTTCGTAGATGCGACGAGCTTCGTCGCTATTAATCGCCATCGGCTTCTCTAGCAGCACATGTTTGCCTGCTTCGATCGCTCTAATGGCAAGCGGAGCATGATGTTGATTCGGTACGCCAATAACGACCGCATCGACATCAGCCCGCTCGATCAACGCCTCCGGCGTCTCTACAACTGCGCCAATGCCATACAACTTCGCTTTCTCCTCCGCGAGCGGCAAATATGCATCCGTTATAACTGTCACTTCACATTGTCCCGAAAGTGAGGAAAAGGATTGGGCATGAACGCCGCCGATATTTCCTGCTCCAATAATACCGATTCTGATTTTGTTAGTCGACACTATTCATCTTCCTCCTAGATATCTCATAGGCAAACGTCATCTTAGGAAACGCTTACCGAACTATTCATCTTTTATGATAAAATAGCAGAAAGGGATTTTCGTCCCGATATTTCGATATATATCTCATTTTTTCGGAGGCGCTCAATCCGTTATGACCTACTTTCCAGACTATCTCAAATCATATCCCAACATGAATACGGCGAGTCCTCTCCATATTAGTCTAAATTCCCTCCACGCCGGCTTTCGCGCGCATCGTCACGACTTCCTTGAATTCTCATACGTCGTGGACGGATCGGGGTCCGAATCGATTAACGGAGTTCTTCATCCGATGAAACAGGGTACGTTTACATTCGTGCTCCCGTATCAGGTACATCAAATCTTTACGGATCCAGGCAGTAAGCTCATTCTCTACAATTGTATGTTCAGCATGGATCTGCTCATAGAAACCGCGCAACAAGAAAACCTTGCGGGACTGATCGACGCAAGCGGAGCGCCGTCTTTTGTCCAGCTGCATGGGGACGAACGGGCGCGCATCCAAGCCATCGTGCAGAATATGTATGAGGAATACAACAGCAACGAGCCTTGGCGGCAAACGATGGTGCAGCTGCGCCTGAAGGAACTGCTCATCCGATTCGACCGTCATCGACGAATGAATCGTACAACTACGGAGGGGTTCAACCAACTTCCAGAAAAAAATCCCTTTGGCAGGCATTCGTCGGTTTGGCCGATTATTCACTATATCCATCAGCATTATCAGGACGATCTTGCGCTTGGCGATCTCGCCAACAAATTTAACATGAGTATCTCCCGCATTAGCGAGGTCATCAAAGAAACGACCGGACAAAACTTCCTGCACTTCCTGCATGATTTGCGCATCCGACATGCGTGCAGTCTGCTCGTATCCACCGAGATGAGCGTATCCGAGATCGCTTTGGAGGTTGGCTACGGATCTTATAATACATTCTCACGCGTATTCAGAGAGACCAAAGGTATCGTGCCGAAAGAATATCGCAAACGCAAATAAAGGTTACCTCGCCGCCGGATTTTATGCTGCAATCGGCTGCGGGTTAACCTTTTTTTGCTCACCTCTTAAGTCGGTCTTGCTATCAGCCCTTCCAATATCCAACAGAGCTGATCGTTAATACGATGACGAACAGGACATACAACACTAACGAAATGATTCTGATCGTGCGTCTGCTCAATCCTCTCGCGCCCCTTCCACATTCTCATCACCTTGGTCTTTTATGTATATGCAGGTCATGACAAATGCGGAGCTTGTACGATGCGGCTAGTCAGGCATTTGGGGGGATAGAATCCAGTGTGACGATCCGGTCGCAAATCAAGTTAAGTAAAGGCTGGTCGTGACTGATAGTAAGCACACCGATCCCCCGACTCTCTGCTATATGCAACACCGTGCGCCATATCTCGGCCTGCGTGATCGCGTCCAGCATAACTGTCATTTCGTCCGCGACCAGAAATCGTGTCCGTGGTCCAAGCGCTCTAGCGATACAGCAGCGCTGCAGTTGTCCACCGGACAACTCGTTCGGATACCGGCTGAGCCAGCTCGCTTCGATACCTAGAACCTCTAACAGCTCACGATCCGGCATCCAGCCCTCGGCGAGCATCTTCCCGATCGTCCAGCGCGGATTTACAGCAAGCTCGGGATGCTGATGAATCAGCTGAACAGGACGGTAACCAAACGATCGGATGGGCATGCCAGCGACCGTCACGTCCCCTTCAGGTGGTTGCATATAACCGGCGAGCAGCTTCCCGAGCGTCGATTTCCCCTTGCCGCTAGGACCCATCAAACCTACAACTTCTCCTGCTTTGATTCTTATCGTATAGTTGCGGAACAACCATTCGCCGCCGTCATAACGCCAAGCGAGAGTCTCGCCGCTCAGGTTATCTTGCTCCATTCGCGACCGCCTCCTTCGGCACGGCAATTCCGAACCCGTTCATCGGCAATGCCTGCCACAATGCTCGGCTATAAGGATGCTTCAACAAGCTCCCGTCGCCAGAGAAACTTCCGGCTGGCGCGATTTCGACAACTGCACCGTCCTTAAGAACGACAATTCGATGCGCGATCGTAGCAGCCGATACCAGATCATGTGTAATCATAAGGACAGACGCCCCTTCTTGAGACAGCTCACTGAAGTGCTTGAGTGTTTCACTTACATCGTCAGCTCCCATGCCAGGAGTCGGCTCATCGGCGATGATGAGGTTCGCCTCTCGTTGCGAAGACATAGCCAGCAGCAGCTTGCGCGTCATTCCGCCTGAGAGCTGGAACGGGTATAACTTCTCGACTGCCGTAGTTAATCCGAGTCTGGACAATATTCCACGTCTAGCGCTCATTGATTCGGTACGATCGAATGGCCCTTTGAGCTGGTGTCCAACGGACAGCAAAGGGTTTAAGTATCCGACCGATTGAGGCAGAAAGGACAGCGTCCGTCCTCTTACTCTCGACCATTCTTTCTTATCAAGTTGTGTACCGTTCAAACGAATCATCCCTGAGTAGGTCGCATTACGCGGTAGAATCCCCATGATGGCATGCGCAAGCAGGCTTTTACCCGAACCGCTTGCGCCTACGACCGCTACAATTTCCCCCTGCGCAATCGTCAGATCCAGTCGCTCAATGACGTTCGTGGACACTCGCCCGGTACCAGACCCGTACCCTAGAAACGAGACGGACAATGCTTCTATCTCCAATACGTTCATAGCTGTTCTAGCCTCCTACGTCCGCGAATGTTTGGGATCGATCAATTGCTGCAGCGCGTGACCTAAGCGATCGAACGCACGTACCGTCACCAACAATGCGATTCCTGGGAACACAGCCAGCCACCACATCCCCGAAGACAAATAACGCATCGACTCGGACAAAATAATGCCGATCGCCGGCTGATGCGGCGAGAAACCAAGCCCAATAAACGTAATTGCCGCCTCATGCAGCACCGCGTGGGGGAATAGCAGCAGAAAACCGATGAACAGCTGCGGCATGAGATGCGGCACGAGATGATGACGCATGATCCACAACCGGGATTGACCGAATCCACCGCTTACGGCTACATATTCGGCCGTCATCACGCTTTGCGCCTCCGCACGAATAACCCTCGCCAGGCTCGGCCAATGCGTTAACATAATACCAATCATAATCCCTTGAATGCCTCCACCGCAGACGAAAGCAATGAGAATAAGCATAACCAGATGAGGCACGCTGAGCGCAGCATCGATTAGCCAAGTGATCACTCGGTCCACGGACTTGCCGAGAAACGCAGCAGATAAACCCATAATCATGGCGATCAAGGCGCTGCCGGCAGCGCCGGCCAGTCCGACGCCAACACTGAGCACAAGTCCCTGCATCGTACGTGCGAACATATCTCTGCCAAGCCAATCTGTCCCGAATAGATGAGAGAAGGATGGCCCCAGATCTTGTTGATCCAGATGGACACTGGAGCCCTTATCGCCCCAAAGCCAGGCGCATATTGTAATACAAGCAAGCAAAATGCCGGTTATCAAGGCGGATAGAATCAGCCGCTGTCTACCATTCATTCGGCTGATTCCCCTTCCGGATGTTGTCCGTTTAATAACGTTCATCCTTTCACCTCCGGTGCGAACCTACGTTTGGGATCGATACCCAGGTGAATATAGTCCGCAATCAGATTGCCTGCAAAAACAAACAAAGAGCTGCAAATGACAAGACCCATAAGCAGAGGAACATCACCGCGCAGGCCCGCTTCGACTGTCGCCTGTCCAAGCCCAGGATACGAAAATACTTGCTCAGCCAGCACCGCACCGCCAAATAACTCGCCAAAGGAAGCGAACTGAAGCATTAATGCTGGAAGTGCGGCGTTGCGCAAACCATGACGCAGGAATAGACGCAGTCCCCGCTCTCCTCTCGCTCTTGCAAACATTACATAGTCGCTGTCATAAACTTCGATCAATTTTGCGCGTGTATGCAGTGCGATTGGCGCAATGCCAGCAAAGGACAACGTAAGTGCCGGAAGCGCCATATGATATATCCGGTCAAGCAAGGTCACATCTTCCGCCAGCTTTCCGGCAGGAGCGCCGAGACCCACCGGGAACCAGCCTAGCCATACCGCGAAGACGGTCATCGCGAGCAGCGCGATCCAGAACGCTGGCGTAGACGCGATTGTATAACAGATGGATTGTAAGATTTTGTCCACCCAAGTGTCCCTGCGGATTGCGGCAATGGCGCCAACTACGAATCCTAAGATGCCCGAGAGCAGCCATGCTGAAGCCATCAAAGAGGCGGAGCTCACAAAACGCTCCCCAATGATGGACGACACAGGCTCCCGATAAATCATCGAAGTCCCCATGTCGCCTTGCAGCAAGCTGCCTGCCCAACGAAGAAATTGTTCCATGAATGGTTGATCAAGTCCCCAATACGCCGCGATCTCTGCTCTCTGCTCAGGACCTATACGTAATAGATCAGCTCCGATATAGGCCTGTACTGGATCAATCGGCGATAGATGGACAAGGAGGAATGTCATGAAGCAGACAAAACTGAGCAACAGGAGCAGCTTGATTGTTTTACCTGCAACATGCTTCGTCCAATTCCGGCCTTTAAACACTTTTATTGCTCCTTCCACTTCCAACTTGCAATATTATCGGTAACCGGCCAACCATGTCCATGCGGTTGGATGCGGGGCGTTCCAATATCCAGCGCTTCGTTGACCAAATACAAGTGATTAATGTTGACTAGCCACGCCCATGGCGCATCACCCTTGGCGCTCGAGCCTGTCATGCCGTCCCACTGCGATTGCTGCCACATTGCCATTGCCTCTTCATTCGTTCGCGCGGCAAGCGCTCGTTCCATATAGTCGTCTACCGTTTTGTTTTTGTAGTAGCCGGTATTGTAATAGTCGACGCCGGCGTACTTGGAAGCATGCAGCGCGTACAGCTCAGACGGATCATGGCTGCCCCAGCCGAACAACACCGCGCTTGCATGCATCTCGCGTTCGATGTCTTCCCAGCTCTTCCCTTCTGCTGTCATGCTAATTCCGATCTCCTTCACCATCTCTGATGCAGCAAGTGCCAGCGATTGTCTCGTCGAATCTCCAGAAGGATAAATGAGAGGGAAAGCGGCTTGGACGCCGTCCTTCTCTACGATGCCGTCACCGTTCGAATCATTCCACCCTGAAGCCGCAAGCAGCGCCTTCGCCCCATCGACATCGGCGTCCTGAATAACCGTTTCTTTGTTCCACCATGGCAGTCCGTCCGCAGATGAATAGGCTGGCGTTCCGTAACCATATAGAATACCATCAACCAACTTGTTTCGATCGATCGCCAAATTGATCGCTTGACGTATGGCAAGATCTGCAGTCACTTCATTGCCAATAGGGTATCCTTCCTCTGTTGTGCTGCCTGGCTGTACCATCGGGAAAACAATGCCCCGATTGTCAACCGTCTGGAGCGATTCAAGGCGCATACCCGCAACCTTTTGATCGCTATAGGCAGAGGGGATATACGCCATGTCAACCGTACCGGCTTTAGCTGAAGCAAGTGCAGCATCTTCGCTCAAGAACAAGAAGGTAATGCTCTGGAAAGACGGTTTGTCACCATAATAATCAGGGTTGGCCTCAACGATTAATTGTTGACCTCTATCCCATTGCACCAACTTGAACGGCCCTGAACCGATTGGGTGGCTCGCATAATCCGCGCCATGCGCATGGGCAGGCACGATACCAATGCTGGCAAGCTCATTTGCGAACGTCGACTGAGGCTTGTCCAGCTTGAAAGCAATCTCATTGCCAGACAGCTCGATCCCCTTCAAATTCGTCAAATCAATTGCTGCTCCGCTGCTGCCAGCCTTCTCGAACGTATATTTGACATCCTCCGCTGTAAGCGGCTCGCCATCTGTAAAGGTAACATCGCTGCGCAGCGCGACTTTCCATGTTAAGCCGTCCTCGCTTATGCTGTAGCTTTCCGCCAAGTCGTTAACGATGTTCAGATCGTCATCTCGCTTGAGCAATGTGCTTTGGAACAAAGGTGAGCCATATCTTCCCCAGCCCGTCGTAGGGTCGAATCCATCTTCGGGCTCTGATCCGATTGCGACAATAAGCTTGTTTCTGTCCGACTGCAGTTGGTCGCCCCCTTCTTTGTCAGAAGACGATGTACAGCCAGCTAATAAACAAGTCATAATGATCGCCAGCATGATTGGTTTGATGAATCCATGTCGTGCTCCCCACATCTCTTGTCCGTCGCGCATCTCTATCTCTCCCTTTTCGTGTTACGAATCGATAATAGTGTAGCACATAAAAATGGATTTGACATCCTAAATTTACAACGTTAGAAATGATGTTTCAACCCGCTTGAATCATTCCGAAACAAACAAAGAGGTTGTCTCGCCAGTCCGCATACGGCCTGTGGAGACAACCTCTTGTATTTCTAATTATGATCTAACTTTCGATCGAATATTAAAACGAGCTTTGTTGTGTTGAGCGGTTTATTTTCTATTCATCCCACTTTAATGCGTCGTCCTTCGAAAGCTCCCCGCTCGCAACGGCTTCGATACGATCTGCGAACAGCTCAAGCATGTAATGGTATAACGAAACAACCTCAAGCAGCTCGTCCGCAGATATTGTACGCGAAGAAGGAACGGTGTACACATACCGGGCGTACACTTCTCCATCATCCTTAATGCCGAAGTATCCAAGAGGCAGCATCGTGTTTGCTGCATGCAGCAGAGCTTCAACCTCGCTTCTTCGACCTGCCACAATATCACAAGGGACGATTGTGTAAAGCTGCAACAGCCTGATCCACTCGATATCAGACTCCGGCAGCGGCGAGAAGTTCATATTGATGATACGGTCACGATCGCGACCATCCTTGCCTAACGACATCAGCAATACATGCAGTGGAATTTCTGGCGTACGCTCGATCAGCTCCGTCTGCAGTCCTTCCTTAGCAAATCCGGCTTGCAATCCACCAAGTTCAGCCAGTTGCTTTGCGTGTTCCAATTCAGAAATCATATTGTGAGCCTCCATCCTTATCTATCTCTCGAATCGAATTCAAATCATACATGTTCCAACATCGATTAGTCTCTTTGCTTCATAGAATCCATCAACAGCTCGCGTTGCTTGACGATATCACCATTGACTCGGAATAACGCCTTCGTGCTGCAGCCTGTCGCTTCAATGAAGTTCAGCACCCGCTGGTACTGTCCCTTCTCATCATCCGTATCGGTACGCTCAGGAAGCTTTGAGACCATATCTAGAATCAGATCGGCATCTTTCGAACGTTTGTTATGCTTCTTATCGGAAGACTTCTCGGCATCAAACACACTGCCCCATGCAGATGAGGCATTCGGAGCGGCTGCTTTGTCGCGGCCGTATTGCTTGACCCGGCGGAATAAGCTCATCCCCGTCTTCGCTCCGCTGGCCGCGGCTTTCAAGCTGATGCCGACTGCTGCGCCTGCTCCGCTAAGCGTTGCGATATCCCCGGCAATGTTGGCCATTTCGAGACCTGCTTCGATACCGGCGCGAGTCATCCGCTTCTGGTTAATATTTTTCATTTCCTTTGCCAGCTCGTAGCTCTCGATATCGTTCAGCTCGTCCTGCGCGGCTTTCTTCTGATCTGGTGTCGAAAGGGCATTCGTAAGTACGTTCTGAAGCACGAGTTTCCGATCATCAATCTTCGTTTTGTCCGTGCCTTTTGATTCGTGAATAGTCTTTCCGAATATGGAATAATTATTTTTCTTCACCATTCCGCTTGCGCTGTTTGCGTATTTCTCCTTGAAATCCGCTTTGATTTTGGTCATTTTTCCCTTGGAGGCTTGCCATTGCATCATATTAAACACTTTTATTGTAATCTTAACACCGCTGATTGCAAGGCTGATCCCCGGAATCGCTTCCGTCAATTTCCCTACACCAGCTTCGAGAATTTCAAGGATCGACTTGACCGTCTTGACGGCCGATTGCGCCGCTTCCAATCCGTTCTGGAGTGCCTCAAGCGACGCTTTGAGCACTTCTTTTTTCGTGACTCCCTCTTCCGAATAACATTCTTTGAACAGGGTATATACATTTTTCACCATAAAGAACGCGCTCTTAATCGATGACAAGGCATCGCCTACGCTGCCAGCGTACCCCGCTACGGCTTCCGACTTACCAATGCCGTCCTCGTTTCCTTCAAGCTTGGCGGCGTTGTTCACAACCTTGGCAACACCGGTGAACGATTTCTGAGCACTCTCGACTCCGCCGTAAATGGCTCCCGCAGTCTTAGATTTGCTATTGGACTCCGAAATCGCCTTCTTCATGTTGACCAGTCCGACAATACCAGAACCAAGCTCCAATAATCCTGACGCAACGCCTAACTTTTGGTTTTCGCGGTCGATCTTTGCTTTTTCTTCTTTTTGAGCCGAAACGTCTTGGCCAGCCTCTGTTCCTTTTTTTATCTGGGTCTTCAGACCATCTGACGCTTTGGAATAAACATCGGATTGGCCGCCAACGCCAGTCGTAGTAATCTCCGACGTATCGCCAATATTATCCGTCTTGGTGCCTTCCGCCTCAAATGCTCCAGCTTGTCCGAAAGTTCCTGCTGTCCTGGATTCGATTACTTTTTGCCGCATCAACCCGAGTCCTACCGGACGCGGCGGAACCGCCGGTGGGACGACCGGCGTCGGCGATTGCGTCGGCGACGTGCTTGTCGCTCCCGGCGTCGGCGATTGCGTCGGCGACGTGCTTGTCGCTCCCGTCGTCGGCGATTGCGTCGTCGCCGTGCTTGTCGCTCCCGTCGTCGGCGATTGCGTCGTCGCCGTGCTTGTCGATGTAGGCGTCGGCGATTGCGTCGTCGCCGTGCCCGTAGCTGCCGGCGTCGGTGATTGCGTCGTCGCCGTGCTTGTCGCTCCCGTCGTCGGCAATTGCGTCGTCGCCGTGCTTGTCGCTCCCGTCGTCGGCAATTGTGTCGTCGCCGTGCTTGTCGCTCCCGTCGTCGGCGTCGGTGGCAAAGGACTCTGAACGACAGTGCTGCCGCTACCCTGTCTTTGGATTGGGGCTGAGGATCTGGATCTCGCCATCAGCTGAACAACTGCCTGATTACCTGCATTCTGCTGCATCCACTGAAGCCTGTCCGTCTGCTGACCGCTTTGTGGAGAGGCGATAGCTGGCGAATTAGCGCTGGAATTTGATCGATCTTTAGTCGTTTGCGCAGAGTTGCCTGATGTTTTATTCGCATGACTTTGCACCACAGAGAATCTCTCCTCTCATCATCGTGAATTATGTAAATGATTTAATCATTCTGGCGAACTAGCGAAATTGTATTAGTATCCGCCGACTTACCGATGTCCCTCAATAGGATTATGATGATGTCCGTGATCTCTGTGCTGCTCCCCATGCGAATCGGCGAAAGTAACGGACAGCTCAGCGTACGAAACACCTTTCTGGATCTGAATCCGTGTATGAAGTTCACTCAAGCTCGCCATGCGACCTCGGACAACGATGACCTCCAGACACTGATTATGATTTAGATGAACATGCATATTGGAGACGATATCATGATGGTAATCATGCTGAATGTCCATCAGAACGACAGGCAGCTCTCTAACATGATGATCGTATACAACGACGATTGTGCCTGCCACAAACTCGTCTCCCTTAAGCTTGGTTGGTTCCAGCAATGCCTTCCTTGCTAAATCTCGAATAGCCTCGGAGCGATTCTGATACCCCTGTTCCTCAATCAAAGAGTCGAACTGCTCGATTAACTGAGACGGAAAAGAGACTCCGAACCGAACCAACTCTTCTTTGTCCGACATGAGCATCTCGCCCCGCTTTCTAATTTCTGCCTAACTTGTATTATAGACCACAAAGAGCCGAAAAGGGAGCGAGAAAATCATTTATGTGAAGATTACTGAATCGGGCACCATCTAAGTGCTCAAAAGACAGCCTAAATTGGTGTTTCAGCCTCCTGCACGCCGGGTATTGATAGGTATCTACCCATGAAAGGGGCGACTGCAAATGAACTCACCACATCAGAATGTAGAGATTGAAGAACGGCACGTTGAGCGTAAGTCCGATTCGAGTAAAGTGATTGCGACGTTCATCAAATACTTCGCATATGTACTCATATTCTTCGGTTTCCTGTATTTCTTAGTCCGGTATGTGTTCCCGCTGTTCTAGAAACCCACATCAACGAGTTGATTACTTTAACACTACTTAAGCGGGCAAAAAAGACCATTCGTTTGTTGCACGAACTACAACTAGAACACGAGAAGTGGCGATGCAAAGGAATCCTCCTTGTGTCGCCACTTTTATGTTCATATTTGGGCAAACGAGCAAAATGGCAGCGGACGGGGCAGTTTGGCACTCTGGAGCCCTATTTGTGGAAGTTGAACTGAAGACACAAAAACCTCCAACACACTCTTATGAAAGCAGTAGCTGGAGGTTGAGTATAAGGATCTGTATCCTTGGTTTATAACTTAATCAACAGCGTTTCATTCTGTCGCTGCCGTCTCAGTCGGTACAAGCATCTCGTCAGTTACAGCCGGCGGAGATTCCGTACCATTCAAG
Source organism: Paenibacillus sp. strain BS8-2 (assembly GCF_054483835.1). Taxonomy (NCBI): domain Bacteria; kingdom Bacillati; phylum Bacillota; class Bacilli; order Caryophanales; family Paenibacillaceae; genus Paenibacillus; species Paenibacillus sp. strain BS8-2. Next base: position 5,322,443 of record NZ_CM137010.1, read on the forward strand.
TTGCTGTTACCGTTGGCGTCATTCCCATTATTGCACGCGGTAGCTCCAAACAGCAGTGCTGCGCACATCGTAGCAGTAATCATTAGCTTTGTTTTGTTTGTTTTATAAGCTTTCATTTTTGTTTGTCTGTTCATCATCATCATCATCGTCCTCTCGAATTGTGAATTAGTGAAAGATTGAAAGGCTTTGTTCCTTGCGCCTATCCATCCTTAACCAAAGAGGAGATGTGTTGAAACATTCAAAAAATGAGAAAATCCACATCATTTCGTTATACGCCTACTGATACCTCAATCTCGTTACACTCTTCTCACCTAATGAATCCTCGATCTCATTACAAACTACACGCCATCTCGGACATCCGAGCTCATGTAGCTACACGTTCCCTCACACGCTCAATCCATTGAGCTGTCGTGTCCCATGGTATCAGACGGAGCCACTGAGCAAGTTCATCGCTCTGTTCGGTGGCAGCACTCTGTATTGTCCATAGAATCTGTACGCCTGCGTTTGCGGCATGGCCGGCTGCATAATAAGTTGCGGGACCGGCGCCTGTCACATCTACGATCAGCAGCTTGCAGGTCGCAAGAGACTCCGTTATGCCCGCTTCCATTCTTCTTAGCTGTTCTGGACCAAGCAGACGAGCGCGGAACCCGCATTGCTCCAAGCTCGCAGGCACTTCGGCAAGCCACATGGAGTATACTTCGTCGCTGCCGGTCAACACACAACAATCTTTGAGACGGTCGCCTCCCGATACTGCAGCCGCCTCAGCCCAACCAGCTTTCGTCAAGGTTAATGAAGTCCCTTCGCGAAGCAGCCAACCCGCGTCTCGTGCTTTCTCGATGAGATAGACCAGCTCCTGCAAGTTGGATGCATATGCAATATTGTAATGTCGATTGAGCGGATACAAGTTAACGGAATCACCAATCGAATCCGAACGCCCAAAGATATAACTCAATAGGCGTTGTTCTTTCTGCTCAGCAGTCATGGGCACTTCCGGCGATATCATAATGAACTCTACTTGTTCTGTTGTCAGCATTACACGTACGCCTTTATCGTCCAAATCGCGAATATATGCCGAAATAATCGGCAGCAGCCGCCTCTTGTATTCATATGGAGAAGCCTGAATTGCTGAATAAGCATCGTGTTTAATTCGGTAATAGCTTTGCGGAGCACACATACACCCGCTATAACGCATATACTCGCCGTCACGTTCCGCCGAGATCAGTTCGGTGCAGAACAAACAATGTTTTTTGGATATCATGTCGAATCACCTCTTCGTTATACGATTCGGCTCGACAGATCATTATAAGGGGTTCATCCAAACATTACCTATCTTGAACCTGAATTACGAAAGCCTATAGAATTAAGATTTTGACATGGGACAAACAGGGAATAAGTTCCATGTGTGGGTATTGATTTTATCGAAATTCGGTTTGTTCTCGAAAAAAGGCTGCAAACTCCCCTTCCCCACATGAAGAGGCAACGGCATTTTCCAAGACTAATTATGGGATTATTCATTATTCCAGTAAAATACTTTTTCGTTCCATTTGCAGCCACGCCCATCGGTTTTGGAACGCTTCCGCCAACTTTAAGGTCAACTGGCGACCGCTTCGTACGAGCACGCCTGCACAATGAATGAACTCTCTGCGAAAGCGTTGGATGGTAAACGATCGATGAATCGGATCGCAGCATTGTAGTTTGAAACGTTCAAACAGATTGTAAGCCAAAAGCTTAAGCAGAAGGTCAATCTCGTTGGCAGCAAACGACTGTGTCGGAATACGATGAATCGCGAAGCCATTTTTGCCTTCCTTGATGTAGTTCTCCATGCAGCAACGCTGGTTGTAGAAGCGCCATACATCAATGGCCTCCCACGCCTCAGTGGTTACCATTGCTTCATACTGCCAGAGAAGGTCCAGTTCAAGCTGAGGATGATCGTCCGCATATCGCTGCATCTTACGAATAACAGCCACACGCCTTGTCTTGTCCCAAGTTGTAGCTTTGTAATACAGGACGACGCCTTCGATGATCCAATCCTCATCATCGACGAAACGAGTCCAGTGCTCGCATGCATGTACTTGCTCGGCGAGACGGTTCGTCCATTTCAGCTTGCCGACATAGCCGATGGACTTGAATTCCCAGAACGCATAAAAGTCTTCGCCGCCAAAGCCCTTGTCGAATCGGACATGACTAATTTTTCGTTCACTCAACAGTTGGAGCGTTTGCTCAGCAAACGGAAGGACATCCGTGGAGCTGCTTGTGTTACCTGATCGGAGCATGGCATTAACGAGAAGCCGTGATTGTCCTTCAAAGACGAGAAGGGGATGATAGCTCTTACGTCCTCGCTTATGACTGTTGACGCCAACAGCGGCGCCTTGTTGATGACCATAAACGGTTTCTACGGATGAATCCAAATCGAGAATGGAACGTTCGGGAAGCGCCGGAGCAATGATGTCGAAGTTGAGCGCGCGCAAGTTAGGTAAGAAGGATTCCTGTGACTTGCCAAAGCGAAGCAACTCCTTGTTCAATAACGTATGATGAGGCAAGCGGCCGCCAAGTGCATGACGAATAAGAGCATCCTGCTGCAGCAATTTAAAATGAAAGAGACGTTCGCATCCGAGCAACCAGCCTATTATGAGATACTGAAGGATGCGATGGGTAGGGAATAAAGCATTGGCTGCTTTTGAAAGACCCAGGGTCTGAAAAGCCTCGCCCAAGCCAATTGTTTCGAGAAAGGCCAGGACCACCTTGCTGCCTGCAAAATTTGTTGCATTTCTCATAGAAAATTCCGTTTTCAAGTTCGTGATTTTTGTGTTAGACTTCACCTTATGGGTGCTCCTCTCTTTGGGTGATGTTGTTCCGACAAACACCATTCTACCAAAGATTGGGGCGCTTTTTCTATTTTCTAGACAAGGCTACTTTCGTAATTCAGGTTGAATTGAGAATTGAAAATCCCAACCATCAGAGGGCATAATAATAGATATCATAATCGTTATAAAGAAGGAGCTTTCTCGTCATGAACCTGGAAGTCAATCAAAGTAATCTGCCTCTGTTCGAAGCGCTGGCCTCCAAAACACGCATCCATATGATCGAACTTCTTAAACACGAACAGCTGAATGTAAAAGAGATGGCCGAGCGGCTTGGCATCTCATCAGCTATCGTAACCAAACATGTCAGTCAACTAGAAGAAGCAGGTATTCTCGTGACCGAAATAAAGGCCGGAAAACGCGGCAATCAGAAGGTTTGTAGACTTCGGATCGATCAAGCAACACTGCTCTTCCGTAATATCCCTGGAGCATCTGAGGCTATAGAGCAACCCTATAATCATTTCACCAGTTCCATCCCGATTGGACAATATTCCGCATACCAGGTGAAACCAAGCTGCGGGCTCACTTCAGAAACCAAGCTGATCGGCATGAGAGATGATCCGCGGTATTTCGCTGAGCCGGAGCATGTAAATGCCCAACATCTGTGGTTCGCCAGCGGATTCGTCGAATATCGAATTCCTAATTATTTGACTGGGCGTAAGCCGGTCAGCAGCTTGCGGATCTCGCTGGAGATTTGTTCCGAAGCGCCTGGCTATGATGAAGACTGGTTATCCGACATCACATTCTCGATTGGCGGCGTCAAGCTTTGCACCTGGACATCGCCAGGCGACTTTGGTTCAACCAAAGGGAAGCTGACGCCGCATTGGTGGGAGGCATTTAATACGCAGCATGGCTTGCTGAAGACACTGCATGTAACAGATATTGGCACGTATATGGACGGCATCAAGCTATCGGATGTGACGATCCAGGCGTTGCCTATCACCGCCGGCGAAGAGCTGCTGCTGCGCATCGAATCATCCGAGGATGCCGTCCATCCCGGCGGCGTCAGCCTCTTTGGCAAACGCTTCGGCAATTACGAGCAAGATATTAATGTTACAATTAGTTGCTAAACAAATCTGTCACTCTGTGCTCGTCCATATAACATCTACCGTTTTCCATCATTGATCGCCTTGATAAGCTCCAGCGGAAGTTTTGGCACACGGTCGTATGTCAATAAACCATTGATCTCCTGCTCAACATCCGTTAATTGCGTGTAACAGTACCCTTGAACAACACAATCTGCTCCCAAGAGCGGTTCAATGACTGCGTTTAGCTTTTGCTCAAAATCCTCGTCGCTATTGGCGCCAGAATAACCCCATCCGTCCCAGTCGCTTTTCTTGTAAGAGATGCCGCCAAATTCTGTGACTAGAATCGGCTGTCCTGCATAGGGATAACCATCGACCGCTAGTCTGCGATTTGCCGGCATCGCTTGTACGGCATTCTCCACCGTGCTATACCGCTCCTCTAGTACCTCGCGTCTCCATTCGTAGTCATGGATATTAAACAAATCCGTCTTCACCAGCTCCCAGCCGTCATTCGACACTACGAGACGCGAAGGATCCAGCGATTTGGTCAAATAATACATCGCCATGGCATGATCCTGCTGCTGTTTGTCGACCTGAATGTTCGGCACACCCCAGCTTTCGTTAAGCGGGACCCAAGCGATAATACTCGGATGATTGGCGTCGCGTTCGACGGACTCCATCCACTCTTTGGTAAACTTCCTAACGTAATCCTCCGTGAATTGGTAGGCATTAGCCGCCTCGCTCCATACGACCAGCCCCAGCTTATCGCACCAATACAGGAACCGCGGATCCTCTAGCTTTTGATGTTTGCGAACACCATTAAAGCCCATCGCTTTGGTCAGCTCCACATCCTTACGGATTGCTTCATCGCTTGGAGGCGTTAGATTACCGTCTGGGAAATACCCCTGATCCAGCACCATTTTGCTGAAATACGGTCGATTATTGAGACACAGCTTGCCATCTTCGATAGACACTTTGCGCATCCCGAAATATCCGCTTGTTTTGTCGATCACGGAATCGCCCTCAATCAAACTAAACACGATGTTATACAGGCGCGGGTTCTCCGGGCTCCACCATCTCCTCGATCCACGATCATATTGATCCGGCAGACCAATTAATCGTGTACACCGATTCTCTACAATCGAGTAGACCTCCGTGACAACCGGTTCATCTTCAAATGTTATTTCTACTTGAAGCAACAGAGCGCGACCGGCCGATTCGCCATTCAGGAACGTGCGGACTTCGATGCCGTTTCGGTCAATATCCGGAATCATACGAACTTGTTGGATATGTACCGGAGAAACAGCCTCCATCCACACCGTCTGCCAAATTCCCGTCGTACGCGTATAGAAAATCGAGGCGGATTCATCCAGCCAATATTGTTTGCCGCGAGGCAATGTCACGTCACGGCTATAGTCGACAGCCTTTACTACAATAATGTTGCCCTCTTCTTGAAGCGCTTCCGTAATATCGGCGTGAAATGGTGTATGCCCGCCTTGATGCGTCGCAACCAGCACTCCGTTTACCCATACAGATGCTTCGTAGTCCACCGCGCCGAAATGCAGAATCGTGCGTTTCCCATCAAAGCTTACCGGAATTTCAAGTGTCCGGCGATACCAAACAGTATCATGAACGGTTGGATCGGCAATTCCGCTTAACTTACTCTGGAACGCAAAAGGTACCTGAATGCGCATAGGCAGCTCCTGCGCTCCGGTATGCCAACCGTTAGTAGTCCCCATGTTCATGTCATCAAACGCGAACTCCCACTCCCCATTAAGATTAACCCAATTTTCCCTCATAAATTGAGGGTTGGGATGTTCCGAACGATATACTTCTGTCATATGAATCCTCCTCTTAATAGTTAACTAAATAATTAATTAATAAGTCATTAAATTATTAAACTCAACGATATTATAGAATTTATTCGTTATTTTTGTCAATAAAAACCTCATTTTGATTGAATAAGTTAACTAATTAATTAACTATTTAATAATGAGAACGATCAGATTTCATATCCTCTACCAAATTTAACCCCGAGCAACACTTAGACCCGAACATATCAGCACCAAAGAAAAAAGCAGGCATCCCGACGAATGGGAATACCCGCTAGTTATTCATGATCGTGCATAATTGTAATCGCATAAGGATTCGTATTCGTTTCGCCTGCATGCTGTCTCTCGTTCAGCTGGTACCCATATAGAATTACAATTTGACCACGAACTGTACGGGTTGTGACAAGCGGGCTTATCACGCCTTGGAATTGAACCTTTAGGCTCGTTCCCGGAGCAACTTCACCAAACTTGTATCCCCCTATCGGGGCATTGCCCATCACAACATTCTCATCTACTCGCAAGCTTCCCGGCTTTAGATGGATCGAACCGCCTAACAGCTTTTCGGCCGAACACATCGCGGTTCGGTTTCCTGTATTGGACAAAATCATACGGAAGTCCACAACGCCTTCAGGGTAGGATACCTCTGGCTTCACCTTTAAACTCGCCTGGATCACAGGGAAACATAGTTCTACGGCCGTGCGGTTCGAATGAAAATCGATAACATGATGTTGATGTTCCCCATTATCCTTCCGGTTATAAACACCGATAAGCACAGCGATATTCTCGATTATTTGACCAGGAGACACCACATTGACTCCAGCAACAGCCACTTCCCATGTCACGATCAATTGCGCCCCCGGCTCCAGTAGACCTAGAGGGACTCCGGCTTTAGCCGGAATCCCTACGTTCACCCACTTGCCTTCTATCGTGAAACTATTGGGGATAAATGTTGTACATTGAGGTACAAAGGACACTAACTTAACCTCGGCGGAGGCATGCCCTTGATTACCGATGCACAGGACATACCGGAGGCGGTCGCCTGGTGCTGCTCGCTGAGGCTCTACAGACAGCTTGGCGTACAGTATAGGTTTGTCAGCTTTCTTGATCGGCAGCTTCACCGTGTTGGAGAAGATCACTTGTTTCACATGCCTGCCGTTGGAGCTAAAGAATGATATCTTCGCCTTCATCCGATTGCGGACATACTTGCGATACGTATCATCCTGACATGGGATGAGCACCAGGCGAAAATCTACTCTGATCCGCTCACCGGGCTGCATAATACCTAGCTTAAGACCGTCATCCAAACTTGCTCCTGGCAGAGGTACGCCGTCCTTTACGATGCTGTTGGGCACAAAAGCCATTCCCTCCGGCAGCTCATCGTAGAGATCAACCTTAGCCGCATAATTTCCTTTGTTGCTCACCACAACTTTATAGTGAATACTCCTGCCTGGCACCGCCTCGCATTCATCCGTTGACTTCACTACCTTCACCATCGGTCCGACTATGGGGATACCAACCGTATTGGAGTACGTCGTATAGCTGCTAGATCCCGAGCTGTACATGATATGAGATTGATTGACAAGCAGATCGCGTTTGCATTCGTCTTTGTCTGAACTCATTGGACTAATACCTGGAACGTCACCGTAGCGCTGCTGCCAGGTGCGATACTGCCGATCGTAACACCGCTGGCAGGGTTAGCAAGCGGCAGAGGTGTTCCGTCTAATGTGACACTACCAGCAACAAACGTACTGCCAGCCGGAATTGGATCGATCAGTACGACATTGTTGACAGTGGTAATGCCGCTATTGGTCACAACGACCGTGTACGTAATAATGTCTCCGGATACAGCGTCAATCGCCGTTGTGCTCTTCACGACGCTTACGTTAGGCGCCGACACTGGAATGATGAGCGTATTCGATAACACCGTTCCCGTAATTGTACGACCATCCGGCAATAGATAAGAATAACCAACTGTCGCTTGGTTAACCAACTGCTGCGGCGAAGGCAAAGCCTCTACCGTAACTTGCAGCGTAACCTGTACGGTTAATGTACCGCCTGCTGGAACTACGCCGAGCGGTATGCCCGTCTCCGGATCTGTGCCTGGTCGCGGCGCGCCGTTGACGACGACGCTGTTCGGAACAAACTCGGCGCCGGTAGGAATGTTATCCGTCAAGACCGCCATAGCGTCAATGTTGCCTGTATTCGTTACATTAAACGAATACACGATCGTGTCGCCGACTGTAGCCACCGTTACATTTGCACCTTTATTGACCGACAACAAGGCTTGATACACCGGTATAGTCAGCGCGTTAGAGAACGAAGTCGAAGTGAAAGCGCCTTGTGTGAACGCTGCTGAGCTTTGGTTGACGATCGTGCCGCTAGGCGGCAAGGAAGTCACTGTTACATCAAAGGTCACAATGGCGGTAGCGCCTGCTGCAATTGTTCCGATTCCAATGCCAACGGACGGGTTGGCATTCGGCAGCGGAGTACCGTCAACCGTTACGCTGCCTGCGACGAATGAGGTATATGCTGGCAACGGATCGGAGAACGAGACATTCGTTACTGCTGTTACGCCGTTGTTGGTGATGGAGACGGAATACGGAACAACATCGCCAACAGTGGCATCCGTGAATGTCGAGCTCTTCACCAGTGAAACATCGGGTGAAGATACTGGCGTAACAATCGCATTGGATGAAGCACTGCCATTGAACGTACGACCATCCGGCAATGTGTAGCTATATGGAGCAGTCGCTTGGTTCGTCAGCTGCCCCATTGGCGGCTGCGATGTGATAACAACCGAGAAGGAAAGCGTAGAACTCGAATTCGCTGGAAGGACGCCAAGAGGTATGCCTGCAGCCGGATCGGCGCCGGCAAGCGAAGCCCCATTAAAGATTACGCTATTAGGCACTAATATCGCGCCAGTTGGAATCGGATCGATAAACGTCGTAGCAGCGCCGATATTGCCCGTGTTCGTGATAACAGTCGTATAGACGAGTGTATCGCCAACAACGGCGCTTGCCGAACTAGCCGACTTCACAAGTCCCAGCTGTGGCAAATAAACCGGAGTCGTTATAACTTCCGAGAAGGAGGTAGCGGACAGCGAACCCGACGTGAAGCTGACGAACGCTTGGTTGCTGACTAACGCACCTGTCGGCAGGCTGACTACCGTCACTTGGAATGTGACAGGGACTGTGATACCCGGAGCGATTGTGCCAAGCGGGATTCCTGCTGCTGGATTAGCACTTGGTATTGGCGTACCATCGACCGTAACACTGCCAGCCACGAAAGTTGTACCGGCCGGGATCGGATCGCTAAAGCTCGTGTCTGTAATTGGCGCTATGCCATCATTCGTCACGTTAACGGTGTATTCAATCGTGTCTCCAACCGTCGTGGCCGTTGTGGTCGTCGATTTGATCACCGACACGTTAGGCGCGCGTACCCCTACAACAACCGTGTTGGTAGTCGTCGTATTGGAGAATGATCGTCCATCAGGCAACGTGAATGCAGTAGCTATGCTAGCTTGATTAGACAATTGCGGCGGCGTCGGCAACGAGTCAATGAGTACCGAGAACGACGTCGTAACGGAAGCGCCTGGCTGGATGAGACCTAGTGGTATGCCTGTCACTGGCGATACGCCAGGCTGCGGAACCCCGCCAACCACTACGCTGTTGATAACAAAGGAGGTGCCTGCCGGTATGACGTCTGTCAATATAGATGTTCCCGCATAGTTGCCGTTATTCGTAGCGACAACCGTATAGTTGATTGTGTCGCCCACTGTAGCGTTACTTACTGACGAAGACTTGACTCCAGTTACATCTGGCTGACTAACCGGAATAACGATCGTGTTGGACAGGGCTGATCCCGAGAAGGCGCCTGAGGTGAAGCTGACTGAAGCCACGTTGCTAATGGATTGAGAAGCAGGTACCGAGACCACCGAAATATTGTACGTTACTGTCGTCGTAGCGCCAGGAGCGAGGCTGCCTAGGGCGATACCATTCTCTGGGTTGGCACTAGGCGCAGGTACGCCGTTTATTGCGACAGATCCTGTTACAAACGAAGCGCCTGCCGGTGTCGGATCAAGTAAAACCACATTGCTTATCGCGGCAATGCCTGTATTCGTAATGTCGATCGTGAAAGGTATCGTATCGCCAATCGTAGTATTGGTCGTTGTCGAGCTCTTGATGATTGAGATGTTAGGCGCTGAGACAGGGATGACGACCACATTGGATAGCGCACTGCCAGATAGTGTTCTGCCGTCAGGCGGGACAAAGGTATAGGCTGCCAAAGCTTGGTTACTCAACTGCTGAGGAGACGGAAGCGTCTCTACCAGCACTCCGAATGTTACGGTTACGGACGTATCCGGCGCAACGGAGCCTACGGGGATGCCCGTAACCGGACTCGTACCCGGCAGTGGTGTACCGCCAACCACGACGCTGTTGGGAATAAAGGAGGTGCCGCTAGGAATCGGATCCTTTAACGTCAAGTCCGCGGCGACATTGCCCGTATTCGTTACGATGACGGAATACGTGATGGACTGGCCTACCGACGCTGCTGTTGTCGAAGCCGATTTCGCAAGCGTAATGACGGGCTGTGTTACCGGTGTTGTCACAATATTGGACCACGATGAAGACGCGAACGTGCCTGACGTGAAGCTGACCGTCGACTGATTGATAATCGGAGTCGGATCCGCCATGTTGATCATCACCTCGAATGTTACGGTAACGCCAGCTCCAGAAGCTATCGTACCGATTGGAATACCGGCAGCAGGGCTGGCTGATGGCATATTAACGCCATTGACCGTAACCGTGCCGGAGACGAACAAGACTCCTGCTTGCTGCATGTCAACTACAACGACCTGATTAATCGATTCTGTCCCGTCATTGGTCACTTCGATCGTGTATACAAAGCTATCTCCCGACACCGCCGAGTCAACGCTTGCGCTTTTGACGGCGATCACTTCTGGAGAGAATACCGTCACAGGCCATTCATTAGAGATGGTCTGAGCGTTCAGCTCCCTGCCATCCGGAAGCACGTACTCGGATAAAGCAGTGGCGGTATTGGTCGTTACCTGCGGCATAGGCAATGTGACAACATTGACAGAGAAGCTGACGATGTAAGTTTCTCCGGCATATACCGTATCTAGCGGGATACCTGTCGCAGGCGCTACGCCAGGATTGGGAAATCCATTAATAACGACGCTGTTCGGGACAAAAACCATACTGTCTGGAATGTTGTCGACTAGCGTTACTTCCGCTGGGTAGTTGCCTGTATTGCTCAGCACCAAGGTATAGGTGAACGTCCCGCCGACCGTAATAGACTGCAAGCTTCCTGATTTGGCCAATTGAATGACGGGCTGATAGACCGATGTATCAACAAGAGGGGATGAAGCTGTGCCGCTAAAAGCCCCGGAAGTAAAGCTGACGTTCGCCCGGTTGGAGACGACTGCCGGCACCGTCAAAGGAACTGCTCCTACGACGACTTGGAAACTAATCGTAGCCGACCCGCCAGGAGCTATGTTCGAGAGCGCAATTCCAGTGGCGGGATTCGCGATCGGTGCTGCTGAACCGTTGACGGTGACGCTGCCGGCAACAAAATCAAGACCTGTAGGGATAACATCAGAGAAGACGACGTTTGTAATCGGCTGTACACCATTATTTGTCACGACTGAGCTATATGTAAGCACATCACCTAGCGTTGCTACCGTGGAGCTGACTGTTTTGGTCACCGAGGCTTGAGGTGACGTAACAGGAATATCGACGGTATTGGACAAGGAAACGAGCCCGCTAAACGTTCTGCCGCTTGGCAGTGAGAACGAATAACCAGTAGTTGATTGATTGATCAGTCTCGAGGACGGCGGGACAGCATTCACAATGACCTGGAAAGTAATCGGAATGGTGCTTCCCGGCTCCACAACCCCAAGTGGGATTCCGGTAATAGGCGAAGCAGCGGGCACATTCACCGTGTTCACATATACGCTGCCAGCAACAAAGGTTACCGAGCTTGGCAGAGGATCCGTAAGCGTCGCAGTTGCGGACCGATTGCCGGAGTTTGTAACGAGAACGGTGTAGGTCAGCGTATCGCCAACAGATGCAATAGTTGTGTTAACCGACTTTGCCGTCGTCATAACAGGCGTAAAGACAGGTATCGTAATCGTATTCGACAAAACAATGCTATTGAATACGCCTGAACGAAACGCGACGTTCGCTTGGTTGCTTAGACTCCCTGACGAAGGCACAGCCGTTACAACCGTACTAAAGGTAATGGTCGCGCTCGAGCCCGCCGTCAGCGTGCCAATCGAGACGCCGCTAATCGGACTGGCAGATGGAGCAGCAACGCCATTAATCGTAACGCTGCCTGACACATACTGCGAACCTTCGGGGATTGCATCCTGTACAAGTACATCCGTCACGGACCCTGCACTGCTATTGGTTACGACAACCGTATAAGTTACCGTCTCCCCAATGGTTGCATCCGTCAGATTTGCACTTTTGACTGACGTCACGTTGGGTAGCGCAACCGGGATTTGCACCTGATTGCTGACCACCGTTTGCGAGGAGGTGCGGCCATCGGGTATTGTGAATGTGCCTGCCGCAGTTCCTTGGTTCGTCAGCTGCGGCGGTGAAGGGACACTCTGCACGAGCACCTGGAACGTGACTGTCGCAGTCCCTCCGATCGGAATCGTTCCGGCGGATACCCCGGTGGCAATATTAGCCCCTGGTATCGTCGTCCCATTAACCGTAACGCTGTTCGGCACAAAGGTGGAGCCCGCTGGGATTGGATCTGTCACGGTGACAGCAGACGCAATATTCCCGTTATTCCCTACCGTTAGCGTGTACGTAACGGTCGTGCCAACTAATGCGTTAGACGTTGGTGTGCTCTTGGTCAGAGATAGCAGCGGTGAATATATGGGAAGGGTGACGCCATTGGATGGAATGACGGCATTCGTAATAGGCCCCCCCGAAATACTTTGGAACGAAAACGATAAATTGGCGACATTGACCAGTTGCTGTCCTGATGGCATCGAGGTTACCAGCGCACTGTAAGCAACGGTAATGGTAGCACCAGGGGCGATCGTTTCTAACGATACACCCGCTATGATGTCGGCAGTCGGCCTAGCTACGCCGTTCACTGCGACACTGCCCGCAACAAAGCTGGAGCCTGCCGGAAGCGAATCCGTCAAGATAGCCGCCATAGCATCCGCTGTCCCCGTATTTGTTGTGGTTACCGTATATCGGATCGTATCGCCTACCAGCGCCCCAGTCCGATTGGCACTTTTGCTCACGGAAACAAGCGGAGCGTTAATGTTGATCTGGAGCGCATTCGCATTCAGCACATATGCATCGCCCGATGTCGTCATCCGGAGCACTGCAGTCGTCTGGTTATTGGCGAGTCTGGATGAAATATCTACATTCGTAATATCCCAGCCTTGCCTGCCTCCGCTTATATTACTGCCCGGTGCGCCATTCGTCTGATTCCGTGTGCCAAATGTCCCCGTCGTATTAAGTGCTCCGGCGTCATTGTTGATCTGTGAGGCGAGAAAGTTGTTGGCAAAGTTGTTCGTCCCCGAAAGCGCGATTAAGTTGGAGGTTGTTGGTCCGAATAATGCCTGATCCCCAGTCCGATTCGCATCCCCTTCCTGCCCGCTGAACAAGGCGCGACCTCCGAGAACGCCGGTCACCGGCGTGGAGAATCCGGTCAATGTGGTTGTCACCGGTGAAGAATCTGCCTGAATCAGGACGGCTCCGGCCCGTATCGACATGTTACGAAACGGCAATGAAGCGTTCTGATAGATGACACCAAGCGTCCAACCCGCATGATTGCCCGTCGGATCATTATTAATGGTGATCGTACCAGGTACCCGGCCTGTCGTATACGTCCCAGCCCCGCCTGCTTGCACGATGGACGTGACGTTAGCCGTTCGAACGTAAGCTCTTACTCCGCTCCCCAGATCGAGATCATTGCTGGTAGCAGCGTCCGGCGATATCGTGTTTGTGCTCGTAGGCGTTACGAAGGTAACTGGATTGTTGATGACCGAAGATAAATTGACTGTTCCGTTAATATAGCTGGCGCCCCAGATCAGCTCCGCATATAATACGGTACTTCCTGCTGGCAGCACCAACTGCGCGGAAGAGTTATTAAACAAATAATTATCCGTCGTGCCGAATGGGTATGAGCCGTATCGAATAGCCGTGTTGGTTGTCACAAACGCGCCGATACTGTCTTGCGTGCCAGGAACGCCGGATACATCCGATCGGCTAAGCCCTAACGTATTGCCGGTAAAAGTGATGGCTCCCGTCGCATTAAAGGTAGCTCTAACGATAAGCGGTATGTCATTCCACCTCCTTTCAATACGCCCAAATTAACTATATGGGTTGTAACTTGCATTATGCCTGTCCCAGTGCGGATCAGCACGGATTAATCCAATCGCTTGTCTTCGAACATATCCTCACAATCTTCTTTGTCAGCACGTTATTCAACATCCGCAGCAACCTCTCGTTTCTCCTGTATGCCGACCGGTTCTGTGAATACAAGCCGACTTAGACGATCAAGCTCATCCTCTTCTATTTCCTCTTTCACGACTAGCAAGTGATACATAATCTCATCCACCACATTAAGCTGCAGCTGTTGCAGCACTTCTAGCTCCTCCTCCTCGAAGATTGGGGATCGGTAAGGCGGCAAATAAAACAGCTCCATCCGAAGCAGTCGAAAATCAAATGCCGGAGCATCACCGCCGTAGTGCGGAACCTCTGGACATAGGGGGCCTTGGGGAGGCTGATAAAAGGTTGATGTCCAATACCGCGGCGAATGTTCGTCGAACTTGTGGCGAATATGAGGGTTGGATGCGTGATGGTACGTATGGGCATACGGGGCAAGGATACACACAATCGCTTTGTGCATGCTGATCCGATAGATCTCTCCGAGAACGTCGAACAAATCTTCGCTGAATGCCAATGATCGCGTTACCATAATAAATTCTGCGGCATGATCGGGAAATGGCAGCGTATCGTTAATATCGCCAACGAAATCGACGCCTTCCACTGCCCGGTTATCCAGCCGGAGAAATCCGGTCGGCTTCTGCGAACGGCTGCCTATATCCAGCTTCATGTCTATCCCTCCGTATCCACCTAGAAAGGTATCTACGCTATATGTATTCGGGCAAATGGCACGATCATAACCGAAGGTATTGGAACTCACGATGATTACAGCAAAAAATCCCTCGCCTTGTGTAAAGGCGAGGGATTGTGCTCATATAGATCGATATTCAATTATGTGAGTACACGATCTCCTTCTTTGGAGAGACGAGCTTCCAGCTCAGCCTTCTGCGCTTCGAATCCAGGCTTGCCAAGTAAAGCGAACATATTGATTTTGTATGCTTCCACGCCCGGTTGATCAAACGGATTGACACCTAATAACAAACCGCTGATGCCGCAAGCCTTCTCGAAGAAGTATACCATCTCGCCATAGTTATATTCGTTCAGCTCGTCCAGCTCCACAACAAGATTAGGAACGCCGCCGTCAACATGCGCGAGTCTCGTACCGTCTGCAGCTTTGCGGTTGACATCGTCCATCGTCATGCCTGCCAGGAAGTTAAGTCCGTCTAGGTTGCCGGCATCCGCTTCAATCGTCCATTGTACACGCGGTTGCTTCACGGACAATACGGTTTCGATCAAGTCGCGACGACCTTCCTGCACATATTGTCCCATGGAATGCAGATCCGTTGTAAAGTCGACGGAGGCCGGGTACAAGCCCTTGCCGTCTTTCCCTTCGCTTTCGCCGAACAGCTGCTTCCACCACTCCGCTACGAAATGAAGCGAAGGCTCGAAGTTTGCCAGCAGTTCGATCGTCTTGCCTTTGCGATACAAGGCATTACGTACGGCTGCATATTGGTAAGCTTCGTTGGAAGCAAGCTCGGGATTGCTGTATTTCTTTGCCGCAGCCGCAGCGCCTTCCATCATCCGGTCGATATCGAGTCCGGCAACGGCAATAGGAAGCAAGCCGACAGCCGTTAATACCGAATAACGTCCGCCTACATCATCAGGAATAACAAATGTTTCGTAGCCTTCTTCATCAGCCAGCTTCTTGAGAGCGCCTCTGGAGGAGTCTGTTGTTGCGAAGATACGGCTGCGAGCTTCCTCCTTGCCATATTTCTTCTCCATATAATCTCTCAGAATACGGAAGGCAATCGCAGGCTCTGTCGTCGTACCCGATTTGGAGATGACATTAACGGAAATATCTTTGCCCTCTAGCAGGTCAAGCAGATGTGTCATGTACGTGGAGCTGATATTTTGCCCCGCGAAGTAGACCTCCGTTCGTCCCTCCATCTGGTTGTGGAACGTATGGGACAACGATTCGATAGCTGAGCGGGCTCCTAGATATGAGCCCCCGATTCCGATTACAACCAACGCTTTGGAATGACTGCGTATCCGCTGTGCCGCCGCTTTAATCCGTGCAAATTCTTCACGGTCATATTCGCTTGGCAGATTGACCCAGCCCAAGTAGTCGGAGCCTGGACCTTCGCCCTCATGAAGCATGTTATGCGCCGCGCCTACGAACGGAGCAAAATAATCCACCTCGTGTTGACCGATAAAGGATAATGCGCTTGAATAATCAAATCGAATAGCCATCGTGATTGCTCCCTCCTAAACCGTTACAGTCTTTTTCCAGTCTGCTGCAAACTTCTCCATGCCTTGATCCGTCAGAGGATGCTTGGAAATTTGTTCGATAACGGAGAACGGAATCGTCGCGATATGCGCTCCAGCCATTGCTACGCGTGTCACATGATCCGGGTGACGAACGGATGCCGCAATAATTTGGGAAGGCAGGTTGTGGATACGGAACAGCTCGGCAACTTTGACAATCAGCTGAACGCCATCCTCGGAGATATCGTCAAGACGCCCAAGGAATGGAGACACGTACGTTGCGCCGGCACGAGCTGCGAGCAGCGCTTGGTTAACCGTGAAGATCAATGTTACATTCGTTTTGACGCCCTTGTCCGCTAGATAGCGGCAAGCTTCCAGTCCTGCAAGCGTCATTGGAAGTTTAATCGTGATGTTAGGATCGTTGCCGTTGATCTTGATCAGCTCATTGGCTTGCGCGATCATTTCTTCCACTGTCTCGGCATCTGGCGTCACTTCTGCGGATACGGACTCAACGCCCGGTACTTCGCGAAGAATTTCGGCGATACGATCTTCAAACTTTACGCCTTCTTTGGCTACGAGGGATGGATTTGTCGTTACGCCCGACAATACCCCGATCTTGTAAGCCTTTTTGATTTGCTCCACATTAGCCGTATCGATAAAAAATTTCATCGTTATTTCCCCCTATGATTTGGTTTTAGGAAAGCCTCATATGTGAATGCTATAGAAGTTCTTTTACAGTGCGAATCACGTTATCCGTAGTGAATCCAAAGTACGCCATCACTTCTCCGCCTGGACCCGATGCGCCAAATGTGTCAATCGAGATGACTTTGCCGGCTGGACCAGTGAACCGCTCCCAGCCCAGCGAAATGCCGGCTTCGATCGCGACACATTTCGTTACGCCGCTAGGCAATACACTTTCCTTATAATCCGCTGATGCGCGGTCAAACAGTTCTCGGCTAGGCATCGCAACGACACGAACGGATACATTTTCTTGCTCGAGCGCTGCCTTGGCACTTACAGCCAACGAAACTTCCGAACCTGTCGCGATCAGTATCGCATCCGGTTGATCATTCGTTTGTGTTAGGATGTATCCGCCTTGTGCCACGTTGTCAAGGTTACCTTTTGTTTCGTCGTAGATCGGCAGATTCTGACGGCTCAGCACTAGCGCGACCGGACCATCGGATTTGTTCAGTGCATATGCCCAAGCGCTTGCTGTCTCGTTAGCGTCCGACGGACGAATGACGGTCAAACCTGGGATCGTGCGGAGCGCGGCCAAATGTTCTACTGGCTCATGAGTCGGTCCGTCCTCTCCAACCGCAATGGAGTCATGTGTGAAGACATAAGTGACTGGCAGCTTCTGCAGCGCTGCAAGACGGATTGACGGACGTAAGTAATCGCTGAATACGAAGAATGTGCTGACGAATGGTTTCACGCCGCCATGCAGCGCCATACCATTACCCGCAGCGCCCATGGCATGCTCACGAACACCAAAGTATACATTGCGACCAGCGTAGGAGTCGACGGCGAACTTGCCTTCGCCTTTGATGTCCGTCATCGTCGAGTGGGACAGATCCGCGCTGCCGCCGAAGATCGAAGGCACTTTCTTAACGAAATAATTAATCGCTTCTCCGCTTGCAACACGCGTCGAAATGGACTTGGACGAGTCAAATGTCAGAATGTCAGAAGCTTGGATAACCGCTTTGCCTTCGATGGCTTGCGCAAGCTCTTGACCAAGCTCTGGATACTGCTTATTATACGTTGCCACAAGTTCGTTCCATGCCGCTTCCGTAACAGCGCCTTGTGCTTTCAAGGCTTCAAAGTGAGCTTTGACGTCTTCCGGTACATAAAACTCTTCTTCGTGCTCCCAGCCATAAACGGCTTTGGTCGCTTTCGCTTCTTCTTTGCCAAGCGGATTGCCATGCGCTTTGTTCGTACCGGCAACTTTGCTGCCGAAGCCGATCACTGTGCGAACTTCAATCAGCGTAGGCTTGCCGCTGCCTGATTTGGCCCCTTCAATGGCGTTTGCGATAGCTTCCACATCGTTGCCGTCTTCTACACGGATATAGTTCCAGTGTGCCGACTCCGCGCGTTTCTGAATCTGTTCGCCGAAGGACAATGCCAACTCACCATCCAGTGAGATATCGTTGGAATCATACAAGACGATTAATTTGTCGAGCTTCATGTGCCCAGCCATGGACATCGCTTCGTACGAGATTCCCTCCATCAAGCAACCGTCGCCAACAAGCGCGTATGTGTAATGATCAACAACCGGGAAACCTTCCTTGTTGAACTTGGAAGCGAGATGCGCTTCAGCCATTGCCATACCTACCGCATTGGCAATACCTTGGCCAAGTGGACCAGTAGTAGCATCTACTCCATCCGTGTGACCAAATTCAGGATGTCCTGGCGTTAGGCTGTTCAGCTTCCGGAACGCCTTCACATCATCAATCGTCACGGCATAGCCAGTCAGATGCAAGAGGCTGTACAGAAGTGCAGAACCATGACCAGCAGACAGAATGAAACGGTCACGGTTGAACCACTTGGAATGCCCAGGATTGTGTTTCAGCTGCTGTGCCCACAGCGCATACGCCATTGGCGCTGCTCCCATTGGCAATCCCGGGTGTCCGGAGTTTGCTGCGTTAATCGCATCGATGGACAACGTTCGGATCGTATCAATGGCACGTTGCTCGATGGTTTTCGTATTCGTAATTGTCGTCATGTGTTTGAACTTCCTTTCTTGTTACCAAACTTCATATTCGTATTTAATTCGTAGTTCAACTATAATACGATTAGGTGCCATACAAGTAATTGATATATTTCAGAGTAGTCATAGACCGCGTCTATACTCCAGATTCTCGCTAACCGAAGGAGAAGATTTTAACATTGAAGGATTCCATCATACAACTGTTTAACGACTATCCCTCGGCAGCCATCCTAATCAGTATTGTCATTAGTGTTATGATCAGCTTGCTTGGCGTCGTGCCGAGTGTGTTCTTGACTGCGGCCAATTTAACCGTATTCGGGTTTTGGGAAGGCATCCTCATCTCATTTGCCGGCGAAGCCATCGGTGCCGTACTTGCATTTGGCCTTTATCGAAGAGGTTTCGGCAAGATGGCCGAAGGCAAATGGCTGTCGCATCCTAAGATTCAAAGGTTGTTATCCGCGCAAGGCAAAGAAGCTTTTTTCCTTATTCTCGCTCTTCGCTTCATGCCGTTTTTCCCTTCTGGAGCTGTCACCTTTATCGCTGCAATCGGAAAGTCATCTCTGATCATATTCATGCTAGGGAGCACATTAGGCAAAATTCCGGCTTTACTCTTTGAGGCTTTATCTATGTATCAAATTCTTAACTGGAATGCTGCGGGCAAGTGGCTTGTTGCCTTGCTTGCTGTCATCCTTCTGATCATGGTGTGGAGAGGGCTGGGAAATCGATCATCATCGCAAAAAAGACAGACTTTATAACGAGACAATCAAGGATTGTCAATCGTCACCTCCATTCGTTATAATGCAAGAAAACAACATTCATGAAATGAATACAACATACAGGAGCTATTAACCATGTCTATAACGAATAACCATGAATTATATAAGGTCTTTTATTGGGCGGCAAAAACGGGTAGCTTAACGAAGGCAGCCAGCGCGTTATATCTAACCCAGCCAAGCGTGAGTCACGCGATCAAGCAATTAGAGGATCGATTCGGCATGGCGTTGTTCTACCGGAACTCCAAGGGAGTAACGTTGACGCAAGAGGGCTCCATGCTTTATTCGTATATCGAACAATCGCAGGTATTGATTGCCATGGCCGAAGAACGGATGGCCGCACTCAAAAATCTGGACAGCGGCGAGCTTCGTATAGGCGGCAGCGATTCATTGTTCAAACACTATCTTCTTCCGTTCCTAGAAGAATTCCATAACAAATACAACAACATACGATTGCACCTTCACCATGGCACGACGCCAGAAGTCATTACTTTTCTGAAAGAAGGAAGGATCGATCTTGGCGTCGTGCGGATGCCAATTCTCGATTCTCAGTTGGAGGTCAAGGAGAGCATTAAGCTGCAAGACTGCTTTGTGGCTGGAGCGCGTTACGAAGAGCTGAAGGACGATGTGCTGACTCTGGAGAAGTTGCAGCAATATCCCATCATCCTGTTCTCTAGAAACAGCCGGGCTCGTATGACCATCACCGAGCTGTTCCAGAACTACGGTTATTCGATCAAACCCGAAATTGAGGTCGGCAGTGTCGATCTTCTCATCGAGCTCGCACGCAAAGGGATGGGAATCTCATATGTGACCAAAGATTTTATAACGAAGGAGCTTGAAGAAGGTTCCCTCTTCGAGATCAAGCTGAATGTAGAGCTGCCGCCTACGCATGTCGGTCTCATGACCATGCGCAGCATGCCGTTATCTCGGGCGGCCAGCCGATTTATTGAGCTCGTACAGTAGCGCTGTGTTGTGTTGCGCTTATGCCCATTACCCCATGAACGTTCACGAATAAAAAATCGCAATCCCTACTGTCATTTGACTTTAGAGGTTGCGATTTTTTTTGAAATACAGGAAAGTACGGCTTCATCTGTCATTCTGTATAATGTCGGCTTATCGTCTTGATTAATTAAAAGCTTTGACAAAAGAGCGCGCTTGTTGATCAAGTTCTTGGGCGGCTTGTCCGATGGCTTCGAAATCACTTATAGCCGAAATCGTTCGTTTGCTGCTTTCGTTGACCGTTTGCAGTGCGGTATGAGCGCCCCTGCCAACCTCTGCTGCCTGCGCCACAATCTCGTTCAGACTGTTCCGAATTTCAGCCGCGGCATCTGCCGCTTGTCCCGCTAATTTCTTGACCTCGCTCGCAACAACACCGAAGCCGCGACCATATTCGCCGGCATGTGCCGCCTCAATAGCTGCATTAAGTGCGAGTAAATTAGTCTGATCCGCAACTTCACGAACGATTCTTATGGTCTGTTGCAGCGTATTTGCCTTCTCGTCCAGCTGCTTGAGCATATTCATGTTCGTTTCGAACGCATCTGCCGATGAGGTGATCGCATCCGCGATAAGCCCCCCGCTCTCTATTCCCTGAGAAGCCCGTTTCAACAAGACCTCTGCCATTTGACGAAGCTCCTCGGCAAGTCCGGTTGCCGCTTCCTCGCGTTTCGTAATATCGGTAGCCACCTTCATGATGGCAACAACATGGCCATCCTCATGTAGAATTGGCATATAGGATGCTTCGAGCCATCTAGTCTGCTTGTGCTTCGTTAATCGCTCAATCTTTTCCTGAAACGGCTTGCCGCTGCGCAGATCCTCCCACATCCGAGCATAAGCGTCGCTGTTAACTAGACGATCAGAACAAAATTGCCGATGCATGAGACCCGGCATCTCCTGAGGATCATATTCCATCGCTTTCGCGAAATTGTCATTGGCCCATAAAACTTTGCCAGTCGTGTCGAATTGAATCATCGCTAGTGAACTTTCCAACGAAGCAAGTACAGCTTTCTCGTCCAATACCTGGGATGTAATGGAACGAATTCCTTTGTTTATTCCCACCAAATTCCCTTCCAATCCACAATCTGTAATGTGATAAAATTTAGATGAATTTCTATCTGCATCCAATATACATGACTCATTTTCTACATACAATACACCAACTCATAAAAATATTTATTCCACAAAAGTTTACGTTCATTTATGATAAAATGATTCAAATAATTATAAAAATGAAGAATAATCTATAATAACGAGGACAACTATCATGAATTTATCAAAAAACTATCAAAAGTTACTGCTTACTTTCTTCATTTCGATTATTGGCGGTGCCGTTTTCTCTATCTTGCATATTCCGCTTCCGTGGGTTCTCGGCCCGATGTCGTTTGTATTGATGGGATCCACCCGTTGGCAACATCTCTTTCTATGGTCCAAGTCATTGCAAAACACGGGATTGATCATCGTCGCGTACACAATGGGATTATCCTTTACCGCAGCCGCCCTTAGCGAGATCGCCCGTCATTTGCCTACGATGCTGCTGCTGACCGTCATTCTAGTGGTATTGAGTATTGCGCTTGCAGTCGTGATGAACCGGCTCACCAAAGCCGGCTTTATGACCATGCTTATGGGAACCGTACCCGGCGGCTTGAATCAGGTCGTGATGCTGGCCGAGGAGACAAAAGGCGTCAATGTGACCGTCGTAACGGTCATGCAAGTCATGCGGTTAATGACCATCATCGTTACGGTGCCGCTGCTGTTATTCAGCCCCGTTATTGGTGAAACCCATCATAACGTGGTCCAATCCATGATTGGTGTTGCAGAACCTGCTGGCGGCTGGGGATCCGTGACGGACTATCTGATATTTGCGGCAGTCTGCATGCTGTGCGCCTGGATCGCGCAACGGTTGAAGCTCCCGACGGCTCCACTATTAGGACCGCTATTCGGGACCGCGGTGCTCCAAATTTCCGGTATGACGGGACCAGAGCTTCCGCCAATCATTCTGATCGGCGCGCAAATTTGTATTGGCGCGTATCTGGGACTGCTGCTTAAGCCGTCGGAATTCACCAATCGGATTCGTACCCTCTCGCTGGCTCTTGCATCCAGCCTGCTCCTCGTCATCGGGACGTTCGCGCAAAGCTGGATACTCTCGAACAACGACCCAATGTCCCTTTCGACTGCCGTGTTAAGCTTGGCACCGGGCGGTATGGACCAGATGAGCCTTATCGCGCATGAGATCGATGCGGACATTTCCATTGTTGTGGTCTATCAGCTTTTTCGTTTATTATTTATGTTCTTTATCGTATTGCCGCTGCTGAAGGTGGTCATCGATAGGTATAACAAACGACAGCCCCATTGAATTTCGTAACCCGCAAACACCAAATAAGCCTGACGACTTGAGGTTCGTCAGGCTTTTTGATGTTTGCGCATGTTGTTTGCGTGTGTTATTTACAGCAAATAGCACATTTTCTACCAATATGAGTAGAGGACATGATACAATGAAACCGATATCTTAAACATCTAAAGGAGCTGGTGTGTTCATGAATTGTTTGGAGCTGACCATCCCCCCTTTGCCGCAGCTGACAACGGTTGGTCATGCCTATTGGTCACCTGGTCAGCAGCACTTGGAGCGGACATTTGAGGTATACGACCTATTGTTTGTTAATCAAGGCACCCTGTATATGACCGAAGATGGCATTGCCTACGACATAAACGCCGGACAATTCCTGATCCTCGAGCCTGGGAGGCATCACATCGGACATCGTCCTTGTGATGAAACCACGGATATTTATTGGGTACATTTCGTCCATGATGCTCCCGTTAGAACGATGGACAGCAGCAGTATCCCGTGGACGTTTTCTTACGTCCGAGGGACGGATAAGGATTTGACGCCGCAGCCGCAAGTGATGTATTTGCCGAAACATGCCGACTTTCACCAGCCCGACATCGTACCGATCTTGGACCGAATGGTAGAGCTCCATCGACAGCCGATCGCGTCGAATTCATTGCCTTTGCAAGCTGAATTAGCCGAATTACTCGTGCGGCTGCAACAAGCCGCCCAGACAAGATATACATCCCGCTCCCGAAGGCTCTGTGATGCCGCGATTGACTACTTGCAGCAGCATATGACCGAGCCCTTTGATGCGAAGCATATGGAAGGCTCGCTCCATTATCGGTTCGACTACATCGCCAGGTGCCTCAAAAAACATACTGGCATGAGTCCTCTGCAATACATGCACGATCTCCGGATTCGGATGGCGTTAACGCTGCTAGAGAACGCGGAGCTAACCGTCGGGGAAGTAGGCGAACGTCTTGGCTTCGACAGCGCCAATTACTTCATTCGATTATTCCGCAAGGAGACCGGAATGACGCCGGGGCAATACCGCAGCGTCCGTTTGGGACGGGCATAATCAGCTAACCGTGAACTTCATTAGCCATTAGCTGCCTAATCGCTGCACATCACTGAGCTCTCCCGGCTCCATTTCGCACATCGTAATGTTCGCTCCGATACTTCGGAAGCTCTCGATTACATCACCATATCCACGCTCAATATGCTCGACACCTGTAATTTGCGTTCGGCCCTCTGCAGTGAGTCCAGCCATAATGAGACATGTGCCGGCTCGTACATCAGTCGCATGTACCCAGCCGCCGCTAAGCGGCATGCCGCCGCGAATAAAGGCGCTGTCTCGGCGCATCTCTATTTCTGCACCTAGCCGTCTAAGCTGTGCCGCATGCGCGAATCGCTCCGGATAGACACGATCCGTAATGATGCTTTTGCCCCTGGCTTGCAGAAGAAGTGCAGTCATCGGCTGTTGCAGATCGGTCGCAAACCCGGGATACATCCCTGTCCGTACCCGCGTCGCACGCAGCATGCCGGTCCCGTAGGCCGTAATGTGATGCTCTCCGCAATCTATCTCCAGGCCAATTTCCTCAAGCTTTGCAAGACAAGATCCGAGATGTTCGGGAATAACGTCCATTACGGTAACCTGCCCGCCTCGCAGGCCGGCCGCCATCAGGAACGCGCCTGCAATTAACCGATCGGGAATAATCGCGTGTGTACCGCCATTCAGATATGGTACGCCATCGATTCGGATACGATCGGTTCCCGCTCCGTAAATTTGGGCGCCGAGTCTGTTCAGAAAGGTCGCTGTATCTACCACTTCAGGATCCCTTGCCGCATTATGCAATACGGTCCTGCCCTTCGCCCGCGTCGCCGCCAGCATCGCGTTAATGGTTGCGCCGGAGGTCACCATGTCGAAGTAGATGTTACCCCCTGTAAGCTCTGCTGCCTCTACCTCATAATACTCTTTGTGAAACCGAACCTGTGCGCCAAGAGCTTGGAACGCCTTGATATGTTGATCAATCGGTCTGGAGACGAAGTCGTCGCCTCCTGGATAACCGATCGAAACTTTGCCGAATTTGGACAACAAGGCTCCTGCATAATAATAAGAAGCCCGATAACTCGATGATTTCGTATGCGAGATGGATCCGTGATGAATCCAGCGGGGATCTATGACAATGCTCCCGTTCTCATGCTTGAATTCCGCGCCAATCTCGCGGCTGATGCTCGCGATAACCTTTACGTCTTCGATCGGTGGAATGCCTTCCAGCTTGACCACATCATCCGCCAGACAAGCTGCGGCGAGTATGGCAAGAGCGCTGTTTTTGGATCCAGGTATATGAACGGTCCCATGAAGGGGACCGGAATTAGTTGTTTGAATATATTTCATGCACATTCCTACTTTCGTCAAGACGATTTCAGTTCAGATTCAAGAACATACCCGCTTCCTCGCACGGCGCTAATCATAAACGTATCCTTGCCGAACTTCTTCCTCAGCCGGTAGATCAGTGTGTTCAACTCATCGACAGACACATTCGGCACGCCGAAATCTTCCATGCTGCGCTCCGGCCATACGCTGGACTTGATCACATCGAGAGGAACTAGCCTATTTGCATTGTCATGCAGCAAACGGATTAGCAGGTATTCCTTCTCGGACATCGGAATTCGTTTGCCGTCCACCACGCATTCTCGTTTCTCCCAGTGAATACTCAGTGCCAGCTCCACGGTCTGCAGCCTTCTTGTAATACTTAACGGCTCGATATCCAGCGTCTGGTCAGCGTCCAAATAAGAGAAATGCAGGACGGTCATACCTTTGGCGAGCTTGATAATATCAAGATTATTTAATACGTATGGACGATGCGGCTTCACTCGTTCGCCGTTGATCTCGGTTCCATGAAGACTGCCCATGTCGTATAAGACGGCCTGTCCCTTTTCCTTGCGAATGACAAAGTGCTGCCGAGACACAAACGCGTTCGTAAATGCGACATCCGGCGTCAATTGATGCGATACTCTGCCAATCATCGTCTCGGCGCTGTTCAGATTTACACAGGTACCGGAAGGAAACGGCTCACCTCGAATCACATATAGGCACGCAAAGTTATCCATATTGATCTCTCCATTCGTTTCGTAACCTCTCCTTAGATCCTAACGCAATGGGCATCAGAAGAAAAGCTCCGCACACTGACAGATTGCTCACATTTCGGTCACGACGTCTTGTGATGAACGTGCTTATATGTTGCAATCTCGTCCTCCATCCACCATACTGACTGATAAAAGTGATAGATGCGAGCCATCAACTGATCTCATATCAGGAATAGCTCATAGGAGGAAACGAGAGATGAAACAACATCAGCTGGGACATTCAGATCTGCATGTAAGTGAGATTGGACTTGGTTGCATGTCGATCGGCACCGAAGAAGACCAAGCAGTTGCTATCATAAATCAAGCACTAGAGCTTGGCATCAACTTCCTGGACACGGCAGATCTATACGACTCCGGTCGTAATGAGGAGCTCGTCGGCAAAGCGACGAAAGGACGTAGGCAAGACGTAATCATTGCTACCAAGGTCGGCAACCGCAGGATCGCGGGCAAGGAGGGCTGGAGCTGGGACCCCTCCAAGGCCTATATCCGATCGGCAGTCAAAGACAGCCTGCGTAGACTTGGTACAGATTACATCGATCTCTATCAATTACATGGAGGTACGATCGATGATCCAATTGACGAAACAATCGAGGCATTCGAGGAATTAAAAGCTGAAGGCGTGATTCGTCATTACGGCATTTCCTCCATCCGCCCTAACGTCATAAGAGAATATGCCCGCTCCTCCGGCATTGTCAGCCTTATGAGCCAGTATAGCCTGCTTGATCGACGCCCGGAACAAACCACGCTTCCCTTGCTGCGGGAGAACAACATCGGTCTTATCGCGCGCGGACCGCTCGCAGGGGGTATCCTGACAGATAAGGGCCGTCTCAAAGCGGTACGCGGCTACTTGCAGTATTCGCCTGAGGAGCTTACCGAGGTGTTCAAGCAGTTGACTAAGCTGATGCGCAACGACCGGACGTTAGAACAGACGGCTATTCAATATGTGTTAAACGATCCCTCCGTCAGCGTTGTATTAACCGGCGCCAGCAGTGTGGAGCAAGTAGTCCGCAATGTATCCGCCGCATCTGTAACACCGCTCGCTAACGATGAGATTGAGTCATTACGGGCTGTTACGACTGCTAATGTGTATAAGGATCATATCTAACGATATAACGATCATGATGAAGACTGCATAAGCTGCGTTTTCAGCCACTCATACGCAGGTGCTCCATGAATCTCATGCCCGCCTTCAAAATAATCCATTTGAACGGACTCCGGGACACCTGCTGATGCGTAGATATGCTGAAGCTCCGCGAATGCTTGGACAGCAGGATCACGTGGAAACACGCGGTCCTCAATCCCTGATTCCAAGAACAAACCGCGCGGCGCAATTAAGGAAAGAAGCTCAGGCATCTCGGCCTCTAGCAGCAGACCAGGAATATAGTTATCCAGACAATGACTGCGAGTGAGAATACTATCCTCGAACAAGCTTGCATATCCGCTTACGACCGCACATGTAATGCGCTCATCCAACGCCGCAGTAAAGCCTGCAACCAGTCCGCCTCCCGAAATTCCCATGATGCCAATACGATCCGAATCCACATCGGGACGTTGTTGCAAATAATCGACAACCCTCATCGTTTCGTGAACGCGCAAACCCGCAACCGTCCGCCCGGCCATGAGTAGATGCGCTGCCAGCAAGCTGCAAGAGTTCTGCTTGGGACCGCGCTGCTTGTCCTCATCCAAACGTCGATCCCCGAATCCGATCAGCTCAGGAGCCGCAACAATAAAACCCGCTCTCGCCAGCTCCACCGCAAAATCCTTGTGCAGTCCCGGATCGCCGGCGCGATCGATCCCATCCGGTTCAAGTCCCACGATTTCGCGGCTTCCGTATCCATGACCGTGACAGGCAATAATTGCCGGCGCAGCATGCGCCTGAGAGTTATTCGGTATCAACACATACATGGCAAGACGGAGCCCTTCCAGCGTGTCGATCTCTATTCGTTCCCTTCTATAACCGTCACATTCTTCGCTTTCAAGTTGCTTAGGGAACGTTGCTTCTCCGCGCAAATCCGGGAATTTACCTAGCAGACTACGAAACGTATCCCGGAGCTTCGACGCACGCTGACTCACCGGGACTCCCTCCCGATTTCGTCCACGCTCTTTGGCCGCTCGCTCCGTCAAGGAGTTCAAATACGCCTTCAGCTCCATACCTTTGTTCCCCCATTTGTATGTATTTACCTAACAGTATAGTTGATTCAACGCGATATTTCTTGCGTAATGTAATATGAATCTATCTTCTTTCATTATTTAAACAAACAAAAGAGAGAAGCCCCTCTCATGCAGCTTCTCCATTGATATTTTCCATTTTGGTTAAATTACGTCGCACGCTCCAGAAACAACGTCGAATTAATGACCAAATCTTCATCCGGCGATGTCCGCGCTTGGACGCTCCATCCGTGCTGGAGAAGCTCTGATTCATCGATCGCCTCATACATGATTTGTTTCATCCCTTCAGCAGTTCGCACAGCCACTAAAGGGTTATGAGAAGTTCGGCAAATCTGATGGAGAACGGCAAGCTTATTACGTACTAGACTCGCAATAAAGATCCGGTCATACGCGCTATAATCGAACTCGGCCCCGTTGATGTGCACCACTTTTACGGTGTCCTGCAATCCCATGCGCTGCAATAAGCGGCATGATGTGGCATACGCATCCATATCCATTTCTAGACAGACAACCTCTACATGCCCGAATTGGTGCAAAATAATAGCACTTAACGGCAACGGCCCGCTGCCTACAAATACAATGGGCGATGCGGCTCCATCAGCACCATGCCGCTTGAATTGCTGCAGCGCGAATAACTCTTTGCATACCAAAGAGAGGTATATGCGCCAACTCGGCCATTCCGTAACGATGTTTAGCACTGGATCCGGCCGTTCGCAGATTTGTTTGGCATCATCAAGTTCGGTTAAAAACTCAGCAACAGATAACTTCTCGCGCAAATGCCGTTGATTCGTTTTCATATATTCATTTCCAAGCACAGCCTGAATATCTTCAGGCATAAATCGGTTACGCAGTCGCTGAGTCAACCGTCTAACGTTATCCGCAACCCTGCGATTCGCGGGAGATAGATCCGACTCTTGTTCCAATATCTCATTGGTTTCTCGCACGAGCGCGATAAAATCTTCAACTAATATACGTCTTAAAGTGCTGTTATCAAGGGTAATTGATCCACTGCCATTGCTATCCATGTCCCCAACTCCTTCATTCGCACCCGCTTCCCATATTCAACTATATTCAGCCAAAGAGGGATGTAGACGAACTGGAGCAATCTATGATTGGAGGACTTGCAGGATCTTAACGACGACAAAGCACCTATTGGGTTGCAGCAGCGACATGCTCCTAAACCCCTTTTACACCGAGTCCGCTATCTGGCTTCTGCACCACACGCCGCTTCATATTCGTGATCGCGACACCTGCCAGTATGAGCGCACCGCCACCAAGCTGTGCAACTGTTATAGGATCGCCTAATACGAAATAACTTACGATGATGGCGATAAAGGGCGGTATATTCATAAACATAGCGCTTATGGACGCCCCTGCAATCGCAATCCCCGAATTCCACCAAAAACCCGCCAATCCTTGACCAATCACCGCCACTCCTATAAGCAGCGCCCAAGTAAGGACTTGATGACTCGCTTGGATACCGCCGCTTGCAGCTTCTACCGCAACGGCTGGGAACATGAGAATCGTACCGATAATCGTAGAATAGATGGTAATCTCATACGAGCTCATTGCGGCTGTCAGCTTACGAATAAACAGCAGGCTGACGGACATACCTAACATCGCGATTAGCAAATAAATATCTCCATGCGAGATGCCAAGGTCCTTGCCGCTATACAACACGATACAGACGACGCCGATGAGCGCAACGATCGCACCTGTCAGCTTTTGTCCAGTTATGCTCTCTTTAAGGAAGATCTTCGACAATAACGTCGTTGCGATCGGCGAAAGCGCGATGATAAGCGCGGCATTCCCCGCAGTAGACTCCTGCAAGCCAGTGAAATAGAATAGTTGATTGATCAATGTGCCGGTAATACCTGCCATCAAGAGCAAGCTCCACTCACGTTTGGTTGGAAGACGCATCGATTTGTTGATCATCGCTATCGAAATCAAGAATAACGACATGACGACTAATCGCGCGAACGACAGAAAAATCGGCGAGAACTCTCGCAGCATATAAGCACTTGCTACATAATTGCCGCCCCACATAATGGAGACAGCCCATAATTTAAGAAAAACGGTTTTCTCTTGCATCCTTTTATTTCTCCTGCCCAAAAATCATAAATTAGTTTAGTAGTCAACGATTCATTGTAGTAGGATATGTACCGGATGGCAATAGATATATTTGGCAATCTCACAGACAAAGAAGCCGCGATCTATTTCGATCAGCGGCTTCTTCCATTCACCTATTGTATGGTTTATTCAACATAATTAGGGCTGTTTGCCCAAGAAACTTTCCATAATGAACGCAAGATGTTTATCCAAGGATATTGCATCACTATAGTAGGCAGCCTTTTGATCAATGAAATATACTTGGTTACTTTTCACTGCAGGGAGACTTTTCCATAAGTTGCTTCCATACAACACATCTGGATCACCGTCATCTCCGCCCCAATTACTTGTGAAGATAAAGTCACCGGCATACTCATTGATCTTCTCGAGCGAAATGTCGCCGTTAAACTCGTTACCTTCGATCAATGTTGATTGAATCGGTTCCGGTGCTTTTAGGCCAAGGTCATTGTACAAGATCTCGCCGCCTCTGCCGCCTTTATTGCCCCATACATAAATACCTTTCGCATACGGTTGCAGAATCGATACCTTCTTATCTCCAACCACCTCGGCAATTTTCGGCTTGACCTCTGCGAGTTTCGCATTCCATTGCTCGAACCAAGCCGCGGCTTCCTGATCCTTACCCGTAACTTCTCCATATTTCAAGAACAGCTCCGCTGGCGAATCCTTACCATATGAGAATCGGACGACCGGAGCAATCTCTTTCAGCTTCTCGTAATACGCTGCATCAATATAATCAAAAGCAATAATCAAATCCGGATTTACTTCAAGCAGCGCTTCAAGATTTGTCCCGTCCCCAATATCGACAGTCTCCCCTAACATCCCTTCGTGATAAGGATTCTCCAAGGCATCCGAAGTTACGCCAACTGGTTTAATACCAAGCTTAAGCAAATTTCCGATATAGCTTCCTGTTAAATCGACTATACGTTTCGGCTCTGCGGGAATTGTAACAACCCCTTTGCCGTCCTGATACGTTCTTGTGGTTTTTTCTACCTGTTCACTTACATTACTTGATGGGGCTCCGTTCCCTCCAGTCGAATTGTTCCCCCCTGCTGAACATGCTCCGAGCAATAATACAACACATAACAATAATGCGGCTGTCGTCATGGATGCCGATTTCCTAGCATGATACACAAAATTACCCCCTGATCTCTGCCAATGAGAATGTTTTTCACTAATATTCACACTGTAGCATCGACTATCTTTCTCAACAAGGGCAATTCTCGTACGTCTACCGGGCAATTCTGATATAGAAGGAACGGTTGGATAAGAATGCTTAAACTGCGATGGTCCCATCCCGTAATACTTTCTGAAGCTTCGACTTAAGGTATGTGCATCCTGAATCCCAACAAATTCAGAGATGTCCTGAAAGGAAGCTTCAGACTCTACTAACAGCTTTGCAGCGGTCTCCATCCTTATGGCATTCAAATAACGAATAGGGCTTTCGCCAAGCCTCTTTTTGAACAGCTTAACTAAATAACTAACACTACAACCGAACCGTTCTGCAATGTTCTCGAGCGAAAGCGGCTCCTTGTAGCAATCATGCATATATCGAAGCACTTGTTCGAGCAAGTCTGGATTTGACGTCTGTATCCCTTCGCGTTTCATTTGGGCGTACAGCTCATGGACAAATTGATAGAACAGTCCTCGCGCACGAAACTGCTCCAGCGGTGCCGCAATTAGCCAATCCATGTGCATGCTTGCCACTAATTCATTTACCAGCAAGGGCTTGCCTGCAATTAATGAGAACGTGCTCCGGAACGGATTAATGTCATACAGCCGTTTCTCAACGTATTGGGAAGGAGGCAGCAATAAAGACGCTTGATACAAAATAAGATAATACGCAAATGACTCCTCGGGCCAAATATCCAGCGTGTCGCCTGATCCGCTATGCAGCACGAAGTTTTTGTCCGCCATATGCAGTTGGCCACCAAGTCTTACCTTCGCTTTCCCTTTGCGCACATACAAAAAAGCATTGGCAGGCAGCCTGTACTGCTGCAGCGCTTCGCCAAAATCTAACTCCTTATATCGAATGTCCGTCAATTTAATAGAGGATACATTCCAAGCCCAGATATGCGCATCAATGTTCATGTTCATGGCGGTTCCCTTCTAATCGAACATCTAATGAATATATCTCATTATAAATGATAATAGTTCTCATCGTAAAGTTGGAATCTATAGACCCATACATGGGAGGACTTCTCACATTACCAGAATATTTTGCCAAAAATGAACCCTTTCACGCTATACTTTGTCTATATAACGAGGTGATCGGCGTTGGATACGCAATATTTAAACCATTTGACATCCATGGATTCCTTGACCTTGGAATCTCTCATGTCCGCTTATGGACAGGAGGTGTGGAATTTTGCCTTCTCGATTACAAAGAATCGGCATATGGCAGACGATATTACGCAGGATGTATTCATTCAAGTGTACCGCCATGTCGCCTCATTTCGAGGAGAGGCCTCGGTGAAGACTTGGTTATTCCGCATTACGCGCAATATCAGTTACAACTACCGGAACACAGCCTTTTTCCGTAAGGTTCTGCTCATGAATACAGAGCATACCAGGGATTATCAGCATTCTGCTGAACAATCCTTTCTAGAGCAAGAGGCCTCAAATCAAGTTTGGAGATATGTCTTTGACTTGCCAACCAAATTACGGGAAGTTCTTGTGCTGCATGCCAAATATCAGCTAACGCTTCAAGAGATTGCCCATGTGCTGCAGATTCCGGAAGGCACGGTGAAATCCAGACTATTCACAGCGCGTAAACGAATGAGCAAATTATTAAAGGAGGATCAAATCTATGAACTCATCTAATCCTGATTGGTATGAGGAGCTACAAGCCAATCCGCTCAAACAAAACATGTTTAACGAGCAATTAGCGCGCAGGATCTACTCTCAGGCGACCAAATCTCCGAATCGATCACGCCTTATTCCGAGACGTCTAATCTTCATTAGCACGGCAATGATTGCAGTGCTTGGATTTATGTTCTATATGTACAAATCAGATCAGAACAGCCTTTCATTATATAGCGATCATACTTCTGCAGGACCCGTTGCTAACGATCCTTTACCTCCGGGGGAATCAAACCCAATCGCATTCAAGGAAACCCTTAGTAAACCTGAGTGGAAGATATACTTGGATCAAAAATATTATGGTTTCGATCATGAGGTGTTGTATACCAAGGAAATTCAATACAATGCAGAGCTCATTTTCTCAAAAGCCATAACCGAAGAATCTAACTTCCAGTCCATTAAGCTTAGAGTCGATTATGTAGAATGGGATGGAGCCAAATGGGACAGCAGTCAAGGAGTATCGTATTCCTTTACACTCAAACTAAATGGAGATGTTATGATCAACAATAATCAAGATGATGGTTTTGAAAATCATTTGCTAACAGGATGGTTCAAAATGGACACGATTCCTTTGTTCTGCGGCATGGTCGTCGATCCTGCTATCACCGAGATCCGAATATACGATGAACAGATGCAGCAGCATCAAGCCACGCTAATAGATGCCGAGGATGGATATACGTATTGGTTCGCAGCACTTCCACAGGACCAAACAATCTTCAACGTGGCGAGCCTGAACGAAAGCGGCGAGATTATTACGAACGATACCTACTTAAACCATTAAAGCAGTGAAGAAAATCACTGTTCTCTCCTTCCTCATCCTTTAGAATAAAGGAAGATACCAACAACTTTAAATGAGGAAGGAAAAAACCGTATGCGCGAATGTTTATTTTTCTTCAAATATATTCAAGACGGGCAAGCCAAGGAATATCGTACCCTCACAATGGTGCCTGACGGCGAAACGCCAACTATCGCTGACTTCATCCAGTCATTCGAAGAGCTGGGTTATCGCGTTGAGCTCGAGAATGAGCGTGAATTGATTTTCCACTCGGTCGAGGGCAATACCCCCTACAAGCTGGATATTACCAAAATAGAACTCAAGGGCGAAGAACATGATAACGATGCGCATGATGGAGAACTGCGAGCCATTCTGAGTCATCTGATTCATCGTTAGGTTGGAACAAATAGCGAATAAATTGCAAATACAGACTACTTTCATTGTTATACACTTAGGTCTATGCGGCACCCTATTGTCGCTGCTACTAAGGAGAGATAACATGCGAGCAGAAGCCGTCGTTTTTACAGGCATGAGACAGGTTAGTTTTATGGAAGTCGATGTCCCCGATCCGGGACCCGAAGATGTCGTCATCGATTTGGCGTATTCTTGGATCAGCAATGGCACTGAATCCTCCTTCCTGTTCGGGGAGAGAATTTCCGGTGAACAAGTCACTCGTCCGGGGGATGAGTTGCCATTCCCGCAAGTGGCTGGTTATCAGAAGGTTGGCATCGTTAGAAGCGTCGGCGAACAAGTTACCGAGCTTTCGCCCGGTGACCTAGTTTTCGCTTCGATTAGCATGGTTAACGGGATGAAGTTTGATTATGGCGGTCACATCAACCCCTCGATCACGCCTGCCAGCCAAGTATGGAAGCTGCCCGCAGATGCAGACCCGATTGCATACAGCGGACTTGTCCTCACCCAAGTCGGCTACAATTGCGGCTTACGGCCTGCAGTTGAATCTGGCGATATTGCTGTCGTCATCGGTGACGGCATGGTTGGCCAATGGGCCGCTCAGACGCTTGCTCACAGAGGAGCGAACGTAACCGTATTAGGTAAACATGATCGTAGATTAGCTTTACTCCCTTCCACGATTCGTACATTTAATTTGAAAGAACATGATCTAGCGGACTGGATTGGTAATCGCTCGGACATCGCGGTCGTCGTCGACACAGTTGGTGCCATGGATACATTTCGCGAACTGAGGCCCGCAATGAAACTGAATAGTCACCTGGTATCGGCTGGTTTCCTCGGCAATGAGGGAACCGTTGATATCCAGGAGCTGCGTGCGCAAGAGATCACCTTGCACAGCCCTTCCGGGTGGACCAAGGAACGGATGGACGACACGTTAATCGGTATTCGAGATGGCTGGCTGCAAACGAAACCACTTATTACGCACAGGATGAAGGCAGAGGATGCAGAGCAAGCATGGCGCATCATTATGGACAAATCCGAATTTTTCCTGGGCATCGTGCTAGAGTGGTCTTCGGAGAAGGAATCTGGAGCATCCCAATGATGAGGAGTGATCAGCCGCGATGACAACCAAGCAGCTAGCGGAATCATTTGTATTGATGAAAGAAGAGGCATTGCCACTGCGCTACCTCCCTGTAATGGGCGAATCTACTGTTATGCGAAATTGTTCGAGAAACGACCTCGCAGACACGATCCCAGATACGATCCATTACGTGGAAGGTTCGGACTATATCATTGACTACGAGCAAGGTACGATCCGCCGCACGAACGACAGTCGAATTCCTGATGGCACGCTTCATCCGATGTACGGAGCATGCGAGTTCGATCATAATCAATATGTTGATTACAGTAACCAAGCTTTTACGGTCTACTTGGATTATTTGTCGGAGATGATGATGGATGACTTCGATTTAACATCCGAAGATATCGAACAATCAGGTTTGTTAAAACGTCTCGTCAACAAGCTGAAAGCTGGAGAAGAAGCCGTCTATGTTGTCTATGGAGACAGCATCAGCACAGGTGGAGAAGCCAGCGAAGAGAGCCTGGCTTACTTCGGCCGATTCGCGAACTCCCTGCTCGACCTATATCCCGCCGGACGTATTCGAATCGTGAACAAAGCAATCGGCGGTGAGGATACGAGCGGCGGCGCGAGCCGGGTCGAACACGACATTGTTCCTCTACTTCCAGATTTGATATCCATTGGTTACGGGATGAACGATCAGAATAAACAGGCTGACGGTAATACAACGACTCTTGAAAACTTCGAGGATAATCTTCGGTTCATGATCGATACGATTCGTCATGCCGGCGATTCCGATCTGATTCTTGTCACGCCATGCGAGCCCAATCCGAATTGGCAGCATACAAGCGGCGATATCGCTCAGTACGCCGACGTTATTCGCCGTCTGGGTGATGAATACGGAATTGGAGTGGCCGATGCTCATGCTCTCTGGACCGCCGAGCTTGCCGCGGGCAAGACGCATGAGAGCTTGCTGCTCAATAACATCAACCATCCGAACGATTACGGACATTGGATTTATAGCAAAGCCTTCACGCTAATGCTCAAGAAACAATACGTTTATTAACAGAAATCCTGTATTGCAAACCAAAGAAGCTGACGCCGCTCTTCCATCGGCGTCAGCTTCTTTGGTTGTATTATTGTTCGTACACTCTGATCTCGGTTATCTGTGCATGCAACGCCCCGTTCGTGGCTTCTATCACTAGACGCAAGCTCGTTGCACCTTCCACTACCGTGTTCAACCGATGCACGCGTTTACGCTTACGATTGCCGCGTTCCTGATGTAAGACCAGCCATTCTCCATTTACGTTTGCTTCCAGCCTGTAATCCCGAACCAGCTCAGGGATCGTTTCAAACGGCGTTCTGTGATGATGCAGATTAATTAGATCCTCATTGACATCATCGTTGAACGTAAGCTGCACTTCTCTTATCGAGACCGGTCGGTCATTCCAGTCCAGCTGCAGATAAACTTCCTCGCCTGCCGTTATTTCGTCCGAGCTCCATAGATGAGGGCCGCCAAATGGCCGTATATAACCGTCGAGAATTTTCTCTGGGGCATACGCCTGGGTCTCAGGCCAGCTCCGGAAGGTCACCGACCTGCGCGACCCGCCTCCCGTTTGCCATTGGCTAATCAGATCATGGTACCCATCCATGTAGATCGGCTCATCGCCAGATACGTTCTTAAACACCAATACGCCAAACTGATATCGATCCGTCATGTACAAGGTTACAAGCGGGTTGGCTTTGATCACAATCATTGCATTCTGTGCTTCATCAGGCTTCCAAGCAAGCGACACCTTCACCCATTGCTTCTCGCCGGCTGATACAGCCGTTTCCCCTCTGACTTCGAGGTTTTGCGGTACATAATTTTGTTTACGGTCCGTACTCCACAATTCCAATTGCAGGCTGGTGTCCGCGGAAGCATCAATCAGCAGTTCTATTACCGCAAGCTCGGGATCGACCGGAATTAACAAACCATTATCCTGCTGCAGCGGACGCTGCCCATTGTAATGTTCAACCGCAAGCTGAGTCAATGTGCTGGAAGCCTGTACAGCGGCTAAGCGCGCTACGTCGGCTGAATCGTCATTACGAATGCCGATAACCGAAGCATCTTGTTTGAGCAATGTTTGATGCAGCTGATCCAGATGCTGCTCGTAGACTCCGCGCGGAGTTGTTCCGTATTGGACGGCAAGCGCCGCTCCAGTGCCTGCTGCTTCGCCAATAATGGCGCAAGTTGCCATGACCCTTGTCGTTCCGAATGCGACATGCGTTGCGCTGATATTACGTCCGGCAAACATCAAATTGGAGACGTTTTTCGAATACAAGGATCGATATGGGATATGATAATTCCCTTTCATATAGAGATGTTTGGATCCTTTTTCAGCCGAATACATGCCTTGTGGCGGATGCAGGTCGATCGACCATCCTCCGAATGCGATGCGATCATGGAACTCTTCTTGATTCATGATATCGTTCTGGCTCAGCACATAATCCCCAACGAATCGGCGGAACTCCCGCTTACCCGGCACGGATCCGACCCACTCCAGCGTCATATTCTCCGAATCGAATTGACCCGAGTTTTTGATATAGTCCCAAATCCCATAAATAACCGACCACAATTCGTCCCGGATGGCTTCGTTATCATGAACCGTATCCAGCTCACCGCCGAACTCAATCCACCAGTAATGGCAACCGGAATCACCGCTGCGAATGACACGTTTCATCGGAATCGACGTTTGCGTAATATCTTTGGCGAAGCTCGGCGCTACATATTTCACAGGATGACCGGCGTCCTTACTGTAGAATAGAATCGTGCTGCCAAGCGTAATTTCGTCTGCAGCCTCAGGCGCCCAGACCTCATCATATTCGTCCCGCGCTTCCCGTCCCAGCCGGTACTTCGCACCTGCGAGGAATCCGACGAGCCCGTCTCCCGTACAATCCAGGAAGATCTCGCTCTTGAACGTGATTCGCCGCTCGGAGCCCATCATCCATCCCGTTACAGAATCAATATGCCGATCGTTAGCATCCCCGCTAGCCCCTACC
Organism: Paenibacillus sp. strain BS8-2; assembly: GCF_054483835.1. Classification (NCBI taxonomy): domain Bacteria; kingdom Bacillati; phylum Bacillota; class Bacilli; order Caryophanales; family Paenibacillaceae; genus Paenibacillus; species Paenibacillus sp. strain BS8-2. The sequence continues at coordinate 5,361,214 of NZ_CM137010.1, forward strand.
TCATGTACGTCCGTGTTCAGGAATAATTGGATATTCGGCTCCGCTTTCACGGCTTCCAGCACAACCAGATCCCAAAAATAGGGATTTCCCTCAGGGTTACGGAACTGATTCTCCACAAACAATTCGCCCATAATGCCAGTCTCCCGCGAGAAACGCTGCATGCCATGCGAAGTTGCGCCGCAAACCCAAACCCTGACTTCGCTGCTCGAATTGCCGCCTAACACCGGTCTGTTCTGGATCAGCGATACGGTACGTCCCAGCCTCGCTGCCGCTACCGCCGCGTTAACACCTGCCAATCCGCCGCCTACAACTGTAATATCCGAATGTATCGTCTCTTGTCGCACAGGGATCACCTCATCTGCTTCCATGATATTGGATTTCTATAGCCAAATCTTAATCGAAAGTCTATACTTTTCACATACACAAACTTTAATGAGGCATGCACAAAATTTCAAAGGTGGACGAGTTGCCATGGATTTCTTGACCATCGATCCCTATCCAATCTCGAACATGTACTGGCATCGCAAGGATGCTTTTCTATTAGCCGAGGATCAGTACGAGAACTGGGTTATGTTCGCTGTCACTGATGGACAGTTTCGATTTCGGATTCATAATACCGAAGGCGTGGCTATGCGGGGCGATCTCGTCATCTGCCCACCGCATACTCCATTTTTCAGAGAAGTGGTCGAGCCAGTCTCCTTCTACTTTTATACGTTTCGATGGGTAAACGCGGATTGTTCCCCCTGCGATCTCACACATCAAAGCGTAGCATCCTCCATGCCATGCAAAGTCTCCGTTCGGGATGGTATCAGGCTTACTCAAGCGTATGATGCACTGAGCCGGCTATCCGATTATATAAGCGACGCAAGGAGTCTCGCGATTACCAAACATTATTTTGCCGACCTGTGGAAACAGTGCTGGCTGCCAAGTAACCTGGATGTAGACGGCAAACGAAACGCCACGCCAATCGATCCAGAGCTGCAAGCGGCGGCGGATTGGATTCGCGAGCATGCATTTGGCCCGCTCCAACTTTCCTGCTTCTCCGCATCCAAGGGCTGGAGCCCCGTACAATTTACCCGGAAATTCCATGCCGCCTTCGGTCAGACGCCAAGCCATTATTTGACCTCATTGCGGCTGCAGAAAGCCAACCGTTTATTGCTGGAGACCGATGGAACGCTTGATGAGATCGCGGCGGCATGCGGATACGAAAGCGGCTTTTATCTCAGCAGATTATTCTCGAAAAAAATGAAGATGAGCCCCACCGTCTACCGGAAGCTGCACAGGTTGTAATGTGATGTCCGGTACTGGGTACGCGCTTGACTGCGAACACATTCAGAGATATACACATTGCGAGGTGATGGACGATGAGGCTGACCATTTCTTATGATCATTCGATACCTATCAATGCCTTCTGCTGGACGCCGAGCAGTACGCTTAAACCTCTTCACTACCACAACAGTCTGGAGATCGGATTATGTATAGCTGGTCGCGGATTGTTTTATTACGGAGAAAAAAAATATGCGGTGCAATGCGGCGATGTGTTTATCGTCAACAATCTGGAACTGCATATCGCTCAAGCAGATGAGATCGAGCCGAGTACATTCATCTTTATTAACTTCGATCCCAGGTTGCTGCTCGCCGAAGACGAAGCGCTGCTACTCCCATTCTCCTACCGCTCCGATCACTTCAACAACCACATACCTGCGGACTCATCCCTTGCCCCATTGCTTGGCGCATTAATTCACAAAATGAGTGCCGAATTGGAGAAACGAGACGCCAGTTATCAAAGTATGGCCAAAAGCACGCTGCTGGAAATATGCGTGTTGTTGCTCCGTCACTATGCTAGTGGCATTGCCACACCGCAATGGAACAAACTGACTCGCTCCTTCAGCCGTATGCGCCCCGCATTGGAATGGATGCATACCCGATTTCGCGAGCCTATGGAGCTCTCCGATGTCGCCGCCACGCTCCATGTCAGCCCTTCGCAGGCCAGCCGCCTGTTTCAACAAGAACTTGGCCGCGGCTACAAGGATATCTTGCTTGAACTACGAGTCAACGAAGCCAAGCGACTATTGCTGCAATCCGATATCAACGTTACGGAAGTAGGATTAGAAAGCGGATTCCAGAGCGTTGCCTCCTTCTTCAGACAATTCAAACATATAACGGGGTTGTCACCGTTGGACTATCGCCAGAAATATGCGATCCACGCAATACTTGAGAGTATCCCTCAAGAATTGAGTAGAGAGGGATCTCCCCCTTTTATATAATAAAGCCAAGTAGTCATTCGAAAGCATCGGAGGGTTCTATCATGGCTGGTTGGACTAATCTATTCGAATTGGTAGAAAAAGAGGTTGTGCAGAGACGCGAAGAGGGCTGTGAGGTTGCCGGCTTTGCAGAGCGTGTACGCGCAGCGGAACAGGATGAAACACAATTAATGCGTATATATAACGAATTGATGCAGCTAGAAATCAGTCCGGATTTCCCGTTTGACGAGCCCTCCGATCTCGCAGGCATTCGAGCCTTGCGTCCAGCGGGACCGCGACAACTGAATGCCGAATTCACGGATGAGCAATGGCGCGATAAATTTTATGGCGCATGGCTGGGCCGCAGTATCGGCTGCGCACTTGGGAAGCCCTTTGAAGTGTGGCCATTCATGAGCGGGACCGAAGAAAATCCCGGATGGAAAAATGTGAAGCTTTGGATGGAAGGCGCCAATGCCTGGCCGATTGCCGATTACGCGCCACAACACTCCACTGCGGCCGACACCCATGGGCTGAAGCTTGCAACAGGAGGCTATAGAAGCACGAAAGAACAGATCAAATTTATGGAAACCGATGATGATATTCGTTATACGGTATTAGGTTTGATCCTGCTCGAGGAACATGGATATGACTTCGATTCGTGGGATATCGGCAAGCTGTGGCATGCTCGTCTGCCTTATCGCCAAGTCTGCACAGCCGAAACGCAGGCATATCTCAATTTCGCTCAAGTCACCTCCCATCAGAAGGGGCAGCGACCGGACGATTGGGCTCAGCGTATAGAGTGGGTTCGCACCTATCTCAATCCTTACCGCGAATGGATTGGCGCTCAGATTCGCGCAGACGGACTGGCTTACGGCGCGGCGGGTAATCCTGAACGCGCAGCCGATCTTGCATGGCGTGATGCTTCGTTCTCCCATGTAAAAAACGGGATCTACGGGGAAATGTTGTGTGCGGCGATGATTGCAGCAGCCTTCGTCGAAAGTGATCCCGAGACGATTGTCCGTATCGGTCTTAGCGAGATTCCAAGTCGTTGCAGATTATCCCGAGATGTCGAACAAGCCATCGAAATCGCCCGACGGGCTCAAACGCAAGAAGCGCTGATCGAAGAGTTATGGAGCGCTTTCGGCCATTATAATCCCGTGCACACCAATAACAATGCCGCACTCGTTGCAGCTTCGATTATATTTGCCAAAGGAGACTTCGAGACGGCAATCGCCACTTCTGTCCTGGGCGGATGGGATACGGACTGCAACGGTGCAACAGTCGGTTCCATCATGGGGGCATCATGGGGCGCGCAGCGATTGCCCCAGCACTGGACGGCTCCTCTACGTGACACGTTGTATTCGGAAATATCCGATTTCCACCCGATCGCGATATCCCAATGTGCCGAGCGTTCTTATCAAGTGTTCCGTAAGCTGAATGGTTAACGCTCGTAGACTCGTCCTATATGAATCGAACAAAGAGGCCCATGCGTAAGCGCATGGGCCTCTTTGTTTGGTCGCTGCTTCCGACTTCCTTCGTTACCTTTACTCTTGCACTCGTTCCATTGCGGAAGCGAGCAACGCCAGCGTAAGTCCTTGCCCCCACCCCTGCGCCCACTTCCGGTCGATGCCGAGGTAACCTTCGAGATCGTTCATGACCGCAGTGCCGCCAGAAACGTTTCGCACGCGTCCGTTGCCTGAGATATTGTTCAGCACCCCGTCAAGCGCCTTTTGCACATATTTGCCGTGCAGCGGATTGCCTTGCGTTAGCATGGCGGCGGCAATGCCGGCCGTTGCCGATACCTCGCCATATGCTTCTGGATAATCGAGCACGGTGCCCCAGAGCCCATCTTCCTTTTGCAGCACCTTGATGGCCGCCAGTTGGTCGCGCAACGCGCTCCATATATGCATCATTGGCGGATACAAGTAAGCTTCCGGAAGAATCTTGGCCGCTCGCGACATCGTGTACGCCGCCCATGCATTCGCTCTCGCCCAATACATGCCGGACATGTGATCCTTGGAGATATGATTGTAGCCGTGGTACCACAAACCGTCGTCTTCGTCCTGCAAGTAATTGATATGCCAATAGAATTGATGCAGCGCATCTTCCACGAGAGGTTTGCGATCCAATACGATGCCCGCCCGCAGCATGAAGTATGCCGCCATAAACAACGTATCCGCCCAACATTGCTCGGGAAAATCATTATTGGCCGACACGGTATGCTGCAGCACGCCATCGCCGAAACGCAGCGCTTTGTTCTCCAAATAATCCAGCTTGCTAAAGATAAGCTCCTTGTACCGATCATCCTTCGTCTGCTCGTATAAGGTCAGCAGCATATGCCCAATCGCACAAGAGTTGACTGTCCACACCGGGAGACCCGCTTCGATATATTCGTCGACCCACGCCACCATGCGGTCCAGATACATTTGTTCCCCCGTTACCTCGTATGCTCGGCTCACGCCATAATAGGCCACGCCTCCCGGCCAATCCCATGTCAAATCCATGCCGAATGTATACTCCGCAACTCGTCCTGCTGCTTCCTTCAACTCCGTTTGTTTAGCGTTCAGCTTCATCTCTTCCATCCCTTCTTCTTTCTGATCCGTACCATCATCAATCTACGCACATGTATTTCTTATATCAGGATTGCAGTTCAATAATCCGTACGTCCCGTCCAGCGATCTCAATGCCACCGCCTGCGATAACCTCACCCGACAATAACTCGACACCTGAACGATCTCCAAGCTCAACCGAAACAGCTTCGGCATTATGATTGAGCACAAACAAATAGGATTTGCCGTCCTTCGAGCGCACAGTCGTCTCAACGCCTTCCGGCGCATTGGCAATAATGGGCTCTATCCCTTTGGCTGCACATACCTCTGCCAACCAATCCTGAAGGAAAGCAGCTTCCGGGCTAGTCGCCAAATACCAAGCCTCTCCCGCCCCGAACGAGTTAACCGTAAGCGCTGGCATGCCGCGATAGAAGTCATCGCCATACACGGCTTTCACTGCTGCACCTTCGGTATGGATCAAGTCGCAGAGCATGCCGCATTCGTATTCGGATCGATAGCCGCTTGATTCTCCCGTCGGAACCATTCGATTGCGCTGGCTCGGCAACAAAGCATCAATCTCCTCTGCCCATATGCCAAGCAGCTTTCTCAGCTCGCCAGGGTAACCGCCCAGCTTCACACGATCGCTTTCGTCGACGATGCCGCTAAAGAATGTAGATATCAACGTGCCGCCATTATGCACATAACCTTCCAACTTCTCTGCGAGTCCTTGTTTCACCATATACATAACCGGCGCGATCACGAGATCATAGCCGCTTAAGTCCGCATTCACGCTGACCACATCCGCCGCGATGCCCTGCCGGTATAACGCATCGTAGAATTTGTGCGCTTCATCCACGTATTTCAGCGCGATGGTTGGGCCGCTTGACATCTCGACGGCCCACCAATTCTCCCAGTCGAAAAGAATTGCGACTTTGGCCTCCACACGGGCATCGAGAAGCGTATCGCCAAGCTTACCTAGCTCCATGCCGAGCTGGGCGCATTCACGGAAGACGCGCGTGTTCTCGTGACCGACATGCTCGATAACGGCTCCATGATATTTCTCGCAAGCGCCAGCCGATCTACGCAGTTGGAAGAACAATACCGTATCGGCGCCTCTCGCCACTGCTTGATAGCTCCACAAGCGCATAACGCCGGGACGTTTCAATGAATTATAGGGCTGCCAATTCTGCTGGCTCGGCGTTTGCTCCATCAGCATAAACGGCTGGCCGTCCTTCAATCCGCGCATCAAATCGTGCATCATGCCTGTGTAGCTATGCGGCGTGTCGAAACGAGGGTAGTTATCCCATGATACAACGTCCATATGTCTGGCCCATTTGTGATAATCTAGCTTCTTGAATGCCCCCATCAAATTTGTGGTGACAGGAACCTCAGGCGTATATGTTTTGACTGCTTCGTATTCCAGCTTGTAGCATTCGAGCAAGCTGTCCGAGTGGAAGCGGATATAATCGAGCGAGATCCCTTGGAAGTTCGTTTCCGTACGACCGTTGGCCCCTGCCCACTCCTCGCTAAGTCCGCTCGGCAATACAATATCATCCCAATCGTGGAAGGTATGACCCCAGAAACCTGCGTTCCAAGCACGGTTGACCGCCTCCAGCGTTCCATAACGAGCTTTGACCCACTCGCGGAAAGCACGTTCACAATTGTCGCAGTAGCAGTTGCCGGCACCGCCATATTCATTGTTGATATGCCATATGAGAAGCGCGGGATGATCCTTGTAGCGTTCCGCTAGCTTCTCTGCCATGCGGACCGAATACTTGCGGAAGGTCGGACTGTTCGGGCATGAATTATGGCGCCCGCCGAACTTCCGTTTCTGGCCGTTGAAGTCGACTTGAAGCACATCCGGGTATTTGCGCGCCATCCAGGCGGGATGCGCAGCTGTGCTAGTAGCCAAACACACGCCGATTCCATCCGCGTGGAGCTTGTCCATCATCTCGTCGAGCCAGCCGAAGTCGTAGGTGTCCTCGTTCGGCTGATTTTTCGCCCATGCGAAAACATTGAGCGTTGCGACGTCGATGCCCGCCAGCTTGAACATACGCAAATCCTCGTCCCATACTTCCTTCTCCCACTGATCGGGGTTATAGTCGCCACCGTACCAAATTTTCGGCTTTTTCGCGCTGATCATCTTGTCACTCCTCAAGTTGTATGATAAAACTGCAAATTATATCTTTATTGTATGTCTTCCTGTTGCCCGATCCTATATAATAAAATTGATTTGGCATATAAGAAAACGGAGGATCAAGATGAAACGTCGCATCGTTCCTGCTACCCCCGCAGAGCTGCTGCCGCTGCAGATTGAATCGATCGGAACGAATACGGAGCAAGAAGCGATCGATCGACCGAACGGCTATCCATACTTTCACTGGCTCCAGACGCTTGACGGAGAAGGCGAATTGTCCTTCGGCGATCAAACCTGGAGAATGACCCCGCATACCGGTGTCTTCTTCTATCCGGGAGTTCCTCATCGATACGAAGCCAAAAACGGCTCATGGTATACGGGATTTATTACATTCCACGGCAGCATGGCAGCGAACTTTGTCCAGTCCTTCGGATGGGGCAAAGCAGAACGTTTCCAATTGGAAGCCGGCAATGATCAGCTCCCAAGCCTCTTGGAGGACATGCTCTCGCTCGCCGAGTCAGGAGGAGACCCGTCGGGTTGGCAGTTTTCCTCCGATTTGTACCGCTTCCTGACATTGCTGCAGACGGAAGCTCGAATTGATAACCGTCCCTCCATCTCCAAACGGCTGGAGCGCGTACAGATCCTGCTGGAATGGCTGGAAACCGAGTTCTCGGATCCCGGTATCGGTCTTGCAGAGATGGCCTCCTTGCTCGACATTGGCGAACGTCAGCTAAACGAAAAATTTCGCGAGTTGTTCGGTCAGACAGCGTACGCCTATTTGATTGGGTTACGAATACGCAAAGCAAAGGAATGGCTGCCTTCCCGACCAGATTGGACCGTCCGTCAGATCGGAGAAGCCGTCGGCTTCCGGGATCCCAGCCACTTCGTCGCCACTTTCCGCCGTAAGGAAGGCATGACGCCGGAGACGTATCGAAAGCTGTTCGGTACAGGCGAGGTTTCCTGAACGCATGCAGGACTCATGCAGCAGGACTCATGTTGCAGGAGAATGTTACTCCTCTGTGAGGATCGTCAGAATGAGATGGGCCGACTCAGCCCTAGTAGCCTGAGCTAACGGTGCAAACCGATTACCTCCGACACCTTTAACCCAGCCTCGCTCGACTGCTTCAGCAATATACGGGCGGGCCCAGGCTGGAATCTGTTCCGTATCGACAAACTGGAGCAGGCCGCCTAGGCGCGGCTTGACACCTTCCGCTCTAACGATCAATACCGCCATCTCCGTGCGAGAGATCGGCTTGTTCCCCTGGAAATTCCCGTCGGCATACCCTTCGACCAGCCCAGCTTCCTTAGCTGCTGCCGCGTAACCGATTGCCCATTGAGGAATGCTCCCATGATCGGCGAAGGACGGTTGCGGCGGCGAAGGAATCGGCAAGTCCAGCGCGCGCACGAGCATCGCGACGAACTCAGCGCGCGTCACTTGCCGCTGCGGACGAAACGTTCCATCTTCGTAGCCTGTAATCCAACCCTGCTCGCTCGCCTTTAGAATCGAAGCTTCAGCCCAATGTCCGGCAATATCCGTATATTGTACATAAGCGGATGACAATACGACCTTTGTGCCAAGTTCGACCATGTCCAGCTCGGAATTCACCCATTTAATCGAATGCAAATCCAACAAGGAAGTAGTCGTTGACTGCCTCTCGAACGTAAACGTCGCAAGCACGGCGTCCCCCTTCGTCCCCTTCGTATTCCCGACTTTCGAATGCGCGAATAACACGCTCCCATTCTTGGCAACGGGATCCACCGTGAAACCGGAAATTGGACTACTCGCCTCGATAAACTTCAGCGTACTTTCGTCATAATCCAGATTAAACTGGAAGGCATATACGTCCGATAATTGATGTCCTTTCACTTCAACAACCAATTTGCCTCCTAAATTCAAAGCTTTCATGCTAAAGGCGGGAACGTCATTTGCCAGAATTGAGCCTGGCAACCACAACGACATGATTAGCAGCATGCTTAGCACAATCTTCACTTGTCTATTGAAAACTGCCAATTCGCATCTTCCTTCCGTCATTCTTGCATGTTATGTTCTTGCTAAACAGAGAATAGAAGGAGGAAGAATGTCCTCCCCCTCCTGCGCTACTTCCAGCTCTACTTCCTGCTCTACCTCCTATTGCACAGACCAGTCCGACATAATCATGCGAGCAACCGCGGCCAACACGCGAATATTGATCTGACCATCATCTAATAGATCGGCTTTGGCGATTTCGTTCCAGCGCGGATCCTGGGATGTCATGCCAAAATACTTCGCAATGATCGACAGATCCCGGATCGTAATTTGCGTTTGACCATCCACCAGACTAATAAATTTACTCTGGAATAGCTGGATAGCATTGTTAAGCGCTGCCGTCGATGCATCAACTTGCGCCTGCGTCGCCCATTCGTTCGTACGAACAGCCGTTGACGCGTTAATGGCTGCTTGCAGCGCAGCTTTGGAGCCTATCTCGAATTGTCCGATTTTTACGCCTTCTTGTGCTTGAGCCAGCTTCGCCTGTGCGGCAGCGATAGCTGCGATTAGTGCCGTCTTATCCGAGTCGATCGGCGGCGCTTGACCAATGTTGATCGTATGGTAAGCCTCCCCGATGTTCACGATTCCGGCAAGCCCGTCGCGTGACACTTCGAATTTTGTTACGGATGACAAAACATTGCCATTAGGCGCATCTTCCTTGACTCTGCCATTCAGGGCAAACAACGCACCGCTATCTACAACCGATTGCGCTTCACCCCCGCTGATCAGAATGACGCGAATTTGCCCTTCGGCGGGACGTACGGCCGATGCAATGACATGCAGCCCGGCATGTTTGGTTACGATCGCGTTTTCCGCAAGCTCGACTCCGCCGCCTTCCAAGACGTTCGTCTCGAATGACATCTTCGATGGATCATACTGCAGAACAACATCCATCGCCGTGAAGCCTTGTGCAACTGTAGATACACCTACAGTCAGCTCAACCGCTTGACCTGCATACGTGCTTGCAGGACCGGACAATGCCGCTGTTGCCCATTGATCGCCCGGCGGAACCTCTGTATCGTCCAAGGTAACAGCGGCGGACAATGGGATATTTAATCCTTTGACAATTCTTGCAACAAGCTCGGCTGTCTTAATCGCACCGTTCATCTGCAAGTGTGTATTGTCTTCTTTGCCGTCAACCCACAAGAAAATGGATTTGGTTCCTTCAGGTCCAAGCTCTTGGAAGACTTCCCAGCTGGCCTGGTTCAGATCAATCAACAGCGTATTGGTCTCTTGCGCCACTTCCTTCATTGCCGTCACATATTCCGGGAAGCTCTTGTTCAGCACATCGCCCGTGAAGTCGCGGCGGTTGACCGGCGTTACTAATACGGGTATCGCTCCGCGCTGCACCGCGCCATCGATATAGGTTTCCAGATATACCTTGAACTGCTCCGGCGTTAGATAACGTTCTGGTCGAGACGGTGTAGAGTCATTATGAGACCACTGCATGAAGAGATAATCCCCTACATGCACATCCAGCAGAAGATCGTTTAGATAACCGCCAGTCAAGAAGGTTTTGCTGCTTAACCCGCCGACTGCCCGATTATCGATGCTGACTTCATCCAGATCGAAGAAGCCGCCTAACGTCTCGCCCCATCCCGCTTGTGGACGATAACCTTCCGCATAATTCGCGACAGTAGAATCACTTGCTAGATAGATGACTGGTTGATCTGCGACGCCGTTGCCTTGCAATCGCTCCAGCTTCAACGCATTAAGCTTCGGTGTATTACCCGAGAACTCGAAATCGAATACGCCATCGATTAGCGCGATATCAAACGAAATCTCCCCAATTTCCCCCGCCGGAACAGTGGCGGCTGCTACCTTCGCCATCTGTTCTGTCGTCACGCTGATGTTCGTTGCCTCCAACGAATCGCCAACGCTCATCGTTACGCGGTAATTGGCTGGCGGAAGCTCTGCCAGGAACGAGGTGCCGTTGATTCGGACAAAATCCCCCGTGAGCGCGTTGCCGTTCGCACGGTTAACATCCTCGATCAAAGCCGTATCGACGAATCCATACCCATTGCCCTCTACATACGCGCGTGAAGCATCTACCTTGATGTATCCTTCAGCCGCTTCACCAGAGCCGAAATCGAATCGGTAATCGGTAATCGCGACCGGCGGCTCACTCGTCAACGAGTCTCTTGCAACCTTCAGCATGTTAAACGTATGGTCGACTTGCGCTTGTGTTGCAGGCGTACCGATCATTGCCTCAGCGGCTTCCATTGCTTTATTTAGTACGGCAACGGACTCGTTCGAATAACCACTCAAATCCAGCTCCAAGATCTCGTTATGCAGCGCAGCAAGCTCGGTCTGGTCGCCAGCAACCGGCGGCAGCGTCTCCCCTTCAATCCGCACATTGTCGATCTGAGTAGTCCAGAGCAGCGTGCCGCCGCCTCCCTTTCTTGTACCCAGGAAGCGCATCGCTCTTACGTTGTCCGCATAAGCGGTTCCGGCGCTCATCGGAATGTTCTCGATGGTTTGTGTAACACTGCCGTCAGCCAAACTAGTCAACGTCAAATCGATGGTTTTCTCCGCAAAGTTAATATCGGCATCCACATTTACCCACTGATTCTTGGCGATCGTCGTGAACGCACCTCCGGCAGGAATAGCCGAATTGCCCGTTCCATAATCTGCTGGATAGTGTCCGGCGAAATAACCGATCGGCGTATTGGTACCGCTAGTCGTATATAGGGTGAGAATAAGATTCTCGTTGCTGTCTTGCAGTGTCAAATGTCCTTCCGAAGGCGAAGCCCCTACATTGCCGGAGTGCCAGTTGAAATTCACATTGACGATATCGCCGCCCACCGCATCGAACAAGCGGAACACTTTGGCCCGATGACCCGACCCGGAGCCTGTAACGGACAATACTTTATTGCCGCTCTGCTCGACAACCGTCCCCGCCATCTGTCCGCCAATTCCTGTTGCGTTGACCATGGCATATTGATAGGCTGCCGCATCACCTTCGAAGTTTTCTTCGTAGATCGGATTCTCCGGTTCCGGTTCCGGCTCCTCAATATTCGGATCAATCACCAGCGGCGCCAAGTCAAGTTCCATCTCTTTCAACGCGCCTGCGACCAAGCCGGCAATCACATTTGCGCCATAGGCGCTGAAATGTGTGTTGTCGTTTATCCCGCTAGGATATTTCGGATATTGGCCCGGATAAGCGTACAAGAATACCTTCTCTGATGCTGCCAATCCGATTTCGTTATAATGGGCGATACTTAACGCGCTTAGATCGATTAATTGTACGCCCAGCTCTTCAGCAACCTGCTTGCTTGCGTTCACATAATCAGGGAAGCTGACATTAAATTCTTGCGTGATCAAATTAAAGTCGCGGCGTCCTACCGGAGTAAGCAGCACAGGCGTTGCGCCTCGCTGTCTAGCTCCGTTCACATAACGAGCCAGATACGTTTTGTAGTCTTCCGGCGAAGCGTACCGATCCGGTATGCCAGCGCTCGCATCATTGTGACCGAATGAAATAAAGAAGTAGTCGCCAGGTTTGATCTGACGCAAAACCGTATCCAATCGGCCATCGACCATAAAGGACTTGCTGCTTCTGCCGCCGATCGAATGGTTCTGCACAACGACGCCGTCCGAGAAGTATTGGCCGAATTGCTGACCCCAGCCTTCCTGCGGAGCTTGAGCTGCGCTGTACGATTGCATCGTAGAGTCTCCGGCCATATAGATCGTCGCCCCTGTGCCAGGCGCCGCATCCGGATATCGTTCAATTATTATCTCTTGTACGTCAATCGCCGTACCGGAGAATATAAACTCGAGCTGTCCGTCTACCAGCGCAATGTCGTATGCATACTGCAGCGGTGTGCCCGCTTGCACATTCGTGACGGCAAGCTTCTGCACGAATTCGGATTTGACACCTATATTCGAATCATGCGAATTGGAACCAAGCTTCAGCGTTACTTTATAGTTGGCATTAGGCAGATTAACGGCGAACTTTGTTTGCTCCGGTAAGGAAACAATATCCTCGCCCACTGTGATGCCGCTCGTCTGCTCGAAGCCGTATCCCGTCACTTCCGAGTAGACTGTATCCTGAACGGAGGTCGTATTCGGCGAGGTTGCTGTGCCAAAATCGAAATGGCGAACCATCTCCAGCGTCTCACTGCCTCCTGTAAGGGCAAGATTTGCCCTCGGGAACGACGTGGCTTCGCTTCCAAGGTAGAAGCTTGTATGCGGGGGCTGGTTATATCCGACATTCTGCCAAGCTATGCCTAAACGATATACAGGATCCTGCATTAACGTTGTGATTCGGTAAGCTGTCGGAATGGTTGTCGTGTATAATCTGTATTCCGTGCTGTCCTCGCTTCGCAGCAGCAGCTCCTCGCGCCAATCTCCCAGCACATCCGCTTGCAGCGCCGGATTTCCTTTGGTATGGTTGTTTGTCAGAGCGCCTGTCGCTCTAAATATTTCGTTCAACTTTTTGTTCTCGTAATCCCATTTATAGACGAGTGGAATTCCTTTAGCCGAGGCATTATCCCATTGATGGTCGAATAACTCGCGCTGAAGGTCACCATCCCACCAAATGGCGGAGTTCACACTTTTAGGCGTTTCGCTGGGCTCATAAATGACCTCTCCGTTAGCTGCATACCCGTTTGTTTCGGGAACCGCGAGACCATCTACGATGCCCGAGCCCCATGATTCGTAACCCGGATACGTCGGATCGATATCGGCTGACATGCCGCGCCCCGTGTCCTTGCCCGTATATTGACCCCAAATAATGTCGCCTGTTGCGCCATCGCGCATCTCAATGCCATAAGGGGAGTTCGTATGCTCATGAACGCTGACAATCTGGTATCCATCACGAGTCGGATCCAGCTTGCCGGCATGCATGGCGTCGCCATGTCCAAGGCCTGTGCTGTACAAGACCGTTCCGTCATCGTCAATGACCAGCGCACCAAAGATGATTTCATCCTTGCAGTCGGAATCCACATCAAGCACACTTAAACCGTGATTCCCTTGCGCTTCATATTGACTCCCTGCAATACTCGAGTCGAACGTCCAACGTTTTACCAGCTCACCGCCGACATAGTCATATGCAGCGAGTACGGTACGTGTATAATAGCCGCGCGTCATGATGACGCTTGGCGTCTCGCCATCCAGATAGGCGACCGCAGCCAGGAATCGATCCACTCGATTGCCGTATCCATCGCCCCATGCGCTGACGTCTCCACGTTGTGGATCATAAGCGACAGTGGATACCTCTTGCCCGGTTTCCCCATCAAACAGCGTCAAATATTCGGGACCGGTCAAGATATATCCGCCATCGTTGCGATAATCCTTGGTTCCGTCGCCAATGACTCCGCCTTGACCGTCCTTGGTGCCGTCGGCCGTCTTGACCACAACCTCGGCCTTGCCGTTGCCGTCCAGGTCATAGACCATAAAGGGCGAATAATGCGCGCCTGCCCGAATATTAACGCCGAGGTCGATCCGCCATAACTTGCTGCCATCCATTTCGATCGCGTCGATATAGACATTGCCGGTATAACCGGCTTGCGAATTATCCTTTGCATTGCTCGGATTCCAGAGAAACACGATCTCGTATTCGCCGTCACCGTCCACGTCTGCGACAGAAGCATCGCTCGCTATGTACGAATAATGTCCTCCGTCCTTTGTACGCCCGTCGGCCGGTTTATCCAGCGGTATCGGCAAATAATTGTTATGCCACACCGAAGCCAGATCCGGCAGCATCTCTTCTTTGCCCGCTAGTACGGTGGAAATTTGATACTGAGAGCTGTCAGCCCCCGTCGTATCCACGTAGTTAGTCGAGTCTGTGATTGGAGCCGCATTGACCTTATATCCGTTTTTGTACACATTGAAAGCGATTTCTTCCGCATCCGAGTTCAAATAACGCCAACTCAGATAGACGCCGCCATCCACCAATACCGCTACCAATCCACGATCTAAGTACTCCCCTTGTCTTGCTACCGCTCCGCTTGACGCCTCCGCATGAACCCCAGCAGGCCATGAGGCAATCGAGCATACCATCACCAGCGACATCAAAAAAGCACAAAACGATTTCTTGCGGGATTTGACCAGATTCACCACTTCTCATCATCCTCCTTTAAGATGTAGTTCAATAAAACCCTCTCGCTATGTCATCAATCATCTTGTTGTTTGCCCATTTTAGCCGACAGAAATGATACATTTCGTATCATAAATACTGTTATTTCAATTCGCTTGATTCCAATATGGGATCGGGAATTCTCTCCTGTCAAGAGCAAAGCCAAAGCCCCTGTCATACAGGGGCTCCGTCTTATGTCTATGTTGTCTGCAATTATCTGAACTGACCCGCGTCGATCGCTTTTTGTTTTTCATCCAATACTTCTTGGTATCCTGCTTCTAGGAATCGTTTCTTAGCTGCTTCATATTTGGCATCAAATTCGGCTTCTGGTGCGAGTACGATATCCAGGTATAGCTCCTGGAAGAGCGCGTTCAGGTCTGCCTTATATTCATTCACTTTCTCTAACACAACACTGAAGAGTGCATCCGGTGTACGGAATTCAGTCGTTTCGTTCCGATATTTGATCAAGTCTTCGGCCAGATACTCATAACCGGCAGGCGCCCAATTGCGCATATTGGCTTTAAGCGTCAGCTCAGGCGTTGCATATACGGCCGATTCAGTCACAAGTCCCCAATAATCTTTGTTATTGTTTTGGGAAAGTACCGATTCACCTTTGAAATCAGCCGTTTTCACCGGCAGTCCATCCGCATCAAGCGTATAGTTCTGTCCTTCGACACCGTTCTGGAAGACGAAGAGGTTCTCCGGCTGGCTCATCCAATCCAGATACATCCATACAGCAGCACGTTCCTCCGGCGTCGATTCGTAGTTGATCCCCATGATGAAACCGAATGGCCAGTATGCGCGTCCCTGCGGCTTCAGCCCTTCCGGTACGCCTGCGCCTGGCGGCACGACGGCGAACTCGGCATCGGGATTGTTTTTGAGCGTAGCTTCGAACACATCGGTATTGCTGGCAAGGTACATGGAATATGTGCCTGTTCTGCCTGCTACAAATTCGGATTTAACTTTGTTGTCGTCATCACGCAGATAAAATTCCTTATCGATAATTCCGTTATTGAATTGATAGTTCAGGTTGCGCAGCCAGCCCTCGGTATCCTTTGTCGTCAAATCCGCGATCGCAAGATCGGAATATAACGCGCGGTATTTCGGATCGACCGGCCACTCGCGGAATGCGTAGCTGTAGTTGTAGTTGTTGCGGGTCAATGCTCCGCCCAGAACGCCAAGTCCGGCTTCTTTCCATTTCACAAGCATTTCATTGTACTTCTCAAGCGAGGTCAGATCTTCGATCTTCATCCCGACCTGCTCTACCCAGTCCTTGCGGATCAAAGAGACAAAGTTGTCAGTATCCGGACGCGCGGCGAAAATAAACGTGTTTTTGCCATCGACAACGCCATATTTTTGCACGGTATCACCCATGTTGGCCCAGTAGGTAGGCGCGTAGTTCGCGATCTCTTCCCAATTCAGCTCCTGCATCACATCTTCTCCGTAATAAGCGAGCGCTTGCGGCATGTCATAATGGAAGATGATCTCAGGCGCCTTATGCGCAGCCAATAGCTGCTCGAAATCCGTTACTTCGTTATTACGCGTAATTGGCACAAATTTGACGTTAATGTTGTATTTGTCTCCGAATTCCTTCTGAACCCATCGCGTGTAATAATTATCCGTTACATTCCAGCCTTCGAACGCACGCTCATACACCGGGATATCGAGGTTGACCTTCTCCGGGAACCCTTTGGAATAATCGGGGAAACCTTCTGCTGCTTGTTCGCCTGATCCCGCATTCGTGCTGCTCGCAGTCGAAGAAGGTTTGTTTGTTGCCGCTGGTTCGTTGTTATTGCTCGAACATGCTGCCACCAGACCCGTACTCATCATAACTGTCATTAATACAGCGACGACTCTTTTTTTGCTCATCGTAATTCCCCCATTTGGTTTTGGTTTAATAAGCAATGCCGAGGACGATCGAGTTATCCTTTGACGGACCCCAGCATGACGCCTTGAACAAAATATTTCTGAATGAACGGGTAGATGCAGACAATCGGCAGCGTGGCGAACACGACAACCGAAGCCTTCAGCACCTCCGGGTTGCTAAGCTGCACAGTCGTCGCCTCAAGCTGGAAGCTTTCGCTTGCCTGCACGACCAGATAATACAGCTTCAGCTGCAGCGGCCTCAGATCGACGTTTTGTTTGATATAAAACAAAGCGTCTTGATAGGCGTTCCAACGGCCTACAGCGTAGAACAACGATAGTGTAGCCAGAATCGGCTTGGAGAGCGGCAGAACGACGCTAATCAGAATCCGGAAATGACTCGCTCCGTCTATACGCGCTGATTCCTCCAGACTAATCGGGATGCCGCTCGCAATAGAACTCCTTAGAATTAATAGATTAAATGCACTAAACGATAGAGGCAATACGAGTGACCAAATCGTATCCAGCATGCCTAAACTGTTGATCAGCATGTAATCGGGAATAATGCCCCCGCCGAAATACAAGGTGAATACGCAGATAAAGGTCAGCACCGCGCGTCCTTTCAGCTGTGGCCGCGACAGCGGGTAAGCCGCGCAAATCGTAACGATCATCCCGATAATCGTAAATAACACAGTCACGATAACGCTTACATACAACGACCGGAGAATACTTGCATCTGCGAATATCTTGCTGTACGCCTCAAGAGTAAAGCCTTGCGGAAGCAGGAATACCTTCTGTGCAATGACGTAAGCATCGTCGCTAAGCGATTTGGCAACGACATGGACAAACGGCAGCAAACAAGCCAGCGATGCGAGTACCAAGACGCAGCGGATAAGCAATTCCCAGATGTCCAGGCGCGGCCTGCGGGATGCCGATATCGTTCTATCGAGTGATTTCATGGCTCGCCTCCTTTCTAGATCAATCCGTCTTCTCCCAGCTTCTTGGCAATCCGATCGGCGAGAAGGACCAGAATAAGTCCGATAACCGCTTGGAATAATCCGAGTGCGGTCGCCCGGCTAAAGTCGCCGCCTTCGATCCCCCATCGGAATACAAGCACGGGAATCGTCGTCGTAAATTCTGTCGTCGCTTTGTTGGCTAATGCCAATATCCGTTCGAATGAACCGCCCATTACGTTGCCCAAACTTAGAATTAACAATGTTACAATCGTCATGCGGATCGAAGGAATCGTCACGTTCCACATTTTGCGCCATCTGCCTGCTCCATCGACCGTTGCCGCTTCATACAATTCGGGATTGACCCCCGTGATGGCCGCCAGGTAAATAATCGTCCCCCAGCCCATGCTCTGCCACACGCCAATGGCAAGATAGCTGAACAACCAATGGGTATCCTCCTGAAGGAACGGTACGCGATTCCACCCTAATTGCTCGAATAGATTGTTGATCATCCCGCTGCCCTGACCTAACAGTTGATAGGCGATAGCTCCGATAATGACCCATGATAGAAAATGCGGCAGGTAAAGCAGCGTCTGATTCACACGCTTGAAGAAGGTTCCTTTGACCTCATTGATCAATAGCGCGAGCACGATCGGCATCGTGAAGCTGAACAAGAGATCAAGCACGTTAAGCAGCAGCGTGTTACGTACCGCCCTGATAAAGTCCGGTTTGGCGAATAGCTCCTGGAACACCTCAAAGCCGACCCATTCGCTTCCCCAGAACCCTCTTGCGATTTTGTATTCTTTGAAGGCAAGCATCAGTCCCGACATCGGCGCGTACTTGAATAACAGGACGAATGACAATGGAATGAGCAGCAACGCATAAAGCTGCCAATCCCGGCGAATAAAATGAGCGATTCCTCGATTTCGGTTTTTATGTAGTTGTGGAACTCCCTCACTTCCGGCTTTTGCAACTTCCGCAGCTTTCAAAGTCTCACCTCCTTTTTGTCTTCACGTTTCCCGTTGCTTTCAAGTCGAACATCTTCGGGATGCCCTAATCATAGCGCTTACATTTTGGAGCGGTAAATCATGAAGATTGATCATCACCCTTCATTTTTGATCTTTTCCTTGCTATTACTGGGCTTTATGGGGACGTTATTATCATTTCTGAACGCTAGTAGCAAAAGTAAAGCTGCCGCCATCGGCTTACACAGCCTCTAGCGACAGCCCACGTTCCAGCTTACGATGTTCGGGATTTCGCAGATTTGTAGCTGCTCGGCGGCATGCCCTCGAACTTGCGGAAAAACCGGTTAAAGCTCTGCACATTGTAGTAGCCGACCTCGGCTGCAATCTGCATAATTGAGAGGTTTGACTCCGTAAGCAGCTCCTTCGCCTTCTCGATGCGGAGATGATTCAAATAATCGATCAAACTTTTACCCGTCATTTCGAACACGATCTTGCGCATATACGAATAACTGATCCCGATCTCCTTCGCCATCTCCTGGAATACGATTTCTTCGCGATAATGTTCATTCAGGTAGCTTATAATCCGCTCACCATATTGATTGCTTTCTCCGGTCGTTCGGGCCATGTACTGAACAATATCGCGGGTAAATTCGAACATATACTGCTCAAGCTCATCTAATGTGTCAATGGTAGATAACGCGGCATAAATATTGCCTCTTCCCGCAAAGATCCGGGCCGTGCTGACGTTGTTTTCCCTTAAATGTTTAATAGTAATTCCAGCCAGCTGATGGTAAACAAACAAAATATTATCGTAAGAGACATATTCGGCCGTACGGAGCTCCTCGCTGATTGCACGCAGCTCCTTCGAAATGCTATCCAAATCGCCATTGTCGAGGAAGTTGAGCATACGCCGTTCGCTGTTAGCCGGGAAAACATACTTTTTGTCTCGTCCGTTCTCGTCCTTCCAATAATGAATCTTGCCGCTTCCTTCGATCATCCGTTGTTTGATCGCTTCCATCGCTTCGACTACACGATCCGCTACGCCATGGCTCTCATCGGCCGGACTGCTTACGCCAATGGTTACAGAGTGGTCTAACAGCTTTGCCGCCGTGTCTCTAGTTTCCGCTAGTGCATCATGAATAGCGGCGCCTGCGCCATTCTGCTCCGACGTGCCGTAGTTAATGATGATGACAAAGTTTCCATCCCCCTGATACACCATGCGTGCCTGCATCCAATTCTCGAACAAACCTTCACACTGCGAGATGAGCAAATACCGATGATAGCTTCGTGTTTCCGGATTCGTGTCGCCTACATAATGCCGGTAGCCGTCAATGGAGACCACAGCTACAAGGAAATTAGGCGCTGGGAACATCTCTGCTGCCTGCGTCGAATATTCGCCGCGAATCAGATGATGTACGGCCAAGCTGCGAGCATCCTGCTCACGAATATGCAGCAAGTGATTAAGTCCCTCTTCCTCTTCACGCATCCGCTTGAAAGCCGCGTCGAGATAAGCAAGCTCATTTTTCCCTTTGAACCTCAAATTATCGCGTGAGCGCATGATCCGAACCAGTTCTCTCGCCGGCTTGGAAACCCAGGTCGCAACGAATACGGAGATGACGGTACCCGCAACAAGGATGATTGCGGTCAACAGCATAATATTTCGCTGCATGGCATGAGAGCTCGCCATCAACTCGTTAACCGAATTCATACTTACGTTGATCCATTCGAATTGGCTCGACTTCGACCACGTGTAGAGCACGCGTTCCCCGTCGCTTTCACGAATCAAATACCCTTCCTTCGCTTCTTGATTCAACATATCCCGTATTTCAGGCGAATCCGAAACATTCTGAAGCAACATGTTTTTGTCCTTGTGAGAAATAATGGTGCCACTCGAGCTTAAAAGCATATACCCTCTTTGATCCGCGCCTGACGACCGGAATACGCTTTCAATCCGACTTTCTTTTAAATTAACAACAACCGTCCCTCGTGTCGTTGTGGACAATCGATTAAGCGGCAGGACATACGAAATAACAGACTCCCCCGATTCGAGCTTGCGAGGGTACCATACCCCGCTAATGCCCCTATGCCCTTCGAGAGCATCCGCCATCCAGTCGATAGTCTCGAACTGTCGAAGCTCCATGATCCCTTTTTCGGTCGACACCACATAATCCGAATCATCCAGATAAAAGAAGGAGGAATGGACCTGATCATCGATCCGATTCAAATTAAGTAATTGCACTAACACGGATCTCGCATTGCTAATCGTACTGAAGCTTGATTGAAGCTCGCTAAACGTCTCGTATGGGCGTATCCGGTCAAAGATGTGTGTGGCTGTTAATCGTACCGTGTTCTGTGTGACATTATTCAACGTATTTTCATTTAGTTTGCGGCTGGCATTTAGTTCTGCGAGCGACGATTGCGCAATCGCCTCCTCGGAATTTCGTAAAATTTGCTCGCCGCTGTACCAGGTCAAGATTGCCGTCGGCACCGCTAAGACGACAATCATAATGACAATAAGCTGCAGCATCATAGGTGTACGTTTCATATAAACTCCCCCCCATGAAATATATTATTTAACGTAAACGCTTACATAAACGCGGATCTTTTGGGATAGGCCCGCTTCTTGTACACATTCAAAGAACATACTATCTTCATCTTACTAGGGATAATCTCCTTAGGACAATATAAGATTTGTGCAAAATCATATAAGAATACTGTTATGTTCTGGAAGCTTAGTGATGTATTTGGTGCTCCGTATTGATCGTAACGCAGGAGAAGGGAGTCGAGAGAAATGATAGATTCTCTCGCTCCCCCTCTGTGTAGGATGCCTTCCTGTACCACTTATATTAATCTCTAATTCGGAACCGATGTGCAGCAATTCTAAGCTCTACAGCCATTTCGTTCAGCGATTTCGAAGAATGAGCAATCTCCTCCATCGTGGCGATCTGCTCCTCTGTTGCCGCCGATATCGTCTCCGAGCTTGCCGCCGACCTTCCTGCCACCCGCTCCAGCTCTTGCAGCGAGGCATAAATTTGCTCCGTGCTTGCCGACATCTCCTCTGCGGCGGCAGAGACCTCCTGAATTTGCTCCACGATTTGTTGCGATGCCTCTACGATATGGGCAAAGGTGCGTCCGCTATCCGAGACAGCGTCCATCCCTTCCCGGACTTCAAGCAACCCTGTATCTGTTGATACTGCTGCTACTGCAATATCGGATTGGACTTGCTGGATCAACTCCTGTATCTGCGTGGAAGAAACGCGGGACAGCTCAGCCAACTTCTTGACCTCGAGGGCAACAACCGCGAACCCCCTTCCGTGTTCGCCTGCACGCGCAGCTTCGATAGATGCATTAAGCGATAATAAGCCGGTCTGGGATGCGATCTCCGCGATCGTGGTTACAATACTTCCAATCTGCGCAGAACGATCGTTTAATGTTTCCATCACTGCTGATAATTCCTGCATCGAACCTTGGACGGTCTCCATCTTCTGGATGGATCCCTGAATAACGGCAAACCCTTGCTCGGCATCATGCTTGGAGCGAAGCGATGATTCATGCGCCATCGAAGAGGTTTCCGCAATCTGTCCGATTCCGCGCGCCATATTTTCCATTGCATTCGAGCTTTGATGCGTACTGACAGCTTGCATCTCAATCCCCGTAGTAATGTTTTGCGTGGATTCCGCGATTTGTTTGGACGCCTGCGTCGTCTCATCAATGGACGACTGCAGCGCATGTGAAGCCGTCGAAACATGCTCGGCATTGTGCACGACTTGCCTTACTAATCCGTTTATGTTGCTGCTCATGATATTGAAGTCGCTTGCCAGCTCCCCAATCTCATCTCTGTTTCTAACCACAAGTTCATCCGCGGATAGATCGCCTGCCGCCACGCGACGCGCCACGACCGCAATGCGTTTGATCGGCTTCGATATATGATTAGAGAATAGCCACACGCCAATCGCGCCGGCAACTATACAAATGACAAGAGTCGTCAACATGGAATACAGCATGCGTGACTGCCCCTCGTCATAGTCGCGATAATAGGATCCCGCAACCACGATCCACTCCCATTCCGGCAATTGCATTGCATAGGTTATTTTGAGCGCTTCTTTATCACTGTTCGGGAGCGGCCAATCATAATAAGTAAATCCACCGCCCGTTAACCCCTGTTTGATTACATCCTGTATATAATAGTAGCCATCGGATGTTTTACTGTCCCAAATATTCTGTCCTTCCAGTCTTGGATGTGCGATCAAATCTCCTGTTGCGCTAATGACGTAGTAATAACCGTTCGCCCCAAGATCGATTGCCTTGTTGATAGGTCTCGTTCCATCTGCCGCTTTACTTCCTAACATGGCGTCTTTTATGTCTTCTTGCGCTTCCTCCAGCGTTAGCTGCCCATCAACGACCATCTCATTGTATATGGCCATGTTTTGAATCATTAACTCGACACTGTTTTCTAGATTTTTGCGAATTAACGTGTCCGACTCTTCTTTCGCAACGGAATAACTATCGATGGAGAGTATGAGGTTCGGTATCAACAGCAAACACATGCAGAACAATAACAGCTTCTTGCGAATGGTCCAATTCAATGCTCGTGTCACAGGATTGCCAGCTTTATGCATAGTTATGCTCCTCCAAAAGACTTTCGACTCATCTGCCGAGACTAAAAACAGGCAAAATGATCCATTTTTTTAGTTCATTATACCTGACATTATAATGTTTGAAGGATGGAAGCTGGTTAAAATTGTTACAGCTTTGTTAATATTGTTCGATTTTCCAATAAAAAAGAAGCTCCACTGTCGGATCGCTGCATATGCGATCTTTCAGAGAAGCTTCCTGTTCATGCTTGAATTCAATCGTTCATGCTAATCATTGGGGGCTTCCTGTGCAATAAATTGTTCCACCAGAGTCAACTTATCCGCCGACAATTCCCCAGCATTATCGAAATAGAGAATCGATGATTTCGGAATGGGCCATTGTACGTCACGAGGCTGGAGCGATTTGCTGAAGGTATCCCAATGTTCGAGCTTCCAAGCGTCGAGTGCCGATCCCCTCTGCTCAATCCGATCCCGGTACTTCGTATTGTGAGGGAGCGTCACAATAATAACCTTAACTTCCACATTGCTGGATGAAGCACCTATCCGCGATAGTTCATCTTCAAGCCAGAACGGATTCGCCGTCTCTTGGGTGAACGGACCGATCACATATACATCCGTTCCAAGCTCAATGTTCTCCATTGCCGCGTCCATCGTCAACCGATAACCGAGATCCCGGCACCTGGACTTGTACATGGCAGAGTCTCGGTCGTTCGGGTCTAATCCGGATAGCTTCATGATCATCTCGGCAGCAGGCCTTAGCAGCGTATCCATATCCAATAAAGCCGCATGACTTCTTCTTGCCAGCGCTTTCGCTAGAGTCGTCTTCCCAGCTCCTGCTCCGCCCAGAAAAAATACAAGCTTACCTATATGCTCCACGCTCCTTCAACCATCCTAACCGCAGATGAGGTCCATGAATGGTTTATTTAATGACGACATAATCCAAATCGACAAGCTTAGCATAGGTTACGATTTGGTCTGTTGTCAAATTCAAGGATACAACGGTATGATGACCGCCGCCGTTCTCGATCCAGGCTTTCACGCCATCTTGGAAGTTCGGCTTGACCGTCCATAATACACGAGCAACTGGCAGGTTAGGAGCCGGAACGGAAGGCTCGAACGCTACGACCTCGTTGATGAGCAGCTTGTAATGGGTTCCGAAGTCGGCCATCGATACGACTACACCATCGCCTGCTTTGCCGTCGAATACGAGACGCGCAGGGTCTTCGCGGTCGCCGATTCCGAGCGGCGAAACGATAATTTTGGGCTGATTGCTCGCCAAGGACGGATCCACCTCAAGCATATGTGATTGCAAGATAGCTTCTTGACCTGATGCCATCTCGTACGTGTAATCCTCCATAAAGCCCGTATTCTGATTGCGGCTCATGACCTTCATTAGCCGATCCAGCGCTGCAGTCTTCCAGTCCCCTTCGCCTGCAAAACCGTAGCCTTGCGCCATTAGGCGTTGAACGGCTAGACCAGGAAGCTGCTTCATGCCGTGCAAGTCTTCGAAGTTCGTCGTGAACGCATTATAG
The DNA here is from genome assembly GCF_054483835.1 of Paenibacillus sp. strain BS8-2. Taxonomy (NCBI): domain Bacteria; kingdom Bacillati; phylum Bacillota; class Bacilli; order Caryophanales; family Paenibacillaceae; genus Paenibacillus; species Paenibacillus sp. strain BS8-2. The sequence goes on from NZ_CM137010.1 coordinate 5,386,153, forward strand.
CCCTTCTCGTCCAGGAACCGTTTGATTGCTATTTCATAACCTGCTTGTACGCGTACGCTTGCTTCCCACGCTTCCTTGCTGTTCGTTCCATAATCGAACTCATATAGCTCGGCATATTGTCCCATCATGTCGTTAACTTCCTGCTCGCTGACGGCGTTTACGTATTGTACGAGATCGCCGATCCCATAATAGTCCACAGTCCAGCCGAATTGAATTTGCGCTTCGACCTTATCTCCATCCGTTACGCCTACATTGCGCATGTTGTCACCGAAACGAGCCACTTTAATGGCAAAGCTTTCGTTGTAGGCAACGGCAACGTCCATCCAATCTGCTAATTGACGTTGCACTTCCGGACGTTCCCAGTACCCAACGACGATTTTATTTTGTTTCTTCAATCGTGCATTAATAAAGCCGTATTCGCGGTCGCCGTGCGCAGCTTGGTTCAAGTTCATGAAGTCCATGTCGATTGTAGCCCACGGGATGCTTTCATTGTATTGTGTTGCCAAGTGGAGCAGCGGCTTCTGCAGCAATTTCGTGCCGCGAATCCACATCTTAGCAGGAGAGAACGTATGCATCCATGTAATCACGCCAGCTACCTCGTCGCGATAGTTGACTTCCTTCATGATGCTGGTAATTTTGTCCGGGCTAACGGCCAGATCCTGCAACACAAGCGGATAAGGCAGCAAGCCGCTGTTATTGAGCGCATCGGTCATCGTTTGCGCATGGGCCTTTACTTCAGCCAGCGCTTCTTCTCCATATAGATGTTGCGAACCAACGACGAACCAGAACTGTTTGGCTGCTGTAATTGTCATGATATTCATCCTCTTCTATTCTTTTTTTGTGTAAGAGCAAAACATTACTTTATTTTTGGCCGTAATAAGCGTCTCTTCCGTGTTTTCTCAGATAATGTTTATCCAATATTCCTTGCGGCAGCTCTTTGGCAAAATGATTGAGTTGACGCGCGTATAAGTTCATCTTGCATACTTCCTCCAGCACAACACTGTTCACGACCGCTGATTGCACGTCTTTCCCCCAGGTGAAGGGCGCATGTCCCTGAAGCAGCACGGCCGGGATCGCCATCACATCCAGTCCTCGATTCTCGAACGTTTCGATAATGACATGCCCCGTCTCCGCCTCGTAACCACGATCGACCTCAGCTTGATTCAAGAAACGTGCGCAAGGCACTGAACCGTAGAAGGTATCCGCATGCGTCGTTCCCATTACCGGCACATCCAGCCCCGCTTGCGCCCAGATGGTCGCCCATGTAGAGTGAGTATGCACGATACCGCCGATTTGCGGATAATGTTTGTATAACACTGCATGCGTCGCCGTATCGGAGGAAGGTCTCATATGTCCTTCCACCACGCGTCCGTCCAGATCAACCACGACCATGTCGCTTGGCTTCATCTTCTCGTAGCTGACGCCGCTTGGCTTAATGACGAACAGTCCGCTTTCTCGATCGATCGCGCTGGCATTGCCCCAGGTAAATTTAACGAGACCGTGCTTGGGCAAATCCAGATTCGCTTCATAAACCTCTTCTTTCAGTTGCTCCAACAACATTAACGCCTCCCGTTCTCTAGCAGATGATCAACAGCAGCCTGCTCAATCGCGATCCCAGCCTTGTAACGTTCCATAAAGACTTCAAAGCCCTTGACGTCGGCTGGATCTGGCGAAATCTCCGATCCTTCGATCGCGTGGAACACCTTTTGGCTGAGGAAACGATCCAAGCTCTCGCCTTGCTCCTTGTTGATCAAGAAGGAAGCCAGCAGCGCCATGCCCCATGCCCCGCCTTCGCCGGCCGTGGACATAACCGATATCGGAACATTCAACGCGGCGGCTACGATTTTCTGCCCCACGATCGGAGTCTTGAACAGACCGCCATGCGCCAGAATGCTATCGATCGCTACATCCTCCTTTTCAGTAAGGATGTCCATACCGAGCTTCATCGCGCCAAATGCCGCAAAGAGATGTGTCCGCATGAAATTAGCCAGATTAAATCGGCTCTCCGGCGATCGAACGAACAGCGGCCGGCCTTGCTCCATTCCAGTTAAATTCTCGCCGGAAAGATATCCATAGCTGAGCAGTCCTCCGCCGTCCGGATCCGCCTCAAGCGCTTTGTTGAATAATACGCTGAACAATTTTCCGGAATCTACGCCATAGCCCATAGCTTCGGAGAACTCACGGAACAATCCGATCCAGGCGTTGAGATCGCTGGAGCAATTGTTGGCATGCGCCATGCCGACGGGACTTCCATCCGGCGTTGTCACCATATCGATCTCCGGATAAACCTGCGACAGCTCCTTCTCAAGCACGATCATGGCGAATACGGATGTCCCGACAGAAATGTTGCCCGTCCGCTTCTTCACGCTGTTGGTTGCTACCATACCCGTTCCGGCATCACCCTCTGGCGGGCAAATTGGAATACCAGCCTGCAGATCTCCTGCAGGGTCGAGGATGAGCGCGCCGGCCTCCGTCAACCGACCTGCATCCTCGCCGGCAACACACACCTCGGGCAGCAGCTCTTCGAGACTCCATGGATAATTTCTATCCGCGATCCGTTGATTAAATTGATTCACCATGGACTGATGGTACTGATGTGTTGCCTCATTAATCGGGAACATCCCGGATGCATCCCCGATACCGATCGCTTTGCGACCGGTCATCAGATAGTGGATATAACCTGATAATGTTGTGACAAAATCCAATTGCGGGACATGTTGCTCCTCATTCAAGATCGCTTGATACAAATGCGCGATACTCCAGCGCTCGGGGATATTAAATTGGAATAAGTCCGTAAGCTCTCTTGCGGCTTGACCGGTTGTCGAGTTGCGCCATGTCCGGAATGGCACTAGCAGCTGTCCGTCCCGATCGAAAGCCAGATAACCGTGCATCATGGCGGAGAAACCGATCGAACCTACAGATCGGAGCGCAACGCCATACGTTTGTTCCACATCTTGTTTCAGCTCGCGATAAGCGACCTGAAGTCCCGAGAGGATTTCTTCCTGGTCATAGGTCCAATACCCATCCTTCAATTTATTTTCCCACTCGTAGCTGCCGGACGCGATGGTCTCGAACCGCCGATTAATCAACACCGCTTTGATCCTCGTCGATCCAAGCTCGATGCCGAGTGATGTCTCACCCTTGCTGATCGCTTCCTTTATGTTCGCTTGACTCATGGTTACTTCACTCCCATCTTTATTCGCGGTCATAAACCTAATCCGTTGCCAATCCGTATGTTACCTCTTCCAAGCTGGCCTAACTGAAAAAGCCGAAAGAAGACGCTTACCTGTTCAGACAGCCTAAGTATATTTTTTGTACGTACATCTGTCAATAATTTTAATTAGTTATACCGTCATAAGCGTCGATATGCCCTCCTATCATTCCCATTACGCCATGTACATGCTATTATATGTACGTACAACTTTATGGATTATGATGAAAGAAGTGAACCATGTGAAACCAAAGTATCAGGTCATCATAGATGAGATCAAAAGCGATATTCTCTCAGGAGCCTATAAGGCCGGAGAACAAATCCCTACGGAATCCGCTTTGCAGGAGGACTATGGCGTCAGCAGGCAGACCGTTCGCAAGGCAATTCTGGAGTTGTCGAACGAAGGTTTTCTGCGCAGCGAAAAAGGTTCGGGGACGTATGTCAGCAGTCAATACCGTTCTAGATCGGGAGGCCATGCCACCCCCAGAATCATCGGCGTCATTACGACCTATATCTCCGATTACATCTTTCCTTCCATTATTCGCGGCATCGAAAGACGTTTAAATGAAGATAATTATTCCTTGCTGCTCGCAAGCACCAATAACGATATCGCGCAAGAAAAAAAAGCGCTGGAGATGATGTTGTCTTATGGCGTGGATGGACTGATCGTCGAACCAACCAGAAGCAATGTTTATAATCCCAATATCGCTTATTACCTGTCGTTTAAGGAGCAAGAGGTTCCGTTCGTCATGATTAATGCTTATTACGAAGAGCTGGATGTGCCTTTCTTCTGTCTGGATGACGTCAAGTCCAGCTATCTAGCGACCCAAGAGCTCATCGCCAAAGGTCACACAGGAATTGGCCTCATTGCCAAGATGGATGATTTGCAAGGCAAATATCGTATGAAAGGATATATTAAGGCGTTAGGGGAAGCCAAGCTTCGGTTTGAACCCGAACATGTCCTCTCCTTCGATACAGCGACCAAGCCGGCGCTATCCGCAAACCTAGCACAATTCCTGACCGATAATCGGGATGGAATAACAGCGCTGGTCTGCTACAACGACGAGGTGGGGCTTGAAGCGGTGCATGCCTGCAAGAGGCTTGGTATCTCGATTCCGGACGAGCTCTCCATCATTGGGCAAGACAATTCGTACATGGCTCAGAACGCGAATATCCAGCTCACAACCTTGACGCATCCACAAGAGCAGATGGGCAGCGACGCAGCCGATTGGATCATCAAAACTTTACAAGGCAAACGTGATTTGCCTGCTAACAACTATTATCAGCCTGTCTTGATCAAGGGAGAAACGGTCAAGCAGATGGAAGTGGAGTAAGTTTGATTATCTAGGTTTAAATGAACAGGATTCATGCGGGGGGCTGCCGAAGATGAGTAACGAGCTTAATCGATTTATCGACGTGAACTTCAATCAATCGTTATCCGACTTCCCAGTCGTCTGCCAAACCAAACGAGAAATAGAGAAAATGGAGTCCATGCATGCCCATAACGGCTATGAATTTCATTTCTCCCTTTCCTCCGTCGGTGTAGCGCGTGTCGAGAATACCGAATACGAGTTTGTTCCCGGCAAGCTGACCATTATTCGCCCTCAGGCATACCACCTTATCCAAACGACACAAACATCCGAATTTTTGCGTGTCATTCTGATCATCGATGAGAACTATCTAGCGACGCTGGCCGATCAAGCACCGATGATACATGACACGATTGCGACTTGGTTCCCTAACCACAAGACAGAATCGATTCAGCTGCTGCTTGGCATTCGGGAAGAAGCCGAGGCCGTCTTGTATTTGTTGCGGACATTAGAGAGGGAGCTCGAACAGAAAAAACCTCACTTCGAATATTTGGTTCGTGCTCGTCTTATTGAACTATTTGTACTGCTGGACCGAAAGTCGCGACAAGCCTCACTGCTCCCTCCACTCTCTATGCCGCATCAGCTTCTCATGAATAAAGTAGCCGATTATATCTCCAATCATCTCGCCGAACCATTATCCACGGAGGATATGGCCACGCGGTTTCATCTATCACGATCCTATCTGCACAAGCTGTTCAAGCAGCATACCGACTATTCTCCGCATCAGTATCAGATGCTGCAGCGAATCAATCGAGCCAAAACGTTATTACATGAAAGCGATGAACCTATGACCTCTATCGCCATCACGCTTGGCTTCAGGGATTCAGCGCATTTCAGCCGTTGTTTTAAGGAGATAACGGGCTTTACGCCAAGCCACTTCCGTACTCAATTGCGTTCCTGAACGTATCTATCAAACGGATTGGACATCCATCACATTGTAGAGGATTCTCCAATCATCGTAGAATAGCAAGCAAGCGTTTCCACTCCACTTCCTTTACAGTAAAGATATCACAATCAAATGAGGTGGTTGACTTGTCAATAGATAAGAAAATTATCGTAGATGTGAATGACCTTCAATTTTTGGATAATGAGAACAACCCCACCGGCTCTCTCGTTCGTCCTGTCGATGCGGCCAATATGCTAAAGGAATGTTTTTGGATCGAATTTGAGCTGTCGCGTATGTGCTTCGGATGGGTATCCGGTGCGCCAAGCTGGGATTGGAAGGGCGAGCTTGTTCGTATGGGATACCTTCATACCGAACATATGAAGAGACTGGAAACCCGAATTGCGGAGCTTCCTGGCGGTTCTATTAACGATCGTTCCTGGACGCCTGAGCGGATATCCGAAGTATTCGATAGTGCCGCACTCGCGCCGGCTTTCGCTGAATTCGCGGCTGCTTATCGCAGTTTGGTAACCAAACTTTATGCCCACTACCATCGCCTGGCAGATGCGCTTGATCCGATTCTGGACGCGCCGACTCATGATGTGCTTCGGTTTATCGAAACGGATCATCATGTGTTATGCGCTTGGGGAGATGCGCACGTTAGATTTGCGTATTCGGATCAACCGGACAATCGAGCCCGCTTCACGAGCTGGACTCGTTATATCGATCAATTGTGGAACAATCTGTTCGTCAACCAAGATATCGAAGAATGGACGGACAGACTGAAGTATCCGCCGCAAGGTCCCGTTCCGGCAGTACCTGCCCATGACATCAAATATCCTCACGTAGACTTGAACAAGTACAAAAGCGCGATGTTTGATCCAAGCTCACCGACGTATGACAGCGTCAAGCACATGGTGTTCATTAATGCCAGCGAGATGTCCGCAACAGAAAGCCTGACTTATTTGTACTACGGCGTTCAAAAAATGCCGATGGACTTTTATTATGACATCGCTCGTCACACCTGGGATGAAGCCCGGCACAGCCAAATGGGGGTTCGTCGCCTCCTGCAGATGGGCTATCGGACCGAAGATTTTTCTTGGCATCCCTCCAGCGCGCTCACACCTGACAATTTAGAGCGAACGTTCCCTGAATTTTATTCGGCCTTAACGATGGTTATGGAGCCCTGCTCTTTTATCAAGAAACGTAAATCGATTGATGCCTTTAAGGGCTTCGGCGATCATTTGTCCGCCTTACAGTCCGAATATGATATCGCCGATGAGCGGCTGCATGTGAACTTTGGCAAAAAGTGGAGCGCCAAATTGTTCGAGCAAATCGATGACTTTGTAACCGCAGCCTCTGTTGCCGAGCGGGCCAAAGAGCTTCATCTCAAAAAAATGGGATATTCGCAAGAAGAAATCACGAGCGCGGTTAACAGCTTTCCGGAGTTCTGCGGTTTCGCCACCATGGATCTTGAATACGAACGGTACTAGAAATCAATTAAATAATCATCCTATTGATGGAGGGTCCTCGAATGGAAACGATCATGGGCAAAGCGCTCTGGGGAATGAGCGGCACCTTGGAAGAAAAAGTTGAAGCTATCGCGCAACAAGGATATAACGCCGTAGAAGGTCCGATCCCGCTCTCCGTTTCTCCTAGCGAATTTCGCAAACTGATTGATCAATATCAACTACACTACATTGCACAAATGATAACAGAAGGCAACCATGAAGCAGCCCCTCATGCGTTTTCCTTCCATGAACGTCTCTCACGGGCAGCCGAATATGGTCCCCTGCTCGTCAACTGCCATACAGGCCGAGACAGTATGGAGGAGCAAGAACAATTGCGATTGTTCGAACAGGTATTGGAATCCGAAAGCAGCGTGGGGCTTCCCGTTGCTCATGAGACTCATCGCAGCAGGTGTATGTTCACGCCTTGGACGACCGCCAAGCTTCTGCGGGCATACCCCGAATTGAAGCTAAGCGCCGATTTCAGTCACTGGGTATGCGTGACAGAATCCCATCTCTCGCATTATGCCGAGGATGTAGAACTAGCCTTGTCCCGCACGCTCCATGTACACGGCCGAGTCGGCTTTGTGCACGGACCGCAAGTACCGGATCCAAGGGCACCCGAATATGCGGCTGATGTTCAAGCCCATGAGGCATGGTGGAAGCAGATTTATGCGCATAGAAGCCACGCCGGAGCATCTGTATTTACCTTCACACCAGAGTATGGTCCGCCAGGATATATGCACACGCTCCCCTATACTCGCCAGCCCCTTGCCGATTTGTGGGAGGTTTGTAATTGGGGACGCGACCGAGCCCTTCAGTGGATCCAGCAAGCGAGTCAAAGCACCGCGATCAACACCATATAGTTTCAGTTAGCGCTTTGTTTCCAATTGGGAACAAGGCGTTTCTTTTTAGTTGGGTCAGGTCCTTAGCATGCCATCCTTGCCAGCCATTTTCTTGTAAAATCCACCACTTTGTTCGTAAGATCAACCAAGAAAAAAGCGCTTGCATTTAATAAAATGAACACATAAGCAACAAAGCAACAAACCACTTTGGGATTAGAAAGGACGATCACCTTATGAACGCGATGACCCAGTTCAAAAAGGATTTTTATGCAGAACATGGTTTTGTTCAATTTGATAACGTGCTGACCTCCGAAGAAGTAAGCGAATTGACAAGCTATTTGACAGAGGCTATGTCTGCTGAGGATGGACATTCGAAAGCGACCTCAAAGAAGGATAGCGGCTACTATCGCGTGCTGAATCAAAAGGTCAATGTATGGAGAGATCATCTTGGCGTGGCTCGTTATTCTGCACATAAGAAGCTAGCCCAGCTGGCGCTGGAGCTAAGCGGAGCCAGCGGCATACGCCTCTTCCATGATCACGGGTTGTGGAAGATGCCGAATGACTCCAAAGAAACGCCTTGGCATCAGGACTTCCCTTATTGGCCGATGAATGAAAGCGGCGCTTTGTCGGTCTGGATTCCACTTGATGACGTAGACGAGGAGAATGGCTGCATGATGTTCGTGCCGGGGTCGCATAAGATCGGCAAGCTGGATCCTATTAATCTGACAGATCCTCAGGATATTTACGAATATGTCAAAGGTACGGCGGTTGCAACAACCCGTCCTGTCAAAGTCCCACTCAAGGCAGGCAGCTGCACCTTCCATAACGGACTGACCTTCCACTATGCGCATGCGAACAAGACGGATAAGCCTCGCCGCGTCCTTGCCATTATTTATATGCCTGACGGAACCACCTTTAACGGCAAAGCTCATCTCGTAACGGACGGGCACGGCTTAGAGAAGGATGGCCCAATAATTGGCGGCACGTTCCCGCTCCTTGCATCCGTCTAATCGGCTCCACTCTTCCTTGCTCTACTGCCAGTCAGCAAACAGAGGCTCGATCGATTAGAGATCGGCCTCTTTTTTATGCGAATGAAACTATTTTCGTTCTATTTCCTCTCTATCCAATGCGGTACAATGATAGAAAAGGAGGAAACCCGATGTTGAGATTAGAAGCTGCTCAGTTTCTGGATAGCGATGATTTCCCATTCCATGCTGTCGCCTATCGCATTCAACCCTCCGAGCTCATTGAGCCTCATTACCACGATTTTGTGGAAATGGCCTACATTGCCGAAGGTAAGGGCTACCATAGCTACAATGGCACGGAGCATGCGATTGGAGAAGGCGACGTGTTTATCATTGAGCCTGATCAGATCCACAGCTATCGCTGTCCTTCTGATTCTTCACTGCTCGTGTATAACCTCTTATTTCAGCCCTCGCTACTCAAGGCGGAGCTGGAGCTGCTAGGCGTCGTCGAGCCATTCATTCAGTTCTATTACGTGGAGCCTTTTCTACGAAACTCGGTCCGATTCCAGAGCCATCTCAAGCTCCAAAGCGGCGAGCAAATCGAAATGAAATCCCAAATCAATCGACTGATGCTAGAATACAAAGAAAAAAAATTGGGATATCATATTTTGTGTAAAACAAAGCTGATCGAAATCTTGGTTTTCCTGAGCCGCTGCTATGAACATATAACACGGGAGCCGATGCTTGCCGCCGATTCGGATGAGCTTAGGATACGTCGTATCGCCGATTACATCGCGCAGCACTACAATCAGCCGCTCAGTCTTATGCAGGTCAGCCGGATGTGCGGCATGAGCCAATCCGCCTTCTCAGCCAAATTCAAAGAATATCAAGGTCATACCTTTATCGAATATCGGAATGAAATTCGGATTAAGGCGGCACAAGACAGGCTTGCCGAATCCCAGGATAAAATATCACAAATCGCACAAGAGGTCGGGTTCGATGACTTAAGCTTTTTCAATCAACAATTTAAAGCTTATTCTGGTCTGCCTCCTGGTCAATATCGCAAACAATCCAAATAAAAAGACTATGATATACCTTAAAGATTAATCCAAACCTCTTGATACAAAGAATAAGAAAACGAGCAACAGCCGCAACAGCAAAATGCCTGCCAAGATGGTAATGACGGAGATGGGTGACATCAAGGTTCGAACGCCTCGTGATCGCGAAGGCGACTTTGAACCGCAAATCGTCAAGTAGCATCAGAACGACGTCTCCGGCATGGAGAGCCAGATCATTTCGATTTATGCCAATGGGATGTCAACACAGGATATCCAGGCGCAGAACTGTTCACAACCGCTGTAATGCGAGTCCAGTCCTTTGTACCGGTAACGGATGGAAAAGCAACTTGACCGAGCCAATTACCCGATGCGTCATAGGCATGCACCAGAATGACAGCCGATGAGCTGACGTTTTCCGTTTTGATATACCCAACAGCTGAGAAGGATTTGTTTCCATAAAATAGTACTTTTTCATCTGTTCTAGTGATACTCTCCCACCCGGACGGATTGGTCATCCGAATGGCGCGGGAGCCCGTTTAGATTTTAAAAAATGGTACAGTCACCAATTCAGCGACTGTACCTTAATCTCGCATTTTCAAACATACTTTGATCAGTAAAATTATCTATCCTCTAAATAATCTTCAATGTTAATACCGTACATAAAAGAGATATCGTCTTGAAGTTTGTTAATGAATTCATCACTTATTCGAATAATCTCTACAACATTAAAAGTGATTGTTGATTCAAATATTTGCCATACAGATTGAATCTTCAATCTCTTTTCATCTAGTATTAAGAATTGGATGAGAGGAGCCTCTTCAAACGAAACACTGATGAAATGAAAATTCCTAACATCCCCATTTTTAAATTGTTTGGGTCTGTCAAGTATTTTGTGTAGTGCGACCTTGCCCGGCCGCACTACACAGAATATTTTACAGACTCAAAGTGGACCCGAACAGCTTAAAACCGTCGGGCCCAAATAACTTAATTATTTTTTACTAAATCTAATGCGACCAATACAATTAGCTTTCTGCTCTTAGGTGATAACTTCAAATAATCTTTTACTGAGTGAGTTTTTACTAAGGCTTCTTCATCCTTATTAATTCGATGGAGTTCAACCTCAGCAATTACATCACTATTTATTAGGACAAAGAATATATCCTCTTCCTGCTCTGGGATCCAGTCGACAATATAGGCTGTTGTCAATTCAGGAAAATTAAATAGAATAGTTTGGAGTAATTTCTTTCGTTCTTCACTAGAAAAAAGATGTTGATTGGATACAGTTAGTTGCTTGCGAATTTCTTCTTCTCTGTGACTTCCGATGAGTCTCAAATAGTAGCACCTCCGTTACCTGATTCGACCTGGTGATGCGCGATTCAGGGACAAATAAACCCCTGCTACAGGCGTGTACGTATCGTTATTGTTGTGCATGAAGTGATATCGATTGCCCGATTCGTCCAGGAAGACGACGGAGCCAGACAGATCCCAAAGCCGCATGTCGAGATTGGATAGCCTACCGGACCCGAATACACCGTTTGCCGTCCACTGACGGCTATTGTAAGTCCGGGATACCGCTGCGCCATACCCGCGCCCGTCCGTTTCGACATCGACTGTCGTGAAATTCAAGTTGCCTTTAAATGGCATGACTTCGTCATCCGTATACGTCCAGAAATCGCTTGTGCCATCCGGATCAACTGTATAATAAATGTTGAGCTTGGGATGATATTCTTTGACCGTATGATTGCTGGACGTAAATCCGACTTCAGGTGCGGATGTAGGGTTTGCTGCGAATGCCACGCCGTTATTTGGCGTCTTGCCTGAATACCAGTCCGCAATTAGCGGCGTAATGTCGAACGTCTTCCATCCGGAACCTGCTACAAGGGCAGAAGTCGTTTTCGTGCCTTTTTGAGGCTTCGTGTTCCATGTTACATTGTTCTCAGCCCACCAAGACGTGATGGGATAGACATCAACGGTCGTATTACTTGTTCCTTTGAAATTATAGAGCTCAATTGTAGAAGGATTCGCAGGAACGTCTGTAACAATTCGTGCTCCTTCAGGCAAAGCAGGCAGAGGGAAGACGACATACCCCTCCATTTGTCCATGAGTTGTATTTGTTCCTGCATATACATGTGTGTCCAAATAGTAGGTTTTGGTTGTTGGATTGGAACTGCTTACATAGGTGTCCTTAAAGAAATGAAGATCCGTTTCAATGGTTGGATCAATTGTAATCGGAAATTTACGCTCCGGATCCTGGATCCATTCCGCATCCGCTACAATGTCGAGAATCAGTTGATCGCCTTCTTGGCGAATGGTTTGCGTGACAGCTTCGGAAATATCCGGCTGCTCGCCATCCTCGAACATATAGGGCTTCGAGAATATAAAAGCGAATTCACCAGAATCTGCGTGCGTGAATTTAATAGAGCCATCCTTTTGTGCTTCATACTTCAGATTGGTAAGGTCCAGCAGGAAGGAATAGGACGTTGGCGCATCGACCGACGATAGAACGATATCTTCCTTCAGCTTATTAGCACCGACTGTGTAATTAATCTCTGTATTCGGAAACGCATCCTTGTAGGATACTTTTTGCGCTTCGACGCTTGCCGCCACATTAGCTAAGACGGCGGGGGCGGTCTTACCATTGTTTTTCTCGTTGTTACTGTTGCTTTGATGTGGTTTAAAGGAGATAGAAGAGTCATCAATTTCGAAGGATACGTTCGTTCCTTCATTGATTTTATTGGAGAAGTTTACGTCAAACTTATTTGCTTTGTTTTTCTGTGAAAGAGTTTTACGCACGACATACCGCTCATGCGACGAATTTGCCTTGAAATGATGCATCTTCATGAACAGATGCTTAAAAATGGCAACAGGATGCCCGGGACATCATTATTTATGTCCGAGGGTATGAAATGTTCAAGGTTTGGTTACACTGTTAAGCTACAGATTGATTCGTTTGCGGCCCGCCCTCAATATAAGGGGTTTTCGTCTTCAAGATCGTATAGATGATCGTGAGCAGCTTGCGGGCCAGTGCAATAATCGCCTTTTTATGTCCACGTCGAGCAGCCATTTTCCAAAATCCGATTGCGAGCGGGCTTTTTCTAGACTTTGCCGCCGCCCAAGCGGCTTCGCATAACGCCGTTTTTATATGAGGATTTCCCTTTCGCGTTCGCGTACTTTTTTTTTACCTGCACTCTCATGGTTGCCCGGTGCGACGCCTGCCCAAGAGGTCACTTGCTCGGCCGTCGGGAATTGGTCCATGTCCACCCCAATTTCTGCAATGACGGCAGCAGCCGTAATCGCGCTGACACCCGGCACGGTTTGGATCAGCACTTGCGCTTCTTGGTAAGGCACCAAATGAGCCGCTATTTCCTGATCCAGATTCGCAATGGACTGCTCTAGAAACGTGATGTGCTCCCAGCAATTGCGAATCATCATGATTTGATGGGTGTTCAAGGTGCCATATAGCGATTCGGCCACGCGGGACACGTTGTTTTTAACGTTTCCTCGAACCCGCTGCTCGATGTCATTCGCATCGACATAGCCTTGCTCCACGAGGCGCTCCAATAGGTTTCGGCCGGATACACCGAATACATCCGAAATGACGGTTCCTAGCTTGATGTTAGAGGTCTCCAGCACCTTTTGGATGCGGTTCTTCTCAGCGGAGAGGTTAGCGACCCGTTTTTTTGCGCAAGCGTGTCAAGTCCCGCAGCTCTCGAATATCCTCGGAGGGAACGAAGCTTTTTTCGATCAGCCCGACACGCAGGAGCTTGGCGATCCATTCTGCATCGTTCACGTCGGTCTTGCGTCCAGGGACATTTTTGATACGCTGAGCATTGGCAAGTGTAATGTCGAAGTAGCCCTCCATGATGTTGTAGACCGGCTTCCAATAGATGCCGGTGCTCTCCATCGCAATGTGCGTTACACCTTCCTCCTCCAACCACTTCATCAAGTCAAACAAGTTGCGAGTCATGGTCGGAAACGTACGTGTTTGTACCTGCGGCGCTTCGTCTGCCTCGCCTGTCAAGATGCAAGCGACAATCGTTTCACGGTGGACATCGAGTCCAGCACAACGGGGAACTAGGGTTTCCATTCTAATCTCCTCCAATAGAATGTTTGGACGATTGGTGTATGCGTTCGAAAACTCCATTTTTCTGTCCGCGATGTTTCAGCTGAAAAAGCTGAAGTCGGCATGGGGTTGTGCGCAGAACGCAGACTCACCGTTTTCTGTACGGGGTTGCACCACCAAAAAATACTCCGTGTTTGTTTCCAATCGTCGTATCATCCAGTATAGGAAGAAATGCACCGAGCTAGCCCCCCTTTCATGACGGGGTTGCGGTGGGGGTAACCATGTTTGTTTTCTGTGAAAGTAAACTTTCATGCACGGGTTGCGTACGACAGACCATAAACGTTTTGTATGCAAAGCCTTTTTTATCTGAGGAGACAATGGTATTGTCAATATCTAGCCATTGTTTGGTTTTACGATCCTGGTAATGTATGCTTTCCTTCGATACCTGCATTTCGAAGGTTCCATCATCGAGCATAAAGTGTTTGGCATTTTCGGAACGATACTCCGGGATTTCGATTTTGTTGCCTTTAGTGGGCTTCTTCGGGACAAGCTTTTTTTCTTCTTTAGCAATCGCTAGCGGCTTAGCCGCAGAGACGGTACCAATCGGGCCGGCAAAGAGGCCAAAGACTAGCGTAAAAATAAGCATAGGGACGAGTAGTTTGTTCAGCTGGGTCATGGTGTCGAATCTGTCCTTTCCTTTACATAAGATATTGTTATAAAGTCTAACCTCGACCAATATTAAGGTATTCTCATATTAACTTCATTCTTGAGTTTATGGAATTGAAGGTAATGAAAGCCGTAAAAAAAGCGTGAATCAGATAAACTGATCACGCTTTTTTAGGCTACACCCTTATCCGGGAGCGGAACACATATCTGCCGGAGCTAACCAACAATACGGCCGTATCGCCGTCGCCTCTACCAACTTCGCGAATCCCTTCTGCATCCGCCGCCAGTACATCTCCCTCGAATATAGATGTATTAGGCGCGGCAGGGATATGAATGTAGGCCTGCGAATTCGGCGGAATACGCACCTCTAATTCGAATTGCTCTCCCTCTAATTTCCACGAGCTGCTGATCATACCATACAGGCTGTCATATTCCGCATCGGCATGATGCAGCCCGCCGAGCGGCCTTGGTCGGATACGCGCAGTACGGAATCCCTTCGAATCTGGTTCGCGACTTATGCCTCCTACATGTTCATACAACCACTCGCCGACAGAACCGAACGCATAGTGGCATAACGAATTCATGCCCGCCCGCTGGAAGCCCTTCTCCACCGTCCAGCCGTCCCAGCGCTCCCAGATGGTCGAAGCGCCTTGGATAACGGAGTACAGCCAAGATGGATATTCCTTGCGCAGCAATAGTTCAAAGGCGAGTTCCTCATAACCGTTATCGGACAACGCCCTCATCAATGAACGGGTACCATGAAATCCGGTCGTCGCCATTCTGCCATTCGACTTGATTTTCTCAACAAGCCGCGTGATTGCCGCTTGACGAATTACTGGATCCTCAAGGAGCCCGAAATCGAGTGCCATCGCATATACCGTCTGTGTATCACCTTTGATAAGGCCATCAGGCGAAACAAATTCCTCACCGAATGCATCAAGCACTCTACGATGCAGTTGTTGGTAATACACCTCGTCCTCCTGATGTCCTAATACCCCGGCAATACATGTCATCAGCAGCGTGTCGTACGCCCAATACATCGTAGAGAACACATCGTACGGCGTGGTAGAGAGGTTGGACACCAACCAGTCGAATTCAGACTTCAGCTCCTCGAAAGGCCGCTCCTGAACGGAGAGCCAATCTCCATATTGCGGTGCATCTCTCCGAATGCCCCGCGGGTACAGTCGTTCATTATAATCCATCCAGCGCTTCATGGACGCATAATGTTTATGCAATATGTCTTGATCGCCATAAATCTCATATAGCATCCAGCCAATGAGCAGCGGCGCATCCGCCCAGCCTGCCGAACCAATATGCGTGTACGTAAAATCATTGTTGTATGCCGTCTTGGGACCGAACACAAAAGGCGCAAAATCGCTGTAGGCGCCAGTGGGCTGCTGACCATCAGACAAATCGGTCATCCACTTCGACATAAATGACGAAATATCCATGTTATATGCGGCAGTTCGGGCAAAAATTTGCGCATCCCCGGTCCAGCCATGCCTCTCGTCTCGTTGCGGACAATCCGTAGGGACGCTCATATAATTGTTTCGTTGCGACCAGCGGATATTGTGAATGAGTTTATTCACCAGTGGATCCGATGTTCGAAGCATGCCACTCTCCGGAAGGTCGGAATGGACGACGATACATTGGATTTGTTCGACCGTGATCGGTGCGGTCAACCCGCTAATTTCTACGTATTGAAAACCGTGGCATGTAAATGTGGACTCATATGTCCGACACTCTCCTCCATTACTGATGAAGACATCCATCTGCATCGCTAATCTGAGATTTTCCGTGTATAAGCGCCCTTCCGCATCTAATGCTTCTCCATAACGAAGCGTGATGGTTGTGTCTCGCTCCTCTTGCACAGAGAAGCGCAGCCAGCCTGTCAGGTTCTGACCGACATCCACTAGCAGCTTGCCGTCTGGCAACGACCTGATCGAGGATATAGGATGTTCACGCGTAACCGCTACCGGCGGGACCAATTGTGAGACGAGGCTGCCCCTGTAATCATACATCCGGTGAACGGACTGCCAACCTTCGGCATCAAACTCAGCTCCTTGCCAGCCCGGCATCTCAAGTCTTGCATCATACGTTTCTCCCATCTGCAGATCCGAGGACGTGATCGGACCGAACGAAGCCAGCCAGCTCTCGTCGCTGCTTACCCTCTGAATGGTTCCATCCTCGTACTCGATCATACCTTGCAGGAAGAAGGATGGCTCCATGCCGTACTTCTGGAAGCCGTACATGCCGAGATACCCCGTGTACCAGCCATGTCCCAGCATGACAGACAACGTATTCGTCCCTTCCTGCAACATGGAGGTAATGTCGTATGTCTGATATTGCGTACGAACATGATAATCGGTCCATTCTGGTGCGAATAATGCCTTGCCCGCTTTAACCCCGTTCACGTATAACCGATATACACCAAGGGCTGTAGAATAGACCACCGCGCGGCGTACTCGGTTTCCCGCTTCCACGCTCCGTCTCAAATAGACAACAGGATTAGGTTTTTCTCTTGTGGGTCGAAGACCGCTCTTCAAACCAATCCAGCAGCCCCCCCACTCATCGCGGCTTAATAAGCCCATCGACCAGCTCGAGATTTCGCTCCATGAACCAGCGATGTCCGCTTCGTCCCATACACGTACCTTCCAGTACACCCGCTGCCCGGATACAAGCTTCGTTCCCGCATACGTAATTTGCTGTGATTCATCCGACACGATTTTTCCCGTATCCCACAAATCCCCTATATGCTCAGCAAGCAAATCTGTAGAGCTTGCTGCGAGAATCTGATAAGCCGATTGTTCCACTCCACGCCTGCCTTCTGCATGAAGGATCCAGCCCAGTCTTGGCCGTGCGATATCTATACCTAACGGGCGATCAACATATTCCACTCGAAGTCGTTGAACCTCTACAGGATGCATCAATCACGTTCCTCCATTATTCCAATACGTATTTTATATCACAATCTGTGAATCCGCGGATTCGCTCGCCTTAATGACTAACCCTAGTGATACGGCTGCATCGGCATAGGAGGAACGAATTGCAGAAGGATCACCTGTCCTGACCGCATCTACAAATACGGACACTTCCTCCGCATACATATTCTCATCCGCATCATGGAACGAGATCTCTTGCCCCTTGTACGTGCCGTGCAGCCTGCTCCCTAATGTAGTAAGGTCAACAAGTAACCGGTAGTCGTCCGACAGCAGCTCGATTTTTACTTGCGACTCCGCGATCCCCCAAGAATGGGTGTGTGTATGGATCGTTCCCGATGAATAAGCCAGATTCACGATAAAATTTTCTTCGACTGTGAAGAAATCGCTCTTAGGCCGTTGCACGTTGCTGCCAAAAGCATGGATGCCGCTCACTGTTCCACCGCTGGAGCCCGATACGTAACGAGAAGCATCCAGCAAGTGAATCGCCTGATCGAAGATCGGACCGCCAGACAGCGACTTGTTATATAGCCACCTTGGCGTCGTAGCATGCAGCAATCCGGCACCACATACATGGATGCTTCGAACAATCGGAACGGGACCGCCCGAAGCCTCGACAAGCTCTCTTGCCTTGCACACAGCACCAGCGTAACGGTACATAAAGCCTACAGAATGGATAATGCCGCTATTACGAAGGAGCATCTCGATCTCCTCGGCTTCTTGCATCGTCTTAGCAGGAGGTTTCTCAATAAAGCAAGGAATGCCCCTAGCTGCCGCTTCCGCTATAGGTCCCGTCCGTACACCTGGCGGCGTGCAAATAAACACCGCATCCAGCTCGGTTTGATCAAAGAGCTCTTGGTAGTCTGTAAAAGGCTGTGCTTCAAATTCGCGGGCAATTGCCTTTGTTTTTTCTTCATCTCGTCCGCATACCGCCGTTATCTTGACACCTTCTATGTTGATCAGGTTGTTGATATGCCGTTTACCGATCACGCCAATACCGATAACGCCAACTCTCATTCTGACGACATCCTTTCCGTTAATTCCATATAAGCAACGGTAAGACTGGCATAATCGCCAACTTGTTCGCCCAACTGCGAAGGTACAATTGTACATACAGACAAGGAATGCGCCAAGGCTTCGCGCTTTAACACATCCATGACCTCGGGCTCAAGCAGACTCCGCTGCCGATGATAGATACTGCCTATAATGATTTTCTCGGGGTTCAGAATGTCTACGATAAAGGACAAGCCCCTGCCTAGCTGTCTTCCAGCCATTCGAATAATGGCCATCGCATCCGCGTCTCCATGCAGAGCGGCCATCCCTACCTTTTCGGCCGTCATTCCATTCATTTCCTCATAGCTGCCACAAAAGGAAAGTTGTCTGCCTGATTGGAGGGCTGCCAGCGCATGAGTTTGTGCAAGCTGGGCGATCCCGCTGCCGCTGCAGAACCCCTCGAAGGAGCCGACCTTCCCGTAGCCTGCCGGTCCGAATTCTCCCATGGTGATATGTCCAATTTCTCCAGCCATGTCGTTGGTCCCTGTATATAATTGTCCGTTCAGAATAAGTCCTGCTCCCATTCCCGTCCCGAAGGTTAAAAACACCATGTTGCGCGTCCCACGTCCTGCCCCCCACTTCCATTCGGCCAGCGCGCCCGAATTGGCATCGTTCTGCAGCTTAACCGGAACTCCATATCGCTCACGAAACGGTGTTACGATATCTACCCGATCAAAGCCTGGAAGATTCGGAGGAGACAAGAGCAAGCCCCGTCTACTATCTAGTGGTCCGCCACAGCTGATACCTATGGCGGCCGGTCTCTCTGTTTGATAATCTGCTAACAAGCCGGCCAATTCGTCCATTAATCCGGTAATCGTTGGTTCGACGCCTCGAGGTGTTGTGAACTGCCGCTTCTCAAGGACGACTAATGTATCCTCCTTGATCTGTCCCAAGCTAACGGCACACTTCGTACCTCCGATATCAATACCCGCTAAGCAGCTCATTGGCGAAGAAAGCCTCCTCCAGTAATGTACAAATGGCATGATAGATCGGAAGATGTCTCTCTTGAATGTCTATCGTATTGTCATAAGGCACACGGATCGTAACATCGGCCAAATCTAGTAACTCACCGCCTGTTCGACCCGTTAATGCAATCGTTCCAAGTCCGAATGTCCGTGCAACCTGCATGGCGCGGATGGCATTGCGAGAATTCCCGGATGTGCTTAATACCAGTAGAACGTCGCCAGGCTGACCATACCCATACACCTGCTGGGCAAAAATCATGTCCGCGTCCACATCATTGGCATATGCGCTTATGAGGGCTGAATGACTGACAAGCGAGATGGCGGGGAGCGCGCCTTGAAGATGCTGGGCCAAATATGCCCCCTCATCCGGGAATGCAGCGAGAAGCGCATCACGCTTCTCGCCTGGGATTTCTCTTCTATACAGAAAGCCCTTCATCAGCTCGCCTACAATATGCTCGCAATCTGCCGCGCTCCCCCCGTTCCCGCAAAGCAGCAGCTTGCCACCGTTCTGATACGCGGATATCAATAGCTCAACAGCCTGATGTATATCGGCTTGGCAGCTCGTCAACTCCGGGTATTGAACCGTAAGGCGATCCATAACCTTAGTCATGGTTCGAGGTGAAGCAGCGGAATGAAAGCACCTTGTCAGTAGGCGTGCTCCAATTCATCATCATATGAATCGCGCTAGGATGAAGCGTATCGTTACGCATCAAGAGCTCATCATGCTCATGCGCTCCCCCTTCAATTCGAATGCAGTCATTGCCGTTCGTGTACAGGGCATTTCCGTAGGATAAACGACTTGTAGCCGGTCCCGTCCTCTCCAATCCGTCTCCGCTGAGCGACCCGTTCTCATCGAACATACATACAGCTTGCAAATAAAGCCCGTTGGCTTCATTCGAAATGACTCTCACATCCATACCATCATCAAGCAGCGTTACTTCAATGGCCGCTTTCATCTTCACCACACTTGTCTTCTCGCGAAGGTGGTTAGGGAAATCTACATAACTGCCGTTCGCATGTTTCGTATGCTCATCCGCAAGCGGTCCGAAATAACAGCCCTCTAATTCGATTTCCATCCGATAACGTTCTTCATTTAGTTTCGTAATGCCTGGAAAAGCCGCTGCGCCGATTCCGAACCATCCGACTCCTAGCTTAATCCCGCAAATTCGGGCATTCCCATATTGCAGGTACATACACTCCGGCTGACCGGCCATTACCGTAATGCTGAGCTTATCCCTGCGATGACGCAGGACTGCTGCACCATGAGGATGCTTCACGAGCGGACCCAGATAAGGAACCTTGTTCGGCACACGAACCTGATTGTTTTCTCCAAACAAAATCGTATAGTTCTCATTCGGCTGGGCGATGACATGTGGCAGCTTCATCCGCTCCGGCTCGAGCATCCAATGCAATAAGGCTAACGAACCTCTTGGCGCAGTCCGTTCTGCCATCTGCGCCATCCCCGCCAAATCTGAGTCCTGATCGTATGATGCGAGCAAATAGTAAGCCACATAATAACGATCATCCATATAAGCGACGGCTCCCAAGTCCTGCCTGCCGGAATATTCGGTCGCGATCGTATCGCCTGGATGCATCATGTAGCGCATCATATGCAGCGTAAGACTAGCCGCCTCCATGGATGGTTTATGGTCGAATACAGATCCAACTGTATACAGATAGTACGAGCAAATCGCGTTATAGATCGAATTGCTTCTCTCCGTCCACTCGCCATATTCGGTAATATCCAGACCTTCATTAAGGAATTGGAAGGCACGCTCCCGATATTCATTGCCGCCGAACAGCTCCTCCAGCTTGGCAAGAGCGGCTGCCATGACCCAGCGATGATTAGGGGTATGAATACCGCCTGTCAGCAGTGCAGGAATCGCTCTCTCCATAAACGTAGTCAGACTACTGGTAACCTTCGCGGCTTCAGGCCCTGCATCTCTTAACGCCAATTGCAATAACGTTCCTACTAGATGAGAGGTGAACGCCGTATCCGGAGGCGAGTCGATATTACAGTTATATAAGGAAACATTTCCGCTCGGAAGCTGTATGCCTAGCAATGCATCACCTAAATCCTCCATTACCGAAAGCAGATCCTTGTCCCGATAATAGCTGGAGCTTTGTTGACAGTATAATGGCAGCATGAGTACCAACCTGCCCAACTCCTGACCTTGCACCCGCAGCTTCTTGCCCGAAGCTGCTTCCGCTTTTATTTCGATCAGCACATCCGCCAATCTGCTTTCCTGAAGTCGGACGATTTCGTTAAGCTGCTCATTAACCGGCAATTGCAGATTCATCCTGATACGCCTCCCGAGGATCGACAAGCACGGATGGCGTCACATGCAGCCCGCCATCCGTCATTGTCCGTTCTTTATTCGTTTGTTGTTTTCCAGTTCATCTCAATTAGCTTTTCTGTCACTTCCGCATCATATTGCTCGCCGTTATACTGCTTCCAGCCGGAAACGACATTCTCCCATTCTGCATCAAAGTCCTTGGCAATAATAACTTTAGATAAGGCTTCGTAAACAAACTTCGTTAAATCGGGCAGATTTTTTTCCGATACTGGACGAGGTGAGTCGAACACAGGAACCTGTTTGCCGTAATTCTCGAAGGAGCGGTAATACGGATCCATAATTTCGGCGATTTCTTCAGGATTCTTTTCGTTTTTATTAAGCGCGACAAGCTGCTCTTTCGTTGGATTGCCCATATAGCCTTGCGTCAACAGGTTTAGATCATTAAAGTACCACATGATTTCTTCCGTATTTTTGACGGGATCTATCGGCACAAACAAACCATTTTCCTCTGTGTAATGCACGCCTTCGATACCGCCTTGTACAAGCGTGATGTTTTTCGCCAGGAAGTTCAAATATTTAACAGCCGCTTCCGGGTTTTTCGAATACTTAGGGATAAGATTGAACAAGCCGTACGAATTGGCTTCCGTCATAGCTTGGGTGCCATTGGGTCTAACAAACGGATCAAGTGTGATCCATGTGGCTGTTGGAATCGTTTTTCTCGTTTCTTGCGTAAGCTGCCATGGTGTATCATTCGAGTCCAGGAAGCCTGCCGTGCCTAATGTATATTGTTGAATGTATTGCTGCGAATTTACGTCCGTTACGAACTCCTTGGAGATCAAACCTTCTTTGTACAAATTGTTCATAAAGCGGAAATACTCTTTGCCTTCTTCTGTAACAAACGAGGAGTGGAATACACCATCCGTGAAATTGCCGCTTGGCATATAGATCTCTGAGTGAGGACCGTCGGACGCAATTCCTGCACCCCACATTGGACCAAAGAAGAAGCCTTTCATTCCTTGGTTAATCGCCGGAAGCGCCCACGGCACAACGTTTTCGCTGCCCACGCCGCCTGGATCCTTCTCTTTAAACGCTTTCAAAACGGTATACAATTCATCAAGCGTAGTCGGTGCCTTCATACCCAGCTTATCCAGCCAGTCCTTACGGATCTTCATATTGGAACCGGCAGCCGTACTCATCCGCAGAGCAGGGATGGCGTAACGCTTGCCCTTATATGTGCCGGCTACATCGAGCGCGGGTCCTGCTACCTTTTTGATATCCTGACCGTATGTTTCAAGCAGTTCATCGAGCTCCCACAAGCCGCCTTGCTCCGCCCATCTGAACAAGGCGTTCATATCGTATGTGATAATAATGTCTGGTCCATCGCCTGATGCCATCCATACATTGTTTTTCTCGCTTTCCTGAGAACGAGGCAGGATGACATATTCGACATCCAGCCCTTCCTTCTTGGCTTCTTCCTGCAGCTTCTTGACGATAACCGTATCTTCGAGCTTCTGTCCGTTAGGCGAATTTGAGCGATCCCAAAGTGACACGCGTACCTTCTCCAATTTCGCCGGCTGCTCCCCTGATGTCGGGCTGCTGCTGTCGGACGGAGTTGGCGGATTGTTGTTGCCAGAGCAAGCTGCGATTGATACTGCAACAAAGATGGTTAACACACTTAGTAGCAATCCCCGTGACCATTTTCTTTTCATTCTCATTGCCTCCTTGTTTATACGTCCATAATGTTATGAAACCGGGCGTTTGGCGTCTGCCAGCTGCCCGAGCCAAGCATCAACCTTTTACGGAACCAAGCAACGAGCCTTTTACAAAGTACTTCTGAAGAAACGGGTATACAATCAATATCGGAACTGTCGCTACCACAATGACAGCTGCCTTCAGCGACTCTTGGACGACCGTAAAATTGCTGTCCAGCGTCATCTGCTCGATTGACGTGCCCATTTGCGAGAGCAGCAATATGTTTCTCAGCTTCACTTGCAAGGTCGCCAGATCTTGATTGTCAATGTAGAGCACTGCGCCAAAGTAGGAATTCCAGTGACCCACCGCGTAAAATAATCCAATCGTTGCTAGTGAGGCGCCAGATAAAGGCAACAGAACCTGCAGCAGATAACGCATATTGCCGCAGCCATCCACAATGGACGCTTCGCGAAGCTCTTCCGGTATCGCCTGGAAGAAGCTCTTCATAATAATGACGTTAAAAGCGCTGACAAGTCCCGGCAGAATGAGCGCCCATAATGTATTGAGCAGATTTAACGACTTGACGAGAAGGAACAACGGGATCATGCCGCCGCTGAATAACATCGTGATAACCATGAATCGCATAAAGACAGAACGTCCTTTGAAGTCTCGCCGCGATAACGGATAGGCGGTTATGACAGTGAACAACAAGTTTAATGCCGTTCCGACAACCGTCAAATAAATCGTGACCATTAGCGAACGAATGACGCTCTGGTCGGCTAAAATCATTTTCATCGAATCGACTTGAAATTCAACCGGCCATAACACGACTTTCCCCGTCTGGATCGCATTACTGCTGCTGAACGCATTGGCAACGGTATTAACAAAGGGAAACAAACAGACGAAGGTAAACAGGATCAAGGTGCCATAAACCAAGATATTGAAGAGGATTTCGCCGATGCGTAATGGTTTGCGTGTTCGCCTGGTTACAATTGTTCTTCTGTTACGCTCCGTTTCCAGTATCTCCATTGGCTTCTCTCCTTTCCTACAGGCTGCTTTCCTACAGGCTGATTACCATAAGCTCTCTCCGCCTGCCCTCCTTGCAAAATGATTCGCAGTAATGATCAAGATCAGGTTAATGACGGATTGCACCATACCTACCGCGGTTGTTAATGCGAAGTCGCCTTGCTTGATGCCGACTCGATACACATACGTGCTTATGACCTCAGACACATCGCTGACGACTGCGTTCGTCAACGCAAGCGGCTGCTCAATGCCAATCGACACCATATTGCCTACAGCAAGAATGAATAAAATAATGATAGTCGGCATGATGCTTGGAATGGTGACGCTAATGATTTTGCGCAGACGACCTGCTCCATCAATAGAAGCGGCTTCGTACAAAGACGGATCAATTGCGGTAATCGCCGCCAGATAAATAATCGTCCCCCAGCCGGCGCTCTGCCAGACTGCCGATAACGTATACACGATAATCCAAGAGGTCTTATCTGTCATAAAATAAAATTCGTTCATGCCAACCCAGCGCATCAGTTCGTTAACGATCCCGTACTTCGGAGACAACACCGCATACACGATGCCTCCGAGCACAATCCATGACATAAAGTGGGGCAAATAAAGCATGGATTGCGAGATTTTCTTAAAATATTTGGAACGAATCTCGTTCAGGATTAACGCTAGAATAATAGGTGCCGGGAAACAAATCAGTAAGCCAAGCAAATTGAGCAGCAACGTGTTGCGTGTGATTCGGAAAAACTCGGGAATCGAAAACATCTCCTGGAAGTTCGTTAAGCCTGCCCAATCGCTGCCCCATATGCCCGAAAAAATATTAAAATCCTTAAATGCAATGATCAATCCCCCCATGGGGATGTAGGCGAAGGTGACAAAGAAGGCAAATGCCGGAATAAGAAGCAAATAGAGCGCGTAATTTTTTTTCCATTCCTTACGCGCCGCTTGGACAGCTCCGGATGTGCCGAGTCGTTTCGGTGCAAAGCTCTTCATGTACCGCTCCCCTCCTGACCTCGTCTAAGCGACAGTTACTTATTAATCCCCTCTGCCGGTTGAACATGGTGCAAACACTCCGCCAGCATCAGCAAGGTCATTGATTGACCGTAAGGCATCGGGCATTGTGGAATCTTCTTGTAGAAATCCAGTGTACGCCCCATCCTGGTACCGTAAGAAACCCCCTGAACGCTGCCTTGCTTGTCAATCTTGCTGATAACCGCTTCCAGCGCGCGTATTCCTGTCTCCTTGTAACGTTGGTGGATATAGCCTTTCCGAACGGCTTTCAGTATCCCATAAGCAAAACCTGCTGTAGCAGAGGTTTCCTCATAGGAGGTCGGATCATCGAGCAGCGTATGCCACATACCGGATGGCGCCTGCAGCTCGGCTAACGTGCTCACTTGTCGTTCGAGGGACGAAATCAGAAACTGTTCTACGCCTGGTTGAACCGCGATCATGTCGAGATAGTCAACAAGGCCGGCCGTATACCATGCATTGCCTCTTCCCCATCTCGCTCTGGCGAAATGGTGGTTCTCTGTGAAGCTCCATCCATGGAAAAACAATCCTGTGGCCCTGTCCGTCAAATATTTCAGATGAACGAGAAATTGCCTGACACTCTCATCAACGTAGGCAGGCTTCTGAAGCACAACGCCCATCCGAGCCATAAAGAGTACAGTCATATACAACGTGTCATCCCATAGCTCACCTTCATTTGAGCTATCCACTGCCGTGTGCGTAATACCGGATTCCGGCGTTCGCGGCATCTCTTCCGCAGCGTACCTGGCCCATTCTTCGCAAATGCGCAGGTAATGCTGATTTCCTGTCTCTTCATAGAGATAACTTAACGTCAACAGCGGACACATCGTATTGACATTCTTTGCTGGAAGCCCTCGTTCGATTTGCCTGTTGAACCAGTCTGTCAAATAATCCAGCAGTTCATCTTTCCCAGTTTCCTTGTAATAGAGATATAAAGAGAATAAACCGACTCCTTGGGACCAATCCCATACCTCCATTGAGATAATGCTGTCCAAGGTATCCTCTTGAATGCTGATCTCCAAGTTTTTCATGCCGGCGATTACGCTCTCGATTAGTTCATGCACATGCCGCTCACTCATCTGCACAGGTTTTCTCACGCCCTCCGCTTCGTGTCTTCATTGTTGCCATTAATTTTGTATGCGTTTTCATTAAGTTTAACCGGATACGGATACATTGAATATTAGTCACATTTTACTTTTTATTCGTTTTTTTGTTCTTTAACAAAAAAGAGGCCGGCACTCTCATGCACCAGCCACTTATACATTGATGGATCTGTGATACTCATTTTCCCTACTTTGTTTTGTCTACCGGAAGACGAATACACACTGTCGTTCCTACTCCGATTTCACTCGTGATCGTCAATCCGTATTGGTCTCCATACAAGATCCGAATCCTCTTTTGAATACTCATGACACCTACGTTCGTGTGCTTATTCGTTCCATTCTGTGATTCATACCAAGCGGGGTCGAGTATTCTTCTGACCGTCTCTTCATCCATGCCGATGCCATTGTCAGTCACTGCCAGGCACAGATCGCCTTCCACTTGGTAGCTTGAAATGTGGATGGCGGATTTGCCCGGCTTCTCTTCAATACCATAAATAATAGCGTTTTCTACGAGCGGCTGAAGAATGAATTTAGGCACCTGACAGTCTGCAAGACGATCATCAAGCTCGTATACGACCTCAATTCTGTCGACATAAATCCTTTTGTGGATCGACAAATAGTCGTTAATGAACTCGATTTCCTCTTGTATCGTAATATGATCGCCTTTTTTGCGTATACTCTCACGCAGCAGCTTGCCAAGGAGATAAATCAAATCTCCGATTTCGTTTTCTCCTTTGATTTTCGCCAGACTGTGAATCGTTTCGAGCGTATTGTATAGAAAATGTGGATTCATTTGCGCCTGTAAGGCTTTGTATTCGAATTGAAGCGTTCGATACTCCGCCTTCTGCTTCAACAGCTTCTCGCGATAAACAGAGCTAAAGAGTTCGTTAATCTTCTCCGCCATTGAATTAAATTTGATGGTAAGCAGACCAACCTCATCCCGACTTCTCGGTATGATGGCTTGATGGTTCATATCAAGCGAAAAGCTGGACATCCCTCTATGCAGCAGCCGGATATTTTCCGTCATATTTTTGGATATGCGAGCAGCCATCAAGAAAGCGAATAATAGCGCCACGATCAGCGTACTGATCGTCCAATATTGTATGCTCTCCGTTCCGCGCGTCAGGTGATCGACATCAATGATTTGGACGATTTTCCATTTGTCATAGTCGGTAGACAACATATTAGATATAAAGTGCTTCCCGGCATATTCGAAATCACGCTGCGTTGAGTCAACCATATACATGTCCTGATCCAAATAGTGCTGTGCCGCCTCGCTCCAATGATTTCCTTTGACGAATAGTTCGTTATTCTCATTCAGAATCATAATATCGCCGTCCATCAGGTTATGGACATCCGTTAAGATATCGCTGATGTAACTGCTTTCAACGCTGAGCGCAAGTATGCCGACGTACTTGCTTGTCTCGATATCGTATAAGGCCTTCGTCATGAACAACATATCATCGTCGCCGCGGAACCATGTCGCTCTGCCCCGATTCTCTTGAATCGTTGCGATACTCGATTTCTCAAGGATTTTATCGTTATAGCCCGTCATGGGCTTGCGTTCAATCGAATACTCTTTGTCGTTTACGTCGATGATTAAGACAGAGAGATAATAATCCTTCAGAAATAACAAGTCGGTCAAAAAGTCATTGATATACTTATCTTTTGCATAGTTGCTCACCTCTGACTCGGAGATCTGCCCTAACACGGTGCTGAGTGAGGAATTACGAAATTGTTGAAACGTCATACCCTCGATATCTGTTGTGGTCTTCGCTATGTTTATGCCAATTTGTCCGATCAAATATTGCGAAAACTCGTTCGAATTACGTTTAATCACACCAACGGATACCCAATAATTAATACCGCTTATGACGAGGACGGTGATCAGAATCATAACTGCAAAAGAGAACAGAAATTTAGTCCTGATCTTAGCATCAACGAATAAACCTCTAATGTTACGCATTGTGATAATACTCTTTACTCTGATTCTTGTATTCCTTAGGTGAAATACCCTCCGTTTTTTTGAAAACCTGATAGAAATAAGTGTACTCCTTGTAGCCAACCATCTCTCCAACTTCATTTACCTTGTATCGTGGATCGCGCAGCAACCGTTTGGCCGCTTCGATTCTAGCTTTGACGACCAAATCAACAAAGTTGATGCCGGTCTCGCGTCTAAGCAGCCTGCTCAAATAACTGGCACTCAGTCCAAAATGGTCAGCAATCGAGGTTAAAGACAATTGATCCGAATAATGGTTGTTAATATAATCGATACATTTTTTCACAACAAGACTATACGACTTATCACCTTTTTCCAGCTTGATTTTGACTACCGTAATAAAAGAAGTCAGATATTCGGCAGCGGTTTGCATGTCAGGCAGCCGGTACACATCCTCTAATATTTCATCGATGCTTCGATCAAACCCGAACTCGTCCCCGGTTACTCGGTAATAGTAACGAGCCACAGCGAGACATATTTCAGAGAGCAGACTTTTTACAACCAGAATATTGCCTTTGCTGAATGCCTTGATTTGCTCTAGGATTTTCTCCAAATAGCCGATCACCTCTTCGCTGGACGCATGCTCCAACATTCGAGTGAATTCTTCGAGGTCACGGATAATCGAATGTTTGCCGACATCGTCCGCAGGTTCGAACGTATCCGGGAACAACACCGCTTCCTCCGTCCGGAAGAAACTTGAATCCATCAGCATAGATGCTTCAACAAAAGCTTCGCGCAGCTGTTGCAGCTGACGGCGGCTTGAGCTGACGGCAATCGAACATATTCTTCCATGCTTGGATGAAATCATATCTATTAATTCATAACAGAAACCTCTCAGCTTCCCCATCAGTTCGCGGGTTGACCAAACATTCGGATACAAACAGACTAAGACCAGATCCTCATGGCGATACGATTCTATGATTTCAATATCATGCCGCTCCGCCAATAATTGAGCAAAGCCGCCCCATTCGCCATGGAGCATTCGATCAGTCACTGAGTTTTCTAAGTGTGGCACATTCGCCATTTTCCTCTTCGAGCGGACAATCAGAATTACGTTAGACTTCTTGTCCATCGCAAGCTCGCTTGCAGCTTTCGCAAGAATGTCATCCTGCTGCTTGCTTCCTCCAATTAAGTCTGTCATGAGCTGCATTCTGCGCGAAGCCGCGGAGCTTTGATGATGCTCCTCCAGTTCATGCAGCGCCGCATCCCGCTTTGTCTGCTGCAACAAATCTCGTTGCTCATTATCCAATAATTGGACGACTTGTCTGATGATACTGTTAAGCTCGTCATTATGAATAGGTTTTACGATAAAGTCGTATACACCTAACTTAACGGCTCGCTGCGCATACTCGAAATCCTGATGCCCGGTAATCAGAATCGTCTTGGATCTTGGCAATAGTGTATTCATGTATTCGGCCAAATCAAGCCCGCTTAAGCCAGGCATTTTGATATCCGTAATTAAAATATCCGGCTTCTGCTGGAGAATCACTTGTTTACCTTCGATTCCATCGGAAGCTTGCCCAACGACTGTACAGCCCAGCCCTTCCCAATCCATCGTTTGAATAATCGCTTGCAGGATGAGCGGCTTATCGTCAATGACCACAACAGACTTCTTCATGTGCATTCCCCCTGGGCTGAGAATTCCTTTTATTAAACTCTAGCACATTGCGTTTTTCTATGACAACTAGACTGGTTACTCATTTCCTAGATCGCCGCTGCAATAATTTCCGAATTCTAGATCTTGATGTACAATGGACTTTACATAGGTACAAACGATTCAGAACCCGTTGATCATCGTTCGCTAAAGGAGTAAGTTATGGAACAATCGAGAGGCCGAGGCCCTACTCAAGCCAAAGATTTGAACCGCAAGCTGGTGTATCAGCAAATCAAAAATAAACGCAGCACAACCCGAGTCGAGGTTGCGAAGCAATTAGGTCTCAATAAAAATACGGTTAACTCCATCGTAGATGAATTCATGGTCTCTGGTTTCGTGCGAGAATACGGGCAGCTGGATACGAACACGGCTGGGCGTAAACCTATCCAAATCGCCTTCGATCCAACTGTCAAATGGGCGGTTGGCGCACAGCTTACCTCGACCCATATTCATTGGACCGTAACCAATCTGTATGCGAGGCCCATTGAGAATTTCTCCGCGCCGCTGGATTCTCCGTCGCCAGAACGCATGTTAGATCAGCTGGATGAGGGGATCAGACGATTTCTCACGGCTTATCCGCTCGAACGGTGTTTGGGGATGTCTGTAGGCGTGCCAGGTTTGATCGAGGCCGAGACGGGTATCGTGATGCACTCCAGCCACCTCGGTTGGCGAAATGTACCTTTCCTGTCGATGCTTAAAGAAAGGCTGCAAGTCCCTGTTCGGGTTGATCACAGCATTAAACTAGCCTCATTAGGCGAGTTATGGCATGGCTCCGGTCAAGGAGTAGACCATTTTGTCTATTGTTACTTCGGACAGGGGATCGAAAGCGGCAGTATTGTCAACGGTGCGATCTTACGGGGCATTGCCAATGCAGCGGGCGAGTTGGGGCATATCGTGGTTCAACCTGGCGGGGCCCCATGCGGCTGCGGCAATCAAGGCTGCTTGGAAGCTTTAGCCGGAGTTCCGGCATTGCTTGAACGCGTCAGCAGCCGAATGGGAAAGTCGGTTCATGATGTTTCGTTAGAATGGATCTTAAGCGAATTACTTGCAGGAAACACGGATGTCGAGATGGAATTGGAGCAAGCCGGCCGCTACATCGGACAAGCGCTTAGTTATGTGACGAACCTCTTTAATCCCAAGCTCATCATCTGTGATGGTCCACTGATGCAAGCCTCCTCTTATTTGTTCCCTGTTATAGAAGGAGTGCTGCATCAGCATTGTATTCCGGCAACTGCGGAGCCTGTTACACTAATTCGCTCCGGGCTTTATCCCTTCGCCAGCGGAATCGGAGCCGCTGCCAGCATCATTCAGGACTGGGAGAACAAGCTCTCCTCACTCGACTCGTTCGCTTGATGTCCGTCTTTGAATACGGTGTTCAAGACAAGTTTTCCATCCGTTCCAAAGTAGAAAGTGACTAGATCGGCAGGCGCTCCCTCTGCTATACCCCTTCCCGCTTCCAAATTCATATAGGTCGCAGGAAGGATCGACGCCATATCCCATGCGTCTGCTGCTGTACACAAATCGGCATTCGCCAAATGTTGGATGCCTGCCCTAAGAAGCTGGGCGGAGCCTGCTAGTAATGCCGGCTCACTTGCAAGATGTAGTCTGCCCTCTTCCGTCAGCACCACTTGCCCTCCGATATGCGTATCGTAATGGCCTGGCTCGAGCCCGCTCAAATACACCGCGTCGCTGACCAGGAACAACCTTTTCCCTTTTGTCCGCAGCATCACCTTCATTAATGAGTCTGGCAAATGGAAGCCATCAGCGATCATACATGTCGCTAGTCGATCCTCGGCGAGCTGCTCCCATATATAATTGGGGTGTCTCGGCAAGGTCAAATGCGCCCCGTTCCCCAGATGCGTGCTAAGCGTCGCTCCTGCTTGTACGGCACGATTGATCTGATCCGGTGTTGCTGCCGTATGTCCAATGGATACGATGACGCCGCTTCCAACGCATTGTTCAATAAATGCTGGTGCATTATCCCACTCCGGCGATAAGGTGATGATTTGAATTAGACCATTAGCCGCTTGCTGCCATTGCTGGAACAAATGCCAGTCCGGCGCCTTTACGAATGTCCGGTCATGCGCTCCCCGCGGTCCGTCATGAGGGGATATAAAGGGCCCTTCCAGATGAATGCCCGCAATACTGCGCGAAGTCAGCACATCACTGGCACATGCGGATGCAATCGTGTGTAAGATACTCGTGATATGAGAATCCGAATTCGTAATCACCGTAGGATAATAAGTTGTTGTTCCTTCAGAGCGCAGCATCCTTGTGACAGTAATGACATCCTCCTGTGTAATGGAGGGATGATTAAAGTCAATTCCCGCGTAACCATTGATTTGCAAATCAACAAGCCCAGGTCCGATCCAAGGCCATTTCTCCGTCTGCAGCTCCGAATGATCGTTAGAGACGGTGTTATCCAGATGCTCGATTTGTTGAATGACACCATCAGCCAAGTGGATTCTAATCGGCTTGCCTGTCTTATAATGCAAGCCCGTTATACTGCCTTGCGCTTGCGTCATGCCTATTCACTTCCTCCTTCATAAGAGTCCGTATCCAGGTACAGTGTGCAATTGTGATGCGTTCGAAGGATGGAAGCCGGACAAGCCGTAGAAATCTCCCCTCTCAAGGTCTGACTGACAGCATTCCTCTTCGTAGGTCCAGGAACCATACAGTACAAGTAACTGCCCGACATCATAGCAGGTATCGTTAATGTCAGCGCGTAGAGAGGTACGGACGCTATATCGGGGAAACAACCGTCATTAACTTGTTGCGTCCGGCAAGCTTCATCCAACTCTACCGATTTCATCTTCTTAGGATCCTCAAAGTCGGCAACCGGAGGATCATTAAAGGCGATATGGCCGTTCTCCCCAATACCAAGACAAACAATATCAATCGGAGCTTCGGTCAGCAATCGAGTATATCGCTCGCATTCTGCTTCTATCTCATTACTGCCATCAATCAAATGAACATGACCTGGGTTCACCAATTGGAACAAACGTTGATTGAGAAAATGGCTGAATTTTTGCTCCGCCCCATGGGGCAGCCCGATATATTCATCCATATGAAATGCAGTAACCCGCGACCAGTCGAGCCCCGATGTTTGAACTAAAGCTTGCAGGAATTCATTCTGTGACGGAGCCGCCGCGAACACCATACGAATGTGATCCTTTTGTTGCAGCAATTCTTTCATACGATTGGCGACATCCTCGGCCGCTCTCTCGCCCATTGCTTTCCGATTTGCATACACGTTTACTTGAAGGTTTTCGTTAACAAACGATTGTAGTATCGTATCATTGGTCATAATCGCACCGTTCCTTCTGTTCATTTTTAATTGATATAAATATTATACTAATTATTATGATTGAGATTGTTTGGTGATGCAATAGGTATGTAGAACCTCGTATATGCGCTGGCGAAAAAAACAAATATTTGTCATTTCCCTCGAAATCTAGTACAATATACACAAACAAACGTTCGCCAATTTTCACCATTCTTATTAGAATGAAAAGGGAGTGTTACGATGAGCGATGCTCTGCTGCAACAGATTTTCGAGAAACTAAATGCCATCGAGCTCAGACTAGATCAGACGGCTTCCAAGGATGACATCGCCAACATGGCGACCAAGGACGACATCGCCAACATGGCGACCAAGGATGACATCGCCAACATGGCGACCAAGGACGACATCGCCAACATGGCGACCAAGGACGACATCGCCAACATGGCGACCAAGGACGACATCGCCAATATGGCGACCAAGGACGACATCGCCAATATGGCAACCAAGGACGACATTGCCAACATGGCGACCAAGGACGACATCGCCAACATGGCGACCAAGGACGACATCGCCAACATGGCGACCAAGGACGACATCGCCAACATGGCGACCAAGGACGACATCGCCAACATGGCGACCAAGGACGACATCGCCAACATGGCGACCAAGGACGACATCGCCAACATGGCGACCAAGGACGACATCGCCAACATGGCGACCAAGGACGACATTGCCAATATGGCGACCAAGGACGACATCGCCAATATGGCGACCAAGGACGACATCGCCAATATGGCGACCAAGGACGACATTGCCAGGCTTCAAATGAAAATTGACATTATGGCCTCTGAGCTCACACAAATGAATGACAAATTGGAATCCACCTTTGAGCAGGTTGTGCGTAATTCCGAAATGATCTCATCGTTTATCGAAATCGCCGCAACCGTGAATGAACACTCCATAGACATCAAGCTCCTTAAGAAAGCAGTTGCAAATTACTAAACCCACAAATCAACTACCATTCACCTACAGATCAGAAACAAAAGAAACCTTTCTTAGGCATACAGGTCATCAGCAGCCCATTCCTCCGAAGAAAGGTTTCTTATGATTTCATCTTACAATCGAACGGGCAGCCCGCTCTCCCTGCTTTCGTTAGCCGCTTCCATAAAGCGGATAATCTCTTGCGTTTCTTCAGGATCGATCGCTGGCTCTCCTCCCTGGAACATATCCATGACATTTTCGAGCAAACTCGCGTAATATGGCTTGGAACCCGACGCTACGTTGACCCATTCGCTGCCTTGCGTTCTGTGTATCATGGCACCGAACTGATTGTTGCCGCTCCGATTACCTCGGATTGTACCGATCCGCCCATCCGCCCATGTACCAACTACTAAGTCATGGTCTTCTGTTTTGACGCTTCTCACCTCCACACATCCCTTGCCGAGCGCTGAGAACAGCATATCAACCGTGTGGATGCCATACCAGAACAATCCTGGCTGTGTCTCTTGCAAAGCCATCGGACCATAACAATCCATTCCAATAATTTGTTCACGACCATTATTCTCTAGCGACTTCGTCAGAGCTTCCGCGTAACGTAAGGAGGAGCAGCTCATCACTGGTACTTGATACTCCTTTGACAGCTTGAAGATCTCTTCTGATTCGCTAGATTGAACGGCCAATGGCTTATCAATAAAGACAGGCTTGCCGAACTTCACAATCCGCTTAAACTGCTCCAGATGAACACGCCCATCAACAGATTCCAGCAGAATCGCATCACCTAGTTCTGCTGCCTCTTCCAGCGATGAAACCAGCTGTATGCCGAATTCATCGCGAATCTTCTCGGTAAATCCATCAATTCGGTTGATGCTCATATCGAAATCCGGTGATGCTACGCCTGGGTAAGCAGCAACTATTTTTCCACCCTGTACATGATGAGCATGCGTATCGTCATTCAACAATTCGGTGAAAGCTACAACGTGTGAAGTATCTAGACCAATAATGGATATTTTCAATTCCTTCTGCTCCGTTGGCAACGATGCCATTTGATCACTCCTGACCGACTGTATAGGTATAATTTATTCTTCTATTAGTTATAGATTTGGGGATTTTGACGACGGCACTCTTCCATCACCCACATTTGCTGACGAATCTGCTGCGGTGTAATTTCAAGCGGCGCGCCTTCCCGAATCACGCCATAAAGCATCATATAAACACGTTCTGTTAATAGATTCATATCGTTTCTGCCTTCTGGCGTTATATTATCCCAGCTTGCTTCATGCCAGATCAATTTCTCCGCGCAATAGGCAGGATTCCCGTTGCTATCAATTAACGGCTCTGTAATAAGCTGCTGCTGAGGCGCTTCTTCCGTCACGAAGTATTTCCACGCCAAATGACTGGCGTTGCCATGTAGCCCGCCATTTGAACCTTGGATATTGAATTGCTCATGCGGGTACGCGGAGCAGGATGAAATCTCCACATCGAGAGTGGGATGCCCTTGTTTTTTCATAATCAGCTTCACATAATCTTCTGCATCGCCAAAGGTATTGACCCGATCCATCATGCACAGCACTTGTGGATTCTCATCGGTGCCGAGCAGCTGAAGCGCCTGGTCAACGCAATGCGGACCCGTATTCATCAGCGATCCGCCATTATTGCTTTGCAGTGTCTGCCAATCCCAACGTCTACCGAAACCATTCAACGAGAGGTCGATCTGTATGATGCGACCAAGCACACCGGATTTGATCACTTCCTGCAGCTGAACAAAGGCTGGCTGATAACGCTGTTGCTGGAATATAGCAAGTACTTTGCCGCTGCGTTCGGAGGCTTCGATCAATTGATCAACCTCCTGCACGGAGCCAGCGAGAGGCTTCTCGCATAGTACATGAATGCCGCGATTCAATAGCTCCAAGGATATCGAGAAGTGCAAGTGGCTCGGGGAAGCATTTACAACCAAATCCAGTTCTTCACCATCCACCATCTGCTCCCAAGTATCGTAAGCCATACAATTGAAATCGCGTTCCGCGCTCCGTTGACGTTCCTCGATTGAATCTGCAATTGCAACGATCTTGAAGTAATCCGGGATTTGAGCTAGCAGATTACCATGAATTAACCGACCGCTTCTTCCTTGTCCGATTATTCCGACTTTAATGCATTGATCACTCATGTTGTACATCCTCGCTCTCGTTAATGTTTATGTTGGCCGGCATACATTTTTTTGTATTCCGTAGGGGTAATGCCACTACGTTTCTTGAACGTGCGTATGAAATGGCTCAAGTGATGAAAGCCTACCTGAAACCCGATTGCCGTAATCGTATGAGCATCGCGGCGAATAAGCTCCTTTGCTCGTTCGATCCGCACCTCATTCACAAAGTCGACGAAGTTCTGCCCCGTTTCCTTCTTGAACTGTTGACTGAAGTAAGCAGGCGCCATATTAGCAATAAATGCACCTTGCTCGAGCGGAATATCCCCGCTGTAATTATCATTAATAAATCGTTTCACTTCCTCGATCGGCGTCTGTTCAATAAGTGACGTCTGCTTAGGAGGCTTGCGCATGCCCTTACGATATTCCCGGTCGATGAGAATAAGCAGCTTGGCTAAATTTAATAGTGTCGAATGCTCAAACCCGACCTCGCGGTGATCAAATTCATCTTGAATATCCTGCAGCAATTGTTCGACGAAGGTCTGCTTCTGATTGCCAATGTGCAGCCACGGTTGATAAATGGAAGAGTCCGCGTATTCCTTGCCCGCGTACTTCAGTAACTGATGCAGCGTCTCCGAAAATGGGCTGACCAAATCGACTACGATAGATAAGTCGAAGTCAAGGATAACCACTTCAAATTCCTGATCGACAATGGCGTTCAGACTATGCGGAGCATTCGGCGCGATAACAAATATATCCCCTTTGCTCACCGTCAGCGATTTGCCTGGTATACGATGATTACATACGCCACGAAGCACGTATACAATCTGGATATATTCATGCAAATGCATGGGCTGCTTCAAACCACTATTGGAATAACGTAAGATTTTGAAAGGAAAATCCTTATCCAATTGGTCTTTGCTTGCAAAGCAGACCATATCCAGATTCTCGTGTCTCTTATCCATCTGCATCCACCTACTTTTCCTCCATTGCGCTTGGTTCGTCAACCGCTGCTACTTGCGCCTATACCTTGATTTCCGTCACATGAACTTGTTCATTTTTGTTGGAGCTCCGATAGATTGCTTCAACTAATTGAACAGCTCGAAGGCCATCCTCGCCCGACACGAGCGGCTTCGCCCCATTCTCCAAAGAAGTAATAATGTCGAGATATTGGCTTTGATGATAATCCGCCACAATGCTGCGCGGATCGTTAACGCCGCCATATAGGCTAGACTGGTTCCATTTGGGCTCTGCAACACCTGGCACTGACCAGTGAACAATCGTTGCTCCCTCGAGCTTGATGCTCCCCTTCTCGCCATACAAGTTCAGACTTGCAGGGAAACCAGGCTGAATGCTTGTTGAGGCCATGATGGTTCCGAGTGCCCCATTTTGAAATTCTACAATCGCAACGCCAAGATCCTCCGCTTCAATGTTATGCGTCTTTGTCGCGATTTTGCCGAATACCGTGCGTACTTCCCCGCCCATCCATAGCAACAAATCCAGACTATGAATACCCTGATTCATCAAAGCACCGCCATCCTCGGCGATCGTGCCTCTCCAATCAGCCATATCATAATAATCTTGGGTTCGATAGAAAGGCAGCGAAACTTCAATCAGCAGCAGCTTGCCAAGTCTACCTTCCTCAAGCATACGCTTTACGGTTTGATGCTGAGCTTCGAACCTTCTCTGCGAAATGATCGAGATCATCACGCCTTGCTGCTCTGCAGCAGCAACTAAATTGGCGGCATCTAGGGCATTCATCGCAAGCGGCTTCTCGACAATGAGATGTTTACCAGCCGCAATGACTTCCATCCCGATCGAAGCATGACTGCCACTGGAGGTCGTTACCGCAACAATATCCACTTCGCTGCTCGCAAGCAGCTCCCGGTAATCCGTTGTCCAAGCGCATCCGGCGTGCTCTGCTGTTGATTTCACTTTGGCTTCATTACGGCTCGATACATATACAAGCTCCGCATCATCGATGCCGCGAATCGCTTCGATATGAA
Source organism: Paenibacillus sp. strain BS8-2 (assembly GCF_054483835.1). NCBI lineage: Bacteria > Bacillati > Bacillota > Bacilli > Caryophanales > Paenibacillaceae > Paenibacillus > Paenibacillus sp. strain BS8-2. Next base: position 5,424,910 of record NZ_CM137010.1, read on the forward strand.
AATCTGAAACTGAACCGCAGCCGATAATTCCTATTCTCCATTTACGCATACTTTCGCACCTCACTCAGCATCGCCTTAAGCGCTTCGAGTGACATCTTCGTACCTGTGCGTCCCGTACCGCCTCGAGGTGCAAAATGAGTTTCGATTGTGAACAGCCCATCGTAACCATCCTTCAACAAAGCTTCGAGCTGCTCGATGACAGGAACACTTCCCGATCCCAGCGGCACGCAGCGGGAGTGACCATCCGCTCCGATATAGGCATCCTTCAAATGTACATGTCCGAGTCCACCCTTGATGGCCTCATATCCTGCCGGGAACGCCTCACGCCCTCCGTAAGCTTCGTTGCCGGGATCCCACAATGCTTTTAATGCAGGTGAATGTACTTTGCTTACGATCGCAGCCACTTCATCGGCGAAACCTCCGTTGCATGAAGGTTCATTCTCGAGGAGAAGCCTCACGCCTGCAAGCTCGGCTATATACGCAGCTTGTTTCAGATGACTAACAATTTCCTCCGTGTGGAGCGCAGGATCCAATTCACGCCAGAATGAGAAAATACGAATGTTCGTTGTACCCATTAGCTTCGCAATTTCGATTACACGCTCCAGCTTGACGAAGTGTTCCTCCACCGACTCCTCTGCTTGTCCGAATGTATCACCGCCTGCAACCGTTCTGCTTAGGTCAAGTGCACATTTGAACAATGGAGATGCCACTGCTGAGATGAATAGCCCGCGATCCTCTGCCTGTTGTCTTGCTTCGATTGCTTGCTCGTCGCTGAGCGAAGCAACGTTCTTGCCATTTACAACTCGCGCCTCAATATGAGTTAATCCTTGCTCAGCCGCCCAATCCAATGCCTGTTCATAATGTTCTGACACCTCATCCGAGAGAACGCCAAGCCTTTCTAGTATCGACATCGTTTCCCCTCCGACTCCTTTGCTCCATGCTGCCTTTATCCATCGTGCTTGAATATTATTATAGCAACTGGCAGCCTCGCAAAGTTGACGTTTCTTTCGAAGATCATTTACATATTTCATGCAAATTTCAACTGAAAATCGTTATTCGATATAGTAACGAGGGACTCTACTCCCGATACTGGTCACAACCTCATAGGTGATCGTGCCAACCCGGCTTGCAATCTCTTCAATGGACAAAAACATGCCCTCATGTCTCCCGAACAAAGTGGCTGTATCGCCAACTTGAATATGTTCAATCTCGCTGACATCAACCATCATCTGATCCATACAAATACGTCCGACTACCGGAGCAGATGCCCCCTGAAACAATACTTCACCGTTGTTCGATAACTTTCTGGAGTAGCCGTCCGCATATCCGATAGGCAAAGTAGCGATCAGAGTTTGACGATCTGTCTGATAGGATCTTCCATAACCGACGGATGTTCCTTTTTCAGCATACGCGAGCTGGGACACACAAGATTTAAGACTCATCGCTTGGTGGAAATCGAAACCATAACGTGCTGTCATTGCCGCTGGCAGCAAGCCGTATAACCCGATGCCCCATCGCACCATATCCAGATGTTTGTCCGGATATTTAACAGTTGCAGCGCTATTACAGCAATGACGAACTAGAAAATGAATCCCTCGTTGCTCTAGCTCATCGACAATATGGATAAACCGTTCGAATTGAAGCTGGGTATAGGACTCATCCTCGTTATCTGCATCTGCAAAATGTGTAAAAATCCCTTCCAGGTCGATTTCCCCATTCTCAAGCGCAATCCTGGCAAGCTGCCATGCTTGAGTGGCGGAGTTAACACCTAATCTAGTCATCCCGGTATCGATTTTCAGATGTATGCGCGCTCTCTGGCCAAGACGCTCGCAGGTTGCTGCAATTACTCGCATGGACGCCTCGCTAAAAACCGTCATGGCAATTCCATGACGAATCGCAAGTTCCACTGCACGATCGTTGGTATGTCCCAAGATCAGGATCGGGGCCTGTATGCCCGCTTCAATCAGGACAAGCGCTTCTTCCAAGAAAGCTACTCCAAGATCAGTTGCTCCTGACTCCAAAGCTGTCTCGGCGACCCGTATTGCGCCATGCCCGTAACCATCTGCTTTGACTACAGCCATCAATCGGCAATCTCTGCGTACGGCGTTCCGAACGCTGCTGATATTATGCCTGATCGCTGACAAATTCACTTCAGCCCATGTATCACGATACCGATTAGCGCTCTTCTGTACGATGCCACATTGCAAGTCTTTCCCCATCTCATCTACCCCTGCCGGTTTATTTCCTTCCATCATAGAACGCTCGCTCTACGGCCGAAATAAACCGATCCATACAAACGTTTACCGTCGTTAACCGATTTGGCTTATCTCAGCCTTTGACAGAAAATATGGTGATCATATATACAAAATTACACATGGATAAAACGAAACAAAGGCAAGCTGCTCCACCTGCGAGCTGCTTGCCTTTGTCATTATCTTAATAAGCCTTCGAAACCTCAATTTTCCGCGTTTTCCCAGCTTCATTCGTGAAGTACAAATGAACGCCGTGATCTTGGTCATCCATGAAGTGGGAAACGAATTTCGATTCGCCTTTCTTCATCGGGACGAGAAGCGTTACAATCCGGTGACTCGCCGCTTCCTTCGTCTCAGCGTGCAGATGCCAATGCTTTGGCAAGCCCTCGTATTCCGAAGGGTCTACATCGACGAACTCGTCGTGCTGGCGAAGCGACATATCGCCAGATGAGCAGTAGACGAATCTGACGTCCATATCCGCCTTCTCCCCATTGACGAGAAACCCGCTTCTATGAAGCTTCATTTGATTCAAGGTATGCATGAGCCATTCGGTCTTGCCCTTTTGCTCCAAATCCACATAGTCAACGATTACATAATAGGTCTGATCAAAGAAATAAATTTCTCTTGTACAGCGTTTGACGTAGGCGACATTCTCCGCATAAGCTGCCGTCGCGTCGCTTCTGCAATACACGTAGCCGTCCTCCGAGCGTACCTCCTCAATAACGCCGCCAGCTTCCTTGGCCAGCACCTTGTTCGTACCGGCATATTGACCGATTCCGTCAATTAGCAAGGAATTGGTAGACCGAGTCTGCCTGCGCCAATTCCGATGCATGGTGCTGCCGAACGCCACGTAATAGCCGCTTTCAATTGCTAACGGCTCGCCGAAGGCATGAAGGAGGAAGCCGTTCTGATCGCCATGGCTATGGCTGATCGAGCCATAAGGGCTGCTCTTCGCCAGCAGCATCATATGCTCCGACGGGTCTTCCATACGATGATGCATGGCTACCCAGCCGATATCACGGAACCACTTGACAGGCTCAATATTGTCATAGCTCGGGACCACTGGCTCCACGGCAGGAAAGTCGTGACGGAACATGAGGCTGTCGAAGCGGAAGTCCCACCAGCCGTAATTATAGAACTTGGAGTCAGGATCAGGATCATTATCCTTGGTTTGCTCATAATACCACTGATAGAGCCCGTTGCCAGTAATGCCGGCAAATTGGCGAATGTTGAAGCCTGTTTTCAGAATCGGCCGATCGCCCAAGGAGGACTGGTCGCCAAAGCTGGCTCTGATTGTATCCGGACTGTTGCAATAGAGAGGAAAGTCTCCCGTCTTGGTAAAGAACGGCCGCTTGTACAGGTCAATGCCGCTGTAGTTGCGAACAAGATTAAGCGCATCAATGAGATAAGCCATTCCCGTCGTCCAATACATCGGCCCTTCGGCCCAGCCACCGTCTTCTCCGCCCCAAGGCGAATATAAGCAGGAGTAATACTCCAGCGTATAATCGAGCCACTCCCTCGCCTCCGGCTCCTCGTGCAGCAGTGCAATCGCAGCCGGCACAAGCACAGAGGAGAGCGACCGGACCGCATGGCTGTCGAACGGCACTTGATGAATTCTGGAGCGTTCGATGACATGAAAGGCCACTTGTCGTGCTCGGGCAAGCAATGCATCGCGTACAGTTTTGCGTTCTTCCTCATCCAGCTGCTCATATAACCAGTCATATCCCCAAGCAAGCGCTCCTGCAATACGGAACGATGATTCGTCGTTGTAGTCTCGGGAAGTCGTCCCTTCCACATCCCACGAAGCCGCATGCAACAGCCACTTCTTCGCTTTATCTAGCAGGAGCTCATCCTGCAGGACAATGCCGGCAATACTGAGATGACGAATCGCATATAACATCTCCTGACAATCCATATACATCCGCCGCCAGAGAGTAGCTACCCGCTTGTTATTCGGATATCTCGCCGGCTCAGAGATAAGCTCTCTGTCGATCCAAGGCTTCACAGAGCGCTCATAAAATTCATGCCAGCCGCTATATTCAGAATCCGCTTCAATTCGTGCCCGCAGCTCCTCCACTCCCGCAGGATTCAACCACAAGCGAGGATGCGCCAAGCTTGTGCCGTCATACCTGGCTGCTCGCGACGGCAAAGGCGTTGACGGAACATGCTCCGGCACTTGGAAGCTCCTTACAACGCTCCAGCTGCTGCCAACCGAGCTTTCAATGTCACTACCTCCAGCAGCATGCGACTCCATGCATAACAAGTCCCCTTGCTTATTGCCGTACGACATATGCTGAGCCTCCAACGCATACCGCCAATAATAAGTGCCAGGCTCAAGCGGTGCAGATGGCGTGTATAAGTTATACGGGATTCTGCGAACGGTAACGGTATTGGCAGGATAAAAGTCAGGCGTGCTCGAATATTGCAACGCATAACAGTCTCCTTCCGCCATTGCTGGCATCCAAGTAAATCGAGGCGGATTCTCCAGCAGCTTGCTGCTGTCATTAGGCTCATACTGAACGGATAAAACGCCGCTTTGCGGTTCGAACAGCTTGGTCGTATTCATTCACTCATCTCCCTAATTCCTTCTGCTGTTACTGCATAACCTGTCTTTGCTCCGCCTGCTTCAACGATAAGCTTCCGATTCGCAGTCCCATCCTTGCCGATCAAGGTCTCTTGCCGAATCTCTACTTTCTCTTCCCCGGCATGGTATACCGCAATCAGATCCATATGTGTATCTAAAGTTCGAACAAGCAGTCCCTTCATAGGCTGACTTGGATCGGTGGCAACTCCTGGCGATTCTACGATGTAAGCCTGACCATGATCCGGGACGATGATTGCCGCGCTTATCGTAATATCTTCGGCATCACATTCGCCGGTCACGATCCGTAACGTTTGGGGAGAACCCTTCGAAGCCCACTTGCTCACAGCACGGATATGCTCGTACCCATCTTGATGTCCGATGAGCTCCGGCTCCGGCAGCATGCACCATTCTTCCAATTCCGGTCGACCTAGAAAGTGAAACCACCAATCCACCTGACCTTGTTCGGCCATCGTAATTTGAAACCAGTCGATAACGCAGCTTTCATTAGTCAGCACATGCCGTACGAGAGTTGCGCCGGTATAGGCATCGTTCGAGCAAGTCGTGATGGAGCTGAATTCTTCACAATCGTGAAAGGCCATACATTGCCCGGCCGTCTCCTGCTGCGAGCGCCCATTCACGCTTACCGTATTATGACTCGCCGTTGACGGATACCAGCCTTTCTTAAGCGGTGATCCATACGGCACCGTCCCTCTGTCTGGGGAGATTGCACGATCGTTCAAGCTCAGCATGAGATTCAGCTTATCATAATGACCATGCGCCCCCCCATGAGGACCAAAGTCGATTATCGCGCTGATGGGATTATGGGCTTGCCTGAGTACAGCGAATCCGCTGTCCGCCAGCAGCACAGATGGTTTCCTGCGCACTTGCTCAAGCTCCCCCTGAACACTAACATGCTTCCGATAGAGCAGCGCTTCCAATCCGGCATTGCCTGCCTTGTAATGGCCGAGCATCCCGTAATAATAGTCTAAAATATTCCAATATTCTGTTTTCTTGTATTTCGCATATCCCTGCTCGAACACCTCGATCAGCTCGAGCGTGTATGGCAATCGATCATAAGGTCCATCATGGAAGGCAGGCAGTCTGCCTTGCTCATCCGCCAGCTGCGCAAGAACATCCAGCATACCTTCAATATGCCGATTCCCTTCAGCCCGAATGGCGTATCCGTCCATGCCGAATCGCTCCAGCACACTGGCCGTGATCAGATATGCGCGAAGCACGAACACATGATAATACACGCTGCCTTCGAATTCCAAGCCATCCCCTTGAATGGCAATTTCCATATGGTGCTTGAAGCCGCCCTCTTGCTCCAGCAAAGTGATCAGCTTGGCCTCATCCTGCTTGACCCCATAAATGCAGCTTAAAGCGGCATTCAGCCAAGCTGTATAATTGTTTTCGGGCTGTGCGCGATCGATGGTCAATATTTCATGATATTGCTCCATACTGCTTCCCAGCATCGATACGAATAACGTGATATCCGCCTCCGACTCGCCAAAATCCATTCCGGCATCCAGCAGCAGCATGTAAGCCTTTAATAAGGTCGTTGCCCAGATCGCTTCGGTTAATGCCTGATGAAAGGCGCGTCCCTTGAGCATCCAGGGCTGTGCATCCGGATGAACGGGATAGATCGGGAATTGTTTGGCGTAGTTCACGATAATAGCGCGTCCGAACGCTCCATATTCGAATTGCTGCGTTTCGGCATACACTGCCGCCGCCTTCAAAGCGTGTCTTGCCATCGACTGATGACGATAGACAAGCCAGGCTCCATGATAGGGCTCCCCCTCCATCACGCAGCCGTGTGGACAATGATACTTGCCATTGTCTTCCATCAGCTCGTGATACAGCAGCTCGGTATGATGGTGCGGACATACATATTGATGCCACCAGCCGCCGGGCTCCTTCGGGATGCTCCCTCCCGCTTCCAATGCTTGATCGAGTTCCGCTCGAAGCGTATCAATGACTTGCTGCCGCCAGTCCTGCTTGTGATCTTGCATCTTCGTCATACTCATCGCATGAACATGCCGCCATTAATTTCGATCGTCTCTCCCGTTACATAGGAGGAGAGCTCTGATACAAGGTATAGAACTGCGCCTGCCACATCCTCCGGCGTTCCTTCGCGGCGAAGCGGAATACCCTGTACGGTCGCCTGTCTGGCTGCATCAGGCGTAAAGGTCGAATGAAAGGCCGTACCGCCAATGAAGCCTGGAGAAATAGCATTGACCAGAATACCGTCTGAAGCAAGCTCCTTAGCTAGACCTTTTGAGTAGGACAATACGGCAGCTTTGCTCGCTGCATAGATAGACGCGCCTGGTCCGCCGCCATTATGGGCAGCAACAGAGGTCAAATTCACGATTCGGCCTCCACCAAGCTTCTTCATGCCGGGGATTACTGCTTTGGATACAAACACCGTGCTTTTCATATTGACATCCATTACCTTTGTATAAAGTTCATCCGTCATCTCCGCGTTGGATAACCGCTGTACAAGATGACCGGCATTATTGACAAGAATACTAATCGAATCACCAAATGCGCCTTCAACCTCAGCAACCAGCTCATCGATTTTGTTCAGATCCGTCACATCCGCTTGAATCGCAATCGCTTCTCCGCCAATAGCCTGTATGGCTTCCACCGTCTCCTCGGCACCGCGCGCGCTGTTCAAATAATTGACTGCCACCTTAGCTCCATGACGAGCTAGCTCGATAGCCACGCCCCGGCCAATGCCTCCGCTTGCCCCTGTTACCAATGCAACCTTGCCTCTCAAATCAATGTTCATCTTGATTTCCTCCCCATATCCTATCTTTGTTGGCCGTCTTCGCATCCGAATCCGGCATCGTAATCATTACTTTGGTCCCTGATCCTGGTTCGCTTTCTATTGATAAGCCATAATCGTCGCCATAGACCATCTGCAGTCTGCGATGTACGTTCAAGATGCCGATACCGCCGCGTTTCTTCAAGCTTTTCAAATCCTCGTCCTCGAACAATCGACTTGTCTGCAGCTTTTCTCGCAGCTTATTTAATCGTTTTTGGGACATCCCCTCCCCGTTGTCCTCTACCGTAACGATTATGTTGTCATTTTGCAGACTCGCATCAATTCGAATATAGTGATGCGACTCTATTCCGTTCGGGAATGCATGCTGGAATATATTCTCAACAATTGGTTGGAGGGTCAGTCTGACCATGCCTTTTAGCAGCCAATCAGGGTGAATAGCCACATCAATCTCGAATTCCCTGCCGATTCGATGCTTCAGGATAATCAGAAAATTTCTGACATGATTTAGCTCACTGACAATGGAGCTCTCTTCCAGATTCGTTTGAACCGAATAACGAAGCATATAAGCGAGCGCTTCTACCATCTCCGATATATCATCGGAATCCTGTACGATCGCATAGCAATTAATGGTCTCTAATGTGTTATAGAGAAAGTGAGGATTGATCTGCATCTGCAAGGCTTGAAACTCCGCTTTATGACGTTCGAAGTGAAGCTCTCTCAGTTCCAGATGCGCCTTCTGCCCATTCAGCTCCGCTTCATAAACGCGTTCAATCATTTCGGCCAATCGTCCGACCATGAGATTATAGCTATGCACTAAAGCGCCAACTTCATCTCTTCGAGGCTTGACCTCGACATATTGCCAATTGCCCTTCTCTGTTTCGCGCATACCATTCATCAGTACTCTGATCGGACGCACAATTGTACTGCCGAAACGTAATGCAAGTACAAGCGCAACTGCCAAGGTTAGCAAGCCTACGGTAATCGTCGTTGTTCGAATGGCAGAGATCGGCTCACGCAGCTCAGACAGAGGCATGGCAATTGCCATACTCCAATCGGAATAATCCGACTTGCGGGCCAAGATCAATCGTTCCTGAACACCGTCTTCTACAACAAACCTCTGCTCCCCGCCTTCTACGAGCCTATCGGAAACATGTGTGAGCAAGGCTTCATTCAATCGATCATCCGCAGGCGAATACACAACATTGCCCTGGCTATCCAGGATAAAGAAAAAACCGTCTTCGCCGAGATCCATCTGATCCCAAAGCTCGGTCAATTGATCCTTGTGAAACTCGATAGCAAGAACGCCCTTCACATTGTAGGTCGAGTAGCCTCTGATTTTCCTGGCAACCGTAATGACCTGTCCCTCATCACGCTCCAGAAAACTACTATTCAGAATGGAGATCCGGCCATTGGCATCCGTCTCTGATTGAAGCTCATCCAGCCTCTCGGTCGTATCCACGCTATGAGCGGAGAATCCTTGATTGGCATCAAAGATGGTGCGCCCGTGATTTCCCATGATATAAATCATGTTGATTTGATTGGGATACATGATATGAATCTTCTCAAAGATGTCCTTTTGAATTCTCGTCGAAAACTCGTAATAGGCGTAGCTGTCCTCCGGATCCATATCCAGAAATTTTTTCACTTGCTGTTGAGTAAGGATTGAAATCGATATTCTTTCGAACATGCTGAGCTGTCTATCCGTTTGCATCGCCGCATTATTAATGACGGTGGTCAAATATTTCTCAACCTGCGTATCAATCGCTTGCGCGGACTTCATATAAGAAAAAACGCCAACGGTAGACATGGAAACGAATATGAGCACAAAGAAATAGACAAAAATTTGATTAGCTAAACTTTTTTTCATTAATCGATCCCCAGCATATCCCGATATTCGGATGGCGTTAGGCCCGTTACCTTTTTGAACGTTTTCGTAAAATACGGATGATCCGAGTACCCCACCTCATGTGAAATATCAGTTATTTTGTAATGAGGCAAAGCAAGCAGCTTCTTGGCTCGTTCCATCCTCCGTTTTATACGATACTGAACAAACGTTTCATCGGTCATTTGCTTGAAAAGCTGACTAAAGTATGACGGATTGAGTCCAAGGCGCTCTGCGACTTCCTCAAGCGACAATTCCTTCGACAGATTCTGCTCAATATATAGTTTGACCTCTTCGACAGGATCCTTCACATAACCCCGACGCTTCGAACGAATTTGCTGCTCGATGGTCATTATTTCATGCTCAAACCATTGGTGCCAGTCTTCTGAGCTCCCATGCTTGTCATCGCTTGCAGGCTGCGGTAGCGCAAAGGCATATATATCTCGCTGATTCAGCAGCTTGTAGATATGCGTCAGCAGCTCTCTAAGCACTTCGCCTAACTGAGCCGTATGAACCGCCTTTTCCATGCAATATGATTTCATTCGTTGCAAAGAATCGTCTCTTTCCTTCACATTCAAATGCCAAAGCGCGCTCTCCAGCTGCTCAGCCCAGCCCGTTTGCTCTTCATATGAAATAAAGGCGGAGGCTTGATTTCGTTTTGCTTGAGCAAACAGCTTTTTAATGACCTCTGTTATCCCGTTGCGGGTCACCGGCTTCAGGATATATTCCTTGACACCGTACGACACACATTTTTGCGCATATTCAAAATCGCTGTAGCCAGAGATGACCACGATACCGATATCCTCGTATGATTCTTTGATTCGTCTGCATAGCTCCAAGCCGTCCATTCTCGGCATTCGCACATCTGTAAATACAAAATCGGGTTGGGTCGACATTATGCGGGCTAAGGCTTCTTCTCCGTTTTCAGCGCTCTCGATCTCAGCACTGCCTTGACATGCTTGGGAGATCAGCTTCTCCAGCCCTTTTCGAATCATTGGTTCATCTTCGACGACAAGTATACGATACATGTCTTCACCTCACATCTCTCAGCAATAGACATGCTGCGCCCGGGATAAAGGGGCCCTCTCCGATGAGCGCAGTTCATATATCGCTGACCAGAGAGGGTTTATTCTTTACCTATCAAAGAAACTTCGATTATTGGAACGCATTTTCTTTGCTGTTGTATCTTTCTGTTGCTTCATTAATAATATCATTGCCGCCTTTGGACAGGTACTCCTTTAATACGTCATCAAATGAGTCAAGGGAGTCCTTGCCGTATACGATGCGCAATACTTTCTCCAGGATGAGCGGCGGCATCTCATCGGATTTCGGATTCAAGTCGGGATTCTGAATTAATGCTTCCAGGCGAGGATCAAATTCGATGCCTCTGCGTCCTTCTTTGGAGAGCATATTATCGAATGCATCAATCATTTGTTTGCCACTGTCGGATAAGGAGGATACCATCTTGTTATATGTTGTGTCCTGAACCATCCACAGCCAGTAATTCAGGTATCTCATCTTGTCCGTGCCTTCTGTGTCTGTCGGAACCTCGAACTTCGCTTCGCCGTTCACAACCTGATAATCTTCGCCTTCGATGCCGTAGCTGAAGAACAGCTCTGCTTGCTCGCTAACCATCCAGTTGAAGAATTTGACGATATCAGCAGCTTTATCCTTCGCAGCCGCATTGATAAAGAACGAACGAGTTACCGGGTTGTAATGCGCGTATCCGCCTTGTCCGTCTGTTCCTACTGGAGAAGGGATCAAAGCAATTTTTGCTTCAGGCACGTTGTTTGTTAGTTGTGCGCCCCAGATCGGAAGTTCATTCGCATTCATCGACCACATGCCAACTTTGCCGCTTGTAATATTGCTGCGGAAGTCCGAGCTTTCTACCGTCGCGAATTCCTTGCTGATCAAACCTTCGTCGTACATCGATTTGTATACTTGAATCGCTTTCTTCATATTCTCCGTATCGAAGAAGCTGGGTTTTACTTGTCCGTCCGGGAACAGCTTGAATTGATTCAAGTAACCAAATACATCATAGGAGCCGAAGAATGTATCGGCATACTTGAAGTTTTGACGACCTGCGAATGGCTGCTCAACGCCCAGCTCTTTGAATGCTCGAAGCACATCCAACGTTTCTTCTACCGTTGTCGGAATTTCTTTGCCTGCCTGCTCAAGCAGATCTGTACGAATCCAAGTCGCTCTGCGGGAAGGGTTAGACAATACTTCCGGAATACCGTAAATGTTGCCTGTGTTCGAATCCGTCATACGAGCCCAAGCTTCTTCCGGTATAAACTTCAGCAGGTCTTGACCATACTCCTCCAACAGATCGTTCAGAGGCAGGAATACGCCGTTGGCCACCGCGCCGGCAAGCTCTGCGCCGCTTAGACCGCCGCTGCCTTGCACAACATCAGGAATGTCGTTAGTAGCGAACATTTGAACCATTTTGTCCTGATATTCATTATGAGGAATCAACCGGATATCCAAATCCGAGTTCGTCATTTCTTCAAGCTTCTTTACGTATTTATCATCATTGATGTCAGGATGTTTCTCTACATATGCCACGTTCAGCGTTCTCATGGATATAGAGAATTTAACCGGATCCTTCGGCTTATCTACTGTCTCGCCTCCGTTGTTTGTTGCAGCTGGCGCTTGTGTTGCATTGCCGCCTTCATTCCCCGCGTTGTTGCCAGAGCATGCGACCAGCATTGCGAATGATGTCAGCAGCACGCCGGCTCTTGTCACAAACTTTGTCATGCCTAACCCCTCGTTTCATGTATTGGATGTTTGAAAAGTATTCGTGAAGCGCTTTCAAACTCAACTCAAGTATAGTCATATCGAATCCGATGCAACAATGGACTGATTTTGTATCGACTTGTTGTTTTTTTAGGTCAATAGGGTCAATACATTGTCTTATGATTTAATGGAACCAATGAGCATCCCGCTAATAAAGAAACGCTGCAAGAACGGATACAATAAGATGATCGGCAGCGTAGCGACTAGAATAACGGCCATTTGAACGCCTTGGACCGACTGTGAGGTCACTTCAAACGCCAGATTGCCCGTGTCGGACAGATCATCTGTAATCAGCAGCTCCCTTAACTTGACTTGCAACGGGTACAAGCTGCGGTCATTAATATAGTACAACGCATCCATGTACTTATTCCAGTTTGTAACCGAATAGAAGATACCAACCGTTGCCAGCGCCGGCTTGGATAATGGCAGCACGATGCTCCATAATGTCCGTGTTTCCCCGCAGCCGTCAATGCGTGCCGCATCGATAATCTCATTGGGCAATTGGGAGAAGAAGGACCGAAGCACGAACAAATTAAATGCGCTGATTGCAGTCGGCAGCATGAGCGCCCACAAGGTGTTCGTCAGATGAAGCTCACGCATCAGAATAAACTGCGGGATAAGCGGCGCGCTGAATATCATAGTCAACAGGATCAAAATCATAATCAAACGCCGACCTACATATTCTTGCCTGGATATCGGATATGCCAACGTTGATGTAGCGGCAAGATTAATAATTGTACCCACTATTGTGATGTAAACCGAGATCGAAAATGCCCGCCATATCGAAGCATCTTCAAATACGTATTGATAATAGTGAGTCGTAAATTCGACCGGCCAGAACATTACTTCGCCGCGATCGATCGCCCCGCCGCTGCTAAACGACTGTGCAATAACGTTCATGAATGGGAGAAACATCGTTAAACCGAGCAGTGACAAAAAGATATAGTTGGAGAACAAGAAAACTTTCCTGCTGACGCTGGCATGTCTCATTAGCTTCACACCTCTTCCCAAGTTAGTACAATGATTCGCCTGTCGCTTTTTTACTAAGCGTGTTAGCAACCATCAATAAACTTAATCCTACAATCGATTTGAACACGCCAATCGCGGTTGCATAACTGAATTGCAGCTGCTTCAAGCCTGCCTTATAGATATAAGTATCCAAGATCTCGCTGTTACGGATGTTGAGCGGATTCTGGAATACAAATACGCGTTCGAAGCCGTAATCGAGGAAATCGCCGATTTTGAGCAGGAACAATATTGTAATAACGGGCAGCAACGCTGGTATAGTAATACTGAGTGTCTGCTTCCAGCGGCCCGCTCCGTCAATTTCAGCAGCCTCGTATAGATCAGGATTAATGCCCGCCAACGCTGCCAAATAAATGATCGTACCCCAGCCTACATCGCGCCATAAACCTGATCCGACAAGAATGGTGCGAATATAGGATTCATCACCCAGGAAGTAAATAGGGTCGAAGCCGATCCAGCCTATCATTACGTTCAGCACGCCAGATTCCGGTGATAGAATACCTACGAAGATACCGCTTACAATTACCCAGGATAAAAAATGGGGCGCGTACATAACGGTCTGAATAATTTTTTTGTACAGCACGAGCCTCACTTCGTTCAGAAGGAGCGCCAGCACAATTGGAGCTGTAAAAGCAAACAAAATATCATACATGCCGAGCAATAGTGTATTCTTCAGAATGTTGATAAAATCATAATGGGAGAACATTCGCTCGAAATGCTTAAGACCTACCCACTTGCTTCCCGTTACGCCGGTAAACAAGTTAAAATCCTGGAATGCGATTACGGAGCCGAAGAGCGGCACGTATTTGAAGATTAGAAAATAGATAATGCCTGGAATAGATAAGAAATATAAAGCTTTATATTTCCACATATAACCTAGTTTAGATTGACTCATTCTAATCACCTCTTGGCTTTCAAGTTGGCAGGCGCATTGTCATCGATTGGAATTTCGTTGAATTCAATCGTGATAAACTCCGGTTCACGGTCAATAATACGAGAAAGCTCATTCGTAAATACTTCAACGATTTCATTTTTTTGCTCGTCGGTACGACCCTCATACATTTTGATGGTAATGTGCGGCATTTGCTGTCCTCCATTCAATCTGATATCCTAAGGAATATTTTTATCTTATTGATTTTTGAGAACGCTAACAATGGAGTCGCTTTAAGGTCCTTGTACTTTTTTTAGGTTTCTAAGAAAACGCTCACAGAAAGCAGTTCAAAGACGTTCATTCCAATACAAGCGAACCGGCTTCCTCCATCATTTACGGCGCTTTGCATATTCTTACAAGATTTTTGAGGTGCAAAAAAAGCCCTACGTTTTGACGAGCAAACGTAGAGCTTTCATGGATTATCAGTCCTTAGCTTTACCACAGATATAAATCATCACCCTTTAATTTGAAAATCGCTTCCATGAAATAATAATCAGCGTAGATGATATCGCGGTGACGTGCAGGGCCATGATAAGAGACAGAGCCGTTGCGTACGATACCATCCGAAGCTTCTGTCCAATCGCAGCGTGTTTGATCCAGCGTTCTTAACAATTTAATAGCGCTTTGCAGATACAGGTCTCGTTCCAATTCGCCTACCGATTTCGCAATCTCGATCATCCCGCAAGCCGCGATCGCCGCTGCGGTGGAGTCCTCGTAGGCAGGCTCCTTCGGCTGTCGAAAATCGATCGGGACAAGACCGGAATCCGGAATATTCGCCATGAAATAATGAGCGATACGTTTGGCCGTATCCAAATATTCGGATTTGCGTGTATGATTGTAGCTCATCATAAAGCCGTACAGCCCCCAGCTTTGACCACGCGTCCAGGACGAGCCCTCCTCATAGCCTTGACCGCCGTATGTCCGAACGACCCCGCCTTGAAATGGGTCAAACTCCACGATATGGTTAACTGAGCCGTCCGGTCTGACGAATGCCTCCATCGTCGTATTGGCATGGCTAATTGCGATTTGTTCGAACCTTGGATCACCCGTTTCTTCGGTCGCCCAGTATAGCAGAGGGATATTGAACATGCAGTCGATGATCGCCCAGCCGCGGGCATCGCGCCCCTCCATATCGTTCCAGGCTCGAATAAAGCCTCCCGCCAAGTTGTACCGTCCTGCCAGAAGATTTGCGGCATGCATGCCCCGCTTCCTTGACTCTGGATTATTGGTGACCCGATAATTGGCTACACTTGTTGGCAGCCACATAAATCCTACATCATGATGGAGTCCGTAATATTGCTCGAAGCAGAGATCCAGCTTTTCTTCGGAGTAATTCGCGATCTCCTTATATTTGTCCAGCCCGGTTTCATGATGCATCAACCACATCATGCCTCCCCAGAAGCCGTTGGTCCAGAAGTTTATACCATCCGAAATATTGCCGGAAGGATTGTCTTCAATCATATTGTTATGAATGCCGTCCGTTGTCGTATAAGGAATTTTATATTTTGACCTTTCGCTGACGACATCCATTTTGGCTACTAGCTTTGCTATTACCGATTGCACCCAATCCTGATCTGTTCCATGTACAAGCATCTAATCTCCAGCTCCCCTCAGACATTAACCCTTAACCGAACCCGTTGCGACACCTTTAATGAAGTACTTCTGCAGAAATACGAAAGCGATCAGCACTGGAACAAGAGACATTGTCGTTCCCGCAAATATCATGTCCCAACGCGAAACGTATTCGCCAACATAATTATAGATTTCGACGATCATCGTTTTCGGCTCACCGGACTTCAGCACGAGCATTGGAAGCAGGAAATCGTTCCACACGTTCAATCCCTGTAGCACGACCATCGTTGCTGTAACCGGACCAAGCAGTGGGAATACAACTCTCCAGAAAATGCCCCATCTGGTGCATCCGTCAATCTCGGCAGCTTCTTCGATTTCACGCGGCACGCCCTTCAGGAAGCTTGTATACAACAGAATGCCGAAGCCTACGCCGCCGGCGATATACACCACAATCGGACCGCCGAGGTTTCCGTACAATCCAAACAGATTCAGCTCCTTAATGAGCGGAAGCATATAAACCTGGAACGGAATCATCATTCCGAACAAAAAGTAGAGAAACACGGCGTTCGTCCATCGTTTATTGGAGCGTTCAATGGCATAGGCCGCTATCGGAATAATTAGAATTTTCAGACCAATTGTTACCGAGGTAAGGAGCACACTATTCCATATGGCGCGCGGGTACCCCGTCTCTGTCAGCAAATATTTGAAGCTGTCCAAGTACAGCTTTTTCGGTAATGCGAGCGCATCCTTCAATATTTCGCCGTTGCTCTTAAACGCAGACAACAGATTAAAGTAAATCGGGAAGAAAAAAATGACAGCGAGCACTAAAGCCATTGCAAAAAGAGTGATATCGATCATCAGCCGTTTAGTTCTCATTAGTACTGCACCTCTCTCTTCCGCAATAACACAATCTGAATGAGCGAGAATATAAGCGTAATGATAAACAATACCAGAGAAAGCGCGGTTCCAAACCCTTGCCTTAATTCTCCGAAGCCTACCTTGTAGATAATGTAGGTCAGTGTCTCGGTTGCAAATCCTGGTCCTCCGTCGGTCATGACGGCTATCTGATCAAATATTTTCAGCGAGCCAATCAACGAAAGCATCATACATACGGTCATAGCAGAAGCAAGCAGCGGGAAGGTAACATGCCGGAATTGCTGCCAGCCATTGGCGCCGTCTATACTTGCCGCTTCCGTCAATTCCTGAGGAATGCCTTGTAAGCCTGCAAGATAGATGACCATATAGAAGCCGGATGCTTTCCATACAGTTGAAAGAATAATGGAATACAACGCAACTTCCGGTTCTCCAAGCCAATCCAGCTTCCATGAAGACAATCCGACTATATCCAAAATCTGATTAAGTGCGCCGAAGTTGTAATTCAAGATGATGACCCAAATAAAACCCATGACAATTCCGCTCATAAGAACGGGGAAGTAGAAAATACTGCGGAACATATTGCGGAACCACTTCACTTTATCTACAATAATCGCAAGTCCTAATGCGACGATGTTCTCCAGTATTAGCAGTGCAATCGTAATGATCAACGTATTCTTAAGCGCATTATGCACCCGAATACTGTTCCAAATTTCAACAAAATTATCAAAGCCGATAAACCGAATGTCGTTGCTGATACCATTCCAAGACGTAAAGCTGAGCCAAATCGAGTTGGAAGTCGGTACGATAACGAATAGCGTATAAAATATAAATGTCGGCAAGATGAACCACACCGCATAACTCATCTTGAATTTTTTTCTTTTCACAGGTGGTGCGTTCATGGCTCCTCATCCCTCCTAAATCTCTAGCCGATGGCGGGGAGCTGCCTCTGTTCGTCCAAGAGGCTGCCCCGCCACGAAACAATAACTGCTTTACTTGGAGTTGGCTTCGACCATAGAATCATATTCCTTGTCTGCAAGCTTCATGTATTCCAGCACATCGCCATCCTTCAACACCATTTCCTGCATCAGCTTGAAGAAATAATCGCGGAATTGCGTTGGAATCTGATTTTTGCCCCACCAGTTCTGCATGCCCATCGATTTCGTTACAGCAGGATCATTCACAACCTTTAATACCTCTTGGAATTGCTCCGAAACCTCAAGCTCGATAGGCTCCGCTATGGACGGCAGTCCGTTGACAGCTTCAAGCAGAGGGCCATAATTTTCAGGCGCAAAGTAGAATCGAATAAATTGCTTAATCGCATCTACTTTATCCGCGTCCTTGGAGGCTTCAGCCGATAAGGACCAGCCTGCAAGGCTTGGCATTCCATTTGTCACAATCTTGCCCTCTTTATTAGGCAGAGCATAATAACCAAATTCAAAGCTTGGATCTGCTTCGGTAATCTGTCCGAACATCCAAGGTCCGGAGTACAACTGAGCAGCTTTTCCGGAGATCAAGACGGATACCGTCTGATTATCCGCTGTGCTCAACCAGCCTTTGTCGACATAGTTCGAGAATAACTCCTTGTAATCCGTCATCGCCTGTACGACATTAGCATCCGTAAAGCTGACTTCCTTCGCATTTTTCTTGGAATTCCAGTCTGCATCAGGAGCGTAGACGTATTCGATAAGGAAACGATTAATCCAGAAATTCATATGCCATACATCCTTGCCGCCGACAACGAATGGTGAAATGCCAGTGGCCTTCAGCTTTTCCTGAACCTCAAGGAACTCGTCGTAGGTTTTGGGAAGGTCCGTAATCCCTGCATCTGCATAAGCCTTTTTGCTGTAGATGACGCCGAGCGGCGTCGTACTGGTCATTGGAGCAACATAACGTTTGCCGTCCAACTCTGGCAAGGAATCGAACAGGTCATGAAGATCCTCAGGCAATTCAGCGACGCGTCCCGCATCAACGAACACCTGTACATTCCGGAGCTCAACCAAATCCGGATATTCACCCACGGCATCCTTGGTCTTCAGCCAGTCCAGATATGAGCCGGAGCCTGTGTCTGTTATATCGACCAATTTGATGTGCGGATTGGCTTCTGAAAACTTATTGATCATATCGGACATCGCTTGTCTGCCAGCAGGATCGCCAGGCGCATAACCAATCGTAAAGCTAACTTCTTTTGGCGCTTCTGTTTTTTCTACTGTCGCGTTGCTTGGCTTGCCCCCGTTGTTTCCTGTGTTCGTTGTCTCCGTATTGTTTCCGTTACTGCTACATGCTGTCATCATTACGGTAGAAGCTAAAATCATGGAAAGAAGTGGATAAATCGTTTTTCTCTTCAACATGGTTGTGCCTCCTCAAGAATGATTGAATGTGAATGTGGTTGTAACCGGTTACAACCCTTCCTGAATACTATCCTATCATCTCGCGCTTTTACATTGAATGAAGTTTTTAAAGCTGCATATGCGTCATTTTTAAGCTCATTCTTTATTCAGATCCCTCTAGCTGTCATTTGGACTGCCGATATTCTTGTGGAAGCATGCCCATGTGCTTCTTAAACATATCGCTGAAGTGCCTTGCGTTATTGTAGCCGCATTGCTCCGCAATTTCGTAGACCATCAAATCCGAAGTGGTCAGCAGCTTCAAGGCATGCCGCATCCGAATATCGGTCACATATTGCTTAAAGTTTTGACCTGTATGTTTCTTGAAAAAATTGCTGAAGTAATAAGCGTTCATGAATATAACCGCAGACGTTCTCTCAAGCGTGATCTCCTCGGCGAAATGATCATCAATATAGGTTTTGACACGATAAATCAGCAGCTTCTCCCTGCTGCTTGCCTTCTGATTAATATGATGATAGAGACTCTCCAACAATTGAATAAGTCCGCTTTGCAGCTCCTGAAAGCTTCTATATTGCTCTAGCTGCCCCTGGAGCTTATCCAGCTCGAATGCCCCATCCTTCAGTACAATCCCCATTTTGATGACTTCCTGTATGATGGAATGGATAAATGAAAGGCATGCCGATACAGCTAAAGCTCGGTTGCCGGAAGCGTAGCTGGCTACCCGCTCCAGCATTGTCTGCATAGAGCTTCTCGCTCCTTCCCAGGTATGAGCCAATAGTCCGTCGATTACCTCTGCGCGCAGCTCGTACAGCTCAGCTTCGCTTACCGTGGCTGCGGATGCTTCATGGTTATTAAAGATGGAGACCCTATGATCATCCCTGAAATATGTTTTCTGAAGCGCATGCTTTGCTTGCTTATACGCTTCCTGCATGGCGTCGATGTTGACTGCAAGCGCAGCAACCCCAATGGACACCTCCAGCTTCAGATAAGAGGCAATACTTTCCTTCATCTGCTCTGCAAGCTTCTCCGGCTGCGCCGATTGCTCATGGATGGCCACATACACATGTCTGGATTCTTTGGCAAATACATACCCTTCTCCCCATGTATCCAGCAGCTCCGATATAATATTCTGGACAGCAAAATCCACAAGCCGTTTCTCCCCTTCCTGCCAACGGCCGCCTCGCGGCACCTCGGCAGCAACGATGCCAAGTGAAAATTGTTTTCCCGCGAACAGCTGAGAGACGGCGGCATAACCTTCGCTTCCGCCAAGCACCTCTCCGTCTGTCAGCGCCTCCAAACATTCCTTGATAGATGCTTTTTTGCTGCGCTCCTCCAATTGAACCAGCTTGCTTTGCCTCTCTTCCAGCTCACCCTCACGTTTTATACTCGCAACTGCTTTTCGTAAGGCTTGCTCCATATCATCCTTATTGAGAGGTTTCACCAAATAATCAACCGCTCCATAAGCGATCGCGCTTTTGGCATAAGCAAATTCTTGATAGGCGCTAATAAAGATAATTTTGGTGGAATCCCCTCTTCTGTGCAGCTCTTGAATCAATTCAATTCCGGTCATATGCGGCATACTAATGTCGCTAATGACGATATCCGGGCGATTCGTCTCGATTAAGTCGAGCAGCTCCTTCCCGTCAAAGGCTGTTCCGGCTATGCGCATGCCAAGCTGCTCCCACGGCATCAGCTTTCGCAGCCCTTTCAGAATAATCGGCTCGTCATCCGCTAATATGATCGTAATGGTCATCTGATCCGTCTCCCTTCTTTACCGGAAGCAGCAGCACAACTTCGGTGCCGATGTGCTCAACGCTATTAATCGTAAGGCCATATGGCTCTCCGCAAACCGTTCGAATCCGTTCGTGAACATTTTTGATGCCGACACCACAATCCTTATCCTTACCGTACATAATCATGCTCCTGAGCTCCTGCAGCCGCTGCTCGTTCATTCCAACTCCGTCATCAGTAATCGTAATCTGCAATCCTTCCTCTGATTCGTTAAGCTTGACCTGAATGCTTCCTTTGCCGCCCTTCGGACGAAGTCCATGCTGGACCGCATTTTCAACAACCGGCTGCAGGATGAGCTTCAGCACCTGGCACTCGAATTGCTGCAAATCAGTCACTTCCACTAGCAACTCAATTCTGTCCTCGTAGCTCACTTTGATGATATGGAAGTAATGCTGCAGATGCTCCAGCTCTCGTTGTAAAGGCACCCAGTCTTCTCCATAATTAATGACATATTTCAGCTGACTCGACAATGAGTAGATCATGTCGGCCACCTCGGGATCGTCATTATGAACGGCATTCATCCGTATGACTTCCAGCGTGTTGTACAAATAATGGGGTCTGATCTGACTTTTCAGTGCGTTCAGTTCCGCTTGCTTGCGCCCAAGCTCTGCTACATAGGCCTCCCTGATGAACAAATTTAATCGTTCGGCCATTCGATTGAAGCCGCGCGCCAATCTGCCGATTTCATCCTTCCCATAGGAGTCAATACGCACCTCCAGATTGCCCGATTCCACAATCATCATCTGGCGAATAACCATTTTGATAGGAGAGGACAAATGCCTGGAAAACCATATGCCCATGACGAGCATAATACAAATACAAACGATCATCGCTACGAACACCGCGGAGCGCATCGTCATCAAATGCTCGTATAGACCTACTTTGGAAATGTTCAAATTGATACTTCCATTCAGCGATGCCAGCGTTTCGTTGAACATAATGGAATGCTGGTCCGTCGTCAGCGGTTTCTCGTACAGAGTGCCCAATCGTTCCGGATTATTACTGTAGTAGACGTTGCTTTCCCGGTCCGTCACATACAGCTCGTCCTCTTCTTGGAGCGTGAGCTTAAGCTCGCTCAATAAATCTTCAAACACGCGGATATCTACATCAAAAAACAAGGCGCCTATCGCTTTGCGTTCCGGTGAGATTGGCGCTGAAATGTCAAACCAGGTTCTTCCGAAGGTCAGCACCATACGACCCTCGTTCTGGAAATAGTCCATCTTATGCGGCAAAGAAATTGCCAGCTTCGTCTCGTCCTCCACAAACATGTCCATCCACGCGTCTATAGGCAAACGAGATTCATAGAACGCAGTTCCGATTAACGATTCATAGAACAGCATCCCATCCGAATGCCGAACGAAATACGCCGATTTGATATACGGATCGCTTCTTAATACCGTTTTCAACAAATCCTGGATCGGGACCTGTTGACTGCGTTCGATCGGATTCTCACCATAGGCGGCTTCAACCGAGCCCCCGAACGTATCATTATTAAAGTTGTAATACATGAGTTTGGATATTTCCCTATACTGATTAAGCGCATTATCCACATTGTAGCTCGTATATTTAATGAGCTGGGACAAATGTTTTACCGTATATTGCTGAGTGTGGTTCGTAAACGATTGCATCGAAAACAAGCTGAGTGTAATAAGCGGGATTAGTCCCACTAGAATAAATGCCGCCGAGAATCGAAAAAATACGCTATTCCACCATTCCTGCACACGGAGCATGCCCATCCCTCACGATCTGTGGTAGTCTCTCCTATACCTTAAACGATCCAATGGGAGCAAGGAAATCCTTTTTTACAGAAAGCTCAAGGATCTAATCCGCAGATTCCGCCGTGTCCTTCTTTAGCGGAATAACCATGTTCCATGTGGCGGTGAACTGCCACGGCGCATCCCCGCTGCCGGTAGCTGTAAACAGATGTGTGGGCTGTCCCTCTTGAAACAGCAAGAATGGCCTCTCCATGTTGCATTGAACCGTCTCCTTGCCGTCATTCCAACGAACTGTACGGCTATAGGCTTTTGGCTCTGGATGAATGACCCATTCCAGACAATCCTCGCTTGTCGCATAAACCCCCGCTCCCCATTCTCCAGTCAAGCCGCCGCAATCGTTTTTAAAATCGTCCTTTATGAGCAAATGGAATTTGCCCCCCTCATACCAAAGAAACGGATCCTCTACATGATAGTCAGCATTCTCGAATTGAAAGATCGGCTCGGCCCGCAAACGTTCATAAGGCCCTTCGGGCCTCGGCGCTCTTGCAACCCCCAATCGCAATGTGGAGCCGTAGTACTCCCTGGATTTATAGATAAGGTAGGTCGTGCCATCCGGCAAGATCGCGGCGGACGGATTAGTTGTATTCGTGCAGTCCCAATTGCCGGGCTCTCTGGGCTCTAGCAGCGGCGATTCTCTTCGCGTCCAAGGACCGAACACGGATGTGGCCGTGGCAAGTCCGATTCGTTTCCGATTCCACACCTCTGCGGCCCTCTCGGAAGGAACCTGATTATTCGCCTCCGGAATCGGTCCCCCATAGGTTGTGCCCATATAAAACAAATAATAGGTATTGTTCCAATAGTAGATTTGGGGATTATGTTGATTCAACGCATCAAAGAAATGCCGTTCACGACGAGGCAGCACAACCTCTGCGAATTGATAAGGCCCTTCCGGCGTCTCGCTAACCGCGCGAACAATTTCCGAATTAAACAACCAATGAGGATGAAACCCCAGCTCTTCCCTCCAACGCGAGGCAAACATATGATAGTTGCCATCTTCTCCCCGGACGACGGAGCCGCACCATACATAATAACCTTCCATGCGGAAGCCGCCGTTGACAGGCGCTTCTGTCAGTCTTTCATAAATAGGATTATTCATTTGTCATTCTCCATTCTTTTCTGTGGATGTCATCCTTTTCGGATTCTTGCAGCAAGGTTCATCGCCATATGGGCGAAACCTTCATTATTCGGATGCACGAGATCGGCATACATAGCAGGAAGATGTGGCACTAGCTCCAAACCGTTAATAACAATTGTATCCGGAATCCGGCCAGCAATCTCACTGATCGACGTACATACTTCCTCAAAGGTTCCCGTCTGGCGCGCTTCGCCCCCATCCACACGCCAAATCGGAGTGATAACGAATTTAGGTATACCTGGAAACATATCATTAAGCTTGAGAAGATAGGCTTCGCATGCCTGCTCCAGCTCATTAAGTCGCTGGTAGCGATTCCAATCATTGGTCCCGTACGCAATCGTAATCAAATCTGGCTTTAGGGGCACATTCGGATCCATAGTTGATTCATCAAAGATATGACCGCCTACGCCTTGGTTGATCAGCCTCATGTTCAATTGATGCGCAAGCAGAGAAGGGTAACTGAGGGATGGGTTAACGGCATCCATTCCCTGTGTGATCGAATCTCCGAGACAAAGAAGCGTCTTCTCAAAGGACTCAGCAGGACGAATCATCGCTTCGGGTGGCAGCTCGAATGGATGGAGTGTTAGTTGTACATTATGAGGCAAATAAATGGTCATCCTGCGTTCACGATTACTGCCGTTTAGTTGCGACAGCTCATACCGAAAGGTATGCTCTCCTTTAGAGAGTCGCTCCATATATACTTGGTCCACGTAGATTCCATCTATGTAAATATCAAAAGCCAAATAATCTCGTATCCACTCTTTTACGACATAATTAAACTGTACAAAGGAAGCATCCGTATAGAAGTCCAATGTAATGCCAGCCGTACATAACGATCGGATCCGAAAAATGTCATGCTGCGCGAACATCTCAAGTTGATGTGGTGAAAAACGAACCGGCAACCAGCCCTCATCAGTCTCAATGATATTCAAACAATTGTTAAACCAAACTTTCTCCATAGTTATCCTCCTCGCCAAATAAGCATTGCCCCACAACCAAAAGGTCATGGGGCGCTCGATGACTTACGTCCAGCTACACTTCGTACCCCGGTATCCAGAAGCTTGTCTGCTTTCGAATAGGCTTAGGAGTACCTTCTACTTCAATGGCGATCGTTAAGCATAGCTTGTCTTGAATCTCAGTTGGGAGATTGCGCAGATAGAGCTTGGCATTCGCCTGCTCCCACAGTACCTTCTCGCCTGTTTCGACATTCCCTTTGGTCGTGTAATGCCCATGTAGACTCCATGTAAACGGCGACCTGGTTGAATGCGACAGAAACTCTCCGTTTTTGCTCAACCATTCGCCTACTTCCACAAGAATAGCAGAGGACTGCTCAGGAATCGTGCCGTCCGCTCTTGGACCGACATTAAGCAATAACGAGCCTCGTTAAACCAATGCTGACCTGTATTCACTCATCTCAATCCTCTCACTGTATAAAGCGGAACGTCTTGAACATTAACCTACTTCTTCTACCGGCTCATCGAGAACCTCCAGCTGAAGCCTTCTCATTTCCTGCTTGAGAGCAGGCACTCGCTCCGCATAAGCGGGATTGCTATAAACGTTATTCAGCTCATAAGGGTCCTGCTCCAGATCGAAGAGCTCCCACTCCGGCGGACGCTTCTCCTCGATGGAACCTGAGCTTCCCAATGCTTCGGCGTAATAATAAATCAGCTTGTAGCGCTCCGTTCTGATGCCATAGTGGGAATATACATTATGGAATTCGTCCAGATGCATCCAGTATCGATAGTACATCGAAGTTCTCCACCCAGCCGGCTCCTCGCCGGCAAAGACGGGACGCAGACTATGCCCCTGCATGTCCTCAGGAATATCAACTCCCGCATAATCAAGAAAGGTAACAGGGAAATCCACGTTAAGTGCCATTAAGCTGGTCACTGACCCCGGCGAGATTTGTCGAGGGTATCGTACCACGAACGGCATACGTAGCGACTCTTCATACATGAACCGCTTGTCATACCAACCATGATCGCCTAAGAAAAATCCTTGATCGGACGTATAGATGACGATGGTATCTTCGGCAAGACCTTCCTGGTCCAGATAGTCTAATACACGTCCTACGTTATCGTCGATAGATGCTACGCACCGCAAATAATCCTTCATGTAACGCTGGTAGCGCCACTTCTTCTGCTCGATTGGAGACAAGCCTTCTGGCGGCGATCCCTTCAAATCAATTTGGTCATCCAGATCACGATCGATGCGCATCCGCGCCTCGACAGCGGCTTGGCTTCTGGTCGAATAATCATCATAGAAGGTTTCAGGCTCCGGGATGTCCTCATCTTCATAGAGATGAGCATGCTTTTCATCCGGCTGCCACGGGCGATGAGGTGCCTTATGATGACACATCACCATAAAGGGACGATCCTTATCCCGTTTGTCCAGCCAATCCAAAGTGAAATCCGTTATGATATCCGTAGCGTATCCTTTAACGCGCCTTTCTCCTTGCTCATCAATAAACATGGGGTCATGATATTCTCCCTGCCCCGGCACGACCGTCCAATAGTCGAAGCCAGTCGGATCTGCATCTCCGCCATGTCCGAGATGCCACTTTCCAATCATAGCCGTCTGATAACCATCGGCCTGCAGCAGCTTGGGAAATGTCATCTGGCGCCCATCCAACGCATCATCGATCGTCTTGACACCGTTCAGATGATTATATTTCCCGGTTAGAATAGCCGCACGGCTGGGCGAGCAGATCGAGTTCGTACAGAAGCAATTGTCGAATCTCATCCCTTCATCCGCGATTCGGTCAATATTCGGTGTTTTATTGATACGGCTTCCGTAACAGCTCATAGCATGTGCAGCATGATCATCCGACATGATAAACAAAATATTCGGTTTGGTTTTGTTGTTCATTATCATCACCTCACTTCGATTATAATGAATTTGGTTTTACTTTATCCATGTAATAAACTACGATTATAGGTATCTAATAAATACAAATTTTTTGGAGGTATTTTCGTTGATATCGTTTATTAGCGCTCATTTTGATGATCATATCCCCGATTGGCATAATCCTGGCGTTCATGTATATAATCACATCATTGTTCTCGTAACAGAGGGTCATCTCATCTATAAGCTCGATGGACACATCTATACCGCACACAAAGGCGATATCATGCTCATTCCTCCCGGCACCTATCGAGAAGCCTTCAACGCACCGGAGCAGCTGCATCAGAAAATAGCCATATATTTTCACGCTCCAACAGATGTCGGTTTATCGCTCGTCGATCATGCAGCGCCTAGCCAGCAGCGCGTACGAGCCTTTGAATTTTTTCGGGATCGCTTCTACTTGTTGTACAAGCAGTTTGTAGAAAGAAGAGAATATTATGAACAAATTTGCACGGGAGTCCTATTGGAGATTCTCGGTCATCTTCAACGCGAGCTAACAGCTCCGCCAATGCAAAGACGCAAGCAGCAGCATGCGTCTGTATTAGAGCAGCACATCGTACAACATTTCCGTGAGCCTCTTCAGCTAGATAAGCTTGCAGCAATCATCAATCGTTCTCCCAACTATGCATTAACCTTATTTAAAGAGTCCACCGGCATGACTCCAACAGAATATCAGCATCAACTGCGCATTCATGCTGCTTCGGAGCTGCTTCGACAGACCGACCTGACAATAGCGGCGATGGCAGCCCATCTAGGCTATTATGACGCCTCTTCGTTCTACAAGATGTTCCGCAAAAAAACCGGTATGTCTCCATCTGAATTTCGTTCACTTAAACAAGAAGCGCCAATATCAGATGCGCCGCTTCCGCTCGTGTCGCATTCCGCAGCGGAGCAAATTGATTATGACCGACGCCCTTGATCCAGCCGCGCTCGGCCCCAGCGGCGATATAAGGCTGCGCCCATAACGGAATATCTACAGTGTCCATAAAGGTTGGTTGATCACCGGGCTTAGGTACGATACCTTGCGAGCGAACAAGGATCGCTGTCATCTCGGCCCGATTAATATACTGACCCGCTCGGAACGTCCCGTCAGCGTAGCCTTCAATCATTCCCGCATGTACGGCCGCGGCGATATAGCCGCTCGCCCAACGGGGAATGCTGCCCGCGTCAGTGAAAGCCAGCTTTGTTTCAGGAGCAGATGGAACCTGCAGGGCACGGACGAGCATCGCAACAAATTCAGCTCGCGTTACCTGCTGCTGAGGGCGGAATGAACCATCCGTATACCCTGAGATCCAGCCTTGCTCGGACGCTTTCAAGATCGTTGCTTGCGCCCAATGCCCTGATATATCACTAAATCTCGCAGCCGACTTCAGATCAACCTCACCTTGCAATTCCACCATCTCTAGTGCGGAATCAACCAGCCTGATGTCTCGCACTTTAAGTAATGGCGGACCGTCTGATAGAACTTCAAACGTAAATCTTCCCAATATGGCCGCGCCATTGGTACCTTTTACTTTCCCGACCTTTGAATGAGCGAACAAGATGCTTCCATCTTTCACAATCGGCTCGACCGTAAAGCCAGCCAGAGGACTATCGGCTTTAAGAAACCGTAAAACCATCGGATCGAAAGACAGCTTGAATTCATAAGCGTACAAATCCTTTAATTGTTCTCCTTGTACTTCAAGCGTAATCTCCGTATCCTCGCTTGTTGCACTCAAACTTATTACGGGGTTATTGGCCGCGAACAGCTTCATGGGTATACATAGCGACATGATTAGAAAAGCGGATAACAGAAGCAATATCAATGTTCTAGATTTGATCATGCCTGCACTCCTTCCATTCATAAGGGAGGAGGAAGGAGCATACACTCCTGCCTCCTGTTTAGTATGACTTGATTCCATTATTGCGACATACCCCAATCCGTTAAGATCATCTGAGCAATTGCGGCAAGCACCCGAATGTTGATCTCTCCTTCGCCGAACAGATCCGCCTTGACGATATCGTTCCAGTTCGGATCCTGAGAGGTTGCCCCAAAGTACTTGGCAATGATCGACAAATCGCGAATTGTGATCTGCGTTTGACCCTCAACCAGACTGATGAACGTCGTCCGGAATTGCTGGTTCGCCGCATGAAGCGCTCCTGTAGCCGCATCGACCTGCGCCTGAGTCGCATAGTTATTACCCAGCACAGCATTCGCCGTCCCAATTGCTGTCTGCAGAATCGCTTTGGAGCCAACCGCGTATTGACCGATCTTGTCTCCTTCTACCGCCTTGCTCAGCAGAGCCTGCGCGGTTGCGATCGCTTGCTCCAGGGCTGACTTATCTGTATTAACCGGTGTCTGGCCAATTGTAGTCGAATGATAAGCTCCGGCTATATGGATCATCCCTGCCGTTCCATCACGAGACACCTCGAACCCTGCAAGAGAGGTCAATGCATGGCCAAGCGGTGCATCGGCCTTAATCCTGCCGTTAAGCTCAAACAGAGCGCCGCTATTCGTAACCAGACCGTTCTCCCCAGCACCGATTGCGATGATGCGGATTTGACCCTCGGTCGGCCTAACGGCCGTTGCGATAATGTGGAAATTGTCTCGTGTAGAGCTAACAGCCTCTTCCGCCAGCTCCATCACGCCGTTTTCTCCAGTCGTCATTTCGAATTCGAGCTTGGACGGATCATATTGTACGATGACATCCATCGCGTTGAAGCCTTGCTCAACTTGATCGACGCCGACATTCAACGTCACCGATTGACCGGCATGGGCTGTTGCAGGTCCGCTTACGGTTGCCGCTGCCCAGTGCTCGCCTGGCTGCTCCGTTACCTCAGCTTCCACTCTCAGCAGCACATCGTAGCCTGCCGGCACAAGAGCTGATATCGTGTGAGCTGCTTCATCCACAACCATTTGCGAAGCGTCTGTCCACTGACCGTTCACCTCATAAGACAACTTAACAGTGGCGGCATCCGCTGCTACGTCGTAAGGCAATGTTACAGCAACCGCTCCTGTGGAAGAATAAACGTAACCTTCTTCCTTCGGCTCCAGACTTGCCGCTACAGGCACATCGGCCGACAAGGCGAAGTCGCCATATCGAATCAACTGGCCTTGACCAAGATAAAGGTACTGGAAACCTGTGTCGTTTATCGAAGCAACACCATACATCGCCTTGAAATCGATCATGTCATTCGGCGAATAGGTCTCGTTATCAGAAGCGCTCAGAATATATTCCTTGCGCCCCTCGAGCTCCTCGCTGAGCGGCTTGCTTTCTACCTGAACGCCAGCAAAATTGCCTGATGTGCCGAAATCCGAGATACGTTCGATCGACTTGTTATCACCTTCGAACGGCTCGAATACGGCAACAAACGGCGCAGTCCATGCATTGTTGGCATTCTGCCTGACAATGACGGTCGGCGTTGGATCAAAGCCGATACCTTCCGGCGCGCTGTAACTAGATCTGGAGGACTTGTAGCTGTCCACTGCATAGATCGTTCTGTTCTCTTGCCCTTTCATCCACATGGCCATCTTAAGATCCGGCTCGGTACGGTTTATCGTCCATTCCACGTTGAAATCGCCCGTGTAGTCGATCTTTTCCGGATTTTCAAAAAACTCATATTGGCCGTAGCCCGTAAAATTGTCGTCAGGCGTTAATGCCAGCGGTTGCCCCGCATCGTCCATGACGACCATCTCATCACCTAGATTATGGTAGATGTAATCGTTGTCAATCTGATCCGATCGGAACACATCCACATAATAGCCGGTCGTAGGCGACGTTCGAATGATGCTCACCTGACGTCTTTTCTCGCTGGCACTCAAGTCCGAGAATTGCACGTAATCCGAGATCGCATTTGCATTCGTCAGCTCGCCTGGCGCCGGGGCAGGTTCTATCGCATTTACCGTCACAGGCCCGTGGGCATAACCGGGAACAATCGTATTGGAGCCTGCGGGGCGTCTTGTAATCGCATAGTCTTCGCTCCAATAGGATTCATATGAATGCGTATTGGGACCAAGCGCCCATCCTTTGCCGTAAAGCTGCATGGAAAGGCCGTTCTCATGGAGGTGTCCGCCGCTTACGCCGCCAGATAGGGTCGCCATCAGACCGTTCTCCGTATCATTCAAATTTTTCATCAATACATGCCGATGAAATTCCGAATAAGCGGTGCGACTCCAAGGAAGCGTTGCCGCTGGCGTCAGCTCGTCGACGTTGAATATAATGTTGTACAAGTTTCCTTTATCACGAGTATAGAAACCCGCTTCAATGCCCGCTTGAATAATGGATGTCATTTCATCCTGTTTGGCTTGATTTCCAGTCCACTGGTAATAGGTTGCAAGTTGCTCAAAGATGTTATAATCCAGCAGTCCGCCCCCGCCGTCACCCAGCCGAATGATGAGACCTCGAGGATCCAGCCATGACAATGGCGCCGTTGCCGCCTTCTCTACAATCTCATTAATGGCGACAATATCTACGCCTTGCTTGTAAACGGGAAGCGAATGATTCAGGATGGTGGCGATCGTTCCGAACGCATACCCCGGAGACTCAGGCCATAAGCCGGTAACAGGATTGTAATCCTTCATAATGTCAGGAACTGCGTCGTGATATTGGGTCGAATAAGTCGTGTAATATTGCAGATAATGTTCTTTCCCTTTGAAATCCGAATAATAATCATTGCTTTCCAGCGACAGGATGATTGGAAGAATAGTGTTCCAGCCATTTACATTCCAGTTCGAGGACTTCGCGCCGCGGACAAAACCGATGTCGATAAACCGCTTGAAGACAATGCCCGACAGCTTCGTGACATCCTTCTCCAGGACAACTTCATCATGAGCGATATTCTCATTGACATATTCATCGACGTGCTCGATTAGATAATCGTATAGGAAGTCGTATGTCAGCGCAGCTTCGCGACCCAAGGAATCATGGATCACTTCATAATCGTAATAACCGCTAATTCCGCCAGGCTCGTAACCACCGGGGCCTCCCAGCGACTTCTCCGGATCAAGCGGCGGATTCATGTAGTACGTTCCGAGCAGCCATTGCCAATAAATATCTGCTGCAAACTTAGCGTATTTCTCGTCATTTGTGAGCCAGTAGATAAAGGCTGCTTTTTGAGCGTACTGAAGGATTTCCGCATTATTCTGCCAGATCAAATGTCCGGTTTCCTTGTAGGGAATGAGCACTTGCTCCGCATTTCCCACATTTTTTTCTACGCCTAACATCGATCCGTCTTCACTGTATTCGAGACGATCAGCGAAAGGAACATTCGCGTACTCGTTCCAGATGCGCATACCCGGCAAACGAACGGTCGGCACAGGCGCATTTCCCTCGCCATAATCAAACATCTGGCTTTTGAGATAGCCTTGTGTATAACGCTCTCCTTCCTTCCAGTACATGGACATTCTTGATGTCACATAATCCGGATCCGTTTGCGTTTTATTCACTAACGAATCAATTTCTGACAGCAGCTTTTGATAGGACTGAGCCGCCCAATTCTGAGTATCAATCTTGTTTTGAACAGCACCCTTCTCTGAATCTTGTACATAAGCTTGAGGATGCGCAGGTATGATCTCTTTCATTTGTGGAACGAGGTAAACCATTTGATAGTCCCTGCTAGCCGAACCGGAATTAATTGTCGCTGTCAAAGTCACTTGTACATCGCCGTCCGTCGGACGCGTTACCGTTCCGTCGTTGGCGATCACGTCTGGACGGCTGGAGCTCCACGAAATTGTCGCGCCATACTTTCCTGTTGTGGGCAAATCGAAATCCGTGTAGACCGTCGTTGCGCGGTTATATAACACTTCTTCCGCTGCCGCATCCATAACGGCTTCGTGCGTCATCGCCGTTACCTGAAGGTAAGGACGCTTATCAAGCTCGCTTCTTGTTGAATGGAAGCCGCTCGGATATTTGGCCGGCAACCGTTCGAACCGAATGGACATCTGACCGTTGTCATCATTCAATTCCGCCTTAACCTGGTCGATCAAGCTAACGTTTACAAATACGTTCGAGCCCTTAACGTTAAAGGTAGCCACTTCATCCCCGAAGGACGGCTTGGTATTCCAAGTAATTGATCCATCCCAGCTGTCATCCTCCACTTCCGTAACCACGAGCGTATTCGAATTCGTGTCTTTCTTGTAGAGATTCAGTACCGCATCTACCATGATCATCTCTTCGTTCACAGCTCTCAACGGCTCAAGGTTGAATCTCATATACATTTCCCTGCCGTTTCCGACGACAATCTCATCCGATGCTCCGTTACTCACATTGGCGTAAGCTGCACCGTCGCGCACATACGTATCGACTTCAGGGTAGAGAGTCAATGTTTCTGCAGACACTTGCTGCATCACCGTTACGATCAGCTGCACTTGACTTACGGCATTCCGATACTGTACGTTCGCCGTCAAGGTAACATCAACATTCCCGGTTCCTGCCTCAGGTCGATGTACGACACCAGAATTCTCCAACACGTCGGGTTTGTCCGAAGACCAGGAAATCGTTGAGCCATATGTTCCAAGCAGAGGAAGCTGCAGATCAATTTTTGCCTGCTTCCCGTTCAGCTGCATGAGCTCCATCTTATCAGCCTCAACGATCCCTTCGTTGCTTAGCGCCGTCACTTCCAGGTACGGTCTTTGCGATTCATCAGCGGCTCTCGATGTTGCGAAGCCGCTAGGATATTGTCCGCCGATTCGCTCCAATCGCAGCGAAAGCTTGCCATCCGTGCTCGCTTCGGCTGCGATCGATTCTGTCGGGAGGTCGAGCTGCTTTAATGTGAACTGTCCGCCGACGGGCAAGGACGTTAACGAATCGCCAACCTCCGGTTTTGTTGCATACGTAATCGAATTATTCCAGTTATCAGACGGAACCAGATTTACGCCTATCGTGTTCGTATTTTTATCTGTTTTGTACAAATTGAGGTTGGCAGAAATCAAGTTCACTTGCTCAGGGTCGATCTCTGACAAGTCAAATTGCAAATAAGATTCTCGTCCGTTGCCGACCAACAGCTCGGCTTCGGCTCCATAGCTGTCATTCTCGTAAGCTCCATCCCGAACATAAGTGTCTGCGGTTGGAAAGATTTTGTAGGTTTGAATGAATGACTCCTCTGCAGCAGCATGCGCTATTGGAACTCCTGTAACCAGATTTGGTGTCGAGGCCACCAACAGCGCAGCAAGCGCGATTGCCATAACTTTCTTCAATCTTTATCCCTCCTGGATTACCAACATTATTTTTTACAAACAACAACTTCTTTTCAAAACATTGTATAGCAAGCGCTTTCAATTAGAATTTATCAACCTCACCTCCTATTTGTTCGTGAATAAACGAGATCAAACAGGATAGTTATGTGGATTCCTGGAAGCTGAACGATATCCTATACAAATCGTATCATACGGAATATGGAAAATTTTTTAGATTGATGTGCACATTTTTTAAGATGTTTCCGTGGCTGAATTGACTGTTCGACAGCTTCTCCGTCATTAACTCCTTATTCGATAAAATTCGTATTGTTAGCGAATCGCGTCAACTACTTCCCTGAATTTCACAAAAAAGCAGCGCTTCCGCGCCTATCCTTTGGGGATGGCTACACGGTGCGCTGCGATTAAAAGATTCAACATTTGATATCCTCGCAATATTTGTATCCGAACCGGCTGTCCGCCGTTTACTTTTCTCTGCATAATCAAGTCCTCCGTCGCCCGAATCGGCTCCTCGTTCCAGCGCACGAGAACATCGGACGAACGAAGTCCCGCCCGATATGCATCCGAATCGTCAGGCACATCCGTAAACAGCACCCCCTCGTCATGTCCGCCAAGCGCATCAACCAGATCTCCGTCGGAAATGTCGGTGTATGCCGCCCCCATAAACCGTAGCGATGCTGCGGTCGTCTCAGGTGATGAAGACGCCAGCATCATTGCCTCATTGCGTATGAGCGCCTTCAGCCAACTGGGATGCGATACGGAATCGGCTCTGGTAAACTCGGCGATTCGTTCATATCCGCGGACAAGGCCATCGCATACCGTAATCGCCCTAACAGTCGTTGTTTGCGTCAATTGAAGCCGTCCACGGCAGAGGCAGGAGGTTGTACCGCCAGCCTCCGGCCTACTGCCGTCGAGGGTATACCATACTTCACCGCCCCGCTCATCCGGCAAGATGGATATATCTACGGCACCCGCAAATGTCTCACCTGGAGGCACGATTCGGGTTTGTGTATGACCAATCTGGTCTAGCGGTAACGGCACAAATCCAATGTCCAGCGCTGTGGAGTCCGGCTGGAGCCGGAAGTCGCCCCGCTCAGCATCGACGAACAGCGGGTTGGCCACCCGGGAATGCGTATCGTAGCCGAGCGCAAGCCATTCTTCCCAGTTGTAGCTCCGGCCTGGCGCTCGTTCCTTAACGAGGAATTGCTGCGTATTCGCATTCCAGTACAGATTCCAATCCGTCTCTTGCCCCCACGGATGCTCGGGCATCCGGACCGGGCCGAATATCTCTTCGGTTGGCTCCGCTTCTCCCGGTCGACAGCCGGCAACGACAACAATATTGCGTACGAACACATCTCCGCTATCCTTCGGCCACACATGCCAGCCAAGCGGAATAGGGCTGATGAAGATGTTGTTCTCCACTCTCCGGTAATAGCCGTCTCGCAGCTTCAAGGTCGATCCCAGGCAAAGATTGCCGTAGATATGATAATAGGAGGAGCCGTCGTCCAGGTCGATTGTCCAGTTGCCCGCGCTCACACTCTTGCGCATATTGCGAATTCGGTTGTAACATATAACGTTCGGCTCCAACGCATCAAGAAAGACGGCAGCCTTGTTCATCTCTATGCCGCCATCACGATCCGTCTGTGCTTGGTCGCCCCATTGACGCTCCCGCCCCCACGAATTAAACGGTCCATGCTCGCCGGTCTCCCTCACCGTTTCCCAGATATCGTTAAATTCTATCCGATGGCCTCCCCATGTGCCGTCGTTGATACAAATTGCCGCGCGGGGAACCTCATAGATGGAATTGCGGCTGACTGTAATTCTTCGGCTCATGGAGATAAACACACCCGCCGTTTGTTTGCCATATATGCCAATATTCCTAATGATATTGTTGCCAATTATACAATCCGCCGGATAATCCGGAGTTCGAGGTCCCGGGAGATCGTCATAAGCGGGCCGTTGACCTCCCTCCATCATCTCCCAAGTCTGATACATCCGTACCGACTCCGGCCTGCCAACCACACAAACTGCGCTTTCGCCTGCCGCTTCGAAGGAGCAGCCCTCAACAGATATTCTGCGATTATACCCGCTTATAAACACCGCGTTGCCACCGACTGCATCAAAGAAGCAGTCCTCAAGTCCACAATCCTCCGCTCCCTCGAAATACACCGCGCCGCCGCGATGTATAGCCCAATCGCCTCTCGCCAAATCTTCATAAGGCTCCATAAATGTTGTCCCTGTGTGAGCGAATTGCAGTCCGCTCAGCTTAATCCCGGAAACGGGCAAGGCCGGCGACCCGCAAAATGTTATCAGCTGTTTCAGGAAAGTCGTCACGACCAGCGACTGGTTCAGGTCTATCCCTTCATGCGGGAAGCAGTACAGCTTCCCTTGATCTCCGTCCCAATACCATACTCCCGGAGCATCCAGCTCTTCGAAAATATTATCGATATAATAACGGGAGCGATGGCTGATCCCATGGCTCCGCTGCAATTGAAATCCGCCTTCGCCCAAATGCAGCACGTGATTCTCCCTATCGACATCAGCCAAACGATATTGCATATTCCCCCAATAGTGGCTTTGGAAAGCATGTATAATTCCGGTTGTTGGATTGTCCCATGATTTGTCCGTGAAGGTCGCCGGGTCGAACGCCAATTCACGATCAGGCCTCAGATTCGTCCCCCCTGCCGCTTGCAGGTATCCAGGTCCGTCCATTAGCGGTTGATCGGCGTCCACATTCGGATATCGTGCCCGAACCTGCCTGCTGCCGTCAATGAACAATCCGTCGATCTGCTCTAGCCTTCCTTGCCATTGTGGCAATTCGGCGACCCAGATTCCATCCTTATAGGGATGCCAGCGTGATCCAATGTGACAGCCGCCGCTAATGACGACCTTCTCGCCCGGGTAAGAACGATATTGGATCGGCGCAGAGGAGCTGCCGGAGTCTTCTGGACGAAACGTCAGAGGCTCCTTCAAATAATAAGTCCCTTCCCGCAGCATCACTGTGATGGGCTTCCCCATATTGTCCTTCTTCACTCTCCGGACTTCCGCTTGTGCGCGTACCCATGTAGCGAACGGTCTATCCTCCGTACCGGGTGAGTCGTCCCTGCCGTAAGGAGCAACAAATATCCTCTTTTCCTGATCGCTTCGCTCCATGCTTATCTCTCCTTCCTGCAGCTGTCGCATTACATATCCGTCAAATCATACACCCGCAAATGCGCATATTCCGCTATGAGCGGGCTCATTTGGCGGAAGCCGATACGCCCTGCTCCAAGCAGAGGTCCAAAGGCTGCTC
Source organism: Paenibacillus sp. strain BS8-2 (assembly GCF_054483835.1). Taxonomy (NCBI): domain Bacteria; kingdom Bacillati; phylum Bacillota; class Bacilli; order Caryophanales; family Paenibacillaceae; genus Paenibacillus; species Paenibacillus sp. strain BS8-2. Next base: position 5,462,030 of record NZ_CM137010.1, read on the forward strand.
CGTCATCCTGCCATTCGAGTACCGTCAGGTTGTCCACGGCAAAGGTAATCCGTCCATCCTTGCTGGTCAGTCGCAGCTTGTAGAATCGGTCTGTATCGTCCGCATCCGGAATGGGATCGGCCCCTTGGGCAACGAGATGGAATCCGTAGCTCTTGCGCAGGTTGACCGTATGGAACGCACGCTCCTCCGGATACCGTCTTCGGAAGTAGGACAAATGCATCGTGTCGATTTCTCCATGATGATACCCGGCATACTCACCGGTGCGCGGGAGGAGCTCCGGATCAAACATTGACCGTCCGTCACGCCCCGCCGCTGCGAAAAACATCATACATAGCCCCGGCTCCCGAATCGGGCGAAACTCCCACTCAATAGCAATCTGCGAAGGAAATTCCACCGGACACCAGTAAACGAAATTCGAGCGTTGCCCCTCACCCGGGTCCAAGAGGTTCTCCAGCCGCATACGGCCGAGCGGGAATGTGACTGCAGCCTGGCCTTCCATTATAAAGTCCGCCACATCCTCCGGGGCAGCAAGCGGATTATGATAAATCAGCATCGTTTACTCACCTCTCTTCGCTCCTCCTCCACCTCAACAAACCATGCTTCAAGCGATTGAAGCATGCTCTTCGTCCGTTCCGGATGCTGCTCCGACAAGTCAACAGCTTCCGATGGATCTTCCGTGAGGTTGAACAGCTGCGGCTGCGGCGCGTCCGGCACGAAACGAGCAGGCTCCGGATCGCGAACAATATCGCTGAACCGCTCCGGGTGCCGCTTGATCCATTTATCCATCTCGAGATCCTCAGCGGCTACAACCATCGTTTCTGGAATCGCCGGCCGCACCAGCTTCCAATCCCCTTGCTTGACGGCAGAGTTCGATGTAATCTCTGGTGTATAGCGGTTCCATTGCCAGAATTGCGGACGCTCCTCAAGATCCGAGCGAAGCCTGTCATCTTCGCCGCAAAGTACGGGCCACACATTTCTTCCATCCAACGGTAACTTGGGTTCCGCTGGATCGAGTCCAGCTGCTGACAGCAGAGTGGGCAGCCAATCGGTGAAATGAACGGGAGCGTCCTCCATGCGTCCACCCGTTACAACCCCCGGCCATCTCACGATCGCAGGCACACGAATGCCCCCTTCATAGACGCTGCACTTGGAGTCTCGCAAATTCGCATTATACCGATCCAGACATTGATCTCCGATTCCGCCGAATTGCGGACCGTTATCGCTTGTAAATACGACGATCGTATTGCCGTCTAACCCTTGTTGCTCCAGCTCCTTCAAGATACGGCCAAAAGCCTCATCCATCCGGTAGACCATAGCATAAAACGTCCGCAGCGCTTTATTAAGCTTCTTGTTTTCTGCGAAACGAGCGATGTCCTCTTCTGGCGCCTGCAAAGGGGCATGGGGTGCATTAAAGCACATGTGCAGGAAAAAAGGCTCCTCCTTATGCCTTCTAATGAACTGGATTGCCTCGTCTGCCAGCACATCCGTCAAATATTGGCCATTGGACGGACGAACGTTTCCATTCACATCCAATGTCCAATCATAATAGTCGCTCCAGCCCCCTCTAAAGCCTGCAAACTCATCGAACCCTCTAGCGTTGGGGTGAAATTCCGGATGCACAGCACCCAGATGCCACTTGCCGATCAAGCCGGTGCGATAGCCCGCTTCCTTGAAGCAATCTCCCATCGTAGTTTCTCGCAAAGAGAGACGATCAAGCCCTCGTCCTTCAAGCGTATCAATGGCGCCCGTGCGATGGGGATAGCGACCGGTCATAAGCGCTGCGCGGGCAGGCGCGCATACGGCGGATGCGGACCAATGCCGGGTCAGACATACCCCATCTGCAACGAATTGATCCAGTATCGGCGTCTGCGGCGAACCATCGCCGAATACGCCAAAGTCGCCATACCCCATATCATCCACCAAAACGAACACTACATTGGGTGTTGCCTCCATCTCCGCATTCCTCCAGTCCTTCATCCGTGTACATTCCAAAACAAGAATACCATAAGGGGGATAGCAGGTTTTATAGCGTCTTGTGTTGGTTTTTTAATCATTTCAAATTTCGCCTTAACAAAAAGTTGGTCTTGCCATAAGCAAGACCAACTCCAGAATTTCTATGATCGGCATTTAATCGCGCATAGGCCTGCTTTTAATTGGTGAAGGTCAGTCGTTTCAACATCCGATACAGGATGACCGAGCTCTGCGCACGCGTTGCCGTTTCATTCGGAGCATAATCGTTTTCTCCGACACCATTGACGATTCCCAAGGACCCCAATAACATAATAGATTCCTTCGCCCAGCTCTGGAAGGTATCCGCATCTGCGAATACTTGTCCGCCGCTCTGACTGCCTGAATTCGAATAGCCGGCAAATGTCATGGCGCGATTAATCATAACCGCCATCTCTTGGCGGGTTATCGTTTTATTCGGCTTGAAGGTACCATCCTCGTAGCCCAATACAATCCCCGCTTCCACAGCCGTCTTCACCGCCTCATAGTACCACTCCTCCTCTGTGATATCTTGGAAGGATGGGGTTGTGTCGGACGACGCAGTGGACAATCCAAGCGTCCTCGTGACGAGTGCGGCAAATTCAGCTCTTGTCACCAGCTGATCCGGATTGAACGCCGTGGCGCTTATACCAAGCACGATGCGCCTTGCTGCCATACGCTCGATTTCTTCCTTAGCCCAGTGCTTCATCACATCCTCGAAGGACGCGGTGTTCTCCAGGACCATATACGTGCTGTTCGTTCTACTGTAGATCGTAATCGAATTGCCGGAGATGGCATAAGGAATCGACGTGTAGCGAATCGTACCGTCACCATTCTGCTCTACACGAACCACAGCCGTCGTACGATCATCCACACTGCTTGCCGCCTTGATGGTACGCGGAACATACTGCCCGAAGTCATTTATCTCCACGGTTGTTCCATCCGAATGGATGGCCAGTAAGGTAAATGCAACAGACGCCGTCACCTTCCAGCCAGCTGCCTTCGCTTGCTCCGCTGCTATATCGTTACTGGATATGATGATAGCTAGCTCGCTCGCCTCGCCAAGCTGCTGGAGCAGAGCTTCTGTAATCGGTAACGAATAGCTTCCAAGCCCGCTCTCGACGATCATGGTGCGGACAAGTCCATCACCGGCAGCTTTGCGCAAAGCCGCACTATTGACGATAACTTTTGAGCCTGACGTATTTGTCACCGGCTCGACAATCAGGGTTATGCGCCCATTGACCGCGCGCAGCACTGCATCCTCTATAGCCTTGTCATCCGCTTTTGCCTCGGCAATGCTTATGCCGTTGACGCTTACGACCTTCGTATCCAACAACACTCCATTCTCTACAGGTGTATGGCTATCGTTCGGAGTAACAGGATAATAAACTGGCGGTACATATGCCGCCGTTTTCAGCAGCGGGCGAACGTTAACGAATGGATGGTTTGCCGCGTACAGCTCGATCGGCACACCTTGACCCGTCGGATCGGCAACAAGGAATACGGCTTCGCCGTCCAGCCTGCTGTTCACATATTGCTTCAGCGCATCCGTAGCGATATTGTAGGAGTCCACATTGTAAGGCAGATTATACGTATTCTCCTTGAAGCCCCTCATCGTAAATTCGCCGAGATATACGCCATCAGCCACCGCAGCTGCTGAAGGGCTGCTTATATCCGTGTTTGTCATCCCGTAAACCTGGAGTGTAATCGTCTCGCTGCCGGGATTGACATCCGTCAGCCTGCCGCTGAGCTGAAGCGATGCAGCCCCCAGAATAGGCGTGTTCTGCAGGTCGAACTTAAACAAAGCTGCAAAAGGCTCTCCAGCCTGGTCCCGAGTATCCACAGCGGCGTAATGCACCGCATCGTAAACGGGATTGCCGGAGGTATTCAGAACTGGAATTCCACTCTGCTTCACAACATGTCCATGTCCTTGGCGGATTTCGATACCTCGCATGCTGTTCAAGATGTTGTTGTCCAGCAGCTGAATGTCGCGTGGATTGCCATTCCCGATAAATCCGGCATTCGTGTCGCCGTTATCGTAATCCAATACAATCGGCACATCCGTCGCTTCGAAATTCCGAATCGTATTCTGTGAAGCAATCGTTCTTGGCGCATTCAACAGGCGAAGTCCGATCAACGCTTGCTGGTACGGACCTCTCACGAAGGTCGAAGGATCGATCTCGATGAGATTATTTTCAATAATCGTATCCGGCGATCCAATGACTACTGTAATGCCTTCAGCATTGTTTCGCAGCGTGTTGTTGTGTATATAGTTGTACGGTCCGGCTTCGCTATGATTGCTCGGATAGCCGCCGCCTGTATTGCCAAGCGCGATGCCGGCGCCTCTGCGGGTTCCGATAACGGTGTTGCCGGTTACTTCGTTCAAATACTCGTCTTCTCCGTGCAGATCAATTGCATCATAGGTGTTGTTGATCAAGGTGTTGTTCTGCACCAGGTTGTTATGCGTATACGCCTGTACAATGATGCCGTGACGCATCGCATTTGTGCCATCGAACACATTGTTCTCTATGAGGTTGAACTGCGAATCTTCCTCTTGGCTGTAGCGGTCAACCTTGAAATCGCCTTGGAGAGCGATGCCATAGCCGGCTCCGCCGCCTCCGATATCGGTAGCGCTGCGGAATAACGAGTTACGAACGACAAGATGCTGCCCCTTGGCCATGCGAACCCCTGTTTTTTCGAATTTCTCGATAATAACATTGTCAACCACAATATTATACGGCGCACTAGCTGAGCTGCCGCTAGTGGATTTGTCGATATATATACCATTTTTGTACCCTCCGCGCAGCGGATGGGCAATTGCGGGATCCGTAGGATATTCATTGTCCCATGTCGATGTAATAGTCAAACTCGAGATCGTCAAGCTGTTCAGATTCATCGCCGACAGAACTTTGCTGCTCGCATTGGTCAGGCCGGTACTTGCATCCTCCGGACCGAGACGGTTATCGAAGTCTGACAGCAGGATCGCGCCTTCCCGGCTCTCGCCGATCAGATTAACTCCGCTTTTCAGCATAATGTGCGTATCGGCAGAATAGGTGCTCATGAGCTTGTAGATCCCGTTCGGCAAATACACTTCATCGCCCGGCTGTGCTGCGTTGATTGCATGCTGGATAGCTGGACGATCATCCGCGACGCCATCTCCAACAGCGCCATGATCCATTACATTAATGCGTTGGCCGGTCGTTGCATTCTGTAACGGCAGCTCATGCGGCGTTCCGTCCGGATTGTATAGCCCCGCCTTGATTGGACGCGACTCAACATTCGGGGACGGCTGCTGATCCACAGGTCCAATTGGATCGGTAAGCAGATCGCCTGTTATCGGCGAATACAAGTGCACAGCTGTATATCCGTTGTAAACAGTCGCGCTGTTCCCTTTGCCGACAATTCGAATATATCTGGCGTCCGTATTCGCTACGTCGAACGTCTCCATCTGAAGCGATGTGCCACTGCTTGCCCCGGTATAAATCGTATTCCAGTTCATGCCGTCGGCAGAGCTCTCCATATCGAAGGTATACGATCTTTCGTTTCCTTTGTAGAACGCGATGCCAGCATAGCCGACCGTCGACAGCGTGCCCAGGTCGTATTGAATCCAAGCCCCCGCTCCGTTCGCGCCCCATCTTGTGTTGGGATTGTCATCAATCGTATTGGCTGGTTTATTGCCCCAGGTACCATCTCCGTTGTACATGCTGTCAAATCCGCTTGCGGTCACTTGCGTCTCTGTAATTGTATATCTCATTTGCGGCTTGGCCGAAGCCTCCAATGAATCCAGGCTGCTGCCGTTTTTGTCGTTTAACGCCTGCACAACATAGAAATACGTTTCGCCGTTCTGAAGATTGTTGTCTACATACGCAGGTGTTGCTAAGTCCGACGCAATAACAGAATAGGAGCCGCCGGAGGAGCTGGCTCTCTTCAGCGTATAAGACACCGCATCGTTGACTGGCTGCCATTGCAGCTTAATCGTCGAATGACCAGGAATCGCCGTCAAGCCTTGCGGCGCGTCGGGCGGATATTCCGTTCTGGCGTACAGCTCAGGAGAAAGCAAGCTGTCCCCCGAAGAATTGTAAGCAGATACCGTATAATAATAATCCGTATGCACAGTCAAGCCCACATCCAGATAGCTAGTGGTCACGCCATCCACCGTACCGATGACCCCATAGCTCTCGCCCGAGATACTGCTGCGGTTAATCTTATAACCGACGGCATCAGGTACTTCGGCCCATGTAATCCCGACCTCCGTATCGCGAACAGCAGCGAACAGTCCGCCCGGTGCTTCAGGTGATGCCGTGGAGGCAAGCGGAGACGCAGCCGCGGCTGCAGACAGGCTGCCGTCAAGATACATGCCATCCCGTGTTTTGGCAGCTGAGCTAACGGTATAATAATAGATGCTCCCATTGGTCGCAGACAGATCTTGATAAGTGCCGGAAGTCACTGTTGCAATGGTTGTGAATGGACCGCCTGGAGAAGCTCCCCGCTTCACATGATATCGCTCCGCGCCGGCTGCGCCGGACCACTTCAGGCTGACTTGATTGTCCACTGCCGACTGGATGCCAACTCCTGTCGGAGTGCCGGGAAATAGCTTCATGGCATAGACATCATCCACATACATCCGCATGTTGGAGTTTCCGAAGAAGCCTACGCTTGACCCTGTCGGAATGCCTGTTGTATCCGTAACAGTCGCTGTTACGGTCGGTCCGCCTTCGATGGAGCCAGTCAAGACCGTGTTCCCCGGCGTTCCGGTGATTTGCATGGTCATCCGGTAATATCGATCTGCTTCAAAATTCGGGATCGGTGTAGATTGCGAAATTTCTGTAATCGTGCCCGAAACCCGCTTGAACAACACCAAATTATATTGTGTCGCCGACATCTTGCGTATAGCCAGCGCATACATGCTGTTATTGTCCGTAACCCGTGTTGCCACGCCGAAGTAGGACGGGCTGCCCGGGACGGTGGTCGGCGTATTCTTGTGCAGCTTGACCTTGCCTGAGAACAGCACATCATTTGCCGAATACTCTATGAGCCATGCCGTCGACGTGCTGCCGCCGTTAAAATACATGCCGACATTCGAGCCATCGTCCGAGCCGATGCTCCACACTCCCGCGCTTGCATTCGACCGCCAGTTATTCAAGGTTTTCGCCGTCGTATTGCTGGAATTCACAGCCTGGCCACCCACGGGCGGCTCCACCGAATGATCCCCTCTAGGAATCGTCGATTCGAGGTTCTGGAAATCGTCGAAACGTTCATTGTCCTCATAATAGGCAGCAGATCCAGCAGCCTCCGCAGCCTCCACCATGTCAAGCGATGGAATAAACGAAAAAATGAGGGCGAAGCTTAAGACCATACTAATGCCTTTCTGCAATAAGCCTGGTTTCATAAAATGACTTCCTCTCCCAATAAGATAGCGCTTACATTTACAACCTAACTATATAGAAGAGAGAATTCGGAAGCTAGGAATTACCATATATGTTGTTGTGGTTTTTTTAGGTGCTTATCGAGCCAGCCTTGTTTCAGCGTGCTGAAACCAATGCCATTGCTGAAATAAGTTTATTGCGGTTACATCTAATCTTCTCTACCATTAGGTGAACGAGGAAACCCGTCCGCAGCATTAGGGAGGTGCTCTTTGACCATAAATGTTGGAGGTGGGCAGACATGGATAACAAGAAAGCTCCCACTTGCTTTAGGGCAATTCGCGAGCTGCATCTAGGTCATTCTATCGATGAAGGGCCTATTATCGAAATATGCCAATTTATTGACCTGCGCTACGATTGTGCAGATTTTCGAATGGTGTCTTTGATTCGAACCATCTATGCCTATAAGGATTTGTTGTCTGAACAAACGGCAGAACGAATCAAGAAAACCATTCTGGGGTTCAAGTACTGGATCGATGAGCCCGGTGAAGACAGCATGTGTTATTGGTCCGAAAATCATCAAATCCTGTTTGCATCCGTTGAATATTTGGCGGGACAGCTCTATCCTGCCGAGCTGTTTGTTAATGATCGTACCAATGGCGAGGCACATCTGAAGAAAGCGCGAATCCGAGTTCTATCTTGGCTTCGATACCGCTTCGACTATGGATTCACGGAGTGGCATTCGAATGTATATTACGAAGAAGATATGGCGGCGCTGTCTATTCTGATCGATTTCTGTCAGGACGAGGAGATCACATTAAAGTCCAAAATGATTATGGATCTACTGCTCCTGGATATGGGCATGCATTCATTCAAGGGTCTATTCGCCGCAACAAGCGGTCGCTGTTACGAGCATCAGAAAAAAAATCCCAACGTTCAGAATACGCTGAACATCAGTGAAAAGGTGTGGGGCTTCGGCCATAAGGGCGACTTGGATTACTCCCGTATATCAGCCAATTTTCTATTAATGGATCGGTATGACCTGCCTGAGGTTATCTATCGAATCGGCCTTGATCAGGGAGACCAAATTATTAAAGACTCTATGGGACTTGATCTTCAAGAGATCCGGAAGGAATTTAGTGATCCGACTGACCTTCATTCTACCGGTATGTTCCTATGGTCGATGGAAAGCTTCATTAATCCAGAGTCCGTCAATATCTCGTACGATATGTTTAATGCTTGGAAGCTTCATAACAATCGATTTTTGATCGACTTCCGCAAGGTGAATGTACCCCTGGTGAGAAAGCTTGGGATGCTTCCCGGCGTCAGCAGGCTTCTAAATCCTGTCTATCAAGGGACCGCGATTCAGCGGGCAAATTCGTATACGTACAAAACCAAAGATTATATGTTATCAACGGTACAAAATCATCATCCTGGCACATTCAGCGATCAACAGCATGTTTGGCAGGCTACCCTTTCCAATCATGTTACGGTGTTTACCACACACCCTGGAGCGCCTGCTACACATGATGTAAAGCGTAATGGTTCACCAGGTTATTGGGTAGGCAACGGTGTACTTCCTCATTCTGCTCAAGACAGGAACGTACATTTCAGCATCTACAGACTGGACGTGCGTAAAGGATTTATGGAGAAAGAGAGAGCGGACTTCACGCACGCCTACTTCCCCTATGACAAATTCGATGAAGTCGTGCATGAAGGCCGTTATTTATTCGGAAAGCTAGGGAGAACGTATATCGCCCTCATTGGGAAAGAACAGCTGGAGGCAAATCCACAGGATGCGTCGGATGTGATCCAGAGAGGCCTGCTAACCTATTGGATTTGCGAATTAGGCAATCAAGCAACCTTCGGCAGCTTCCACTCGTTTATCGAAAGTATTCGCGCCAGATCCATTCGTTTCCACAACAATACTTTGGTGTACAAGTGCGATATCGAATACGCGTTAACCTACAAAGGAAACTTCCGAATAGACGGCAAGATCATTAACACAAACTACGATCGTTTCGATACCCCCTTCGTCAAAGCTGAGCGGAAGCCGAAGGAAATCAACGTTAGTTTTGAAGGAAGCCGCTTGTATTTGAATTTCGAACGCTGCGAGAGGAGACAACAAAACAATGATTTATTCAGCAAATGAAACAAGATACAACGGTTCGATGCTCTACAACCGGACGGGACGATCCGGTCTTAAGCTGCCGGCGATTTCTCTGGGGATGTGGCATAATTTCGGGGATGTCGACTCCTATGAGAACGGACGTGCGATGGTTCGACGCGCGTTTGATCTCGGTATCACCCACTTTGACCTGGCTAATATGTATGGTACGCCGCGAGGTTCAACGGAGGAAATCTTCGGCAGAATTCTGAAGAGTGATCTTGCTCCTTACCGGGATGAACTGATTATTACGAGCAAGGCGGGTTATAAGCTGTGGCCTGGACCTTACGGTGATTGGGGCTCCAAAAAGTATATGGTTGCAAGCCTGGATCAAAGCCTGAAGAAAATGGGACTGGACTATGTCGATATCTATTACTCGCACCGTCCTGATCCTAATACGCCTCTTGAAGAAACCTTAGCTGCGCTTGACCTCATAGTCAGACAGGGCAAAGCTTTATATATCGGCATATCCAACTACACGGCCGAACAAACAAAGGAGGCCATTGGCATTCTCAATGAGCTCGGCACGCCGCTGCTTGTTCATCAGCCAAGCTATTCCATGCTCAATCGCTGGATCGAAGACGGCTTGCAGGATGTGCTTGAGGAGGCTGGAGCAGGAAGCGTTGTTTTCTCTCCGCTGGCGCAAGGGCTGTTGACAGATAAATATTTGTCAGGCATTCCTGCAAGCTCCCGTGCTGCAAGCAAGTCCGGCAATCTGCAGCAGAAGGATATCACAGAGGAGAAGCTGGACAAAATCCGCAGGCTGAATGAGCTCGCGCAGCTGCGCGGTCAGACGCTTTCCCAGATGGCGTTGGCATGGGTACTGAGAGGCAATCGCGTAACATCCGCGCTGATTGGAGCAAGCAGTGTAACTCAAATCGAAGAAAACGTAGCTGCACTTCAGCAATTGGCATTTAGCAGCGAGGAATTGGCACTCATCGAAGCCATTCTGTAAGGGAACTGGCCCACTGTGCCTCATTGCATACCAAAAAGGCTAGCTGCATTCGAACCCGAATGCAACTAGCCTTTTTTTCACTCCCTATGCTCTTGGCTTGCCATCCACAAACACGGAGGTGCCTCTTGTACGTGCCCAATCCGCAACCCGTTTCGGGTCGCCGCTCCAATTCCGCTCCGTGCCCCATTGTCCCGTTTCAGGACGAGACGCGAATTCCAGCTTAATAACCGGAAACAGCTTTGTTGGTCGCTCGATCGGCAGCCCCTCAATAAATAATTGTTCCCCGCGCTGAGTGAAGGCTAGCTCTTGCCCCGTTGTTATCAACGTCGCCTTAAGGACTGGTGTCTTCAGATCAGCCAACCGGAGCTGGGATTCACCGGGCCAGAACCGGAAGATCAGAAATAACGAACAATCTTTTATCGTCTGTCTTCCATACGTGACGAACTCCGTCAAATCACCGCCGTCTGTCCCGTAAATCGCTTCGCCATGAACCTCCAGCCATTCTCCGATCTCAAGCACGCGCTCTACGAACGGTGCGGGCAGCTGTCCATCGGCCTGCGGGCCTACATTCAGCAGCAGATTGCCTCCTCGGTTTCCGCCCTTCTCAGCGCATTCACATAGCATATCTAGCAAGAGATCGGAAGAACGCCAGCGTTCGCCTTTGGCATACCCCCATAGTCTCCAGGTCGACACTTGGCAAGATTCCCATAGACGATTCGAATCAGCGATAATGACATGCTCCGGTGTTCCGAAATCTCCCATATCGTCCATCCCACCCGCGCCTTGCCCGCCGTCAGCATGACTATTCATTGCTTCTTCGGAGATACCTAGTCGATTGTTGATCAGAATGTGGGGCTGCAGCTCTCTCATCCTGCGTACGAGCTGTTGGCTTTGCAATTCCAAGTGATTACGCGGCCAAACGCCGTCGAAGAAAAAATGATCGATTTGCCCATAGTTCGTCAACAATTCTTCTACTTGGTTGTGCATATAGCTTCGCATCGTTTCCCATCCGTCAGGATCTGCATCGGGACCGTCGAAATAGGCTGGAATACGCCAGTCTAACCAAGAATAATAAAGGCCTATTCGCAGACCTTCCGCACGGAATGCATCCACATATTCACGTACAAAGTCTCGCCTCGGGGCTTGCTGCGCACTTGAGTAGTCGGTAAACTTCGTATCCCACATGCAATAGCCATCATGGTGACGCGTTGTGAAGCACGCATATTTCATACCTGCCTTCTTCGCGATGTTTGCCATAAGTCTGGCATCGAATTGCGCAGGGTTCCACAAGCAAGCCTGCTCGGAATACTGGGCATGATCCATATGTTCACGGAACAGCACTTGCTCGCCTCTCGCAATTTGAGCATACGGCCCCCAATGGATAAACAGGCCGTAACGACTTTCCGGGAACCAGTTCCAATACTCCGGTATAAACCGATTGTTAGTTGTCATAGAGAAATTCTGAGATCAGCATCAGTGTTAATCCTTGTCCGTACAATGTCGGATAGCAGCTCAATTCATTGTACGCTTCTATCGTCTGCATAATAGGAGTTCCTCCGGAAACATCCGCAACCTCGCCGTTTTCCTTGATTTTCCCCATCACGCCTTCAAGCACGCGACTCGCTGCTCCCATATAGGAGTCGTCAAGCAATCCCAATCGAACCGCAATAGCAAGGCCGCATCCGATTCCCGCACTGCCAGAGGTTTCCTGATAGTAGGACGGTCGATCCATTATCGTGGACCACAAGCCATTATCTGCTTGATACGTAATGATCGCATCTACCAATTTGCGATACCGTGCAAGCAGCTCTTCCGGAATCTCGCATAGGCCTTCAAGCTCTTGCAAGACAAGCGGCGTACCAACGACGATCCACGAGTTGCCGCGTGTCCATCGTGCAGCGGATAGATGATGCCCATCGCAATGATAGCCATGGAACAGCACGCCGGTCTCCTTATCCTCCAGCAGCTGGAGATGGAGCAGCAATTGCTCTACTGCTACATCGGCATACTTACGATTTCCAGTCATCTTGGCCAGCTTGGCAAAAAATAAGACGACCATAAAAATAGTATCCGCCCAAACCTGCTCATGCCATTCCCCGCCATGCTGGAAAGCGCCTGAGCTTGTTTTCACAAGCTCATCGATAATCCATTCCCCGTACTCCACTGCGGTATTCCGATAAAATTCGTCGCCCGTTCTTGCGTACATATCGGGAAATATCGTAAATGGCGCCATATTGTTCACATGTTGAAATTTCAGCGCCTTCTCCTTGTTCGACTCGATCCAGCTAGTCAAATATGCAAGTACCTCTGGACGTTTGCTAGCCTCATAGTAGTGAGAAATCGCGATAACGCCTACCCCCGGATTCCAGTCCCACTTATGAATATCCATTCCCCAGTCGCTGCCGTGGCAGTCGACTCCCGACTTATCATCCTTAAGTTCCGAATGATCATCAATCATATAATCAAACACTTGACTTGCTAAACGTTCAAGCGTATGGGGAGCAATTGGTTGTGTCAAATCAATCATCCTTTACTCGTATTTATTTGCGATGTATGCTCTCCGGATATGTTGCTGGAACATCCCGATATCGATGCACATTCTTTAGCGCGAACGGATGATGCCCATATAAAGAAGTTCGATGGGTCTGTCGTTCGATTAAAGGCTTGAAGTTCCTCAGCGATGCCGGGTTGTCATCCACCGGATGCGGATAAGGTACACCCTCTCCGCACAGATTGACAGTCGACACGGTATACTGATGAATCTCGCCGCAATCGGAGCGAACACAAGAATACCGGGTATTTTCACCCGCATAGATTAATTCCTGCTGCCCGCGGAAATCCATACGGTACAGGCGATAGCTCTGCGCGCCTAATACGCTTCCCCAGGTCAATTCAAGCTCATCTCCTTGGATAACGATGTCCAGCCCTTCCGGCGGCTCTGGCATACGGTCGCTTGGATAGAGAGGATATTCATGAGAATATTCGCCCAACTTGGCATGTTCGTTTATCCCGCATACGCGAACAAAGTATTTTTTTCCGTTGATGATCCCTTCCAACCTACAGGAAGTCTCCGTCACGACAGCAGTCGTCTGCCATGTCTCACCATAATCCTCGCTAATCTGCACTTGATAACGAGTTGCGCCAGGAGCCTCGTGGAAACGCACTTCACAAGTGCCGTCTCCTTGGAGAACACGCTCGACACTCGGAACCGCAGGCATCGGCAAGCTCTGCGGATCCACGATTTCCAGTGTATATTCACCGCTTGCGATGGCGAACATCCCTTCATCATCCGGCTCAGCCAACAAGCTGTTCAGATAGATACGGACATTTCCCTTTCCTTCATAGGTAACCTGAATACGATCTTCTGCCAGGCTGGAGACCTTGCCAGTAAGCGATCCAGATGAACTTATGCTCAAGCTGATTCCCGTTTTTCCATTCTCGGAAGCCAGATATATGCCTTTGGCCAGAATCGACTGTCCCTGAATGAGCGCAATATCGACAGTACCATCTTCATACTCCCTTATCGCACCAGCCGTACCGGCAAACACTGCGCCGTCGAACTCTCCCTGTAGCGGGTAATGGCTTCTGAATAACGTATCTTTGAACGCTGGCGCCACAACAACCGCGCCATAGCTTCGTTTCTCCACCAATAAATCCTTACGATGACTGACGATCGCGAAGCTATCTCCGCTTCCCTCATACCAGACGCAGTCAGTAGCGTTCGCTCCATCGCCTGTCGTCAGCTTGCTCCTGAAATCGCATCTCGACAACAAATGGATCTGGGGCATTTCGTCAAAGCTCGAGACGCTCCAAGTAAAGCGATTGCGCATCGACGGCGAGCCTGTTTTGTCATAGATCGAAATATAATCCGTCCCGGACAGCAGCACATTGCGCTCCAGATATTCGGGATACGAATAAGACAGATCATCCTTCTCTGATTCAATTGCAGTATATTGAAAAGTACCTAGCGAATGGTAGGCATTTGTCATGACGCTCGGCCCAATTGACGTGTATTTATTGTTCTTCCACACGCCAAAATTGCATGCTACCTCACAATCGTTTAACATGCGATCGCCCGCATCTTCCTTGCCGTGATGACTGTACGCCTTGCCTTGGGCGTAATAATAGATGTTGCCGCTGCCGCCCATGCCTGCGGTGCCCCAGCGGTAATTGGGTCCCTCGTCGATCTGCTGCACGAATACGGAAACCTCATCCTGCGTATATACGCCGCTCCGCAGCATGATGCCAAAACCAGTAAAAGCGATCGTCTTGAAGTCAGGCCTTGTGCCTCGATGCCTGCGGTCCTGCTCGCGGATGGGCTTGTACGGTTCGAAGCTTCTGGATTCAAAATCATCGGGCAAATCTGAGCATATATAATGAAGGTTCTCGGCGAGAATCGGATCATAACGCTCCAGACTTTGGGCGAAATCGCGCATCGAAAGAGGCGTCGTCCTTCTGGCTGAATGAGCGCCGATCGGCAGGTAGACGCGGTGAGGTCCTGCATCCTCCTCAAAGCAGCTCCAATAATGACCCTGATTGCCGATCATCTGCATGAACGTTTGGTTTTCTCCGGCGAAAGGCGCGGTCAAAGCATGCACCAGCCATCTCCCCAGCATAGCCGCATAAGGGGTAGCGAACAGGTTTCTCATGTCCGCTTGCCTCTCAAGCAGCGTCGCTGTTTTCAGCGCAGGAATAAGGAATGCCCACGTATAGGTTCCGAGATTCTCTGCCCAGCGTCCACCCGTCAGTCGAAGCCCCGGCAAGTCAGGCCTTGTATACAGCCGAAGCGAGGTCTCTACGAATTTGGCGAACAGCTCTTTCCAATGCCCTGTCTCCGGATGCGCGGGAAACTGCGTGACCATATAACCCAGCGCTCGCTTTACGTCACCATGCAGGTTGGGCGGTCCGCCATGCATATTCAACAGCGGTATGACTTCTTCACTGGCAGCCAGATAGGTCAGGAGCAGCAGTATCGCTTCCACACGTTGCCGGGTCGGTGCTGGCATGACATGATGATAAAGATTGTACGCCTTTGCGAAACTCTCCATCCTGCGATAGGGAACTGCGCTAAAGCCTGCGTTGGCTCGCTGACCGTGCGTAGGCAGCTTGCTCACAAGAATGTAGTTCATCAGAAACTGCTCGAAGCTTTCGTAGTCCGGATATGGGCATTCATCAAAAATGATCGTACTACGTCTTGCATCCTCAGGATATTCCAGTACGTAGTCCTTGATCTTATCGAGGGAAAGAAGACTGTATCGAATTTGCAGGAACATGCTGTAGCTCGCGCCATGGAAGGGCAAGTTGGTTGCTCCGGACAAATAGCGAGCCTCCTCCGGCTGCTTCGGCCTTGTGCTCTCGAACCAGGCTTTGTCCTTCTCATGAGGGTATATGGCAACCGCTGTCGTTCGTTTACCGCTGACAAGCGGATATTCCCACCGCAGCAATCCATGCTGATAGAAGAACCGAACCGCGAAGCCGTCCCAGGAGCAGAACATATCGTATCTGCCATTGTCCCAGCTGGATTCATCCAATATGAATGCCCCGATGGATTGACCGCTATTGTCATCCCAGAACGACGCCGCATTCACTTTGACAATCGATGACTGCGGCTCATACATGGAGAGTCGAAACGGGATTTCACCTGCTGCACTATTCGACCACATCCCGACGGGATGGCTATAATTGCCTACATAAGGCTGATCGATACGGTCCCAATTAAATTGTTCATATTCACTTTCGTAGTCTCCGATCATAATCGCTGGATTGTTCGGAGCATGCCGATGAGTCGGCGTCAGACCAGACCAATAAAGAGTGAAGGAAGCTTCGTCATGTTCATCGATGTTCGTCATTTGCTCATCAAATATCATGAACTCCATGCCGCGAATGATTCTAAGCTGAGCCGTATAGGACTTGCCGCCGTCGAATAGATACACGATATTATAATCGGCAAACAGCGGCCCGAATTCTTGGCACGTGGTGACGATTTCCAGAATGCGCAGCTTGCCCGGTTTAATCTCCGAGTTGCCGTATTTCATGCCGTCCGTGTGGACTTGCATAATCGGTCCGGGAATTTGTACCGGGTAAAGCTGAGAATTCGGAATTCGCGCGGCGAAGACGCCATTATCTAACCATAAACTGCCTTCATCCTTGGATAGGCGGATCGGCGAATCAAATTGTTGTATCGCTTCCGATCGCTCTAGCTTGAAGCTCCGCGCCTCCCCCGGCTGCAAGCTGGCTATAAAGCTGAAGTCTGCAGACAGCAGGCGCCCGGACGAATCCAGTCGAGACCTGGACAACTGATAAGGAATGTGCCGCTGTGCGGTTAAATCCATGAATACAAGTGCATGTGGAACAATCGGATTCTTACTGAAATCAAGATGGTAGGTGAGCAGTGTGTCTGGCCACCAATAGAGCTCGTGCTTCAAGTGATCCCGTAGATTAAAGATATGACTGTCTGTAAAAGTGATCATTTTCTCTTCCGTAAATCGCAAATGTATCGCCTCCTCCCTTCTTCGAGCTTCTGGTGCTGGACACTCGGCCATCAACAGAATGGGTCTTCTTATCGTTCATAATAGCGAGCATCAGCCCTTTACGGAGCCGAGCGTCATGCCGGATACAAAATACTTCTGCAGCCATGGATAAGCAAGCAAGATCGGTACCGTCGCAAACACGATGTTGGCGGATTTAAGGCTTTCCGGCAAGATCTGAACACCAATCATGCCTTCTTGTTCCGTAAATGCCCCGGAAGCGTTCATAATAATGTTGTACAATCTTAGCTGCATCGGATACAGATCCGTATCGGTAATATACAACAGCGAGTCCATAAATCCATTCCACCTGTGAACAGCATAGAACAAGCTTAATGTAGCGATGACAGGCATCGAAAGCGGCAGTACAATTCGCGTCAGAATGCCGAAATGGGTGCTGCCGTCTATTTGCGCTGATTCCTCAATGCCTTCAGGAATATTCTTGAAGAAGCTTCGCATGATGATCATATAGAACGGACTGATCAGTCCCGGAATAATCATGACCCACATCGTGTTAAGCAAATTCAGCTCTTTCATCAATATATATTCGGGGATAACGCCTCCACCGAAAAACATCGTCACGACAATCATCAGCATAATAACCTTATAACCGCGCAGGTACGTCTTTGTTAGCGGGTAGGCGCAGCAAATCGTCATAATCAAGCTAAACACCGTATACATGACCGTCAATTGAATCGTAAAGAACAACGATTGGATCACCTGACTGTCATTCAGCACGACCTTATACGCATCTATGCTGAATTCAACCGGAAAGATGGTCACATGCCCAGACAGAATTGGCCCGTTGGAGCTAAGAGACATCGCCACAATATGCAAGAATGGGACGAGCGTGATGACCAGAAATGCAAGAAGCAGCACATAAATAAGTGAATCCGCCATACGATCGGCGATGCTTGATTTGATTCTCATGATCGTAAACTCCTTTCGTAATTATCCAATCAGAATATACCTTCATTCGTTATTTTCTTGGAAAGATAGTTGGAACCTAGAACAAATACGAGTCCTACAACAGATTGGAACAGTCCTACTGCAGTCGCAATTGTATATTGGCCAGACTGCAAGCCGACCCGGTAAACAAATGTGCTGAGCACATCGGCATAATCCTGTACCATCGCGTTGCCCAGAATATAGGGACGATCGAAACCGATTGAAGCCATATGCCCGATATTGATAATGAGGAGAATGACAATCGTAGAGCGGATGCCTGGCAGCGTAATATGCCACATCTTACGCATGCGACCCGCGCCATCCACTTCTGCCGCCTCGTATAATTCTTTGTTGATGCCCGTCATCGCGGCCAAGTAAATAATGGTCCCCCAGCCTGCGCTTTGCCATACACCTGTAGAGAGATAAGTGACTAGCCAGTAGTTCTTATCCGCCAGGAATGGCACCGCATCGAATCCCATATCCATAATCATTTGATTGATGATCCCTGTATTTGTAGAGAACAATTGATAAACCATGCCGCCGATGATGACCCAGGATAGAAAATGGGGAAGATAATAGACCGTCTGCGTCATTTTCTTGAACCAAGGCAATTTGAGCTCATTTAACAGAATAGCCAGGAAGATAGGTGCCGGGAACGAGAAAAGCAAATCCAATCCATTGAGCAGGAACGTGTTGCGCAGAGCAGAATAGAAGTCATTTCTTTCAAAAATCTGTTCGAAAGCATCGAAGCCAATCCAGGGGCTCGCCATAATGCCTTGGAAGATGTTGTAGTCCTTAAATGCAATCAAGATGCCGTAAATTGGACCGTATTTAAAGATGATAAAGTACGTGACCGGCAATATCAGCAATGCATACAACTGCCAGTTACGCTTCAGATACACACGTGCAGCAGAATTCATTCCGACTCCTCCTTGTGAAAACAACCGCGCATGCCGTTCACGTGCTTGCTGCTGCAAGGAACGGCATGCGCGAGTTGTCAGTTATTTCTCAATCTATTTTTGACTATTACTTTTTCATTTCAGCCCACAGCGCTTTTCTTTCATCAACGACAGCCTGGCCGCCGCTCTTCATGTAATCTTGCACCGCACTGTCGTACACAGAATCAAAGTTTTCCGGCTTCGCCATGATCGTTTGTACGATTAATTGATCGTACTTCTGCTTCAAGGCTTCGCCGTACGTGGATTGTGATTCAAGCGGACGCGGCAGCTTGACGAATTGGTATCCGTCTACAAGCGACAGCTCCATCGATTCCATTAGCTGCTTGCCGTATTTCTCAGAAGGAGTGTCGACAGACTTGATATTCTTTTCGATGCTGCCAAAGAATGTGCCTGTAGTCAACAACTTATAATCGCCCGTATTATAAAGCTCAACTTTGTTCAACTCTTCATCAAGAACAACAGGATAACCATCCACAAGCTCGTAGTTGCGGCCTTCTTCGCCATACGAAATACGTTGGTAAACATCCGGATTCGACATCCAGCTCAAGTATTCGATTGCTTCTTGAACCCGTTTGCTGGATTTAGGGATCATGATATACATGCCGCCTACTCCATATAGCGGCTTCGGATAGGTGCCATCTGCTGCCTGGAACGTATCGATCGCTTTAAGCTCTGCGCTAGGAACATTCTGATTCAACGTTTCTGACACTTTGTTCTTAGCGGCGAATGCCTCGCTATTGCTGCCTGCGTAGAAGCCGACGAAACCGTTCATAACCGCCTGCGTCAATTGTTTGCCGTCCTTATCCAGACCGAAATCCGGGCTCAGCAATCCTTCATTGTACAGCTTGTTGAACCAACGAAGGCCTTCCTTGTGACCTTCAAGCAAAATTGGATTATCCAGGTCACCATACTGTTGGGTATTCACAAATTGTTCTTCCTCTGTAGTCGGCTCAATAAACGACCACATTGGGGAGAAGAAGGAAGCGGTATTCATGGCGAAACCGTAAGGAATGACCTTATTTCCTACTTTTCCAGGATCCTGTTCTTTAAAGGCTTTTAATACCGTATACAGCTCATCCTTGTTCGTTGGAGCCGGCATATTCAACGCATCCAGCCAGTCTTGGCGGACGAAGCGTGCCCATCTGCCAAGGAATTCCCTTTTGGCGACAATGCTGTATTGCCCGTCATCAAACTTGCCCGCATCCAGAGCGTCTTCGCCCATAAATGTTTTCAGGTCCGCGCCATATTGATCCAATGCCTCGGACAACTCCATTACGCCGCCTTGCTTCACAAACTTGTACGCCGTATTGACGTCATAAGTGAAGACAAGATCCGGCACATCGCTGGTTGCCATTAGTACATTCAGCTTCGTAATTTCTTCCGCCCGAGGCACCGGAACAAATTCTACTGTAATGTTCCTTGGATCTCCGAACTCCTCCTGGATATACTTTGTCATGTGATTGTTTGTCACCGTCAATCCGGAAGGTGAATTGCCGCGCTCGAATACTTCAATCTTCAGTGTGACGGGGTCCCGCTTCTCTTCAGGTGAACTGGAAGGACTAGCTGGCGTATTCGTTCCCCCATTGTTGGCTTCATTAGCACCCGAGCTGCAAGCCGCCGAAACAACGACTAGTGAAGCCGCGAGCATCGTCAATAAGCTACTGCGTACGAATCGAATCTTTTTGTTCAAAATCAATTACCCCTCTCGTTTTTTAATGTTGAATACGATTCCAAATATACATCCCTCTACCTGCAAGCTGCAATCAACTTAATTCCAACCGATGTCATCGTAATCTGACCTAGTAATTTCAAGGTTAATACACGTTTTGCTGCCTGCCGTATACCGAATTCCGCCTTCCATATCGTTTTCCGCAGGCAGATTTTTTCATTCCGCTGACATCATTTTGCGGTAATCCATGGGGGGGATGCCCACAATCTTCTTGAAAGTCCTGCCGAACGAAATCGGATTGGTATACCCTACCTCTAACGCGATATCCTTCAAAGGATCTCCCGTGCTGAGAAGCAAATGTTTGGCGTGTTCCATGCGCAGATTAACCAGAAAATCTCCGAACTTCTCGCCGAACTCCTCTTTGAACAATTGGCTTACATATTTGCCATTCACATCGAATCGGTCGCTTATATCCTTTAATGACAAATTGGGGTCGGTGTAATGCAACTCAATATATGAGCGAATTTCCTTAATCATCGGTCTCCAGCTTCTGACTCCCAATTGCACTTGGAAAGCATCGTACATTTCGCACAAGCCATCTGAAATGGCCTGCTCAATCTGCGTCAAGCTTTCGGCTTGGTCCAAGTTCTTATTCAAATCGGGCAAAAGCTGCTCCTCCCAATAGTCTGGCAAATCACCAGGAAGCGTCTCTACACTTTGACTAAATAAATAAAGAAGATACTGGACCAAATTACGGATTTCATCCTCGGGCAGCGGCCGACTGCGCCATTCGCCGAACATCCGCTTCAATTGCTCCTTCCATTGCTCATTCAAGCGGAAATCCTCAATAATTTCGCGAATCATATGCAAATAATTGTAGGCTTCGTTATCCACATTATGATTCAAATGAGCGCTATCGAAGATTTGATCAGCACCCAGAGTCAGCTTATATTTTAATGCGCTTTGGGCATCCTCGAACTGCTTCGGTACTCCGTCCAATTCAGTGGCCGTTTGCCCAATTCCAGCCGACAGCGTAAATCGCAGATGCTTGTTCACCCATGCTCTCAATTGTTCACAAAGCTCCCTTACGAAATCCCGATGCGTCTGCATGTCCTCATCTTCATTGTATACAAGCACACCGAACGAGTGACCGTTCATCCATTCGCCCCAAATTCCGCAATCGTGATGTCCCGCCATTTCGATCAAGACATTCGCGATCGAAAATTTGAACAAGCTTTGGTCACGAACGCTGTATTGCGTGCAAAATTCTTGATAATGGTCGATCTCGATAATAACAAACGTGATATGCGCGAAGCTGCTCCTCATTTGGAATTGTCCCAATTCCTCTTCCCACACCTGTCGATTTACCGTTCTTTTCCCCTCCACCAGCTCCCTGAACAGCTGTTGGCGCCGTATAACCATATCCCCTTTCTTTTCTTTCTCATACGTTTGGGTTTGGTGGATAAATTGTTCTATCGCATGTTGAATAAACGAAAATTCATTACCGCTTCTGCTGCTATCGAGCGACATGCGACTTTCATATTGGTCAATTTGATTTATGATTTCTTCAATTGGACGATATTTGCGTTTGGAAAGGTAAATCAATAGCAGGATGCAAACCAGGATCAACAGCATGCCGACCCCAACCCAAACATAAGAAAGGACGGACATCCAACTCAATAGAACAGCCGATTTCAACCCGCTCTTCATGGTTAATCCGCTGTATTCCGATGTCATACTCGTCATAACATTTGATTCTTCGGCAGAACCTGCTTGATCTGCGGCAGTTTCAGAATACGGATACAGCATTTGCTCAGAATCCCATACTTGAATAAAGGTGAAATTATTGATTAATGGATCGATCATGCTCATCAAAGAGCTTAAATCGATATGGATAAGCACCAAACCTTGATCACCGAATGGAAAAGGAATACGTTTCGTCATGGAGATGACCCAATAATCCGTACCGCTCATGTTATCCATTAATTTTCTTGGACTAGACCAGCTTATACTGGAGGGCTGGTCTATTCTGCTGATTGCATAATCACGGTCCGAGAAGCTGCTTAAGTTTTCCCAGCCTACCGATGTAATGACGCGTTTATCCTCAAACCATAAAAACTCGATCGATTTAACGATCGAATTTTGGATGGTTATTTTTCTTATCTCTTCAAAAAAAGAATAGTCCAACGCCTTCTTCTCTGAGGCATTCGAATTAAGTAAATAATTTTGAATAACCGAATTGGATGAAATGTCCATTACAACGTTCCGCTCCGTCTCGAGCAGCCTGGAATCGATCATATCCTCAATATAGGAGGTAAACACTTTATTAGCTTGAATCGCTTGTTTGGATGAGATGTCATTGATCACAAGGAACGAGATTGAAGCTATTACGGTAATGATAAAGAAAATAATCGGCAAATACGTTAATAATGAACGTTGGTACTCTTTTAAGCTTTTTTTCGCTAGCAATAACGTCCCCTTCTTTCTATCGATAATCTATGTATGTGCACACCTTGTACCTTTTCTTATCATGTATCGGCATATGAATCAATGAACAACTTTCCGCACAACAGCATCGATTTCAGTTTCGGAATAAGATAAAACGAGTGATGAAAGCTGCAACCACGGCTAATGGGAGCAGTTTCTATCACTCGTTGTCATTAAAATGCTATTTCAATAATAAATGTTTTGATCTCGTAAGGGGTAATGGAAAAGCGCAGCTCTCCATCAAGCTTTGGTTCCTCTAGTGGCCGCTCCATCAGATCACATTCCTGCCAGGACAAGATCTTCATGGAGCTTTCTATTATGATCTCATTACGCGCACCCGCGTATTCATGCAAGCGCACAATCAGCTTGTCCTGATCCTCTGCCTTCTTAATGGCATCCACCAAAACATGACCGCCCTTTGTTTGGAACAGGGACATCATCTCCCCTGCTTGAGCAGAGCCTGATGCTGCTTGTATTGGATTATTTAGTTCCCACGCTGAAGGAACCGTGCCGCCTTCAAGCCAATCTCCTTGATGCGGGAACAAAGCATAAGTGAACACATGCTCTCCCAAGTCGGCCATCGGGTCTGGAACCATCGCCGATTTAATAAGCGTCAATCGCATCAAATGATCTTTGATATCATAACCATATTTGCAATCATTGAGCAGACTCACACCATATCCGCGTTCTGACAAATCTGCCCATTGCTGGCCTACCGTCTCATAACGAGCATAATCCCAGCTTGTATTCCAATGCGTTGGCCGTTTCACATTACCGAATTGAATGTCAAACGTCGCCTCCGTGCTGCGGATGTTTACCGGGAAGGCTGCTTTGAGCAGTTGACGACGCTCCTGCCAATCCACCTTCGTATCAAAATCTATTCTTCTGTTGTCGGCATATACGAGCATCCTCTGGGTAATGGTGGATTGCCCATACAGCCATTGAAATTCAACGACGGCGCGAAGAGGGCCGCTTTCAATCAGACGGGCGAACTGAAGATCTCCAATAGTTCGCATCTTTTGCTGATAGAACAAATCAATGTCCCATGCTTCATGACGTCCCTTCGGTTTATCCTCGAACACCTGCAGCACATTGCCCGCTTCACCTTTAGCGAGCACTTCACGATCCATCGTTTTGTCATACACGCTTGTCAATTGCCCAGCGTCATTCCATTCAATCCTGTAGAACGGAGTCGATATCCCTTTCGTATCATAAATGAAGTTGGGATCGTCCGCAAGCTGATCTTCACCGGCTATGGCATTAGAATAATACATGACGGCATAACCCATGGACGGAATCTGTTTGACCTGGACTAACCATTGATCGCCGGTATGTACGGACACAAGCTTCACGCCGTTATGATCAACCCAATATCCACAGGAAGGCAGCTGCTTGTCGGTCACCGCTACTATGGCATCGCGACTCCAATTGGCACTGTTGAACACCAAATAGCTGTTCTTGTCCTCAACCTCTCTTACCGATTGGGCAAGAGCATCCGCCGACCGATTCCACACCCGATTGGCGATCTCGAACGCCTCTGCGTACTCCAGTCTGCAATCCTCATATACTTCGCCGATGGAAGATCCAGGGATGATATCGTGGAACTGATTCCGCATTATGATTTTCCAACCCTCGACAAGCTCAGAATGTCCGTACTCCGCCCAGTCATTCCGAATAATGCTGTTCATAGCGCTGAGCCACTCCGTCTCTCTGTATAACAGCTCGAGCTTGCGGTTGGCACGCTTGTTGTAAGCCTGGCTGGTGTACGTTCCGCGATGAAGCTCCAGATAAAGCTCGCCATCCCAAGTATGCACGTATTGATCCGTTTCTTGGATCGTTTCCTTCAATTGCTTGAAGTAGTCATCTGCCCTGCCGGTTGTCACCTTGGGCACACCTGGCATTTTCTCGAGTCTACGCCTCATTTCCAGCATTTCACGATTAACACCGCCGCCGCCATCGCCATAACCATAGGAGAGCAACAAGGATTGGTTGATCTCTTTATTACGATATGCATCCCAGATGCCTTGTACAGATTGAGGCGTTACTTTACCGTTGTAGGTATAATAGAAGGCACCCTCATCGGCACCCGGATCAGGCGTTGTAATAAAATGTGTCAACACCTCGCTGCCGTCAATACCTCTCCACTGGAACGTATCATGCGGCATCCTGTTGTATTGATTCCAGCTGATCTTGGTGGTCATAAAGGTATCAATTCCGAATTTCTTCAAAATTTGCGGCAATGCCCAGCTGTAGCCAAACACATCCGGCAGCCACAGATACGTGCAATCCACTCCAAATTCTTCTTTGAAGAATCTCATCCCGTACAGAAGCTGTCTGACAAGCGATTCACCCGAGGTCAGATTACAATCGGCCTCCAGCCACATCGCCCCGCCAGCTTCCCAGCGTCCTTCTTTCACCCGAGCACGGATTTGTTCGTATATTTCCGGGTAATCCGTTTTGATATATTCGTATAGCTGCGGCTGGGTTTGAAGAAATACGTAATCCGGATACTGCTCCATGAGACGCAATACGGTCGAGAACGATCTGGCTGCCTTTTCCCGTGTATGCTTTAGACGCCATAACCATGCAACGTCAATATGCGTGTGTCCAATACATTGTACCGATATTGAATCACGTTTCGGCATTTGTCCCAGATCCCTTTGGAGCGTATCCCTTGCCTCCAGAATAGATCCATAGAATGTTTCCGAGCCCGGATAACTCCAATCGATACGATGAAATGAACGATCCAGCGCCTTCAATAGATCATGGTAATCCGGCGAGCTCACACTAAGCACTTGCACCGTATCCAGGGCTGCCCGAGCGGTATAGAAAAGATCATCCGTTGCTTCATCCAACCAGCCAATACTTGCTTGGCGCATCGTATGTTCAATTGGAGCGGCAGGGGCATATCCGTTGAGACCAGACCAAAGCCGGAATTGAAGACTTACATTCGTGCCGATCAGCTCGGATGTGAAGAACACCTCCTTATGATTGGAATCCACGCCTTGATAAGGCTTGCCATTCACAAAGAGCAGGGACTCAAATCCGCTGTTGTTCCCTCCCCCGGACTGACCGAAATCAAACTGCCCAACCACTTTTCTTCCATGCCAAGCGGCAGGAATTTGTACCTCCATGGATAACCACACATAATAATCGCGTCCCGACCAATGATCGCCAAGCTTTACATCTTCCCAGTCGCCTTCTAGGGAAGGATAGACGCCAATCTCTCCCATTGGATCAATCTGCATACGAATGGAGGCTAGCGATGTGGCATCACGATATCTGTATCCGTCTAACTCCTTTATTCGTGCTTCGAGTTTTTCCTTGGTCCAAAACAAAACGTTTCCCCCTTAGACCGTTAAAGGCTGGTAACTAGTAGCATCTTTATTCGTGTTGGAATGTTTAATTTTATCTTGCAGATGCTGCTCGAACAAATCTTCATCTATCGGAAGATCCACCCAGCTATCGGTCCAGGAGGACAACAAGATCGCATTCGAAATCATCAGACCTTTAATGCCCTCTGCTCCTGGAGCGATAAGTGGCGTTCCCTTAAGAATCGCATCAACAAAGTTTTGCGTGATTCCCTTATGTCCCGTATTTTGACCCTTGATTGGCACATCGCACTTCCAACATTCTGGTCTTCCGAAACCGCCTTTAAACGACGCATTAAACTCTCTCTCCGATACGCGCAAACGCCAAAATGTCAGCTTATCGTCTTCAATGACAATTTTACCGCGATCACCTGACAGTTCAAACCGGTTCGTTCCTGGCGCTTCGCCAGTCGTTGTAACGAAGAGACCTGTCGCCCCATTCTCATATTCTACGAATGCTGTTACATCGTCTTCTACTTCGATATTGCGGTGCTTGCCGAAATAACAGAATCCGCGAACACGCTTTGGCATCATATCAATCGTCCACTGCCATAGATCAAGCTGATGTGGATCTTGATTAATGAGCACGCCGCCGCCCTCGCCAGCCCAGGTTGCCCGCCAGCCGCCTGAGTTATAGTAGTGCTGCGTACGATACCAATTCGTAATGATCCAGTTTGTTCTACGGATTTCTCCGAGCTCGCCAGAGGAAACGAGATCCTTTAGCTTCGAATATAATGGATTTGCACGCTGGTTATACATCATGCTGAATACTTTGCCCGAAGCTGCTGCAACTTCATTCATTTGACGTACTTGCTTCGTATAAACGCCAGCCGGCTTCTCGCAGAGCACATGAAGACCTGTCTCGAATGCTCGAATAGCAATTGCAGGGTGATCATAATGCGGCGTTGCGATCAACACAGCATCCATTGCGCCGGAAGCAAAAAAATCGTCCAACTGCTCGAATAACTGGATATCTGCGCCCAGGTTTTCCTTTGCCCACATCAATCGATCTTCGCGCGGCTCACAAATGGCAGTAAGAACCGCACCTTGAACTTCATTATTGACCAAATATTTGGCATGTCCAGTTCCCATGATCCCCAAACCAATGATACCTATTCTTACTTGCTCCATCTCGCTTCACCTTTTCCTTTTATAATTTTCACAGCTAGTGTATTTGTTTCGCACTAAACACGTTCTTCAATTCTTGTCCTCTACCTTTTCCAGCAGCAAGGTACGGATCTGGAAGGCTCCACAATAAATCTCTAAGGATCCATCGATTGTGGTCTTCGACAAAGCGTTACCGCCCGTAATGGTATCGCCAATGCCATTGCTCTCACGGATATACATCGGTTCTCTTCTATTGAGAAGCAAGCTTCCGCTCGCGCCGCTGCCCGCAGCTTCGTAGAAGCGGAGCATCCATCCATTGTCGCGACAATAGAAACCAGAAAGGTGCAATGCATCTCCTTCGATTCGCGGACCTTGGACCTGCCTCGATACATGTCCTTCGCCGTCAATCCAGCTTACCAAAGGAAGGTTGAGCCGTTCTCCTGCTCGCCAAGGCTGCAGCTCCTCCACAGCTTGACCGGTATCCGATTCATGAGGCATGATCTCATAGTGATATTCGTACCTCTCTCCCTCCTCGAAGCCGGTGTCCGATACGCATTTGTAATCCAGATTCACTGAACGAGTCAATGCGAGAAACATCGTACCCTCGTAGCAACCATTGCCCGGGATGTCGCGGTTGACGAGAAGCAAGGAGTGCTCCTCTTCTTGCAGCATGCTCCATCGCTGGGCAGCGAATTCCTTCTTCGGCCGTTCGATGTAGCCAAACGGAATCTCCTGAACGTAGCGTCCTTCTGCAAGCGTTGTCGGGAAGAGTGCCATCACACGGTATTTGGTGCCATGCCCCGTCAGGCTGGTTGAGAATGCAATCCTGGCTTCCCGCTTGTGAAGAGTGATCCGTTTCTCATAGGCTACGCCCAATCTCCACCAATTGACCTCACCTTTAGCTAACAGCGTAATCGTTGACTCGGTCTCACTCTCCACCGTCAATTCACCTGGCTCGCTGAACGAGTTTCCAGCCGTATAGAATTCCCAAGCTTTTCCGACCGTATCAGGAGCTCCTCGACCTGCTGGATATGCATAATAGTTGTACAAGTCTCCCGTATCGCGCATGAGCAACAGATCATTCCATCCTCGTCCCTCCGCTACCCATTCGGGTGCTTTGCCAGATTTGCTCACATAACTGGCAAGGCAACCGCTTGATGAAATCGTGCAACGAACATGCGCATTCTCGAAGATCAGTCCGTCGCCGTTCGGTTGCAGCGACCAGACCGGAATGTCCGCGGTGTGATCAGGTTCCAGGATATGAGCCTGCTCGGATTCCTTGCGCCAGCGAAGCTGGTAAGACACGGTGGATAATGCAGGAATTTGGTCACGAATGATGACTCTTGCCCCAGTCAAGGTACCATCTTCCGCCCTTACCTCGTGGAATTCGGAAGGAATGGCCATACCATCCGCACGCGTCACCTCTACACCGCAGATTCCCGATTCCGTCAGCCTAAGCTCGACGACATGCGCTTCGGAGCGATCATACGCGGATGGGTTGAAGATTGTAACTCCTGTGGCGCTTTCGCCGCCCTTCGAATCAACGGCAACCTGCGTCAACTCCTCCCTCAGATCCCGGTTCACGCTTTGCAGCAGCTCCTCAGCTTCTCTGTAACGCCGCAGCATATCCAGATAACCCTCGTCCAGAATCGAACCCCAGATGATATCGTGGAATTGACCGAACGTAACGAGCTTCCACGCACGATCCATACGATCGCGGAGAACGGCCCATCTGCCGGCTTCAACACGATCGCCGCTTTCATCCCATGCGATGACGGCCATTAGCCGCTCTGTCTGCTGCAGGAGGTTCGTAAGGCGACCATTATATTGTTTAAGCCGCATCCGCGACGAATTGGCTCCCGACATTTTGGGAGGATTAAGATCCCGATCAATGGTTTGCAGGTCCAATTGTTCCGCTTTAGCCGACTCGATAAACTCGGACAATGAGGAGAACTTAGCCTGTACGCAGCCATTCTCGGCTTCTGACTGATTGAAGGCATCTACGGCATCAATGGACGATTGAACCGGCTTGGCCATATCTCCGCCATTAGGAAGCAATATGTTGCGGCTTATATGAACAGGCTTCAAATAATCGTAGCGGCTTCGAATTTTCGTGCCAAGCGCGTCGTTGCCCCAGCTCTGAATTTCTCTGTCCCACAGACTTGTTTTGCCGAATACGAGAATATCGTAGTTGCCGTGAATACGCTCGCAGAACATACGTGTGCCGTCGCTCCCCTTCCAATAGAAAGGCGTTTGCACATCCGACTCCATCACACGGCCGAGAATATAGGAGGTATACCCGGTATGCGCCGCAATCTGCGGCATTTGTGGATGATGGCCGAAGCAATCCGGCACCCAGAACACCTTAGGCTCTAGTCCCAGCTTTTCCTTGACCCACCGTTTTCCAATCTCCATGTTGCGCACCAGCGATTCGCCGCTTGGCATATTGAGATCCGGCATGCAATACATCCCGCTTCCGACCTCGAGCCTGCCCTCGGAGGCAAATCGTTGCAGCTCTACCCGTTTCTCAGGGAATCGTACCCAGAATTCCTCTAATAAAATCGCCTGCTCCACCATGAAGGTATACGTTTTATTGTTGTTCATCAGGCGAAGCGCCTCAAGAATATGATCCAGTGCGACCTCTAGATAGGATTCATAGGACTCCAAATAAACGGTATCATAATGAAAAAAAGGAACGACATGGAGACGGTCCCCAGCTGTTTGTTCCCGATACGTGCTGTCCTTTACATTTTCAATTTCCTGGCTGCCATTCAAATCTGCTTGTTCAGTCAATTCCTTTCTCCACCTCTCTTGCCGTTTATTATAAATATCTGGTGTTACGGCAACATGCCCTTTCACTTTAGTCGAATATTTCACAGCACTCAATAAGCAACATTCAGAGGGTGCACTGGATTCCGTATGTACTGGCAAACGCCTTTTTAAATCGGAAACAGAATTCAGTTGGTTGATGGAAAATCGCATATTCGGAGGTATAACGAAAAAAGAAGATGATGCCCGTAAAATGCGAGGCATCATCTTCTTTTGTTTCGGCCTATTTATGAACATATCGTATTTTAATCTTGATAGGGTTGAGATATACTCCCCCCAACTGCCAGCCTCAGCCTCTACCGAAATCGCCATATCCCGGATTGACATATCACTTTCTAATGACGCGGCTTCGGCGGATAACATACAATGACCTTCAGCTCGGAATGCTCGCCAGCCCTGACCCAAGTCGCAGTGTCCACTCCAGCCGGGAGAAACAATTGATCGCCTTGCATGACGTTCATTCGCGCATCTTCCCAGATCAGCTCTCCGGCTCCTTGCACGACAATTGCGATCGAGAAGGCGTTCTCTTGACGAATCACATACGTCCCGGAAATCTCAAGCAAGCTCATTGCGAATCGGTCCGTGTCGTCGGCACCGATCAGACAGGTTTCCTTGCCGCCCGCCGTCTGTCGCAGCAACTGAGGCTGCTTCTTAAAGGTTGTAAGCGTATTCGGAAGATCAAGCGGCTCATAACGGAAGCAGTCCAGCATCGCCTCGAAACCAAGTCCTTGATGACAGGCAATATCTGGAACCGCTAGTCCATTCGGTGTCGTTCGTTCCGTTCTCAGCGTCAAATCCGTCGGCTCCTGGATTTCAATCAGGAAGCAGCCAGCGCCTATTGCGTGCGGCACGCCCCCCTCAACCAGATACACATCGCCTCTCTGAACAGGGATACGATGAAGCGCATCCAGCATCTCAGGGATAGCTTGTTTCTCGAACAGCTCCTGCCAACGTTGTTTGGTCATTCCGGGTTTGAAGCCAAGATAGATACACGGCGCTTCACCGTTGATTTCCCGCCCACCCAGCACATACCATGCTTCTGTTTTGCCGAATTCGGAATCAAACATACTTTTCGCTGCTTCGCGGCTGGGATGCACTTGAATGGTCAGTCGTTCTCCTGCATCAAGCACCTTTACTAGTACACCCATCTGCTCCTTGTAGGAAGCGACGTGCTTTATACCAAGAAATGCTGCAGGATCTCCCTCTATGAGCTCTTTTAACGTAATTGCCGCTCCACCGGTCTCCTCTTCATTAACGACGCTCCAGCCTTCAAGAATATGCTCCCGTCCGGCGTTTTTGGCTTTGACTGCTGAAGCTACCCACTCCTCCGGGAATGATGAATCCTGTGCCTTAGACTTCCCTTGCCAATCCTCGATCAGCTTGCCCCCGGTATATGTTCTCCACACTCTGTTGCTCTTCAGCTTTAACGGCCTTTGATTTAGTCGCTTCATCATTGTCATCCCTGCTCCTCCTTGTTGTACGCTTTCGAATGTAATGTTTTGAGCCAAATAAATGCAGCTACTGAGAAGCCGACGAACGCACTGATAATCCATGGCAGCTTAACATCCGCATCCAGCTGAGTGGACGCTTCCTGCAGCAATCCGGTCAACGTATTGCCCGCGAAGCCGCCTGCCGCGAGGAAAAAACCCGAGAAACCAAAGTAAAGGGCAAAGGAATGTTTGTCCGCATACGCCGAGGTCATCTCGTTCATCTTTGGCACAAAAAAGATTTGGCCAAGCGTAAAGATCAGAATGCCGGCCATTAGCATCCAGAGACCGGAAGCAAATCCGATCACCAGGTATCCGAGACCAAGCAAAGCGCCGCCAATACTTAGCATCCGCCAGCCGCTCAGCACTTTGCTGCAGCCGACGTTGACGGGCAATTGGAGAAGCACCATAAACACGGCGGCTCCCGTATATAGATAAGCCAGCTTCGAAACGTCGATCATGATCTGTTCGGCACGGATCGGCACGATAAAGTACAGCTGTACCGACAATGACCATAGGATCATGGCAACCAAATTAAAACGAATAAACGGTTTATCCCGAAGGATGGACACCAGCATCGTACGAACGGATGACGCTTTACCGCTATCCCGGTCGGATTTGCCAGGAGACGGAACATAAAAATAAGTTAATACCCATGCCAGCAGAAACATCGCAGCTGATGAGAAGCATACCATTCTGAAATCGATAGAGAGCAAGAACATCCCCATGACGGGACCCAAAATAAAACCAAGATTACTGAGCATCTCCCTCATGGCGTAAATCTTGGAGCGCCCTTCCTTCTCTGTAAGCACGGCATACACAGCGTAGCTTGCCGGATGGAACATAGAACCCCCAACACCTGCCACAAAAGCGGCAAGCATAAATCCTGCAGGCGACTGTGTCAGACCAAAAAGCAGATAACCCGCGATTCGGATGCCGACTCCCCATAAAATCGCTTCCTTATATCCAATTCTCTCCGCTATAATGCCTGATAACAATCTCAGCCCCTGCTGGGACAGACTGCTGATCGCCAGCATAACGCCGACGACCGCTGGACTCCAGCCCAGATGACTAATCGTATAAATCGATAACAAAGGAATTAGCATATAGAACCCAATAGCCATAAATAACGTGTCAAGATACATGGCAATCAGCCCGAACCGATGCTCGCGCGGCCCCTCGCTAGTCTGGCCGAATATCAAAATGAGGTTTCTCCCTTCTGTCTCATTATTTCAATATGCCCTTGTGACGCCCCTTTTCTCGCAAAAAAAACGACCTCTATCTTATCATAGAGGTCGCCTTCTTTAGCAGGCAATGGACTGCTTTCCGTTCACTTGTATTTTCTTTAGGTTTTATGTGAAACGATAATGGATTTGATTTTCCTTACAACATCCTATTCATTCATAAATGCAACAAATTGCAGGAATCGCTTCAGCATTACGACTGCTTGCGCTCTGGTTGCAGCGGCTTGCGGTTCCATGTTTCCTGCTGGGGTACCTTGAATGATGTTGGATTGATGCGCTATAGCGACGGCTTGCTTCGCCCAGCTGCTAATCTCGTGATAATCAACGAATGTGCTCGGGAGCCTTTCCATCGTTTCGGTAGCGTCAATCGATTTCCCAGCTCGTTCCATCGCATGGACGAGCATGACCGCGATCTGCTCTCTTGTAATCCATTCTGCTGCTCTGAAGCTTCCATCCTCATAGCCCGTAATCAGACCAGCGCTCGCAGCAGCCTCAGCGTATCCGGAATACCACGCGGATGCAGGCACATCATGGAACGTAGCTGAGGGTTGCTGCTCTTCCAGTCCCATTGCTCTTGCAAGCATAACGGCAAATTCAGCTCGACTCAGCACGCCTTCCGGATCGAAATGTCCTTCTCCTGTCCCTTCGATCAGCCATTTGTTTGCCAACAGCTCGATGTCGCCTTGAGCCCAATGACCTTCAACATCAACAAATGACCGGTTCGCTTCTGCAACAGCATACAAGCTATTGCCTGTTCTCTTGATGACAGCTGTGATGCCTTGCTCGGTTGTTTCGAATGTCGCAGGGGCATAGATAATCTTCCCTGTACCTGGATCATACATAATGCCTGACACTTTAGAGGGCTCAACCTCATCAGGCAACAGGATCGTTCGTGTCACATAGGACTGGAAGTCATTCAAGTCCGTTAATTGACCTCGCGATTCCGCCGTCACACGGAATTCAATCCCCTCCGACAACAAACTTGCCTGCCTCTCCTCCAGCTTATCCTTCAATTCGTTGGTCAACCTCTCACTCGACTTCTCGATGGTCACCGCAATCATCACTTCATCGGGAGCTGCGCCGAGCTGCTTGGCCAGCGCTTCCCAATCCAACAGATGAACAGGCAGCTTGTAAGATGCGAAGGGTGATCTCACCACCAGCTCTAATATGGGCGCCTTGTCAGCAGCTTCCATTAATAAATCAGCAGGAAGGTTCACCTGATAGACCCCATCCATTTCATAGGCATCCACAGCAATTGCAGCGGGCGGCGAGCTCTCAATGGCTTCCAATACGAGGCTTCTCAGGTTATCTCTCTCCGGCGTCGTATTCTGATGATTAGCCCCTGCTCCGGTTTCGACCTCAGTAGGCTCCTGTCCCTCAATTGCTGGCGACGGCCCATACAGCGCCACCTCCGTAAGGCTATTGTAGTTGTTTGACGAGTTGCCATACCCGACCAGCCGCACATATCTCGCTTCTGTCGTCGGAACTAGCTGCGTCTCCGGCAACGCGGTCGTTCCGGAGCTGACCACGGTAAGCAGCTTCGTCCAACTCATCCCATCGAGTGAAATTTCCCAGTCAAAATAAGACTGCCTTGCCGCTCCGTTATAGAATGCGGCTGATAGAGCCGCTATCTGTTCTACGCCTCCAAGATCATATTGAATCCATTGCTTGCCCGGAGCCGACCAGCGAGTATCCAGATTGCCGTCGATCGTCTTCTCCGGTGTATTGCCCTGAGCAGCCTCAGGAACTGCGCTGGCCGTAACTTCCGCAACCTCGTAACGCGGCAGACCTTCGGGCTCGCCGATCAGCGGCAATCGCTTAAATGTAACCGTGTACGTATTCTGAAGCATCGGCTGAGAAACATCCGTTACCCGGATGACCGCCTTGCCCGGAACAGCCGTTGCCTGTTCAATCGACAGCTCATGGTTTGAAGCTGCCGCTACAACTGGCATCGTTTCTGTGTCGAACGGAACCAACATCTCATAATAAGTTCCCTTCGGATTGAAGCCTTGAAGAGGTATGCCATCTACCGTAATAGCTTGGGCTGTCGGACGCTCCGGGAGCGGCTGCAGCTCTCCCTCCGGTATCGACCAATTGTCCAGCGGTGTGTAAGCAGGCGCCGCAGTCGGGATCGGATCGGTATCGTATAGCGGTACAAGCCACACAGAAAGATTCGTCTCCACAACTCCATTAAGATGAACGGCCAGTTTCCTTATACCGAAGTTTGTTGATTGACCCGCTGGATCAGGAGAAGTCGGCAGCGGCTCAGCATTCATGACAGAGAATACGGCATCTGCCGGTCCTTCCAGCATCTTCACATACAATCTTTTGTCGCCTTGCTGCAGGATTGCAGCTTTTCCATTCTCCACAATCGTAATATCGGCTGCTGTATGCATAAACCAATACAGCTCCGAAGATGTCTTCAGCTTCATCTCATCCTGCACAATAAGCTGCGTTCGATCCGCCGTCAGCATCATGCCTCTAGTCATGCTTACCGCATCCTGCTTATAGACATCCGTCATATCCAGAATAGTATAAGCACCCCGCGGCTTTGATTCCTCGCGGACTCGCAGCGCTTTACCGGCAGGATCTTGTTGAATGACAGGGTTATCGGCTGGATTAATAACAATGGTGTTATGCCCCTCTGTCTTCTTGCGATAATACGTCCAGCGTTGATTCGCATAATCCCAGAAGCCGGGCAGCTCATAACTTTCGTTGCCCAGATCCGTTGCCCAGCGCCAGCCTAACGCGTCGAAAACAAAGGTTCCAGCATCGGCATCAAAGTGGCTTCTCAGCGTCTCGCTTGTTCCCTTCATCGAAGCATACAACGCATTGGGATCATCCCAGCCGCTGCGCATGGACGCCGATTCGATACCGCTGTAGAAGCGATCGAGCTCCGTAGGCGCCACGTCAAGCAGACCCGGCTTGTACAAGACCAGATAGAGGGGCGAATATACCCCCTTGCGGTCATACAAATCCCCCAGATGCCAAGAGAGTTCCGGCTTGTTATAGAAATCCGCAAACCACATGGATTCGGGCTGTCCGGATGAAATGCTCCCGTCGTTAAAGTTAAAGAAACCTCCCTCGCCCAGCATATGGAGCGGGAAATCGCCGGATTGCATAAAGCCATCTAGCGAGGACAGTCCATAGTCCGTACCCAGCACATGATTTAATGCCGCTGTCACATAGGTCAAATATTGACCGCCATAATGCCAGTAAGCCGGGCCTTCCGGCCACGCACCGTCATCCGTATAGAAGCGCAGCGCCTGCTGGAGCTTGTTATACATACCGACAAGCACGGCTCCTGCTGCTGTTTCGTTAGCGATCCCTTCGTCGGCAATGGCCAAAGCGGCAAGGCCAAAAGCTCCATTATCCACCAGATTAATATTATTGGATTCTCCATTATGCGTGAACACGCCATTGTACCAATCCAGCGCCACAAGAAGTGATTTCTCCCGGATCGCATCGGTAATCAACAAGCGCTGTGCGGGAGTCATCGCATCATACACCCAGTCATAAGCCAATGAAACCGTGAAGGTAAGCTCCGACAGCGCCAGCATATTGTTATATCGCCCGCCCCAATCGGCATAATCGGCCATAGCTTCCAGCTCCTGAATCGTCCTGTCTGCATACTGACTATCTTCGGTTAATTGATACATCAGAGCGGTATAAAGTAGACGATTCCGAATGATTGCATTGTTGGATCCGTTAGAAGCATACGGCAGCGGAGTTGTATCTATTACAGCATCTGCGAGCGGCTGCAGTAAATCGTACCATTCCGTCACATAATGATCATGACCGATCAACGATCGAATCAACTGGAATTGCGCGTCATCAGCGAGCAAGCGCGGATGCTGCTCATAAGTGGATTGTGTGCCGAATTGCGTAAGGATATCGGCGGCCGAAGGGCTTATGTATACCTTCATGGAAGCAGCCGATGTTCCTCCCTCCGAATCCAGCACGCCAATCTGAAATTCGTCGTAACCGACAAAGCCGGTATCAGGTGTATAGGTATATGCGCCGCTTGACTGCACTTGAAGTGTGCCATGTAAGGGTTCGCTCATCTTGGACCACTGAATGGTGTGCCCCTCCTTGTCGCTCACCTTCTTAAGCTGTCCGCTAAGGGGCGTGTCCTTCACTGTCGAGGCCCATTGCAGATCAAGCACAGGCGCATCGTTTACCGGCAACACATCAATGACTGCCGCTCCGAAGGCAGGACCGCCCTGCGAGGTTCTGGCCATATAGATGAAGATATCCTCTCCCGAGTAATCGGAATCTGGGTAATAAAGAAATCCTCCATCCTCGTCCAGCATCACTTTGCCGTGATCAGGTTCAGAGACCTTCTCGAACGTCACATGCTCTCCCGTGCTGTCTGTTGCCGCCAACTGCCCTGTCAGCGCAGTATCCTCCTGTGTCGTTCCCTCGTATGGAATCAGAGTAAGCGTAGCCGGAGCACCCGCGCTAACATAAGCCGTATCTGTGAACCCTCCCTCCAACGTTTCCGCCTGAATAACCGCATAACCGTTCGAGTGGGTGGTTACCAGCCCTGTATGATCCACCGTAGCGACTGCAGCGTTGGAAGTGCTCCAGGCTGTTGCTTGATTTGTCGCATTGGCTGGCTGAAGCTGAGCATTCAACTGCACGGAATCGTTGACGCTGAGCGAAACGGATTTCGGCGCCAGTTCAACACCTTGAACGGCAACCCATTCCGTTACCGAAATATCATCGAACCATACTTTACCTACACCGTTCTCGAGCAGCGCCTCCACCTTGAGCCAAGCCGGACTTGTCGCGTTGGTTGGAATCTTTACGGTCTTCTCGAAGTAGAACCAATCCTGGTCTCCGCTGCCTTCCGCAATATTAATGAGGAGATGACCACCAGACGTCCTGCCAACCTGCAGGCGAATCAGTCCCTTCCCAAGCGAGAGCTCCGTCTTCATCCAACCGCTGATCTTGTAGGTGCTGTTCACTGTAACTGCACTGGTCTGCTGAAAGATGGAAGATCTAGACGTTGTCAGCGCTTCCATTCTGAGCGAATGATCCCCTTCATGCGATACGCTCGGGTCAACCGCAAAGATCGGAGAACCGCTGAATGTATATCTGCCCCAGGATGTCGCTGATACATTCCCTTCCCAGCCCGATGCGCTGCCTGTTTCCTCGAAACCTCCGTTCGAGAATAGCTCGAAGCCCCCTGCGGCAGCCGTTCGACTCATGTTTCCTTGCGACGGCATATATAACGTCAACATACAAATGATTACAAACCAACTAACTACTGATTTCATGAACTCGCCTCCTAAAGAGATAGGTCCTTCAGCCAAGCCAATTGCTTTATTGCTTGTCAAACAAACAGCGCCGGCTTTCTTGCTTCCAAGTCTGCCAGCGCTGTTGTTGAGCATTATTCATTTCATAAATTGTTGAGTTATTCTGTCTTACTGATGAGAAGCGGCAAATTTCCGCATATCGATGGATTCCCCACCGTGAAGTCTAGAGTATTCGGCAGCGAACGCCATCATGTGACTCTCAACGGACTGATCCGCCGACGTCAAATTGTCCAACTGCTCCGCTCTCACATCAGCCAAGAATTGACGCATAATTCCTTCATCGCCGCCGCCATGATGATGAATTGGCGCATTCACTTTTACCTCGGTCAATTGCTGGGAGGCAAATTCGAAGTATTGGTAGCTTCCCGATACAAAGTCACCGCGAATTTCACCTTTGGTCCCCATAATCAAGACCGTGCGCGTAATATCGCGTGTGAATGCACTCATGCTGAAGGTTGCAGTGCCGCCGCTTGCAAATTCCATATTGACAACCTGATGATCGACCACATTATTGTCATGTCGGAACACACAGCGTCCGTACTGCCCTTCCTCCAGCGCCTTCAAACGATTCTCAAGCGTCGGCGGATCTGCAATATGCTTGGCAAAGGAATTAAGACTTAGATCCTGCAGATAAAATCTGGGAGCCGAGAAGGCGCAAGCATGCTCATGCGGACAACCGTCCGTGCATCTTGCTGTCGCCCCCTTCGGCGCATTGGCTTCATTAAAGTATGACAAGGAGCCGTATGAGCTCACTCTCGTGCACGCAGAGCCGACAAGCCAGCGGATCAAATCCATATCGTGACATGATTTCTGCAGAATCATTGGACTTGATTTCTCCGCATCACTCCAGTTTC
This sequence comes from Paenibacillus sp. strain BS8-2, assembly GCF_054483835.1. NCBI lineage: Bacteria > Bacillati > Bacillota > Bacilli > Caryophanales > Paenibacillaceae > Paenibacillus > Paenibacillus sp. strain BS8-2. Next base: position 5,501,304 of record NZ_CM137010.1, read on the forward strand.
CTCTGACAAAGCTGTGAGCATGGTGCAGGTATCCCACATTTTCATTCAATTGCAAGGAAACAACGTCTCCTATCTTCCCGTCATCAATTACTTTTTTCATTGATTCCCAATACTTTGCATACCGCAGCACATGGCAGATCGACAAGAGTCGATTATGACGTTTGGCAGCCTGGGCAATATGCAGCACCTCATGCGGATCAGGAGAAATCGGCTTCTCCAGAAGCACGTGATACCCCTTCTCCAGCGCTTTCATCGTAAACTCATAATGCATGCGATCCCATGTACAAATAATTACAGCATCACAAAGCTTAGGCTGCTTGATAAAGTCCTCGCCCGATTCAAACATAACATTCTTCGCAAGGTTATATTGTTCTCTGAACAATTCGCGCCTTGCGGGATTCGGCTCGGCTGCGGCGACAAGCTCAACCTCATTCGGGAATTGTTTCACGAACGGAGCATAGGCCCCAGCTCCCCGAGCACCTAATCCGATGATTGCGACAGATACCTTTCTCAACAGACAACCCTCCTGATTTCCAGCCATGCCTAATTGCGCGTAAGCTCTCCAATCCAATTGTTAAGATCGGAGCGCTTCTGAAGCAGCCATTCCTCACTGCGGGGGTACTGCTTGAAGGTAATGGGCTCCTCCAGACCTTCCTCCAGAAACTGAATGACTTTCTCTCTTCCGATGAAGCTCTCCAGCAGCTCCAACGCGCGCAAATCCTGCTTGGCCTCGTAAAGCACCTTCATACGCAAGGATACAATCGGTCCGCTATCACCCGGATACACAAGGAACGCATCGCCTGACGGGTATGATAAATCACAATCCGTCACCTCGAATGGGTTCAATTGGCGAAGGGAGAATTGCGAGTTCCAGAAATTGTATCCCCAATGGAGGAAGCCCTCCATTTGAAACTTATACAGCTGGATGCCCAGAATTCTACTGCGTGCCGAAGGGAAGCAGAAAAATCGATTCGCAGTTTCCTTATATTGCGAGCAGCAATAATACGTCCACAATCCGGATATACCCTTCTCCAGGAAGGGCTCGATATGATTGGATGCCGGAATCGGCTTCGGTACGAGTCCTTCTTCGTAATAGGTAATACTCGATAAAGCGTCAATTCTAGGGAAGCCGCTTAAGTGCTTCTCTACGATGGATACCGCGCTTTTGAAAGCTTCCATGTGGTCGGCATACGGCTCGTCCGATATATGGAAGTAACAAACCTTCGCCATTTGACGCTCTTTAATGAACGCGACCAGCGCTGGGAGGAATTGATCCAGGAAGGAGCGATATTCACTACCGGCCGCATCCGTCTCCCATCCGAACAGACGTTGCAGCTCTCCGTTTACGATCCCCATAATCTTCGGCGCATGTCCCGCTCCCCATTGGGTAAACAGGTGGGAAAATTCGAAATATTCGATACCTTTGCTCCGGCAAAGCTCCATCCAACGCTCCAGCTTCTCGAAGCCGAATGAATAGCTGTCCCCTGTTTTAATTACGTCTACCAGTTGAGTAGTCGTTCTCTCGCCGCCAACCTTCGTATCAAGCGGCGGCGTGAACAATGGCGTTAAAATCATATTGATGCCGTATTGTGCCGCAGTCTCTACATACTTATCGATCACAGACCAATGCGCTTCGCTGAACATGTCTGTCTTGTAGTAATCCATCAGACAATCCGCATAGAACCATTCTGTATGGATCAAGCGCTGCTTCGGGAGCGCGGACGGGATCACGTTCAGCCGGAAGGTTGCTTCTCCAAGCTGTTCTCCCTCTTTACTCTCGAACCAAATACGTATCGGATGAACGCCAGCCGGCATACCTTGCTTTACCTGAACGGTAATCCAGATTGCCCGCCATTGACCGCCTACTGCGGTTACACCCTCCAGGGCAGCATCCGGATACAGCGGATCCGGATATAAGCCCGGAGTCGTTCGAAGGACATGCTCGTCATGGTCATGATTGATAGGATATTCGGAAGGAACAAGCCCTACCCGATACAGCTCTATCTGCCCTTCGAGCTCAGAGGCGACCTGAACGCGAATATTTTTGATCCGCTCCTTGGAGCGGTACGCGACTTGGAACGAATAATTCTCTCCCAGCAGCGCCGAGCCTTCCAGGTATTCTTGGTTAGTTAAATCAGAATCGGCGAATACCTTCGCAAGCGAGCTCAGAGTTCTTGTCTCCAATGCGTGTGATGTCATGCCTTCTCTCTCCTTCTTGCAGGCTCGGCGGCCTTATTCGTATACTCGCATCTCGATCAGTTGCGCAGTTGCACTGCCATTCGTTCGTTCAATAACGAGGCGAATACGGTCGGTGCTCACCGCTGCAATCCGGTGCACTCTCTTACGCTTGCGATTGCCGGTTTCCCTATGGAGCAACTGCCACTGTCCTTGCAGCCAGCCCTCGATACGGTAATCCGCCGCCAGCTCGGGAATGATATCGAACGGAGTCGTAATATAATGGAGATTAATCAGGTATTCATTGACCTCATCATTAAAGGTCAAATGAATTTCGCCGCAAGCGATTTCCTTCTGCCAGCCAAGCTCTATCCATTGCTCCTGCTGCTCCGCCATCGGCTGAGAGGCCCATAAATTAGGTCCGCCATATGGACGGCTATAACCGTTCAAGATCATCGATGGGTGATAGGCCTCCGACAAACCGGATATACGGAAGCAGAATAATTGGCGAACCATCTGCTTCGGATCCCACTCTACGACAGGCTGGTCGGGCTGTACCTCAAGCGCTGGATCAACAACTGGCCGCTTCTTGCTGCGCAAGAAAGCCATGATGCCTGTTATGGATTCCTCTGCAAGCCATACATGCACGCTAGAATTTGCTTTGATGATGATAAAGGCATTCTGCGGCTGTAATGGACGCCAAGGAAGCTGAAGCTTGATCCACTGCTTCTCCCCTTGCTCGATTGGCACAGTATCCGAAACCTGGAGAGTAGATGGCACATAATTTTCCGGTCGTCCTGTATCCCATACCTCTACAGTCAGCTCCGTATTCTCCGATGCGTCTATCAGCAGCTCTAGCGTATGAAGCTCCGGATGGACGGGCAGCAGCAATCCTGCGTCCGTGTCCAGCTTATGCCTTTGGTCCGCACGTTCTACCATAGGCGTAGTCAGCCAATTGGATGCCTGAACTTCAGCCTGCTTTGCCAGATCATTGCAATCGTCATTACGCAGGCCGATAATAGATCCGTCATTGCGCAGAATCGTTTGCTGCAGCGCTTCGATATGCTCCTCAGCCAATGTCCGAGGCGTTATGCCCCGCTCCACACACATCGCAGCCGCCGTTCCTGCCGCTTCGCCCATGACCGCACAGGTCGCCATTACTCTTGTTGTGCCGAAGGCCACATGAGAAGCGCTAATATTGCGACCTGCCATCAGCATGTTGGACACATTGGCAGAGTACAGGGAGCGGAACGGAATATGGTAGGTCCCGTCCGGGAACAGATGCTTCGAGCCGCTAGCCTCGGCATACATCCCTTGCGGAGGATGCAGGTCGATAGACCAGCCGCCGAATGCGATTTTATCCGGGAAATCGGCTTGCCCTACAATATCCTGCTGCTTGAGAACATAATCGCCCATGAACCGGCGGTATTCGCGTTTGCCCGGCACCGAGCCTACCCATTCCAATGTCAGATTCTCCGCTTGGAACTCACCCGAATTTTTGATGTAATCCCAGATTCCGTATATGGCGGCCCAAAGCTCATCCCGGATCCGTTCATTGTCATGAACAGCATCCACCTCGCCGCCCCATTCAATCCACCAATAGTAGCAGCCGGAATCGCCAGTGCGAATAATACGTCTGGTCGGGATTGTTGTCTTTGTAATATCCTTGGCGAAGGAGGGAGGAATATATTTGACTGGCTTGCCTACATCTTTTGTATAGAACAAGATCGTACTGCCTAGAGTAATATCATCCGCTACCTCAGGCGCCCACTCCTCCTGATAAACAGATCTCGCCTCTCGACCGATCCGGTAATCCGCACCGGCTAGAAATCCGACGAGACCATCTCCCGTACAGTCCAGGAACATCTCGCTTTCGAAGCGAAGCTTCCGCTCCGAGCCCATCATCCAGCCCGTTACGGAACGAATCGTCCGGCAGTTCTTATCGCCATCCGCTTCTACTTCGTGGACATCCGTATTCAGGAATAACTGAATATTCGGTTCGGCAAGCACGATCTCATGCACGACGATATCCCAATAATACGGATTGCCGTCCGGATTGATATACTGGTTCTCGACAAGCAGCTCTCCCATGATGCCCGTTTCTCTGGCGAAGCGTTGCGTCCCTGTAGCCGAAGCGCCGCTCACCCAGACTCGAACCTCGCTGCTGGAATTGCCGCCTAATACGGGCCTGTTTTGTATAAGGGCCACGGTCCGGCCGGAGCGCGCCGCAGCTACCGCTGCGCACACTCCTGCTAACCCGCCGCCGATGACTGTAATATCTGTTATGATCGTCTCTGAGCGCAAAACATGCTTCCTCCGTTCTTATTGCAAGTATCCGGCTGCTTTGGCCTGTTCATTGGCCGCTTCGATATATACTTGATAGTTGAAGGTCGAATTCAAAGTGTCCAGGAAGTTCTGATATTCCGAGAGAGGACGTTTGTTGAACATGAATTTCAAAATTTCTTCGTTAATGTATTTGTCCGCATCCGCTTTGTTATAACCTTCCGGTGCATGCGCGGCGGAGTTGATAATCTCTTTACGAGCTTGATCCTTGGCAAATTCGATATATTCGATTTGGTTCGGGAATCTTGCCTTCAGGTAATCGTAATCATTGCGGCCGAAGAATTGGTACTGGTAGAAATAAGCGCCTTCTGTCGTAAGCTTCTCATCCAATACGACATTGCCGTCCTGCATGGTATGGTGGACACCCTCCAGCCCGAACTGAGTCAACTTCTGACCCTCTTCGGAAACAGTGTAATTCAATAGATCGAATACACGCTGCAACTTGCCTGGATCATCTTCTAGCTGCTTAGGCAATCCATTAAGAATATTGGCTCCTGCGATATCAATTGTATTGTCGTAATGTCCGACAGGACCGGACGGCGACTGGAACTGTACCCAGTCTGCGTTAGGATCAACAGCTGTAAATTGCGAGATGAATTCATCCTTTTTCATTGCAGGCCACGTCGCATACACAATGCCGGCTTTCGCTTGAATCGCTTTCTGCTGATTTTGCAGACCGGTTGCCGTTGCAAAGTCCGGATCGATCACATCTGCTTCGATAAATTTCTGTATAGCCTCCAGAGCGTCAGGCATCGCTGGATCCATGACAGAACCAATAACCTTGCCGTCCTTCACATAGATATCTGTTGGCTTTGCCACATCATAACCTGTGTAAAGTGCGCTAAGTGTCTCGAATTGAAGACCAGTAATGCCATACGTATCTTTTTTACCGTTTTTGTCCGGATCGTTTTCTCTGAACGCCTTCGCCACCTCGAACAGCTCATCATGAGTCGTCGGGATCTGCAGACCAAGCCCGTCCAGCCAGTCCTTGCGAATCCAGTAGCTAGTCTGCGGCAGATAATCCTTAGATGCCAGGGCATACACCTTGCCGTCTACCGTACCCTTCTTCAAGCTTTCCTCGCCAATGTAATCCACGACAGGCTTTAATTCATTATCCAGGTAAGGCGTTAGGTCAAGAAGCACATCCTGCTTGACAAATTTCTGCAGCGTTGTGCTCTCCAGCCACAGAACATCCGGTGGATTGCCAGCCGCTATACGAACGCTTAATTGATTATTGCGATCCTCCGGTGAAGGGGTAATCGTCATCTTAAGATCAATATTAAGCGCTTCGTCAAATTGCTGCTTCATGACGTTTTCATTGGCCGCCGGAAGAGCCGAGCCATGCTTCAGAAATTCGATCTGGTATTTCTTGTCATCCACCTCATTCGTTGCGGACGTGCTCTCCGGCGTGTTTGATCCGCCATTGTTGTTAGTCATGTTCGTATCGTTGCCGCATGCTGCAAGCAAGAAGCTAATGGATAGGACAGAAAGCAAGGACTTAGAAAGCGTTTTCTTCGTTTTCAATGTATTTCCCCCTCGGATGTTTTACTGTCTTAATCATTTTCATATACCCTTTAATCGCTGCTTACCCTTTTATCGCTCCAATGAGCATGCCTTTCGTCAGATGTTTCTGAACGAATGGGTAGAACACAATGACTGGTATGCTAGCAATCATGACCGCGGCCATCTGCAACGTCATCGTCGGAACGACAACCTCCGCTTGGTTAAAGTCAGCGGACTGGATCAGCATAGATCGGATCACGACCTGGAGCGGATACAAGTCAGAGTCCGTAACATACATAATGGCTCGGAAGATTTCATTCCAATGGCCTACCATGTAGAACAATCCGACCGTAATCAATGCGGGTACGGAGAGCGGAAGGACGATAGCGTACAGAATCTTCATCTCTTGTGCGCCATCCATTCTAGCCGATTCGAATAATTCTTCCGGTATGGTCTCAAAGAAGCTTTTCATAACCAACAGCTGGAAGGTACCCACTAGCGCCGGCACAATTAACGCTCCATATGTGTTAAGCAGACCCGTTTCCTTGACTACCAGATAGGTGGGAATAAGGCCCCCGCTGAAAATCATTGTGAAGAATACCGCCAGGAGCAGCGGACCTCGTCCCGGCAAACTTTTCCGACTTAGCGGATAAGCCATCAAAGCCGTTACAACCAGGTTAAGGAATGTCCCGAATATGGCTAATGACAAAGTAATCATAAGCGCTCTTGGAATAGTCGGCTTGGCGAATAGCTCTTTGTATGCCGCCCATGTAACATCTTGAGGGATAAGCACATAACCGCCGTTCTTCATCACCTCATTGATCGGCGTAATCGACACCGCAATGACGTAGAGCACCGGCACGACGCAAGCAAGAGCAATGGCGATCAGAATGGCATGATTGACTGCGTTAAACACGCGATCACCTAAACTTTTGGCTACCATATGCTCCCCCCCCATCGCTTCGCCAATTGATTCGTTCCAAGGACCAGGATCAGACCGATGATGGATTTGAACAATCCGACGGCTGTTGCCAGGCTATAACTCAATTGCTCAAGTCCTGTGCGGAATACCCAGGTGTCGATAATATCCGCGACATCATAAACCTGAATGTTGTACATCACATAAATTTGCTCGAAACCGGCGTCCATGATGTGACCGAGCTTGAGGATCAGCATCAGAGTAATAACGTTGCGGATGCCGGGCAGTGTAATGTGCCAGATCATCCGGAATCTCCCCGCCCCGTCAACCTTGGCTGCCTCGTATAAGGTAGGATCGATGGAAGACATCGCAGCCAGATAGATAATGGCGCTCCAGCCAACAGACTGCCAGATATCCGACAGGACCAATATGGAACGGAACGACTCCGTAGAGGTCAGGAACGGATAAGACTCTCCCCCTCCGTCAACCAGCCATTTGTTCACGATGCCTGAGCCCTCGGACAAGAACATCAGCAGCATACCGTAGATGATGACCCATGAGAAGAAATGCGGCATGTAGCTGATCGTCTGCACCACTCGTTGCAACCACTTTGAGGTGGCTTCATTCAGCATGATCGCAAACAATATGGGAGGAATCAGGCCGAATATGAGCTTGTAGAAGCTGATTAGCAGTGTGTTGGACAAGATTTTGTAGAAATACGGGGATTCATAGAAATCCTGAAAGTATTTGTACCATGGATTTGCCCAATCACTTTCAAAAATGCCTTTGCCAATCGAATAATCCTTAAACGCGATAATAGCGCCGCTCATAGGGATGTACTTGTAAATCAGAAACCAGACAAGCCCGGGTAGAAGCATCAAATACAGCGCTCGATGGCTCCACACCCTATTCCATAGCATCCTCCTTTTTGATTTGTTCTCTGAGACTGATGTGCGGGTTAGTAAGCTCTCCAATGAATTGTGGCCCTCCTTCCATCACTTTCGATTTCTTTGATAGTTTTATGTTATCACCGTCCCAATTTACGAAATATACATGATATCTTCAAAAAGTGTCATACTATTTCGAATCATGAATCACGATAGGCAGCTTTATTCGCACCACCGTTCCCCGGTTTTTTCTGCTATAGTACCGAAGTCCGTAATGCTCGCCAAAAAACAGCTTGATCCTCTCGTGCACATTCCATACTCCAATCGATGAAAATGCGTCGTTCGGCTGAGAGCCCTCATGCTCCTCCGGCTTTCGAAGAATGGCTAAGGTTTGATCCCGATCCATTCCGACGCCATCGTCGAAAATATACAGCAGAAGACTACTGCCCGTTTTTCTGGCTCTGATCCAGATCGTGCCTAACTCCTTCTTGGGACCGATCCCATGGAATATCGCATTCTCCACCAGCGGCTGAAGGGAGAGCTTTAACACCCTGTAATCGAGCAGACCCTCATCGATTTCGATATCAAGTTTAAGAGAGCTGCCGTATCTGATCCGTTGAATATGCCCATACATACGTAGCCCCTCCATCTCCTCGGCCAGCGTAATCTGGTCGCCGGAACCCCGATTAAAGCTGTAGCTGAGCAAGCCGATCAAACATTTGATCGTTTCCCTCACCTCGTCCGTTCGCTTCTGCCGCGCAAGACTGGAGACGCATAACAGCGTATTTTGAAGAAAATGCGGACCTATTTGGCTTTGCAGCATCTTAAGCTCGTAATCCTTTTTTGTCTTCTCAGTCTGCTTCACAATCTCAATAAGCCCATGTACGCGTGCGAGCAACGTATTGTAAGAAGCCGCCAGTTGTCCGATCTCATCCTCCCGGTTGACATAAAAGCCGCTGGCCAGATTAATATCGTTAACGCGATTCATCTTCGCGCTGAGCAGACGCAATGGAGCGGTAAAGAGCCGGCTGAATACAAACGTAATAATAAGCAGGACGACACTCCAAGCCAAGACCGTATTGCGAAAAACCTTGAACAAGTCATTCACAGTGTGGTAGAAGGTCTGGACATCGATTAGCGTGACAATCTCCCAGCCTAGTCGATTGCTGCCGTCACGAATGACGACGTAGGAATGACCGTCATAGTCGAAGAGCTCGGAGCCTTCATGATAGAACTCAAGCTTATTGACGAATTCGGAGGTGAGTTGCGGGGGATATACCTGTCGTTGCTGAGGCATGCTCATTTTACTTTCATTGAACAGGATGACATGATCGGAGGCGTCAAGCAGCAAATAACCGCTGGATCGGCTGGATAATTGGGGCGCCAGCCTTTGACCAAGCGCCTCCAGATCCAGCTCGACAACCGATATGCCAAGTAATTGACCGTTGTCGTCAAGGATGGTCTGCACGAATGCTACCGTCGTACCGATCCCCGGTGAAACGTAAGGCTCGCTCCATGAAATGCCGATTCGATATATTTTGGCTCGGAGCAGCAGCGTGCTCAGCATTTCATTGCCCCTGATTTCGTAGAGGAACGGGTTGCTCGAATACACCGTCCCGTCCGATCGAACCATATACATCGCTTTTGCGAAGCCTCCATTGGCAGCGCTGTACTGCGATAATATATTTTCAAGCTCATTCCGATTGCCTTGAAGCATATATTCCTTCTGAGAAGAAAGGAAAAACAATATATTTTGGACAGTGCTTACCTGCGAATCGATGAGTTGATTGCTCTGATTCAGAAGACGGTATGAATCAGTCCACAACTGCTCCTTCAGTGCATTCTGAGATATTCGCATATTGTTCCACGCCAGCAAGCTGAATAACAGCATGGTGACGATAAAGAGCAGAACAAACATTTTGGTGCCTATGCTCCAACGGCGGGGATGCTTCAAGCGTGGCACTAGCTTCATGTCCTCCCGTTCCTTTCATGATCGTTTTTCTTGTAGTCGCTGGGCGCAAAGCCGGTATATTTCCTGAACACCAGGGAGAAGTAACGGTAATTCGGAATACCCACAGCCTCCGCTATTTCATAAACCTTCGTGTCGCCAGCCTTTAATAGCTGCATCGCCTTCTGTACTCTAACCTTTGATACATATTCGTTAAACGATTCGCCAAGCTCCTCGCGGAACAGCTTGCCCAAATAAGCGGCGGAGAGTTGCCCTACCTGCTCGGCAATGTTCTGCAATGTGAATGGTTCGGCATACTGCTCTTCGATAATTTGTTTCGCTTTAGCCACCTCGCCTCTGAGCTTGCGCGGATGAGAGGAGTAGAGCATGTCGAGTTGCCTGTGCAGCAGCTCCGACAATTCCGTCAAGGCTGATGCCTGCTCCAATAATGTTCGATTCAACGTCCGCTCCGGCTCAGCTGTATCGTCAATCGGCCATCTTAAGACGCCTCGCAAGGCAAGCTCCTTCAATTCCCCGGGCAATATGGCCTCTTGGGAAGCCCATTCGATAAAGACTTCTTGAATCTCTTGTTTGCATCTCGTATAATCGGAGGCCGCAAGCGAGAAGCTATTTAGTACAGCAGCACTCTCTTCAGGTGTAGCGCTCCTTAGCAAGGAAGGCGCGCCATAATAGACAGACGTCGGCTCCGGCGCATAGAAACGCGCATCCTCCCAGGCCTGATTTTCCGCAAAACGCAATTTAAGCTCCCCGCCTGTCTCGAAGGGCGCACTAATGACTGCGATTAGATCGATTTCTCCATCCGAATAGGAGAATGAGGCGGATAAATGCTGTTGAACCTGCTTCATCAACTGGACAGTCTCCGTAATCAACGCCTCCCTCTGCTTGAAAGGAGCGAATACGACATATTCCCTGGACTTTAAGGATATCCATCTGAGCGGATCCGCCTTGTCAAGCTCCCAGTTATGGAGCGCATCCTGTACAGTCCGACTAGCATACAGCTCGTCCATCGGGAGGGAGATGAGCTTGAATTGAATAAGCGCAGCAGGCCCCTCCGGCATGATATCATACCGTTCTGCAAATTTGCGCCAGCCTTCGTCCATCTCCTGGGCCGGGGTATCGTGCAAGAGCGCGTACATCTCCTTGCCGCAATGCCACCTGCGTTCTTCCTTGGCACTGCGCACGACGAGCGAAGCTTGATTAATAGCTTGCTCTGTCTTCCTCAGCACTCGCTTCAGATCTTCTTCCTCAACATTGGATTTGACAAGGTAATCCAGCGCTTCCTGCCGTATCGCTTCTCTCGCGTAAGCGAAATCACTGTGCACGGTCTGGAGCACAACCTGCATGCGAGGGAATCTCCGTCTGAGCTCGCGCAGGAGTGTTATGCCGTCCATCGCAGGCATCGTTACATCGGTGATCACCAGATCGGGCTCGCACTGCTCGCAGAATGCCAGCGCCTCTTCTCCATTACGCGCCTCGCCAATAAGCTCAGCCCCCCAATCCTCCCATGGATAAGAGGACATTTCCTTACGAAGAGGCTCTTCATCATCGACAATAAGAACTGTGAGCATCGGTCTATAGATCATCACTCGCACCTCGCATTCATGTTGTAGGCTTGCCATCATGTAGCTTTTATCATGCATCGGAATTGGATTTAACTATATTCAAACATTGTACGCATTCAAAAAGAAATTGCAATTTCTTTATCTCAAGCCGCATCCAAACAAAAAATCCCCTGCTTTGGCAGGAGATTTTTGGGATTTTGTACATTTCAGTGAGTTGAAACGGTATTATATTCCTAATTATACAAAAAAATAATCTGCCAACAGTATCTCAAGCCTACCGCTTTGATTGACAGACACAGCACCCGTCATCCCAAACGTAATCACATTGCCTGCTCGCTCAAACATAAGCTGCTGCCCGTCAAGCCTAATACCCTTAATCACTTGACCGTCAAGAAGATCGCTTGCGAATGATCGAACGTCCAAGTGTCCCGATTTCACTTCCAGTATGAGATGTCCCGGCTGATAGCTGAACGCTCCCCAGCCTTCGTTCAAACTCCAAAACGTTCGATAATCGCCGCGCATGATTTTGGGGTTGAAACCGATATGCTGCTTCGTCATGTCATATTCAAATCCGCTAAGCGCAATTAATAATGCATAAGAAGACATGGAGCGGACATAGTTGCTTCCGCATTCAAACTCGTTCCAAGGATTCCTTTTCTCCCCATCATAACGCGCTCTTACCGCTTTGACAGCGTTCAGCCCTTCATCAACAAATCCTTCATAGATCATATGAGCTGCTGCCTGGTATTCGAAGCCATTCATACATTCGTCCGCATACGGGATCGGCACGACCGGACTATTCTGATTCGGCCATGTGCAGATAATCAACCCATCCTCCTCGTTCAGCGCATAGATGCGGCATGCATTGGGATAATTTCCTATATATTCTATAAAATTATGGTCATAGATGGCCTGAACAGCCGATTTAATTTTGTGCGGGTCCAGTATATATCCGAGCCCGACAATATGGGCGAACCATTGCCCAAGAACCTGGTCGATCCCGCAGCCCTCGCCGATTTGATATTTCAGCTCGCCTGCTTCTTCATTCCAATATGGGGCAGCGGCATGAAACACATCAACGATAGCTTTATCCTTTATATCTACAGCCTGATGAAAGTAGCTCCCATTGAATAAATGTTCATTTGTCCACTTGGAGCCGCTTTCATATATCTTGTAATACTCCTCGGCCTTATCCGGTTCGTCGAGTGCTTCCGCCATTTCGGCTGCCGCCTTCAGAGCTGCCAAATAGATACTTGTAAGCCATGAATTAGGTCCGAATAATTCCATATCAAGGGTATGATGCTGCCGCCCTTCCATTACGCCGTCTTTATTGGCATCCCAGCGGTCTTCGTTTGACGGGTCCCAGGCATATTCCAATGCCTTCTTCACCTTCGGCCATAGCGAGCGCAGCCAATCGGTATCGCCTGAAATTTTCCATTCCCGATACGTTTTGATAATGCCGCCCATTTGCCCGTCTGCAGCAGCGCATCTTACATTCTCTTTCGTTGTTCTTTCTGCTGGCAAATACAATCGAAAAGCCATCTTTCCATTGTCGAACTGCGCATACGTATAATCGATATTCCTCATCGTTCGCGCAAGCGAAGGAAATAAGAATGCCGTTGCTTGCTCATAATTCCATACATGCGTGCATGAGCCCTCACAGGATCCCTCATTCATATGAACGCCTTCGAAGCCATACAGCGTGCCGTCCGTCAATCGCAGTACAGTCGGGGATTTCAGAATCGAGATGTTGCTGGACACAGCATCAAGAACGTAACTTGGAAGACTTGAAGCAAACAGGGTATCATGAAACATTTGCGTTTCCCCATGAAGCTTGTCATAATTCGCAAGAATGTACTGAGCCGTTTCCTTTGAATCGGCCACTAGCGTTGCATAAAACTTGAAACTCTATAAGTCTGAAAATTGAGAAATCATTTTTTTTCTGGCGGCAAATCCAAAAGGTCGAACAGCTCTTAGAGGTAGCTCTTTCCATTTGGATGAATTATGTAAAATTGTTCACATGTGGATAACTAGCTGGCGATCGGCTTGCCGTTAGGCGATTGGTTCCCTTCGTTGCCTTCCTTGCGATTCGCGACTCGGCTTCTGCTTCATTCGTCGCAACCATTCGGAGTAAGGCTGCCACAGCAGTTTCGTCAGCCATCGGCTTAGTTGCAACAGACTGTGCTCGACCTTCGTCTCCATCTTGACCAGCAAGAGCAAGCAGAATGCGATCAGAGCAATCCAAATCTGGTTCTGCACCGCACGCTCGCTTTGTCCGTGAAAGTGCTTGATCCGCAGATGCTGCTTCATCCATTTGAAGAACGTTTCGATCGCCCAGCGGCTGCGATACATATCACTTATCTCGTCACATGTTAGATCGAAACGGTTCGTCACCAGAAACAGCATGTTCCCTTGCGAGTCTTCCGTCTGGATCATCCGTAATGTATGCTTCATCAGCTTTTGCTGAGAGCCTACACGCACATTCATGTCTACGCTAACACAGCTGCCTTCCGGAATTTCCCGTTCTTCCAGCGGTTCTATGCATGCATTGCTCTTGAGCCGGGTGACGAAGAAAATGCCATCGAGGCAATAGCGATCAAATGCTGCGTAGTCGATGTAGCCGCGGTCGAACACATACGTGATGCCAGGTTCATCGACAAGTCTGTCGAGCTGGGTGCGGTCATTCTTCTTCGCTGCTGTAATCGTCGCTTTCTCCGGAATGACATCCTCATCGCCTACAAACGCCAGTCGCATGTGCACTTTGATCCCCGACTTCGTCTTACGGAATTCCGCCCATTTGTACTTTTGCAAGCAGAGGGCGACGGTTGTCGAGTCGATAATCTTAATCTTGGTGCGATGTGCCGGTGCGCTGAACCGTGAAAGTACCTGCTTGGCTAGTTGCTCGAAAACGAGCTGGAGCAGTTCAGGATCCACTTGCTTATGTTTGCGACTGAGCTGGAAGGCAGAGATGGATGTAAGCCCGAGTTCTCGCTGTAGCGTTTCACTGAGCAGATCGTCAGCGATATGTCGTAATGCTTCCCGATTTTGCAATTGCGTGTGGAGGAACAACTTCAGGTAGGACGCTGTCGTAAACTTCTTTACGTACTTATCTTGCTCTGTTTCAGCAATCCGATCTGTGAACGATTTCGTACATATTGGCGCGAGCCATTTACCAAACGATGAGAATAGCGTATCATTGTCCATGAGATGATCCTTTTGAATGGATTATGGACAGGGCTACCTACCATATCTATTTTAAAGGATTTTTTTATGCTCAAATGCTAGAAAAACAGAATATTGCGAAGATTCAGAGAACATTAATGCAACGCTAGTGATTCAATTTCATCAGCATAATCCTTCCAACGAATAATTTAAATAATAAATCTATCATAACTTTTCGTTGAAAGAGTAGAGAGGGATAGCTGTATGCTTAAGGTGGAATTTCGAGCGCTAAGAATCATATCTTTACAATTCATCTATGATTCATCTCGAATCCATTTAAAACTATTATGATGGACATTTCAGTGCTTAGTAGGTTCTTCTTTATTGCAGTTTGGGGGACCATTAACACCCTTCACAAAGTCGAGATGCTTAAATCCCCAGCTGCACATGTCAGTCAACACGGGAGCCAGCGTTTTTCCGTGATCGGATAACTTGTATTCGACTTTTGGAGGGATCTCCTGATATACTCTGCGTTCAACAAGCCCGTCTCGTTCAAGCTCCCGAAGCTGATTCGTCAGCATCCCCTGCGTAATCACCGGGAGCATCCGCCTCAGCTCTCCGAATCGCTTGGTCCCCTCATGCAGCAAAATAAACAGAATCAAAGGCTTCCACTTCCCGCCAATGATATCCAATGTCGTTATTATGCCTTGCGTCGAGTTATCGTCCTGAGCTCTTAACGGCAATATCATCAACTCCCAAGCTTGAAAAGAATACTTTCGTTATCTCCCATAAGATTAACAAAATATCTCTCATACTGATAGTACTCTTCATTTATGTACGTAGTACGTTCTAACGTACTACCCCACAAAGTCTTGCGCCATCTATGGTATGGAGTAAAGGACTAAGTACGAATAAAATGCGTACTTTTCATCTATATAAATAACCCGGATAATCAAGGGGTAAGATAACCAATTAAACAGTAAGGGATGATGGTCATGAAAACGATGGTAATTGTAGCACATCCAAACCTTAACAACTCCGAATGGAATAAAGCGCTGCTGTGCGAGTTAAACAAGCTGCCGAATATACACATCCGTGATCTGTATCAAGAATATTCGAATTGGAGCATCAACGTCGAACAAGAGCAGCAATTGTTAATGAAATACGACAGAATTGTTTTTCAATTCCCATTATATTGGTACAGCTGCCCGCCGCTTTTAAAGAAGTGGTTTGACGATGTGCTGACATTCGGCTGGGCGTTCGGTCCCGGTGGCGAAAATTTGAAAGGAAAAGAATTTATGATCGCAACAACAACAGGCGGCTCGGAAAACGAATATCGTGCAGGCGGCCGCAACTGGTTCACCCTTAGTGAATATATGAGGCCGATACAGAGTACCATCACCCGATGTAATGGAACGTTCCTGCCAGCCTTTGTATCCTATAATCCAACAGCTGGCACCCTCAAGGATGAAGCAAAACGTTATACGGAGTTTGTCCAGCAATCTCATGTGAAGCTCGCGCAATGAAGGAGTCATGATGACACGATTTAACGTAAAACAATGGTGAAATAGAAGGAGCCGATCCATTCATTTTTGTCAGGTTAAGTAATAAAGCCCAATGGAGAACACCGACACCAGGATGCCTGCAACGCCCATAGCCAGACTGCTAAAGGCTCCTTGGCGTTCCGATTCTTTCAGAATCTTGGCAGTGCCAATCCCATGCGCGGCCGTTCCCATTGCGATTCCGATCGCCATGTCGCTCTTAAGGCCGATTACCCTGCAAAACCATACTCCGAACATACTGCCGAACAACCCCGTTAATACCGTAAACACCGCTCCCAATTCCGGAATCCCTCCCAATTTGCGTACAATCTCTATAGAAATTGGAGTGGTGGCCGACTTGGGCAGCAAAGTCATCAGCAATTCTCGAGTCCCATCGAAGAGGTAGATGCATAGCGCCGATGCGCCGAAGCTTACGATAATACCTATGGTGATACCTGGAATGATTATTTTTGAATGAGCACGAATAGCTTGCCAGTTCTTGTGCAGCGGAACCGCAAGCGCCACGGTAGCCGGACCTAGCATATAAGTCAGTATATCGCCCCCGAAACGGTATTGCTCGTAGGATATATCCGCTGCAGCAAGTAGAACAATCAGGCTTAATGAACAGACAAATAAAGGATGGATCCAAGGCAGTTTTTCTCGAAGACGCAGCGACAAGACATAAATGATAACCGTAATTCCCAAGCCGAAGATCGGCGAATGAACAAAATCAATCATCAGTCCTGATCCTCCTGCTTGCATTCTTCCCTGCTCTGGATTCGGCCGCTTGTATGGTCCAACCCGTTGCCGCCATGCTGGCAAGCGTTACAATTGTTAATGCCGCGCCTATTGCCCAAGGATGCTCCATGATTACAGGGAGGAATACCATCGTACCAACAATAGTCGGGACAAAAAATAGCAGCATATGCGAAAGGAAGAAATTCGCTGTCGCCTCGACCTGCTCCAGTCTAATCCATCCGCAGCGAAGCGAAAGCAATAACAGTGCCATGCCCGTCACATTGGCGGGAAAAGGCACATGCAGAACATGCTCAATCAGCTCGCCAACAAGTAAAAATCCGATCAGCCACGCCAAACCTGCCAAAAGCGGCTCCCCCTTTAGTCTGAGATTATGTACATGTTAATCATTGAATCGAATGAGCGGATGGCTCCAAGCACCAGCATATCGTTAACTAAATCAGCGCATTAGGTGATTCAGCTTCTTCATATACACGATTCCGATAACTGGCCCAATACTGAGTATCGCGAACACCCACTCCCAGCCCACAATCCGCTGCACCATTGGGACTAGCTGAATGGAAGCGATTGTAATGAGAAAACCCACGGCCATTTGAAACGTGAGTGCCGTGCCTGCATACTCGACCTCTGCGAACTCGGATACCGCGGCAGAGAACTGGGCCGAGTCTGCAATCACGGACACCCCCCATATGAGAGAGACAAGAACAGTTAGTCAGATGGCACCGCCAAATGTAAAACCAATCGCTATCGCACAACATCCGCTAATGCCCATCGCCAAAATCGTGAGCCGTGCTCGTCCGATACGATCTGCATAATAACCGCCAATGATGCACCCTGCCGCTCCGGCGACACCGATGGACAGGAAAGCGATTAGTGGGGCTGCTGCTGTGCTAATTCCAGGGGCTGATTGATCAAGACTCGCTCTCAAGAATAGAGGAAGCCAGGTCCACATCGCATACAGCTCCCACATATGCCCGAAGTACCCCAAATTCGTCAGCATGATCGACCTGTTCGCGAGCACCTGCCGAAGCAGCCGCATGGATATGACGGTCGGTCGAGTAGGAACGGGCGCATCCCGTTGTATCACCATCATCACAAAGGATGATACCGCAGCAAGCAAGGAGCTAATTGCGATGACCATCTCCCACTGTACAGAAGCGAATAAAACATAAACCAAATGAGGAAAAGCAGAACCTAACGACAACGCAGCAATCAAGATTCCGATCGCCATGCCCCGCTGCTTGGGAAACCACTGAGCAAGCAGCTTAACCGCAGTGGGATACACCCCGGCGAGCGAGATCCCCGTCAGGATTCGCAGAGCTAATCCTACATACGCATCATCGACTAAGATCAGTAGACCATTGCTCGCAGCACCTATTATAGCCGACATTGCGAATAGCTTCCTAGCATTAATTCGATCAGCCAATCCCAGATACGAACTAACCAGCGCACCGATAATAAAGCCGATCTGCACTGCCGAAGCTATCCATGCCTCCATTGATGGTTCAAGGTCCCACTCCACTCTTAACTCCGGTAAAATAGCAGAAGCGCTGAACCATAAGCTCAGCGCAAACCATTCGCTCAACGATATCCAAAACAATGCGGCCCACCGATTCATCTTGATCCTCTACCTGCCTTTGCAAAAAAAACAATAACTACTTCTTACCCATTATAGCTCCTATAGGTAGGCTTGCGTCCAATCCTCCGCATAATTCCTCGCATATTGCTCGAACGTCCTCGGCTTTCTGCCCAAAAGCCTTCGACGAAACAGGTTTCGAATACGTAATTCGTCTCCCCAGTACATGAGTCAAAATAGTCGCGCAACGCTGTACCCATCGTCTCGGAACTTAATGGATCCACTTCCTTATAGAGATCTCTGACATCGTCTCGAGTAATCATTTACCCTTCTTACGTTCTATTATGCTCGTTAACACGTAGGTCGGTCCATATGGAGGCGATCTGCGATATCGGCAGATATGGTCCTTCTCTCAGACATGGGCATTTTCTCCTGCGCTAACAGGTCGCGCAACACGCCCCAATGGGCGAAGGTCACGCCTTTCTCCTGCAGCTTAACGCCAAGCTGGGATTTAAACTGCTGCGTTGTTTTGTTTACAAGCAACCAATTTGCGATTCGAGCGGTTTCGTTTTCAACTGTATACTAACCAGTTAAGTTACGTTCTGTCAGGCTCGCCACAGCACAAAAAAACGCCGGTAAGTTACCCGGGCGCCTGTGTTTTCTTCATTCTACATTCCAGCTTCATGCGATTCGTCTATTTGTGGTTTCTTGCTGTTTAGCAGCCTACTGCACCATGAACGAACTGCATCATAAACCGAATATGTTTCCAACAGCCGATAGACAATGACGGCGATCACAATGCCCAATCCTGTACCTGCGAGCACATCTAGAGGATAATGTTTGCCCACCCATATACGCGAATATGAAACGATGGCAGCAAATCCGATATAGGTCCAGCCTATTCGTTTCGAAAAGAGTATAAATATCATTGCGATTGCAAACGCCGCCGAAGCATGGTCACTGGGAAACGAATTGCTCTCCACATGCGGCAGCAGCTGGTTCACCTCATAGATAACAAACGGCCTATCTCTATGATAGATGAGGGAGATCCAGCGACTGCACAAGACAGTAACACCTACGGAGATCATCCCGTAAATGGCCATCTTACGATGAAACATCAGCATAAGTAGTAAGCTGAAAAAGAAAAAATAATCGCCCCAGTTGGCCGCTAGTACCATAAACTTACCTATAATGCTGTCATTATTTGCTGCATCGTTAATGAGTTTAAACAGTTGATAATCCCAATTCATCATTGTCCACCACACTTGCAAGTAATTTATTTTTCACACGACTTTTTTGCACTCGATTGTCCTTGCCATACAACCTTTGATTCGTGTCGAAATGCGCGTCACATGTGACATTAGAACTATTTATTATATTATTATTGTAAGGGCAACAATATGCTGTTTATCGCTTAGTTGTGACAAGAGCTTGAACTTTTCAATACTTTCCTGCTTCGATACCTGCAAGATATAATGTTAGTATCAGATTGAAGGAGGTTATTCTTATCATAAAACTATTCGTCGTAGGCGCAACTGGCCAAACGGGACAAATCATCCTGCGGATGGCACTTCGCAACGGCCATCACGTTACAGCATTCGTGCGATCCCCTGACAAGCTTACCCCACATGAAAAACTAACGATCGTAACTGGAGATCTCACTTCAGCCGAGCAGTTGACTGCTGCAATGCGTAATCACGATGCCGTCATCAGCACCTTGGGGACAGAAGGAACGGGACCCTCCACATTTCTGTCAGATGCCGCGAGAGCACTCGCAGCTGCGATGAAAGAAACACACATCGAACGGATCGGTTATGTCGCATCTGCAGGGATTCATGGAGAGATTGAGGGGATATTCGGTAAATTTATTATGCGCCTCCTTCGCAACGTCCTTCAAGACCATGCCGGGGCGGTGAAGTCGCTGCATGATTCCGGCTTGTCGTATACCATTGCGCGTCCGATGGGACTGACCAATAAACCAGGCAAAGGCGAATGGCGTATCGCTAGCGAGGGTCTTCCCCCGAAACCTAGCCGCAGTATAGCAAGGGAAGATGTAGCTGCATTTATTCTTGATGCGATTGAGAACAACCGGTGCTTGCGCCAATCAGTTGCCATTGCATACTAAACAAACAGGGACCCTGCCGCATGGTACAATGCGCAAGAGTCCCTGTTTTCGTATATAATGATTTATGCGAATTTCATATTTATATAATTGCAAGCTCCGCACCTATTGTCTCCTGCAAGCTTCCTCCAACCAGAATCTCTACTTTGCAAGGTTTTGCCGCGAACGACATCGAAGTATCCCAGATGCCGAGCTCTTCCAGCCCAAGTGAAAGCTCGACCATTCGTTCCTCACCAGGTTGCAAGGCTACCTTAACGAAGCCCTTCAGCTCCGCGATCCGCCGCGTAATGCCAGACTCACGCGCTTTGATATACAGCTGCACCGCTTCGGAGCCAGCGACATTGCCCACATTGCGAACTTTAACGTGCACCGTCACTTGATGTCCGTCTGCCAGCTCGCTGACGGAGATCGTACGTGTAGACAACATTAATTCGGAATATTCGAATCTCGTGTAGCTCAGCCCGTGCCCGAACGAATATAAGGGAGATGAGTGCATATCGACATAAACACGCAGCCTGCCGGGATCCTTCTGATTGTAATAGACCGGCAGCTGGGTCGACGAACGAGGGATCGAGACGGGCAGCTTGCCGCTCGGATTAACCTGTCCGAATAAAATTTCTCCAATCGCCTGTCCGCCCTCTTTGCCAGGATACCACGCACAAAGCACCGCTTCCGACAGCTCTGCAATTTCCTCAATAGCATGTGGTCGACCTTGAATTAATACAACGACGACAGGTACTCCAGTTGCTGCCACTGCTTTCGCCAACCGGATCTGCCCTTCGCCAAGCCTCAGATCAGCGAGGTCAACCCCTTCGCCACAATCCATCTCGGCTTTCTGATCCCCGTCAATAACGGCTTCGCCGTTGCCATCGAACAGATCGCCGAATTGTCTTGCGCTGCTGCCGCCAAGCACGAGCACGGCGACATCCGCGGCCTTAGCGACCTCAACTGCTTCGCTTAGCTCCGTTTCGGAAGAAGAGCGAATACCGCTTCCATGAGCGTAAGTAATTTCTATTCCCTCATGTGCCGCCATACGAATACCTTGCAGAACGGTCGAGCCCGTCTGGGCACGCTGAACGCTTGTATAGTCGCCAAGTTGATTGTACATACGATCCGCATTCGGACCGATTACGGCGATTTTCCGTTGACCATCCGCGCGAAGAGGCAGCATTTGTTTCTCATTCTTAAGCAGAACCGCCGACTCACGCGCGATTGCAAGATTAACCTCGCGTATATCCGCGGCGCCAACAACAGCTGCCGCTTTGGCTTCGTCCGTGTACGGAGTATCGAACAAACCGAGCTCGAACTTCAAGCGCAGCACGCGGGCAACCGCCCGATCCACATAAGATTCGTCTACAAGCCCAGACGTGACCGCAGCCTCCAACGTCGTGAAAGACTTATCCCACAGGCTGAGATCCACGCCCGAAGACAGTGCCAACGCGGCTGCAGCTTCATGCCCGCCTGTCAATGCCAGCAGACGGTCGACGGCCTGCCCGTCAGCCATGACAATCCCATCGAAGCCCCACTCATTTCGTACAATCCCCGTCAACAGCTTCTCATTGGCATGACACGGAATGCCGTCGATTTCGTTATAGGCTGCCATAAAGCCGGCCGCTCCTGCCTTCGAGCCAGCTTGGGCAGCGGGTAGATGAATCTCGCGCAGCTCACGCTCGCCTATGCTCGCGGGACCCGCGTTTTTGCCGCCGATACCCGCTCCTTGTGCGCTTAGATGCTTTAATATGACTGCGACACGTTCATCGCTAGCAAGGTCCCTATCTCCTTGCATCCCGCGAACAGCTGCTTGAGTAAATGCCGATGCCAGATACGGATCTTCGCCGAAACATTCCTCCGTACGCCCCCAACGCGGATCCTGTACGATATCAAGCACGGATATTAAGCCCAAATGCGCGCCTCGACTACGAATTTCGGCAGCCGTCAGTCGATATGCTTCTTCCATCAATGCGGGATTCCAAGTTGAGCCAGCATTCAGGTTAACCGGCAGCATCGTTCCATCTAGCGCCTGATGACCGTGCGGACTCTCTTCACTTAACAAGACAGGAATACCAAGGCGGGTATGCTCCCGCACATAACGCTGAATCTGGTTGGCGACAGCTGCGCTGTCTGCGGCTGGAATACCGTTCGCGTAATCGACGCCAGACCATGGGTCACTGCGGAACAAGCCATACAATGCGCCCATTCCTCCAAAGGCTGCCACCTCTTGCTTGAAGGCATCCGTCAGCTCATAGTTGCCATTGCCTAGTTTGGTGTACGCATCCCAACCGTACATTCTTTGGTTTAATTGGCCGACCTTCTCGGAGAGCATCATTCGTGACATCAGATCGGCGATGCGCTCTTCGATCGGCAATTCCGCTTGCTTGTACTTTTCCATGATGCCTTACCTCGTTTCTCTGTTGCCTGCTTGCAAGCCTCGATATTGTTTCGGAGTCATCCCGACGTATGATTTGAATACCGATACAAAATATTTGTATTCCTTGTAGCCGACTTGCTCGGCAATCTCAAATACTTTATCGTGCGTAGTCGCGAGCAGCAGCTTGGCCTGCTCCATCTTGAGTTCGTTCACATATTCCGTAAACCCTTTACCTGTGCTTTGCTTAAAAATATAACTAAAATAGCTTGGCGTAATCTTAAGCCATGCCGCAACCTCTGATGCTTTCAGCTCATGTTTGAACAGATGCTCTTCGATGTAA
This sequence comes from Paenibacillus sp. strain BS8-2, assembly GCF_054483835.1. NCBI lineage: Bacteria > Bacillati > Bacillota > Bacilli > Caryophanales > Paenibacillaceae > Paenibacillus > Paenibacillus sp. strain BS8-2. Next base: position 5,524,527 of record NZ_CM137010.1, read on the forward strand.
CGCTTTGATTTCTCGATGATCCAGTACGAGCGGTCTCCGCCATTCTGCTCAACAAGCTCGAAGAGCTTCTGCATATCTAATTGCACGGCCTGTTCAAGTGATTCGTACGTGTTAAACACGCTTGGATCGACGACACCGGCAATTATGCCGCTATCTACACCGGTCATGCCGCTTTTGCGCAGACGCTGCCGGAGCAACGTAAGCACTTCTTCACGCGCCGCAACGATCTCATGCAAGAAGTAGGACTGTTCCTTGAAAAAGACAAATAGACCCGACACGGCCTCTCGCATCTCTTCTTGATTCTGCTTGAATAACGCGGCTGAAAGGGCTTGAACGGTTTGCGCCAGGTCCAGCTCCGCCGGCCGTCTGAGTTCGCTCCACTTCAGCTCTGTGTGGCAGTCTAGCACGGTCGCCTGCTCAACGACATGATAGTGGGTCAGATCAGCCGCTTCTGCGCATCTCGACGCAGTTTCGTTCAAATCATGGAACAGTCCCGACACGCCCATATAGAGCGAAGGAGATTGCTGACAGTGATTCGCGGCTTTCTCCCAGAAGGTTTCCCACTCCGCAGCTTGCAGCGGCTCATCGGCTACGATCAGCGTAATTAATAAATTCTCCTGGTCAAAAATCGAGAATGTACGAAGTCCAGGCTGCTCCAGCGCTTCACGGATGCCTGATAACCACTGCTCGTGCAGTTCGTCGAGCTGCTCCCGTGCAAGCTCACCATATCGTTCGTGAAATTTCTCCAGTCGGCTCGCCACAACACGATGTTGAGCACCTCGCAGTGACGATGGCGCTTCTCTGTTGTATGCGATTCCGTTTCTTGCCACGTTAGTCAGCCAGAGCTTGATCTCCTGGAGTCCCTCGCCATTCTGTTCCCTGCTCGCTCGCATATCTTCGATTAATCGGGTTACTGTCTTCACTAATTCATCGATCTCCACAGGCTTAAGCAGATAATCGTGTACACCGATCCGCATCGCCTGGCGGGCATATTGAAAATCCTCATAGCCGCTTATGATAATAAGCCTGGTATCGGGAAACCGCTGCGACACTTGACTCGCGAGCTCAAGTCCATCCATGCCATCCATGCGGATGTCCGTTAGCACGATATCGACCCGCTCCCGCTCCATCAATCGCAGCGCTTCTTCGCCATCATAAGCTACGCCGATGACTTCAACGTCTAGTTCCGCCCAGTCGATCGTATGACGCAGACCTTGACAGATGACGGGCTCGTCGTCCACTATAATCATTTTGACAAGCGTACACTCCGTCTCAACTTGATCTCCCATGTTTGTACACCGCCTTAGCTTTCTGCATGCATGAGAGGCAACCGCAGCCTGATTACGGTTCCCTCCGGTGATGAATCCACGATTTGAACGCCGTACCGCTGTCCGAAGGAAATGGTCATTCGTTCATGAATGTTATGCAGCGCCCCTCGTTTCCCGCTCATTACCTCCAGCGGAGGACTTTCTTCCAGCATTGCTCTTATTTCGATTAGTCGTTCCTGACTCATGCCCTTGCCATTATCAGAAACGTCTACCCAGATCTCATCTTCGTGCCGATAACCGATCACCTCGACTAGATGAATGGGCTTGGACTTATCCACCCCATGCTTAAAATAGTTCTCGACAAGCGGTTGAATCGAAGCTTTGAGCGTTGGTGCCTCCTCGAGCTCAGGTTCCAAATACAGCTTGTACGACAGCTTATCTCCAAGCCTGTAATGCTGCAAGAACAAATAAGCCTGAACAAATTCGATTTCCTTTGACAGCGTTGTTTGATGTTGATTATTCCCGACACTTGCCCGAAAAAACTTGGACAACATCTCGATTAGACGGCTGGACTTATCCGCCTTCTCCAGTCTGGCGGTCCAACGAATCATGTCTAACGTATTGTACAAGAAATGAGGATCGATCTGATTTTGCAGCAGCTTGAGCTCTGACTCCCGTTCGCTGATCTCCAGCTTGTATTTGTGCTCGATGAGTTCCTCGATTGTCCCCACCATGGCGTTGAACTTCCGATTGAGGTCTGCAATCTCATCCTGAGACTCTATCGGCACCCTAACGCTAAAATCGCCGCCAGCCACGCGAACCGTCTCTTGCTTCAGGCGCATAATCGGCCGAATGATCATGTAATTAAACCCGTAAAATGCTGCTAACGCCAACGCGACGATCGCAGCCAATATGGCCATCATCATCCATTCCGCGCTTTGGAATTGTTCCGATATCTGCGATTCGGGAATCATCGCGACAATCGTCCAGTTCGGCACCGACATACGGTTGTAAAGCACAAGCTGCGGCTCACCGTCTATATCCATCGTGCTGAAGCTGCGGTCGCTGTTAGCGAGCTTGTTCATTTGCGCCGCATAGGGCTCGTAATCTTCGGCTGATTGACCACCCGAAGCCAGCAGAAGCTCCCCTTCTGCACCAAGCAAATAGACCTTGCCAGAGGAATCGCTCAGAATACCCTTCGCAAGCTGCGACACGACGCTAGGTTCGTCTAGCCGTATCGTGAGGAGACCAAGCGGCTGAGTAATGTCGGCGTAAGAGTTAAGCACCCGGATTAACGAGAATACGCGCTGCTGACCATACCATGCACTCTCCAACTCATACCCTTCCGTCCAGAACAGTCCGCCCTTCATAGCCTGGGCTCTGTTCTGCCACTTGATCTCGTCGCCCGTGAAAGGCTCCCCCATCTGGATGGAGTTACCGTTATGACCAACGATCTCAATCGATCGGATATAGCTTTTGGACATCAACTGGAAGGTAAGAAAATTTTCGATATCATTTTTCAGGTCCGCAATTTGCCCGTCTGTTAGTGGAGGATACGTACGCAAATATCGCCGCATATCTGGACTTAGAATGAGATAATCGGCCATGTCTGTCACCATCTTCGTCTGCTCTGACAGCTGGCTGGCCACATTGTCCAAATTGCGGTGCACGGAGCTTATATATTGCTCCCGCAACACCAGTTGATAGTTGTATTGTACGATTACACCGACCCCGACTGTGGGCAAGATCACGAATAACAGGAAAATGATAAGCGCTTTTTTCCTCAGGCTTAGCCTTCCAAAGCCTCTCCCACCCATTATCATGCTGTTCCTCCTTCGCGGCCGGCCTAACCTATGCAGGTACCTTGTGGACATATTGTATATCTATGCCGAAGAACGAATCAACCTTTGACAGCCCCTGCCGTCATACCTGTCACCAGCTGCTTCTGCAGCAAGAGATAGAAGATGACAATCGGAACGAACGCGATCGTAAGCGCGGCCATCTGCAGCGTATAGTTCGCGGTTTCGAGTCCAACGAAATTAGCGAGGCCAAGCGGCAACGTTTTGAGGCTGTTGGACGTCACGAGCACAAGGGCGAATAAATATTCGTTCCAGTTGTAGATAAAGTTCAGAATGAGGACGGTCGCCATAGCAGGACGTGTCAACGGAAGGATAATCGACCAGAAAATCCGGAAGATTCCTGCTCCGTCCATAATACCCGACTCCTCCATATCCTTGGGGAAACCTCTCATGAAACCTTCCAGAATAAATACGGTAAGCGACAAATGGAAAGCCGTATATGGCAGAATGAGCGAGAAATACGTATCAATCAAGCTCAGTTTTTGCATAATGAGAAAAATCGGTATCAACGTGGCATGGATCGGAACGAGCATACCTAACAAGAACAAGCTATACGTCAAACCACGCAATTTGAATTCAAATCGGGATAAGAAAAAGGCCGCGAGCGCGCCAAGAAATACCGTGACGATTAATGAAACAAACGTGATAAGGAAACTATTAATGAAATAGGTGTCCATGTTGGCGATATCCCAAGCCTTGACGTAATTCGAGAAATGGAAGCCAGTCGGCATGGAAAAAGGATCTGCTGCGTATTCTTGCTCCGACTTGAATGAGTTGATAATCATCCAGAAGATCGGAATCAAATTCATGAGGGCGAACAAACCTAAAAAGATGTAAGCGAATATTTTGAACAATGGAGATCTCTGTTTCACGATTTCCTCTCCTTTCTATGCTTTTTCCTTGCCGAAACGGTTAGCGATTGTAATGACGACTAAGCTGAAAATCAGAATCATGATCGAGACTGCGCTGCCGTAACCGTACTCCAAATTAACAAAAGCGCTGGAATACATATGAATCGTCATAACCTCAGTCTGATGCGCCGGTCCGCCGCCAGTTAATACCTGGATAAGATCAAATACGCGGAACGAATTACTGATACTGTAAACAACAGTGACCATGATAGTGGCACGGATCATCGGAATGGTTACGTACAAAGTACGCTTCAATCCGGTCGCGCCGTCCAGCTCCGCAGCTTCGTTGACTTCATCAGAAATATTTTGGAGAGCCGCAAGAAACATAATCATATACAGACCAACATTTTGCCAAATATAAGCGATGCTGATCGATAAGATCGACCACTTCGGATCGCCGAGCCAGTTCTGCTGCCAGCTTTCCAGCCCCAAGAATTTGAGCAAATTGTTGAGTAATCCATACTCCGTGTTATACATCATTCCCCAGATGAGCGAGACCATGACGGATGAGATAACAACTGGCATAAATCCGACGGTACGGAAGAAGCCGGAGCCCTTAAGCCCTTTGTTAAGCAGTAATGCCATCAGCAGTCCGAGCGGCAATTGACCGACCAGACCCGTTGCCATAATAATGAGATTGTTTTTGACCGACAACCAGAATGTATCGCTTTGGAACATCCGGACGTAGTTATCAAACCCCGCAAATTCCTTTGCGCCGATGCCGTTCCAATCCATAAGCGAGTAATACAAGGAAAGACCGATCGGAACGATCGCAATCCCTAGATAGATCAGAAGCGCTGGGAACAATCCGATGAAGATTGCCAGCTTGCTCCGTTTAAGCGTATGCATCACCCATTCTCCTTTCGAGGTTGTTCAAAAAGTTCGCTTCCCATTACGACGTAATTCCAGTAGCTTATTCGACATCGAATCTTGAACTCAGCCGAACCTTCCGTTTCTAGCTTCATCCAATCTTCTCGGTACTGGAAACCGAACTTTTTGAACATTGATTCTTATTGTAAGGTCGTTCTATCCATTATTAGGCCTTATACAGAGAAAACCCGGAGCCCGGGTTTTCTCTGTATGCGCCTTAAGCTTGATCAGCGAAGCTTTATTTCTTGTTGTATTCGTCCATAGCCTCTTGCGTATCCGCTGCAACCTCTTCAGGTGTGCCGCGTCCTACGGTCAAAGCCTGCAATCCGTTCTGGATCACGCTGACAACCTGAGTCGGAATGATGCTGTCGAATACAGGAGCCGTCCCTTTGCCTGTCAGCTCAAGCATTTCTTTCAGATACGGGCTTGCGTTCTCTGGCACATCAACCTTTGCAGGAACAACAACGCCGTTGCTGATCAGGTCTTTGTACAAGTCCTCGCTAACGAAATATTTCATGAACTCTTCTGCAGCCGCTTTTTTGCGCTCATCGAGCTTGCTGTTAATCGCGATGCCGTATTGCACGACGCCCGCGCTTTTCGCTGGATCGCCTTTGCCGCCTTCAACGCTTGGGAACAACGCGATACCGAACTTGTCGCCATCTTCATTGTTGATACGGACACGCGCATCCACCGTCGAAGAGGAGATATGCATCGCCGCTTTGCCTTGGATCAGGTAATCCTGGCTCTGTACGGAGTCCATGTTATTAGCATCCGTATTAAAAGCTTTCAGCTTGCTCAGCTCGTCGATAACGGAGATCGCGCTAACGAACTCGGGATCCGTGAACTTCGCTTCGCCGCTCACAACCTTCTGCAGGAAATCGCTGCCTGTGAAGCGGTCACCGATAATCGAAAGGATGGAGGACTGAAGCGGCCATTGCTCTTTGTTGCCAAGGGAGAGTGGCGTAAGACCCGCTTCCTTCAGCTTTTTGACCAGATCAATAAAGTCCGCATATGTCGTTGGGAACACGTCGTAGCCTACGCTCGACACCATTTCTTTGTTGTAGTACACAATGTCAACAAATGTTTGTTTGGTCGGGATCGCATATTGTTGACCGTCCACGTTGAACGGAGTTAACGCACCTTCCGGCAGAATGTCTGTCCAGTTGGACATCAAATCGTTAATCGGCTGGAGCAGCTCGCCACCGACAAGCGGCGCCAGATCCGCGCCTGGCCATACCACGTTCACATCAGCCAAATTGTTTGCGGCAGCTAACGTACGAAGCTTCGTTTTATATTGAGCAGAAGGCACTTCATCTGTTTTGATAACGATGTCCGGGTGATCCTTCTGGAATTGCTCGATACGCGCTTTGTAAACATCATTGTCAATATTCGGAGTCGTCCAAGGATGCATCATCGTAATCGTGACTTTATCGCCTGTCGAAGATCCTCCGTTACCATCATTGTCTGTGGAATTGCCGCATGCAGCCGTCGTAACAGCCATAAGTCCCGCTACTGAAACAAGAAGAGTTTTTTTCGTGAAGTTGGAGTGGACCATCTTTAAACCCTCTTTCTTTTTTTGTAATCGCTTTATTAGCAGAGATCAGCAATCGGGGCGCCCAATTGATCTATATACTTATTATAAAAAATCTTAATAATCGGAAATATCCTGTAATTCCTCGATTTTATCCTGAAAAATACGAGTTATTTGCGATTCTCTGGCAAATTAAGGTGCTCAAGCATCTCTTCAAGTGTCACGGTCGCAAGTGCGATCGCCGTATCTGTCACGCCGTAGTAGATATGCAGGTTGCCTTCGTCTAGTACGCAACCCGTCGGGAAGATGACATTCGGGATTTGGAAGCCGAACTTCTCGTAATAGGTTTCTGGCTCCATAATGAAATCAGTCGTTCTTGCCAGAATTTTCGTTGGATCCTCCAGATCGAGCAGCATCGCGCCAAGGCGGTATACCGTTTGCTGGTCTACGCCATGATAGAAGAGAAGCCAACCTTGCTCCGTGCGGATCGGCGGCGTCGAGCTTCCGATTTTTTTCATTTCCCATTCTTGCTCCGCTTTGGCGAAGAGAACGGGTTCTTCCCAGGTCTTAAGATCGTCGGAATACGAAATCCAAATTGCAGCCTGCTCCGTGCCGTATGCTTCACCGATATACTCCTCAGGTCTGCGCAGCAAAGCGTATTTGCCATTGATCTTCTCTGGGAACAAGATATTGTTCCGATCATTAATTTCGAGCGGCGTCGTCGTCGAAACGTACTCCCAATTGATCAGGTTTTGAGAAGACAACAGTACCGATCGGGTCAGCCAGTGGCCCTCTTCTTCTCCCCAGCCGTCTGGGTACGTTGGGATGGAACGTTCCGGGATGCCTGTTCCTGTCGGGTAATAATTCATAGCTGTTGGACGTAACGCGATCGTCATATAGAAGGTATCTTCAATCTTCACCATACGTGGATCCTGTACGCTGCCGTATGGGAATCCGAGTTCGTCCGGCGTAACAACTGGCTTGTCCACAACATGAGTAAAGTGGACGCCGTCTTCGCTCTCAAGCAGGCCCAAGAAGTTTTTGCAAGGCGTCAGAGACTCTGCCGTTCTTTCGATCATATAATATTTGCCGTTATCCTTGATGACCGCGGGATTAAATACGGTTGCCAATCTCCAATCGTATAAACCCGGTACGACGATCGGGTTCTCTGGGTGTCTGACAATGTTCAACGATGTCATGGATGTCCCTCCAGCTATATAATTTCATAATATAGAAGCTATTATAGCCCTCTCCTCCCCTCAGTTATATCCCATCGAATGTTGAAAACATCCGAATTCTATCATTAAAAAGACGCTCACAAACAAAGAACCCTCCTTCGCGAACGAAGGAGGGCCGGAAATTGAATACAGTATGGAGCGAGCAATAGTTTCTCATATTTACGCAGCATGATGGCAGACGGACAAGAGAAATCCCGTTAGGATCTGCTATCATCATCATTCAACAGCTCCAGCCTTATTCGCAATACGATCAGCCTACAACGGACGGAAATTGGCATCCGGCAGGGATACATAGTGGAAATATTCTCGAGAAAAGATGCGGTAATACAACCAATAGGGGAGCTTGTCGTATAGGGGTTGAACATCACCCATGACCTGATGCTGCGTTCGGTGCGCGCGTACGACCGCCTTCTTCTGCTTCCCATATGATGCGATATTGACGGCATAATTGGCCGGCGGCATACCTGCGTCACGATCATACCGCTCGCGGAACGTCTTCGAGAGCTTCATCGCCAGCTCGATCATGCTGTCCGGCAGCGTCATGACGAGGAGATGCTTTACGCCAAGCTGTTTGTTCATGATCAGATTTTGGGCAGCGCGCCCAGCGCAGACATGATCAAGATGTCCATATAAGCCAATGCTGCTGTCAAAGCATAATACGGTATCCGGCCGGTTAGCGATGATTCGCCGTTCGATCTCGTCCTCTAGGATCTGTTCGTCCACTTCCTGCAACCGACGATCCGGATAATGTAGTACCTCCATCGAATCGTAATGTAGAATGCGCGCCACCTCATCTAACTCTCGTCTGCGCATCCCCGCCAGCTCATGGCGCTCCGCTAAGCCGCCAGTGGGTCCATCCTCCCCCTGAGTCAGATAAAGCGCATGAATACGGCTGCCGTACCGCTTGAGCTTCGCCAGCGTTCCGCAAGCCATCACTTCATCATCAGGATGTGCGAATACAGCAAGCACAGCATGGTGATCCCCAATCTTGAAGGCGCCGCGACGTGTCGAAATGCGATAATCATTGATGTAGCGGTTCAATACGCTTATAAGCACAACCCCTGCAAGGACTAACACGGCTGCAATTCCAATCCAGATATTCACAAGCCTTCTCCTTCACGACTACTTGGTAATATGCAGCTTGCGGATAAACAGGTAACCGATTAGCGCAAATACGGCTGCGATCGGTGAGATCAACATCACGCCAAGCGGCTCCTCCGTCGTATTGCCGAATACATCCAGCAGGACGCCGACTGTAAGAGCAGCAATGGACAACATAAGCTTATTAATCAGACCTTGCACTCCGAAGAACATCGCTTCTCGATGCACCCGATTGACCCTTACATCTTCATCAATAATCTCCGAAATAATAACGTTAGGAATGACCATTAAACCCGAATACGGGAATCCCAGCAATGCCATTAGCATGAAGCCAAGCGGCGCTCCTCCAAATCCTGCCGCCGTGAACAGCGGAATCATCGCGATACAAGCTGTAACGATGACATAACTGAGTATCGCCAGCTTCAATGCGCCGGATACCGTCATTCGTCTAAGCAATAAATTGTACACAGGTATAAACAGCAGCCCTGCAATAACTGACGATATAAACAGTGTACTCGACATGCCTTTATCCAGCCCCAGTTGGACGGTTGTCAGGAATGCCAGGTTGTATTGAATGAGTTCAAAGCCAAAGAAAAATATACAGAAGCCGGTAATATAGGTGCGGAACGTAGGGTTCGCAAGCGCATTTTTTACCGATACGAACAGATTGGATGAAGAGCTCTCAATGGGTACGGCTGTCGCATCCGAGCGCATCCGAACCGTTACAGCCGGACCGCATAACGCGATTACACAAATCAGACTCATGATGAGGCCGGCTGGACCGTAACCAAATGCATCGATGAGGAATCCTGAAGCCCCCATTGCAATTCCCATGCCAAGGATGCCGAATAAAGCGACAAAGCTTTGAATGAACATACGCTGCTTCTTGTCCTTGGCGATCTCCGGCAATAAGGCAAAGTACGGGTTAACGACAACCGTATACGAGAAATAGAATACGATAACAGCGACCAGCACCCAGATGAAATGAATCCACTCTTGATTCCCGATGGACGGCGTATACCATAACATATTAAAGGAAAGAATCATCGGCAGCGTGCCTCCTAATATAAACGGAAGACGACGTCCAAGCTTGGACGAAGAATGTCTGTCGCTCCAATTCGCAATGACAGGATCCATTAATGCATCTACGATCCGTCCGCACATAATACAAACACCAACAAGACTGCTCTTTAGTATGACATCACCTTCACCGCTTGCAAGGAAGATCAGCAGCCAAGTTGTAATGAATTGATTCAGCATGCCTGGCCCCATATGCCCAACTGCGTAGGTTACTTGACGAATTCCCTTCAACTCTCGATATGCACTCATGTTGTCATCTCCCTAAAGTTCGAATGCGAATGATCGGCTGCCATAGTGAATGGCCGCTGCCCCCATTGCGCTCCAGCCTTGCAAATATGATCCCCGTCCCGTTATGGGATTGTAATATTCAACCGGCGTACACCAATTATGCTCTAATCCATAACGGAACCATGCCGTTAGTGGATAGTTTGCATTCATGCCGCTGCTTAACTTGACGAGTGCGTATAGACAGGTCAAATATGGCCAATCGCTGCCATTATGGTAGACGTAGTCGTAGCTGGACTTCTCTACAAGATGCTCCTTGTACTGGTAAGCGGGATAACAGCACATGACTCCCCAATCTCCGAAAGGCTGCTCCTTATTGTTAATCGTCTCCAGCAGAAGCTCCATCTGCGTCATAACAGAACGGCTTCTCTCCTCATCCGCAATGCCGAACCACACGGTTAGTATCGTGTCAATCGACAGATGATTCTCCCTGCATTGATCTGATTGGTAGTTGACGTAATAACCTTTTTCGTCATCCCAGAGCAGCCGATTGATTGCTTCCTTAATCATGGAAGAGCGACTCAAATAAAATTGGGAGGCGATCGAATCGTCAGTAAATGCCGCTACTACCTTTCCTGTGCAGTAGATTGACCGGTAGAATAAAGCCTCTACGTAGGTGATATACCCTTCTCTATATACATTGTCCGCCCAGTCATGGCGATTGCCTGCTTCTCTCCACAAGAGCCCTTCTCCGTCGGCTAGACCAAGCAAAGCATCCGCGACAAAGCGAATCCACTCCATCACCGTTCTGCCGCCGGAGCTCTCTGCAAGAATGGATGCATCCTGCGTCACAACCAGATAGTCGTGAACGAGCATGATGAAGTAACAAGGTGAATCTTTGTGATCAGGCCAGAAGACAGCCCTCTCACCCATTACCGCGCTTGGGCATCTGCCATGTTCGTCGATTCCGAGCGCAAGCGTCAATATTTGATTGCGCACCCAGCTCGGCCGATAAGGCAACAGAGGCAAAGCGGTATAATACCCATCACGATAATAGGTGCGTGCAGGTGATTGATAATTGATTCCCGCGAACAAGCCTTTAAAGCCGTCCATCTCCTTGTAGCTGCTGATACCGCAGTTCAATGCAGCCGCAAACATCGCCTTCTCCAGCTCATTATGGCCCTCCATCGATGTCGTAAGGAAGGACTGATAATGTTCCGACTCCGTTTTCGCTTCTGCGAACGCTTTCAACAAGTCCGAACCATCCATCTGCATATTTTCGCTCGACTCTTGATTTTGCTCTTGGTCGCGCAGACGATACACGAGCTGCAAGCTGGCTCTATCATTCGCGCCAATCTGTACATTAACGGAATAATGTATCCCGGCGCCTTCAATCTCTCTCAAAATAAGCGATTCGCTGGACGCCAGATCGAACCTCCACCCAGCTGGTAGCTTATGACAAGCCCCCCATGCCATACGTTCACTTGTTACTGCTGCACCTTGGAACTGCTCGGCACGGCATTCGGCAAATCGATGTTTGACCATGTAGTTCATAAGACTGCCTACTGCATGAATGAAACCAAAATCAATACGCGCCTCCCGCTGCTGCCCCGCATGATCTTGAAACGAAAATTGCTGGAATACGGCCTGAGTCCGTTCATCCATGAACGTCTCACAAACCATGCTCAAGTCGTCAAGCTTCAGTTCAACCTCTTGTTGACGTCCAAGCATCCGAACAATCTTAGAGGTCGTGCCGCTTATCGCTTGTCCATCGATCGTAACCCCTGCATAGAAGCTGCCTGGCTCGAATACCTCGAATCGATTCGCCACCGCATATTTGGATATGCTGAAGCAACCATCCGACTGGGCCAGCACCTTCAGATTAGACATATCATATTCGGCTTTCTCGTATAAAGGCGCTTCAAGCACAAGCGCTCCGTTCGAACGAGTGGTCAACATATCGTATAAGTCCTTCCCATACATCTAAATGAATAATGACATAGCTTGTTTCATGTATTTCTCTATTGTATCCACATCGCAATCGCAATAAAATAAGAATATTGCTTACATACATTGAATATCTTGCTCAGTTTCAATATCCCTGCCACTTATAGGAAAGGAGCATTCTTGCTTATGCAGCTTCGACAGAATGATACCAATTATAAGAATGCGATCCTGGACCGTGAGTGGGAGTGCTTCTATTATGCATCACCCTCTCCACCCATCGCTCTCCATGAACATGATTTCTGCGAGGTGCTCCTCTTCCTAAGCGGAGATGTTACCTATCAGATCGCAGGACGATCTCATAGATTGGAGCCCGGCGATATCGTCGTCATCGGACAAGGAACACTGCACCAGCCGATCTTCCATTCGGATCAAACCTATGAGCGTATTGTGTTATGGCTGCAAGTATCCTATGCCGCACAATTGTCTACGCATATGACCGATTTGACGCATTGCTTTGATGGCGGTGCCGTGCTTCATCCTGCAGACGAGAAGTTTAATCAGATCCAATCGTTATGTATAGAGCTGTTGAGTACCATTAACCGGGATTCCTATGGAGTGGATCTCAAGCTGCAGTTGACCGTTGCGATGCTGCTGCTGAATGTAAACGAGGCTTATATTGATTGCGGGATACCAACGGAGCGACATGTAGAGAAAGGGAAATACGGCGAGCTCATTCAATATATCCATGAGCACTTGTTCGAGGAGCTGACAACGGACCTGCTTGCCGCCCGATTCTATTTGAGCAAATATCATCTTTCGCGAGAGTTCAAGAAAACATACGGCATAACCATTCATCGTTATATAACCAAAGCTCGTCTTGTAGCCGCCAAGCGACTTATAATGGACGGGCGACCGATTGCGGAAGCAGGACGCGCTTGCGGCTTCAACGACTACACTAGCTTTCTTGCCGCCTTCAAGAAGGAATACGGCATCACACCCAAAAGCTTCTATAAGCTGATGAAAACAAACTCAACCTAATTGCTTAAACACTGCCCATGATATTTTATACTGATGTTCAGGGAGCAACTGCATGATTGAGAAGCAATACGCGAAAGCCGCGTCCTCCAATAACGAAGTACGCGGCTTCTCGGTCTAATCTCGGTTAATCTGGTGTTTCCCGTCGTCGCATTCGGTACTTGACAGTTCTACCAAACATTTCATAACCTATATGTTAATTACTTCAATTGATCAAAACGTATAACTCTAGAGAAATAACTTAATATATTTATGTTATGAGTAACTACTACAACGGTTTTGCCTCGCTTGTTGATTTCCTTTAAATTGTCTAAAATATACTTCTCATTCTCATGATCTAGACTTGCGGTAGGTTCATCTGCAAGAATTAACTCGCTGTCTTGCAATAATAATTTGATAATAGCTATCCTTTGCTGCTCTCCTCCGCTAAGCTGAAAGACCTTTTTCGTTTTCAAGGCTGATAACGAAAACCTTTCTAAATAATCATCAATCCTTTTGATTTTCAATTTTTTATTCATGCCTTTGTACTCTAATGCCAAACAAAGGTTCCAGAACACCGTTTCTTCATCTACTAACCCATAGTTCTGAAACAAGTAACCAATTTTGTTTCTTCTAAGCATCATAGATTCTCTTGAATTTATTTTTGGATTATGTGTATCGAATATATGCAAGTCACCTTCATCTTTATCCGTAATTAAACCCATAATATTCAACAATGTGGTTTTACCACTCCCGCTTTCACCAGTTATCGCAACCATTTCGCCTTTAGTTATTGTTAAATTTATATTGGACAATATAATGGAACCTTCAAAGCTCTTGCCTATGTTCATAAGCTCAATAATCTTCATTATGAGCCTCCTCGTATAATTTTTTGTATATGACGAATGATAATCACTTTATACATAATCATTAATAAGATAACATCGAATAATAAAATCATATAATAAATTAGCAGATTAAAATCTATAAAAAACGTAAAAAGTCCAGCAAATAAAAGGATAAATGTAACAAACAGCCGAGTCTTTAAACTCCTAAACGAGTTGAATCCAGAAACGTATTCTAACGCAAGCCTTTTGTTGTTTGACATAATGTCAATGTAATTCGAAATGTAAACTACAAAAATCATAGTTATCAGGAACAACAAAACGAATATGAAGGAATGATACATAATAAATTGTTTAGATCGTATTTCACTCTCAAAAGGCGTGATGAGAGAGCCTTCAATAACCAGTTCAGCTAAATTGAAATTTTGAATTTGTTGCGAGAAATATTCCCTGCTTTCGGCCTTAATAATTACATCCCCTTGATTTAGCTCATCAAAATAATATAAACTATCGAATTTATTTTGATCGACGACTAGGATGGTATCGGTTACTTCAGTGCCCTGTAGCTCTCCTCTTTCACCCTTCCCAAACAATTCCAATTTCAAACCATTAGCAACGTAAACAATTTTTATAGATTCAATAAATGAATGGTTAGTATCTTTGACCTCATAGTTGTCGTTGTAGTTGATTAATGCATTGTACCTCTTTGTGAAATAGTCTCTTATCTCCTTCTCATCTTTTTCCAGCTTTTCAGGGACTAATATGGTGGGCTCTAAAGTATTGTTAAGTACTAAATCGTCTCCAGATGGTGTTTTAATTCTCAAGAATTCTTTTAAAAAGGTATCGTTAATTACAACGTAATTTTTTTTAAAATCTGACAATATAGATTCTTTTGTTGCGCCCCTGCGTTCTAATAGGAACGGAGATAGTTGAGATAATAAATTCGAAACATCATGTACATATATTTGATTGAGTTCGTCAAAATGATTATACATAGCTTGTATTGATTGTCCATATTGATATAGCAGTTCTTTGTTATTTGTTGCTTTAGCCATTTCATCTGAATTATAGCCGATTGAGGTATAATAGTTTTCTAATACTGAAAACTTATCATAGGTTTGCAAAGCTTCTTTGTACTTGCTTAATTGAACTAGAAATATACTAATTGATACAGTAATCGATAATATTAAAAGTATTTTAACTGAAAATAAACACACATTTAGTTTATTTGAATACAATTTATTTTTAATCATAGCATTTATATCTATGAATCGAAGACTTATTTGAGTAATTAACATTAACAATAAATTGATTACACTAACAATTATGAAGTACACAAGCAGCAAATAAAAATACCTATCTATAACATTATTTTGGAAAAAATAAAAAATATAATGACTGAATAAAAGAATAGGAATAACAATCAATTTAATGAACATAACCTGCTTTAAGGAGGCTGCCACCATTCGAATAGTTGAGAAACCTAAAACTTTCTTTATTGCGTTAACTCTTATTTTAGTAAATGTGAATATAAAGAAGATTAGCTGAGTTAAGAGTACTAATAGGATAAAGTTCACGAGATTATATTGAAACACTTGCCTATACTCAATCTCTACCGTATATGGAATTACTGAAATTCCAAGCTCATTGGAAATATGACGGAGTAAAGAGTCTTCAATATCTGAATAAAAGACACCATCGCTATCGGCAAAATCGGCTTGTTTTAATTGGAAGTAGCTAAAAGTTTTATTTTTTGATGAAGATTCAAATTTATTAATTTTCGTAATTTGACTATGATACACATCATAAGTCATTTCATTCTTTTCTGTGGAAATCGGGGTTTTTATTAACTGAACATTGCATTTCCCAGTATATATACATTGCTCATGCAGTGCTCCGTATAGTTTTTCTAGCGTACTGCCCGTGTAATTTTCAACTTTATACGTTTGAAGCGACGGATCTCCCAAACGATTCAGCTCATAAATAGGATAAACGGACTGGTTATATATAATGGACAAAAGAAGTAACTGTCCTGTTATAAAAACAAACAATACTCTAAACATTGTTTACCACCTTTTAAATGCGATTAATAGAAATGCAACGATCTACAAAAAAATATTAATAGTAAATAAATATTACCATAGTTCATTATTACACTAACGAAAATATGTAATTCTTGTCATTTGAAGATTAACCACTGGAGTAAGAAGAATGACATCCAATAGTTATTTTAAAAAAATGGCACCAATGCTTAAACTTTTTAGTTACCGATAGTCATAGTATGAAGATTCATTGCACCAGAAACTTCTATCCGCACTAATATAAGCACTATCTGGCAACCAACCCGATGTGGTTACGCTTGAACAAACTTTCACACTGGCTTTAACTTCATAATCATTTCCGTCTTCAGGCTGATGATCATAAATATGGGAATATACAAAAGTGCCTGTTTGACCCCCGTCAAAGTATAGATGTCCTCCTGCAACAGGACCGGCGTATACTCTTGCGGCAGTAATTGCAAATATTGCCACTATAAGTAATGTTGTAAATGAGTGTTTTGTTTTTATCAAAACAGTTCCTCCTTTATTTGGATGCCATTCTTCTTTAAATAGACTCTACCATTAATTATCATTTTTGTAAATAGATTTTTTAACATATATTACCTATTTCACTAGCGTTGCATAAATCGTAATTGAACAATTTACATAATACTATAATTGGTATTTTTCCTATTAGACCAAAAGGGTCGATAGCCTCTTAAATGCAGCACTATTCATTTGCATGACTTATGCAGTTCACGATATTAACTGGTAATTGTGAGAATTAACGCTTGAATAAACGGGCCACCAAGTCATAAGCAGATTCTTCGGCCAGTATGCGGAAATAAGACTTGCAAAGCATCGTGCGTCTATGTCAAAATCGATATAGATTCGTTCAGTGCCCTTGTGGTTTCTTGTTCGAATTTGGCAACGAGTTTTGATGAGTCCGCGAACTATTTCGCCGTGGGTGCAGCTCTCATTACTCGTTTTTTCTTTGTTTACTTGCCACAGGGCCTAAGCTAGGAGGATTTCAGTCGCGAATAACATTTCCATGTGAGCATGCTGATGCACTTCTGAAGTCGAGCGGCACTTTCCAAATTCGAGATCTTGCTTGCCATCCGAAAGAACACTTCAATGCGCCAGCGCTTTCCGTACACTTCAAGCGCTTTCACAGGTACATCATGACGATTGCTAATGATCAGATAGTCTCCTTTGTATACGGCAGGGCTCTCCTCATTTTCTTCTAGAAGGACAATACCATCTTCATCTTCATTCGATCGAATAACTGTAATCGCAGCGATGGGCGCGAATCGGAATTTTTTCGTCGCCTGGCCCTTTCGTCCGATCGCTGTGTACGGGAGTTTCATATAGACATCGGGTATGGAGACTGCTGTGAGTCCCTTTTTCCCCGTAGAAACGAGTGAAGGATACCTCTCTCGAATCAATTGCCGAGCAGAGACGGGGACGTAACGATCTCTTCGCCCGGAACACGAGACTTTTCGATAAAGGGCCGTGTTTCGTTTTGCTTTTGTTACCCAGTCATATCCGTGTAATGCTAAGAACGTCATGAATTCTTTTTTCAGATACCACCGATCCATCGCTACCCAAAGACGACACTTCACCGATTCACGAAGCATCAACAAGAGTTGCTGAGAAAGCTCATATTTGGTCAAACCGGAATCGTCATCGCTCTTCCGCCAGTATCGATAAAGCAAGGGATACTCTAAGCCATTTTGAAGCACAGCCTGGATAACCACGGCATTCATGCACCAACTGTAAACTTTGGAAGAGGAATCGAACAACCAGCAAATAAAAGGAAGTTTTTTGGCATAAGGATGTGCAACATGAGTGTCATCCAAATTAATAATATCGCCTTCCCGAAGCATGGTGTCGCTATCGCATTGCAATCGTTCCACACGTTTAAGACCGAATGTCACCCAAGCGAACGGCGTAGTGAGAAATCGGCTAAGTGTATACTGCGCCAGCTTGTAAGGCTTGAACATCATGGAAAGTAGCGCATCTTTAGCTGCCAAATGGGACATCTGGTTTACGGAAGTACAGTTCGAAACGAGACCCATCTTATACATAAAGCAAAGGATCCAATAAGGCACACCATTACGTTTCATAATGCCGGATTGCGTTAACAGCAAAGAATAATCAAATCGATCCCAAAGCGAGCGCAAAACAGGTGCTCCCGCACATTGGCCTTGATTAAGATCACGAAATTGAGGTTGTTCCAGTGTTTCCTTCACAAAAATCACCTAAAATCCTCTAAGATATACCTAGTTGGAAAGGTATTCTTCGTGATTATTATGGTGATTCGAAAAAATCAAGAGGTTTCTCGTTGTTTCGTTTACATCTTTATAACTTTTGTTTGATTACTAAGTTTTGGATTGAACTGCATAGTTCATGTAAAAAAGGTCAGTAGCGTTGCATAAAAGTTCACATGACACTTAATCTGAATTATCTGAAAACAGGCCCCGGTGGCACTAGCGAAAAACTTAAGGGGCTCACCTATTCAGGCAGTCATTGTCCATTTGGTATTTTATTGAAATTAACCCTCATGTTTGCATTATTGTATTATGATATCGGCTGGCGACTGCTTTTTCTGTCGTCCCTTGGACGCCCGACTCGGTTTCCGGTGGAGGGCTGCATGGAGCACTTCCCACGGTCGCCACTTCAGCGTTATCAACATGTGCATAAGTTCTGTCAGTGATTTATCCCTGGCGATCTCTAGCTTCATCAGTAGCAGCAGGCAGTAAGCAATCAAGCAAATCCAGATTTGATTCAGGACCGCATTCTCTTCTGTTCCGTAAAAACGGGCCAACTTTAAATTCTGTTTAACCCAGCGAAAGAAGATTTCAATCCGCCAGCGACTGCGATACAAATCACCAATCTCTTCAGCTGTCAGGTCACAGCGATTCGTTATGATGCGTACGGGATTGGCCTTGCTATCGACGGTCTCCACCATGCGGAGTGCCTGCTGCATTCGCTTGTTTCCTTTGCCTAGGATGAGTTTGACATCGCGCATAATCGGTGACTCCGCATGCACGGGTAGTTCTTCGACTTCCTCAATGATGGCGTTGTTCTTGAGGCGCGAGACGAAATGAATACCTCGTACACAGTAATCATCATACTTTTCGTAATCGATATATCCGCGATCCATCAAGTATGTAGCGTCCGTTTCGTCAATCAATACATCCATCTGGGTGTGGTCTGCAGGCTTCGCTGGTGTGACCACTACCTTGTCTGGATATACCAATCCAGGTTCCGCAAAGGTGACACGAAGGTGTAGTTTTACACCACCTTTCGTTTTGCGAAACGTTGCCCACTTGTACTTGTTCAGACAGAGGCTAATCGTCGAGGAATCGATAACGTTTACCTGACCAATCTTCCGAGCTACTGGGAGCTGCTGCTGATGCAGTTGCGAGATAAGATCACATAAGATGGTCTGCAGCACATCCGGATCCAGCTTGTTGTTTTTGCGAGAAAGCTGAGAAGCGCTTATGGAGGAAATCCCAATCGCTTGTTGAAAGTTCTCATCGACTTGAACAGCTCTCATAATTTCACGCAATCCTTTTCGTTGCTGAAGCTGCGCTTCTAAGAATAGGAGCAAAAACACCATTGTTGTTAGCTTTTTTGAGTAGCGATCGAGAGTGCCGAACCGTTGCCAATCTTGAAAAATTTCTGAATTAATAGGTGAAATCCATTTACCAAATGACGAAAGTAGTGTATCCTTGTCCATGAGCTGATCTCCTAATTAGAGATTAGGACAGGGACTACCTGTACCTCTAATTTTAGGAGATTTTTTCTGTCGTGGACGTCTTGATTTTTACATTTATAGCACAATTTAGATTCAGAGGTTGACTACATTCTCATGTCATGTTTTATGCAACGCTACTGAAAAAAGGTAATTTAAATGTATATCTTCCAATCAGGCAGCTATAGTGTGGCAGCCAGGAATAAATCAGTATCCTCAGAACCAACTTAATTGAGACCTTTAATTTGAGCAAGCATCCGGTACGCCATGCGCTCAACCAATTGGTTGAAGAGGGGCTTGTCCCCCCCCCCCCTGATCGGCACACGTATAGTAAACGCTGACCAGCGTAATGTGATCACTCTCAAATTCTGAATACTTCGGTGCGGCAGAGCCGCTTGGTTAATCTGTCAGAGCCACTGTGTTAACGAAATAGAACCAGCTTGTTAATGAGGAGAGCCATCAAGTAAATAATAACTCCGCCTACTAATTTAACAATCGTAATTAGTTGTAAGGACGAGTACACCTTTATATTCTAACAACCTCTCATCTAATGAACTCTTGCTTGCTTGCTTGCTTGCTTGCCTGCCGTGGCCAATTTCGAATAATTCTGAAAAATAATGTTGATCTCAACCGTTAACTAGTCTTATAATAATTAGTAAATAAATGGGATGCGTAACTGGCGAGAACGTAGATTACTACGGGGGAGCGCATCTGTCAAATAAGCCGTTCGCCTGGGCAAAGCATTTGGTTGATTTTTAACCAGATGCTTTTCTAATTTTCGGGGAGAGTGTCGGCATGGGGGTAGCGAAAAAAGTAGCGGTGCTGGTATATGAGCAAGTGGATGCTTTGGACGTAACTGGACCCTTCGACGCGTTCGCGGTGGCGAGCAACTGGGGGCAGGACTTTCTGGTTTATACGGTCGCCCTGGAATCGAACGCACCGATTCGGACAATCAGCGGCCTGACGATTCTGCCGGACTTCGCTTCTTCAGAATGTCCGACGCCGGACATCTTGATCGTTCCGGGAGGCTGGGGGGCGCGTAAGGAGATGCATAATGAGAAGTTAACCGCCTGGATTAACGAAACCTCTCAGCGGGTTGCATTTACGCTGTCCGTCTGTACGGGGGCACTGCTGCTCGCCAAGGCAGGACTTCTCGAAGGACTACGTGCTACCACCAATATGCGGGCCATGAATTTGCTAATGGAGGCCGCGCCGGCGGGCGTGACGCTGATAGAGAACGTCCGATACGTGGACAATGGTCGAATCATTACATCGGCGGGCGTTACGGCGGGCATTGATGCGGCGCTGCATCTTGTCGCAAAGCTTCACGGGGAGGAACGGGCGATAGATACTGCTTCGAGGCTTGAGCATGACTGGAGACGGGAGCCTTCCGAATCACTCGCTATTCGTAGGGCAATGGATGAAGACGTGGACAGCATTCGCTCACTTTTCATCGATGCAGCGCAATGGATTCATTCGGCGTATGGCTTCTGGCAATGGCGCGTCGAAAGCTTCGAACGACAGATTGTCGAAGCATTTGTCAGGGATAATGAAGTGTTCGTCGCGGATCTGAGGAATGAGCTCGTTGGTTGTTTCTCCGTCCATTGGGGATACGAGGAAATATGGGGAGAGCAATTTCACGACGAGGCGGGGTATGTTCATCGGTTATGCGTCTCGCGCAATCGCAAGGGAGAAGGAATCGGCGGCGAACTCCTTCGCTCCGCGGAAAGTTATGTTCGGGCCATGGGAAAAAGTTGGCTTCGCCTCGACTGCATGGCCGACAACCCAAGCCTAAATTCATACTACATCAGCCTCGGATTCGTCTTGCAGAGCCGATTTGACGCGGGCTTCTGGAGCGCAAACTTATATGAGAAGGAGATCATCGGAATGGCACCGGCGCGTTAGCGTCGGTGTCTTCCTTTCAACAACAATCCCATAATGTTATCCTGCCCGTTCGCATAGTCCCACTCTTGGCTCTGCACATTAACATCATGGCTCTATTCGATTAATAAAGTGGCTCTGATTCATTAACTCAATGGCTCTATAGCCCCGAAGTATTCAAATTCGGATTTCTTATTGTCAGAAAGCGCACAGCTTCACATTCGTCAGCACACATTGAGTATTCCAAGCCACAAAGCTGCTGCGGAATGGAGAAGGCAAGAGCTCATAAAACGGCCGTATTATTACACAATGTTCCGCGATATCATCCCAACGTATCGGCAATTGTCGGACCTGCATGTTTCGTTCGAAGAATTAGAGACAATCCGGCAAGAGCTGAAATATTATTGGTCCGGTCTGGAGGATTTGGAGACGGTCTGCCAACGTATCGAAAACTTGCAATTTGTTGCCCAGGCGCCCCCGATACCGTCATTGTTGTTCAGCAGCCCCCACAAACAAGCCTGTCGACTCACAGTCGACAGGTTTGTTTGTGGGGGCTGTGAGCGTTTTTTGGAATATGCTTCGATCCAACCATGTGGCCCGTACGTATGTGAATTTTTACATACAACGGCTTGTCATCCGACATGATGAGCGCCCTCGCGATTATTTAACACTCTCATTAGTAAAATTTTGTAGCACTTGACGTACTTCATCGGTTGACTTCGTTTGCATGAGCTCACTTTTCAACTCATCCGCCTTATCAAATCCATTCATGTATATCTTGAAAAAACGAAGCAAATGAACGAAAGGTCTCGGTTCTATTTCTGTTGCATATTGATCATATAAATCAATATGGTAATTTAATAACTCCATTTTTTCGTCTCTGCTATGCTCTCTAGGTGTTTTCTCAAAAGCAAATGGATCTTTAAATATACCTCTGCCGATCATAATTCCATCAATTCCATATTGTTCTGCCAGCATTAAGCCCCTTTTTCGATCAGCTATATCTCCATTAATCGTTAATAATGTATGGGGTGCAATCCCATCACGAAGCTGTTTAATTTCAGGAATAAGCTCCCAATGAGCAGCCACCTTACTCATTTCTTTTTTGGTTCGTAGATGAATCGAAAGATTTGCAATATTTTGTCGCAAAATATGTGATAACCACTCACGCCACTCTTCAACATGAGTATAGCCAAGTCTGGTTTTTACACTTACAGGTAATCCGCCTGCTTTAGTTGCTTGTATAATATCTGCTGCTAGCTCAGGTTGTAGAATAAGTCCGCTACCCTTTGCTTTAGCTGCGACGTTATGAGCAGGACAGCCCATATTAATATCAATGCCTTTAAATCCAAGCTTAGCTAGGCCTATGCTCATTTCCCTAAAATAATCAGGGTTATTTCCCCATATATGCGCAACCATAGGCTGTTCATCTTCTGTAAAATATAATCTCCCGCGTTCTCTATATATAGCACCTGGATTACAGTACCCTTCCGTACTTGTAAACTCAGTGAAAAAAACATCAGGTCTACCCGCTTTGCTCACAACATGACGAAACACAACATCCGTTACATCTTCCATAGGAGCAAGTACAAAAAACGGTTTAGGTAACTCTTCCCAAAAATTTTCAGTCAACTTTCATTCCATTCCTCTCATCAGCATGCGAACCGCTAAAATAAACACCATTATAACATATTTTTATCATGCAGCTATTACGTTTGCCGGCAACGAACGGCCTGAGCACTATACGATTCATAAGCCAGCCCAAACGTTATCACTTCTTCGCCTTTTATAACTCATGCAGCGATACGTCCTTGCGCGTTTTCTTCAAGCTGCGAAGATGCCTAAGTATCTCGTTCTCGATACAACGGGCGGCGAAGGTCGTGAGTTTTGTGCCTTTGCCTGTCTGGAAGCTTTCAATCTCTTTGATCAATCCAATCGTGCCAATGCTGATCAAGTCCTCGAGATCCTCACCGGTATTATCGAATTAATTGACGTTGTGAACACAAATCGATGTGAAAAATCGAAACAATTCATTTGGAGCTCAACTGCCGAAATGCTATACTAAAGCAAAGATGGAACGAAACGGAGGAATTCAGTATGACTCCGCCTAATCACAATACACCATTTATTTATTCCGAATATTGTAACCGGAAAGATGGATTGCGCTTTGAAGTTATTGATGGTGAAATCATTAATATGACGCCATCACCTACTCCCAAGCATCAAGATATATTAGGCGGCTTATACTCTGAGTTTCGCAGTTACTTGAAGGGGAAGGCTTGCAAAGTATTCATATCTCCTATCGATGTGTGCTTATTTAGTTCCAACGATACCGATGAATCGGATATTCAAGATTGGCTTCAACCGGATTTGCTAATTATATGCGATTCGAATAAGATCAGAGAAAAGCGTATTACAGGAGCACCTGATTTTATTATCGAAGTACTGTCACCGTCAACAACGAAAGTGGACAGAGTTCTGAAGTATAACGCGTACGCCAAAGCCGGGGTTAAGGAATATTGGATTGTAGACCCCTATCACGAGTTTGTCGAATCATTCATCTTGCACAACAAAACCTTCGAACATTCCGGTCAATATTTTAGGACGGATCACGTTCCGATCAGCCTATTTTCCGATTTCATGCTTGATTTAAATCATATATTCATGACCGAGTCTTAACTAAACAAGCCCCCGCTGATATCCATCAGCAGGGGCTTGTCGTCATTATTAGAACAAAGTAATTTGCGCTACTCGTGAATCGATTCGTTCCAGCGTCTCCGGTGCATTATCCTTGAAGTACGCATGTTGGATCCGTTTCGTCGACTCCACGATTTGTTTAGAGGAATCCGAAGTTTGGCGAAGGCGACAGCTGTAGACGATAGGGAAATAGTCTTGCAAGAATTTCCCTTCGGCATGGGCGGTCAGTGCGATCATCTGAAAGCCGAGTTGCTCCGCAATGAAGAACACCGGACTTAGAACATGATCACTTGAAGCTTTGCCGAACGGATTGTCCAATATTACGGTTCGGTGCAGCTTCATGTTCGATTTAATGTAACGTTTGCGTTCTGCTACATAATTAAGCAAGCCGAGGAACAAGGTCATATTTTTGCTCCATTTCTCCCCGCCGGACCAGCGATTGGATTGCTCCCAAGAATAAGCGGCCTTCGTTATCTGATGATCGTTCATGACCTTCCGGCATGTAGCCTTCATCGATTCGCTCTTCAGTACGACCTGCATCAATTGCTTGGAGTCGAGCCATTTCTCCAAACTTTTGCGCACATCGTTATGCAATTCCATCCCCTGCTCATCGAAGAACTGACCTCTCTCCAACTGACCTAATATCCATTCGATGTGATCGCGGATTCGATCCTTGCCGTCCTGATCATCCCACTCTGGTATCAAGAAGCTGTAGATTTCACGCCAACCGTCGGCTGTACGTATTCTCGTCTTCTTCGGCAATTCCCTCAGTTCCTGCACGATCTGCTTCAAATGCATGTGAATGCGGTGAATGAATTCCTGCAAGTCGCGATCATAGGTCTGAATCGTTTCCATCATAATATGAATCGCTCGTTGAATTCTCAATTCCATCGCCTGCTGGAATTCTCTCATTTCCGCATAAGAGTTTTTGAGCTCAACGCCTTGGATAGCCATCTGCCGCAATTTGACATCGTTCACATGCGAGATACAGTAGTCCTTAAACCTGGTCATCCCTACCCGAACTTGACCTTGCTCCTTCTCCACCAACTGAACACTGGATTTCAATCCGGCAATGGCTTGTTCGCTAATGGCGGTACGAGTATAAGCGAAGTCCATTAATCGCAGCTCATCAATATGCGCGGGGCGCAGTCGATTATCATCCAACCGGTGCAACAGAACATACTTATCCCATAGTTTCAATACATGATCAAGATCGCGAAGCTGGCGCTCCACATAATCACTTCGCTGTTGCCATTCCTTCTTCTCCTGCTCTAGCTGTTGCGCTCTCATCTGCAGACTAATCTTCACCTCTGACAGAGCTTCCTCGAAGCGGATCGGCTGTTCGCCGTTGAATTGCTCGAAGTACACTTGATACTGCTTGGATATAACCCCCTCGATCTTGAGCAGCTTATCTCGTTGCTTCGAAAGCTGCTCGACTGCTTGCGAGGCCTCCTCACGGTAATGCTCGCTTCGGCTCCACCAATGCTGCTTCTGCGCATCGATATCACCTGGCAGACTTGCCATTACATCCAATTCCGGATGCTCGCGCAGCAGTTGGTTCATACCGACTTCTGCTTCCATTGTTTTCTCCCGTTGATGTTGAAGTTCAAGCTCCAGCTCTTTGCGCACTTTCATTATACCGTCACGTTCGCGCTCTAGCGTCTTATGCTCTTCCTTCAGTTCTACCAATGATCGGTCAGCGGCCACATAGGCAAAGGTTTGAGATTCCTGGTACAAATCCTGGCTCCGCAAAAGCTTAAGCTTCATATTCGAATCATTGTACATCTCATCCTTCGCACCCAGCTCTTCTTTTGCACGTCGCAAGCTATAGTCCTTCATTCCAAGCTGTTGGTACAAGCCGGCAATCTGCTCCTTGACCGGAACAAGTTCCTTATCGAGCGCTTTTATTTCCGAGCCAAGCAACATATACTGTTGCCCATCCTTCAGCCACACCCCTAGTTGATGAATCAGATCCTGCATCTCAGACGTATCCGCACGGTGCTTATCCAACGATTCGTCAAGGTGATTCAGCCTTTGCTCTTGCTGCTTCTGTTCCTGCGTAAGTCGAATCAGCTGTTCTCTACTCTCATGCAGCTGTTTCTCCATCGACTGGAACACGGACAAAGGATATTTCGTCACAAAATCGTTGAGACGTCTCTCCGCATTTTCCCATAGCCGCAGATCCTCTTCCTTCTGCTCTCGTTCCCCTCTGACTAGCTCAGCTTGTTGGAACAATCCGTCCTTCCACTGTCCGAACAGCTCTTGCTCACTGTTATCCTGCCAATGTGCAGGAACGACCCAGTGTCCCCGCTCCCCTGCACGGCTGTCCTGCACAATTACGGCTGCTTCAGAGGCACTGAGTACACGAATCGGATAAGCAAAATCACGATTGGCAGACTCAAGCTTATTCTCTAGCGCCAATTTCTCAGAATCCGTCGTGACAAGCGTTACTGCCCATAACATATCGTCTGTGCGATCACGCTCAACAAGCTCCAGCCCGCTTATATATTCGATGCCTGTCTGCAACAAGGAGAACTGACGACCCCAAGCTTTTAACTTACGCTCAACCATGGGATCCGCAAAAAACAGGTCTTGTTCGTTATAATCATCCACATACCTGTAAGCATAACGTTCTCTCTGCAGCAAGCTTTGCTTCTGATCCCGACGCTTCGCGACACCTTCCTGCAACTGCGATGTGATCGAGGATTCTTTTTCATACACAGAGGTTAGTCGTTCCCAGCTTGTACGTAATGCAGCCAGTTCCAACAGTATGACTGCATGCTCTTCCTTCAACTGCTCCTGTTTCTGTTCCTTCGTCGTCTTCGTCCGTTCAACTTCGCGGATATTCGTTGTCAATTCCTTCTGTTTATTCACAGTTTCGTCGCGTTCATCGGACAATTGTTTAATCGCTCGAAGACAGGTTATGCGTTGCTCCTCTAGCTGTTGCTGGCGCGCCGCCCAAATCGGAATCTGGTCTTCGACTCTCTCTAACGAAGGATTCGCTAATATACCTTTGGCGATCTTCTGTTGCTGCTCCTTCTTAGTATCCAACATCGTTTGGTTCGATTGCAGTGTCAATTCCCAATTCCGCATGTCCGAACGAAGACGCTCCATCGTTGCTTCCGTATCCCGCAGCTCATTCTTCAAGGCTTCCCGATCGGCTGCCTGTTCTCGCAGCTCTGCCTCAATCTGTTGCTCATGATGAGCGAACACCGTTCGAAGCTGACCGCCGTTGGTCTCCCATCGTTCCTGGAGCTGTTCCTCTTCCTCACTTTGCTCCAGTCTCGCGAGCTGTTGCGTCAATTGTTGCAGCTTCGCATGAGCCAGACCATGCTTCTCCCTTAGCTCAGAGTATTGCAACGAATAATAAGAACGGAGTGTTTGCGACAATCTATCATTCAAGTCGTCTGCCTCTTCCTGCAACTTCTGAAGCTTAGTCTTTAAGATAGAGTGCTCCAGCTCTGTTTCCGCAACCTCCAACGACTGCTGGGCGCGAAGCCATTGCTCATTCTGACCCGCCCATTCACGATAACGCTCCGCCAGCGTGTCTTGCTCCAGCTTCTGTTGCTGATGCTGGAGCAGCGACAGGCTCCGATAGGCCTTGGCTTCACTACGAGCGGCATTGTATTGCTCTTCCGCTTTGTGTAGCTTCTCATAGATCAAGACGTACTTGTCCAACTCCTGCAATATTAGCCGATTCTCTTCAATCTGCTCCTTCAATTCCTTATATCGCTTGAATCCTTCGCGATGAGACTCGAACATATTAGCGAAGCTGTCCTGTTCGAATCCCTCCATTGCCTGCTCAACCGTAGGAATAAGCAGCTTATCGAATAATTGTGTGGTCGTCTTGCATTCGTCAAAAAATTTCTCAATTCCGCCCTCAGTATCGTTAATCTTAACAATTGATTCCCATTCCTGAGCAATAATATGGAAGTTCTCCTCCAGATAAGCCTTATATGATTTGATCGTATCAAAGACCCGTGCCGTAAGCGGAAAACGTTGCATCATCGAAGAATAGTATTCATGAATCTCACCCTTATCGGCCGGTCTCGTCTTGTTCATATATTCCTTTACGAACGGAATATAGTCCAGTCCATGTACGTCATGCTCTCCGTATTCGTACGCGTACCTATAGGAATCAATACTGTTGCCATCAAGAAACAGACTGACGCAAGTAACGGCATACCTGCGGCGGGGCTTCTCATGAAGGATCCATTCGATTGCGATATGAGCAGGTCCATTCTCTAGCAGAAGTGTATCCTTCAGCTTACGCCCGGATAAGTCCGAATGCGGCAGCATCGCTTGCAGCGCAGTTTGGATAAACACGGTTTTCCCGCCGCCATTCTCCAGCACAATGGCTCCGTTATGGCCGTCGAATAGGAAGGTCTCGTCGTTATATCTTTTGTTGCCGCCCTCATACAAGACGTGTGTAAATCTAATCTTCGATATGGCTGGCATGTTCTCCGGCCTCCTTACTATTCTTCTTCCGTTCATCCAGCTTATATAGGAAATGAAGAATGCCTCTATTATATTCAAGCTCCATATAGTAACGTTGAACGATTATCTTTGTTTTATCCGTTAAACCCAATTCGCCTTCACCGACCTCCTCGGCCAGACGTTGATCAGATAGAAACCGCCTGACCGTATCCAGGAAACTAAGCCGACTGATCGTATTCCCGCTTTGGCGCTTCGCTGTTTCCTTGATATCGTCCATCGTGTCCCATTTCTCGATGATTGCGCTCCAGTTATAGGAGAATTCTCCCTCGAACTTCTTCAGTTCCTCTTCACTATGTTCCTTTAGTGAATCTATACGAGCTTGCATAAGCACAGCCCATTCGTCGATCGGCAAGAAATTGCGAGTCGGTTCGAGACTCTGATAGCTGTCATAGAAAGCGCCTATAAAGACGATTATTGCCATATACATAAGGTATAAATCCGCATTTACCGCCGACGCGCGCAAATATGTTTTCTTCATAGAGTCGTTGCTGATATGAAAAGGCGACAGGCGAACAAGCGGAATAAGGAACAATTGATCGCCGGCAGCAATAAGCGCGCAGTCTACCTCAGCAGCGAATTGGTCTGCCAATCCTCTCACTTCATCATCCGCCATATATTGCTGCAAGCGATCCTTTCCAACAGCTCCGTTGATCGCCAACTCGGAATAGATTCTGAACGCCTGCATAACTGTATCACTGCTGTAAGCCATCTTGTTCATCACCCCATGTAAACGTCATATTTTGAATGTGATAGCGCTCATCGGCAGCAATAATGTCTCGCATTTCTTGCACATGCAACACTCTCTTCCCGAGCAGAGCTAACACTTCCTCCATTCTGGCTGAGTCTCGCTGCTCCTGATCGACGGATGAAGATCTCACCGGGCTTCGTTGATGCAGAATAAGCCACAAATCATAAAAGCTGCGTCTGGCCAGCCAATCCCTTCGATCGCTAGCCTTAATCTGTTCTATGAACTGGGCAAGCTCCAGCTTCTTGTTCTGTTCAAGTTGCTCCAAGAACTGAATCATAATCTCTATAAAAAAGGCGTTCCGCTGACTTGCAAAGCCGCTTTGCCCATTGTCCTCCGCCGCTTCCAGAAACGAATCCTCACGCGGCTCTTGCTCGCCGGCGCCTGTAATATTCTGTTCTGTGAAAACGGTCAGCGGCGACCAGATCAGTGATCGCTCGAGACCTGTGAACGGCGACACAATGCCTTTCATCGATTCAAGCGGTAGCGGTGAGCTAAACAGATAGCCTGCAATATCCTGATCGAAGTTAAAGGAACTAAGCCCTGTATAATACAATGCTTCTCTCGCTGAATGAAGCGCTTGATTTTTCAAATCCATTCCTTGCTTCAATAATGCTGAATGATCGCCGTGCACCTTTTCCAACTCGCTAGCAATTCGTAATATATATTCATAAGCACGTTGCTGTCTCTCTACATTTATATCCGAGTACAGCCTCATCTTCGTTTCCTTCACAAATTCCCTCAACTCATTAAATTCCTCATTCTCGCGCTGCAGCCGCGTATATAAATCCTCCAGCAAATTGCTGTATCGTTTCAACGTTTCCTCCGATACGATGCTCCTCTTTATTTCATGTTCGAGCTTAACCATGCGTTCCTGCAAGGATTCAACATCTACGCGCATTTCATTTATTTGACGAAGTGCTCCTTGGAACTCCCCCTTCTCTAGCTGCTTTCGCAAGACAAGCTGATGAATGGATAATTGGAATTCCGAATAAAACTCCTTCGTCGCGAACACAAGCTCTAATCCATCTTCATCAAGCGCGTAATATTGCGTATTCGTTTTGGAATCGAACGCATTAGCACGGAGGATCGATGTATATACAGTCTGCTGCTCGCGTGATTCCCAATTGAAGAACGTGAACTCGCGTTTCTTGCCGGATGCCGGGCGAAATACTTGAATAATGCCACGCGCTAATTCTTCGCAGTTTGCTAGCTCCACACTCAACTTGCCCTCCATGACTCGGTACAAGTACACGGCCAATTCCTTGACACCGGCCTTTGCGTTCCTTATAAGCTTCTGCTCGAAGAAAAACAGGAGCGCCAATAATCCCAGTTCCATCATATCAATCATTTGACCGTCAGCATCGGTCTGTTTTTTCCGTTGAAGCTCGAATAACGGGTCGAATAGGGCGACCCTCGACATTCGCTCTTGAAAACCGGATAATACCCCATCTATTTCGAATCGATCAATAGATTCCACTGTTCACTCCTCCAAATGTCTTGCAATTGTTTCGCTGTCAGCGTCTCTTGCGGATAGTAACCTCCCGCTGCGAAACAGGCATTCATTTGCTCCTTACGCGCTGGAGGGAAATGGTCTAGAAAAGCTAGAACAGCCTCTTCTTTTCGTCTTTGATTCGTTTTCCCCCATGCGTGCGTGTTCTCAAGACAAGCTTCATAGAAAGGGAGAGCTGGAACCATTGTCCAGACCTTATTGGTATCATGCCATATTCGGATTCCCTCGTAATCGAGATCGCCGAAGTATAGGAAGTGATGCTCTCGATCCGTAATGGGATACTGGGACGCGAACATCTCGATATTTCCAGTAATTTTGTTCCCGCATCCATAGATAAGCGTGTGAAAATCGGTTTCCGGCAGCACAGGCAGCAGCGCTTGGAAAGTTGTTTTGTTCTCGACGATCAGGTGCTTAGCGTATGGTTGGTGCTTGTCCTGCGACGCAGTCGGGTTTACAGCCAGCATTAGCGGATCGGATACTGGATAGATGCGAAGAGACTCCCAAAGACCCAGTCTCTTAAGCAAAACCTGTCCTCCAAGCTCTGTTATCCATTTCTCATTATCAGTCAATTGATAGCTGCGCTCAGGTGCGGCAACCGCTTCTATCGGCAGGCCATGCTGTTTCAAATAACGGTCAATCCGTTCAATCCAGGGCCTGTCCTGCTCGAACTGCTGCCCGGTTATGGAGAAATAACCATCAAGCTGGATCGCTGGATGCAATTGTAGACGATACTGCTGCAGTTGTTGTCTATGTTGTTGAGTTAATCGAGCCTTATTGGCGCGATAGCGATAAGCGAGCGTTGGACTCCTCAATGTTCGTCCGGCAGACTTCACCTCTTCCAGTACTCCGGCTTGTTCGAGCTCAATTATCGCTGTTGCAAACTCATGTATCTCGACTTCTGCACCGATGAATAATGATTCCAACTCCTCAAGGGTGATCATCGTTTTTTTCAACTTTTGAATATGTTCATCTATTACTTGTCTGATATGCATATTCACTCTCCGTTATTATCAATAATTTCTAATAGTATAACAGACATTCCATTTCATCGACTTTAGTTTTGCAGTATTATTCATTGGAATAGGCTCTTTAAACGACTACAATTCTGAGTGATGCCTTTTCCTTCTCAATCTTGAACTGCACCTTATCTGCCACATCGTCGGACTCTGTGCCAAGGATGTCGATCAAAGTAATCTCGTTCCCCTCTTTGTCCGTGACGACGGGGTCGTGCAAGGATACGTCCTTGTGCGTTTTCTTCAAGCTGCGAAGATGCATAAGTATTTCGTTCTCGATACATCGGGCGGCGAAGGTCGTGAGTTTTGTGCCTTTTCCCGTTTGGAAGCTTTCGATGGCTTTGATCAATCCAATCGTGCCGATCGAGATCAGATCCTCGAGATCCTCACCCGAATTATCGAATTTTTTGACATTGTGAACACAACCCGATGTAAATAAAAAACCGATTACAGTCAGATGACTTAATCGGTTTAACTCTTTAAGTTATTTCTCTCTACGAGCGCTCGCTCAATCATTTCCACCCATTCAGGTAATTCTGGCGTGTACTGCTTTATTTGTGTCCAATCCGCTTCCATTACAATTTCTCCACCGGCACCACTATTATCAATAATCATCAAATGATTAATGAGTACCAAATGGTTAAGTAAATTGTTCATTGAAGTTTGTTGTCGACGTAGTATATCTGATGTTTCAATATGATGTCCACCATTTCGAACACGCGCAGCCACGCGCTCGATGTTAATGCGAACATCACCAAGTCCTACATAAAACATAATAATTTCAAAACCATTCGCTTT
Source organism: Paenibacillus sp. strain BS8-2 (assembly GCF_054483835.1). Classification (NCBI taxonomy): domain Bacteria; kingdom Bacillati; phylum Bacillota; class Bacilli; order Caryophanales; family Paenibacillaceae; genus Paenibacillus; species Paenibacillus sp. strain BS8-2. Next base: position 5,557,359 of record NZ_CM137010.1, read on the forward strand.
CGCCTCACGCATTTGACGAATTACATTGCCGCCTGCAAGTGTAGTCTCAAACCGTAAAATTACGTCTTTGATGAATACATTCTCTTGCGAGCTTAATCGCTTCCTTTCCAGCCGAAACTTTTCGACTCTCAGGATATTCATTATCGATTCCTCGTGCCAATGCATCAGGATCAATATTTTCGCTCACACCTAATCTATCAACAATAAGATTACGAATCGTACTCTTTCCGCTGCCATTATTTCCTGCAAACACAAACATGGTAGCCAAGGAATCATTTATGTTGGAAATCCCGATCGTTCATTCGAACAATATCACCATTGCTGTATTCTTTTACAATTGTACCTTCCCTGGTTTTATAAACGATGTAGGTGTCATTTGCTTTTGCGTCTAATTTTGCACGGTCTCCTGTCAATTTAATTAACTTACCTAGGTCTTGTGTGCGATTCATCTCAACCTCAGCCTCCAGTGCAAAGCATATATTCGAATTATACCATAGCAGCGATTATGCATGCAGACCAAAAAAAGAAGCCGGCAGCGCCGGCTTCCATCACTTCTTCGTTTTATAGAACTAATGATACAGCTTCATCAGCGCCCGCTTAGCAATCCGACTCACATAGCTCAGCGAGATCCCCAGTTCCTTCGCAATCTCCCGTTGCGTCCGTTCTTCGCCGCCATGCACCAGCCCGAAGCGGCCGATAACAACTTCCTTCTCGATCTTGAGCTGCACTTTATCTGCCACATCGTCGGACTCCATGCCGATCGAGATCAGATCCTCGAGATTCTCACCGGTGTTATCAAATTTTTATATCAATGATGATACAATAACATCAAAATATATTTTTTCAGTTATCGTCTAAGCTTGAACTAAATGAGGATCAGCGGGAGCTCCGTATGAAACGTAAGCTCAATTCCATACTCGAAAGCACGAAAGGTCATGTCACATACTTTTCGCATGTCGTTCCAGAAATGCCAGAAACGCGGTCCAGAGATAGCGAACAACGGAATCGAGTCATCGCGGTCGAAATGCGAATGATTGAACAACTGTTCGATTTAAGCAAGTTCTCAAAACCTAAACAAGAGTTGGTGGCGGCGTGGAAGAAATATATGTAGCTCCTGGACTATTAGAATTGTTTGATACAGTCGAAACCATTTCTGACCCTTGGCGTCAAGATCTCGCTGTCTCCAGCATTATCTCGAAGATCTTTGAAGATAACGATGTGGCGGTACCAATTGTTTGTCGTAGGCGGGTTGGTAGTAGCAACCTATACACAAGGAGGGAAGATATTCGGGCTCGTACGATCGTGTTCTAGAATATGAAGCGTGGGCCACAAAAATGATAGGCGTTATGTATGATCATAAAGACTGGTCCTACTGTCATTCGCAAGCAAATGAACGTAAAATTAATCAAGAGTTTGAAGATATTCAGCATTCCGTTAAACGATATAAAGCAGACTACGAAAAAATGATGAACAAAGTCAATGAGCAGTTGAAGGCACGCAGAAGAAAATGAAGAACCTTGCTACCACAAGGTTCTTCATTTTTTGTATCACTTCTTCACCTTATAAAACTCATGATACAGCTTCATAAGCGCTCTCTTCTCAATCCGCGACACATAACTCCGCGAGATCCCCAGCTCCTTCGCGATCTCCCGCTGCGTGCGCTCATCTCCGCCATGGATCAGTCCAAACCTTCCAATGACAACTTCCTTTTCACGGTCATCCAATATGTCCAGGTTCTTATATATCTTGCTCTTCTCGATCTTGAGCTGCACTTTATCCGCCACGTCATCGGACTCCGTCCCAAGGATGTCGATCAACGTGATCTCATTCCCCTCTTTGTCCGTGCCGATGGGATCGTGCAGCGATACGTCCTTGCGCGTTTTCTTCAAGCTGCGAAGATGCATAAGTATTTCGTTCTCGATACAACGAGCGGCGAAGGTCGCGAGTTTCGTCCCTTTGCCCGTTTGAAAGCTTTCAATGGCTTTGATCAATCCAATGGTGCCGATGGAGATCAAATCCTCGAGATCTTCACCGGTGTTATCGAATTTTTTTACAATATGGGCAACCAAACGCAAATTATGTTCGATCAGAATGTTACGCGAGTCCCCGTTGCCATCTGCCATTAGAGCGAGATGCCTGGCTTCCTCTTCTTCCTTGAGCGGTTGAGGGAACGCGTTGTTTTTGACATAAGAAACTAACAAGGTCAACTGTTTAATGAACAAAGCAATCGCCGAAAATATTCCCATCGTTTGTACACCCCCATGCTGTATTGGCAGAACCGCGAATGAAGCAAACGCCTAACCCTTCGGCCTGCGTTCCGGTCCATACACGCTTAATCGTCCGTTGTACATTGTATGTAGGCAAAGGCCCATGCGTGCATGTACGGAAGGAATCCATCTCGTTAACCGTCGTAAGAAGCCGTCCAGCAGCAAAAAAAAATCTTCCTTCACCGAAGCCTGCTGGACACGCAGGCTCGGGGAGGAAGATGAGATAACAATAATTGATTATATTCGACGTTCGATCAATTTAACCGGCTTCCGGTGACATCTGCCATTCAAAGGACTGCTCGTACGTTGCTACACTATAACCGAGTGCATCCGCCGCAGCTTTATTCGTCATCCGCCCATCTAGGGCATTAATGCCCGAGCGAATTCCCGCATTGTCAGCTGCAGCCTGGCGAAGTCCGCGGTTCGCGATGAGCAGCGCATACGGCAGCGTCGCGTTGGTAAGCGCCTGTGTCGATGTTCTTGGCACCGCTCCCGGCATGTTGGCCACGGCATAATGGACGACGCCGAACTTGTTATAGGTTGGATCGTCATGCGTCGTCACTTTATCGGCCGTCTCGAAGATGCCCCCTTGATCAATGGCAACATCTACAATAACGGAGCCCGGTGCCATTGACTGAATCATTTTCTCGCTGACCAGCTTAGGCGCCTTTGCACCAGGAATAAGTACTGCTCCAATGACGAGATCCGAATCCGCAACCTCTTCGGCAATCGCATGCGAGTTGGACATCCGGGTATGCAGTCGACCTCCGAACAAGTCGTCCAATTCGCGCAGGCGCTCCCCGCTCAGCTCGATAATCGTGACGTCCGCTCCTAGTCCGAGCGCGATTCTCGCCGCTTGCGTTCCGACGACGCCGCCTCCGATGATGGTGACTTTCCCTTTCTTAACTCCAGGTACACCGCCGAGCAGCACGCCTCGACCTCCGTACGGCTTCTCCAAGAATTGTGCCCCGATCTGAACGGACATTCTTCCTGCTACTTCACTCATTGGCGTTAATAGCGGCAGCGTCCGATTCACTTCGACCGTCTCATACGCAATGGCGGTAACTTTATTATTCAAGAGAGCTTCAGCCAATTCTGGTTCAGCCGCGAGATGGAGATAAGTAAACAGAATCAGCCCCGGACGGAACCATTGATATTCTACGGAGAGCGGCTCCTTTACCTTCATAATCATATCGGATTGAGCCCACACATCCTCGGCTCGTTCAACCATTACGGCTCCCTCATTCTCATATTCCGCATCCGCGAATCCGCTTGCGAGTCCAGCACCGCGCTCAACCAGTACATGATGTCCATGGGCTGACAGCGACAACACGCCTGCTGGCGTTATTGCAACTCGACTCTCGTTATTTTTAATTTCCTTTGGTATGCCGATTATCATGTTCGATCTCCACCTTCAATGTATTGCTCCTTACCCGAAGCTGCTGCTGCATAGACCGATTCCAACACCTGTATAACATCTCTGCCGTACTTGGGCGGACAACTGGTCTCCCCGCCGCTGGCAATCGCCGTTAACAAATCCTTGTATTGCAACGCGAATGGCGATTCCGAATAGAGCACATCCACCCGCTCGTAAGGACCGCCCGTGCTGAGCCACAGACTGTCGCCCGTCATCAGCTTGATCATCCCTTTCGTGCCAATGATCTCCGTTTCGTTGCGGGCAGCACCTATATATCCACCTTGCATGATGGTTGCCGGCATGCCGTTACCCAGCTCCAAATAAATCATCCCGCTGCCTTCTACGTCTCCCCGACTGCCGTGATAACTTACCGATGCGTTGACTTTGCGCACCGCGCTTCCGGCCAGCCATTGAATTTTATCGATGGAATGTGTCCCAAGATTGGCTAGAATGCCTCCGCCTGATTTCTGTTTCTCCAGGAACCAGTCGGGCCTTGTCGAAAGGTAATAATCCATATGACGGATATCGTTAATCATAACGACAGAACCGATTACTCCGCTCTGGATCAACTTTTTGGCCTGAATATTCTCTGCCATATAATGCTGCGTATGCCCGACTAACACACGAACATCCGTCATTTGTGCTGCATGGATAATTTCATCGCATTCCGCTGCGGATATCGCCATCGGTTTCTCCAGCATGATGTGACAGCCATAGGAAGCAGCAAATAAAGCAGCCTCCTTGTGCAAATAATGCGGAAGCGCAATGGCGACGATGTCCGGCCGCTCCTGCGTTATCATCTCGCGATAGTCCTGATATGCTTTGACACCAAACTTATTAGCGAGCTCCTCTGCCCTCTCCAAATTCAGATCTGCAACCGCGCATGACTGTACACCCTCTAGTGCGGTGATCGCGCCAAAATGATGCCCCGCGATCGCTCCGGCTCCAATGACGGCAACCGTCTTATCGACATTTGCCATGATTCATCTACTCCCCTATGTCAGACCTGTACGTTCCGATTATAGATTGTACGCCCGCGGGCGACCGTCATTAACAATTCGTAACCATCGTCAACGACAATCATATCGGCATCCTTCCCCGCTTCCAGCGTCCCTTTACGCCCATCTACTCCAGCTTGACGTGCCGGAACACTTGTAAAGGCAGGAAGAATTTGCTCCACTGGCATCCCAGTAAACTGCAATGTATGACGCAGCGCCGCAATCATCGTCAAGGAGCTTCCTGCCAACGTGGAACGATCCTTCGAATAAATCTGTCCATTCTCCATCACGGAGTCACCATATTCGCCATCCGGAAGTCCTGCGCACAGCATCGCGTCCGTAATCATGCAGATGCTCGAGATCGGCTTCGTCAGGAAGGTCAATCGTATTACCTCGGGATGACAATGGATGCCGTCCGCGATGAGCTCCACGGTAAGCTCTGGCAGCAGCAGCCCTGCGCCCGCAGCCCCAGGCTCACGATGATGGAACGGCCTCATCCCGTTAAAGTGATGTGTCATATGCGAGACGCCATATCCTACAGCTTCCTTCATCTCAGCGAACGTCGCGTCCGTATGTCCCGCAGATACCGTAACTCCGGCAGCTGAGAATGCAGCAACGGCTGCCATTCCGCCAGGGAGTTCCGGCGCAAGAGTGACAAGCCTCATCGTTCCTTGCGATGCATCAATGAAACGATCTATCATCCTCTCCTCCGGATTGCGAATGTACGACTTGCTTTGAGCGCCGGCCCGCTTCGCATTGAGGAAAGGTCCTTCCAGATGGGAGCCTAACAGCTCTGCCCCCGATACGCCGCTTAACGTCGCATCCGCAGTCACCCTCAACACATCGCTAATGCGTTCCGGATCATCCGTCATCAGCGTCGCAAGAAACGAAGTCGTACCATGCGCCGCATGAAATCGGCTCATACCGTCGAGATGCTCGGCAGTACCGGCCATCGTCTCGAAGCCGCCTCCGCCATGCACATGCACATCGATTAGACCGGGCAGCAGCAGGGCGCCTCCCATGTCCCTGTGCTCGAATTCCCCAAGAGGCAATCTCCCCACATGACTCGAACCAACCTCGACAATGACTCCATTCTCATCTACTAATACATACCCTTTTTGCAGCAACCCGGTTGGTGTCGCCACTGCTGCATTGTGCCATAAGCTGCCTCTCATGCGGCTTCTCCTCTCATTCCTACTGGACTAGAACTTCACGATGCGTCCTACATCTGGCAATTGAAGGTGCCTTATTCGCTTTAATCCACGGAATGCGTCGATTAATTCCGGCAGATCGAAGTGCTGCAGTACCCCATACCAATGGTTGCGGACGTCGTACGTATAGAATCTCGTCTCTACGAGATCAGCAAAGGAATGCGGCATATTCTCCAATCGGATCTCGTCGACTCGATCATCGATGATCCCGGCAAGCAAAGCATAGATCGCCGAATACCCTTGCCCAGCAACACTAAGCTTGGCCCCAGGATTCCGCATGGCGGCATAGTCGATTGCCCTCAATACGTCGAATACTCGCATACCCGCGAGCGGCCTGCCCAGCAGCCGAGCGTCGCAGCCCAGCTTATATTCGGTGCCGAACATCGTATTGTATTCTCTGCCATTGACCGCTTTGGCACGAAATACCCCTGTTCCCCTAGGTTCAAAAACGAATACGCGGCTCTCAGCGGTCAAGTCGACTAACCAATCGTCGTGGGTATGAATACCTTTTGTTCCGTCTTCCAGCAACAAGACGGTCGTGCGGTCCGCCGTATTCTCTTCTCGCTCTATCATGATGCCCCCAACCATGATGCCTTGCTCACTAAAGAACAACGTGCTCTCGTGATGCATCGGCTGTTCGATCAAAAGTCCATTCCGATCTCTGCGCTCCCCATGTATAATGCGCGGGCGGATAGGATCATTGTTCTCCTGTATGCACAGCCAATCGATGACCTTCTCCCTAATCAATCGCGGATTTTGAGCTAGCTCGCGGAGTCTCGCCAACAGATCAGGCACACATTTGGCGTTGTCAACTTGCACCGATATGGCATCGGCATATTCCATCAGAACTTGACCGGATACCGTGCACTGCAGCGTCACGGCTCGCTCGGTTACAATCTCGTCTGCGAGTTGTGCGGTCTCGTCTTCTCCATGAAATTGTTTTACAAACCACTGAACGACAATCCCTCTTAATTCATCGTTAAATGAGTGTGTTCCTTTGGCCATCCCCAGCGAAACATCCGCCTCACGCTCGTATAACGCATACATTTTTTTCACACGCTCGTAGCTGTCCAGTGTTCCCTCTATACAGAAAAAGTCGGACTCCACGGCGCCGATTAACACCGGCTTAGGCGCGAACAACGAAATATAGTCGTCGTAATCCATGCCAGCCTGGATCGCGCCATCCCATATCTGTTCCCCATCCTGAGGCTGACCTGTTTTCAAGTAGGCTTCGCGGGAGGAAATGTAGGTGCACGGTGCCGCGGCGGCGATCCGATCATCCGCAATCATTGCCATAATAGATTGGATGCCTCCGCCGGAATTACCCGTGATGCCGATTCGAGCGTGGTCAACCTCGGTTAACGTACACAAATAATCAACGGAACGGAGCAAATCAACAACAAAATATCGAACGATATGCGAGCCAACCAGCTCGCATTGCTGGCTCAAGTACGTATGCTCCGCATGCCAGCGGACAAGCGTCCTCCCGGCAGCCTTATCGAATCCCTGCATCCGTTCTCCTTGCGAGATTGGATCCACGGAAAGCACGATCATGCCGTTACGAACCAGCTCGATACAAACCTTCTGGTAGATCGGTGCAGCTTTGCCTGATTCAATATGGCCGCATGCGAATACGACAGCGGGATATGGCCCTGTTCCGTTCGTTGGCACATACAGATTCGCTGTCACGTATATGCCTGGCAAGCTTTGGTACACGACTTTGCGGATCTCATAACCATCCCGCACAATGATTCCCGTACAATCGGCGTGCAGAGGCGTGTCCGTATCTGGCATACCTCCCATCATATCCGCAAAATAAGCTTTCAGCTTTGTCCTGCGAACCTCAAAGGAATGGATGTCGCGAATGGATTCTTTCTCCGCAAAGTCGCGCGCGAATACCGATTGCGCCAGCTGCTTCAAGTAGTCGTAGAGCTGTATGTCAACATCATAATATCCGTTTGCATAATCACTCAGGCTCACCCTGATAACCTCCAATTAAACGAATGGCCTCCAGGCCGCATTCGGCCAAGAGACCATATCCATTAATGTAATCCCGTTACAAATCCACGCATATCGACCGTCTCTCCCGTCACGCGGGAGTGCTCGGCTGCGAACGATAGCAGATGGCTGTGCGCGGAGACGAGCCCCGACGACTTGCCTTCGCGATCTCCTCGCTCCAACTGCTTCACGAAGTCCATCATCATCTTCGTGTCCGCTCCGCCGTGACCGCCTTCGATGATTTCGGGAGTCACTTTGTAGCGTTCGCCGTTAAAGCGGATGATCTCGAGCTCGTTCATCTTGTCATACCCGCGAATCTCGCCCGCGGTGCCCATGATCTTGAAGCTGCGGGTGTTGTCCGTCGAGAAGGCGGACATCGTGAACGAGACCGTCACCTCGTTGTCGAACACCAGATTGACGACCTGATGGTCGACGACGTCGTTGTCGCAATGGAAGACGCATCTGCCGTAAGGCCCTTCCTTCAGCGCCTGCCAGCGCGTCTCCAGCTTGGGAGTCAGCGAGACGATGCTTTGTGGCCATTCGTCCTTCTCGTTGTAATACCATTTGATCGCGGAGAACGGGCATTCATGCTCCACCTTACATCCGTCGGTGCATCGCTTCGTCGAACCTTCCGGCGCATTCTCCGGTTTGAAGTACGACAAGCTTCCGAAGGAGGATACCTTCAGGCATTCGCCTCCGACGATATGCTGAATCATATCCATGTCATGGCAACTCTTGGCGAGAATCATCGGGGACGTCTCGTCCTTGCGGCGCCAATTGCCGCGCACGAAGCTGTGCGCTTGATGCCAATAGCCGACGTTCTCCGTCCACTGGATGTTCATGATCCGGCCGATGATGCCGCTGTCCACGAGCTCCTTTAATTTGTTGAAGTAGGTGGCATAGCGCATCGTATGGCATACGCTAAGCGCGCGTCCCAGACGTTCGGCCTTCTGCGCGATTTCCAGCGATTCTCGCGGACTCGTCGCCATCGGCTTCTCCAGGATCAAATCATAGCCGAGATCCAGCGCCTGCATAGCCGGCGCATAATGATCGGCGTCCTGCGTGCAGATAAACAGCGCCCTGCAGAGCTGCGGCTGCGCAAGCAGCTCCTCCCAGCGTGCGAATGTCCGCTCCGGCGGAATGCCGTGCTCCCTCGCGAAACGCTCCCGTTTCTCGTCGTTCGGCTCCGCTACCGCCACAAACTTGATTTCGTTCGGCCGTTTGAGCGCGTAGGAGGCATAAGCAAACATGCCTCTGCCGCCGGCGCCAAGCAATGCCGCTTCAATCATGACTGTCCACTTCCCATCCTCGTAGTCATTCTATCGTTGTCTCCGGTAAGAAGGGGGCGTCGGTCATTCGACTACCCCTTCACCGAGCCTAACATGACGCCTTTAACAAAATATTTTTGAAGAAACGGATACAGCAGGAGAATCGGCAAAGTCGTTGCCATAATCGTTGCGAACTTTAATGCGTCGGTCGTAACCAGATCACCGCCTACCGAGGCTTGCACCGCCATCTCAGTGGCAAGCGTTCCTTTAATGATGAGATCTCGCAAAATCATCGTCAGCGGGAACAAATCCGGATTTCGCAAATATAGAATTGCACTGTAGAAGTTATTCCATATACCTACTGCTGCAAACAAACCAATTGCTGCATACACGGCCTTCGACAACGGCATAACGATGCGGAAAAACAATCCGAGATCGTTAAGGCCGTCGATCCGACCCGAATCATACAGCTCCTCCGGCAGCCCTTCAAAGAAGGTGCGGAACACAAGAAGATTAAACGTGCCGACCGCGCCTGGAAGCACCATGGCCCAAATCGTATTGAGGATGCCGATTTCTTTGATGACGAGGAAGCTCGGAATCATGCCCCCGCCGAACAGAATCGTGAATACGATGGCCAGCAGGATGCCTTTGCGGAATATCATCCGTTTCTGCGATAATGCAAAGGCTCCCATCGACGTTGCCATTAAGGTAATCGCCGTCCCCAGCACGGCGTAAAGAAGCGTATTCCGATAGCCTGTGCCGATACGAGGATCGGCGAACACCGTTTCGTACCAGCCAAGCGTAAAGTCAACCGGCCATAAACTGACCTTGCCTTGCATGACGGCTAACTCGCCGCTGAGCGATACGCTGATCATGTACCAGAAAGGATAGAGGGTGACGACAACTACGACAAGCATTATGATGACGTTGACCACATCGAATATACTAATTTTCTTCTTCATGTTGTGCCCCTCCTACCACAGACTGGTTTCCTGCGTTCGTTTGGCAAAGAAATTGGCGGCAACGATCAAGACAAAACCTACCAACCCATTGAATACGCCAATCGCCGTCGCATAGCTGAAATTGCCTTGTGCAATACCGACACGGAACGTGTAGGTTGCAAAGATATCTGCAGTCTCGTACACCATTGGATTGTACAGAAGGAATACCTTCTCAAAGCCGGTGCCAAGTAGACCGCCGATATTAAGGATGAGCAAAATAATGATAATCGGGATAATGCCGGGTATCGACACATGAATCATCTTTTTCCAGCGTCCTGCTCCATCCAATTCGGCCGCTTCGTACAGATGAGGGTCGACGGCTGATAGCGCGGCCAAATAAATAATCGTGCCCCAGCCAATGCCTTGCCAGATGCCTGAGGATACATAAATCGACCGGAAGAAATCGGATTGGGATAAGAAGTAGACGGGCTCAATTCCAAACCATCCGATAATGACATTGACTAATCCTCCGTCAGGCGACAAGAACATCGTGATCATACTGACAATAACGACATTGGATACAAAGTGAGGCAGGTAGCTGATCGTCTGCACGGTCCGTTTGAATATGCTGCTGCGCAGCTCATTCAGCAGCAAGGCGAGAATGATCGGAGCGGGGAACCCCCATACAAGAGAGTACACGCCGATCAGAAACGTATTGCGCAGCAGCTTCAGAAAATCAGGATTCTCGAATAAGAAGATTTTAAAATACTTCAAGCCCACCCAGTCACTTGCCCATACGCCTGCAAACGTATTGTAATCCTTGAAAGCTACCACGATGCCGAACATCGGAGCATATTCGAAGATCAGGTAGTAAAGCGCTGCTGGCAGAAATAATAGCAACAAGAACTTGCTATCATTTAGTCTCTTCAAAAATGGTCTTCGCCGAATGACGTTCATCTATGGCAGCTCTCCCTTCTTTATTATTTCTGACGAGCATAAGCTTGTTCATATACGGCAAGCACATCATGAAGTCCGAGATCCGTAACGCTCTTCACATACGCATCCCATTCGCTCATTGGACGTTGGCCGATAATGAATTTACTGATATTTTCGGACACGTATGTTCCAATCGCTTCTGTTTTAAGCGAAATGGAGTCGCGCTCATCTTTCGTAAAGATAACGGATGGGGCAATCGGCCCGATATGTTTACTTGCTTCCTCGTAAGCTGCTTTGGTTTCTTCATTGAACAACGAAATATTTGCCTCATTATCGAACCAGTTGCTTACGCCTGATGTCCGAAGACCGAAGCTCACTGCGCGGGTAGCGGTATCTTTTACGATAGGCAAATATTTATTTTTGCCGTCAACCTTCTCGTACGTAATACCCTCTTTGCCCCAGCTTGCGATCTCTTTGCCTTGCTCTGTAAACATGGAATCAATAAGTGCAAAGGCTGCATCTTTGTTCTTGGACGTAGTCGTAACCGTCAAACCTTCTTGGAAGATGAACTGATTACCATGGTAGCCTGGTTTGCCAGCTCCGCCTGGAGGCGTAAATTGAGCCATTTTGAAATCCGGGTTCGCTTCACGGGCCAGACTGTTGTACGTATCAATATTATTGATATAACCATAAAGGATAAAGGATTGATCCGTTGTAATCATTTCATTTCGTTTGTTGTCGTCGATGGTGCCAAATTCAAGCGGAATCAGCTTGGCTTGATAAGCATCTGCCATAAATTGTACGGCTTCTTTGTAGCTGGCTTCTGTTGGACCGAACAACCACTTTTGCGTGTCTTTATCAAAGAAGTACGAGTTCGACGTCCCGAAGCTAATAGCGAGCTGGTTCATGACTCTCGCGTCCGGAGCAAACAACGGATAGCTGTCCGGATAAATCTCTTTAAGCTTGACTAGAACATCAAACAATTCATCGTAGGTTTTTGGAATTTCAATGTTATTCTTTTTGAATACATCTTCACGATACAGCCACAATCCGTCCCAATCCCCATAAGCGCCTTGAGCCGGGTTCATATACAGCTTGCCGTCCGTAGAAAGCAGCTTATTCGTGATTTCTGGATTCTGCTCAATCCAGGCTTTCAAATTAGGCATCTTGTCCATATGTTCGTTCAGGTCGACCAAAGCGCCCTCGGAGCCATGTTTGTGGATGATGTCAGGACCCGACATCCACATCAGATCCGGCATATCTCCAGAAGCGATGATCAGCGGAATCGCCTCCCACCAAGCCCCTTGATATCCTTCTACATCCAACTTCACATTAGCCAATGCGCCAAGCTCTCGATAGACCAGCCAATCCTTGTTCACCGGCCACGCTGAATGATTCTGAACCATCATCGTCAATTCGGTAGGCGGCTTTGCTTCCGGCTCTTTTGTAGCCTCGGTAACCGTACTGCTGCTCGTAGGACTTGCTGTCGGTTCGTTGTTGTTCCCAGATGAACATGCCGCGATAAGCGCAACCATCATGGCAAACGTAATGGCCGTAGATACTCTTCTTCTCATAGCATTACTCCCCTTCGCTTTGACTATCGATTAACTTACAATTTCATCATAATCTACCTTCTGACAGCACGAAATAAACCGATATCTACAATCGCCGACCATTATTAACTTATTGATTATCCGAATTACATACTTTAATAATCGCATCTCGTCTATGAATGTAAATATTCGTTTACATAAGTTAAGGTTCGTTTAGTCCGACAAAGTGTCTTTTTTGCTATAATTATTAGTAGATACGCGTCAAAGGGGGATTCATTTGGTTCGCACTTGGAAACTCTTAATCGGATTTATTGCCAATCGATCCATACTAACGAAGCTAATTGCCAGTTTATTGCTGATCGTAACACCTCTTTACGCTTTTAACTTTTATATTACGAATATTGGCGCCGAAAATAACCGGAAAGAAATCGAGCGCGCGCTAACCAATTCCCTGCAATCCTATAACAATATTCTAGACAATGAGTTTATTCGGATCCAGCAAATGATGTCCAATAGTGCGATCAAAATCGCATTTTTGCATGTCGACCAATTCAAGCCTAATTTCACCTATGCTGAAGAGATATCCTTTCTGAACCAAATCTCCCCCCATCTGACCCAAATCCAATATTCAACCCGCTTCATTAAAGATACGATTGCTTACCTCCCTTTGCTTCATAAGAGTCAGGCGGCAATCGGTGGCAGCAGCAGTTTCGATCCTATAGCGTTCGCTGGTTTAAGTAAACCATCCAAACCGATTCTAAGCTGGAATAATCAACTTTATATTAACGCTCCATTTGTTACCTCTGCTACTGCAGAACATGGCGATAGTTTATTTATTCTAGCTGTGCAACTATCCGAATCTACGATATCCTCCTATATGTCTAACATTATGAGCTTTACTCGCGGCGGCGCTGTCCTTTTTGATTCAGAAGAAACATGGCATATCTCTTCCGGTCGCGATGATCCCATGTCGGAAGAGGTCTTGCATATGATTAACGAGAGGGAAGCCTCTTCAACCGTTGTTGAGCATGGCCCCCAAATCGTGACCTATCACATTCAAGACGAACCTTATCTTATCGTCTATGAACAAGCGCCGAACTCAAACGTTATTTTGGCTGCGTTTGCTCCCGAATCCGAAATTTACGGCTCGCTTGACATTTACAATGAATTTTTTTATATCCTGTCCTTCTTAACGATTCTAATCATTGTGCTGCTTTCCTTCGGACTTTACCGAATTATTCACAAACCGCTCAAGCTGCTTGTCCAAGCGTTCCGCAAGGTTGAGCTCGGACAGATGAAGTTTGACCTTGCGCATCGCAATGACGATGAATTTGGTTATTTGTATCGGCGCTTCAATATGATGACCGATACACTCGACAATATGGTCAATGTGATCTACGAGCAGAAACTGCTCAATCAACGCTCGGAGCTCAAACGATTGCAATCCCAGATAAACCCGCACTTCTTATATAATAGTTTTTTTGTTCTGAAGCGTTTAATCCATACCGGCAACAAAGAGAAGGCCACTCTGTTCGCCGGTTATCTAGGAACATATTTCCAATACATGACGAGAGACAGTTCCGATGAAATTCAGTTACAGGAGGATTCCCTTCATGCTAAGGCCTACGTCGACATTCAATCCGTCTGCTTCGATGAACATGTGTCCGTGTCTTATGGTGACATGCCGGATGAGATTCAAAGATTGATGGTGCCGAGGATGATTATCCAACCTCTCATCGAGAATTGCTTCGAGCATGCATTTGAGAAACAGCTTCAGCAAGGAATTTTGCAGGTCCGCTTCCATTTTGATGAAAGCTTTGTTTATGTGGAGATCTCTGACAATGGCAATCAGCTCGATGATGAGATACTGGAGCAAATGAACGCATCGCTGCACAAAGAAGGCAAAAACAATGAAGAAAGTACAGGAATGGTGAATGTGCATCGGCGTATCCGGCTCAAATTCGGCGAGCAGTCCGGCCTCCGCTTATCACGCAGCGAGCTTGGCGGCTTACAAACCCAAATCGTGATCGAGAGAAAGGATGTGGCACAAGATGCTTAAGCTAATGATCGTTGACGACATGCGAATTATTGCTGACGGTTTATATGAATTGTTTTGTGAAGAGCAGAAGGTGCCTCTTCAGGTGTTCAAGGCCTACTCGGCTCCTGGCGCTTTTGCCATTATGCAGGAGCATTCGATCGACATCATCGTATCCGATATCAAAATGCCGGAAATCTCGGGGCTCGATTTGCTGCGGGAAGTGAATCAATTGCAGCCTGATTGCAAGGTCATCTTTCTGACCAGCTACCATGATTTTGAATATGCTCGCGAGGCGATCACACTCGGCGGCTTCGACTTCATCCTGAAGACGGAAGGAGATGAGCGCATCCTTCAATCCGTCTATCAGGCAGCCGAAAAAGTATTGGAGGATCGTAATTCCCAGGAGCTTATCGACAGGGCACAGGCCCAGTTTCGCCAAGCGTTGCCCTCGCTCCAACGCGAGTTTTTTCTCAGTATGATGCAAGGAAGAGAGTACAGCTCAGGCGAGCTCGCAAAGCAGTTCGAGATGCTTCATATCGATCTTGATCCTCATCAGCCCCTTTATCTCATCGTAGTACGTATCGATCGCTGGAAACAATCCATGACCTGGTCAGATCGAGCGCTGCTGCTCTACTCCGTCCGCAATATGATGAATGAATATTTGTCCGAGAGTGTGAAGGTCATCACGCTGAACCATAATGATTCCAATGTGATTGGTATGTGGCAGCCCTCGAATACGATAGATGAGGAAAAGGAACGAGCCAAGTCTCTACGATTATGTTACGGCATACTGGAAACGATTCAACACCAATGTCGCGAAATACTTAAGCTTCATTTGTCCATCGTTCTCAGCTCCATGACGACATGGAGAGAGCTTGGCGACAAGCTCCTTCATATGGAATTTCTCATGCAAACCGGTATCGGTCTGACGCAAGAGCTGTTCATGACCGAAGACGAGTTGCTCAGCAATCAGCCTTTGCCTGTTGTAGCGGACCCCGATACGATAGATACCGGCGTGTTCTTAAAACTGGCGCAGTTTTCATCATTGTCTGGACTGCTCGCCAGCGGCAAACAAGAAGAGTTTCTGGAGTTGTTTGATAAACTAGTAACGATGGTGCGGGTTTCGGGAGATCACCTTGGTTTGCGGCTGGAAACACTGCATGAACTGGCTCATGTGTTTGTCAGCTTCATCAACAGACGTCAGCTCCTCCCTTTAATCTCGGAGAAATTCGGGCTTGAGCCGCTGCTGTCCATCCACCCGAAGCTCGACTGGAACCATTATACCAACTATTATAGAACACTGGCCCTTTACCTCTTCAAGCATGCTACGATCGATCAAAAAAATCATTCCGACCGGCTTATACAAGATATCGAGCATTATATTATTGAACATCTGCACACGGACTTGTCTCTTACAAGACTAGGAGAGCATGTGCATCTAAATCCCACTTACCTATCAAGATTATACAAACAAATTACCGGCAAAGGCATCTCTGAATATATTATGGAGGCCCGTGTGGACAAGGCAAAGCTGCTGCTCTCGCGCAACGACAAAAAAATTCACGAAATCGCCGAAGAAGTCGGCTATCAATCCGGTATCGCCTTCACCCGTTTCTTCCGAAAGGTGATGAATATCGCTCCTCAGGAGTATCGCGACAACCAAAAGCTTCATTAATAGCAACAAGCAGACCCCGCCGAAATTTGTCTCGGCGGGGTCATCTTTGCGATCATAATCGTTAACGTTCAAGCTGTGTCAACTCTCGTTCCTGCACCAAGACAGAAGGAGGAAATCCGTATACTTTTTTGAACACTTTATTGAAATAGGCTTGATCACAGAAACCCACGTACTCTGAAGCTAGCCTGATATTTACATGTTTTTGAGAGAGCATATCGCGGGCTGCGGCCAGCTTTACTTGATTAATATACTCTTTGACCGTCTGTCCGGTCATCCGTCGGAACATGGAGGAAATGTAATTAGGAGAACGATCCACCAGCATGGCGAGCTTGTCTACTCTTATATCCTCACGGTAATGCTCGAGCACGTAATCTTGTATTTTCGTAATAAGGATTGCTTTTGGTGCAATATACTGCGTCGTGTCAAACTCCCGATTCATTCTCCCAAGTATATTTGTAATAATGCCCGAACAGACATGCTCGTAATAAGGAAGTTTTTCTATCCACTGCATAATTAATTGAGCGAATTGCTGTTTCATATAGCCATATTGGCGAGCTTTTACAACAACTGGAGTAGATGTCTGCAACATTGGCAATTGCTGCCCCTCAGACGGCTTATAAATGAACGTCGCCCAATATTTCTGATGATAGTCATCATCCGCGTGGTAGGACTCGAGCACGCAGCCCTCCGGCACGAATAACAAATCCCCTTCGCATACCTTCAGAATATTGCCGTCGATCCGACTGATCATCTTACCCGAGCAAATAAGCGCTATGGAATAGACATATAATCGAGACGATGGCTGCTTCCAGTTCGGGTCTCGATCGTCAAAGCCAGCTCCAAATAATTCGATCATACCTACGCTCCAATCCTTTTGTGAGTCTGCATTCAAGATTATTGTCATGTCGATTCAAGCATGATGAATGCACCGAGGTAAGCTGGAATAAAGTTAGCGTAAAAATGTGGTGTCAGGGAGCAATCCCTGACACCGCCTTTCTGTTGTCCTTCCGACTATGGCGTGAGCCCGTCAATCGGTTCTTCCGACAAGATTACGCGAGATTCGTAGAATGTAGTCGGCTCTTCGTAACCGGAGTTGGTCCAGCCCCAAATATAGCCGTTGCGGAAGCCCCCCCCTCCTGGACGCGCTCCCATATTTAAGGTGCGTTGATCCGCTTTCTTGGTGTATTCTGTTTCTCCTTCCTTGCGGAGCCACACGACAACTGTCCCGTCATAATCGGTAGGACTGGATGCCATCTTGATATAGAAGACGACATCGATCCAGATCCCCACATCTTCGCCGCTTAGGAATGGGACTTCAGGCGTCAGGGTGTTGGGCTTCTGCCCGCTGCCAACCCCATCCACAGCGACACTAAAATTGATGTTGCTTCCGTTGCCGTTGACATCACCCGGATAGTTGTTTGGCGTCAATCCGAATATTATGGTCGGACTTTGTCCATTTGAGCTGTATCCGTCAGAATAGAACACCTGGAATTTCCTTCCCCTATTTTGTTTCCTTCGCTCGCTTCCGGTCGTGGTCAGGTCTTTCGTCAGGTTGGTTAGCGTCGTATTCCAATGCTGATTATACAGGGCGAAGGTAGCATCCTTCAGCGCAATGTAATCGCCTTTTTTGTACTGGATGATACCATGTACTTGCGCGTTTGAACCTAGCACGTAATCGCCGATCTCCCAGTTGGCCGAATCGGCTAATCTGACGATGACGGTATCGCGTTGGGTATAATTCTCGGGAATCCAGATCCGCCGTTTGAACCAGAATTCGGAGAGCTCCGGCATGGAGAAGTATTGCTCCGCTCCCAGTGTTCCGTCCCCAAACGGGTCATCACCTCCAGCATAATGATACCTCGCACCGCGTTCAGAAACACCCGGTGCTTGCTCTACTTCACGGGCACTGTTCTTCCAATCCCATCCGTCCTTGTCAACCCATTCATCCCCCGCAGCGAAATTGTAATCGACAAGTACGCCGCTAGTTTCGCCCGGCTCTTGAGGAACGGTCGTAATTCCAGCCCAATCATTCAAGATCATCTGAGCGATGGCCGCAATCGCCTCGATCGTAATTTCGCCTTGGTTCAGGATATCGGCCACGGCGATGTCGGCCCACTCAGCATCCTCATCTGTGACGCCGAAGTAGTTCGCGACGATCGACAAGTCGGCGATGGACACCCCAGTTGCGCCTGGCACAAGCGTAATAATCGTTGCATTGTAGTCCATGACGGCTTGGTCAAGCGTGTCTGCCGCTTGATCGACTTGAGCTTGCGTAGCGGCTGTGTTGCCAAGTACCGCTTCGGCTGCGCCGACAGCATTCGTTAATGCCGTCCTTGCCCCGCTCGGGTATTGACCCAGCTTGGTTCCTGCAAAGGTAGCGCTCAATCTGGCTTCCGCTGCTGTGATCGAGGCTTCAAGCTCGGCAAAGTTTGCCGGCAACGCGACAATAACCGACGCTTCGAAGGCTGCGATTGCGGCATTTAATGCCGTTAACGCCTGATCGATTTCATTTTGCGTCGCCGCACTGTTCGTGTACACCTGGTCTGCCGATTCAATTGCATTGTTCAGCGCTGTTTTTGCGCTTGCCGGGTACTGTCCTGGCAATGTGCCCACGGCTGCAGCGCTATGCATCTGCTCCGCTTCGACAATACGATCTCCGAGCGCTGTGCTGTCGATGACGACAATCGATGCGGTCACCGATGCGTTCGCAGCATTCAACGTTTGGCTAATTCCATTCGAGGCGGTTGTAAAATTCGTTAAGGAGATCGATGTATCTCCCGCCGCAGCCGATGGTTTGATTTGTCCGTTCAGCCTAATGAGAGCGGTCTGCTCGCTAATATCAAGCGGCGCTCCCGTCTTGGCGACAATAAGTCGAATCTGTCCTTCGTTTTCTTTGACGGAGCTTACGATTGCGGAATTCGGCACAAGAGATTCAATAGCCGAATCCGCCAATCTTACAGCGGCTCCGTTCGTCACCGTGGCGAATGTCACCTTGTCCGGATCATAATTTACGATAACATCCGCTGCATGGAGCGATCCAACACCACTTGCTCCTATAGTAAGCTCAAAGGAATCGCCAGGCTGTTTGTCCAAGCTGTCGATAGCGAGCGTGCCTGTTGCTTCGGCAGGCAAAGCCTCCTGCGTGGCCAAGCCGATCTTGGAACGGCTGATCACGAAGTTATCGAAGTACCGTTCCTGATCCTGCGGCGTTCCGGCGTTCCAATAATTTTCGAGCGACACCCAGTTCAGTCCGTAGCCTGCGCCCGGGCCAATCTCGTAGGTACCGATCCAATCCAGATTGGTATTGCTCATCTCCAGCTTATCGTCAATCCAGACCTCGAATATCCCGTTCGATTGTCCAGGATCGTTTAATTTGACACGAGCTTCAACCGCATACCAGGAGCCCGCATGGTTTTCGTCATACATCGGCGTAGTCGATTGACGAGCGCCTACATAGCTATTGTTGGCAAAATCATTCCAACCCGTGGATTTCAGGTTGCCTTCTTCGTCAATCCCTCTCACTGCCTCCGATACAAGGTAATTTTTGGACAGGTTATTGCCGCTCCACACGACGGCGGTCATCGCCTGCGCCCAGTTGCCATTCTGGAGGGAGGTGACGCGAGCGAGTTTGTCGCCGCCTCCGCCCGTCCAATCCTGTTCGTGCTTCACGTAGAAGCGGTAATAAACCTCTCTCAAATCCTCGTTCTGCGCTGCAACCGAATTCAAGTAAGCGTGAGGCGTGCGGCCGATTGCAACCTTAATGGCACCGGTATCATGCTGGTCGCCATCGGCTTGTCTGTATTCCGCTTTCATGCCGGAGGAGCTGCCGAGGCCGACGCTGCCCGTGCGATAGAACTGCTCTTGACTCGTGCGTTCGAAGTATTGGCTGGAACGATCTTGTTCAAAGTCGTCGCAGAACAGCCAATCCGTTTGTTGCTGCTGGCATTCGTTGACAAGAATCGGATCTGCTTGTGCGAGTGTTACGGTATACGACTTGCTCGTGATGCCGTCGGCAGCCGCAACGTCGATCGTTACCTCATCGGTTAAGGTGACGGATGCTCCCGGCGCGAGGACGGTTCCTTCCACGCTGACGCTAGCCTCGGCAACAGCCGCTTCGGGCGTCAATTGCGCGCTCGTTACCCCATGCGGAACCGTGAGCGTATAGCTGGTCACGTTCGGCTGAAAATGCGGGGTCAGCTTGCCGACGCTTTTGCCAATGTTGCTTAAATTCGCGTTGGTTTGTACGTCGAGCTGAGGATCTCCGATTCGCTCGCGGCTGACGATCAGATTGTCGAAGACTCTGAACTCGTTGTCGCTTCCTATAGGACCCGCAGGATCATTGTTGTTGTTATAGATCTCGATGGCATTAATGCCATAATCCGTATAAGAGCCCACCCAGTCGATGCCTTCTTGGCTTGATTCCAGCTCGCCGTCAATCCATAGCTCATAGACGCCGTTCGTCTGGCCGGGATCGTTGAGCTTGGCATGAATTTCGATCATTCGCCATGCGCCTGCTTGGTCCGCGCGCATGATCGGCGTCGTGCCGGTTAATTCGGCTTCTACAGCTGTACCGGTCGGCTGTCCGCTCGTGTCGAATTGACCGGTGCTCAGCTTGGAGACCAGTGTGCCGTCCGCATTCGGATGGTCGATCTCGATTTGCATAATCGGCGTATCGCCGGCGCCATAACCATATACGCGGGCTAGCGGTCCGTATTGGATGACGCTGTCTCCGATCTCTTGCGTCTTGTTGCGCAGGAAGAAGCGCCAATACAAGTCGCGCTCGGCAATCGCCGGATCGCCGGCAGGCTTATATACGGCGTTGTCCGGCGTTTTGCCGACGGCTAGCTTCAGCTTGGTGCCATGAATCGGGTAGGGCTGACCTTCAAGCTTATCGCCTTCATAATAGCCGAAGTAAGAGGCGAGGGCTCTAGAGTTATAGAGACCTTCCGTTCTATGCAGAAGACGCCCCCAGCGTTGAGAAAATCCGTAATATTCAGTTAATTTGTTCGTTTCGAAGGTATCGCAGAACAGCCAATCATCGTCCATAAGATCACACTCGTTCACGATGTATGGTTCTGCTTGCGCATTAGGAGCCGGATAAACAGGGGACAGGCTGACAAGCAATGTGAGGGCAACAAAGATGACAAAGAGCTTTGAGGATGAGATGGGTCGGATTACTCGGTTTGCTAATCCTGGCATACTAGTTCTTCCTCCTTCATCAATTGGAATGGCTCGGAGAGGGATTCTGAAGCTTGCTTTCTCGTAGAATTGCTTATCGGCATCCTCCTTTCTCTAATCCGCTGAATCTGGCATGTCATACAGTTGCATTCGGTGCGCATCATAGTTAGTAGCGGTTATGCATGTACAGTATATTTCCAGTTAGAGGCATTTTGATATAAACCGTTCATGTGAATGATTAACCGCCCTTTACAATTCCAATAAGCAGCACGCCAACAAACGGTGCCGGGATCACTTCCCCGGCACCGTTTGTTGGTCCATACATATTACGTTCACATTTTCTGTTATTCGCTCGCGGCCCACTCATCCAGAATCATCTGTGCGACGGCTGCCAGCACCTCGATCGTAATTTCCCCTTCACCCCACAGATCCGCTTTCTCAATCTCCGGCCAATTCGCATCGCTGCTTAATGCTCCGAAGTACTTCGCGATAATCGACAAGTCATGTATCGTAATTTTCGCAGCGTTAGGAACTAATGTAATGATCGTGGTCGAGAATGTCGCAGACGCTTGATTCAGAGCCGTCGTCGCCAGATCGACTTGTCCCTGGCTCGCAGCCGGGTTATCTCGAACGGACTTCGCAGCGTTAATGGCTGTCTGCAATGCTGCCTTCGAAGTTGCTGCGTATTGGCCGATCTTGTTGCCTTCCGCCGACCGGGCGTATTTGTTCTCCGCTGCAGAGATCGCGGCGTTCAAGTCGGTCAGATTGGCAGACACATACCCGTTGACCGAGCTTACGAAGATATTTAGTGCTCCGGTCAGAGCAATGACCGCTTGGTCTACTTCCGTTTGCGTAGCGGATGCATCGTCAAGCACGGCAGTTGCCGATTGGATCGCCGCCGTCAGCGCACTCACGCTGCTCTGAGCGTATTGTCCCGGCTGACTGCCTACAACCGCAGCGTCTCGCATTTGTTGAGCGTTAGCTATAAGGGAGCTCAACGCTTCCTTGTTCGTTTGCCCTACATCGATAGTTAACGAAGCACCGGATGTATCAAGAGTTGCCCCCTGCCCGTTTAGCGAAACTTCAAAGTCCGACAAAGACACGGCAGTGCTGCCTATCTGCGCGGTATGTTTGACTTTACCGTACAATTTGACTATCGGACCGTCTCCGCTATACGCGTTTTGTTCGCCTGTTGTTGTCAAAATCATTAGAATTTGCCCTTGTTCTTGTTTAACTGCGCTTGCCACAGAGAAATGAGGAAGCAAAGATTCGATTGCTGATTCCGCCAATACGACGCTGTTTCCATTGGTAACAGTCTCGAACTCCAGCTTCTGCGGATCGTAATTCACGACAACACTCGCTACCGTGAACGCAGTGTCAAGATCCGCTGCGCTGACGGTCAATTCGAGGTCCTCGCCTGCCAGCTTTGTATTGCTATCAGCGGTCAGGAGCGGATTCAGCTCATTCGTTGCTTCTTCCGTCGCTAATCCGATCTTGGAGCGGCTAATTACGAAGTTGTCGAAGTAACGCTCCTGATCTTGCGGAGTACCCGCATTCCAGTAGTTCTCGAGCGCGAGCCAGTTGAGCCCGTAGCCCTTGCCCGGTCCAATCTCGTACGAACCGATCAAGTTCAGATCCGTCCGATTCATCTGCAGCTCGTCGTCGATCCAAACTTGGAAGATACCATTTGACTGTCCAGGGTCGTTCAACTTCACACGCGTCTCTACGGCATACCACTCGCCAACGTGATTTTCGTCATAGATAGGCGTTTCAGAAACCTGACCGCCAAACCAGTACAAGTTTGGCCAATCGTTCCACTTGGTCGACAACAGATTGCCTGCCGCATCCGTGCCTCTGGCCGGCTCGGCAATCAAATTCCCGCTGCTGTTTCCGCTGCCGCTCCACACATGCGCGATCATCGATTGCGCCCAGTTGGTGTCTTGCATGGAGCTTAACCTGGCCAGCTTGTCGCCGCCTCCGCCGATCCAGCCGTCCTCATGCTTCACGTAGAACCGGAAGTACACCTCCTTCAGATCCTCGTCCTCCGCAGCAACCGGATTCATATAAGAATGCGGCGTTCGACCGAAGGCAATCTTTATTGCGCCTGTATCATGTTGCTCGCCGTCAGCCGCCCGGAATTCGGCTTTCATCCCGGAGGATCCGCCAAGACCAACAGCGCTGGACCGATAGAACTGCTCCCGACTCGTCCGCTCGAAGTATTGATCCATACGATCGACCTCGTAATCGTCGCAGAACAGCCAATCCGCTTGCATCTGCTGGCATTCGTTCGCGAAGAACGGCTCCGCTTCGGCCAGACTGACCGTGTACGTCTTAGTGGTAACCCCGTTACGGGCCGTCACGACGATCGTTGCTTCGTCCGTAATCGTGACCGCGCTGTTATCCTCGTGAGATACGCCATTCACGGTCAACGTCGCTTCTTCATCCGCCAGCACCGGCGTGAGCGTTGCGCTAGTAACGCCGTTCTCCACCGTCAATGTGTAATCCAGCACATTGGCCTGGAAGTGCGGCGACAGCTTGCCTGCGCTTAATCCGATATTGCTCAAGTTCGCATTGATCTGGCTAACGGCACCAGGCTCTCCGATCGGATCGCGGCTCACAATCATATTGTCGAACGCCCGGTATTCGTTATCTCCGCCAGGCACGCCGGATTGGTTATTCGTATTGTAGAGCTCCACTACGTTGATGCCGTAGTCGGTGTACGAGCCTACCCAGTCCATCCCGGTTTTGCTCGATTCCAGCTGCCCGTCGATCCACAGCTCATACACACCGTTCGTTTGACCGGGATCGTTAAGCTTGGCATGCACCTCGACGAGTCTCCACGGTCCCGCCTGATCGGCGGCCATGATCGGCGTCGTGCCGGTCAGCGTATCGGCAACCACCGTACCTGTCGGAACGCCGCTCGAATCAAATTGCCCCGTGCGCAGCTCGGATACGAGAACGCCGGTCGAATCCGGGTACTCAATGTTAATCTGCATGAACGGCACATTGCCCGGCCCCATGCCGTATACGCGGGCAAGCGGTCCGTTGCTGATGTTCGTATTCCCTTCGGCGATCGTGTTGTTGCGGACATAGAAGCGCCAATATAGCTCGCGCTCAGCCGTATCCGTTTCGCCGACAGGCTTATAGACGGCATTGTCTGGCGTTTGGCCAACCGCTAATTTCGCCCAAGTGCCGTGCGCGCCGCCCGCGGCCGTATCTCCCGCATAGAAGCCATAAAAGGAGTTCAAGCTTCTAGAGCCTTCTAGACCTTTATTTTGAAGCACAAACCGGCCCCAGCGATTAAAGTAATCGTAGTATTGCGATAAGCGGTTCGTCTCGAAATCATCGCAGAATAGCCAGCCTTGCTGCGGATTCCCGCATTCGCCCACGACTAAAGGACGTTTGACTGTTATGGTGTACGTCTTGACGGTCACCCCGTCCATCGCCGTAACCGCGATGTTAACCTTCGTGGAATTCACTCCCACGGGTACGGTTGCCGTGGCATTATTGGCCAACGAAACCCCGTTAACCTCGATTGACGCATGGCTATGATCAGTTGTCGCAGTAATGTCCAGACTTGTCGCACTGCCAGGCAACTCGAGCGTGTAGTTGGTTACTTCCTTCGAGAAAGCCGGACTTAAGGCGCCGCTATTCACAGCCAATGCGCTCAGATCGGCATTCGTGCCTATTAATTCCTCAGCAAGCTCTTGGGGAACTTCCCTCATGATCTGTACATTGTCGTACCAGAGATTCCATGGATGGGCGGCATTGACTTTGGAGTAATCGCCGAGCGAGATCCACTTGAATTCATCTGAATTCAATTCATGTCTGTTCTTCACATTCGTCGCATGTAACCTAAGCTCGCCATCGATCCAGACGATATACTCGCCGTCCCTGTTACCATTGGAATTGTATTTCATGAACGCTTTGAAGTTATGCCACTGATTCGTTTGCGGGACGAACGTGTCCGTAGAGTAACGGACATCTACCAGACTATCGAGGTGATTGCCGTTATAAGAGATGGTAGTCTGGGTATCGTTAGCTAGATCGGAACCACTTCCATAAGATATTTCATTGAGCGTGTTGGACGTGTACCACAATCCGAATGTGGTATTGGCATATCCATCAGCTCCGTTAGGACTCAGACCGTCTTTGCCGAATAGCTTCAAGAACTTGCTCCCGCCTTTGGTGCTCGGATCATTGTCTACAGGAGAATCGAGCTTGAAGTCAAAGCTTACAAACACCTGATTCAGATCGTAGTTCGATACTTCGTTTCTCAACATTATTACTTGCTCCGGAGTCGTATATTGTACTTTGGCGGCATGTGTTCCATCTTTGCCTCCAGTAGGATCAATAACAACCGCCGAATGAACTTCTCCCCATCCGTGATTTCTTGGCGAGTCGGTGTACGAATCAAAGTTGTCTTCGAAGACAAGATTCGCAGGCGGTTCAACCTCTACGTCCACGGACTCGATGTACTCGTCGCTAAGCACGATATTGTCGTAATAACGCGATTGCAAAGGCACATTCTGAGCCGATACGTAATTATTAAATTCCACGACATTGAATCCGTAGTCCGCATAAGAACCGATCCAATTCATATCTGTTTTGTTCGTTTCCAAATCCCCATCGATCCATACCCGATACATTCCGTTGCTCTGTCCGGGATCATTCAGTTTAATATGGAATTGCACCTCATGCCATGTTTGATTGGAGACTCCGGCACCCAATATTTTGGTCGGGGTTGTTAGATAGGACGAATATTCGATTCCGGTAGGATTGCCGTTCTCATCGAACTTGGCGCCGTCAAGAATCGAATACAACTTCCCCGCGGAAAATTCGACGGTTGCTTTGGCGATGACAAGATGATTAGGGCCATACGCGTAGAATTTCATAAAACGTCCATTCTCGGCGTCAACCCATGCTTCATCGTTCTTCACGTATGTGCGGAAATAAAAATCTCTTACGACTTCATTGGGATTCCCTACAGGGTTATATGCCGCAGCATCCGGCGTCTTGCCGAAGGCCAGACTCAGATTGCCGGCAGTCGGATAATTCCCTTGAAAGTTGGCCGTCAGACCATTGGACCCGCCGAATCCGGTATCCGCTTCTCTCAATAAATTGGCCGATGTCTGATGAATGTAATACTGATCGGACCGGTCTTGTTCGAAATCATCGCAGAACAGCCACGCGGCATCCGGGCTTGCACATTCCTCTACCTCTGAGTTGTCTGCCCGAATCAAGGAATTAAACGCAGTAATGCCAATCAACAAGGTCAACAAGATGAAAACGGCAAGTAGCGGTAATGCTGGGCGTCTGTGTAATGCAGGGTCAGTTTGTTTGGACATTTCTTTGGTAGCCTCCTTATATTTTGTAAGGATCGCCGATTGCGGCGCCACGCTTTCTTTCCGGCTCGCCTCCCCTCTTCCTGATATCCGGGACCCTATCCACAAGGTACGGTTCCTCTTTCAAGCGGTGGTGTCCGATTGCGAAAATAGTATAATTCGTGTTGATGCAAGCCATATAGATACGATTGTTGTCATGGGTTAACCAATTTGAACTATTTCATAATACCCGTATAAAACTACGATTTTTTGAATGAAACTATTGTAATTTTTAAGCAAAATAGTTAATTTGATGGAATTTTTACGATCGAATCGTCTGCCAGAACTTCCGTTTATCACAACATTTGCATTTCGAAGCCGCCATGCCTAAGAACGGAATTCGACTTCAATCCTGTTCATCGTTGTCAGAGAACAAAGCCATGTGTTAAGTTGGTCGTATATCGAATCCATAATAAGCACGATAAAATACATGGAAATTTTTTGCACAAAAGTATGGTAACATGCAGAACGTCCATCGAAAGGGGTAGAGTCGTGATCGAATTGTTCGGAGCGGGATTCGATTATCGGGATCCGGAGTGGAGGCGCCAGCCGGCTCGAACCACCGCGTATGCGATTGCGCTTATTACGTCGGGCAACCTTGTCTACAAAATTAACGATGTCGTGCTGCAGCTCGGGAAGGACGATCTGTTGTTTATTCCGATCGACTGCATACGGGAAGGGTTCCATAGCGGGGACGACTATCATCAGAAGTATTGGGCCACCTTCCTCATCAAGGGGCCTTCGGCGCACATACTGCCCTTGTTGACGGAATCCGTGCCGCAAGTGATCAAATCAAGGCAGCACGACTACATGAAGCAGAGGTTCGCGCAGTTGATCCAGCAATGGATGGGGAAGCTGCCTTATCACGAGACCATCTGCTCCTCTATCTTAACGGAGATGCTCGGAGTCATGAATCGGGACCTGGACGATAAACATCATCCTTCTCCCATGCTCAACCTGGTCGGAGCGATTCAGGACTATGTGCTAAGCCATTATCGCGAGGAGATTCGGGTAGATAGGCTCGCGAAGCTGCTGGACAGAACCCCGAATTATGTTTCTTCTGTATATAAGAGATTAACCGGCATGTCGCTGGTCGATTATATTCATCAAGTGAAGGTGTCCGTTGCGCGAGACATGTTATTCCACCAGGATGTCAGCATCGGACAAGCCGCCGAATATGTCGGCTTCTGCGATCAAGCGTATTTTAATCGCGTATTCAAAAAAATCTACGGCTTCCCGCCGTCCGTATTGCTCAAAGAACGAGGCCGCTCCAAAAGCAGGATTACGATTTCGTCCGAATCCACAGACCAATTATGAGGTTGGGAGCGGCCTACTTTTACAAGCAATTTCGCAAATATACGGGTACCATGCCTTCGGAATATCGAGAATAACGATGCCATGCGGCCATAGCGCTGCATGGCTTTCATTTCCTTTGCGATGGTTTATCCACCTCAAGATTGGTTTGTTTCCATCCTTATCCAAGCGGTTTATACTACTCTCTGAATATAAAGCATTGAACGGGGAACGAAGGTCGACACCCGTTGATTGGAACCATTCGGGAGGGGTTATTGGGATGTATGATTTGGTTATTTACGGAGGCACTTCAGCAGGAATTGCGGCTGCCATTCAAGCGAAACGCCTGGGGCTTGTACCGCTCATTATCGAACCGACGAATCGGCTTGGCGGGCTTAGCACCGGCGGGCTTGGCGATACGGATTTCGGCAGATCCGCCGCTATCGGAGGCATATCGCTCGAGTTTTATCGCGAAATTGGCCAAAAATATAATGCTGATCAAGCAGAATGGCTGTTTGAGCCTAAAGTGGCGCTTGAGGTCTTCTTGGGATGGATCGAGAACAATGAGATTGAAGTATGGTATGGAGAAAGACTCGCACTGCCTGAAGGCGTAACAAAGGATGGAAATCTCATCTCCCTAATCTCGTTAGAATCCGGCAGGAGCGCAACCGGCCGCATGTTCATGGATACGAGCTACGAAGGAGATTTGATGAAAGCGGCAGGTATCCGTTATGCAACAGGCCGCGAAGGCAATGAGGTGTATAACGAACAACACAACGGTATCCAGACGGGTGTCGCCAGATTAAATCAGTTGCCTGCTGGCATCGATCCTTACGTGGTCAAGGGAGATCCCGGCAGCGGTCTTCTGCCTGGCGTTAATCCCGATGCAGGAGGCGAAGACGGGGCCGGCGATCACCGTGTACAGGCTTATTGCTTCCGCATGACCTTAACGGACAATCCTGACAATCGTGTCATGGTTGATTGTCCTGCTGATTATGACGAGCGTGAATACGAATTGATGTTCCGGGCGATCGAGCAAGGACAGAAACGTTTCTTCAAACTGAACGGGGTTCCGAACCGGAAGACGGACTCGAACAACGACAACGGTTTCTCAACCGATTATATAGGCCGAAATTACAACTATCCGGAAGCAGGCTACGAGGAACGCGAGCGTATCGTCCAAGAGCACGCAACCTATCAAAAGGGATTGTTGTGGACGCTGCAGCATCATCCTCGCGTGCCCGAAGACATTCGGCATTTCTACAAGGAATGGGGATTGCCTCTGGATGAATTCCAGGACAACGATCACTGGACTCCTCAGCTCTATATTAGGGAATCCAGGCGCCTGGTCGGCGACACGGTCATGAACGAAAACCATATCTTCCTCAGGATACCTGTAACGGACAGCGTTGGCATGGGATCGTACAATATGGATTCCCACAATACGCAGCGTCATGTCGGGAAGGACGGTTACGTGGTCAACGAAGGCGATGTTCAGATTGGGCTTGCCGCTCCTTATCCGATCAGCTATCGCTCCATCGTTCCGAAGGAGGATGAGTGCGGTAATCTACTCGTTCCCGTCTGTTTATCCGCCTCCCATATCGCTTACGGATCCATTCGGATGGAACCCGTATTTATGGTATTGGGGCAATCGGCGGCATCAGCGGCGGCGCTCGCGCTCGCGAACAATGTCAGCGTGCAGCAAGTGGAATACGAAGCTTTGCGCGAATGTCTGCTGGCTGACGGACAAGTGTTATAACAAACTCCCCGGTATTACAAATCGAAACGGTCACATCATTTGGGGTGATGTGACCGTTAATGAAACGCAAAATCGCCCTTGGACGCGGATTCTTCGAATAAGCAGCTTTCACAAACACGATAAAGCTCCCGCCCTGCTTAGAGCAGAGTACGGGAGCTTATTTCAAAGCGAGAATCCCCGTGTAGTTGAATAATACGCCAATGTCCTAGCGGTATTAAAGCTGATTTCTACTCTGCGAGTCTCTACTTGCGCCATCTTGTTGCAGGGTCTTCCCGAAGCGAGAATATAAGCGTCGACTTGTCTTCGATTCGCCCGCTAGCTTCCGTATAGTAATCGAGCGATAGCAGTTCGCGGACTTGATGAACCGGCCGATTCGTTTGAATGCGGTAATCTGCGGGCATACCGCTCTGATTGACCAGATAGACCAGGTCGTCATGTTCGCGTCTTGCTAGTCGCGCTTCCAGCCCCGGGATGCGCTTGCCTTCCGGATCGGTCACCGTAAGCGGACGATGGATGCCCGCTTCCGCGAATAGCAGATCGAGCAGCGCGGATAGAGACGAGGCGTCCGGCATGCCGGCGCAATGCCAGACGAAGCCTGAACCGACCGGCACGCGCGCCAGCATCGGCTCGGCCGCGGGGCCCTCGGCTACGATTTCGCCTGCCGCCAATTCGATGTCCTGGAAGATGCCGGACATCCGCAGCGGCATCGCGCATAATTCAGTGTTGATCCGTGATGCTTCGATTTCCCGCCCAAGTCCGTAGCGAACGCCGCGCTCCAGATTCTGATCATACCTCTGCTCAAGCTCGCCGAATCCTTCGATCGCCGGATAGCTCGTGCGATGGACGGTAATGCTCCAACGCTGCAAGTAGTCCGCCGGACGATCGTATTCGTCGCGAGTCAGCGACTCGGGCAGCTCGAGAACGACGCCTCCTCCGCGAACGTAGCGGTCCAACGCCTCGAATACGGATTCCGGCAAGTGCTTAACGGCCGGTAGAATGATGAGCTTGTAGTCCGTCGCCCGATCCGCGAGAAGCTGCTTCTCGGTTATAAACGTCAATCCCGCGTCCAGGCAACGTGCGGCTTCATACGTATCGCGCAACGCCGTCAAGTAATCGGTCGCGCTTGCGTTCATCATCTCCGGCGGCACCTGCAGCATGTTCGTCTTAGAATAGAGGATGGCGGCCTCGCGCGGGATGTCCCAGAATGCCGTGATCTCCTCGTTTAACCGGCGTACGTGCAGCGCCGTTCGTAAGTGCTCGGCGACGAGCTTGATGTCCATCGTGCCGTGCAGCGGAGCGCGCAGCGTACTGACCGGGAATTGGCGGGAAGGCTGTTTCGGCCACCAGAACATTGATAGCGTGCTTTTGCCATGCAAGTAGTTCAGCAGCCAGCCGGTGCAATTGTCACCGTGTTCGGGATCGACCATCGGCTTCGGCTTGTCGGACAGTGCGTGAAGCAGGTCGATGCTGAGCAGGTCGCCGCCTTCGTGCAGAATGACGTCGTCCACTTCGTTCACGATCATCTCTTCGTCAATACCCGTCGTCCCGTTGCTCGCGCTCATCATGCTATGCGTCCCGCCCGCGCATATCGGAATGTTCGGATGCAGCTTGCGAACGTCGTCCCGCGCCCAACGCAGGTGGTCAGAGAACCTGCGCGTGTTCCAATCAGCCCAATCGAACCAAGCGGCGCGGTTTGCGTCCGGCGCCGGACCGAACACGTCCGTGCGAGGGGGCTCTGCTTCTTCGAACGATCGGTAATCGGTTCCCCATCTCCCGTTCAACGCTTCGACGGTGCCGTGCCGCTCGGCCAGCCATTCGCGGAACCGCCGGAGAGACTTCTCGCAGTAGCACATGTAGCTAAGCTCGTATCCGAGTATAACGTACATGAGCTCATCGTTATGGCGCCACTCGTCGGCATGAATCTGGTTATAGCGCCCGATCGATTCGAGTATGCGCTCGTTCTCCAGACAGATGACAACGTTCTCCTTGCGCCCCCCCATCGCCCATTGGTCTTTGATCAAATGGCCGCACCAGCCCTGCCAGCCGACTCGCTCCGTTCCCGGGTAACGATGATAAGCTTCGTAGACGGGCGACCACTCGATATCGTAGCGGGAGCCTCCGCCGACGGCGTAGATTTCCCTCTTATGCTGCTCGGGCGAGAAAAACCGCAGCAGCGGTCCTTCATTGATATAGCTCATTGCGCATACGAGCACGGGCTGCCCGGACTTGTCTACGAACCGCTTGCCGTCGATGCGGAGCGAAGCGAAGTCGGGCAACGGCTTGACGAGCGGAATCGGCAAGTTCGAATCGTCTTCGTCATCCTCATGCTGCCTGGACGTCAGCAATCGTTCTAGCTTTTCCCGTTCTTCTCGCACGAGTCCCAACGCCCCGGACAGATTGTCCCGCTTGGCGCGCGGAGAGAAGTGCCAAGCCAACATCGGTCGGGCAATCAACGCAATGTCAGCGGCGACGAGCGCCGTGCGAGGGTACAGCGCCTGCTTGCCGTTGATCTCGGCAACGTCAATAGCGCGTTCCAGCTTGTCCCTCTCGCGCGTCAACTCTTCGAACAACCGGGCGACATCGTCGGGATCGCGATAGCTGTCCGGTTCGTACGTATAGCAGCTCACGTCCAGATGACGAATGACAAGCACCGAGTCTCCCGGCTTTGCGTCGGCCAAGTCGTCGAGCTCCTCTCGCTCCGGGCTCAGACGGAGCGCGGAGAGCGCGATCGGCTTTTCCTCTCCCTCAGGCTCGGGCATATGGATAGCCACACGAACGACTTGGTCGAGATCAAGCATGCGGCTGCCGAGCGTTGTCTGAATCGGGTCGATACGAACAATAACGTGCGTGACGCCTTCGCCGAGCAAAAGCGACCTGCCGCGTCCGACGAAGTCTCCGAACTCAAGCTCCGGACTTGCCAGCGACCGGCTGTCATAGATGTCGATGCCGCCGACGACAGGACGGTTCCAGGGGTTAAACACGGTAAGCTGCAGCGAGCCATATCCACTCCAATTGCCGGGAAGACGGTCCGTCGCGATTCGTCCCTGTACGGCGGAAGCCGCTTTGCCGGAAGGCAAGCTCGCCTTCCCTCGTTCGATGCGTCCTTCCCATTCTATCTGTCCATCTAGTGTCAGATTGTCTAATATGATGTCTTTCATGTCAGCCTCCCGCTTCGATTCCGTCATATCGGTTGTGGAGCTAGAATAACTCCGATTCAAGTTAGATCGTTATATAGCGGCCCAGTCGACCAAGATCTTCCGGGCGCTCGCGGATGTACACCTCTCGCAGATCCTCGCTCTTGGCTGCGATCGACTTGAAGTACCCGTTAGGCGTGCGGCCGAACGCGAACTTCAGAGAGCCGGTATCGTGCTATTCTCCGTCCGCTTGGCGGAATTCATCTCGTTACAAGACTTATTATAGCTGGTACGATCGCGGACTTTGAAGAAACCATCCTTGATATCGCCTAACCATCATCAATTTTGATCTTGGAAACATGGGTGAATCGCGAACTTGCGGACGCGGATGCATGCCGTCGTTGCGGACGCAAATCGGCTCACGATCAAATCCCTCTTCAGCGGTTAACGAAACGCAATATCGGTTTGTTTCGCGACTCTTTCAATAACCTTATACTAATCTCACAAGTGCATAACCCTTATCTCCCACTCAGAAAGGACGATTCCGCAATGAATGTATCCCGAAAGCTGATTTTATGGGTTTGCATGCTTCTTCTGGCTGTCCCCTCCTTCGTTCACGCAGCAGATCAGGGCACAAGCCTCCAGATGAACTATGTGAGTGACGGACACAGACTAAAGCTGTCTGTTAAGGCCATCGGAGCAGTCGATCTTTACGCATATGATCTAAAGTTGTCGTTTGATGCCGCCAACTGGAAGCTGATCCATTCCTCCAGCGACATCCAAGGTTTCTCGGTGCCTTCCAAGGTCGAGGGCAACGATCTCCGATTCGCGCACACGCAAATTGGAAGCGCATCAGGCAAGAATGGCAACGTAGGGTTAGCCTCCTTTGTATTCGAGCGGATGACAGACGGCGATTCAACCTTCGAACTACGGGAAGCTAAGTTAGTAAATGCCAAGATTGACTCCAAGGTCTACACGCCGAATCTGATCGTCGAGGCCAAGACATCCGGAGCCCCGCTGCCACAATTAACGGATATCGATAAACATTGGGCGAAGGATTATATTCAAGAATCTATCAATCTCGGCATTGTTAACGGTTACACGGATGGCACCTTCCGTCCCGAGCAGAAGGTTACTCGCGCGGAATTTGCCGTTATGCTGCTGCGTGGGCTGAATATAGCCCCTCTGGACCCGTCGCTCACGGACAAGACCTTCGCGGACAGCAACATCATTCCGACTTGGGCTAGAGGTTATGCATCTGCAGGTTTCCAGGCGGGACTTATGCAAGGTTACGAGGATGGAACCTTCATGCCTGGGCGCAACATCTCGCGGATCGAGCTCGCGGCAATGACCGTTCGATCCCTGGACAAAACCTACAGGACGACACCTGCAACGGCAATGAAGGATTACAATGCGATTCCCGCATGGGGACAAGGTGCCGCTAACACGGCCATCGCCGCAGGGCTGATGAATGGCAAAGGCGACAATCAATTCGAGCCGAACAGCTATACGAGCCGAGCAGAAGCCATTACGGTCATTATGCGATTGCTTCGTGTTCATCTGAAGTATGACGAATTGAATTAAAGATTGGCGCCGGAGTCCGCTGCCGAATGCTTTGAAAAGGATGATATACAAATGGAAACGCCTCATATCGTAATTGATGCCGGCATCATGACTAGCAACATCAACAAGAT
This sequence comes from Paenibacillus sp. strain BS8-2, assembly GCF_054483835.1. Classification (NCBI taxonomy): domain Bacteria; kingdom Bacillati; phylum Bacillota; class Bacilli; order Caryophanales; family Paenibacillaceae; genus Paenibacillus; species Paenibacillus sp. strain BS8-2. Next base: position 5,592,103 of record NZ_CM137010.1, read on the forward strand.
GGCGATTGCAGCCAAGAAAGCCGGAGTCAAGCTAAGACCGCATGTGAAGACGCACAAAATGCCAGCTATTGCGCTCAAACAAGTACAGGCAGGCGCGTCCGGTATCACGGTCGCCAAACTATCGGAAGCGGAGCTGATGGCCCGGCATGGCATCGCGGATATCTTCATTGCTTATCCAATCGTCTCCCCCGGCAAAATCGATAGGCTCCTGCAGCTCGCAGCGCACATTCATTTGATAGCCGGCGTTGATAGTCTGGAATCAGCACGAATGCTTGCGGATGCGGCTGCGCGGTCCGGTCAAGTCATTCAGGTTCGGCTCGAAATCGATACCGGCATGCGCCGAACCGGCGTCCTGTACGATAATGCCTTAGAATTGGCGGAACAGATCGCTTCTATGCCCTCCCTCCATTTGAACGGTATCTACACCTATCGAGGAGCTGTCTATAACGGCAAGCCAACGCTGGATCTGAAGACGGCAGGGGCGGATGAAGGCAAATTGATGGCTGAGCTCGCCGCCCGCATTCGCGAGCATGGAGTCGAGATCGAGGATGTAAGCGTCGGCTCTACGCCAACTGCTCTCTATGTGGCTGACGTACCTGGCATTACCGAGATTAGACCTGGAACCTATGTGTTTCAGGACCGCATGCAAGCACGTTTTGGCGTGTGCACACCTGAGGACTGGGCCGCCAGCGTCCGCGTTACCATCGTCAGCCGGCCATCCATCGATCTCGCCATTATTGACGGCGGCAGCAAAACATTTGCCACGGACATTCAACCGATGTCGCAACCCCTTCAGCTTCAGGGATTTGGCCACGTGCTCGAATGGGAGGATATCCTGCTGGAGCGGCTTTCCGAAGAGCACGGCATGCTGAAGCTCGGCCCTGTCGCACAAGCCTCTGGATTGCGTCCTGGCGATGTCTTGCATATTGTCCCCAATCATATCTGCAGCACGATCAACCTCCATAATCAGGTGATTATCCGCAACGAGGACGGAGAAGAGCATATGGCATCCGTCCTCGGACGCGGATTCGTCGAATAAGCACCGCACCGTGCACAAACACAACAAAGCTCCCGTCCTGCTTACAGCAGAGGATGGGAGCTTGTTTCTTACATAGGTTCTATCGCTTGGCTGTTCATCCGATCATTCTGATTCCGCCGCCGCCGTGAAGTCGATGTCCGTTCGCCGCGAAGGCAATAATCGCCTTACGGAGGCCTGTATCGCTACTTGCCGTCGATGGATCCAGCGTCTCCGTGCCGAATACCCGAACATAAGTCTCTCGCTCATCGGACAACACCGGGAACAATTGGAGTTTTCGCTGGAACGCTGTAATATTCGAGGCTGCAGGCAAGATATCCGCAAGCTGCGAGTCGAGCAGCCAGGAGACGCACACGAAGGCTTTGACCGCTTTCTCAGGAAAATATTCGCCAAAGAAGGCGACTGCTCTCTTCATCGATTCTTCGCATGCTTCGGGGAGCATAGGCTCCCCTTCCGGGATATGCATATCCAGCACGGGATCGCCGCGTCGGAACGCCACTTCCCAATCAGCAGAGGACAGTCGGATAAGCCCCTGCGAAGCAAGTCCCGTCGGAATCAATGGATATCCCGTAAAACCTCCGTCATCCTGATGAAAGCCCGATGTCCAATACTTGTCCGCTTCAACCTTTCCGTTGGTACCATTCACTAATCCGTCGCTGCGGTAATGAATGCCAGGCTCTGAGAACAGCACTGTGCGTCCTGACTCACGGTGGCGCATGACGATAATGTCATGATCCGAAATCTTGTGCACAAATTGCAGACGTCCCAGCCGGAAGATCCTCCCTCCGACATGATTCAGAAGCCAGGCCAGATTATCCAGTCCCCAACCACCATGCTCTGCATGATGATGGGTCATCCAGATGAATAGATCGCTCATCGTTTCGGCGAGCACACTCTCCTGGATGCCCTTGGATCGGTAGTATCGGATCGTCCATGGGAGCAAGCCGACGACGACTAACACGTTAAATAATCCTGCCCGCTCCTTCAAAGTGTTCTTCAGCTCTTCTTTCCTGGCATCCGAGATTGCCGGGAGCCCCTTTATCGCTCCGCTGAACGCCGCCTCATTCAAGTCCATCTGTGCGGCAACGACGTATTGCAGCAACAACTCCAATAAGCCGTCGTCCTCCCTTACGATAGCCGCTGCTTCTAGTACAGCAGCTAAAGGTTCTTCGGGCAGAGCAAGCCACTTATTGATTTCCCGAATAGAAGCTTCGGTTAGAAAGTCTGCTTCTCTCATGTCTCAACCTCCCGATATACGCGAGAATATAGCTGGTTTGATCGTCCACGTCTGCAGCCGGGACTGCTCCACAATATTCGGCACTTGCAGATCCTCTGGGAAGATACACCAGTAAGTAGACCACTCGCCGACTACGCCAGAGTGTTCGACCGACTGAAGTCGCCCGTGGAGGGGGATGATAGAATCTTCTGGACCAAGTCCATCTCGAATGATAGCCGCCAGCGTGCAAGTCATAGCAGCAGGACCCAGCTTGGTCCCTCCGGCTTCGAAGAAATCCGGCAGCTGCGGATAATCGCATACGGTAGGCAGCGGCTTCGCAATTGCAGCTAAGATGTCGCACACGCGCACGGCCCTGGCCGCCGGTCCTTCGTCATAATCGCGCTCAGGGCCGTAGATCAGCTCTGGAGTTGCTTCTTTGGAGCCCAGCGCGATTTGGCGGAACACGCCAAACAGCTCGCCTGCCGACAGATTGATACTGCCGTCCCCCCAATATCGAAGCTCGGTTCCGATCTGGCTCGCAATTGCCACAATCTCGCTAGCGGATAAAGGTCTGTCCGTCGTTTTCTCCAGCGCGATGATTTCTTCCGTCGAAGCGTATGAAACATTCGGCTTGGTGAGCGTATAATCAACCAGCTGCGCGACAAGGTCCAAATACATGCGCATATGCCCTTCTGGCCGGAATCGCGGCTTCACCCATTGTTCGGGAGGCGGATTATTTCCTTTAGAGAAGTTGACCGCATCCCAGTACTCCTCGAATACAAACTCAGTAGGATGATAGAAAATGCTAATAAAACCAACATCCTTATCCTTCTGCTGCTCGCAGAGTTTATCGAATGTTTCCATCGCTTTCGGCAATGCGCCTTCGATTAGCGGCATTCCCATCAGACCTTCCAGCGATGCCAGATGCAGTAATCCGCCGTACCAGAATGGAAGACCGTTCATCGTCACCTGATCATGACCGTCCAGATAGGCGGAGACGCCCCAGCGGCGAAGCGCGGGGAATACTTGCGGCGCCCACGCTTGCCCCGGCTGACCATAACACCGCACAGGTTCCCCGGTAATCCGCTTGAGATCATCGAACCCTCCGCCTTCGCGGATCACGAACTGCTCCGCTCCCTCGCGGAAGCCAAGCGGCTCTAAATATTCGGTTACAACAGGATGTACGCTATGCCAATCCGTATGATAGCCAACTTCGTGGCGCTTCAGCTTATCGAGAATATCGGACCGTCCATTTCTGTCCAACACTCGAATCTTTTCTCCGACCAATTTGAAGATGCCCGTTATGCCTCTCTCGTCCAGCAAGTCGAGTAACCCCAGCAGCGCGTCCTCAGACTCCGGATTGATAAAGTCCTCTACATCGAACCAGAACAAAACTTTGATAAGCCCCATCTATCTAGCTGCCTCCCTACAATTAAGCGTATAAACCTGTCATCCTACCTGTTCGGATGCTCCGCAATGGCTCTATTGATCCTCTCTCTAGTCGCGAGCAGCCACTCAGGGTCCTTCGGATACCGTTTGAACGTAATCTCGTCCTCCAGATCCTGCTCCAGCAGCCCGATCGTTGCCTCACGTCCGACGAGGGATTCCAGACTTTGCAGCGCGCGCAAATCCTGAAGCGCCTCGAACAATACTTCCAGGCGAATAGATTCTATCGGACCATTCGTTCCGGGGTAGACAAGGAAGGCATCCCCTGAGGGGAACGCATGACCCGCGTCCGTCACTCGGAACGGGTCAATGGCACCTGCTGAATATTGTTTATACCAGAAATTATAACCCCAATGCAGGAACCCGGCCATTTGAAATTTATAGAGCTGCATCCCAAGAATACGATTACGTGCAGAAGGCATATTGAAGAATCGGTTCGTGACATCGCGCGACTGCGCGCAGCAATAGTACGTCCATAGATCCGGTACGCCGCCATTCAGGAACGGTTCGATGTGATCAGCGGACGGAATCGGTCTCCGGACAAGCCCCTGCTCATAGAAAGAATAATCGGAGAGCGCATCGATAACCGGAAATCCCTCCAAGTGCTCGTTCACCATCGCAGCAGCGCTTCGGTAGCTTTCCATATGCGCGGCGGTAGGCTCATCCGAAACATGGAAATAACAACGATCGGCCAGCCCCTCCTTTCTAACAAATGAAACTAGCTGAGGCAACAGCTGTGCTAGAAATCCACCGTATTCTGCGCCCGAAGCATCCGTATCCCATCCGAAGATGCGAGTTATACCTTGAGATGTATTCGCCATAATTTTTGGCGCGTGTCCAGCTCCCCATTGGGTGAACAGATGCGCGAATTCGAAGTAACGGATGCCTGCAGCCGAGCACACTTCAATCCATCGCGCCAGCTTATCAAAAGAAAATACATATTCGCCTGTCGCCAGCCTCTCTACGTCTACCAGCTGAACCGTCGGTCTCTCAGCCCCGACTGCCGTATCGAGCGGCGGCGTGAACAATGGCGTCAGAATCATATTTATACCGTGTTTGGCCGCCGTCCTTACGAATCGTTCGATCCATTGCCAGTGCTCCTCGCTCAGCGGTTCCGCTCCATAATGCGTCGCTAGACAGTCGGCATGGAACCACTCCGTGTGAATCAAGGTTTGCGGCAGTAGTCTAGCATCGATAATCTCGAGCTTGAACTGTTCTTCTCCCCTTACCTGACCGGCAGAATCGCATAACTGGATGTTTATCGTATAGACGCCAGACGGTTCATTCTCCCCGATTTCGACCGTCAACCAGAACGAACGCCATTGACCTGGCAGCCCTGTAGCTTGATACTCGGATATCGGGTACAAGGGATCGGGATATAGTCCAGGCTTCGAACGAAGCACGTTATCATCATGATCTGTATAACAAGGCAGCTCCGACGGCACAAGACCGACGGATCTGACCGTTACTTCATTCGTAAGTCCAGCCGTTATGCGACATTGTAACGGCTTCACGAGCCGATCCGCGCAATAAGCGACCTGTAACGAAAACACTTCTCCCTGCAGTGCCGATGCCGCATTCCAGGCTGGAGCGTTAAGCTCTTCGTCCGGGAATACTTTCTCTAGAGAGCTTACACAACGAATGCTGAAGCCCGATTGCGTTTCCACGCTCATACCTCCTTTTCATTTGTCCTCAGCGTCTCTACCTTGACTTGCTCCAGCATTGCGGTCATTAGATCTGCGCGCACATCCCCTGTCATCGGCGACATGGCATTCGCGCTTCCGGCCGAAGCGGCGTAGCGCAGACATTCCGTCGCGGGCCACCCCCGGACGAAGCCGAAAGCGTATCCAGCAACGAACGCGTCACCGCTGCCCACCGCATTGACAGCCTGCAGGCTAGGGGGAACTACCCGATAGAGCTGACCTTCGGCTCCCGCAACCGCTCCGGCTGAACCCAGCGTAATAACGGCCTGTGTAATCCCTTGTTCCATTAATATTTCTAGCCCTCGACGTGAATCGCCCCGTTCCTCTACAGGGAGCAGGGCGTTCATCTCTTCTTCATTAGGCTTGACGAAGTCCGGCTTTCCGGCAAGACCGAGCAGCAAGGCATCTCCGCTCGCGTCCAGAAAAGCCCTAGCGCCTTCTTCGTGCGCAATTCCGATTAATTCCGCATATAAGCTGTTAGGCACGCCTCGCGGCAGGCTCCCCGCGAATATAACAAGGGCAGCCTCCTTGCTTACCAGACGGAGCATCCCTTTCAGCTCCGTCAATTGCGCCTCGCCTACCTCAATACCCGCCTCCAGCACCTCCGTGGAGGAGCCATCGCTTTGGTCGATGACGTTCATGCAGATACGGGATTCTCCCTCTGCTTGGACAAATGCGGGGCGGATTCCTTCTTTGGCGATCTGTTCCACAATGTACATGCCATTGTACCCCGCCGTGAATCCCGTTGCGACTACCCTCTCATGTCCAAGCTGCCTCAGTACCCGTGCTACGTTCAGTCCTTTGCCGCCAGCGGTCGATATCGTTTGTACGGCCCTCGCGCCGCTGCCTTTGGACCAACTCGGTACATAATAGGTTTTATCGATTGAAGCATTTAATGTTACCGTAACGATTAAGGATCTCATGAAATCCTCCACCTTCTCATGAACTGCGGCGCAACAGTTGGCTGACTCAAGCCATGCCCTCGGAGCCGCATAACCGGATCTTCTCCATCGCGGCCAATTTGAGCGCCAGCTTAGCCGGCACCATATATTTTCTCGGATCATTTTCTTGCGGATTGTTCTCGAACACCGCTTTGATCGCATCGGAGAATACAATGCGCAGCTCCGTAGCCACGTTCATCTTGGCCATGCCAAGCGATACCGCTTTCCTTACCTGTTCGTCCGGGATCCCTGATCCGCCGTGCAGGACAAGCGGGACCGATACTTTGGAGGCAATGCGCCCGATACGGTCGAAGTCGATGTTGGGATCTCCTTTATAAATACCATGAGCCGTGCCTATAGCCGGTGCAAGGGTATGAACGCCCGTCAAGCTCACAAATTCCGCGCACTCATCCGGATCGGCCAGCATCGCGTCACGTTCGTCGACTACGATGTCGTCCTCTACGCCGCCAACTCTTCCGAGCTCGGCTTCTACATTAACGCCTACTGCTCTCGCTACTTCTACAACCTTGCGAGTTGCCGCCACGTTCTCCTCGAATGGCTCATGCGAAGCATCAATCATAACCGAGGTATAGCCCGCACGGATACATTGCATGATGATATCGAAGTCTGAACAATGATCGAGATGAAGCGCGATTGGCACAGAGCTCCTCCGTGCAGCCGTCATGGCCGCCGCGGCAATGTAATCGGCTCCGAGATGTTTGACCGTGCCGACGGTAGACTGAATAATGAGGGGCGAGCGAAGCTCCTCTGCCGCTTCCACGACGGCTTGCAGCATCTCGAGGGTGTGCACATTAAACGCCCCGACGCAATAACCGCCAGCGCGCGCGGCTTCTAGCAATCGTGTGGATGATACCAAAGACATAACAAATTCCTCCCAGTAATATCATTTCTCTAGCGTTGGTCACGCGCATATAAGGCACTGCCAATGATGCCGGCTTCATCGTTATTTTCTGCCGCAACCACCTTGAGGCCATCTCGGAACTCCGGGATTAGATTAGCGAACAACTCTTCGCGCAGCGGCCCAAGCAGCCGCTCTCCCGCAAGTGCTCCGCCTCCGCCAACGATGATCACCTCGGGGCTAAGCACCGCTGCGGCAGCAGCAAGCGCCCTGCCGCATAACCTGCCCGCTCTCGTAAGGATCTCTGTCGCTAGAGAATCTCCAGCATCAAGAGCCTTGGATAAATCGGCTCCGGTAATTTCCGATATGGCATCGCCAGGGAACCATTGCCGCAGAATACTGTCCCGGCCAGCTGCCAATCGTTTGTGCGTTTGCCTGAGCATGCCGGAAGCAGAAGCGACCGTCTCCAGACAGCCGCTTAACCCGCATGTACATGCTTCTTCGATTCCGTCCATGCGTACGTGACCGATTTCGCCCGCCATCGCCTTATGACCGTACAGCAGCTTGCCGTCGCTTACGGCGGCGGAAGCAATGCCTGTCCCGATCGTAATGCCGAGTACGTGACGGTAACCCCTGCCCGCTCCTGCCACTGCTTCTCCGTATACATACAGCTTTACGTCGTTATCTAGAAACGTAGGAATACCGATGCGCTGCTCCAATTCGGATGCGACCGGGATATTCCTCCAATTTAAGTTCCCGGCGAAACGGGACAAGCCGGCTTGCGGATCCACCAATCCGGGAATGCCAATGCCGATTCTGCCGATTGTATCCTGCGAGCCGTATTCCGTCCGTAATTCTTCTGCCATGGCGGCAATGCGGTCCAACACCGACGCAGCGCCAAGATGGGCTTCCGTCGGACGTTTCCGTTTGCCGATTACTTGGCCTGTTTCGTCAACCACACCACATACGATATTGGTTCCCCCGACATCCACCCCAATCGTCAATGCCATTAGATCTTGACGACCTGAGTCAAATTCCGCGGATAATCCGGATCGACCCCATGCTTCAAGGCTGTATAGAAGCCCAAATATTGCAGGACCGGCATGTAGAGAACGGTACGCGCCTCGTCGGAGAGGGAGGCCCCGCCTATCTCGAATACCTCATCGGCGAACGAAGTATCGTCGCCTGCCGCTGCCGTTAAGATCATCACAGTAGCTCCATAGTTTTTCATCTCTTCTGCGACCTTGAGCTCATAGGCACGCGTTTGCTCGGATAGAAGCAGACAGATTAATGTGCCAGGCTCAACGAGCGACTTGGGACCATGACGGAACTCCAGCGTCCCATAGCTTTCTGTCCACACATAGGCCATCTCTTTGAGCTTCAGGCATGCCTCCTGAGAAGCGCCGTAATACGTTCCCATCCCCAGATAAATAATCTTATTGAACGAATGCCGGTCCGTTAATTGTTCCGCAAAGCCTCCGCTTCGCGCCACGATGTCCGCCGACAGTTCGCTGACGCTCTCCATTTGACTGACATATCGTTGCCCCGCTGCCATGGCAATAGCGGCCTGCATCATATAGGTCATGCTGCTGAACGACTTGGTCATAACCGTGCTGGCTTCTTGTCCGAGCGGCGACACCAAACATTCTGTCATCGTTCCTAATTGGCTGGAAGGATGGCAAGTAATGCCGCATGTTGTCCAGCCTAATAATTCCTTCACCGAATCCAGAGCCATAATAACCTCCGAGGACTCGCCCGAACGGGAAACGCCAACCAGCAAGACACGGCTTGCCCCCGCTACAGATTGCTCGCGAAGCAGCAATATATCAGAGGACGGAAGAGCGACAGCTCTTCGGCCGAGCCATAACCTGCATGTTGCAGCCATAATCATCGCCTGATAATAAGACGATCCAGAGCCGATGAAGACGATCTCATCGAATCTTTGGTTACCGATATAAGATGATACCCAGTCCCCTTGCCCCTGCAGCCCTAACCAGGCCGCTTTGATCGCTTCTGCTTGACCCCCGATTTCCGGGAGCGTAATCTTTCCCTTCTGCATAACATCCAACCTCCCGTTTACGTATTCCCTTCCATCATAGAACGCCTCCCCTCCTGCCGAAATAAACCATTCCTTACACTAGCTTACCGTCGTTATCCGATTTCACCTCCGATTTATTGCCCGTGGCGTCGACGGCACGCATCCAATGTAAAGATCCATTAACCTATGTCGCTTTCGGTTTGGATACCGCGCCGTAATGCAAAGTCATGCACGCTGCAAATTGCTTCTCTGCAAAGGAAGGCAGCATGCAGGAATTAGAGCCGTTTTCATAGAATAGAGTTATTATTAACTGCTATTTTCTATAAACCAATAGGAGCTGATTCAATGGACACAAACGTCACAGCAAGCACAGGCAAATGCCCAGTCATGCACGGCAGCGCGACAAGCCCCAAATCAAGCGGCACGTCAAATCGCGATTGGTGGCCCAATCAATTGAATCTCAACATTCTTCATCAACATGACAGAAAGTCCAATCCGATGGACGCAGGCTTCGAATATTCGGTAGAGTTCCACAAGCTAGACTACTTTGCGCTTAAACAAGATCTGCTTCATCTCATGACCGATAGCCAGGACTGGTGGCCCGCCGATTATGGTCACTATGGTCCTTTCTTTATCCGGATGGCATGGCATTCTGCCGGCACTTATCGTACCGGCGACGGTCGTGGAGGCGCCGGAAGCGGTTCGCAACGCTTCGCCCCGCTCAATAGCTGGCCGGACAACGGCAATCTCGATAAGGCGCGTCGACTGCTTTGGCCGATTAAACAAAAATATGGAAACAAAATTTCATGGGCGGACCTGTTCGTGTTGACCGGTAATGTTGCCATTGAATCCATGGGCGGCAAAACCTTTGGTTTCGGCGGCGGGCGCCCGGACATCTGGCATCCCGAAGAAGATATTTATTGGGGGAAGGAAACGGAGTGGCTTGGCGACAAGCGGTACTCCGGCGAGCGCGATCTTGAGAATCCGCTTGCCGCCGTGCAGATGGGCTTAATTTATGTCAATCCGGAGGGTCCTAACGGTAATCCGGATCCGCTTGCCAGCGGTCGCGATATTCGCGATACCTTTGCTCGAATGGGTATGGACGATGAAGAAACGGTTGCGCTTGTCGCCGGCGGTCATACATTCGGCAAGGCGCATGGGGCAGGAGACGCTGCACTCGTCGGTGCAGAACCGGAGGCTGCTGCAGTCGAGGCGCAAGGACTGGGCTGGCTCAGCTCGCATGGCTCCGGCAAAGGCCGAGATACCATCACTAGCGGCGTAGAAGGCGCTTGGACAGCGAACCCCACGCAGTGGGATAACGGTTACTTCGACCTGCTGTTCGGCTACGAATGGGAGCTGTCGCAAAGTCCGGCAGGCGCGCATCAATGGGCGCCAATCGATCCCGCCGAGGAGCATCTTGCTCCGGATGCCGAGGATGCGTCCATACGTGTGCCGACGATGATGACGACAGCCGATATGGCTATGCGCATGGACCCGGCATACGAGAAAATCTCTCGTCGTTTCCATCAGAATCCGGATGAATTCGCTGATGCGTTCGCACGCGCATGGTTCAAGTTGACTCATCGCGACATGGGACCTCGCGCAAGGTATTTGGGTCCGGAGGTCCCGGACGAAGTACTGATCTGGCAAGATCCCGTGGCACCTGCCGATTATGAGCTGACAGAGGACGAAATCGAATCTATCAAGGCTTCGATTCTGGACTCCGGACTTACGATTAGCGAGCTGGTTACGACGGCTTGGGCTTCGGCAAGCACCTTCCGCGGCTCGGATAAGCGAGGCGGCGCCAACGGCGCACGTATCCGTCTGGCTCCGCAGAAGGACTGGGCGATTAATCAGCCGCAGCAATTAACCAAGGTGCTGACGATACTGGAAGGCATTCAGGAGGAGCTTGACAAAAATGTGAGTATCGCTGACCTCATCGTACTCGGAGGCAGCGCCGCAGTCGAGAAAGCGGCACGGGATGCGGGCTTTGATGTCACGGTTCCGTTTGCTCCAGGACGCGGCGATGCATCGCAGGAACAAACCGACGTGGAAAGCTTCGCTGTCTTAAAGCCTTACGCCGACGGCTTCCGCAACTATCATCACAAACATAGCTCCAGCATCGCTGCCGAGCTATTGATCGACAAAGCGCATTTGCTGCAACTTAGCGCTCCAGAGCTGACGGCGCTGATCGGTGGTATGCGCGTGCTCGGCACGAATTATGGCGGTACGCAACATGGCGTATTTACGGATCGTGTCGGTGTGCTGACGAACGATTTCTTCGTCAATCTGCTGGATATGAATGTAGCGTGGAAACCTGCGGAAGACGGCGTGTACGAGGGCCGCGATCGCAGCAGCGGCCAGGTTGTCCGAACAGCGACGGTCGTGGACCTCGTCTTCGGCTCCAATTCCGTCCTTCGCTCCCTTGCAGAGGTCTACGCGCAGGATGATAATAAGGAAAAGTTTGTGAAGGACTTTATCGCAGCGTGGGTCAAGATCATGAATGCAGATCGATTTGACCTTAGCGTGTAATCGAATAAGCAGATTGTAGATTTCAGCCCACCGTCAGACCAAACGAGCAAGCCCTCCTGCATATCGGAGGGCTTGCTCGTTTATTACTTCATTGAGTCTTAATCTAAGTTCTCCATCCATAGCCGTGCTCTCCGAATGAGCGTTAATGCCTCTGCTCTGGTAACTGTGTCAGCTGGCGCGAACAGATGATTATCTCTCCCATTCATAAGCTCAGCATGGTACAGTGCGAATACCGCCTCTCTTGCCCAAGTAGGAATCGATGATTCATCCTTGTATCTTTTACCGATATCGGATCCATTCGGAAGCTCCAAAGCACGATAGATGATTACTGCCAATTCGGCTCTTGTCAGCTGGCGAAGCGGGGCAAAACGCTGTCCATCCTCCCCTTTAATCCAGCCCAAAGCCGCAAGCCGTTCGACCGCGCCTCTTGCCCATTGCGGAATATCATTCGTGTCGGCGAACATCACCGTATTCGCTTCTGCTCCCCCTGGAGAGATTGCCCGATCGAGCAGCACGGACAGCTCAGCTCGATTAATGGGTACATCCGGTCTAAATGTTCCGTCTGGATAGCCTTCGACAATTTTTTGTTCTACTGCCCAGGTAATCGAATTAAATGCCCAGTGACCTAACGCGTCAGAGAAACGTTCCATAACTTCTGTACCTGGTTCGGGTTCTGACTCTGATTCAAGTTCGTGCTCGATCTCCTCCTCCTTGCCTCCGATATCCTGACCGGGGGCGATAGGTCCATCGTCAATCGACTCGCCGCTGCCTGTTTCTTCAAGTTCCCAGACGGCGTACAGCGTTAGATTAGCGCCGCCTACATTCAAGCTTGATCCCGGTGAAAGCTGCAAGCCTGAGCCATCCGCTTTTGTATTCCATCCTCCAAAGACATGACCCGTCTTCGATAAAGCTCCCGTATTGTCCAGCATGACCACTTCCATGCCTTGCGTGTAGAAGATGTTGTCCACCGGAGCATCTCCAGAGGAATGACCATTACCATCGTACTGAACATGCAGCTCCTCCAGCGAAGCAGAACCCAGCTTTAATGTACCGTATCTCGCAACCGCGGAAAACCACCCCTCTTGTTGTATTCGATTGACATCCTTGTCAAGGAAATAGAAGATGTTGACCCCATCCACGTTCAGAATGATTCGTACGCCATGCTCCTCATTAATAGCTCCGACCTGGATTTGTCTGTCCGCTCGATAAGGCAGTACATCGTTGGGGTAGGCATCTCCGCCAAAGCTCGTAAAACCCGGAATGTTGCCGAATAAGACTGTCCTCACCCCACCGTTGAATCTCTGGAGCTCAATCTCCGACTGCTTGATGACAATCGCATACGTGTCGCGTAGCGAAGACGCTTTATTCTGATTACGAATTTGAATGACCTGCCAGCCCCCTTCCGCATCGATATGGAGATTGAAGGTTAGCAGCTCGTTCAGAAACGTATTGCCTTCGTAAAATCCTTGACCTGCAGGAGTCGTTAATAACACTTCCCCGTTTACATGATCGACTACACCGGAGGACACCTTCCAATTCGTTGCGTCCTGCAGCTCGTCGTTCAGTAGATACGGCTGGATCTCCAGGCCTTGATCGCTGCTATACAACGCCACATCGATCGATAATGTCCGTGAATGCACGATGCCATCCACCGTGGCTGTCACGGTGACAGCAGCTTCACCTTCCATTAAAGCAGTCATTACTCCGTTGCCGTCAATCGTCAGAACTTCGGGAGCCGAGCTGGAATATTGAACGGTAACCAGCCCACGTTGACGACCAAGTTCGGTCAGACCAAACGCCCCAAGCTCCAGCGATTCTCCAACCGTGACGACTCTTCCCTCTCCATTCACATTTCGGAATCCGAGCGATTGGACTTCGTCGCCTACATATACCTCCGTGCGAACCGTTCGGATGAGATCCCCCCACAAAATGTCACTGTAGACGGTCGTTTTCCCCGCCGACAGCCCGCTCAGCATACCATTGGAATCAACCGAAACGACACTATTGTCGCCAGAGCGATATACAATCGTCGCCGAGCTTAAATCCGAAGGCTCGCCCTTGTTTTTAGTTGCCTCAAAGCTCAATTCATACGTTTCGTTTAGACCGATATCGATCACTTTCGGCGCCAACACCCGCTCCAGCTCGGAGGATAAGTCAGCATATTCATCCTTGAGTCCCGCATTGGCAATAATCGATAATGCCTCCTGCGGCCAGTTGGCATCCGGATAGACGTGTGTGTTCGTAACGGTGAAGGTCGTCCCGTACAAATCATGAACCTTGCCGCCTGTTATATAGGTATTGTCGAAGATCAATTCCGTCTCTGTGCCCCTGTTCCAATAAAGATCATAATTCGGCCACTGAGGTGTATCTGTAAAGTCGATCACGTTAGAGCGGAACGTCCAATATCTGGAGGCATTGTCGGCGTATAGGACCGCCGTTCGGTTCATCTGATTTTCAATATAGTTGCCGATTGCCGTATTATGCTGATCCGGAGAAACCGCGTGGTAGCCGACTGCATAGATTGCTCCGCCGTCATAAACGCCTTCTCCAAGCAAATCGTGAATATAATTGTCGTGTACCCTTACATCCTTTACACCTTTGCTGACGAAATTATACCAACCGTAGCCAATATGGATGCCGGAATAAGGGATATTGAAGATATGATTGTTGCTAATCTCCATATCGGTAGGGAAACCCGCCGAAATAGCGGCTGCCGAAGCGTATTCAATTCCAATATCATGCACATAGTTGTTCGTAATATCGACATTTCTGATCAGTAATCGTTCATCGCTCGGAGAATGGATGGCCGCATTATTGACCGTGGGCTCCCCGACGTTCAGCCCGCTTCCAGAAATATCGTAGAATCGATTGCCCCTGATGAAGCTGTCTTGAATACCTTGAATCATTTGCAGCCCGGTACTGCCAATCTTGGAGAACGTGTTACGCTCGAACACAATATGATGCGCCAGCTTCACGGTGACAGCCGCTTCGATCAGACGATCATCTTGACCCGGATAACGTAATTGATTGTTTTGTACATCCGGCAGACCCATCTCTGTGCTTGGCCACATCCATGTTGTGTAGGCGAAGGACAAACCTTCGAAGCGAATATGATGGACGCGCTGCTCCGCAGAAAGCCCTTCGACCTCCAGCAGCTCCTCGAGCTCCGGTGCCGTCACGACTGCTTCATTCACGTTTTCGAACGAACGTGGTTTGTAATAAAAATAATCATCGTCTGCATACCATTCTCCTTCGCGATCCAGAAGCTCGTACGCGTTCTCGATGTAGACAGGTCCCTTGGAGACCGAGGTTCCGCCTTTCGTAGTAGATGCCGTCCAAGCAGGCTGCTTCATCGTGAAGGCGATTTCCGTACCTCCCGACTGCAATTGAACCGATTCCACCCCTACACGTGGCTGTGTCCATTGCTCCAAGAAAACAAATTCGACCGCACTTGGATTGCTCCAATTGGCGATGGAAATGTCTTTGCTCGTGAAACCAGTTCCAGTTTTCACAGCGTCGGTAAGACCGCCTTCACTCCGTGCCCGGATGGCACGCACACCATTCACATATAATTGTCTGGTCGTAATACCTTCCGAAGGTGCGCGCCAAATTCCTTTGCTCGAATCATGCAGCTGCCATCCCTCAATAGCTCTTCCGCCGCTAATAATCGCTTCCCCTTCGACTTGCGAACGGTATACAACATCAAATCCGTTATTTCCCGAATCTTGCTGATCAAGCTTGAACGACTCTTCAAGCTCGTATACGCCGGGCATCAGCACGATTTCGATATCTCCACTAAGCGGATTAGCCAATAATAGTCTGGCTGCATCTCTTGCCCGCTCGAGCGAAGCGAATGGCGACTGTGCCGTACCGGCGTTGGGATCATCTCCACTTGGCGAAACATAAATGCTTTGCTGTATAGGTCTAGCCGTGACCGTGATTTCAGAAGATGCCGTGAACCCGCCATCCACCGAAGTCGCCGTGATGATGGCTATCCCAGGCGATACAGCGGTAACTCCGCCATAACCGTCCACAATCGCGACTGCATCGTCGCTGCTGCTCCACACTATGTCCCGATTACTTGCAATCATCGGCAGAACAGCAGCGTCCAGTGCAATTAATGCGCCCTCGGGCATTGTTGCTTCTTCGGGCTGAAGGGTAATGCCTGTCGCGGGCTGCAGCACCACCTCCACGACTGCAGTTGCCGTATAGCTCTGGCTCGTTACCGAATCTGTAACCTCTGCAGTAATGACCGCGTCGCCTTCGTCAATGCCCGTGACACGACCTCTCGCATCCACGATAGCCACAGCTTCGTCACTGCTAGACCAAGCGAGCTCGTAGAAATACGCGTCAGCCGGCGTTACTTCTACGTTTATCTCAACTTGCTCTCCAGTGTCGATCGTCAATAACGAAGGTGACAACGCTACGGAAGTGACCGACTGCGGGATCAGCGATGTGATCTGTACATCGTCAATGTACATGACAGCCGGGTCAGGACCGCGGAAGAGACCGAAGTCCACTTTGGTAATCGCAGTCTGAGCGGTCTGGAACGTATAACCCGAACCTGCGAGAACGCCGTCTATAAATATGGAGAACTCTCCCCTTGATGCATCCACCGCAAGGGTGAACGAATACCAATGATCCGCTTCATACCCTTCCATTATAGTGATCCATCCACCTTGATGGACGGCAATATTGCCATTGCTGTGGAAAGCGATCTGCGCGATTGCACCGCTGCTGCCGCGCAGGATAGGGATATAAGCTACGGTATCCTGCTGACCGGCCATCGCTCTGAAAGAAAGGAGCATTTGCTCCTGCGGCTCGGACAAGGTTTTGCTCATATAGTAAGTAGCTGCGTTGTTTCCTTCATAACGTTCAATCGACAGACTCTGTCCCGTGTCGCCGGGTATAGCAGCAGTCAAAGCCCGATTGCCAGCAACCGTCGTTTCTACGTCGAAGCTCGGAGGGTACAATCCGATATCGAGTCCCTCGAAATCTTCTTCGAATGTGTATGCGACAGACGGCTCTGTTTCCTCGGTAAGACTGGATACCTTTATTTCATCAATAGCGAGCGAGCCCGTATTCGTACCGCCTTGCAAGCCGAATTGAAGCTGTCTCAAGTAAGGCTGATTCGTTCGGAATGTCTCTCCATCAACGGCAAGCGTTCCGTCAACGTAAACATCAAACGTCTGCGACTCGGCATCGATATCGATGCGGATGTCGTACCAGACGTCAGTTTGGTAGGATGCTACCGTAAACCAGCCGGCTGGACGAAACGCCTTAATCGTTCCGTCACTATGGAAAGCAACCTGAGTCAGCAGATTATCCGCACCACGAAGCACGGGAATATAAGCGATCACATTCGATTGCATCGCCTTCGCCCGCACCTCGACGATTGCCTTCTCGGCATAATCGGCTTCTTGCAGCGTATAGTTCGCATAGGATGACGTTGTATTGGCCGCAGTTCGTTCTATGAACAAACTCTTGTTGACCGCATCCGGTATTTCTGCTACCTCTGCCGAATAATTCACGCTGCTCGTCAGCGCGCTCATGGATGCCGGATAGTTGCCTGTTACGGTATCATTAAAATCCTCTTGCCAAATGATTGCGCTTACATAATTAGCGTTGGCTACGCTTCCCCATCCGGGTAACGCTATGCTCGTCAACAATGCAAACATGACGAACATGGCTACCGTTTTCCTCCAGACTTTCCTCATTCCCAAATCCCCCTTTAGTTTTCAATTGCCGAGCTTTGGCGAGAAGGCGCCTGCGCAAGCTTTCTCCGCTCGCATGCAGGCACCGCTCTGCCACATCGACTCATTTATTGTTGTCCGGCTACAGCTCGTAACCTCTCCTCTTCATCTCCGCGGCAACTTGTTCGCCTTGAACCTCGTGGAACGATCCGCCGCAAGCAATGGCCTCTGCCGCTGCGATCCCAACGGCTTCTCCCATTGCAACAGCAGTCGAAGTGATCCGGTAAGAGGCATGGGCATAGAAGTCGCCGCTTATGCATCTGCCTGCGAATGCCAGATTTTGTATTTCTGAGGACACCAAGCTTCGAAAAGGTACATGATACGGCTGTGTAGTAATCCCCGCATTTCCATATCCGTGTGTCTGGGAGGAATTCGTTGCATGAATGTCCACAGCAAACTTGACCATACACACGCCATCCGCGAATTTCTGCCCCGTCACGATATCGTCCAGCGTCAGCTTGTATAGACCCCGAAGTCTCCTGCCTTCTCTCATCGCAATGTGCGGAGGCGTTGCGATCAGCTCCAGCTCACTCCATTCTGGTTGCCTGCGCAAGAGACGAATGACCGAATGAATTTCGGCTCGCCCCTGCAGCGTTGCCTCTGTCACCGCGAATGAATCGTCGCAGCGAACATCAAATTGATGATTGACGGACAGCACGTAAGTCCCCTTTAGCGGCAGTGCAATAATCGTCGGCGCCTTGTTGCTCGTCTCGCATGTCAAGCCGTTCAAATAATCGCGGAATGCACGTTTACTCTCGTACGTCTCCATCGTACGGAATGACTCCGGAACGCCTCTTACAATGGCATGCATGCTGGCAGGCTGGATTTGCCCCGTCTCTGGATGACCCATATCAAAGGAACAGCCGGCTCTTGCCGCCAAATCGCCGTTCCCGGTACAATCGACGAACACCTTCGCCTCCAATGCCAGACGCCCAGACATACCCTCGACGCAAATCGCCTTCAGCTTGCCGCTCTCCTGGACAGCCTGAACCACCCGTGAATGGAGCAAGACGTGAACACCGGCCTCCCGGCACAAGTCCTCCAGCAGAATCTTCATGGACTCCACGTCATAGATGAAATTATGGTTATTGTTTCGCGGCAGCACTTCTCCTCGAAGAGCAAGCTCTTGCTTGATTCTCTGCATGAGCCCGCCTTTGCCCTCCATATCCAGAATCAGCGTCAGCATCCCCGATGTCCATACACCGCCCAAACAGCCGCATACTTCGACCAGCAGCGTCTTCAAGCCTTGACCGGCGGCGGCAAGCGCCGCGGCAATTCCTGCCGGACCGCCGCCGCTTACAATGATGTCGTAACCTCCGGCGACCGGAACCTCCAGTCGCTCTTGTATCGTTTGCGTATTCAACTGTTATCCCGCCTCGTCGATTTTTTGCCATTCCGTCAGCATCAAGATGGCTAACGCCTGCCCGTAAGTCATCGGACAGATAGGAATATTGCGATAAGCGTCCAGATCCGCTCCCATGCCGGTCCCATAGGAAACCTCCAGCACTGTACCATCCGCCGCAATTCGCCGTGCGACCGCCTCTGCAGCCCGAAGTCCGTTCTCCAGATATTCATTGCCAAGATATCCGAGCCTGACACACTTGAGAATACCGTATGCAAATCCAGCCGTAGCCGAAGTTTCTCCGTACGATTGAGGTTCGTTAAGCAGCGTCGGCCACATGCCGCTATCAGACTGAAGGCTTCGAAGCGCGTTCACCTGTGCCTGAAGGCTGTCTAACAAGAAGTGTTTGACGCCTCCATGACTGCCGTCGATCATCTCCAAATAATCCGGAATCGCCACCGTTAACCAGCAATTCCCTCTGGCCCACAGTGCCTCGGCGAAATGATGGCGCCCGGCAAACGTCCAGCCATGAAACAGTAGACCGCTCTTGCGATCGGTCAGATACGCCAGATGCACCAGAAACTGACGCACGGACTCATCCACGTAGTCTTGGCGATCCAACAGCTTGCCCATGCGGGCCAAGAACAGCACCGTCATAAACAACGTATCATCCCAGAGCTGCTGCTCGTTCGGCT
Source organism: Paenibacillus sp. strain BS8-2 (assembly GCF_054483835.1). Classification (NCBI taxonomy): domain Bacteria; kingdom Bacillati; phylum Bacillota; class Bacilli; order Caryophanales; family Paenibacillaceae; genus Paenibacillus; species Paenibacillus sp. strain BS8-2. The sequence goes on from NZ_CM137010.1 coordinate 5,611,664, forward strand.
CACCGCTTACGATATGCTGCAGTCCGTTCTGCTCCGTGCGGGGCATATCCCTCACGATCCACTCGGCCCAATCCTCGCATAACCGCAAATAATCTTCTCTCCCTGTGTACGCATACATATAGGACAGCGTCAGCATCGGGCAAGTTGTATTGACGTTCCTTTCGGGCAGCCCCTCGCCAATTCTGGCGTCGAACCAGCATATCAGCTCATCTAGCAGCTGCCGATCGCCGCTTGCCTCGTATTGTTTAAGCAGGCCGTACAATCCCACCCCTTGCGCCCATTCCCACTGATTCATATCGATAATGCTGATTGGACAGGTCTCGTCCATATTCGTTTCGTTATCCAAACGCATCATTTTGTCAGATACGGCCGTCAGGGTCCGCTGCATCGTTCCTCTGTCCATCCTTTACCCACCCTTCGTTCTAAAGCTCGACCATATACACAGCGGGAAGTCCATCCCGATCGGAGGTAAAGACGACATGTTTCCCATCCGGCGTAAAGACTGGATGAGGATGGGCGTCTTGTGTCGTCCCGTAACTTCTCCAGCTGGAGCCATGCCCGCATAACACCGTCTCGCGGCCTGTGGCAGGATCTGCAAGGTATAGATACCCTTCATGCTCGGTCTGACCATCGCCTACGATGAGCGAATGATCGTCATTGGAGATAAAATGACAATAGGGTGAGCAATCCATCACTACACGTTCTTGTAAGGTGTCTGGATCCAGCAGTCTAATCTGCTGCTTTAATTCCGCCTCATTCGTGATCGGTCTGTAAGTAAGGGGATCGACAACCGCGCTGGAGGACCACCCTTCATTGCGCTGTGTCCGGTATACGTACGCAATCGCCGTTCCATCCGGATGCCAATATTCATGCGAAATCATTTCGCCAGGCGATTGTGGTCGCGCCGAAATCCCTTTCCCTTCTCGCAGCAGCCATACGCGCGAGTCTACTTTGTGTGCCGGCCCTTCATGACAATACATGATTGTATCGCAATCGCCAGGTCGCAGCTGCGGATGTCCCAGCCAGCAACGCTCCTCATACATGACCTCGCTGCGTCCAGTTGCGAGATGGATCCTGACGATGCGGCAATGCGGGCGCGCCTCCCACTGGGCTTCGAATGCAGACCATCCTCCATGAGTCTCGATCCGGTCCTCTTCTTTCATCTCTACGGTAACCATATATTCGCCGTCGGCACCCATTCCGGGATTATCGTAAGCGAGCCAGCCTTCCTGCGTTGTATACACCGTTTCCTCATGCAGGTCCTCCATACAGGTCCTAACGATGGATTGGCCCCGCACATAATACAACCAGCGCTCGCCCGGCGATAGATTGGCGCTGAATGCCATAATATCTTGGCCGTCTGTCAGCTGACGCGACTCACCGCTCTCCAAATTCATCAGATGCAGCGAGCTTACACCTTCGTGGCGAGTCGCAAAGAGGAGGCCGCTTCCCTGCGAGGTGAAAATTCGATTATAGAAGTAAGGATGATGCGACAATACGCCATCCGATGTCAGCCTTGTTACCAGCTTGCCCGTCACGGCATCCCGGAACGTTTTTCTTGCCTGTATTGTCAGGCTGCCCTTCTGATTGTTGTTCAATTGTGACTCCATCCTTCCAAACCAATGCTTTATCCCTTAACTGATCCCGCCGCAAGACCCTTCACGATCTGCTCCTGGAAGATGATATAGATGATCACAACTGGTATCATCGTGTACAGAATGCCTGCACTGATCAAGCCGTATTCGCTTGAATATTCGCCTCGGAAATTGGCCAGCCCAATCGGTAGCGTACGCCATACATCGCTTGTGATCAGCACGGAAGCGTATACATATTCATTCCAAGCACCGATGAAGTCCAAGATGGCCAGCGTCGCAATCCCAGGCATGCTGAGCGGCAATATAATTTTGTAGAAGCTCTTCCAGTAGCCGCAGCCGTCCATAATCGCCGCTTCTTCCATTTCCTTCGGAATCGTGCGCATAAAGGCAACGAGAAGGAAGATCGCCCGCGGAAAACCGAATACCGAATAGACGATAACAAGCGATATCAGATTGTCTCTAAGTCCTAATTCGTTCATCTTTAAGAAGGTTGGCAGCAGCAGCGACTGCATCGGTACGGCAAGGCCAATGGCGAATAACGCCCACAGCCATGCGCTTCCCCGAAAGGGCAGACGTGCAATGATATAAGCCGTCATCGCTCCGAATACAACCGTAAACAGGGTGCCGAATACGGAAACAACAAGACTGTTCCAGAAGTAATCTCCAATACTGGCGCTGCTCCAGGCTCTAATGTAGTTATCGAAGTTCAACGCTTCGGGCAGCGCGAACGGACTGCGGAATATTTCGCGATTGGACTTAAACGAGCTAATCAACACCCACGCGAACAAACCAAGGGACAACAGCGCGTAGCCCCATAGAAAGCCATATTTGAATACATTTGCGGCGATACGTTTCATCCTGCCATCACCTTTCTCTTTAGTCCTTCGCAGACCATCTGTTCACCAGGACGGAGATGGTAACGGCAATTGCCATGATGGCAACCGCAATGGTGCTTCCATAACCATAATTCATGCGACTGAAGCCCTGATTGTACATATAACTGCCCGTCACTTCCGTTCGATGAATGGGCCCGCCTTGCGTCAGTATCAAGATAAAATCAAATTGCTTGAATGCACTTGTAACCGCCAGGATGAGACAAATGCCAACTACGCTGCTGATCATCGGAAGGATGACCTTAATGAGTCTTTGGAAGGCGTTCGCGCCATCGATCTCGGCCGCCTCCAGCACTTCTGGCGAAATGCCTTGAAGCGCAGCCAGCAAGATGATCATCATCAGTCCCACCTGTCCCCATACGAGCGGCATCGATACGGCCGACATCGCAGTAGCGGCATCGGAGAGCCATACTTTCGTATAAGCTCCCAAGCCGAGGTTTCGAAGAAGGGTATTTAAGATGCCGAAGTTATTTTCATAGATGAATTGAAACATGAGCGCCGTTGCTACGCTGGATATGACGACAGGGATGAAATAGATCGTCCGCAGGAACTTGAATGCGCGCACTTCGGTATACAGCAAGTACGCAAGCAGCAAGGCCAGCGGGATCATCAGCAATGTCAGAAAACCCAGCAGATACACCGTATTCAGCAGAGAACGATAGAAGATCGGATCCTGGAACAACCGAACATAGTTGTCCAGGAACAGATATTCCTTGGGAGAAATCGCGTCCCAGTCAAACAGACTGAAGTACGCGACCTCTCCGATCGGACTTAGAAAGAAGTAGGCGTAAAGCAACAGCGTCGGCAAAGTAAAGGCTGCTGTAATGATCAAACGTTCCCTTCTCATCGCCAATCGCTCCTATTCTTGCACCCTCTCGATGTTATTGAAACGCCGGATTGGGATGGTCGTTTATCGCCTGTTGGAATCGTTCCGCATACTCAGTGGGCGTAATGTTTTTTAAGTAAAGTCTCGTTTTGAGATCGTTATACGCCGCGCTGGCGTCACTGGACAACATATCGTTATGGTCGGGGAACACGCCTGCTTCTCCGGAATCGCGGAGCGCTAGCGCCTGAGCCATAATCGGATGAATCTTATCGCTGCGTTCCATGACGACTGGACTTGGATTCCCCGAAATTTCTTCCAGATCCTTGCCTACCTCTGGACCAGCCAAGAACTTGGCAAGCTCCCAAGCCGCTTCACGCTTCGCCTCATCCTCGTATGCCTGCTGACTCATGTAAACGAAGTAACCTACACCTGCCGTCAATTGATGACGTTCTGCTTCGTCAACCTTAGGGAAAGGAACCACTTTCACATGATCCAGCATATCCTCCGCGATACTGCCAAGGGTCCAGCTATGTTGGAAATACATCGGAGCCATACCGGCATTAAACAATTCGAGCGCTTGCAGCGTACCCATCGTTTCCATGCCTACCGGGAATGCTTCTTTGCCGATCAGCTCGGCCGCATATTCCGCCGTTTTGCCCAGCTTCTCGCCATATGGAGCCTTGCCTGTCAAACTGTCCCGCACACTCTCGCCGTACAGCTGATCATTAAGCACCGTCAGCATCGCTCTGGTCGTACCGTCATTGGCTGCAATCGGGATCAGCCCTTTGGCTTTAAACGCATCCACGGCTGTTAGAAGCTCGGACCATGTCGACGGCACCGTCACGCCATGCTCCTGGAACAATTGCTCATTGACGACGAAAGTCATCATATAGGCCTCGATTGGCAATCCGTAGATTCGGTTCTGGAACGTTGCCGAAGCATAGGCGTTCTCGATATATCGTCCTTCCATTTCCGCATCCGCTTCGATCAGATCCGTCAAATCCGCAACCATGCCATTCTGGATATAGCTGGCCGTATCCCGTACGCCCCAGTGCAAGAAAATGTCCGGTGGATCGTTGGCAGCCATCTCGGCCACAATCTTCTCGCGAATACCGTTGCCTGGAGCGGTTTCGACTGTCAACTCCACATGCTCGTTCGCTGCCATAAATCGATCAAGCGCCGGCTCGAAAGCAGCCGCCATTGCAACCTCGCCTGTCCAGCCATGCGCCAATCTCAGCTTAACTGGAGTTTTAGTCTCAGCCGTAGCCGCAGGCTCATTCGTAGCGGCCGGCGCTTGGCTTGCCTCCGTATTTCCGTTCGTCCCTGCATTGGAGCTGCATGCGGTTACGAGCAGCAGCGCGGCGAGTAGCAACGTTAGCAGCCGCATGGACATCATTGTTTTCCTCATGAATAAATTCCCCCTGTAACAAGTTGTTGGATCTGAAGCTCCCGCGCTTCATAGGAACAGTATAGAGAATTAGCGCTAGCCTCTTCCTTGATTCTTATCGAAAAAAACTTTGAATTCTTTGGATCACTATTTGAACAACCTCTATAAGCAAAAAAACCGTATGAAGAAAAGCCGATATAGCTTTTCTACACACGGGCAGTCATGTCCTATTCGTGTAAGGAGGAATGCTGCTTGCGATATTGATTGGGGGACATCGCATGCATCTTACTGAAGCTCGCTGTGAAATAATTAGGATCGTCGAAGCCTACCAAATTCGCGATTTCCGCAATCTTCATATCCGTATTGTTAAGCAGCAGCCTCGCTTGCTCCATGCGCACCTTCGAAACATAGTTAACAAATCGTTCGCCAGTTTCGCGTTTGAACAATGTACTGAGGTAAGTGGGATTAAAGTGTACATGAGCGGCGACCTCCGACAAACTGCATGCCTCCCTATAATGTTCGCCAATATACTCCATTGCTTTGCGGACTGCCTGTCCATTGCTTCGCTCCTGCCACTGCTCGAATAACTGCAGGAATCGATCTGCCATCTCCCGTACGGCAGATGGCCGTGCTTCGGCATCCAGCCCGCTAGGATCTGCATTTGATTGCGATACATCCGACGCCAATCCAGCGATGACTGATTCGCACCCATGATCTGGAGCTGTTGTTTGTTGCCCCGTGTCCATGCGCGAGAGCTTGCGGGCTAACGTCTGCAGCACTACGCTAACCATAAGATACTTGCCCCGTTGTTCGCTCATGGGCAAATTAGCGATCCCGTCGACCTCCCCTTTCACCAGAACGCGCAGCTGATCCACGACTCCGCTAGACATGACGTACAACCATTCCTCATACAGCGATTGCGCGCCCCCAGACCATAATAATGTCTCGCCTTGCGGACGCGGCTGGGCGGTAGCAATGTCATGTACCACCTGATTCTTGATCCCCTCATACCAGCTAGGCACTTCGCTGAGCTCCGTAATGAAACCTGCATCCATTAACGACAGTTCAACACCGAGCAGCCCCTTCGTCTGATTAATCATCTCTCCAGAAAGTTGTCCGAGGACGTCTGTTTCATGCCCTGCTTGCACGAACAGCACACTCAAATTAGTAGACATCGGCACATAACGCACTTCGCAGTCTGCCCGTTCCGCGAGCTCCAATACGATGTTTCTTATCGCAAATTGAAGCAATTCCATGTTGCCCTTGAACTTGCTGCCGGATTCGGCAAGCCCCTCCACGAACCAGCAAGCCCGGCCAATCAAGGATTGTTGAAGAACTGGAGTCATCTCATCCCGCTGCGGGAACCGAAGCAACAGCGCGCGAATTGCCTCATGCTCCAGCAACTCTCGCTCTCGCTCCAATCGCCGTTTCCCTGTTTGCAGCTTGTCATACATTCGGTCGAGCATGCCCGATACTTCTTCCTCTGGACAAGGTTTCAGCAGGAAATCGCTGACGCCATACTTCACGGCTGCCTGTGCGTAGGCAAAGTCCTTGTGACCAGTCAGGATGACCAATTCTACACCTAGCTTTTGCCGCGCCACGGCTTCTGCCAGCTCAATCCCGTTAATGACGGGCATCCGAATATCGATAATAGCCAGATCGGGTTTGATGGTCTGGATAAGCTCAAGACCTTCCTGCCCGTTCTTTGCTTCGCCTGCAATGGTCCATTGAGTCGTTTGCTCCATAATCAGCTTGCTCAATCCTCTGCGAATATACAGCTCGTCATCTACGAGAATCACTTTGCCCTTCATGCTGCTCCGTCGCCCCCCTTGGTGTCTTCAATGGTTTGATAAGGCAGAATGAGCCGAATTAAAGTGCCCTTCTCCTTCGTGCTTTCGATATCTAATCGGTAAGGCGCTCCGTACACGAGCTCAATGCGGCGAATAACGCCGCGAAGACCGATATGCTTATCCCGTTCCTCTTGTGTTCGTCCTTCGCGCAGTTCCTCCAGAATCGTGACGGGCATGCCCGAACCGTTATCCTCCACTTCGGCGACCAATTGACCTTCTATTCGTTTCAGTCGAACCGAAACTCGTTTCTCTTCTATCTCCTCCAGTTGGAAGGCATGTACGAATACGTTCTCAACGACTGGCTGCAGGAGAAGCGGCAAGATCCGGCAGTTCATCGTTTCTTCATCCGTCTCGATCGTCACATGCAGCGAATCCTCGAATCTGCCCTGCTGAATGTTCAAATAATTACTAAGCTGGCGAAGCTCGTCTTTTACGGTTGTTTCACCGCCGGCAGGTTCCAGAGAATAACGAAGCATCTCCGACAAAGCAATGATGATTCGTGCGTTGTCATGATCGTTCTGCAGGTACAGGCGCCAATAAACCATGTCCAATGTGTTATAGAGAAAATGTGGATTCAATTGCGCCTGAATCGCCTTGAGCTCCGCTTCCCTCTCGCGCAGCTGCTTCTCGTACACCTCTTCGATCAAGCTATTAATGTTTCGGACCATGGAGTTAAAGCTCTCTCCGAGAAATGCCATGTCATCACTCGTGCTTACCTCGATTTGCGTATCCATCTGTCCCGCCCTAACCTTGCGCATACCTTCGATCAGTCTCGTCATCGGGGTGAATAAGCGCTGCATCGTAAGAACAAGCAATATGCTGGACAGGATGATGCTTACCACCCCGCTGTACAACGATATTTGAAAAATAATGCTGCTTTTGTCCTCCAACTGTGCCAGTGACGTCCGGCCTCGCAGCTTAAAGCCTGTTTTGTCCGAGATGCTATCGGAGGTAATGTATGGATCGTCTGTACCGGATGGAGCGTCACCATAGAGCAGTTCGCCTTCGTTGTTATAGAGCTCTAGACTGCCTTCGGCATGATTCATTACGTGCTGCAGCTCATTGATGAAATACCGATTGTGAAACACGAAGACAAGGACGCCAAACGTTTCGAGCTTGTTCGATTTCATCCACCTTGCGGCTATGATCGCATCCCCCTTGTTCGGACTGCCCGCCAGCAGCTCATCCACCGAGTCCTTGAACCAGATAAGCTCGCCATTGCTATTCTCCAATTTGTCCAAGATCGCAGTATGCGCCGTTTCGTTAAGAGGACGGAACAGGAAGGAGTTAGCCGGGCGGAATTGATGTCCCTCCAGATCGAATAGGTTGATCGATAACAATTGCGGCTCTGCCAGCATCATTTGGTCCAATATATCTTGAACGGCGGTCGTATCATAATACGTAACCGCTTTCTTGTTTAGCGTTTCGATAATCTGTGGATGGAAGATCATCTGGTTGGATAGCTTGTAGCTGCTCTGTACCTTCTGTTCTACGCTGTACAATACTTGATCTACCGTACGGGAGAACTGACCCTTGATCTCATCGCGCGCAATCTGTACATGCCAGCTATAGGTCATATAACCCGCGACAAAAAAAACTGCTCCCAGGATGGCGCATAAACTTAGCACTACCTTCAGCTTCAGACTGTTCTTCTGCTTGAACGGACGCATCATCATATGCTGCTGCCTCGCTTCCTCGTTCACACGCTTGTCCCAATTCAGGAAAGCAGGTGATCAGCCGCATCATGCAGCCGTTAATGTCCATATTGTAGCGCATATGTATGAATTCGTCTTGCCAAAATGTATAGCGATGCGAAGCAGAGGCCTTGTGACGCCAGAAAAAAAAGCCGGACCCTGAGGTCCGGCGACATCTTGCCGCTCACTTATCCTCTATTGTTTCCTCAGTGTTGGTTAAGGGATTAAGGCGCCCCAACTCCTTGAGCAGAAGCGACGGAGGAAATCCATAAACCTATTTGAATACCCGGTTGAAGTAGGCTTGATCGAAAAAACCTACATATAATTAGGCGAACGGTTCACGAGCTTTGCCAACTGTACGACTCTGATCTCTTCACGATAATGAGCCAATACATAATCCTGAATACTTCCCACCAGGTTAACCGTCGGCGACGGATAGCGTACACGAACTCGAAAGCGGATACATGTTTGAGCCCGACGGTTCAATTGGACGAATGAATTCCATTTGTAATAATCTACGATTATTTGACCCAGTAAGCCAAATTCGTTCTGCAAGGTTAATGAATCACAACATCGGTTTGTTTAAATGTCCGCATTTCCGTACTTATACTAATCACGCACACCGCTAATCCACCATGATGAGGACACTTACTTGATGATCATGAACACAATACGATCGAGGGGGGATATGATTACGGCTAAACAAAGAGCTTTGGAAGTCATCGGCAATGCAAGCATCTCAAAATGATCGAAGGAGGCCCACGACAATGGCAGTACATGAAAGAAAAACGTCGCGATACCTATCCGCCTCGAAGCTCCTCGCCGTCTGTATCGCTTTCACATTGCTTTTTGGCTTAATCCCGCCCTACTCCTCAGTGCAAGCAGAACCATACATCGTGAACGAGTGCCATCATATGGACGATGATTGGCTGTTCTGCGATACCTTCGAAACGAACAAACTTAGTGAATATTATGGATTTTACGCCAGGTGGGGACGGTTTCTTCACCGAACTGAGGGCCTCTACAACTCAAGAGCCCTCGCCTCTTACTTCGGCTATTATGAAGGCGATAAGCTTGAAGGTCAGCCCTACCCGATTCATGGCACCAAGCTGAAGCTAGCCGTCGGCAAAACGCCGGACAACGCCGTATACAAGCCTGCCGGCGATCCGGCGATTGCCGAGCGCGACTTGTATTGGCGCTTCTTCCTGCGGAACAAGACGCAAGAGATCGGAGACAGCGTCATCCAATACGGACCGCTAGCCCGCGTATACGGTTATGGCGCCGGCGATACGCCGATTATGCAGATCGAGATCGACCATCCGAATGCGGACGGCACACTGGTCTCCAAGCTGAGCACCGGTCAATTCGACACGAGCGGACAGCCAACCGGTACAGCTATGGAAGCCGAATTAACCGGTACGACGCCGATCATGCGCGCGGATCAAGCAGGCGCATGGCGCATGATCGAAATTCATGCCAAGCTCAACGATCCCGGCCAGACGAACGGCGTCTATGAGCTATGGATTGACGGCGAATTGGAGTCCAGCCAAGAGGATATCGACTGGGTGGGCTCTTATACGGACTATGGCATTAATGCCATCGAGATCTATAACAACAACAATGATCCAGACGGACCGGTAGGAAGCGACAACGAGTTCAGAGTCTTCGACAATCTGATTGTCAGTCGCGAGCGAATCGGAGATCCTCAGCTCGACGTGCAAACCAATGCGAATTTAAACAACATTGGCAAAAGCGTCGGCAAGCTGACCCCGCATTTCCAGCCGAACGTGACCAGCTATACGCTCACGGTTCCGCATGGGGTAACAAGCGCGCAATTGACGCCCGAAGCGGCTGTTGCCGAGGCTAGCGTCAGCGTGGAAGGAACCGTCCTCGCGCCGGGAGCATCCGTCACCTTAACCGATGAGGTAACGATCGACGTTACGGCTGCCGACGGCGCAACAACCAAGTCGTATACCGTAACGCTCGTACAAGCAGATCCGATTCTCGTCAACGAATGCCAGCAGTTGCAAGCCGATTGGCTGTTCTGCGACGACTTCGAACAAGATCGTTCCAGCCAATACTTTGAGCGCACGAGTCAAGAGCAGTTCTATCGCACGGGCAGCGTCGGTCTCGGCAGCTCCTCCGGCATGAAAGCCGAATACAGACAAGCCGATGGCGACCAGCATGATACCGGTGCCATCAAGGTTGCAATCGGCCGCACGCCGCACGCTTACTTGAATTCGGTTGCAGCGCAGAACGAGGATTTGAGAGAGATCTATTACCGCTTCTACGTGAAGCACGAACAGGATTGGACGGGCGGAGGCGGCGACAAGCTCGCTCGCGTCACCTCCCTCCAGAATGGCAACTGGGCGCAGGCGATGACCGCCGTCGTGTGGAGCGGCAATAACCTGTCCAAAAATTACCTTGTATCGGAGGCAGTTAGCGGGATTGACGAAGAAGGCAACCTGAAATCCACGGGTTGGAATGATTTTGCCAACAATAGCTATGTAGGCGCTCGTCAATCAACTACTCCGATGTATGACGAAAACCATGCGGGCTCCTGGTATGCGGTTGAAGCTCGTGTCAAATTAAACGATCCTGGACAATCGAACGGGATATTCGAGGTATGGATCGACGATAAGCTGGAAATGAGCAATACCAATCTGGATTGGATCGGTACCTACGAGATTGGTCCTGGCGCGGGCTACGGCTTGAACTGGGTGTCGCTCGAAAACTATTGGAACGCCGGAACGCCGCAGGATCAGGAACGGTACTTCGATAACTTCGTGATCAGCCGTTCCAAGATCGGCTTGGCCACGCAGGAGGCCGTGCCTGCCGAAGCAACAGGCACGCTCTCCATCGACAGCTTGGACAAACAGCCTGGCGATACGTTCGAGCTTACTGTAGGAGCAAGTGGTGTTGGATCGCTCAATGCAGCGGATGTTATCGTAAATTACGATCCGGACAAGGTGACATTCGCCACGGTGACGAACGGCGCCGCTGTAAGATTGGCCGATTCAGCTCTTGAATCTCTTGTGCCGGATTCCGCAATCGCAAGCTTCGTCAAAGAAAACGAAGGACAGATTCGACTTATTGTCGCCAAAACCGGAGCACCGCTTGCAATTAGCGAGCAGACCACTCTCATTAGGCTGAACGGACAAATCAAACCATCGGCCGCGGCGGGAGATACATCGATCTCCTTAACGAATTTTACAACCGCCTCGAATGGAATTAGCCAAACGTTGAATGCTGCGAACGCATCGGTGACCGCATCGATTATCGTCATCGACAGCACAGCGCTCGGAGATCGTATTGTCGAAGCGGAGCAGATTCATAGCGCTGCAGCCGTGGGCACATTGCCAGGACAGTACCCGGCAAGCGCAAAAACAGCGCTGAACAATGCAATTGAATCGGCAGACCAGGTGTACACGAACAGTGCGGCGACGCAAAATGAAATCGATCAAGCGTTAACGGCGTTAAATGCCGCGATCGCAGCCTTCGAAGCGTCGGTTATTGTCGCGTTGCCGGCAAACTTTGCCGAGCTTGAAGCCTCGATCACAGCAGCGGAAGCCAGATTGAGCGCTACCTTTGCAGGAACCAAGCTGGGTCAATACCCGAGCGGGGCAAGGACGGCATTAACAAATGCTGTCGGCGCAGCCGAAGCGGTACTTGGCAACACAGCCGCTACGCAAGCTCAAGTCGATCAAGCGGCAGACACGCTTGACCAAGCCGTCATGGACTACAATGCAACGATTATTACGCTTGTGCCAGGCGCAACTGGGGTGTCCATCGCCGACTTGTCGATCGTCGCGAACTACTTTGGCGTCACCTCTCAAGATCCACAATGGTCGGACATCGCCGCTGCCGATATCAAGAACCAAGGTGAAATCACAATTGAGGCGATTGCGGCCATCGCTCAGATGATCTTGAATGATTGGGCCGGCATTCCGAATCTGCCAAGCCAGCCTAACGAATCCGAAACCAGCGGTGTCATCGTCGATTATAATTTCGCTGCCGGCGACAATTGGGTGGACAAAGACGGCTGGGATTGGAAGGACGGCATCCGTGACGTAGAACTGGTATCCGGTGTTTCCGAACGCGGCGCGAAATATCATTACGCTGGAGGCAATAATCCGTTCGGTGATGGAACGCTCGGTGCAGAACAGTATTTCAGCATGCCGGAGCTGTCCGAATTTTGGCTGAAACGGAGAATATGGATTCCCGAAAACTATTTCCATCGCAAGACGATGCGGTTAACGCTATCGGATGCGACAGGCTGGGAAGTTGGCGATTTGGTGCAAGGAGCCAATGCCAATGCGCAAGGCATCATCCAGTACATGGACGGCAATCGAATTGCCTTGCAGGACACCACCTACCCCGAATACAACAATATGTGGAATACAACCGTGACCAATGTAACGAAAGGACTTACGGCGGTAGGCAGCGGCCGCTCGCAGCAAAGCACGAACAATAAATTCCAAGTGTTCTATTCCGATGGATACAGCTTCAATGGCCAAAGCCCTACCGCTGTTTTTCAACTATGGCCCAATGATTATCCAGGGAATATCGGCGGCAATGGCAGCAACCTTCAGCTTCAAGTCGCAGTCGATGGTGCTGGCAGCGGACAAAAGCCCAATACGAATATGGGGACAGTACCGTTCCTGGACGGCGATGATGTCGGGATGTGGATCGATGTCGTGTTCTATATGAAGATGTCATCGAGCCCAACGGTCTACGACGGTACAGCTATCGTCTGGCTCCGCAAGGAAGGGGAAACAGGCTATACGAAGAAGCTTGATCAAAGAGCTCTCAACATGGGCGCTCGTCCCGGCGCAGGTTCTTTCCGCAATGGATATATGTGGGGCTGGGCCAACTCCGGTTATGAAGAGCCGACTACCTTCTACGAGTCTCGCGTGATCTTGTCCGAAGAATCGATTGACGGGCTCGTGCCGTAAATACCGAATTCGAAGAACGAGCAAGTCGTCCTCTTCACGTCTTAATCACTAAAGAGCGCTCACACGCTGGGCGCACTGCAAATGAAAGCCGCTAGACCCTTAAGGTCCGGCGGCTTCTTGTTGCTTTCTTATTCTGTCAGCCAGTCGGCTAAAATCATCTGCGCGACGGCGGCCAACGTTTCAATCGTGATCTCGCCATGATCCAGTAGATCAGCAATGGCAACCTGGTTCCAATCTTCATCACTTTCCTTAACAGCGAAGTATTCTGCAAGGAATGATAGATCATTGATTGTTATTTGCGTCTGCCCCGCAATAAAGGTAATGATCGATGCGGAGTACGCTGTGACTGCTTGATTCAACGTGGTAACGGCAAGATCAACCTGCGCTTGCGTGGACGTATTATTGTTCTTTCTAGTCATTGCGGCCTGAATCGCCGTATGGAACGTTGCCCGCGAGCTTTGGCTGTATTGTCCCAGCTTGTTGCCCTCGATCGTTGACGCGTAACGACCCTCGGCAATCGAGATGGCGGCTTGCAGCGCCGTGAAGTTAGCTGGATTAGCTACGTGAACAGCATTCGAGAACGTGGTTAATGCAACCTCAAGCGTAAGTATGGCTTGACTCACTCCCGTCTGCGTAGAACCATTGTCGTTCTGAACCGCAAGCGCGGCTTGAATAGCCGTGTTTAGCGCTGTCTTGGCATGAGATGGATATTGCCCCGGCTCGTTCCCAACAACAGCATCAGCGTAGATTTGCAGGGCATTCGCAGTCAGCGCGATTAGAGTTGTCCGGTCAACCGCGAGCACCTCGAAGTTCGCTATCGCTCCGGATACGTCGAGGATGTTGCCAACCCCACTCTTCGATGTCCCAAAGCTGACCAGCGATACCGTGGAACTACCGGCTGCAGCAGCATCCTTCACTTTGCCATACAGCTTAAAGATCGGAAGCGAGCCGCTGACTGCGTTCGCTGCGCCCGTCGTCGTAAGAATCACGCGAATCTGTCCCTCATTTTCTTTGACGGCGCTTATGATCGAGTAATTAGGAAGCAGCGATTCAATGGCGGAGCTTGCAAGTGCAACCGTGTTGCCGCTTGTCGCTGTAGCAAATTCAAGCTTCTCCGGATCATACTGGATAATGACGTCAGAGACGGTAAAAGGTTCAACGTCAACAGCGCTAATCGTCAGTTCGACCGCATCACCAGCTTGTTTCGACGATTCATCGATTGTCAGATTGCCGCTTGCTGTTTCCGGTGCGGCATCGTCAACCGCGAGACCGATCTTGGAGCGGCTGATTACAAAGTTATCAAAATAACGCTCCTGATCCTGCGGCGTTCCCGCATTCCAATAGTTTTCGAGAGCGAGCCAGTTGAGGCCATACCCTTTGCCTGGGCCAATCTCGTAAGATCCGATCAGATTCAGGTCCGTGCGGCTCATCTGCAGCTCATCGTCAATCCAGATTTCGAATATGCCGTTGGACTGGCCTGGATCGTTAAGCTTGACACGCGTCTCCACCGCATACCATGAACCGACGTGGTTCTCATCATAGATTGGCGTCTGGGATGTCTGCCCGCCAAACCAGTATAGGTTAGGCCAATCGTTCCACTTCGTAGATAACAGCGTACCGCTTGCGTCCGTCCCCCTTGCCGGTTCTGCTACGAGAAGGTTACGTCCGTTATTGTTCCCGCTCCAGACATGTGCGATCATCGACTGCGCCCAATTCTCGGTCTGCATGGAGCTGAGACGCGCCAGCTTGTCACCGCCGCCGCCAATCCAGTCCTTTTCATGTTTGAGGTAGAACCGGAAGTATACCTCTGTCAAATCTTCATTCTCCGCAGCAACCGGATTCAGATAAGTAGAAGGCGTACGGCCAAATGCGATTTTAATCGCGCCCGTGTCATGTTCGGCCCCGTCGGCTTGACGGAACTCCGCCTTCATGCCGGAAGAACCTCCGAGACCCACATCGCCAGTCCGGTAAAACTGATTCTGGCTCGTCCGCTCGAAATATTGATCCATGCGATCAACCTCGTAGTCATCGCAGAACAGCCAGTCCACATTTGCTGCGGAACATTCGTTCACCTTGAACGGCGCAGCCTGTGCCAGCGTGACGCTGTACGTCTTCGCCGTGCTGCCGTTCCTTGCCGTTACTTCAATCAGGGCCTGATCCGTTCCGCTTAATGTGAAGTCGCTGCCTGCTGGAAGCACATCGCCGTTCACTTTCACAGTCGCCTCTTCATCAGCCGTAAACGGCGTAATGTCCGTGCTCGTTAAGCCATGCTCTAACGTCAACGTATAGTCTGTCACATTCGCTTGGAAGTGCGGCGACAGCTTGCCATCGCTTTTGGCGATATTGCTTAAATTCGCATTGATCTGGCTTATTGCGCCGGGAGCTCCGATTGGCTCGCTGCTGACGATAAAGTTATCATAAGCCCGATACTCGTAATCACCGCCTGGAACGCCTGGCTGGTTGTTCGTATTGTACAGCTCCACAACATTGATGCCGTAATCGGTATAGTCGCCGACCCAATCCAAATTTGTTTTGCTGGATTCCAATTCGCCATCGATCCAGAGCTCGTAGACGCCATTGCTGGCTCCAGGATCGTTCAGCTTGGCGTGAATTTCAACAAGCCGCCACTGGCCCGCTTGGTTAGCCGCCATTACCGGAGTTGTTCCGTTCAGCGTATCCGTCAAGACTGCTCCGACCGGCTCGCTGCCACCGGCGAATTGAGCAGTGCTTAATTTGGAGACCAGAGTGCCCGTCGTATCCGGATAACTTAGCTCGATCTGCATGAAAGGCACGTTGCCGGGACCATATCCATAGACACGGGCTAGCGGACCGTTGTTAATCGTAGTATTTCCCTCGGCTATGGAGTTGCTCTTCATATAGAAACGCCAATACAGATCACGTTCTGCTATGCTGTCATCGCCTACCGGCTTGTATACGGTATTATCCGGCGTTTTGCCTACAGCGAGCTTCAGCCATGTTCCGTGAGCCGGATGAGCTTCCCCATTCAGCTTGTCACCGGCATAAAAACCATAATAAGACGACATGGCGGTAGAATTCTCAATCCCTGTGCCCGACCGAACGAAACGGCCCCAACGATTGAAGTAATCGTAGTACTTGTTCAATTGATTGGTTTCGAACGTATCGCAATGCAGCCATCCCGATTGCGGGTTGAGGCATTCATTAACGACGGCAGGCCGCTTAAAGGTAATGGTGTATGTTTTGGTTGATGTTCCATTCGGTGCCGTAACGACGATTTCCGCATTACTATGATTGACGTCCACGGGAACCTCTAACTCGACGCCGTTGCCAACAGACTGTCCATTAATGGAGATGGTCGCCTGAGGATTCTCGGTCGCAACCGACAGGTTCACGCTGGATACCGAAGCCGGCAGCTCCATATTGTATTGAAGAGTGCCGGTATCGAACACGGGATTGAGCGAATTCGCTCCCACATCTATTGCAGTTAAATTCGTATTGCCCGTATCCATCTGCGCTTTCAACTCAGCCGGCAAATCTCTCATGAACTGCACGTTGTCGTACCATAACGTCCAAGGATGGGCAAGACTTGCGGAGTTGGCATTCGCAAGATCCAGGCTTGCGAAATGTCTGGCGTTCAGGTCGTTTCTGTTCTTGATATTCGTCGCATGAACACGCAATTCGCCATCGATCCAGACCATATATTCGCCATCGCGCTGACCATCCGTGTTATAACGCATAAAGGCTTTAAAGTTATGCCACTCGTTAGAAGGCGGAATAAAGGCTTCGGTGGCATGCTCGACAACTACCGCATTGTCAGTCCGAACGCCATCGTAGTTAATCGTTGTTTGCGTATCGTTCTCGACCCCTGCGCCATTGCCGTATGAAATCGCTGTAAGTCGAGCTGGCGGATCACCATTGAGTGCAAACGTTGTATTGGCGTAGCCTTGCGATTGGTTCTGTTTGCCGAACAGCTTCAGAAACTTGCTGCCGCCGGATGGGTTGTCGACCTTGAAATCAAAGTCGACGAAGACCTGATCCAGATTCAAGGTACCTACCGGATAACGGAACCACGGCACGCTGTTAGGTGCTGTGTAGGTAATAGATGCCGCATGCGATCCATCCGGTCCTGCCGTTGGATCAATGACAACCGCCCCGCCCACCTCTCCCCATCCGTGGTTACTAGGCGAATCTGAATATGCGTCGAAGTTGTCCGCGAAGATCAAATTAGGTAGCGGACCTACTGGCACATTGGGATCCAATGCAGAGCCTATTCGCTCCGTACTTACCACCAAATTATCATGATATCTGTATTGCAAAGGGATGCTTGAAGCGCCCAAATAATTGTTTACGTCGATTTGGTTAAAGGCATAATCCTGATACGAGCCTAACCAGTTCAAATTACTTCGGTCGATCTCCAGATTATCATTGACCCACATCTGGAAGATTCCATTTGACATCCCCGGATCATTTTGTTTGATGCGGACTTCAATTTGATTCCAGGTATTGATTTCCGAAGCTCCTAAACCGAAAACACGGGGCTGATTCAAAGAATCCACGAACATGGGTGACTGGAAGCTTCCTGTCGGATTACCGCTTCCATCGAGCACAGCGGGATAGAGATCGACATATGGCCGACCATATGAATATTTGATTACCGCTTTTGCCATTGTCTGATTCCCGGCGCCATTGGCGTAGAAGGTTGCAAAGGTGCCTCCGTCGCCGACGGTCCAGCTCTCGCTATTCTTGACATACATTCGCCAATAAACATCCCGGTAAGCCGTATTCGGATCGCCGACGGGCTTGTCCGTTGCCGGATTTGGCGATTTGCCGAAGGCAAGGCTCAAATAAGGCGGACCCGTATTTCCGGAAAATTCACTTGCCAGCGCCGTCGAAGCCATGCCTAGACCCGTTCCCGCTTCCCTGAAAAGCTTATCGGGCTGGACGCCGAACGGTTCCTTGTATGAAGCGGAACGGTCACTTTCGAAATCATCGCAGAACAGCCATGCCTCATCAGGCTCCGCGCACTCCCCGACTAAGAAGGCTTCCCCGTCGGCCATGGAAGCCGGATAGATCGGGATGATACTTAGAAATATCAGCAAGACGAGCATGCGAGCTAGAAGCGTTGATGAATGAAACCCGTGAACCAAACGTTGAACCTTTTGTCCCATTGTCGAGCCTCCCTAGAATAGTTTCCAGTGGTCATTTGCAATTTCATAATCAGCGGTGGATATCAGAACAGTCCTCCTTTACATTAGTCATACAATTAGGATGCGAGATTAGTATAGGATTCCTGTCTCGAGAATTGTACAAACCAATTGTGATTTCCATTAACTAATTTGTACTTATTAGCATCAAAACCATTTATGATTACATCTCGCAAAGCAGCAAAGACCGCCTTCTACAAGGATCCTACGGATCCTCTCCACCGGCGTATCCCTCTAATCTATCCTTTCACTTCTCCGTATAAAAATAAAAAAATATCGTTGTTTTACACAAAAGTAATTGAATTGTTAATCGCAATCCCCAAAAACATCTTATACAATCGAATTGCCATACCGTCGCTACTAAGTTTGAACTTGCATGTTTTCCAGAACGGTATTGCATGTCATTCGAATGATAGATTCACACAAATAAAAAGGAGGTTGATCATTTATTGGACGCCCAGGATTGCCCCGCACTGCTAATCAAAGGTTGACGAAACAAGAAGTCATTTTCAAGGAGCGTGCGACATGACGAAGAGCTTTCAGCCCTCTCGCTACTACGACACAATAGGCTGGCACCAACCGCAGCTTTATGTGAAAAGCGGCGAAACGATAACCGTGTCCACGCTGGATGCAGGAGGATGGGATCAATTCGGGGAACAAGCAGCGCCGGGCGGGAATCCACTATCAGGTCCAGTGCACATTGAAGGCGCAGAGCCTGGCGACATGCTTGAGATCACTTGGGATTCCATTGTCCCGAGCCGGGACTGGGGATGGTCGCTCAACATGGCTGCTCCCCATACCGTCGATCCTTCGTATGCCATGCATCTGACGGAACCTAAGAAGGTGATCTGGCATGTAGATGTCGATGGAGGTTTGAGCTGGTTAAAGGAGCCCTCTCCGGCGCTGTCCCGTCTCAAGCTGCCGTTGCGCCCGTTTCTGGGCTGCTTTGGCGTCGCACCGCCTGGCCGACAGGCGATTACGACCTTCACCTCCGGCGAATATGGCGGCAATATGGATTACAATGGCTTCGTTGCCGGCACGACGACCTACCTTCCGGTATTTGCCGAAGGCGCTTTGCTTCATCTGGGGGATGGTCATGCGTTGCAAGGCGACGGCGAAATTGTTGGCGCCGCAATCGAAATTTCGATGGATGTCACGTTGACCGTTCGCGTACATAAGCAGAGCAGCCTGCGCTGGCCGCGAGGAGAAAGCGATCGTCATCTGTTCACAGTTGGCAACGCAAGGCCGCTGGATCAAGCGCTGCAGCACGCGACTACCGAGATGATGGATTGGCTCATGGATCGCTGCAAGCTCACTGTAGAAGAGGCCAGCCAGCTATTGGGACAGGCCGGCGAATACCGAATCGCGAATGTGTATAATCCCGCTTACAGCGTCGTCTGTCTGCTCGACAAACGTTATCTTGCAGAACTGCAGCAGCCGGGATGAATGAGATTTGACAGGCTCTGATGGCTTAAGATTCACCCATTAATGAGGAGGGGAAATGATGAAACGTTTGACGTTTAACGAATTTCTTTCTGAGCTTCGGGTAAAAGTAGGCACCATCATGATTGCGATACTGCTGATTGGAGGGCTGGCAGCAACAATGGCGCTAGCCTCTGAAGAACATGCTGCTGATGAATGCGAGGCCATACAAGAAGCGTGGCTGTTCTGTGATGACTTTGACGAAGACCGCTTAAGCAGCTATTATCACCACAGCCATCCCGCATTGCTGAAACGTACTGCGGGAACGGGCATGGAGGATTCTACGAGCCTCGATGGCATTTTCTCTGGAAACAATGGTCACGGCAACATTCGTCTGGCATTCGGAAAAACACCGGATGCGCTTGTATACAAACCTGTCGGAGATCCAGATGAAGTCGTACGCGAATTCAGTTGGAGATTTTATGTCAAAAATGATGAAGCTTGGTCTGTTGGAGAAGATGGCATGTTTGCGAACCTGTACGCCTATGGTCCTAACAATCAAGTGCTGATGAAAGTGACGGCAAACCTTGCCTATGGAGCCATCTATTCGTATGTCCAAACAGCCAATCTGGATGGAAACGGCAATCCAAACGGATTGAATAGCCAAATATATGTGGGAACCGGAAAGAAAATTTTGGAAATAGGCAATCATGATTGGAATCTGGTTGAGTTCCAGATCAAATTAAACGATCCTGGACAAAGCAACGGCAAATACCAAGTGTATATCAACGAAAATCTGGTTAGCGATTTATCAAATATGAACTGGATTGGATCTTATCAAGACTATGGATTCAATGTCGTAGAATTTGAACAGTCTCTGGACGCATCTGGCGTCCCGCAACAGCATCGATATATTGACAATCTGGTGTTAAGCACGGAGCCAGTTGGCCCTATTGAGACCGAGGATGAGCCAACTGATCCGGAACCGCCAGGCTCGCTTCATTTTGAAGACGATTTCGAGACAGGAGATTTGAGCAATACTAACTCCTTCTTTGAATGGAGCGATCAAGTATATACCGGCGTCTCCTCGGACATTGCCAGGAGCGGCAGTCAGAGCTTGAAATTTACGTATAACGGCGGTCCAGAAGGAACTTATTCCTGGTCAGAACAACGATTCGACCTTTTGTCTGACACAGAGGAAATTTGGATCAGTTGGTACCAATATTACCCGGATGGCACAGAGGGACTCGGTCCAGAGTGGAATCACCGAGCGGTTGACGGTTGGCCAAACAACAACAAGCTGCTTCTTATCGGTAATAAGAACTGGGAGCCTGGCGGTCACGGTTCCTTTAATCAATACGGCTTTGAGACAGAGCCGCTAACCGGCGGGAACTCCAAAGTCGATATCAAATGGGTGCCTGATGGCAATTCATTTGGTGTTTACGGCAAACCATCCATTAACGGCGGTATCCTGCAGGATGACACGACACGCGGGCGCTGGGTCGAATATATCGCCCACTTCGAAGTATCAAGCGGCTGGCAAGTAGCCGATGGCGTAGCCGAACTTTGGGTTGACGGGACAAAGGTGCATAATCATCATGATCTGAACGCATGGCTCTGGACAGGCGGACCCAATGACGGCGAGTTCAACATCTTTAATCATGGTTATTTGATGGGCTGGGCGAACAGCGGCTTCCACGAGACTTCATATACGTATATCGATGATTTCGTCATTTCCGTAACTCCCCCCGATTCTTTGGAATATGAAGAAGAGGAACCGCCTGTCAATCCGATTACGGTTCCAGTCAATGAATGTACCAGTAATCCGAATGGGCAATGGATCTTCTGCGATGACTTCGAAGCAGATAAGACGAATCAATACTATGATTATTTCTCCAGATGGGGACGGTTCTTAAGAGAGCCCGTCAAGGGCATCAGCAACTCCATAGGCATCACATCCTACTTCGGCTACTATGGCGCGGATCCGGAGACTGCCCCGCATGGCACCTGGCTCAGGAAAGCCTTTGGCAAAACGCCGGACAATACGTATTATAAACCGTCTGGTAATACAGCTGAGCCTGTGAGGGACCTTTATTCACGCTTCTTCATGAAGTCGAATTCAGCTGAAGCGGAAACCGCTCTCGCAAGCACGGGGCCTTTGATGCAAGTATTGGGATATGGTCCGGGTAATGTACCCTTCATGAATGTGGAGGTCGGGTATCCCGATCAATCGGGTAAGCTTCAATCCATCCTGTATACCGGAGAGTTCGACGGGAACGGCGAACCTACGGGACTCGTCTTGCATACAGAATTGGAAAGCACGACTCCCGTGATGCATCGCTCCGAAGCTGGCACATGGCATGAGATCGAGGTTCATGTCAAGCTGAATACGCCTGGACAATCCAATGGCGTATACGAGCTTTGGATTAACGGGGTATTGGAATCCAGCTTATACAATATCAATTGGACAGGGGCATATACCGATTATGGTATCAATGCGTTCGAGATTTATAATACGAATAATCAACCGGGTGTAGCCGGAAATGATAGTGAGTTTAGAGTATTCGACAACTTGATTCTAAGTCACAGCAGAATCGGTCAAACCGAAGAAGAGCAAGAGGCCACAGCCTCGCTAACCATTGATAGTGTATCCAAACTTGTCAATCAAGAGTTTGAAGTCACTGTAGGCGTTCAGGACACGACGCCGTTTACGGCAGCGGAAGTTATGGTCAGCTATGATCCTCAACAGCTTGAATTTGACACGGAGACGGAAGGCGGTATCGTTGTATTAGCAGATACGGCCATCGAATCTCTGCTCCCGAACTTCACTATTGCCAATGCTATTAAGGTATCCGAAGGCAAAATCATGTTCCTATTGCTAACAGCTGGAGAAGCTAATGCGGCAAGCGGCGATCTTCCTCTGTTCAAATTGCATGGCAAAGTGAGAGCTAATGCAGCACTTGGCAGCACCGCCATCACCTTGTCCAACTTCAAAATATCGATGGATGGTTCCGGCCCGACGCTGGATACTTCTACGGCTTCCGTAGAAATGGAGATTTCGCAAGCGGATAAGTCGGACTTGATAGCTGCCCTCTCATCAGCGCAGCAAATCTACGACTCCGCAGTCGTTGGCTCGCAGCCTGGACAATACCTGGCGAGCGTAAAAACCGCTTTAAACAACGCCATTCAAGCAGCGTCTGCGGTTCGTAACAATATGGCGGCGACACCACTGGAGATAAGCAACTCGGTAGCCGCTTTGCAAGCTGCGGTCACGACGTTCACGAGCTCTGTGAATCCTTCTCCATCTGCGAACTTGACAGCGCTGCAATCAGCAATTGCATCCGCGGAAAGCAAACACGAGCAAGCCGCTGAAGGTACTAAGCTAGGTAAATATACAGCTGGCTCGAAAGCGACCCTGTTTACCGCCATTCAGTCTGCAAAGCTTGTACGCGACAACAACTCTGCAACACAAGCGCAAGTGGATCAAGCCGTAACGGCGCTGAATCAGGCCAAAGCAGCCTTCGCTGCTGCCATTATCACACTAACTCCGGGGGCTACAAGCATCTCGATTCACGATCTGTCCATCATCTCCAAATATTTCGGCGCAACAAGTTCGGATGCCAATTGGTCCGAGATTGCAATAGCCGACGTCTTCGGAGAAGCAGAAATCACGATCGAGGACCTCGCTGCAGTCGCGCAGATGATCCTGGCCAATTGGTTCGCGGAATAATAATTAGCTAAGGAGCCGCCGGAACTCAGTTTCCGGCGGCTCTCTCCATTCTTTTCAGCTTAATGCGATGTAAGACAAATAACCGATTGTGCCATAACCTGCAAAAATCGCATAATCCCTGTCCTTAAACGTCTTCAGCAGCTTGTCTGCCTAGCAATTGGACAATCTCTGCACACTTTCCGGAGTAGTGACATACTCCCACCACCTGCGCTAACGCTTAGAGGTGGGGGCTTCTTGGGACATACCAGCTAATGCCAGTATCATGACCAAGCTATCCCCGTTTGCCCCACGGTTCTGATTCGTGCCGATTAGGCTATACCCAGCTTCCGGCAACCTTCATTTTTGATGTTGATTGCCGCGTTTACGTCTCTGTCTAATGCTGTGCCACAGTGCTGGCATACCCAAGTTCGATCTGCCAATGTAAGTTCCTTGTTATCGTTTTGGCAATATCTGCACCGTTTGCTGGATGGAAACCATTTGTCAATCACAACAAGTTGTTTTCCTTGCTCCGCAAGCTTATACCCCAAAAAGGTCTTTAGCATCCCGAATCCATTGTCATTCGTAGATTTTCCCAGACGGAGTCCTTGCGCCATTCCACGCATATGTAAGTCTTCTATGGCAACGGCTGAGCAGGCATTGGCTATCTGCCTGGAGCGCTTATGCAAGAAGTCTTTGCGCTGGTTCGCTACTTTTTCATGGAGCTTGGCTACTTTAAGGCGTTGCTTTTCACGGTTTTTACCGCCTTTTTTGCGTTTAGACAGCTTGCGCGCAGCTTTTCTCAGTCTTTCTTCTGCCTTTCGGTAGAATTTTGGATAGTCAGCACTGTTTTCCTGACTATCGACAAACAATGAACGAGACGAATAATCCAAACCTACTACCGTTTCAGGGGTTGGCTCTACTAGATTTATTCGTGCTTCGTATTGGATCAATAGGGAGACGAAATATTTACCCGTTGCCGTTTTACTTAGCGTTGCAGACTTTATGATGGCTTCCTTTGGCAACTGACGGTGAAGCTTAATCTTCACATCTTTCAGTTTAGGCAGTCGGATGGTTTGGCTGTCTATGAGCCGAATCGTGCCGCATTGATTGTTCGTAGTATAGGATTTCTTATCGTGATGCTTATTCTTGAACTTCGGAAAACCCACAGACGGGTCTCGGAAGAAATTCTTATAAGCCGTTTGCAGATTCAATTGTGCATTCGCCAGCGCCAGACTGTCTACTTCTTTGAGCCAAACAAAATCTTTCTTGAAGTCGGCTGGAAGCCTATATTTCTGTTTCTTCATTGCTTCTTTATCGTCTTTGAATGACTCGTAAACTTCTTTTCGATTCGCAAGCATTTGATTATAGATAAATCGCACACAACCAAACGTTTTATTGATGAGAATTTCTTGCTCGGCATTCGGATAAATCCGATATTTGAATGCTTTGTTCATATCTTCTCACCTTGGCTTTCGATATAACGTCTGACCACTTCAATGGGTGCTCCGCCTGTTGTTAGCAGACAAAAACTTCTCGACCAGAAATATTCTTTCCATAGTGATTTTCTAATGATGGAATGTTCTTTTTTGACCAGACGTGATGATGCGCTTTTATAGGTATTGATAAATTTAGATAACTCACTGTTTGGCTGTGCCTTGAACAAAATATGAACATGGTCTTTGTCGTGATTCCATTCCTGTAATGCAATATTGTACTTCGGTGCAATATATTCGGATATCTCCTTGAGACGATTCGATATTTGATCATCAATCACTTTTCGACGATATTTGATAACTAAAACAAGATGATAGTACATCAAGAATACTGAATGATTATTATTATCTAATTCCACAGTATCACCGCCATTTACAACTATACTACTGATTGTATCATGACGGCGTGTATTTTGTAAGCAACGCTTCGAAGACGGTAATTCATCTCCCACCTATAGAGGATAGGAGACTTCTTGCCGTATGAGGTTAAATAGGTACAGCGATGAACATGAGCTTTGGTTAGCTCCTATTCATCGCTGTTTTTATTTGTTCGATACGATTCGCTATGTTCTCGGCTGGTGGCATTAAATGTTGGAGCGTTGCATGAAGCTCTCGACTTCTTCCTTTGTTGGGATCGATATCTGCGCTCCGTACTTCGTAACAGCTAGCGCAGCAGCCGCGGACGCGAAGCGAAGCGAGCGCTCAACCGTGGCCCCGCTCTCCCGTTCGGCGGCGAATGCTCCGATAAACGTGTCACCGGCAGCAGTTGTATCCACCGGCTGCACCTTATAGGCTTGTACGCGCTGCAGCCCCCCTGCTCGGTCCGCATAGATCGCTCCTCTCGAGCCAAGCGTCAATACGACGCTTTCGGCCCCTGCCTCTACAAGCGCACGCGCAATCTTCACCTCGGCTTCTTCTCCTTCTCCAAGCTCTGCTCCCGTAATCCATTCGGCCTCCGACTCATTCAGGATCAGACAATGAATATACTTGTATATTTCGTTCGGAAGGGCGACGGCAGGCGCTGGATTACAATAAACTCTCATCCCCGTCCGCGATGCTTCGGAGATTGCCGCAAGCGTCGTCCCCATCGGAATTTCGTTCTGGAGCAAGACGGCCGAGCAGCTCTCAATCTGATGCCATGCCGCTTCAAGATCACTTGGAGTCAGCTTCCCATTGGCCCCCGAAGACAGTATGATACTATTTTCTCCAGCTTCATCCACCGTAATATATGCAAGTCCCGAAGAACCACCTTTGCTTATAATGGTATCCGTATTTACGTCGCTTGTTTGTAACGAAGTTAATAAGTCGCGTCCAGCAGAGTCGCCGCCTACCGCCCCAAGCATTGTAACCTCTGCTCCGGATCTCGCGCCTGCTACCGCTTGATTTGCCCCTTTGCCGCCCGGACTATACAAAGTATCGGAGCCGTGTATCGTTTCACCTGGTTTCGGGTGACGCTGAACGTGAACAACAAGATCCATATTGATGCTGCCTATAACCGCAAGTCGCGCTTTATTTTCCATTTTATAAACATCCCTTTCAGGTTTAATCATGCGGCGCTTTTATAAGATAGCTAGCCCCATCCTTAGCTTCGACCTTCTACAATTATCCATATCTAATAGTTTAACGCATGATCAAGAAACATGTCTTGCAGATTTTGGCTGGCAAATTATATAATTCGGTTATACTTAGCCTTTGCTGCCGAAACTTATCGGCATTCGACATGATCAATCAACAACATTCGACTTCGCGAGTCCGGTATAATGACGGCATATCGTATTGCCGATAACCGAACAAGGAGTGACGCGTATGAACACGTACAGTCTACCCAAAAAGAAAACGCTTACGTTTTTGGCAGCTTCCATCTTCGCGGCGGCGATTCTGTTCCCCTCTGCTACTTATTCGGCAGACAAGCAAGTGGAAGTATTCGTGAACGGACAAAGCTTATCGTTCGGCGAAGCGGGTCCGGTATTGCTGGATGGGAGAACACTCGTGCCGTTTCGGGACATGTTCGAAGCACTGGGGTATCAGGTAAAGTGGGATGTAGAGGAGCAGACAGCAATCGGTGAGCGGGACGGATATGTCATCGAGCTGCCGACGGGCAGCTTCATCGCAACCGTTGGAGGAGTGGAAACGGCGCTAGACGTTCCCGCTCGCATTCTGGATGGCAAAACGTATGTGCCGCTTCGGTTCGTATCGGAGCATAGCGGGTACGAGGAAACTTATGTTTCAACAACAAATGCCTTAAAAATTGGCGTGTCGGATGGTTCAATAACGGAGCCAATTCCCTTGCTTCCAGTATCTCAAACCATTGTCGGTCGCGTGATGGACGAGCAAGGCAATGGAGAATCCGGATTCCATGTTACAGCGCATGGAATCCATACAACGAACGCTCAAGCGGAAGCTGTATCCAACGAATATGGATATTACGCTATTGAGCTTCCGGCTGCCAATGAAAAGTGGCAGCTTGCGGAAACCTATGAGTCGGTTCACAGCGGCATTACGTATACAGGCAAGCTGCTGTCGGATACTTCGGAGCCCGTATCCGCCAGCGCCGGCGGAATACGAAACTTGACTGTCATCGAGCTGATGGGAGCAGTCTATATGGAGCTTGAAGAGGGATCGGCCCCCGTCAGTGAGCCGCTTTCTCCTGACGATGTAGTTCTGACACTTTCGCCAATAGGGCCCCATCCTAATGGGAGGGATGGTGAGACGATCGTCAAACGCGTGACACTGTTGGACGATGGCATAGGCATCAAGGCGCTGCCGATTGGCCAATATGAGGTTACTGCTCATTACATGCCTCCAGGCGGCATTCCCGTACCAATGGCCGTACGGATCAAAGGCGATGGCGAGTTTCACTCCGCCATAACACCTACTTTCCGCGAGCAGCAAGGCGAAGGTTACATGATGGAAATCGAAGTCATGCCGATAAATCCTTGATCGCTCCAATTGAAACAAGGGCTGCTCGGAGCAGCCCTTGTCGTTTTAAGGTTTATCCATATGCTCCATATGCTCTTTGCCGCTAACCCCACGATCCTCGATTCGCACTTCTTCGGGCAGTGTTCGAGATGCGCCGGGAACTTCTCTCTGCTGCGTTTCAAGCATATCCGAGGAATAGATCACGACGCTCATTGTCCCTTGCCCGGCAAAAGCCCTAATCAAGACAGGGTGATTATATGGATTGGTGAATACGAAATCAGGACCGTACCAGCTTACGGTCGCATCGCGACCAGCTGGCACATAGTGAACATTGCGGCTATGGGAGAATCGTTCGACGATTGTGAGTCCCGCTCGATCCACCGCATTATACAGCGTAGAGGAAACCTGACAAATCCCTCCTCCGATATCCTCGTATAACTCGCCTCGCACGATGACAGGGGCTCGCAGGTACCCCTTTTCCTTCGTTCGCATCCCTACCGTTTCGTTAAAGGAAAATCGTTCGCCAGGGAAAACAACAACGTTGTTGACCGCCGCCGCCGACAACGCGATATTAGAAGATCGGTTGTGATTACGGCTATTGTAGAAAGTCGCGTACGAACCAATGGCATGATGTTTGATATTAGATAAAATTTCGCTGTCAACGCGAGGATATACAGCTCTAAGCGGTACTTCCAGTCCCTCCTGTCCACCTTCGAATACATGGCCGTAGAATCGACTACGGAATTCCACGGTATGCAACTGAGTCCCAGGCTGCTCAGGCACGATTGCCCCCGCGCCGTTAAGAACAGCGTTGCGCGGTTCCGTCTCTACCAGCTCCGCAACTCGTTGCATAAGTTTGTCGAGTTTGTCCTCGTCAATTAGCGGGATCCCTGCAAGATCGTTATAGTAGTCCGATCTGTTAATACGCAGCACAGACTCGCCTTGATGAACGATATCCAAATGAACAGACTCCGCTTCAGGAGCACCTGTCAGCAGCAAAGCAGCCAGCATCCATTTCATAATCATCCCGCATCTCACTCCCGATTACAAAGTAACCGAATTAGTATGCGGCGCGGAAGGAAGTCCTATCCATCATTCCTTGTTAATCACTCTCGATGATTTCGTTGTCGCTCGTCTTATCATTATCTTTCAGCGCAAGTACAGCCCCTTCCAGCTTGTTGTTCGTCACCGAATACGCGGGGGCGCCTACACCAGAATAGACAGTGGAGATACCGACGGATGCCAGGTTAGACGTGATGGTATTGCCTTTAATGACAGCCTTCAAAATATCATGTTTCTCCGTACGCTTCCAATAATCGTTTAACTTGATCAGCTCGACCTTCTCTTTCGTCAATTGATTGGCTATGATTTTATTATTTTCTAATAGCACGTTCGCGGCAGCCTGTACAGATATGGGCGAGCCATTGCCGAATGACTGGAAGCTCGAATTGCGTACAGTCAGATCAAGTTTAGGATGATCAGCAATCAATCCTTGCATAGCCGTCCGGCTCACCTTGAACGAGCAGCCATCGAATACGTATTTCCCCCCAATACTCATGCCGATTGCACCGGTGGTCGCTCCTTCAGCGCCTTCGAATGTACAATTTTTGTATGTAGCCGGTGGCAGCGATACACCGTAAGTCGAGTTGTAGCCGATAACCTTAAGCCCTTCAATCATACTCCCCGGCTCCACCGCTCCACTAACGGTCCGAAGCTTGGATTCCCCGATGATCGTAATGTTCGACAAGTTGACCTTCTTACCATTCAGCACTAGACCCGCATCCGCTTTCTTGCTTTCGCCCTTGATCGTTACGTTTTGGGCTGTAACGCCGTATGCCGTCTGTGCGTTAATGCTAAGGATCCCGTCCGTCACTTCCATACCATCAATATGAATACGAGGACCTTCCAGTGTCGTGAACGAATTGTTCAGTCGATTATTAAGGAAAGTGACATCATGGTAGGCAATGATACGCGATCCGTCAAAATGATTGTCCCTCACAATCGCACCTGTAAACGGTGGAGAAACAGCCAGTCCAATCGCTCCCTTGGATGCCAAGTGATTGCCTTCTATAATCGCATCCTTGCCATCATATAAGATTACATCGTACGAAGCGTTATTATGGAATTGGTTATTCTTAATGATGATATTGAGATTGCGATTACCATTCTCGCCAAACCCGCCTTCAACGTCGATCCCGGATTGCGGCATTGTGCCTTTCATATGATGCAGCTCATTGTTCATAATCAATATGCCATCTGCACCACCAATGGTAATGCCTTGTCGACGGTTATATGCGAATTCAGAATCCTGAACAACGATGTTCTCGCTTAGCGCCCGGTTCCATTGCTCGATATAGGCATCCTTGAAGGAAGGCTGGTCAAATACGAGGTGAGCATAGCTTGCCCCGTCAGGTATTTGAAGGATATCGCGAGCATTTACGTTTCGTATACTGCTAATCCATACATTTTTGCTCGTGTAGAAGTAGATGTGAAAGGTCCTCTTCAGCTTGATCGGATTAGCCAACTCGAACTCGCGTCGATCTTTGAAGATGGCATGGTCAAACTTTAATGGCTTTGTCGTTCGTATTTGATTGGCATTAGCTATAAACTTCCCCTTATCGTCGATGCCGCCTGATACAAAACTGTTCTCATACAAATCGCGAACCAATGTGCCATGCGCGCCTATCCCTAATCCATCACCCGTAAAGTGTGTCGAAGTCACATTCTCGATTGTTAAGTTCCTAGCGCCTACCACGCTGATGCCATACCCACTTTCATGCGTCCCCGGTGTATGCGGACTCTCTTTCTTCGAATAGTCATGTGTATCCTTGTCACCCTTATAAATTCCGCCTCTTATTGTGACGTTGTCATCGCCAAAGCCGACTTTCATCAACACATAATTCTCTTTGTTGTTCGTTTCTTTCTGAATCGTAACTTTGTCGGATAGCTCAAACAACATATGGGGAACCATCTCGATATGGCTATTCTTATCGACCATATAAATCCCTGGCGGCAATGTGATAGCCGTAATACCCGACTTATGCGCCCAAGCGAGCGCCCGATTGATCCCCTTTGTTGTCTCGACTGGTTTCGTGCCGTTATTGGCGATCCCCCATCGCTTCAAATCGATGACATGCGCATTCTCCTGATAATTCACCTCATTAGCGCCTACCGGGAGCGTCTCCGAGGACGGCTTCGCATCAGCAGCAAATGCTGCAGGTTGTTTCGGAATATCCGCGTTCACCTTACCATCTTGCCCTGCTAAGGTCGAGGAAGCTAACATGGTCACTTGCATCACGACAATTAGACTCCAAACAATATAATTCACAAGTACCCTCCTGATTCTTTATGAAATGATTTCGTCAAAGCTCTGCGCAGATGACATCCCTTCCCTTATAACTGTAACTCTCTTCCAACTATACCATTCCATTTGTGCGGTATACAGAACGATAAGACCTAATTTGAGCGTACAGGACCTACTCCTTATTAGGAAGAACGCAACTATCCTTATCTTGAAAGCGTAATAGACGTGAGGGTTTTGAACAATTGGGTAGTTAAGCGAGGAGAGAAACGATGAATAGATACCCTAATGATCCTGGTTTTTTCGGATTTTTAAGAGAAGTACCGTTATTTTTCATGATTTTTGGAGGCTTAATTTTCACCTTTGTAGTTGGTGGATTTCTTTATGTATTCATTCGTGGTATTCGAATTTGGACATCAAACAATGCTTCGGATGTATATACGCGCTCCGTCACGGTAGTAGATAAAAGAACAGAGGTATGGGGTGGTTCGGGGGACTCCAGTGCAAATACGAATTATTATGTGACATTCCAATTAGATGATACTACTCGCTTGGAATTGCAACTCAGAGGCGATCGATATGGTCTTATTGTCGTAGGTGACCGTGGGCAGCTTACTTATCAAGGTACACGATTCAAAGAGTTCCAAAGATAACAGCTGCCATTATACGGCTCGCTTGAAGGGGGTAATAGGGGCTGTCCCAAAAGTCATAAATGACTGAGGGACGCCCCTTCTTCATGTTGCAGTTCGGGCTAAAGCCCTATTAATTGGAGCAGCGGCGCATACACTCCATGGAGAATAACAAAGATCATCGCTCCGACTGCCGCGCCGATCAACGCGCCATTAAGGCGTATGCGTTGAAGATCCGTGTCGACTTTGCTCTCGATAAACGCCACTAACCGCTCCTCCGTAAAGGTGCCCAAAGTCTTGCGCACGATCCGTCCAATCACCTTATATTCCGTCTCGATTACTCCTCTAACAAATGTCTGGGCATATGTTTCCAGCCGAGCCTTGGTCTCCTCGTCCTCTTTGAACCAATTCCAATAGCCGTTTAACAAACTAACGAACCAAGCTTTAATATCCTCTTGGCGGAGCGCCCCTTCTCCCGTATCAATATATTTCATCTCCGCTCCATCCATGAACAGTTGTTGAATGGTGTTGAGCAACCCATGAATGGTCGGCTGCAATGAAATTTGCTCCAGTACCTCTCGTTTCCAGCTCTCCAGTGCTTCTGCGACATCATCACTGTCAGAGAGTCGATCAGATAATACGCGAAGCTGCATTTCGAGCAGCATCCGAAGCTCATGATCCGGCCGCTTCAGTTCCTCCATGAACTGAGACAAATCCCGATGTAAGGTAGCAGCAGCTTCGTCCAGATTAAGAGCATCAGCCGATTCCGCGAAATCGATTATTTTCTGCTTAAACCATCTGGCGATTGAGCCGCCTTCATTAACAAATTTGTGTTTTTCCTTGGCGAGCATATCCCGTATCGCATCCTTGACCGCTTCGCCCGCGGTCAACTTGGCCGCATAATCGACGATATAACCTAACCAAATCTGCACATTGCCGCTATCCACAATCCAGCGCAACGCTTTACCCGCATAAGACGATATTTGTACGCCTCTTAACGCGCGTCTAGCGTGTCCGTCCAACAGAACAGATGCTGCCTCCGCATCCAATCGGGTTATAAAACCGCTGGCAAGCTGCCAGCCTAGATCCGACAAACGTTTGCCGTCAGGACGGCTGTCCGCCCAAGAAATGAACGCTTCGACTAGTCGGAATTGCATCATTTTGTCCCGGATCACATTTTTGTTAAGCAGCTGCTCCTCTACCATATAAGCCACACCGTCGACCAGCTTGTCGCGATTGCGCGGGATGATTGCAGTATGAGGAACCCAGCGCCAGCCGAACGGATGACGGAACAATACGGTCACTGCGAACAAATCGGCTAACGCGCCAACTAATCCCGCTTCTGCCGTATACAACAGCAGCTTCGCCCACCATGCATCCGGATAGAAGTAATAGACAACAGCCGAGCCGACGAACAATAGAGCAAGCA
This sequence comes from Paenibacillus sp. strain BS8-2, assembly GCF_054483835.1. NCBI lineage: Bacteria > Bacillati > Bacillota > Bacilli > Caryophanales > Paenibacillaceae > Paenibacillus > Paenibacillus sp. strain BS8-2. The sequence goes on from NZ_CM137010.1 coordinate 5,644,949, forward strand.
GCAACAAACTTGCATTGGCCTTCTTCCTCATGCTCATACCCGTCCACCTCCTATCCAGAACGTGGCGCAATAAAGAATAACTCCAACGAATGAGCCTACAATCATGCCGTTTAATCGAATATATTGCAAATCCTTGCCTGCTTTATCTTTCACGAGATCGATGAGGTCTGCCTCAGAGAATGAGCTCAACTTCTCCCGTATCATCACGCCGATCATGGCATGTTTCTGCGAAATCCAAGAGAGTAATCCCCGCTTCAGCATGCCATCCAAGGCATATTGAAGCTCCTCATCCGTCTCGAGTCTATTAATCGACTTATCCAACTGACTTCGCAGCCATTGAAGCGGTACAGACATGTTTTCCCCTTCGCCCATCTGGAGCAGGCTCATCTGTAAGGAAGTCAAACGATCCGAAAGAAATTCACCTAGTTTGAGTTTGTCTCCAGCGGTTTCCAGCAGCTTGTCCTTACCGGCTTCTACCTTCCGAATAAGCTCCTGATCCTCTCTTAACCGTACAACGAGCTCAGCAATTCGGCCGCGTAAGGCCGTGCGCTGCGGATGATCCTCTTCTTCCATTTGTTTAAGAAACGCGACGATCCAGCTTTGTACTTTCATACTGATGGCTTGCGCATTTAGCCCTGCCGTGAAGTCTACCAATCGTCTTCTGAATTTATCTCCTTCGTAAGAACGGATTGCGGCACCTGCGAACTTCTCGATCAGGGCGCCGAATTGCGGCGTCTCGGCCAATCTTGCGAGTTGCCCCGCAAAGAAGCTAATTGCCCTGTCGTCATAACCATGCTTCACACTCCATTCGGCCACATCCGCGATCAGATCAGCCGTTCGGATCGAGCCGGATCGATCCTTCAAGAACGATTGAATCGTTTGGGCAAGCTCCTCTGCGTTAACGTTGCCCAGCATGTCGGCTGCAAGTCTGGTTACGAGTTCCTTGGTTTTATCGGAACCTTCATGCTCCGTCAAGTAACGAATAACCACCTCTGCCAGATTCAGCTCCTCTAACGTTTCCCGAATAGTTTCGACGGTTAGTAATTCCTTCTCTACCATGTCCGATAGTTCGCCAATCAATCTCTCCCGGTTGCGAGCGATAATATGAGTCCCCATCCACGCAGGCCATTTAATCAGCAACGGGTTGCCGAACAATGCACTGATCGCGAAGGAATCAGCGAGCCCGCCGATCATCGCTGCACTGCAAGCGGCAAACAATAATCCGCCGCCGAACGTGTGCTGGAACGGGAACGCCGCCAATATGCCTGCCGCAGATAATGCGAGCAACCAGTTTGCTTGTTTTCGAATGTTTTTTCTCCCCATGCTCCCATCACCAACTTTGCTTAACATTCATTTTCAATATAATCTTCTCAAATAGTTTACCCTTTTTTGGATACAACAACCACCTTCGCAGGTCGGAGGCAATCAAATAGAAAGACGGTGAACAGGATTTCACCCTGAACACCGTCTCTCTCCACCATCTGAAAATCAAACTTCAGGCATGCACCGTAACAAACAAATTATTGTTGGCCTTTCGACTTGCTGTCTACGCCGCCAACATTGCCTTTGCCGCCGCCTGTACCGGCTCCGCCAGTGCCGCCGCCCATATTGCCTTTGCCGCCGCCTGTTCCTGTTCCGCCAGTGCCGCCGCCCATATTGCCTTTGCCGCCGCCTGTGCCCATTCCGCCAGTACCGCCGCCCATATTGCCTTTGCCGCCGCCTGTGCCTGTTCCGCCAGTACCGCCGCCCATATTGCCTTTGCCGCCGCCTGTGCCTGTTCCGCCAGTACCGCCGCCCATATCTCCTTTGCCGCCTCCGCCGCCTGCGCCGCCACCAGCTCCGCCGCCTGCGCCGCCACCAGCTCCGCCGCCTGCGCCTCCACCAGCTCCGCCGCCTGCGCCACCACCAGCTCCGCCGCCTGCGCCGCCACCAGCTCCGCCGCCTGCGCCACCACCAGCTCCGCCGCCTGCGCCGCCACCATCGCCACCACCAGCTCCGCCTCCAGCTCCGCCTCCAGCTCCGCCGCCTGCGCCGCCACCAGCTCCACCGCCTGCGCCGCCACCAGCTCCGCCGCCTGCGCCGCCACCAGCTCCACCGCCTGCGCCGCCACCAGCTCCACCGCCTGCGCCGCTACCTGCACCGCCGCCGGAGCCGATTCCTTTCGCTTTCCATTTGGCTTGTGCTTTCGTACCCGCTTTCGCAGAGGAATACGAATACGTAATGGATTGTAAGGTTTTGCCATCCACTGCGCCTGTCATAGGCAGACCATGCGTTTTTTGATAATATTTCACGCCTTTTACAGTCTGAGGTCCATAGTAGCCGTCAATAGGTCCTGCATAGCTGCCAATTGACTTCAGCATGCCCTGAATGACATAAACATCTGGTCCTTGCGCCCGTTTACCGACCGCGAGCGTCGTATGTGGCAAGCTGAACATCAGCGCCAATGTAATGACGGCCACGCTTAAGTATTTTGCTGCACGAATGCCGGGATGTTGCCTTCTTCTTTTGCTTGCGGAATCTTGATACTGGTTCTCCACTTGTATGCACACAGCCTTTCTAAACGGGGTTTTATATTACCTAGCTTACTATCCCCACTTTTTCGATTTCATTGCATACTCTTGCAAAAAATCTCTAAAACCAACAAACCCCACAGAAAACGCCTATTGTGGCATTTCCTGTGGGGGTAAAAGCAAAAATGATTTAGTTGGCCGTCAATGAAAAATCATCCACATACATAACGGCTCTCATATCTTTGTAATAGATGTGCACGCGTACTGAAGACGTGTTGGCAGGCGCCGTATACGTGCCGTTCACGTTAACGAAGCCCGATGTCGTCGTGCCGTTGACCGACAATGCCGTATGCTCCGTCAATACGGAACCTGAGCCGTCAAGGAACTGGACTTTGATATCCATCTTCGTGTTGTTGTTGCTCGCGATGTTCACGTATCCGTCCAGCGTATACGACGTTGCCGCGGATCCGGCTACGCTTTGGTAAACCGCGAACCATGGGCCCGAGTTGCCGTCAATGCGCAAGGAACGGTCTCCTGAACGTTTCACGCTCGTATCGGTATAGCAGTAGTAGTCCTGCTCGCATACCCAAGTGCTTGGTTTGCTATTGCCGCCCAGCGTCTCGAACCCGCCGTTGACCAGCAAATTCGAACCTCCGCCGCCGGAGGAGAGAGTCGTGACGGAAAGCGCCGAGCTTGCGGCCGACGCGTTGCCTGCGGCGTCCTTCGCTTTTACGGTGAAGCTGTAGGCTGTATTAGCCGTAAGTCCCGTTGCCGAATACGAAGTAGTCGAACCCGATACGGAACCGGCCAACACGCCGTCCTTATACACGTCGTAGCCCGTTACGCCCACGTTGTCCGTCGAAGCGGTCCAGCTTAGGTTAACCGTCGTCGTCGTTTTCGACGGGGACGTCAAGCCGGTCGGCGCCGTGGGAGCCGTCGTATCCGGCGCGGCTTGCGTCGTCACCGACAACGCCGAGCTTGCGGCCGACGCGTTGCCCGCGGCATCCTTCGCTTTCACGGTGAAGCTGTAGGCCGTGTTGGCCGTAAGCCCGGTTGCCGAATACGCAGTCGTCGAACCTGATACGGAGCCGGCCAAGACCCCGTCCTTGTATACGTCGTAGCCCGTTACGCCGACGTTGTCCGTCGAAGCGTTCCAGCTTAGGTTGACCGTCGTCGTCGTTATCGACGGGGACGTCAAGCCGGTCGGCGCCGTAGGAGCAGTCGTATCCGTTACCGGTCCGCCGCCGCTGCCGCCAGTCAACGTGAAGTCGTCAAAGTAGATCGCACCTCGCAAGTCTTTGAGGTAGATATATACCCGCGCTGCTGCCGTACCGGTCGGAGCCACCTTGGAGCCCCCGATTCCAAGGAAGCCGGCAGGCGTTCCGGTATGCGTCGACAATAGATTGTCTTGGATGACCGAATTCGAGCCGTCCAGGAAACGAAGACGTACTTCGACCGTCGTGCCGCTGTTGGACGACATGTTCATGTAACCGTCAAAAGTAAAGGTTTCGCCCGGCGCGGCCGTTACGTCCTGATAGAAGCCCAGCCATGGCCCGGTGTCGCCGCTCATCCGCATGGACGCGGCGCCCGTGCGTTTCACGGCCGTATCGCGGTAACAGAAATAATCGTTCTCGCATACCCAGCTGTTCGGTTTGCCTCCCCCGCCCTCGAAGCCGGGGTTCAGCAGCCGGTTCAATTCGATGTGAGGCAACGTCGTTACGCTGATCGTATTGCTTGCGGCGGAAGCGTTGCCCCGCGCGTCTCGCGCCTTCACGTAATACGAGTATGCCGTCTCCGCCACGAGTCCCGTATCCACGTAAGTCGTCGCGTTGCCTAAGACGGAGCCGACAAGCGTGCCGTTGCGGTAGATATCGTAACCCGTCACGTCCGTATCGTCGGTGGAAGCCCCCCACGACAAGGTGACGGAGATATCCAGCTTGGACGGCGACGTCAAGCTCGTCGGAGCCGTCGGGGCCGTCGTGTCAAGCGGGTCGGTCGTAACCGAATAAGTGCTGGACAAAGCCGATGCGTTGCCTGCCGAATCCTTCGCCCGAACTGTAAACGAATAGGACGTATTAGGCGTTAATCCCGTGGCGTTGTAGCTGGTCGCGCCGCCCGTGGAGCCGATCAGCGTACCGTTCCTGTACACGTCGTAGTTGCTTACGCGAACGTTATCCGTAGACGGCGTCCATACCAGTTGAACGCTAGTATCCGTAACGTCCTGCGAGGTCAGTCCCGTCGGAACGGAAGGAGCCGTCGTATCTGGAGCATCGCAGTTCTCGCATTTGATATTGACCGCGATGTCGCGCGTGAAGGAAGGTACGGACAAAGTCAGCGTTCCGCCCGTCGCCTGCACGGATTGCACCGCGCCGTAAGTACCTGTATACGTGTTATAGAAAGAAACATCATAATAGCCGTTGTCCATGGGAACCGACAGCGACATGCCGCTTACCGTTCTCGGACTTGCGACGGTGTGGTTGCCTTGCGGATCGTTGATCCAGAGCAGGGCCCTCGAGCCGTCGTTGAAGCCGCCTGCCTTCGTTCCGTTCGATTGTGTGCCGTAATCCGCGTGGGGCAAGTCGATCAAATGGTCTTCTTCGGGCTGCACGAAATCCGCGAGCCGCGTATGAATCGCTTTGAACGACGGAGGCAGCTCGAAGCCGTTCTCGAAGATCCACCACAAGCTTCCGCCCGCCGCGCCCGCCCGGAAGATCGGCGCCCACAACGCGTTGTGCATGTAATTGGCGATGACGGGATCCGTCGTTTGATCGTTGTGCGTTCTGCCTACCTCGCCGATAAATGCCGGTTTGTTGCCGCCGATCGTGCGCAGATTGTTGATTTGCTGCGCCCAAGCGTCCACGACGCCAGCACTGTCGTCGTATCGGTGAACATTCGTGACGTCGAGCATCGTCAGGTTTTCCCAGCTCGTTTGACCGGAATTCGCGTGATCCTTCCAGGCAAAGCTCGTTGTCGTCGGGTGGTTGTAGAAGTCGAGGCTCTTCCAATAGCTGTCTACTTCGGCATGCCATGCCGCACGGTTAGCCGCCGTCGTGTCGACGCGGTTATCCAGCTCGTTCCAGTATTCCAGCATGCCTAACGCGCGGCTGTAGCCGAATCTGGCGAACATGTAGCGAAGCAGCTTCTTCTGATAGCCGATCGCATCCGGGTGAGTCCAGAAGTTCGTATTATTCTCCGAATACGTGGACGGGCCGCCGTTCGCGGTGTTGTAGGCGTTGACGCTCCACTGGTAGTACATGTCGCCGAAGCTGTTCATCGTGAGCATGATGTATACGTCGTTGTCCTCCGCCGCTTCCAGCATCTCGTCCATGCGCTGCTGATTGTCGAGCTGGTAACGGCCGATGCCTTCGTACGTCGTCGTCAGACCGGCTTCATGGGCGACGACCGGTCCCCATTCCGGCGCCAAGCTGCTCCACCAGCAGGAATACCATACGCGAAGCAGGTTCATCTTGGCCGGCTTCAGGTTCGGAATCTCGTCGATGACCGCATCCGGATTGGGATTATTCCAAGCGAAGTTGGTACCGATCAGCGTAATCTGGGAGCCATAGCTGTCGACGAATCGATCGCCCTCGACGTCCATGAATCCGCGGTTTTGGCCGGGGCCTCCCGCTGTAAACGCATACATTTGTGATTGGCCGATGCCGCTCGCGTCCACTACCCGAAGGACGACGTTATGCGCGCCGGCTAGTCTAGGCGAATATCGGACCGCCCAATGCGGCGAAGAATTCGATTTGTAAAAGCCGGGAACGACCTCCGTTCCGCCGCCTGGCTTGCTGAACGTTGCATATACGTTGACCTCCTCGGGATCGAACGGATTATCGTAAGTCTCGCTTAAGTTGAAGCTGATCTCGTACTTGTCGTACATGGCCGGCGTCGTCGTATTGACGGTCACGTCCGAGAACGCGGTGGCCGCATGCGCCTCAGCGGGATTAACCGTTATACCGAGCGGAAGCATCCCTGCGGCGATGCACAAGCTCAAGCATAACAGCATCGCCATTCTTTGAATCCGATTGACCATTCCTTCATCATCCTCCTTTAATAGGTGAAGCTAGGACCATAACCTGATCCTAGCTTCATTGTCGGCAGATAAGCGTCTTCCCGCAACCGTACGAACTTAATGCGTTGACCTATCAAAGTATAGAAAAGGTTGATTTGACGGCTATTTCAACACCTTTTGCAGCAATTCGGACCATTGCGCAAGATCCGATTCCCTCTTGACGAGGAACGCTTCTCCCCCGCCGTCATGCTGGACCGAGGCCATCACCGTACCGGATTCCTTCACGATATCGGAAACGAAGTTGTTCCCTTCCAGACCAAATACCTCGGAGAAGATAGAAGGCGGCTCGGTCAAGAATACATTGGCTTCGTCCTTGCGGAACAGATCTTCGGTCGCGATCACGATGCCACCATCTTTGACATAGTCTATCAATCTCGCTTCTAACCCCTTATCATGGATCACATGTAGGGGCAGAATGACCGCTTTATGATCCGTCAGCTGGTCTGCCCGGAAGATGACGTTGACCTCAACATCACTTTTGTACAACGCCTGGTACACTTCATCTACGACATAATCCGCGTATTTGCGCCGATCTGCCACGGCCACTCTGTAGCTCCACGAGCTCGTGAAATCGTAATAGAGCGCCACACGATCCTTCGTCTTGGTTCCATTATCTCCAGCAGGCGCCGTCTCGCTCGACGGAGCAGCTTCGCCTACATTCGCCGATTGTTCGGCATAACGCTGTACTTCCTGATAAGCCGGCGACGGCTCTCCTGTGATCGTGAGCAGCTCCGCCTGGCCTCTGCCCTGCTCTTGCCCCCAAGGAAACGGCTTCAACTTGAACAGGTAGAAGCTCTCGCAGCCTCTCGACGCAATATCCGCCATCTCATCGCCAAGCTTGGGCGACGACGTGCCATACTCCATCATCCAGAACGAGCGCTCCTTCACTCCTCTGCAAGCATCGCAGTAGAAGGCGATTTCATGCGGCTTGTCGCTATAGATATCCATTCCGACGACATCCAGCTCCGAGAACAGCTCGCTCCAGTCGACGCTGTCGCCCCAGCGGAACATAAAGGCGTTGGTCGTGATCGGCCTATCGCCAATGAATTCCCGAAGCAGCTTAGCCTGCCGTCTTGCATAAGCGACGATGCCCTCGGATGAGAAATTCGCGAATTCCAGCTCCAAGCTGGGATGATGCCACATCATGACGTCGCTCTGGATCGGCGCGGGCAGGGGAATCTGGTCATAGCGCTCGTAGCGCTGTGACCAGAACATCGTACCCCACTTGTCGTTCAGCGCATCAATACTACCATACCGTGCGGCAAGATAGGCATGAAAGGCTTGGCGGGAACAGTCCCCATAATCGAATTTGGTTTCGCCGCCGAACTCGTTATCGAGCTGCCAGGCTACAACATTGGGATGGCTTCCGTAACGCCGTGCCATCGCGAGCACGATACGGTCGGAGTGGGCCAGATAATTGGGCGAATGGTACGAGCGGTGTTGACGCGCGCCAAAGCCGACTGTGTGACCGCTGTGGTGAACCGGCAGGATATCCGGGTAACGCTCCGCCAGCCAGACCGGCGGGCAAGCCGTCGGCGTGCATAATACGACCTCGAGGCCGAATTCAGCCGCTAGCGTGATCGATTCGTCGAGCCAGTCCCACTGGTATTCTGCTTCTCGCGGTTCCATGGCCGCCCAAGCGAATTCGGCGATACGAATGCGTTTGATTCCCGCTGAGCGTATTTTCTCGTAATCGGCGGGCCACTCATCCGCTCGGTGATGCTCCGGGTAATAAGCGACTCCTAGGTTCATACAATCGCCCCCTTCAGTTTCGATAGAATCATGACGCCATTGCCTTCTAACACAATATCTCCGAGCAAGATTCGGTCCGTCAGCAATTCCTGAAGCTCCTCTTCGATTTGAATTGTCGTCGCGGCATCCCTGTGGTTAATGACGATGTAATACAGGTTATCCTCGCCCTCCCGAATCACAACCTCCGTCTTCTCTCCCGTGCGAATCGGCAGCGCGGTATACAACCCCGCGTCTTCGCACACTCGATCCATTATACGACTGAGCAATTCCGAATCTGGCTCCGTTCCGACATAATAAGCTGCTCCTTGTCCATGTGCATGGCGGGTCACAGCCGCGCTCCCCTCATAATAATCTCCTTCGTAGACAGCTAATGCTTCCGCCGTTTCTGCCTTCACGACATCGTACCAAGTCGAGGCGGAATATTTCGTTTCATCTTCTCCGTCATACCTCACCTTTGTTTGTTCGCCCTTTCCGATAATGCCGTAATCGCTGATCGAGATGCCCAGCATCTCCGCGAATTTGCCTGGCAGCGTCAAGTCTTCCATCCGATTGTTCCATTCTTTCGCTCCGGCCCGGAAATCCATGACCACTGTTCCGCCATCTCTCACGAAACGATCGATCTTGTTCGCCACAGCCTGCTCCGCCATTATAAAATTCGGCAGCACAACCAGCGAATAAGCGGACAAATCGGCGTCGGGAGATACGATGTCAACCGCGATATGCCGCTCGTATAGAGAGCGGTAATAGGTCGTGAGATGTTTCATGTAACTGTAATCGAGCATATGCGGCTGGATATCGAATACCCATTCGATGTCGTAAGAACGTACCACCGCCGCCTTCGCCTTATGAATGGACGTGTCAAACACTGGAGCCAATCGCGCAAGCTCCGACCCAACCTGCTTGGTTTCGGCGTATTTCCTGCCGGGCTTGCCGTCATGGTTCAGAATCCCGTGCCAATATTGCTCCGCCCCGAACAAGCAGCCCCTCCAGCGGAAGTACAAGATGCCATTTGCGCCGTGAGCCACCGATTGATAGGTCCATCTTCGCAGCTCGCCTGGCTTTGGTGTCGCAAACATAATATTGCCTCCAGGCTGCCCGCTCTGATGCTCCATCACCCAAAAGCCCTTTCCCTTCAGGCTGCGCGTCAGGTCATGCTGCAGGGCAGCAAATGCCGGATCCGCTTCCTTGGCGAAGTGCAGATTCGGATAATTATCGTAGGAAACAAAATCCAAATCATCAGCCAGCTCATATTGATCGACTTCATTGAATGCGCCCATGAAGTTATGCGTGATTGCATGATGGGGTACAATCTTCCGCAAAATATCGACTTGAAGTTTTTGAAAGCGCTTTACTGAATCGGAAGCGAATCTGCGATAATCCAATGCATGACCGGGATTATGCAGCTGAAATACGGTATACCCAGGCAATTCGACTTCCGAGAAATCGTTGTAGATATGACTCCAGAACACCGTTCCCCAGCTTTCATTCAGCGCATCGATATTTCCGTATTTCTCGCTCAGCCATAGCCGGAATCCATCGCGGCAATTCTCGCAATAGCAGCGGGTCGTTTCATTGCAGCCGAACTCGTTGTCGATCTGCCAGGCGGCTACGGCTTTGTTGTTCGCGAAGTGGTTCGCCATCCGTTCCACGATCCCCGCCACGTAGCCATGGTACGTTTCGTTGTTGTAGCAATAATGACGGCGATTACCGTACCCTCTCACGCGACCGTAATAATCCTTCATATAGATATCCGGATGTTTGTCCATCAACCACTTGGGCGGCGTCGCCGTCGGCGTGCCGAGAGTGGCCCGAATGCCGTTCGACGACAAGATCTCAAGACTGCGATCCAGCCAGTCGAAGTCGTAATCTCCTTCTCTGCGTTCGAATTTCGACCAAGCGAATTCCGCAAGGCGTACCATCGTAAATCCAGCTTCCCGCATCATGCGGGCATCCTCCGGCCATCTCTCCTCCGGCCAGTGTTCCGGATAATAACAGGCGCCAAATTCCATTTCGTTCCCTACTTTCATTATTGTATAGTAGCCCGATATTCGCCGGCGCTGATGCCGGTATAGGCCTTAAATCGTTTGTAGAACCAGTCCAGCTGCTTGTAGCCAACTTCCCCGGCAATTTCGTATACCTTTTTATCTGTGCGGAGCAAAAGCTCGATCGCTTTATCCATTCGTACCTTAAGGAGATAGTCATTAAAGGTCATATCGACATGCGACTTGAACAGCTGACCCAGATAAGCAGGATTCATATACATCTCTCTCGCTATACTTCTAAGACTGATATTGCTGCCATAATGTTCGGCGACCAAAGCCTTAATCTCTTCAATGCTCTGATTCGGATGCACTTCTTTAAATCGCAGCAGCAATGCCGCCGCTTCTTCACATTTGCGTTCCATGAAGACGAGCAGCTCTTCCATCGACTTGGATTTCATGACAAAATCATAATCGCCGTATTCGTGATCGAATACGCTGTCCTCGTCCGCTCCAGCTTCCTTAAGCATCCGGAACAGCTGAAGCAGCAACTCCAACACAAACGATTTGACTTTGGCCTGCGGTACATAGCCTTCTCGTAACCCCTCCCAGATGCGCTTCAATACACTCGAAAGCTGAGATGTCCGGTAAGTTCGGATCACATCGAGCAGTTCCGCCCCAAGAAACCTCATAGGTGCAAGATCGGCGAGAGAGGATTCGAAGGTGTTTGTCGTCAAGATCGATGCTCTGCCCATCAGAAACTTCCCGTCCAGCGCCTGTTCTGCAGCCGTGAGAGAGGCAGGGACTTGTTCGGCAGTATCGACGATACTGCCCACGCCGATGCTTACCGTTTGTTTGCCGTAGCTGGCCACAGCCCCCGATAGATGGCTGGCAAGCGCCATCCACGCGGATTCCGCTTCGCTATCGCCGCTTATTATACATAATAAGCCAAGCCGATCCTCCGTCAGCTCGAACGCATGGCAGTCCTTGCCCGCGATCTCAGTTATGATGTTGCGAACAGAAAACTTCCTTAGTTCATCCTCTTCTGGAGACCAAGCATTGTCATCCCGCGTCACGCGATCCAACTCGACGATTAAACATCCGTATTTTCCTTCCGGCGAAGTCCATTCGACCAGCTTGGATTGCTCATCGAACTCCTTGCCGGTCTTCAAACCGCCACTTGTCCACTTGCGCAGAAATTGCTCTTGCAGCACGGACAACCCGCGATCGAGCTGTCTCCCCTTTAAGTATCGTTGCTCCAGCTGCCCTTCGATCCGCTTCAAGACCTCGATTAGATCATCTTCGTCCACCGGCTTGAGCAAATAATCCTGAACGCCCATCTTAATGCCTTGTCTTGCATATTCGAAATCCTCATAACCGCTTAAGATAATGACGGGCACGTCGGAGAACTTGCGAAGCTCGGCGATAAACGCAAGACCATCCATGACCGGCATCCGTACATCGGTGACGACCAAAGAGAAATACCGTTCGCTTATTAATTGCAGCGCTTGTTGGCCATTGCTCGCTTCCGCAGTTATAACGAACCCCTGCTGCTCCCAGTCGATCAAATACGTAAGAGATGCTCTTGCAATGGATTCATCATCCACGATCAATACATCATGCATCTCGTTCACCTCTCTGTCCGGACAATACCGGAATGGTCATTGTTACCACAGTCCCTTTGCCTTCCTTGCTATCGATCGATAACCCGCTTCCTTCGCCGTACAGATGCTTAAGGCGTTGATCCACGTTCCGAAGCCCGATATGCTTCTCCTGCGTCAGCGGAGGCTGGTTCGCAAACCATTCACGAATTTCGACCAGCTTCTGCGCCGGTATTCCGAGTCCGTCGTCCTCGACGCGTATAAGCAATCCCTCCGCGGTACGCTCCCCCCGCACCGAGATGCAGGATGGCCCTTCTTTGAGCTCAATGCCGTGCGAGATCGCATTCTCGACTAGCGGCTGCAGACATAACCTTGGAATGGCAATCAATAAGTCTTCGTCATGGAACGAAATGTCGTATTTCAGCTTCTCGCCGTAACGATACTGCTGGAGCAGCAAATAATTCGTAATGAACTCGATTTCTTGCGACAGTTCGATGCTCTGCCCGCCGCCGCGCAGCATCATCCGGAACGACTTGGCAAGCAGGCCGACCGCCTTCGCCGTATCCCGATCCCCGCTAATGAGCAGCTTGCCCCTTATCATGTTCAGCACGTTGAACAGGAAGTGAGGGTTGATCTGTGTCTGAAGCGCGTACAGCTCCACTTCCTTCGTCCGCAGCGCTAGCTCCTTGCGATCGATCTCTGATTGATAGACTTCCTTGATTAATTGTCCGATCCGTCCTACCATCTGGTTGAACATTTGCCCGAGCACGCTGATTTCGTCATTGCCTCGCACGTCCACGCTCGTCTGGAAGCCATCCTTATCTACCCGTCTCATCAAACGCGACAGCTCGGATATCCGCCGCGTCAACCCGATCGAGAACAAATAGATGACGATGGCAGAAATCGCGCAGGTTCCCGCGAACAATACGATTGCCAAATTGCGCATTTCCTGGACTTTGGGCATAACCTCGTCAAGCGGCACGAAACTGATAACCTGGATGCCGCTTATCGTCGCTCTTTCGTTTAACGTATTATGAAGAACCATATACGAATGTCCGTCTTCTTCGTAGATCCGGCTTCCTTCTGGCTTCTTGGGAAGCTCTTCATGGAACGACAGCTCTTCCAAGCTTGAGATTCGTCTGCCGGGCGAGCTGTCGACCAGCACGGTGCCGTCTTTGAGCGCGATAATATATCGTTTTCCCTTGCTCTCCTCCTGGATGAGGTCATATAACACGCGGATGTGGAGCTCGACGGAGACGAACAGCTTCGCATCTTTGACCAGATTGTTCAACCTCTTCTTAATGCTGAACACTTGCGTCTGATTCGTGATGCTCCGGTATGGGCGAGTCCATACGCTGCCCGACGGACTCTCGAGCACTTGTTTGTACCAGTCGCTTTGCTCCACCGTCTCGTCGATCAACCGGACATTGGAGAACACGTACGTCGGATTGTCGGTAAAAATATCGATGCGATAAACATCCTTAGTCGTCAGGATCGCCCGCTCGAAAGGGAGCTGCTTGTTGAAATAAATATCGTAGGCTTCCCTCAAATCATCGTAATGCTGCATAAATTCCTTCTGCAGCGTATTATCTGAGTACAACGTGTTCACGATTTCCTCGTAGGAAAGCAGCTTGTCGCCTACGTTCGCGCTTACTTGAGATAACGACAGCTCGGCATTCTCGGCAATGCTGCCCATGATCAAATCCGTGCTTCGCTCCACCCAGACATAAGATAACGAACCGAGCAAGAGGAGGACTATGAGCATGTTCGTTACAAAAAATTTGGTCCTGATCTTCAAGCCTCAGCGCCCCTAACGACTCATGATGAATGGTTATCTATTTTCTTCCATGCTCTGGTATCCTGCCTCCCATTAAGAGGAAGAAGGCCCCCAAAGGCCGGTGTTGCCGGACTTCAGGAGCCTTGGCTATCACTTTGTTATTCCGCTACCGCCGCATCATATTTCGCTACGAATTCTTGCCATACTTTCGTATAAGCGGCTTCCATTTCTTTCAATCCATCTTTCTCGATTGTTTCGAGCATGGAATTCCATTCTTTCTCGAACTCTTCCGCCGATTTCGTCAGAATGATCTTAGGCAACAGTTGCTTCCAGGTATCCTCAATCTTCTGAATCTGAACGGCCGCTTCTTGCGGCGGGCTAAGCTGCCATAGGAAACCAGGCACGTATTGCGATTTCGGCAGGAAGTCCGCCCATGTTTCTTTGCCGTACGCGGCAAGTACTTCCTTCGTCATTGGATCGTAATTGCTGATCACTGATTCTTTGGTCAGATGCGTCGCATAATCGCCGTCTCCCAGCTTCGCGCCGACGCCGAACGTAAACCAGTTGATTTGCGTTCCTTCCGGACTGTAGAAGCCTTCTTGGTAGTTGGTCAACGGATCCGTAATGCGGCGCTCAACGAGCTCCGGCTTGACCGTTCGTTTGCCGTCCACGACGTCGTAATGTGTGCCTTCAAGACCCCAGTGCGTCAAGATTTGACCTTCGTCCGTAAACAAATAATCGATGAACTGAATGATTCTTTCCGGATTTTTGGCTTTGGTCGTGATTGCCCATTGGAAGCTGCCGGCTCCCGTCGGAGTTCCCGCATTGGAACGATCTTCCGTTACGCCATCGAAATAGATGGGCAAGTGCGCATACATGCGATTGTTTTTGCCTTCGGCTTTAAGCAGGTTGTTAGGCTCGTCCACGAACCACTTCGGCGCGTAGGCTGCAAGCACCCGTCCTTGAGCCATCTTGGCGCGTATGCCGTCGTAATCCAGCGAGAACGATTCTTTGTCGAGCAATCCATCGTTGTACATTTTGTTCAAGAACGAATAGTATTGTTTGGCTTCGTTCGTGACCGGGTTATACGTCACTTGATTGCTGCCGTCGATTCGGAAGTTGCCATGATCCGGCAGCCCCAGCCCGCTGATGATCGGGTTGTTGAATTCGATGTTGACCGTCCAGCCATTCATGGCCGCAGAGTAGCCGATTGTGTCTTGACCGTCGATTTTCGGATTTTGATCCGCGTAGTTTTTGATGACCTCGTACAGCTGATCGAACGTTTTTATTTCCGGATAGCCTGCAGCCTTCAGCACTTCCATCTGTACCACGAAGGATGCTGCAGCGTCGGCTGCCGGCTCCTCGCTCAGGTTGACGTTGTATAAGGAGGTAATATTGCCGTCTTTGTCTTTGAGCAGGTTGTAGAACTTGCCGAACTTCTCTTTGATATTTGGACCGTATTGATCGATCAGATCGTTAAGCGGGATGATCGCGCCAGCTTCGGCGTACTTTTGAATATGTGCTGTATCCATGACGACAATGTCCGGGTAGTCTCCGCCGGCGAGCCACAGATCCCACTTCTGGAATTGGTCGCCCACGACGACATCGTATTTGAGCGAGACGCCCGTACGATTGGTCAATTCATTGGTAATCGGAGCGTCCCAGTTCAGCTTGTCGTCTGTCGTGCTGATGGAGTACGTAACCGGGCTGAGGTCCGGCGCGTCCGTTTCTTTGCCTTCGTTCGTCGTCCCTTGATTGCCGGCTGTTGGCTCAGGCTTGTTGCTTCCTTCGTTATTGCCGGAACATCCGGCGATAAGTCCGGCTACAAGCACCATGCTCGCGAGAGACAGGATTGACTTGTTTTTTTTCATTGTTCTGACACCCTCTTTTCGTTGTTGTTGGAATCTATATCAAGGGAGTTTTTCCCTATGATACCACGAATACTAGGCTTGTAAGCGTTATTCTTTGATGGCGGACATCGTAATTCCCTTGACGAAATAACGCTGCAGGAATGGATACACGAACAAGATAGGCAGCGTGACGACAATCGTGATGGCCGAGCGGATCGATTGCGGCGAAGCGCCCAAGGCTTGTCGCATAGATGAGCTGTCTCCTTGCGTAAACACCTGCGAGATAGAGCTTAGCAGCACCTTCTGCAGCTCGAACTGCAGCAAGCTGAGATGAGCCGAACGCGAGGTGTAGAGATAGTTATCGAACCAGGAATTCCAATGCATCACGGCGATAAACAATGTGATCGTCGCGACAACTGGCATGCTCATCGGCAATACGATCCGGAAGAGCGTCTGGAAGTCGCTCGCGCCGTCGATCTTGGCCGATTCAACCACGCCTTCCGGCAATCCCTCGAAATAACTGCGCATGATCATGATGTTATAAGCGCTTACCAGTCCAGGCAGGATGTACACTGCAAAATTGTTCATCAAGCCGATTTCCTTAATAAGCAAGTAAGCTGGAATCAACCCTGCGTTGAGATACAAGGTCATGACAAGGAAGATGTTTGTCCCCTTGCGGAACATGAACTCTCGCCGGCTCAGTGCGTAAGCGACCATTGCCGTCGCCATTAACCCAAGCCCGGTACCGATTAGCGTCCGCAGCACGGAGCGGAACGCGGCTCCGAATAACTTCTCGTTGTTGAAGGTATACATGTAGTTCGAGAAGGTCCACTCCCTCGGCCACAGGTAGATGCCGCCTTTGACTGTATCGAGCGGGTCGTTGAGGGATACGGCCAGCAAGTTGATGAACGGAAACAATGTCGCCGCCGTCAAGAGCAGAAGCAGCGTATAGTTGATCGTCTTGAAGAGATAGTCGCCGAATCCGCGGCTCTGTATCATCTTGTCATCTCCTTTCTAGAAGAGCCTGCTGCTCGTCGTTAATTTCGCCAGGTAATTCGCCATAAGCACCAACAGGACGCTGACGATGGAGCGGAACATTGTAATCGCGACTCCGTAAGACCAATCTCCGATTTGCGTCGAATAACGCAGCGCGTACAGGTCCAGCACCTCCGACTTGCTGATGACCATCGGATTGCCCAGCAGGAACTGGGACTCGAACCCGCCTTGAATGATCCAGCCGATCGAGAGCAGCAGAAGCAGCATGGCCGTCGGCATAATGCCCGGAATGGAGATATGCCACATCTTGTGATAACGGCTAGCCCCGTCCACGTCTGCCGCTTCGTATTGCTCCGGATTAATGCTAGACAGCACAGCCAAGTAAATGATGGTGCTCCATCCAAGTTCCTTCCACAGGCTCGCGATCGTATTGATCGTCCAGAACCAGCTTTCCTTGGACATGAAGTAGATGCTTTCGTTAATAAGCCCCATCTTCATCAACAATTCGTTGATCACTCCTCCGTCTGGAGAAAGGAACGAAATTACGATATTGGCGATGACGACCCAAGATACGAAATGCGGGATGTACGTGATCGTCTGCACGACCCGTTTGAACAGCTTTAGCCTTACTTCGTTCAGCAGAAGCGCCAAGCCGATGGCTCCGACGAAGCCGGATGCCAAGCTAAGCAAACCCATCGCAAGCGTATTCCACAAGACGTGATAGAACTGATCGTCCCCGAGCAGCCGTTGGAATCTCTCGAATCCGATAAAGGCGCTCGACCAAATCTCATGCCCCACCTTGTAATCCATGAACGCCAGTACCCATCCCCACAGCGGCAAATACGAGAAGACGAACGCCAGAACGACGAATGGCACCGTCATAATCAGCAAATTTCGCTGCATGTACATCTTCTTGAGTAGTCCCGGTTTTTTTTGAGGCAGAACGCCCGCTTTACCCGCGATTTCCGCTTTTTCCATCCTTCACTCCCCCTAATGCCAGCCAAGCTGCGTCTGTCGTAACTCATGTCTTCATTATGAATTCAGGACTCCTGACCCTCAACCACACGCCCTATATGATTGCACCATAGTAACTACATATGTTAGCTGACAGGCCACTACTTTTCGGAGCAAAAGAAAAAGCCCTTTCGAACCGCGATAGTTCGCGGATGAAAGAGCTGGCAACAATAAATTCATTATGAGAGCGCCGGCGTCTTCTGCACGGCATATTCGTATACGAAGCTGTAAGATCCAGAACCTGCTGTAATGGTTTGTCCGTTCGTTCCTTCTTCAATGACGATGCCAGCGGATTGGCTAAGTGGGTGACCGCTTTCTCTAACGTCTGCTAAATCGCTTGCTCCAGGCAGCGTGATGGCGGCTGTCGTATTGGCAGGGATTACGACTTCAAGCTGGATCATACCATCCTTGTCGATCGACCAAGATGATTTCACCTCACCGTACATCGTTTCTAGCGATCCTTCCGCATACGTAAGACCGCCTCCCGGCTGCGGCGCGATCACGATAGACTTGTAACCCGGCTCAGCTTCCACCGGTTGAATACCCGCAACAGTGCGATAGAGCCAGTCGCCTACGGCACCATACGCATAGTGATTGAAGGAGTTCATATCGGTGCTCCAGAAGCTGCCGTCCTCTTTGATGCCATCCCAGTGCTCCCAAATCGTGGTTGCGCCTTTGGTCACCGGATACAGCCACGATGGATAATCCTGCTGCATGAGCAGCGTATAAGCTTCGTCCAGCATCCCGTTCTCGCTGAGAACATGGCTTATATACGGCGTTCCTACGAACCCGGTAGTGAGATGATGTTTGCTGCTCTCCAGCAGCTCCTTCAGTCTTCTGGCGGACCGCTTAGCGGACGGAGCATCGAGCAGGCCGAACATTAGCGCCAGCACGTGGCCGGTCTGCGTGGAAGAAGACAACCTGCCGCCCGGCGTCACGAATTCTTGGCGGAACGCCGCAACGACATTGGCTTCGAGCTCAGCGTACGCTGCCGCATCTTCGGTGTATCCAAGCACCTCCGCAGACTTGCGGACAAGCGTAACCGAATAGGCATAGAAGGCCGATGCAATGAGATCGCGATCGGTCGCTCCGACATAGTCTCCCGACTTCGCGTCAAGACCCAGCCAATCGCCGAAGTGGAAGCCCGTGTTCCACAAATACGGGTTGTCTCCTTGCGCACGCATGTAGGAAATCCATCCCTTCATGCTCTCGTATTGACGCTCCAGAATCCGCTTGTCTCCGTAGCTCGCATAGATGTTCCATGGGATGATAACGGCGGCGTCTCCCCAAGCCGCCGACGCGTAAGAGCCATCGTCCAGCACATGTGGAATGACAAACGGTACGGCTCCGTCGCTGCGCTGATCTGCTGCTAGGTCGCCTAACCATTTCGTAAAGAACGGTGCAACATTGTTGAGGTAAACAGCTGTCCCAATAAACATTTGCGCATCGCCGGTCCAGCCAAGCCGCTCGTCACGCTGCGGGCAGTCCGTCGGCACATCCACGAAGTTGCCCCTGAGACCCCAACGGATGTTGCTTTGCAGCTGATTAATCAGGTCATTGGAGCAAGAGAAGCCCCCCGTCTCCGTCATATCCGAATGCAGAACAATCGCTTCGAACGCTTCGTGATCATAAGGCGCTTTGAAGCCTTCTAACCTAATATAACGGAACCCTTGGAAGGTGAACCGCGGCTCGAACGTCTCCGCGCCTTCGCCTTTCAGTGTATACGTTATTTTTTGTTTGGCGCTGCGCAAGTTGGCCGTATAGAAATTGCCGTCACCGTCAAGTACTTCAGCATGCGACAACGAGACCTCGCTGCCCGCCTCCCCACTAACGGTAAATTTGACCCATCCAACTAGGTTCTGACCGAAGTCGATAACCGTCTCGCCGCTTGGCGTCGTCAGCCAGCCGGCAGGTTTGACCACTTCGGTCTTGCGGACAGGCTCGTTGATCTGCGGCGTGAGAATATCGTAGCTGCGCACCAGCGTGTCTACCTGTATCCACTTGTCATCTTGAATAAACGATGACGTGCTAAAGCCAGGTTGCTCCAGTCTCGCGTCATACGTTTCGCCATGATAAATCTCCGACATCTTAATAGGAGCCGGCGAGGATGACCAGCTACCGTCAGAGGTGATGATCTCCATGCTGTCATCGTCATACGTGACATGAAGCTCCAAAAGCAGAGAGAGTCGATCGCCATACAACGCGCTGCGATTGTTCCAACCAAGACAGCCTTTGTACCAGCCGTTGCCGAGCCATGCCCCAATGGCATTGTCGCCTGTCGCAAGGCATTCTGTTACGTCGTATGTCTGAGTCTGCAGCGTATGCTCGTAACTCGTCCAGCCCGGAGAGAAATATGAATCGCCTACTCGTTTGCCATTGAGCTCCAGCTCGTACATGCCAAGCGCCGTCGCATAAATTCTTGCACGTTTAACCGAGTCCTTCAGGTTAAATGTCTTGCGCAGCAGAGGCGTTTGTTCGGCTTCAATCGGCAGCTGCTCCAGCGGAGCCGTAATCCATTCGGCTTGCCAGGTGTCGCCTTTGAATTTGCCCGTTTCCCAATATGCCGTTTCGGACCAATCCGACTGCGATCCCTCTCCGTCCCATACACGAACACGATAGTAATAACGCTTACAAGATCGGGTAACGAGGTCCTTGATCTCGATATGCACTGACTGATCGGATACAACCTTGCCAGTCTCCCATAAACGATTAGCGAACAGAGAATCTTCTGCCACTTCAATTTGGTATGCCGTTTGGCGAACGCCGCGTTTATCCCCAGCTTCCAGCTTCCAACTTATCCGTGGCTGTTGCTCCCCGATTCCAATCGGATTCTGTTGATATTCACATGTGACACCTTTAACCTGCATCATAGTTCGCCCTCCAATGAATGACCACACGATTGTTCGTGCAGCCGAATGTAATTCTAATTATAAGAGAGCGCCTTCATTTGATTACTGGTATAATGGACATATTTATGGGGTATAACGGACAATTTTAATCCGAGATCTGGAGGAATGCTGGCGTGAAACAACCGATTGAGACCTATCGAGGGCATTATTATTTTCGCAGGGATGAGCTCATCTACGTCAATCGTAGCGCAGAGAGCTTTGACGCCCCATTTCATGATCATGACTTCCTGGAAATTGTCTACATTGTCGAAGGCGAGGGGTTTCATCATGTGGGGGAATCCGTACATAAAGTGCGCCAGGGGGATATGTTTTTTATACCGATCGGCTTATCGCATGTGTTCCGCCCGACATCTACGAGTAGTCGTCATCTCGTCGTTTCCAACTGCCTGTTGACACCTGGACTACTGCCCAAGCTATCTGATTTCGCGGCAGAAGAAGCGATCAAAGCCTTTTTCAAACGAATGGCTGACGGCGAACTGCCCTATTACTCCACCCATGACCGCAACGACCGTTTCGATCATTTGTTTATCGCCATGTTCGAGCAATACGCTTCGCCGCAGCCTGGCTCCGGGGACTTGCTTCGTGCGCTTCTCTTTCAGCTCTTGGTTGAACTATTTCGTTCGATGGACCGCAGCTCTCCAACTCCCAAAGTGACGCAGCCAAAGGAAACAGCTTTCCAAGACTTGTTGTACTACTTGACGGATCATTGTCAGCAAGAGCTCACCTTGACCCACTTAGCTGACAAAAGCGGATTTAGCGAACGGCATCTGCAGCGTTTATTCCATCAGCATACCGGACAGAGCTGGTTCAAATATCTGCAATCTGTGCGCGTCCGCCGCAGTATGGAGCTGCTGCGGCAGTCTTCGTACAAGATCGCGACCATAGCGGAATCCATAGGCTATAAGGACATCCATTCCTTTAATACCGTATTCAAACGTCTAACTGGTTTAACGCCTCGGCAATATCGGAATCAGGAGGGCTGACCATCCTTCAGGTTCTCAGTCTTCTCGCTAATGAGCATAACCAGCACATATTGCAGGACCGCCATCACGAACAAAATAACCGGCATCATAGCCGATTCCAGATCCTTAACGAACAAGACCAGCAATCCGATGGACAGCACGCGGCCAACATTCAAGAATAACTCTCGCATCACAACCGATTCGATCCGGAGCTGTCCTTTGAGCGGCAGCGTTCCTATCAGCCTGTAATAATACGAAGTGAGCGTGTTGATCGCAAGCGGATTGCAGATTGAGAATAGGATCATAAACAGAACGACTGACCATAGCTCTACGCCGGTAAGCAGCAATCCAGCTCCGACGACGACACCGGAAGTGGAGTAGAATACGTATTGCTTCACATTCTCCTTCTGTGCCTTACGGGAAATAACGAAACCTGTTGCCACCGTAAGAGATGAGAAAAATACGCCTAAATATCCAACCCAATCTTCCCGTCCAACAGCCTGGAACAACAATATATTGGGCAGAAACAACATCAGCCCCTGGAACAGCCCAAGGATCAAAAAACTGAACAGCGCCTTCAGCCAGCGCTTGTTGCGATGCATGACGAGTCCCATGAATTTAAGGTAATAGGCTTTATGATGAGATTGAACCATCGGTATTCGGAAACTGATCACCGCTGCGATTACGAACATAACAAACGCCAGCGTGAAGATGATGATGTACCCCCGCAATCCATCGTTCTGTTGAATGACGAAGCCTGCAAGCGCCGGTCCCGCAAGACCCGCGCTATTAAACATGACCATATTGATCGCCAGGAAACGAATGCGGTTCGCTTCCGTCGACACATCGTATTGCAGCACTAGATATCCAGTCCAATAGAACCCTGCTGCAACACCGTTAAACAATGCAAACCAAATGTAGTATTGCGGTACCTGCTCCTGCGCCAAGATCACCATCAAATAAAACAAAGCGATCATGACGATGCCGATTCGATACGTCACCATCCGATCGCGTTTCTTTGCAATTAACCCGCCCACTGCGAATGCGATTGGCGTTATCGCGAACACGATTAAGTTGTACAGCGCATTGACCTTCAAATCCTGAGTAAGGCGCCACAGGTACAAGTTAAGAAACAATCCGGACATGGAAGCTCCGAATTGGAAGCAGCTATGGATGATAAGTGCTGTTACTGCATCCTTGCTTAATCGTCTCTCCTCCGGAAGCGCCCCTCCTTTAAACATGTTCTGTACACTCGACCAATCCGGCCATCGCATCCATTGTTCCCCCTCGCAGCATTTCGCAGCTTGCATCCGTTAACCTTTACATTTAGTTTAACCATATCGGAACCGTATTGGAAGGGAAAATTAGGGATCACGAAGGAGTGGTGCACGCATAACTCGCATTTTCAGGCAGGGGATCGCGGTTCGGCGTAGAATATAAAGGGTATAGCAACAGAAACACGACAAATCATAAAGCGGTGATTTTAATGAGTACTATCCAACATCATACCTTCACGGTGTTCGACTTCGAGACAAGCGGGCTGGATCCCAAGCAGGATCGTGTCATCGAGATGGCTGCCATACGCGTCGTCGGCGGCGTGGTCGCAAGCGAGTTCAGCACTTTAGTGAAATACGACGGCAAATTGGCTCCCAAAATAACGGAATTAACCGGTATCACCGACGACATGACCGCTTGCGGGATGGACGAAGATACCGCCTTCCGCATCCTCAATAGGATGCTCGGCGATCATATTCTTATCGCTCACAACGCTCAGTTTGACCTTGCCTTCCTGCATCATTCGCTGATGAGGATCGCTGGCCGGTCGTTTCATAATGACTTCATCGATACGTTAACCATTAGCAGAGAACGACATGATTATCCCCACACATTAGGAGACATGTGCAGTCGTTACGGCATTCCGCTTATCGGCGGACACCGAGCGCTTAACGATGTCGTCGCTTGCTGGGAATTGTTCCGTACGATGCACGAGGAGCAGCCTGCTTTGGATTCGTTAAACGTGCTGGGTTACATGAAGAAATACGGTCCTCCCAAGTGGAGTCCCCCTAACGCCAAGCTGATTCCGATTGAGCTGAAGTATGCGCCTCGCGAAGCATAATGCAATAGAGCAATAGAGCAATAGAGGTCTAGCCAATAAGGCTAGACCTCTTCTTACTAAACTTCTTGTTCCGCCGCCGTCTTCTCGCGGTCTTTTCCCTTATCCGATTCGCCTGCATTACGATTGGCTGCCTGACGATCCTGCTGCATCTCCTCAATCGTCTTAACCTTGAGGCGCGCCGCGCCTTTATAATCACTTGTCGGCAGCAAAGGTTCATGCTCCAGCCGCTCGCGCGCAGCTTCGATTGCAGCGCCATATTGCGGCAGCCACTTCTCGCCCGCTACAAGCATCTCATCTACCATTTGCCAAATTTCCTTCGGGTTACAGACAGCCCCGACGAGCGGGTCCATCATAAAGGCCTGACGCAATAATTGATCATCGCCATGAATAGCAGCCTCTACGGATAATCGTTGTACCGAGATGCTGACATTACACACGGCAGCCGGTCCAAGCGGCAGCTCTCCAACTAGCGGCATGGAGATACCGTTACGATCTACGTAGCCTGGCGCTTCAATAATGGCATCATTCGGCAAGTTCGTGATCACGCCGTTGTTGACGACATTGAAGTGTCCGCGATAGACACGGCCTGTCTCCAGACTTTCGATAATGTAAGAGCCATGCTCTTCGCCACGTTTCTCTTGCGCATACACATAGGCCGGCTCCTTCATCCAGTTAGGAAAGTCCGTCTCGAACCAGTGGCGGCCTTCGGTGCAGACACGCAAGTAACCTCCCGTTTCTCCGTTAATCCACGAACCAAGGTCGATCCATTCTTGAATCTCCTCCGTCCGCTTGCGATACCATGGCACATATTCGCTAAGATGCCCGTTCGATTCTGTGCTGTAATAGCCAAAGCGCCGCAGCATATCGATTCGTACCTTCTCTGTCCTGCTGAAATCCTCATGACGCTCAAACGCTTCCAGGATCTGTCCGGTCAAGTCCTCTCCACGATGTTTGACGGAGATATACCACGTTTGGTGGTTAATGCCGGCGCAGATAATATCCACGTCCTTCTTCTCTAGTCCGAACGCCGTAGCAATTTGCCTATGACCGCCCTGCACGCCATGACATAGACCTATTGTCCGAACACCGCCGTACTTATTGCAAGCCCATGTCAGCATTGCCATTGGATTCGCGTAATTAAGAAGAAGTACATCCTCCGAAGCGCATTCCCTTATGTCTCTGCAAATATTCAGCATTTCAGCGATGCCTCGCTGACCGTACATAATGCCGCCCGCGCTCAATGTATCGCCTACGCATTGGTCAACGCCGTATTTGAGCGGAATATCAATATCAGTAGCGAACGCTTCAAGGCCGCCGACGCGTATGGTGCAGATCACATATTTAGCGCCTTGCAGCGCTTCCCGGCGATCTGTTGTTGCATGGATACGGATCGCAAGTCCATTCTCATCGATATCTCGTTGGCACAGCTCTGTAACCATCCTAAGATTATTTTCGTTAATGTCGGTAAAAGAAACTTCCGTATCCGCGAATTCCGGCACCGACAGCAGGTCACGCAGCAACCCTCTCGTAAATCCGATCGATCCTGCGCCGATAAAAGCAATTTTGAAACGAGACATAGAATCAGCTCCTTCTCGAATGTGTTTTTGTTCGGTCTGAATTTCTCATCCCTATTGTAGCAACACCTGAGAGAAAGCGTTATCAAAATACTGACCTGCTATTGCAGCAGCTGTATGAAATCGTCACTTATTCATGACGTGGATTCTCCGTGTGGAAGGAGTGACGGTAGGCGATAGGTGTTTGTCCCGTTGCCTTTTTGAACATTGCGTGGAAGTACGTCCGATTCCCCACTCCTACATAATCACAAATATCTGCGACAGGAATATCGGTCTGTGCTAACAGCATCATCGCTTTCGCCATACGAACCTCGTTCAGATAGGCGGTAACGGTCTCGCCCGTCCCTTCTCGGAAGACACGATGCAAATATCCGGGATGCAAATTGACGGATGCGGCAATATCCTTGACGCGAATTTCGCGGTCATAATTATGATGAATATATTGGATTGCAGCTTTGACGTAACGATCGTACGGATTCTCATTAAGCTCTAGCGATTCCTTACGAATATAAGCAATGGCGACGAACAGCTGTGCGAACAGCAATTGCATTCTCGTCTCCCGCCTTTTATCGCCGCCATCCAATTCAAGCACGAGACTTTTAAGGAGCGGATATAATTCATCATTATCGCGCATGACCAGCACGGGAGATCGTTCTCCGGCAAGCTCAGCTACCCAAGGATCCTCCACCCCGAGTGATTGGAGCGAAGGGAGTGCGGTAGGCTGCTCTTGCATCGTAAATTCGACGTTAAGCATACGGCAAGGCCCTCGCTTGTCCACGATGAGTCGATGGGGCACGTTGGCATCCAGAATCATGAATTCGCCTCTTCGAAGTGTATATGAACAAGGCGAAGAGGCGAGTGCAGACCGGGTCTCGATCTGGCACTCGCCTGTTATGACGTACATAATTTCTAAGGTATCGTGTGTGTGGTAATCCATGGTGTAATCCGACCATTGCTTATAGTAATAGGCGTATACCAAAGGATGCCAGTCGCCGTTAAGCCATTCATGCTTGAACAACCGAGAAGCGGAAGGCACATTAGCGGCTTCTCCTGCATTCCGCTCAACCGTTTCCGATACGTTTGCCTTGCCTGCTATTAATCGTGTGAGCGCTTCGTGGTCTTCCCCGTTTACCATCCTTCTACACACCTCCGATTACACGTTTGTCGCTAGCTTCACGATGGCCTCTAGAGCCGCCCCGATCTCCCGTTCAACCGCATTGGCAACAATGTTTGTATGAGGATCATATTCTGCAGCCAGATCGGAATCGGCATATCCGTCAAGGGCAACAATCGCACCTGCCCGCGCACCACGCAGCGAAGCGATAACATACAATGCTGCAATTTCCATCTCTACCGCTAGAACCCCGGCTTGTTTGTAAAGCTTGTGCGGCACTTCGACAACACCAGAGAAAAATACGTCGAGCGTAACGGTGATTCCTTTTTTGACAATACCTTCGGTTTCTAACGCCGATTCGTACAACGCTTTGACAATTTCGTTATCCGCAATCGCGGGGAAACCATCCGGTACAAGCTGCTTCGTCAAACCTTCTGCTCTAACCGCCGCCGTACTGACGATCAAGCTGCCAGCAGGATGATCTGCCGAATAGGAGCCGGCCGTGCCGACACGAATCAACGTATGTACGCCGCCTTTGATCAACTCCTCGAAGCAGACTGCCGCTCCTGGCGATCCGACGCCATGGCTGACGACTGCAAGCTTTACCCCTTTAAATTCACCGACGAATGTCCGGTATTCTCTGGCGTATGCAAGCTCCTTCGCACCGTCCAGCTTGCTTGCGATTACCTCTGCTCGTCTAGGATCACCGCAAACAATCGCGTATGGAGGCAATTCCTCCGAATGAACTTCCAATATCGAGAGATACATGTTAATCAAACTCCTTTATGTGCCATTCGTCTTCCGGAATGTCCAGAGCTTCGCCCGAGAATCGTTGCTCCTCGAACGGATCGGCGTAGCTGTGGAAGCCGTTGCGCTCCCAGAAGCCCGGACGATCTTCCTTCATAAATTCGATGCCGCGAATCCACTTCGCGCTTTTCCAGAAGTAGAGATGGGGCACGATCAATCGCATCGGCCAACCATGTTTGTCCGTCAATGGTTCGCCATCATAACGATGCGCAAGGATAACATCGTCCCTAAGCAGATCCTCCAGCGGTATGTTCGTTTCGTAATCCTCATCCGCATGTATCATCACATAACGAGCCTCCGGGCTTACGCCCAGCAGTGGCAGCAGTTCGGAGAATTTGACGCCTTCCCACTCCGTATCCAGCTTGGACCAGCGGGTCACACAGTGAATATCGCAATGGATCTTGGTCTGCGGCAGCTTCGCCAGCTCCTCGAACGAAAATTGCATCTCCTGCTCTACTTCGCCAAACACGCGAAGCGACCATGTAGATAGATCGTACTCGGGTACTTCTCCTTCGTGCAAGATCGGGAATCGTTCCGTTACCGTCTGCCCCGGCGGCACGCGATGGGCAATATCAGCCGGCACCGCGGGGAGCTTAGGGGATACCTTCTTCAGTCTTTCCGCTTTGTTATGCATCTTTGCTGTCTCACTCCTTCGGGAAATCTGATTCGGGTTATTCGCTTATTAACGCGAGCTTCCGCTCGATTTGCGCGCTTCCTGCATATATCCTTTGTCTTTAAAGAATAACATAGCCAGAATCGTTACGACATACGGCACCATTAAGGTGAAATGAGTCGGCATCGCAAATCCTTGAAGCCTAATGCTCAGCGACTCCATGAAACCAAACAACAAGCTTGCAGCCGCTACGCCCAGAGGATTGGATTGACCAAGCATCGTCGCAACCAGTGCAATGAATCCGCGACCAGCTGTCATCCCTTCGGTAAACATCGTCACATTGCCAAGCGATAACTGAGCGCCAGCAAGTCCGCATAACGCTCCGCAGAGCAACACAGCTCCGTACTGAATACGCGTCACCTTAATGCCGAGACTTCGTGCCGCTGTTGGATTCTCTCCTGCAGCCAGCAAGCGGAAACCTGACACCGTTTTGAACAAATAATAGTGAAGCGCCGCAACAATCAGGATCGAGAGATAGACCAGGATCGAGTGACCCGATAGCACGTAGCCAAGCCAAGGAATATCCTGAATCAGCGGAATGTCTAGCTTAGGTAAACCAAGCATGTTTTTGTCATAATAAGCGCCCTTCACATCGAAGATGGCACGAAGCGAGAACGTGGTAAGACCGAGTGCAAGAAAATTAAGCGCAATACCCACAACAATCACGTTCGCTTGCAAATGTATGCTCATAAACGCGAACAGCATAGAGAAAACAAGTGTACAGCCAATCGCGAATAGCAGAGCAACAAATATGCTGCCAGTCAAATAGTTGCCGACGATTGCCGAGAACGCGCCAATCAGCATCAGCCCTTCCAGACCGACGTTAAACAAGCCCACTCTTGCGCAGATCGCTCCGCCAAGGGCGGCTAGAAGGATTGGCGTCAGCATACGAAGCGCCGAAGCGAACAATGATGCATCAAACAGCTGGTCCATTCTTCGCCCCCGCTTTCTTCCGTTTCATGAATGAATAAGTCAATTTGGCCGATACGAACAGGATAAGTACCGCCTGAATGATGCTGGATACTTCCAGGGGCACTTCCGTATTACGTTCCATGCCCATACCGCCCGTCTGCAGCGCTGCGATCAGTATAGCGGCTACTGCGGTACCGATTGGATTAGAGCCGGCAAGAAGTGTGGCCATAATGCCTGACCATGCGTAACCTGGCGATGTCAGCGCCCCATCGATGTATCGGTATTGCGTGCCAAGCACTTCGACAGAACCCGCTAGACCTGCCAGACCTCCGCTGACGAACATACTCATGAGCATCAGCTTGCCGCGTTGCACGCCGCCATAGCTTGCGAATAAGGGATTGCCGCCGAGCATACGAATCTCATACCCTTTGACGGTATGTTTCATGAACAAGTACAGTAGGATCGTACCTGACAATGCAAGCAGGAAGCCGGCATGCAGACTGTAACCCTGGAATAGCTTTGGCAGCCAGCTGGCTTTGTCTAACATGACCGTCTGTGCCATTGCAGCGGAGCCTTTCGTATCCTTAAGCGGATACGTGACAAAATATCCAGCGAAATATATCGCGATATAATTCAAGAGCAGCGTCGTGATGAGCAGATTCATCCGGAATTTCGCGTCCAACCAGCCCGCGAAAGTGGACCAAATACCGCCCGCAAGCATCCCTGCCAAGAGCGCTCCGACTACCTTCAACCAACCTGGTCCAGGCAGATAGATCGCAGTAACGGCCGCGCTGAAGGCGCCTAATACCATCTGACCTTCGGACCCCATATTAAAGAAGCCTGCCCGGAACGCAAGCGCCACACCAAGTCCGATCAATATAATCGGCGTTGCGCGGGCTAACGTGTTCGTAATGAAATAAAAATTGCCGAATGCGCCTTTCCACATTTCCGCGTAGGTCTCCGTAATCGACCCGCCAACGATAGCAATGGCAATTGCGCCAATCGCGAGACCCGCGGCAAGCGCAAGGAGAGGCTGCAGAAGCGGCTTGATCCATCTTATAAGCTTATCCAACCGACTTACCTCCCGCCATCAGCAGACTGATTTTTTCTTCCGTCGCGTCTGCCGCGTCCAGTTCTCCGACAATCCGTCCCTCATACATCACAAGAATGCGATCAGAGAGCTTAAGCACCTCTGTGAGCTCTGAGGATACAAGCAAGATTGCGCCTTGTCCATCTCGTTTCTTGAGCAGCTCGGTATGGATAATCTCCATGGCGCCAACATCAACGCCTCGAGTCGGTTCTGCCGCGATCAAGAATGGCGACTCTTGCGCAAGCTCCCTTGCAACGATCAATTTCTGCAAATTGCCTCCTGAGAGATGCTGAGCTTTCGTCTCGAGCGAGCCCGTCTTGATCCCGAATCGTTCGACCCACTTCGCGACCATGGCACGCGCCTCTCCTCTCCGCAGAATTCCGGATTTGGATAGCTTCTTGGTATGGCCCATGATGCCATTTTCGGTCACATCCGCATCCTTGGAGACTCCCCACAAGTATCGATCTTCGGGGATATGCGCAAGACCTGCTTCTCTGATCACATCTACCGTCGCTCTTGTTACATCTTTCCCCAGAAGCTTGACGGTGCCGTCGTTCGGCGGCATTAATCCAGCTAATACTTGCAGAAGCTCGGACTGTCCATTGCCCGAAATCCCTGCAATACCCACGATTTCTCCCGCTTTCACGGACAAGCTGACATTGCTTAGGAGCGGCTTCGACTTGTTCCCGTGGACAGTCAGCCCGATTGCGTCAAGCACCGTATCTCCTACAACCTTTTCCTTTCGGCTTAGCTGCACGAGCTCGCGTCCAACCATCATTTGTGACAGCTGCTCTTCGTTCGTTTCCGAAACATGAACCGTTCCTGTGACGACTCCGTCGCGCAGAACGGTGATGCGATCAGAAACTTCCATGATCTCTCCAAGCTTGTGACTAATCAAGATGAAACTTTTCCCCTGCCGTGCCAGCTCTTTGATCGCCAATAGGAGTTCTTTCACTTCCAATGGTGTCAATACGCCTGTCGGCTCGTCTAGGATGATGATGTCCGCGCCTTGATACAGGACCTTTAGAATCTCGACGCGTTGCTGGATACCTGGCGAACAATCCCCTACTCGCTTCCAAGGATCCACCGGCATGCCGAACTGCTTCGCCAGTCGAGTCGTTTCTTCAGCCGCCGCTTTGCGGTCGAAACCAACCGTTCGAGAAGGCTCCCTGCCGATCACAATATTCTCAGCCACCGTGAAGGAAGGGAACAGCATGAAATGTTGGTGCACCATACCAATCCCATTGCGGATCGCATCTGTTGGACTGCCGAAGTGTACCGACTTCCCGTTCACCTTGATATCGCCTGAAGTCGGAATCTCCATGCCGTACAGAATACGCATAAGCGTTGTTTTGCCCGCGCCGTTCTCACCGACAAGCGCATGAATTTCGCCTTTTCGAAGATTAAAGGATACGTTCCGATTCGCGGTTACGTTCCCGTAGCTTTTCGTAATGCCTTCCATTTGCAGCAGCATAAAGTCTCTCCTTTCAACAAGCAAACCGGCTGCTAGGCGCAGCCGGTATCGTTAACGATCGTTTCTGAACTATTGTGCCAAAGGATTAACGACTTCGATCTTGCCCGAGATGATATCTTCGGCAATTACTTTCACTTTGTCGACCGTTTCTTGTCCGATGAACGGGCTCAGTGGCGACTTGCTCTCTTTTGTTACAAAGGTAAGACCTACGCCGTCTTCCTTGAGGCCATAGTCGGCAGCCCCGAATTCGAACGTATCTTCCACGAAGGCTTTAACCGTTTCGTATGCTACGGCGTCAGTACCTTTCAACTGGGACAATACGATATGCTCCGGATCCAGCTCTGTGCGGTCAACGTCTTGGCCTGAAGCGAAGAAGTTCAATTCCTTCGCTGCATCGAACACGCCGAGATCGCCTACAGCAGCCATACCCGCAATGAAGTCCGCGCCTGCGGCATGCTGAGCTACGGCAAGCTCCTTGCCTTTGGCCGAATCCTCGAAATTGCCTACGTAGTTCACGAGGAACTTTGCACTTTCATTCGTGTACTTCAAACCTTGTTCGAAACCTTTTGTATATTTGCTCAGAAGCGGTGTTTCCATGGCTACAACCGCGCCAACAATATTCGTTTTGGTCGAGAGACCTGCAGCTGCTCCCAGAAGGAACGCCGCTTCTTGCTCACGGAATACGACACTGCGAACGTTTGGCAGATCAACCACTGTATCGATAATCGCAAAGGTCTTGTCCGGATTTTCGGCAGCCACTTTATTCAGCGCATCTTCTGCTTGGAACGTAGCTGTGATGATCAAGTCATAATTTTCTGCTACTGTAGAGCGAAGATTCTGTTCGAATCCAGCCGGATCGGTCGATTCGATTGTTTTCACTTCTACGCCAAATTCTTCGCCAGCGCGTTTGAAGCCTTCATCCATCAGTACGAAGAACGGATTGACACCAATTTGTTCAGGCAGAACAAGCGCGATTCGCTTTTTCTTTGTATCATCCCCGCCGCCGTTGGCAGAACCTTCGTTACCGGCTTTGTTACTATTGTTACCGCCGCAAGCAGCAATGACGCTAATTGCGAGCACGAGCGTCAAAAGTAGAGCAAAATGTTTCTTCATGACTGTTTTCTCCTTCTGTTTTCAATTATGGGCAGCAAAAATGCGAATTCCGTACGAATCACGTGTCCGTTTTCGGAATCCGCATTCAGTTCGTAGTTATTCGACATAATTCTACTTTATTCTACACGAACATCAACCATTGGGGAAGTGTCGTCTTTTGTTTCGTCAATATTTTGTAACAATTGCCTACCTCCCCGAAGCTCGGTTTTACAACTCATCGTCTGTCATATTTCTGCTCATTTGGCGGAATAACTGTATTCCATCCTTCATGGCATCCTCGCTTAAGTTATGGAACAGTTTCATCATGACATGCTCACGTGTTTTCATCATGGAGCCAACGACGGTTTCGCCATCCTCGGTCAGCATCAATTGAACAGCTCGCCTATCCTGTTCGCTTCTTTCACGTTTCACGAATCCAAGCTCGATTAACCGATCCGCAATCCCAGTGACACCGCCATTCGTAATGGACAGCTTCTCCGCCAGCTCTGATGAACGAACGGAGCCTGCTTCCGACAGAATAATCAACATCCGCCCATGTGTCATATTAAGACCGTGCGTGTTGCTTTTATTCCATTCTGAGATGATCAGCTTGCGCACTTCGCGGAATATATCATCCAGCTCTTTCATGAGCGTATATCGATCTCTCTGGTTTTCGCTCAATTGCGACACTCCTATCCTGATGTGTCTATCATCCATCTAGTCATCAGTATAGACTTGCCTTCGCCAACGCGTCAACGATAGCGAACAGATTGTTGTCTACTATATATTGCCCCACTCCTCCTCCAAGATATCCGCCATGACAGCCATCGCTGCCTTACTGCCCGACGCGGCGGCATAAATTAGTTGGGACGGCATCGCGTATGCCGAATCTCCTGCTGCATACAGTCCAGCTATGCTTGTTCTGCCGAACGCATCCGTCTCAATTCCACCGTTTGCCTCAAGCTTATATCCTAGTGTATCTCCGAATACGGCGTTAGGAAGCATAGTTGGGGCAACAAATCCTCCGCTGCGAGCCAAGGATGATCCGTCTGCGAGATGTACGTTCTCCAGCTTACCATCTGCTCCGGCGAGACGAATGACAGGCGAATCTACAATCACAACGCCCCTGCTCTCCAATATTCGGCGCTGCTCGGCGGTCAACGGATCTCCTCCATTTGTGCAAACAAGCAAATCCCGACTCCAATTCAGCATCAACTTCGCCGAGTGGAAGACGGCGGGCTGATCGGATATGACAACAAGCGGCTGGTCACGTAACTCCCATCCATCGCAGAACGGACATACAAATAAACTTTTGCCATACATTTCTTTGATTCCTTCAATTGAGGGAAGCACCTCGCGGAATCCTGCGGCCAATATCACTCTTCTGGCATTGATAGTATCTCCGGCAGCTATCTTAACGTCAAATCCATTACCGTTATTCGCAATGCCGCTCACTTCGCCGTTCAGATGCTGAACCGTTGGGTACTTAAGTACTTCTTCGATTCCGATACGTCTGAACTCGGCTGGGGTAATGCCATCTCTCGTAATGAAACCATGCGATGCATGCGTCACGCCGTTTCTTGGTTTGTCGTTATCGATAACCATGACATTTTTCCTTGATCTTCCCAATACAAGCGCAGCGTTTAGTCCCGCTGGACCTCCTCCGATTATTGCAACGTCGATAGACATAGACAATCCCTCCATTATTTAAAATCTATTAAAGACCTATTATATCTGCGATTATCCCAAAAAAGATTGCATCCTCACCTACGGAGCATGCAAACAGCAATAATCAAAGACTTAATGAATCTATAATAACCTCGTTCATTCTAAATCGCAAGTTTTTCATCCAAGTACAAATAAAGCTTTATGAAGCTAGAAGCTATCCTCGAAGGTACTCCACGGACGTCTACCCTTGCAACAAGCGAAGTGGAGGCAATCCAAGCAACTGCTCGCGCATATTGGCCCATATGAGACGCATCAGTTCCTGTAATGGCCAAGCTGCTGTGGAGCATGCTGATACAACAACGCCATATTTATAAGTAGCTGATGCTGCAGCTTCCACAGGGTGCGATTCCGGTCCGCGATATTGTTCTAGTACCGCTTGAAGCTTCTCAACAAAGGAAGCATTGACGGTATCCGAGAAAACGAAGAAGTACGCCCAGTGGGTCATCTCCTCCCAACCTCCCGGCGATTGCAAGTGCTGGCTCTCCGGCTTGATCCACTGCCGCTGGTTGTAGATGAGTTCTTCTCCAGCATAGACGGTCAAACGATTATCATACTCCCGATACAGGAATTTCTCGCCGCGAAGCCCGCGTCCCGGACACAAGACATCCGCCTGCATCCAGATCGCTCCGGACGCAAGCTGGACCGTCGTGCGGCCTGCGAATGCAGCGTTACGATAGAGCATAACAGGCTCCGGCATATGCTCCACAACTGCATGTTCTTCCAGAACAAACCGTTGATTGAACGAGGCTGAGCCGCCAAGCGCACACGGATGAACCTTCAGGAACGATTGATTCGTAATCATGACATGCGTCCCTTCGCATGCATGCCAGTCCATCTCGTAACGATCGCCTTCGAGCATGCCCGGCGAAACATCCATGACAATCACGGCAAGCTGGTTGTGGACGGCAAACGCTTTGGCAATCTTAACCGGAGCCGTATGGTACTTATCCACGATCTCCGTCTTATGTATGCCTCGCTTGAATGTGGCTCGCAGCTCGGAGCATTGACCGATTTCGGTTATCGGTCTGATCGATGGTTGTATCTCCCCATTAGCCATGCTTATGGGACGAGGAGAAGGAATCTAGTTGAATGATATGAGAGTGATCTTGACCGCGCGCATGGGCAATTTCATGCTCCAGCCATGCCACGATTTCGTCGATTCCATCTTCGCCCCTCAAATTGGAGAATACAAACGGACGATCGCCCCGCATCCGAAGCGAGTCCTCTTCCATTACCTTTAGGCTTGCGCCGACATGTGGAGCGAGGTCGATCTTGTTAATGATCAGAAGATCGGAACGCATGATGCCGGGACCGCCTTTGCGTGGAATTTTCTCGCCCTGGGCAACGTCAATGATATAGATGAATCGATCCACCAGCTCCGGGCTGAAGGCTGCCGCTAAATTATCCCCGCCGCTCTCGATGAAGATCAACTCCAGTGGCTGGAATCTCTTCTCCAGCTCCTCGATTGCTTCAAAGTTCATGGATGCGTCCTCGCGTATCGCTGTATGCGGGCAACCGCCAGTCTCTACGCCAATAATCCGCTCCTCGGGAAGCACGCCGGTTCGGAACAGAATACGAGCATCCTCCTTGGTATAGATATCGTTCGTAATGACCGCGAGACTGTACTTCTCGTGCAGCACCCTTGTT
Source organism: Paenibacillus sp. strain BS8-2 (assembly GCF_054483835.1). NCBI lineage: Bacteria > Bacillati > Bacillota > Bacilli > Caryophanales > Paenibacillaceae > Paenibacillus > Paenibacillus sp. strain BS8-2. The sequence continues at coordinate 5,680,601 of NZ_CM137010.1, forward strand.
ATTCTCTCCACCAGTGCGGTCTTACCAGAACCTACCGGTCCGCCGATTCCAATTCGTATCGGTCTCCCTTGCTCGATTACCGGGCTCTCCCAGCCACCGTGCGAATGCGTATGCCCTTGTCCTTGACACATCGTAATTCCCCCTTAGGTATGATCTGTAATGAGTCATGCTGATTCATCTATCAAGACATAAAAAGTCTGGAATACAATTGCTCATGTGCCATCATGCCCAGCTCGGCCATCGGCATATTGGAATAGGCATCTTCCGGCTCGAGCTCCATCGCTTGCTGGAGCGCTTCTTCGATTTGCGGTGTCAATGAAGCGATCAACATCTGTCCTTCTGTCTGTCCGATCGACATCAGACGAAGTGCACTGCTCACGCAGTGTACGATACTCGTATAAAGATATCCCGTCATGGTAGCCTCTCGACTTAAGCCGAGTCGATAACACACGAATCCGAATACGAGCGGATGCGTGCCTGAGCAACGACCGGCCGCAACAGCATCTGAGATAGCCACCCAATCAAGATCGGGATACAGCTTCTTGGCAAGCTGCAGCAGACGACGCCCCATCTTCTCCATGCCGCTTCTCGATTCGGATGACAGTCTCTGGACATGGACCATTCGCTCAACGTTCCACAGCCGATCCCAATCCTGGCTTGGCGCATCCCGATATACGGCTTTCACGATCATACAATCCGACGTCGCCCAGCTTTGACGCAGCATCGTGATGGCGTAAGCAGACAAATCTGCCATTGTCCGTACTCGTCCGTTCTGCACCAACGTCTCAAGTCCGAAAGAATGTGAGAAACCTCCAATCGGCAACGCCGAATCGAGAAGCTGCTGCATGGCTAACCAACGCGCTGCTTCGTTCACCTGCTCACCTCTCTCCTGACTAAAACATAAAGTAACGTTGTGCCATTGGCAGCACGGTAGCAGGCTCACACGTAATGTGTTCGCCGTCTACTGTTACCTTGTAAGTTTCGGGATCGACGGCAAGCTCAGGCGTGCCGTTATTATGGATCATGTCTTTTTTGCCTATGTTACGGCAATTTCTGACCGGCTCGATACGTTTCTGCAATCCCAGCTCCTGCGCAATTCCCCGGTCATATGCCGCTTGCGACACAAAGGTCACACTGCTTGAGCATACAGCCTTGCCGAATGCTGCAAACATCGGTCTGCCGAACACAGGCTGTGGCGTCGGAATGGAAGCGTTGGGATCTCCCATCTGGGCGAAGGCGATGGATCCGCCTTTTAACACGAGATCCGGCTTCACTCCGAAGAACATGGGCTGCCAGATGGCCAAATCCGCCAGCTTACCGACCTCCAAAGAGCCGACCAAATGGGAGATTCCATGGGTAATGGCAGGGTTAATCGTATATTTGGCTATGTAACGTTTAATCCGGAAGTTATCCATCCCGTCTGTATCCGGTTCAAGCGGTCCACGTTGCTCCTTCATCTTGTGTGCGGTCTGCCAAGTACGGATAACGACTTCACCTACGCGACCCATGGCTTGCGAATCAGAGCTAATCATGCTGAATACGCCCATGTCATGCAGGATGTCCTCTGCAGCAATGGTCTCCGGACGAATTCGCGAATCCGCGAAGGCTACATCCTCAGGGATGCTGCTATCCAGATGATGACAGACCATCAACATATCGAGATGCTCTTCGATCGTATTGATCGTGTAGGGACGGGTAGGATTCGTAGAGGAAGGAAGGACGTTGGGATGTCCAGCCGCCACGATAATATCCGGCGCATGTCCACCGCCCGCACCTTCCGTATGATAAGTGTGGATCGTCCTCCCACCGATTGCCGCAAGCGTATCCTCTACAAATCCCGCTTCGTTAAGCGTATCCGTATGGATCGCCACCTGGATGTCGTATTGATCTGCCGCCTGCAGGCAGGTATCGATCGCTGCGGGTGTCGTACCCCAATCCTCATGCAGCTTGAGACCGATAACGCCTGCTTCGATCTGTTCGACAAGGGGACCGAGCTTGGACGAATTGCCTTTGCCCGTAAACCCGATATTCATCGGAAATGCTTCAGCCGCCTCTAACATGCGGCGCATGTGCCAGGCTCCAGGTGTAACCGTCGTCGCATTCGTCCCGGTGGCCGGACCCGTACCTCCTCCGATCATCGTGGTTACACCAGAGGATAAAGCCGTATCGATCTGCTGCGGACAGATAAAGTGGATATGCGCGTCGACTCCGCCAGCGGTAATAATTTTACCTTCGCCCGCAATGACTTCCGTACTGGCTCCTACGATCATCTGAGCGTCAACACCATCCATGATATCGGGGTTCCCGCCTTTGCCAATGCCAACGATCATCCCGTCTTTAATACCTATATCCGCTTTCACGATTCCCCAGTGGTCGATAATAAGTGCATTCGTAATTATGGTGTCGAGTACGCCTTCGTGGCGCAATGCTCCGCTGGATTGACCCATACCATCTCGGATGACCTTGCCGCCTCCGAACTTACATTCGTCTCCATACACGGTATAATCCCTTTCGACGACCGCCCATAGCTCCGTATCCGCCAGCCGCACCGCATCTCCAGTCGTCGGTCCAAACATAGCAGCATAGCTGCTTCGATCCATCCTGCTCAAGGGTTATCCCCCTTCCATGCCGCGAGACGCACCTTTACTTCCTCTGGCATGTTACCAGCCTCAGCAACGCCTTGGCTTAAACCATTAAGTCCATAAGAGGTTTGGGTGCCGCCAAGCGCAACGAGCGATACTGGCTTCTCTTCACCGGGCTCAAATCGGACGGCAGTGCCCGCGGCGATATTAAGCCTCATGCCAAACGCGGCTTCCCTATCAAAGGCTAACGCGCGATTGCTTTCGAAGAAATGATAATGGGACCCGACTTGGACAGGTCGATCACCTGTATTGACAACAATTAGCGAAGTCTTCCGCCGTCCCGCATTCAACTCAATTTCGCCTTGCATCGTACGATATTGGCCTGGTATCAATCGCGCTCCCCCTTTATATCTACACGAAGCTTATTAAGTGATTATCCAGTAATAGGATGGTGTATCGTAACCAACTTCGTCCCGTCCGGGAACGTCGCTTCGACTTGAACCTCATGCAGCATTTCGGCGATTCCATTCATGACCTGATCCCTACGCAGCACCTTGGAGCCATAATCCATTAACTGCGCAACGGACATCCCATCACGCGCCCCTTCCAAGACCTCAGAGGTAATTAGCGCGACACTCTCCGGATAATTAAGCTTCACACCGCGACCTAATCTGCGCCTTGCCAGATCTGCAGCTATCGTTATCAACAGTTTTTCTTTCTCTCGATCCGTAAGTTGCATGTAATCTATCACCTCTCAGACTAAAATTACCTTTATTATAGATCGGATGTTATGGGAAGTAAATCTGTTTATGTCACTTTTCCTAACATAGATTCCGCATAATAAACACAAAAACCGAGCCCATTCCGTAGAATTAGACTCGGATTGACATATAACTAACAACCACTATTTCCCACCAGCCGCCTGAAGCGACTTTTTGGATGACCCGAATCCTAGATCGTACAGCTTCTGAGTTTCTGTAAATCTGGATTCCTTATCAGCGGTCCCCATCACAACAGAAATCAATCGCTTGTCGCCTTGTTTCGCCGTACCGGTAAAGCAGTACCCCGCAGACGGGGTATACCCTGTCTTGAGTCCGTCATTGCCAGGGTAAGCGTAAGGCTGATCCTCAAGCATCCAGTTCGTTGTTGCCAGCGACTGACCGATTGATGCCACCTTCACACTGTGTCGGCTGGTTACTTCTAGAACCTCAGGATATTTTCCTATCAAATAACCCGCAAGCGTTGCCGTATCCTTTGCTGTCAGTAAAGTGTCTCTATCCGTCGCCGCTTCGTCAAATGCAACAAGATCAGAACGGCTTAGCCCCGTGGCGTTGCCGAATCCGGATACGTTCCCCATCGCTAATCCGATGCGCTCGCCACGTTCGTTCATTCGTGCCACAAACTTGCTTTCCGTGCCTTCTATATGCTCTGCCAACGCAACTGCCGCATCATTCGCGGAATAGACCGTCATGGCGTCGAACAGTTCGCGAATGGTCAGAACATCCCCTGTATTCAGCCCCATGCCGGCGCCAGGTACTTGAGCAGCATAATTGGAGGCGACCACTTCATCCTGCCAGTTCAAAGTGCCTCCATGAATTTCGTCCAGCACAATGATTTCGGTCATCATTTTGGACATGCTTGCTGGCGGCAACGGAATTTCTGCATTTTTGGCGTATAGCACATCTCCCGTTTCGGCATCAATTAATATAGCTGCTTCTGCTTCCAGTTCAATCCGTCCTGCCTGAACCTTATCCTCCATATGTTGGTAGCCCATATAAACCGCAGCCGCAACGACTGCGACTGCAACGAGCTTCCATAGTCCTCCGCTGCTTCCTTTTGATTGATATCCCAAGATGTCGTTACATCTCCTTCCATTGTCACTCCACACTTAGCAGTATAGGGAGACAACCTTAAAGAGACTGTAACGGAATCATAAATATTTCTTAATTTGAGCTAAATCTTTGGCAGCGTCACACGAAATGAGGTATATTCCGAGTTGCTGGCAACCTCGATCGTACCGCCATGTTTCTCGATAATGCTTTTTGCGATGGCTAATCCCAGTCCGGAGCCTCCGGACCATTGTGTCCTCGCTTTGTCTACCCGGTAGAATCGATCGAACAGATACGGCAGGTCAACAGCTGGTATCGCCTCTCCGTAATTCACGACTTCCACTTCGGCGGTACTTGACGTAGACGTTATCGCGATATCGACCCGTTTCCCGTCTTTGCCATACAACATAGCATTTGAGATCAGATTTTCGAACACCCGAACGAGCTTGGATGTATCAGCCTGCACCATGATGGCGGACTCGCTTCTGTTCAGCCGACTCTCCATGCCCGCTTCGCTAAGCGGTACGTGATATTGCACCAATAGCTGACCCAGCAGCTCTACAAGATTGATCGGCGTCAGCTTGAGCGCGATTGTATCATGGCGCATGCGTGTATATTCGAACAAGTCGTTTATCAATTCATGCAGCCTTTGCGATTTGTCATACGCGATACTTACGTAATGTCTAAGCTCCACTTCATCACGGTAACCGTCTTGCTCGATCAGCCCCAAGTACCCGACAACCGAGGTGAGCGGCGTTCTAAGATCGTGGGACACGTTGGTGATCAGCTCGTTTTTGGTCTGCTCCGCCCGACGTTCTTCTTCGAGCGCCAGTTGGAGCCGCTGAGACAGCCGGTTGACATTGTCGGCCAATATCCCGAACACGCCAGATTGAACGGGAATTTGATGATGGAGCTCCAGCTTGCCGTCCGCGATGCCGCTGACCGCATCGTTGACCTTGCTGAGCGGCGAGAACATCCACCATTGCAGCAGCATAAAGACACCCAAAAACAACACGCCCCACATGAATACTAATCCGATCGTTCCCGTTCCGTTAAGAAATGCACCTCCCACCGCCCGGATGAAGCCGAGCTCGGGAAATCTGCTCGTCAGGAAGAACGCGACCGCGAACAGGAGAGACAAGCCAATCAAGGCGAGCACAGCGCTTATAATCAGATTGAGCAAGGAGCGCCACATTAACCGCGAGGATAAGTTATCCTTCAATTTTGTAGCCAACCCCCCACACCGTTACAATCAACTTCTCGCCGAGCTCCTTCTCCAGCTTGTCCCTCAGCTTGCTGATGTGCACCATGACCGTATTATTGGATTCAAAATATTTTTCCTTCCACACCTGCTGGAAAATATCCTCAGCGCTGAAAACCCTGCCAGGCTGGCTTGCCAGCAGGTACAGAATGCCGAACTCCGTGGACGTGAGCTGCAGCGGTCTGCCCTCTACGTCCGCAATATGACTCAGCTTGTCGATCCGGAGCTGCCCAAGCCTTATCTCCTTGTTTGAATCACGGCCAGAGGAGCCCTCCTCTGACTTACTGTATTGGTAAGAACGTCTAAGCAATGAGCGAACACGCGCAACCAGCTCCATCGGGTTGAAGGGCTTCGCCATGTAATCATCCGCACCGGTCATGAGTCCTAATATTTTGTCCATATCCTGTGTCTTCGCGCTGACCATCAGTATTGGCACATTCTGGTCCTTTCGCAGCTTGCGGCAAACTTCAAGTCCGTCCATTCGGGGCATCATAATATCCAGAATGACAAGATCATAGCTCTCCTTGCCATACAGCTCCAGCGCCTGCTCACCATCTCCGGCGATCGTTGTTTGGTACCCTTCATTGCGCAAATATATTTCGATCAACTCGGCGATTTCGCGTTCATCGTCTACAATCAATACGCGTCTCTCCATGAGGTTCATCCCCTTATCAACAGCTGTTTCATTACATCGGTCTTTGCCATTCACTATAACGCATCAGGTGGTGGAAAACTATCTCAAACCACGAAACTTCAGCATCGTTAAGGCAATCTTAAGGATTTATTATGATCCAAGGTCAATCCGCCCGACTTGTAGCCATTGGTTGTCCGATATGATAAAATGTACGTTATTGATATTTAATATTGGTTTAAGTTTTTACTCGAGGCGCTAGCCAGCGTCCTCGTCTATATTGAAGGAGGTACTCATAATTATGGCGGCCAAAAGAATGCGTTCTGACATGATCAAAAAAGGCTTCGACCGCGCACCTCACCGCAGCTTGCTCCGTGCAGCGGGCGTTAAGGACGAAGACTTCGGCAAACCGTTTATCGCGGTGTGCAACTCTTATATCGACATCGTACCAGGTCACGTTCACTTGCAGGAATTCGGCAAGCTGGTCAAAGAAGCAATTCGCGAAGCAGGCGGCGTTCCTTTCGAATTCAATACGATTGGTGTCGACGATGGCATTGCAATGGGTCATATCGGCATGCGTTACTCTCTTGCAAGTCGCGAAATTATCGCGGACTCCGTCGAGACAGTCGTTAATGCTCACTGGTTCGATGGCATGGTTTGTATCCCTAACTGTGACAAAATTACGCCAGGCATGATGATGGGCGCGCTACGCGTCAACATTCCGACGGTTATGGTCAGCGGCGGTCCAATGAAAGCCGGCAAAACATCCGACGGTCGTTCCATCTCCCTCTCCAGCGTATTCGAGGGCGTAGGCGCGCATCAAGCGGGCAAGATCAACGACGATCAATTGCTTGAGCTTGAACAATTTGGTTGTCCAACTTGCGGTTCCTGCTCTGGCATGTTCACAGCAAACTCCATGAACTGTCTTGCAGAAGCAATGGGACTTGCAATGCCAGGCAACGGCACCATTCTTGCCGTATCCCCAGAGCGTAAAGAATTCGTCAAAGAATCCGCTCGCCAGCTCATGAAGCTGATCGAGTTGAACCTCAAACCGCGCGACATCGTAACAAAAGAAGCAATCGACAACATGTTTGCGGTCGATATGGCGATGGGCGGCTCCACGAATACTGTCCTTCATACATTGGCAATCGCACATGAAGCCGGTATCGAATATCCGATCGAGCGTATTAACGAAGTAGCAGAACGTGTTCCGCATCTAGCGAAGATTGCCCCTGCTTCTGATTGGCACATCGAAGATGTCCATCTTGCCGGCGGTGTTAGCGCCGTTCTGAACGAGCTCCTCAAGAAAGATGACGCGCTCCACGGTGATTGCATCACTGTAACAGGCAAGACACTTCGCGAGAACGTAGCGGGCTGCGAAGTACAGAATTATGATGTCATCCGTCCGATCGACAACCCGCACACAGAGCGCGGCGGTCTAGCCGTTCTATTCGGCAACCTGGCTCCTAACGGCGCGATCATCAAGACAGGCGCGGTCGACAAGTCTGTTGGCGGCTACCACAAAGGTCCTGCCATCTGCTTCGACTCCCAAGACGAAGCTCTTGCGGGTATCGCAGGCGGCAAGATCAAAGAAGGTCATGTCGTAGTCATTCGTTACGAAGGACCTAAAGGCGGACCAGGTATGCCTGAGATGCTTGCTCCTACTTCCCAAATCGTAGGTATGGGTCTCGGCGCCAAAGTTGCTCTTGTCACGGATGGACGTTTCTCCGGCGCATCCCGCGGCATCAGCATCGGTCACGCTTCTCCTGAAGCAGCCGAAGGCGGACCGATCGCATTCGTCCAAGACGGCGACATGATCGAGATTGATATGAACAATCGCACGATGGATCTGTTGATCAGCGACGAAGAGTTCGAACGCCGCCGTGCTGCATGGCCGGGCTTCGAGCTTAAGATCAAACGCGGATACCTTGCGCGTTACGCTCATCTCGTAACATCCGCAAGCACAGGCGGCGTCATGAAGATGTAGCTCATATGGCGACCAACAGGTCTGCCAAGAGAAGACCGATCGACTCATGGAATATTCCATGCAGCCGATCGGTCTTTTTGTACACCACATGACTAAAGAAAAAAAGTTCTAGACTAGAGTTGTTGATTTGACGCGGCTTTTTGGCTTTAAAATCTTGCATTGTATGTAGAATTTTACATACGTTGGAGCCACATAGTCGGTTTGAGGCACATTTCTCAAGACGCCACAAATAAAAAAAGGCTGCTTCACGGATCTCCCATCCGTGAAACAACCTTCATCAAATAAAACGATTTGTTAAAATGCCGTTGTATTATTGCCGAGAGCTGCCGCTTCATCCGTCGCGCTGACGATAGATCGATCGAGCGTTCCACTCAACCGCCCAGCCTCATGCAGCTTATCTAAATCAATCGTGGCATAAGCACGGATACGCTCGAGCGGCATAAACAACATCCGTGGCGAAACCGTATTCGTTTTGGCCGCTTTGATTCGACCGGCCTTATATTGTTTCGAATTGGTGAGAACCTTCATCAAAACATTGAGGTATATTTGTGTCGAACGTCTGAACCATCCATCAGGCAGCTGGAAAATTTCGAACCCAAGACGATCCGCCCCACGATGAATCATCGTAACGCCATATACCGCTTTAATGCCCTGCGCCTGCGCGTCAACTGCCAATTGATTGGCAAGTGAAGGCAGCGCATGCTCCACTTCGCGGATAAGTCGGAGCCCCGTAGCTAACGGAGATTTGGAGGTCAGCGCAATACTGGATAATAACTTGTTGTCGAAGTGCAGCTCCGCGACAGCATCTCCTTTGGCGATCGACTCACCGTTCGCGAATGTCACAGATTCTCCTGTGTATTTGGTTACCCGGTAATGGAATGCCGGAGTCTCGCTTTCACCAACGACCTTGAGGCGGAAAGCTGCGTGAAATGCTCGTTCCCAAAGTAACCAGCCACCAATGATGAATCGTTTGAAGATCGAGCGATGCTGTGCTCGTTTCATGTCCGTCAGCTTGATCATACGGTCGATGCCAACAAATTCATACTCTTGTCGTTTCGCTTCCTTCAAATAAGCTTCCAGCGCAATTAGCATATTACTCGGAGCATCCACGTCGGCGCCAAGCGTCCTGCCGCAATCGTGAAGCAGCAGCACTTCTCCCGGTCGAAGCTTCTTGAGCATCCTTTTTTTGAGCTCATCAGCGCCGAGGCGCATCCGCCAATCCCCAAACAGCGCTGACCATAAAATAATGTGCAAATAACCAAGATTTGAATAATCGAATAGATTGACTATTCCCCAAGGCGGTCGGTAATACACAGAGCGTTTGCCCGTTGCCTGCTCGATGATATCGTTTGTTTTGTCAATCTGGCGTTTAACTGTGCTAGGCCGCATAACCCAATTCGATTTGTGGACATAATTATGAATACCTATCGTATGCCCTTCCTTTTCCATCCGACGAAGCAAATCTTGCTGATGCTCCGCATGGGAGCCGACTACGAAGAAGGTTGCCTTCGCCCCGTATCGGGCCAACAGATCAAGCACTAGAGGTGTATATTTGGGGTCTGGCCCATCATCAAAGGTGAGCGCAATTTCTTTTTCTGCTTGCCCTTTCTTGAAGACGCGGAAACCAAATGTTCGACTAATGAGTCCAGGAAGAAACGCATAGAACGTCATTACGTAGAATCCCCATAAGAACAAGTTCTCCATTTTGTTATCCCCACCGTTTTTGATGAAATAGTCAATGATTGTCTAATGGTTCAGAACAATAACAATAGCACTTATTGTATCATATCTCATCAAAAAATAGGCACAATTCACGAAAACTATAGTACAATCTTTATGGAATGATTACCAAATCCTATTCTGTTCTGAAGAAAGTAGGGATACCTTGCTGCCGTTTTACAAAAAATATTGGAGAACCGCTTTTGACATTGCTTTGATCGCATTAACTGTATTTATAGTCATGTTCGCCTTCAGTTACTTCTACCGGATCGCGTCTCCGATCATCTTTGCGTTTGTGATCTACCTGATGATTGAACCGCTCGCGCGCAGACTGAACAAGTGGGGCATGCCCAAATCGATTGCTTCTGGGATATCGATTATGTTGTTTTCCTTGCTCATCTTGGCTGCCTTCTCAGGCGCAGCGTATCTCATTACCAAACAAGGTACCCAGCTTATCGAGGATTTCCCACGATACCAGGAGCTGTTGACGAAACAGATCGGCAATTTGTCAGAAGAGCTTGAAGGACAACTCGACAGGCTTCCAACAGACTTTAATCTCGCCGAAACGACCCAGGATCTCACACAAGGCATAACGGATATGCTTCAACGATTCGGAACGGGTTTGCTTGTTGGGTTAGTTGGATATGTATCTTCGTTCTCTTCATTTATATTTAATTTTATTATCGGGATCATTCTTGCTTATTTCCTTAGCATTGAGATTAAAGCGTGGAAGCAAACCGCAACAGACAAGACACCGCGCACATTCAAGAGAGCTTTTACATTCCTCCGCGACAATGTCTTTAAGGGTATTGCCTCTTACCTCAAAGCACAAGCCAAGATGATCAGCATTACCTTTATCGTCATTCTGATTGCTCTAATCGCCCTCGGAGTCAAAAACGCGTTTGTAATCGCCATAGTCGCTGCGATCTTTGACGTATTGCCTCTGCTAGGCGTAAGTACGTTGTTCATCCCGTGGATTGTTTACCTCTTTATCGTGGGTCAGACGACGTTGGCGATATGGTTAACCGTATTGTTATTAGTCGTCATTCTTACCCGCCAAATACTCGAGCCCAAAATTACGGGAGATTCACTCGGCGTATCTGCGTTCACAATGCTCGCCTTTATGATTATTTCGTTATCGTTGTTCGGAATCGCAGGCGTTATCCTGTCGCCGATTCTGGTCATCCTCGTGAAGTCGCTGTATGATCAAGGTTACTTCCACCGCTGGATTCATACTCCTGTAGATGAGTTTGACGGCGATTCTCCACTAAGACCGACAGTACCCGAAATAAGTCGAATGAAGAGCGAAGAGCCCTTTGTCGACAGACTAAAGAAGCTGGACGAGTAGTCGCCAGCTCATAAGCCACAAATGTATCTCATCGCAGCTCGCCCCTCGGCATATCCGATTGGCGGGCTGCGATGTCCATTGCCCCTCGAAACAGCTTCGTCGCCAAATGCGGACTGCCTACCGCGCGATTGGATGCCAGTACGGCTACCGCATACTTCGGCGCTCCAACCGGTCCGTAACCTGCGAACCATTGGTGATTACGCTCCGCACCGTCTTTAATCGTTTCGGCAGTACCCGTTTTCCCCGCGAGCGGCCAGACACCACCTTTGATCGATGATGCCGTGCCGTGCTCCACAACATCCTCCATACTTTGGAGCAGCTTCGTGATTGTAGACGGATGAATGGACGACCCACCCAAGTCCTTATCCAGCCGCGACGGAAACTCGATCAAGCTGCCGCCGTTTGCATATTGAATTTTACTGACGAGACGAGGCTCTCTCACTTGCCCCCCATGAAGCAGCGTAACCATTAGATTAGCCGCCTGCAACGGCGTCATCCGAACATCTCGTTGACCAATGCCGCTCTGCGCCATAATTCCACCATCGACCGATTTGTTGTCATAAGCAAATAATCTGCCCCGCTCTTCTTCTTCGAGCAGTCTGAATGAGCTTGGCAACATCCCTTGTTTCTTATCAACATGCCAGCCTATTCTTTCCTTCACCCCAAGCGCTGCTGCCATCCGATCCAACTGCTCAGCACGAAGACGCTCGGCAATCGTGGCGAATACGATGTTACAGGACTGAGCAATCCCTTCTTCCAGCGTAATATCGCCATGCCCCCCATGTTTCCAGCAGGATAACCCATATTTGCCGTACTCGCCATCACAATGGAATCGTTCTCCCTTCCTAACAACCTTGTTCTCAAGAGCTGCTGCTGCTGTCACAAGCTTATAGATCGAACCCGGCTCCACGGCTTTCAACGCATGGTTCTCCCATTCCGAACCATCTGCAACTTGAAAGATAGCTGGCAGCTTAGGTCTAGAAACCATCGCCACAATATCTGCATTACGCGCATCCAGTACCACGATAGCGCCTTCTTTGAGACCCGAGCTGTCAGCATACGCCTCCAGCTTATTTTGAAGCGACAAATCGATTGTCGTCACAGCCTTTAGCGGATAATAGCTGTTTTTGGGTTGCACGACACGAAGATCAAGTCCTTGCAACGGCGTATTACGCCCATCGATAAAAAAGGAAACCGAAGTTTCACCTACACCGTGCAGAAATGAATCCAGAGACTTCTCAAGTCCAGATCCGCCAACCTGCTCCGTTAGCTTTCGTTTCCCCTCTCTAACATCTTGCGCATATGTACGCATTAACCACTCGGGATGTTGACTCGTAAAACCAACAACATGTTTGGCATCAAAATCCTCCAGATAGCGATTGCGATATGGCAATATTCGAATGCCATTCGTATTAAGCCTGCCAATCCGCTCTGCTTGATCGCTGGTCAAACGATAGGGGGAGGAATCGGGACTGCTTCGCCAGAAGTCCGGGACCGTCATCTCATCCCACCGGGATACTAATACGTCTAATGTCGTACCTAATATTTCAGCCAGCTGAGTAAGCTCCTTATCCGTGCCTCTGGATTGACGTTGAACGGGGAACAAAGCCAACGTTTCGTATGTCTCACCAGTAATTGGCATGCCATACCGATCGACGAAGTCGCCTCTCCCCGTGTCTAACACCAGGCTGCGCTGGCGTTGAACGACCGCCATCCGCTTCCAGCTCTCCCTGTACGGCGCCCCTTGTGACGCGGCACTTGTCTGCCCAGGCAGTAATTGAAGCCATGCCAATCGCCCTAAAAATAATATAAAAATAATACTCAAACATATACACGTTATTATCAGACGTTTCAATACCATCCCGCGCACCTCCAGTAATCAGTGTTCCACGCAATTTCTGCTCTCAAACCCTTTGAAATCGATTGAATAGCAAAAACCCCCAGGCTAGTAAGCCTAGGGGGCGAATCTCTTCTGGATACAGCTTGCAGTGATTAATCGATCTTAAACTTCGATAATGATTCCTTCAGCTCGCGGGATACTGTGTCCAGCTTATTGGACAGATTAACAAGTCCCTCACTGATCGACAGTTGCTCGCTGCTCAGCGATGCCACTTCTTCAGAAGTTGCTGATGACTCTTCTGCTACAGCACTTACACTTGTCATTGCATCGGACATCACGACTTGCGATTGCTCCAAGCTGCTCACTGCGTTGGTTGCTACTGTCAGCTTATCCGAGAATTGACCCATCTGCGCTTCTACCTGCAAGAAGATCGAATTCGCTTCTTTAACGGAAGTAATTTGCTCTTGGAAGAGTGGATATGCCTTCGACAATACGGATACCGTTTCTTCGATTTCACCTTGAATTTTGGCTGTAATTTGCGCCACGACATCGATTGATTGACGAGATTGATCAGCAAGCTTCCGGATTTCGTCTGCAACTACCATAAATCCTTTGCCCGCTGCTCCCGCGCGTGCAGCCTCAATGGTCGCATTAAGAGATAGGATATTCGTTTGCTTCGTCAGGTTATTCAGCACATCGAGAATTTTAACAATAGAACCTGTACTATCCTTAAGCGCATCGACCTTCTCAACCATGGACCGTGTCATTTCTTCCGTAGTTCCAGTCTTTTCAATCAGAATGCCCATATATGCCGTACCTTGACGACTTGCATTCTCGACTTCGACTGCCGAGCTCGACATCTCTCCATTAGCCGAGATCACTTCATTCATCTGAATGTTCATCTGTGATGTCAGATCACTGCCTTTTTCCGCTTCCACGGCCAGGCTGGTCGCGCCGTTTGCAATCTCTTCTGTTGCAACCGCAATTTCTTTGGCGGCAATCGACGTTTTCTTGGATGCATCTGTAAGCTCTGATGCCGTGTTCAGCACCTCGACAGCAGACCTTGTTGTCTGCTGCGCAAGTGCCTGGATCTGAGACATCATCTCATTAAAGCTATTCGCCAATTCACCAATTTCATCCCGACGATTGCCTACTTTTGAACGAATCGTCAGGTTGCCGCTCGCGCCTTCAACCATCAAATTACGAAGCTGCACAAGAGGTTTCGCCACTGTTGCAATGACTAACAAACCAATCGCAACAGCAATTATCGCGCCAATAATGACCATCCAGATCGTCAGTGTCCGAATGACACTGGCTTGTTTGGCTAATTCTTCAACAGGAATCGTACCTACGAGCTTCCATCCCGACAATTCGAGACTCTGATATGCCGCAAGCACATTCTCTCCATCGTTTGTTTCCATCTTAGGGCGGCCAGACTCGGATTGTTCAGGCAATTGTACGGATGCCGGTTGACCAATCAAGGTACTGTCATCGTTAATCACCATTTCGCTGGACGGATTAACAACAAATAACTGACTTCCGATACCCAAGTTAACCTCTCCCAGTCGCTCGGCAATACTTTTGATTGGGATTTCGATAACAAGGACGAACGTTTCCTCGATAACGCCGACATTTTTCACCAGACGGGCCAATGCGATAGTAGAATTGTTTGTGGCGGCGATTATGCCAGCCTCTTGCGGTTCAATCCACAGGACGCGTCCGCTCTCTTCAACCACTTGCTTGAACCAGTCCGTTTCTAATTGCTTAGCAGACAGAACGATATCCGCCAGACCTGCAGTGATAGGCTTCAACGCTGCATCCGTCGGGATTAGACTTGCGCCGGATATAGTATTGTTGCTCATAATATAATTCGATAGCTTCTCCGAGATATCTCGGCCTGTCATCAATGCTTCAAACTCATCACCTTTGCCTATATATGTAACAAGACTATCGCGAATCTGCTTATCAATCATGATCTGCATGCTCAAATCTTCATAATTGTTGAATACCGTATCCAGATTGTTTGTTACCTGCTCGATTGTCTGAAAGCTCGCCTCGGAGACATTTTCTTCAACTAGATTTTTGGCTGCTACATATGCAAGTACACCTACAGTTGCAACACATGCGATAATACTTACAGAAATCATAATCAGTAGTCTCGTGCCAACCGAACGTATCGGATTGGATAGCTTAGTTTCTTTAAGACCGGCCCCCCACGCTTTAACCATCCCTTTAACAGAGCCTGCGTTCGGCAATTTTCCGGTGACCTTACCCATTGTAGATTTTTTTTTGTTATCCTTTTGGGATTTCTGATCCTTCAAGTCTGACATGAAGTGTTACACCGCCCTCGATTATTTTGTACACGAAATTAGATAAATCTACCTACTTTTGTATACCTACTAATACTTATCGACCATCTCGCTTGGATACGTAATAGGAAGTTAACGATTTCTCAACTTCTTCTTTGACTAAATCTAGGTGAAACGGCCCTCCGTCCTTTATCGGCGGGGCGGAATTCATTCTGCGAAATATAAAAACAAGATGAAAAAGGGTCCTCCCTGATTCAGGAGAACCCACAATAACTACAATTTATATCTTAAATTTATTAAGTGATTCCTTTAGCCCCTTGGATACGGAGTCAAGCTTCTCGGATAATTGGACCAAACCTTCACTAATGGACAACTGCTCGCTGCTTAGCGATGCCACTTCCTCAGACGTAGCAGATGCTTCTTCGGCAACTGCGCTTACATTAGTCATTGCGACCGCAAGTACCGCTTGCGATTGATTGAGTCCCTCAATGGAGTTCGTAACACCCTCCAGACGAGTCACGAATGTGCCCATCTGTTCTTGAACGCTGATGAAAATTTCGTTGGCTTCTTTTACAGAGCCAATCTGCTCGCGGAATAGCGGGTAGGCATCCGATAACACATGTACCGTTTCTTCTATTTCCCCGGAAATTTTGGCCGTAATCTGCGCCACGATATCGATGGACTGACGCGATTGGTCGGCAAGTTGACGAATCTCGTCAGCCACAACCATAAACCCTTTTCCAGCCGCGCCTGCACGCGCCGCCTCGATAGTTGCATTAAGAGACAGGATGTTTGTCTGCTTCGTTAGATTATTCAACACATCAAGTATCTTCACGATGGAACCCGTACTATCCTTGAGCTTGTCCACCTTCTCCACCATGGAGCGAGTCATTTCTTCCGTCAGTCCCGTCTTCTCGATTAACATCCCCATGTAAGCCGTCCCTTGTCCGCTGGCACGTTCCACCTGAGTTGCTGAGACCGACATCTCTTGGTTTGCTTCGATGACTTTGCGCATCTGCTCATTCATATTCGAAGTCAGATCATTTCCACGTTCCGCCTCAACGGCTAGACTAGTCGCACCGCCAGCAATTTCTTCGGTGGCTACGGCTATCTCCCTTGCCGACAATGAGGTTTTCTTAGATGCGCTGGTCAAGTCGGATGCGGTCAAAAGCACTTGCTCCGCCGAAGACGTCGTCTGATGAGCCAAATCCATGATCTGAGTCATCATGCTATTGAAGCTATCGCTTAATCCACCAATCTCGTCCTTCCGTTTCTGAATGGAGGAACGAACAGTCAGATTGCCGCCAGCACCTTCCACCATCAAGTTTCTCAGTTTGACGAGCGGAGTTGCAATGGAATACAAAACGAGAATACCGATTGCAATCGCGATCAAAGCCGCCGCAGCTACCGTAATCCAAGTTAATGTCCGGATCGACTCGGCATCCTTGACGAGCAGCTTTACTGGTATCGTGCCGACGATCTTCCAATCCATCGCCGTGAACGTTTTGAACACGGTCAATACCTCGTGCCCTTCCGTTGTTGACATCAACTCGGCGCCACTAGCCCCCGCTTCACCAGTTGGCAACGCCACGTTAGCCGCTTTTCCAATCTTATCCTCATCGCTTGTAATGACGTAGTTGCCGCTGCCATCGACGATGGCAATTTCGCTTCCTTCACCCAGCGAGACATCCTCATATCGTTCGCTGATTGATTTTGTGTCGATATTAAGCAGCAAGATGTAGGAGCCAGAGCTTGATACACTATCCTTGAGCATACGGCTTAACCCAATAGAATTATCATCCAAGCCCATAGATACACCGCCTGTCTGAGGCGCGATCCATTTGGTACGACCATTCAATTCAATTGTTTCCTGGAACCATGGCTGACTCATCATTGCCTCAGCGTTAGTCGATAATGACGATCCCGAAGCCACAACATGCAGGTTATCATTAATCGGCAACAGCATCAAACCTTTAATGGAGCTATTGCCAATCGCATAATTTTGCATCTTGTCACTTAGCTTGCGTGTCGCTTCGAATCTCGTATAATCATCCGCACCGTTGGAGATGGTGTTCACGATTGTATGAAAATCCTTATCTACTAATATTTGAAGCGTCAAATCCTCGTATGTTTTATAAATTATGTTCAAATTCTCTGCAACCTGATTAATCGTCTGGAAGCTCGCATCCGAAACCTTTCTCTCGACGATAGACTTTGCTTCATTATAAGCCATTAGTCCCACCGTCAGTACACATGCCAAAATACTTACGAATATAATCAGAAATAATTTCATACCCACAGACTTCATCGGATTTAATCGATTCGTCTCCCTGAACTTTCCAGCAACCGCTTTCACATCCACCATGCTTACCTGCTTGCCTCCAGCTTGAGCTGCATTTGCTCGTTGCTTCTTTTTCATACCGGCCATCGTCGAAGTCCCCCGCTCTTCAAGTTGATTCGTTCGTCGAATAATGGAAGTGATGTGGCGAACCATGTCTATGTATGTATAAGTATAGTAGATACGTTCTATTATTTGTGATTGTTAAGGGCTTGTCAATTGCCTCTGGCAAAAAAATACTCCCGAATTCGTCGAATTCGGGAGTCATCTTCTTCAATAAAAATTATCTGATTTTTTTGCGCATCATATCCATCGGTTTTACAGGCTTCAGCGTTCGTACACGAACAACCTGCATAGGATGTCTGGCCGCATCCAATATCTGCCCTTCCGCATCCGTCAACTCTGTTACCGTCTGCTTGAAGAAGGTGCCTCCAGGTCCAACGAACTCCACCTCTTGTCCTAATTTGAAGTGATTGCGCTGCTGCAACGTCGCAAAGCCCGTGCGATCATCATAATCCAGTACAAGACCTGCGAAATCGTATGGCGCTGCCTTATCTTCGGCCTCGTAGATGTGGTCCTCGGCTCCCGGCGTATCCAGGAAAAATCCTGTATTAAGCGGTCGGTTCGCCGCTTTGTTCATCTCATCGATCCATTCAGGCTTCACCTGAAAAGCCTCTGGGTTATCAAAGTAAGAATCGATTGCCTGACGGTATACATTAACGACCGTTGCTACGTAATGAATACTCTTCATCCGTCCTTCGATCTTGAAGCTATCCACGCCAACCTCAATAAGCTCCGGCAAATATTCGATCATACATAGATCCTTTGAGCCCATCGTGAATTGATCCACGCCTTCTTCGTTGATCGGCTCCTCCTGTACGAACAGATCATATTTCCAGCGACATGATTGGCAACAGCCGCCTCTGTTCGAATCACGATCCGTGAAGTGGTTGCTAAGCACGCAGCGTCCCGAATAGGAAGAACACATCGCACCGTGTATAAACGCTTCAATCTCGATATCCACGTGGCTTTTGATCTCGGCAATCTCTTTGAAACTCGTCTCTCTTGCTAATACGACCCTCGGCAGACCTTCGTCCTTCCAGAACTTCACCGCTTGCCAGTTCATCGTCGACTGCTGCGTGCTGAGATGAACCTCCAACTTGGGAGCGACACGCTGAGCCGTTTCGATAATAACGGGATCCGCCGCAATGATCGCGGCAATCCCTGCTTCCTCTAGGCTGCGCAAATAAGACTCCAGTCCATCGATATCTTCGTTATGCGCATAAATATTGGTCGCAACGAACACCTTTGCCCCGTAACGGCTCGCGAATTCGACCCCTTCCTTCATCTCCTCGAAGCTGAAGTTATCTGCGCCAGATCGTAATCCGTACTTTTGACCACCAATATAAACGGCATCTGCCCCATAATGCACCGCGAACTTCAGCTTCTCCAGATTGCCAGCCGGCGCCAGCAGCTCCGGTCTGTCGAGCCGGTTGCGTTTTCCTTTATACCGCGGAGCGGCAGCACTCGTCGTACTCATCTTGATCGCACCTCCTGCTAGTTCTTGCTTGTATTGCATGTAACGTGTGGCTTGCTCTATCAATATACTTGCTCTTTATAAAAAAATCCGTAGCTTAATTCCCGATTGGAATCCTGCATATCTTTTATTTCATCTAGCCATTCCTCTTGGAATTCATAGCCGCTAGGATCGGTCATATAGGCATCAATCGCGTTGCGATATGCTCGTACTACAACTTCATTATAGGCAGTCGGCTTCATGATCCCTTCAATCTTGAGGCTGTCAACGCCAATCGCCAGCAGCTCGTGAATATTCTCTAGCATGCAAATATCATCCGAGCTCATAATGTGTGTACCGGCCGAGTCCTCGAAGATCGGGTATCGTTCACCTGGGCGTTCGGCTTCTGTCAAGAACAAGCCTCGTGCGCGGTCCGCGTCAGCCAATACATCCTGGTCATCGTGAAATTCGAGATAGCTGTTCACTAACGCACGTTTCGAATGATAGATGTTCGTCATACCATGGACTTGTACCTGAATGGCAAGGCTGGACTTCGCCTTCGTATCTTCGATTTGCTCCATGTTGAGCTCACGCGCCAGCACATAACGTGTAGCGCCTCTGCGTGCCCAATATTCTGCCGTAACGAAATTAGTCGAGGTCATTTCGGCGTTCCAGTGAAGTCCGATGTTTGGCGATTGCTCACGGGCGGCCAACAGTATAGCCGGATCGCCGAATACGATAGCATCCACTCCTAATTGATGTATGGAGCGAATATAGTCCGGTACCGCTTCGAGCGTCTCATTATCGATAAGATTATTCATGGATACATAGATACGCACGCCTTTTGCTTTGGCGAGTTTGACGGCTTCGGCAATCATTTCCAGCGTAAAGTTTCCAGCAAGTCGCGTGCCGAATCGCTCATCGCCGATAACAAATGCGTCCGCACCTGCAAGGATAAGCCGATCCAGCTCTTCAAGAGACGATGCAGTCGTCAGCAATTCAGGTCTGTATGTCATGGTTTTTCTCCTTCTCCTTGCTTAAGCAGCTTAACTCCCCGCTTCGCTTTTGTCGATATTACGAAGATGCTCGTTGTACGTCTTGGCGAACAGATGCGTCTGGGAGCCGTCCTTCTTCGTGACGTAGAACAAATAATCCGAATCAGCCGGGAACAACGCTGCTTCGATCGACGCAAGACTCGGGCTTGCAATAGGTCCTGGCGGCAATCCATCATTTTTGTACGTATTGTAAGGGCTGTCGATCTCCAAATCTTTTGTTAGCAATCTCTCTTTGGGCTCATCCAGCGCATACTGAACAGCCGCGTCTATCTGCAGCCTCATTGGCTCCGCAAGACGGTTGTATATTACGCTTGATACAAGCGCACGCTCTTCGTCGACTACCACCTCACGCTCGATGAGCGAAGCGATCGTCATAATTTCATGCAAGGACTTGCCCGATTCCTCCATCGCTTCCTGCCATCCATCCGGTAACGTGGCAAGCTTGCGATCCGTCTCTTGCAGCATACGAGCGATGATCTGTTCTTCCGAGCTGTCTTTCTTTAGCTCATACGTTTCAGGGAACATGTACCCTTCAAGACGTTTGTGCAATTTATCATTATCCGGAATGACGAGCGCCGCCTCTGCTGTTCCCCACGAACGGCCATTCTCCGCCAAATCCAGAAACTTTTCTTTGTTAATTAAACCTTCGGTTGCCAGCTTGTCTGCGATCTGCAAGACGGTGAATCCTTCGGGAATCGTGAAGCGAATCGTTTCTTCGGCAATCGTATCGCCTGTATTAAGCTTTGTGATAATGGCGGCATTGTCCATTCCTGGATTCATCTCATACAAGCCCGCTTGGAATTTAGAGCCTTCATCCTTCAACTGCAAATAGTAACCGAACACAAAGCTGTTCTTAATGATGCCGTTCTCTTCAAGCGTGCTAGCTACCGAGTTTGCAGACATACCGCGCGTAATTGTTACTTGTTTCGTTTCGCCAGCAGGCATTGGCTGCAGATTACTCCAGACATAATAAAGCGCAATTCCCGCACCTAATGCCATGATGCTTAGCAAACTAACAACGACCCATAACGAAATAACCCATGTTTTGGGTCGACCCCGATTTTTACGTTTTTTCTTTTTTTCCACTTTTGGAGCAATTGTTGCTGCTTGCTTCTCTTCCGGCTTATCCAACCTGCTACACCCTCTTCTGTCAGTTTCCGTGAAAAAGAGCGGTTGTCAGCCGCCCTTAGAGTCAACTATTTAGGAGATGCTAAGGCCTGTCGTCACTCTTGAATAACAGATCGTCGTAGGCTTCAGAGGCTAATTCCCACTCTTCATCATCTTCGATCGTCTCCAGTTGAGGCTCTCCGCCTTCTTGCCGTACACGCAGAAATTCCACCTCGTCCTCAGCTTCCATATCTTCGCTTTGCAGCGCCGCATATACGGCGCCGTCCAGCTCGAATTCAGCTTTGATCCGGTAAGTCTCTGCACTGCCGTCTTCGGCGATCAATTCGACATGATCACCGAAAACCTCTTTCAAATTGTTCTGCCGTTTAGGCGCTTGATGAGCTTCGGACATTACTCTTGCTCCTCCAGCTCACCCAGAAGCGTGTTAAACGTCTCTTCGACCATATTCCACTCTTCTTCATCATCAATCGTGTACAGCTTAAGATCGTCGCCTTCCTCTTCGTAGCGGAACGCGTATACCTCGTCCTCTTCCTCGTCATTGCCGATCAGAGGCACAACCATCATATATTTCTGATCCGAACCATCAACCTCAAACTTCATGATGACTTCGAACTCTTCCTCATTACCTTCTTCGTCCGGAATATAAATAATTTCCGGCTCTTCGTATTGCAAGTCTTCATTTGTCATCGTTACCATCACCTTTTCGTTTTAGAGTCGAGAAAATTTTGCAAGATTAGCGTCGCCGCCATCTTGTCGATTACTTGCTTCCGTTTCCTCCGGCTGACGTCCGCTTCGAGGAGCGTTCGTTCGGCAGCTACCGTTGTCAGCCTTTCATCCCAAAGGTGAACAGGTATACCTAGCTTCTGCCCAATCTGTTCGGCAAACGCGATGCTGATATCACCGCGAGGGCCTATGGAACCGTTCATGTTTTTGGGCAGACCGACCACAATTTCCGACACTTCATGCTCGCTTACAAGCCCGGCTAGGACATCGACCTCGCCGCCGTCCCGCCTGCGTTCCACAACCGTCAAACCTTGCGCGGTCCACCGGAATGCGTCGCTGACGGCAACGCCGATGTTACGGTCTCCATAATCCAAACCCATTACTCTCATTAAACCGCCTGGCCCCTTTAAAGGTAGTTCAAATATAAACTTATTCTTTCTTGTGCTGCAAGTAGAACCGAACCAGCTCTTCGATCAGCTCGTCGCGCTCCTTCTTGCGGATTAAACTACGGGCGTTGTTGTGCCGCGGAATATACGCGGGATCTCCGGACAGCAAGTACCCAACGATCTGGTTAATCGGATTGTATTCCTTCTCCAGCAGCGCTTCGTGAACGCTGAGCAGAATATCCCCGGAAGAAGTTTCCACCCCCTCCGCCTTCACGTTAAACTTCATTGTTTGGTCCATGGAACTCATCAACAGCACCTCGCTTTCGAGAAGAGCACCCCTATCGGGATAATGCCTGAATCTATCATATCACATTCGCCCTGCCAACAACCAGTTCCTCGGCAATTTTGAGCGCTTCATCCAGTTTGGAGACGTCTTTGCCTCCCGCTTGTGCCATATCTGGACGACCGCCGCCGTTTCCTCCGACAATGACCGCCGCTTCCTTGATGATCTTGCCAGCATGATAACCAGCTTTGACCAGGTCAGCGGATACGGCAGCCGCAAGATTAACTTTATCCTCTTGAACAGCGCCAAGTACGATCACGCTGGAGCCTAGCTTGACCTTAAGCTCATCAACGATGCCACGAAGCGCGTCCATCGACGGCGCATTTACTTTAGCACATAGAACTTGAATGTCGCCAACCTTAATGGCTTGCGTCTCTAGCGATCCCGCTTCAATGCGGCTCAGCTTCGCTTGCAGCGATTCGTTCTCGCGCGAGAGATCCTTCACCTGACCGAACAGACCTTCGATCCGTTTAGGCACATCGCCGATGTTCGACTTCAGCAGAGATGACGATTGTTTAAGCAAATCAAGCTGTTCCTCATAGTAGGCATATGCGTGTCTGCCTGTTACCGCTTCGATCCTACGTACGCCGGAGCCGATGCCGCTTTCGCCGAGCAGCTTGAACAGTCCAATCTGCGAAGTGTTGCCTACATGGCAGCCACCGCATAACTCAAGACTATAGTCGCCAACTTGCACGACACGAACGACATCGCCATATTTCTCACCGAACAATGCCATCGCGCCCATTGCTTTTGCTTCACTTAACGATTTGTTCGAGATATCCACGTTTGTGCCCGTCCAGATCTGTTCATTGACTTTGCGTTCGATCGTTGCGAGCTCTTCAGCCGTTATGCTGCCGAAATGGGAGAAGTCAAAGCGCAGACGATCGGCCTCGACAAGCGATCCAGCCTGGTTAACATGATCGCCGAGCGTTTCTTTGAGCGCCTTATGAAGCAAATGCGTCGCCGTATGGTTTTTGATGACGTCCTCACGCTCGGATCTCGTAACAGCAGCCCTCACCAGCTCACCCGAACGTACTGTACCGGCAACAACAACTGCATGATGCACATTTTGGCCATGCGGCGCTTTGGTAACGTCCTCTACTTGCAGCGTGAAGCCTCCACCCGTAATCGTCCCTTTGTCACCGATCTGTCCGCCGCTTTCCGCATAGAACGG
This sequence comes from Paenibacillus sp. strain BS8-2, assembly GCF_054483835.1. Lineage (NCBI taxonomy): Bacteria > Bacillati > Bacillota > Bacilli > Caryophanales > Paenibacillaceae > Paenibacillus > Paenibacillus sp. strain BS8-2. Next base: position 5,704,770 of record NZ_CM137010.1, read on the forward strand.
CGTACGGTCCAGAAGCACGGCTACGCGGCTGCCTTCTCCAGCAAGATCCACTAACGCCTCATCCAGAATAATCGCCGAGATTTTGGATTCAGTTACCAAGTCATTATAGCCAACAAATTCGCTTTTATCCGTAAAGTCGGCAAGCGGACCGCCTTGGACCTTCATGCTGCCTGTGTCCTGACGAGCCGCACGCGCGCGCTCACGCTGCGCTTCCATCGCAGAATCGAAGCCGTCACGGTCGACCGACAGACCATGCTCCGACGCAAAGTCCTCTGTCAAATCGAACGGGAAACCATACGTGTCGTACAGCTTAAAGGCATCGCCGCCGCCGATTGCACCAGCGCCAGCAGCCTTCGCGTCCTTCACGAGCGCTTCTAACAAGACGAGTCCGTCGGACAATGTTTCATGGAACCGCTCTTCCTCCGTACGAATCACACGCTCGATAAACTCGCGTTTCTCAACGACTTCCGGATAGTATACACCCATCACATCACCAACTACCGGTGTCAGCTCATACAAGAACGGACGGTCCACGCCAAGCGATTTTCCGTAACGCACGGCACGGCGGAGCAAGCGGCGGATAATATAGCCGCGGCCTTCGTTCGACGGCATTACGCCGTCGCCCACGGAGAAGACGACTGTACGGACATGATCCGCGATTACCTTAAGTGCAACATCTTGATCCTCGTTCGTTTTGTATTGAACCCCAGCAATCTCACAAGTACGGTCAATGATCGGACGGAACAAATCCGTGTCAAAGTTGGAGTCTACGTCCTGGAGAATGGAAGCGAATCGCTCCAGACCAGCACCTGTATCGATATTTTTATTCGGAAGCGGTGTATAGCTGCCGTCTTTGTTATGGTTGAATTGCGAGAATACCAGGTTCCATACTTCGAGGAAACGTTCGTTCTCGCCGCCAGGCCAGCATTCAGGATCAGACAAGTCGCCATATTTGTCGCCGCGGTCATAGAAAATTTCTGTACAAGGTCCGCAAGGGCCTTCGCCGATATCCCAGAAATTCTCCTCCAGCTTGTAGATGCGCTCTGCAGGCAAACCAATCTTCTCGTTCCAGAAGCGGAACGCCTCTTCGTCTTCGGGATATACCGTAACGGACAGACGGTTCGGATCAAATCCAATCCACTTCTTGTCAGTCAGGAACTCCCATGCCCATGTGATAACTTCTTCCTTGAAGTAGTCGCCGATGGAGAAGTTGCCCAGCATCTCGAAGAAGGTATGATGGCGGCGTGTCTTGCCGACATTCTCGATGTCGTTGGTACGGATACACTTCTGCGAGTTCGCGATACGCGGATTCTCAGGAATCACTCGTCCGTCAAAATACGATTTGAGCGGCGCCATGCCTGCGTTAATCCATAGCAGGGACGGGTCGTTATGCGGCACAAGCGATGCGCTCGGCTCGATGGCGTGGCCTTTGCTTTCGAAGAATTGCAGCCACTTGGATCTTATTTCGCTGGCTTTCATAGTTATATCCTCCTTGGTCGTCGATGCGGCTTACCGCTCGCGTCTATATCTCTGTCAAAACATAAAAACGCCCCTGTCAATGACAGGGACGAATCAATATCGCGGTACCACCCTGGTTATCGCGTAATTGCACGCGATCTCCTTCGTGGACGATAACGGGTCCAGCCGGTGAAGTTCGTTCACGCTCCGAAAACAGCTTTCGGCCACTCTTCGCATAAGCGCTCTCGCAACCATCGCATCTACCCATATAATTGGCAGATATCGAAGAAGCGCTCTCTCTGATTGGAAGGTCATAACCTACTTTTTTTCATCAACGCTTTATGAGGCTGTTCATACATATATGCACAAATTATATCCGTCCCGCATGAGGCTGTCAAATGATCTTTCGCCTGACATAATAGGCAAACATATGCTGCACAATCACTTTGCATGCCGCGAAGATCGGTACAGCCAGAATCATGCCGGCGATACCCGCTATTTCTCCGCCTGCAAGCAAAGCAAAGATGATGAGAAGCGGATGCAAGTGCAGCGTGCGGCCCACGACCTGCGGGGAAATCACGTTTCCTTCCAGAATTTGGCATAACGTGTTTACGATAGCGACATAAATCATCATTTTGACCGATACGGTTGATGCCATCAATAACGCCGGAGCCGCGCCGAAAAACGGTCCAAGGTACGGAATGACATTGGTAATCGCAACGACGCTCGCCAGCAGCAGCGCATACGGCATGCCAATAAGGAGGTAACCTCCATACGCTAAAGTGCCTACGATCACACAGACGAGAAACTGTCCCCGTATGTAGCTCCCTAACGCCTGATCGATATCCTTCATAAGCCGGACCGTGTTTTTGCGATGGGATTTCGGCACGTAGGTGATGATCGTCCGCTCGAAAACGTCAAAATCCTTTAGGATGTAGAACGCGAGAAACGGGATAATGAACACAACGAACACAGCGCTGAGCATAGAGCCGATATTGTTGACGAAATGAAACAACGACTCCGATATTTTCTTTTCGATGCCGAGCAGCGCCTTATCAATGCCATCGCGGAAGCTGGAAGGTAAGAACGAAGTATTGTTAATATCCGTTACAATATTTTGAGCACGAATCGTAAGTTCGGGCATATGCTGGTTAAGCTCTTGCACTTGTCCGACGAACATCGGGATCAAATTGACAAGCAGCACCGTAATCGCCGCACAGAATACGGCATAGATCAGAAGCACCGCGATTGTACGCGGCACTTTGCGCTCATGCAGCATGGACACGATGGGATTCAGTACGTAAGAGATGATCATTGCAATAATGAACGGACCAAGTACCGCTTTAAGAAATCCGTAGATCGTAACGATCAGCGGCTTTAACTGCAACAAGAAGTAAATGGCGATTAGACCAAGGATGAGATAAACCATCCATACAAACAGTCGATTACTTGTGAATCGTTCCACGCGTTATTCCTCCCGAACCTGCAGTCGCACACACGAATGATGGCTGGCAACCGATAATTAGCATCGCGGATCACGCGAAGCCACTCATTCATTATATGTACAAGTTGGGGGAATCATCCTTTGGACAATCGATAAAATTCTCGATAAAGCTGAAGAAGTTCAGCCTCTTTCATGGCAATCAAGCTAGCGATCTCTTGCAGGTCAAAGGTTAAATCCTTTGTAAATTCGTTTGACATCGTTTCCTCTTCATCCTTGGAGCCCAAGCCCGCCGGAACATTGGAATTTAGCTCTGCTTCCGCTTCTGTGACCTCGTGCTCTGTCCCATCGTTCTCCAAGTGATCGGCCGGAACCGATCTAACCAGCCTAAAGCCGAATGTGAGCATGACCCACTCATCCGCTTCTTCCCGCCCCAGTGTTCGATAGATTTGTGCGTATTTCCCGAGGATCGCATTAATCGTCTGCCTGCGCTCCCACCCGACGATCTCCATCGAATCCTTGGCGCGCGAGACAGCGAGCATGAGCTGAAAGTCGTTCAGCCTTCCTCTTAGTCGTTCGATATGTTCAATTTCATTCATTAAAATGGGATACAGATAGGCGAATTCCTCACTTGCCGAGAGCATCTCTTCCTCGGTTATCTCATTTGGTTCCATCCCGTTCAATCCTTTCCATTGGAGCTTTGCGAACATCCCTTTATAGTTTTCGCAGCTACGTATGGAATTCAGGCTTGGACGACCAATAAGCAAGGAATTCACCAGACAACCGTAATTGTATTCACTTACCCTAGATTATGTGTATCAATTAGTTCAACTTCCAGTCTATCTGTGCCATGAAGCTCCAGCACAACGATCTCATTGCGGCCTTCACGAAGCAACGGACCTGGTACGTACAACGTTTGTTGAGGACCCTTCTCCCAGAATCGTCCAATGTTGAAGCCATTAATCCATACGACCCCTTTGGTCCATCCCTGGAGACTTACGAATGTATCTGCTGCTTCGTCAACAAACAGCTCGCCCTTGTAGAATGCTGGATTTTCGGCTGCCTTCCCGCTCGGCTGACTCGGTTGTGCCGAGAATGGCAGCTTGGACAGATCAGAAAGCGGCAGCGGATAGATCGTCCAATCAAACTGGAATTGATTATCGAGACGAACACCTTCGGTAATACCCTTCCGGTCTCTTAAGAGAGGACCATAGTTGATTCGTCCCATGTTCTCCACCAGGATGTCGAGCGTCGCGCCATGCGCTGGAATATTCACATCGATCGGCTTAGGATCCCAGCGTTCAATCGTGCCAATCCATTCCCCATTCAGGAATACCTGTGCACGGTCATGCACATCCTGCAAGTGCAGCTGCTGAGCTGTGCGTGGTCCAGTAACTTGCGTACGATATAAGATAAAGCCGTAATTCTGACCAAGCTTTTCCATAGGTTCCGGGCAGCGACGCTGAACGGCAGTCGACAGCGATTCGAGATTAGCGAATAAGCTCGCTGATTCCTTCATGGCTACCTTCCCATAATTTAGTTTACGGGACGGAGCTGGCACTTCATCCGCTACAATGGCGCCATGTTTACGCATCACTTCACGTACGGCCATATATTTCTCCGTCACATCTCCACATTCGGACAACGGCGCATCATAATCATAACTCGTAATAGTAGGCTCGTAATTCACCAAGTGATTCGCTCCATTATAGAATCCGAAATTCGTACCGCCATGGAACATGTAGAAGTTTACGGAAGCGCCCGCACTCAACATCCGGTCGAACACATCGGCAACATCCTTGCTATCGCGCGTATGATGCGTCTCTAGCCAATGATCGAACCAGCCGTTCCAATATTCCATACAAAATAGCGGTTCATCCGGGCGATACTCCCGGAATTTTGCGAACTCCTCTTCGGGCCTCGATCCAAAATTGGAAGTCGCCAGCACGCCTGGCAACGTACCGCCTTGCAGCATTTGATCCGTTGGGCCGTCCGATGTAAACAGCAACACATCAATTCCCCGCTCTAGCAGACCGTTCTTCAAATACAGCAAATAGTCTTTGTCATTGCCATAGCTGCCGTATTCATTCTCGACCTGTACAGCTATAATCGGTCCGCCGTTAGTGCTCAGCAGTGGGACTAGCTTTGGAATCAAGACATCGTAATAGGCATCGACCTTCTGCAAATAAGTATCATTCATACAACGCAGCTGCATATCCGAATCCCGCAGCAGCCATGCAGGCAGCCCGCCGAATTCCCACTCTGCACATATATACGGGCTAGGGCGTACGATCACATGCAAGCCGAGATTCCCGGCAAGGGCGATAAATTGCTCGATATCCGCCAGCCCCTCGAAGTTAAACGAGCCTTCCTCTGGTTCATGCAAATTCCAAGGAACATACGTTTCAACCGTATTGAACCCGCAAGCCTTCAGCTTGAGGAGACGATCCTCCCAATGCTCAGGCACGATGCGGAAATAATGAATGGCACCGGACCAAATCCGAATCGTTTCTCCATCTAATTGAAATTGCGAACCTTGTACTTCTAGTTTAGCCATGTGTTAACCCCTCCAAAGCAGATGATGTTAACTTCATTATGCGAATTGTTCTGCCTCTCTTCAATCTCCAAATGGTGCATCTTATATACCTTTTGTGCCGTCGATTCACTCCATATGGTCTATTATGATAAAATAATGGCATCTCGCCAGCGAAAGAGTGACCTACGATGCAAAATGCGATTGCCTTCCCAAATATAACTACAACTCTGCAAGTAACAGGCTTTCAGCTCGCCAAATTCCCGCCCGGCTGGACATATCCTAGGCATCATCATCACTTGTATGAGCTGCTCTGTTGCCTTGGTGGAGAGGCGGATCAAGAAATCAATCGAACGACTGTCACGCTGCGACCGGGAGATTGGCTCTTAATTAATGCCGGCGAAAGACATCGAACTTCTAATGCCTCGGACATGGAATACGATTTCTTTAATGTACATTTCGATCTCGATGATTTGGATCTCCGCAGCCTGCTTGGCACAGCCGCATACCGTTTCGTATCCGCCGAGGAAGCCAATCGCTCCGGCAGACTGAGCCGTTACATCGGAGAGCTCCAGGAATTGACAAGGAAGTCGCAAGCCGATGAGAGTAACAAAACAGAGGCAAAACTGGAGGACAAACTGCTGCTGCAGGGGAATATTTTTCTCATTATCCGCGAGTTGCTATCGCTCATTAGGGAACAGAGCGAAGACAGCGCGGGCACCGGCAAGGTTACGCCGTTCGCGGCCAATCTGGCGCATGCTATCGAGGAGAAGCTGTCGCTAGGTCTGTTCGAGGAAATTTCCATTACCACTATTGCGAAGGAATTAAATATGAGTCGGAGTCAATGCTCCAAGCTGTTCACGAAGGTATACGGCTTGTCTCCGCGCCAATATATAAGCAAGCAGAAGCTGATGCTGGCGAAGGAGTTGCTCGTTACCTCTTATTTGTCTGTCACCGACATTGCCGAGCGACTGGGATTTCAATCTGCTAGCCACTTCTCCAGACAATTCCGCCGTTGGACCGGTCTCTCGCCAACCGAATTCAAGCCCAAGCACCGCCGTAATCCCTTAGACGGATAAGGCGTCAAAAAAACCTTGTTCGGGCTCTGCAGATTTCTTCATGCAGAGCGACCTAACAAGGTTAATTGTTTTATCACCACTATAACGGTTAATTCAACTGCGCTTCCGTCTGCGCAACATCGTCTTCGAAGAACAAATCGTCCAGCGAGCTGAGCGTGCCATCTTCTTCGACCTGGAACACCGACATCTTGTCGCCGTTGACCGTTAACTCAATAAAGCAGCCCCAGCAATAGAACTGGTGGGAACCGATTTTCCCTATATCTTTCGAATTGCAATTCGGACATCTCATCATAAACATTTCTCCCTATTCTTTGAAATTGGAAGCTGCGACAGGCTCCAATTCCGCTTCGCTGACAGCCGGAACAATAATCGCGTCTTCCCCGAGCAATACCTCCTCCGGATCACTCGGCGCTTTCAGCCATTTACGCCCTTCCATCAGATCCGAGATAAAACCGTCTGTAAGCTCATAGCCTACTATCTGTGTACCCTGAAACGGGTAAAAATAAACATCCGACACTCGTCCAAGTTGAACGCCGTGTACAGTGACAACGGGCAAATCCTTTAGCTTGACGATGCCAGAATGGAACGCTCGGCGAACATTCTTCGGTTTCATGGCGGTGACCGCATCTTCTCTCGAGATGATAACGGTATCTTCACCACACGTCAATACGTCGTTCCACGATACCGTCCTTGCGGACGAAGCATACCACTTCGCGAATTCCAGTATTAAACCTTGAAGTCGCCAATGTTCATCAAACCACGCGTCTTTGACTGTCCCGACAAGTTTGCCGGAATGGATCACAATGACCGGAAGTCCGATCAGTCTTTGGAGTTTGATCACGCCAGCAGGAATCCTTCCTAACCTTTGATTCGAATACGGTCCACGATTGCTGTTACCACTTGGGCCGCATCCTCCAGTTCCTCCAAAGTATTCCCCAATCCGAAGCTAAATCTTACAGCCGAATCCAGACTTGCGGGAGATAATGACATTGCCTTCAGTACATGTGACTTCTCGAACGAACCTGATGTGCAAGCAGAACCGCTGGAAGCAGCAATACCGGCCATATCGAGATTCATGAGCATACTTTCCGTCTGCGTACCCAGGAAGCTGATATTCATAATATGAGACAAGCGACTTGCAGCATCAGGATGTCCATTAACGATCATATTCGCATGTCCAATACCTTCTTGCAGCAGCTCTATCCATCTCATACGAAGCTTGTCCAAAAAAAGTTGCTTTATTTCTCTATCGTTCACACAAATGTCAAGAGCTGCGGCGAATCCCACGATTCCCGCTACATTTTCCGTGCCAGCACGGCGCTTGCGCTCTTGTGAACCACCGTGCAACAACGGCTCGAATGGCGTACCCGTAGCGATATACAAAGCTCCCACGCCCTGCGGCCCATTAATCTTATGCGCCGAAAAGGTCGCAAGATCAACGGGCATCTCACCAAGCTGATAGGGGATCATGCCAAGCGTCTGTACCGCATCTACATGAAGCAAGGCGCCCACAGCGTGCGCAGCATCCCCGATTGAAGTTATTGGGGATAGCGTACCTACCTCATTGTTGCCATGCATGATGCTGACTAGCGCCGTATCCGGTCTTAACGCCTCGGTCAAGCTAGCCAAATCTACGCATCCATATTCGTTGACGGGCACTACCGTCAGCTCGAATCCTTCCTCGTCCCTCAACCATTCGCAAGTATGCAGCACCGCATGATGCTCGGCAGCGGACGTCACAATATGACTTCTCCCATGCTTGCGTTGCGCCCTAGCCGAGCCTATTATTGCCGTATTATTGCTCTCCGTCCCGCCAGAGGTGAACATCAGTTCACCTGGCTTGCAGCCAATGGCCGCAGAAATAGAATCACGCGCACGGCTAATTCGGGCTTTGGCAGCCCGACCGTACGCGTGAGTACTTGAACCGTTGCCGCCGGGTCCCCGCATCAGCTCCATCATCGTTTCTGCGACGGCAGGATGCATGGGCGTTGTGGCGGCATGGTCAAAATAATAGTTGTTCATCGTAATCACCTTAGCATTAGAAATAAAGTTCTACGGATTCTATCGAATAGAGGTTGTTCAAAAAGTCCGCTTCCCATCACGAAATAATCCAAGTAGTACACTCGACATCGAATCTCTCATCCAATCTTCTCGGTGCTGAAAATCGAACTTTTTGAACACGCACTAATAGCTAAATGTAGAACATATAAGAATCTTTTTTCTCTTCTTCTCGGTACGTAATCAGATCCTCTAACGTTGTGGAATCCAATACGTCCGCAATACTGTCCCGAATGCGCAGCCACAGATTACGTTTCGCCGGGTCGTCCTCTTCGGTAAAGTCAACCGGAGAGATGGGACCTTCCAGAATACGAATAATATCGCCCGCTGTTATGTCCGCAGATGCCTTGGACAAGATATATCCGCCATAGGCTCCCCGGATACTCTTGACTAGTCCCGCGTTTCGTAGTGGAGCGACCAGCTGCTCCAAATAATGTTCGGATAATCCGTTGCGCTCAGCAATGCTTTTAAGGGAAATGGGACCTTCACCAATCTTAGCGGCTAGTTCCATCATTATGGTAAGTCCGTAACGACCTTTTGTTGATATTTTCATACATGGCACCTCTTTCTCTAAATCACTGTATTCCCATCATCCTTATATGTTAACATATCGTCTGCGCATCGTGTGCAAAAAGGTTGCTGCTTTCATGAAATTCTTTTCCCTTTGTGATACAATATAATTTGCTTTAATAGACAAGGCGGTGAACGAATTGGATAATAACAATGCTAATATACGCGTCGTGGTAGGTATGTCAGGCGGCGTGGATTCCTCCGTTACGGCGCTTCTGCTCAAGCAGCAGGGGTATGACGTAATCGGCATATTCATGAAAAACTGGGATGATACCGACGAATTCGGCGTCTGCACGGCAGAAGAAGATTCAGAGGATGTGCGCCGGGTATGCGAACAAATCGGCATCCCTTATTATACAGTGAACTTCGAGAAACAGTATTTCGACAAGGTGTTCACCTATTTCTTAGACGAATACAAGCGCGGTCGCACGCCGAATCCAGACGTGATGTGCAATCGCGAAATCAAATTCGGCGATTTCCTTAACAAAGCGCTGGAGCTTAACGCCGATTACCTTGCTACAGGTCATTATGCCCGCGTTGAACGTGACTCAGACGGTGTGACCAAGCTGCTCCGAGGCGTAGATGGCAACAAGGACCAAACTTATTTCCTCAGCGCGCTTAACCAAAACCAACTGGTCAAAGCGATGTTCCCCATCGGTCATCTGCCGAAACCTGAAGTACGCAGAATCGCCGAAGAAGCCGGCTTGTACACAGCCAAGAAAAAGGACAGTACCGGCGTATGCTTCATCGGAGAACGCAACTTCAAGGAGTTCCTTAGCGGTTATTTGCCGGCGAAGTCCGGCGACATGGTCGATATTCGCACCGGCGAGAAGAAGGGACGCCATGACGGCCTTATGTATTACACCCTCGGACAGCGTCAAGGACTTGGTATCGGCGGCTCTGGTACAGGCTCCGGTGAGCCGTGGTTCGTAGCGGAGAAGGATCTGGAGCAGAACATTCTGTACGTCGTGCAAGGAGAAACGCACCACAGTCTCTATTCGGAGAGCCTGATCGCAACCGGACTGAACTGGATCGTACCTCAAGATATATCCAGTCCTATCCGTTGCGCCGCGAAGTTCCGTTATCGTCAGCCCGATCAAGGCGTTACCGTAACGATGCAGGAAGACGGCTCGGCGCTCGTGGTGTTTGACAGCCCCCAGAAGGCGGTCACACCTGGTCAAGCCGTTGTTTTCTATGACGGCGAGCAATGCCTGGGCGGCGGCACGATCGACGTTGTGAACAAGATCGCTCCGCCTGCGCACGCGGCGCAGTAAGCTCCTTAGTATTCAACAAGCCCCAGTACGGGCATCAGATTCTGACCTGATGCCTATACTGGGGCTTTTGTGTATCGGATAATTGGAACACCGATGCATTGTACCAGCCCATGGAATCGAAGCGCCGAATCAGGCTATCCGCATATTCGTCGTCGAACGTACGAATTACCTTTTTGTCTGACCCCAAATAGACCAGCCCTCCGGCGCCGGGATTCCGGAAAATATTCAGCTTTGATTGAAAATCTTCATCTAGCTGTCATTCTGCCGCCATTCGCCCTTCTCCTTCATACCGAATCGTAATGCGGGAGATACGCAGATGACGCGTTTCTTCAATTTCAAATACATATTTGCCCTGCACAACAATCGTTTGACTGATGATTGGAGGCGAGTCGATCTGGGCATACAGCCAGCCGCCTATGGTCTCATAGTTGTCCGTGCTGATTGACAGGCTGAAGAATCCGTTCACTTCCTCAATAAGCAACAATCCGCTAACCGAATAGGAGCCGTCTTCCCTCTTCACGATATCCGAGATATCGGAATCGAATTCATCCCGAATGTCGCCCACAATTTCTTCCATAATATCCTCAAGCGTCACCAGCCCGGAGGTGCCGCCGAACTCGTCGATGAGGATGGCAATCTGGCTGGCGCTGCGCTGCATAAGCTTCAGGAGCACGCTGATTGGGATCGATTCCGGTACGGTTGTGACAGGTCTGGTCAAGCTCTTGATCGGCCTCGTAGACTCGGCGGATTCTTTGAGCAAATCCTTAATATGGACAAATCCGATAATATTGTCTTTGTCATGCTCACAGACGGGGTAACGGGTACGCATATGCATGATGGCAATGGTCACATTCGCTTTAAGTGACAGCCCTGCCTTGAGGCAGATCATCTCCGTGCGGGGGATCATAATTTCGCGGGCGGTTGTTTCGGTGAATTCGAAGATGTTATCGAAGAGCGTTAGCTCGGTTTGGTCGATATACCCACTCTGGTGACTTTCTTTCATTAATGTCCGCAAATCGGCTTCAGTATGCGCATCCATCTGCCCGTTAGCGGGCTCGATCCCAAGCAGCGGCAATAGTAAGTTCGCTATACGCATCAGCAGCCTGACCGCCGGTAAGAGAGGCATGAGCATCAGTCTTAGCGGCCTTGCCAATACAACCAGAGCTGCCTCTGGATTGCGCTCGGCTACCCTAGTCGGGATTAGCTCCCCGACTACCAATAGCAAGGAAATATTAATTCCATAGGCTATGCTAAAGGACACTGCAGTTAACACAATCGAAGGTATTGCGCCGATCAATTCCAGCAATGGGGAGATGTGTCTAACCGCAGTCCAATAGCTTAGCAAACCTACGCCGATCACGACGAGGACCTTGCAGATCCGACATGCAGCTGCGTATAATTCACGGTTCACGTAAAAATGGTCGGCCCTCCCTTCGAGCCGATTGTTGCGTGCATGCGCGATGGAAGACAGTCCCGCTGCACAAAGTGCATGTATAGCAATGAGGATAAGCGCGACAATGAACGACCAGCCTAGCGATAAGGGCTCACTCAAGCTTCATTCTGCCTGTCGCCGCATGCCGAATAAGCATTGCTGGCAGCAGGCGCACCTCCCTTGCAGAAGACTGGATATCATGAATGATGTATATTCAATATAGCTTTTCCTTTATGATCGACAGATGGATCAACACCTCACCTTTTCATAGAATGTTCAACACTTTGCAACCAAAACAACACGGCCGCTGCATCAAGCCGTCTCCCAATTTGGTATAATGGGTTCAGCCGTGAGGTCAGCAAACGACCAGTACCATTACAAGTTTATCTAGGAGGTTTACATTCATGAAACGAATCATCTTGATTTGCCTTGCGCTCATTTGGCTGTTGCCGCAGGCCGCGCTAGCCCATTCCAAATTGGAAGAATCTGTGCCGGAGAAGGATTCTGTATCCGAGACCTCGCCGCAGGAGATTCGATTAACCTTTAATACCCGTATCGAAAAAATAAGTGACTTCAAGTTATTTGACTCCGCGGGTAACGAAATTGCTCTCGGCAAAACCGGCGTAGAAGGTGCAACGATGTCCAATCGACCTGCCGCTCCGCTCGACAATGGCGTCTACAAGGTCAAATGGACAATTGTCGGAGCGGACAGCCATGCGATCGAAGGCGAATACAGCTTCTCTGTAGAGGCTCACGCAGCTTCTCCAACACCTGAACCTACGGCGGCACCTGCAGCATCTCCTTCGGCCGTACCGGATAACACAGAGCAACCAACCGGTACCCCGTCAGCGTCCCCAACTGCCGATGCGGAAGCCAGCCCGTCTCCAGTCCCTGATTCGGAGCAGACGGACTCGGATAACAACGAATCCGGCATGTCGCCATTATTCGCGATCGGCGGAGTCATACTTGTTGTTGCAGTTGCCGCTGTATGGATTCGAAGAAGGAAGCCATGATCTATATTAGCGAAGGCTTGTTATATATCTGCTTCGCAATCCTAATGGGCACACTCCTGCTTAAGATTGTGCCCGAGCGCTTCAAGCCCGATATCCACGTGCCGAATGGCCTCCTGCTCGTTTGCACGGCGGCTATTCCCGTGTTGTCGTTTATCCCGCTCCATCAGCTCGCCACACAGTTCTCCTCAGAATTTGATATATCTTACGGGGAGATGATGCGAAGTATCTTAATTGACGTCAATTCGGGCAAAGCATGGATTTGGACGGTGGTCGGCTCCGCAGGGCTATTGACCCTTCTAGGTGTCAAGTTATTCCGTAATGACCGTCATATGCCGAAGATCGCCTTGTTCGTCACTTTGCTACTCATCGTCTGGCTTGGATACGCCAGTCATGCATCGTCGCTCAGTCCAACAAAAGGATTACTTGTACATACGGCTCATTTTCTTGGCTTCTCGGCATGGATTGGCATTCTGTTCGTTGCTGGCTGGTTCGCGCGGAGCAGCAATCATTGGCCGGCTTTCCTGAACTGGTTCTCACCCGTTGCGATTGGATCCGTTATCCTGACCTTGGCCGCCGGCTTCACGCTAATGACGTTTACGACGCCTGATTACGTCAAATCGTGGATCTTGCCCTATGGTCAAGCTTTGTTGATTAAACATGTACTCATACTGCCACTGCTTGTATTCGCATTTACGAACGGGTTCTTATACAAAAGGATGGCTGCAGCAAATGAACATTTTAATCCTCGTGTATGGCTAAAAGCAGAAAGCGTCATCGCCATGCTCGTCCTTGCGGCAACCGGCGTGCTCGGACAACAATCGCCTCCGCACGATGTTCGCGAGACGTTGCAATCGGTATCGCCTGCCCCCCTCTTCACACGAATCTTCCAGGGGCCGTACAGCCCGGATATGGAATTATCATTTTCGCTGACGAGCAGCGGGCTGTTGTTGTTTGCTGCTGCTTTAATTATGCTTGGCGGCATTATCGCGATGTTTCGGGCACAGCGTCCAGCTATCGCGCTAGTGATGGGCTTGTTCGCCACGGCTTTCGCTTACCTTGGCGCGATGTTCTCCATGACTTAACAACAGAAGCAGCTCTTCGAGCTGTAAGTGTTTTGTATGACGTAACGAATGTCAGCAATAAACAGACTGACTCTAGAAATGGAAACAGCGGCAGCCAAAGACACGTAAGGCGTGTCCTAGACTGCCGCTATTTTATTAAACGAGACTCTGCTTAAGCGCCTCTTGCCGCTTATTGATTTTCGCATGCTACCCGTTTGTTTCGGGTTAAATCGCCATGCGGATATGCTTTCGGCGCTACAACCCGATTTATGCGGGTTCCCAGAACGCATTTGATCAACAATAGCGCTTAACTCGGGCTTACGCTAACATACGTCCGTCTTCATCCAACCGCAAGAACTTAGGTCGTTCCTCCGGCGTCCGGTTAGGCGCGTGTATCGCCAGCAGCTGTTGGCCTTCAAAGGTTCGGAACACCATGCCATGACCTCCGTCGTCGCGGTATAGCGGTTCATCCGATTGCTCCCATGGTCCCAAGACATTGCCAGAGGGTGAACGTGCCACGCCGAGGGCATATCGATTGTCGATGAAGCTAGCCCAGAGCATGTTAAGCGAACCGTCCTCGCCTTGAAACAAATAAGGACCATCCGTCACGTAATTGTTGCGGCCAGGGTACCGATTATGCAAGAACGGCGTAGTCCACGGCGCTTGAGACGCCTTAAACAATAACACGGGCTCTCCCTCCGCGCGCCTAAAGTCTGTCGAAAGCCTGACTGCGCACACCTCGCCGTCTCCCGTCTGCTGCCATTCGTGACAGAAGATCATCCACGGCTGTCTTTCGCCGTCCAGATAGAGGCTTCCGTCCAGCGAACTCCATTCTGCAGGCGTGACCGGTCCGTCGCTATGCGGGACAAATGGACCAAGCGGGCTGTCTGCTGTCAGCACGGCCGTGCCGAGCAAGCCGTTATCCTTGCGGCGGAACGTCGCGAACATCAACCAACGTTCCTCGACCGGATATACCTCAGGCGCCCAGAAGTTAGTGTCAGAATAGAAAGCCTCGTCCGGACGGAACACCGGCAGAGGCCCCTCCCATGCTTTTAAATCCTCGCTGACATATACATCGAAGCCTGTTCCCTTGCCCCAGATGTTGGCGTCTGTACTGCCGTACATGTAATACCGCCCTTCCCGCTCCAGCGGAACGACGAACGGATCACGGATCTGTATCTGCTCCAGCGTCTTCAAGCTGCATGCCTCCTCTTATTCGTATGTGGGGTAGACGATGCCGATCTCCTGGACGCTGACGAACGCCCCATCCCTGTATGCCAACACTTCGTTGCCTTTGACCTCGAAGGGAATTGCCGCTCCATCAAACTGAAGTTCACCGCTAACTGTCTGTACGGTCATGCCGGTCACGCCAAGAAGCTCTCCTTGACGATTTGTCCTCACTCGAATCCCGCCGGGGAACGTCATCCATACCCTGCCTTCACGATAAAGCGTGGAACTCACTTTGCCGTTAAGCAGCTCGTATCGAATACCGTCTATCCATCTGCTATACGCCGTTTCTTCAGCAATCTCTTCGCCATGGTCCATTGGATAAGGCCGTAGTGCCGTAAACCAGAGCTCACCTTCCGGCGTAGGGCGTATGCCGCATAGCCTTTCGACGAAGTCCAACACGCACAGAATAGAAGGCGAATAAACCTCTGTGAACCCTTCTTCTCCCGTCCATGGACTGATGGTCTGCGCGAATCGTTTCATACGCGCGGCTGCGGATACAATCGGCTGTAGAACCCAAGTCAGCTCGACATGCCGCCCGTGTTTCTCGAACGCATGAGGCGCCCTAATGATACTCAAGAAATTGGAAGTGCCTCCCCAAGTGTTATATGCAGAGGAAGGATCAAATCTGGGATCATCCATCGCGATGGACGTAAACGGATATTTGGCAAAAAACTTGCGTGTATTGAGCAAATAACGCTGCAGCATCTCATCAAAGAAGGCGCGGTCTCCGACTTCGCAGGCCATCACCCGCAGCAGCACATCGGACTGAAGTCGCACGAATCGGTTATGTCGATCTCGGTCATAAAAGAATGTATCCCTCTCGTCAAAGCAATGGGCGAACAGGCTCTCCAGCGTCTGCTCTGCTTTGGCGCTCCATCCAGCTGCGGGCAGCCCTAACGTGTCCGCTATCTTTGCCAGATACAACCGCTGGCAATAGACATTGGCGGTCAGATCCGGCGCAAGGAATGGAAGCAGCGGTGAATGAGGATCGACAGACGCGGGATCGCCTCCGTGAGGTGTGTCCGGCACATGCCAGAATCTCGGCGACAGATCATGCCCGGTGTCAAAGGTGCTAAACGCTTCGATACAGCCCGTTCCGCGCGTATTGCGATATTGCATCAGCCAATCGTCGTAACGCTCCATGGCGCTATACATGCGGGAGAGGAAAGTCTCACTTCCCGGGTTCGGGTTCATCCGATAATGATTCCATACGGACCTTGCAAGAGGAGTCACTAGCTGAATTTGTCGAAAGACGGGACCGTTCTCCGTAACCTTATACGGGATTAACCCGTCCTCCCGCTGATGTTCGGCAAATGCAGCGAACGTCGATTCCGCGACGGAGGGCACGAATCGAGACAGCAGCTCCGCGTTAATCGTGCCCGTGCTCTCCAGCCAGCAGCCTCTGTAGACGCCGCCCTCGTGCAGGATGGGCGTCCTATTCGCGCCTGTTGGCACGATACAGCTCAGCAGCGCTTGCATCGCGTTGCTGTGTGTGTCCTCTAGCATACCGGAAGACGCCGCGAACGCGACGCCTCCCCTATCCCATTCTGCTGCGATTGCTTGATGCTCGCTACTTGTACCGGCCGCAATAGCTAACGTTTGCACGGTTGTGCGGTTTCGCAGCTTTTCTAGCAATTGTTCATTCATCTCAAGCGATCACCTGCCGTTATTGGTTGCTATTAAATATTTTAACCGCGTTCTCGTAGAAGTCCTTGACCGCCTGCTCGACCGTCTTGCGTCCAAAACCAATTTCTTGAACCGTTGTTTTGCCCATCTTCTCGAATTCGGCATTTCCTGGAGGATTATAGCTGACTGCGAACGGCTCTGTCTTCGTTGCCTCGGATACCCGGCTCGTGTAGTCGTAGACGATTTTGTCGACATCGCTTGCATCGGCTTCCAGCACGCTGCGGTTCTTCGATGTCACAGGCACACCGCGGTTGTTACCGAGAATTTTGGCCGCCTCTTGATCGTTAATAAAGAAGCTGATCAGCATCGCGACTTCCTTAGGGTGCTCCGTCTTTGCATAACCCGACAAACCTTGGCTGGATTCGAATACGACGCCTGTTCCCTTAGGACCCCTTGGCAGCTGAACCATCGTCAGCGGATCTTCCGTAAGGCCTTGGTACGCGCCAAGCTGATTGGATGGAATCAGGTTCATTGCGGCTTTGCCAGATGTGATCAGCGATTTGCTTGGATCATCGATCGGATGCGATACCGCCAGCTCTGGCGTAACTACACCGCCGCCTTCGGTCGTCTTGGCCCAGTAGCCAAACCAATCAAGTGCGTGTTTCTCTTCGAAGCCTAGCTTGCCAGCCGTCATGTCATAGAGCTGTGCGCCATTTTGCTTATAAGCGATGTCCATGCCTTCGTACGTAAAGTTGTATGTGCCGTAGAAACCTTCGCCAAGTTTTGCCGATAGCTCATTGCTGATGCGGGCATAATCATCCCAATTCCAACCGTCCTGAGGTACAGGAATGCCAGCTTGTTCGAACAGCTTCGTATTGACGACGATTCCCCTTGCATTCGCCCCTGCAGATACGTGGACCAGCTTGTCTTTGAGCGTGCCATACTGGATCATCGCAGGATCCATGTCGGAGAGATCCAGCTCTGCGCCAACGTAAGGCGTCAGATCGAGAAGCACATCCTTGTTGGCGTAATCGACTACGTTGCCGCCCAAGAAGAAGATATCAGATGCCGTTCCGGAGGCCAGTTGGGTATTCAGCTTGTCAAAGTAGCCTGACGAAGGTGCGAATTCGCCGATAACCTTGATGTTCGGATTTTTGTCCATGAACAGCTGCAGCACTTCGTTCGTAATGTCAGCGCGCTTCTGATCGCCCCACCACATCACGCGAAGCTCTACCTGCTCTCCTCCGCTAGTGTTGCTGCCGCCAGTATTGCTTGTTGGGCTAGGCGAGCTGCTTGCCGCGCCTCCCGATCCCGTTCCACCAGAGCAAGCTGTAGCCAGCATGCTGATCGCAACTACCGCTCCGACTGCCATTTGACGTTTAATCATGTCGATCTCCCCCATTATTGTGAATGTATTATGATCGTGATACGACTTCACCTTACAACGTCATCTTACCGAATGATTGAAAGAAGGAGCATACCATTCCTTCGGCACTTGACTTATCATTTTTTCGGGTATCCCATTGGCCTACTTCAGTCCTGTTGTTGCTATCCCTTCCAAGAAATAACGCTGGAAAATGAGGAATACGGCTGTGATCGGAAGGAGCGACAAGGCTGACATGGCTAGCAGCGCTCCCCAATCCGAAGATCCGCTAGGATCGAACAATGCCCGGATACCAAGCTGAACGGTAAACAAACGGATATCGCTCAAATAGATCATTTGGCTAAAGAAATCGTCCCACGTCCAAATGAAGGTAAATATAGCGGTCGTGATCAGCGCTGGCGTCAACAGCGGCAGCATGATGCGGAAATAGATTTGTTTGTAGTTGCAGCCATCAATCGTCGCGCTTTCGTCCAAATCCTTGGGGATTCCCCGGATAAACTGGACCATAAGTAGAATAAAGAACGAGTCGGTAGCCAGCCACTTCGGCAGGACTAGCGGATAATACGTGTTAATCCAGTGCAGCTCGTTGAAGATGATATATTGAGGCACCAGCGTCACATGGTACGGCAGCATGATCGTCACAAGCATCAAAGCGAACCATAACTTGCCAAGCGAAAACTTTAATCTTGCAAACGCGAACGCGGCAAGCGAGCAGGTCACGACGTTGCCTAATACGCTAAGGATGGAGATAACGAATGAATTGGCGAAGAATCGACCGAAGGAAATCCCTTGGAAGCCCGCCCAGCCGTTCTTGTAATTATCCAGCGTAAATGTTGCGGGCCATAAGGACGGGTCAGAGAAGATCAGCTGATTCGGCTTGAAGGAGCTTGCGATCAGCCATAACACGGGATAGATCATCAGCAGCCCTAGGGCGATGACAGGCAGGTGCTTAAGCGGCTCGGCTATCCTTGCCTTCATGGCAGTTGCGTTGGTCATAGCTTAACCTACCTCCCTTCCTTATTATCGCCGTAGAATACCCAGTATTTGGAGGTAACGAAGATGACCGCAGTCATTAATCCGATAATCAACAGCAGAATCCATGCGAGCGCAGAGGCGTATCCCATATCAAAGAACGAGAAACCTTTTAGATACAGATACAAGGTATAGAACATCGTCGCGTCCAGCGGACCGCCCCGGCCGTCCCCGATAACAAAGGCAGGCGTAAACGTCTGGAAGGAGTTGATAACGCCCATAACGAGGTTGAAGAAAATGACGGGCGTTAGCATGGGCAACGTAATACGGCTGAACCGTCTCCAGCCGTTAGCGCCGTCCACCTGCGCCGCTTCGTACAGATCGGCGGGGATCTGCTTCAGACCCGCGAGGAAGATCACCATCGCCGATCCAAACTGCCATACGGAGAGCGTCACGATCGTATGGATGATGTAATCGGGATGAGCGATCCAGGACGGACCTTCGATGCCGAGCCAAGCCAGCGCACGATTGACCGCTCCGGTTCCGTCAAAAATTTGGCGCCAAACGATCGCAATGGCCACGCTGCCTCCCAGCAGAGAAGGAATATAATAGACCGTCCGATACAAGCCGATTGCTCGCAGCCCTTTGTTAAGCACCATAGCGATCATCAGCGCGAACGCCAGCTTAAGCGGTACGGAGAGGAACACATATTTGAACGTCAGCCATAACGAGCCGCGGAACGTGTCGTCCTCTGCAAAGATGCGGGCGTAGTTCTCAAGTCCAATCCAGGTCGGCGGGGAAAGCAAATTGTATTTGGTCAATGATAAGTACAGCGAGCCGGCCATCGGTCCGGCAGTCAATAGGAAAAATCCGAGCAGCCAAGGCAGCAGAAACAAATACGCAGTCTGGTTCTGCTCGCGGGCCAAGGATTTACGTGGTGTTCCCATGGCAAAGCCCCCTTCGAATGATAGATACACGGCACTTGCGGACCGTATATTCATCATAAGCAAGGAGGCTGCGCGTTAACATCTTATTTCTTCGGGAGTTCGCTATCGTTTTTTTCAGATGGGCGCTGGCGGTATTCGGACGGAGACATCCCATACATACGTTTGAATCGTGAGCTGAAGTAGCTTGGGTTGGAGAAACCCGTCAGCTCGGAGATGTCCCACAGACCGAGTGAAGTTTCGTGAAGAAGCTTAGCCGCATGTCCCATCCGTACGTCCGAGACGTATTGGATGAAGGTCTTGCCCGTCTTCGCCTTAAACAGCTCCGAGAAATAGGACGGATTGTAGTTAAACTTTTCTGCGAGCGAAGTCAAGTTCAGCTCGTACATGTAATTTTCATCGATGTAGACGCGCGAGGCTTCAATGACGGACAATTCCGCATCCTCTCCACGCTCGCATAACCGGCTGATGACGGAAGCCGCCAGCTTGCGAATATGGGCCAACGCCAGTTCCGGCGTACGTAGCTGCAGCGCGACATCCGGTCGCAGCCATAGCGCGTCCCTGCCCTCCAGGGGGGAGCCGGCTTGCTCCGCAAAGGATTCCACAGCCAACTGCAATCGGAAGATCGTCTTCACAAACGCAGTTTTGGAGTAGCGCTGCGCCTGCACGAGGAGCTCTTCAACGATCCGGCCAAACGATTCCAGCTCCGCCTTCTTCAGTACACGCTGCAGCAGCTGAACCTTCTCCTCCGGCAGAAACGTCGGTTCCTCCGCTGGTCTCTCCGGCTGACGGACGTTGCTTTCGGATAGATGCCAAGCAAGCAGGGCGGTTGAGTATCCTTCCTTCCACTGGGCGAATCCCGTCACAGCTTCCCCCATGCCGATCGTAGGCTCGAAATCCAGATGACGGTGGACGGCCTCTCTGAGCACGTCCACAAAACGATTAGCTTCCGCTTTGTTGCCAAGGATGATGGCAAACATAAGACCAGGGTAATGCTCATCGCGGAATACCTGTACATGATCCTCTCTTACCTCAGCGAGCTCACAACAGAGGAGCTCGAAGGGAAGACGAAATGGATCGGCGTAGCGGCTCGCCTCACCGACATGGCGATCCAGGAGCCCCGCGCTTAAGAACCATACTGCGCCTTCATTCCAGTCATCCAGTCCAAATCGCTTCGCCCGCTCCAGCAACCCGCCCGAATCCGTCACGCCTCCTTTAGCCAATTGCAGGAGAAATTGAGACTTTAGCTCCTTATAATAGCGAGAGAGCTGCCATTCCATATCCTTCGCGCGCCTTGCATCCTCCACTTCCTTGTCGAGCTCCATCTTGACCTTCGCGAGTGCTTCCGTCAATTCGTCGCGCGCGACCGGCTTGAGCAAATAATGCCTCGCCTGGTGTCGGACTGCGGCATGCGCATACTGGAAATCCTCGTATCCGGTAATTACGATCAGACAGATTCCAGGCTCCAGTTTCCTGCAGGCTTCCAAGAACGATAAGCCATTCATTACCGGCATATTCATATCCGTAATCACGATATCGCATGGCTCATGCTCAAGCAATTCAAGCGCTTCCTGGCCGTTGGACGCTTCGCCTGATATTCGAAGGCCAAGTGCCTCCCAATCTACTTTAAGCCGGATACCTTGCCGGATTTCCTGCTCGTCATCCACGATCATCACGTTGTACATTGCCTTGTTCCTCCTGTATCGGAATGATAAGCACAATAGAAGCGCCGCCTCGTTCGCCAGTACCAACCTGGAACTCGAACAAACCTCCGTAATAAAGCCTGCAACGAGCGAGTACGTTGCTAAGTCCAATCTGCTTGCTCTTGCTGACTAGCACATCCTCCATCCTGGCATTCAGAGCCTTGTCCCGAAGCATCCGGATCGCTTCTTCCGGCAGGCCAGGTCCGTTGTCCTCCACCACGAGCCTAATGTGGTTTCCCACAAGCTCCGCTCTTACGTCCACATAAACTTCGGTGCTGTGCCTGAAACCGTATTTCACCGCGTTCTCGATGAGCGGCTGAAGAATAAACTTAATGACCGTTAAACGTTCCAGCCCTCCCGATCTTTCGATCGACAGGTGGAGTCGGTCACCGAATCGTATGCGAAGGATTGAGGCATAATCGCCTGCATATTTGAGCTCGTCCTGCAGACTCACAAGATCGTCGCTCATGCGCAGGGAGAACCGCATCATCCGCCCAAGGGACTCAATGACATCCACGTTATCTTCCGTCCGTTTCTGCATCGCAAGACTCATCATCAGCTCTAACGTGTTAAATAAGAAATGCGGATTAATCTGCATAAGCAGCGCCTTATATTCCGCCTGCTGACGAAGCAGCTTAAGCTCAAACTCCGTCTTGATGTGCCGGCGCAGCTGGACGACCATCTTGTGGAAGGTGGCTATCGCAAAACCAACCTCGTTGCGAAGTCCTTCTTCCTGCGGCAATCGCAGCTCCGCCTGTACGAAGTCTCCCCGTTGAACGTGGCGCATTGCTGCGATGAGGCGAGACAAGGGCTTCGAGATGCCATGCGACAGCCAAACGGCAAGTCCAACAGACAAGACCAGCAGCAGGGCAGCGATCAGAATCATATTTCGCCGAAGATCAAATAGCTCTGCATACATCTCGCTCTCCGGAACGATGCCGACCAACATCCAATTTGTTCGCTTCAGCTTCTTGAAAACAATGATCTCCCGTTCCCCGCCAGGAGCTTGCGAATGGATGACTCCCTGTTTGCTAACATTCTGCTTAATCATCCGAACCATCTCCGACCGTGCCTCCGTCAGTTCGAACCCTTCTTGGCCAAGCATTGGGAGTCCGTTGGAACCCAGCAGATAGATGGATCCCGTCACACCCAGATGAATCCGGTCCAGCGGCTCTAAGAAGTAGTCGGTGCTTACATTTATCTTCATGAAGGCGCTTGCATATTTAGGCTCAAACTCGGCGATGGGCATGATCATGCTGACTACAGGATTGTTGCTATTAAACCGCTGTTCAACGAGATCGACATGCCCCGCTACCCAGCGTTCCCCTTTCCCTTTAAAATCCCGGTACCAGCTCTCCTCAAGAAACATCGATTCTTCTTTGAACTGATTTTCCCCGCTTACCCATAACCCGTCATCGCGGTACACCGTCACACGTTGTACGCTCGTGTAGCTGTTAGTTGCTTGGGTCAAGAAGGCACTCATCTCCAGATTCGAGAGGATCCTCTCACCCGCGGACAGTCCCGGTTCACTGAGCAACTCGTCCCAGTTATGCGTCTTCTCGTTGTTAAATACGAGAGAGGCGACGTCATAGACCCCCATCTGGACCATATCCACATACGAACCGTACTCTTCCATCTTCTCAAGCGCAGAGGACTCGAGGTTGGACAATATAATAGACCGAGATTCGTTAAACAAGACGGCAGACAAAGCGCCGAACGACAACACAAACAATAAAATAAAGATTGCGATAAGTCTGCTCTTGAGCGAATAGAACATATCCTTCCTCCCAGCCTAGCTGCCTTTGCCCCAATTCGCTATTATCTTAGCACAGGTTCGTCCCGGAGACGAGTGTCGGTCGCCCAAGTATTCGCTTCATTTCGTCTGTTCGTCTTGATACGCCTTCCTCATTTCACTCCGTTTCCGCTCAGATATCCGTGGGCAAGTATAGCAGTAAACGCCCTCTTTCAAGCGGTAATAGAGGCAACAGGATGGTTTCTGCAGTACGACTTGCCCGTTTCCTTCCATCGACTCCACAAATCTGAGCGGACGATTGAACGGATTAGAGGTGAGTTGGAACGTGGAACTCTGCAGACTATTTACAACCGCGTTATAGTCATCTTCTATGTGTTGTCTCACTTGAGCTATGTTAGTATCCTGTGTCCACGATTGATATTCATGATATAGAGCAGCCAGCACTTGTCCCCATAAATCTCTGACACTCACTCCACTTACTTGACTCAACATGTTTAGAAGCGGAGTAAGCAACTGCCCATAAGCATACGCTAACACTTCCACCATCCGCTCACTGCGAGCGCAATCTTCTATTGCGTTATCACCGACCGACCATTTTTGGATTTCGCACAGAATGACTGGAAATTTTGACTGTTCTGTTTGTATAGAATAACTCGCATTTGACAGTTCCACCTTCAGAACTCGATTATAAGCGGATAACGTATAATGAGTGGCAAATGCAACCTCTGCGAACCAACCAGCTAGCGTAACCGCGGCGACTTCCATATCCTTTGTCTGCAGCAAAACAGCATATCGTTCGACGAACGCTAACATGACATCTTGATTCTGATGAAGCTCATGAGCCAGATAAGAATCGTTGCAAGGGGCATCGTGTATCATTCGGATCGAATACCCTCGTTCAATTGAAGAGGAGATCACCTCGCGGCAATCCCCTGTCCTATTAT
The DNA here is from genome assembly GCF_054483835.1 of Paenibacillus sp. strain BS8-2. Taxonomy (NCBI): domain Bacteria; kingdom Bacillati; phylum Bacillota; class Bacilli; order Caryophanales; family Paenibacillaceae; genus Paenibacillus; species Paenibacillus sp. strain BS8-2. The sequence continues at coordinate 5,729,245 of NZ_CM137010.1, forward strand.
CCATATTGATCATCCATTCCATTATTTCTCGAATTTCGAAACGATGTCATCAATTGCATATTGATCCGATAGCGGCGACATGCCTAGATTGAACCACTCTATGCCACCTACCATATAGACCTGACCGCTCTTTACGGCTTTCAAGTTTTTCCATACTGAGTTGTCCGTTATCTGTTCGTACATCTGTTGAACCTCCGGGTCTTCTTCATCATTCAATTGAATGATAAGGTGATCGGGATTAAATTCGGGCATTTGTTCCATCGAAATCGTTAAGCTGCGTTCAGCTTGTGGGAACGTCGGCACAGGCTTAAGCCCCAATTGTTGATGGATAAAGCTGCCTCGATCAATCGTTTCGCCAAAAACGACTAATTCTTTTGGCATTACAATCATATATAAAACCGTTTCATCGCCAACCAATGTATCCAGCTTAGCTTTAGCCTCCTCGGCTTTCGTAGCTAGATCAGCAATAACTTGCTCTGCTTCAGCCTCTTTGCCTAGTACGGCGGCGATATCCTTCAATTCGTCTCTCCAGTTATCTCGTTCTGGCAGAAGGACTGTAGGAGCAATCTTCGTCAATTGATCATAACTAGCTTCCGACCACCAGACAGGCGTAAGAATAAGATCCGGATTTACAGCCATCATCCCTTCAAAGTTAGGCGTGCGGTTAATGCCTAGCTTCGTTGTATCTTTCATGACATCATTCATGTAAGTCGGGAATTCAGCATGATAGTTTTCGACCGCTATAGGCTTCACACCTAATGCAGCGAGAAAATCACCATAGACGACCGACATACCCACGATTCGCTCTGGTTGATTAGGGATTACGACATCCCCTTTGGCCGAGCTTACTGTACGTTCTTTGGGCTCCTCGTTCTGAGGTGCTTCTGTCGCTGGTTGATCAGATTCCTTAGGCGGGGTTACATTCTCGCCACCATTATCGACATTCCCGCATGCGCTCACAAATACGAGGCAAAGCAATAATAAGGCTTGTACGTATAAACGTTTCATTGTTGCACGATTCTTCATCTGTAATCCTCCTGAGTCATGACTCGATATTGATAATCATTATCTACAACCAGAAGTATAGCTTACCGCCGCAGATGAAAATAGTGACAATAAGGACCAATTGTTATGCACAATCAAGCCATCTTCGCAACAATTCATCCAATAATAGATCATGTGTAAAGGCAGTATATTCACCGAATGGCTCTGCCGAAAGAATATCTATCTTCCCTTGCTGCACTGCAGACAGCGAGTGCCAGCCTTGCAACTTCAGAAGCGTTGCCGATTGATTGCCCGGACCAAGCTCACTCTCCTCAATGACAATGATTCGTTCTGCTTGTATCTGATACAGATGTTCCAGCGAGATAGATGTATCCGTTGCATAGTTGGACAGGGGCGAGGCACTTGGGATGCCTAGATCATCATAAATAACGGATGCCGAACTATACTTTCCTGCTATATAACAGGAAAGACCTTTCACTTTCAGAACCAGCATTGTTTCTTTGCCAATCGTTTGCTCGATCTGCCCTTTAAGTCGATTCACCTTTAATTGATAATCCGCAAGCCAACGAACATAAACAGGCTCAGCCATAAGAAACTTTGCTAGATGGTGAAGCTGATGACGCCAGTCGCGCTGATGGGTTGGTACAAGACAAACATCCGCTATTGATCTCAGCTCCGCTTCTTCCTGCTGACTTACCTCGTGATCTAGCCCGATAATACAATCCACCTTAATGGTCTGGAGCGCTCGCAGCACTTCCGCTTTGTTGTCACTTAGCGGCAGCACTTTATCCGTATTAAACTTCCGTCTATAATAATGGGTCCATGGATGCGCATGAGGAGCGGCACATGGAGTAAATCCAAGAGCTAGCAATTGTCCGATCAGTTCAGGATGATAGGCGACTAATTGTCGATTCTGATTGCTGATATAGACGGCTGGTGGCACACCCGTTACCTGCTTGAATTTCCTTCTGAAATAACTGTCATCATGATAGCCTACATGTCTTGCAATATCGCGAATTCGGTGTCGCGCACCGGAGCGCATCAACCTTTGAGCTTCACCTATCCGAAATTTGGTGACATATTCGATGGCCCCGCATCCGAACTTCCGCTTAAATAAGCGAACGAAGTGCCGTTGGCTTATGTTGATACGTCCGGATAGTTCTTCTATGGTGAGATCCTCTTGATAATGAAGCTCTATATATTTCTTCACATCGTCCAGCGCATCTTCAAGGCCCAATTCTGTTGTCCGCAATCGATCTCTAATCAATCGATACACCAACTCATGGAACAGAATGCTTCCCCGTAGTCTTTCGAGTGATGTATTTTCCTTCCAAATAAGCTCTAGAGATTCGCATAGTGACCATATCGTAACAGGAGAAGAATGATGGATCATGCCTTTAAGCGGGATCAGATCCTGTGATGCGGTACTCGCTTCCTGTATACTGTCGAATTTGATGAGGAAGACGCCTTGCTCTGATCCCGATTGATGAAATTGGAATGAGCCGTCAATAAGCTGTCCTGTCGTGCAAACATAGGTACAGTTACTCACTAATTCGGTATACTTGCCGTCAACACTTATCTCGCCTGTACCTTGAGATGTAATAATCATGATGTGCGAATCGGCAAATTGTTTGATTAGCTCCCAACCTTTGTCGCCAGAACCAAGTTTCTCGATCGAACGTAGCTTCCACCAAGTCGTATCGAGCTCATCTAATTGAACTGCGCCTGAGGCTTGTTCAGATGAATGCATGTAGTCTACCCTCCCTAGTCCCAGCCCTCACTTTTGAACCAAAGCCGATCTTGATTTTCGTTCAATGCGCTCCTGACATACTCAATCATCTCATCTGGCAGCCTGTTAAGCGGGAACCACTTCAGTTCCTCGCATTTGTGCGGCTCCATATTCGTGATCTCGCCCATCCAACGGCTCGCGACAAGATAGAAGTCGATCCACTCCGACCCTGCCCCGCTCTGGTTTCTACGGTGGACAACGCCCTTAACCTCCAGGTCGGACGGGTCAATATCCACGCCGGCCTCTTCCTTCGCTTCCCGGATCGCGGCTGCTTTGACCTCCTCGTTGCCATCAATCCGTCCCGCGACTACGCTCCACTTCCCATCTTCAAACCCCGTATTCTTCCGCTTTAGCAGCAACACTTCATCCTTCTTGAAAAACAATAAATGAACCGCGCCATAAAAAACAGGCTGCCTTTTGGTGATAATCGTCATGTTGTCTCCTCATCCCTCTAGTTCGCTCATTTCTTCTTCCCCGGCATTCAAACCGCGCAAAAACAAACCAGCAGCTTCAAGTGGATCGCCGCTGCTGGTTTTGTTTGATCTTATTTTCTGTTCCCTGTTCCGTCGCTTGGTAGAACGTCTTTCCTGCGAGGGGATCCGGCAAGTATTGCTGTTTCACGTAATGGCCGGGATAATCATGCGGATACTTGTAGCCTTCATGACCTAGCTGAGCCGAACCTTTGTAGTGCGTGTCCCTCAAGTGAAGCGGTACCTCGGCATTGCCTGATCGTTCGATCACGTTCATGACGTTGCCGATGGCCACGGCGGTTGCGTTGGACTTAGGGCTCTCTACCGCGAACAGAATGGCTTGTGCGATATTGTATTTGGCCTCCGGCCAACCGATCTTATGGTAAGCGTCCATGGCCGTCACCGCCTGGATCATCGCTTGCGGATTCGCGAGCCCGATGTCTTCGCTGCAAGCCACGATAAGGCGGCGAATAAAGGTCATGGGATCCATGCCCAGCCGCTCCACTGCATATAGAAACCAATACAAAGCCGCGTCACTGGAGCCCCGGACGCTCTTATGGAACGCGGACAACACGTCGTATTGCGTCGACAGATCCGCCCGGATCGTCGGCTTGCGGATCGACTCTTGCGCCACCTCGAGCGTTAACCGGACCGAGCCGTCCGGCTCCGAAGGCGTCGTGACCGCCGCCAGCTCCAGCGCATTAAGCGCCCGTCTGATGTCGCCGCCTGCCATGGCCGCGATATGGTCAAGCGCATCGTTATCGGCATGCAGCGTCATAAAGCCAAGTCCGCGCTCCGCATCCACCAGCGCTCTGTTCATTGCATCCCGAGCATGTCGCTCCTCCAGCGCTTGCAGTTGGAACAACGTCGATCTCGACAACAAAGCCCCGTTGACATGATGGAACGGATTCTCGGTTGTCGCCCCGATAAAGATGATGATGCCCTGCTCGACCGCGGGCAGCAGCGCGTCTTGCCTCGATGTGTTAAACCTGTGCACCTCATCGAGGAACAAGATCGTCTTCTTGCCATATAACGTTTTGTTGGTGCGAGCCCGGTCGATCACGTCGCGGACATCCTTAACGGATGCATCCACGGCGTTCAGCTTGACGAAATCACCTTGGGTCGTAAGCGATATAATATGGGCTAGAGTCGTCTTGCCGCATCCGGGAGGGCCGTACAGCAGAATAGATGAGACCTGATCGCCTTGGATCGCTCTTCTAAGCAGCTTGCCTTCGCCTACGATATGTTCTTGTCCGATATATTCATCCAGCGTGCGCGGCCGCATCCGGTCGGCGAGCAGCTTGGCGCGCGGGGCTTCTTCTTCTTGCATCGTAAACAAATCCATGCAGCAGCTCAATCCTTCGTACGAGAATGAGTAAAATGACTAAATGATTGCTCCCTCAATCATAACACATCCGCACAAACGTTCGCCACTTACACGCGTCCCCAATATAACTCCGTATCATAAGTCATCGTGACGGTGCCGTTAACGGAGCATTGCTCAAAGATCAACGTCAATTGCTCCATCATAGGTTCGTAATTGGGATGCCCCGGCAGCGGGCAGTATGACGAAGACAGCAATCTGCCTTTGAGCCCTTCCTCATCGAGCCGTTGCTCCGATGCGAACACTTCCAGACGAGGGCCTCCATCTGCAAAAAAGCTACCTAACGTCTCCATCGTCACATATTTGTGTCCGACTTGCTCGTAATCCGTACCGTAATCCAGCAGAAGCTGCTCGAATTGCTCCAGGAATGGCGTACCTGTCGTCCTGCGTGAGTTCCAGATCAGCGCGACATGACCGTTCGGCTTTAGAATTCGGCTGAATTCCTCGCGCGCTGCTGTTCGATCGAACCAGTGAAACGATTGCGCGCAGACGATATGATGCACCGACTCTTCGGATAATCCGGTACGCTCCGCCGAACCGGGACAAGAAGCATAACGAGGGTGGCTGGCATGCCGCTTCTCTGCTGCGGTACGCATTGCTTCGTTGGGTTCAAGCGCAACAACACGGCTGCCCCGATCCAGCAGCAGTCCGGAGAAGATGCCTGTCCCCGCGCCTATATCGGCAATAATGCTGCGCTCCGAGAAGCCGACCTCCTTGTACAGGAAGTCGAGCGCTGTTGCTGGGTAGCTAGGACGGTATTTGACATAGGAATCGACACGTTCGGTGAATCGTTCTTTGCTATCTAGATTGCTCATTTTCGGTTGAACCTCCCCAATGTGAAATTGACGTATAAACGTTTTCAAGAAGCATTGACACAGTTTCATACAATAAAACTAGGTTCTATTTACAATAAATTTACCCTTATTTTATCCTGAATGATGTAATCGCACAATCGTTCGTCGGACTTAAAGAAGACGGAGCTAAAAAGCCGCCGAACGGATTCGAAACCCGTTCGGCGGCTTTGCAGCTTATTGCTATTGGCGATTACAATTCAAGCAAATACAATCGCAGATTATTTGTTCTCCACCTCAAGAAGATCCTTAACGACGACGCTAACCATAATTAACCCGGCAACCGGCGGCACAAACGAGTTGCTCGCCGGAGGCTGCTTGGCTTTACGAATTTCCGGCGCGTTCTCCGGCACGATCCGCTGAGTCACGTCCTCGCGCGGTTTGATTGGATCTTCGTCCGAGAATACAACCTTGACGCCGCGTTTGATTCCATCTTTCCGCAGCTTGGTCCGAACTACGCGTGCAATCGGATCCGTATGCGTCTTCGATATGTCGGCTACTTTGAACCGGGAAGGATCCATCTTATTCGCTGCGCCCATGCTGGAGATGACAGGGATGCCGCGCTCCAGGCATTGTTTGATCAAATGTACCTTATAAATGATCGTATCAGACGCATCGACGACGTAATCAAGCGGATATTCGAACAAGGTTTCGTATGTTTCTTCTGTATAGAACATCCGCAAGGAGATGACGTCGCACTCCGGATTGATCAGCTTAATCCGGTCCCTCATCAAATCAGCCTTGGGCTGGCCGACCGTAGTCGTCAGCGCATGAATCTGCCGGTTAATGTTGGTAATGTCAACGACATCCTTGTCGATCAAGATGATCCGGCCAATACCGGTACGTGCCAGCGCCTCTGCCGCGATGGCGCCGACCCCTCCGATGCCTAGCACGGCCACCGTGCTGCCTTTCATCCGATCCAGCCCCTCAGGGCCAATCGCAAGCTCCGTACGAGAGAATTGATGCAGCATATTCGCCGCCTCCTTCGTCATTCTAACCGATTATTCTTTGGACTCGCTTGTTGCTGCAGCTGCAGATGCGGCAACTGGCTTAGGCTTTAGCACGGTGCGGATATGCAATTGCTCCAGCTGAGACAGCTCAACCTCAGACGGCGCATCGCAGAGCAGATCGGTTGCGCTTGCCGTTTTAGGGAAAGCGATCGTCTCTCTCAGGTTCGTACGGCCTGTGAGCAGCATAACAAGACGGTCGAAACCGAATGCGATGCCGCCGTGCGGAGGCGTTCCGAATTCAAAGGCATCCAGCAGGAATCCGAACTTCTCTTGCGCTTCTTCCATGCTGAAGCCCAGCGCCTTGAACATTTTTTCTTGCACGTCGCGCTTGTAGATCCGCATCGAGCCGCCGCCCACTTCATAACCGTTAAGAACAAGATCGTACGCTTGTGCACGGATTTTGCCTGGATCGGTATCGAAGTAATGAAGATCATCTTCGTTCGGACGTGTGAATGGATGATGCTCAGCCACATAACGTTTCGAATCCTCATCCCAACCAAGCAGCGGGAAGTCTACAACCCATGCGAATTTGAACTTGGAATCGTCGATCAAGCCAAGATCACGGCCCAGCTTCGAGCGGAGGTTGCCAAGCACGTCGGCAACAACCTTTGGTTTATCTGCCGAGAACGTGAGCAGGTCGCCTTCTTCTACACCTAGACGTTCAGTAAGAGTTGCGATTTCCTCTTCTTTCAGGAATTTCACGATCGGACCGCGCCATTCGCCATCCTTCACGGTAATCCATGCAAGACCTTTACCGCCGTAACGTGCTGCGAATGGTTGCAGGTCATCCAACTCTTTGCGGCTCCAGCTCGCGCAGCCTTTCGCGTTCAGCGCTTTAACAACGCCGCCGCCAGCTGCAACGCTTGCGAATACCTTCACGTCGCTGCTTGATACGATGTCTGTAATGTCTTCGATCTCGAGACCGAAGCGCAGATCTGGCTTATCGGAGCCGTATTTGTTCATCGCGTCTGCATACGTAATACGTTGGAATGGAAGCTCCAGCTCTACGCCTACTGTCTCGCGAAGTAGCTTGGCGGACAACTCTTCCATCAATCCAAGCAGCTGATCCTGCGATAAGAACGAAGTCTCGATGTCGACTTGCGTAAATTCAGGCTGACGGTCAGCACGGAGATCCTCGTCGCGGAAGCAACGCGCGATTTGGTAGTAGCGCTCTAGTCCACCAACCATCAGCAGCTGCTTAAAGATTTGTGGCGATTGCGGCAAAGCAAAGAATTCGCCTTCGTGCACGCGGCTTGGTACGAGATAGTCACGCGCGCCTTCCGGTGTGCTTTTCGTCAGAATTGGAGTTTCTACCTCAATAAATCCTTCGTTATCTAAGAAATCGCGGAAAATTTTGGCCGACTTCGAACGAAGCAGAAGCGTCTTCTGCATTTCTGGCCGGCGCAGATCCAGATAACGGTACTTCAGACGAAGAGACTCATCGACTTCGACGCCATCCTCAATTGGGAACGGAGGCGTCTTTGCTGCGTTCATCACTTCGATGGAAGTGACACGAATTTCGATTTCACCCGTTGCAAGGTTCGCGTTGTACGTTTCAGGATCACGTTCGACAACTTTGCCGCTAACGGCAAGAACGTATTCGTTACGTGCACGGTCAGCGATAGCCAACGCGTCGCCAGAGAAATCAGGGTTGAATACGGTTTGTACAATACCCGTGCGATCGCGCAGGTCAATAAATAATACGCCGCCAAGGTCACGACGACGCTGTACCCAGCCGTTCAATGTAACCGTCGTTCCAACATCCGCTTTCGTCAATGTTCCACAGCTATGTGTTTTTAACATCATCTTCATCATACTCCTTTTGTTTTGTGAATTAGAATAAGCAGGGTTTGGGTCTTGCCGAATTTCTATGATAATCTAACGCGATTGCGCAAGCTCGTCAGCGAGTGCCGCAATAGCGACGGTTCGTTGTTCGCCGGATGCCATTTCTTTGAGCGCAATCTCGCCTCGCTCAATTTCATCATCGCCTAGAATCGCCGTAAACTTGGCGCCAATACGATCAGCCGACTTGAGCTGGGCCTTCATCTTACGCCCCTGATAGTCCCGTTCGGCCCGTATGCCGCGTGTCCGCAGTTGATATACCAGCTTCGACACTTCACGCTCCGCAGCCTCTCCAAGCGCCACCAGGTAGACGTCTATTCCATGCAGATCAGGAAGCGCTGTCGCTTGATGCTCCAGCAGCAGTACCGTACGCTCCAGACCAATCCCGAAGCCAACGCCAGGCTGATCAGGTCCGCCAATATCGGACACAAGCCCGTTATAACGGCCGCCGCCGCCAACCGTATCAATGGCACCGATACCCTCCGCCTTGAATTCAAACGCCGTGTGCGTGTAATAATCGAGACCTCGCACCAAACGGTGATTTATTTCGAACGGGATGTCCATATCGCTCAGACATTGTTGAACCTTCCCAAAGTGCAGCTGGCATTCTTCATCCAAGCTGTCCAGAATGGATGGCGCGTCCGTGAAGCGTGCCTGATCCGTCTTACAATCCAGTACGCGCAGCGGATTTCGATCCATACGTGACTGGCAGTCCTTGCACAACTCACTGCGCATTGGCTCAAGGAACGCGAGCAGCTTCTCGCGGAACGCGGCCCGTACGGCTGGCGTGCCAACGGAATTGATTTCAACTCGTACGCCTTTTAATCCGACTTCCGTATAGAACGAATACCCAAGTGCAATTACTTCTGCATCCAAAGACGCGTCCACCGCACCGATTGCTTCCACGCCGAATTGGTGGAATTGGCGGTATCGCCCTGCTTGAGCCCGCTCATAGCGGAACATCGGACCGATATAATACAGCTTCGAGAGGTCTGGCTCGCCAAACAGCTTGTTCTCGACGTAACCCCGCACGACGCCTGCAGTACCTTCTGGTCTCAGCGTCAGGCTGCGATCACCACGATCAATAAACGTGTACATCTCCTTCTCGACAATGTCGGTCGTTTCGCCGACGCCACGTTTAAACAGCTCCGTCGATTCGAACATCGGCGTACGAATTTCGCGGAAATTGTATCGTCTGCACAGTTCGCGCGCTTTGCCTTCGACGAATTGCCATCTCTCTACCGCACCGGGCAGAATATCCTGCGTGCCTGGCGATTTCTGAAATTTCATCTTGTAACTCCTCCTGTCTCTATCGTTTTCTCCTACAGAATTCAAAAAAACTCCCGCCCCTCACGGCAATAGCTGCCGTAAGGGACGAGAGTTATAGCTCCCGTGGTACCACCCACATTCCGAGCCTGATATCGAGATACGTAATCACGTATCGATGGGCTCGCTCCATAACGGGTAACGTCCGTTAGACGCAGTCTCTGCTAATTAGTCTCCCGCGAGCTCGAGTGCATATCGCACGACAAGCAGGGCCTTTCACGGAGTGTTCTCGGGGAGGTTCTTCATTCTACCGGAATTAGAACGCTTGCAGCCATGGCGTCCTTCTCTGCGTATTCGCAAGTGGAATTACTTTGTCCCGTCATCGAATCAATATGTCAATAATGAATGTTATTGTACCGTCCTGTCAGCCAGAAGTCAAGGGAAGTTCATCGTTCAGGACCAATGGGCAGAAAAAAACCTGCATCTTCATGCAGGTCCAAAGTAATTCATATTTTAAAAAGGGGGTCGAGATTTATTATAGGTTAACGATGTTAAACGAAAGTTAGAATTTCGTTACAGTAATATTACAATTTCGAAAGCGTTTTTATTAAGGTTCTGAACCCTCTTTAATAACCTAATCCCGGTCGTCTTGTTAGCGGTGAACGTCCGCCCCACTTCTCTTCTGACGAAGCGACATCCGCCTCCAGCTCCGCCACAATACGCGCTTCTCTAAGATCCGGAAGCAGCAGCTGTCTCCCTGTCCGCTCAAGACCTTGTTCTTTCCTGGATTGATGCATGCATGGATACCTCCAAATAAGGAATGACCGGATCAATTTTCCGACTCTACTCCTTATTGTTGCCAAGCATGTCCCCTTTTTAAGCGCCGCTCTCCAAAATTAGTGTCACTGGCCCATCATTGCATAACGATACATTCATCATGGCGCCAAATCGTCCGGTCTCTACCCGCAAGCCCAAGCTGCGCAGGGCCTCGTTAAACGCGTTATACAGCGGCTCCGCCTGGTCCGGTCTTGCAGCCGCCATAAAGTTAGGCCTTCTGCCCTTCCGGCAATCCCCGTACAATGTAAATTGGGAAACGGACAGAATAGAACCTCCGACATCTAAGACCGAGTGGTTCATTTTCTCCGCTTCGTCCTCAAAGATACGAAGCCCCGCAATCTTATCGGACATCCAGCGAACATCCTCGAGCGTATCCTCATGCGTCAATCCGACAAGAAGGACGAGACCATGGTCGATTACCCCGACGATCTCGCCCTCTACGGACACGCTGGCTTCCTTGCTGCGTTGCACAACAACCCTCATATCCATTCTCCTTCTACAGGCACTTATTGCATAATTCGTTGTACAGAATAGATATCCTGAACGCGCTTGATCTTCTCCACGACAGCTGATAAATGATCAATATTGCGGATCAGCACAGTCATGTGTATGAGCGCCATTTTGTTTTTGACGGAACGTCCCGTTACTGCGCTAATGTTCGTCTTGCTTTCGGAGACGGCTTGCAGCACTTCGTTCAACAAACCTCTGCGATCATGGCCGGTTATTTCGATATCGACGCTATAATTGGCTTCGACCGAATCCTCCCACTCCACCTCGATGACGCGATCCGCTTCCTCTCCATCCTCGCCGAATGGAATGTTGGTGCAGTCCATCCGGTGAACGGACACGCCGCGTCCGCGCGTAATATAACCGACGATGGAGTCTCCCGGGACCGGATTGCAGCATCTTGCGAAACGAACGAGCAAGTTGTCGACGCCTTTAACGGTTACGCCATGATTCGGACGACCTTTTTTGCTCGGCGAAGCCGCCTTGATCTCCTTCTTCTCGCCTGTGAGCTCGATCTGATTGGCTTCTTCAGCTTCCTTGCGCATTTTCTCCGTCAGCTTTGTGCATATCTGAGCTGCCGTAATGCCGCCGAATCCTATCGCGGACATCATGTCTTCGATATCGTGGAAGGAATATTTGGAGGCCGCTTCCTGCAGCTTATCGTCCGACATCCAAGCAGACGGCTCCAGTCCGAGACGCTTTAATTCCCGCTCCAGCATCTCGCGCCCTTTGGCTACATTTTCCTCGCGCTTCTCTTTCTTGAACCACTGTCTGATCTTGCTGCGAGCATGTGAGGACTGCGCGATCTTGACCCAATCCTGACTAGGTCCATACGAATGTTTAGATGTCAGAATTTCGACGATGTCACCAGTCTTGAGCTTGTGATCAAGCGGGACGATACGTCCATTGACCTTGGCTCCAATTGTTCGGTTGCCGACTTCCGTATGAATCCGATAAGCAAAATCGAGAGGTACGGAGCCAGCAGGCAGCTCGATGACCTCGCCGCTAGGCGTAAAGACAAATACTAGATCAGCAAAAAAATCCATCTTGAGCGATTCCATAAATTCAGATGCATCCCGTGTCTCTTGCTGCAGCTCAAGTATCTCGCGGAACCATGACATTTTGTCCTCGAAGTTCCCATTCGGCACGATCATGCCTTCTTTGTAAGCCCAATGCGCCGCGATCCCGTACTCCGACGTACGATGCATCTCCCAGGTACGGATCTGCACCTCGGTAGGTTCACCGTTCGGTCCGATTACGGTCGTGTGGAGCGACTGATACATGTTCGCCTTGGGCATGGCCACATAGTCCTTGAATCGTCCAGGCATTGGCTTCCATAGCGTATGGATGATACCTAAAGTCGCATAACAATCCTTAATGTTCTCTACGATAATACGAATTGCGAGCAGGTCGTATATTTCGTTGAACTGCTTGCTTCTCGTCGTCATTTTTTTGTAGATGCTATACAAATGTTTAGGCCTGCCGGATATATCGCCGTCAATACCCATCTCTTCGAGCTTTTCTTTAATACGGGTAATGACATCGTCGATAAATTGCTCCCGTTCGGCGCGTTTTTTCTTCATCAAATTGGCGATGCGATAATATTGCTGCGGGTTGAGATATCGAAGTGCGATATCCTCCATCTCCCACTTGATCGCCGAGATGCCCAGTCGATGTGCAATGGGACAGAAAATTTCGAGTGTCTCGTACGCAATGCGGCGCTGAGATTCTTCCGATTGGAATTTCAGCGTTCTCATATTGTGGAGGCGATCCGCCAGCTTAATTAATATCACTCGAATGTCTTGTGCCATTGCAACGAACATTTTGCGATAGTTCTCATTCTGCTGCTCTTCTTTGGACTGGAACCGGATCTTCTCCAGCTTTGTCAATCCATCCACAAGCATGGCGCATGTTTCGCCAAATTTCGCGCGAACGGTCTGCAAATCCACTGTTGTATCTTCTACAACATCATGCAGGAGCGCGGCGATAATAGACAGAACGTCCATTCCCATATCCACCAATATATCCGCCACCGTGACAGGATGCAGAATATAAGGCTCCCCCGACTTGCGCACTTGTCCGTGGTGGGCCTGCTCTGCAAAGTCGTAGGCTTCCTTGATGCGTTCGAGATCATGCTCCTTCATATATCCGGAAGCCTTCTCAAGTAATTGCTCTATGCCCATGAAACGTCCCTTCCCAAAAAGCAACGGCGACTTCCAGCTCTGGATAGCCCTGTACCGTTCCTCGAATAAGTGGTAGCCAGTCGGCCCGATCGCCTACTGATGGTGCTTTCATTCCACCATTAGTAGGCGACAAGCCTTAATAAAGGTTTTCTCATATTATGCCTGCAACTGTCCCGCCGCGTCAACTTTAAAGCGAGAAAAAGCAATTGGGGTACGAAGCCGCCCCGCAGTGGTTCAACCCAAATGAGAGCGGTTGACCGTGCGGGGCGGTACTTGTACAGCATGTATTATTCGTACGTCATGAGCGAGAAGATATCGATGCCTTCCATCTTGGAACGGCCGGTCAAATAAGCAAGCTCAATCAAAAATGCCGCGCCTACAACTTCGCCTCCGAGCTGCTCGATAAGGTTGATCGAGGTACCGATCGTGCCGCCAGTCGCAAGCAGGTCGTCAGCGATAAGCACACGTTGACCTGGAGTAATCGAATCCGTATGCATAGCTAGTTGATCCTTGCCATACTCCAGATCATAGTTCGCTGTAATTGTCGCGCCAGGCAGCTTGCCGCTCTTGCGGATCGGGGCGAAGCCGACGCCTAACGCCAGGGCCAGCGGAGCGCCCACAACGAATCCACGTGCTTCTGGACCCGCCACAACATCGATCTTCAAATGTTCAACTGCTGCTCTCATTTCTTCGATCGCTGCACGGTATGCGCCGCCATCCTTAAGCAAAGTTGTAATATCCTTGAACCGGATACCCGGTTGCGGGAAGTCGGGGATAACCCGAATATAATCTTTGTAATTGTAAGTTGTGTTAGACACGATGGAACATCCTCTCTCGCTATTAATACCTTTGTTTCACATTCGATTATTGACTTTGCGCCTGATAACGTCGCAGCTCCATCTGGTAACGCTCGGATGAAGCCAATTCCCGTTTCGCAGGCGAAGCGGCGACCAAGATATAGCCGCCGGAAACCGTTATAAAACCTAGTTCCTCGAATACGTCAAGCATAAGCCGTACAGCCTCTATCGTCAAGCCGCATGTCGTTGCCAACTTCTCCGATAGCCGCTGCTCCGGGGCGCGCTCCAGCTGTCTTAACTGCTGATAGACGGCTCCGAATTGTGTCCGATCCGGAAAAGCATCAAGCATATAACGCTCATAGTGAATATCATGAGCTTGCAGCTGCGCTGATCGCCTGCCGTTCCATTCGTTAATGGACAGCTCTCCGACCAGATCAATTCGGCATCCATGATCAAGAGCTCGCACGAAGTCACCCATGCCAAATCCTATGACATCAAGTCCGGCTCGCCCTGTACCAAGCGATAGTTTGAGATGCCTTGATTCCTTGCCGATTGCGCGTTTGTCTGCGACTCTCGCCGCTTCGAACAACACGCGGGGCGAAGGATTGCCGATGCCGAATGGCTCCAGCAAGGACAATTGAGATATCGTCGTCAAGCTTGCTTCTTCCAGCTCGCAACGAAGGTCAACGGATGTTTTCGGAATCCAGTCATCTTCAGTCAGCCATGTCTGAGCAAGCGCCGACAGCCCTTGCTCGAGCAGCTCCAGCTTATCGCGATGAAGACTCATGCCAGCCGCGGCTTGGTGTCCGCCGTAATGATCGAGAAGGGATTCGTTCGCTTTAAGCGCCGCATGAAGATCATAGCCCTCGATAGATCGGGCAGATCCCTTGCACATACCGGTTTCCGGATTGATTCCGAGCACAATTACCGGCTTATAATAACGCTCTAACAACTTCGATGCGACGATCCCGATCACGCCGACATTCCAGCCTTCTCCCGCTACAAGAATGACGGAAGGTACTTCGGTACCTTCCCTAGCCGCGGATTCGAGCTTACTAAGCCAGCAAGCATCCGCTTCCTTGACGATATCATCCACGATCCGTTGCCTCTCCTTGTTTAACCCGTCAAGACCAATCGCAGCCAGTATCGCGTTGTCGTAATTCGGAGTCGTCAGAAGCTCGACGGCACGGCTCGCGTGGTCTAACCTGCCAGCCGCGTTGATTCTCGGCGCCATCCCGAAGGCAACCCCCGTTGAAGTCAGGGATTCAAGCTCAAGTCCAGCCGCCTCAGCGAGTGCACGGAACCCGGTTGACGGCTCCTTCCGGAACCTCTCAAGTCCATAACGTACGATAATCCGGTTCTCGTCTGTAAGCGGCATAAGATCCGCAATCGTCCCGAGACTTACAATATCCGCCCACTCAAGTGGAGGTCTCTCAAGGAGCGCGGTAGCCAGCTTAAATGCAACGCCTACACCAGCCAGGCCTTTAAACGGGTATGAGCAATGCTCTTGCTTCGGATTGACGACCGCTACTGCATTAGGGATGACATCAGGCGGCTCATGATGATCCGTAACGACAATATCGATCCCGCAAGATTTGGCAAATTCCACTTCGTCAAATGCACTAATTCCTGTATCCACTGAGACAATCAGACTTACGCCTTGCTCCGCAGCTAATGTAATAGCATTGTTATTTAAACCGTAACCTTCTAATGCACGATGAGGGATATAATAATCATATTGAAGTCCTAGTGTGCGGAAAACATGACATAACAACGAGGTACTAGATACGCCGTCGGCATCGTAATCACCATAGATACGCACTTTCTCGCCTGCATCATGCGCTTGGCGGATCCGTGCAACAGCAGCGTCCATGCCGTGAAGCAGATAGGGATCATGCAAATGCTCCTCGCCGCCATTCAGAAACCGGCCTGCGCTTTCCATATCCGCATAACCGCGCTGCACGAGCAGCCTCGCAACAAGAGGAGGCACGCCTAGCTCCTCGCAGAGCCGGCGTGCCTTTGTTTCGTTCGATTCGTTCCATTCCGCCAATTTCCAGCGGGTCTTTCTCTCTATCATCAGGTTCTCTCCTTCATGCTGCCCTTGCATTTATTGCAGCAGCGTGGGCATCTGTTCCTGATTAGGATCATGATTCGATTTGTATGGATATCCGGGATCATACGGCTCCACATGGATCATAACTTCCGATAAGTGGAGGAATCGATGCATAAGCAAGAGCTTGACTCGCTTGGCGATATCCTGCCCCTCCAGCACCGTAATGCGCGGGTTAACGCTGATTACAATCTCGGCCACCACGTAATGCCCTTGCTCCCTAGCCCTGATGGACTGTACGGTCAGAACACCTTCCACGCGTTGTACGACTGCTGCCAGCTCAACTGCGGATTCCTCACGTTTACGGCTGGCGCCGTTTCTTCGCGTACCACGAAACAGAATGTTCGTCACGTGATCCCATAAGCGCTTCTTATTACCTGACGGTTTCCCGCCCTCTCGCTCTCTGGTTGACATGAGTGCCAAATACCTCCTGTATCGCTAACGTTAGACGATTGTCCCATTGCTTATGATTTAAGGTTCTGTCTTAACTGCAACCTTTGGCTTATGTTTCTCTTTGCGTTTGAACAGGAACCAGAGCGGGCTCGCGATAAATATGGTCGAATACGCACCGCTAACGAGACCGATTAGCAAAGCCAAAGAGAACATTTTGATAGAAGGACTACCCAAGAAGAATATACAAAGCGTTACGATGACGACCGTCAACACTGTGTAAAGGTTACGAGCCATCGTCTGCCAAATACTCGCATTAACAAGGTTGGCAAGCTGCTCTTCGCTTTTCACTTGCGAGAATCTCAGGTTCTCACGAATACGGTCGAAAATAACGATTTTATCATTGATGGAGTACCCTAATGTTGTTAACACGGCAGCGATAAATGGAAGATCAACCTCGAATCTGAAGATCGAGAAAATCGCGATAACAACAAAGCTGTCATACAGGATCGAAATATTCGCGGCCACGGCGAAACGCCATTCGAATCGAATCATCACATACAACATGATACCGACACTCGCGATCAGGATCGCCCAGATCGTCTTAATACCGAGCTCCTGTGCGATCTCCGTAGACACGACGTTCACTTCTGCAGACACTTCGTCGCCATACTTCGCCTTCATAGCGTCTAGCACTTTGGTTGATTGCTCTTGTGTCAATATTTCGGTGAATCGAATCGTCGCCCGGTCCTTGTTCGCACCGCCGATCGTCGAGGTTTCATCAGGGAATCCGGCCTCATGCAGCGTGTCATTAATCTCCTGCTGCGTGACGGACTGCCCAATCGAAACGTCGATATTCGTACCTGCTTTAAAGTCGACGCCGAAATTCAGCTGGAACAAAATCAATGAGATAATCCCTACAAGGGTGAGGGCGATCGAAAATATAAAGTACTTATTCCGGTTGCCGACGACGTCGTACCGAATCTTGGTGTTATAGTTCACGGATCTCACCCTCCTTAACGCCATAGTAGCCCGGCTTCATGAACCGGTTGCTGCGTACGAGCATGTCCAAGAGGAACCGTGCAAAAAAGATATTCGTGATGATACTGACCAGAATACTGAAAATCATCGTAAGCGCAAAGCCCTTAATCGCGCCATCGCCGATGAAATACAACACGGCACTAGCGATAATACCGGTTATATTAGCGTCCATTATGGTACGGAACGAGCTCTTGGAACCCGCCTTAAGAGACGAGAGCATGCTCTTGCCCGATCGGATTTCTTCTTTGATCCGCTCCGCTGTAATGATATTGGCGTCAACGGCCATCCCGACACCGAGGACAAACGCCGCGATACCTGGCAAGGTCAGCGTTGCGTTCATCAGATTCTGCACCAGTATGAGCAGCCAAGCGTATGTGATGATTGTAATTGATGCAACAAAACCTGGCACACGGTAAATAATAATCATGAACACCAGAACGATGATCGAGCCAAGAATGCCCGCCATCACCGTATCCTGAAGCGACTCCATACCGAGCTTGGCTCCAACGCTTTGTGTATATTTTTCCTCCAGCTTCAGAGGCAAGGAGCCCATATTGATTAGGTCCCGCAGATCCCTTGCTTCTTGAGTAGAGGAATTGCCCATTTCGATAATAGCGCTGTCGCTGTTAATGACCTGATTTACTCTCGGACTCGAAATCTCTTCTTCGTCGAGATAAATGGACATGGTTTGACCGACCAGCTTAGACGTGACATCGGCAAACTTCTGCGCGCTCTTCAATTTAATGGTGACAACAGGCTGATTAAGATCGTTAAACTCCAATCCTGCCGCATTCTCCACGAAGTCCGTCCCTGTCAGCATAATTTCGCCGTCCGGCGCGCGGAATGTCAAGTTGATCGGCTTGGCCAGCAGCTCACGCATCTCTTCCTCGTTCTCGAGACCCGGCAGCTTGATACGGATACGGTTCGTCCCCTCAGTTGTAATCTCTGGCTCCACAAGACCCTGATCGTCAATTCGCTTCTGCAGGCTTATTGCCGTCTGCTTCAAGCTATCCGGCGTTACCTCGACGCCTCCCTCGAACGGAACTGCCTCGTACAGCACTTCGAAGCCGCCCTTCAGGTCGAGGCCAAGCTTGACTCCCTTAAGCAGCCAGGGGCTCGTACTAGCCATAATGGCAAACGCCACGACCACGATCAACAGGAAGGCCATAATTCTCTTCCCAAACATACGTCTGAATCCTCCTTATGATCTCAATATTCCCATTATACAGATGCACCAAAATCGAGTCAAAAAGAAAGAACCTCTTCGTCAGAATGAGGTTCCCTTATAGGCGCTGATCGTCAAATAATTCATGAACCGAGTGACTTTCAGCGACAATATATCGTTAACCATCTGATGGAGCTCCGGCAGACCCGTCTTGGCATATCCCGCACTGACGCATTCCCATACTTCCTTGCCTGTCACATGTTCGTAGCCGATGAGCCGGAATTCCTCCGCTTTGCTCGTGCATAACTCTTCAATCATCGCGTTAAGCTCTTCATCCGCCATGGCTAACCTCCTGTATTCTTTCTCCTTGCTGACATGAATGCCATTCGTACTTATTCTACCCCTTAGCATCAATCTCCTGCATAGGTCCGATACAAGAAGAAAGCAAATTGGCTGACATTGAAGCGGACATGCCGCGCATACAGATAAGGTAGAGAAGGACAAGGCGATTCTACCTCTGCGATATAAGACGTGTCTAGAGCAAGGTCCATTGAAGGAGTTGAGGTGTACGTCATGACGAAACAAACCTTTATTAAAGGCGCAATGATCCTTCTTATTGCAGGGATCGTGAACCGTATACTTGGCTTCGTGCCGCGAATTACACTTCCGCGGATCATTGGTGCAGAAGGCGTCGGCCTTTACCAGTTATCCTATCCGTTCCTGATCGTCATGCTGACGATTATTACAGGAGGTATTCCGCTCGCAATCTCCAAGTGGATTGCCGAAGCGGAATCGGCTCGTGACCATGCCCGCGTAAAATCGATATTCCGGACCGCCATGCTGCTGACAATCCTTATCGCCTCTGTTCTGACAATTGTTATGCTGCTGTTCGCTCCTTTTATTATCCGACATCTATTACCTGATACTCGTGTGTACAACACATTTCTTATCATGAGTCCATTACTGCTTATTATCGGTATTTCATCTGTTTATCGTGGTTACTTCCAAGGCAAACAGAATATGATACCCGGCGCGGTAGCCCAGACGCTAGAGACGATTATTCGGATCATCGCCTCCCTCATCTTTGCATATATGCTGCTGCCTTACGGCTTGGAATGGGCTGCTGCAGGCGCGATGCTCGGCGTTGTGGCAGGAGAAATCGGCGCACTTGCCGTCATGCTGTTGTCATACAAGTCCAAACAAGAAAGACGATTGTCCAATGAAGCGAAGAATGCCTCGAAAGCAGCTGCTCCGTCTGCTGGCGAAACCACTCAACAACCTCATTTCTGGGGGAAGCGTCCTGTACTGAAACGTTTACTGGGGCTATCGATACCGGTTACGGGCAGCAAGTTAGTCGGTTCGTTATCTTATCTGCTTGAGTCGATCTTCACAGCAAAAAGTCTGGCAGCAGCAGGTATAATCACCGGTATTGCAACAGCACAGTACGGCGCATTACAGGGGATGATTATCCCGCTTCTGCTGCTCCCAACAGCACTGACTTACTCCCTTGCCGTATCATTAATCCCCTCCCTATCAGAAGCCGCGGCACGAGGTGATAAAGCACTCATTCAGAAGCGGATGCATCAATCGATGCGAATTGCTCTTGTTTCAGGGGCACCTTTTGTTGTTGTAATGAGCTTATTTGCAGAACCACTCTGCCGAATCATCTATGCGCACGAAGAATATGCGCCTATGCTTCAGCTCATGGCTCCGATCGGCATCTTTATTTATTTGCAAGCCCCGTTGCAAGCTGCATTGCAAGCTCTGGACAGACCGGGAGCAGCCTTAATCAACACGTTTATCGCGGCGTGCGTGAAGCTAATATTGATTGTCCAGCTCGCTTCCAGACCTGAGCTTGGGATCAACGGGGCCATCATCGCCATCAACGTAAATATCGTTCTTGTTACCGTTTTACATGGAATAAGCGTGCTGCGTTACATTGGCTTCCGCATGCAAATAGCCGACTTTATAAAGGTCGGCGTTGCAATGATTGTGACAAGGGCCGCTGCGCGATGGTTGATGAACCATCTGCCGCTTACACTGGAGTGGATAGCTTTAGTTTCCGCTTGCGGCATCGCCGCCATTCTGTATGTGCTGCTCATGTTCTGGATGAAGCTGATCGATCGTCATGACGTTGCCCGTATCCCTTGGATCGGCGCATGGTTTAGGTGAATTTATTCTGTACATCAACGAACAGCCTGCCTTTATGATCGATGGTGCACAGAAAAACCTCTTTGAAGTCATGGACATTTTCTTCTTGCAGCGCGTTTTTGAGCCAGAAGCGTGTTTTCTCGATTTTGGCAAGATTTTCGTCTTGTACTTTTCCATCCATAATAAGCGGGATCGGTAAAATCTCGAAACGATAGCCGACAGGTATCGTTGTTTTCTCCTTTGTATGCTGCGATGCGAGTTTGTCTGTCACGGATCGTATTCCCGAGTCCTCCACGCTACGTACAGGACCTGATTTTCGCTCGGCTTCTTGTGCGCCGCTCTCTCCAGATTCATCCTTTGGAATTACCGATAGCTTACCGCTCGTTTCCAGAATCGCAAATTCAACATCCGCTACAGAAGTAATTTTATTCTCTCGGAGCTGCAACATCAGATCATCCAGATTGTAACGCTGTTTTCGCATGACATCACGATTGATTTTGCCCTTGGCGATTACGACGCTCGGCTTACCGTCAAAGAATAGCCGAAGCTTACGATTGCTCATCGTAAGTAACGCCATCGTCACCTGGATGACAAGCAAGACGATCATGGGGACAACACCATCCCATAATGGACGATTAACATCTTCTATAACAATAACCGCAATCTCGGCAATCATGACGGAAATAATCAAGTCCAGCACCGAGAGTTTGCCGATTTCTCGTTTCCCCATTAACCTCATAATTAGGAAAACGACAAAGTAAATGACCGTAGTCCGGATCAACAGGCTCCACAATTCCACTGGTTTATCGCCTCCTTCCGTTCGTTACGCTGCAAGGTGCAATACTGCAAACATAGACCTCCGCGTACGATCAAGCTCGTACAGCTATTCTGACCTCAGCGGCAATCGCTCATACAGATGCGCAAACGCGAATATATGGCAAAAATCTTATTGCTCCTCAGCAACTCCTTGTACTAATTTGCCCTGCTTGGCCATATGGTTTAATAATCATAGGTATTGAATGGAGGAATAAGATGAGCTCCGTCAAGCAAGCACCCAAACCGCCCGTAATCGGACCTCCGTTACTCGCGGGTATTGCGTTCTCCTTAATTTGGCTGGCAGCAGGCGCACTGTTGCTATCCCTTTTGCTTCACTTCGGCAATATGCAGGAAAATGAGCTGGGAACCTACGCACTTATCGTTCACGCAGCTTCTGCCCTTGCTGGAGGATTTTCTTCCGGCAGACGGTCGGAGAACAAAGGCTGGTACAATGGCGGCCTGCTAGGCGGGATTTACGGCATCCTTGTCATCATCGTAAGTTTCCTTGCGGAGAATGCCGGTTTATCCTGGCATACCTTGCTTATGATTGGAACGGTCTTACTGTCAGGAGCGTTTGGCGGCATGATCGGCGTAAACTTAAAAAGGTAATCCAAAAGAAAGTTTGTTTCGCTTGAAGGGGCAATTCTTAAACCTACATAAGGAAATGGCGGTGCTTGGGTACGATCCCTGCACCGCCATTTCCATTTTATCGAGGGAAGGTACCTTTTTTGTTTTTGAACATAACAAAAAAAGGACCAGCCCTCAGGTCAATGAATGACCTTATGGGCAGCCCTTTATCGTATTACTATTATTCTGTGATTACTCTGTAGCTGCAGGTGCCGA
This sequence comes from Paenibacillus sp. strain BS8-2, assembly GCF_054483835.1. Lineage (NCBI taxonomy): Bacteria > Bacillati > Bacillota > Bacilli > Caryophanales > Paenibacillaceae > Paenibacillus > Paenibacillus sp. strain BS8-2. The sequence continues at coordinate 5,751,702 of NZ_CM137010.1, forward strand.
AGCAACAACTGCATTAACCGCGCTGCGTTCGAACGTCATCTTGGTTGTGTCGTTGACGCGCAGAACAACGGTATCGTCTGCGAGCTCAACGATTGTACCGTGCAAGCCGCCGATTGTTGTTACTTTGTCGCCCTTCTTGATCTGGTTAAGCATCGAAGAACGTTGCTTTTGTTTCTTCTGTTGCGGACGAATAAGCAAGAAGTAGAATACTGCGAACATCAGAATAAATGGCCAGATCAACTGCCAAATGTTTTGGCTGCCGGCTCCCTCTGCTAGTAACTGAGACATGGAATTCACCCCTTTCAAAATCCTCTGTCGTTATCGTTCAGTCCGTAAGCCTCGAAGAAGGAATCACGGAAATCTAGCAGCCGATCATCCATGATAGCTTGACGAACGTCGCGCATCAATTGCAGCAAGAAATGCAAATTATGATAGGTCGTGAGGCGAATACCGAACGTCTCGTCCGCTTTAAGCAGATGGCGGATATAAGCCCTCGAGTAGTTGCGGCATGTATAACAAGAACAATTCGGATCCAGCGGTCCGAAGTCCTCCGCAAATTTAGCGTTGCGGATCACTAATCTACCGCTGCTTGTCATCGTTGTCCCGTTACGGGCGATGCGCGTTGGCAAGACACAATCGAACATATCGATGCCTCGAATGGAACCTTCCACAAGTGCATCCGGCGATCCTACACCCATCAAATAACGGGGCTTGTCCGCTGGCAGCTCCGGAACGGTGTAATCTAGCACCTCATACATCAAGTGTTTCGGCTCACCTACGCTTAGTCCACCAATAGCATACCCCGGGAAATCCATGGAAGTCAAATCCTTCGCGCTCTGAATGCGCAAATCTTTATGCATGCCTCCTTGAACAATCGCAAATAGCGCTTGATCATGGGGTCTAGCATGCGCTTCAAGGCATCTCTTGGCCCATCGCGAAGTCCGTTCAGTCGACTCTTTGACGTATTTGTACTCCGCTGGATAAGGCGGGCATTCGTCAAATGCCATCATAATATCAGAGCCCAGCGCGTTCTGAATCTCCATCGCCACTTCAGGAGAAATAAAGAGCTTATCTCCGTTCAGATGCGAACGGAACTGTACGCCTTCTTCGGTAATTTTACGCATCTCGCTAAGGCTGAATACTTGGAAGCCGCCGCTATCCGTCAAGATCGGGCGATCCCAATTCATGAACTTGTGAAGTCCGCCAGCTTGCTTAACGATGTTATGTCCGGGACGAAGAAACAGATGATAGGTGTTGCTTAGAATAATATGGGCGTCCATATCCTTGAGTTCTTCCGGGCTCATCGTCTTAACGGTCGCTTGTGTTCCTACCGGCATAAATGTTGGGGTATCGATAATCCCATGCGGCGTATGAACGCGCCCCAATCTCGCACCGGATTGTTTGCACTCTTTTATAAATTCGTATTTAATTGCCACTTTGCACGCTTCCTATTCTTGCGGACAGTATCGTTCATGTCCGTTATTCGTTGTCTTATTCGATAAACATGGCGTCGCCGAAGCTAAAGAAACGGTATTCCAGTTCAATCGCTTCATGATAGGCGCGCAATATGTTTTCTCTGCCGGCTAATGCGCTGACAAGCATGACGAGTGTTGACTTCGGCAGATGGAAGTTAGTCAACAGAGCACTAACGAGCTTGAACTCGTACCCGGGATAGATAAAGATCGATGTCCATCCGCTGCACGCTTCCAGCATTCCACCTTGGAACCTGCCCGCAACCGTCTCTAACGTCCTAGCGGATGTAGTACCTACCGCTACAATACGGTTGCCTGCCGCCTTGGCTTCACGCAATATGGCCGCATTCTCCTCGTCCAGCTCATAATATTCGGAGTGCATCTCATGATCCTCTACACTCTCCGCCGTCATCGGACGGAACGTTCCGAGACCTACGTGAAGGGTAATATAAGCTAGCTTCACGCCTTTCTCTTGCAGCTGCCTGAGGAAGCTCTCCGTAAAGTGCAATCCTGCAGTGGGTGCTGCAGCCGATCCCTGATGTTTCGAATATACGGTTTGATATCGCTCTTGCTCGGCCAGCCGTTCCTTAATATACGGCGGTAACGGCATCTCGCCGAGTCTATCCAACAGCTCTTGGAAAATACCTTCGTAACGGAATCGCACAGTACGTGCGCCCATCTCTCCTTCGGACATCACTTCCGCAAGAAGCAGCGGCTCGCCTGCTCCGTTGTCGCCGAAGCCGATGACGGCACCTTCCTTTAATCGTTTCGCAGGCTTCGCGAGCGCTTCCCACTGATCGTCTCCAAGCTGCTTCAGCAGCAACAGCTCCGCTTTCGCTCCTGTATCATGCTTGGCCCCCATAAGTCTCGCAGGAAGTACTCTCGTGTTGTTGAGCACAAGCACATCGCCTTCGCCAAGCTGATCCGCCAAGTCGGTAAAGATGCCGTGTCTCGTTTCGCCAGTCTTCTTGTCCAACATTAGTAATCTGGAGGCTGTACGCTCGGCAAGAGGCGTCTGAGCAATCAACGCCTCCGGTAATTCAAAGTCAAACCAATCCGCTTTCATATCGAAGTCATCATTCCTTACCTAACGTTATGCCTTTATAGTAGTATTGCAAAATATATTCATAGTCATACCCTTGCATCGCGAGGCCGTATGCCCCGTATTGAGAGAGTCCGACACCATGCCCGAAGCCTGTGCCGGCAATTGCAAACCCCGGTTCTATCGTCGCTGCTCGCATGTCTCCGTCACCGTCCATGACGTACAGATACTCTTGAGAATAAACCGTAGACTTACCGTCCGCTCCCATCACATAAAGCTTCTTGGCGTTGTTGCTCCGAGTTGTTGTCGCATCGGATGCGCCCTGCATAACGATTTGTCCCGTCTGCTCCACGTCAAACTTCGTGCTTGGCAGCGAGCCGCCATACCCCAAAGCCGAACGTAATCCAGTTGGCGAAGCGATGCCGATCGGAACACCGTTGACAGACACTTCCGTTGCTCGGCCAGATGGACCTCGTTTGGTCACCTCGATCGATGTAATGGGACCCGTTATTTTGGGATTGGCGCTTACATTGATCGCTGATAATAGTTCCGCGCCTGTGAATGGGCCTCGCTGCCAATTCATCGGATTCGATTCTGTCACTTTATCAATCGCGATGAGCGTCTCGCCTTTTTGGATTTGGGTAATAACAGGTACGGAATCCTGAATCAAAGGATGACGACGAATATTCGTTCCGTCCGTCGTAGATTCCAGGATCGTGCTGCCCGCGTCCGTCTTGCGTCCCGTATCGCGTACTAGATCTTCACGAATGTATCCCACAGCGCCGCTGGATAATACGACTCGATACCAGCTTTTGAGTCCCGACTCAGAAATTTCATCCGGGCTGGTAACTGGCTGCAGATAAGCTACACTATTATTCCATGCTTCTGTGGCATCAGCCGTTATCCCTCCGGCGCTTGACGAATAGATCGCTTCGATGACCTTGCCGTTATACATCGCAACGACGCCACTCGTAGCATCAACCGCCTCCGTAGTCGAAGGTTTCTCTACACCTGCGCCATTATAAGCTTGGCTCTGTGTCGTATCGACGACATGCGCGATTCCAAAGCCGTATCCTCGATTCAACACAAATGATCTTGCAGCCACGGCCTGCGCCTTGAGCGCTTCGAGTGGCCACGACGGATACATCTCGATGGCAACGACCGAATATAGATATTGCTCAAATGGCAGCTCATTGACGACGGCCATCTTGCCGTTAAGGAGGCTTAATTCAAAGTTCCCTCTATACTTCTGATTAAATCTCTCCGTGAACGTTATAAATTGATCACCAGCTGGCTGGATCCATACCTTCATATCGCCCGTTGATGGGAACTGATAGAGCTCATGCGAGGTAGTTGACGATCCGCTGACCGTATGATCTCGTACGAGTAACAAATGCCGCGATTGCGGCGCTATCGCCTTCAATGAAGCACCGTTTGGCAAAGTGGACGCCGCCGCTTGCACGGCAGCCAATCCCGCCGTTGTAGGTTCGTTACCCAGCATAACCGAATATACGGCTTTGCCCGCGCTCCCCCTTACGGCAACAAACGCATCCAATCCAGCTCCGCCGAATGCAGCCGCAGCGATCTCTGCGTCCTTCCTGCTTGGCAATGCTGCCGTCTCCAGATGGCTCGGACCTTGAACCTTGGGCTTGTATTTGCCAAGCAATCCGGCTACTTTAACATCTGATGTCCAGCGGATTAACGCGGCATTTGCCTCTTCTTCGTTCTTGTATGTACCCTCTGTTACCTGATACCGTGGAACAGTTGTTGTGGCAATCGATGTTAACAACGCGGCTCCGGCGCTTGCCTTTACCTGTTGGAATACCGCAAGAGCCTGCCCATACGTCGCTGATTCGAATACCTTCACCTTGAAGTCATCCGCACCAAACCTGATATTCTGTCCTTCGGCACTGGTGAACCAGCTCTGCACACCGTCTGGCTCTCGAACACCTACAAACAGTCCATCAGGGGATGAGAACGTGGCGGATGGCGTTGTCGTATTGTATTTGCCAGGGAGACTCATAAACATTGCGACCCTGACGTTGTCGAGCGTCGGTACGGCTGCGCTGGACGACTGGGGTGTCCAGCTCGATACTAGAAGTACCATCGCTAATGTTAACCAGCCAATTCGTTTGTAGCGTTGTTGTCGCGGTTTTGTCCCCGCAGAATAGTAACTCATCCTGTTGCTCCTCTCGAAAACGTATGTCTATTAAGAACGTCCGGGAATAGGCAATCCTAAGTGACGATACGCGCTATCCGTCGCAATACGACCTCGTGGCGTCCGCTGAAGGAATCCGATCTGCATGAGATAAGGTTCATATACATCTTCTATGGTCTGGCTTTCTTCGCCTATCGTTGCCGCAATCGTGTCCAGCCCGACTGGACGCCCCGTAAAGGTTGTCATCATGGCATGCAGCATCTTATGGTCGATATGGTCAAGGCCCATCGGGTCAACCTGCAGCATCTCCAAGGCGCTTCTCGCGATTTCATGCGTAATGACTCCGTCGCCGCGTACCTGCGCATAGTCACGCACACGCTTTAGAAGACGGTTTGCGATACGCGGGGTGCCGCGAGAACGCATGGCGATCTCTACGGATGCTTCTCCTACTATAGATACGTTCAATATCTCGGAGGCTCTCGATACGATGAAAGCGAGTTCGTCAACCGTATAGAACTCCAATCGGCTTACAACGCCGAAACGATCGCGAAGCGGTGCGGACAACAGCCCAGCGCGTGTTGTCGCGCCTATCAAAGTAAACGGCGGCAGATCCAACCTGACCGAGCGCGCGCTTGGACCTTTGCCGATCATGATGTCCAGCGCGAAATCTTCCATGGCCGGATAGAGTACCTCTTCCACCGTCCGATGGAGTCGATGAATTTCATCGATAAACAACACGTCGCCTTCCTGCAGATTCGTCAGCAAAGCTGCCAGATCGCCAGGACGCTCAATCGCCGGTCCTGAAGTCGTGCGCAAATTCACACCCAGCTCGTTCGCGATGATGTTGGATAACGTTGTTTTGCCGAGTCCCGGAGGGCCGTATAACAATACATGATCGAGCGCTTCCTTACGCATCTTAGCGGCTTCGATATAAATTTTCAAATTTTCTTTCGCTGTGTTCTGCCCGATATATTCGGCCAGATATCGCGGCCTAAGGCTCAGCTCTACCGCCTGGTCTTCCATCATCAGGTTAGCGGAGATTATTCTGTCGTCCATCTTCTATTCCGCTCCTTTCTGTTAGCCCTTAAACAGCTGCTGCAGCGCCCGCTTCATAAGCGAGTCTACCGTTTCCTCCGCTGTCACGCTGCCTTGCAATCCGTTCCAAGCACGATCAAGCTCTGCCGCCGTATAACCAAGTGCCGCCAGCGCTTCGCGCGCCTCCTCCCAAGCCGTGCCCGCACCTTGGCCGCTGCCTGTATCTCCCGCTCCAAGCTCTGCCGCGAATCCAGCCGCACTGAATAATAGTCCGTCTGCGTCTGCGAAGGCCAGCTTGTCCTTCAAGTCGAGGATCATACGCTGCGCAGTCTTCTTGCCTATGCCTGGAAGTTTCGTCAGATACGAGAGGTTTTCTTGCTGAATAGCCCCAACGATTGATTCTGGCCGGCCAGCGGATAAAATCCCAAGCGCCACGCGTGGACCAATCCCGGAAACATCAAGCAGCTTGCGGAATAACGTCTGTTGCTCTCTTGTTTCGAAACCGAACAAATGGATGGCGTCTTCCCGCACATGATGGTGAATGTAGACAACCTTCGGCTCGTCCTTGCCTGCGAACGCATAGGGATTAGGCGTGAAGACCCTATACCCTATATCCCTGACATCCATTACGATATATTCGGCTTCGATATGGACGACAGGACCTCTCAAATAATCGATCATGAACGTTTCACCTCATTGATTTTGTTAGTCATCACAGCGGAATGAGCATGGCAGATTGCCACTGCGAGCGCATCCGCCACGTCATCCGGTTTAGGAATCGCGGACAACTTAAGAAACATCTTGACCATTTCCTGCACTTGCCGTTTCTCCGCCTTGCCGTAACCGACGACTGCCTGCTTCACCTGCAGCGGCGTATATTCTGCAACGGGAAGACCGCGCTGCGCCGCCGCCAAAATAATAACACCTCGTGCCTGTCCTACAGCAAACGCGGTCGTAACATTGCTATTGAAAAACAACTTCTCCACCGCGACAGAATCAGGCTTATAACGGTCCATTAGCGAACACGCCGATTCATAAATCTGCACCAGTCTTGTCTCTGGCGGCGTGTGTGCCTCTGTCGTGATCGCGCCATATTGTACGGGGGTCAGCTTATGCCCGTTTTTGTCCACAAATCCGAAACCCGCAATCGCAATGCCGGGGTCTATGCCTAATACACGCAATATCTCCAGCCCCTTACCTATGTAATAACGCCGATTAAGTTCCAGCTGCTATGAGCACTATAACTGCCTAGTATGATGTCCGCCCTTCATTATAACAAAAGAAAGCATAAATGAGAACGAACGTTTGTCCATGACAAAAAAGGCCTGTCCCCATTCATCTCGCTGATGACTTAGGGAACAGACCTTTAGATCCAATTTGAATGACTTCACTACTTCGAACATTGGACGAATCGTTCATTCATAACCTTGACTTGTGCCCGATACATCTTGCGTCTCCATCGCGTAATCGCTGTAAGTGGACAATACGCTGTTATATTCGTCAATATCGCTTACCCGAATGCCCTCCCACAACTGATTGAGCTGATCCTTCGGCAAGCTGCTCTCCATAAAGTGGACATCCAGCTGGAAGAACGTACGCATGACCTTCTCCCCTTTGGGCTCACCTTCAAACAAAGAGAAGTTGCCGCTTCGGTCCATCCCGAAATATGCATTGCTCTTGCAAGCCTCCGACAAATCGTCAATTTGCTGCATCACGCGCAACGTCTGCTCATCGTCATCAAGCTTTGCGCTCCATTCGGGATGCTGACCCAGCAACCGAACGATCGTTTCCGGTCTCATTAATCCCAGCGGCTCTGTTTCTTCTCCGCATACATAAATGCGGTGCAGAATCACTTGAACAGGCTCGTTCCGATCTTGAATCATATGGCGGATCGCAGGCTCTATGGTGACAGACTTACTTGCGAAAGCGACATGCGGTGAAGTTGTCAGCGCAATGAATAGAACAAAACCGCCTAACGTCCATAAAGGACGCCTATTTCTCAGGATACGTTTCTTGACTTGCTTCCACAGGCTGAACAAAATCATGGGGAAGCCCCCTTTGACTGTCGTTTTGCTCATAGTGTGCACCAGTATTGGGTAATTATTCAGCCTTGGAAACAGAGTCTCAAAATGCCTTTCTAGAGAGATTCGGACTTCACGGTGCGCAATAAGGCCGTAATGGCTTCAGCCAACTTCATATTGTCGTGCGAATCAAACATATGGCCGGAACGTCCTTGCAGAATGCCGATCTGAGAGAGCGCGTAGATACTGTCTTTGGCCCATGTCGGCAACTTCTCATCATCAGCAAACCGAGCGGTTGAAGATGCATCGGATACAGAAAGCTTTATGGCACGTGTAATGGTCACAGCCATTTGCGCCCGGGTCACTTTCTCGTCCGGTCTGAAGGTGCCGTCTTCAAATCCGTTGATGATCCCTGCATGCACAGCAAGCGCAATATCATCTCTCTGACCTTTGTTCAATGTCCGCATATCCGGGAAAAGTGTGGATGGGTTTGTTGTTGAAGCCGACTTCAGATCCAACGCTCTGACCAGCAACTGAACCCATTCCAATCGCGTAATCGGAGTGTCCAATTGAATCGAACTCAAATCGCTTGGCACTTGCCAGATTCCTAGTTGGACCGCTTCAATCAAGTTATTCTTGGACCAGTGACCGCCAACTGCCTTACGAATTGCTTCAACCTGCGCTTTCACAACATCTGCAGCTGGCTGCTCCTCCGTCTCTTTATCATCCTGAGGCTCTTCTGTTACAGGAGGAGGCGAAACCTCTTCGCCATTGCCTGGTTCTTCTTCGTTGCCTGGTTCTTCTTCATTGCCTGGTTCTTCTTCATTGCCTGGTTCTTCTTCATCAATCGGCTCTTGCTCTTCTACAGCATAAATTCGAACCTCAGAGAGGCTGTTCCACCTGTTAATGGTATTGCCAAAGCCGGTAATGCGAATATAACGGGCGTTGGCGTTTTCTAGCACATAAGGCTCTGGGATCGAGAAGCGCCCCGTGCTTTGTCCATTATAGTAAGTGGTCCAGGTCTCACCATCCTGTGACCCTTCGATTTTGAATAAAGTGGACCTTATGTTCCCTTGATAGAAAGCAATGGAAACTTGCGACAAGGCTATCGATTTACCCAAATCGTATTGAAGATATTGTTCGCCTTCTGCTGACCAACGGGTCGACAGATTGTTATCAATCGTGTTCTCCGGTCCATTGCCCACTTCATATACGCTAGCTGTAACGGAAACAGGCTTCAACACAAACGACTTGAGTGGGTCATTGGCAATATAGTCGCAACCGCCGAGATCCAATTCGCAGATATCGTTACGATTTGTCGATACTTTAATATCATCATACCAGATGTAAGAATCGTTAGCTGGCACGTAACCTTCAGTGCCTCCGCCAAAGAAGGAAGAGAAATACGCTTTGTCAATTTTATCCGAATTGGAGACAAATCGCATACCGGTTAATTTCGCTGCAGGCGCGCCATTGTACCACATCTCGATCTCGCCATCCGGGTTCGCTCCCCCATTGGTCACCGTGTTCATCTTGACGCGTTGGACGATGTTGAACCATTCTCCTTTGGGATAATGAATCGAAGAACCGTTCAGATACTTTAGATCGGCCTCCTGGCCAAATGCGCTAGGTTTATCCATATGGTAATAATATAGCGCCGCTTGTCCATCTTTCCTCCAGATGGGACGAGCGCTGAAGCCGTTCTCTCCATCACAGATTTGACCACCGGAGCAGGAAGCGCCTCCTGTTAAGCCTAGCCCCAATTTTCCGCCGAACTGCGTGGTTCCCCAACTGAAGTCTTGAGCGAAACGAACCCAGTAAGACAAGTAGTACTCATCGGCCGGTACGAGCTGGAACGGAGCTTGATAGCCGTTAGCTGGTCCTAGCTCTCCTGCCGGATATAGCACCTTCAAGGATTTAGTGCCTGTCTTGCTCATCGTATTATCAATTTCACTTCGATCGCCGCCCAGAAGAAAATCGGCTAACCATCCGTCTTTTTTCCATTGATTCAGTCCGTATGTCGAGCCGGCGCTCCCCGCTTCGAACGAATTTTCGAGTCTGCTTTTCAGTGGGGGATCTGCGACCACAGGCTCCTCTACTTCTTCCTCTTCCTCTGCCGTGTATAGGACGACTTCCGTTATGCTTGTCCATACTCGGGCTGCGGTGGTTGCGTTATTGCCAAATCCGGTGATTCTTACGTATCTAGCGGTCGTATCCTCCAAAAAAGGAAAAGGTTCAAGCTCAGTGGTCGTACCGGAACTATAACCTTTAAATTGTTCGGTCCAAGCTACATTGTCCTGGGACGTTTCGATAATAAAATCCGTCGCCCTGGCCGCACCCTGGAAAAACGCGATGGACATCTGGGATAGAGGCATACTTTCTCCCATATCATACAATATCCATTGCCCGCCGCTCTCAGAGTTTGCAGACCAACGTGTCTCCAATTTGTTGTCGATCGTATTAGCAGCCTCATTAACCCCATCAACGGCACTCGCTTCTACTCCAACGGGCTGAATACGCAAATGCTGTAGAGGGTCGTTGTATCCAGGCGCCCATTCTCCATCACATCCACCTTCGTTCAGTTCACAAATATCCGCCCGATTAGTCGATACTTTGATTTGGTCGTACCAGATATATGAGTCATTTACAGGAGCAAACCGTTCGTCCCCTCCGCCTGCAAAAGAAGAGAAATACGCGGTGTCTACTTGATCCTCATTCGTGACAAGGCGAAGACCCGTGACCAAGGTCGCGGATTGACCGTTATACCAAACTTCGATCTCTCCATCCGGATTAGCTTGACCGTCGGTTATTGTATTAACTTTCACTCGTTGAACCAGATTGACCCATTTGCCCTTTGGAAAATAAACATCCGAACCATTGTATTTCAACACTCTGTAATCTCCGTATTGGTTTACGGCAGTTTGCTCCATCGAGTAGTAATAGATCGCTGCCTGCCCATTGCTCCTCCAGATGGGTCTGGAACTGAAACCATTGGTGCCGTCGCATACTTGTCCACCCGAACAAGCTGCACCGCCCGTTAAGCCAAGCCCGACTTTACCGGCATACTGACTGGTTCCCCAACTAAAATCTTCACTGAACCGAACCCAGTAGGAGAGATAATATTCACTGGCTGGCTCTAATTGAAATGGTGCATGATAACCTGAATCCTCTGGTCCAATTTTGCCTGCGGGATAAAGCACCTTTAAAGAATTGTCTCCTTTGTGCTTGATTGTTCCATCAATGAAACTCCGATCCTTGCCAAGCAATTGATTCGTGGTCCAGCCTATGGATTGCCAGTCTTCGAGTCCGTATTGCTCTCCGGCTACGCCCGATTCGAAGGAATTATCCAGCGAACTGCCGGCAGCTTCCGTGGTAGAGATACAAACGCTAATAATGAATACAAAGAGCATCAGCATACATCCAAATAGTCGTTTTGCCATACATGTACCTCCAAAAGTAAATTGGTAACAATCCTTGCGACTCTTAATCCAAATACACGGAGTCGCCTCTCTCGATGAGGATGTAGCCATCTGTCTTTGTCGTACCTGTACTTGTATAGCATCTGTCTAAATCATGATGTTGCTCTCCTTTCTCCCGACGAACCGCTTACTGGACCTTACGAACCAAATATATGGTAAGGTTGGCAGGGAATTTGAACTCACAGCGATTCTATTACTGTTCTGAATTGCTTGTCGATTTTCCGATTTGTGAATTGTTGTCATTTATTAAGAATATTTGAATGATATTTGTTATCGTAAAATAGTCAATTATCCAATTTCCGGATTTTTGCGGATCCGACATTCAGGAGGAAAACTTAGTTCATGATGCAAACATCAAAAAAGCACCTCTACGAACTTCGGAATTCCTCCGAATTTCGTTCGTAAAGGCGCTCTTTGCTTATGCGTTCGAGTCGTCAGTTGTTTTTTACCGTTTGACTACCGGTTTAGCCATGGCCGGCTGCCGCTCGTCGTTCTTTTCTTTGGACGAGGGGCAACTGTACGAATGACCACTTTTTTCGTTTTTTTGCGAGGCTTGGAAGCTGTTGCTTTGCTTGCTCCTGCTTTGGCAGGTTGAGCTTCAACCTCATCCTCCCGCTTTCCGCCGCAGCCGCAATCGTTATTTGTGTTATTCGGAGCAGGTGTTGCCCCCATGTTATTTTGCCATAATGGATACGGTGCATACGGTGGGTAGTTCATTGGATATCCTCCATTATCATAACCAGGTATGGATTGAGTTGACATCGTGTTAGGCAGCCCCTTCGTCGGCATGCCTGACATTGGCGAAACCATGCCTGCGCTAGTTGGCATCATGACTGTATTCGCAGCGTTCATGTTGGAGTACGGCATCATACCCGCGTTAGCCGCATTCAGGTTCGCATATGGCATCGTACCCGCGTTTGACATATTGGACATCGGGGATACCGCTCCAATATCGTTTGAGCCCGCGTATCCACTGTCAGGATACCCGTAGCCCATAGCTCCACCGTAAGGCATTAGAGCCGGAGCCGGATATCCCATCATGACTGTGCCTGGCGGACAATCATAAGGGAACATTGGGGCCATCTCACCATATGGTGACATCGCAGCATTGGCAGCATACGGCGCCACTGGATTGGATGGATTAGCGAAGATCGCCTCAGTTGCCGGAACGTTGTATTGCTGGAATAGATTCATATCCATCGACTGCATATATTCGGATTGCACCGGGCTTACCTTCTGCTCGATTGCTTTTTCGATCGGCAGCGCTTTTTTCGACGCATACGGCGTCGGAGACACCGCTGCAGGCGAAACTGTCGTATTCGGCGACATGTTGTTCATGCCTAGTGGTGAAACGTTCGTCGACATTGGCGCTACGTTATTCGTGCTCAGCGGAGAAACGTTCGTCGACATTGGCGCTACGTTATTCGTGCTCAGCGGTGCTACAGTCGTGTTCGGCAGCGTTTTGCCCGTAGATAGCGGCGACACGGATGTGTTCGGCAGCGTTTTGCCCGTAGATAGCGGCGACACGGATGTGTTCGGCAGCGTTTTGCCTGTAGACAGTGGCGACACGGATGTGTTCGGCAGCTCTTTGCCCATGGACAGCGGCGACACGGACGTGTTCGGCAGCTCTTTGCCCATGGACAGCGGCGACACGGATGTGTTCGGCAGCTCTTTGCCCGTGGACAGCGGCGACACGGATGTATTCGGCAGCTCTTTGCCCGTAGACAGCGGCGACACGGATGTGTTCGGCAGCTCTTTGCCCGTAGACAGCGGCTCAACTTTCCCCGTGTCAAGTGGCTCTACTTTACCTGTGTCAAGCGGCTCTACTTTCGTTGCAAGAGGTTCGACCTTGCCCGTATCAAGTGGCTCCACCTTGGCTTCCTTTTCCTTAGGGGCCGGTGCTGGAGCTGGAACCGGAACCGGAGAAACCGGTGCTGTCGACGTCTTCTCCATTATCGGTGCGGTATTTTTTTTGCCGATGACCGGAGCCGTCGACAACTTGCCAACTATGCCTTGCACACTTTGCATAATTGATGATGGATGTAATGGATTAGCACCACCGCCAGTTGGTTTGACCGCCGTATTGGTTTTGCCCGGCATCGCATATGGCGGAACAACGGTGTCCGCTTTGGGGATGTTGACGATTTCTCCAGTCAGCAGAACATTTGGATTTTTGAGATGCGGATTCGCATATACCATGGCAGCTAACGGAACACCCCATGCCTTGGAGAGCTTCCAAAGCGTATCCCCTTGCTTCACGACATGTTGATGCATGATTTCGACGCCGCTAGCACCGTTTTGTCCTTGAGCGTTAGGTATTTTGATTTTCATCCCTACCTCAAGCGTATCCGGATTCGTTATACCCGGATTCAAACTAACAATTTCCTCGATCGATACATTGTATTTCTGTCCGATGAAATAAAGCGTATCGCCTTTTTTCACAATATGGATTTTCACTCGCAGATAACCTCCTGTCACGTTCTGGATAACTCGGCACGGCTAATGCCCGTTATCAATCTCTACATCCTATGCAGAACATGGGCAGGTGTCGCCATCTCGTGCGAAAAAAAACTCTCCATTCATTTGGACATTCTCGACCTCTATGTAATGCCACATCCGGATGTGATCGAAAAATCCACTTCATTGCGCTCAATCCACCCCGAGTACCTCCAATAAACTCGAAAAATCGATCCCAGCGAACTCGACTGCAACTGACGTTACACACGCAGCATCATAAATAAAAACCTGCCTAGGAGTGTGTTCCATCTCCCAAGCAGGTTCCAATTGATCCATATATATATTATTCGTACAGTTATTCGTACACCTTCACACCGTCAACTTTGACGATGGAACGGAATTCTCCGAGCAGATGTGTCGTAATTGGACCGGCTTGTCCGGATCCGATCTTGCGACCGTCTACTTCGCGCACTGCGATTACTTCTGCAGCCGTGCCCGTAAAGAACACTTCATCGGCAACGTACACGTCATGCAGCGTAAACGGCTCTTCCTTCAGCTTATAACCAAACTTTTCACATAGCTCCATGATAGCTGCGCGCGTAATACCTTCAAGTGCGCCGACATAACAAGGCGGCGTGTAAACTACGTTGTTTTTGATGATGAAGATATTATCGCTCGAACCCTCCGCTACATAGCCTTGGGAGTTCAACATGATGGCTTCGCCAACCCCGGCGAGGTTTGCCTGAATTTTGACCAGAATGTTGTTTAAGTAATTCAGCGACTTGATCTTCGGATTGAGGGCATCCGGGATGTTGCGGCGCTGTGAAACGGATACCGATACAAGACCGTCACGATAAGCCTCTTCTGGATAAATCGCTAGCTGCTCGACGATTATGATGACATAAGCAGATGGACAACGACGCGGGTCTAGCCCCAGGTTGCCTGGTCCGCGGGATACGACAAGACGGATATAACCGTCACGAAGCTCATTGCGACGAATCGTTTCCACAAGTGCTGCTTGCATTTCGTCAAATGTCAACGGGATGTCAAGCATAATGGATTTGGCCGAATCATATAGACGATCCAGATGCTCTTTGCACTTAAAGATGTTGCCGTCATAAATGCGAATACCTTCGAAGATGCCGTCTCCATACAAGAAACCGTGGTCATAAACAGAAATCTTAGCGTCTTCCTTCGTTACATAATCACCATTCAAATAAATCCATTGCTGTGCCATACCTTCCCTAACACCTCCGCGATTTCATCCAAGCTAAAGTCCTAACATACTGCCAGGTTAATACAATTGCATAGATCTAGATCTGAACTGTTACATAATGAGCTCTATCATAAACGCAGTGATCAACTACAAAAGCTGCTCGTACGTAAAAGTCGGATAAGAACCTAGTATACGGATCTGACATCCGATCGCTTCGATCTCTTGAAGTGCCGCAGGGAGCAATACCGTGTCGAGCGCCATCTCAATCTCGATATAAAAATAATAATTGCCCAACTTTTTCTTGGTAGGTCTCGACTCGATACGCGACAAGTTAATACGCCGCCATGCGAAAGCCGATAACACTTGGTGCAGTGCACCTGGATAATCCTCGGGCAACGTGATCAGAATGCTTGTCTTCATTCGCTCCGACTTACGGGAAGTGTAAGGCTCGGATCCCACCAGCACGAATCGCGTGTAGTTGTTGTCGTGATCCGTCACTTCGGGCGCCAAAATATCCAGCTCGTTATTGGAAGCCGCAATTCGTGTGCCAATCGCCGTCCAACCTTCCCCTGGGTGCTCGCGCACAATTCGTACCGCTTCTGCTGTGCTGCTAACGTGTTCCGTTTCCGCTTGCGGAATCTGCTCGCGTAGAAACTGCGTACATTGCGCCATTGCGACAGGATGGCTGATTACCTTCTTGATGCGGCTCAAATCAAGCTCTCCAGCTTCACCGGTCAACTCGGAACGTCTGCCGATTAAATTCTGGATGGAGGGGTATACCCATTCGGCTTGCATGGGCAGATCCACCTCATGTACAAGCCAATCCATATGCAGACTAACAGAGCCCTCGATTGTATTCTCAATTGGGATGATACTATAGTCGCTGATACCATTCACCGTCGACAAGAACACATCTGAGATCATCCGATGATACTTCCAGTCCATCTCTTCGCCGGCAAATAGCTGCTTTGCCGCTTCGTCCGATACGGAGCCGGCAGGCAATAAAGCAATCGTCTTCATTATGCCAAATCTCCTTTAATTCGCTCCAGAAGCGTCGCACCTTCGAAGTCTGCGCCCGCATCCCGTTTCTCTACTGTTATTTGTGGTCCTGAGCTGCAAGGACCTAGCCATAAGGTTTCGGCCTTGATTCCTTCCTTGCGCATCGTGTCCTGAAGGAATTGTTCCAGCTCCGACTTCGACTGACTATCCGCATCCACAAATGCAATCAACGTGGGGCCTGCCCCGCTTAAGGCTGAGCCAAGCGCTCCGAAGTCTGATGCCCGCTCCAGAATTTCCGTCATGCCGGGAATAAGCGGCGCACGATATGGCTGGTGCAGTCGATCCTTCATCGCATGACGAATCAATCCAAGTTCCCCGCTGGCAAGCGCCGCTACGAGCAACGAGCTGCGTCCAACATTGAATACAGCGTCAGACATGGCTAACTGCGAAGGAAGCGCATGTCTAGCCTTCTCCGTCGCAAGCTCGAATGCAGGAATCGCAACTAATGTCTGCAACTTCTCATGCGGCTCAATTCTGGCGTGTACTGCCGTCTCGCCGTCCCATGCGGCGACAATAATGCCGCCGAACAACGATGCACCCACGTTATCGGGGTGTCCTTCAAGCTTCGTCGCCATCTGGAACAGCTCATGGTCGCTTAGCGGACTTTCGATCAGCGCATTGGCTGCGACCAGTGCTCCAATAATCGCCGTGGCGCTGCTCCCGAGACCGCGCGCCAGCGGAATATCGCTGTACATCGCAATTTCGAGCTCCGGGCAGTTTACGCCAGCTCGATCAAAGACCATCTGAGCGACCTTGTAGAGAAGATTGCTTTTGTCAGTAGGTAACCCTTCCATGCCATCGCCATAGAACCTGAATGTTGTTTCCCCAGTAGTGGATGCCGACATCTCGATCCAGGCAAATAACGATAAGGCCATGCCTAATGAGTCGAAACCAGGTCCCAGATTCGCTGTGCTCGCCGGCACCTTGACTGTCACGCGGCGATTATCCAATAATGCTGTTCTAGTTGTCTCTCTGATCTCCATGCTCCCCGCTCCGTTCATCGTCTTACCCTTCCACGCGATACACACTCTTGACCTTGTGCACCACGTCGAGCGTTTCGAACTTCTCAATCACCTTTTGAACAGCTGCTTTGCTGGCGTCATGCGTGATGATGATGATTTCGGCATTTGGATTGTGAGGGTTCGGTTGTTGAAGCACGGACTCCAGGCTGACCTCGAATTCGGCGAACGACTGCGTAATCCGGGCAAGCACGCCCGCGCGATCCGCGACATGCAGCAGAAGGAAATATTTAGACGAAATTTGTTCATCCGTCTTTAACTTCATTTCCTTGTATGCAATACTGTTTTGTTTTCCGTTGACGCCAAGCTTCAAGTTTTTGATAACTGCTACGAGATCGGCTACGATCGAAGTCGCAGTTGGCAGCTCACCCGCTCCTGCGCCGTAGAACATCGTCTCTCCTACTGCTTCGCCGTGTACATACACTGCATTGAAGACGCCATTGACGGATGCGATCGGATGCGATTGCTTCACCATTGTCGGCTGCACGCTTATGCTCACCAGATCGTCTTGACGCTCCGCGATGCCAAGCAATTTAAGCTCATAGCCCAGTCGTTTCGCATACAGGATATCTTCTTTCGTTACTTGCGAAATCCCCTTAGCCGACACGTTCTCGAGCGATACGTTTGTGCGGAAGCCAAGTGTTGCGAGAATCGTCATCTTGCGTGCCGCGTCCAAGCCTTCAACATCAGAGGTCGGATCCGCTTCGGCATAACCGAGGTCCTGCGCTTCCTTCAACACATCTCCGTAAGAGGCACCCTCTTGACTCATCTTTGTGAGAATATAGTTCGTCGTGCCATTCACAATACCCATGATTTTCGTGATACGATCGGAAGAGAAACCTTCCACCAATGTTCGCAGAATCGGGATGCCGCCCGCTACGCTTGCTTCATATAACACATCGCAGCGGTTTTCCTTTGCTTTCGCCAGGATTTCCGGTCCATGCATCGCCATCAAATCCTTGTTGGCCGTAACTACATGTTTGCCTAGAGACAACGCTTCAAGAATATATTCCTTGGTTTGCGTGATGCCGCCCATCACTTCAACGATGACATCGATCTCCGGATCGCGGATTACATCCCATGGATCTTCAGTCAATTTATCCGGATCGATGGAAACCGAACGTCCCTTTGCTTTATTCTGTACCGAAATCTTCTCGATCATAATCGGCGAGCCAACCTGACCCTGCAGATCCTCCTGATGCCCTTCCACTATGCGCACTACGCCTGTTCCGACCGTTCCTAGTCCGAGCAATCCTACCTTGATTGGCTTCATATCTTAACATCCTCCGCTCTATTCATTATCCTTGCCCAATTACCGCTGCCTTGCGCACGCCCGCTTGCCTCCGAAGGAGTTCGATCAGATCGGACAGCTCACCCGCCAGTCCCGAAATATCGACCGACAACACGACGTTTGCAAAGCCCTGTAGCGGGATACTCTGGTTCATCGTCAGCACATTGCCTTCTTGACTCGCTACGAGCCCCAAGACGCTGGACAAAATGCCTGAACGATGCTCCAAATCCATGGATATCGTTACGATTCGCTCACGTGCAATTTCGTTGAGAGCGAATACCCCATCCTTATACTTATAGAAGGCACTGCGGCTTAAACCTGCTCGTTCCACAGCTTCGTGAACCGTTGCCGCCATACCGCTGCTTAGCAGCTCCTTCACTTGAATCGTCTTCTGAATCGCTTCCGGCAATATATCCTCCCGGACGACGTAATAGCGTTCCGCCACTTCAGTCCTCCTCATAAAGACAACTGTACACCTATAGTGGACATTATATCGAATTACAGACTAAGGAGCAATAGGCCGTACGAAAAAAAAGACGACTGCCGTCGTCTCTTCACATTAATCGTATGGATTATAATCGGAGCCCTCAAAAAATTCAAAGGCGAAGTCGGCGATTTGAACCATGTCCCCATCCTTAGCGCCTTGCTTGCGCAACGCCTCATCAAGTCCGAGCTTCCGCATCGTCCGGGCGAATAACATAACGGCGTCGTACGAATTCAGATTGATCCGCTTCATCATCCGTTCGATGCCTTCGCTTTCTACCACAAACACTTCGTCTTCACGGTGAATCGTGAACGTAATCTCTTCGCGCTTCTCGTATGTGTATACTTTGCGCTCTTCGATTTCCTTCACATCTTCTACCTCGATTGTCTCCTCGACCGTATCAAGTACATCCGCCGCCTTATACAGCAGCTCCTGGATGCCTTGTTTGGTCAAAGAAGAGATCGGCATGATGAGATATTCCTTGTCGCCCTTCACTGCGTCCAGCTGCTCTTTGAATAGGGCTAGCTGCTCCTCGGCTTCCGGCATATCCATCTTATTCGCTGCGATAATTTGCGGTCGATCAGCAAGCTTTTCATTATACAGAGTGAGCTCCGCGTTAATTTTGAGCCAGTCGTCAAATGGATCTCGTCCTTCTGAAGCGGCCATATCGATAACGTGGATAATGACACGCGTACGTTCGACATGTCGAAGGAATTCATGTCCAAGTCCAACGCCTTCGTGCGCCCCTTCGATCAAGCCCGGCAAATCCGCCATAACGAAGCTCCGGCTATCACCTACGTCGACGACCC
Source organism: Paenibacillus sp. strain BS8-2 (assembly GCF_054483835.1). Classification (NCBI taxonomy): domain Bacteria; kingdom Bacillati; phylum Bacillota; class Bacilli; order Caryophanales; family Paenibacillaceae; genus Paenibacillus; species Paenibacillus sp. strain BS8-2. Next base: position 5,771,244 of record NZ_CM137010.1, read on the forward strand.
CTAAATTTGGTGTGATCGTTGTAAAGTGATACGCGCCGATCTTTGGTTTGGCCCCGGACACGACCGATAATAATGTCGATTTGCCTACACTCGGGAAACCAACCAGACCGATATCTGCCATCACCTTGAGCTCGAGCACGATCCAGCGCTCTTGGCCCTCTTGACCATTCTCCGATATATAAGGAGCAGGATTAGTCGGCGTTGCGAACCTGCAGTTGCCGCGTCCTCCGCGTCCACCTTTGGCCACAACAACTTGTTGCCCGTGACGCGTCATGTCCGCAATGATTTGATTCGTGTCATCATCAATGATAACCGTACCTGGCGGAATACGAACGATCGTATCATCCGCACTCGCTCCATGCATCGTCTTGACTTTACCGCGTTCACCGCGCTCCGCCTTGAAGTGTTTCTGGTAGCGGAAGTCCATCAAGGTACGTAAACCTTCGTCGACACGAAAGATCAAGTCTCCCCCGTTGCCGCCATCCCCACCTGCGGGACCACCATTTTCAACATATTTTTCCCGGCGGAAGGATACGATTCCGTCTCCCCCGTCGCCGCCTTTTACAAAAATCTTCGCCTTATCGACAAACATGTAATGCCTCCGTTCAAGCGCCCAGCCCGCGCAGCTCTGCCTTGAGTACAACCTTCTGATAAGATTGTTCTTCCGAGACATGGATGAGCGGCGCGTCTCTCAACTGCTTTTTCAATTTTTGGTTCCAAAGTTCCGGGTTTACAAGCTCGCCATCGTAGAAGAAGGATGCATACAATGTTCCTTCGTCGGCACAAAGATGCAGGCGCAACACCGCTTCTTCGCCCAATCTAGGCTTCGCCGACAGACGATAAGCATTAATCGTATGTATGAGCATCTCTGCTGTACTCTCCGCCGTGTCCTGACCCATATCCAGCAGATTTACGTTTCCTTCGACCTCGACCTCCAGCATCAGCGAGTTCGTTAATGTACGGAACGATTGAATATAACTAATTAACGAAGGAATGCCCAGCTTCGATATCGAGCTTTCAGCATTCATTCTTTCTCTTATTTTCTCCACGTAACCTATCGTCTTATCCAGCTTCCCAAGTCTGATGTAGCCATACAGTACTTGGAGGTCATTCATCCAGTCATGACGATGATGGTTTAACGTGCGCACGCTCGATGCTTGCATAGCGGCAATCGTACCTGACAATCGTTCCCGATGCGCGCGGCGTTCGCTGAGAATCCAATATATCGCGGCGGCGGCGATCCAAATTAAGCAGCCTGCCGCCAGCAGGCGTTCGCCAGGCCAGATCAGTAACGCGGACGCGGGCAAGAGCGCCGTCGTCGCGACATAATGTTTTGCCGATGTCTTGGGTATCATGCCAGAACCTGCCTTCTTAGGAAATACTAGCTTCCCCAGTATATCATGCCCGTCCATGCCGGTCATCTGCTAAAAAGCGCGAGTAACAAGATTGAACAGACCAAATCACCATACAGCTATTCCATAGGTTCACCCACACAAAAGCCCCGACCAAGCAATGCTGGCCGGGGCTTTAAGTTGTGATTTATGCTTCTACTGCAGCTGCAACAGGAGCTTGATCAACAGGGTATACGCTCACTTTCTTGCGATCGCGACCCAGGCGCTCGAACTTGACAACGCCGTCTACTTTCGCGTACAGCGTATCGTCCTTGCCGATACCTACGTTTGTTCCCGGGTGGATCTTCGTTCCGCGTTGACGGAACAGAATGCTTCCGCCTGTTACGACTTGACCGTCAGCACGTTTAGCGCCCAAGCGCTTCGATTGCGAGTCACGTCCGTTCTTCGTGGAACCTACACCCTTCTTGGATGCGAACAACTGAAGATTTAATTTCAACATGGTGTACCCCTCCTTCCGCGAGTTGATGAGCCGCCTTCCATGAGCTGTCTTATCGAAACTGCTCATGTACTACGACGTGCTTACCGTATGATGTAGCGATCGTCTCGAGCATCACAACCATGCTTTCAAGAAGCAACTGCATCACTCCGTCCGCCGCTGCATCGGGCAGCAATGGTACGTCCGATGACAACCAGCCGTTCTTCATCATGGCGGGTAACTCGACACCCGCAAGTGTTTCAATCGCATTAACCGTGCCGACCGATACCGCCGACACGCCGGCGCAGACAATGTCTTTGCCGGGCTTCGCATATTTAGCATGTCCTTCGACTGCAAATGATACGATGCGTCTGTCAGTTTCATTACGTACGAACGTAATCGTAATCATGAAGGAATCCTCCGCTTACGCTTGGATCTTCTCGATCGTTACTTTCGTGTAAGGCTGACGATGGCCTTGCTTACGACGGTAGTTCTTTTTGGCTTTGTATTTGTAAACGATGATCTTTTGGCCTTTGCCGTGTTTCTCGACTTTGCCAGTTACCGTTGCGCCGGATACGACCGGAGCGCCAGTCACGAGACCGTCCTTGCCAGTTACGGCCAGAACGCGATCAAACGTTACGCTTTCGCCTTCGCTGCCGTTCAGTTTCTCGATGTAGATCACATCGCCTTCCTGAACTTTGTATTGCTTGCCGCCAGTTTCGATAATTGCGAACATAATGGGTGCACCTCCTTGTTTTCGAAGACTCGCCTGAGGCAGGTGGCAATCGCCGTAGCGATACACTTTTATGTAACCTGTTCGGAGCGGTACCTGTACCTTCGCATCACGTACATACGAAACATACACCCAAACAGTTTATCACATCCGACAAGCTGGTTCAAGCAGTATTTTATAATGTGCCCTGGATCAAATGTCGGCCCGCGCTTTCTCTTGCTTTCTTGCGGGTAATCTCCATTAGACCAAGCCGAGTCCAGCCTACAATCGATGTCTTGGTGCCGTCACGCTTGGCTTCCTCGGCCATTCGCGCGAGCACCTTCGAGCGGCTGTCTTCCTTTTCCATATCAATGAAATCAATGATAACAATACCGCCGACATCGCGTACGCGCAGCAATCGCCCAATTAATGCCGCCGCTTCAAGATTGGTCCGGAATACCGTATCCTCCAAATTGTCTGAGCCCGTAAACTTGCCTGTATTCACATCTACAACGGTAAGCGCCTCTGTTTCTTCCCAGATCAGATAACCTCCGCTTTGCAGCGGAATACGCTTGGAGAAAGCCGTCTCGATTTGCTCCGACACGCGGAACTCCTGGAATATGCCTCTGCCTCCGCCACCGCGATACAGCTTAACCCTGCCCTCTAATGCCGGTGAGATGTCTCGAAGCAGTCCGGCAGCTTCTCCAAATCGTGCCGAATGGTCGATCCACAGCTCGTCCATATCGGATGAGAAAGTGTCACGTATGACCCGGTGCAGCAGCCCCTCCTCGCAATGCAGCATTGCCGGCGCCACCGCCCCTGCCGCTTTCACTCCGATCATTCTCCAGCGTTCGCGGAGCTTGGACACGTCGACCTGCAGCGACTCCAGCGCTTCGCCATCAGCTGCAGTTCTTATGATAATGCCCTCTTCATCCAGCCTGATTCTTTCACCTGCCACCCGCAGCCGTTCGCGCTCCACCTCGCTCGACACCTTCTTGGACACGCCTACATAGTCTGCAAATGGCAAATACACGAGCCAGCGTCCCGGAAGATTAAAATGTGTCGTCACGCGAGCTCCTTTGCCGCCTAGCGGATCCTTTACAACCTGTACGATCATATCTTGTCCAGGCTGTGCAAGCTCACGGATGCTCGGCTTGTTCGCCGGCTGCTTATCCGCATGCGGATGCAACATGTCGTCGATGTACAGAAATGCATTTTTGCCTGTGCCAATATCGACGAAGGCTGCATCCATACCAGGCAGCACATTGACGATCTTGCCTTTATAAATGTTGCCGACGAGACTTGCCCCGCCTGAACGCTCCATAAAAAATTCTGTCAGCTGCCCGTTCTCCAGAACGGCCGTCTGCATCGTATCGCCTTCCACATGCATCAGCATTTGTTTCATCGTAGCGAATCCGCCCTTTTATCATCGTATGCTTCTATCATATGCTTCTATTTTAGCCCAAAAGTTCGCGGACTGCACGATTTGGATTTAGTCCCGAGAGACAGCTCTCCACAATCTGCCCCTCAGGCAGCACTCTCAAATCTCTGCCTGACGGCTCCATCACATAGATCAGATGATAACGTTCACGATTTAATTGCCTCGCGACAGACAATATGGATTGTTCGCTGCTGACGATAATCGGTGTCGCTTTCCTTCCGCGTTCAAGTGCCGCCATAACGGCACGCTGGCGGTGGGTCAAGAAGCGCACGAACAAATAAGGAACATTGCGATAATATGTCCAGTTGCTTAACAATAGAAACAAACCGACAACCAGTAGATTCAGCTGTACGCCATCGCCGCCACCGATCCAGATTGGAGCTGCGGCGCCGACAATCATAATCAAGCTGAACGCAAGGCTCAGTCGTGCCGACCATAGCAGTGTTTGATAATAATCAACAAACACACTAATTAGCGCATGGGCGAGCTTTCCTCCGTCGAGCGGATGGATCGGCAGCAAATTAAACAAGGCGATCATCAGATTCGCCTGCACCACGTAATCGGACCAAGGTTCGGACCATAACCCTATGAACCCGCAGCCCCAAGCAATCAGACCCATCCAAACGTTCTGCAAAGGTCCAGCAATGGCAACCAACGCTTCCTCCTTGGCATTTGCCGCCCCGGCATCCACCTCAGCAACACCGCCGAAGGGCAGCAACTTAACCTCCTTTATGCGCCAGCCCAGCCCTTTGGCCACAATGACATGCCCAAGCTCATGGACAAACACAATCAAGAACAATACGGCTAACTCGGCAAAGTAACCGGTTAAGGCGGAAGCTGCCATAACCATTACAAATAGCGGATGAATCGACCAAACGATGCCCCCCCACTTAATCAAGCGTGATCACTTCAAGTGGATCCACATGCTGGTCATTCTCCTTAATGGCAAAATGAAGCAGGCTTTGTCCACTTTCATTCGCTCCCTTAAGATTCCCGATAGGGTCTCCGGCCTCTACCCAATCGTTAACCGACACGCCTGCGCTGCCAAGCTTGCTGTAGATACTAACTCGGTTATTAGCATGTTGTATTAAGATGCTGTCTTGACCTTCCGTCACCATGACAACTCTGCCCATCTCAACTGCTACTACGGAAGCTTCAGACTCGTCCGCCAGCTCGATGCCATTCAGCATTTCGGCGAATGTACGTATAAGCGATCCATGTTCGAGCGGAGCAACAACATGATCCGTCACGTCTCCATCCACCCCTACTGCTGCCTCCGGGTCGCCTTGGAATATCGGAATAAACGAAGGCGCACCTGCGAAAGCTTCTTTGTACCAAATCGCTACGGCAGCAAAATCGAACTCATCCGTCAGCGCTTGTTTCACAATGGTTTGTCCCCGTCCGGCCCAGTCCGCTTCGTAGTGGAACATGCCATAAATGCCGCCAAAAATAAGCAAAGCAGCTGCTGCCTTCCATTGCATGCCCTTGAGAAAACGACTCCAGCTGCTCCTTGGTGGATTGTCGGAATCATCGTACGTCCTCGTCTGTCTAACGAAGCTGCGGGACTCCCCGCCTTGAGCGGAATCCTCTCCCCAAGCTGACCATGGATTCGGATTACGTTTCCAAGCTAATTCCGGATCTTGTGTCTGTCCGCTGTTCCTAATTTCAGACGCTAAATCCTCTCGTTCCAGTACGTTTGCCGGATGAGACGGAAATTCCAGATGCCTTTCCTCATCCGATCTTGACCGCCAAGCTTGTCGATCCATTTGCACGTCATTCGCCTTCTTCGGATTACCTTTCACGGGCAGCTCCGCTTGCTGCGAGGGTTTCTCTGCTCCCCCCTGTTTCGCCGCATACTCTTCCAGCAGCGTCCTTATTTTCTCGTGCCTTCTATGCCTAACATCGTCTCTTAGTCCCATGCCAGTATCCTCCCTGCACCTTGTCCTACTACCATCTTTATGAGTTACAGAGGACAAGTATGCGAGTCCGGGGCAATCGGAGGAGAGAGTTTCGCTAGTCCTTACAAACGACAAAACGGCAGTGCCGGGAACAATTCCCGCTACACTGCCGTATCTATTAAGCCCACTCATTCGGCGAGCTCGTATACCTCTTGATGCGCCTTGATGCTGAATACGAGGCCGATTGACATCATATTTAAGAGCAGCGATGTCCCCCCGTAACTGACGAATGGCAACGTGATACCGGTAATCGGCATAAGACCGATCATCATCCCGATATTCTGGAACACCTGGAACACAAACATGGAGACGATCCCGATCACCATATAGGACGCTCTTCGATCGTAACATTTGAACGCAACCATTATCATTCGATAAATCAATAGGAAGTACAGCAGCAGAAGCACCGCGGCACCTTGAAACCCAAATTCCTCTCCGACCACAACAAAGATGGAATCCGAGTAAGCATACGGTATATAACCGCCGTTCTTCAGCTTGCCCTCCAGAAATCCTTCGCCATTCAACCCGCCTGATCCAATCGCAATCTGCGCATACATGGATTGATGTTTACTGTCCGCAGAAGCAAGCTCAGGGTTGATAAACGTATTAATCCGGTCATACCAATGCTTCTTATCCTGATCCACAAGATAGTCCTTGATTTCGGTGTTAAACACGTTGAACAAGAACATAAACAACACAATGCCGGCGACGACTGCTGCAAGCCCGATCGCCACATGCGAGTATTTGACATTGCCGATCCAGAGCATCCCAAGCACAATCACAAGATAAATGATGGCATTGCCTAGATCCGGCTGAATCATAACGAGCACGAATGGCAATAACGCAAATGAGCCTATAGTCAGCAGGTCCGTCGTAAAATTAAGTTTGTCTCCTTGTCGGCGACCCATAAGATATGCGATGCCGATGATCAGGATAATCTTCATAATTTCTGCAGGCTGGAAGTTGAGAAGTCCGCCTGGCAGCTTAAACCAACCCTTTGCACCGTTGATCTCGGCTCCGAAGAAAAAGACGAGAATTAGCGAAGCGACTCCGATCGCGTACAATACATGCCAGATTTTCAAGATAATCCGATAATCAAACAGCACTGAAGCGATAGCAACTACAAACCCAAGTCCGTAGAACACTAACTGCTTCATATCGTTGCTTGAATAAAGCGCGTTATTAGCCGTGGCGCTATGAATAGCGATAACGCTAATCGCCGCAAGACAAGCAAGAATGGCCAAGATGCCCCAATCGAGTTTTTTTATTTTATTAACCACAAGTCCATCATCCTATTCCGAGGAACTTCCGGAACCGCTTGAACGCTCCAGCCTTCTCGTCGAGAACCATCAACGGAACCATATCCCCCAGTATACGGCGGGCAATATTGCGATATGCAATCGAAGCGCGAGAGGTTGGATTCATGACAGTCGGCTCACCGCTATTGGCTGCAGAAATGACCTTCTCGTCATCGGGTACAATCCCTAGCAAATCGATCGCAAGCACCTGGCAAATTTCGTCGATATCCAGCATTTCTCCGCTCTTCATCATCGTTGGACGAATGCGGTTAATGATCAGCTTCGATGGAATTTTGTTGCCTTCGAGAAGCCCAATGACACGGTCCGCGTCTCGAACAGCCGCGTTTTCTGGAGTCGTGATAACAATAGCTCGATCCGCCCCTGCGATCGCGTTGCGGAAACCATGCTCGATGCCTGCTGGGCAGTCAATGATGACATAATCATGTTCCTGCTTAAGCTCTAGCACCATATCACGAATTTGCTCGGGCTTAACTGAATCTTTGTCTTTTGTTTGTGCTGCGGGCAGCATATACAGCTCTTCGAATCGTTTATCCTTTACTAATGCTTGATTCAGTCGGCATCTGCCCTCGGCAACGTCGACCAAATCGTATATGATCCGATTTTCCAGACCCATGACGACATCAAGGTTACGAAGTCCGATATCAGTGTCGACCATGCAAACTTTTTTGCCAAGCAGCGCAAGCGCAGTTCCGATATTAGCCGATGTCGTCGTCTTGCCGACACCGCCTTTGCCTGATGTGATTACAATCGCTTCTCCCATGCTCTACACTCCTTTAAATAGGATCGGATTATGCCTGATTCGGAATAGCTGCGATAGCTTGTCGATCTGCATTTGTCCTTCGTTCAGAAAGGCGAATTCCATCGCCGAGTCCAGCGTCAGCCATTCTTCAGGCGGCCTGCTGACGACGTCCGCGATACGCAGCTGAGTAGGCTTCATCAGAGATGTGGCGATGATCACATCTTTTCTACCTGCGACTCCAGCATGCGCCATTCCTCTCAGCGCGCCCATCACATAGATATCTCCGGTGCAGAGTAGTGTGCCTCCCGGATTAACATCGCCGATGAGCATTAAGTCTCCGTCATGCTCCAGCGTCTGCCCCGAACGAACAATGGACGTAATCACTTGCAGCGTCTTGCCGTTATTGCCAGATTCCGGATTAGTCGGCGGATCCGACTCCATGGACTGGATCATCAAATTGCCTTGCGCACCGATGATGCTCGATAGCTGTTCCTTCTGTTCGTCCGTAATGATTCTGGAGCCCAGCTTAACATGTATGTGTACGAGTGGTCCCGTCAGCAGCTGCTGATGTGTCTTCTCCAGCTTGTGCTTCATCTCGGCTACCAGCGAATCGAAAGCACATTGATCGTCGAGAAGGAACAGCAGACCTTCCTTGACGCCTTTAATCATAATATGTTGTTTCTCGGTCACGTTTGTCCCTCCCCAACCTATTCAATTCTAAACGGATAGCCCGAATTCCTGCCTGCGTTCGACCATTATTCCTCTTCGCCGTTTTCTCCCATTTGATTGCGGGATTCGAACATGCGTCGAATCGGTATATAACAAGCAAGCGCAAAGGCTAACTGCAGGAACAAGCTGGGGAGAATATGATTAAGAAGCGCCCAAGCATAAGAAGCGTCTGTTATCCGGAATACCTTGTAGATAAAGAACAACGAGGAATCATATAGGATGCAAGCAAATCCGATGACGGAGACTGCCATCATGACCGTTGCGCGTTTGCGCTCCAGCAGAATGCCCGTAAGATACCCCAGCAATCCCATCGCAAAGAAGTGTAGGCCTAGCAGCTGTCCGAAATAGATAATATCTTGCAGCAAACCAAATCCAGCGCCAAGCAACAGAGCCTGATGACGATTGCCGTAAAGTGCCGAAAATAATACAAAAACGAAAATAAAGTGCGGAATAATCCGGTCGCCGAAACCTTCCGGGATGATCCAGGGCATTAACGAACCTTCCACCACGAATAGCAGCAGCATCAGCGCAACGATTCGGTTCATGCTCATTGCTCGGATTCCTCCATGCCAGGAACCTGCACGACAAATACCTCCGTGAGATGATCGAAGCTAGCTGACAGCTTAACTGTCGCCGTGTATGTAAGACCAAAGTCTCCGACCTGCTTCGTCTCTACCGTTCCAACCCGCAAACCTCGCGGATATACATTGCCAAGCCCCGACGTTATAACGGTATCGCCGATCTCCATTTTGTCATTCTCGGCAATACGAGTCATAATGATCCGATTGGTTTCTTTCTCGAAGCTGCTAAGAATGCCAAAGGATTCGTCCTCACGTCCTTCAATCGTCGCAGCAATCGAATTAAACGTCGGCGACGTTTCGTTAAGCTCGGTGATTGGCGTAATTGCAGAGGTAAACGGCGTAACCGAGCTGACCAATCCGACTAGACCGTCGACTGTCGTGACCGCCATATTTTTCTGGACTCCATGCTTCGATCCCAGATTAATCGTCATCGTCCGATTATTAGCATCATTGCTGACCGATACGACCTGCGCGATAAGATATTTGTAATTATTCATTTGTTTCTGCTGCTCAGTGAAATTAAGTTCTTCCTTAAGCCGCACGTTTTCTTTCTCCATAAAATTGTATTTCACTTTGTCGCGCGCATAAGCGGCTGCGGTACTGCGAAGTCGCTCATTCTCTTGGTATACGATTCGAAAATCGCGAATGTCCTCAAAGAAGCCCGCTATATAGCCAGCGGGCTTGTAGAACCACTGCTGCACGAAGCCGGACGTATCCTTGAGGAACTTCTCCGGCCCGGTCAGCTCTTTGCGATCGCTAAGCGAGAAGCCGATGATCGCGATAAACAAAATAAAACCGATCATAAGCATAAACACACGCTTATTCCTCATGAAATTTAACAGCCCGATCACCTGCCTGTCCCAAATCCGTGATTGCGCCTAACATGTATTAACGCTTCGAGCGATTCGATCCTCTGCTCTTGAACAGATGAATATTATCCAATGAACGGCCTGTGCCGATCGCGACACAATCAAGCGGGTTGTCTGCCACGATGACCGGCATTCCGGTTTCACGTTGCAGCAGCTTATCCAGATTGCGCAGCAAAGCGCCTCCGCCAGTCAATACAATACCACGATCCATAATATCCGCAGATAACTCCGGCGGACATTTCTCGAGTGTGACTTTAACAGCTTCCACAATGGCATTAATGGTATCCATCAGTGCATCTGTTATCTCATCCGATGTAATAGCGAGTGTCTTCGGAAGGCCAGATACGAGGTCGCGTCCACGGATTTCGAGCGTTTCTGGCTTATCAAGCTGCAATGCAGAGCCGATTTCCATCTTAAGCTGCTCTGCCGTTCTCTCACCAATCATCAGGTTGTACAGTCGTTTGATATATTGGATAACGGCTTCATCCATTTCGTCGCCCGCAACACGGATGGAACGGCTCGTTACGATGCCGCCTAGCGAGATGACCGCCACTTCAGTCGTTCCGCCGCCGATGTCTACTACCATACTTCCTGTTGGCTCCCAGACTGGAAGATCTGCGCCAATAGCTGCAGCGAAGGGCTCCTCGATGGTATACGCTTCTCTAGCGCCAGCTTGCTTAGCCGCATCTTCTACAGCTCGTTGCTCAACTGCCGTAATACCGGAAGGCACGCACACCATCACATTCGGATGGCGCGGGAACAGCGAACGCTGCTTTTGCGCAGAGCGGATAAAATATTTGATCATCGTTGCCGTCGTCTCGAAATCCGCAATAACTCCGTCTTTCATTGGACGAACCGCACGAATGTTGCCCGGCGTTCTGCCTATCATTTTTTTGGCTTGCTCGCCTACCGCTTCGATCGTTTTTGTATCGGTACGCAGGGCTACCACGGATGGCTCCCTCACGACTATCCCCTTGCCTTTAACGTATACCAGCGTATTTGCTGTTCCGAGGTCAATCCCCAAATCCTTGTTCAATCTACCGAACATGTTGTTGCTCCCTTCTAATTCCGTACATCCATTTTGCTCTTATCTTACGTACATATTCAACGTCGAATGTTGTATTCGTCCGTGGCCTTGTTAATCAGACTTTTTAATACGCCTTTTATATTATATTACATATGACCAAGTTCCTTCAAACTCATGAATTTGCCATCCCCGATTATGATATGATCCAGCACTTCGATGCCAACAAGCTTACCTGCTTCTACAAGTCGATCCGTAAGCGTAATATCCTCAGGACTCGGAGTTGGATCACCGCTAGGATGATTATGAGCACAAATGACAGAGGCGCTGTTACGTTTAATTGCCGCTCTGAACACTTCCCTAGGATGAACTAACGACGCGTTTAGTGTACCGACCGACAATGTTTCCCGGGCAATAATTCCGTTCTTGGTATTCAAGAACAAGCAGACAAAATGCTCCTTGTCCAAATATCGAAGCTCTTCCATCACATAATCAGCAGCATCCTTGGGTTTGCGGATTGTGACCCAATCATCAATCCGTGTCTTGATCATTCGTCTGCCAAGTTCAATCCCTGCACGCAGCTGCAAGGCCTTGGCCGGACCGATCCCGTTAATTGACGTGAGCTCTTCGTGACTCATATCCAGCAATCCGCGCAGGCTTCCGCTCTGACGCAAAATCGAGTTCGCCAAATGAATGGCCGACTGACGTTTTGTACCTGTTCGCAACAAAATCGCAAGCAGCTCAGCATGGCTAAGCGCCTCCGCCCCATATCGCATCATGCGCTCTCTTGGACGTTCTTCATGGGGGACATCACGCAATACATTACCATGTATTTCCATAATCATCCCATCCCATCATAGAATTAATACGTCTGTACGCCAAACGTCTTAAGCCGATCAGACAAAAGCGATAGCGGCAGACCCACGACATTGAAATAACAGCCTTCGATCGTATCTACTAAAGCAGCACCATATCCTTGAATGCCATAAGCTCCGGCTTTGTCACGCGGCTCGCCAGATGCGACATATCTGCGGATTCGTTGTTCATCCAATGCCTTCATGAAAACCTTCGTTCTGCGACTGGCAACACTGTGATGCTCCGTGCCTGCCGCTAGTAATGCGATGCCGCTGTATACCTCATGTGACCTGCCTTGCAAGGAAGTCAACATCCGTACTGCCTCTTCGTCATCATTGGGTTTTCCGAGTATTTGGCCATCCAGTACTACGATCGTGTCTGCAGCAAGAATTAACGTGCCTGCAGATTCTTCGCCCCGTTGTGTGAGCAGCGCTTCGGCTCCTAAACCTTTGCGAAGACTCAGCTGTTCGACCACCTCTTGCGGCGTCCAGTTGGATTCATAACTTTCATCCATATCCGTAGACAAAATAGAAACCGGCAAGGAAAGGTCCAGAGATGCGACCAGTTCCTTCCGGCGCGGAGACGATGAAGCCAGCACGAGCCGGCTTATCGGTGCTTGGTTAGTAAAACTTTCATTCATAAGGGCGTGCTCCTTCTACGGATCAATCATGATCCAGCTGCCACCTTAAAAAATGTGTGCAGTACTTACATTTTTCTGTACAACCAAATCGCAATGGCTGCACCGACGACGCTCAGCAAGCTAATCTGCAGGCTGACCGACATGTTTAGGCTCAATACATACAGATCAACGTTAGGCGACCAAGAAGTCGCGATCGGCTTAGTCAGGAAGGATACGCCCGGTACGGATTCCAGCCATTTTGCGACTAGCGCTCCTGCTATCATTCCGAGCAATATAAACAAAAAAAGTATCCATCCGTTTTTTTTCATCGTTCAGACCCTTTCGCCACGAAATGACACCTGATTCCATTATACGCAGTTGCCTGTCCGTTTACAATGCGCTCGAAGACTCAAACCATTCTTTTTGCGCGAGCACCGCTTCCATAAGAGAAGTTTCTGCATCCCACAAATGAGCTTTCGAAGGATTGTTATCATATTCGGTCATCGACACAGCGGCTTTATCGATTGCCGTCCTTAGCTTACCGAAGTACGTCTCGCCTCCGGGATCAGAAACACCCTTCTCCATTGCCGCCGCATGCACGGTCCATTGCTCGTGCCTTGTCCGCCATCCTTCTGCTGCGGCAGCGCCTAGCGGTGAAAGGGACGGTTGCTCCAGCTGAGCAATCACGAGATCTGACCAGGTCGCAATCAGTTCGTTCGTCGAAACGAAGAACCCTTGCGCGACTTCTTCTCCACCTGCGAAGGGCAACTGGTCAGGTCCCTGCAAGGTCACCGGTTTCTTATATAACAAGAGATCCGGCACGTTGCTTACGATTACGCCAGCTTTGGTTCCATCTAATGCCATCCCTGCATAGACGCGGTACCCTTCGGGCGTATTCATAGACGCCGCCGCGAATCCCCCATCCTTTAATTGCTTTAGCGCGGCATCTCGTCCTTCCGCATTACTGAACAGACCGAACTGAAGCAGCGTATACGTGTGCGCGATACTTCCCGCTTGAATAGAGGCAGCAGGAAGATTATTTTCATTGGCTCCCTTTGTCTCGTCAACCTGCGGATCATCCTGCAGATCATCCAATCCGATCGGCTCGCGCACTTCTGGCTGAACGACCGGCTGTGTGTTGCCGCCATTATCAGCCCGTTCTCCTCCTGGCCATATCGTTGCACCTGTAAATAAGGTCAGAATCAAATAACCAAAGATCGCTCCGGTCGCAAGCGCTCCGCCTACCGATAAGAATACATGCAGCCAGGATGGACCCTTGCCGCCTGTTCTGCGTGTGATGACCGGTTTGTCCGTCTTCGTCTCGTACTCCCAATCAACAACAGGCTGCCACTGAGGTGTAATAATCGTCGTCACAGGAACTTGCTCTGGGGCTGCTGGGACGATTGGATGTTCCCATTCTGTTTGTTTACTAGCTGAAGATGGATGGTCATCGGATTCCGCTTCGCGAATCAATTGCTCCAATGCTCCAATATCTTCTTGAAAGGCGTTGTTCCAAGGCTGCGCTTCCTCTATAACATTCGAAGACGAAGGATAATATAAGGGGATGACATTTAATTTGGATGAAGTTGGTAGTTGCTTCTGCTCCTCGGTGTCAATATCCGGTGCTGTATCCCACGTACGCTCAGCTTCGATAAGTCTATGGGGCTTGTCCTGCTTCGGCCGGCTCTCAGGGATGTCAAAGCGATAGGTGATTCGATTATTCGGTTTCATGTTGATCTCTCCTCTACCTGGTCTACTATTAGTCTATGAGATCAATGAGAGAGTTATGACGAGTAAGGGCATTACACATAACGGCGGAGTAATAGAAAAGCCGCTCCGGACATCGCATGATTTGCGAATATTCGGAACGGCTCTTTTGTACGCATATGGGGACATCCGTACATTACGATTGTTTTTCGGTAAGAGATCGGGCTAACGCGTCAGCTACTTTCCAGATGTCACCCGCGCCCATCGTAATTACCAGGTCGCCTGGAACAACTCGTGCTTTCAGCGCTTCCAGCACTTCTTCCTTTGTAGGGATATATTCAGCACTCGCATGACTGTTGCTGCGAATCAGCTCGACGAGCTTGCCGGAATTAATCCCCTCAATCTGTTTCTCTCCCGCAGGGGAATAGATATCGGTAATAATTACTTGATCCGCCTCAGGGAACGCCCTGCTGAATTGCTCGAATAGGAAAAACGTTCTTGTATAGCGCTGAGGCTGGAACACCGCAATAATGCGTTTGCCTGTCGCTTTTGCCGCACTAATCGTCGCTTGAATTTCGGTTGGATGATGGGCATAGTCGTCGATTACAAGTATATCGTTGACTTCGCCTAACACCTGGAATCTTCGTTTCGCGCCGCGGAAAGACTTAATCGCTTCCTTGACAGAGTCAAACGTCAAACCTGCTTCCAAACAAGTAATGATGGTCGCCATTGAATTGTATACATTATGGATGCCCGGCACAGACAGCTCCACATTGCCAAGCAAGACACCTTCCTTGCTCAAATGAAAGGACACCTTACGGTCTCCGAGAATAATTTGATCCGCTTTGAAGGTAGCATCCTCATCGATGCCATAAGTGACAAGAGCAGACGAATGAGCATTGTTTTCCGTTCCCCATACTTTGGGAAGCAGCTCGCGTACGATTGGATCATCCGCACATACGATTGCTTTGCCGCCTTCTCTCACCTGACTCAAGAACTGAACATAAGCCGACTTTAGCTTCTCGAAATCGCCATCATAATTTTCTAGATGATCGGGCTCAATATTCGTCACAATCGCCATCGACGGATGATAATGCAAGAAGGAACCATCGCTTTCATCCGCTTCTGCAACGACGTATTCGCCTTTGCCCGCTTTGGCATTGGTGCCGACGTTAACAATCTCGCCGCCGATAATGTAAGTAGGATCGATTCCACAGGTTTCCATGACGAGTGCGATCATCGAAGAGGTTGTTGTTTTGCCATGCGCGCCAGCAACAGCCACACCTTTGCCCGCATTCATCAGCCTTGCGAGCATTTGGGATCGATGCAGAACGGGAATATTGAGCGCTTCTGCAGCTTTACGTTCTACATTATCGCTAGTTAGCGCCGTCGAATAAACGACGAGATCCGCTCCCTTGACATGTTCGGGCTGATGCCCGATGAAAATATCCGCACCTTTGGCGGCAAGCTTCTCCGTTAACTCTTGGCTAGCAACGTCCGAGCCAGTTACCTTATACCCCATCTCCAACATAACGCGGGCGATCGCGCTCATTCCGTAGCCGCCAATTCCGATGAAATGAACGTGTTCTGCACTGTTCAAAGACGGTTCACCAACCTTTTTCAGCAGCCGAGCCAGATAGCAGGGAAGCGCGCACGTCCGCTATCAAATATAGCGTTCCTGTCACGACCCCGAGATCCTCGTTCCCGGTAAATTGCTGTAATTTGTTTAATGCTTGCTGCCAATTCTTTTCGATCACGATTTCTGCAAGAGGAAGCTCGGGCATACTCTGACGCATTTCCTGGACGATCAAAGCCAGGTCCTGCGCTTCCATGCGCATGCGATAATCAGGTTCGGTCAAGATAAGCGTATCCACTATAGGTAGTATATGCTTCAAAGTCTCCCGATGATTCTTATTCTCCAGCATCCCCATCATAAGATGCAGCTTCTTGTATGTGTACGTCGATTTCAGCGTAGCAGCAAGACTCTCCGCACCTTCCGGATTATGTGCGCCGTCAATCACAATACGAGGATTGCGGCTTACCATCTCCAGCCTTCCCGGCCAGGCCGTCTTGCGCAGGCCATCACGCATCGCCTCATCATCCAGCACCAGCGCATTGTATTGACGCAGTACTTCGAGTCCCATTACGGCCGTCGCCGCGTTGGTGCGCTGATGCGAACCATTGAGCGTAATCGTAAGCGGCTCGATATGACGGAATAAACCCTCGAAGCGGAAGGTTTGCTCATCCTCGCGAACATCCTGTGGCTTCTCCTCGAAGTGCTCACCTATCAAATAGAAAGACGATTTGCGTTCAGCAGCCGTCCGGCGAAGCACTTCGATCACTTCAGGCTGGGTAGCCGCACTGACAATGGGAACACCCGGCTTAATAATGCCAGCTTTCTCTGCAGCAACCGCTTCAAGAGAATCACCCAGACGATCCATATGATCATGGCCTATATTCGTAATAATAGATAGAACTGGATAAACAATGTTGGTCACATCCATCCTGCCACCAAGCCCAGTCTCCCATACAACATAATCGGGGAATGTTACTTTGGCAAAGTAGAGGATCGCCAGTGCCGTAGAAACCTCAAACATCGTGGGCGAACCCAGTTCCGTCTCCGCTATTGCATCCACATGTGGGCGAAGGTCATTGGCGAGCCTTAGCAGTGTTTCCTCTTCGATGTCGACACCGTTATATTGAAATCTGTTCGTAAATTTCGTAATGTACGGCGAAGTAAACGTACCAACGTCATACCCGCCTTCTATGAGCGTGCTGGTCAAATATGCACAGGTGGATCCCTTTCCATTTGTGCCTGCTACATGGATGAACTTAAGTCGTCGATGCGGATTGCCTACTCTCTCCATCAACGCTTCAATTCGCTCTAGACCCGGACGAATGCCAAAAGGAATAAGCCCAGTAATCCATTCTACCGCTTCACGGTAGGAGGACAGCGAAGCAGCCGCTGTCCCGTTGTTTCCTTCAACCGTCATGCCTAACCCTTCTTCCTTGCCGCGGTCGCGGCGATTAACCGCGCAGTTCCGAGATCCGCGCAAGCACCTTGTCGCGTTTCTCCGCGTAGTCGTTCATCTTCGCTTTTTCTTCTTCAATTACTTTCGCCGGCGCTTTCGCTACGAAACCTTCGTTGCCAAGCTTCTTCTCGACGCGTTCAACTTCGCCGATCAACGTCTTCAGCTCTTTCTCGAGACGAGCGATTTCCTGCGCGATATCAAGCAAACCTGCAAGCGGTAGATATAGCTCGGCGCCCGTCACGATCGCGGTCATCGCTTTGTCCGGAGCGGCAAGATCCCGTCCGATCTCAAGAAGCGACGTTCCGCAGAACCGTTTGATAAACTCTTCGTTGCGAGTAAAAATCGTTTCTTCGGCTTCGCCGGCAGGCTTGATCAACAGCTCTACCTTCTTGCTCATCGGCACGTTCACTTCTGCACGGATATTACGAATGGAGCGGATCATCTCCATTAACAGCTCCATCTCTTTGACCGCTTCCGGAGCTTCAAGCGACGTCTCGTACATCGGCCATTCCGCCAGCGTAATTGTCTCGCCAACATGAGGCAGATGCTGCCAAATTTCTTCGCTGATAAACGGCATGAACGGATGAATCAAACGTTGTGTACGATCCAGCACATAAGCAAGGACGGATTGCGTCGCGCGTCGCGCAGCCTCGTCTGCCCCATTCAGGCTCAGCTTGGAGAATTCGATATACCAGTCACATAGGTCATCCCAGATGAAGTTGTAGAGAACGCGGCCAGTCTCGCCAAACTCATAGCTGTCGATTAATCGAGTAACATCTCGAGCCGTCTCGTTTAATCGATGCAGAATCCAGCGGTCTGCTGTTCCCAATTGCACATCGATATTGATGTCCGCAGCAGTGAATCCTTCTAGATTCATAAGCGCGAATCGTGATGCGTTCCATATTTTGTTGGCAAAGTTGCGGGCTTGCTCTACCTTCTCGTAGCGGAAGCGGAGATCCTGCCCAGGCGTGCTGCCCGTCGAAATCATAAAACGCATGGCATCGGCGCCATACTGCTCAATCACTTCCAGCGGGTCTACCCCGTTACCAAGCGACTTGGACATCTTTTGTCCATCCTTGTCGCGTACGAGACCGTGCATCAGTACGTCCTTGAACGGCATCTCGTCCGTGAATTCCAAGGCGGTGAAGATCATGCGCGCCACCCAGAAATAAATAATATCATAACCCGTTACGAGAACATCCGTCGGGTAATAACGTTTCAAGTCATTGGTTTGGTCCGGCCAACCAAGCGTTGAGAACGGCCATAAAGCGGAGCTGAACCATGTGTCAAGCACATCGTTATCCTGACGAAGATGGTCGCCTTGCATATCCTCGCGAGAAACGTTGATCTCGCCTGTCGCATCATCGTACCAAGCCGGGATCCGGTGACCCCACCAGAGCTGACGGGAAATACACCAGTCGCGTACATTCTCGATCCAGTTCAGATATGTTTTCTCGAAGCGCTCCGGTACGAATTGTACGCCTTTGCCGGACTTCTGGGCAGCAATTGCAGCTTCCGCGAGCGGTTTCATCGCCACGAACCATTGCGTCGACAGATACGGCTCGACTACCGCGCCGCTGCGTTCACTATGACCAACCTGATGCACATGATCCTCAATCAGGACACATACGCCTTGCTCTTGCAGATCCTTTACAAGCTGCTTGCGACAATCGAATCGGTCCAGGCCTTGGTATGGACCCGCTTCCGCATTCATGACGCCGGATTCATCCATTACCGTAATTTGTTGCAGGCTGTGGCGCTCACCTACCTCGAAGTCGTTAGGATCATGCGCCGGAGTAATCTTAACCGCGCCAGAACCAAAGTCCTTCTCAACGTACTCGTCCGCAATAATCGGAATTTCTCTGCCGATTACCGGCAACACAATCATCGATCCAATCAGATGAGCATATCGCTCGTCTTCAGGATGTACCGCAACCGCTGAATCGCCGAGCATCGTTTCCGGTCTTGTCGTTGCAACGGTGATATGACCCGATCCATCCTTAAGCGGATAGCGCAAATGATACAAATGACCGTTAAGCTCTTTATATTCAACCTCGATATCCGACAACGCCGTACGAGCGGCCGGATCCCAGTTAATGATTTTTTTGCCGCGGTAGATCAATCCTTTTTCATAAAGACGCACGAACACTTCGCGAACAGCCTTGGACAAACCTTCGTCAAGCGTGAATCGTTCTCTGGAGTAGTCTAATGACAAACCCATCTTCGCCCATTGCGAGCGAATCGTGTCCGCGTACTGGTCCTTCCACTCCCATACCTTCTCGAGGAACGCTTCCCGGCCCAGATCATGACGCGTAATGCCTTGCTCGCGCAGCTTCTGTTCCACCTTTGTTTGTGTCGCGATTCCAGCATGGTCCGTCCCCGGAAGCCACAATGCATCGTAGCCTTGCATCCGTTTCGTGCGAATCAGTATATCTTGCAGCGTGAAGTCGAGCGCATGACCGATATGCAGCATCCCCGTTACGTTAGGAGGAGGAATGACAATCGTATATGGATCTGCTTCGGGTCTCTTTCCCGCTTGAAAATAATTGCCTTCCACCCAGTACGAGTACCATTTCTGCTCCGCCGATTTGGGGTCGTACGTCGTAGGCATTGCTGATTTGTTCTCCATGTCAGACATTGTTTCATCTCCCATTCATTCTTCTGCGCGTATCAATCTCCATCGTGAGTTGACCCTCACCATTCCAAAAAAAAATCAAAAAAACCTCTCGCCCGTAAAGGACGAAAGGTTATCTTCCGTGGTACCACCTTTGTTCCGTATGTCTAGACATACGGCACTTGGAGCAGATAACGGCTGCGACCGACCCCACCTGGGCAAGAAAACACGACAATTCCTCATCGGCTCCGCTTTAAGCTGGGTGACTCCGGGGCGACTCGTATGCAGTCCGATCCTGCAGAACCTCTCAGCGTAACGATTCTGCTCTCTGAAGGTATACTGCGTACTACTCCCCTTCAATGTCTTTCGTATAAAGATATCCATCACTTCTATACATACATATGCTCTATCATACATTTGTTAACGAACAGAGTCAACATTAGGCGCCATATTGGGACAATAGATCCAAGCTAAGACATGGCAAGCCTATATTCAAGCGCTCGCAATCGGCCAACAACAAAAGAAGCTGCCTCGTTCAGGTCGCAATTCGACCACCAGAGACAACTTCTATCGGTTTAACGAATATAGCATTTTAGAAGAAAGTCCTGAGGACGTCCTTCACGGATGCCTTGTATTCAGCGAGACGCTTCATCCGCACCATTCATACTGTCTATGAATGGTCGGCTATCCGCTTTTTCCGTATCGTTAAGGGATGTATAATAACTGCCCTTCTTCAACAGCCGACTCATGCAGCCTATTAAAATTCAAGATTTCCCTTGGATTCAGGCTGTATCGAACGGCAATTTGCTCCAGCGTCTCTTCCTTCTGAACAATGCACATTCTTATCTTACGGAACTCGTTATGCTCAGGCTGGTTACTGAGGAATAACTTCTTCCACTCGATCTCCTCTTCGATGGCGGTCGCCCTCGAGCTGTTCTGAGCCTCTTGCTGCTCCTGATTCACTTGTTCAGCAGCTTCTCTCAGCGCCTGCTCGCGCCGGCTGGATTGCAAGATCGCACGGTAACCGACTTCAGGCTGCCCATTGTCGCTGCCGGTTGCTGATTTACCCGAAAACGCAATCTGGACCTCCTCCGGCTTCCGGGATATCTGCTCCTGCTGCTCTTGCTCGATCGCAACGTTGAGAACTTCTTCTTCCTGCTGCTCGATTCGGATCTCTTCGCCAGCAGTTGCGTAGTTCTCCTCGGTTGACTGAAGCGCAGCCTCCTCTTCGGGGCGTACAATACCTTGCTCCCCTGGCGCCGAGTATTGGATTTCGGATGACCACGGCTGGGAGCCGGATGCCGGCACCTCCGCATTAGACTGAGCCTGCTTCTGACCCGATTCGGCTAGGGCGCTCCACTGCAGCCAGCTATCGCTTCCGGACTGCTGCGATGCGATTGTAATCTCGCGAGCATCTCCCCCGCTTTCGATTGCCGAGGCCTCCGCTATGTAGCTCTGCTCGTCCTGCTCTGCTTGAAACTGTGGCGGAGACAGATCACGTCCTGTGTAATCCTGCTGCGGCTGTTGCGGCTGTGGCGGCGACCAGAATTGAGGAACGGCCCCATATCCACCCTGCACAATGTTGCCGAACGCATCCGTCGCATACGGCTGAGCTTGCTGCCCAAAGTTCTCTGGCAATTCCTCATTCTCCGCTTCCCGTTCATGCGTTGCTGTGAACGGCTCCTCTTGCCATGACTGGATTTGTTCCTCTACGGAATCGACAGTGATGCCTCTCAGCGACAACACGCCTGTAACATTGAGCGTGCGTGCGGAGATCAGATCCACATCGAAGTTATCGATCTCGATGGAGATGTCATCCAGCCTCGTAACACGGTTCATTGGCAACGAAATTTCCACAGGAATCCAATGCTCGAGCGTAAGAGGTCCCACGATCGCATTCTGACTCCGGTAGACCCCGCTAAGCAGCAACTGCCCCTTTAGGACAGCGTGATCTCCCTGATCGATCACCTGAATGCGGGGAACTAACTCAATCTCCTCCAACTCGTCTATCGCCGCGACATCATCAGGCAGATGAACGCGTTCATACACGTCAAATCGCAATCCGTTATTTTGATTCGACACGCCAAAGTCCTCCCTTCTCATCCTTAATGCTTGGTCTAATGGCACATACACTACTTATCTATATGGTCCAACAAGCGGGAGCATGACTGTCATTTTCAAAGACGGACTACCTATTATAAAGTTTCGTCAGCCATATCGGCCAAGCGGAACGTACCTCTATCCTCAAGCCAGTCAGCGGGTGCGGGAAGATCAGCAGCTCACCATGCAGTGCTTGATGCCCTAGCTCGTCCGTCCGTCTGCCGCCATATTGGATATCTCCTAGCAATGGATGCCCAATATGGCTCATATGAACACGAATCTGATGCGTTCTGCCTGTCTCCAGCTCTACTCTCGCAATGGAATATGGATCCGAAGCAAAGATTCGCTCATAATGCGATATCGCTGTATCACCGCCTGGCGTAACACGACGTCGCGACTTATGATGGCGGTCCTTGCCGATTGGGGCATCGATTGTCCCGCTGCCGCCTTGCAGCCTGCCATGAACAGCGGCAATATAGATGCGGTCAATCTCCTTCTCTCTCATTGCTTCGTCTAGGCGTTGCTGTGCCAGATCGTTTTTGGAGTACAACACAGGACCAGACGTATCATCATCCAGCCGATGAATATGCCTGACGAGCACAGGGTCATTCTGATCCGACATATATTGATTCGCTGCCGCATCGAGCGTACCGCGCTGTCCGGGATAAGACTCGTGCACAGGCATACCTGCCGGCTTGTCGAGCACAAGGCAGAAGTCATCCTCATACAGAATAGGCGGTACAATTATTCCATTCCCTTCTGCCTCTCCGCTTCTTGATCCGCCGAGATGCTTCATCGAGCTGTCGACAGGAAAAGCCAGCAAAGCAATTCGCCCGTCCTCCTTCATCCGTATGCCGCCTACCGAAAACAGCCGATTAATCCATTTGTCCGGAAAAACAGAACAAGCCAGCAGCCACTTGCGCACCTCGTGCGCGTGGCTGCCGGCTTTAGGCTGGCTGCTGTCGGAGGAGAACGGGGCTAGCGCTTCGGGATACAGCACCAGCCACTCGCCATCGCGTTCATAACGATCATCCATCTTCTGCGCCGAACCTCCTCTATGCCATTATAAACGTGCAAATGCAGCGTCATGC
This sequence comes from Paenibacillus sp. strain BS8-2, assembly GCF_054483835.1. Classification (NCBI taxonomy): domain Bacteria; kingdom Bacillati; phylum Bacillota; class Bacilli; order Caryophanales; family Paenibacillaceae; genus Paenibacillus; species Paenibacillus sp. strain BS8-2. The sequence goes on from NZ_CM137010.1 coordinate 5,794,461, forward strand.
GCAGCGATGGTCGCTTCGATGTCCTCGTCCGAATGCACCGTAGACACGAACATCCCTTCGAACTGAGAAGGCGCTATGCTGACACCAAGATCCAGCATGGCCGAAAAATAGGCTCTGAATCGTCCCAAATCCGATGTTTTGGCCGAATCGTAGTTGATAACCGTCTGCTCGGTAAAGAATGGACATACCATGGAGCCTACTCGGTTAATGGTCGAGGCGATGCCATGTTTCGCAGCATTGGCTTCGAAACCGCGTTGCAGCTTAACAGCTTGCCGTTCAAGCAACTCGTATTTCTCATGCGTCATGAGCTTAAGCGTCGTATAACCAGCTGTCATCGCCAACGGATTACCTGACAATGTACCAGCTTGATAGATCGGACCACTCGGCGCGATCATCTCCATGATTTCTCGTTTGCCGCCATACGCGCCTACCGGCAAGCCGCCGCCGATTACTTTGCCGAAGCATGTGAGATCCGGCGTAACGCCGAATAGCCCTTGGGCACAGGAATAACCGACGCGGAAGCCGGTCATCACTTCGTCGAAGATCAGCAGGCTGCCATATTCGGAGGTGACAGACCGAAGTCCATCCAGGAATCCTGGAAGCGGCGGAACGACGCCCATATTGCCTGCGATCGGTTCTACGATAACACAAGCGATTTCTTCGCCAAACTTCTCAAACGCAAGTTTAACGGATTCGATATCGTTATACGGCACTGTAATGGTATGCGAAGCGACATGCTCCGGCACACCAGGGCTGTCGGGAAGACCAAGCGTAGCAACGCCGGATCCTGCTTTGATCAGCAGGCTGTCAGCGTGCCCGTGGTAGGAGCCTTCGAACTTCATGATTTTACTCCGTTTCGTGTAACCGCGAGCAAGCCTGAGCGCACTCATGGTTGCCTCCGTACCTGAGTTGACCATACGCACTAGGTCTACGGAAGGCACACGCTCGCAGACGAGTTCAGCCATAAGAGTCTCAAGTTCCGTCGGCGCGCCAAAGCTTGTTCCCTTCTCGGCCGTCTTGCGAATCGCTTCTATAACCTCGGGATGGGCATGACCCATAATTAGCGGTCCCCAGGATGCAACATAATCAATGTACGAATTGCCATCGATATCGTACACTCGGCTTCCTGCGCCACGTTCCATATAAACAGGTGTCAGGCCAACCGACTTGAACGCCCTTACCGGACTATTGACGCCGCCGGGAATTACCTTCTTCGCCTGCTCGAAAGCTGCTGCAGAGTTCGTGTCTTTTCTATTGCCAATTGTATTGCTCATTAGACTTCCCCTCCTCTCAGCCAGCGTGCTGCATCCTTGGCGTGATACGTAATGATGATATCCGCGCCTGCGCGTTTCATTCCCGTTAATGTCTCCAATACAATCGACTTTTCGTTGATCCAGCCATTGGCAGCAGCAGCCTTGACCATCGAATATTCTGCGCTGACATTGTAAGCCACTACAGGCAGATCGAATTGCTCTTTCAGCATACGAACGACGTCCAGATAAGCGAGAGCAGGTTTCACCATCAGCATGTCTGCGCCTTCTGCCACATCAGATTCTGCTTCGCGCATCGCTTCACGCATATTGGCCGGATCCATCTGATACGTCTTGCGGTCGCCGAATTGCGGCGCCGAATGCGCCGCATCGCGGAACGGACCATAGAATGCCGATGCGTATTTGACCGAATACGACATAATCGCGATATCACTGTATCCCGCTTCGTCAAGTCCGGCACGGATCGCATGAACGAACCCGTCCATCATGTTGGATGGAGCGATAATATCCGCCCCCGCCTCCGCTTGGGATACCGCTGTACGTACCAATAATGCGAGCGATTGATCATTATCCACAATCGCAGTCCCAGATGTCTCATCCAGCGTCACGATCCCGCAGTGGCCGTGATCCGTAAACTGACATAAACAGGTGTCCGCCACAATAACGAGCTCAGGTGCCCATTGTTTAATTGCGCGGGTTGCTCGTTGTACGATACCTTGGGAATCATACGCCGATGTACCAGTGGCATCCTTATGCTCCGGTACGCCAAACAACAAGATAGCGGATACCCCTGAAGCAACCACGTCGCGAATTTCTTCTTCGAGGCGATCCATCGAGAAGTGGTATACACCCGGCATCGACGGTATTTCTTCCTTCACGTTATCGCCATGCGTCACGAAGATTGGATAGATAAAGTCGCTCGAGCGAAGCAGCGTCTCGCGTACCAACGAGCGGATTCCCGCTGTTCTACGGAGTCTGCGATTTCGTGTTATTGGGAATGTCATTTTGTTTCTTCCTCCTCTGATGCTCTTGTTGCGAGCCGCCAACCGGCAACTGCGTCAATCAAACGATCTATTGTAGCTTCCTCGGCTTCTATCGTCACTTGTAATCCCGCCTGTCGCACGGTTTCCGAAGTGATAGGTCCAATGCTAGCAATTGGAATGCCTGCCAGCGCTGCGACTGGATCCTCAATGCCGCTATTTTGCAATATCGTAAGCAGATTCGTTACGGTCGACGAGCTTGTGAACGTGATCATATGAATCGCCTTTTCCTTCAGCCATTCGAGCACATAATCGTCCTGCGTATCTGCTAATACCGTTTCGTATACATCGATCTCATCTACCTCTATGCCACGCTCTCTCAGCAGCCTAGGCATCACTTCGCGGGCAAGATCCCCTCTTGGCAGCAGCGCTTTGTCACCGGGCCGCATCCAGCCTTCCACGCGCTCCAGGAGCGACTCTGCATGGAACTTGACTGGAAGCTCTTCTACTTGAAGTCCTCTGTTCTCGAGCGCTTCGGCTGTCTTAGGACCAACGGCCACGATACGAGCCTCCGAGAAGGAGCGAATATCGAGATTGAATCGGCGCAGCCAGCGGAAGAAATAATGGACGCCGTTAACGCTTGTGAAGATTAGCCATTGATAGCTGCCAGCCGCAGAGAGCTTTTCTCGCAAGTGATCCATCTCGGCTACTCCTGCCGGTTCACGAATATCGATAACCGGAAATTCACAAGGCTCGCCGCCGAGCTCTTCGATCTGCTCCGATAGCTCGCTTGCCTGCGCGCGTGCTCGCGTAACGAGAACTCTGGTGCCGAATAACGGCTTACGTTCGTACCAACGCAGCTTGTCCCGCTGCAGCACGACCTCGCCAACGATAATAACAGCAGGCGGTTGGAAATTTGCCGCGATGACCTTAGCTTCGATCGTCTCCAGCGTTCCTACGATGGTCCGTTGCTCCACTCGAGTCCCCCAACGTACCAGCGCCACAGGCGTTGTTGCCGCTTTGCCGTGCCGAATGAGCTGTTCGGCAATATAACCGATCTTAGCTACGCCCATTAGGAATAACAACGTACCTGTTGCGTTCGTCACTTTGTCCCAATGAATGGAGCGGTCCAGCTTGTCCGGACTTTCGTGTCCCGTCACAATCGACAATGAAGATGCCAAGTCGCGATGCGTAACCGGAATGCCCGCATATGCAGGCACCGCAATCGCGGAAGTAATACCTGGAACAATCTCGAATTCAACGCCGTTATCATACAACAGCTCCGCCTCTTCGCCGACACGGCCGAATATGGTAGGGTCGCCGCCCTTTAGACGAGTTACCGTCTTGCCGGCGAGTGCCAGATCGACAAGCAATTGATTAATTTCTTCCTGCTTCATCGTATGCCGATCAGGCAGTTTTCCTACATAAATAAACTCTGCTCCTGGTCTAACATGTCGAAGCAGGCGCGGACTCGCCAGACGGTCGTACACAACAACATCACAGCGCTCCAAACATTCCTTGCCACGCACAGTAATCAGTTTAGGATCTCCCGGTCCCGCACCAACCAAATAGACTTTCCCCTTGTCCATGTTTATCCCCCGATTTCCGACAGGATCCGGTCACCGCCCGCTGCAAGCAGCAAACTTGCCACTTCCTTGCCCAGCTCGAGCGGATCGGTGCCGCGTTTAATCTCCTTGAGTAGCGTAACTCCATCCGGTGAGCCGACGATTCCAGTTAACTCCAGAACCGGCGCTTCGCCTGTGCGGTCCACAATGACCGCATGCGCGCCAATCGGAACTTGACAGCCGCCCTGTAGCGTGCCAAGGAAGCTGCGCTCCGCAAGGACGGCATATTCCGTCTCCGCATCGTTCAAGAAGCTAAGAAGCTCTCTCACGCCTTCGTCACTCTCGCGGCACTCGATGCCTAGTGCACCTTGCCCTACAGCTGGCGTACAAACATCAGCGGGAATTAGCGTGGAGATCCGATCTTCCCAGCCCATGCGGTTCATGCCTGCTGCTGCGAGTACGACAGCATCAAAGCCCTCTGTCTCCAGCTTACGAATACGAGAATCAATATTGCCCCTAATCGACTCCAGCTGCAGATCGGGTCTAACATATTTTAATTGGCAGGAGCGGCGCAGGCTGCTTGTACCTACTTTCGCGCCTAGAGGCAAGTCTTGCAGGCTGCCGCCTTCCTTCATGATTAAGCAATCAAGCGGATTCACACGCTTTGGCGTTGCACCATTCATCAAACCTTCAGGGAGCTCATACGGCATATCCTTCATGCTGTGAACCGCTAAGTCGATCTCGCCATCGATTAACGCTTGTTCGATTTCCTTGACGAACAAACCTTTTCCGCCAACTTTGGATAATGTCACATCCAGGATACGGTCCCCTTTTGTTAATATTTTGCGAATTTCGAACGTATAAGGCAGTCCCTGCTCCTCGCAAATCGCATTCAGTTGGTCGATAACTTGACCCGTCTGCGTCAGCGCAAGAGCGCTCTGCCTAGTTCCTACGGTAATGACGCGTTCTGCTCTATTCATCGTGGTTGCTCTCCTTCGTCAATTCTAATAATTTCTGATACCATGTTTCTATCGCAAGAGCCATATACCCGCTCTGTTCAATCAGCGTATCGCGTTGCATAACTTCTTCAGCTGCAAGGGTCAAAATACTCCTGCGAACCTTATCGTTGCTTTGCTGCATGAGCACATAATCTCTTAAGGCTCGAAGTCTCTCGACATCTCTTTCATAGCGCGGACCATACTGGCGTTCCAATTCTCGTCTGATTGCAATCGAAAGTGCAGGACTTGCACCTGAAGCTGTTACAGCAAGCAATAAGCTCCCCCGACGAACGGTAGAAGGGGTAACCATACTTCCCGTTGCTCCCTGATCCGCTACTTGGCACCATATTCGAAGCCGCTCAGCCGTCAACGCAATCCCCTTGTTGAGCTCTCTATCAGCCGTACAAACAAAAACCAACCAAGCCTCTGCAAGATCATTTTCGCGGTACTGTCGTCCTGCTGCCTCTATACAGCCGGGGTACAGCTGTACAAGCTGTTGCAGCCCTTCGGTTAGGTCGGGGCTTACGATCAGAACGTCATTCGCACCTGCCTCGATTAAACCAAGCAGCTTCCGCTCTGCTACAGCGCCTCCGCCAATGATGACACAGCGCTTGCCCGATAAGGACAATGCCGTCGCATAATACCGTTCATGCCCCTGATTCCCGTCGCTATTCGTCATACCCATCTCTTCCTCCTTAACGCCCCTGACCGTTACTCCTCTATCTTAGTGGAACGAAGATAACGTGCTGGATGCCAGATTAAGCAGAAGAACAAGAAAAGAGATCAAATAGAGCTTCGAGAGCTCTTCGCCGGTCCGTTTATTAACAGCTCGTTGATAAATATAAATGACAAACATCACAAGCGCGGCGAACGACGAAAGAACCTTCCAATCCAAAAGAAGCTGCGCCCTGCCTTCGACTAACAGCGATGTAACAGCGATCGCTAGCGACATCGCCAACAGCGGCACTCCAATCATGACAGAACGATCAGAGAAACGTTCGATCGTGTCGAGACTCGGGTATCGCCTTACGAATTTGGACCAGCGCTTACTCTTGAGTCGATGATGCAGGAACAAATACATGCCAGACAGCAGCGCTCCAAAGGTAAGAGCCGCGTAAGCGCATAATATCAAACTAATATGTACATAAAGCAGCTCGCGCGTCGTCTGACCGACAGAATTTTCGTTGCCCTCCGCTATGCCTGCATACAAATTAAGCGCCAGCACCGCGAACCCGATTACGTTAACAAAAAACACAAAATAATCAATGGAATAAAACCGGCTCATCACCAGTGATACCGTCACGAGTAGCCATGAGAAGCATAACCAATATTCAAAAGCAGAAATTTGGGATAAGTCCAGATGAGACACCAGCCTCATGACCAAATAGCCGGTTTGAAGCACCCATACAAAAATAAGGAGCCCTGTGCCTATCCGTTTCGCTCTCCGGCTTGCGTTCATAAAGTCGGAGAAATAAAACAGAAGGCTCAGGGCATAAACATACAATATCGCATCGTACAACCAATTCGCTGTTCCCATAACCCCTCCGCTAAAGCTGTTCTGCAAGCGCGTGGGTTGCCGACGGATCATGTATAAGATGCTCTGTCAGCGATTCGCGCATGCGTTCGAACGATCCGGCCAATCAAGTTCGAGCGAGTATCGGCGCTCCTGCCTGTTGCTGAGCAGGCTTATGCGACATGCTCTTGGCTGCTTCGGTCTGCTTCGCAACAGCTCCGGGATATTGACCGGATAACTGCTGTGATTCGGCGAGTTCCTCCAGCGCGAACAGCTTTACGAAGGTGTCCATCGCTTCTTCAGAACGTTTCTCGCCTGCCATTTCTTTTATACGCAATATGGGGTCTTGTATCATTTGGTTCATCATACTTTTTGTCAGCTTTCGAATCACTTTAAGCTCCCGTTCGCTAAGTCCCGGCAACTTATTCGATAGGCTGACCATCGTTTCTTCATGAATATCAGCGGCTTTGGTCTGCAAAGAACGAATCAACGGCACAACACCAAGCGTCTTATACCATTGCTCGAATCCGGCCATCTCATCGTCAATCATCACTTCGATCTTCCCCGCTTCAAGGCGACGCTGTTCGAGATTACTCTCCACGATCCCTTCCAGATCATCAATGTCGTAGAGAAATACGTTCTCCACAGCTGCGATGGATGGATCAAAGTCACGCGGCACCGCAATATCGATCATAAACAATGGCTTTGACTTGCGACGTTTCATTGCTTCAGCAACTTGTGCACGATTAAGCACATAATTCTCCGAACCCGTTGAGCTGATAACGATGTCTGTTTCTGCCAGCCTCTGTATGCCTTCCTCCAAGGAAAGCGGCGTTCCTCCGAATTTATCGGCTAACTGTGCAGCACGCTCGAATGTCCGATTAACAACCAATATACGCTCCGCACCGTTCGCATACAGGTGCTTGGCAGTCAGCTCGCCTGTCTCGCCAGCACCTATAATCATGACGGTCTTGCGGTTAAATTGACCGAAAATTTGTTTTCCAAGCTCTACGGCAGCATAGCTGACGGAAACAGCGGATTCGCCGATCGACGTTTCCGTATGTGCCCGCTTTGCCATGGTGACAGCTTGCTTGAATAACATGTTGAACACTGTGCCAGTCGCCCTCATGCTCTGCGCGGTTTGGAACGCATCCTTGACCTGCCCCAGAATTTGAGTCTCGCCGATCACCATGGAATCAAGGCCGCTGGTCACTTTGAACAGATGTTTGATGGCCGCTTCGTCCTCGTACATATAGAGATGATTCGTGAATTGATCACGCGGCAGACGAAACCATTTCTCCATAAAGCTGCGGATATAATGTCCGCATAATTGATGGCGGTCAACTACTGCATACATCTCCGTCCGGTTGCAGGTCGCCACGATGACACATTCCATAATGCTCTTCGTCCCCATCAGGGCGCTGATCGCCTCAGGCAGCTCTTTCTCTGCGAACGAAAACTTCTCCCTGACTTCCACGGGAGCGGTCCGGTAATTTAATCCGACTGCGATAATGTGCATGCGTGGTATCCCCCTTTCCTGCGCGGACGTAAGCTTGTCTCTCTTCGCCACGTTTTTATGTATCCGATAACTAGATGTTAGCCATTATTATAGCATAGTTCGACATTCATACAGGGTTCATATTTGACCAATGTTTGAAATATGTACACTAGACCGCATACACGCATACAAAATCAAGCGGCAAGGTAAATATCTAATCCCTATTGTAGTATTTCCCGCTTTTCGCAAAGAAATAACCATGGATTGGCTCCATGGTTATTCTTGTATGGTACATGAATGAGCTCTCTGTTAAACAAGCTCGATTTGTTTCATCTTTGGCTCTTCGACTTGCAGTTCGCCCATGCCGCGAACAAGTTTCTTCGCGTGAGTCGTCTTTGGTTTCAGAACGGACAGCATGTAATCGATCGCAAGCTGAGGGTCTACAGTTTCACCGCAGGTATAACAGTCCAGCGCAGCGAAACCTCTCTCAGGATACGTATGGATCGAGAGGTGGCTCTCCGACAGCAGCACGAGAACCGTTGCGCCTTGAGGTTCAAATTGTTTGGATTGCACGGATAATACCGTTGCACCGCATGCTTCTGCAGCCTCTACCATGTGAGATTGCAATTCTTCAGCACTGTTCAGCAAATCAAAATCTACACCCCAAGCATCAACAGCAACGTGTCTTCCGAAAGTAGAGTATTCCATCTTCCGGTTCCCCCTTCCTAGGAATAAAATGTTTAAAAAATTTCATCCGCTAGGACCTACGTCATTCACTTCCCGAGGGATTAATCTCTCGCAACATAACTATGTCCTGAGTGAATCCTGGTTCCTAATTTGTAACTATAATGTTTTCAACGAAACTAAAAATAACATCTATCCGCTATAATTGCAATAGTTTTTTTTGGAGAACAGGCTTCGAGCGCAGCGGCGGCAAATGTTACGTATCAATGTATGTCGGCCAGATCTCGCGCGCAACGCGCCCAATAAACAAAAATATTGCAAAAACAAGAAAGCAGCCGCGCTGACGCGGCTGCTTTCTTGTTCCTTAACTTTTCGAAGCTCGCGTTAGGCTTCCAGCGCGAACAATCGTTGCGTGAGCTGCTTCAAGCGTTCGTCGATACCCTCGATTTCTCGATGGTTCTTCGTTTGATTGCGCAGATCCAGGAGCTCGTTGACGGCTCCTTGTACGAGACCGATCTCGCGTTCGACTAGCCTGCTCTGGAATACTCGCTCGAGCTCGGCAAGCGTGTCCTTGTGTTCGAACACAGTGCGTTCGCCGCTAGCCGTGCTTTCCACGATTTTGCGGACGGCGCCGTTCGTATAGTGATAGATCATCGTATAATGGCTGTAGATTCGATTGACGATCGCTTGGCCTCTGAAGGCCGCGACGGCTTTGCGCAACGCGTTGGTCAGTTTTGGCTCTACCACACGGCAAGAAAGCTCGCATACGTAACAGTCCTGCCTCCTCTCGAAGGTCAGACGGACTTCTTCCCGCCCTGCTACATCTTGAAGCACAAGCTCTTGATTGCCATTGTCCAGTACCAGAACCTGCAGCCTTAGCTGCTGATCCTCCATCAATGCGATAAACCGGGACATCTCTTCGTGTTTTAGCTGCAGTTTGGCATTTACATACTCAGTGGCTAGCCGCTTAGCCATAAAAATCTCCTCAATTCTTTGAAGACCTCCTCGCTCCAGCGAAGACAGCCTTTTCAAATTGCTTATTCTCATTATACGTGATCGGAGCTTTTTATTCCTGCCTGCCAGCCTTCATATTTAAGCATATTTCCATAAAAAACGGAGGATTTCACGACGAACCGCTACAATTGCATGGAATTCTCTGCTTTATGTGAGAACTTCACGTACTTACACCCTTATGTGCCAATCGCTTCTGTAATAACGTCCCACAGTTGCTCACGGCCAAGCCCGGTTTCGGAGGAGAACAGGACGACAGAATCGCGTGGATCGGCCTCGAGTGTAGTCTTGATCATTTTTATATGCTTATCCCATTTTGACCTCGGGATTTTATCCGCTTTCGTCGCGACGATACAAGTCGGGATCTCGAAATGCTTGAGCCACTGGTACATCAAAACATCATCCTTAGATGGTTCGTGACGAATGTCGATAATAAGCAGCTGCAGCTTAAGCGGTTCTCTTGACTGCAGATACGTCTCAATCATTTGTCCGAACTTCTCCCGTTGCGTCTTGGACACCTTGGCATACCCATAACCTGGAAAATCGACAAAATAAACGAAGTCATTCACTTTATAATAGTTGAGCTGCTGCGTCTTGCCAGGCTGCGAGCTCGTTCTCGCTAAGTTCTTGCGCATGATCATCTTATTGATGAGCGAGGATTTACCCACGTTGGAACGCCCTGCCAGAGCAATCTCTGGCAAGGCGTCCTCAGGATATTGATGCGGCAGAACCGCGCTAATAATAAATTGTGCGTCTAATATTTTCATGAAATTGGAGTACCCGCCTTCTCTACTGTTCCTGCCGGCAGCAGCGCATGCTGGAGAACCTCGTCCATATGCCCCACCGGCACAAAAATCATATCCTGCTTGATGCTATCCGGAATATCCTTCAAATCTCGTTCATTGTCTCTCGGCAGCAGCACCTTGCGGATGCCCGCTCGATGTGCGGCCAGCGACTTTTCTTTCAATCCGCCGATCGGAAGCACTCGTCCGCGCAGTGTAATTTCGCCCGTCATCGCGACTTCCCGTGAGACATATCGATTCGTTAGTGCGGAAATAAGCGCCGTAGCGATCGTAATGCCCGCGGATGGGCCATCCTTCGGTATAGCTCCCTCTGGGATATGGATATGAATATCGTTTTTCTCGTGGAAGGATGTATCGATAGATAGCTCTACCGCTTTGGAGCGCGTGTAGCTGAACGCAGCCTGCGCGGATTCCTTCATCACGTCTCCGAGCTTGCCTGTCAATGTAAGTTTGCCGCTGCCCGGCATAACAGTCACTTCAATGACAAGCGTATCTCCTCCAACCTCGGTCCAGGCGAGCCCCGTCACGGCGCCAATCTGGTCCTCGCTCTCGGCTAGACCATACCTGAACTTAGGCGGGCCGATCCACTCTTTCATGAGCTGCGAATCCACTTTGAGCGAAGGCCGTACATTTTCTTCCTCATCATTAATAAGAGCTGGCTGAGCAGCTTTGGCTGCGGACACGAAATGTTTGGCTGCTTTACGGCATACGGCCGCGATCTGCTGCTCCAAATTCCGAACGCCGGACTCCCGCGTATATTCGCGAATGAGGAGGCGCAGCGCCTCGTCTGTAAGCTCCAGTTGCTCCTCCGTTAGTCCGTGCTCGCGTTTCTGCTTGGGAAGCAGATAACGAACGCCGATTTGCTCCTTCTCGAGCTCCGTGTAACCTGGGATGTACAGTACTTCCATCCGGTCGAGCAGCGGACGCGGAATGTTATGCAGCGTATTGGCTGTCGTAACAAACATGACGCTCGAGAGATCGAACGGCACCTCGATATAATGATCGCTGAACGTGTTGTTCTGTTCTGGATCCAATACTTCAAGCAGCGCAGAGGAAGGATCTCCTCTGAAATCAGACGCCATCTTGTCGATTTCGTCCAAGAGGAATACCGGGTTCAGGCTGCCTGCAGTTTTCATCCCCTGCATAATGCGACCTGGCATCGCGCCGACATAGGTCCGGCGATGACCACGAATCTCTGCCTCGTCGCGTACGCCGCCAAGAGAGATACGAACAAACTTGCGATCAAGCGACTTCGCGATGGATCTCGCTAGCGACGTCTTACCTACCCCTGGAGGACCCACGAGACACAGAATAGGCCCCTTCATCTTGCCGACTAACTGCTGAACGGCGAGATACTCCAGTACACGTTCTTTCGGCTTCTCGAGCCCGTAATGATCGTCATTTAGAATGTCCTCTGCTTTGTCGATACTGAGATCATCTTCGGTACGCTTGCTCCACGGCAATGCTAGTAACCAATCGATATAATTGCGGATGACGCCGCCCTCAGCCGAGGATGACGGCATCTTCTCGAGCCGGTCGATTTCTTTGGTGACCTTCTCCTTCACCGCATCAGGAACACCTGCTTCTTCAAGCTGGCTTCTCAGCTCCTCGACCTCGCCTGCGCGACCTTCTTTCTCGCCAAGCTCCTTCTGAATCGCCTTCATCTGCTCTCGCAGATAATATTCCTTCTGCGTCTTTTCCATCTGCTTCTTGACGCGCTGATTAATCTGTCTCTCTAGTTCCAGCACTTCGCGTTCGTTATTAAGCAGATCCAACAATTTCTCAAGTCTTGCAGCTACCTCAATCGTCTCAAGGATGTCTTGCTTGTCTTTGATCTTAAGCGACAAGTGGCTCGTGATGACATCCGCGAGGCGACCCGGATCATCGATGTCCGATACCGCGGCGTAAGTCTCCGGAGTAACCTTCTTGGACAACGAAATATAATGTTCGAACTGGCTGAGGACGGAGCGCATCAGAGCGTCCACTTCGGGATCGTCCGTCTCCTCCTCAGGTAATTCCTTCACCATAACCTCGTAATACTCTTCGTTCGCCAAGTAGCTTTGCACTTCGGCACGAACAACGCCTTCTACCAGAACACGAATCGTCCCGTTTGGCAGCTTGAGCATTTGCTTGACCTTAGCGACCGTACCCACTTTGTAGATATCTTCTTGGGTCGGCTCTTCGATATTGACCTCCGATTGCGAACATAACAGAATCATGTGATCATCGACCATTGCCCGCTCCAGCGCGCGGACGGATTTATCCCTGCCCACATCTAAGTGAAGCACCATGCTGGGATATACGAGTAGCCCTCTTAGCGGAAGCAAGGGCAGCCGGCGACCTTTCGACTTGCTTGGTCCCATACCTGCACCTCCATTTTCTAAAGCGTATACCTCATTTTATCATTCCGCGGAATCCGCCTGCAAATAAGGTACGCTAGTTGGTACAAATAATTCGTTCAAAACGGGTACTTCCTTCTCTTCGCGCGCCATATCCATCTCCGGAAAGACGTGCCTGAACACTTCTTCGACGCGTTCTACAGGGATCACTCGAAGACCATTCAGATCAGCAAAGATTGCTTGCCAATTTTCCTTCGGAATGATCACCACCACGGCTCCAGCTTGGAACGCGGCCTCTACCTTAGCCAGAACACCGCCTACAGGCTTCACATTGCCATGAATGCCGACCTCGCCAGTCATCGCCAGCTTGTTATCGATCGGCAGTCCGCGTATCGCAGAGGTGATCGCCGTCGCCATAGCAATGCCAGCAGAAGGACCATCGATTGGCGTACCGCCTGGAAAGTTAATATGCAGGTCGAAATCTTGAGGATTAAGCCCCGTCCTGCGCAGCACCGTCAGCACATTCTCTACGGAACCCTTCGCCATGCTTTTTCTTCTGAGCGTGCGCGAACCGCCTCCAAGCTCTTCTTCATCAACGACTCCGGTAATATTAAAGTTGCCTTTCCCTTTAGCGGCCGGAATGGCGCTTACTTCAATTTCCAACAGCGTGCCCATATTCGGTCCATAAACCGCTAGCCCATTCACGAAACCGACCTGAGGCTGCTGCGGCACCTTGCGATCCGGGCGCGGTGGAATTTGACTGCTATTGACCACCCACTCGATATCGCCCGCAGAGATAACCTCACGTTTCTCCGATAACGCAACTCCCGCCGCTAGTTGAATCACGTTAACGGCTTCACGGCCATTCGTCGCGTAACGCTTCACAACGTCAATCGCATCCGGACAAGGCGCGAACCCGATCTTCTTGACCGCGTTCTCTGCAACCTGCGCAATTTCGTCTGCAAGCAGCGGACGGAAATACACCTCCATGCAGCGCGAACGAATCGCAGGCGGAATCTCTTGAGGAGAACGGGTAGTTGCTCCGACTAGCCGGAAGTCAGCGGGCAAGCCATTCTGAAAGATATCATGGATGTAAAGGGGGATATTAGCATCCTCGGAATGATAATACGCACTCTCAAGAAAGACCTTCCGATCCTCTAGCACCTTTAACAATTTATTCATCTGCACTGGATGCAATTCCCCTATTTCGTCAATGAACAAAATCCCGCCATGCGCTTTGGTCACAGCACCTGGCTTGGGCTGCGGAATGCCAGCAACTCCCATAGCCCCTGCGCCTTGATAGATAGGGTCATGAACGGATCCGATTAACGGATCTGCGATTCCACGCTCGTCAAATCTAGCCGTGGTCGCATCGATCTCCGTGAATCTAGCTTCGGTCAAAAAAGGCGAGGTCGGATTTTTTTTCGCTTCCTCTAACACGACACGGGCTGCTGCAGTCTTGCCAACGCCTGGAGGCCCATAGATAATGACATGCTGCGGATTGGCGCTGCAGAGTGCCGCCTTGAGCGCGCGAAGCCCATCCTTCTGTCCGATGATATCATCCATCGTCTGTGGGCGCGTCTTCTCAGCCAGCGGCTTTGTAAGTGAGATCGAACGAAGCTTCCTGAGCTTATCCATCTCCTTCTTCGACTCTCTATCAACCGCCGAACGGTTCGTCTTCTGGTTGCGCAGCAAATTCCAGAAGTATAATCCAATTACCACGGCAAAAAATACTTGAATCAACATCAATACCAAATTTAAACTCATATCCATTCCCGCTCCTTTCATACCAACCGTATTCTGTCAGTATTGCCGCTTGGAAACAGGAATAATCGCGATGACGTCATAAAAAAGAAGAGGCCCCCGCAGTCCGGGACTGCAACGTGAGAAACCTCTTCCTTCTACCGCTATGCGTGGGCGTGATTTTTGCGGCCGGGAATTTCACCGGTCGCTTCGTATACACTCACGATATGGTCGATTTCTTTCTTTAATTCACTCAACAGCTCCGCCTCAGGCACCTTGCGAATCATCTCTCCATAACGGAACAACATACCTTCTCCGCGAGCACCGGCAATGCCGATATCCGCTTCACGTGCCTCGCCAGGACCATTAACCGCACAGCCTAACACAGAAACTTTGATCGGCACTTTTATTTTGGAGATGTAGTCCTCCACCTCGTTAGCGATGGAGAACAAGTCAATGTCGAGCCTTCCGCATGTTGGACATGAAACCAGTGTCGCTGCATTAGTAATGAGTCCGAAGGTCTTGAGAAGCTCGCGAGCAACCTTCACCTCTTCTACAGGGTCGGCGCTTAAGCTGATACGAACTGTGTTGCCGATACCAAGCGCCAGTAGCGCTCCAATGCCGGCTGAGCTCTTGATTGTACCCGTATGAAGCGTACCAGCTTCTGTAATACCCAGGTGAAGCGGATATTTGATAACTTCGGCCGCCATACTGTAAGCCGCGATTGCCATAGGCACATCAGAAGCTTTGAGCGAGACGATTATGTCATGGAAATCCAGCTCCTCCAAGATACCGATGTGGAACAAAGCGCTCTCCACCATGGCTTCCGGAGTTGGATATCCATATTTCTCTAACAGATGATTTTCGAGCGAACCTGCATTTACGCCAATTCGAATCGGAATGCCGCGTTCTTTGCAAGCTTTGACAACGGCCTCGACTTTTTCACGGCGCCCAATGTTACCGGGATTGATCCTAACCTTATCTATACCGTTCTCGATTGCAGCAAGTGCAAGTCTATAGTCAAAATGAATGTCCGCAACAAGCGGAATATGAATACGTTTCTTGATTTCCTTGATCGCTTCGGCCGCTTCCTTGTTGTTAACGGTAACGCGGACGATCTGGCAGCCTGCTTCCTCCAGACGAAGAATTTCGGCAACTGTAGCTTCCACATCTGCCGTCTTCGTTGTACACATGCTCTGTATGATGACTTCGTTGCTGCCGCCGATCGTCAGATCGCCGACTTTCACCGGAACTGTATCCTGGCGCTTATACATACGTTATCTCTCCCTCTCATGCGTCCGATATTCCATGATGGAACACACTCTCCCTACTACGACTCGCAACACGCAAAGGTAACAAAAACGTCAAAGTCCACCCTGCAGCAAGCGTTAATCCGCATGCCACAGGGTGGAGTTACGTTGTCCGTATTAGGCGCTTTCTTCCTTTTTCTTGCCTTTCTTCGTGGACAACTCCGGCATGATCTTATCCTGCACAGACTTCTCCGTAATGAGGCAAGTGTTCACGTCGTCACGAGAAGGAACCTCGTACATAACATCGAGCATAATCCCCTCGATGATCGCACGCAATCCGCGAGCACCCGTATTACGTTTGATCGCTTCTTTGGCGATGGCATCCAGTGCCGCCGGCTCAAAGTCCAGCTTCACATTGTCCATCTCCAGCAGCTTCTGGTACTGCTTCACTAGAGCGTTTTTCGGTTCGGAAAGAATCCGTACGAGCGCAGGCTCGTCGAGCGGCTCCAGCGTAGAAATAACAGGAAGTCGACCGACAAACTCCGGAATCAAACCGAATTTCAACAGATCCTCAGGCAGCACCATACCGAGATATTCACCTGGCTTCAGATCTTTTGTTGTGTCTCCAGCGGAGTTAAAGCCGATGACCTTCTTGCCAATCCGACGTTTAATCAACTGCTCCAGCCCGTCGAACGCGCCGCCGCAGATGAACAGAATGTTGGTTGTGTCGATTTGGATAAATTCTTGATGCGGATGTTTGCGTCCGCCTTGCGGTGGAACGGAAGCAACCGTACCTTCCAAAATTTTGAGCAGCGCTTGCTGTACGCCTTCGCCCGATACGTCACGCGTAATGGACGGATTCTCCGACTTGCGTGCTACCTTATCGATTTCGTCGATGTAGATAATGCCGCGCTCGGCCTTCTCCACATCGTAATCAGCAGCTTGAATCAGCTTGAGCAGAATGTTCTCAACATCTTCGCCTACGTAACCTGCTTCTGTTAAGGAAGTAGCGTCGGCAATGGCGAATGGCACGTTCAAAATTTTGGCCATCGTCTGAGCAAGCAATGTTTTACCAGAGCCTGTAGGACCCAGCAATAGAATGTTGGATTTCTGCAGTTCAACGTCCTCAATCTTACTGCCGGAATTAATCCGCTTGTAATGATTGTATACCGCTACGGACAATGACTTCTTGGCGAAGTCTTGACCAATGACATAAGAATCCAGGATGTTCCGAATATCACGCGGTTTCGGGATATCCTTCAGATCCAGTTCCTCGTCGTTGCCGAGTTCCTCTTCTACGATTTCCGTGCACAATTCGATACACTCATCGCATATATAGACGCCAGGACCAGCAACCAGCTTACGGACCTGGTCCTGCGATTTGCCGCAGAACGAACATTTCAATTGACCTTTTTCATCATTGAATTTGAACATGTATTCACCCCTTCAATCGTAATGTTATCCGAGCGGCGTCGTAATGACTTTGTCGATCAATCCATAATTAAGTGCTTCTTCTGCACTCATGAAGTAATCGCGGTCAGTATCCCGATCGATCTTGTCATAAGGTTGTCCTGTACGATCGACATATATTTGATTCAGCTTCTGCTTGGTCTTAAGAATCCAGTCGGCATGAATCTTAATGTCGGTTGCTTGACCTCTTACTCCGCCTAACGGCTGATGGATCATGACCTCGGCATTAGGCAATGCGAAACGTTTGCCCTTGGCGCCAGCAGTCAATAGAAGAGAGCCCATGCTTGCTGCCATGCCCATGCATATCGTCGATACTTCAGGCTTGATATACTGCATCGTATCGTATATTCCCATTCCCGCGGTTACAGAACCGCCCGGAGAGTTGATGTACAAATGGATGTCCTTCTCTGGATCGTCGGCCGCCAGAAACAGCAGCTGAGCGATGATGGAATTCGCGACATCGTCATCAATGGCACTTCCAAGGAATATAATGCGATCCTTCAGCAATCGGGAATAGATGTCATAAGACCTCTCTCCGCGATTCGTCTGTTCGACTACAATCGGTACCAGGTTCATGCGACCAACCTCTTTTCGTTTTGGACTTTAACGCTTCCTTATTGTAACACGTTAAGTAATGCATTGTCATTTTTGCGGGCTACTACAGTATACGGCGCCTAACGCGCGATATGTACGCTTCCTTCACGGATCGTCGCCAATCCAGCAAATCATATGTAGGGTGAAAATAAGGCACGTTACATGCACGCGCCTTATCCTCGGTCAATCATATTCTTCTATGTCGGCCAGCAAAGCTGGCCGTATGTTATGCAATCTTCTCGATGCCGAGAAACGGACCTTCAAAAGTCTCGTAAGTCTCGTTCTTAAGCAGTTTTGCTGTTGTCGAGCAAGAACTTGATTGTTTTGCGAAGCAAGATGTCTTCTTGCAGGTTGCTGATATTGCCGTTTTTCTCGAAGATGTCGCGCAGCTCTTCTGCAGGACGGTTGTATTGCTTGGACAGGTTCTCAAGCTCAGCAACCAATTCCTCTTCGCCCGCTTCGAAACCTTCTGCACTTGCAATCGCTTCAAGCACAAGGTTGTTGCGAACGCGTTTCTCAGCGTCGGAACGCATTTGACCGCGAAGCGCTTCTTCGTTCTGTCCGGAGAACTGGTAGTACAGATCCATGTTCATGCCTTGCATACGCAGACGGTTCTCGAAATCCTTCACCATGTAGTCGGTTTCGGTAACGATCATCGCATCAGGAATTTCCACTTCTGCAGCAGCAGTTGCTTTGTCTACGACAGCAACTTCGCGAGCTTGATCCGCTTCTTTCTCCTTGCGCTCAAGAAGCTTGGCTTTCAGATCTTGTTTGTATTCTTCGAGCGTGTCGAATTCGCTAACATCTTTGGCGAACTCGTCGTCAAGCGCTGGAAGCGCTTTGCGCTTAAGCTCGTGAAGCTTCACTTTGAACACGGCTGGTTTGCCAGCCAGATGCTCAGCATGGTATTCCTCAGGGAATGTCACTTCTACGTCTTTGAAGTCGCCTAGCTGCATACCAACAACTTGCTCTTCGAAACCTGGGATAAAGGAGTTCGAACCCAGCTCCAAAGAATAACGCTCGCTGAAGCCGCCTTCGAATTGCTCGCCGTCAACATAACCGTCAAAGTCGATTACGCTGATATCACCGTTCTCTGCAGCGCCTTCTTCAACGACAGTCAGTTCAGCATGGCGTTGTTGCAGACGCTCAAGCTCAGCCGCTACTTCTTCTTCCGTTACTTCGGAGCTTACAGCTTCGATTTCGAGGCCTTTGTACTCACCAAGTGTAACTTCAGGTTTAACCGTTACTTTCGCGATGAACTTGAAAGCTTGTCCTTTAGCGAATTGCGTAACGTCGATCTCCGGACGGTCTACAGGCTGAAGCTCGTTCTCTTGAACGGCAGCCGTGTACGCTTCCGGCAGAAGGATGTCGATTGCGTCTTGATACAGGCTTTCTACGCCGAAACGGGATTCGAAGATGCCCCGTGGCACTTTGCCTTTGCGGAAGCCAGGTACGTTAACCTTCGCCGCCACTTTCTTAAAGGCTTGATCCAGAGCGCCGGATACCTTATCCGCTCCTACCTCAACATCGATCGACACGATGTTCTTGTCTATTTTTTCCCAAGTTGCTTTCATTTTATGCCTTCCCCTCCAAAAATGCGCATGCATCAATAGTTTTCACGTTACATAAACCACTCTATTATATACAAAGTTGGTCATGCATTTCAAGGCTGATGTTCGTCCCCGCCCGCCTGCAGCAGCATCGCAATGCCCCGAAGCGTGCGACAAGCTTGTTCGTATCGAAATCTGAGGTTGTCCGAAATGCCGTATGTATCACGTATATCGTCATCATTGGCCGAGCCGTAAACCGTCAGGTGCAGCGTGAGATGCAGCGCCGCCGCGAAACAATCCACCGTCTCGTCATCGTCTCTCAACATCCATCCATAGGCTGCTGTACCGTACAGAAATTGCAAGCTTTCCTTCCACAACTCCGTGGCAAAATGTGGCAGAGTAGGGTCATCTACTTCAGCTACCGCAATCGTCCGTTCCAATATTTGAATAACGGGCTCTGGGAAATCATCCAGCGACAACGGCGTCGCTTCAATCTCGAGCTCGACCGCTTCGTCAAGTCTTCTTAACAAGATCGTACCAGTCTGCCCTCGACGCTTCAAACATTGCAAGGCCTTGAATTGCAGAATGGGGTGAAGCTCCGCTTCACTCACCCAGTCCAGAATAGCTGTATCGATGCCAGGTGCCTCGATGTAAGTTGCGCGTTCCAGCGCCAGAAGCTGCTGGTCCAGCATGGGATGATTACGCATGATGTACAGGAGCTGGCTGATGTACGCCTCGTCCTGAACAGGCGGCTTCAGCAGTTCTGCACGCAGCGTCTCCTCATCTTCGGATTCGTCCGTGCTTTCGTAATGCTCTGGTGCATCCTCACCAAGCGGGAATGCCATTTCCAGCCAGCTCAGCAGGTTGGTCCATTCCTCATAGTGACGTTTCTCCTGCCCTTGGCATTGGACAAGAAAACGGAGAAGCTCCTTCGCTTCCCGATACTGCTCTGCCTCCAGCATTCGAGTCAATGAAATCTGATATTGATCCAGCATGCTGGGAAATAAATAAACATTGTCTTTGCCTTCCGTATGCGAATCCCCAGAAGTCGTAATGATAACACCGCCTTTTAGGCATGCTCTTCACATGTTCGAATAATCTTGCGTTCGATTATACCACGCGAATACATAAGTACAAAACAACTGTTCGACATTTATTCCATCTCTATTCTCCGACAAAGTTTTTTTGCGATTCGCCATTTTTTGACTTGCAAAACCATCTAACCTCATGATATAGTATCAAACAGTGTCCCAGTAGCTCAGTCGGATAGAGCACTCGCCTTCTAAGCGAGTTGTCGGGGGTTCGAATCCCTCCTGGGACGCCATTACTATGCATTGGCATCCAATTGAACATAAATAAAAATCCCCGCACGCCTTTAATCTCTAGGCGTGCGGGGATTTTTTTGCATATATATGCCGCCATCCATGTCGTGCTGCACCGGTGCGGCGCAATGGATGTAGTTTTTTACATACGTTGGGCACGTGCTGCACCGGTGCGGCAGCAAGACGTATAAGTATTTTATATACGCTGGTAATCGGCTAACGCCGATTACCGCAACGTGAAGCATCCCAGGCTACAGAAGACCCATCGAATCAATGTGACTGCGCGTCTGTTCTGTACCGCACTCATACAACAAACGATAGATTCGTGTAATGATTTCGTCGCTGGCGCCATTGATCGTTTCGTCATGATCTGTTTTCCCGACCGGCCTTGCGAAGAAAGCAATATCCGCCTCTGCCATGCTCGACAGTTCTTCGAACAGCTCCTGCAGTCGACTCACTTCCTTATCATTCGCCATGATATCGAGCTCGTACGCCGCTGACTCAGAATCACTTAATATTTGCCCTGCCTGGACCGATACGTAATAATGCTGGCGCTGACCCTCATCCTCGCTCCATTGCTCATGTTGTCCTTTCATCCTCCTCTTCACCTCCGCTCCAGTTACTATCTGTTTCCGGTTCAAGGCCGGAAGATGCCCCTCTAGCTTCCCCCCGTGGACAGACATTTTATCCCTTTTTTCTGCATATAACTGTTATTATCGCTATTGGAGTCCAGCAAAGAGAGGAATGAGATACATGTGCGGAATAACCGGCTGGATTGATTGGAACAGTGACTTAACCCGCGAGAGCGCGAATCTAGAGCGCATGACCGATACGCTCGCACCGCGCGGTCCCGATGCTGCCGGCTCGTGGATATCGGCTCACTGTGCGCTTGGGCATCGCCGATTGTCTGTGATCGATCCCGAGAACGGCGCCCAGCCGATGATTAGGTATACAGGTGACGATCAATACATTGTCGTCTACAATGGAGAGCTCTATAACGCTCCGGAGCTGCGAAGAGAGCTGCAGAGCAGGGGACGGGATTTTACGACGACTTGCGATACCGAAGTGCTGCTAGTCGCCTTTATGGAATGGGGCCGCTCCTGCGTCGAGCGGTTTAATGGTATTTTTGCTTTTGCGATTTGGGATGTAACGGCGCAAGAACTTTTTCTCGCGCGAGATCGTCTTGGCGTCAAACCGTTATTCATCAGCAAGTATAACGGCTTATTTCTGTTCGGCTCCGAGCCGAAATGTATTCTGGAGCATTCTGCGGTAAAAGCCGAGGTTGGTGCCGAAGGTTTGGCCGAAATCTTTGTTATGGGACCAGCCCGCACGCCTGGTCAGGGCATCTACAAAAATCTCAGCGAGCTGAAGCCGGGGCAATGTATGGTCGTCAACCGATCCGGGATCAAGACGATCACGTATTGGCAGCTGCGCAGCACCGCCCATGAACAATCCGTCGATGAAACGGCCCAGCATGTCGGCGAGTTGCTGAAAGACACCGTGGAACGCCAGCTCGTATCGGATGTGCCCGTCTGTACGTTATTGTCGGGCGGACTGGATTCCAGCGCGCTCACGACACTTGCGGTCAAATATTATGACGAGAATAACCAAGGCAACGTGCATACCTATTCCGTCGATTACCGCGACAATGACAAACATTTTAAGGCGCATGCCTTCCAGCCCAACAGCGACGCGCCTTGGATCGAGCGGATGACCTCTCATCTCGGGACGATTCATCATCCTATTCAATTCGATACACCTGAGCTTGTCGATGCGCTGAGAGATGCTACGCTCGCTCGCGATTTGCCCGGTATGGCGGATGTAGACGCCTCCCTTCTGCTGTTCTGCCGCGAGATCAAGAAAGGCGCTACCGTCGCACTGTCTGGCGAAGCCGCAGACGAGATTTTTGGCGGATACCCTTGGTTCCACCGCGAAGAAGCGCTGAAAGCCGATACCTTCCCTTGGTCGCTCGCTACAGCGATGAGAGCCGATCTGCTGTCGCCTGAGGTAGCAGCCTGGATCAAACCTCAAGAATATATCACCGACCGCTATGCGGATGCAGTTGCCGAGGTGCCAAAGTTAATAGGTGAGGATGAAATGACAAGCCGCATGAGACGGATGTCCTACCTCAATATTACACGTTTCATGCCGACGCTCCTGGATCGTAAGGACAGGATGAGCATGGCGGCAGGGCTTGAGGTGCGCGTTCCGTTCTGCGATCATCGATTGGTGGAATACGTGTGGAATATCCCTTGGGAAATCAAGACGGCGGGAGACCGCGAGAAGGGCATTCTGCGCAAATCGCTGCATGGCGTTCTGCCTGACGATGTGCTGTATCGCAAGAAAAGTCCTTATCCCAAGACGCATAATCCAAATTACTTGACAGCTGTCAAAGGGCTGCTGCTCGATGTGTTGAACGATCCGAACTCTCCTCTGCTTCCGCTTATCGATGTGAAGAAGGTTCGAGCACTGGCAGAATCAGACTCGGCCAAATCCAACATTCCATGGTTTGGTCAGCTCATGTCTGGCCCGCAGCTGTTCGCGTACCTCTATCAGGTCAATTTGTGGCTGAAGCAATACAAGATAAGCGTTGGTTAGTCTATAGATATGCAGAAGGACGGCCCGGTTGGGCCGTCCTTCATTTAGTAATGTTGCAAGGCTAGATTAACGTTGCTTCATTAGAAGCGGCAGAAGTTTGGTCAACGCCTCGCCTCTATGGCTGATCTGCCCCTTCTCTTCCTTGGTCAGCTCCGCCATCCCTCTGCCAAGCTGCGGCAGCCAGAATAGCGGATCGTAACCGAAACCGCCGTCGCCATGCGCTCGATCCGTGATGACTCCGTCTACAGTTCCTTCCGCTTCTACGAATTCGCCGGTCGATGGATCGTACAACGCTAGCGCGCAGACAAATTGCGCTTTGCTTAATTGCCTTGAGCCGTCAACCAGCGTTTCTTCCGAGCACGTTGCGCCCGCTGCCAATAATTCTCGGATCAGCTTGTCGTTGTTATCCTGATCCGATGCGCCTTCTCCTGCATATCTGGCAGAATATACGCCTGGCTCTCCACCTAACGCTTCAACCCGTAAACCCGAATCATCCGCAAGCGCCGGCACGCCGAGCGCATCGCCGGTCGTCTTGGCCTTAATGCGGGCATTGGCCGCAAACGTGTCGCCGTCCTCCACGATATCCGGAATCTCCGGATAGTCATGCAGGCTGACTACCGCCTTGCCAAGCTTGTCCAGCGCATGCGCAAATTCCTTGACCTTGCCGTTATTCTTGGTTGCGACTACGATGACTTGACTTGTAAGGGCTGCCTCGGCACCAACGGCATGTTCATTGTCAGCCATGGATTTACCCTCCGATTCTATCCGCGATATGTCCGAGGGCCTCGCGCTGCTTGGCGAACAGCTCATTGATGCCGCCCTCGGCAAGCGCCAACAGCTCGTTCAACTCTTCGCGAGAGAACGTGGCTTCCTCACCTGTCCCCTGCACCTCCACGAAACGTCCATTGCCCGTCATCACCACGTTCATGTCGACCTTCGCTTTGGAATCCTCTTCGTAATTCAGATCGAGCAGCGCCTTGTCTCCCACAATGCCAACGCTAACGGATGCAAGGAAATCCCGGATCGGGAATTTGGTGAAATTAGTATTCGCGGACAACTTGTCTAATGCGATCGCCAATGCGACAAAGGCGCCCGTAATCGATGTGGTTCTGGTGCCGCCATCGGCCTGGATGACATCACAGTCGAGTGTAATCGTCCGTTCGCCCAGCGCTTGCAAGTCAACAACGGATCGTAGTGCTCTCCCGATCAGGCGCTGGATCTCCATTGTCCGGCCCGTCAGCTTGCCTTTCGCCGATTCGCGCTGGTTGCGGGAATGCGTCGCACGCGGCAGCATGGCGTATTCTGCGTTAATCCAGCCCTTGCCCTGCCCTTTCATAAAGGGCGGCACACGTTCCTCAACGCTTGCGGTACAGATGACCTTCGTATCGCCGAATTCAATCATAACCGAACCTTCTGCATGTTTATTTACATTTGCCGTTATCGTGACCGAACGAAGCTCATTCGGTTGCCGACCGTCATTTCTTATCATATGTATGCCTCCTGAACTGTTTTCCGTCTCCGACCGTGTCGTTAGGGTCGTTCCTATTTTAACAAAGTAGCCGTGCAATTGCATCTTACAACTGCAATGCAAGAAAGGACGAACCCGCGTTGCCGCGGTGTCCGCCCTTACTGCGATTGCTTATGTTACGATTTCAAAGCGTTAACGTGATGAGGTCTACCTACCGGGACGCTGTAATCCGTGTTGTTAGAATCGATCAGCTCACTGTCGCTGTTGATTCGGATTTGAACGAGCGATTCACCAGTTGTTTCTGTTATGGAAAGTACGACGGCTTCCAGCATTTCTGCCGGCAGCTGATGTCCTGTCTCGTAAGCCGAATCCTCGAGATCGACGATTACGACACCATCCTTCTCCTCGATACTCGATACTTCAACATCTGGCAACAAGACGCTGTTCAGCGATTTTTTGTCCAAAGGACCCGCAATCAATTCGTCCATCGCCGCTAACGCAGGAGAGTCCGAACGGGAGATTAGTCGAGTGACTGGGACGTAATACGGTTCTTCGTTCATCGTTTCTGACGAGAAATAAAGTGTGACTGGCGACGAGTTGGCGATATCAACGCCATCCGCCGCTTCGATATTGATACCGATTGCCCGCGTAAGCTTGCCGTCGATCGGGTAATTTGCCACCGGCATCTCGGTAAGCGGTTCTCCCTGTACGGACAGCTCAACGCCTTCGACGCCGCTCATTGCCGTTAGCGTCCATGTGATCGCTTCGACGATATCACGCTCGTCCGCTGCGTTGTAATTGACAAACGGCTCGGAGAAATCTACTTTTGCGATTCGTTGCTCTTTGTCATACGTATACGACTGAATTTGTGTCCCTTGCGGGATCAAAGCACGGAAGTCCTCTGGCAATATGGATGCATACGTGCCCCCATCCACCATGATCTCTAATGCTCTTTGCCCCGGCAGCTCATCTTCACCATAAGTAAGCGGGATCGAGACCGGCGCCAAATAGCCGTTGCGGTCTTTCAGATATACCGTAAGGCTAGTGCCTCCCGCTTGTCCGTCAGGAGAAACCTGTCCGGTCGGCTCGCCTTCTGTTTCCTCGACTTGAGACGGCGGCGGATCAATCGACTTGCTTGTCTGCTGCGAGAACAACCCACAGCCTGCGGTCAGTACCGGTAATACGAGAACAGCCGTGAATGCGGTATGGCGAATCCATCTTTTTTGAACCATGATTATAATTCCTCCCCAATGGAAAATGGCCTGCTTAACTTTGTACAACTCATCATTTGTAGTACTATGTATACGAGCCCTTCCCTTTTTTAGACCAGTTTTGTCCACAAAATCATGAGGGGGTACAAAGAAGATGAGTAATCCAGCAAAGTATAGTCTGAATAGCCAGAAAGTCGCGCACGCAACTGAGGAGTGGTTGGAGAAAAGAGGCATTACCAAACTCGAAATCGCGGAACTCGTTCTATTTTTGCAAAAGGACTATTTCCCCGAGCTGACAATGGAAGAATGTATCATACATGTAGACGCCGTATTGTCGAAACGCGAGGTGCAGAACGCGGTCTTGACCGGCATCCAGCTTGACATGCTTGCCGAAGAGGGCAAGCTGCTGCCGCCGCTGCAAGACATGATTCAGCACGATGAAGGATTATACGGCTGTGACGAGATATTGGCCCTATCGATCGTCAACGTTTATGGCAGCATTGGGTTTACCAACTTCGGGTATATCGACAAAGTAAAACCCGGCATCCTGGTACGTCTCAATAGCAAAACAAGCGGAGAAATCCATACGTTTCTAGACGATATCGTAGGGGCAATCGCTGCTTCGGCCGCTAGCCGCATCGCCCACCGCAAACAGGCTGAACGCGAAAACGTCACGACTCCACCTCTGGATTAGTAGCGTAGCGAACTCATCATCTATCAGCAATCAAATAAAGCGGAATGTTCCACCGTGCTTGCAGCACGGGGACATTCCGCTTTTCAATTACTCGTTAATCTGCGATTTGTAGAAGCGCCTTGTTGGGAAGATAGTGGATGGATTTGATGAAGCGGATCGTTTTGGTTTTGGCGCGCATCACGATAGAGTGAGTTTCCGCTCTCTCATCCGGAAAATAGCGTACGCCGCCAAGAAACTCTCCGGGCGTAACACCGGTAGCTGCGAATATAACATCCTCTGTTCCGACCATATCGTCCATGGTTAAAACTTTGTATGGCTCGGTGATGCCCATCGCAATACATCGGTCGTATTCGGCGGCATCTGCCGGCATTAATCGGCCTTGAAGCTCTCCTCCCATACATTTGAGCGCAGCTGCAGCAAGTACGCCTTCGGGAGCCCCGCCTGAGCCTACATATAGATCGATCCCCGCCTCGGGAAAGGCTGGCGCCATTGCCCCGGCTACGTCACCGTCGGACAGGAATTTGATTCGAACTCCGACTTTGCGGAGCACTTTAATCAATGTTTCATGACGCGTTCGATCAAGGATCATGACGGTTAATTCTGACGCTTTTTTGCCCAGAGCTTCCGCCGCCTTTGTCAATGTCTCCTCTAAGGGATCTGTAATGCTCAGCTTACCAACCAGCGTAGGCCCATATGCAAGCTTCTCCATATACATGTCCGGCGCGTGCAGAAGCTGTCCCTTACCTGCGACCGCAATAACGGACATCGCATTATTAAGCCCTTTGGCTACAATTTCGGTTCCCTCTAGCGGATCCACCGCAACGTCAACCTCGGGCCCGTTCAGACTCCCTACCTCTTCGCCAATATATAACATCGGCGCCTCGTCCATCTCACCTTCGCCGATCACGACCGTCCCCCTTATCGATACGGAGTCGAACATCGTCCGCATCGCTGAAGTGGCGGCTCCGTCTGCACCATTCTTATCCCCTCGCCCCATCCAAGGCGCCGAAGCCAATGCCGCCAACTCCGTTACTCTGACAATCTCTAGCGCAAGCTCTCTCTCCATTGTTACTCTCTCCTCATCCTGATTGTGTGTGGACGTGTACCCGGTACCCGTGTGTACCAAGCTCGTTCTTTTTGTCGTGCCGTGCCGAGGTGTTTCGTGTGAAATGGGCCGCAACTACGTGCGGGGCACCAGCCAACCTATTTGCTAATCTCGTCTCGTTCATCTGTGGTAGTTATTTAATATGTATCATATATTTATATATGACGCAATATATTAGTCATATATTTTTATTTAATACATCACTTATGACCTAATTAGTTTTATATTGAAGTTGCTGCAAAATACAAACAAACTCGCTTGAACAATGTAGCTCTGAGCTAAAGCCAAAACTTTTTTTTGGGCGGTTATGTCGGCGGAAACGACAAGTTGGACAGGCATAGGCTAGTTAAGGGCGAGCTAGTTAGTCCCACCATCATGTTGGCTATGGAGCTCAATTGGTACGCCGAACAAACTACTCTCGCAACGCACAAAAATCCCCTCCCAGATCAATATCACCGAGAGGGGCAGGACGATCACTTCATGCTGTTACGATACCTGCTGCGAGCAACTAGCTCGAATAAATCTCAACTTCGAATAAGGAGGGACCATACGGCGGGAATCCTTTATCCGTAATCCGGATGCGGACATAACGTCCTGATGCCGCCTGCTCCAGCGTAACGGTTTCCTTCAGCTCACTATCGCCAAGTGCCCGGCTCGCCGAGAACACCGTTACCCATTCATCACTCTCAGCGCCTAGATCGTTAGCGGATGCGGACGCTGTTTGGACTTCAAACGACTTGCCGTATGCGCGCTCCCAGGTTAGTACGAGTCGGGAGAATGATTGTGTACTGCCAAGATCGATGTATACCCATTCTGCCGCATATGGAGACAACTGGTTCTGAGCCCAGTCGGATTCCCAGCGCGTTCCATCGTTTCCATCCGTCACATTCGCGGCGGGGAATACCGGATTAACACTGGATGCCACAACCGTTCTGCCTAGTGCCAGATTAGTGGAGGTCGGCTCTGTACCGCCATCGCCATCGCCATCGCCATCTCCCGGCTCCGTTCCTCCTCCGCCAACCAACGTGCCGTAAATGGCGAACTCCCATAACGAATATCCCCATGTTGTACCGCGAGTGGTGCCGTACATCCGCACATGTCTAGCTTCTTCGCCATGCAATGTAATTTCATCTAGGCCGCCATTTCCGTTAGACTCAGAGAATACATCCGTCCAGTCACCCTCACCAGGGGCAGCCTCATCCGAAATTTGCAGCTTATACGACTTCGCATAAGCGCCTTCCCACTCGAGCAGCACTGCATCAAGCGTGTACACACCGCCGAGATCGATCGCAAGCCACTGTGGATCCACTCCAGCAACAGATTCCCAGCGCGTGCCCGCATTGCCGTCGAAAGCGCGGGAAGCTGCTCCGCCTGTGCCGTTCGCACTTGACGCGGCTGCGCTGGATGCACGCGCGAGACCGATGTTAGGCGCGGCAGTCAACACCTTCTGCTGCACGCTGTTCACTCCGTAACCCGGAGCTTCAATCGTGATCGCGTATGTGCCGGTCGACGGGAACAGCTCCGCAGCCAATGTCAGGTTGCCCGCTTCTAACGTCACATTATCCATAGACGCTACAACGTCATTGATAAGCACCGCAGTTACTGCGCTCCTCCATTCAGCATTATCCGCAAATTGAAGGGTGATCGGCTGTCCAAGCTTATTATCCGTGGAGTCGGCCGTCAGTGCTGGCGGAGACTTCACTTCCTTGATCGCGACGTTATCAATAAAGACGGTATGCTCGGCATCCGGCGTCACAAGCGCCCCGCTTATCACGTTACCGAGCAAAAACTTCAGAGACAATTGAATATCACCTGTAGGACGAAGCGTCGTCTTGTGTACATCCGACGCATTAGTCGTCAAACCGAATATGACGGATTGATTGTTGTTATAACCGCCAAGCTCCGTTACGATCGGTCGTTGCGCCGTTGACCAGGCGTTAAAGCTAAGCTCATACGTTTGGCCAGCCTCAAGCTTGATTCCGGTCTGAGTAAACTGAGTAGACCAGCCTACAGGAACATTCCAGGTCGGGTGCATGCCGCCATGCCAATGGATGACCGCTTGCGCCGCTCCATCCTGAACTGTAATGGTAGAGTCACCGCCTTCTCCTTCCCATGAATCCCAGTTCGCAAGTCCCTGCTCCATACCGCCGTTAAGCACTAGATTACCGTCTCCCGCCAACATCTGCTGATGAACAACAACCTCTGCGAATCCATCAGCGGCAATCACAATGTCATATATGCCTTCTTGATCAAAAACATCCGCCGCAATAACCAAAGCGCCATCCGCAATCGAATAGAGGTCCGTACTCAGAGTCAAACCATTTAGGGTAATTTCCGTAATCGCATCCGCCCAGCCAGCAGTTGGCGAATAAGGCAATGTTACCGACATGCCGATCCGGTTCTCCGATGTGTCGGCAAGAACCGTGGCCGGCTGCAACAGCGGTGCGTATTGCACAGCGAGCCGAACATTATCGATCTTCACCTCATGAGCGCCTGATGGGCTTTGCGCCGTCTTGCCCGTCATGATCTTCAGCGCGAGGATTTCATCTGCCGGTATCCGGAATGTGTATTCGAAGCGTTGCTTCTCTTCATTAAGCGGGAGCGACCCCGAGAAGAAACGGCGAACGTAACCTGCGTTCTCTAACGACACCTCGATGTCCCGATCCACGCTGGACGAGGCTTCGAATGAAAGTACGTAGGAGAGGCCACCTGCCAGTTGCAGATTGGATTGATTCAGCATGATGTTCCAACCTGCAGACCCCACATTCGTTACATCAATGACAGCTTCTCCCCCGGCTCCGGAGAACGTTGCCGCTCCCCCTTGCGTGAACGGCTCCCAACCGTCGAGACCGAAGTAGAATTCTCCGTTCTTCACCGGAT
Source organism: Paenibacillus sp. strain BS8-2 (assembly GCF_054483835.1). Taxonomy (NCBI): domain Bacteria; kingdom Bacillati; phylum Bacillota; class Bacilli; order Caryophanales; family Paenibacillaceae; genus Paenibacillus; species Paenibacillus sp. strain BS8-2. Next base: position 5,825,008 of record NZ_CM137010.1, read on the forward strand.
ATAAATCGATTCCAGAGAAATCAACATTGCGATTAGAGGTTCTAACGAGACTTATATCATCCAGATATACGTGCGCTGCAGAGCCGCCGATCAGAATATCCAGCTGCGCTTCTCGATCCGTAACGCCGGCTGGCATATCGAACACAGCGACTTCGATGCTTTCACGCTCCGTACCTAGCTGAGTCGTGAACGGTCCGGCATAGAGCGTCCCATCCTTCCCTGTTAATCGAACCTCAATGGCTCTAGCATCGTCCGCCCATCCATCCAGCGTAAGCTTATAGGTGTCATTCTGGAGCAGCCCGATCCCCTTTTGTTTCAGGATGATGTCTGACGTTTGCTCCCCGCCATTGACAATATCAGCCGTCAAATATCGTTCATCTGGCAAGACAAACAGCTCCGCCTCCGCTTCCCCAGACAGCAAGACATGCCAATATTTCATACGATCCATCGTACCGAGATCAAACGATCCGTTATATACATGATTGCCGTTGTCCATCGGCAGCTTTGGATCATCAGGTGTGCTTACCATATCGATCTCTTCGACTCTGACATTGCCGATCCAGACATCCGCCGTATTCTGCCCTACATTAAATTCGAGCCGGGCTACCGCATTCGTGTCGCCGGTCATCAAGAACCGATATTCGTAAGATTGAAGCTCCTCCGTTAACCCGGCGTCAAAATTATCCGAATAGATCGCCCAGTTGCTGCTTGCATCACCGCCGAATTTCATGCTCATGCTCCGGCTCGCCGATGCTTTAGCATCAAAGGTCAACTTATAGGCCTTTCCTTTGACAAGCGTCAAATATTGGATGAGCTGCAAGGCGTAATTGGCATTGCCGCCTGCAGTTAGATCCAGCTTCGCGAACTTGATGCTGTCGATCGTATCGACGCTGGCCGTGCCGGAGCCCCCAAATTGATTATCATGCAGGAAATTCCAATAGACGGGGTCCATATCCGGCGTTGCGTCGGTCACATCTTGGATGCCTTCTTCATAACCGATGTCATAAATAAAGCTTCCGCCTAAGGCTGCTTTACCGCCATCTGGGAATTCGTCCGGTACAAGCTCCGGCTCAACCGGTTCATTGTAAGGACGGCCAGTCAAATCGAATACTCTTACATAGTCGACCTCCATAGTCGCAGGGAACGTATTCGTGTCGGGGAGGCGACCACCGTCGTAATTGCCCCCAACAGCCAGATTCATGATGATATAAAACTCTTTGTCAAATGGCGCCGGGAATGCATATTTGTCAGGCTGTCCCGCACCCCAGCTATGCCAATCATTGATGGTCTGATAGAGATTGCCGTCCACATACCATCTTAGCTCCCCCGGCTCCCACTCCAGCGAATAGGTATGAAAACCGGTGAAATCCTCGCCTTCTGGAAACTCGTAATGCGAGCCCGTTGCCTTATTATTTGGAGAACCCTTGCCGTAATGAATCGTACCGTCTACCGTCTCCGGCAGCCGACCTCTCGCTTCCATAATATCGATCTCGCCTGACGATGCCCATCCGCCATATTCGGTATCTCTCGGCATAAGCCAGAACGCGGGCCATAGTCCTTGACCGGCCGGCAGCTTCATGCGTGCCTCGAACTTGCCGTATGCCTTGCCGAAGGTAGGCGAAGTCCATAGTCTGCCGGAAGTATAGGTTTTGCCTCCATAGCTCTCAGGTTTCGCTTCAAGGAGCAGGCTGCCGCCTTCGACCTTTATATTTTCCTTCTTATAATATTGCAGTTCGTTGTTACCCCAGCTGTCGAGCCCGTAATCACTGCCCGTACCTTGCTGGTAAGCCCACTTGGACAGATCGACACCATTGTCGTCCAGCTGCGAGCCCGTGCCGTCAAACTCGTCGTTCCAGACGAGCGTCCACATCTCTTCGCCCAATACCTCTTGTGTAACCGAAGCCGGCTCAAAGCCTGCGGCTTTTATCGTTATAACATAAACACCAGCAGCTCCAATTGCTCTTGCTTCAAGCGTCAGTACCCCCGACTCGGTATTGTACGCCGATCCAGCCAGCGACACGCCGTTCACCATAACCTCGTAAATGGAGCTGCGCCAAGCCGGCTGGTCCAAGAACGTCAAGGACAAAGGCGAATCCACGAGATTATGAGTAACGTCCGGCGAAAGGATCGGCGGATTAGGCAGCCTAATATCGTTGCCTGTACTCACTTTCTCTCCTGTCGCTTCTTTGGCTCCCTTCACCTCGAATCTCACATTATCGATATAAATGTGATGATCGCTCGTCACGTCCAGGTCCCCAACCTTCCCGAGCAAAAACTTCAAGCTCGTGGCTTCATCCGCTCCCATCGTGAATTCATATGCATAGGATTGGGTGAAGTCCTCCAGCTTTACAACCTCATTAAGGAAACGGGTATACGACGCATTCTCCGCAATTACCTCAATGGATCTTGGCAAGGTTGATCTCGCGTCAAACGAGACGATGTAGGTTTGGTTTCGTTTTAATTCCACCGCGCTTTGCAGAGCTTGCACATGCCAAGCCATATCTCCCGCATGCGTAATGGATGCCGTCAATGCTCCATGATCGCCGGCAATCGTTGCTTCCGAAGGTCCGTCGTATACACCTTGCACATGGGCGATCCAGCCTGTCAATCCATCGTCAAACGAGCCATTGACCGCCAAGAAAGCCGCCTCTCTCGCTCCTTTTACTTCCACCTTTACGTTATCGACAAACACATCATGTGAACCGATTGCAGCCGCATTCTCCAGCTCGCCTAGCAGCATCTTAAAGGATGCCGTTACGTCTGCCGTTACAGGCAATTCGTAGGCGAACGTCTGCCAGTCACTCGTCAGAGCTACACGCTCCGACAATAGACGCGTAGATCCGGAGTCGATCACCAGCTCCGTTTCGCGGTCGACCGAAGATCGAGCATCCACTGTCACTATATACGTCTGTGCCGTCTTTAATTGGAAGTCGTTCTGCATCAGCATGACATCCCACGCATTGTTACCCGTACTCGAAACAAATACTTTCATCGCCCCGTCTTGAACGGTGAACGCCGTTGCATGATCCCAGTTATCGTAACGTCCTTGAACATGCTCGCTCCAGAATAGCTTTCCATTCGAGAAATCCCCGTTTTTGAGTACGAATTGATTCTCAAGCGGCAAATCATTGGTTAGACTCACAAGCTTGATATCATCGAGTGTGATGCTGCCAGACGATCCTCCTAACAAAAATGCAAGAATTCCCTGGCGATTCGTCGCCCCATTCATCCGGAAGTCAACCGTATATTCGCTGATTTCGCCTGGCGAAATTTCGATTTGCTCCTCTGCGTATACCTCAGAGCCTGCTGCCTTTAATTGTAGGCTAATCGTTCGAACCTCATCGGTTGCCGCGCGGAACGTTAGCCGGTAGTCGTTTCCTTCGACCAGCTCAATACCATTCTGCCTAAGTACAATGTCGCCTGCTTCTCCTCCATCTGTGATAGCCACGGACAAATCGCGATCGCTGGAATCTACCATTGCCTGTGCAGACGCCCCATTAACCGCTTCGAAGGACCAATACGTCAATCTGTCCGTACGACCTAGATCAAAGGTTCCATTGTACACATGATTGCCGTCCGCGAGAGGTGTCTTGGGATCGTTTTCCTTATACGGATCACTCGCCTCCGTCTCCTCCAGCCTAACATTGCCGATCCATACCGGCTTCGTGCTGAGACCCAAATTAAATTCTAGACGGGCCAAGTTATCGGAATTGGCGGTCATCTGGAAGACCATCTCGTACGATTGTGCCGTATCAGATAGACTAAAGCTTTGATTATCCGAATATGTCGCCCATCCTCGCGACTCCCCGCCGCCAAACTTCGCAGATATGAACCGATTATCGCTGGTCAGTGCGTCAAACGTCAGCTTGTACCATCTACCTTTGCCAAGTGAAACGTTCTGAATGAGCTGAACGGAGTAGTTCTGGCTTCCGCCGTTCGTAATTTCACTCTTGGCGAATGGAACACCACCGATGTTCTCAATCGCAATCTCTCCATCGCCTCCGAATGTGTCTACATGAACGAAGTTCCAATAGTCTTCATTCAGTGTTACGCCAGAAGATGCCACTTCCTTAATGGGTTGAGTGAACGATGTGTCGTATACAAAATTACCATCGATTGGAGTCTTATATCCTTCAGGATAAGGCTCTTCATGGAAAACAGGCTCATTCGGTATGCTGTAGGACCAGCCGTCCGGCTCGTAAACACGAACATAATCCACAATCATCTCGGCAGGCAAATCACTATCCGCCGGCTTACGTCCACCGTCATAGTTGCCTCCAATGGCTAGGTTCATAATCATGCAGAACGGTTCATCGAACGGAGCCGGATAGGCATATTTGGCCGGCAATCCCGTCCCCCAGCTATCCCAGTTATTTAAGGTTTGATAGAGCTCGCCGTCGACATACCAGCGGATTTCTCCCGGCTCCCATTCGACTCCATACGTGTGGAAACCTGTTATGTCTTCTCCTTCCGGAAAGTGGTATTCGTCTCCTGTTGCTTTGTTATTCGGCGCGCTGCGGCCATAGTGGATCGTGCCTCCCACTTCTTGCGGCAAGCGTCCTCTCGCTTCCATAATATCGAGCTCACCAGATGCTGCCCAGCCCCCATACTTGCTATCCTTCGGCATCATCCAGAAGGCTGGCCAGATGCCATCCCCAACGGGAAGCTTCATCTTGGCTTCGAATTTGCCGTACGTCTGGCTAAAGGTCGGCTCCGTATAGATTCTGCCCGACGTATATGGCTTCCCTTCGTGACTTTCCTTCTTGGCAGTGATTTTAAGCATCCCGCTATCAGGATCGACATACAGATTGTCCTTCAGATAATATTGCTCCTCCAGATTGCCCCAGCCGTCCAGCCCATACTGCGAGCCCGTACCGAGCTGATATCCCCATTTGTCCAAATCGATTCCGTTACTGTCCAAATGATCTCCGGATCGGTCGAACTCATCGTTCCATACGAGCTTCCACGTTTTGGCCGGCGCTGTCGTTGGGCTTACGGTCGGGCTCGGGGACGGCTCCACCGTAGGTTCCGGTGATCCCGTACCCGGTCCAGCTGTCACGATTGGCGTAGGTTGCGGAATCGCCGTTCCACTGCCGCCGCCGATTGGTACACCAGCGTTATTGGTGATTCCGCCGATCGTGCCGCCACGTTGACGAAGCTCGCTCCCTTCGGCTCCCTCGCGGAAATTCAGCTCCTCCACATTCGCTCCATCCAGTACTTCGATGATCGCTTCGCTCTCTACATCAAGCGAATCGACATTCGAGCCGGAGCCGATCACGATGCGAACCGGTCCCTGTTGTTTGTTCACATGAATATGATTGGCGTCGGAGCCATTGAGGTGGATACTATGTATGCCGCCCCCCATAACAAACAACATTCCTTCAATTGTAGTATCCTCGAATATTACCTCTCCTTCGCCGACGCCAGGTGCTATATACGCATGGCCAGCGATATTCGAACCTACGAGCTTCACGCCGCTCGTCTGGATCAGCACGTTGCCTGCATAAGAAACATCACGGAAGGTACCGGAACGACCAATCGTTTCACCGGCCAGAGCCGCAAGCAGCGATACCGCATCAACGCGGTTCATGGCTTGCTGCGGGCGCAGCGTACCATCCGGATAACCGCTCAAATAACCTTCATCAACTAATCGGGTGAGCGCCCCTCTCGCGTAGTCTTGAACTGCGGCTGCGTCGCTGAAACCAACCAATCCAGTGCCTGCCGACTTTGTCGCCATGGATCTAAGCTGGAACGCCGCGTCGAGGAGCTTGGCTGCATCTTGACGTGTAATCGGCTCATTTGGTTTAAACTCGCCGCTCGGATATCCCGCGATAACGCCCGCCGCCGCAGCGGACATGACATCCTCCGCATACCACGCACCGTCTGAGACATCAGTAAACTCCTTCGAATCATCGGCTATGTACCGGAATATCGTATGGAGCAGCTTGGCGAACTGCGCTCTCGTGACGGATTCGTCGGGACGTAATGACCCATCGGGGAAGCCGGAGAGCAAACCCTTCGCGATCCAATCTCTCATGAGCTCTTCTCCCCAGGCCTTTCCCGTCTTTGCAATTGCCACTGGAGCAGCCGTGTCAGCCGAAGCTTGAGCCGGGATCATGCTGCATGCCACGGTTACAATCAACAACCAAATCAACCACTTATTTCGGATTTTTTTGTACATTCCAGTTCTCCTTTTCCAACGAATCTAATTTGATTACGCTTTCATAGACATAGGAAAAGCAGCCTGCCCCTTAAAGTCCGGTAAAGAAACGCTAAGATGGCAGGCTGCTTGGATGTAAGCTTCTAGTTCATTTGAATCATTACTTCGTGTTGGTTTTATTTCGCTTTATCATACCATTCGTTAACTTCTTTCGTAATTTGCTCGCCGCCCGACTTGTTCCAGTTCTCAACCATCGTGTCGAACGAATCAAGCGGTTGTTGACCGTAGATGATTTTGCTGAAGGTTTCGTTGAGCAGCTTGTTCAGAAGCTCGTTCTTGCTTTGCATGGTTTCGGTCAATGGACCCATGTAATAGTTTTTCATCCGAATATCCTTCTGATCGACGACAACTTTCATAGCGTCTGTATTTTCTTTGGTACGTGTATTAAACTCTTGTTTCTCGTATGGCGTTTCTGCAGCAGCGCCGCTTGCAAGCTTGATGTGCGTGTCGGCATACAGACTAGGAATACGAGCGCCTTCGTATGTCAGTGAGTAGAACAGCGGTGGTGCTGCTTTGTCCTTGAGGCCAGGGAACAGCTCAGGATACTTGGCGATATCCGCCGTCAAGCTGCCATCCGGCAACAGTGCGTAATCATATCCTTCTTTGAAGCCGTTTGCGAATTCGCTGTCCGGCTGCGGGTTCGCCGTGTTTTCGAAGAACCAGTTGTAATAATGAAGGACAGCTTCCGGGTTCTTCGCATCTTTATTAATGAAGAGGTAGCCGTTCGATGGCGGGTTGCCGCCGGCTGAACCAATTTTGCCATCGTTGCCTGCTGGTACAGGGTAAGCTTTGAACGTCGCACTTGGCACGTTAGTCTTCAGATCCGGGAACGGCCATGCTGGCAGCCAGTTCGGTCCGAACATAATGCCTGCTTCGCCTTTCGTGAAGAGCTCGGAGCCTGCAGACTCATCATACAACGCGGAATCTTGCGAAATGTAGCCTTTATCCATCCACTCTTTCAGCTTTCCAAGCGCATCCTTAGCAGCAGGGTTCACGGAGCCATGCTCGAGCTTACCTTCTGCGTTCAGGTTCCATTGGCCAGGCATCGTGCCATAAGCACCAAAAACGAAGCCGATATCCGTCATCCAGTTGTTGAAGCCGTTTTTGAAGCCTGTTGCAAGTCCGATTGTATTTTTATTGCCGTCCTTGTCTGGATCGCCATTGACGAATGCGTCCATAACAGTCTCCAGCTCAGCGATATTCGTTGGTGCTTTCAGCCCAACATTGTCCAGCCAGTCTTGACGGACCCACATGACATGGTCGCCGTTATATGCGTAGTCCAGAATCGGAAGCGCCATCTTGTTGCCATCGCGAGTAATCGGCAGCCAGATCGCCGGATCAAGCTCCAGACCTTCTTTGTAAATATCGTTTGCGTACTGATCCACTAATTCGCCGACTGGCATGAATTGTCCAGAGTCGATTAACATATTAACCGTTTCCAAGTCGCCGCGGTAAGCAACGACATCCGGCATTTTCTCACCGGAGGAGAGCATCAGGCGCAGCTTCGTTTTGTAAGCATCATTTGTGTTCGTTACAACCCAGTTATATTTGATTTCGATGCCAAGACGTTCTTTGATCGTTTGGGTTAGAATATTGTTTTCGATCGATTCGCCATCCTTGAAGATCGCGCCGTTCTCATTCAGGCCCCATACAGTCGTCAGTGTAATCGGCGTCGTATATTTGCCGTCTGCAAATCCGTTCTCCTCCGCTGTGCTAGTAGCTTGACCGCCATTGTCGCTAGGTTTGTTTGTTGCTGTGCTGCCTTCATTGCCGCCATTGTTGTTTCCAGAGCATGCTGCAATGGATGCTGCAAATGTAAGCACGAGCAACGTTGATACCCACTTCTTCATACTGCTACCCCCTGTAAGTTAAATAATGTTATAAATAACGATAATTTCTATATCGTTATAATTTAATCATAATACCGCTTTCACAACCTTGAAAGACCACTTTTTTGTCATTGATGCCATTTTGTCGCCTATTCTTTGACCGCTCCCAAAATGATGCCTTTGACGAAATAACGTTGCAGAAACGGGTACACGAGCAAGATCGGCAGCGTGCCGATAAAGATCTGGGCGGACTTAACTGTTCGTTGCGAGATGTTTTTCAGCTCATTCACATCTGGATTAATTTTGTTGAAATCCTGCTGAACGATAATCGTCTGGAGGAACGTCGACAACGGATATTTGCGATAGTCCGAAATATAGAGTAAACCATCAAACCACGAATTCCAATGCATGACCATCGTGAATAACGAAATTGTAGCAATCGCCGGCATCGATATCGGCAGGTAGATGCTAAAAAGTGTACGGAAATGTCCGGCTCCGTCGATGAGAGATGCCTCTTCAAGCTCCTTCGGCACTGCGCGGAAGAAGTTCATCAGCAGCACCATGTTAAAGACGTTAATCGCAAGCGGCCATACCAATGCCCAGATCGAGTTCATCAAATCCAGATTACGAATCAACATGTAGGACGGTACGATCCCGCCGCTGAAAAGCATTGTGAATAAGAAAAACCATACGTAGATCGACCGACTGTTGAAGCCTCGTCCGTCCTTCGACAAGGCATAAGCAGCGAGCAACATGAGCGACATGCCGACCGCCGTTCCGAGCGCCGTCCGCTCCAACCCCATAAGAAGCGCATTGTGGAAGTTATCATTGTTCAGCGTCTTGGTGTAGGCTTCGAAGTTGAAGCCAATCGGCGTCAGGCCTACGAGATTGGAGTTAGCCGGCGCGCTGGCACTGAAGCTGACAGCCAAAATATGAATAAGCGGCAGCACGCAGGTTATACATATTAGTGCGAGCAGTGTGTAATTGAATATCGAAAATAATCTGTAACCGTTTGATTTATGATACATGTTCTTCCACCCTCCTTGTCAAAAGATTCGATATCCAGCGTATTTGTGGGCCATGCGGTAAGAAAATACGATCAGGATAAGACCGATCAGTGACTTGAAGAGTCCAACCGCTGTACCAAAGCTGTATTGTCCGTTCAGAATGGCCGTCCGATAAACGAAGGTATCGATGATATCGCCTTTGTCGTAGACGAGCGAGTTGTACAGGTTGAAAATTTGGTCGAAACCTCCGTTAAGAATATTGCCGAGTGACAATGTGCCTACCACAACCGCAATCGGAATCATCGCTGGCATGGTGATGTGGATCGTCTGCTTCCAGCGATTGGCTCCATCCACTTCCGCCGCTTCGTACAATGATGGATTAACGCCTGACAGTGCAGCCAGGAAAACGATCGTATTAAAGCCAAAGTTTTGCCAGATATCGCTGACCACGACCGTGAACCGGAACCAGTCTCCGTCGCCGAGCCAGAAGATCGAATCAAAGCCCATCGCCGTTAATGTCGTGTTGACGATCCCTTTACTGCCTAACATATCCGTGAGTATCGCACCAAGAATAACCCATGAGATAAAGTGGGGAAGATAGACGAGCGTTTGCACAACGCGCTTAAAAAACATCTTCCGGACTTCGTTAAGCAAGATTGCGAATACGAATGGAACGATAAGACCAAATACGATTTTTAAACTGGATATGATCAGCGTGTTCCAAATGACCTGCTTGCTGTCGGGATACTCGAACATGAAACGGAAATGCTCTAGTCCGATGAATTTGGAGCCGAACATGCCGTCGTACGGCTTAAAATCCTGAAATGCCATAATGAGGCCGCCCATCGGGACATAAGCGAATATTAACGTTACGATCGTCGCTGGAAGCAGCATGAGATGCAACGGCCAAGTGCGACTTAGCTTTTCTTTTACCCGCTTCTGTTGTTCTTTTTGTATCCCCCGTTTGGTATTCTGCAGCGGTTCGTTGTTCATCGCACTTTCCACTGAAATTGCTCCCTTCCAAAAATTTGGATTGTTTTTTCTCTCCGCTCCTGTATGATTTATTTTATCAGTCGAGCGGCACGCGCTATATGCCGCGATTTTTAGAAGGATGCCATTTTGTTGAGGATGTTCAACGAGATCACAAATTATGACATGTATCTTTCATTCCGATTCGATTTTCTATATATGTCTCAAACAGAGAGGGATTGCCATGCGCTTACGCGAGAACACTTTTGCCAAAATCATCACTCTAATCGTTCTCTTATTGATTCCGATCATCTTGTTGTATACGCTATCAACGCAGACAAGCGTAAACGTCATCGAAGACGAGATGCAGTCGCTGAAGCAAAAGGACACCACTTACTTGGCGAACGAAATCAATCGCAGCGTCACTACACTATCATCGCTAGGCTTCCTGCTCAGTGAGGATATCCACATCCAGCAAATGCAGACGCTGCATCTGCTTGAAAGCGCATACGAGCGCAACTCCGAGCGGCTGCGTATCATGGAGCGGCTGCGGCTGCTTAACGTATCCCAGCGCTGGGATACGCAGTACAGCATCTACTCGCCGGAGAATAAGCAGTTCGTATCGACAAACACTTATCTTAGCTACGATCTCGATACGGTCAAAAAACTGCTGGCCCCGAAATGGAAGTATGAAGAGATTACCACGCAGAGCTTCAAGCAGATGCGCTTTATCCGCCATATCGTCAAGCCGGCAAGCAAAATTACGAATCTCGATCAAGCAGGCATTATCGTCGAGATTTCATTCCCGGAAGAACATATTATTAAAGATTTGGACGCCTTCAAGCAAACAGGCAAAGGCGATCCTTTCCTAATGAGCATGGAAGGTGACAGCATCCTGAACAGCAGCTCAGATGCGCCTATGGTGGCTAATATTGCTGAGCTGCTGCGATCAGAGGAGATGTCGCTTGGTCATAGCAACAATATCGTTCAGTTCGCTGGCGACGATTATCTGGTCACGCTCGCTCCCATCGAGACATTGGACTGGTATCTGGTCGACTACACGCCGCTCAAGAGTGTCATGCAGCCTATCGTCAAAACACAGATTCTGTTCTATGGCTCAGTCATCCTGTTGCTGGCAATGAGCTTGCTTACAGCGTACATGCTGTATCGCAACGTTCAGCGGCCAATCGGATTGTTGATCCGTAATGTCAAGCGGCTGCAGGACGGCAACTACGCGACGCGAATCAATGTAAATCCGAAGAACGAGTTTGGTTATCTATTCGAGCGCTTCAACGACATGGCTGCCGAGACCGAAAGGCTAATTGGCAAAGTATATGTGGAGGAGCTGCGGCGAAGAGAAGCCAATGTGAAGCAGCTGCAATCCCAGATTAATCCTCATTTCCTTTATAATTGTTTTGCATTGATTCGCAGCCTTGCCCGTCTGGACAAGAAAGAATCCGTCATGAAGCTGTCTATGCATCTGGCCAAATATTATCGTTACACCACTCGAGTCGAGAAGCTGACTGCAACGCTGCGCGAGGAGCTTCAATTGCTTGAAAGCTACCTGGAAATTCAACGATTCCATATTCAACACATGAACTATAGAATCGATATGCCAGAGGACATGCTGGCGCTTGAGGTTCCGCGCTTGCTGCTGCAGCCGGTCGTCGAGAACGCCGTTCTCCATGGAATTGAACGTTACGATGGCGATGGCGTAATCACGATTACCGGTCATACATCGGATGGTTGGCATGAAATTGTCGTGGCGGATAACGGAATCGGCATGACGGAGGAGCAGCTGCACGCGCTTGAGCAACGCATCCTAGAAACGCCTGATGATAACACGGGTTGCGCACTTTGGAACATTAATCAGCGTCTGCTGTTCCAATTCGGAGAGAGATCGTCCTTGACGTTCCGAAGAAAGCCGGATGGTGGTATCGCCGTCCATTTACGGTGGCCAATCACTTCGGCCCAGATAGATGTGGAAGATAGGAGGAGGACGTGAATATGTATCAATTGCTTATCGTTGACGACCAGCCCGATCTGGTAGAGGATCTTGCAACCATGCTGCCGTGGGAGGAGATCGGCATTGGCAGCGTCTTTCAGGCAGGCTCAGGCACCGAAGCGTTGAGTATCATGAAAGAAACGCCAATCGATATTGTCATCTCGGATATTCGTATGCCCGGTATTTCGGGACTCGATCTGATCGAGACCATTCGTACGCAATGGAGTCACGTCAAATGTATCCTGTTATCCGGATACAATGACTTCGAATACGCGCAGCGAGCGCTCAAGAGTCAAGCAAGCGATTATTTGCTTAAGCCTGTAGATGATGATGAGCTGCTTCAATCCGTTCGATTCGCGATCGCCTCACTGGAGAATCGCTGGCTCGAGGTCAGCTCCCATCAAAGCGCGATTGCGACTCTTAGAGATAATTTGCCAATCGTGCGAGGTCATCTGTTAGGTGATTTATTAAACGGCAAACGTTATAACGCTCAAGAGTGGCAACATAAACTCGACATGCTGGAGCTTGGTATTAGACCCGAATCTCCAGTATGCATGATGCTTCTCCGAATGGAGGATTATTTTGTCAGTCATAGCGAAACGGATAACTCTCTCTTCGAATATGCGATCTGCAACATAGCGGAGGAAATTTTTGCGGACAGCTTTAAGCTGTGGTACATGAGAGATGACTATGGGTACTGTGTATTCCTGATCTTCCCTAAGGACAATGCCGACGTGCTTGACCTTCTGGCTGTAGAACAACGAATGTCGCATCTTCAGCATTATGTGAAGCTATATTTGAAGGGTACCGTATCGCTTGCCGCAAGTCGTGATGTTCGGTTCCCTGTAGATATTTCGGCGATTTATGAGGAGCTGCTTAATAGCTTCCGTCAGCGGATCGGGAATGAACGGGATTTCTTCTATACGCTCAAAGAAGGACATGAAACATCCGAAGCGAGCTCGCTCTCGCAGCTCTATCAGCCGCCGCTTCTCCACCATCTGCTAGAGGCGGGTCAATGGGACGCCGCTGAAGATAAGCTGCTCGCGATATTCGCCGAGCTGGAGCACAAATGGGGAGACAGCCACGAACATATTCTGGAGACATATTTCTCCATTATTAGTTCATTAAGTTATTCGGTACACAAGAACAAGCTGTGGTTATCAGACATCATGGGTCAGGAATTCAACCAACTCCTTAATGGCCCTCACTTCCATACCATCAGGCAATTACAAGTATGGACAACCGAGATCATTGGCGGCTTCCGCGCAAATATCTCAGGCAGGGCACAGGATTCCCGCTCCGTCATTATTCAGAAAGTGCAGGAATATGCTTCGTCCAATCTAGATACGGCTTCGCTCCAAAGTATCGCGGAACATGTTTATCTCAATCCTTCTTACCTGTCCAAAGTTTACAAGCTTGAGACTGGCGAAGGGATCAGCGACTACTTATCCAGGCTCAAAATGGAAAAAGCCGCCCATGCACTGCGCTCCTCGCCAAACAAAATTTACGAGATCGCAGCCATGGTCGGCTATCAGAAAACCAGCTATTTCATTAAGGTGTTCAAAGAACGATATGGCGTAACGCCGCAGGAATTCCGAGACTCTTAATGAGCGAGCGATGCCGGGACAGCGTTAAGCTTCGGCAGTAGCTGTCCCTGCTACTGCAAATATGCGATACCCGTCCTGCTCTGAGGATGTAATTACGCCTTGCAGCTCTAGATGGAACAAATGCGCGAGCGTCTCTGCCATTGCGAACCGCAAATTGTGCGGATTGGTTCTCAGACGTGTGCCGAATAATGACTCGCATAACTCGAATGCGTGCTGCGGCTTTTCCGCCAAGCGGCTTTGCATGTCGGCAAGCCTTCTTCCATGGAACGCCTGCAGCTCGCCTATTCTTCCACGAAAGTCAGTGAACGGATCGCGATGGCCGGGGAGCGCTAACTCCACATGATAATGAGCCAGTTGCTCTAGGTTATGAAGAAAGTCCGCGAGCGGATCCCTTTCCTCACCTGGCACAACGCTGATGTTAGGCGTAATATGCGGCAATACCTGATCGCCGCAAATGATCCAGCGTCTGCTGTTATCGTATAGACATACGGCGCCATAAGCATGTCCCGGGGCATCAATCAGCTCCCAATCCCGACCGTTCATGTTCAGTTTGTCTCCTGCCCGCATATAGGTAATTTCCGGCTGCGGCGACACTCGTTCTACGAATCCATCCAGGTTAATCCTTATTTCCAGCATCAATTCTTCCGGCATGCCATGAGAAATAAATAATTCACTTAACGCGACTCCATATTCGTGATTGCCGCCCCATAACCGCCGCGCATAACGATGCGAACGCTCGGTCATGAGAACTGGCGCCCCGCTCTTCTGCTGCATATAACCCGCTAACCCGTAATGATCCGGATGTTGATGCGTCAGCACGATTCGAACGATGTCACGCCACTCCATTCCGCAGTCCTTAAACGTTTCATCCCAGATCTCAACAGCTTCGTCTGTGCGGAGACCCGGATCTACGATCGTATACCCCGATTCCTCCGGGATGATATAACTGTTCACCCACTTAAGCGAGAACGGAAGCGGCACTTTAATACGTTTCCATCCGTCAGGCAATTCCGTTACGATTGTATGGTCTCTCATTGTAATCTCCTCGTTGTAATCATCCTCAGTGACCGAGGGTTAGTTATGGCCTAATCGAACTAGCCGATCCGTCCGCTTCAGCTCTTCTAAGCTGCCTGCTCCAATCCCGAACATAGCCGCCTTCAACTCAAATTCAATCCGGCTGAACTGATCAAGCAGCGCTTCAATGGACCATTCCTGATCCGCATTTGCCGCTTGCGGCAGCAACGCACGCCCAAATCCTGCGAGATCGGCGCCCAAAGCGATCGCCTTGGCGGCTTCGACACCATTAAAGAGCCCCCCGCTCGCAATAATGATGCCTCCAGGCAATTCGCCGCGCAGCTCCGCTATGCTGTCTGCCGTTGGAATTCCCCAGTCGGCGAACGCCTCTGCTGCTTCCCGCATGACGGGATCCGTCGTACGAAACTTCTCCACCTGACTCCATGAGGTCCCGCCTGCACCGGCAGCGTCAATAAAGGAGACGCCAGCCTCTCGGAGCCTTACAGCCGTCGCTCTGTCGATTCCCCAGCCAACCTCCTTAACCCCAACTGGCACTGGCAAGTCGCGACTAATAATTGCGATTTTCTCTAACAGTCCGCTGAAATCCGTATTGCCCTCAGGCTGGAACAGCTCTTGCATACTATTGAGATGCAGGACAAGCGCATCCGCTTCTGACATATCCACTGCGCGACGACAAGCATCGATCCCGAACCCGTAATTTAATTGCACAGCGCCCAGATTCGCGATAACAGGCACCGTTGGCGCTTCTTTACGAATACGAAACGTCTCTGCCACATTTTCATCCTCAATGGCTGCGCGCATAGAACCGAGACCGATCGCCCAGCCGCGTTCTTCTGCCGCAATGGCAAGC
Organism: Paenibacillus sp. strain BS8-2; assembly: GCF_054483835.1. NCBI lineage: Bacteria > Bacillati > Bacillota > Bacilli > Caryophanales > Paenibacillaceae > Paenibacillus > Paenibacillus sp. strain BS8-2. The sequence goes on from NZ_CM137010.1 coordinate 5,840,530, forward strand.
CTTCGATTAATTGCGCCTGCTGCATCGGTACCGCCAGTCATGGAGCTCACAAGAAGCGGCGTGCGCATCTGCCGGCCAAATGCGGTTGTATCCATCCGAATCGATGCCAGATTGAGCTCTGGCAGTGCGTTATGTTGGAAACGGTACCTCTCAAAGCCCGTCCGAATGCCTCTGCTCGCTACGTCTTCTTGCAAGCAAATCCGTATATGCTCGCCCTTCCGCGAGACTGTCGCTTCTTGACCGATACGTCTATGATCCGTCACGATGATTTCCCCTTCTCATCCCGATTGCTCAGGATACCTGCGCAGCATTCTCGCAACTGCTTTTCCAATTAGCATATCATAATTTGTCCAGCTCCGCTTCTCATGAGGCTATAACGCCCGAGCCTGGGAACAATGTAAGAAGATATGGGTGCAAGCTGAGACCACCTGCCGTTCCAGTATGATCATTTCAATCATATAATTGATATTATCAATCAAAAATATTGTGTATTCTCGTGAAATCAATTAAACTAAAACTACATCATAATGGATTAAACAATAACTTTCCTGGAGGAATTGCCATGAAGATTCATGTTTTCGAAACCTCAGAAGAGCTTGATAAATTTGCAGCCGACTTGTTTATTGACCTGATTGAACGAAAGCCAGACGCGGTGCTTGGACTTGCGACGGGATCGACTCCGATCGGAATTTATGCCAAAATAATAGAACAAGCCAAACAACAACAAGTAAGCTTCAGCGGCGTAACGACATACAATCTGGACGAATACGTCGGATTGACGCCGGACAACGATCAAAGCTACGCCTATTATATGAACCAACACCTATTCTCCCATATCGATATCCCTGCAAGCCGCACGAATCTCCCGAACGGCATGGCGAACGATCCGATAGCCGAATGCAAACGATACGAGGATATGCTGGAAGAACGTCATGCGGACATTCAATTGCTCGGTCTTGGACACAACGGGCATATCGGCTTTAATGAGCCGGATGCTGAGCTTTCTGCAGGCACGCATGTAGTCGAGCTCAAACAAGAGACGCGCGAAGCGAATGCCCGTTTCTTCGCTTCGATGGACGAAGTGCCTAAGGCAGCCTTCACGATGGGTGTCGGTTCCATACTAAAGGCGAACACGATTCTGCTCGTCGTGCGCGGCGCAGACAAAGCTGGGATCGTCAAAGAAGCGTTAACCGGCCCGATTACAACTGCGGTCCCGGCTTCGCTCCTTCAGACGCATCCTCAAGTTATCGTACTGCTGGATCGTGAAGCAGGAAGGATGCTGGAATAGATGACAGCCCATAACAAGAGCTTTATTGTAACGAATGTACAGATCGTGCTAGAGGACGAAGTTGCAGTTGGTTATCTTGTTGTCGATAATGGCAAGATTGCAGTAATCGGTAGAACTGCGGAGGTCTCTCCAACTTACGAAGGATGGTCCGTTATAGATGGCCGAGGCGGCATGCTGCTGCCCGGCTTTATCGACATCCACGTACATGGAGGCTTCGGCGGTGACTTCATGCACGCCAATCGTGAAAGCTATGATTTAATTACATCATTCCATGTCAAACACGGAACGACGGCTATGCTTGCCACTTCGATGACAGCGAGCAAGGAAGCGATCGATGATGTATTGGCAGCCGTAGCGGAATATAGACAACAAGGAATGGCTTATACGCCGCTCATTGGTGTCCATCTGGAAGGCCCGTTTATTAGCGAGAAGTGGCCAGGCGCACAGAACCCCGCTTTCATTCATGATCCGCAGCTGCCATGGCTGCAAGAGTGGACGCAACAATATCCCGGTCTCATCAAGCTGCTGACGCTTGCCCCTGAGAAGAATGGTGCGCGTGAGACGATTGCTTGGCTTGCCGAGCAAGGAATCATCGCCGCTGCTGGTCATACGGATGCACTTTATGACGAGGTCATCGCCGCGGCGGATGCCGGGTTATCCCATGCGGTTCATACGTATAATGCAATGCGTGGTTTACATCATCGCCAGCCAGGCACACTCGGAGCCGTCTTGACAGACGATCGGATCTACGCCGAGCTCATTGCGGACGGCGAGCATGTCCACCCTGCTGCTATCAAATTAATGTTATCTGCGAAACCGCAAGATCGCGTAATCCTGATCACGGATGCGATCGAGGCCGCTGGCATGCCTGACGGCGACTACGAGCTTGGCGGCTTAGCCGTTACCGTGAAGAGCGGTACCGCACGCCTCACCGAAGGCGGCGCGCTTGCCGGCAGCTCGTTGACCATGATTGCAGCTTTCCGCTTTATGCTAAACGGCGGTTTCGGTCTATCGGTCAACGACGTAAGCCGCATGACAAGCGGCAACGCCGCACGCGAGCTCGGCATCTTTGATTCTACGGGCTCCATTGCAGTCGGCAAACAAGCCGACCTCGTCTTGCTCAATGACTCGCTCCAAGTAACGAGTACTTGGGTGCAAGGCTCTCAGGTTTTTGCTGCAGAACAATGATGTAAATAACATGTATCGACAGCCTTTGTGAGCCGCCAACGCGCTCCAGAGGTTGTCTTTTTTTCTCCTTTTCATTCCAAGCTGCCCTTTGGGCTGATACCCGATTGACGCATTCAGGATGCCAATGTATGATTGAATGTGGAATAATAAGGAATTGGAGTGAGCGTTTTGCGTAACGTTTCGATTATCCTCCTAATCGCGGTCATGCTGGCCGTTAGCGGGTGCACCGCAGAATCAAATGTACGGAACGATACAGATACCGCCATCACCCTTACACCTATCCCGTTATTCGAGGGAGATGCTGCCAAATACAAGCCATTCCTTGGAGCTATGTCAGGTTCGTTCAAACTCAAGTACCAAGGAACACGTACAATAGACCTTGACTTAGAGATCTGGGAGAACGGTCGGAAAACAGGGTCTGCTGGCTCGCTTGGCAGTATATTTGAACAGTATTCCGAACGGAATACAGACGAGATTGAATTTATCATTTCGATCGAAAATCTACCCGTGACAGACGATAATGCTGAACAACAGGCCAGCAGCATTAAAATTGCAGACATTCGTCCAGCCGGCAATACTTCATATGGATTCACGGTTTCGAGAGACATAGCTTTGTCGGCGCAAGGACTCATTGGATATCAGGACCCCATAACATTCGAGGATGACGCGTCGGCATACGTGTGGGGTTGGCATACGACAAGCACCAACTCCATCCATACCTTGGATTTCTCTCCCGAATCACTGGCAAAGATCGAATGGGCGCTGCTGTTCAAATTAAAATACGTATCCTAAACAATCACCCCGCTGGATGCAATATCCAGCGGGGTGATTTCATACAAATATACGTACCTATGCTATTATTCCGTTTCGTAAACTGTAACCTGATGACGCCCCAGCTGTTCGGCCAGCTCTCCCGATAGCGGTAGATCCGTAATAACGGCTTTCAGCTCGGCAATGCCCGCAACAGAAAACAATGAGTTTTTGTTGGTTTTGGTATGATCGAAGACGGCGTACGTTTCCTGCGAACGTTTGATCAGTGCCTTGGCGCTCTGAGCTTCCTGCTCGGAATATGAAGATATGCCGCTTCCGGCAGAGATGCCATCTATGCCGATAAACATCTTACCAATATGGAGTTGCGCAATCATCCCTTCGCCAAGAGGCCCACAAAGCTCGAAGCTGTTGTGGCGCATGATGCCGCCCGTAACGACGACCTGAATCTGACTTCCCGCCAGCTCCATCGCGATATTAACCGCGTTCGTCACAACCGTAATCCCTTTGCGCATTTTAAGGAGCTTAGCTAGCAGGAAATTGGTAGTACCGCCCGACAAACCGATAACATCGCCTTCTTCGATTAACGATGCAGCGAGCGCGGCGATCTTCTCCTTCTCGAGGATCGATAACCCTTCCTTCTCGGAGAACGGCATCTCGCGCATCGTTCCCATGCCGTCATACATCGCTCCTCCGATTGTACGAATAACGGGATATACGCCCTCCATCTGCTCCAGATCTCTACGCGCCGTTGCTTCCGAGCAGCCAAACCGATCTACCATCTCCGTGATCGTAATACGCCCCTGTTGCTTCAGCAATTGGAGAATCGCTTCTCTCCGACGTTGACCTTTGGAACCACCGCTAAGCTCGGTTGTCATTAACGCTCCACCCACGCTTTCGCCGACATACGCTGCTCCACTACACTCCACTCGGGCAATGCTTCCCAATCGCCTCGCATCTGAATAACCAATGAACCGTTAATGCTGGCAAGACGAACGGCTTCCACCGGGGACATACCTTTCATAAGACCGCCTAAGAAGCCCGCACAGAACCCGTCGCCCGCTCCTACAGTGTCCACAACCTGCTCCGCTGGATAGAAGGGAACCGCCGTCTCCTCGCCCTTGTTCAGAACGATTGTCGAGTCTCCCATCCCCTTGATGATGCTGATCGCTTTAAGCTCTGTCAGCTTGGCTTTCACCTTGCTGTAATCATCGGTCTCGTAGAGCAGCCGAAGCTCGTCCCATCCCGGCAAGAAAAAGTCGGCTTCTTCGGCCAGTGGCAGCAGCGTTTCGCGTGCTTCTTCGATCGACCACAGCTTTAATCGCAGATTCGGATCAAAGCTGATGAGTACGCCCGCTTCCTTTGCGATGTCGATGGCGCGGCGCACTGTTCTGCGACTGCTTTCACTAAGCGCACACGTAATGCCCGTAACATGCAGCAGCTTGGCGCCGCGAATGTAATCCTCGTCAAGATCCTCCGGACGCATGCGGCTGGCAGCCGAATGCTTGCGGAAGTAATGGACTGCCATACGGCCCGCAACTTGCTCGCGGAACATCATGCCGGTTGACGCTTCAGTGCTTAGCTTGACGCGAGAAACATCGACGCCTTCGCCTCGAAGCGTTTTCAAGATGATTTTTCCGAAGGGATCGTCACCAAGTGAACCGAACCACCCAACCGACGTACCAAGACGGGCAAGCCCTATAGCAACGTTGCTCTCCGCGCCGCCGAAACCTTGCTCCAGCTTGGAGGCTTTCTCGATGGATTTGTACTCCTCTGGCATGAAAAGCGCCATTGTTTCTCCGAAAGTAATGATTTGTGGTGAATTCTCAGGCACGACAGCTTCCCCCTCTATATCCTCACCCATGCGGTATTAATCGTTAAAACGGGTTAACCATAAAATAAACAACCGCTACATACAGCACAAGAATGATTAAGCTCATTACTCTAGCTTTGCCAACAAAAGCTGCAGCGCTTTGGCCGGATTGTATGGATGATACAACCGATTTAAGCGGTTTGGTAGCAATGCCGCCAAGTGCAGCGATACCAAGGAACAACAACGTTACGATGATCATCCATGTTACCGCGTATTCCCCTTGCGACATTAAGTAACCACCAGTCAGTAGCTGCACAATTAGAAAATATTGCGCAATTCGATTCGCGGATAACAACCCTTTGGCCAAACCAGCTTGACCGCTTCCATCCATCTTGGAGGCTCCTCCGAGCATGATCGGCAATACGATATAGAATCCCATTCCGACAGCGCCTAACACATGTAACAACATCATAACATCTGACATTTTAATTCCTCCTGTATCAATTTACCTATACCTAGTAGTTTATCAGAATCCAGAATATTTTCAAATCATCAAAGAGAGGGGAGCGTTGTCGAATTTTAGAAGCATTATTTTGGTTAAACACCCCCCTAATCGGCAAAAACGCCTCCTCGCCGCATTTCTGCAACGTAGAAGGCGTCTCTTTCATTATTTCCCTACCTGACTTCATTTCCTTTGGCTCTCTTCTCCATCATACATGCCCGGCATCTCTGCTTTGAATAACCCCAACCTTCGCAGTCTCCGTCACTACCGCCGTGAAACTATGAACCAAATGGATAAAGGGATCCATCTGCCCGATTATCATTCTACGATAATTTGTCCCACCATATTGTCATGGCCTTGCCCGCACTGAATGCTGCAATGAAACTCGTACGTCCCTGCTTTATCCAAGGTGATCGTTGCGCTTTCTCCACCATTGATCGTTAAGTTAAGATCGTCGCTTTGCAGCGCGTGAACCCCTTTTTCGTTAACCAAGGTAATCTTAAGCGTATCGCCTACGCTCGCTTTTATCTCAGGTTCGTTGAACGACCAGTTCACGGCATTGATGGTGATTTCCTTCGTTGCACCTCCACCAGCAGGTGCCTTGGTTGAATCCGACGGAGAGCCTGTGTTATTGTCATTCGAATTGCCGCATGCGCTAAGCGTTAATAGGGCGATTAGCGCAAGAGCCATACATAGCTTAGAGAAATTTAATTTCATCATGTATCTAACCCTCCTTTTTATGTTATTCGTCAAGATTATGCCCGTCTCCAGCATAAACCATACTCGGAGAATTTAAGTCATAATCGCTCTTGTCCTAGACATACCTATTTGATAAGTGTCTCAAGAACGTACCCAATAAAATGAGCGAATAGGGAGAGTGCAGCGGATGGCTAGAAAGATGAAATCGCATATGAAAGGCGCTTTGATGGGAGCCTCCATGACTGGCGGTTGGCTCTTAGGCGATCTCTTGCTTCCTGAGCCTTGGGGGGATGTTGTCTTATTCTCGGCGATGGCAGTCGTCAATATCGGGGTTGGCTGGACGCTCGGAAAGCTCTATGATTCACAAGGTGCCAATGATAAGGAATCAGTTGTCGATTCTGATGCCAAGAACGCAACCAGCTTGCTTTGAATTCCTGTCGTAGAAGGTTTGCACTGCCCGGTTATTACACATAATACAGAAGCAAACGTTACGATAAAAGCAGGTCTCTCGAGTCATAGAGAGGCCTCTTTTTGTTTCGTTTATTTGCATAATTTACTTTGATTAGGAAATACCATATTTCATAAAACATGTGAAGCGGAATCTCCATTTGGATCCCCTACCACATCGCCAACTCATACGCATGGAGGTTACAACGATGAAGAACACATATCCAAAAGGCGGAGCTGCACTGTTACTATTGTTGGCTATTACCGCTTGCAGCGGAAACAACACTAACAATCTACCTGAGGCAACGCCGAGCCCCAGCGCCACAGATGCACCTACTGCTGAAGGCGGGCAAGGGAAGTCCTTTGAGAATTGGGGATCCTATGGTTTTACGCTCGCTAATACCCGTCATGTCCCTTACAAAGAGATCACAGCCGACAATATCAACGATCTTGGCGTCGTCTGGTCCGCAGACCTTAAAACGCTCGACCCAGATGTCAAAAACGGAAATCAGTCGTATCCGGTCGTCGTTGACGGTGTCATCTTTATCACAACAGCTGGCAATCAGGTGTTCGCGTTAGACGCAGTGACTGGAAAGACGATCTGGCACTGGAAGCCGTCGGCTGAGCAAGCCGCAACCTTCTCCAAGGCAGGAATCATTGCCAATCGCGGCGTAGCCGTAGGTGACGGCAAAGTCTTTATGCTTGCGGTCGATAATTCGCTCATTTCCTTAGATCAGAAAACCGGTGAGCTGGTAAAAATGATTAAGCTCTCCGATTATATTGAAGGGGTTTCGCTAGAGAATGGTTACTATGAGACGACCGCGCCCCAATATTATAAGGGCAACATCTATTTCGGCAATAGCGGCGGCGACAACGGTACTCGAGGTTTTGTAGCGGCGTTTAAGGCGAGTGACTTGACGCCAGCCTGGGATTCTCCCTTCTGGACCGTACCGCCGAAGGGCCAAGATTGGTTAGCGAACAGCTCGTTCCAAGGCGGAGGCGCGGTATGGAATCCTGTTGCCATCGACGAAGATACCGACATTATGTACTTTGCGACAGGTAATCCGGCTCCAGATTTCTATGGTGCAGGTCGTCCGGGAGACAACCCGAACACGGACTCGGTCGTGGCAGTCAACGCAATGTCCGGTGAGCTTATTTGGGCCAAGCAGGAGGTCAGCCACGACACATGGGATTACGATGCGGCGGCATCTCCAATGATAATTAACGCCACAGTGAAAGGCGAGGAGAAAAAGCTGGTTGTAGAGGGCGGCAAGAGCGGGTTATGGTTCGCTTGGGATGCTGCTACCGGGGACGCCGTATGGGACAAGGTTCCATTCGCCCAGATCGACAAGAAGGAAGTTACGCCTGAAGGTACCATCAGTTATCCCGGCGTGCTTGGCGGGGAGAATTACGCGCCCGAAACCTATGATCCCGCTTCGAATTACGTCTTGATTCCAGGTATCGAGAATCCTTCTCTGTTCAAGTCGGCTAAGTCCGAAGCTGAGGCGGGTACACCCGATTTCCCTGGAGCAGCGGCGTTCGGCACCATATACGAAGCGGTAGAAGGTGTTACGGGTTACGGTACGGTGACGGCGATTGACGTAAATACTGGCAAACAAGCTTATCAGATCAAAACAAAGGATGCACAACGCGGAGGGCTGTCGAGTACTGGCTCGGGACTTGCGTTCTTCGGAGAATTGGACGGCAAGCTGAATGCGCTCGATATTAAAGCCGGCAAAATCATTTGGACTTTCCAAATGTCCGGAGATAACGTGCAGGCTGCTCCATCGATCTACACAGTTGATGACAAAGAATATGTGGCGATCACTACGGGCGGAACTAAACCTAAAGTGCATGTGTTCGGGCTTGGCGGCGACAAGACGCAAGGATCATCCGGCCAAGCAGATTCGGGCAGTGCGCATTCGTCGTCGAAGTAATTCGGCTCAGACTTTATCGCCAAGCCAGGTCGCCCTTCGTCCTGGCTTGATCAATACATAACCAGGAGATTACGACTATGATTAGAAGAATCATGACGGGACTGTTTGTGTTGTCTGCTGTTGCGGCAGTCTTCTTGACAGATCCTAGCTCAATTGCAATTGCAAGAACAAATGACATTGGGGCCAGATTGGAGCTGGAGCAGTCGAGCTTTGCCGTCAAGGCATGGCGACATGACAGCTCCCACTTGGCTGCTGTCAAAGGCAGACTGACACTTGGAGATCGGCCAGTCGCAGGCGCCCTGCTGCAAACCGATTCTAATGGCAGGAGCATACAAACAGGAGAAGACGGAACCTTTGAGCTGTTGGTGGACCGAAGTCTAATCGCCATGAAGCACCTTCGCGTCATTTCGCTCGAAGGCGCTTCAATCGATAGCAAGCCAATCGGGAATGAAGAAACGGCATCCATAAGGTCGATTTCCTCCTCTATCAGCATCTTCCATCCTATTGAAGTATCGAAGGTAGTACCGTCAGCTGAAGACGCGAGCAAGGTTATGGTGCACGCCAGGATCACGAGCAATTCGGGTGACATCATTTCATATTTCCAGGCAGACAAGTACCGGATTGCAGGACAATTGCGCGATGCCGATGGAAATCCTGTTAAGGACGCAATCGTATGGATCGACCGAGATCAAGGTGAGGGCTTTGCCAAGTCAACCCCGACCGATAAGGAAGGGCGATACGAGATGATGTACTGGCCGGAGGCCGAGGACACGAATCTTACAGTAATCGTAGGTACGCGCAGATACACGCTGCCCGAGGGCAAAGTATTTAGCCTGCCGCGGAACACAAGCGTTGATATTGAGATTCAACTGCCAAGAGAAGGGCTCGTGATCGATGATAAGCCGCCTTACCTTGTAGGCACGACTACGAAGGGAGCGACATATTCCGGCCTGCTTGCCGGACTAGACGTACCTCTCGGTACTTCCTATTCTGTGACGATACCCGATGAACTTGGCCGGTTCGTTCTGACAGTCCATAAGGAGGTTTGGGACAAGCACCCGCTCTTCATTGAGATGAAACTGAAAAAGTTTATCGAGCAGGCGAACATACTGAAGGCGGGGGACGAGCTGCCTGGCGAATATTTGCAACCTAAATCAACAGATCCGAAAGTAGAGTATTCGGCATCCTGATGGACGGCTATTCGATCGGCAGATGCTCCAGATAGAATCGGGACCAATTACCGTAAACGAAGTGCTCGACATCCTCTTCCTTATAGTGCTTCAACAATAGATTGACCAGCCTGTCGTACTGACCAGCGTGCTCCAAACCGGTGATCCATTCCTGTATCCCGTCGAAATCAGAGCCAAAGCCGATATTACGCTTGCCGCCCAATGCGCAAACGTGGTCAATATGAAGCAGCAATTGATCTAACGAAACCAGTTGTTCTGTACTCACAAACGGAGGGACGAATGTAATCCCAATGACGCCATCCCTTTGAATGAGTGCTCTGATTTGATCGTCTGATAGATTTCTTAAGCGAGGGCTGATTGCACTTGCATTGGAATGAGAAGCAATGACAGGCTTCCGGGAAGCTTCGATAAGCTCCCAGAAGCCTTTCTCTGCAAGATGGGAGACGTCCATGATCAAGCCCAGGCGGTTGCATTCGCTAATCAAGTCCATTCCCGCCGAAGTAAAACCGCCTTTTCTAGGCTCGAGCACACCGTCTGCCGCCCAGTTGGCGCGGTTCCAGGTAATGCCGACGGTCCTTAGTCCAAGATGGTATAGAATACGTAGATAGGCCAGGTTCCCATGAAGTGAATCTACGCCTTCAAGAGACAGCATGGCTCCGATCCGATCTCCGTTCAAGGCGATTCGCAAATCGGATTGAGTGCGGATTATCTTCATTTGAGGCAAGGAAAGAATACGTTCGTAGAATAAGTCGATGCTCTCCAGCACATACGTAAATTCTCGCGACCATCGCTGCGGCAGATAGACGGCAAAGCTCTGAACACAGATGCCTGATGACAACATTCTGTTCAGCGTAACATCCAAACCTTCTTGGCCATTGGCAAAATCCAGTTCAGGATTTTGTAATAGCTTGCTGAGCACATCGCAGTGCGCATCGAATATTCTCAACTCACGATCACCTGCCGCGGTAAGTATAAGTAGCTTCCGCACTTTCGTCATGCCCGGTCAAGTCCACCCGGTTCATGACTTCCTTGCGATGAGGAGAATGTATACATACCGGATCTGCAGCCCGAGCGTCGCCTGTCAACAGGAAAGCCTGACAGCGGCATCCGCCATAATCCAGCTCGCGCCGCTCACAGCTTCTGCATGGCTCCTCCATCCAATCATAGCCTCGGAAAACGTTAAACGAAGGGGCATGATGCCATATCCAAGCCAGATCGCGTTCCTTCACATTTTCGAAAGACAAGCTCTGAATCTCTGATGCGACCGTACAGGGCAATACCCTTCCGTCAGGAGCAACCGTAAGTGAAAGTTTGCCCCAACCGCCCATACAGGGCTTCGGGAAATCCTCGTAATAATCAGGTAAAATCCAAATAAGTTCCATTTGATTGCCATATCGCTCGTTTGCTTTAACAAATGCGGCTTCTGCCTCCTGGAGCTGTTCTCTCCGCGGCAACAGTTTATGTACGTTATGCAAAGCCCAGCCATAATACTGTGCGTTAGCCAGCTCCACACGCTGTGCCCCCCATTCCGCGCAAAGTTCGATAATCTGTTCGAACTGATGCAGATTGCCCTTATGGAGAACGACGTTCATATTTAGAGCGAGACCATTTGCACGGATCCAATTAGCAGCTTGTCGTTTCAGCTCGTGAGCTTTGAAGCCGGCAATGTGATCGGAAATGTCTGCCGACGCGGCCTGAAGACTAAGTTGAATGCTGTCGACCCCAGCCTCTGCCAGCTGCCGGACTCGCCCATCCGTCAAGCCGACGCTGCTCGTGATGAGATTGACATACAGCCCCAGTTCTCGAGCATACCTTACCAATTGCACCAGATCCGAGCGCAGCAAGGGCTCTCCGCCAGTGAAATGTACCTGCACAACCCCTAGCTCGCTAGCTTGCTCTAACACGCTTAGCCATTTGTCCGTCGTCAGCTCATTCTCTCTTTTCTGCAATTCCATTGGGTTCGAGCAGTATGGACAATGAAGCGGACAGCGATGAGTGAGCTCCGCGGTCAAGGCATAAGGCAAACTTACTGACATGGCTCCAACCATCCTTTCTCCGCAGCCGCAACGAAGAACTCCATAATGTCATCACTGAGACCTGTCTGATTATATTTCAACTCGAGTTCCTCGATGATTTGTGCAATTGTACGCTGCCCGTCGCAAGACCTGAGAATCGCTGCGGCCGCCTCGTTAAGCTCGACGACTCGCTCCGGCAGCAGCAACAGCTCCATCTGACGGGCCTTATCGTATTTCATGCGGCCTGGACTGCGCAGTATCGGCCTTTCCGACAGCGCCCATACACTCATCGGCCATTAGCTCCAGCATCAGCGGAAATGGGATAAGCCAAACTTAATGCGTCCAAGAGCGACCATAGTACATTACATTTGAAACGCAAAGCGTTAATTGCCTGCTCTTGGTCGCTGCGATCGCTGCATTCGCGCAATACGATACTCAGGCCATGATCTGCATCACGTGGAGCTTGGTGAAGCCGGGCTTGGAAGTAGGCGAGTCCTTCCGGAAGAATCCATGGGTATAGCTGCTCGAATACTCCGATCCGCTTGGATACTAGAGTAGGGGCGAACAACTCTGTCAATGAAGAAGCGACAGCTATTGGCCATGGCTCAAGCCTGCAGAAGTTCACATATGCATCAACGGCGAACCTGACAGACGGAAGCACATGGCGTTCATCCAGCATTTCTTCTCGCGGTATACCTGCCGCCTCACCCAACCGAACCCATGCTTCAATGCCGCCTTCACTGCCTTCTCTCCCGTCATGATCGATAATACGTTGAATCCATTCGCGGCGATCATTGATGGACGGCAATTTGGACAGGATCAGCGCGTCCTTAATCGGGATGTTCTTCTGATAATAAAAGCGGTTAGCGATCCAGGCTCGAAGCTGCACCGGGGAAAGTTCTCCTGCATGCATGGCAATATGATAGGGATGTTTGTCGTGATAATACTTCTCTCCTACCTGTCGCAATCGCGACGTGAATTGTTCATTCGAAAGCAAATAAGACTCCAACATCAAACCTCCATCTCCATTCCGTCAAATCCAACTTCAATACCAAGGGCAGTCAAACTTCGGCGTTCAGACGAAGTCTCTACTAATATCGGATTCGTGTTATTAATGTGAATATAGACTTTGCGTCGCGCGTGTAAACGCGCAAGCCGTTCGGCACTTCCATTCGCTCCGGATATCGGGATGTGTCCCATATCAGAGGCGTCCAGATCGGATATTCCCAGCGCACGCAGCTCATCACCAGACCAGAAGGTACCGTCTATGAACAGACAATCTGCGCCTTCCATATGTCGCTCCAATATCGGCGACCATGCCTCTATTCCAGGCGCGTAGACAGCGACGCCTCCAGTTGATCGATCCATTATGCGGTAGCCAATCACCCAATGGTCCCGCTCCTGAAGGGGTTGATTAGACTCGATATACCGAGGAAACTTGTCGCTCAAATAAAATGGACATACTAATAATTTCCCCCCAAAAAGTGGGAAATATTCTTCTGGCATCGCCTCTAACCATTCAAAACTCGCAAAAGGTTCAATCATTCGGCGAATCGGGAAGTCATTTGCAAGAGCATGAAGAACAGGAGCAGGAGCGTATACTTGAATGGAGGAGCCTTGTCTGAGTTGGAGAAGACCTGTTGTATGATCTAATTCAGCGTCCGTCAGCAATACGGCTTTAATGGGGGAACCACGTAGGGAAGGTCCAGGGTGGAGACAGTCGTGCGAAACTGCCTGCTCGCAAATATCCGGACTAGCGTTGAGCAGCGCCCAGTGGATCCCATCGGGACTTACAGCCAATGAATCATTGCTGCGGGCGCTTACCGCGGTGTCGCCGGCTCTCAATCGTATGCAATTGGGGCATGCGCAATTCCATTGCGGATACCCCCCGCCTGCCGCGGAGCCTAACACTTTAATGATCATATCATCCCCCCTTATAGAAAAAGATGCCGGTTTGCACCGGCATGACAAATTACTTCTTATAAGAGTATGCCGTCACTTCGGCACATAGATCGATAATTTTGAATTCTGGTTTTACCCACATGGCCAGCCCTCCTCTCTATGGACTTTTGCAGGCGACATGATTGTAATCCATTATATGTCGGCTTGTGGATGTCCAAGAATCAAATTGGTTCTCTGGGCTTCTTAATTGTTGCGTTCTTAATTGTTACGTTCTGGATTACGGCTACGAAATCCGAATAAACCGAGCAGTCCAATCAGACCCAGCCAGCTCCAATTTGTCGTTTTAGTGGACGTTGTCGATGCGGCATGAAAATCGTTGCCGGTATAAGAATCCATTTGATATTGCGGGATATTGCCAATTGCGCGAGGAGTGTCCGTATTTACGTTCAAGAACTGGCTGCCCGTTCCCGTTCCGTATACACTAACGTTTGACGAGTGGTCCATCTTGTCCATCCTTGAATCGTAGCTTTTTGTAGTAATCCCTTCGTTCACGACGGACCTATTGGTCCCCATACCGCCACCTAACCCGCCATTTCCTCCGTTGTCCGTTCCAGCATAAGCATAAACATGAGACGCGGTCATTAGCACGACAAGGGGGATACTGAGCCTTAACAACCATTTAGCTAACATTATTGAACACCAGCCTTCTAAAGGATATTGATACTGTTTTCATTAGATTCCCATAGGAGCGGTGAATTTATTCCATGCTTGTACTACGAACTTGTTATTGTGTATATATTTGGATACAAGGATGGTGGATGAATGATGGAGATGTTGTACGCAGGGCTTATAACCTTGTCGCTAGGCCTCGATGCTTTAATTATTTCATCCTCATTGGGGCTCAGAAAAAAGTCAGGGAACAAGATGCAAATCGCGTTAGTGTTTGCTTTAGCCGAATCCCTCATGCCCATTGCCGGTATGATCATTGGAGCAGCGCTCGGCCATTATTTCGATGGCGTCATATCGGCGATTGGCGCACTGATGTTGATCGGTGTAGCAGTCTATTTTGTTTGGTTCGACCGAGACGAAGATGCTGACAGGGCGTCCGAGCAGCCGCTCGTCGGATGGGCACTCATTACAGTAGCAATCGGCATCAGCTTGGACGAGCTTGCTGTCGGCTTTTCCGCCGGATTGATGCAATTGCCGATTGTATTCACCATTATGATGATAGCGATCCAGTCCTTCGTATTCACTTGGATTGGACTTACTTTCGGAGCCAAGCTTAAGCGTTACCTTGGCGAATGGGCAGAGAAGGGATCCGGTCTCGTGCTGGGGCTGATCGGCGTATGGATGCTTGTCGAAATCATTGCCTTGTAATGCTGCTATTTACAGCCAAACACGTTAAAGCCCGCAGGATCTCTCCCGCGGGCATTATATCTGTTAATGTCTCTGTTATTGTCCAATTCCATGCTTGCACAGAACCCCGTGAATCGAGAAATACGCGACCTCAGGCGGAAGCTCGTCCTTGATCGGCCTTAATTTCTCAGCGCCTACCTTTTCGATCGCCGCCAGAATAAGCAACTCTTGATCCGGTGGAACAATACGCTCCCAATCCACTTCATTCCCTTCGCCAGCACCGCGGATAATATGACCCTCCACTGTTACCTGGCTGAAGCCGCGTTCCTTCGCGATCTCTGCCGTCGTCATGCCTTCGTTAAACATGGTTAGCGACACGAGGTGGCTCGGTGTTTCACCAACGGCTACAGCACGCGTAACCGCACGCGACTTTGTAGCTCCTGTCCCCGCTGAACTGCTTACACCATCACCCATTCCGGCAAACTCCGTTACGATCCGCAGCAGATCTTCGCCGTATTTGTTTCCTTTGGCAGCGCCAATCCCCTTCAGAGTCAGCAACGAATTCAAATCCCGTGGCTTTGCATCCGCTATATCTTTAAGCGTGGAGTCGAAGAAAATCATAAACGGCGGCACGCCTTCTCTTGCTGCAGCCTCTCTTCTCCACTGCTTCAGCGCTTCGAATAGCGGCGAGGACTCGATTGCCGACGATCCGCCGGCGGTCTGTTTGACCGTCACGCGCATACGCTGGGTTATATTCTGTTTGCCCTCAAGCACGGGGAGAGCGTTCGCGGTAAGCGATACCGTCGGATATTGTCCTTCGCTTAGCCTCATATACCCTTCCGCGACAAGCCAATAGAGCCAATCCGCAATCTCTCGCTCAGGAAGCCGACTCATAAGACCATATGTAGTCAACCGATCTAGTCCGAACTCCAGCAATCGCTTGTCCCTCGAGCCCTTAAGCACCTTGGCGGCCATCATGACGCCGAAACGTCCCTTCATGCGGCCAACACAGGAGAGCGCCATCTTCGCTTCCTCCGTTCGATCGACGGCCTCACTTTTGTCCAGACAACTGCTGCACTTCCCGCAAGGGACGACGTCCGATTCGCCAAAGTAGTCGACGATAAATTGCTGCAGGCAGCGCTGTGTCCGGCTATAGTTCATCATCAGGTTCAGCTTGGACAACTGAATCGACTTACGATCCGTGTCGCCAGTGCCCTGCTCGATTAGAAAGCGTTGGACTTGCATATCGGCAGGCTCGAATAACAGAATACAATCACTTTCCTCGCCATCCCGTCCTGCCCTGCCTGCTTCTTGGTAATACGACTCCAGGTCGCCAGGCATCTGCCAATGAAGCACGAACCTGACATTCGGTTTGTCGATCCCCATACCGAACGCATTAGTCGCCACCATAACCTTGCTGCGATCGAATCGGAACGACTCTTGCGCTTCTGCTCGCTCGACATCGCTTAGACCTCCGTGGTATTTGTCCGCCTCAATTCCACTAGACTTCAGAATCGCGCATACCTCATCTGTCTCCTTTCGGGTAGCCGCATAGATAATGCCGGACTGATCGGGACGATCTTTCAGAAACTGGGCAAGAAACCGCTTCTTGTCCACTCCGGTCACGACCGAAAGCGAGAGGTTTGGTCTCGCGAAACCCGTTACGAAACGACGCGGCTCTCTTAGCCTCAGCATCGCCTCGATATCCTCGGCCACTTCAGGCGTGGCCGTTGCCGTAAAGGCCGCTACCAGAGGGCGGTTCGACATACGACCGATCCAACCTGCCAGCTGTCTGTAGCTCGGCCGGAAATCATGCCCCCACTGCGATACGCAGTGTGCCTCGTCGATAGCGATAAGCGGAATCTGGAGTTGTTCGGATAACGATTGAAACATGGCAGAATCCAGACGCTCCGGGGCAACGTACAACAGCTTATATTCGCCCTGCATAGCGCTTCGCAGCACATCTCTGTACTCGGCGGCACCAAGCGAGCTATTGAGATAGGCCGCGGATACACCAAGTCTGCGCAGACTATCCACCTGATCCTTCATGAGCGAGATAAGTGGAGAAATAACAAGCGTCGTGCCTGGCAACAGCAATGCAGGAAGCTGATAACAGATCGACTTTCCTCCCCCCGTCGGAAGGATCGCAAGCGTATCATGCCCTTCCACGATCCCCTCAATAATCTCTGCTTGCCCTTTACGGAAGGTATCGTAACCATAAACTTGCTTTAAGATCGAGTATGCTTCTTCCATTCCGATCCTCCTCTCCATCTGCTTCTGAAAAAAAAAGAAGAGGACCCTGGCAACAGCTGTCAGGGTCCTCCTGTAACGGCCGTAAGATGCGGCCTTCGTATATGTGTGGACGGCTGCTTCTAACCCGCCTCGACAACGCTGATGACGTTACGGACGGAATCGGCGGACTTGTCGAGCGCCGCCTTTTCTTCCGATGTTAGTTCCAGCTCAATAATCTTCTCAATACCGTCGCCGCCTAATACCGCAGGTACGCCCATAAACAAATTGTCGTAGCCGTATTCGCCCTGCAAATAAGCGATGACGGGAATGATTCGTTTCTTATCCTTAAGTACGGCTTCGGTCATCTGGACAAGCGATGCGGCAGGCGCATAATAGGCGCTGCCATTGCCTAACAATCCAACAATTTCACCGCCGCCTACGCGTGCGCGTTGTACGATCGCATCGATCCGTTCAGCGGAAATCAACTTCTCGATCGGAATACCAGCAACGTTGGAATAACGTACAAGCGGTACCATATCGTCGCCATGTCCGCCAAGCACGAAACCACGTACATCCTCAACCGAAACATTAAGCTCCTGAGCGATGAATGTGCAGTATCTAGCCGTATCGAGCACACCGGATTGGCCAATGACCCTGTTCTTAGGGAATCCGAGCGTTTGGAACGCCACGTACGTCATGGCATCAACGGGATTACTCAAGATGATCACATAAGCATTTGGGCTCGTAGCCTTCACGCTTTCGCATACGGAACGAACGATACCTGCGTTGGTATTAACAAGATCGTCACGACTCATGCCAGGCTTGCGCGCGATACCCGCTGTAATAATAACGACATCGGAATCTCTAGCATCCTCGTAGTTGGCCGTACCGATAATTTTCGCATCTACACCAAGCACCGGCGTAGCCTCAAGCATATCGAGCGCCTTTCCTTTGGTTGGGTTCTCAAGCGGCGCGATATCAAGCAGAACGACGTCGCCAAGTTCCTTCTGTGCCAACATTAGCGCTGTTGTTGCGCCAGTAAAGCCTGCCCCGACTACCGTAATTTTGTTGCGTTTGATTGCCATATGAGTTTACCCTCCCGTTCAAAAGACGCCGAAGCCCTCGGCCTAGAGGCGGCCGAGGGTATGTTTGCGACTTTTGATTACATGTTTGTGATGATTTGGTCTGCAAATGCGGAGCACTTCACTTCAGTTGCGCCTTCCATCAGACGCGCGAAGTCGTAAGTTACCGTTTTGTTATTGATCGAAGTTTCCATACCTTTGTAGATCAGGTCAGCCGCTTCTTGCCAGCCCAGGTGCTCAAGCATCATAACGCCGGACAGAATAACGGAACCAGGGTTCACAACGTCTTTGTCCGCGTATTTAGGAGCTGTACCATGAGTAGCTTCGAAGATCGCATGACCTGTCAGGTAGTTGATGTTAGCGCCTGGTGCGATACCGATGCCGCCAACTTGTGCAGCAAGAGCGTCAGACAGGTAGTCGCCGTTCAAGTTCAACGTCGCGATTACGTCGAAGTCTGTAGGACGAGTCAATACTTGTTGCAAAGCGATGTCCGCAATTGCGTCTTTTACGATGATTTTGCCAGCTGCTTCAGCATCAGCTTGAGCTTTGTTCGCTGCGTCTGTACCTTCAGCTTCTTTGATACGGTCATATTGTCCCCAAGTGAACGTTTGTTCAGCAAACTCTTGCTCGGCTACTTCGTAACCCCAGTTTTTGAACGCGCCTTCTGTGAACTTCATGATGTTGCCTTTGTGTACAAGTGTTACAGTCTTACGACCGTGTTTGATCGCATATTCGATCGCAGCGCGAGCCAGACGTTTCGAACCTTCTGCGGAAACTGGCTTGATACCGATACCCGAAGTTTCAGGGAAACGAATGTTTTTAACGCCCATTTCATTTTGCAAGAAAGCAATTACTTTTTTAACTTCAGCAGAACCTTCTGCATACTCGATACCTGCATAGATATCTTCTGTATTCTCACGGAAGATAACCATGTCTACAAGCTCAGGGCGTTTAACCGGGGATGGTACGCCAGCGAAGTAACGAACTGGACGCAAGCAAGTGTACAGGTCCAGCTCTTGACGAAGCGCGACGTTAAGGGAACGGATGCCGCCGCCGATTGGCGTAGTCAAAGGTCCTTTAATCGCAACGATGTATTCGCGGATTGCTGTCAATGTGTCAGCTGGAAGCCATTCGCCGTATTCGTTGAACGCCTTCTCGCCTGCGAATACTTCATACCAAGCGATTTTTTTCTCGCCGTTGTATGCTTTCTCTACTGCTGCGTCAAGAACACGCTTGGAAGCGCGCCAGATGTCACGACCTGTGCCGTCGCCTTCGATGAAAGGAATGATCGGCTGATTAGGGACCTGCAGTTTGCCATTGTCAATTGTAATTTGCTCGCCTTCTGTTGGAAGCGCGTATTTCTCGAATGTTGCCATGAATGAATTCCTCCTAAATAATGGTTGGATGTATGATACGTTGTGCTGCAAACAAGGAAAAGGAGAACAAGCCGTCAGCTTGCTCCCTCTCTTCTCCCAAGGTGTATTAGCGTTGCTCGATCGGAATGTATTTTGCGTTGACTGGACCTACATAGTCGGCGCGCGGACGGATCAAGCGGTTGTCTTGGTATTGCTCCAGAATATGCGCGCTCCAGCCAGACAAGCGGCTGATCGCGAAGATTGGAGTAAACAGGTCGCGCGGAATTTCTAGCGCTGTGTATACGGAAGCGGAATAGAAATCGACATTCGGCTTCAGACCTTTTTGGCCTGTAACCAATTCTTCGATCTTAACCGACATCTCGTAAAGCTCCATATTGCCGTTAAGCTTACCCAACTCGCGGGACATTTGTTGCAGGTGCTTGGCGCGCGGATCGCCGTTTTTGTAAACGCGGTGACCGAAGCCCATGATTTTCTGTTTGTTCGTGAGCGCGTTATTGATGTAGCTCTCTACGTTCGCGAACGAACCAATCTCCTCCAACATAACCATTACGGCTTCGTTAGCGCCGCCATGCAACGGTCCTTTGAGAGCGCCGATCGCAGAGGTAATGCCGGAATAAATGTCGGAAAGCGTAGCAACCGTTACACGTGCTGCAAACGTGGATGCGTTAAGCTCATGGTCTGCATGCAGAACAAGGGCTTGATCAAGAGCCTTAACTGCTACTTCAGCCGGCTCGTTGCCTGTTAACATGTATAGGAAGTTGTGAGCGATAGAAACGCCCTTCTTCGGCGCGATCGGGTCTTTGCCTTCGCGGATACGCGAGAAAGCAGCAACGATCGTAGGCAGCTGCGCTTGCAGCTTAATCGCTTTAAGTTGGTTCGCTTCTGGACTCATGTCGTTAGCAGCCGGATCATACAGAGCAAGGCTGGAAATCGCCGTACGGAGAGCCGCCATGGAATTGGTTTGGGACGGGTAGAGCTTCATGCCTTCGAGCACCGCACTTGGTACTGCCGCATACTCGTCCAATTGTTGCTGAAGCTTATCAAGCTCGGAACGATTCGGAAGCTTGCCATACCAGAGCAGGTAGGCAACTTCTTCGAAGGAAGCGTTCTCGGCAAGATCGTCGATATTAATGCCGCGATACGTCAGCACTCCATCAATGATCGAACTGATGGACGAAGCAGCTGCGACGATGCCTTCAAGACCTTTGGTTGCTGTCATCGTTCTCTCTCCTTTTATACATCAATTATTATTCAAACAGTTGGAATACATTTCTGATTGTCGCTATTAATCATAATTGATTTTGCCCATGAAGCCAACAAAACGGGACATAAAAATGCTTTATCAGCATCATACATAATTTGAATCGCTTTATCCGGCCATAAATAACGATCGAACAAATCTATCCTCGACAAGTAATTATTCCACAGAAGGGAAGGTATTATACTTCGAAAATTGGCCGAATATATGATAAAATGTCCAGAAGACTAAAGCACTTGCCTGAACGGAGGTATCGCCATAACCGGACAACGTATAGGAATTATCGACATAGGATCCAACTCCGTACGCCTCGTCGTCTACGAAAGAACGGACAGGGGCAGTCATCGGGTCGTTGACGGCAGCAAACGTTCGACGCGGCTGAGCGGCAAGATGGATGAAGGCGGATCCCTTCCTCAAGAAGATATCGTTGAACTTGTCGATACACTCAACCACTTCACGCTAATCTGCGCCAATCATGACATCGGGCAGATTCGGGCCGTCGCAACGGCCGCCATCCGCAACGCGGTTAATCGCGACGAGATTCTGGGTCAGATTAAGATCGGTACAGGTCTCGTCATCGAGCTTCTATCCGGAGAAGACGAAGCCTCGTTTGGTTTCCTTGGCATGATTAACTCACTTGATGCAGATCAAGGTTATTTAATTGATATTGGCGGAGGCAGCACCGAGGTTTCGTTATTCAAAGACAGGGAATTAATCCAATCCGTCTCCTTTCCGTTCGGCTGCGTCAGCATGAACAAAACTTTCGATTCGAAGGAAGGTTTGTCCGATGAATCGCTGAAAGCCATTGAAACGATCGTAACCGCAGCCGTTAAGGAGCATCCATGGATAGGTGAAATTTCTGGACTTCCGTTAATTGGAGTAGGCGGGACTGTGCGGGCGCTTGGCAAGGTCCATCAGGCTGCCATCGACTATCCGCTGCGTCAAACCCATAATTACATTATCGAGAAGCAGGGCGTGGACGAGTTATTCCATACGATGCGCGCCATGCCCCTGGATCGCCGGCGCAAGCTGCCCGGCCTGTCCAAGGATCGTGCTGACGTGATCATCCCTGGCATCGCCATACTGCGCGTTATCTCACGAATAATCCGCGCGAGCCATTATCGCATATGCGGCGCAGGTCTAAGGGATGGCTTATTCCACTCAACCCGGTTCCCGAATGCTCCCAGACTGGCCGATCCGCTGGCCTATAGCCTGAAGAACCTCAGCTCGTTGCATACGGAAGCGCCTAAGCAGCACGTGATGCAAGTGAACCGATTGTCGCTTGAGCTCGTAGATATCTTGAAGAGTCAAGTGCCGCTTGCAGCCGAAGCTACAAGGCTGCTCGATACCGCCTCGCAGCTGCACAGAATCGGCGCTTCAATCGATTACTATGACTATGCGCCGCATACGTTCTATCTGATCGTCCATTCCCAGTTGAACGGAATGACACATCGAGAGCTCGTCATGACGGCAGCGATAGCAAGCTTCCGAGGAAAAGGAAAAGCCAAGACGCAAACTGCGCCGTATCGGCTTCTCCTATCCGAAGCCGATCTGGATATAATCGTTAAACTCGGCATGCTGCTGCAGCTTGCCGCTGCTCTCGACCGAAGTGAAACACAGCGGATTGGAGAATTGCGTATTCGAGTGCAGGATGCGCAACTGATCCTAACCCCACAGCTTCCAAGAGGCTCTCTCGCACTTGAAAGGCGAGAAATCGAGGAACTATCTTCGGAGTTCAAGAAACATTGGGAGCTAGAGCCTGTGCTAGAGCCTTAAAGCAGTCCTTGCAAACAAAATGCGCCAAGCATGTTCCTTCATGGCAACAAGCTTGGCGCTTTTCTCGAGTCGTTCGAGTTGAACGGGAAACTCCGACTACCCATGTTCTTTCCAAAGTGTGATTCTTCTCGCTTCGAACTGACTTCGGAATGGTTTGTCATTGCCGTTTTGCAAAACGCTTTCATACATGCCATTTTGCTTCAGCTCTCTGGCTTTGACGTTATCTTCAAGGTTCATCTTAAGCATTTTGATCAGGATTGTACGCAGCGCAGGCTGGTATACCGGGCACATTAACTCGATACGCTTCGTCAGATTGCGAGTCATCCAATCGGCACTCGAAAGATATACCTCCTCAGAACCGCCGTTGAGGAAATACATCACTCTGGAGTGCTCCAAGAAACGGTCTACGATACTAATGACTTTAATATTCTCGCTTCGACCTGGCACGCCTGGACGCAAGCAACAAACACCCCGCACAATAAGCTCGATTTTGACCCCCGCCTGTGACGCCTCATAAAGCTTGTCGATGACCTCCTTGTTTGACAAGGAATTCATCTTCGCGATAATATGCGCACGCTTGCCAGCAAGTGCATTAGCTTTTTCCCGCTCAATTAGACGGTACAACTTTTCCTTCAAATCTGCAGGCGCCACCCCGAATGCCTTCCATTCGTAAGGGGACGAATAGCCCGTAACTTCGTTAAACAGTGCTGATGCGTCACCCCCGATAACAGGATGCGAGGTGAACAAGCCGATATCCGTATACAGTGTAGCCGTACTATCGTTGTAATTGCCTGTACCAACATGCACGTAGCGGCGAAGTGTGCCTTGCTCCCTGCGTACAACCAATAATATTTTGGCATGCGTCTTGAGACCGACAAGGCCGTATACGACATGACAGCCCGCCTTCTCCAGCTGTCTTGCCCATGCGATATTACGTTCCTCGTCAAACCTCGCCTTTAACTCGACCACGACCGTCACTTGTTTGCCCGACTCGGCAGCCTTTGCAAGCGCCTGTACGAGCGCAGATTGGCCGCTGACACGGTATAATGTCATCTTGATTGCCAATACGTTAGGATCATAAGCTGCTTGCTCTACAAAATCATTTACCGCTTCAAACGACTCGTAGGGATGATACATAAGTACATCGCGTTGACGAATAACCTCAAACATATCATCGGTATCTTCGAATTCCCTTGGATAGACCGGTTCAAGCTTCTCATAACGAAGATTATCGTACCCCGGCAGGCTGTTACTAAACCTCATCAAGAAGCTTAAGTCTAGCGGACCATCGATCTCAAACAAGTTATCCTCGATCTCCAGTTCCTCTCTCAGCATCTCAAGGGCGTACGGATGCATTCCTTTTGCGACTTCCATCCTGACGGGAATCCCCCACCGGCGTCGACGCAGCTCCTTCTCGATCTCCTCAAGCAGATCTTCGGCACCTTCTTCGTTGAGTGTCAAATCTGCGTTGCGTGTAATACGGAACGGATTGACCGAATATGGCGTGTACCCGTTAAAGAGCGTGTTAATAAACCTTTCAATCAGCTCCTCAAGCAGAACAAACTCCAGCTTTTTGCTATTGATGCGACCTGGTACGGGGACGAATCGGGACAGGATCGACGGTACCTGCACAATCGCAAACAACGGTTCCTCCTCCGGAGCCGCTCCATCGCGTTGCAACAGCACGGCAAGATACAGCTCCTTGGAGTGAACGAGCGGGAATGGTCTGCTTTGATCCACCGCCATTGGCGTTAAGACTGGAAACACGATTTCATGAAAATAATCCGAAACTGCCTTAGTCTGGGCGACATTCAAATCGTCGATGCTTCGGATACAGATCCCTTCTTTGGCCAATGCTCGGAATATCTCACGATACGTGCGGTATTGCTCGACAACCATACTAGTTGTACGTTTAATCAGGCGCTTCCACAGTCCAGCCGGCGTATAGCCCGTAAAGTCCATTTTTGTCAGTCCGGCTCTCAGCTGATCCTGTATGCCTGCGACCCTCACACTCATAAATTCATCAAGATTGCTGGATACGATTGATAAGAATTTGGCACGCTCAAGGAGAGGATTACGAATATCTTGTGCTTCCTCCAGCACCCTGCGGTTAAATTCTATCCAACTCAAGTCCCGGTTCACATAATGCGATACTTGCTTGGTCATTTTTTTCCTCCTACAGGGTTCTTGCTATTCATGGTCCTTTCCATTGTGAGCCAAGACTATTATTGGCATATTAACGATTTGTAAAATTTCCGTTAACGCCGCTTGTCTACGTCACCATCAGCCGCCTAATTCTAGAATCTACGAATCGTAAAATTACCGTTTCTCATTCGTTTCTCCAGCCACTGCAGGACGATACCGCGGAAGATGGGACGTGTCATAGGGAGGAGTAATACAATCCCCACAATATCAGAGAGGAAGCCCGGCAAGAGCAGCAATAGACCGCCCAACAGCACGCACAAGCCATCAATTAGAGAACGCCCCGGCATCTGACCGGTCTCCATCTGCCTCTGCGCCTCCAGCCACACCTTGCGCCCTTCCATTCTGGCGAAATATGCGCCGGCAATACCCATTGCAAGTATAATTAAGAAAGTCGTCCAGCCTCCAAGCCAATCTCCAACTTGCAGGATAGCCCAAATTTCGATAATAGGCACGATCAGAATGACTACAAGAAGCCACTTATACATCCTATTCCACTCCTTCGCCAAAAATAGAACTTTTTCCGCACATTATTTGCGAACCGATGACAGCCATTCGTACAACTCGGGCATCGCTTTACTTAGCCGCGTCGGCTGCCAGTCCTCTCCCACCCAGACATGTTTGGTTCCGCCCTCCGCAAGCAGCTCACCCGGCAGTTCTTCTCCGTGTGGCACCTCTGAGACGAGCCATTGTTCATCAGACGTCACTCTCCGTACTTGTGAAGCGAATGAAACACGAAGAGCCGTCGCGTCCTCTACCCTCGTGCAGACAATCACTTTGTCATCATATCGTGCAGGCGCGATGTATCGGCATTGCAGATCGATAACGGGCAGCAGCAAACCCTTTGCTTCAATTGTTTTATAGTCATAACCTGCGCTTCGTATCCATTCCGTACGTCCAATCTCGAACCAGGTTACATAATTGCCGTGAAATACGACACTCATCTGATCCGTTTCTTGATAACGGACGCGCAGCGGATGCAGTTGCCAGTCGCTTTGACTTGATGCCATATGATACCCTCTTTCCCTCGCTATGAATATGTACAGATGCACATAACCCTGAATTGGAGAAAAAGCGATGGTGAATTCACCATCGCTTCTTTATGTTGATATCCAATTTTTCGCCGAATTACAGAACTTTGGACTGTCCGGAGTAGATAAAGCCTGTCTCTGCATACACCGTTACTTCCATGCCGTCAGCAAGCTTGTCCGTTCCGCCTGTAACGCCTAGGATTACCGGAATGCTGAGATTCAGACCGCAAACCGCTGCATGGCTCGTAATGCCGCCTTGCTCAGTTATAACCGCGCCTGCTTGCTCAAATGCCGGCATATATTCTTTGTCTGTGGAGATTGCCACAAGAATATCGCCAGGAGTCATCTTAGCAATAGCTTCTTCGGGCGTGCGTGCTACAACAAGTTTGCCCGTTACCGTTTGGCTGCCGATGCCTTGACCTTGAGCAAGCAATTCGCCAATATGGTGAATCTTGATCAAGTTCGTTGTACCAGCGCGTCCTACAGGTACGCCAGCGGTAATAACGATTGTGTCGCCAAGGCTCAGCAAGCCTGTGCCCATAGCGCCTTTAACCGCAATTTCAAACATTTCGTCCGTTGTATCGGCATCTGTTCCTTTGACTGGAATTACGCCCCAACCAAGAGCCAGACGACGCATTGTGCGCTCATCAGTCGTAACAGCGATGATTGGCGATTTTGGACGGTACTTCGATACCATACGTGCTGTGAAGCCGCTTTGCGTCGACGTTACGATTGCCTTTGCGTTCAGATCGAGCGCAGAGTTTGCTACGGATTGGCTTACCGCCTCCGTTACCGATACTTGTTGAGCATTGGCTTGTTTCATGAAGATCTCGCGATATTCCAGTGCGCTCTCAGCGCGTTCAGCGATGCGGGACATCGTTTGAACGGATTCCACTGGATATTTGCCTGCCGCCGTCTCGCCGGACAACATGATCGCATCTGTGCCATCGAAGATAGCGTTGGCTACGTCACTCGCTTCCGCGCGAGTTGGACGTGGGTTTCGCTGCATGGAGTCCAACATTTGGGTTGCTGTAATGACAGGTTTACCTACACGGTTACATTTCTTGATCATCATCTTCTGTACGAGCGGAACTTCCTCGGCAGGGATCTCTACGCCGAGATCGCCACGCGCAACCATAAGGCCGTCGGACACTTCAAGAATTTCGTCGAGATTATCCACGCCTTCTTGGTTTTCGATTTTGGAGATGATTTGGATATGACCCGCATTATGTTTCTCAAGAAGCTCACGAATCTCAAGCACGTCGCTTGCCTTACGAACAAATGAAGCCGCGATGAAATCGATGCCTTGCTCAATGCCGAAGACGATGTCGCCTGCGTCCTTTTCTGTAATGCCTGGAAGCGAAATTTTTACGCCTGGCACGTTAACGCCTTTTTTGCTCTTGATCGGACCGCTGTTCACGATGCGGCAATGAATTTCAGTACCTTCAACGGATTCTACCGTCAAGCCGATCAGACCGTCGTCGATTAGAACTGTGGAACCAACCGTAATATCGTTAGGAAGATTGCTGTACGTAACCGGAATTCGAGTACGATCACCCAAGATTTCCTCAGTTGTCAGCGTGATGGCATCCCCTTGAAGCAGCTCGATCGGCTCTTCTTTGAGCTTGCCGAGACGAATTTCTGGTCCCTTCGTGTCAAGCAGGATCGCAACGGAAGTGCCAAGCTCAATATTCGCTTTGCGAATGTTCTTGATGCGGTTGCCATGCTCCTCGAAGTCTCCATGAGAGAAGTTGAGTCGGCCGACGTTCATGCCCGCCTGAATCAGTTTTTTTGTGTTTTCCAGCGATTCGCTGGAAGGTCCGATTGTACAAACGATCTTTGTTTTACGCATGGTTAAGTTCCTCCGTTTAATGCCTGAAATGTCGTAGTTATTGTTATACATGCACACCCGGCTAAGACTTGTCCTTGTCACGGGCGGTTGTAACGAAATGGTTGCAGCTAATTAATCGTTGGCGCTACTTCTTGATCTTGCTCGGATGCTGATGCGGATGGGACATCCTGAGAATCGGTGTCACCGTTATTCTCATCCAGCTTGCGTTCTCCCATCTGGAAATAGCCGATCTTGCGGAATTTGTTATATCTGTCTTCGATAAGCTCTTGGGACGACATGCCTAACAACTGCTTCAGGTGTACAATCAGCTCGCGCTTGATCGCAGCAGACTGACACTCTAGATCTCGATGCGCTCCGCCTTGCGGCTCTTCTATAATACCCTCGATTATACCGAATTCGAGCAAATCCTTTGCAGTGATCTTCATCGCTTCCGCAGCCTGGTCGGCTTTTGAAGCATCCTTCCACAGGATGGATGCCGCGCCGTTAGGCGAAATTGCGGAATAAATGGCGTTCTCCAGCATCAGTACCCGGTTACCTACACCAAGTGCTAGTGCGCCGCCGCTACCGCCTTCTCCGATGACCACGCATATGATCGGAACGCCGAAGCCAGCCATCTCCCTAAGGTTGCGGGCAATCGCTTCGGATTGGCCCCGCTCCTCGGCCGTATTGCCGGGATAAGCGCCCTTCGTATCGATAAAAGTAATAATCGGGCGACCAAATTTATTCGCTTGCTGCATGAGCCTAAGCGCCTTGCGGAAGCCCTCCGGATGGGGACTGCCGAAGAAACGGGCAATGTTGTCGCGAGTATCCTTGCCTCTCTGATGTCCGATTACCGTAACCGGCAAACCGTTCAGCTTGGCAAGACCGCCCACGATAGCAAGATCGTCCGCGAACAAACGATCTCCATGAAGCTCCATAAAATCTGTGAAGATAGCACCAATAAAATCAAGCGATGTCGGACGTCCATGATGGCGTGCCAAATGCATCTTCTGCGCAGCAGTCAATTCGCTGTACAATTCTTCTTCCAACTGTCTGCAGCGCTCCTCCAGACGGAGAATCTCTTCTGTAAAGTCGATGCCCTTGTCCACGCTCAGGCTCTTGAGTTCCTTGATCTTCTGGCGAAGCTCAACGACCGGCTTCTCGAAAGGCAGCTCATTCGCCATCGAACGACCCCTCCTTCGCACTATGCATATCAAGCAATTGCGTTAACGTTTGTTTCAGATCCTTGCGATGAACAACCTTGTCGAGCTGACCATGCTGCAGATTGAATTCAGCCGTCTGGAAGTTATCAGGCAACTTTTGGCGAATCGTCTGTTCGATAACAATCCGGCCAGCGAAACCGATCAATGCACCGGGCTCGGCCAAATTATAGTCACCAAGGCTCGCAAAGCTAGCGGATACGCCGCCAGTCGTTGGATCCGTAAAGACGGAAATATACAATCCACCGTCACCCTGGAATTTCGCTAATGCAGCGCTTGTCTTGGCCATCTGCATGAGACTCAAAATACTTTCCTGCATGCGCGCGCCGCTCGAAGTAGAGAATATGATAATCGGCAGACGTTTCTCGTGTGCTGCCTCAATCGCTCTTGTAATCTTCTCTCCTGCAACGGAGCCCATACTGCCTGTAAAGAAATCGAAGCTCATAACAGCAACAACTACTGGGAGTCCTCCGATGGAGCCCTCTCCTGTTACGACGGAATCCCGCAAATTAGATTTCGCCTTCTGCTGTTCCAGCTTGTTCTTGTAGCCCGGAAAGCCTAGCGGATCTACCGATTCCATCTCTGCATCGTATTCAAACAAACGCCCGTCATCGAGCGTCATCCCGATCCGCTCCCACGCGCTAAGCCGGTAATGATGTCCGCATGACGAGCATACCTTCAAGTTTTTCTCCAGTTCCTTGCTGTAATGAATCGTGCCGCACTTCGAGCACTTGTTCATCAGACCTTCCGGAATATCGCGTTTGGGACGCTCCGTTGTCGCCGCCGAAGGAATGGTTGCGTATTTTTTTTTCGAGAATAAGTCCTTAATTTGCACGTATGCTACACCCCTCAAGGCGCAATAATATTGAACCGGCCGTCATGGGCGAATAATGGAGTTAAACACTTCTTGAATTTCCTCCAGCTCGCCGGATGGCACTAGAATCTCATATTGCTGTTTAGACAGATTAACAGACCGAATTTTGACTAGAAAACCTTCTTCCGTTAGTCGTTTCTTAATGTTTTCTGCCATTTTTGCTGTTGGTGCAATGTAGATAACCGTCCACATCTTGGTACCTCCTGAAGCTTGCCGCTAGGTGAAACTGGCTTACGCCTTCCTCCGAAGGCGAGGCTCGCTTCGATCCGAGAATTCTTTCGATGCCGACTAGCAGCATGGCTTGTCTTATCGCGAATGAATGCCAAGCCATTACGGAGATGTATCCGAGCGGCTTGACACTCTCACAACCAAATATTGTGTGTTATTGAATTACATCGATCCATGTCGACCTTATCGTCAATACATAAACAGACCTGTCAAAGGCCATATGATCTCGTAATCATAACATAATCATGGCGATTCGGGCAAATGATATTGGTTCGCCTTGGGGTCGCCATGGGCTATTCTTGCAGATGCCGCAGCGGCGAGACCTGCTACCAGATCATCTAGAAACACGTGAATTTTCTCGCCTTTAATATTTAATTGACGAATAATGCCAGGCTTCACCTTATCCAAATAACCAAAGCTGGTTAAGCCAATCATCCCGTATACATTCGTAATGCCGAGCGCTAAAGTCTCATCCACGCCGTATAACGATTCGTCGCGCTCCATGATCGACTGAAGCGGCTCTGGCAGCAATCTCCTCTCGGCAAGCTCATCAAGCGCAATGCCCGTGTAGAGCACATATTGAACCTCACGTTTCTCGAGGACAGCTCTCACGCTTATCTCGCATTCTTCAATCGTCAGATCCGGATTGTAGGGTCTTTGCAGGGTATATACGATCTCAGCCACGTCGTCCACGCTCACTCCGCGTTTAGCCAGCCACTTCTCAATTCCGTTCATCGGCTTCATCCTCTCGCTACTGCTTGTATCTCTATGCATATGCTCGTACAAGCTATAATGTGCATAGAAATATGGGAGGATTGATCTATCGGATGACAACAGTATCCGGTCCAAGCAGCCGCTCAATCATCGCCTTCAGCGCGGGTGTTGGCGTAACCCGATGGCTTTCGCTTAGTGCAATTACCTTACCGTCCCCTTCATAAAATAAAGCCGTATCCAGTCGTCCCGGGTGAGAGACAAGTGCTTGCTTCAGCTTGTTCAACACATCCGAACGTTCCTTCTCCGTTGTAATCTTGATGTACATTCGCTGCTGCCTTGTGGCCCGCTCCTTGGCAGATGGACTAGAAGCCGCGGAGCTCCTCTCCGTTCCCGCTGGCTGGACCGGCTTCTTGCCGCCCTCGCTCTGTGCTGCTGGCGGGACGGATCCAGACGCGCCATATCCGGCTGTCCGGGCGGCTCGGTTGCGCGCTTGTTGGCGCAATCGTCTTACATGGGCTGATAAAGCCTCTCGCGTATGACTCTCATCAAGCGGCACAACATCCTCGATGAGCAGCTTATAGTCGTCATCTTGTTGTTGTACAGTTGCTTGCATGATATAGAGTCCTTCTCGCTTCAGCTTGTCGCCGCAACGTTTCCAGACTGCAGGGAAAACGACGGCTTCGACACGCATGATTCTGTCTTCGACCTCCAGGAATCCCATTGCATTTCCCTTCTTGTTAGTGAACGGCTTGAGGCCAGCCACCATAACGGCTATATGCGCCACGTATCCATCTGTCGCGTCCGCCAATTCAACCAGCCGATCAAGCTCCAAATCCTCTAGCTTCGCCGAAACATTGTCAAGCGGATGACCTGATAAATACATCCCAAGCAGTTCGCGCTCGAAATCCAGCAGCTGCGAAGTGGCAAATGCTCGAACCTCCGGCAGCTCTACATCCCAGTTCTGTACTTCTTCGAAGCCGAACATTTCGATTTGGAGCTCTTCTCGTTCCTTGCGCCACTTCTGCGCGGTCTCCACCGTCTCATCAAGTGCGGCAAGCAGCTGCGCGCGATGACCAGGGAAGGAATCACATGCGCCTGCCTGAATAAGCGATTCAAGCACCCGTTTGTTCACAACACGCAGATCCACTCGCTTGCACAAATCGAGTAAGCTTTCGTACGGTCCATCTCCCCGTTCTCTTGTGATGGCATCGATGGCCTGCGTCCCTACATTCTTGACAGATGCAAGTCCGAACCGAACGGAGCCTCCTACCGGTGTAAACGAGATTCCGCTTTCGTTCACATCCGGGGGCAACACAGGTATACCTGTACGTCTGCATTCGTCGGCGTACTCTGCCGTCTTGCGCATGTTTCCTGTCACGGAGGCCAGCATCGATGCCATAAACGGAACGGGATAATGCGCCTTCAGCCATGCCGTCTGAAACGCGAGCACGCCATATGCCGCTGCATGGGCGCGCGGGAAGCCGTAATCGGCGAACCTGACAATCATATCGTAGACGCGATTCGCTTCGACTTCCGTGTAGCCCTGCGACATACTCCCTTTCACGAAATGTCCGCGTTCTTCGTCCAGCACCTCGCGTTTCTTCTTCGAAACCGCCCTGCGAAGAAGATCGGCTTCTCCTAGCGAGAAACCAGCCATGAGAGAGGCGATCTGCATGATCTGCTCCTGATATACGATAATTCCGTACGTATCGGCAAGTATCGGCTCAAGCGAAGGATGCGGGTATTGAACCACTTGCGTGCCATGTTTGCCCGCAATATATTGAGGAATAAATTCCATCGGACCCGGACGATACAATGCCAGCACGGATATAATGTCCTCGAATTCTGTCGGCTTCATCTCGCGCAGAACCCGCCGGACACCCGCCGACTCCAGCTGGAATATACCCGTTGTATCTCCACGCCCCAGCATCGCATAGGTATCCTGGTCAGCGTCGTTAATGTTTCTAAAGTCGATCTCCTTGCCTGTTAATTCCTTAATCCAGACGAGCGTCCGCTCCAGAATTGACAACGTTCGCAGTCCAAGAAAATCCATCTTGAGAAGACCGACAGCCTCCAGATGCTCCATCGAATACTGGGTCAGCGGAATGGATTCACCGCCTTGTTGCAGTGGCACATATTCAGTCAGCGGCTCCTTGGCAATGACAACGCCTGCTGCGTGAGTGGATGCGTGCCGCGGCATGCCCTCGACCTTCATTGCCGTCTTCAGCAGTGCGTTAGTCTTCGGCTGCTTCTCACAGGCATCGCGCAGTTCAGCGCTGCTCCTTAACGCTTCCGCAAGCGTAATACCCAGCTGACCGGGAATCAGCTTCGCTGCGCGATCCACCTCCTGGAACGGAACGTTCAGCGCGCGACCTACGTCGCGCACAGCCGCTTTGGCTGCCATTGTACCGAATGTGATGATTTGCGCGACATGCTCTTCGCCGTACTTGGCCGATACGTAAGCTATGACTTCATCCCTTCGTTCATCGTTGAAGTCAATATCGATATCCGGCATGGAAATCCGCTCAGGGT
Organism: Paenibacillus sp. strain BS8-2; assembly: GCF_054483835.1. Classification (NCBI taxonomy): domain Bacteria; kingdom Bacillati; phylum Bacillota; class Bacilli; order Caryophanales; family Paenibacillaceae; genus Paenibacillus; species Paenibacillus sp. strain BS8-2. The sequence goes on from NZ_CM137010.1 coordinate 5,873,991, forward strand.
TAAGAAACCGTTCAAACAATAGCTTATATTTAAGCGGGTCGACATCCGTTATCCGCAATACGTACGCAACTAGACTTCCTGCCGAGGATCCCCGACCCGGCCCCGTCCGGATCCCGCGTTCATGCGAGAATCTAATGAAATCCCAGACGATCAGGAAGTAGTCGCTGAATCCCATCTTCTCGATAACGGACAACTCATAGTCCAATCTCTCTTCGGCACCTTTACGGTAATGCTCATCCTCCGTCCATGCAGGTAACCCGCTGTATCGCGCAACCAAACCGTCACGGCAAAGCTCCGCCAAATATGCAGGCGAATTGCTGCCCTCAGGTACAGGCCGGAAGACCGGAAGTGCGGCTCTCCCGAGCGTAAGCTCCAAATTACATTTGTCTGCAATCTCGAGCGTATGATGTATAGCCTCAGGCACATGCCGGAACAGCGACTCCATCTCATCAGCGCTTTTCATATAAAGCTGATTCGTCCCGATACGCAGCCGATCCGAGTCATCAACCGTTTTTCCAGTACCAATGCAAATCAATACATCCTGTACCTCTGCATCTTCAGGCTGCAGATAATGTACGTCGTTAGTCGCAACCAGCTTTATGCCCTGGGTCCTCGCCAATTCGATCATCGCGGCCGCTACCTTCTTCTGCTCCAGCATGCCGTGGTCTTGCAGCTCCAGGTAAAAGTCATCACCGAAAATCGCCTTATAGCGGAGTGCCGCTGCCTGCGCCTCTGCAGGTTTGTCATAGAGCAAATGCTGAGATACTTCGCCCTTCAGGCAAGAGCTCAGACAAATAACGCCTTCAGAATGCGCCGCCAGCGACTCCATGTCGATGCGCGGCTTATAATGAAAACCTTCCAGATGGCCGATCGAGCTGAGCTTCATAATATTACGATAACCGATCTCGTTTTTGGCGAGTACGATCAGATGATAAGTGGGGTTGTCCTTGCGCGCGCCCTTCTCGAAACGTGATCCCGCAGTCAAATAAAGCTCACAGCCGATTATCGGCTTGATGCCACTCGCTAAGCACGAACGATAGAACGGTATCGCACCGTACATAACGCCGTGATCCGTAAGCGCGAGCGCCTTCATCCCGAGCTCCCCCGCTCTGGCGGTCAGATCGCGTATCCGCGCCGCTCCGTCTAACAGACTGAATTCGCTGTGCGCGTGCAAGTGAACGAACGATGCTGCTCCTGTTGCTGTCAAACCAACCGCCCCTCTCGTTTCCCGAACATGGATTCGTATTATCCCATTTTATCATAATTACCTCGGACACGCCCATACAATGGTAGAGGAAGTTAAAAAGTACGCTTTTGATCACGATGCGTCTCCAAGATGAAAACTCGACTTCGAATATTGAAGGCAACCGAAACCTAAGCATATGCTTTCATAGAGGAGGGAATGGCTTGTCCTACTTTTTGTCCAAGGCAGGTCTTGATTTTTTTATTGCGTTCGGAATCGTGCTCGGAGGTGCCATGTTAGCCGGAGTTGGCTCCGTCTTTATGACGCTTCCACCTGCGACAGTCATGCTGGATACAGCGCTTCGGCTCAAAATATGGGCGATCGTTGCCGCAATTGGCGGCTCGGTTGATCCCGTCAGAGTCATCGAAAGCAACTTTACAGCAGGACAATTGTCACCTGTTGCGCAGCAAATCGCATTTATCATTTTCGCTTTCTTAGGGGCGCATATGGCTACGGAGCTGATCAAGCTCGCGTGCAAAGGAGCGGCGTAACATGCGATTGCCGGCTTTCGACAAATATATAAACGCGATGCGAATGCTGGGGACGTTCCTGGTAGGTGCGATCGTCGGGGCCGTAGTTCTTCATTCGTTGTTCGTCGCGCAGTTCGAATCGAATTACAATACCTTAAATGCTTTGGAGGCCAAGCTGGAGCAATACGAAGAGGATATTAAGAAATTGAAATTGTACAAAAACCAGCATACTGTCATTAAGAGTATACAAATTCGAGTCCTGGAAGAGTCGGATCGGGCAACGAAACTGGATCGTATGACGGAAATGGAGCTAGCGAAGCGGCTAAAAGAAGATCTCTCTATCCTGATCGGACGAAGTATCTACGATATAGACGCAGACGCCAATCTTGCGCGCAAGCTGCTCGAAAGCAAAATATATGCGGATGTAAGCGGAAAGGATTACGGGGTAGAACTCAAAACAGTGCTTCTTGCAGATAATGTACTGCAGGTATGGATGTCAGCTCGCCTCAAAGCCAAACCGCCCGCTTGATGAAGCAAATTCGGGACAAACGTGGTACAATAGACGACGATATAAGGACTACGCAAACAAAAAACAAAGGAGCAACAAATACGAATGGAACAATTGGAACTTCTGCAAACGATACTGGTCCCGATCATCCTCGTCTCGTTAGTGCTTTCCGTTTTCTTTAGCTTTAAGTCCAGACGTTCTCCCGATTCTAGAGTACGCGCCGTTAACGCGGCCCGCATGAATATTAGCATGGGAGTCATGCTGCTATTTATGTCGATCATCCAGCTGTTCATGTCGGACGAATCGACATTCAAGATCGTGATCGGTTCAATCTTTATGGTCATTGGATTGTTTAATCTATTCGCCGGACTTCGTAATCTAGGCGCAATACGAGCAACGGAGCGGGGATAACCCCACTCCGTTTGTTTTTATCTCGGCATCCGAATGCCTCATATCAAATACTCGGTGAGATCGTTTTTTCGATCTCATTGGCTCCCCTGTGGGAGGATAGAGCTCCATGTAGTTGATTTTCCGATCTCTTCGAGGCCCGCCTCAACCTTAGGAGGCTAATGATATGTGATCGATTAATACGGATCGATCATCTGTGCCGTCAGCATCGCCTTGGCTGCTAGCCCCTTGGAGTCGAGCACCTCGATCTCGAGCTTGGAGAACTTTCTTGAAAGTTCCATCGCCTTCGGTTTAATCGTAACCTCGCTGTCGATTTGAACGGGTCTTACGTAATAAGACGTCATACTCTCCAGCAGAAAGTCGCGTTTGCCCGTTTCCCGGATCATCCGCCGCGCAGCCTGCATCATCAGTGTTGAAATTAATCCTTCCGAGGCCATGCCCAGCGCGCCAGACATCTGCGGCGTAATCGCACCTTTGTAGCTGATGCTCGCTTCTTCTGACCCGTTCGATTCGGTCTGAATAAACCCCGACCACATCAGATCCTCAAATGTTTCACCGGATTCCGGTTGCTTGCCTGCGAAGCGCATGGAATCCAGCACTTCTCTTCGTGTAACGACCCCGAGCAGTTTGCGGTTGCGATCGACGATCGGCAGCAGGTCAATCCCCTCTGCGGCCATCGTATGAGCAGCCGAAGTAACGGTGATGTTCGGAGCTGCGGTAATCGGATTGCGTGTCATGACACGGTCCACAACCGCTTCGGTAGAGGAGCCGATTGCATCCATTGCCGTAATCATGCCGATGACGCGACCTCTATCGTCCACAACCGGAAAACGGAAGTTGCCCGTCTCGCGGGTCAAACGGTGGAAGTCAGAGAGTGTAGAGCCTGATTTGATTACATCGGCAGGTTTGCTGAAGGTGACTATATCTTCGAGAAGCATAATCTTGCGTTTAATAAGCCGGTCAAACATCGCCCTGTTGATCATGGAGGCCACAGTAAATGTGTCATGCCGCGAGGTCAGTATCGGCAGTCCCTGTTCGTCCGCCAGCCGCACCACTTCACCGCTTGGCTCGAAGCCGCCTGTAATAAGAACGCCTGCCCCCTGCTCCAAAGCGCAGCGGTGTGCGCTGATGCGGTTGCCTACGATCAGCAGACTGCCGCTATCAATATAACGTAACATGGCATCCAGCTCCATCGCTCCGATCACGAACTTATGAAGCGACTTGTCGAGTCCATCGCCGCTGCCGAAGATTCGCGCCTCGACGATCTCCGCTACTTCACCAAATGTCAGCTGATCCAGCGCTTCTCGCCGCTTTCGATCGATCCGAACCGTGCCGATCCGCTCCTTGGTGCTTACCAAACCGGATGCCTCCGCATCCTTAAATGCCTTAAATACAGTTCCTTCGCTGACGCCCAAATGTTTGGCAATGGCGCGCACCGATATTTTCGTACCAACCGCTAATCCCTGGATATGCTGAATAATTAGTTCGTGTTTCGTGCTTGTGTCGTTGCCCGAATCATGGTTGGAAGGCATACCTGAATCACTCCTCGTTACCTTCCATTATAGAGAACTGGACAACATAATTACACTACCAGTCTATCTGTACTTTCGTCACCTTGAAGTTGGCGTCAACAAACGTATCGCCGACTCCGCGAAGCTTCCACTTCCGGAGCAACGCCTGAATCGAAACTTTGTGTATACCCGCCTTGGCGCTGCTCCGCACGAAATCATGCCAGTCGTATGTAATCGGTACGCGATAACGCTGCTTGTGAATGATCACATTTTTGTAAGAAATTACTTGCGGCACGATCTCCTCATATATACTGGAGAATAGAATGGTCCCGCTCTCACTGTAAGGCCGATGGACCATCTCCGTCTCAAGTTCTAACGTATATTCAAGCTTCTGCGTATGTGCGTTAACGCCGCAGCTGAACGATCCTTTGGCTAATCCTGTTTTATTGTGACGGTGTGATAACCGATAGGTAAACCAGAATAAAAAAGGAACATTACAATAATTCGCCCTCACATTACGATAAAACTCAAATTCTTCTACCATCATGGCTTAATCACCCTGCTTCACCCATAATCGCCACTACTCTATCACATTTGGCATTTTTATGATAATTATAATAAATCATCCACTTAATAGTCAATGACTATAGTCACTATTTTAGTTGCATACTATAAGACGTTGCCCGTGCGGCTTCCAAAACTCTATCGTTAGGCTAGAGGTGACACGAATGAGTGATATTGGCCGCCAAATCGGCGAAAACATACGGCTTGCGCGCAAATCCAAAGGATTGAGCCAAGAGCAATTAGCTCTTCGTGCCGAAATCAACGCATCTTATATGGGACAAGTCGAACGCGGTGAAAAAAATCCGACCATCGATGTATTGGGAAAAATTGCACTCGCGATGAACACTCCGCTGGAGGAGCTTGTTCAGCTCGGCACTCCAAGCCGAATGGATCAAGGAGAATCCTCCAACTATTCGGATAAAATCAAAAGCCAGATGATTGGACTAAACCTGAAGGAACAAGAAGCCGTGTATCGGTTTGTCAAGCAGCTCGTTCAGTTTCGTGAGATGGAATAACAAACGTAATCAAGCTTTCCCCTTTAGGGAAATCAACAAAAAAAATGGCGGTACCAGGGCTCATCCACTGGTACCGCCATTTTGTCTATCATCCGAATTTGCACAAATACGCGCCTAATGTTCGGCTAATCAGCGTCCTCGAACGCGAGTACCTTTTTCGTTGACACGCCGATTCACAAAGTTCGTGATCGATTGTTCTCTGCGCCGCAGCTTGGCGCGCTTCACCTGTGCGAGCGCCTCACGTTTCTCCTGTGTCAATAGCAGCGTGTTGATATTGGCAGCCATAATTACGATCGCAAAAGCCAGCCATATGAACCAGAATACGCCACCCGTTCCTTCCAATTCGTCGAGCCTGACATCCGCAAATGCGTAGAATAACATTCCTGCTGCGATCAACGTATAAATACCGTGCTTCAGCTTGCTTGTTTTTTTATTCTCCATCGTTATCCGCTCCTTTCCCCAGCCTACTTCAGTCGGCCTGTCCGCGATTGCTTGATATATATGCTCACGCCGTTCCACATATGACATTGCACTATCACAAACACGGCGTATGCCTCATATGATGCATTAGTTCGTGCAAACACCCATAGGCCTATGTCTCTATTCGCAATAGCTCCTGGTTTGGAAGGAGAATCGAAATGCTCAAAACGAAAGTTGCCATACAGGTGACGAGCTCCGGCACACTGCCGGAGGATACGGTCATGTTAGGCGATGCCTATGTGAAGCTATGGAAAATACCGGTTGGGCAGCATGTGCTGCTGAAGTTCGGATCGTTCCGCCAGGCGCTTAAGATCATTCCTTCTGCGAAGTCGGACACTCTCCGCATCAGTCCTCAACTTGCTGAGCGGATGGGACTGCCAAGCGCCGGTCGAACGTCTCTGCGGTTCTCTTATCGCTCGGGTACCATATCCGTCGGTCCACTCATCGGCGTCCTTATCAGCCGCGACGATCCAGCAGCTCCAGATAAGCCCTTCGGTACCATTACCATGTTTTGCAAGGAGCTCGTCGAGGCCTGTAAGGCGCAAGGCGCATCCGTATACTTCTTTACGCCTCATGGACTAACTGGCAATGCCAATCATGTCGACGGCTGGTTGTATGACGCTGGCTGGAGGAAGCATCGAATGCCGGTTCCGGATATCGTGAATAATCGGTTGACCAGCAGGAAATTGGAGAATGATCCAGGGGTCCAGACATTTCTAAGCGAATCCAAACGTCTTCATGGAACCTCTGTGTTCAACGAGAAGTTTCTCGACAAAACCGAAGTGTTTGATGCGCTGCAGAAGGACGCCGAGCTCCACCGGTATTTGCCGGAATCACATCGCCTTCGCAACTACGCAACATTGAAGAAAATGTGCGAGCGTTACAGTCATGTATTCCTAAAGCCAGCGCGCGGAAGTCTGGGAAAAGGCATTATTCGCGTATCCCAACTGGATGGCATGAGCTATCAAGCTTTACACGCTACCAGCGCGGGATCGAAGCGAGTCGTCTACCCTGTCTTGCCGAAACTATATGCCTCTATCTCGGCCAAGATGAAGACAGCCCGTTATCAAATTCAGCAAGGGTTGCAATTAATCGAAATACAGAAGCGTCCAGTCGACTTTCGGGCGCTCGTACAGAAAAACGCCACGGGGAAGTGGATCATTACCTCCATTGTGGCGCGCACGGCAGGCAGCCAGCAGTTCGTTTCCAACTTGGCTCGCGGAGGAACGCTTAGTACCGTCAGCGCGGCTGTAACGAAAAGTAATTTAAGCAATAGCGTCAGCAGGCTGGATTCAGCCAAACGGCTTCAGATCGCGGCTTTGCAAATCGCTCACGGGATTGACACTCACATTCCAGCGCACTTCGGAGAGCTTGGCATCGATCTTGCGCTCGATATAAGCGGTAAGGTCTGGTTGCTCGAGGTCAATTCGAAACCATCCAAAAACGACAATACCCCTTTAACCGAAGGTAAAATTCGGCCTTCCGTCCGTATGATGATTCAATACGCCCGACACCTGTCGGGATTCTAAGGAGGCAGCAGCCATGCCGCAAAGAACGATCGCACTTGGCATTATGGCAGCTTCGCTAGCGGGGAACAAGGCGACGGCGCCTGGCACAATTATCCCGCCGGAGCCCAATCTGTGCCGCAATATGAGCACTGCTTCGGCAGCGCTTGGGATAGATGTATTCGTGTTTTCTCCAGACAGCTTCGACTCAGCGTCCGGCACACTAATCGGCTGCAGGCTCGAGGAAGGGAGCTGGCAGCCCGCCAGAGTGCCTCTGCCTGACGTCGTCTATGACCGCAGCTTTCCCAAGTCGGCCCACAATCGAAGACGATGCGCCGCCGCACTGGACGCGATGAGCGAATGGAAGCACCATGAACGGATTAACGGCAGGCTCCCTTCCAAGCTCCGCGTATACGATTGCTTGCGAAGCTACTCGACGATTGCTCCTTACTTGCCCACAACAGCCATGTACCGTAACATTAGCCAGCTCGAGCATCAACTGCTAGAACTACCACTTGGCGTCGTCCTCAAACCTGCTGCGGGCATGCAGGGAAGAGGCTTCCTGCACATCGATGCCCCCTATGCGGCAGAAAACGAGCTAATCGTGCGGGGCAGAACGCGTAACAACGCCCCCTTTAAGGAAACATTTACAAGCTTTGATGCGCTCGGTCAGTGGCTTCAATCTTTTATAGGGAGCTCCCCCTTCCTCATACAGCCTTATCTCCCGCTGCGTACCGCGGATGACCGGCCATACGATATTCGCGTCTTGCTTCAGAAGGACGAGAAAGGGTTGTGGCAAGTATCCGGAAGTGCCGCTCGACTGGGCAAAACGGAATCCATGACCTCCAATCTGCACGGCGGCGGTACCGCCAAACCTGCGGAAGAAACGCTTGCCGCAAGCTTTATGCGATCCAAAGCCGAACATTTGCTAAGCAAAATTCATACGATAAGCGCACAGACCGCTGTACTTCTCGAAGAGAATTTCGGACGTTTCGGCGAATTAGCATTCGACTTCGGTCTAGAACCGAGCGGCAAGCTCTGGCTGTTAGAGGTTAACGCCAAGCCTGGACGCGACTCCTTCCGTCAATCCGGGGATCGCGCGGCAGCCGAAATGTCGATCACTCGACTACTGCAATATGCACGTTATCTGAGTCAGCGCAACGCCAAAACGTTAACAACCACGAGCGAAACCGCCCGCCACCTCTCGCATCCACTACCGAAAAATCGGCCATGAGGTTATGGTCTTCAATAGTTCAGGAGGTTTATCGATGAGTTTGACAACTTGCAATGTCCATTTCACACAGACATCCGATAAGATCGTGTACGTCTCCAGATCCCTCATGGCACAACTCCAGCTAACCGGCAAGAAGTCAACCCTGCTCCGGCTAGGTGGTGACGTCCTTACTGTCGTGATCAAACCACTCAAACGTGCGGGGCATCACTTATACCTGTCGTCTGGCGTCCGTCAAACAATCCGGGTCCCCAAATCCGGCGTTGTCTACGTTCAGACCAATGGCGACAACGAAATACAGCTAGGACCATTGGTAGGCATACTAACGGACACGATTCATAATGCCGAAAGTTACCCCTTTGGCACTCGCTCCGGCTTTATTAAGCAAGTCATTCGTTCCGGCGATCGCAAAGCATTTATGTTCAGCTTTACACCAGGCGATATTAACTGGCAGCAAGAAACCGTCAACGGTTATTTCCTCAATCCGCAAGGGGGCTGGTACCGCAGAATCGTGCCGCTTCCGGATGTGATTTACAATCGTCTGCCCAATCGCAAGGCGGAAACATCGGCTTATATTAGCGCGGTTCGCGAGCGTTTCGTCAAACGTCAAATTCCCATCTTTAATTGGAGCTTTCTCAACAAAGCGGATGTTTACAAGCTGATCGATAACGATCCCGAAGCACTGGCCCATCTGCCCGAGTCTGTTCCCAATCCGTCCTCTGCCAAAATAAAAGAAATGTTAGACAAACATAAATTTCTGTATTACAAACCTGGCGGCGGCAGCCTTGGTATTGGAATTTATCGCCTGACGTACCATCCTCGCCGCGGTTATTTCGTCCGATACCGCCGCGGCAGCGAAAATGTTCTCGTTAGATACAGCAGCTTCCAGACGATGATGCGCATGCTGCAGGCTCGGCTTGGCAGCCGGATGAGCGGTTATGTTGCGCAACAAGGCATACAGCTCATTGAGCTGGATCGGTGTCCCATCGACTTCAGGTTTCATATGCACAAGAACGGAAGCAACCGCTGGATCGCAGCCGGCGTAGGGGCTAAGAAAGCCGGGAGAGGCAGCGTCACTACGCATGTCAAGAACGGCGGCTCCTTGCTTACTCCGGATCAAGCGCTTAGCCGAACCTTCGGAAGCGAAGCAGACGCCATGCTGGAGAAAGCGCGGCGTGTCGCCGTCAAGCTTTCCGAAGCGATCGAACGCAACTATCCGCATCGACTTGGCGAGCTTGGCCTCGATATCGGCATCGATAAGACGGGCGATGTCTGGATGTTCGAAGCGAATGCCAAACCGGGACGTTCGATCTTCAAGCTCCCAGCGCTTCGTTCGGAGGGCAAAGCTTCCGTCTCCTACATCGTGGACCATTGCCTGTATTTGAGCCGCTTCCAAGGAGGGTCGGGTCAATGACTATTCATTCGCAGGAGGAACGAGAAACGCAGGTAGCCTCCATTACCAGCTCCATGCACGTCTTAGCCATTCTAACTGTCGAAGAACCTGGCGGCAGCTTCCGCGGCAATCGCGACAACTTTACCGATTTAATCCGTACCGGTCAGTCATTTGGCTTCATCGTTTATGTTTTGACGGTCAAGGAGCTTTACCTTCACCGCAAGAAGCTGAAGGGCTACGTCTACCATAAAGATACAGGGAATTGGCAGCAAGTGCTGTTGCCATTCCCGAACATCATCTATAACCGCATTCCTCAGAGGGAAGACGAGATGCAGCCGGCTGTCAGACAAAAAATTGCAGCATGCCGCAACCATCCAAGACTCACGTTGTTTAACCCTTCCTTCTTCAATAAGTGGCAGTTGTTCGAATGGCTTCGCAAATCCAGTCGAACCAAACCGTTTATTCCCACGACCAGGCGTCTGGTTACAGTAAGCGGTCTAGGCAGGCTGATGCGCAAACATGATTATCTCTATCTCAAGCCGGAGAGCGGCAAAGCGGGAAAAGGGATAATGACTGTCCGTGTGCACCAAGAGAAATCATTGCCTTACCGTCTCAAAATACAGGAAGACAAAAAAAGCTCTACCTATAACTGCTCAACGATGCAGAAGCTTTGGATTCGTATCCAAAAACAAAGCGGCGGTGTACCTTATATCGCACAGCAAGGCATCCCGCTCGCCTCGTTCAAGGATCGCCGATTCGATCTCAGAGCTCTTGTACAAAAGAACCGGTCAGGCCTATGGGAGCTAACCGGGCTCGGGGCTAGACTCGCAGGCGTATCCAGCATCACTACACATGTCCCCAGAGGGGGACGGATCGAGGATCCCGAGAAGCTCCTCACGAATTCATTTGATTCGGAGATCGCTCATATACTTTTACAAAAGGTAAGGCTTACGACGGTGTTAATCGCTAGACAGATCGAACGCGCTTCCAGACAACGGCTGTGTGAAATGTCGATGGATCTTGGCGTGGACAGCGAAGGACATCTCTGGTTCTTCGAGGCGAACTCCAAGCCGATGAAGTTTGACGAACCCCATATCCGCCAGAAGTCCTTAGAACGTATCTTCCAATACAGCGGCTACGTGATTCGCAATAAAACAAAGAACAAAGCGGGAGGCGCATAATATGGATCTGCTGCTGCTGACACCGGAATTATGGCGTGCAGAGCGAAGGAGAATGGTCGGATTCGTGCTCCGCAACGGAGAGAAGCGTATCACGATCTCCTCTCTTCAAGCGCTCCGTGATTTGGATGCCGCGGCGCTTCTTACAGACGGCAGCGGATACAGCAAGGCGGTTATTGCGGTCACGAAGCAGGGGGGCCGAATAACGGGGTTAGGCTTCGCAATAGATGGCGGGGACGGCGGCTGCCTGCTCGTCGTCAGGCCTGATGCTCGCAGGCTTGGCGCAGGAACGGTTCTGATGAAAGCAATGATAGGACGTCTCGGACGTCTGGCCTGTCACGTCGCGTCCGACAACGTACCCAGCATGGCACTATGCTTCCGAATCGGCATGAAAGCAGTATCCATTCATAGAGGCCCGACTGGCAAATCGACGCTTAGGTTCGAAAGGGGAATCCTGCATGACGCAGCCCGTACTGGGCATATTGACACTCTACCTCAATGATGCAGGCAAGCTCGAAGAAAAAAAATATTATGAGCACATGACCGTAGAAGGGCGTAAACTCGGGCTGCACATATTCGTGTTTACGCCACAGGATGTCAATGATGCCAAACATCGTATACATGCGTTATTCTATCATCCAGAATCGGGACGATGGGTCCGGCGATGGACCTCATTTCCGTCCCTCATATTCGATCGTTGCAGAATTCAGCAATCGCCTCGGTTCGATCAATTGCTGAAATTCCGCTCGCGTTATAGCCATTTGACGTTTCTCAATCGTCCACTGCGCAATAAGTGGCAGATTCATACGTTATTATCGAAGGACAACCGCTTCAGCACGTATTTGCCGAGAACCCGTTACATCCATTCCGTGGACGATATTCGGGACATGCTGAAATCCCATTCTCTGCTTTATTTGAAGCCAATTAACGGTACCGGCGGGCGAGGCATCTTGCGTATCGAGAAAAGGCGGGATGGCCTGCTGTTCGTACAAGGGCGCGATCAGGATCGTAAGATCGTTCCTCCGCAACGCATGAGCAGTGAAAAGCTGGGCAGTTATCTGGAAAAATGGAATTTGAAGGATGTCCGCTATATCGTACAGCAAGGTCTGCAGCTTAAGTTGTCTAATGGCCGCGTGCATGACTATCGTCTGCTCGTTCAGAAGAACGGCGAGGGCATCTGGCAGATGACCGGCTGTGCAGGCAGAGTCGGAGCCTCCGGCAGCATTACTGCCAACCTGCATGGCGGCGGGCGCGCGGTAAAGATGGATGCGTTGCTGGAGCAATGGATCCGGGATAACGACAAACGAATTGCGGTTAAACGCGAGGTCGAATCATTTGGTGTCGGCCTTGCTGCCTATCTGGAGTTAGTCTGCGGGGCGCTGTGCGAGCTCGCGATCGATCTCGCGATCGACAAGACCGGTCGGATCTGGTTAATCGAGGTCAATCCGAAGCCAGCCAGAGAAGTATTTATCCGGGCAGGGGAAGCGGATACCTATCGGCAAGCGATCATACGACCGCTGGAATACGCGATATGGCGTCATAAGCACAAACAGCGCAAACCCGCAGCTGAAGAAGCCGTCCGTGATTCCGTTGATTCTTAACAAAAAACACTTTGCTTCCGGCGTATACTCTCCCGGAAACAAAGTGTTTTTTGATATCTTGTCATTCACTAAGGTTATTGTTGAATCGAGAGCAACTCCGGGAACTTGCTGATCCGAACGTCCGCCTCTGCAAGCTCGGCCTGTTTGCCGTATACGGCATAAGCGCAGCCTACCGTCGTCAGACCGTTCCGTCCCCCAGCTTCTACATCCGAAGAACGATCCCCTACCATCCATATATCCTTGGACGGCGTAAGATCATGATCACTCAGCAAGCGAGCAACGAGATCGACTTTGCTTGTCGTCCCATATTCGCCCGCGCTATACAGCCCGTCGAATAATGGCGCGATCTCCTTGAAGCGTGCGATTTCCTTTACGTAGTCTTCGAGTCCGTTGCTGGCGACGAACAGCTTACTGCCCCCGGCCTTCAGCGCCTCAAGCGTTTCCTTCACGCCTGCATAGAGTCGGCCTTCTCCTGCTTCAAGCCCTTCAAGCTCGTATTGCAGCAGCAACACGTCTGCTCTAGCCCGTGCCTCTTCGCTGGAATCCGGGATCAGCTTACGCCATAAATCCTTAAGCACCATACCAAGACACGCAAGCAGTTGCTCCACCGGAGGTGTCGCTCCTGTATATAGACCCTCTTCGCGCAGCGTGCCAAAGACTCTTTGATGCACGTTCACAAGTAAGGTATCAGTCTCGAACAATGTACCATCCATATCAAAAATAACAGCAATCGGCCTGCTTAACTTTCTCTCTTCCAAGTTTGACCTCACTCCTTCATCCAATCTCTGCCTATCATACTGGATGAATTGTCCAGGGACAAGTAGCAGACATAATTTATCATCGCCGCGGCCAAACAAGGTATGCAAGCCGAGCCGCCCCGTAGATTCCCAAATAAGCCCCGGCGATCAAAAATGCCCAGTTCAGCAATACGCTGTGAACCTCGGTCATAAATACCGTATCATTCGCCAGTGTTCTGGCAACGGCAGCTCCCGCAATTGTCCCGAAGACGACAAGCGCCGCGCATGCTAGTCCGTCAATGAGTCTCTGAATTTCGTTTGTAAGCCGCATCAACCAGAAGACTACTAATGCTGACAATACCATACCAAGTCCTGTCCATAACTCCATCCTATCACCGCCTTAATTCTATCCTCGGCCTTGTCGAGGAAGATTAAACCGGCTACCGTATTAATCAGCGGACTACTACTGACTATTGATAAAATATATGGTTTATGTCACACTGTTTGGTGGATGGCAGGCGTAGCCTGTTAATCAGAAAGGACGTGACGTGACGGCTATGAGCAAACGGCTCTTCAAAGCCATGACCGAGCTTTGCTCGAGAAAGTGGATTTCCCGCATGACCGGCACGTTCGCGCAATCGGCTGCCAGCAGGGTCTTCATTCCGCGGTTCGCCAAGTTATATGGTATTGCCGTACATGAAGCCGAGAAGGAAATAGGAGAATACAGAAGCCTAAATGAGTTTTTCACACGTAAGCTTAAGCCAGGCTCCCGCGCTATCCATAGTGGAGAACGCAGCCTGACCAGTCCGGTCGATGCGCTAATTACCGGTGCCGGTCCCGTCAAGGAAGGCTCCATGCTCAACGTGAAAGGTCAAGACTACACCATAGAAGAATTGCTTGGTCACTCTCCGCGAGCGGCCAGTTATATGAACGGTTATTATTACGTCCTTTACTTGAGTCCGACCGACTATCATCGCATCCATTCACCAGTAGACGGCGATGTAATGGAACGTGATCATCTGACAGGCAAGGTATACCCTGTCAACGATTTTGGACTTACCGTCATGACTAGAGTATTGAGCCGCAATGAACGTCTTGTCACCTACCTCAAACATCGGCAAGGTGATGTTGCAGTCGTGAAGGTAGGCGCGATGAACGTCAGCAGCATCAAGTATGTAGAACCCCGCCGCGAACAACTAGCCAGAGGAGATGAGCTTGCGTATTTCGAATTCGGCTCAACCGTTGTTCTTGTCATGGAGGATGGCACGTATTCCCCGGATCCCGCTATCGGGATCGGAACCAAAGTCCGAATGGGACAACGGCTTGGCGACCTTATATAAAGCCCGATATATGTATGCAAAAAGACCACAATCAGCCGCGGATCATTTCAACGGCTGCCTGTGGTCTTTTTGCTGCTGCTAGAGAAATTCCTTTTACCTGATCTCCGATGGACTTCGTCCGGTATATTGTTTGAATTGGCGGCTGAAGAAAAAGATGTCCCGATACCCGAGCGCATCCGCCACTTCCGTCACGTTCATACCCGCGTGCATTAGGAGATGCTGCGCTCGCTCGATGCGCGTCCGAATCATGTATGTCTGTACAGACATACCAATCATCTCCTTGAACTTCATAGAGAAGTATCGCGGCGACAGTTGCGCTCTCGTCGAAAGATCTTCTACCCGATGCGCAATGCCGGGGTTCTGCCGAATATAGTTTGCCACTTCGTGAATCGCTTCCGTCAGCTGATTGCTGGCTTTTTTCTCTACCGGTGCTTCAGTGTCCGCGCGCAGCAGCTGAATGAGCAGCGATTTAAGCACAAGCTTCGCTTCTTCTTCCGCGGCGTAAGTACTGACAAGAAATAATCGAACATAACGGGATAACATATATTCGAAGTCCACCGTATCATATAACATCCGGTAACGCTCCGGCACGAGATCGATATCTTCATTTACGGCAAAATGGATATAGGTCAGCACAAGCGGTCGCTGCGGATGATGCGTGGCGCTGGTATAATCTCCAGGGCGGAACAAGAAGCAGCTGCCAGGGCCAACGTCGTAATGGACGCCATTCACCTCAACCTCTCCTTCACCGCTCCATACGTAGAACAAATCGAAGTTCGCCATCGGCTTTTCGCGCCGCGCCCACCGCCAAGCAGGTTCGCAGACGATCTTAGCGAAGGCCGGCAGCAATTGAAGCGAATCCGGCGATATTCCAAGCATAAGCACTTCCTCCTTTAAAAAGGACAACAATTATTTTTCATTATAAATCAACTTTGACCGCAAGCAACGAAAAATAATTATGAGGATGAATGGTTTGGCTCGCGTAAAGATGGTATAATATCACGAACATTACAATGCAATTTACCATGAATCATTTTTCGGAAGGATGGAATTCAAGCAATGAACCCACTGGCCCAGCAGTTAAATGAGACGTTGCAGCGAGAAAACCCGAACGTTTATGCGATGTTGTCTGATCTAGGCAAAGCGATCTATTTTCCTAAAGAAGGAATTTTGAGCCAATCGGCTGAAGCCAAGACGAAGGCGAAAAAGTTTAACGCCACAATCGGCATTGCGACCGAAGGCGGACAGCCGATGCATCTCAAGCTCATTCAAGACACGCTCAGCGCCTATAATCCGAAAGATATATATGAGTACGCGCCGCCGGCTGGCAAGCCGGAGCTGAGAAGCGCATGGCGCTCCAAGATGATAAATGATAATCCATCGCTGGAATCCAAGAGCTTTGGTACTCCAGTCGTTACGAATGCTCTTACACACGGACTTAGCATCGTTGCCGATCTGTTCGCAGGCGAAGGCGACGCAGTCATCATCCCGAACAAAAATTGGGAAAACTACGAATTGACCTTCAACGTGCGCCGTGGCGCACAAATCGTAGAATATCCGCTATATAACGAAGAAATGCGGTTTAACAGCGAAGGCTTGCGTGAAGCGTTGCTATCCCAGAAGGACAAAGGCAAAGCGATCGTTCTGCTGAACTTCCCTAACAATCCGACGGGTTATACGCCTGGAGTAGAGGAAGGCAACGCGATTGTAGCTGCGATTCGCGAAGCGGCAGAGGCCGGTATTCATGTCGTAGCTGTGACGGATGACGCCTACTTTGGTTTATTCTTCGAGGATTCGATGCAAGAATCGTTGTTCCCTAAGCTTGCCGGACTTCACGAGCGCGTGCTGGCCGTCAAGGTTGACGGTGCAACAAAAGAAGAATATGTATGGGGCTTCCGTGTTGGCTTTATCACGTACGCATCCGAATCTGCAGCGACGCTTGCCGCGTTAGAGCAGAAGACGCTTGGCATTATCCGGGCAACCATCTCGAGCGGACCGCATCCGTCCCAAACATTTGTGCTGCATGCGCTGCAATCGCCAGAATTCGAGTCACAGAAGGCTGAGAAATTCGAGATTATGAAGAAACGTGCCAATCGCGTCAAGTCGCTTCTTGACAGTGGACGTTACGGCGACACGCTTAACTATTATCCATTTAACTCCGGATACTTCATGTGCCTTAAGCTCGACGGCGTTGCCGCAGAAGATGTTCGTACCCATCTGCTGAATGAATATGGCATCGGCGCCATCGCGCTTGGCGAAACAGACCTGCGCGTCGCTTTCTCTTGTATCGAAGAGGAGAACTTGGAAGAGTTGTTCGACACGATCTACAAAGCTGTTACAGAAGTAGCAGCCCAATAACAAATGTAAGACGGCCGGGCAGCGGATGAATTCCGTAACCCGGCCTTTCGTTTGTTAACTCTCATAACATCTACCGAGCTTCTACTCGTCTTCGTCGAGCAGAAGTTTCTTTCGCATACGGGATGGTCGTATCGCAATGACATAGATGAGCATGACGACTGCCATGCCAATAGGCACAACATAAATATCTTGTGCGAGAAGAGGAGCTGCCGGAGGTATCCACAATAGAGACAGAGCCGTTAATAACGCAGCGCGATCCAATCTCGCGTATTGCTCCCGCTGACCGTCCAAGGGCAGTGGATAGATGTTTTTCCAGACCGTATAACGATTGACGTGACGCAGACCACCTAGCTGCAGCGTAAGAACGAATGAGAAGACGGCATACGCGAACGCCGCTCCATATCCATCCAGCGTAGCGGCATCCGCCGCCCAATAGGATACAAGCCCGCCTAGCAGTAACAAGCGGAGCAAGATGCCTCCTATCTCTGTACGAAACAACGAAGCAGCGAACATATACACATATGCGTTATGCTGACCGAATGGAATACGCGGCAAGATCCATGCCAGATAGGGTCTGCGAGCAATGCTTGCCGACAAGACCGGCACGTCGATGAACATGCCAAACGCCGAATAATACCGTTTTCTCGTCGCAGCCTCTTCTTGTATAAGACGTTCCCAAGGAAAACGCTGGCCCCGCGGAAGCCGGTAGGCAGCAGCGCCCAACAATATGCAGATCATCATAAATATAGCACCCTGCCATGCTGGGTAGATGAGCCATACACCAATCACGGCAGCCGTCAACATCCAGCGAACCACTCGGTACAGCCATCTCGACGCACCCCACGACATACCCCGCTCGCGCCATGCGCCATAATGTCCTGCGGACTTTAAGAGGAGGAAAGCAACCGCTAGCAGTAAGGGTGACGTCTCTCCATGTCCACCATTGTAGATCGGTATATAGAGTAGGAACACGATGGCAGCAAGAATAGCAGAAAACCATGCCGAATATCGGAATGACCTCGCTAAATAAGGTTTCATCTCATGCTCCCTCGGCATGAGATAAACAACGTCCGCGGCACCTAACCATGTCCGCAGAGGACTCCAACTAATCAAAGGTGTAAGGACAATAATGCCAACCTCTGTAACTGGAAAGTCCGTAGGCACATCCCGGATCAACCCGATATAATAGATGGCTGAGGCGATAAAAACAAGTGACATAAATGCGGGAAATCCGCTCTGTGCCATATAACGCAAATATGGAAACGTCTCCTTGCGAAAGGCGCTCGCGCGCGACCGCCATAGCTCTAACAACTGCTCGCGAACACCTGCCATCAATGCTCCCCTCCGGTTACAAGCCGATAGAATGCATCCTCAAGCGAAGCATCTCCCGCTTGGAACCCGGCTGCCTTGCGTACCGCATCGAGATCACCCTGGGCCGCGATACGCCCTTGATGCATCACGATAAATCGGTCGCAGTACACCTCCACCGTCGACAAAATATGCGAGCTCATCAAGATAGCTGCCCCACTTCGTTTCACTTCAACCAATCTTTCCAGCAACGATCTAATCCCTAACGGGTCAAGCCCCAGAAAAGGCTCATCGATGATATACAATGGAGGCGCGGCAAGCAGCGCGCTCATAATCATCACCTTCTGCCGCATCCCCTTGGATAGATGCGCGGCAAACGCCTTTCGTTTCGGTGTCATCTGGAATTCGTCCAGCAACTCCTCAGATCGGTTCATATAGTCCGTTTCCTGGATACCATAGGCCATTCCGCTTAACCGCAAATGTTCTTCTACTGTCAATTCGTCGAACAGAACCGGTGATTCCGGCACATACGCGAACGCAGAACGGTACCTCTCTGCGTGCTCGGCGAGCTTAACGCCCGCGACCTTTACATCACCTTGCTGTGGTGTTAACAGCCCTAATATATGTTTGATCGTGGTACTTTTACCGGCGCCATTCAATCCGATCAGTCCTACCATCTCGCCTGGCCGAATGTTGAATGCCACTTCATGCAGAACCGGTCGCTTGGGACTATAACCTCCCGTTAACCCGGTTACCTCCAGAACATTATCCATTGCGAACATTTCCCCCTTTGCTGCCGCTGTCCATTCTTCCCTTCTAATACACTCCTCTCAGCATAACCAAGTTGAAGAGAAATTTCAAAAATTGCTGCCATAACAAAGAGGAGGCATCCGCCTCACAAGCTGTAACAGCCTTGCAGGGGAATACCTCCTCGATCTTTAACCGGTGAATAGATAGCTATTATTCTTTGATCGTAATTGTTTTGACCGTACCGTTCTCGCCTTTAACCTCTACCAACTGACCAACTCTCAGCTTGCTTACGTCACCAACAACCGATACGTTCGTGTCAACGTTGTAGATCAGAGTCGTTGTCGTATTGTTGGTTTCCGTACGAGCAACCGTAATTGTCGCCAGCTTCGCCTGTGCATTAAAGTTGAGGGTATTGACCAATCCTAGCTCGGTGAACGCTGTCGATACCGGAGCCTTCTCCGTTACTTCTACAAACACAACCTTGTTCTGATACGTGCGGACAAATACTTTGTCGCCGGCTTTGAGATCAGCGATTGTAGCACGTTTGTCGTCGCGGAAGATGAAGACGGACGGGTCTACCGCAAGCGACAATTCTGTTGCATCCGATTGTACAATCGTTAATGCGCCGTTGGAGGAAGACTTCAACGTGCCGTTAATAGCACGAGCATCATGATCCGGCATTTCATTGTCCGTACGGTCGAGCAATGCCGCTAGCTCTGCGCGCGTAACTGGTTGATTAGGGCGGAATATCTTATTGCCGTGCTTGTCCTCATATCCCGTAATGATGCCCATATCCAGAGCAAGCTTGACATAGCCTACAGATCCGGCTGGAATCTCTTTTGCATCCTTGAAGTCCAGCTTCGTATTGTTAAGCGCTTTTGCTTGATCTTCGAGCTTCAGCGCTTTGATCAGCAGAATCGTCGACCAAAGTCTCGTTGCGCTTTGCTCCGGTTTAACTTCTGTCTCCGATTCGGCGAACAGATCGTTCTCGAGCGCCACGGATACGTATCCGATCGCCCATGGATATTTTTTCTTCAGCTTGTCCGAATCCTTGAAGTTCAATTCAGTATTCATCTCTTCTGCCGATTCTGCTTGCTCTCGAAGACCCATGAGCCTAACTGCCGCTGTCAAGGTTTCGATGCGGGAGATATGTTGGTTAGGCTTGAAGGTTCCATCCTCATACCCGGTAAATACGCCCTTGGCTGCAAGGCGCATAATATATTCCATCGCCCAATCTAATTGTTCTTCGTCTTTGAAGTTCCATTTGACGTTATAACGGTCATCGTTATCGCCCCAGCCTTTGTTTTTATCCCACTTGTCGTTTTTGTCATCATCTTTATCGTCTCTGTCGTCCTTGTCGTGGTTCGCCCAGCCTTTATCGTTGTTACCCTTACCTCTATCGTTATCGTTCGAGTGCGCGAATGCCGATGTCGCACCACTTGCCAGCATCAATACCGCAGTTGCGGTAACCGCTGTTTTTTTCCACAAAGTATTTTTTGTCATAATAGCCACTCTCC
The DNA here is from genome assembly GCF_054483835.1 of Paenibacillus sp. strain BS8-2. Lineage (NCBI taxonomy): Bacteria > Bacillati > Bacillota > Bacilli > Caryophanales > Paenibacillaceae > Paenibacillus > Paenibacillus sp. strain BS8-2. Next base: position 5,894,608 of record NZ_CM137010.1, read on the forward strand.
TTTTAACGGTTGCGGACTTGCCGCTTTTTTCCTTCGCCCATAAGTTTCGCAAGGGGAAGTCCGTTTAAAGGGGGTGGCTATTAAGAAAAAATTTTTTTCTATGACATTTTTCTATTCTTTTTTCGTAGAATCGCGTTTTTCTTTCAACCATTTTGGTGCGCCTTTGTTCTTGCCGTCACGCTTTTTCTGCTCCTTGACCTGCGCTTTGGACAACGGTTTCCCTGCTGGCTTTGCAGCAGGTTTTGCCGCTGGTTTTACAGCTGGTTTGGCGCCAGTTGGAGCCGCAGATCGGGTTGCATTTCGGACAGCCGTACGACCAGCCTCCTGGGTAACGGGCTTCGCTGAAGCTGCGCCTGCACGCTGCCCATCCCCTGCCATTCCGCTTACGTTCATCGTTTCTTGGGTTGAGGAATTGGCTGCCGAGCCGCTTTCTGTTCTAGTTGTCGTTCCCGCTGTACTTACACGATTAGAAGCAGTTTCCTTGCCGCTGCTTCGATAGGCTCCCGGCCTGGTCGCTTCACGCAGCTGTTCATCCGAGAGCAGCTTGCCCCGATACATGGCCCGTTCACTTAGATCGATACCTAGTGACTTGCGGAATTTGTCCATAATAAACAGCTCATGCGGAGTAACGATACTTATAACGGTACCCGGCTTGCCCATACGCCCTGTTCGTCCCGCGCGATGGACATAATGATCCGCATCTACAGCCGGATCAAGCTGGAGGACCAGCGGGAGTCCCTCGATATCAAGACCACGCGCTGCGACATCCGTCGCAAGCAGCAACTGACAAGAACCTTCGCGGAAACGCGCCAATGTCGCGGCTCGCCTCTGCTTGTCAGAGTCTCCATACAACGTCTCGACGGCAAACCCTTCGAACCGGAGCTTCGCCTCCCAATTCGCAATCTCGTTCGTATCGTTGAGGAAAAGTAGAGCAGAAGCCGGATTAAGAAGGCGTACTAAACGTCTGGCAGTATCCGTCTTGTCTCTGCGGTCGCTCACCACATAGAGATTCTCGATCGTCTGCGATACACGATGCTCCATCGTAAGCTGAAACCGGACGGGTTCCTTCATCCAGCGTCTCTCGTACCGCTCCATCTCCTCTGGATAGGTCGCGGAGAAAAACGCCGTTTGACGCTCCTTCCCCATCGCGAACAACACCGCTTCCAGATCCTTTTCCGAGCCTAGCTGGAACGTCTGATCCGCTTCATCGATTACAACAAAACGTACGTCGTGCAGCTTCAGCTTTTTGTTCTTGAGCAGTTCGTGAATACGGCCTGGCGTACCAATTACAAGCTGAGGGCGTAGCTTCAGCTTCTCCACCTGTCGTTTCATTGCCGCTCCTCCGATCAACTGCTGCACACGGATTCCGATTGGCTCTGCATAACGCTCCGCTATACGCACGATCTGCATAGCTAGCTCCTGCGTCGGAGAAATAACAACGCCTTGAATATTGGCAGAGGCGGCATCCAGTCGTTGCAGTAACGGAAGTAAAAACGCTAGCGTTTTGCCCGTTCCCGTCTGCGATCTTGCCGATACGTCCTTGCCAGCAAGTAATGCCGGAATGGTATCCGCTTGTACGTCTGTCGGACTCTTCAGGCCGTTATCACACAGCGCCTGCTCCAGCACACTGTTTATTCCAAGCTCACTCCATGATTTGTTGTTTCCCATACGTTAACCCCTCTTATCACTTTCTTATTTGCGATTAAACAATCCACCGAACATTCGATCCGCTATCCGCGGGAACAATCCGTACATCTTGATGCCAAAGCCTGCTGCATGCGGCAGATCCAGCTCTGTCCTCTGCCTTTCGATTACTCGAACGATCGCCTTGGCAACGTAAGCAGGTTTCATCATAAACCAACTGACATTCTTCGTATATGAACCCGATGGATCAGCAATCTCAAAAAATTCTGTGTCGATCGGTCCTGGATTAATGGCGGACACGGCAATCCCTTCGCTTCGCAGCTCCATACGCAGCGAATTGGTGAAACCAAGCACCGCATGTTTGGTCGCGGTGTAGCTTGTCGATTTGGCTGAACCGATTTTGCCTGCCATCGAAGCAATATTAACGATATGTCCGCTTCCTTGCTCCCGCATATGCGGCAACACAGCTTTCGTACAGCGTACAATCCCCATATAATTGGTGTCCATCATGTCTTCAAAGCTTGCAACAGGCATCTTGTCGAACGTCTGGAACTGGCCATAACCCGCATTATTTAATAAAACATCAATACGACCATATTTCTCAATGACACGGCTGACAACATTCTCAACTTGTACCATATCGGTTACGTCCATCACGTAATAGACACAATCCCCCTCTATGGAGGCAGCTGTCTTAGCCAATCTTGTTTCATTCCGACCCGTTAATACGGGTATCGCGCCCCGCCTTGCCAGCAGTGCAGCAGTCAAAGCCCCTATCCCGCTGGAGGCTCCCGTAATCAACACGACTTTTCCGTTCAACATCACTCATCACCTACCTGAGATTGTTCGTTATCTGCACTACTAATAAGTGTACTTCACTCTATCCGTGGAAGCAAAAAAAAAGCTCCCGCAGGAGCTTTCTTGCGCTTATGAAGCGATGAGAACTTGAATGTCTAGTTCGCCGATGCCATCCATAATAAGCGGAATCGTTAATGCTTGCTTCGCGTTGAAACCAGCTGACTGTGCAGAATGGATTACCTTTGGCGGCGTTATATCTACTTTTACTCCCTGATTGTATAACATTGTGCTCGCATTGCCACTAATCATGTTGCCAAGCTCAGATATCGCGCTTTTGGTTATTTCGTCAATCTCAGAGATTACGAAACCACCCATCATCGCGGACACCATCTTCAAAGCTACCTGTTCGCTTAGACCGAATACAATGTCGCCCTGCATTTGTCCGTTGAGACCAATTTGAATCCAAATGTAATTCTCAACAAACTTAATGTCCTTGAGACCTAGCTGTCCTGTCGCAGGCCGTATTTGAACGACTTGCTCTATTACGATTTTTGCAGATTCAAGAAACGGGTTTATATACTCTGCCTTCATAACAGGAAGCGCTCCTTTTTTGTTCGACAAAATTCGCAATTTGTCTATTTGACACTATTATACCTGAATAACTAGGACAAGTATACTAGTAAGCGCCGATATGCACCTTTGGACCTAGTTCCAAACCATCTTAACCCGCTTCTGCTGTATTGCCGCTTCCCATACCGGCCTGCCTCCGATAGCGAATTCGCATTAATCGCAGTCTCTCATACAACTGCTCTACCTGCCGTCCTGCTTTCCCTTCCTCGGCTTGTCCGTATACCTGCTCCAGCACAGGCTTTAAGTAACGATCTCCTTGGGCCGTCATCGCTTCCCATATTAATTGCTGCTCCGATTCCGGCACTTCGCTGAGCTCACGATCTACAAAAGCTTCTACGTCATACCCTTCCGCTTGGAGCATCTCAATTCGAATCAGAAGCTCCCGGCGCGACAATTTCAGCGCTTCTTCCAGCTGCACCAGCTTTCCGCCTTGCTCGAGGACCGTCCAAATTTTTTTCTTTTCTTGCTGGCGTTCCATCTCGAGCTTGTATTTGTTTTCCTTCTGCTTGTATTGCCAAGCCGTATAGACCTCCGGATCAAGCCGATCTTCGACCCAATCGAGCGGGAATGTCGTCGTGCGTTCAGCATTGGTCGTTATCGACAGCACATCTGCACCATAAGCAGCCTGCTTCCCCTTGCCCCATCCAGGAATTTGGCTAAGCTCCTCTTCGGTCTGAGGCACGAAAGCACTGATCATCCATAACATCCGGTTATTGGCCACCAAATAAGCGGACTTCTTCTCGCCCGAAGCTGCTTTCCTCCGCCATTCGCGCAAAGCTTGGAACAGCTCTTGGTCCGCGAACAGCTCTCCGTAGCAATGCAGCATCGTCAAGCTCCCGCCAAACGATTGTCGTGAGTTCTCCAACATGCCTCCAATGATGGGGATAAAGCCGGCTCCCATCTCTTTGGCAACGCCATGTCTGAACGCCAACATCATCTCCTCCCAAGAGGTTCCCTCGAACCAGACAGAGGAGAGTTCTCCCTCGTCCTCCTCTTCACGCCATTCGACGGACCACTTTCCCTGATCCTCCCCGATAAACAATCTTGCGGTTTGTATTCCCTCTCCTCCTACATGTTTCTCAAATGTGTTCATAAATACGATCTGCATGTAAACACTCACCTTTCAACCTTTATTTGTTGGCGAATCATGAGAACGAAACGGTAAGTGAACGCAAAAAAAGCACCGTCTTCGGCCTTTGGCCAAAGAGGTGCTTCCTCGTTCGTTCATGTATTCGGTTGCTTACAGACTACCACAACCTTCCATACATGACAAGCCACAATTATTCAGCTCATGCTTCCCCCGCATCTGCAATGAGGTATAATAATAACCAACATAACCATACGGAGGTACATCCCATGCAATTGCCTAATTACGACTTTCTCTCGGATTCTACCGAAGATACAAACACGCGGTTCGTTACATTCATTACCCCAAGCCTGAAACGTTTTGATCTTGCCGTTATAACGACGAATCGTTTCTATGGCAAAAAGCTGGTGACGGATCTTCAATTCGGCAAAACAGCCATTATCGGCCCTGATGATCTGGAAGAAGAAGGTTATCTGGAATACGTGTTTAAGCTTAACGAAGAGGAAGCGGAAGAATTGCGGCAATTTCTCTATTTTGTGGTGGGAACGGTGAATTTTACAGATTAATACGGGGAACTTTATTAGTGCGCGTTTCTAAAGTCATGCCTCCAAGACAGTAAGGACGGCTGAACCTGACTCCGGAATCGACCGCGAATAGGAAAACAACCATACAGGGAGGAAAACGTCAGTGTTCCTTGGCAATCAGGATGACCGCGACTTTGACGACGACCTATCTACTGCCGATTCACACGAAAACGATCTGTTCAACGAAGAGTTTCCCGAAGGGGCATACGGCTCAGGTCTGGTCAGTGAATCACTGGGCAAAAGCACGCCTTGGCGCAAAGACCAGCATACACAGAGCGCTTTTCGGTACGAAAACAAATCATTGCATAAAGGATTACGACGTGATTATCCCGGCGAAGACGATGATCACGGCGGTGTTCCCGAAGTTCACGACGAACCTTGAACAAGCTTGACCGCAGTTCCTTCCTCTACTAATATGACAACGACGCCCAGAAAATCGGAAGGCATATGCCTTTTAATTTCTGGGCGTCGTTCGTTAGAGTTCATGTAAGGTTACCTCGCTGCGTACCATAAATCTGGCGTTGACGCCCGCTTGACCGATTCCCTTGGATATATAATAGACGCCATAATCACCGCGATGTAATCCTTTATAAATACCTTTTTGTGATAAAGGGCCTTTGGGCTTTATCGAGTAGAAATACGGCACATTAAATTGTTTGCCGTGCATGTGACCAGCCATCAAGTAGTCATAGGACTGACGAATCTCAAGCACGACGTTCGGATCATGCGTAATGACAACCAGCGGCTTTGTCCGGCGGACACCGCGGAACGATAGCTCTACACGGCTATGCCCCGTACTATAATTGTCAATCCCGATCAGCGTAAATGACTGCAGCTCCACTCTGCTATTGCGGAGAACAGTTATTCCGTGCTTTCGGAACAGATCGATCAACTCTCTCGGACGTGGCAGCGCATAATCATGATTGCCTAACACGGCATACACCGGAATACCAGCCCTGACAATCTCCCCGAGATATCGGTCTACTTTTGACAAAAAACGTGGTTTGTATGTGTAATCGCCGGTTAACAGGATGTAGTCCGGCATTTCGGTATGTATGATCGTAGCCAACTTGGCGGCACTGATTCGTAGTCTATCAACATGAAGATCACTGATTTGCAAGATTCGAATGCCCAGACCCAGCCCCACATGCACACGTTCGATCTTCAGCCATTGCGTCGGTACAATAAACATTAAATAAACAAGCATTGTCGCTCCAAGCAGAGCGGCAAGACCGATGAGCATTTCGTGCAGGTGCTCGCACCTCCCAGATGACTTAACAGGATAACCCGAACTGAATCAGCCGCTCCTTCGACAGTTTCGCAAGAAATCCGAACACTTCGGATTCGCAAGTGATTCGATCAATATCATACTCAATTAATAAGGCATTCACAACTTCTGCCGCTGTAAGCGGTTCGCGAAGCAGCTCCCAAATCCGCCCTCCCGTTTCATTGAAACGGTACAATCTACCCAAATCCAGACGCAGAACGCTGAGAGACAATCCAGGGTGGCAATCCTCAACAATTTTCTCCTTGCTAAGTCTGATTATATGAAAGTAAGAAGACAATGTGTAGCCTTCATCCCCTGGCATGATGACATCGTAATGAATGTCCAATTGCAGCACCTCACCTATAGATGTTCTTTATTGAGAACAATTGAATAAATCGTATCATTCACCATTTTCACTGTCAACGAAAACGAAAATGTTTTTCATTTTATTAAAATCAACAAACACTGTTGACAACCAATACCGGTGATGATAATCTAATCACGAGTTCTCAATAAAGAACAGGAACGAACAAAAATTTCACTGACAGCTTTCTTTTCTAAAATATTATTAGATGAATATCCCTTACGTTTATGGGCTTTATACCAATATATCACACTGTTCTATAACAAGAACAAACGGAGGCAATATGAGCGCGATTAGCTGTATGATTCGTCTTGAAAAACAAGCGCTTGCTGCCGATTATGGTCCGCGCATGATGGAAGCTCTCTCCGTTTTCCCTGCCGATTATATCGGAACCTGGCAACAAGGCGAAGCGTTTCTTGGCTGTCATGGACAATGGATTACGCCCGAATCATTATCTGAACGGCTTCCATATGCAGATGGCGAGAGTGGTCTCATCATTACGGCGGATGCCATTATTGATAATCGCAATGAACTTTTTGAGAAGCTAGGGGTTCCCTTGACGGAACGAACATCGATGACGGACAGTAGTCTGCTGCTTCTCTCTTATAGGAAATGGGGAACCCAATGTCCCGCTCATCTCATTGGCGACTTCGCGTTTATCATCTGGGACTCGAATGAAAGCACACTGTTTGGAGCAAGGGACTTTGCCGGTTCACGGACACTGTACTATTCGCAGACCAATGAATTCACCGCTTTCTGTACGACGATCAAACCACTTCTGACTTTGCCAGGGGTTGAGCGAAGCTTAAGCGAACAATGGATATCGGAGTTTCTAGCGATACCGATTACGACAGAAGCAGTCGACGTATCATCCACCGTGTATCGGAACGTCCGCCAAATCCCTCCGGCACATAGCTTCACTCTTCGTGAGGGCCGACTGACCTTCAATCGGTATGTCACTCTCATACCGGAAGAAAAGATCAAGCTGCGCTCCAATGAAGAATATGAAGAAGCGTTCCGGGATGTGTTCCGGCAAGCCGTAACTTCCCGACTCCGGACGCACCGAGAGGTCGGCGCCAATCTGAGCGGCGGACTCGACTCCGGCTCGGTAGTCAGCTTTGCGGCCAGAGAACTTCAGTCTCGCAACAAACAACTTCATACATTCAGCTACGTCCCGGTCGAGGATTTCGCTGACTGGACGCCTCGCAGCCGAGTGGCGAACGAACGGGCACATATTAAGGAAACCGTGTCCTATGTCGGCAACATTCGGGATCAATACTTTGACTTTCCGGAACATAATCCATATTCCGAAATTGATGACTGGCTCGAACTATTGGAGACACCTTATAAATTTTACGAAAATTCATATTGGTTGAAAGGGATCTACGAGCAAGCGCAAGCCACTGGCGCAGGAGTGCTGCTAACAGGCAGCCGCGGCAATTGGACGATCTCATGGGGGCCAGCGCAGGATTATCAGGCAGAACTGCTTCGCAAGTTCAAACTGCTAACCCTCTATCGTGAGTTCAATCAATATAGCGTTAACCTTAACGCTAACCGTGTGAAGCTACGCAAAGTCATTGGCCGAAAAGCATTCCCTTCGCTTGCCCGCCTGTTCGGCAACGGTCATAACGAACCTGTATTGCCGCAACTCATTCATCCAGATTTCGCACGACGGACCCAAGTATTCGAACGTCTCGAGCAACACGGATACGACTTCTGGGGTGATCCATCACAAAACATTTATGACGCGAGACAGAAACACTTTGAGAAGTTGTATTACTGGTCCATAACCGGAACAGTGGGCTGCAAGCAGTCATTGCGCCATTCTCTCTGGGAACGGGACGCTACCAATGATTTGCGGGTTATCCGCTTCTGTTTATCCGTACCAGAGCATCAATTCGTTCAGAATGGTTACGGTAGGTCTCTGATTCGCAGGGCTACCAAAGGATATTTGCCGGATTCGATTCGACTTAATCAGCGAGTAAGAGGCATTCAGGGTGCTGATGGCTTATACCGAATGCTGCCTCGTTGGGATATGCTTATGAACGAATTCAGGGAGACCATCGAAGATCCATCCGTTTCCGAGATGCTCGACAAAGAATCGTTACGCAAGGCATATGCCGCGATCGGAAATACGCCAAAACCTGAGATCGTGTTTGACACTGAACTTCGTGTTCTCATGCGGGCGCTCATCTTCCGCCGGTTCCTGAAACGTAACGCGTAACCGAATAGATGTCCCCCAAATACGCTTGAAGGGAGGTGATTTCAAATGAAACAAGTTAAAAAAGCATGGCAACAGCCTGGGCTCGAAGTGCTTAACGTCAATATGACGATGGCAGGCCCAGGTATCGCGAAACCGGATGCTTTTCAACCGGATCCGGATGCGGACGAACACGACGTAGTGAACTACAGCTAGTTCGCACGTTAGATGCAATCCTTCTTTTACCAAGCACAGGTTGCCCTTGTACGATAACGTACAAGGGTGCCTGCCTTAAAACAGACTTACCCAAATCCAACCTGTTCATGGAGTGATAGAGATGAAGTTCCCGGAGCGTAACAACCGTTATCATTCGTTCGGTCTCATTATCGAAAGCGAATTCCCACTGCCGGAGCTGGAATCCGTCAGCGAGGAGCGCAAGGGAACGGAACTCGCGCCCCAAGTAACGATCGTCGAACGCTCTCTGGAATTATTATGGCAACAGCTAAAGTCCAACCATGAGCATTTGGCTTTTGGCGAAGACATCGTATTGCTTCGTATACCGGATACTGCCATCTTCGGGATGCAAGACGGACATACCATATGGGTATCTCCTTTCCCGAGCGCTAATTCCGATAAAATCAGACTCTTTTTGCTTGGCAGCTGCATGGGCGTTATATTGATGCAACGACGAATATTACCGCTGCATGGGAGTGCGCTCGCCATAGATGGCCGCGCTTACGCGATTGTCGGTGCCTCTGGTGCAGGCAAATCCACTCTATCATCCTACCTGCTGCAACAAGGACATGAGCTGCTTAGTGACGACTTGATCGCCGTGTATATGAGCAATCAGGGAACACCCATCGTCATGCCCGCCTACCCGCAGCAAAAGATTTGGCAGGAGTCCATGCAATTGCTAGGCAAATCAACTACAGGCCTGCAACCGCTGTTCGAGAGGGAAACAAAATTTGCCGTTCCCGTTACGAGCCGCTTTTGCAATAAGCCATTGCCGCTTGCCGGCATATTCGAGCTTACGAAAAGAAGCAGCGGAGCCGCCATCGCACCGATCGAAGGACTCGAACGGTTCCACGCGTTGCTGCGACATACGTTCCGCGGATATTTGCTGCAGCCGCTTGGTCTTATGGAATGGCATTTCCAGACGATCACCACATATTTGGGGCACATCGATATGTTCCAGCTAACCCGTCCTTCTCATGGAAACAGCTTAGCAGCGCTGCATGACTTCGTTAACCAATCCATTTATAAGGAGATGTTCTCATGATCCAATCGTTGCCGCTTTCCTTATCCGATATCGTGTCATCCTGCAAAGAAAATATTGTTAGCGACATGGGTGGAGAAAAAGTAATGCTGAGCATTAAAAACGGAAACTACTACAATCTTGGCCATGTAGGCGGATATATCTGGGATGGGATCTCCGAACCTATCTCGGTTGAAAAGCTTGTCGAATCCATGACCTCCGAATATTCAGTAGACACCGAGCAATGCGCCGCTCAAACCATCGCATTCTTGGAGCAACTCCGGAAGGAAGGGCTGATCCTTGTCAACGAAGAGGCTACGAGCACTGCTTTCGCTTGATCGGCGCACGATCCTTTTGCTAATTGAAGCATTACTGTTCCTAGGGGTGGCTAAGCTGAAATTCAAACGAAGCTTCGCCAAAGTAGCACCCGGATTAGGCAACAATAATGAAGAAACATCTCCCGATATCGACGAGTTACATATTCGCACGGTTAAACATATCCGATCCGCGATCGGAATTATGAGCCGCTACACGCCCTGGGAAAGCAAGTGTATGGTGCAAGCCATGGCTGGCATGATGATGCTGAAACGACGGGGGATTGCAAGCACCTTGTATCTCGGAACTGCGAGAGACGAGAACGGGCAGCTAATTGCGCACGCTTGGCTGCGCAGCGGCTCGTGTTATGTAAGCGGGTACGAAGGAATGAATCGATTCATCGTCGTCGAGAAATTCGCCAATCATGCCCGTCGGGCCAGTTAGAGAGGTTAGCAGTATGAAAGAAATAAGATATTATGTGAAACAATTACATGACCATTCGGGAGCAGCGCTGTACTTCAATCTGTTCGGTATGGTCGCCAGCAGCTTGCTAGAAAGCGTCGGCATCCTCCTCCTCGTTCCGCTGCTTGGCATTATTGGCCTAGTCAGCCTTGACATGGGAGGAGGATATTTTGCATGGATAGGTGAGATCTTAGGAGGCTTCCCTACCCTTGCAGCTTTATGTATCGTACTGGGGCTCTTCACCTTGACCACGATTTCTCACAGCTTGATTTACCGGTATATTATGATCCGGAACGTTATGCTGCAGCAACGATACGCGCAGAAGCTGCGCCTCGAAACCTATAATGGTTTATTAAATGCCAGCTGGCCTTTTTTCCTGCGCAAACGCGGATCTGACTTGATTAATGTGCTGACCATAGAACTAGCACGCGTGCTCGGAGCTATGAACACATTTCTGCAGCTTGTCGCTTCCGTTATTTTCACGGTCATCCAGATCGGAATCGCCTTCTGGTTATCGCCTTTGCTGACGTTGTTTGTCCTGATTTGCGGTGCTGTGCTGGGCTTGCTTTCCCGTAAATTTATTCGCAAGGCAAAGGAGCTGGGAAACCAAACCTCCCAACTTTCTCAACAATATCTTGCAGGAATTACCGATCAAATCACAGGAATGAAGGATATCAAAAGCAACTCACTCGAAGCTTCGCGTCTGGATTGGTTATACAACTTGACTAACGGCACGAACCGCGAGCAAATATCCTACGTCAAGCTGCGAATGAATTCTCAGCTCATCTACAAACTGTCTTCTACATTCCTGATTTCCGGCTTTATATTGGGAACATTCTTGCTCTTCCGTACGCAAGGCATCGAATTGCTTACCATTACTGTAATCTTTGCACGGCTGTGGCCTAGATTTACATCCATCCAGTCTAGTCTGGAGCAGCTTGCATCCATGGAGCCTGCTTGTAAAACCCTTTCCATGCTAAGACAAGATTACGAAGAGGCCACCGAACGAATGAAGCCGACGGCTGCAACAGTCTTGCCTATGACCATACGTCAAGGTATCGAGTGCCGTCGATTATCCTTCAAATATGCGCCTGGTTCCCCCTCATCACTTGAGGATATCCATTTGTTTATACCCGCGAACTCGATGACCGCAATCGTAGGTCCATCCGGTGCGGGCAAAAGTACGCTGATCGATGTTATTATGGGACTCATGACACCTAGCGAAGGTGAAATCACAATCGACGGTGTCACCTTATCCACGGCAAATCTGGCGGCGTATCGCCGTTCGATCAGCTACGTGCCGCAGGACCCATTCCTGTTCAACGCGACCATTAGGGACAACTTGACTTTGGTGCTGCCTGAAGCTTCGGATGAGCAAATATGGGAAGCGCTCCGCTTCGCTTCCTGCGCTGAATTTGTGAGCAAGCTGCCGGAAGGACTAGATACGTTGATCGGGGATCGCGGCGTTAGGTTGTCTGGCGGTGAGCGTCAGAGGCTCGTCCTGGCTAGAGCGATTATTCGTAAGCCGTCTATACTGGTGCTTGATGAAGCCACTAGCGCACTCGATGCAGACAACGAAAGCCATATACAAGAAGCAATTGACCGGCTCAAAGGCTCTATGACCATCATTCTTGTCGCGCATAGACTCTCTACGCTCCGTGGCGCGGATCATGTATTTGTACTTAGCGAAGGCAAGCTAATCGAGCAAGGCGACTACTCCTCGCTCGCATCTGATCCATCCGGATATCTGGGCAAAACACTCCAGAAACAAGAAGCTGCAAAAGTATCATCATTTTAACCTTCATTTTTTTACTTATAATGCCAAAAAGTCCCGATCCCTTGCATCATCAGAACCATTCTCCGTTATTTCGCTTTCGTAATTGCAATATATTCGTTATAATAGAACGTATATTGTTGTGATTGCGCTTACCAAGGAGGCCTCTGCTATGATTGGAGAACGGATTCAGATGTTTCGCAAACGAAAGGGTTTCTCGTTAACTGAGCTCTCTCAACGGGCAGGGGTTGCGAAATCTTATTTAAGCTCCATTGAGAGAGGACTGCAACAGAATCCTTCCATCCAGTTCTTAGAGAAGATTGGCGAGGTTTTGAATGTACCTGTGGAGGAATTTATAGGCCAGGAACAAGGTGCGGGTACTTCCGCTAACCTAGACCGGGATTGGGAGGAACTCGTGCGTGAAGCAATGGCTTCTGGCGTGAGCAAGGAACAATTCAAAGAGTTTCTGGAATTTAATAAATGGAAGTTCAACCGCGAATAACGCTGTATACCTATACAGCGTTTTCTTTTATATTAGATTGCCCCTGCTCTTGAAGGATACGCAGTACCTTGCTCACTTCTTCTGTTGTGAGACCCTTCGAACGCGCGCTTAACATCAGCTCTACCCACTCCGCATCCAATTCCTGCTGGTTGTCCGATATAAATCGTGTCATCCCCAAAATCCCCCATTCGATTGGGGCGGTTGCACCACTGACTCCATGCGCTATAAGGTGCCCAGATAATAAGCGCACTTCCTAGTCTCCCATATATTAGACTCGCTAAAGTTCATATACCAAATAATAGCCTATCTGGAACGAAGATACTGTCGCTTTGTGTCTTCAGATTTTAAGAAATTGTTTCTCAATTTGTCGAATTTACTGGAATCAATTGCGTAAAGAGGATGTAGTATCCAGTTTTTTAGTCGCTGCTTCATAAATTTAACATGCCCCAATCGATCCAGATAGGAGATATCTCCCATAAGTATGGCCCGAACGAGTCGCTGATTCACATGCTTGGCGGAAGGTTCGTGATGCGCGCAGCTTTTCACCTCTGGATGATTGCACATCGCCACGATCTGCGAATGGCGCTCCTCCTGAGACAATCCGCCTAGAAAGAGGTTCCGAAGGCAGGTCGGTAGCGTATTAAGGAGCATGACATTGGAACCGATGTAGTTATCCTCTTTGGCTGCAGTCGGATAATAATGATCAATGACCAGACGCTGTATGCGATAACCGGAAATGATTTGCTGCAGAAGCTCCGGCATATACCGGCTGGTCATCCCGCCTGCACGATAGTAATACAACGGTTCCGGAATGAGCGTGACCGTGTTCGACAGCAAGAACATCTCCATATTGAAATACAGATCATCTCCGAAGAAAGTCAGATGTTGCAGATACGCTCCGCTCTTCCGCGCAAGCTCGGTTCTGTACAGCTTGCCATGCAGCGAGGCTGGGAAGTCATGTCCGTATATAAATGAAGTTACTAATTCGTCCCTGATCGAAGTTCCTCTGTATACTTTTTCTTGTTGAAAGTAGTGACTGGTGTTAAATCGCTTAGGCCAAGCGAAGTCGTTGAGCACGCGGTAGGAGTTGCTTGCCGCTATATCGGCTTCATAATCCTTGATGGTTTGCAGCAGCCTCTCCAGCATGGTCGGCTCCATCCAATCATCGGCATCCAAGAAGGTTATGTATGGCGAGGTCACGAGTTCAATGCCCTTCCGCCTCGCCGCGATACTGCCCCTTCGCTGCTGCTCGATGATGACAATCCGATCGTCCAAGGAGGCGTAATAACTACAGATCGAGCCGCTCTCGTCTGTTGAACCGTCATTGATCACGATCACTTCCCATGACTGCTCAGTCTGAGCAAGGATCGATTGCATACAATTGTGCAGCTTATAGCCGGCATTAAACACGGGGATGACGACACTCACCTGGACACTCTGCTTGTGCATACGCACACCTCTTGGTCTTAGATTGGTTCCGCATATGCCATACTGCTCGCATACCCTCTCGGATTGGCCAGCTGCCATCTCCATGCGTCCGCGCACATTTCATCAATGCCGCGCTCTGCTCGCCATCCCAGCTCGGCATTCGCCTTGGACGGGTTCGCATAACATGCCCCTACGTCCCCTGGCCTTCTCGCTACGATCCGGTATGGAATACTGCGACCAGATGCTCGCTCAAATGCTCTGATCATATCCATTACGCTAAACCCGCAGCCGGTACCAAGATTATAGACATGAAGTCCACGATCCGCCGAAAGCTTGTCGAGTGCGCGCAAATGTCCGTTAGCCAAATCCACCACGTGGATGTAATCTCTGACGCCCGTACCATCCGGCGTATCATAGTCGTCACCGAAGACGGCTACCTCCTTCAGCTTGCCAATTGCAACTTGCGTTATGTACGGCAACAAATTATTCGGCACGCCGCTGGGATCTTCTCCAATCCGTCCACTCACATGAGCGCCAACTGGATTAAAGTAACGCAACACACCGATGCTCCAGCGCGGATCTGAGCTGACCAAATCCTCGAGCATTTGTTCGATCATCTGTTTCGTTCGCCCATATGGATTAACGGCACCAACCTCGGCTTGCTCCGAAATCGGTACCTCCTTGGGCAGCCCATAAACCGTAGCCGAGGAGCTGAAGAGCAGACGCCGCACGCCAAACTCATCCATGGTTTCGCACAGCATCATGGTGCTGATCAGATTTTGACGGTAATATTTCATCGGCAGCTGCACGGATTCACCCACCGCTTTGAGTCCAGCGAAATGGATGACAGCATCAATGTCATGCACTCGGAATATTGCGCGAAGAGCCTGCCGATCCGTCAGGTCCTGTATATAGACTGGGAAGGCTTTGCCTCCTAATTCGGCGACACGGTCAAGTGCTTCCGAATGGCTGTTTGATAAATTGTCGATAACGACAATGTCATGCCCTGCTCGCAGCAGCTCTACGCAGGTATGACTGCCGATATAACCTGCTCCGCCCGTTATCAATATTGTCAATGTTTTCGCCTCCGCCATCTTATTCTCCAAAAAGAACTAGAGATTGTTCAATGTTCTTTATTAAGAACATTGTATCATAAGGACAGTATGCTGTCTGCTATAACGAACAAAAATGTTCTGTTAAACGTAACAAAGTCCTTCACGATATCTAGCATCTAGCTGAGCTGGATAATAGCCGCTCCCTTATGCCAATCAATAGGCCTCCATGGAGATGATGCACCTCCGCATCTGCGGCTAGACGCATACACTTCCCGTCATCTATCTCATACATATACTGATACTAGTAACAAATCCATAGAGACGAGAGGTGAGCGTATGCCTGATAACGGATATCTGAACGTAAACGGACAAGATTTCCTCGTCTATGACGATAACGAATTGCAGACCAAAATGGACTCCATTTATGATCCTACCACGGGCAAAATTAGAACGTCGGCACTGCCAAGCGGTTACGGTGCCACGGGACCGACTGGTGCGACTGGTCCGACGGGAGCAACTGGCGCGACTGGTGCACAGGGACTTGCGGGAGCGGCCGGTCCTCAAGGTCCAGCCGGTGCCGCAGGCCCCGCAGGTCCCGCAGGTCCAGTAGGTGCCGCAGGTGCTAAAGGCGCAACTGGTGCGACCGGCGCGCAGGGGATTGCTGGACCAACCGGTGCGAGTGGGCCGGCCGGGCCCCAGGGTATTCAAGGGCCTAAGGGAGACGTCGGACCGCAAGGGCCTCAAGGATCACCGGGGACAGGGACAGATTCCGGAAGCACTTTAAGCTATACGCTGGAGCTATCACGATGGGGGATCATAGCCGGACTCCCTTCCAAACCGTATACCAACGCCAACTATTTGCAGGCTGACCGCAACGTGCAGGGATTCAACAACGCGATTCAATGGGCTTACGACAATGGTTACCGATATCTCTTCGTGCCGAAAGGTTTGTACGCCATTTGTTATCCTCGCACCATTATGATTACGCAGAGCAATTTGACGCTCGACTTCGGCGGCTCGACGCTTAAGGTCATCTACGATTCTACGAACAAATCCCCCTTCGATACTAGAACCGGAGCTACCGATTACTACAACTTCCCTGGCAGAGATTCGAACGGTCAAGATGGTGTCAGTATCAAGCTGCAGAGCGTGACTGACAGTCATGTACGCAATGCGGTCCTGATCGGGGACAAGGCAGATCGAAGCTTCGTCAACCCTGCAGAAGCAGCCGTTGAATGGACGTATGGGATTCAAATAATCAAAGGCTCTTCTCATTGCACGGTTAGCCAATGTACCATCAGCAGTTATATGGGGGACGGTATTTCCATCGACAGTACTGGAAATTACGATTATGCGGAGTTTGGTCTTGGTCTTACGGTCAACGATATCGATCGTAATACAGGAGCAGTCATTCCAGCCACAGGGAAGACACTCGTTTCTCAACTTATCACCTTGCCTACAACCGATTACAATAGTTTTTTGGTCGCAGGAGCTGGATATACGCGGCTTACGGCCATTACCAACAAGGAAATCGATGTGGCTTATTACGCTGCAGATAATTCGTATCTCGGTTATTACAGCAACAAAAAAATATATACGCCCATTTCCATTCCGACTGAAGCACGAAAGTTCCGCTTCCTATTCAATAACGAAACCAATCCAGCCAAGAACATGCAGATTACATTAAAATTCGGACTTACGCCACACCATAACACCATCGAGCATAACGAGGTCTACAACATCCATCGGGGCGGCATTACACTCGGTGGCAATTACAATACCGTTCAATACAATAGCATTCATGACGGGACCGGGTTGCTAGACCGTAAGCCTATATTTCCTGATCCTACAAGATATGGCGTTAATCAGGAAGATTCTTACGGAGACAACTGTATTGTTCGTAACAATTTGTTTTACAATCTTTTTCATGGTGCTCTAGTCGGATGCTGGACCATAGAAATTCATAACAACCATTTCTATAATTTGAGTTCAATTGGTATTAACTTATATTCGCTTCATATGGCGAATGTAAAAGAAAATTATTTGTACCGCTGCCAGACTGGTATAGGTCTGATGGATGCACACTTGCCGCATGCCCATGTCAATATCTCTCATAATACAATCGTATCCACCCCTAATGCAGGACTAGGAGGCACCGGCTACGACCTCTACTTCCAGAACAATACCTTAATTGATGTCGGAAGCTTCGCCATGCCTGATGATGACATGACAGTAAATGAAAGCAACCATTTCATATGGACCGATCAGTTCGTCGGAACCCCTGTCGTTACCGCGAATTCGATTGATAAGTGTACGTTCGAAGGATATAACACCCAGAAGGATCTGACATTCAGAGCTTACCGCTTTTCCGATACTGTATTTATGAATCTCAATTTAAAGCTTGAAACCCGAAATCAAAGCAAACTCGCAGAAAATATCACATTCGCTTCTTGTACTTTCAATAAATGCCTGATCAATAACCATATTTTTTCAATGAAACGAAGAATTGTGGTCATTAGCCACGGTAAGCTAATTGATTCAATCGTGAAAATTGGCAACATAAACACTCCGGAAGAATCGCCTATCACGCAGTTGCTGGATTGCCAAATCGTCGTAAATTCGAATACCTATTTGTTCCAAGGCGAATTTAACACGGGATACGGCGAAATCGAGCTGCAACGCAGCTCAATATCGATCTCCAGCAGCTCCTTTGCTTACTTGCTAACAAACGTGTTTAACGTGATTGGGACGATCTCATTATCCATCAAAAGATCACATATCACTTACACGGGAAGCGGACGTCTGAATCTCCAATATTACAATTCGACCAACAGCAAAGCAGTCCGCCAATTCACAAATAGTAGAAACGTGTTCTCAAACATCAACTTGCCTGCTCCCCAAGCTGGCATTTATATAGACTACGACATCGATATTGAAGGGCTCACGCCTCCTACTTCAGGCGTTTGGTTCAAAGGAGATACGTACGGCAATGCAGCTCCATCTGCTGGAAGTCACGTTGGCTGGGTTTGCGTCGTAGCAGGAGCAGTTAGCGCAACAGCATGGGCACCAAGTAAAGCACAAGTAAAAGGAACCCGCATTTACGGGGGCAATCGAATATATGAAGCTACGAAATCTGGGACGACGGGAACGATCATCCCTGCTTGGCCAAGTGCCTCTGGTGCAACAGTCGCTGATGGATCGGTCATATGGCAGGAAGTTGCTCCAATAGCATTCTTCCGTCCTTACGGAACGATTTTATAGATAATACAACAAGGCCCTCCTGTCTCGAGACAGGAGGCCTTAATTTTATCCCTTTTTATTCACCTGTTTTTAAAGTCGCAGCTTGCACACGAGTTCGATCCGGCACCACTTTACCTATAAAGGACTTGGCCAGATTACGCAAATACCCGAACTCTTTCGTACGATAGAACGCCAGGATGTACATCGCATTTACAACAGAGACAATCGCCACCCCTTGCATCAATAATCCCAAATAATGATCATCCGAAATGAATCCGCAAATGAAATGGGCAGTACCTAGTGCTAGAAGACCGATTATCGTGTATACGACATATCGTCCATAATAATGAACAAGAGACTTCTTGAACACCTCTCTATACACAAGCAGAGGGGTCGTCCAGAACGGAATCGCGATTGCGCTGATTAATCCACCTAAGAAGATTCCGACGAATCCCAGCCAATGAACGAGCCAATACGATAATCCCAAATTAATAGCGGCTTGAACCAGCGGAGCGTACCTGTCTGCCACAAAGATGCCGGATGTTGTCTTAACAGTCGTAATTGTATTGCGCATTCCTCGCTCATAGAACATGATAACGAGGACGAGTAGAATCGAATCTCCCAGGCGGAACGACTCACCAAGCCATACTGAGATGAACGGCTGTATAAGCACATACATGCCTATCGCTAGTAACGAATATAACCAAAAATTCAAGAGGAACGTTACTTTGTAAATTTCATAAATTTTTGCATCCTTTTCCTTCGCTACCAGGTTACCGACGCTATGATACATCCCGGAGAATATCTGATTCATAAAGGTACGGCTTATATCGAGCAACATCTTATAGTTGGCGTACAATCCGACGGCAGCAAGGCTGACGAAGGTCGAAATCATAATACTCTCCACGCCAAAGATAAAATAATTCCCGATATTGGCGATACAGATCGCTTTCATATTTCGATAAAAACCCGCTTTGGTTTCGGGGTCAAGCTGTACACTCGACTTTTCCTTTAAGAACGGATATGCTCGATTGGCATACCCCGCTAACAAGAGCGATGTAATGATCGTTATTGAACTATCGAAAGCCAGATATAACAAATAATTTTCTGTCAAATACAAAATTGCAATTTTGGCACTTGTCGATATGATCGCGGAAATCGAAAACGCCATCGTCACGATATAGTTTTTTTGATTGACGTTCAGGTACGAATGTTTGTATACGAACAGATAAGGCACCGCTGTATTCAGAAGAAAGATCGAATAAATCAGCTCAATATGTTCGATGCTCGTCTCTTTGACAATGAGCGGCAAGAACGGTAATACCAATAGCCCGAGCAGCATAACCGCACCAGAAATAATGCGGTATGTATTCCGATACAGACGCATTAACGCCATGACTCTTGGTTTATCCCCGTCTGCTACCGGTTTGTACAAATGATAGACGATACTTGCCCCGATCCCCGCTTCGGCAAGAGAGAGCATAGCCAGCACACTAGTAAATAATGCATTCACTCCCAAATACTCTAGCCCTAAGCTGCTAATAAAAACGGTACGAGAAACGAAGCTGAGCGCAGTAATGATCAGTTGATTACCTAGCCCTGCCGCAATGTTGAGAACCGTGTGCTTGACTCTCATCGGCTTATCGCGCTCGCTAATCTTATCGTGAAGCCTTGAGTAAACGGAAGTATACCAAACAACATAGAATAAACCCCGATATCCTTCGTGTCTCCTTGCGAGAAGTCGACTTCGCCTCCACGACGGGTAACGCGCATGAGATAGTTTGCAGCACGCTCTGCTCCTTCTTTGCAAGCTGCCTGCAGTTCCTCAATATCGGCGGCACGAACCAGAAACCAGCCGAGTGTTGCCGTTGCCGACGAATCCGCTCTCGCTTCGTCTCGATTAACTGACCAATTCCAGCTTCCACTTGCATGCTGGAATGAGAGTACTGCTTTCGCAAATCTCTTGATCATTCCCGCTAGCTTTTCTTTGTTTGCTACATCCTCTGCAGGCAGCTCCGACCAAGCATCGATCAAGCCGATCGCAAACCAACCAAGACCTCTGCCCCAGCCATACAACCCTGCAGGCATCAGCTTGGTAATATGATAGGCATGGCTTGGAATATAATGTTTGCCTAACATCCCATGTTGCTCGTAGTGCTCCAATTGTCGAACAGCAAGCTCAATACATTCCTTCTTCCCATACCTTGTACCGTATGCAATAAGAAACGGACAGATAAAACCAATCGTATCCACGTATCGGTATTGTGGCATTGAAATCCGATATTTAACGGTTCCATCCTCACCCGTGTGGTCTTGAATCAATTGCCAAAGCTCATCAAGAGCTGGCTTGAAACGATCCACGGATTCACCTGCCGTCTTCATTATCGCATAACCAAGAATGCCAACATCGACATGCTGAGGTTTGACCTTCCATTGGCCACCAGAATCGAACGTATCCGAATAGTACTGTTCAATCCTCATCTTTAATCCGGCATCTTCGCCTTGAAGCTGCATATGCTCGGCAAACCCCAGCAACAATGCGGCTTCTTGCCAATGCTGTATGGTCGTTCGTTTATAGTTACCCTTTAACATATCAATCACGATCATTCGATTGTTGTCCGTCACCTTAATAGTAGGTGTACGATTAAGCCACTTCATCCCTGTATCCGTTACCGCCACTTTCCATGCGCTCCGGCTGCTGTATCTTCCTATGTGGATACGCCCCAACCAATCCCTTGCAATGGGCATAAAATCGATAAAAATGACGGCTATTACCGCTACAAGAACGATTATCGCAATAAGCTGCAGCATCAAGCTCTCCCCCCTCCGGCAATCAATTCGTACAGCTTCTCTACTTCCCCTGCCGTACCAAGTCTTTCCTGTTTGAGTTCTTCAGATAATGTTTGTCTTAAGCTTGGATCACCTGCCAAAGCGGCGATCCCCTCCGCTAACGCTTCAGCATTCATTTCGACGATCCAACCATTTTTCCCGTGACTAATCTGATCCTCCGCCGTCGAGAAATGGGTAACGACGATAGGCATACCCAATATCTTCGCTTCATCGATGGCAATCGATTTCCCCTCAAATCGGGATGGCTGGACATAAAGATCCGCACGCCTGATATAGGCATAAGGGTTATCCTGTAAACCAACCAAATAAAAATGTTCACGCAGCTCCAACGTTTCTATCAACAACTCTAGTTTACGTCTTTCCTCGCCTTCACCAACGATATACCAACGAATATGAATCCCTCGGTCAAGTAACAAACGGCAAGCATGCGCGGCCATATCAAACCCTTTTTGCATGTTTAATCGACCGACCGAAACAATCGTAAACTCGTTTTCCAGAGACGGAATGCCATACCTCTCGCTTTCGTGCGACATCGCAACAATCAAGTCCGGAGATACGATATTCTGAATCACCTTTACCTTTTTCATGTGCTCAGGGAACAATCGAAGCAATACATCGGAGCAAATGTCGGAAACTGTAACCAAATAGTCCAGCTTGCCAAAATGCTCTCTATCGTAGGCAGGATCCATGCCAAGTTTTTCGTAGTCGTTGTGAACAAATCCGATTTTAACCTCCGCATCGACTTTATCCAAACAATAATAAACAGGCGTTTTCTCCAGAAAACCAATAGCAGCATCGTATCGGATCGAAATGGGAGGCAATGCGGTTGATAAATATTTCCACAGCTTTTGTTCTCGCTGAGCCGCGTTTACTTTACTTCTAAAGATGAACCCGGCGCCGATTCTTGCGAAGGCAATCCGAAAATCTCTTTGTCTCAGACTTATTCGGATTGCTTGGCCTATCGGCATATCAAACAACTGATAGTTCTGCATGTCTCCAACTAATGTCACTTCAGGGGGCAATTGTTTCATGAAGATTCCTTCGCGCTTAAAGAGCAGCAGATCGACTTGATATCGAGAATAGTCGATATGATTAAGTAAGGAGACCAGCGACTTCTCCGCTCCTCCGCAATGCAAGTTATTCATCACGAACAATAACTTTTTCTTCATACAGAACCCCCTTAAGCCAAAAGTCGATACAGCTTGTTAATCTCTTCTTCGGTTCCTAATTCCATGCCGGATAATTGCAGCTTCAGATGCTGCCGTAAGGTATGATCCTCGATAAGTCGAATAATGCCATCCGCAATGCTCGCTGCGTTCATATCCACAATCAATCCATCCGATTCATGCCGAATTTGATCCTTTGCTGTGCTGAAGTTCGTTACGACAATCGGTTTTTGCAAGATTTTGGCTTCGTCGATGGCAATTGATTTCCCTTCGAATTTGGAGGTTTGTGCATAGATATCAGCTTGCTCGAGATACGGGTAAGGGTTCGAACGTAATCCCAATAGCCTGAAGGATTTGTTTACTCCGTATTGTTCGATTAGCGCTGACAATCTTACCCGCTCCTCGCCTTCGCCGATTACATTCCACTGTATACGGAAACCACGGTCACAAATGATCCGGCAAGCTGCGATGGCAAGCTCCAGACCTTTCTGCTCATGCAGCCTCCCAATCGTTAAGATGACGATTTCTCGTTCGCGTCGCTCGAATATGTCTGTCTCGCTACTCTTGGCAAGCCCCCGAATCATCATGGGAGAGACAATATTGTGAATAACACTAACCTTGTGGCTGTGCTCCGAAAAAATTGTCTTTAGCGATGACGCGCATTCATCCGATACCGTTACGATATGGTCCAGCTTCCGGAAATAGGGGAGATCAAATTCTGCTTTCGTTTCCAGCATCGAATAATCATTGTGTACCCACCCGATTTTGGAACGTGCTGACACTAAATCAACGCATAAATAAATGGATGTCTTCTCTAGAAAACCGATTGCCGTATCGTAAGTGCCTTCTAGTGGGACCAAGCTCTCATTCAAATATTTCCAGGCTGCTTGCTCACGCTCGCCAACGGATTTAGGTGCACGGTTAACAATCGCGTATTGAAGTCGCCTGAATGCCAGCTTAAACTTTCTCCCCTTCAGGAATCCCGCTACCGCCGGTACTAACGGACGAATAAAGTTGCGGTAATCACCTGGCAACGGCAGAACGGTAACCCATATCGGTAAATGCTCCATGAACATGCCTTCTGGGTGCAGGAGAAAAATATCGACCTCAAACCTATCGCGATCGATTTGAGATAATAGGTTTACGAGACTTCGTTCTCCTCCGCCTGCTGCCAGACTAGGCATCACGAATAGTAGTTTCTTCTTCATGGCTGTCACTAAGCCATTTCTCTCAGATAGTCGACCGCTTGACGCGATAATTGCTTCACGCCTGGTATCGCCTGTCTAAGATGTTGCTTAATGTTTGCTTCGTCCTGGAGAAGCTCGTCAAATCCCGCCTTTAATGTTTGGGCATCCGACAGCTCGTTAATTTGAAGCACCAGCTTCTCTTCTCCAAAGATATCCTTCGCAATCCCTCTAGACTTCACGCTATACCCAAGCACCATTGTGGGCACCAGGTTAGAATAAGCCGCTATCGTCGCATGCGTACGCGCTCCAATAAAGAATCTCATCCGTCCGATATACCCTTTGTACTGTATCGCAGACAAATGATCGGGCAGCAATATCACTCGCCCGGTCGCATGAAATTGTTTGTAGAAGTGCTGGAGCATCTCATAATCGTTATTCCCTTCATAAATAACATGTGGGGTCAACGCAATCGTCATATCGGTAGAATCCAGAATATGCTGTATCAACTGGACCACGGCTAGCCTGGATTGCTCATTAAGTCTCCAGACGAGCGGACTGAAGTTGATCCCGATGGTATTGCCATCTTGCCACCCGTCAGGAAGAGGCAATTGCTCTTGATCCATCGTAAACGCAGGATCGGCTGCAAGTTTAACTTGCGCAAGTCCCTTCTCTTTCAACATGTTATATGTGATTGACTCGCGTGCAACGATAAGATCGAACTGCTTGAGATCCTCAAGCTTCTGTGGGGACATATCCTCTTCTCCGATCGAGCACCCCCATAACACTAGCTTTTTGCCCTGCTTTTTTACTCTTCTGTCGATTTCGTACCAACCAGGTTGTTCCCCGTAACAATAATTGTCACCGCCGATCGACATAACAACGTCCATATCTTTAATTCGACTGATTGTTTTGGCTTCCAGTTCTCCTAAGGCATAGGATTCGGTTCGAAACAATTTATTTTCTAATAACGCAACGAACCACTTGCCCGAATATTTCTTAATGATGGAAGCCGATCCGTCAAAAACTTCTTCCAGTCCGTCAATTCCTCTATCGGTCTCCGGTTTCGAAGAGGCCAAAAACACCTTGGATTCGCCAATATGATTTTTGATCAAGTTAGTTGTAGAACGGACAATGGCCTCGCAGCCCCGATTTTGGCTACCAGAATGCGCAAACATTAATATTTTCACCTGACTACCCCTCGTTTCTTGTATGGTTTCTAAATCTACTATATGCCGTCAATCCATAAAGCCCAAGCGCAGAACGTCGATTCATCAGCCTCAGCATCCACAGCTCGTACTTCCCTACATCCACGTTAAGATTTATGTACATGCGAAGCGCAGACTGAACTGATGTATGCCTCAGAATATCTTTTACAGCCGACAATTGCTCCCTAATCGCAAGACCGTTTCCAGGTATAAAATAAACATGTATGTAGGACATAATCGCTTGAATTAATTCGATAGACTTCAGTTGATTCAATTGGGCCGGTCCCATTAACCGAGCGTAAACCTGCGGGTAATTCTCTTCGTATACTTCTATCGCATGGCCGAAGTAATCCATCTTGGACAGGTTCCTGGTCGCGCTGCCTTGTACTTCCCGATAATGATAACCTGCATATTTTTCATAGAACATAGAGTTCGAGGCGGCTAGTAACTCCATTCCGAACAATTTGTCTTCTCCGAGGACCCTCCCTTTCTGAAAAAATATCTCATTCCCAACAATTAGTTCTGCACGGAATAATTTGTTGCAAACGGAATTCATTGACCATCCCTTCATATATATGGGCATGACTTCTCGTTCTACATAAGCTCGATCAAGCCGTGTGCCCGAAGTAATTTCGAAATGAGTTCTTAGGGATTGCCCCTCTAATTGGGTCACATAATCGATTAAAACAATGTCGCAGTCCGATGCTTTCGCTGCCTGGTACATGACCTCGAACATATCCGCTTCCACCCAGTCGTCACTGTCCACGAACCCGATATATTCACCTCTGGCAGCGGCAATACCGGCATTACGTGCAGCGCTGACACCCTGATTCTCCTGATTGATTACCCGGATGCGAGAGTCTTTCATTCGATATCGTTCCAGGATCGCGAGGCTTCCGTCTCTTGAACCATCATTAATAAATAGAAACTCGCATGAATCCAGGGTCTGTGCCAACAGCGATTCGATACACTCGGACAGATACTTCTCCGTGTTATATACAGGTACGATAACGCTCACTTTCAAATCCATGTCGATATCTCCTTACACGACTGCATTTTCTTTGGCATCTATCATCAGTGCATATAACTTGCTGAGCTCCTCAACGCCGCCGTAATTCGTTACCCGGCACGCATCTTCGAACTTCTTCAACAGTTCAGGATGGTTATATAAATGTTCGATGCCATCGGCAATGCCGTTCTCGGACATATGCACAATGTACCCGTCCTGTTCATGCCTAACTTGGCTGGAGGCTGTCGGATAATTGGTTATGAGCACCGCCTTACAGAGCACTTGAGCTTCCGTCACTGTAACGGCCTTTCCTTCATACCTCGAAGGCTGTACGTATAAATCGCAAGCTGCCATATATGGGTAAGGATTGAGCTGCTTGCCTAGCAGCACGAAAGAGTCTTCCAATTGGTTAAAACGAATTAATTCCTTTATTTGTGCCTCGTCTCCGCCGTAACCAACCACATACCAAACGATATTGTTGAATCCCCTGTCTTTAAGCCTTTTCATTGCCTTGACCGCTTGGTCGATTCCTTTGGCGTGAGAAAGCCGGGCTACCGTCAATAATTTAAAACGATCATCAGCTTTCATTTCATTGGCCGCACCTTGCTCCATTGCCAGTGCTGTAACGGCCTGCTGCGATATAACGTTTTCCACGACATGCACTTTAGGCGCAAGCTCGCCATATTTGCTCACAAATGAGGATTTGCAACCCTCCGACACAGCGATAATGGCATCGTATTTGCGCCAAATCTTCAAATCCATTTCGATATCAGTTTCGATAGTCGAGAAGTCGGTATGGATCCATGCCAGCTTCCGGGTTGCATTAACCTTCTCAGCCACATAATAATGCGGCCATAAGTAACTTATCGCCGCATCGTAGCGCCTTCCTTCCTTAGGCAAAAAAGGAAGTGCGTATTTCCACATCAATTGCATCTGCAGATATCCAGGCTCCGTTAGTTTTCTCCGCATAAGAGTCAGCATGGCTGTATGGAACTTGGACAGCAGCCGAGCCAATCCTAAACCGAGATGTCCGGATAAGATTGTTTCCTTAATGGATGAACGGAACGTGGCGTAAGCAGGCAACTCCTGCAGTAAATTCGCTTTTTGGGATAACAAACCCATGAAATCTCCCTTATGCCGGTATAACATGACGTCGACACGATGATTGTCGTAATCGAACTCATCCAACATGCCAGCAAGACTTCGTTCTACGCCGCCAACCTCCATATCGTAAGAAGCGATTAAAACTTGTTTCATATAGCTCCTCCACAGACTTTATTTCTTTTTTTCATTATTTCTTTGTTTAATCTTCCTCCAAGTCCAGAGCATCGGCCTCAGTGGAAAATATAAAAAATGAAGCCGCTTCGGCAATGGCAGCGTCTCAGCATCTTCGTGGAAGGGATGTATGATGCTCAGCGCGTATATACACTTCTGACGTAATGTCATGAGTCCGAACAAATATTGTTTATGATATCGCTCGACATCTTTGGGCACAGGTGGTGAATGGAGATTAACCATACGCTCCATATAGAACATCGTGTCTTCCGCCAGCCATCCGGCTTTGCGTGTAGTTAGAATCGGCTTCATCTCTTCTCGAAGCGGCGCGGCGAGCAGTTTAGCGGCGAGAAACAGCGCTTGACCTCCAATATGAAGGAGCTGATGTTTACGCAGATGGGCAGCAAGTCTAGGCCAATCGATCTTCTGTTTCATCATTTGCTTAATATCTAATAGCCATCGTAGTCTTGACCAACCATGTCTTGCGCCATGGGAGACAAGAAACAGGAACAAATCCTCTCTCCCCAAGAAGTAAATCGGCCTGCTAATGAGAGCACTCTGTCGTCTGCGGCTCCATAGCTCTTCGAATCCAGGCTCCTTGGACGGAGAGGGATTAAGGCGCCAATGCACCTCTACCTTTATCCCTTTTGTGGGATGATGGAACGTGACATGATGATGCCGCCACTTCCAGTCGTTGAGCACGCTTGTAATGTAATCATCCTTCTCGTAGCCCAGTGAGACGAGAAGCTTCTCAGCGTCTTCGAGGCGATCCATGGGTACCAACAGATCGAGATCGCAAGAAGTTCGCAAGGATACGTCGCCGTATAGATCCGCAGCGATAACAGGACCCTTGAGGAACAATGCTCGAATGTCGGCGCCTTGAAACAATGTAGCCAGCTGCTCCATTTCTCCACTGAGCGTCAACATTTGCAGCGTATTCCGATAATAGTCTTTCTGGAAAATACTTATGACGAAAGCAGGTACGCGAATGGGCCTATGCTCCTGCAGCTTCCGGTTTATAGTCGGGAATACGCGATGATGCCTTGCAAGTTCGATAAAAGCATGCCAATCGGCATCCTTCATCAGCTCCCAGAGCTCATAACTTAATTCCGTTCCCTCTTCCATCTCCAGGAAGGCAAGTAATAATTTTAATTCATGTGAAAAGTCCCCGGTATGGAGCACGGCTTCCATTTTCATGTCGGTCTCCTTCATTCGCAAATAACGAACAAAATTATTGTTTTGTTCTATAAAACGAACACGTATTCAGATTAGCATCCGCTCAAACATCTGTCAATTACCTTCACCATATTTCTCCATTGTTTCTAATCCAAATCATTCCATGGTGTGCTAGAATGGTAGCAGATCATAGGAGATAAACGATGAAGGGAGCTTTCGAATGTCGAATACAATCGTAATTCTCGGCGCCGGCGGACATGCCAAAGCCGTCATTGATACGATCGAACAACAAGCTGACTATCGAATTATTGGATTGCTCGACAAAGGTAAGCCGATCGGGGAAGTTGTATACGGATACGAGGTATTGGGGGACGAATCCTGGCTGGATGATTCAAATCACACTGTGGATGGCGCAATAGTCGCGATCGGAGACAATTGGACGAGAGGCCTGGTGTACCAAAGAGTTACGCGTATGCGACCTAATTTGAAGTTTGTTACCGCCATCCATCCATCTGCGGATATTGCGAAGGGAGCCAGCATCGGCGCAGGCTCGGTCGTCATGGCAGGCGCCTTTGTCGGCAGTGATACGAGTATAGGGGAGCACTCGGTATTGTACTCGCACTCGCTTGTCGAACATGATTCGCGAATCGGCGACTTCGTTAGCTTCGCTCCTAAATCCGCTACAGGCGGTAACGTCATTGTTGGCGATTATACAGCAATCGCCATCGGAGTATCGATCATTCATGGTGTTACGATTGGCGAACATAGCATCATAGGCGCGGGTTCAACCGTCATTCGGGATGTTGCTTCTTTATCCGTCGCCTTCGGAACGCCTGCTAGGGTCATTCGATCCCGTATTAGCGGCGAACGTTACCTTTAACTTGCCGCTTCAGTCGTTTGAGCAAGCTCCTCACCCGCAACATCCTCGATTACGCGGATGACTCTCTCCTGCTCCTCCAAGCTCATATTGGAACCCGATGGCAGACAGATACCCGTTCTGAACAATGACTCACATACCGAGATCCCTTGTTCGTGATGACCATAGAATGTAGTTCCCTTGAACAATGGTTGCAAATGCAACGGCTTCCAGAGCGGCCTTGCTTCGATATCCGCTTTGGCCAGCTCAGCGAGGAGATTGCCGATCATGCTTTCTGCCCTTGCGTGGCAGATCGTCATCGCCGTCAGCCACCGGTTGCTGCGCGTGCCTTCCGGCTCAGGCATAAAAGCAATACTCTCATATTGGCCAAGCGCTTCTTCGTACCTTTGATAAATCGCCCGCTTGGCATCCACCCTTTGACTCAGCACCTCAAGCTGCGCCCTGCCAATGCCAGCCAGCACGTTGCTCATCCGGTAGTTGTAGCCCATTGCGCTATGTTGATAATGCACAGCGGCATCTCTTGCTTGCGTGGCCAGAAATTTGGCACGCTCCAACGCTTCTGTATCGGAAGATACAAGCATTCCGCCTCCGGAGGTGGTAATAATTTTGTTGCCGTTAAACGAATAGATGCCGAAGGCGCCAAAAGTGCCGCTCTGGCGTCCACGATACGTGGAACCCAATGACTCAGCAGCATCCTCAAGGATGGGCACGCCATATCGCTCACAAATACTCATAATTTTATCCATGTTCGCCATTCCACCGTACAGATGGACGACGATAACCGCTTTGGGCGTTCGCCCTGCGGCCGTTTCTTGACGTAACGCCCGCTCCAACGCGCTCGGAGACAAATTCCAAGTATCCGGCTCCGAATCTACAAAGATCGGCGTCGCTCCAAGATAGCTGATCGGATTGGCGGTCGCAACAAAGGTGAAGCTGGGACAAAGCACCGTATCACCTTCACCGACGCCGAGCAATTGCAAGGCCAGATGAATCGCGGCCGTACCCGAGCTGACTGCCGCTGCTCCTTCGATGCCAACATATTGCGCTAATTGTTGCTCAAAAGCTGTTATATGCGGACCGATCGGCGCGATCCAATTACTCCGGAAAGCTTCATCGATATAGGCTTGCTCGTTCCCGCTCATATGCGGCGGAGATAAGTAAATACGAGTTGATTGCTGCGACAAAACGATCATCCTTTCTGGTTATGAGTTTGGCCTTCGAATATCGGCATAGTAACATGGTTGCCATTACTAATTCCTTCGGATCGAAACACGCGTCCAACTGTCAGAAACATGATCCTTATATCCAGCCAGAAGGATTGATTCTCGACATACCACACATCACGATCGAAACGATCCTCCCAAGAAACAGCGTTGCGGCCGTTCACTTGAGCCCAGCCTGTAATCCCTGGTCTAACCAGATGACGTTTGGCTTGCTCTTCCGTGTATAACGGCAAATAGTCCATGAGCAGCGGCCTCGGCCCTACCAGGCTCAGCTCTCCCTTTACAACATTCACTAGCTGCGGCAATTCGTCGAGACTTAACTTTCGCAGCAGTATACCGAATGGCGTAAGTCTAAGATGATCAGAGAGCAGAGCGCCTTCCCTGTCTCGCTCGTCGGTCATTGTTCGGAATTTGTACAGCATAAACGGGCTACCCCTAAGCCCTGGACGCTCTTGTTTAAATAAGATCGGGGTACCTAGTTTAGTCCGAACAAGAATAGCGACAATCGCCATCGGGATAGAAGCAACAATTAATAGCAGGCTTGCGGCTACAAGATCAAACACTCTTTTTAGCATCGTAGGTCTCTCCTCTATCTATCTCGTTCCAGCTGCAATTATTCGGTACTATGCAAATAGTTTTCTCATTCTCGCAATGGCTTTGGGACCGATGATTCGGCTAGCTACCCGCTTTGCGCCGCTTTTGAATCGAACATGCATAGGCAGCCATGATTGAGCAAAATGATGAATGGTATAGCTGTCTTCCGTGCGATAGCTCCCCCCATTGATATAATCGTAGGGGCTGAAATATTCGCGTGGATACATGACGACTCCGTTACGAAGGTGCTGATATGTACCGTCGAGCACGAGTCCTTCGGACTTGCAAAGCTCAGAGATGACAGCCGTGTTGGTCATCATATCGTAGGTACCGTCAGGCAGCAGGAAGGTCCTGCTTTCGTAATCGTCCAGCAGCATCTTGATCCAAGGATGCTTTGGTGCAGCACCCATCGTACCGGACTGCAAGAATCGTCCATCCTCAAAGCCAGAGAAGGCCTCGTGCACCAGCAAGGGGTCGAGCCCCTTTAACACTTCAACATCCGTGTCCAAATAGATGCCGCCGTGATGGTAAAGCGCGTGCAAGCGTACATAATCGCTGACGAAAGCATACTTTTTGGCTCCATAGGCTTCCTTGGCATATTGGGAGGAGTCCAGATCGAAGTTGTCCTCATTCCATTCCATGAATTGATAGCCGCTGCCGAGCTTTTTCTCCCAGCTTTTCATGCACGTCTTAATTTTGGCAGGCTTCTCGCCGCGACCGAACCAGCAATAATGGATAATGCGGGGAATCCGCTCCTGCTGTTGCATCATTTCTCCCTCATTTCTCGAATGGTTAGAACGGCCATTTCAAATATTCGCTTGAATAACGGATATCAAGAACGATGACGTTCTCGTAGAAAAAGTACAAAAAATAGAAGCTGATGAAAGCAAGATACACGACTTTTTGATCCTTTTTTCTAAACAACATGACCATCCAGCCCAGCAATAACAATTGATATAAAGTAAAGTAGATACTGAGTCTGGCAAAAATCCAGTTTTGCGTCGAGATGATCATTATGACCGTGCCTACGAGCGAAAGATTAACGATAATGTCACTCTCAGGAAAGAGGCTCCTAAGCTTTTCCTTGCCAAAGTATGCGATGATCAACGGAATTACGTAAACGATCACCCGCAATATATTGGCTCCCCCTTCCGAGAAGCTCTGATATTCCGAATACTGCGTATTCTCGATAACAGCGAACAGTGCGCTCGAAAAGTAGTTAAACCCGACAACGATGAGAATGGCTAATGACAGCATAAGAGTCGTTACAAGAGTCCAAGCTTTGCGCCTGACCAGAAAATAAATAGGGATCATAAGCAACGCACTCTGATGAAATAACGATGCGAAAATAACGACGGGAAAATATATTTTCCACTTGCCTTCCAGTAACGCTTTCGTAGCAGCGAAAATGATAGCTGCCGCCAGAAACTGCCGGATGCCATTCATGGATACGATAAAAGCACCTGTTGTGAAATACGCATACAAGCTAAGCTCGATCATCCTAGCGTATTGATAAAAAACAATGACGATTAGAATGTTCGTAACAATCGCCGTAAGCAGAATCATCAACTGAGGATCATTTGTCATTTGTTTGAGCAGCATCTGGAATATATTGAAGCCGATATCGTCCTTTTGCAGGATGCTTGCCCAAGAAAAGTCATCTACCCTGTAGCTATGCATATACAAATACGTATCGCCGATATTATTCCTCAGACCCGCTACAAGACTTAATATGATCGCGCCGATTACGATATAAATCCGATTCGGCCGGATGCCGAGCGGTCCGATCGTTGTTGACGACGCGAAATATCTCGCCATAAACGCGTTAAAAAAAACGGCGATTAGCGCGAACCAGATCATTTCCATCTCTGCATCCCCCCTTCGGATTACGGATCTTCAGCCCGTCTTCACGATTGTGTTTCTTTTTGTCCGCTGAATGTACATATACAGGGCGACACCAAGCGGAACGGCAAGCACGGTCGTCCACTTGCGCGGCGATTCCACGATGAATTTGGTATTCCGCAGCATCAAACTGCTGGAGACGTAATGCACCGCCTCGCGGAACCGGTCCTTATAGGTTGGTGCATGCTGCATCGCTGTCTTGCGGAAAAAGGTGAAGCCTCGCGGATTGCGAAGGTATTGTTTGACCATGTTCATACTGGAGCCGTCCTGCCGATACTCGACGATGCATACGACTTCGTTAAGAACAAGCAGCGGCGCCTTCTGGTCGATCAGGATGTACTTATACGAAAGCGGACAATACTTCTCTCCCTCGTAGAGCGGGTACGGGGGGCATTCCCGTGTCAGCTCCGTTCGGTACACGAGCTTCTTATCTCCCTTGACACCATGCTTGGCATACAACGCTGACAACGTCACGCTGAAGAGATGATCTGGCATCCGCGTGCCGATAACGTCTCCATCCGTCGTCGCGTCTAGCGCTACAATTCCTGCATATGCACCGCTGCCTCGCTCACTCCAGCAAGCCAGGATGGTCTCCACCGCATGATCCGACATGTAATCGTCAGAGTCGATGCAGACGTTAAGCTCCGTCTCGATCAGCGCGTAAGCGGTATTGTGGGCGCCATGCATCCCTTGATTCTGTTGATACACATATCGAATCGGGAAATCGGCTTGTTCCTTCCAGCGCTGCACCATCGCTTCCGTATCGTCTGACGAGCCATCGTCCACGATAAGCCATATGAATTGCTTGCAAGTCTGGCGCAGCAAGCTCTCGTAACAGAGATGGAGTGTATAAGCGCGATTATAGGTCGGCGTAAATACCGTCAACTGCGGCAGAGCGTTCATCATCCCACTCCTCCCGAAGACCTCGGACTAATTCTCGATCTGTAATAGTCGCTCAACCAATCAGCCATTGAAGCGGTATCGTACCCGCTCTCCCTCAGCAGAAGCCCTGTATCGACATGCTCGTAGGTCACTCCAAGCACAGCGTCGCACCAAACGTCTATCGGCTGGTTCAACGATAAGAAGCTCACTCTTCCCGTAATATCCGCCTCCTCCGTTATCGCATCGGAGACCACACATCGAAGTCCTGCGGCTTGCGCTTCTACCAGCACGACTGGGAGTCCTTCGAACAACGACGGGAACAAGAACACATCCATCGCTTGCAGCAAAGCCGCAACATCCTCGCGTACGCCAAGGAATCTCACCGCGCCGGAGATCCCGAGTCTCTTTGCTTCCTCTTCCATGGCCGAACGCAAATGCCCGTCTCCTGCCAGCAGAAGCAACGTATTCGGATTACGGAGGTGTATCTGTTCAAATAGCTGCAGCAGGAACTTATGGTTCTTCTGCTCGTTGAATCGTCCGATATGTCCGATCACGATAGCGTCTCCAGCCCCTAATTCATGCCTTACAGCTTGCCGGACCGATGCATTGTAACGAAACTCAGATGCATTCACAGCGTTATGCAGGACGGTCACCTTCTCGCTCCGCTGCTTCCTTTTGCCAAACAACCATTCTCCCGCTCTGGCTGAACAAGCGAAATAATCGCTGGGATGATCCTTGATCGACATCCGGGCATAGAGCCGGAAGGGATACTTGTAGTCAAGGCCGAGATCACTTAGATGGCTATGGATAATGCGGCAAGGTACGCCTGCTTTTCTTGCGGCTCGTAATACAAATCCGCTGTTCTCGTTCATATGCGAATGAACGATCTTGTACTCGCGATGGCTTTCAAAGAACGTATCGAGCTTCTTGAAGTAGCGGCGATATTGTCCCGGTCTAATCGGTGGCATCCGGTAGATCTGTCCTCCAAGCGCTACAATCTCACGATCGTAATGTCCCTCTTCCATCCGATGTACAAGAAAGTCAAACTGAATGCCCTTCTCCCGCATTTGACGGTAATAATTCATGAGCATTGTCTCCAGACCGCCGCGATTCATGATCGTGACGACCTGCAGTATTCGTAATGATTCCATGTCTGCTCCTCCTGATCGGCTTCATGGTTCGCGCGAATTCCATCGCGGCTAACATGATGTACACGGGTAAGGCCAGCTTGCGGCCAGCCATTTGATAGAAGATTCTCCATATGACTTGACAATGCAGGGGCGAGAATCGCTCCAATGCCTTGCCATATATGTTATGGTGCAGCAATCTACGTATCTCGCGCAGCTTGCTAACCGGATTCGCGGGGTTGGAGCGGCCGACTATATTCAGCCCAAGACCTAACACATTCATCGCGATTCGATTGGACAAGCGAACGTCCGCATCGACGATTGCCTCACGAGAATCGTTTGTTCCCTTCCGGTAAGCCTCTTCCATCGATGCATATAACACCAGAAACTTGCTCTCGAGCCGAGGTCTGAAGCGTGTCGTGATGGAGCTTTCGTTAGCCCGCCAATAATGATAATAAGGACGATTGAGAAACACGAAGGTGCTGGCTCTCAAACATGCCGAGAGATTAAAGAGCGAATCCTCGTTGCTCCCGATCAGCGACAGATCCATGAACTTGATGTCATGCAGCAGTTCCGCCTTGTACAATTTGGACCAGACCGTTCCCCATGCGTCCAGGTTTTCAGGTCTTGCCGTTTCGGGACCTAACGGACCGAGCAGTCTGCCTGTGACATGTTCACGAACTTCGGCACCGCGATAAACCGTTGTATCCGCCAGCTCGAACGACTTGACCCTCGCGAATCCACCGAACTCGCTGACGTAGCCGCACATCACAATATCGGACTGCTCTCGCAAAGCCGCATCTAACATCTCCTCATACATCCGGCTATCGATCCAGTCATCCGGATCAACAAAACCGATGTAATCGCCGGTGCAATGCAATAATCCAAGATTGCGTGCAGCGGATACGCCTTGATTGCGGCTATCAATGACTCGAAGCCGCTCATCGCCCGCAGCAGCCTGCCATAACACGGACAAGCTTCCATCCGTAGAGCCGTCGTTCACAGCGATTACTTCCAGCTCACGACGGGTTTGCCCGAGCAGGCTATCCAGACATCGGAGCAAATAGGGCTCCATGTTATAGATCGGCACGACGATGCTGATTATGGGTTTCACCTTGCGACGCCTCCATCATAAAGGTCAAATACATCTCCCCTAGCTCCCCCATCACTTGCTCCAGCGAATACTGCCTTGCCCGCTCCGCGCTCCGCTCGCCCATGCGGCGCCTGGAGTCGCGGAAGTAGTGAAGCAGCTGCAGTCGGCTCGCGAACGCGGCAACATCATCCGGCTCGATAATGAAACCCGTACGCCCCTCGTCAACTAGCTCGCTATGGCCGCGATTTCTTGTCGCGACGACGGGCAGGCCGCAAGCCATCGCTTCCATAACATTAACCGGCAGCCCCTCTCTCAGACTGGCCGCCACGGCAGCATCGCACATGGGATAGAGCTCATCAAGATCGTCCCGATAACCAAGAAACTCCACCAGATGCGCGACGCCAAGCTGAATCGCGAGCACTCGGCAGTCGTGCAGGAGAGGGCCTTCTCCCGCAAGCAGCAATCTGGCTCCAGGCACTCGCGCCTTTAGCTTAGCCAATGCGTAGATGAGCAATCGATGGTTTTTGTTCGCATTAAATTCTGCGGCATAGATCATTAGAAAGTGATCGGGACCATAATTAAACCGCTCACGCCTGACTCGCTTCTCATTCTCGCTGATCGGTGCGTAATATTCGGTATCCACACCGACGCCGTGGACATGAGCAATGATGCCCGAGCGGAATTCCGCTTTTCGCGCACGCCTGTAATCTTCTTCATTGATGGTGACAAGACAATCCGTGTGGGAGGATAACCACCTCTCAATGGGGTAATAAAGCAGCCAATTAAGCAGCGGAGCCCCCTTATAGAAGTGGAAGCCATGGGCCGTATAGAAAACTTTTGTCCCTTTTGTTCTAGCCTCTCGGGCCGCGAGCCGAGCCAGGACGCCGCCCATTGGCGTATGGCAATGGATAATGTCATAGCCCGTCTCGTCGATAATCTTCTTCAGCATCCGATATGCCTTCACATTGGACTGTCTTAACGGCGAGCGTTCAATCGGCAAATCGAATTTGCGGTCCGTATGCGGCAGGGTTAGTCCGCCTCTAGCGGCAACATGCACCTCCCATCCGAGCTCTTGGAACCATTCCATAATAGGCAGATGGAACGCTCTGAAGTGATAGTCCACTGTTGCGCAGAACAATATCTTCGGTTGTGTTCCCATCGGATCTAGGTCCGCGCCTTAGCGAGGCGCAGTCTCCTTCTCCAGCTTACTGGTCAAGTACTCCAGCAATTCAATCCGCAAATCATCGCGCTGCAGCGCAAATTCAATAGTCGTCTGAATAAAGCCCATCTTCTCGCCGACATCATATCTCTGTCCGTCGAATTCGTAGGCGAATACTGCACGTGACCGGTTTAGTTCAGCAATGGCATCCGTCAGTTGAATCTCTCCACCCGAGCCAGGAGGCTGATCGCCAAGTATATCGAAGATCTCTGGTGTCAGAATATACCGACCCATGATGGCCATATTAGAAGGCGCTGCTTCACGCTTTGGTTTCTCAACCAGATGATTAATGCGGTGGAAAGCAGGTTCCATCATCATGCCATCCACGATGCCATAACGGGAAACCGATTCTTCGGCTACACGCTGCACACCGATGACGGATGAGCCGTATTGCTCAAATTTCTCAATCATTTGACGAAGGCACGGTTTAGGAGCAGAAATGATATCATCGCCTAGCAGCACCGCGAACGGTTCGTCTCCGATGAACTTGCGCGCGCACCATATGGCATGACCCAAGCCGCGCGGCTCCTTTTGACGAATGTAATGAATATCAACCATGTCCGAGGATTTGCGAACCTCCTGAAGAAGGTCGAACTTGCTCTTGGCTGTCAGGATTTGCTCCAGCTCCATGGAGTTGTCGAAGTGATCCTCGATGGCACGTTTCCCTTTGCCCGTCACGATAATAATGTCTTCGATGCCGGATTCGATCGCTTCTTCCACAATATATTGGATCGTTGGTTTATCTACGATCGGCAGCATTTCCTTAGGCATCGCTTTGGTAGCCGGCAGAAACCGTGTACCCAGACCTGCCGCCGGTATAATCGCTTTTCTTACTTTCATCTCTACATCGCTCCTATTCCCCTACGAAATTGACGATCTATTAGGCGTTACCCTGTAATCGTCGCAAGCTTCGAATTCGAATCCAGGACGACATGATTCGCCAGATCCAGCAGCCGTACCTTAAGCTCCGCGCTGTTCATACCTGGGAACTCGGCGATCATGGTCTCGATCTCCTCATACAACACATCCGACACTTTGCCTATGTAGATCTTCGGATATACCTGCTGTTCGGTCATCTCTTTGTCTCCCAGCATTTCTTCGAAGAGCTTCTCGCCAGGGCGGATGCCCGTGTATACGATTCCGATATCTTCGACCGTGTAGCCGGACATCCGGATGACATTCTGCGCAAGATCCGTAATTCGCACGGGCTCCCCCATGTCGAGCACGAATATTTCTCCGCCTCTCGCGAGTGCCCCCGCTTGGATGACTAACCTCGATGCTTCCGGAATCGTCATGAAATAACGCACCATATCCGGATGAGTAACCGTAACTGGCCCTCCCTTTGCAATCTGCTTCTGGAACAAAGGGATCACACTGCCGCGGCTGCCGAGAACATTGCCGAATCGAACCGCAACAAATTTGGTAGAGCTGATCCGATCCATATGCTGAATGATCATCTCCGCGAGCCGTTTGGTCGAACCCATCACACTGGTCGGATTGACGGCTTTGTCGGTGGAAATCATGACAAAGGTTTCGACTCGCGCCTTGCCGGCTGCTCGTGCCGTATTAAGTGTGCCTAACACATTATTTTTGAACGCTTCCTCGGGATTCCGCTCCATAAGGGGCACATGCTTGTGAGCTGCAGCATGATAAACAACATCCGGCCGGTGCGCAAGCATGACCGCCATCATTTTGTCAGCGTCCTGCAGGTCTGCGATTTCCGTAAAAAACTTGATGTTCGTATCCTTGAACATCTCCTTAAGCTCCATCTCGATTGCGTATATGCTATTCTCGCCATGTCCTAGCAGGACAAGCTTCTCTGGGAGGAATCGCGACACTTGCCTGCACACCTCTGATCCGATTGAGCCGCCCGCTCCCGTTACCAGCACAACCTTCCTTGACACGTAGCCGGAGATACTTTCGATATCGAGCTCAACGGGCTCCCGTCCGAGCAGATCCTCAACCTGGACATCTCGGAACTGCGTAACGGAGATCCGGCCCGTCGCCAAATCCTCCAGCATGGGAATGGTCTGCGTTTTGGCCGATGTTTTGGCGCATTCTGTATAAATGTTGTACAATTGCTTCTTACTCAGGGACGGAATCGCGATAACGATGTTGTCGATCTCAAGCTCCTTGGCCTTGGTGACAATAGCCTGGATGCCGCCGCATACGGGAATTCCCATAATATCGAGCTTCTGTTTGTTCGTATCATCATCAATGAACGCTACCGGATACAGCTCCGTGTCCGAATTGCTCAGCAGCTGGCGAACGAGCATCGTACCCGCAGAACCGGCTCCGACGATCATCGTGCGTTTGCGTTTCCCGCTTTGTTTGTTAAACCCGCTTCTAAAGATCCGCCAGACTAACCTCGATCCCCCAACAAGCATTAAATGAATAAGTCCGGCAGCAGCGAGCAGACGCCAATGAACGACTCCCAGAACCACTGCCTGCGCAAAAACGGAGAGTACGACTGTCAGCATCGCTGCCTTCATCATAATAAGCAGCTCGCCTATGCTCGCATATTCCCACGCCTTCTTGTACAGCTTGTAAGTAAAAAAGAAGATATGATGTCCCCCAAGCAGCGACGTAAAGACGAAATAGATAGAGAATGATTCCACATCTCCATACGATGGTCCCAGCAGTAATTGACCGAGCCATACGGCAGCGACCACGATTGCCGAGTCCAGCAGCACGAGCAGCGACAGCCTTCGTCGATACGTCATTCTAATCCTCACCCTTCTGATTGCCGTTCTATAATTTGTTCTTTAGACCGTTCTCTATTAAGAACATGTAAACCGCACATAAAGGCCGATTCGACAAGCGCCGCCTCGGCCTTCGTCTTTCTAACCTTCTTGCTTCTTGCTTCTTGCTTCTTGACTGACAGATTGATTGACTCATCTAACGCTTCGTTTATTAAGGATGGCGCCTACGATATTCGCTCCAGCGAATGTTAAGGCTTGTTTGGCTTCAATCGCTTTGGCATGTGTCGTTTTGCCGGATCTAAGGAGCAACACAACGCCATCGCACTTGTTTACCAATGCGTTCGTGTCCGGTGCCGACAACACTGCCGGGCAATCGATCACGACACGGTCATATTGGGAGGAAGCGACTTCGAGCACTTCCTTCATTCGATGTGAATCAAGGAGATCGGTAGAGTAGGTTTGATGCACGCCGCTGGTGAGAAGATCGAGTGACTCGATTTCCGTTGCCTGAACGGACTCGCCAAGCGGCAGCTGACTCGAGAGAACGCTTGACAATCCTGGCGACATCGGGGCTCCAAAGATTTTATGCAGCATCGGAGATCTGAAGTTTGCGTCGATAAGAAGTACCCGCTCGCCCCTCTGCGCCATACTAATCGCCAAGTTGACGGCGGATGTTGACTTGCCGTCGCCATCGGATGGCGATGTAATCACAATCGTGCGGATGGGCTTCCCTTCCGA
Organism: Paenibacillus sp. strain BS8-2; assembly: GCF_054483835.1. NCBI lineage: Bacteria > Bacillati > Bacillota > Bacilli > Caryophanales > Paenibacillaceae > Paenibacillus > Paenibacillus sp. strain BS8-2. Next base: position 5,935,438 of record NZ_CM137010.1, read on the forward strand.
TGCGAATTGAATGTTGTTGCGGATCGAACGGTATTGTTCAGAAATGCGATGACCGGGATGCAGATGCGCCATTAGGCTGCGTTGTACAACTTTGCGGGCAATCTTTGCTTTCTCACGAACCAACGCTCTCACTCCTAACGATTGACGGCTTTGTCTTATTGAGTGTCTGTGCAGAAGGACGAGGCTTGATCCTCGATACATGGCCAAGCATATTCAATCCAAGCAATAACTCTACATCCTGTTCCGTCCGAACAGAATCGTCGAGCGATTCCATTAAGAATGCAACCGTTACACTTAATATCAAGCCAACGACAAAGGCTACATATACAATCGTATTGCTTGTCGTATTGATCGGCACGGGATCAGGCTCCGCCGCCGACAACAACCGTATGCTTTGAACGCCGAGTGTTTCCATCGCAACCTCGCGGTATTTGGTGACGATTGAATTGGCAATATCGGCCGCCCTCTCCGGATGGCTGTCAAGGACACTGATGACCGTAATCAATGAAGAATCGACGCTGTCTACACGAACTTGACTCCTAAGCTGGCCCGGCGAAGCATTAAGCTGAAGCTCTTCGATCACTTGATTAAGCACAATCGGCTCTCTTACAAGCGCTCTAACCGTCGTCATCATATCATTGCTAGCCGCTATAATAACCCTTGTGGAAGACACATATACCTGTGGCTCGGGCCTGGAGTTGTATAGATTGCCAAGCACAGTCAGCAGCCCAGTAAGCAGCACAATTAGCCAGAGCCGTTTTCTTATAATGATAAACACGCTTTTTAAATTAATTTCTTTTTCCTTAAGCGGCGAACTGCTCCGGCTTAATCGACTGGTTTCCATTCAAACACCCACTTGTTTTGTTAGTTATATAGAACACTAACTAAAGTGTAGTTCTTTATATAGAACATGTCAATACACTTACACTTCTTAATTTGTGAATGTTTAATGATCGATGTGCAAGATGATAATGTTCGATGTTTTTTTCTTGCCGGGATTGGACAGCTCTTCTTTCCACCTCTGTCCTCGCACAAGATCCTTGAGTGCACGAAAGTCGCCCGAGCTCATCCCTTCATCAACCGCGTCGCGCAGAATCGTATGCCATTCATCATCGATCAGATCCTCCACCCAAACCTTAGGCGGGATATCCTCCCCTAATAGATATTCCATATTCGTATCCAGATGATAAGCAATCTTCGCCAGCACCTGAAGGGAAGGATTGTTCTGAACGTTTCTTTCGATATAGCTCAAATAAGATTTCGACACGCCGGCCAAATCCGCGAGCTTCGTAATCGAATATCCTTTCTTTTCCCTGAGTGATTTGATCCGTTCCCCAATCATAGTATTCTCCTTCAATCAGATTAGATCCGTATCGTTGGCGGCTGTGTAAGCGGGTGTAAGGAATCATTATAACGAACGATTTATTTCATTGTAGTTCTTTAAAGAGAACAGGTCAATACCCGATATGACTAGTCTTTTATAAAAAAACACTCATTATATTCGTTATAGTGAACACCTTTTTGTCCCAGCCACCGACAATTTAGGCTGCATACAACAACAATTAGCCGGATTTCCGTCCCGATCGGGTGCGAAAAACCAGCTTCTAAGTCTTACTATTCAGAATCCTACTCATGCTCCGTGAATGCCTATAACCTGTTGCCTAACACCTCATTCGTTATACCGCGAATGTCGATTGGAGAAATAATTTCGTCATTCACCATATCCGGCAAGATACAATCCAAGAAATAATCGACGCAATGCAACTTGATTTGGCTTATTTTGAGTAATGCGTGACGGTACATCTCGATAAATTCCTTTTCGGAATTACCGTGTTTCAGTTCGGCGAACGCCTCGTATACCTGATCGAGCTTATCCGCAACCTCAAGGATTAACCCTTCCGTCGAATGATCCTTGCCTTCATGCAGCTGCTTGCGGAAGATCGACTTAAATTCCTCGGGGATATGTTCCTCTACGAAACGGTCCACCATTCCAACCTCTACCTGCTGAATTAATGCGCGGAGCTCACTCGATGCATGTTTGACCGGCGTTTTGATATCCCCGATAAAGATTTCGCCATAATCATGGCTGCTCGTAATTTCGTACAGCTTCTTCCAATCGACTGTCACACCATTTCGTTCTTCAATATCCGCGAGCGTCTTTGCATATTGCACGACCTTCCACGAATGTTCGGCGACACTGTGCTCCTCGAATTTGAACTTGCCCGGACATCTGTAGATTCTCTCCAACTCGTTAAGCGATCTAAAATATTGATGAATGCCCATCGCTAGTACCCTCCCATGCCTCGTCTAGGCTGCGTTTGTTACTTGAGATTTAATTGACCCTCTCAGTATAACGCCGCACTGTCAACGCAAGATGAAGAGTAATCGCATGTTACGTTAACGTAACAAACAAGCGGACATCGCAAAAAAGACGATGCCAGTCACACTCCCCGGCATCGCCTTACATATGCGCCTGTAAACCATTAACCAATCAATGAGACCAGACTTTTGAACTCCAACTCTTCGAACTTGCCCAGTACGGTCTCACGATCATATCCCCATCCGCAATGATCGATATGCGTATCCAGCGGGACATTGCACTGAATCGTTGCCAGCTGACGTGACAGATGAAGCATATCTAGATCGGCTTCAATTTTTGTCCGGATCGTCTTGGATATTTGCTCAAGGTTGGCTAACAATTCTTCAATGGAGCCATGCTCCTGAATCAGCTTATGAGCCGTTTTCTCCCCGATTCCCCGAACGCCCGGATAATTATCGCTCGTGTCGCCCATCAATCCTTTGATGTCAATCACTTGCAGTGGCGTCAATCCGCGTTCAGTCATCAGTACCTCCGGAGAATACACCATGTAATTGCCAATCCCCTTCTTCATAATCGCGACGGACACTTGCGCGTCCACAAGCTGAAGTAGATCATGGTCTCCCGTCACAATATATACTTCGGCATGCTCCTTGAACTTGGCAGCCAGCGTGCCGATGCAGTCATCCGCTTCAAAACCTTCAAGTCCCACATTAGGAACGCCAAAGCTCGCAACAACTTCCTTCACCAGGTCAAACTGCGGGATTAGATCCAGCGGCGCTTCCGGGCGATTGGATTTGTAGCCGACATATTGCTCCGAGCGGAAAGTCTTGCTCCCCATATCCCAGCAACAAATAACATGGGTCGGATCGAATTTCGTAATGGCGTCCATGAAATACCTGACAAATCCATGTACAGCATTCACAGGCAAGCCGCTGCTTGTTCTGCGGATACTGCCCGTAAACGACGTAGCGAAATAAGCACGGAACAGAATAGCCATACCATCTACCAACAATACCTTCTGATTATTCATTTATTTGTTCAACTCCGTTCTCCATTTGCATTAGGTCATCAAACTAGCGACCATAGGCGCTCTATATCTATCCTACCATATAAGCGGAGCGAAGCCATGCACCGATTCTTGCCGCCGCTTCCAGCAATCGGTCATCATCCTCTACAAACGCGATCCGAACGTAACCCTCGCCCTCAACGCCAAAGGCTTCACCCGGAATGACAACCACGCCGGTATCTTGTAATAATTGCTGCGAGAACGAGCGTGAATTCAGCAGGTTGCCTTCCTTATCACGAAGAACGGGGAGCTTGGCCCATGCAAACATCGTAGCCTTAGGCGCTTCAACTTCCCAGCCCTGCTCACGAATCGCATGAATGAATAAATCTCTTCTATGTTCATAGATCGTTCCCGCTCTAGGAGCCGCGACCTCTGGCAGACTACCCGAATGTATGGCATCGCGCAACGCTACGATCCCAGCCTCCTGTACAGGGTCAAACACGCCATAATCGATATTGCCCTTAAGCTCGCGCAAAGCTGCAACCGCATCCCGATTGCCCACAAGGAATCCGATGCGGCAGCCTGCCATGTTGAAACTCTTGGACAACGAATGGAACTCCACGGCTTGTTCGAGCGCACCAGGCACCTGAAGAATGCTTGGCGGCTCCAATCCATCAAACCCCATCTCCGAATAAGCGAGATCATGAACGACGAGAACGTGGTGTTTGCGCGCTTTGGCAATCAGTCGCTCAAAGAACTCGAGATCGGCAACCGCCGACAACGGATTGTTGGGGTAATTCAACAAAATGAATGAGGCCGCATCCCAACGCTCATCACTTATCGATTCTAGATCAGGCAAATATCCGTTTTCTTCGCGAAGCGGCAAGAACACCGGCTCCACGCCCGCTAGCGCTAACGATGCTGCATAGATGGGGTATCCGGGATCTGGAACAAATGCAATGTCTCCAGGATCGCAAACGGCCATCGCCAGGTGGGCAAGTCCGTCCTGCGAGCCCATTAGCGTTACGATTTCGGCAGCAGGATCGACTTGTACCCCAAATCGATGGGCCATCCATTCGGCAGCCGCTTCCTTGAATGGCATGCCGCTGCTCGTAGCTGGATAAGCATACATATCCTCTCGTAATGCAGCCCCGCTAAGGGTATTCCGAATCGATAAGGATGGAGGTTGATCAGGACTGCCAATACCAAGATCAATCATATCCATTCCGTTAGCTGCTGCTTCCCGCTTCCAAGCCGCTACCTCGGCAAAGATGGATGAACCCAATTGGGATAGACGTTTGGCACGAAATCTCATGTCTGTCGAATGGCTCATCGTTTTCCCCACGCTGCTTCGTATTGTTCTTCCTTGTAGCCGATTGTAACTTGGCTGCCGTCGGTCGCGATCGGCCGTTTAATTAACATCCCATGCTGCGACAGGAGCTCAAGCTTCTCGTCCTCTGTCATCGAAGCCAGCTTGTCCTTTAATCCCAGATCGCGATAGACCTCGCCAGATGTGTTGAACAGCTTCTTAAGCTCGAATCCGCCAAGCTTCAGCAGCGCCTTAAGTTCAGCCGCAGTAGGCGTATCTTCATTAATATCACGAAGGATAACCTCGTTCCCTTTGGCCTTCAGCGACTTCACTGCCGCCTTACATGTACTGCACTTCGGGTATTGAATAATAGTAACTTGCTGAATGCTCAACCGAATTACTCCTCTCGTCCTAGTTGTCTTTTAGTTGAATGGCCCGCGTAACGTACGCTCAAGATGAAGCAGCTCGGGCGGAAGCGGAGCATGCCACGTCAGTCTCTCGCGGGTCATAGGGTGTATAAAGCTAAGGGTTTCTGCATGGAGAGCATGTCTGCCTGCCGCAAGCTCCCACACATCCACGCCTCCATCTGCTCGGCCATAAAGCTTGTCTCCAATGAGTGGACAGCCAATATGACGCATGTGCACTCTGATCTGATGAGTTCTTCCTGTCTCCAGCTTCAGCTTGACCGCTGCCGCCATCATGCGGGCAGACCCGTTCTCATCTACTTCGTAACGTGCCCCGAATGCTTCTACTATCTCGTAGTGAGTCACAGATGGGTAACCGTCTATACGGACAACACGCAGATGCGGCTGATCCGAATCCCTATCGATTGGCTCATCGATGGTGCCGCTTGCAGGTTCAGGAATACCATACACATATGCACGATAACGTTTGTCCACTTCTCCGGCTTGCAGCTGCTCCGACACCTGCTGATGAATATATCCCGTCTTCGCAATAGCAACAAGCCCTGACGTTTCTTCGTCCAATCGATGAATGGGGCGGAAGCGTACCCTCTCGCCGCGCGACTTCCAGTGATAGACGACCGCATTGGCGAGCGTACGCGTATAATGCCCATGCGTGGGGTGAACGACCATGCCGGCCGGTTTGTTGACGATAAGCAAGCTGTCATCCTCAAAGACGATCTCAAACGGAATGTTCTCGGGCAGGATGTCGTCAGACTCCTCCTGCTCCATGCGAAGGCGGATCACGTCGCCTTCGCTTACTTTAGCAGATGTATATATCCGTTCCTCATTGAGCGTAAGACCGTGATCTGTTAATTTCACCTGAGACAACAGCTTGCGAGAAACGCCAAGTCGTCGCTCAAGCACCTTTCTTACTTCTTTCCCGTGATCCTCCGCAGAAACAACAACGACAAGAGGATCATAATATCTTTCGTTCATTTTTTCGGTTCCTTTTTTCCTTTGGCCTTACGGAAAACATTCGCGCTCCGAATGTACTCCGTATCGGGTTCTCCTAGCTTAGCATTAGCGTACCGCGCTGCCGCAAACAGAAAATCAGACAGCCTATTCAAATAAATTAACACCGCTTGATTGATTGTATACTCTCCAGCCAAGGTGACCACCCGCCGTTCCGCTCGGCGACATACCGTACGGCAGACATGTAGCGCAGACGATGCCGCGCTGCCGCCTGGCAGGATAAACTTAAGTATTGCTGGCGATTCCGCTACGTATCCATCCATCCATTGCTCTAACCGCTCTGACGGTGCAGTGTCCATCTTAAAAGGCGCGCCTTCCTGCGCATAAGCAAGATCGGAGCCGCAGTCAAACAGCTCCTGCTGGATATCAATCAATCTTGCCGCCAGCTCACGCAGCGGCTCGTGCTTTGCTGCCTCAGATGCAGCTACTCCGACAAAGCTGTTCAACTCATCGATCGTGCCATAAGCTTCGACGCGCGCATCGTCCTTACGCACTCTCCCGCCAATAAGCGATGTTTCTCCCTGATCTCCGGTTCGCGTATATAATTGCATGTCCTCGCTCCTCCCATCTTCCTGACAACATTCCCTTACAACATTCCGTGACAACAAACAGCAGGCCGGACAAGAGTCCCGACCTGCTGATGACTATCCCTTCAACTTATGGACGAAATTGCCGATCCGATCGATAGCTTCGGTCAACTGCGTCACCGAAGTAGCATACGAACATCTCAGGTGTCCTTCGCCGCCAAGACCGAATACATCTCCAGGTACAGCGGCGACTCCCGCTTCCTCTAGCAGACGCTGTGCGAACAATTCGCTGCTCAGTCCAGTCGATGTAACGGAAGGGAATGCGTAGAACGCACCCTGCGGTTCATGACATTCGAGCCCGATATCACGGAATCCCTTCACGACAAGCCGCCTCCGTTGATTGTAGGATTCGACCATCCGATCCTTCTCTTCGAGACCGTGCTGAAGCGCTTCGAGCGCTGCATACTGCGCCATAATCGGCGCGCACATCACAGTATATTGATGAATCTTAAGCATGGCGGCAAGAAGCTCGGAGTGTCCGCACATATACCCCAATCGCCAGCCCGTCATCGCAAAGGCTTTGGAGAAGCCACTGACGAGAATCGTTCGGTCTTTCATGCCTGGAATCGCTGCAAAGCTTACATGTTTGGAACCATACGTAAGCTCAGCGTAGATTTCGTCGGAGATCACGATCAGGTCGTTTTCTTCTACGACCTTCGCGATCGGGAGCCAGTCCTCATACGTCATAATGCCGCCGGTTGGATTACTCGGATAACATAAGATGAGAACTTTGGAGCGCGGCGTTATGACTTTCTTGAGCGATTCGGCCGTTAGCTTGAATTCATCCGCTGCATACGTTTCGATACCGACAGGGACGCCCCCGCTTAATGCCGTTATCGGCGAATACGAAATATAACAAGGCTCAGGTATCAATATTTCGTCACCTGGCGCTATCAATGCACGCAGGGCAAGATCGATCGCCTCGCTGCCTCCTACCGTCACGATAACTTCGTTCGAAGGATCGTATTCGACGTCGAACGAATCGTCTAGGTATTGGCAGATGGCTTCGCGAAGCTCAGGCATGCCGGCGTTCGACGTATATTGCGTCTTGCCCTTCTCCAAAGCGTGTACGGCTGCAGCACGCACATGCCATGGCGTAACGAAGTCTGGTTCTCCGACGCCCAGCGTAATGACGTCCTTGCGCGTGCTCACCAAATCAAAAAACCGGCGGATGCCCGACGGTTTGATGCCTCTGACTAGCGGAGACAAATACTCGCTCATCGATTGCCGCCGCTGGTGTCCCGAGGTCACTTCCAGTCCCTCTTTCATCATTCGCGCCACCTTCTTATGTTACGGCGATACCATCAACCGATGGTCACCTTCGTGTTCTTCGAAGATGATGCCGTCCTGTTTATATTTTTTGAGGATGAAGTTGGTTTTAGTCGACAGTACCGCATCGATCGGCGATAACGTATTCGATACGAAAGCCGCGACCTCCTTCAGGTTTTTCCCTTCGACCTCCACCAGCAAATCGTAAGCGCCGGACATGAGATATACGGATTTCACTTCCGGATATAGATAGATTCGTTCCGCGATTCCCTCGAATCCTCTGCCTCGTTCCGGCGTAATTTGAACCTCGATCAAAGCGGTTACCTTCTCATCGTCCACTTTGCTCCAGTTCACGACGGTCGCGTATTTCACGATGACGTGGTTATCCTCCATCGCGGCGATGGCATCCTTCACGTCTTCCGCCGGTGCGCCAACCATCGTCGCGATCAGCTCCGCATCCCTGCGGGCATCTTCCTTGAGCAGTTCCAGCACTTTTAATTGTAGTTCCGTCATCTTCATACTCCTTCCGACTCGCCTCCGAGTTATAACGAATATTTTACAAGATAATGCGGGTTCCTGCAAAGAAAAAAACAAAAGACCCTTAAGGGTCTTCTGCTTCTGCTTTCTCCTGCCATTCCTAATTCCTATGTTCAACGGCCTACATATAATACGGCTGTTGCTGCGACTGCCCTGCTTGCTGCTGTCCTGCCGGCACGTACATCGATTGCGGCTGATTGCCAAGCTTCTGCTGCAGGAACTGCTTTGTTTTCTGCTGGGTCTGTTTGTACTGCTGAGATTGCTTATCGAGCTCCTGCCGCAGAGCCGGCGATGCCGTATTGTACATATTGCTTTGTTGCATAGCCGTGAACAGTTGACCTTGCGCGGCAAGCGTGTTGTTAAGCAGCTTGGTGAACAACTGCCTCATATCTGGACAAGTCGACTCTGTAGCCGCGGTTGCATACTCTCTTACCACCCGCTTCAGATCGGACAGTACAGTAGACGCCAAATCCTCTTCGGACAAAATGGACTGTTGTTGCTGATTCATCGTAATCCCTCCATGTCTCATAGCAGGTATGTTGGTTCAGATCTTATTGAGGCTGCGTAGGAGCCATCTGTTGATGATGCGTGATTGCGTGCATAAGCGAGTCATAATGCTGCTGATGCATCTGAATCATCTGTGAGCAGCAATTGCGCAGTGCTGGCGTTGTTGCTGTTGCGACAACAGCCGCACATTGTTTCATTAGCAGATCTTCATTAGACATCGAATCCGCAACATACTCCAGCTCTTTGGCTGTCATTGGCTGTAACAAGGTAAATCCTCCCTTATCCTCATGTCTGGGCGATGCTTCGCCCAAAAGCGCAAGCATCGTATCGTGCCTTTCGTAGTATGAGCTAATCCGACAGAATTATCCCCGTTCCTTAAGGTCAAATTTCCCTGAATTTATCAATTTAAATTTGACATTGATCTCCTTAAGCGTCCTGCTGTCAGGTACCCAACTCTGACCCTGCATAACCTTTTTCCAATAGCTGTAGTGGTGTCGATAGAGATAATGCTCCAGCTCTAGAAAATCTATACCTTGTTTCACCCCAAGATTATAAAGCGATGTAAGCTCGCTGTGTACCTCATCTTGTATGGACGATTCAATTTGATCCATCGTGATGTCCCCGTCCTTCTCAATAAGCGAGCCGCTGAGCTTGATGTTTAGCGAGAAGATTGGGGTGTCCCCTTTCATACTCACATCCAGGTTTTTCACCACTCTATTAATAGATACTGTCCCCTTGTTTTCCCCTGACTTTGCTTCCAGGACAGCGTTATGGAATTCCGGATTCAGCCAGCGAATGCCACTGATTGACTTTTCTTTATAATATCCTTTGTATTCAAAATCCTTGAACACAAATGCGCCAGTAACGAGCTGTGTCGACATCTTTTTGTTGCCCTTGGTCCAATGTGTAGTGCTGTTGTTAATGACAGGCAGCAGCGTAATCTCATTGGGCTCCTTCATCGTTTGAACCAACAATTGCATCTGAAGCGGTTCGAGGAATGTATATTGCTCACTATGAGGGCCTGGCATGTAAAGTGCGCTGTACAGCGGCGATTGGTTAAAAAAGGTCTCGGTATTCAACACATCCATAATATCGACCGTTGTCCCATAAATTTGGCATGTATATCTCGAAGCCCGCTGTCGATTAAGGCCATCCAGGACATCTTCGAGATAACCTAAAGCCCGTTCTCGAATCAATACCGTCTTCAGATGTTCGATATTCAACAATGTATATCCCGCGCGTACCAAATCGTTATAAGCCAAATGCATCGTATTGCCTTTACCCACGCCGATCCAGGTATCGACAGGTCCCGGTCCCGGTGCTTCTGTCTTTGCAACGGAAGCGAAATTAATCATTTGACCGTAAAGAATAAATTGACCCTCTTCATAATCGATTCCGAGTGCGGACAAATAACTAACATCCTGTAAGTTCACTTCGTCCCAGCAGCCTGTGACCGCGATCAAAGAAACAAGCACTGCTACAAGCTTTCCTATCCTGCGCATGCGGGCAACAATCTTGTCAGAGAGCTTCATGTTTTCCTCCCTCGTTTGCCGCTGGACCAGGGTTTGATCAGCATGGCCGACAGCAATTCCTTGAATTGCAGCGGAGCCAGCGGAGCCATATAAGGATGGCCGAATGACTCCAGAGAGCACATGTACAGGAGAACCGCAATCAGGGAAACAAAGAAACCGTAGATGCCTAAAATCGAAGATAGACTTAATACAAAAAATCGGATGACGCTTACGGAGCCAGCCAGCGATTGATTGACCAGCGTAAACGTAGACACCGCTGAGACAGCCGCAACGACCAGCATGGTCGGAGAAGTCATGCCTGCTCGAATTGCAGCATCACCGATAATCAATCCGCCTACAACAGATACCGTCTGCCCAACCGGCCGAGGCAGGCGCACGCCAGCCTCCCGGAATAGCTCGAACATGATGAGCATAAGAAACATCTCCATGGAGGCTGAGATCGGAAGCCCGATTCGCGACATCGTGACGGTTGCTAGCAGTGTAAATGGAATTTGGTCCGTATTATAAGAGCATAATGAAATCCAGAAGCCAGGTAAAAACATTGCGACAAATAAGCCTATAAATCGCAGTATCCTCTCTAAGGACACATAGTAGAAAGGCAAATGTGCATCCTCTGGCGACTTGATTAATAAAGTCATGTTCCCCGGAGCGATGAGCGCAGCAGGGGTTCCGTCCACAGTAATCGCTACTCGGCCTCTCATTAAGGATTGTACGACGATGTCAGGACGTCCAACATAGTTGACGAGCGGGAACAGAGACTTCGGTTTATCGCTTATCAGTTCCTCCAGCTCCCCTGCGCCATGCAGGCTTTGCAGTTGGATGGAACTAAGTCGGCGCCTAGCTTCCTGCACCAGATCATGTTTAGCTAGATCAGCCATATACAGCAAGGCGAGCTCCGTTTTCGTTTCTTCTCCAATGATGAAATATTCAACATGCATATTAGGCGTACGCAATCGCATACGAACAAGCGCGATATTAACTGACAATTTCTCAACAAATCCGTCCCTCGGCCCCTTAAGAGAGAGCTCCATGGAAGACTCTTCCGGGTTTCTGGCAGGCAGGCTTGCGATATTGTACTCATAGAATGCCTCACGATTCGAGAAGACGAGAATGACGCAACCGGAGAACAACCGCTCGAATAACAGATTGCTGTCTGGCTTCAATTCATTGAACATATCGCTAGGATGTCTTCTTGACACGCCCAGCTTATGCTCATGCTCATTTGTTCTTCTATTATTCCGTTGTTCGTCTACGCCGCGTTCCATAACATGATCGATGCCGTTTCGATGACCTGATCGAATCGTCGACGTGTGATTTTGCCAATCCTCCAGCATGGGCAGCAATACCATCTGAAACATTTGACCGTCGATCATACCGTCGCAATAATAGAGCATAACTTCGATATCCTGTTCGTCCAACTCATCTGAATCAATCGTCATGATATGCTGCAGCACATCTTTGCTAGGTCCGCACATCTCAGAGAAACGAGCGGTGCTAATACAATCGTCCCTTCTCCCTCCGCTTAACGCAGTCTGCTGATCAAGCTCCTGTCCGTCCATGGTTGCCCCTCCTCGTCTTGAGAAATGAAATTCCGTAAACAGCAAGCAACATCACACAAGTTAAGAGCCCCGCATACGTAAAGAAAACAATTGTAAGGTCAGCAAATTTGATCAGATGATTCAGCCAATAATAGGAGTAACTTCCGATCAGCAGTCCGATCAAGAGCATCCCAATCCATTTATGCTTCATCTTCGCGATTGGCGTAAATTCGATCAGCAGGAAGATACTAAGGGATATCCTCACCATTGCGCCCGAGAGCCACTGGTAAATAGCAAAAAAATCCACATGCTCAAAATATCGGCCAATCGTAACGAGTCTCCACTGGGAAAATGCAGGATATAACATTTTCTCTGCTTCAACCGGACCAAATTCGGATATGGCGCCAGTCACCGGACCGATACTCAACAGCGCAAGGAATAATAACAACACTATGAGATGCCATATTTTGAATCGCTGTTTGATATGATGCTGCACTAGCAATAGGACATACAGCTCTCCGAATGCAGTAATCGAATAAAGAGAAGCCTCCCAAATTGGCGGTAACCCCCTCTCAAACATGGGGAGCAAATATCGATAATCCTTGTGAGGCAAATTGGCCGACATGACAAAATCGCCAACAAATACGACGGCTGGCAGAAGCAGCGTGCTGACAAATGCGATCGTCCTTAGACCCAGACTTGCCGCATACATACTTAATGAAATAAACACAAACATGATTACAATCGGAGGAGTTTGGCTTAGGAAGGTCGTTGCGATCCAGGAAATCGTTACAATTATCGTTTGAGTCGAGATAAATAGAACAAACAATAACGAATAACCCATCATGATCCACACTGCAAACGGAGGAATACGTTCTTTCAACCAATGATCAAGACGTTTTCCCTGCAGCCTTGTTAGTGCTCCATGCAGCGGGATTGCCGCCATCGGCAGGAACATAAGGAGTGCGACAATGACGGTCATCCATGCGTCTCGCCTTGCGGTATTAAGGATAAGCGGTACGATTAGTACGTGATTCAGTAGCCCAATCGACAAGATGAGCATACATGCAGTCGGTAATATTCCGAATGGCTTTATTTTCATCATTTACATTCACTTCCTTACAACCAAAGGTTGCCCAGAAGATCACATACAGATGCATGTCCGCGAAGAAAAGTACAAATGTATATTCGAACGACAAGAACCCCCACCAGCCTTTAGGTGAGGGTCACTGATCATTGATCTGTCTTACTTCTTTCAGGATTTGTCTGCTGCGCCTTGCTGATCCAGCAGGAAAGGCCGGATAAGCCACCATCCCGCAATTGGCACCACGCCGACACCCATGAGCAGCCACGTGATCGCCCTAGGCGAATCTGATATGGGCAACACAATGAGATATGCAGCCAGGCCGAGCAACCTGCCCACCGTTAAACCAGCCTCCCTTAATACAACAAACTCTTCACGACGGCTCGCGCTTTCCTGCGTAACCCCGATCAGATCGAATACGCGAGAGGTCATCGGTATCATATAGAGCGGAATAAACAATGAAGTACCAATACCTAATATCAGCAGCATCGTAAAATTGATTTGCCAAAATAACGGAATAATAACGAGGGCTATCATCAATACGCCAACCAGCATGCCCATCAGCCGCCTCTGGGGCTTCATCCACTTGCCAACCGCCCAAGAGCTTACGAGGGCGACTAACGACGTCACAAGCGAATACATACCCAGCTTGGCTTCATCCCGTGTTGCGATATAAACCGTAAGACCCACGAGAAACATAAACACACCTTCACGTACGCCTTGTGCCACTATAGCAGCGAACATGCGCCGCCAAGGATTGCCACGCTCCAATAGTTGCCGGATTCCAAAGCTCCAACTGTAGCTCCCCTCTGCCTTTCTCTTTTTGAGCCAGAAGCTGAGCACCACGCCGATTGCGAAGATCACAAGCGATATGGAGAAAATCAAACGGTAACCCTTTTCTCCCTGCATAGAGGTAATCAACCAGCCAGAAATCCAAGGCGCGATAATTCCAGCCCCGGCTCCAAGGAGACCTGCCCAGCCATTAAAGCGGTCGCGTGTCTCGGGTTCTGTTACTTCAAAATAAACGATATTAAACGCTAACCAGAACAAGCCCATCGCAATACCGTTGATTCCGCCCAGCATAATGGCCCATGTTTTTGCGTCCTCACCTAATAACAACACAGCACAATAGAATAAGCCCGAAAGCGCGATACCGGCTCTCAGGCTATTCATTTTGTTATGTTCCTTCACCCACTTGCCAGCGACCCAGAATGTCAGCCCGCCAAGCGCATAGTTAGCAAAGGTAAACCATCCGATCAATGTATACGATTCGCTTGCCTTCCATAAGTATACAGGTACAAATGTGCCAGATAAGGCGTTCGCCACGCCGAATAGCGCCTGAACGATCAGGAGTAACGCTGCTTGCTTGTCTAATTTGGCCAAAACATACCCTCCCGCAGCACCACTCAGATGCACTGCTAAACCGAAATATGTTTTGTAAGATGCCCGAAAAGACTGAGCTTATCCCGGCCAATATTGGAAGAAGCTCCTCGACCTTGTATTATTCCTGCTCGGATAATCTAGTAATCAACGCTTCTCTGTCTGCTACGCTAAGCTGCGTTGAGGTTGTGAAACAAGTCGGGCAGACATAATAAAGCATACGGAACGGTGTTGGCACAATCGGTATGCCGATTGCCTTAGGCACCGATGAAGTAAAACCTTCATTGATGAGCTGCTCACCCGCTTCCAGCATATATTCTCTGCAGCTAGGACATTCTGGCGCTTCCAGCTGCTCGTCCAAGATACGTTGAATAACACCTTCCGCCGCTAACATACCTCGGGTCGTGCCTCTATACCCATCCTGTTCGGCCGCCCAATCTACCTCGGTATCGTCCTCTGTATCATTCCACTCCGATAATTCTTCATCTTTGTCGTCATCATCTGATTGGTTCTCATCGGAATCACCGTCGATGCCGATACTCATTGTCCGGTAGCCGCCTAGCTCATTATCGCAATGCGGGCAGTTCGGCTCAGGTCCGATCTCCTCATCCCAAATAATATCTGTCAAGCACCACGGGCAGATTTGTTGTTGTTCCTGTTGTTCCATTTTCTTTACTCTCCTCTATTCCTAATCTCTCAACATGCTAGGTATTCATCACATAGATAATGCCGACGGCAAAAAACAAAATCGCTACCACAAGCAACGTAATCCACAAATATTTCACGTGCTGTCCTCCTAATCGCCTCTGCTAATTCAGTCAATAATAACGGTTGCGCCGATCACATAAGACAATGCAATGGAAATGACCATGGCAATCAACCCTACCGCGCGATTATCGCGAGCAATCTCCTCGTCGATTCGGAAGACCGGCGTCATAAACTCAAATAAGAAGTACGCCACAAGCAAGATGATGAAACCGTATGCTCCCCAAATCAGGCTTTCGTAAATACTGTCGTTGGATTGGATTGAAAAGCGGAAAATATTGCATATCCCGAAAATTTTTCCGCCCGTTGCCATAGCGACAGCTACATTGCCTTTCTTGATTTCGTCCCAACACTTGTATTTGGTAACAAGCTCGAATACCCATAGAAATACAATGAGCGATAATACGGTAACCGATACAAATACAAGGGAAGCAGCATAAGAGTTCTCAAGCAGCTTATCAATTCCGGGCTCCATCGTTCAACAGTCCTCCTACTTCAACTCGGCAACAGTCACTCCGATGCCGCCTTCTCCATAATTTCCGTTACGGAAGCTCTTAACGTGCGAATGCTTGCGCAAATATTGCTGAATGCCGGTTCTTAGTATACCGGTTCCTTTGCCGTGGATGATATACACCTGACCAAAGCCGGAGAGGAACGTTTCGTCAAGGAAACGATCTACCTCCATAATCGCTTCCTCCAGGCTTTCTCCGCGCAAATCCAGCTCCATCTTAACATTATCATCACGCGTACGATTGAGACTGGCTCCGCCATTCTGCTTAGGCTGTGCGCCTTTGCCGGATAATTGTGTTTGTTTGGGCTTAAGCAGCTCCATATCGTCCAAAGCTACCTTCATCTTCATAATTCCTAGCTGCACCGTCGCATCGGTGCCATGGACCTCGAGCACTGAACCCTTCTGGTTCAGACTATATACCATCACTTCATCGCCGGGTCCAATAATCGCCGGTTTGCCCGCGCTGGACCCTTTATTTTTTTTCGTTTGCGCCTGCGGCGCCGCCTCATCGAGTTTTCGTTTCGCTTCGATCAGTTTATGCTCTTTGACAGAAGCGCCTTCTTCCATCGCAAGTTTACGCAAGTCAGCGATAATTTCTTCCGCTTCCCGCTTAGCCTTGGCAATAGTTTGTCTCGCTTCTTCCTGTGCTTTCAGCAGCAGCTTTTCCTTCTGCTCTTCAAACCGTAGCTGCTCTTCCTCGTGTTTGGCCCGAAGCGCTTCCATCTGCTTACGCAGAACTTCCGCACTTTGCCTCTCCGATTCCGCACTGATTCGGTTCTCTTCGAGAGAGGCGATCATATTTTCCACGCGTAAATCCTCTTCGCTCACTTCTCCGCGTGCATGATCGATGATTGCTCGCTGAAGACCCAGCCGCTCAGCAATGGCGAACGCATTGCTTCGTCCGGGAACACCAACAAGGAGACGATAAGTCGGACTGAGCGTTGCAATATCAAATTCCATGCTGGCGTTAATGACAGACTTGCGATTATAGGCGTATGCTTTAAGCTCGCTATAATGAGTTGTCGCGATGATGCGGCTTCCCCTGGCATGAATATGCTCCAATATGGCAATAGCGAGCGCCGAGCCTTCCGCCGGATCGGTACCCGCACCGAGCTCATCAAGCAATACAAGGCTTTTCGCTGTCAACGAACCTAGAATCCTTATGATATTGGTCAAATGGCTGGAGAACGTACTCAAGCTTTGCTCTATGCTTTGTTCATCTCCGATATCGGCGTATATCGCATCAAATACGCAGAGCTGACTACCTTCCTCTGCAGGAACGAACAAACCGGACATCGCCATCAAGCTAAGCAGCCCGACTGTTTTCAGCGATACGGTTTTGCCCCCCGTATTAGGTCCTGTCACGATAATAGCCGAATACTGGTTGCCGAGCTCTACATCAAGAGGGACAACCTTGCTTTTGTCGATAAGCGGATGTCTGCCTCGTTTAAGCTTAAGGAATCCCCGGTCATTCATTCGGGGCTGAGTAGCCTTCATCTCATGCGCGAGTCTTGCCTTGGCAAATGCAAAGTCCAGATCCCCCAGCAGCTCCAGATCGATGAGCAGCTCCTCTGCATGTTCGGCAGCTTGCGCGGTAAGCTTCTGCAATATCTTTTCGATCTCCCGGATCTCGGCTGCCCTCGTTTCGCGCAGCTTGTTGTTCATCGCCACGATAGCTTCAGGTTCAATAAATAATGTCGCGCCGGAACCTGATTGATCATGTACGATGCCGCCGAAACTTCCCCGATACTCTTGCTTGACCGGGATCACGTAACGATCGTTGCGGAGCGTAATCAACGTATCCTGAAGCATCTTCTGGACACTAGAGGAACGAATCATGTTTTCCAGCTTCTCGCGTATACGCCCCTCTCCGCTCCGAAGCTCTCGACGTATGGAGGCGAGCTCCGTGCTAGCCTGATCGAGCACCTCGGCATTCTCGTCAATGCAAGCCAAGATAGCATCCTCAAGCTGCTTATGCTCCGCAATACCGGAAGCGATGCTGGACAACATCGGAATCTGATGCTCATCATGGATATTCTCCACATGGCGCTTCACTCTGCGGCTACCGCGAGACGTCGATGCGATATCAAGAAGCTCTGCCGGGTTAAGCGTACCGCCAATTCGGGCCCGATGAAGCGACGCCGTGATATCTACAACGCCGCCAAACGGCGCGCTGCCCTTCAATCGATCCGCTGCATAAGCTTCCTCTGTTGCCTGCAGCAAGGTCTTTACCGCTTCGAGCTCCGTTACCGGCTGCAGCGCATCGGCTATCCTTTTGCCGAGTGACGTACTGGCATGCTTCGTTAATTTATCTATAATTTTCGGAAATTCAAGTGTCGTCAATATTTTGGAATCCAACGAATAACACTCCTCTCGCCCTTATATTATAGCCGAACCTTAGGCGCGATGCACGATTCGACGTTAGATGATCCCCTCATTATTCTTATTCCACATGAAATGTTGGATTGATGTCCATACTAAGCAAGCAATAACCGTTCCAACTCCTGTTTGCTCGCAAACTTTATATGGCTTCACCACACTTTGAAGGAGGTATTTGCAATGACGTTTCTCGGGCACATTGTAAGGTTTATCGTTGCTGCGCTTGTGTTAATGCTTGTTGGGTTTATCGTACCGCAATTCAGCGTTGGCGGATTCTGGAGCGCCTTTTTCCTTGCGCTTGTTATTGCCGCATTAGGCTGGATTATTGAAGGGGTCTTCGGCAAACGTGTGACGCCGTTCGGCAGAGGCATCGTCGGATTTATCGCCAGTGCCGTCGTCATCTGGATTGCTCAGTTTATCGTTGGCGGCGTTACCGTCACTTGGCTTGGCGCCATCCTCGCAGCTCTGGTGATTGGGATTATCGATCTGTTCATTCCGGTCAGCACACCTTACGAGGCCGGTCGCAATCGCCACGATTAATTCTGACTGCGATTCATAGCTATCACCTGAACAAACCTTTGCCCTCCGCTCTCGGAAGCAGAGGTTTGTTCACATTAGCAGCATTGCCTAATTTCTGTAATCGATTTGTCAAGGAGTTGTCACTTGGCCTTCTTTATCATGTCCAAAATTAGGCTACAATGATAGTGAAACAATATTTATAGCCATTCTTGGCCGAGAGGGGACACTCGTTACGATGAAAAAATGGATGGTATTCGGAGCTGTATTGGCGCTGGCACTCGTAATCGCAGCAT
Source organism: Paenibacillus sp. strain BS8-2 (assembly GCF_054483835.1). Lineage (NCBI taxonomy): Bacteria > Bacillati > Bacillota > Bacilli > Caryophanales > Paenibacillaceae > Paenibacillus > Paenibacillus sp. strain BS8-2. The sequence goes on from NZ_CM137010.1 coordinate 5,954,410, forward strand.
GCGGTGCAAACAGCGGAAGCAACAACAGCGGTGCCGTAACCGTAGATGCAAGCGTATCTCCAACATCAGAAGTACTTATTAAAGCATCGAATTATGAATTCGATCAGCAAGAATATCAAATCAAAGCCGGCGAACCTACTGCAATCAAGCTCACTTCCGTAGGCGGCGTCCATGGCGTGCAAATTTTGAAATCCAAAATCAAGATCGACAACAATGAATCGATTACGGTTCAATTCGACAAACCCGGCACATACGATATGATCTGCTACGTGCCTTGCGGCAATGGACATGGCAAGATGAGAGCTAAGATCGTCGTAACTTAACTCGCAACACAGGCAGATAAAAACTTTAAAAACGTCCGAAATGGCTTGCATGCTTTTATCGAGCAAGCCGTTCCGGACGTTTATTTCATTTATACATTACGTTTTATCAATAAAGCTTAGGCAAAAGGTAAAAAAGTCTGATAGCCTATTCCCTTCCTTTGTGTAGGTGGCTTTGATAAGATGAACACATTACAAGTCAGAGGAGGAATACGGATGGGGGTAATGGAGTCTCGAATTGCGTTGATCAGCGGTGCAGGTACGGGTCTTGGCAGAGCAACCGCGATCGCTTTCGCCTCGGAAGGAGCAACCGTCGTGCTGCTAGGAAGGCGACGCGACAAGCTGGAAGAGACCGCAGCTATCGTATATGCACGTTTCGGCGCATCCACGTTAATCCTTCAAACCGATGTCACGGAGGAAAATCAGGTGCAGGATGCCATCCAGTCGACGTTAGAGCATTATGGAAGAATAGATGTCTTGCTTAATAATGCAGCTGTCCTGGAGCCCGGCTCCGTCGCAGAGCTAACCACTGATGATTGGCAGAAGCAAATATCAACTAATTTAACCGCTCCGTTCTTGCTGACCAAAGCCGTACTACCGGCAATGCGCACACAGAGGTACGGAAGAATTATTAATATCACTTCAAGCCTCTCCAAGAATGGAGCAGGCGGATACGCCGCTTACAGCGCGGCAAAAGCCGGTCTCGAATCCTTGACCCGGACCATCGCTGACGAAGAACATGAGCACGGCATACTGGTCAACCTATACAATCCAGGCACGCTGCGCACTGAGATGCATGCCACCGGTAAAGATCCGGCGATCGTTGCGCCAGATATTATTAGGCTCGCCAGCCTTTCCTTTGGCGGACCAACAGGAACGATCCACTCCTATGGATAATGGCCGTGCGACCGTTCATAACCCAAAAAACGCCTCTTACGAGCTCCGGTAATCTGTAATTCCGGATCGTCAGCAGGCGTTTTTTGTTTGCTTATCTCATCGAAACCTTGAAGGGCTGATTAACTTTTTTCGATCAATTCGATCCACTCATTAAATTCGGATTGCAGCTTCGAATATTCGCTACTGAGCTTGCGATGCTCATCGAGAAGCACGGAATGTTCGTTCAGCAGCGCTTCTGCAGATTGTGCAGCCTGGTCTCGTTCCTGCTGCAGCTCGTCCAGCCGATCCTGCCAATCCTCTTGAACATCGACAGATGCAGCAGCTTCTCTCAGCGCAACCTCCATCCGATCTCGCAGCTCTTCTTCCATGGCGGCATAATCATTACGAGCTTTCTCGACGCTCGACAATTTCTCCTCAAGCTCAAGAATCGTCCTTTCGCGATGGGATGAAGATCTCTCGGCTTGCTCAGCTCGTTCCATGGCTGCTTCCAATTGCCCGCTTGCAATGCGCTCACGTGCAGCGATCAATTCCAACTGGGCGATGAGTTCCTCTTCCCTTTGCTCACGTTCCTTCTCGGCCGAAGTCAATCGCAAGAGCTTCTCTTCGCTCTCGGCGAACAGATTACCGAGACGTTCCGCTTCCGCAGCTGCAGATTTCCACTGCTCCTCCAGATCTGCTGCAAGCTCCATCGATTCTAGCTCGATCGACTCGCGGAGCGCAGCTTGACGGCTGTTCCATTCACGCTCGCGCGTATCCCGTTCCGCCAACTGCTCCAACAGTTCACGTTCCCGTGTATCTTTAGCCGCTAGTTGCTCTGAACGTATACGTTCACTCGAATCTCTCTCAGCTATTTGCTCCGACAATTCGCGCTCCCGTTCCTTGTACTCTGCTAGCTGCTCAGAAAGCTCTTTCTCCCATTTGCGAAGCTCGGCGATCTGATCTGCCAGAATATGCTCACGAGCATCGCGCTCATCCATCCATTCTTGCTCTTCCTTCTGTTGGATCTCAAGCAATTCAGATAGTGTATGCGCATTGGATTCGGCATCTCGGATACGTTCGCTCAACACCCGTTCGTTAGACTCCAGCGATGCGATTCTCTCCGCTTGCGACCGCTCGTAAGACTCCAGCGATGCGATTCTCTCTGCTTGCGACCGCTCGTTCGATCCCGCAGCTCGAATTTGATCTTTCAGTTCACGAACGTTTTCACCAAGCTCCGCAATTCGTTCGTTCTTCGTCCGCTCATTGGTTGTTAACTGCTCGAGCTCACTCGCTTGCGAAAGCTCTTTCTCCTCAAACTCGGCTAGACGCTCCTTCAGCGATTGCTCGCGAGATTCTAGTTTAACTAACTGCTCGGACAGCTCAAGCGCATCAAATTCCGCCTGCTCCAGCTTAGCTGCTTGCTCCTTTTCCACTTCGAGCTTACGCTCCAATTTCTCAGCAAGCTGAGCAAGTTGCGCATCAGATGCGGCGAGCCGCTCCGACAAGGATTGTTCTTGGGATTCCATATTTACTAGCTGCTCGAGGTAACCTTCCTCCGCTTGCCCCATACTCGCAAGCTGCTCCTCCAGCCTCGTGATCTTTTCGTTATTCTCTAGAGCAGCTGCATCCATCTCTTGACGGAGAGCAGCCAGTTGATTGTCAGCATTCGTCGATAATGCCGCAATTCGATCTTCTTGCTCTAATTGCAGCTTGGCCACCGTACTTTGATGCTCCTGTTGCAGCAAGGTCAGCCTGGCATCAAATTCCGCGGACGCCGTCACCTTCTCTGTGCTCAGCATTTCCAAGCGCTCACGTGCAATTTCCATCTGCTCCATCCACTCTTCGCGCTCAAGACCAAGCTGCGTCAAGGAGGATCGCAGAATCTCCTCTTGCTCCAATGCGGCCATTACACTGTCGTCTGCCGCCTCTACTCGTTTCTCCATGGCTTCTTTGTCTGCGATTCTTAGCTGCTCGAGCTCTGCAAGCTGAGCCAGCAGCTTGTCTCGATCTTCTAACCATCCGCTGCGCCTGCGCTCGAGCTCCTCCCGGCTGCCAAGCTCGACCTTCTCCAGCTCCGCTTTCCAGAAGGCATCTCGCTCATCCGCTTGTCGTTTGCGATCGGCCGATGCGACTTCGGCCAAATGATTCCATTCGGTTTCCCGTTCTTCCCACTTCTGCTGCCAGTCGGACTTCCATTTATTTCGTTCTTCATCCATTTCTGCTGCAAGCAGCTTTAAGGTCTCATTCTGTTCTTCGGTCAGCTCTTTAACGGCGCGTTCCTTAGCAGCAGAAATATCGGCCAGCTCCAGCATAACTGCATCCTTCTCGAGCGACAGCTTAGTGATAACCGACTCCCTCTCGCTATTAAGCTGTGCAATCATGCGTTGCTGCTCATTCTTAAGCTCGGAAATGATTTTCTCGTGATCTTCCAGATAGGAGGCAAGCGTCAGCTCCTGCTCCGTCTGAAGTTCGATTACGGCCTGCTCTTTCTCTTTAATCAACGCTGCAACCGTTTGCTCCTTCTCAGACATCAAAGAAGAGAGCTTCTGATCGCGGTCAGCCTCCAGCTTCGCGAGCTCCGTCTCCAGTCTGCTCTTGAGTTGCAGCATCTCAGCCTTCTTCTCTGCGATCATCTCTTCGCTTACGCGCTTAAGTGTTTCTTCGTGTTCGCCGCGGAGCGCAGCCAATCTTTGTTCTGCCGCAGCGAGCGCTTCGTTATACGATGCTGAATCTTCCTGCTTCTGCTTGTCCGCTAACATGAGCAGCTCTGCAAGCTCTTGCTCTGCCTTTTCCGTCGCTTCACGCAACCTCGTCTCCGAGGTTTGCTTAAGCTCGGCCAATCCAGACTCAAGTTCAGCACTTTTGCGTTGTTCCATCTCTAATTTCTGGCTAACTGCGCTAAGCCGCGCTTCTTCCTCTTGCAGTCGTGCGTTATCCCGTCTAAGACGGAAGACATCCTCTGTAATTTGCATCGCGCAGAGGACTGCCAACTTCTGAATATCCAAACGAGGATACGTCTTCGCCAGCTTCTTCATGCTATCGTCGATCGAGCTTGCAACTTTCTTCATATAATCGACGTTTGAATGTCCTTTTAATTTGTACTGAACACCATATATATCAACGGTTACAACGGTTTGATCTGCATCCACTGTGTCGTATCCTCCTATCGTCTCCATGTAGCGGCTGCCATACAGATTCCGCCGTACCATCATACTATTGCCTTGTACAGCTCCGTTCTTATTCGCAGGCATGTATGAAAATGCACACAGAAAAGCCGCATCGCAGTTCATAGTTGAACTAATTCGATGCGGCTTTGATAGTTTCCTGCCTACTTTCTCAATTCTGCGCCAAAAGATTGCGTAAGCTGCTCGACAACCTCCGCGTGCAGCGCTGTTACTTCTTCATCCGTTAACGTACGCTCCGCATGACGATAAACAAGCGACAGTGCAACGCTCTTCTTGCCGGCACCCAGACGATCTCCTGTATACACGTCGAACACACGAATGGACTCCAGCAGCTCTCCTGCCGTCTCTGTGGCGGATTTGGTCAGACTGCCTGCTGCAACATTCTCGTTTACAACAACCGCGATATCACGTTCCATGGCTGGGTAACGCGGCAATGTGCGGTATTCGATATCGAAGCTCGCATATTCATAGACTGGGCCCAATTCAAGCTCGATGGCAAATGCGTCGGGAAGCTCCCACTCCAGCTGATTCGCCGGATGAATCTGGCCGACATATCCAATCGTAACAGGACCCGCTTCTGTCTCTAGCACAATTGCTGCTGTTCTGCCGGGATGGAAGTGCTCCGGCTGGGCAGGTGCATAAGTCAGCTTATCCGCAAGTCCTAGCGTAGAAGCAATCGTTTCGACGATACCTTTGGCATCATAGAAATCATATGCAGCCGCTTTGCCGTTCCAGCCCGCTTCGGTACGATTTCCCGTTAACAGCGCCGCAAACCGATGTTTCTCGCGTGGCAAGCGGGTTAACGTTTCTTCGTCCGTATGGAATACACTGCCGATTTCGAACAAGGCGGCAGAATGATTTTTGCGATTGCCGTTATAGATGACCGTCTCAACTAATTGCGCGAGAAGCGTCGTACGCAGTACGCTGCGTTCTTCGCTCATCGGCATAGCCAGACGAACCGCACGGGCGTCGTCAGATAATCCAGGGAAAAGCTCCGTCCGCGCCGGGCTTGTGAACGAATAGCTGATGACCTCGTGCAAGCCGGAATCCGCAAGACGTTTGCGAAGCTCGCGACGGATCGCTTGCGGTTTCGTAAGGGATCCAGGGATGACATCGCCATAGATCGGCGTTGTAGGGATATTGTCATATCCATAAAGCCGCGCAACTTCCTCAATGATATCCACCGCTCGCGTAATGTCGCCTCTGCGTGCAGGCACTTGAATACTGAACAAATCGTCTGCGCCTCCCTCGTATTGGAATTGCAGACGCCCCATGATCGAACGAACCTCGAGACTTGACAGCTCTGTTCCGAGATAACCGTTGATACGCTCCAGCGTCAACTCGACAACAACTGGCTCGGGTTGTTTGGCGGAAGCCTCAACAATACCGTCCGTTACTAGTCCTTCCGCCAATTGAGCGATCAAGGAAGCTGCACGGTCTAACGCCGGAATGACGTTCGAAGGATCAACTTCCTTCTCGAAGCGAATGCTGGATTCAGAACGAAGACCCAGTTGGCGGGATGTCTTGCGCACTGTTCCGCCGTCGAAACGCGCCGATTCCAACAAAATGTTTGTTGTGCCTGAAGTAACTTCAGTGCTCGCCCCACCCATAACACCAGCAAGCGCAATCGGATTATTGCCATCGGTGATGACCAACATATGCGGCTCCAGCTTGCGCTCTTGATCATCTAGCGTAACGAGTGTCTCGCCGTCGCGCGCCATCCGCACCACGATACGTCCATTCGGCACACGATCAGCATCGAACGCATGCAGCGGTTGACCGTATTCCAGCATGACAAAGTTGGTGACATCGACAACGTTGTTGATCGGGCGAACACCTGCCGCCATCAGGCGATTCTGCAGCCATGCAGGCGAAGCTCCGATTTTTACATCCTTGATATAACGCGCTGTGTAGTGTGGGCACTGCTCTGCTGCTTCTACGCTTACAGATACAAGTCCCTTGGTTTCAATAGCCGCGTCCAGCACAGCGTTATCCGGCAATTTGACCTCGCGGCCTGTCAAAGCACCAACCTCGTAAGCAACGCCTAACATGCTCAAGCAGTCCGAACGGTTAGGCGTCAAATCCAGCTCTAACACCTCGTCGTCAATTCCGAGCACAGTGGTGATTGGACTGCCGATACGAGTCGTTTCCGGCAGAACCAGAATGCCTTCTTGCTGCTCCTTCGGCAGCAGCTTTTCATTCAGACCAAGCTCTTTTGCGGAGCAGATCATGCCTTGCGACTCCACACCGCGCAGCTTGGCACGTTTAATCTTGAAGTCGCCCGGAAGCACAGCGCCGATAACGGCAACAGGAACAAGCTGACCGGCATCGACATTTTTGGCGCCGCAAACGATCTGCAGCTCCTCGCCTGTGCCTACATCTACCTTACACACGTTCAGCTTATCGGCGTCGGGATGTTTTTCCTTAGATACAACATGGCCGACAACGACGCCGGTAACACCTTTGTTACGGGATTCCACTCCGTCGATCTCGATGCCCCCGCGTGTCATTCGCTCAGCGAGCTCTTCGGCCGACAAACCGGATAAATCGATATATTCACTTAACCATTGATAGGATACTAACATGTAGGTATCGTCCCTTCTTTCGTCACATTCTGGCGAATTGGCCCAAGAATCGCAGATCATTTGTGTAGAAATGGCGGATGTCGTCGATGCCGTATTTGAGCAACGCGATCCGCTCTACGCCCATGCCGAAGGCGAAGCCGGTCACTTCTTCCGGATCATAGCCGCCCATCTCAAGTACGCGAGGATGCACCATGCCACATCCTAGAATTTCCAGCCACCCTGTTTGTTTGCACATCCGGCAGCCATCTCCACCGCATTGCACGCAAGTTACGTCTACTTCGGCGCTTGGCTCCGTGAACGGGAAGAAGCTTGGACGCAGACGAATTTGTGCCTGTGATCCGAACATTTGCTGCACGAATTGCAACAGCGTTCCTTTCAGATCGCTCATCCGAATACCTTTGCCAATAACAAGACCTTCAATTTGATTGAATTGGAACGAATGAGTCGCATCGTCGTCATCGCGGCGATACACTTTGCCTGGGCATATCACTTTCACTGGCGTCATGCCCGCCTTTTCCTTCATCGTGCGGACCTGTACAGGCGAGGTATGTGTACGCATTAATATTTCGTCCGTGACATAGAACGAATCCTGCATGTCGCGAGCCGGATGGTTCTTGGGCAAATTAAGGGCTTCAAAGTTGTAATAGTCGGTTTCGACCTCGGGACCTTCCGCAATGGTATAACCAAGTCCGATAAATACGTCTTCGATTTCTTGAGCGACCTTATTGAGCGGATGAACGGCGCCTGTTGGCAGCGCTCTGCCCGGCAAAGTCACATCGATCGTTTCCCCGCGCAGACGAGCTTCTGTTTCTTCACGTTGGAACGCCGTTTGTTTCTCTTCGATGACAGTTTCGATCGCGCTACGCACATCATTGGCCACCCCGCCGATAACGGGACGCTCTTCGGCGCTAAGTGCACCCATGCCACGCAATATTTCCGTCAAGGCGCCTTTTTTGCCCAAATATTTGATGCGCAGATCGTTCAGAGCGCCTTGCGACGCTACGTCCTGAAGCTCGCGCAGCGCTTCCGCGCGCAGCTCCTCCAGCCTTGCTTTCATTGTTCTTCGCCTCCACTAGTTTGTAACTTACTGTTCTCCGTTTGGTTCTATGGAACCGAACCAACCAGGAAGTACGACAATCGCCGCCACGATCGGTGAAGATCGTATTTTGTGTGTGAAAACAAAAAAAGCCCTTCCTCCCCGAAGGGACGGAAGAACCGTGGTACCACCCTAATTCCAATCACACGACTGACAGTTCACACATCATGTAATTGCTCAAGTCCCAATAACGGCGGGAACCGTGCATCTCTACTGATCATGACGTGGAATTTCCATTTGTCTCGACCGTTCAAGTACATGCTCCGGAGCGAACTTCGGCAGCCTGATTCCATAAGGACGCTCTCAATCCATGGCGTCCTCTCCCTGTGCGGAAGCACTGCTTACTCTTCTCCATCGTGGCAGAATATTAATCTTTATTATATGCAAGTAACGGATTCGATGCAACCTTCATTGATGAAGATCTCATGAATCAATCCGCATCATCATCTCTTCGAGCAATCGTATCCTTGCAAATGAAGCACGCAGCAACCCTATACCAATCTCCGGATACAATCGCACCAGTCTTGAGACATCATCACCTATTAGCTTAAGCACCCGTACATCGCCGAGAAGCGACTGCGCTGACACTGTGGACGGTGTGCCGTCAAGCGCGGACGTAACACCGCAAACATCTCCAGGACTAAGCACGCCAATTGTCCCTTCCCATCCAGCAGCGGACACACTGGTCAATTCAATATTGCCGTCAACGATCACATACATCGCCGGATGTCGTTCGCCGCGCTTCAGCAACGAGTCTTCGTCAGAGATCGTTTCCTCTACGGCCACTCCCGCAATGAGCCCCAGCTCTTCAAGAGAGAGATCGGAGAAATAAGGGACCTGCTTCAGGAATACGACTTTGTTTAGTCGGCTCATCATAAGTCCTTCGTTTGTCATGCCTTCTCCTCCGTTTCTGTCTACAAGCGTTTCGCTCGCCATCTCTTTCCACCAATCATCGGATCCATCCCGTGCCATAACCAGAAGCGCTCTAGCATCCGACCTTCCCATAGCCGGGCGTGAAGATGTCTCGAGCTCCAAAGTCGTAATCATTGCCTGGGAAATTCTTCGATCACCGAATCCTTCCGAAAGTACTTCCAAGGCATTGCTGCGATATTCTTCCTCTTCGTGCGTAACGCCCGTTCTGATCACATCTACCGCACGTTCGTCGGTCATCTTGGCGAGTATGCTCCATAACCCCCTGAATACGAAACCGCGTACCTCATGCCAACGCATATCCGCAAGCTTGGCAAGCTCCTCCCTGCCGAAGACGCGCAGCGCGACACCGTAATCAGCTGCCTTGCCGAGCTCCGCTAGTCGAATCAATGCCTCGCGTGCCAGAACACCACGCAGATCTTCCTCACTTAGCAGCTCAGACAAAGCTATAACTGAGGCGCACCATTGTTTGGGTGAAGCAGCCGTCAGGCTGGCAAGCAAAGGACGAACGGAAGGCTCACCAATATCCACAAACGCCATTGTTGCTGCGCTTAACATCTCTTCGTCCATTCGCGCCAGCTTAGGCAGAAGCAACGGTACTAGCTCCTCGCAATGAAGCTTACCAAGCGCGCGGATCGCGGATACTCTAGCTGCTGGATGCGGGTCATCCGTCAATCGTATAATAGCCGGGATAAAGTTTGTCAATTCCAAGTCAGCAATCGCGGAACACATGTAGACGGAAGCCTCTCCGCCTTCTTCGAGAATTCGTTCAATAACTTCTCGGCAAGCCTCGTAACTTTGTTCACGTCCAAGCGAATACATCGCTTTGACTGCCTCCGCCACAACGGAAGGATGGCGATCAAGCAGCTTCTGCCGCAAGAAGAAAAACGCCTGCTCTTCTAGCAGTTTCATCCGAGCAATTGCTCTAACGCCTTCCGTGCGCAGCGCGTCATCCGGCTCTTCTAACAATCTAGCAATCCCAGCCATCGCTTGCAGATCTGCCCTCTCTAGCGACATCGCGCGGATTGCGGCTATCCGAATCCGATCATTGGCACTATCCAATATGCTTAATAATGCCGGCAAATCTTGAGGGTCCTGCAATCTGCCAATAAGCTGTATCCCAATCTCACGGGCCGATTCCGATGGATCCTTGAGCAAACGACGTGCTTCTGCGATAGCTGCCGGGTTCATACTAAGCTCGTCCATCGAATCCGCGAGATCATCAGCGCTCATATAGCTAACACTCCGAACCAGCTCAAGCATATATAGCCGTCTTCCATACCAAGCCAGCACGAGCAGTACGCCTGAGCCCGCAAGTCCGATAATGGATAGCACCAGCCACGAGAAACCGAGGCCCGCATGCAAGAACTGCATTCCCGCTCCGAGCAAAATACCTGCGGACGCAGCTATTCCTTGTGCAGCGTACCGGTAACTATCTCGTTGCGCAAGAGGAAGCGTCTTAAAAAATAGCTGATAGGAGGGCTCAGCCGAATAGTAGAGCAACAAATATAACAGCATATAACCCAAAGAAATAACGGGCAATGCCGCCCCGCCACCGCCGAATAATACTGCCCCAGTGAAAGAGATTACATATACACCGGCAATCATCGTCAGCATCTGGCTAGCTCCGAGCTTCTCCATAAGTTTGCCCGATACCAACTGCAGAAGAAAAGCAAGCACGAATAAGATCATCGTTATCATGCCAAAAAATTGGCTAAACGACTTCTCGCTCTCATACGTCTCCTTGGCAATGCTCAGATATTCGTACTCCATGAGGAAGTAGAGTGCTGGCATAAACGTCATCAATAAAATAACCATGAGTAGAAACGGCGATCGCAGCGCCTGCTTAAATACCGTGCCTGCGCTAACCGATTCCTCCTCGGTGGATGCTGCTTCAAGTCGTAATGATATTGGTACCAAATAGACCGAGATCACCTTGCGGTACCTGCCCCAGATGAGCAGCAGCAGCAAGCTCCCGACCGTATATATCGCAACGGGTCCGAATGCTAGACTAATGAGCTGAGCAAGCAAGCCAGCGGTTGCCCCGCCAAGAGTCGCTGCTCCTACAAAGATTGGCATCAGTCGTTTCGCCTGTTGAGTTGAGCATAGATCGACCGCGAGACTCCATAGTAATAAGGTTTGCTGCCGCACAACGAAGCTCGAAGCGATAAACAATACAGGGTAGAACCATCTAGCATCCATCCCGATTCCGTCCAGAACTAACAAAATAACGGCGCTGACTCCAACGATGCCGAGCATCATGCCGAACATTACTCGCATTAGCTTGGGTTTTGGAAGTCTGGCCGCAAGCCAGGACAGCAACCATGCTTCAAGCGGAAGAATAACGGCTTCCGCCGCATAGACATAAGGCAAAAACTCACTGCCGAACCTCTGGTTGAACAACGTCATGAAGCTATTGTAGTTCAGCATCTCCGCGATGCCGCAAACAAAAAAAACAGGTGCCATCAGGAGCAGCTTACGCTGATCCTCCGGACGGGCACCTACGGCTCGCATCATTCTATTCATCGCTTTATCTCCTTCATGAAGGCTGTTCCATCTTCCTTCTTCAGTCACGCATTAATGTATGAGTGCTTTCCGTAATCTTGATATGGTAAATCAATCGATCTTCCCCTGCATAATAATAATCGGGACAACGACCGATCTCGGCAAAACCCAGCTTGTGGAACATTTTTTTGATTGCGTCATATTCAGGCAAATCGCAGGTGTACCCCAACAGATAACGGGCATCCCGCTCTCTCAAATACCGAAACATCTCGTCGATGAAGCTTGCCGCGAGTCCGCTTCTGCGGTAATCCCTATGTACAACGAGATAATCCCAGTTGTATCCGCCGGAGTTCTGCTCATTAGGAGCCATGCAGTTGATGCCCACAATACTTCCATCCTCACTGCGGGCATACCAGAACACTTCTTCTCCTGCAAGAGCTTTAAGCGGAAGCTCGCGAAAGTGCTTGAGCTCGCCCGGCGTATAACGCGTATCATCGAACGAGCTGTCGGACAATAAGAACGAACTGATTTCCTCCGCCGTCTGCCTATCTTCTACCAGCTCGATGCGACATGATTGTAGCAGCATGTTCCTTCCGCCCCTTTTCTAACGATTTCTATATCATTTTAGACTGCAAGCGTGCCGTTCCAGCCTTCCGATGAACCCTTCTGGTAATACTCGTCGCAAAGATAGAAATACAGCTTGGCCGTTTTGTCGAATCGGTTAATCTTAATGACCTCGACAAACGTCTCGCGAGCGTCGAAGAATCGTCCCTCCTGACAGAGTCGGATCCCCTTCTCGAATGTCGCTTTCGTTCGATCCTTGAGCTGTCGCTCTTTGTCGGAGTCACCATCATAAACATCATACAGCTCTATCGATTCGTCCTTGCCCTCTAAACCGATTCGACCCAAATATCTGAATCGGATGCGTTCTGGAGCACGAAGCTGTTCGAAATATGTCTTGGTTACCAACAATGATGATCCCATCGTATCGGACAACCGCTCCAGCGCAGTTGTCACATTGACATCATCGGAGATAACGTTACCCTCAAGTCGCTGCTCTTCGCCTACTATCCCTAACATCAACGGTCCTTTGTGGATCGCCATCCCTATATCGACCGGATTCATGCCCGCGGCTTGCAGACTTTCGTTATATGCTGTCAATTCCCTGCGGATTGCGATGGCAGCGCGAATGGCGTCATCGGCTCGTCCAGGGAAAAGCGCCATAAAGCCTGCCCCTAAATATTTGCTGATAAGACCTTCCTCTTGCCGTACAAACGGGCTGAATCGTTTGAGGAAGCCATTCATGAAATCGAAGTTTTGTTTGGGAGACAGCTGCTTGGAAAGCTGGTTGAAAGAGCGAATGCTTGTCACCATGACCGACATATTGCCCTGAACCTGGTCGCCAAGATGTACCTCCGTAATGCCCTTCTTACCTAAGTATTTAAAAATTTGCTGCGGAACGAATCGATGCGATGCCTCGCTGAAGGTCGTGATGTCCTTGATATACGTGCGAATATGCTGCGCCATTCGATTAAATTGTTCGCCTAAATCGCCAACTTCATCTTGCGATTTAATATTTACTTTTACGTCCCAGTTGCCGTTTGCCATCTCCATGACACTCTTGCGCAGCTTGCGGAGCGAGCGTAGCAGCCAATACGTAACGCCAAGCACCAGTGCAATAATGACTAGACTGATCAGTCCGATGTTTCGCAGAATGCTCTGGTAGATCGTCACATTAGATTGATAGAAGACATTGAGGTCGCTGCCCGTCTCATATACTCCGACAACATTGCCTGCGGAATCATAGACAGGTCCGATGGCGTACATCCATTTGCCGGTCGAATCCTCCCAGCGCTCGGATACAATATCTCCGTTCTCAACGACAGGGCGGTTCGTATCGCTAAGTGCGAACGGCTTGAACATGTTCGCTCCGTCGTCATCGTCCATCATGAGGAAGAACTCGCCGTTCTCGTATTTGTACAATGTGCTGTATAAGCCTTGCCTGATCGTTGGATCCTCGTTCTCGTACAAGAAATCCATCTTGGAGCGCAGCTCCTTATAATCCTCATTCCCGTAATCACTAGGCGACGTCAGACGATTAAGTTTATCCCCGTCGATGATGGATTGTCCGTTCCGTGCAAGCAGCGAAAGCTGGCGCTGCATATCCTCTTCCATCCGATTAGAAAAGCTGTCGTAGATAAAGTTGGAAAGCAAGAACATCGAGATGACCAGAATCGGAACGATCGCAAATACTTGTTTAAAGAACAGCGACAAACGCCGATTGAGCCAATGAACGTAAATCATACGCAATGCGATGACCGTCACGATCAGCAGCAGAAGAGCCCCGGACCACACCAGCCAGCTCAACCTAATCTCGCTGCCAGCGTAAGATAACGTCGAGATGATGCGAGAGCTTGTCCCATCCGTACCTATGGAGACGATTCGGTCATCCAGCGCAAGCTGGATTCCACCGTCATGACCGATTGCTAGATCCATCATTTCCAGATTCTCTGCTCCGCCTGCATGCTCGGTTAGCTGAGCCTCTGTTAATTCCGTGCGGATATCGGATGGGCTCGCGATACTCAGACTCGTAATCGCATTAACAAGTCTGTCAATGAAATAGAGACGCCCATCCTTTAATTCCAGCGCTTCAGGGAAATTCCGGCTGCTCCGTTCCGTATCCGGCAAAGGATAAATACGGTCGCTTTCCCCGTTATCAGCTACATGGTAGACGGCACCGCGGCGAGTAGAGTAATAGATAGAACCGATCTCGTATCCTGCAATCTCAGATAAGAATCGATCCTCGGGCAATTGAAAACGAAACAGCTCTTCGGGCGATCCTCCGGTCAGCGGCAACCGGTGCAGTCCTATCCCCTTCTCTGCTTCGTCAATGTAGAAATACAGGTTTTCTCCTGCTGTCTGCAGGCCCTTAATAACGCCAAGCCGTTTGTTGTTCCCTGTCCCTTTGTAGGAATAAAGCACCGATCCTTCCTTCTCGCCGGGCGCATAGCGGATAAGAAGCTCTTCCTGCACGTATAGGCCGTATTCATCCAGCACGGTGTCGAGGGCGATCATGCTGCCGTCGTCGGCTGCGGCCACCTCGGTAAATCCGTGACTCCTGCCATCACCATCATCTAGCGTGATATCCAGTTGCAGGACGTTATCGCCGCCTAATTGAATCAGTTCCTTACGTGAATCCGCAATAGCATGAACAAGACCGTCTGGTCCCATTGAAACTTTAGATAAATAGGTAAATGGGCGCTCTCTCTCGAAAGGAAGAGTATCTAACTGCGTCCGATTTGCGGACACAAGCCAGCCAAGCCCGACTGCGATTACGAGCAGGATCAATATAATCGGGGACTTTCGCATGAACACCATCGCTTTCAGATAGCATGAATTTTCTATTTCCATAGTACTATATGTTTGATCGCTTGGCATCCCTTTCCTATCATTTTTTTGACGAATTATAGCCATTTATGCAGGTTTATGTTGATGCGCGAAAGAGGCTTATAGTACTATTAATAATAGTAGCTGCCCACAATGGTTATTTTCCATTACAAAGAAATTGTTGCAGCCTATTCCACAGCATAGATTCTGTCCCATTGATTATAAAACAGAGAGAGGGAGTCCGATATGTCTTCCTGCTCACGGAAAGGAACGTTATGGGTCAATTAGTATGCGGCGGAGCCACGCTGCAATGCACCTTCGGAGCCGCTCCCAGCAGCCTGCTCACACTGCCTGCCAACGGAGTCGTGAACCTTATGCCTGCGGCCAACATTATGGATAATAAACCAATGGTGAACATTTTGCCCTTCGGGATGTGCAACTCGCTTGCTAATCCGATGGTAGCTTCTGCAACGGCAGCGGCGTTAGGCGTGCTAACTCCTATGCCCTGCGTGCCGGTGACGGCTGCGCCTTGGGCGCCAGGATCGCCGACCGTACTGATCGGGAATATGCCAGCGCTGAACAATTCGTCCAAATGCATGTGCAATTGGGGCGGAGTGATCTCGGTGACAGCTCCGGGCCAAATGACTATACAGGTGCCTTAATATGATTGAAGCGATTCTTAAGCCGATATTCAAACCGATCCAGCGGATCATCATTCGTCCAATCAAACAAGCCAAAACGCTTCCAAAAAGGCTCTTCGCCATGCTTCGCAAATTTCTTGTCACGGCGATTTTTGGTCCTCTCCGTTCGTTAGACAATTATTTGCGTCTCGGAAGCTATTATATTGCAAAGAAGCTTGTTGCGATTATCATCGTACTCTCTCTAATCATCGTGTATTTCGGATTCATTAATCCGCCGTCCTTCCTGAATAAGTGGATGGGCAAGACTCCCCAATTGGAGGCTGCCGCGCTTGCGGGCAGTGGGTTCAATGGAACAGCAGCCGTCAAGGACGACAACGGCAATCTTCTTTACGAAGGGCCGCTAGTAGATGGCTTGTATTCGGGCGAAGGAAAACTCTATTACCCGGACGGAACGCTCCGATATAGAGGGTTGTTTGACAAAGGACTCATGGCAGGAGACGGTGAGCTGTACGCCGAGGACGGCTCGTTGCTTTATCGAGGACAATTCCTTAACGATACCTATAGCGGAACCGGTACACTTTATAACGTCGACGGTACTGTAAGCTACGAGGGAGCTTTCCTCTCCGGGAAGTTCGAAGGAGCCGGCGTTCTCTACAACGCCAATGGAAGTATTCAGTACGCTGGAGCGTTCATGCATGGGCTATACGAAGGTGAAGGAAAGCTTTCTGGCGCCGATGGCAAATTGATTTATGAAGGCTCGTTTGTTGCTGGCGTGTACGAAGGGACAGGCAAGCTGTTCGATTCGCAAGGGACAGCCCTATACGAAGGCGGTTTTGTCGCAGGTAAGCCATCTGGTGCAGGGAAAGAGCTATATGCATCCGGATTTGTGAAGTATGAAGGCGAATTCCTGCTTGGCAGCTATCATGGTGCCGGTACTTATTTCAGCGAAAACGGCAAACCGCAATACATAGGAACATTCCTTAGCGGTGCCAAGGATGGAACCGGGGATTTGTACGACAATGCCGGAATTCTAAAGTACTCCGGCCAGTTCACCGGCGGTCAATATCAAGGAATCGGTACCTTGTTTGATAGCGACGGTGCTATAGCCTACAAAGGCTTTTTCCGCGGAGGCAGTCCTTCGGGAGAATCGTTTGTCGGCATTACACTCGCGAAGCTGCAAGAAACATTAGGCGCTGCTGATCCCGTTCTACCGGCGGAGGAGCCTGCATTGCCCGAGCTCCCGATTCCGGGCGAAGGTGAGGCGCCTGCCGGTAATGGCTCGATTGAAGATGGATCGTCATCTGAAGTTAACAGCCCCGATACCGGCGCAGAATCAGAAGGCTCGACCACAAACAGCGGAACAGAAGAAGCTGCTGCGGACACAAGCGCTACGACTAGCAACCTGACTACAGACAGTGCCACAAGCAGTGGAGCAAGTACAGGCCCTCCGTCAGCTAGTGAAGGATCGAATAACTCAGTTAGCGGCATAGTCGACCCTGGAGAAGACCTTACGCTTGATCCGCTTCTGCCTTTGTTACCCGCTACACAACAGCTAACGTATGCGGCCATGGGCATGTCGTTCCAACTGACCGCCGATGTAGATAACCCGGAGCTGTTTATGGTTACTAAGCTGGCTACCTGGAATGCACTGATTATGGAGCCTGCTTATAAGAAGCTCATAGACGCCAAAGCAGTCAGCGTTAAAGAGACGTTAACGAATGGTCGCATGAGCGTACGTTTTGTTACAGGCAATATGCTTTTAACTTTCATCCTAAACAAAGACAAGCTCGTTCGCATGGAAGTTGAACAGATTCTAACTGAAGATTGATTCCTTGATCCTGTACTTGTCATCGGAACTATACGAATAACAGCAATCCCCCGACAACGCCTTTAGGGCGCTTCTCGGGGGATTGCTGTCTTCTATAATTATTATTCCTTGCTGGCTGCGGCCTCGGATAAGCCGGAGGCAAGCTGCGCTTGTAAGGCCGCTTGAGGGGCCGTACCTAGACTTTTGAAAGCCCACCAACGAACAGCGATGACAGAAGCTGTTGTCTCAGTTTCTCCCTGGAGCTTCATACCAATGCGGAATGTTCCCTTCTCGGGATACACAACCGTTCCCAATGAAACGTTAGGGATATCCGGTTCGAATTCCGTTCCTTTGAACACATCGCTTTGGCCGTAATAGATTTGTTTCTTCGCGCCTGTGCCCGAAGCATGTCCCGATTCGTCCGTTTCTTCCAAGCCGACGACAATGGAGACTTGCCCCTCGCCGAGACCGTGGAAGATTTCGTCAGAGACATAATTTTTTTTGCCGCGGGAGAAGAAGAATCCGCCTGTCTTGCCTATTGCCTCAAGCGCGACCTCCATCGTGCCCGTTGCAATTTCATCATAGAGATGCTGCGGACGCGGAATACCGAGCTTGAAGTCGAATTCGTTGCGATCCGGATGGTATTGTACATCAAGCGTTGGCTTGGCGCCAAACTCCAAATCTTCTGTTTCTGCATTCGCGAAGAATCGATTGAGAGCAGCTCCACCGCCGCTGCGCGCCAGTCTCTGTGTCAACGTTGTGCTTTCGATATATTCGTCGAACGGCATACGGTCGACCTTCTCGATCATATAGGTTGGTCCCATCTGCAGAAGGCTGATCTTGGCCAGACAAATACTCTTATCCGCCGATCCTTCGACAGCTTGCTCCAGCGTACGGTTGTGCCAATCTTCCAAGATACGATCGGCAACCGGAATCGTTACTACTTCGATGATCTGCTTAACGCTCGCATCAATTGGTACTGGCGCATCTCCGATCGACAGCTTGGCTGACTGAGCCGGTACGAACAGCTCTGCGAATCCCCCGCCTTCCAGCGGAGCCTTGAGTTGGTAAGTCATAGTGTATTCCGTATCCTGAGCATCGCCTGGTTCCTGGAAGGTGATTGAACCGTTCGAATCGCCGACAAGCTGGAATCCCGCGAGCTCATAATCGTACGAGAACGAGATACGCGGTGTCTGCAAGGTCTTCTCCACGACGAGCTTTACTTCGACAACCTCGCCTGGGCCAACGTATTTCGGCATGCGCTGCGTGATACGAACATTGTCCTTCTCATACAACGTCACGATGTTTTCCATAAGCTGTACGAATTCGAACGAAGAAGGAGCAGGAGCTGTCTCGTTAATGAATAGACGATACGATTCCAATACACGATTATATTCGCTGACTTCGTCCGAACGGACTGAAGCATTGCCTACCGAATGTACCGGCTCTTTGCCTTTCTCATCGTACGCAACGCATAAGTATACATTCTTTTTGTATTCGTTGTTTGTGAAGCCTTCGATCATGGACAACTTCATGGTAACAGGTGCCGGAATGACGATTTCACGTCCGATGTAATCGATCGCTACGCCCATTTCAACAGAAACCGTTTTGTCGTCTACCGCTACAACCGACATGCCGGACAAGACGCCGCTGCCGAATTGCAGCCGGTTGAGCAACCTTCTTTTGTCATTAAAGTATTTCTGCTCCGATTCGAAATCCCTCACTGTAAGCAGCTTCCCGTAGAAATAACGGTTTCTCTCGAACGGATACAGTCTCGACTTTTTCACTCCAACCACTCCTTTTAGCGTTTGTCCGGTTTATTCTAGTTCCGAATCAAGCTCCAACCTCGTATGAATATCCATTCGTTTCTCCATGCCCATCTCAACGATGAGCGTGTCGTTCGGCATGCTGCGATCTGGTCCCAGCATGAGCAGTGAAGGCTCCGTAAGTACGGTATTAATGCCCAGGTACGTATGCAGATCGAGATACATCCACGGCTGCAATTGAACAAGCTTAGCTTCCGTGTACGCCGGCTTCTGCTCTTCGAGCAGCCCCTCGATCACGACTCGCTGCTTTTCATTAAGCGATTGCTCGGGCTTCAGCAGCACCGTAAACGAATACGGATTGTCACCGTACAGCGCATCTGTTAGACTACGAAGCTCCGCGTGATCCCTCATTTTTTTGGTCTGAAACTGCTCTATAATAATGGGCTGAACGCCCGTGTACATCTCTATGACGGCACCGATCCCACGCTTTGTGCCTCGATACCTGTATAACTCGGGGGCAGCGAGTATAAATGCGCGTACCTGCTCGTCGGTCCAATAATCATCCGTCTCGAGGCCGATCCAGGTCGCAAGCCAGCGAAGATGCTCGCCTGTCGCCCTGTAGGGATCAATGTAGCGAGACAGATCGCCAATCTCGTCCTCCAATTCGGAGAATGCGGTTCCGAACAATGACAGATATCGCTCCAGAAAGTCTCGACTCTCTTCGTCCTCTTGATAGACGGCCGGCAAATAATCCAGATAGGTTTCACGAGGGAAATAAACTCTCAACTTCCCTATGGATGGCGAATACCGCTCCGTTCCGATCCACTCCAGCTTGAGCCACAGATATCGCCCCTTCGCTTTAATGAACAAAGCATCCTTTGGATTCGGTATCGGACTTGACCAAAGCTTCGCCAATCCATCCAGCTTTTCTTTGTATGGAACAGCTGGATCTGCGATCCAATCATCGACGGAACGATAGGCGCCTGCTATAACGGCCCGTTCATCATCAAGTGAGAAGTAGGAAAGGAGTAGCTGTGTCCCTTCCGGTACAAAACTTTCGGCCGTCAGCTTGTGCCAGATGGTGCCGATCTCCGTACTGTCGAACCGCTTAGACAACCAGACTCCTTCAGGTACGCCCGTCTCTGGCATGGACAACGTTTGCGGCTGCAGGTGAAGGAGCGTGATTCTCGCTTCTTCTCCGCTGCCCAATGCATACAGTCGATCCGAACCATCTGTCGTCAACCTTGTTGTCTGACCTCGGAAGCTTGTAAGTGCGCCTGCCGGCTCACCATTCTTGCCGAAGGAAAGAACGAATCGATCATCCTCGTCCTCCCCCCTGATTTCCCTAGCATCGCCGACATATAACTTTCCGCTGCGGTCACTGGCGATCCCGGCATAGGTACTTGTCGGGAGAGCATGAACAGCATCCAACCCATCCCTGTGCAGGATCGCAATCCTGGCAAAGATCGTATCCAAAATAACAAAGCTGCCGTCTCCGCCTCTGGTCATGAAGTAAGCTCCGTTGAGATGCTTCAGCTTTGCTCTTACCGATTGTTTTAACGAAGGCAGCTCATATTTCTCTGCCAGCATTCCGCCATGCGTGAACGCATAGACGGAAAACCTGCTTCCTTCCGGCACGGCCGGCTCCTCCCCGCCGTCATCCACTTCCTGAGGGGAGAGTACATAAACACGGTTCGCATCAGATGTAATGGCGAGGGGGTGGAAGATTGATCCTTCGATCTCGCCTCCGTGCCTCGACCACATGGTTTGTCCATTACCGGCATGGAAGGCGAGTAGCGTGCAGTGTTCGGAAGGATCGGCAACAAATAGCAATGGACCGGAAGCCGAGATCCTGGCATCCCCCCCAAACAACCCGTGACCTTGCGGGAAGAGACGTTTATGATCGCCAATCCGCCAATCATAGCCCCATAGATCGGCGCGATCGTCTAGGAGATAAATACGATCATGTTCGCCCACGGCCATATCCCGTACGGATGACACCCCTTCGAGATCGGCTAATCGAAGCGATGCGGCAATTCCATACCTATGATCCCTTCGTATCCCGAGGCCCGCCAGCCCGAACTCCAGGTTGTATGTGGTCCCCTTTAACCAGTCTTGTTCCCGGTTAATGGAGAAATATTGGTTCTGCTCCTTCAGTGAAAATCCCTCCTTTGCCGCCAATCATCCGTCGTTATAGCCGGGTTCTGCTTATTAATTCAATCTCATGTTCGCCTGAGAACACGAGTCCGTGAGGCGGGATGACAATGTCGCCGCCTGCAGACCTAGTCACATGAAGACCCTCTGCATCCAGCCACAGATCTTGGACGAACACAACTCCGTTGCCTTTGGTAAGCGCACTGTAGATATCGCCCTTGTATACCGTTCTACCGAAAGCCCAGCCTCGTTCTCCTTCATTACCGTCGAGAGGTCGAAGCAATCCCTTAAGCAATGCAATTAATGGTTCTTTCTCATCTGCAAACGGAGGCTCAACCACGATTACAGCATGGACCGTTACCTTGATATATACGGGAGGAATGACATGCAGCTCCGTCGTAATTAATCGTCTTTGCTCCAGATAGCTGCTCACCGTTCGCAAGAATCCCGCACTTGGCATCGGCGTAAGCGAGAGGCTCTGCGGTACAACGACCAACGACAGCTGACCGTCCGCTTTTTCTTTAGGATAATCGGAGAGCCCCGGCCTAAAGAGCGGAATCGACTTGGCCCTCGCTACCTCAATGCCTGGCGTGTCCTTGGCGATCAGCTCGTAATCCTCGTCCGTTACGGCCCGGAATGCGAGCTTCAGCTCAGCTGCGGCACGCGTCAACGCTTCTGAGAGAGACTCAGCTTCCGTTCCGCCTGCTGCATAAAACGGATTGGAAATTTGAATGCCAAGCTTCTGCTGCGCAACATGCACCCATTCTCGAATGAGACCTGGCTTGACGTTACCGCGATCTCCCCCGCCAAGCTCGCAGAAGATCAAAACGATATTATCATCTACGCTCGCTTCAGGGATCGCACCGCGTTCGCCATTGCCGAAGGTAATTCGTCTCTCTTGCGGGTTATACGAAAAATGGTGATCGCTTGGCCCCGAACGATCAAAGTCATCTACAGCAGTCCAATCGGACCAGATTATCTGACCTGCAAGATCCTGAGCGCCTACTTGCAATCCAATGGCACTACGTTTGCGGCAAGGCAGATCGTACAATTCAAAGCTTTGATTAGGCAATCCGTTACTTCTTCCTACGTTTCGGTATCGATAGAACTCCGGCACGCTTGCGATGAAACGGATTTTGTTTCCTTTTGCCAGCCTGCCACCGTCTCCTTGTGATAGACGAACTGACGTCTTAACGCCGTCACTCGAACGGATTACCTCGAACTGGCTCTGGGATTGCTCTATCCAGCCACCGCCGAGTCCTGCTTCCAGTTGAACTCTAATATTGCCGTACGCTGCTAGGTACGAATTTAGAGCGAAAGTTCCATCTTCGTCACCTGAAGCAATCGCTTCAATGACTTCGCTTAATGTATCTTTCTGGATGACATGTGCCGTATGCAGCATCAGACTGCCGACTCTAGGAGGCATCTCGTAACCAGCCTCTTCTACCGTACAACAGATCCAGAATCGTGGACGATCTCCCGCCGGATGTACAGTTACGCTCTGCATCGGAGATGTCGCGGCTATGCAGACTGTACCGCTTACCGTGAAGTGCCGCGTCTCGTCAGATACTACTTCCAGCGGCAGCCAGCCAGCTTTGCCCGTGTTATCATCCACGCCATACGCCTTCCAAGACAACCTTGCCGAAGGGGCCAGCATCGACAGATCTTCTTCACTAGCGGAGTCATAGATGTCTCTCGATGCCTCATCGGTCTTCAACAGCTTGAAGGTCAACGCTGTCGTTATTCCTGGAATTAGCTCCCTGTCAAACGAAATATACAGCTTAGATCCTGGTTTCGCGTCGATGCCGAAGGGATAAAAGGAAACTTGGAGATGATCGTTGGAGGCTGTGACGTCGCTAGACTCCCTCTCCGTTCGGCATAGGATTCGGTCCAGCATAAGCGGTTTCAGCTCTGCTGACTCTATCATTTCGAATACTTGGTCCTCCGCAAGCAGCTTCGTTCCTCTCGGAAGAGATACTGGTTCCTGTAAACCGGAGAACCTGACGATAGCACTGGCTGAGGCAGTGTCGCGAACTTCAGCGCCGAGCAGATCAAGGAACTTCTTGCGATTCTTGTTCGGAACCCGGCTTACGTAATAGCGCTGCATTTCCGTCAGCCATGCAAACAGCTCCAGCATGGTCATACCGGGATCATGCGCGTTTTCGTCTGTCCATTCCGGCATACGTTTCGGTATGAGCTTCCTGGATTGCTGCACGATCTCTGCATACGTGCGGTCGTCCAGCGGCAGCCTTGGCAACATCATTGTCCCTCCTTCCGATTAGCGCGAAGCTCCGTCAGCCGGCACCGCCGTGATCCGGTGCGTGCCGCTCATGACTAGCCCATGCATGACTTCGTTCATTCTGGCAGGGTCCCATTCTGTTCGAACCCCGTTCTCGATCTTGAATACGTGTACGTATAACCTCTCAATGTATAACAATCCCCTCACGGAATGAAGCAGCGAATATAGCAGGGAAAGATGAAGCGGTTCCCCGATATTCCATCCATGCCCGTCCGTGTTGCCGTTCATAAAGCTTAGGAAGGTCGTTAATTTCTCTGTGCATGCGCGCTCGAGCGGGAGCAGACCGCCAATGGATTCGGCAGCCACCGTTGCATGTACAGACACCTCCAGATAAGCCGGCTCGATTACAGCGATCCCGCCGCCTACAGCGAGCACACCGGAAGCGGTTCTCAGCAGCTCAGACTCCACTCTCCTGCGAAGCTCCGGGAATTGAGCCGAATCCCCATATCCCCCGTCTGTGCAAGCAACAACCGTAGCCGACCCCGGCGCTCTCCCCAATACAGAATTACGATTGCTGAGGCACTTTACTTTGGCTATGCCGGGATACGATTCTTTAGCGATCCATTCAATATCCTTTGTCGTAACCGCTCGACCACGATTCTTCAGGCGCTGCGGCCCGCGCTGCAATACGGCATCCATGGATTCTGTATGGCTTCCGCCGATTGCGGCTCTGGGATTGCTGACGCTGTCGATGTATGCGATCGGCAGCTGCATGCCCTTAATTTGGTTAGCCTCGACTCGACCATACGCTCCTGATGTTGTGCGATAGGAGATACGAGCCAATCTGTCGTATTCGGCCGACGGAGAACGACCATGCATGCCATCTCCAAACAGGAGCAAACCGCCTGCACGATCCGGAGAATAGTGACGGTCATCCGGTCCAGAATCAGCGAGCGACGAAACCGCCTTCCACCTGACCCAGAATCGAAGGATATTCCCTTCGCTCCCCTCTTGGGCGTAACAGTCATCTGGTTCAGCATCCAGCATCGCTGCCCTTTCGGATGGCGTAAAGTCCGCCAATTCATCCAACCATACGCTCTCGTCCACAAATGCCGTAGGTGTTAACACGACAAGTCCGTCGGCTGGAATCGTCATCTCGCGCTCCTGGCTAACCTGCTGAACGACAGCTATCGTATTGATGCGAATACTTTCTGCAATAGGGTTATCCGGATACGCTTCGCTAAGCCGACTGTCTCTGTTGATCGCTCTGATCCAGTACTGATCATGTCCGTACAGACGCGCGGCAGCCATATGCTGCGGCCCTACCCAGCTCCACTCGCCGCTCATGCCGAAGCCATCCGTTCCATCCTCGATCTTCAGAGGCTTCCATACGAGTCGGCCATTCTCTCGGCATAACGCCTCCCAGTCCGTCCATGGTCGCTCGTCGCCTGTTACGAACCGTCTTGCAAGTTCGAAGTGAAGGCGGATAGGTCCCTTTTGAGGAGGAAGATGAAAAGCCATATATACCGAAGGGCATGGTGACGGAATACCTTCAAACGGCTTGAAAGACTCGACCCCCTGATCTGCGGACAAACTTCTGTCCCGATCATCTGCATTGTTTCTCGTATAAACATTATGCGGCGCAAATACAGTCTGCGTTCCGGTCGTATAAGACAATCTAGGTGTCTCCAGCCATGGAGACATATATTGCATTATCGGCGCAATGACTGGATCCGTCTGCAGCACTCGTGCCCGTACCCAGTATTGATAAACACCGTTTACATACGTTTTCTCCATGTCCTCCGGACAATCAAATGTTAGTCGAAACGGTTTGACGGCTTGCTCCGGCAGTTCTTCAAAGAAGTTGACATAATGCTCATTGCCCGGCAGCACATTCCAATTGCTACCGTTCCAATATTCCCACACAACTTGTCTGATCCGAATTCGCGGCGGATCCTTTTCTTCGAATTCCGACGTGCGCATGACCATTTTCCATTTGACATCCGGGTCTGGAGCCATGCGCAGCCGATTAGCCTTGGCCATTGCCGAGAACGTGAGCTCCAGCTTGCTCTGTCGTTTACTGAACGCTTCTTCACTGGATAGATAGAAGACAGAGTAAGGGACAAAATGTTCGCCGAAAGGAAACGCTCCATCCTCGGATAACGCCATATCATTAAAATACAAATGATCGGGTCTGATTCGTTCCAAATCACCAGCAGCGTCATGTGAGACGCGCAATCGCATCTTGTCCATCTCTAATCCCTTGGCCAGAATCGGGGAGGCATGTCCAAGTATTGGTTTCACCGTACATTTGATCCAGCGGCCTTCGACGCCTTGATGTGATGTCAATTCCATCTTACCCGGCTCGCTCTTGTGCAACATAATCAGGTTGCCTGCCGCGATCACAGAGTGGAACGGCTTCCACTCCCCTTCGCTGAAGTAGCTCCAGACTACGTATTCGGATGCCAGCGCTGCAGCCAATTCGGGTTCTGCATATCGTTTCTCAGTGTGAAACACATTGATATAGATACGGCATGGCCGATCAACCAGCAACTGATCATCGTGACGGACAAACAAGGTATGCTCTTGCTCATTCGGCGCAGATTGTGTATCAAATAGCGGTACTTCGTTAGCCAAGCCAGCCTCCAGCTTCTCGTCGTAAGCACGGGCTGCCGTCACGATTTCGTCCCTTGCGGGATTTACGTTGACGATAGCCGTCAGCTTGGCAGGCGTCGCTGCTAATGCACCTTCCGTTTCGAAGACAAGGGGATCTCCCCCTTGAGGATTCGGGGCGGTCAGCTTGAGTCCTGCTGGCACGTGAACAGGCTCCGTAGAACCTTCGCTAAGCTGGAAAACGACCCTTGCTCGAGCTGGACGAGGCGCCCCTAGCTTTACCTCGATCAGATCGAGGAAGGAGAGCAAATGATTCATAGGTGCTCCATTAAGCCGCTGCACCGTTTCCTCAAGCATCTCTCCGGCAATATAAGCAAGTCCGGTTCCGGCGTCCGGCTGATCCAGCGAGAAACGCCATTCTGGCGTATAATGCGGTGCCATCTCTTTGAACTTTTCCATATAGGTGGACAAGTTGTTTGTGTTGATTCTCGGAGGCCGACGCTCTCCGCCGCCTGTTCCCGCATATGTCATGTTCGCTGACCGCTCCCGTTATTTCGTGCCTTCCTCTAGATAAAAAGGATAGACCTGGTTAAAGAGATTATTTGTCGATCTTACCGTGTACCCTACCTCGAGCAGAACTCGTCCGTTCGATGAAGGATCGGGCCGGGCCGTTACTTCGATGTCCTTCACTCTGGGCTCCCAGTCCCGGATGGCTGCTTTCACATCGCTTGCGATAAGCCGCATCGACATATCGTCCGTCGTGCCGAACACAAAGTTTCGGAGACCGCTGCCAAAGTCCGGACGCATCAATCTTTCGCCCTTTGAGGTGCGTATGATGATATGGATCGCTTCTTTAATGTCATCTTCGCCTTCGGACATCCGAATGCGCCCAGTTGTTTTGTCTACTTGCACAGGAAACTTCCAGCCCTTGCCTAAGAATGGTGCAGACATGTCGGACTCCCCCTCCGGCGTTAATTAATTTTCACCATGGATCCTTTGATGTTAATCATGCCATCTGATTTGATATCAAGCATGCCTGCTGCCTTGAGTGACATGGAAGCGGTCGCCTCGACCTTCACCTCTGTGCCCTTGACCGTAAGCGATTGTGAGCCGCTAATCGTCACGTTGCCGCTTGATGTAAGTTCAATTTTAGTCGTGCCCGACTTCACCGTTACCTTTTTGCCTTTCTCATCAAGCTCCAAGTTATGCTGCGAATCGGACGTATTCATCTTGATGCTGCCATCCTTGTCAGATAATACAATCGAATGTCCCTTTTTTGTTTTGATGCTGATGGACTCTTCATTTTCCTTATCGTTAAAGGTTATTTCGTGGCCGGAGACTGTTTTTATTTTGCGAATTTTATTGTTCTCATCGCCAGCTGGCGGTTTATCCTTGCCATTCCACAACGAGCCGATCACAACGGGCTGATCCAGTCTCCCCATCAAGAAAGCGACCAGCACCTCATCGTTGACCTCGGGTATAAACAATGATCCGCGGTCATTCCCAGACATAAATGTGGAGACACGGGCCCACTCCGTTTCGAGCTCCCCTTCGCGATGCGGGAACTTGAGCTTTACGCGACCCAGCTTGTCTGGATCCTTGTTATTGGTAACGATTGCGTTCCAGACGCCAGACAACTGTTCGGTAGGCATGGCGCGCGCATGGTGCTCGAAGAACCCGGGATACATGGATCTCATAATGCATTCCCCTCCGCTTCGAATTGAATGGTATAGCCCTCAGTCGCATCCACGCGATGTACGACTCTGGTCATCATCAGATTACGATCCATCTTGGAGCCCCCAATGCCGGAAATGGAGATCATCTTTCCCGGCATCATCTCCGGAAATCCAATACAAGATCCATGTCCTCTGACGAGGTCCCGGGACAGTTTGTTCAGCATTGCCCCCGCAAGATGATTAGCTTCTTCCACCGAGGATACCTGCGTGTAGAGCGTCTCTATCTTCCTTGAAGATAACGCGCCCGCCAGGCTCGGACCGCTCTTTGATCCGCTAATCACCGTGACGCTTTTTGCGCTTCCTGCGACCGGACTTTTGGTCTTGGTGTCGTAGCCTCTGACCTTTACCTCGGATGCTTGTCCCGTCACATCTACCGTTAAGGTAAAATCGATAAGGCTAAAGCCGTACTTGAGCTCTACAATCGGTGTGCCTTCTGTTGCCTGTTTGCGGAAGTGAAGCTTGTTGCCCGTCACGTGGAACCTGTAATCATTATCTTGCGCCAGCGATTGTACGAGATGAAAGTCGCTTACGCCTATTTGCTCAATGGAATCTTTAAGTATTGTCAGTGCGTCAATATCAGGCGTAAGGCCATATTCGGAGGCAATGGTCGTAACGACATCGCTGTCCTTTACTGACTTCCACACTTTGGATCTTGAGGTCTTCATCATCAGCATTGATCGATCCATTGCGGTTACAGTTACAGTCGGGCTGCCATTCGATGAATAATTAATCGTGTATCCCGTAATTAAACCTTCGAAAACCTGGCTCTTTTTGTCCACATAACCAAGCTTGATCACTAGCACTTTTCCCGGAACAATCTTGTCATCCATCCAATCCAGTGAACTGGAGCTCCATTCGTATGCATTAAGAACCGTGAATCTAGCAACATCCGCTTTGGCGTCCGTTGTCAGATCCACTTCGATCCATCCTATAGCCATTTCATCTAATTTAGCGGAGTGGCCCTCAATGATTATTTCGAATTCTGGAGCAACGAAATTATAATATTTTTCCTCCAGATCGCTCATCTTATAGGTCGGCATACTGCTCACTCCAGTCTTGGAATCGTTAAGTTCCTACCTGCTGCAACTTGTCGCGGATTATCGATTCCATTTGCCTCGGCGATATGCCGCCATGCTCCGGGATCTTCGTATTCTTCGGCAGCAATACTCCATAGCTGATCGCCTTGTTTGACAGTCTTACGTTTGGTTCGATCCGCCGATTGCCTTGGTATTTCCTTATATTGTTCCTTCATCGTCTGCGTGCTGCGCATATTGAGGTCGAGAGTTGCACGAACGGGAGCGCCAGACTCAAGGAACATCGTAAATCTCTGTGTAATCGATACGATTACACCTTTGAAATCGAGAGATCCCCATACAAATCGACATTCGGGAGGCGCATGCAAGTCCGAATCGACGTCGAGAATGCCGACGATCTTGGACGTATATTCCCGGACATCAGTACCTGCTTCATAGGTATCAAAAAAAAGATTGATCGATAATTCCGAAGCACCTCCGCCTACGAATTGCGTCGTTGGCGACTGCAGCCCCGGCACATCGTTCTCGGCATACTGGTTATTCGAAGAAAGTTCATATTCCGTCGGGTTAAACAACACGTCAACAATTTCCGTTTCGCTGCTCTTGTAGATCCAGAACTGCGCTTTGCTTAAAGCCACGTTCTCCGCCCTCCCTCTTTGTCAATTTGGTAATCATTCAAGTTATGCTAATAGCCATTACGCCGCTGCTCCAGCTTCATCTTGCGCTCCAGCGCCTTGTATACTCGATCGGCAATTGCCTCTGGATTAAGCTGAGGCAGCTTCATAATCATGCGCTGCAGCTTCTCCGGTTCCAGCTCGCGAGGCGCCTCTACCTGCACCTGACGCTGCGGTTCGGCTTGAGGTGTCGGCTGTGATCGATGTGTTAAGCCAACCGGTAATGAGCCGTTATTGGTTGTTGTTTCTGCACTTATGGCCTGCTGCTGGAACGTAAGGGCTCCCGAAGCCCCTACGCTTGTATCAAGAGCTCGGCTATTTACGAGTGGTGCAGCCATTTGAAGTGAGGCAGGCGACGAAACATTCGTAAGCATTGTAAACGTCTGTCCAATCTGTCCAGCCGACGGTGCCGCCTTTATGCCTCGTTCATCTACGGCGGATCTTATCCCGCTATCGCGTCCACGCGCATGTGTATTGCCCGTCATTATAGGTTTCGCAGTTGCTTTATGACCTGCGATTTGTTTGTTTCCATTGATCAGATGTTGATTCGCAAATTGAGTTTGAACGGCTTTTAGATGACTCGGCATCCTGTGAATGCCAACAGCAGTAGATCTTGTTATCAAGGGAACTGCCGCAGCCGTACGTTCTTTTTGTTTTTGTTCAATTGCGTTGGGATAAGTTGATCCTTCTGACGACTTGACGGTTGAAGTCGTTCTCGAAGCCTTGGCAACCTGCTCATTGCCAGACTTGATCGTGCCTGACGATTCGCTGGCATGAACCGGAAAAGTGCTTGAGAACGGACGAACAGAAGGCTCGTATTTATTTGTTGCACCGGTGTTTCCGAAATTTCTCTCGGCCGCTTGCGAACTCATTTGCCTGCCTATCAGTGCTACGGAGATCGGCTTGTTACGAGTCGTCACAATTCGGATTGCCTCACGCGATCCCTCGGTTCTTCTGATGTCCGGATTCGTATTGTTAGTCTGCGATGTATGTAACCCTACTCGACTTGTTCGCGCTTGTCTGACTAAGGTGTCTCCGATCGCGGCGAAATTCCGTCTTAAAACAAGTCCCAGCGGGTTAGGTTTATATGTTGACTGTCGATCACCTTGTGCATAAGCGTTGTACACCTTGCCATTCTGTGACGCAGCGACAGTTGGTATTCCAATCTGATTATTGCCAATCTGTGACGTCATGATTGCCGAGTTACCTGCTTGCCCTGTACCTGGCTGTGACGTTACCTCGGCTGAATTATCTATCTGCTCTTTGGCGATCTGAGAACTTATCGTCTTAGAGCTTGTATTCGGCTGCTGCATGTTCGTGGATAGAGATTGTAGACGCTCAGAAATGCTTCGGTTTGTTGCCTCTGCTTTGCCACTTAACGTCGTGATGCCTGCTGCCGGAGCTCCGGTGCGATTTAGATTGTTTTCACTGCTTCCTTGTTTGCCTGCATCGGATTTCCGGAATACCAGCTCACTTCCCTGCTTGAGAAATACAGGCTTGGCAAGATTGGCTTTGACGTTGTCCGAATGTGAAGGTTGGTTAAGGATTCGGTTTAATCGTCCAACTGCTAGGCGTTGTATAACTGCCTCTCTGACGTTATGAATCCGTTGATCCGACAGGCGTGCATATCTACTTCTTTCAGATTGACTGTACACTGGAAGTGAGTCAGATCGTCTAGCCGAAATCGAAGATGTTTCCTGTCTATTATTATCCGATGTGAAACGCAAGGCTTCCGTTTTCTCAAGTTTACCTGGAAGTTGAAGCGCACTACTTGTTGGGCCAATGTTTGATTTCACTGCTGGAAGTGCTTGTTGGCTGCCTAAGATGTTATCGAATGTTTCGCTCTGTACTTCTCGCACGCTGCTCCCTTTCGCTGACTTCGATGAAGTCGAAGCAGTGAGGTCATTCGCCTGGCGCCTTCTTGCCCCGATTAGAACGGGAAATCGTCTCGAATGCGAAGTATCGTTTTTTCCTTGGCGACGCTGCTTTAATGATGCAAATGCGATTCGCGCCGTTTGAAGCGGTTGAGCCTCATGCTGTTGTAGCTGATTATCGGTGCGATCATTATCGCTTATTTGACCCGTCCAACTATCAGACCTTGTTGATTGGGATGACATGCGCGAATCGGCGTTGCGCTCGGCTCGCTCCGCCGCTTGCCGCTCGGCGTTACGCCCCGCTCGCTCCGCCGCCTGCTCCGCCTGCGCGGACTTCGCGACGCGGCGCTCTGCCGCACGCTCCGTCTCCGCCGCTTGCCGCTCAGCGTTACGCTCCGCTTGCTCCGCCGCCTGCTCCGCCTGCGCGGACTTCGCGACGCGGCGCTTCGCCGCACGCTCCGTCTCCGCCGCTTGCCGCTCGGCGGTACGCTCCGCTTGCTCCGCCGCCTGCTCCGCCTGCGCGGACTTCGCGACGCGGCGCTTCGCCGCACGCTCCGTCTCCGCCGCTTGCCGCTCAGCGTTACGCTCCGCTTGCTCCGCCGCCTGCTCCGCCGCCTGCTCCGCTTGCGCGGACTTCGCGACGCGGCGCTCTGCCGCACGCTCCGTCTCCGCCGCTTGCCGCTCGGCGTTACGACCCGCCTGCTCCGCTTGCGCAGACTTCGCGACGCGGCGATCTGCCGCACGCTCCGTCTCCGCCGCTTGCCGCTCGGCGTTACGCCCCGCTCGCTCCGCCGCCTGCTCCGCTTGCGCAGACTTCGCGACGCGGCGCTTCGCCGCACGCTCCGTCTCCGCCGCTTGCCGCTCGGCGTTGCGCTCGGCTTGCTCCGCCGCCTGCTCCGCCTGCGCGGACTTCGCGACGCGGCGCTTCGCCGCACGCTCCGTCTCCGCCGCTTGCCGCTCGGCGTTACGTTCGGCTCGCTCCGCCGACTGCTCCATCGCTCGCCCGGTCCGCTCCGCGTACCCGAGCTTTGCGTCGCGTTGCGCATAGGTCAACGGTCGTTTGCGAGCTGCCATTGGAGCAGGTGAAGCCGCATCGCCAATTGGCCGCGTATGACTGAGACGTGTAGGAGCAAGTTTGCTTCGAGCTTCTCCAGCTGCTACGATTTGGCGAATCTTATCTATGTTTAGCCCTTGCGTAATCAATACTGACAATTGTTTCGCATAAGTCGTTCCCTGCGATAATGCTGCGGGCAGGGAGCCGCTATTATAATCCTGATGCCGTTTGCCAGCTTCTTGCACCTTTGGCACGGCAGCCGCATCAGGTTGTTGGCGATGTTGGGTTGTTGCTTCGGTTCGTATAGGTGCGGTCATTGCCAGCGCCCTTACGGCCCGTTGATTATCCATAATTTTGATTGTTTCACGAATGATGATTGTTTGTCGTTCCGTCTTGATTGTCTCTCGCTCGATAATCCGAGGGTGAACGGGTGTTTCTTGTTTGTTCGTCTTCTTTGTTTCCGCCGATCTCGGCGGAGTAACATGAATATGAATGCGCTGTTGTACGCCAGATGTTTCTCCTTTAGGCTTCGCATGCAGCATCGGTGCACTGCCGTAACGATCCCGGCCGCGTCCCGTTCGATGTTTGTTCAGAATGCTCCCGGCAAACGTTTGGACGGCAGCCGCAGGTTCTGCAGCCTTTATTCGCTTTGGCTCCCTGCTCCTATCCACCCGTGCGCAGCCTCCTTTAACTGGTACACCTATTTGCCAAACCCGCCATGCAATCCAGTATGAATGATCTCCAGCGTTTCTACTGCCACGTCGCTTGATGCGGCATTAAGCTGAGGTCCGCTCCACTTCACCGGGTACGCGTCATAGAAATTCCAACGTCCAAATTCCTTGCCATCCGCTTGTTGCAGGACGACTGAACCTGATTTGCGCGCCGCTGCTCCATTCAACGTGCTCTCGTACCAATTCCAGAGCACAGGCGACTTCGTCATGCCTCTCTTAAGCACGAGATTGGGATGTCGAATCCCTTTCGGCAGTTTATGAACGTAGCCGTTCAAGCCGCCTTCCCGGTATTCTTCGAACTCAGTCTCCGCTTCCAGTCCGGACACCTCAGAGAATCCGGCTACATATATGCCGTCAAGCTCTACCCAAAAATGGAACGAGCTCGCCAGCCGGTGAATCCGGTTCACGCCGGGCACCTTAATTGCGGCCATGAGCTTCACCTCTTCCCAAACACGTCGAAGACGTTTTTCTTGTCGCTATCGTCATTCATCTTGCGGTTAATCTTCGATACCTCGTCGCACCATCTTCGTCTCTCCGCATGCTCCATGTTCATAATGTCGTCATGACTCCAGTGGAAGTAATACGCGATGAAGCCGACCTCCTCATACAGCCGATCGACAGGATAGGCTAGGAGAGGGCTTCCGTTAAGGACAAAAAATCAATCGCGACCTCATGCTCATGATCGCACTTTGGACAAACCGCGAGCACTTTGGGACTTTCCAGATCGTTTATTTGACGATACAAATTTTGTAGATATGCCAGATCCGCCGTAAACAGCTTCTCGATCAACTTGGTGTCGACATGTTTAACATCGCCGAGTCTCGTAATTACCCTAGCCATCAAAATGACGGTCAAATAGCTGGGATTGGACTGTACTCTCGGGTCCTTCATCGGCAAGATTTCGTCAGCAGCTGTCGCAAGTCGCATCGTACCGCGGCGATGCAGATTCCCATGCTCGTCGACATAACCGCGCGGAAGTTCAAAGTCGTACTCCGTCTGGAACGCCATTGGTTCATCTCTCCATTGCTAATCATATTGGTCTGGCAAAAAAAGCGGAAAACAAGGGGCGCCTCAAGCGTCATGACGCCGATGGCCGGCCCTTGTTTATCCGGTGTGGGCTTCGATAGCGGCGCGAGGCGACAATCGAAGCCACATGATATTGAAATTATGCCGTTCTCAGCAAACCTTCGTGCGCGAATTCAAGCATCTCGATCGCAACTTCCGCACCAAGACCGTTAAAGGAAGGCGCCGTGTAGCGAACCGGCCATGCTTCAATGACTTGCCAAGTAGCAACGTCATTACCTTCTTCGTCGAGAGCAATGATCGTAATCGTCTTGCGTTCGATCGTTCCCTCTACGCATTCTTGCAGCCACTCGTAGAGCTCAACGGAATCTGTTGTACCCCATTTGAGTGTAATGTTGCCGTATTTCGTCAGACCCGGCAGCTTGCGTGGCGTCGTCAATTCATTGCCTTCGCGATACTCGATGACGTCGATGGAAGCGTCGAAGCCCGACACCTCATTGAAGCCGGCTTGCTCCAGACCTTCTACTTCGACCCGGAATCTAAAATTACGATATGGATCCGTGCGATCTCCTGCCATGGGAATCCCCTTCCGTTATTCGATATTCATAATTGAGACTAATCAAACAATCCTACTCCGACCCAGTCTTCTGTGTCATACGGAAGACAACAAACTCGGCTGGTTTCACAGGAGCGACGCCGATTACGCAGATCAGTCTGCCGTTATCGATATCATCTTGAGTCATCGTGTCGCGGCCGATATTGATGTAGAACGCCTCGGACGGGCTTGTGCCTGCGAGTGCTCCATCACGCCATACGCGCGTCAGGAATGCATCAATCGTACGTTGTACACGAGCCCACAATTGTTCGGTGTTCGGTTCGAATACAACCCAGTTCGAGCCATTCTTGATCGAGCTCTCCAGGAAAATAAACAACCTTCTAACGTTGATGTATTTCCAGAGCGGGTTGGAGGAAGCCGTACGAGCACCCCATACGCGGATCCCTTGACCTGTGAACGCACGAATCAGGTTGACGCCTGCCGGGTTCAGAATATCTTGTTCGCCATTGTTATATTGCACATCCAGGCCTACTACGCCGCGAAGCGTTTCGTTGGCAGGAGCCTTCTGTACGCCGCGCGTGGAGTCCGAACGGGAGAACACGCCAGCGATCGTGCCGGATGGCGGGATAAAGATGTTGCGCTTGTCGAGCGGATCAAATACTTGCAGCCACGGATTGTAAAGCGCACAGTAGCTGGAATCGAACAGATCGCGGTGCGACAGCACATCTTGTACCTTAGTAGCTTCGCGCGGCAGATCCAGAATCGCAAAGCGGCTGCCAAGCAATTCGCAATGCGCCACAAGCGACAGCTGCACGTTCGGGTCCGTAACGCCTGGGATTGCCATGATGCTAACAACATCATTGTCGATAAACGACTGGATGCCAGTTCTTCTTCCTGGGCCTTCGTCGACACCGACGAAATCCGCAGGAGACAGACTTGCAGCCGAGCCGTCGCTTCCGCCCGCAAGAGCGAACGAATACGATTCAGCATCGGATGAGCCTGCAATCAATCCATATGGTGCTTCAGCGGATGCAGAAGCCACGACATGAAGATCGATCAAGTTCGAGCGGCCTGTCAGCTTTTCTACATAGTTAGGAGCTTCCGGATTAAGAGAAGCTTTCTCGTAAGTCTCGTTTTCAGTGCCGTAAGAGACTTGAAGCGTAAATTCGGATGTCGCGATCGTCTTAGCCGGAACAAGCGTTGTGTCTACTACATCTCCGCTTAGCTTGGATGCCAGCTCGATTACGCCATCGTGAACCGTTACTACCGTGTTCGTCTGCTTGGAAGAGCCGTCAGTGAAGACAACTACATCTCCAGGGTAGAATCCGGAAGCATTCTTGAGGCGGTAGCGATTGCCCTCTAGCTCCTCGTAGATTTGAGTCTTAGCTTTGCTAGATGGAACAAACGACAGACGAATCTGGTTGCCCCATGCTCCTGGATTCTTCGCTGCCACGGACAATACTTCTCCGCCGCCAGCGGCGGCTTTCGCGTCTGCAGGCGCAACGCGCATGACATAACAACGGGAGCCTCCATTCATGAAGAACTGATTCACAGCGTAAGCCAGATAACGGTAGGATCCGAATGCGCTCTCAGACAGAAAAGAACCGAATGCGCGTCCGAAATCAGCTGGGCTTGTAATAAGCAACGGCAATCCGGATACAGGCCCTCTTGCTGCAAGTCCAATAAAGCCGGCCGTGCTTGTGCTTACTCCTTCGAGCGGTTTAGCGCCGCTTTCGAATTCTTCGACGTAAACGCCTGGCGATAGATACTCAGCCATGTGTGATCTCCTCTCAAACGATTTATGTATTAGGCTTTCGACGGGGACCCTCGGTCCTCCGTCAACCCCAAGACCGTAACCGGCCTGCTTGGAGCGTTGTTGCTCCACAGGCTCCTGACTGTACGCGATGTATGCTGGGTAAGCAGCAGTCTCAACGTTCGGCCAACCGACATCGATCGAGCCTACTTATCAAGATGCGACTCATTGCCTATGAGCCTAGCGATGAGCACTTACATTTTCATCTAGTATTATACTTCTTATACAACAATATGACTACGTAAAATTACTCATAGATTTAGAGAAAAAGTCTTTTCTTGTCATTCCAGAGAACTGTTGCAGCAAAAAGCGAGATTTTCAGCCTATTTGAACCCATTCAATCGACAGGATTCGCAAAAAGAAGGGCCGATTATCTCCTCGATAAACATAACACGGCAATATCATCCGACTGCGGCGCTCCGTTCGCAAACATAAAAACATCCATCAGCAGCGCATCGATAATTTCGGCGTTGGAATAATCTTTTGTCATCGATAGGAAGTGTTCAAGTCTGCTTGTCGAATACTGTTCTTGTGCTTCGTTTTCCGCTTCTGTGATGCCGTCCGTATATACGATCAGCCGATCGCCTCTATCAAGCTTGAGATTCACATTGGTATATGCAAATTCGGGGAAAGAGCCTAGTGGTATGCCTTTCTTAAGCTTAATAGGATTCACGGATCCGTCCGCCTTGACGATGTACGGCGTACAATGTCCGCCATCGCATAACACGACATCTCCTGTGTCGATCTGTAGAACGCCGCATACGATCGTCGCGAACAGCTGTGCGTTATCTTCACACAACATGTCGTTCACTTTCTCAAGCAGTTCACCGGGCGTCAGACCGGCATGCATGCTGCCTTTGATAAGCGATAATGTCATCGACATAAACAATGCAGCCGGCATCCCTTTGTCAGAGACGTCCCCTAGCGTAAAGAACAAGTGTCGATCGTCAATCTTGTAGAAGTTGTAGAAATCGCCGCCGACCTCCTTCGCCGACTTCAGCAGTGCGCAAACATCATACGGCTCGTTCGATGATGGCATCGTCGTCGGCAGAAAGCTTAGCTGGATACTGCCCGCAATCTGGAGCTCGCTCTCCAAACGTTCTTTGAGCGAGGTGACCGATTGCATCTCACTGACCGACTCTTCCAGCGTTTCGTACTTGATCGCATTATCCATTGCAATCGCCAGCGGCTCCGCAAAGCGGGCAAGAAGCGCTTCGCTCTCGCGTCCGATAGTCATGCCGCTATCGGTTAACTGCATGGCCCCCAGCCGTTTGCCGCTTCGTACAATCGGGATCTCAACTTCTACTTGGCGCTCCGCGTCTTGCCTTCTCTCTTCCCCATAAGCGATGGATACCGCCGCCTCATGTGTACCGGCTAACTCCCGTGCAGCCGCTTCAGCCGCCTTCAGGAGATCGGGACGATTAAGCGAGTTATGCAGTCCGGCGCTCAGCTCGAACAACTTCTCCGCGTTGCGTAACTTGGCTGCCAATCGTCTATTGGCAACGAATGTGTAGAGCGCGGCGCAGGCTCCCGCCGCACCGATAAGCAAATACATGACTGACAAAATGAGTACCGCCCTTCCTGCTCTTGCGCCTTTAAGAGGTAGTTCAAAAAGTCCGCTTTTGATCACGAAGTATGCCAAGAAGCCCACTCCACATCGAACTTTTTTGAACACTCACTCTAAGGACGACTTACGCGCCTGCCTTCAGCTTTTCTAGTGCTTCTTCCTTCGTTGCAGTAATTTCCAGAATGCTTGTGAAGCCCGACATCTCGAACACATCATACACTTGCTCCGTCAAGCTCGCGCATATCATCCGACCTTTGGATGCCCTTAGCTTCTTGGCTGCTACAAGAATCACGCGCAATCCCGCGCTGCTGATATATTGCAATTGACTGAAATCAAAGATAAACGGTCCTTTCCCTGCAGCCAGCTCCGCCAAAAATACAGCCTCGGCCGCTCCGGCATTATTGCCGTCCAGCCTGCCTTCCAAAGGAAGGATCGTAATGCCCCCAATGTCCTCTACTTGAATATTCATGTTGTTTTCTCCTCCCGATACCTTCGGCCTAAGCCCATCTTTTCCTCAACCGCAGACGGTTCATGCCATCCGCATACTCATACTCCACTTCATCCATTAGCCGCTTGACAAAAAAAATGCCGAGACCGCCGATCGGACGATCCTCGACGTCCAGATCAAGCAAATCTAGCGGATCAGCCTTTTGAAGCGGATCAAATGGTTTGCCGTGATCGGCTAAGTTAATTTCAACAGCGTCCTTCGATGCCCTAAGCTCTACTTCGATCTGTCCTACGCTGCCAACCGGATACCCATAGTTGACGATGTTCACCACAAGCTCTTCGCATGCAAGCGAGAGATCCAGCACCGAACGAGGTGCCCATCCCAGCGTGTTGCCCACCGCTTCGAGCTCCTCGTTCAATCGCTGCAGCTCCTCCATATCGTTGCGAAGACGGAGCGAGCATTCAATCGTGTGTTGCGGCCAATTCGACATTCGCGATCCTCCGATTTCTCCGATCAGACTCCCCCTGCGTACAGACCACGCGGGCTGAACGATGATAACCTTACTGTAGTTCTCCACGCACGCTCTCAATCCTGCCGATTGTCGTCGATTTTTCGGAAAATTCGTCGAATTTTTACATACCTAGCAACAACTACGCTGTATGCATACACCGACTGCGTCTAATAACCTAGCTCAAAAGTTAGTTCACGGATAATCTCCGATCCGTCGGCCAAGTGCACGACCATTCGAGTTGTCCATGACCCTTGGCCGGTTAACTCTGCATCCTTGGCGACGAAACGATACTCTGTGTATCCAGGGAACGGGATTTCGGATCCGACAGTGCCGCGCACCAAATCTGGTCGAACGGACGAATTGTCAGCCGTCCCCTTGTCCTTATCCCGGCTCAGCTCCAACTCCAGATCGACAGGCTCGCCCTTATCCTCCGGCAGCCAAATTTGAAGTTCAATATCGTTAGGACCTGATTCATTGGGTTCGATTTTTAACGTAAAATGGAGCTCGTTGCCCATCTGGTGGTAATTGACTGGGTCATTTGGAGGTGACGGGCTGATCGTCGTAAATACGGACACGATGATCAGAATAGCCCCCATTGCCAAACCATCGAGCTTGAGCAGCTTACTGCGTGGAAGCTCCCCTCGCCTTGCGCGGCTGCGCATAACGGTCCCGATTACGATGACCGCAAGAACCAGAGCCATTTTGACCAGCAGCCATCTCCCCCAACTGCCGCGCCAAAGAGCCGTCCAATCGGGCAACAGCAGCCAAGCAAGCAGCGCGCCGGTCACGGTCAGTATGACAATCATTAGCCATGCAAGCGTTGAGAACGTTTCGGAGAACCGTCCCGCTTCCTTGCGATCTGCTCGCCAGAA
Organism: Paenibacillus sp. strain BS8-2; assembly: GCF_054483835.1. Classification (NCBI taxonomy): domain Bacteria; kingdom Bacillati; phylum Bacillota; class Bacilli; order Caryophanales; family Paenibacillaceae; genus Paenibacillus; species Paenibacillus sp. strain BS8-2. Next base: position 5,994,407 of record NZ_CM137010.1, read on the forward strand.
CAGCAACAGCAGGATGACGCCGGCAGCCCACACGGAAGCGCATGCCAAGTGGATGAAATCAGACAACACAGCAAGCGTAAGCTCATCAGCCCCTGCAGGATGTCCGACGAAGCTCTCCGCTGCGAGCAGCAGTAACGCCCACGCGGCTTTTATTACATCTGATTGTTTAATGATCATAGGTCCGATAATGGCAAGAATAAGCAAGACAAGCCATGCTTCGCCCGACGATGTTTGCGTGAAGATCCGAAGCCAATCCGTTAATCCTCCGCTTAATCCGCTTGCGATCCGATTCGATTGAATAAATACGTGTGCAAAAGAAGCCAGCATCAAGCCCTTCGCAAATGACGAGGACCACTTGCTCATCCAATTCCGCTGAACATCTCCTCTTGCGCCCGGCGTCACGGCGAGAAACGTCAGCATCGTACCCGCTGTTGCAAGCAGGAGTACGTAATAGCAGACCTTGAGACTATATACCGCCACTTCTTTGATCCAGTAACTCGTGGAGCCGCCTTCCTCATGTACATGAAGAGGAGCGAGTGCGCCCGACGCGTCTGCGATAGCCGGCAATGCCGAAGCCCCTGCCAGAATAAGCACCACAAAAGCAATCCTTGTTATAAACCTGCTGCTTAGCAATCCATCCACCATTCCTTCCTTACCAGTTCAGCCTAAGTGTACTAAACCGTAACAGAAAGGACAATTTCCCTTCCCGCCTAACTCCCCTCTCCTCCAAGTAACAACCTAGCCAGCAGCAGTCATTTCGAACTTCAAGGCAAGATATGGTACAATGGGTTCGCTATCGCTTCCCACTAATATGCTTGCTAGGAGGACACTTCCAATGGCTAGTCAAACCGGCACAATCGTACAGCAATCGCTATCCGCTCTGATGGATGATTCTTCGTTTCTACCGCAATTGCAAGGCGAGCTGCGCGAACGTTCGTTCAAGTCTCTTGCCGCCATATTGTCCACGCCGAACAAGGTTCACAAGGCTTTTCTGCGTATCGCCCTTGGCGATGGCAATGTCGTCCGAATCCCCGCCTTCCGCATCCAGCACAATGACGCGTTAGGTCCTTACAAAGGGGGCATTCGGTTTCACGAAACGGTCAACGAAGAAGAAGTCACCAATCTGGCCGCGCTCATGACACTCAAGAACGCTTTGCACGAAGTTCCTTTCGGGGGCGGCAAAGGCGGGGTCGTCATTAACCCACGCACCTTCTCCGAGAAGGATCTATATCTCATTTGCAAAAAATACGTCCAATACTTCAGCGATGTTCTGGGACCAGACAAGGATATCCCCGCTCCCGACATGGGCACCGGCGAACGCGAAATGGATTGGATGATGGCGGAATACAAAAACATCAATCCAGGCTCCCCCTACTTAGGCAGCTTCACGGGCAAAAGCATCGTCAGCGGCGGCTCGCTCGGCCGGCGCGAAGCGACGGGCAAAGGGGTATATTTCACGTTCCGTTATATGCTCCATGATTATCTGAACGAGCATGGCAGCTGGCTATCCGGCAGCGGCAATACGTTTGCCCAGACGGCTCGCGAGCACACCGGCAGACCGCTATCCATCGCGGTGCAAGGCTTCGGTAATGTCGGCTCGGTCGCCGCACTCGAGGCGTACAAGTGCTCATCGCTTCGCAACCGCGTAGTTGCGGTCAGCGATCGCAACGTCACGTTGTACAACGAAGAAGGACTCGATATTCCCGCGTTGATCGAATATGCATCGATCAATAAGGGCGACCTTCCTTCCAGCGCCGAATCGCTGGAGTCAACGGGGTTGAAAGCACAAGTAATGGGACGCGAGGATGTCCTGTATCTAAACGTCGATGTGTTGTTCCTGGCAGCGCTGGAAGATCAGATTCGAGGGGACAATGTCGCGGAGATCAAAGCACGTATCATCGTCGAAGGCGCTAATGCCCCCATTACGGGCGATGCGGATGCCGTTCTGTCGGGCAATGGCGTTATTATCATTCCTGACATTCTGGCGAACGCCGGCGGCGTAATCGTCTCTTATTTCGAATGGCTGCAAGGAAGAGAAACGCAGTTCTATACCGAAGAAGAAATCTATAAGCAGCTCTACGCCAAGATGCAGAAAACAATGAACAGCCTGCTGCCCGCGTTCTTCGGGAACCTGAACACACTCCGCGAAAACTGTTACGTTCATGCCGTCATGAAACTTTCATCGGTGCTCTTTAGACAAGGAAAGCTCTATTAATGCTAGTACAATTGAATTGCGGAATAAGCTAAGGTCGTTCGTTGACTGGGATTTTCGCAGTTTGTATGCTTATCGCATGGAGGTGGAGAGAGAATGGAAGTAGAAATGATCAAACTACGCAGCGTCGCGATCAGCAACGATCTATGGGCGGGCCGCGACATCTCCTTTGAGGAAGCCAAGCTGTTGATCGTCACTCAGTACGGAGAACGACTTTGGTATATCGATGTTGATGGCGTTACGGACCTCGAGCTTTTGGACTGGCTGACGAGCAGCGAAGATATTCGAGTGACGTTCGACGCTGTGTCAGACACCGGGAACAATATCGCCGGAACGGCATATGCCCACCCTAATGCAGCGCACCGAGCGCTTGCGATTCGCGGTGAAGGCGAGCTTCAGCATCTGGGATAATTTGAATTGAACAAAGGCTCGCCATCGTTCCGTTCGAACGATAGCGAGCCTTATTGTTTGATTAGAGTGCGCATACATATTCGGGGAGAACCGTCGTTTTCCCCTCCTCGATTGGCCACAGCACGTCGCTTACCGCGTTACCAAGCCGCAATACGACACGGACATGATTCGGCGAAGACAGGCGTCCTCGGAACGGCAATACGATCCAGCCATCGTGGTCGCTTACCGCTGCCGCGCCTGGCAACAACAGCTGATGTTTTCTCCAGCTGCCCGAAGTTGGTCTATCCAACCGCAGCCTGACACTTTCTCCGTCTTCCTCTGGAGACACGCGGAACCATTCCGCCCCTGCCCCGCCTTTGCCACGAACAACTAAGGCGTCCCCATTAAGCAGCTTTGTTGTTCCGGCCAAACAGCTCAGCATCTCGCTCCCGGCGGGAACTTCCTCGTCAATGATCCGCCCTCTGGCAGTTTGATCATCTTCGGGATACGCGAATACCTGGATGTTAGCCAGCGGTTTGCCATTCCCATCGATGAGCCTACGGGTGATACCAGTCGCTGCAGCAGGCGGCGTATACGTCCGGCTCGGCAGCATAAAGAGTTCAACAACTGGATTTGATGCATGTAAGGTCGCAAGATTCACTTGAATGGTGCAGGGCAGATAGATCGAAGACTCTACGATAATTTCACATAACGAAGCCTTGAGATCCAAGAACGCCCAGCTTCCTTCGGATGTACGCAGCGGCGACGTAAAGCCATCTTTAAGCCGCACTCGCACCGACGACGAAGCTGCCGGTCGTCCGGTCCATACATCCGTCGTCCGGACGACAAGGGAACAGCGGGATACCGTTGTGCATTGGGAGTCGTACATGGGTTAGTTCCCCCGTTCTTTTTCGCGGAGCGATATCTTTCTCTCCACAACGCGGGCGGCAGGCTTAACGCGATTAGAATCCAGATGCAATGGACCGATCTTGTATACGAGCGACAGCTTGTACGGCACATCGCCAAATTGCCATAACCTTGTCATATCTTCCGTACTGTATTGCATCGGTACAATCTTAAGCCCGACATCCGAATCGGCGAGCGTGCCTTCCAGCATCGGCCCGCGCAGCACGCTATTGTCATGCAGAATCTGTGCCACCTTGCCAAGCAAACGATGCTCATCGAGCGTACGTGTCAAAATATCCGCATTAGAGTGCGCTGTAATTAACACTTCAAGATCGATCGATCGCGGCGGATATCGCAGCATATCACCTTCAAGCAGCATATCTGTGCGGCGCGCTTCGTTATTTTCGAGAACGGAAATGATGTATAACGAGATCATCAAGTCCCCTTTGTCCGCAGGGCTTGCCATGCCGATCAGCTCGGGACGGGTTACCAGATCAGCAGCCATCCCCTCGCGCAGCAGCTTTATCAGACTGGCTCCAGCGTCTGCAATTACCGTGTAGCTCCCCATGATCATTCTCCTCCATTATTCGCTATATGGCGCGAATGTGCCGCGCATTGGTATTTTGCCTAACTTCTGAAGCTCCGCCTTGCAAGCCCGAATCATGTGACTCATGCCGATCGGCAATCGCTCCGAAGCTGCGAGGAAAGCAGCGGCAAGCACGATATTCTTGATATGTCCGCCTGACACTTCGACGCGCTGCGCCAGGAACGGCAAGTCCAGTTCCTCGCCAAGCGGGGCTCCCGCCGGAAGCAGCGAAGCGAATATGCGCGCTCGATCCTCCGCAGCTGGAAACGGAAATTTAACAATTACGCTCATCCGTCTAAGTAACGCTTCGTCCAGATTCTGCATCAGGTTGGTCGCCAGAATGGTCACACCATCATAAGCTTCAATCAGTTGCAGCAAATATGCTGCTTCCATATTCGCATATCGATCATGCGCATCCTTTACTTCTGTCCGCTTGCCGAATAACGCATCGCCTTCGTCGAAGAACAGAATCGCTCCGCTCTGGCGCGCCTCCTCGAACAGCTCTCGCAGCCGCTGCTCCGTCTCGCCTATGTACTTGCTTACGATTCGAGAGAGATCGACACGATAAAGCGCCAAGCCCAAATCCCCGGCTACTACTTCAGCAGCCATCGTCTTGCCCGTGCCGGGAGGTCCTGCAAATAACATATGAACACCCGTGCCGTAGGTTACTCTGCTCGAGAAGCCCCAGCCCTCCAGAACCGTTTCCCTCAGCATATATCGATTGCAAGCCTCGCGGATCAGATCGAAGGACTCAGTCGGCAGAATAAGATCTCTCCAGCTGCTGCGAGGTTCGATGGCGATGGCATGCTGAGACAGTCTATGCCGGAATTGACCGCGAGCAGCCACGGCCAGATCGGCGCGACTTGGCAGCCTGTCTCCTCGCTCTGCCGCTAGAATAAGCGATTGCCTCCAGGCAGTGGCGATCTGTCCCGTTGTGAAGTGGAAGCGGCTCGCCAGCTCATCCGCAAGCACCTCGTAATCCTGTCGATGATTCTGGAAGGCATCTGCAGGCAGCTCCTTGGCAAGTCTACGCCAGATCGCAGCTCGTTCGTTGATGTCAGGAGGCGGCACCTCCGTGCTCCAGAACACAGCTTCCGCAGGAAGCGGAAGCTCGCTGACCGTTCTCCGCTCGGTAGACATCCAACCAGCCAGTGGACGAAGCGCATAGTCCCAATAAGCTTGAAGAGCCGACTTCAAAGCCTCCTGCGACAGGCGATCCTTCCAGACTCCGTCAACTTCGTTCAGGACAATGATAGCATCCGTAAGCAGCGCTTCGCGAATGATATGATCCAGCAGACCGCGCAGCTTGACATCATCAGACGGCAATGCCTCAAGCGATACAATCAGAAGCCGTTGACCGCGTGATGCGGCTAACCGGTGCAGAAGCGTCTGCTTGCCGGCGCCTCTCGCGCCCCAAACCCCGATAATCGGCATACTGCCCGCAGGCCAACTGCCCACAACTTGTGCAATCGTCCTTTCCGTTACTGCTGCCCCTTGCCAATCGAGATCGGGAAACTCGCCAGGCTCCAGCGCTTCGGCGATCCCGCTTAATCTGCCATCAGCACGCTCGGTCTCGAGCAGGAAACTCGTGACACGCTCATCGAGACGCAATGGCGACTTCAGCCCGATCGTTGCAGCATCGTCCGGCTGCTGCAGCAGCCACCGGCGCAGCTTGCCGTCGCGACCTAACAGTGCTCTGCCAAGTGTCCGATCCTCTTCGGTGTCTCCGAGCAACCTCAGCGCTAGGTCCACGGTTGCACTTCTCGCAGTAGCATCATCATTGAAGTAGGCGTACCACTTCTCATACTTGCGATCCGCGTCTATTGCCACACATAAGACAACGCACCGGTATTCCCATATGGTAAGCCGGAGAGCCGTTGCAAGACGAATGAGCGGCAAACCTTGAACATGACCCGATCTTTCGGCATTGCGATCCTCAAGCTCCTGGCGATAAGCGGCATACGCCTGCCAAGCGCTGGCAAGCAGCGGGTCTGGCGCAGCGGACTCCGTCTCCAGTTCCTCTCTGTTGATCATGAATCCTCTGATTGCTGCAAGGGGATCCGAGAATGGATCACTGCCGCTCGCGCCAAGCAACGTTCGCAGACCGGCATCCAGCCATTCCAATTCATCGCGCAAATGTTCCATCGCGCCATAGACGCTTACCGCATCGTTCACCGCGCTCATCCGTTGACCTACTCCCACTATCGGCGCGGCTTCCCCGCCCGCTTGTAATCAGTCTCATTATTTCTGCATTATATCACATGTTTCGAACCTTTAGCGGACGAAAGTACGGCAATCGACGGCGTATAATTTGCGGATAGGGATATCTGCGGGACCGACGATACGTTATAATCATAGGAAGATGATCAAGAAGAAGGTGAACCCATGAAGGAAACGGAGAAGAAACGTCACAACGTCTTGCAGCGTTCTGTCCGAGCAGCCACGCCATCGCGTCGCAAAGAGAATAACCATTCTGCTTTGCATCTGGCCCAGATGCAAGCGTCCGCAGGCAATCAAGCTGTCTTGCAAAGATTCAAAGAAGACAACGCAGCGGAGAAGGAGTCTAGCCCTCAATCCGCTCCCTCTGTTTCTGGAAGCGGGGCCATCCTTCCAACCGCAGTCCAGATCAAAATGGAACGTTCGCTCGGCGCCGATTTCTCCGATGTACGCATACATACAGGCACTCAGGCCAATAAAGTAGGCGCCCTTGCTTATACGCAGGGCTCCGATATACATTTCGCTCCCGGCGAATACAACCCTGAAAGTCAGTCCGGCCAGCAATTGCTAGGACATGAGCTCACTCATGTCGTGCAGCAGAAGGAGGGCCGCGTCTCGCCTACTGCACAGCTTGCGACCGGACATCAGCTAAACGATAATCCGGCGCTCGAGAGCGAGGCTGATAGGTTGGGAGCCAAAGCCGCGGCTTCTTCCGACTTCGAATCTGCACCGATCCAGCAAGCAGCGAGCCCCAGCTTGGACAACAGCTCGTCAGACTCGGATCCGGTCATGCAGCGCATGCCTCGCCCCTCCGATGTGAAGAACAAGCTTGGCGAACCCAAAGAACCTGTACATCATCCAATCCATAACCGTTTTGCCAAACAGCTTGGAGTCACGGACACTCTTAAACAGAACAGTACGCATTACCGCGCCCTCCTGCAGAAGCTCGAAAACCTCGACCGATTCATTGACGGCGAGATTGTCGGGGATACGCCTGACATAATAAGCAGTCAATTGAACGTGATCATGACGTTATACAGTGAAGTAGAACAGGTTAGCGAAGCATATATCAAACATAATGATGGCGACAAGAAAGACCCCAAGCTCGTCTACATCAAAAAGCTCAAAGAGACGCTCTCTTTCGAGAAAAACGCTATACGCTCCGCCTCTGCGGAATATAAAATAGATCAGGCCAAAGAACGTCCGTATTGGAAGCTATTGACGGGCTCCACCAAACTCCAACTAAACGAGTCCATGGATTCGGGCACTTCTGGCAGCGGCGAAATGAGCATGGTCGCAGCCGGCATCGCTTCAGCCGATGCCCAAATGGTAAGTCGCAACTCGGCGATGCATCGTCTCGCCAGCCTGCTGAACACAGGCGCAATCGATCGGGCCGAATTCGCCTTAGTTCAATCCGGCGAAGGTATCATTAAGGGAAGTTATATGGATAAGGTCAAGGGAAAATCCGCCGAGCAACTGCTTAACCCTGCGCCCGATGATATTGAAGAGGGAAAAGAAGATACGTTCGATATCAACTCCCCAGCGTTTCAGCTAACACTTTCACGACTTCAACTGATTGATACGATCGCGATGCAGATCGACAGCAATGTCGGCAGCTTCTTTATTCATCGCGACGAATTCGGCAACGTATTAAGCGTGACGGATATCGATAACGAAATGGCATTCGGTAAACAAACGGAGCAACTGGATGTCTGGCAGATGGAATATCCCAACGTCAGCAAGCTTGTGGACAAGGAGCTGGCGGAACAGATTATCGCGCTCAAGTCGGACGAGCTTCGTCTCATCATGGAGGATCTGCTGAGTCCTGCTGAGGTGGATGCACTCATCGAACGAATCATAAAGCTGCAGACTTATCTGAAGAAAGAAGCGACCAGACTGCTTGATAAGCAGGAATGGATCCAAGTCCACGAACGTATTCGCAAAGGTAACGACGGACGCGAGGAGAGCAGCGCTCCCCTTGCTCAGCGATCACACGGAAGCACAGAGGAGGAACCAGAGACGGAATCTGTGGATTAACCTGTGACGGGATCAACGATTATGTGCCTATTTTGTATGTGTAATAACGAAATGGCTCCGTTATCCTTTGACGGCGGTTGCGATTTGTTCTGTGATTGCTAAGCCCATCGCGTACAAAGCTTTATTAGGCTTAGAATCAAAAATACCTGCATTTTGTACATCATTCTAGTCCCCAAAACTCGAATATACGAGGATTCCTGCATTTTGTACATCATTTCTATACTGGATCCTCTCTTTTACCTTGTCTAGGCTCGTAATTCCTGCATAAATGCATCAATCGTTCCCAATTGGTTATAAACCAACGAATAATACTGTACATTTTACAACATTCACCGATAGCAAGGCTGATGTCTAGGCTGCTCATTCACCAGACAGCTAGGCTGCTAAGTATTTATCCACAAACCACAAAAAAAGCGCCATATCAAAGCTGAACTTCAGCTTCTGATACGGCGCTTTTCTTCTAAGCTATATCTTATTTGGAGATTTCAGGAGTTGTCAGTCGATCGTAGAAGTCTACCGCCTGATCCTTGTTATCCGAAGCGCGTAGCGCCATCGCCGAACGAGGATGCTCGTCGAGAATACCGGTAATCATATACGGAATGATGTAGCCCCACTCTTCTTTCTCACGGAGCGGAATCATGTACTTCTCGATCATGTCCAGCACAGGACGTACGTTATATTTTGTATTCTGGAGCTGCGAAACAAGCAGCTCGGTGTTGCAGTTGCCTGCAGCGCGGCCCATTCCATAAACGGAAGCGTCAAGCAGCTCAACGCCTTTGCTTGCAGCGATCAACGTATTCGCGAATGCGAGCTGCATATTGTTGTGCGCATGAATGCCGAGACGTTTGTTAGGGAGATGCTGCTGGAACTTATCAACAAGGTAGCTGAAGTCGTCAGGCTTCAAGCTGCCATAGGAGTCCACGATGTATACGACGTCAACCACGCTGTCGCTGATGGCTTTGAAAGCTTCAACGAGCTGGTTCTCCATTACATTGGATAGCGCCATAATATTAAGCGTCGTCTCATATCCGCGATCATGGAACACTTGAACGAGCTCAAGCGCCTTATCTACATCTTGGATGTAGCAAGCAACGCGAATAAGGTCGAGCATACTTTCGCTGCGCGGCAAAATGTCGTTCTCATCTACGCGTCCGATGTCAACAAGCGCGGAGAGTTTCGTATGGCCTTTGATCGGAATAACTTTTTTCAGGAAATCATCATCAAGGAAACGCCAAGCTCCGGCACTTTCGGCGCCTTTAAGCAGCTTTGGAGAGTTCTTGTAGCCGATCTCCATATAGTCGACTCCGGCTTCGTTTAGGCTATTATAAAGGTGCTGTACAAATTCGATGCTGAAATCCCAATTATTGACGAGTCCGCCATCACGAATCGTGCAGTCAACGATCTTGCAGTGACTTGTTTTCGATTGCATATCTGCTGCTCCTTCGAAGTGAACATGAGTTCATTTTTATCTACCATCATACTTGAAATGGAGCGGGAACGCAAAGAAATTCTGTCGGTTTTTGGATTTTTTCACCGCCCTGTCCCGATAACTCCTCATTTACAAATGGATATTTTAACGCTAAAATATTATGTAAACATCAACGCTTAATTTCTCCCTCTGGGAGAAAGCGGGGGAACCAACGCGACTCGCAGTTTCTACTGCGGACGCAAGGGGTGAATCCGGGGATTTGTGCCCCCGGTAGGGTCTACTCTCTAGCCCGAATCCGACAGCTAACCTCGTCAGCGGCAAAGGAGAGATGAACATGTCTTTATTTTTGGCCAATTCTTTTTATCCCACTGACCAGCCTCAGTACGTCAACATCAGCCGCATCGAATTGTTTGTCATCCCCGCCCTCGCGATCGACGCCAATGGATACAGAGTATGTCTCAGATTAACAAGCGACCTTGGCTTCGGCTGGAGCGAACAATTTATTTGTGAGAATGACATCAGCTTCGACATGACGCACTGGAGCGACATGCTCCAATCTTTTGTGGGCCGTTTCCCGATTTCGTCAGTAACTGAACGATTGAATGAACTCATCGTAGGTCAAAGCGATTCGGACGAACGAGTCTGCCACATGTTCATCACAGCTTTGGATCAGATCAAGATGGCTGGCGTTCCGGCAGTCTCCGGCGAGGTTTTTGCAGCTCATGCCGAAGAATCCGTTCTCCAACAACGCGCCATCGCTTACTTTTCATTGGACTAACGTCCTCTATACTTGTTTCGTACAGAACGAGCCCCACGGCTTCCAATTGGAATCCATGGGGCTCGTTGCTTGTGTACATGTATGTCTTCTGAGCATTTAGGAACCTGTTGATCGATAATGCCGGACGCCTATCATCCATACAAGCAGACAGGGAACCAGGAATAAGAGCCCTCCGAATGGGACCAGCAAACCTGTTGCCCATGTGCCTTCATCCTTGTCCAGCAGGTACATAAGCGGCAAATAACTAACGCAGCCGAACGGGATCACAAACGTGAAAAACCGAGTGACCCACTTTTCATATATAGTAAGCGGATATTGCGCCATCTCACGCCCGCCGTCGGTGAAAACATTGGCTACCTCTAACCCTTGAATGGTCCAAAAGCAGAATGTCGCCGCCAGAATGAAAATCCCTGTGAATATAAATACACCGTTAAGAATCATAAACAAAAGCGTTACAGCCTTCGGAAATGTCCAAATCTGGGGCAAATTCGAGATGGACCAGACCAACACGATACCGCTCTGCATGAGCCGTCCGATTCTTGTAAATTCGAACTTGGAGCCCAGCACCTGAACAACCGTACTCCTCGGCCGGACGAGCAGTCTGTCGAAATCTCCTCCAGCCACTAGACTTGAGAATGCGTCAAAGCCCCTCGCAAAACATTCGCTAAGTGAAAACGACATGTGAATGACTGCAAAACATAAAGTCACTTCGAAAAAGCTCCAGCCTTCCAGCTGTCCGAATCGTTCGAACATAAAATACAATCCCCCGAACACCATAAACGGGATAAAAAATTGGCCGATGCTCAGCAATAAAAAGGAAGTCCGATACTGGAGCTGCGACTTGAGATGAATGCTTAAATATCGTAAGTATAAGGACATCTCCATTACCCCCCTTGAACGACGACGTTGCGCAAAGCACGGCGCATTAACCAATACCCGAACAATGCAAGTGCAGCCAGCCATACCAGTTGAATCCCCAGCCCGGCGATCGCCTCAGCTTTCGGAATATGGCCGGAATAGACTCGAAACGGGAAATCCGTCGTCCAGCGGAACGGCAAAGCGTAAGCAATCCGCTGAAGCCAATCTGGCATAAGCGGTACGGGAATGATCATACCTGCAAGAAACTCGCCCGCAACCGAAATCATTAATGTCGATCCTGTCGGCGACATCGTCCAGAACACAGAAATATAGATAAGCATGGAGATGGCGACAACCAGAAGCAGACCAAGAAAAAGCGCAATGAGAAACAATAAACATGCGCCCCAATCAGGAGGAACCCCCATCCGATAAGGCTCCGGCAATAGAAAGACAACCAGCAGCAGTGGAAAACATCGAAGAACAGCGCCAGCCACCCGCTGAGCAATCAGCTTCGTGAACCAGAATGGGTACAAGCCAAGCGGTCTGCACAGCTCATAAGCAATATTGCCGCTTGTAATCAGAGTAAAAAGTTCATTATCCCGGATCCATAACATGATTAAAGAAAGGAAAATTTGTTGGAGCCATACATACGTAATAACATCTTGAAGGGAAATCGGGGCTGAATCGCCGCCGTTCTTGTAGAATGCCGCGAAGATCATGATGAAGATAAAACCGAAGAATAATTGAGTAGCCATGCCTGCAAACGCCGCTGCGCGGTACTGCATGCCATTAATGAAGCGAAGCCGCCAGATCGATGTATATGCCTTCATATCTGATGCTCCTCATACAGCTGAACGATCATCTCGTCAATGTCTTTTGCGTCTACGGAAATATCAAGCAGCTCTACCGACTTCGATAGCTGTGCGATCACATCTGCGAGCACCACCTGCTCCGTATCAAAATTGTACACAGCACGTTCCTCCGACCACTCCAGCAAGCTAGCGCCTTCGATCTCGACTGCTCTGCCTCCGTATGTGCGGAAATCGGCCGTCACCGTTCTGCCTGTACCGAATCGTCCGCGCAGCTCTTCCAGCGAGCCGTCGTAGAGAAGCGTCCCTTTGCCGATCATTAAGATGCGGTCCGCAAGTGCTTCGATGTCGCTCATGTCATGCGTTGTCAGGATAACGGTGACACCACGCTCATGGTTGATTCTGCGGATGAACTGCCTGACTGCCAGCTTGCTAACGGCATCTAGACCAATTGTCGGTTCGTCCAAAAATAAGAGCTTGGGGCTATGGAGCAATGACGCTGCGATCTCGCAGCGCATCCGCTGGCCGAGACTAAGCTGCCTGACCGGTATGCCGAGCAAGTCGCTCAAGGCGAGCATCTCCGTCAATTGCTGGAGATTCTCCTTGTACATCTCATCCGGAATCCGGTAGATATCGCGCAGAAGCTCGAAGGAGTCGATGACCGGCACATCCCACCATAGCTGTGACCGTTGACCGAACACGACGCCGATGTGCCGCACGTAGTCGGTCCTATCCTTCCATGGCGTGTACCCCATGATAGAGCAAGTTCCGCCATCCGGCACCAAGATGCCGCTCATCACTTTGATCGTCGTCGACTTACCCGCGCCGTTCGGTCCAATATACCCGACGATCTCTCCTTCCTTAACCGTAAACGAGATGTCCTTGAGCGCTTCCACAATTCGGTGCCTCCGCACAAATAGCGCTTTCAAGGCCGGGAGCAGCCCTGCTGTCCGTTCGGCGACCTTAAAGCTTTTGTTAATACCCTTTAACTGAATAATACCGTTTTCCATGGGTTTGTCGTTATCCTCCTATTAGAGTCGGAAGAAGAATATAGCTTAAACGGTGGGAATTGTAAAGAGAATAATGAGCCCGGAGGCACGCATAGGATACAAATTTTCATTTATATTTTCATTGCCGACATGAATCGATCCCAGCAGGTACAGCTCCGCTCCTTCCTTTTCCACCTTCCATAAGAAACCTTTGCTTTGCGCGAGAGTGGCCTTGCGAGCTACACCGTCCCAGCGTACCTGATAATAAAACAGTACAAGAAGGAGTCACAATGAATTTAATTAGTTTCGTTTCATCATTTCACTTACATAAACAATAAATCCATCTCTAGATTTTATCGGTACATAAGATTTAATTACTTTATTGTCGTATGTTGTTATTGTGCAGTGTATAGGAAATTTCTCGTTTTTGTTATTGATACAATCAATATTTTTGACTTGGTTTCTCACATACATTTTATTACCAACCAGTAATAATTCTTTTCCAATATAAACACTATTGCTGAAACTGAAAAATAAAATTGATAATGTTGTTATAAATCCAAAGATCATGAACGGCCTTGGTATCATTGGAATAATACTTAACCATTGTAAGAGCAAAGTTGTAAATGATGTAACCACAAATAGCAGAAAAATTAAAATTGATTTTCTACTAAGCATACTTCCTCCACCGAATAAAGAAACCATCTCATTATCTAAGGCAATTTTTTTAAATTTTCTGGAGTCATATACATATTTGAATATAAACAGTATTGGGACTATATCAATAATTGAAATTATATTTAGCACCATATCACCTCATTAGCACACCAAAAATGGATTACTTATATCCAATTTTGGTGTGCTATATAAATTTTAACGTCCGCTAGTTGAGATGACTGTACCATCTTCTGCCGTTACCATAAAAATTGCAGACAATGTTGTCCCTTGCAATAATTCACTGCAACTCGATTCTGCTATCTCAACCAAGCTTCGATATCTGTTCTGAAACTCCCGAAACTCTTTTCCGATTCTTTTTCTGCGAAATCGTTGCAAATCTAGATCTAGTCCTGCTTCGCACACCGCTCTCTTCCACTCGATTACCTAATAGTTCTTTATTCCTATATCTCTAATCTACATTATGGAAAAATTTATAACAACGCAAATGTGAATAGTAATTACCGAAAAAAAATTGCGTGCTAAATCCTCCTTTACGATTTCTCAATCTTTGTTTGTCCGATAATGAAGCCGTTGGAGTGGCCTAAGGCACGCACCTTATGGAGAGCTTTTTGGTCTTTGTTCTCGCTTGCTTCTCACATTGAGGTAAGATACAATCTCAATGAATTAATTTGATTAAACTCACCTATCTTTGGAGGAACTGTTTCTTGAATTCACGAGCCTGGATCATGATTGGTATCTTGTTGGCAATAAGTTCTGGAGGCGCTCTGATTATGGATTGGGTAACGGGGCATACGGTTTCGATTGCTAACGTTGTATTTTCCACTCTTATTTTCATTGTATTTATCGTGTATTTTGTGGCCAGAATCAAGAAAAAAAGATCCAAACAACAAGTTAAATACTCAACTTTCGCACCTAATAAATCAGCTTAAGCCCATACGTCATCTATATTTGGGGCGTATGAGATACCTGGCTTGAAAATAGAAAAACACCGCTTTGTTTGGTAAAGTGAAAGTGCGACCAATCACTACCACACAGAAGAGGTGTCTTCTCTATGATAGAGCAAAATCAGCCATTCGATCAACTACCAAACGAGATAAAATCAGCTTTTCAGGAACTTAAAGTGGTCAAGCATCTGAATAACGCGGGCTTTAAGAAGAAATTCGGCTTCACCTGTGCGACATTATTCCGAATCATTTTTGTGCTGCTGTTTCAACAGAAGAACTGGTTTCGTCTACTCGAGAGCCATAGAGGTACGAATTATCCGGGTAAAGATGCGGTGTATCGCTTTCTCAATCACAGCGGATATGCTTGGCGCCGCTTTTTAACGCTACTGAGTCGCGAGACCGTTCATCGAATGGAGAACCTAACCTCTGACGCACGCGAGACAGCGTTCATCTTTGACGACTCGATGTTTGAACGTAACCGAAGCAAGGCTGTCGAGATGCTAGCACGCTTCAAAGATCATGCCACTGGGGCGTACTACAAGGGTTTTCGCCTGCTAACCATGGGCTGGACGGATGGACACTCCTTCGTTCCGGTTGACTTCTCGCTTCTTAGCTCGAACAACTCTAGCATTAATGGGATTGCGGACGGAATCGATAAACGCTCGTCCGGTTACAAGCGTCGAAAAGAAGCGATGCAAAGTGCTCCTGTAAACATCACATTCATGCTAGATCGCGCTATTGCTGCCGGTATGTCTGCATCTTATGTGCTCATGGATAGCTGGTTCACTCACGCGCCGCTGATTCAAGAGATGCGTGATCGCAAGCTCGACGTCATTGGCATGGTCAAAAATGATAAAAAGCGATATCTGGTGGATGGGAAACGCCTTTGCCTGGATTCGCTCTATGCAATGGCGGCACGTATCGAAGGGAAGAACCGAAACATCCTTCGCCAGATTCGAACAGAACTAGCCCCGGGGATTCCGGTCACTGTTGTATTCGTTCGTCATCGATCCAAGAAGAAGGAATGGCTGGCGATCCTCTCTACCGATCTTACGTTATCTGCTTCGGACATCATTCGGATTTACAGAATGCGTTGGGAAATTGAAGTCTTTTTTAAGTGCGCCAAATCCTTGCTGCGACTGCAAAAGGAGTTTCAAGGCCGATCTTATGATCTGCTCATTAGCCACACAACGATCGTATTCGCTCGTTACATCTTACTTGCCTGGCAGCATCGCCAGAGCACAGACCAACGAACCATTGGAGGTCTGTTCTATTTGTTGTGCGACGAAGTGGGCACGATGGATTGGGTGGTTGCGCTTCAACAACTGGTTGAAATGATGAACGAAATTGCTGCAAAGGCAGGAAAGAGAATCTCAAAACTGATTCATCGTCAACTCCAGAATTGGATTGCCGATTTACCTAGCTACATCAAGGCTTATTTGCCAATTTCAAGCTGCGAAAGTTGAGTTAAATAATAATCGGTACACCAAAAAAACCAAGCAGAACTCCGCTTGGTTTTTTTGATGTGTTAACCGGTGTTATCCGATTATCGAACCAACCAACCGCCATCGACGGCAAGGATGTGTCCGTTCATGTAATCGGAAGCCTGCGAGGACAGGAACACGGCCGGTCCGACCAGATCCTCGGATGTGCCCCAGCGTCCGGCTGGAATACGCTGCAGAATTTGCGTGCTGCGAACAGGATCCTCGCGCAGCGCTTCTGTATTGTCCGTGCTCATATAGCCCGGCGCGATGGCGTTGACTTGAAGCCCTTTAGCGGCCCACTCGTTGGCTAGCGCCTTCGTAAGACCAGCTACGGCGTGTTTGCTCGACGCGTAACCAGGCACGGTGATACCGCCCTGATAGGAGAGCATGGATGCGATATTGATGATTTTGCCGGAGCCTTGCTGTATCATATGTCTGCCAGCAAGCTGGCAGAGGACGAATACCGAATTGAGGTTGACGTCCAATACGTCCTGCCAATCATCATAGCTGTGATCAACTGCCGGCGTTCTGCGAATGATGCCCGCATTGTTGACCAAAATATCAACGCCGCCGAGCTCGTCTACCGTACGCTCCACGATGCCCGGAAGCTTGGAGCGATCCGCCACGTCTGCCTGAATCGTGATCGCTTTGCGTCCCATCTCGGCTATTGCAGCGGCGGACTTGTCCGCAGGCGTCCGGTTCGTAACCAGCGCCACATCGGCTCCTGCCTTGGCAAGGCCAAGCGCAATAGCTTCGCCGAGACCGCGGCCGGCACCGGTTACGATTGCTTTTTTGCCTGTTAGATCGAAGTAACCCATCCCTACACCTTCCCTTTCGTTTTCCTTCCGCTTGGCGAGATTTCCGCCTTCATGATGGTCAAACCAAGCGATGTATATTTAGCCTCCACCTCGGGAGAAATTCCGTTATCCGTAATCATGCAATGTATGTCATCTAACGACGCATATGTAATAAGCGCGCCTCTGTCGAACTTGCTGTGATCAGCTAATACATACGATTGTTTGGCATTGTCCATATATAATCGCTTGAGCTTGGCCAGTTCTTCGGTGAAGATGGTCAGTCCGTACTCGGGATGAATGCCCGTTGTCGACAGAAACAGCTTGTGAACGTTAAGCCGGTTAATCCACTCCTGCGATTCGCCGCCGATCAGCAGATTGTTATGCCGATAGCCACCTGGCACTACAAGTCGGATCGCATCCTTCATCGTAAGTTCCCTGATAATAAGCAGATCGTTTGTCAGAACCGTAAGCGGGATATTGGGGAGCTGTCTTGCCAGCTCCAGTGTCGAGCTGCCTGCATCGAGTGCGATAATGTCGTTCGGCTCGATACAGTCAAGGGCGAGCGCAGCGATTGCCGCTTTCTCCGCTTGATGCTTCGCATTAGGGAATTGGAGCGGCAGCAGGCTGTCTTCGCCGCCTTGCTCGAGCACCGCTCCGCCGTGTGTCCGCTTGAGAAGACCTTTCTCCTCAAGCTTCTCCAGATCCTCGCGAATCGTCTTCTCCGTGACAGAGAACAACTCGCTTAGCTCCGACACCTTGACGGCGCCGTTGTCGCCTAGTTTCTCGATTATTTTCCGATGGCGTTCTGCCGCTAGCATGGTAGTCCTCCTCCATTAATGCTTCATGGAGCTATTCTACTTCAGCCCGCTGGCAGGGACAACATCCATATCTGTAAATGTGTAGTTCTCGCCTGCCATCGACCAGCAGAACGTGTAGTTGCTTGTACCAACTCCGGAGTGAATCGACCAAGGAGGCGAGATAATCGCTTGCTCGTTCGACACGACCAGATGACGCGTCTGGGATGGCTCACCCATCATATGGAAGATACGTGTTTCTGGAGCCATATCGAAGTACAGATAAGCTTCCATGCGGCGGTCATGCACATGGGACGGCATCGTGTTCCAGACACTGCCTGTCTGCAGGCTCGTTACACCCAGCATCAACTGGCAGCTTTGAATGCCATCGGCATGAATGTATTTGTACAGTACACGTTCATTGGATGTTTCTTGACTGCCCAGGTTAGTCGGGTTCGCTTCTTCACGCGTCATCTTGCGCGTAGGCAGCTCAGCATGCGCCAGTGCGGAACAGAAGTACAGCTTCGCCGGGTTCGAAGAATCCTTGCTTGCTATTGTTACGTTTTGTTTGCCTTTGCCTACATACAGCACATCGAGCTTATCCAGCTCGTAAGCTTCGCCCTCTACCGTAATGATCGCTGGTCCGCCAATACTCAGGAAACCGATCTCGCGACGCTCCAAGAAATAATCGGTACGCAGATCCGATCCCGCTTCCAGCTTAAGCTCTTCGCCAGCCGGTTGAGCGCCGCCAACAATCATACGATCGTAGTGCGTATAAGTCATCTTAAGCTCGCCAGGCACGAACAGACTTTCGATCAGGAACTCCTGACGCAGTCTCTCCGTATCATATTGCTTCACATCTGTAGGGTTAGTCGTATGACGAATATCCATTAATAATTGCCTCCTCAAGGTTCGTTCGATACAAACACACCGCAGTGATTACGTATCGATAATGTATGTTTTCGTTCGTTTTTTATAATATCACACATTTTCAAACTTAAAAAGAGAAAAAAAGTGTTTGTTGTTCGAGCAAAATAAAGTCGTAGACTGGCTCCCTAAATAAAATGGCGGCAGTCACAGACTTGGAAATAAAGTCGTAGACTGCCGCTGTTTATTAGACTAAAGTTCACCCTTAGCTTAACGATTTTTAGTTTTGAACAAATTCAGTAGAAACAATGGTTTTGTTCCAATCCACATGTATTGAGTATGAGCCAGGCTCCAATTTCGAAAATGTCTTTAAATCTGTATAGTCTTGACCAGGCTCCAAATCTATGTAGTCTTTTATTGGAACCCCACCTTCGTCTACTACCTTGTTGTCTTTCAACAACTTATATCTTGCTCCGCCAATAACAGTCACTATTTTTTCGCTTTGATTTTTGAAAGTATAAGTTATTTTAGTATCGGAACCTAAGGTTTCTACCTTAAAGGAACCGACTAAATCAGATTGATTTTTATTACTGTTTGAATCTGATTGTTCATTTGTAAAAGTATTCGTCGAAGTTGGTTCAGTGTGTATGGGTTCAGACTCAGTATTTGCCTTTGTACAGCCTGCAAAAATCATGCTCACTACTAAAACTAACATTATGATGAAACTATTCATTTTCGTCATTAATATCACCTCGATATAATCAGACGAACACTTTCTTGAATAGGTTGCTAATTTCAAGTCTTGGTCACCATTCAGGTAAACTCCGCTCAGTCCGACGATAACGAACATCAGAACCATATAGCGAATTTGAAAGGGAGATGAAGAATGGAAGAATTACGGGTTGTTGATGAAATAGGATTGAAGGATGTCCGCGTTTTTCGGCTATGGCATACACCCTTGAGGAAGCAATCGAATGGTACAAGGAACTGATTGGGACGAAGATCTGTACGACTATGACGATATCGAAATCGTATCTCTCGATAGTCGAGTTTTTCAGGACTAAACCAGAAAATACATGGTAGCTCTTCAAGAAATCGTGAATAGATTCTGGAACAGCGAACCTTTTATTGCTCTATTAATGAAGTGGTGAACTGTTCGACGAGCTGACGCAATCGAATCATATTGCGACGGAGAGGAATAAAAAAACCGCCTCTTTCATATGGCGGTGAATTGAACTCCCGATAGCGGAATGATATCATCTTTCTTTCGTACAAGAACCTTTTGTATATGTGCTATCAAACACATATACTTCGGCTACTTTTTGGCAAATGAGGTCAAAAACTGTTGTGCTTTATGAAGATCGCTTGTTTTCAGTAAGACCTCATTGTTATCCATTATTACAACGATTGGTACAGTTTCGAGGTTAAGCTTTGGGTATATTTCTTTTATGTTTGTTTTGCTTGAAGATGTCAGAGTTGCATTAGACAGGATACCTTGAATATCCGGCTCTGAAAGAAAATCGGGTTCTTTTAGTGAACCGTCACCTTCTTCCCGTATATATAGTATTGAATATTTTCCATCCTGTGTTGGTAAAAGTTCTGGATAAGGAAACTTATCATGAGTACAACCAGCTAAAAAAAGTACCAGTAAGAAAACAGACAATAAGCGCATTTCCAGCCCCCTTAAAGGTTATTTTCAGGTTCGATCATTATACAACATATTCCAATAATCTGCCATTTAGCTTAATGAATTTTGTATCGAGAGTCATGGCGATTATTGCACAGTACGATGATAACGAACATCAGATCCATATTGCGAAATAGGTGGAAGTGCCAATAACCCACTAACTTGTTAGGTCAGCGGGCACTTAGCAGGCAGAGGAGGGTTGTCATTGCGTCTGACGATAAGACAACTTTAGTAACAAACTTTAGCTTATTGGAAATTCGAGCTGCAATTTATTAAGGATACTTCCTAATTCTTGTCGAGCGTCACCATCTAAACTTTTTAGCGGCAAGGGGAGACTCGGATTGTTGGTCAGGTCAAGTATCTCCGCAATTGTAGCAACGACGCGCAAACTACCATGTTTTTGAAACAACTTCCAAAGAGGCTCCAAATAGTCTGATTGTGTCTCGGCTTCGACTGAACGCCCAGCAAGCGCTAGACGGGTTATTTTTAAACATATTTCAGGAAATAGACCACCTAGTGCAGAATACCAAGCATCGCAGCCAGCATTTAAGCCAATGGTACCATACGGATCGCCACTAATTCCTAATGTAACATCTGTCGGTATTTGAGCACGTAGACTTTCTACTCTCTTTTTAGCAGAGTCCGCATCTGGAGTTCCTGGTAGTTTTATGGACTGAACATTTTGTAATTGCGCAATTCGCCCGTGTAAATTATCACTGAATCGGAAATTGGTTGTACCGGTTTAACCCCCGAATAATGGACAGTGCACCTCTTATTCGATTGATTGCATAGAATTGCTTAGGGTTGCTTCGATTTTCGTTATTCATCGACTCACACTTTGATTTCCTTAGGCTTTGCAATGCCAAGCTTAATTGCATCCATATATTCGTAGGGTGACATATCGTAGATGCTGCCATGAATGCGATCATGGTTGTAGTTGTGGATAAAGCCGGTCACGACTTCATAGGCATGTTGATAGCTTTCAAATTCGTATCGCTGATAGCATTCGGATTCTAGAATGGCATGGAAAGATTCGATATGCGCATTTTTATTCGGAGTCTTCGGTGGTATGCGCTCGTGAATAATCTTGAATTGTTCGCAGGCCTCCGCAAATCGATGGCTTATGAACTGTGGTCCATTGTCTGATCGTATGACTGGCCCACTCGCCTTGCCAAAGAGTTGGCGCTTCATGAGCGCCTCTTGCGTGATCTGGACAAGGTCTTTGGCTTCGCAGGACAAACCGAGGTGATACGTAACGATGGCTCGGTCGAACACATCGATGATGCTCATGAGAAAGAAGAAACGCTGTTCACCTGAAATCCAACCATACTTAATATCCGTCTCCCACAACTGATTGGAACCGGTAATCGTTCTATTGTTCGCCAGCCTCTTAGGGTACTTGACTTTCAGCGCTCGCTGAGGCCGCAGCACATTCATCTTCTTGCACAGTCGGTAGACTTTCTTCTTGTTGATGACAAGTCCGTGCTGGCGTTTTAACAGCTTTGTCAGCTTACGGTAGCCATAAACGGACGTATACTCATCGGCTAATAACTCCATGATCCATTCACAGATTTGCTCGTCACTGATTCGTTTGTTGTCTTGCGTATATGAGTATCCAGGTGCGGGGCGACCGCTCCTATGGTATTGTTCAGGTTGCTGATTTGTTCGAACCACATGTGTATAGTAAGTGGATCGCTCTACTCCCACAAAGCGCAGCACAAGGCTGATCGAATGCCCCTGGCAGATATATTTCTGCGCAATCGCTATTTTATCCGCAAGTGCGGGTTCGTTTTTTTTAACAGGTCACGGAGGATCTCCCTCTCTAGCGCCTGCTCTGCATAAAGCTTCTTGAGTTTCTCATGTTCCTTCTCTAGGGCAGCGAAGTCGGCTGCTGAGGGAATGAACGTTGGCTGCTTCAAAGCTGTATCGTCTAGTTGATCAAGATCTTTACGCTCAAGCTGTCTCGCCCAGCGTAGTACCATCTTCGGATCGATTTCATGCTGCCGTGCAGCAGCGGTCATATTACCAATTTCTTTCCCTTTTGCTACAACCATCTTCTTGAAATTCAGATCAAACCTTCTTCTCTCCATTGCTTTCCCCTCCGACTGATTTCATTGTATCGGAATAAGGGGTTTACTGTCCAAGTTCATTTGGGGGCTAAATAGGTACCAGGGTTATCATAGACACATAAAGGTACTGAAAGAGAGCTTGTTACAGTCTCATATAGGGAGAACACTTCGTCTTCGGTTAGTTGTTGATAGGAAACAGGTGCTAAGAGTACAGCATTCGCCCCTGCCTTTTGAGCATCTTCGGCTAACTGGAGAACATCTCGTGTACGTAAAGCACTAATCCCAATGATTGTTGGTATTCCTTCGGCATGCTCAATTGAGAGTTGAGCAACACGCAGACGTTCTTCTCTGTTGAGATAAATATAATTACCAGTTGATCCCAAAACTCCAATGGAATCTACTTTCGCTTGAGTTAGACGTTTGAACAACTGTATGAGAGTCATTTCATCTACTCCAGTCTCATTCATTGGAGTTAGCGGAAATGCAGACAGACCTGTAAAGATAACAACCATCTCCTTCAGAAAATAAATTAATTGTACTTATGTTAAACCTCATTCAGATAAATAAAAAGGTACAGTTTTTTATTATTTGATCGGGTCACAGTTTTTATCTTTATTTTCTTTGGAGTAGTGCACAGTACTACGATGACACGCAGAAGAAGTGAGGGTATATGAAGAGTGAAACTGTTTTTTATACACGCATGGTAATTTGAAAGAATCTGAGGATAAGAAACTAAGCTATTATACTGCACATATGAATGAAAATTCAGAAACGGTTTTTACGGATTGAAAATCCACTATCGACAGCAATGAGTTTAATCTTTGCGCTCTCCGGGAGACGATCCGTCTGGCTGACGGTAGAAACTTTGCTTACACTTCGGCGAGGATCGACACGAAGGATCACATGTCGTTTACGTACGGCAAGCTGATCGTGCGCGCCAAGCTGCCAGTAGGCGACGACATCTGGCCCGCCATCTGGTTGCTGCCGCAGGAGCAGGCCTACGGACATTGGCCGGCATCCGGCGAAATCGACATCATGGAAGCCAAGGGGCGTCTGCCGCTTTTTGGCATGCTTACTTAGCCGAGCGATAACGGCCGGGAGAAGCTCTTATCTTGTTTTTGAACGCCTTCGAGAAGTGATGAATATCCGCGAAGCCGCAATAGAAGGCGATTTGCTCCAATGTGTACTCCGTCCCCCTAAGGAGCTCGCAGGCATGCTGAATACGCATATCAAGCAAATACTGGTGCGGCGTCATATGGTAATACCTTTTGAACAGTGTATGAAATCGAGAAATGGACAAGTTCGCTCTCCGTGCCATATCGGGCACAGAAATCGGCTCATTCAAGCGGTAGGAGAAATATGAGGTTATCCAGTTAAGCGTCTGAGCCTGCGTTTGCGGCTCTTCGATGTCACCGATGTAATGGTGTAAGAGATGGAGACAGACCTCAGTCATTGCATGTTGCGCTCTCAGCTCCATGAGCGGAGTATGATTGGACCAGCATTCGACCGCCTTTAAAAAGGGATCGCGCAAACGAAGAGCAAGATTATTAGGAATCTTAACCGGTATGGATACGCCTAGAATTTCGTCCAATCTAGGCTGGATCAAGTGGGAATACGGCTCGAGATCTACTTGCCCGGCACGGGTCGGAAAACTTTGCTCCCTGGTTTCCTGATAGAACAGGTCGAGATGAGCATATGGAGTAATCGTTGCTGTCATGCCTTCCAACGTATGTAGACTGTTCGGTTGAATAATTGCCACTTCGCCCGCGCCGAAGAGAATCTCCTCTCCATCTACCACAAATAAACATTCACCCTCTTGAATGTAAATGATCAAATAGTCCAACAAGCGTCGAATAGGCATCCTCCACGGATGACGTACCGCCAAGTCACTTTCTCGAATGTATGGCACGATAGGATGCTGCCTAAGCCATTTTTCTAATTTCTCCATCATAACCTCGCTTCTACTCCAGTACTTTTTGACAACTTTACAGTTGTTCATGACAAAGCCAAATATACCTGTATTATCGTATAGTTAAGTGAGCACAGCAACCAAATAAATTGGATAAGGCGGGATTAGACATGACAAATAATCAAAATGAGCTTTCGCTTGACTATACGTTGACAGAAGATCAGATACAGAAATTCGGAGAGGATGGTCATATCTTTTTGACAAACTTGGTTAGTCAACCTGCGATACAAGAATTTGAAAATCATATAACGGATTGGGTGATGAAGCTCAACTATCAAAACAAGCCGGTTTCGGAACGTGATACGTATGGGAAGGCATTCATCCAAATCGGAAACGTATGGACAAAGAGCGAAGAGGTGCGGAAGTTCGTAACGGCTCGGAGGTTCGCGAAAATCGCAGCAGACCTCATGGGCGTAGACAGCGTGCGAATCTATCATGACCAAGCTTTGTTCAAGGAGCCCGGAGGCGGCCATACGCCATGGCATCAAGATCAAATCTATTGGCCGCTCGACACGAATAACACCATTACGATGTGGATGCCGCTGGTCCCGATTTCGGCAGAGGTTGGTACGATGAATTTCGCTTCCGGCACCCATAAGCTCGGCTACGTAAGCAGGCAAGAAATATCGGACGAGTCGCATCGCACTCTAGGCCAGTTCATTGAGGCACGCGGCATACAGCAGGTTAACTACGGTGCAATGGCTGCAGGCGATGCAACGTTCCATGCAGGATGGACCATTCACAGCGCCCCAGGCAATCCTACCGATCACATGCGTAAAGTCATGACCGTTATCTATTATGCAGATGGTGAACGTATCTCCAAGCCTGCAAGTAAAGCCCAGGAACACGATATGGAGCAATGGTTCCCTGGGCTTCGTGCAGGTGACCTTGCTGCAAGCCATCTCAACCCTCTCGTTTATACTCGCAAGTAGAAAGTTAAGCCCCACAGATGAATGGTCTGTGGGGCTTATTATTTCGCATACTCGACTAGGTATCGGCCTATCATTCCATCCTTATCCCCCTACATTGTTGCATCTGAGAAGCTTCTATGCGACAATGGCGAACAAAACGATACTCTCGCACCTATTAAACCCATCCTCTGCCAAGGAGGTTTACCGCCAATGTCCATCCGATTCCGATTGCTGCTGTCTTTTTCTGCTGTCGTCATCGTTTCAGTCATCTTGTTCGTCAGTGCCGCTTATCTGCTATCGGTAGCCGTCACTGGAGATTTTCGCAGCATTAGCAGCTTTTATCGCATCCATTATTCGCTCCATCCCTTGTCCGACGAGGAGGAGAACATCTTCCTGGAACTCAAATATTTAGCCAAGCACGACCCTGCCCAGCTCCGCAGCGCGGAACTGCTGGAGAGCTACGACATCCAGCTCAAAATGGTACAAGCCAGCCTGGTCGTCCGGGAGAATGACCGCATCGTATATGCCACGCCAACCCTTGCCGAGGAAAAGCTATCATCGCTGCTCCCCTCTTATGAGATGGGTAATTACTCCATTCGCAACACGATGAATTTGGGGAGCCGCTTCTTCTCCTATGCTAAGTTCGACTTCGTGTTTCCCGATACGCCTCCAGACGGCAAGGGAAGCATCTATGTCCTTCGCGAACGCAGTCCCTTCGCTGAGATCGTACGGACGCTGCTGCCGATTCTGATCGTCGTGTTTGTCGCAGTGCTCCTTCTGACGGGTTTGCTGCTATATCGGTACGTGACGCGTATGATCGTCAAGCCGCTCGACGAGCTAAGGCGGTCTGCCGAATTGATTAAAGAGGGCAACTTATCATATGAGCTTAAACCACAATCAGGAGATGAAGTCGGACAGCTTGTCATGAGCTTCGAGGCCATGCGAGAGCGGTTGAATGAATCCATTCAGCTTCAGCTCAGATACGAAGAAAACCGCAAAGGACTTATCTCCAACATCTCACATGATCTCCGGACGCCGATCACGACGATCAAAGGGTATGCCGAAGGGATTCGCGATGGCGTTACGAATACGGAGGAGAAGCTACAACGTTATGTGGGCGCCATTCATACAAGAGCTTCAGACATGGAGCGACTGGTAGATGAGCTGCTCTACTTCTCGAAGCTGGACATGAACAAGGAACCCTATTCGTTCGAGAAAACCGAGCTCATTGCATTCCTTAATCATACTTTAGGCGAAATGACCATTGAGCTGGAACGACATAACGTCGACCTCATATGGGAAACGTCATCTAACCGTCCGCTAATCGTTCTTGCCGATCGCGAGAAGCTTCGCCGGGTCATCATTAACTTGGTGGATAACGGCTTAAAATTTATGAAAGAACATCCTAAAGTACTTACCATAGGCATGGATGAACGAAATGGATATGCTGTTGTCACTGTTCGGGACAACGGCCCTGGGATTGACGCGGAGACGCTTCCCCATATTTTCGAAAGATTTTATCGAGGAGAAGCTTCAAGAAGTCTGGGCACGCAGGGAAGCGGACTTGGGCTTGCAATCGCAAGAGGAATTATGGAGGGTCATGGTGGCACGATCAAGGCCGAATCTGAGCTAGGCGCGGGGACTGTTCTTATTCTGGAGCTCCCCCTAGATAATTATCCATCAACGAGGAGCGCTCAGGCATGAAACGAATATTAATCATTGAGGACGATGTTTATATCGCAGAGCTGCAACGGGATTACTTCCAGCTTCACGACTTCGACGTTTCGATATCCGGTGATGGCAACGAAGGTTTGGCACAAGCGCTAACCGGTACTTTTTCGTTAGTCATCATTGATTTGCAGTTGCCTGGCATGGACGGCTTTGACATCTGCAAACAAATCCGCGACAAGCTGGATATCCCCCTTCTGATCGTTTCTGCCAAGAAAGAGGAAATCGACAAGATACGTGGCTTCGGGCTTGGTGCGGACGACTTTGTTACGAAGCCCTTCAGTCCCAACGAGCTGGTCGCTCGAGCGAAGGCTCATCTGGCTCGTTATGAACGGTTCACAGGCGGCGGCGCGGGAACGCCGAATACGGAACGTATCGCCATTCGTGAGCTGTCCATTCACAAAGCTGCACGCCGGGTGTTCGTGCGCGAACGAGAGATTTTGATGACAGCAAGGGAGTATGACGTCCTCCTATTCCTTGCATCCAATCCCAATCGCGTGTTCGGCAAGGATGAGTTGTTCGAGCGGATTTGGGGGTTCGACGCGAATGGAGATATCGCCACGGTGACCGTCCATATCTCCCGCATCCGCGAGAAAATTGAAGCGGACCCGTCCAATCCGCAATTCATCGAAACGGTGTGGGGCGCCGGTTACCGGTTTAATGTTTAGACAGTCTCCCTCCAACCAACTTATTTGCATATTGTTTACTGCCTGTTTATAAAATGTTTATCTTTTATTATCCACCCGTTTAGAAACGAGGATTATGCTGTTCATGTAGCTATCGTCCACCACAAAGCTCAGGAGGTAACGAACATGACAGAACAGAAAAACGTACAGAATAGCCTTACCCATAAACACACTAGACCTTCCAAGCTAGCTCCCGGCCAAAAAGCCATTGCGATCGCACTTCTTGCCGCTATGCTTAGCGGGGGAGCATTGCCGGCTGCTGCACATGCTGCAACTACTGCCCCAATCACGACATCTGCCAATGCTCTACTCGCTCAGTCAAGCCTGCAGACCACGGCTGTCGCTTCCCTCCCCATGTCCCAAGCTAATGCAATCGCGCATCTCGTCGACAAAGGCGTCCTTCAGGGTTATGGGAATAACGACATTCGTCCAAACAATCTCGTCACGAACGCTGAGCTGATCAAAATGGTATTGCTGGCGCTCGAGCTCGATAACGAACCCTCTTCGCAATCGACAGGTCGCAATTGGTACGACGCCTATATGACATTGGCGATTGGGCACGGACTCCTTGCGGCTTCGGACAACGCATCTCCCAATGCGCCGGCAGACATTCAGACGATGACATCGATGATCGCCAAAGCGTTGCAACGCGATGCCAAGTCTATTGCTTATTGGATGGAACAACTGTCCATCAGCGGCGCAGGTGGTGTAACACGCGGCGATACGGCCGAATTGTTAGCCACTGCCGAGCAGTCGATCCGTTCCGAGAATGCCCGGATCGTATCGATCAAAGCCCTTAACATCATGACGTTTGAAGTCCAGTTTGACGCGCCGCTAACAATCGATGACGAAACCACGGCGGCAGCCTCCGCTAACTTCAAGTTCAGCGGGAGCCTCCAGCTCGTGAACCAACCGCGGCTGAAGACCGGATCCTACGCAACGTATATCGTACCCGTGCAGACGATGAAGGACGCCGCGTATTCGTTGGATTACAAAGGACAAACCTTCGACATAACAGCAAGCGACGTGCGAATCCCGCTTCGTGAAGTTCGCCAAGTTACAGCCGATACAATAGAAGCGAGTTCCCTCCGCGAGGAAGGCGTCATCGACTATGGCTACATCATCTCCGCATACGCCGGCGGCAGAGGCGCTAACGCAGCTATCCTTGATGAAGCTAACCGCCTAAACGGCAAGCCAGTCACGATTATTTCATCCCTGGCTACGCGCAAAGCGACTTTGACACCAGCTGGCGGCGCGCCGATCGAGGTTTCGTATGTCGGATTCACGCAATCTACAGACGGAAAACAAGAGCCCAAATTCCGTTTGCCGCAAGGTACGACGCTGCAACCTGGTGTCCGTTATGAATTGACATCGGATTGGTTCGATATCGAGCATGCATCCTTTGTTGCATCCGCATTCGAGCCGCTAACGATTGCAGCAGTTGATGCTGTGAACGAGACGACGCTATCCGTCAAGCTCGACGTTGATCCAGGAGATGAGCTGTTCGCATACCGCTCCATCCAGTTAAACGGCTCCGACGGATCCACTTTGACTGCACAATACAAAGTTCAGACACGCAAAGGTGTCGAAGGCACATTTGAACTCCAGAATGGCGGCAAGCTCGTGACCGGCGTCGAATACGAAGTCATCCCTGTCGGCTCTTGGACAATTACGGACGACGTTACATTTGTTTTTGAAGGTTAATCTAATCAAAATCAAATTTTTAATCCTATCAAACAGACCTCAAATTCCACCAAACCGTGGAGTCTGAGGTCTGTTTTCTCGTGTTGAAGCACAACAGAAATAAATTTTCTATGAATCAATTGAATATTTATAACTATAAGTGTATATTTATACACTATAAGAAACTAAGGCAACAACTGAGCGAAACACAAAGCAGCTACAACTTCAAGCACTACAACACCCAAGTCCAGCATGCATAGCATGTACAGGGAGGTAACCATTGTGAAACAAGTTTTATCGTCCACAACGTTAGCGGCAGGCAGTAAGACAAACACGCTTCTCCGGACAGCACGCCAACATTTGTTATTTACCGCCAATCGTCCGGCAGTTGTAATGGAATCCGGACAAGGCATGTATATAAAAGATGCGGAAGGAAGAACCTACCTCGATTTCGTTGGCGGATGGGCGGTTAACGCACTAGGCCATAGTCCGGAGGTGCTTCGGCAAGCTCTCGCGGAGCAATCCAGCAAGCTGGTGCTCGCTAGTCCCGCCTATTATAATGAGCCGATGATTCGATTTGCCGAGTTGTTAACCGATATTAGCGGGATGGATAAAGTATTTTTCGCCAGCACAGGTGCCGAAGCGAACGAATGTGCAGTTAAGCTCGCTCGTAAACACGGTGCGATCCATTTGGATGGCGCATACGAAATCATTACATTAAACAACAGCTTCCATGGACGAACACTGGCCATGATGTCCGCAACGGGCAAGTCGCAATGGGAATCCCTATTCGAACCGAAAGTGCCCGGCTTTATTCATGTCCCGCTGGGGGATCTCGACGCATGTTTCGCCGCTGTCTCCAATCGGACCTGTGCAATCATGTTGGAGCTCGTTCAGGGCGAAGGCGGCGTTCATGCCGTCGACGAGGCTTACCTATTCGGAATACGCAAAATTTGCGATATGTACGGCATTGCCCTTATCTTTGACGAAGTTCAGACTGGACTGGGACGCACGGGCAAGCTATTCGCCTATGAACATTTCGGTATTAAACCCGATATTATGACGCTGGGCAAAGCAATCGGCGGCGGTTATC
Source organism: Paenibacillus sp. strain BS8-2 (assembly GCF_054483835.1). Classification (NCBI taxonomy): domain Bacteria; kingdom Bacillati; phylum Bacillota; class Bacilli; order Caryophanales; family Paenibacillaceae; genus Paenibacillus; species Paenibacillus sp. strain BS8-2. Next base: position 6,025,008 of record NZ_CM137010.1, read on the forward strand.
CGCTATCCGCTGCGCTCGCTACTGACAAATTCGATCTCTTCGAGCCTGGCGATCAAGGCGGCACTTATATCGGCCAGCCGCTCGGCATGGCCGCTGGTTATGCCGTCGTTCGCGAGCTGCTCGACCGCGGCTTAACAGGTAACGCAGCACGACTAGGCGACTATTTGTTAGGCATTCTCCGCTCACTTGAAGCACGCGGACTGCTGCGTAACGCGCGGGGTCTAGGATTGCTCGTCGCCTTTGACCTGCCAGAGGGAATGGCGCCAAAGCTGGTTTCCCGTTGTCTCGAGCTGGGTCTGCTTATTAATGTTACAGGCGGATCGACGATCCGATTAATGCCACCGCTTGTTACAGAACGGTGGCATATCGAAGAGATGGCTTCTATCTTAACCAAGGCACTGCTTGAAATTGAATAGCATTCACGAGTTGTCCCTCTGCATACGATAATTACGGTAATAGTCGGCAGAGGAGGGGGCACACCGCGATCATGAGGCGGAGAATGGGGCTTGCGAGGTATGACGAATATGTAATCTTAGTTGTACCCGCATGGAAGTGGAAGGAATTTATAGCCTTTGAGCTTATAGGAGGCTTCGCTTTTTATTTGGTAGGCAAAGTGCTCGCGCAAGGAGAATGGTTCTGCATCGCCGCCAATGTAGCTGTTCCGCAAATGCTTAGGTATACCAACAGCGTCTTCCGAAGTCCGTCCTAAAGGACGTTCTATCGGAAGACGCTGTTTTCAAGTAAAGATATGTGGCATACCTATCTTGTCATTCAGAAACCAAAATACTGCTTCGCGTTGCGATACGATATATTCTCGACAATGGAGCCAAGCAGCTCGAGATCGTTCGGCGCTTCGCCGTTCTCCGCCCATTCGCCTAACAGATTGCATAACAGTCGGCGGAAATATTCGTGACGCGTATACGAAAGGAAGCTGCGGGAATCGGTCAACATCCCGACAAACCGGCTCAGCAAACCGAAGTTCGCAAGCGAGTTCATCTGCTCCAGCATACCGTTTTTGGTATCGTTGAACCACCAAGCCGAGCCGAGCTGCAGCTTGCCTGGCACGCCGCCTCCCTGGAAGCTGCCCATAAGCGCCGCAATGACTTCATTGTCCCGGGCATTCAACGAATAAAGAATCGTACGAGGCAATGAATCACTGCCGTCAAGCGCATTAAGCAGACTTGTCAGCGGACCCGCTACCGGACTGTCGCCGATGGAATCGTAACCAGTATCCGGTCCAAGCTTGCCGAACATACGGCTATTATTGTTCCTAGATGCATTGATATGAAGCTGCATCGCCCAGCCGAGCTCTGCGTACAGTCTGCCCATAAAGAGGAACGTAAACGTCTTATACTCCTTCTCCTCATCCAGCGTAACGGTTTCGCCGCGAAGCGCCTTCGAGAAGATCGCAGCTGCCTCTTCTTGCGTGGTTTGTGCATAAGGCACATAGTCAAATGCATGATCCGATACGCGGCAGCCCACTTCGTGGAAGAAACGAATCCGCGATTCAAGCGCCGACAGAAGTGCCGCATAATCCGTAATAGCGCCGCCTGTTACTTGCCCAAGCGCCTCTATCCAGCCAAGAAAGGTCTGACGGTTGATCTCCAGCGCTTTATCTGGACGGAACGAAGGCAGGACTAATGTATCAAAATCCTCCAGCTCCTTGATCTGGCGATGATATTCTAGCGAATCGATTGGATCGTCAGTCGTACAGATGACTTCGACACCGGAAATACGGATCAAATCGCGCGCTTTGAATTGTCCAGTTGCAAGCTTCGCATTGACCTTCTCCCAAATAATAGGCGCATTCGTTTCATTGATAAGCTCTTCTACGCCGAAGAAGCGCCGCAGCTCGAGATGCGACCAATGATACAGCGGATTGCCGATCGTCTGCGGGACAGTCCCCGCCCAAGCCAAGAAGCGGTCGTAATCCGTGGCGCCGTCGCCGCCCGTCACCAGATGCTCCTCTACCCCGTTCGCGCGCATCGCCCGCCATTTGTAATGATCGCCATAGAGCCATGCTTCAGTAATGGTGGAAAAGCTGGTATTGTCATATATTTGTTGTGGGCTCAAATGGCAATGATAGTCAATGATCGGCATATCTTTGGCATAGTCATGATAAAGCCGGATCGCCGTTTCGTTTGCTAGCAGAAAGTTTTCGTCCAGGAATGGCTTCAAGATCTTTCCTCCTCTTAGGATTGTTCGATGTTCACCAGCGTGTCTACCGCGACCGCGAGCCCAGTCTGAATGGAACGGTTAGCCGCAATACCCGTCAGAATCGACTTCGCTCCATCTACATGGTTGGCTGCGCGACGGAACGGATCCTCCTTCGGTACACCGAACAAGTCATTAAGCAATACTGGATCACCGCCGCCATGTCCGCCTTTTCCTTCTTCCACTTCAACCGTATAAGGCGTACCGAACATCGGGAATACGTTCAGGGTCTTGCCGATTACCGCTCCTTCGAGCGCCTTATCACCGCCGGAGTTTACATAGGATTGTTCGATGATGCTCATTTCGATACGTCCCTTTGTGCCGTTAAAGGCGATACGATATCCTTCCCATGGCATATACGCGTTAAGCGAATACGTCAGGATTGCATTGTTTTTGTATTTGACCAAAACGCCCATCGTGTCCTCGATATTAATGCCGTCTCCGAAGACGCTCTGATCACGACGATAGCCGTCCTCATGCTCGGCGTCAAGATACATCGCCTTCAAATGATCGTTCCCATCCAGATGCAGCGCGAATGGGTCATCCTTTGCGTTTTCATTCCCAGTAGCACGCTCGTAGAACTTCGTCTCGCCGCGTCCCTCCGCATTCTCGCGACCATAGAACAACAAGTCGCCATATGCGAATACGGATTCCGGCTCGGAGCCGATCCAGAAATTAACGAGATCGAAGTGATGCGTCGACTTATGAACAAGCAGTCCGCCGCTGTTGTTTTTGTTGCGATGCCATCTGCGGAAGTAGTCCGCTCCGTGCTGCGTATTCAGCAGCCACTCGAAGTGTACGGAGGTTACCTTCCCGATGGCGCCTGATGCGATGAGCTCTTTGGCTTTCGTATGGTGCGGTGCATATCGGTAATTGAACGTTACGCGTACATTGCGACCTGTTCGCTCGACTGCGTCTACAATCTCCTGGCATTTGTTCGCATCGACGGTCATCGGTTTCTCTGTGATCACATCGCAGCCGAGCTCCATTGCACGGATAATATACGTATGATGCGTCCGGTCCACGCTTGTTACGATCACCGCATCCGGCCGCTCAATCTCGATCATTTGGTCAAAACGATCTGCCGTGTACGTCCGTACTTCCTCATATTCGTATTTGGATTTCAGCAGCTTATTCGCGTAGTCCATCCGGGTTTGATTGATATCGCAGAAACCTACAAGCTCCGATGTATCCCGGTAGTCTCTTGCAATCGCTCCATAAAAAAATTCAGCACGTCCGCCTGTACCGACAAGCACGTATTTCTTTTTATTCATCTCAATTACCTCCCAAATTTCGCATACGCTTTCATATATTCATTTTATAGCATATTAATGATATAATTCTTGTCAAATAATGCGTAAATCACAATAAACCACGCAAATCATGCTTTATTATAGGAGGAATATCTTGACGACTTCTTCTTCATCGATGATTCATTACGGCACTCCAGCTGATCTCTACGTCGAATATGTGAAACGTACGGAGCCTTATACGATGGATATCGATCACTATCACCCTTATTACGAAATCTATTACCTCTTGTCAGGCAGCCGCGTCTATTTTATCGAGGACCGTTCGTATTCCATTGAACAAGGAGATCTTGTCTTTATCGGGAAGGAAATGTTTCATCGTACTATGCAAGCGGGCGAATCTAAGCATGAGCGTGTCATTATTCATTGCTCAGACGAATGGTTCCGCGGGCTAGGAGGGGATCTGAAAACGATGTTCGCCCGATTGTTCGAAGCGGATATGCGCGTTCTACGTCTCCCGCGCTCTGAGAGCCTGATTGCCGAATCCGCTATCCGGACAATGAAACAAGAAGCCGAGAGCCGAGAGGCTGGTTATCCCATGGCGATCCGTCATGCTGCTGCGTCCCTCCTGCTGCTATGCGGCCGTTATGCGGCCAAACACCAACCGGAACCGTTCCATCACGTCTCGCCCCTCCATGCCAAAATTTCCGAGATTGTCCGCTACATTAATGCACACTACGATGAACCGCTGCGGCTCGCGGAGCTGTCCGATCGTTTTTTTATCAGCTCGCATTATCTCAGCCGCATGTTCAAAGAGGTAACAGGTTTCGTATTCACCGACTATGTCGTGCTGACGCGGATCAAGGAAGCACAACGCCTCCTACGCGAGACGGAGCTATCGATTTCCGCCATTGCAGAAAGGGTGGGATTTGAAAACTTTTCTCATTTCGGCAAAACCTTTAAAAAGGTTGCTGCGATATCTCCTAGAGAGTATCGAAAATCAATGTCGCAATTTTAAACCCTTAAAGTCGCTAATTAACACTTATATTGGTCAAATAAATATGTTAGATTTATTCTGTTGTCACAAATTCGCATGTATTCCATAGATAGAATCGGTCATCCCAAAGGAGCAGATGAAATGTTGAGAATCGGCAAAATCAGTTATTGGCACGTACATGCCTGGGACTATACCAAACAGACACAAGAACATCCGGACACTGTCATCGCGGCAGTATGGGACGAGGATGAACAACGGGGACGCGAAGCGGCCGATAAACTGGACGTACCGTTCTATGCTGACCTTAACGAGATGCTTGCAAGCGACATCGATGCGGTCATCGTAGACGCGCCAACGAATCGCCACGCAGAAGTCATGCTAGCTGCAGCTGCTGCAGGCAAACATATTTTCACAGAGAAGGTTATCGCACCAACACTTGTTGAGGTGAATCAAATTCTGGAAGCGGTTCAATCCAATGAATTGAAGCTGACAGTATCGCTGCCTCGCCTTAATGATGGATATACGCTCGCGATTCGCGAGCTGCTCGAGAAAGAAACATTGGGTCAAATTACGCAGGTTCGCGTCAGATTGTCCCATGGCGGCGCTATTGCCAACTGGCTGCCAGAACACTTCTATAACCTGGAGCAATGTGCAGGCGGTGCCTTAATCGATTTGGGCTGTCATCCGATGTATTTGACTCGCCTCTTCCTTGGTGAGCTGCCTACCGAAGTATCCGCACAATTCGGTTATGTGACGGGACGCGAGGTTGAAGACAATGCAGTAGCAATTCTTCGCGGCGCTGGCGGCGCTATTGGTATTGTGGAGGCCGGCTTTGTTAATCCGCACTCGCCATTCACGATCGAAATCCATGGCACCAAAGGATCCTTATTATATGGAACACCTGAGAGCTTGCTGCTAGTTCGCTCTAATGACGACGAGGCTTGGGCATCGGTAACGATCCCTGCGAATCGTTCGAGCGCGTTCGAGCAATGGGTCGAACATATTCAGAACGGCACGACGGCCGAAGAGAACATTGCCTTGGCGAGAGAGCTGACGATATTGATGGAAGCCGCCGGACGTTCCGCGGCACAAGGACGTTCTGTCAAGCTGAACGAATTGGAAGGCTAGTTCGAAGTGGCAACGGTTTTTCCTTACTCCATCATGAGCGAACGGCCCGATGCGCTTGAGCGTCTGGATCTGAGATTCCAATGGGGACCCTATGATATTCACGTGCTGCGATTTCATTTGACTTATTTTCCGGCCGGCAGGGCTGTCGCTTTCCACAAACATGCGGAGTTCGAATTTCATTTTATCCCGCGGGGCAAGGGCAAGGTCATATTGGTGGATCAAGAATATTCATTGAGACCCGGGCAATTTTATTTGACCGGTCCAGGCGTGATGCATTATCAAGAGGCTGGCGATCGTGAGGGTATGGATGAACTCTGCCTGCATATCGATATTGTGGAGAGAACACAGACGGGCGATGAAGAAGAAGACTGGGAATGGGCCGAAGCGCGATCCTGCGTCAAGAAGCTGATCGAACTTCCCTTGTTCCCTGCAATCGACGCGCATGATGCAATGCGATGCTTCTTGAATGCTTACGAGGCCTGTAATGATTATTACTCAGGAAGCTATACGACCATCAAACAAAATGTCATCCAAATTTTGCTGCGTTCCGTCCGTGCCTATGATACAGTAAATGAGACAAGACATCTCCCGACCAAAGACATGAAGGCGTACCGTTATCAGCTTGCCATCGAATTTATGCAAGCGAATTACAGCGGTCCGTTGTCACTGGAGGAAGTAGCGGAGAAGCAACGACTGAGCGCTCGTCAACTGCAACGTTTATTCAAGGAGATGAGTGACGAAGCCCATACGTTTAGCCGCGTTCTTGAGGACATCAGGTTAGAGGCCGTATGCCGCGAGCTCTCCGAAGGCGTCAAGTCGATTGAAGAGATCGCCAAAGCAACAGGTTTCTCCACCAGCAATTATTTGCATGCCGTATTCCGCAAGAGATACGGCATGACACCATCCGATTATCGGAAACAAACAAATCCAGGAGGCTAAAGTCATGTCCAAAACGTACAAGCTAGCTATTATCGGCTGCGGTGGTATTGCAAACGGCAAACATATGCCAAGTCTTAAACATCTAAAAAATGTAGAGATGGTAGCGTTCTGCGATATCGTCGAAGAGCGTGCAGTAGAAGCAGCGGCCCAGTATGGTGCTGAAGGTGCACGTGTATACACTGATTATACGGAACTGCTTAAGGATGCTACGATCGACATCGTACACGTATGTACGCCTAACGACTCTCATGCCGATATCGCGATTGCAGCGATGGAAGCCGGCAAACATGTCATGAGTGAGAAGCCTATGGCCAAGACCGCTAGCGATGCTGGCCGCATGCTGGAAGCTGCTAAACGCACCGGCAAAAAATTGACTGTTGGCTACAACAACCGTTTCCGGACAGACAGCCAGATCCTGAAGCAAGTCTGCGAAGCAGGCGAGCTTGGCGAGGTGTATTACGCGAAGGCGCATGCGGTTCGCCGCCGTGCCGTTCCGACATGGGGAGTATTCCTCGATGAAGAAAAACAAGGCGGCGGCCCGCTCATCGATATCGGCACGCACGCACTTGATCTGACGCTCTGGATGATGGACAACTACAAACCGAAAGTTGTACTTGGTCAATCCTTCCACAAGCTGTCCGGACGCGAGAATGCAGCTAATGCTTGGGGACCATGGGATCCAGCACAATTCACGGTAGAAGATTCCGCATTCGGCATGATCGTCATGGAGAATGGCGCAACCATCGTGCTTGAATCCAGCTGGGCACTTAATACGCTTGAAGTAGATGAAGCCAAATGTACGCTAAGCGGCACAGAAGGCGGGGCTGACATGAAGGGTGGCCTTCGTATCAACGGCGAGCAACATAGTCGTCTGTTCACGAAAGAGATCGACCTCAATGCTGGCGGCGTTGCATTCTACGAAGGAAAATCGGAGAAGGATTCCGATCTGGAGATGAGAATGTGGATTAAAGCAATCGACGAAGATACCGACCCGGTTGTGACACCGGAGCAGGCTTACGTCGTTTCCCAAATTCTCGAGGCGATCTACGAATCGGCCAAAACGGGTAAAGCGATCTACTTCTAAGAGCTTCCCGCAATCTCACGTCCTCATTTAATCATAAAAGAGCGGCTCCCGCAGACCTCACTACTTGGTCCGGGATGCCGCTCTTCTCGTTGTAGGGACCGGGCATTGGATATGCCCGGCCCTCTATTCATTACCCTTCTACTTTAACCGCGTCACGCTGCGCAATCAACGACAACTCGGCTGCTTTGAAGGTATGCTCTTGCGTCATCGCGTTTTCGGTGCCATTGATAATATCAAGTATCAAAGCTCCGAAGTATGGGAAGCCCACTTTGCCTTTGAGACGAAGATGCTGTTCCCCTTCTCCATTGACAAGGTACAATTGATCGCCTTCCGACTCTCTGCCCACATCAATGTACTTGCGAAGCTCGATGTATCCTTCCGTACCTAGAATCAACGTACGTCCATCGCCCCAAGTTCCCAGTCCGTTTGGCGTCAGCCAATCCACTCGGAAGTATCCTGTTGCCCCATTCTCGCCTATCAACGTCATATCACCAAAGTCCTCGAGCTCGGGATAATCTTTCGCCGTGTAATTGGCGACTTTGCTACCTGCAACTGTGGCGTTCTTATTACCTGTGAAATATAGAAACTGCTCAACTTGATGCGAGCCGATATCGCACAGGATGCCGCCGTATTGCTCCTTCTTGAAGAACCAGTCGGGACGCGATGGTGCATTAAGTCGATGCGGTCCGAGACCAAGCACTTGCACAACTCGGCCAATCGCCCCTTGATGAATCAACTCGCCAGCATAAATCGCACTCTCTACATGCAGCCGTTCACTATAATATACTGCGTATTTCTTGCCGGTTTCGGCAGCTGCGACACGTGCTTCTTCCAGTTGCTCGAGCGTCGTGAACGGCGCTTTGTCCGTAAAATAATGTTTGCCGCTGCGCATAACACGTACGCCGAGTGGGCCGCGCTCCGATGTAATGGCTGCTGCTGCGACGAGCTGCACATCGCTATCATCAAGTATCGCCTCCAGTGACGATACAACCGTTACGCCAGGATACTTTTGCGCGAAAGCCTCTGCTCTTGTGCGATCCGCATCATAGACCCACTTCAGCTCACCGCCTGCTTCGATCAAACCGTTGCACATCCCGTAGATATGCCCGTGATCCAAATTCGTCGCAGCAAATATAAATTCGCCTGGAGCGACTACTTGTTTGGACTCCCCCTTTGGCGCGTAGTTCATGCCATCAGATTTGCTCATACGATAACCCCTTTACGATTATTGGATTCTGCAATTTTCTGCTGAAGGTACGAATAATACAACTCCTCGTCGATCGGCAGGTCTACCCAGTTATCGGTCCAGGTCGACAGGTGCATGGCATTGGATAACATTAGCCCTTTAATTCCTTCCGCGCCCGGTGCAATCAACGCTTCATCATGAAGAATCGCGTTCACAAAGTTCTGGATGATTCCTTTATGGTCTGGATTCGTGCCATGGATCGGGATATCGCATTTCCAGCATTCTGGCGCGCCGAATCCACCTTTGAACGTTGCATTGAATTCACGCTCAGATACCCGTAATCTCCAGAATGTCAGCTTGTTGTCCTCAATAACCACCTTGCCATTATCGCCGCTGATCTCCAGACGGTTCGTACCAGGCGCTTCGCCAGTGGACGTCACGAACACGCCTGTTGCACCATTCTCGTATTCCACGAATGCCGTAACATCATCTTCCACCTCGATATCACGGTGCTTGCCAAAGTAGCAGAATGCGCGAACTCGCTTAGGCATCATGTTAATAGTCCATTGCCATAGATCGAGCTGATGCGGGTCCTGATTAATCAATACACCGCCGCCTTCTCCTTCCCACGTTGCACGCCAAGTACCGGAATCATAATAGCTCTGGGAGCGATACCAGTTGGTTATAATCCAATTTGTTCTTCTGATCTCGCCAAGCTCTCCACTGTCCACCAGATCCTTAAGTTTCATGTACAACGGATTTGTACGTTGGTTATACATCATGCTGAACTTTACGTCCGTCTTCGCGGCTGCATCGTTCATCTCGCGCACTTGCTTTGTATATACACCGGCAGGTTTTTCGCAGAGCACATGCAAATTACGTTTGAATGCAGCGATAGCCAGTTCAGGATGAGAATAATGTGGCGTCGCGATTAATACGGCATCAATGAGACCCGAATCCATCATCGTGTAGGGATCGCTGAATAACGGTACTTCGCTGCCCAGATTTTCCTTCGCCCACGCTTGACCCGGTTCCGCGCTATCGCTGACCGCAGCAAGCTGAACGCCGTTCACTTCTCCGCGCTTGATATAGCCGATATGTCCTTTACCCATATTACCAAGTCCGATAATACCTAATCGCACACTACTCATCAGAATTACGCTCCTTTGAAGGGAACCGGATAACCGTGTTCCGTCTTTACTTCTTAATGACTCCATTTTATCACGGTAACCGTTTTCGTCACTTCATTCGCATTAACCGATTCCGACTTTCATTTAACTCTGGTTGGTGTATAATGAAGGGGAAACCGTAAGGGGGAAATCGGATGACTATCAAGCATCACATCGCCGCTCCAATTACACTTGGAACAACGATCAGCTATAACTTCGCCCATCAATATCATACACATCCCCACTACGAAATCTATTATTTCTACGGTGGCAAAGCCAATTATCTGATCAATGACAAGATATATACACTTGAACCAGGCGATATGTTTCTGATGCATGGCATGACCTTGCACAAAGCGCATGTCGATCCGCAAATCGCTTATCATCGCACAACGATTCACCTAGATCCCATCTACTTCCAGCAGCATATTCAGCCCTCGTATACAGATGATTTGTTAGCGCCTTTCAGCAAGCTGCAGAATGTTCGATTACAGCTTCGGGGTGACGTGAAACGCGAAGCCGAAGAAGCGATCGCCAAGATGGATGAGCTTTACAATCAAGGCACAGCGCTGTCATACCAACGATTTCAAGCCCGGTTGCTCGATTTTCTTATTTTCATTAGCGAATTATGCAGCCAGCCTCTCAAAGATAAAACAAGTTTTCCATCCCTCAAGGAGGAACATGTCCAGACGATCATTTCGTATCTAGAGAATCAATACAACGAGGAAATCACTTTGGAGGATATCGGAACAAGGCTCCATTTGAACAAATATTATTTGGCCAAAACCTTCAAACAGGTTACCGGCTTGACGATCTTCCAATATTTGATGCATCGCCGTGTTTATCAAGCCAAGCTGCGACTCATAAGCGATAACGAGAGCATCACAGGTATCGGATATGATGTTGGCTTCAAACATTCATCGCATTTCAGCCGCGTATTCAAAGAGCATACGGGTATGACGCCAGAGCGATATCGCAAGCTTCACAATCTGAATCATACATCTTCCTCTTCCTCTACCTGACAAACAACAAAGAACCGATCCATTCATCCCGCGAGGGACAAAGTGGATCGGTTCTTTTCCGTTATATGACCGAGTCAATTAACCTTGAAGCAGCAATTGCTCTGGATCTTCGAGCATTTCTTTGATAGCGACTAGGAAACGAACAGCTTCGCTTCCATCTACGATACGGTGGTCGTACGACAATGCGATATACATCATTGGACGATTCTCCATTGTCGTAGCGTCGATCGCAACAGGACGCAATTGAATCTTATGCATGCCCAGAATACCTACTTGAGGCGTGTTAAGAATAGGCGTCGACAGCAACGAACCGAATACGCCACCGTTTGTGATCGTGAAGCTGCCGCCTTGAAGGTCGCTAAGCGCGAGCGTATTGGCACGTGCTTTCTTAGCCAGATCGACGATGTTTTTTTCGATCTCGGCGAAGCCCAGACGATCAGCATCGCGTACGACCGGCACGACCAAACCTTCTTTAGCAGATACGGCGATACCGATATCGTAGAATTTCTTCACGATAATATCATCTCCGTCGATCTCTGCGTTAAGCAGCGGGAACTGCTTCAGAGCACCAACAACAGCCTTCGTGAAGAAGGACATGAAGCCCAAATTCACTTCGTTTTTGTCGAAGAAGGATTGTTTGCGACGTTTGCGAAGGTCAAGAATTGCCGTCATGTCGATTTCGTTAAACGTCGTCAACATAGCTGCCGTACGCTGAGCCTCTACCAAGCGCGTAGCAATCGTAGCGCGGCGACGCGACATACGTTTGCGCTCGACCGGCTTGCCGCCTGTTGTCGATGCAACTGGAGCTGCTGGCGCAGGAGCAGCAGGAGCTTTAGGCGCAACTGGAGCCGGTGCTTGTCCATGCGAGCGGACATCATCCGGGAAGATGCGTCCGATACTGTCTTTGCCTTGTACTTGCGTAAGGTCGATGCCTTGTTCGCGCGCTAGCTTACGTGCTGCAGGCGAAGCATTAACCGCTGCCGCAGAGGATGGCAGTACAGGAGCTGCAACCGCTTGAGCCGCAGGCGCAGCAGCCACTGGGGCTGCCGCTGCCGGCTCAACAGCTGGCGCAGGAGCCGGCGCGGAAGGTGCCGCACCTGTCGAAGCTCCAATTGCTCCGATTGCCTCGCCAACTTGTACAACCTCACCGTCTTTGCGAGCGATGTTGGATACGACGCCATTGCTGTCTGCGCTGATCTCGATGTTAACTTTATCCGTTTCAAGCTCAAGAAGGACATCGCCTTGATTGACGGAATCCCCTTCTTTCACGAACCACTTCGTAATCGTACCTTCTGTGATCGATTCTCCCAATTCTGGAACGATAATTTCTGCCATGATTATGTTACCCCCTTACCAGACTCGATTCGAATGGCTGACCATTCAAAGCGGATGAAATAATGGATTGCTGTTCAGCTACGTGAATTTCTTGATGACCGGTTGCCGTACTTGCGCGGTCAGGACGACCGATGTAACGTACATTTACTTTGCCAGGGGCAAGCTCACGTAGACGTGGCTCCATGTACAACCAGGATCCTTGGTTCTTCGGTTCTTCTTGCACCCATACGATCTCTTCCAGCTTAGGGAACTGGCTGATAACACGCTCCAGCTCGGCTTGCGGCAGCGGGTAAAGCTGTTCGACGCGAGCGACGCGAAGCCAACCGTAATCAGCTTCATCCTTCGACGATAATGCTTCGTCCAGATCTACCATTACTTTGCCGCTTCCCAGAAGAAGACGTTTGACTTTATCCTTGGCTGCTTTCGCTTCAGTGAAGCTGAATTGCGGCAGGACAGGCTTAAACGATCCTTCGCTGAATTCTACGCCGTGCGAAGCTACCCGCGGATTGCGGAGCAAGCTCTTAGGCGCCATCAAGATGAGCGGTCGCACACTGTCGCTGCCGAGCATCGCCGCTTGCTTACGAAGCAAGTGGAAGTACTGTGCAGATGTCGTCAGATTCGCAACCGTCCAGTTGTTGTCGGCGGACAGCTGCAAGAATCGCTCTAGACGAGCACTGGAGTGCTCCGGTCCTTGACCTTCATAGCCATGCGGCAGAAGGACTGCGATACCAGACTTCTGCGACCATTTCGCGCGACCTGCGGACATAAATTGGTCGAAGATAACTTGAGCAACGTTAGCGAAATCGCCGAACTGTGCTTCCCAGATGACAAACGAGTTTGGCGCGAAGACGTTATACCCGTATTCGAATGCCAGTACAGCCGTCTCCGAAAGCGGGCTGTTATGCACAGCGAACGACGCTTTCGCTTGCGGGAACATATGCAGCGGCGTAAATTTCTCAGCCGTCGAGTTATCATTCAGCATGATGTGACGATGAGCAAACGTTCCGCGCTCAGAGTCTTGACCGCTTAGACGAATCGATGTTCCGTCCGCTAGGATCGTAGCAAAAGCAAGAGTTTCCGCATGTGCCCAATCTAGCTTTTCTCCATCGTTCAAGCTTGTAGCTCGGCGTTGAAGAATACGCTGCAGTTTCGAATATTCAGTGAAGCCTTCCGGACGATTAAGCAGCTCGAGATTAATCTCTTTGAGCGTATCCATCGGAACTGCTGTTGGCACGTCTTCTGGTACGATAACGCCTGACTCCTGAGTAATCTGAACATGCGCTTTGCCTTCGTTTGCTTTCATGGCGTCATAACCCGATTGGAGAGCATTAGCCGTCTTCTCACGCAATTGTTCAACCTGCTCAGCCGAGATCGTGTTCGTTGACTTCAGTTGTTCTGCGTATAGTACGGCTACAGTAGGATGATTACGAACCTTGGAGTAGACAAGCGGCTGAGTTGCATCCGGATCGTCCATTTCGTTATGGCCGTAACGGCGGTAACCGATTAGATCGATAACAAAACCTTTGTTATAAATCAAACGATATTCGCAAGCAAGGCGTACGGCAGCCAAACATGCTTCCGGATCGTCCGCATTAACGTGAATGATCGGAATATCGAAACCTTTGGCCAAGTCGCTTGCATAATAAGTTGAACGGGAGTCTACGCTATTGGTCGTGAAGCCAAGACGGTTGTTTGCGATGATATGGATCGTTCCGCCATTGCGGTAGCCTTGCAGATTGTTGAAGTTTAACGTCTCGGCAACGATACCTTCGCCGATAAATGCCGCGTCACCGTGCACGCAAACCGTAACGGCCTTATGCAAATCTTGCGTTGGGAAGCCCGGTTTGCTGCGGTCTTCCTGCGCTGCACGCGTATAACCTTCGACGATAGGATTAACGAATTCCAGATGGCTCGGGTTGTTTGCGAGTGTCACTCGCGCACGTACCGTTTCGCCTTCTGTGAAAGCTCTGTCGGCACCTAGATGGTACTTAACGTCGCCGCTCCAACCGAAGTTAATACCGATCGAACCTTCCGAAGGAACCAGCTCCTTGTTAGGGGAGTGATGGAACTCGGAGAAAATCTTCTCGTAAGGTTTGCCAAGTACGTGCGTAAGCACGTTTAGACGTCCCCTATGAGCCATGCCGATCAAGATATCATTAGCGCCATCATGAGCTACCGCACGGACAACCTCATCCAGTACAGGCACCAGCATATCTACGCCCTCGATGGAGAAACGCTTCTGACCAACAAAAGTTTTGTGGATAAAGCTCTCGAATTGCTCAACCTGCATGAGGCGCTCTAGCAATCCTTCCTTCTCGCGAGTCGAGAGAGGAGCCGGGAACGAACCAGACTCAGCTTGTTTGTTCAGCCAAGTGCGCTCGTTCTCATCATGGATATGTGTAAATTCGTATGCAGCCGATCGGGTGTAGATTTCACGCAATCTGACAATAGCATCCCATCCGTTAGCGACCGATGCGGGAGCGTTATCCCAGATCAGCGAAGCTGGAATGGAGGCCAAATCCTGCTCAGTAAGTCCAAATGTCCCTGGATCGAGCAGCTTCGTATCCGCAGCCTGGCTAATGCCAAGCGGATTAATATCCGCACCTAAATGGCCGTAACGGCGAATGTTCAGCATAAGCTGATGCGCAGCAACGACCTTCTTCAACATATTGCTATCGACCGGACCTGGTACAGCAGCAGATGTTGCTCTTACGCCAACTTCTGCCTGCGGAGATGCGACAGTGCTAGCAATATCTGTTGGTGGCGCGCCCCATTGAACGAACATGTCGCGTACCGAAGCCTCTACGGCATTGGGATCGTTAAGAAACAGCTCGTATTGCTCCTGGACATAACCCAGGTTTGGTCCATAATAGCTCTTCCAAGGCGATGAATTGTGGTCATCATGGATGCTCATTGCAGAAAATTCCACCCTCTCTATTCATAACCGTCCTATTATTTTCTGTGGCGGGCGTTTCCATACGCCGGCGCCGTAAACCAAAAGAAGAAGCTGTCGACCGCGACAAACACGGTTTCGTAGCTCCTTCATATTTTAGTACATTACACGCCTGTCTTCCATAATCATATTGGCATCGGTTTCATCCATTTCAGGTATGGATAAGATGATAATCACGCTATAATTTAGAAAGATTCACGATATTTCGCGACAAGGCATGATAGAAATCCCATTCATACTACTATTCATTTCCAATCTCGGCGGGAATTAAACGGATTACCCTCTTGCTCGCGCCGCTAGAAGCTCTACTAACGTACGAACCATGACGCCCGTTGCTCCTTTGGGCTCCCAGCCTCGCGGCCGCTCCAGCCAAGCCGTTCCTCCGATGTCGAGATGCACCCATGGCAATCCTTCAGCGAAATGACCGATAAATAACCCGCCTGTGCTTGCTCCGCCATATTTGCCGCCTCCATTCTTGAGATCGGCCGCATCGCTGTTAAGCGCCTTGCGGAACTCCGGATAAGCAGGCAGCTCCCAGATCCGTTCGCCAGCTGCAATGGACGCCGCCTTTACTTCTTGCAGCAATCCATCATGATTCGTAATCGCGCCGGTAGCCTCATACCCTAACGCCACCATTACCGCGCCCGTCAGCGTTGCAACATCGATTAGCTTCGTAGCGCCTCGTCGGATTGCTGTTGTCACGCCATCGGCAAGCACCAGCCGTCCTTCAGCATCGGTATTGACAACTTCGACCGTATATCCGCTCATCGTCCGAAGCACGTCTCCTGGTTTATACGCACGATCTGAAGGCATATTCTCCGCAGCCGGAATAACCGCAATCACATTAACCTCCGCTTTGAGCTCCGCAATCGCTCTTACGGCGCCAAGTACGGCAGCCGCTCCACCCATGTCAGAGATCATCTCTTCCATGCCTGGCGCCCGCTTAAGCGAGATGCCGCCGGTATCGAACGTTACACCTTTGCCGACAATTCCCCAAGTTTCTGCAGCATCCGGCGCGCCATGATAATGAATCACGATCATTCGAGGAGGGTTAACACTGCCTTGCCCTACGGCGAGCAGAGCGCCCATTCCTTGCTCGGCAGCAGTCCATTCGTCTATCACTTCAATTTCAAGATCGAATTCGCTAGCGAGCTCTTCGGCGTGGAACGCCAGTCGCTCTGGCGTCAAATCATTGCCAGGCAGATTGGTCAAATCGCGTGCGAAAGCTACGCTTTCTGCAACGATGCGTCCTCTTGCAATTCCTGCCTCCCAATCTGCAGCAGCACCAAGTTCCGCTGCTCCGTCTGAAACCAGATCGACATGCTTCAAGGCGAAACGTTTCGTTTCTTCACGCTTTAGCGGCTGACGTTCATGCAGCGCGAGCAGCAATCCCTCTGTAATGGCTTGTGCGACTGCGGAGGCGCCTAACTCACTCACCGCCTGCCCCATTGTAGAGTCATGAAGCTGCAGCTCGATGTGAGTCGCGCGCGCCGACTTTGCGGCTTTAGCTGCCGCTGCTGCTGCTAATCGTAGTCCGTCCGTACCCGAATCATGTACATATCCGGCTACAATGACCGTATGAGGCGACAATAGGCCTAACGTTGCAATGGCTTCGACTTGCTCCAATTTGGCTTGGAACAACCCTCTCGCATGACGTTTCAGTAACTGCTCGTCTATTTTCTCTTGCACCAATACAGTACTAGAGCCGGTATCTGCAGCTCCCTTTAATTCAGATTCCGTGACGAAGCGCACCCAGGCATCCACGGAAGCTGCTCCCTCTTGTCTCGCGCCATATGTAAATGTTGTTGTCATTGTTTCTCCTCGCTTTCCTTCAAAACAAAAAAGAATCAAACCCGGACAGCTCTAAGCCCCGATTCGATTCTAATCGTTTATCCCGCTAATGGCAAATAAATAATAAATTCCGTGCCGCTGTCCATCTTACTATTTACCCTGATCGTACCTCCATGATTACGGATAATCCGATAGCTCACAGACAGTCCAAGACCAGTTCCCGTTTCCTTTGTCGTAAAAAACGGATCAAACAGTTTGGTCAACGTCATCTTGTCCATTCCTTTACCATTATCCTTGATCATGATCTCGACATATTGACCGTCACTGTTAAGGACGATGTCGATTCTGCCACGACGATCGCTCTGTACAGCCTCGACAGCATCTAGCGAATTTTTCACCAAATTCAACATGACCTGCTTCACTTGTTTAATGTCGATGGATACGACAGCATCTTCCAGATGCGACTCCACGCCGATCTCGCAATTGCGGAGCAACGACTCGCTTTCGGTCAGCATCACGACTTCTTTAATAAGCAGGTCAATGGATTTGGATTGCTTCATCGGAGCAGAAGGCTTGGACGAATTCAAGAACTCATAAATGATGTCGTTTGCTCTGTCGATTTCGGTAAGAATAATTCTGGCGTATTCCTCCTTGCCAACCTCAAGCAAGTATGGACGCAGCAGTTGTATGAAACCTCTTATACTTGTAAGCGGATTTCTGATTTCGTGAGCGATCGCCGCTGCTATTTTGCCTAACATCGCAAGTTTGTCGTTCTGCAGAGCGCTCTGCTCGATTTGTTTGTATTCGGATACATCTTTTACACTAAATAAGTACTCCCCGTCGAGCTGGTCTCCATATGTAACAGTCGCAAGTAAATGTTTGCCGTCCTTCTGCTGGAATTCGTAATACCGATTGCGCTTGATCATCATCTCACGGTACAAACGAAGAATCGTTCTTTTGGCTTGTATGTTTAATTTCGGATGGAGTAAAATGCCACGTACAGTGAGCCCCACTAACGTATTTCGGGGGATGTCGAGCAATTTCGCCATTTGAACATTGACGAATGTCAAAATTCCGTCGTGATCAAATAACGCGATGCCGCTGTCCATATATTGCAGAACATTCTCGTACCTATTCTTGACCTTTTCGAATGACGATTCGGAAGTACTCATCATTCTTTCGCGCATCGCCTCAATTTTTTGCCCTGCTGTCGGCTCGATGATATCACCGTCCGAATTGATTTCCATTCGAAAACGACAGGCGACCATTAACTCCATCAGGAACAGGAAGGAGCGATGGTAAATTTGAACGGCGTCCTTGGAATCCACGTTAGCAGCAATCGCTTGAATACAATCTTCATGTACGGCGATGATCTCCTCTGGTTGAAAGCCATACAGTTGCTTTCCAAGCTCATTCGCATGTATCAACGATGCATCCTTGCCTCCGCGGATATACTCGGCAAGCGCGGGGAAATAACGCTTTCGAATAGCCTGCATCCTATTTTCCTCCCCCCGCAAAGCAATAAACTAAGAGTTTTAACGAAGTAAGCTCTTACCTAATGATAGGTTTACTTTACAAAGGCTGTCAACGGGAGAAACTGTCGAAAAAACACTTCTGAATAGTCGAAAAGACTCGTTTATGAGAGTCTGAAAAAAGCCTATGGACGCATCCCAAAATTAGGAAATTAGACGCATTGCACATTCTGACCATTTCTAATCTCGCCACTGATCTCTTCCACGGTCATCGTTTTTCCCTTCATCCTTCTTACCGCTATCTCTATCGGAGCCCCGGTCATTGTCCTGATCTTCGTCACGATCCTTGTCGTTTCGTCCACCGTTTTTGTCGTCTCCGTCACTACCGCCTCTCCCTTTACTTTCATTCTGATTCCGATTATCGTCCTTACCATCATCCTTATCATCGTCATCACCTTTGGTCCACGACCAATTTCCGTACTTATTTTCTTCTTTGTTATTACCATCATACCAGGAAGAGTGCTCTTCCTCCCATTTCTTCCATTGCTCTCTCCAGTCCTTGCCGGCCTTTTCCCATTCTGATTTAAGCTTTTCGAGCTCGGCCTTGCTCCATTTATTCCCCCACTTTTCCTTCCATTCTTCCCAGTCCTCCCAATCGTCCCAGTCGTCCTTCCCACCATGTCCGATTCCCGGCTTAGATGTAGCAGTCGACTTATCAATTGGTTTTGTCGTTGGTTTCCCTATCGGCTTTGTCGTCGGTTTTCCGGTTGGTTTCGCCGTTGGTTTCGCCGTTGGTTTCGCTGTGGGATTCAACGTTGGCTTCGTACTTGAAGTCTGTAACCCTCCAGTCGGAGCAGATGTCGCCGTTGGTTTGGCAGCAACTGCTTGATGCTCTGATTGCTCTTGCTTCAGCAGCTCACGGAGCTCGGCTTTAGTCGTTGGATGCTCCGGATCGCCCAGAATTCGACCAACGCCTCCGATCGATTCTGTCGCATGATCGATGGATTGTTTCATAAGAGATTCAAGCTCCAGCGCATAACCTTCGTTCTTCGCCATCAAATAAAGCGCAAGCTTGCCTGCCGAGATGCCCACCGAATCCGCTTCGGACTTCAGTTCCTCAGGGAGGAACAACGTCGTGATCGTCACACTGTCGGCCGATTTTCCATGCGCGTCCAGCCAGCTGCGCAATTCACCGTCCAAGCTTTGCGCAAGCAGCCTCTCAAGCTCTTCAATTTGTTGTTCAGAGCTATTCATCCATATGCTTGCAATGAGAATATCCTTGTGGGGAGCATCTAGATAATGTGAATTGCTTGCTTTCTCCAGTACTGCTGTCGCGACTTGATCCAGCTCCTGTCCTTTGAAGGAGATCCCCTCTATGAGCAGGCTGCCCTCCTCGTTGACCGCTCTTAGCTCACGTACCTTCTCATTTTCGTCGATTCCAATTTCGATACTAGGATTGATGTCCATCGTAACGTAGGCGACGACAGCATTCGCTTGAGTAGCTGTATACACCATGTAAGCAGTGAAAAATAACAGGATGACCGCTGCCGCTGCAACGTATTTCGTCAGCATCGACCGAGTCGGCTTCCTTCTTCGTTTCGTTGTTGAACTCGCTTCTTCTTCGAAGAGCAATTCTTCACCAAGTGATGGAGAGCCTTTGATAGGCGTTCTTAGGAACTGCCCCTCGCGGGTCATTACTACAACATGATTCTCGTGAATGCTCATTACGATTCCGCGTTTCATCGGCTCACCTCCTTGCTCTTCCATTCATCGTTTTCTCGAATGCGCAAATAATCGTTCATATACGGATATGAACCGGATCTAATAATGGCAATCGCGATAATATATTTCCGATTTCGTTCGATCGTCTTACGCGACACGCCGCAAGCCTCCATTACTTCCTTAATCGGCAGCCTCTGTGTCGCCGTCAGTATGTCCATCCATTCTGGCGTGTCCGCCAGTTTACAGGCAATGCCAATCAGCATTACGCGGGAATCCGTATGTTTGGGCGACTGACCGACCAGTTCTTCCATAGATATGCCGTACATCCCCAACTCTTCGTTCAGATCCATAATCTCGGAGCGGCGCTCCTGATCGATTCGGCTTGTTTCATGCGCATCTAACGCTTGCATCGTTTCTAACACATTGTAGGCTGTTTGTTCTTCGCCTTCTATATCGAAGGAGCTATAGGGAACGGACTTCAAATGCCTATGCTCTTTTCGCACATAATCAATAAGCCGACGCTGCATCACGGTTTTGGCAAATCCTAGGAATGAACGTCCCGCTTTATAATCAAAGCCATCAATTGCTTCATTGAAGGCCTGCAGCGCGACACTGAATTCGTCATCCCGTTCCGGATTGATGTACCGTTTGCTAAATCTGCTTGTTACTTTGGCTATATAAGGAGAATACTCAGCGATGAATTGCTCGCGAAGCATCTCGTCACCTTGTTTGATTAAAGCTATGTACTGCTCCGGCTCCAACTGTGCTTCTGTCGACGCTTTCGCGGCGGGAGCCGTTTTACGCAGGAATCGCTTAAACAGGATCAGCAACAACCGCTCCACCTCACTACTTATGATTTCGTCGCGGTTTCGACGATTGGGGGGGTACTTATTAAAAATCACTCATTTTTCTCAGCAAATAAAAAGCCCCCATAAAGGAGGCGTGTTTTCTATACTTCGGATATGGCTTCAAACGGAGGATTTCCGTTGCAGGAGCTTGTTTCTCCTGCCATTTAGCACTTGCAGCCTCTTCTTCAGCATGTACTGCCATTCCTTATCCGCAATCTGTTTGGCAAAACTGAGCAGGTCCAGCGCCATATCAATCTGATTGCGTACGACGTCCATCGGCTCTTCACTCTCGTGATTCACACAATTCTCTAGCAGCGAAGCCGGGTCCTGGTCAACATAATCCTCAAAATCGACCTCTGCTGCACCGTCCCCATAAGCATATTCCGCCAAGATATCATATTCGCTTTGAGCCAGATAATGAATGTCGATTCCATGACATACCGGACAAAAGGAAATCGGTACGTTATGAATATGCGTAGCCATATGCTTCAAGGTGCCTTTCGTTCCAATCATACTTGCTCCACAGCAGAAACTCATCTTGTCAACCTCCAGCGCAAGCAGAACCTGCTTAAAGTTAGGATGAACAAACCGTGAAACGACGAAACGACAGATCAAACAAATTCTTCATTTATTAATTTATTCGGCCCTCTCTTTGCAAATTCCTGCCTGACCTGTCCTAAATTAATATTTCCTAACGGAAGACGATTACGATTGGAGTGAATTATCAAACAATCAAACACAAACGAATCATCGAAACAAACCATCAAACGAATAATCCTGCATTTTGTACATCATTCCGCCCTCCTAACCTCGAAGTTATGATAATTACTGCACTTTGTACATCATTTCTGCGCCGTTCCCCCCTTTTCCCTCTCCCATGCTTATTATTGCTGCACAAATACATCAATTGTTTCCAATTGGCTATAAATTGCATAATATTGCTGTATGAATTACATCATTTACGTGATGTCCCGCCACCTCCTTCACCCTCACCTATCTGCGCGAGAAGTCTCGCCACCTCCATCACCCTCCCCTATATTCGCATGAAGGCACGGGCGCTTTTCATTCTTGCTTGGCTATACATGGTATACATCGTTTTCGGCAAGCAGCCGACGTACAAACACATGTTTACTGCAGCCGCTTGATGAATCTGAGCATGCTCTGCGCAATTTGTTACCAGAGGAATCTATCATGTGCCCCCCCCAAAAAAAAACATGCCTTCCCCTCAGGGATAGGCATGTCCTTCTTACAGCTCTCTTGTTGTCTGGTGTATCCAGGTCGAGCAGTTATTACTTCATTGCTGCAGCAATAAGATCGCCCATTGCAGTTGTGCCAATCGCCTTGCTCTTGTCGACAGCGATGTCGCCTGTACGATGACCAGCATCAAGCACGTCTTTGACTGCGTCTTCGATGGACTTCGCTGCGTCATGGTATCCGAACGTAAGACGGAACATTAACGCTACAGACAGAATCGTAGCGATCGGATTGGAGATGCCTTGACCAGCAATATCAGGCGCAGAACCGTGTACCGGCTCGTACAAGCCGAAACTTCCTTCGCCAAGCGAAGCGGAGGACAACATTCCGATGGAACCCGTAAGCATTGCAGCTTCGTCACTCAAGATGTCGCCGAACATGTTCTCTGTCACAATGACATCGAAGCTGGACGGACGGCGAAGCAACTGCATCGCGCAGTTGTCGACAAGTACATGCTCAAGCTCAACTTCTGGGTACTCGACAGCTACCCGGTTTACAACTTCACGCCACAAACGGGATGTTTCGAGAACATTCGCTTTGTCAACAGAAGCAAGGCGTTTGCCGCGAGTCATCGCGATATCGAATGCCTGGCGAACGATACGTTCTACCTCTTGCACGTTGTATACACAAGTATCGACTGCTTCTTCGCCGTTCGCGCCTTCGCGGCGGAACTTCTCGCCGAAGTAGATGCCGCCTGTAAGCTCACGCACAACGATCAGATCCGTGCCTTCAAGAACTTCAGGTTTCAACGTCGACGCTTCTTTAAGACAATCGAAGACTGTAGCAGGTCGGATGTTCGAGAACAATCCAAGCGCCTTACGGATGCCGAGCAAACCAGTCTCAGGACGCAGCTCCTTCGAGTTATTGTCCCATTTCGGTCCGCCTACTGCGCCAAGCAATACAGCGTCTGCACCTTGGCAGAGCTCTAACGTTTCTTGCGGAAGCGGCGTTCCTTTTTCATCGATGGCAATACCGCCGAACAAGCCGTGCTCCGTTTCGAATTGGTAGCCGTACAGTTCCTCGGTTTTCTTCAATATTTTTAATGCTTCTCCAACAACCTCAGGGCCGATACCGTCGCCGCCAAGAACCGCGATTTTTTTCACTTCTGGCATTTAAATTCAACTCTCCTCTATTTCATTCTCAATCTATTATCATTTAACCACATTTAGTGCCGTCATTCCAAGATATAAAATCTATGGACTTTATAGGTGCGGACTATAAGAGGTGAAACGAACAAAATAGGAGCTGTGCCGACGTCACATCATCACCATGACTCTCGGGACAGCTCCTTTGGGTTTACAATACAATAGGTTAGATCAAGCTCATCTTGTCGCGGCGTCCCGGCGACTTGCGTTTCTCGATCAAGCGGTTAACCGCGTCGAGATACGCTCTTGCGCTCGCTTCAAGGATATCGGTGCTAAGACCGCGACCTTGTGCAGAGATGTCATCCTGCTTAAGTACAACATGAACCTCGCCAAGCGCATCCTTGCCTTGCGATACCGACTTGATGGAGTAATCCTCTAGCTCAACGACCTCTGCCGTTGCTTTGTCGATCGCGTTGTAGATAGCATCAACCGAACCATTGCCTTCTGCCGTTTCTACTCGCGCATCGCCTTCCGCCGTACGCACGCGAACCGTTGCATTAGGCGTTGATTCGTTGCCGTAGCTCACCTGAATGGTTTCCAGCGTGAATACTTCCGGTGTATCCGTCAGTTTTTCTTCCAGCATTGCACGGATATCTTCGTCGGTTACGTTTTTCTTCTTATCTGCCAAATCCTTAAACTTGGCAAATGCCGCGTTAACCGCTTCATCAGTCAGCTCGTAACCAAGATCGATCAGCTTCTCGCGGAACGCGTGACGTCCAGAGTGTTTGCCGAGTACCAGCTTGGATTCGCGCAGGCCAATCGTATCCGGCGAGATGATTTCGTAAGTCGTTTTTTCCTTAAGCATGCCGTCCTGATGGATGCCGGACTCATGGGCAAAGGCATTAGCGCCTACGATCGCTTTGTTACCCGGTACGACCATACCCGTCAGCTTGCTGACAAGGCGGCTCGTTTTGGCGATTTCCTTAAGGTTAAGCGTCGTTTGAGCACCGAAGAAATCAGGTCTTGTCGCAAGCGCCATAGCAACCTCTTCGATTGCCGTATTACCTGCGCGTTCGCCGATACCGTTAATTGTACCTTCTACTTGGTCAGCGCCGTTCAGAATCGCTGCGAGCGCATTAGCCGTTGCCATGCCTAGATCGTCATGACAGTGCGCGCTAAGCTGGATCGTCTCGATATTCGGAACGTTCTCCTTCAACGTCTTGAAGATGTTGCCGAATTCTTGCGGATTCATGTAACCAACTGTATCCGGAATATTGACGACCGTAGCTCCCGCTTTAATCGCCATGTCGGTCACTTCACACAAGAAGTCCAGCTCTGTACGTCCAGCATCTTCAGGCGAAAACTCTATTTTGCTGAAATATTGCTTCGCATAACGAATTGCACGATCTGCAGCTTCAAGTACCTGCTCCTTCTCCATCCGCAGCTTGTGCTTACGATGGATCGGGCTCGTCGCAAGGAACAGGTGGATGCACGGGTCCTGAGCACCTTTAAGCGCTTCACGTACTGCATCGATATCTTGTTCACGAGAGCGGGACAGGCCGATAATCGTCGCGTTCTTGACCGCGCGAGCGACAGCGTTAACCGCCGCCAGATCGCCAGGGGACGCCGCCGGGAAACCGGCTTCGATTCTGTCTACACCAAGCTTCTCCAGTTGAAGCGCGATTTCGACCTTCTCTTTCGTATTCAAATTCACGCCCGGAGATTGCTCGCCGTCACGAAGCGTTGTATCGAAAATGTAAATTTTTCGCATATCTGCTACTTGCACCTCCATGAACAGAATGATCCCGATTGCACGCAGCCGTTACGCCGGTGAACCGGGATTAATGATAATTCTATTTCTTACTTCTTGATCCAGTGCATCAGTTCACGAAGTTGTTTGCCTGTTTGCTCGATTGGATGAGCAGCTTCGTTGCGGCGAGTAGCCGTCAACATTGCGCGACCGGATTGGTTCTCCAAGATGAAGTCGCGTGCGAAACGGCCGGATTGGATATCTTCCAGAACGCGTTTCATTTCTTTTTTCGTTTCTTCTGTCACGATGCGTGGGCCCGTAACATAGTCGCCGTATTCTGCTGTGTTGGAGATGGAATCGCGCATAGTAGCGAGGCCGCCTTCATACATCAGGTCAACGATCAGCTTCAGCTCGTGCAAGCACTCGAAGTAAGCCATCTCTGGAGCGTATCCAGCTTCAACCAATGTTTCGAAACCTGCTTTAACCAGTGCGGAAGCGCCGCCGCACAATACAGCTTGCTCACCGAACAGATCTGTTTCTGTTTCTTCTTTGAAGCTAGTCTCGATAACGCCAGCACGTGTACAGCCGATGCCTTTTGCATATGCAAGACCGATGTCTTTAGCATTGCCGGTAGCATCTTGATGAATCGCGATCAGACCAGGAACGCCGAAACCTTCTTGGTATGTGCGGCGAACCATGTGACCTGGCGATTTAGGAGCTACCAGGAATACGTCTTTGTCCGCGCTTGGTACGATTTGACCGTAGTGAATATTGAAGCCGTGGGAGAACATCAGAGCCGCGCCTTGTTTCAGGTTTGGTTCGATTTCTTCGTGGTATACACGAGCTTGAGTCTCATCAGGCAGAAGAATTTGAACAACGTCAGCTACTTTAGTAGCTTCGGCAACAGTCAGAACCTCGAAGCCATCTTTTCTTGCAACGTCAGCGGATTTACCTGGGCGAAGACCGATTACAACTTTCAAGCCGCTGTCGCGAAGATTTTGAGCTTGTGCGTGACCTTGGCTGCCGTATCCGATTACCGCGATTGTTTTGCCTTGAAGAACGCCTTGGTCAGCGTCTTTTTCATAATACAATGTAACTGCCATGATAATAATTTCCTCCTTTAATTTAACCCTTTTGAGCGGGTGTTTAAGCGAGGAAGCCCAGTCAGCATAACGGCCGGTTCCTCTCTTAAACTCCCGCTCAAAGCGGGAAGTGGACATTTGTAATTTCGAACGATGGCTTGTCTTGCGTGAACCAGATACTGCTTTAAATTATTGCTTTACGTTACCGCGGTTAAGCGCAGTAACACCAGTGCGTGAAAGCTCGCGGATGCCATAAGGCTTCAGCAGCTCGACCATTGCATCAATCTTCTCTGTATCGCCTACAACTTGAACCATAAGCGAGTGAGTGCCAATATCGACAACTGCCGCCCGGAACGTCTCCACAACGCCGAGAATCTCTGGTCTCATAGCAGGCTCTGCATGGACCTTGATCAATGCCAGCTCGCGTCCAACCATCGGATTAGCGCTAAGATCCACAACTTTAATAACATCAATCAGCTTGTACAGCTGTTTGGTGATTTGTTCCAGCGTATGATCATCGCCAGTAGTGACGATGACCATACGGGACAAACCTTGCTCTTCACTCGTGCCTACCGTAATGCTCTCGATATTGAAGCCGCGGCGTCCGAACAAACCGGATACGCGTTGCAGAACGCCGGGCTGGTCATTCACAATAACAGCGATTGTATGTTTCTTCATTCCGCATCCCCCATGATCATTTGGTCAATGGTGCTGCCTTGGGCAACCATCGGATAGACGTTCTCATCTCTGCGAACGACGAACTCCACAACGGCTGGACCAGGATGACGGAGCGCTTCTTCCCAAGCTGCGCGTGCTTCCTCTTTGTTGGAAGCGCGTAGTCCCTTCACTCCGTAAGCTTCTGAGAGTTTAACGAAGTCCGGGCTGCCCGCAAGATCGATATGGCTGAAACGATTCTCATGGATGAGCTCCTGCCATTGACGAACCATGCCAAGCACTTGATTGTTCAGAATAACGACTTTGACCGGAATGTTGTTGATAGCACAGATTGCGAGCTCCTGAGCACACATCTGCATACCGCCGTCGCCATTGATGGATACGACCACCCGATCCGGGTTCGCCATCTGAGCGCCGATCGCGGACGGGAAGCCAAAGCCCATCGTGCCGAGACCGCCGGATGTGACCCAAGAACGTGGTTTGTTGAAGTTATAATATTGCGCAGCCCACATTTGATGCTGCCCAACATCCGTCGTTACAATCGCATCACCGTTAGTCGTCTGATGAATCATCTCAACAACCCACTGCGGCTTCAGTTCCGTCTCTGAATCCTTGTAGCTGAACGGGAATTGTTTCTTGGAAGCTTGAATGTGAGCCCTCCAAGCATCTGCCTTGTCAGCACGAACTGCCAATTTGTTGGCAACGCTCAGTACCGTCTTCACGTCACCGACGATCGGAATATCCGTAGGCACGTTCTTGCCAATCTCCGCAGGATCGATGTCGATATGGACAATCTTGGCCAGCGGTGCGAAGCCGGACAGCTTGCCCGTTACGCGGTCGTCAAAGCGAGCGCCGATGTTGATGAGCAGATCCGCTTTCTGGATGGAGGTGTTAGCCGTATACGTGCCGTGCATACCCGGCATACCCATCCACAGATCATTCCCGCTCGGGAATCCACCGAGACCCAGCAAAGTCGTTGTGATTGGAATTTCAGTTTTGGTCACGAATTCCAAGAGTTCCTCATGTGCGCCAGAGTAGACAACACCGCCGCCAGCCAGAATGACTGGACGCTCCGCTTCCTGGATCGCTTTGACCAATCTGTCCACTTGCAGCTTGTTCGGGTTAACCGTTGGATTGTAGCCGCGAATGTTCACATCCGTTACCGGCTTGAACAGCGTCTTAGCCGCTGATACATCCTTAGGAATATCGATCAATACTGGACCTTTACGGCCTGTATTGGCGATGTGGAATGCTTCGCGGATGACACGCGGCAATTCCTCTACGTCGCGAACCAGGTAGCTGTGTTTCGTAATCGGCATCGTAATACCAGTGATGTCCGCTTCTTGGAACGCATCGGAGCCGATCAGCGACGAAATGACGTTACCCGTTATAACAACGAGCGGAACGGAATCCATATAGGCAGTCGCGATACCTGTTACAAGGTTCGTTGCCCCCGGTCCAGACGTTGCGATACATACGCCAACCTTGCCGCTCGCACGAGCATAACCATCCGCCGCGTGGATTGCACCTTGTTCATGTCTCGTTAGAACGTGGTTGAAATCCGGGTTGCCGTGCATGGCGTCATAAATGTACAGTACGGCGCCGCCGGGATAACCGAACACGCAATCCACGTCTTCGAGCAGGAGACTGCGAAGCAATATTTCCGATCCCGAGATCACCTCGGGCTTAGATAACTTTTCCAATAATTCTTCCTTCGACTTCAGCGTCGTGCTTTGCGTTGCCATCAGTCATTCTCCTCCTCTCGAAAAACAAAAAAACCTCTCGTCCCTCAGCATACTGTTGCTGAAAGGGACGAAAGGTTTAGCTTCCGTGGTACCACCCGAATTCGTTATGCCTCTCTCGAAACATAACCTCCATTGGTTAGAACGCTGTGCACATTCCGACGCTCTACCATGGCACTGTAACGCTTGCCCTGCGATGCTCCCTAATACGCGAAATGCTTTTCAGGAGAATAGCTCCGAGGTGAGCTCGTAGAAAAGGGATTTTGGCGTCGGTTGCAGCTGATCCGTACGCTCTCTGAGCAAAAGGGCCCTTATCACTTCGTCCTCATCATTGCCGATTGATATGACTTTTCATTATTATATGCCGTTTGGAACGGTACGTCAAGAAGTGAACATCCGAATTTTCTGCTTATTGGTCATTCGCAAATGATCGGCGCGTCACATATAGTAGTGTAGCCTATGTTTATCCATTCCATGTGGTCGGCGTCTACACCGCGATTGCCGCCGCAATTGGAGGTTTCCATGATCAGAGCCCGCAAACCCCAGGACGATCCCGAGCTCGTCCGCCTCATCCGTACGGAACTGATTCCTCAGTCCGCAACAGCCAGACCGTTAGACGCTCGTATGATCCGTGAGCTACCACAACGCTTCCGTTGGGGCGTCACCTACGTTGCGGCCAGAACAAAACAAGGACCGCCTGTTGCTTTTGTCCACTTCCTTGCCGCGGATGGTCAGTTGATGATCGATATGCTGGCCACGAACTCCGCTCATCAAGGATTAGGTTACGGAAGCCTGCTCATGGCCCATGCCGAAAGCTATGGCGTAGCACATCAGTGCAGCATGGCACGTCTATTCGTCGACGCTTCTAACGGCAGAGCTCAGCGCTTCTACGGCAAGCTCGGATACACCTTCATTCGATACTTGCCTCAGTGGCAATGCTTCGAGCTCGCTAAACCTTTATTGCCGATACAACAGTTACAGCCGCCGCCTCTGCCTCTTGAGACCGATATGTATGTAAGGCACGAGCCAATAACCAGCAATTAATACAATCGTCCGCTAAAGTCCATCCACATCTTAAAGAGGATGTTCAAAAAGTCCGCTTCCCATTACGAAGTAACCCAAGAAGCTTACTCGACGCGAATATGGAATGCAGCCGAACCTTCCGTTTCTCACGTAGCTCCGCTACGCTCCGATACTCAGTTTCTAGCTGCCTCCCATCTTCTTGGTACTGAAAACCGTACTTTTTGAACACGCACTTAAAGCAGATAACCTCTTAACGATAAAAAGAGGTTCGCTCCAGTCTCAACCGGAGCAAACCTCTTTTGTAGGCTTAAGTAAACTTAAGCGTTAATTTTTTGTTTAGCAACGCCAGCCAGGGAGTTGAACGAAGCGATATCGTTAACAGCCAGGTCAGCCAGCATTTTGCGGTTTACTTCTACGCCTGCAAGCTTCAGGCCATGCATGAACTTGCTGTAGGACAAGCCGTTGATGCGAGCTGCTGCGTTGATACGAACGATCCACAGTCTGCGGATGTCACGTTTTTTGTTGCGACGGTCGCGGTAAGCGTACATCAGAGACTTACCAACTTGCTCCTTCGCTGTTTTAAACAGACGATGTTTCGAACCGAAGTAACCTTTAGCGAGTTTCAGAATTCTTTTGCGACGACGAGTGCGGACAAATCCGCCTTTAACTCTTGCCATGAGTGGAAACCTCCTGTAAGTTGATTGTGCTTATTTTATTTCAAGACGTGCAATTATTTCAGGTTAGAAAGACCTTGTTTCAGACGACGAACGTCGCCTGCAGCCATAAGCGGCTGACCAGCAAGAACGCGCTTCTGGCGTCCCGATTTGTGGGAGAGCAAGTGGTTTCTGTAAGCTTTGTGACGCTTCACTTTACCAGTACCGGTAATTTTGAAACGGTCCTTCAAACTGCTGTGCGTTTTCATCTTTGGCATGTCAGTTATTCCTCCTTAATGTTATACCAGCTGCTAGCTGTTTGATTTTGGTGCCAAAATCATAATCATGCTCCGGCCTTCCAGCTTAGGAGCGCGCTCGACATTGCATATTTCGGCAACTTCTTTGGACAAACGTTCCAGAATCTTCTGGCCGATCGAAGCATGCGTGATTTCACGCCCGCGAAAACGAACGGATGCCTTCACCTTGTCGCCTTCGTTCAAGAACTTCACGACATTACGGAATTTGACTTGGTAGTCATTCTCCTCGATGTTAGCGCGGAACCATACTTCCTTAAGATCAACGATCTTCTGGTTCTTGCGTGCTTCTTTCTCTTTCTTCTGTTGCTCGTAGCGGAATTTGCCGTAGTCCATGATGCGGCATACCGGCGGTTTGGCCGTCGGCGCAACGTTCACCAGATCCAGATTAGCTTCAACAGCAAGCTGCAGTGCGTCACGAATCGATTTAATGCCGATTTGCTCACCATCCGCGCCTACTAAACGTACTTCTCTGGCCCGGATCTCATCGTTGATTTGATGTTCTCTGCTAATAACGTGCCACCTCCAAAATGGTATACTGCCTAGGTGAAATATAGATAAAGTAAGGTAGACCCTATACTCTCCTATAACTCCGAAAAAAAATAAAAACACGGGTTAAGTGAACCCGCGTCTTGTAAATGTCCTTGGAATTTGCCTTAACCATCCTATGTACTCAGAATGGCAGCTTACCCTGGAATCATCGCAAACCTGTCGGCATAACCGGAAGGTGAGAAGCGGGTGCTTCTTCTTGTGCGTATCATGGTTGAATCTCAACACTCAAATACTATATCACAGACAAAAGCCCGGGTCAACCGATTTAAGAACATTGTTTCAACTGAATAGAGGGACATCCTTTCCAACTACTCCGTAGACGCAAGACAAGCTGCCTCCTAACCGTCAGGAAGTCGAGGTAGGTCGAGGCAGCTTGCCGTTAATTATAACGTTTCTTTAACTTGTCGACTTCCCTTGTACTTCCTCGATGCGGACGACACGCGTATGCTGCGTATGACTCCACGTCTTATTGTTCTGCGTGAAGAACGCGTAGAACGTAATCGGCAGCCAAGAGATCAGGAAGAACGGAAGCGTAAGCAGATGCGCGTACATCTTCCAGCTGCGCACCTTCTCCATCATCATGGCCGCAGGGAACTGGAGAACCGTTGCAGCAACCGCAATGGCGACGAGCCACCATGGCATGTAGCTGTACACCGAATGAATGACATCCTTTGCAGGAATAATCATATCGATCCATAGAATAACGGTCAGAAGCAAGCCAAGCAACGTGTTATAGACGGAGAACGAATAAATCGCCGCATCGAATTTCACAAGGCTGCGTTCCTTAATACTCGCCCACAGCAGTGGGAAGAAGTAGTTCCGCGCCACATTAAAGTGGCCTTGCATCCAGCGCAGACGTTGTCTGGCGGAGGCTCGGAACGTTACCGGCTTCTCATCGAACACCTTCGCATCGTAATTCAAGACAGGATAAATTCCTCGTTTCACGCAGCGCATCGAGAACTCCAGATCCTCTACGAGGCTTGTTGCGCCCCATCCCATATCCTTGAGCAGCTTCGATTCGAAACACATCCCAGTGCCTCCAAGGAAGTTACTCATATTAAGATTTGTGCGGGACAGCTGCCACAGGCGGTTGCAATACCAATACGTAATGGCGTAAGCTGCCGTAACCCAGGAGTCGGAAGGATTTTTGGTATCCAGGTAGCCCTGGATAACTTGATGTCCAGCGCAGAGATCATCGTTCATCAATTGCAGGAAGTCCGGATTAACGAGATTGTCGGCATCGAACATCACGATTGCATCGTATTGGCGAGGCAACGCCCATAGCTCCTTGAGCATCCATTCGATAGCATAACCCTTACCTCTTAGATGCGTATTCGTACGTACGCAGGCATGAACGCCCATGTCGCGGGCAATGTCAGCCGTATTATCGGTACAGTTGTCGCAGATGACGAAGATGTCGTACAGCTCCTTCGGATAATCCAGTTTCTTCAGATTGTCGATCAGAGCGCCTACGACCTGAGCTTCATTATGCGCCGCTACAAGCACGGCAAATGACTTTCGCGGAGCCTGGCGTTTGCGGCTCTTGTTCTTCATGAAACCGAACAGGGATAACGCGAACTGGTACACGGCGATTGTTGCTAGAACAACCTGAAACGCAATAAACACAACTGTAAAGAACATTACGCGAGGCCCCCTTGACCTTTTGATTTGTCGGCTTGTTCCTCCCCCTCTTGATGAGACGGCAAGCTCTCTCTTGTTAACATCTGTATGTCATATTTGATTTACTGATTTTCCACCGAAACCCCAGCTTTGTCAAAATTGGAAATCGGCTTAATTA
This sequence comes from Paenibacillus sp. strain BS8-2, assembly GCF_054483835.1. Taxonomy (NCBI): domain Bacteria; kingdom Bacillati; phylum Bacillota; class Bacilli; order Caryophanales; family Paenibacillaceae; genus Paenibacillus; species Paenibacillus sp. strain BS8-2. Next base: position 6,058,046 of record NZ_CM137010.1, read on the forward strand.
CGTTTAAATCGGTCGGTAAAACGCTTGCATTCGGGCAAGGGAATCTAATCCCCTCCTTTTCCTGCACTACAGTCTTATTCTCAACCATTTCCTGCGTTTTTAGCACGAATGTCCCTAATTTTCGGTCGGTTATGAGATTTAATTAATTTGTACTCATCGAGCAGCCTGCTGAATATGCCATCCCAGGTTTGGGTTTTGCTATAGGCCTGGGCATTCTGCCCCAACGCGTAACTAAACGCCTCGTCCCCCTGAAATATCGACAAAGCATCCCCAAATGCTTCGACATCCCCTGGCTGGCATAACAGCCCATTCACTCCATCGCGAATGATATCCTTGACACCGCCTGCGTTTGCGCCGATGACTGCAGTCCCGCAAGCCATTGCTTCCAGCACAACATTGCCGAACGTCTCTGTAGGCGACGGGAACAGCAGTACATCCGCTGCTGCATACCACAGTCGCAGCTCATTCAATTCGGCAAAACCGACAAACAATGCCTGAATCCCGTCACGTTGACACTTTTCCTTTAAAGCAGGTGCAGACGGACCGTCACCTACGAGAACGAAACGAGCGCCAGGCTGCTTTGCTTGCAATTTCGCAAACGCGTCGAGCGCGATTCCGACATCCTTTTCAGGCGCGAGTCTTCCTGCATATAGAACCAGGAATGGACAATCTGCGAGTCCGTGACGCTCAAGGAACGGTTCCCGTTCGATTGCGGGGTGGAACAGCTCAGGATCAACGCCCCTGGTCCACAGCTTCATTCGAGAATCGTCCCAACCCCGATCAACCAATGACTTCAGTGTCGTAGGCGAAGGTACGAATATGGAGCTGCAATCACGGTGGAACCACTCCATATATCTCCATAACAGCTTTTCCATCCATTGCAAATTGTAAAACGACAAATAGTGATCAAAGTTTGTATGGTAGGATGCGACGAGCGGGATGTCGAATTTGCGGGCGTAATGGATGCCGCATAGGCCGAGGTTGAAGGGAGTAGCTACGTGAACGAGGTCAGGTTGGAAGCTGCGGAGGGTGCGGCTGACATAAGACAGATTCGGAAAGGCGAGCCTGCATTCGGGATATAGAAAAAAGGGGAGACTCATGAATCGCTCAATTGGACTATCGGCTGGAATTCTAGGGTTCGAAGCCGTAGTAGGCTCAGGCGCGAACACTCGGCATTGAATGCCTTGCCGTTCGAGATATCCCGTCCACCTGCTTAATGTTCGGGCAACGCCGTTTATTTCGGGAGCATACGTGTCGGTGAAAATCGCTACTTTCATCCATTCATCGCCTCCGTCACTCCGGCAAGCTGCCAATGCCGCTTCTGGACAAACAGGCACGACAGGCCGAATATCGTATACAGCGAGCGTAACAGATTATTGTTAGCGATACGTCAATGGGATATGTAGCATTCGTTAATACAGTCTTCACGCAGCCTTAACAGTGCGACAACGAAATCATGTTACAATGTGGGCAAGGAATAAGCAGAGAGGATGGTCTAGAGTGGAGAGAATGCTCGGCTGGATCAGAGCAAACGAACAGAGAATGCTTATCTGGGCGAACAGGAAACGCGCGGAGAACAGGCTTCATGTCCTGGCGGATCGTTGGTTCAGTACGATTACGCATACGGGAGGCGCGACCTTTACGCTCCTCGCCTCCCTTATATGCGCGCTGCTTGCACCCCAACCGTGGGGAGCAGCCGGATGGCAAAGCCTGATTGCCGTCATCATCAGTCATCTGCCAGTAGCGATCGTCAAACGCAAATTCAAGCGACTGCGTCCATACCAAGCTTTGGAGGGCGTACGAACAGGACCGAAACCGCTTGAGGATTCGTCATTCCCATCCGGGCACACGACCGCCGTATTCGCATGGATTACGCCGCTCCTGCTAACAGGCACTCCGCTAAGTCTCATGATCATCCCAGCCGCCATCATTATTGCCTTCTCAGTCGGCTGGTCAAGGATGCATCTTGGCCTGCATTATCCTTCTGATGTTGCCGCAGGTGCCATTATAGGAACGGCCACAGCATTCGCCGTCCATTACTTCTGGGTAACTTAATCGTCCTTAGAGCTACTCTTGATCTTCTTCTTGCGAGGCGGCCGCTTCCAGCTTGGCTGCCTCGCGTCTTCCCGCACGGTGATTCAGCAATGCTTCCTCTCCGATCACTACCTCTACGCGATGGATGGGCTGCCCCTTCTGCATAAACTTCATCTCGTATTCCGTGAACACCAAATCTTCCCTAGGCTCGTCCCGATGGAGATGCAACGAAATATTGCGCATCACGAGCTCCATACCTGCAAAGCTGTTGAGGGAAAATTCAAACAACGTCATCGAATCCGTTTTGAAATGGATTTCGCCGCGTTCATTTAGAATTTCGATATATTTGGACACAAATCGCTCATGTGTAAGTCTGCGACGCGCATGCTTGCTCTTTGGCCATGGATCGCTGAAGTTTAAGTAGATGCGCTCAAGCTCTCCTGGCGCAAACATCGATTCGATTCCTTCAATATTCGCACGAAGCAGCGCCAAGTTAGGCGGCGAGTCCACGCCTTTTTCTTCCCACGCCAATCTGCCCTTCTCGCTTGCCCGGCGCAGCAGCTCATCGTACATATCCACACCGATATAATTAATATGTGGATTGCGTACGCTCATTTGACTAATGAAACGACCTTTGCCCATTCCGAGCTCTACATGGATCGGGTTATCGTTGCCGAAGAACGCCTTCCAGTTGCCGCGATGTGGCTCCGCATCCAGTACGACCAGCTCCGGCTGACTCTCCAGATTCTCCCTGATTCCTTTTCTGCCTCTCAAACGCATATCGTTAGCTCCTTCAATCGCTTAATAAACAATTCGTCCTTATTGTGCCCAACAGCGCCTCCAAAGTAAAGCTTTTTCGGATCAGCCCGAAACATGGCACGCATAATTTGTATTCCAAGATGGAACTGATTACCTTTATGGACCGATTCGCAGCATCCATTTCAACAGCACAATAACCAGGGTAACAACGAAAGAGCCGCTGCCACAGGGCAACGACTCTTAAGGTTCATGTATCATATCCGGTCAGTTGCCGGTATCTTATACTAACTAAGCAATTGATAAGGAATCGGAGCGTTGTCTCTGGATTCCCGCTCGTTCACGCCTTCGAGCACCGAGTTCAGCTTCTTGCGCGCCGAAATCTCAAGCTCATGGTTCGAATGGAACCGAATACCGGCAAGCACCTGCAGTTCTTTGATTGTTAGCTCTACCGTTACTTTCTCATCGCCGTAAGGAATTTTTGCCGTTGTCATCTCACATCACCTCATCGATTTATTTACGTTCATTTTTTCCAATTTATCGACTTATCATGTGTACGGTTACATTTAGGCTATGTCAGATACGTTTATTGATTTGTCGCACTTTTAATATAACACATCATGTTAGGTTATGCAAGCCTAATTTCCTTTGACCAGCGACGATTTTCCAGCTGCCAGAATCCGAACAATCGCTAGTCCTTCATGGAATAGGCATGGCTTTTCGACTGCTTTTTCGATAAAATGTAGGGTGAAGCAAGGAGAAAAGGAGATTTTCATGAATCAGCCCGAAGCTTTCCCCTCTCTACCTATGATGTGGGGGGACAAAAGATTTCATACATGGAATTACGAAATGCGCGAGCAATTTGGCGGCAAGGTGTTCAAAGTAACCCTCGACGCCGGGTTCACATGTCCTAATCGCGACGGTACGCTTGCAAAAGGTGGATGTACATTTTGCAGCGCCCGTGGCTCCGGAGACTTCGCGGGCAGCCGCCGCGACGATCTTGTGACCCAGTTCAACCAAATCCGCGACCGGCAACACGGGAAGTGGCCGGAGGCGCAGTATATCGGTTACTTCCAAGCCTATACGAACACATACGCTCCAGTCGATGAGCTGCGCGAATATTACGAAGTCATACTGAAGCAACCCGGTGTTGTCGGCCTATCGATTGCCACGCGTCCCGACTGCCTGCCCGACGATGTCGTCGACTACCTCTCGGAGCTGAATGAACGCACCTATCTTTGGGTAGAGATGGGCTTACAGACCGTTCACGAGTCGACGTCGGAGCTGATTAATCGGGCGCATGACACCGCTTGTTATCTGGATGCCGTGCGCAGGCTGCGGGCACGCGGCATCCGTGTTTGTGCCCATATTATTTACGGCTTGCCCCAAGAGACGCACGAGATGATGCTGACGACGGGGCGCGCAGTCGCTGCCATGGATGTGCAGGGCATCAAGATTCACTTGCTTCATCTCATGCGCAAGACACCAATGGTGAAGCAATACGAAGCAGGTCTGCTTCAATTTCTCGAGCGGGACGCCTATATCGGTCTAGTCGTCGACACACTGGAGCTTCTGCCCCCGGAGATGATCGTGCAGCGCTTAACGGGCGACGCCCCCCGCGACCTCCTCATCGGTCCTAAGTGGAGTCTGGATAAGTGGCCTGTGCTGAACGGCATCGACGCCGAACTGCGCAGCCGTGACTCGTGGCAAGGGAAACTATGGCGGAAGGAGGTGTAGGATATGGGTTTCCTTTCCGTGCTTAGCATGGCTCACAAGTGGATCGCAGAACGAGCTCACCCCGGCGATACAGTAATCGACGCCACGGCCGGCGGAGGCGTAGACACATTGGCGCTGGCTGAGCTTGTTGGTCCCAAGGGATCCGTTTACGCCTTCGACATCCAAGAAGAGGCCCTTCAACGGACCAAACAAAGGCTGTCCGCCGCGGAACACAATGGACGCCTATCCCCGGTTCGGCTTACACTCGCAGACCACGCGGAGATGGAGCAGCATATTGAGCCTGGCGACAATGGGAGCATAGCGGCCGTCATGTTCAATCTCGGATATTTGCCAGGAGGCGATCAGGCTGTCATCACGGAACCCGAATCGACGATCCGCGCGCTGGACGCTGCGATAAACGTGCTTCGGCCTGGCGGAATTTTAACTTGTGCGCTGTATCCTGGTCATCCTGGAGGAGACGCCGAAGCAGCCGCGGTAGAAGCATGGGCCGCGAGCTTGCCGACATCAGTCGGACAAGTTGTTCTATATCGCCAGCTGCAACGCGTGGCTGCTCCTTATCTGATTGCCATAGAGCGACGCAAGAGCAAACAAGACTAAGCTCTTATTCCGCAATCCGCGGTTGCTGGCGCTGGCGCTGGCGGACCAATGATATTGGTTCGCCAGCTGTTCCATTCCCGCTTTACGCTACGTCTGGTCATAACGCAGTCATGCAACGCACCATACTCACCAATCGAGAGGAGCTTATCCTAATGGCAGTTAAGAAAATCGAGCATGTAGGCATCATGGTTCGCAATATTGAGCAATCCGTCCACTTCTACACCTCCGTACTTGGACTGAAACACAATTCTACGCTGCTCCACACGAACGGCATCATCCGACTTGCTTTCTTGTCGTTCCCAGGTCACGAAGAGACCGAAATCGAGCTCGTCGAGGGCTACAACAGTGAATTGCCTGCTGAAGGCAAGACCCATCATACCGCCTATACGGTAGATGATATCGAAAGGGAATTCGAACGAATCAAAGCGTTAAACGTGCCTCTACGCGATACTGAAATTACAACACTTCCTAACGGCGCGCGTTACTTCTTCCTGTACGGACCAGACGGCGAACTGCTGGAGCTGTTCCAGCCTGCCAACTAGCCCTACACCATTCGAAAGGGGAATACATCATGAACGTGCAACCTTATCCATTACAATTTAAAGCTGAGATGAAAGAACGAGTTTGGGGAGGCAGAGCACTAGAGCAATACGGTCTGGAAATGCCGGATGGCTCGATCGGCGAAGGCTGGATGATCGGTGATCACCCGAACGGAACAACGAAAGTAATCAACGGCGAGCTTGCGGGCCGCGGATTAGACGAAATTCGTGAGTTATACGGACGCGAATGGTTCGGGAGCCGTGGCTTCTCTGAGAAAAACGGACGTTTCCCGCTTTTGATCAAGCTGCTGGATTGTAACGATGATCTATCCGTACAAGTTCATCCTACGGATGACTACGACCGTTTGCCAGCAGGCGAGCTAGGCAAGACGGAGATGTGGTACATCCTGAGTGCGAAGCCAGGAGCTACGATTATCTACGGTCTTAAAGAAGGTATAGATCGCGCCGCTATGGAACAAGCAATTCGAGACGGTCGCATCATGGATACACTTCAGGTCGTGCCGGTAGAAGCTGGCGACGCCTTCTACATACCGGCGGGCACTGTTCACGCACTTTGCTCTGGTGTTGTTGTTGCCGAAATACAGCAGAACTCCGATACGACGTATCGCCTCTACGACTATGAGCGCCCTGGTCTCGACGGCAAGCTCCGCGAGCTGCATGTCGAGGACTCGCTTAACGTTATCGCCTACGAAGGTGCAGGCGCCCAGCGGATGAAGACGGATGGTGTCGGCGCAGGCGAGTGGCTGACGATCGCCTCCTCCCCTTACTTCCAAGTGGAGAAAGGCGTAATCGACGGTACGCTGTCGTTGTCAACAACACTCGAAAGCTTTGTTATTCTTGTCGTTGCAGACGGCGAAGGCTACGTGCGTTATTCGGGTGGCGAGCTCCCGGCGAAAGCAGGCGAATGTTTCTTGCTTCCAGCCACGCTTGGCGAGTACAAGCTTTCCGGCAGCATGACAGTCATTCGCAGCATCGTGCCAGCTTAATATTCGAACATCAAATAAACATCAAATAAGGTCGCATGTTACGGCAATGCCGTTCCATGCGACCTTATTGTTGCGCCCATGACGCTTTATACGTTAGCCGTATGCCCGACTTGCATCGTAAAGGCGAGTGGCTTCGGCTTGCTGCTGCCTTTATCCAGCGCGTACATCATAATAAGCAGTGTGTGGCTATCCGTCGTAAGTTCGCCTCTCTGAAGCAATGCTTCCAAGTCGAACGGCAGCTTCTCCAGCATAGCGTGTTTGTGTAGATCACGTTCATGTAAGCCAATCGCGGCAAATTCCGGTGAAACATCCTCCGGTCGCTCCAATAGCTTCCTCATCCAAGCGCTGTATTCGGCTTTGTCCATGGCGTGCTCCCACCATGTCTTACGCGGCTTGAAGTTATGATTCAAGAAATAATCATATTTCATCAAGCCGAGCACGACGTCCAGATTCAGCTTCGAACCTACCGTCTCCCCTTCGCCCAGCTTTGTCTCTTGCGGTAGATCTTTCAGGAAGCTCCATAGCCGCGAGAACAAATCCTCTAGCTGATGGCCAATCTTGCTCCAGCCTCGTTCCTCCCAATAATCGCCGAACATCTGGAAGAAATCGAATGGAGACGGGAATACACGGTCGACCAGATACAGCAACGTATGATCCATCCGATGTGCATTCCAATATTTCTCCAGCACATCCTCCACTCGCTTGATCCGCACAATATCGCCAAACGGCATCAAATCGTTGCCGAGCATCTCATACGGCGCGCGATCCATATAGATATACCCCCACTTTTCCGCATCGAGCCGAAGTCCGGTTCCGCGCAGCATCTTGAGGAAACCGAGCTGCAGCTCCTCAGGACGCAGTGCGAATACATCATTGAACGTCCCGCGGAACGTATCGTAATTCTCGAGCGGCAATCCTGCAATCAAGTCCAGATGCTGATCGATTTTGCCGGAGTCCTTAACCTTGGTTACCGTACGCACGAGCTTGGACCAATTCTGACGACGCTGAACCGCAAGATTGGTAGGATCGTTGGTCGACTGGACGCCGATCTCGAAGCGGAATACACCGGGAGGCGCATGCTCCGCCAGATAGTCCAGTACTTCCGGCCGCATGATGTCCGCCGTAATCTCGAACTGGAACACGCAGCCTCGATGATTTTCGATGAGGAATTGGAACATCTCCAGCGCATAATCGCGTTTGATATTAAAGGTGCGATCTACGAACTTGATGAGCTTGGCTCCATTGTCGATCAGATAATTGATATCCGATTTGGTGCGCTCCACGTCAAAGTACCGTACACCAACCTCAATGCTAGACAGACAGAATTGACAGCTGAACGGGCATCCACGGCTCGTCTCGAAATATACGACACGGCTGCCGAGGTTCGGGATGTCCTCAGCGAATCGATGCGGGGATGGCAGCTCATTCAGATTCAACTTCGGACGATGCGGGTTGATAAAAATTTCCGTCTTGCTGTTACGCGTTTTCCGGTAAGCGAGTCCGAACACCATATGGTATTTGGCCGCTCCTTGGATTTCCGTCAACAGATGGTCAAACGTCTCTTCACCTTCGCCCATCACGATAAAGTCAACCTCTGGCAGCCGCTCCATCCAATACTCCGTATCATAGCTTACTTCGGGCCCGCCCAAGATGATCTTGAGCTCCGGCTTAATTTTGCGCAGCATATTAACTACGGTTATCGTTTCTTCTATATTCCAGATATAACAAGAGAATCCGACCACGTCGGGATTACGACCAAACAGGTCAGATGCAATATTCATCGCTGGATCCTTGATCGTATATTCCGCGATATCGATATCAAACCGATCGCCGCTGTATGCCTTAAGACAACGCAGGGCAAGCGACGTATGAATAAACTTTGCGTTTAATGTAGACAAAACAACTTTCATTCTCTATCCCTCTCTCAACAAACAAGCTGACTTCTATTGTACCGGACTTCCCTGCAAAATAGAAGCAGGCGCCAACCCACCGCTTATCGCGTGGTCGCGCCTGCTTGATCCGTCATTATACTTTTGTTCTGATGTACATTTGATCCTTCAACTGCATATCGATCACGGTATGTCTGACACGCCATTTGCCATCTCCGACATTCGTAACCTCGCTTTGGGCAAAGCCGCGCGGCTGGAAGCCGTAATCGCGTTCGAAAGAAATCAGCACCTGAATTTTGTCATCCGGCAACATACCATGGAATTCTTGGCCCAGCTGGATCGTCCATAGCTTTAGCTCGTCTTCGACACTCTTGGCATAATATAAGTAGAATAGCGGATCGATATTCGCCTTCAGAACGAGCCATCCCTCTGCATCTCGCTCAGCTTCCCATCTCGTCAATTCCGCAACTCCCATCGAAGTTGGAATAGAGGAGAACTCCTTCTTGAGAAGCTTCTCGATATCGATCAACGGCGTACCTACAAGCGAATCCGGCAGCGCCTGTGCAAGGAACTTAGCATCTTTTATTTTGGCGTCCGTTACTTGACCTAGCAGCATAGAAGCATGGAATCCCGAAACCGCAAAGTTTAGATCAGCCATACTATTATCGTATCCCGCCGAAGTCGTGCCTATAAACTGGCCATATTCGTTGAATAATGCTCCTCCGGAGCTGCCGTGATCCGTCTGGGCATTGAATTGGATCCAGCTGACGCCGCCCTCAAAGCTGAGGTTGCTAATTAATCCTTCAGAGACTGTATTCTGCAGCCCAAGCGGACTACCGATCGCGACGACCTTGTCTCCCTTATCCGCGACAAAGTCGTATGTGAGCTCCACCGGCATCAGCTCATGCGGTTTCGTTGTGCGTATAATTGCCAAATCCGCTGCTTCGTTGTATGCGACCACGCCTTTTACGTCCATCTCATCCGAGAAGATATCGTAGACAGTTGCGGAAGTTGCATCTTCGATAACGTGGTAGTTGGTAAGAATTAAATCATCGCCAATGGCAATGCCGCTTCCTTGCGCTTTGTTCGTCATAATCATAACAACGCTGCCATCATAGAGATTGACGATTTCTTTGGCCGTCAGCTTCGGAAGCTCGGGAGCCGTGCCCTCATCCTCATTGGCGAGTGTGTCCGCATATCGCCAGGTCTCGAGCTTGATCGCGTTCTTGGCGCCATCCCACTTGACGGTCGTACCCAGTTGTTCGGCTATGAATCGAATGGGAACATAAGCTACTTCGTTCTGAATCATCGCTGGCGTCGACAAATAAACCGTCTTGCCATTAACAACGGCTTCCTTCTTGCCTGCAGCCATCGATAGCGTCAGGCTGCCGTAACGCACAATCATGGCGCCGCTCTTCGTCTCCAGGACCGATACTGCGCCGAGCGCATCCGCCAGCTCTTTCATTGGCGCAAGCGCAACGTTGTTTACTTGAACCAGAGGTGATGATAGCGTTAATTCCTTACCATCCACCCATAGCGACAATGTTTGCGTTTGTGCTTGAGCCGTTACCGGTTTCAGCGCTGCCGCATAGATTTGACCTCCCGACAGATTCAGCGGTGTCAACAATAATCCGGCTGCCACCATCGTACATACTGCTGCTTTATACCAAGTCGTGAACTTCATTTGTTTCTCCTCCAAATCTCCCATATAAAACTAAGCCATATCCGTTTTATCCTATCATCCTTATTTTGGTATGTCTATCATTTCTTGATATTATCAGACTCTCGCAAGTAGAAGTGAATTTTAACGCGCTGACGCCGACTTTGCCACTTGTGTCAGCTGATCACCAAGCAGCTTTATATTCTGCATCAGCTCAGCGATTCCGTTCATATTGGCACCTTGTTCCTCAATAGCAGCCAACACTTCCTCCGTCGAAGCGGCTTGTTGCTGAGTAATACTTGCAATGTTCTCCGCTTGGCGCGCAATCACATCGAACCGCTCGTTAATTCCTTTGACTAGCTCCGTTTCGGCTTGCATACCTTCCTCGGTCAATTGGAACGATTGTTTGACCGCCTGGAATTCATTTGTCAGCTCACTCACTACGCTCTTGCTCGCCTGCAGCGCGGCTTGTCCCCGCTCTGCTTGCACAACGGTTTGAGACATCTCATGCGTCAGACGGCCTAGAATCTGTTGAATATTCTGGACGGTCACGCCTGATTGTTCAGCCAGCTTACGCACTTCACCAGCAACTACAGCGAAACCTCTACCGTATTCACCAGCTCTAGCCGCTTCAATAGAAGCGTTAAGCGCAAGAAGATTCGTCTGGCTCGCCACATCAACGATCGTGCCCAGATAACCAACGATCTCCTCGAAGCTGCCTTGCAGCTTGCGAACCGTTGCCAGAGAAGCATCGACAGAGCCTTCGAGCGTATTCATCCCGTCGTTCATTTCTACCAGCTTTATCCCGCTTCGCTCCAGGTTTCCGACGACTTGCGCCGCACTAGCCTGCACTTCTTCAATAATCGCAAAAGCTTGCTTCACGAGATGAGAGGAGTCACCCATCTTGTCGTTGATGTCGCTGACGCCCTCTGCCTGCGAGCCGATTCCGGCTGCCATCTCCCGCATGGCAATCGTTACGCCGCCGCTCGACTCGCGAGCGGATTGCACATTGGCATTCACATTCGTAATCGTCAAAGAAAGCTCGGCCGCACTGTTCTCCAGCTGATGAACAGTCCCCTCTAGACCGACAAGAAGCGCTCCTACCTGAGCTTCCTTGTTAGCAGCATTGTCGACCAGCTCCCTGCCCCATTTCATCAATAAATAGATGAGACATAACATCCCGTTGAGCAGGACAAATATATTGATATACAACGTTGGCTTCGCGGTACCAACGATTGTCGAGGCGTCTGTAATAAACATAGTCAGCATGACAACATTCACGATAATGCCATAATATAATACGTTTCTCTTGTCAAAATAAAGAGCGATCATAGCTACCGACGCAAACAATATAAAGAAATTGCTGAGAGAGAAGCCGTCAAGTAAATTGAGCATTAGACCCACCACGGCTGGCACGACACCGAATACGAGCGACTTATATCGATCATGAATAAAAGGCAAAAAATAAACGAGCGTCACGATTATGCCAATCGGCAGCCCATCAATTAAATTCGACACGAACGAATCGAATCCACTGACGAGAAGGGATTGCACGACAATAATAAAAATGATCGACCACATCATAATTAGATTGACTCTATGCACTTTTTTTACATTGTAGGACTGATCTCCTTGCGACTTGACTGTTTCCATAATAGGTTGTCTCCCCCTGGTATAGGCTTGCTCTATGTTGAATATTCTTAACCCTATTTATATCGGCAGATTTAATCATGAACTAGAGTTAATTGGAGGAAGTTTCCTTGAAAACCGAAAAAAGTTTGAACCGTTGAACTTCGAAGTTTTCGGCCGTTGCATCTGGCCGCAGCTCGTCATTGCGAAGCACGTAAACAGCGCCAGTCCCAAGCTCAGGAACATAGCTCCCGAACTGATATCTGTCGAACTTGCTAACCTGCTGGAACGGCGCTCCAGGATTGGCGTATTCCACACTCTGCTGGAAAGTTTCCGGCTCGATTTTTTCGTAAAACAATACATATATGTAGGGCATATTGACTTTGTCTGTCACATAAACGGGACCGTCACTGGCATCCGAGGCGTACCGAATGGCTTCGCCAAACGACTCGTAGAAGTACGGAGATATCTCTTCTGGATACTTCGTAAAGTAATGCCACCCGAACATCCCGAATACAATCGTAAATGCTGCAACGGATACCTTGAACGAATGGCGAATGTTTTCAGCGCACCATACGAGCCCCACGGTTGTGATCAGTATGATCGGGAAAATAATAATGTTGATTCGATTCATATTAATCTCCATGATTAGCGCCATCAAACTTGCTGTCAGGAACCAAATTAAAGTAACGGCATGAGCTGCGCTTTTGATAACATTCGCCTTGGCGGCCATCACGCCGATCCCAATGATGAGGAATGGTAGGGCGATTGGATACAGGTAGCCGTACGCAGGAATGGCGTTCCAAGGTAGACCATCGGTTTGCGTAACAATAAGCTCAAACAGCTTGCCCGCCCGATTGACAAGCCCCTGCAGAACATGATCAGAGAACACCGACGATATTTGCTCTACTCGAGGTACGGTTAGCTTGGGAATCGTAAAGAAAGGTGTTATGATGTCCGCCTTACCGGCCCGGTTAATGAATAGGAATAACAGAATAGGCAAGGACAACACGACCAGCAGTCCCCCGTGGATCAACAGCAAGAGCGGTTTCAATCTTTTGGTCAACCACAGATAAATGGCTACAGCTGCAGCGAACACCGGTACAAAGAAATAGGCCGTCCCGTACGCATACATCGATAACGCCAGCAAAAAAGTAAAGCCGTAAAGCCAAAACGGCTTCTCCAGTCCTCGCAGCAGGCAATACACGGCAAGCAGCACAAGCGTAGGAAACAAATTAGACTCCAGAGCCCATCTGGACATCATGATGTGCCATGGGCTGATGACTGCCAAAAACAACGTGACAAGCGCGAATTTTTCGCTTCCGAACAACCTGCGGCCAACCCCATACATCGCGAGCATCCCAATCACGCCCATAACCATACTAAGAGCACGAATAGTCCATACATGAAGTCCGAACAAGGAGATAAAGGGCATGGACAAATAGGCGTAAAGCGCATTCTGTCCGCTCCCCCATGCGATCAAATGCACAGGAAGACTGACTCCATTCCGATCCATTCCGTAGTGAAGTATCGCGTATGCATCATATCCCACCGATGCTTCATCCTGGTTGAGTCCCGGCGGTATGAGGCCGCCATGCCATATACGGACGACTGTGCCGACCATTAACAACAGAATAAGGATGTAATTGCTTAGAACCCACTTCCATGCTTTTTCCCCGAAGATCTTCAACTCGTTATCCCCCGTCGTGTCTACTAGATAATCCTTTGTTTTATAGCTCTTTTATCATCCGCTTGTAGGCGCTGTCGCTTACGTTCCACAACCCGTCGTCGACAAAACCTAGCTTACGATACAAGCTGTATGCTCCATCATTGTAGGGCTCGACAATTAACGACAAGCGTATGAAGCCCGCTGCACGTCCGAATCTCTCAAATTCAGCAATCAACGACTTGGCAATACCTCTGCCGCGAAACCTCTCGTCCACTGCGATTGAATCGAGATAATAGTCGCCGTCCTTACATTCTGTCACGACAGCAGCAGCAGCTTCCTCCCCGTACAGACGTTGCAGCCGTTCCCGAATCTCCTTGTCAAGCTCATCCGCCTTGTCGCCGGAATACGCGATCAACATACCGGCAATGACTCCCTCTTGCCGATCCACTATTATATTGCGATAGCTGAGCCGGCTGTTGTCTCCAGCGATATACGCGCGTAAGACGCTGCGTGTTAAAACTTCATCTTTCGAGCCTGACAATGTATATGCGATATTGCCGATCGCGGATAACAAGAGTGGCAGCAGCTCATCAGCATCATGAATTGCAGCTTTTTCCATCATATAACACATCTCCTTTAACTGAATAGATACTACTGTGTACAAATAAAGCCGCCCCCCGCATGAGATCCATGCTTAGGAGCGGCTCTATGGTAATATTCCACAACATTCATTCGTTTATATCGCTTATTCTCCAGCAGGAGGCGTAAACGAGCGACCTGCAAACTCAGCATCCAGCATATAGAATGCGTTGCTGTCCTTATCAATGCGCTTGAGCTTGTTAATAATGCTGTCGAACAACGCTTCTTCTTCGACCTGCTCGTCAATAAACCACTTCAGGAAGTTGATCGTCGCATGCTCACGGTCGTTCATTGCAAGGTCGGACAGCTTATAGAATCGTTCCGTGTTCTGTTGCTCGTGCTTATATCCTTGCTCAAAAGCATGCAGGATGGATTCGTAATCGTTATTAGGCTCCGGCAGCGCATCAAGAGTTGCGCGACGACCGCGATCGTTCAGGAACTTATAGATTTTCATAGCATGGAACCGTTCTTCTTCTGCTTGCACGATGAAGAAATTAGCGAAGCCGTCTAGGCTGTCTCCCGAGCAGTAAGCCGCCATTGCCAGATACACATGAGCGGAGTAGAACTCGAAGTTCATCTGTTCGTTTAGTGCTTGAGCCAAAGAATCTTTCATAATGATGTGCACCTCGCTTTCTTATTTGTACTTATTCTAACATAAAAATAAGAGGCGGCAAATGGCCGCCCCTCCTATATTTTCCAACATTAATGTTATCCAATCATTTTTTTCAAGCGTTTATACAATTGATCGGGTGTTGGAGCGCTGATTGTCTTGGACTTGATGACTACAAAACATTCCAACTTGCAGGTCTTGCAATTGCCCAAGCAATCACTTTTTTTCCGTTTGATCTCGGGATACTTCTCCTTCATCGTCTTATAAACCGACTTGGAGCTGAGCTTCAAGTTGCGCTTGCAATATTTGATCTTCTTCATGAATCCACCCCGAGTCGTCCAGATAAACAACCTTTGATAATCGCTCTCATTAAGATGATAGTAATTATCATTCCCGTTGTCAAGCAAAACATGAAGAGAGGCAGTACACCTCCTTATCCAAGGAAGTGACTGCCTCTTTCGGGTAACAATACTGAGAGCGCTATTGAGCTTTCAACAATTCGATTCCCTTCTGCTGCTGGGTATCTTCCTTAGTCAGCTTCTCCCGTAACAGCTCGATCAATTTGTAGCTTGTCGCATCAGCGAATTGACCGCTCACCGTTAATCCGTTCTCGCTCTGGAACTTTTGCAGCGCAGACTCCGTATCCGCATCAAACAATCCGTCTTGACCCACCGGTTCATATCCGAGCGTCTTCAACATCCGTTGCAGCAGCTTCACCTCATCGCCATAGCTGCCCTTGGCAAGCTCGGTGCCGAGCGGAGGCTGATGGATCGTTGCGTATTCCGGCAGCTCGACGACATAATCCGGCGTGACACCCTGTTTGTTGATCCATGTGCCGCCAGGCGTCTTCCACTGCGCCTCTGTCAGACTGATGACAGATCCGTCGCTATACTGTTTGAAGCCCTGCACAACGCCTTTCCCGTACGTCTTCTCTCCGACGAGCAATGCGCCAGCCGATTCCTTGAGCGCGGATGCCATCACTTCGCTCGCGCTGGCCGAACGCCCATTGACCAACACGACGACAGGCAACGTCCAAGGTTCCGTTTGCTTGGATCTTAGTGTCGCGATTCTCCGCTCATTTTTGTAGACGATATCGAGAATTTTTTTGTCCTTCGGAATCAGGATGTTGGCGATCTCAGTTGTGGATTGCAAGAGCCCTCCCGGATTCGAACGCAGATCCAACAGCAGCCCCTTAAGCTCTCCTTCCGCCTTCAACTTGTCGAGCTCAGCTTTAAACTCCTTCCCTGTCTCCTCGGCGAAGCGGCTAATTGTAATTAAACCTATGCCGTCTTCAAGCCGCTCAGACGTAACCGTGTGAACTGGGATGGCCGCACGTATCATCGTAAATTCAAGCGGTTCCTTCTCGCTTGACCTCAGTACCCGCAGCCGAATCGTCGTGCCTTCGTCTCCGCGTACAACGCCTAGCAGATCCTGCATCGACTTCCCTGTCATATCCTTATCGTCCACCGCAAGAATAACATCACCGGACATTAGTCCCGCCCGCTCGGCAGGCGT
The DNA here is from genome assembly GCF_054483835.1 of Paenibacillus sp. strain BS8-2. NCBI lineage: Bacteria > Bacillati > Bacillota > Bacilli > Caryophanales > Paenibacillaceae > Paenibacillus > Paenibacillus sp. strain BS8-2. The sequence continues at coordinate 6,074,327 of NZ_CM137010.1, forward strand.
ATCCTTGATGACATGGCTGATCATAACCTTGCCATCCTCTTGTTTCATCTCCGCTCCAATCCCGTAGAATTGCCCTTCGTACGAGTCCGTGTAAGCTTTGCCTTTGTCGCCAGCCATATAGCTAGAGTATGGATCATCGAGTGAAGCGACCATTCCAGTGGCAGCCCCATGTATAAGCTGTTCAGCTGTGACATCGTTCAGATAATCATTTAGAACATGACTATACGAATCGCTGAATTGTTTGAACAGAGGCTCCTTAATAATGGGATAACGTGTTCCTGTAAATAACATGCCGAGTATAAAGCCCGCAGCCAATAACAGAATCGCCCCGATAGCGTAGACGGCGCCGGAGCGCTCCTTTACGGGTCTTGACGGATAATTGTTCATGTGAGTTCTCCTTGTATGTGGGCTGGAATTTCGCTACAATCAACTTGATTATGAAGATACAGACTAGGACTGGATTGCCGAGAGGAGCCTTATCGTACTTATGTATAAGTTGATTGCCATTGATGTAGATGACACCCTACTGACGGACGACTTGATCGTAACGGATGAAACACGCAAAGCTATGGAAGCTGCTATCGCCGCAGGCGTTACCGTTACACTCGCAACCGGTCGCATGTTCGCCTCGGCGCAGAAGATTGCTCGCCAGATCGAACTTAATGTACCTATTATCACGTATCAGGGAGCGCTAGTCAAAACGCTGCTGGACGGCCAAGTGCTTTACGAACGTAACGTACCGTCTGACGCCGCCCAAGAGCTTCATGACTATTGCGTCAAGCATGGGCTTCATCTGCAATTGTACGTGGATGACGAATTATTCGGCACAGAAGACAATGACCGGATCAAAGCCTATTCCAAGCTGTCCAATATCCCCTACAGAATCGAACCCGACTTCGATCAATTAATTACGAAGCCTCTCAATAAGATGCTCGTCATCGACGATCCTGCACGTCTCGATGCCATCGCGCTTGAGCTGGCGCCGGTCCTTGGAGATCGATTGCATATCACCAAATCCAAAGCCCACTATCTAGAGTTTATGCATAAGGAAGGCACGAAAGGACATGCATTGCAATTTATGGCAGAGCATCTCGGCTGTACGATGGAACAGACCATCGCCATGGGAGATGCATGGAATGACCGCGAGATGATCCAAGCCGCCGGACTCGGCGTCGCAATGGGTAATGCCATCGATGCACTAAAGGAAATTGCTGATTACGTCACATTCTCCAATAACGAAGAAGGCGTAAGCCATGTTATCCATAAATTTGTTCTGGACGCGAAATAACAGCATGCAACGACAACAAGACTGGCCCTATGACAATAACGTCTCAGGGCCAGTCTAAAGGAAGGGGCTGTATACCATCAATATTCAACAGATGTGTCCGCTCTGCGGGCAAAACAATGACTGCGCGATGGAACGATCTGCTGACGCGCAGGATTGCTGGTGCACAGGCGTCTCGATACCCCCTGAGCTTCTTGCGGCAATCCCGCGCTCGCTTATCGGCATTAACTGTATCTGTCACGCCTGCGTTACACGATTCCACGAGCATGGCTCATGGGAACAGAAGTCAACACGCTGAAATCATCTCCGGCATGCGGACGATCCGGTCACAGATCGTCTCCGCATCTTCCGTATCATGAGTCACCAATATGGAGGTCATGCCAGATGTCCTCAATAATTGATGAAGCTCCAGCCGGATATCACTCTTGAGATCGGCATCCAAATTACTGAATGGCTCATCCATCAACAGTAACTGCGGCTTGGGCGAGAGCGCTCTGGCGAATGCCACTCGTTGCTGCTGGCCGCCGCTAAGCTCATGGGGATACCTTGCCCCATACCCGGACAGTTGGATCAATTCCAGCATCTCGTCCACCCTTGCTCCGCGTTCTGTACGCGATAATCCCCTCAGACCGAAAGCTATATTCGAAGCAACTGTCATATGGGGGAATAGCGCATAATCCTGAAATACCATCCCCACGCCTCGTCGTTCCGGCTGTACGAAACAACCGCCTCCCACCATAACGACTCCGTTAATAACGATCTCGCCATCGTAAGGGTTCTCAAGTCCCGCAATTAGACGGAGCAGTGTACTCTTGCCACTTCCACTTCTTCCGAGAAGCCCTACTGTCTCACCTTTGTTGATCGCGAGCGTGAATCCGCTCAGGACATCAGCCCGTTGCCCCCCTCCCTCGTAAGTGTAAGAGAGGTTATTCATCATCACGTACGTCATCCTTTCTCCCCCCTCTCGATGACATGATAGAAGGATACAGATAGAATACCAAGAGCTATAATTAGGAGCGAGGGCAAAGATGCTTGTTGTATTTGCTCATCACTGGCGTATTGATATGCCTTGGTCGCTAACGTATCGAAGTTAAATGGTCTGAGCAGCAGAGTCAGCGGCAATTCCTTCACAACTTCCAGGAACGTCATGACGGCTCCCGTCAGAATCACTCCCTTAAGGAGGGGAGCCTCTACTTTGAAGAACGTGCGAGTCACGCCGTTACCTAACAATCTCGAAGCTTCGGCATACCTCGTTCCCACACGATCATAACCGGCATCTACGGCATTAAAGCCGATAGCCAAAAAACGTACGAAGCAAGCGAAGATTAACATGACCAGTGACATGCTGAGCACCAGCTTCCCCGAATCCAGTCCTAACAAAACATAAATGGCAGACATAGCGTTATCAATAGACAAGAACAGGGCTAACACACCAATCGCGAGGACTGCCCCAGGCATGGAATACCCCATCGACAGCAGCTTGCTTCCTGCCATACTCCATCCGCTGCGCCACATCCGCAAAGAATTGGCCGCAATGACAGACATCGCCATAATCAGGATTACCGTTATAACGGAGACGAGCAGTGTATTTCCGACCATCGAAGGAAATCTGTCATTCCAGACATCTCCGAATGTCCATGTCAGCCAAACGGCCAATTGCGCTACAGGTATGAAGAATGACAAAGCCAACACCATACCGCACAGAGTGAATGCCCCTACAGCAGAAAGTCCATGCAGCCTTGTTCGTCGAATCGTAGTGCTGCGATTAGCCGCTGCATGGTATCGCTTGCGTCTTCTAATCAGCCGTTCGATAACAAAAACTCCGATCAAGACGCTCATAAGCGCACCTGCAAGACGAATTGCCGATTCCAGATCATACATCCCGAACCAGGTCTTGAAGATAGCGACCGTTAATGTTTGGATGCCGAAGTGCTTGGCTACTCCATAATCGTTAAGCACCTCAAACGCGACAAGGCTAGCTCCTCCTACAATGGCTCCTTGCGATAACGGCAGCACCACCCGAAGGAAAATGAATATTGGCCGCTCACCAAGTAACCTAGCATTCTCTATATAAGTCGCACTATGTTTCTCCAGGAACGACTTGGTCATCAGATACACGTAAGGGAACAAAAAGAAGGCGAAAATAAAAATGGCGCCTTTCATCGACATCATGTCAAAATAACGTTGATCAAAACTCAGCCCCAAGCTGTTCCGCAGCAGTCTCTGCACCGTGCCTGTGTAGCTGAACATATCGCCATATGTGTAAGCAGCAATATAGGGAGGAATCGCAAGCGGGAGCACCAACATGGTAGAAAAAAACTTCCTCATCGGGAAGTCATATGCGGCAATGAGCCACGCAAGCGTAACGCCTAACAAGATGCTCAACAGGACAGCTCCAGCTGCCAGCAACAAGGATTCGAGAATATGACTGGGAAGCACATACGTACGGATATGCGGCCAGTTCTCCCCTGGCTTGCCCCAGAGCCCGCTCAAAATATAAAGAGACGGAAGAAGGGCTGCTAGAGCCCCTATTCCGCTTATTACGATCCACGCGTTCCATCTTTGTTTCAGCTTTTGAAACCAGAAGGTCATCTTATTTCCAGCCTACTTTGTTCATAAGCTCCGTCGCCGCTTTGTTGTTCTCTCCCAGCTTCGCGAAATCGATGCTTTGCGTTTTGAACGTTCCCCATTGCGTTAACAGTTCGGGAAGCGCCGATTCTTTGTTGACAGGGAACTCGAAGCTGCCGCTTGTCAGCATCTCTTGGCCATCTTTGCTCGTCATATATTCGACCAGCTTAAGCGCATTATCCTTGTTCTTCGAGTGTGCAGCCAAGCCGATACCACTGATGTTCAAATGAGTACCCGTAGTCTCTTGGTTGGGAAAGAACACGCCGATGCTCTCCGCTACCTTCACTTCCTCCGCGTCTTTCGATTGCAGCATTTGACCAACATAATACGTATTCATAATCGCAACATCAGCGATTCCCGCGGCAATCCCCTTCGCTTGATCGCGGTCTCCTCCTTCCGGATCACGCGCCAAGTTTGCTACAAGCCCTTGTGCCCACTTCTCAGTCGCCTCTTCGCCATTAAGCTCGATCATCGAAGCAACAAGTGATTGGTTGTAGAGATTACTCGATGAGCGGACAAGCACTTTGCCCTTCCATTGTTCTTCCGCAAGCGCCTCGTAGGTAGATAATTGCTCTGGTTTCACGCGTTCCTTATCGTATACAATGACGCGTGCTCGTGTCGCAAGTCCAACCCATTGATTCTCAGAGTCGCGCAAATTCTCCGGCACATTGTTGAGTATGACATCTGATTCGATCGGTTGAAGTACTCCATTCTCCTTGGCATAATTCAGGACACCGCCATCGACTGTGATGAACAAGTCTGCTTCGGTGCTTTCGCCTTCCCGTTTCATACGTTCTACGAGCTCTTCCGCTGTGCCTTTGATTTCATTGACGGTGATGCCGGTATCTTTCTCGAATTTGTCGAACATCGCAAAATCGATATCGTAGTGGCGAGCCGTAAAGACATTTACAGCCCCTTTGTTTCCACCTGTCTGAACGGTACCCTCGCTAGATTGCTTTTCATTGGCATTGGAGCTGTTGCTCCCGCAGGCTCCTAATATCATAGATGCTCCAAGTATGATTGTCGCCGCGCCTGTTATGTACTTTTTATTCATTTTCTTCGTCCCTCTCATTTCGTATCGATTAATTGTGATAATGAATATCATTACCACCTTATTGTAGCGAACAATAATGAGAAAACGCTGTGAAAAATAAATTTATATGAAAAGAAGCTCCACAACTACTTTTGTCCCTTCGCCTACAGTGCTTTCCAAGCGAATATCGCCGCCATGATTGCGAACAAGTGACCTGGCGATGGGCAAACCCAGACCATAGCCCCCCTTGCCGCCGCTTCTCGCTTTGTCTGCACGATAAAAGCGGTCCCAGACTCGCGGCAGATCCTCTTGCGTAATGCCGATCCCTTGATCTTCGACCGTAATAACGGCCGAAGTCCCTCTAGAATAAGCGGCAACGGATATCTTCCTGCCTCCTCCGGAGTATTTGACCGCATTATCAAGCAGAATATGGATCAATTGAGCAAGCTCATGTTCATCAAAAGCTATTATTGCGCCTTTTATTCCAGATACATCCACATCCCATTCGAAATCCGGATGCAGCCTCCTGCATTTCTCAACAGCCTCCTCTATTACGTCTGATGGTTGCTCGCACTGGATGCCGAGTGGATGACTGACGTCCGACTGCTCAGCCCTGGAGAGAACAAGTAGATGGTCAACAAGACGCTTCAGCCGCTGGATCTCCTCTGTAGATATCCGTAAGGCATTATCTAATACTTCAACGTCTGCTTTCCCCCATCGGCTCAGCATCCGAAGATGCCCTTCGACGATGGCAATTGGCGTGCGCAGTTCATGCGAGGCATCCTCTACAAAACGTTTTTGCTTATCGAAAGACTTCTCCACCTCGTCCATCATGCCATTAAATGTGGATTGCAGCGCCGTGATCTCATCCTTGGCAAGAGCTACAGGCATACGTTCCTGCAGTCCATTCTGTCTGACTCTGCTCATTGTCGCATTCATCGCACGCAAGGGGCGAATCAATCCGATTGCAAGTAATCTTCCGCCAGCTACGCTAATGATGACGGCAGCACAACAGCAGATCAACATTATCTTATAGAAGTGGGCAATTAACCGCTCCACCTCTTCCATGCTTCGCACCATCTCAATCGAGCCTTGAAAATTGAAGATCGTAATTGGACTTCGCAGAGCCAGCATCCCGGATTCATAATGCACCGAACCTAATTCCATGTTGGACCGCGGCAAGGTCTCTTCCCACCTGTCCGGCACATTGTCCGCAACAACGATTGCCGCTTCGCCTTGAGAGGATCGTAGAGTAATCATACCTCCCCGTACGTTCGCTCGCTCCAGATACAATCGAAGCTGCGTCTCATTGACGACAGAGATATCAATCTCCTTGGCTAGAAGCAGGTTCAGCAGTTCCCGCATATCTTGTCTGATCCTTACTTCTTCCTGTCCGATCATCCACCGTTCGACGAACACATATTGCGTTATATTGCTGAGTGACATAAGTAAGCTAAGCAGCGCGGCTGCCAGGAACGTCATTCGCCATGGAAAAGGCAGACGGCTCAATAACATCGGCAGCAGCCTCGAAGCATCCCATTTTCGCTGAGGCATCATTTGCGCATCACATAACCGATGCCTCTAATCGACTCAATGAGACTTGGCATGCCGGGTTTATCTATTTTATTACGTAAATATCGCACGTACACATCAACAACATTTCTGTCTACTACCGCCTCATATCCCCAGACCGTATCCAGAAGCTTCTCCCGCGACATCACTCGATTCGTATTCTTTAACAACGCCTCCAGAAGCTCGAACTCCCGTTTGGTGAGCTCGATTCTGTCTCCACCCTTTGTTACAGTACGCGAATTGCGTTCAAGCAGCACGTCTCCGCATGTCAGAGCTGAACCAGCCTCCATCGTTTCTGCTTGTCTGCGGAAGACAACACGAATTCTTGCGAGCAGCTCCTCAATTGCGAACGGCTTAGGCAAATAATCATCAGCTCCGCCATCCAGTCCAGAGACACGATCCGATACACTGTCTCTTGCCGTAATCATCATAATGGGTGTCTTTTTGTATTTGCGAATTTCTTTGCAGACTTCGGCCCCGTCCATACCAGGAAGCATTAGATCCAGCAGAATGAGATCCCATGATTCGGCAAGCGCATATTTTGCCCCCGCCATCCCGTCACGCGCTACCTCCACGCTAAAACCTTCATGCTGCAGCTCGAGTTCCAGAAAATTAGCATAATGCGCTTCATCCTCGATCAAGAGTATTCGTTTCATAGTAATGATCCCCCGTCCTTTATCGCATGTACATATATGATAATAGTTCTCATTTGTTTTGTGCAACCCTAAACAGCAAAAACCACATACGAGATCTCTCGTTTGTGGTTATTTGGAAATTAAAAAAAGACCTGTCCCCGGCATCGCCCGGTCAGGTCCTCTGCTCCATTATTGATGATCCAGGAATCAAGATACTGCCTTATTGCCCTTCTTGCAATCGTTATTCGAACATTCCTTGTAATTCCCGATGAAATCAAGCCTGTGATCCAGCACCTTGAAGCCGTACTCCCGCTCCAAACGTTCTTCTAGATCGGTCAACCAATCTTCTTTAATTTCTTTGAGCGTGCCGCATCGCTGACAGATCAAGTGATGGTGCATATGCTCCTGTCCTTCGCCGCGCAAGTCGTATCTTGCAACGCCATCTCCAAAGTTCATCTTCGCAACAACCTGAAGGTCCGCGAGCAACTCCAGTGTACGATATACCGTCGCTAAACCAATCTCCGGGAATTTCTCCTTAACGAGCATATAGACATCCTCTGCGCTTAAGTGATCCTGCTCATTCTCAAGCAGAACACGCACAATGATCTCCCTTTGCGTCGTCAGCTTGGATCCGTTCTCCATTAACGCTCGTTTAATTTTGTCGATCTCAGCCGAAACGTTCATTCTGTCTTGCTCCCTTCTGCCGAATGATCTCTATTGGGCTTTCCTTGTTGGAATGACAATGTTCAACCAAAATTTTCAATTGTTTAGAATAATTCTAATCTAATCGTAGACCATTTTCTTCGATAATGCAATCTCTATCTGCGAACGATGTCATCCGCTAACATATGTATTCAACGCTCCGTACGTGACATCCTCCTATTTTATAGCAATTTCTTCACCGACTCAAATAAAATGTTTGCGCTACCATCGTGGTGCCGGATATCCGGATTTCTATCTAAAATTAAAAAGCCGTCTCTTGATGAGAACGGCCTAAATAATTGCATATATGTGTTACGGTATCTTGTTCAGATCCCGGCAAGGACTTGGTACCAAATGCCTTTCTTCGAATAAAGTTTGCTACGAACCTCATCCCAGCCGCCCAGATAGGAAATATCGAATAACCCGGTCGGTTCGATGAATTGCCCTTTCGTCTCTTCTTTGACGGCTTGATGGACAGGACGGAAGCCATGTTCTGCGAACACGCGCTGCCCGTCTTCCGAATGCAGATATGCGATAAACGCTTCTGCTACTTTTCTGGAGCCGTGTTTGTCGACGTTACGATCAACGACCGCGGCCGGATTCTGAATAAGAATCGTATGCTCCGGCACGACGATCTCATACGGCACACCTTGTTTGATCCGCGCTTTCAGCTCATTCTCGTATGTCACAATGACGTCGCCGACCCCATATTCGAAAGCCGCCATAGATGCACGGCCACTCTTGTCGAGTGACTCTACATTCGCGTGTATCGACTGTAGAAACGACTTGGCATATGACTCGGACTTCTCGCCTTCAAGCTCTTCTGATCGCTTAAGACCAGCTCCGTAGATTGCGTTGATGTCCCATTGTGCACCGCCGGAAGTTTTCGGATTAGGGTACAGCACCTTAACGCCTTCTTTGGTTAGATCATCCCAATCTTTAATAGCGAGTGGGTTTCCTTCTCTTGTTCCAAGCACGACAATTGATTCTGTAATCATGCCAGCGTCGCTCACAGCCCGCCAATCATGATCAATAAATCCTGCTTCTTCGATTTTATCAAGGTCGCCTTCCATCGCCAGCACCGCAACGTCGGCTTCGAAGCCTCCAGCAATCGCCCTCGCTTGCGTGCCAGATGCCTCGTACGACTCTTGAAAGACAACGCGTTGCCCCGTCTCCTCTTGCCAATACGCTTGAAAAGCAGGAAGAAGATCGGCGAAAGCATCTCTTACAACCGAATAAGCGCCAATAACGAGCGTAACATCGCCTTGCTGATCTGCTTTCCCCACTTCTTCCTCGCCGCACCCGGCAGCCATCAACAGAGCTGACGTCACGAGTAGAGAAGCGATAACCCTTTTAATTATTGAATAGTGGTGTTTCATCCATGCAACAACTCTTTCTCAAGAAAGTCGTTATTTATGTTGGCTATACGTTTAAATATGGATCGGCATCGGATCGACCTTAAGCGGGTTCTCCATAATCCAGCTGTCGTTTTCGTTGAACAAATACGCGCGATGTACAAGTACTTGTACTTGCTCTCCAACATGGAGTACGTCTCGCTCTAACGAACGATACGTAATCAGCTTTGTATCTCCAATGACAAGCTCCACCATCCACTCGCTGCCACGGAAATGAAGATGGCGTACTGTCGCTGTCGTTGCCGCCGATGCAAGCTTGATCTCGCCCGGCTTGCCATGCTCGATATATTCCGGACGGATTAGCGCCTTCGTGCCTGGCATATCTGCTGCCGATTGGAACCCTTTGAGCACAGAGATATCATCGATGATCGTGGATTCGCCTATAAAGCTCGCTACGAACGGCGTCTCCGGATTTTTGTAGATGTCCCACGGACTGCCCTTCTGCTCCAGTCGCCCTTTGCTGATGATCATAATTTCGTCAGCAACTTCAATCGCCTCTTCTTGATCATGCGTTACAAAGATCGAAGTAATGCCGACTCGCTCGATCATTTCCTTCAGCCACGTACGCAATTCCGTCCGAATCTTGGCATCAATGGCCGCGAACGGCTCATCGAGCAGCAAGAGCTGCGGTTCAGGAGCGAGCGCCCTGGCAAAAGCGACCCGCTGCCGTTGTCCGCCGGATAATTGATGCGGATAACGATGCTCGAAGCCTTTGAGTCCGGTGAGCTCGATCAAATACATGACGCGCTCCCGAATCTTTTCCTTGGACAACTTCTTTACTTTGAGTCCGAACGCGACATTGTCGTACACAGTCATATGTTTAAAAAGGGCATAGTTTTGGAAGACGAACCCGATCCCGCGTTCTTGCGGTGGCAGATCATTGACTCGTTTGCCGTGGAATACAATATCGCCGTTAGTCGGCGATTCTAGACCAGCAAGCATGCGCAGAATCGACGTTTTGCCGCCGCCGCTAGGACCAAGCAGGCCGATCAGCTTTCCTTTCTCGATGTCAAAGCTGACATCCTTGACGGCGTGGAAATCGCCGAAGCTTTTATTTAAGCCGCGAACTTCAATATGCATCATTCATGCACTTCCTTCCTTTTCTTCGACCATTCCATCAATAGGAGTAAACCGACAGATATCGCGGCCAGCACCAAAGCGATGCCGTTAGCGGCTACTACGTTAAAGTTCTCGACGTCTTGATAAACAAGCGTCGTTGCTGTTTGCGTTTTATTCATAATATTACCGGAGACAACCAGTACCGCCCCAAATTCACCCATCGCACGCGCCACCGTCAGAACGACGCCATAGATGACACCCCAGCGAATCGATGGCCACGTCACTTTCCAGAAGGTGTACCAAGAATAGGCACCAAGTGTGGAAGCCGCTTCTTCTTGCAGGCCTCCGATTTCTTGCAGCACTGGCATGACCTCACGAACCATAATTGGAAATGTAACGAACAATGTCGCCAATATCATCCCTGGGAGGGCATAAACGATATCGATCCCCATATCAGAGAACAATGTGCCGATGACTGTGCTTGGTCCCAGGATGAGGACGATCATCAAACCGCCAATAACCGGCGAAACAGCAAAGGGAAGATCCACAATACTGTTAAGCAGTCGCTTAAGTCTTGACCCGATCCACGATGCTCTCACTAGATACAAAGCCAGCATGACGCCAAACACCATATTGATCGCTGTAACGACGATTACTATAATTCCTGTCATCATTAGGGCATGTATCGATTGCGGCCTTGAGAGGGCTTCCCAGAAGCCATGAACCCCCTCTTCCCATGCTCCGGTAAAGATCTGGATCAGAGGAACGATCAGTAAGAGCGCAAATACGACGTACGTTAAGGTAATCCACAATTGTCTCATGGCTTCGACCTCCTAGCCTGCAACTGATTAACAAGCCACAGGATCAGGAAGGACAGCGTAAGCAGCATGACCGAAACAGCCGCCGCTCCTTGCGGATTATTGCTTTCGATTTCGCCAAAAATATAAACGGATGCAACTAAAGTCTTGCCAGGGATATTGCCGGCGACAAGTACGACGGCTCCGAATTCCGCAAGCCCACGGGAGAAGGCAAGCATCGCGCCGCTCAGAATGCCGGGCAGCATCGTCGGGAAGATAACACTCATAAAGGCTTTAGCTTTGGACGCCCCGAGCGTATACGCTGCTTCTTCTTCGGAACGGTCCAGCTCTTCGAGGAGCGGCTGAATCGCACGGATTACGAACGGAAACGTTACGAACAACATCGCAATGACAATCGCCGGTTCATGAAATACGATTTCAAAGCCCATTCTCTGTGCAAGATCGCCTACGAGACTGTTGGGACCCAGCAGCAGCAAGATAAGCAAGCCGCCTACCGCAGTAGGCAAAGCGAAGGGCAGATCGACCAGACTGTTCAGCAGGCTCCTACCCGGAAAACGATAACGAATCAAGACCCAACCAATCATCGTTCCGAGGAATATATTGAGCAGTGTCGAAATCAGTGCCAGCTTGAGCGTAAGCAATACAGCCTTCCACGCCAGCGGATCCGATACACTCTCCCAGAATGGCGTCCAGCCGAGCGAAAGTGATTGCGTGTAAATCCCTATAATCGGCAGAACGATCAAACATATAAAATAAATCATGATGGCGCTTCTAAAGCCGAAGCTCCAAGCTTTTCCCCGGAATAATGCGTTCACTTTCCAATGCCCTCCAAACCGTCGGCTCGAGCCGTTGGTGTTCTAAAACAATCAATAACCGCATAATTCCTATTAATTTACTAGGTATTATAAATGTAGCATCCTCTACTAATGGAAGTCAATGGTTTATTACGAAAAACACACACACTCCATAACATATGCTTATACAGCGAAACCGCCCACCTTTTTTAACTTTCATCGAATAATATATGTGCTAATATGATGCAGGAGGGTTGGTTTGCTTGACATAGAAAAAGGAGACCGGCGTAGATGCGCCGATCTCCTTTCATTCACCTTGTATATAATATCGGCTCTCGCCTTGCGCAATCTCGGCTTGCCCTTGCGTCAGATCGGTCATCCATGCGATGAAAGCATCACACTCCGGCTCCTCCGGCAAACAGCATACCGTCACACGATCGGTAAATTGAGTGTCGCCAACACGAGTACCGCGGCCGTGCAGTTCATTCTCGATCTTGCCATACCACGTATAATCCACGTCGACAAATACTTCCCGGTGCAGCACAAGCTCAATTTCTTCCGCGGCTTCGATACCTGCAACTGCACCATCCGTATACGCACGCACGAGCCCGCCAGCCCCAAGCATAATGCCGCCGTAATAACGAGTGACAACAACGACCACATTTTTGAGGCCTTTGTTTTTGATCACCTCGAGGATCGGCTTGCCTGCCGTACCGCTCGGCTCTCCGTCGTCGGACGCCTTCTGATGCTGATCGCGTTCTCCAACGACATAAGCCGAACAGTTATGTGTCGCTTGCCGGTGCAGTCGCTTAATCTCGTCGATATAAGCGACTGCCTCCTCCTCGGACTGCACAGGTTTCGCATAACCGATAAACCGTGATTTCTTAATCACAATTTCGTTATTCGCTTCTTGTCTTACTGTATTGTATTTGGTTAAAGTAAAACTCATCGGCTTCGACCCCTTTTCCGGGAACTACAGACGAGCTTCCAACTCTGCTTTTTCCTTCTCAAAACCTGGTTTGCCCAGCAAAGCAAACATGTTGCGCTTATAAGCCTCAACGCCTGGTTGGTCGAATGGATTGACACCCAGCAAATAACCGCTGATCCCGCATGCCTTCTCGAAGAAATAAACGAGATATCCGAACGTGTACGGCGTCATGTCCGCGATGTTGACAATCAAGTTCGGCACCTGGCCGTCCGTATGAGCAAGCAACGTGCCTTCGAACGCTTTTTTGTTCACGAAGTCCATCGTTTTGCCTGTTAGGAAATTCAGCCCATCCAGATTGTCATCGTCATGACCGATCGAGATATGCTCTGCGACTTCCTTGACTTGGATGACCGTCTCAAAAATATTCCGGTTGCCTTCTTGGATAAATTGCCCCATAGAATGCAGATCCGTCGAGAAGTCAACGGAAGCCGGGTAGATGCCTTTGTAGTCCTTGCCTTCGCTCTCGCCGAACAGTTGCTTCCACCACTCGGATACGAAGTGCAGGTTAGGCTCGTAGTTTACGAGGATTTCCGTTGCCTTGCCTTTGCGATACAGGGCATTACGCGCTGCTGCGTATTGATACGCTTCGTTCTCTGCAAGGTTAGGATTGCCGTATTCCTTGGATGCGTCAGCCGCGCCTTGCATCATCGCGTCGATATCAATGCCTGCTACCGCAATCGGCAGAAGACCAACCGCTGTCAGTACGGAGTAACGTCCTCCCACATCGTCCGGAATGATAAATGATTCGTACCCTTCTTCGTTCGAAAGCTGCTTGAGTGCGCCCTTCGCCTGGTCTGTCGTCGCATAGATCCGTTTGCGAGCTTCTTCCTTGCCGTATTTCTTCTCCAGCTCCGCACGGAAGTGACGGAACGCAATCGCCGGCTCCGTTGTTGTGCCTGATTTGGAGATAACATTGATCGACCAGTCCCGGCCATCGAGCAACTGAGTCAGATGCGTGACATAAGTCGAGCTGATGTTATTGCCAGCGAACAACACTTGAGGCGTCTTGCGCTGTTCCTTTGTCTGAATGTTATAGAATGAATTCGATAACATTTCGATTGCAGCGCGCGCGCCGAGATATGAACCGCCAATGCCGATCACGATCAGCACTTCAGAGTCGGATTGGATCCGGGACGCGGCTTGTTTGATTCGAGCGAATTCTTCTTTGTCATAGTTCGTCGGCAGATCGATCCAGCCCAGATAGTCAGAGCCAGCCCCCGTACCGTTATGTAATTGGCTATGCGCCGCTTTGACTTGCTCCGTCAAGTTGTCAATCTCATGCTGGCCGAGGAAGCCCAGCGCCTTACTGTAATCAAATTGTACTGTTTTGCTCATCTTAGCTTTCTCCTCCTCATTACACTATTTCATTAGAATATCGGATTTACTTTGGGAATACAAGCATTCTGACCTGCAAGGCGGTTCGATTGAACCGCTCCGTCAAGTCGTTCTGACCTTAATAGTAAGGGGAAATCATCAAGTATACGACAACGCCTGTAAAGCTGACATAGAGCCATACCGGCATGGTCCATTTTGCGATTTTGCGATGTTTTTCAATTTGATTCGTAATACCGCGAATAGCCGACATTAGCGCCAGCGGGACGACAACAACAGCTAACACGATATGGGTGAGCAACACGAAGAAATAAATGCCTCGCAGAATACCCTCTCCGCCATATTTTGTCGACTCCGTCAGATAGTGATAGGACACATAAGAGACGAGGAACAGCGTCGTCGATAAGAATGCCAGACCGATAAAAGCCCGATGCATCTTGATGTTTTTTCTCTTGATCGCAACTAACGCTATGATTAGCGCCAGAAACGTAAAGCAGTTGAAAATCGCGTTTAACAGCGGCAGTATTAACACGTCGAAGCCAATCTCGCCATCGTATGCCGGCAAGAAGAACAGAATGGCGATCAACGCGACGATAACGATCGTTAGAACCGCCACCAACGGCGTATAGTTTCTTTGTTTCATGAATGGCCTCCCTGTGCAACATTGATATAGGTTGATTGTTTGTCTCTACTGTAGCCGAAATAAAGCAGAGATTACAATGTCGGAGTGTTGACGTATTTGTTACAATACTCCGCACGCGCTTAGAAGAATGGAATTCCATTGCTCCTCCAATAAGAAAGAGCCGCATCGCTACAGCGATACAGCTCCTCGAAGAAAACGATATTTTATTCGTAGATGTAAGAGCAGCAATAGTCTGTGACTTCCGCCACTTGCAGCTTGAACTTCGTGTTAGCCGGCACTTTGAATTCGCCTTCGCCTTGGATATGAATCCATTCTGTCTCGCCTGGCAGAAGCACCTTCAGATCTCCGCCGAGAATTTCCATAATTTCGAGACAATCTGTACCGAATTCATAGTCGCCTGGCAGCATGATACCAAGCGTCTTCTTTGTGCCGTCAGCGAATACTACGGCGCGGCTTGTTACTTTACCTTCGAAGTATACATTTGCTTTTTTGATAACTGTTACGTTTTCGAATTGGGACATAGTGAATTCAATCTCCTTTGGGCTCAGGGCATTATAATGGATGATGATTACGATCCTTCGACCAGGAAAAGGCTCGCTGAGTTTCTCCCGGTCGATCATCGGTTATTATTGAAATCTACAGCAGAGCTTTTACTTTGCTAACTACGTTCTCCACCGTGAAGCCGTACTCCTTGATCACGCGATCGCCTGGAGCCGATGCGCCAAAGCGGTCAATGGCAAGAATATCGCCTTGATCGCCCGTGTAACGTTCCCAGCCGAACGGATGAGCCATCTCAATCGCAAGACGTGCTTTAACGCCTGGCAGAATGACAGAATCTCTGTATTCCTTTGGTTGACGTTCGAACAGATCCCAGCTCGGCATGCTGACAACACGTACTGGAATACCTTCTTCAGCCAATGCTTTCTGTGCAGCAACAGCAAGCTGCACCTCGGAGCCAGTAGCGAGCAATTGCGCTTTCGGCTCGCCGGCTGCATCGGAAACCACATAAGCACCTTTGGCAATGTTCTCGCGAGCGCCTGATACCGTACCTTCGAGAATCGGCAAGTTCTGGCGCGTCAACACCAGTGCTATCGGATTTCCTTTGTTCTCGGCTGCATATGCCCATGCTGCCGAAGTCTCATTGCCATCCGCAGGACGGATTACCGTGAGGCCCGGGATAATACGAATAGAAGCCAGCTGTTCGATCGGCTCGTGTGTTGGACCATCTTCGCCAACCGCGATGGAGTCATGTGTAAGTACATACACGACAGGCAGATTCATGAGCGCTGCCAATCGTACTGCTGGGCGCAGGTAGTCCGTGAACACGAAGAACGTGCCGCCGAACACTTTGATACCGCTATGGAGAGCAATACCGTTCATTGCTGCTGCCATTCCGAACTCGCGCACGCCAAAGTAGATGTTGCGGCCGTCGTAGCTGCCAGGCTTGAACTGCGTAAGACCCTTCAAATGTGTCATTGTCGAGCTCTCAAGGTCGGCGGATCCGCCTGCCAGGTTCGGTATATGTTTCGCAAGTCCATTCAATGCATTGCCAGATGCTACGCGTGTCGACAACGGCTTGTCCTCCGTCGTGTAGGCAGGAAGCTCAGCATCCCAACCTTCAGGCAAGTCGCCTGCTGTAGCCAGCTCGAATTGCGCTGCAAGCTCAGGATACGTTTCTTTGTACGAAGCAAAGAGTGTGTTCCAAGCTGCATTGCTTTGCTCGCCTTTTGCTTTCACATCCCCGAAGTGAGCGCGAACTTCATCCGGCACATGGAATTGATGATTTTCGTCCCAGCCGTATACTTGCTTCGTCAGCTTAGTCTCGTCGGCACCAAGCGGTGAGCCGTGAGGACCGGCATGTCC
Organism: Paenibacillus sp. strain BS8-2; assembly: GCF_054483835.1. Classification (NCBI taxonomy): domain Bacteria; kingdom Bacillati; phylum Bacillota; class Bacilli; order Caryophanales; family Paenibacillaceae; genus Paenibacillus; species Paenibacillus sp. strain BS8-2. The sequence continues at coordinate 6,091,094 of NZ_CM137010.1, forward strand.
GCCTTTGCCGCCCTTATTCGGGCTGCCGAAGCCGATAACTGTTTTCACTTCGATGAGCGTCGGCTTTGTAAGATCCCCTTTGGCCGCTTCGATCGCTTTGGACAATTCTGCGAGGTCGTTGCCGTCAGCAACGCGCAGTACTTGCCAGCCATATCCTTCGAACCGCTTCTGAACGGTCTCCGAATAGGACAAGTTCAGCTCGCCGTCCAAGGAAATATCGTTAGAATCGTACATGACCACAAGTTTGCCAAGCTGCAGATGCCCCGCAAGGGAAGCCGCTTCATGCGAAATACCTTCCATGAGGTCGCCGTCGCCGCAGATGGAGTACGTAAAGTGATCGATGACATCGAAGTTTTCTTTGTTATAAACAGCCCCCAGATGCGCCTCTGCCATTGCCATGCCGACTGCCATCGCGATACCTTGACCGAGCGGGCCTGTTGTAGCGTCTACGCCAGCAGTGTGACCGAATTCAGGATGGCCGGGTGTGAGCGAACCCCATTGACGGAAGTTCTGCAATTCTTCGATAGACAATGCATAACCGGACAGGTGCAGCAAGCTATAAAGCAGCATGGAGCCATGTCCAGCGGATAATACAAAGCGGTCACGGTTGACCCACTCTGGATTGGAAGGATTGTGGTTCATATCCTTGGCGAATAGTTGGTAGCCCATTGGAGCGGCGCCCATCGGCATGCCCGGATGACCGGATTTGGCTTTTTCGATTGCGTCGATCGCCAGCGTACGGATTGTGTCGATCGATAGCTGATCGATGGATTTTTGCGTGACAGACATTGTACGATTCCTCCTAATTTGGTTGTTCTCTATTCGTTAGTGCCATAATCAATACATTAGATTTTCTATGTGTTTCTTCAAATTCGTAGAAAGCTTTGAATATTGTACCACCTGGTATTAATTGAATACAACCGTCTTGTTGCCATGTACAATGACGCGGTCTTCGATGTGCCACTTCACGGCGCGAGCGAGTACAACTCGTTCGATCGTTCTGCCGATCCGCTTCAAATCCTCCACGTTGTCACGGTGAGTGACGCGCTGTACGTCTTGCTCAATAATCGGACCGCCATCCAGCTCTTCCGTTACGTAATGACCGGTGGCACCGATGATCTTAACGCCGCGTGTGTAGGCTTGCGCATACGGTTTGCCGCCGACAAAGGCAGGAAGGAAGGAGTGGTGGATATTGATAATGCGATTCGGGAACTGCTCGATAAACTTCGGCGAAATAATCTGCATATAACGGGCCAGCACGATAATATCAGCTTTATCTGCGACGACCTCCATTTGCTTGCGCTCCGCTTCCGCCTTTGTATCCGCTGTAACCGGAATATGGTGATACGTAATGCCGAACGACTCTACCAACTCGCGCATATCGGGATGATTACTTACAACCATCGCGATTTCGGCATCGAGCTCGCCTGCACGCCATTGCCAGAGAAGCTCCATCAAGCAATGATCTTCCTTGGACACAAAGATCGCCAATCTTTTTTTGCGGCTGGCGCGGAACGTATGCCACTTCATCTGGAAGCGGTCAGCGACGCGATTAAAGTCCTCTACCAGAACCGGAAGCTCACGGTCCATATCGGCAAGGTCAAATTCGAACCGGATAAAAAACATGCCGCCTTCGGGATCCATCGTGTATTGGTCCGAAGAAACGATGTTCGCGCCATGTTCATAGAGAAAGTGGGATACAGCCGCGACGATTCCCGGTCGGTCTGGGCAGGAAATCAGCATCCGAGCGCGTCCCTCAGTTCCTTTTGTTGCTTTTGCAGATTGAGATGACATCTGAGAAATCTTCCTTTTCTATTTCAATTTTGTTTTCTCTATGTTATACATTCACCAGAAGTTCTTTCCCGGCGAACCATGCAGTTAGGCGCTGATTCACTTGCTCCTCCGTAAGCTCGGATGACAACGGCCCGTCCACTTCCAGCATGTCATACAGACGTTCCATCGGCTCGCGAGGATCAGCCTTTTTCGCTTTTGCATCGTTTTTGAGCAGATTCCATGTATCGATCACAAACGATCTAGGATCGATTTCATGTTTCGCGAAATAATGATGCAGCTTCTCTACGTCCTCGAGGAAGCCGATACCGAACCGCTCCTTTACATCACCGCGCAAAAGCGCAATCTCGGCTTCGTACATCGGACGTTCCTTCTTATCGACTTTACCGATCCAAGGCGTCTCCAAGATGAACGGGCGTCCCTTCAATCCTTCATGGCGGACGATGCGAGCAATCGCTTCGTGACCGAGCCAGCCTGCGCCTATCGGAGCATGGCGGTCCTTAGAGGCGCCTCGCGGATTCTTGCTATCATTGACGTGAACAACTGCAACACGGTCAAGACCGACGATACGGTCGAACGTTTCGAGCACGCCATCGAGATCGTGAACAAGATCATAACCAGCATCATGCATGTGGCATGTGTCCATACAAACAGTCAAACGACCGTTGTCCTTCACTTTATCGATAATCGCCGCGATTTCTTCGAAGCTCCGGCCGATCTCTGTACCTTTGCCCGCCATTGTCTCGAGCGCGATATTGACTTTTGTTTCGCTCGTTCCAGCGAGTACTTCATTAAGACCTTCCGCAATACGGTTGATCCCGAATTCTGCGTCTTTGTCCGTATATGCGCCGGGATGCAACACAATATTGCGCACGCCGATGTAATCTGTACGGCGGATTTCTTCTTGCAGGAAGTTGACGGCAAGCTCGAACGTATCGTCCTTATATGAGCCAAGATTAATAATGTATGGAGCATGCACGACGATTTCGCCGATGCCGGCTTTCTCCATCATTGCTTTGCCTTCTTCGATATATAACGTATCGAGCGGTTTGCGACGCGTGTTCTGCGGCGCGCCCGTATAAATCATAAACGAGCTGGAACCGTACGAAAGTGCTTCTTCTGTCGCTGTTATCAGACCCTTGTCCGAGAATGAAACGTGAGAACCTATTTTCAACATGGCTTGAACGCCCCTTTCGGTTGATCAAACCTTATTTTACAAGGAATGTCGAAATAAATCTAGGAATACGATATAATTCATTATTGAGGTGAAGGAAGGTATGAACGGAACACCAAATTGGTTCATGTATTTCATTGTATTCTGGGCTATCGTGATGGTCGTTGCTATGTCTATCGGTGGATTCTTTATGTTCCGCAAGTTTCTTAAAGTACTGCCGATGAGAGACGGGAAATCAAAGCTCGATTGGCAAAATTATTGGGTCGAACGCAGCCGCAGCATGTGGGGCGACGAGTCCAAACAATTTTTGGACGAGCTGGTCTCGCCCGTGCCTCCCGCCTTCCGAGACATCGCCAAACATTCTATCGCGGCTAAGATTGGTCAAGTTGCTATCGAGCACGGAGCCACTACCGTTACGCGGGATCATTGCGTCGAAGGATACATACGCGCCACGCCCAAACGAGACTACCGCAGCTTGGTATCTTTCCTAGAGCGCAGAGGAATCGACTACGGACCATACGAGCATTTGCTCAACAAATAGAAGCTAGCGGGGGGATGTTAACAATCCGCCTTCTGGCGCGCTGCGAGGAATCATTCAAAAACCTTTATGCAACCTCGCCCCCCTTTCATCCGTTGTAACTAGCAGGAGGTGCTTCATCCATGAAAAACTTCAAGAAAACGAAAACCGCAAGCGCTGCAGCATTAATGCTAGCTATCATGCTCACCGCGTCGGCATGCGGAGTTAACGAAAACAACTCGCCCCAGAACGGTAATGACTCGGCGCAAGCAGGAGTGAATGAACAGCTGCCAGAGGGCAGCGGCATTCAGGATCCAGGTTCCCTCGGCTCTGACGACGAATCCAATAAGCCCGAAGAATCTGCTGCAACAGGCGGCGACATCACAACTGACACTGACGAACCGGCCGCTGTTATTCTTAGCAATGAGGGTACCTACACCGGACAGATCGATTCCAATTCCATCGAAATTAAGACTGCCGAAGGCGCTGCAGCTTACCGTGTAACGGAAGAGCTTGCACCTGTAATCGAATCGCTGCCTTCGGATGCAGCCGTCACTTTCGAATATACGGAGAAAGTCATTGACAGCGAACAAGGCATTAAACAATTGTGGCTGACGAAGATCGAAACCAAATAACCTAGGAAGCGGTGTGTCGAGAGATGCAAGTAGCGGTGGCTGGCGGAACGGGGTTTATCGGCAAGGAGCTGATACAAGCTTTATTGGATCGCGGAGACACGGTATGGATCATCACACGATCAACGCAGGCTTTGGAACATAAAGATGCACGGCTGCGCTTCATTAGCTGGGACATGCTTATTCACGATCCTTCCCCACTTGAAGGCATACATGCCATTGTTAATCTGGCGGGCGAGAGCATTAATCAACGCTGGACCGCATCCGCCAAAAAGCAAATCCTTGTTTCGCGCCAGCTGGCCGCTGCACGGATCGCCAAGCTAGTGGAAGCGCTTGAGGATGGTCCATCTGTCGTTGTCAACGCCTCCGGCATCTCTGCTTATGGCAGCTCGGAAACCATGATATTTGACGAGAACAGCCCCACAGCTGTAACGGATTACTTGTCAGAGGTAGTGCAAGCGTGGGAACAAGCGTCAGACAAGATTGCCGTCGAACGTCTCGTGAAGCTGCGTATTGGTCTCGTTCTTGCCCGCAAAGGCGGCGCGTTCCCGCTCATGGCGCTTCCGTACCGATTATTCGTCGGTGGACGAATCGGATCCGGAAGACAAGGTTTGTCTTGGATTCACATCGACGACATGGTAGGTCTGATCCTCTTCTGTCTCGACAATAAAACCATTCATGGCCCAGTCAACGCTTCCGCGCCCGATCCCGTCGGCAACGACGAATTCGGCAGAGCCGTCGGGCGGATGCTAGGAAGACCGCATTGGTTCCCACTTCCGTCTTTCATCATGCGTGCCTTGCTTGGAGAAATGTCGACTCTTCTGTTGGATGGTCAACGCGCACTTCCAGACAAAGCCATGAAGCTAGGCTACCGCTTCAAACATCCCAAGCTTGAACCCGCGTTGAAGCAGCTTCTGGTGAATTCCTAAATATGTGTACAAAGCCAGCCCACGAGGTCTGGCTTTTAGTTTTTTTTGAATCGAAATGATGGTCCTTTGCTGCCCGCTAATTGAATCATGTCACCTGCAGCGAGCGGATATGACTTATAGGGAATCATTAACGTTCCATTAAGCAAACTTCCATTTCTCGAGCCAAGATCCTTGGCAACATGACATCCCTGCTCCTTCAGAATTTCTAGATGCATCCGTGAAACGCCATCAGCTTTTTCCTCATATCCGTTTCCTGCCAATACACGGCCTATTTGGAACACGTCTGACAACAGTGGAATTTCCTCCGCTGCACCATTCCACTCTCTTCTTAGCGTCGTCTTTTCTACTCCATTAACTGGACCTTCAGCCGCAGAGCCCAAAATCGTTGTTGGCTCCAACACCGCTCGTGGTGTAGTTGAATAGGGAAAATCTCCTCCATTTTCTCCTTCTACTTGCGGCGGCAGCGCATAACTGCCCATCGAGCTAGTTGTATGACCGCCGCTCCTCTGCGCACTCTCGGGCTCTCGATAACCGGAAAGCATCTGCCAGCGCTGCTTCATCGGCAACAACGGTCCGGATTGCAGCTCGAACGAGTCTGCAGAGGCTAACTCATCTTGCTCAGATTGAGGTGGCGCGATCAGCATACTTGCCCCTTTCCCCCAAAGCAACACAGCACCTACGATCAGCAGCAATGATAATCCCGCACTGATCAGCATCGACTGTGAAGTTGGCTCGCTGAGATAGATGAAGCGCCATATACATGCAGAACCTAGAACTAAGCCAAGGCCTACCATCCACCTGCGGCTGACAACTCTTCGGATATTGCTGGTGCTGGCATCATCCTCTTCTAATGAAATTCTTTCAAGCTCGCTGTTATGCGTATTAAAGCGGCTCTCATTCGAAGATTGCGGCAGCCTCCGAGCGTGTAACTCTAGCTCCGACTGTCTACCCCTTGTGTATTCTATTGATCCGAAAGCAGCAGCCTCCTCTAGGTTATCAATCGCCGGTCCAACTTCGTCTCCTTTGGCAGCAGGCTTAATATACCGCCTTCCTATTGTCTCCAGCAACATCTTTCTAAGCTCTGCAAGCGGCCAGCGATTGTTGCTAAAGAGTTGCAGCACATTCCGGAGTCCATCGCCGTCGATTCCATCGACATACGCCGTCCACCTGGCTACCAAAGCAAGAAGATCGTCTCCGTTTATACTCTCCTCCTGTCGACTCTTTAGCGGAACGTATACCATTAACAGGTCTTCAAGATTGTCTCCTACAAACAAGAAGGAATCCCCAAGGAGACAGCCTTCCGGTCTTAACATATATTCCCTGCACTCTATAAGTGCTGACACAACCCGAAGCAGCAAGCCGTAAAACTGTTCCATCGTAAAGGTTTCCTGTTGCAGCCTATGTAGGAGCATCTTCTTGCCGCCTAAAGCATAACGGAATGTTACATTCCCATCCAGCTCATCCCACTCCAACGGCAATAAACAAGGAATCCGCTGAGATCTCAGCATGTTAATTTCCAGTTCGTCGAGATCGCTCCGCCGAATTCCGCCATCCTTATCCAGTGTCATCTCGTGGCCCCGGCCATTGATGAAATCAATTCGATACGGCATATCACACATTCTCCTTCGCCTTATCTATGATAATTTCAGAATTGATATTTACGTGAATGATGGCCAGACTGTAACTACAGCCGGCAATACGGCAAGCATAAAGGGCATGCGCATGCGCTCACGCCTTCGGTTCGGAGCCGTTTCCACGCCTGCTGTGGGATCGACTTTATACGAATCATCAACTGTGATGATATGAGATATGGTCTTACTAACGACATCAGAACGAATTCGCCTGGATGCTAAGAGAATGAATCCGATTATGCCTCCGTATACAATCGATGCCATCATCAGTTGCAGAACTGCCGAAACGCCAAGCCAAGCACCAACTGCACCAAATAATTTCACATCCCCGCCGCCGATGCCTCCCAACATGTGCAAGAGGAACAATGGAAGAAATCCCGCCGCCCCTCCTAAAGCGGCTTCCCCTGCTCCCGACCATCCGCCAACTATGAGATGAAACAGCAGTCCCCCTGCCAAAAACGGTAAAGTTAGTCGATTCGGTATAGTACGTGAGTGCAAATCGGTTGCCAATGCGATGACAAGCAGCAGTATTGCGGCTGCCGCCGCTGCGAAACTAATCGTCACACTATCTCTCCTTTCTTTTAAAGCAAGTAACCATTAATCCGCATTGCGTGTACTGCTTTTGGCAACGATAAAATGTTTGGAAACGGAAGCCTCCCCCCCATCTCCCGCCGCTGTTACAGTTAACTGCCATATCCCAGGTGTTGTATTGCCAGAGACATGCCATGTCCAAGATACATACCCATCTCCGTCCGTGGAAGCCTCTCCCAAATGTCTTGCTTTGCTTGCGCCGCTTTTGTACATCACCCCTAGATTGACGGTTTGATTCGGATTGCTTCGCACAATAACAGCCGCCTTGTGACCAGGCCTCAGCGGAGTCGGTGTAATCGAAACGATCTGAAGCGGAGGGAGCTCACTTCCTTCTTGCCCTTTCTTTGAGCCGTAAGAAGCCGTAGCGGAGTCGCTTACCCAGACACGCTCCAACACTTGTTTCTTTAGTAGAATCGGTCGACCTAGCAGCGGCACCTTCATTGGGAATTCATATTGGAGGGTCACGCTGAGATAGGCATCTTCTTTATTGCTCAAGCTTGGCAACGTTAATTTGGCTAGACTGATACGCTCCGGCTTCAAAGTTGAATCTTCGGCAAAGCTGCGAGCCATCGGTTCCATAACGACACGCCCAAGCTCCGTAGCGGCAAGGTCGACCATTGGCCCCCAGTCGCCTTGCAGAGCGGAGCTAGCGAGTTCCCCTGCTGGAGACGGCAGCCACTCCGCAGCTTCAGAGGCTATTTCCTTCCATTCCGGCAATGGAATAGAAGGTACTGTTGACGGCAATGCCGGCAACATACCGGATACGCTGTTTGCAACGCCGGTGGTTGCCAGCTCAGCCGGATACATGTGTGCCGCTAGGCTGCGTGCTGTTTGCAAAGTTGTCTGGTGTAATGTCATCTGTGCTGTGCATAACATGATAAGCATCACAAATGCGGCAAGCGTGAAAAGGATAAGTGGGAGGACAATTGCTGCTTCGATAACAATGGAGCCTTCGGCCCTTTTCCCTGTTTCGCGGAGGCGCAGTATTAATGCGTTGGTTTCAATACGACCAGCCTGCTGTCTCCACTGCTTCATATCGTCCATTCGACACCCTACCTTTCAACATGCCGAACTTGCCAATCAGCTTCGTCGCGGCTGGCAGAAACCATAACTTTACAGAAAACGTCACATCACCTGTCACTCCTGTCGGTACTTGTGAAAGAACAAGATCACTGTTCTGCTCGATGACGGCTATCATACGTGCTAGCCGCGCTTCTTCTTTGCCGCCGTGTAACAAAGCAAATAATCGCAAATAGTCCAAATAGGACAATTCGACCTTTGAATATTTGGACAACGGCGCCGTTCCTTTGCGGGCGAAGGAAAGCATATCCTCCGTAGCCTTCTCCACTCCGTAAAGCAGTGCCGCCGACAAAATAAGAAGTGGATGTCCTAACGATCTGCTTGCAATTAATCCCTCCATCGTGCGAATCGCTAACCTCGCCCCAAACAATTCGCCATACGCCGCGATCAAATTACCCATCGGATCATGAAATCCATACAGCCAATATTCCATCTCTTGATTATGGAAAGAAGCCGCATCTGCAACCCCCTCCACATCGCCGTATTCGATCAGATCCAATAATTGCTGAGGTGCAAAATGACTGAATCTAGCCGCGGCATATTCTCCGTAATAGAACATGTTCCGGCTGCCCTCCAACATCTCGGACATACCAGCGAACAGTCCTTCCATCCGATCGGAAGCTTGTCGTGCCCCTTCATCCGCATCCTTTGCCTGTTGCAAGGCATCCCCCGATCCTTCTTCGATGCCGCTCATTTGATTAAACAACCGATTCTCCTCATACCGTTCCTCTACTTCTTGGAACAGCTCCCTATGTTCCGGCAGGTCTCTCATACTGGCAAGACCATTAAGCAATTTGCCAGCATCTTGCCATGCCGTTTCCGTTCTAGCTTCTTGCTCCCTTAGTTGCTTATTGAAGTCAGCGTTCGCAAGCTCCGTCCTACGTTTGGTAAGCAACGAGGATTGACCGCTATACTGTGTCTCATAGTGCTGAACGGCAAGCTGTATCTCAGAAACGCCTAATGAAAGTGGCTGCGTGTTCGAAACCGAATACGGCACAGCCATCGCTTGTGTCAAACGCGATAACAACTGCTCGATCTCGCTGACGATCCCGGTTCCTCCAACTCCTTGCTCAAGTAGTTCATTCCGATACGTCGTCCACCAGGCGGAAGCTCGCAGCAATTGTTCGCCGCTTTTCCGAACCTCGTTCAGCTCCGTTCCCTCAATATTCTCAAGCGGAAACGACTCCGTGCCTGCTATCTTCTTACCTTGAACGCCATCATACCCGCTAGATGCTTGACTCCTGCTCGCAACACGGTTCATCTCCTCATTGACTGCTTCCGCCTGCTCTAACTTACTTTTGGCTGCCGACAGTTTCTCCGCATGTTTGCGCTCAAGCCTCGTGCTTGCGGCACGCAGTTGTCCAGTTAAGGAGGACACTTCATCCTCGTAAGCGCTCGTCTGCTCTTCATATTTCGGTTTTTGGGCATCCTTATCCAGTTCCTGCTGCTCTGCATATTCTTCGAATCGTACCAGCAGCGAGAGCAATGTTCCTGAATCGGCTCCAACCCGTAGCGCTTCCGTTCCTGCCGGAACCAGAGGCAGCGACTCGTCTGTTGCAACAAGCTCTGCCGCTTGCTCCTGAAGCAATAGCACTTCCATTAAGAGCGCTTCACGTCTCTCGTATAGTTTTCGCAGTTGGCTAAGTGAGTCTATGGCCTGTCCGCTTTGTTTCAGCGAATCTGCTAGCGGGATCAGCTTGGCAGCGACTTCGAGTGTCATGTCGATGGGAGCCTTATATTTCATTTCCTCCAGCACCTGTCGTGCGAACACCTCGTGTTCCCCGAGCACGTTGGACGTGTTCAGCCGTGCATCTATAACCGTCGTACCTACGATACCAAAACCAGCAGTTCCAGTGCTCTCACCTAGATTCCCTTCAACAACTTCATTGAAGATCGCTCCTCCATCTGTACCGCCGCGTCCGAATAAACCATAACGTTCGTATAACCAATAATCGTAAGCGGACATTACCGAACGTACACCGCTTCTTGTCGCATCCTCGGACATCAATCCCGTAGTCATGATTCTCGCATAATCAATCAATGTGCCAAAAAATAACAACAATGAAGAAAGAACTACAACTGCGAATAACGCGATCGTACCGTCTTCTCTTATCGCAAGTCTTCTCCATCGTTTACAAGACATCTCATCATCTCCTTCCGAGCGGCAAATACATATGAATTTATGGCTGCTTACCGCCGTAAGAAGACAACACGTCTCCTGCCTGTTTCTTTGCAGTTGATCCTCCCGATGCTGCGCTGGCGAACTTGTGGGCATAATAACGCGCCAAATCCACATGTCTTATAAATGAAACAGGCTCTGTAATAAGCGACTTTCCATTACCAGTAGGATCAACAAACCCACCAGCACCCCATGGCTGCATCATCGATGAGCCAATCGGCTTATTCAGCTTTGTTTGTACGAATCGGAGCAGGCCTTCGTTGGCGAGCGAAGTCGTTCCGTTATACATCAATCCCGATTGGGTCAGCCAATCTGAAGCTTGTGAGAGCTTACGCTCCGTCAATGTCGATTCCTTCTCCCCTACAGACGTTCCAGAAGCAATTGGAAGCTGAACGGCAGCTTCTTCGTTCCCCGTAACTAAATCGAATAGATGTCCAATCGCACCATCCGATCCCATATTGGTATATAACCCATCATGAGTCACCACTGTGAGTATGCCGCTTTTCGGATCTCGGTGGCTGTTGTCCCAGCCAAATGCGGCACGTTCGGATGTGATAGCAGCCGCATAAGTGACCACGACGTTTTGATATGTGAAGATTCCCATGAACAGGAACATCAAGATGAGTAGAAACAGAATAGGAAACACAAACGCGGATTCCAAGCTATAGCTGCCGGCTTCATCTCTCCAGAATGTCCTCCTTCGATTCATTGCCCTCATTGACCAGAATGTGATGACTTCCACGAGGTTCACCAGCTAATTGTCGAATATTCGACTTGCTTCATCATCCGCTTTTCCCATCAGGTTCTCGATCAATTGGATAATCCAATCCTTGAACAATAATGCGATGATAATGACAACAGCGATAATCAAAATGATCTCCAATGTGCCAAGTCCTTGCTCATTTTTCCAAAATGATCTCCATTTGGCGGCTGCTTTTAACATATTTTCATCCATCCTCTCTATCATTCATTTGCTAGATTGTTATGACATCAACAGAAATGCAGGAGCTGCTACGATAACCATCATAATGAACAAGATACCTACTAGTGGGAAAACCAGCTTGGACGATGCTTCCTCTCCGCTTGTTAGAGCAGCTGCCTTACGTTTCTCCCAAATCGAATAAGAAAACTCCTTTAACGCAAGCACAAATTGATCCCCTCCTCTGCGATAATTCAGCAGCAATACCGTCGCGAATACAGAGATCTCCTGAACGCTGCAATTTCTGTTCATTCGTTCGATCGCCGTCCCGAATGATTGTCCGTTATCCATTGCTGCCATAGCGAACCGCCATTCTTGATGAAGAGGGTTATCGTTCTTGGTCCGTTTCTCGTATCTGCATTTCGCGAAAGCTCCTTGTACCGTTTCACCTGCCCCTACAAGCAGCATCAACTTTGCAATCAGATCCGGAAGAGCGGCAAGGATCGCTCGTCGACGCCGCTCAACATTTCGGCTGGCATCCACAAATTGACGTAATATTATAACTACTCCTACGACTCCTCCCATCCCAGTCAGAATAGGTTCTTTCGCTAGCATCGCAAGGATTGAGCTCATAACCATCACCCCATAACCTTGTCCTATCGCAAGAGACAATTCTGCTCTTGTCTGTTCAATCGTCCAGCTTGCTCCCTTCAAAAGGACTAGCTGACGATGGAATCTATCGATGCGCAGCCTCAAGAGATCCCCTCGTTCCGCGAATTGCAGCACTCGATGAAACGGCGTCGCTAACATTCTAGACCGGAGGTTTCCGTGTAGTCGTTTCTTACCTCGTAAGGCAGTCAATAGCTCCCGTGCTGTTGTTACACCAATCCAATATATCCAAAGGAATAGTAACGTAGCCGTTATGATCGCTGTGAATATCATTGTTATCTCCTCACATCTCGATGGACATGATCTTGTGTATGAACCAGAAGCAGCCCACGAGTAGAAGTAGTGCCGCAGTCAACATGACATAACCAAAACCGTTATATAACGGACTCATGTAGTCAGGTGCGGCGAGACCAAGAAACCCGAGAAAAACAAACGGAACTGCCATCATAATTCGTGCTTCAAAGCGTTTCTGCGCGATCAAGACGGCAATCTCTCCATCAACGCTCATCTTCTCACTAATAACCGACGATGTCCGTCGCATGATTTCAAGCAGATCACCACCCGAACGTTTACAGGTTGTCAATGTATCTGCAAACATCGTTATTTCGTCAAGATTCGCTCGTCTCGAGAAGTCTCTGACTGCCTCCTCCAGTGGCATCGCTTGATCTAACAAATAACCTATAACTCGCAATTCCCTCAACATGTCGGCATTGTCCTCAGGGTATAGCAGACTTAAATCCTCGGTTGCCGCTCTAAACGCGTTTTCAGCCGAACGACCTGCCGCCAGCGAGGAGGATAAAGAAAATAACAGATCCTTGAATTGATGCTTCAATCGTTCCCTCCTTTGCTGCAGCAGTGCCCCCCTCCTTATCTTGGGGGCAGCAACTCCTGCAGCCGAAACAATTGAAGATAACAAAAACGATTGATAGATGACATAGCTGCCAGCGAATAATACGGCAGCTCCGATCACCACCGCTGTTATCAATTCTCTTCCATTCATCCTGTAGGTGTTGTAATCAGGCAGAGTTTTCATTCGATTGGACTCTCCAGCCGAATAACTTTCGTTTACGGACAGTACCCCCTCCCACCCGCACCACTCAAGTACGATTAACCAACGGGATTTTTTATGAAGTTGCAGGATAGGCAACAAAGGTCTCAGCCTCCTTCCCTGCAGCCCTAAGCTTATGGACCCGGCTGAGCGCATAATGCGTTCGAACTAACCGTCCCGCCGGTGCTTCGTCTTCGGGGTCTGTACGAGAAAATAATACTCGCAATTGAATCTGTCCTGCCTCGACCCCGGTCATCTCGCATATTTCCACTACTCGCCGCTTTCGATCCTTTCCCCTAGCCAGATGAATTACGATATCGATTGCAGATGCGATCTGCCCCCTAATAACAGGAAGGGGAAGTTCGGCAGCACCCAGAACCATCGTTTCAAGTCTTCCCATCATATCCATGGCACTATTGCCATGACCGGTAGAGATCGAACCTTCATGCCCCGTATTTAATGCTTGCAGCATGTCCAAAGCCTCCTCACCACGCACCTCGCCGACTATAATTCGGTTCGGCCGCATACGGAGCGACGCCCTTATAAGGTCGCGGACAGTGATACTCCCCTTCCCCTCTGTATTCGCGTTCTTGGTTTCGAGCGCTACCAAATTGGGTACCGAACGAATCTGCAGCTCTGCAGAATCTTCGATGGTGACAATTCGCTCATCACAAGGGATATGCTGGGATAATGCATTCAAAAAAGTTGTTTTCCCCGTTCCCGTACCGCCACTGATGAACAGATTGTATTTCGCTTCTACTAGTTCTTGCAGAAAGTGAGCGGCTTCTTCAGACAATGAATCATTGTTTATGAGATCCTCCATACGCATTGGCTTCTCAGGGAACTTGCGGATCGTCACACATGGTCCCTTGAGTGCGACTGGCGGCAATACAACATGTACGCGAGAACCATCTGGCAGACGGGCGTCTACAATCGGAGAGGACTCGTTGACAATTCGATTGACGCCAGCCACGATCCGTTGTATCAGATCCTGCAGCCGCTCTTCGCTTTCGAACGTTTCCCCAAGCAAAGTTATACGACCTTCGCGTTCAACAAAAATCTCCTTATACCCATTGATCATAATCTCATTGACAAGCGGATCATCCATAAGAGGCTGCAACAAATCGAGACCGCGGAACGAATGGAACAAACGTTTGACAAGCTTCGCTTTGTCCGACGCAGACATCGGACGGCTCTGACACCAGTCGAAAACAACCGCCTCCGACTTGCGCATCAACTCCTCATCCGGAAGCGATCCGCCAAGGTCGATCGAAGCATGAATTCTGGACCGTAGCTCCGTGATAATATCATCCTGCAGCACGCTCTATCCCCCTCCGCTTCATGGACTCTTTAAGAAGCTCGCATACCGCCGCCCAATAAGTCGAAGAAGTTAAGGGCTTGCAGCCGAAAGATCGCCACTCTGACACTTCCGGCAGCATCAGCGGAGTATCATGACAGCCCCTTTCATCGGCGAAGATGCTCCCGTCTATTCCTGAGTATCCTCCGTTGCAGATAATATGCGTTCGCTCAAGTACACGCTTGTATAACACTTGATGATTTTGCAACGCATATTGCATGGCTTGCCGCTGTTTATGAATAACAGACTTCTCATTCCTTACGAGCTCGTATACAAGCTCGGCTCTTTGGAGCAAAGCAAGCTCCATCGCTGACCAATCGCTATCCATATCCATTACAACTAAGTCATAACGCCCTATATTGATCACTTGATCCACGAGTGCAACCGCATCCTCCCCGCTAAGCTTCAGTCGATCATCCGGATTAACGAATCCGGGGATATAGTCGCATTTGAGAAGTGGGCTGTATCGGCGGCAATTAGTCAGTTGCTCGCTATTCCAAGGTATCTCTGCCTTGATCCGATACAAAAGATCAGACAGACCGGACACCGAGCTCTCTCGATCAGCATCCACTTCCCATTCTCCAGCCTCGACCCATCTTTCTACATTAACGTAACAGGTACGCAGTCCGACAACGGATGCCGCGGCAGCCACATGAAGCGCTAGCGTCGTCTTCCCGATTCCTCCAGCTGCCGAATGAACGGCTAATACGGTTGATCCTTCTAGTTGTTGTATCCGTCCTTGCAAGTTTGATCGAATCACTCCCTCAGCATCTCTATTGGTCAAACTGGTGCCAGAGCGACAAATAGCTTCGAGCGCCCCCATAAACAACGGAAGAGACTGATACCGCAGCAACTCCAGCTCCGCTCCTGATCCAGGTCGTTCAGTGAGCACTGCGACTGGTGTATGTGGCAAGTAATCACGTAGTTCTGTGGCTAGATCGTGCTCCGCTACCAAGATATCGAGCTCATACCCCTGCTTCAAATAGTGTTTGCATGAATTTGCGCTCGTGAAGGCTGTCAATTGCCAGCTTTCTGCAAATACACTTTCTCTGATGTACCCAGCAAGCCGCTTAACATATTCCTTATCTCTAGCCACAACGGCGAGTTGCCGCTTATGCATACTTGGTTCGCCTCCCTACTTGTTTATCTCGTTTCAAACCTCACGCTTAGATCTCCACCGCAGCATCAAAAAACAAAAAAAGCACCGCAATGCCAACAGCTAATCGCTGCTACATTGCGGTGCTTCCGCTTGTATTGAACTTTGGTTTAAAATTTACCATAAGATGGTCATTCCGTCAACTGATTAATGGAAATAGAGATTAATCTCTCTTTGCGCATTTTCGTCAGAATCGGAGCCATGCACGACATTACTGGCTACATCTATAGCAAAATCGCCGCGAATGGTACCCGGTGTTGCATCAGAAGGATCAGTGGCGCCGATAATAGATCTTGCGTTTTTCACAGCGTCCTTACCTTCCAATACCATAGCAAATACCGGACCTGACGTGATGAAATCAACCAATTCGCCAAAAAAGTTTTTCGAACGCAAATGATCATAATGTTCTTCGGCAACCTCACGATCCAACTTCATCAGCTTAGCATCGGCTAGCTTAAAACCTTTTGCTTCAAATCTGGCAACGATATCGCCCGTCAATCCACGTGCCACCCCATCTGGTTTCACCATTACAAATGTTCGATCCATTATAACCCCTCCATTATTATTAGTAGTTATAGACAATTATTTGGTAATCCATTCATAAATAATACCTGCTGTTTCTTCAATCGCTCTGTTCGTCACATCAATGACAGGACATGATAATGATTCCATGACGGAGGCCGCATAATGAAGCTCCTCTTGGATTCGATCTGCAGACGCGTATTGCGCTGTAGAGGGCAATCCAAGTGCATTCAGCCGCTCCGTTCGTATCTTAAGCAAATGATCCGGCTGCATCGTCAAGCCTACTATAAGTCTGCCGGGTCCCTGCTTCAGCTCCTCAGGTGGGGTGACCTCTGGCATGAGCGGCAGATTCGCAACTTTAATTCCTTTATGTGACAGAAACACGCTTAAAGGTGTTTTGGATGTACGCGATACGCCAATCAAAATGACCTGCGCTTGCAGGAGACCGTTCACATCCTTACCATCATCATAGGTAACAGCGAATTCAATCGCTTCCATTCGTTTGTGGTATTCCTCATCAATCGAATGAAGGAGACCAGGCTGTCTGCGCGGATGATCATTAAAGGTGTCCACATATGCTTGCATCATGGGCCCCATCACATCGACGGCTCGAACGCCTTGCTTGACTGCTTCTTCTCGCATAAATTCGCGAAGCTCCGGTTGCACGAGCGTATAACTGATAAATCCGCCCGTAAGCGAAACCTCGGCAAGTATGCGTAATATTTCGTCTTCCTTACTGATGTGCCCGTATCTCTTTATCTTGACGTGGTCAGATGAGAATTGTCTAAGCGTCGCCTTGGCGACTGCTTCCGCCGTCTCACCTACCGCATCGGAGCAGACATAAATATAAGGCTGCCTCATAACCCGTGCTCCCCCAGTTCCTGTGCGGTCGTGATGTCCGCCATCAAACGTATGATATTAGACTTGGACACCCAACCTGTAACGATCGGCTGCTGCCCACTCTCCTCTGACACAACGGTTACCGGCAAGCAATCCACTTGATGCATGGACATCTTGCGAATAGCGTCGAGCACAGAATCATCAGGGGACAATGTCACGATATTGGGATATCTCGTCATGACCATACTCACCGGGATTGAAGCAGCGCTTGCGTTTCCTAGTGTGATTTTGAGCAGATCCTTGGGGGTAATAATACCCGCGAACCTCTTATTCTCAGTGACAACTAGCAGCGTATCCGCATTTTCCGTGAACAAAGTAATTACAGCGTCGTGTACAGAAAGCGTGTCCGGAATGTTGACTGGGACGCCTTGCACTTCTTTGACCTTCATCGTGTTGAAACGATGCATAGGCTCACTTGCCGTGCGATATGTATTTCCGAGGAAATAACCAACTTTAGGCTTAGCATCTAGCATTCCCAGCATGACAAGTAGCGACAAATCAGATCGGAGTGTCGGACGGCTCACACCCAAATATTCTGCAAGCTGTTCGCCAGTAACCGGTGAATGCTTTTTGACTAACTCTAGAAGCTCCAATTGTCTGGATGTAAGTTGAATCGGACTCCCCTCTTTCTCAATATGAGTCACAATGGAAGATATTAAATGATATATTACTCACATTAATATATCACAACCTCTTAATGCACACAATATTTGATCCGAATTCGTTCAGATTGCTAGAAGACGTCGAAATCGAAGCGATAAAATAACATATATGAGAAAAATTCATCAACACACATTCACCAGAACACTTATCCGTAGTAGTCCTACTCTGCATGTATCCCCCTTAAACAAACTGCTTAACGCTAACTTCTTACATCTATCTTATCTGTTGTGTAACTCTCTTACTGCCTTCCCCCTTTGGTAGGGCATCGCAAGCGTTGATGACAAAATGCCGCACCTACACACAGCTGTAATTAGAAAATTTCCATAGGTGTTGCTGTTCTCGCCTGGGGGATGCGGTGTGTGCAGCGTGCGATCTGCGGTGTGCGGTGGCGATGGGTGATGTATGTAATGGGCGGTCTGCAGTGGGCGATGTATGTGATCGGTTCTGTTGCGGTGGGCGGTGGGCGGCTTTCGGTATGCTGGGTGTGGGGAAGCACTGGGACTAATCGAAAGTTGCAGACGATATTCCTGTATTCTGTACATGAAAATTACATCTACAATTCGAATTTGACGTCATTCCTGTAATCCATACAGGATTTTAGAGCAGGTATCCATCTTTCACTCATTATCTACACAATAATCCTGTACCAAATGCATCAATCTATTGATGCCGGCAACTTTCTTCGAAAATTGATGTACGAACTGCAGCATTATTTGGAGAAGATCCCTGGCGTTCGGCGTTCGGCGTTCGGCGTTCGGCGTTCGGCGTTCGGCGTTCGGCGTTCGGCGTTCGGCGTTCGGCGTTCGGCGTTCGGCGTTCGGCGTTCGGCGTTCGGCGTTCGGCGTTCGGCGTTCGGCGTTTGATATCGAACATTCGTTTTTTGTAGCATACAACAGACATTTGAGCTTCTCACTTCTTGCTTCTCGCGACTGTCATTGAACATTTGGCATTTGGGCTTCATTCGAATCCAAACGCGTCTGATACATATTAAACAAGGCTGTCTCCCCATGCTCGGGAAACAGCCTATTACTCTCAATCATATCCAATAAACGTGGTAGATTATCTCTTTATCTCCAAGTCTCCTGGAGTTAGTCTCGCTATTCCGTCATGCTGATGAACTGCTCGACATCCCGCTCTGTCAGGGCGACTGCAGCTTGCCAGAACTCCGGCTGCTCCAAATCTACGCCCAAATGTTTTATTGCAAGCTGTTCGACGGTCATACTCCCCGTATCGCGCAGCAACGCTACGTATTGATCCGCGAAAGCTGCACCTTGCTCCAGCGAACGCGCATACAGCCCTGCGCTGAACAGGTAGCCGAATGTATACGGGAAATTGTAGAAAGGTACGTCCGTTGCATAGAAGTGAAGCTTGGAAAGCCAAAAATGCGGATGTACCTCTCCCAAAATATCGCAATATGCCTCTCGCTGAGCAGCTTCCATCAGCGTATTTAACTCGTCTGCCGTCACAAGGCCTTGCTTACGTTTCTCATAAAAACGTGTCTCGAATAACAGCCTGGCATGTATATTCATGAAGAATGCAACGGCATTCTGAATCTTAACCTCCAGCAGTCCCAGCTTCTCCTCGTTATCCTTGGCTGCAGACACTGCCCGATCGGACACAATCATCTCAGCGAAGGTGGAGGCCGTCTCGGCAACATTCATTGCGTATTCCTGCGCGAATGCCGGCTTGTCATTCATGACATGCTGATGATAGGCATGGCCCAGCTCATGCGCAAGTGTCATCACCGTCGATGGAGAGCCGGAGAACGTCATAAAGATCCGCGTCTGGCCGTTCTTAGGGAACGATGTGCAGAAACCTCCCGGCCGCTTGCCAGCACGATCCTCAGCTTCGATCCAACCATCTTTGAAGGTCATCTCTGCAAAATCAGCAAGCCTTGGATCAAAGGTACGGAACTGTGAAGTAATGAATGCAGCCGCTTCATCAAAAGTCATATTAGTTTCGGTTGACCCAAGCGGGGCTTCCACATCATGCCAGTCCAATCGCTCGAGACCAAGCAACCGAGCTTTGCGCTGCAAGTAGGCGACGAGTGCCGTCTTTCCTTCCTCAATGGCTCCCCACATGGCATTAAGCGTCTTCTCGCTCATACGATTGATCTGCAGCGGCTCTTGCAACACATCTATCCAACCACGATTCTCATACAGCTTCAGCCTGAAGCCTGCCAATCGATTCAACTTCTCGGCACCTAATTGTTCGTAGGTGGTCCACTCGCGTTCCCACTCAGCTAATGATGTTTGCCGCACCGTTCGATCGCCGTCCGATAAACGGTTATACATTTGACCTGCGGAAAGTTACTTAATCTCTCCATTTGGCCCTTTCACTTGGAACTGCATGTGAGATACCAGCGTATCGTAGAAATCACTCCAGCCGTGATAGCCATTAATGGCTAGCTCGCTTGCGAGCGCTTCAAGCTCAGGCGCCATCTTACGCCTCGCGAGCTCTCGCCGTTCTTGAAGATTGAACCCGATTTCCTCAAACTCGGGAAGGTTTAACATCTCCGACCAAGCTACTTCTTCAATTCCGCGCAAAAAAGTATCGTATCTCGTCATAGCGGACGTAAACTGGGCAGCGATCGTCTTAACCCTGTCGTTCAGCACGCCCGCTGCGCTGTCCTTCGTATTCTCAGCGGCCAGACAAGCCACAAAGGATTCGGATTGCCGGAGAGACAACAATATCTGTTGCGACCTAGCTGTTGCGTCTTTCAGCTTTTCCTCCAGATTTGTTTCTGTTGCTTTTAATGTAACTAGAAGCTCTTTAATCTCGCTCTCCATACCGGTTAATTCCGCCGCGAAAGCAGCCGAAGCAGAACCTCCGGAATAAATCGTATCGAGATCCCAGATTTGCGGGTATTGTTTGTCCATCATTTTCGAGTCCCCTTCCGGCTCGTATCGTCAAAAACAAAAAACCAGGCAGTTCCGCATTTATTTGCGTAAACTCACCTGGCGGTGTATAACAGTAGTATATCATACTGGAGGATAACCTAATTATGTCCAAACCATTGCAAATTTCGCCCGATACGGCAATCAAATTATCGAAACAATTACAAGTCCCAATTGAAAACCTGATGCATATGCCTAGACATATCCTGCTTCAGAAGATCGCCGAGCTGGCCAAGGCCGAAGCAGAGGCTTCCCGTAAGGGAGATTCCGAGCAACCATGATGATCCCTTTCGAGAACACATGGCCTTATGAACACATTATGGGCGATCTCTATGTCGCCGAATGCCCGTTCTGCCAAGCGGAGAATGTGCTTCTACTGCTCAAACCACGTGAGCTGTCCGACATCCGTGACGGCAAGAAAAGACTTATGATCTTGCCTTGCTGTCATGGCAGAATGACGCTCATAGATGCAGATCAGGATTACCTTCTCGCAGATCATCCCGTTCGAAGATCCTGATCTTCAATCTCGCCTGCCTCAATAGAAGGCGTTCTCTTCATGTCGTGCATGGCGCAGCGGTTATCCCCTTCGCTTACGCCGTGCTCGCCTTCTCGTTACCTCCGCTAGCGCCGGCAAGTGCCGCTCCGCTTCCCATTTCTTCGCGAATCAGCTGCCATTGCTCGCGGCTTGCCCGGATCATAGCCGCATCCATAATGGATTTGTCGGACACGACTCGCGAGAACCACTTCACAGCTTCATGCAAATCTCCAATCCGACGGTTAAGCTCACCAATCAGAAACATTAGCCTGGCTTTGCTCAAATTGTTATCTTCCAACTCATATACACGAACATATGATTCGAGTGCAAACGTCAAAAACTTCTTTTCTTCTATTTTGTTGTCCTTATAACGATATAACCAAGCAATATGATGCAGCAATCCTGATATAATCCGATCAGGAGCGCCTGTCGATTGTGCTGTTAGCAAGGCAAGCTTATAGGTCTCCATCGCTTGCTCGGCCGTTCTTTCCCCGTTATAGTCAAGACCTTGCCAATTGGCACCGATTCGTTCGTAATACCCTCGTTTCTGCTTCTCATTCAGATGGTCAAAGCCATTCTCCGTCGAAGCATACCCGCAGTGCGGGCATACACGAACAACATAATAATCGGGATTGACGCCCTTCTCATAGTAACCGCAAAAATCCATATCCATTCGCGATGCTCTCTTGAAACTGGGTCTGACCTTAGATGTTGTAAATGACGTTTCACAGCAAATGCAAATTACTTTGGACTCATATAGCGGTTCCATAAGAATCACGTCTCCTATTCAGATGTGTTCACAAAGTGGTACGCAGGTCCAGAGAGCCTTTCGATCATAATGTCCTGCAGTTCTTGCTGAAGACCGCTCTCGCTCAGCGCTTCACGCATGCAGCCAAGCCATGCATCGGCATGCAGACGGGTGATCGGGAATGGCAGATGTCTCGCCCGCATCATGGGATGCCCATATGCGTCAGAGTACAAATTTGGACCTCCGAGAAATTGCGACAAGAACATGAACTGCTTGTCCATGACCGGATCAATGTCTTGCGGGAACAGCGGTCCTAATAAGGGATGTCTTTGCACTTTTGGATAAAAAGCCTCAACTATAGTCCTAAGTCCTTCCGCTTCTCCAATTGCTTCATAAAGGCTTGTATACCTATTCATCGACTTAAACAACTCCAAACATTAGGTAATTTGTATTATATCATACGATCAAATAATATGGGGACAAAAAAAAGCCCGCTAACGCGGGACTAAAGACATATAACTGAAGCATCTCCAGATTACGTTTCGTACTCCTCTTCGGTTGGCGCCGCGATGGACTCCCTGATGACGTAGACAAAAGCGCAGACTAGGATGCCGGCGATAATACTCATGATCATCACTCCAAGCGTTGTAAGGATGATACTATTGTACCATAAAAAGCGTCGTTTAAAACCCGTTTCGCAAGCGTTTACAAAACGTAATATTCCTGTAACATTCTGCAATAGTTATGGATGTCCCATCCTCAACATATATGTAGGTAATGAGTCCGTACAGGCCTCCTATCGAACAGAGGTGGTGCTTGATGCTTCGCACAATAATTCATCCCCTGTCCCTGACAGCCATGTCCGCTATGTTCATCGCACTGCTGATGGCCGTCTTTCCCAATGAAACCTTATACTCCTCCCTACGCGGGTTATCCATTTGGTGGCAAGTGCTTTTCCCAGCATTATTCCCGTTTTTTGTCATATCGGAATTGATGCTCGGACTCGGCATTGTTCATTTTCTAGGAAAACTGCTGGATCCCCTGATGCGCCCTTTGTTCCGTATTCCCGGGATTGGCGGATTTGTAGTCGCAATGGGGTATATGTCAGGATATCCGGTTGGAGCCAGGCTTACCTCCCAGCTATGGGAACAAAGGCTGATCACGCGGAACGAAGGGGAGCGGCTCATCGCTTTCACGACTACATCCGACCCCATCTTCCTGATCGGTGCTGTTTCCGTAGGTTTTTTTCATAATGTAGCCCTTGCGCCTCTGCTGGCGGCAGCCCATTATGGAAGCGGCTTTCTAATCGGTTTGCTTATGCGATTCCACGGCAAGAGGGAAGATAAGATCGAAAGCCCAGACACAAACGCAATCGAAAACCAATCACGGATCGCAAATCAGCCTGTCCCTGCGCAGAAGCTTCGCACCAGGAGCCGTCTCTACACTGCTGTCCGCGCTATGCATGATGCGAGACTGCTTGATGGTCGGAGCCTAGGCAAGCTGTTCCAGGATTCTGTACAAGCATCCATTAAGCTAATGATTGTCGTAGGCGGTCTTGTCGTATTTTTCTCCGTTGCAATGGAAATGCTTACGCATGCTGGTCTTGTATCCGCGCTTGCAGAGGGACTCCGAATCCTAATGGGATTGGCGGGACTGCCGCCAGAGCTAGCAGACGCTTCCGTCTACGGCTTATTCGAGGTTACGCTCGGCTCCCGCGCAGCTGGCTTGGCTGGCACCGGTCTCCTGCATCAAGCTGCCATTGCCGCTTGGGTACTATCTTGGGCCGGGTTATCCGTACATGCGCAAGTCGCAAGTCTGATCAGCCGGACAACGATGCGGTATCAACCGTTTGTTATTGCGAGATTGCTGCATGGTTTCCTTGCAGCGGGCATGGTATATCTCCTATGGCCTTGGTTATCTCCATGACATTTCGTTGAAAAGAAAGACGAATTGGGCTATCATCAAATTACGACTGACTGATCGGAAGGAGAAAGCGACTTGAAATACGCCGTAATCGATAGAGGAGACCCAGTGTCCAAATCACTGGTGGAACAATTTCATGATCTAGCTTCGCAAAGGGGGTTTGTCCTGGATGAAGAGAAACCCGAGTTTGTCATCTCCATCGGCGGAGACGGCACGCTTCTTCAGGCATTCCACAAACACGTAGATCATATTGCGGACGTCGCTTTTATCGGCATACATACAGGACATCTGGGCTTTTACGCGGATTGGAACGCAGATGAGATTGAGGAGCTTGTCCGTTTGATGGCGGAAGAAACGCCGCGACTCGTTCGTTATCCCCTCGCGCAGATCGAGGTTGAGACAAGTACGGAGACACTGCATTATCTAGCGCTTAATGAATTTACGCTGAAGGGCGTCGACGGTACTTTAGTCGCACAAATTAATATTAATGATGAGTTGTTCGAGATGTTCCGTGGAGACGGCATTGTCATTTCAACCCCTTCCGGAAGTACGGCATATAACAAAAGTCTCGGCGGCGCAATCGTACATCCATCCATCGAATCGTTGCAGATCGCAGAGATTGCGTCAATCAACAATCGGGTATTCCGTACGCTGGGTTCGTCCGTCCTGCTGCCCAAACATCATCATTGCGATATCATATCCAAGAAGGATCAACGCATCCAGCTTAGCGTAGATCATGTGAATATGATGTACAGCGACATCCGATCGATCCGCTGCAGCGTCTCTACGCGCAAGGTGACCTTCCCTCGCTACAGAGCGTTTACATTCTGGAATCGGGTGCGTGAAGCCTTTATTGACATGACTTAGGCGGAGCACAACTCAGCCTAGGTTTCCCTGAGTAAATAAATGATCACAAACAAAAACGCCGGGCTACCCCATAAGGAGCCGCTCGGCGTTTTTATTAATGATTTGGCTTATTTTGATTATTCTCCGAACCGGCAGCCGCTTCCGATGAGGCAATCTTGACCGGCTTCTTACTCCGATGATCGTGATGCCGATTGCGATTATTTTTGCGGAACGGCTGGTCGCGGCGTTTGCCCTCCACGCCATCACCTGTTGCATTGGAATCTTGCTGCTTGGATGAAGCGTGCTGATGTTTGTTGCTTCCTCCATGACCCTGCTGGTTATGGCTTTGATTGCTGCGGTGGCGAGCGCCGCCATGCGATTCTTTCCTAGGGGCAACTGCTCTTGCCATCATCGCTGCTTGCTCGTTCTCCGAAGCGGTAGATGCTGCCGCAGATTCCACAGCCGCTCGAAGATCATAGCCCTGCAGGCGAGGCGCATCCGGCTCATAGCTCAGATCCAGATCATCAGCATCAGGTTCCCGGTCTGTCGTTTGCTTTCTTTCTAAGATGAAGTAAGCACAGCCGAAATTACAATATTCGTTAATATAATCCGAGATGCCAGAGAAAAAGCTGTCTTTGTTCGCCTTTTGGTGGCCGTCTTGGTAGAAACCTTTAAGTCTTAACTGGTTATAGCCCCAGTCTCCGATTATATAATCGTAACGCTCCAGTACCTCGCTATAGCGATTGCGGAACGCTTCGGGATTCCACCCGTTGCGGTTCTCGTGCATAAGCTCGTACGACTTGCCTCCGATATGAATCAATGCCATTGGTTCCACCCCGCTTCAGCGTCGATTAATTAGCTCCTGCAAGTGCGCCTGCCGCTGCGCTTGCGCATGATCCAGAGGACGCAAGACCAAGTCCGGCTTCTTCGGCTTGGACGATTCCAGATTGTTCTTCGGCCATTGCCGCATGCGCGGAATCTGTTTGCTCGTGCGCATGATACGAGCTGCGTACGAGTGGTCCCGATTCTACGTGGCGGAAGCCGCGTTCTTTGCCAGCAATCTTAAGCTGAGCGAATTCGTCTGGATGCACATAACGTTCGATTGGTAAATGTTTAGGTGTCGGCTGCAAATATTGGCCAAGCGTTAGAATATTGCAATCCACAGCGCGCAGATCATCCATCGCCTGGATGATTTCATCGTATTGTTCGCCAACGCCAAGCATAATGCTGGATTTGGTAGGGATTTTGGGCTTCATCTCTTTGGCCCGCTTCAGAAGCTCCAGCGAACGTTTGTACTTCGCTTTCGCACGGACCCGATCGGACATCCGCTCTACCGTCTCAATATTATGATTCAGAATATCCGGATTCGCATCCATGACAACCTGAAGCGCATCCCAATTCCCCATAAAGTCCGGGATAAGCACTTCGACGCGACAGAATGGAAGCCGCTTGCGGATCGCCGCGATCGTCGCCGCAAAGATCGAAGCACCCCCATCAGCCAAATCGTCGCGCGCCACGGAGGTGACCACGCAGTGCATCAACCCCATCTGCTCGGCAGCCTCGGCTACGCGCTCAGGCTCTTCTAAGTCGAGCTCTGTCGGCATGCCTGTCTTGACAGCGCAGAACCGGCAAGCTCGTGTACAAATGTCGCCCAGAATCATGAAGGTTGCCGTACGGTTGGACCAGCATTCATATATATTCGGGCAACGCGCTTCCTCGCATACGGTATGCAGCGTCTTGCCGCGCATCATTTCTTTAATTTCGGCATAGTTGCCGTCGGTAGTCAGTTTAATGCGAAGCCAATCCGGCTTGGGCAGCTTCTCGCGTTTGTTGCGTTCACTCATGTATATTCCCTGCTTTCGCGTAATCTTGTAAGTTTACGGCATTGCCACCATTATAACACGCCTTGCAAGCAAAAAGTAATGACAAGCCGGACAAGAATCCATCACAATCCATAGTTTATAGGAATGTTATCCATCTCGATTTGGTATCAATCGTATCTTCAATGATACTGGCGCTCATGGATAAAAAATGCCGTTCTGCAAACCATATCTTTATGATCCCATGCTCGCGAAAGGGTGAGACGTACTTGAAAGCCATCATTCCGTTCGCCGCGCTACTTGCGACGGCGTCGCTATTAGCCTCGCCGATTGCCGGAGCAGCGGCGGATCCTCCCGATCGTTATGCGGTCAGCGCCTCTAACGTCACCGATAACCAGCTCGTTCGCGCAGTTGTCATGGCCGAAGAAAAAGCTGCTGCGAACCCCTTTGATCAGCGCAGGGAATTGTACGATAAATTAAGCACCGTAACGGGGGTTGATTGGTATTGGATCGCGGCGGTCGATCAATATGAACGCTCCATGTCCAAAGCCAAGCCGAAAGTCCATCCTTCGTTAGGGCAGATTGCCGGTGTTTATGTGGAGCCGGAACGCTGGGCAGGGGCGCTTAATCCCGACCTCGACGACAGCTCCCCTGTTTCGATCTCTTTCTTCAAAGGAATCGGCAAGGACGGTGACGGCAACGGCGTTGCAGAGCGCGATAGCGACCTCGATTTGCTTTATTCGCTCATAAGCTTTATGGGAACAAGCGGAACGACGGAGGAGCGATTCCCTTCAGGTGTGTGGAACTATTACCGCAATAGCCGTTCCGTTCAGCGTGTGCAGCAATTCGCCGCTATCTATAAGCATTACGGGAAACTCGATTTGTTCGAGCATGCCTTCCCGCTCCCTCTCGGAACCACGTATTCGTACAAGGACACCTGGGGCGATCGTCGCGGCTGGGGTGGCAGAAGAAGCCATGAGGGGACCGATCTGTTCGCAGGTCATGGCACCCCCGTACGCAGCACTTGTTATGGAATTATCGAGATCAAAGGCTGGAACAAATTCGGCGGCTGGCGGATCGGCATTCGTGATTTGAATAACCATTACCACTACTATGCGCATCTGTCCGGCTTCGACAAGTCGCTAGGTGTCGGAGATATTGTGACCGCCGGTCAGATTGTGGGCTGGGTCGGAAGCTCCGGTTATGGGAAGCCGGGGACATCAGGCAAATTCCCTCCCCATCTGCATTACGGTGTATATAGTGACCGCGGCATGCTGGAATGGGCATTTGATCCCTATCCAAGCCTGCGCCGCTGGGAAACAGCGGAACGGAAACGTCTTCGCAGCAAATAGTTGAAACAATGGACCGCGGGCCACATCATTTGTATCAGGCACTTATCCTCAACGCCTGCCCACCTGATGTGGCTTGCATTTTTTTGTTATCCTACTGAGATTCTATCTGTAGCGTCGTGTCGCCTTCCGTATCGGCACCGTTATGTATATTCTGTTCGGTAGATTCCTCACCGGTAGACTCCGTGCCGCCCTCTCCCGCTCCCGGCTTGGACGTTACGCCATCTGTCCCCGGCTGCAGCGGCACGGAAATATTGGGAGCTTGCTGAGCTGATTCGCCAACAGGCTTGCCTGTGCTGTCGTAGTAATACATAGGGACATCACCTACAACGAGCAAATAGGAAATCGGGATTTCCGTCTCGACCAACTCTGGCTCTGTGTCAAACGGAATAATGATCGACACCTCAGCTACTACTCGGATATAGACCTCGACAAGCACCATATTGATGCCCGCGTTTCGTTCGCGCGTATTGAGCTCAACCTTCGTTGCTCCAACCGGCTCGAATTTGACGGGTACCGTAGGGCCGAACGAGGAAATAATGGCGCTGTTCAGCGCATGGCCGATCGGAATGTGCTCCGGAATATCCTTGATCTCGCTTAGGGCAGCCTGCACAGTCTGTACCGTTTCTGACGTGATGCTAATATGTTCGGCATAGTTCAGCATAAACCCGGATATTTTCCCGTTGGCATTCATCTTCCAATCGATAAGCTTGTCGGCCTCGGATGTATGTGCGACTTGATCCGTTATCGCTTTGTTGATCGCTTGCGTGGCCACTTGTTTGACCCTAACTTTGGCGATATTCATAAGTGGCGGACGCAAATTCCGTTCGATAAAAATAAAAGAGGGAATGGTCATGACCATCATTATGATGAGCATCCATAACAGTATCGTCCTCTTGCGCAAACGTGGTCTGCTGCTTCTAGGCTCTCTTGGCCCTGCTCCCCAAGTGACCGGCGCTGTACGTTTCGCACCTCCGCCTAACGACATCGTTGGAAGCCTTCGCCTATTGCTGCCCCAGCTTGCAGCTGGTTTGGGAGCAGCCGGTCTCGCGCCCCACTTGATGCCGCTTCCGCTAGCAGAGCTTGACCTCGAAGAGCTGCTTCTTCCGTTTCCCCAGCTCACCGTCTTCGGTTTCCGGAATGACCCTCCAAAGCCTCCGCGCGTCAAAGCATCGCCAATCCGATGCCACAATCCTCGCCTTCCCCACTTCGCCAATGTTATCCCTCCGATCCTGTCCTGCTCTATACCCAAGCTTATGCTGGGCTTGAACAAAAAAGAAACAGAGCGGCCGATCAACGGTTCTTTTAACCGAAATCACGGTTACTCTGTATGGATTTCAACTGTAGTTGTCTCTCCTAGTCGATTCCAGTACACTTAGAGACTAGAGATGAACATCAATTGACTCGACTGCCATTCACCAGCTCTATAGCCCTAATTTACATATGAAGGAGGTAAGACGATGTCGCTTAATCGCAAATTATGGACAGATGCCGACTTGGAAGAAGCGCTGCAGAACGGGACCCGGATTCGGGTATTCCGGGATAACTTGATTGTCGACGATCGTTCCGTCATCGTTCGTTTTGACGACAGAACCGTCGTCACACAATCCGGCGTCAGCGATCTGATGTATCATAACCGCGCTGATTGCGAATTTTTTGATCATCGAAAATCCTGACTTCATGGTTAGGTTAATCGCTGAACGACCCATGTTACGCCGTTAACAGCCCCGAGCCCGATATTAATGGTGAGCGTCAATCCATTGGCTACGTAATACAAACCGATGACGTCCCCGGCATCAAGATCGGCTTCGCCAGCCAGTGTAACGGCAGCGTTGCCCAGCACCGCCCGAATATTAAGTAGAGTGACATTAAGATTAAGCACGGGAAGCAGGCTGCTGACCAGCACGGTCGATGTAGGCGCAGAACGTCTGACTTGAAAATAAGGGAAAATGGATCCCCCGATTCCGATCGATACAGGGCTGGTTAACGAATAGTTCACCGTCGCCGCAAGCCAGTACCGGCCCGATTCGGGCACCGTATAATTACCAGTCGTCGTATTAAAGTCCGGGCTGCCAAATAGAGGAGCCGTTACCGTCCAGTTTGCAAGCTGAACACTTGTAGATGTTGACTGCGTGCCTAAATAAGCAGAGAAACCATCTAGAAACGGATTCTCCTTGATGTATAATGTCGACATACCAAGTTAGGCCACCTTTCGTTGAAAGCTGTATCACTCTAGTAGATGCTCCCTTCACAAACTTGGCTTGTACAGATGCCTCATCGCTTGTAACTCATGATAGACGCTATCACCCTTGGTAACTTCGTTATCGCCATACGCAATAAGCACAAAGCAATAAGCCCTCCCAAGCGACACGCTGGGGAGGGCTCTGCTATAACAACCTCAATATACTTCAAACTCCGAAACCTGTGCCGCCGGCCATGCGCTGTTCGATGTAATCGTCACTCTAACATAACGAATATCCACCGCGTCTTCAAGTATAAGCTCTACTTTGTTATCCGTCGCGGGATCATAGGTATACAATTCGGGCTCGAGCAGCGTCTCGAAAGCCTGCCCGTCCGCGCTACCCAGTACCTCAATCTCTTGCGTTCTTGTTTCCCATTCATCTTGTGGCGGCAAGCGCAGAATAACCTTGCTCACAGCCTTCGGTTCGCGGAGAGCCGCCGTGAGCGATTGCGGGAATTTCTTGGCCGTACTCTCCCAATACGTGAACGGATCGCCATCTACCGCCAGTTTAGGTTCAAATGCTTCGGCTGTATGAGATGTCCCTGTCACCGCCGAGCCAATCGCCACATTCTCTTCAAGCTTTACTTTATCGAACAGCTCCGTTGCCTTGCTTGGCTCGCCCGCTCCTGTCAATTCCACGTAGCCGACCTTTCGATCCTTGATCATCCCAATGTAGTCGAAGGTTACAAATTCGTCGTCCTCCTGTACGACAAGATCCGTTATCCGAGTCCCATCCGCTCCGAAAACCGCCGCATGTGTGTGTTCCCAGCCACTCTCCTTCTTTACCCGCAGAGTCGTATCTGAACCGATAGGCTGATAAAGTCGAATGGCATCACGTTCTCTAACCTCCACAATATGATGTTCGCCGGGGTCCAGATCCAGCGCTTCGTAACGCGAATAGCTGCCAGCGGCTACACGTCCGTCTTCCGATTCCACATGGTATCCACCTGGCGATAACGTAACATCATGATTCAGTACGTAGTGTGATCCTTTATCCCAATTAGCATAAACCTGATGCGTGCCGAAATCGGTGCGCGTCACTCCGGGAACCACCTCCTCGAAGCTCAGTACCAACTGATCGACATAATCGGCAAGAACGTATCGCTGAATAATACCAATTGCATCTACCCAGGGACTCATGACGCCATGATAGAGGTCCGTGCTTAAGTTGTATCCCATCGCAAGATTCCAGCGGAGCATATCCGGATCGTCGGTCATCGTCTCGCCCGCCAGATTATGTTGGAAGAACATCACTTTGTCTCGCATGAGCATGCCTGATAATGGATAATAGTCGGTGTAGCTAGCCGTCTTATTGCGATAACCGAGAAGATCCCATAAGTAGGTCGAGCCCATAAATCCGACAGAATCGTTCGCCAGCACATCCGTGCCGTCCTCGATATACATACGATGATTCGATTGGGCAAAATAGTTCCGCACCCCTTGGAAATAAGCAGTGGAGGGATCCGTTCCTTCAGGAATCGCTTCATTATAAACATATGGCGAGTTGCGAATGCCCCATTGGTCCTCAAAGATTCCGTCGAACCCGGCGGTTTCCGTGAGCTTACGATGTTCTTCCGCAACACGTTCTAGGAAAAAGGGATGCCCCGTATTCGCCACATAGCCGCTATGCGCGCCGTAATCCTCCTGCATCATCGTCCCGTTTTCCTTTTCAACCACGATATCCGCTAGCTCCGTGCCTGCAGGCAAACGATCAAACGTTGGAGAGGACGTCCCCCACCAGCTCATGTTCGTGTACGGCACAACGATATTGCCTCGTTCCCTTGCCGACTCCATAAATTGCTGAAACGGGGTCTCGCCCCCCCACTTGAGGTCTGGCGGATAAAAGTCGGGATAATTTTCGTCATGTCCGCCGGTCTGGAATCCCACCAAATGAATCATGCCGCTATCATTCATCCGTTCGATGTAATCACTCGTGAGGCGGGTCCAATTCGCATCCTTGATCGCGGATATATCCATCTTGTATAGCGGCAATGCATAGAACTTCTCTGCATCGTCTGCAAGCTTGTCGGCCAACGGCTTGTATTGTTCAATGCCGCTTAGCTGGCGGTAACTCGATATCGTCTCCCCGTAACCGCCTCCGACCTCCAGCACGACCTCCGGGCTCCTCCACTTCTCGTCCGGCTGCGTCCATAATTTATAATTGTGAACCAGCGCCGTCCTATCCGCATCGTTGATCTGATTCTTGTAACCTATCTCCGTGAGCGGCGTTACGTCACCGCCAAGATCGAATACGGCGAGATGTCCCGATTCTGTATTCAAGGCCAAGTAAGGTGCGAACATAACGCCGGGGTACTGATCGGAGAACGAGTTGCTTTCCTCAAAAAATGCGGACTTGAGTTTGGCGCCAGGCAGCATCGGCAGCATGGCATCCCGAATGCCTGTCTTCTCCAGCTTGAGCTCATACGGGAATCGGAACGAGGTGATCGTCTGCCCGGTTCCATTGGACAAGGCTGCTGCCGTATATATTCGACCGTCGTTTCCAAATCGGAATGTCACCTGGACAGCTAGCGACCCTTCATATTGAAATAACAGCTCCTGCTTCTTCTTATTCCATTCGTAGACGAAGGAGTCGTTCTGTCCGCTTTGGATCGAAGAATCATCATCTAATATGGCCCACCATAAAGTATCGTTGCCAACGGAAATCGGCTCATCTTCGCCGTCTGCCTTGATGTATGCGATTCCCCCGCCCAATGCGTCGAAAGCAACTTCATAACGATTATTAGTGACAACTAGCAGATTCTGAGCCTTCCGTTCCGTGAACTTCACCTTTAGCTCGCCGTTCTGCCACATCCCTGAGAAAAGGATCACTCCCGCGCTTACCGCCATAAGGCAGACGGCAAGCGCAGCAATGACTCCTTTACTCCTAATCCTCGCGTTCCAAGCGCTCCGTTCTCCCATTGCGCACGGTTACGGCTGGATCGTATCGTAGAATTTCTCTTGCACGTACTTCGCTGTCAGATCCAATTGCGCTTTCATATCAACACCCTGCTTGGAGAATACTTCTTGAATAACATTGGTCATCTGAGCGTAGTAGTCCTGGGTATTGTATTGCGATTCCGGTTTTCCATCGATTAGACCAAGCGTTTCTTGTCCGTATTGGTAGACATTGTCGTACTTATTGAACAGATCAATGACCTTCTGACCATATTCGGAATCCGACTTGAAGTATTGAAGCACAGCTGGCACATAATATTTGTTATCCGTTTTGCGATCCCCGATATTTTTCTCCAGCGACTCTAAACCTTTGTCGGAGAAGTAGTCGAACGTTGCATAATAGAACGCAATCTCTTGCTCATCCTTCGATGCGTTGGGATTGATGACGAGGAAGTCGCCACCCAGAACGCCGTAATGCTTGCCGCCCTTCTCGTAAGCCGGGATTGGATACACCAGAATATCTTCCGGCATCATGCCGCCTTGGTTCAATCCTTGATCCACCGGGCCATCTGGTCCTGCAATAACCATCGCTGTACGACCTTGCGCGAAGGCGCCTACCGCATCTCCCCAGCCAAGCGCCCAGTCCTGCGGGATCGCATTCGCTTCCCACTTGAGCTTATTGTAATAATCGAGTGCTTTTACGCCCGCTTCGGAGTTAAAGATCGCCGTTACTTTGCCATCCTGTACGGATTGAATGTCGCCGCCAGCCGTGAACAGGAAGTTGGTCCAGTTCCAGCCTGCTTCATTGCCTTTGCCCATCGGTGCAATGCCAGAGATGCCCGCTGCCGGATCCGATACAGCTTTGGCCGCGTTAAGCATTTCGTCCCATGTCCAATCGAATGCCGGAATCGTTACGCCGCTTGCTTCCAGCATCTTTTTGTTTACGGCTACACCGGTTGGATATCCGCGCTGAGCGATTCCGTACACTTTGCCGTTTACCGTGAAGAGATCTTGCAGTACCGGATTCATCTGATCCTTGTACTGGTAATTGTTGAACAGCTCTGTAATGTCTGCCGCCCAGCCCTTCTCCGCAAGGAACTTCCCTTCGGAAGCATAGGTATTGAACAACGTCGGCGCTTCATTGGCGCCCATCTTGATGCCGATCTCGTTCGGATTGTATTGCCAGTCGCTCTTAATGACCTCGACGTTCGGATACACTTCATTGAAACGTCTGATTTTGTCATCCTCGAGCGCCCGATCCTCCACTCGGTCAGGCGTCGGATAATAGATGCTGATGGATACTTTTTTGGACTTGATATCCTCAGCCGGCGCTTCTGTCTTTGTCGGCTTGTCGGACGGTTTCTCTGTCGGTTCTGTCCCTGGTGAATTCGTGCCATTGTTGTTGCCGCTGCATGCGGCAAGGAGGAAGCTGAGAGTCAGAATAGCTGCAAGTGTCATTGGAAACTTACGCATGTTGTTAAACCCCTTTTCGATTAGAATTTGGTGGCTACATGCTCATCATAATGGAGGTGTTTCTTTACGGCGATGTGTATTCCTATTGTGATGATGTGTATATTTACGAATGTCGTTATCCGCCTATTTTCCATATTAGATCCATTCAACCCTTCACCCCACCAAGATATAATCCTCTTAAAATGAATTTCTGGAAAAATAAGAAAAGAATAATCGGAGGTATCATTACAATGGATAGAATCGCGAATTTAATATTTAAGTCCAAGCGACGTGCATTCAGAACGAAATCCCTGATCGCTACGGACAGCGGTTTGTTCTCTTGACTCAGAATAAAGCTCGGCCAGAACCAGTCATTCCATGCTGTTGCAAATACGAAGATGGACAAGGTCGCGAATATCGGAATCGACAGCGGGAACGCAATCTGAAAAAAACATCTCAGCTCCGAAGCCCCGTCCATTCGGGCCGACTCGAATATTTCTACATGAATGCCGTCCATAAAGGTTTTGAGTAAGAGCAAGAAAAAGGCGTTGGCGCCGGCAGGCAGCCAAACCGCGGCAAACGTCCCCATTAGCCCCAAATCCTTCAGATTGATGAAATTCGGAATCATATAGGTCGTCGCCGGGATGAAGAGTGTCATTAAGAAGTAATATTGAATGCCGGACTTAAACGGCACATGCATCTTCGAAAGCGAATACGAAGCAAGTCCCAGCACGAGTATCGTAACGACCATGTTGCCGGCGAATAAGAGCATCGTGTTTTTGAAATACATCGGAAGGTCGATATAGCTCCACGCCTTCGAATAGTTCTCGAAGTGCCACTCCTGCGGCAAGAAGGTCGGCGGGAACGAATTGACTTCCTTATTCCGTTTAAGTCCATTGAACAACGATATAAGGATCGGATATACCATACAGATCATCATGATGAGGATCAGCAGATTCATCAGGACATAGACAGCCCTGACCCTTCCTTTCTTCAGGTCATACGAGGACAAGATGCCGCGATCAAACGTCTTCATTGGCCTACTCCCCCCTTGTTGTTCAAGCGATATTGCGCGATGGCAAGCATGCTGAGCGCAAGGAACATTAAGACGCCAAGGGCGGAGGCGACACCATAGTCCAATCTGACAAAAGCATATTTGACGATCAGCAAGGCGTACGTAAGCGTTGCGTTGTTAGGGCCGCCGTCCAGCATCGCGAATTGCGTCTGGAACCCTTGCGATGTGGCGATCAACTGCAGCATAAGAAGTAGCAGAATCTGCCCCCGAATCGCCGGAAGCGTAATATGCCTGATGCGGCTCCAGATACCAGCGCCGTCAATTTCGGCCGCCTCATACCAGTCCCTAGGGACGCTTAGAATCGCAGCAAGATAGATCAGCATCGCGGAACCGAAGCTCTGCCATGTCTCCATCATGACGATAGAGATCATCGACCAGCTGCGATCGACCATAAAGTTGATCTGCCCGATACCGATAACCTTAAGCGCCGCGTTAATCGGACCGACGGGATCGTACAGCCATCTCCAAACGCCGTACAAGACTACGAAAGGGACGACATAAGGCAAGTAAGCCGCAACTCTGGCAAAACCTTGGAATCTTCGCATCTCGGAGATGGCGAATGCGATAACGATCGGCACCCAAAACCCGATAACTAACGCAAGTCCCATGTAATACAACGTATTCTTAACGGAAATCATGACGGTCGGGTCAGCGAAAATCGTGGCGTAATTGTCAAAGCCGGCAAAAGTGTTTCCTTTGACGAAATCGACATGATAGAAGCTGTTAAGCACCCCTTTAAAGATCGGCAGCCACAGAAATAGGGTAAATGTAATAACGGCAGGAAGGAGAAATACATACCCCCATAGATACCGTTTGAATTTACCCGTACGCTGCGACTCTGTCTGCATTTGAATGTTTTCCTTGCCAATAGGTACAGCCCTTGTTTGCTCCATGCAGTGGTCCCTCATTCCTCATTTGTCATCTACATTTATTGTAGAGAAACGAGAAACCAGTGAACATGTGCGTATCTATGGAGATGATAGGCGATATTACTTCAATTGTTATCCGTTTATTTTTTCATTTCACTCGGGCTCATGCCGAAATACTTTTTGAAAATTTTGCTAAAATGCTCAGGCGATTCGTAGCCGACAAGCTCGGAAATTTCGTAACGGCGCAAATCGGTATGAAGGATGAGCCGCTTGCTCTCTTCCATCCGTAGCTTAATGACATACTCCCACAAGTTGCAGCCCGTCTTTTTCTTAAAGAGATAACTGAGATAATTGGGGCTGACATGGTTCTTGAGCGCAACTTCGTTAAGCGTCAGACCCTTCTGACTGTAATTCTGATGAATATATTGGGTCGATCGCTCCACAATTAGATTATTCTGGGCTACGACCTCATCCTCTGTCGGCTCCGCATCGGAATAGACGCCCCACTTAAAGTCACCGTAATAGAATACATGGTGGTCCTTAAACTGTCGGCTCCATAACATCGCTTTGCTCGCTTGCTCGTTTATCGCGCCCAGGAAGCTGGCACCCATTAGAATTTGACTGATTCCAACCACGGAGCCGAGCTCCAGAAACTTGCCGATATTAAAGTGCAGACTGCGCCCGATCATCTCGAGTTGATTCACTTTATCCACGCTGGAGTCCCCGTACTTCACCTCGTCCCACTGGATGAGGATACAGACGGAGCCATCCGGGTCGTATAGGGATTGGTAATCCCATTCATGTCCAAGGAGCTCGCCAGCTATGTTAAGCGCCGCATATTGTAATAGCTCCACGTCATTGCGCGTGAACGCGCGATCTCCTGATTCGAGGTCCAGCCTCACCTTAATCATTGCATAATAAGGTCCGCTTAGTTCAACGCCATGTTGTCTGGACAGCTCCGTTAGGATAGAGGTGCGATCAGCACTCTTGGGCTCCAGCAACGACTTCAGTAAAGCCATCCGGACAGGAAGCGGCTCTCTCATATGAAAACTCTCACTTAGTTCCGACAACAGCTGCTCCGAATCTCTTGCCGACTTATCCATATGCAGCAATACATGGCGTACGGAGCTAAGAAACTGCTCGCTATTCAGCGGTTTGATCAAGTAGTCCTTGGCCCCGAATCGGATGGCCAGCTGGGCATACTGGAACGTCTCGTGTGCGGATATAATGATGACTTGCACCCATGGTTTAATAATTTTGGCCTGCTGCATCAGTTCAATTCCGTTCATCGAGCCCATCTGAATGTCGGTAACAAGCAGATCGATATCCTCCATGCGCAAATAATCCAATGCCTCGTAGCCGCTGTTCGCATTAAATAATGCGTTGACTGCAATGCCGGAGGCAGATATCAATTGAGTCAAACCTTCACAAATAAGCGGCTCGTCATCCACGATCAATATATTGTACATCTACATCATCCTTTCGATAGCTTACGCTCAGTTCGACACATCTTCCTCGTATGTCGCGGGCAACAAAATAACGGCTGCCGTCCCGCCTTCTTCGCGCCTGCGATAACTAAGTCCGAACACATTGCCAAAGTGCAGTTGAATGCGTTGATGAATATTCCGGATCCCATAACCAAGCGTATGGTCTGCTTTTTCTTCGTATAACAATCGTTCGATTGCCGCGATATCCGCGTGCTTGTAGCCATTGTCCTCCACTTTAATCGTCGCACGTTCACCTTCGATGGATGCAGTAATCGTAATCTCCCCATCATCCCCCATCAGCTTAACGCCATGGATGATCGCATTCTCGATCAGCGGCTGAAGCGTAATCTTAGGAATCCTAATCGCCTTCGCGGATTCTTGAACATTCCAAATCACCTTGAATTCGTACGAATAACGTTTTTGCTGCAAGTTCACATATGCCCCCGCATGCTCCATTTCTTCTTCGAGACGGATTAATTCGCGCCCTCTGCTAAGGCCGATCTTCATGAGCTTCGACAGCTCCTTGATCATCTCCGACGATTCCGTATTGCCTTCAAGCGTGCTTTTCCAATAGATGCTCTCGAGCGTGTTGTATAGCAAATGCGGGTTAATCTGCTGGTAGAGAAGCTGCAGCTGCGACTCCTTCTGTTTAATATCCATGTAGTACTTGTAATGAATAAGTGCATTCAGCCTGCGAGCCATATCATACATGGCCGCCATCAGCACGCCGATCTCATCATGCCTGCGTTTGCCAGGCGTCTCCGGAACCAGCTTGCCGGGCTCGTATGTTCGGACGAATTGAGCAAGCTTCTGAAGCGGCGTCATGAGCGAACGCCAGAAGTACAGCAGGACAACACATCCTAACATCATATAAGCGACGGTAATAAACTGGATGACCCGTTTCAACTCATTCTGCTGCTTGAGCAGCGAGTCGATCGGAATTTGATAGATCAAGCGCTGATTCAGCACCCGGCTGTAATTGATAATATAGATATAATCCTCCGTCATCGCCTCTAGCGTACCGGAGCTCTGCTGATCCATTTTGCCGCTTACTTCAGACGGGAGCTCGGCGTTACTGCCAGACATACCAGACTGCGTAGCCGTTAATATTCGGCCCGACCAGTCGGTAAACATCATCAGATGCCCTTCGGGAAGCGAGACGGAGTCGAATGCTTCCTGCACCTTCTTCTCCATGTTGGTCGCGACAAGTACACCAATGATCCGATCTCCATCCCCCGTGTTGTTGACAGCACGGATGAAGGCGAGGGTCTGGGTACGGGATAAATTTTTGTTCACTTCGATCAAATCCATGTAACCGCTTCCCTTATGCTCCAGCGCTTCGTCAAACCAAGCCGGCTTTGTCTTATCGTTGAAGAAGTAGACGCCGGTCTGTATCACCTGCTTCTTAGGCGCAAAGAAATAGTGGTCTTGCGGATCGTAGATGTATAACGAATAATAGACGGCCTCTCCGCCATTGACCGGTATGGAGAGACTAGCCAGCAGCTTGTCGGCGGCATCGTATTTGCGCACACGTTCGATCACCGCCTCCGCTCCATTGGGAATAATCCGCTGAGTCGCAGGATGCTGGATAATCGTCGCTGTCACCTTATCGATCGTATCGATATCCCGACCGATCAACGCATGATTTTGTTTGATCAACTCCACATACGCGCTTGTTACATGGTCCTTCAGCAGCTTCTCGGCTTGTATGTTCCCGTACCAATGAAGGAGGAAAACAGGGCTAACCATCACCAGAAATAAGAGGATCAGCTGCCGCTTCATATTTAATTTCGTTAACGGATTCATGATCGATCTGCCCATATTGGCCGGCACCTCCACTATATTTGTACTATAGCACGGATACAGCGCTTTCAAGTAGTGGTTGATTCTATGTGCTTGGGGATGATGCATGTATCGAAATCGTAGAAATGCACATAGTGCATTTGCCCCTCTTCTTGGAGGTGCACTTGACCTGCTCAGTTGGGACCAAAAAAGGAACCTTCAACATCACAATGAACGTGAAATTGAGGGTTCCTTTTTATTATCTGCTATAAGTTCTGAACATGGTTAAGGGTACTATTCTTCCTTAAACACTGCCTGAAGCGACAGCTCGAACTCCACGTGTTTTTGGGACAAACGGTACTTCTCGCTTAGTTGAGGACCACAAGAGCCCGAGCCTACGCCACTCATCTTGTAATCGATGTTAACGAAAGTCTGGTCTCTGCGCACAAGCTCAGGCGTATGCTTGGCCACTGTCAAATCGGCAGCGGACGCATGCAGCGCTTGGAACGAGAACGGCTGTGGTGCATCAAAGCGCAGCCCCATACCGAGTTCGCTTGTGACCATCGCCCATTCCGTGCCATACCTGGAACCTGTCTCCTGCGGCATGACGTACGTCCGCGCCATTTCGTCTACGCCAAGCAGGTACCTGCCCTTGCGGACGCTCGCCCGCTTGTCGACGTAGCTTTCGTGAGGGCCATAGCCATAATATTCGACCTCTTCCGCTCCCTTCGGCATAACAATCGTAATACCGAAACGAGGCAGATAAGGTACATCCTCGCGAATATCGACAGCCGTCTTCAGCTTGGCTTCGCCGCTAGGCAAGAAGATCCAGACCGATTGACCGCGCAGAATCGGGCTGCGGATATAACTACCTAACGAGAAGTTGACCGTTACCTGTATGGAAGCGTCGGAGAGTGTTTCCCACACTGTGTCATACACCTTCATGACTGCACGATTGTAACCTTCGGACTCCCATTCCTTGCGAATATACATGTCATTGTCAGTCGGCGCCCGCCACACATTGTAGCGAACCGGCTCGTCGATCATCCCCACGCCATGACGCTCAATACTTGTAACGGTTCCTTTGCCGAGATCGAATTCGTAAGCAAAGTCGAATCCGTTGATACGCAGGATGCCATTGTGATCAGCAACATCCACAAATGTTGCGTACTTCGGATCCGCATTCGTTTCCACAGTTCCGAAAGCAGCCGCGCCAATTGCCTCAAACTGCGCAAATGCGATCTCATGTCCCGGAGCCGCATAACTAGTTTCGAGATTCTGGCAAATCGAGAGCGTCAGGATGCAGCTATCGCCTGCATGAAGCGTATCTCGATACACAAGCTGAAGCGTCTGAGCTTCTCCCGCCGATGCTTCGAGCGGTCCAGTTACACCTTGATCAATAAGCACGCTGCCGGACTCCAGCTTCCAGCGCAGGCTTAGATGCGATAGGTCAATAAAGTCGTACTTATTGCTGATGGACACGATACCCGAACGAACATCCTCGCATGCCATTGTTACCGGAGCAATCACTTGCTTAAGCTCCATCAGACCGACATGCGGCTTACGATCAGGCGAGACGAGACCATCGATACAGAAGTTGCCGTCGTTCGGCTTGTCGCCGAAGTCTCCGCCATATGCATAATAACGTTCTCCCGCGGATGTTTTCACTTCAATACCGTGATCGCACCACTCCCACACGCAGCCTCCCATTAGCTTAGGCTGGGCATAGATGACGTTCCAATAATCTTGAAGGTCGCCCGGTCCGTTGCCCATGGCATGGCTGTATTCGCAAAGGAACAATGGCTTGGTGTTATTGACATCCAGCGCATAAGCCTCAATGTAATCCGTAGATGAATACATACGGCTCTCTACATCCAACGCCTCGACATTCGTATCACCTTTGTAATGCGGCGCCGCTCCTTCGTAGTGCACCAGACGCGAATCATCGCGTTCTTGAATCCACTCCGCCATGGCGATATGGTTCGGTCCATATCCAGATTCGTTGCCGAGCGACCAGAGCAGGATGGAGGCATGATTTTTGTCGCGTTCGACCATACGTACCGCGCGATCCACGAACGCTTCCTTCCAGGATGGTTCGATCGTCAGTTTGTGGAACGAGCCTTCACCTTCGGTATTGTTGACGCCATGGCATTCGAGATCCGCTTCATCGATGACATAGAAGCCATATTCATCGCACAGATCAAGGAATCTCGGATCGTTAGGATAATGTGACGTACGAATTGTGTTGACATTGTGCTGCTTCATCAGATTTAAGTCCTGAATCATATGGTTGAGCGGTATCGTCTGTCCAAGCGTCGGATGGGAATCATGACGGTTAACGCCCTTCAGCTTAACGGCCCGGCCATTGACCCGGAATACTCCATCTTGCACCTCTACCTTACGGAAGCCGATTCGGAACAAGAGCACCTCTGCACCCGCAAATACGTATAGATCATATAATCTAGGCTGCTCCGCGTTCCATAGCTGCGGCTGCTCCACGTTAAGTACAATCGTTCCTTGACCCGATAGAACTGCGTCGTTCTTGCCGACCAAGCTTCCATCAGAATTATACAGTTC
Organism: Paenibacillus sp. strain BS8-2; assembly: GCF_054483835.1. Lineage (NCBI taxonomy): Bacteria > Bacillati > Bacillota > Bacilli > Caryophanales > Paenibacillaceae > Paenibacillus > Paenibacillus sp. strain BS8-2. The sequence goes on from NZ_CM137010.1 coordinate 6,133,349, forward strand.
GGTGCGAACGCTCAATTCCCCCGTTGTATCAAGCTCCACGCTGACAGTCCCTTGCGAGAAGCCGTCGTTCAGCTCCGGCTTGACGAATGCGTCGCGTACATGGGATTTCTCACGAGAAACCAAATACACGTCGCGGTAGATCCCCGAATAACGCCACAAATCCTGATCCTCCAGATATGTACCGTCGCACCACTTGAGCACGAGCACGGCAAGGCGATTGCGTCCTGTCTTGACATACTCGGATAAATCAAATTCAGCAGGCACGCGGCTTCCTTGGCTGTAACCGACAAACTCCCCATTCACCCATAGGTAGAAGCATGCGTTAACACCCTCGAATACGATATGCGTCTGCTTGCTCTGCCAGTCGGAGGACAAATTAAAATCGCGAACATATGCACCAGCAGGATTATCATCCGGTACAAACGGCGGATCGTAAGGAATCGGATAATTAACATTCGTATAATGAAGCTGGTCATAACCGTTCGTCTGCCAGCAGGAAGGTACGATTAAGCTGTTCCAGGATTCATGCGCCGTGTATGTGTTCTCATAGAACGCATCCTTTACCTCATGAACGCTGCTGTGATATTGGAATTTCCAAGAACCGTTAAGCGTCTGATAATAGGGAGATCGTCCCCTCTTCCCTGCTTTGGCTGCTGCTTTGCTTGCATATGGCAAAAAAGATGCTCTAGCCGGCTCTCTATTGACATGTAAAATATCTAGTTTCTCCCAGTACCGCTTGATGCCGATCATGTCCGCATTCCTCCATTCTGTTTGCTTTCATTATAGAGTTGAGCTATGATCGGATGGAATAACCAAAAGGGACAATCAATAGTACATTATGGACAAGGAGCCATTCCCATGGAATTACTCACGCTGAGAAGCAACCTAAACCACACGCTCGGCGATGTACTGCCGCTCACTGTTTATACGGTAGGAACAGAAAATCAGCATCCAATTACACGAATGAAAGGGTTTTCGGCTCATCAACTCTTCCTTACCGTGTCCGGGGCAGGCAAATTTCGCAGGCTAGGTTCAGATAAGGACAAAAGGGACACCCTCTCAAGCGGCGACTTGCTGTTTATCCCGGCGAACTACCCGCATGAGTATATGCAAGTTTCCGAAGAGCCTTGGCATGTCGCTTATGTCACGTTTGTCGAGAACTTCGGCGGGACGATTGCCGGCTGGGGCTTCCGGGAAGCTCCTCGCCTATTCGCAATCTCGGATATCCCGGCCTTCACAAGCCGTATTCGCGGCATCTGGACTCACTCCGGTGGTAACCACAACCCTTGGCATACAACAGAAGCACTCATCTCGCTGCTGCTCCACATCCTCCGTACGAATCATGAGTCGAGACCATCCTCCCATCCCGTAGTACCGGTCAACTACAGAGAATCCGCTGTGGATATCGCTGTTCAGTTTCTACGTGACCATTTGAATCGTCCGATCACGATCGCGTCGTTAGCCGAGCATGTCGGTTACTCTCAGAAGCAGCTGACGCGTCTGTTCCTGACAGCCTTCGGCACTACACCGCTCCAATATTTGCACAATCTGCGTATGCACGCCGCCCGAATGCTGCTTAATGAACATCCTGATTTGACTGTACGCCAAGTTGCCTCCTACGTCGGAATGGAGCCCGTTTATTTCACAAGGCTATACAAAAGAACGTTTCAGGACACGCCATCAAGTACGCAACGGAGGTAATACCTCAGGCAACAACTAGCAACCCCGATGGTCATCGAAGGACGACCATCGGGGTTGCGCTCATGTCAATATTTCGTTATTCGTAAATCCGAATCTCGCAAAGCTCTGCTCGCTCGCCGCCATTCGTCTCCTTCATAACCAGTCGCAACCGGTCCGTATGGAACGGCCCGTCAAATGTATGAACAACCTTGCGAACACGATTCTCGTTCTCTTCCGCAATTGTTTTCCATTCGCCAGCTACCCAGGCTTGCAACATATATGACTTCACAAGCTCAGGAATAACTAAAAACGGGGTTTCATGATGATGAAGATTAATAAGATCCTCGTTTACATCATCATTAAAGGTCAGATGAACCTCTCGCACAGCTCCCGGTTGAACGAGTTGCGCCTCAATCCACTCCGGACGTGCCGACTGAAGCGGTTCCGATACCCATAGATGAGGACCGCCGTAAGGACGCACATATCCGTCAACGATTTTCTCCGGACCGTAGGCCGCCGTTTCGACTGCGAAACAGAATGGCTGACGCACCATTCGTTTCATCGACCATTCGACAATGGGCTGATCTGGTTGATGATCCTCCAGATCGGAGCTGACGGCGGACGTAATGCCCCGCTCGAATGCCAGCACCCCGCTAACCGGGTTCTCTGACCGATGCAGACTGACGGATTCATTAGTCCGTACGATAAGGAAAGCGTTACAAGGGTCAGTGCCGTACACGCCATGATCAGCAGGAATGTGAACCCACTGCTTATCGCCTCTTTCCACCGTAATATCGATCGTCTGGCGATTCCTGGCTGGCACATAATTTTCTGCTCGCCCGGTATCCCAAAGCTCGACTCGCAGCGTAGTCCGCTCCTTTACAGTGATAAGCAATCGTAAGCCTGCTAATTCACCATCGACGGGGAAGAGTAGGCCCACATCGCCACTCAATACATACTCGCCATCCGCCACTGGGCAGTCCAGCAACACTGTGCGCATTGTGCTGGAAGCGCTGATCACAGCCGAACGCGCCAAGTCGAGCGGGTCCTCATTACGGAGCCCAATAATTGATGCATCGTGACGCAGCATCATCTGCTGAAGCTCGGTCAAATGTTCCTCGCGCACTTCGCGCGGCGTAATCCCCTTCTTCACGGCCAATGCCGCTCCGAATCCCGCTGCTTCGCCGATGACAGCGCATGTCGCCATGACACGCGTCGTGCCGAACGCGACATGAGTCGCGCTAATATTGCGACCGGCGAACAATAGATTGCGGACGTTCTTCGAATACAACGATCCAAATGGAATATGATAGATGCCGTCCGCATGGAGATGCTTGGAGCCGCTTTGCTCTGCGTACATCCCTTGCGGCGGATGCAGATCGATCGACCAACCGCCGAACGCTATACGATCCTCGAATTCGCGCTGGGCGAGTACATCATTTTGCGTTAGCACCGAGTCACCGATGAATCGGCGATATTCCCTCTTGCCAGGGATCGACCCCACCCACTCCAGTGTCATGGTCTCGGAGTCAAACTTGCCCGAATTTTTGATATAATCCCAAATGCCATAGATAACTGCCCATAGCTCATCACGGATCGTTTCGTTCTCATGGACGGTATCAAGCTCGCCGCCCCACTCGATCCACCAGTAGTGGCATCCGGAATCGCCGCTGCGAATCACCCGTTTGATCGGTATCGAAGTTTTGGTGATGTCCTTAGCAAAGGAGGGCGCGACGAAACGAACCGGTTTCCCAACATCCTTGGTATAAAATAGCAGCGTGCTTCCGAGCGTAATATTATCCGCTTCCTCGGGCGCCCAATCTTCTCCGTATTCGTGGCGCGCTTCTCGTCCAAGTCGATAGGCAGCGCCTGCGAGAAAACCAACCAAACCATCGCCGGTACAATCCAAGAATATTTTACTCTCAAACGTAATCTCCCGCTCGGAGCCCATCATCCAGCCCGTAACGGTATGAATCACACGATCCTCAAGCTCGCCGCTCGCCGATACTTCCCTGACGTCTGTATTGAGGAACAGTGATAAATTGCGCTCTGCACGAACTGCCTCGAGCAAGGTCAAATCCCATAGATAGGGATTGCCTTCCGGATTGCGATATTGATTCTGAATAAACAGCTCTCCCATAATACCCGTCTCACGCGCATAACGGTTGACGCCGTGCCCGGTCGCACCGCATACCCATACGCGCACCTCCGAGCTGGAATTACCGCCAAGCACGGGACGATTGTGGACCAGCGCCACTTTAAGCCCTTCTCTCGCCGCAGCGATTGCTGCGCTGATCCCAGCAAGTCCTCCGCCAATTACTGTTACATCCGAATACACGGTTTCTTGTTTCATGTGTCGATCCCTCCGTTAACCTTTAACTGCCGAGCTCGATATGCCTTGAATGATATACTTCTGACCAATCAGGAATATGACAATCATCGGTATAATTGCAGCCGAAGCAGCCGCCATCATCCCGTTATAGTCGACGTTATTCTCCAGTACGAAATTTTGTAAGCCGAGTGGAATGGTGTACAAATCCGGACTCGTCAGAAACACAAGCGCATTCTCGTAATCATTCCATTGCCAAGAGAAATCGATAATGGCAAAGGTAGCGATTGCCGGTTTAGCCAGCGGCAGCACAAGCTTTAGAAAAATTCGGAAATGTCCCGCGCCATCCAAGAAGGCCGACTCGGTAATTTCCTTAGGAATGCTCAAGAAAAATTGACGGAACATAAACACGCCGAAGATCGAGAACATGGCAGGTAGAATTAACGCCCAATGCGTGTTGTAGATACCAACCCAGTTGAACATGATGAACTTAGGAACAAAAACAACTTGTGGAGGAATCATCATCATAGATAGATACACGATGAACAAGGTGTCGCGGCCTTTGAACTCTGTCCGTGCGAATCCGTATGCTGCCAGTGCGGACAGGAACACGGCACCGATTGTTCCGATAACGGCAATTTTGAGAGAATTCAAGTAATATGGCATAAAGTTATAGCTGCCCGTCCATATCCGCTCGTGGTTGCTGAAATCCAGCTTGGACGGAAGCCATTGCCGGAATACTTCGCTTGGCGTCTGGAACGAAGTGCTGAGCATCCACAGGAAAGGAAGGATCATAAATGTCCCCGCGAGCAACATCAGGATGGTGACGGGAAGCTTGACGCGGATATTATCTGCCGATTGGTTCATCGTTTGCCGCTCCTTTCTAGTAATGGACCCAACGCTTCTGCCCGATCCATTGGATGATAGTAATGAGTAGAATGACCGCGAACAAAAACCAAGAGATTGCCGATGCGTAACCCATCTCGTAATAGCTGAAAGCTGTCTTGTACACGAACAGCGACAGGATCGTCGTGCTTCCGCTTGGTCCGCCTCCGGTAATGGCTTGGATCAAGGAGAACGATTTGACCGTCATAATCAAGCCTGTAATAAGAAGCAAGAACGTCGTAGGACTAACGAGCGGCCAAACAATCTTCCACGTGATGGTGCCGGTTCCGGCTCCGTCGATTCTTGCGGCCTCCAGTTGTTCCGTCGAAATCTCTTGCAGCGCCGCAAGATAGATGATCATGTTGTAGCCGAGCATAAACCAAATTTGAATAATATCGATCGCATACATTGCGGAGTCCGTCGATGCGAACCAGCCCGGCGGCGATACTATGCCGATCCATCGCAATACTTCGTTAATGGGACCTTGGGAGGGTTGGAACAACAGCATCCAGACAAAGGCTACGGCTACGCCGCTCGAAATGTACGGGAGAAAAAACATACCCCGGAGCAACCCTCGCAAATAGACGCTGCGATTCAGGATTAGAGCTACCAGGAAAGCTAACGCAAGCGATACCGGAACCGACAGCAAGAAGATCGCCGTATGTTTGACCGCTGCGTAGAATTGATCGTCTCCGAATAATCGATTGATGTTGTCCATTCCAGTAAACGACCAGTTGGGATTGCCGAATTGATAGTCTGTGAACATCATGACAAACGAATACAGGGCGGGAATGATAAAGAATGCGAGAATGCCCAGCATGTTGGGCAAAACAAATGCGAAACCTACCCAGCCTTTGCGTTTGATCCAGCTTTTTTTGTTCATGAATAGGCTCCTTTCTTATAAGAGGTAGTTCAGAATGTACAATCATTCCGGTTTTTGAATGCAACAAAGAGAGAAGAAGGCAGACATGTATCCTTCTCCTCTCTTTGTGTTGGTTAACCTATGAGATTCGAGCGAGCCTGTTACTTAATATAGCTTTGGTGCCGCTTCGCCATATTAGCCAGCGTCGTGTCGAGATCCTGTTCATTGAGGAAATACTTCTCGTATTCCTCTTTGCGGGCGTCTAGAGCCTGCTGCGGAACACTAAGCTGGTACGATGGGAATTGGCCAAATACAACATTGTTCATCGATTCCGTATCGTATTTGTCCTCTACGCCCTTCATGAGCAAGCTCATCGCTTCTTGATTATCAACGCTCTTGGAGGAAGGAATCCGTCCGCCGCTCGCCATCGGCAGCATGCCGCCGTCCGCGTACCACTTGGTGAACTTCCATGCCGCATCTTGATGCTTGGACTTGGCATTAACGGACAATACATCGCCAACACCGCCGGAATATTTGTAGTCCTGCTGATCCTTCGTCACTTGCGGAATCGTCGCGAAAGCGATCTGGAAGTCATGCGGGAAGTCTTTCAAGTTGTTCGCATTGCGGAAAATAAACTCGCCAGCGCTCAGCATTGCCGCTTCGCCCTTCAGGAACATCGTATCGACAGGCATCTTGCTCGTGACTTGCTCGCCATACGGTGGAGTAGACTTGTCAACAAACATCATGTCGTGAAGCATCTGGAGCTGCTGCTTCCACAGATCGTTGTTGAAGTTGGACTTGCCTTCCGCGTTCGTTACGCCAAGACCTGCAATCGTTCCATCGATCGTTGCTGTAAAGGAGGCGTCATGCTGCAATAGTCCGTATACGCCGTCCTTCGTCAGCTTGGCTGCATACTCCTTCAGATCCGACCACGTCCAATCGACAGGCGGGACAGGCAACCCGGCATCGTCCAGCATTTGTTTATTGAGCCAGATGAAGGCCATATTCTTTTTCGTAGGGATACCATAATATTTGTCGTTTATTTTCCATTGCGCCGCGTCCGTTCCCATCTGGGCATCCACGTCGTAATCCGATTTCGTGCTGAGATCAAGCGCAACTCCCGCATCTACCCGCTTCTGAAGACGTGTGAGCGTATAATTGATATACAGATCCGCATCTTGTCCCGTCATGAGTGCCGTATCCAGCTTCAGGTTGCCCGGATCATCATTTACGTAACGAATATACTCCACTTGAATATCAGGGTTCGCTTGGTTCCAATTGTCGATGACAGCTTGTGGACCCGCTTCAGCAGGTACTGCTCCCCACATTTTCAGCTTAACCGTTTCTGCCGGCTTATTCGTTTCCGTTGCTCCATTGCTTGGTGTTGTCTCGCCGCCATTATTGGCGTTGCCGCATGCAGCAAGCAAAGATGTTGTCAGCGTCAGTGCAATCGCAGTCGTAAACCATTTTCTCTTCTTCATTCATCTTCCCCCTTGAATGATGGTTGTGTGTCGTGCTCTACATCTATAACTTTAACACTGGATATGCGGGTGGGGGATGAACGGCATTTGGCAGTTCATAGAACGGATTTTTGGTTTTTGCGATATTCATTTGGTGTAACATTACACCATCGCTTAAAGATCTTGATGAAATAGTTGTCGTTCTCAAAGCCAACTTGCTGCCCGATATCGCTCACTGTACGCTCTGTCTCGGACAATAACATTTTGGCTGCTTGGATTCTGCGCTGCTGAATGTAATGGGTAAGCGTCATCCCCGTCTTGCGCTTGAATAGATCGCTTACATAGCTGGCATCCATGGAGATAAGTTCTGCCATACGTTTGAGCGAAATATCCTCGGCGTAATGTTCTTCCAGGAAAACGATAATCCGGTTCATCTCCGGATGATCTGTCGGACTTTCCTCGGACTTGTCCGGAAACCATTTGTCCGCCTTACGCAGCTTCTCCTGTTTGCCTAGCTCCGCTATTACTTTCTCCAGCGCTTGCCTCAGGCTCTTGAGGTCCAGGGACAGCTTGAGCAAATAACCCGAAGCTCCATATTCCACAGCCTGCCGCGCATATTCGAATTCACTAAAGGCTGTAAGCATCAGGAAACGACATTCTAACCCCTCTTCCCGTACCGTCTGCAACAGCTTCACACCGTCCATGACCGGCATATGTATATCCGAGAAGACAATGTCCGGCTCCAGCTCGCGGATTAATGCAAGTCCTTCTTCGCCATCGCAAGCTTCTCCGACAATCTCGATAGATAACTCCGTCTTGGCCAGCAGCTTGCGCAGGCTCGTCCTTGCAGGCAATTCATCTTCAACAATTATCGTTCTCCACATCATCAGCTTCCCTCCTTCAAGAACGGCTTGGATAATAATAGCGGCATGTACATAACAACAGTGGTGCCTTCATCGGTGGAGTTAATATTTAGACCAGTCGGCTGGAATTTAAAGATAAGTTCCAGACTTTCTCTTATGATCTGCACACCTATGCTCTTACGTTTCCGAGACACTTGTTTCTCTTGCGCCCGCCTAATCCCGATCCCGTTATCGACTACCTCCACATAAAGAAGTTTATCGCGTGAATAGGCTCTTATCGTAATTTCCCCCTCCGTAACCGATTGCCCAAACCCGTGCAGCAATGCATTCTCGATAAGCGGCTGCAGGCTGAATTTCGGCAATAACGCATATTCCAAGTCTTCCTCGAACTCGTATCGCAGAACGATTCCATGCCCGAATCTGCGTTTCTGAATATCCATATACGATTCGATGAGGATCTGTTCTTCCTTCAGCAGGATCAAGTCCACTTCCGTATTGAGCGTTGTTTCCAATATTTTGCCGAGCCCTACACAAATTTCGTAGATATCGTCATTGTCCTCATCTAATGCAATGCTTTTGATCGTGTTCAACGTATTGAGCAGGAAATGCGGATTCATCTGGCCCAGCAGCACCTGGAATCTTACGAATTGCTTCTGCCGCTCCTCCAGCTTCAATTTCGTTAACAGCTCGTTAATGTCGTCGATCATGATGTTAAAGCTTCGTGTCAAAGCGAAAATTTCACCTCGGCCTTGTATGGGCTCAGGCAGCTTCACCTTCAGATGTGATTTCGCTGTCGTCTCCATCTTGCGCTGGAATAGCTTAAGCGGCACCGTGATGGTCGAAGAGATCAGATACGTCAGCATGACGAACAGCAGAAGCAACCCTGCGAACAGCACATAAAATCTTTGTTTTTGCTTATCGATCTCCTGATACAGCAGCGCAAGCGGCACCTCTTTCACCAGATAGCTGTTGATCTCCTGAATCCGTGTAAAGGTATATAAGGTTCGAGTTGATTCGTCGATAATGGGCTTCATGGTTGCCAATGACTGGTTATTGTTCGATTCAGCATTGAGTATGCTTGCAGCTACAGCAGCCGGCAAGGACTGGGCAGTTGGCGATTTCAATAGGATGTCACCATTCTCATCCAGCATGTAGTAGGCGCCATGCGCACGTTGATCCCACGTATTTATTTCGAACCATTGCTGATAATCGATACTGAATCTCCCATAGGCAAATGGATTCAGACCGTCGTCACGCAAGACGGCGTTCAGGCTCAGCATTGTATTCCCTTTGCGATCCCGGACCGCGAGCGATTGATCATTGGGACGCCAGATGTATTGCTGCCCTCCGCCTTCTTGCAGCTCCTTCACCCACTCCTCAGAGCTTATCTCGCTATAGCTCAATAGATCCTCAGGCGAAAAGGACGTATAGGCGTTCCCGTTCAAATCGATTAACGTATAGAACACCGTCGCCCCCGTCAGGAAGAAGCTGTTCTCGATACTCGCGAACTTGTTCTCCACAAGCTTCATGCGCTGAATATCATCATATCTTTCCGGTTCCTGCATCGCTTGCCTTAGAACCGTGTCTTGCTCCAGCAGCATCCCTGTCTTCATGACAAGCCTCATTAGATCAACGAGGTCGGTTTTCATCCGCTCCAGCTGTTCAATATTGGCATCCGAGGCGTTTCGTTCAAGCAACTGTTCGGTTTCCTGGAAGTTATACAAATATAACACCGCGATCGGCGTCAGCAGTAAGAGCAGAAACGCGAGCAGGATCCGATTTTTGAATGTAGCAGGCATCAACTTCTTGAACCATTGCGCGAGCATGCGAGCGACCTCCACTCCTACGTAGTCAAACTTTTTCAGCAAGGCATTACGGCATTATCATTCAAAGTTACAACTATTTCATTGTTTGGCCGAAACGAAAGAAATACGGTTCAATATCCGATTCAACATCAACTGTGCTTGCACACTATTCTCCATCCCTGCTCGAATAACGGTTTCGTGTTGGATATAGGGTTTGTCCTGAAGCTCATCCGACCACCTTATTAACATCTGCTCGATACAATCCGGTGTTGTCTCGAGGTGAAATTGCAACGCCAGCACATGATCGCCATACGCGAAAGCTTGCTCGCCGCAAGCCTCAGAATAAGCGAGACGCCGCGCACCGGCTGGCAGCGTATAGGTATCCCCATGCCATGAATAAGAAACAAATGATTCTGGCAAACCATCCAGCCACGGATGCCGCTCATCGGTTCGTTGCATGAGATGCCATCCGATTTCCTTCTCCCGGTTGCGGGATACAGCTCCGCCTAATACATCCGCGATCATCTGTGCGCCGAGACAGATCCCAAGCACCTTCGTTCCACGTTCGATCGCTTTTCTTACAAATTCTTTTTCCTCCACAAGCCATGGATGATCGCTCTCTTGATAGACGCTCATCGGCCCTCCAAGAATAATGAGCAACTCCATCGTCTCTAGCCATTTCTCTAGAATACCGTTGGATGGATGGCAGATATCGAGCTTATGGCCACCTTCTTGCGCCCACAACTCGAGTGCTGCTGGATCGTCGAAGTCAAAATGTCGAAAAACGATTACGTTCATATCATCACCTCTTCCCCTGAATAGCTACATATTATCTCGCTATTCGATTCGAGAATAGATCATTATCCCGAATAGTGGGATGATATTAGAATATTTCATTCCATCCTCCTCATTCCATCCTTCTCACGATCACATCTCCCGGCCGCGTCCTCGAAAACCAAGCTCTTCCGATATCTGTCCTGCGAATCGTTTGACCAAACCTGCGTATTTCTCGATCTGATCTCCTGCCAAACGAATGGACGGACCCGCGACATTAAGTGATCCGATGACCGTATTCTCATAGGAAAAGATCGGAGTGCCAATGCCTGTTGTCCCCTCTGTCGCTTCGCCGCTTGTAACGGCATAACCCTTGCTTCGGATCCCTTCAAGCTCCTCCTCGATAGCCGCCCGCGTTAGCGGCTTAAGCGACGGTACATTGTCCCAATCGAAGCTGTCCATCAAAGTCTGGCGAAGCCCTGGCTTGAGGTAAGCCAGAATTACCCGATTGGATGCTCCGATAAACATCGGCAACCGCAGCCCGATCGGCTCTGATATTTTCAGCACCTGAGGCGAATCTACAGAATCAATATATACGCCCTCCGCATTTTCGCGTACGGACAAGTACACCGTCTCCTTGGTTCGTCTCGACAGCTCCTCCATAAAGGGGCGAGCAACTGTACGAAGCATGAGACTGTCCCACATCAGAAAACCATATTTCATAATAGACAAACCGAGTTTGTAACGCTTGGTTGCTGCATTCTGACTTACAAATCCATGCTCAGCCAGCGACGAAAGAAGGCGATGTACGCTTTGTATCGGCATACCGAGCTCCTTGCTGATTTCTGTCACGCTCATTTCCTTTTCCGTGCCGTGAGGAAGCAGCACATCCAAGATTTGTATCGCCTTACTGATGACTCCTGACATTGGCGAATCCCCCTTATTCCCCCGATTGTACACGAATCTTTATCCGATAAACATAGAAAACGGCACAGAGATCGGGTCTCTGCGCCGCTTTAATCATTGAACTAAACGCCCCGCTGCCTAGCCGCTTCGAACAACAGCACCGTTGTCGCCATTGCGACGTTTAGCGATTCCGCCTTGCCTGCCATCGGGATAATAATGGTCTCATCGACCTTCGCGCGGACTTCTTCCGAAAGCCCGTTCGACTCGTTGCCCATAAGAAGCCATGTAGGCTGTTTCCAATCATAGTCGTAGCAGCTTTGATCAGCCTGCAGGCTCGTACCCACAAGCCTAATACCATGTTCTCCTGCATGTGGCAACAGCTCCGCCAGATCGCCTTCGATTACCGGCAAATGGAATAATGATCCCATTGTGGAACGTACGACCTTGGGATTATAGATATCGACGCTGCCTTTGCCCAGCAGTACAGCGTTAGCCCCAACAGCGTCCGCGCTGCGAATGATGGTGCCGACATTGCCGGGATCACGCACGCCATCCAATACGATGACAAGACTTTTTGCGCCAAAAAGTGCATCTGAATGAGCAGCCGGCTTATCGACGACAGCAAAGATCGGCGGAGGTGTGTCCGTATCCGAGCACTTGGACATGATCGCATGTGATGCTCTTATCCAATTGACATCAAGTCCTTGCGCAGACTCTGCAATGTCTGCAAGCTCTCTTGGCAATCCTCTCTCATCATCGTAGACAACAGTGCGTACTGCTGCGCCCGAGCGAAAAGCTTCATCAATTAAATGAACGCCTTCGATTAAGAAGCGACCGGATTTATCACGATTTTTTTTGTCCAGGAGCGCTGCCCAGCCCTTAACCCGTTCATTCTGTGCCGAACTGATGAGCTCATGTGAATAATATGGTTGATTCCCCATTAACGATTCCCTGCCTATTCCTGCTTATTGATGGACGAAACGCCGCTGGGACGCTCCGCTCCAAATTCTTCATCCAGTATACCATATCCCGCATCTTGCCTCGGATGAAGGCTGACCGTCATGGGAATAGTAATTCGTGCAACACGATAATGAGCAGGAGGTATCCTACTTGAATCCGATAATCGACTTGCGTCAAGCCATCGTAAACCGTGTACAGGATAATTCCAAAGAACAACTGGCCGAAGTCATCGATGGATCTGTCGACTACGACGAGAAAGCATTGCCTGGTCTCGGCGTATTGTTCGAGATGATCTGGAAACAATCCAACCCATCGGAGCAGACGCAGATGGTGGATTCTCTGTATGAGCACTTACATTCCGATACAGGCGCCAACACCAGCGCCAACCCGTCACCTTCTTAAGACCCAGCATTGCCTGGCATTAATATCTGACGGCGGCTCCATATACGCGTACTCCGCCAACGATGGTATCCGTCACCCATGGCATGTCTTCATAGTGACCAACGATTACAACATCGGCTGATTTGCCCCGCTCTATGGACCCTATCCGATCATCGATCATCATCGCTTGAGCCGGATGCAGGGTAGCCATTCTTACCGCGGACGGCAGGTCAGCCGCTCCCATTTGGACCAGTTTAAAGATCGCTGACAGCATGGAAGAGGGATGATAGTCCGAACAAATAATGTCGGCAGCTCCCTCTCGAATCGCTTCCATCGCGCTGAGGTTGCCGTCATGTGATACTCCGCGCACGATATTAGGTGCGCCTACGCATACACGCATGCCTCTCCGCGATGCATAACTTGCGGTTTCCATCGTGATAGGAAACTCACTAACACTCGCTCCCGCTGCAATCGACAGCTCGACTTGCTGAGGCGTATCATCGTCATGAGAAGCCACTGCAATGCCCCGCTCCTTTGCCATCTCGCCAAGCCCCTGTAATCGACCTCGATCAATCGCTTGCCTTCGTTCTGCAAGCTCTTGTACGATTGTCCCTACTTCGTCTATCGTCACTCCTTGATTTTTCATAACATATCGCTCGAAGGAACCGGGCTTGCGGTATTGTCCCATGCCTGGCGAATGATCCATAAAGGATAAATAATGAATAGCTCCTTCTTGTACATATCGTTCTACAATAGGCAAACCCACATGATGAGATACCTCATATCGCAGATGAATCAAATTTCGGATCATGGCTCTCTGTTTGTTGTAAATACCTATCTGATCCACCATGCCCGTCAAATAATGATCGCCGCGCAAACTTAGTCCTACCCCGAGCGACAACGAATGATACATCGTAGTAATGCCATGGACCGGAAGCTTACGCTCAAATTCGAGCAACGCGAGCGGTAACGGGAACATTGTATTAGGGCGCGGTTGCACTTCCTTCTCAATCGCATCGCAATGGATATCGATAAGTCCGGGCAATACATATCGATCATTGGCATCAATCACTATTGCTCCCGGATTCTCCTTCAAGAAACGCTCCGTTATTGTGCCGTTATCAGCATTTGCTTCTAAAGATGCAATTGCTTCGCTCGATGTGGCATCGGGTCTGGTATGACTTGAACTTGATTCAATAATGTCAGATTCAATAATGTCATGAATACATCCATTAAGAATCGTGATAGCCCCATGGACAACACGTTCTTTTAACACTATCCATCCATTATGGATAAGCATTGGTGTTGTCTGATGATCTGACAACGAAATTGGCAACCGATTTTTTTTATTCACGACGTCAGCTCGTCCCCTCTGATCACATATATCTTCAACAACAAATCAGCACCTCGACTCCGTGTCCATCTCCAAACCCTTGTCAATGTCGGGTTGTGGGCCCTCTCACCATCTCGAGGCACCTTGAAATCATATCCTAAGGCAAAAGACTGCAGTTGCACCAAGTGAAGCAACTTTTGCCGCTAACATTATTTTACTCCACTTTCACTTGCTTGATTGGAGTAGATAAGCTCAAATTTGAAATACCAGATGTTCCAGATGTAGAGTACCATATCCGGGCTCCAATTAGAAATAACTCCAAACAAAATAATCCAGCACGCCTACCGTGGCATATCGCTTACCCGTATCGCTTATCCATTTCGCTTATCCATACGCTTATCCATTTCGCTTGCCCATATCGTCGCTTACGAATATCGCTTATCCATACGCTTACCCATATCGCTTGCCCATACAGTCGCTTACCGTCTGCAGGCTTATTTTAATACGCACAGATGCTACCGTTTAAAACAAAGTTCTCAGCAGCATCTGCCGTTCTGGGCTTGAGCCGTCCTGGATGCACGCAATCCTGCATTTTATACATCATTTCACCCTGCAAATCGCTTAAAAAACGAATTTTCCTGCACTTTGTGCATCATTCCTCCGCAATATCTCCGTAAGTACTCATCCCATGCTAATTATTGCTGTATCGAATACATCAATCGTTCTGATTTGCTACAAGAGCAAAAAATATTACTGTATGTATTACATCATTACATCATCCTCGTGATGGTAAAACGCTTGGTCTCCTTAACCTGTCAATCGACCTAGGAGTTACTTTGTCACAAGGCTTCAACCCAACCATGGGAACACTTCACCAGTTGCCTATCAGCTATGACGTAATTTAGCTCTTTTTTCAACCGGACTTTCACCAGTGAAGTGAGCTCTCTCTCTGGACTGGCTAGGTACGTATTCATCAAAAAAAACCGCGGGAATCTCCCGCGGCCGTGGCAATGCTGCTTATGGTTCTTTCGGTATAAATGTATAAATCTCTCCCGACTCAAATGTATCAATTAACCGATCCAGCCACTGATAATAGTTCAAAGCATCCTCGATCTTACTCTTGTCACTGCGAAGAATCGACAAAAAAGACTCGTCCGATTGAGATTGTTCCATCAAATTCACAATATCTCTCAGAGATCGGTTCATGACATTCATATTTTGTTCGACGGCTTTTCTCCACTTAATCGAGAAAAAATCAGCGAAGTTCTGATGCCAGTCGGGCTCAGCTTCATACAAATCCTTACGTGAGCCTTTGCCCCACACCTTATTGATCATCTTGAGATCATGAAGTGTTCGCATACCTGTACTCATCGAGGTTTTGCTCATACCCATCGTCTCGCTCATTTCGTCCAACGTAACCGGCTCCTGATTAAAATACATATTGCCGTATAGATGTCCAATGGACAAGGTAATACCGTACAAATCCATGTTTTTGCCGATCGATTCTACGACCCGCCTGCGTGTTGCAAGCAGCTTCGTCCGTTGTTCCTCCGATAACGCTGCTAATTCATTCATCTATAGTTCCCTCCCAAGGAGCGACTGCTGTTCGTGCTCGTGCCCTAGTACCATACGTTATTGTAAGCATATTGGGTTGTATATGTAAAGAATCCTATCCGTGAGTAATTTGGCGTTATACAGAGTATTCAGTACGTAAAGTTCGTAAAGTTAAAACTGTACGTAATTTATGGAGCCTCAGCCTCTTTGACCATTCCATTCGTATCCAGATACACTTGGGGAGTCGATTTTTCACCGGAATTGCAAGAAAGGGGGCGTACACACATGTCAATCATAGAAGCCAAACAACTAACAAAAGTATTTGGCCATGATGCCAAAAAAGCTATTCCTTTGCTTGCCAAAGGGTGGTCAAAAGAAAAGATATTAGCTGAAACGAAGCTGACCGTAGGTGTCAATCAAGCTGATTTTACAATCGAGGAAGGCGAGATCTTCGTCATCATGGGGCTGTCGGGAAGCGGCAAATCAACGCTTGTCCGGCTGCTCAATCGGCTTATCGAACCCACTTCGGGTCAATTGCTATTCTCCGGTCAGGACGTCATGGAGATGAATGCGGAGCAACTGCGCGAGTTTCGGCGCAAAAACATCGGCATGGTATTCCAGAAGTTTGCGTTGTTTCCGCATCGCACCGTGCTTCGAAACGCCGAATACGGCTTAGAGGTGCAAGGTATCGGGAAAAAGGAACGTAAGGAAATGGCAATGAAAGCACTGGAACTCGTCGGCCTGAAGGGCTGGGAGAATAGTTACCCTGAACAGTTAAGCGGCGGCATGCAGCAGCGCGTCGGACTTGCACGCGGGCTTGCCAATGATCCGGATATCTTGCTGATGGACGAAGCCTTCAGCGCGCTCGATCCCCTTATACGTAAGGATATGCAGGATGAATTGCTGGAGCTGCAAAGCGAGATGAAAAAAACAATCATCTTTATTACCCATGATCTCGATGAAGCTTTGCGGATCGGTGATCGGATCGCACTGATGAAGGACGGCCGTATTGTGCAGATCGGCACGCCGGAGGATATCCTCATGCAGCCCGCCAACGAATACGTCGAACGATTCGTCGAGGACGTCGATCTATCCAAGGTGTTGACCGCCGCACATGTCATGGAGAAAGCGGAGACAATTACACTCGACAGAGGACCACGCGTCGCCCTTCAATTTATGAGAGATCGAGGCGTATCCAGTCTCTACGCAGTAGACAAGGCAATGAAGCTGCTTGGCATCGTTACAGCAGATGAGGCTGCTCGCGCTGTCAAAGAGAATCTCAAACTTGACGATATTTTGCTGCGCGAAGATATTCCGATCGTATCGCCAGATGCCGTGCTCAATGAATTATTTGAATTAATGGGCAATATTCGACTCCCCGTTGCCGTCACGGATGATAACGGTCGACTCAAAGGCGTTGTCATTAAAGGCGCTGTGCTTGCAGCTCTGGCTGGCAATACGAATACTGTAGCGGATGGAGGTGGAACCCAACATGAATCTGCCTAAAATTCCGCTTGCAGAATGGATCGAGCTGCTGGAGGAGTGGCTAGAGAATAACCTGAGCCCCTTCTTTGATCTGATCAAGCTTCTCATCGGGGGGACGGTTGAAGGACTCAATACAGCGCTGGACTTTATGCCTTCGATTGTTACCATCCTATTATTTACTGCTGTTGCTTGGTATATCGGCAAATGGAAGATGGGTTTATTCACCATCATCGGTTTGTTATTAATCGATAATCTTGGTTTATGGAGCGAGACGATGGAAACACTGTCGCTTGTTCTAGCTGCAGCGTTTATATCCATTATGATCGGCATTCCGGTCGGCATTTTAAGCGCCCGCTTTAATGGGCTGCAGCGAATCGTCACACCGCTGCTCGACTTTATGCAGACGATGCCCGCATTCGTTTATTTGCTGCCAGCCATTACATTCTTTAGTCTTGGCGTTGTTCCTGGCGTTATTTCCTCCATTATATTCGCAATCCCGCCAACCATTCGTTTGACGAATCTCGGCATCCGTCAAGTACCCGGCGAGCTAGTAGAAGCTGCCGACGCTTTTGGCTCAACACCGACTCAAAAGCTGATTAAGCTTCAGCTTCCTCTGGCATTGCCGACGATTATGGCCGGCGTGAACCAAACAATCATGCTGTCGCTGTCCATGGTTGTCATCGCATCGATGGTCGGTGCGCAAGGCGTCGGCGCAACTGTCTATCGTGCAGTCACTCAAGTTAAGACCGGTGTCGGATTCGAGGCCGGGCTAGCCATTGTTATTTTGGCCATTATTTTGGATCGTTTAACCCAACAAGTCATTAAACGATCTAAGGCTTAAATTAAAATATAGAAAAGGGAGTGTTTTTGAATGAAGAAAAAGTGGAATGTATTTGCTGCGGTTGCCATGTCTGTTGCTTTGCTTGCAGGCTGCGGTGCGAACAACGGAGATAATAACGGTGCAGGCGATGGAGCGAGCGAGAAGAAAGAAATAAAACTAGCCTACGTAGCGTGGGATTCAGAAATCGCTAGCACACATGTTGTGAAGGAAGTGCTGGAAACCAAGCTCGATTATAAAGTAGAGATGCTTCAAGTCGATGCTGGTCCAATGTGGTCCGGTATTGCAGATGGTAGCGCAGACGCTATGGTTGCAGCTTGGCTGCCGACGACACATGAGTCGTATCTAGCCGATAATGAAGGCAAACTAGAGGATCTTGGCCCGAATCTTGAAGGGACAAAACTTGGACTCGTCGTGCCTTCCTATATGGACGTAAACAGTATTGAAGATCTCGTGGGCAATGATGCTGTCGGCGACAGCTTAGACTATACCATTACAGGAATCGAACCTGGCGCTGGCATTATGATGAAAACAGAAGCGCTTCTGGATGAATATGGTCTATCGGACAAGTGGACCTTGCTGGAGAGCTCCTCCGCAGCGATGACACAAGCGCTTGAGAATGCATACAAAAATCAAGAGCCGATCATCATAACGGGCTGGACGCCGCATTGGATGTTTGCCAAGATGGATCTGAAATATCTCGAAGATCCTAGAGGCGTGTATGGTCAAGACGAACAGATTCATACCGTCGTGCGTAATGGATTGAAGGAAGCACAGCCCGAGGCATATGCATTCCTGGATAACTTTAACTGGACGCCTGAAGATATGGCTTCCGTAATGATTGCAATTGCTGAAGGCGCATCACCTGAAGAGGCTGCCAAGGCATGGGTTGATGCCAACGGCGATAAAGTCGATGCTTGGCTGGAATAAAATAACTTAAGTATGCGACAAGGGCCACAGCCTAGTCATCCTAAAATGACTAGCTGCGGCCTGTTTTGTCCTTCTGAACATGATCGGCTCCAAGCATATCGTATTATCGATGCCGCTCACATCCCGCAAATTCGAACAACGTTACCCGCGCGCACACCGTGGCCAATAAGTAAACAGCATGGAACAGAGTCATGCCGTCGAATACTGTTTAGAGCTAATCCAGCATAAAAGATGCCAAGCCAAGCGGCAGCGGCTTAGGGCGTTCACAGCTGCTCTTCATGTTATAATGTTTGCCTTGCTCGGAAGCGTCATGGAATCCGTGCATCGCTTCGAGCACATGATAAGCCAGTTCACCATTAGCCCTATGAGCTCGTCCGTTCTGAATTGCCTTCGCCATATCGGCGGCCCCAACGCCACGCGCGTTTTCGGCATAGCCGTGCGTAAGCGGAATCGTTGACCACTCCCGGCTTCCGGCACGGCATATTCGGATCTCGCCGCCGAAGTTGTTCGGATCCGGTACAACAAGCGTGCCTCCGCTGCCGTATACCTCGATGCGCGGCAGCGTAGAGCCGCCTTTGGCATCGAAGCTCGTTAATATCGTACCGATCGCACCCGATGCGAAGTCCATGACACCTGCGATATGCGTTGGCACTTCGACCTGTACCTTTTGTCCATACTTAGGCTGGCTTGTAATTGTACGCTCAGGATAAGAAGCGCGCGCGGAGCCCGTCACTCGGGTCATAGGCCCTAGCATAGCTACAAGCGCTGTCAAATAATACGGTCCCATATCGAACATTGGGCCGCCGCCCTTCTGGTAATAGAACTCCGGCGAAGGGTGCCAGTTCTCGTGTCCGCCGCCTACCATAAATGCAGTAGCGCCAATAGGCGTTCCGATCCATCCGTCTTCGATGAGCTTGATACAAGTCTGGATGCCGCCACCCAAGAAGGTGTCAGGCGCGCTGCCGACGTACAAGCCTTTGCGTGCTGCCAGCTCCAGTACTTCTTTCGCCTCTTCACGCGTGACGGCGAACGGTTTCTCTACATAAGCATGTTTGCCCGCTTCAAGAGCGCGTAGATTAACCGCTGCATGTGCCTGCGGGATCGTCAAGTTGATAATCATGTCGATCTCGGGATCAGCAAGCATGTCGTCTACCGAATAACCTTTGACGCCGTATTGCTCTCCTTTGGCAATCGCCCGATCGACATCCAGATCTGCACATGCGGCGATTTCCAGCGCGTCGAATTTACTGCCATTCTCGAAGTAGATGCCGCTAATATTACCCGTTCCTATAATACCCGCTTTAATTTTGTCCATGCTCCCCATCCTTCACTAAGCCTCATATGGCAACCTGATTTCACGTGCTGATACATGCAGATTTACAGTTGATTATCCTGCATACCGGTATATACCGAACCATTACCATTGTTTAATTGCTGAGCCGCTTCCTTGCCGTCCGCGCACCATAAGAAGCCACGGCGCATGAGCTCCATCACGACTGGAATTTCCATAATGTTGGCTTGATGACCTAGTGAATTGTAGTAAACACGACCAAGTCCCCAACGTTTTGTCCATATGACAGGCATATCTACTGCTTTATTGTAGGCATGCGGCCCTGGCGTAATAGGGAATCGGGTTGTCGCCAGCACCTCGACGGCAGGATCGACATGCAGGTAATATTGCTCCGAGCTTACCTCGAAATCCTCGATGCCTTCTGTAAGCAAGCTAGTGGAGTTGCTCATATTCACCGTATAACGGACACCGTCATTGCCGGGATGCGCGACCCACTGCCCGCCCGTCATGAACTGCCAATCTACATTCTCGCGGAACGCGTCGCACATGCCTCCATGGCTGCCCGCGAGCCCTACGCCGCTTTGAACAGCCGCCGATATGTTATTCACGAGCTTCTGATCAATTCGCCCCATCGTCCAGAGCGGAACGATCAGATCCAGACTCATCAGCTTCTCGGCATTCTCGAAAACATCCAAGGTATCCGACACCTCGACTTCGAACCCTTCCGCTTCCAACTGGCCACGGAATATGGCAGCAACCTCTTCCGGCTGATGGCCGAGCCATCCTCCCCATACGATCAATGCTTTTTTCATCTGCACTCCGCCTCTCCCTTTGCTCGCTAGTCCAACTTACAATTCGTTAATCGATACCCATCTTCGTTCTGCTATAGAACGATCTACGGCTTCAAGCACCTCTTGGCACTTTACGCCATCTACGAAGTTAGGCACGGGCTGGCGGTCCTCACCGATCGCCGACATCAGCTCCAGCACCTCATGCGTAAAGGTATGCTCGTAACCGATTGTGTGACCGGCCGGCCACCATGCATCCATATAAGCATGTGCGCCGTCTGTCGCCAGCACGCGGCGGAATCCTTGCACATCATCCGCATCATCGGCAAAATAAACCTGCAGCTCGTTCATCCGTTCGAAGTCGAACTTGATGCTTCCTTTGCTGCCATTAATTTCGAAAGCATTCGTGCAGCGATGCCCTGCCGCGAATCGTGTAGCTTCGATGCTGCCCATTGCTCCGTTGTCGAAACGAGCCATAAACACTGTTGCATCATCCACCGTCACATCGCCCATCTCTTCGCTGGCGCCGCCCTTCGCGCTGAGTCCGGTCATGGCCGATGCGATCGGACGCTGTTTGACGAAAGTATCGCTCATTCCGATGACTTCGCTGAATTCGCCGACGAGGAACCGGGCCATATCGATGACATGCGCGCCAAGATCTCCGTGCGAACCGGAGCCCGCAATTTCCTTCTGCAGCCTCCATACAAGCGGGAAGGATGGATCCAGAATCCAATCCTGCAGGAATACGCCGCGGAAGTGATAGATTTGACCGAGTCGGCCATCGCTGATGATTTTCTTAGCGAGCTGCACCGCCGGTGCGAATCGGTAGTTGAAGCCCACCATATGTTTGACGCCAGCCTTCTCTGCGGCTGCAAGCATCTCGCGCGAATCCTCAAGCGTTAAGGCCAGCGGTTTCTCGCAAAAAATATGTTTGCCCGCTTCGGCAGCCGCCAGCGCGATGGCTTTATGCGCATCGCTCGGCGCATT
The DNA here is from genome assembly GCF_054483835.1 of Paenibacillus sp. strain BS8-2. Classification (NCBI taxonomy): domain Bacteria; kingdom Bacillati; phylum Bacillota; class Bacilli; order Caryophanales; family Paenibacillaceae; genus Paenibacillus; species Paenibacillus sp. strain BS8-2. The sequence continues at coordinate 6,155,460 of NZ_CM137010.1, forward strand.
GATGTCGATAAGATCGATATCTGTGCGGTTAACAAGCTTTTTCCAATCTGTTTCTGCCTGCTCCCAGCCGAACTGCGCCCGTGCTGCTTCGAGCCCTTCTGGATCCCTTCCACAAATGACCTTCATCTCAGGTTGAACGGCCTTCGGGAAAAACATCGGCAAAGCGCGATATGCATTGCTATGCGCTTTCCCCATAAATTTATATCCGACCATACCTACTCTAACTTTTGCCATGAGTAACAACCGCCTCTCCTAAATTAGAATGGATTTTCCGAAGTTTCCCGTTCGATAACCTCCACAGGCAGCAACGCTTTTGTAACGGAAAGCACTGCCTCAGCGTGCTGCTCCGTATCCAGCAGCATCTCTGCAGCCAGCTTGCCCATCTCGTAGAAAGGAACATCTACGGTGGATAATCTCGGGCTAATAATACGAGATCCATCGGAATTATCGTAACCAATCAGCACATAATCCGCAGGCGCCTCGAGCCCTTGCTCCTTAAGTCCTTGCATGAGCCCGATCGCCATCCGATCATTGGCCGCAAATACAGCATCAATCGAACCGTCTCGTATGTGGCTGCCAATATCTTGTGCCAGCAGGTATCCGCTCTTACGGCTGTAATTGCCCCGATATACGAGACTTTCTACATACCCGATTCCGTTATCGGTCAGCGCTGCTCGGTAGCCCTGCAGCCGATCGATACTGCTCGAATAATAATCCGGTCCGTTCACAAAAGCGATACGGCGGCGTCCCTGTTGAAGCAGATGCGTAACTGCCAGCATGCTGCCCGTCACATGATCGGCATCGACATAAGGAAATGGACAATCGTCAAATCGTTGGTTGACGAGACAAAACGGGTATCCCGCATCCGCCAGCTCTGTCAACGCCTGCCGTTCCTCTGGCACGTCCAGCGATCCCAGCATAATGCAACCGTCCACCTTCTGCTTGCGAAATAACGACGCGTAATCGCGCGGATCATCCGGTTCCTGGAAGATAAGGAGCAAATCATATCCGAACCGCTTGGCCGCTTCCCCGATCCCACTCAAGATCTCTGAGAAGTAGTAGGTTGAGAACAAATGAACCTTGGGCACGAACGGAAGAATAACACCAATGTTGCCGCTCTTGCGTCTCGCGAATTGCTGTGCAAGCGCGCTCGGCACATAGCCGATCTGGGCTGCCGCTTGCAAGACTCGCTGCTTCGTCTCCTCTTTGATTGGTCCTACGTTATTTAATACTCTGGAGACGGTCGCCTCCGATACGCCAGCAAGCTTCGCCACGTCTTTCCTGCTAATGATATTGGCCTCCCAGCTCGATGTGCGGCTATGTCCGCCTTAAGAATTTTGTATCTCTAGTTGCATGTTGAATGCTCGAATAACAAATAATGTACACGCGTACATTATGTCATGAAACCGTTTTAGCGTCAATCATTTCTCGAGATTGTTATAAAAATAATGATACCCCGCGCACACGCTGGAAGCTCCAAAGCTCCAGCGATGTGGCAGGGTACAGGTACACAAAGGTACAAACCTTATTTTTTGATCGATGTCAGCCAGTCGCGAATTTGTTTGATGCCATTGCCCGGATCAAACGACTTCATCTTCTCCGTATAGAGGTTGCGATTGGCATAGAGCTCCATGGTCCGCTCCAGCAAAGAATCCGGCGTCAGCGCCTCTTCCTGCAGCACCTCTGCATATCCCATCGCGCGGAAGGACTCCGCATTCAGAATCTGGTCTCCCCGGCTCTGCCCCTTCGTAAGCGGGATCAGCAGCATCGGCTTGCGCAGTGCCAAGAACTCGAAAATCGAGTTCGAGCCTGCACGTGAAACAACCATATCAGCCGAAGCCAGTAGATGCGGGAGCTCGTCGCTCACATATTCGAATTGTCGATAATTACCCGATTCCAGCTTGGGCTCTACTCCACCTTTGCCGCACAAATGTATAATCTGGAATCGACTTGTAAGCGGCGAGAGCTGTTTACGCACCGCCTCATTAATGCGACGCGCTCCCAAACTTCCGCCCATGATCAGCAGTACCGGCTTATCTCGACGGAATCCGCATATTTCGCGACCTCGCTCCGCCTTGCCTTGCAACAGCTCAGTACGAATGACGGGTCCGATATAACGACCTTTGTTTGGTGTAATATGTTGGGTCGTCTCCGGGAACGTGGTACAGACGCCCGATGCAAACGGAGTTGCAATACGATTAGCAAGCCCCGGTGTCAGATCGGACTCATGAATCAGCACAGGTACCCGGTTGAGCCACGCCCCAATGACTACAGGGACGGATACAAAGCCGCCTTTGGAGAACACGACATTCGGCTTCTGCTTACGAATAATGCGATAAGCTTGCAGCAATCCGCCGACAACCTTGAAGGGGTCTTTGACGTTGTTCCAATCCAAATATCTGCGCAGCTTGCCTGTTGCAATAGGCCAATACTTCACTTCGGGCAGCTCTTCGATTAATTTGCGTTCGATGCCAGAGACCGACCCGATATATTCGATCTCCCAGCCTTCCTTGCGGAAATACGGGATCAGCGCAAGATTCGCAGTCACATGCCCCGCCGAACCGCCGCCCGTAAACATAATTTTTGTCATCACCGTTAACCTCCATTCACCCTCTTTTCATTATACTTTCATGACCCCAAAATAGCACGACTAAGGTGAAACAGCTACGCCTTCCTTTCAAAACAAAACCTCCCGATTACGCTCGGGAGGTAAAGAACTTAGATAATGGCTGTAAGCTTAGTCAAACATTATTTCATTATTTCATTATTTCATTATTTCATTATTTCATTATTTCATTATTTCATTATTTCATTACTTCACTGACAGGGCATCCACGACATCCTTGATCAGCATATAAACGTCTCCATTCGTCAGTGCCGAACGATTCTTCTCGATGATGTCAAGCGTCTCGGCTTTCACGTAGCCTTGAGCCATCATGACATCAAGCGCCTTAGCCGGCACCGCTTCGCCTTCAATGGCGGTGAGGATCGAATAAGCAGCTTGTTCTAGCGCCAGCGGCTGCTTGCTGACTTGATCAGGCGCAATGTCCTTAATGGACGGTGTTGCCGAATGTGCGAATATGTCCGGATACTTCTTGGATGCACCGGCCAAATTATAGACAAGACGCTGCGGATTGGACTCCAAGTCCAGATCGAAGTCGACATCGTAACCCGCTTGAGAGATGCCCATCATAACCGCCAGCTTCATCCCTTCATATGCCGGATGGCTCATAAATGGATATGGCGTAAGCTTTGGCGGCGTCAAGTCCATGCCTTGTTCCGTCAATCGTTCCTTCAGCGTAACGATCAGCGATTGATCAGACGATAACTCGCGCAGTGTAATACCTTCCTCCTGCGCCAGCTTGACCGCCGCGCCGGCTGCCTGGCCCGTCGCCATACCAAGCGGCACAACACGCGCACTGCCATGCGGCAAGGAGTCAAAGCTTGCGGCGCGTCCTACCACCAGCAAACCGTCGATTTCCTTCGGCACGAGTGTACGGAACGGTACGCCATAGAATTCTGGCCTCATTAACACGGCTCCGCGGTCCGTAGGTGCGGAAGATGTGCTTTGGATGTCGACCGGATACGAGCCGAATGCAATATCATCCGGATGTGTCATTTGCTCCAGCAGATCCACCATCGTCAGCCTATACTCACCGATAAAGTGGCGGGTTTCTCGAACGTACAGCTCCGGAGCTAGTCTGCCTAGCTCAATTGGCTCAAGCTCTGGATACAGCGACTTCAGATAGTCGAGCATTAACGGAATTTCTTTGCGTGCGATTTCGTAAGCTTCTTCGACAGAAGCCGGATCGAATGGATCGATATCGAAAATCTGTACAGCGTTGATGAATGCAGTATCATTGACCGAACGGCCGATATTAAGACCGCGGGAACGAATACGCTCTGGATTGGTGGAAGGATACTCCCACATTTCCTTGAATCCCCACACACTTTCATTATTTGCGCCTGTATCTTTATCACTATCATTATTCTGACGTTTGCTGATGGCATCCCATACATCCTGTGTTACATTCAGCAGTTCATACACCGGCGTTACAGCCATCAGAAGTTTATCGTCGCCGATATCCTCGCGGCCATACGTGAACGGTGCGCCTGCGGCTGCTGCAATATCGCCATCCTGCGTGGCGTCAATGACTGCACCAGCCGTCACTTCCAGCACGGTGTCATCCCCTGCCGTCAGCTTGACGCCTGTTACGGTTGACGCTCCATCCTTGGAAGTCACAACAGGCTCCATCTTTTTCATACCTAATCGAACTTCGATGTTCTCTTCTGCCTCTACCAATTCATGAAAGGCATTCGTTGCCGTTACTATAGCGAAAGAATCACCTTCGACCCGGTCGAACCATTCTTTGAATATGCCCTTGTTATAATAATCGACACCGTCCTGCGCCCTGTTCATATCCAGACTGTTAATCCAGCCTAAAGTGAATAGACCGCCCAAAATTTCACGGTTTCTCCCGTCAACGAGCAACGTCTTAAGTCCGTTGCGCGCCGATGAAATCGCCGCAGCTACGCCCTCTGGATCCGTACCGACAACAACTACGTCATAATGCTCCTTTATTTCCTCAACGGTAACCTGCGGAATATCTATGACTTCCGTTGAAGGCGCCTTCTCCTGCTCATTATCCTGCAGTCTTCCTACATAAAACAATCCCGCAATAATAATCAATAAAAGTCCGAAAGTGAGCAAAATGAATGGCTTACGATTCTTCATATTTTCTCTCATACACACCCTTCTTCTATCTATCCCAACTATTATAGTCTATCTAACTATCAGGTTCAACGAATACGAAGGAGTTTCATAGAGTTGGAAGATTATCATCAAAAAACCTCCAACAGACAATGACGTCTGCTCGGAGGTTTCTGGCGCTTCTTACACTTATGGAGCCGTCTCCAGAAACTTGGAGGTCGGGTTTTTGTCGATGGCCGTACGCATGGCATATTCGTTCTCGAACAAGGCCACGTAATTCCCCTTCTTGTCCTTGACGAGCGTCGAGTTGATCCGGAATTTGGAAGGATCGATCTTATCGTCCACGATCCACCTCGCGAACTGGAAGGTCATCCGGTGAAGCTGGATGTCGACGCCGTACTCCGCCTTCATACGGTGCTCGAATACTTCGAATTGCAGATGGCCGACGACGCCGAGTATCGTTTCGTCGAAGTTGCCTGTCGAATAGAACACTTGAATCGTGCCTTCTTCGGTCAACTGGTCCAGACCCTTCTGGTATTGCTTGTGTTTAAGGGCATTCTTGACCGTTACCTTGGCAAAAATCTCTGGAGAGAACGTTGGCAGCTCATCGAACTCGATCTCCATCCCTTGCGACAACGAATCGCCGATTCGGAAGATACCTGGATCGAACAACCCGACAATGTCGCCGGGATATGCCATCTGGACGATATCGCGGTCTTGGGCGAGAAATTGCTGAGGCTGGGACAGCTTGATCTCTTTCTTATTGCGGACATGCTTGACCGCCATCCCGCGCTCGAACCGTCCCGAACAGATCCGCAGGAACGCGATACGATCCCGATGCGCCGGATTCATGTTTGCCTGAATCTTGAATACGTAGCCGCTGAACTTCTCGTCCGTCGGCTCGACCAAACCTGTCGTCGTGTTGCGCGGAGTCGGTTTTGGCGCAAGCTGCAGGAAGTTCTCGAGGAAGGTCTGCACGCCGAAATTATTAACCGCGCTCCCGAAGAAAATCGGTGTTAATTCGCCGGCTCTCACTTTCTCGTAATCGAATGGGTCGCCGGCAACGTCCAATAGCTCTAGATCCGCGATAAGCTGATCTGTCAAGTAGTCGCCTGCCATCTCGCGAATAATCGCATCATTGTAGTCGTCTACTTTACGAACCTCGATCGTAGAGTGGTCATTGCCCTGGAACAACTCTACCTGCGTTTTCATTCGGTCGTAGACACCACACAGCTCGCGGCCCATGCCGATTGGCCAGTTCATTGGCACGGAGCGGATCCCGAGCACCTGCTCCAGCTCCTCCATCAGATCGAATGGGCTCTTGCCCTCGCGGTCAAGCTTATTGATGAACGTGAAGATAGGGATCCCGCGTTTGCGACATACCTGGAACAGCTTCACTGTCTGTGCTTCTACACCCTTTGCGACGTCGATCAACATGACTGCGCAATCCGCCGCCGTCAGCGTCCGGTACGTATCCTCGGAGAAATCTTGGTGACCTGGTGTATCCAGAATGTTGACGCGATGCCCCAAGTAGTCGAATTGCATCACGGAAGAAGTAACGGAGATCCCCCGCTGCTTCTCGATCTCCATCCAGTCAGAGGTGGCGTGGCGGCTTGCCTTGCGCGCCTTGACGGAACCCGCTTCCCTGATAGCTCCCCCGAATAGAAGCAGCTTCTCTGTCAGGGTCGTTTTGCCGGCATCCGGGTGAGAAATAATCGCGAATGTCCGCCTTTTGTCCACTTCCTGTTTAATTTCGTTCGTTAATGATGGATTCATGCTTGCCTTCCCTTCACGATCGTATCGCCGTTTATCGTTCTACATATGATTAGTCATTCCGGGACGTAGAAGCGTCGACAATCGGAATGACTAATATTATCGGTCTATAAGCGAACGTACTTAACACTCATTCATATGCCTATTTCTCTTTGTTCGTGATCCAGATGACATTGTCCTCATCTTGCCCGTTTACAGGCCACCAATGGTGATCATGCTCAGCGAGCAGCTTATTGGACTTGTCAGGCCCCCAGGAACCTGCCGGGTAATGCTCCAGATCGGAGGCGTCTTCTCGCCAAGCCTTTGCGATACGATCGACGAACTCCCAGGCATGAGACACTTCATCCCAACGCGTGAAGTATGTGGAGTCGCCGCGCGCCGCATCATGAATGAGACGTTCATACGCTTCTGGCGTATTGATGCCAATCATGCAGCTCTGGCAAAATTCCATCGACACGGGCTGAACATCATTGTCCGCGCCAGGCTTCTTGGCGTTGATCTTGATGTAGATGCCCTCCATGGGATTAACCCGAATGACGAGCAAATTGGGCGATAGCTCATGCTTCTGCGCGAACAGCACGTTCTGCGGCATCGCCTTAAATTCCACGACAACTTCTGTCGTCTTGACCGGCAGACGTTTGCCCGTACGAATATAGAACGGCACGCCGGCCCAGCGGAAATTATCCACGAATACCTTCGCTGCAAAATACGTTTCCGTCACCGAGTCCGTACCAACCGAATCTTCCTCGCGATAACCAGGAAGCTCCTTGCCGCCCAGCTTTCCTGCCGAATATTGACCTCGGACGACATGACTCCGGACCTCATCGCTTGATTGGTAGCCGCGTAGAGATCTGAGTACCTTGACCTTCTCGTCGCGGATATCCTCGCCATGCAGACGGCTTGGCGGCTCCATCGCGATCATCGTCAGCATCTGAAGCATATGGTTCTGTCCCATGTCGCGCAGTGCGCCGGACTTGTCGTAATATCCGCCGCGTTCTTCTACACCAACCGTCTCGGACAACGTTATCTGCACGTTGGCGATGTGGTTATTGTTCCACAGCGGTTCGAAGAACGCGTTAGCGAACCGGATGACTTGGATGTTCTGGACCATCTCTTTGCCCAAATAATGATCGATCCGGAAGATCTCTTCTTCCTTAAACACTTGGCCCAATTGCTCGTTCAGTTTCTGCGCGGAGGGCAGATCATAGCCGAACGGCTTCTCGATAACGAGCCTATGCCAGCCCTTGGACTCCAGCAAACCTCCGTCGCGCAGATTAAAGGATACGGGACCGAACAGCGAAGGCGCAAGCGCCAGATAGAACAAGCGGTTGCCAGCGATATCGAATTTCTCGTCCAGCTCCGCCGACAACGAGGACAACTGACGGAACCCATCGACATCGTTAATATCGAGCGACATATAGACGAAGTGCTCCGCAAAGCGGGTCCACAGCTCGATGTCGTCCGCCTTATATCGACAGAATTCGTTGATGGATTCGTATAGATCGGCTCGGAACTGCTCATTCGTGCGCGCTCTGCGAGCCAGGCCCACAACTGCAAACCGCTCGGAGAGCTTCCCTTCTTTATATAAACTGAACAATGCCGGGAACAGCTTGCGTCTAGCAAGGTCGCCTGTTGCCCCGAACAGATAGTAGACTGCACCTTCAGGGGATACCGCGTCGTTAACAGGATTGTAAGTCATACGCCTCATTCTTTCTACCTGAATTTTTATGGAATTACATGTTATGTAGTGTAGCATATTCATCCTTAATTAGCCATTGAACGACTTACAAAAAATACTGCCATTCTAAAGAAAACAGCCAGTACCTTATAATCGGATATATTTCATTATTCGACATTTTCCACTGCTGTAACCGAGGAGAAATCTCCAGAGATAAGCGGTACGCCGATCGTTAGTTCATCCCTTGCTGCTTCCGTGCTATGATGTACGGCAACCTGGAGATTCGCGCGGCGGCGCTGATCCAGCGCCTTGGTCGTTAACAATCCATCACTTAACATCGTAATACTCCGCGTGCCTCCATCCTCATACTGCTCCTGGACTTTTCCTAAGGCCATTCGCTCCAGCTTATCCGCTGCTCCCTGTGTATCCGAATAACCATGCGTCTTCATGGTCAGCGTCCACTTCTGCGTCGTGTCACTAAGAATCGCGCCGAGTCGCGTTAAGGCAGTCTGAAGACCTTGCTCCGTCGCCCCTTCAATACCTGATTCCAGCAGAAGAATGACTGCATGCTCAGCCCCCTGCTCCTCCGTCATATGCAAAGAGAGCATTGCCTTGGTCTCTCCTGTCCCAAGATTGCCTGGAAATTGACCAGAGATGCTATTGCCATTGTTCGTTACCATTCTCTCCGTCTCGATTTTGCCTCCCGTACTGGCAAATACGGCATCGGACAAGTCACCTAATCCCACCTTATCGCTTAAGACTGCATCATATCGGAGCGTCCATTCAGCATTGGTCGCCCCTCCAGACATTACGGAATCGCTCCAGCTCCACAGTTGTCCCAGATCATGAGCATAACGAGTAGTCAGTGCCTCGCTCGTGTCCGGCGATCCCGTCCTTTGTATCAGCAATGCCGTTAAGAGTAGAAGAACAAGTGCTGCACTCACGAATACCACACTATATTTGTTGCGCAGGCTTCGACGTCTTCCACGGGTCTTAGGTGAAGTTCCGTCCAGATTCAATAAAGAATTCCGGGGTACATACATGTTATTACCTCCATTTCTCATATTGGCAATCCAGCATACACAGCACAACGAACAAATACATCATCACAACGAACACTAACATATAGAAAAAGATCAAATCCGTTCTTTATAAACGACAAATACATCCAGCGTTAAAATCTAATGCGGCCATGAAGGATGCTCCTCCTACTAATTCCGCATAAATGAAAAAATTCCTGCCCATTCATTGGAATAAAGCAACATACAAGGTATCATCCCTCTAAGATCAGAAGACTTTCATCTTCTTTCTTTTATCATCCAAATCGACAGAGAAGGCTTGATATCGACAATAAATTTCTTTATAACGAACAATTCTTAAGTATTCGACTCTCTGTTTCGCGTTTTTTCTCGTTCGTTATATAGTATGATCATTGTAATATTCTCATCGTGGCGCTAGTGGAGTGTCATGATTAGCATGAGGAAGGAGCCATGCAGTATGGCCGACTATATACGATCCATAAGAGGAATTGAACGTTCGCACGCTTATGCGCCAATCAGCGCCATAAATCCTTATGCCTCCTATCGGAACCGGGAGCTTATTGAGCCATCGCGCGCTGAACCCGCCGATGGACTAGGCGAGTGGGAAGCACTGTCGGCTAAAGGGGCCGCGGCCTGGCTGCGTGCGGCGAAGACCGCCGAACAAAAGCTGAATCGTCTCATGATCGAGCTGGGCAGGCAGGAAGGCTGGCGGAATGCCGAAGTAACGAAGGACAAGCTCCATGAGCTGGAGAACATTATTAACGAGCTTGATGTCGTATTTATGGGAAACAAGCAATACTTGATGCCTGAGGTTTGGGAGGTCATTGAGCTTGCTCTTCGACATCCGGCTACTACACACCTTAATCTAGTAAGGGAGATATCGTCGAGCAGTAAAGGATCTGGCTTGTATAAGGAGCATTCTCATGCAACCTTCTCTCCCCCTTCAGCTATTGGCGACCCGGACAAGGTGCGGCGTCTGCTGCTCGGAGCAGATGGATTGCTGACGGGATTGAAGACCGCGGTCACATACGCCGAGAAGCATCAGCCTGCAGAGTGGCTGAAGCTCCCATTCACAGCCGCATATCCATACGCGATGTATTATGGCGCAGCCCAATTGTACTGGCCGCTCCCAAGCAGGGGCTCTGTCGTCAACAAATATATATAACTCGGTATCGCCGTCCTTTGGCAACGCAAAGTTTGACCATGCTGCAGAGGTTGTGCTAGACAGACAGACAGACAGACAGACAGACAGACAGACAGACAGACAGACAGACAGACAGACAGACAGTCCGTCATTCAATCCTTTCCATGCTTTCATAACCAACTGCAAGCCCCTCACATGAAGGGCTTGCAGTTGGTTATATAACTTCAGGAGCTCGACTCTACTCGGCACGTGCAGCAGGTAGGTCGCGCCGCAAACCAGTTGTCGCTCATCCACGCCGATCTTCGACATAAGAGGGCGGATTGCCGATCTCTCTTACAATCTCACCGTGCGAGTCGACCGCAACAAGGTGACCGATATATTCGCATTCAACTAACGGCCCCCTATGCTCCTCCACGAGCAATCCAGCCTTTTTCGTCATCTGCCTTCCCCCTCCTCTTCGCTGGCTAGCTTTCCTTCTTGTCCGCCACGAAGCAGGTTCGCGCAGCTCATCACCCGTTCTGGATCGATCGGCGCGTCCTCTCTTCCCCCAACTCTCACTCCGGTCCCGAAGTGAACCTCGTTAACACCTGCTGCATCCTTCAGAAAAGCTTCGAGCTTCTCAACCGACAAACCTTTGGCTGCGATAAGCTTTAGCCGCGTAGACGCCTGCAGTTCACGGAGCAAATAACGAGCATGCCAAGCACCGTCGGCGTTGCCGCCCGAGGTCAGCACACGATCTATGGACGGGATCTGCTCAAGATCACGGAGCACTTCCGCGATATCTCGCGCTTCATCAATCGCCCGGTGGAATGTTACCGGCAGTTCCAATGCTTCCGCACACAACTGCCTGATTGCAGCAACGTCGATTCTGCCGTTAGGCGTCAATGCGCCGAACACAAACCCGGCAACACCTAATTCACGGGTTATTCGAATGTCCGCAACCATCGTCTCCAGCTCGTCCTGCGTATAAACAAAGCTTCTGCTATGCGGCCTTATCATCACGCGCACTGGAATACGCACGGCTTGTACAGTTCTTGCTATCGTACCGTAGCTAGGTGTCAAGCCGCCTTCCGACATGGCGGCAATCAGCTCAATACGATCCGCCCCTGCCCGTTCGGCTGCCACCGCTTCTTCAGAAGAAGTCGCTATAATTTCCAATTTGCGATGCATACTATAATCACCCTCAGCTAGAATTTCATCTATTATCGATGCTTGAAGCAGCAGGAACTCTGTCGCTAATTATCTAATTCCCACTCCCATTACGATAACGAATGCATTTACAGTTGCCAAGGGGACGTTTTGTTCTCATAGAGGGGCATTTTTCCGAGAATAAGAATGTGCAGCTTCAAGCAGATTGCTGATGCTTCATTAATCGGCAGGATACTATCGATGTTTAGTTGAATTTCATTAGGGACAGCGGAAAATCTCATATACTTTTGGAAGAGGAGGATATGACATGAGCGTTCAATTTGAAACGAAAAAAACCTTTAATGTTCCAAGAGAAAAAGTATACGAAGGTTTGCTCGACCTGGATTCAGCAAAACATTGGATGCGTGGGTTAGTACGAATAGAGCGATCGGATGAAGGTCCGCTAAAGGTCGGAAGCGAGTGGAGAGAAACAAGGACAATGATGGGGATAGAAGGCGCGGAAGTATTAAAAGTTACGAATCTGGAGCCCAATAAAATTGAAATCTATGTAGACGGTTCTAAAGGATCAAGCGGCAAAGGGGAACATTTTTATACTTATACACTAAAAGAATTAGAACATACTACTGAGGTTACGATGCACGGTGAAGTTAAAGGGATGACTGGCATTGCGAAACTGGTCAGTAAACTAATGACTTCCTCCTATCGCAAAATTTGTGACAAGGATTTGGAAGGGTTAAAAAATTATCTAGAAAAATAGTATCCCTCGTTTATGCCCTCAATGTGTAATTTGAGAAGATGACATTGAAAGTCAAAACAAGTTATCATGGCGCTCACGGAATAGATGTATAAAAGCAGCGGCAGACGAAGACGTTAGCAAGTCTTCGTCTGCCGCTGCTTTATAGGACTGGTTCAATCGAAAGCTTTATTTTTACCGGAATACCTGCCAGGCAACTGCGCAGCCACAGAGCCAAAAAGCTGGGAATAAGCTCGGCTTCGAGCAGTTGCTTGGACTAGCCGCACACGGCGCTTATGCTTCCATGCTTCCATGTCAAACCATTCACGTCGGCAGCAGCATGACTTGCGCTTGCTCGCCTGCTTCCAATCCTTGCGGTCCCGCCGGGACGATAACAAGCCCCTCCGCATATGGAATGGATACCAGCATGCTGGACTTGGAGAACGCAAGAGGCTCGGCGTACATCATACCGTCATCACCGTAACGGAGCCGGGAACGAACGAAGCGTACATGCGGGCTGCCTTTGGTGACGGGGAGCGCCAGCTTAGCAGCAATCAATTGAGGCAGTGGCGACGTACAGCCCTGCATGGCGGCAAGCGCCGGACGCGCGAACAGCTCGAAGCCAACGAAGCAAGCCCCCGGGTTGCCGGATAGGCACAGCAGCAGCTTGCCCTCGTAGAGCGCAGCCGAGGTTGGACTTCCGGGACGCATGGCTACTTTGTTGAACAACAGCAGACTCTCGCGTCTTTCCCTTTGGTCTGCTCCCTCTAGCCTAGCTTCCTCTACTGTTGCCCGATCCATATTCGTCTCGCAAGAATACTGCAACGGCTCTTCACCTTCGGTGGTATTCGTCCTGTTATGTTCTGCAGTTGGATTAGCACTGACGCTGGTTCCAGCAGCTGCTCCCAGCCCCCGCAGCAGACTAGCCATTACGTCGTAATCGCCTACAGACACCCCGCCCGTCGTGATGATCAGATCCGCCTCGCTTGCCGCATGCCGAAGCGCCCTCTCCACCGCTTCCAGCTCGTCCGGCAGCGTCCCGCATAGCCACGGCTCCGCGCCGCTTTGCTCCACCATCCACGCGATCATCGCGCTGTTGCTGTCGCGGATCCGCCCCGGCGCCGCCTCGGCCGCCACGGGCAACAGCTCGCTGCCGGTGGCGAAGATCGCCACGCGGGGGCGCCGGTACACCGGCACGTTGGCATAGCCGAACGTGCCAAGAAGTGCAGCGTGGCCCGGCCGCAGCAGCGTGCCGGGCTCCGCCAACAGGCTCCCGAGGCGAAGTTCCTCGCCTCGTGGCGCCACGTTCTGGCCGGGCAAGGCGGCCGCTCGCACGAGCACCGCCGCAGCGCCCCCGGCCAGGGACGCCTCCGCGGTCTGCTCCAGCATGACGACCGCGTCGGCGCCTTCGGGGACAGCCGCGCCGGTCATGACTCGCGCGGCCGTCCCCGGCATCAGGGTCGCGGAGGAGAGCTCTCCCGCCGCGACCGAAGCAACCACGCGGAGCAGCGCCGGGGATTCCGGCGCCGCTCCCGCGGTATCCGCCGCGCGCACGGCGTAGCCGTCGAGCCCCGCGCGCGGGAACGGCGGCCAATCGCTCGTCGCGCTCAGCGACTGAGCGAGGCGGCGGCCGCCGCCCTCGGCCAGCGGCGTTAGCTCGCTGCCGACAGGTCTTGCGGCGGCGGCTTCGACGACTCGCCGCTGCGCTTCTACCGGCAGGATTGCTCGCCGGTTGAACCTTCCGTCGCTCCCTGCCTGCTTGACCTGTTCGTATGGCAACCTATGGTTTGACATAAGCGTTCACCTACCTTATTCCATCCGAGCCCATCTCTCGTTGCATGTATTGTACCACGGCCGACCAGCGTATCACGACTAATAATTTGGTCGATGACGCAGCGCAAGCTGCATAACTAACGCCGATGTTCCCATACGTCAACATGGTACAGTAACTCCCTGCACATTTTTCCATCTCCGATAAGTGACGCCTGATCCCTGCTTTGTTAGAATGAAATATTAGAAGGAGGTAGAATTGTGCTCACAGCAGATGATTACAGAACCGACATAGACGTTCGCCGTCCATTCGTGTTTCAGATTGTAGGATACAAAAATACCGGCAAAACCACGTTGGTCTGCCGGCTGGCGTCGCTTCTCAAAGAAGCCGAATATAGAGTCGGTACAATTAAACATGATGCCCACGAATTCCAGATGGATCATTCCGGTACCGATACTTGGAAACATCAGCAGTCCGGTGCGGACATAACCGCCATTGTTTCATCCACTGGATCAGCCTTGGTATCACGGCATCCAGCTTCACTGGACCAGATGATCCGACTAATGGCGGACATGGATTTTATTCTGGTGGAAGGGTACAAGCATGAGCGCTATCCCAAAATTGTATTAATCAAAGCCGAAGCTGATCTGGAGCTAGTGGAATCTTTAAGTCAAGTTGCTGCGGTAGCCCTATGGCCGGAAGCTTATGACAGCTATGCCGAAACCATGCGGTTGCGCCGAGCTGCCACAGGTAACATCCCCGATTTCCCGATCGACGATGCCAAGGCAATGCTCGACTTCATTTACTCGCTAAATGTATAGCAGCTTAGTTTGTTATTCCGCAATTCCCTGTTTGTGCGCATAGATCGCCGCCTGCGTCCGATCGTCCACATGCAGCTTGTTGAAAATATTCGTAATATGGAATTTCACCGTCTTGATACCGATAAACAATCCATCCGCGATCTCTTGATTGGACTTTCCTTGTGCGAGCAGCTTGAGAACATCCATCTCGCGTTCGGTCAAATCGTCATGCAGCGGTGCTTTTTCCAGTTGCTTGGGTTGCCTGAACCGGTTCATCATTTTGGCTGCTACTTGCGATTCCAGTACCGATTGTCCTCGCGCAGCAGCCCGAATAGCCTCTGCAATTTCGTTAGCACGGGATGTCTTGAGCAAATAACTGAACGCCCCCGCTTCGATTACAGGATAAATCTTGCTATCATCGATGAAGCTGGTCAGCACGATGACCTTGCAATCTGGATGCTGCTCGAGCAGCTTCGCCGTCGTCTCCACGCCATCCATCCCGTCCATCACCAAATCCATAAGAACAACATCCGGGCGATAGGACGTTGCCAGACGAATGCCGTCCAATCCATTACTGGCTTCTCCTACGACCTCGATTCCGTCCTCTGTATCCAGCACAGCCGCCAAGCCGATCCGCACCATCTCGTGATCGTCCACCAGTAATACTTTAATTGGTGCCTCCATCCCCACATCTCTCCTTATAGGTAGTTCAAAATATCCGCTTTCCATTACGATGTCCCGCAAGATGCCTATTCGACTTCGAATATGGAACTCAGCCGAACCTAAGCGTATGCTTTCGAAGTATGTTTCCTTTGGAAACATTGCGGTTTCTCACATAGCTCTGCTATGCTCCGATACTCAGTTTCTAGCTTCATCCCATCTTCGCCTCATCTTATTTGTTATCAACAGGTACCCACAGATGGATGGTAGTTCCCTCACCGGGCTGCGAAATCATCTGCAACGAGCCGCCTAGCTCGTTAACCCGCTCCTCCATCGTAAGCAGTCCGTACGAGGTTTGTTTCTTCGCCTCCAGATCGAATCCGACGCCGCTGTCCTGTATCGTCATATGCACTTTGTTGTCCAATCGAAGCAACCGAATATGCATCTTGTCGGCTTTAGAATGTCGAAGCGTATTGGATAACGCTTCTTGCGCAATGCGGAACAGATGATCCTCCGCTCCTGGCAATAACGTGATTGATTCATCCACTTCCAGCGTAATATCCATTGGGATCTTCTGTTGAAGCTCGTCAATCAACGCTTTTAGAGCCTGTCCGAGACTCTTCCCTTCCAGATGCACAGGACGAAGATGTAGCAGCAACGCGCGCATCTCGGATTGCGCTACCGCAGCCATCTCTTCGATAAGCTGAACCTGCCGCTTAGCCCGCTCCCAGTCTCGTTCAATTGTACGACTGACAGCCGTTGCCGTCATCGATATCGCGAATAGCTGCTGGCTGACTGCATCATGAAGCTCTCGCGCGAGGCGTTGCCTCTCTTCGATAACAGCTGTGAATCTCACCTTTTCCTTCCAGCTTGGATCACCGTCTTCTTCCTGACGACCCTCTCCGGAATTATCGGAATCGATGGTGACCGCATAAGCCGATCGCTTCCGTTGCTGCTCGGTCAACCTGCGAACTGCTGCTTTAAGCTTGGAGTTCTGCAAGTAGCTCATAACGGTAGCTGCAGCCAGTCCGCAGCCAACGCCGATCAATCCCATTACCGCCCATTTCCCTTTTAGTGTGTACAGTTCGACTACATCGAGCCCCTGCAACACGATAACCGCCAAACTTACGATAATTAGCAGCCATAATACCGTCTCCGCCGCATTACGTTTCCGTGCCGCAGTTGTTCCTTCCGTTCCCTGACCGCGCTGCTCCTGATCTGTTTGCATCTTGCACGCTCCTTATGTAGCCTGGCGCAATGCCCCCTATATGCCTGCCCTATCCAAGCATCTCGCCAAAGCAGCAAAGAGCAGACCGTCACCGGTCCGCTGCTTCGCTCTAGCCGTTATTATTCAGTTGCTGAGTTGCCGGATTGCGGGGCGCTCCCGTTCAATCTGCTCTTAAGCGCCTCGAGCTGCTCGTCAACCTTCATACGTTTCTCGAGATCAACCGTGCTCACATTTGTGGAGCCGGATTGGCTGCTATAGCCGTATGGGGTACGCAATACATCAGCTTCAGCTTCAAGCTGCATAATTTTTTCTTCCATCCGGTAGAAACCGCGAGAAGCAGTGCCGCTGTCAATCGAATGGTTCGAGCTTAGTTGCGCCATTTGTTTCTGCGCCTTCGCTACTTGAGCACGTGATGCAAGCTCATTACGTTTGTTGCGAAGCTGGTAGAACTCTTCTTTCATGCCATGCAGCTGCTGCATCAACTCATCCGCTTGACCTTTCGCTTGAGCATGCAACTCAATATATTCCGTTACCTTCTGATCAAAGTACAGCTTCTCTTCCAGCAGCTTACGTGTCAGTTCCTCTTGACCTGCACGAAGTGCGGCTTCCGCTTTCGACTCGCGATCCGCAGCATTACGTACCGAATCCTCGAGACGTTGTTTCATGCGGCGCTCGTTCGCCATTTGTTTCGCGACTGTTACTTCCGCTTGATGAATTTCGGATTCCATATCACGAAGGTATTGGTTCAGCATGATAACCGGATCTTCCATTTTATCTAGTACCTCATTCATCGATGCTTTCGTCATATCCTTCATTCTTTTGAAGATTCCCATTTTGTTATTCTCCCTTCTCGTACTTTGCTAATTTAGATTTTAATTCTTCGATTTCACGTCTTAGCGCCTTTTTCTCGAGATCATCCATCATACTATCGAAGCCTGGAGTAGCGGCTGGTTCATCTTTGCTGTAGTCCCAGTTTCCTTGAGGCGGCGGTGTTGCCTGTCCGTACGATGTCTGGAACGGACGTCCTTGTTGACCATTATAAGGACCATAGTTGGTGTTCTGATATCCGCCGCCATTGAAGCTGCCACCATAACTTCCGCCACCGTATCCGCCTGGACCATAACCGCCATGTCCGTATCCGCCGTGGATAGGCGGTTCCTTCGGAATAACTAGGAAAGCCAGTAGATAAATGAATATTACAGCTCCACCCGAGATAAGTGTAACGACAATCAGCAAAATCCTGATTAAGGTGGCGTCAACATTCAACATTTCACTAAGTCCGCCGCACAATCCGAGCAGCTTCTTGTCGCGTCTAGAGCGGTATAGTTTCTTCAAGAAGACCATCCTTCCTTCTCAAGTTTGCGTTTGAGTTCATCAAGCTCGCGTTCAACCACCGATTTGATCGTACTGCCGAGACTCCCATTATCCATTCCGTGCCCCATCCGGCGTACATCGCGGATACTCTTTGCTTCCGTCTCCAGATCGGTAATACGATCCTCCATCCGACGGAACATTGCACCAGGCTGTGGACCTGTTTCGCCATAGCCGCCGAATCGACTATTCAAACGTTGCTGCAATCTTACCGATTCCATACGTGCGGCATAATACTCACGTTTGTCATATACAGTCTGATATTCACTGCGCATTTCGCGAAGCTGTTCCTCGAGCTCAAGTGTATGCTGCCTGCTCTGCTCGAACAATTCTTTATACTGGACAGCCCGTTCCTCGCAGCTCGCTTTCTCGTGGAGCGCGTATCGTGCCATGTTTTCTTCTCCGGCCTTGAGAGCAGTCATTGCTTGCTGCTCCCTGCGCTCCTTCTGCGATTCTGCCTGCAGCCATTGCGCTCTCAGATGGTTCGAATGGCTTGTATATTGTTGGTGAAGCTTCTCTGCTTGTATGATATCTTCTCTGGTGGACCAGAGGAATTGGTCGATCATCCGAACCGGATCCTCGGCCTTCTCCAATCTTTCGTTTAACGTTGCGACCGTGATATCGCGAATTCGTCTTACGATGCTCATCTCTATATCCTCCTCGAAGGGTCCGAAAGCGGCAACTCTCCTTGCCGCCCGTCCGCCTGTTTCTTAATTCATTCCCCGTTTGCCGCCTTTAAATAACGATATGCCTGCTACTACAAGTCCGATCGCGAGGATCAGCATCAACAATCCGCCCAGCTTGCCAAGAACCATAATACCCCCAAGCGCGATCAGAATCCCGCCAATCACCTTCTTGTTATTAAGCCACCCCACAACTCCGAAACCGATAAGAACAAACGGAATCAGAAAACCGATGATTCGGCCAAAGTCGATATTAAGGAAGTTCAAAGCGGCAAGTCCGCCGACGATAATGAGCAGTACGCCCAGTGCACTCTTTCCATTCATCTCCAAGTCCCTCTCCTTTCCTAATGGAATTCCGATTAGAAATTCTTCATATTCGCTTTTGTCTTACATGTTCTTGCTCTTGCTTATGTACTTAGTATAGATGGTTTAAAGCCTTGGTAAAACAGACTTTCGGCTGTTTCCGAACTAGACTTAAGTCGAGTCCCGAGCCCGTCCTGAGATCCGCAATTGGGTTCGCGACCAGTTTTTGCAGGTTATAATCGCTTTCAGACCTATGTTACGGTATAGCTATCAACCAGGAGGTGCATATTACTATGACAAACACGAAACAAAACATATTCAAGAAAAGCTTAATCGCAAGCGTAGTTGCAACTGCATTGCTTACGACTGGCGTTGTCCCGCTTCCGATTGATGGACAAGCACATGCCGCTACAGCAAGCTCTTCTAAATCCTCTAAGATCGAAGCAACAATTAAGTTAGGCGGCAAATACATGGGTACACCTTACGAGTTCGGATCGAACCGCAGCACAACGCGGACCTTTGACTGCTCCGATTTCGTAAAGCATATCTATAAGCAAGCAACAGGCATTACGTTGCCTGGATCCTCCGCTACGCAAGCAGCATGGGTCAAAAAGAATTCAACAGTCAAAACAAGCTGGTCCAGTCTGAAACGTGGAGATCTTGTGTTCTTTATGTCTTATAAAGGCTCTTCCGCTTCCAGCTACAAAAGCATTAAGAAATCCGCTCAAAAGGTAACACATGTCGGGCTATACCTGGGTAATGGCAAAATCCTTCATACGTATTCCGCCAAAAGCGGCGGCGTACGTGTGGATACCGTTAAAGGCACGCAGTGGGAACACCGCATGATCTTCGGTGGCAGCGTACTATAGGAGTTGCAATCATCTTTATCATTTTAACATGATTCGCTGCAAACAAACGCCGTGGTTCGCGATATATTCGCGCTCCGCGGCGTTTGTTATGTTAACTTTGATCATTGTTTTTCGCCAAATAAGCGTCGAACTGTCTTTGCTTCTCAGCAATAATCCTTTCGATGCCCGCTGCCTTTAGTTTATCCTCATATTGCGGGAGAACATGATCGATATCAACGGCTCCTGTGTCCAGCGCATTCACGTATTGACGATCGACGTTCACCACTGCCGCGACCTCTGCTTTCACCGGGGTGCTGTCAAATACGAATCCTAATCCGGGAGAGAGATGCGCGCCGATATTAAACGCCTTGAACTTCTCCCATTTGACGGGATCCTCCGTGTCCCAGACATCATTAAGAAATTGATTGCCGAACATCCAGGTCGATGATGGATTATAATCCTTCGTATGCTCGGTCTGCCGTATAATATGTTCGTCAACGTTCTCATAATGCACACCTTGGATGCCATAATTGAGCAAATTATTGAGATAGCGGTCAGTATGAAGCAAATTAATCCATTGCATCGCGAGATCCGGTCGCTTCGAAGTTGATGAAATGCCCAGCATGGAGCCTGCCGTCTCGGAAGTCGATATTGTCTTGGCGTTTAATTCCTTCTGTGCAAGCTTGCCGATCAATCCTGTCTGAATGGCGATTTCCTCAGCTTTGCCAGGCTTAAGCGAAGAAGTAATCGCGAATACATTGCCTCCCATAAGTGCATCCATGTTCATCGTACCGTTCGTAACAGCGTCGTTGTTAATATACCCTTTCTGATAAAAATTTCGAGTGATTCGCAGCGTTTCTACATACCGTTCCGTTTCGAAATTAGGCTTCACTATCGTACTGTCGCCATCCTTGAGCAGTATGCCCGGAATCGATGTATCGCCTAACGCATCATAATTGCCGATATAATGAGCGTTAAATGTCTCTCCCTGCTTCATATAAATAGGAATCAAATCCGGCTTCATCGCCTTAATTTGGGCAAAAACCGGTTCTAAATCCGCAATCGTATGAACGGGATCCATGTTGATACCAAGCTCCTCCGCAATATCCTTGCGGTAGATAATGCCGCCTTGCGCAGCCAGCTCTTTGTTTGTCGGCACGCCATAATTGCCTCCATTGATCTTGGAGCCGCTCAAGAAAATGGGGTCCAGCGTAGTTAATATGCCTTGTCCATAAGTCTGCAGCAGCTCCGTCAGCTCGATAAAAGCACCTTTTGCCACATTGACCGCATGTTTGTTCCACTGCGCCGTGAAGATGATATCCACCTTCTCGCGTGAAGCAATCATTAAATTAACCCGGTCCTCCCATTGCCCCCAATCAATTGGCATAAGGTCGATTCGAGCATCCAGCTTCCCACTGCCGCTCAAATATTCGTTGATTGCCGCCTCTACTTCAAGCTCATCCTTCTGGACTGCTCCCGTATATACAAACTTAATTGAGTATATATCGTGTGTATCGCCAGTCGCTTCAGACAGAGACGAATCCTGATAAGCGCTTTCATTTTCCGATGAAGCAACGCATCCGTTCACTATTACAATAGAAGAAAGGAGGGCAAGCGTAAGCATTTTCCTACTGCATATGATTGCGGGTATCATTCGCTGATGCGCCATGCCACTCCTCCATCTTTAACCGTTTTATACCATATACTTCTATTCTAAAGGTTCAGTGTCAAAAAGCAATACATCAATCCACTCTTATATAAGTCATATCCTGCAACGCGACCCACGATTCTCCCACCAAAATCCCATTGTTCGAGCTTTGTTCAATGCGCTGTTCTTGTATATCTGTGAGCGAACCGTCTTTCGTCCACGATACGAATACACTCTCTCCTGTCTCGTCCTGCCGGATCCAAGCCATCGTGCGGCTTGATTGCTCCTTGTCAACGATCCAATCACCGCGCTCGCTCAGCATAACAATTTGCTGGGATTCCCGGTCCACCAACAATACGGGCTCCTCAATACCTGAGCGACTCTGGAAGGATATGACCGGTTCATACTGGTTCATCTCATCTCCAGCTTTTCCTTCTTTAAGTCCGATACTCTGACCACTCTCCACCTCGAACAGTGTGTAGCTTTCATTTACGATATCTCGTACTCCTTGATCCCCTTCTAGATCGTAAAATCGAAGCACCGCATATTCGTCTTCTGAGCCCAGCCATCCGGCGACTTCTACATAGGGACTGGAGCTTTTGTCATAAATCACAGATTTGCCACCCCCTTCTCGGTCGTAGAAGGTTATACGATCCATCGCTTTGGTGACAAATTCAGAATTCTCATGGATTACGTTATTTTTATTGGTTGTCGACGAAGGATAGTTTACCGCGTATTTGCCATTCGGGCTCCAGAAGAACCATCCAACCTGCTCTCGATCTGCGTCAGAACGGATAGGTAATGAAGTAAGAGTCCCTCCATCGTTATCTATCAGTACAAATCGATTATTCTCGCTATCAAAGTGCCAGATTCTTTCTCCATCCGGTGATACAGATGTCATATAGAATGGCCAATGATGTTTCGCACTGATTGGCAGCAGCGACAACTCTTCGTTCGAAAAATCTAATGCCCACAGTTTACCTTCTGAGTAACTATTCAACATTAGTGTTTCTCCGGTCTCTGTTATCCAACCTTTCGCCAAATGCTCAGAATCCGAAATATCTTCGAATTCCTTGATTCGAGGGATGATCTCCGTGACCTCGCCTGTCAAAATATCCAGTTTATTGGCGCTATAATAATAAGTATCTTGCTGCTCATTATCGTTATGGACGGATATGTACATCAGACTGCGGTCATCAACGAAGCCGTATGCCTTGGCTATCGAATGCAGGGCATAGCTGTTATCTGTATTAGCCCGAAACAACGGATACGAGCGGAACGTTCCGCTCTCCGGGTGGACCACGATTGCGGTGCGGGCAAAGATACCTTCGCCGTTCCCTGGGTCTTCTGTTGTGACGATATGAACAGAATAAGCCGTACCGTTTTCCATCGTTGTTGTATACCATTCATCTGCACGTTCATTGTCCCCCAGTCGTAGCTGGAATCCACCCTCCATGGAAAGAAGCTTGATCGGCTCATCTTCTTCTGCAATCCATGTCGGCACAGGGGTTGTTGCCATCGTAGGGCTTGGCAATACAGGCGTTACCTGAGAGGTAGCCGTTGCCTTGGAAGGTATCTCTGTTTGCTGCGTATTGCGATTGATTGATTCGTTAGTATTTGTGCAGCTTGCCAATAATAACGAAACTCCAACTAAGAGAACGGTCATTCTTTTCATGATTATCCCCTCTATTCCAAAATTAGTCACTTCTATTGACGCAATAATCACCACTGAAGTTGCGGATCGACCTAGCAGAACTAGAAATTACATCGTGTATACAGCTTCTGCCCAGAATAAGAAAAGAGACCACCCTTCAGTCATCTGCACAATGACCGAGGGATAGTCCCTGCTTTTCACAACTTGTTTATTACTTCGAAGCAAGGAAAGCATCGAATTGCTTCTGCTTCTCGGCGATCACTTTATCGATACCCGCATCTTTAAGTGCTTGACGGTAATCCTTCAGACCTGATTCCGTCTCGACGGAGCCTGTTTCTACCGCCTTCTGGAACTGGCGAATCACGTTCGCAAGCGCACCGACCTCGGATTTGACCGGTTCACTGTCGAAGACGAAGCCGAGTGCCGGAGATGAAATTGCGCCTTCGTTAAAGGCTTTGAATTGCTCCCATTTATCAGGTGCTTCCGTATTCCACACATAGTTGAGGAATTGGTTGCCGAACATCCAAGCAGATCCGGGAGAATAATCTACTGTTTTGTCAGTAGGCGTTATAATTTCTCCGCTGCGTGTGTAATGAACACCTTCAATGCCGAAGTTCAACAGGTTGTTGATCTCTTTGTCCGTATGCAGCAGGTTGATGAACATCATCGCCCGCTCCGGATTCGTCGAGGTCGAGGAGATACCCAGCATGGAACCAGCCGTCTCGGAAGTCGCAACCGTCTTCTCCGTCATGATGATTTGTGCTGTTTTGCCCGGAATACCTGCAGCGCTAGCAATCTCTGCATCCTTACCTGGTTTCATTGGCTCGATCGTCGAGAATACTTTGCCCGCATTCCAAGCGTCTGCGGAAGCAACCTGAGTCGTCGCCGCATCACTATTGATATAACCTTTCACATAGAAGTCTCGTGCCAGCTCCAGATACTCAAGATACCTTGCCGAATCTTCTACCGGGGCAACTGCAGTGGCCGTTCCGTCCTTGAGCAGCGCTCCAGGGATCGTAGAATCTCCTAAGAAATCATAGTTACCGAAGTAATGGGCATTAAACACTGCGCCTGTCGTATACAGCGGTACAAGATCCGGTCTTTTTTCCTTCACGACAGCGTATACCGCGTCCAGATCCTTAGGTTCTTTAACGAGACTCATGTCAATGCCAAGCTCATCCGTAACATCCTTGCGGTATACGATACCGCCTGCAGATGCAAGCTCCTTGTTTGTCGGTACGCCATAGTTCTTACCACTGATCTTGGCTCCCTCGAGGAATGCAGGGTCCAGTGTTTCCTTGATCCCTTGGCCGTATTGTTCGATTAGATCGTTAAGGGGGATAAACGCTCCTTTGGAGACGTTATTGGCGTGTCCGTTCCATTGTGCCGTAAAGTAAATATCGATGACGTCGCGTCCCGCGATCATCAGATTGATTTTGTTATCCCATGCGCCCCAGTCAATCGGCATCAAGTCGATCTTCGCATTGATTTTCTCCGTCAGAAGTTTGTTAAGCGCCTCTTCTACGACGGCTTCATCCTTTTGCGGTGTACCCGGATATACCAGCGTTAAGGTATGTGGCTTAAGCTCTTCCGTTGTATTGTCCGCAGCTTCTTTCGTAGCAGCCGGCTTATCCGGCTCTTTCGTTGCTTCCGTTTCCGTTCCTTTGTTATTACTCGAACAAGCGGATACAATGAGGGCCGTTATCATGGTGAACAAGAGCAGCGATACCCATTTTTTTTTGTTCTTCTTTGTCATCGCAATGACCTCCCGATCGGAATAATGATTATATGCTTAACTAGCTTTGCTAGCTCAAGCCAACAACAACCAACCACTTCAACCTTTAACTGCTCCTACCGTCAAGCCTTTGACAAAATACTTCTGAAAGAATGGATAAGCGAATATGATCGGCCCAATCCCGATGATGACCATCGCCATCCGTACAGTTTCGCTCGGAAAGCGGAAGGTGCCGCCAGCAGCTTGAATCGCGGCTGCTGCCGTGCTGTTATTGGCTAGAAACTGGATGTTTAGCATCGTCTTATACATCAAGTATTGAACCGTAATATTGGCGTCCTTGGTGATGAACACCAGACTGAGAAACCAGTCATTCCAATACGTGAGCGTCTGGAACAGTGCAACCGTCGCCAGCACTGGGAGCGATAATGGGAGAACAATTCGGAGGAAGATGGTTAACTCTCCTGCTCCGTCTATTTTGGCTGACTCCAGTACAGCCGTCGGAATCGTCGTCATAAAGAATGTTCGCATAATGAGGACAAAGAAAGCCGAGATCACCAAGGGCATAATAAGCGCCCAGATGTTATCCTTAAGATCCAGCATCTGTACATAGACCAAATACCAAGGTACTAGTCCGCCGCCGAATAACATGGTAAAGAAGACAAAAAACGTAAAATGTTTGGCATGTGGAAAGTCGCTTCGAGAGATGGGATAGGCGTACAACGCCATAATGATTAGACTCGATAAAGTGCCAACGACCGTTACGAATATCGAAACGCCATAAGAGCGAATGATCTGCGTCGCGTCCGCAAACAGGAACTCGTACGCACCCCAGTCGTATTTGGTAGGAAAGAACTGATAGCCTTCCCGTACGACCGTCGATTCATCGCTGATGGATACCATAATGATCAGGATGACCGGTATGATACAAAGCAGCGAGTATAGGATAAAGAATACTTGTATACCTGCCGAGGCCGGCAACGACAATCGGTTCTTGGGATTGGAGGCGCTAGGCGCTTTCTCCATAATCGGTGCTTCCATGCTCTCCGCCTCCTAGAATAATGCGTTATCTTTGTTAATTCGCCTGACGACCCAATTGGATAAGAAAACGAGCGTAAATCCGACAACGGATTGCAATAGACCGGCTGCCGAAGATAATCCGATATCGCCAACTGTCAGGAACGTGCGATACACATACGTATCGATTACGTTCGTAACCGGGAACAATACACCCGATTCTCGGGGAACTTGGAAGAACAGACCGAAGTCGGCGTTAAAGATACGGCCAATCTGAAGCAGCGTCATAATGATGATAACGGGCATAATTAACGGGATCGTTATTCGTGTCATTTGCTTCCACTTGCTCGCTCCGTCAATCGTGGCTGCCTCGTAATATTCTTCATCGATTCCGATAATCGCCGCCATATAGATGACGGTATAATAACCGACCCACTTCCAGGTGTTGACGAGCGGAAGCACGTACGGCCATACCTCTTTGGTGAAATACCATTTTACTTCCTCAAGCCCCAATATCGGCAGCACGGTTGTATTCAGAAACCCGTGTTCATCGCTCATGAAAGCGAACGCCAGGTAACTCATAACCACCATCGATAGGAAATAAGGCAGGAACATAATCGTCTGATGCAGCTTTGCGAGAAAGCGGTTTCGCATCTCGTTAAGCATGATGGCAAATGCCAGCGGTACGATGATATTAAGTACAATGAATCCCCCATTATATAGGAGCGTGTTCCTGGTAATGATCCAAGCATCCTTTGTTTTGAACAAGTACTCGAAATTCCGAAGACCCGACCATGGACTTCCTAAGATACCATCTGTGTAATTGATGTTCTTGAATGCGATCAGAATGCCGAACATCGGGATGTAGTTATTGATAATCAAGATGGCGACTGCAGGCAGCATCATCAGATAAAACATCCAGTATTTGCGGAGATTCGCCATCGCCTCTCCTCCTCTCTCTTGTTAATGTAATTGTAAGCAAAAAAAAGACCGACAGCTGTCGGCGTAATGACCGCATTGTCGGCGTTGTGACTTCTTCTATTCAGCTGTATCCGATTTTGCTAAAGGCGCTGATATTTTTTCCTGTATTCCTGGGGCGTCAAACCAGTGGCTCGCTTGTATACCTGCGAGAAATGCGAGAAGTTCGTATAACCCACCGCAACGGCAATATCGCTAATCCGATGATTGGTATTCGCAAGCTCAGTCTTGGCTCTAGCCATCCTGAGTTCAACAAGATAATCGGTCAGCGTTGAGCCTGTTTCCTTGCGGAACAACCTCGATAGATAAGCGGCATTCAAATAAACGAGCTCCGCCGCTTTCTCCCTGCTGAAGTCCTCATGGAGATGCTCCTTCATGTACTGCTGTACCTTCTCGACTGCAATGGACACCGACTTTCCTTGTTCTGACGAATAGGAAGCAGCCATCGTGCAGATCCGATGTGTCCAAGCACGCAGCTTTGCAATAGACTTAAGCGATGCCGCACCATCCTCCCACTCGTTCCCAGGGAATATGTCGGACACTTGAATCGTCCTCTCATTCAGCCAACTGAACAACATATTCATGAAACCATAGTAGAACGATGACAGAACCGTGTAATCCGCGTTCCTCTCCAGTAATCGATCGAAGCACTCATCGATCCGATAAGACAGCTCCGTCGCTTTACCTAATGACAGTAACGAGCTCCAATCGGAGAATGGGAACTCCAAAGGACCGCCCGAGCCAACTCGTCTAAGATTTGATCGTTCAGCTCGGAACCACACGGAGCCGCCCTGACTAACATTATGTTTCTCCTGCTCCAGCAGCCGTTGCAGCTCCGACCGTGCATCCTGCAGTGTGATAACATCCCCTGGATAACAAGATAACTGACAATGAAGCAGCTCCCGGCATTGTACGATCAAATGGCGGCAACGCGCTTCCAGCTTGATTTCATCGTCCGATTCTGAATGATAGACAATTACATAGAGCATACCATTGGGCTCCTGTACAACGGTTCCGGTCCGATCCTCTAATATAATCTCTTCGGCTGCCTTCTTTACTGCATATGTCATAATTTCTTCATCTCTCGCCGACCACTCTTCCCTCCACTCCTCGATGCTTAACACAATCATTCGAACATGACTAACTGATTGCAAAGGGATCTCATACGTCGCGAGCGCCGGATTCAGTTGGCTAGCACTCGCCGAAATACGGTAATGGAGATAGTCTTGCCAGAACCGCTCAACCAATGCGGGGCGCTGCCTGCGCCACTGATCCTTTACGTTCGCATAGGTCTCCTTGATCACGTCGAGTTGCCGTTGCTCCTTGACCTTCTGCGCCGCTGCTTCGATACATGTTTTTAATTGTCCGTGATCAATCGGTTTAAGCAAATAATCAAAACAATCGAGATGAACGGCCTGCTGCGCGTAAACGAAATCCGCATGACCCGTCAGGAACAAGGTCACCGTATCCGGCTTATGTTCCTTAACCCAACGAAGCAGCTCAATGCCGTTATCACCTGGCATATCGATGTCGGACAATAAGATATCGATGCGATGCTGCTGCATCAGTTCCTTAGCTTCCTCGGCATCGTAAGCAGTATGTATCTCCGCAATCTCAGTCTCGGACCAATCGATGCCGAGCCTAATACCCCGTATCGCGATATCCTCATCGTCGACAATCAACAAATTAAACATCGGCAGCTCCCCTTTGCTTGCCTAATGGAATCGTAATCGCAATATGCGCACCGCCATCTTCACGGTTCGAGAACGTAATGGTCGCCTTCTCACTATATAAGAGGTTCATTCGGTCTATGACGTTCATGATGCCTAGTCCACCGGTGCTATCATGTCGCACAACCTTTTTTTGCTGCAACTGCTCAAGCACATCTTCTCCGAAGCCTGCGCCGTTGTCCGATACTGTGAGGGTCAAGAAGCTCGTTTCCGATTCTATACCACTGCGTTTGGCGGTGATCCGAATATCGAATAACTTGCGCCTGTTCTTGAATCCGTGAATAATAGCATTCTCCACAAAGGGCTGGAGCGTCAATGCCGCAATCGGTGCCTGCTTAGATTGCTCATCGACTTCCATCGTACAGACCAGCTTATCGGGAAATCTCATCTGTTGAATCGTGATATAGTTGCCGATATGCGACAACTCCTCACCGAGAGTGATCATGTCCGAATTCGTACGCATGATGAATCGGAAGTAGTCCGCCAGGTGCAGCGACATTTTCTTAACTGATTCCGTATCCTTAAGGGCCGCTAAGTTATAGATAATATTCAAGCTGTTCATATAGAAATGCGGGTTAATCTGCCCCTGCAGCTGTCTTAACTCGCCTTGTTTGACGCGAAGCTGCTCCTCGTATACATCGATCTTTAGCGTCTTGATCTGCTCCGCCATCTTGTTGAAGGTATCGCCTAGAAATTCGAACTCAATTGTTTTGCCCCGCTTAAGTCGTACATCGAGTATCCCGAGCGCAATCTTTCTCATCCCGAAAATCAATTCCTGCATCGGCTTGAACAGCATACGTCGAATAAAGATAAGGTATAAAGTCAGCATGAGCAGCAGACCGATCGGAGCAAACAACGAAACATTTCGGAAGAAAAAAAGCTCCTTGAGAAGCGTGGCCTCCGGTACGATTACCTGATAAGCGACAGGCACTACCCGGCTTGGACGATTCATCACGAGATAAGATTTCTTATTGTCTTGGTTACTAAGCGTCTGATAGGCTGCATCCGTGATGTGAGTCGATGCCGTGTCTACCGGTGGTTCATCCTCCGTTAGCAGCTTCTTAAGCTGCTCATCCTCGCGCAGCCAGATGCCCGTATTACCTATAACGCCATCGCTCCATTGTTTGAGCAGCCGCTCGTTGATATCCTTCACCCGGATCAACGCCCCGATATGCAGCCCCGTTGTAACCTCAATACTATTGATCAAGAAGAACTCACCCGGCATTCGTTGATCATAACGCACTGCCCAGCTTCGGCTCATATCTGCCGATTGAGTTGCCATACCTGCGACTCGTTCCTTCATATGTGTTTCAATAATTTCTTGCATATTGTTGTAATCGCTATTTGTACCCAAAATGATATCATTGTCGTGATATAAGAACACACTGTCGATCACATTATAGATATCAACGTCTCGTTTCAACTTCGTATCAATCCGAATCTTTGTAAGCGTATACAAATCGTCGCTCATCGGAAACGACATCAGCATGCCAACATCCACATCTAAGATGGACATCTTAAGCAAATAATTGGTAATCTCGTCCAGATTATCATCCGTCTGCCCTACAAATATGTCTAGCGTATTGCGGTATGTCTCCGTGACTTTGTCCCGTACGATATCCCTGGCGTAGAAATGATTGATCATCATAAATAAGAGAGTCGGCAGCATAACCGCCAAGAATCCTGCAATCAGGATCGTGCGGATCGAATAGACAAATTTCAATGCGACAGCCTCCTTCTCCGATACCATACCATTCTACGCGAGAGAGCGTATTCCTTCCTTACGTGTGATGAAATGGATCGCTGAAGCTATACGACTGCCTCGGCACGCCAAGCTTTGTTCTCAATCATGTATCGCACTCAACGACAAGCGTCATGCAGTGGAAACGAATATGCTGATTCACCAGTACGATTTAACAACAGAAAAAATAGAAAAATGACGATGCTGATGGAGATTCTCTCCTGCATCGCCATTCCTGACTTTGTCACATATTGGCACTAGATCTAATAGACGCCGCTTAGTTCAAATCCGCACCGAGCGGACCCGCAAGCTCCTTCAGGAAAAACAACTTGCCCGGCAAGGTCGGCATAAACGTCGAGGGGAGCCACCGATCCGGACCGTGTCGCAATGTCGTCCACAGAGAGAGACCTTGCCACTGCATGCCTCTCCCAAGTGCCCCGTCGCAGCCGCCTATGATGTAATCCGACTGTAGGAACAAGCCTGGTCCAATCGTGTTGGCCCGGCAAGGCACGAGCGTCGTCCGACTCTTAAAGCTAGTAATCGCATTTTGTTCAATTGTAAGCGGATGAAGCTGCGCTCCGATCCGATGTGTTACTTTGCTCCATTCCGCATCGCTTGCGTATTCGCCGCCAAAGTGCGGCTCCCAGAATGCAATATGCATCATGCGCCCAATTCCAAATACGGTGATGAGCTCCGCTCCCTCCGCTTTCAAGGCCGCGATTTTCTCCGCATAAGTCGGAAGCGTCTTGGCGGTTGCAAAGTGTCGTTGTTCTACGGGCACGGAATATTCTCCCAATGGTCCGTAAAAGGCATGCTCCATTGCATATTGAAAGGAGCCAGGGTTGTCGGACGGCAACGTCCAGCCCGCTTCATCGCTCCACTCGTCCATATTAAAGCCATATACATGTTTGCAATCCACTTGCCATTCCTTCAGGAAATAAACCGCCCATTTGTACATGCCCATTGGACCCGCCGGAAGTATAAAAGCAACCTTGCGTCCTTCTTCTTTGCTCTTGCGGATTTGCCATGCGATCTCATGCCCCATCTTCACATCGAACTCGGCTACCTCTTCACAAGGAATCGGCTGAAATTGATCATTCCAGAATGGCTGGCACTCCCCGATCGATTCAGGCGAATTATCGCAGCAACGATCGATTTTCTCCATATCCCATCCCGCAGGGTAGAAACCTTCCAACATTGATCCTTTGACCGTTAGCGCAAAATTCATGCACATTCACACTCCTCTTTGATTTATTGATCCAATATGCCCATCGAATGGATCGATTCTGCTAGGGAAGCAGTCTCGCTGTAGTCAACCTTGGCCATGCTTGACACTGCGTGAAACCTTCCGCATAAGCCTTGCCGCACTGAAGCCCGCGAAACTTGGATACCGTGCGCACGAAATCCAGAAAGTCGATTCCGTCATGTTCGTGTAACCACTTGATCTGGCTCTGATGGCTGTTATTCATCTCGATCTTCACGCCGATATGATCGGAGATGTCCACATATTCGGTCGGATGGAATCCCACGCCTGCCAACGTGTCCATATAATAGATTGGTGCTACTTTGTCATGAGTATCTATTCCATCATCAAGGTTATAATGGGGTATCGTAGCCGAGAAGCTGGCATCGAACACCGCTTTGGAAACCTCCATGTGATCCTTCATATAATCCTCAGGCGGATGTGTAATGATATAATCCGGCCTCGTCTCTCTAATTAATTTAACTAGTTTCGCAATCAGCTCGTCCTGGTCCGACTTGACCAACAGATCAGGTATATTCAAGCTAATCACCTCGGCTCCGATCAAGGAGCCTGCCTTTTTAGCTTCCAGCCGCCTAATCTGAATAAGCTCTTCTGGAGGAATGATCTTATGCCCCTTATCCCCATTGGCTACATGAACCATCGTTACCTTGTGACCACAAGAAGACAACTTTGCCAATGTCCCTCCACAGCCAATCTCCAAATCATCCGGATGACATCCTACCGCCAAGATGTTCATATCTATTCCCCCATTTTACGATTCAAGTTTCGCCTAGCACCTGCCTGTTCCTCTCCAGTTTACTCTCTGCAATCGTATTGTTCTTTAGCAAAAAGTCCATTAAAAGTTGCAATAAGTCCACACTTGAACATGATATAATAGAAGATAGATGAAGCATCAACGGAGGTTGCAAATAAAGTGGCAGATGATCCGTTCGTTCGAACAAGACTTCAAGAGACTTTTTCAGTGAAGGACATCATATCCCTTCATTATTTTGAATTTTCCAAGGATTTCGCATTCGAAGGGGAGAAACATGACTTCTGGGAGTTTGTGTATGTAGACAAAGGGGAAATTGAAGTGTTTGCGGATACGGAAGGTTATTGCCTGCATCAGGGTGATGTCATCTTCCATAAACCGAACGAATTTCATGGCGTGTGGGCCAATAGGAGAATTGCGCCAAACGTCATCATTATATCGTTTGTTTGCCACTCCAAGGAAATGGCTTTCTTTGAAAATAAAATATTCACATTAAATAATTCTGAGTGCGAGATGCTGGCTCAATTGATGAAGAACGGCTTTGCCGCCTTTCATCCTCCCTTCGACGATCCACGAAATCATACACTTACGAGACGCGCCGATGCATCTATCGGTTCGGAACAATTGATCAAACTCTATCTGGAGATGTTTCTCATCCGATTAAGGGAGACCAATGATCTAACCAAGCGAGAGCAACGGCTGTCCGCGCCGACCAAGCAGCGAAGCGAAGCCGAGCTGGTTAACCGGATGCTCGTCTATATGGAGCAGCATCTATACGGTGAGATCCGGCTTGAACAAGTGTACAAAACCTTTAACTTAAGCAAGAGCCATGCTCTAACGATCTTCAAAGCGCAAACCGGAGAAGGAATCATGAAGTATTATCGCAAGCTGAAAATCGAACAAGCCAAAAAAATGATCCGCGAGCAGCGGCATAATTTCACCGAAATCGCCGATCTTCTTCATTACAGCAGCGTTCATACTTTTTCGAGACATTTCAAGTCCTTCACGGGTATGTCTCCGTCGGAATATGCGAGAACCGTGATCGCTAAAATGTAACAAAAAAGCTCTTAGGATTATTATCCCAAGAGCTTTGTTTCATGGTTGGTGCCGGTGAGAGGACTCGAACCTCCACGGTTTCCCTCACGATTTTGAGTCGCGCGCGTCTGCCATTCCGCCACACCGGCAAGTTAAACATTTGGTAAAGAGTAATTATGGCGCGGCCTAAGAGATTCGAACTCCTGACCTTTTGATTCGTAGTCAAACGCTCTATCCAGCTGAGCTAAGGCCGCACATTATGGGGTTGTGGAGGCGCCACCCAGACTCGAACTGGGGGTAGAGCTTTTGCAGAGCTCTGCCTTACCACTTGGCTATGGCGCCAGATAAATATTGGAGCGGAAGACGGGAATCGAACCCGCGACCCTCGCCTTGGCAAGGCGATGCTCTACCGCTGAGCCACTTCCGCAAAGAATGGCTGGGGATTCAGGGATCGAACCTGAGAATGACGGAGTCAAAGTCCGTTGCCTTACCGCTTGGCTAATCCCCAACATTTTTTTCAATTGTGTGAATATGGGGCGATCGACGGGAATCGAACCCGCGAATGCCAGAGCCACAGACTGGTGCGTTAACCCCTTCGCCACGACCGCCATGAAACACACATTAAGTAAATCTGGCAGGGGCAGCAGGAATTGAACCCACACCAAAGGTTTTGGAGACCTTTGTTCTACCTTTAAACTATGCCCCTAAAAACTGGTGGAGGATGATGGATTCGAACCACCGAACCCGAAGGAAGAGATTTACAGTCTCCCGCGTTTGGCCACTTCGCTAATCCTCCAAAAAACATGGTGCCGTCGAGAGGACTTGAACCCCCAACCTACTGATTACAAGTCAGTTGCTCTACCAGTTGAGCTACAACGGCATAATTGAAATATGGTGGCTCGGGACGGAATCGAACCGCCGACACAAGGATTTTCAGTCCTTTGCTCTACCAACTGAGCTACCGAGCCTGATGATGTTATAATGGCGGAGCTGACGGGATTCGAACCCGCGGTCTCCTGCGTGACAGGCAGGCATGTTAGGCCTCTACACCACAGCTCCACATCATTTTCTCGGATATCTCCGAAGGTAATTGGTTGCGGGGGCAGGATTTGAACCTGCGGCCTTCGGGTTATGAGCCCGACGAGCTACCGAGCTGCTCCACCCCGCGTCGTTAAGTAAAAATTATGGTGGAGGATGACGGGATCGAACCGCCGACCCTCTGCTTGTAAGGCAGATGCTCTCCCAGCTGAGCTAATCCTCCATGTTGAGCGACTTTCATATCATATCATGTTTTCTTATATGATTGCAAGTCTTTTTTTTGAGAAGTTGGTGACCCGTAGGGGATTCGAACCCCTGTTACCTCCGTGAAAGGGAGGTGTCTTAACCCCTTGACCAACGGGCCTTACTGGCAGAGAGGAAGGGATTCGAACCCTCGATACGTTGCCGTATACACGATTTCCAATCGTGCTCCTTCGACCACTCGGACACCTCTCTGTATGGCTCCCCGAACAGGACTCGAACCTGTGACAACTCGATTAACAGTCGAGTGCTCTACCAACTGAGCTATCAGGGAATATGGTTACTTTCAAGGTTGTTGTACCTTGAAAACTGGATACGAAAGGTTTGCTGAACCTTAAAGCTGTTGCTTATCGTTTGTATGAACAGATAAGCGTGTAGGATAAGCCCTCGACCGATTAGTATTCGTCAGCTCCACACATTGCTGTGCTTCCACCCCGAACCTATCAACCTCGTCGTCTTCAAGGGGTCTTACATACTGGGAAATCTCATCTTGAGGGGGGCTTCACGCTTAGATGCTTTCAGCGCTTATCCCGTCCGTACTTGGCTACCCAGCGGTGCTCCTGGCGGAACAACTGGTACACCAGCGGTACGTCCATCCCGGTCCTCTCGTACTAAGGACAGCTCCTCTCAAATTTCCTGCGCCCGCGACAGATAGGGACCGAACTGTCTCACGACGTTCTGAACCCAGCTCGCGTACCGCTTTAATGGGCGAACAGCCCAACCCTTGGGACCTACTTCAGCCCCAGGATGCGATGAGCCGACATCGAGGTGCCAAACCTCCCCGTCGATGTGGACTCTTGGGGGAGATAAGCCTGTTATCCCCAGGGTAGCTTTTATCCGTTGAGCGATGGCCCTTCCATTCGGTACCACCGGATCACTAAGCCCGACTTTCGTCCCTGCTCGACTTGTAGGTCTCGCAGTCAAGCTCCCTTATGCCTTTGCACTCTTCGAATGATTTCCAACCATTCTGAGGGAACCTTTGGGCGCCTCCGTTACATTTTAGGAGGCGACCGCCCCAGTCAAACTGCCCGCCTGACACGGTCCCCGTACCGGTTTCACGGTACTAGGTTAGAACTCCGATACGATCAGGGTGGTATCCCAACGGCGCCTCCACCTAAGCTGGCGCTCAGGCTTCAAAGGCTCCCACCTATCCTGTACAGATCGTACCAAAGTCCAATATCAAGCTGCAGTAAAGCTCCATGGGGTCTTTCCGTCTTGTCGCGGGTAACCTGCATCTTCACAGGTATTAAAATTTCACCGGATCTCTCGTTGAGACAGCGCCCAAGTCGTTACGCCATTCGTGCGGGTCAGAATTTACCT
The DNA here is from genome assembly GCF_054483835.1 of Paenibacillus sp. strain BS8-2. Taxonomy (NCBI): domain Bacteria; kingdom Bacillati; phylum Bacillota; class Bacilli; order Caryophanales; family Paenibacillaceae; genus Paenibacillus; species Paenibacillus sp. strain BS8-2. The sequence continues at coordinate 6,191,521 of NZ_CM137010.1, forward strand.
GACAAGGAATTTCGCTACCTTAGGACCGTTATAGTTACGGCCGCCGTTTACTGGGGCTTCGGTTCACAGCTTCGGGTTACCCCTAACCGCTCCCCTTAACCTTCCAGCACCGGGCAGGCGTCAGCCCGTATACTTCGCCTTACGGCTTCGCACAGACCTGTGTTTTTGCTAAACAGTCGCTTGGGCCTTTTCACTGCGGCCCCCTCGGGCTATTCACCCTACCGAGGCACCCCTTCTCCCGAAGTTACGGGGTCATTTTGCCGAGTTCCTTAACGAGAGTTCTTCCGCGCGCCTTAGCATGCTCTGCTCGCCTACCTGTGTCGGTTTGCGGTACGGGCACCTAGATCTAACTAGAGGCTTTTCTCGACAGCCGGAGTACATGACCTTCGCTACTGCAATTTTCGCTCCCCATCACAGCCCAGCCTTATAGTTGGCGGATTTGCCTACCAACTAGCCTCACTGCTTGGACCGGCTATTCCATCAGCCGGCGTCACTGCCCTTCTGTGTCACCCCATTGCTCAAACAATCTTCGGTGGTACAGGAATATCAACCTGTTGTCCTTCCACTACGCCTTTCGGCCTCGCGTTAGGTCCCGACTTACCCTGAGCGGACGAGCCTTCCTCAGGAACCCTTAGGCTTTCGGCGGACAAGATTCTCACTTGTCTTTTCGTTACTCATACCGGCATTCTCACTCGAATACAGTCCACCAGTCCTTACGGTCTGACTTCAACCCATATTCGACGCTCCCCTACCCAATGCAGCAAGCTGCAATGTCATAGCTTCGGTGGTGTGTTTAGCCCCGTTACATTTTCGGCGCAGAGTCACTCGACCAGTGAGCTATTACGCACTCTTTAAATGGTGGCTGCTTCTAAGCCAACATCCTGGTTGTCTGTGCAACTCCACATCCTTTCCCACTTAACACACACTTGGGGACCTTAGCTGATGATCTGGGCTGTTTCCCTCTTGACAATGGATCTTAG
>NZ_CM137010.1:6197500-6203079 GCF_054483835.1 Paenibacillus sp. strain BS8-2
TTGGGCAAAACAGATCGTTGCATGTTCTGCCGCACAATGCTGACGCTTGATCCTAACCAAGCTCGGGAAAACACTGAAGAGCTGAAAGCTTAACAACGTCACAATGGTCTAACCACGTTGTCACTCAAGAGATCATCGTCCCATAGTTGTATAGTGCGTATATTTCTGAGAAGAACAAAACCTCCAAGCCATGCGGGCATTGCCGCACTTGCTTGGAGGTTTTGTTTGTTTTCTTACATCGATGGTATGAGTGCTGCTTTACTTTGATGGGGTCGTCAATGCTTCATTGATGGTATTCCAGATAGATGGCACCTGGAAGGTTCTTTGCCAGGTAGCTACACCAGCCAAATCGTATTTGTGTACGATCCCCACCCTTGCCCGAATGGATAGATCATCTTCGATCCAAATACGTTGCTTGACACCTTCCTCCGTATACTCAACATAATTTTGTCCTGCAGCAGCATCCAGAACAGGCACAAGTTTTTTATCTGCAATAATTTGTTGCACCCGCTCCATGCCTACAGCTTTAGAAGATACCTCCAATTGACCATCTGATCCAGCCTTTTCGCTCCATATCCGCGAATACAAAGGCATACTCAGAATCAGCTTGTTTGCAGGCACCTTATCTTCTTGCAGGATGCGCGCAATCGAATTCTCCGTCCACGGCAGCGAGGCTACCGACCCTGCCTTCGGGCTGGAGGCCCAATGCTCGTCATATGCCATAACCATCATATAATCAACTGTGCGCCCTAACGCTTCACGATCCAGGAAGACCGACCACATCTCGCTGTTCGACTTCGGCGTAACATCGATGGATACGACCAAACCCGCCTCATGCAGCAGCGGAGTCAGTTCCTTAACGAATTGCACTAAGTTTTCTTTGTCCTTTGTATATACATTCTCGAAATCGATATTGAAACCTTGAAGCTTGTACATCTCCGCGAATGCAAGCAATTGTTGGATCATGACGAACCGAGACTCCACTGTAGCGAGCGCCTCCGTCGTACGTTCTGGCTCAAATCCATTACTGAAGAGCGCCCACACCTGATACCCACGATCATGTGCCCACTTTACGTAAGCCGGATCCGCTTTCCCTTTGATCGTGCCCGCTCCATCGGTCAATTCAAACCATGTCGGACTTACCACGTTAACGCCCGGCATCTCCCCGATCTTGGCTGGATCGATTCGTCGTTCGTAGACAGCTTCCCACGTCATGTTGATCTTATGACCGTCTAGCTCCCATGGCACAAAAGGTTCTTCGCGCTTCACTTCGCTCACTGTTTCTGTACCGGACATCTTAACGTCCTTCTCCCGAACGTAGCCGATGTGCCCCTGCGATGACTGTACGAGCAACCAACCATCATTGCTGCTCCATACACGCATGCTTTCACCTTGTGCAACTTTCAACAAATAGGGTTCCCTGATGGATGGTGATGTGCGGATAGATGCACCTTTCTCATCCAGCGCTTCTGCAAGCTGTACCGATTCTCCTTCCTTAAGGAGAGAAACGATCCCCGTTTCCGGATTGTAATCCACCTTCAGCCCATATAACTCTTCAATTGGCGCGGCCGGAATATATACAATATTGTCCGTGACCTCGGCAGCAATCGTCAGCTTGTATGGTTGTTTATTCAGAATGCCGGTCAACGCATCCGTCTTAAGTCTAAGCACTTTGTCCACGCTCGTAAGCACGATAGTACCTGTCGTGCTTTCATAGTGTATCGGCTTGTCCACCGCAAATATAGATTCTAAAATAGGAAGCGGCAGTTTAACCATTCCGTTCTCAATCAAAGCACCTTGTGCGGTTTCCTCTCCATTTACGATAATGGGAGTCGCAGATGCATACGACGGCTCTTGATACTCACGGCTTGGAATATACTTCAAATAACCCAGCCATCCAAATGTTACAATTGCTGAAGTCATGAACAGAAAGACTAACATCATTAATCCGACTCTTCTTTTCTTACGACGCGGTCGGATGTAATTCATTTCCAATGCTTCACTCTCCTTGGCTCTTGTCATAATTGCATTCCGGAGCATGCGGATTCATTGCTTATGCTCCGATACAATCTCAAACAAAAACGTGCAAGAAGTAGCGTAAAAACGCTGCCCAGCACGTTATTGTCATAAACTATCTTATTCTATAGACGGTCAGCGACCGTTAAGTGTTGCATGTTGTGCACAGTCCATATATCTCCATCCGGTGACCATGTACGGAGAAGCCCGTTTCCTTCGAAGCCGCTTTCTCTACTTCCAGCAGAGGAGGATAGCCGAAGTCGACAATCTGTCCGCAACTCTTGCAAATTGCGTGATAATGATCGGAGAGGTCAGCATCGAAGCGACTTGAATCATCGCCGTATGTTAGCTCGCGTACCAATCCTGCATCGACGAACAAACGCAAATTGTTATAAATTGTCGCAACGCTCATGCTCGGATAAGTAGGCGACAACGACTTATAGATCTCGTCGGCGGTAGGATGTGATTTCGTATCCATCAAATATCCCAGTATGGCGTGTCGTTGCGGGGTCATACGGACGCCATTCATCTTAAGTTGTTCCAGTGCCGAATGAACGTTGGCTGCCATTCCCCTCACGCCTTTCTTTGAAAAAAATGAAATGATTTATAATCGTTATAATCTATTGTACGTTCATATTAAAGTTTTTGTCAATGAAAGCGCCATCTAACGAGTAACCCGACTTTCAATGGTTATGCTATTTGTCGCATTAATATGAATGCGGTAAGTGCCTGCGCCAACTGAGCCACGGATCGTTTTGCGAATTTGCTGGAATGGCAGTTCCGATTCAATCTTCCCAAAAGTTACCGAACCGTATAAAGAATAATCCCCTTGTTCTGGCAGGCCTACTGTAATCTCCCCGACGGAACTGTCCAAATCCCAATTTCCGCCTACCATACTGCTCTCTACTGTAATGCCGCCGTTCATTGTGTTCGCTTTGACCGAGCTGGCTGCGCCGTCAATCGTTACACTCCCATTCTTGGTCTCCGCTTCGGCTTCTCCTGCGATATCCGACAATCGAATATTGCCGTTGGAAGTAGCTGCGTACAAGGCTCCTCCAGATGCATGGCTTACTGCAATCTCCCCATTCTTGAGCTCCAACGTACTTTCGCCGCTCAGCGACTCTGCATCAAGACTTCCATTATTGCCGGTAACCGTCAAAGGCCCAATCAATTGTGAAATTCGTATAGCCCCGTCCCCACTGTTGACGATAAGTCCGTCTTCTGCGACCAGCCCGTCCACCTCGGTGGAACCATTAACGGTTTCAATCTGCACTTGAATAGCTGTAGGCTGCTCCGCACTCGAATCGGGAGCTTGTTCGTAGTCAGGCAATGCGTACACGGGCTCGTCCGACTGAGTTGTGATGACATCCGTCATCATGGGTTCATCCATTTCCACATCGGGAGTCGCTTCAGGAGCGGATTTCTCAGCACGAGGTTCAATCCGCGGCAAGACAATCACCATATTCATTCGAGGTACTCGCTTATTGTCGGTGCCATAACGTTGTCCCTTTGCTTCGAGCATCACTTCGCGCCCAGGTGTTGCTTCTACTGTCGATTGCTCGGCAATGACCTTTGACTCAGCCTCGTCCAAGTCGTCTACCCATACTGTCGTAAACACCTCGATCTCCCGAACGTCGCCTGTACGAACGATAACATCTCCATTCATATTTTTTATCGCGACCGAGGATAGATGCTCATCAACAAATACTTTCATGACGCTCTTGGTCATGTGGTAACCCTTCTCTTCGCCATACTCCACCATGCCACTCAAATCCACATTAAATTGATCAAGCCATTTAACGGGGAAATCGGCGAATTGGGTGACGCCATAAGCTGTCACCGTCACAACTAACGCAGCTGCTGCTCCAGCCATATCCAGCTTTAGCTTAGCAACCTTCGCTCGCAGCACGGTACTATATAGGGTAACTTCAATGCCAAGCAGCAAAAATAACAGCGGCCACCAGTCGCGAAGCAGCATGATATCATTCGAATCCCTAACTTGATCCCGCAGCAGCAGTACCCCAACCGATAATATTAGTATCGCCGCTGTTAATCGACCAAGCTTAAACATGGTGATTTCTCCTTTCTTGACAACCGTCAGCACAAAAAAGCAAGCGATCGCCATCAGAAGTGGACCCACACTGAGCTCAGCCAATTCGTTCATCCATGGGAGGAGCAAATGCGGAGGCTTAATCAATATCATCATGACAATTCCAGAGGCAACTAGCAAAATGCCGTGAAGCAGTTGTACTGGCAGTCTCTCCTCAGCTGGACGATCCTTAATCTGCAGCGCCTCGAATACACTTACAAAATAATATATCGGCAGCAGCAAACCTAGATATACGATCAGAAGCAGGTGGCTTCCCCCATCAGAATTTGCTAGCCGGTAGATTGCGGTTACGTCGAGAAGCAAAGCCGATAAGAGGAGAAAGCCTCTTGAATATTGCCCGTTATATACAAGTCCCATACCGGGAAGCAAGAAAGCAAGCAAGGCCGTGAGCCATGCCCGCTTTCGTTGCGTTACTCGGAGCTCACCCAACGTATGCCCTCCAGTTTCTTCAGTTCGTCAAGCAGACGAAGCGCCGAATCTTTTTTATGGGAAGACATCTTAACATGAAGAATTAGCCTTGTTGCTCGCTCATCCCCTTCTTGTCGCGATGTCTCCACTTCTTCCATCATCATTTTGCGAATCGTAATTCTACGGTGCTCTAAGATTTGATTGATACTGACGAGATGGGATGAAAGATCATATGCCTCAACCTTGATAACCCGGTCCTTCTTGGCGTTCATATATCTTTTCTCGATCTTATTGAATCCCCATAACGTTAACAGTGCCATTATCGTAACTGTCCCCGAAGCAAAATAAAAACCTGCCCCCACCGCAAGGCCTATAGCGGCTACAACCCATAACGAAGCTGCCGTCGTCAGTCCTGTTATGGATTTGCCTGTGAACAGGATTGTACCTGCCCCTAGGAAACCAACCCCTGTAATGACCGCTGCCGCGAGACGGGCCGGGTCAACACGGACATTAGGCTCCTCTACAAAATCAGCAAACCCGTATATCGACAACAACATAAGTAAACACGCGCCTAAGCAGACTAGAATATTCGTACGAAATCCAGCGGCATGATTGGATGACTCGCGTTCGAAACCGATTAATCCTCCGAGCACAATCGAGAGACCTAACCTCGCAGCAATGTCAATTTCATTAATAAACCATGGATTATTCGCCACACCTGCTGTCACATTCATCGCGGCACCCCTCTCTATTCATGGACTCATCATCTGTCGGCATAATATAAGTGTATGCGTTAACGCTCTGCACTAGCCGTACATCAACATGAAGGAATCATATATAGAGAACGTTAAACAACTGTCATTTCTTTTCTGTGAAAGTCATTAGTGCTCAAATTACTATCAACCCACTCAAGGTCGATTTAATGATCTCATAAAACCAACTTTGATTTAAAATCAGACAATAGGATGCCCGGGGCCAGAAAATATTGGCCTTTATGTTTAAAGCTTTTAAAGTTTGTCTATACTGTTATGCTTCTTGAGCAGTT